>CAWFJQ010000001.1:0-1517554 GCA_963816265.1 Vicinamibacterales bacterium
CCCATCGCAAATCTTCCAACGCGTCAGCGTCTTGCCTCAGTCGAAGCCCCTTGCGAATCTTGTCACGGTTGGCGGCCACAAAATCAGCGTATCGACGCGACGACGTAAGCCACATCGCAAACGTCGATCTCACGATGTGAGGCTGCCCGTCGAACACGTAGTCGAGCAGCGCATCGTTGACTTTCACCTGCATGGGTGTCAGCGGGTACGTACAACGTGACCATCGCCTGATCGCCGCGTTCTTCGGCAATCTCCAACGCCGTCTTGCCCTGAAAATTCTTCGTCGCACGGTCGGGCTGCGCGTGTTGCAAAAGCCACTGTGCGAGTCCAACATGGCCTTTGTTTACGGCGTTGATGAGTGCGGGTGACACACCATCGCGCGCGCCACGTTCAAACAACTTCGCGATCAAGGCAACATCACCACTCAACGCAGCATGGGTTAACAAGGGAATGCCATGCGCGCCGTGTGCTTCAATCAACGTTGGGTCGTCCGCCAGAAAACGCTCGACATTGGTCGTGCGCCCAAGCATTGCCGCAGCGCAGATATCGAGCGGCGCGCCTTGTTCGAGCAAATATTCGGCGATGGGGCGGTTGCCGACATGCGATGCGCCCTGCAACGCCGTCTCGGCGTCGCCGGGCTTCCACTGATGGGTGATGTTGAGTAACTCAGGATGCCCAGTCAGCATTTCCTTCACGCGATCAAGGTTGCCATGACCAGCAATGACGAACTCGCGAATTGTTTCGGTAGTCATCTCGTCACTCATGTAAGCCTCCATCAATCAACGAAAGGAAATCGTCATGCCGAGGCTCGGCGACCCCGACTCCCTCGAAAGGAATCCCTGTGGCTAGAATATGGCAAGCCGAGTTTTGCATCAGTCGGGTAAGTCTTTTGGGGCCTGCGGCTCACAGCTTGCCCAAAAAGTAGTCGAGGGTTTCGGTGCACAAGAGAGGGGGTGACCAATCACTCCTCCGGCAACACCGCAATTCCCGGCAGCGTCTTGCCTTCCAAAAACTCCAACGAGGCGCCGCCGCCGGTGCTGATGTGCGTGACTTTATCCGCCACACCAGCCTGCTCAATCGCAGCCACGCAGTCGCCACCGCCAATCACGCTGATGGCGTTTGCATTCGCACTGGCATTCAACAGCGTGAGCAATGGCAAACGTGCCGTCGCAAACTTCTCCATCTCGAACACGCCCATCGGGCCATTCCACACAATCATCTTTGCGTCGCGCAGGGCATTTTCGTATTGCATGCGTGTGTGCGGGCCAATGTCCAGTACGCGCCATCCCGGTTTAATCTGGCCCACCGTGCCTTCCATCGTGTTGGCATCGGGCGCGAACTTATCGGCCATTACCACGTCTACAGGCAACATCAATTTGCCACTGCAACAAGCCAGCAATTCGCGGGCCTGGTCCAGCGCGCTGTCTTCAACCAGCGAATCGCCCAACTCATAGCCCTCGGCTTTCAGAAAGGTGTTCGCCATGCCGCCACCAATAATCAGCTTGTCTACCAATGGCAGCAAGTTATTAATCACGGGCAACTTGTCGCTAATCTTTGCGCCGCCCAAAATGGCCACGAACGGCCGCTCCGGGTCTGGTCAACACCTTGCCCAAAAAGTTAATTTCTTTTTCCATCAAGAAAGCCGGCTGCCGCAGGCAAAAAGTGTGCCACGGCTTCGGTGCTGGCGTGGGCGCGGTGGGCGCTGCCAAAGGCATCGTTCACATACACATCGCCTAATACGGCCAACTGTTTGGCAAAGTCGGGTCGTTCTTCTCTTCGGCTTTATGAAAGCGCAAGTTTTCCAGCAGCAACACATCGCCCGCCTGCAGGGCTTTGGCTTGCGCTTCCGCCGCTGCGCCCACGCAGTCTGAGGCGAACTGCACGGGCGCTTGAGCAGTTCACCGAGGCGTGGTTGCAGGCTTCAAACTCTGCGAGGGGTCTACGCCCTTGGGGCGGCCCAGATGGCTCATCAGCACCGCACGCCGCCGTTATCCAAAATAAACTGGATGGTGGGTAATGCCCCGCGAATGCGGGTATCGTCGGTAATCGCGCCTGCTTTGTCCAGCGGCACATTAAAGTCCACGCGCACCAACACGCGCTTGCCCTTCAACGACTCAATATCTTTAATTGTTTTTTTAGTGAACACGTTGTTCTCCTCGGTTTGCAGTGTTGAATTGTAGCGAATCGCCCCGCTCATACTTGGAGTGAGAGTGCCCATGCTACACTCGCAATGGTTAACGCATGAACGCGAACGACATCATCGCCACCGCGCAGGCATTGTCTGTGCAACTCTCGCCCGAGCAAGCCAATGCCCTGCTCACCTTTCGCAATCTTCTGGTCGAATGGAACGAGCGCTTTAACCTGACCGCCCTCACCGACGATTTATCTATTTTGTCGTTGCACTTTGCCGATTCGCTTACGGTTGTGCCTGCAATTCAAGCGTTGTCCTCCGGCAAAACCCTGCGCGCAATCGATATCGGCACAGGCGGCGGTTTCCCCGGCATCCCGCTAAAAATCGCCCTGCCCCACCTGCGCGTCGGTGCTGATGGATAGCACATCCAAGAAAGTGCAATTCTGCGCCGAAGTAATTCGCGCCTTAAAACTACAAAGCGCACAAGCCACCCATGGCCGGGCCGAGGAAGCCGCACATCGGCCAGCGCACCGCGAACAATACGATCTCGGTCATCGCCCGCGCAGTCGCGCCCATGCAAACACTGGCCGAGTATCTGTTGCCCTTCGCGAATGCGGGCGGCTATGTCATCGCGATGAAGGGAGTCGATGCCCAGGCCGAAACCACTGCTGCCGAAGGTGCAATCAACAAATTGGGCGGCGAGCTAGTGCGAATCGAAAATGTGACATTGCCCAACCGCGACGACAAACGCGCACTGGTGGTGTTACGCAAAACCCGCCCCACCCCAAAGCTCTACCCGCGTCAGGGTGGCGCGCCGCGGAAATATGAATTTACTGAAGTAGTAATGACCCGCAATGGTGCGCCGTGTACGCTTTATGTCGAAACAGCACGGCACAGTCCCACGGGATATTCGAAGGCCGTAACCATAGAATATCCCAGCGTTCCCCATTTTAAGAAAAATGCACCGCAAATCTTCGGGAAATCAATTTGTAGTGTAAAATCTTAAAGCTTCGGGGAATAGCGCAGTCTGGTAGCGCGCTCGTTCGGGTCGCAGAGGTCCCGGGTTCAAATCCCTGTTCCCCGATTCCTAATAAAGGGCGGTCGGAGAGCTTGAAGCACTCCTACCGCGGGCTTTTCCCGGTTTACAATTCGGCCACATGCGATCACGCCAGTGCCGCCCCGTGCACGACTACGGGAGATTACCGAGACGGAGTGGGACAACTTTGTCGCGCAACACGCGCACGGCCATTTGTTGCAGACGAAGCGTGGGGAAAGCTAAAGAGCACGCATGGTTGGAGGTCTGCCCGTGCCAGCGTGCTTACCCCGCAGGGCAACCGGTCGGCGTGTCGATGACGCTCATTCGCACGTTGCCGTACGGGCTTGGCAAAATAGCCTATGTCCGCGTGGGCCGGTGGTGAACTGGGACAACGAAGATCATGCCCCTGCCGCGCTCAACACCGCCACAAGCTTGCTGGAAATGCAGGCGCGTTTGCATTGGTCATCGAGCCAGACTTGATCGATACCGCCACTGACCGCGCCAGCTGAACAAGCTCGGCTTGCGCCCACTCGACTTTGCCGTGCAGCCGCGTCGAACGGTATGGGTAAATCTCGATGTAGACGAGGACGTGGACTTCCGCCTCGATGAAGCAAAAGACCCGCTACAACATCGGCTTGAGCAAACGCAAAGGGGTAATAGTACGCCAGGCACAGCCGATGATGCCGAATTGTTTTATCTGCTCATCAAGCCACTGCCGAACGAGAGGCATTCGGCATTCATGGCCTCAGCTATTATCAGATTTTCTCAACCTGCTCGCCGTCGACGACAAAGCCGCACCGGGGGCGGCCAGGCTCCTGATCGCCGAATACAACAATGAGCCACTGGCGGCGCTGATTGCCACTGCGGTTGGCGAACGCGCAATTTATCTTTATGGTGCCAGCGGAAACAAAGGCCGCGAGTTGATGCCAACGTATTTACTGCAATGGGAAGCCATGCTGTGGGCGCGCAGCCGAGGTTGCAAAACCTACGATATGTGGGGCGTGCCCGATGAAGACGAGGACGTGCTCGAAGCCAATTTCGAAAAGCGCAACGACGAGTTGTGGGGTGTTATCGTTTTAAGCGCGGCTTCGGCGGCCAGGTCGTGCGGCACATTGGCGCGTGGGTCAGCGTGCTTTCACCTTTGCGCTGGTGGGCCTTCCAGCAAGCCCGCAAAATTCGCAAGACCACCGGTTTGACTGCATAAATTCCGCATGTCCGACTCCACGCTTCATTTCCCGCGCGACTTCAAGTGGGGCACGGCAACCGCATCGCACCAGGTAGAGGGCAACAACACAAACAACCAGTGGTGGCACTGGGAGCAATCGAACGGCACCATTGTCAACGGTGATACTTCGGCCCTCGCGTGCAATTGGTGGGAGAACGCCGAAGACGATTCGACCGCATGATCGATCTGGGCCTAAACGCACATCGCTTGTCGATCGAATGGAGTCGAATCGAACCACGCGAAGGCAAGTTCGACAGCGCGCGCTCGACCGTTACCGCGCCATGCTGCTCGGTTTGCGCCAGCGCGGTATCGAGCCGATGGTGACGCTGCACCACTTCACCCATCCGGCATGGCTGGAAGAACAACGCGCCTGGGAAGACACCGATGTCATCGTGCCGCGCTTCCAGCGTTACACCAAGCAAGTCGAAAGCGCTGGGCGATTTATGCGATTTGTGGTGCCCGATCAACGAACCAAACGTGTTTGCGCTAATGGGTATTTGTCGGGCGGACGCATGCCACCCGGTGTCAGCGACTTCGACCGCACGCTCAACGTATTGCGCAATATGCTGATCGCGCATGCGGCCGCCTACGAAACGCTGCACACTCATCAGAAGTTGGCGCGCGTCGGCATTGCGCACCACATGCGCGTTTTCAGGGGTTGCGGCCAGGTAATATCCTCGATGCCGTCGTCGCACACGGACATGAGTCGCTGTTTAACAACAGTCTGTTCGATGCCCTAATTGATGGGCGCTGGCATGTGTTGCTGCGCCGAGGAGCCAGCATGAGCGCGCGCACATTGCGCGGGACGCTGGACTGGATCGGCCTGAACTAGGTCGGGCGCCGGCAGGCCGAGGTCGTCGAAGAACGCGCCGGCCATACGCCGATTGTAGTGCTGGCCGGTGTGGACCAGCCGCTGCTCGATGTCGGCGTGCTGGCGGAGCGCGGCCACGATTGGCGCGATTCTCTCACGAAGTTCGGCCGGGCGCCGACGACGTGGAGGATCCGCAGCATGCCGCGCATGGTACACGAGCGGTGGGACGCCCTGGCGGCGTGGCCCCGGCGCGCGCCTGGAGTGCCGGGCCGGCTACGGGATATACGGTGACCTGGCCGTTGCGCGAGACCCGGCGCTTGTCGCCGGCATTCATCGTGAACGTCACCGTGCCGCGGCGAAGCGCACCGAGACGTCGAACGGGCCGGCGTACGGCGTGCCGACCAGCAGCGCGTACTGGCCCTGCGCGAGGAAGCCGGAGCCGCCGTCGACGACGCGGGTGTAGACGACGCCGGGCGCCTGGCGCGGCCCGATCCGGGCGACGCGGCCGTACTGGTTGTGCCGCCGCTGCCGTCGACGAGGTCGAGCGTGATCCGCGTCAGGCCGCCGTGCGAGGTGGTGTTGCGGACGATCTCGAGCGACCCGCTGGCGCGGCGGCCGAGGTCGAGCCGCCCGTCGTCGTCGTAGTCGCCACAGGCCATCACGTCGCCGCCCTCGCCGTCGAGCGTGGTCAGCGGGTTCTCGATGAAGCCGCCGGTGCCGGTGTTGAGCAGGATGCGGGTCCGCGTCGTGTCGCCCGGCGCGAAGATCGAATCCTCGAAGCCGTCGCCGTTGAGGTCGCAGGCGTCGGCGCCGTAGCTGCGGTCGTAGACGTTGGCCGGCAGCGGCACCAGCACGAACGTGCGTGCCGGTGAAGCGCCACAGCTGCGGGCCCTCGCTTGGGTGCTGCAGCAGCAGGTCGAGCCGGCCGTCGTTGTCGAAGTCGAGGAAGCGCAGGCCTTCGTCGAAGCGCAACGGCAGGCCCAGCTCCGCCCGGCGGTCGACGAAGCGCGGGATGCCGCCGGTGACGCCCTCGTTGAAGTAGAAGTGGCTGGCGGCGAAGAGGTCGAGATCGCCGTCGCCGTCGAAGTCGACCGCCTGGGCGCCCTCGCTCTTGTTGTAGAGCGGCCAGTTGCGGTTGGCGACGCCGGCCGCGTCGGCGACGTCGGTGAAGCGGCCCTGACCGTCGTTCAGGAGCAGGTAGAACTGCTCGCGCGGGTCGTTGTGGGTGTAATCGACCATGAACAGGTCGAGGTCGCCGTCGTTGTCAGGTCGGCCGAGACGATGTTGTGGCCGTAGCCGGTGACGCGAGCGCGGCGAAGGCCGGATCCTCGACGAAGGTGCCGTCGGCCTGCTGCAGGAACAGGCGGCCGAGGCTGCGCGGATCGGTGATCGGCAGGTAGGCCCAGGTGACGAGATCGAGGCGGCCGTCGCCGTTGACGTCGACCGGGCGGTTCTCGCGGTTGTCCCAGTTCGGCGAAGAGATCGACGATCGGGCCGAGCCCGATCGCGCGCAGGTCCTGCGGCACGAGCCGGTGCCGGCGTTGAGCGTGCCGACCAGCTCGAGGCGGCCGTCGTTGTTCAGGTCGGCGAAGGCCGGGAACAGCCGCGAGCCGAGCGCCGTCGGCGCAGCGAACGAGATCGCCCGACCCGGGACCACCGTCAGCACGAAGCGGTCGACCACGTCGGGCTGCCCGCTCCGGCGGGCGGTGACGGTGACCGTCGTCGAACCCGTGCCGGTGCCGGCGGTGAGCCGGAGCGTGCCGGTGGCCGCGTCGATCGTCACCGTCGCCACGCTGGGCGACGAGCTCGTCACCGAGAAAGTCGGGGCGGCCGCGCCGGCGATGGCGCGGAAGGTCTCGATCGTCGTGGTTCCGCCGCCGCGCACGATGGCCCGGTCGGCGAGCGTGTGCAGCGGCGGCGACAGGTTCATCGCCAGTGCGTTGGCGCCGAGCTCCCACGGCCGCGCCCCGGGCGTGCCGTAGATCGACCACTCGACGACCAGCTCGGCGGGGTCGGGACCGAGGCTCTCGACCAGCGTGCCGAACCGCCGGTTCGCGGTCTCTGGGAAGAGCGTGGCGACGTCGACGTTGAAGCGGCTGTTCGGTGCCAGCGGGAAGGTGCGTTCGAGCGTGCCGCCGCCTTCGAGCAGCACCGTGACGCGAGCCTGCCCGGCGAAGGCCGACGTGTTGGCGAGCAGCACGTAGGTGGCCTGGTTCTGCGGCCCGCCGACCTCGCCGGCCGAGACCAGCCAGCGCGTCCCGGTCTCGACCGCGCCGGGCGAATTGTGTGCCTCGTACCAGCCCCCGTCCGCCCACCACATCGAGCGCTCGGCGACGAAGGGCACGCCGTTCAGGCTGTGGAGGCGGGCCGAGACGGCGGTGTCGGCCAGCCAGGGATGCTGCTCGTCGACCCGGATGGTCAGCCGGCTCTCCGGGGCCACGTCGTAGGCCCGCGGGACGACGGTGCCGTCGGGCAGGAGATAGTCGACCTGGACCTGGGCCAACGTCGTCGAGGGGTTGGCGAGCAGGATGAACTCGTCGAAGAACGCGCCGGTGGCGCCCTCGGCCAGGAACCAGTTGAGGGCCGGCGCCGGCACCGCCGAGGCGTCGTGCCCGGCGAGGAACGGCGTACCGGCGCCGTCGAGATACATCGCGCGCTCGACGGCGATGTCCTCGCTCGACGTGATGGCCGCCGAGACGTCGCCGCCGGTGAGGCCCGGGACCGCGTTCACCCAGATCGTCTGGCGGCTGCGCGGCGCCACCTCGTAGGTCCGGACGATCGGCGCATCGGGTGGCGGCCGCAGGTAGCGCACCGTCACGGCCGCGGCGCGGCTGCTGGTGTTCTGCACCAGGTAGAACAGGTTGAACGGTCCGCCGGTGGCGCCTTCGGCGAGGAACCACTGCCGGCCCGGCGCCGCCACCGACGACTCGGCGTGGCTGCCGACGCCATTCCACGTCATCAGGCGATCGGCACCGACGGCGACGTCCGCCTCGATCTCGACCCCGAACTCGGCGGCCCCGACCCCGAGGTCGGCGGCCGCCAGGGTGGCGCGGGCGCGCGGCGGGATGGTCCGCGCGACGCGGCGCACCGTGCCGTCGGAGAGCAGTGCCGAGACCAGGACGTGCGCGTCCACGGCTTCGGGGTTGGCGAGCGCCAGCTGCCACGAGAAGAAGGTGTTCGACGCGCCCTCGGCGAGGCGGCGCGCGAAACGGCCGCGCGGGTGCGTGCCGGCGAGGAACTCGGCGCGGTTGCTGGCGCCGTCGCCGTCGGGATCGTGGTTCGCCCCGTTGGGCGCCGCCGCCGACTGCGGATCGAGTCCGTAGGCCGTTTCCCACGCATCCGGCAGCGTGTCGGCGTCCGAGTCGACCACCCCCTGGGCAGTCACCGGCACCGTCCCTCGCGCGGAGAGCAGAGCGAGCGCGGCGATGGCCAGGATGAGTCGGCGCACAGAAGGTCCCTTCTTGCGCTATCGACACGTACTGCACTCGCCTGCACTCAACCGTGACGGGAATCTGCGGCCGGGCTTGCTCGAGGCCGGAGAAGACGCCGGGATATGCTCAGCCGCCGTGACCGTTCCCGCCGACGACGCTCCGCCGCGCGTGCGTGTCCTCCGCATCATTTCGCGGATGAACGTGGGCGGACCGGCGCTGCACGCGCTCCTCCTGAACGAGCGGCTGGACCCGTCGCGCTACGACTCGCGGCTGGTGGCCGGACAGGTCGGTGAGGCCGAGGGCGACTACCTCGCCCTGCACGGCGCCGCCCCGGAGCGGTTCGTGTCGGTGCCGGCGCTCGGGCGCGAGGTCGAGGGCGGCCGGGACTGGGCGGCGTTCTGGGCGCTGGTCCGGCTGATGCGGAGCTTCCGGCCGCACGTCGTCCACACCCACACCGCCAAGGCCGGCGCGCTCGGCCGCCTGGCGGCGGCGCTGTGCCGGGTGCCGGTGGTGGTCCACACCTACCACGGCCATGTCTTCGACGCGTATTTCTCGCCGCTTGAGACACGGCTGGTCGTCATCGCCGAACGCCTGTTGGCGGGGCGGGCGAGCGCGCTCGTCGCGGTCACCGACCGGGTCCGCCGCGACGTCCTGGCCCGCGGCATCGGCCGCCAGGATCGCGTCGTGGTCGTCCCGCTCGGGCTCGACCTCGATCCGATGATCGCGGCGCCGGCCCGGCGCGGCGAGCTGCGCCGCGAGCTCGGCCTGGCCGCCGACGCGCCGCTCGTCGGCATCGTCGCCCGCCTGGTGCCGGTCAAGGCGCACGAGACGTTCCTCCAGGCGGCGCGCGCCATCGCTCCGGTGCGGCCCGACGCGGTCTTCCTCGTCGTCGGCGACGGCGAGCGGCGCAGCGCGCTCGAGGCGATGGCGCGCGAGCCCGGCCTCGCCGGCCGGGTCCGGTTCCTCGGCTGGCGCGCCGACCTCGATCGCCTCTACGCCGATCTCGACGTGGTCGTCCTCACTTCGAAGAACGAAGGCTCGCCGGTGGCGCTGATCGAGGCGATGGCGGCGGGCCGGCCGGTCGTGTCGACGCGGGCCGGCGGCGTCGAGGACGTCGTCAGCCACGACCGGACCGGCCTCGTCGTGCCGGTCGGCGACGCCGGCGCGGTGGCGCGCGCCGTCCTCGACCTGCTCGAGGATCCGGCCAAGGCGGCCGCCTTCGGCGCGGCCGCCCGGGCCGCGGTCGTGCCGCGCTTCGCCAGCGGCCGGCTGGTCGGCGACATCGACGCGCTCTACCGCCGCCTGCTCGCGGACCGTGGCGTGCGCGTGTAGAGTCGCACGTTGAGATGTCGCCCCCGGTACTCCTGACCGCCACCTTCGCCGCCGCCGCGGCGATCGCGGCGCTCGCCGGCCTGGCCTGTGCGCCCCTGGCCCACCGGCTCGGCGCGGTGGCCCGGCCGCGCGGCGATCGCTGGCACCAACGGCCGATTCCGCTCCTCGGCGGCCTGGCCATCGCCATCGGCACGCTGGCCGTCATCGCGCCGATGCTCGATCCGGGCGCGCCGCTGTTCGTGATCGTCGCCGGCGGCGCCGCCTGCGTCGCGCTCGGGCTGATCGACGACCTGCGGCCGCTCAAGCCGCAGACCAAGCTCACCGCTCAGCTCCTCGTCGCCGCGGCGGTGGTGTCCGCCGGCCTCCGCCTGCCCGTCACCGGCGTGGTCTGGCTCGACATGCTCCTGTCGCTGCTGTGGCTGGTGGCGCTGTCGAACGCCTTCAACCTCCTCGACAACATGGACGGCCTCGCCGCCGGCGTCGCGGCGATCGCCGCCTTCGCGCACCTGCTGCTGTTCGCCGGAACCGGCCAGCTCGGCGCGGCGCGCCTGGCTGCGGCGCTGGCCGGTGCCAGCGCCGGCTTCCTGATCCACAACTTCCATCCGGCCCGGATGTTCATGGGCGATGCCGGCAGCCTGTTCCTCGGCTTCATGGTCGGCGGCCTCGGCCTGGTGGCGGCAGGCGCGGGACCCGCCGCGACGCCGGCCGCGCTGCTGCTGCCGGCGCTGATCGTGCTGGTGCCGATCTTCGATACCGCGTTCGTCACCCTGCACCGCTTCGCGGCCGGGCGCCCCATCTCGCAGGGCGGCCGCGATCACGCCTCGCATCGTCTCGTCGCCGCCGGCCTCAGCGAGCGGCAGGCCGTCAGCGCGCTCTACGCCGCCGCCGCCGTCGCCGGGCTGGTCGCGCTCGCCACCGCCCGCTGGGGCCTGGCCGACAGCGGCATCGCCATCGCGCTGCTCGGCGTCGGCGTCGTGCTGTTCGGTGTCTTCCTCGGCAAGGTCGGGGGAGACACCGCGACTGCGGACGATACCGCGGCGCGCCGCCTGCCCGCCGCGTCGTCGTATGGGCGACAGGCCGGCGCCTTCGCCGTCGACGTGCTGCTGATCGCGCTCGCCTACTACGCCGCCTACCGGCTCCGCTTCGAGCAGACCTACGCCGCGGAGGAGCCGCTGTTCGTCGCGTCGCTGCCGCTCGTCGTCGCCGCCAAGATGGTGGCCTTTGCGATGCTGCGCACCTATCAGGGCCTGTGGCGCCACACCAGCCTGGCCGACCTCGTGCGGCTGGCCCAGGCGGTGGTGCTCGGCGAGGTCTTCGCCGTGCTCGGCGTCCTCGCCGCCTTCCGGTTCCACAACTACTCGCGGGCGCTGTTCGTGGTCGACGGCGTGCTGCTGTTCTTGTTCCTCGGCGGCAGCCGCGCCGCCGCGCGGCTGATGGCCGAAGGCCTGCGGCCGCGTCCGACCGGCCGCAAGCCGATCGTGATCTACGGCGCCGGCGAGGCCGGGCTGATGGTGCTGCGCGAGCTGCGATTGAACGGCGCGCTCGGCCGCGAGGCGGTCGCTTTCGTCGACGACGACCCGGCGCTGGCCCGGACCGAGCTGCACGGGCTGCGCGTCGCCGGCGGCGTCGAGCGCCTCGAGGAGTTGCTGCGCACGACGGCGGTCGCCGAGGTCGTCGTCAGCTCGACGAAGGTCGCCCCCGAGCGGCTGACCCAGGTCCGCGAGATTCTGCGAGGCGCAGGGCGTCGCCGTCGTCCGATTCGGTACTGCGGTTCGAATGACGACGCCGGACCCCACCCCGCAGATTACGCCGCCGGCGGCGCTGCCGCGGCTGCTGGCCGGCCTCGGCGCCGCCGCGCTGATCGCCACGACCGTCGTCCTCTACCTGGTCGGCGACGGCCCGTGGCCGGCGGGCACGCTGCTGCGCGCCGGCGTCGTCGGCTCGAGCGGCGCCGCCATCGCTTGGCTGCTGTCGCGTCCACGGCCGACGCGCGCTCTGATCCCGTATGCGCTCTCTGCGCTGTCGCTGCTGGTGGTCTTCGCGGCCGCCGGCGGCCCGGATGCGCCGCGCGAGCTGTGGCGGCAGGCGGCGTTCGCCGCGCTGCTGGCGGCGGCGGCCGCGCCGCTGCCAATCGGCCGCGGCGTGCTGGTCGGCGTCCATGTCGGCGGCCTGCTGCTCGTCTGGCTGCAGCTCGCCGGGCCGCGATCGGCCTTCGACACCGTCGAGCGCGCCGGGTTCTACCACGCCCTCGAACACTGGAGCGGCTACCCCGAGCTCGGCGTGCTGATGGCCGTGGCCGCGTGCGGGCTGGCCGCGTTCGCGTGCGCGGCGCGTCCGCCGCTGGTGCGCGTCGCCGGCGCCGCGCTGGCGCTGGCCTTCGCCGCCGCAGCGGTGTTCCTCCGGTCGCGATCGGCGGTCCTGACGATCCCGATCGTCGTCGCCTGGCTCCTCGGCGTGGCGGTGGTGAAGTGGCGATCGAAGACGGCCGCCGTGCTGCTCGCCGCCGGCCTCGCCGGCGCGGCGGTGGTGGCCGTGCGCGGCGGCGGCGTCGGCGCCGTGTGGTCGCGCGCCGCCGACGCGGTGTCGCGCGAGACGGCGGTCCGCGAGCGGGGCTGGCAGGCCGCGCGCGGGATGTTCGCCGATCATCCCGTCGTCGGCATCGGCCTCGGCGCCTACCAGCGCGAGTACATCGATCGCCGGCTCGGCGCCGACTCGCCGCACGCCTACAACATCGTCCTGCAGGTGCTGGCCGAGTCCGGCACGGTCGGGCTCCTCGGCTGGCTGGCGCTGTGGGGCCGCGTGCTCTACGTCGGCGTCCGGCGGGCCGCGCCGACGCCGCGCGGCGCCGCCATCTTCGCCCTGCACGGCATGCTCGTGGCCTTCCTGGTGCGCAGCCAGAGCGAGCACTTCCTCGCCAACCTGGCGACCAGCGATCGCCTGCTGTTGCTGGTCGCGCTGTGGATGGGGCTGACGGAGGGGCTTGCGCGCCGCGACGAGTAACGCGCGGCTCTGGGGCGCCTCGCCAACTACCAACTTCCAAGGACCAACTACCAAGGACCAACTACCGAGGAACTTCCAGCTCCCAACGCCCAAACCCTGCGGCTGATGTCAACTCAGCTCGGTTGGGAGTTGGAAATTGGGAGTGCCTTGGAGGTTGGAAGTTGGTAGTTGGACGTTACGCGGCGGCGCAGCCGGACGCGCTAGTGCACCGCCGTCGAGATGCGATCAAGCATGCGCTTGTGTGACCGGATGAGGGCGCGGGCCGGCTTCGTCCACTCGAAGGGCGTCGGGTTCTTATTCCACGCCCGAAGGTACGCGACGAGATGCGCCTGGAGGGCGCGGATGGAGGCGAAGTCGGTGAGGGCGAGGGACTGTTTGGCCAAGATGCCGAAGAAGCCTTCGATTCTGGTTGAGCCAGGACGCGCTGGTGGGGGTGTAATGGAAGTGCACGCGCGGGTTGTCGGCGAGCCAGGCGCGGACGGCGTCGGTGTCGTGCGTGGACGAATTGTCGAGGACCACGTGGAGGTCACGCGTGGGGTAGGTGCGCGCCACCTTCTTCATGAACCGGAGGAAGTCCGCCCCGGTGTGCGTGGGGCTGAAGCGGTGGGTCACCTTGCCGGTCGCGATCTCCAGGGCCGCGAAGAGATCGACGATCCCGTGGCGCCGATAGTCGTGCGTGTGCCGCACGGCCCGTCCCGCGCGCAACGGGAGGGGCGGCTGGGTGCGTTCCAAGGCCTGAATCGACGTCTTCTCGTCGACACTGAGCACGATCGCGTGTTCGGGCGGGTGGAGGTACAACCCGACCACGTCCGTGACCTTGGCCGCAAACGCCGGGTCCCGACTCACCTTGTAGGTGCGGGCGAGGTGCGGTTTGAGCCCGTTGGCGCGCAAGACATCGGAGACACAGCCGCTGGTCCGCCCGACCGCGTCGCCCAACAGGCGGGTCGTCCACCGGCTGCGTCCGGCCGGCGGCGGCGACAGCGCGAGCTGCACGATCTGCTCGACCGTGTCGGCCGGGACGGCATGGTCGCGGCGGCCCGCTTTCGGTTGATCGAGCAGCCCGTCGACGCCCGCCTGCACGAACCGGCGCCGAATCCGCGACACCGACTCCGGCGACAGGTCGAGGCGCGCGGCAATGTCCACCCCGCTGACCCCTGCGGCACTCAGGAGAAGGACGCGGGCGCGGCGCACCACGCCCGCGGGGGCGGACGGACGGGCGATCAAGGCCTGCAGCAGCGCCTGTTGTTTAGAGGTCGTTCTCACACGGGGGGCAATGCGCGCCACCCGCAGAATAGATCACACGGTTGACGCTATGTCAACGGCGGTGCACTAGCGCCTCCGGCCCACCGCCGCGTAGTCCATGTCGGTGAAAAGCAGCGCGTTCAGCTTGTCGGCGTTGGCGTTGAGGGCGTCCTCGACGACGCCCTCGCCGGTGACCCGCACCAGCTTGTCGCGCTCGGGGTAGGGCGCCGAGTAGCGCACCGTCACTTCCTGGAAGCCGTGCGCGGTCAGCAGGTAGCTGAGCGTGTCGGGGTGGAGCGGACGGACGTGGGTGATGTCGCGGATGTAGCTGGAGAAGAACGCGAACCAGCTCGCCACGTTAATCGTCTCGAGCACGATCGCCGAGCCGGGCCGCAGCTTCACGAACGCCTCTTCGAGCAGCTCGAGGAGGTAATCGGGCTCCAGATGCTCGGCGACCTGGGCCGCGAACAGGCCGCCCAGCGACTGGTCGGGCAGCGATCGCAGGTAGCCGAGCGCATCGCCTTCGACGGCCTCGAGTCCCTGCGCCTGGCAGACCTCGACCATCTCGTGGTTCAGGTCGAGGCCGCGGGCGCCGATGCCGTGCTCGCGCAGGAGGTTGAGGAACTCGCCGCGGCCGCAGCCGATGTCGAGGACGTCGGTGGCGCCGCTGAAGAGGGGCACGTAGGCCTCGAGCCGGCGGCGGATCTCGTCGCGCGAGCCGCGGAAGCGATCCTCGAACCCGACGTATTTCCACGCGCCGAACCGACCGTGCGTGGCACTGTCCACGGTCGACCGTGGTGCGTGGCGCGCCGAAGCCGAATCCCCCGGAGCGATAGCGACGGGGGATTCGGCGAAGGCGGCCCCGGCCTCGCCTGCGGCTCGCGGCGCAGTCCCGATGCGCTCGACCTCGCGCTTCAACGCGATGGTCGCCTGGTGCAGCACCGCGATGGCGTCGCGGAACTCGCGGCTCGAGTCGGCCTGGGCGGCGCCGATCGCCGTCGCCTTGGCGTCGAAGCGCTTCTCGCGCGCGACCATCGACTCCCAGCGCTTGAGGATCTCGTCGGTGAGGCCGGCGACGGCGCCGTCGAGGGCGATGTAGCGATCGCGGATGTGGCCGGCGAACTCGAAGTCCTTAGTGTCGACGAAGCCGGTCAGCTGCTGGAAGTAGACGATCAGGGCCGAGTGGAAGGCGCGCAGCTCGCCGAGGGCGTCGCTGGTGAAGCGCAGCGCCGCGTCGACGGCCTCGCGCGTGGCGCGGTCGACCGGGACGCTGCGGTTGACGTGATCGACGAGCGCCGCGTTGAAGGCCTGCTGGCGCTCGAGGGCCGGCGCCACTACGCGCCAGGCAAGGCCGGCGATCTTCCGCTGCAGCCAGTTGCCGGCCATCGGCGGCGCCTCGGGCACGATCCGCCAGCGCTCGTTGAGCGGCGTGACCTGCGTCTCGTCGGGCGGCGGCGGCGGATGCGGCGCCTCGCGCACCGCCAGCAGCGCGGCGTCGACCGCCGAGAGCGCCTGGTTGTAGCGGGCGTCGGCGTCGGCGCGCGTCCTGGCCAGCGCCGCGACGGCGTCGTCGGGGGCCAGCGTCGGCGGGAAGACGCGGGGGGTCTGGTGGGTCACCGGCCGATGACGCCGGTCAGCGGGCTGCTGGCCGTGGCGTAGCGCTTCTTCTCGATGCGGCCGGCGCCGAAGGCGAGGCGGCCGGCCTGGACGGCGAGCCGCATCGCGGTGGCCATCGCCACCGGGTCGGCGGCGCCGGCGATCGCGGTGTTCATCAGCACGCCGTCGGCGCCCAGCTCCATCGCGATGGCGGCGTCCGAGGCGGTGCCGACGCCGGCGTCCACGATCACCGGGACGCGGGCGAACTCCTTGATGATCGAGATGTTGTTCGGGTTCTGGATGCCGAGGCCCGAGCCGATCGGCGCGGCCAGCGGCATCACGGCGGCGGCGCCGGCGTCCTCGAGCTTGCGGCACAGCACCGGGTCGTCGATGGTGTAGGGCAGGACGACGAAGCCTTCCTTGACCAGCGTCTTCGTCGCCTCGAGCAGCGCGACGTTGTCCGGGAACAGCGTCTTCTCGTCGCCGATGACCTCGAGCTTGACCCAGTTCGAGAGGCCGGCTTCGCGGCCCAGCCGCGCGGTGCGGACGGCTTCGTCGGCCGTGTAGCAGGCGGCGGTGTTGGGCAGGATGAACAGCTTGTCGCGGTCGATGAAGTCGATCAGCGACTGCCCGCTGCGGTCGTTGAGGTTCACGCGGCGGACGGCCACCGTCACCATGTCGGCGCCGGACGCGGCGTGGGCCTGGGCCATGACCGCGTTGGACGGGTACTTGCCCGTGCCGACGATGAGGCGCGAGGCAAACGTCCGCCCGGCGATGACGAACGGGTCACTGGTCATGGGCTGTGTCGAGCGGTCACGGTCGGGGGGAGCGGTCACGGTCGTGCGGTGCGGCGGGCCGGCCAGGCGTTTTAGCAGCCCGTGGCGAAAGTGCCGCTGCATTCGACGGGCGATGCATCCCGCCGCTCTGCGTTGCTCGTCGCTCGCATATCGCCCATATTCTCACTCCTCGCGCCTTGATCGGCGGGCGCCTCGCCCGTCTCGATGCGACGCGGCACTTCCACCACGGGCTGCTAGCCGCCGCCGACGAAGTTGACGATCTCGATTTCGTCGCCCTCGGCGACGACCGTTGAATCGTAGGCGGCGCGCTTCACCACGATCTGGTTGCGCTCGACGGCGACGCGGCGCCCGTCGATCTCGAGCTGCGACAGCAGCGCGCTCACGCTCAGCGGCTCGGCGAGATCGTGCGGGTCGCCGTTCAGTCTGATGGTCATGGGCGCTCCACCAGAAAGTCTACAGCCACACCGACCTCGGCGGCGAGGCGTCGGGCCAGCGCGGTGCCGTCCACGGTGACGTGCGGCGGGAGCGGCCGACCCGGCCGGACCGGGGCCGCGGCGGCCACCTCGATGGCGCGCTCGTAGTCGGCGGCCATGTGCTCGACCGTGTGGCCGGCGGCCCAGTGGCGGCGCGCGGCGGCGCCCAGGTCGGCGCGCAGGCCGGCGTCCAGGGCCAGGCGGCGCATCGCGATCGCCAGCGAATGGTCCTCGTCGAGGATGTCGATGGCGACGGCGACCGCCTCGTCGCGGCGCCAGGACCGGGTCGCGTCCGCAGCGGCGGGGGACGCCACCTGGACCGTCCAGGTCCGCGGATCGAGCGTCGGCAGGTCGACGAGGTGGGTCAGGTCGTTGACGACGGTCGGCTTGCCGGCGGCGAGCGCGCGGATCCACGGACCGGACGCCTCGCGGTTGGTCGGCCAGCGCAGGCACAGGCAGACGTCGGCGTCCAGGATGGCGCCATCGAAGGCCTCGTCGTCGACCCAGCCGGTCACCTCGACCAGGTCGGCGACGCCGTGCGCCTCGGCGTCGACGCGGACGTCGTAGTGCGGCGTCTCGCCGCCGACGAGCCGGAGCCGCACGCCGGGCACCGCGCCACGGATCGCCGCCAGCGCCCGCAGCATCTGCGGCACGCGTTTCTCGGGAGTGACGAGCCCGAACGCGGCGAAGGTGACGCCTCCTCCCGATGCCGCTCCCGATGCCCCTCCCGATGATCCTTCCGATGATCCGCTCTCAGCTCTCTGAAAACGTTGCAGATTTGGCGATCCGTGGCGGATCACCTGGACCGGGAGGTCGGGCCAGGCGGCGCGCAGATCCTCGGCTAGAGCCGGGAAGTGGACGGCGACGGTGCGGGCGGCGGCGAGCGGGACGGCGGTGAGCGGCCAGATTGGCGCGCCGGGGTTGCCCAGGCCCGCCAGGATCCACTCGGCGAGGCCGGCCGGCGCTTCCGGATGCCCGAAGCGCAGCTCGGCCCGCAGATCGTCGGCCCGGCCGCGCGCGATCAGGGCGTGGGCCCGGGACTGGTGGAGCTGCGCGTCGTGCAGCACGACCAGGCCGGGGTAGCGGGTCAGGTAGGCCCACATGTGGTCGTGGCAGCCGGCATTGCCGAGCTGGTAGACGACCAGGTCGTGGGGGCGCGCCTGATGGAGCGGCGCGAAGTCGTGGGCCGAGCGGATCGGCCCCCACGGCGAGTCGACCGCGGCGAACCCGTCCGCGCCGACGCGAGCCTGGGCCCGGCGCGCCGTCCAGACGTCGTCGCCGGCGAAGATCGCGATCTCATGCCGCGCGGCGAGCGCCGGCAGGACCATGGCGCTGTAGCTGGCGATGCCGGAGCGGACCGGCGCGAGCGGGGTGAACCAGGCGAGGCGCATCTGGACGGTGTCGAAGCTCCCCCGAGACGGCGGCGTCACCAGCCTCGAGACGCCTTCAGTGTCCGCGGTTCATCGCACCCGCACAAGGGGCGGCAACCTTGCCAAACTCCAGGCGCTCCGCATAGCATGGGGCGGTTTCGGGCGGTGCCGACGCACCGTCCACCGCGCACACGATCCCAGGAACCCACTTGGAAGGCTGGTTCGGCCTCGTTCTCATTCTTCTCGTCGGCGGCGGTTTCGCTGCCGGCAACCTTGTGCTGTCGCAGTTCCTCGGGCCCAGCAAGCCGTCGCCCGAGAAATCGGCGCCCTACGAGTGCGGCATGCCGGCCGTCGGCGACGCCCGCGAGCGACAGTCGGTCAAGTACTACCTCGTGGCGATGGTCTTCCTCCTGTTCGACATCGAGGTCGCCTTCCTCTACCCCTGGGCCCTGGCCATCCGCGACCTGCGCTGGGTCGGCCTGATCCAGATCGTCGTCTTCTTCGCGCTGCTGCTCACGGGCTTCGTTTACATCTGGCGCAAGGGCGTGCTCGACTGGAGCCGCCGCGACGACTGACGCACCGGGGCGTCACGAACTGACCGCACCATGTCCGAATCCGAACTCGAAGAATTCAAGGATCTGCCGTTCCTGACGACCAGCGTGGACAAGCTGGTCCAGTGGTCGCGCCGCTCGGCCATCTGGCCGGTGGCCTTCGGCCTCGCCTGCTGCGCCATCGAGATGATGGCGATGGGCGGCGGCCGCTACGACATCGCGCGCTTCGGCGCCGAGGTGTTCCGCGGCTCGCCGCGCCAGTCCGACCTGATGATCGTGGCCGGGCGGGTGTCGCGGAAGATGGCCCCGGCCCTCCGCCGCGTCTACGACCAGATGCCCGAGCCCAAGTGGGTCATCTCGATGGGCGCCTGCGCCTCGATCGGCGGCGTGTTCGACAACTACGCCCTGGTCCAGGGTGTCGACCAGATCGTCCCGGTCGACGTGTTCGTGCCCGGCTGCCCGCCGCGCCCCGAGTCGCTCATCTACGGCATCGTGCAGCTGCAGCGGAAGATCGCCCAGCAGCGGGCGTTCGCATCTTAGGGAGCCCGATGGGTGCCGCCGCGATAGCAGAAACACTGACCCGCGCCCTGCCGGGCGTGGCCATCGAGCACTGGGACGCCCCCGATCAGGCCGTCGTGGTGGTGCCGCCGGCCGCGCTCGTCGACGCCGGCCGCGTCCTGCGCGACACGCCGGAGCTGAACTTCTCCTTCCTCGCCGAGATGACCGCGGCCGACTACTGGCCGAAGGACCCCCGGTTCGAGGTCGTCTACCACCTGGCCAACATCGGCGTGAAGGACTTCCCGCGCGCCGGCATGGCCGGTTCGGCCAGCCGGCTGCGCCTCAAGGTGCGCATCGGCGGCGCGTCGCCGGAGCTGCCGACCCTCCTCGGGCTCTGGCCGAACGCCGACTGGTACGAGCGCGAGGTCTACGATCTCTTCGGCGTGGTCTTCGCCGGACACCCGGATCTGCGGCGCATCCTCATGCCGGAAGACTGGGAAGGGCACCCGGCCCGCAAGGACTACCCGGTGCAGGTCAAGGTGCCGGTCACCTTCACGTCGCCGACGCAGGTCACCGAGGACGAGTTCCTCCGCAACATCGAGTCGCACCGGGTGCACGCGGGGGGCGCCGCGGCCGGGACGAAGGCCAGGCCGGGCGCGTGAGCGCGGCCATGACCTCCCCGATGACCGCGCCCGACTCTCACGTCTCCCGGCCGCCGACGGCCCGTATCCAGGAACCGACCGCGTCCCGCTGACGCGCCCATGGAGCCCGTGGTAAACATTCCGCTGCATTTAACGACGCGCCTTCGCGCATCGTCCGCACGATGGCTCCGGACTTCGTCCTCGCCATTCGTGGCGACGGACGATGCATCCCTCCTCCACCCCAGCGCGCAAGCGTGCGCGCCGGGGACCCCGGGCCTGGCGGCGTTGCTCCTCCCGCAAATGTTCCCGATATTCTCGGTCGTCGCGCCTTGCCAGGCGGGCGCCTCGTCCGTCTCGGTGCCGCGCGGCACTTTCACCACCGGCTCCTAGTCGCCATGCCCGAACTGCGCACCGAGACGATGACCGTGAACATGGGGCCGCAGCACCCCAGCACGCACGGCGTCCTCCGTCTGATCATCGAGCTCGACGGCGAGAGCATCGTCTCCGCCCTGCCGACCATCGGCTACCTCCACACCGGCATCGAGAAGACCGCCGAGCAGAAGAAGTGGCAGCAGGTCGTCCCGCTCGTCGAGCGGATGGACTACCTGGGCGCGCAGTCGAACTCGCTCGGCTACGTGCTGGCGGTCGAGAAACTGCTCGGGCTCGAGGCGCAGATGCCGGAGCGGGTGCAGGACATCCGCGTCCTGATCGCCGAGCTGCAGCGCATCGCCAGCCACCTGATCTGGCTCGGCACGCACGGCATGGAAATCGGTGCGATCACCATCCTGCTGTACTGCCTGCAGGAACGCGAGCTGCTCCTCAACATCAACGAGCTGATCGCCGGCTTCCGCCTGTTCCCGAGCTACTTCCGCATCGGCGGCCTGCGCGAAGACCTGCCGATGGGGTTCCACGAGGCGGTCACGGCCTTCCTCGACCGGTTCCCCGCGCGCATCGACGTCTTCGAGGACCTGCTCACCAACAACGACGTGTGGAAGCGCCGGACGCAGGGCGTCGGCGTGCTGACCAAGCAGCAGGCCATCGAGAGCGGCTGCGTCGGCCCGATCGCCCGCGCCACCGGCCTCCCCTACGACGTCCGCCGCACCTTCCCGTACCTGAACTACTCGACCTACGAGTTCGAGGTCCCGACCCAGCACAACGGCGACGTCTACTCGCGCTATCTCGTTCGTGTGAAGGAGATGCGCGAGAGCGTCAAGATCTGCCGCCAGGCGCTCGGCCGGATCAGTAAGGTGGGCGAGTGGGCGGTCGACGATCCGCGCATCGTGCCGCCGCCCAAGGACAAGGTCTACACCGAGATGGAAGCGCTGATTCAGCACTTCCTGATCCACTCACAGGGCTTCACCGTGCCGGCGGGGGAGACCTACGTGCCGATCGAGGGGCCGCGCGGCGAGCACGGCTTCTACGTGGTGTCCGACGGCAGCAACCGGCCGTGGCGCATCAAGTCGCGGCCGCCGTCCTTCCTGGCCATCCAGGCGCTGCCCAAGATGATCGTCGGCGGGCTCATCGCCGACGTGATCGCGGTCATCGGCTCGACCGACGTCGTCATGGGAGATTGCGACCGATGAGTTTCCACCCGCGGATGCCCTACGGCGAGGGCTGGCACAAGTCCGACCGCCAGCTGCCCGAGGAAGGGCCTCCGTTCGCCTACTCCGACGAGAACCGCCGCCGCTTCGAGGACATCGCCGCGCACTACCCGCCGGAGCAGCGCAAGTCGGCGATCATCGCCGCGCTCTACCTCGGCCAGGAACAGCAGGGTTACGTCTCGCGCAACGTCATCAAGCACGTCGCCGCAGGTGCTCGGCTGCACCACCGCCGAGGTCGAGGACGTCGTCACCTACTACGTGATGTTCTTCACCAAGCCGGTCGGGACCTACGTGCTGCAGGTGTGCCGGACGCTGTCGTGCGCGCTGAACGGCGCCGAGCGGGTGACCGACGAAATCTGCAAGCACCTGCACGTCGCGCCGGGCCAGACCGACGCCACCGGCACCTTCACCGTGCAGGAGTTCGAGTGCCTCGGGGCCTGCGATCGCGCCCCGGTCATCATGATCAACAACGAGCACTGGCAGGAGCACCAGCGGCCCGAGGACGTGCCGCGGTTCCTCGAGGATCTGCGCCGCCGCGGCCTGAGCGCGCTCTCGGGCTGCCATCTCGTGCCCGCCGGCGAGCGGGAGCCGCGCTAGCCGCGCCGCTCGAGTCCCAGACAGCGACCATGGCCCAGTTCGAGCCCGTCCTGACCCGCTACGTGAAGGAGCCCGGCTCCTACACGCTCGATTTCCACGTCCAGCACGGCGGCTACCAGGCCGTCCGCCAGGCCATGTCGATGACGCCCGAGGCGATCATCGACGAGCGTGAAGAAGTCGGGCCTGCGCGGCCGCGGCGGCGCCGGCTTCCCGACCGGCCTGAAGTGGGGCTTCGTCCCGAAGGACATCCCGAAGCCGAAGTACCTGCTGATCAACGCCGACGAGAGCGAGCCGGGCACGTTCAAGGACCACGTCCTGCTCGAGCGCAACCCGCACCTGCTGTTCGAGGGCTGCGTCATCGGCTGCCGGGCGATCGGCGCCAAGGTCTGCTACATCTACATCCGCGGCGAGTTCTACCACCTGCAGCGGCAGCTCGAAGCCGAGATCGCCAAGGCCCGCGCCGCCGGCTACCTCGGCGAGAACATCTTCGGCAGCGGCCAGGACTGCGAGATCTACCTCCACCGCGGCGCCGGGGCCTACGAGGCCGGCGAAGAGACCGCGCTGATCGAGTCGCTCGAGGGCAAGCGCGCCCAGCCCCGCATCAAGCCGCCGTTTCCGGCCGTCGTCGGCCTCTACGGCTGCCCGACCGTGGTCAACAACGTCGAGACCGTCTGCAACGTGCCGCCGATCATCGAGCGCGGCGCCGACTGGTTCAAGGCGATCGGGCCCGAGAAGAACCAGGGCCCGAAGCTGTTCTGCGTCAGCGGCCACGTCAAGCGCCCGGGCGTCTACGAGGCGCACATGGGCATCACGCTGCGCGAGCTGATCTACGACTACGCCGGCGGCATCCGCAACGACCGCCAGATCAAGGCGATCATCCCGGGCGGGTCGTCGGTCAACGTCATCCTGCCCGACAAGCTGGACACGCAGGCGAGCTTCGACGCGCTCGTCGCGGCCGGCACGATGCTCGGCTCGGCCGCCTGCATCGTGATGGACGAGACCACCGACATGGTGTGGGCGGCCAAGAACCTGATCCACTTCTACAAGCACGAGTCGTGCGGCAAGTGCACGCCGTGCCGCGAAGGCGTCGACTGGCTCTACAAGATCCTCGACAAGATCATGCGCGGCGACGGCGAGATGCGCGACATCGACCTGCTGCTGAACGTCTGCAACAACATCGGCGGCAAGACGCTGTGCCCGTTCGGCGACGCCGAGATCGCGCCGGTCGTCAGCACCATCCAGCACTTCCGGCACGAGTACGAGGCCTACATCAAGCAGGGCGTCCAGACGCCCGCCGACTACCGCAGCACGTCGCCGGTGGGAGCCCACTAGCATGGGCGTCTCCCTCCAGCCGCTCATCGACTTCCTCACGTCGCCGATCACGATCGCCTACATCGTCCTGATCCACGTCGTCTTCTTCGCCCTGCAGGGCGCGGCGGCGGTGCTGGTGCTGGCCGAGCGCAAGGTGGCGGCCTTCTCGCAGCAGCGCCTCGGCCCCTATCGGGTCGGCTGGTGGGGCGTCCTGCAGCCGATCGCCGACATCGTCAAGCTCCTCTTCAAGGAGGAGCTGCGGCCCAAGGCCGCCGACTTCTGGCTGTTCTACCTGGCGCCGGTCATCTCGGCGACCACCGCCTTCGCCGCCTTCGTCGTCATCCCGTTCGGGCCGCCGACCGACCTGTTCGGCCTGCTGCCCGAGCCGATCAACCTGCAGGGCATGGACGTCAACGTCGGGGTGCTGATCGTCTTCGCGATCACCTCGATGGGCGTCTACGGCATCGTCCTGGCCGGCTGGGCCAGCAACAGCAAGTACTCGCTCCTCGGCGGCCTGCGCTCGTCGGCGCAGATGCTCGTCTTACGAGCTGTCCTACGGGCTCGCCCTGGCCTCGGCGATCGTGCTCGGCAACTCGCTGTCGCTGCGCGAGATCGTCGACGCGCAGCAGTCGACGGCGCTGGGCGGCGTCCTCCCGACCGGCTGGTTCCTGTGGCCGTCGTTCTTCGGCTTCGTGATCTACATGATCGCCGGCGTCGCCGAGACCAACCGGGCGCCGTTCGACTTCCCCGAGGCCGAGCAGGAGCTGGTCGCCGGCTATCACACGGAATACAGCTCGATGTCGTTCGCGCTGTTCTTCCTGGCCGAGTACATCAACATGGTCACCGTCTCGGCGGTGGCCACCAACCTGTTCCTCGGCGGCTGGCACTGGCCCTTGCCGATCGCCTGGGGCTGGGGCTTCGGCGTCCTCAACTGGCTGCTGAAGGTCGCCTTCCTGCTGTTCTTCTACATCTGGATGCGGTGGACGCTGCCACGCTACCGCTACGACCAGCTGATGACGTTCGGTTGGAAATGGCTGCTGCCGGCCGCGGTCATCAACATCATCCTCGTGGCCGCCGGGGTCATCTACTTCTCATGATTCCCCTCGAGACGATCCTGTTCTACCTGTTCGGGGCGGTGGCCGTCGCCAGCTCGCTCGCGGTCGTCGCTGCAGCACAACCCGATGCACAGCGTGCTGATGCTGATCGTGTCGTTCGCGGCGCTGGCCGGGCTCTACATCAACCTCGACTCGCCGTTCACGGCGGTGACCCAGATCATCGTCTACGCCGGCGCCATCATGGTGCTGTTCCTGTTCGTGGTCATGCTGCTGAACGCGCCGCGCGAGGACGTCCCCTCGCCTTACGGCCCGGCCTACGTGACGCTCACGACCGGCCCGCGCCGGGCCTACGCGGTGCTGTCGGTGGTCCTGTTCGTGGAGCTGGCCCTGGCCACCCGGCAGTTCGTCGCCGCCCAGGCTCCGTCGGGGCCGCTTGCCGCCGAGCACGTCTCGTCGGTGCGGCAGATCGGCATCGCCATCTTCACGACCTACTCGCTCGCCTTCGAGGCGACGTCGGTGCTGATCCTCGTCGCCATGGTCGGGCGCCGTGGTGCTCGCGAAGAAGAAGCTCTGAGCCGGCCATGGAACTGACCCTGACCCACTACCTGGCGCTTTCGGCCGTGCTGTTCTCGATCGGCACCGCCGGCGTGTTCCTGCGCCGCAATCTGATCACGGTCTTGCTCTCGATCGAGATCATGCTGAACGCCGTCAACCTGACCTTCGTGGCGGCCGGCCGGCACTTCGGCACCGTCGACGGCCAGGTCATCGTGTTCTTCGTGATGACCGTGGCCGCCGCCGAGGCGGCGGTCGGCCTGGCGCTCGATCATCTCGCTGTTCCGGCACAAGGAGTCGCTGAGCCCGGACGTGTTCACGTCGCTCAAGTGGTGACCATGCTCTCCCTCATCCCGCTCCTTCCGTTCACCGGCTTCCTGGTCAACGCCACCCTCGGGCGGCGGCTGAGCAAGGGCGCGTCCGGCGCGGTCGCCTGCCTGGCGATGCTGCGGCGCGTTCGGCCTGTCGCTGCTGGCGGCGATGCAGCTGCTGGCCCTCGAGCCGGGGCCCGGCCGGGTCATCGACGAGCGCCTCTACACCTGGATCACCGCCGGGCAGCTTCCACGCCGACCTGGCCTTCCGGCTCGACCCGCTGTCGATGCTGATGATTCTGGTCATCACCGGCATCGGCTCGCTCATCCACATCTACTCGACCGCCTACATGCACGAGGAGGCGAGCGGCGAGTACGCCCGCTACTTCTCCTACCTGAACCTGTTCGCCAGCTTCATGCTGGTGCTGGTGCTCGGCGCCAACCTGCTGGTGATGTTCGTCGGCTGGGAGGGCGTCGGCCTCTGCTCGTACCTCCTGATCGGCTTCTGGTTCAAGAAGCAGTCGGCCAACGACGCCGGCAAGAAGGCCTTCGTCGTCAACCGCATCGGCGACTTCGCCTTCATCCTGGGCATGGCGCTGGCGTTCTGTGACCTTCGGCACGGTCGACTTCCGCGAGATCGCCATCAAGGTCGGCGCCGATGGCGCAGGAGATCGCCACCTTCGGCACGCTGTCGATCATCGACGCTGCTGTTCTTCGTCGGGGCGACGGGCAAGTCGGCGCAGATCCCGCTCTACGTCTGGCTGCCGGACGCGATGGAAGGCCCGACGCCGGTCTCCGCCCTGATCCACGCCGCGACCATGGTCACCGCCGGCGTCTACATGATCGGGCGCAACGCCGAGCTGTTCGTCGCACGCGCCGCAGACGCTCGAGATCGTCGCGGTCATCGGCGCCGCGACGGCGCTGATGGCCGGCACCATCGGCCTGGTCCAGAACGACATCAAGCGCGTCCTGGCCTACTCGACGGTGTCGCAGCTCGGCTACATGTTCCTGGCGATGGGCGTCGGCGCCTTCGCCGGCGGCATCTTCCATCTCTACACCCACGCCTTCTTCAAGGCGCTGATGTTCCTCGGCTCGGGCGCGGTCATCCACGCGCTGCACGGCGAGCAGGACATCCGGAAGATGGGCGGCCTCAAGCGGGAGCTGCCGATCACCTACTGGACGTTCCTGATCGGCGCCCTGGCCATCGCCGGGTTCCCGTTTCTGTCGGGCTTCTTCAGCAAGGACGAGATCCTCTACCGGACGTTCGTCAGCGGCCACACGGTGCTGTGGGCATCGGCGCGGTGACCTCGCTGCTGACGGCGATCTACATGTTCCGCCTGGTCTTCCTGACGTTCCACGGCGAGCGCGCCGCGGCCGGCCACGACCATGGCGCCCACGGCCACGCCGCGCACGGCCACGGTGCGCATGGGGGCCAGGCACGACCACGGCGGCCAGCTTGCACGACGCGCCGCCGGCGATGGCCGCGGCGCTGCTGATCCTCGCGGTCGGCTCGGTCGGCGCCGGCTACGTCGGCGTGCCGCACGCGCTCGGCGGCGAGAACCGCATCGAGAGCTTCCTGGAGTCGAGCTTCCATCCCACCTTCGCGGCGGAGGCTTCGCGTGGCGCCGCTCCGGCGGGCAAGCCCGCTGACGGCGGGCGCCGCCCACGAGGCTCCGGCCGCGGCGCACGAGTCTGTCGCGACGCACGACACTGCCGCCAACGAAGGCCTCGAGCTGAAGCTCATGGGCGTCTCGTCGGTCATCGCCATCCTCGGCATCGGCATCGCCGCCTACTTCTTCCTGTTCAACCGCGCGCTGGCCGACTCGGTCGCCCGCAGCTTCTCGGCCGTGCACCGCACCCTGCTGAACAAGTACTGGATCGACGAGCTCTACGACGCGGCCATCGTCCAGCCGCTGAAGTGGGCCTCCGATCACGTGCTCTGGAAGGTCATCGACATCTGGATCATCGACGGCATCGTCAACGGCGTCGGCGTCTTCGTGCGCGGCTCGGCGGCGCTGATCCGCATGACCCAGACCGGCTCGGTCCGCACCTACGCGGCGTCGCTGGTCCTCGGCGTCGTGCTGGTCCTCGGCTATTACCTCATGCGGTGATCATGCGAGAACATTTGCTCATCTGGCGGCCGACGCCCTCAGCGTCGGCCGCGCGCAGCCTCCAGAGCGTTCATCTGCTATTCGCCGCGCTGGGCGCGCGGCGGCGCCGAACGCCCGGCTGCGTCCTCGTCCCAACATCCGGCGGACACGCATGCTGAGCCTGGTCGTCTTCCTGCCGCTCGCCGGTGCGCTCGCGCTGCTGGCCGTCCCCAACCAGGACGGGTCGCGCAACGGCCTGATCCGGCGGGCCGCGCTGGCCGTGTCGCTGGCGTCGTTCGTGTCGACGCTGCTCCTCTGGTACCCGTTCAACCCGGACGTCGACGGCTACCAGTTCATCGAGCGCGCCGCCTGGATGCCGGCCTTCGGCATCGACTACCTGCTCGGCGTCGACGGGATCAGCCTGATGCTGCTGGTCCTGACTGGCTTCCTCACGCCGCTCGCGCTGCTCTGCTCGTGGGAATCGATCGAGAAGCACCTCAAGGCGTTCTGCGCCCTCATCCTGATCCTCGAGACGGCGATGATGGGCGTCTTCGTCTCGCTCGACCTGTTCCTCTTCTACGTCTTCTGGGACGCGATGCTCATCCCGATGTACTTCCTGATCGGGATCTGGGGCTACGACCAGCGCGTCTACGCCGCCGTCAAGTTCATGCTCTACACGATGGCGGGCAGCGTCCTGATGCTGCTGGCCATCATCGGCCTGGCGATGCTGCACCACCAGGCGACCGGCATCTACACCTTCGACATCACCAAGCTGCAGGCGCTGACGATCGCGCCGGACGTGCAGCTGTGGCTGTTCCTGGCCTTCGCGCTGGCCTTCGCCATCAAGGTGCCGCTGTTCCCGTTCCACACGTGGCTGCCCGACGCCCACGTCCAGGCGCCGACGGCCGGGTCGGTGATCCTGGCTGGCGTGCTGCTGAAGATGGGCACCTACGGCCTGATCCGCTTCGCCTTCCCGCTCTTCCCGCAGGCGGCGGCAGATCTGCGCCCCGTGGCTCGGCTTCCTCGCCGTCGTCGGCATCATCTACGGTGCGCTGGTGGCGATGGTCCAGCCGGACATGAAGAAGCTGGTCGCCTACTCGAGCGTCAGCCACCTCGGCTTCGTCGTGCTCGGCATCTCGTCGATGAACGTCGAGGGCATGCAGGGCGCGGTCTACCAGATGCTGGACGCACGGCGTCAGCACCGGCGGGCTCTTCATCATCGTCGGCATGCTGTCCGACCGGCGGCACACCCGCCTGATCGCCGAGTTCGGCGGCCTGAAGTCGGTCATGCCGAAACTGGTCGCCGCCTTCCTCATCATCACGCTGTCGTCGATCGGCCTGCCCGGCCTGAACGGCTTCGTCGGGCGAGTTCCTGACCATCCTCGGCGGCTTCCGCTGGCGGCCTGAACTGGCCGTGGTGGCGACGAGCGGCGTCATCCTGTCGGCCGTCTACATGCTGTGGATGTTCCAGCGCGTGAACTACGGGGAGGTCACCAACCCGAAGAACGCGAACCTGCCCGACCTGTCGCCGCGCGAATGGGCGACGCTCGGCCCGGCGGTGGCGATGGCCGTCGTCATGGGCGTCTTCCCGACCCTGTTCCTCGCTCCCGCCGAGCCCGCCGTCCGGGCCGTGGTCGAGCGCATCGCGGCCGGCCAGAGCCGGGCCGCCGCAGCCGAGGCGACGCCCGCGGCCACCGCCGCGGCGCACGCGCCACACGACGCGGCCAGCGGGGGAGCGCATCCATGAACCTCGTCGACCTCCAGGCCGTCATCCCGATCTTCATCGTCGTCGCGACGGCGCTGATCACGCTCGCCGTCGAGGCCTTCCGCGGCCAGGACGAGCGGCTGCCGCTCGGCATCCTCGGCCTCATCGGCCTGGCCGGCGCCGCCGCCGCCTCGGTCATGTTGTGGGACCACAACCGGGTCAGCCTCGGCGTCGTCCGGGCCGACAACTTCGCCCTCTTCATCAACGGCATCCTGATCATCGTCGGCGTCCTGACGATCCTGTTCTCGGGTGACGTGATCGAGCGGGAGGAGCTGCCCGCCGGCGAGTACTACGCGCTGGTCCTGTTCTCGATCTCCGGGATGATGCTGATGGCCGCGGCCACCGACCTGCTGGTGGTGTTCCTGGCCCTCGAGATCCTGTCGCTCGGCGTCTACGTCCTGACCGCCATCCGGCGGAGCAGCATGGCCGGGGCCGAGGGCGCCTTCAAGTACTTCCTCCTCGGCGCGTTCTCGAGCGCGTTCTTCCTCTACGGCGTCGCCCTGACCTACGTCGTCACCGGCAGCACGCGGCTCGACCAGATCGCCCAGGTCATCGCCGGTCACTCGGCCGCGCCGTCGGTGTTCGTGCTGGTCGCCGTCGGGCTGGTGATGGTCGGCTTCGCCTTCAAGGTGTCGGCGGTGCCGTTCCACATGTGGACACCCGACGCCTATCAGGGCGCCCCGACGATCATCACCGGGTTCATGTCGACGGCGGTCAAGGCGGCGGCGTTCGCGGCGTTCGTCCGTGTCTTCCTGACCGCCTTCGGTCCGCTCAGCCCGCACTGGGTGCCGCTCCTCGGGGCCAGCGCCATCGCCACGATGGTCGTCGGCACGGTCGTCGGCGTCGCCCAGACCAGCGTCAAGCGCATGCTCGCCTACTCGAGCATCGCCCATGCCGGCTATCTGCTGGTCGGCCTCATCGCCGGCACGGACATGGGCCAGGCGGCGGTGTTGTTCTACCTGCTGTCCTACGCCGTCACCAACCTGGGCGCCTTCGGCATCCTGGCGCTGCTCGCCAACCGATCGAACGAGCACGACGAGGTCCGCGATTTCGCCGGGCTGTGGCAGAGCAAGCCGGTCCTGGCCACCCTGCTGACGGTGTTCCTGCTGTCGCTCGGCGGCTTCCCGCCGACGGCCGGGTTCATCGGCAAGTGGTACATCTTCGCCGCCGCCCTGCAGCAGGGCCACTACGCCCTGGCCATCGTCGGCGTGCTGACCAGCGTCATCTCGGTCTACTACTACCTGCGCATCATCGTGATGATGTACATGTCCGAATCGACCCACACCGAGCCGGTGGCGCGGCTGTCGCCGATGGCGACGGCGGCCCTGGCGATGACGGTGGCGGCGGTCTTCTACCTGGGCGTCTACCCGACCGGCGCCATCGAGCTGGCGCGCCAGTCCGTCAGCCGCCTGTTCTAGGACGCGGCCCGCGGCGATGCCCGAACCGCCCGTGCCGACCTCGATCGATCCCGTCCGGCCCCGGCTCGACCCCGAGCCGACCTACCGGCCCGAGCCGCGCTTCTGGCCCTACCTCGACCTGGCCGAGCAGCCGTCCGAGGAAGAGCTCGCCGCCCTCGATCCCGACCTGCGGCTGGCGCTGTCCCGCACCGGCGTCGGCGGGCAGGGCGGCTGGGGCGCGTTCTCGCTGACGGTGGCCTTCCCGCGCTTCGACGGGCCCGGCTTCGAGCGCGCCGTGGCGATGGCCAAGGCGTCGCGCCAGTATCTCGAGACGGGCCACGGCGCCGACTTCCGGGTCCGCGCCCGCTTCCAGCCGGACGACGTGCCGGCCCTGCGCGATCTGTATCAGGTGGTCGGCGATCTGCCCGGCACCGACGTCCTCATCGACGATCGGCCGGTGCCGTACGCCCGCGAACTCTGGCTGCCGTTGTTCTGGTGTCTGCTGCCGCGCTGAGTTTGTTGGCGCGCCGTCCCCTCAGGACGGCGCGCGGGCGGCCCTGGAGCGTGCGGCTGCTATTCGCGGCGCTGGGCGCGCCGCGGCGCCGCACGCGGGCCGCGCGGGGGAGCGTGGAGCTACTGATTGTGGGGGAGTGCGCTGGCAGGAAGGACGGAGCCGACCGGGGTCGACTCCGTTTCCTTCCGTTGGCGGCGTGGCGTCGAGGTGCCCGCCGCCCGGTCTGGTTCCGCCGCAAGGGCGGTGCCTGCCCGGTTCATCCTCAGCCGCGGCCGGCTGCGCGAACCCGGGCGGGCGGCCTCACGGCCGCCTCAACTGGCCTTGCTGACGTTGCCCGCCTGGGGGCCCTTCGGACCATCAACGATCTCGAACTCGACCGCCTGTCCCTCCTCGAGCGTGCGGAACCCGTTGCCCGTGATCGCCGAGAAATGGACGAACACGTCGCTGCCGGATTCACGCTCGATGAAGCCGTACCCCTTGGCGTTGTTGAACCACTTGACCTTGCCTTGAATGCGCATTGTCTTCCTCTGCCTTGCGCGTCCGCCCTGCCGTTCGACCAGCCCGGACGCCTGGAATTACCCGTCCGTGCCCCCAGCTCTGCCGAGGTCACGGGCACAAAAAAAAGCCGCATCGGCGGCCTCATGACGAACACACGACGGACAAACATTCTCCGTCACGCATGGGTAGGATAACGACGAGTTATGGGAATGTCAACCATTCGCCCGACGCCCGCTCCAGGGTCCATCGACGTCCGCCGGGCGCTCCTCAGCGTCTCGGACAAGACCGGCCTGGTGCCCTTCGCCCAGGCCCTGCATGCCCGCGGCGTCACGCTCCTGTCGACCGGCGGGACGGCCAAGGCGCTGGCCGAGGCCGGGCTGCCGGTCGTCAACGTCGCGGACGTGACCAAGTTCCCCGAGATGCTCGACGGCCGGGTCAAGACGCTCCACCCGGCCGTGCACGGCGGCATCCTGGCCCGGCGGCACCTGCCGGATGACCTGGCGGCCATCGGCGCGCACGGCATCGAGCCCATCGACCTGGTGGTCGTGAACCTCTACCCGTTCGCCAAGGCGGCTGCCAACCCAGCCACCCGGTTCGAGGCCCTCATCGAGGAGATCGACATCGGCGGCCCGAGCATGGTCCGGGCCGCGGCCAAGAACTTCCGCGACGTCCTGATCGTCGTCGACCCGAGCGACTACCCGCGCGTGCTCGAGGACCTGGCGTCGCCCGGGGGCTCGAGCCCGGCCTTCCGCTTCGAGCTGATGCGGCGGGCCTTCGCCCACACCGCCGCCTATGACGCGACCATCGCCTCGACGCTCGAGACGATCGGCAGCGAGGCGGATCGCTTCGCCCGGCCGGCCGAGTCGCCGTCGCTGCCGGCGACGATGCGGCTGTCGCTGCCGCAGCGGCGGGTGCTGCGCTACGGCGAGAACCCGCACCAGCCGGCGGCGTGGTACGCCGTCGAGCCGGCCCAGGGGTTCAGCGCCGTCGAGATCAAGCAGGGCAAGGAGCTGTCCTACACCAACCTGCTCGACCTCGACGCCGCCGCCCGCATCGCGCTCGAGTTCGACGAGCCGGCGGCGGCGGTCATCAAGCACGCCAACCCGTGCGGCGTGGCGACCGCGTCGACAATCGCGCAAGCCTACGTCACCGCCCGCGACGCCGATGCGCTGTCGGCCTTCGGCGGCATCATCGGCCTCAACCGCACCCTCGACGTCGAGACGGCGCAGGCCATCGTCACCACGTTCATCGAGGCGGTGATCGCTCCGGCGGTGGACGAGGCGGCGCTCGTGATCCTGGCCGCCAAGAAGAACCTCCGCGTCCTGACCGCCGACTTCGCGCCGTTCCGCGACGCGGCCCGGCCCGGCGTCGAGCTGCGCTCGATCCTCGGCGGCATGCTGGTCCAGGAGCGTGATCGGGTCGTCGAGGCGCGCCTGCCGTGGCCCGAGTCGGCCGGCGACGGCCTGCGCGTCGTGACCAGGCGTCAGCCGACGGCGGAGGAGTGGCAGGCGCTGCGCTTCGCCTGGCGCGTCTGCGCGCACGTCAAGTCGAACACGATCCTGTTCACCGGCCCCGACCGAACGCGCGCCGTCGGCGCCGGCCAGATGAGCCGCGTCGACGCCGTCAAGGTCGCGGTGATGAAGGCCGGCGGCAGCGTCCCGGGCAGCGTCGTCGCGTCGGACGCGTTCTTCCCGTTCCGCGACGGCCTCGACGCGCTCGCCGCTGCCGGCGCGACGGCGGTGGTCCAGCCGGGGGGATCGGTGAAGGACGCCGAGGTCATCGCCGCCGCCGACGAGCACGGGCTGGCGATGGTCTTCACGGGCAAGCGGCACTTCCGGCACTAGCGAGTGCCGGACGATGCCGTGACGGCCGGCGCGATCGTGACGTGGTTCGGCCTGGCGCTCATGGCGACGGGAGTGGTCACGTCGTGGGCGTCCCTGTGGTACCTCGCGCCGGGTCGCGCCCGCCCTCGCGCCTACATGAGTGGCGTCTTCCAGTCGCAGGCCGACTACACGCCCACCGGCTGGCGGTTGAGCATCTGGGGCCGATCGCTGACCGCCGCCGGGTTTCTCACCGCTGGCTTCGGGACGATCGTGCTGGGCGGAGGGTAGTTACTTCGGCACGGCGAACCGCTTGAAGAAACTGGCGTCATTCCAGCGCGGGCGCTGCGGCTGATTCGCGACGGCCGTCGTCAGACGAACCAGCAGATCGTTGAAGGTCACCGCGGATCTGCCATCGATCGGCTGCTGCAGGTCGTCGGACGGCGCGTGATACCGCTCCTTCGTCCACGCTGCGTGTGTCGCGGCGTCCGGTGAGTCGGGCACGTAGCCGACCTTCAAGGCCAGCGCCGGTACGCCCTGCCGGATGAAGCTGTACTGATCGCTGCGGATGAAGCGATTGCGCAGCGGCTCGGGATCGCCCTGGACGCCGAGGCCCATCGCGACCGCGACCTGCCGCACCGACCCGCCGAGGTCGGATTCGTCGAGCCCGAACACCATCACGCTCTTCATCGGGAAGAGCGGCAGGAACATGTCCATGTTGATGTTGGCGACGACGTTCCTGGCCGGCACGGTCGGGTGGCTGGCGAAGTAGCGCGACCCGAGCAGGCCCTTCTCCTCCGCGGTGACCGCCACGAACAGCACCGAACGCTTGGGACGCTGCGGCGCCGCCGCCAACGTCCGCGCCGTCTCGATCAGGCTGGCGATGCCGGACGCGTTGTCCATGGCGCCGTTGTAGATGCGATCGCCGTTGACGGCGCCGCCGATACCGAGATGATCGAGGTGCCCGCTGAGGACGACGTATTCGTCGCGCAGCGTCGGGTCGCTGCCGCGGAGCAGGCCGGCGACGTTGTCCGAGGTGACCGCGGCGGTCTCGACCTTCACCGTGGCACGCACCCGGGTCGGCAGCGGAAACACGGGCAGCGGCTTGCGATCGTCGGCCAGCTTCACGATGTCTGCGAAGGTGCGGCCGGAGCCGGCGAACAGCCGTTCGGCGCTGGCCGGGTTGAAGGCGATCGCGACCTGCTGGCCGGCGGTGTCGTGCAGCGACGCATCGGCGAGCGACATGGCGGGCTGCAGGCGGGCGAGCGCGGCGCGCTCCCACGGCGGCTCCTGGCGTCCGGGGTGCTGCACCACGATCGCGCCGATCGCGCCGGCCTGCTTCAGCGCGGCCCAGCGCGCGGCCGCTGACTGGGCGTGGGCGCCGAGGGCGTCCGGGACGCCGGCGGGGCTGCCGACGAGATAGACCACGACCTTGCCGCGCAGATCCTGGCCGGCGAGATCGTCGATCTTCAGCTCGGGGATCGACAGTCCGTAGCCGACGAAGGCCAGCCCCGCGTCGACGGTCGGCGCCGGATCGATCCGCATCGAGAACGCCGCGTCCACCCCCAGCGCGACCGGTTCGGCCTTGCCGCCGCGGACCAGCGCCAGGCTCGACTGCGCCTCGACGATCGTCCGTGACGTGAACCCGACCGGCTGCAGGTAGCCGGAGGTGCCGGCCGGTGCCAGGCCGGCCGCCTTGAACTGCTCGGCGACGTAGGCCGCGGCCTTCTTGTGGCCGTCGCTCCCGGTATCGCGGCCCTCGAGCGCGTCGCTCGCCAGGAACGAGACGTGCCCCCACCAGCGGCTGGCAGCGTCATGGTCGGCGGCCCTGGGCGACACCAGGGCCGCGGCGACAAGGGCAGAGACGAGAGCAGAGAGGAGAGCGGACGTCGACGCGACACGCACCATGCCCGAGGATCCTCTACGCGCCGCCCGGCCCGCAAGCGGGCGCGGACGGTGCAGGCTGCCCGCCACAGACTGACGGTCGCGTCAGCGACGGGGGCCGCATGGCCCCTTCAGGGCGTGACTTCCCAGGGGCGTTCCCAGCGCTGTAGCGGGCGCCGCTTGGATAGCAGCGGGAGATCCTGGCGTTGGAGTTCGAGCAGGATGCGCACCTTCTCTTTGAGCGGCAGGTTCGCCTGCGCGCGATGCCAGGCTCGCTTTCGCTCGAAACGCGCCGCTACCGGAGTGGGTGGCTGGTCAGACATCGTCGGGGATCACGGCGTCGATGTGATGGCGAGCGACCAAGTCTCGCAAGCGGGCCACGTCCACGGCACCTGATTCCACCAGCTGCCAGGCGCGTTCTCGGCGCCGGGCGCCGCCGGCCTGGAGCGCCAGGGCCGCGAGGCTTTCAGGATCGACGACCCTTACCATGACGCCATCGTAGTCGTGGATCCGGGCACTGCCTATCGCCTCCACGACGAGAGGTGCGCGTCGGCTCGGCGTAGAAGAGGACCGCCGTCGCGCCGCCGATCGCGTACTGCTCGACGACGCCCTCGTCGCGCATCTGGTTCAGGGCCGCGAAGACCTGCGCGAGAGCGCTCATGGCGCAACCTCGCAGATCGGGGGCGTCATCGTGCAGCCTCAGCCCAGCGCGTCGAGGAGCTCCGCGGCCGTCACGGCGGCTGGCCCGAACTTGCCGACCGCCACCCCCGCGGCGTGGTTGGCGAGCTCGGCGGCCTGGGTCAGCGTCGCACCCGAGGCCAGCGCCACGGCGAGTGTGGCGATGACGGTGTCGCCGGCGCCGGTGACGTCGGCGACCTCGCGCGCCTTGGCGGCGAGGTTGGTCTCGACGGCCAGCGGCGTCTCGTGCGCGGCCTGACCGGCCGCGGCGGTCGCGCCTTCGGCCAGCCACAGGCCGTGCTCGCCGCGCGTGATCATCACCGACGTCGACTTCGCCAGCGCGCGGAAGGCGCGGGCCGCCTCGCGCGCATCGGCGTCGGTGCGGATGCGCGTGTGCGTCGCCACCTCCGCCTCGTGGTGGTTCGGCGTGATCAGCGACGCGCCGGCGTACGAGGCGAGGTGGGGAATCTTCGGATCGACCAGCACCGCGAGGCCCGTCGCGGCGCGGCGCTCGGCGAGGCGCCGCATCAGGCCCGGCGTCACCACGCCCTTCAGGTAGTCGGACACGACGACGACCGCGGCATCCGCGCACGCCCGTTCCACGGCGGCGATCAGCGCGTCCTCGACGTCGCCGGCGGCCTCGGCCTCCGACTCGTAGTCGACCCGCGCGACCTGCTGGTGGCGCGTCGTGACGATGCGGACCTTGCGCGTCGTCGGCCGCGCCGGATCGACGATCATCCCCGACGCGTCGATGCCGGCGTCGCCGAGCGCCCGCCGGAGCGCCGCCGCGGCGTCGTCGGCGCCGATCAGGCCGATCAGCCGCGGCGTGGCGCCGAGGGCGCGGATGTTGTGGGCGACGTTGGCGGCGCCGCCGAGGCGGACCTCGTCGCCGATGTGCTCGACGACCGGAACCGGCGCCTCCGGCGAGATGCGCTGGACGCGCCCGATCGTGAACTGATCGAGCATCACGTCGCCGACCACCACGATCGGCCGATCGGCGATTCGCGCGACGAGCGATCGCAGGGCCGCGAGGGCCGTGACGGACGGACCGGCGTCCGTCATCGCGCGTCGGCGTCGTCGGCGGTGCGGTCCGACGCGTAGGGCAGGGTGATCAGCACCAGGAACAGCATCAGGAACTCGGAGTCCCCGAAGTTGTATTCGAAGAGGCCGGCGGCGAGCATCGCCGCCACCGCGGCCAGGGCGCCGGCGGCCAGCGACGGCTGGCGGCTGGTGAGGACCCGCCGGATCAGGTCGCGACCGAGGTAGACGATGAACCCGAGCCACACCAGCAGGGCAGGCAGTCCGCGCTCCGCCGCGATGTGGACCGGGACGTTGTGCAGGTGGACGTTGAGGTCGTTGACCGCCCACGGCTGCCGGTATTCCCTGTAGACCGACTTGACCATGTCCGGCCCGACGCCGGTGATCGGGTGGTCGCGGACGATTTCGAGGCCCGATTGCAGCATCGCGACCCGGTCCTTGTTCGACGGGTCGTTGACGTCGAACATCGAGTACATGCGGGCGGTGACGCTGGTCGGCGCGACCAGGATCGTCAGCGCGACCACCAGCGGGATGGCCGCGAACAGCCGCCGGTCCTTCAGCACGATCAGGACGCCGACGCCGGCGACGAGGCCGACCCAGGCGCTCCGCGTGAACGTCAGGGCCAGGGCCACGATCAGCGCCGGCATGACCAGCACCGTCCAGGTCCTCGAGCCGCCGAAGAACTGGGTGCCTTCACGCCGGAAGACGAGCCGGGCGGCGGCGGCGCAGGCCACCAGCATCAGCACGCCCGAATAGGTCATGTAGTGGCTGAGCGACCCGTGCGGCCGCTTGCTCAGGTTGTCGAAGTGGAGCAGGCCGAACTGGGCGATGCCGATCAGCGCGCTCAGCGCCCCGACCGTGATGATCACCGTCGCGAACGTCAGCGCCCGCGGCCCGCGTGCGAAGCGGTAGACCACCGGCACGATCAGGAACAGGACGAGCTGCTTGCAGTCGACCAGGCTGACGGTCGGGTTGGCCGAGTTGAGGGCCGAGAAGACGGTGGCGACGCCATAGGCGGCGAGCCACCAGAACATCGTCGGGACCTGGACCCGCTCGTGGTGGACGTGCACCACCGCCGCCCAGCAGGCGAAGGTGATGGCGAGCATGATGTAGGCCGGCGCGACCGACAGCTGCGAAGCGGCCAGGAAGCCGACCAGCGCCGCGATGGTGACGACCTCGAGCTTGTCGCCGCGGAAGAATGGCATCGGGAGCGCGGTCGTGGTCGTCGTCATGCGCGGGTTCCTGCCGCCAGCACCTGTTCCACCGCCGCCACCACTTCTCCAGGGCCGATGCCCGTGAGGCACCGGAAGTCGTCGGTCACGCACCGCCGCTGGTCGCAGGGGCGGCAGGCCAGGTCGAGCCGCTCGACCGACGTCGTCGGCATCGCCGGCGGCCGCCACGGAGCCGACCGGACCGGCAGCGTCGGCCCGTACAGACCAACTATCGGCACGTCCGACGTGGCCGCGACATGCAGCGGGCCGCTGTCCCCGCCGACGTAGACCGCGGCGCGGGCCACCAGGCTCCGCAACTCCACCAGCGAGTATTCGTCTCCGGTCCGGATCTGATCCCCCGAAACCGCCCGGATGGACTCCGATACCGCCGCGAGCCGCTGCCGCGCCCGCTCGACAATCGCGCGCGCCGCCTCGGCCTCTGACGGCCCGGACGTGAGGATGATACGCCGATCGTGGCCGTTCGCCGCAAGTTGTACAGCCAACTCGACGAAGTGCTCGCCCGGCCAGCGACGGAAGGGGTTGCCGGCGCTCACGTGGACGACCACGAGGCGCTCGGACGGGCCGATGCCGGCCTCGGCGAGGCGGCGCTCGACGGCCGCCGCCGCGGCGGGTGATTCGTCCATCCGGACCCGGTGGCGCAGGCGGTCGGGCGCAGCGGGGAGCGGGCGGCCAAGGTGGGCGAGCAGATCCCACTGGTTCTCGACCGAATGGCGCGGCCGGAGGTCGGCCGGGCGCGGCACGACCTCGGTATACATCCAGGACCGGCCCTTGACCGCGTAGCCGACCCGGCGGGGTGCGCCCGTCGCCCAGGTCAACAGGGAGGCGCGCGGGCCGCCGTGGAAATCGACGACGAGATCGTAGCGGGCCCGGCGCAGCGCCCGGGCCAGGGCGAGGTCGGCGGCGATGCGCCGCCAGCCGCGGACGTGCGGCACCACCGTCACGACGTCGATGGCAGGGTGGCCGCGGACGATCCCGGCCGCGGCTGGCTCGACCAGGTAGGTGATCTCGGCGTCGGGGAAGGCGTCGCGGATGGCGGTGACCGCGGGCGTGGTGAAGACCACGTCGCCGATGAGCCGCAGCCGGACCAGGAGAATCTTCATCCCGCTTGTGACCGTGCCGGCCGCATGGAACAATTCGATTTCATGACGCGTGGCGCGAGGCTCGTGCTCCTCTCGGCCCTCGGGGCCAGTCTCGGCGCGCCGTCGCTGGCGGCGGGGCAACGTCCGTCGGCCACAGCGTACTTCGAGTTCATCCGCGGCCGACACCTCGAATCGCTCGGCCAGATCGCGCAGGCGCTCGAGGCCTACCGGCTGGCGGCGGAGGCCGATCCGAAGAGCGCGGCCATTCCCGCCGAGATCGCCACCCTCAACGCCCGCGCCAACCGCACCGAGGACGCGACGCGCGCCGCCGGGCAGGCCCTGGCCATCGATCCGGAGAACGCCGAGGCGCACTGGGTGCTCGGGACGATCCTCGCCGCCGAGCTCGAAGGCCGCGCCGAAACGGGGCGGCCGGCGTCGGCCCCCAAGCCGTCGATCGACGAGGCCATCGCGCACCTCGAACGGGCCCGTCCCGGCCGCCCGCTCGACAATGGGCTGGCCCTGACGCTGGGCCGTCTCTACCTGTCCAAGCGCGACATCTCCAAGGCTCTCGAGCTGATCGAGCCGGTCGTCGAGCGGGAGCCGGACCACGCCGACGCCGCCTACCTGATGGCGCAGGCGCAGCTCGGCGCCGGCGATCTCGCCGCGGCGGCCACCTCGCTCGACACCGTCATCGCGCTCGAGCCGCAGTTCACGCGCGCCCTGATCGATCGCGCCGACGTCGCGCTGCGCCTGCGCCGCTTCGACGAGGCGGCGGCGGCGTTCGGCAAGGCGTCCGCGGCGATGCCCGATCGGCTCGACCTGAAGCTGCGCCAGGCTTCGGCGCTGCTGCGGGCCGGCAAGCCCGACGCCGCCCGCGACCTGCTCGAGACGGTCGAGCGCGATCGCGGCGACGACGCCCGCGTCCCGTTCCTGCTCGTCGACGTCGAGCGGGCCCGGCACGACTACCAGCGCGCCGAGCGGGCCGCCCGGCGCGTGATCGAGCTCGAGCCCGACCGCGTCACCGGCTACCACGCCCTGGCCCAGGTGCTGGCCGATCGCCGCGAGCATCGGGCCATCGTCGACGCGCTGGGCCCGGCAATCACCCGGCTCGAAGGCAAGGAAGACTCGCGCGCGCTGGCCGCGCTGCGCGCCTCCGTCGGCGTGGCCCACCTGCAACTGCGCGAGTTCGAGGCCGGGATCGCCGCCATCGACCGGGCCCGCCGCGACGGCGGCGCCGATCCGGGGCTCGACGCGCTGCGCGTCCAGGCCCGGCTCGAAGCGGGTCGTGTCGAGGAGGCGCTGGCCGTGGCCGTCGAGGCGCGGCGCGAGGATCCGGCCAGCGAGCGGCTGCTCGGCCTCGAAGCCGAGGCGCGGCTGCGGCACGGCGACCGCGACCGCGCCTTCACCCTCTACCAGCAGGCGATCGACGCCGACGGCAGCGACGTCGACACCCACATCGCGTTCGCCGGCCTGCTGCTCGAGGCCAAGGAATTCAAGCGCGCCGAGACGGTGCTCAGCGCGGCGCGGGCGCGGTTTCCGGCGGAGACGTCGGTGCCGTTCCAGCTCGGCGCCGTCTTCGAGGAGCAGGCCCGCTACGAGGACGCCGAGCGCGCCTTCCGCGACGCGCTCCTGATCGATCCGAAGCACGCGCCGTCGCTCAACTACCTGGGCTACATGCTGGCCGAGCACAGCCGCAAGCTGGACGAAGCGGTGAAGCTGCTGCACGATGCCGTCGACCTCGACCCCTACAACGGCTCCTATCTCGACTCGCTCGGCTGGGCCTACTTCAAGCGAGGCGCCTACGATCGCGCCAGGACCTATCTGCTGCGGGCCGGCGATCAGCTGCCGCGCAACTCGGTGATCCAGGATCACGTCGGCGACCTGCTGTTCGCGGTGTCGGACCGGGCCGGCGCGGTCGCGGCCTGGCGGCGCGCGCTCGACGGAGACGGCCGCTCGATCGAGCGCCACGCCATCGAACAGAAGATCGAGAAGGCGCGTGCGCGGTAGCGCCGTCGGCGCGATCGCCGCGGCGGCGGCGACCCTGACGCTGGCCGGCTGCGCCGCGCGCGGCTTCGTCGTCCCGACCGGGCCGGCGACCGTCGACACCACGCTCGCCCAGGCCTATCAGGCGTCGATCGCGTCGTGCGGCGACCTGCGCAGCCTGACTGCCGAGATCGCGCTCGCCGGCCGCGTCGACGGCCGCCGCGTTCGTGGCACGCTGCAGGTCGGCCTGACCCGGGACGGCGGCGTCCGCATCGAGGCGGTGGCACCGTTCGGGGCGCCGATCTTCACCATCGCCGGCCGCGCCGATGCCGGCACGCTGTGGCTGCCGCGATCGCAGGAAGTGGTGCGGGCCGCCCCGGCCGAGATCCTCGAGGCGCTGACCGGCGTCGCCCTGCCGGCGTCCGGTCTGTTCGAGATCGTCACCGCCTGCCCGGCGGCGGACGACGCGGTCGTGAAAGCGGAGCGCTTCGCCAAGCCCGATCTGGCGCGCGTCTCGCTGCGCACCGGGACCGAAGTCTGGTGGCGGCCAGGCGTCTCGCCGCTGCGGCCGCTCGGCGGCCGCCGAGCCGGGGCCGTCGTCGAATACCGGGCCTTCGCCGGCGAGCGGCCGCAGGCCCTCCGGCTCGGCGCGACGGCGGCGGCGAGCGGCGCCTCCCGCGCCAATCTGGCGCTGACGCTGAAGCAGGTCGAGACCAACGTCGCGCTCGGCGACGACGCGTTCACCCTGTCGGTGCCGGCCGGCGCCAAGGGCCTGACCCTCGGCGAGCTGCGCCAGGCCGGCGTCCTCCGCTGAGGGGCCGATGTGGACGGCCTCGGCGCGCGCGAAGATCAACCTGCACCTCGCCGTGCACGCGCGTCGGCCCGACGGCTACCACGCGCTGACGACGGTCTTCCAGACGATTGCGCTCGCCGACAGGCTGACCATCGTCGAGCACGACGGGCCGCTCACGCTGCGCTGCCCGGGGAGTGACGCGCCCGAGGACGACTCGAACCTCGTGGTGCGGGCGGCGCGGGCGCTGGCGGCGGAGCTCGGACGCCCCGAGCCGCACGGGCTGGCCATCACCCTCGACAAGCAGGTGCCGACCCAGGCCGGGCTCGGCGGCGGCAGCGCCGACGCCATGGCCGCGCTGCGCCTGCTGTGCGAGGTGTGGGCGGTGCCGGCCGATCGCGAGCTGCTGGCGCGCGTTGGCGGACGCCTGGGATCGGACGTGCCGTTCTTCGCCTGGGGCGGGACGGCGCTCGGCCTCGGCCGCGGCGACGAGATCACGGCGTTGCCGCCGCTGCCGCCGCTGGCCTGCGCCATCGTCCGGCCGCCGTTCGGCGTCGCCACCGCGGACGCCTACCGGTGGGTGGCGGAGTCCCGGCCGAGCGGACCGCCGCCGGCGTCGGCCTTCGAGCCGCCCGCGCGTCCCGCAGACTGGCTCGGACACCTCGCCAGCTGCCTCAATGACTTCGAGCCGGTCGTGGCGGGGCGGCATCCGGAGATCGCGGACGCCGTCGCGGCGCTGCGCGGCGCCGGCGCGGTGCTGGCGATGATGTCGGGCAGCGGATCGGCGATCTACGGCCTGTTCGAGCGCGAGGCCGACGCCGCCCGGGCCATCGCGCCGCTGGCGGCGCGGTCCGGCTGGTGCGGCTGGCTCACCGGGACGACGACGTAGGCGCGTTCAGTGCGGCCGGCCGGTGAGGAGGCGGTGGAGCGTGCCGCTGCCGGTGACCAGGCGCCCGTCCCAGCGACTGTCGCACAGCCACCACCGGTCCTGCCGATACACCGCCGCGACCTGGTCGTGGCCCTCGACCACCTCTCGCTCGCCGCTGGGTATCTTGCGCGTCTCCCAACGCGCGAACGACACGGAGCAGGCGTCGCCGGCGCGGTTCTGGTACGGGCATCGGCCACCGAAGTCGATGGTGACGACCGGCGGGTCGAGCCGAGTGCTCACGTGGAGGTAGTTGCGGCGGACAATCTCGACGTCGTTCTGTTCGTCGGCGGTGCCGTAGCAGCCCGGCAGGAAGTTCCGCATCACGACCGAGACGGGGGTGGAGCTGTTCGAGAAATCACTGAGGAAGAGGGTCGCCATGTCGCCGACCTCGCGGACGTGGTCATGAACCCGGACGTCGACCGTCCGTTCCCTTCGCTGCTCGCCATCCACCACCCTCAGCCTGAGCGTGGCGACGAGCGGAGCCGGCACCATAGCGGGGGCCCGCCACCGGACGGACGGGCCCTGTCCGGTGAACGACCCGACAGGCGAAGACCATTCGAAGGTGAGGCGATCGACCGCCGTTTCGGCGTCGGTGACCGCTGCGGTCACGGCCAGCTCCTGGCCGACGTCCGCGAGGTTCGCCGGCTGGGCCGGTCGGGTGCCCTGCGCCGTCAGCTCACTGATCACCGGGGCCGAGTTGGGGGGCGTGGTCGGGCGCGTTGGCGCCGGACTTCCGCATCCCGTCGCAAGCCCAAGCCCGAGCACCGGCAGGCCGGCCAGCAACCTCGACCATCGCGCCATGGCACGATGATATCCGCCTCAGCCGTAACCAGACCAGTCGCCGACGTCAAGCAGGCCTCGAGTGGCCGACGGGCGCCGGCTGGAGACAGAGCACAGCGGCCCGCGGCCGAGGCGTCAGCAGACGGCAAGGATGACCCGGCGGACTTGCCGGGCACCCGTAGGTACGTATAAGCTATCGGTTTGCGTCGGCTCGTTGGGTCTCGCCTGTAGGACAGCTCCCTTCGGACGGCCCCGCCAACCGTGGGTGGGGCAACTGGGTGATTACGGCGGTCGAACGGGACTGCGGAGCATCCGCCAGAGCGGACGACCGCCGCCTGAAGGTGTGTGCGGAGTGGAGTCTCGCATGGTGGGGCGTGGCCAAGTGGTAAGGCACGGGACTTTGGCTCCCGCATTCGAAGGTTCGAATCCTTCCGCCCCAGCCACACTGTTGGGCACGTCACGAGCGGGGTTGGACACGTCACGACCGGCGGTTGGCCCGTCGGCGGGCGGACCCGCCATCATGGACGTCGGATCTCGCACAGCGAAAGAGGTCACCCGGGTGTCGCACGGCATGGCTAAGACGGAACTCAGGCTCTTCACCGGCAGCTCGCACCCGCTGCTGGCGCAGGAGATCGCCGAGTTCCTGTGCGTGCCGATGGGCCAAGCCCGGCTCCATCGCTTCGCCGACACGGAGGTCTCGTTCCAGATCGACGAGAACATCCGCGGCATGGACGTGTTCATCGTCCAGCCCACCTCCCGGCCGGTCGACGAGCACCTGATGGAGCTCTGCATCATGATGGACGCGTTCCGCCGCTCGTCCGCGGCACGGATCACGGCCGTCATCCCCTATTACGGCTACGCCCGGCAGGACCGCAAGGACAAGCCGCGCGTCCCGATCTCGGCCAAGCTGGTCGCCAACCTGGTGGTCGCCGCCGGCGCCGACCGGGTCCTGACGATGGACCTGCACAAGGCGCAGATCCAGGCGTTCTTCGACATCCCGACCGACCACCTCTTCGCGGCGCCGGTCATCATCGACTACCTGTCGCGGCAGCAGTTCGGCAAGGTCACCATCGTGTCGCCCGATGCCGGCGGCGCCGAGCGCGCCCGCGCCTACGCCAAGCGGCTGGGCGCCGACCTCGCGATCATCGACAAGCGGCGCAGCTCGGAGACGGGCTCGGCCGAGGTCATGAACGTGATCGGCGACATCAAGGGCCGCATCTGCGTCCTGCAGGACGACATCATCGACACCGCTGGGACCATCGTGAAGGCGGCCCAGGCGCTCTACGACCAGGGCGCCGAGCGGATCATCGCCTGCGCCGTGCACGGCGTGCTGTCGCCGCCGGCCATCGACCGTATCAACGCCTCGCCGATCGAGCGGCTGATCGTGAGCAACACGATCCCGCACGACGCCGAGCGCGCCCGCTGCCCGAAGCTGCACGTGCTGTCGGTGGCGCGGCTGCTCGGGCAGGCGATTCGGAGCATCCACGAAGAGACCTCGGTCTCCTCGCTGTTCGTGTAGTTCGCCCAGGTTTTTTCAACACGTAGGAACGAGAACGACGTCATGGCCTCAGCCACCCTCGAAGCAACCACCCGCGACTCGCGCGGCAAGAACGAAGCCCGTCGCCTGCGCGTTGCCGGCCGGATCCCGGCGGTCCTCTACGGCGGCGCCGGCGGCGCCGTCCCGCTGTCGGTCGATCCCAAGGCGCTGTCGCGCATCCTGCACTCGGGCTCGGGCGTCAACAGCATCATCAGCCTCGACGTGCAGGGGCAGGGCGTGACGCAGGTCCTGGTCAAGGAGTTCCTGCTCGAGCCGGTCAAGCACAGCATGCTGCACGCCGACTTCTACCGGCTGCAGATGGACAAGGCGATCACCGTCACCGTGACGATCTCGCTGAAGGGTGAAGCCAAGGGCGTCAAGCTCCAGGGCGGCATCGTCGACTTCCCGAACCGCGAGGTCGAGGTCGAGTGTCTGCCGGGCGACATCCCCGAGCACCTGACCATCGACGTCTCGGAATTGATGATCGGTCAGGGCGTCCGGTTGAAGGAGCTGGCGGAAGGCGCCAAGTGGACGCCGGTCAGCGACCCGGACACGCTGATCGTCCACGTCATCGCCGCCAAGGCCGAAGAGGTCGTGGCCGAGGGTGCCGCGGCGACGGCCGAACCGGAAGTCGCCAAGAAGGGCAAGGGCGACGACGAGAAGGCGGACGCCAAGGACTCGAAGGACGCCAAGGACAAGAAGTAGCCCCGGGTCGAGAGGGGACGGCGATGAAGCTCATCGTCGGCCTGGGCAACCCCGGGCCGCGTTACCGTGGCACCGTCCACAACGTCGGCTTCGATGTCGTCGACGAAGTGGCTGGACGTCGCGGGGTGAGCTTCGAGGCGGCGCCCGCCGACGCGCTGATGGCGCGGCTGCGGGACGTGGACGGCGGCGCGCTGCTGGTGAAGCCGCTGACGTTCATGAACGTGAGCGGGGACGCGGTCGGGGCGCTGCAGCGCTACTTCCGGGTGCCGGTGGAGGACATGCTGGTCGTCGTCGACGACGTGGCGCTCCCGGCCGGCCGGTTGCGGGTGCGGCGGGGTGGATCGGCGGGAGGCCACAACGGCCTCAAGTCGATCATCGCGTGTCTGGGGACGGATGGGTTCGCACGGCTTCGGGTGGGAGTGGGACGCGGCGATCCGCGTCGCGACCTGTCCGATCACGTGCTGTCGCGGGTCACGGGGGAGCTGCGCGAGACGCTGGTCGAGGCCACGGCCAAGGCCGCCGACGCCGCTGAGCTCTTCCTGGCGGCCCCGATCGAGGAATTGATGAAGCGGTTCAACGCGGCCCCGAAGTCCGAGGCCGACGGCGGCGACGGACCAACGGCGGAACGCGGGACAGAGTAAGCAGAGCAGGCACACATGAGCGCAACCAAGCAGTACGAACTCGTCTACATCGCGGCGCCCGAGGCGACCGAGCAGCAGCTCGCCGAGCTGCACGAGCTGGTGGTCGGCATCGCCGCCAAGTTCAACGGCACCATCGACCGCACCGAGGCGTGGGGCCGCCGCCGTCTCGCCTACACGATCGGCCGTCACAAGGAGGGCATCTATGTCCTCGAAGTGATCACCGGCGGTGGCGATCTGGTGAAGGAACTCGATCGCCGGCTGAAGGTGTCGGATCTGGTCATCCGGCATCTGATCGTCCGGGTCGACGAGGACCTGGAGATTGCGGCGCGCGCCAAGGCGCAGCGCCAGGCCACCTCGGCCCGCCGCCGCGTGGCGCGCGGCCTGCCGGCGGAACCCACCCCTGAAGAGCGCATGCGCGCATCGGCGGCCCTGGCTGACGATCGCGACGAAGCGGAGGCGTACTGAGTATGGCTGGCGATATGCACCGTTCGAAGAGCAGCACTCCGGCCAAGCCGGGTGAGCGCGGAGCGCGCCGTCCGGCGGGCGCCGGTGGCGGCGGCTTCCGCCGTCGTCGCGTCTGCAAGTTCAAGTCGGAGAAGATCGACTACATCGATTACAAGGACGTGCGGCTGCTGATGCAGTTCGTCCCGGAGCGCGGCAAGATCCAGCCGCGGCGCCTCTCGGGCACGAGCGCCAAGTGGCAGCGCAAGCTGCAGGTCGCGCTGAAGCGCGCCCGCGAGCTGGCGCTCATCCCGTACGCGACGGATTAGGGTTCACGCCATGATCGAAGTCATCCTCAAGGAACCGGTCGATCACCTCGGCAGCCGCGGCGACGTGGTCAAGGTCGCCGACGGGTTCGCCCGCAACTACCTGCTGCCGCGCAAGCTGGCGCTGCAGGTCACGGCCGGCAACCAGCGCCAGATCGACGCCGAGAAGAAGCGCGCCGCCGAGCGCGAGTCGCAGGACCGCAGCGTCGCCGAAGCGATCGCGTCGCGCCTGGGCCAGGCCGAATGCGTCGTCGCCCGCCGCGTCGGCGAGAAGGACGCGCTCTACGGGTCGGTCACGTCGGCCGACGTCGCCGAAGGGCTCGCTCGCCTCGGCTTCGAAGTCGACAAGCGCAAGATCCAGCTGCCCGAGCCGATTCGCGCGCTGGGCGAGTACTCGGTCCCGGTCCGGCTGCACCGTGACGTCACCGTGCCGGTGAAGGTGCTGGTCGTCAAGGCCGACTGACGGGTCTCCGACGCCCGAGCCGTGACAGGCTCGCGCCAACAAACGAGGTGTCCCGTCGCGAGACGTGACACCTCGTGTCGTTTATGGGAGACTCCGTCTCCACCTTCCTAGGTTCCCCGTCGATGGCCGATTTCGTTCCCTCCGAGCGCAGCGCCTCCGACCGGGATTCCCGGGCCGATCGCGCCGACCGCGCCGCTGCCGATCGCGGCGATCGCACGCCGCCGCACAACCTCGACGCCGAGCGCTCGGTGCTCGGCGGCATCCTGCTGCGCAACGACACGTTCAATCACGCCGCCGCGGTGATCGACGCCGGCGACTTCTACCGCGACGCGCACCGGCGGATCTTCGAGGCGATGGTCGAGCTCAACGAGCGCAGCGACGCCATCGACCTGATCACGGTGAAGGAAGCGCTGACGCGCACCGGTGAGATCGAGGACGTCGGCGGGGCGGCCTACATCGCCCGCCTCGTCGACGGCGTGCCGAAGGCGACCAACGTCGAGTCACTACGCGTCGATCGTCAAGGAGAAGTCGACGCTGCGGTCGCTGATCTCCGGCCTGCACGAGAGCCTGGAGGAAGCTTATGCCGGCGCCGAGGACGCCGACGAAATCCTCGACGGCGCCGAGAAGCGGGTCTTCGAGGTCGCCGACAAGCGGATCCGCAGCGGGTTCATCCCGATCTCGGATCTCGTCCAGGAGAGCTTCGACACCCTCAGCAAGCTGCAGCAGCACCGCGGCCTGGTGTCGGGCGTCCCGACCGGCTTCACCGAACTCGACGAGATGACAGCCGGCCTGCAGCCGGGCGACCTGGTGATCGTCGCCGCCCGTCCGTCGATGGGTAAGACCAGCTTCGTGCTGAACATCGCCCAGCACGTCGCCCTCAACCGCGAACGACCGATGATCGGTCGGCTTCTTCAGCCTGGAAATGTCGGCGCAGCAGCTGTTCATCCGTCTGCTCACCGCCCAGGCCCGCATCGACGCGCACCGGCTGCGCAGCGGCTACCTCTCGGCCGACGACTACAGCAAGCTGGTGAACGCGGTCGGCACCCTCGAGAACGCCAAGATCTTCATCGACGACACGGCCTCGATCGGTGTCCTCGAGATGCGGGCCAAGGCCCGCCGCCTCAAGTCCGATCACGGCCTCGACCTGCTCATCGTCGATTACATCCAGTTGATGCAGGGCCGCGGCCGCTTCGACAACCGGCAGCAGGAGCTGGCCTCGATCTCGCGCTCGCTCAAGGGCCTGGCCAAGGAGCTGCGCGTGCCGATCCTGGTGCTGTCGCAGTTGAGCCGCGCTCCGGAAGCGCGCTCGGATCGGCGGCCGCAGCTGTCCGACCTGCGCGAGTCGGGCGCCCTCGAGCAGGACGCCGACGTCGTCATGATGATCTTCCGGCCCGGCGTCTACGAGAAGGACAACCCGGACCTGCAGAACGTCGCCGAGATCATCATCGCCAAGCAGCGCAACGGGCCGATCGGCACGGCCAACCTGGCCTTCCTCAATCAGTACACGCTGTTCGCGAACATCGAACAGGGCATGTCGTGAATTGCGTCCCGTGACTGGCCGGCCGACCTTTGCCCGCGTCGACCTCGACGCCCTCGCCCGCAACTTCCGCACCCTGGCCGGCTTCGTCGCCGGCGGGCGCGTCGCCGGCGAGGTGGTCCCGGGCGTCATCGGCGTGGTCAAGGCCAATGCCTACGGGCACGGCGCGGTGCGGGTCGGCCTGGCGCTCGAGGCGGCCGGGGCGTCGATGCTGGCCTGCGCCGACATCGCCGAGGGCGTGACGCTGCGCGAGGGCGGCGTCACCGTCCCGATCCTGATCTTCGGCGCCCTCAGCGTCGGCGACGTCGACGGCATCTTCGAGCACGACCTGACGCCGACGGTGTCGACGCCGTCGGCGGCGAAGACGCTGGAAGCGGCGGCGCTGCGCCACCAGGTCCGGCTGTCGCTGCCACCTCAAGATCGACACCGGCATGAACCGGCTCGGCTTCCGCCACGATCAGCTCGATCGGACGCTGCCGCCGATCGCGGCCAGCCCGGTCACTGGCGATCGAGGGCGTCTACACGCACTTCGCCACCGCCGACGTGCCCGACGATCCGCTGTTCGGCGAGCAGCGGCTCCGCTTCGAGGCGGCGCGGCGCACCCTCGCCGCCCTCGGCATCCGGCCGCGCGTCACCCACATGGCCAACAGCGCGGCGATGCTGCGCGACGAGCGGGTGTGGTTCGACTACGTGCGGCCCGGGCTGCTGCTCTACGGGCTGGTGCCGCCACCGCTGGCGACGACGCTGGCGCTCGAGCCGGTGATGAGCCTGACCAGCACGGTCGTGTCGGTGAAGGGCGTGCGCCCGGGCGAGGGCGTCAGCTACGGCATGCGCTTCCGCACCGACGTGCCGCGCCGCATCGCGGTGGTGCCGGCCGGCTACGCCGACGGCATCGACACCCGCAGCGGCAACCGCGGCGTGGTCCTGGTCCGCGGCCGCCGTGTTCCGATCGTCGGCGCCATCTGCATGGACATGATGATGGTCGACGTCACCGACGTCGAGGTCGAGCCGGGCGACGAGGTCGTCATCGTCGGCCAGCAGGGCGCCGAGCGCCTCGACATGCGCGAGATCGCCGCGACCATCGGGGCCATCCCCTGGGAACTGCTGTGCCGCATCGGCTCGCGCATCGAGCGCGTCTACACCGGCGGGCGGGCCGCGTCGGCGCCCATCGGCGAGAATGGACCGTGGCCACGATCAAGGCTCCCAAGACGGTCTACGCCTGCCAGGACTGCGGCGCCCAATCGCCGAAGTGGCTGGGGCGCTGTCCCGAGTGCGGCGCGTGGAACACGATGGTCGAGGAGCGGGCCGCGGCGCCGATCGCGGCCGGCGGCACCGAGTCGCGCTACGCCACGCCTGCGATCGGGCCGGGCCGGTCGGCCACCGCCCAGCGCTACGCCGACGTCAGCCTGGCCGCCGTCGACGCGCATCTCGACCGGCCTGTGCGAGCTCGATCGCGTGCTCGGCGGCGGCGTCGTGCCCGGGATCGCTGGTGCTGCTCGGCGGCGAGCCGGGCATCGGCAAGTCGACGCTGCTGCTGCAGGCGGCGGCGCACTTCGCCCGCGCCGTCGGGCCGGTCCTCTACGCCTCGGGCGAGGAGAGCGAGCCGCAGATCAAGGCGCGCGGCGAGCGCCTCGGCGTCGGCGACGATCCGTTGTATCTGTTCGGCGAGACGTGTCTCGAGCGGATCCTCGACGAGGCGGTGCGGCTGAAGCCGGCCCTGCTCGTGATCGACTCCATCCAGACCGTGTTCTCGACCAAGCTGCAGTCGGCGCCGGGCAGCGTCGCCCAGGTGCGCGAGGCGGCGACGCAGCTCCTGTTCGCGGCCAAGGGCCAGCAACGTGCCGACGTTCATCATCGGCCACGTCACCAAGGACGGCGCCCTGGCCGGCCCCAAGGTGCTCGAGCACGTCGTCGACACGGTGCTCTACTTCGAGGGCGAGCGGCACCACGCCCACCGCGTCGTGCGGGCGGTGAAGAACCGCTTCGGTGCCGCCTCCGAGGTCGGCGTCTTCGAGATGACCGGCGACCGGCCTGCAGCCGGTGCCGAACCCGTCCGCGCTGTTCCTCGCCGAGCGGCCGGAGCGGCGTCGCCGGGTCGGCGGTGCTGTGCGCCATCGAAGGGCTCGCGGCCGCTGCTCGTCGAAGTGCAGGCGCTCGTCAGCACCAGCACCTACGGCTACGCCAAGCGGACCGCCAACGGTCATCGACGCCAACCGCGTGTCGCTGCTCCTGGCCGTGCTCGAGAAGCGCGCCGGTCTCGTCATGTCGGGCGACGACGTCTTCGCCAACGTCGCCGGCGGCCTGTCGGTCGACGAGCCGGCGGTCGATCTCGCGGTGGTCGCGGCGCTCGCCTCGAGCCTGCGCAACCGCCCGGTCCGCCCGTCGACGGCGCTGTTCGGCGAGGTCGGCCTGGCCGGCGAGGTGCGCCGCGCGACGCACGCCTCGCTGCGGGTGCGCGAGGCGGCCCGCCTCGGCTTCACGCACGTCATCCTGCCGCCCGACAGCGTGGCCAAGGCCGACATCCCGGCCGGCGTGACGCTGGTGCCGGTCGGCAGCGTCGGCGAGCTCCTGGACGCGCTCTTCGTCTAGCCATGCCTCCGTATCACTGGTGGCGCACCGTCTTCTTCCTGATTCCCGCCATCGCGGTCTACACGATCGTGCTCGGCACCATCTCGCTGGGGTCGTCCTTCTTCGATCGATCGGGCCGCTTCGCCCACAAGTGCGCCCGGGCGTGGTCGTGGCTGATCCTGAAGACCACCGGGGTCACCGTCGACGTGCGCGGCCTCGACCGGCTGCCGCGCAACACCAGCTACGTGTTCGCCGCCAACCACCAGAGCATTTACGACATCCCGGTGCTGTTCTGGAACCTGCCCTACGAGCTGCGCATCCTGGCCAAGGCCTCGCTCGGGTCGTTTCCGTTCCTGGGCTGGCACCTGGCCCGCACCGGCCACGTGCTCGTCGATCGCAAGAACCCCGGCGCCGACCTGTTCCGCCAGGTGCGGACGCTGATGACGGCCGGCTACTCGCTGATCGTCTTCCCCGAGGGCACGCGGAGCGTCGATGGCAGGCTGGCGCGCTTCCGCGCCGGCACCTTCATGATGGCCCTCGAAGCCGGGCTGCCGGTGGTGCCGGTGGCGATCGACGGCAGCCGCTTGGTGATGCGCAAGGGCCAGTTGATGACCTGTCCCGGACACGTGCGCCTGACCGTGCTCGATCCGATTTCCACCGAGGGCCGGCGACCCGAGGACGCGCGGGCCTTCGCCCGCCAGGTGCAGACGGCCATCGCCGGCGCGCTCGGTCCCGATCAGGAGCCCAAGACCGGGTCTGTGTCGGCATGACGCTCGATCTCTCGCCGGCGCTGGCGCCGATCGTCGCCCCGGCTTGTCTCGCCTTCGACGGCGTCACCGTCGTCGAGCACGACCATCGCCTCGACGCGGCGTTCGCCGAGGCCGAGGCCCGGCTGCGGGCCGGCGGCACCGGGCTCGACGAGGCGCTGCAGCGGACGCGGGCGCTGTATCGCGCGCATCGGCCTCGATCCGACCAAGACGCGGCCGTCGTCCGAGGCGCTGCTCCGGCGGGTGCGGCGCGGCGACGCCTTGCCGCGGGTCAACACCATCGTCGATCTCTGCAACTGGTGCTCGGTCGAAACGCAGATCGCGTTCGGCGTCTACGATCGCGACCGGATCGCCGGCGACGCGCTGGCGCTGCGGCTCGGCCGCGACGGCGAGGGCTACGACGGCATCCGCAAGGATCGCGTCAACGTCGCCGGGCGCCTGACCCTGGTCGACGCCGAGGGCCCGTTCGGCAACCCGACCGCCGATTCGCTGCGGACGTCGGTCTCGCCGGCGACGACGCGCGTGCTGTTCGTGCTGTTCGTGCCGGCCTCGACGCCGGCCGCCGACTACGCCCGTGCGGTGGCGCTCACAGCCGAGCGCGTGACCGCGTTCGCCGGCGGCGCGGAGACCGCCCGGTTGCTATACTCGCCAGCCCAATCATGATGGTGTCAGTGATCATCGCAGCCGGCGGCCAGGGGGCGCGGCTCGGCGCCGGCGTCCCCAAGCAGTGGCTGGCGATCGGCGGGCGCACCCTGCTCGAGCGATCCGTCGCCGCCTTCGACGCCCACCCGCGCGTGGCCGAGATCGTCGATCGTGGTGCCGCCGGGCACGACCGACGCGCCGGTGCCGGCCACGACGACGCCGCGGCGCATCGTCACCGGCGGCGCGCGGCGGCAGGATTCGGTCGCCGAAGGCTTCGCCGCGGTCTCGGCGCAGGCGTCGGTGATCCTGGTGCACGACGCGGCGCGGCCCTTCGTCACCGCCGCCGTGATCGATCGCGCCATCGACGGCGCCATCGCCAGCGGCGCGGTGGTGCCGGCGGTGCCGGTGCACGACACGGTGAAGCAGGTGGCGCCGGGCGACACCCGCGTCATCGGAACGCTGCCGCGCGAGATGCTGTTCCTGGCGCAGACGCCGCAGGCCTTCCGCCGCGACGTGCTGGCGGCGGCAATCGACGCCGGGCGGGCCGGCGCGTCCGGCACCGACGAGGCGATGCTGGCCGAACAGGCCGGCCACGAGGTGCGGCTGGTGGCCGGCGACGACGCCAACGTGAAGATCACGACCGCCGCCGATCTGGAACGGGCCCGGGCCCGCTCGCTCGCTGCCGGCGTTCCGCATCGGCACCGGCTACGACCTGCACGTCTTCGTCGAGGGCCGGCCGCTGATGCTCGGCGGCGTGCGCATCCCTTACGACCGCGGGCTGCGCGGCCACTCCGACGCCGACGCCGTGTGCCACGCCGTCACCGACGCGATCCTCGGCGCCGCCAACCTCGGCGACATCGGACGGCTGTTTCCCGATACCGACCCGCGCTTCAAGGACGCCGACAGCCTGGTGCTGCTCGCCGACGCCGCGTCCCGCGTCGCCGCCGCCGGCTGGCAGGTGGTCAACGTCGACGTGGTGGTGATCGCGGAGCGGCCGAAGATCGGGCCGCACGCCGCGGCGATGCAGGCATCGCTCGCGGCCGCGCTCGGCGTCGATCCCGCCGCCATCGCAATCAAGGGCAAGACCAACGAGGGCGTCGACGCCACCGGCCGCGGCGAAGCGCTGGCCGTCCACGCGGTGGCGCTGATCGCGCGCCAGCGAGCCATGATCGTCTACGGCGCGCACGCGGCGTTCGAGGCACTTCGGGCCGGCCGGGCGACGCGCCTGTCGCTGGTGGCGCGTCCCGGCACGGCGCCGGCGCCGAACCGGCGCACCGCCGACCTCGTCGCCGAGGCGCGCCGGGCCGGCGTCCCGGTCGACACGATCTCGGAGGAGCAGGCGTCGCGCCTGTCGAGTGGACGCCCGCATCAGGGCGTCATCGCCGACGTGCAGGCACCCGACGCCTGGACGCCGGCCGACCTCGTCGCTGCCGCCCGCGCGCCGGCGCTGCTCGTCGTCCTCGACGGCATCGAGGATCCGCACAACCTCGGCGCCATTCTGCGCAGCGCCGACGGGGCCGGCGTCGACGGCGTGATCCGCCAGGCGCGGCGGGCCGCGCCGCTCGACGGCGCGGTGGGGAAGACGTCGGCGGGCGCCGTCGCCCACCTGAAGATCGCGACCGTGGTCAACGTCACGCGGGCGCTCGAGGAGATCAAGGAAGCGGGCGTGTGGACGGTCGGCCTGGCCGCCGACGGCGCCGCCCCCTACGACACCATCGACTTCACCGTCCCCACGGCAATCGTCGTCGGGGGCGAGGGCACCGGACTCCGGCGCCTGGTGCGCGAGGCGTGCGACCACGTCGCGGCCATTCCGATGGCCGGCCACGTGTCGAGCCTGAACGTCTCAGTGGCGACGGCCATCGTGCTGTTCGAGGCGGTCCGGCAGCGTCGTCCCGCCGCTGACCCACCACGAACAGCCGGCCGCCGTTGACCAATCGGCCGAACCGGTCCTATACTTGGTGGTTCTGGTCGGTCGAACGGATCCGTCGAAGGTCGAAGGTCGCGTGTCAGGGCCCCAAGACGACGGCGGGTCGGGTCAGCCGGCTGGAATCGGATTTGCTGGCGGCTGGCCGGCGTGCTAGACTTGCGACTTTGTCCGGCTGGCGTAGCTCAGCCCGGTAGAGCAGCTGATTTGTAATCAGCCGGTCGGGGGTTCGAATCCCTTCGCCAGCTCCAGTTTGGACCTGCACGAACGGGTCGCCAGAAGGGAAACGAGGTCCAGCCGCGGCACGTCCTACCACATCACGATTGCCCAGGCCGGAGCCCGCGCGGGCAGATGGCGAGGTTGCGGAGCGGTCAAACGCGGCAGACTGTAAATCTGTTGCCCTAGTGGCTTCGAAGGTTCGAATCCTTCCCTCGCCACCATCACCGCGCAGGTAGGGCCAGCCCGGGTCGTGAGCATGGAAGTCGATGTGCGAGAAGGCTTTGCGGGAGTAACTCAATGGTAGAGTCACAGCCTTCCAAGCTGTTGGTTGCGGGTTCGATTCCCGTCTCCCGCTCTTCGCTGGCGGTCGTGTCGACCGCCAGCTACGGCGCGGCAAGCCCGCGGTGAGGGTTGGCGGTCGGGTCGACCGCCAGCTACGGCGCGGCAAGCCCCGCGGTGAGGCTTGGCCGACTTGTCGGGCCGAAGCGACGAGTCAGCAAGTAGCGAAGTCGCGAAGGCCGATGTAGCTCAGTTGGCAGAGCACGTCCTTGGTAAGGACGAGGTCACCGGTTCGATCCCGGTCATCGGCTCCAAGATCGTACGCAGGAAACGAACATGCGAGACAACATTGCCTTGGCGTGCGGCGAGTGCAAGCGTCGCAACTACGTGACGACCAAGAACAAGAAGAAAACCACCGAGCGCCTGCAAATGAAGAAGTTCTGCAGCTGGTGCCGGACGCACACGCCGCACAAGGAAACCAAGTAGGTCAGTAGCTCAATTGGCAGAGCACCGGTCTCCAAAACCGGGGGTTGGGGGTTCGATTCCCTCCTGACCTGCCACGTTTCCAGTCGTCAGCAACGGGTTCGAGCGAATTCATGAAGACCGCGAGCATGGAGAACACCAAGGACGCGCCGGTCAAGCCACGCGAACGCGCGGCCGGGGGCCCGCTCGAGTGGTGGGGCCGCGGCCGTTCGTTCCTCGTCGAGGTCCGCGCCGAGATGCGGCGGGTCACCTGGCCGACGCGGGCGGAGGTCATTGCCACGACCTGGGTCGTGGTCCTGTTCTCCGCCGTGATCGGCACCTATCTCTGGGGGCTCGACGTGCTGTTCGCGCGGGCGGTGAGCTGGGCGTTCAGGGCCCTGGGGGCGGCATGACCGAGCGTCATGACCAAGCAGTGGTTCATCGTCCACACCTACTCGGGCTTCGAGAAGAAGGTGAAGCAGTCGCTCGAGCAGCGCGTCAAGGCCTACGGGCTGGGCGACGAGTTCGGCGAGGTGCTGATCCCGACCGAGGACGTGGTCGAGATGCGCGGCGGCCGCAAGGTCGTCAGCTCGAAGCGGTTCTTCCCGGGCTACCTGCTCGTCGAGATGCACATGTCCGACGAGGCGTGGCACGTCGTGAAGAACACGCCCAAGGTCACCGGGTTCGTCGGCGCCGGCGCCAAGCCGACGCCGCTGACGCGGGAAGAAGTCGACCAGATCCTGCTGCAGGTGACGGTCGCGGCGGAGAAGCCGAAGCCGAAGTACAGCTTCGAAAAGGGCGACCAGGTGCGCATCAACGAGGGGCCGTTCACGAACTTCAACGGCCTCGTCGACGAAGTGAACACCGAGAAGAGCACGCTCAAGGTGATGGTCACGATTTTCGGCCGCTCGACGCCGGTCGAACTGGATTTCCTGCAGGTCGAGAAGCTCTAGGCAGAGGGGCGGCCCTGGGCCGCCCGCAGACAGACACAGAGACGTATGGCGAAGAAAGTACAAGCCCAGGTCAAGCTCCAGATTGCAGCAGGCAAGGCCACGCCTGCTCCGCCCGTCGGGACCGCGCTCGGTCCCCAGGGCGTGAACATCATGGACTTCTGCAAGAACTTCAACGCGAAGACCGCCGGCCAGGACGGCCTGATCATCCCGGTGGTGGTCACGGTCTACGTCGACCGGTCGTACTCGTTCATCACGAAGACGCCGCCGGCGCCGGTGCTGCTGAAGCGAGCCGCCAAGATCGCCAAGGGATCGGCCGAGCCGAACAAGGCCAAGGTCGGCACCGTGACCAAGAAGGACGTCGAGGAGATCGCGCGGCTCAAGCTGCCCGACCTCAACACCGACAGCATCGAGGCGGCCATCCGCAGCGTGTCCGGCACGGCGCGCTCGATGGGCCTCGACGTCGTCGGCTAGCACAATCACCGCCCGCCGCGTCAGCGGCGGGCTTGGAGTCAAAGCACAGGGACGTGGGAGGACGCCACGGCGTCCGCTTGCACCACTGGAGGTTTCCCGATGGGGAAGAAATTCGAGGCCGCTAAGGCCCAGGTCGCCGATCGCCCGTATACGATCGAAGAGGCCATTCCGCTCGTTCAGAAGGTCAAGTACACGAAGTTCGACGAGACCGTCGAGATGGCGCTTCGGCTCGGCGTCGACCCGAAGCACGCCGATCAGATGGTCCGCGGCACGGTCGTGCTGCCGCACGGCCTGGGCAAGACCAAGCGCGTGCTCGTCATCGCCGGGCCCGACAAGCAGAAGGACGCCACCGAGGCCGGCGCCGACGTCGTCGCCGGCGAAGAGGTCGTCGAGAAAATCATGGGCGGCTGGGTCGACTTCGACGCCGTCGTCGCGACGCCCGACATGATGCGGGCGGTCGGCCGGCTCGGCAAGGTGCTCGGTCCGCGCGGCCTGATGCCGAACCCGAAGACCGGCACCGTCACCACCGACATCGCCAAGGCGGTGCGCGAGATCAAGGCGGGCAAGGTCGAGTTCCGCGTCGACAAGACCGGCATCGTCCACGCCCCGATCGGCAAGTGGTCGTTCGAGACCGACAAGCTGGTCGCCAACGCCCACGCCCTGGTCGACAGCGTGGTCAAGGCCAAGCCGTCGGCGGCCAAGGGCAAGTACCTGAAGAGCGTCACGGTGTCCTCGACGATGGGCCCGGGCGTCCGGATCGACACGACCGCCGTGGAGACGGTGGCGCACTAGGCGGGCGACCGTCGCCAGGAAAAAAAGACGTATGGCAGTCTCACGCGCAGAAAAAACCACGGAGCTCCAGGAGCTCACTAGGGCCTTCGGCCGGTCGCAGACGGCAATCCTCATCGACTACAAGGGCATCAAGGTCCCCGAGGTCACCGAGCTCCGCCGTCAGGTGAAGGCGGTCAAGGGCACCTACAAGGTCGTCAAGAACACGCTCGCCAGGCGGGCGGTCGCGGGCACGCCGTTCGAGAAGCTCGCGTCGCTCTTCCAGGGGACCGTCGCCATCGCCTACAGCGAGGCCGACCCGGTCGTCCTCGCCAAGACGCTGACGACGTTCGCCAAGACGACGCCGGCGCTGAAGATCAAGGCCGCCGTCGTCGACGGCAAGGCGCTCCAGGCGGCGGAAGTCGGCGAGCTCGCGACATTGCCCGGCAAGCCCGAGCTCTACGCGAAGCTGCTGTTCCTGCTGCAGGCGCCCATGGTCCAGATCGTGACCGTGCTCAGCGCCACGCCGCGGGATTTCGTCACGGTATTGTCCGAAGTCGGGAAGAAGAAGGCTGCTGTAGCCGCTGAATAGCTTTCGGCTCTCGTCGCTGAGAGCTACTAAGGAGCAGAGAACGATGTCACTTTCGCAGGATCAGGTCGTCGACTACGTCAAGAACATCTCGGTGCTGGAGCTCTCGCAGCTCGTCAAGCGCCTCGAGCAGGAGCTCGGCGTCTCGGCCGCGGCGGCAGCGCCGGTGATGGTTGCGGGCGCGGCGGCGGCGGCCGCGGCGGCCCCGGTCGAGGAAAAGACCGAGTTCACGGTCACGCTGACCGACGTCGGCGCCAACAAGATCAACGTGATCAAGGTCGTCCGCGAGGTCACGAGCCTGGGGCTGAAGGAAGCCAAGGACCTCGTCGAAGCCGCGCCCAAGGCGGTCAAGGAAGCGCGTCACCAAGGACGAGGCGGCGACCATCAAGAAGAAGTTCGAGGAAGTCGGCGCCAAGGTCGAGGTCAAGTAATGCCCCGGGCGTCGTGCTCTTGCCGGTGGCTGCTCGTCCGCTCGAACCGAGCCGGCACCGGCAAGTTCGTTTGTCGAAGGAATAGACGATCACGGCCAGCGTGGCAGGACCACGGACGCATCGGATCCCGCAACGTGAGCGCGCTCGGCGCTCGCGGCGGGAGGGGTGCGGCCCGTGGGCGTCGCGTTGGATTGCCCCGTTTCGCTTGACGGGGGCCGGCCCCACCGAGGCGAGGGGCTGTCGTTCATAGCCGATTGGGACTTCACGCACATGCAGAGCCTGCACAAGAACGTCTACCGGGAGCGCGTCGAGTTCTCCAAGATCAAGAGCACGGTTCCGATTCCGAACCTGATCGAGATCCAGAAGAAGTCGTACGAGCGCTTCCTGCAGATGTACACGCCACCGGCGGAGCGCGAGGACGTCGGCCTCCAGTCGGTATTCAAATCGGTATTTCCCATCTCCGACTTCAGGGAAAACTCGTCGCTCGAGTTCATCGACTACTCGATTGGCAACTGGGACCCGTGCGGCTGGGGTGACGAGGCCCGCGGCCTGGTGCACGAAATCGGCGGTCAGCGCATGGCGCTGAAGCTGAAGTACGACATCAACGAGTGCCAGGAGCGCGGCATGACGTATGCCGTGCCGCTCAAGGTCACCATCCGGCTCGTCGTGTGGAACAAGGACCCGGAAACGGGCGCCAAGACCATCCGCGACATCAAGGAGCAGGAGGTCTACTTCGGCGACATCCCGCTGATGACGGACAACGGCACCTTCATCATCAACGGCACCGAGCGCGTCATCGTCAGCCAGCTGCACCGCTCGCCCGGCGTGTTCTTCCACTCGGAAGGCAAGACGCTGTTCATCGGCCAGATCATCCCCTACCGCGGCTCGTGGGTGGAGTTCGAGTACGACAGCAAGAACCTGCTCTACGTGCGCATCGACCGCAAGCGCAAGTTCCTGGCCTCGGTGTTCCTGCGCGCCCTCGGGCTGCGCGGCGCCGACGACATGCTGCGCGCCTTCTACACGATCGACAAGCTCCACATGGGCGGCGGGCCGACCAAGTGGGCGGTGGGCGAGTCGCTGATCGGCCTGCGCGCCGGCCGCGAGTTCCCCATCCCGGGCACCGAGATCACGATCGACAAGGGCAAGAAGATCTCGCAGACCCACCTCGCCGCGCTGAAGAAGGCCGGCGTGGCGGCGATCGAGATCGACGAGGCCGAGCTGGCCGGCGCGCACGCCGCGGCCGACGTCGTCGACCCGAAGACCGGCGAGGTGATCCTCGAGGCCAACGAGCCGATCGACGCCCGGCTGATGCTGCAGGCGCAGGAGAAAGCGGTCGAGCTGATCGAGGTCTTCTTCCCGGAGAAGGACGAGACCGGCCCGGTCCTCTCGGCGACGCTGCGCAAGGATCCGATCCGCACCCACGAAGAGGCGCTGATCGAGATCTACCGCCGCCTCCGCCCGGGCGATCCGCCGACCCTCGAGAGCTCGCGCTCGCTGTTCGAGAACATGTTCTTCAACCCGCAGAAGTACGACTTCTCGCGGGTCGGCCGCCTCAAGCTGAACACCAAGCTGCAGCTGACCACGCCCCTCGACGAGAAGATCCTGCATCCGCAGGACTTCTACGAGGTCATCAAGTACCTGCTCAAGCTGAAGCGGAACCCGGCCAACGTCGACGACATCGATCACCTCGGCAACCGGCGCGTGCGCTCGGTCGGCGAGCTGCTCGAGAACCAGTTCCGCATCGGCCTGGTGCGCATGGAGCGCGCGATCAAGGAGAAGATGTCGGTCTACCAGGAGATGGCGACCGCCATGCCGCACGACCTGATCAACGCGAAGCCGGTCATGGCGGCGATTCGCGAGTTCTTCGGGTCGTCGCAGCTGTCGCAGTTCATGGACCAGACCAACCCGCTCGCCGAGCTCACCCACAAGCGGCGTCTCTCGGCCCTCGGGCCGGGCGGCCTGTCGCGCGAGCGCGCCGGCTTCGAGGTGCGCGACGTCCACTCCACGCACTACGGCCGCATCTGCCCGATCGAGACGCCGGAAGGCCCGAACATCGGCCTGATCTCGTCGCTGTCGACCTACGCGCGCATCAACGAGTTCGGCTTCATCGAGACGCCCTACCGCGAGGTCAAGAACGGGCGGATCGTCGACTACGTCAAGGTCCTGAAGGCGCCCGAGGGCGGCAAGTACCAGCTCAACGCGCTGGTCGAGGCCGACGAGGTGCTCGACGCGACCGGCCACCCGAAGCGGACGATGAAGGGCTACGAGTTCGAAGCCCACCCGTTCTACCTGTCGGCGTGGGAAGAGGACCAGTACGTCATCGCCCAGGCCAACGCGAGCTCGACGAGAACCTGCGGCTGGTCACCGAGCGCGTGACGGCGCGTGAGGCGGGCGACTTCAAGCTCGTCCACCGCGAGGAGATCCAGTACATGGACGTCTCGCCGAAGCAGCTCGTCTCGGTGGCGGCGGCGCTGATCCCGTTCCTCGAGCACGACGACGCCAACCGCGCCCTGATGGGCTCGAACATGCAGCGCCAGGCGGTGCCGCTGCTCCAGCCCGAGGCGCCGCTCGTCGGCACCGGCATGGAGGACATCGTCGCCCGGGACTCGGGCGCGGTGGTGGTCGCGCGGCGCGCGCGGCATGGTCGAGTACGTCGACAGCCAGCGCATCGTCGTCCGCGTCGAGAGCGAGGGCGATGATGGCGGCCCGGCGAGATGGGCGCCGACATCTACAACCTGACCAAGTTCCGGCGCTCGAACCAGAACACCTGCATCAACCAGCGGCCGATCGTCCGGGACGGCCAGAAGGTCGCAGAAGGGCCAGGTCCTCGCCGACGGCCCGTGCACCGAGCACGGCGAGCTGGCGCTCGGCCGCAACGTGCTGGTCGCCTTCATGCCGTGGCGCGGCTACAACTTCGAGGACGCGATCCTGGTGTCCGAGAAGCTGGTCAAGGACGACTACTTCACCTCGATCCACATCGAGGAGTTCGAGATCCAGGCGCGCGACACCAAGCTCGGGCCGAGGAGATCACGCGCGACATCCCGAACGTCGGCGAGGAGGCTCCTGCACGACCTCGACGAGAGCGGCGTCATCCGCATCGGCGCCAACGTCAAGCCGGGCGACATCCTGGTCGGCAAGGTCACGCCGAAGGGCGAGACCCAGCTGACGCCGGAAGAGAGGCTGCTGCGCGCCATCTTCGGCGAGAAGGCCGGCGACGTGCGCGACGCCTCGCTCAGGCTGCCCGCCGGGCATCGAGGGCATCGTCGTCGACGTCAAGGTCTTCTCGCGCAAGGGCATCGAGAAGGACGAGCGCGCCAAGTCGATCGAGGCGGAAGAGCTCGAGATGATGGAGAAGAACCTCCAGGACGAGATTCGCATCCTGCACGACGAGCGTCGAAGAAGCGTCTGGCGCACATGCTGCGCGGCCAGACGCTGCGCACCGACCTCGTTCGACGAGCACGGCCGCGAGCGGCTGCTGAAGAAGGGCACGGCCGATCACCGACGAGCTCGCTCGACGACGCTGCCCTACGAAGCGGTCATCCGGATGCGCGTCGCCGAGCGACGATCCGCGCCTCGACGAGCGATCTGCGCCAGGTCGAGGAGCGCACCGAGCGCCAGGTCGACGACGCATCCGCCAGGTCTTCGAGGAGAAGATGGACAAGCGTCCGCCGCGGCGACGAGCTGCCGCCCGGCGTCATCAAGCTGGTCAAGGTCTACATCGCGATGAAGCGCAAGCTGTCGGTCGGCGACAAGATGGCCGGCCGCCACGGCAACAAGGGCGTGGTCGCCGCGATCCTGCCCGAGGAGGACATGCCGTACCTGCCCGACGGGACGCCGGTCGAGATCGTGCTGAACCCGCTGGGCGTGCCGTCGCGCATGAACATCGGCCAGATCCTCGAGACCCACCTCGGCTGGGCGGCGCACGCGCTCGGCGTCTACTTCGCGACGCCGGTGTTCGACGGCGCCACCGAGGACGAGATCAAGGCGCGGCTCGACAAGGCCGGGCTGCCCGACGTCGGGCAAGACGCAGCTCTACGACGGGCGCACCGGCGAGCCGTTCGAGCAGGAAGTGACGGTGGGCTACATCTACATGCTGAAGCTGTCCCACCTGGTCGACGACAAGATCCACGCCCGCTCGATCGGGCCGTACTCGCTCGATCACCCAGCAGCCGCTGGGCGGCAAGGCGCAGTTCGGCGGCCAGCGCTTCGGCGAGATGGAGGTGTGGGCGCTCGAGGCCTACGGCGCGGCGCACACGCTGCAGGAGCTGCTGACCGTCGAAGTCCGACGACGTCGACGGGCCGCGCCAAGATCTACGAGGCCATCGTCAAGGGCGAGAACCAGCCCGAGCCGGGCGCTGCCGGAGTCGTTCAACGTGCTCGTGAAGGAGCTCCAGAGCCTGTGCCTGGACGTGGAGCTGATCAAGACCAGAAGCGGGCGATCGACGTGCCGCCGTCAGCCGCCGTTGGCCGAGCCGGAGCCGGTTGCCGGGTGACGCGGCCGGGCCGCGTCACGCAGCGAACGTCGCGCCGTAGCCCCGAACGGCGAAGGCGGACCGCCGAAGCTAGTCAGAGCCGGAGTTCGAAGGACACCACTGAGATCCGTTTCCCGAGCGCACGAGCGCACTGACGTCCGACTTCGACGCGATCCGCATCAGGCTGGCGTCGCCGGACAAGATCCGGCAGTGGTCGCACGGCGAGGTCACCAAGCCGGAGACCATCAACTACCGGACCTTCAAGCCGGAGCGGGACGGCCTGTTCTGCGCGCAAGATCTTCGGCCCGGTCAAGGACTGGGAGTGCATCTGCGGCAAGTACAAGCGCATGAAGCACCGCGGCGTGATCTGCGACAAGTGCGGCGTCGAGGTCACCCAGGCCAGGTGCGCCGCGAGCGGATGGGCCACATCGAGCTGGCGGCGCCGGTCTCGCACGTCTGGTTCTTCAAGGGGCTGCCGTGCCGCATCGGCCACCTGCTCGACATGTCGCTGCGCGACCTCGAGCGGATCCTCTACTTCGAGGCCTACGTGGTGATCGAGCCGGGCGGCACCGAGCTCAAGCAGAACGAGCTCCTCACCGAGGACCAGTACCGCAAGGCGCGTCGAGGAGTACGGCGCCGCCGCGTTCAAGGCCAAGATGGGCGCCGAGGCGATCCGGGAGCTGCTCAAGCGGGTCGACATCGAGGAGCTGTCGGTCGAGCTGCGCGCGCAGATGAAGACCGAGACGTCGGCGCAGAAGCGGAAGAAGTTCGCCAAGCGCCTCAAGGTCGTCGAGGCCTTCCGCAAGCGAGCAACCGGCCGGAGTGGATGATCCTCGACGTCATCCCGGTGATGCCGCCCGAGCTGCGCCCGCTCGTGCCGCTCGACGGCGGCCGCTTCGCGACCTCGGACCTGAACGACCTCTACCGCCGCGTCATCAACCGCAACAACCGGCTGAAGAAGCTGATGGAGCTGCAAGGCGCCCGAAGTCATCATCCGCAACGAGAAGCGCATGCTGCAGGAGGCGGTCGACGCGCTGTTCGACAACGGCCGCCGCGGCCGCGTCGCTGCGCGGCGCCAACAACCGGCCGCTCAAGTCGCTGTCCGACATGCTCAAGGGCAAGCAGGGCCGCTTCCGCCAGAACCTGCTCGGCAAGCGCGTCGACTACTCGGGCCGCTCGGTCATCGTCGTCGGTCCCGAGCTCAAGCTGCACCAGTGCGGCCTGCCGAAGAAGATGGCGCTCGAGCTGTTCAAGCCGTTCATCTACCGCAAGCTCGAGGAGCGCGGCTCGTCGCCGACCATCAAGCAGCGCCAAGGAGATGGTCGAGCAGCAGCGGCCCGAGGTGTGGGACATCCTCGAGGAGGTCATCCAGGAGCATCCGGTGCTGCTGAACCGCGCGCCGACGCTGCACCGCCTGGGCATCCAGGCGTTCGAGCCGGTGCTGGTCGAGGGCAAGGCCATCCGCATCCACCCGCTGGTCTGCACGGCGTTCAACGCCGACTTCGACGGCGACCAGATGGCGGTGCACGTGCCGCTGTCGCCCGAGGCGCAGATCGAGGCCGCGGTGCTGATGCTGTCGACCAACAACATCCTGTCGCCGGCCAACGGCGCGCCGCTCGCCGTGCCGTCGCAGGACATCGTGCTCGGCTGCTACTACCTGACCAAGTCGAAGTCGGGGGCCAACGGCGAAGGCCGCGTCTTCGGCAACACGGACGACGTCCTCGTCGCGCTCGAGAACCGGGAGGTCGAGACGCTGACGCCGATCCGCCTGCGCTTCACCGGCGAGCTGGTCGATCTGACCGTGCAGCGGGACGACCAGGACGTCATCCACGCCGAGCCGGTGACGGTCGACCACCGCATCATCAACACCACCGTGGGCCGCGTGCTCTTCAACGAGGCGCTGCCGACGGAGCTGCCGTTCATCAACGGCCTGCTGAAGAAGAAGGGCCTGCAGCAGATGGTCGCAGGACTGCTACCTGCGCTTCGGCATCCCGAAGACCGTCGAGATGCTCGACGCGCTGAAGACGCTCGGCTTCAGCTACGCGACGCAGGCCGGCCTCTCGATCGGCATCGACGACATGATCATCCCGGCCGAGAAGCCGATGCAGATCGCAGCAGGCGCGCGACGAGGTCATCAAGGTCGAGCAGCAGTACCTCGACGGCGCCATCACCAACGGCGAGCGCTACAACAAGGTCATCGACATCTGGTCGGACGTGACCGAGAAGATCGCCGACGAGATGTTCGGCGAGATGGAGAAGCTGGACAAGACCGGCCGCTCCTTCAACCCGATCTACATGATGGCCGACTCGGGCGCGCGCGGCTCGAAGCAGCAGATCCGCCAGCTGGCCGGCATGCGCGGCCTGATGGCCAAGCCGTCGGGCGAGATCATCGAGACGCCGATCACGCGCCAACTTCCGCGAAGGCCTGACGGTGCTCGAGTACTTCATCTCGACGCACGGCGCGCGCAAGGGCCTGGCCGACACCGCGCTCAAGACGGCGGACTCGGGCTACCTGACGCGGCGGCTGGTGGACGTGGCGCAGGACGTCATCATCAACGAGATCGACTGCGGCACGATCGACGGCATCGAGGCGCGGGCCATCGTCGAAGGCGGCGAGATCATCGAGCCGCTGCGCGACCGCATCGTCGGCCGCGTCACGCCGAGGAGCAGCTCGACGATCCGTTCTCGACGAGAGCTGGTCGCTCGAGAAGAACGGCGAGATCACCGAGGAGCTGGCGTCGGCGATTCGAGGACGCCGGCATCGAGAAGGTCCGGATCCGCTCGGTGCTGACCTGCGACTCGCGCCGCGGCGTGTGCGCGAAGTGCTACGGCCGCGACCTCGCGACCGGCAAGCTGGTCGAGCTCGGCGAGGCGGTCGGCGTCATCGCCGCCCAGTCGATCGGCGAGCCGGGCACGCAGCTGACGATGCGCACGTTCCACATCGGCGGCACGGCGTCGCGCATCTCGGAGCAGTCGGGCCAGGAATCGCGGCACGCGGGTATCGCCCAGCTACGAAGAGCATCAACGCGGTGCCGACGCCGACCGGCGACATGGTGGTGATGAACCGCAACGGCAGCATCGTCATCCAGGACGCCGCAGGGCCGCGGACGCGAGCGCTACGAGGTGGTCTACGGCGCCAAGCTCCGGGTCACGGACGGCGCCACGCGTCGACGCGGCACGGTCCTGCTCGAGTGGGACCCGTACACGTTCTCGATCCTCACCGAGGAAGCCGGCGTCGTCAAGTTCAAGGACATCATCGACGGCGTCACCGTGCACGAGGAGGTCGACGAGGTCACCGGCCTGTCCCGGCGCATCATCATCGATCGCCCGACGACAAGAAGCAGCCGCTGGTCGAGATCCGGACCGCCGACGGGAGCAAGGTGCTGCGCAAGTACCACATGCCGCTCGCACGCCCACCTCATGGTCGACGACGGCGAGGCGGTCTACGCCGGGCGACGTGCTCGCCAAGATTCCGCGCGAGACGACCAAGACCAAGGACATCACCGGCGGTCTGCCGCGCGTGGTCGAGCTGTTCGAGGCGCGCAAGCCGAAGCGACCGGCGGCGGTCATCGCGAGATCGACGGCATGGTCGAGTTCGGCGCGGCACCGAAGGGCAAGCGCAAGGTCACGATCGTCCCGGACGAGGCGGGCAACGCCAGCGAGGAGTACCTGATCCCGCGCGGCGTGCACATCAACGTCCAGGAGGGCGAGCGCGTGCAGGCCGGCGATCCGCTGATGGACGGCCCGCGCAACCCGCACGACATCCTCAGGTGCTCGGCGACCAGGAACTGCAGGAGTACCTGGTCAACGAGATCCAGGAGGTCTACCGGCTGCAGGGCGTGAACATCAACGACAAGCACATCGAGGTCATCGTCCGCCAGATGATGCGCTGGGTGCGGATCGAGGACGTCGGCGACACCGAGTTCCTCGACGACGAGCTGGTCGACCGGTTCCGCTTCCTCGACGAGAACGAGCGGGTGCATCGGCCAGGGCGGCACGCCGGCGACGCGGCCAGCCGCTGCTGCTCGGCATCACCAAGGCGTCGCTCTCGACCGACTCCTTCATCTCGGCGGCGTCGTTCCAGGAGACCACCCGCGTGCTGACCGAGGCGGCCATCTCCGGCAAGGTCGACTACCTGCGCGGCCTCAAGGAGAACGTCATCATGGGCCGCCTGATCCCGGCCGGCACGGGCTTCGAGTATTACCGCCACGTGCGCATCCCGGCGGACGAGCCGCCGCCGCCGCCGCCGCCGTCGCCCGAGGAGCTCGATCTCGAGCGCGAGATGGAGTACCTGGTCGAGGCCGACGAGGGCTTCGGCCGAGACCGCGACGAAGTCGCGGAGTAGCAGCCGGCGACCGACGGGTCACGACAAAGGGCGCAGCCTCCGGGCTGCGCCCTTTGTTTTTGCGGCGACCCGGCCGGACCGGCGTTCGGCTGCGCCCGCGCCGTCGTTGAAGTCAACGTGGCGGTTTCCCTTTGCGAACAAGCGGTCACCTGCATAGAGTGAGAGGGTCGGCCGGCGGGCGGCGGACGGGTGAGGAGCTTGGCCTGATGAGAGCGATGCGATCCGTTGTCGCGCAGCACGTCCGCTGTTCCGCGCTCCTCTTGTGTCGCGGGCGCCGCCACGGCGTCGGCCCAAAGCCCCCAGCCATCGCGGCGCGGACGCCGTCGCGCGGCGGCCACGGCGGCGGCACGACCGTCGAGATCATCGGCAATCCGGCTGGTTCACTCCAGGCACCACGGTGACGATGAGCGGCGGAACGCGGCGCAGCCGACCAACGTCACCACTCACAGCCCGACGCGCGTCACCTTCGTGACGCCGCGCGGCTGCCGGGCGCCTGCCCGTCGAACGTCTGCACCATCACCGTCACCCCGCGTGTCGCGGCAGGCCACCTTCACCTACGTCGCCCGCACGCGGAGCGGGCTGGCCGGCGCCCGGAAGCCCGTCTTCAGCTACGACGGCCGCTTCATCGCCTTCGAATCGCGGTTCGCGCTGGCCGCCGGCGACACCAACGGTCTGGTCGACATCTACGTCCGCAACCGCCTCACCGGGCGTGGTCCGCCGGGTCAGCGTCTCGTCGAACGGCGGGCAGGCGCTGGGCGGCGAGAGCACCGGCGCGGCGATCAGCGCCAGCGGCCGGTTCATCGCCTTCCAGTCCCGCGCGACCAACCTCGTGCCTGGCGACACCAACGGCTCAGGCCGACGTCTTCCTCCACGACCGAGACGCCGACGGCGACGGCATGTTCGACGAGTCGGGCGCGGTGACGACCGAGCGCGTCAGCTTCGGGGTGGTCTGCGGCACCGCGTGCTTTCCCGCCCAGGCGCTCGGCGGCGGCAGCGGTGACCCCGCGATCAGCGGCAACGGCCGCTACATCGCCTACCGACTCGGCGGCCGTCAATCCTGCCTCCCCGGGCCTCGATGGCGGCGGACGCGTCGACGTTTTCGTCTTCGATCGGCTGCGCCGGTCCACGCGACTGATCAGCCGCAACTTCAACGGCCTGCCGGCCAACGACCACAGCCGCAATCCGGCGATGAGCCTGAGCGGCCGCTTCGTGGTATTCGAGTCGCTGGCCGACGACATCGCCGGCGGCGCCGGCACGCCGGCCATGCCGTTGTCCGACATCTTCCTGCACGACCGTGACTATCGACGGGAACGGCATGTTCGACGAGAGTCCCGGAGTCGACACGACAACTGATCAGCTCGAACCCCTGCGGGGCGAACCTGACGAACCACAGCATCGAGCCGTCGATCACCTTCGACGGAAGTTACGTCGTGTTCGCGACCGTCGCCAGCAACGCCAAGGTCGACGGGAACTGCCGGCTCGACGACAATGGCGCGCGCGACATCTTCATCTGGGACCGCGCTCGGCGACCGCCGAGCTGCGCCGCCTGAGCGAACCGGGCAACGGGTCGGACCTGCCCGGAGCCAGCGGCGCCCCGGCACTCAGCGGCAACGGCAACCTGCTCCTGTTCCGCACCCAGGCCGTCAACGCCGGCGCCGGCCTTCGGGGCGCTTCGTCGCCGCCGACCGGCTCGGACGGAAAGTCGACGACCGGGCAGGTGCCATCGCCGACGAACGACACCCCACCGCCGCCGGACATTCCGCCGGCGCCCCCGACCGGCAGCACCGAGGATCCGTCGACCAGCGGCGACGGCAACACCACGGGCAACACGACCGAGCCCGATCCCGGCACCGGCGGCGCCGAGCCGGTGGTCGAGGTCGACGAGACACCCGAAGATGCGGACGGCACACCGTCATCGCCGGGCTTGTCGCCGAGCGCCGGCCCGACGACCGGCGGCAACGTCGTCGAGATCCTGGGCGGCAACTTCGCCGACGGCCAGAGGCGATGCTCTGGAATGGAAACTTCATCGGTCTACACGTTGTGAAAACAGGGGCGCGGCTGCGCGTGCGTGGCGCCGGCGCCGGCGGTGTCGACCGGGCGGTGCGACGTGCGGGTGTTCATGACCGGCGAAGCGAGCAACGAGGTGCAGTACACCTACACCATGCGGTCTGACGGCACCGGCGATCACGTCTGTTGCGACCGTACCGGTCTCGAACCGGCGGTCTCCGGCCCGGTCATCGGCGGCAAGGACGTGGCTATCACGGGCGCCGGGTTCAGCAGAACCGAGCGTTCGCTTCGGTCCGCCGGCCGGCACCGCTCAATCGTCCAATGCCACGACGATCACCGTGACGGTGCCGCCAGCCGGCGTCGGCCGGGCCCGTGCCGGTCGTCGTCCAGAACACCAACGGTACGACCGCCGGCGTCGGACGGGCGTTCACCTACACGTTCGCCGGCGGCCGTCGGCGCGCCGAGCGTCGCAGCCGCTGACGCCGGACCGCGGGCCGGTCACCGGCGGCACCGCGATCACGCATCACCGGCACCAACTTCACGCCGGCGCGACCGTCACTGTCGGCGGCGTTCCGGCGACCGACGTCCAGGTGTTGAGCAACACCCAGATTGTGGCGGTCACGCCGGCCGGCGCGGAGGGCTCGGCCAATGTCATCGTCACGACGGCGATCGGTGCTGCGGCGACCGCAACCTTCCAGTACGAGCCGCTGGCGGCGCCGATCCTCACGTGCGGCGCACCGACAACGACGGCGATGCCGACGCATCGCCGACGCCTGGGAGACGCAGTTCGGCTTCAACGCCGGCCGACGGCACCGACGGCGGCGCTACGACAGCGACGGCGACGGCCGCACCAACGCCCAGGAGTGCGCCGAGCTCACGCATCCGCGCGGGCTCTACACGCGCTACCTGGCCGAGGGCGCGACCGGGATCGTTCTTCGACACGCGCGTCGTCGTCGGCCAACCCCGGCGTGACGCCGGCCCGCGTGCTGTTCCGGTTCCAGACCGACCTGGGCCAGGTCGTGCGGCACTTCCTGGTCATTCCGGCGACGTCGCGGCGGACCATCGACCTGCGACTGCTGTCCGGTCTCGAGTCGGCCAACATCTCGACCGTCATCGAGTCGGACGTCCAGGTCGTCGTCGATCGCACGATGCGCTGGGATCAGGTGACGCGCGGCGGCGCGCACGCCGAGTCGAGCTCGCCGGCGCCGTCGCTGAACGTGGTACCTGGCCGAGGGCGCGACGCACGGCGTCGTTCGACCTGTTCTACCTGCTCCAGAACCCGAGCCAGACGCAGTCGGCGCAGGTGCGCATCCGCTACCTGCTGCCGGCCGGCGCGCCGATCGAGCAGTGACGTGACCGTCGCCGCCGAACACCGCGCGCGACGATCTCCGGTGGACACCGTGCCCGGCCTGGCCGCGACCGACGTCTCGGCCGTCGTCCAGAGCACCGAACAGGGTGCCGATCATCGTCGAGCGGGCGATGTACTCGTCGGCGGCCGGCACCTTCGCGGCCGGCCACGACAGCGCCGGCGTCACCAGCCCGTCGCTCGAGTGGTTCTTCGCCGAGGGCGCGACCGGTTCGTTCTTCGACACGTTCGTGCTGATGGCCAACCCGAACGCTCGGACGGCCGACGTCGCGCGCCACGCTACCTGCTGCCGTCCGGGCGCACGGTCAGCGAACTACACCGTGCCGGCCGAACAGCCGCCGCACCATCAACGTGCAGGAGCGAGGCGCCTGCAGCTCGCCGCGACGGCGGTGTCGGTGCGCGTTGACGTCGACCGAACGGCGTGCTCGTTCCTGGCCGAGCGCTCGATGTGGTGGCCGCACGGCCAGGCGTGGTTCGAGGCCCACAACGCCGCCGGCGCGACCACGACCGGCACCAAGTGGGCGGTCGCCGACGGCGAGGTCGGCGTGCTGCCGGAGGACACGGCGACGTTCCTGCTGATCGCCAACACCGCCGGCGCGGCCGCGTCGGTGCGCGTGACGCTGCTCTTCGAGACGGGCGCGGCGGTCAGCCAGGACTTCGCCGTGCCCGGCAACTCGCGGTTCAACGTGCCGGTGGTGAGCACGGAGAATCCGGCCAGCGCCGCCTACATGCGGGTCCCGCGCGGGACCCGCTTCAGCGCGATAGTGGAAAGCCTGGGCGCGACGCCGATCGTGGTCGAGCGGGCGATGTACTGGAACGCCAACGGCCAGCTGTGGGCCGCGGGCTCTGACCTGCTCGCCACGAAGCTGCAGTAGTGAGCCGGCGCCCGCGTGAGGCGCCGCGGCGCGCCCAGCGCCGCGAATAGCAGCCGAACGCTCCGAAGGCGCCCGCGGCCGGTCCTGAGGGGACCGGCCGCCGGCAATCAGATGCCGCTAACGCCGGCCAAGACCCACAGCGGGCCGAGCCGCTCGAGGTTGAACGTCGCGCGCCGGCGATCGACCTGGTTCTCGCGCGCGCCGGGCAGCAGCGACGTCACCGTGACCTCGGTGTCGACCGTGGCGCGCCTGCCGTCGGCGGCCATCCGGATGTGGACGCTGTTGAAGGTCCACTGCTGCGAGAGCGCCCGCTGCCACTGGCCCTGGTAGCCCTGGGCCGCGCTCGCCGACAGCGTCGGCCAGATCGGGCGTAGCGAGTCGCCGCTGCGGCTGTCGAAGGCGCGCTTGAACGACTGCAGCAGCCGCATGATGTTGGCGCGCTCGAACTCCTGCTCGGGGGTCAGCGCCTCGACCTCGCGGCTCGTCGACGCCGGCTCGCGGGCGGCCGGCTCACGCGGGGCCGACTCGCGCGTCGCCGTGCGCGGCGGCTCGGCCGGCTCCGGATCCGGCGCCTCGGCGATGCCGCGCGATACCTGCCGCGCCACGATCGCCCCCCACGCCTCGCGGCCGCGCTCGAAGGCGCGCGCCGCCGCGATCGGATCGCCGGCGCCGAGCTCGGTGTCGCCGCGCAGCACGTAGCCGTCGGCCATCCGCATCACCGGCGGCAGCTGCTGCGGCTTGCGCGCCGACTCGCGCAACTCGTTGGCGCGCCCGCGGATCGCCCGCGCCCACTGTTCGGCGGTCTGGCGCAGGTCGTCGCGCTGCGGCGCCTCGTCGATCAGGCTGGCCAGCGTGTTGAGCGCGGCGGCCGTCCGCTGCGCCTGGAACTCGGTCAGCGCCTGCGCCAATCGCGACGTCATCGCCGCGTCCTCCGACGGGGGCGTGGTCGGCGGCGCCACCGGCGGCGCGGTCGGCGTGGTGGTCCGCGCGGTGTGCGGCGGCTCGACCGGCGTCGCCGGCGGCTCGGGGTTCGTCGACGGCGTGGTCGGCGGCGTCGTGGTCTCGGTTGGCGTCTCCGTCTGGCCCGGCGTCACCGGCGCCTGCTGCGCCGTCTTCGGTCCGAACAGCTGCTTCGACACCGCCTGGTAGACGAAGTAGGCCGCGACCGCGAACACGATCGCCGCGACCGCGGCGATGCCGACGAAGGCGATCGGCAGACTCGACGACTTTTTGATCGGCGGATCGGTCATCCGCGGTGGCGGCGCCGGCGTTCCGAGCGACGGCGGGTGCAGCGGCAGCTCGGGCGGCGGCGGTGGCGGAGCCACGGCGGCCGGACGCGAGCCGCTCAGCGGCCGCGGCTGCTGGCCAGTCAACTGGCGCGCGGAGGCGGGCGGCGGCGGCCCGATGGCCTGCCGGCTGCCCGTGGCCGGCCGGCTGCCGGTGCCGGCGCCGGGGATGGCCGGCGGCGCACCGCTGCGGACCGCGTCGATCTCGGCCTTCAGGGCGAGCGCGTCGGCGTCGCCCGGATTGTGGCCGAGGGCCTCGGTGACGGCGCGAGCGGCGGCGCCGTAGTCGCCGGTCTTCATCGCCTCGCGGGCGTGGGCCAGCGCGGCGGCGACGCGGCGCTGGCGATCCTGTTCCTGTTCGCGGCCGTCGGCGGCGCGTTCGATCTCCTGGCGCAGCTCCGCCACTTCGGGTGCCTGCGGCGACACCTTCTGCGCCCGCACCAGCCACTGGCCGGCCTCGGTCAGCGCCCCGGCGGCGAGCCGCGCCCGCGCCTCGCCGACCGATCGAGCCAGCTCGCGGGCGGTCCGCGCCTGCGAGATCTTGGCGCCCATCTCGCCGAGCCGCGGATGCCCTGGCGCCGCCTGCGTCGCCAGCTGCAGCTCCTGCCGGGCCCGGGCGTCGTCGCCGGCGGCGAGGGCCGCCTCGATCGCCGCGAAGTGCCGCGTCACGCGATCGGCGGCGCCGGTCGAGGGCGACGACGGCGGATTGGTCGGCACCACCTGCATGCCGCGCGGCGGCGGCGGCGACACCATCATCGTGCGGCCGTCGCTGGCCTCGGTCTCGAGGCGCTGGACGACGCGCACCAGTTCGGCCTTCATCGCGCCGAGATCCTGATAGCGATCGGCGGGGTTCTTGGCCAGCGCCTTGTAGACGATCTGGGCGACGCCGGCGTCGACCAGCGGATCGAGCATCGCCAGCGGCGCCGGCTGATCGGTCAGGATCTTCATCAGCACGGCCGGCTGCGTCTCGGCCTCGAAGGCCTGGCGGTAGACGAGCAGCTCGTAGAGCACCAGGCCGACGGCGAAGATGTCGCTCCGGTGATCGATGGAGTCGCCGCGCACCTGCTCCGGCGACATGTAGTTCGGCGTGCCGATCACCATGCCGACCTGGGTCAGGCCCGACTCGCCGGCCCGGGCGATGCCGAAATCCAGGATCTTCAGGATGTTCGAATCGCGGCTGAGGATCAGGTTGGCCGGCTTGATGTCGCGGTGGACGATGCCGTGCTTGTGGGCGAAGGCCAGGCCGCTGCAGATCTCGATGACCAGCTCGACGCGCTGGCGCGTGTCGAGCGGGGCACGGCGGCGGATCAGCTCGGCCAGCGTCTCGCCCGGGATGTACTCCATGGCGATGAACGGCTGGCCCTCGTGATCGCCGACGTCGTAGACGGTGACGATGTTCGGATGCTGCAGCCGCGCCGCCAGTCGCGCCTCGCGTTGGAAGCGCTCGCGGACGTCGGGGTTGTCGACGCGCAGCACCTTGATGGCGACGAGGCGATCGATCGCCGGGTCGAGCGCGAGGAACAGTGCGCCCATGCCGCCTTGGCCGAGGCGTTCGCGGACGCGGTAGCGATCGATGGCCTGAGGCAGCTTCATGGCGTACGCGTCACGTCGAGGGCGGCGTCGAGGAGCGACTGCGCGGCGGTGACGTCACCGGCTTCGAGCCGTCGCCTCGCGCGGGACAGATAGTGTGCCACTTCGTCGTCGCGACGCATCGGGCGCGCGTCGGGCGCTTCGAAGGCGTCGTGGAGGCGGCCGTCGTCGACGGGCCCCGGTTCGGGGGCGGCCGCCTGCGGGCCGCCGTCGTCGGGCGCCGGCACCTCGCGCTCCAGCGTCCGCAGCAGCTCCTGGGCCTCGCGCCAGCGGCCGGCCGAGAGCGCGGCCCGGACCCCGCCGACGCGGGCGCGGATCACGTCCGTGATCACTCGCGCGCCGCCCTGGGCCCGGGCGGCATCGCGGGCGGCGACGGTGTGGCGGTAGTGGAGCAGGGCGGCGTCGACGTCGGGGTGCGGCCCGAGCGCCTCGAGGCGCCGGATAGCGGCGCCGAAGCGTCCTTCATAGGCATCGCGCTCGGCCGCGGCCAGCGCCTCGCTGAGGTCCGGCCGGACGGCCGCTGGCGCCGGCGCAGAGTCGGCGACGCCCGGGGCCGGGCCCGGGGCCGGGCCCAGGGCTGAGCCCGGGGCTGAGCCCGGGGCTGAGCCCGCGGAAGATGGCAGTTCCTGCCGAGGCGAGGCCGGGCGGCCGGGGCGGCCGCGACCACGGGCGGCGACTGTGCCGCGCCCGACCAGGTCGTGGGAGTTTTCGGCGGCGTGGACGCGCTGGCCGACGCGCGACAGGTCCGAGCGCATGGCCTCGAGGTCGGGGTAGCGGCGGTCGGCCGATTTCTGCAGCGCCCGCTCGACGATCGCCGGCAACGAGGGGTCGATCCCGGGAATCAGGGCGGCGAGCGGCTGGGGGGACTCGTTCAGCACCTTCAAGAGAATCGACTGTTGTGACTCTCCGCTGAAGGCCTGGTGATAAGTGAGGAACTCGTAGAGGACCAGGCCGACCGAGAAAATGTCGCTCCGGTGGTCGGACGGCTGGCCGACCACCTGCTCCGGCGACATGTAGTTCGGCGTCCCCATCAGCATCTGGCCCTGGGCGTCCGGGTCGGCGTCGACGCGGCCGGCGACACCGAAGTCGAGCACCTTCAGGACGCCCGAGTCGCGGCTGATCATCAGGTTGGCCGGCTTGACGTCGCGGTGGACGATGCCGTGGCGATGGGCGTAGGCCAGGCCGACGCAGACCTGCTCCATCAGCGCGATGCGGCGCGACAAGGTCAGCGGGGCCCGGCGATGGACGAGCTGGCCGAGGGTCTCGCCGGCGATGAACTCCATCGCGATGAACGGCTGATCCTGGTGGGCGCCGACGTCGTAGATCGTGACGATGTTCGGGTGCTGCAGCCGCGCGGCCAGCCGGGCTTCGCTGAGGAAGCGCTCGCGTAAATCGTCACTGTCGACCCGGAGGACCTTGAGCGCGACCTCGCGCTCGGTGACCGGATCGAACGCCAGATAGAGCACGCCCATGCCACCGTGAGCAATGCGCTCACGGAGCTCGTAGCGACCGATTGTCGCGGGCGGCGCGGCCAATGTGCCGATTATACTCACCGGCCCCTCCGCCGGCCGTCCCGGGGCAGCCGCAGACAGCAAGGAGTCATGTCCGTGTTCCGACACGCCACCGCCGTCCTCGTGGCCGCCACCCTGGGGCTGGCCGGCTGCTCGCGCAAGGCCGCCGACCCAGCCGGGGCCGCCCACGTCTCCGCCGCCAGCGTCGGGGACCCAGGCGTCGAGGCCGGTGCCTCGGCCGACCCGGCAGCACCCGCCGCCGGTCCGGCTGCCGACGGGGCAGCCTCGGCCGAAGCGGCCTGGAACGCGCTGGCTGCCGCCGGCGACCGGGCCGCCGATGCCAGCGCCGCGGCAGCCGCCGAGGCTGGGGCCGTCGCGCCCGGCAAGGCGCCGTTCCTGTGGCGGGTCGAGGGCCGCACCCCGACCTACCTGTTCGGCACCATCCACGTGCCCGACGACCGCGTCCTGGCCCTGCCGCCGTCCGTGACGAAGGCCTTTGGCGAGTCGACCGCGGTCTACACCGAGATCCCGATGGACGCCGGCACCCAGATGGGCGTCATGGGGAAGGTGATGCTGCCGGACGGCACCCAGCTGTCCGAGCTGATCGGCGAGCGGCTCTACAACCGCATGACCGCCGCCGCCGAGAAGACACTCGGGGCCGACCACGCCGGCCTGGGCGCGATGCTCGGCCCGCTGTTCCAGCGGATGAAGCCGTGGGCGGCGATGTCGCAACTGTCGCTGCTCGAGTTCCTGCCGGACATGATGGCCGGCAAGCAGCCGCTGGACGCGATGATCTACGCCCGGGCCCAGGCGGATGGCAAGACGGTCGGGGCGCTCGAAACCACGGACGAACAGATCGCGGTCTTCGAGAGCTTCACGGTGCGGGAGCAGACGCGCATGCTCGAGCTGACCCTGGACGAGATCGAGCGCGTCAAGCCGGGCGATCGCACCCAGACCCAGCAGCTGATCGAGGCCTACCTGTCGGGCGACATGTCGGTCGTCTCGCAGGTGATGGACGACGCGATGGCCGGCGACACCGCGCTCATGGCGCGTTTCCAGGACATCGCCATCACCAAGCGGAACAACCACATGACGGAGCGGATCCTGGCCCTGCGCCGCCAGCAGCCGGCGACGGTGTTCTTCATCGCCGTCGGGACGGCCCACTATGCCGGGCCGACCGGCATCGTGGCCCAGCTGCAGAAGTCCGGCCTCAAGGTCACGCGCGTTCCGTAACCCCACCCGCGAGCGCAGGCCGCAATCTCAACTCGGTGCATCGGCTGGCTCCAGTCGCGCTCCAGGAACACCCGCACCGCTGACCCTGCCGGCATCCCGCGCTGCTGGGCCGCCGCGGCCGTCGCGTCGACGGCCAACGCCGTCGGCTGCGCGTCTGGACTTCCGCCCGAGCTGCGGCAGCACGCACACGCGAACGGGCCGTGGTGCTGGGTGCTGAAGGACATCAACCGGCTGGTCGCGCCGGTCGAGGTCCGCGGCTCCCAGGGCCGCTGGGCCCTCGACGACGCGACGGCTCTCGTGGTCGCAGGCCCCCCGGCATGAGTGTGACGCGCGACGCGTATCGAACCGTCGAGGGCCAGCCCCTACGGTTTCAGCCAGCCGCCAACCTTGAGCGATGTACATCGACCGCTTGGGGCATTGCACTTGAAGGTGAAGGTCTGCATTGACTGCGCATTGGGATTGACGCCCCGTTCAACCCACGACAACTCGCAGCCACGGACGCACTGAATCGTCGTCTGGCCCGCAGGCGCATCGACGACGATCTCGAAGGTGGGCTGCGAGCTTTGGGCTCGACCGGCCACCCACGCGACGCTGACCAGCACTACGATCACTGCGATTCGAAGGCCTGTAGAAACCATCACGCATCCTCCAGGTTTGTTGGAATCTGGAGATAATTGTAGGCCCGTCGCGAGCGTTCGCACGGTGGCCGCAGGGCTTCGTCGCGTCGTCGCAGTCCTGCTGGGCGTGCTCACCTGGCCGGCGATGGCACGCGCAGCCTCGCCGGTTCAGGTGGGCTCGACCGTGGCCGTCACGTTCCACGCGGGCACGAACCACAGCTGCTCGGGCTCGAGGTGGACCAGTGGGCGTTCGCCTGACGTCAGTGGCAGCCCCAGAGTCTCGGCTCTGGCGTTGGCGGGGGCCCTGCGTCGGGGGTTACCGCGTCCCCGCAGTCAGGACGCCCGCACGGTCAGCGGTGCGGGTGTTCCCGGAGTGCGACTAGAGCTAGCCGACGCAGCGCCGCGGCTGGTGCCATGCGGCGTCTCGCAAGACGCGCGCAGGTCGGGCGCCGGCCGGTCGCGCGAAGGCGCGACTGCTTGGTCCGGCGGCGCCAGCGGCGGCAGGCTGCAACCGGAGCGCGGCTTGCCGGCGCCAGCGACCTGGAGCACGGAGGGAATACCTGCACCGCCTCAGCGGCGTCTCGCCCTGGTCAGGCTGGCCGAGACATATAATTCCGGCATGTCCCGGATCCTTCGATCGATCCTTCTGGCCGGTCTAGCGGTGGCGGCGCCTGGATGGGCCGCCAATGCGTCGGCCCAGAGTCTCGCCGCCTTCGAGGCCCGCACGACCGTCCACGTCCTGCCGAACGGGTGGACGTTCATCATCTGCGAGCGCCCCGGCGCGCCGGTCTTCTCGTTCGCCACCCAGGCCGACGTCGGCGCGGCCCAGGATCCGAAGGGCATGACCGGCCTGGCGCACATGTCCGAGCACATGGCGTTCAAGGGCACGCGCGTCATCGGCACGACCGACTGGGCCAAGGAAGGGCCGGCGCTCGACAAGATGGACGCCGCCTACATGGCCTGGCAGAAGGGCAAGGACGCGCGCGGCGCCGATCCGAAAGAGGTCGAGAAGCTGCAGCAGGCCTTCGAGGCGGCGCAGACCGAGGCCCAGCAGTACGTCAAGCCGAACGAGTTCGACGAGCTGGTCAGCCGCGAAGGCGGCGTCGGCATGAACGCCGGCACCAGCTCGGACGCCACGACCTACTACTACTCGCTGCCGGCGAACAAGTTCGAGCTGTTCGCCTACCTCGAGTCGGAGCGCTTCTCGAAGCCGGTCTTCCGCGAGTTCTACAAGGAGCGCGACGTCGTCATCGAGGAGCGCCGGCTGCGCACCGAGAGCCAGCCGACCGGCCGCCTCATCGAGCGCTTCATCGCCGCGGCCTTCATCGCCCATCCCTACAGCAACGCGCCGATCGGCCACCGCAGCGATCTCGAGCGCTACACGATGAGCGACTCGATGGCCTTCTTCGACAAGTACTACGCGCCGTCGAACCTGGTCACCTCGATCGTCGGCGGCATCAAGGCCAAGGACATCATCCCGGTCATCGACAAGTACTTCGGCCGCATCGCGGCGCGGCCGAAGCCGGAGCCGCTGCGCACCCTCGAGCCGGTTGGCGGCGCCGAGACCGTGGTGACGCTGCGCGACCCGGCCCAGCCGATCTACATCGAGGGCTACCACAAGCCGGCGGCCACCGATCCCGGCGGAGCCGGCCTTCGACGCCATCACCGACGTGCTGACGCGCGGCCGCACCTCGCGGCTCTATCGCCTGCTCGTCCGCGACAAGCAGCTCGCCGTCGCCATCCAGGGCGGCGGCTCGTTCCCCGGCGCCAAGTATCCGCACCTCATGGTGCTGTTCGCGGTGCCGGCGCGCGGCGTCAAGACCGAGCAGGTGGTCGAGGCGCTGCGCCCCGAGCTGGAGCGGCTGAAGACCGAGGACATCACCGACGAGGAGATGGCCCGGTTCAAGACGCGCGCGAAGGCCGACCTGATCCGCTCGCTCGACTCGAACGAAGGCCTGGCCGAGGCGCTGGCGAACTACCAGACGCTGTTCGGCGACTGGCGCGAGCTGTTCCGTTACGTCGACCGGCTCGACAAGGTGACCAAAGCCGACGTGCGCAAGGCGGCCGCGGCGACGTTCGTACGACGCCAACCGCACGGTCGCCAAGATCGAAACCGCGACGGCGACTCCGGCCGCCTCGCCCTCGGGAGCCTCGCGATGAGCCGCCTGCACCGCTTCGCCGTCCTGGCCGCGTTGTCCGTCGTCCTCGTTGGCGCGGCGGCGCCGCCGGCCGTCGCCCAGGTCGCCAAGCCTTCCGAGCTCGTCTATCCGCCGCTGCCCGCCTTCACCGCGCCGAAGCCGACCCGCTTCGTGCTGCCGAACGGCATGGTGGTGATGGTGATCGAGGATCACGAGCTGCCGCTCGTCAACGTGACGGCGCGCATCCGCACCGGCTCGCTGCTCGAGCCGGCCGAGAAGGCCGGCCTGGCCGGCCTCGTCGGCACGGTGCTGCGCAGCGGCGGCACCACGACGCGGAAGCCGGACGCCCTCGACGAGTTCCTCGAGGCGCGCGCCGCTTCGATCGAGACCGGCATGAGCGCCGATTCCGCTTCGGCGTCGATGAGCGCGCTCAAGGCCGACGCCCCGGCGGTGATGGAGGCGTTCGCCGACGTGCTCCGCAACCCGGCCTTCGAGCCGGATCGCCTGAAGATCGCGCTCACCGCCGTCACCAGCGCCATCGCCCGCCAGAACGACAACCCGCAGGGGATCACGCAGCGCGAGTTCACCAAGGCGATCCAGGGCGCCGATTCGGCGTTCGGCCGGACCACGACCTACGCCTCGATCGGCGCGGTCACGCGCGACGATCTGATCGCCTGGCACAGGAAGTACTTCCACCCGAACCGCGTCATCCTCGGCGTCGTCGGCGACATCACCGTCGACGAAGCGCGGGCGCTCGTCACGAAGACGCTCGGCGACTGGGCCAAGGGCCCGGCCGTGGCCGACACCTGGCCGGTGCCGCGCACCACGCCCCAGCCCGGCGTGTTCGAGGCGGTCAAGCCCGATTCGACGCAGTCGTTCGTCGCCGTCGGTCACCAGGGCGAGCTGCTCCGCACCAGCCCCGACTACGTCGCCGTCACGGTGATGAACGAAGTGCTGGCCGGCGGCTTCACGTCGCGCCTGTTCGGCAAGATCCGCACCGAGCTCGGCCTGGCCTACTCGGTCGGCGGCGCCGTCGGCTCGAACTGGACGCGCGTCTCGCCGTTCCAGATGCAGATGAGCACGCGCGCCGACGCGACCGTCAAGGCGATCGAGGCCCTCATCGCCGAGGCCAGGCTGCTCGCCACCACCAAGCCGGCGACCGACGCCGAGCTGAAGCTGGCCAAGGACTCGATCCTCAACTCGTTCGTCTTCAACAACGACGAGGCGTCCGAGGTGCTCGGCCAGCAGCTCGCCTTCGAGTACTACGGCCAGCCGCTCGACTGGCTCGATCGCTATCGCGTCGCGGTCGACAAGGTCACGGCCGCCGACGTCGCGCGCGTGGCGGCCAAGTACATCCACCCCGATCGCCTGAGCATCGTCGTCGTCGGGCCGAGCGAAGGCCGCGACAAGCCGCTGTCGGCGCTCGGCACGGTCAAGGCGATCGACCTGACGATTCCCCCCCGCCGAGCTCGGCGCCGGCGGGAGCCGGGCCGAGCTCGGCGGGAGGGCGCGCCATAGCTCCGTCAGGTGCCCCCGGAGCGACGGCGGGCCAGCCTGCTGCTGCGGCGGGCTCGGCCGATGCCAAGGCCAAGGGCCAGGCGCTGCTCGCCAAGGTCGTGGACGGCCTCGGCGGCGCCGCGGCGATCGACGGCCTCAAGAGTTTCGTGTCCCAGGGTGAGATGACGGTGAAGACGCCGCAGGGCGAATTCACGCTTCAGACCAAGGAGACGATGGTCCTGCCGGATCGCTTCCGCCAGGACATGACGCTGCCGATGGGGCAGATGGCGATGGTCATTGCCGGCAGCGAGGCGTTCATGGACACGCCGCAGGGCCAGCAGCCGATGCCGCCGTCGGTCCGCCAGCAGGCCGAGGAGCAGCTCGCGCACGTGCCGCTGCTGCTGCTGCGCCACCGCGCCGAACCCGGTTTCGAGGTCTCGGCGGCGGGGGAGGGCAAGAGCGGCGAGGCCGCGACGGCGCTCCTGGCGATCACGTTCAAGGGGCGCACGACGACCTATGGCCTCGACCCGCAGAGCGGCCGCGTCCTGAGCGTCTCGTTCCGGGGCGCCGGGCCGGACGGCGTGCCCGGCGACATCGTCCACACGTTCTCGGACTTCCGGCCGGCCGGCGGGCTGACGCTTCCGTTCAAGCAGTCGACGACGCTCAACGGCGAGGGCAACGCCCAGGCGACGACGTCGGCGATCTCGGTCAACGTCGCGGTCGACGACGCCGTGTGGAAGCGAAAGGCCGCCACGCCGTGATGCCTGGGAACGCAGCTGGCACCGCTGCTGCTTGCTCCATGGCGATGGCCGCCCCGGCCCCGGAACTCGCCGTCGTCGTCGTGCTGCCGCCGGGCATCGTGCCCGAGGTCGGCTACGCCGCCAGCCTGCGCGCCGCGGTCGCGACGCTCGGCTGCTCGTCCGAGATCGTCGTCGTCGCCGCGCCGAAGGATGCCGCGGCGGCGCGGCAGGCGTGGCCAGAGGCCACCATCGAGGACGCGCCCGGCGACGGCTACGGCGTCGCCCTCGTCCACGGCCTGCGTCGCGTCCGCGGCGAATGGGCGCTCGCCGTCGACGCCGACCTGCGCGAGCCCGGCCCCGCCGTGGTCCGGCTGTGGGCGGCGCGCGACCAGGGCGAGATCCTGATCGGCTCGCGCTTCGCGCCTGGTGCGGCGCTGCGGGTGCCGGCCATGCGCCGCGGCTTGAGCAAGGCGCTCAACCGCGTCTTCCGCCGCGGCCTCAGCCTCGGCGTCGCCGACCTGTCGAGCGCGACGCGGCTGATCCGCCGCAAGACGCTGGCCGCGCACTACGACGCGCGCGGCTACGACATCCTGCAGGAGCTGCTGGTCCGCGCCTACGCCGACGGCTGGAAGGTCGCCGAGGTGCCGATCGACTACGAGCCGGCCCACCCCGGCGCCGCCTATCCGCGCGCCCTCGGCGTCGGGGCCGACTACCTGCGCCGCTTCTGGGCGCTGTGGAAGCTGCGCAACTCGATTCTCGCGGCCGACTACGACGATCGCGCCCACGACAGCGCCATCTGGCTGCAGCGCTACTGGCAGCGCCAGCGGTTCAAGCACATCACGGAGCTCGTCAAGGGCGAGGGCCGCGTCCTCGACGTCGGCTGCGGCTCGAGCCGGATCATCGGCGCGCTGGTGAAGAACAGCGTCTGCATCGACATCCTGCGTCGCAAGCTGCGCTACGACCGCAAGTTCGGCCGTCCCCTGGTGCACGGCTCGGGCTTCACCCTGCCGGTGCCCGACGCCAGCTTCCCGTGCGTGCTGTGCTCGCAGGTCATCGAGCACGTGCCGAAGGAGTCGCCCATCCTCAAGGAACTGGATCGCGCGCTCGCTCCTGGCGGGCGCCTCGTCCTCGGCACGCCCGACTACTCGCGCTGGGAGTGGGTGGTCACCGAGAAGCTGTACGGGATGGCCGCGCCTGGCGCCTACGCCGACGAGCACATCGGGCATTACACCCGCGAAGAGCTGATCGCGCGCTACACCGGCATGGGCTGGACGCACGAAGCCACGCGCTACATCCTGCGCGGCGAGCTGATCCTGGCCTTCCGCAAGCCGCGCTGACGCTCAGTAGGCGCTCGCCTTGGCGTCGGCGAGGGCGACGCGTCCGGGCCCGAAGAAGATCTCGAAGTGCAGCGGTCGGACACTGCCGGGCGCGAAGGCTCCGCTCATGTCCGACAGCCGCAGCGGCGCACCAGCCAATTCGCGGTTGATGATGCCGAGCAGCTGCTGACCGAACCGCTGGCATTCGTCGGCCGCGAAGCAGCGGAGCTCGCTGGGCCCTCTGTATCCCTTCCGTTCGACGGCGGGGACCAGGATGCTGGCATCGCCGAGGCGGGCGCCGGCGACTCGCCGCGCCAGGGCTTGCGCGCCGTCGCGCTGCGCTTCGTCGGTGAACTGAATGTAGACGCGCGGCGAGAGCAGCGCGTTGACGCCCTTGGCGATCGAGTTGCCGGCCTCCGTGATGCTCTGGCGGAGGGCGCTGTCGGCGGGCGCCGCCGCCGCCGCGCGCCGGAGCTTGGCGAGCTCCTCCTCGATCCCTTTGATGGTCACCTCTGCCTGCTCGGCGCGTCGCTCTGCGGCTTCCCGGCGGCCGCGGGCCACCTTCTCGGCTTCCTCGGCCTGCCCCTGAGCGACGAGCGCGGTCGCGGCTGCCGCTCTGGCGCGGAGGCTCTGCGCCCTCGCCGTCCAGGCCGCCATCGCGGCGACAGCGGCCAGCAGGAGCGCCACCGCCATGCCCCAGCGGAACAGCTTGACGCGGCGGCCCTTCTCGGTCGCGGCGGCCAGTTCCGATTGCAGCGTGGTCTCGCGCAGCCGCGCCTGTTCTTCCCGCAGCGCCACCTGCTCGGCCTCGGCTCGGGCCCGTTCCTCGCGCGTCCGCGCCTCGAGCTCGCGCTGCATCTGCCGCTCGCGCGCCGCCATGCTCGCCTCGACGAGGGCCACCACGCTGTTCCAGCGGCCGCCGTAGCGGAGGCTCCACGCCTCGTTGCGGCGCTTCAGCCAGCGGTGCCGCTCCTCGGCCGTCGCCGGCGACAGCACGCTCGACGCATCGGCTTCGAAGCTGTCGGCCTGGACGACGAGCGAGCGCCACACCAGGCCGTTCTTGAACTCGCGAATCAGCCAGCCGTCGGTCGGGTCGGCGACGCGCGCCCAGCAGCGGATCAGGGCCTCGTGGCTGATGTCGACGTAGTCGTCCAGGGCGATCGGGTCGGTGCCGTACGGGCGCATGAACGACACGCCTTCGACGCGGAAGGCGTCGATGACGCGCCGCACCGCCGCGTCCTCGACGCCGGTGATGGCGATCAGGTCGCACAGGCGCCGCGGGTCGCGCGTTGCCTGGCCGTCGGCGTTGATATTGGTGAGGGCGCGGAACAGGTCCTCGGTGACGCGCGTCCCGTCGCGGCCGCGGTCGTCGGGCTCGACCTGGGCCATCACCGTGTCGGCATGGTCCGAGAGCAGCCCGGCCAGGCCGCGCGGGTTGCGGTAGTCGGCGAGCGACAGCCGCCAGGAGTCGCCAGCGCGGCCGACGGCGGCCTGGTACATCTGCATCAGGCCGTGCTGGATCAACGGCAGCTCGTCCTGGCTGCCGCGCGCCTCGGCGATCAGCCGCTCGGCGAGATCGACGGCGATCTCTCCGTCGTAGAGCGTCGCCGGCTCGCGGATCGCGCGCAGCAGATCGGTGTGCTGCATCCGCGGCAACAGGTACTGCGTGTCGTTGACGGCGGCGGCGAAGCCCTCGAACTGGGCGCAGGCGCCGAGGAACTCGGAGCGCATCGTCAGGACGACGAACAGCCGATCCGACTGCAGCGCCCGCAGGCCGAGGATCTGCCCGATGAGCAGGCTGGCCTGCTGCGGGCCGCGGCGCCGCGCGTGGGCGAACACTTCCTCGAACTGATCGATGAGCAGGCAGACGAACGGATCGTGGGTGCCGCACACCGCGTCGACGAGAGCGGCACTGCCGTCGCGGCCGGAGTTGAGGATGCGGCGCAGCTGCAGCCGGCGTGCGTCGGGGTCGCCCGCGCCCGGCGTGTCTGCGCCTGGCGTGTCGACCAGCGCCTCCGCCAGGTGGACGAGCGGATCGTCGCCCGGCGTCATCACCCGCGTGATCCACCGCCGCCCGCCGCGGGCCGTGTCCTGCTCGAGGCGCGGCAGCACGCCGGCGCGGATCAGCGAGCTCTTGCCGCAGCCGGAATCGCCGTGGACGACGAGGAGCCGCTGGCTGACCAGCCGCCCGACGACGTCGTCGATCATCTGCTCGCGGCCGAAGAAGATCGGCCACTCGTCCTTGCCGAAGGGCCGCAGCCCCGGGTAGGGCCGGGCCGGCAGCGTGACGGCGAAGACGTCGGCCGCGCCCGCGTCGTGGTTCACCGGCCCCCCGCCGCGGCGCTCTTCTGCGTCAGCCACGTCTTGACGTCCATCGGCCAGGGCGAGCGGGTGCCGTCGATCCAGTCGACCTGCAGCGCGCGCGCGGTGCGGCGCCGGGCGTCGGTGGCGATCGGCGCGCCGGCCGTGTCGACCAGGCCGCATGGCACGTAGCGCTGGTACTTGGCGCGCGCCAGCTGGCGGTCGCCGCGGCCGACCACGATGAGGTCCTCGTCGACGGCCCGGGCGTTGCCCGTGCCGACCAGGAGCAGCGCGTCGCAGATGCCCAGGAGGTCGATCCGCGCCGCCTGATCCTGCTTGGCCTGGGCCGGATCGGCGGACACGGCGTCCGGCTTGTCGACGGGGAAGACGGCGAAGCCCTGGCTTTCGAGCGCCGAGCGCGCCGCCTGCCAGGTGTCCAGGTGCTCCTGCCGTGCGTGCAGGTAGAGCGTCTGGCCGGTGTCCTCGGCCAGCTTGGCCGCGTCGGCGGCCGCGGCGCGGCGCTCGTCGGCCCGCTTCTTGAGCAGCTCGATCTTCTGCCACAGCCAGCCGACCAGATCGAGGAGCTGATCGCGGAAGGGGCCCTTGCTGGTGCCGTCCGGCGCCGGCCACTCGTACGGCTGCGGCCGCACGTCGGCCCGCGCCTTGTCGTAGAAACAGAAGCCGACGAACGGGTGACCACGCTCGTCGACGAAGGGCGCCGGCCACGGCTCCGACGTCGGCCAGATGCGGGCCATGGCGATGCGATCGTTCAGCGACAGGCCGAGCTCGGCCTGCTTCTGCACCCACCAGTCGCGCTCGTCGCGGCACCAGGCCGACTGCAGGTAGTGATCGGACATCAGCACCTGGAGGAGCGCGGAGGCGCCGATCTCGTCACGGAGCTGCTGGGTCAGGCCGGACGATTGATCGAGGCCGTGTCCGGGCCGGTGGTGGTCGTCGAAGAAAAGCGTCAGGGCGCGCCCGAACTTGGGATGCTGGCGCAGCTCCAGCTCGAGCTGCTCGATGAACCCGTCCGACCAGCGCTTCAACGGCGACGGACCGGTGCCGTCGATGGTGCCGTGGCTGTAGCTGACGAACAGGTCGTGCGCGAACGGCTCGCCGATGTAGGACACCGAACCACCCCTTACAGGTCAACGCATCAGGTGGGGCAATCGTACAGGAGTTACGGCACCAGGCGCGGGTGCCGCGTCCAGATCTCGACCCCGCGGACGCCGGTCTCGGCCTGGAACGGGTTCAGGCGGATGTGGCTGATGTCGCCGGTCCAGCCGGGCTGGCCGCGCAGCGGCAGGCGCACGACGTGCGGCCGGCCATCGGCCCGCCAGTCGGCGCAAACCGGCGGATTGAGGTGCATGCCACGAACGGGCGACGCGTAGTAGACGCAGGCGCGCTGCGCGAGCGGCGTCGTCGTCGCAGTCAGCTCGACCTCGAACGCGGCGAACGGTTCGGCCGTCGTCTCGATGCGCGTCATCCACTGCGGCGTCGGGCCCGTGACCACCCAGTGGCTGTCGGGGTCGAGCACGGCGAGATCGCTCAGGAAGCTCGGCAGCATCACCCGCACGCCGGAGTCGAGGGTGCGGATCGGCGCCGGGTAATAGGCCGGCCAGACGACGGCGACGAGTGCGTAAAGGTTGCCGGCGAGGAGCGCGCCGCCGACGACGGCCGGCGACACCAGGCGCAGCATCGCCGGTGGCAGCGCCCGCAGCCCGAGCGCGATCAGCACGGCGAACGCCGGCAGGCCGGGCAGCAGGTAGCGCCCCTGCGGCTGCGTGAACTGCAGATTGATGCGGATGACGATGGCCAGCGCGGCGAGCATGGTGCCGGCGAGCACCGCCGCCAGCCGCCAGTCGAGTCGACGCCGCCACACCGCCAGCAGCGCACCGCCGGCGCCCACCGCGAACAGCAGCAGGTAGGGCCGATAGACGAGCTTCGGCATCTCCAGGTTGGCCCAGCCGAAGACGCCGATGAACGACTTGATCAGGGCCCGCGGGAACTCGGCGACGAAGTACGACGAGAACAGCGATCGGTCGGTGATGATGTGCGCGACTGCGTGCCGCATCGCCTCGCTGGCGAAGGGATCGCCGTAGAGGACGACGTTGCGGATCGACCACGGCGCGACGAGGCCGCCGGCCAGCGGCCAGAGCACTGAGCCGCCACGTCCGCCGGCCCAACATGCCCGCAGGCTTGGGAGTTGGGAGCCGAAGTTCGGAGTGCTCCCGGCGAGGACAGCGCCAGCGCGAACGGCGGGACCAGCGCGATCGCGCTGATCTTGGACAAGTAGGCGAGGCCGACCGCCGCCGATGTCCACCACGCGATGCGCCACGCGAACGGCTCGCGCAACAGTCTGACGAAGCCCCACGTCGATGCCGCCGCGCAGCACGCGACGAGAGCGTCGTTGCTGACGTGTCCGGCGCGGAAGGCGAACATCGGCAGCAGCGTCACGAGCAGCGCCGCGAGCAGGCCGACCTGCGGCCCGCCGGCGGCCACCCCGGTGCGCCAGACGAAGAACACGGTGCCGACCGAGATCGCCGCCGCCAGCAAGCCGCGCCAGCCGCCTCGGCCAGTAGTGCTGGAAGGCTTCGCCGGTGTTGATGAAATGCGGCGGGGGCCAGCGAGGTCGAAGTGCGCCCCGTCCAGGCCATGAGCCGATGAACATCTCTGGCGAGCTGTCGTCACGGTCGCCAGCGGCGCGAAGAGCACGTAGGCGAGCGGCGGCGAGTTGGCCTCCTCGAAGCCCGGCGCGTAGTGCGGCAGGCGCCAGTGGTCGTGCAGGTAGCGGGCGTACTGCCAATGCGCCGGCTCGTCGGGCGCCTCGTTGATCGGCACGACCAGCGACCACGCCGCGAACAGGACGAACGCGGCCGCCAGCAGCAGGCGATGGGCGCGCGGAGTCATCGGGTCGCGGGCACCGTCAGAGCCGGGCCGGGCGGCGGCGACAGCTCGATGCGGCGGATCTCGCCGACGATGACCAGGAAGCTGACCACCGCCAGCAGCGCGTGCGCGCCGACGTAGACCAGGGCGCCGGCGAACGAGCCGGTCTCGCGGAGGATGTAGCCGATGACGATCGGCGTGACGATGCCGGCGATGTTGGCGCACATGTTGAACAGGCCGCCGGTGAGGCCGGTCGCCTCGCGCGGCGCGACATCGGCCATCACCGCCCAGCCGAGCGAGCCGACACCCTTGCCGAAGAACGCCAGGCTCATGAGCGCAATCACCGCCCATTGCGTCTCGACGTAGTTGCAGCCGACCATCGCCGTCGACAGCAGCAGACCGCCGACGATCGGCGTCTTGCGGGCGACGCTCAGGGAGCGGCCGCTGCGGAGCAGGCCGTCGGAAATCCAGCCGCCGAGCAGGCCGCCGCCGAAGCCGCACAGCGCCGGCAGCGTCGCCACGAACCCGACCTCGAGCACCGTCATGTGCCGTTCCTTGACGAGGTAGATCGGGAACCACGTCAGGAAGAACCAGGTCAGCGCGTTGATGCAGTACTGGCCGAGGAAGATGCCGAGCAGCATCCGGTTCCGGAGCAGCTCCAGCACGAGTCCCGGCCGCGTCGAGGTCGCCGCCGAGGGCGCGCGATCGAGGTCGACCAGCCCGCCGCCCTGCTTGATGTAGGCGATCTCCGCGGCGTTGGCCAGGGGATGGTCGGCCGGGTCCCGCACCAGCCGGTTCCACACCAGGCCGAACGCCACGCCGATGCCGCCCATCACCAGGAACACCCAGGGCCAGCCCCACGCGTGCGTGATCGCCCCCATGATCGGATAGAAGAGGACGGTGGAGAAATACTGGGCGGAGTTGAAGATCGCCGACGCCAGCCCGCGCTCGGCGGTCGGGAACCAGATCGCCACCAGCCGGCTGTTGGCCGGGAAGGACGGCGCCTCCGCGGCACCCAGGCCGAGCCGGAGCGAGAACAGCGTGCCGGCCGCGACCCGCGCGGTCCCGATCAGGCCAACCGCGCCCTGGGCCACCGTGAACGCCGACCAGCCGAGGAGGCTCCAGCGGTAGACGCGCCGCGCGCCCAGACGATCCAGGAGCCAGCCGCCGGGGATCTGCAGCGCGACGTAGCTCCACGAGAACGCCGAGAGCAGGTAGCCCAGCGTCACCGGATCGAGGTTCAGGTCACGCGACAGGTCGGAGCCGACGATGCTGAGCGTCGCCCGATCGGCATAGTTGACCGTCGTGACGAGGAACAGGACCAGGACGATCAGGTAGCGCGCCCGGGTCGGGGCCTCGGCCGTCGCGTCTGCCTGGCCGCCGGCCGGCGGGACTCCCGCGTCTCTGGACTGCACGCGGTGTTTTTGCACGATTGCGCCGAACTTGCGAGTAGTTTGTTGAAAGAGATGTCTACGCCGCTGCCGCTCTCCGCCGTCTGCCGCCTGCCCGCGCCCGACGACAACGTCGCCATCGCCATCCGCCGCCTCGACGCCGGCACCCGCATCGAGATCGACGGCGAGGTCCGCACGCTGACCTCGTGCGTGCTCGAGGGGCACCGCCTGGCGGTGCGGCCGATCGCGCCCGGCGAGGCGCTGCTGTCGTGGGGCCTGCCGTTCGGCCACGCGCTCGTCCCGATCGCGCCCGGCGACTACGTCTGCAACGAGTCGATCCTGCAGGCGCTGGCGATGCGGCAGCTCGGCGTGCCGCTGCCGGCGGCGCCGAACTTCGAGGACTACCTCGTCCCGTTCACGCTCGACCCGGCCACCTACCGGCCCGGCCAGCCGGTCGAACGCGTCGCCCAGCCGCGTACGTTCCGCGGCTATCGGCGCAGCGGCGGCCGCGGCGTCGGCACGCGCAACACCATCGTCATCCTCGGCACGACGTCGCGCACGGCCAGCATCGCGCGCCAGCTGGCGGCGCGGCTGCAGCCGCTAGCCAAGGCGCACGCGAAGATCGACGGCATCGTCGCCGTCGCCCACACCGAAGGCGGCGGACCCGGCGAGCCGAACAACACCGGCGAAGTGCTGCGGGCGCTGGCCGGCTTCCTGGTCCACCCCAACGTCGGCGCGATCCTGGCGCTCGATCTCGGCGTCGAGCCGATCACCAACGCCCGCCTGCAGGCCTACCTGCGCGAGCACGGCCATCCGATCGAGCACGTGCGGCACGCCTTCCTCGGCGTCGGCGGCGGCCTGGCGGCAGGCCTGGCCGAAGGCGAGCGGATCGTGCGCGGCTGGATCGGCCCGGTCGAGAAAGACGTCCGCTCCGACGAACCGCTCGCCGGGCTACGCATCGCGCTGCAGTGCGGCGGCTCGGACGCCTTCTCCGGCGTGTCCGGCAACCCGCTCGCCGGCGCCATCGTGCACGAGCTGATCCGGCACGGCGGGACCGGCGTCCTGTGCGAGACCGACGAGACCGCCGGCGCCGAGGCCTACGTCCTGCGCAACACGCGCGACATCGAGGTCGCGCGCGGCGTGCTCGGCCACATCCAGGGCTTCAAGGAGCGCCTGTCGTGGCACGGCGTCACGCCCGAGAGCAACCCGTCGGGCGGCAACAAGCTGCGCGGCCTGTACAACATCACCCTGAAGTCGCTCGGCGCCGTCCACAAGAAGGATCCGCGGACGCCGGTCGATCACGTCATCGACTACGCCGATCCGCTGACCGGGCCCGGCTTCTACTTCATGAACAGCCCCGGCAACGACCTCGAGGGCATCGCCGGCCAGGTCGCCTCGGGCTGCAACCTGATCGTGTTCGTCACCGGCAACGGATCGATCACGAACTTCCCGTTCGTGCCGACGCTGAAGATCACCACCACGACGCAGCGCCATCAGCTGCTGAAGCACGAGATGGACATCAACGCCGGCCGCTACCTGGACGGCGAGGCGATGGACGCCCTCGTCGCCGAGGCCTTCGAGCTGACCGTCGCGACCGCATCCGGCGAGCGGACGCAGGGCGAGAGGGCGGGGCACTCCCAGGCGCAGTTGTGGCGCAACTGGCGCCAGACCAGCGCCGATCGGATCGCGGCCATCGAGGCGCGGCCGGTGCCGGACGGCCAGCCGCTGCCGGTGTCGGCGTCTACGGCCGCGCCCGGCGCGGCGCCGGCGCGCGCGGTGACCGAGCGCATCGGCTTGGTGCTGCCGACCAGCATGTGCTCGTCGCAGATCGCGCGCCTCGCCGCCATGCGGCTCAACGACTCGAGCGTCGGCCTGCGCCACGGCATCGATCGCTTCGTCGGGCTGGCCCACTCCGAGGGCTGCGGCTTCGGCGGCGGCTCGGTCTACGACACCCTGCAGCGCACCTTCCGCGGCTACGCCACGCATCCCAACGTCGCCGCGGCGCTGCTTCTCGAGCACGGCTGCGAGAAGGTGCCGAACGACGCGATGCGGCGCGACTTCGAGCGCGCCGACCTGCCGCTCGAGCGCTTCGGGTGGGCGAGCGTCCAGCTCGACGGCGGCATCGACCGCGTCATCGGCCGCGTCCAGCAGTGGTTCGCGACGCGGGCCCCGGTCGCGCCGGCCGGGCGTGACGTCCGCCTCGGCGCCCTGACGATCGGCGTCATCAGCGCGGCCCCGCCCGAGCCAGCGGTGGCCACGGCGCTGGCGGCCCTGGTCACCGCGGCGCTCGCCGGCGGCGGCACCGTGCTGATCCCGGAAGGCGATCCGCTGATCGCAGATGCCGGTTTCCGCGCCGCGGTCCTCGGCGGGACGACGCCGCGGGCGACCCTGGTCTACGGCGAGCCGGTCGCGCTGGCCGGCCTGCACCTGGTCCAGACCGACACCGACCACTGGGTCGAGAACGTCACCGGCCTCGCCGCGTGCGGCGCCCACCTCGTCGTCGGCGCGGTCGGCGACGGGCCGCAGCAGGGCCACCCTTTCATCCCGGTGCTGCAGGTCGTCGGACCGGTGGGGCGCGGGGCGCTGGCGGAGGAGGACGTCGACTTCACTGCGTCCGGCGGGAAGGGCGACGCCGGCCGGCTGATCGAGCTGGTGCTGGCGACGGCCCGGCGCGACGTCGTCCCGGCGGCCCAGGCGGCCGGCTTCGTCGAGTTCCAGCTCACCCGCGGTCTGCTGGGCGTGTCGACGTAGGCCGGGTCAGGCGGCTTGCCGGGTCTCAGCGTCCGTGCGCGATCCCTAGTTCTGCTGCGATCGTCGCGAGGGCCGAGTCGGCGGTCCACAATGTCACCTGAGCGACGAGGGCCGACGCCAACAAGTGCGCATCAATCCAGCCGATTCCCCGGCCGTTCAGCTTGCGGCTGCGCACGAAGGCGACGACGTCGGTGTTGGAGACGAGCGGCGCCCGGTCCATTCGACCGTAGTTCGAGAGGAACTCCTGACGCCCACCCTTGTCTCCAATGAGGAGTTCGCCGTACACGAGCTCGTGGCCGCTGACCTCGTCGCGGCTCAGGAGCTCCTCCAGCTCGGTCGCATACGGCGCCCGGTTTGCCAAGAACCGGATCCAGACTGAGGTGTCGACCAGAACGCTCATGCGGCGGGGTGTCTGGCCGACGACGGACGTTCACGACGCCGCGGCGTGTCCTGAGCCGTGGGCTCGGAGCCACGTAGCGCGCGGAGTCGCTCGTAGGCAGCCCGACGGACCAGCGCCTCGAGCCCCAGGCGGACCGTGTCGGTGTCTGTCTTCGCGCCCGCGGCCGCCTTGGCGTCCCGCAGAAGCTGCTCGTCGATATGGAGCGTCTTCTTCATACAGACGATTATACCATAAAAATATGGCTCGATAACCTTTGGCCGGCTCGTCTCAGAGCTGGCGGCGGACGCGAGCGTAGAGGCCGGTCGGCAGGTGCCGGCCGTCGGCGGCCGTCAGGGTCAGCGCGTCGGCCTCGATCGGCCCGAGGGCGCCGAAGTCGGAGCGGGCGTCCACAGCCCACGCGAGGAGCCTGTCGAGGTCGCCCGCCGTCGCACCGCCGGTGTAGACGTTGAGCACGACGAAGGCCGGCTGCGGCGCGAGCAGCGCGACCGCGGCTTCGAGGAGCCCGCCCAGGTCCCGATCCAGCTGCCAGTCGCCGGCCGGGCCCCGGCCGAACGCCGGCGGAATCCAGCAGCAGCGCGTCGTAGCGGCGGCCGCGGCGGTGCTCGCGATCGACGAACCGCCGGGCGTCCTCGTGGATCCAGCGAATCGTCGAGACGCCGTTCAGGACGGCGTTCTCCCGGGCCCAGCCGATGGCCGGGCGGGAGGCGTCGACGTGGGTTACCCGGGCGCCGGCCGTGGCCAGCGCCACCGAGGCGCCGCCGGTGTAGGCGAACAAGTTGAGGACCTCTGGCCGAGTGGACTCAGGCAGCCCGTCGGACGACTCCGGAGTCGTCGGCTGCAGGGTTTCGGCCATCCACGCCCACTGGCCGGCCTGCTCGGGGAACAGGCCGGTGTGACCGGAGGGGGCGCAGCCGACCGAAAAACGCAGACCGGCGTGCGCGATCGGCCAGCGGTGGGGGAGAGGCGCACCCGACTCCCACTGCCCGCCGCCGACCCCGCTTCCGCCCAACCGCCCTTCGAACACGGCGTCGGCCTGAGCCCAGGCGTCCGCGGTGAGGGCGCGCGGCCCGGCAGCTCGAGCATCCGGCCGCACCAGAACCGCGTCGCCCCAGCGTTCGAGCCGCTGGCCAGCCCCGCTCTCATTGCGGCCGAAATCGAGGAGAATGAACGCTCCGGAGGCCCCGGCCGGCTCACCCATCGGACTGGCACTATTGCACGGCTCGCCGGGGCTATGTTATGTTCGTCAGGTTTTGTCGTCGCCAGGACACCCTATCTGGTGGCGAACCGCAAGGTTGGGGTGAGATTTCACCCTCCTCGGACTACCGTGATGCGCGCGCGACCGCTCGAACGGCTGCGTGTGCCGGCGGTCCGCCGCGATAATTCGAACGTTTAGGGTCATTCGGTTCCGGGTGCCAAGACCGGGGGCAGCGTCGCCCGCGGGCTTCTAGGCCTGGGACATCAGTGGAGTGGGCCGGTTCGCGGTCCTGGGGCGGACGTCGCCCGACAGGATGCTGCGCGCCGGGACGTCTTTTCGGACGTCCGAAGCAACGGGAGAGCGTGTGCCGACTATCAGCCAGCTTGTTCGCAAGGGCCGCGAGGCCATCGTCACCAAGACCAAGAGCCCTGCGCTCAACGAGAGCCCGCAGAAGCGCGGCGTCTGCGTCCGCGTCTTCACCCAGACGCCGAAGAAGCCGAACTCGGCGCTCCGCAAGGTGGCCCGCGTGCGCCTGACCAACGGGATCGAGGTCACGACCTACATCCCGGGCGTCGGTCACAACCTGCAGGAGCACTCGCTGGTGCTCATCCGCGGCGGCCGCGTCAAGGACCTGCCGGGCGTGCGCTACCACGTCGTCCGCGGCACGCTCGACGCCGTCGGCGTGCAGGGCCGCAAGCAGGGCCGCTCGAAGTACGGCGCCAAGCGCCCGAAGGCGTAGCGCTCGCTTTCCGATTCGATGAGTACCACCGACAGACTGAGATTCTCTTATGCCACGTCGACGAGAAGTCCCCAAGCGCGAAGTTCCGCCGGATCCGGTGTACGGCAGCCCGCTCGTCACCAAGTTCATCAACACCGTGATGCGCGACGGCAAGCGCAGCACTGCCGAGCGGATCCTCTACCGCAGCCTCTCGACATCGTGAAGGAGAAGACCGGCGACGATCCGCTCAAGGTCTTCAAGAAGGCCGTCGACAACGTCAAGCCGAGCCTGGAAGTGAAGTCCCGCCGCGTCGGCGGCTCGAACTACCAGGTGCCGATCGAGGTCAACCCGAGCCGCCGCCTCTCGCTGGCGATCCGCTGGCTGGTCGCCTACGCGCGCTCGCGCGGCGACGGCAAGACGATGGAGGAGAAGCTGGCCAACGAGTTGATGGACGCGGCCAACCTGCGCGGCGGCGCGGTGAAGAAGAGTGAGGACACGCACCGCATGGCCGAGGCCAACAAGGCCTTCGCGCACTATCGCTGGTAGTCGCCCGAACCCTCAATCGGAACCTTAGTTATGCCACGGCAAGTACCCCTCAATCGTTGTCGCAACATCGGCATCATGGCCCACATCGATGCCGGCAAGACGACGACGACCGAGCGCATCCTGTTCTACACCGGCATCACCTACAAGATCGGTGAGGTCCACGAAGGCACCGCGGTGATGGACTGGATGGAGCAGGAGCAGGAGCGCGGCATCACGATCACGTCCGCCGCGACCACCTGCTTCTGGCGCGACATCCGGATCAACATCATCGACACGCCCGGCCACGTGGACTTCACCGCCGAGGTCGAGCGCTCGCTGCGCGTGCTCGACGGCGCCGTGCGCCGTGTTCGACGCCGTGTCGGGCGTCGAGCCGCAGTCCGAGACGGTGTGGCGCCAGGCCGACAAGTACCGCGTGCCGCGCATCTGCTTCGTCAACAAGATGGACCGCATCGGCGCCGACTTCAAGCGCGACGCTCGGCCAGATCGAGACGCAAGCTGCAGGCCAACCCGGTGGCCATCCAGCTGCCGATCGGCAGCGAAGACAAGTTCAAGGGCGTCATCGACCTGGTGCGGATGAAGGCGATCATCTACAAGGACGAGACGATGGGCGCCGACTACATCGTCGAAGAGATTCCGGCCGAACTGCAGGCCGACGCCAAGATCTACCGCGAGAAGCTGATCGAGAAGGTCAGCGAGGTCGACGACGAGCTGCTCGAGAAGTACCTCAGCGGCGAGGAGATCACCGAAGACGACGATCAAGGCGGCGCTGCGCAAGCGCGTCATCAACTCGGTGCGCGACGAGAAGGCGCCGTTCGTCGTCGGTCATCTGCGGCTCGGCCTTCAAGAACAAGGGCGTGCAGCCGCTGCTCGACGCCGTCGTCGACTACCTGCCGTCGCCGCTCGACATCCCGCCGATCGACGGGCTCGACCCGAGCAAGGCGGAAAAGACGACGATCGACGCGTCCGGCCGACGACGCGGAGCCGTTCTCGGCGCTGGCGTTCAAGATCATGACCGACCCGTTCGTCGGCCAGCTCACGTTCATCCGCGTCTACTCGGGCGTGCTGCACGTCGGGCTCGTCGGTGCTCAACGCCACCAAGGGCAAGACCGAGCGCATCGGCCGCCTGCTCAAGATGCACGCCAACAAGCGCGAGGAGATCAAGGAGGTCTACGCCGGCGACATCGCCGCGGCCGTCGGCCTGAAGAGCGTCACGACCGGCGACACGATCTGCGACGAGAAGAAGCCGGTGCTGCTCGAGTCGATGGACTTCCCGCGAGCCGGTCATCTCGCTGGCCATCGAGCCGAAGACCAAGGCCGACCAGGAGAAGCTCGGCCAGGGCCTCGGCAAGCTGATGGCCGAAGACCCGACGTTCCGCGTCAAGACCGACCCGCGAGACCGGCCAGACCATCATCTCCGGCATGGGCGAGCTGCACCTCGAGATCATCGTCGACCGCCTGAAGCGCGAGTTCAGCGTCGAGGCCAGCGTCGGCAAGCCGCAGGTCGCCTACAAGGAGACGTTCACCCGCGCCGGCCGAAGGCGAGGGCCGGTACATCAGGCAGACCGGCGGCCGCGGCCAGTACGGCCACGCCAAGATCACGCTCGACGCCGCGCGAGGCCGGGCAGGGCTTCGAGTTCGTCAACGAGCATCGTCGGCGGCACGATTCCGCGCGAGTTCATCAAGCCGATCGAGGAAGGCATCAAGGAGGCGCTGACCACGGCGTCCTGGCCGGCTACCCGGTGGACGACGTCGGCATCGAGCTCTACGACGGCTCGTACCACGACGTCGACTCGACCGAAATGGCGTTCAAGATCGCCGGGTCGATGGCGTTCAAGGACGCCGCCAGGAAGGCCAAGCCGGTGCTGCTCGAGCCGGTGATGCGCGTCGAGGTGGTGGTGCCCGAGGAGTACATGGGCGACGTCATCGGCGACCTCAACAGCCGGCGCGGCCACATCCAGTCGATGGAGGCTCGCGGCGGCACGCAGATCATCAACGCGCGGGTGCCGCTGTCGGAGATGTTCGGCTACGCGACCGACCTGCGGTCGCGGACCCAGGGCCGCGCCACCTACACGATGCACTTCGATCGCTACGAGCAGGCGCCAACCACGTCAGCGACGAAGTGATCGCACAGGGCAAGTAACAATCAGGGGCGCTGTCAGCGCGTCACGGCGACGCGACTGGTAGCCGACGCTGAGAGCTGACAGCTCAACACGGAGACAGCACATGGCGAAGGAGAAATTCGATCGGTCGAAGCCGCACGTGAACGTGGGGACGATCGGGCACATCGACCACGGCAAGACGACGCTGACGGCGGCGCTGACCAAGGTGGCGGCCGACAAGGGCTGGGCGAAGTTCGTGCCGTACGACGAGGTGGCGAAGGCATCGCGTCGCAGGGGCGTCGGACGAGACGAAGATTCTGACGATCGCGACGGCGCACGTGGAGTACGCGACGGCGAACCGGCACTACGCGCACGTGGACTGCCCGGGCCACGCCGACTACATCAAGAACATGATCACGGGCGCGGCGCAGATGGACGGCGGCGATCCTGGTGGTGGCGGCGACGGACGGCCCGATGCCGCAGACGCGGGAGCACGTGCTGCTGGCCGGCAGGTGGGCGTGCCGTACATGGTGGTGGCGCTGAACAAGGTGGACGTGGTCGACGACGCCGGAACTGCTGGACCTGGTGGAGCTCGAGGTGCGCGAGCTGCTGACGACGTACGGCTTCCCGGGCGACGACGCTGCCGGTGGTGCGGGTGTCGGCGCTCAAGGCGCTGAACGGCGAGCCGGAGGGCGTCGAAGGCGATCCTCAAGCTGATGGAGGCGCTGGACACCTACATCCCGCTGCCGGAGCGCGAGATCGACAAGCCGTTCCTGATGCCGATCGAGGACGTGTTCTCGATCTCGGGCCGCGGCACGGTGGTGACCGGCCGCGTCGAGCGCGGCAAGGTGAAGGTGGGCGAGGAAGTCGAGATCGTCGGCTTCGGGCCGACGAAGAAGAAGGTCGTGACGGGCGTCGAGATGTTCCGCAAGCTGCTCGACGAGGGCGAGGCGGGCGACAACATCGGCGTGCTGCTGCGCGGCACGGAGAAGGACGACGTGGAGCGCGGCCAGGTGCTGGCGAAGCCGGGGTCGATCACGCCGCACACCAAGTTCAAGGGCGAGGTCTACGTGCTGACCAAGGAAGAGGGCGGGCGTCACACGCCGTTCTTCAACGGCTACCGGCCGCAGTTCTACTTCCGGACGACGGACGTGACGGGGTCGCTGCAGCTGCCCGAGGGCGTGGAGATGGTGATGCCGGGCGACAACACGCAGCGTCACGGTCGAGCTGATCACGCCGGTGGCGCATGGAGAAGGGCGCTGCGGTTCGCCATCCGCGAGGGCGGCCGCACGGTCGGCGCCGGCACGGTCACCGAGATTATCGCGTAGGCAGGATGAGGGCGTCGGGCGTCAGCCCGGCCCCGTGCTTCGGTCGACACGGGATCCGACCCGGGCAAGTGAAGCAGGTACAGACCATGTCTGCATTCGGCGAGAAGATTCGCATCCGGCTGAAGGCCTACGACTACCGCGTCCTCGACCAGTCGACGAGCGAGATCGTCGAGACCGCCAAGCGGACGGGCGCGCGGCTCGCGGGGCCGATGCCGCTGCCGACCGAGATCAACAAGTGGACGGTGCTGCGCTCGCCGCACGTGGACAAGAAGTCGCGCGAGCAGTTCGAGATCCGCACGCACAAGCGGCTGATCGACATCTTCGAGCCGACGCCGCAGACGGTGGACGCGCTGATGAAGCTCGACCTGCCGGCCGGCGTGGACGTCGAGATCAAGGCGTTCGGCAAGGAACACAAGTAAGTGAGGCCCGGCTCGATGGTCGACATGGCAATCATCGGCAAGAAGGTCGGCATGACGCAGGTGTTCGGCGCCGACGGCGTCGTGCACGCCGGTGACGGTGCTCAAGGCGGGCCCGTGCGTCGTCGTGCAGACGAAGACCGCGAGCGCGACGGCTACGAGGCCGTCCAGATCGGCTTCGTCGAAGGCAAGCGCCGCGCAAGGCGAACAAGGCGATGGCGGGCCACTACGAGAAGGCCAGCGTGCCGCCGACGCGCGTGCGCCGCGAGGTCAAGCGTGGCCAGGGCGCCTCGGCGTCCGGCCGCCGGCGACCAGGTCGCCGTGCACGATGTTCGCCGCCGGCGAGACCGTCGACGTCATCGGCACCAGCAAGGGCAAGGGCTTCCAGGGCGTCATCAAGCGCCACCACTTCCGGGCGGCGCGGCGACGCACGGCTCGATGTTCCACCGCGCCCCCGGCGCATCGGCGCCTCGTCGTACCCGTCGCGCGTCATCAAGGGCATGCGCCTGCCCGGGCACATGGGCGACGACCGGGTGACGACGCGCAACCTGAAGGTGGTCAAGGTCGACGCCGACAACAACCTGCTGCTCGTCGCCGGCGCCGTGCCGGGCGCGGCGGGCAACTACGTGGTCATCCGCAAGGCCATCGCCAAGCCAAGCCCGAGCCCGCAGCCGCAGGCCGGAGAAGAAGAAGGGCAAGAAGTAATGGACATCGACGTCGTCGACAGCTCACAACAAGAAGGTCGGCTCGCTCGACCTGCGCGACGAGCTCTTCGGCAAGCGGGTCAAGACCGACCTGATCTGGGAGCGGTGGTCCACGAGAACGCGGCCAGCCGGCGCGGCACGCACGCGACCAAGACGCGCTGCCGAGGTCCAGGGCAGCGGCAAGAAGCTGTGGAAGCAGAAGGGCACCGGCCGGGCGCGCGTGAGCGACGTCCGCAACCCGCTCTGGCGCAAGGGCGGCACCGTGTTCGCGCCGACAGCCGCGCGACTACTCGTTCTCGCTGCCGAAGAAGGTCGCCAAGGGCGCGCTGCGCGAGGCGCTGGCGGCCAAGGTCCAGGCCGGCGCGGTCCGCGTCGTCGATGCGCTGTCGATCGCCGACGCCCAAGACCAAGGCCGCCGTGTCGATGCTGAAGGGCCTCGGCGCCACCGGCAAGACGCTGCTGCTCGACCTCGCCGTCGACCCGGCGCTCGACCTGTCGACGCGCAACCTCCCCGGCGTGCTCCTACGTCGCCGGCCAACCGCGTCTGCGGCGCGCGACGGTCATGCGACGCCACGACGGTCGGTCACGACCAAGGCGCGGCTCTCGAGCGCCTGCAGGAGGCCGCTAGCGCATGAAACTCACCGACGTCATCCGCCGGCCCCTCGTGACCGAGAAGACGTCCATCCTGACGCGAACAGGACGGGCAGTCGCTCGTGTTCCAGGTCGCCGTCGACGCCACCAAGATCGAGATCAAGCAGGCCGTCGAGCATCTGCTCGGCGCCAAGGTCGCGGCCGTCCGGACCGCACGATGCACGGCAAGGTGAAGCGCCAGGGCCGTTTCTCCGGCAAGCGGTCCGACTGGAAGAAGGCCTACGTCCGGCTGCAGGACGGCCAGAAGGTCCCTGAGTTCCTGGAAGGCGCCTAGGCGCCAACCCTGAACAAAGCCAGTAGCGTCCAGGGAGCACATTCTCATGCCCATTCGCAAAGTACAAGCCCACGTCGCCCGGCCGGCGCTTTCAGACGCTGCAGACGCTTCGACGAGATCACGGCGTCGAAGCCGCTACAAGGCGCTGACCGAGCCGCTGCAGAAGTCGGGCGGCCGCAACAACACCGGAGAGCTGACGTCCTGGTGGCGCGGCGGCGGCCACAAGCGCGCCTACCGCATCATCGACTTCAAGCGCGACAAGCACGGCATCCCGGCCAAGGTCGCGACGATCGAGTACGACCCGAACCGGTCGTCGCGCATCGCCCTGCTGACCTACGCCGACGGCGAGAAGCGCTACATCCTGCAGCCGGCGCGGCTGAAGGTCGGCGACTCGGTGGTGTCCGGCGAGACCGTCGACATCCTGCCGGGCAACGCGCTGCCGCTGAAGAACATCCCGCTCGGCACGCTGGTGCACAACGTCGAGCTGAAGCCCGGCAAGGGCGGCCAGATGGCGCGCAGCGCCGGCGCCGGCGTCCAGGTCGTGGCCAAGGAAGGCGACTACGTCACGCTGCGCATGCCGTCGAGCGAAGTGCGCTTCGTCAACGCGGAGTGCTTCGCGACGATCGGCCAGGTCGGCAATCTCGATCACGAGAACGAGTCGATCGGCAAGGCCGGCCGCAACCGCTGGCTGGGCTGGAAGCCGCACAACCGCGGCGTCTCGATGAACCCGGTCGACCACCCGCTGGGCGGCGGCGAGGGCAAGACCTCGGGCGGCCGCCACCCGGTGACGCCGTGGGGCGTGCCGACCAAGGGCTACAAGACGCGCAACAACAAGCGCACGAACCGCTTCATCGTGACGCGGAGACAGAAGTAGGCCATGAGCAGATCCCTCAAGAAGGGCCCGTTCGTCGACACCTCCTCCTCGAGAAGGTCGAGGCGATGAACCGCCGGGCGAAAAGAAGGTGATCAAGACCTGGTCGCGCCGCTCGACGGTCGTGCCCGAGATGGTCGGCCACACGATGGCGGTGCACAACGGGCAGGAAGTTCGTCCCGGTCTACATCACCGAGAACATGGTCGGCCACAAGCTCGGCGAGTTCGCGGCGACGCGGACGTTCAAGGGCCACACGACCGAAGGCGGAAAAGGCCGTCGCGCCGTCGCCGAAGGCGGGGAGCTAGGTCATGGTGCAGGCATCAGGCTACGGCCAAGTACGTGCGGACCTCGGCGCAGAAGGCGGGGCTCGTCCTCGATCTCATCCGCGGCAAGAGCTTGCCCCGAAGCCCTGGCCACGCTGAAGTTCGCCCGCAAGAGCGTCGCTCGCGACATCCTCAAGGTGCTGCGAGTCGGCGGTCGCCAACGCCAAGAACAAGGACGGCTTCGGCGGCGACGTCGAGCGGCTGTTCGTGTCGGCGTGCTACGCCGACCAGGGCCCGTCGCAGAAGCGCGTCCGGCCGGCCCCGATGGGCCGCGCCTTCCGCGTCGTCAAGCGCACGGCGCACCTGACCGTCGCGGTCACCGAGAAGGCGGCCAAGCTCGGCGTCGCTCCGGCGCGCGGCGCCCGCAAAACCGCCACACGCACGCCGAAGACCGGCGGAGCCGCGCCGAAGCCGAGCGAGCGCGCGGCGAAGGCGGGGGCCAAGAAGGCGACCGCGTAGTCGCGGCAGTCACGCTGACGAAGAGAGCACATATGGGTCAGAAGGTTCATCCGTACGGGTTCCGCCTCGGCTTCAACAAGACCTGGCGCTCGCGCTGGTTCGCCGACAAGGACTACGCCAAGCTCCTGCACGAGGATCTCAAGCTGCGCGACACGCTGAAGAAGCGTTTCTCGCACGCCGGGGTCTCGAAGGTCGAGATCGAGCGCGCGGCCAACAAGCTGAAGATCGACATCTTCACCTCGCGGCCGGGCATCATCATCGGCCGCAAGGGCACCGAGGTCGACAAGCTCAAGCAGGAAATCCAGAAGAGGACCAGCCGCGAGGTCTTCATCAACATCCAGGAAATCCAGAAGCCGGAGCTCGACGCGCAGCTGATCGCCGAGTCGGTCGCGACCCAGCTCGAGAAGCGCGTCGCCTTCCGCCGCGCCATGCGCAAGGCGGTCGAGTCGGCGCTGCGCTTCGGCGCGCGGGGCATCAAGGTCCGGGTGTCGGGACGCCTGAACGGCGCCGAGATCGCGCGCTCGGAGTGGTATCTGCACGGGCAGCTGCCGCTGCAGACGCTGCGCGCCGACATCGACTACGGCTTCGCGGAAGCGAACACGACCTACGGCAAGATCGGCGTCAAGGTGTGGCTCTACAAGGGCGAGCGCCTGGTGCCGCGCACCGGTCGTGAAGAGGATTACCGCGTGCCGGGCGGCCGTCGCGAGCCTGGGCCGCGGCGCTGAATAGGTAAGAGATGCGCCGCGACACGAACGCCGAGGCCGCAGGCCGGAGGCGTCGTGAGGTCGACGGCGCGGCTACGCGCCGGTCGACAAATAGCAGTCGGCCGCTCGAGGGGGCGGCCCGCGACGGGTGCTGAGGGCACCCGGCGCCAACAGGTAGAGGACATGCATCATGTTGATGCCGAAGAAGGTCAAGTACCGGAAGCAGCAGCGCGGCCGCATGCGCGGCAAGGCGTGGCGCGGCTCCGACGTCTCGTTCGGGGACTTCGGGCTGAAGGCCCTGGAGCCCTGCTGGCTGACGTCGCGCCAGATCGAAGCGGCGCGAATCGCGATGACCCGCTTCATCAAGCGTGGCGGCAAGATCTGGATCCGGGTGTTCCCGGACAAGCCGATCACCAAGAAGCCGCAGGAAACCCGCATGGGTAAGGGCAAGGGTGCGCCGGAGGAATGGGTGGCGGTGATCAAGCCGGGCCGCATCCTGTTCGAGATGGAAGGCGTGGTCGAGACCGAAGCCCGCGCCGCGATGCGACTGGCCGCGGCCAAGCTGCCGATCGCCACCCGCTTCGCCACCCGGTTCGCCCAGGAGCGTGCGTCATGACGAAGACCGCTGAACTGCGCGATCTCTCCGTCGAGGATCTCCGCGCCAAGGCCAAGGAGCTCGACGACCAGGGCTTCCGCCTGCGCCTGCAGAAGGCGATGGGCCAGCTCGAATCGCCGATCAAGGTGCGGACCACGCGCCGCGAGCTGGCGCGCATCAAGACGATCATTCGTCAGAAGGAGCAGGGGTAATGCCGGCCCAGGAAGTCATCGGGAAGGTCGTCAGCGACAAGATGGCGAAGAGCGTCGTCGTCGCCGTCGAGCGCAAGGTCCGGCACGGCCTCTACGGCAAGATGCAGCGTCGCACGACCCGCTTCATGGCCCATGACGAGGCCGGCACGGTCAAGGCGGGCGACACCGTCGCCATCGTCGAGAGCCGCCCGCTCAGCCGCAGCAAGCGCTGGGTAGTCGTCCGCGTGATTGAGAAGGCGCAGGAGATCAAACCATGATCCAGATGCGTTCGATCCTCGACGTCGCCGACAACTCCGGCGCCCGCAAGATCGCGGTCATCAACCCGATCGGCGGCTCGATCGGCCGCTACGCGCGGCTCGGCGATCTCGTTACCGCCTCGGTCAAGGAAGCGTCGCCGGACGGCACGGTCAAGAAGGGCCAGGTGGTCAAGGCCGTCATCGTCCGCACGCGCAAGGAGCAGCGCCGCCGCGACGGCAGCTACATCCGCTTCGACCGCAACGCCGCCGTCCTCGTCAACGACTCGAACGAGCCGATCGGGACCCGCGTCTTCGGGCCGGTCGCCCGCGAGCTGCGCGAGCGCCGCTTCATGAAGATCATCTCGCTCGCGCCGGAAGTGCTGTGATGAAACTCTCTGTCCGCAAGAACGACGAAGTCCAGGTCATCGCCGGGCGCGACAGCGGCAAGCGCGGCCGCATCCTGCGCGTGCTGCCCGAGAAGGGCCGGGTCGTCGTCGAGGGCGTCAACCTGATCAAGCGCCACACCAAGGCCAACCCGCAGAAGCAGGTCAAGGGTGGCATCATCGAGCGCGAGGCCGCGATTCACGCCTCGAACGTCATGCTGGTCGATCCCCGACGGCGGCAAGCCGACCCGCGTCGGCCACAAGACGCTCGAGGACGGGACCGGGGCAGTCAGCGCAAGAGCGGCGGAGTGCTGGACAAAGGCGCTCGCGCCGAGCCACCCCGCTCAACCGGCGGCGGTGCGCTGCGCGACAACGGTAGAGCAGGAGAACCGCCATGACCCGTTTGCGCGAGAATATTCGAAAGAGGTGGTGCCGGCGCTCCAGAAGGAGTTCGGCTACACCAACGTGATGGCCATCCCGAAGGTCGCGAAGGTCGTCGTCAACATGGGCCTCGGCGAGGCAACCTCGAACGCCAAGATCGTCGACGTCGGCGGCGAGGAGCTGAGCCAAGATCACCGGCCAGCAGCGCGGTCACGACCCGGGCCAAGAAGTCGATCGCGCAGTTCAAGGTGCGCCAGGGCCAGGCCATCGGCTCGATGGTCACGCTGCGCGGCGCCCAGATGTACGAGTTCCTCGACCGCCTGATCTCGATCGCCCTGCCGCGCGTCCGCGACTTCCGCGGCGTGTCGCCGAAGGGCTTCGACGGCCGCGGCAACTTCACGCTCGGCCTCAAGGACCAGCTGATCTTCATGGAGATCGACTACCTGAAGGTCGACAAGGCGCGCGGCATGAACATCTCGGTGGTGACGACGGCCAAGACCGACGAAGAGGCGCGGCGTCTGCTCGCCCTCATCGGCATGCCGTTCCGCACCAACCAGGCGTAGGACAAGACATGGCGACCACCGCAAAAATCGCGAAGGAACTGAAGAACGCCGAAGTACGCCATCCGGCACCGCAACCGCTGCCAGCGGTGCGGCCGGCCCCGGGCGTACATGCGCAAGTTCGCGCTGTGCCGTCTCTGCTTCCGCAAGCTGGCCCTCGAGGGCGACGTGACCGGTGTCACGAAGAGCAGCTGGTAAGCAGCGCGCATTGCCCGAACCGACGAGGACATACGCACGACGGAAGTCACGGTCGCCGCGGCCCACGCCCGGCGATACCCGCTTCCAGGAACGAGTAGTGAGACGATGACCGATCCGATTGCCGACATGCTGACGCGGATCCGGAACGCCACCATCGCGCGGCACACGCGCGTGGACATTCCGGCCTCGACGCTCAAGCTGGAGATCGCCGAGATCCTGGAGCTCGAGGGCTACATCCAGAGCTTCAAGATGGTGGACCCCAGCCCGAACTGAGCCGGCGGCGTCCAGAAGACCATCCGCGTCGCGCTCAAGTACGGTCCGCGCGGCGAGCGCGTCATCACCGGCATCGAGCGGGTCAGCCGCCCCGGCCGCCGCGTCTACTTCGGGCAGCGAGGACGTGCCAACGGTGCTCGGCGGCCTCGGCACAGCCATCCTGACCACCTCGCGCGGCGTGATGACCGGCCGCGAGGCGCGCAAGCCAGGGCGTCGGCGGCGAAGTGCTCTGCAACGTGTGGTGAGTTGAACATGTCCCGAATCGGCAAGAAACCCATCCCGATCCCCGCCGGCGTCACGGTCCAGATGTCCGACGGGCCGGTCGAGGTGCAGGGGCCCGAAGGGCAAGCTGCGCCAGGCGCTGCCGCCCGGCATTGCCTTCGCGCAGGACGACGGCGGACCTGGTCGCAAGCCCGGTCCGCGAGGACCGCGAGCTCGGCAAGTTCCACGGTCTGGCCCGCAGCCTGGTCGCCAACGCCGTGCTCGGCGTCACCCAGGGCTTCAAGAAGGAGCTCGACATCGTCGGCGTCGGCTACCGTGCCGAGCTGAAGGGCAAGCAGGTCCAGCTTCGCCCTGGGCTATTCGCACCCGGTCGTGTTCGAGATCCCGACCGGCATCGACGTGGTCGGTGGACAAGCAGACGCACATCACGGTGACGGGCATCGACCGGCAGCTGGTGGGCCAGGTCGCGGCCGATATCCGCCGCCTGCGCAAGCCGGATCCCTACAAGCAGAAGGGCGTCCGCTACACCGGTGAAGTGCTGAAGAAGAAGGCCGGCAAGACCGGCGCGAAGTAGGCCGCTGCGAGCCGGAGCCGGCCCGTCCGAGGATACTGTTATGAGGATCAAGACGAAAGCGGACCGCCGCCATCGCATCAGCCTGCGCCTGCGCAAGCGGATTGGCGGGACGCCCGAGCGGCCGCGGCTGGCGGTGTTTCGCAGCGTGTCGCACATCTACGCCCAGGTCATCGACGATCAGGCCGGCACGACGCTGGTCTCGGCGTCGACGACCGAGACCGCCGTGAAGGCGCAAGCTGACCGAGGCGCCCAAGGGCGGCAACCTCGCCGGCGCGCAAGGCGATCGGCGCGGCTCGTCGCCGAGCGGCTGAAGGACAAGGGCATCACGCGCGTGGTCTTCGACCGCGGCGGATTCCTCTACCACGGCCGCGTGAAGGCGGTGGCTGACGCGGCGCGCGAGGCGGGCCTGGAGTTCTAGGCCGCGTGCCGGCGCGTCGGGCAGCCGAGACGGCCGCCCGCACGGCGGACTGCCGAGAGCTGATAGCTGAGAGCCAAATGTACAATCTCAAACAGAAGATCGATCCGGCTCGGAGCTCGACCTGAAGGACACGGTGGTCTCCATCAACCGCGTCACCAAGGTCGTCAAGGGCGGCAAGAACCTGAGCTTCAGCGCGCTGGTCGTCGTCGGCGACGGGCACGGCCACGTCGGGTTCGGCGATGGGCAAGGCCAAGGAAGTGCCGTCGGCGATCAAGAAGGGCATCGAGTCGGCGAAGAAGGCGCTCGTGCAGCGTGCCGCTCGCCGGCACCACGCTGCCGCACGCGGTGCTCGGTCAACTTCGGCGCGGGCAGCGTGCTGCTGAAGCCGGCGCCGGACGGCACCGGCATCATCGCCGGTGGCGCGGTGCGCGCGGTCGTCGAAGTCGGCCGGCATCCAGAACATGCTGACCAAGTCGTCTGGGCTCGGACAATCCGCACAACGTGGTCCGCGCGACGTTCGCGGGCCTGCGAGCTCGCTGAAGGAGCCGGCTTCGGTGGCGCGGCTGCGCGGCAAGGAGCTCGAAGAGCTCATCGGCGCCGGCGACCGCGCGTGAGTGAGGGATTTCATGGCGAAGAGCACTCCGGAAAGACCGGCGCACGCTTCGCATCAAGCAGGTGCGCAGCACCATCGGCTACGACAGGAAGCAGGGAGCGGTCGTGCGCGGGCTCGGCCTGCGGCGGATCGGCCACGAGGTCGAGGTCATGGACCACCCGGCCATGCGCGGCATGATCCAGAAGGTCCGCCACATCGTGTCGGTCGTCGAGTAGCGGCGCCTGGCAGTCGAGTAGCGGCGCCCTGCAAGCGCAGAAGTGGGGCGCGGCCCGAGGGCCGCGCCAGAGCAGCAGCAGATCGTCATGTCTCGAACAATCTCCGTCCTCCCAAGGGCGCCACGCAGGAGCGCACCCGCGTCGGCCGCGGCAAGGGCTCCGGCCTCGGCAAGACCGCGGGCGCGGCCACAAGGGCGCCCAGTCGCGCTCGGGCTACCACTCGAAGCGCGGCTTCGAAGGCGGCCAGATGCCGCTGCACCGGCGCGTGCCGAAGCGCGGGTTCCACAACCCGTTCCGGACCGAGTACGCGTCGTCAACCTCGACACCCTGGCACGGCGTTCGAGACGGGGGCGGCGGTGACGCCGGAGTGCTGCGCGAGCGCGGCCTCCTGAGCGGCGGCAAGCTGCCGGTCAAGGTGCTCGGCCGCGGCGAGATCGCGATGGCCCTCACCGTGAAGGCCGACAAGTTCAGCGGCAAGGCGGCGGAGAAGATCCAGGCGGCCGGGGGCAACGCCGAGACGCTCGGCGCGGCCAAGTAGGGCCGCGGCGAGCCCAGGTTTGGGCCGCCTGCGCCCGCGCGTTCCCGTCGCGGGCTTCGGCGCGCCAGGCTGCCCGCCGTCGATCGAATCTACGAGAGCATGGCCATCCATGCTCGAGAGCCTTCGCGCCATCTTCGCGATTCCGGAGCTCCGCAATCGCGTGCTGTTCACGCTCGGCATGCTGGCCGTGTTCCGCCTCGGCTCGCACATCCCGACGCCCGGCGTGAACACCGAGGCCCTGCGCATCTTCGCCGACCAGGCCAAGAACACGATGTTCGGGCTTCTACGACATGTTCTCCGGCGGGAACCTGTCGAACGCCACGATCTTCGCGCTGGGCGTCATGCCCTACATCAGCGCGTCGATCATCCTGCAGCTGCTGACCGTCGTCTGGCCGTATCTCGAGCGGCTGTCGAAGGAAGGCGAGCTCGGTCGGCGCAAGATCACGCAGTACACGCGCTACGGCACGATCTGCTGAGCCTCGTGCAGGCGGCGGCCTACGCCTACACGCTCGAGGCGCAGTCGAACACGCTGGGCGGCCTGCCGATCGTCGTCGACGCGCGGCTGGGACTTCCGGCTGATGACCATGCTGACGATGACGACCGGCAGCGTCTTCGTGATGTGGCTGGGTGAGCAGATCACGGAGCGCGGCATCGGCAACGGGATGTCGCTCATCATCTTCGCCGGCATCGTCTCGGGCTGCCGAGCGCGGTGCTCCAGACGCTGGACCAGCTGCGGACCGGCCAAATTGGCCTGTTCCGGCTGGTGATCCTGCATCGTGCGATGATGGTCGGGGTCATTGCGGCCGTCATCTTCATCGAGCGCGGGCACCGGCGCGTCACCGTCCAGTACGCCAAGCGCCTCGTCGGCAAGCGCCGGATGTCGGCGGCCCAGCACGCACATCCCGCTCAAGGTCAACACGGGCGGCGTCATCCCGGTGATCTTCGCGTCGTCGATTCTGGCCTTCCCCGGCACGGTGGCCGGCATGTTCCGCGCCCGACAGCGTGATGCGGTTCGCTGACCGACGCGCTCGGCTACAGCAGCCGCTGCACCGCTGCTGTTCGTCGCCGGCATCCTGTTCTTCGCCTACTTCTACACGTCGATCGTCTTCAACCCGGACGACGTGGCCGAGAACATGCGCAAGTACGGCGGCTTCGTCCCGGGCATCCGTCCGGGCAAGCGCACGGCCGAGTACATGGACGACGATCCTCAGCAAGATCACGCTGGTCGGCGCCGTCTACCTGGCCTTGATTTCACTGCTGCCGATCATCCTGTTCTCGCGGCATCAGGCTGCAGAGCATCCCGTTCATCGGCGAGACGCTGCAACGCGCTCTGCCGCAGTTCCTCTCCGAGGGCCTCGGCCTGCAGTTCGCCTTCGGCGGCACCTCGATCCTGATCGTGGTCGGCGTCGCGATGGACACCGTCCAGCAGATCGAGTCGCAGCTGATCATGCGGCACTACGACAGCTTCATGAAGAAGACGCGCATCCGGGGCCGGCGCGGCTGACGATGGCTGGAGCATCGAGACGCACCGCCGGCGCAACCGCCGCTGCGCGTCGTCCTGCTGGGCCCGCCGGGCGCCGGCAAGGGCACGCAGGCGCAGCTGATGGCGCGCGACTATGGGTTGGTCGAAGATTTCGACGGGCGACATCCTCCGCGAGGCGGTCGCCCACGGCACGCGCTCGGCCGGCAGATCCAGGGCCGCATCGAAGCCGGGCAACCTCGTGGGCGACTCGACGATGGTCGAGATCGTCCAGGAGCGGCTGGCGCTCGACGACGCGAGAAGGGCTACGTCCTCGACGGCTTCCCGCGCACGACGCCGCAGGCGCGCGCGCTCGACGCGATGATCAGCGGTGAAGCCGGACCACCTGACGATCCTGCTGATCGAGGTGCCGTTCGAGGAGCTGGTGCGGCGCCTCCAGTCGCGCCGCATCTGCTGCCGCTGCGGGCGCAACGCCGATCCCGGGCTGCCGGACGGCATCCGCTGCGCGCGGTGCGGCGGGATGTACGTCAACGCGCGTCGACGACTCCGACGGGGTCGTCCGGCAGCGCCTGACGGTGTACCTGGAGGAGACCGAGCCGCTCGTGGCACTACTACGACGGACGCACCACGTTCTTCCGGATCAACGGCAACCTGTCGCCGGCCGCGGTCACCACCAGGTGCGCGACGCGCTGGCGACGACGCGGGGGCTGGCGGCCGAGGGCGGCGATCGCGCCGGTGGACGCGCAGCCCGTGATTGTCTGCAAGTCGGCGGCGGAGCTCGAGAAGATGCGGGCCGCCAACCAGCTGGTGGCGCGGGTGCTCGAGGCGCTGCGCCTCCTGGTGGAGCCAGGCGCGACGACGGCGGCGATCGACGCCGAAGCCGAGCGATTGGTCCGCGACGCCGGCGCCGAGCCCGCATTCAAGGGCTATCGCGGCTATCCCGGCGACGGTCTGCGCCTCGCTCAACCACGAGGTGGTGCACGGCATCCCGGGACGCGCTGCTGCAAGCGAGGGCGACATCCTCTCGCTCGACATGGGCGTCAAGCTGGGCGGGTTCTACGGCGACTGCGCCGTGACGCTGCCGGTCGGGCGGATTTCGGCCGACGCCGAGCGCCTGCTGGCGGTGACGCAGGATGCGCTGGCGCAGGGCATCGCGGCGGTGCGGGTCGGCGGCCGGGTCTCGGACATCGGCCACGCCGTCCAGTCGCACGTCGAGGCGCACGGGTATTCGGTGGTGCGCGAGTTCGTCGGCCACGGCATCGGCGCCGCCCTCCACGAGGAGCCGCAGGTGCCGAACTACGGGCCGGCCGGGCGGGGACCGCGGCTGGCCGAGGGCATGGTCCTGGCCATCGAGCCGATGGTCAACATGGGCAAGGCGGCCGTCAAGGTGCTGGCCGACGGCTGGACGGCGGTCACCGCCGACGGCAGCCTGTCGGCGCACTTCGAGCACACGGTGGCGGTGACGTCGAGCGGACCGTGGATCCTGACCGCCCTGCCGGCGCCGGCCGCGCGACGCGGCCGAACACCGGGCCTGAGGCCGGGAGAGCGCGGGATCCGAGGCCGGACGGGTGCCGACGTCGAGCTCGAGGGCGTCGTCGAGGCCCAGCTGCCGTCGGCGCTCTACCGGTGCGCCTGGCGGATGGCGGGCCGGGCAGCCGGCCGGGAAGCCAGCCGGGGGCGGCCCACGGGACGGTCACGGCGCACCTGGCGGCCGGTCCGCGGCGGAATTTCGTGCGGGTCCTGGTGGGGGAGCGAGTGCGGGTGCGGCTGTCGCCGCGGGACCTGACGCGCGGCGCCATCGTCGAGAAGCTCCGCTGAGGGCGAGATTGGGCTGGCTCACGGAGAGGGGCAAGCCGGCACGAGCCCCAGTCGTGACCGGGGCCGTGAGCGGGCCATGACGGGGCGGGGTGCGAGCCGCTGGCAAACGGCAGGGGTTCGTGGCAAGATGGGAGTTTCGCGCGGGCGAGCGGGGCCAGACGGGGCGCAGGTGGCGGCCGACGCAGACGGGCCGAGCGAGTCCGTAGCGCAAGAGGTCGTGGACGATGAAGGTCAGGGCATCAGTCAAGCGGATGTGTGACAAGTGCAAGGTGATCCGCCGCCGCGGCGTCGTCCGCGATCATCTGCACCAACGCCAAGCACAAGCAGCGACAGGGATAGGCATCGTATGGCACGTATCGCCGGTGTGGATTTGCCGCGCACCAAGCGCGTCGAAATCGGGCTGACTTATATTTACGGCATCGGGCGGAAGCGCTCGAACGACATTCTGAAGTCCGCCGAGCGTCGGTCCCAACATTCGGGTCAAGGACCTGACCGAGGACGACGTTCGGAACATCAGCCGGGTCATCGAGGAAGTGGGCGGCGTCGAGGGCGACCTCCGCAAGGAGATTTCGCTCAACATCAAGCGCCTGATGGAGATCGGCAGCTATCGCGGCCTGCGCCACCGCCGCAACCTGCCGCTCCGCGGCCAGCGCACCAAGACCAACGCGCGCACCCGCAAGGGCCCGCGCCGTGGCGCGGTGGCCAAGAAGAAGACGACGTAGACGTCGCCCTAGCCCGACCGCCGATCCGTAGAATTCACCATGGCCAAGACTGAAGCACCCGAAGGCGCGACGCCTGACGTCGACAAGAAGCCCAAGAAAAAGGCGTTCAAGAAGCGCGGCGAGAAGCGCGTCGTCCATCACGGCTACGCCCACATCCAGGCGTCGTTCAACAACACCGTGATCACCATCACCGACGTCGAGGGCAACGTCGTGTCGTGGTCGAGCGCCGGCGCGATTGGCTTCAAGGGCTCGCGCAAGGGCACGCCGTTCGCGGCGACCCAGGCCGCGATCAACGCCGGCAAGTCGGCCCAGGGCGTCGGCATGCGCTCGCTCGAAGTGCGCGTCAAGGGCCCGGGCGCCGGCCGCGAGTCGGCGGTGCGCGCGCTGCAGACCATCGGCATCGACGTCAAGTCGATCCGCGACGTCACGCCGATCCCGCACAACGGCTGCCGGCCGCCCAAACGCCGCCGTGTCTAGTCGGACAGGGGTCTGATGTGTTTCGGCGGAGCCTGCGCTCCGCCACCCCGCGCGGGACGCTGAACAGGCTCAGCCCCGCACGGTCACCTGGGCTTCCAGTTCTTTCGGGAGCCCCTCGAGCCTGCTTGCCGCGCCGGAGCTCCGCAGGAGCGAAGGCGGGTTGACACGAACGCTCGTCGCCGCCCGGTCCGGGCGCGGCGGGCCAGGAAGACGAATCGATGGCACGTTACAACGGTCCGGTCTGTCGCCTTTGCCGCCGCGAAGGCATGAAGCTGTTCCTCAAGGGCGAGCGCTGCTACACCGAGAAGTGCGCGATCGAGAAGCGCAACACCCCGCCCGGTCAGCATGGCAAGTCACGCAAGGCGAAGATGGTCGGCTACGGCATCCAGCTGCGCGAGAAGCAGAAGGTCAAGCGCGTCTACGGCGTGCTCGAAAACCAGTTCCGCCGCTACTTCGAATCGGCGGCCCGCCACCGCGGCGTCACCGGCGTGATGCTGCTGCAGTCGCTCGAGACGCGGCTCGACAACGTCGTCTACCGCCTCGGCTTCGCCACCTCGCGCCCGCAGGCGCGGCAGCTGGTGCGGCACGGGCACTTCCTGATCAACGGCAAGAAGGTCGACATCCCGTCCTTCGCGGTGAAGATGGGGGACGAAGTGCGGGTCCGCGAGTCCAGCGCCAAGAGCGCGGTCGTGGCCCACGCGATCGAAGAGGTCAAGGGCCGCGGCGTGCCGGAGTGGCTCCAGGTGGATGCCGCCAGACACGCTGGGCCGGGTGCTCTCGATCCCGACCCGCGAACAGATCAACCTGCCCGTGCAGGAACAGCTCATCGTCGAGCTCTACTCGAAGTAGTCGAAAGGACCAGACATGCTGTGGAAGGGTTTCCAGCGACCGAAGCGGCTCGAGTTCGAGCGTGAGACGGCAACCGAGCGGTTCGGCCGCTTCTACGCGCAGCCGTTCGAGCGCGGCTTCGGGACGACGATCGGCAACACGCTGCGCCGGGTCCTGCTCTCGTCGATCGAGGGCGCGGCCGTGACCGCCGTCAAGATCGACGGCGTGCAGCACGAGTTCTCGCCGATCCCGGGCGTGGTCGAGGACGCCACCGACGTCATCCTCAACCTGAAGCAGATCCCGATCGAGATGCACACCGACGAGGTCAAGACCCTCTACGTGCGCGTCGATCGGCCGGGGCCGGTGCGGGCCCGTGACATCGAGGTCGACCAGGACGTCGAGATCCTCGAGCCGGACGCCCACATCGCCACCGTCGCCGACAAGGGCAAGCTGCACATGGAGCTGCGCGTCAAGCGCGGCCGCGGCTACGTCTCGGCCGACAAGAACTTCGACGAGGATCCTCGGCATCGGCTGGATCCCGGTCGACTCGGTCCACTCGCCGGTCAAGAAGGTCAACTACCTGGTCGAGGCCGCCCGCGTCGGCCAGAACACCGACTACGACAAGCTGACGATGGACGTGTGGACCAACGGCACGGTCAGCCCGACCGAGTCGGTCGCCCTGGCGGCGCGCCTGCTGCGCCTCCACCTCGACATCTTCGTCAGCGTCAGCGAGACCAACACCGACGACGACGCCGAGCCCGGCGACGTGGCGCCCGGCGTGGTCAACGAGAATCTCGACAAGAGCGTCGAGGAGCTCGAGCTGTCGGTGCGCTCCTACAACTGCCTCAAGAACGCGAACATCCGCACGCTGCGGGAGCTCGTGACCAAGACCGAGGCGGACATGCTCAAGACCAAGAACTTCGGCCGCAAGTCGCTGAACGAGATCAAGGAAATCCTCGCGGGGATGGGCCTGAGCCTCGGCATGCGCTTCGACCAGGCCGCGGCCCAGGCGCCGGAATAGTCGCCCGCCCCGAGCCAGCACGAGCCAGCACCGCCCGCTTCGAGTCGGGGAAACAGGAACGTCCGTCATGAGACATCGAGTCGCCCATCGCAAGCTCGGTCGGGTCACCGAGCACCGCATCTCGCTGCTGCGCAATCAGGCCACGGCGCTGCTGCGGCACGAGCACATCGAGACCACGGTGCCCAAGGCGCGCGAGCTGCGCCCGTTCGTCGAGCGCCTGATCACCGTCGCCAAGCGCGGCATCGCGGCTGGCGACGCCGAGAAGAAGCTGATGAACGCCCGCCGCCATGTCGCCCGGGATCTGGCCGACACCAAGGTGGTCGACAAGCTGTTCGCCGAAGTCGCCCCGCGCTTCCAGGCGCGGCCGGGCGGCTACACGCGGCTGCTGAAGGTCGGGCCACGGCGCGGCGACAGCGCCGACATGGCCCGCATCGAGCTGGTCGGGAGCGAATACAACCCGAACCTCGAGGCCGAGGGCGCAGCGGCCGAGGCTCCGAAGGCGAGCGGCGTCCGCGGCCGCCTGCAGGCGGCGGCCAGCCGCCTCCGCGGCAAGAAGGCGGCCCCGGCCGCCGACGGGGCCGAGGCCAAGAAGGCCGAGCCGAAGAAGCGGGCCACGAAGAAGGCCAAGTCCGAGGAATAGCTGACTTCGTTCGCCCCGGCGGCCGGCCCAGGCCAGCCGCCGCTCACCGAAAGGCCCCGCCGCGGGGCCTTTCGTCTGTACGCCCCTCCTGTTCGCGCCGACCCCGCCCCACGTTCTCCCCATGGACGGCGTCGGGACGATGCGCTAGCATCGGCGCCGCCCCCCTGGTGGTGTGTCGGTCACGGGCATCCCCGTCCGGCGACCGGCACCTGTCTTCCGAAGGAGTTGAGTGTGGCAAGAACGCCGTTTGGTGCGCGCCGCTCGTATGTGGCGGTGCTCGTCGTCGTGTGCCTGCTTGCAGCCACCCGCGCCTGGGCCCAGCAGCCCGATCCGCGCGTGCTCGCCAACCCGAACGTCAAGCAGACGCTGCGGGTGGATCCGTCGACCTGGCAGACCAGCGCCAGCCTGTCGCCTGAAGTCCGCGCCAAGGTCGAGGCGACCCTGGCGCGCCAGCGCGCCATGAAGGCGTCGCGTATCGGCCAGGAAGTGAAGGTCGGCTCGCTGTTGCGCGCCTACCAGCGCACCGAGGCGGCGGCCGAGCCGACGCCGGCGGGCCGCGTCCGCGCCATGCGCAGCCGCCTGCCGATCCTCGGCGTCGAGCCCGACGGCAGCGTCCGCGCCCGCATCCACCTGCGCGGCGGCCCCGAGGCCGAGGCCGTCATCCGTGCGCTCGGCGTGCGCATCGCCCGGGTCAGCGAGGATCACCGCGTGCTGTATGCCGCGCTGTCCGGCGCCGACATCGAGCGCGTCTCGGCTCAGGCCGTCGTCGCCAGGATCTCGCCGATCATGGGCGCCCAGGTCCACGCCGGCTCGGTTCTCTCGGAAGGCGTCGCGGTGCTGCGCGCCGACCGGGTCCAGGACTTCCTGCGCGTCACCGGCAAGAAGATCCGCATCGGCGTGATCTCGGACGGCATCCAGAGCATCGCGGTGCCGACCCTCACCGGCGACATCCCGGCGACCGGGGCCGGTTTGCCGAAGGTCGAGCTGTGCCCACTCAACGACAACAGCGGTGACGAGGGCACGGCGATGCTCGAGATCGTGCACGACGTCGCGCCGAGCGCTGCGCTGGCGTTCTGCCCGGCCTTTGGCGACACCGGCCAGCAGGGCCTCGCCGACGCCGTCACCTGGCTCGCGACGCAGGCCTTCGGCGGCAAGGGCGCCGACGTCATCGTCGACGACGTCGGCTACCTCACCGAGCCGTTCTTCCAGGACGGCGTGATCGCCCAGGCGGTCGACGCCGCGGTCGGGCACGGCGTCTGCGTACTTCTCGTCGGCCGGCAACTCCGCCGACGCCCACTACGAGCACGTCTACCAGGACGTGGTCCCCGGCGACGACTTCGTCTTCCCGTTCGACACGCACGATTTCGGCGCCGTCGCCGGCCTGGGGTCGGACATCGGCTGGGACGGCCTGGTCGCCGGCAACGGCAACTTCTTCGCCGCCTTCATGCAGTGGAACGATCCGTTCGGCGGCTCGGCCAACGACTACGACCTCTACCTCTTCGACAACGCCGGCAACCTGGCCGGCGACGCGGCCGGCGACTTCCCGATCGGCGGCTCCGGCTTCGACGCCCAGGACGGCGACGACGATCCGATGGAAGTGGCGTTCGTGGTCAACGAGTTCCCGGGGCCGACGCCGGTGGGGACCGTGAAGGGCTTCTTCATGGTCATCGATCGCTTCTTCGCCGACCCGGCCTCGCTGCTGGAACTGCAGTTCAACGGCTTCTTCGCCGTCGACCCGTCGAAGAACATCGCCGAGGGCAGCGTCTTCGGCCACGCCGCCAGCCGCGGCGCGATGGCGGTGGCGGCGACCGGGGCGTTCGAGAACATCGACGGCATCGCCAACCCCGGCCACGACGTCATCGAGGAGTTCAGCTCGCGCGGCCCGTCGCGAATCTTCTTCACGCCGGCTGGCGCGCCGGCGCCCGAGGTGCGGCGCAAGCCGAACACCACCGCGGTCGACGGCACCTCAGTGACCGGCGTCAACTTCTTCACGCCGTTCTTCGGGACCTCGGCGTCGGCGCCGCACGCCGCGGCCGTCGCCGTGCTGCTGAAGGACGTCGACCCGGGCCTGAACCCGGCCGGCATCGCCCGCATCCTGCGCGAGACCTCGCTGGAGCGCGGCACGCCCGGCTTCGACACGACCTGGGGCTTCGGGCTGATCGACGCCTACGCCGCCGCCAAGCGCGCCGGCCAGGTCGGTAACAGCCCGCTGTTCTTCGTCTGCCTGCCGACGCGCCGAGGCATCCAGATCGTCGTGCCGGACTTCCTCATCCCCGTCTCGCTCGCATTCGGCCTCGACTTCGGCCGCTGCGACTAGGTCTGCGCCTGATCGTCCCACCCTCGTTCACGACTCCGGTTCGTTCCGGAGTCGTGGCGGGGCCGGAATGACTCCGGAGTCGTCGCGGGCTCTGGCTGCGGGGTCAGGGGCAGAGCACGGGGAGCGTGCGGATCGCGAACACCGTCCTGGTGTCGCGCAGCGGTGTGGCGAACTTCGGGTCGATGGTCGGATCGGGGCGCAGCACCTTGATCCCGCAGATGTGGAGCGGCTCGAGGCGCGGCATCGACGCCTTCTGGCGCAGCCCGCGACCGACGTCGGCCCCGGCCTGGGCGAAGAGCCGCGAGATTGCCTTCATCGAGAGTGCGGCGGCGTCGGGCGGCGCAGCCGGCAGTGGCGTCGGCGACGGTGCCTGCGCTGACAATGCCGCCGAGCCGAGGAGGGCGACGGCGCAGCAGGCCGACGCGGCGTGTGACATCCGACTCATGGCGTGACTCCTTCCTATTGGCGGCCGCGGACCGCCGACCAACTACTCGGCCTCGATTTCCTGCCCGGCCCGCTGCGCCTTTGCGTTCGCCACGATCTTGGCCTGCTGGTGTGACGGCACCTCGTCGTAGTGCGAGTAGGCCATCGAGTAGGTGCCGCGGCCGCCGGTCGCAGACGTCAAGTGCTGCTCGTAGGTCAGCATCTCGGCCATCGGCACCTGGGCGCGGATGATGGTGGTCACGCCGCGCGTGTCCATGCCGGCGATGCGGCCGCGCCGGCCGTTGAGATCGCCCATCAGGTCGCCGGCGTACTCGCTCGGGCACTGCACCTCGACCTGCATCACCGGCTCGAGCAGCGTCGGCCGGGCCCGGGCCATGGCGTCCTTGAAGGCGAGCGAGCCGGCCATCTTGAACGACAGCTCGTTCGAGTCGACGGGGTGGAACGAGCCGTCGACGACGATGGCCCGGAAGTCGACCATCGGATAGCCGGCCAGGTAGCCGCGCATCCGGGCTTCCTGGATGCCCTTCTCGACCGCCGGCACGTACTGACGCGGGATCGAGCCGCCGAAGATCTCGTCGACGAACTCGAAGTCGGCGCCGCGCGGCAGCGGCTCGACCTTGATGGTGCAGTCGCCGAACTGCCCGTGGCCGCCCGTCTGCTTCTTGTGGCGGCCGTGCGCCTCGGCGGGCGCGCCGATGGTCTCGCGGTAGGGCACGCGCGGCAGCTTGAGCGTCACGTCGACGCCGAACCGCCGCTTCAGCTTGGCGACGGTCACCTCGATGTGGAGCTGGCCCTGGCCCGACAGCAGCTGATCCTTGGTCTGCGGGTCGCGGTCGAAGTGGACCGTCGGATCCTCCTCCTGGAGGCGGTGCAGGGCGCTGCTGATCTTGTCCTCGTCGCCGCGCGTCTTCGGCTCGATTGCGTAGGCCAGGACCGGCGCCGGGAAGACGAGCGGCGGGAAGGTGACCGTGGCGCCCTTCTCGGCGAGCGTGTCGCCGCTTTGCGTTTCCTTCAGCTTGGCGACGGCACCCGAGATCGCCGGCTCTCACTTCGGGCACCGCGGTGTGCGTCTTGCCTTGGACGACCAGCAGATGGCCGAGGCGCTCGGCGACGTCGCCGCGGGTCGCGTTGTTGGCGGTGGTGTCCGACACCAGGTGGCCGGTGACGACCCGGAACAGCGTGATGCGTCCGGCGAAGGGATCGGCGACGGTGCGCCAGACGAACGCCGTCGTCGGGCCGCTGTCGGTGGCGGCGATGGTCGTCGCGGTGCCGTCCCTGGCGACGGCGGGGAACGGCCGGTCGGCGGGGGAGGGGACCAGCTGCACGAGGGCGTCGAGCAGCGGCTGCATCGCCACGTTGGTCAGGCCCGACGTGCACAGCACGCGGGAAGATCTTGCAGTCGGCGACGGCGCGGGCGAGGCCGGCGGCCAGTTCCTCGTTGGTCAGCGTCCCCTCGTCGAAGAAGCGCGCCATCAGCGCGTCGTCGGCTTCGGCGACGAGCTCGACGAGCGTCTCGCGCGCCGCCGCGGATTCGGCTGCCAGCGACGCCGGAATCGCCCAGATCTTGACCGCGCCGCTGCCGTCCGGGAGGTAGGTCATGGCCTGCATCGTCAGCAGGTTGACGACGCCTTGGAAGCCGCGCTCGGCGCCGATCGGCAGCGCGATCGGCACGACGGCGCGGCCGAAGGCGGCCCGCAGCGACTCGAGGGTGCGGTCGAGGCTGGCGCGCTCGCGGTCGAGGCGGTTGACGCGATGAGCCGCGGCAGGCCGGCGTCGGCGGCGAGCTGCCAGACCGCCTCGGTCTGGACCTGGACGCCCGCGACGGCGTCGACCACGACGAGCGACCGCTTCGACGACGCGCAGGGCGCCGCGGGTGTCGCTGAGCAGGTTGCCGACGCCGGGCGTGTCGATCAGGTTGATCTTGGTCTTGTGCCACTCGAGCCAGGCCAGGCTCGAGCCGAGCGTGTGCTTCCGGGCGATGGCCTCCTCGTCGTAGTCGGTGACGGTCGTCCCTTCGTCGACCTTGCCGAGCCGGTTCACCGCGCCGGCGGTGAAGAGGAGCGCGCTGGCGAGCTGCGTCTTGCCGGCCCCGGAATGGCCGGCCAGAGCGACGTTACGGATGGCGGGGGCATCGAAGACACGCATTGCTGCAGGGCTCCTGGTGATGTCCGCACGTGCGGGGTCCGTTGGGCGACGAGGTCGTGGCCGATGATACGCCAGCCCGGCGCCGTGGGCCAGCCGGCCGGCGGCCCGTCGCTGCGCAGGGCTGCGCGCCTACTCGTAGCGGAGGGCTTCGATCGGGTCGAGCCGGGCGGCCTTGAAGGCCGGGAAGATGCCGAAGAAGATGCCGACCGTGGCCGAGAAGCCCAGGCCGATGGCGAACGACCACCAGGGCAGCGAGATGGGGAAGCCGGACAGGACGTTGATCAGCCAGCCGATCGAGGCGCCGAGGACGATGCCGACGACGCCCGCCCAGCGAGGTCAGGAACACGGCCTCGAGCAGGAACTGCCAGAGGATCTCGCGGCGCCGCGCCCCGAGCGCCTTGCGGACGCCGATCTCGCGCGTCCGCTCGGTGACGCTGATGGTCATGATCGCCATCACGCCGATGCCGCCGACCATCAGGGCGATCGACGAGATCACCACCAGCGCGAGGAAGATGCCGCTGCTGATCCGCTCCCACAGCTGGAACAGGGCGGCCTGGGTGGCGATGTCGAAGTCGCTCTCCTGGTCCAGGCGCAGCCCGTGCCGGGCCCGCATGATCTCCTCGACCTCGCGCATCGCCGCCGCCTGCGTCACGCCCGTCGCGCGGGATCACGATCATCGCGATGTCGCGGTGGATGATGCCGAAGATGCGCAGCGCGTCGGCCCCGTAGACCTTCTGCCAGGTGGTGTGCGGGATGATGGCGAACTCGTCGGCCTGGGTGCCGCCGAGCGGGTTGGGCCGCTTGCCGAACACGCCCGACCACCGTGTAGTGCGTCCGGCCGATGCGCACCTGCTTGCCGATCGGATCGGCGGCCGGGAAGAGGGCCGCGCCCGGCGCGTTGCCCAGCACGACGACGTTGCGGCGGCGGTCGACCTCGGCCTGGGTGAAGACGCGGCCGGCCTCGAGCGGGATCGAGTTGGTCTGGCCGAAGTTGGCGGTGGTGCCCGATCACCCGCATCCGCTTGGTGGCGGCGCTGCCGTAGGTCATCCGCTCGTCGCGCGGCCCGATCATGCCGCCGACCTGCAGCGCCACCGACTCGATCAGCGGCGAGGCCTCGATCGCCGTGGCGTCGTCGACGGCTGATGTTCGGGCCGCTTGATCAGGTCGCGGAACGCTCTTGCCCTGCGAGCGGCTGACGATGCTGAACTTGGCCACGAACATCGTCGTCGGCCCGATCTGCCGGAAGATGTCCTTGAACGACTCGTCGAAGCCGCGCAGCAGCGCGGTGACGCTGACGATCGAGGTGATGCCGATGACCACGCCGAGGATGGTCAGCGCCGAGCGCAGCTTGTTGCTGCGCAGCGTCTCCACCGCCATGGTGAGGATCTCGGCGAGCAGGCCGGCGCGCAGCCCGGAGACGGCCATGTCAGCGCCAGCGGCGGAAATGGCGCACATTGCCGGCGATGCATCCGCCGCTCGGCGTTGCTGTCGTTCGGATATCCTCATATCCTCCTCCTCGCGCTTGACCGGTGCTGCAGTATCTGCAAACCCTTCCCGCCGCGGCTGCTGCTACTCGTAGCGCAGGGCTTCGATCGGGTCGAGCCGGGCGGCCTTGAAGGCCGGGAAGATGCCGAAGAAGATGCCGACCGAGGCCGAGAAGCCGATGCCGATGGCGAACGACCACCACGGCAGCGAGATCGGGAAGCCGGACAGGATGTTGATCAGCCAGCCGATCGAGGCGCCGAGGACGATGCCGATGACGCCGCCGAGCGAGGTCAGGAACACCGCCTCGAGCATGAACTGCCAGAGGATCTCGCGGCGCCGGGCGCCGAGCGCCTTGCGCACGCCGATCTCGCGCGTCCGCTCGGTGACGCTGATGGTCATGATGGCCATCACGCCGATGCCGCCGACCATCAGCGCGATCGACGAGATCACGACCAGCGCCAGGAAGATGCCGCTGCTGATCTGCTCCCAGACCTTGAACAGCGCCTCCTGGGTGCCGATGTCGAAGTCGCTCTCCTGGTCGAGGCGCAGCCCGTGCCGGGCCCGCATGATCTCCTCGACCTCGCGCATCGCCGTGGCCTGCGGGCACGTCCTCGCGGGGGATGACGATGATCGACGACGTCGCGGTGGACGATGCCGAAGATGCGCAGCGCGTCGGCGCCGTAGACCTTCTGCCAGGTCGTGTGCGGGATGATCGCGAACTCGTCGGCCTGGCTGCCGCCGAGCGGGTTGGGCCGCTTGCCGAACACGCCGACGACCGTGTACTGCGTCCGGCCGATGCGCACCTGCTTGCCGATCGGATCGGCGGCGGGGAACAGCGCCTGGCCCGGCGCGTTGCCCAGCACGACGACGTTGCGCCGGCGATCGACCTCGGCCTGGGTGAAGACGCGGCCGGCCTCGAGCGGGATCGAGTTGGTCTGGCCGAAGTTGGCGCTGGCGCCGATCACCCCCATCCGCTTGGTGGCGTTGTTGCCGTAGGTGAAGCGCTCCGGGCGCGTGCCCGGTCCGCCGCCCAGCTGCACCGCCACCGACTCGATCAGCGGCGAGCGCTCGATGGCGCGGGCGTCCTCGATCGGTGAGGTTCGGCCGCTTGATCAGGTCGCGGAACTCCTTGCCCTGCGAGAAGCTGACGAAGCTGAACTTCGTCACGAACATCGTCTTCGGCCCGATCTGGCGGAACAGGTCCTTGAACGACTCGTCGAAGCCGCGGATCAGCGCGGTCATGCTGACGATCGAGGTGATGCCGATGACGACGCCGAGGATGGTCAACGCCGAGCGCATCTTGTTGGTGCGCAGGGTGTCGACCGCCATCGTCAGGATCTCCTTGAGGAGACCCGCGCGGAGCCCGGACGATGCCATGTCAGTTGTTCCTCATGGGCGGCGCGATCGATCCGGGCCGGTCATTCGCGCCGCAGCGCCTCGATCGGATCGAGGCTGGCGGCCCGGATGGCCGGGTAGAGGCCGAAGAACAGGCCGACGACGGCGGTCATGCCGATGCCGAGCGCCACCGCCCACAGCTCGACCTTGGCCGGCAGCGGCGTGAGCTGGGCGACGAGCAGCGCCGCGGCGAAGCCGAGCAGCGTGCCGACCAGGCCGCCGGCGACGGACAGGGTGGTCGACTCGGTCAGGATCTGCCAGACGATGTCGCGCTTGCGGGCGCCGAGGGCCTTGCGCAGGCCGATCTCGCGCGTCCGCTCGCTCACGACCATCAGCATGATGTTCATGATGACGACGCCGCCGACGACCAGCGACAGGCCGACCACGCCGATGAGCACCGAGAACGCGCCGGCGGTGAAGGCGCGGAAGATGTTCATGATCGTGTCGGAGGTGATACATCCCGAAGTTGTCTGGCTCCTTCGGGCCGAGCTTCCGCTGCGCGCGCAGGGCGACGCGGGCCTCGTCCATCGTCCGCTCGATCTGCATCGGATCGCGCGGCTTGACGGTCAGCTCGAGGCTGCGCCGCGAGCCGAACAGCTTCTGGAAGCGCGCCGAGCGGGATCGACGATGAACTCGTCCTGCGAGTTGCCGAACAGCGAGCCCTTCTCCTCGTTGACGCCGATGACGCGGAAGTGGACGCCGCGGATCTGGATGCTGCGGTCGATCGGGTTGGCGCCCTTGAAGAGCCGATCGGCGGTGCCGTAGCCGAGGAAGCACGACCGGGCGCGACGACTCGACCTCGAAGCGGCTGGGCAGCCGGCCGAGCTCGGGGTCGTAGCCGGCGAACTCGAGGTACTCCTTCGAGACGCCGCGGACCTGGACGCTGTCGAGCTGCTCGTCGCGGTAGACCACCGGCGCGCCGTTGTAGGCCTGGGCCATCACCGCCTCGATGGTGTCGCCGGCCTTGGCCACCGTGTCGAGCTCGACCAGCGTGACGCGCGGGTTGTTGCGCTGCCGCTCTTCCTCTTCTTCGCTGGTCGTCGGGCCCTGGCGCTCGACCTTGAAGGTGCCGGCGCCGACGTCGGTGAGGATGGCGTCCGAGACGTAGCTGTTCATGCCGCGGATCAGCGACACCACCGCGATGATCGAGGTCACCGCGACGATGTTGCCGAGCACGGTCATGAACGACCGCAGCTTGCCGGCCCAGATGGAGGCCAGCGCCAGTCGAACGGCGTCGATGAACTTCTGCATGCGCGGCGATCCCGGTCAGGTCGGTTCAGGTCAGGTCCGGTCCTTCGGCTCCTCGGGCTTCACCGCGTCGCCGTCCTTCAAGTCTCGCACCGAATTGAACGGACCGGTGATGACGACGTCCGCCGGCTTGAGGCCGTCCAGCACCTCGAAGTACTTGTCGCCGGCGATGCCGGTCTTGACCGGCAGGAAGGTGGCCTTGTTGTCGCTTGAACAGGAAGACGCCCTCGGTGTCCTTCCGCTTCTGGCCCGGCCGGCAGCGGATCGCGTCGCAGTTGGGCCGCGGCGTCTTGGCCTTCGGGTCGGCCTTCGGCTGCGGCACGATCTTGCCGGCCGCGTCGTAGATCAGCTCGCGCACGGCCATCGCCTGGATCGGCACCGCGACCGACTGCGCGCGGGTCGCCGTGGTGATGTCGGCGGTGCAGGTGAAGCCGGGCCGGACCTCGGGGATCTGGCCGTCGATGGTGACCGTGACCTTGAAGTTGGTCGCGGTCTGCCCGCTCTGCCCGGCCGCGGCCTGGACGATCGGGCTGTTGCCGACTTCGGTCACCTTGCCGGTGAACGTCTTGTCGGGAATGGCGTCGATCTTGATCTTGGCGACCTGGCCGATCTTCACGAACGGGATGTCGGTCTCGTCGACTTCGACCTCGGCCTCGATGATCGACATGTCGGCTATCTGCAGCAGCACGGTGCCGGCGTTGTTCATCGTGCCGGTGACCACCGTCTCGCCCTGCTCGATGTTGCGGCGGACGATCAGTCCGTCGATCGGCGACTCGATGCGGGCCCGCGACAGCTCGTACTGCGCGCTCGAGACGGTCGCCGCGCTCTCGCGGATGCGCTGTTCCTGGGTGCCGAGCGACTGCTCGGAGTCGCGCAGGTTGGCCTCACGGACCTTCACTTCGCTCTCCGCCTGGTCGAGCGACTGGCGCGTGGTCAGCTGCTGTGCCCAGAGCTCGCGCGCCCGGCGCAAGTTCTCGCGCGACAGCGCCAGGTTCTCGCGCGACGCCGCCACGGTGTTGCGCAGCTGCTCGAGCTGCGATCGCGCTGCGGCCAGGCCCGCCGCCGTCCGGTCGGCCGCGGTCAGCTGGTTCCGCGGGTCGATCTGCATCAGGAACTGACCCTTTTTGACGGTCTGCCCCTCGTCGACCGCCAGTTCCGTGAGGCGGCCCATCGTGTCGGCGCTGATGTTGACCGTCGTCCGCGCCTGGATCTTGCCGGAGGCCGAGACGATGGCCTCGAGATCCCGCTTCTGGATCTTCTCGGTGGTGACCGTCTTGCCCGGCGTGCGCTTCATCCACACGTTGCCGGCGACGGCGCCGCCGAGGAGCACGACCGCGACGACGCCGATGATGACCTTCTTCCCAGTGGACACCTAAGAACCTCCAGCGAAGGCAGCCTTGACGGCGCCGATGACCAGCGCAATCACCAGGTAGACCGCCGAGAGCGAGACGAAGATGGGGCCGGTGCGGCGGCGATAGAGCACGCCCAGGCCGATGGCCAGCACGAACAGGCCGAGCAAGACGGTGAGGTCGAGCGCCCCGAAGAAGCCAGCCAGGAAGCCCTTCTCCGCGAACGCGTTGCCGATACCGGCCAGGCTCGTGACGTTGGTGTCGGTCTTCAGGAAGTAGTTGACGACGGCGTTGACGATGCCGGTCACGGTGCTGACCACCCCGGCATGGACGTAGACCGACAGCACCTGCTTGAAGGAGGCGCTGCCGCCGGTCACGGCGAACACCCCGAGCAGGATGCCGGAAATCGCCAGCGCGAACAGCGGGATGAAGATGAGCATGGCGACCGGCGCGATGTACGGGCTGAGCTTCACCGCCATCTCGGCCTGGGCTGCCGGAGCGCCGGCCTCGACCTGCTGCTTCATCACGATGTCCCGGCCGACTTCGGTCGACAGGAACGCGAACACCGTGAGCGCCGTGATCACCGTCGTGACCGCCAGCATCCCACCCCAGCGGGGCCACGACACGACCGATTCGAAGGTCGCCTTCGGCGACGTCAGAATGCCGAAGAAACGCTGCACCAGGGACAGAGGAGCGGCCCCACCGGACGAGGCTGACGGAGGTTGTGTCATAGGGATCTAGGCTCGCGGAATCGGCCGGAGAAACGGCCGCCTATTGTATCCTCGCTCGCTACATACGTGGCCGAGCCGGGCGATGTTCATAATCGGCCACACCGGACACCGGAGCCTTCGGCTCCGGTATTCCGGTGCTGCCGCTTCTGGTCAGGCCGCCCGCCGCGGCGGGCGAGCCAGTAACGATTCCGGTCAGGCCCCGGCTGCTTCGCAGCGGGCGAGCCAGCAACGACATCGGGCCGGTGGGACAGCGGAAGGGCAGGGAAGTGGGGATTGGGGAACGCGTTCGCGTCTTGGGGATCGCCGTCGCGCTGCTGGCGGTCTGCGCGGGGAGCGCCGCCGCGCAGGCGGCCGGGGCCGGCGGCATGGAGATCCTGGGCGTCCGGGCCCAAGGCATGGCCGGCGCCTTCGTGGCCGTCGCCGACGACGCCACCGCGGCCTACTGGAACCCGGCCGGCCTCGGCACCGGCGACTTCGTCTCGCTGGCGCTCGAGCGGTCGCACGTCGGCCTGCCGCCGGCCGGCGGCGACGACCCGGCCCTCCGCAGCGGCGCCGTCCTGATCGGCACGCCGCCCCTGGGCGTCGGCTACTACCGCCTCGGGTCGACCCATGTCGTGCCGGTGACGGTCGTCCAGTCGTTCGGCGACCACCTGAACGTCGGCGGGGCCGTCAAAGGCGTCTGGGGCGAGGGCATCGACGGGGGGACCCACGCCCGCCTGGACGCCGACCTCGGGGTGATGCTGCGCACGGAGACGGTCCGGGTCGGGCTCGTCCTCCGCAATCTCGCCGAACCGACCTTCGGGCCCGAGGTCATCGCCTTCGGCGGCAACCGCTATCGCCTCGAGCGGCACGCCCGCCTCGGCGTCGCCGCCTTTCCCCGGGACGGTCTGACGCTGGCCGCCGATGTCGACCTCACCGCCCTCGACACGGCTTCGGCCTCGGTGACCCCGGGAGACGGCCGGCGCCGGGCGATCGCCGTCGGGGCCGAGCAGAGGGTGGCGCCGCGCCTGGTCGTCCGCGGCGGCGTCCGCGCCCAGACCATCGACGGCGCCCGCCCCTCGGCCAGCGGTGGCGCCAGCGTCGGCCTCACCGCGCTGCTCTGGGCCGACGTCCAGGCGACCGGCGGCGGCGACCGCGCCGACCGCAGCTGGACGATCGGCCTCCGGGCGAAGTTCTGAGTTTGTTGGCGGCGGCAGCGTTCCAGAACTGCACACCGAACCTGTAAGTCGCATGTCAAAACGAGACACGGCCCGGGCCGTGTGCGCGCCGCGCCGCGTGTGCGGTGACGAGGCGTGTCGGTCCGTCGTCCGCGGCGGCGACGGCGGCGGCCTGCCGCGGCGTGCAGCGCCATGCAACGGTGCGCGTCCATGGCCGGTCCGTCGACGATGTCGCGACCGAATGAAGGGCTCGGCCGATCGTGCCGATTGACAACTTGCGTCAGCGTCTGGCGTGGAAGTTGCCTCGTGTGTCACCGGGTTGTGCCGTCGTGGATCACCGCGGCGGACCGGCGTCGCCCCTGGCACCCGCCGGATCCTGCACGTCCGGGCACATGACGTGCTCCGGTGACATCGGCGGCGACGGGACTCCGGTGAGCGGGTTCCGTCGGAAGACTCTCGGTTCTGTGCGCGTGCGCGGCCGCTCGACGAGCGGCGGCGGCGCCACCCTTCGGCAACGACCACGGCGACGACGACGCATCCATGGCTGTTCGGCTCGGCGAACTCCTGCTCCGCGAAAAGCGCATCACTCCAGCCCAGCTGCAGGAGGCCCTGAATCATCAGAAGGCCAACGGCGGCAAGCTGGGGATGACCCTCGTCAAGCTGGGGATGGTCAAGGACGAGGAGATCACCGCGCTCCTCAGCCGCCAGTACGGCGTCCCCTTCATCAACCTCGCCCAGTTCGACATCGACGCGTCGGTTCTCAAGCTGATTCCGGCCGAGACCGCGCAGAAGTACCAGATCGTCCCGATCGGCCGCTCCGGCGCGACGCTGACGATCGCGATGACGGATCCGACCAACGTCTTCGCGCTCGACGACATCAAGTTCATGACGGGCTACAACGTCGAGCCCGTCGTCGCCTCCGAGACCGCGGTCGGCGAGGCCATCCAGAAGTACTACCAGGGCGCGAGCAGCGGCCGGCAGGGCGGCAGCGGCGGCGGCGCCAACGCCAGCAGCATGACCGCGGCCAGCGCCGCGACCACCCTCGAGATGGCGACGCGCAGCCTCGAGGACTCGGTCACCGGCGACGAAGTCGAAGTCCTCGACGAGATCGAGGAGCTCGACGTCACCTCGCTCGAGAAGCAGGGCGGCGAGGCTCCGGTCATCCGGATGGTCAACCTGCTGCTGATGTCCTCGATTCAGAAGGGCGCCAGCGACATCCACGTCGAGCCCTACGAGCGCGAGTTCCGCGTCCGCTTCCGCATCGACGGCATCCTCTACATCGGTGATGCAGCCGCCCATGAAGTTCAAGGATGCGATCACGTCGCGCATCAAGATCATGGCCAAGCTGGACATCGCCGAGAAGCGCCTGCCGCAGGACGGCCGCATCAAGCTGCGCTTCAGCGACAACGGCCAGAGCAAGGAGATCGACTTCCGTGTCTCGGTGCTGCCGACGCTCTTCGGCGAGAAGATCGTCATGCGTCTCCTCGACAAGGAGAAGCTGATGCTCGACATGACGCGCCTCGGCTTCGAGCCGGAGTCGCTGGCGCGCCTCGAGCGGCAGATCGCCAAGCCGTGGGGTATGTGCCTGGTCACCGGCCCGACCGGCAGCGGCAAGACCAACACCCTCTACTCGTCCATCAGCAAGCTGAACACGATGGACACCAACATCATGACCGCCGAGGACCCGGTCGAGTTCAACCTCCCGGGCGTCAACCAGGTCAACGTCAAGGAATCGATCGGCCTGAACTTCGCGGCCGCGCTGCGCTCCTTCCTCCGCCAGGATCCGAACATCATCCTGGTCGGCGAAATCCGCGACTTCGAGACGGCGGAAATCGCCGTCAAGGCCGCGCTCACCGGCCACCTCGTGCTGTCGACGCTGCACACCAACGACGCGCCGAGCACGATCAGCCGGTTGATGAACATGGGCATCGAGCCGTTCCTGGTGGCGAGCTCGGTCAACCTGATTTGCGCGCAGCGCTTGGTCCGCCGGCTGTGCAAGCTGTGCAAGGAAGCGCACCCGCTGCCGCCGCAGGGTTTCATCGACGTCGGCATGCCGGAGGAGGACGCCGAAACGGCGACCGCGTTCCGGCCGGTTGGCTGCGACAAGTGCAACAACACCGGCTACAAGGGCCGCGTCGGTCTCTACGAGGTCATGGAGATCAGCGAACAGCTGCGCGAGATGATCCTCGCCGGCGCGTCGTCGATGGACCTCCGCCGCGCCGCCCGCGAGGAAGGGATGTTCACCCTGCGCGAGAGCGGCCTGTGCAAGGTCCGCGAGGGCGTCACCTCGATCGAAGAAGTGGTGCGCGAAACCGTGAAGTAGCGGCGGTGTGCCGCTTTTTGGCCAGGGGCGCCCGCGACGGTTACGAAACTGTCCGAGGGGGCGCCAAAAGCGTGCGGTCGACGCGTCGGCGGTGAGGCTGGAACGCCTCGCCAGCGCCCTCGGAATGGCGCACCGCAGCGGCCGGAACGCTCGGGAAGTCGGGACGGCTCGGCCGGTTGGAACCGGCCTTGCTTTGCAACGGGACGGAATCACTATGTCGCTGCCTACGCTGCCAGAGCTCTTGAAGACCACCGTGGAATTGAACGGGTCCGACCTGCACATCGCCACCAACACGCCGCCGCAGGTCCGGGTCCACGGCAAGCTGCAGCGGCTGAACCTGCCGTCGATGTCGCCGTCCGAGACCAAGCAGCTGGTCTACAGCGTCTGCACCGACGCGCAGAAGAAGCGCTTCGAGGAATCGCTCGAACTCGACTTCTCGTTCGGCATCAAGGGCACCGGCCGCTTCCGCTGCAACGTCTTCAACCAGCGCGGCGCGGTCGGCGGCGTCTACCGCGTCATCCCCGAGAAGATCCGCGGCTTCCAGGAGCTGGCGCTGCCGGCGGTGCTGGCCAAGCTGTCCGAGCGGCCGCGCGGCCTCGTCCTCGTCACCGGGCCGACCGGCTCGGGCAAGTCGACGACGCTGGCGGCGATGCTCGACAAGATCAACACCGAGCGGGCCGAGCACATCCTCACCATCGAGGATCCGATCGAGTACATCCACAACCACAAGGGCTGCCTGGTCAACCAGCGCGAGGTCCACAGCGACACCAGCAGCTTCACGATGGCGCTGCGCGCCGCTCTCCGTGAGGATCCGGACGTCGTCCTGATCGGCGAAATGCGCGACCTCGAGACCATCGAAGCGGCGCTGCGCATCGCGGAAACCGGCCACTTGACGTTCGCCACGCTGCACACGAACTCGGCCGCCCAGACCATCAACCGCATCATCGACGTCTTCCCGGCGCACCAGCAGGGCCAGATCCGGACCCAGCTCTCGCTCGTGCTCGAAGGCATCGTCTGTCAGACGCTGCTGCGCAAGGCGAGCGGGCCGGGCCGCACCGTGGCGCTCGAGATCATGATCCCGACGCCGGCCATCCGGAACCTGATTCGCGAGGACAAGATCCACCAGATCTACTCGGCGATGCAGACCGGCCAGGAGAAGCTCGGGATGCAGACGCTGAACCAGTGTCTGACGACGCTCTATCTCGCCAAGCAGATCACGATGGAGACGGCGCTGACCGCCTCGTCGAACAAGGACGAGCTGACCGACATGATCCAGCGCGGCAACGGCATCGTGCCCGGCGCCGGCCTCGGCCGGACCCAGCAGATGCCGCCACCCCTGGTGCGGAAGTAGCCGACGAGACGTGATCGGCCGCGATCAGAAGGAACTGACGATGCCTACTTTTGCTTTTGCAGGACGGACCCGGGCGGGCGAGCTGGTCAACGGCGAGCGGCTGGCGGACTCCGTCGACGCCGCGGTGGCGATGCTTCGCCGCGAACAGATTCTCGTGACCAAGATCAGCGCGGTCAGGGAGAAGGCCAAGGAAGACAAGAGCCAGCAGAAGTTCCGGGCCAAGAAGGTCCCGTCGAAGAACCTGGCCATCTTCACCCGCCAGTTCTCGGTGATGATCGACGCCGGCCTGCCGCTCGTCCAGTGTCTCGACATTCTCGGCCGGCAGGAATCCGCACAAGGGCTTCTCGCAGACCATCCTCATGACCCGGAGCGAGGTCGAAGGCGGCGCCTCCCTGGCCGACGCGATGCGGCGGCACCCGAAGGCCTTCGACACCCTCTACGTCAACATGGTGGCGGCCGGCGAAGCGGGCGGTATCCTCGACACGATTCTCAAGCGTCTGGCCATCTACATCGAGAAGAACGTCAAGCTGCAGGGCCAGGTCAAGGCCGCGATGATCTACCCGGCCGCGGTCATGACGATCGCCGGCGCGGTCGTCGCCGTCATTTTGTGGAAGGTCATCCCGACCTTCGCCGAACTGTTCGCCGGCCTCGGCGCCGAGCTGCCGCTGCCGACCCGCGTCGTCATCTGGGCCAGCAACTCGTTCATCAAGGCGCTGCCGTTCATGGTGGTCGGGGTCATCGCCAGCGTGTTCGGCCTGCGTGCCTTCTACGCCACCTACGGCGGCCGGCGCACCATCGACCGCATCATGTTGCACGTGCCCATCCTCGGGCTGATCCTCCGCAAGATCGCCGTCGCCCGCTTCTGCCGCACGCTGTCGACGCTGATGGCCTCGGGCGTGCCGATCCTCGATGGCCTCGAGATCACGGCCCGCACCGCCGGCAACGCCATCGTCGAAGACGCGATCATGGTCACGCGGCAGAGCATCGAGCGCGGCGAAACGGTGTCGGCGCCCCTCGAGAAGACCAGGGTGTTCCCGTCGATGGTCACGCAGATGATCAACGTCGGTGAAACCACCGGCGCCCTCGACGCGATGCTCTCGAAGATCGCCGACTTCTACGAAGAGGAAGTCGACACGGCGGTGGGCGGCCTCATGACCCTGCTCGAACCGGTGATGATCGCGATCCTCGGCACCATCGTCGGCGGCATCGTCATCTCGATGTACATGCCCATCTTCAAGCTCATCGAGAAGCTCTCGTAACGGGTCGAGCTTCAAGTCAGCTTGTATGGTATCCGGCACTCACGCGCCCTCGTCCCCGCCCCGGGCGGGGACGTCGGCCTCCCCCGTCGGCCAGGGCACCCCTGCCGACGGTCAGCGCCGGCGGCTCCTGTGGCTGGTCGCTCTCCGGCCGCTGCTGGTGGGGCTGATTCTCGGCGCCGGGCTGTTCGTCGATTCGCCCAGCACGAAGGGACTGCCGCGCGAGTTCGCGATCTACCTGCTCGAGGCCGTCGCCACCCTCTCGGTGATCTACCTGCTGTCGCTGCGGATCCACGCCCGCTGGCCGTGGCTGATCGAGGCGCAGCTGGTCATCGACGTCTCCGTCGTCTCGAGCGTCGTCATCCTGACCGGCGGGTTCCACTCCGACTTCGTCGCCCTCTACGTTCTGCCGATTCTCGGCGGCAGCGTGCTGCGGCTGTCGCGCGGCGGCATGACCATCGCGCTGTGGAGCGGCGTCAGCTTCGGCCTGATCGTGGCCTCGCAGTACGGCCTGGTCATTCCGCGGCCCGAGCACTGGGGCCTGACCAACGCCATCCTGCCGCTGCCGTCGCCGCGCTACGCGTTCTACTCGGTCAGCGTCCACATCATCGCCTTCAGCGCGGTGGCGCGCCTGACCGGCTACCTGGCGCAGAACCTGCACCGCTCCGACCAGAGCCTGCGTGCGGCCTCGAGCGCGATCGCCGATCTGCAGGCGTTCAACCAGCTGGTCATCGACAGCATGAGCGGCGGCCTCGCCGCCACCGACGCCGACGGGCGCATCGTGATGTTCAACCGCGCGGCCGAGGCGATCACCGGCCACCACGCCGCGCTGGTCCGCGGCCAGGCGGCGTCGCTCATCCTGCAACTGCCGTCCGAGCTGGGCAGCGCGCTGGCCGACGTCATCGCCAGCGGCCGCGGCCGCCGCGTCATCTACCCGTTCAGCCTGCGTGACGGCAGCCAGCTGCAGATGGGCCTGACGCTGGGGCCGCTGATGACGGCCAACGGCGCCGGCTACCTGTTCACCTTCCAGGACGTGACCGAGCTGAAGCGCCTCGAGCGCGAGGCCGAGACGCAGAAGCGGCTGGCCGCGGTCGGCCAGATGGCGGCCGGCATCGCCCACGAGATCCGCAACCCGCTCGCGTCGATGTCGGGGTCGATGCAGGTGCTGCGCCAGGAACTCGAGCTCGAGCCCGACCAGGCGGCGCTGTTCGACATCGTCTTGCGCGAGTCGGATCGCCTCAACCAGACGATCCGCGACTTCCTCAGCTACGCCCGGCCGTCGCAGGGCCAGACCGCGGCGGTCGACATGGGCACCGTCGTCCGCGACGCCGCCCGCCTGCTGCGCAACAGCCCGGACTGCACGGCGGCCCACCGGATCGAGTGCGTCGTCGACGCTCCGACCACGCTCCACGCCGTCGAGGCGCAGATGCGCCAGATCGTCTGGAACCTCGCCACCAACGCGCTGCGCGCGATGCCGACGGGCGGCACGCTGCGGCTGCAGGTCGCCGTCAACGGCAGCGCGGCGGCGGCCGGCGTCGGCGGGTCGGCCGTGGTCCTGTCGGTCAGCGACCAGGGCGTCGGTATTCCGCCGGAGGACCTGGATCGCATCTTCCAGCCGTTCCACGGCGGCTTCGCCAAAGGCGCGGGGCTCGGCCTCGCCATCGTGCACCGCATCGTCAGCGACCAGGGCGGCTCGATTGCCGTCCACTCGCAGACCGGGCGTGGCACCACGATCGACGTGATCCTGCCGGCGGAACGGCGGGCGGAGGTGGCCGCTTAACCGCGGCACGGGGAACCCTTGGGACAGCAGGTCGATCTCGACGCACGGCACCACTCCGCCGATCACAGCCCGACCCACGGTCGGACCGCGCGCATCCTGGTCGTCGACGACGAGCGTTCGATGCGCGAGCTGCTCGCCATCGTCCTCGGCCGCGAAGGCTACGAGGTGGTGGTGGCCGAGAACGGCCGGATGGCCCTCGACGAGCTCGAGCGCCGGCCCGTCGATCTGCTGATCTCCGACATCCACATGCCCGACATGACCGGGCTCGACGTGCTGCGCACGGCGAAGGGGATGAACCCGGATCTGGCCGGCATCATGGTCACCGCGTTCGCCTCGACCGAAACGGCCATCGAGGCGCTCCGGATGGGCGCCTACGACTACATCCACAAGCCGTTCAACGTCGACGAGCTGAAGATCGTCGTCCACGGCGCCCTCGAGCGCCGCCAGTTGAAGCGCGAGAACGTGCTGCTCAAGCGCGTGCTCGGCGAGCGCCACCAGTTCTCCAACATCATCGGCCGCAGCGAGTCGATGCTGGCGGTGTTCGAGCTGATCGAGACGATCGCGCAGACCAGCAGCACCGTGCTGGTGACGGGGGAGTCGGGCACCGGCAAGGAGCTGGCGGCCCGCGCCATCCACTTCAACTCGGCCCGCAAGCGATCGGCCGTTCGTCGCCGTCAACTGCGGCGCGCTGACCGAGACGCTGCTCGAGTCGGAGCTGTTCGGCCACGTCCGCGGCGCCTTCACCGGCGCGGCCACCAACAAGAAGGGCCTCATCGAGGTCGCCGAGCACGGGCACGATCTTCCTCGACGAGATCGGCGAGATGAGCCCGCTGATGCAGGTCAAGCTGCTGCGCGTGCTGCAGGAGCGTGTCTTCCGACGCGTCGGCGGCACCGACGAGATCGCCGCCGACATCCGCATCATCACCGCCACCAACCGCGACCTGGTGCAGATGGTGTCGGAGAGCAAGTTCCGCGAGGACCTCTACTACCGGATCAACGTGATCCCGCTGCACCTGCCGCCGCTGCGCGAGCGCGGCGAGGACATCCCGATCCTGGCCGAGCACTTCGTCACCCGCTTTGCCGCCGAACTGGGCAAACCCGTGCAGGGCCTGGCCGCCGAGAGCCTGTCGCTGCTCGTGCAGCTACCACTGGCCGGGCAACATCCGCGAGCTCGAGAACGCGATGGAGCGCGCCGTCGCGCTCGAGCGGACGCCGGTCATCCTGCCGCCGAGCCTGCCGGCCGCGGTCCGCGCCGCCGGCGGCGGTCAGGCGCCGGTCGACGACGTCCTCGAGGCGGACACCCTCCCCGATTCGGGCTTCGACCTCGAGCGGCACGTCCGCGAGATCGAACGGCAGTACATCACCGAGGCGCTGCGCCGGACCGACGGCGTCAAGGTGAAGGCCGCCGAGCTCCTGGGCATGAGCTTCCGCTCGTTCCGCTACTACGCCAAAAAATACGGGATGTAGCGCCCACCCTCTCCGCGGGGCGCCCTCCTCGGCCATGGTCCCAGACGTCCAAGCGGCGTCTCCGGGCGTCTCAAGGAATGCGTTGCTGGACTGTGCAGAGCGACCGCGGCGCTGTCGGACGACTGACAACCAACGACAGTCGACTGACAGGATTTGGCGGCGGCCCAGCTAGACTGATGGCAGTCGGCGCGCGCCGTTGCCGGAATCTGCACCGACGCGGCGCCCGTGCCCGGATGAGCTGTGGAAGCCCTAACTAGTGACCGATTAGCCATTTGTCCCTCATTGCGGAGGCCGTCGGCCAGGATGGCCAGCGACCGCCGGGGCAGCTGGCAAAAGAGTTGCTCTAAGGACGGGCGCCGCGACCGATTGCCTGGGATGTTCAGTCGGGCGGCGGGGAGGATCCGGACCACCGGGTCCGGACAATACTTTCTGCTAGGAGTGCCAGACATGAAGATCCGAGATACCAAGGGCTTTACCCTCATCGAACTGCTGATCGTGGTCGCCATCATCGGCATCATCGCGGCAATCGCCATCCCGGGCCTGCTGCGCGCCCGCATGTCGGGCAATGAGGCTTCGGCCATCGGCTCGATGCGCGCGGTTGCCAGCGGCCAGGCCGTCTACTCGTCGGCGGCCGCCCAGGGCGGTTACGCGACCGGCCTCCAGGTGATGCGCTTCGCCTGCGCGGGCGGCACGGCGCCCTTCCTGTCGGCCGACTTGACGACGGCGGCGACGGTGCTGAAGAGCGGCTACAACGTCACGATGGTGGCGGCGGCTGGCGCGGGCGCTGGTCCGAACGACTGCAACGGCACGGCGACGACGCTCGGCTACTACGCGACGGCGGCTCCGGCCAACCTGAACGTGACGGGCAGCCGCGGCTTCGCGGTCAACACGGTCGGCACGGTCTGGGAAGACATCTCGGGCGCTCTTCCCGCCGAGGCCGCTCTGGCTGTGGCCCCGACGCCGGCGGTCCACCCGATCCAGTAACACCTCCGCGCCGCACCCGCGGCGCGGTGCTACCTCCGCTCGAGGCTTGACGGCCGAGAGCTTCGACGGGCCAGGCTCGGCGCTTCGCGCCGGACCTGGCTCGCTCGCATTTTGCGGCGACCTCCGCCGCTCCTCGCGGCCCCACCGACCCCCAGCTCGCCATCGCCGACGACTGACACCACGCGGCAGTCGGACCGACACGGATTGTCGCTCTCCGGTCGCGGCAGCGTCGCTCGCCATGGCGTACTGCGCGGCGATGCGCGGCCTGCCACGTTCCGGAGGTGAGGCCGACTTGGTATGCGTGTTGCTCTATGTAGGGCGACGCCTCGCAAGCACCGAGTGCCCTCGGGACTTCGGTCGGGCGGCGGGGAGGATCCGGACCAACCGGGTCCGGACAACACTTTCTGCTAGGAGCCAGACATGAAGATCCGAGATACCAAGGGCTTTACCCTCATCGAACTGCTGATCGTCGTCGCCATCATCGGCATCATCGCGGCGATCGCCATCCCGGGCCTGCTGCGCGCCCGCATGTCGGGCAACGAGGCTTCGGCCATCGGCTCGATGCGCGCGGTTTCCAGCGGCCAGGCCGTCTACTCGTCGGCGGCCGCCCAGGGCGGTTACGCGACCGGCCTCCAGGTGATGCGCTTCGCCTGCGCGGGCGGCACGGCGCCGTTCCTGTCGGCCGACCTGACGACGGCAGCGACCGTGCTGAAGAGCGGCTACAACGTCACGATGGTGGCGGCGGCTGGCGCGGGCGCTGGTCCGAACGACTGCAACGGCACGGCGACGGTGCTCGGCTACTACGCGACGGCGGCGGCGGCCAACCTGAACGTGACGGGCAGCCGCGGCTTCGCGGTCAACACGGTCGGCACGGTGTGGGAAGACATCTCGGGCGCTCTTCCCGCCGAGGCCGCGATGTCTGTGGCCCCGACGCCGGCGGTCCACCCGATCCAGTAACACCTCCGTGCCGCACCCGCGGCACGGTTCCTTGCTCCGCTCTAGGCTTGACAGCCGAGAGCTTCGACGAGCCAGGCTCGGCGCTTCGCGCCGGACCTGGCTCGCTCGCTTTTTGGGGCCGCCCTCCGCCACTCTTCGCGGCCCTACCGATACCAGCTCGCCACCGTCGACGACTGACACGGCGCGAACGGGAGACCGACACAAATTGTCGCTTCCCGGCCGCGCCAGCGCTGATCGCCGTCGCGTTCTGCGCGGCGATGCGCAGGGCGTGACACCCCCGCCTGCCCGGCCGACCTGGTATGCGAGTTGCTAAAAGGCGAGCGACGGTTCGCGTTCGTTGTGGACGTGAGCGGAAGGGCGGTTGGATCGATGCCTCACCAGAAACAGCGCGGCTTCACTCTGATTGAGCTGCTGATCGTCGTGGCGATCATCGGTATCCTCGCCGCGGTGGCGATTCCCGGTCTCCTGCGGGCGCGCATGTCCGGCAACGAGGCCTCGGCGATCGGCTCGATGCGGGCGATTTCGAGCGCCCAGCACGCCTACTCCGACACCGCCGCGCGCGGCGGCTACGCCGACCGGCTGACCCGTCTCGGTCTCTACTGCCCGGGCGACCTGGTGCCGTTCCTGTCGCCGGACATGACCAGCGCGGACACCGTCCTCAAGAGCGGCTACACAATGGTGCTCGCGGCCTCTGCCACGTCGGGCGCCGGGCCTACCGACTGCAACGGCGCGGTCACGGCCACCGGCTACTACGGCACGGCGGTGGCGGCCCAGCCCGGACTGAGCGGCGCGCGCGCCTTCTCCGTCACGCCGAACGGATCGATCTGGGTCAACACCGCGGTGGCCAACGTGGCGCCGACGGAGCTCGAGATGGTCGGCGCGCCGACGGCGAACATCCATCCGCTCCAGTAGACGGGTGACGCGAAATGTCAGTCGAGCGCGGCCCAGGACCACGAATTGACGGCCTCGATTCGCGGCGACGCGAGAGGCTGGCGCGCCGCACGCACCGCCGTGCAGGCGAGCGCGCTCCGGGTTCGAGCACGGCTTTTGCTGGAGTTACGATCATGACGCGCGCTCGTCGTTCCGCCTCCGCCCGTCCCGCTCGCCGCGAGCAGGGCTTCACGCTCATCGAACTCCTCATCGTTGTCGCCCTGATCGGCGTCATCGCCTCGATCGCGATTCCGTCGCTGATCGCGGCGCGCGCAGCGGCCAACGAGGCGTCCGCCATCGGCTCGTCGCGCACCGCGTCGAGCGGCCAGAACGCCTACTCGGGCAGCTGCGGCGGCGGCTTCTACGCGACGTCGGCGCTGCAGCTGTCGATCGCCGGCTTCGCGTCGCCGGACTTCGCGCTGCCCGTCAAGCACGGCTTCGCCTACAACCTGGGGGTCGGCGACACGGGCGTGCTCGGCCCGCTCGACTGCAACGGCGATCCGACCATGAGCGACTTCTATTACTCGGCCACGCCGACCAACCCGAACCTCGGGCGGCGCGGCTTCGCCGTCGCCGAAGACGGCGGCATCTGGGTCGACCACGCCGGCGTGGCGCCGATCGAACCGTTCGTGGTTGGCGGCACCATCGAGCCGCTGCAGTAGCACAAAGGGAGCTGAAGCCGTGGCCTTGACGATCGTCCCGCGTCCGGAAGCGCGCATCCTGTCGATGCGCCCCTCGTCGCGCGACGGCCTCTACGCGCTGGCGTCCGCCTGGCAGGCGTCGAACGGCTCGAACATCCGGCCGTTCGCGCGGCCCTCGACGCCGTCGTCCCCCGGCAGCGACCAGGGTGCCGCGGGAGCCGACAGTTCGCCCTCCTGGCCGGACGGCCCCTCCGCGGCGTAGCCCGCCCGCGGGCGCAGCCGCGCCCCGCGGCGACTCCGCCCCCCTCCCCGGGCGCCGGAGACCGCCGGCCGGGCCGTCCGTGCGGGCACGCCGGTGCGCGTGCTACGATCGGCCCACTCCGACCGCCGGACATGACGTCCCGAGCGACCCTTCTCCTGGCCTTCACCCTTCTCGGGCTCGCTGCCGCCTCGGCGGCGACGTGGGTCCATGCCGACCTGGTGCGGCACCCCGATGTGACGAGCGTCTGCGACGTCAGCGAGACGGTCAACTGCACCACCGCCTACGGCAGCGCCTACGGCAAGCTCGGCGGCATCCCGGTGGCGGTCCTCGGCGTCCTGTTCTTCGGCGGAGTCCTGGCGCTGCAGGCGGGCGCGCGGTTCCTGCGCGTCCCCGATCCGGCGCACGTCGGCGCCTATGTGTTCCTGCTCTCGCTGCCCGGCGTCGCGTTCGCCGCCTACCTGGCGATCGCCTCCTGGCTCGTGCTCCATGTGGTCTGTCTGCTGTGCGTCACGATCGACGTGGCGACGCTCGGCGTGTGTGTGATCGGTGCCCTCATGACTCGATTCCCGTTCGCTTCCGTGCCCGGCCGTGTCGCCCGGGACCTCAAGGGCCTGCTGGCCCGTCCCGCGGCGCTCGTCCTCGGCGCCGCCTTCGCCGCCGCCGCCGTCGCGCTGCTGGCGCTGTTCCCGCGGGCGGCCGCCGAACCGGTGTTCGCCTCGGGCGGCGAGACGCCCGAGTTCGTGGCCCCGGCTCCGGCCGAGGAGGCCCTGCCGCAGTCGTCCCAGCTCGACGACTACATGAACACCGCGACCCGGCGGATGATCCCGGTCGACGCCGCCGGCGCCGTCGTGGTCGTCGTCAAGTTCAACGACTACCAGTGCCCGCCCTGCGGCAACACCTTCCAGGCCTTCAAGCCCCTCAAGGCGAAATGGGACAAGGAGGCCCCGGGCAAGGTGAAGTTCGTGACCAAGGACTTTCCCCTCGAAGGGGAGTGCAACGCCAGCATTCCGCAGGGGCCGCACCCGATCGCCTGCGAGGCAGCCGCGGCCGTCCGGATGGCCCGCAAGCAGGGCAAGGCCGAAGCGCTCGAGGACTGGCTGTTCTCCAATCAGCCGACGCTGACCATCGAAGGGCTGAAACGGGCGGTGCGGGACATCGGCGGGGTCGCCGACTTCGACGCGCAGTACCCGAAGGTGCTGGGCGACGTCCGGACCGACACCTCGCTCGGCGGCTTCCTCGGCGTCCGCTCGACCCCGACTTTCTTCGTCAACGGCATCCAGATGCCCGACACCCGGGTGCCGATCATGGACATGGCCATCGAGCACGAGCTCAAGAAGGCCGGCGTCAGGAAGTAAACCACCCCGGTAAAGAGGCTGTCCCGCCGAGCCGATTCCCTTGCGGTATGCCTGCGATCGAGACGCATGCCCTCGCCAAGGACTACCAGGTCGGCTTCTGGCGGCCGCGGCCGTACCGCGCCCTCGACGGCTTGACCCTCGCGGTCGAGCCGGGTGAGGTCTTCGGCTTCCTCGGTCCCAACGGGGCCGGCAAGACGACCACCCTGAAGCTGCTCATGCAGCTGGTCTACCCGACATCGGGCACGGCCTCGATCCTGGAGCGGCCGCTCGGCGACCTGGCGATGAAGCGGCGGATCGGCTACCTGCCCGAGAATCCGTACTTCTACGACTACCTGACCGCCGAGGAGCTGCTCACCTATTTCGCCGGTCTCTTCGGCTACCGCGGCGCCGACCGGGCCGCGCGCGTCTCGCGGCTGCTCGACGAGGTCGGCCTCGGCGCCGAGCGCCGGCTCCAGCTCCGCAAGTTCTCCAAGGGCATGATCCAGCGGGTCGGCCTGGCCCAGACGCTGATCAACGACCCCGAAGTGGTATTCCTCGACGAGCCGATGTCGGGCCTCGACCCGCTCGGCCGCCGCGACGTCCGGGCGCTGATCCTGCGGCTGCGCGACGCCGGACGCACCGTCTTCTTCAGCTCGCACATCCTGTCGGACGCCGAGTCGCTGTGCAGCCGGATCGCCATCGTGGCCAAGGGCCGGTTGATGGCCGTCGGGGACGCTCACCGAACTGGTGACGCCGCAGCTCAAGGGCTGGGAGATCATCCTCGACGGCCTGCCGCTGCCGCCGTCGACGGCCCATCGCCGGTGTGCTCGGCGTGACCACGATCGTCGCCGGCCGTTACGCCGTCGACGCGCTGCCGGCCGACGACCCGCTGCAGCTGGCGCGCGATCTCATCGCCGCCGGCGGCCGTCTCGTCTCGATCACGCAGATCCACGACACGCTGGAGGATCTGTTCGTGCGCCAGGTCGATCAGGCGGCGGGCACGGATCGCTTCGCCGCCGCGCCCCCACCCCCGACAGCGCCGGCGGGAGGTGCGCGATGAGCGTCTCGCTGCCGACCGTCCTGCGCATCGCCGCCAACGTCTTCAAGGAGTCGGTGCGCGACAAGGTCCTCTACAGCATCGTGCTGTTCGCGATCCTGATCATCTCGGCGTCGCTGCTGCTCGGCCAGCTCACGGCCGGCCAGGAAGTGAAGATCATCAAGGACCTCGGCCTGGCGGCGATCTCGCTGTTCGGGCACTTCATCGCCATCTTCATCGGCATCGGCCTGGTCTCGAAGGAAGTCGAGCGGCGCAGCATCTACGCGCTCCTGGCCAAGCCGATGAGCCGCACCGAGCTCCTGCTCGGCAAGTTCTTCGGGCTGGTGGCGACGCTCGCCGTCAACGTCGGCGTGATGACGGCGGCGCTGGTTGCCGTGCTCGCGGTCTACGGCTGGCTGACCCCCGCCGACCTCAAGGCCGGGTGGGAGGCGCCGGCGACCGATCCGAGGATCATCGTCGCCGCGGCGATGATCCTCGCCGAGCTCGCCGTCGTCACCGCGATCGCGATCTTCTTCTCCACGTTCACCAGCCCGGTGCTGGCGGCGGCTTTCACCGTCGGCCTGGTCATCGCCGGCCAGTTCGGCGCCGATCTGAAGAACTTCGAGCAGGTCGTCGAGAGCGCGCCGGTGGCCTGGATGGCGCGCGCGCTCTACTACGCGCTGCCCAACCTGGCCCCGTTCGACGTCAAGAGCCAGTTCGTCCACGCTCAGCCGATCGCGCCGGGCTACATCGCGATGACCCTCGGCTACGGCGTGCTCTACGTCTCGGCGCTGCTGACGCTGGCCTCGCTGTTCTTCTCGCGGAGAGACTTCAAGTGACGGGCGGGCTGGCCCGGCTGCCGGCGCTCGCCGCCGCTGCCGTCCTCGCCGCCGCCGCCGTCGGCGTCCAGGTCCAGCGCGATCGGACCTATCGCACCGACAGGCCGACCGAGCAGGTGCTCTACCTGCAGTCGCCGGAGGTGGCGCGGCGGATGGCCCTCTCGTACGATCTGCTCGCCGCGGACGTCTACTGGATCCGCGCCCTGCAGGTGTTCGGCAGCGCGCGCAAGGAGACCGAGCAGGACCGCGACTACGCTCTCCTGTATCCGATGCTCGACATGGCGACGGGACTCGACCCGTACTACAACATCGCCTATCGCTTCGGCGCGATCTTCCTGTCCGAGCCGAAGCCGGGCGGGCCCGGGCGGCCCGACCTCGCCGTCAAGCTGCTGCAAAAGGGGCTGCACGGCGCAGCCGACGAAGTGGCAGTACATGCAGGACATCGGCTTCGTCCACTTCTGGGCGATGCACGACTACAAGGGCGCCGCCGAGTGGTTCGAGCGGGGCAGCCGGCTGCCCGGCGCGGCCTGGTTCCTGAAGCCGCTGGCCGCGACCACCCTGGCCCAGGGCGGGCACCGCAGCGCCTCGCGGACGCTGTTCAAGGTGCTCGCCGAGTCGGGCGAGAACGACTGGATCCGCAAGGACGCCGCGCGCCGGCTGCGCCAGCTCGACGCGATGGACGCGCTCGACGAGCTGCGCCGCGTCGTCGGCGTCTACCGGCAGCGCGGCGGCGCGATGCCGATGAGCTGGGAATCGCTGGCCCGCAGCGGCGTCATCCGCGGCATCCCGGTCGATCCCGATGGCTTCGTCTTCTCCCTCGGGCCGTGGAGCGGCGACGTCGCCCTCGGCGAGGGCTCGACGCTCGCCCCGCTCCCCAAGGAGCCGCCGCCGACGGCCATCACCCCGGCGGCGGGCTCGTGACCGGCCTCGATCTCGCGGCGCTGCCGGTCTCCGCCATCGCCGTGGCGCTCGGCCTGATCGGCCTGTGCATCGGCAGCTTCCTCAACGTCTGCATCTATCGCATCCCGCTCGGCCAGTCGGTGGTCCACCCGCCGTCGCGCTGCATGCGGTGCGGCCAGACATTGCGGTGGTACCACAACGTCCCGGTCGTCAGCTGGCTGCTGCTCCGCGGCCGCTGCGGATTCTGCGGCGAGGGCGTCTCGGCGCGCTATCCGGCCGTCGAGGCCCTGACCGGCGTCGTCTTCGCGCTCCACGCGTTCGTCTTCGAGCCCGGCCCGCTGCTCCTGGTGCGGCTGGTCTTCGCGGCGGTGCTGATCGTGCTCGCGTTCATCGACATCGATCACCGCATCCTGCCCGACGCGATGACCCTCACCGGCATCCCGCTCGGCGTGCTGGCCAGCGTCTGGCTGCCGCCCGGCTGGCGCGACTCGCTGATCGGCGTGCTGCTCGGCGGCGGCAGCCTCTGGCTGATCGCCGAGGCCTACTATCGCTGGCGCAAGGTCGAAGGCATGGGCATGGGCGACGTCAAGATGCTGGCGATGATCGGCGCCGTGCTCGGCTGGCGCGCCGTCATCGTCACGCTCGTCCTCAGCTCGTGCAGCGGAGCGCTGGTCGGCGCCCTGATGCTGTCGCGGGCCAAGGACGGCATGCGCTACGCCCTGCCGTTCGGCACCTTCCTGTCGCTCGGCGCCCTCGTCGCGAGCTTGGTCGGCGAGCCGCTGGTGACGTGGTACCTGTCGTTTTATCCGTGAGCATGACCGACTCCCCGCTGCTGCCGCTCATCGGTGCCAGTGCTGCGATGCTCGGCCTGGTGATCCTCCTCGTCTTCGGGGCGATGAGGCTGCGCAAGGCGGGCCGGGAGACCTCGGCCCCGGCCCGCGATCGCCTCTCCGAGGAGGCGTTCGCCGCGGCGACGATCAAGGCCGCCCTGACCAGCCGGCCGGCGGCGATGCCCGGAGCGGCGGGGCCGGGATCGGCGATCGCCGGTGGATCGGCGGCCGCTGCCGACACCGTCGACGCTGCGGTGCTCGAGGCCCTGCCGGTCGGTCTCGTCGTCACCGACGAAGCCGGCGTGGTGCGGCGCTGTACCGAACCGGCGCGTCAGTGGCTCGGCATCGCCGGACCCGGCACCGGGCATCCGTATCGCACCGCCCTGGCGGCGTGGCCGGCGATCGCCGACGGCCTGGCGCGCGCCCACGCCGGCGACACGCTGGCGCCGTTCACGGTGCTGACCGACGCGGCGTCCGCGCCGTCACCGCGCCTGACCGTCGCCATCACCAGGTGGACGCCACGCGGCGCTCGGGGCGGAGCCGTCGCGGTTCTGAGCACGGCCATCGTCGGCGCCCCGGTACAGATGGAGCCTGCGCCGGCGCGCGCCGAGCCGGCCCCCGATGCCGCGGCAGAAGCGTCGCGGCTCGCCAGCGGTCTCGCCCACGAGCTGGCCAACAGCCTGACGACCGTCCACGGCTACGCGCATCTCGTCGAGCGCAGCGCCTTGAGCGACGCCGATCGATCGGCGCTCGATCACATCACCACCAGCTCCGAGAAGATGCTGGCGACGGTCGAGGCCTTCCGGGCGCTGGTGCGGCCGCTGCCGATCACGGCGACGGCGTTCGCGCCGGTCGAGGCCGTCCGGGCGGCGATCACGCTGGCCCGGCAGGAGGCCGAGCGGCCGGACGCGGCCGTCCAGGTGTCGTCGTCGCCGAGCGGCATGGTCCACGGCGATCAGGTGCTGCTCGAAGAAGTCCTCGCCGCGGTCATCCGCAACGCCATCGAAGCGTCAGCGCTCGTGTCGCCGGCCCCGCCGGTCGAGGTCTCGGTGGCACAGGTCCCCGGTGCCAGCCGGGTCTCGATCGTCGTCACCGATCGTGGCCCCGGTATGCCCGCGGACGTCCGCACCCGGGTGTTCCAGCCGTTCGCGACCGACAAGCCTGGACACATCGGCCTCGGCCTGCCGCGGGCGGCCCAGGTCGTGCGCGCCCACCCCGGCGCGACCATCGCGCTCGAGCATCCCGCCGGCGGCGGGCTGGTGGTCGCCATCGGCCTGCCGCAGCACGGCTAGTCCACTGGACTCACGCAGGTTCTGCCTCCGCGGCCGTCGCGCGCGGCGCGACTTCTGCCGCAGAATCCCACCCCTTCCGCACGAAACCTCCGCGTCCGCCGCGGCCCCGGCCGTCGGCCCGGCGTTTGCTCTGACACCGCCCGGGCCGGCACGGAGCCGGGAAGGAGGCTGTTGTGGACAGGCGCGGGTTCACGCTGGTGGAGGTCGTGGTGGCGGTGTCGTTGATGACCGTCGTCGGGCTGTCGGTGTCGACGGCGCTCATCGCCGGTCGGGCCGCGGCGGTGCACGCCCGCGAGCGGACGATCGGTCGCATCGCGGCGCAGTCGCGGCTCGCTACGCTGACGTCGCTGGCGTTCTCCACCTCGACCGATCCGAGCGGCGCGGCCGCCGTGGTGACGGACACGACGACGGATTTCACGGTCGACCCACCGGCATCCAGCGGCGTCGGCCTGCGGCCGTCGCCGGCCGATGCGCTGTGGCGCGACACCGCCGGCTACGTCGACTATCTCGACGCGACCGGTCGTGGCCTCGGTGCCGGTGCGGACGCGGGTGCGCGGGCCGCCTACGTCCGCCGCTGGGCGATCGGCCGCCACGGCGCCACGGCCGGCGCCGGCGAGGTGGCGCTCTTCGCCGTCCTCGTCGCGCCGGTGGCCACCGCACGGCGTGCGGCGGCGATCGATCCGGCACGACTGGGCGATCACCCCGGCGTCGTCGTGCTGCGCGGGACGCGGGTGCGGGAGGCACGATGAGGGGCGCCTCGCTGATCGAGCTGCTCATCGCCGTGGCGGCGGCGCTCGTCGTGTCGGCGCTGGCCGCGCGCACGCTCGGCGACGCGGTGGACGCCTTCGCGTGGCAGCCGGCCTCGAGCGAGCTGTCGGCGCGCGCCGAGGCCGTGGCGCGGTTGCTGACCGCCGATCTGCGCGCGGCCGGGCTCGGGCTGCGCGTGCCCGCGGCCGCCGGTCCTGGCCCTGGGCCTGGGCCTGGGCCGGGACCGATCGTCGCGCCGACGCCGCTGCGCCTGGCGTCGTGGCTGCCGCCGATCCTGCCTCGCATCGTCGCCCTCGACGGTGCCGACGCCGACGACGTCGCCGCCTCTGATCGCCTGACCATCGTCACGGTCGCCGACGGCGCGCCGCAGGCCGCCGTGCGACGCTGGCCGCCGCGATGGCTGTTCGTGCCCGGACCGACGTGCCCAGTCCTGGTCGACGGCTGCGGCCTGCGCGCCGGGCTGCCGGTGCTGTGGCTCGAGTCGGGCCCAGGCTTTCAGCTCGGGGAAGTGGCGGCGGTCGACGCCGCCGGGCTCGAGGTCGCCGGCGTCACGCCGGTCGCGGACGACGCGATCGTCGCCGGCGTCGAGCTCGTCAGCTACCGCTTCGACGCCGCGCGTGGCGAGCTGCTGCGTGGCCGCGCCGGCGGCCGCGGCCTGGCCGTGGCCGGCCACGTCGTCGCGTTCGAGGTCGAGCTGTGGGGCGACGGCGACCCGCCCGGTGCGCCTCCGATTCGGATCGAGCCCGCCCGCGTCGCGGACGGCCCGTGGCGCGGCGTCTCGCCCTTCCGGTTCGACGCCGATCTCCTCCGCGTCCGCCGTCTCCGCGTGCGTCTCCGTCTCGAGGCCGACGACGATACGACGCGCGGCCGTGACCCGGCGACCACGGCGCGGCGCGGGCTGGCGGCGACGCCGGCGCGCGAGGTCCAGGACATCGACGTCGCCATCGATGTCGCGCCGCCGGCGCTGCGTGGCTTGTCATGAGGCCGCAGCGAGTCACGGACGCTGCCTGCGGGCGGCCGATGGGTGGGCGGGACCGCGGCGCCGCGCTGCTCGGCGCGGTGCTGCTGGCGGCGGCGCTCGGCATCCTGGCCGCGGCCGTCGGCTGGTTCGCGCTTCTCGGGACGCAGGCGTCGGCCGCCGCCGCCGACCACGCCGAGGCCGTCGCGGCGGTGCAGGCCGGGCTGGAGATCGCGGCCGGCGCGCTCGCCCGCGAACCGGATCTGGCCGCGGTGCGGCTCGGTGCCGCGTCCGCGGCGCCGCGCGGCGCCGATCGGCTCGTCACTGCGGACGGGCCGGTCGACGTCGACGCCCTGTCGCGACGCGTCGAGCAGCGGCGGCGCCGGCTGTCGCCCCCGGCCGGCGACGCATCGTGGCAGCCCTACGCCTGGGGGCGTCTCGGCGAGCTCGCACCCGCCATGCCCGGCGCGGGGGTGCGCGATCCGCTGGTGGTGGTCTGGGTGCGCAGCGACGCCGGCGGCGGCCAGGGGCCTGACGTGATCGAGGTCGTCATCGAAGCGGTCGGTGCCTCCGGCGCCCGGGCCGGCGCCGCGGCGATGCTTCGAGTCGGACCGCGCGGTGCCACGGTGCTGGCGGCGTGGCCGGACGACGGCATTGCCGGCCCCGGCTGAGTGCCGTTACGCGACGACCCTGTCCTGCACGGCGAGGTACGCGACTGCACTCTTTGCGGGACCGGGGGGCGTGGCCAGCGCATGAGGACGCCACGGGAGCCGATAACGGGGAAGTGGGGAGTCTGCTACCATCGGAGACGCTCCCCCGGTTCAGACTGACGCCTCGCGCCACGGGTCACGACCCCGGCGCGTCGATGGCGTCCATCGTGTCGGAGGATGTATGAAGCTCGTGATCGGTAGCGTCGTCGCTGGGGTCCTGGTGGCGGGAGTCGCGAACTCGGGCGCGCAGTCGCTCGCCGACGTGGCCCGCACGGAAGAAACGCGGCGCCAGAAGATTGGGGCGCCGGCCAAGGTTTACACGGACGCCGACGTCCAGAAGTACGCGCCGCCGACGCCGGGTGCCCAGGCTGCGGCGACCACCGTGACGGCACTCGATGCCAACGGGAAGCCGGTCGGGCAGCAGGCGACGGCTGAAGGGCTGCCGCCGGACGAAGCGGGCTGGCGCGCCCGACTGCAGAACGCGCGGGACGGCATGGACCGCAACCGGCTCCTGCTGAGCGCGCTCGAGCAGCAGAGTCGTAGCGCGGCACGCCGCGCGGGGACGGCCGAGGGCGACGAGCCGGCACAGGACGGTTCGAGCCGGACGGCGGAGATCAAGCGGCTGAAGGCCGAGATGGACACGTTCCGTGCGACGCTGGCCAATGCCGAGGAAGACGCGCGCAAGGCTGGTGTGCCCCCGGGCTGGGTTCGATAAGCACGACCGGCGGCGGCACGGGTAGAATCACCCCCCTGAGGCCCGGAGACGACGTCTCGTACGTCGCCCGGGCCCTCGTCGTTGTGGAGGGATGCTGTGACGCCGGAGTCGCATGGCCCGCCCGTTCGTGGCGACATCCTCCTGGTCGAAGACCGCGACTCGCTGCGCCAGATGCTGCGTCTGGCGCTCGAGGTGGCCGGGCACCGCGTGCTCGAAGCGCCGGACGAGCCCGACGCCGTGCGCACGCTCCAGCGCCACCGCCCGGCGCTGGTCCTGACCGACCTCAAGCTGCCGCGTGGTGACGGCTTCGGGGTGCTGCGGGCCGCCAAGGCCTGCGACCCGCAGATGCCCGTGGTCCTGCTGACCGCCTACGGCGCCGTCCCCGACGTCGTCCGAGCGATGCGCGAGGGCGCTCTCGACTTCCTCGCCAAGCCGGTCGATCCCGACCATCTCCGCCTCATCGTCGGCCGCGCCCTCGCCGAGCGCCGCCTGGCGACCGAGAACCTGCTCCTCAAGGAAGAGCTCGGCCGCCGCCGCGGCGTGCCCGAGATCATCGGCGAGCACGAGGCCCTCCGCGCTGCCCTGACGTCGCTGCGTCGCGCCGCCACCTGCGACACGACGGTGCTGCTGACCGGCGAGAGCGGCACCGGCAAGGAGCTCGTCGCCCGTGCCCTCCACGCCCTCAGCGAGCGCCGCGACGGGCCGTTCGTCGCGGTGAACTGCGCCGCCATCCCCGGCACGCTGCTCGAGAGCGAGCTGTTCGGCCACGAGCGCGGCGCCTTCACCGGCGCGGTCGCGCGGCGGCCCGGCCGCTTCGAGATCGCGCACGGCGGCACGCTGTTCCTCGACGAGGTCGGCGAGCTGCCGCTGCCGCTCCAGCCGAAGGTGCTGCGCGCCCTGCAGGAACACACCTTCGACCGCCTCGGCGGCAGCGGGCCGATCCAGGTCGACGTCCGCGTCGTGGCGGCGACCAACCGCGACCTGCGCGCGATGATGGCCGCCGGCACCTTCCGCGAGGACCTCTTCTTCCGGCTCGACGTGTTCCGGCTGCGGGTGCCGGCGCTGCGCGAGCGGGCCGCCGACGTGCCGCTCCTGGCCGAGGCCATCCTGCGCCGCACCGCCGCCGAGCTCAACAAGCCGGTGCCGGTGCTGAGCGCCGCCGCCCTCGATCGGCTGACCGAGTACACCTGGCCCGGCAACGTGCGCGAGCTGGAGAACTGCCTCGAGCGCGCGGTCATCCTGGCCGAGGGCTCGACCATCGAGCCGGCGCATCTCAACCTGCCGACGACGCCGCTCCATGTCCGGCCGGACGCGCCGGCCGACCCCTGGGATCAGATCGACCTGAGTGGCACGCTCGACGACGCGACGCGGCGCGTCGTGCTGGAAGTGGAGCGGCGCAAGATCGCGAAGGCGCTGCAGGAGAGCGGCGACGACGCTCTGCGCGCCGCCGAGCTGCTCGGGATGGCGCCGCGCCTGCTGGTGAAGAAGGTCCGCTCGCTCGCCCTCACGCGCTCGTCCCGAGCGACCTGAGGGCGCGCGTCAGCGCGGCCCCGGTCACGTCGGTGACGACGCGGGTGCGGCCGATGCCGGTCGGCAGCACGAAGTGCAGCGTGCCGGCCAGCACCTTCTTGTCGCGCGCGGTGGCGGCGACGCAGGCGGCGGCGGACAGATCGGCGATCGACGGGCGCGGGCCGACGCGATCGATCAGCGCCACTACCCGGTCGGCCTCGGCCGCGGTCATCGCCCGCCGGGCGCGAGCCACCGCCACCGCCGCCAGCATGCCCCAGCCGACCGCCTCGCCGTGCTTGAAGCGGCGATAGTGGGTGATCGCCTCGAAGGCGTGGCCGAGCGTGTGCCCGAGGTTGAGGATGCGGCGCAGGCCGGTCTCGTGCTCGTCGACCGACACCACGTGCGCCTTGATGCGGGCGCTGGCGACGACGATCGGCAGCAGCGCCTCGGGGTCGCCGGCGCGGATCCGATCCAGGTCCCTCTCGAGCTGCCCGAAGAGCCGGCGATCGGCGATGACGCCGTACTTCACCACCTCGTAGAGGCCGGCCCGCAGCTCCCGCACCGGCAGCGTCCTCAGCAGGTCGGGATCGATGAGGACGCCGAGCGGCGGGTGGAAGGCGCCGATCAGGTTCTTGCCGCGGGCGTGGTTGACGCCGACCTTGCCGCCGATCGCGCTGTCGACCTGGGCGACGACTGTGGTCGGCACCTGGACGACGCGGAGGCCGCGCAGGAACGAGGCCGCGGCGAAGCCGGCCATGTCGCCGAGGACGCCGCCGCCGACGATGACCACCACCGTCTTGCGGTCGACGCGGGCGTCGAGCAGCGCGTCGTGGACGCGGGTCACCGTACGCAGGTGCTTGGCCCGTTCGCCGTCGGGCACCAGGATGACCGCGACGCCGGGCAGGCCGGCCTGCACGCGGGGACCGACCGCCGCCCAGACCTTCGGGCTCGACACGACGATCGTCCAATCGGCCCCGGCCAGCGCGGCCAGGGAACGGCCCAGGGTCGACGCCAGCCCGCGGCCGATGCGAATGGGATAGGAGGTCCGGCGCGCGCCGGAGCGGACGGTAACAGTAAGGGCGCCCACTGGATTTCAGCTAGGATACCCCGTAGCTGCCGTGGCTCGCTCCTGTGTCCTCCTCCCCTGATTACCTCATCGTCGGCAGCGGGATCGCCGCGCTCCGGGCCGCGCTGGAGCTGGCGGAGTCCGGGCCGGTCCTGCTCCTGACGAAGGCGGCCTCCGGCGAGGGCAACACCGGCTACGCACAGGGAGGCATCGCCGCCGCCGTCGGCGACGACGACGACCCCGATCTGCACCTCCAGGACACGCTGAGCGCCGGCGACGGTCTGTGCGACCTCGATGCCGTCCGCATCCTCGTCGAGGCCGGACCGCCCGACGTCCACGAGCTGATGGACTGGGGCGCCGCCTTCGATCGCCAGCCGAACGGCGAGGTCGCGCTGGCCCGCGAGGCGGCGCACAGCGTCCGCCGCGTCCTGCACGCGCGCGACACCACCGGCCGCACCATCGGCGGGACGCTGTGGGCACGGACGTCGGCCCATCCACGCATTCACGCCGTCGAGCACGCCCTGGCCACCGCCATCGCGATGGACGGCGACCGGGCCGTCGGCGTCCACTACCTCGATCCGAACGGCACCAGCCGGACCGCGCTGGCGCGCGCCACGCTGCTCGCGACCGGCGGTGCCGGTCAGGTGTTCCGCGAGACGACCAACCCCGAAGTGGCATCGGGCGACGGCATCGCGATGGCCTGGGCGGCCGGGGCCCGCGTCGCCGATCTGGAGTTCGTCCAGTTCCACCCGACCGCGCTGCAGGTCGAGGGCCAGCCGCGCTTCCTGTTGTCGGAGGCGCTCCGCGGCGAGGGCGCCCGGCTCGTCAACGCCGACGGCGAGCCCTTCATGACGCGCTACGAGGCGGCGGGGGACCTGGCGCCGCGCGATCGCGTCTCGCGCGGCATCGTCCGCGAGCTGGCCCGCACCGGGCGTCCGGTGTTCCTGTCGCTGCAGCATCTCGACGCGGCGATGGTCCACGCCCGCTTTCCGCACATCGCCGCGGCGTGCCGCACCGCCGGGCTCGACCTGGCCCGCGATCCGGTGCCGGTCAGTCCGGCCGCCCACTACGTCATGGGCGGCGTCGAAACCGACCTCGAGGGCCGCACGTCGGTTCCCGGCCTGTTCGCGGCCGGTGAGGTCGCCTGCACCGGCGTCCACGGCGGCAACCGTCTGGCCAGCAACTCGCTGCTCGAAGGCCTTGTCTTCGGGCGCCGGGCCGGCCAGGCGATGGTCGAGACGGCGGCGGGGACGTGGCCGGCGCGCTTCAGCGCCCGGCTGGTTCCGACGCGGCCGGTCGAGGGCGCCGCGCCGACCGACCGGCCCAGCGTCGACGCCGTCCGATCGCGGATGTGGACGCAGGTCGGCCTGATCCGGGACCGCGCCGGCCTGGAGGCTGCCGTCGCCGCGTTCGACGCCGACTGGCGCTGGCTGGCCGCCCAGCCGCCGGCGACCGCCGTCGACCACGCCCGGCTGGCCAGCCTTATCATGGTCGGTGGCCTGATGGCCCGCGCCGCGCTCCGGCGCGAGGAGAGCCGCGGCGGCCACTACCGCAGCGACTTCCCGGCCCGCAACGACGCCATGTGGGGCTTCCGCATGGCCGAACAGCGGACCTCCTGACCACCGACGGCGCGCGCCGTCTTCATCAACGACCGTTCACACGACCCGGCCCCCGTGCCCCTGCACCATGTCTGACGTCACCGAGATCACCAAGCAATCCGACGATTATTCCAAGTGGTACCTGGACGTGGTCCGGCGCGCCGAGCTCGCCGACTACTCGCCGGTCAAGGGCTGCATGGTGATCCGCCCGTACGGCTACGCCATCTGGGAGCTCCTCCAGCGCGAGATCGACGATCGCCTGAAGGCGACCGGGCACGTCAACGCCTATTTCCCGCTCTTCCTGCCCGAGAGCCTCCTGCTGAAGGAAGCGGAGCACGTCGAAGGCTTCGCGCCGCAGGTGGCGTGGATCACGCACGGCGGCACCGAGAAGCTCGAGGAGCGCCTGGCCGTGCGGCCGACGTCCGAGGTGATCTTCGGGACGATGTACGCCAAGTGGATCCAGTCGTGGCGGGACCTGCCGGTCCTCATCAACCAGTGGGCCAACGTCGTCCGCTGGGAGAAGGTGACGCGGCCGTTCCTGCGCACCACGGAGTTCCTGTGGCAGGAAGGGCACACCGCGCACGAGACCGAGCAGGAGGCGCTCGACGAGACGCTCAAGATCCTGGCCCTCTACAAGGACGTCGCCGAGAACGTGCTCGGCATGTCGGTCCTCGACGGCCTCAAGAGCGAGAGCGAGAAGTTCGCCGGCGCCGACCGCACCTACTCGATCGAGGCGCTGATGGGCGATGGCCGCGCCCTGCAGGCCGGCACCTCGCACCTGCTCGGGCAGAACTTCGCCAAGGCCTTCGACATCACCTTCCAGGCCCGCGACAAGACCCTGCAGCACGTCTGGACCACGTCGTGGGGCGTGTCGACGCGGCTGATCGGCGGCCTGATCATGACGCACGGCGACGACAACGGCCTGATCCTGCCGCCCAAGGTGGCGCCCTATCAGGTCGTGATCGTGCCGATCCCCAAGGGCAATTGGCAGGAGACGGTGCTGCCGAAGTGCCGCGAGATCGCCGACGCGCTGCGCGCGGCGGGCATCCGCGTGATGCTCGACGACCGTGACGCCTACACGCCCGGCTGGAAGTACGCCGAGTGGGAGCTGCGCGGCGTGCCGCTCCGCATCGAGCTCGGGCCGCGCGATCTCGAGAAGAACCAGGTGTTCTCGTCGCGCCGCGACATCAAGGCCAAGGCGGCGCTGCCCATCGACGGGCTGCCCGGCGCGGTGCGCGATCTGCTCGACACCATCCAGGCGGCGCTGCAGGCCAAGTCGCGCACCTTCCGCGATGAACACACCACGCGGGTCGACACCTACGACGAGTTCAAGGCGGCCATGGACGGCCGCCCCGGCTTCGTCGTCGTGCCGTGGGCCGAGAACGCCGCGCTCGAGGCGCAGGTGAAGACCGAGACCCAGGCGACGCTGCGCAACGTGCCGTTCAGCGAAGGCAAGCCGGAGGGGAAGCGGTCGATGCTCGGCGATCAGCCCGCCGACGTATACGCGTACTTCGCGAAGGCCTACTGACGCTCGCCTTCGCGAAGGCGTCACGACGCCCCGCCTTCGCCACGGGGCGTCGAACTGCCAACTTCCAATCTCCAACTTCCAAGGAACGCTCAACTCCCAACTCCCAACGACGTGGCTCCGACGTCGGAGCCGGCGTCGCTGGCCACCTGCCGACTTGGGCGTTGGTGGTTGGAAGTTCCTTGGAAGGTTGGCAATTGGAGCTTGGGAGTTCCCGGGGGCGGCTCCAGGCGCCGCCCTTCCTTGCGCCTGCTAACCGCCCCTGGGCGGCCCCGTCTAATCTCCTCGGATGCAGGAAAGCGACGCCCTGGTCATCTCCCGCGTTCGTGCCGGCGATGACGACGCGTTCCGGGAGCTCGTGGAGCGGCACGGCCGGGCCGTGTTCCGCGTCGCCTTCCGCGTCACCGGGCGGGCGGAGGATGCGGAAGACGTGGTCCAGGAGACGTTCCTGCGGGCCTATCGGCAGCTGGACCGGTTCGAGGCGCGCTCAAACGTCCGGACGTGGCTGCACCGCATCGCCACGAACTGCGCCATCGATCTGCTGCGGGCCCGGCCGACACGCGAGGTCGTCGAGGAACCGGAAGCCCTGGAGCGCGCCGCCGTCGAGTCCGGTGGCGAGCTGCCGTCGCCCGAGCGCTCGGCGCTGGGCGTCCAGATCAGGGAGCGGCTCGGCGGGGCGATGGCGCTGCTGACCGAGATGGAGCGGGCGACGTTCACGCTGCGCCATTTCGAGGGCCTGTCCATCGACGAGATCGGCCGGATGCTCGGGCTGAAGACCTCCGCCACCAAGCACAGCATCTTCCGCGCCGTGCGGAAGATGCGGCGCGAGCTCCAGCCGTTCATCGAGGTGTAAGGGTATGGCGGAACCGCACGTTCACGAAGACGACCTGACGCTGCTGTACTACGACGAGCTCGCCGCGGCCGACGCGCGCGGGGCCCGGGCCCACCTCGAGGGCTGCGCCGAGTGCCGGGTGCGGCAAACGGAGCTCGAGCGTCTGCTGGCGATGGTCGGCGACACCGAGACGCCGGAGCCGGATGCCGGGTTCGAGGCGGCGATGTGGCGGCGCCTCCAGCCGGCGCTGCGCGCAGAGCGCCGGCCGTCGCGGGTCCCGTCAGTCGACGGGCTCCTGGCGCGGCTGCGCGCCTGGCTGCGGGCGCCGGCGCCAATGCGATGGACCCTCGCCGGCGGCGTCGCCGCACTCGTCCTGGCGGCGTTCGTGGCAGGCCGCTTCTGGCCCGCACCGCCGGCGGGGCCGGTTGGACCGCAACTGGCCGCTGACACGAGCGAGGCGCTGCGTGAGCGCGTGCTGCTCAGTGCCCTCGGGGATCACTTCGATCGGACCGAGGCGATGCTCGTCGAGCTGGCCGGCACGGCGCCGGGCGATCGCGTGAGCATCGCCGCCGAGCAGAAGCGGGCCGGCGATCTGCTGGCGGCCACGCGCCTCTATCGACGCGCGGCCGTGGACGCCGGCGACGCGAACGTGGCCGAAGTCCTGGAGTCGCTGCAGCGCATCCTGGTCGAGGTCACTGGTAGTCCCTCCGAGCTGTCCGCTTACGAGCTGCAGGCCTTGCAGGCCCGCATCGAGAAGCAGGAATTGCTCTTCAAACTGCGCATCGCGTCGTCCGCGGTGCGGAATCGCGAACATCGCACGCGCCAGTCGGGCCGCGAGGCCCTCACCGGCGCCTGACGAGACAGGACACAGAGATCATGAAGCTGCAGGTATCGATCATCGGCCTTGGGTTGACCCTCGCCGCCGGCGCCGTGGGCGGCGCCAGCGCGGCGATTCCGCCAGGGGCGGGCATGTTCGCCGTCGTCGACGGCGAGCAGGCGCGCGAGAACGAGCTCTACGAGCAGGCCCGGCAGGCCATCGACGAAGAGCAGTGGCGACGCGCCGTCGAACAGTTCGAGCAAGTCATCACGCTGAAGGGGACGAAGGCCGACCAGGCGATGTACTGGAAGGCCTACGCCCAGAACCGCGCCAACCAGCGCGCCGACGCGCTCGACACGCTGACGGCGCTGAAGAAGGCGTATCCCAAGAGCCGCTCGCTCGAGGAGGCGCGCGCGCTCGAAATGGACATTCGCAACGCCGGTGGTCAAGCGGTCGCGCCGGCCGCCATCCAGGACGAGGATCTGAAGCTCTACGCGCTGCAGGCGCTGGGCCAGCAGGATCCGGCGCAGGCCGTGCCGCTCCTGGAGAAGACCCTCCGCGGCGCCGGCAGCACCAGGTTGCGCGAGCGGGCGCTGTTCGTGCTGGCGCAGATGTCCGACCCGCGGGCCCGCAAGCTGCTCACCGACACCGCCAAGGACGACGCGCATCCCGAAGTGCAGTCGAAGGCGATTCAGTACCTGGGGGTGCACGGCGGCGGCGAGAATCGGGCGCTGCTCGCCGAGGTCTATCAGAGCAGCACCAACGTCAGCGTCAAGAAGCGCGTGCTGCAGGCGTGGATGGTGGCCGGCGAGCGCGACCGGATCATGACCGCGGCGACCGGCGAGAAGGATCCCGAGCTCCGGGCGGCCGCGATCCAGCAGCTCGGCGTGATGGGCGCCCATGACGAGCTCGCCAAGCTCTATGCGCAGGAGACGGTCAAAGAGGTCAAGGGGAAGATCCTCCAGGCCATGTTCATCGGCGGGCGCGCCGATCGGCTCATCGAGCTGGCCAAGAGCGAGCCCGACCCGGACCTGCGGCGCAAGGCGATCCGCAACCTGGGCCTGATGGGCAAGGACAAGACCGGCACCGCGCTGATCGAGATCTACAGTGCCGACCGCGAGGCCGCGGTGAAGAAGGCCGTCATCGAGGGTCTGTTCCTCCAGAGCCACGCCGACGCGCTGGTCGCGCTGGTGCGCAAGGAAACGGACCCCGAGCTCAAGCGCAGCATCGTCGAGAAACTGTCGCTGATGCAGGGCTCGAAGGTCGCGATGGACTACCTGATGGAGCTGCTCAAGTAGCGGCCTGGCGCAGGGCAACGACTCGAGGTGAGCACATGACGCGAATTCCAAGCCTGGTCGTCGGTCTGATCGTGGTCGCGGCCAGCGCCTCCGCGCAGTCGAACATCCGCAACGCGCGGCTCGAGTCGCGGCCCGGCGCGGATCTGGCGGGCACGTTCCAAAGCCTGTCGAACGTGGCGGGACCCATCTGGATCGCCTACGGCGTGCCGGCGCAGGATCCGGACGACGACGGGTGCTGCTACGACAAGGGCCGCGACGGCGTCCGCCACGGCGGCTGCACCCTCGACGAGAACCGGTCCAACCCAGGCCGGCCGGGCACGGAGTCCGTCGTCTCCGGTGCGCGCACCCCCATCCAACTGGAAGCGGCCAGTCAGGCCGTGGTGCTGTATCGCGTCGAGAACCGCGAAGTGCAGCGCATCCGCACCTACTCGGAGTCATGCGAGCTCGATGCGGGTGGCGCGACCGTCTACTGGCTGACCGGCGTGAGCACATCGGCCAGCATCGACCTGCTCCTGCGATGGGCCGCCCGTCCCGTGCCTGACGGCGACCGGCACGACCGTGTCGGCGACGGCGCGATGCTCGCGATAGCGGCGCACCGGGACGCGGCCGCGGATCGCGCTCTGGCGACGCTGATGGCGCCGGAGAAGCCGATCGGCACGCGCAAGCAGGCTGCCTTCTGGGCCGCGAACGCGAGGGGCCGCACCGGGTTCGAGCTGGTCCGCAAGGCCCTCCTCGACGCCTCCACGGTCGAGACGCTGCGGAAGCATCTGGTGTTCGCGCTCTCCCAGAGCCGCGAGGCGGAGGCCGTCGACACGTTGACCGGCGTCGCGAGAAGCGACGCCAACCCGGTCGTGCGCGGTGAAGCCCTCTTCTGGCTCGCGCAGAGGGCCGGTCGAAAGGCGACGGCCGCGATCACGGATGCGATCGCCAACGATCCGGAGACCAAGGTCAAGGAGCGCGCGGTGTTCGCGTTGAGTCAGCTGCCGAAGGACGATGGCGTGCCTCGGCTGATCGACGTGGCGCGCACCAATCGGAATCCGGCCGTGCGGAAGCAGGCAATCTTCTGGCTCGGGCAGTCCCGCGACCCGCGCGCGCTCGCGTTCTTCGAGGAGATCCTGGCGCGTCCGTAGGGATGGGCGCTACGGCGCCTTCGTCTCCGCCAGGATCTTGCGGTAGACGTCGCGCGCGTGTTCGTAGGCGCGCTCGGCGGCGGGACGCTCGCGCTCGGCGATCTTCGGCGCCTTCTGCTGCCAGCACTGATCGACGGCGCGCAGGCACCAGTCGGCGCTGGCCCTGGAGCCGCGGATCGGCTGGCCGTCGACGACGACGAACATCGGGTTGGTGTGGGACGACGGCAGGACGCGCAGCGCGATCCAGCTGCTGCGATCGACCGCCACGTCGAAGGTCACCGGGCGGATCGTCCCGTCGGCCGCGATCCGCTGCGTGGCCGCGACGCGGCCGTTGACGATCAGCTCCACCGGCACCTCGCGCGTGTCGCCGACGCGGGCCCGATCGAGATCCCAGTACGGCGCCTTGCTGAGCGGGAGCGCGCGGATCGCCTCGTTCGGCGTCTCGCCGAGCCGGGCCGCGACCTGCGCGGTGACGTGGACCGAGCCGGGCCGGGCGAGGCGGACCTCGCTGTCGCGCGTCCCGACGTCGACGCCGTCGACCCGGAAGTCCAGGAGATGGCTCTTGCCGTCGGTCACGTAGGCGCGGCCGGTGCGGATGCCCTCGGCCCAGCGGTCGTAGTCGAGCCGATCGAGCTTGACGTAGCTCCGGCCCAGCCCGACGCGATCGCCGAAGATGCACGGGAAGTCGGTTTCGCCGCTGATGCGCGTCCGGAAGCCGGCGTTCAGCGTGTGGTACCAGATGCTCAGCTCCCACGGCGCCGGCGTGTCGACGGTCGAGATGAAGTCGACGGCGTCGTGGGTGACATCGACGATGTACTCGTTGGCGCCGATCCCGTCGAAGCGCGGCATCTCGAGCGACGGGATGGCGGTGTCCGCGATCTCGAGACCCCAGCCGGAGTGCGCGAAGCCGACGACGGCGCCTTGCGCCTTGGCCCACTGCAGGATCGGCAGCGTCCAGGTCGGCCAGTCGTCCAGCGTCTTCACGCCGGGGTAGTCCTGATCCTTCAGGCGCAGCAGCACCAGGTGCCCGGCGTGGCTGGACGGGAAGCCGGACACCTCGACGTCGTAGCGCATCCGGCTGTCCGCTGTCGACAGAGGATGATCGCGGCCCTCGAAGAACTGCCGCTGGCGGTAGTAGCCGGGCCCCCACGTCAGCACCGAGCCGATGCTCAGCGCCTCGCCGACGACGTGGCGGATCATGTCGCGCGGCTCGACGCCGATGGTCGGCGTCTCGTAGTGCAGGCAGCCGGCGGCGTGGATGTGGTGATCGCCGGGGAACCAGCCGCGCGCCGGCAGGTCGATCCAGCGTGAGAGCGCGAAGCTCGCCGCCATCGGCTGGCGGCCGACGGTGACGCGCTGGCGCAGCGCCACGTACTCCGGACCGCGGCTGACCTCGACGTCGTAGTCGCCTTCGGCGAGCCGCACCGTCTCGCCGTCGGCCCGGTAGACCTGCGGGTGGAAAGCGAAGTCCGGCGCCAGCCGCTTGGCCGGTGACGGGTAGACGTGCTGCTGCGCGTCGCGGATGACGAACGCCGCGGTCGTCGGACGGCCGCGCTCGTCGCGGACCCGCAGCGTCACCTCGACCGACGGCCGGATCGTGAACAGGATCGGCGCCTCGCTGCGGAAGCCGAGATCCTGCGAGCCCTGGCCGACGTCGGCGGCGATTGTCGCCTCGCGGCGGCCGGCGTCGCGCGACGAGAGCTGCACGATCCGGTACTCGACCTCGAGCCCGGAGAGCGCCGCCGCCAGCGGCGGCTTGTCGAACATCTCGAGATCGAGCCAGCGATCGGCGACGTCCGCCGCGGAGATGGTCTGCGCCGGCCGCGGATCCATGCTGAAGCCGCGCGGCCCGCGCGAGAAGACCCGCTGCGCCTGTGGGCTCGACAGGCGCAGTGGGGCAGTGACGCCGGCCTCGTTGCGGACCTTGACCAGGAAGGTGCGCCAGCCGCGCTCGACGAGCTCGGCGCGGGCCGGGCCGGGCGCGACCTGCACCCGGCTCTCCGGGTTGATGTGGACGTCGAGGAGGCAGTAGCGATCGAGGATGGCCTGGATCGCGGCCGCGGCCTCGCGGCCGGCCGCCGCCGTGCGCAGCGCCTCCCAATCCGCGGGAGCGAGCGGCGCGCCCACGTAGGCCAGGGCGTCGGCGACGCGCGTCGCCTGCGCGGCGAGGGGCTGCGCTTCGACCACCCCCAGCGGCAGCCGCGCATCGAACGCCTCCGGCCGCAGCACGAACGCGGACAGGAGCAGGCTGCAAGCGACGAGTCCGGCGCGCAGGCGCATGGCCCGCATCCTACGCCAAGCCGCGCTCCGAGACCGGCCGGCCCGAGCCTGCGCCGCGGGCCGGGCCGCGGGCTCCGCCGCGGGCTCCGCCCGGGCCTCAGCCCGGGGCTCAGCCCGGGGCTCAGCCCGCGGAAGATCTCAGGATCTGCGACGGAGGAGTTCGGTGGCGGCGAGGGGCCAGCGCGCCAGCACGTCCTTCACGGCGGCGTGGCGCCGCGTCAGCTTCTCTCGGGCGACGATGGCCGTGAACGCCGCCTCGATGCGGGCGCGCGTCGGCCCTTCGGCGGCCGTCCACGCCGACGCGAGAGGCGCGAGGCACGTCGCGTCGCCGATCGCTCCAGCGGCGGCGACCAGTTCGCCGAGGCGCTCGGGCGGCGTGCGCTCCAGCGCATCGCGCAGGTCGAGGCGCCCCAGGCGGCTGCCGCGGGCGGCCAGCGCGTGATGCGCCGCCCCGAGGGCCACCGTCCAGCCAGCGCGCTCGGCGTCGGTGGCGGCGGTGCGCTCGCGGTGGGCGACCGCCAGCACGAGCTGGTGCAGCGCCGCCAGGCTGCCCTGGGCGCCGACCTCGCCGAGGAGGCGCCCCACCGCCAGCGGATCGCGGCCCGGGTCGGCGGCGATCGCCTCGATCTGTCCCGCCCCGGCGATGCCGCCCGGGCCGCCGCTGTCGCCGACGGCGCGGCGGACGCGGGCGCTCGGGTCGTCGTGCAGCCGCGCCTGCAGGGCCTGCGCCGCGCCGCCGCCGGCGTCGCCGAGCGCGTCGATGGCGGCCAGCCGCGCCCCTTCGGCGCGGTCCGGATCGAGGCTCGTCGTCACCAGCGCGTCGAGGGCGCGCGACGCCATGTCGGGATCCTCGGCGCCGAGGTGTGCCCGCACCGCGGCGACCGCGGCGGTCGCGACGGTCGGATCGGCGGCGGAGAGCAGGGCGACGCCGGCCTCGAGTGCCCGCGGCGACGTGAGCCGTTCGAGGACGCCGAGCAGCGCTGCCTGGCCGCGCGGGTCGGCGGCGGCGAGCGCCTGGAGGACGAGGCCCTCGGCGCGCGTGCCCTCGATCGCCAGGCGGGCCACGGCCGCCTCGCGCGCGATCGGCGCACCGTCGACGACGTCGTGCAAGAGTGCGGCGATGGACGGCGCCGGCCGGCGGGGGAGCGTCACGGCGAAATTCGGACTCGGGGCCGCCGCGGAGAGGATCTCCCGGCGGTCTAGAATGATCGTACACGAGGTGACATGACGACAACGACCGGCTCTCGATTGACGACGCGCCTCCCCCGGATCGCGGCTGGCGTGGCCCTGGCCGTCACGGCGTGCTGGGCGGGTCCCGCCCGGGCGCAGTATGCGGCGACCCAGGCCGGCCGCGCCGAGGCCGTCTTTCCTGATCAGACGGTGGTCTCGCTCGAAGTCGCGCGCAACGAGCCGGAGCGCTCGCGCGGCCTGATGCATCGCCCGTCGATGCCGGAGCGGAACGGAATGATTTTTCTGTTCGAGCGGCCGGGCATCTACCCGTTCTGGATGAAGAACACCCTCATCCCGCTCGACATGTTCTGGACCGACACCAGCGGCAAGGTGGTGTGGATCGCCGAGGCGGTCCCGCCCTGCCAGGCCGATCCCTGTCCCGAGTACCCGCCCAGGGCCGTCGCCTCGTACGTGATCGAGACAAACGGCGGCTTCGCCAAGCGCCACGGCGTCAAGGTCGGCGACGTGGTGACGCTGCGCAAGCTGCCCAAGTAACGGCCACGCCCGCAAGCCTGTCGCGCGGCGCGCACTCCCGGCAGCCCGCCGCGGTTGACCGGCGATGCTGAACGCATCGCCGGTCTCAGGGCCGCGGCCCAAAGCTGCCCCCCGCGTTTCTGAGGGAAACGCGGGCAATAGAAAAGGCCGGCCCCCTGGGGACCGGCCTTTTTGTTTCTCGACAGGCGCCCTGCGGCGCCCGGGCTCACTGCTGCAGACGAACGACGAGCTGCGCGCGCCGGTTCAGGCGGCGCGTCTCTTCGCGCGCGTTGTCGTGCTTCGGCCGTTCCTCGCCATACGTCACGGTGCGGAGCCGATCCGCCGTCACGCCGCGCGACGTCAGGTAGTCGCGGACCGCGGTGGCCCGGCGCTCGCCGAGCGCCAGGTTGTACTCGGCGGTGCCGATGCTGCAGGTGTGGCCCTCGATCTCGAGCTTCAGGGCCGCGTCGTCACGCATTGCGCGGATCGCCTCGTCGAGGATGCGCACCGCCTCCGGCCGCAGCGAGTAGCGGTCGAAGTCGAAGTGCACGTCTTCGAAGGTGTACTCCTTCACCGGCGGCTTGATCACCTGGATGGTGACCGTGTCGGTCGCCGTGCCGCTCTTGCCGTCGTCGACGGTGATCGTCACGGGCACCGAGCCCTCCTGCATGGGCGCGGTCCACAGCGTCTGCCGATCGCCCGGGTTGGCCAGGCGGCCGGTCGGCGTCGTCCAGCGATAGGTCAGCGCGTCGCCGTCCGGATCGTTGGCGTCGCCCGTGACCGTCGAGCTCTTACCCACTTCGACGATGCAGGGCTCGCAGCGCGCCTTCACCGTCGGCGGCCGGTTGATCGGCGTCATCGGCGGCGGCGGCGGCGCCGGAGGTGGCGGCGGCACGTAGGTGCGCACGCCCGGGTGGTAGCCGATGCGGACCTGCCCGCCCATGTTGTCGCCACCCTCGTTTTCCTGGGACCCGAAGCTGCTGCGTGCGTCGTGCGCGAAGTTCACCGTGGCGCCAACACCGACGAAGAATCCCTTCGGGCTGATCCACGTCCCGCCGAGCGTGAACTCGACCGGGTTGCGGTTTGGCCAGACGTACGGTGACACCGCGTCGCCGCCGACCAGGGCCGTGCCGGAGATCGTGTCGTCGAAGTACTTCTCGCCGTAGAGCTCGGCCGTCAGCCGCAGCGGGGTGCGCGTCGGCACCGCGACGCCGAAGCCCCAGCGGAGGCCGTTCGAGAATCTCGTCGGTGCCGAGGGAGCCGTTGCGATCGGGCTGGCCGCGGACCTGGAAGCCGCCGTAGGCCGACACTTCGAACGCCTTGTTGATTTCCTTGCTGACGATGAGGTCGGCCAGGAAGTCCGGCTTGCCGGTCGACGTGCCCTTGTCGGCGTCGTCACTGCCCGTGGGCAGTTTGACTACACCGCGCACCGCGAGGGCGATGGGCGCCTGCGCGTACTCGGACAGGATGTTGAACTTCACGCCGGCGAAGATGTCGCCGAACGTGGTGCCGGACCAGCCGTCCTGCATCGCCGGGTATTCGTTGACCGGGCCGCCGGCGGGGTCGGCGATGAAGCCGAGGGGCCGGAAGTCGCGGTCGATGCGCGAGGCGACCCGCATCGACAGGAACAGCTCGGTACGATCACCGACGCCGTAGCCGAAGGTCCCGATGAAGTTGCCGATGTCGGTGAAGCCGGCTTCGCGGTCGATGTTGTGGTAGTAGGCGCCGCCCGAGTAGCGCTTCTTCGGCAGCACTTCAGCCGTCGGCACGTACCAGAGACCGGTGTCGCCGAGGAACGTGGTGGTCGCCGGCCGGGTGGCCTCCGCCGGTGCCGGCGGCGCGGTCGCCGGCGTCTGCGCCTGAGCGCCCGCGGACGTCGCGCCAGCCAGCATCACACATGCTCCGAGCACCGTCCTGCACCACCGCTGTCTACCTGTTGTCGTCACGAGTACGCCTCCGAGTCACGTCAGAAAAACCAGACCCCATCCTACGAGTCGACTTGAACGAAGTCAACGTCAAGCGAGTCAGGATCTTGCGGGAACTGCGGGTGACGGGACGAGTGTATGGATCCGACTCGTCCGTTGTCGCGCGCAGTGTCGTGTTACGCGTCAGGATCGACCGGTTTCTTCTTCTTCGCGAAGACGAACGCGATCCCGATGCTGACGATGTAGAGGACGATCATCGGACCGGCCATCAGCGCCTGCGACACGATGTCGGTGCCAGGCGTGAGGATGGCGGCGGCGATGAAGATGACGAGCACCGCGTACTTGAACTGCCGGAGCAGGAAGCCGGCGGTGACGAGGCCGATGCGGGCCAGGAAGTAGACCGCGGTGGGCATCTCGAAGACGAGGCCCATCGCCAGCATCATCTTCACGTACATCGCGAACACCGGCTTGATGGCCGGGAGGAACATCATGTCCGGCCGCTCGAAGCTGGCGAAGAACTGCATCGTCCACGGGAACGCGACGTAGTGCGAGAACGCCGCGCCGAGCGTGAAGAACACCGTCGACAGGAAGACGAACGGGATGGCGAACCGCTTCTCGTTCGAGTACAAGCCCGGCGCGACGAAGCGCCAGATCTGCCAGAGGATGACCGGCAAGGCCAGGAACAGGCCGGCCAGCGCGGCCAGCTTCATGCGCAGCATGAAGGCTTCGCCGGGCTCGAAGTACATGAAACCTGCCGCCCTTGATGGTCGCCGCCAGCGGCGTGAAGATGAAGTCGAGCAGCTTCTCGACGTAGGCCCAGCTCACCACGAAGCCGATAGCGAGCGCCGAGACCGAGACGATTAGCCGCTTCCGGAGCTCGTCGAGATGCTCCAGGAACGACATCTTGTCGGCGCCAGACGACGCCTCGTCGGGGTCGTGATCGCCGTCGTACGGGGCAGGCGTACCGGGGAAGGGCACCAGGGCCATGGAAATGCCGGACGTCGGCGGACGCTAGTCCGCGTGCACGCCGCGCGGGGTGGTGTCGACCGCGGCGCGAGGGGCGTCCCCAGGCGCGTCGTGGACGCCCCCAGACTCGTGGCTGACCCCAGACTCGTCGCTGACCCCAGACTCGTGGCTGACCGGAGCCTCGACGGCGCGCGGGCCGGCCGGCGCGTCGACGGGCGCGGTGACCTTCTGCGTCGCTTCCCGCTGCTCTTCGACGCGGACTTCTTCCTCGAGGGTGTTGCGCAGCTCGTTGGAGGCCCGCTTGAACTCGCCGAGGCTCTTGCCGAGCGATCGGCCGAGCTCGGGCAGCTTGCGCGGCCCGAAGACGAGCAGCGCGATCGACGAAGATGATGATCAGTTCGGGCATGCCCGAGTGGGCCAAACATGGCGGTTGTGCTCCTTCAGGCGGGCGCCGGCTGGTCGCGGTCGGGGAACGTGATCTGCAGCGAGGGTGGGCGGGGACGATCTCCGCCGCAACGTCTTGTCAGGATTATAGAAAGCCCGTCCGCGGGGGTCAAGCGGCGGACGGCTCTTCAGTGGCCGGAACTCGTTGCCGCTTCTAGAGTTGTCTGCTACAGTCGATCCATGCTCCTACGCCGAGCCTGGACGCACGATGGTGGCTGCCGTGGCGGTCTCTGCGCTCGCCGGCGGCTTGTTCGGCCCGCGCCTCCTCGCCACCGAGGACGAAGTCGAGGCGCGCTACCGGGTCTTCACCGCAGCACTCGCTGCCGTCGAGGCCCAGTACGTCGGGCACGGTCGAGTCCGACCGGCTCGTCTACTGCGCGATCAACGGCATGCTGCACACGCTCGATCCGCATTCGAGCTTCTTCGACCCGCGCAGCTACGCCCAGATGCGCGAGCGGCAGGAAGGCCACTACTACGGCCTCGGCATCACCATCCAGGCGATCGACGGCGACATCCCGTCGGCAACGTCTTCGAAGGCTCGCCGGCCTTCCGGCGCGGCATCCGCCGCGGCGACATCGATCGCCAAGATCGACGGGCGAGAGCGCCAAGGGCTGGGCCAGCGACAAGGCCGTCTCGAAGCTGAAGGGCCCGAAGGGCACGTCGGTGAAGGTCTCGATCAAGCGCCGCGGCTTCGACGATCTCATCGAGCTGACCGTCGAGCGAGACGAGGTCAACATCCCGAGCATCCAGGGCGCGTTCATGATCGACGAGCGCACCGGCTACGTCCGGCTGCGCGACTTCTCCGAGATCACCGATCGCGATCTGGGTCGCGCGCTCGACGCTGCTGCACGGCAAGGGCATGCAGCGGCTGATGCTCGATCTGCGCGACAACCCGGGCGGCCCGCTCGATCAGGCGATCCGGGTCTCGAACCGCTTCCTGCCGCGCGGCGACATGATCGTCTACACGCGCGGCCGGGTCCGCAACTCCGACCAGGACTACCATGCCACGGAGCCGGCCGACGGTCGGCGCCTCTGCCGGTCATCGTGCTGGTCAACCGCAACAGCGCGAGCGCGTCGGAGATCGTCTCCGGCGCGCTGCAGGATCACGATCGCGCCCTCGTCGTCGGCGAGACGACGTTCGGCAAGGCGCTGGTGCAGTCGGTCTACCGCATCGCCGGAGAGGCCGGCCTGGCCCTGACCACGGCGCGCTACTACACGCCGAGCGGCCGCCTGATCCAGCGGCCGTGGGACGGCACCTTCGACGAATACCTCACCTACTCGTTCCGCGAGCAGGACGACCAGCCGCGCGAGCACAAAGGCGCTGAGCTGAAGCACACCGACGCTGGCCGGCAAGGTCTACGGCGGCGGCGGCATCGAGCCGGACAAGCACATGACCGGCCCGATCGAGGGCTTCAACCCGGGCCGGTTCGGGCGGTCGCTGCACGGCCGGCAGGTCTTCGCCGACTTCGCGCAGCGCTTCTCCGAGCAGGGCGACACCCGCATCGTCGGCGGCAAGGATCGCCGCCTGGTGGCCGCGGCACTTCACCGTCGACGACGCGATGGTGGCCGACTTCAAGACCTTCCTGACCAACGACGCCCACGTCGTCGATGGACGAGGACGGCTGGAGCAAGGACCAGGCCTTCATCCGGGCGATGATTCGCTACGAGATCGACTTGGCGCTGTTCTCGACCGAGGATGCCCGCCGGCACCTCATCTCCGTCGACCCGCAGACGCAGTACGCGCTGTCGCTCTTCGGCGAAGCCGAGAGCCTTACCCGCCTTACCGCAGCCACGCGCCAGGCGACCCGCCAGCCGTAGAGGGCGGGCGGGAACTTCCAACTCCGCAACCTCCAATCTCCAAGGAACTTCCAACGCCCAACTCCCAACTCCCGACGGCCCAGCTCGGCTGGCAGGTGGGGGTTGGTAGTTGGGCGTTGGGAGTTCCTTGGAAGTTGGAACTTGGCGGTTGGGAGTTGTCGCCTCTCTCCGTCTGAGCCGGTCAGTCACCCAAGCATCTAGTGGTCCCTCGTGCCCCTTGCCCCCATAGGCAGCGGCTGCTACACTCCGGTCTCCCATGCGCCTCGAACGCCTCGAACTCTCGGGTTTCAAGAGCTTTCCCGATCGCGCCGACGTGCGGTTCGACTCCGGTGTCACCGCCATCGTCGGCCCCAACGGGTGCGGCAAGAGCAACATCGTCGACGCCATCACCTGGGTGCTGGGCGAGCAGAGTGCCAAGAGCCTCCGCGGCGACCGGATGGAAGACGTGATCTTCGGCGGCAGCGACGCCCGCAAGGCGACCGCTGCGGCCGAGGTCCGGCTCCACCTGCGCGGCGTCGTCGCCCGGCCGAAGCAGGCCGCGACGTTGCCCGGCCTCGGCGCCGGGGCGCCGGCTGAAGGCGACGCGGCCGCCGCCGGCGAACCCGTCGAAGAGCCGCCAATCTCCCGTGACGTCGAGATCGGCCGCCGCCTCTATCGCTCGGGCGAGAGCGAGTACCTGATCGACGGCCACGCCGTCCGCCTTCGCGACGTGCAGGACATCCTGATGGACGTCGGCGTCGGCGTGAAGGGCTACGCCGTCATCGAACAGGGCAAGATCGGCCAGATTCTCAGCTCGAAGCCGACCGATCGCCGGCAGCTGATCGAGGAAGCGGCCGGCGTCACCAAGTTCAAGTCACGGCGCCGCCAGGCCGAGCTGAAGCTCGAGGCCGCCCAGCAGAACCTCACCCGCGTCGACGATCTCGTCTACGAGCTCGAGCGCCAGCGCGCCGCCCTCAAGCGCCAGGCCGGCAAGGCCCGCCGCTACCAGCGGCTGCGCGGCGAGCTGCGCCGCTGGGAGAAGCTGCTGTTCGCGCAGCGCTACGAGCGCCTCACCGAGACCATCCGCAGCCAGCGCGAGGCGCTCAGCGCCGTGCGCGAGCGCGAGCAGGTGGCGGCGGCCCACCTGGCCGAGGTCGAGAGCGATCTCGAGCGGGTGCGCATCGAGCTGACCGAGGCCGAGAGCCAGGCCAACGGCCTGCGCGCCGAGGCCCACCAGCGCGAGCTGGAGAACGAGCGGCGGCAGCAGCAGATCACCTTCGATCAGCAGCAGGCGGCCTCGCTCGTCCAGACCGTGCAGGAGATCACCGGCGAACTCGGGAGCCTCGAGGCACGGCAGGGTCCCGCCCGCGAGGAGATCGAGACGCGCCGCGCCGCGGCCCAGGCCGCCAACGCCGAGCGCGATGCCGCCGGCGGTACCCTGCGCGACGAGGCCCGCACCGTCGAGGCGCTCGAAACCGAGATCGGGACGCTCGATCACGATGCCGATGCGGCCCGCCGTAGCGCCACCGTGAACCTGCAGTCGACGACCACGCTGCAGCACACGATCGAGCGCGCCGAGGAAGGCCGGCAGCGCATCGGCGGCGAGCTCGGACGCCTCGACGTCGAGGCCCAGGACCTGCGGATCGAAGTCGAGCGCCTGACCGCCGAGCGCGTCCAGGCGGAGGAGGCGCTGTCCACGTCGCAGGCCGCGCTCACCGAAACCGCCGCCGCCCGCCAGGCTGCCGACGCGACGCTGGGCAGCGCCCGGATCGAGCGCGAATGGCGCGTCCGCGACGCGCGGGCGCAGGACACGGCGCTGACCGCCGGAGACGCCCGCCTCCGCTCGTTGCAGCAGCTCGAAGCCTCACGCGCCGCCTACGGCGAAGCGGCGCGCCTCATCCTCGGCTCGCCCGAGGCGGGGGTCAGCCACCACGGATCCGTCGCCGACCACCTCGAGGTCGAGCCCGGCGGCGAGCGCGCCGTCGAGGCCGCCTTCGCCGATCTGCTGCAGTGCGTGGTGGTCGCCACCGCCGCCGACGCCGATCGCGGCCTGGCCTTCGTCCGCGAGCGCGGCCTGGGCCGCTGCGGCTTCCTGTCGGTCGATCGGGACGCGCCGGCGTTCGAGCCCCGCCCGGCCATCGACGGGGCGCAGGCCATCGACGCCGTCGTCCGTGTCGTCGGTCCCGCACCAGGCGTTGATCCGCTGGGCGCTCGGCGACGTGTGGATCGCCCCGGATGTCGCCACCGCGCGGCAGCTGTCGCTCGAGGCGCCGGTCGCGGTGGTCACCTCGACCGGGGAGGTCTATCGCGGCGGCCGCCTCGTCATGGGTGGCACCGGCGACGACAGCCACGGCATCCTCGCCAACCGGCGCGAAGTCCGCGAGCTGGCCGCCGACCTGACCGGCAAGCGGACGGCGCTCGAGACGCTGCAGGGCGAGATCGCCGAGATTCGAGCGATCGATCCAGACGACCACCGAGCGTCTGGCCGGCCTCGACAGCGAGCGCCACCGCCAGGACAAGACCGTGCTGCAGCACGAGCTGCACGTCGCGCGACTCGGCGAGGAGCTCGATCGGGTGGCCCGCCGCGAGGCGCTCGGCCGCAACGAGCGGGCACGCTACGAGGAAGAGCGGCGGCAGCTCGACGTCCGCGCCGACGAATCCCGCGACGCGATCGCCCGTCTCGCCGGCGAGCGCGAGATCATCGAGGCCCGTCTCGCGACGGCGCTCGAGGTGCTCATCGCCCGCCGCGACGCGCTCGGCTCGGCCAGCCGCAGCGCCGCGGCGGCGCAGGCGCGGCACGCCGCGCTGGTCGAGCGGGCCTCGGCGCTGGAGTTGGAGGTGACGCGCCTCGAAGAGCAGTCGCGCGAGCTCGACACGCGCATCACGGCGCGCCGCGACGAGCGCACGCGCCTCGATCAGAAGCGCGTCCAGCTCGAGGCGTCGGTCGGGGAGAACCGCCACACTCTCGACGCGGATCTGGTGGCGTTCGCCGAGCTGCGGCAGCGCGTCGTCCAGTGCGACGAGCGCGCCGCCGGACTCCAGGCCGACTATCAGGCGCGCGAGCATGGCACCCGCGACGCGCGCGGTGCGGTCGACGGCGTGCGCGCCGAGGCGGGGCGCCTCGAGGTGTCGTGCGCGACCGCCGAGGCCGACCTGAGCCACCTCGAAGCGGCGTGCCTCGAGGCGCTCGAGATGTCGGCCGCCGACGTCGCCGCCGAGATCGCGGCGGGCGCAGCCGCGGATCTGCCGACGCCCGAGGCGTCGCTCGCCGCGGTCGACGAGCCGGTCGACGGCGAGGATGCCGACGACGTGTCGTCGGCGTCCGAGTCGGCCGAAGCCGCCAGCGATAGTGAGGCTGCGGTGGCGAAGGCGGAGACGCGCGCCGCCCTGACGCCCGAGGATGCCATCGTCCAGTTGAAGAAGAAGATCGAGCGGCTCGGCCCGGTCAACATGATGGCCATCGAGCAGTTCACCGAACTCGAGGAGCGGCACACGTTCCTGACCACACAGCGCGCCGACCTGCTGCTGTCGATCAAGCAGACGGGCGAGGCCATCAAGCGCATCGAGCAGACCACGCGCGAGCGCTTTCACGAGGCCTTCGGCACGATCAACGAGTACTTCGGGACGACCTTCTCGACGCTGTTCGGGGGCGGCCACGCCGGCCTCGTCCTGCTCGACGAGCACGACGAGCTCGAGAGCGGCATCGACATCATCGCGCAGCCGCCCGGCAAGCGCCTGCAGAGCGTGCAGCTGCTCTCGGGCGGCGAGAAGGCCCTGACCGCGATGGCGCTGATGTTCGCGCTTTTCCGCTACCGGCCGTCGCCGTTCTGCCTGCTCGACGAGATCGACGCGCCGCTCGACGACGCCAACATCGCCCGCTTCGTCGAGATGCTGCGCGGCATGCAGGACCAGACGCAGTTCATCCTCATCACCCACCATCGCAAGACGATGGAGATCGCCGACCGGCTCTACGGCGTGACGATGGAGGAGCCGGGCGTGTCGAAGCTGATTTCCCTCCAGTTGCATTAGTCTGGAGTCGAGGGCTCGCGAGCGCGGGCCCTCGACGGCCCGATGCCCAACGAGACGCGAGCGGCTCGCTACCACCGGGCCCGCCTCCAGGCCGGGGCGGGCGCGTTCCTGGCCTCTGCCGCCGTCCTGCTGGCGTGCGGCCCGCTGGGGCTGGGGTCGCTCCTCGCTCGACTCGCCGTGCGCATCCTCGGCGACGGGCCGACGGCGTCGTGGGCCGCGACGGCGGCGTTCGCCGGCCTCGTCCTGATCGCCGCGCACGCGGCCAGCTATCCGTTCGACCGCCATCGCGCGTGGACCCTCGAAGGGCGCTACGGCCTCGCCCGCCTGTCGGCCGGGCGCTGGCTGCGGGCCCACCTGCGCAGCCTCGCGGCGCGCATCACGCTTGGCGTCGCTGCCGCCCTGGTCGTGGTCGCGACGTGGCGGTGGACCGGCAGCGCGTGGTGGATCGTCACCGCCGCCGTCTGCTACCTGGCGCACCTGGCGTGGACGGTGGCGGCGCCGCTCCTGCTCCGCGCCTTCGGCGGCCTGCGGCCGCTGCGCCGGCCGTCGCTCGCGGCGCGGCTCGAGGCCCTGGTCCGCCGATCGGGGGCCGAGCTCACCGTTCGTGAATGGCGCGGCGGCGACGAGACGCTGCAGGCCCACGCCGCGCTGGCCGGGCTCGGCCGCACCCGCCAGATCCTGCTGTCGGACACGCTCGTCGACACCTTGCGCGACGAGGAGATCGAGGTGGTCGTCGCCCACGAGATCGGCCACCACGTCCACGGCGACGTGTGGCGGGCGGCAGCATGGCGGGTCATCGCCCTGCCGCTGACGCTGGGCGCGGCGGCGTGGCTGCTGGCCCAGCTCGGGGCACCGGTGGGGGCATGGCCGTTCGCGCCGCCGGTGGAGGCCGGGTGGGCCGCCCGGCCCGAGGCGCTGCCGTGGCTGCCGGTGCTGGCTGCGGCGCTCCTCGCCGCGCACCGCGTCGTCGAGCCGATCGGGCTGGCGCTGTCACGCGGGCGCGAGCTGCGCGCCGACGCCTATGCCATCCGGCTGACCGGCGGGGCCGACGCCTTCGTCACCTCGATGCGCCGCCTCTCCCAGACCAATCTGGTCGATGACCGGCCGCCGCGCCTGGCGCAGCTCCTTTCGTCGCACCCGCCAGTACGCGAGCGGGTGCTCGCCGCACTGCGCATCGAGGCAGGGCCACTCGAATCGTGATTGGTCTGGGGCAGCAGACCACATCCGGCGCGAGCTCCGTAGGAGCGGAGCGCGGATGAGGGTGCCGGCCGACGTCAGCGGGGGCGATGAATCGGGCCCGCGGCGTCGGTGGGAAGCAAATCTGGTCGACGATCGGCCGCCGCGGCTGGCCCGCGTGCTGTCGTCGCACCCGCCGGTTCGCGACCGCGTGATGGCGGCGCTGCGGCAGGCGGAACAGGCCGCCTCGGCCGCAACGGGCGTCAGGCCGTGACGATCCGGCGCCGCCGCTCGGCGAGCGCCGTCCAGCCCACGATCAGCAGCAGCGCGGCGCCGGTGATGGCCGCGCCGACCCGGAACGACCCGGGCGCGTAGTCGAAGACGACGCGATGCCGTCCGGCCGGGACCGTGACCGCGCGGAAGGCGACGTTGGCCCGGGCGATCGGCGCCGGCACGCCGTCGACCGTCGCCCGCCAGCCGGGGAACCACGTGTCGGACAGCACCAGCAGCCGGCGCTGCGGGGCCTCGGTGTCGATCGTCACCCGCTCGTGCTCGTAGCCGGCGATGCGCGCCGTGCCCACCCCGTCCGGGCCCGAGCCTCCCTCTGGGCCCCGCTCGGGGCGATCCGCCGGGGCTGGCTCGGCGTCGAGCACGGCGTCGCGGCGGACGTCGACGGTCCCGTCGCGCAGGCGGCGGCGGGCGTCGTTGCCGGTGGCCACGACGTAGCCGTCGACCAGGTAGGCGCGCGGCCGCTCGCGGCGGTTGCGATAGAGCGGGGCGGTCGTGTCCGCGATCCGTTCCCAGTGGGCGGGATCGGCGGGGAAGTCCGGCGGCGCGATCAGGTAGCGGACGCCGAGCAGGTCGAGCACCCGCGAGTCGGCCGCGTGCAGCTCGTGCTGCTGATGCGCCTGGACCCAGGCCAGCGAGATGTCCAGCACGTCGGCGTACCACGCGACGCCGAGGCCGTCGTAGGCGCGGATGTCCTGCAGGCCGTAGACGAGGGCGCTGTTCGGCATCAGGGCGCCCTTGGCCCCGACGACGCGGAACGGCCCGGGTTCGTTGCTGAGGCGGGTCAGCTCGGGAATGGCCGGATAGAGGCGGTCGGCCGGCTGCAGGCCGTGGAAGCCGCGCGCGGCGACGAACAGGTCGAGCGCGACCAGCCCGGTCAGGGCCAGCACCAGCGGGCGGCGGTCGATGTGGCGGCGGGCGAAGGCGGCGATGACGGCGGCGGTGCCGGCCGCGAGCAGGATCGCCCAGAGGCTCCAGCGCCAGGTCTCGGCCTCGAGCATCGAGCGGAGCAGGAACGAGCGCTGCAGGTTCAACGCGAGGAGGATCGCCGCGCCGATCGCCAGCGCCGCGCCCGCCGCGGCCAGGCGTGCGCGCCGTCGGTCCGAGTCGGTCGCCAGCGCGCTCAGGGCCTCCACGCCGAAGGCGGCGACGACGATCGCCGACGTGATCGCCACGATCGGAATCCGCGTCAGCGTCGCGCCCTTGACCAGCGGCAGCACGGAGATCACGTGCAGCACGCCGGGCGCGCCGTAGACGGCGAGCGCCGCCAGGACCCCGGTGGCCGCGAAGAAGGCCGCCCGCCAGTCGCGGCGCGGCGCGGCGATGCCGACGCCGACGACTGCCCCGACGGCCGCCAGAATCAGCACGGGGATTCCCGCGTACATCGTCTGCTCGAGATAGTTGAGCGCGCCGGCGTAGGTGCCGGCGTCGTGTTCACCGAGGAAGCGCGGCACCAGCGCTGCGATCAGCGTCGACGTCGGCGCCGCCAGCGGGTTCAAGCCGGTGAACTGCCGCCACGTGAAGCCCCTGCTGAGGAACAGGTATTCGACGAACGGCACCACCTGAATCGCCGCGAGGGCGGCGCCGAGCGCGAGCGCGCCGATCACCGCCGCCAGCCGCCGCCAGCGCCGGGCCCGATCGGCGGTCGACAGGGCGGCGGCGACGGCCCACGTCGAGGCGAAGGCGGCGCAGAACAGGCCGGTGTGCGGATGTCCGCCGAGCAGCACCAGCGCGGTCGCGATGGCCAGGCCGGCCGGGCCGAAGCGCCGGCCCTCGGCGGCGCGGGTGGCCGCGTGCAGCATCCACGGCAGCCAGGGCGGGACGCCGCCGGGCGGATGTTCGAGCCAGATGACGCTGAACGGATTCAGCAGGTAGGCCGTGCCGGCGAGGAGCGCGGCGCCGCGGGACAGGCCGAGGCCGCGCACGAAGACGAACAGACCGACGCCGCCGACCAGCAGCCGCAGCGCCGCGATGACGACCGTCGCCTGCGGCAGCGGCACCAGCAGAGCGGTCCAGGTGATCGGCGAGAAGACGGCGGCCTGGTAGGCGGCCAGGAACGGCTGGCCGCCGTTGAGCGACGCCGTCCACAGCGGCAGGTGGCCGTCGAGCAGGCGCTCGCGGGTGAAGGCGAGGAACGGATGGACGAGCATCGGCACGTCGCCGAACGGCGTCCCCGGCCGCAGCTCCCAGGTCGCCGGCAGCAGCGCGCGCCACGGGTAGTAGGCGTCCAGCATCTGCGGCTGCCCGAGCACCCAGCCGCGGGTGACCGCCTCGATGAACAGCAATGCGATCAGCCCCACCGACCACATCGCAAATCCCGCCACCTCCAACCTGCTCCCGGAGAGTCTCCCGATGCCGCTCCCGATGCTCCTTCCGATGCCGCTCCCGATGATCCTTCCGATGATCCGTTTTCTCGCCTCGAAAACGTGGCAGAAACTGACAGTTGTCCAGGCAGCGACGGCGAGCCAGGGCCAGCTCGGGGCGAGCGGGAGGCGGAAGATCCACAGGGCGGCGGCGCACCACGCGGCGATCCCGGCGGCCAGCGGGACGGTCGGCGCGACAGCGAAGGCGAGCGCGACGATGCCGCACGCGAGCGCCAGCGCGGACGCCCACGTCGCCGCGGACGCCCCGGCGACGCCGCCGCGATCGCTGGCGACGCGCGCCACGAAGACGCCGCGTGTCTCGCCGGTGGCCGCGTCGAGCCATGGCGCCGACTGCACGGTGACGCGGCGGGCGCGGCACCCGCGCAGCAGGTCGCAGCCGGGCACGGCGACCGTCAGCGTCTGCCGCCCGGCCGCCAGCGCCGCCTGCGCGACGCGCGCGCCGTCGACGTACACCTCGACGGCGTCGCCCGGGCGCGTCTCGATCGCCTGGAGCTGCAGCGTGACCTGCGCGGCGAGCGGCGACCGCGGCAGCTGGACGCGGCCGACGCCGGTGGTCCAGCGGCCGGGGAGCCCGCGATGCCGGAGCGCCGGCCCGAAGCCGGTGAGGAAGGGCGCGTCGCCGGGGCGGCCGAGGACGATGGCCGAGCGGAGCGGCGCCGCGACCAGCAGCGCCGCGAAGACCGCGGCGACGAGCGCGGCGGCCGCCTGCCAGCGAAGACGACTCCCGGGTTGAAGTCGACCCCGGAGTCGTGGAGATTCTGCGCGCTCCGGCCCAACGGGCCCGTTCGTCACCGCCGCCCGCCTTCGCACCAGTATTCTCCGTGCTTCGGCCCGCCAGGCCCGCTCCCCGCCGAGGCGCCTGCAGCCTCCGGCGCGCCTGACGCCGCGCTCATCGCCGCACGACGAGCTCCCCGTGCTCGTCGTGGGGACGGCCGTCGGCGCCGGTCAGGGAGCAGTAGAAGCGGAAGGTCCCGGTGGTGTCGGCGCGGAACTCGAAGCGCAGCGGCTTGCCGGGCTCGACCCGCTTGGCGATGCGGTAGGCGTCGATGCCGAGGCCGTGCGGCGTGTCGCCGGCGGTGAGCGTGATGGCGACGATTTCGTTGAGGCGGGCGTCGATGCGGGCCGGCTCGAAGCCGGCGTCGGTGACGGTGAGGGCCACCTCGCGGCGGCGGTCGTCCTGGACGGCCGCCGTGCGTTGCGAAGAGGGGAGGCCCGCCGCCGGCGTCGTCGCGACGAGCGCGAGGTATCCGGCGACGAGTGAGCAGAGCGCGGCCGGCCGTGAGAGGCCGGCCACCAACGAACTAGTTCTCACGACGCGGCGGACGCGGACGCCGCGGCGCCTCGCCACCTGTGTCGCCTGCCGTTGCGGCGGCCGGCGCGCCAGGCTCGGGCGCCAGCAGCGCCTTGCGGCTCAGACGCACCTTGCCGGACGGGTCGACGTTGATCACCTTGACCATCACCGACTCGCCTTCCTTGAGCTCGTCGCGGACGTCCTTGACGCGGTGGTTGGCGATCTCCGACACGTGGAGCAGACCGTCGAGGCCGGGCAGGATCTCGACGAACGCGCCGAAGTCGGTGATCCGCTGCACCTTGCCCATGTAGGTCTTGTTGAGCTCGGCGGTGGCGGTCAGTTCCTGGATGATGGCGATGGCCTTGGCCGCCGACGCCTCGTCGCTCGAGGCGACGTTGACGCGGCCGTCGTCCTCGACGTCGATCTTGACGCCGGTGCGCTCGATGATCGAGCGGATCATCTTGCCGCCGGGCCCGATGACGTCGCGGATCTTGTCGACCGGGATCTTGATCGTGACGATGCGCGGCGCGTGCAGCGAGACGTCGGTGCGCGACGCCGCCAGCGTTTCGGCCATCTTGCCGAGGATGAACAGCCGGCCCTGGAGGGCCTGCGCCAGGGCCTGGCGCATGATCTCCATGGTGATGCCGCCGACCTTGATGTCCATCTGCAGGGCGGTGATGCCCTTGGCCGTGCCGGCGACCTTGAAGTCCATGTCGCCGTAGTGGTCCTCGGCGCCGGCGATGTCGGAGAGGACGGCGAACTTGCCGTTCTCTTCGTTCATCACCAGGCCCATCGCCATGCCGGCGACCGGGGCGGCGAGCGGGACGCCCGCGTCCATCATCGCCATCGAGCCGCCGCAGACCGAGGCCATCGACGACGAGCCGTTCGACTCGAGGATGTCCGAGACGACGCGGACGGTGTAGGGGAACTGCTCCTCGGTCGGCATCACCGGCACCAGCGCTCGCTCGGCGAGGGCGCCGTGGCCGATCTCGCGGCGGCCGGGGCCGCGCAGGAACGACACCTCCCCGACCGAGAACGGCGGGAAGTTGTAGTGCAGCATGAAGCGCTTGTAGATCTCGCCGTCGACGCCCTCGACCTTCTGCTGGTCGTCGGCGGTGCCGAGGGTGCAGGTGACGAGCGCCTGGGTCTCGCCGCGGGTGAACACGGTCGAGCCGTGGACGCGGGGGAGGACGCCGACCTCGCTCCAGATCGGGCGGATCTCGTCGAACTTGCGCCCGTCGAGACGCTTGCCGTGCTCGAGGATCTCGTCGCGCAGCACCTTCTCCTTGAGATCCTTGAAGATCTGCTTGGCGTCGGCGCGCTGCTGGACCTCGGCCTCGGGGAACGAGGCGACCAGGTTCTTCAGCACCGCGTCGACGGTGCTGTAGTTCTCGAGCTTGTCCTGGATGCGCATCGCATCGGCCAGCTGGCCGATGACCCTGGTCTCGACCTCACGGTAGAAGTCGTGACCGATCTCGCGCTTCGAGACCTTCAGCTTCGGCTTGTTGACCTTGGCCGCGAGCTCCGTCGTCCCGGCGATGATGTCCTTGATCGCCTTGTGCGCCGTGTCGAGCGCGATGACCATCTCGTCTTCCGAGACTTCCTTGGCCCCCGCTTCGACCATCACGATCGCGTCGGCGGTGCCGGCGACGATCGAGATCGAGGCGGCTCTTGCGCCGCTGGTCGTAGGTCGGGTTGACCAGGAAGGTGCCGTCGACGAGCCCGATGCGCACGCCGGCGATCGGCTTGGCGAACGGGATCTCGGAGAGGGCCAGGGCGGCACCGGCGCCGGTCAGGGCGAGGACGTCGGAGTCGTTCTCGTTGTCGGCGGAGATGACCAGGGCGACGACCTGCGTCTCGTAGCGCCAGCCGGCCGGGAACAGCGGCCGGATCGGGCGGTCGATCAGGCGGCTGGTGAGCACTTCCTTCTCGGGCGGCTTGCCTTCGCGCTTGAAGAAGCCGCCCGGGATGCGGCCCGAGGCGTAGGTGTTCTCACGGTAGTCGACGGTGAGAGGGAGGAAGTCGATGCCCTCGCGCGGCGACGCGGCGTGACAGGCCGTGACGAGGACCATCGTGTCGCCCTGGCGGACGACGACGGCCCCGTCGGCTTGCTTGGCCAGTTTGCCGGTCTCGATCGTGAGCGAGGTGCCGCCGAACGCGATGCGCTGTGTGTGAATGTTCACTTGCGGATACCCAGTCGCTTGATCAGTTCGGCGTAACGGTCGGTGTCGTTCGATCGCAGGTAGTCGAGCAGGCGACGCCGCTGCCCGACGAGCTTCAGCAGCCCGCGGCGCGAGTGGTGATCCTTGGCGTGCGTCTTGAAGTGGTCCGTGAGGTAGGTGATCCGGTCGCTCAGGATGGCGACCTGGACTTCGGGGGAGCCGGTATCGCTGGCGTGCGTGCGGTACGACTCGATCAGTTCGGTCTTGCGGTCTTTCGTCAGTGGCAAACGCCTATCCTCCACGCGCGGCCCAGCGTGTCGCAGGGAGATGCCCCCCCGCCTAGCCATTGGCTGGTGGGGGCAAGGGTCCTGCGGCCCAGACCGCCGTCATGGCGCCACAGCCAGCCCTTTCCAGCCTGACGCCAACTGTTAATTCTAGCCGAGGACGCCTGATTCGCAACAGGATTCCCGGCCGGCGTGAGAGCCGGGCCGCAAGACCAGCACTCAGCCGAGAACGACCGACGGATGCAAAAGGCCGTCGCGCCAGGTGGCCAGGGCCAGCAGCCGGCCGGCCTCGTCGTGCAGCCTGACCGTCGGCGCCCGGTGGAGCGGCTCCTCGCCTCGACCATGAGGCGGGCTTGCCCCGCCGAAGCCGGCAGCAGCGGAGTCGGCGCCGGCGAAGGCGGGCCCTGCCGCGCCGAAGCCAGCCGCAGCGGAGTCGGCGCTGGCGAAGGCGGGCCCTGCCGCGCCGAAGCCAGCCGCAGCGGAGTCTGCGCTGGCGAAGGCGGGCCAGACGGTGCAGGCGTCCGGTCCGATGAGCGCGCCGTGGCTGACGCGTCCGGCGCCGGCGGCCGTGACGACCGCGGCGGGCCAGTCGGGGAGCAGCGCCTCCATCGGGCGCAGCGCCTCCGTCAGGACCGAGGCCGGCGCGTCCGGTTCGGGCAGCGGCACCGCTTCGGCGATCAGGAAGCGGCCGCTGCCGGTGCGCCGCAGGGCGGCGAGGTGGCCGCCGCAGCCGAGCGCCGCGCCGATGTCGTGGGCCAGGCTGCGGACGTAGAAGCCCGCCGAGGTGTGCAGATCGATGGTCGCGGTGTCGCCGTCGAGGGCGACTAGCGTCCACGACTTGAGCGTGACCAGCGCCGGAGCCGGAATGATCGCCGCGCCGCGCCGGGCCAGCGTGTGCGCCCGCTCGCCGTCGATCTTCTTCGCCGAAAACGCCGGCGGCGTCTGCGGCTGCGTGCCGAGCCGCGCGTCGAGGGCCTCGCGCAGGCGCGCCTCGAGATCGTCCGGCACCGGCGACGGCGGGGCCAGCGGATCGCCCTGGCGATCGTAGGTCGTGGTCGCGACGCCGAGGCGGACCGTGGCGCGATAGCGCTTGTCGTCGCTGGTCAGGTACGGCGACAGCCGGGTGGCGCGGCCGACCACCACCACGACGACGCCGCTCGCCAGCGGATCGAGCGTGCCGGCGTGGCCGACGCGCTTCTCGTGCAGCACGCGGCGGACGCGGTCGACGACGTCGTGCGACGTCGGCCCTTCCGGCTTGTCGATGACCAGGAGCCCGGCGAGGTCCGCGACAGGGGAGGCGCCGGCGTGAGGCGGCAGGCTAGCCACGCGCCGGGACGGGCGCGCCCGTCAGCACGCGGGTCAGGCGGTCGACGACGTCGCGGCGCACCACCGCCGGATCGTCGCGACGCGTGAAGCCGGAGGCGTTGGTGTGGCCGCCGCCGCCGAACTCCGCGGCGACGAGGCGGACGTCGGTGGCGCCCTTCGAGCGCAGGCTGACGCGGACGTCGCCGCTCGACTCGCCGCGCACCAGGATCACCGCCTGGATGCCGGCCGCCATCAGCGGCATGTTGATCAGGCCGTCGGTGTCCTCGGCGGTCGCGCCGGTGCGGGCCAGCAGGGCGTCGTCGAAGGCCAGCACCGCGAGCCGGCCGTCGGCCGTCACCTCCATGCCATCGAGGAGCGCGCCGATCAGCTTGAGCTTGCCGATGGTGCTCTGCTCGTAGACCAGCCGCGCCAGGGCCGCGGCGTCGACCCCGGCGTCGGTGGCGCGGCGGCACCACTCGAAGGTGCGGGTGGTGATGTGGCTGTGGCGGAAGCCGCCGGTGTCGGTGAGGATGGCGAGGTAGATTGCCGCGCCGATCTCCGTCGTCCAGGTCACGCCCAGCGCGTCGATCACCGCCGCGACCTGCTCGCCGCAGGCGGCGGCGTGGCCGTCGAACCAGTTGATGGCGCCGTACATCGCATTGCCGGGATGGTGGTCGATGTTGATCGTGTAGTAGCCCTCGAGGCCGGCCACGCCGGGCCGCGACAGGTCGCTGCACTCGAGCACCACCAGCGCGTCGAAGGCGCCCTCGACCCGCGCCGCCACCTCGATGTCGGCGACGCCGGGCAGCGCCAGGAACGCCGAGGGCGGCTTGTCCCGGTTGACCATCCGCACCGACTTGCCGAGGGCGCGCAGGGCGGCGGCGAGCGCCACCTGCGAGCCGATCGAATCGCCGTCGGGGCGGGCGTGGGAGGTGAGCAGGAACGTGGAGCGCGCGCCGATGGCGTCGCGAATCCCGGCGAGGATGTCCATGGCCAAGGGCGGGCTACTCGTCGGCCGGCTTGGGAGATTCCCGGATCTCCTGCAGCAGCGTCTCGATCCGCTCCTCGCGGGCGATCGACTCGTCGTACTGGAAGGCCAGCTCCGGCGCCCGGCGCAGCCCGAGGTGAGCGGCGATGCGCTGGCGCAGGAACGGCTTGGCGCGCTCGAGGGCCTTGGCGGTGGTCCGGCGCTGGGCGTCGTCGCCGAGCGTCGTGTAGTAGGCGCGCGCCACCTGCAGATCGGCGCTCACCTTGACGTGGGTGACCGTGACGAAGCCGATGCCCGGATCGCGGACGCCCCGGGCCAGCAGGTCGGCCAGCTCCTGCCGGATCTCTTCACCGATGCGCGCCGGGCGCGACCCCTGCATGTGTCTGGCCTCAGGAGTTCGTGGTGAAAGTGCCGCGTCGCACCGAGACGGGCGAGGCGCCCGGCGATCCAGGCGCGAGGAGGAAGAATATCGGGAATATTCGACCGACGAGCAACGCCGAGCGCCGGGATGCATCGCACGTCGAATGCAGCGGGACTTTCACCACGGACTCCTAGGTAAGGAACTCGGTCTGGACGGCGGTGACGTAGCCGTCCACGTTCGATTCGATGGTGGAGAGGGCGGTGGCGAGGACCTCGTCGACGTGGCCGCGGCGGTTGCCGATGGCCACCACGCCGAGCGCGGCGCGCTGCCAGACGTCGAGGTGGCCGACTTCCGCCACCCCCACGCCCAGCGCCTTCAGGCGATCCTTCACGCGACGCACCGACATCCGTTTGTCCTTCAGCGACTGGGCGTCGGGCAGGAAGACCTCGACCGACAGGAGCCCGACGAACGTCGAGACGTCCGAGCCCGGACGCCGAGCCTGGGCCATCGCGTTGCCCGTCCCCCGTCAGTGTCCTACGAAATCGTCGCGGCGACGCGCTCCACCGTGAAGACCTCGATGACGTCGCCGATCTTGAGGTCGTTGTAGCTCTCGAAGCCGATGCCGCACTCGAAGCCCGTCTTGACCTCGGACACGTCGTCCTTGAAGCGGCGCAGCGAGCCCAGCTTGCCCTCGTAGACCATGGCCCCGTCGCGGAGCAGGCGGGCCTGCGCGTCGCCCGACCGCTTGATGATGCCTTCGGTGACCATGCAGCCGCCGATGGTGCCGAACTTCGGCGTCTTGAAGATCTGCCGCACCTCGGCCGCGCCGAGCCGCACTTCCTTGAGCGTCGGATCGAGGATCCCGGCCATCGCCTTCTTGATCTCGTCGGTCACGTTGTAGATGACCGAGTGCAGCCGCACGTCGACCTTCTCGCGTTCCGCGATCTCCGAGGCGTTGCGGTCGGGGCGCACGTTGAAGCCGATGACGATGGCGTTGGCGGTCAGCGCCAGCAGCACGTCGAACTCGTTGATGGCGCCGACGCCCGCATGGATGATGCGGACCTTGACGCGCTCGTCACCGAGCTTCTGCAGCGAGCTGGCCAGCACCTCGGCCGAGCCCTGCACGTCGGCCTTGACGATGATCGGCAGCTCCTTGACGCCGCCTTCCGCGATCTGCTGCTTGAGCGATTCCAGCGTCAGGCGGCTCGACTTCGACGCGTTCGACCGCTCCTTCTGCTGGGTCTGGCGGAAGAGCGCGATCTGGCGGGCCTTGGCCGCATCGGCCAGCGCCTGGAAGGTGTCGCCCGGCGACGGCGGCGTCGGCAAGCCGAGCACTTCGACCGGCGACGACGGGCCGACGGTCTTGATCGAGCGCCCGCGGTCGTCGATGAGCGCGCGGACCTTGCCGACGATGGTGCCGGCGATGACCGTGTCGCCGACGCTCAGCGAGCCGTCCTGCACGAGGATGGTCGCCACCGCGCCGCGCCCGCGATCGAGCTTGGCTTCGAGCACGGTGCCAGACGCCGCCCGCTTCGGGTTGGCCTTGTACTCGCCGATGTCGGCGACGAGCAGCACCATCTCGAGCAGCGCGTCGAGGTTCTCGCGCTTCTTCGCCGAGACCGGCACCATGACCGTGTCGCCGCCCCAGTCCTCGGCCAGCAGGCCGACTTCGGCGAGCGCCTGCTTGACCCGCTCGGGGTTGGCGTCCGGCTTGTCGATCTTGTTGATCGCCACGATGATCTTGACGTTGGCGGCGCGGGCGTGGTCGATCGCTTCCCTGGTCTGTGGCATCACGCCGTCGTCGGCGGCGACCACCAGGATGACGACGTCCGTCACCTTGGCGCCGCGCGCCCGCATCGTCGTGAACGCTTCGTGACCGGGGGTGTCGAGGAAGACCACCTTGCGCTTGTTCACTTCGACGGCGTAGGCCCCGATGTGCTGGGTGATGCCACCGGCCTCGCGCTCGGCGATGCGGGTCTCGCGAATCGCGTCGAGCAGCGTGGTCTTGCCGTGATCGACGTGGCCCATGACCGTGACGACCGGCGCGCGCGGCACCAGATCCTCGGGCTTGGACGCCTCGGTCTCGACCTGGATCATCTCCTCTTCGAAGGTCTGCATCTTCACGTCGGCGCCGAACTCGCGCGCGATCATCGTCGCGGTGTCGGTGTCGAGCGTGGTGTTGATCGTCATCATCATCCGACGATCGATCAGCTTCTTGAGGACGTCCTTGACGCGCACCTCGAGCTTGTCCGAGAGGTCCTTGACGGTCATGCCCTCGGCGAGCGTGATGCTGCGCGTGATCGGGGGCGGACCGGCCGGCACCAGCGGGATCGACGGACCGGGCGCGACCCGTTCACGACGCGGGCCGACGGGACGGGCCCCGCCGGGACGGAAGCTGGCGCCAGGCGGACGATAGCCGGGCGTCGGCGGCCGCAGGGCCGTCGGCTGGCCGGGCGTGCCGGGCCGGGCGCCGGGCTGGTAGCTCGGACGAATCGGCGTGCCGGTCGGCTGGTAGGTCGGGCGGGCGATGCCACCCGGACCCATGACCATCGTGCGGCCGGGAATCTGTGAGGCCGGCCGCGCCGGCGGCAGACCAGGCGGCCGCGGAACGGGTATACGCGGCGCGCCGCTCGGGGCGCCGGGACGTCCCTGCGCCATGTTGCCCGTGGCGGCGGCGGGCGCGCTCGGCTGGGCCACGGCCGGTGCGCCGGCCGCCGCAGCGGCCGGTGCGCCCTGACTGTGTGTCGGCCGCGGCGGCCGCGGCGGCGCGGCGGCCCGCGACCGGCCTTCGGTCTGCGGCGCCGTCGGATCCTCGATGCGGAGCCGCAGCGTCGGCGGCACCATGCGGCCAATCGGCCCCTGCGGCCGCGCCGCGACGACGGGCGCCGCGGGCTCGGCCTTCGGCCCCGTCGCGAGTTCCGGGGCCGCGATGGCCGACGACTCGGGCTCAGGCGTCGGCGCCGCAGCTGGAGTCGCAGCCGGGCTCGCCGACGCCGCGATGGCGGGCAGCTCGGGCTCCGCGGCCGGTGCCGGCGGCTCGACCGGCACGACCGGTTCGGGCGCCGGGGCCGCCGCGACGAGCGGCGTCGGCTCGGGCTCGACCGGCGCCCCGACGAAGGGCTCGGGCACGTATTCGAAGGCCGGCTCGAGCGACGACGGTGCCGCGAACCCGGCCTCGAAGGCCGGCGCGGACATCATGGCGTCGGCGTGGACACCGCCTTCGACCAGGGGTGCTGGCGGGCGCGGCGTGATCGTGCGGACGAGCCGCGGCGGACCGACGACCGGCGCGGCCGGCTTCGGCGGCGGCTCGGGCGCGCGGGCCGGGGCCTTCTTGGCGCTGCTGGCGCCGCCCTTGGCCGGTACCACCGTCTCGAGGAACATCTGTGCCGGCGGCGGCAGGGTGATGCCGCGCTGGCGGGCGAGCCGCTCGACGAACTGGCGGGCGACGACCTCTTCGATCGTGCTCGACGCGCTCTTCACGTCGATGCCGTGATCACGCTTCAGGAGCGTGACCACTTCCTGGCTCGTCGAATTGAGCAGCTCCGCGACTTTGTAGATCCGGACGGTTGACAACCTTGGCCTCGGCCTTTCCTTACTGCACGTCCCAATCGGGCGCCGGCGCGTCGCCCGTGACGGCGTCCGCCGTCTCGCTCAGGGTCTCGGCGGCACTGCCGCCTTCAGCCGACGCCGTCTCGAGCGGCTCGCCACCGGGGGTCTCGCCGTCGGGCGACTCCTCGGTGACCACCGCGCCGTCGGTCTCGCCGACCACCACGCCGTCGGTCTCGCCGACCACCACGCCGTCGGTCTCGCTGTACGCCTCGCCCTCGGCCGAACCGTCGGTCGCCTGGGCGCCCTCGGTCTCGGCCAGCGCGTCGGCGGCCAGCTCCCCGAACTGCTCTTCGACCTCTTTGCGCTTCTCTTCTTCGCTCTTGATGTCGATCTTCCAGCCCGAGAGCTTGGCCGCGAGGCGGACGTTCTGCCCCTTCTTGCCGATCGCGAGCGACAGCTGGCGGTCCTCGACGACCACCTCCATCAACCGGTTCTCCTGGTCCATGATCGTGACGCGCTGGACCTTGGCCGGGCTGATGGCGTTGGTGACGAACACCATCTCGTCGTCGGACCACTCGACGATGTCGATCTTCTCGCCGCGCAGCTCGCGGATGATGGCCTGGACGCGGGTGCCCTTCATGCCGACGCAGGCGCCGACCGGGTCGACGTCGCGCTCGCGCGAGAACACGGCCACCTTGGCCCGATCGCCCGCCTCGCGGACGGCGCCGCGGATGACCACCGTGCCGTCGTAGATCTCCGGCACTTCCTGCTCGAACAGCTTGATCAGCAGGGCCGGGTCGGTGCGCGACAGCACCACCTGCGGGCCCTTGATGTTCTTGTTCACCGACTTGATCACCGCGCGGACGCGGTCGCCGATGTTGTAGTTCTCGGCGCGCGATTGCTCGCGGCGGGGCAGCGTCGCCTCGACGCGGCCCATCTCGGCGACGATGTCGCCGGTCTCGAAGCGCTTGACGACGGCGGTGACGACCTCGCCGATGCGCTGGTTGAACTCGTCGTAGACCTTCTCGCGCTCGGCCTCGCGCGTCTTCTGCGACAGCACCTGCTTGACGGTCTGGGCGGCGATGCGCGACTCGACGGGCGGCTTCGGGAACTCGATCTCCATGTCGAGCTCGGCGTCCTCGCCGTACATCTCCTTGGCGTCCGTCAGGGAGATCTCGGTGGCCGGGTTCTCGACCGCCTCGACGATGTGCTTGACCGCGAAGATCTCGATCTGGCCCGTGTCCGGGTTCATCCGCGAGCGGAGATCCTCGGTCGACTTGTAAGCCTTGCGCGACGCGGTGAGCATCGCGTCCTCGAGCGCGGCGATGATGACCTGGGGCTCGACCCCCTTTTCCTTGGCCATCGTCTCGATCAGCGGCAGCAGCGAACTGGTCATTGGTTCTAGAACTCCACAGCGAGGCGTCCGCGAGCGATGCGATCGAAGGGCAGCCGGACGACCTTCGTCCGCCCCACCGCCAGCACCACGGCGCCGTCGTCGATTCCGGTCACGCGTCCTTCGAAATGCACCTGCCCGTCGACGGGCTCCCGGACGACGATCTTGGCCAACCGTCCGGCGAACCGGGCGTAATCATCGAGGTTTCGCAGCGAGCGTTCGAGCCCGGGCGACGAGACCTCGAAGGTGTAGGCAGCGTCCAGCGCATCCTCGACGTCGAGGATGGCGCTCACGTCCTGGCTCACGCGTTGGCATTCCTCGATCCCGATACTGTCCTCCGGACGCTCGACGATGGGGCGTCCTGCCTCGTCGCGCCGTGTCGGCCGGTCGATGAAGATGCGGAGCACCAACCCGACCGGTTCCCGCCGAAGCTGCACGTCGTAAATTTCGACGCCACACGAAGCGGCGACCCGGTCGGCGATCTCCCGGATGTGCGCCAGCGTAGCGTCCGTCGTCGCCCCGCGTGTTCCCATCAACAGGGCCCCATAAACACAAAAAGTGGGCCGCTAGCCCACTCGATCAACGTTCCCGGAACGAGCGACCCAGCAGTCTACCATTTTTCTCGTGGCCGTCGCCGCGGCGGTCGAGCCGGTCCCGCTCAGACGCGGACCACCAGGTCGTAGCCCCGCGAATCGACAATCTCGGCCTCGATCAAGTCTCCCGGCCGGAGGACTTCAGGGTCGCCGTCGGTCAGGTAGACGATGGGGTCGATCTCGGGCGCCTGGCCGGCGAGCCGGCCGGTCCAGGCCAGTTCGTGCTCCGGCGAGGGGCCATCGATCAGCACCTGGACCCGCTCGCCGAGCCGGCGGCGGTGCCGCCGGGCCACGATCTTCCGCTGCAGCGCCATCAGCGTGCGCTGGCGGCCGGCCTTGGTCCTGGCGGGCACGTCGTCGCCCAGGGCGTGGGCGGCGGTCCCTTCTTCGTGCGAGTAGGTGAAGACGCCGACGTGGTCGAACTCGACCGTCTTCACGAAGGCGCACAACTCCTCGAAGTCGGCCTCGGTCTCGCCGGGGAAGCCGGTGATGAACGTCGTCCGCAGCGTCACGTTCGGCAGCCGCTCGCGCAGGCCGAGGAGCAGCCGCTCGTAGCTGGCCCGCGACCCGGGGCGCCGCATCCGCTTGAGGACGCCGTCGGCGGCGTGCTGGAGCGGGAGGTCGATGTAGGGGACGACCTTGTCGCAGGTCGCCATCGCCTCGATCGTCTCTTCGGTGACGGTGGTCGGGTAGAGGTAGAGGAGGCGGATCCAGGCGACGCCGTCGACCTGGTTCAGCTCGCGCAGCAGCCGGGCCAGGGCCCCGCGCTCGCGGCGGTCGACCCCGTAGAACGTCGAATCCTGCGAGATCAGCAGCAGTTCCTTGACGCCTCGGGCGGCCAGCGAGCGGGCCTCGGCGACGATCGACTCGACCGGCCGGCTGCGGTACTGGCCGCGCAGCTTCGGGATGATGCAGAAGGCGCAGTTGTAGTCGCAGCCCTCGGCGATCTTCACGTAGGCGTAGTGCTTCGGCGTGGTCAGGACGCGCGGCGTGGTGGCGTCGTAGAGGTAGGTCGGCAGGTCGCGTTCGGCCACCACGGCGTCGCGATGCCGGGCCGCGACGTGGGCCGACGTCGGTCCCGTGGCAGGACGGCCGCGGTGGAACGTCACCGGCACGGCAGACATCGGGCCGGGGACCGAGCGGGCAGCCGACAGGGCCGGGGCCGACTCCAGCGCGCCGACGATCGACTCGACCTCGCCGGTGCCGAGCACCACGTCGATCTCGGGGATCTCGGCCTTCAGCTCGTCGCGGTAGCGCTCCGCCAGGCAGCCGGTCACCACCAGCTTCTGGCAGCGGCCGTTGATCTTGTGCTGGGCCAGCTCGAGAATCGTGTCGATCGACTCCTGCTTGGCGCGGTCGATGAACGCGCAGGTGTTGACCACCAGCACGTCGGCCTGCGCCGCGTCCTCGGTCAGCTCATGGCCGGCGCCCTGGGCGAGGCCGAGCATGACTTCCGAGTCGACGAGGTTCTTCGGGCAGCCGAGCGAGACGAGGCCGATTTTCATTGGGAGCCAGGAGCCCCAGGCGGGCTCCGAACCGCCAATTATAGCGCGGTTCGACGACGTGTCTGGGCGAGGGCTTCCCGCGTCAACCTCCAACCGCCAACTTCCAACCTCCAAGGAACCTCCAACGCCCAACTACCAACCTGGCCGGAACGCCGAAGTCCGTTGGGAGTTGGAAGTTGAAGGTTCCTTGGAAGTTGGCAGTTGGCGGTTGGAAGTTATCAGGGCTGCGTCACGGGTACAGCCGGTAGAGCATGCGCGGAAACGGGATCGTCTCGCGGACGTGCTCGAGGCCGCAGATCCAGGCGACGCAGCGCTCGATGCCCATCCCGAAGCCGGCGTGCGGCACCGAGCCGTAGCGCCGCAGGTCGAGATACCAGTCGAAGGCTTCCTTCGGCAGCTTGTGCTCCTCGATGCGCTGGAGCAGCAGGTCGTAGTCGGCCAGGCGCTCGCCGCCGCCGATGATCTCGCCGTAGCCCTCGGGCGCGAGGACGTCGACGCCCAGCGCGACCTCGGGCCGCACCGGGTCCGGCTTCATGTAGAACGCCTTGATCGCCGACGGGTAGCGGTTGATGCAGACCGGCCGGTCGAACTGCTGCGAGATCACCGTCTCGTCGGTGCCGCCGAAGTCGCCGCCCCATTCGAACGGCTGGCCGGCGGCGCGCAGCTTCTCGACCGCCTCGTCGTAGGTGATGCGCGGGAAGGGCCGCTTGACGGCTTCGAGCTTCGACGTGTCGCGCTCGAGCGCCTTCAGCTCGCGGGCCCGCTTGTCGAGGACGCGCGAGACGACCGAGACGATGAGGTCCTCGGCGAGGTCCATCGTGTCGTCGAGCGAGGCGTAGGCCATCTCGGGCTCGACCATCCAGAACTCGGTCAGGTGGCGGCGCGTCTTCGACTTCTCGGCGCGGAACGTCGGGCCGAACGCGTAGACGCGGCCGAGCGCCATCGCGTTGGCCTCGTTGTAGAGCTGTCCGCTCTGCGTGAGGTAGGCGGTGGTGTCCTCGAAGTACTGGACCGGGAACAGCGTGGTGGTGCCCTCGCAGGCCGACGGCGTGAAGATCGGCGTGTCGGCGAGGATGAAGCCGCGCGAGTTGAAGAAGTCGCGACAGGCGTCGATCACCTCGTGCCGGACGCGCAGGATCGCCTGCTGCCGCGGCGCGCGGATCCACAGGTGGCGATGATCCATCAGGAAGTCGACGCCGTGTTCCTTCGGCGTGATCGGGTAGTCGTGGGCCGCGCTCACCACCTCGAAGCCGCTGACATCCAGCTCGTAGCCGCCGGGCGCGCGGGCGTCGGCGCGGACCGCGCCGGTCACGATGATGGCGCTTTCCTGGCCGAGGTGATCGGCCGAGACGAACACCTCCGGGCCGACCGCGGCCTTCGACATCACCGCCTGGATGAAACCGGTGCCGTCGCGGACGGTCAGGAAGTGCAGCTTGCCGCTCGAGCGCCGGTTGTGCAGCCAGCCCTTGAGAGTGACGGTGTCGCCGACGTGGGCGGCGATGTCTTCGATGTAAGCCATGAGCGTTTCCGAGTATAGCGATCGCCGCCCGCGTGCGGGCGCCGCGGTGCGCCCAGCACCGCGAATAGCAGCCCGCACGCCCAGGGGCGGCCCGCGGCCGCCGCTGACGGCGGCGGCCGCCAACCAAGCAAATGGTCAGCGCAATTCGTCGATGAACGGCACGAGCAGTTCATGCAAGCGCGCGAAGCGCGGGTAGCGCTGCAGCGTGTCGCGCACGTAGCGCAGCGTCCGCGGCATGTATTGGATGTAGACGGGGTTCTGCCGCGTCGTCGTCTGGTAGCCGAAGGTGCCCATCGCCTTGAGGTTGCGCTGCAGCGCCATCAGATCGAAGCGGGCCCGAAAGTCGGCTTCGGGGATGTTGCCGCCCTTGAGGGCCAGAAAATACGCGACCAGCTCGTTGATGGCGATGTCGTTCAGGTCGACGTAGGAATCGCGCAGCAGCGAGGCCAGGTCGTACGTATCGGGCCCCATCCGCGCGTCCTGGAAGTCGATCAGGTAGAGCTGCCCCTGCGACAGCATCAGGTTGCGGCTGTGGTAGTCGCGATGGCACAACACGCGCGGCTCGGCGGCCAGCTCCTCGACGATGACCTTGAACTCGGCCCGGGCGGCCTCGATCTGGGCCGGCGAAAGCACCGCGTTGCGATAGGCCAGGAGGTAGTGCTTGAGGAAGAAATCCAGCTCCCAGGTCAGCTTGTCGCCGTCGAAGGCGATGCCGTAGGGCAGGTACTGGGGCGAAGTCAGCACGGCGCCGCGTGTCTGCATCGTCACGATGTGGGCGACGGCCTGGCGGTAGAGCGCGGCGTGGGCCGGGAACGGCTGCGTGCCCAGGTGCGCCTGCAGCGTGACGTCGCCGAGGTCCTGCAGCGACAGGATGCCGAGCGCGTTGTCGTAGCCGAGCACGCGCGGCGTCGGCACCGGCACCGCCTCGAGGAGGCGGGCGACGTTGACGAAGGGCAGCGACTCGCCGTCGATCGACGTGGCGTGGACGGCGAGCACGAACGGGTCGCCCTCTTTCGGCAGAATCCGGTAGTACTTCCGGTCCGAGGCGTCGCCGGTCAGCGGGACGACCCGCGCGCCGCGGCCGGCGTCGCCGAGCAGTTCCAGGTATTGAGCGACGCGATCCTTGGCGTCGGGCAGCTTGAGCGTCGGCATGGTGTCTATGGGGGCGCGTCGGGAACGATCAGGACGTCGGCCTCGCGCCGCTCGCCCGGCCGGAGCGCGTAGCCCTCGGGCCACGGCACCAGGCAGGCAGCGGAGACGCGCAGGCCCTCGGGCACGCGGACGCGATCGGCGACGACGCAGCGCTCGAGCTCGGCGCCGGCGCCGACCGCCACATCGTCCCACAGGATGGTGCGATCCAGGCGCGCCGTCGGCGCGATCGACGCGCGAGCGCCCGCCGCCCATGGCGAGACGCCGTCCTCGGCGGCCAGCCGTTCGTGGACGCGGCGGTAGTCGGCCGGCGTGCCGACCTCGATGAACGGCGCGTCGCAGACGAAGGCCTTGACGCTGCGCGGCCGGACCGCCATCAGCGACGGGTAGACGCGGACGACGCTCTCGTCCGGGACGCCGTCCGGCAGGTCGGCGAAGACCGAGCGGGCGACCAGCTGAGCCGAGAAGAAGTGGTAGTTGGGCCGCGGGTCGCCGCGCCGGCAGAAGCCGGTGACCCAGCCGTCGCCGTCGACCAGCGCGCCGCCGAAGCGGGCCGGCTCGGGGTTGGGGATGAGTGCCATCGTGACCAGCGCGTCGTGCGCCCGATGGTGCTCCCACAGCGCGCGCAGATCGACGGTGGCGAGCGTGTCGCCGTTCAGCAGCAGGTAGGGATCGCTTTCCAGGAGCGGGAGCGCATGGCGTGGACCGCCGGCCGAGCCGAGGACCGGCTGCTCCCACGAGTAGCGCAGCGCCAGGCCGAGATCGGCGCCGTCGCCGGCGACGCGGGCGATCGTCTCGGGGCGGTGGTGCAGGTTCAGCACGACGCGCGACACGCCGGCGGCGGCGATCGATCGCAGGATCCGCGTCACCAGCGGCACGCCGGCAAGCGGCACCGCCGGCTTGGCGCGGGACAGCGTCAGCGGGTGCAGGCGGCTGCCGACGCCCGCGGTGAGCAGCAGGGCGTCCGGCGGCCAGGCGGCTGTGGAACGCGGGGTCACGCCGGCGTGTCGAAGATCATGTCCGCGCCGTGGCCGCCGCGCGCCTGGCGGTGCTCGAGAAATAGAGAGCGATAAGACGCGACCACGTAGTCGGCCGGGCCGCGGCCCAGCCGCACCGCGACGGATGTGATGGCCGCCTCTTCGCCTTCGAGCTCGACGAAGGTGCCGATCGGCGTCTCGTCGATGGCCACGACGAGGCCGTCGAGCGACAGCTCCTCGCGGTACTTCTGGTAGCGGAAGCGCGGCACGAAGCCGAGCGAGGCGAGGATGCGGCGGGCGTCATCGGCCAGGCCGACGGCGGTCTCGATTTCCTCGCGCGCCTTCATCGGACCGGCGATGACGGGGCCCTTCCAGGTGATCGCGGCGCGACCGCCGTCGCGCCGGACGCGGAGCGCGCAGCCGGCGCGCTGGAGCCGGCCGTCGTCGCTGTCGAGGAGGACGTCGTCCTGCAGCCGGCGCGGGCGGAGCGGGGTCGCGCCCAGCTCGCCGAGGGCGTGGCGCGCCGCCGCCGCCGACTCGAACCGAAGCTTGATCTCGCGTTCGACGGGCAAGGCTTACGGCTCGCGCCGGATCGTCGCGAACATCTCGGAGCCGCGCGCCTTCAGCACGTGGACGCCGACCGAGCGGCCCGGCTGGACGCGCTCGAGCTCGGCCGCCGCGTCCTCGGCCGAGGCCACGTCCTTGCTGCCGACTTTGACGATCACGTCGCCTTCGGTCAGGCCGGCCCGGCCGGCCGGACCGCGCGGGCGGAGGGCGGTGACGACGGCGCCAGCGGCGTCGTTGGGCAGCTGGAGGCGCTTGGCCAGCGTCGGCGTCAGGTCCTCGAGCTGCAGGCCGAAGCTGCCGGTGAGGTCGGACGAGGCCGTGACCTCAGGCGCCTCGGCACCGGCCATGGTCAGCTCGGCGACCGTGACCGACAGCGACTTGGTCGACTTCTCGCGGACCACCTTCAGCGGCACCGACGTCCCCGGCTTGGTGACCACCACCATCTCGACGAGGTTCTTGTCGTTCTCGACCTTGCGGCCGTTGTACTCGACGACGACGTCGCCCGGCCGCAGGCCGGCCTTGGCCGCCGGGCCGCCGCGCTCGACTTCGCGCACGACCGCGCCCTTGCGATCCGGCAGGCCCAGATTCTCGGCGTCTTCCTGCGTGATGCGGCTGGCCTGGATGGTCACGCCGATCTTGCCGCGGGTGACCTTGCCGGTCCGCAGCTGCGGCAGCAGCTCGCGCACCAGGTTGATCGGCACCGCGAAGCCGATGCCGATGTTGGCCATCCGGTTGCTGAGGATCGCGGTGTTGATGCCGATGACCTCGCCGCGGACGTTGAGGAGCGGCCCGCCGGAGTTGCCCGGATTGATGGCGGCGTCGGTCTGCAGCATGTTGACGCGGCGGCCGGCGCCGACGTCGAACGGGCGGCTCAGGCCGCTGATGACGCCGACGGTGACGGTGTGGTTGTAGCGGAACGGGTTGCCGATGGCGACGACCCAGTCGCCCGGCTGCATCTGCCCGGAGTCGCCGAAGCGCGCCTGCGGCATCTTCGTCGACGTGCCCTTCTCGACCAGCTCGATGAGGGCGCTGTCGGTCAGCGGATCGCGGCCGACGACGCGGGCCTCGTGGCCGTCTTCCTCGTCGCCTTCCTCGCCGTAGAGCTGGACGCGGATCTTGTTGGCGTGCTCGACGACGTGGTTGTTGGTCAGGATCAGGCCGGCGGCGTTGTCGATGATGAAGCCGGTGCCGGCGCCGGTGCTCTCCTGCGGCTCTTCGGGCTGCTGCTTCGGCGTGCCGAAGAAGCGGCGGAACAGCTCGTCGCTCTGATCGTCCGCGGCCTCGGGCGCGCGCGTCGAGAGCGTCGAGATGCTCACCACCATCGGGCTCTGGTCGTGGGCGATGCCGCGGAACGTGCCGGCGTCGACCGCGCCCGACAGCGGCGCGCTGTTCATCGGCGGCGGGGCCGACAGCGCCTGCGCTTCCGACCGTGGCGTCAGATCGAGGCGCGAGGCGAGGACCATGCCGATGGCCAGCGAGACCACGGCGATCAGGGCGGCGTAGAAGAAGGTCGTCTTGCGCGTTGACATGACTGGTCCTAGGACCCCGACGGCCGGTTCAGGCCAGGGTCTCCATCTCTCTCAATATCGCCCGTGACGGTCGCCTGCTTCAGCCCGACCGTCATGTTGATTTCGGTACGGATCCCGAAATCCTCGAAGTAGAGGCCCGGTTCGATGGTGAAGCCGAGGCCGGGCACGAGGCGGCGATCATCGTGCGTCTCGTAGTCGTCCATGTGCACGCCGTTGCCATGGATTTCCTGGCCGAGGCTGTGGCCGGTGCGGTGCAGCACGTGGTCGGCGAAGCCGGCGCCGATCAGGACCCGGCGGGCGGTGGCGTCGACCTCGAAGCCGCGCACGGTGCGGCCGGCGGCGATGCCGTCCTGGACGAACGCGATGGCCGCGTCGCGGGCCGCCGCGGCGGCCGTCCAGGCCGCCTGGACACGGGCCGGCACCGTCGCGCCCGTGAACGCCATCCAGGTGATGTCGGCGTAGACGGCGCCCGGCGATGGCCGCTTGCCCCACAAGTCGAGCAGGAGGACTTCGTCGCGCCCGACCGGCCGGTGCGACGTGGCCGTGGGGAGGTAATGCGGGTTGCCGGCATTGCCCTGGGTCCCGACGACCGGCGCGCTGTCGGCCACCAGGTCCGCGTCGCGGAAGGCCTGGACCATCTCCAGCTGGACGTCGTACTCGGAGATGGCCCGGCCGGCGGCCAGCGCGGCCCGGACGAAGGCCAGGGCCCGATCCTTGATCCGGTAGAGCCGGACCGAGGCGTCGCGGTGGGTGGCCAGCGCGGCGTCGTCCCAGACCGCCTCGAAGCGCTGGATCAGGTCGCCCGACGAGACGATCTCGACCCCGTGCGAGCGGATCAGCTCGATGGTGCCGGCGTCCACCCGGGACAGGTAGGGAATGGCGCAGTTCTTCGAGTACTCCATGGCCAGCCGCGGGCGGCCGTCGAGGAGGCCTTTCAGACCGCTGGCCAGCTCGTCGCGACCGGCGTAGACGACCGTCGTGCCGGGGACGCCGTCCAAGTTGTGGCGCTCGATGGCGTGGACCAGCCGGACCGGGGTGCCCTCGCTCGGGATGAGGTAGTACCAGCGCCGAGTGGCCATATGGCCGGAATCGGCGATGCCGGTCAGGCGGGCGGCAACCGGGTTGACGCCCCGGAAGTCGTACAGCAGCCAGCCATCGAGGCCATCCTCGCGGAGCGCGGCTTGGACCGCCGCGATGTCGAGCGACATGAGAAGCGAGTATAGCAGCGGGAGACAGCCGTATAATCGGAGGGTTTCGCCACTCCTGACCCGCCAGCCCAGGCCGTGGCCGGACGTCCGACGAGTCTTGCTCATGACATCAGCCTTGCCGTTTTCCCTGCGACGCGCCCTCCGCCGTGCCTCCCTGGCCGGCGCCCTCGCGTCGGCAGTCCTGGTCGCGCCGAGCGCCCAAACCCCCGCGCCGGCGCCGCAAACCGGGCAGGCGCCGGTCCCAGCCGCCGACGCCCAGCCCGTCCCGCCCGTCACGTTCCGGGCCGAGATCGAGTACGTCGAGGTCGACGCCGTCGTCACCGACGAGCGCGGCAACCTCGTGAAGGGCCTCACCCGCGAGGACTTCACCGTCTACGAGGACGGCGTCGCGCAGACGGTCAAGTTCTTCTCGCAGATCGTGATCCCGGTCGACCGCCTCGAGCGCTTCGTCAACGAGTCGCGGCCGATCGTGCCGGACGTGCGGTCGAACGTCCGCCCGTTCGAGGGCCGCATCTACGTGCTGCTGCTCGACAACCGCCACACCGGCGCGCTGCGCAGCGCCCTGGTCAAGAAGGCGGCGCACGACTTCGTCGACAAGTACCTCGGCGCCAACGACGTCGCCGCGGTCATCCACACCTCGGGGTCGACCGACGCCTCGCAGGAATTCACCAGCGATCCGCGGCTGCTGCACGCCTCGATTGAGCGCTTCATCGGCCAGAAGCTGCGCTCGCGGACGCTCGAGCGGCTCGATGAGTACAACCGCAACCCGCTGCTGCAGCCGCAGCCCTCGAGCGGTGACGGCACGAGCGGGTCGGGCCAGACCGGCCGCGACGTCAAGATCCTCGATCCGCTCGACGCCGAGCGCGGCTACTACGCCCGCGCGACGCTCGGCACGCTGCGCAACCTGGCCGAGTTCATGGGCTCGATCCGCGGCCGGCGCAAGGCCATCCTCATGTTCAGCGAGGGCATCGACTACCAGATCATGGACGTGTTCGACTCGCGCGACGCCTCGGCCGTGCTGGGCGACACACGCGACGCCATCGCCGCCGCCTCCAAGGCCAACGTCAACTTCTACACCATCGACCCGCGCGGCCTGCACTCGATGGGCGACGAGAACATGGAGCTGGGCGGCTTCCCGGCCGACCCGGGCTACAACCTGAACCCGCAGGCCTTCGACCAGGAGCGCCGGCTGGCGGTGGACAGCCTGAAGGTGCTGGCCGAGCAGACCGGCGGCTTCGCCGCCGTCGAGCGGAACGACTTCGCGGCCGCCTTCGACCGCATCGTCCGCGAGAACAGCTCCTACTACGTGCTCGGCTACTACCCGCCCAGCAACAAGCGGGACGGCAAGTTCCACAAGATCGAGGTCAAGTTGAAGCGGCCGGGCCTGCGAGTCACGGCGCGCAAGGGCTACGCCGCGCCGAAGGGCAAGGGCGAGGTCACCGCGGTCGATCCGTCGGCCGGCACGTCGACGGCGCTGAAGGATCTGCTGAACAGCCCGCTGCAGGCGGCTGGCCTGACGCTGTCGGTGGTCGCGGCGCCGTTCGACTCGCTCAAGGACAACGTCTCGGTCACCGTCGAGATCGTCGGCCGCAACCTGAAGTTCACGCCGGACAAGGGGCTCTACACCAACACCGTCGAGGTGTCGATGCTGCCGCTCGAGGCCCGCGGCAAGGCGCAGCAGGGCCGCCGCAGCGAAGTGAAGCTGAACCTCAAGCCGCAGACCGCGCAGATCATGCAGGCCACCGCGGTGCGGCTGTCGCCGCGGCTGACGCTGCCGCCGGGACGCTACCAGCTGCGCGTCGCCGCGAGGGAAACGGGCGGCATGACCGGCTCGGTCTTCTACGACCTGACGGTCCCGGACTTCACCAAGGAGAAGTTCAACATGAGCGGCGTCGTCCTGACCGCCGCCACCGCGCAGGTCACGCCGACCGCCGAGCCCGACCCGGTTCTCAAGGCGAACCTGCCCGGGCCGCCGACGACGCGCCGCGAGTTCTACCCGATCGACGTGCTGGCGCTCTACGCCGAGGTCTACGACCGGCTGCAGAGCGACGTGCCGCACACGGTCGACGTGACCACGCGGCTGGTGTCGGACACCGGCAAGGAAGTGGTCCGGACCACGGAGGCGCGCAAGAGCAACGAGTTCCAGAGCGGCAAGGCCGGCGGCTTCTTCGGCTACAGCACGCAGGTGCCGCTGGCCGACGTCGCGCCGGGCCGCTACATGCTGCAGGTCGAGGCCAAGGCGCGCCTCAAGGACGCGCCGACGGTGCGCCGCGAGATGCTGATCACCATCGTCCAGCCGCCGCCCGACCTGGTCCGGCCGACGGCCAAACCGGGCGCCGGTGGTGGCGACGGCCGCTGAGGCCGACGCCGAGTCCCTGCTGGGGCTGTCGCCGCGGGCGGCGGCAGCCGTGGCCTGGGGCGGGGCGTGGGTGACGGGCGGCCTGGTCTGGTGGCTCGCGCCCGACGGCGCGCGCTTCGTGCGGCATCACGCGCGCCACGCCCTCTGGGTCACCGGGGGCGTGACGGCGCTGGCGCTGACGCTCTGGCTCCTCAGCATCCTGATGGCCTTCCTGGTGACGCCGACCGCCTTCGCGGTCGTCTCGTGGCTGGCGACCGGCGCCTGGGTCGCGGTCCTGCCGTTCTGGGCCTGGGGACTGTTCCGGGCCGTCCGCGGCGAGACGCTGCGGATGCCCGGCGTGACGCGCCGCATCGAGCCGCCACCGGCGCTCGAGGCGCCGTCCATCGAGCCGCCGCAGTAAGACTCCGGGCATGGCGCCACGCGTGATCCGCTGGCTGCTGGTGTTGCTCTGTGCCGGCGGCGCGGCCGTCGTGGCGCGCAGCGTCGCCTCCGCGCCCGACACCTACCCGGTCGCCGACACCGCCACGACCTCGCTCTACGCCCTGCGCGCCGCCCACGGCGAGCTCCAGGTGGGGAGCTACTCGCGCTTCGGCTGGAACCATCCCGGCCCGCTCCTCTACCAGGCGCTCGCGCTCCCCTACGTCGCCTCGGGCCGCAAGGAAATCGCCATCAAATGGACGGCGCTGGCGCTGAACCTGGCGTGGCTGGCGGCGACGCTGGTCGCGGTCGGCCGCCGCTCGCCGCGGCTGGCGCTGTGCCTCGCGCTCGCCCTGGTGCCGCTCCTCTGGCGTGAGCAGCGGCTGCTCGTCTTCGCCTGGAACCCGTTCGCGCCGGTCCTGGCGCTGCCGTGCGCGGTGGCGCTCGCGGCCGGCCTCGAGGCGCGATCGCGGTGGGCGCTGGCCGGCGTCGCGGGGGCGCTGTCGTTCTGCGTCCAGTCGCACGCCGGGCTCGCGGTGCCGGCCGCCGTCGTGGCGGTGGCGGCCCTCGTGATCTGGAGTGGGGTGATCCGATCGGTGGGGGAGATCTGGTGGCGCGCGCCGGCACTCTGGCTGGCGGCGGCGACGATCCTCGCGCTGTGGGCGACGCCCCTCGCCGACGAGGTCGCCCACCGGCCAGGGAACCTCGAGTCGATGGTGCGATTCCTGCTCGATCCGGGCCAGCCGCATCCGACCTGGAGCCGGGCCTTCGCCGCCGCCGGCTACATGACGGCCGGGCCGTTCCAGCCGCGGTGGGAGGCGACGTTCGTCGAGCTGCCGGCCGCGCTGCCGGCCTGGGCGGCCGCCGCTTTCGTCGTCCAGGTGCTGGCGGTCGTGAGCGCGGCGTGGTGGCACGGCGCGCGCGGCCAGGCCTACGACGCGGCGTTCGCCGCCATCGCCGGCGCGATCACGGCGATCACGCCGATCGCCGCGCACGGCATCGTCGGACCGATGAGCGACTACCTGCTGCTGTGGGCGACGGCCATCGGCGGCCTGAACGCCGCCATCGTGGCGTCGGCGCTGGCCGCCAGGATCCGCGTCGCGCCGGGCGTCGTGCGCCCGCTGGTGGCCGCGACGTTGATCGGCTGGGCCGTCATCGGCGGCCAGCGGCTGATCGGGAAGCACGCCGAGCAGGCGCGCGACACGACGCTCCGGGCGCTGGCGATGGACCTGCGGCGCTACTGCGCCGAGCGTCGCCTGGAGCGGCCGCTCGTCGACTTCGATCCGGAGTCGTGGCGCGAGCTGGCCGGGCTCGTCTTGCAATTCGCCAAGGCCGACGTGCCGCTCGCGGTGTCGGCGCCCGGTCTGTACCTGGTCGGGCCGCCGTTCGCCGCGAACGGGCGCGAGGACGCCCGCTTTTACCTGATGCCGACGGCGGCAACGGTCCCGGCGGAACTGGGACGGGTCGAGTGGGTCACGACGCGCGGCCTGCTGCGCGTCGTTCGCGTCCAGCCGGAGACGTCGGTTGTTGGCGGACCGCGCCCTCAGCGCGGTCCGCGGGCAGCCCTCTGAGCGTGCGGCTTGCTATTCGCGGCGCTGGGCGCGCCGCGGCGCCGCACGCGGGCTGCGTTCTACAGCTCGCCGTTCCACTCTTCGGGCTCGGCGGCGCCGGAGCGAAATACTTCCAAGTGCCACTTTCCGCCGCCCCAGGGCTCGATGACTTCGGTGGCCAGGACGTCGACGAGCAGCTCGGCGAAGCTGCGGCCTTCCGGGTCGTTCTCGAGGTGGTAGGCGGGTTCGTCCCACTGAAAGTTCGGGTAGAGGACGAGGGTCAGGAACAGAATCGAACCCATCGTCCACGACGACCAGCTGGCCGCACGGACGCTTCAGGGTGGAGTGATAGACGAGGTATTTCTCGGCGCTGTGGGCACGGATGTAGCGCTTCAGCGCGAACTCGCGCGCGACGATTTCCTCGACCGCGATCTTCTTGTCCCAGCAGTCGCGGCAGTACCTTCTCTTCGCCCCGTGGCTCGGAGACGTCCTTGGCACCGCAGAGCGGGCAGCGTGATTCGGCGGCCGCACGTTTCGACATCCGACCATTGTACCGCGTAGCCGCCCGCGGGCGGGCGCCGCGGCGCGGCCAGCGCCGCGAATAGCAGCCCGCACGCTCAAGGGGCGGTCCGCGGCGGGTTGCTGAGGGCAACCGCCGCCAGCTAACGGAGCCCCATGGCCGGCTCGTACATCGTCTCGACGTACTCCTTGACCATCCGGCGGGTGCAGAAGCGCGGCGCGACCGTGCGGATCGCCTCCTTGACCAGCCCGACCCAGCGGCGCGGCACGTCCTGCTCGTCGCGCTCGTAGAAGGCCGGCACGATCTGCTCCTCGAGCAGCCGGTAGAGCGCGCCGGCGTCGGCGGCGTCCATGGCGTCCTGGTCGCCGGTCTCGATGCCCGGATCGATGAGGAAGCCGTTCGAGCCGGTGTAGCCCTCGGCCCACCAGCCGTCGCCGATGCTGACGTTGACGGTGCCGTTCATCGACGCCTTCATGCCGCTGGTGCCGCTCGCCTCGAGCGGCTTGCGCGGCGTGTTCAGCCACACGTCGCAGCCCTGGACCAGGTAGTGGGCGACGTGCAGGTCGTAGTCGTCGACGAAGGCGACGCGGCCGCCGAAGGCCGGATCGCTGGCGTAGCGATAGATCGTCTGCAGCACGCGCTTGCCGCCGTCGTCGGCCGGGTGGGCCTTGCCGGCGAAGACGATCTGCATCGGCCGGCGCGGGTTGTTGAGGATCCGGGCCAGGCGATCGGGCTCGCGGAAAATCAGCTCAGCGCGCTTGTAGGTCGCGAAGCGGCGCGCGAAGCCGATGGTCAGCACGTCGGGCGACAGCAGCGTGCCGCCGACGACGACGCGGCCGGCGCTGACGCGCTCCTGCATCCAGCGCTCGCGGGCCCGCTCGCGGACGAAGGTGATCAGGAACTTGCGCAGCTCGGTCTGCAGCTTCCACAGCTCGTGGTCGGGGATGGCGAGGATCCGCTCCCACACGGCCGGATCGTCGCAGCGTTCGCGCCAGTGCGAGTCGAGGTAGCGATCGAACAGCCGGCCGACGTCGGCCGCGACCCAGGTGCCGAGATGGACGCCGTTGGTGATGGCGCCGACCGGCACCTCGTTGACCGGCTTGCCGTAGAACGGCGCCCACATCTCGCGCGTCACCTGGCCGTGCAGCTGGCTGACGGCGTTGACGTAGTTCGACGAGCGCAGCGCCAGCGCGGTCATGTTGAACTGCGTGCCGTGGCCGTTGTCGTGGCGGCCGAGGGCGAGGAAGTCCTCGCGGCGATCGCCGAGGTGGCCCCAGCAGCCGGCCAGGTGCGTCTCGACCTGGTGGAAGGGGAAGGCGTCGTGGCCGGCCGGGACCGGCGTGTGCGTCGTGAAGACCGTGCTCTGGCGGACGCGGACCAGGGCGTCCTCGAACGACAGGCCCTGATCGAGGAACTCGTGGATGCGTTGCAGCACCACGAAGCCGGCGTGGCCTTCGTTCAGATGCCACACCGCCGGGTCGAGGCCGAGCGCGCGCACGGCGCGCACGCCGCCGATGCCGAGGATGATTTCCTGCTGGATGCGGGTCTCGCGGTCGCCGCCGTAGAGGCGGGCCGACAGCTCGCGATCCCACGGCGCGTTCTCCTCGAGGTCGGTATCGAGCAGGAAGAGGTGCGTGTGACCGAGCTTGGCGTGCCAGATCTGCACCAGCACGGTGCGTTGGCCGAGCGGCACCGCGATGATGCACGGCTTGCCGTCCGACGTCCGAGCCGGCTCGATCGGGGCGTCTTCCCAGCTCAGGCGGCGGTAGCGCTCTTCCTGCCAGCCCTCCGACGAGACACTCTGGTGGAAGTAGCCCTGCGGATACATGAAGCCGATGGCGACGAAGGGCAGGCCCAGGTCGCTCGCTTCCTTGCAGTGGTCGCCGGCCAGGACGCCGAGGCCGCCGGCGTAAATCGGCACCGACTGGTGGAGCGCGAACTCGGCCGAGAAGTAGGCGATGCCGCGGGTCGGGGCGTTGCCGTTGCGCTGCGCCCACCAGCTGCCCTCGCCGCTCCGGGCCCGATCGAGGGCCTTGATCGCCTGGTCGTAGCGGGCCAGGAAGCTGGGGTCGCGCGCCGCCTGGACGAGCCGCTCCGCCGGGATCAGCCGCAGCAGCCGGACCGGGTTGTGGGCCGAACTGCGCCACAAGCCGTAGTCGAGCTCCCGGAAGACGCTGCGGGCCGAGGGGTTCCAGACCCACCAGATATCCGACGCGAGCTCGGCGAGGCGGCCGATGCGGTCGGGGAGCGGGGGTCTCATGATAGCAGGCTGATCGGACATGGCTCTGGCGGTCGGGGGCGGGTTGCGGGAAAGCGCCTAATGTACCATGCCGCCATGACGTCACGCCTGAGCCGCCGTGAGTTCGTCCACGCCGGGGCCGCCGCCACCGTCGTGGCCGGCACCGCCCCCACCCTCCTCATCCGCGCCGCCGCCCAGCCGATCGTCATCGCCTCGGCCAACGGCAACGTCTTCAAGAACGGCGGGCCGCAGGCCTGCGTCGCCACCGCCTTCGCCCGCATCACCGAGGGCAAGGACGTCCTCGACGCCGTCGTCGAGGGCGTCTCGCTGAACGAGCTCGACCCGCTCGACGACAGCGTCGGCTACGGCGGCCTGCCCAACGCCGAGGGGGTGGTGCAGCTCGACTCGTGCTGCATGCACGGTCCCCTCAAGCGCGCCGGCGGCGTCGCCTGCCTGGAGGGCCTCAGGACCCCGGCGGCGGTCGCCAAGATGATCCTGCACACCACCGACCACCACCTGCTGGTCGGCAGGGACGCGCAGCGGTTCGCCATCCTCAACGGCTTCACCGTCGAGGCCGACCTGAACACACCGCACTCGCGCCAGCTGTGGCCTCGAGTGGCGGCGCCGCGCCGACCCGACCCACTACCTCGATCCGATCAAGCGCGCCGACGCCGGCGATCGCGCCCGCCGGGCGATGGTCCGCGACGGGCTGATTCATCCCGAGCACGTCTACGGGACGATCAACTGCGACGGGATGAACGCCAAGGGCGAGATCTGCGGCGTCACCACGACGAGCGGCCTGTCCTGGAAGATCCCCGGCCGCGTCGGCGACTCGCCGATCCTCGGCGCCGGGCTCTACGTCGACAACGCCGTCGGCGCCGCCGGATCGACCGGACGCGGCGAGGCCAACCTCTACGGCCTGTGCTCGTTCCTGATCGTCGAGGAGATGCGCCGCGGCAAGCACCCGAAGGACGCCGCCCTCGAAGCGCTGCGTCGCGTCAGGGCCAACACGGTCGAGAAGCGGCTGCTCACGCCGGACGGCAACCCGAACTTCGGCCTCAACTTCTACGCCTTCAACGTCAAGGGCGAGTACGCCGGCGTCTCGATGTACCGCGTCGCAGTACGCGGTGTGCACCGCGAACGGCCCGCAGACGCTGGACACGACGCCGCTGATCGACGCCAAGGCGCCGTAGGTCAGGCGCCCCCGCACGGGCCATTCACGGCGCTTCGCGGCTGGGAACCGGTCGACGCCGCCTCGCGTCAGACGGCGCAGACCATCCCGTCGCGTTCCGCGTCCGGAACGACATCGCTCGGCGGCGTCTCCTGATTGGCAAGACGGGCCGCGTCGCGACCGCGAGCATCGGGACGGACTAGATGCGGGTGCACGGATTCCCGCTGCCCGGCGTGCGATCGACGAGTAGCGCGTCGAGCTGCCGTTCGTTCCGTTCCAGCCGCGCCTCGATCCCGGCCAGCTCCGAGGCTTCGACCTGAACTTCTACACGTTCGACGTCAAGGGCGAGCACGCGGGTGTCTCGATGGACCGGCCGCTACCTTCCGCAACGAGCACGGCCCGCAGAAGGTCGATACCGAGCTGCCGATCGACGCCAGCGCCCCCTGACCTCGATGCAATCGGCGTCAACCCGCCGACCGCGTCTTCGGCTGCCGGGCGTTGAGGCCGAAGGTCTGTTCGACGCTGGTGTACCACGTGTCGTCATCGGCTGCGTTCCACTCGACCCACTGCTCGTCGGTCATCGAGGCGCGCCAGGCGAGAAACGGCTCCGCGTCCGGGCCGACCGGATAGTGAAAGCGCGGCGAGTCGCTCTCGATGATGGTGCGGATCGTGTCGGCGACGAGATCTGGACTGGTCGGCTTCGCCAGCGACGCGGCGAATAGATCGGCGAACCGACGCGCGTGCGGGTAGATCGACGCGGCACCCTCGTTGGTGATGGCGTGGGCCATGTCGGTGCTGATGATCCCGGGCTGGACGACCGCGACCCGGATGCCCAGGCTCTTCACTTCTTGGGCGACGGCTTCGCTGATCGCTTCGAGGGCGAACTTCGAGGCGGCGTACGGGCCCAGGGGCGAGCTCGAGATGCGTCCGGCCACCGACGAGATGTTGACGATGCAGCCGCTGCCTCTGGCCCGCATGCCGGGCAGCACTGCCTGCATGCAGCGAATCGCGCCGAAGTAGTTCGTCTCCATGACGGCGCGGAACTCGTCGAGGGCCAGCTCCTCGATCGAGCCTCGGCGCTCGATCCCCGCGTTGTTGACCAGCGCATCGATCGGCCCATGCTGGGCGATGATGGCCGCCACCCCCCGCCGGACGGAGTCGTCGGAATCCACGTCCATCGACCAGACGACAATCGGGAGCGACTCCGACGAGGCAACGGCGCTCAACTCCGGCGCCTTGGCCGGATCCCGCATGGTGCCGAACACGCGGTGCCCGGCGCGCGCCAGCGCGAGGCACGTCGCCTTGCCGATACCCCGACTCGCCCCGGTGACCAGAACTGATGCCACGTCACTACCCTCCTGGTCGATGGGTTGCCGACCATGCGCACCGACTCGCTGACCGGAGTCTAGCGCCCTTCGCCTCGGCCGCCGCGGCGGTCAGCCGCGCTCGACGACGAGCGGGATGCGAGTGAGCAGGGTGTCGTCGTAGGCGACGTCGAACCAGTAGGTGCCGGTGTCGCGCGCCTCGAGCTCGAACGGGAAGCCGATCGTCGCGCCGGGCGCGTGGTCGGTCAGCTCGATCGGGCGGGTCAGCGTGGCGCCGAGCTCGCCGTCGGGGAAGTGCGCCTTCAGCGAGATCGTGTGGCGGCCGCGCGCCTCGCCGGCCCGGATAGAGACCAGGCCGAGGAGCCTGACCACCGGGGCGGTCGCGTCGAGGGCGTCGTCGCCCGGATCGGCGTCGGCCGCGAGCGACACGCCGTCGACGACGCCCACCACGTCGACGGTGCCGTCCGGTTGTCGATCGAGGCGTTCGCAGAACACGGCCATCGACACGAAGGGGCCAGCCGGAAAATGGTCGCTGGAATCGGGCGTCATACCGGGCCGAAAGGTATCATGGCGGCCGCATGCAGACGTTCATCGACCTGTTCCTGCACCTCGACACGCTCCTGCCGCAAGTGGCGGGGCAGTACGGGCCCTGGCTCTACGGCCTGCTGTTCCTGATCATCTTCGCGGAGACGGGGCTGGTGGTGACGCCGATCCTGCCCGGCGACTCGCTGCTGTTCGCGGCCGGGGCGCTGGCCGCGACCATCAACCCGGAGACCGGGACGCACATCCTGCGCGTCGAGCTGGTGATCGGGCTGCTGCTCGTCGCGGCGATCCTCGGCGACGCCGTCAACTACGCCGTCGGGCACTACATAGGTCCGCGCGTCTTCAGCGGCACCGACAACACCGGGCTGCTGCACAAGCTGCTCAACCGGAATCAACTGGAGCAGGCGCACGCCTTCTTCGAGAAGTACGGCGGCAAGGCGGTGGTGCTGGGCCGCTGGGTGCCGATCGTGCGGACCTTCGTCCCGTTCGTCGCCGGCGCCGGCTCGATGACCTACCGCACGTTCGCCTTCTACAACGTCATCGGCGCGGTCATCTGGGTCGGGGTGTGCGTCGGCGCCGGCTACGCCTTCGGCAACGTCCCGGTCATCAAGGAGAACTTCTCGCTGGTGATGCTCGGCATCGTCTTCGTCTCGGTGCTGCCGGCCGCCTACGAGTTCCTCAAGCACCGCCGCGGCAAGTCTTAGGAGCATGAGCGACTTCTTCGACCTGGCCGGGCGGGGCACCACCGTCGGACGCGAGGCGCGCGGCGCGCTGGCGACGTTCTTGACGATGGCCTACGTCCTGGTCGCCAACCCGTCGATCCTGTCGGCGGCGGGCGTGCCGGCCGAGGCCGCCGTCGCGGCGACGGCGCTGACCGCCGGCCTCGCCTCGATCCTGATGGGGCTCGGCGCCAACGCGCCGATCGCGCTGGCGCCGGGGATGGGCCTGAACGCCGTGATCGCCTTCCAGGCGGCGCCGGCGGCGGGCAGCTGGCAGGCGGCGATGGGCCTGGTCGTCCTCGACGGCGCCATCGTGCTGCTGCTGGTGCTGCTCGGCATCCGCGAGGCGGTGGTCCGTGCCATCCCGGTCGACCTGCGCCGCGCCATCGGCGCCGGCATCGGCCTGTTCATCGTCTTCCTCGGCCTGGTCCAGGCGCACATCGTCGTCGTGCCGGCCGCGACGGTGGCGGCGCTCTCGGCGGTGCCCGGCCTGACGATGCCGCCGGTGACGGGCGGCGACTGGGCCTCGGCCGAGCCGCTGATCGCCGGCGTCGGCGTCGCGGTCGGCGCCGTGATGCTGGCCCGGAACCGCGCCGGCGCGATGCTGTTCGCGATCGCCGTGTCGGCGCTCGTCGCGCTCGCCACCGGGCACATGACCTGGGCCGGCGCCGTCGCCCGGCCGCGCTTCGACACGATCCTGCAGGCCAACGTCCTGGCCGCCCTCGACTGGCGGCTGGCGCCGCTGCTGTTCTCGCTGGTCCTGGTCGACTTCTTCGACACGGTCGGCACCGTCACCGCGATCGGCGAGGCGGCGGGGCTGGCGGGGAAGGACGGCATGATGCCGCGCCTGAAGCAGGTGCTGGCGATCGACGCCGGCGCGGCGATCATCGGCGGCGCCGCCGGGGCCAGCTCGGCGACCTCCTACATCGAGTCGGCGGCCGGCGTCGCCGAAGGCGCCCGCACCGGGCTGCACTCGGTGTTCGTCGGCCTGCTGTTCCTGGCCTCGATGCTGCTGGCGCCGCTGGCGTCGGCGATCCCGGCGGCGGCGACGGCGCCGGCGCTGATCCTGACCGGCCTGCTGATGTGCCGCGACATCGGCCGCATCGACATCCGCGTCCTCGACACGGCGATCCCGGCGCTGCTCACCGTGATCCTGGTGCCGCTGACCTACTCGATCTCGCACGGCATCGGCGCCGGCTTCATCGCCTTCGTCGCGATCAAGGTGCTGAACGGGCGCATCCGCGAGGTGCACCCGCTGATGGCCGCCTCCGCGCTCGCCTTTGTCGCGTTCTTCGCGTTCGCCTAACGCGCGCCGCAGACCGCCTACTTCTCGACGCCGAAGCGGAAGATCGTCCGCGACTGGTAGTCGATGCCCGGGCGGACGATCGTCGACGGGAACGTCGGCTGGTTCGGCGAATCCGGGAAGTGCTGTGTCTCGAGGCAGAACGCCCCGCGCTTGACGTAGGGCCGGTTGCTCTTGCCGACGTGGTGGCCGTCGAGGAAGTTGCCCGTGTAGAACTGCACGCCGGGCTCGGTCGACTCGACCTCGAGGGTGCGGCCGGTGGTCGGTTCGGTGACGCGGACGACCGGCGCCAGCTTGTCGGCGGCCATGCCGGCCGGCCAGTTGACCACCCAGTTGTGGTCGTATCCTCCGCCGAGCACCATCTGCGGATGCGTCGACGCGATGCGCGCGCCGATCGCCGTCGGCGTGCGGAAGTCGAACGGTGTGCCCTCGACGCTGGCCAGCTCGCCGGTCGGGATCAGGCCCTTCACCACCGGCGTGTACTTGTCGGCGTGGATCCGCATCACGTGGTTGTCGATCGTGCCGACGCCCTCGCCGGCCAGATTGAAGTAGGAGTGCTGCGTCACGTTGACCGGGGTCGCCTTGTCGGTCTTCGCCAGGTAGTCGACGATCAGCGCGTTGGCGTCGGTGAGGGTGTAGGTCACCGTCATCTGCAGCGTGCCGGGGTAGCCTTCGTCGCCGTCCTTGCTGGTCAGCGACAGCTGTAGGGCGACGCCCTCGGGGCGCTGCACCGGCGCCGCCGTCCACACCAGCTTGTCGAAGCCCTTGAGCCCGCCATGCAGCGTGTTGACGCCGTCGTTGGCGGTCAGCTGGTAGTTCTTGCCGTCGAGGGTGAACCTGGCGCCGCCGATGCGGTTGCCGTAGCGACCGACGATGGCGCCGAAGTAGGGCGTGTCCTTGACGTAGTCGTCAACGCGGTTGTAGCCGAGGACGACGTCGCCGAGCGCGCCGGCCTTGTCGGGCACTTTCAGCGACACGACGATGCCGCCGTAGTTGGTGACCCGCATCTCGACGCCGTGCGCGTTGGTCAGGGTGTAGAGGTCGACGGCGGTGCCGTCGGCGAGTGTGCCGAAGCTGCTCTTGATGACGGACGCCTGTGCCGCGGGGGCGGCTGGAGACGCGGGGGCCGACGGCGCGTCCGAGGCCGGCGTCGACGGTTGGCAGGCGACGACGCCCAACGCCGCGACGGCGAGAGCGGCCAGGGGGAGGAGGCGCGGGAGGACCGTCGAGAGCGGCATGGTGCCGAGCATCCTACTGCGTCTGGATCGTGGCGATCCAGATATCGGCTTCCTCCGGGCCGCGGCTAACGTAGAGCGTTTTGCGCGCCGCCGACAGGCTCAAGCCGCGGATGCGATCGGGCGCCGCCGAGTAGACGGGCCGGTTCTCGCCGGTCACGGTGTCGAACACCAGGATCTGGCGATCCGTGGCCGCCAGCAGGCGCCGGCTGTCGGGCAGCCAGCCCATCGCGGCGGCGGCGACGACCGGGGTCGACTCGGCGACCAGGGTGTACTTCCGCGCGGTCGGCTCGTAGACGACCAGGGTGTTGCCGATGGTGCCGGCGAGGCGGTTGCCGTCGGGCGACCAGGCGCGCGGATAGAAGGTGCCGCGCGGGTGCGCCGGCAGGCGCTGCACGGCCTGGCCGGCCATCGGCCGGGTCGGAATCGAAGATCAGCACGGCGGGGTCGGCGGGGCCCTGCACGATCGACATCCGGACGCCGTCCGGGGCCCAGGCCGGGCAGCCGACCAGGCCGGTCGACGGCAGATCGCTGACCCGGCGGAGGCGGCCGCCGTCGGGCTCGACGAAGATCAGGTCCTTGTCGCCGCGCCGCGTCGCCAGCAGGACGATGGCGCGTCCGTCCGGTGACCAGGCGGGGCAGCGGACGCCGATGCGGTCGTCGGTCAGGCGCTGGACGTTCGCGCCGTCGGCGCCGGTGACCACCAGGTCGTGCCGCTGGCTGGCCCGGATGAAGGCGAGGCGCTGCCCGTCCGGCGAGGCCTGCAAGCTGCTCCACTGGTGCGGCCCGCCCAGGATCCAGCGCGGCTGGCCCTCGACGACGGCCCGCGCCACGTCGAAGGTCGCCGCGTAGACGTCGCTGGCCCACGACGAGGCGATGTAGGCGAGCCGCCGGCCGTCGCGCGACAGGCTCGGGTGGACCGCGTTCTGGGTCGGCACCACCACCGGCTCGGGGCCGCCGAGCGGACGGCCGCTGGCCTCGTCGATCGGCACCCGCCACAGGTTGGTGGTGCCGCCGCGGCTGCTGGAGAAGTAGAGGAAGCGGCCGTCGCTCGACCACGTCGGCGTCGCGTCGACGGCCGCATCCTCGGTCACCCGCACCGGTGGACCGCCGCCGACCGGCACCGTCCAGATGTCGCGGTTCTGGGTGGCCGCGTCGACGCCCCAGAACGCGATGCGCTGATCGTGCGGCGACCACGACGGCTGCGTGCCGTCGAGATCGGTCAGCTTGGTCCGGCGGCCCGACTCGATGTCGAGCGTCCACACCGTGGCGCCGCCGCCGTAGGTGAACGGGATGTCGACAGTCGGCTCGCTGCTGTAGGCGAGGCGGGTGCCGTCGGGCGACCAGGCCGGCCAGTAGCCGGCGTCCGACACCTGTCGCACCAGCTCGCCGGTGCGCCCCATGACGAAGAGGCCGCCGCCGGCGCGCGACAATCGGAAGGCAATGCGATCGCCGTCCGGCGAGAAGGCCGGCTGGCCGCTGCCCTCGGTGGTGTTCGGCGTCAGGTTCAGGGGGCGGTCGCCGCCGACCGCCTGCAGGAAGATGTGGGTCATGCTGTCGACCGCGCGGCTGTAGACGATCCACTGGCCGTCCGGCGACACGCTCGGCGCCCCCTCGACGCCCGGCTCGCCGGTGAGGCGCTCGATGTGGCCGAGCACGGCGTGGCCGCTCGGCGGCGGCGTCGCGCGTGCCCACACCCAGGCGGCGAGCGCGCCCGCGCCCGCGGCAAGGGCGACGCCCGCGGCGATGGCGGCCAGGCGCCGGCGGGTGCCCGTGCCATGCCGCCCGCCTTCCGCCGGCGTCTGCTCGCTGGAGCTCAGCTCCTGCCGCAGGTCCTCGAGGTCGAGGCGCAGATCCTTGGCCGACTGATAGCGCTCGTCGGGATCCTTGGCCAGGCAGCGGCGCACGATCCGGGTGAACTCGCGCGGCAGGCGCGGGTTCAGCTCGATCAGCGGGCGCGGCACGTCGCGCAGGATCGACGACAGCACCGAGACGACCGATTCGCCGTGGAACGGGCGTTCGCCAGCCGCCATCTCGTAGAGCAGGATGCCGAGCGAGAACAGGTCGGTGCGGTGATCGAGCGGGCGCCCTTCGGCCTGCTCGGGTGACATGTAGGCGGCGGTGCCGACGATGCGGCCTTCGCCGGTCAGCTCCCACAGCGACGCGGTCTCGTGGCGCGAGGCCGCGCTCTCGTGCGGATCGCGCAGCTTGGCCAGGCCGAAGTCGAGCACCTTGACGCGGCCGTCGGCGGTGACCATCACGTTGCGCGGCTTGAGGTCGCGATGGATGATGCCGCGATCGTGGGCGGCGCCGAGGGCGTCGGCGATCTGCACCGCGATCTTGACCAGCCGCGGCAGGGGCAGCCCGCCGGCCGGCACCAGGTCGGCCAGCGTCTTCCCCTCGACCATCTCCATCACCAGCACGAGGTGACCGTCGAGGTCCTCGGCGCTGTGGACGGTGACGATGTGCGGGTGGGTGAGCGCGGCGATCGCGTGCGCCTCGCGGCGGAAGCGCTCGCGGCGGCGCGGGTCGGCGGCGAACTCGTCGGGAACAATCTTGAGCGCGACGTCGCGGTTCAGGCGCGGGTCGAAGGCCCGGTAGACCTCGCCCATGCCGCCGGTGCCGACCAGCCCCCGCAGCTCGTAGGGGCCCAGGGCGGCTCCGGGACTGAAGGGCACGTCGAAGTATAACCCTCCCATTTTGTCCGGGCGCCGCCCTCAGCGGCGCCCGCGGGCCGCCCTTATAGCGTGCCGGCTGCTATTCGCGGCGCTGGGCGCGCCGCGGCGCCGGCCCGCGGGCGGCACTAGGCCGGGTTGGCGAGGGCGACCGGTTCGTCCTGCCCGTCCGGGTCGGCGGCGCGGATCGACACGACGTCGGTGCGCATCCGGTCCCACTCCTGCAGGACCAGGCCGGCGTCCTCGAAGCAGGTGCGGATGCGTTCCGGCTCCCAGCCGGCGACGTCCTCGAGGATCGGCACCAGCACGCTGGCGGCGTCCTCGGACAGCACCTGGCGGCGGGCGATCTGGGCGATGTCGCGCGTCTCGGACACGGCGATGGTCAGGCCGTCGCGCCGGTTGACGTGCAGCATCACGTGGACGTCGGAGCTGCCGTCGCCGATGTAGATCACGCGATCGCGCGGGATGCCGAGCGTCCCCTGCAGCTCGCCGAGCACCGCCACCTTGCCGAAGCCGGCGGGGCAGCGCGCGATGCCGCGGATCTCGCCGGTGTCCGGGTCGTAGTTGAACTTCGTGCCGTGGATGCGCTCGGCCGGCACGATGCCCTCGAGGGCCGACTGGATGACTTCCTCGGGCGCGGCCGAGATGACGTTGAAGACGCACTCCAGGCCGTCGATGCCGGTCGCCAGGATGCGGGTCAGGACGTCGATGTGGTGCTTCAGGCGGATGCGGCGGCCGACCTCGACCAGGTGCGCCTTGCGGACCTGGCGGAATTCGGGGTCGTGCAGCAGCAGGTAGGCCAGCTCGGCGCCCTGCTGGACGAAGCTCGCCCGTGACAGGCCGGCGACCTTGCTCTCGAAGCGCTCGGCGCCGATGAGACCGCTCAGGACGACGCCGGAGTCGTTGAAGCTGAGGGTCTGATCGAAATCGCTGGCGACGAGATAACGTCGGGGAAGAGCGCGAGTTCGGATGATGGACATATCTGGCGGCCTGCAAAAAGGGGCCTGCGACTACAATAGGCCCCGCATTGGGCGGAGTCCAATGGCGGATCGGTCTGGGGGCCATGTCGATCGGACATCCCCGTAACCGCGCCTGAACACAGGGGGAAAGGGACGTCACATGGAGCTCACTCAGCTGCGCGCGTTTCGGACCGTCGCCGAGACGCAGAGCTTCACTCGCGCCGCCGAACGTCTGAATCTGACGCAATCGGCCGTCAGCCGGCAGATCGGCGCGCTCGAGCACGAGCTGGGTGAGCCGCTGTTCGTGCGCGGCCGCCGCGTCGTCCGCCTCACCGGCTTCGGCGAGCGGACGCTGACGCAGGTGTCGCGGATCCTCGACGACCTGGACAGCCTGGCCGGGCAGGGCAGCGCGGCCTCGCAGGCGCCGACCGGGCAGGTGCACGCCGCCGCCGCCACCCAGGCCTTCGTCTATCTGTTCGCGCCGCTGTTCCAGGCGTTCATGCGCGAGCATCCCGGCATCCTGCTGTCGTTCCGCACCACGCCGAGCACCGACCAGACGCTGGTCGACATCCTCGACGGCGCCGTCGACGTCGGCTTCGCGTCGCGGCCGGTCGTCGCCCCGTCGCTGCAGGTGACGCCGTTGTTCGAGGATCGGCTGTGGCTGGTGACGGCCGCCGACCACCCGCTGGCCAAGGCGGCCTCGGCCGACGCCGCCGAGATCGCGCGCGAGCGCTTCATCCTGTTCGAGCGCGGCGCCTCGATCCGCGCCGCCACCGACGCCTTCTTCGACAAGGCGAAGGTCGTTCCGGCGACGGTCCTCGAGTCGAACGACACGTTCTTCATCAAGCTGATGGTCCGGCAGGGCGTCGGCGTCTCGCTGCTGCCGGCGTGGGCGGTGCGCGAGGAAGTCGAGGCCGGCACGCTGGCCCGCGTCCCCATCGAGGGCGATCCGCTGAAGCGCGTCGTGCAGCTCGTGACCAGCGGCCGGCCGCTGTCGGCGGCGGCGCGCTGCTTCGTCGAGTTCACGGTGGCACGTCGTGACGAGTTGCAGGCGCTGGCGCGCGGCAACCCGACGCCGCCGCCGTCGCCGGCATGAACGAGGACGCGGCTACCAAGCTCCTCGCGATCTTCATCATCGTCGGCGGGGCCTGGATCGTCGGGCGGCTGCGCTGGCTCGGCGCTGCGCCCGAGCCCGATCACGCTCCCATTGCTGGCCTTGGCGGGGTTGTTAGCGTCCACGATCCGGCCCGCGTCCTCGCCAACGCCGCCTTCTACATCTTCATCCCCGCGCTGCTGTGCCTGACGACGGCGCGCCTCGACATGGCGACGCTGCCGTGGCGGACGCTGCTGGCCTACTTCGTGCCGGTCCAGGTGCTGCTGTTCGCGCTCTACGGCATCCATCGGTACCGACAGCGCCAGCGGCCGTCGACAGCGCCCGCTCTGGCGCCGGCGCTGCCGACCGTCCGCACCATCACGTCGATCTTCGGCAACACGGCGCAGGTCGGCATCCCGATCGTCACCGCGCTCTACGGCCGAGAAGGGCTCGGCCTCCACGTCACGGTGATGGGCCTGCACGGCCTGACGCTGCTCTCGACGCTGACCGTGATCGTCGAGATGGACCTGGCGCGGGCCCGGGTCCGCGACGCCTACGCGCCGTCGATCACGGCGATGGCCCTGACCACGCTGCGTAACACGATCATCCATCCGGTGGTGCTGCCGCTCGTCATCGGCTGGGGCTGGAACCTGAGCGGCCTGCCGATCCCCACCGTCGTGGCCGACGTCCTCGAGCTGCTCAGCCTCGGCGTGGTGCCGGTCAGCCTCGTCGTGATCGGCCTGTCGCTCGCCTACTACGGCCTGGCGCCGCGCCTGGCGCCGTCGCTCGTCTTCGTGGCCATCAAGCTGCTCCTGCAGCCGGCGTTCGTGCTGCTGGTGGCGCACTGGGGCTTCGGCCTGAGCGGCCTGCCGCTGTCGATCGTGGTGCTGATGGGGGCGCTGCCGGTCGGGGCCAACGCCCTGCTCTTCGCGCAGCGCTACCGGACGCACGAGGCCGAGTCGGCGACGGCGATCGTCATCTCGACGTTCTGCTACGCCTTCACGCTGCCGTTCTGGATCTTCGTGTTGAGCCGCCTGCACCAGTAGAATCACCGACGTGACCACAGTCTTCCGCGCCGGCCAGACCGTCGAGGATCTCTGCCGCGCCTGCAAGGTCGATCGGCAGCACACGATCATCGTCGCCGCCCCCGACGGCACCCGGCCGCTCCGCGTCCAGTGCGACTACTGCGGCAGCCAGCACGCCTATCGCGGCGGCGGCTCCGACACGCCCCGCGAGGCCTACGCGGCGTCGCGCGAGGTGGCCAGCGCGCGCGGCCAGACGCGCCCGGCGGCCTCGCGTGCCAGCGAGCCGGCCGCGCCGCGGGCCCGCGATCCCTTCCCGATGGTCGGCGCCCGCGAAGTCGCCGACCCCGCCCTGATCGTCGAGGTGCCCATGCACGGTCCCGTCGAGCTCGAATCGCTGCTCCGCCGCATCATCCGCGAGGAAAGCGGGCTGACGCCGGTGACGCCGGCCGACCGCTGGCGCGGCGGTACCCTGGCCATCCGCCCGGCCAGCGCCGGGCTGCAGGAGAAGACCTGGCCGATCGAAACCTTCTTCCACAAGATCGTGATGATGCGGAACCGGCTGCGCACGCTCGAGCAGCAGGTCAACGCGCTGCCGATCGACGAGGACCAGAAGGTCAAGCTGCAGGGCTACATCACCGGCTGCTACGGCTCGCTCACCAGCTTCAACGTGCTGTTCGCCGACGAGGACGACCAGTTCAAGGGAGCCGGCGACTAGGAGCCCGTGGTGAAAGTGCCGCTGCATTCGACGAGCGATGCATCCCGCCTTGCGGCGTTGCTCCTCCCTCACATACTGCCGGTATGCTCGGTCGTCGCGCCTTGCCAGGCGGGCGCCTCGCCCGTCTCGGTGCCACGCGGCACTTCCACCACGGGCTCCTAGGATGGCTGTCAGCGAGGGCGATCTCGCGTTCGTGCTCGATCAGCTCGCCGGCTTGGGTGAGCTGCGCGCGACGGCGCATGTTCAGCGGCGTCGGTCTGTACTGCGGCGATCTGTTCTTCGGCCTGATGCACGCCGGCATGCTGTATCTCAAGGTCGATGACCAGACGCGGCCGCGCTACACGCGACGTCGCCTGAAGCCGTTCGCGCCGGGCGGCACGCGGTCGAGGTCCTACTACCCGGTGCCGGCGTCGATCCTCGAGGACGCCGACACGCTGTGCGTCTGGGCCCGCGAAGCGCTCGACGTCGCCGCTCGCGCGCCGCGCAAGACGTCGGCGAAGGCGAAGCCGCGCCGGCGCGCCTCAGCTCGGTGAGCCGCCGGCCGCGGCCGACTTGGTGTCGAGCACCTCACGGATCTTCCGCAGCAGCGTCGTGCCGGTGTACGGCTTGGCCAGGAATTGGATGCGCTCGTCGCGCGCGCCCTCGTTGACCACGGCGTCGTCGGCGTAGCCCGACGTGTAGAGGATGCTGGTGCGGCCGCCTTCCTCGCGGACGCGGCCGACCAGGGTCGGGCCGCTCATGCCCGGCATCACCACGTCGGTCAGCAGCAGGTGGACCGGCGTGACGGCGCGGCGGAAGTAGGTGAGCGCCTCGTCGCCGTTCGCCGCGACCAGGACGGTGTAGCCGGCGTTCTCGAGGATCTTGCGCGCCACCAGCCGCAGCGCCGGCTCGTCTTCGACGACGAGGATGGTCTCGGTGCCGCGCACCACCGTCTGGTGCGGGCCGCTGCGGGTGCGGCGGGCCGGATCGGCGACGCTCGGCAGGTAGACCTCGAACGTCGTCCCGGCGCCGCGGTCCGAGCGCAGGCGGATCGCCCCGCCGCTCTGGCGGACAATCCCGAACACGGTCGACAGCCCGAGGCCGGTGCCCTTGCCCGGGCCCTTGGTGGTGAAGAACGGCTCGAAAGCGCGCGCCTTGGTCGCCTCGTCCATGCCCTCGCCGGTGTCCGTGATCGACACCACGACATAGCGGCCGGGACCAATCGGCGAGCGCTCGGCCGCCATCATCGTGCCGACCACTTCGGCGGCCCGCGTCGCGATGGTCAGCACGCCGCCGCGCGGCATCGCGTCGCGGGCGTTGACGGCGAGGTTCACGATGACCTGTTCGATCTGGCCGGCGTCGGCCCGGATCCGCCCGGCGTCCGGCGCGAGCGACACCTCGAGCAGCACGTCCTCGCTGATCAGGCGGCGGAGCAGGCCTTCGATGCCGCCCAGCACCTCGTTCGGATCGAGCACCTCGACCTGCAGGACCTGCTTGCGGCTGATCGCCAGGAGCTGGCGGGTGAGCGTCGCGGCCCGCTCACCGGCGTCGCGGACGCTGCGCCAGTCGTCGTCCCGCTCGCCGGCCGCCGTCAGGCGGAGCAGCGCCAGGTCGGCGGTGCCGTTGATGATCGTCAGCAGGTTGTTGAAGTCGTGGGCGATGCCGCCGGCGAGGCGGCCGAGGCTCTCCATCTTCTGCGCCTGGAGGAACTGCGCCTGGAGTTCGGTGTGGAGCGTCACGTCGACGTGCGCGCCGAGGAGCGCCACCTGGACGCCGCGATCGTCGAGCCGCACGGTCGCGTGCGCCAGCATGTGGCGGTAACTGTCGTCCTTGTGGCGGCAGCGGTATTCGAGCTCGAGATGCGGCGCCTGGCCGCGCAGGTACTCGCCGATGGCGGCGATGGCGCGTTCGACGTCCTCGGGGTGGATCCGGCTGCGCCACTCCTCGAAGCCGGCGCCGATTTCCGCGTCCTCGTAGCCGAGCTGACGCTTCCATTGGGCCGAGTAGTAGACGGCGTCCGATACCAGGCTCCATTCCCAGAGGCCGACGTTGCCGGCCCGGACCGCGCGCTCGAGTCGCGCCTGCGATTCGCCCAGGGCCACCGTCGCCCGGGCCCGCTCCGCCTCGTTGCGGCTGACGTCCATGGCGAAGCCGACGTCCATCGCCATCTCCTCCAGGAGCAGCACCTCGTCGGCGTCGAACCAGGCGGGATCGGGCGAGCTGAGAACCAGGACGCCGACGACCGTCTCGGCCGATCGGAGCGGGAAACAGGCGACGGCGCGATAGCCGTGCTGCGCCGCCAGCGCGGCGAGCGGCGGACAGTCGGCGAGCCGGCGTGCCTCGGCCGCGCCGCCGTTGGCGATCACCAGCCGGCCTTCGACGATGGCGCGAGCCGGGGCGCCCGTCGCGAACGCCGGATCGGCGACCGCCCGTCGCAGCGCCTCGGCGTGTCCCGCCTCGCCGGCATCGGCGGCGATTCGCAGCGGTCCGCCCGGCGCCTCGGGCGCCAGGGCCACCCAGGCCGCCGAGAAGCCGCCTTGCTCGACCGCGATCCGGCACGCCTGCTGGAACAGCGCCGACAGGTTCCGCTCGCGGACGATGGTCTGATTGATGTCGCTGAGGACGGCGTAGACGCGGTTCAGCCGCCGGATGCGCTCGGTCGCCACCTGTTCGGCGGCGCCGTTGCGGGCCTCGACCGAGGCGAGCGGCGCGATCGAGACGAAGGCCAGCAGCATCAGGCAGGCCGCCAGGGCCGTGACGACCAGCGCGACGCCGGTGATGTCGTCGAAATAGCCCGCTCGTTCGCCCTGGAGGCGCGCCCAGCTGATGGCGAGCGGCACGATCAGGGAGATCGGCAACAGCCGGCGCAGCGTCGCGCCGCCGATCCCGTCCGCCGTGATGTTCCGCATCAGCCCCACCGTCGGCCGGATCATGAAGATCGCCGACGAAAGGGCCAGGAAGGCGACCGCGGTGTGCAACCCGATCGTCGAGAAGGCCGGGACCTGAGAAAGTGACGCCTTGCCGAAGACATAACCCTGGAGCGAGATGAACGTCAGCAGCCCCATGGTCAGCGCCAGCGACTCGGCCGGGCGGACCATCCAGCCATTGCCGGTGTCGAGGACGAGCAATGCGGTGCCGGCGAGGACGAACTGCAGAGCGGCGATCGGCGATGGCCGTCCTGCCAGGAAGGTCGCTCCGGGCGCGGTCGTATCGCGAGAGAGCAGTTCGTCGATACCGAGGCGCCAGCCGACGCTGTATTCCGCCAGTGTGAGCAGTCCGAGCGCGAGCACTGCGGCGCCCAGGGACATCCGCAGCGGCCGCGCCCACCACGTGCCCTCCACCGGTGCGAGCATCAGGGCGAACCCGCTGAGGACGAGTCCGATCGCGGTGTTGGCCCTCATCGGCAGGGCGTGCGGCGCGAGGCTGGTCAGGATCTCGATGTGGAGGATCCAGCCCGCCAGCACCATCGCACCCATCGCGGTGATCAGGATGGAGAGAGCCTGGCCGATGGCGATCGGCGAGGGGCCGCGATTCGACAACCCGGACGGACCGCCGATGACCGCGCTCGTCGCCATAGGTACCGGCCGCCGAAGGACCGATGGCCCAGCGACGCACACGCCGATCCGGCGGCCGCGTGCGGGAGGCCGTCAGGCACCGCTCGGGCTACGCCACAGGTAAGGGGGTGTGTGCAGTATAAGCCCGCTCGAGTCGGCAGGCCGACAGCGATCACGAAAGTGTCACTCGAGCCCTGTGACGATTTCTGTCCAGCTGCCCTGCACGTGACTGCCTGGTGGGCCGATAAGACGAATGAACCGATGATCGGCCGCGCCATCTCACACTACCGGGTCCTGCAGACTCTGGGCGCCGGCGGCATGGGCGTGGTCTACCTCGCCGAAGACGGTCGCCTCGGCCGCCAGGTCGCCCTGAAGTTCCTGCCGCCCGAAGCGTCCCGCGACGAAACCACCCTCGAGCGCTTCCGCCTCGAAGCCCGCGCCGCCAGCTCGCTCAGCCACCCCGGCATCTGCACGGTGTTCGACATCGGGGACGATGGCGGCTCGCCGTTCATCGTGATGGAGGCGCTCAAGGGCGAGACCCTGCGCGACCGCATCAAGCGCGCCCCGATCAAGGTGTCCGAGGTGCTGGATATCGCCATCCAGCTGGCGGATGCGCTCGAGGCGGCGCATTCCCAGGGCATCGTCCACCGCGACATCAAGCCCGGCAACCTCTTCATCGGCGAGAAGAACCGCGTCAAGATCCTCGACTTCGGCCTGGCGAAGCTCGTCCAGCCGACGAACGCCACCGCGACGATGTCGGCGGAGGACCAGCTGACGGTGCCGGGATCGACGCTGGGCACGGTCTCCTACATGTCGCCCGAGCAGGCTCGCGGCGAAGAGGTGGACGCGCGAAGCGACCTGTTCTCGCTCGGCACCGTGATCTACGAGATGGCGGCTGGCGTCCAGGCGTTCGGCGGCAGCTCGCCGGGTGCCGTCATTGCCGCCATCCTGATTCGCCCGGCGCCGCCCATCATCGAGCGCAACGGGGCCATCCCGCCGCGCCTCGAGGAGATCATCCAGAAGGCCCTCGAGAAGGACCGCGACCTGCGCTACCAGCACGCCGCGGATCTGCTCACCGACCTGAAGCGCTTGCGCCGCGACATCGAGGTCAACTCCTCGCACTCCTCGGCCACGGTGCTGGCCACACAGATGGACTTGGTGACGCTGGCGCCGGCCAGCCGGGCGTCCATGGCGAAGGCGGCGCCGGGCAGCCGGGCTTCGGTCGCCCTGCCGGAGCCGGTCGGCTCCACGTCCGTCGCGCCCGGGTCGCAGGCCGAGCGCGCCCGCGTCCCCGTGTGGCGCCATGGCGCCGCCGCCGGCGCCGCGGTCGTCCTCGTCGCGCTGGGGCTGGCCTGGGCCTGGCGTCCGCCGGCGGAGACGCCGGCACCCTCGGCGCAGGCCGCGACGCCGTCGCTCGTGGCCGCCACCGGGCCGGTCGCCGCTCCGCCGGCCCCGAGTGAACCGGAGGCAGCCTCGCGCGCGTCGGCCCCACCCGCGGCCGGAGCCGGGGCCGCGCCGGCGACACCGCCACCGCAGACGGCGAGCGACCTGCGGACTCTGCCCGCTTCGGGTCCGGCCGTGGCGGGTCCGGCCGCGGCGGGCTTGCACCCCACCGCGCCCCCCGCGACCCGTGCCGTGCACATTGCGTCGATGGACCCCGCCGCGACCCCGGCGCCGCCGCCACAGCTCGCACCCGCCGTCTCGGCGCCGGTGCTCCCGGGCGTGCCGTTGACGAACGCATCCGTCCCGGCGCCGCCCCCGAGCGCTCCCGCGCCGCGCGTCGCCCCCACGGCAACGCCCGCCGCGCCCACGGCGCCGCCGGCCGCCGCGGAATCGGACGACGCAGCCATCCGCCGCACGCTCGCGACCTACGCCATGGCGGTCGAGAAGAAGGACGTCTCGCTCTTCCGCTCCGTGCGCCCCGGGCTGTCGGCCGCGGAGGAAGGGCGCCTGCGCGAGAGCTTCAAGCAGATCGAGTCGCAGCACGTGACGCTCGACGTCGAGGAGATCCGCGTCGAGGGGCGGGCCGCGACGGTGCGGCTCTCCCGCAAGGACAGCCTCGTCATCGGCGGGCGCCGGCAGGCGCAAAGCAGCCGGCAGGTCTTTCGTCTGGAAAAGACCGGCGCGGACTGGATCATCACCGAATTTCGCTAATTTCTTTGGGGGCACGAATGCGGATCGCACTCGGCACCATGATGGTGCTGCTGGCCGTGGGCGCGCCTGCGCAGGCGCAGGCGCCGATCAACCTGTCCGTCCACGTCACCGAGCTGTCGCAGATCTTCACACAGCTGTACGGGCCGGAGGGACTGGTCGTCAACAGCCTCACGCCGCTGGAAACCGGCGAGTCGCACTCCGGCCACTTCAACAGCGGGTTCGAGAGCGAGTTCTCGCAGTTCGGGACGGCGCTGACCGGCCAGATCGTCTCGCTGCCGCTGCCGCCGCCGGCGTCCGGCTTCACCTACCGGTTCGACCCCGGTCTCGGCGTCTTCACGCGCACCTCGAGCAGCTTCGGCCCGATCATGTCGGAGCGCTACGAGACGATCGGCGGACACCGCGTCTCGTTCGGCTTCGCGCATCAGCGCCTGTCGTTCGACACGATCGAGGGGCTCGACCTCGGCCGCGTCCCCGCCGTCTTCACCCACGATCACGCCGAACTGCGGGGCGGGCGAGAGGACGTGATCACGACCGTCAACGACATCAACGCGACCGTGACGCGATCGGCGACGTTCTTCAGCTACGGCATCACCAACGGCCTCGACGTTTCGGTGGTGGTGCCGTACATCACGGCCGACATCGTCGTGACCTCCGAGGCGACCATCCAGCGCATCGGCACGACCGACCCGACGACGCACTTCTTCCGCGATCTCGACGACAGGATCGGCAACCGGCGCATCTTCACCGCCTTCGGCCACGCCTCGGGTCCCGGCGATCTCGCCGTCCGCCTGAAGCAGACGGTGGGCAAGTCGACCCGACAGGGCATGGCCCTCGGCGTCGACCTGCGGCTGCCGACCGGTGACGAGAAGAACCTCCTCGGGACCGGCGCCCCGGGCGTCCAGCCGTTCCTCGTGTGGTCCGGGAACTACGGCGTCGTGGCGCCGCACGTGAACGCGGGCTACCAGTGGAACGGCTCGAGCGCTCTGGGCGGCGACCCCGGCAGCGGCATCTCCGCCGACCTCCCGGACGTCGGCACCTACTCGGCCGGCGCGGCGGTCGCGATCCATCCGCGCGTCACGGCTGCCATCGACGTCGTCGGACGCTACGTGATCGACTCGTCGCGGCTGCAGGCGCAGGAGTTCCAGGCCCTCAACGGCACCTCGGTGTTCCCCAACATCACCTTCACCTCGGGCTCGTTCAACGAGCTCAGCGCCGCGGCGGGCGTGAAGCTCAACCTTTTCGGCCGCCTGCTGCTCGACCTGAACCTGCTGATGCCGCTCAACAACGCCGGGCTGCGCGACAAGGTGTCGCCGCTCATCGGCATCGAGTACGCCTTCTGACGCGATTCGCTGGCGCCGGCGACCCGGTCCCGTAGAACTATTCGGTGTCGTGGTCGACGGGCAACGGACGGGCGATGGCCAAATCGTGCGGGCTTGGCTTGTGCGGAGCCGGCACTGGTATGGCCGCTCCGCCTTCATCGGGATCGCGTCCCTGCTCCATGACAAGCCTGAAGGCCACTTCAGGAGGAAGATCCGACAGCTCGTCGTCGGGCATCAGGGCGGCAAGCCGAACGGCCGCTTCGACCCGAGCATCCTGCATGTCGTCGCGATTCGGGCTGCTCATCGAGCCAGTCTACGCGGTGCCGCGGGGCGCCAGCTCACGCCTGTGTCCACCTGTGAAGTTGCAGACCGGCTAGCCCAACGAGTCCGCCGCCGACCGGCGGAGGTCGGCGATTCGCGTTCGTGCTAGAGGGGATGCCGCGCTCGTCGCTGAGGGCGACGAGCGCCACAAATGGTGCGGAAGAGAGGACTCGAACCTCCACCCGGTTGCCCGGACTAGCTCCTGAGGCTAGCGCGTCTGCCATTCCGCCACTTCCGCACAGAGGTGGGGCCCCGCTCTTCAGCGGGAAACCCAAAGTGTAGCAGAAGCCCGGCTGACTCGCCAGCGGGGGAGGCCCCGGGCGCTATACTCGAATCGATGGCGTAGCTGCGTCTGGGCTCGCCTGAGAAAGGTTCGAACTGTGGCCGCCCGTCGAGGCGTTTGGCTCGTCGTCGGATTGATCGTCGCCGCCTCGGTGCTGTCCGCGGTCGGGGTGTGGTTCACCGCGTCGCTGACGGGACGGCGGGCGAGCGTGCCGTCGAGCACGACGCTGGTGCTCCGGCTGGACGGGGACCTGGGCGAGGTCGAAGGCGCCGGGCTGTTCGATCGGTTCGTCGAAGGGCCGCCGACGGTGCGGGCGATGATCGACGCGATCGGCCGGGCCAAGACCGATCGGCGGGTGAAGGGCCTGGTCGTGGAGCCGGTCGGCGGCGCGCCGTTCTGGGCCCGCAGCCAGGAGATCCGCGACGCCATCCTCGACTTCCGCAAGTCGGGCAAGAAGACCATCGCCTTCCTCGAGTACGGCGGCGAGCAGGAATACTTCCTGGCCACCGCCTGCGAGAAGGTGGTGCTGCTGCCGTCGAGCGTCCTCGACCTGAAGGGCCTGGCCACCTACGAGGTCTTCCTCCGCGGCGCCTTCGACAAGATCGGGGTCACGCCGGACTTCATCCACATCGGCGACTACAAGACCGCGATCAACGCGTACACCCAGAAGACCTTCACGGCGGCTCACCGCGAGATGGCCGAGTCGCTGAACCACGATGCGTTCGACCAGCTGGTGCAGGCCATCGCCGTGGCCCGCAAGAAGACGCCCGAGACGGTCCGCGCGCTGTTCGACGACGGCCCGTTCATCGCCGAGGACGCCCTCGCGGCCGGGCTCGTCGACGCGCTGCTCTATCGCGACGAAGTCGAGGAGAACATCGGCCTCGGCGACGAGGAATCGACCGATTTCTCCGACTACGTGCGCGCCTCGCCGCCGCCGTTCAGCCTGAGCGCGCGGCCGAAGATCGCGGTGATCTACGCGGTCGGCACCATCGCATCCGGCGAGGGCCCGAGCGGCGACGTGGCCGGCTCGGACACGTTGGTCGAGTTCATCAACCAGGCCGCCGACGATCGCGCCGTCAAGGCGATCGTGCTGCGCGTCGACAGCCCGGGCGGCTCGTCGATTGCCTCGGACGTGATCTGGCGCGCCCTCATGCTGGCCCGCGAGGAGAAGCCGCTCATCGTCTCGATGGGCGACCTGGCGGCCTCGGGCGGCTACTACATCGCGATGCCGGGCCACGTCATCGTCGCCCAGCCGGGCACGCTGACCGGGTCGATCGGCATCTACACCGGCAAGTTCGCCATCGGCGGCACGCTCGAGAAGTTCGGGGCGTCGATGCAGGCGGTCTCCGAAGGGAAGATGGCGCAGATGGACTCGCCGTCGCGGCCGTTCACGGACGCCGAGCGGGCCAAGATCGAGGAGCAGGTCCAGGCCTTCTACGACCAGTTCGTCACCAAGGTCGCCGAGGCGCGCAAGACGACGCCGGAGAAGATCGACGCGGTCGCGCGGGGCCGCGTCTGGACCGGGCGGCAAGCCAAGAAGATCGGCCTCGTCGACGAACTCGGCGGTCTCGATCGGGCCGTCGCGATCGCCAAGGAACGCGCCAAGATCGCGGTGGCGAGCGACGTCGAGCTGGTGATCTATCCGCCGCGTCAGTCGTTCTTCGACGCCCTGAGCCATCCGCTCGGGCAGACCGAGGAATCGAGCCTGCACAGCGCGCTCGCGCTGTTCGCCCCGTCGGAGCGTCGCCTGATGCGTCAGATCCTGGCGCCGATGCGGCTACTGGGGCGACGCGAACCGCTCGCCCTCATGCCGTTCGTCTTCACCAGGTAGCCGCGCATCACCGCCCGCGTGACGGCGCCGCCGCGCGCCCAGCGCGGCGAATAGCAGCCGTCCCGCCGAGAGGGCGGACCGGCCGCCGCTGAGGGCGGCGGCCGCAAACCAGCAAACGATGCGTCAGATCCTGGCGCCGATGCGGCTACTGGGGCGACGCGAACCGCTCGCCCTCATGCCGTTCGTCTTCACCAGGTAGCGATCGCCGCCACCGTCCGGTCGACCAGCCGCAGGAACGCCTCGATGGTCGCCTCGAGCGCGGCCTCCGGCGTGTCTTCTTCCTGGCAGTGCGACAGGCCGTTGGTGGAGCGGGCGAACATCATCACCGCCGGCATCACCCGGCCCATCTCCACGGCGTCGTGCAGGGGGCCAGACGGCAGCCGCGGCGCGTGCCCCGTCACCTCCTGCACTGCGTCGGCGCAGAGCCCGATCAGGCGCGGGTCGAAGTGGAACGGATCGATCCGCCAGACACGCCGCCATTCGACGGTGACGCCGTTGGCGGCCGCGGCCTGCGCCGCCGCGGCCCGCGCGTCGGCGAGCGCCTGCGCCAGCGTCGCCGAATCGATGGCCCGCTGATCGAGCGAGATCTCGCAGACGCCGGGGATCGCGGTGACGATGGCCGGTTCGACCGCGACGGTGCCGACGGTGCAGACGACGCCGGCGGCCGGCGTAGAGAGGCGCCGGGCGATCTCGCGGCAGGCCAGCGCCGTTTCGGCGGCGGCGAGGAACGCGTCGCGCCGCATCGCGATCGGCGTCGATCCGGAATGCGCGGCCTGGCCGACGAAGCGCAGCACGTGGCGCTCGACGCCGAAGGTGCCGATGACGACGCCGGTGGAGCGGTCCATCGACTCGAGGACCGGTCCCTGTTCGATGTGCAGCTCGAGGTAGGCGCGCGGCCGGCGCGCGTCGAGCGCGCGGCGGGCCTCGACCATGCGGTCCAGGTCGACGCCGTTTTCGGCCAGCGCGTCGACCAGCCGCACACCCTGGCGATCGACCAGTCCGCGGACGCTGTCGGGCACCAGGCTGCCGCTGGCGCCCGACGAGCCGAGCAGGCTCCTCGAGAAGCGCGCGCCTTCTTCGTCGGCGAAGTCGACGACCGCCAAGGTGACCGGCGGCGTCGTGTCCTTGTGCCGCCGCAGCGCCTCGACGCCGGCGAGGACGCCGAGCGCGCCATCGAGCCAGCCGCCGTTCGGCACCGAGTCGAGGTGGCCGCCGATGATCACCGTGTCCGGGCGGGCGCCCGGGAGCGTGATCCAGCGGTTGCCGGCGGCGTCGACTTCCGCCCGCAGCCCGTCGGCAGCGAGGGCCTCGTCCTGCCAGCGGCGGGCCTCGCGCCAGACCGGCCCCCAGGCGACGCGCTGGGCGCCGTGGGCGTCGCTGGTCCGCGCCGCCAGCGCCCGCAGGCTGTCGATGACGGCGCGTGCCCCCACGGTGGCCTCCGTCGCGCTACAACCCGCTGGCGCGGGCGATGACGTCCGGGTAGCGGTTGATCGTCAGCGTCGTCTTCGCCTTGTTCATGTAGGCGGTGAAGAACCGGTTCTGGCGCGTCGACATCAGCTCGCGGCGCAGCGAGTCGCGGGCAGCGGCCAGCTCGGTGTCGTTGATCGCCGGCCGCTCGATGACCTTCACCACGGCGGCGCCAGTCTCGGTGGTGATGACGTCGCTCGTCGCGCCGACCGGCAGCGCGAACGCGACGGTGTCGACCGCGGGGCTGACGCCGATGTCGGCGACCACGCTGTTGCGGGCGATCAGCTCGGTCGTGCGGGCCTCGCGGCCGGCGGCCTTCGCCACGGTCGCGAGCGGCGTGCCGGCCTTGGCCGCGGCGGCGACCTCGGCGGCCTTGGAGCGGGCCAGGGCGGCGGCCTTGTCGGTGACCGCGTCGGCGCGGGCGCGCTCCTTCACCTCGTCGAACTTCGGCACCCGCGGCGCCTCGGTGCCGGCCAGGGCGATGAACGCCGTCGCATTGCCGGTGCGGATGGCGTCGCTGACCTCGCCGTCCTTCAGGGTGAACGCGGCGGCGGTCACCTGGGACGTCGGCCCGAACTCGGGCAGCGGATCGGTGCGCTGGAAGAACGGCGACTCGTTGACCTTCAGGCCGTTCTCCGTGGCCGCGGCGTCGAGGTCGGCCGGCTTGGTGATGCGGGCGTCGAGCGCCGTGGCCAGGGCGGTGGCCCGCTCCTGCGCCTGCTGGAACTTCAGCTGCTCGGCGATCTGATCCTTGACCTCGGCGAGCGGCCGCTGTCCGGCGGCCCGCTTCTCGAGCACCTTGATCACGTGGAAGCCGAAGTCGGTCTGGACGACGTCCGAGGTCTGGCCCGGCGCCATCGCGAACGCGGCGTCCTCGAAGGCCTTGACCATGGCGCCGCGGCCGAAGAAGCCGAGATCGCCGCCGCTCGCCTTGCTGGCGTCGTCCTCGGAGTAATTGCGGGCCAGGGCGGGGAAGTCGGCGCCCGGCGCCTTGGCTTCCTTGAGGATCGAGTCGGCCTGCCGGCGAACCGCCGCGGCGTCCTTGCCTTCCGTCTTGAGCAGGATGTGCTGGGCGTGCACCTGCTCGGGGTTGGAGTACTGCTGCAGGTTTGCCTGGTAGTAGCCCTCGACCTGCTGCGGCGTCGGGGTGATCGACGCGCGCAGCACCTGCGTGTCGACGATCAGGTAGCGGATCTTGCGGCGCTCGCCGAACTTGTAGCGCGACGGATCCTTCGTAAAGAGCGCCTGCGCCTCGGCGTCGGTCGCGGTGAGGCCGGTGCGGAACTGGTCGGCGGTGAACCCGACCACCTCGAGCTTCACCTTCTCGTTGCGGCGGCGATACTCGGCGTCGGTCTCCTGCGGCGAGACGGTGACCCAGCTGGTGACCGCGTCCTGGAGCTTCTGCGCCAGCAGGTCGGCGCGGACGTCGTTCTCGAAGTCCTCCTCCCGCAGCGGCGGCCGCTGCATCCGCAGCATCGCCTTGTAGCGGGCGGTGCCGAAGAACTGGCCGTTCTCCCGGAAGGCCGGGATGTGCTGGATGAACTGGATCACCTCGGTGTCGGTGACGCGGAGGCCGCGGCGCGCGGCCTCGGCCTGGATCGCCTTGCGGTCGATCAGCTGCGTCAGGACCTGGGTGTCGAACCCGAGCTGCTTCAGCGTCTCCGGCGGCAGGCTGCTGCCGCCCTGGGCCTGGAACATCTGCAGGCGCTGGTTGAGCTCGCGGCGGAACTCGCCCGCGGTGATCTTGGTCCCGTTGACCTCGGCGACCGCTTCGTCGAGCTGAACGGTACGGTCGTTCCACGGCACGAAGAAAGCCACCATGGTGACGCCGACCACAAGCATGATCCACTTCAGCCAGCCGCGGTGGCGGCGCATCCGATCGAGCATCGTCATCGTGAAGACATCCTGGGCGCGGGGCGGCCTACAGCCGGCCCGCCCAACGCCCGAAAAGAACGGGTGATCTTACGGGATGATACGGGGGCGGAGCAAGGCGCGTCCTTCTTGACGTCCCCGTTGACGTTCCAGACACCGCGTCGTCCAGCCGCGCCGCAGCCCGGGCGGTGTCTACGCCGGGCGCAGGCGGGCAAACCTCGCCTGGTCAATGTGATAGCATCGACCGTTACTCCGCTGAGTTCAGGAGCCCGTGGTGAAACTCCCGCTGCATTCGACGGGCGATGCATCCCGCCCGGCTGCGTTGCTCCTCCCTCACATACCGCCTGTATTCTCGGTCGTCGCGCCTTGCCGGGCGGGCGCCTCGTGCGTTTCGGTGCGACGCGGCAGTTTCACCACGGACTCCTAGGCGTGGACCTGTCGGCCCGTCTCGCGCACCTTCCTCGCACCTTCGAGGCCGACGCCCGGCGCGCGGAGGTCCTGGCCGAGATCGTGCGCCAGGCGCACGAGACGCTGGAGCCCCGGAAAGTCGCGGAGTGGCTGGCCGGATACCTGCAGACCTGGCTGCCGCTGGCCTCGTGGTCGGTGCTCGAGGACGACCTGATGGGGCCGCCGCGCACGCTCGCCACCCAGCCGGCGGATGCCGACGTCGTGTCGATGGTCGCCTCGGTCGCCAGCCGGGTGATCCGTCTCGGGGAAGAGCTGGTCACCCCGAATCTCCGGGATCACCTGGTGTCGGCGCCGCCGGTGGCGGCCCTGGGTCTGCCCCTGGTCGCCCGCGGCGCGGTCATCGGCGCCGTCGTCGGCCTGGCCGCCGAACGGGCCGCGACGCCGCCGGTCTACGATGCCGCCACCCGCCGCGCCCTCGCGCTGCTGCTCGACCCGGCCGCCGTCGCGCTCGACAACGCCCGCCGGATGGCCCAGGCCGAGGCGCTGTCGGTCACCGACGACCTGACCCGGCTCTTCAATGCCCGCTTCCTGAAGCAGGCGCTGACGCGCGAGCTGAAGCGTTCGGTGCGGTCCGGTCGGCCGCTGTCGGTCATCTTCCTGGACCTCGACGGCTTCAAGGGCGTCAACGATCGCCACGGCCACCTGCGAGGAAGCCGCACGCTGGTCGAATTTGCAGGTATCCTTCGCGCGTGTGCGCGGGAAACCGACGTCCTCGCCCGGTACGGCGGTGACGAGTTCGCCCTGGTCCTGCCGGAGACCGACCGGTCGGGCGCGCAGAGCGTGGCGGAGCGCATCCGCGCCCGCGTGGCAGAGTTCAACTTTCTCGCCAGCGAAGGCCTCGACGTCCGCCTGACGACGTCGATCGGCTTCGCGTCGCGCGACAGCGGCGGGCGGCAGTCGGTCACCGACCTCCTGAACGTCGCCGACGAGGCCATGTATTGGGTGAAGGCGCATGGCAAGAACGGGATTCATGGGTCGTAACCGCCCCACGGCGCCTACAGAGCCGCGGTCGGCGTGAGGAGCACAGAGTGAGCCTGCGTTCGTTGTTTTCGTTGTTCTCGAGCGATCTCGCCATCGACCTCGGCACGGCCAACACCTGCGTCTACGCGCGCGGGAAGGGCATCGTCGTGAACGAGCCGTCGATCGTCGCGATCAACAAGGTCAATGGCCGTGTCGAGGCCGTCGGCCGCGACGCCAAGGACATGCTCGGGCGCACTCCTGGCAACATCGTCGCCATCAAGCCGATGAAGGACGGCGTCATCGCCGACTTCGACGTGACCGAGAAGATGCTGGCCTACTTCATCAAGAAGGCCCACAACCGCAACGTCTGGGTGCGGCCGCGCATCGTCATCGGCGTGCCCTCGGAGATCACCCAGGTCGAGAAGCGCGCGGTCAAGGACAGCGCCTACCGGGCCAAGGCCAGCGAGGTCTACCTGGTCGAGGAGGCGATGGCGGCGGCGATCGGCGCCGGCATGCCGATCACCGAGCCGTCCGGCAACATGATCGTCGACATCGGCGGCGGCACCACCGACATCGCCGTCATCTCGCTCGCCGGGATCGTCTACTCGAAGGCCGTGCGCGTCGCCGGCAACGAGATGGACGAAGCGATCATCCAGTACATCAAGAAGACCTACAACCTCCTCATCGGCGAGCGCACGGCCGAGGCCATCAAGATGGAAGTCGGATCGGCCTATCCGCTCGACGAGCCGATCACGATGGAGATCAAGGGGCGGCACCTGATCGAGGGCGTGCCCAAGACGATCACCATCAGCGACGAGGAGATTCGCGAGGCGCTGGCCGAGACGGTCAACGTCATCGTCGACGCCGTCCGCGTCGCCCTGGAGCGGACACCGCCCGAGCTGTCGGCCGACATCGTCGACCGCGGCATCGTGCTGACCGGCGGCGGTTCGCTGCTGAAGAACCTCGACAAGCGCCTGCGCGAGGAGACCGGTCTGCCCCTGGCGATGGCCGAGGATCCGCTGTCCTCGGTCGTGCTGGGCGCGGGAAAGATGCTGTCGGACTTCAACCTCCTGCGAAAAGTGTCGATCGACTGATCGCGCTTTCGCACCGCCGCGCATTCCGGCTCAACCGTGCTCGAGATCCATCGCCGCACCGGGTACCTGCTCCTGGCCACGCTCGTGGCTCAGGTCATTCTCATTTCTGCGCAGGTTCGCACCTCGTCGGGGACCCGCGTGCTCCAGGCGGTCACCTTCGGGGTGTTCTCGCAGGTCCAGCTCGGCACCGCCTGGGTCTTCGGCGGCGGCCGGTCGGTCTGGGACGGCTACTTCGGCCTCCGCGGCGCGCACCAGGAGAACCTGGCGTTGCGCCAGTCGCTGGCGCAGGTGCAGGTCCGGCTGCTCGAGCAGCGGGCCCAAGCGCTGCGGGCGGCCCAGCTCGAGAAGCTGCTCGATCTGCGCGAACGCACCCCGCTGCGGACCGTCGCGGCGACCGTCATCGCCGGCGACGCCACCGGGATCTTCCGCACGTTGACCATCGACAAGGGCTCGTCGAGCGGCCTGCGTAAGGACATGGCGGTCATCGCCCCGGCCGGCGTCGTCGGCCGCATCGTCGAGCCGCCGCCCCTCTACGCCGCCAAGGTCCAGCTCCTGATCGACCGCGAAGCGGGCGCCGGGGCCATCATCGAGCGATCGGGCGTCGGCGGCGTGGTCGTCGGCTCGGACCGGGACGGCGAACAGCCCCTCGACCTGCAGTTCGTGTCGAATCTGTCCGACGCCAAGGTCGGCGACCGGCTGGTCACGTCCGGCCTCGACAGCATCTTTCCGCGCGGCATCCTGATCGGCACGCTGGCCAGGGTCGACAAGGGCATCGGGCTCTACAAGCGGATCGGGGTGACGCCGGCGGTCGACTTCGCCGAGGTCGGCGCCGTGCTGGTCGTCCTGGATCCGCCGCAGGCCGTCGGGCCATCACCGGTTGGCACCGGGACCGGCCCAGGCGTGGCGCCGAAGCCGGCGACGGCGGCTGCGCCGACGCGCCCGGCGGCAAACGCGCCCGCCGCGCCCGGCACCGCGCCGGCCACGCCGCCGCCGACGCCGGGCGGGCGGCCATCCGGCCAGCAGCCGCCTCCGCCGACCCCGGGTGGGCGGCCGTCCGGCCAGCAGCCGGCGCCGCGGACCGCCTCGCCGGCGCCAGCCCGGCCCCAGACACCCTCGCCGGCCCCGCCGCCGACCGCCGAGCCGGCTGCGCCGGCCCAGCCGCCCCAGCCGCAGCGCCAGCCTGCCGGGAGGCAGCGATGAAGGGCGCCATCGTCGGCGCGGCGATCATCGCCGCCCTGGCCCTCCAGACGTCGCCGTTCTTCGGTCGCAATGGCGCCGGCATCGATCTGGTGCTGGTAGTTGTGGTGTGGACGGCGCTGCAGTTCGGTCCGGCGACTGGGCTGATGACCGGCGCCGCCGCCGGTCTCGCGCAGGACGTGCTCTCCGCCGGTATCATCGGGGTAGGCGGTTTTTCGAAGACGCTGGTCGGCTTCGGCGCCGGCGTCGTCGGCTCGCAGTTCATCGTCGCCAACGCCGGGACCCGGTTCGTCGTGCTGCTGGTCGGCGCGGCGCTCAACGAGCTGGTCTTCCTGGGCCTCTACGCGGCGATCGAGCGGCGCGGCCTGGACATGCCCTGGCGGCAGGCCGGGGCGCGGGCGCTCATCACGGCCGTGGTCGGCATCGCGCTGATGATCGCCTCGAACGCGATTCCCGCGTTCCTGATGCGCCGCCGGCTGCGGCGCGGCTACTGAACGGACTGGACGTCCGGCGATGATCATCCCCGACGATCGCACCAACCTGAACGCGCGCCTGACCGCGATGCAGGTCGGACTGGGCGTGCTGTTCTTCGTCCTCGTCGTGTCGTTCTGGGCCATTCAGGTTCTGCAGCACGACAAGTTCCTCGAGGAAGCCGAGAACAACCACACCCGCGAGATTCCGCTGCGCGCCCCGCGCGGCGCGATGTTCGATCGACACGGCAAGGTCCTGGTCGAGAACCGCGAGGCACTCAACATCTCGCTGGTCCGGGAGCAGGCGCACAACCTGGACAGTTCGATGCGCATGCTGGCGGCGGTCACCGGCCTCGAGGAGCGCTACGTCCGCGACATCGTCGAGCGCGGCCGGGCCCTGCCGCGCTACCAGCCGATCCGCGTCGTCGCCGACGCCACGATGCCGCAGATCGCCTCGGTCGCGGCGCGCAAGCACGAGCTCGGCGACGTCCTCCTCGAGCGCGTGCCGACCCGCGCCTATCCGCGCGACTTCGCCGCGCACCTCTTCGGCTACGTCGGCGAGGTCAGCGGCAAGCAGCTCGAACAGCCGGCGTTCGAGCGGGTCAAGCCTGGCTCGCTGATCGGGCAGGCCGGCGTCGAGGCCACCTACAACAACCTCCTGATGGGGCAGGACGGAGTTCGCGTCGTCACCGTCAACAGCGTCGGCCGCGAGGTCCGCGAGCTCCAGGCCGCGCGCGTCGAGCCCACGGAAGGGCGCCGCGTCCAGCTGACCATCGACGCCGACGTCCAGCGCGCCGCCGAGGAAGGCTTCCGCATCGCCGGCTACAACGGGTCGGCGGTGATGCTCGATCCGCGCAACGGCGAAATCCTCGCCCTGGCCAGCGTCCCGACCTTCGATCCGAACGACTTCGCCAGCGGCATCAACGCCAAGACCTGGGGCCAGCTGCTCAACGATCCGCTCAAGCCGCTGCAGAACCGCGCCCTCCAGGGCCGCTATGCGCCGGGCTCGGTGTTCAAGATCGCGGTCGCCGTCGCCGGGCTCGAGGAAGGCGTGATCACGCCGGACTTCCACGCCTTCTGCGGCGGCGGCGCCACCTTCTACGGCCGCTTCTTCAAGTGCCACACGGGCGGGCCGCACGGCAGCATCAGCCTGCGCAACGCCATCGAGAAGTCGTGCAACGTCTACTTCTATACGGTCGGCAACATGCTCGGCGTCGACCGGATGCACAAGTGGGCCTCGGCGCTCGGCCTCGGCGAGCTGTCGGGCATCGACCTGCCCAGCGAGATCCAGGGCATCATGCCGTCGACCGAGTGGAAGCGGCAGAAGTACAACGAGAAGTGGTATGCCGGCGAAACGATCTCGGTCTCGATCGGCCAGGGCCAGGTCACGGTGACGCCGATCTCGCTGGCGGTGATGGCGATGACCGTCGGCAACGGCGGGACGCGCTACCAGCCGCACCTGGTGCGCGCCATCGACGACGGCAACGGCCAGGGCTGGCAGCCGTACCCGGCTCCCAAGCCGCGCTCGGTGGCGCACTTCAAGCAGTCGACCATCGACGCCGTGCACGACGGCCTCTACATGGTCGTCAACGAGCACGGGACGGCCGGCCGCGCCCGCATCGTCGGCCGCGACGTCGCCGGCAAGACCGGCACGGCGCAGGTCATCTCCAACCAGGGCAAGGCGCGCGCCGCCAAGAGCGGCCGCGACCTGCGCGACCACGGCTTCTTCGTGTTCTTCGCGCCGGCCAAGAACCCCGAGGTCGCCGGCGTCGTGTTCGCCGAGCACTCGGAGCACGGCTCGAACGCCGCCCCGATCGCGAAGTACATGATCGAGACCTACTTCGCGAAAAAGGAAGGCAAGCCGATGCCGGTCTACCCGGAGGCGGGCAAGAACCCGCAGCCGGCGCCGCCGGCCGAGGACGCCGTGATCGCCGGCGTGCCGGTGCCCGGCGCGGCCATCGAGATCGCGCCGACGACCGCCGTCGGCCACCGCGGCGGCAACTAACCGGCACCGGCATGTTCGACGAGCGCCGCCTCCAGCATCACATCGACTGGCCGCTGCTGACGGCGGTGCTGGCGCTCGCCGGCATCGGGCTGGTGATGATCTACAGCGCCACCTGGAACCCCCTGGCCGGGCCCACCGGGCAGGTCGGGCCGCGCTTCTGGACCCATCTCTACGCCTTCGGCATCGGCGTCGGCGCGCTCTTCACCTGCCTGTTCCTCGACTACCGGCGGCTGTGCGAGAACTCGCTGTTCATCTACCTGGGGGTCGCCGCGGCTGCTGGTCTACGTGCTCGTCGCCGGCTCGACGCAGGGCGGCGCGCAGCGCTGGATCGCGCTCGGCGGGTTCAACCTGCAGCCCTCGGAGTTCATGAAGATGGCCCTGGCGCTGGCCCTGGCGACCTACTTCGCCGAGAACAACCGCGGCGCCCAGAACTACAAGGATCTGGCCCTCGCCGGCGGCATCGCCGGCTTTGCCTTCCTGCTGATCTACAAGCAGCCCGATCTGGGGACCGCCGTGACGCTGCTGCCGATCCTGTTCGGGATCGCCTTCGCCGCCGGGCTGCGCCTCAAGCTGCTCGGTGATCCTGGCCATCGTCGCGGTGGTCAGCGCCCCGCTCGGCTGGACGTTCGCGCTCAAGCCGTATCAGAAGGAGCGCATCGAGACGTTCCTCGACCCAGAGAAGGATGCCCGGGGCGCCGGCTACCAGCAGATCCAGGCCCGCATTTCGGTCGGCTCCGGCGGCCTGACCGGCAAGGGGTTCCGCCACGGCACCCAGGGCCAGTTCCGGTTCCTGCCGGAGCCGCACAGCGATTTCATCTATTCGGTGCTCGGGGAGGAACAGGGATTCCTCGGCGTGCTCGCCACGCTCGGTCTCTATCTGTTCGTGGTGCTGCGCACCATCGAGGTGGCGCGGCTGGCCAAGGATCGGCACGGGACCTATCTGGTCGTCGGCCTGATTTCGTGTTTTTCGTTCCAAGTGCTGTACAACATCACCATGTCGGCTGGGTTGGCGCCCGTGAAGGGCCTGACCCTGCCGCTCATGAGTTATGGCGGGTCGTCGATTATCGCGACGCTCGCCGCTTTCGGACTCATCCTCAACGTGAGGATGCGACGGTTCACGAATTAGCCGGGCGTGCCGTGAGCGCGCACCGGGCGGGTAAAGGTGTTTCAGGTGCGAACTGCCATCGGCGCAGTGCTGATTCTGGTGTGGGCCCTCCTCGCGGCCGTGCTGGGGGACATGACGTCCCTGCGCGCGGCGGCCGCCGGGCCCTCGCTCGTCTCGGCCATGCCCCCGGTGGCGGCCGCGCCCGGGAGCTGGGTTGATGAACAAGGAGATGATCGTCTCCTCGAACGACCACGAGACGATGGTCGCGATTCTCGAGGACGACCAGGTGGTCGAGCTCTTCATCGAGCGGGAGCGGAATCGCGGGGTCGTCGGGAATATCTACAAAGGTCGGGTGTCGAAGGTGCTGCCAGGGATGCAGTCGGCCTTCGTCGACCTCGGCCTCGAACGTGACGGGTTCCTCTACGTCACCGACGTCGTCAGCACGACCGACCAGTTCGACCAGCTCGAAGCCAGCGACGGGGAAGCGCCGGTCGCGGCGGACGTCGTCCAGCCGTCGGTCGAGATCCCGGGTGACCCGCCGGCCGTCGCCCTCGTCGGCGAGCTGCCGCACGAGCACGACCACGATCACGACAACGGTCACGACCACGGTCTCGACGCCGCCGCGCTGATCGAGGAGCCCGACGACGACGGCGACCCCGAGTTTGAGCGGGTGCCGGAGCCGGCGCCCGAGCCCGTTCGCGCCGCCGTCCCCGTCGCCGCCGCGGTGCCGGTGACGCCGGTCAGGACCCGGTCCGACAGGCCCGCCGACCGTCCGACTGGCGAGCTGACCATCGACCAGCTGCTCAAGGAAGGGCAGGAGGTCGTCGTCCAGGTGGTGAAGGAGCCGCTTGGCACCAAGGGCGCTCGCATCACCTGCCACGCCTCGATTCCCGGCCGCTTTCTCGTCTTCATGCCGACCGTCGACCACGTCGGCGTGTCGCGCAAGATCGAGTCGCGCGACGAGCGGGCCCGCCTGCGCGGCATCGTCCGGACATTCCGCGAGCAGCACAACTTCACCGGCGGCGTGATCATCCGCACCGCCGCGTCAGGCCGGCCCGAGGCCGACATCCTCGGCGACCTGAACGACTTCCACCAGATCTGGCAGGAGATCCGCCACAAGCTCGACTCGACCAAGGCGCCGGCGGCGGTCTACCGCGAGCAGAGCCTGGTCGCCAAGCTGCTGCGGGATCTCCTGACTGAGGAATACCAGACGATCCGCATCGACAGCCTGGCCGAGTACCGGAAGGTGCAGCAGCTGGTCGAGCGGATGATGCCGGCGATGCTGCCGCGGGTGAAGCTGTACACGAAGGACTTTCCGATCTTCGAGGAGTACGGCGTCCGCAACGAGATCGACAAGGCCCTGCGCAGCAAGGTCTGGCTGAAGTCGGGCGGCTACATCGTCATCAACCAGACCGAGGCGCTGGTCGCGATCGACGTCAACACCGGCCGCTACGTCGGCAAGAAGACCGGCCGGCTCGAAGACACGATCGTCAAGACCAACCTCGAGGCGGCGCGAGGAGATCGTCCGCCAGCTGCGGCTGCGCGACCTCGGCGGCATCATCGTCCTCGACTTCATCGACATGGAGGAGCGCAAGAACCGGCTGAAGGTCTTCGGGGACCTCGAGACGGCGCTGCGCCGCGACCGCTCGCCGTCGAAGGCGATCCAGGTCTCCGAGTTCGGCTTGATCATCGTCACCCGCAAGCGCGTCAAGCAGAGCCTCGAGCGGCTGCTGACCGATCCGTGCCCGTACTGCTCGGGCACCGGGACGGTGAAGTCGACCGCGACGATCTGCTTCGACATCCTGTCCGAGCTGCGCAAGGTGACGAGCGAGCTGAACGGTCACGGCGTCCTGCTGCGCGTCAACCCGGAGATCGCCAAGTCGCTGCAGGGCGAGGAGCAGGGCGTGCTGCGCGACCTCGAGCGCACCGTCGGCCGCCGCATTCACATCAAGGCGGACGCGACGCTGCACCACGAGCAGTTTGACGTCATGGCCGTTTGACGAGGCAGGCGGCGTTCGTCAGCGGGCGATGCCGGCGGCGGCACGGGCGACGCCGATGGTGAGGGCGGTCGGCTCGGCTGGCGTGTTGGCCCAGATGCGGACGCGCGTGTCGGTCGTCGGGACGACGACTTCGAGCAGCGTGGCGCCGAGGACGGTCCGGACGGCGAGCCTGCGCGACGGCGTCGGCAGCTTGCCGTCGAAGACCGGGGCGAATGCCTTGGCCTCGGCGGCGCCGAGGTCGCCGACCGTCAGTTCCGTGGCCGCGGACGCGGCGCAGCCGACCGCGATCGACGTCGCGGTCGCTGCCAGGAGCTGGCCCGGAATGGACAGCGGCAGCTCGCCGCCGGCCGAGTCCTCGACCAGCACCAGCGCCTTGGGCGCGGAGACGCGGGTGACGACCAGGACGCGGGCTCTCGCTTCGCCGGCCACCGCTAGTCTCCCGCCCGCGCGTCGCAACTGGCCTCGGCGTGCCCGCTGACGGCGGGGCAGGCGGCGCTCGCGACCTTGGCGACCACCCGGTGCTGGGGGCGGGGCGCGTCGATGCGCGTCCGGGGCGACCGAGCGCCGTGCCGCATCACTTGCCCGCCCAGCGCGCCGGACAGGGTGATCCCTGCCAGCACCATCACGCCAACCACCAGTCGTTGCATCTGATCCTCGCCGCGAACGGGGGGGCGCCCGCGTCTCCTCCAAGGGAGATCGCAAACGCCGGCGAGAAGACGACACGCCAGGCCGCGTCGGCGCCTACCTGACGCGCCACATCGCCTACGAGATCCGGTGACGTGGCGTGGGAGCAGTTGGAATCTAGCAAGGAGCTAGGGGCTCAGTTGGACGGCGACTACACAGTCATCGTCCGTGAGGTCGCCGATTTCGACGCTCAGTACGGCGATCCCGATCACGTGTTGGTCTTGTTGACTGAGGGGCGAGAGCTGTTTGCCATTGACCGACGAGACGTCAGCGCCGTTGATCTGGGCAACTCGCTCGGGGAATCCGTTGAATACTCATATGGCGTCTTTGCTGAGCTCTGGAGGCGCGCCTTGATGAAGGCGACAAAGCTCGACGAACATCTCTCGAAGCTCAATCGCCTCTTCAAGGCGCAGAGTTCCCAGCGTCGACGGTAGCTTGGTCTCCTGCTTCGGGCTGCGCGGGGCCTCCAGCGACTCCCAAGGGGCCCGCTATTGGGCTCGCTCATCGGCGCGCTTCCTGTTGCGCCGGCGGAAAACGACCAGCCCGGCGCGCCGCCGACGCCCCTTGATCGCGCGCCCCCAGACAGGCACGCCGCGCCGCGCGCCGGCCACTTGGAATGTCGTACCTGCTGGCGTAGCGCTGGGCCGGCAGGTCGCGTGGATTCAACACTTTCGACACTCTTCGCCACCGCCGAGAGCGGCGACCGCGCGGCCGCTGACCAGCTGTTCGCCGCGCTCTACGACGAGCTGCACCGGATGGCCCGGCGCGAGCTGGCCAAGCGGGGCGCCGGCGCGACCCTCGGCGCGACCACCCTCCTGCACGAGGCCTACCTCGACATCTCGGAGCGCGAGCGGCGCGGCCTTCCCGGATCGCAACCGGTTCATGGGCTACGCCTCGCGCGTGATGCGCGGGCTGATCATCGACTATTCGCGCCGCCGCCAGGCCCAGAAGCGGGGCGGCCTGTTCGAGATCACGGCCATCGCCACGGACGTCCCGGACGGCGTGGCGCGACGGCGACCGCCTGTCCGATCTGAGCGAGGCCCTCGAGGGCCTCGAGGTCGCCGACGCCCGCCTGGCGCGGATCGTCGACCTGAAGTTCTTCTGCGGCTTCTCGTTCGCCGAGATCGCCGCCATGCTCGGGTTGTCGGAGCGCACCGTGCAGCGCGACTGGGAGAAGGCCCGGATCTACCTGCACCGGGTGCTGCGCGACGATCCCAAACCGGCGTGACGCCTTTCGCCGCCGGTTTGCGATCTCGTCTTCGATGGACGCTCGCATGGACGTGATCGACACCCGCCGCTGGCAGCGTGCCAGCCGCCTCCTGGATCAGGCGCTCGACCTGCCGCACCACCAGCGCGACGCCTGGCTCGGCGAGCTGCGGGCGTCCGACAGCCGACGCCGCCGCCGACGTCGAGGCGCTGCTCCTCGAACACCGGCAACTGAACGACGAGGGGTTCCTCGACGGCGACCTGCCGATCGATCGACGTGCCGCTGGCCGGCGTCATCCGTCGGCGCCTACACGCCTGGTCTCGCCGATCGGCCAGGGCGGCATGGGCAGCGGTCTGGCTGGCCGAGCGCAGCGACGGCCGCTTCGAGGGCCGGGCCGCGGTCAAGCTGCTGAACGCGGCGCTGGTCGGGCGGGACGGCGAGGAGCGGTTCCGGCGCGAAGGCACCATCCTGGCGCGGCTGACCCACCCGCACATCGCGCCGGCTGGTCGACGCCGGCGTGTCGCGGGCCGGCCAGCCCTACCTGGTCCTCGAGTACGTCGACGGCCGGCACATCGATCGCTACTGCGACGACCGGCGGCTCGGCGTCGACGACCGCATCCGGCTGTTCCTCGACGTGCTGGCGGCGGTCGCCCACGCCCACGCCAACCTGATCGTCCATCGCGACCTCAAGCCGTCGAACGTGCTCGTGACGGCCGACGGCCAGGTCAAGCTGCTCGACTTCGGCATCGCCAAGCTGCTCGGCGACGACGAAGCGATGACCATGCTGACGCGGGAGGCGGCGTCGCGTTGACGCCGAAGTACGCCGCGCCCGAGCAGGTCACCGGCGGCGCCGATCACCACCGCCACCGACGTCTACGCGCTCGGCGTGCTGCTGTACGAGCTGCTCACCGGCCACCATCCGACCGGCCTCGCCGCCGGTCGCCGATCGAGTTCGTCAAGGCGATCACCGTCGGCAAGACGATGCGGCTCTCCGCCGCGGCGCTGAGCGAGAACACCGGCATCGCCGCCGAGCGGGCCGAGCAGCGCGCGACCACGCCGGATCGCCTGCGCCGCCTGCTGCGCGGCGACCTCGACACGATCGTCGCCAAGGCGCTGAAGAAGAATCCCGGCCGAGCGCTATGCCTCGGTCGCCGAGTTCGCCGAGGATCTGCGCCGCTACCTCGATCACCAGCCGATCACGCGCGGCCCGACACGCTCGCGCTATCGCGCCGCCAAGTTCGTGCAGCGCCACTGGCGTCCGCTGGCGGCGCGGTGCCGTCGCGCTGGCGATCCTGGTCGGCGTCGTCGTCTTCTACACGACGCGTCTGCACCGAGGAGCGCGATCGCGCGCGCTACGAGGCCGACAAGGCGTCGCAGGTCAGCGAGCTGCTGACCGACCTGCTCACGGGCGCCGACCCGTACCGCAACCCCGACGCCAAGGAGCCGACCGTGCAGAGCCTGCTCGATCTCGGCGCGGCACGCGTCGCCACGCGAGCTCGGCGACCAGCCCGAACTGCAGGCCGAGATGTTCGCGGTGATCGGCCGCACCTACGAGCGCATGGGCCGCCTCGACAAGGCGCTGCCGCTGCTCGAGCAGGCGCTCGCCATCGGACGCCGCGCCCTCGGCCCGGCCGACGCCCGCCTGGCCTCCAGCCTCAACGACCTCGGCGTGCTGAACCGGGAGATGGGCCAGCCCGGCAGGCCGAGCCCCTGTTGCGCGAGGCGCTGGCGATGCGCCGTCTGGTGCTCGGCCAGCGGCATCCCGACGTCGCGATCACGCTCGTCGAGTTGTCGCGGGCGCTGGTCGATCAGGGGCGGAACGCCGAGGCCGAGCCGCCGGCGCGCGAGGCGCTCGCGATCCGCGAAGGCGTTCTATGGCGACGACCACCGGGAAACGGCGACGAGCAAGAGCGACCTCGGCCAGATCCTGCAGCGGCGCGGCGATCTCGCCGGCGCCGAGACGCTGCTCCGCGAGAACCTGGCCACCGCGCTGCACGTGCTCGGTCCCGATCACCCGAACACCGCGGCGTCGATGGGGAACATGGCCAACCTGCTGAATGCCAAGGGCGATCCGGCCGCCGCCGAAGGCTTCGCCCGGCAGGCGCTGGCCGTCCAGCGGCGGGTGTTCGGCGATCAGCACGAGGAGTACGCCGGGACGATGAACACGCTGGCCCTGACCGTCGAACTGCAGGGTCGGCTCCCAGAAGCCGAGCGCCTGTTCAGCGAGTGTGTCCGCATCGCAACGGCCCAGCTGCCGGCCGACCATCCCAAGACCGCGACCTACCAGGTGCATCTCGCCCGCGTGCGGATCGCGCGCGGCGACGCGGCCGCCACCGAGGCACCGCTGCGCGAGGCGTTGCGCGTGCGGCAGGATCGCCTGCGGGCCGACGACTGGCGCATCGGGCAGGCGCAGAGCCTGCTCGCCGCGGCCCTGGTGGCGGGCGGCCGTTCCGCCGAGGCCGAGCCGTTGATGCTCGCCGCCGACCGCGTGATGATGCCGATCGCCGGCGCCCAGGGGCGCGAGCGGGCCGACAACCGAGCCCGCCTCGCCGCGCTGTACCGCGCCAACGGCCGCACACTGCCCGCCGACCTCGCCCGCTGACGACAGACGAACCCGGCGTCGTCTCTTTCACCGCGGTTCTCGATCCTTCATATGACGGGACATGTCGTCCCGATCGAGACGCGGCGCTCCGGCCAGACCGGCAGCGCGCCGCCAGCGGAGGGATCGATGGTCAGGCGTGTCGCGATCTTCACCCACGGGTGGGTGGCATCTCGTCTTCTGGCGCTCGGCGTCGCGGCGCTCGGCCTGCGCGGCCCCGGCGCGCGCGGTGGCCGGGCCGGCCCCGTCGGCACTGCCGCCGGTGCTGATCCCGGACGGCGCCACGCCCTACCTGCGCACGCATGCCGTCGGCACGCAGAACTACGTCTGCATCGCCACCGGGTCGGGCCTGGTCTGGCGCTTCGTCGGGCCGCAGGCGACGCTGTTCGTCACTGTGTTCGGCTTCGAGCAGCAGGTGACGACGCACTTCCTCAGCCCCAACCCCGACGAGGCCGGCATCGCCCGCGCCACCTGGCAGGCGTCGTTCGACAGCAGTCGCGTCTGGGCCCGGGCGACGCAGATCGTCGACGACCCCGCGGTGATCGGTACCGGCAACATCCCCTGGCTGCTGCTGCAGCGGGCCGGCGCCCGCCGCGGCCCGACCGGCGGCTCGCTGCTCTCGCAGGCAACCTGGATCCAACGCGTCAACACGGTCGGCGGCGTCGCGCCGGCGACCGGCTGCTCCCAATCCACCGACGCGGGCGCGATGGCGCTCGTCCCTTATGGCACCGACTATGTCTTCCTTCGTTGACTTCCGGCGGCGTGCCGATGAACCCGGCGCCGTGACCCGCCCGGCGCTCTCCGGCGCGGTGCTCCGCGTCGGCGGCATCGAGATCGACATGCGCCGGCACGAGATCCGGCGCGGCGGCGAGATCATCCGCCTGCAGCAGCAGCCGTTCCAGATCCTGGCGCTGCTCATCGAACAGGCCGGCGGCGTGGTGACACGCCGAGACATCGAGCGGCGGCTGTGGCCGGACGGCACCTCGGTCGACTTCGAGCACAGCGTCAACGCCGCGATCCGGCGGCTGCGGGTGGCGCTCGGCGACGACGCCATCGAGCCGCGCTTCGTCGAGACGGTGCCGCGGCGCGGCTACCGCTTCGTCGGTCGGCTCGATCCGGGCGGACGGTTCGACGAGCGGCGGCCGACCGCGGCGGCCCGGCCGCGCCTGCTGGTGCGGCCGTTCGCGGCCCACGGCGACGTGGGCGTCGACCGCCTCGGCGCGGCGCTCGACGCGGAGCTGATCGCGCAGCTCGCGCATCGCGGCGCCGACCGCCTCGACGTGCTGACGCGGGCGCCCGACGCGGGCGACTGCGCGGCGCGGGCGTGCTACCGCATCGAGGGCAGCGTCCGCGTCGCCGGCGATCGCGTCCGCGTGCTGGCGACGCTGATCGACGGCCGCGACGAGACGCACCGGTGGGCGAGCGGCTACGACCGGCAGGTCGACGACGCGTTCGGCCTGACCGCGGACGTCGCCGCCGCCATCGCCGACGCCGTCGTCGCTCGGCTCAGTCAGGGCGCATCGGCGCCCGCGGCCACGGTGGCCCAGCGGCCGCCGACGCCGGTCTCCGACACCGGCGTGGCGGCGACGGCCTGGAGCCGGCGCGAATGGGCGACGGGAATCGTGACCAGCGGCACGCGCTGGGCGTCGGCGCTTACGCGCTGACGACCGCCGCGTCGGCTTCAACTTCCAACTTCCAAGGGCCAACTCCCAAGGTCGGGTTCCTTGGGAGTTGGGCGTTGGCAGTTCCTTGGGAGTTGGAGATTGGGAGTTGGAAGTTGAGTCTGCGCCCTCGTCACGAGCCAGCGAGGAACGCATTCAGCGTCTGAAGCGTCTGCGCCTTGTTCTCGCGGCGGACGTTGTGGCCGGCGCCGGCGATGTGCACGAGCCGGCCCTTCGGCAACAGCTTCGCCACCTCCTCGTTCTGCGCCCGCAGCTCACCCTGCGCGTCGGCCTTCAGGATCAGCGTCGGGGCCGTGATCTTGGGCAGCAGCTCGCGCAGCGGCGGCCGCAGCGCGTTGTTGACGCGCACCGTGTCGGGGTGATGGCGCCGCTTCGACGGCGCCCAGACTTCGCACTCCGCCTGCCCCCACTTGGGCGAGTTCTTCATGCAGCTGGCGACGAGCTCGGCTTCGCTCGTGTTGTTGCGCGCCAGCACCTGGGCGCGTCGATCGTCGACCGATGGTGGAGCGGCCGCCGTCGCGGCCGGCGCGGCCGGCCGGACCAGCGCCGGATCCTCGAGGATCACCGCGCGCGGCAGGTCCGGGTACTTGGCCGCGAACCACGCCACCGACGCGCTGCCCATCGAGTGGCCCATCAGGATCGGCTTCTCGAGTTTGAGCGCTGTGATCAGGCCGCGCAGATCCTCGACCTGCGCGTCGACCGCGTCGGCGGCCGTCGGCGGATCCGACCAGCCGTGCCCGCGCGCGTCGAACATGATCACGTCGTAGCGATCCGTCAGCTCCCTGGCCAGGTTGGTCCAGCACAGCGCGTCGTCGGACGAGCCGTGCGCCATCACCAGCACCGGCTTGGCGCCGCCGGTGCGCCAGTAGTGGAGGCGGATGCATGGGCGCGACGAGCGTCGGTCCAGCCGGGGGTGGGGGCCGGCGGCGGCGGGCGGCGGTGAGCGAAGGTGGCGGCATCAGGCTTTCGATCGAAATGGAACGGAAGCGAGCCCCTTATACAACAGCCAGCCGACCGGACCGAACAGGAACGTGAGGACGAGGCAGGGCACCACGAGCAGGTGCGGGATGCCGCGCGCCTGCGCGTCCTGGACCTCCCACGTCCCGATCAGCAGGTCGAAGCACAGGTAGTGCACCCAGCCGGCCAGGAGCAGCCACGGGTTGGCGAACAGCTGCGCCACCGCCGCCAGGCTGGAGAAGCCGCCCTGGGCGCCGCCCCAGTACCGGCCGATGAGCGCGGCGTAGAGCAGCGCCAGCAGCACCGGCACGACGAGGCCGGTGACGATCCCGGCGCGCCGCGGCAGGACGATCAGGGCGAGCCACGACAGGGTGGCGAGCGAGCTGGCGATCGAGAAGAACTGGTCGGGCGTCATGGTCGTCTCCTGCTGGACGAAGGGCCGGGATCCTAGAGGGGTAGCACCGGCAGGCCGCGCAGGGCCTGCACCAGCAGCGCCACGAACAGCGCGGCGTAGGCGCCGCCGCCGGCGATCGCCAGCCGCGTCCGCGCCCGGTCGCTGCCGCGCGGCAGCGCTACCAGCACGAGGAGCGGCAGCACCTGCCAGGCGTGCAGCCCGATGAAGTGCGGGACGCGGATGTCGCCGTGCCGCGTGCTCCATCCGGTGACGGGCAGGCCCGGCCCGCCGTCCGGCGCGCCGACGGTGTGGGCGCCCGAGGCCGGCATCGCGTGGGTCGCCCGCGCTGCCGCGATTTGCGCCGCCGTCGGCTGCGTCATCAGCCCGCCGGTGAACGCGCCGAGCACGGTGATGGTGACGCCGATGCGCAGCGCCCAGCCGACACCGGCATCGTCGAAGCGCTGCCGCCACAGCGCCACCGCCAGCGCCGTCGCGAGGATGGACTGGGCGACGATGACCACACCCATCGTCGCGAAGACGACCGCGTCGACGGGCGTCGCGACGTTGAAGTGGCTGGTCGTCCCGCGCCAGGCCTGCCCGCCGATCAACAGCAGCTCGATCACGAACGCCGCCGCCGTGCCGCGGCCGACGAGGCGGCGCAGGCGCGGCCAGTCCGGCAGGTAGGTGAAGACCCAGGCCAGGGTGACGGCGTAGATCGCGGTCGAGACGGCGAACTTCAGCGGCTTCAGCCAGGCCGGCGCGCCGGTGATGAGGCGCGGATCGACGAGCAGGCCGACGGCGAATGGGACGGTCAGCGCCGCGAGGAAGAGCCCGGTGCCGACGAGCACGGGATCGGTGCGCCACAGACGGGTGAGGAACAACATGGACGGCCCCCTGAGCGACGCCGGCGGCGGTTAGATGTTGCCAGCGTCAACATCACCCTAGTCGTTAATGTTGACGTTGTCAACACCAGCGGCTAGGATGAGGCATGGCGACCCGCGCCGTCCGTCCGCCCGGTCCGGCCCGGCGCCGGCCCGATCGCTATCATCACGGCGACCTGCAGCGGGCGCTGCTGCTCGAGGCGGTGCGGACGATCCACGCCGACGGCGCGGCGGCGCTCACCCTGCGCGGCGTCGGCGATCGGCTGGGTGTGTCACGAACCGCCCTGTATCGGCACTTCGCCGACAAGCAGGCGCTCCTCGACGAGGTGGCGGCGGAGGGCTTCCGGATGCTGCGGGCGGCGCTGCGGGAGGCATGGGAGCCGGGCGGCCGCCGCGGCTTCGACGAGATGGGCCGGGCCTACGTCCGCTTCGCGGTGACGCACCCGTCGCACTACCGCGTGATGTTCGGCGGGCTGGCCGCGAAGCACGAGGCGATCGCGGATGGCGCCGGCGGCATCGACGACAGCGCCGATGCGTTCCAGGTGCTGGTCGACGCCATCGTCGCCGAGCAGGCCGCCGGCCGCATGCGCCGGGACGATCCGCAGACGCTCGCGCTCTACATCTGGTCGATGGTGCACGGCATCGCGATGCTGGCGCTCGACGGCCTGCTGCCGCCGCCGACGACTGCGGAGACGCTGGCGACGCTGGCCATCGCGCGGCTGCACGGCGGCGTCGACCGCTGAGCGCGTCGCCGCACGCGCTCAGCTATTCGCCGTACGCACCAAGACCCGCGAGGCGCTGTGACGCGCCGCGGGTCTTCGATCCCGACATGGTGTCTCGAAACCTAACTCAGCCGGCGGTCAGGTGGATCAGGTAGTGGTTGCCACCACGGTTGATCCAGACCCGGACGTAGTCGTCGCCCTTGAGCCGCTCGACGCGCGACGCGCCGGGGGCGGGGCCCTTCTTCTTGGCGACCTTGGCGACGTCCGCGCTCGGCACGATGCTGACGACCTCGCGGCCCTTGACCTGGCTGCCCTGCACGAACTCGACGTAGCGCTCGTAGGCGGCGGTGGCGCCGGGCGCCTTGCTGGGAGCCTCTTCCGGCGTCAAACGGACGCGATAGGTGCCGGCCGGCAGTTCCTTCCCGTCGGCCTTCAGGCCCTTGGGCACACGCACCGTACCGAGCGCCAACTCGCCGGCCGGGACCATGGCGGCGGCTTCCGCGTTCGGCTGCTGGAGCGGCTGAGTGGCCTGCGCCATGAGGGCAGCCGGGGCGGCGCCGACGACCAGGAATCCGAACACGCCTGCGAGAATAGTGGGTTTCATCCGAAGGACCTCCGGCGGCATTTTATCGCAATTGCCGTGCCGGGGTTGGCGCGTCGTCGTTCGAGGGCGACGCGCCGTCCTCGTCCAGCTCAGCGCGGGCGGTTGACGCGGAGGTCGCCGGAGAACGTCTTGGCTTCGACGACGGCCCCGCCGCCGCCGACGGTGCCGCGCCGGGTGCGGCCGGGCCCGGGCCGATCCGTGTCGCCCTGGCCGGTGAGGCCGTCGACCCGAATCTCGCCGCTGAACGTCGCCGCATCCAGCTCGAAGCCGCTCGACGTCACCAGCGCGATGTCGCCCGAGTGCGAGGTGAAGACATAGCGGCCGCCCTTGGCCAGCGTGCCGGTGTAGGACACGTCGCCGCTCACCGACGACGATTGGGCGCCGCCGCAGTCGCACGAGTCGACGCGCGCGTCGCCGCTCACCGTCTCGAACGTCGCGCTCTTCGCCTTGAGGCTGCTCACCGTGATGTCGCCGCTGACGCTGTTGAACGACACCGCGGCGTCGGAGGCGAGGGCCGTGCCCCGCACGTCGCCCGACACGCTGCGCAGCGCCGCGACCTGCGCCAGTCCGCTGGCGACGACGTCGCCGCTGACCGTCTCGGCCCGCGCGCTGCCGTTGATCTGGCTGACCTGGACGTCGCCCGAGACGGTGCGCACGTCGATCGAGGTGCCGGTCGGCACGACCACCGTGTAGTCGACCCAGGCGCGGCTGTTCTTCACGTGCGTCGTCTCGACGTCGACGCGGCTGCCGTTCTGGCGCATGTCGATCTTGACGCTGTCGAACTGCGCGCGCGCCTCGGCCTCGGTCTTACCCTTGCCGTGGACGACGGCTTCCACCTTGATCTCGGTGCCACTGCCGCCGGTGATCTTGACGTCGCCGGCGACGTTGGCCAGCTTCAGGCTGCCAGTGGCGCCGACGGTAAACGTCCGCACCTGGGCCGGTGCCGCCACCGACTGGTTGTCGTCCTTGCGTCCCTGCTCGTGGTCGTCCGGCCCCATGGCGCCGGCGGCGACGGGCGCGGCCAGCAGTGCCGTCAGCGCCCAGGCTGCGAATCTCGTGTGCATCACTCGTCTCCGTCTCGTTTCCCGCTCAGGCGCCATCGGCGCCGGTCCGTTTCGCTTCACTCGCCATCGCAATCAGGTCCTGCAGCAGCGCGACCTTCTGGCGATACGCGTCGAACAGGCTGGCTTGCGCGACGAGGCTGCCCGGCTGTCCCTGCAGCGCCGTGCGGCTGTCGGCGATGGCCTTGTCGATCAGGATCAGGTTGCGCTCGACGACCTGGGCCACTGCCGGATCGATCCGCGTCCGGTCCTCGGCGGCGAGTCCTTCGAGCGCCGTGATGGCCTTCTCGTAGTGCCCGGCGGCGAGCCGCAGCTCGATCTCGATGGCTTCGACGGCGTGCGGGCCGCGGGCGTTGCCGGGCGCCGCCGGCGGCGCGGTGGCGATCGCCGGCGCCGGCGTCACGCGATCGCTCGACCGCCACACGAGAGCCGCCCCGACGCCGGCGAGCAGCGACGCGGCGAGCGCCATCCACGTGTAGGTCTGCCACAGCTTGCGCGAGGGACGCGACGCGGCCGCGGCCAGCAGGCCGTCGCGTTCGAGCTGGCCGGCCAGCGCCGGCCACGCCGTCGACGGGACGATCGGCGGCGCGAGCGATTCGGCCGCGCCGTCCACCAGCGCCAGATCGGCCTCGAGATCGCGGCAGGCGGCGCAGGTCTCGAGATGAGCGGCCAGCGCCGCGGCCCCGGCCGGCGGGATCGGCGCGTCGAGCGCGTCGAGGATGAGCGATTCGGCGTCGCGGCAGGTCATAGTCATCGTCCGTTCGTGGCGCGGGCGGCGGTCGCCGTCCCGGTCTGGTGCAGGAAGCCGCGGATCCGCAGCCGCGCCTTGTGCACCTGCGATTTCGACGTGCCTTCGGCGATGCCGAGGATGCGGCCGACCTCGCCGTGGTCAAAGCCCTCGACGTCGTGGAGGAGGAACGCGGCGCGGGCCGCGGCGGGGAGCGCGGCGATGGCCCGCTCCAGATCGATGGCCGCCCCGGGGCTGAGCCGGCCGGTCGGCGACGGCGTCGCGACGTGCGCCGCATCGTCGACGTCGAACTCGTCGGTCACCTTGCGCTCGCGGTGGCCGCGGCTGCGCAGGCGATCCAGGCAGACGTTCATCGCCAGCCGGTAGAGCCAGGTCGAGAGCGACGACTCGCCGCGGAACGAGTCGAGCTTGCGGAACACGGCCAGGAACACGTCCTGGACCGCGTCCTCGGCGTCGTCGCTCGACCCGACCATGCGCCGGGCCAGACCCAGGACGCGCGGGGCGTGGCGGCGGTAGAGCTCCTCGCAGGCGTCCCGCTCCCCGGTGCGACAGCGCGCCACCAGGCGGCGGTCGTCGGCGTAGGGCGAGGCGTCGAGGCCCGGACTGGCGGCAAGCGTCATTTCCACCAGACCGTTAGACGGGACGCCTCCGGCGAGGGGTTGCCGCGTCGTCGCCCACCCAGCGCAAATCGGCGAAACGGCGGACCCGGCGGCCCGAGAAGGTCACCCCCTCGGCCGCCAGCCGCTGCTTCTTGCGCTGCGGGTCGGAGTAGCCGCCCAGGGCGCCGCCGGCGGCGACGACCCGGTGGCAGGGCACCGACGGGTCCTCGCAGTGGCGCATGACGCTGCCGACGGCCCGGGCGGCGCCGGTCCGGCCGGCCAGGACGGCGATGTCGCCGTAGGTCGCGACCCGGCCGGGCGGGATGCTCCGGACCACCGACACGACGCGCCGCGTGAACGGAGTGCCTGCCAGCTGCGGCCCGCCGGCCGCGGCGTCCGCACGCGGGCGGCTAGAACGCGACGCCGATGCGGACGCGGAACGACGGGCCGCCAAGGTCGGTCTCGTTGAAGGCCTCCGAGACGCCGCCGAGGCCGAGAGCATCCGGCACCCAGCGGTAGCGCGCCTCGCCGCCGATCAGGAGGTGGCGGAGGAGCGTGACGTCGGCGCCGCCCATGACGTGGTAGGAGGTGAACCGCTCGGCGAGGACGCCGTCGTCGTCGGCTTCGCGGTAGCCGAGCGAGCCGATGCCGCCGCCGGCGAAGTAGGCGATGGGGGAGGCGATCACGCCGCCGCGCGTCCGCCGCACCCGGTTCAGCCGGTAGCCGCCGGTCACCTCCAGCGGCTTCAGCCCGATCGTCAGCGGGATGCCGAGCCGGAACACCTCGCCTTCGTGGACGAACGCCCGCTCGCCGGTCTCCTCGACTCGCGACGCGTCGACCTCGACGAACAGGCCGCGCAGCCGCCCCGACTGCCAGGCGATCTGCGCGCCGCCGCCGATCGCCGTCGCGCTGGTCGTGTCGAGGATCGCCTCGAAGCTGTCCGTGGCCGTCGCCGTGAACCGGCCGGCGGTCACGAACGCGGCGATGCGCAGCGCGCGGCCGCCCTGGGCGGCGACCGGCGCGACCGCCGCCAGGACGAGCGGCACCATCAGCAGGAACGGACGGAGCCGGATCATCGGGTCAGCCCCAGTCCGCGCAGCGTCTCGCGCGGGCTGATCAGGCCGAAGCCGTAGTCGTTGTCGCGGCCGGCGGCGCCGCGATCGGTGGCGTAGCGCTTGATGGCGGCCTCGATCGCCGCCGGCTTGGTGATGCCCTGCTGGACCAGCAGCGCGGCCAGGCCCGAGACGTGGGGCGCCGACATCGACGTGCCCTGGTAGGCCTCGTAGCCGAACACGTCGTAGCGCGGCGCGTGGAAGCGATCGACCGGGCCCGACAGCGGATCGACGGCCGAGGCGACCGGGTCGTAGGTCTGCTGGACGATGCCGCCCGACTGGCCGCCGGCGCGGAAGTCGCCGCCTGGCGCGGCGATCTCGACCGACGAGCGCGAGCTGGAGTAGTAGGCCCGATCGAGCGAGCGGCCGACCGCGCCGACCGACATCACGCCGTCCAGCTTGGCGGCGATCTCGGCCACCGCTTCCTCGGGGTTGCCGTCGTCGAAGGCGTTGCCGGCCGACACCGCGATGAAGGCGCCCTTGTTGACGGCGTAGCGCATCGCCTCCTCGATGGCGGGGAGCGGCCCGCCGCCGTCGAAGCCGAGGCTCATGTTGATCACCTTGGCGCCGTTGTCGGCGGCGTAGCGGATGCCGTTCGCGATGACCGACGAGGTCGCCTCATTGGGCGCGCCGAAGATGAAGTCCCAGTCGCCGCCGACCACCTTGACCGGCATCAGCCGCACGTTGAACGCCATGCCGGCGACGCCGAGGTTGTTGTTGGTGAGCTGGCCGATGGTACCGGCGACGTGGGTGCCGTGGCCGTCGAGGTCGACCGGGGCGTTGTCGTCCCAGATGAAGTCGCGCGGCGCGACGAAGCGGTTCGGGCCGGCCAGCTCCGGCGCGGCGGCGAACGGGATGGCGACACGCCCGAGCGCCGGGTAGCGGCGCGCGCCGACGGCCACCCCGAAGGCGTTGTACTGATAGGTGGCCGTGTCGTAGGCCATGCCTGTGTCGAGCACGGCCACGATCACCGCGCTGGTCGCGCCCGGGTTGACGTCCCAGGCCTGCTCCATGCGCAGCGCGCTCAGGTTCCACTGGCTGGCGAAGAGCGGATCGTTGGGGCGGAAGTCGAGGTGGGCGCGGTAGTCGGCCTGCGCGAACTCGACGTCGCCGCGCGCAGCGAACAGCCGAGCTGCCGCTTCGGGATCGGCCGACGGGTCGATGGCGACCGTCTCGGCGTGGTCGCCGTCGCGGAATTTCACCAGGATCCGGCCGGCGACGTAGGGCCGGCGCGGCGCGTCCTCGGGGTCGCGCAGCTTGGCGTGGCCGCCGATCGCCTCGAGGCGGGCGAGCGGCGCGAGGCCCAGGTCGATCCCCGGCAGGCCGGTGTCGGCGATCTTCAGCCGGCGCGGCGGGGCGTCCTGCGACGCCAGCGGCGCCGTGGCGACGAACGCGCCGGCGACGAGCGCGGCGGCGCGGACGAACGGAACGACTTTCATGGACACCTCACCCCGTGGCACGCGGGCACACGTCATTGTCCGTGCCGGCGAAGCGCGCCGTCAACGTCGGCGCCTGACGATCCGCAGCTCAACGGCGGTATACTGGACATCCCCTCGTTCGCGCGCGCACGTTGGAATCGGCGCCACGCCAGCACCATCGGCGCGGCCATCGGCGGTCGAACGAAACCTTCGCCAGCCGGGGATTTGGACCTACTGACGACGACACCATGTTGAATCTGCCACTCACACGATGGGTGCGCCCGCGGCTCGTGCCGCTCGCGCTCGGATCTGATCCTGGCGCCGTGCGGCGCCGTCCTGATTGGGCAGGGCGCGCCCGAGCCCGTCCGGGGGCGGGCGACCAGCGTCGCTGCCGCCGGCGACACCGCCGCTGCCTGGGCCCGCCAGGTCGAGGCGATGGAGCGCAGCGGCGCGCTGCGCCTGCGGTCCAGCGTCGAAGACACGATGCTCGAGGGGCGGGTCCACGACCGCTTCGACCAGTACGTCCGCGGCGTCCGCATCTTCGGCGCGGAGCTGGTCCGCCAGCGCTCGGCGGCCGGCGTCGAGAGCGTCTTCGGGTCGGTCTTCCCCGAGGACCTCGCCGTCGACACCACGCCGGCGATCTCGGCCGACGACGTCGTCGCCCGGGTGACCGCGCTGTCCGGCCGCGCGCCGCTCGGCGGCCGCGTCCCCGAGCTCGTCGTGCTGCCGCGAGAGGACGGCACGTTCCGCCTGACCTGGCTGACGCGCGCCCGCCTGGCCAGCGACATGGTGGCGCTGTTCCTCGACGCCCGGACTGGCGAAGAGGTCTGGCGCTACAGCCTGATCCACCGGCAGGCGTCGGTCGGCACCGGCACCGGCGTCCTCGGCGACCGCAAGAAGCTGGCGACGCGCCAGGCCTCGAGCGTGTTCCTGGCCGACGACACGCTGCGGCCGCCGACGCTCATCACCTACGACCTGAAGGGCAACTACCTCCGCGTCCTGCAGATCCTGGACGGCGACATCAACCCGGCCCAGTCGGATATCGCCACCGATGCCGACAACACCTGGACCGACGGGCCCAACGTCGACGCCCACGCCTACATCGGCTTCACCTACGACTACTACTTCCAGCGCTTCGGCCGCCGCGGCATCGACGGCAACAACCGCGCGATCCGCTCGATCGTGCACCCGGCGCCGCGCGAGGACCCGCTCTCGCTGCCCGAGTTCGTGCTCGACAACTTCCTGCTGAACGCGTTCTGGTGCGGCGAGTGCGGCCAGCCGGGCCAGGGCTACATGGTGTTCGGCGAAGGGCTGCCGACCCGCTTCACGCTCGGCGGCCAGAACCTCAACTTCTTCTCGGCCGGCTTCGACGTGGTCGCGCACGAGCTGTCGCACGCGGTCACCGAGTTCACGTCCGGGCTGATCTATCAGAACGAGTCGGGCGCGTTGAACGAGTCGTTCTCGGACATGATGGGCGCCGGCGCCGAGTTCTACGTCCGCAGCAGCGGGCGCAGCGATCGCGCCGCCGACTACCTGATCGGCGAGGACGTCGTGACGCCGGCCCGGCCCGGCGCGCTCACCGGGATCCGCTCGATGTCGGATCCGGCGTCGTTCGGCGATCCGGACCACTACTCACGGCGCTACCTCGGGCCCGAGGACAACGGCGGCGTGCACATCAACTCGGGGATCTCCAACCACGCGTTCTTCCTGGCCATCGAAGGCGGCACCAACCGCACCTCGGGCCTGGCGGTGACCGGGGTGGGCGCGGGCAACCGCGAGCAGATCGAGCGAATCTTCTATCGCGGCTTCACCAGCTACCTGACGCCGAACGCGACGTTCGCGCAGGCCCGGCAGGCGACGCTGCGCGCCGCCTCCGAGCTCTTCGGCGATTCCAGCGCGGCCTTCCGTGCGGTGCAGCAGGCCTGGACGGCCGTGGGGGTCAACTGATGTCGACGTTCTCGTGCTTCTTCCATCGGCCGGCTCGGGCGCCGCGCGTCCTGCGGGCCATCGTCGCGGCCGGCGCGCTGCTCGGCGCCACCCAGACCGTGGCCGCCCAGGGCCTCGGCACCAGCCGCGTCACCGCCGTCACCGCGTCGGTCTACGCGCGGTGCGATCCGGCGTCGCCGGCGCGGATCGTCCTCGAGCGCGGAGCCGTGGTGACGATCGAGGCGGTCAACGAAGGCTGGGTGTCGGTGAAAGCCGCGGGCGGCGAAACGGGCTGCATGCGCCGCAGCGACCTGCAGGCGACCGCGTCGATCGACCAGGCGGCCCAGGCCCGGCGGACGCGTGAGGTGACGCGGGCCCGCGACGGCTCGGCGCGCAAGGCCCCGGCCGCGACGCCGACGGAGCGCGTGATCGTCAGCATCAACGCCTCCTACCTGACGGCGTCGCAGACGTTCGACGAGACGCGGACATTCGACCTGAATGCCGAGACAGCGAGCTTCACCAGCGACTACGCGGTCGAGGCGGCGGTCGGCGTCGATGCCGGCGCGTTCGTGCGCGTCTGGAGGGGCCTGGCCGCCGGCGTGGCGTTCACGAGCTACAGCGACAGCCGCGACATCGCCATCGACGGGACGCTGCCGCACCCGCTGAAGTTCAACAGCTCGCGGACGATCAGCGGCACCGCTGCCGGCGACCACGAAGAGACCGCGGTCCACCTGCAGATTGCCTACATCGTGCCGGTCGGCAAGAAGATGTCGGTGGTGGTCTTCGGCGGCCCCAGCTTCTTCACGGTGAAGCAGTCGGTGGTGACCGCGATCCAGTTCAGCGAGGCGTATCCCTACGACGAGGCGACGTTCAGCGGCGCGACGGTGGCGACGGAAGAGGAGTCGAAGACCGGCTTCAACGTCGGCGCCGACGTCGCCTACTACTTCACGAAGAACGTCGGCGTCGGCGGCATCGTCCGCTTCTCGGCCGCCAAGACGACGTTCTCGCTCGGCGACGTCGACGCCGGCGGCGCGCTCATCGGCGGCGGCGTCCGGCTGCGCTTCTAGCGTCCCAGACCATTTCGGGGTCGCGGAGTCGTCGGGCCAGCCCGACGGCTCCGCGCCGGCCGAGCCGAGTGCCGGGCCGGGCGTCGGCCCGGTCGTGTCACCAGGCGTTCGGTCGAGGGAGCGCCGGCGTTCCTACAACCGCACGCCATGTCCTGCCTCACCACCAGTCCCACGGTCGGCCCGCGGCTCGCGCCGCTGGTGCTCGCGTCGATGGTCGCGCTTGGCGCGGTCGTGCTCGGGCAGGCGCCCCCGGCGCTGACGCCGCCGCGCGCCGCGCCGCTCGCCGCTGCCGGCGCGTCCGCGGACGCCTGGGCGGCGCGCCTCGACGCGATGACCCGCGGTGGCTCGCTGCGCCTCGTCTCGAGCGTCGAGGACGCCATGCTCGACGGGCGCGTTCACGATCGCTTCGACCAGTACGCCGGCGAGGTGCGGATCGCCGGCGCGCAGGTGCTCCGCCAGCGATCGGCCGACGGCGTCGTCTCGCTGTTCGGCACCTTCCATCCCGACGATCTCGGCATCGCCCTCACGCCGGCGTTGTCCGCGGCGGACGCGCTGGCCCGCGTCGAGGCGCTGACCGGCGGCCGGCCGTTCGGCGACCGCGCGCCCGAGCTCGTGGTGCTGCCGCTCGAGGACGGCACGGCTTCACGACCTACCTGACACCGAACGCCACCTTCGCCCAGGCGCGCCAGGCGACGATGCAGGCCGCGGCCGATCTGTATGGCGAGTCGAGCCCGGCGTTCCGCGCCATGCGCGACGCGTGGACTGCGGTCGGCGTGTTTTGAACCAGCCCGCGTGCGGACGCCGCCGCGCGCCCAGCGCGGCGAATAGCAGGCCGCACGCCCAAGGGGCTGCCGCGGGCGCCGCTGAGGGCGGCGCCCGCCAACGAAACCAGCCCGCGTGCGGACGCCGCCGCGCGCCCAGCGCGGCGAATAGCAGGCCGCACGCCCAAGGGGCTGCCGCGGGCGCCGCTGAGGGCGGCGCCCGCCAACGAAACCAGCCCGCGTGCGGACGCCGCCGCGCGCCCAGCGCGGCGAATAGCAGGCCGCACGCCCAAGGGGCTGCCGCGGGCGCCGCTGAGGGCGGCGCCCGCCAACGAAACCAGCCCGCGTGCGGACGCCGCCGCGCGCCCAGCGCGGCGAATAGCAGGCCGCACGCCCAAGGGGCTGCCGCGGGCGCCGCTGAGGGCGGCGCCCGCCAACGAAACCAGCCCGCGTGCGGACGCCGCCGCGCGCCCAGCGCGGCGAATAGCAGGCCGCACGCCCAAGGGGCCTGCCGCGGGCGCCGCTGAGGGCGGCGCCCGCCAACAATCAAGGATTCGTGGTGCTCGGCGGCGCGCTCAGCGCCTCGCGCAGCACGCGCCCGTCGGTCTTCGGCATGCGCACGCCGGCGAGCGCGGCCAGCGTCGGGACGATGTCCACCGGCGAGGCCGGCTCGCTGTAGCGGCCCGCCTTGATGCCGGAGCCGAACAGCAGCACCGGCACCTCGCGGTCGTAGGCCTGCGGCGTGCCGTGGGTGGTGCCGGTGGTGTTGGTGATCCAGAACGGGCGGGGCACGAGGAACAGGTCGCCGCTGCGATCCGGCACGCGGCTGTAGCGCAGGGCGACCAGCGTCGCGTCGTCGCCGGCGGTGGCGGCCGCTTCGACCTGGTCCTTGCGAAACGCCGTGGCGACGCCGGGGGTGCGCTCGACGATGCTCACGACCTCGGCCATCGCCGCCGCGTCCCGCTCCAGCTTCGCGTAGACGCCCGGCGCGAAGTAGATGTCGGTGTAGATGATCTTGCTGACGTAGGTGGCCTTGCCCCAGCGCGCTCCGAGCGCGGCGTCCAGCTCGATCGCAAGCGCCTTCAGGTTGACGCGGCCGGCATCCTGGCCAAGGCTCTTGCTGCGCTCGGGAAGGGGCGCGACGCCGTGGTCGCCGGTGAGCGCGACGACGTAGCGTCCCTTGCCGACCTTCGCGTCCAGGTGATCGAGCAGTTCGCCGATCGAGCGATCGAGCCGCAGCAGCACGTCCTGCACTTCGTGGCTGTCCGGTCCGAACGCGTGGCCGGTCGTATCGAGCTCGGAAAAGCTGATCGCCAGGTAGTCGAGGCGATCCCGGCCGAGCTTGAATTCGTCGGCCGCGGCCATGGCGAGGTGGGCGAGGAAGGCGTCCGCCGCCGGCGTGCTCTGCCAGTAGCTCACCAGGCGGCCGTCCGCCCGCGTCTGCGTCAGCGGATGGGGGAAGGTGCTGGTCCAGCCGTCCGGTGGGTTCTCGCCGACGCCGTCGTCCTCGTTCTGGTAGGCGTCGTCCGGCAGCAGCCGTTTCCACTCGCCGGTCAGCTCGGCCGCGCTCGGGTTGTTCCGCGCGAACTTGTTGGCGAACGGGATCTGGCTGGCCGTGTAGGCCGTCGAGGTGGTCGGGCCGCCCTCGGGGGAGTACCACAGGACCGCGTCGCCGCCATGGCCGGCCAGCATGATTGCCGCCCGCGGCTTCATCGACACCGAGACGACGCGCGGCGTCGGCGTGAGCTGCTCGCGCAGGACGTCAGCGAAGGTCGGCGCCCGCAGCAGGTGGGCGCTGTGGGCGCCGGTCGGCGCCTTCGGGCCGGCCCGGTGGCCGATGGCCTTGGCGCCGGGATCGTCGGTGCAGGCGACCTCGCGGCCGGTCGCCCGATCCCACCACCCGTTCAGCGGCAGCCCGTGGGTGGCCGGGTAGAGCCCGGTGGACATCGTCGCGTGGCCGGCGCAGGTGATGGTGTGGAAGTACGGGTAGGCCGCCTGCTCGAAGAGGGCCCCCTCCTTGACCAGCCGGGCCAGGCCGGCCGTCCAGCGGCCGCCGTAGCGGCCGATGTAATCGCGGCGGAACTGATCGACGCTGATGAACACCACCAGCCGCGGCCGGTCCGCCTGCGCCACGGCGGCCGGGGCGGGAGCCGGGACCGCCTGGGCGGCCCGGCCGGCGAGGCCGCCGGCGCCGGCGAAGACCAGGAGGACGGCGCCAATCGTGGCTGCGGGAGCTCGCATCGATGATCCTCGTGCCGCCTGTCGAGTCGCCTGGCGGTCAGCGCTTCAGCAGCGGCAGGTAGCAGAGCGCTCCCACCGTCGCGTCGAGACAGGCGCTGCCCACAAAATACCACTGCGGCGCCAGGTCCGACGGCAGCATACCCGGCCTGTGCATTACGCCTGTGACGGCGTGTGCAGCGAAGCCAATCGCCACGATGGTCAGGGCCAGGCGCGGATCCTGGAACAACGCGACTGCGGCCACCAGGCCGAGGATGCCGCCGACGGCCACCTCGACCGACACGTCGGGCCGCGGCGCATGGCCGATGGCCAAGCCGACCGAGACGCCGGCCGTCAAGGCCAGGACCAGCGCCGCCACCTGGGCCAGCCGCAGCTCGGCGACCAGCCGATCCGGGGCAGTCGGCGCGGCCAGCGCCCGCAAGGCGAAGACCACGATGGTCGCCAGCATCAGCGCCGCCAGGGCGCCGAGCGAAACCGGGACGGCGATGTCGGGCATGCGGATCGCGAGGCTACCGGGTGGGCGGGATGGATGTCGCCGCGGTCAAGGCGTCGTGCGTCACCCGGCCGCCGGAAATGGTGACGAGCACGGTGGTGGTCAGGATCTCCCGCGGCGGCCCCTGCATGACGTCGTGCGACAGGATCACGAGATCGGCCAGCTTGCCCGTCTCCAGCGAGCCGCTGCGCGCCTCCTGGTGGGCGGCGTAGGCGGCGTCGATGGTGAACGAGCGGAGCGCTTCCTCGCGGGCGAGGCGCTGATCGGGCGCCCAGCCTTCGGCCGGCGTGCCGTCGCGGGCCTGGCGCGTGACGGCGGCGTAGAAGCCGAACAGCGGGTTCGGTTCCTCGACCGGGAAGTCGGAGCCGCTCGCCAGCCGCGCCCCGGCATGCTTCAGGGCCTGCCAGACGTAGGCGCCTTCGGCGGTGCGCGCCGGCCCGATCCGCATCGGCACCCACGGCATGTCCGAGGTGGCGTGGGTCGGCTGCATCGAGGCGATGACGCCGAGCGCCGCGAAGCGCGGGATCTCGGCGGCGTCCAGGATCTGGGCGTGCTCGTTGCGGTTGCGAAGCGCGCGGGACTGCGGCACCTCGCGATCGACGCGGGCGAAGGTGTCCATGACGACGCGGTTGGCACGATCGCCGATGGCGTGGATGCACGTCTGGAAGCCGGCGTCGGCGGCCGCGCGGGTCATCGCGTAGATGTCCGCTTCCGGCGTCGTCAGGAAGCCGGAGGTTCCCGGTTCGTCGGTGTAGGGCTCGAGCAGCGCCGCGCCGCGTGAGCCGAGGGCGCCGTCGGCGCTGATCTTGATGGCGCGGATGGTGAGGCGTCCGCCGAGATCGACGACGGGCGGCGCCTCGAAGAAGGGGCGCAGTCGCGCCAGCGGCAGGCGCAGCATGGCGTAGATCCGCGTCCGGAGCCGGCCGCCCTCGACCAGGCGCCGGTAGGCGGCGGCGACGCGCTCGTCGATGCCGGCGTCGTGCACCGTGGTCAGGCCGAGGCGCTGCAGCTCGGCGTCGGCGCGCAGCAGCGAGGCCTCGAGCTCGGCGTCGGACGCCGCCGGGATCAGCCGCGTCACCGCGCCCATCGCCCGGTCGACCAGCACGCCGTCGGGCGCGCCCGAGGCATCGCGGATGATGCGTCCGCCGGCCGGATCCACGCTGGCCGCGGTGAGGCCGGCCTCCTTCAGCGCCCGCGTGCTGGCGACGCCGGCGTGTCCGTCGACGCGCGTCAGCCAGACGCGCCGGTCGCCCGCGGCCGCGTCGAGCGCCGTGCGCGACGGCCACGCCTTCACCGGCCAGTCGTTCTGGTCCCAGCCGCGGCCGACGATCCAGGCGTCCGGGGCGGCGGTGCGGGCCCGGTCGGCGAGCTTGGCGGTGACCTCCGCCAGCGAGGTGGTGCCGCGGAGATCGAGCTCCTGCAGCTGTTCGCCGAGGCCGAGCACGTGGCCGTGCGCGTCGTGCAGCCCGGGCAGGATGGCGCGCCCGCCGGCGTCGATGACCTTCGTCGCCGGCCCGCGCCGGGCCAGCGCCTCGGCGTTGCTGCCGACGTAGATCAGGCGGTCGCCGGCGATCGCCACCGCCTCCGCCCGCGGCGCGGCCTCGGCGACGGTGTAGACGACGGCGTTGTGGACGATCAGGTCGGCGGTTCCGGACACGCGGGGCGCCTGCGCCGACACGTGACAGGCCCCCGACGAGACGATCGCGAGCGCCACCAGCAGCCGCATCGGACGCCCAGTATAGCCGCGGGCGCCGCGAGGCAAGAGGCCGCCCGACACACCGGAGGCGGCTGGAGTCCTTGGCCGGTCTGGACGCCTGAAGCGACGTGAACACCCGCACCGCCCGAGCGCGTCCTCGTCAGCGGCCGGCTTAGCCCATGAACCCGAGATTCGGTGCGCCGAAGCGGCCGATGTTCGGGAAGACCAGCGGCATGTCGGACGCCGAGACGCCGAACCAGCGCGCCAGCGTCGCCGCGTACTCGTCGACCGACGTCGTCGGGATCCAGCGGCCGAAGTCGGTGTCGTCGGGGCCTTCGAGGACCAGCTGCGGATAGCGGCCGTAGAGGCGTGCGCCGCGGACGGCACCGCCCATGACGACGTGGTGCCCGCCCCAGCCGTGATCCGAGCCGCGGCCGTTCGACGCGAAGGTGCGGCCGAAGTCCGAGGCGGTGAAGGTGGTCACCTCGTTGGCCTTGCCGATCTCGGCGGTCGCCAGGTAGAAGGCGGTCATCGCTTCGCTCAGCTCGGTCAGCAGGTCGGCGTGATCGACGAGCTGCTCGTCGTGCGTGTCGTAGCCGCCGACGCCGCAGAAGAAGATCTGGCGGCGCTGGCCGAGCGCGGCCTGGGCCTGGATCATCCGCGCCGCCATCTTCAGCTGCGAGCCGAGCCACGACTCGGGGAACGGCGTCTGGATCGCCGGCTGCGTCTCGAGCGCGCCGCGGACGAAGGCGTCGCTGTCCAGGGCGCGCTTGACGGTGCCGGCGTAGGCCTGCTCGAAGACGTTGGCGTGCTGCTTGCGGATCATCCGGCTCATCGCCCGCGTCTCGGGATCCATCGGGTGCTCGACGTCGTAGCCTTCGAGCGACACCGTGCCCCACGGAGCGATCTGCAGCTGGAAGACGTCGCGCCCGACCTGGAAGGTGTTCGAGCCGTTCAAGGCGATCGAGAGCGACACCTGCGAGGTGCCGTTCAGCGAGGTGAGCAGATCGGCGATGCGGCCGCCCCAGCCGGTGACCGGTCCGTTGCGCTCGGTGAACGAGGTCTGCCACTGCAGCGTCTGGTCGCTGTGCGAGAAGAGCTGCGGCGGCAGGGCGGAGCCGCCCTGCAGGTACTGCGCCCGCGTCACCGGCGCGATCAGCGTGCCGACGTTGCGCACGAACGCGACGCGGCCCTGCTGGAACAGCGCCTGCAGCCCGATCAGGCTCGGATGCAGGCCGTAGTCGATGCCGTCGCTGACCTGCGGCGTGATCGGCAGGATCTGGCCGCCGGGCAGGGCCAGCGCCCCGCGCAGGCCGGCGTAGTTGGCGTAGGCGCTGCCGGCTCGCGGCACGAGCATGTTGCTCGAGTCGTTGCCGCCGAACTGGAAGATGCAGACGAGCGCCTTGTAGTCGGACGCGGACTGCGCGGCGGCGTTCACCGCGTAGAGGTCCATGATCGTCGAGACGAGGGCGCTGGTCCCGACCGCGGAGCAGGCGGCCTGGCGCAGGAACTGGCGGCGGGGGACGTCGTTGGCCATGGTTACTTCTGCACCACGAATTCGGCGGAGGTGACCGCCAGGGACACGGCGAGCTGGGCCCGGTGTTCGAGGTCGTCGGCCGGCATCGACTCGACCGCTTCGACGATGATGTTGTGGAGCTCGGCCGACATCATGCCGTTGAAGAGCAGCGTGTTCAGCGCGTCGACGAGCGCCGGCGGCGTGGCGGCGAGCGCGACCTGCGGCGTCAGGTCGAGCATCAGCCGATCGGCGTCGTAGCCGTAGCCGTCCGAGGCGACGCGGCGCATGGTGTTCGCCCAGGCGATCACCCACTGCTCGGCCTGGATCTGGAACTCGGGCGAGTAGAGGCCGAGGCTGGCCAGCGTGCCCGGCTTGCGGTAGTTGGGCGAGAAGAAGTTGAAGACGCTCGACGAGCGGAACGGCGCCTGGCCGACCGTGTCCTCGAGCCGCGTGATGCGGTACTTGCCCGAGGCCGCCCGCGCCTGGAAGGCGCGCAGCACCTGGACGAAGCGGATCATCGGCTCCTTGAGGTGGCCGAACGTCGCCCCCCGCGCCGTCGCCACCGACCGCGCCTCGGGATCGAGCAGGATGGCGCGGACCGTGGCGTAGAGATCGCCGCGGACGCCGGCGCCGTTGTCGTTGAAGACGCCGGCGACGCGGGTGATGTAGCCCGGGCTCGGGTTGCTCGTCACCAGCCGCTGAATCAGCAGGCGCGAGAGGAACGGGCCGGCGTTGGGGTGCGTGACGATGTTGTCGAGGGCCTGCCGCAGGTCCTCCTGCATCGTCTGGTTGGCCGGCACGACGAGGCCGTTCAGCAGCGTCTTGGCCTTGGTCGAGTGGTTCGCCTGGATGCCGCGCATCGGCTCGCGCCAGTTCTCGTCGGCGTCGTAGAAGTTGGCGCTGCCGGGGTGCGCGAACGTCCAGCCGGTGAAGACGTGGGCGAAGTCCTTGACGATGTCCTGGGTGTAGGTCGGCAGGGGATTGCCCTGGCCGTCCCGCTGCAAGGTGCCGTCCTGATTCAGCTTGTTCAGGCCGATCGAGAACAGCTGCAGGACCTCGCGGCCGTAGTTCTCGTCGGGGTTGTGGCCGGGGCCCGGCTTGTCGTTCTTCAGGTGGCTCAGGTACTGCCCCATGCCCGGGTTCAGCGTCACCTCCTGCAGCAGCGTCCGGAAGTTGCCGAAGGCGTTGCGCTGCAGGATGTCCATGTAGGCCGCCTGCGCCTCGGCGATGCCTTCGACCCCGTTGGCCGACGACAGCACCAGGATCTCGATCAGCGCGTTGGCGACCCGCAGCCGCAGCTGGTCGGGGGCGGTGGTGGCGTAGGTGAACCAGGCCTCCTGCAGATCGTCCTCGGACAGGTCGTCGGCGTTGACCCGATCGATGAAGCCGAGGAACGAGCTGACCGGGGCCGCGGCCTGGGCCTGCAGCCAGGCGTCGTAGCCGATCGTCCGGACGTTCTGGACGGTGGCCGGCGTCGGCCCGAACGTGGCCTGGGTGAGGAAACGCGCCGCGTCGATGTCGCTGTCGGGGACGACGACGGTGTCGTTGTCCTGGAGCGAGGCGGTCGCCGAGGCCGGCGCGACGATCGGGTACTGCGGCCCGGGGACGAGGCTCACCGTCACCGTCTCGGTCGGCTCGACCAGTGAATCGTCGACCGGCGCGATGGTCAGGGTCGTCGAGGTGGCGCCGGCCGGGATCGTCACCGTGCCCATCGGGGCGCGGAAGTCGACGCCCGGCGTGGCCGTGCCGCTCAGCGCGAACGCCACCGTCTGCGCCGGACCGGTCGTGCCGCGCGTGAACGTGAAGACGGCGCCGTCGAGGCCCTGCTCGAGCGCCTGCGGATCGCTGGCCGTCACCGAGACGGCCGACGACCCGGGCGCCGGCGCCAGCAGCTCGATCGGCGTGCCGAGCGCGTTGGTGCCGCCGGCCCAGACGTCCTCCGCCGTCGACGTGTACATCGCGCGCTCGACGACCAGCGCGGTCGAGCCGGCGATGCTCTCGACGATGGCGCCGAAGCGGCGCCCGGCCGAGTCCGGGAACGCCGACGCGACGCGGACCGTGCCGCGGCTCTGCGCGGCGACGCCGAGCGTGGTCGTCGCCGTGCCGCCGTTCTCGTAGTAGAGCGTGACCCGCGCCGTCGCCGCGGTCGTGCCGGTGTTGGCGATCAGCAGGTAGGTCTCGGCGGCGTCGGGGCCGTCCTGCTCGCCCTCGGCGAGCGCCCAACGGGCCGCGGTCGTGGTCGATCCGGGCGAGCTGTGGCCTTCCCGCCACCAGTTGGCGCCGTAGGACGGGCCCGGCCACCACATCGCGCGCTCGACGATCACCGGGACGCCGTTGGTCGAGCGCACGATCGTCGACACCGCGGTGTTGGCGAGGCGCTGGCTCTCCTGGTCGACGTAGATCGTGTAGCGGCGCTTGGGCCCGACCTGATAGCTCCGCGCCACGGTGGTCCCGTTCGGCAGCAGGTAAGTGACGGCGAGGTTGGCCGTCTCGGCGTTGGGGTTGGCGATCAGCACGAACAGGTCGAAGAAGTCGCCGGTCGCGCCCTCGGCCAGGAACCATTCGAGGGCCGGCGCGGGGATGGCCGCGCTGGCGTGGCCGGCGCCGAACGGCAGGCCGCCGTTGTTGGCGTACATCGCCCGTTCGACCACGATCGGCAGGGTCGACTGGATGATCGACGAGACGTCGGCCGAGGCGAGGAGGGGATCCTCCTCGTCGACCCAGATGTTGGCGCGGCTGTTCGGGCCGAGCGTGTAGGTCTTCACGAACGGCGGCCCGCCTTCGAGCAGGTAGGTGACGGTGACCGTCGCCGGCGCCGCGTTCGGATTGACCAGCAGGTAGAACAGGCTGAAGTTCAGGTGGGTGGCGCCTTCGGCGAGATACCACGTCATCGACGGCCGCGCCGTGGCGGTCTCGGCGTGGCTGCCGTAGTGCCGGCTGTCCCAGGCCATCGTGCGATCGGCGACGACCGTGGCGTCGGCCTCGATGATGGTGGAGAAGGCGGCGCTGGCGAGCGGCGCCAGCGCTTCGGGGTCGAGGGTGACGCGCGCCCCGGGCAGCAGCGTCAGCACCTGCGGCACGACCAGGCCGTCCGAGCGGAGGTAGCGGACCAGCGTCCGGGCCGGCGTCGTCAGGTCGGCGTTGAAGAGCGCGATCCGGGTGTCGAAGAAGCTGCCGGTGGCCCCCTCGGCGAAGATGCGCGTCGTGGTGCCGCGCGGGTGGGTGCCGGCGGCCAGCTCCTGGGCGTTGGTGGCGCCGTCGCCGTCCGGGTCGCCAGCCGCGCCGTCGGCGCCGGCGGCGGAATCGGGGTTCAGGCCGAACTGCGTCTCCCACGCCGATGGCAGGCCGTCGCCGTCCGGGTCGGCGCCCTGGGCGCGAGCGGGCGAGGCGGCGCACACGGCGAGCGCGACGCCCAGCCAGGCCAGGGCGAACCAGCGATGGCCGCCTGCGGCCCTGGATCGAAGACTGAGCGACGGCACGGGGACCTCCGGGTTCTGCCCCATCCGTGCAACGGTCGTGCCCGAAGCTCAACGCCCGCGAATGCCCGGGCTTGCACGGTCCCCGGACCTGACGACGCGCAAGATTTTCCGGCCAATCGCAGTCCTTACATCCGGCGGCGGCCGCCGCCGCGGGCTTGGAGGCTCATCCGGGAGCCGTGGCATACTCTCGCAACCCATGCGTGCCGTCGATGTCATCGCGCGCAAACGGGACGGCGCCGCGCTGTCCCGTGACGAGATCCAGGCCTTCGTCCGCGCGGTCACGGACGGCACCTGGCCCGACTACCAGATCTCCGCCCTGCTGATGGCGATCGTCCTGCGCGGGATGACCGCCGAGGAGACCGCCGACCTGACCGAGGCGATGGTCGCACTCGGGCGTCAAGGTCGACCTGTCGCACCTGCCCGGGCTGAAGGTCGACAAGCACAGCACCGGCGGCGTCGGCGACAAGACCTCGCTGATCCTCGCGCCGCTCGCCGCCGCCTGCGGCGTCGTCGTGCCGATGATGTCGGGCCGGGGCCTCGGCCACACCGGCGGCACCCTCGACAAGCTCGAATCGATCCCCGGCTTCCGCATCGGCCTGCTGCTCGGCGAGTTCCAGCGGATGCTGGCCGAGGTCGGCTGCAGCATGATCGGCCAGACCGCCGAGATCGCGCCGGCCGACAAGACGCTCTACGCGCTGCGCGACGTCACCGGCGACGGTCGAGAGCATCCCGCTCATCACCGCGTCGATCATGAGCAAGAAGATCGCCGAGGGGATCGACGCGCTGGTGCTGGACGTCAAGGCCGGCCGCGGCGCGTTCATGAAGACGGCGGAGACGGCGCGCGCGCTGGCCGAGTCGCTGGTCGCGGTCGGGCAACCGGTCCGGCGTCCGCACCGAGGCGTTCCTGACGACGATGGACGCGCCGCTCGGCCGCGACGATCGGCAACGCGCTCGAGGTGATCGAATCGATCGAGACGCTCAAGGGCCGCGGCCCGCGCGACCTCGAGGATCTGTCGGTCCGCCTGGCGGCGCGGATGGTGGTGCTCGCCGGCAAGGCCGACAGCGCCCGGGCCGAGACGATGGTGCGCGAGGCGATCGGATCCGGCGCCGGCCTCGAGATGTTCCGGCAAGATCATCGCCTGGCAGGGCGGCGACCCGCGCGTCGTCGACGACTACGGCCGGCTGCCGACGGCGGAGCGCCGACACGCGGTGACCGCGCCGATGGCGGGCTACGTGGCCGACATCGACGCGATGGGCATCGCCCGCGCCGCGATGCGGCTGGGCGCCGGCCGCGACCGCGTCGAGGACCGCATCGATCCGGCCGTCGGCGTCCGCCTCCGGGTCTCGGTCGGCGATCAGGTCGAATCGGGCCAACCGATCGCCGAGCTGCACTACAACGACTCGGCGCGGCTCTTCGAAGCGGCGGCCCTGGCCGCCGGCGCCTTCACGGTTTCCAACCTCGCGGTCCACGCGGCGCCGCGCATCTTCGCCGAAGTCGTCTGAGTCTCGGACGCGCCGGCGCCGCACGCCACTCGACACGAAACGCACCAGCAGCACACACGAGGGGACGGTGACGATGCCGAAGGGCAAGCCGAAGGAAACGACTGGGTGGACCTCGTTCGACACGATGGTCGTGAGCATCGCCGCCGGTGTCGGCGTGACCGCGGCCCTGGTCGCGCAATTCGCCGCCCTGCCCAGGGTCCAGGCGCTGGTCGGCCTGGCGCTGGTCTTCACCATCGCCTACCTGAGTTCGTCGGCGCGCCGGGCCATCGACTGGCGCACGGTCGGCTGGGGCATGACGCTGCAGATCGTCTTCGCGCTGATCGTCCTCAAGACGACCATCGGTCAGCGCGTCTTCGAGACGCTCGGCGCCGCGGTGACGACGCTGCTGTCGTTCGCCGACGTCGGCTCGGCGTTCGTCTTCGGCGTCCTCGGCAACCGGCCGGTCTGGGCCCGCGTGATGGGCGCGACGCTCGGCGACGAGGGCGGCAACTACGTCCTGATCTTCGCCTTCCAGGTGCTGCCGACGATCATCTTCATCGCCGCGCTGTTCGCCATCCTCTACTACTTCGGCGTCATGCAGGTGGTCGTGCGCTTCTTCGCCTGGATGATGCGCAGCGTGATGCGGGCGAGCGGCGCCGAGACGCTCAACGTCGCCGCCAGCATCTTCATGGGCCAGACCGAAGCGCCGCTGACCATCCGCCCGTTCCTGCCGAAGATGACGCAGTCGGAGCTGATGACGGTGATGACGTCCGGCATGGCGCACATCTCCGGCGGCATCATGGCCGCCTACATCCTGTTCGGGATCGAGGCCAAGCACCTGCTGACGGCGGTGATCATGACCGCGCCCGGCACGCTGATGATGGCCAAGCTGTTCGTGCCGGAGACCGAGCAGCCGGAAACGCTCGGCTCGGTCAAGCTGGTGGTCGAGAAGACCGACGTCAACCTGGTCGACGCGGCCGGCCGCGGCACCAGCGAGGGGCTGCACCTGGCGCTGAACGTCGGGGCGATGCTGATCTCGTTCCTGGCCCTGGTCGCGCTGACCAACGCGCTGCTCGGCGGCGTCGGCGGCTGGCTCCACCAGTACGTGCCTGCGCTCAGCTGGACGGTCCACGCCTGGCTCGGCACCTCGCTCGACAAGTTGAGCCTGCAGGCGATTCTGGGCTGGGTCTTCGGGCCGATCGCGTGGGCGCTCGGCGTGCCGTGGCGCGACGCCGGCACCATCGGCAGCCTGCTCGGCACGCGGATGGTGCTGAACGAGTTCGTCGCCTACTCGCAGCTCGGCGCACTCAAGGCGTCGCTCGATCCGCGCTCGTTCACCATCGCCACGTTCGCGCTGTGCGGCTTCGCCAACTTCTCGTCGATCGGCATCCAGCTCGGCGGGATCGGCGCGCTGGCGCCGATCGCGCCGGCAGGACCTGGCCCGGCTCGGCGTCCGGGCGATGATCGCGGGCACGCTCGCCAACTTCGTGACGGCGACCATCGCGGGAGCGCTGCTGTGACCCCGGCCCGCTACGACGCCGTCGCCGAAGCCGCCCGCGCGGTGCAGGAACGCATCGGCGACGTCCCCGACGTCGCCGTCGTCCTCGGCTCCGGGCTCGGCGACTTCGCCGGCTCGCTGGACGACGCGACCGTCGTGCCGTACTCGATCATTCCGCACTGGCCGGCGGCGAAGGTCGTCGGCCACGCCGGCGAGCTGGTCGTCGGCACGATCCAGGGCCGGCGCGTGCTGGCGCTGTCGGGCCGCGCCCACGTCTACGAAGGCCACGCCATGGCGGTGGCGACGTTCGCCACGCGCGTCCTCGGCCTGCTCGGCGTCAAGGTGCTGATCCTGACCAACGCCGCCGGCGGCATCAACACCAGCTTCGCCCAGGGCGCGCTGATGCTGATCAGCGATCACATCAACTTCATGGGGAGCAATCCGCTGGTCGGGCCGAACGACGAGCGCTTCGGCGCCCGTTTCCCGGACATGACCGATCGCCTACTCGCCGCGGCTGCGGGCGGCGGCGCGTCAGGCGGCCGCGGCCGCGAAGATCAAGGTCGAAGAAGGCGTCTACATCGCGGTGCACCGGGCCGAGCTACGAGACGCCGGCCGAGATCCGCGCCTTCCGGACGATGGGCGCCGACGCCGTCGGCATGTCCACCGTGCCCGAGAGCATCGTCGCGCGGCACATGGGCATCGAGGTGGCTCGGGATCTCGTGCATCACCAACATGGCCGCCGGCGTGCTGCCCGAGCCGCTCGTCCACGAGGAAGTGCTCGCCACCACGGCCCGCGTCCGCGATCAGTTCATCGCGCTGCTGACCGGCCTCGTCGCGCGGGTATAGATGCATGGCATGACGGCGCCAATCGTCATCGACTATCACGGCGACATCGCTGTCTGCGCGTCGCTCGAGATCGCTGAGCAGTACCTGGAGCCCGATGACGTCGGCAGCGTCGATGTCTACGACGCCGACGGTCACCTCCTCGAGGCCGCGGCGTATGGGGGGTGGCGACTTCGGACCCGGATCTCTGACCTGCCAGGTTCTCCGAGCGACGCCGCGAGACTGCGCTCCGTCCTCGTCGACGACTTGAGCAAGATGGATAAAGAACCGCTCGCATCCCTCGACGCGCCGCTGGACGTGCTACTGGTTCGAGCCGCTCGGCTGGCGGGTCGTTGATCCACGACAATAGGACCGATGCCAATTGAAGAAGCCGTGCTCGTCGACGCCGCCCGGGCCGCCCGCCGTTTCGCGGTGGCGCCGTACTCGAACTTCGCCGTCGGGGCGGCCCTCGAGACCGCGGACGGGGTCGTCGTCACCGGCTGCAACGTCGAGAACGCGACCTACGGGCTGACCGTCTGCGCCGAGCGGATCGCCCTCTTCAAGGCGCTGTCGGAGGGGCACCGCGACGTTCACCCGCGTGGTCGTCGTGGCCGGGACCGAGACGCCGACGCCGCCCTGCGGCGCCTGCCGCCAGCTCCTCTGGGAGTTCGGCGGCGACCTCGAGGTGATCCTGGCGAACGAGACCGCCGTGACCGCCCGGCACCGCCTGTCGGCCCTGTTTCCGCACCCGTTCGACGCAACTCTACTAGGCAGCCCGCGTGGGGCGCCGCCGCGCGCCTAGCGCGGCGAATTGCAGCCCCACGCGCCAAGGGCTGCCCGCGGCGGTTCCTGAGGGGAACCGCCGCTATCCAGGTAGAATTGCCCGGATATGCTTCCGACGATCGAATGGCAGGACGACGCGGTCGTGATGATCGACCAGCGCAAGCTGCCCGGCAAGGAAATCTACGTTCGCTGCAAGACCGCGAACGAGGTCGCCAAGGCGATCAAAACCATGGTGATTCGCGGCGCGCCGGCCATCGGCGTGTCGGCGGCGATGGGCCTGGCCCTCGGCGTGCAAGAAGAGCACCGCGACCGGGACGCAACAGCTCTCGAGCCGAGTTCCTCAAGTCGTGCGAGGTGATGGCCGCGACCCGGCCGACGGCGGTGAACCTGTTCTGGGCCATCGAGCGGATGAAGCAGCGCTTCGCCGCGCTGGCCCGGGCCGGGGCCTCGGTCGCCGACATCAAGACGGCGCTGGTCGCCGAGGCGCAGCTGATCCACGACGAGGACGTCGCCAGCTGCAAGGCCCTCGGCGCCTTCGGCGCCGCGCTCGTGCCGCAGGAAGCGACGCATCCTGACGCACTGCAACGCCGGCGCGCTGGCGACGGCCGGCTACGGCACGGCGCTCGGCGTGATCCGCGGCGCGGTCGACGCCGGCAAGGCGATCACGGTGCTGGCCGACGAGACGCGGCCGTTCCTGCAGGGCGCGCGGCTCACCGCGTGGGAGCTGGTCAAGGACGGCATCGACACGACGGTCATCACCGACAACATGGCCGGCGCGCTGATGCGCGCAGGGCCTGATCGACCTGGTCGTCGTCGGCGCCGACCGCATCGCCGCCAACGGCGACACCGCCAACAAGATCGGGACCTACAGCGTGGCGGTGCTGGCCAAGGAGCACGGCATGCCGTTCTACGTCGCGGCGCCGCTCTCGACGATCGATCTGGCGACGCCGCACGGCGGCGGCATCCCGATCGAGGAGCGGCCGGCGCGCGAGGTCACCCACGTCGGCGGCGTCGCAGGTCACGCCGGTCGGCGCGGGCATCCGCAATCCGGCCTTCGACGTGACGCCGGCGCGCTACATCACCGCGATCATCACCGAGAAGGGCATCGCCCGCCCCGACTACACGACCAGCCTGCCGCGGCTGTTCGAGGCAGCCGGGCGAGGGCGCGGCTGCTGGCCGCCAGACCGTCGGCGCCTCCTCGTAGTCCGCAGTCCACTGCAGTGCTGATCCTCGGCATCGAGAGCTCGTGCGACGAGACCGCAGCCGCGGTCGTCGAGGAGACCGGCGCGCCCGACCAGCCGTGGCGCGGTCCGCTCGAACGTCATCGCCTCGCAGGTGGCGACTGCATCGCGAGTGGGGCGGCGTCGTGCCCGAACTGGCCTCGCGGCAGCACATGCGCGACATCTGCGGCGTGGTCGAGCAGCGCGCTCGGCGACGCCGGCGTCGGCTGGCGCGACCTCGGCGCGATCGCGGTCACGCAGGGGCCGGGCCTGGTCGGCTCGCTGCTGGTCGGGCTCTCGGCCGCCAAGGCGGTGGCCGCGTCGCTCGACCTGCCGCTCGTCGCCGTGCACCATCTCGCCGGGCACATCGAGTCGCTGGTCCTGCACAACGGCCCGCTGCCGCTGCCGGCGGTCGTGCTCGTCGTGTCGGGCGGCCACACCAGCCTCTATCTGATGCCGGCCGACGGGCGAGTACCACCTGTCGGCCGCACCCGCGACGACGCGGCGGGGGAGGCCTACGACAAGGTCGCCAAGCTGCTCGGCCTCGGCTATCCGGGCGGGCCGGTCGATCGACCGCGTGGCGAAGGGCGGCAACGATCGCGCCTACGACCTGCCGCGCGTCAAGATCACCCACAAGGACCGCACCCAAGCCCGGCCCCGCCGGCGTCCGCCCGGCCGGGTTCGAGAAGGCGTTCGAGCATCGCGCCGACTTCAGCTTCAGCGGCCTGAAGACGGCGGTGCTGCGGCACGTGCAGGCGCGCGAAGGCCGGCCGCTTCACCGAGCCGCGAGATGGCCGACCTCTGCGCCAGCTTCCAGCGCGCCGTCGTCGACGCGCTGCTGACGCGGACCTTCGAGGCGGCCGGCTGGTTCGGCGCGAAGAGCATCGGCATCGCCGGCGGCGTCTCGGCCAACAGCCGGCTGCGCGCCGACGCCATGGCCCGCGGCGAGCACGCGCGGGATCCCGGTGTTCGTGCCGGCGCTGTCGCTGACCACCGACAACGCCGCGATGATCGCCGCCGCCGGGCTGCGCCAGCTGCGCGCCGGCGTCATCGCCGGCTGGGACGTCAACGCCGACCCCAGCCTGCCAATCTGACCGTGACCAGCCGCCTGACGCACGATGCGCGACGGCCGACTGATGCCACGAACGGCCGGCGCGGCCCGTCCTCGGCGCCGCCGCCGTGGTCGATCCACGACGGCCGCGTCGTCGCTGAGTCCGCCGCGGCCAAGCGCGCCGTCGGCGGGGCGAGTGGTCGATCCCCGGCGGGGCGGTCGAGCTCGGCGAGTCGGTCGAGGAGGCGCTGCGCCGCGAGGTGCGCGAGGAGACCGGCCTCGAGATCGCGGTCGGGCCGGTTCCTCGAAGTCTTCGAGCGCATCGAGCGCGACGCCGACGGGCCGATCCGCTTCCACTTCGTCGTGCTGGACTACGCCGCCACCGTCGTCGGCGGCACGCTGCGCGCCGGCGACGACGCCGCCGACGTGGCGCTCGCCGATCCCGCCGATCTCGACCGCTACGCCCTCGCCGACAGCGTCCGCCGCGTCATCGCCCGCGCGTTGCAATCAACTGCCAAGTTGCTCGGAGCAGCTCCGAGCATGCTCCGAGCACACTCCGAGCACGATCTAACGTTTCTGCCAGGCGAAGTAGACCGGCACGCCCAGCAGCACGATGACCAGGCCCGGCCAGGTCGTCGCCGTGCGGTAGGCGAACAGCACGACGAGGATCGTCAGTGGCGCCGGCGATGTAGAGCGCCGGCACGACCGGGTAGCCGAACGCGCGATACGGGCGCTCGGCGTCGGGCCGGGTCGCGCGCAGGCGGAAGAGGCCGGCGATCGTCAGGATGTAGAAGATCAGCGCCGCCGAGATGACGTAGTCGAGCAGGTTGCTGTAGAGATTGCCGTAGGCGCCGCGTCGCCGGGTCGTAGGTCCGCGGCAGCACGAGGAACGCCGCCCAGACGCCCTGCAGCACCAGCCCCCACGCCGGCACCTTCGCGGCGTTCAGCTCGCCCGCCGACCGGAAGAACAGGCCGTCGCGCGCCATCGCGTAGTAGGCGCGCGCGCCGGCCAGGATCAGGCCGTTGTTGCAGCCGAAGGTCGAGATCATGATCGCGACGGCCATGATGGTCGCGCCCGAGCCCGGGAAGATCGACGTCGAGCGTCGCCGTGGCGACGCGGTCGGCCGGCGCGTGCTGGATGGCGTCGAAGCGGCAGCGTCACCAGGTAGGCGACGTTGGCGAGCAGGTAGAGGCCGATGACGATGACCGTGCCGAGCGCCAGCGACAGCGGGATGTTGCGGCGCGGGTCCTTCACCTCGCCGGCGGTGAACGTGATGTTGTTCCAGGCGTCGGCCGAGAAGAGCGAGCCGGTCTGCGACACGCAGAGCGCGACGAACAGGCCGAACGCGGTCACGCGCCGTGAGGCCCGGCACGATGTCGACGTGCGCCGCGCGGCGTCCAGAGGTCGCCGAAGTTGTCGCGCGACCGCCGTCGGCGTTCCAGCCGAGCAGGAGGCCGACGACGATCAGCCCGACGAGCGCGCCGGTCTTGGCCGTGGTGAAGACGTTCTGGATGAGCGTGCCGTAGTCGAGGCCGCGCGTGTTGGTCCAGGTCAGCAGCGCGATCAGCAGCGACGCCGACGAGCTGCGCCGTCGACAGCGAGAGCGCGTAGCCGGTCGACAGATGGACCGGCGCGATCAGGTAGTGCGTCCTCGGCGATCGCCGGCACAGCACGCCGAGGAACCGCGCGAAGCCGACCGCGACGGCGGCGATCGTGCCGGTCTGGATGACCAGGAACAGCGTCCAGCCGTAGAGGAAGCCCCAGAGCGGCGAGAACGCCTCGCGCAGGTAGACGTACTGGCCGCCGGCGCGCGGCATCATCGCCGCCAGCTCGCCGTAGGACAGCGCGCCGACGATGGTGAGGACGCCGGTGACGAGCCAGGCGCCGAGCAGCCAGCCCGGGCTGCCGACCGTGCGCGCCATGTCGGCCGAGACGATGAAGATGCCCGAGCCGATCATCGAGCCGACGACGACCATCGTCGAGTCGAAGAGGCCGAGGCCGCGGGTGAACTCGGTGTCGAGCGCACGTCGGCCGTCGTCCGGCGGGGTGGCGCCGCCTCCGCTCTGGCCATGCTGGCTCCCTGGTTACAGGATGCGCACTGCGTTCCCGGCTCATGGCCGGTCGCGGCCGCCCTCGACGCCCTGTAGCGCCTGAGCGCGCGGCGACGGTCCGCTGGCGACGATGCCGACGCCGCCCGACGCATGATGACCCTCGACTTCACCCAGACCCTGGCCTTCGCCGGCCTCGTGCTGTTCCTCGGCTACGGCATCAGCGCGGCGATCCCGCTGGCTGGCGCGCTACAACGTGCCGGCGCCCGGTCATCGGCGGCCTGCTCGTGTCGCGGCTTCATCACCGCGCGTCCGCGCGGCCGGACTGGACGCCGATCACCTTCGACACGGCGCTCCAGGCGCCGCTGATGATCGCGTTCTTCACGACGGTCGGCTTCGGCGCCAGCCTGTCGCTGCTGCGGGTCGGCGGGCCGCAGGTGCTGCGTCTTCTTTCTGCTGTCGACGGTGGTCGCCTGGTCCTGCAGAACGTCGTCGGCGCCGGCGCCGCGCAGCTCCTCGGCCAGCATCCGCTGATGGGCGTGCTCGCCGGATCGGTGACGCTGACCGGCGGCCCGGCCACCGGCCTGGCCTTCGCGCCCGAGTTCGAGCGGCCGGCCTGGCCGGGGCCGCGACGCTGGCGGTGGCCGTCGGCGATGGTCGGCATCGTCGCGGCGGGATCATCGGCGGGCCGCTCGGCACCTGGCTCGTCGAGCGCGGCCAGCTGCGTCAGGCTCGGAAGCCGGCCAGATGCCGGCCGAGTCACCGGGCGGCCCCTTCGACCCGGAGGTCGCCGCGCACGTCGTCGAGGACGTGGCGGGCGAGCCGGCGCCGAGCGCGCCGGCGGGCGAGGACGTCGAGGCCTACGCGCTGCTGAAGACGCTGGTCGTGATCCTGGTCGCGATGTGGATCGGCGGCTTGGTCTCGACCTGGATTCAGACCCACGTGCGCTACCCCGAGTTCATCCCCGGCCTCGGCGGACGCGCCCTGACGCTGCCGGCCTACATCGGCGCGATGCTCGTGGCCGCGATCATCCGCAACATCGACGACGTCACCGGCCTGTTCGGGCTGTCGCAGAAGCTGATCGACGACCTCGGCAGCGTCGCGCTGTCGCTGTTCCTGGCGCTGGCGCTGATGACGCTGAGGCTGTGGGAGCTCGCCGGGCTGGCCTGCCGCTGGCCGTGATTCTGTCGTGCAGCTCGCTGCTCGTGGCCGCCGTGGCGGCGTTCGCGGTGTTCCGGCTGATGGGGAAGGACTACGAGGCGGCCGTGATGTCGAGCGGCTTCGTCGGCTTCATGCTCGGCACCACCGCCAACGCCATGGCCAACATGGAGGCGATGGTCGAGCGCTTCGGTCCGGCGCCGCGCGCGTTCCTGGTCGTGCCGATGGTCGGCGCGTTCTTCATCGACTTCACCAACGCGATCATCATCACGCTGTTCCTGAACTTCTACCGTGGAGCCCATGACGCGAGGCCACCCCCATCTCGCGCGAGTGCGCCTGGGCGCTGCTGACCGAGTACACGAAGGGCGACAGCCTGCTCAAGCACGCGCTGGCGGTCGAGGCCGCCGTGCGGGGCTACGCGCGCCGCTTCGGCGAGGACGAGACGTTCTGGGGCAATACGCGCGCTGCTGCACGACTTCGACTACGAGCGCTGGCCCGAGCCTCGACGGACCATCCGTTCCGGGGCGCCGAGATCCTGCGCGGCCGAAGGGCTATCCCGAGTGGATGATCCGTGCCATCCTCTCGCACGCGCGACTACAGCGGCGTGGCCGCGCGACGTCGCGGCTCGAGAAGACGCTGTTCGCCTGCGACGAGATGGCGGGCTTCGTCGACGCGCGGCCGCGCTGGTGCGGCCAGCGAAGAGCGTGCTCGACCTCGAGGCGGCTCGGTGCAGAAGCGGATGAAGGACAAGGCGTTCGCCCGGGCCGTGAAGCGCGAGGACCTGCAGCGGGGCGCCGACGAGCTCGGCCTGCCGCTCGACGAGCACATCGGCCAACGTCATCGCCGTCCTGCGCGAGGCGGCCGAACGCCCTCGGGTTGAAGGGCAGCCTGTGACCGGAGTGTCCGGAAACGCGAACCATCGGCCGTCGGGGCCCGTATAAGCCAGCAGCCACCCATGAGCGTCGCCACCGACCAGCCTCCTGTTCCGACCGCGCCCGAGGCGCCGGCCCCGGGCTCCGGCGTCATCCCCGACCGGCCCCGGCCCGACGCCGCGGTCACGCTCGAGGGCCGTGACCGTCGAGTACGGCGAAGCAACCGCGCCCTGGCCGACGTCACCGGCGGCGTTTCCGCTCGGCGCGGTCGGCCTGCTCGGCCCGAACGGCGCCGGCAAGAGCACGATGATCAAGGCGCTGCTCGGCTTCGTCACGCCCGGCCAAGGGGCGGATGCAGCGTGCTCGGCCTCGACGTCGCGCACCAGCCCGCAGGAGATCCGCAGCCGCGTCGGCTACATGCCGGAGAACGACGGCCACATCCCGGGCATGAACGCGGTGTCGTTCGTCGCCTACTGCGGCGAGCTGTCGGGCCTGCCGGCCGTCGACGCCATGCAGCGCGCCCACGAGGTGCTCTACTACGTCGGTCTCGGCGAGGCGCGCTACCGCGACGATCGAGACCTACTCGACCGGCATGAAGCAGCGCATCAAGCTGGCGCAGGCGCTGGTCCACGATCCCGATCTGCTGTTCCTCGACGAGCCCACCAACGGCATGGACCCGAAGGGCCGCGACGAGATGCTCGAGCTCGATCCGCGACCTCGGCGCACAACAAGGGCGTCAACCTGATCCTGTCGTCGCACCTGCTGCCCGACGTCGAGTACACCTGCGACCACGTGGTCGTGATGGACAAGGGCCGCATCGCCACGTCAGGGCCCGATCGGCGAGCTGAAGGGGCCGCGCGGGCAGCGTCTTCGAGCTGCGCGTCAAGGGCGACGAGCGATGCCTTCGTCGCGGTGCTGCGCGCCAACGGCCTCGAGTGCCATGCCACCGACGAGGACGTCATGCGCGTCTTCGTGCCTGCGGCAGGGCGGCGCGCGACGTCTTCGCGCTGGCCGCACAGCACGGCGTGCAGGTGCGCCACCTGCGGCCGAGCGTGCCGACGCTCGAAGACGTCTTCGCCAAGGCCGTGGGCCAGGAGTAGCGCGTGCCGATCCACGACCAGAGTTACCGCCGCTACGGCGGCGCCCGCCAGCCGGCCCAGCGCGCCTGGCTGGTGATCGCGACGAGCGGCATCATGCAGTTCCTGCGGCGCCGGCGCGATGATCGGGCTCCTGTTCGGCTCGCGATCGCGCTGCTGGTCCGGCTGGTGGCCTTCTACGTGTCGGAAAGCGTCACCCAGGCGGCGGCGCTGCTCGGCCCCAGCGCCAAGTCGTTCCGCGACTTTCTCGAGCAGCAGAACTTCTTCGTCTTCCTGATCGCCGTCTACGTCGGCTCCGGGCTGATCGCCAAGGACCGCGCGCCAACGCCCTGCAGATCTACCTGTCGAAGCCGCTGACGCGGGTCGAGTACATCGCCGGCAAGATGGCCATCCTGGCGGCGTTTCTGCTGTTCGTCACCTGGGTGCCGGCCATGCTGCTGCTGTTCGTGCAGATCCTGCTGTCGGGCAGCTTCGATTTCGCCCGCGCCAACCTGATCCTGTTCCCGGCCATCACGCTGTTCGCGTTCCTCGAGGTGTCATCGTCTGCTGCGCGATGCTGGCGCTGTCGTCGCTCACCACCAGCACCCGCTACGTCGCGGTGATGTTCGCCGGCGTGATGTTCTTCAGCGACGCCATCTACGGCACGCTGCGGATGGTGACGGGCTCGACCGCCGTGTCGTGGGTGTCGTTCACCGCCAGCCTGGCCCAGGTCGGCGACGCCATCTTCCGGCAGCCGCCGCGCTACGACACGCCGGTGGCGGTGTCGTTCATCGTCCTGGTCGGCGCTCGTCGCCGTGTCGCTGTCGGTGCTCGAGCGCCGCGTCCGCGGCGTGGAGGTGGTGGCGTGAGCACGCCCATCGTCACGACCGAGCACCTGTCGAAGTGGTACGGGCAGGTCTCGGGCCTCAACGACGTCACCGTCGCGGTGCCGCCCGGCATCACCGGGCTGCTCGGGCCGAACGGCGCCGGCAAGTCGACGTTCCTGAAGCTGATCACCGGCCAGCTGAAGCCGAGCAAGGGCACGGTGACGCGTCCTCGGCGAGCCGATCTGGGACAACCCCTCGCTCTACTTCACGCATCGGCTTCTGCCCGGAGCAGGACGCGTTCTACGAGCGGATGACCGGCCTCGACTGGGTCACCGCGCTGGTCCGGCTGAACGGCTACGACGAGGCCGAGGCCAAGGCCGCGGCCGAGCGGGCGCATCGACGCCGTCGACCTGCTCGACGCCGCGGACAAGAAGATCGGCGCCTACAGCAAGGGCATGCGGCAGCGCGTGAAGATGGCCCAGGCGCTGGTCCACGATCCCGAGCCTGCTGATCCTCGACGAGCCGCTGACCGGGCATGGATCCGCTGATGCGGCGGCGCGACCATCAAGCTGATCAAGGACTGGGCGCGGCAGGGCAAGAGCGTCATCGTCTCGAGCCACATCCTGCACGAAGTCGAGTCGATGACCTCGAACATCCTGCTGATCAACAACGGCCGGATCCTGGCCGAGGGCAACGTCCACCAGATCCGCGACCTGATCGACACCCACCCGCACACGGTGTTCGTCCGGGCCGAGCAGCCGCGGGCCTTCGCCCGGCACTGCCTGGGCTACGACGACGTGCTCAGCCTGCGCTTCGAGTCGGGCGCCGTCGTCGTCCAGACCGGCAAGCCCGACGCCTTCTACGCCCGCGTGACCGAGCCTGGCGGCGTCCGGCGAGGTCGGCGCCGATCCACGAGGTCACCTCGCCCGACGACAACCTGCAGGCCGTCTTCCAGTACCTGGTGAAGTGACGATGACGTCCGCACCCGCCGCCACCCCCGCGTCCGTCGCCGTCCCGCCCGCGCTGCCCGTGCCGCGCCGGGCTCCGTCCCTGTGGGCGGCGGCGGTCCGCATCTTCGACCTGTCGCTGGCCCGCATGCTGTGGTCGCGCGGGACCATCTTCATGGCCTTGCTGGTCGGCCTGCCGGTCGTGCTGGCGGTCCTCGTCCGCGGGCGTCCAGGCCATCGGCGGCGCCCGACATGCGGGTGGAGGGGCAGGTCGTGACCGGCCCGACCATCTTCGGCTTCATGGTCTGGTGGCTCTACCTCCGGTTCATCGTCCCGGTCCTGGCGCTCTACTACGGCACCGCGCTGGTCGCCGACGAGGTCGAGGACAAGACCATCACCTACCTGTTCACCCGGCCGATTCCGCGCGGCGCGGTGCTGGTCGGGAAGTTCCTGGCCTACCTCGTCTGCACGGTGATGGTGGTGCTGCCGTCGCTGATGATCGTCTACTTCCTGATGGGCCTGTCCGGGGCCGACCCTGGCGGGGACGTTTCCCAGCCTGCTCAAGGACTTGGGGCTGATCGTCCTGGGCCTGCTGGCCTACGGCGCGCTGTTCGCCTGGGTCGGCGCGCAGTTCAAGCGGCCGCTGGTCATAGGGCTGGTGTTCGTCTTCGGCTTGGAGCAGGTCGCCCTCCTCATCCCGGGCTACATCCGGCAGCTGACGGTGTCCTACTACCTGCAGTCCCTGGTGCCGCACGCGGTGATGGGGGAGGGCGTCATGTCGCTGCTGCAGAGCCTGGTCCAGCAGAAGGCGCCTGGCGACGTCCGTCGGCATGCTGGTCGGCATCGGCGTGGTCTTCGTTTTCCTGGCCATGCGCGTCATTGCCCGCCGGGAATACGTCCTCGAGCAGTAGGGCGTCGCCCGCCGCCCTGCGGCGCCGGTGACGGTTCCTTGACGAAACCGGGAACTCCGCTGTGACCGGTCCGTATACTGGATTACGGGTTACGCGGATACGTTGGAGGCGACAGTCATGAACCGGACTTCTCGGCTTTTCCTGATTGGCTCGGGTTTCGTTCTCGCCGCCGGGCTTGTACCGGCCTTGTCGCCTACAGCTTCGGGTTGCCCACCCTGGCGTCCGCCGGCCGCACGGTCGGCCCTGACGAGCTCAAGTACGTGCCCGAAGCGGCCGCCGTCGTCGCCTACGCCAACGTCCGGGACGTCATGGACTCGGAGTTCCGCCAGAAATCCGCACCGTCCTGCCCGACGACGGGAACAAGGGCCAGGAAGAATTCCAGCGCGAAACCGGCATCAACATCGAGCAGGACATCGACTATGTCCTGGCCTGGATGACGCCGAACCCCGATAAGGGCCGCCCGTCCGGGCTGGTCCTGCTCCATGGCCGCTTCGACCCCGCCCGCCTCGAGGCCCTGGCCACCAGCCACGGCGGCATCGTCGAGACCATCGACGGCATCCGGATTATCCGGCCCGACCCCGCCAAGCACGACGTCGCCGTCCCCAGCGATGAGGTCGAAAAGCCTGCGCCGGGTGACCCGCACGTCCAGATTCGACGCCACCACACAGGCGTCGCCCCGGTGGTCGCGTTCCTCGAACCCGGCCTGATCGCTCTCGGCGAGGAGCCGGTCATCCGCGCCGCCATCGCGCACGGCGCCGCCGGCGGCCGCAGCATCCGCGACAACCAGGAAATGGTCAACCTGATCGGCGACCTCGAGGGCTCGTCGAACGTGTGGGCCGTCGGCCGCATGGAAGCTCTGACCGCCAACGCGACGCTGCCGGAGCCGCTGGCCCAGCACCTGCCCGCAGTGAAGTGGTTCAGCGCCTCCAGCCACGTCGGCGCCGGCCTGAGCGGCCTGCTCCGCGCCGAGGCCCGCGACGAGGAAGCGGCCAAGAACCTCCGCGACGTGCTGCAGGGCTTCATGGCGATGGCCCGCCTGCACGCCAGCCAGAAGCCGGAGCTGGCGCCGGTGATGCAGTCGCTGCAGGTGAGCGGCACGGGCACGACGGTCGCCCTCTCGTTCGAGGTGCCGCCGGCCTTGGTCGACGCGATGATTCAGATGAAGAACATGGCGAACTGACCCGCCTTCGCGCCATGGGCGCTTCGGCGGGGCAGGCCCGCCTTCGCGGCGTTGGCGCTTCGGCGGGCAAGCCCGCGTTCGCGGCGGGGCCTCCTCGGCGGGCAAGCGCGCGCACGAACTTTCCGGGGCCCGCCGCGGGCCCTCTCCCCAAACAAGAACGGACGGCCTCAGGGCCGTCCGTTTTTCGTTTCACGAGGGTTTGAATCCCGCTGGGGACGCCACCTCCAGCTCATTGACTCCGTGTGACGTTTTAGCGCACCCGAACGGGAGTTCGAACCGTTGACGGGCCGCGCGAACCGCCGACGCTCAGGCAGGCCGCTTCAGCCGGCGCTTAGTTGCCTTGGCCTCGTTGAGCGCCGCCTGTAAATCGTAGTCAGCTTGCAGGTGCAACCAGAAGCGGGCGGGCATCCTGAACCGACGTTCGAGACGGATGGCAGTGTCGGCAGTGACCGACCGCTTGCCCAGGATCAACTCGTTCAACCGATTTCGGCTGATGCCCAGCTCGTCGGCAACGACGCTCTGCTGAAGGCCGAGCGGCCGCAGAAACTCTTCCAGCAACATCTCGCCAGGGTGAATCATCGGGCCGAGCACCGCGGAATCGCGCGGGAGGCTCGCCGGCTTAGTGGTAGTCCTCGCAGCAGACGTCGTAGGCATCGTGCCCCTCCCATCGAAACGTGATTCGGTACTGGTCGTTGACCTTGATGGCATGGCGGCCGGCCTGGTCGTCCCTCAAGGCGTGGAGGTCGTTCCCAGGCGGGATCTTCAGATCCTCCAGCCTCGTGACCAGGTCGACTTGCTTCAGCTTCCGCTGGGCAGCCTTCCACGCCGTGTTCGGGATGCGTCGCGCCGCCTTGCTGTTGATGCTGGCGAACAGGTCTCGCGTGGCGTCGTCCGCGAAGGACCGGATCACGATGACAACGATACACGATACCCGTGTATCGTGTCAATCATCAGCGCACCCAAGGCCGATATCACCCCGCCCGCCGCAGACAGTCCACGGCCCTCAGCCAGACCCTGAGCTGGTTCAACTCGCCGTCACTGATCCGCTGCCGCGCTCCGAATCCATGACTCGTTGAAGTGCGCGTGCTTGATCGCCTTGCGCACCAGGCGGTTCTCGGCGTCCCGCGGCGCGGTGGCCGGTGGAGCGAAGAAGCTGTAGGTCGCGTGCAAGGTGCCGTCGGCGGCCTGGATGATCGACGGGTAGTGGTACTGGCCCCACTGCTGCTCGTCCGCGGACGCCGGGTCCCGTTCGAGGTGGCGCGTCCACGGCCAGGTCCGCCCCTCGTCCTCCGACAGCGAGACCGCCAGGCTGTAGCGGCCGCGTTCGAGATCGTTGTAGATGAGGGCCCAGTTGCCGTTGGCGAGCACGAGCACTTCGGCCCCCGTCCCGGGATTGGGCACATCGGAGTCCTCGACCGTGCTCCAAGTCTCACCCCGGTCACTCGAGCGGCTGACCATGAGCCGCTTCGGCGGCGGGCCGTTGTCGCGCATGTAAGCGACGAGCGTGCCGTCCTTCTTCCGCGCCAGCGACGGCTGGATGTTGCCGAAGCCGACCAGCGGCGCGCTCGTCTTCCAGGTGGCGCCCCAGTCGTCGCTGATCGCCATCAGCGAGAAGCTGAAGCCGTCCGAGTAGAGCGGCACGATCAGCCGGGTGCCGTCGAGCACGTAGGGATGCGCGCGCGTCATCCATCCGAGCCGTCGGGACAGCTTGTCCGCGGCCTGGCGCGTGATGTCCGCTACGTGGGCCTTGACTCGATCGTCGGCGGGCTGGCCGGCGAGCAGTCGTTCCGCCTCGCGCGTCACCGTCGCCGCGAACTCGTCGCCGGGCGTCACGTGCAGGACCTCGCTCGTCTCCCAGCGCGGCACGCCGTCGCCGCTGTAGTCGGACGCGATCTTGTACTTCATCAACGCGGTGTGCCACTCGTTGGCGAGGATCGTCGGCCAGAGCAGCCACAGGCGCTTCTTCGGGTCGACGAAGAGCGTCGGGTTCGTATCCGGATAGCCCGGCGTATCCGCCAGCAGGAAGGGGGCGGTCCAGGTGCGGTCGCCCGGGCGGAGCCGGGCGCCCCTGACGACGACGTCGTCCGCCGTGCGCTCGCCCGACCCGTGGAACCAGCACACGAAGAGCTCGCCGCCCGGCAGCTCGACGACGGTCGACGCGTGGTTGTGCCAGTGTTCGAGCGGGAAGATGAACTCGGAGGTATGGAACGGACGATCGGGGGCCTGGCCCGACAGGACGGCCAGGCTGCCTACCGCCAGCGCGAGAGCCTGCCAGAGGCGTGGCATCTAGGGCGTCCGTTCCTTCTCCTTCGCCTTGTCCTTTTCCTTCTCGGACTTCTTCGTCTCGCGCGTCTTCGGGGCGACGCGGTCGGCCGGGACCGTCTCGATGACCACGTCGGGCAGCTTGCCGCCGAGCAGGTTGCGGACCCAGAACTCGTGCGACTCGCGCGCCTGGTGCGGCCGCTGCGACAGCTGGATGCCGTGCCGCGAGTCGGGGTAGACCATCAGCTCGAAGCGCTTGTCGTGCGTCGTCAGCCAGTCGACCAGCTGCAGCGTCTGCTGCAGGTGGACGTTGTCGTCGATCGAGCCGTGGGTCAGGCGCAGGCCGCCCTTGTAGCGATCGGCCCAGGTCATCACCGCGCCGGCCTTGTAGCCCTGCGGGTTCTCGGACGGCCGATCCATGTAGCGCTCGGTGTAGACCGAGTCATACAGCTGCCAGTCGGTCACCGACGATCCGGCGATGCCGAAGTTGAACGCGCCGGCGGCCTGGGTCATCGCCATCGCCGTGGTGTAGCCGCCGTAGCTCCCGCCGGTGATGCCGATCCGGTCGCCCCGGACGAACGGACGGGACCGCAGCCACGCCGCGGCGGCGCTCAGGTCGGTCATCTCCCACGTGCCGAGCTGGCGATGCATCAGCGCCGTGCCGGCCTTGCCGAAGTGGCCGCTGCCGCGATGATCGACGCTGACCGTGATCACGCCACGCTGCGCCCAATAGTGCGCGGCGAGGCTCGACCAGCCGTTCTGGACCGAGCCGGCATCGGGGCCGCCGTAGATCGTGACGATCACCGGATACCGCCGCTTCGGCGAGAAGTCGGCCGGGAGGATCCAGTAGGCCGGGAGCCGGAACGTGCCGTCGCTCGACGGGATGGTGAACAGCTCGGCCTTGCCCCAGGCGACGCGTGCGAAGCCGGGCGCCGATGATGCGTCGGCGACCTCGCGGACGAGCGAGCCGTCGCCGCGCCGCAGCACCACCTTCGGCGGGGCGGCCAGCGTCGACCAGCTGTCGACGACGTAGGCGCCGTCGGGGCTGACCGCTACTCTGTGCGATCCCGGATCCCTGGTCACGATCTCGGGTTCGCCGCCGGTCAGCTTGAGGCGGAGCAGTTGCGTATCCCAGCTCTTCACGGGCCGCCCGAGCAGATAGACATAGCCGGCCGGCTCGGCGACCTCGGCGATCTGGTGGACGCGCCAGGCGCCGCGGGTCAGCTGCTTCACGGCGGGCTCGCCCTTGGCGTAGCGATAGAGGTGCCGCCAGCCGTCGACGTCGCTGATGAAGAGCAGCGAGCCGTCGGCGAGCGGGGTCAGCTCGTCGTACCAGTCGACCCACGACGGCTGCGTCTCCTGGTGGATGGCGGCCGCCTTGCCGGTGGCGGCGTCGCAGGCGAAGAGCGTGAGCGTGTCCTGGGCCCGGTTCATCCACTGGACGAAGAGGGTGCGGCCGTCGAGGGACCACTTGGGGAAGGACAGGTAGTGGTCCGCCTTCTCCTCGAAGTCCATCCACGCCGTCTTGCCGTCGGCGACCGACACGATCCCGATGCGGACGTAGGGATTCGGATCGCCGGCCTTCGGATAGCGGGTGCGTTCCAGCTCGCCGTGCTGGCCATCGGCGTGGTAAATCGGGAAGACCGGCACGGGCGCGTCGTCGAAGCGCATGAAGGCGAGGCGCGTGCCGTCCGGCGACCACCAGAAGGCGTTGCTGCCGCGGCCGAGGATCTCTTCCAGGTAGATCCACGACGCCGTGCCGTTCAGTATGGTGTCGCTGCCGTCAGCAGTCAGCTGCCGCTCGAGGCCGGTCGCCAGGTCGAGGGCGAACAGGTCGTGGCCGCGGACGTAGGCGAGGCGGGTGGCGTCGGGCGAGAGCCGCGCCTGCTCCTCGTCGGCCGGCGTGGCGGTGAGGCGGCGCTCGGTGCCGTCGGCGTCGACGCGGACCAGATCGTGGTCGCGGAGGACGACGCGGAAGGCGGCGCCCGGGGCGGTCACGGCCGTCGGATCGGCCGGCCCGACCAGGCGCGCGGTGCCGTCCGGGGCGGACACGACATACACGCGGCGGCGGCCGTCGGCCTCGCGGCGGGTCTCGAGGTAGTGCGTGGCGTCGACCCATTCGCCGATCGTCGGCACGTCGGCCAGCAGCGCCGGGCGGTCGCGTCCGCCATAGGCGGACGTCCCGAAGGCCTGGTCGTAAGACAGCGCCACCCGCGGCGCCGCCCGCTGCGCCCCGGCCGCGGACGCCAACGCCAGGAGGCAAGCCGCACCAGCGGCGCCCGAGCGGGCCCGCCTCATCATCGTCCGTCCCATCCATCCTCCAGCCCGGAAACCCGCAGGCATGCTGCGGGACATAGAATTGCAGGCTATGAGCGTACAGACTTACGCCAACTTCATCAATGGCGAGTGGACCCCGGCCGCTTCGGGCGAAACCTTCGAGAATCGCAGCCCGGCCGACCACGGCGACCTGATCGGCCGCTTCGCCGCGTCGTCGACGATCGACGTCGACCGGGCCGTGGCCTCGGCCGCCGAGGCCTACACCAGCTGGCGCCAGGTGCCGGCCCCGAAGCGGGCCGACGTCCTGCTGCGTGCCGCGCAGCTGTTCGCCGAGCGAAAGGAACGGTTCGCCCGTGACATGACGCGGGAGATGGGCAAGGTCGTCGCCGAAACCGGCGGCGACGTCCAGGAAGCCATCGACATGGCGCAGCTGATGGCCGGCGAGGGCCGCCGGCTCTACGGCCAAACGACGCCGTCCGAACTGCGCAACAAGTTCGCGATGTCGATTCGCCAGCCGGTCGGGCTGTGCGGGCTGATCACCGCCTGGAATTTCCCGATCGCGGTGCCCTCCTGGAAGATCTTCCCGGCGCTGATCTGCGGCAACACCGTGGTGCTGAAGCCGGCCGAGGAGGCGCCGCTCTCGGCCGTCAACTTCGTCCAGACGCTGGCCGACGCCGGCCTGCCGCCGGGGGTCGTCAACCTCGTGACCGGCGACGGCGCCGGGGCCGGCGCGCCGCTCGTCGCGCACCCCGCGGTCCGGGTCGTCTCGTTCACCGGATCGACCGCCACCGGGCGCCTCGTCAACGAGGCCGCCGCGCCGTCCTTCAAGAAGGTCCACCTCGAGATGGGCGGCAAGAACGCGATCATCGTGCTCGACGACGCCGACCTCGAGCTCGCCGTCGACGGCTGCCTGTGGGGCGGCTTCGGCACGACCGGGCAGCGCTGCACCGCGACCAGCCGCGTCATCGTCCAGAAGGGCATCTACCACCGATTCATCGCGCGGTTCGTCGAGCGGGCCCGCACCCTGAAGGTCGGCAACGGCCTCGAGCCGGGCATCCAGATGGGGCCGTCGATCAGCGAGGCCCAGCTGCAGAAGGTGGTCGAGTACGTCTCGATCGGCCAGCGCGAAGGCGCGACGCTCGCCACCGGCGGGCATCGCCTGACGGCCGGCGACTGGGGCAAGGGCTGGTTCCACGAGCCGACGATCTTCGGCGAGGTGTCGCCGACCATGCGCATCGCGCAGGAGGAGATCTTCGGGCCGGTCGTCTCGGTCCTCCCGTGCGACGGCCTCGACGACGCGATCCAGATCGCCAACGGCGTCGCCTACGGCCTGTCCGGGGCCATCTACACGCGCGACGTCAACGCCGCCTTCACCGCGATGCGCGACGTCGAAACCGGCCTCTTCTACGTCAACGCGCCGACCATCGGCGCCGAGGTCCACCTGCCGTTCGGCGGCATCAAGGGCACCGGCAACGGCCATCGCGAGGCGGGCATCGCGGCGCTCGACGTGTTCTCGGAATGGAAGTCGATCTACGTCGACTTCAGCGGCCGCCTGCAGCGGGCGCAGATGGATTCGTAATGGCACGACCGGAACACTCATGGACGCGCTGAACATGTCGATGCCGACGCTCCAGGCGATGAGCGTCACGCTGCCGCTGGTGTCGCCCGAGAGCGATTTCGTCGCCGCGATCTGCCGGGCGGCCAAGGCGCCGACCGACGCCGAGCTGGCCAGGGTGCTGTCGGGGGCGCGGGCGCAGATCGCCGCGCTCGTCAACGCGATGTTCTGGGCCAGCGTGACCACCGAGGAAGGGCGCCCGACGACCGGCATCGTGTCGCTGTGCCCGCCCGACCACCCGAACGCCTCCAGCTTCGAAGATCCGGTCGCGGTGACGCGCGAGAGCCTGGTCCGGCTGCTGACGGCGCTGCCGGTCACGGCGCTCGCGGCCTACCCGAGCGGATCGGGCTGCCGCATCTGGGGCTACCTGCACCAGTGGCCGTTCTTCGAGCCGACGGTGCGCATCGTCGGGCCGGGCGCGCTGGTCGTCCTCGGCGAGCACGACACGCACGCCGTCCTGAGCGAAGGGCGGGTGCGCATCCCGCCCAAGCCAGTCGGCTTCTTCAACCTGGCCCACATCCTCGAGACCAACCTCGAGGTCGAGGAGCAGAACGATCGGCTGCGCCTCACCTTCGCGCTGCAGCTGATGATGCTGGCGATGCAGCGGCATGGCCACGGCGGTACCATCCTGATGGGGCCGTCGACCGGCGACGCGTGGCTGCGCTCGGTGCGCGCCTCGCACGTCTTCCAGGCGCCGACGACGTCGCACCTGTGTCAGCTGATGCAGGACATCGCGACGCTGCAGGCGGCCCGCGTCGCCGACGGCGTCGACGCGCACCGCGAGCAGTTCCGCCGCTCGCTCGAGCGCACCGGCCAGCTCACCGCCGTCGACGGCGCGCTGGTGCTGCGCGAGGACCTCACCGTCGTCGGCTTCGGCGCCAAGCTGGTCGTCGACGGGGCCGAGTTCGAGGTGGCGCGCTTCGACGCGCTGGTGTCGACCGCGCTGGACCCGATGCCGGTGTCCGAGCTGGGCGGGACGCGCCACCAGTCGGCGGCCCGCTTCGTCCGCCAGCATCCCGACTGCAGCGTCCTGGTGTCGTCGCAGGACGGCCGGATGACGTTGTTCTCGTGGGAGAGGAAGCCCGGCCACGTCGTCGCGGTGTCCGGCCTCGAACACTTCGCCTGGGGGGAAGAGAACTAGGGCACGGATGAGCTGCTCGCAATGTTCGCCCCGCGAGCGAAGTCGCGCGTCCGATCGAGGGCACATTGCATCAGGTAGTCCTTCACCAGGCTGCCGAATAGTGTTGACGCATTACGGCGTGAGTGCTAATTGAATGACCCTCACCCGCGCCATCGTCAGGGCGTTCGCAGCCAGGAGGGCTCATGCCGCTTTTGCGTCTCGTTTGGTTCGCTGGCCTCGCTTATGCGGTCCTCGCCGGCGCATCGCCCGGTGCTGCCGCGCAAAGCTTCAACGGCGCGATTACCGGCGTCGTGCGTGACAGCACCGGTGGCGTCGTCGCCGCGACGGCGCTGACGCTGCGCAACGTCGCGACCGATCAGACCGTCGCCACCACCATCTCGGGCGGGGAAGGCGAATACGCCTTCCGCAACCTGGCGCCCGGGAAGTACGAGGTCACCGCGGTCAAGGACGGCTTCCAGCAGGTCTCGTTGACCGACCTCGTGGTGCCGCTCGGCACCCAGGTCCGCGCCGACGTCACGCTGCCGGTCGGCGGCCTGCAGGATCGGGTCGAGGTCAGCAGCGGCACGTCGGTGCTGAACACCACGGCCACCCAGGAGCACGGCATCACGCCGGAGACGCTGCAGCAGCTGCCGCTGCTGATGAACAGCGGCCCGCGCGCCGCCGCCGGCTTCGCGATCCTGATGCCGGGCGTCAGCACCGGCGGCGGATCGAACGCCTTCGACGCCCGCATCAACGGCGGCCTGCAGTCGGGCGACGAAGCCACCGTCGACGGCGTCAGCATGCAGCAGGGCTTCATGAGCCAGGGCGGGATGGTGTCGATCTTCCAGGACTTCCCGATGTCGCCCGACATGGTCAGCGAAGTGAAGGTGCTGACCTCGAACTACGCGCCGGAGTACGGCTCATCGACGTCGGGCCAGATCATGGCCGTGACCCGCTCCGGCGGCAGCTCGTTCCACGGCGCCGGCTTCATCTACCATCGGGACGATTCGCTGAGGGGGACGCAGTGGGGCGCCGACTCGAAGCCGGAGTTCAGCCGCAATAACTACGGCGCCAACATCGGCGGCCCGGGCAAGCTGCCCGGCCTGTGGAGCGACAAGGTCAAGAGCTTCTTCTTCTTCAACCACGAGGGGTATCGGCAGACGGGAGGCTCGAATGCGCCGACGCTGTCGATCCCGTCGCTGCGCGAGCGTAACGGCGACTTCACCGATTGGCGCGACAGCAGCGGCAACCTGATCCCGATTTACGATCCCGCCACGCTGCGCCCGGACGGCCGGGGTGGGTACATCAAGGATCAGTTCATGGGCTGCGATGGCCGGTCGCCGAACGTGATCTGCCCAAGCCGCATCAATCCGATCGTGCGCGCCTGGCTGAGCGCGTTGCCGAACCCGACCAGCGACGGTCCGTTGAACAACTTCCTGGGCCCGGCCATCCCCGACACCATCCTCGGCAACTCCGACTACTACCTGGGTCGCTACGACCTGCAGTTCGGGGCCGACCACATGTTCGCCAGCTTCTGGCACCAGCGGGCGCCGGCCAAGTTCGTATCGGTGCTGCCGCAGTCGATCGCCTCCGAGTCGTACTCCGACCCGCAGAACTCCTGGGTCAACCGCTTCAATTGGGACCGCACGTTCAGCCCGAACCTGCTGAACCACATGTCGATGGGTTACCTCAATCGCAACGAGGGCTATGGGTCGGTCAACCAGGACTTCGTCAACGACTTCCCGAAGATCGCCGGCGTTGCCGCTAACCCGGTACCGCCGCAGATCTCGTTCGGCGACGGCTTCGCCACCTACGGCAGCAATGCCGGCATCAACACCGGCAACGTCACGACGCGGCCGACCTTCATCATCAACGACATGGTGACCTGGACGCGCGGCGCCCACACGATCAAGGCGGGCATGGAGTTCCGCAAGATCATGGGCAATATCCACCAGGGGTCCAACCAGGCCGGCAGCTTCAACTTCCAGCGCGGCGCGACCGGCCTGCTCGGCGCCAACAGCGGCAGTCCGGTCGCGTCGTTCCTGCTCGGCGCAGTCGACAACGGCAACGTGGACTTCCGGTCGGTGCCGTCGTTCTACCCCAGGCAGACCGCCTGGATCTTCCACGCCGGCGACACCTGGCGCTTCAATAACAGGCTGACCGTGGACTACGGCCTGCGCTGGGACTATTACTCGCCGTCGTCGGAGAAGTACGACCGCTTCTCGTTCTTCGACCCAGTCGGCGCCAACCCCGGCGCGGGTGGTCGCCCGGGGCGGCTCGCCTTTGCCGGCGACAGCTATGGCGCGGCCAGCTACGGCGCGCGCTATCCCGAAGAAGAATTCTACGGCGGCTTCGCGCCGCGGCTCGGCGCCGTCTATTCGCTCAACGACAAGACGGTGATCCGGAGCGGGTGGGGCATCTTCTATACCCAGGCGCACTATCCGGGCTGGGGCGGCGGCATCAGGCTAGACGGCTTCTCGAACACGCCCAGCTTCTCGAGCACGCTCGGTGGCATCCAGCCGGCGTTCTACCTGGATCAGGGTTTCCCTCAGAACTTCCAGCAGCCGCCCGACATCCGCTCCGACTACCAGAACGGGCAGGGCATCCTCTATCGGCCGCTCGACGCCAACGAGCGGTCGTACGCGCACCAGTGGAACATCTCGGTCGACCGTGAGCTGGGCGCCAACCTGTCGCTGAGCGTCGCCTACGTCGGCAGCGCCGGCCGGCAGCTGCCATCGAGCATCGAGCCGTTGAACGCCATCGACCCGGCCTACCTCTCGCTCGGCGATCGCCTGAACGACGAGTTCCAGCCGGGCCAGACCAGCCTCAACGGCGTGGCGCTGCCGTATCCGGGCTGGGTCGAGCAGATGACCGGCTGCGCGCCGTCGGTGGCGCAGGCGCTCCGGCCCTACCCGCAGTACTGCGACAGCCTGCAGGGCCTGAACGAGAACAAGGGGACATCGCGCTACAACTCGCTGCAGGTCAAGCTCGAGAAGCGGTTCTCGGGCAGCACGTATGCGCTGGTCTCATACACCCTGTCGAAGACGCTCGGGACCGGCTCGGACAACACTCAGCGCGACGCCACCACGTGGAGCGGGCTGCAGGGCGTCATTTCGCCGTTCGAGCGCGATCGGAATGACGCCATCGCCGCCACCGATACGCCGCACGTGCTGTCGGCGGCCTTCGTCTACCAGCTGCCGTTCGGCGAAGGCAAGCGGTGGGCGAACAACGGCGGGCTGGTCAACGCGCTCGTCGGCGGCTGGCAGATGAGCACCATCTTCCGCTACTCGTCCGGCCTGCCGCTGTATTTCCGATCGAGCTTCTGCAACGTGCCGGGGCAGTTCCGCGCCGGCTGCATCCCGGCCATCGTCAACGCAGGGTCCGTGTTCGCGCAGGACAAGGGCGACTACGACCCGGGCCGGGGGCCGCTGTTCAACGCCGGGGCGTTCGAGCCGATCAGCGCGTTCAACTATTACTACGGGCAGGGCAACCGGGTGGAGGAGACGGTGCGGGGCTTCGGCTTCCACAACCAGGACCTGTCGTTCGTCAAGAACACGAAGCTGCCCGGCAACACCAACGTCCAGTTCCGGCTGGAAGCGTTCAACGTGTGGAACTGGCACATCTTCTCGAACGCCGGCGAATGGGGCGGTCTCGCCTTCACCAACGACATCGCCAGTCCGGACTTCGGCAACTGGAACGGCTCGGTGACCGATCCACGATCGATCCAGCTGGCGTTCCGGTTCGAGTTCTGATGACGCTTGTCACGACGGGGCGCCGGCGCGGCCGGCGTCCCGTCCTGCCCGGCTTGGTGCTGGGCTGTCTGCTCACCGCCAGCGCGGCCGCCCTCGCCCAGGCCCCGGACTTGCCGCCGGCGGTGGCCAGCCGTTTCGCGGCCGGCGTCGCCGCGCTACAGTCCGGATCGCTCGATGACGCCGAAGCGGCGTTCCGGACGGTGCTGCGAGACGGCGGCGACCGGGGGTTCGTCCACCACAATCTCGGCATCGTCCTCCAGCAACGCGGCCGGCACGCCGCCGCGGTCGCCGAGTTCCGCCGTGCCAGCGCGCTCGATCCCACCTTCGGCCCGGCCCGACTCCTGGCCGGGTCCAGCCTGATCGCCCTGGGCCGTCCGACCGAGGCGCTGGTCGATCTCGAGCGGGCGGTGACGCTGATGCCGCGCGAGATCGCGGCGCACCTGCAGCTCGCCGATGCCTGCGAGCGGACGGGCCGAATCGCCCGGCTGAGCGAGGCCTACCGCGCTGTCGTCGCGCTCGCGCCCGACGATCCGGAATATGCGTATCGGCTTGGCAAGGCCTACCTGCGCCTGTCGCAGCAGAGCTACGAGCGCCTCAAGGCGGTCGCTCCGCAGTCGGCGCGGCTGAGCCAGGCGCTCGGACAGGAATTCGTCGCGCAGGGCCAGAAGCAGCGCGCCCGAGAGGCCTACGAGGCCGCCGCGGCCCGGGATCCCGCATCTCGCCGAGATCCATCTCGCGCTTGCCCGGCTGCACGCAGATGACGGACGATGGGATGACGCCGCCCGCGAAGTCGCCCTCGAGCTCGCCGTGCAGCCGACCAGCCGCGAGGCCCTGGCGCTGCGGGCGCGCATCGAAGCGGCGCGTTCCGCCGGGCGGCCCTGATGCCGCCATGCCCGCGTCGCTGCCGCGTGCCATCGTCTGCGCATACCTGCTGGTGCTGCCCTCGCTGGTCGCCGCGCAGGATCCGCCGCCGCGCGCCGCGCTCGAGGCGTTGGCCGGCGTAGCGCCGCCGCGCTCTGCGCCGGCCGCGGGGGCAGCTGGCGAGCTCGACCGCGCCCTCGCCGCCAAGGACTGGCCGCGCGCCGAGCGGCTCCTGGCCCAGGCCATCGAGCGGGCACCGCGCTCGACCGCGTTGCTCAAGCAGATCGCCGGCGTGTTCCTGGCCGATCGCCGGCCGCTGAATGCGGCGATCGCTTTGAAGAAGGCCGAGGCGCTGGCGCCGCTCGATGCCGCGTCGCGCTTCCGCCTCGTGCTCGCCTACGTCGCGATGGGGCAGGGCGAGTGGGCCCGGCCTGAGCTCGGACGCCTCGTCGCCGACGCGCCGGACACCGCCATCTACCATTACTGGCTCGGACGCCTCGACTACGACGCCGGCCACTACGCTGCGGCAGTCGACCACCTGCAGGCGGCTGCGCGGCGCGACCCCGCATTTCCCAGGACGTTCGACAACCTCGGCCTCTGCCTCGAGGCGCTGAACCAGGTGGACCTGGCCATCGCGCAGTATCGAGAGGCCGTCCGACTGACTCGCCTCGCCGCCGACCCGTCGCCGTGGCCGGCCATCAACCTCGGGAGTGCGCTGGCGCGCGGCGGCGCCTATGAGGAGGCCGAGGCGTTGCTCCGCGAGGCCATCCGGCTCGAGCCGGGGGCCGCGCCGGCGCACTACCATCTCGGCACGGTGCTGGAGCAGACGAACCGGCCGGACGAGGCGATCCAGGCGCTGCAGGCGGCAGCCGCGGCCGACACCGGCTACGCCGACCCACACTATGCGCTGGCGCGGATCTATCGCCGCCAGCGCCGGACCGCCGACGCCGATGCGGCCCTGGCCGCGTTCAAGGCGCGTCAGCCGCGCGAGCCGCAGACGACGGCCGGAGCGGTGTCGAAGCCGTGACCTCGATCCGCGCGACGGCGGCGCTGCTGACGGTGCTGTCCGCAGCGCCCTACGCCCGCGCCCAGGCGCAGGCGCAGGCGCAGACGCCGACGCGGTCGTCGGCGAGCGTGGCTCCTCGAGCCGTCCTCGAGGCGATTGCCGCCGCGCTCGGACGCGACGACGTCGCCGCTGCCGGGACTGCGGTGGAACCGGCGCTCGTCTCCTATCCGGAGGATCCCGTCGTCCACAACCTGGCCGGCGTCATCGAGGCGCGGCGGGGCGAGTCACGCGCCGCGCAGGATCATTTCGAGCGGGCGATCCAGCTGCAGCCGGGCGCGCCGGCGGCCTACGTCAATCTCGGCCGCCTCTTGCAGGAGCGCGCCGTGACGGATCCTGTGGCCCCAACGGCCGCGCTCGCGGTCTACGCGCGGCTGCTCGCGATCGAGCCGCAGCAGCCGGAAGCGCTGTTCCAGACCGCCCGGCTCGAGGCGCTCGCGGGGCGCTTCGACGCCGCCCGGCTGGCGATCGATCGCCTGCGCGAGCCGGCCCGCGGGCGCCCGGCGGTGCTGGCGCTGCGGGCCGTCGTCGAGGCCGGCAGCGGCGATACCGACGGCGCCCGGCGCTCGGTCGCCGCGCTCGCCGCCCATCCGGAACTGACTCGCGAGGACATCGCGGCCGTTCTGCCGGCGCTCTCCCGAGTGCCCGCGCCCGGGACCGAGCACAGGAACGAACAGAGGACCGAGCAGGCGATGCTCGAGCTGGTCGAGCGCCGCGGCTGGGCGACGCCGGCGACGCTGCGCCGTCTCGCCGCGATCGAGACCGCCGGCGGCCACCATCGCGAGGCACGGGCCTGGCTCGAGAAGGCGGCGGCTCGCGGGGTGCCCGACGCCGCCCTGCTGATCGAGCTGGCCCGCGCCGCATTCAAGGCCGGCGACGCCGAAGGCTCGCTCGGCTATCTCGCCCACGCGCGCGACCTCGAGCCGACCAACGTCGCGGTCCACTTCCTGTTCGGCATCGTCTGCGTCGAGCTGAACCTCGGCGCCGAGGCCCACGAGTCGCTGGCCAAGGCGGTGGCGCTGGCGCCCGACGATCCCGACGTCAACTACGCGATGGGCGCGGTGTCGCTGCACCGCCACGAGCCGTCCGAGGCGCTCCCATATTTCGAGGCCTACCGCCGCCTTCGGCCTGGCGACCCGCGCGGACGGTTCGCGCTGGGCGCGGCCAAGGTACTACAGCCAGGTACCTGGACGACGCCCGCCTCGATCTCGCCGTCGCCGCGAGCGATCCGCAGACGGCGGCCGGGGCGCACTACTACCTGGCGCGCATCGCCCGGCAGCAGCAGGATCTCGACACGGCGCGGCGCGAGATCGACGCCGCGCTCCAGGTCAACCCGTCGCACGCCGACGGCTGGGCCGAGCGCGGGCTGATCGCGACCCGGCGCGGCGACTACGCCGGTGCCGAGGCGGCGCTGCAGAAGGCGCTCGCGCTCGATCCTGACAATTACGAGGCGACGCTGCATCTGGCGGCGCTCTACGGTCGGACGAAGGATCCCCGGCGAGCGGCCCAGGAGGCCCGGCTCCAGGCGCTGGTCGCCCGGCGCGAGACGCGGGCCCAGGAGTTCCTCCGGCTCGTTCAGGCGGTGCCGTGACGCGCCCTGTCCTGGTCAACATCGCCGTCCTCCTGACAGCTGCCGCGATCGTCTCGACGGCGGCAGCGAAGCAGCCGCCGGCCACGGCCTCCGCTCGCAACCGATCGGCCACCGGCGTGCCCGACGTCGCCAGCGCGGCGGTCGTCGCCGCGGCCAAGGCGCTCGCCGCCGGCGATCTCGATCGCGCGGCGACGCTGGCGGGCGGCCATCTCCGCCAGCACCCACGCAGCGCCCCGGCCCGCGTCGTCATCGCCCGCGTCCATGTCGCGCGCGGCGATCTCGACGCCGCGTGGCGGGAGCTCCACCGTGCCGTCGCCAACCAGCCGCGCGACGTCGACGCGCTCTACTACCTCGGGCAGGTGTCGGCCCAGCTCGCGGCGGAGCAGTTCGAGCGACTGGCGCAGCAGTCGCCGATGCCGGCGCGCGGCCATCAGCTGATCGCCGAGTCGTTCGAGGCGCAGGAGCGGCGCAGCGACGCGGAGCGCGAGTACCAGGCGGCGCTGGACGCCAAGCCGGACTTGCTCGACGCGCTGCTCGGCCTGGCCAAACTGCGGCGGATCCGACTCGATTGCGAGGGGGCCAAGGCCCTCTACGCGCGTGCCGAAGCGGTCCGCCCGACCTTCGAGGCGGCGTATGGCCTCGGCGCGTGCCTGCTGCGCGAGCAGGCGCACGAGGCGGCGGGTGCGCAGTTCGAGAGGGCCCTGGTCCGCGATTCACGATCCGTCGTCGCGCTGGTCGGCGCCGGCTCGGCGCTGCTCGGGCTGAATCGCCCAGGCGAGGCGATCGTGCCGCTGGAGCGCGCCGTGGCCATCGAGCCGGCCATGGACGACGGCTGGTACGTGCTCGGCCGCGCCTATCAGGCCGCCGGACGGCGCGAGCAGGCGCAGCGGGCCTTCGCCACCGTGCAACGATTGCGAGCGGAGAAGCCGCGATGACCGCACGTGCCGCGCTGCTCGTGGCCTGTGCGGCGGGCGCCACGGCCATCGTCACCGCCGCCGCGCCCCGACAGGCCGGGCGCCCACCGACCCTGGAGGCCCCGCCCGCGCCGGCCGACGCGGCGCCGGGCGTCCGCTTCGTCGATCGCACCGAGGCGTCCGGATTGTCCGCGTTCCAGCATCGCTCCGGCACGCCGGACAAACGCTACATCGTCGAGACGACCGGCTCGGGCGTCGCCCTGTGGGACTTCGATCGCGATGGGCGCCTCGATGTCTACCTTGTCAACGGCTCGACCATCGACGCCCTCGCGCGGGGAGCGCCGGCGCCGCCGGCGGCACTGTTCCGCAACGTGGGCGGCGGGCGGTTCGAGGACGTGACGACGGCCACCGGCACCGGCAACGAGCGCTGGGGGCAGGGCGTCTGCGCCGGGGACGTCGACAACGACGGCTTCGAGGACCTCTACGTGACCAACGTCGGCGTCAATCGCCTGTTCGTCAGCCAGCGCCCCGCCGCGAATGGGGACCCTCAACACGGCCTGGCGCGTTTCGAGGATCGGGCGACGGCGGCCGGCGTCGCCGTCGACGGTTGGTCGACGGGCTGCGCGTTCGGCGACTACGACGGCGACGGCTGGCTCGATCTCTACGTCGCCGGCTACGTTGTCTTCGACCCGCGCCACTTGCCGCCGGCACCGCCATCGGCCGGCACGACCGCCGCGACTCCGTCGGCGCCGGCGGCGCCGTCGGCACCGTCCAGCGAGCCAGCCGGGCGTGTCGGCGTCGGGGCCGCGCTCGTCGCCGGCGCCGCCTTCTGCACCTACCGCGGCGAGCCGGTCATGTGCGGACCCCTCGGTCTGACTGGCGCGCCCGACCACCTGTTCCGCAACAATCGCGACGGCACGTTCACCGACGTCACCCAGGCCGCCGGCGTGGCCGAACGGGAGCCGCGCTTCGGCTTCGGGGTCGCCTGGTTCGACATGGACGACGATGGCCGGCTCGATCTGTTCGTGGCCAACGACTCGGGCCCGAACCACGTCTACCGCAATCTCGGCGGCGGCCGGTTCGCCGACGTCGGTTATGCGTCTGGCGCCGCGCTCGACGCCAACGGGCGGACGCAGGCCCACATGGGCGTGGCGGTGGGCGACTACGACAACGACGGCCGCGACGACCTGCACGTCACCAACTTCGCCGACGACTACAACGTCCTCTATCGCAATCACGACGGGGCCAGCTTCTCGGACGTCAGCTATCCGGCCGGCGTGGCGCAGCCCTCCATCCCGTTCCTCGGCTGGGGCACCAGCTTCCTCGACTACGACAACGACGGCTGGCTCGACCTCGTCGTCGTCAACGGCCACGTCTACCCGGCCGCGGATCGGCGGCCCTGGAACACCTCCTACGCGCAGCGGGCGCTGCTGTTCCGGAACCTCACCGGCCGCCGGTTCGTCGAGGTCGGCGCCGGGGCCGGCCCGGCGCTGACGAGACCGCGGGTGGCGCGCGGCCTGGCGAGCGGTGATCTGGACGACGACGGTGACGTCGACCTGGTGGTCAACACGCTCGACGGACCGCCGCTGATGGCGATCAACGACGGCGGTGCCGCCGCCGGCCATTGGCTGACGCTGGCCCTGACCGGCGACCCGAAGCAGGGATGCCCGCGCCGATGCCATAGGCTCGACGGTCTTCGTCACCGCGGGAGGCATCCGTCGGCGCGGCGAGGTGGCCAGCGGACGTGGCCAGGTCTCGCAGTCGGACCTGCGCGTACACGTCGGCTTGGGCACGGCGACGGCAGTGACGTCGCTGGAGGTGCGCTGGGCGAACGGGAAGGCCGTCGCCTATGCGATCCCCAGTGTCGATGTGGCCTACGCCATCGACCAGCGAAGCGGCTCCGTGACGACCCGGTGACCGGACCGCCGGCAGCAGGCCATTTCTGCAACGTGCAGGCGGCCGAACGCTCTAGAACTGCAGCTTGAAGGCGATCTGCACGCTCTGGGGCAGGTTGAACTGGCTCGTGACCTTACCAAAGTTGGCGTTGGTCGGATCGGTGGTCGGCGCGGTGAAGATGGTCTGGTTGAAGGCGTTCAGCAGTTCGATGTTGATCTGGCCGCGGATCCGCGAGGTCACGTTGACGCGCTTGACGAACGACATCTGCCACTCGTTCAGCGCCTGACTGCGCAGGCCGCCGATGCGGTGCGGGAAGTAGCGGACGTTGTTGGCCAGGCGGATGCGCTGGTCGTTGCGCTGCCTGGTCGGATCGACGACGCCGTTGGTCTGGACCGCAGCATCGGCGAAGTAGAAGCCGGAGATGTCGAAGACCGGCTGGCTGACGTCGGCGGAGTAGCTCGCCGAGAGCGCGCTCGGATCGCCGGCGAAGTAGACGTTGCGGGCCCGATCGGTGAAGCTGATCGGCCGGCCACTCTGGATCGAGGCGATCGCCGTGATCGTCCAGTCGCCGACCAGGGCGTTGACGACGCGGTTGGCCTCGGAGCCCCAGCGCCGGCCGCGGCCGAAGGGCAGCTCGAGGATCCCCGAGAAGGCGAACCGGTGCGGGACGTCGGCGTCGGCCGCGGCTTCCGTCGGGGCGTCGTCGGTGAAGTTCAGCATGTAGTTGCGGTCGGTGAACTTCGAGTAGGTGTAGGCGAAGAGGACGGTGTAGCCCTGTGAGAAGCGCCGCTCCACGCGGCTCTGCAGCGCGTGGTAGCGCGACGAGCCGTCGTAGCGCCACGTCTGGATGTCCTGGTAGGCGGGGAACGGCCGGAGCAGCTGCTGACGCTGCGCGGTCGTGCTGTTCAGGCCCTCGCCAGGCACCAGGCCGGCGAACGGGTTGGCGACGTTGGCGGTGAGCAGGTTGATCGCCGTCTGGTCGCGTGACGGCGAGGTGCTCAGGAACTGGCGGGGCAGGGTGTTGTCGTTCTGCTCGACGGTCAAGTCCAAGCCGCGAGAGCCGACGTAGCCCAGTTCCACCAGCCACTGATTGGGTAGCTCGCGCTGAACCGTGAAGGCCCACCGCGCGTTCTGTTCGTTGCGCACCCCGTCGACGTGGGCGAACCGATCGAGCTGGCGCCCGACGAAGGCGTTCGGCCCCAGGGTGGTCCCGGGAGGAACCTGCACGCCGCTCGGGAACGGGTTGGCCAGCGTCGCGCCGAACGTCAGGCCGTTGTCCAGCGTGGGCACGATGGTGGTCGACTGCGAGAAGCCGGACTGACGGACGCCCGCGATCACGAAGGGCGAGGTGTAGAGGCCGAAGCCAACGCGCAGCACCGTCTTGGCGTTGATCTGGTAGGCGGCGCCGAGTCGTGGCTGCCAGTTGTTCGTGTCGGCCTTCCAAAAGCCGCGCCCGCCGTCGCCGGCGAAGGCCAAGCCGCCGCGCACGTCGAAGGCCGCCGCGGCCAGCTCCGGCAGCGGGTTGCGCGCGTAGGCGGCCTCCGCGGCCGCGCCGATGGTCAGGTCGGCGTTCGGATCGAAGCCGCGGACGTTGCGGTCCTGGCTCTCGTAAGTGGCGCCTTCGTATTCGTAGCGCAGGCCGACGTTCAGGGTGAGCGTGTCGCTGACCCGCCAGTCGTCCTGGAGCCAGAGGCCGTGGTACTGCGACCAGTTCTCGCGCTCGGTGTTGCGTTCGATCGATCCACCGGTCGGCTGGCCGAGCAGGAAGGCGGCGAGCTGCTGGCCGGTGGTCACCGTCGGGGAGTTATCGAGCTGACGGGTGAAGTTGTTGCCGAAGTCGTACTGGCCGGCCGATCGCCCCGGCCCGGCGCCGATCTCCTGGTACACCCGGAAGTCGTAGCCGCCGCGGAACGTGTGCCGCCCGGCCATGCGCGTGTAGGTCGGCTGGAACGAGTAGATGCTGTGTTCGGTCGTCCCGCCGACGTTCTCGCCGATCACCGACGTGCCGCCGATCTCGAACCGCGGCAGGTATTGTGTCGAGCCGAACTGCCCCAGCGTCGATGCCGGAAAGCCGAGCGACGCCAGGTCGAAGGCCCCCTCGTGCTGGCGGACGTTCGGCTCCTGGAAACGCTGCCAGCCGGCCCGGACGTTCAGCAGCGCGCGCGGCGTGATCGTCCAGACATGGTCGCCGGTCACGCCGTCGTTGATGCGAAAGAGGAAGTTGCCGATCGGACGGATGCCGCCCACCTCGCCGGCCCAGTTGCCGCGGGCCTCCTGGCGATCGTTCCGCGTGTAGCGGACGAACAGGCTCTGGCGATCGTTCAGCCGGTGATCGGCCCGCAGCGAGACCGAGTAGAAGTCGTCTTTTCGCGGATTGCTGCTCAGGTAGTTGTTCTGCTGCTGGGCATCGCCGGCCTGATTTGCCGCCGGCCAGTATTGCATGTAGTTGCGGGCGATCGGGCTGATGCGGCCGGCCGGGATCACGTTGCCCGGGAACGGCTGGCGCTCGATGCGGCCGTCAGCGCGCCGCACCGCCGTCGCCGGGTCGTAGATGGCGATGCCGGCGGACAGCAGCTCCGAGAAGTCGCCGTTGCGCATCCGCTCCGTCGGGACGGTGAACTGTCCCGGCTCCGGGAACTCGTCGTAGAGCCACTCCACTGCGCCGAAGAAGAACGTCCGATTCTTCAGGATCGGTCCGCCGGCGAACCCACCGAACCGGTCGTAGCTCATCTCCGCCTTCGGTCGACCGGCAGCGTCGAGGAAGAAGTCGTTCTTCGAGAGCTTGTCGTCGCGGTAGTACCAGTAGCCTTCGCCCTTGAGATTGTTGGTGCCGCTCTTGATGGCGACGTTGATGGTGGCCCCAGCGGTGTGCCCCTGCTGCGCGTCGAACGACGCTGTTTCGACCTTGAACTCCGAGACGGCACCGGCTGGCGGGACGAAGGCGACGCGCCGCCCGTTGGCCATGTTGGGCGTGCCGTCGAGGGTGAACTCGTTGCCACCGGACGCGCCATCGCTGACGATCCCCGAGGTGCCGCCGTTGTCGAAAGCGCGGCTGAACTTCGAGATCGCCGGTGTAGGCGATGCCGGGGGCGAGGCGGGCGAGCGTGAATGCGTTTCCATCGGACAGCGGCAGCAGCGCGATGCGGCGCTCGTCGATCACCTGTCCTTGCGAGGCGGACCTGACGTCGAGCAGCGGGATCTCGGCGCGCACCGAGACGACTTCCTCGAGCTGGCCGACCTCCAGCGCCAGGTCGAGCGTGAGCCGGTCGGCGATGCGGACCTCGAGGCCTTCGCGGACGTGCTTCTTGAATCCCATCAGCTCGGCGCCGACCGTGTACTTGCCCGGCGGCAAGAAGGGCAGGAGGTAGAGGCCTTGGGTGTTGCTGACCGCGCTGGTCACAACGCCCGTCTCGACGTTGGTGCCGGTGACGGTGACGCCGGGGAGCACCGCCGCCGACTTGTCGGAGATGGTGCCGGTGATGGCCCCGCGGGTTTCCTGCGCGCTGGCCGGGGCGGCGGCGAAGGCGAGCAGGAGCAGCGCCCCGACGAGGAACGATCTTGCATGCGAGCGACGTGGCATCTCATCCTCCAGGCGGCGCACGAACCGTCCGCCGCGCAAACGTGCAAAGGTGCCTCGAGCCGACAGGACGAATACGGCACCGGCTTTATAGCCGCGTCGCAAGGACAAGTCCACTGCCTATTGAATGTTGTGGGCGGAACCGAAGAAAGCGATTCGTTGCGGACGCGAACGCGCCTCCTTGTTGGCGGCGTCGCCTCATCGTCACCGGGCGCGCTCGCGCCAGCGCTGTAGCCGCTTTCGCATCATGCTCAACTCGGTCTCGTGCCTGTTATCGCGCGCGAGATTGCGCAGTTCCCCTGGGTCCTTCTTCAGGTTGAACAACTGCCGGTAGCCGAACTCCGGCCACTCGACGTACTTCCAGGCGCGACTCACGACCGCCTGAGACGTCGGGATGCGATCCCGGCCAAGGACGGTGGGGTGCTCGTAGAAGAACTCGTAGCGCCAGCTGGCCGGCGGCGTGGACAAATAGAGCGGGCTGAGATCGTGGCCCTGCATCACCGGCGGAACCGGCAGCCCGGCGGCGGCCACGAGCGTGGGCGCCACGTCGATGTTCAGGACCAGCTGACTGCGAGTGATGCCGCGAAGATGCCGCGGCAGCCGTGGGTCACGCACGACGAGCGGGACGCGAATCGACTCCTCGTAGGGATACCACTTATCGGCCAGGCCGCGATCCGCCTGGAAATAGCCGTTGTCTCCGACGATCACGATGAGTGTGTCGTCGTCGACCTGCTGCGCCCGCAGCTCGTCAACGATGCGGCCGACGGCGTCGTCGAGCTCGGTCAGCAGGCGGTAGTAGCGGGTCATGTACGCCTGGTAGCTCTCTGGCGTATCGAAACGCCAGTGGTATCGCACCCGTCCCTCGTTGGTCTCGCTCGAGAGGAACGGCGGCAGCGCTGCCAGGTACTTCGGGTCGCCGCGGATGGGAGGAGGGATACTCACGCCGGCGTAGAGCGGCGCGCTCCAGTCCTGCGGAAGATACTGCTCCGGCGCCTTGTCTTCGGCGTGGGCTGCAAAGAAGCCAACCGTCAGAGAGAACGGCTGCCCCTTCGGACGGGCGCGTAAGAAATCGATGGAGTCGCGGGCATTCTTCTCGGTCACGTGGATACGGGCGCCACTGCCATCGGGCAGCCAGTGGGTCCCTTCATACGCGCGCAGGAAGTCGAAATCCTCGGTGCGAGGCGTGCCGACGCCGTACTTGCCGACGTAGCCCGTCCAATAGCCTGCCCCCCGGAGCCGCGACGGGAACGTGCTCGCGAACGCGTCGGGCGCGATGGCCCGCCCGAAGGCCGTGATGCCATGGCGGGACATGTATTGCCCCGTCAGCAACGACGCCCGACTGACCATGCAGATCGACGTGGTGACGCGAGCCTGGTCGAACCAGACACCATCCTTCGCGATCGCGTCGATCCGCGGCGTCCGGACGACGCGGTTGCCGGCCACGCCCAGCGCATCCCACCGTGCGTCGTCGATGACGACGAGCACCATGTTCGGCGGCACGCGGGCCTGTTGCGGACCGGCCATGGGGCCGGCCGATTCCACCGCGCCAGCCAGCAGGAGCGTCGCCACCAGCGGCGTTGCACGCATGAACCGCACGATGGACTCCTTCAAGCGACGTTACCCGGGCATCCGGTTCAACGGACGAAAGGCGCCTTCAGTGCTTCCGCGCGCCGACGCTCGGGTTCTTCATGTAGTAGAGGAAGCCGTCCTCGGCGCCGATCAAGAGATCGCGCACGCCGTCATGATCCCAGTCGACGGTCGTCGGCGCGGTGGTATGGCCAGCCATGAGCGTGCGGGACAGCGGCCCCTGCCATTGCAGGACCGTCTTGCCATCGCGCTCACCGACGTTGCGGAACCAGTCGACGCTCGTGCTGTTGACGAGTAGGTCCATTCTTCCGTCGCCATCCCAGTCGACGACGGAGAGCTTCCGGCGTCCGCTGCCGCCGGCGCGCGCGGGGTTGAGCCGCAGCACGCCTGGCACGTCGTTGCGCGGCGCGTTCTTGCCATCGAACTCCGATGTCGGCTCGCTCAGAAAGAGCCGGCGTGGCGACCTCACCTCGGCGATGTTCTTCGATGGGCCACGCTCGTAGAGCGCCAAGTAGCCCTCTGCGTCCAGCATGAGCAGGTCGAGCCCGCCCCGGCCGTCCCAATCCACCGCCACGGGCGTCGTGCGCCACTGCGAGACGAGCTCGTAGTCACGCGGCTTGAACCAGTTCCACTGCGGGCTCTCGACGCTTCCATCGTCCGCCGGCAGTACTCGGATCGGCGTCGCCGGCGCCAGCCGCGGCACCCTGCGGGTGCCGATGTTGCGATACCAGACGACCTTGCCCCAGATCGAATTGACGATGAGATCTGGCAGTCCGTCCGCATCCCAGTCGGCCACCGAGAGCGTCGTGTAGCCCCACTTGGCCTCGGCGGGGCCCTGGATCGAATCCGTTGGCGCCGGCTTGAATCCGGATGCGCGCACCGCCGGCATCGAGCAACACCGGCGCCCCCCACTTTGGCGGATTGCCACCATCGAGATTCTCGATTACGCCGAGATACCCGGCGCTGTTGCCCGCCACGATGTCTTCGTCGCCGTCACCATCCCAGTCGTAGCTGACGGGCGTGACAAGCGCCCCGAACTTCACGAACTCCGCTTCCTGCGTGAAGTAGACCGGATCGGCAAAGCGGGCCCTGCCGAGGTTTTCGATCAGGGCGACGCGCCCGTCTTCATCTCCTACCACCAGGTCGGCATCGCCGTCCTCGTCCCAATCGACCGAAACGGGCGTCGTCATCTGCAGGTCCATGCGCGCAGAGAGGCGGGTGCCCGCGCGGTACCGCGGCGCCGTGCGCGAGCCGATGTTCTCGAAGTAGGTGAAGCCGTCGAGGAACTCACCGCAGATCAGGTCGAGATCGCCATCGCCGTCGAAATCCGCGAGGTTCGGACTGGGCATGCCGTAGACATCGATCGGATTGCCGGCGGTTTCGATGCGCACCGCGTTGCCGTACCCGGCCGCAGTGCCCCGTGCCCAGTAGACAAAACCGTGCAACGGCCCCTTCGTCCATTCGCCGCGGGCGTTGTAGGCGTCGTCCCAGCCGTAGTCGGTCCAGTCGCCGATCCCGACGACCAGGTCCATCACCCCATCGCCGTCATAGTCAACGCGTTTCCACTGGTTGGCGCGGATCCGCCCCTTGGTGATGTGCACGTCTGCCGTCGTCACGCCCAGACTCTGCGGAGCGTCGAAACCACTCCGCTTGAAGTCGGGATATGCGACCCCCGGCGTCATGACCGCGCCGTCCGGCGAGAGCTGCACGTTGCCCTTGTAGTCGGCGATGCGGCGGCCCGGTTTGAACACCGGCAGCTTCCCACCGCCGGGGTTCTCGAAGAAGTACGTGCCCTGGTAGGGCACACCGCCCGAGGAGACCACCAGGTCGAGATCGCCGTCACCGTCATAGTCCATTGGCAGCGGCCAGGCCCAGAGGCCAACCCCTAGATCCACGCTGAGTCCGGGGTTGTTGTAGCGCACGCGGGCGAGGTCGCCGTCCGCCGCGACGTGCAGCAGCGCGGGCGCCAACACGAGCAGGCAGCAACGCGACAGTGACGGCATGGCGCGACATGATAACAGAGCGGCCGCATCATCAGCCCCGACCTGGCCCCGAGACTGCTAGGACTCATCGACCCCGGGGCCGCCGGAGTACGGCGAGTCCGGGAAACGGATCGGAGGGCCAGCGCCGCACTCGAACGCGTCGAGGTGCAGGAACCAGGCGCCGATGCCGGCCGCGCCCTGCATCCAGCCGGTCTGCGCGGCGATCTCGTTCGGCCGCGTCCGCTGCTCGGCGTGCGGCCAGCGGATCCCCGCGGCGTCGCGATCCGCCGACGCCACAATCTGCGCGCTGACCCGGCGGGCGAACGCGAGCGAGGCCGGGGCGCCGGTGGCGAGGTGATGCGCGAGGAGGAACTCCGCGACGCCCGCCGATCCGCAGCAGACGCCGAGGTTGTTCCAGAAGCCCGGCGTCGGTCGATCGGGGATGCCGCTCGTGACGATCGCGCGCGCCGAGCGCGAGACCCAGTCCAGCCACGCACGATCGCCGGTCGCCTGCCAGAGCCGATACCAGAGCCGCGCCGTCCCGGCGGGGCCATGGCACCAGCCGAGATAGCAGAGGCCGGCGTCGTCGGGCTCGTGGTGGACGATCAGGCAGACATCGCCGTCCCCGGTCCGGGCAATGGCTTTCAGGTAGGCCGCTCCAGCCAGCGCGGCGTCGAGGAACGCGTGATCGTTCGTCGCCTCGAAGAGCGTCGCGAGGAAGTAGGCGACACCGGCGGTGCCGTGCGAGAAGTTGGGCAGGAGCCGGGGCGCGGTGCCGTCCATCGGCCAGGTGCGTCCGCCCGCCGCGTCGCGGCCGCGCTCCTGCAGCCGGCGTCCAGCCTTCGTGGCCAGCTCCCGCGCCTCGGGCAGCTCGAGGACGTCCGCGGCGTGGAGCAGGAACAGCCCGATGCCAGCCGAGCCCGAGATGATGTCGGTGGTGTCGTTCCACTCGACACCGGCGCCGCGCTCGACCGCGCGCTCCTGCAGAATCGCCACCACGCGCCTCGCGCCCTCGCGGGATTTCGTGTTCGAGGTGTGGCGCCCGAGTTCGCTCAATACGAAGCCGATCCCGGCAAGCCCGGTGTAGAGGCCGACCTCGGTCTGGCGATCGAGCGAGGCGAGCAGTTCGTCGGCGCCGGCATTCGCCGTCGCGAGATGGGCTGGCTCGCCGGTCGTGCGATGCAGCTCGAGGAAGAACAACACGACGCCGGCGCTGCCGCTGTAGAGATCGGCGGCGACCGATCCGCGCTCGGCGGGGTTGGCCGGCCACGTCGTGCCATGCGGCGTGACGACGGCGGAGGCGTTGATCCAGCGTGCCGCGTCAGTGGCGACCGCGAGGTTCGGGCGATCGTCCGCGGGCGGGGCGGGAAGGGCGGACACGAGGAGGGACATGGCGCAGAGGACGACCGTTCGTATCATGCGCCCTCCCGGGCCTCGTGTCCGAGGCGGTTACGCGGTCACTACGTCGCGCACTCGCCGTCCATGATCTCCGGCACGAACTCGTGGTCCTCGCCGAGGTCGATGTAGTCCTCAGGCTTCACGTCGGCCAACGTCATCGTCTCGAGATCGGCCAGCAGCGTCTTGATCCTGGCCGCGTCGACGCGGCGGAAGAACGCCTCGGGCTTCTCGTCCGCCTGCTTCTCGTCGCGGTAGAGGCCGAGCAGGCGATCGACGACCTGCGGCATCCGGCGGGCCGGCACCTTGGCGCTGATCCGGCCGAACTGGGCGCCGTTCTCGTCGACGCCGCCGCCGAGCATGACGAAGTACTGCGGCACCACCTTGGTGCCGACCTTGCGGATGCTGCCCTGGAACCCGAGGCCGGCGATGTGGTGCTGGCCGCAGCCGTTCGGGCAGCCGCTGATCTTGATGTGCAGGTCGGGCGCGCGCGCCGCCACCTCGGGGTTGTCGCGCAGGTGCTGGCCGAGCAGCGAGCCGAGGCCGCGTGACTGCGTCACCGCCAGGCGGCACGACTCGGCGCCCGGGCAGCTCACGACGTCCGACACCGTGTTGGCGTCGGCGAGGCCGAGGCCGGCCGCGGCCAGCCGCGTGTGCAGCCCGTCGAGGTCCGCTTCCTTCACCCAGCGGAACAGCAGGTTCTGTTCGGCGGTGACGCGCATCGAGCCGTCGCTGTACGCCTCCGAGAGGTCGGCCAGGACGCGCAGCTGGTGGCTGGTCAGGTCACCGAGGATCGTCGTGACCATCGCCATGACGTAGCCGGCCTGCTTCTGCGGCAGCACGTTGGTCCGGCGCCACTGGGCCTTCAGGGCCGCGCTCGGCGCCGGGTCGGGCTGCACGACGGGGACGAGGCCGGGGCCGCGCAGGTCCTGCGGCCGGCTGACGCGGGTGATGATGTCGAGCACGCTCGGCGGCTCGGCCCGCTGCCAGTCGGGCGCGACCTCGACCGGCGGGTTCTGGGTATCGAGCGGCACCGTGGCGCCGCCCGCGCCGCGGAACAGCGCCAGCTCGTGCCGGTACTCCTCGACGAAGCGCTCCCAGCCCATCGTCTTGATGAGGAACTTCATGCGGTTCCGCTGCTTGTGGGCGTAGTCGCCGTGCTTGTGGTAGACGCGGACGATCGCCTCGGCGACATTGAACATCTCGCTCGCCGGGATGAACGGCTCGAGCAGCGCGCCGTTGCGCGTCATCGTCGCGGTGCCGCCGCCGGCGGTGACGCGGAAGCCGCGGACGCCGTCCTTGATCGCCGCGAACCAGCCGATGTCGTTGATCGCCGCGTAGATGTGATCGGCGGCGCAGCCCTCGAAGGCGATCTTGAACTTGCGCGGCAGCTTGCTGCTGAGCGGATGGCCGAGGAAGTAGCGGGTCAGCGCCTCGCCGTACGGCGTGACGTCGAAGACTTCGTCGGCGTGGACGCCGGCGTAGGGGCTGGTCGTGATGTTGCGGACCGAGTTGCCGCACGCCTCGCGGGTGGTGAGGCCGGCCGCCTGGATGTGGTCGAGCAGCTCGGGGACGACCGCCAGCGGGACGAAGTGGAACTGCAGGTTCTGCCGCGTCGTGATGTGGCCGTAGCCGCGCGACCAGCGCTCGCCGACGTCGGCGAAGACGCGGGCCTGGTTGGCGTCCATCAGGCCCTGCGGGATCTTGATGCGGATCATCTGGACGCCGTCCTGGCGCTGGCCGTAGGTGCCGCGCAGCAGGCGGAACGAGCGCCATTGGTCGGGACCGAGCTCGCCCTGCTCGAACTTTTCCAGCGTCTGGACGAACTCGTCGACGTCGCCCTCCGTGGCGAAGGAGAGGCGGGCGCGGCCGAGGGTCTTGGGATCGTCGATGGCTGCCATAGAACTCTGTCTGCTATTCGTTGCTGGCCGCCGGCTCCACGCCGGCGGTGTCTGTTACGTCAAGGTGTCCCGAGGTGGCCGGGGCCAGCGTCGCGGCCAGCGACACCACGTCGCCGACGACGAGCGTCCCGGGGCTCTCGGGCAGCTGCAGCGGCGCCCCGGCGACCAGGTCGCCGAGCGTGCCGATCCAGGTGCGCGCGTCGGGCGTCGACGCGGCGAAGAGGAGCGCGGCTGGCGTCGTGCCGGACCAGCCGCGGGCGACGAGGCGCCCGGCAATCTGCGCCCGCGTGTTGACGCCCATCAGCACGACCAGCGTCGTGCCCTTCGGCGCCAGCGAGTCGAGCGCGGGTGCGTAGGACGACTCGGCGTGGCCGGAGACGACCAGCACGCCCGAGGCGAGGCCGCGGTGCGTGACCGGGATGCCGGCCAGCGCCGGCGCGGCGATCGCCGACGAGACGCCGGGCACGACCTCGAAGGGGAGGCCCGCGGCGGCGAGGACCAGGGCCTCTTCGCCGCCGCGGCCGAAGACATAAGGGTCGCCGGCCTTGAGCCGGACGAGGCGCTGGTTCCGCTTGGCGCCGCGCACCAGCAGCCGGTTGATCGTGTCCTGGCTGACCGAGTGCCGGCCGTGCCGCTTGCCGACCGACAGGCAGCGGGCGTGGCTGGCGAGGGCCAGGACGGCGGGGGAGACCAGCGCGTCGTAGAGGACGACGTCAGCCGCGGCGAGGCGCGCGTGCGCCCGCGACGTCAGCAGCTCGGGATCGCCAGGTCCGGCGCCGACGAGTGAAACGAGTCCGCGCCGGACCTGCCGCGCCGAAGCCTCTGCTGGCGACGCCTTGGCGTCGCCGGCTGAGGCGAAGGCGGGCGAGCCCTCGATGACCGCTGCCGCCACAGCCTCTGACACCTCGCCCTCGTGGTGGGCGCGGCCGACGTAGATCGCGTTCAGGGCGCGGAGCAGCTCGGGACGCCGCGCTTCCATCGGGATGCCGGCCGCCTTCCAGCGGACGCGCTCGTCGTCGGCGACGCGCAGCCAGGCATGCAGGTCGGCGGGCAGCAGGCGGTCCAGCCCCTCGCGGAGCAGGCCGGCGAGCGCCGGAGCCCGGCCCGACGTCGAGATGGCGATGATCACGTCCTCGCGCTTGACGACGGCGCCGAGGTAGACGGAGGCGTTCGGCGGATCGTCGACGGCGTTGACGAACAGCTGGCGGGCGGCCGCGGCGGCCGATACGGCGCGGTTCACCTCGGGCGGAGCCGCGGCGACCACGTACCAGACGCCGTCGAGGTCGGCCAGCTCGAACGGCCGGCGATGAATCGTCACCGGCGACGCCTCGATGTCGGCGTGGATCAGCGGGGCGACGACCGTCACGTCGGCCTCGGCGTCGAGCAGGGCCTTGAGCTTCGACGCGGCGACAGGACCGGCCCCCACCATCAGCACCCTCTTGCCGTTGAGGCGGAGGAAGGCCGGGAACAGCACCGGCGGGGCAGTCCCGGCTGGGCTGGCGGCCGCGGGGCGACCGTCGGCGTCGGTCATGCGCGGGTCTCCGGCCGGAGGTCGGGGCTGTCGGCGGCGGGCGTCAGCGGGATCACGTGCAGCCCGCACTCGGTCTTCTCGTTGCCGCGCCACCGGCCGGCGCGGTCGTCCTCGCCCTCCTTTACCGGGCTGGTGCAAGTGCGGCAGGAGATGCTCGGGTAGCCCTTGTCGTGGAGCGCGTTGTAGGGCACGTCCCACTCCTTGATATAGGCCCAGACCGCGTCCTTCTGCCAGCGGACGAGGGGGTTCACCTTGACCAGGCCGTTCTTGGCGTCCCACTCGATCGGCAGGGCCGAGGCGCGGTTCCCGGTCTGGTCGCGGCGGATGGCGGTGACCCAGGCGTCGTAGCCCTTCAGGGCCGGGCCGAGCGGGGCCACTTTGCGCAGGGCGCAGCACTGCTCGGGCTGCCGCTCCCACAGCTTGTCGCCGTGGGTCTGCGCCTGTTCCTCGATCGTCTGGGCCGGGCGGATGCCCTTGATGGTGATGCCGTAGCGCTCTTCGAGGCGCTTCCAGAGGTCGTAGGTTTCGGGAAAGAGCACCCCGGTGTCGAGCGTGAAGATGTCGACGGCGAGGCCCATCCGGGCTACCAGGTCGATGATCACGCAGCCCTCGGCGCCGAAGCCGGTGGCCAGGCTCAGGCGCGGCGCGAACGAGGTCTCGGCCCAGCGCAGCGTGCGCTCGGCACCCCACGCCTCGGCTCGCACGCCGAGCTCGTTCCAGGTCGTGGACGGCGTGAACAGCGAGGAGGCGGTGGAGCTGGTCGAGCCAGCGGTGGATGACATAAGGGTCCGTGGAGCACGAGCGCCTGAAAACACGAAAGGCCCGGATGGTGAGAAACCATCCGGGCCCGAACTTGTTGCACCGATAGAGGAAGACCGGCGTTTGGCTTGCGTCAGCGGTCTTCCTGCTCAGTCGGCACACGGGCCCAGAGGTTCCTCGAGAACCTCGCGCTACAACAACAGCAACAGATCACCGTTGCCGCTTGGACCGTGGCCGGATGCACGCATCTATGGTCGCCGGGAACCCCCAGGCGCGTCAAGGGGCGGTACACAACAGGGGCGGTACGCAAAAGGGCCGCGCCAGCCCCGGAGGGGTGGCGCGGCCTGGAAAAACGGACCCGGCTCCAGAGGAAGCCGGGCCCGGCCGTCGAACCTGTCTGGTCGGCCAGTCCCTAGAAGGAGAACTTGGCCGAGACGCGAATCACGCGGGGCGGCTGGAAGTCGTTGTCCAGCAGGAACAGCGGATTCTGGACGCCGGCGACCGCGGCCTTGGCGGCGAAGTTGGCGCGGCCGGCGTAGAAGTCGGCCTCGCTGAACTCGACCGTCCCGCTCTGGAGCTGGGTCATGTTCTTGTTGATCGCCGTCTTCTGGTCGAACAGGTTGATGATGTCCATCCCGACCACGAAGGTCCGCGTACCGAGGCGGAACGAGTGGCTGGCCGTGAAGTCGGTCTGCGAGATGGTCGGCGTGCGGCCGTCGCTCAGGCGTCCGAGGTACTGAATCGGGAAGGCGCTGCCGGTGATGGCCGCAGCCTCCCGGGTCACGGGGATGCCGCTGGCCACGTACTGGTTGGCGCCGATCAGCGTGCCGAACGGCATCTCGTAGTTCGCCTGGATCTTGAACTGGTTCGGACGATCCGTCGGCAGGCGGCCAAGCACCACCTGGCCGAGGCCGTCGAACGCCATCAGCGGGTAGTCGAACGAGCGGCCGACGTTCGGGCTGGTGCGGCCGTTCTCGTCGGTCTGCGACAGGCCCGGGTAGTTGCCGTAGAGGCGGCTGATCGTGTAGCTGGCGCGCGCGCTCCAGCGATCCGACAGGCGCTTGTCGATGGTCAGCTCGAGGGCGTCGTAGTCGCGGACCGCCTTCGGGAAGTCGGTCGCGCGGGTGCCGTCCGGCAGGAGCACGCTCGCGGCGTCGCCGAAGCCGGGGTTGCCGATCGTGTAGATCTCGTTGCCGTCGGCGTCGAGCTGACCAACGTCCTCGATGGCCTGGTCGATCTGCTTGTGGATGTAGCGGGCACCCACGGCCAGGTGCTTGCCGAGCTCGCGCTCGAGACCGAACGCCACTTCCTGCAGCTTCATCGGCTTGATGTCTGGGTCGACCGTCTCGTCACCGACGGCGTTCGAGGGGTGACGGAAGTCGATCGGACCGCGCAGCAGGCGGCCCGGGCAGGCCGGCGGGCAACCGGACGGATCGAGCGACTCGAAGTTCGGCGTGTCGAGGCTGTAGTAGTACTCCAGCCACTTCTGGCCGCCGAACGAGCCCTGCGGCAGCTCCAGCTTGAAGATGTCGTAGTAGATGCCCCAGTTGCCGTACAGCTTGGTCTTGCCGTTGCCCGCCACGTCGTAGGCGAAGCCGAGACGCGGCGCCAGCTTCTGGCCGAAGCCCCACTCGATCGCCACCGGCGAGATGCCCTCCGAGGTCGTGTACGACGGCACGCTCTCGTTCTCGGTCCGCAGACCGATGTTCAGGGTCAGGCGGTCGTTGATCGACCACGAGTCCTGGATGAACAGGCCGACGTTCGTGTTGGCGATGTTGCCTTCGACGCTGAAGCCCTGATCGGGGTTCACGCCGTTGCTGCGCACCTGGTAGAAGCCGAACGCGCCCCGCGAGGTCGGATCACTGCTGAGGCTGCGATTCCAGCTGATGCGGATCAGGTTGCTCTGCTCCGAGTCGAGCACGTCGTTGGCGATGCGGTCGAACTGCACGCCGCCCTTGATGGTGTGGTTGCCGGCCATCGTGGCGTAGTAGGTGCCGTCGACCTGCAGGTTGCCGCGCCCGAAGATGTTGCGGGTCACGCTGCGGTTGGTCGGGATGTTCGAGTATCCGCTGTTGTGCTGGAACTCGGCGGGGACGCCGGCCAGGCCGACGTTGGAGATCAGGAAGTTGAAGCGCGTTTCCTTCGGGATGCCTTCGTTGTACTGATCCTGCTTGTAGTAGCCGCCGCGCGCGCCGATGAAGAACTTGTCGTTGACGACGTAGTCGTAGTTGCCCGACAGCGACCAGTTCGGCCGGATGTCGTTGGTGTCGAGCAGCGCCGTCGCCGCCGTCGTGCCGTTCTCACCCACCAGCGCCCGACCCGGCAGGACGCCGGTGATGTTGCGCTTGGCCGAGTTGAAGGCGATTTTGCCGCGGGTGCTGTTGGTGAGCTGCGACGTGGCGTTGGCCGACAGGTAGTGCGTCTTGTCGGTCTGCTCACGGTCGACCGGCGTGCCGTTGCTGAACTGCGTCGAGCGCTCGAACCTCTCGAGCGAGGGCAGGTAGCTGGCGAAGAACCACAGCTTGTCCTTCATCACCGGGCCACCGACGCCGATGCCGGGCTCGAGGCGACGGCTGCCGTCCTTGCGCAGGGTCACATACTCGGACCGGAACGAGTCGGTCGGCACCAGGCGGAGCGAGCGGCGCTCGGCGCCGTTCATGCCGTCGTTGTTGAAGTAGATGGCCGCGTCGCCGTGGAAGTCGTTGCTGCCCGAGCGCGAGATCACGTTGATCACGCCGCCCGTGGAGCCGCCGAACTCGGCCGCGTAGCCCGACGACTTGACCTGGACCTCCTGCACGAAGTCGAGGACCATGCGCTTGCCCTGCATGCCCGACTGCGGGTTGGTCGTCTCGACGCCGTCGACGATGAAGCGGTTCTCGCCGGCGGTCGCGCCGTCGATCGTGATGCCGTTCGACTTGGCCTCGAAGTTGGCGCCGGGCGCCTGCGTGACGACCGAGCTGAAGTCACGGCCCTTCGGCAGCTTCACGAACTGGTCGGCGGTGATGCTGTAGGCGCGCTGGCTGCTCTTGACGTCGATGAGCGGCTGTTCGGACGTGACCTGCACGGTTTCCGAGAGACCGGACACGCCTAGAGCGACGTCCAGCACCTTGGTCTGGCCGAGGTTGAGTTCGATGCGGGAGAACGTCTTCGGCGTGAAGCCCGAAAGCTTCGCGGTGACCTCGTAGGCCCCGGGTGCGAGCGACGGGAATCGGAAGAACCCGCCGGCGTCGCTGACAGCGCTGGCCACCCCTCCCTGCGAGAGGTTCTTGGCATCGACGGTGACGCCGGGGAGGACGGCCCCGGTGTTGTCCTTCACGGTGCCTTCAATCGAGGCCCGCTGTTCCTGGGCAGCGGCGGGGGCGGCCATCAGCCACAAGCCCAGCAGCGTCGCCAGAGTTCGCACACGCATGAAACATCCTCCTGAAATAAAACCGTCATGGCCTAGCGCCCGACGGGGTCACCGGATGCTCGGAACCAGCGGGAAGCTGCCCGGCGCCGAATAGCTTTATCTAAAAATGACGAAGCGGAGCGAATCCGTGACCAGCGGTGAGATAGCAGGTTTCATACCAGAGGCCGATGTCGGGACGGCGTTGGGATTGCTGGAGGTGAGGCCCTCCGAAAGGGCGTAGATCCAATTTACCGGATGTCGAGAATCCAGATTGCCGAATCTAATGGCATCATGCGCGTACGGGATGACCGCTATCGGACGGCCAGGGCGAGGCCGGGGTGATAAAGTGGCCCGTTAATCGCCCATGCGGCTGGCCCCCCTCGCCGTCGCCCTCGTCGTGGTGTCCCTGGTCGGTCAGGCGCAGGAGCCCGTGTTCCGCGCGGGCGTCGACCTCGTCACGGTCGACGCCATCGTGGTCGACAAGGACGGCCGCCCCGTCGCCGGCTTCACCGCCGACGACTTCACCCTGACCGTCGACGGCAAGCCGCGCGCGATCGACGCCTTCGAGCTGGTCGCGGTGCGGCCCGCCGAGATACCGGCCGATACGCGACTGCCCGACTCGAGCAGCAACGACGTCGCCGAGCCCGCCCGCGTCGTCCTGCTCGTCGTCGATCGCAACAACATGCGCCTGGGCGACGGCCGGGCCGCGCTCGACGGCCTCAAGGGGCTGATCGCGAACCTCGCGCCTCGCGATCGCCTCGGCCTCGTCACCATGCCGGGCGGCGGCCCGGTCTGTACCGCCGACCAGCGATCACCAGGCCGTCATCGAGGCCATCGGCCGCATCCGCGGCCTGGACTCGCCGCCGGCCGATCCGCAGCTGCTGATGACGATCGACGAGGCGACGCGGATCGATCGGCGCATGCCCGGCTCGCTCACGAGGGTCGTCGAACGCAACTGCTCGGGGGCCGGCCAGACCCGTCCCGAAGACCTCGACAATCCGATCTCCGACGCCATCACGCCGCTTCAGCAGTGTCAGGCTCGAATCATCGCCGAGGCCGGCCGCTACATCCGCGAGACGCGCGCCCGCAACATGGACGCGCTGGCGGCGCTCGAAGCGCTGCTCGACAGCGTGCGCGACTACGACGCCCGCAAGACGATTGTCTACCTCTCGAACGGCGTCGCCTTCGACAACGAGATCCAGGGCCGACTCCGCAGCGTCGGCGCCAAGATCGCCGCCGCTGGCGCGACGTTCTATGCCATCCAGATGTATACGCCGCCGATGGACGCCACCGCGTCAGGGTTGGCGCCCGACTGGGAAGAGGATCGCCGGGTCCGCGGCGAGGGCCTCGACTATCTCGCCGGCGTGAGCGGCGGCGCCCTGTTCCGGCCGGTCTCGGGGCTGGGTGTCACCGCGGCGCGGATCGCCCGCGAGACGTCGGCCCGCTACGCGCTCGGCTTCCAGGTGCAGCCGGCCGAGCGCGACGGCAAGCGCCACGTGATCAAGGTCGCGCTGCGGCGGGAGCGTGGGCTGACGCTCCGTCATCGCACCGAGTTCGTCGCCGACACGCGGCCGCGCCGCGTCGGCGGTGCGCCGGAGACGCTGGGCGCGGCGCTGAGCGCCCCGGTGGTGCTGCAGGCGGTTCCGCTGCGGGTGGCGACGACGCTGGTGCCCGACGGATCGACGCAGCCCAAGGTGCTGCTCGCCGCGGCCGTCGGCGCCAACGCCCTGACCGGTCGCTACGCGCGCACGAAGATCGCCTACGAGGTGTTCGACCAGGAGGGGCGCCGCTACGGCGCCACTGAGGAAGTCGACGCGGTGACGCCGCTCTACACGGTGGCACTGCGGCTGCGCCCCGGCCGCTATCGCGTCAAGGTGGCGGCCAAGGACGCCGACGGGCGGCTCGGCAGCGTCGAGCACCCGTTCGAGGTGACGGCGGCGCCGGCTGAGGGCCTGCACATCGGCGGCGCCCTGCTGTTCCGCGACGGCGGCGAAGGCGCCCCGCCGATCCTCCTCGTCGACGTGGCGCAGCGCGAGCGCGAGGTGGGCATCCACGTATTCGTGCACGGCGCCCAGGCCGCGGCGATGGACGGCATCGGCGCCAACGTCGAGGTCACGCACCTCGACGAGCAGGTCAGCCGCTTCAACGGGCCGATGGCGATCACCTGCGACAAGGTCGGCACCGGCTGCGAGCTGGACGCCAGCCTGCCGACGGCGCGCTGGCCGGCCGGCCGCTATCGCGCCGACGTCGCCGTGATCCGGAACGGCACGGCGGTGGCGCGGACGGCGCGCACCTTCCAGGTGGTCGGCGTCCCGGGCGGCGAGGCGGAGGTGCCGGTGATTACCGCCGCGAGCCCGGCCGCGCCGCGATCCGCGCTGCTCGATGCGGTGCTCTCTCGATCGACCGCCTACGCCGAGGGTTACGCCGCACGCGCCGTGTCGACGGTCTCCGAGGAGCGCTACGTCCAGGCGATCGTCGACAGCCCGGTCATCGACCGCAGCGAGGCGCTCGCCTGGCGCGACCGGGCGGAGGACGCGCGGAAGCGGACGCCCGGTGTCGCCGCCCGGCGGCAGATCGCCGCCGACATGCTGATGGTGAAGTCGGACGCCGGCTTCCTGGTGCCCTACCGCGACGTGGCCGAGGTCGATGGCCGGCCTGTGAAGGATCGCGACGCGCGAGCCATGCAGCTCTTCACGTCGGGCGGCGCGCCGTCGCCGGCGACGCTCCGCAAGATCACCGAAGAAGGCGCCCGCTACAACCTGGGCAACGTCCGCCGCACGGTCAACATCCCGACGATGGCGCTGCTCGTGCTCCACCCGCGGCACATCGGCCGCTTCGAGTTCGAGATGGGCGGCACCGAGACCATCGACGGCGTCGAGACGTCGGTGGTCCGGTTCCGCGAGAAGCGCGGCCCGACGCTGATCCACACCGGCCGCGGCGACGACGTGTTCGCGTTCGGACGGCTGTGGGTCGCCGCCGACGGCAGCGTCCGGCAGTCCGCCTTCCAGATCGAGGAACGCGAGAGCGGCATCCGGATCCGCGTCGACGTGCTGTATCGCGACGTCCCGTCGCTCGGCCTGCTGCTGCCGGCCGAGATGCGCGAGACCTACACCAACGTCCCCGGCGATCGCCTGCGCTCGATCGAGAGCAAGGCGACCTACCAGAACTTCCGCGTCTTCACCGTGACGACGTCGGAAGGCGCCGCCGAATCGCGCTAGCCGGCTACTGGCGCGCCAGCCTGGCGCGCGCCAGCGCTTTCCATCGCCGATCTTCCGGCGCCCAGTGCGGGTTGAGCGGGGCGTCGAGCACCTTCTGCAGCGCCGCGCGCGCGTCGGCCTTGCGGCCCATGTCCTCGAGCGTCTCGGCGAGGAAGAACCAGCTGGCCGTGCTCTGCGGATCGTAGGTGAGTGACTGGCGCAGGTGCCGCTCGGACTTCTCGTTGCTGCCGCCGAAGAGGCCGGGCACCTTGTAGTACCAGCGGCCGAGGGCGCGGTCGGCGGAACCCGCTTCGTAGCCGGCGTCGAGGCGCAGCACCTCCTCGAGCTCGGCCTTGATCGGCTTGCGGTATTTCAGGCCCTGGCTCATCCCGAACGACTCGGCCAGGGCGCCCATGTTGGCGGCCAGCCAGAAGTGGCCCTCCGGACGCGAGCCCCGCAGCGCGATGGCCGCGCGCGCCGCCTCCATGCCGGCGTCGAGCGCCGCCCGGCGCCCCGCGGCGGCTCCGTTGGTGCCGAGGTAGTAGCGGGCGCGGGACAGCTTCCAGGCCGCTTCGAAGTCACTCGGCGAGGCGGCCAGGCGCGCCATCCACGCGTCCGCGGCGCGGGCCGCCAGGCCGGCTTCCTCACGCCGCGCGTAGAGCGCGTCCGGTGTCGATGTCACCTCGGCCTGACCGCGCGCATCCAAACCTGACGTGACCAAAACCATGACGTACAATGCGAGCGCCATGCAGGATCTCGTCCGCCAGATCCTCGCCGGACTCGGCGAGAACCCCGACCGCGAAGGCCTCCTGGCCACGCCGCGGCGGGTCGAGAAGTCGCTCAAGTTCCTCACCAGCGGATACGCGGTCGACATCGAAGCGCTCATCAATCAGGCCCTCTTCACGGTCGACTACAGCGAGATGGTCATCGTGAAGGACATCGATTTCTACAGCCTCTGCGAACACCACTTGCTGCCGTTCTTCGGCAAGTGCCACGTCGCCTACCTGCCGCGGACGAAGGTGCTTGGCCTCAGCAAGATCCCGCGCATCGTCGATGCGTTCAGCCGCCGCCTCCAGGTGCAGGAACGGCTCACCAACGAAATCGCCGGCACCATCCAGGACGCGGTCGATCCGCTCGGCGTCGCCGTCGTCATGGAGGGCACCCATCTCTGCATGGCGATGCGCGGCGTCGAGAAGCAGCACTCGGCGGCGGTGACGAGCGCGATGCTCGGCACGTTCCGCGACGACGCGCGGACGCGTAGCGAGTTCCTCACCCTGATCCGTCGCGCGTAGTCATCCGCCGGGTACCGTCGGCCCGTCCTGCGGCGGCGCCACCTCGACGGGCTCGGCGGCGCCGGCCGGCCGCACCGTCCCGAGCACCTGGCGGACCCGTGCCACCAGCACGTCGAGCGCGAACGGCTTCTGCAGGAAGGCATCGCCGAGGCCACCGGGACCTTCCGGGCCGAAGGTGCGATCGGCGTAGCCCGACATGAACAGCACCGGCAGGCCGGGCTGGAACTCGAGCGCGTCGCGGGCCAGCTCACGGCCGTTGCGGCCCGGCATGATCACGTCGGTCAGCAGCAAATCGATCGGCGCGCCGTGGCTGCGCAGCCGGGCCATCGCCGAGCTCGCGTCCTCGGCCGACAGCACGGTGTAGCCGGCCCGCTGCAGCGTGCTGGTGACCAGATGGCGAACCGGCGTCTCGTCCTCGACGACCAGCACGGTCCGCCCCAGCCGCTCGCTGTCGAGGCCGCCGGCGAAGAACGGATGCGGGTCGCCGCTGATCGCGAACTCGGGCGGCAGCGCCAGCGGCAGCGCGATCGAGAACGTGGTGCCGACGCCGCGGTGGCTCTCGACGGTGATCCGGCCGCCGCTCTCCGAGACGATCGCGTAGACGGTGGAGAGGCCGAGGCCGGTGCCCTTGCCGCGCGCCTTGGTCGTGAAGTACGGCTCGAACAGGCGAGCCAGGACGTCCGGCGACATGCCCTGACCGGTGTCGGCGAGGCGCAGCACGACCTCCGGCGCCGACAGCACATCGTGTCCGACTTCGTAGGCGCGCAGCTCGATGGCCGCGTGGATGCGCAGCTCGCCGCCCTCCGGCATGGCGTCGCGGGCGTTGGCGGCGAGGTTGAGCAGCACCTGCTCGATCTGGCCGCGGTCGCCGACGATCCACTTGGGCTCGGGCGACGGCTCGACGACCAGCGCGATGTCGCTGCCCAGCAGCCGGCACAGCATCGGCTGCATCGCCCCGATCGCCTCGTCGAGGTCGAAGGTCGTCGTCATCAGGACGCGCTTGCGGCTGAAGGCGAGGAGCTGCGAGGTGAGGCCGGCGGCGCGGCGCCCGGCGGCCAGGATCTCCTCGAGGTCCTCGCGCACCGGGCTGTCCAATTCAAGAATCGCCAGCACCGTCTCGCTGAGGCCGTTGATGACCATCAGCACGTTGTTGAAGTCGTGGGCGACGCCGCCGGCGAGGCGGCCGAGCGCCTCCATCTTCTGCGACTGGCGCATCTGCCCTTCGAGGTCCTTGCGCGGCGAGTCGTCGAACACGTAGCCGTTGATCGACATCAGCTCGCCGTCGCCGTCGAAGCGCCCGACCAGGCTCTCGATCACCGGCACGACGCGGCCGTCGACGCGGGCCAGGGTGCTCTCGTGCTGCCGCACCGCGCCGTCGCGCCGGACCCGCTCGACCATGGTGGCGAAGCCGCCGTCGGGGTAGAGCGCACCCAGGTTGGCGCCGAGCGCGTCGGCGAGCGAGGGGAAGCCGCAGAATCTGGACGAAGGCCGGATTGCAGCTGCGGATCTGCCCGCTCGGCGAGGCCACGAAGATGCCGGCCAGGTTCTCGTCGAAGGCCTGCCGGTAGCGCTCGTCGCTCTGCTGCAGGGCGTCCTCGACGCGTCGGCGATCGGTGACGTCGCGGCCGGCCCCTTCGAGACGATCCGCCCGGCCGTCGACGATGATCAGCCGCAGCTGCAGGCCGACCCACACCGTCGCCTGGCCGCGCGTCACGAGCGGCAGCTCGAAGTAGGTGTCCGAGAGACCACGCTCGAGCTGGCGACAATAAAAGGCGCGGGCCTCGGCGCGGGCATCGTCACGGACGAGCGTGAGCGCCTCGCGACCGATGAGCTCGGCTGCCGCGTAGTGGAGCGTCCGCGTCGCGGCGTCGTTGACGTAGGTGAAGCGGCCGCCGAGAATCGGCGACGAACAGCATGTCGCTCGAGAGATCGACCAGCCGGCGATGCAGCTCGGCGTCGTCGGGCGGGCGTTGAGTTGCGTCGGCGGTCATCGAGGGCTCACCAGGTCAGCGCACGCGCTGACAGCGGCCGTCGAGGCGGTTATGCTTGCTGCGTGCCCCGGACCCCGGTCTGTCGCGCGTTCGTCCTCATCCTACTCGGGCTGGCCGCGGCCGTGTCAGCCGACGCGCAGTCGTCACGGGCGCGGCCCAAGCCGGGCGCGGCGCGTCCCGCGCCCAGCCGCCCCGCCGCCAAGCCGGCACCGGCGCCGATCCGCGAAGCGCCGCTGATGCAGTGCCCCTCGATCCTGGGCAACGGCGTCACCACGCAGCGCCTCTACTGCGACGTGCTCGGCGGCCCCGATCCGGCCGCCGGGCTGCGCGTCACGCTGCCGCCTCACGCCGGTCCGCTGACGCTCGCCCTGACCCTGCACAACCGGCAGACGTATTCCGAGAGCGAGGTGAAGGCCGGCCGGGCGTTCGCGCGCTACACGGCGACGCTGCGGGTCGCGACGGGGACCGGCGAGCCGATCGGCGAGGCGGTGGTGCGCAACGAGTTCCGCACCGACAAGGATCTCGTGGAGCGCATCGCCGGCGGAGCCGGGCCGGGCGGCGTGAAGGCCGTCGCGCCGACGGGCGCCGAGCCGGTCGTCCTGTCGGTGCCGGAGGGCGTCGACGAAGTGGTCATCAGCGGCGCCCGGCTGACCATCGAGCGGGTCGGCGGCACCGAAGTGGTGACCGCGCCGGGACGGCCGTATGCGGTCGTCAGCGGCGTCGAGATCGAGTACCAGCCGGCGCCTCCGCCGCCGCCACCGAAGCCTCGCCGTTCGCGTCGCTGACCAGTCGCTCTCCAGCCTCTGTCTTGGCCGCACCCGTGCAAATCCTCATCGCCGACGACGACGCCGTCTCCCGCACGCTGCTGGTTCGTACCCTCGAGCTGTGGGGCCACGACGTCGACTGCGTGGTGGACGGCCTCGAAGCCTGCGCCCGGCTGATCATGCCCGGCGCGCCGACGATGGCGGTCCTCGACTGGGGCATGCCCGGCCTCGAGGGCCCCGAGGTCTGCCGCAAGGTGCGCGCCGCTGCCCTGCGCATGCAGCCCTACCTGGTGATGCTGACGGCGCGGCACTCGCCCGAGGATCTGGCCGTGGCGCTCGAAGCCGGCGCCGACGACTTCCTGTCGAAGCCGTTCAACCGCGTCGAGCTGATGGCCCGGCTGCACGCCGGCATGCGCATCCTCAACCTGCACCGCGCCCTGACCGATCGCATCCACGAGCTCGAAGCGAGCCGCCAGCGCGAGCACCATCTCCGGACGCTGACCCCGATCTGTTCATACTGCAAGAAGATCCGCGGCGACCGCGACGACTGGGAGCCGATCGACCAGTACCTGGCCGAGCACGGCTACCGCTTCACCCACGCGGTGTGCCCGTCGTGCCTCGATCAGCAGTCGACGCTGCCGCCGATGCCGCGCGTCTAGCCGCGCTGGGCCGCTTCGGCGGGTCGCGGACCGTCGGGCTTCTTACAAGATCGTCTCCCTGGGCGTCTCTCCTGCGACTTCCCGGCCAACGGGCGGCCTATCAGTGGCTCGCTTCGTCGCTATCCGCGGACTCAGGCCGCTGGTTCGAGGACCTTGGTGTAGAGCACGCGGCCGTCGCGATCGTGCAGGGTCACCGTCGCAGCGCGCGTCCGCGGATCGATGGCGACCTGGCCGAAGAACTGGAGGCCCGCGCCCGGCGACGCGTTTCCCGCCGGCGGCGGCGACGTGAACACGGCCTGTGGTCCGAACGTCGCATCGAGCGCCGCCGGCCGGGGCGCGGTGCCGGCGTGCAGCGGCCCGGCGACGAACTCCCAGAACGGATCGAAGTCGGTGTAGGTCGCCTGCGCCGGGTCGTAGCGGTGAGCTGCGGCGTAGTGGACGTCGGCGGTGACGAACAGCACGTTGTCGACGCGCCGGCGCTTGAGGGAGGAGAGGAGCGCGGCGATCTCATGCTCGCGGCCGAGCGTTCGCGGATCGCCGTTGGCGATGCCTTCCTGCAACGGCGTGTCCGGGACCACCAGGCCGATCGGCTGATCGCAGGCGACGATCTTCCAGGTCGCGGTCGATCTCGCCAGCGCCTCCTCGAGCCAGGCCCGCTGCGTCGCGGCCAGGATGGCGGTGTCGGGGCCCGGCTGCGGCTGCAGGTTCGTCGTGTTCGGGCCGCGGTAGGTGCGCAGGTCGAGCACGAACACGTCGGCCAGCGGTCCGCGGCGGACGACACGATAGATCCGCCGCGGGTCACGCCGGTCCGGGCGGATCGGCGTGTAGTCGAAGAACGCCTGCTTCGCCCGCGCCGCCAGCACCGAGACCTGTTTCTCGGTGTAGCGCGCGTCGTTGCCCGTGTTGCCGAGCACTTCGGTCGGGTACCAGTTGTTGAGGACCTCGTGGTCGTCCCACTGCGCCACCATCGGCACCTCGGCGTTGAAGGCGCGGAGGTGCCCGTCGCGCAGGTTGTAGCGATAGCGGCCGCGGAACTGGTCGAGCGTCTGGGCGACGTCGCCGACGCCGTCCTCGACAAGGTTGCGCCACGTCGAGCCGTCGTTGAGCTTCACGGCCGCCGCGATCGGACCGTCGGCGTAGATCAGGTCGCCGGAATGGATGAACAGGTCCGGTTCGGCGGCGTGCATCGACGCGAACGTCTTCATGCCACCGTGCGAGTCGTCCAGGCCCCAGCCCTGGCCGCAGACGTCGCCGCCCCAGACGATCCGCACCGGGGCCGGCGTCCGGGCCGGGGTGCGGAATGCGCCGCGCACCGGCTCGCTGAGCGCGCCGCCGGCCCCCTCGAAGCGCGCCTCGTAGACGATGCGCTGCCCCGGCGGCAGGCCGGTGAGGTCGAGCCGGGCGGTGAAGTCGGCGTCCGCCGAGGTCGGGGCCGACACCCGCTCGCGTGCGCCGGCCAGCGTCCCGGTCGTGGCGTAGCGGACGCGCAGCCGGGCTGGCCGGTCCGTCCGGCACCAGACGACGGCGCGATCCGCCTCGACGTCGCCGCTCTGGACGCCCGACGTGATGATGGGCCGCGCCGTAGCGTCGCCGCGCACGGCCGGGGCGGCCTGCGCCAGCACGGGGGCGGCCGCCGACAGTTGGAGGAAGCGGCGGCGGGTGAGCGATGAGCGGGCGGAATCGTCGTCGTGCATGGGCGTAGGGTCTGTCTCGGCCGAAGCGCGCCGGCGGCGCATCCGGCCTGTGGGACATGCAGCACCGGGCTGCTAAGATCGAGTGGATGTCAGTCTACGACCTCGTCATCGTCGGTGCCGGCCCGGCCGGCCTCGCCGCGTCGATCGCCGCCAAACAGCACGGCCTGCGCCACGTCGTCCTGGAGAAGGGCGCCATCGTCAATACCATCCTGCATTTTCCCCTGCAGATGATCTTCTTCACGACCCCCGAGCTGCTCGAGATCGGCAACCTGCCGTTCGTGACCCCGTACGAGAAGCCGACCCGGGCCGAGGCGCTGCGCTACTACCGGCGCGTCGTCGACACGTTCCAGCTGCCGATCGAGCAGGGCCAGACGGTGTCGTCGGTGACGCCCCACGACGGGCACCTCGTGGTGGCGACGACGACCGACGACGGGCCGCGCCACTGGACGGCGCGCAGCGTGGTCATCGCCACCGGGGCCTACGATCTGCCGAACCGGATGGACATCCCGGGTGAGGACCTGGCGCACGTCTCGCACTTCTACTCCGAAGCGCACCCCTACTTCCGCAAGCACGTGGTCGTGGTCGGGGGCGCCAATTCGACCGCCGACGCCGCGCTCGAGATGTACCGGGCCGGCGTCAAGGTGACGATCGTCCACCGCCGCGACGACTGGCACAAGGGCCTGAAGTACTGGGTGCGGCCCGACCTGGAGAACCGCATCAAGGAAGGCTCGATCGCCGCGCGCATGAGCGCCCAGGTGACGCGCATCACCCCCAGGACGGTCGAGATCCTGCGCGCCGACGGCAAGCCGGAGTCGCTGCCGGCCGATGCCGTGTTCCTGTTGACCGGCTATCACTCCGACACGACGCTGCTGGCCCACGCCGGCGTGGCGTTCGACCCGGTCGAGCTCGCCCCGTCCTACGACCCCGAGACCTTCGAAACCAACGTCCCCGGCGTCTACGTCATCGGCAACGTCACCACCGGCCGGCAGACCAACCGCATCTTCATCGAGAACGGCCGCTTCCACGGCAAGACGGTGGTCGACGTCATCGCCCTGCGCCTCGCCAAGCAGGACGAGGCCGCCCAGGACTCCGTCCACGGCTGACAGGCCTCGGAGATGCCGCCCCGCGTCCGGCGCCGCGGCGCGCCCAGCGCCGCGAATAGCAGCCGGACGCGCCAGAGGGCGGCCTGTGCCCGCGCGTGAGAGCGCGGGCACCGACAATCAGAACGCCAGGCGGAAGAGCGGGCGGGCGACCGGGAAGATCGGCCACGGGATCGACGCCAGCACGCAGATCAGCGCCGCCGCCGTCCAGGCGAAGACGCGGCGGAAGCGCAGCCGCTCGTCGGTGACGGCCTTCGACCGGGCCCGGCCGACGTGGACGAACGCGACCGCGAGCAGCATCATCGTGACGTGCTCGAGCCCGAAGAACCGCAGCTCGCGGTTGTGGATGTTCGTGCCGAGCTCGCCGACGAAGGCCCGCGCGACCGGGCTGGCGCCGTAGAGCCACAGCCCGACCAGCAGCTGCAGATCGACGACGCTGACGAGGACGGTGTGCAGGCGCTCGTCGAGCGGCAGCCACGCCCCGAAGCCGGTCCGGCCCTGCCAGGCGCGGATGACGACGATGATCAGCAGGGCGAGCACGCCCCAGCGGAGCCACGAGTGGAGGAGCAGCGCGATCGGGTAGGTGGCGGTCACGGGATCTGTGGGGTCAGGGCTGGCCGGTCAGGGATGGCATCGTGTCCAGGATATCGCGAGCCGGGGTCGGCGTCAGGCGGCCGGGCGGGTCGCGTCGACGTCGAGCCGCCAGTAGTCCAGCTCGAAGGGGATCGGATCGGCGGCGGCGAGCGCCGCCAGCGCGTCGACGAAGGCGGTCCGCGCCGCCTCGTCCGGCAGGCGCGCCAGGTGCGGCCGGAAGATGACGTGGGTCACGAACTCGACGAAGGCGGCGCGATCGGGCTGGACCACCGGCGCCGCGATGACACGGGCGGCGATGTCGACGAAGCCGGCCGCCGCCAGCCGCGTCCGCGTCGTCTCGGCGTCGGCGAACTCCCAGGGCTCGGTCCAGTCCGCGAAGAACGGCGCGCAGGCCGGCGTGCGCATCAGGGCCTCGGCGCGCTGATGGTGCCGTTCCAGGTTCGGACCCCCGCCGCACTGCGCCACCAGCCGGCAGCCGGGCCGCAGCGCCGTGAACAGGCTGTGGAACAGCCGCGGGTGATCGAGGACCCAGTGGAAGGTCGCGGTGCTGAAGATCGCGTCGGCGGCGCCGGCGATCGGCAGCGCGGCGGCGTCGGCGTGCATGAAGCTGACGCGGCCCCGGACGCTGGCCCGCATGGCCGTCCGGGCCGTCGTCAGCATGTTGGCCGACTGATCGATGCCGATGGCGCGTCCGTGCGGCAGCCGCTCGGCGAGCAGCTCGGTCAGGCGGCCGGTGCCGCAGCCGACGTCGAGCACCAGCTCGTCGCCGCGCAGGGGCAGGCGATCGAGGACGGCCTGGCCCCAGGTGAACTGCGGGCTCGACACCCGGTGGTAGGTCGGGGCGTTCCACTCGCGCGGCGCTGGCGTCGGCGCCGGCAACGGCTGGTCGCCGGCCATCAGTGCACGCCCGGGCGGCGGCCGGTGGGGTGTTGCGCCAGCAGCGCCTGCATCTCGAGGAACTCGGTGAGGGCGCGGGCGCGCTCGACCGAGCCCTCGCACTCGAGCAGCGCCTGGCGCTCGGCCGGCTCGAACTGCAGGTACTGGCAGAGCGCGTGCACCAGGTCCTCGTCCGAGAGCGAGCTGGGGATCTGGACCTCGGTGGCCTTCAGCGCCGTCAGCAGCAGCGTCTCGATGCGCGTCCGCATCTCCTTGATGATGCCCCGGGCCGCGGCGTCGGTGACCTCGGTCAGCGGCTCGATGCGGGCCCGCCGGTAGTCGCCGTCGGTCAGCTCCTCGACGATGCGGAACTTCGACAGGCCGTGCAGCACGATGTTGAAGCGCCCGTCGGGCAGCCGATCGGAATGCGAGATCACGCCGGCGCAGCCGATCGGGTAGATCGGCGGGCGCCCGTCGTAGTCGGCCTCGAAGCCGGGGCGGAGCAGTGTCATGCCGATGATGCGGTCGCCGGCCAGCGCGTCGCGGGTCAGGGCCCGGTAGCGCTCCTCGAAGATGTGGAGCGGCAGGAACACGCCCGGGAACAGCACGACGTTCGGGAGCGGAAAGAGCGGGATGGTCGGCGGCAGCATGCAGGCGCGTCGAGAACGGCGATTACCAGCGAGGCCGGAGCCTAGTGCACCGTCCGTGTCTTCTTGTCCATGTAGTCCATCAGCACGTACTCGCCGAGCGTGTACGGCGTCGTGAAGTAGGCCTTGCCGTGGCAGATCTCGGCGACGCGGCGGACGAAGCTGACCAGGTCGTGATCGCGCGCCAGCATGAACGTGTTGATCATGATGCCGCCCTTGCGGCAGGCGGCGACCTCGGCGAACGTCTCCTGGACGATGTGCGGGTCGAGGCCGAAGGCGTTGCGGTAGATGCGGCCGTCGGGCAGCGTCATCGCCGACGGCTTGCCGTCGGTGATCATGATGATCTGCCGCATGTCCTTCTTCTGGCGCTCGAGGATGCGCCGGGCCACGCGCAGGCCGTCGCGGGTGTTGGTGTAGTACGGGCCGACGCGGACACGGGCCAGCTGGCTGAGCGGGATCTCCTCGGCGGCGTCGTGGAACAGGACGCAGTGCAGCGCGTCGCCGGGGTACTGGTGCTTGATCAGGTGGGCGAGCGCCAGCGCCACGCGCTTGGCCGGAGTGAAGCGATCCTCGCCGTAGAGGATCATGCTGTGGCTGCAGTCGAGCATCAGCACTGTCGCGCACGAGCTCTGATACTCACCCTGGCTGACCATCAGGTCGCCGTAGTCGACGTCGAAGCCGCCCTCGTCGTTGCGCCGCAGCCCGTTGCGCTGCACCGCGCGCATCAGGGTCGCGCTCGCGTCGAGGTTCATCGTGTCGCCGAACTCGTAGGGCTTCGGCGCCGCCTCGGCCTCGATCCCGGTCGACAGGTCGCGGGTGTCGTGCCGGCCGGCGCTGCTCTTGCCGAGCGAGCCGAGCAGGTCGCGCAGCGCCCGGTAGCCGAGGAAGTCGATGGTCTTGTCGGTCGCCTCGAAGGTCGCCGGCGGGCCGTCCTGGCCGTCGCCGCCGCCCTGGCCCTCGCGCCGCTCGCGCTCGGCGTCGAAGTCGGGGCTGCCGGTGAGGTAGCCCTGCTGCTGCATCTTCTTGACGATGTCGTCGATCAGCTGCTCGAATCTGCGAGGTCGCGTCGGCGTCGGCCGGATCGCCGAGCAGCTTCTCGATCGTCTCCTGCGACAGCAGGCCGCCCGACAGCAGCGCCTCGAGGATCGCGTCGTGCAGATCCTGGCGCGACATCTTCTGGTCGGGATCGGGCGCGCGCGGATCGTCGTCGAAGCCGCTCGACAGCAGCATGTCGGAGAGCTTCGAGACGAGCTCCTCCAGGTCGATGCCCTCGAGCTCGTCGCCCGTATACCTCGTGTACCTGTATTTCATCGCACGGTCCCCGGGCGACTCGAACTCCCAACTACCAACTTCCAAGGAACTGCCAACTTCCAACTAGCAAGCCTCACCGGCCGGTCTTCTTGGGAGTTGGGAATTGGAAGTTCCTTGGAAGTTGGAGATTGGAAGTTGGGATTTATCACCGCTCAGCGTCAGTTGTAGTGACTTCTTCTTGCCGGGAACGTTGAGCTGCTCGTCGTCGTCGAACGACTCGTGCCGGGCCTGGCCGCGCTCGCGGCCGCCCTGGCGGCGGCTGCCGCCGTTCTCGCCGGCGGTGTAGCGCCAGTCGTCGCTGCGGCTGATCTTCTTCTGCGCGCACAGCGCCTCGAGCGCGAAGTCGACCGCGGAGGCGAGTTCGGCCTGCCCGGACGTAGCGCTGCCGCTCGCCTGGAGCGCCGCTTCGTGCAGGCCCTCCACTTCCTTGGTCCGTTCGACCAGATCCTTGGCCCCGGTCGTGTCCGTGAGCTGCAGCGAGCCACCGCCGTCGAACCAGCGCACCGCGCCGCGGGCGTCGGCGTCGCGGAAGTAGCCGGTGGCGACGTTGAGCACGGCCGAGCGGATCAGGTCGCGGGCCACGGCATCCGCGCCCTTCAGCTCGCCCTCGTACTCCAGCTCGAACTTGCCGGTGATGGCCGGGATCGCGGCGTAGACGTCGGCGACGCGCGGCACCACCAGCGTCTCGCCCTGGGCCAGGGCGCGCCGCTCGGCGTTCGAGATGACGTTCTCGAGCACGCTGATCGGCAGGCGCTGGCTGACGCCGGAGCGTTTGTCGATCTTGCTGTTGCTGCGCGCCTGGAAGGCCACTTCCTCGACCACCTCGCGGACGTAGGCGGGCATCTGCATCGGCAGCCCGCCGCGTTCCTGCCAGGCCTCCTGCTCGGTGATGTCCATCGCCGCGGCGCGGCTGGCCGGGTAGTGGGTGCGGATCTCGGAGCCGATGCGGTCCTTGAGCGGGGTGATGATCTTGCCGCGCGCGGTGTAGTCCTCGGGGTTGGCGGTGAAGACCATCAGCAGGTCGAGCGGCAGCCGGACCGGGTAGCCCTTAATCTGGACGTCGCCTTCCTGCAGGATGTTGAACAGGCCGACCTGGATGCGGCCGGCCAGGTCGGGCAGCTCGTTGACGGCGAAGATGCCGCGGTTGGCGCGCGGCAGCAGGCCGTAGTGCATGGTCAGCTCGTCGCCAATCTCGCGGCCGCTGCGCGCCGCCTTGATCGGATCGATGTCGCCGACCATGTCGGCGATGGTCACGTCCGGGGTCGCCAGTTTCTCGACGTAGCGCTCGTCGCGATGGCGCCAGACGATCGGTGTCTCGTCGCCGGCCTCGGCGACGCGCGTCCGGCCGTAGGCCGAGAGCGGGGCGAGCGGATCGTCGTTGATCTCGGAGCCGGCGATGACCGGCAGGTGCTCGTCGAGCAGCGTGGTCAGCGCCCGCAGGAGCCGCGTCTTGGCCTGGCCGCGCAGGCCGAGCAGGATGAAGTGATGGCGCGACAGGAGGGCGTTGACCACCTGCGGCACGACGGTGTCGTCGTAGCCGATGATGCCGGGGAACAGCGGTCCACCGGTGCGCATCCGCGTCATGAGGTTGTCGCGCAGTTCGCTGCGCACGGGACGACGGGCAACCTTGCCCGCGGCGACTGCCTGACGCAGTGCACCGAGCGTGGACGGAAGGGACACGGCCATGAGGCGATACTATCAGCCCCGCGATGACGGAGCATCCCTGGGTCACGCGCGCGCGGCGCGCCGGTGACCGCCTGACCGTGTTCGCCCATCGTGGCGGCGCCGGTCTGGCCCCCGAGAACACCCGTGGCGCCTTCCGCCAGGCCGCGGCGCTGGGCGTGGATGGCTGCGAACTGGACGTACGCCTGGCGAAAGACGGCGAAGTGGTCGTGATCCATGACGCCACGCTCGGTCGCACCACCGACGCGGATGGGCCGGTCAGCGCACTGACCGCCGCCGAGCTGGGCCGGGTCGATGCTGGACAACACTTCGACAGGGCCGCCGGCTTCCCCTGGCGCGGGCGCGGGGAAGGCGTGCCGCGCCTGGCCGACGTCCTCGCCGATCATCCGGCCCTGGCGTTCATCATCGAGGTGAAGGGCGACGATCCGGCGGTGGCCGAGGCCGCCGTCGCCGTCGTGCGGCGCGCCGGCGCGCTCGACCGGGTCTGCTTCGGCGGCTTCTCCGACGCCACCCTCGCCGCGGTGCGGCGGGCCGCCCCCGAGGCGTGCACGAGCGCCGCCACCGAGGAGATCCGGCGGGCCCTCTACAAGTCCTACGTGTGGTGGCCGCTCGGCCGCGTCGCCTATCGCGCCTACCAGGTGCCCGAGGTCGCCAGCGTCGGGACGCGCGTCGTCTCGCGCCGGTTCATCCGCCAGGCGCACCGCGGCGGCTGTGTCCTGCACGTGTGGACGGTCAACACGCCCGCCGACATCGCGCGCCTCAAGGCGTGGGGGGTCGACGGCGTCATCACCGACCGGCCTGATGTGGCGCTGGCCGCGGCTATACTGGACGCCCCCAGCCGCCATCCATGAACGGTCCCCTCGAACCCTCGCGCGAGGCGTGGCAGGCTCGCTTCCGCACCTTGTTCGAACTGGCCCAGGTCGGCGTGGTACTGGCCGACGCCGAGAGCTGCTACCTCGACGCCAATCCGACCGCCTGCCGGATGTTCGGCTACACGCGCCAGCAGTTCATCGGCCTGCACGCCTCGGACATCGTCGTGCCGATCGAGACGCCGCAGGTCGCCACGGCGCTGGGGGAGATCCAGGGCCACAGCGATCACCGGCGCGAGTGGCGCTTCCGCCGCAAGGACGGCAGCGTATTCAACGGCGATGTGATCGCGACCGCGATGCCGGACGGCACGCTGCTGGGCCTCATCGACGACGTGTCGCCGCTGCAGGTCCGAGAACGGGAGATCGCGCGGTTGTCGGCGCTCTACGCGGCGCTCAGCCAGATCAACCACGCGATCGTCTGGATCCCGACGCCGGAGGAGCTGTTCCGCGCCGTCTGCCGGGCGCTCGTCGAGCAGGGCGGCTTCTCGATCGCCTGGATCGGCTGGCATGACCCGGCCACCCAGCGGCTGATGCCGGTCGCCACCTGCGGCGACGACGAGGGCGACCTCCAGCGCGTCGCCATCTACGCCGACGAGCGGCCCGAAGGCCGCGGGCCGTCAGGCCTGGCTTTCCGGAGCGGCCGCGCCGCCATCAGCAACGACCTGCTCGGCGACCCGGCGATGGCGGTGTGGCGGCCGGTGCTCGAGCGCCGCGGCCTGCGGTCGGGGGCCACGTTCCCGATCCGGACCGGCGGCGTGGTCCGCGGCGTGCTGAGCGTCTACGACGGCCGGCCCGACATCTTCCACGGTCGCGAGATCGCGCTGCTCGAGGAAGCCGCCACCGACCTGGCGTTCGGGCTGGAGAGCTTTGCCCGCGACGAGGCCCGCAGCGTCGCCGAGGCGGCCGAGCACAGCGAGCGGCTGTTCTCGGACGCGATGATCGACAGCATGCCGGGGGTCGTCTACTTGTACGATCGCGAGGGCCGGTTCCTGCGCTGGAACCACAACTTCGAGGCGGTCTCGGGCTACGGTGCGGCCGAGATCCGGAACATGCACCCACGCGACTTCTTCGCCGGCGAGGATCGGGCCCGCGTCGAATCGCGGATCGCCGAGGTGTTCGCGAGGGGAGACTCGTCGGTCGAGGCCGCGCTCGTCACCCGGAGCGGCGCCCGCATTCCGCACTTCTTTACCGGCCGCCGCGTCGTCTTCGAGGGCCGCACCTGCCTGGTCGGGGTCGGCATCGACGTGTCTGAACGCCGCCAGGCCGAGGCGCGGCTCGCCGCCAGCGAGCGGAAGTACCGCGAGCTGGTGGAGCTGGCGAGCAGCATCATCCTGCGCTGGGACGCCGATGGCCGGGTCACCTTCCTCAACGAGTTCGGGCAGCAGTTCTTCGGCTACGCCGCCGAAGACATCGTCGGCCAGCGGCTGACGGACACGATCGTCCCGCCCACCGAGAGCGGCGGCCGCGACCTGGGCCGGCTGATCGACAGCCTCCGCGCCGTGCCCGAGGCCTACACCGAGCACATCAACGAGAACGTCCGGCGGTCGGGCGAGCGGGTGTGGATCTCGTGGACCAATCGGGTGGTCCGCGCCGCTGACGGACGGCTGCTCGAGATCCTGAGCATCGGGACGGACGTCACCGAGCGCCGGCTCGCCGAGGAGCGGCTGCGCGAGAGCGAAGCGCACCTCGTCGAGGCGCAGCGCATCGCCCGGGTGGGGAGCTGGGCGCTCGACCTGCGCACCGGCCGCCTCACCTGGTCGGACCAGGTCTACGACATGTTCGGGGTCGATCGGGAGGCGTTCGACGGCACGATGGCGTCGCTGCTCGCGGCCGTCCATCCCGATGACCGCGAACGGACCCTCCAGGCCCATCGCGCGGCGCGGGACGGGACCGCGATGCTCGATTTCGAGCATCGCATCGTGCTGCCCGGCGGCGACGAGAAGGTCGTCCACGAGCTGGCCGGCTTGAAGCGCGACGACGCCGGGCAGCCGATGCTCCTCTCGGGGACCGTCCACGACATCACCGATCGCGTCCGGATGGAGCAGGAGCGGGAACGGCGCCATCGGGCCGAGGCCGCCGACCGGATCAAGTCGGCGTTCCTCGCCACCATGTCGCACGAGCTGCGCACGCCGCTCAACTCGATCATCGGGTTCACCGGCATCCTGTTGCAGGGGCTGCCGGGGCCGCTCACCGCCGAGCAGCACAAGCAGCTCGGGATGGTCCGCGTCAGCGCGCGGCACCTGCTGGCGCTCGTCAACGACGTCCTCGACATCTCGAAGATCGAGGCCGGCCAGCTCGAGGTCAGCCGCGAGCCGTTCGATCCCGGCGAGTCGATTGCGCGCGTCGTGGCGCTGGTCGGGCCGCAGGCCGACGCCAAGGGGCTGGCCCTGGGCGTCCACGTCGGGGCGGGGCTCGGCACCGCGCTCGGCGACGCCCGCCGCTTCGAGCAGATCCTCCTCAACCTGCTGAGCAACGCGGTCAAGTTCACCGAGCGCGGCGGCATCTCGCTGACCGCCACCCTCGATGGCGCCGTCGCCGGTCTCCACCCGACGTCGCTGCGGGTCGCGGTCGCCGACACCGGCATCGGCATCCGGGCCGAGGACCTGCCGTCGCTGTTCCAGCCGTTCCGCCAGATCGACTCGGGCCTGGCGCGGACCCACGAGGGCACCGGGCTCGGGCTGGCCATCTGCGACCGGCTCGCCCGGCTCATGGGCGGCCGGGTTGCAGCCGATAGCACCTGGGGACGGGGCAGCACGTTCACCGTCATCCTTCCCCTGCCCGGGCGGTCGCACCGATGAAGACCAGGATCCTGCTGATCGAAGACAATCCGCAGAACCGCTATCTGGTCACGTTCCTGCTCGAGCACCGCGGCTACGAGGTGGTCCACGCCGAGACCGGCCCGCTGGGACTGGAACTGGCGGGACGGGAGCCGCCGGCCCTCATCCTGCTCGACATCCAGCTGCCGGGGATGGACGGCTACGCCGTCGCCCGGGCGCTCCAGAGCGATCCGCGGCTGGCCCCGATTCCGATCGTCGCGGTGACCTCCTACGCGATGGTCGGCGATCGCGAGCGGTGCCTCGAGGCTGGCGCCCGCGGCTACATCGAGAAGCCCATCAACCCCGAGACGTTCGTCGCCGAAGTCGAGCGCTTCCTGCCATGACCGCCCGCGTGCTGATCGTGGACGACCACGAGGCCAACCTCTATCTGCTGCAATCGCTGCTCGAGGGCCACGGCTATGTCGTCGAGCGGGCGGGCAACGGCGTCGAGGCGCTCGACCGGGCCCGGCTGCAGCCGCCCGATCTGATCGTCTCCGACCTGCTCATGCCGGTGCTCGACGGCTACTCGCTGCTGCGACACTGGCGCAGCGACGAGCGGCTGAAGGGCGTGCCGTTCATCGTCTACACGGCCACCTACACCGAGCCGCGGGACGAGCGCCTGGCGATGGCCTTCGGCGCGGATGCCTTCATCGTCAAGCCGTGCGAGCCGGATGCGCTGATCGGCCGGGTGCGGGAGGTGCTGGCGCAGCACGACCGCGGCCTGCTGCCGTCGGCGGCCCCGCCGCCGGCCCATGCCCCCGCTCTGCTCCAGGAGTACACCGCCATCCTGGGCCACAAGCTGGAGCAGAAGGCGCTCGAGGCCGACGAGCACGAGCAGCGCTTCCGTGAGACGTTCGAGCAGATCGCGGTCGGCCTCGCCCACGTCGACGTCCACGGGCGGTTCGTCTGGGTCAACGCCAAGCTGTGCGAGATGACGGGCTACACGCGCAGCGAGCTGGGCGGGCTCACCTTCACCGACCTGACCGCGCCGGAACATCGCGGCGCCGGCGACGAGGCGCGGCGCGAGATGGTGGCCGGGGCGCGTTCCCTCTACTCGGCGGAGAAGCGCTGCCGGCGCAAGGACGGCTCGTTCTTCTGGGGCAACCTCCTGACGACGCTGGCCCGCCACGCCAACGGCGAGGCGCTCTATTTCGTCTCGGTCATCCTCGACATCACCGAGCGCAAGCGGCTCGAGGATCAGTTGCGGCAGGCGCAGAAGATGGAGGCGGTCGGCCGCCTCGCCGGCGGCGTCGCCCACGACTTCAACAACCTGCTGACGATCATCTCCGGCTACAGCGACCTGCTGCTGACGGTGCCGCTCGCCGACGCGGATCGCGAGGCGGTCAGCGCCATCCGCGACGCCGGCGAACGCGCCGCGGCGTTGACGCGCCAGCTCCTGGGCTTCAGCCGCCAGACGATCCTGCAGCCGCAGGCGCTCGACCTGAACGCCGTCGTCGTCGACATGGGCAAGATGCTGCGTCGCCTCATCGGCGCCGACGTGCAGCTGACCATCCTGCCGGGGGAGGACGTCGGCTTCGTCAAGGTCGATCCCAGCCAGCTCGATCAGGCCATCGTCAACCTGGCCGTCAACGCCCGCGACGCGATGCCGGACGGCGGCGCCCTGACGCTCGAGACCGCCCCGGTGATGATCGGCGCGGAGCACGCCGCCGCCCACCTGGGCCGGCCCGGTCCTCATGTGATGCTGGCGATCACGGACACGGGCTGTGGCATGACGCCCGAGGTCAAGGCGCGCATCTTCGAGCCGTTCTTCACGACCAAGGACGTCAGCAAAGGGACCGGCCTCGGCCTCTCGATGGTCTTCGGCGTGGTCAAGCAGAGCCACGGCATCATCGAAGTGGAGAGCGAGCCGGGGTGCGGGGCGACGTTCCGCATCTACCTGCCGGAGGTGGCGGATCAGCCGGTCGAGCGGCGCGACGCCGGCGTGCCCGCCGACCCTCGCGGCCGCGAGATCGTTCTCCTCGTCGAGGACGAGGGCGGCGTCCGCGAGCTGGCCGCGCGCAGCCTGCGCAGCCGCGGCTACACGGTGCTCACCGCCACCGACGGTGCCGACGCCCTGCGCCTGATCGACGGCCACGTGCGGCCCGATCTGCTGCTCACCGACGTGGTGATGCCGCGCCTCAGCGGGCCGGATCTGGTCGCGGCGCTGCGGGGCCGGTATCCGTCCATGAAGGTGCTGTTCATGAGCGGCTACACCGACGACGCGATGGTCCGGCGCGGCATCGGCGAAGCCGGCGCCGCCTTCCTGCAGAAGCCGTACACGCCGCAGGTCCTGGCCCAGAAGGTCCGCGAGGTGCTGGATCGATGACGGAGGATGCGTTGGCCACCATCGAGATTGGACATGTCGAGGCGATCTTTCGGTATCCGGTCAAGTCGATGCGCGGCGAGGCGCTCGAGGCGGCGGCCCTGGGCTGGCACGGCCTGGACGGCGATCGGCGGCTGGCGCTGCGGCGGATCGACGAGCGCGGCGGATTCCCGTGGCTGTCCGCCAGCCGGCTGCCGGCGCTGATCCACTTCACGCCCGAGCGCCAGGACGTCGCCGGCGATGCGCTGCCGACGCACGTGCGGACGCCAGAGGGCGAGGCGCTGCCGCTCTTCGGCGAGGCGCTGGCGGCCGAAATCCAGCGCCGCCACGGCGCCGCCGTCCAGATGACGCACCTGAGGCACGGCATCTTCGACGACGCCTGCCTGTCGGTGATCACCTCGCACACCGTCGGCGAGATCTGCCGCCTGGCCGGCACCGACGCCGACGTCCGCCGCTTCCGTCCGAACGTCCTCGTGCGCTCCGCGACCGGCGTGCCCTTCGAGGAGGACGGCTGGGTCAGCGGCGTCCTCACCTTCGGTGACGGCGACGAGCCGCCCGCGATCGCCGTTACGATGCGGGACGTCCGCTGCGCGATGGTCAACATCGATCCGGACGGCGCCGGCACCTCGCCCGACATGCTGAAGGCCGTCGTCCGCGCGAACCAGAACAACGCGGGGATCTACGCGACCATCACCCGCACCGGCCGCATCGCCGTCGGCCAGCCGATCCGCCTGCACCGCTGACCGCAGGGCGCACCGTGGCCGCGCGATCGGCCCGACGTGGCGATCGCGCGTCGATGACGGGTAGCTGCGATCCTCGGTCAGCCGACTTGCCGCAGTCGTAGTACGCAGCGTCGCAAACTAGGGCTGGTGTGGGCAGCTTCCTCCGGCCGCCAATGCTCGCGCGCGAATTCGGAGATCCTCGAGCTGTACGCCGGTCCAACTGCACTGGTGGCGTCGTCGCGAGGGACCATATCGACTCGAATGGCCCGCACTGACGAAACGCGCGCAAGATTCACCAGCGATCGCTTCGGATCCTCCAGCCCGTCCGGCCCATCGGGCACTCGGCCAAGAGGTACTCTCAAAAACGCAGCGATCCTGGTCTTGTCTGCGAGAAGCCAGGACTCCACTTCGCGCACGGCAATCCGTAGGACCATCTGGGCTGAAGGCTGGGGTAGAAGCGATTGGACCAACTCGGCGGCGCATACGGCGTCGTGATCCATGTCGCGCAAGATGAACCACGGCGCATCGGAAGCTGTCAACGACATTGAGACACCCAGGGGGAAGTAATTAGAGTAGCGCCGCGGTCGATCATCACGTCGGGAATCGGGTCGACCCGAAGGTCGTCCGAGGTGACGATCGTCGGTCCTGGAGCATCCTGAGCGGTCGGTTGTTTCGGCGGCGGGTTGATCCACACGGCCGTCGGCAGATCCGCCGGGTGTGGCCGTCCGTTGACGAAGCGCTCGGGATGCGCGGCGTAGGCGGCTGCGAGGACCTGCTGCCGCTGCGTGCGCACCGCGGCGGCCTGGCCGAAGTGCACGACGGCGGGCGTGAGCAAGCCGAGGCCGCTGTGCCGGTGCTGCTGGTTGTACCAGGGGAAAAAGACCTGCCCAAACGCCCGCCCATCCTCGATCGATCCGAACCGCTCCGGAAACTGGGGACAGTACTTGAGCGTTTTGAACTGGGCTTCTGAAAACGGATTGTCGTTCGAGACCTGCGGCCGGCTGTGCGTCTTGGTCACGCCGAGATCGGCCAGCAGCAAGGCCACGGGCTTGCTCCGCATCGCCCCCCCGCGGTCGGCATGGAGCGTGAGTTGCCCCGGGCGAATGCCGTGCTTGGCACACGTCTCGGCGATCAGGTGCTCGGCCAGGGCGGCGCTCTCGCGGGGCGCGAGCATCCAGCCGACGACGTAGCGGCTGAAGATGTCGAGGATGACGTAGAGATAGAAGTAGGTCCACTTCGCCGGCCCCATCAGCTTCGTGATGTCCCAGCTCCAGACTTCGTTAGGCCGCGTGGCGAGCAGCTCGGGCGCGGCGTAGCGGGGCCGCCGCACCTGATCGCGCCGTTCCTTGATCTCGTGGGCCGCCTCAAGGACGCGGTACATCGTGCGGGGCGAACAGAGATACGTGCCCTCATCGAGGAGCGTCGCATGCATCTGGGCCGGCGCCTGATCGACGAAGCGCGTGTGGAGCAGATCCAATACCCCCTGCCGCTCGACATCCGTCAGCGCGCGCGCCGGCGTCGGTCGCGGGCCCGGGACCGACGCCGGGTGACGCCCGCGATACAGCGACGCCCGGGACAGGCCCAGCACGCGACACGCGGGCGCGGCCCCCAAGGTCGGCGTCGCGTCGGTCACGGCGACCATCAGTCGTCCTCGTCGCTCACGAACGGTTTCAGGGGGATCTGCAGGAGCTCGGAAACTTTACCTAGAAAGTCCTCCCTCGGGCACGGTCTACGCCGCGACGATCTGGCTTACATCGCACCCGAGCTCTTCGAGGCGCCGGAGGTGGTACCGCTTGGCCTTGGTCGAATTCATGCGATCGAAGTAGTCGGGGCCGAGATCCTGGAAGGCGACGCCCTCCCGCAACACGTGATAGGCGATCACCAGGATGCTATGGGCTACCGCGATCGCGGCTCGTTTGGGCCCCCGCCGTTTGCTGATGCGGCGATACTGGGCGCCCAGGTAGCTGCCGCGCGAATGGGACGCGGCCCACGCTGATTCGAGCAGTGTCGTGCGTAGCCAGTTGTTCCCCGTGCCGGTCCCGGCGCTTCGGCGTTTACCCGCGCTCTGGTGCGTGCCTGGACAGAGTCGGGCCCACGAGGCGAGATGAGCGGAGCTGGCGAACCGGGACATGTCGATCCCGATCTCGGAGACGAGGACTTCGGCGGAGCGGCGCCCGACGCCCACGATCGTCTGCAAGCGCTCGATGTGGGCGGCGAGCGGTCGAGCGACTTCGGTGATGCGCGCATCGCAGTGCGCCACGAGCGCCGCCAGCTGATCGAGCTGCGTCAAGATCTGCCCCAGCAGAAACCCATGATGCACGGTGAAGCGTCCTCGGAGCCCCTCGGCGAGCTGGGTCGCCTTGGGAATCAGACGGCCTCGGGCGAGTCGCGCGAGCGTGGTCGGCTCCGTTTCTCCGGCGACGAGGGCATCGAGCATCGCCCGCCCGGAGACGCCGAGCACGTCGCTGACCACGTTGCTCAGTTTGATATTGGCGCCCTCGAGCAGCTTGTGAACACGATTGGCCGCCTTTACGCGGTCCCGAATCAGGCTCTTCCGGTGTCGGGTGAGATCGCGCAGCTCGCGGATGGAGGCCGGCGGGATGAAGCTGGCGCGGATGAGCCCATGCGCAAGTAAGTCCGCGAGCCACTCGCAGTCTTTGACGTCCGTTTTGCGGCCGGGGACCGCCTTGATGTGATGCGCATTGGCCAGCACGACGCCGACACTGCCCTCGAGCAGATTGAAGACCGGTTGCCAGTCCACACCGGTCGACTCCATCGCCACGTGGGTGCACGCGGCCTCTGACAGCCAGGCGTGCAGCCGCAGGATCTCGGTCGTCGTCGTGCCGAACGATCGAACCTCGGTGTGTCGCTGCCGACCGTCTTGCAGGCGCAGACAGGCGACCAGTGAAGCTTTGTGGACGTCAATCCCGCAGCAGCGGGCGTGGAGTACTTCCATGCACACCTCCAACGGCGGCGCGCCGGGGAGTGCCACAGGGTGAGAGTTTACCTGGCGTGCTCCTCAGCCCCTCGCGGGGCGAGGGCAACAGTACGGGGTGCCTGAGGCGCGGCACTCGGGTCCATTTTTTTCCGGGCTCGGAGCACCAGTAAGCGTCGACCTTGGCCCGGCTCGCTCGCCCCGCTGACGCTACCACTTTCATCGCGACGCGGGTGCGCGGGTGCGCATGACCATTTTTTTTGGAACGCGAGCAGCGCTTCCGCCTTCTGCAGCCGCGTCGTCAAGCGACGATTCTCCTGCTCGAGCTTCTTGAGCTGCGGATCGACCGCCGTCGCCTTGCGTCCGCGTGTCTTCGGCGTTAACCCGGTCTCACGCTGCTGGCGCCACGTGACCAGATGGGACGAGTACAGCCCCTCCTTCCGCAGGAGCGCCCCGAGCTCGCCGTGCCGCGTGCAGCCGTCCGCCTGCCGGAGGACCGCCAGCTTGTAGGCGGTCGTGAAGCGCCGGCGCACGTGCCGGGCGGGGACCTCCGAGTCTGGCAGGGCCGGAAGGACGGCACGCTCGATCGGAGGAGACCCTCCGCTCCGGGGCGCCTCGCTTCGCTCGTCGCCCCTGCGCTCCGGCTCTCCCCCAATCGATGGGTCCAGCATCCTGCGCATCTTGCTCATCAATGTCCTGACACCTCCCCGCCCTCAACACTAATTACGGGAGCGAGAAGTGTCTCAGCTATCTTGGCAGGGAGGGATAGCGGGCCGCGTTGTTGTAGCCCCGGAGATTTCGTCGCAAGGCGTCCTTGCCTCGCAGAACGTACACCGTTTCAAGACCGTGCCCCGTGAACTCGAGGACCTTGCGAACGACTTCGATATCGGTCTGACCCTCGACGGCCGCCGTAAACGTCGCCACGCCGCTCAGTCCGCGAAGAGCGCGAGTTGTGCGGCGTCCTGGGGTTCAGTCCTTGGCAGGACTGCTTCCGGTATGGGCACGCCGCCACTCACGAGTTCTCGGATCTGAGAATCGTCCGACGCGCGACTAACAATCGTTCCCTCGCTGAAGGGCTGCAGCATGAGAACTTCGTCAGCTGAGATGCCCTCATCGCCCAAGAGGTCAGCCGAGTGGCTGCTGACCAGAATCTGTCGCCCGACCTTGCGAGTCAGTCGAGCCATCATTTGCGGAATGTAGCGCACGACGCCGGCATGCAGGGAGAGCTCAGGTTCTTCCAATAGGAGTGGCCCGTTGCCATCCAAGAGAACCCAAAGCAACCCAAACAGGCGAAGCGTTCCGTCTGAAAACTGCTCCTCGCTCTGCCACCCCGCGTTGGGGCGCCAATGCTGATACAGGCCGCGCAGGTGGGGAACGCCCGTGGCGGGATCCCTCTTTAGTTCAAGTTCTTTCAGCTGCGGAACCGCGACGCGAAGGGCATCGGCGATCTTGGGGAGTCGTGCATTCAGCGTGCGAATGGGCGTCCGCGCAAGTTGTTCCAGGAAGTCTCCCCCGTAGGGATCGCGGTCGCGTCCTATCGAACGCTCGGGCTCTCTGACGAGCTGGGGAACCAGATGAAGGTAGCGGATGTGTGCCAATGCATCGATGACGACGCGAAAATCCTTGTTGGCATTTACCTGCTGCAGGTGGGTCTGCGTCAGGCGGCTGGGGTCAGCCAGATCGTCAGCATTTGGCCGGGAGAGAATCCGGGTCGTGCCCGACCAAACCTCCTCCTTCGAGACGATTGGCGTGCGCTGGTTGTCTTGAGAGAACTCCAGCCGGTAGGTCCAAGCTCCTTCACCATTGAGGTCGAGCGCAACTTCGATGCCGACATTGGGATTGCGCCGAGCGTGAAGGGACCGAATCTGCGAGACGCCACCGCGCTTGGTTACAGCAAGGTGAAAGCCCCCCTGGGGATCTGCGATGTCCCGAAGGAAACGGAACGCGTCCAGGAAATTCGACTTGCCAGAAGCATTGGGACCCACCAGAAACATCCGCCGCTGGAGGGCGACGTCGACGGTCGAGAAGTTACGCCAGTTCTCGAGCTTGAGGTGTGTGATGGTCATCGGAGCAACCCAGGCCCCAGGACTTCAGCAAGCGCAATCGCGCCCATTTCTCTAGGTCGGGCAGTCTGTCGCGCGTCAAGAAAACCATAGCAGAAGCGCAGGATCGTAGCGAGGAGCCTAGCACCCCGTGCTGGGACCGCCAAGCACGTCCTAGAACGTCGCGATCGGGTTGAGCGGCGAGCCGGTGCCGTGCGGCACCGCGAGCGGCGACGCGGTGAGCAGGAAGGTCCAGCGGTTCCGCGAGCCGGCCGCTTCGGCCAGCCCTTCCAGATCGCAGTTGTCGAAGATCGGCGTGCCCATCGCGATCAGCAGGAGCTGGTGCATCGGGAAGTCGACGCCCTTCGCGACGGTGGGCATCACCTCGCCGTGGCCGTCCCAGCCGACGATCGCGACGTCACGCGCCTTCAGCCACTGCGCGACGCTGGGGTGCAGGCCGGCCGACTCGGTGCCGATGTCCCACGGCCCGACCTTGGCCCGCCGCGCCCATCGCCCGGTGCGGAAGAACACGATGTCGCCGCTGCCGACCTTCAGGCCGGCCTGCTTCTCCCAGGCGTCGAGGTCGGCCGGCGTGATGGCCGTGCGCGGCTCCAGGTAGGCAACGCCCTTGAGGCGCGGGATGTCCATCAGCACGCCGCGGCCGACGAAGCCGCGCTTGAACGCGGTGATGGCCAGCGTCTCGGCGCCGGCCTTCGACACGACCCGCTCCTTGGCGACGCCGTTGTAGGTGTGGCCCTTGTAGTACATGTGCGACAGCGCGTCCATGTGCGTGTAGGCCGAGCCGTGGAAGGTGATGGTCAGCGTCTCCATCGCGAACGGATCGGGATCCGCCGCGGTGGCGACCATCGAGAGCGCCAGCGGGTTGCCGTTGTCGGCGCTCTTCACCGGATCGGCGTCACGCGACAGCGACACCGTGACGCCTTCCTTCACCGTGGCGAGGGCGCGCTTCCGCGTCTCGTCGGTCATCAGGTTGACCGTGCCGCGTTCGTCGTCCTTGCCCCAGCGGTTCCAGTTCGAGAGTTCGGTCATCCAGCGATCGATCGTCGCGGCATCGAGGGCCGCCGGCGATTGCGCCCGCAGCGTCGACGACGACAAGGCCGATGCGACAACAAATGTGAGGACGAGCATCGAGCGCGACAGGCGGATTGGCATGGGGATCAGACCTCGAGGAGGATGACGTGGACTTCGCCGGGGCCGTGGACGCCGCGGCTGAGCGTGTGCTCGATGTCGGCGGTGCGGCTCGGGCCGGTGATGGCGACGAGGTTGCTGCCGGCGGCGACGAGGTCGCCGCGCGTGGCGAGCAGCGTGGAGACGTCGTCGACCAGCCGGTCGACCCGCAGCACCGCGACGTGGACCGGCACCAGCAGCGACGCCATGCGCGGTCGACCGGGTCCGGTCGCGACGACCACCGATCCGGTCGTGGCGAGGCCGGCGTCGGCGCCAGTGAGGCCGAGCGGCAGCGCGGCCAGTTCAGCGAGCTTCGCGTCGCGCTCCGGGCCGCGCTGCGGAATGTCGGGGACAACGGCGGCGAGGCCGCGCGCCGCGAGCGCCTGGCCCAGGCCGGGCAGGCCAATCGCCTCGTCGCTCCACGAGAGCAGGGCCGTCGCGCCCAGGCGTGAGGCGAGTCCGGCGATCACCTCGACGACCTCGTCGAGCGTGCGGGCCTCGTGAACCACGCCGGCGATCGCCTCGAGGGCGGCGCGGAAGCGTTCGCGGCGCGGCAGCCCCGATGCCGGTGGCGCCACCGAGGCGGTGCCGGGGATCGCCGCCGTCGGCAGCGTGTCGCCGCCGGCGTCGTTCGTGCCGGCGCCGTGGCTGTGGCCATCGTCGTGGCCGGCCGCGTGCCCGCTGACCCCGCCCGGAAACAGGCCGGTCCGGACGGCGCGGCCGATCACCTCGCGCATCCGCTGGCGGTTGGCGGGCGTCACGACCGGCTCCTGTCCGTCGACGATGATCCGTGCGTCCGCGCCCAGCGCTCCTGGAACGACTCCATGGCCGGCACCGGGAAGTCGCGGCTCGCCGTCCAGCCGGCGAGGTGGCCGGGCAGCTCGTTGATCCAGCCGTCGGTGGCGGCCATGCCCGCCAGGCGGGCGGCGACGCGGCCAGCCAGGCCGAACAGCCGCGGCCTGGTGCCGATCCAGCCGAGCACCTTGATGCCGAGCGACACCCACTGCGGCGACTCGCCCGCTTCGACGCCCGTGGCGCGCAACCGCAGCAGCATCCGCGGGATGTCGATGCGGACCGGGCAGACTTCCTTGCACGCGCCGCACAGCGTCGAGGCGTGCGGCAGGTCGTGGAAGGCGTGGATGCCGGAGAGGGCGGGGGAGAGCACCGAGCCGACCGGACCGGAGTAGACGCTGCCGTAGGCGTGGCCGCCGATCTGCTGGTAGACGGGGCAGGCGTAGAGGCAGGCGCCGCAGCGGATGCAGTAGAGGATCTCGGCCAGCTCGCCGGCGAGCACTTCGCTGCGGCCGTTGTCGACGATGACGACGTGGAACTCTTCCGGCCCGTCCGCTTCACCTGGCCGGCGCGGCCCGCTCAGGATGTTCGAGTAGACGGTGAGCCGTTGCCCGGTCCCGCTCCGTCCGAGGACCTCCAGCATGATGCCGAGATCGGCGGCGGTCGGCACCAGCCGCTCCATGCCCATGATCGCGACGTGGATGCGCGGCATCGAGGTCGTCAGCCGGCCGTTGCCCTCGTTCGTGCAGATGCAGACGCTGCCCGTCTCGGCGACGCCGAAGTTGACGCCGCTGATGCCCATGTCGGCCTCGAGGAAGGCCTTGCGCAGCACCCGGCGGGCGAGCTGGGTCATCTGCGGCACGCCGGCGACCTCTTCGTCGGTGGCGCCGAGCTTCTCCTTGAAGACGCGCGCGCAGTCCTCCTTCGTCTTGTGAAGGATCGGCGCGACGATGTGCGACGGCTTGTCGTTGTCGAGCTGGACGATGTACTCGCCGAGGTCGGTCTCGACCACCTCGAGGCCGTCGGCCTCGAGCGCCGGGTTCAGCTCGATCTCTTCGCTGACCATCGACTTGCCCTTGACGATGGTCCGGATGCCGCGTTCGCGCGCCAGGCGGCGGACGTATGCGACGGCGTCGTCGCCGGTCTCGGCGAAGAACACCGTGCCGCCGTTCCGCTCGACGTTGGTGACGAACGTGTCGAGGTGCTGATCGAGTGCCGCCAGCGTGCGCGAACGGATGGCCCGCGCCTGGTCGCGGATGGCGTCGGCCGAATCGAGCTCGGCGATGGCGGCGCGGCGCGATTCCATCGCCCGCCCCGACGTGTGGCGGACGGCGTGGCGCATGCGCGTCTTGCCGAGCGCTTCCTCGACCCGGCGGTAGAAGGGGACGGCCACCGGGTTCACGAGGCGCCGCCCGTGCCGCTGCTGGCGGGGCCGGCCAGGATGTCGGCGATGTGCGCGACGCGGACCGTGCTGCCGCGCCGGCGCAGCCCGCCGTTCATGTGCATGCCGCAGCTGACGTCGGTGACCGCGATGGTGTCGGCGCCGCACGCCTCGATGGCGTCGAGCTTGCGGGCCAGCATTTCGCCGGAGATGGCGGACATCTTGACGGCGAAGAGCCCGCCGAAGCCGCAGCACACCTCGGCTTCGGGCAAGGGGCAGATCGTCACGCCGCGCACGCCGGCGAGCAGCGCCTTCGGGGCCCCGTCGACGCCGAGACCGCGCAGGCCGTGGCAGCAGGCGTGGTAGGACAGCGTGCCGGTGCCGCTCGCCCCGACCTCCGTGACGCCGAGGACGCGGGTCAGGAACGTCGTCAGCTCGTAGGTCCGTGCCGCCAGCGCCCGCGCCTTGGGGCCGTACTCGGGATCGTCGGCGAGCAGCGCCACGTACTGGTGGATCACCATGTCGCCGCACGACCCGGACGGGATCACGACCGGATCGTCGCTGGCGCTCAGCACGTCGATGGTGTGCCGCGCCAGGGCGCGCGCATCCGGGTCGTAGCCGGCGTTGAAGGCGGGCTGACCGCAACAGGTCTGCCCGGCGGGGACGGTCACGGCGACGCCGGCGCGCTCGAGCACGCGGACGACGGATTCGCCCGTGCCCGGGAAAAAACGATCGACCAGGCACGTGACCAGCAGCTGCACGCGCGCGGGTCGCATGCGCGACAGTATAAGATGGGCGGCCATGCGCTGGCTGCGGTTCGAGAGCGACGGACGTACGCGTATCGGCTATCTGCGTGGGGCCGACGTCCAGCCGGTCGTCGCCGAGTCGCTGCAGGACGTCATCGCCGGCCGTGGCACCGGCGACGCCGGTGCCCCGGTTCCGCGCCCGGCGGTGCGGATCCTGGCGCCGCTCCGGCCCGGCAAGATCATCTGCGTCGGCCTCAACTACCTGGACCACTGCCGCGAGCAGCACGTCGAGCCGCCCGATCGGCCGACCCTGTTCGCGAAGTTCCCGAGCAGCGTCATCGCCCCGTCCGAGCCGATCCGCTGGCCGGCCGATTTCAGCGACCAGGTCGACTACGAGGCCGAGCTTGCCGTCGTGATCGGCCGCGAGGCGAAGCGCGTCACCGAGGCGGATGCCCTGTCCTACGTCTTCGGCTACACCGCCGCCAACGACGTCACCGCCCGCGACGTCCAGCGCGGCGACAAACAATGGATCCGCGGTAAGGCGGCCGACACCTTCTGCCCGCTCGGGCCGGTCGTCGCCACCACCGATGAGATCCCCGATCCGCAGCAGCTGGCGATCGGCTGCCGCGTCAACGGCGAGACGCGCCAGGCCTCGCACACCCGCGAGATGATCTTCCCGGTGCGCTACATCATCAGCTTCATCTCCCGCGCCATCACCCTCGAGCGGGGCGACGTGATCCTGACGGGCACGCCGGACGGCGTCGGTGTCTACCGCGATCCGCAGGTGTTCCTGCAGCCGGGCGATCGAATCGAGGTCGAAGTCGGCGATCTCGGTATCCTCGGCAATCCCTGCGGGCCCTACGTCGCATGAGCACCATGCGGTGGGGCATCCTCGGCGCGGCACGGATCAACCGCAGCATCATCCCCGCCCTGCGGGCGGCGGGCGGGCACACCCTCGAGGCGATCGCCAGCCGCGACGCGGACAAGGCCGCGGCCGCCGCGGCGGAGTGGGGGATCCCGCGCGGCGTCGCCGGCTACGAGACGCTGTTGGCGGACGGCGGGATCGACGCCGTCTACATCCCGCTGCCGAACCACCTCCACGCCGAGTGGGCCGTCCGGGCGGCCGAAGCCGGCAAGCACGTCCTCTGCGAGAAGCCGCTGGCCCTGACCCTGGCCGAGGTGGACCGGATCGCCGCGGCCGCGGCCGCGGCCCACGTCCACGTCGCCGAGGCCTTCATGTACCGGCACCAGCCGCAGACGCACGCGGTCCGCGAGCTGATCGCCGGCGGGGCGATCGGGACACCGCGCTTCCTGCGCGGGTGCTTCAGCTTCACCCTGGACCGGCCCGGAGACGTCCGCTACGACCCGGCCAAGGGCGGCGGCGCCCTCTGGGACGTCGGCTGCTACCCGGTCAGCTTCGCCCGGACCGTCCTCGGGGCCGAACCGGAAACCGTGCAGGCGACCGCCGTGATGGGGCCGACCCACGTCGACATGAGCGTCGGGGCGATCCTGCGGTTCCCGGGCAACACCATTGCCCTGATCGACGCCAGCTTCGCGGCGCCGTTCCAGACCGGGGTCGAGGTGGTGGGGTCGGCCGGTATCATCCGGGTGGCGCGTCCCTTCAAGCCGGGCGAGCGCGAAGCCGTCGTGGTGGTCCGCGGCGACGACGTCCTCGAGCACGTCGTCGAGTCGTCTGCCCTCTATGTCTCGCAGTTCGAGGATTTCGGGCGGGCCGCCCGCGGCGCCGAGCCGCCGGTCGTCACCCTGGCAGACAGCCGGGCCAACACGGCCGTCCTCCTGGCCATCCTGGAATCTGCGCGCACCGGGCACACGGTCCAGCCGGCCAGCTGAGCCGCCGTGGGCGGACCGCGCCGCGGGCCTCCTCGCCAAAGGGCCCGTCAGAGAATAAGTGATGACATGCTGGGCGTCGGGGCGCCCGCCCGGCAAGGCGCGAGGAGCGAGCATACCGAGCGTATGTGAGCGACGAGCAACGCCGCCCGGCGGGATGCCGCGGTGGCCAGCATGCGTCAGTTATTCCCTGACGGGCCCTAAGTCCCGCCCGCGACGGCGGATAGCCGTCTCCCCAGCTGGTCGGAGCCCACTGTCCTGGCGCTTCAGGAATTCACCGAATCCGCCGATTGTCTCAGGTGGAGACATGTGGTGTCGGCGATGAAGATCCTGGCGGCGGACGACGACGCGCTGTCATTGCGCGTCCTGCAGCGTTCGCTCGAGAAGTGGGGCCACGAGGTCGTCACCGCGACCGACGGCAACCTGGCATGGAAGGCGCTCCTCGAAGATCTCGGCCATCGGGGTCATGATCGTCGACGTCAACATGCCCGGGGTCGACGGCCTCGAGCTGTGCCGGCTGGCTCGTGAGGCTTTCAGCGAGCGCGTCATCTACATCATCGTGCTCACCGCCAAGCGCGGCGCCGAGTCGATGCTCCAGGGGTTCGCGGCCGGCGCCGACGACTTCCTGACCAAGCCGTTCCGGCCCGACGAGCTGCGTGCCCGCGTCGAAGTCGGCTTCCGCGTCATCGGCCTGCAGCGCATGCTGGGCGAGCGCGTCATCGAACACGAGGCGATGGAGCGTCGCTACCGCGAGCTCGTCAACAGCCTCGACGTCATCGTCTGGGAAGCCGAGCTCGATCCCTGGCGCCACCGCTTCATGAGCGAGCAGGCGGCGTCGCTGCTCGGCGGCAGCGTCAACCGCTTCGTCGACTCGGACGTCTGGATGTCGCACGTGCTGCCCGCGGATCGGGCCGTCGTCGAGGAGTACCGCCGTCATCTCGCCGCCGGCGCGCCGGTCGCCGGCTGCGACTATCACCTGATGACCGAGGACGGCCGCGTCCTGACCGTCCGCGACCAGGCTCGCCCGGTGATCGACGCGCGGGGGCCGCGCCGCGTCCGCGGCGTCACCATCGACGTGACCGAGCGGCGGCGCGCCCGCGAGCAGATCGAGGCGGCCATGAAGATGCAGGCCGACTTCGTCAACTTCGCCAGCCACCAACTGCGCACGCCGCTGACCGGCATCAAGTGGATGCTCGAGCTGGCCATGGGCGAGGAGGACGGGTCGCCCGACATGCGCGGCTTCGTCGCCGACAGCCGCGATGCCTCGGAGCGCCTGATCGTCCTGGTCAACGACCTGCTCAGCGTGTCGCGCCTCGAAGGCGGCCGGATGATCGGCACGCCCTCCCGCTGCAACCTGGCCCGGCTGATGGAGGACGTCCTCGCCGACATCCAGCCAGTGGTCCGCAAGAGCGAGCACCGGCTCGAGGCGACCGGCCTCGATGTCGAGCACGCCGTCATGGGCGACGCCCAGATGCTGCGGCAGGTGCTGCAGAACCTGGTGTCGAACGCCGTCAAGTACACCCCGAACGGCGGCCGCATCGACGTCGAGATCACCAATGACGGGGCCGAAGTCCGCTGCGCGGTCACCGACACCGGCATCGGCGTCCCCGAGGAGGCGCGGCCGCGCCTGTTCGAGAAGTTCTTCCGCGCCGAGAACGTCTCCACGGTCGAGACCGAAGGCACCGGCCTCGGCCTCTACATCGTCCGACTGATCGTCGAGCGGGCCCACGGCCGCATCTGGTTCGAGCCGGCCGAGTCCGGCGGCAGCCGCTTCCTGATTGCCCTTCCCCTTGCGACGACGTCCGAAGCCACAGCGGCCAGCCCGGTCGAAGTCTGATCCACGAAAGTCCTTCATGTCGACTCCACGCATCCTGCTCGCCGAAGACGATCGCTTCCTGCGCAAGGCCGCGGAAACCATGCTCAAGCGGGCCGGGTTCGCCGTCACCGCCGCCGCCGACGGAGAGGAGGCGCTGCGTCTGGCCCGCGAGAATCCGCCCGATTTGCTGCTGCTCGACCTGATCATGCCGAAGATGCAAGGCTTCGACGTGCTGGCGGCGCTGAAGGGCTCACCCGAAACAGCGGCGATCCCCGTCATCGTGCTGAGCAACCTGGGCCAGGACAGCGACGTCCAGCTGGCCCGCGATCGCGGCGCCCACGACTACATCATCAAGTCGAACATCGCGCTCGAGATGCTGGTAGAGCGCGTGAGGACCTTCTTCGCGGAGCGCGCGGCGTGAAGCCGAGCAGCCTGGCCCTCTCCGATCGCGAGCTCCGCGATCTGCTGGTCACCGATCTCGAGCTGGTCAGCGCCGACGACTTCGACAAGTCGGTCGGCGTCGCCGCGCGCCGCCGGATCCCGATCGAGCGGGCCGTGGCGGAGCAGGCCAAGCTGCCGTTCATGCAGCTCCTGCACGAGATCGGCCGCGCCTGGGGCGTGCCGTTCATCGACCTCAAGGTCAGCGACGTCAAGCCGGAGGCGCTCCGCCTGGTCCGCGAGGAAGTGGCGCGCGCCAAGGGCCTGGTCGCCTACAACGCGACCGCCGAAGTCGTCCACGTCGCGATGGTCAACCCGCGCGACCGCGACACGATCCGCGAGCTGTCGCGGCTGACCAACCGCGAGATCAAGCCGCGGCTGGCCACCGAGGCGTCGGTCCGCCGCGCCCAGCTCCTCTACGACGCGGAACTGGTCCAGCAGCTGCGCCGCAGCATCGCCAACCAAGGCGTCGCGACGGCGCTGACGTCGCAGCAGGAATCCGTCGCTTCCGATGTGCTGACCCACGTCCTCGAGTTCGCCGCGGTGACCGGCGCCTCGGACATCCACGTCGAGCCGTTCGAGCTCGAGGCGGTGGTCCGCTACCGCATCGACGGCGTGCTGCACGAGGTGCTGACGATGGGCCCGGCGGTGGCCCAGGCACTGACCTCGCGCGTCAAGGTGCTGTCCGGCCTGCGCGTCGACGAGAAGCGCGCCGCCCAGGACGGCCGCTTCGAGGCCGACCTCAGCGGCGTCCTCGTCGACCTGCGCGTCTCGACGCTGCCGACGATGTGGGGCGAGAAGACGGTCATGCGCGTCCTGTCGCGCGACAACGTGCTGATGGACCTCGAAGGCCTCGGCTTCTCGGCCGTCGACTACGAGCTGATGGCGTCGTTCCTGGCGCGGCCGCACGGGATGGTCCTCGTCACCGGCCCGACCGGCTCTGGCAAGACCAGCACGCTCTACGCCTTCCTGATGCGGATCGGCTCGGATCGCCGCAACGTCGTCAACCTGTCGACGATCGAAGATCCGATCGAGTGACACGATGCCCCGGGTCAACCAGGTGCCGGTCAACCCGGCCGCCGGGATGGACTTCGCGAGCGGCCTCCGCGCGCTGCTGCGGCAGGACCCCGACGTGATCATGGTCGGCGAGATCCGCGACCGCGAGACCGCCGACACGGCGACGCGCGCCGCGCTGGTCGGCCGCCTGCTGTTCTCGTCGCTGCACACCAACGACTCGACGGCGGCGGTGGCGCGCATGCTCGACATGGGCGCCGAGCCCTACTTGCTCGCCTCGACGCTCGCCGTCGTCGTCGCCCAGCGCCTGGTGCGGCGGCTGTGTGCGTCGTGCCGCGGCAGCTACAAGCCGGAACCGCGGGAGATCGCCGCGCTGCGCTCGCGGCCCGACTTCGCCCACCTCGGGCGCGGCCTGCGCGAATACGGCGTCATCAGCGCGTCGGAGGACTGGATCAACGAGATCCGCTTCTTCCGGTCGACCGGCTGCAACGACTGCCGCATGACCGGCTACCGCGGTCGCGTCGGCATCTTCGAGATCTTCCCGGTCACCGACGCGGTGCGTCCGCTGATCATGGACCAGAAAGACAACTCGATCCTGCGCCAGGCGGCGGTCACCGCCGGCATGCGCACGATGTTCATGGACGGCGTCGCCAAGGCCGTCATGGGCGAGACGAGCCTCGAAGAGGTGTTCCGGGCGGCGTTATAGCGCCCGGACCGTCAACTCCCAAGTTCCAACTGCCAACCTCCAAGGAACCTCCAATTCCCAATTCCCAACTTCGGTCGGTTCGCCGTCGCGAACCTGCCGGAGCATTGGGAGTTGAGCGTTGGGCGTTCCTTGGAAGTTGGCAGTTGGTAGTTGGCGTTTATACGTGTGAGGCGTCCGGCGGCGGTGCTACAAAGACCCGTACTCAGCGAAGAAGGCGCCTTCGCTCGGCTGGGTGGTGGTCATCGTCGGTGGCCGGCGTTCCCCTTCGTACCTGCCCCTTTCCCTCCATCGACAGGCCCGGGGCAACCTTGAGGGTATAAACGAGAGCGTGGAGCCACCGTCCCCGGAGCGCGAGCTGGTGTCGGGCGTCGTCGAGCGCGTCACCTACCACGACCAGGAGAGCGGCTTCGCGGTTCTGCGCGTCCGTGCGCCCGGCCTGGCCGACCTCACGACCGTCGTCGGGCGGATGCCGGCGATCGCCTCGGGCGAAGCGATCCAGGCCGGCGGGGTCTGGGTCCGCGACCGAACGCACGGCATGCAGTTCCAGGCGGCGTGGGTGCGGACGGCGGCGCCGTCGTCGCCCGAGGGTCTGGAGAAGTACCTGGCCTCGGGGCTGCTGAAGGGCATCGGGCCGCACTTCGCGCGGCGGCTGGTGGCGGCGTTCGGGGCCGAGGTCTTCGACGTCATCGAGACGTCGCCGGATCGGCTGCGCGACGTCGACGGCATCGGACCGCAGCGCGCCCTGCGGATCAGCGACGGCTGGCGGTCGCAGCGGGCCGTGCGCGACATCATGGTCTTCCTGCACGGCCTCGGCGTCGGCACGTCGCGGGCGCAGCGCATCTACCAGACCTACGGCATCGACGCCATCCCGATCCTCCGCGACAACCCGTATCGCCTCGCCCGCGACGTCCACGGCATCGGCTTCGTCGTCGCCGACAAGATGGCGTCCAAGCTGGGGATCGCGGCGACGGCGATGGTCCGCATCCGCGCCGGCGTCGGCTACGCGCTGGCCAAGGCGATGGACCAGGGCCACTGCGGCCTGCCCGAGGCCGAGCTCGTGACGGGCGCGGCGACGCTGCTCGAAGTGCCGGCGGCGCTGGTCGAGGAGGCGATCGCGCTCGAGCTCGCGTCCGCCGGCGTCGTCCGCGATCGCGTCGGCGACGAGACCCTGGTGTTCCTCGCCAGCCTGCATGCCGCCGAGCGCGCGATCGCGGAGCACCTGGCGGCGATCGCCGCCGGCGCCACGCCGTGGCCGGCCATCGACGCCGACAAGGCGCTCGCCTGGGCCGGCGCGCAACACGGGATCGCCCTCGCCGACGAACAGCGCGCCGCGGTGGCGCTGGCGCTGCGCTCGAAGCTGCTGGTGCTGACTGGCGGGCCCGGCGTCGGCAAGACCACCGTGCTGAAGACGATCCTGCAGATCCTGATGGCCAAGCGGGTGCGGCCGCTCCTGTGCGCGCCGACCGGCCGCGCCGCCAAACGGCTCGCCGAGGTGACCGGCCTCGAGGCCCGCACCATCCACCGTCTGCTCGAGGTGAACCCGCGCGACGGCCGCTTCCGCCGCGACGAGCGGACGCCGCTCGAGGGCGACCTGGTGATCGTCGACGAAGCGTCGATGGTCGATGTGCCGTTGATGCAGGCGCTGGTCCGCGCCGTGCCGCGCAGCGCGGCGCTGCTCGTCGTCGGCGACGCCGACCAGCTGCCGTCGGTCGGACCCGGCCAGGTGCTGGCCGATCTGCTGGCCTCGCAGGCGATTCCGGTGGCCCGACTCACCACGGTGTTCCGCCAGGCGGCGGCCAGCCGCATCGTCGCGGCGGCCCATCAGGTCAACGCCGGGCTGGTGCCGCAGACGACGCCGGAGGGCGAGCCGGGTGACTTCTACCTGGTCGACGCGGCCGACGCCGAGCGCGCCGCCGAACGCGTCCTGGCCCTCGTGCGCGAGCGGATCCCGCGCCGCTTCGGCCTCGATCCGGTCCGCGACATCCAGGTGCTGTCGCCGATGAACCGCGGCGCTGCCGGGGCCAAGGCCCTGAACCTGGCGCTGCAGGCCGCGCTCAACCCGCACGGCTGGCCGCGCCTCGAGCGCTTCGGCACGGCGTTCGCGCCCGGCGACAAGGTGATGCAGATCGAGAACGACTACGACAAGGAGGTCTACAACGGCGACATCGGCCGCGTCGTCTCGGTCGACCTCCAGGCGGCGTCGCTCGTCGTCGATGTCGATGGTCGAGCCATCAGCTACGACGCCGGGGAGCTCGACCGTCTCGTGCTCGCCTACGCCACGACGATCCACAAGGCGCAGGGCTCGGAGTACCCGGCGGTCGTGGTGCCGCTCACGACCGAGCACTATCCGATGCTGCAGCGCCGGCTGATCTACACCGCCATCACGCGCGGCCGCCGGCTGGTCGTCGTCGTCGGGCCGAAGAAGGCGCTCGCCATCGCGGTCGGGCAGGCCACCGCGCGGCGTCGCTGGTCGAAGCTCGCCGAGTGGCTGGCGCCGCCCTCTTCGCCGGCCGCCCGACGGGCCCCGAAGCACGACGGCGGCGCGGTATGACGACGACGCGATCCATCCATATCGCCACCGCATCGATGGGCCGCGCGTCATGCCCACCAGCGGGCCGGCGTGTTACACTCGCCGAGTTATAAAGTCATACGCGGAGGCCGATAATGTCGGCCGCGACCCGCGCAGCGGAGAACAGTTTCCATGCGACAGATCGCCCCACAGGATCCGGCCGACGCCGCGGCCATCGAGACCCGCGAGTGGCAGGACTCGCTCGACTACGTACTGCAGACGGGGGGCCCGGCGCGCGTGGCGGAAATTCTCGGCGAGCTCGAGGTCCACGCACGCCGTCGCGGCCTCAAGCTGCCGTTCACGGCCAACACCGCCTACGTCAACACCATCACCCCGGACGAGCAGACGCCCGTCCCGGGCAGCAACGAGATCGAGCGCCGCATCAAGAGCCTGGTCCGCTGGAACGCCATGGCGATGGTCGTCAAGGCCAACCTGGCGAGCGAGGGCATCGGCGGCCACATCTCGACGTTCGCCTCGGCGGCGACGCTCTACGAGGTCGGGTTCAACCACTTCTTCAAGGGCAAGCAGCACGCGCAGGGCGGCGACTTCGTCTACTTCCAGGGCCACGCCTCGCCGGGCATGTACTCGCGCGCCTTCCTCGAAGGCCGCCTCTCGCAGCAGCAGCTCGAGAACTTCCGCCGCGAACTGAAGCCGGGCGGCGGCCTGTCGTCGTACCCGCATCCGTGGCTGATGCCCGACTTCTGGGAGGCGCCGACGGTGTCGATGGGCCTCGGCCCGATCATGTCGATCTACCAGGCGCGCTTCTCGCGCTATCTGGAGGATCGCGGCCTCAAGCCGCGGACCGATCAGAAGGTGTGGGCGTTCCTCGGCGACGGTGAGACCGACGAGCCGGAGGCGCTCGGCGCCATCTCGCTCGCCTCGCGCGAGAAGCTCGACAACCTGATCTTCGTCATCAACTGCAACCTGCAGCGCCTCGACGGTCCGGTCCGCGGCAACGGCCGCATCGTCCAGGAACTGGAAGCGAACTTCCGCGGCGCCGGCTGGAACGTGATCAAGGTGCTGTGGGGCCGCGAGTGGGACGAGCTCTTCGCGCGCGACCACGAAGGTCTGCTGCGCAAGCGCGCCGGCGAGGTCGTCGACGGCGAGTACCAGAAGTACTCGGTGATGCCGGGCGCCTACATCCGCCAGCAGTTCTTCGGCGCCGACCCGCGGCTGCTGAAGATGGTCGAGCACCTCTCCGACGATCAGCTGAAGAAGATGCGGGTCGGCGGCCACGATCCCGAGAAGGTCTTCCACGCCTACAAGGCGGCGACCGAGCACATGGGCCAGCCCACCGTCATCCTCGCCCGCACCATCAAGGGCTACGGCCTCGGCGAGAGCGGTGAAGGCAAGAACATCACCCACCAGCAGAAGAAGATGAACGAGGAGGAGATCCGGACCTTCCGGACCCGCTTCGCCATTCCCATCTCCGACGAGCAGATCAAGGAGATGCCGTTCTACCGGCCGGACGAGTCGAGCCCGGAAATCAAGTACATGCGCGAGCGCCGCGAGGCGCTCGGCGGCTACCTGCCGTCACGGCAGGTCAAGGCCGCGCCTCTCAAGTGCGAGTTCGGCGACCTGTTCGAGGAGTTCGCCAAGGGCACCGACGGCCGCACCGTGTCGACGACGATGGTCTTCGTCCGCATGCTGGCCAAGATGCTCCGCGACGAGGAGATCGGCAAGCAGGTCGTGCCGATCGTTCCCGACGAGGCGCGCACCTTCGGCATGGAGGCGCTGTTCCGCCAGGTCGGCATCTACTCGCACATCGGCCAGCTCTACGAGCCGGTCGACAGCGACACGCTGCTCTACTACAAGGAAGCGCAGAACGGGCAGATCCTCGAGGAAGGCATCAACGAGGCCGGCTCGATGTCGTCGCTCATCGCGGCGGGCAGCGCCTACGCGACGCACGGGATCAACATGATCCCGTTCTTCATCTACTACTCGATGTTCGGCTTCCAGCGCATCGGCGACCTGATTTGGGCGGCCGCCGACATGCGCGTCAAGGGCTTCCTGCTCGGTGGCACCGCCGGCCGCACCACGCTGGCGGGGGAGGGCCTGCAGCACCAGGACGGCCACAGCCATGTGCTGGCGCTGACCGTGCCGACGTGCAAGGCCTACGACCCGGCCTATGCCTTCGAGCTCGCGGTGATCATCGAGGACGGCCTGAAGCGGATGTACCGCGATCAGGAGGACTGCTTCTACTACATCACGGTGATGAACGAGACCTACGCCATGCCGCCGGCGCCGGACGGCGCCAAGGACGGCATCCTGCGCGGCCTCTACAAGCTCAAGGCCGCTGACGCCAAGGGCTCGAAGCTGCAGGCCCAGCTCCTGGGCAGCGGCGCGATCATGGGCGAAGTCGTCAAGGCGCAGCAGATCCTCGGCGAGAAGTACGGCGTCGCCGCCGACGTGTGGAGCGTGACCAGCTACACCGAGCTGTATCGCGACGGCCTCAACGCCGAGCGCTGGAACATGCTGCACCCGGCCGAGACCGCGAAGGTGCCGTACGTCACCGAGCAGCTCGGCAACCAGCCGGGCGTCTTCGTCGCCGCCTCCGACTACATGAAGATCATGCCGAGCGGTATCGACCGCTGGCTGCCGCGACCGATGCATCTGCTCGGCACCGACGGCTTCGGCCGCAGTGAAAGCCGTGCCTCGCTGCGCGACCACTTCGAGGTCGACGCCAAGTTCGTCGTGTTCGCCACCCTGACGGCGCTCCTCAATGAAAAGAAGATCGACGCCAAGGTGGTGCAGCTGGCGATGAAGGACCTCGGCATCAACGCAGACAAGAAGAACCCGGCGGTTTCGTAGCCACATGGCCACCGAATTCAAGATCCCCAACCTCGGGGACGGCATCAAGGGCGGGGACGTGCTGAACGTCCTCGTCAAGGTCGGCGACACGGTCGCGAAGGACCAGGGCGTCCTCGAGCTCGAGACCGACAAGGCGACGATCGAAGTGCCGTCGTCGATCGCCGGCACGGTCGCCGCGATCACGGTCAAGAGCGGCGACAAGGTGACCATCGGGCAGGTCGTGCTGACGGTCGAGGAAGGTGCAGCTGCGGCTGCGGCCTCACCCTCGACGCCGGCCAAACAGTCGCCTTCGCCCCAGGCTTCGGCGCCCCAGGGGTCGACGGCGGAGCCCAAGGCTCCGGCACCACCGGCGTCGCCTTCGCCAGGGGCTTCGGCGCCCCAGGGCGCAGGCTCGGGTGAGCCGGTGACCTTCAACATCCCCAACCTCGGTGACGGCATCAAGGGCGGCGACGTGCTGAACGTCCTCGTCAAGGTCGGCGACACCGTCGCGAAGGATCAGGGCGTCCTCGAGCTCGAGACCGACAAGGCGACGATCGAGGTGCCGTCGTCGATCGCCGGCACCGTGACGGAGATCAAGGTCAAAGCCGGCGACAAGATCACCATCGGTCAGGCCGTGCTGGTGCTCAGCAGCACCGGTGCTGCAGCGGCGGCGCCGTCAGCCTCCGCGGCGACCCCTGCGGCGGCGCCGGCCGCCTCGCCGGCTGCCTCTGCGGACGCCTCGTCGTCCGCGCCCGGCTTCGGTAAGGCCGGCGACACCAAGCCGAAGGGCAGCGGTCCCGGCGAGCTCGTCGACTTCGCGCGCGGCGCCCGCCCCGCGGTCGCGACAGCCGCTGCGGCCGCGTCCGCACCCGCCGCCGACACCCGTCCGCCCGCGCCGGCCGCCCCCTCGGTCCGCCGCCTCGCGCGGCAGCTCGGCCTCGACATCCACGCCGTCAACGGCAGCGGTCCCGGCGGCCGCATCTCGAGCGACGACGTGCTCGCCCACGGCAAGCAGGTGATCACGTCGCCCGGCACCGGCGGCGGATCGCTGCCGGCGGCGGTCCTGCCCGACTTCTCGAAGTGGGGCCCGATCGAGCGCCAGTCGATGCGCGCCATCCGGCGCAAGACGGCCGAGCACATGGTCGCCTCGTGGACCGGCGTGCCGCACGTCACCCAGCACGAGAGCGCCGACGTCACCGATCTCGAGGCGCTGCGCCAGAAGTTCGGCAAGGGGCTCGAGGCGCAGACGAAGGGCAAGCTGACGGTCACGGCCGTGGCTCTCAAGGTCGCCGCGGCCGCGCTGAAGGCCTTCCCGCAGGTCAACGCCTCGATCGACATGGCCGGCGAAGCCGTGATCCTCAAGCAGTACGTCCACATCGGTGTCGCCGTCGACACCGATCGCGGGCTGCTCGTGCCGGTCATCCGCGACGTCGACAAGAAGGGCGTCCTGGAGCTGGCCGTGGAGCTGGGCCAGCTGGCGGAGAAGGCCCGCGCCGGCAAGCTCTCGCTCGACGAGATGCAGGGCGGCTGCTTCACCATCACCAACCTGGGCGGGATCGGCGGCACGTCGTTCACGCCGATCGTCAACCAGCCCGAGGCGGCGATCCTCGGCATGTCGCGGTCGCGGATGGAGCCGGTCTGGCAGGACGGGCAGTTCGTGCCGCGCCTGATGCTGCCGCTGTCGCTCTCCTACGATCACCGCATCGTCGACGGCGCCGACGGCATCCGCTTCCTGCGCTACATCGTCGACCGTCTCGAGCACCCGTTCCTGCTGTCTCTCCAGTAATGGCGACCCCCACCCACGTCACGGTCATCGGGGCGGGCCCCGGCGGCTATCCCGCCGCTTTCCTGGCCGCCGATCTCGGCATGCAGGTCACCCTCATCGACGAGGAGAAGAACCCGGGCGGCGTCTGCGTCTACCGTGGCTGCATCCCGTCGAAGGCGCTGCTCCACGTCGCCAAGGTGCTCGACGAAGCGCGGCACGCGTCGCAGTTCGGCGTCGAGTTCGCGGCGCCGCGGGTCAACCTGGACAAGCTGCGCGCGTTCAAGGACGGTGTCGTCACCAAGATGACCGGCGGCACCGGCGTGCTGACGCGCTCGCGCAAGATCCGCTACGTGCAGGGCCGGGCGACCATCGTCGATCCGAAGACGGTGTCGGTGGCGCTGACCGCCGGCGGCGAAGAGACGATCACGTTCGACGTCGGCATCCTGGCCACCGGCTCGCGGCCGGCGACGCTGCCGAACCTGACCATCAGTGCCGATCGGGTTCTCGACTCGACCAGCGCGCTCGAGCTGAAGAGCGTGCCCAAGTCGTTGCTGGTGATCGGCGGCGGCTACATCGGCCTCGAGCTCGGTTCGGTCTACGCCGCGCTCGGCACCAAGGTGTCCGTGGTCGAGATGCTGCCGGGGCTGCTGATCGCTGCCGACCGCGACCTCGTCAAGATCCTCGCCGAACGCATCGGCCAGATCTGCGAGACGGTGATGCTCGACACCAAGGTCGCGAAGATGGCCGACGACCCGGGCGGGGTGAAGGTCAACTTCGAGCACCGCGACGGGACGAAGAGCGAGAAGGTCTACGAGAAGATCCTGGTCTCGATCGGCCGGCGGCCGAACGGCCAGATTCCCGGCATCGAGAAGACCAAGGTCCAGGTCGACGGCAAAGGCTTCATCGGCGTCGACGCGCAGCGCCGCACCGCCGAACCGACGCTCTACGCCATCGGCGATGTCGCCGGCGAGCCGATGCTGGCGCACAAGGCGACCTATGAGGCCAAGATCGCCGTCGAGGCGATCGCCGGTCACAAGGTGGCCTACGAGCCGCGGGCGATCCCCGCGGTGGTGTTCACCGATCCCGAGCTGGCCTGGTGCGGGCTGACCGAGCAGGAAGCCAAGCGCGACAACATCCCGCACGAAGTGGCCAAGTTCCCGTGGGGGGCGTCCGGCCGCGCCACCTCGATCGGCCGCACCGACGGGCTGACCAAGATCATCTTCGACCCGAAGACCGAGCGCGTCCTCGGCGTCGGCATCGTCGGCGTCGGCGCCGGCGAGATGATCGCCGAGGGTACGCTGGCGGTCGAGATGGCCGCCGTCGCCACCGACCTGGCGATGACCATCCACGCCCACCCGACGCTGTCCGAGACGATGATGGAGTCGGCCGAAGGCTTCTTCGGCCACGCCACGCACGTCTTCCGCCCGAAGAAGAAGTAGCGACCGCCGCGCCGCAGCGTCATGAGCGACGCAGCCGTCCGCACGGGCGGCGGGTGTGGTCTACTGGGCTCGATGCGCCGACGCCTCCTCGCCTCTTCCGCCGTCGCCAGCCTGCTCTTCGGGGCAGTGGCGTGCCACGCTGCCCAGCCGTCGTCACCCGCACCGGCCGCCCTGACGCCGGCTCGCGGCAGCGCCGCCGCGCCCGTGGTCATCCTCGTCTTCTCCGACTTCCAGTGCACGTCGTGCAGCGGGCTCGAGGCCGTGCTGACCGGTATCCGCAAGGAATTCCCGACCGACGTCCAGATCGTCTTCAAGCACAACCCGGCGCCGGACCACGTCGAGGCGATGCTGGCGCACGAGGCGGCGGTCGAGGCCGGCCGGCAGGGCAAGTTCTGGGAGATGCACGACCTGCTGGCGGCCAATCCGACCAAGCTCCAGCCCGAGCATTTGAAGGGCTACGCGAGCACCCTGAAGCTCGACCTCGACGCCTTCAACAAGGCCCTGGGCAGCCGGACGCACCGCGCCGTGGTCGAGCGCGACATGCTCGAGGCGAAGGCCCTCGGCACCACCGGCACCCTGACGCTCTACATCAACGGCCGTCGCGGGAACGGCGTGCCGCCGCCGACGGTGCTCGCCACGCTGATCAAGAACCTCCTGGCCGGCGGCGACGGCAGCGGCCCGGCCCCGCTGACCGCGTCCACCCTCGACCTGACCGGGGCGCCGATCCGGGGTGCCGCCGACGCGCCGGTGACCATCGTCGAGTTCTCCGACTTCCAGTGCGGCTTCTGTTTCCGCGTCAACCCCACCCTGGCACAGCTCCTCGAGCGCTACCCGGGGAAGGTGCGGGTGGTCTTCAAGCACAGCCCGATCGAGGGCCACACCGCGGCGCCGCTGGCCCACCGCGCCGCCTTCGCGGCGCAGCAGCAGGGCAAGTTCTGGGAGATGCACGACCGCATCTTCGCCAACCAGCGGGCGATGGATCGGCCGGCGCTCGTCGCCCACGCCACCGCCCTCGGCCTCGACGTGCCCCGGTTCACCGCCGATCTCGACAGCCCCCAGTCCCAGGCCGTGCTCGATCGCGACCAGGCCGAAGCCGCCAAGGTCGGCGTCGACGGCACGCCGACCTTCTTCGTGAACGGGGCGCCGCTGGTCGGCGCGCAGCCGCTCGAGACCTTCGCGGCGGCGATCGACAAGGCGCTGGCGGCGGGACACTAGTTGACGAGCGGGGCGCCCGCTTTGTGGCGTCGACGCCGTTGATGCCCCGCATCAGGGCGTCGACGCGCAGGCACCCTACGCTCTAGACCGCGCTGAGGAAGCGGTCCGCCGACCAGATACAATCCCGGCCATGCAACGAGCCTGGCCGATCCTCCTCCTGCTGCTCCTGGCCGCGGCGCCTGCCGCCGCCGATCCGCGGCTCCCCGCGATCTTCTCCGACCACATGGTGCTGCAGCAGCAGATGCCGCTGGGCGTCTGGGGCTGGGCCGCGCCGGACGAGCGCATCGAGGTGCGGCTGCGCGCCCAGCGCGTTGCGACGACGGCCGATCGCCAAGGCCGCTGGCAGGTGACCCTGGCCCCCGAGACGGCCGGCGGCCCCGACGAGCTCGTCGTCGCCGGTGCCACCGCGACGAAGCGCTTCACCGACGTGCTGATCGGCGAGGTGTGGATCGGGTCGGGCCAGTCGAACATGCAGTGGGAGGTCCGCCAGGCCCAGGACGCCGACACCGAGATCGCGGCGGCGAACCATCCGCGCATCCGCCTGTTCTCGGTCAAGCGCGTCACCGCGCTCGAGCCGAAGGACGACGTGACGCCGATGGACGCGGCCCCGACCTGGACCGCGGTGACGCCGGCGAGCATCTCGAACTTCTCGGCGGTCGGCTACTTCTTCTCGCGCGAGCTGCAGAAGGCGAAGAGCGTCCCGATTGGCTTCATCCACAGCTCGTGGGGCGGCACGCCGGCCGAGGCCTGGACCCGCCGCGACGTGCTGGCCGAGGATCCGGCGCTGCAGCCGCTGCTGGCGCAGTACCGGCGCATCGAGGGCGAGTACGCGTCGCAGCGCTACGGCTACGAGCGCCGGCTCCCGATCTGGAACGAGGCGCTCAAGGCCTGGCAATCGGCGAATCCGAAGCCCGAGACGCCGATGCCGGGCATGCCGGCGCCGCGCGGCGGGCCCGAGGATCCGCATCGGCCGGCGACGCTGTGGAACGCGATGATCGCGCCCATCACGTCGTTCGCGGTCCGCGGCGTGCTCTGGTACCAGGGCGAGACCAACGCGCTGCGCGCCTGGGACTACCAGCGCCTGATGACGGCGATGATCCAGGATTGGCGCCGCGCCTTCAACCGCGGCGACCTGCCCTTCCTGTTCGTCCAGCTGGCCAACTTCCGGCAGAATCCGCCCAACCCGGGCGCGTCGTGGTGGGCCGAGGTCCGCGAGGCGCAGCGCTTGACGCTGGGCCTGCCCAACACCGGCATGGCCTCGGCCATCGACATCGGCAACCCCGACGACATCCACCCGCTCAACAAGCAGGAGGTGGGCCGGCGGCTCGCCCTCGCGGCGCGGGCGGTGGCCTACGGCGAGCGCATCGAATCGGCCGGACCCGAGTACGAGGGCATGACGATCGAGGGCGGCACGATCCGCGTCCGCTTCCGCCACGCCGGCGGCGGCCTGGTCTTCGACGCCGCGAAGGGCAGTGGGCTCGTGGTCGCGGGCACCGACGGCGTGTTCAAGCCGGCCACCGCGAAGGTCGACGGCGACACGCTGGTGGTGTCGAGCGCGCAGGTCGCCGGGCCGGTCGCGGTGCGCTATGCCTGGGAAGACAACCCGGTCACGAGCCTGCGCAACAAGGAAGGCTTGCCCGCGTCGCCGTTCCGCACCAATACCTGGTGACGCCGGGCGGCTGCGCTATTCGATGGCGACGCTGTCGGTGACAGCGTCCTCGTCGAGCAGCGTGAGGCGGCGGTCCGGACAATCGAGCGGCTCACCCGCGGCGGCCGCATCCCCGGTCGCCAGCACCACATCGCTGGCGTGGGCGCGCTTGCGGGCCCAGGCGAGGAAGGGCCGCAGCGCCGTCACGTCGATCCGCATCGTGCGTTCGAGCGGCTGGTCGATTGGGAGCCACGCCGACAGCTTCGTCGGCACCGGCGTCGTGACGCCGCAAGTCAGGCGGACCGTCACCTCGGAGCGTTCCCGCGCGGCGGCCGGGGCGGCGACGACGAACACCAGGAGCTGTCGCGTGGCCGTGCCTGGCCCGGCCGACACCGGCAGATAGTGGGCCCCGAGCAGCATCGGCTGTTTCAGCGCCGATCGGAAGCGTTTCAGGTCCGGGTCGCGGTCCTCAGGATTGTCGGCGAGGCGTGCGTCCCACTCGCGAGTGACGATGCCGATGCCGGCGGGCAGCCAGCGCGCGACGTAATTGATCGGCACCGCCAGCGCCCAGCTCCGCCCACCCAGCAGGCGGCGCTTGCTGATGACGCCGATGACCTCGCCGCGGTCGTTGAGCATCGGGCCGCCGCTGTTGCCGGGGCTCAGCGGCAGTTCCGCCTCGATGTGCAGGACGCCCCAGAACGGGGCCAGCGGCCGGGCGACTGCCCCGGCGACCACCGACACCGCTTCGCCTGCGTCGGCCGGGAAGCCCGCCGCCGCGACGGCGTCGCCCTCCCGGACGCTCAGCGCATCGGCCAGCGGCAGCGGTGATCCGGTTCCGCCGTCCGTTTCCAGCAGCGCCACGTCCAGCTCGTCGTCGAGCTGGACGACCGTCGCCGGCACCGTCTGGTCACCGAGGCGGGCTTCGGCCGTTGCGGCGCACAGCACGTGCGCGTTGGTCAGGAGGAGCGTCGGCGTGACGAAGAACCCCGATCCGCGGCAGGCGCCCGAGGTGACGATGATCGTCGCGGTCCGGCCGCGAGCAGCCACGTCGGCCGCCGTGAGCGTCGTCCGCGGCCGGTCGGGGGCGGTCGGTTCGCGGCGGCAGGCGCCGGTCGCGCCGGTTGCGGCCAGCAGCCCGATGGCCGCGACGACCAGACGCCGATGCGGCCAGCCCTGTGTCGGCACCTCAAGAGAATCGGCTCGCCCCGGGGCGGCCTTCAGTCGGCTCGCAGGTCAGGCAGCGCGGCGCGGGCGTCGTGGAAGACGGCGGCCAGCATCTCCGGCGTCAGCCGGCCGGTGAAGGTGTTCTGCTGGCTCGGGTGGAAGGCGCCGAGGACCAGCGGACCGCCGTGCGGCGCTCGAGCGCTGGCGCCGTGGCCGAAGGCCGGACGAGGCCGCCCCCCCTGCTCGCGCCCGGCGAGGACGCGCCAGGTGGCGTCCCAGGCCAGCTTGCCGAGCGTCACGACGACCTGGACGCGCGGCAGCGCCGCCCATTCGCGCTCGAAGAACGGCCGGCACGCGTCGAACTCCTGCGGCATCGGCTTGTTGTCGGGCGGGGCGCAGCGGACCGCGGCGGTGATCCACGCGTCGCGCAGCTCGAGGCCGTCGCGCCGCGACTCCGAACGCGGGATGTTGGCGAAGCCGGCGTCGTGCATCGCGGTCATCAGGAAGAGCCCGGAGCGATCGCCGGTGAACATGCGGCCGGTGCGGTTGGCGCCGTGCGCGCCCGGAGCGAGGCCGACGACCAGCACCCGCGCGGCCGGATCCCCAAAGCCGGGCAACGGCCGGGCCCAGTAGGTCTCGTCGCGGTAGGCGGCGCGCTTGAGCGCGGCGATGTCGGCGCAGTGCGCCCGCAGCCGCGCGCACCGGGTGCACGCGACGATCTCCGCGTGCAGGGTGGCGAGGCTCACCCGCGGGCGGCGGCGAGCGCGTCGGCCTGTTCGTGCGCGTGGTACGAGCTGCGCACGAGCGGCCCCGACTCGACATGGCCGAAGCCGAGGTCGAGCGCGATGCGCTTCAGCTCGGCGAACTCGTCGGGGTGGTAGTAGCGGACCATCGGCAGGTGCGAGCCGGTCGGCCGCAGGTACTGGCCGATGGTGAGGATGTCGACGCCGACCCCGCGCAGGTCGCGCAGCGTCTCGACGAGCTCGTCGTGCGTCTCGCCGAGGCCGACCATCAGGCCGGTCTTGGTGGGGATGTGCGGCGCGTAGGCGCGTGACCGCGCCAGCAGCTCCAGCGTGCGCGGGTAGCTGCCGCCCGAGCGCGCCATCCGGTAGAGCCGCGGCACCGTCTCGGTGTTGTGGTTCAGGACGTCAGGGCCGGCGTCGAGCACGGTGCGCAGCGGCGCCTCGAGGCCTTGGAAGTCGGGGATCAGGACTTCGATCCGGACGGCTGGCAGCGGCGGCCCGCGTCCGCGTGATCGTCTCGGCGAAGATGCCGGCGCCGCCGTCCTTGACGTCGTCGCGATCGACCGACGTGATGACCACGTACCTGCAGGCCGAGCGTCTTGACGGCATCCGCGACGCGGGCCGGCTCGTCGAGATCGAGCGTCGCCGGCTTGCCGTGCGACACCGCGCAGTAGCCGCAGGCGCGGGTGCAGACGTCGCCCAGGATCATGAACGTGGCGGTGCCGTGGTGCCAGCACTCGCCGATGTTCGGGCAGCGGGCCTCCTGGCAGACCGTGTTCAGGCCGAGGCCCTTCATCAGGCCCTGCAGCTCGAGGTACCTGGGCGAGCCGGGGGCGCGCACCTTCAGCCAGGACGGCTTCGGGGTGCGGGGTTCCGTAATCGAGGCGTCAGGGGTAAGGGGGATGATCGTGGGCATCGCCGAATCCCCTGATTTTATCAGGCTTTCACGGGCCGGCCGGCGGGACCGGTGGCGGCAGCGAGGGCGCCAGCGGGGGCGGTGCGGCGCCGGCGGCCTGGGCGCGGGCCCGGCGGCGCAGCCCGGGCACGTGCGATTTCAGGCGATCCCAGCGGCCGCTGGCCCTGGCCACGCCGGCCCGGCCGCGCGCCGCCAGCTCGCGGGCCACGGTCCGACCCCGGTCCAGCCCTTCGCGGCTGAAGGACCGGAGCGTCTCGCTGGACGCGGGCCGGCCCTCGGTCACCCACAGCACGACGGCCCGTCCGATGGCCCAGGTTCCGCCGTAGGCGACCGCCACCTTCGGGATGATGCCGACGACCGGGATCAGGCCGACCAGCTGGCGCGCCATCTGGCGGAAGACGAGGCCGCCGCCGAGCACGCCGAGGATCTCGCCGATCAGCTTCTTCGGTTCGCCGTCGCGCCCCGACGCCAGCACCAGGCGGTAGCCCATGAGCAGCTGGTTCTTGGTCAGCACGATCATGTCGCCGAGGTTGAGCGGCGCGGTCAGGATCGGCACGACTTCGGCGAGGCCCGAGGTGAACGCGAACGAGGCGTTGGCGCGGGCCGTGTCCTCGATGATCCGTTCGTAGAGCGGCGCGCGAAACAACGGCAGCTGGTGGGCGAAGGCCAGGCGATCGGCGTCCGGGAGGTCGGCGAGGATCGCCATCGCGGCCTGCGCGGCCGCGGCGCCGATCGCCTGGGCGTCGTCCGCTGCCGCTGTCGCCACCGCGTGCGGAATCCGGCGATCGGCGAGGTAGCGCAAGGTGCTGTCGAGGTCGGTCGATCGCGGTCCCGGCGGGACGACGACGATCACCGCGTTCGGGATCGTGGCCCCGCCGCCCGGCGGGTTGACGCGGATGAAGCGATGCGGCGAGAGGGCGCCGTCCAGGCTCAGCGCCCCGCGCATCCGCTCGGCCTGGCGCGGCTCGCCGAGGATCACGAGATCGAACGACGCCCGCGCCTCGCGGCGAATCGCGTCGAGGTCGACCTCGCGGATGACCTTCCAGACGTTCCCGAGCTTCAGCGATCCGGCCGCGACGCCCATGGATCGCATCGTAGCAGGCGGCGCCCCAGGGGGAGACGGCTAGCGAACGTCGAAGGCGGCCATCTCGCTGGCGTTACGGACGAGCAGGATGCCGTTCTCGAGCGCCGGCACGTTCCACGTCCGCCCGTCGATGCCGGGGACACGCGCCAGCTCCTGGTAGGCGGCGGGCGTGGCGTTGACGAGGGCCAGCTCGCCGGTCTCCGTCGTGATCAGCAGCCGATCGCCGGCCAGGAGCAGCTGGCCGTGCCCGTAGCGGCCGTTCTTCCAGGCCACCCGGCCGGTGGCTGCTTCGACGCACGACAGGATGCCTTCGTCCAGCCCGTAGACGTAGCCGTCGAGCAGCACCGAACTCGACAGCTTGTTCTTCATCCGGGTGTGCTCCCAGAGCGTGGACGACCGCAGGCGGTCGCCGTCCGGGGTCAGCTCGATTGCCGCCGCGCCCTTGCCGTAGCCGGACGAGAGGAAGAGCCGCGACGGCCCGATCGCGATCGGCTGGGCGATGTTGATGGCGTTGTCGGTCGCCCAGGGATAGCTCCACAACAGCGCCCCGTCGTCGACCGACACGCCGATGGCGCGGTGGCCGGTGATGGTCACGATCTGGCGGCGGCCGGCGAGCGTGACGAGCATGGGCGACACGTAGGCCTGCATGTCGTCGAGCGACTTCCACACCACCTGGCCGGTGGAGACGCCGTAGGCGACCAGCGAGGCGCCGCGGCCGCCGGGCTGCACGATGACCTTGCCGTCGACGATGAGCGGCGACGCCGACATCCCCCATTGCAGGTTGTCGGCGCCGGCGTCGCGCAGGATGTTGGTGCGCCACACGACCGTGCCCGAATCGGCCCGCAGCGCCCGCAGTTCGCCGGCCGCGCCGAGGGCGTAGAGGACGCCGTCGGCGTAGGTCGGCGTCGCCCGCGGTCCGTCGCCGCCCATCGATTCCGAGAACAGCGCGTCCCAGCCGTTCGTCCAGCGCTCGCGGCCGGTGGCGAGATCGTAGGCGGCGACCACCTCGCGGGTGCGGCGCTGCTCGATCGTGTAGGCGACGCCGCGCGCGACGACGAACGACGCGTGGCCTTCGCCGACCGGCTGCTTCCAGAGCAGGCGCGGCCCGCCGGCCGGCCAGCTCGCGGCGATGGCGCGCTGGCGGTAGACGCCGTCGCGGGCCGGGCCGCGATAGTCGGTCCACGAATCCGTCGGCCGGGGGCGTCGCCGCCGCGGCTGGCGGTGCCGCCGGCTGTGACACCACCGCCGGCGCGGCCTGGACCGCCGCAGCCGGCACGGGGGCAGGCACGATGGCCGGTCGGTGCGGCCGCGGCCCCGGTCGCCGCGGTCCCGGTCGCCGGGGCCTCGGTCGCCGCGGCCCCGGTCGCCGCGGTCGGGGGGCTCGCGCTCCGCTGGGCCGCGCGCTGGGCCTCGAGGGCGTCGTAGTGGGTGCTCGCCTTGCCGAAGGCCAGGTGGGGATGGAAATCGCCGTCCAGGTAGACGTGCAGGCCGAAGCCGACGCGCAGGACGACGATCGCCAGCGCCACTACCGCCACCGCCAGCGCCAGCCGGCGCAGCCATGTGATCATTTTGGATATCCTCTCACGACGATGCGGGTGGACCGTCCCGGTCATTCCTCGAGTGGCTTCCGGGCGGGGCATCCCGCCTCGCGGCGTTGCTCATCGCTCACTTATGCCCAATAAGCTCGCTCTTCGCGCCTTGCAATCCGGGCGCCGCGCTCCGGAATCCATTCGACGAATGACCGGGAGGGTCCACTAGTGCCTTCCAAGACGACTCTGGCCGGGATCCTGTTCACCGTCGCCGCGGTCGCCGCCGCCATCGACGGATCGCCGGGCCGGGTCGCCGCGGCCGGCCAGCGTCCGGCGGCAGGCCAGGCGACGGTGCCGGCAGCGGCGCCGCCAGCGGTGCCGCGCCCGCCGGACCGACACCTGCCGCACGCCGCGCTCGAAGCGGAGCTCAAGGCGCTGGCCGCCGCCCACGCGGCCTCGGCGTCGCTGGTCGAGTTCGGGCGCACCGCCGGCGGCCGGCGGCTGTGGGCCCTCGAGATCGCGGCGCCGGGCACGGCGCCACCGGCCTCGCGTCCGGGCATCCTGCTGATCGCCGACCTGTCCGCCGACCAGGTCGGGGGCAGCACCCTGGCCCTGGGCGTCGCCCGCGGCTTGCTCACGTCGACCGACGAGGACGTCCGCCGCCAGCTCGCGACGTGCGTCTTCTACGTCGTGCCGCGGCTCGACGCCGATGGCACCGAGGCCGTCTTCGCGCCGCTGCAGGCGCCGCGCCGCGGCAACCTGTCGCCGTCCGACGACGACAACGACGGCCGCGTCGACGAGGATCCGCCCGAAGACCTGAACGGCGACGGCGTCATCACGATGATGCGCGTGCGCGATCCGCGCGGCGCCTTCGCGCCGTCCCGCGACGACGCGCGGCTGATGAAGCGGGCCGACGCGCAGAAGGGTGAAGCCGGCGGCTGGGCGATCGCCTGGGAAGGCGTCGACAGCGATGGCGACGGCTTCGTCAACGAGGACGGCGTCGGCGGCGTCGAGCTCGATCGCAACTTCCCGCACCAGTACCCGGCCTACACGCCGGGCGCCGGCCGGCACATGGTCAGCGAGGAGGAATCGCGCGCCCTCCTCGACTACGTGCTGGCGCGGCGCAACATCGCCGCGGTGGTGACCTTCGGTGCCACCGACACGCTGGTCGGCGGGCCGGTGGTCGGCGGCGGCAACAGCCGGACGCCGGCGACGATGGACCTCGCGGCGTTCGCCGACGAAGCGACCACCGCCGCGCTCGCCGTCGGCGTCGTCCGCGACACGCCGCCGGTGCCGTACCAGTCCGGCGGCATCTTCGACGACGCGTTCAATCAGTCGGCGCCGCGGCCGTCGCCGCCGCCGTCGAACGCGACCCGTCCCGCGACGGCCATCGAGGGCAGCGACCTCGAGCTGTTCCGGCACGTCGCCGAGCGCTATCGCGACATCACCGGCATCCGCCAGCTGCCGCCGACGCGGCGCGCCGCCGGCGCCTTCCACGAGTGGGCCTACTTCCAGTTCGGCGTGCCCGGCTTCTCGACGCCGGGCGCGTGCATCCAGGCGGCGCCGGCGTCCAAGCCCGCGACACCGGCGGCTGTCCCGGCCGATGCGGCCACGCCGGCGGTGCCGCCGCTGCCACCCCCGCCGCCGAGTGGCGAAGGCGGGGCCGGGGCGGACGACGGCCGCTGGCTCTCGCTGCTCGCGTCGGCGCGGACCGACGCCTTCATCCCCTGGTCGCCGTACTCCCATCCGACGCTCGGCGCGGTGGAGATCGGCGGCTGGCGCCCGTTCGCGACGGTGCCGGCGCCGGCGGCCGTGGCGCCGCTGGTCGCGCCGCACGTCCGCTTCCTCGTCGAGCTGTCGACGTTCGTGCCGCGGGTCGCGGTCGCCTCGCTGACGGCGACGCGGCTCGGCGGCGGGCTCTACCGCATCCGCGTCGAAGTCGAGAACCGCGGCCGTTGGCCGACCGCGCTCCAGCACGCCATCGTCTCGCGCGCGGTCAAGCCGACGCTGGTCGCGATCGACGTGGCGCCGTCGGCGATCGTGTCCGGCGCGCCGAAGCACCAGTTCTTTCCGACGCTGGCCGGTTCGTCGCGACGCGAGCGCGTCGAGTGGATCGTGCGGGCGGCATCGGGACAGGCCGTGACGGTGCGGGTGGTGGCGCAGAAGGGCGGCACCGCGACGCAGACCGTGAGGTGCGAGTGATGCGCGGATGGGTCACGACGTTGCTCTTTCTGCTATCTGCCGCGGGCTCAGCCCCGGGCTCAGCCCGGGCCTCAGCCCAGGGCCCAGCCCGGGCCCCAGCCCTGGGCCCGGCTCAGGCGCGGACTTTTCCGACCTCGGATGCGCCCTTCAGGACGCGCATCGAGGTCAACCGCTGGCACGGCTACGACGAGCTGGTCGCCGACATGGAGCGGCTGCAGCGCGCCTTTCCGAAGTTCCTCACCCTGTCGTCGATCGGCAGGAGCGTCGAGGGCCGCGACATCAAGGTGATGACGATCCTCAACCCCGACACGGGCGCCGAGGCGACCAAGGCCGGGATGTACGTCGAGGCCAACGTCCACGGCAACGAGATCCAGGGCGCGGAGGTTTGTCTCTACACCATCTGGTACCTGATGGAGCACTACGATCGGCTGCCGCGGGTGAAGCAGCTGGTCGACGAGCGCGTGTTCTACATCGTGCCGACGGTGAACCCCGACGGGCGCGAGCACTTCCTGCAGGTTCACTCCGGCGGCCGGTCTGGCCACCAGCCGGTCGACAGCGACAACGACGGCGTCGCCGACGAGGACGACGTCGACGACCTCAACGGCAACGGCGTCATCGAGCAGATGCGGCGCTACGTGCCCGGGCAGGGCACGCACCGGATCAGCAACCTCGATCCGCGGCTGCTCGAGCCGGCGCCGCCGGGCACCAAGGGCGACTACGTGCTCCTCGGCTTCGAGGGCCTCGACAACGACGGCGACGGGCTCGTCAACGAGGACGGGCCGGGCGGCTACGATCCCAATCGCAACTGGCCGGCGGACTGGCAGCCGAACTACGTCCAGAACGGATCGATGGACTATCCGTTCCAGCTGCCCGAGGCCCGAGCCGTCGCCCGCTTCCTGCTGTCGAAGCCGAACGTGGCCGGCGTGCAGTCGTACCACAACGCCGGCGGCATGATCCTGCGCGGCCCGGGCGCGGAGGCGCAGGGCGAGTATCCGGTGGCGGACGCGCGCGTCTACGACGAGCTCGGGCGCAACGGCGAGCGGATGCTGCCGTACTACCGCTACCTGGTGATCTGGAGCGGCCTCTACACGGTGCACGGCGGCTTCATCGACTGGACCAACGACGACCTCGGCATCCTGTCGTTCTCGAACGAGCTGTGGAACAGCGGCCAGTACTTCAACAGCCAGGCCCTCAAGGACGACCAGCGCCAGCCGGACAGCCCGATCACGCCGCGCGCCTCGGGGCTGTTCTTCGACGACAAGCTGGAGCTCGGCAGCGAGTTCGTCGACTGGGCGCCGTTCGCGCACCCGACGCTCGGGACCGTCGAGGTCGGCGGCTGGCGGCACACCTTCGGCCGCCTGCCGCCGCGGTTCATGAACGAGGAGCTGTGCCACCGCAACATGGCGTTCTCGCTCTACCAGGCCGGTGAGATGCCGCGGGTCACGTTGGGCGATCCGTCGGTCGAAGGGCTCGGCGACGATCTGTGGCGGGTCCGCCTGCCGATCGTCAACGACCGGCTGATTCCCTCGATCCTGGCCAAGGCGCAGCGCAACAACGTGGTCCGGCCCGACCTGCTGACGCTGACGGGGACCGGTTCGACCGTCGTCGCCGCCGGCTGGGTGCGGGATCGCTTCCGCGGCGGCGCCACCGACCTGATCGATCAGCAGGACCTGGCGCGGATCCTCGTTCGCAATGGGCAGCCGGGACGGACGACGCGCGTCATCGAATACCTGGTCCGCGGGGGGCGGTCGGTGACGCTGACCTACGACAGCGCCAAGGGCGGGCGGCCGACGATCGCGATCCCGCTGCGCGAGACGCCGCCGGCGCCGCCAGCGACGCCGCCTGCGCGCTGAGCCCGCCTAACGACTCCGGAGTCGTTCCACAACCACTCCGGAGTCGTGGCGAGCTAAATTGCGTAGCGGTTCGACTTAAGGATCGACGACTCCGGAGTCGTCAGTCGACCGCGAAGACGACGACCAGCGGGTCCTCGTAGAGCGGCGTGACGCCGGCGAAGGCGCCGCGGAAGATCGGGTGCTGGGTAAGCGGCGTCGGCGGACCGTTCGGCTGCGCCAGCATGCCGGTCGAGACGCGGCCGCCGACGAACATCCCCGAATACTTGTGCCAGACGACGTAGCGGAAGCCGAGCGCCTTGATCCGGGCCAGCAGGGCCGCGTCGGCCGGCAGGCCGAGGTTCCACAGCGGATCGAGGCCGGGGTTGGGGAAGCGCTTGTGGTAGCGCGACAGGTACGACCAGGCGATCGGCTGGTGGTGGATCGTCTGGTAGTACATGTAGGCCGAAGCGCGGTCGCTGCGGTTGTACCAGCCGTGCGGCAGATCGAGCACCGGCCCGGGCGGCCGCTCGCCCGCCGCGATCTGGCGGTAGAAGTCGGGCACCCGCGGCAGCGCGGTTTGCGCGAACGGGCGCGGCCAGCACTCCGCGGCGACCAGCAGCGCCGCGCCGATCAGCACCCAGGTGCGCGATGACGGCCGGCGCCGCTGCAGCGCCGCCAGTCCGAGGCCGGCGGCGAGCGCGAAGCCGACGCTGGCGAGCATCATGAAGCGGCCCGGCGTCCGCATCACGTCCAGGCCGGGGACGTGCTGGAGCGCGTCGTAGGGCATGGCGATCGGCAGTATGGCGCCCAGCAGGCGCAGCCGCGGCCCGAGGCACAGCACCGCGAAGATCAGGCCGAAGATGATCCACGGTCGCGCGGTCCGATCCCGCCATGCCAGCACGCACAGCACGATCGCCGTGAGCGGGACGGTGACCGACGTCTCGAGGCCGACGCCGTACCAGTCCTCGGTCGGGGCCAGCGCCGACCACGTCGGCGCCCACACGTAGTTCGTGAGGTGCATGTGGCTCGGGAAGAGCCACACCGCCCAGCGCTGGTGCGGCGCCGGCAGCAGCAGGCTGAGGGCGTCGGGCGAGTAGTAGCGCGTCTGCTCGCCGAGGGCGACCTGCAGGGTTGGATCGCGCATGACGTGGACGATCGCCAGCAGCAGCGGCGCACACACGACCAGCGACAGCGCGCCGGCGATCACCATCCGGCGGAGGCGCGCCGGCCGCGCCTCGGGCGAGGCGGCGAGCCAGGTCTGGACGCCGACGGCGGCGACGCCGAGCGCGGCGAAGATGAACTGGTTGCCGTTCTGGAGCAGCGCGCCGAGCAGCGCCAGTCCGGGCACGGCGAGCCAGGCCTTCGACCGGTCCGGATCGAAGGCGCGCAGCCCGGCGAGCAGCGTCAGCGGCAGCATCCCGACGAACAGCTTCTCGAGGTGGCCGGTCAGCGAGATCAGGTGGATCGGCCAGAGCAGGAAGAGCGCCCCGGCGACGAACGCCGGGCCGCGCGCCAAGCCGATGCCGCGAGCCAGCGCGTAGAGGCACCAGCCGGAGAGCGCGACGCCGAGCAGGGCGGTGCCGTTGAACGCCGCGGCCGCGCCCCACGGCCAGAACGGCAGCGCCAGCACGCCGTTCAGCGGCCCGACGCCATCGACGAGCACCGAGATGCCGTGCGGGAACAGCAGGTGGGTGGTGTCCGGCCAGCTGACGTGGGCGGCCAGCGCCTGCGCCGTGTACCACAGCACCCAGATGGCGTGGCGCTCGTCGTAGTGGACGTCGCCGACCGTGTAGGTGTCGAAGTCGCGGGCCAGCGGCCAGCTGGCCGCGATCGCCAGCAGGAGGTAGCCGAGCGGCACGGCGAGGCCGACCAGGATCCGCCGCCACCGCGGCGGGGTCGTCGTCACAGCGCCCACACGGTCACCAGATCGTCTTCATGCACCGGCGCCTCACCGCCGAACGCTTCCTTGATCAGCCGTTCATCGCCCGCCGTCGCCGTCGGCGTGCCCCACGGCCCGCCGAGGCGTCCCTCGGCGACGGAGCCGCCGAGAAAGATCCACGGATAGCGATGCACCACGACGTAACGGTAGCCGAGCGCGCGGAGCCGGGCCCGGAGCGCCGGTCCGGCCGGCGCCTCCGCCGTCCACAGGCCCTCGAGGCCGGCGTTGGGGTAGCGCAGATGCCCTCGCGAGAGGTACCAGACCACGCGATCGGCCGGTGATGGACCGTCTGGTAGTACATGTAGGCCGAGGCGTATTGGTTGTGCCAGAACACGCCGTGCGGCAGATCGAGGACGGCGCCGCCAGAGCGATCCGCGGCGAGCTGCCGGTAGAAGGCCGGCACCTGCGGCAGCGCCGACTGCGGCCAGGCGCGCGGCCAGCACTCGACCGCGGCGAGCGAGGCCGCGGCGGTGACGAGCGCGGTCGCGCGCGACGGGTGACGCCGCGTCAGCGTCGACAGCGCCGCGCCGGCGGCGAGCGCGAAGCCGATGCCGCCGATGAACATGTAGCGGCCCGGCGTCCGCATGACGTCGAGGCCGGGGACGTGCTTGGCGGCGGCGAACGGCATCCGCAGCGGCGTGACCACGCCGCCGACGCGCAGGCGCGGTCCCAGGGACAGCGCGACGAACGCCAGTCCGAAGACGATCCAGGCGCGGCCGGCCTGCGCCCGCCAGCCCCAGGCGCACAATGCGATCGCCGTCAACGGGATGGTGACCGCGGTCTCGACGCCGGTCCCGTACCAGATCGGCGTCGGGCTCAGGGCCGGCAGCGTCGAGGCCCACACGAAGTCGTGCACGTGGGTGGGATCCGGATAGAGCCAGCCGGCCCACCATTGGTGCGGCGCCGGCAGGACCAGGCTCAGCGCATCGGGCGCGTAGTAGAAGGCCATGTCCGCGAGAGCGACCTGCAGCGCCGGATCGCGCATGACGCGGAGGATCGCGACGAGCAGCGGACCGCAGATGGCCAGCGACACGGCGCCGGCGAGGGCCATCCGGCGCAGGCGTCTGGCGCGTTCCTCCGGCGGCGCGGCCCACCAGGTCTGCGCGCCGAGCAGGGCGACGCCGAGGGCGGCGAAGGTGAACTGGTTGCCGTTCTGCAGCAGCGCGCCGAGCAGTCCCACGCCCGGTGCGGCCAGCCACACGCGACCGCGTGCCGGATCGAAGGCCCGTAGGCCGGCCAGCAACGTCAGCGGCAGCATCCCCAGGAACATCCGCTCGAGGTGACCGTTCAGGCCGATCAGGTGCATCGGCCAGAGTAGGTAGAGCAGTCCCGCCACGAAGGCTGGTCCGCGCTCGAGACCGATGCCGCGGGCGAGCGCGTAGAGCGCCCAGCCACTCAGCGCCAGGCCGACGACGACCGCGCCGTTGAAGGCGGCCGCTGCGCCCCACGGCCAGAAGGGCAGGGCGGCGACGCCGTTGAGGGGCCCGACGCCGTCGACGAGCACTGAGATGCCGTGCGGCCACAGCAGATGGGTGGTGTCAGGCCAACTGACGCGGCCGGCCAGCGCCTGCGCCGTGTACCACAGCAGCCAGAATCGCGTGGCGCTCGTCGTAGGCGATGTCGCCGATGGTGTAGGTGGCGAAGTCGCGGGCCAGCGGCCAGCTCGCCGCGATGGCGAGTGCGACGTAGCCAAGCGGGACGAGGGCACGGACGGCCCCGGAGCGGAGGGAGTGGGTCACCTGACGCGACGTGAGTATAGCGGCTCGGCCGGCGCCTGGAGGGCTGGGACCCGGTGCCGTTGGAGCCCGAGCCCCGGTGAATGGAGCTGCCGCCCCAACCCCGCCTCCTGAGCGGGGGGCCAGGTCCCGCCATTCAGCCTGATTTCATTGTCGATGTCACGTTTGGCGCACTTGGCACCACGGTTGCTCTTAGAGAGATCGTGACCAACCGATGACCGGTTGGACAGCAAACAACGATTTCGAACAGACACAAGGAAAGAGAACACACCATGGCGGACAAGATGACTCGCGGCCAGATCCAGGACCTCGTTGGCAAGTTCGCGGCGGAGAACCCGAAGTACCGCGCGGCCCTGCTGAGCAACCCGAAGGGCACGATCGAGAAGCAGCTGAACACCCAGCTGGGCTCGGTCAGCGTGAAGGCCGTTGCCGACACGGCGGACACCGTTCACGTGGTCATCCCGTACGCGGCCGCCGAGGGCGAGCTGTCGGATTCGGATCTCGAGCGCGTTGCCGGTGGCAAGCAGGACATCACGGCGAACTGCCTGGTGCTCGGCGGCACGGCCGTCTCGAACACCGTGATGCAGCTGAACCTCTGATGGTTCGCGGGGGCGACCCCGCTCGCGGACCGCGGTCAGCCGATCCGATATCGGCAGCCGCATCAGAAGGCGCTCGTCCCGGCAACATGCCGGGCGGGCGCCTTCGCTGCGTACAGCTGCACGATCCGGCGCAGATGGCGGCCGCGGCGGGTCGGCGATACTGGACGCCGGAGGTTTCGATGCCCGGTTCGATCGTCGGCGCTGTCGTGCTCGCCCTGATAACCCTTGGACAGCAGTCACCGCCGCCGGCCGCCTCGGCCTCTCCCGGCGACCCGTGGGATGGTCGCTGGAGCGTCAGCGAGACGACCCGCGAGGGGCAGCGGGTGCTCGTGCGCCGCAACGTGACAGCGGCCTCCCTCGCCGGCGGCGCGAGGTTCCCGGAGCGGGTCAGCATCGTGGTCCCGCTCCCGCGCGGAGCGGACTACGCCGCCGCGGCCGACCTCAACGGCATCGAGACGCTCCTCGTCGACGCACTGGAGCGCGACCGGAAGGCGATCGAAGTCCTCGTCCTCACCACCGACGCCCGCCGCGAGTTCGTCTTCTACACCAGTGATGCGCCCTGAGCGGCGCGGGTGGTCGCCGAGCTGAACCCGAAGGCAGCGCCGTACGACCTCCAGGTCCACGGTGAGCGCGACCGGCCGTGGCAGCTCTACGCGTCCTTCACGCCCTGACCATCCCTCCGGGGGCCTTGGAGCTGCAGGTCAGCGGTGTTGGAGGCGGGCCCCAACCCGCGGCGTCGTGTCCGGCGCGATCTGGCAGGATCGGCCTGTTTCATTGGCGATGTCTCGCCCGGCGCGGCTGGCACCGCGGTTGCTCTTAGTGAGGCCGTGACCAACCGATGAACGGTTGGAAAGCAGACCACGACTTCAAACACAGAGAGAGACACACACCATGGAAAAGATGACCCGCGGCCAGATCCAGGACCTCGTCGGCACGTTCGCGACCGAGAACCCGAAGTACCGCGCCGCCCTGCTGAGCGACCCCAAGGCGACGATCGAGAAGCAGCTGAACACGCAGCTGGGCGCGGTAACGGTCAAGGCCGTGGCGGACACGGCGGACACGATTCACGTGATCGTTCCCCACACGGCCGCCGAGGGCGAGCTGTCGGACGCCGACCTCGAACGCGTTGCCGGTGGCAAGCAGGACATCACGGCGAACTGCCTGGTCCTCGGTGGCACCGCGGTTTCGAACACCGTGATGCAGCTGAACCTCTGATCGCTTGGCTGGCGGCGGGCTCCCTCAGAACCCGCCGCGGGCCGCTCCGCAATCCTCGCTGCTGTGCCGACGACGCTGAGCGCGTCGTCGGGCAGCTCGGGCAGGCGGCGCTGCTAGAACGCCCGGCTGCCAGGGAACTGGAGCCGGGCGTTCCTGTTTTCATCGGACCAGTGGGCCGTCCTGGTGATTTCCAAAGCGGCTTCCGGGCGGGGCATCCCGCCTGGCGGCGTTGCTCATCGCTCACGTATGCCCCATACGCTCGCTCTTCGCGCCTTGCCAGACGGGCGCCGCGCGCCGGAATCCAATTCACAAATCACCAGGACGGCCCACTACAATCGCCCGCACCGCGCAAAGCGAGGCGTTTCGGAGGAGATCCGGCCGGTCCGTCGGATTCCGCCGCGTCAGGCCCCGCGGGTTGGAGGCGACTCGTGACACGGAAAACGTTGCTGCTCACCGCCGTCGGCGCGATCCTCGCCGGCATCGCGGTCTCGGGCTTTCACCAGGGCGATGACGGCTTGGACCCCGTGCGCGTCGCGCCGGACAGCCACACGATCGCGTTCGAGAACATGTTCGTGCGGATCCTGCGGGTGCGCGTGCCGGCGGGAAGCATCGAGCCACGGCACCGCCATCCGCACGGTCTCAGCGTCTACCTGGCCAGCCAGGACACCAGGATCACCGTCGACGGCCAGGCGCCGCAGGTCGGCCATCGCGACGCCGGCTCGTTCGCCTGGAGCGAGGCCGTCATCCACACGGTGCAGAACGTGGGCACGACGGAGATGCACGTCCTTCGGATCGAACTGAAGCAGTAGCGACGGGGCTCGACAGTTGGAGGCTCAGCCCGGGCCGCTGGAGCCCAGGCCCCAACCGGCGGCGTGCGTCGATGTGTGCAAGGGGCGAAGACGGCCTGATTTCATTGACTATTCCACCGCTGTCGTCAATGGCATCGCGGTTGCTCTTAGAGATGCCGTGACCAACCGGTGGTCGGTTGGAAAGCAAACCACGATTTCGACAGACCCCAGAAGAGAGCACACACCATGGAAAAGATGACCCGCGGCCAGATCCAGGACCTCGTTGGCAAGTTCGCGACCGAGAACCCGAAGTACCGCGCCGCCCTCCTGAGCGACCCCAAGGCGACGATCGAGAAGCAGCTGAACTCGCAGCTGGGCGCGACGACGGTCAAGGCCGTGGCCGACACGGCGGACACCATCCACGTGATCGTTCCGTACGCGGCCGCCGAGGGCGAGCTGTCGGACAGCGACCTCGAGCGCGTCGCCGGTGGCAAGCAGGACATCACGGCGAACTGCCTGGTGCTAGGCGGCACGGCCGTCAGCAACACCGTGATGCAGCTGAACCTCTGATTGTTGGCGCCGGCGCCCCTCAGGCGCCGTCGCGGGCCGCCCCGCAATCCTCGCTGCCGTGCCGACGACGCTGGGCGCGTCGTCGGGCAGCTCGGGCAGGCGGAACTGCAAGAAGGCGCTCGCGCTGGCAGATGCCAGGCGGGCGCCTTCACTGTTGTTGGCTCCTGCCTCCAGCCGCCTCCGCCGGCATCGCCAGATGCCGCGCATTACCGTGGTAATATGCCTCTATGGCACTGGCTCATTCGAAGCTGACGGCTCAGGGCCAGATTTCTGTGCCGGCTGAGGTTCGCCGGCGACTCGGCGTGGGACCGGGCTCGATGCTGGAATGGGCCGAGGATGGCGACCACGTCGTCGTGCGGCGGGCCGGGAAGGCGACCTCGGAGGATGCGCACCGGGCGGCATTTCCCGACGGCCCGCCGGCGCGGCGGACGCTCGCCGATCTGAAGGAAGGTCTACGCCGCAGCATCCGGGAACGGCATGCGCGCCGTTGACACGAACGTCCTCGTCCGCCTGATTGCGCGCGACGAGCCGCGCCAGGTGGCCGCGGCCGAGGCGTTTGTCGCCGGTGGCGCGTGGGTTTCCCTCTTGGTTCTGGCGGAGACCATGTGGGTGCTGGCCTCCGTCTATGAGCGGAGCCCGGCGCAGATCGTCGCTGTGGTCGAGATGCTGCTCGACCACGCCACACTCGGCATTCAAGACGCAGACGTCGTCCAAGCCGCACTCGCTCAGTTCCGCGAGACGCCGCGGCCAGGCTTTTCGGACTGCCTCATGCTCCAGAGCGCACGGAAGGCCGGCCACGTGCCGCTCGGGACATTCGGTCGGCGTCTGGGCGCCCTCGAGGGCGCCCAGCGGCTGTGAGCGTTCAAGCGATGCCGACCGGACTCGAAGGCCTGCCGGCGTTCGAGATCTCGCATGTGGAGTCGGCCGACTCGCCGCGGCTGCACGGAGTCTTCACGCAGCTGCGCAGCGTGCAGGCGGGCCGCAGCTGGCTCTACAATCCCGCCGACCCGTTGATCGGCGATCTGTTCGATCTGGACGACGCGACCGGCCGGGCGGTGTTCCACGCGCCGTTCTGGACCGCCGATCATCCCCCTGCAGCGCGGCAGCCGACCGCACTGGCTGGACGGCCGCTGGCAGGCCTATCACCTGACGATGATCCTCGACCCGGACGCGGAGTGGCGGCGCGTGCGCTTCGAGCCGAGCGACGCGCAGCACTTCATCCAAGGCGGTCAGGAAATGTCGACGAAGGCGGGCCACCTGCCCGCAGGCGCCGTGGCGACCCGCATCGTGCCCGGCGCGTGGGACGTCGAGCACTGCACGCTGTGCACGGAGCTGATCGGCCGGAGTGGCGACGAGGACCGGCTACGTGGCCCATGGCCCGGCCTACGTCGATCGCGACGACTGGCTCTGCGACCGCTGCGGCGAGAAGTACGCTCTTCCGCGCAGCCTGGCGTTCGTCTGGGACGGCGCGTGGGAGGCGCGCCGAGCGCCCCCGCCCGAGAAAGCTACAGCACCGGCTTCCACGTCTCCATCAGCGCGTGCAGCTCGTCGAGCTCGCCGGCGTTGAGGTTGGCCAACGGCGGGCGCACCGGGCCGGCCGCGTGCCCCTGGATCTGCATCATCGCCTTCATCACCGAGACCTCGAAGCCCCTGCGCTTGGCCCGGAAGGCGTAGAGCGGCACGACGTACTTCTTCATCAGCTCGGCCAGCGTCGCCTCGTCGCCGTTGGCGGCGACGTCGTGGAGCTGCAGCGCCAGCTTCGGCGAGACGTTCGAGATGCTCGACGTGTAGCAGCGGATGCCGAGGCGATAGTAGGTGCCGACGAGGTCGTCGCCGGCGCCGCCGACCCAGTGCAAGCGGTCGCCGACGGCGTTCATGATGATCTGGTAGCGCCGCGCGTCGCCCTGGCCGTCCTTCCACGCGATGGCGGTCGGCAGGTCGGCCAGCTTCTGGACGAAGGCCGGCCCCGGGTTGACCCAGTCGCGGCTGTAGACGAGCAGGCCGAGCGGCGTCGCCGCGCCGATGGCCGCGTAGTAGGCGAGCAGGCCCGCTTCGTCGGCGTGCGGGTAGTAGGGCGGCAGCGACAAGATGCCGTCGGCGCCGGCCTTCCATGCCTTGGTCGCCTGCTCGATGGCGACCCCGATGTTGCCGCCGACGCCGGCGATGATGGGCATGCGGCCGGCGGTGGCTTCGACCGACGTCCTGACGACGGCGATGTGCTCCTCGGTGTTCAGCGAATACAGCTCGCCGGTGCCGCCGGCGGCGACATCGCGCAGAACGGATGCGCGTCATCGTCCGCGACGTTGGCGCGGAGCCCGGCGAGGTCGACGGCGAGCGCGTCGGTGAACGGCGTGACGGGGAAGCCGAACACGCCGGCAGGCGCGATCGCAAGTCGGACGGAGTCATCGTTGGCATGCGTGATTACCAGCGCGGCAGCATGCGCTTCCAGTCGGGATCGACGTGCTGGCGCATTTCGGCTTCGATCGTCGCGCTTGCGATACGGCAGCTTGGACGTAGCGCTCTCGGCCGCGCGCCAGGCTGTCGTAGTCGAGGTCGACGCCGAGCCCCGGCTCGATCGGGGATCGCGACGCAGCCGTCGACGAACGGGAATGCGGCCGCCCAGCCACCACCTCGTCGTCGGCGGCTGCCACGGGTAGTGGGTGTCGCAGGCGTAGGTCAGATGCGGGCAGGCGGCGGCGGCGTGCGCCATCGTCATCAGCTGCACGCCGAGATGATTGTTCGAGTGCATCGACAGGCCGATGCCGAAGCGACTGCGCAGAGGTGGAAGAGGTGCTGGATTGCCGCATGCCGCCCCAGTAGTGCGGATCGGACAGCACGATCTGCACGCCGTCCTGCCGCATCGCCGCGGGCAGATCGCGAACGCCGTCGACGGCGACGTTGCTCGCCAGCGGCGTGTCGTTGCCTTCGGCGAGCAGCGCCTGCGCACTTCGGCCATGCCGTCGATGCCGGCGCACGGATCTTCGAGATAGCCGCCGCGGACAGCTCGCGCATGCAGCTCGCGGCCGACTCGACGACGTCTCACCGACCAGGCGCAGTTGGGATCGATGCGCAGCGGCAACGCCGTCGCCGAACTCGGCGCGCAACGCCTTGATCGTGTCGATCTCGACCGGTCCGGATCGAGCACGCCGGCCTTGAGCTTGATCTCGCTTGAAAGCCATAGTTGCGCGATCATCTGCCGCCCTGGCGCACCATCGCCTCGGGCGATCAGGCACTCGCCGTACTCATCCTCGCGCGCGTCGTCGCCTAGCCGCCGCCGCCGCCGTGCTTGTAGAACAGGTAGGCCGAGAACGGGACGGCGCTGCGCGCGCGGCCGCCGACCAGGTCGCACAGCGGCTTCCCGAGGGCCTGGCCGATGAGGTCGAGGCAGGCCAGCTCGATCGCCGAGAACAGGCGATTGCCGGCGTCGAGCGGGTTCTCGCCGGGGACGCTGTAGGTCTGCGAGCGATCGCCGTCGGCGGCCGCCGTCGGGTCGATCATCGGCAGCAGCGACGCCATCAGCGTGAAGGCGTCCTGGCCGATCAGGCGGTCGCGGAGCTGGGTGAACTGGGCGGCGATGACGTCGCCGCCGTGCGTCTCGCTGAGGCCGACGATGCCGCCGTCGCCGACCAGCTCGAGGATCGTCCGCAGCGCGTAGGGCTGATGCAGGCCGTAGGAGCTGCGCAGCGGCGGATCGGCGATGGCGATCGAGTGGACGCGCAGATCGGTGATCGTCAAGCCCGATTGGGGCCCGGTCGCGAAAGGGCGGGACGTCATCAGGGCAACTCGCGGATCCGGATGTTACGGAAGGCGACCGGGTCGCTGTGGCCGGCGAACCCGAAGTGACCCTCGGTGCGGTCCTTGCCCGGGTGCGGGGAGTCGGCCAGGAACGAGGTCACCGTCGACAGGTCGGCGTCGAGGATCGTCGTGCCGTTCAACACCACCGTGATGGTCGAGCCGCGGACGGTGACTTCCTGCTCGTTCCACTGGCCGACCGGCTTCAGGTGACCTCGCTTCGCGGCAACCATGCCGTAGGCCGAGCCGTGCGCCTGGCGTGGATCGAGGTCGGCGTATTTCGGGTCGCCGTCGTCGAGCACCTGCAGCTCGGTCATGCCGACGTAGGCCGAATCGCCCGAGCCGGGATAGCGGATGGCGAGGCCGTTGTTGCCGGCCGGCGGCAGCGTGAACTCGAGGCGGACGACGAAATTGCGGTATTGGCCGCGGGTGTAGAGCGTGCCACCCCGCCCGGACTTGCAGGCGATCGCGCCGTCGACGACCTGGTAGCCGTCCACGGCTCCGGTCCAGCCGTCGAGGTCGCGTCCGTTGAAGAGGGCGACGAAGCCGGCCTCGGCCGGGGCCTGCGCTACCGGCGGCGTGCCGTCGGTTGGCGCGGTCGGGGCGGACGCACAAGCCAGGACGGTTCCGGTAGCGACGAGCAGGGCAGTCAGCGTGGCGCGCACGGGCCCATTCTAGTGTCCCGGCGCCGCGAACGACTACCATAGCGACGTCGGCCCTTCCGAGCTGCTGCCGGCGATCGCGCGGGTGCTCCCGCCGGCGCGGATCATCACCGCCGCGGCCGGGCTCGCCGCCTTCGAGTCCGACGGCCTGACCACGTTCCGCGCCCGCCCGCGCGCCGTCGTCCTGCCGGAAACGGCCGACGAGGTGGTGGCGGTCGTGCGGCTCTGCGCCGCTACCGGCGTGCCGTTCGTCGCCCGCGGCAGCGGCACCAGCCTGTCGGGCGGGGCGGTGCCGCACGTCGACGGCATCGTCATCGCGCTCAACCGCCTGACCCGCATCCTCGAGATCGATCCGGTCGATCGGATCGCCGTGGTCGAGCCCGGCGTGATCAACCTGGATGTCTCGGCGGCCGCCCTGCCGCTCGGCCTCTATTACGCGCCCGATCCGTCGAGCCAGGCGATCTGCACCATCGGCGGCAACGTCGCTTTCAATTCGGGTGGGGCGCACTGCTTCCGCCACGGCATGACGCTGAACCACGTCCTCGGCCTGAAGGTCGTGCTCGCCGACGGCACGCTGGCGACGCTGGGCGGGCGCAGCCTGGATCCGGTCGGGCCGGACCTCGTCGGCGGCTTCGTCGGCTCCGAGGGCCGCTTCGGCATCGCGCTCGAAATCACCCTGCGCCTGCTGCCGCGGCCGGCCGGCTTCCGCACCGTGCTCGCCGCCTATCGGTCGCTCGCCGCCGCCGGCGACGCCGTCTCACGCATCGTCCGCTCCGGCCTGCTGCCCGGGGCGATGGAGATTATGGACCACTTGGCGATTCAGGCGGCGGAAGCCGCGGTGCACGCTGGCTATCCGCTCGACGCCGCCGCGGTGCTGCTCGTCGAGCTCGAAGGCGAGGCCGCCGACATCGACGCCCAGTTCGTCGATCTCGAGGCGCTGATCCATGCCTCGGGCGCCTACCAGGTGCGCATCGCGCAGAACGCCGCCGAGCGGCTGGCGATGTGGAAGGGCCGCAAGTCGGCGTTCTCGGCGGTCGGCCGTCTCAGCCCCGACTTCATCGTCCAGGACGGCGTCGTGCCGCGCAGCCGCCTCGGCGAGGCGCTGGTCGGCATCGAGGCGATCGGCACGCGGCACGGGATCCGCGTCGCCAACGTCTTCCACGCCGGCGACGGCAACCTGCACCCGCTGATCCTGTTCGACGGCCGCGTCGCCGGCGCGCACGATCGCGCCGAGGCCTGCGCGGCCGAGATCCTGCGCCTGTGCATCGCGCTCGGCGGCTCGATCACTGGCGAGCACGGCGTCGGCCTGGAGAAGCGCGACTTCCTCGCCGAGCATGTACGGCGAGGAGGACATCGCCTGCATGAAGCGGCTGCAGCGGCTGATGGATCCGGGCGACATCGCCAACCCCGGCAAGGTGTTCGCGCCGGTCACCCAGGCCGCGGCCTCGCGCCACCTGGCGGCGCGCGCGACGGCGGCGGAGCGCGTGCCGTCGTGAGGACGTTTCCCGCGTCGCTGCTGAAGCCGACGACGATCCCGGAGGTGCAGGAGGCGGTACTCTACGCCGCGCCCGGCATCGGCGACACCACCCGCGTCCGGCCGATTGCCGGCCGGTCGAAGCCGGCCCTGCACCACGCCGGCGACGGCGTCGTCCTCGATCTGGCCGGCCTTGCCGGCATCACCGAATACCAGCCGGACGAGTGCACGTTCACGGCGCTGGCCGGGACGCCGATCGCCGAGATCGAGGGCCGGCTGGCCGAGCACGGCCAGGCGCTGCCCTTCGAGCCGCCGCTCGCCGGCCGCGGCGCCACCATCGGCGGCACGGTGGCGTCGGGCCTGAACGGGCCGGGCCGGTATCACCACGGCGGCGTGCGCGATTTCCTCATCGGCGCCACGTTCGTCGACGGCGAAGGCCGGATCGTGCGCGGCGGCGGCAAGGTCGTGAAGAACGCCGCCGGCTTCTATCTCCACCACCTGCTGCTCGGCAGCCTCGGCCGCCTCGGCGTCTTCGTCGAGCTGACCTTCAAGGTGTTCCCGGTGCCGCGCGCGCAGCGGACGATCCGTGTCGCCTGCGCCGGCCTCGGCGACGCCCTGGCCGTGCTCGATCGCGTGCGACGATCGACCGCCGATCCCGATGCGCTGGAGCTGACGCCGGAGGGCGCGGTGATCGTCCGGATCGCCGGCGCCGCCGACGCCATCGACGCCCGCGCCGACGGGCTCGCCACCATCCTCGGCCACGATCGTGCGACGACCGTCGAGCCGCCGGTGGCGCTCGCGCCGGCCGACGCCGAGGCGTGGTGGACCGCGTCGCGCGACTTCGCCTGGGTCCCGGGTCCGCTGGCCAAGGTCGCCGTGACGCCGTCGCGGATCCATGCGCTCGACGCGGCGCTGGCGCGTGCCGGGGCGTCGCGGCGCTACGGCGCCGGCGGGGAAGTGGCCTGGGTCGGCTGGCCGGGATCGTGGCCCGACCTCGACGCGCTCCTCGTCGAGCACGGCCTGTCCGGCGTTGCGCTGGTCGGACCGGCGCCGGTCGATCCCATGCTCGGCGTGCGGCCCGACGACGCGTTCCTGTCCCGCGTCCGCAACACGTTCGATCCTCGCGGCACGTTCAGAGGCTGATGCAACACGAAATCGACGCCGAGGCGTACGGGCCGGCCGGCGCACACATGGCGCACGCGGTGTCGACGTGCGTCCACTGCGGCTTCTGCCTGCCGGCGTGCCCGACCTATCGCGAGCTGGGCGAGGAGATGGACTCGCCGCGCGGGCGTATCGTGCTGATGAAGAGCGCGCTCGAAGGCGAGCTCTCACTCGACGACGTGCAGCCGCACATCGATCGCTGCCTCGGCTGTCTGGCCTGCACCACGGCCTGTCCGTCGGGCGTGCCCTACGGCGATCTGCTGACGCCGTTCCGCGCCCACGCGGCTCGCCAGAAGGGCGCCTCCCTGCTGGCTCGCGTCCAGCGCGACGTGCTGCTCGAGACGCTGCCCTATCCGACGCGCTTCGCCTGGGCGCTGCGGCTCGGGCGCCTGGCGCGGTGGACGGCGCCGCTGCTGCCGTCCTCGATGCGCGCGATGCTGTCGCTGGTGCCGCCGTCGGTGCCGCCGGCGCAGCCGCTGCCGGCGCTGACCCCGGCCCGCGGCGCGCGCCGCGCCCGGGTCGCCCTGCTCGCCGGCTGCGCGCAGCAGGTGCTGGCGCCGAACATCGGCGCCGCCGCGATCCGCGTGCTGTCGCAATGCGGCGTCGAGGTGCTCGTGCCGCCAGGGCAGGGCTGCTGCGGCGCGCTCGCCCTCCATGTCGGTGATCGCGAGCGGGCCCGCGATCGGGCGCGCGTCAACGTCACCGCGTTCCCGACCGACGTCGACGCCGTCGTCACGACCGCGGCCGGCTGCGGCTCGGGGATGCAGGAGTACCCGCACCTGTTCGAGGGCACGGCGGATGCGGCGGCGGCCACCGCGCTCGCTCGCCGCACCGTCGACGTGAGCGCGTTCCTCGAGCAGCTCGGCGTGACGCTGGCGCCGCGCTGGCCCGAGCCGATCACCGTCGCCTACCACGACGCCTGTCACCTGCGCCACGCGCAGCGCGTCTTCGCCGAGCCGCGCGCCCTGCTCGGGCGCATCGCCAACCTGCGCCTCGTCGAGATCGCCGATCCCGACTGCTGCGGCTCGGCCGGCACCTACAACCTCGATCAGCCGGCGCTGGCCCACGCCTTCGGCCAGCGCAAGGCACGAGCGGTGCTGGCGACCGGCGCATCCGTCGTCGTCAGCGGCAACATCGGCTGCCTCACCCAGCTCGCCACCCACCTCGCCGCGATCGCCGGCGCCGAGGCGCCGCGCGTCGTCCACACCATCGAGCTCGTCGACGAGGCGCTGGCCCGCGATCCGCAGGCGTCGGCGCTGTCCTAGGAGGTTTTCGTGACGTCCGTCCTGGCCCGCGCCTTCGTCTTCTCGTCGGCGCTGTGCGCCGCGTCGCTGCTCGCCGCCGTGCCGGCCGCGGCGCAGTCCAAGCTGCTGCGCTTCCCCGACATCCAGGGCGACCGCGTCGTCTTCACCCACGGCGGCGACCTGTGGCTGGCGCCGGCCGGTGGCGGCACCGCCAGCCGCCTCACGTCGCATCCAGGCATCGAGCTGTTCGCCAAGTTCTCGCCGAACGGGAAGTGGATCGCGTTCACCGGACAGTACGACGGCGACGAGCAGGTCTACGTGATGCCGAGCAGCGGCGGCGTGCCGACGCAGCTGACGTTCTACCCGGCGCGCGGGCCGCTGACGCCGCGCTGGGGCTACGACAACCAGGTCTACGGCTGGTCGACCGACGGCGCCCGCGTGCTGTTCCGGTCGCACCGCGACTCGTGGACGCTGCCGATGACGCGGCTCTACACGGTCGCCGCGACAGGCGGCCCGGCCGAGCCGCTGCCGATGCCCGAGTCCGGCGCCGGCGCGTATGCACCGGATGGGGCCCGCATCGTCTACTCGCCGCGGTTCCGTGACTTCCGGTCCGAGAAGCGCTACGGCGGCGGCCAGGCCAACGACCTGTTCGTCTTCGACCTGAAGACGAACGACGCGACGCGGATCACCGATCACCCGCGCGCCGATCGCGATCCGATGTGGATCGGCGGGACGATCTACTTCAACTCGGATCGCAGCGGGACCTTCAACCTGTACGCCTACGACGTGGCGAAGAAGACGGTGGCGCCGTTGACCACGTCGACGACGTGGGACGTGCGCTGGCCGAGCGAGGACGCCCAGAGCGGCCGCATCGTCTACGAGTCGAACGGCGGGCTGCAGGTCTTCGACACCAAGACCGGCAAGGCGAACGCCATCGCCATCACCGTGCCCGACGATGGGCTGGCCAGGCGGCCGAGCCGCATCCCGGTCGGCAGCCAGGTCCGCGACATCGAGCTGAGCCCGAAGGGCGAGCGAGCCCTGTTCGCGGCCCGCGGCGACATCTTCACGGCGCCGATCGAGAAGGGGCCGACCCGCAACCTGACGCGCTCCTCGGGCGCCCACGACAAGTGGCCGCGGTGGTCGCCGGACGGCGCCCGGATCGCGTTCATGTCCGACCTGTCCGGCGAGGACGAGCTCTACGTCATCGCCCAGGACGGGACCGGCAAGCCCGAGGCGCTGACCAAGGGTGGCAGGGCGTTCCGCTATGCGCCGGCGTGGTCGCCCGATGGCGCCCGCATCGCCTTCGGCGACAAGGACGGCAAGGTCTACGTCGTCACCGTCGCCGACAAGACCATCAAGGAGATCGTCGACGCGCCGCGTGGCCAGATCCAGGACTACACCTGGGCGCCGCGCGGCCACGTCCTGGCGTTCAGCATGAACGGGCCGAACGGACAGGCCTCGGTCCATATCTGGAACGAGAAGGACGGCCAGGTGCGGCGGGTCACCGATCCGCTCTTCAACGCCGAATCTCCGGCCTGGGATCCCGACGGCAAGTACCTGTTCTTCAAGAGCGACCGGGAGTTCGCGCCCCAGTTGTCGACGGTCGAGTTCAACTTCGCCACCAATCGCACGACCGGCCTGTTCGCACTGGCGCTGCGCAAGGATGTGCCGAATCTCTTCCCGCCCGAGAGCGACGAGGTGAAGATCGGCGCCGACAAGGACGACAAGAAGGCCGACGAGAAGAAACCCGACGACAAGGCGGACACGAAGGCGGACGCCCCCAAGGACGGCAGGGCCGACGACAAGAAGACCGTCGTCCCGGCGTCCGCGGGCAGCGAGCTGGTCATCGACGTCGACGGCCTGGCCGGCCGGGTCATCCGCGTGCCGCTGCCGGCCGACAACTACGACGGCCTGTCGGCCAACAAGAACGGCCTGATCTACACCGTCAGCGGCGCCGGCTACTACGGCCGCGACAGTGATCGCGACCGATCACTGCGCTTCTACGCCTGCAAGGATCGCAAGGAGACGACGCTGGTGCCCGACATGTCGGGCTACGCGCTGTCGGCCGACGGCGCCAAGCTGCTGGTGAGCCAGGGCGGGGGCGGGGGTGGGGGTGGGTCGAGCAGCTTCGTCCTCCTCGACGCGTCGGCGGGCGGCGCCTCGAACAAGAAACCGGTCTCGAACAGCGGGCTGATGTACGACCGCGTGCCGGCCGAGGAGTGGGCGCAGATCTTCGGCGAGGTGTGGCGCCGCTACCGCGACTTCTTCTACGTCGAGAACATGCACGGCTACGACTGGGCGGCGCTGCGCACGCAGTACGAGCCGCTCGTCGCGCACGTCGCCCACCGCGGCGACCTGAACACGGTGATCGCCGAGATGATCGCCGAGCTGACCGTTCAGCACGCCTACATCGCCGGCGGTGACATGGTGGTGCCGCCGCGGGCGCGGGTGGCGCTGCCCGGGGCCCGCTTCGAGCTCGACAAGGCGAGCGGCAAGTACCGCATCGCCCGGATCTTCACCGGCCAGAACGAGGAGGAGCGCTACCGCGCGCCGCTGACCGAGGTCGGCGTCCAGGCGGCGGTCGGCGACTACGTCCTGGCGATCGACGGCGAGGAGCCGAAGGCGACCGAGGATCCGTATCGGCTGCTGCGCAACAAGGCCGATCGCCCGGTGACGCTGACGCTCAACGCGACGCCCACCGCGACGGGCGCCCGCACGGTCACCTTCCAGCCGCTGGCGAGCGAGGAGAGCCTGCTGTATCTCGACTGGGTGCAGGCCAACCGCAAGCGCGTCGCCGAGCTGTCCAAGGGGCGGGCCGCCTACCTGCACGTGCCCGACATGGGCGCCGACGGGATCCGCGAGTTCATCAAGTGGTACTACGGCCAGATCGACGCCGAGGCGCTGGTCGTCGACGTCCGCGCCAACGGCGGCGGCAACGTCTCGCGGATGCTGATCGAGCGGCTGCGCCGCCAGGTGCTGGCGCTCGGCTACGCCCGCACCGACTCGATGGCGTCGACCTATCCCGACGGCGTCTTCCGCGGCCCGATGGTCGCGATCCTGAACGAGAACTCGGCTTCGGACGGCGACATCTTCCCGGCGATGTTCCGCGAGGCGAAGCTGGGCCCGCTGGTCGGCCGCCGCTCGTGGGGCGGCGTCGTCGGCATCACCAACCGCGGCACGCTGCTCGACGGCGGTGTCGTCAACGTGCCGGAGTTCGGCTTCGCCAGCGCCAAGGGGGCCTGGGCGATCGAGGGCTATGGCGTCGATCCCGACATCGACGTCGAGAACGACCCGAAGTCGGTGATCGCCGGGCGTGATCCGCAGCTCGAACGCGCCGTCGCGGAAGTGATGAAGGCGCTCGAGACGCGGACGCCGCTGCCGGCCCGCCCGGCCGCGCCGAATCGCACCGGCCGCTGAGCCCCGAGCCGCACGCTACAATCCGCCCGTGCCGGACCGAGATCTCGCGCGCCCCTGGCCGCGCCGCATCGTCCACGTGACGCCGTTCCTGTGGAGCGGTGCGGGCGGCGCGCTGGTGCGATTGGCGGAGGCGCAGCGGGCCGCCGGATCCGAGGTCACCGTGGTGACGACCGGCCGGTCGCGTGGCGGCAGCGACTGGCCGGCGCAGCGCCAGCGCCTGCGGCGCGCCGGGGTCGCGCACGTCCGCCTCGATTTCTTCGCCCGCGAGCCCAACGTGTTCTGGCCGTCGGTGGATGCCCTGGGACGGCTGCTGGCGCGCCGGCGCCCGGACATCGCGCACGCTCACGCCGGCGTGCCGGCCTGCGCGCTGGCCATCTGCCGCGATCGCGGTCCGTGGCACGGCGCGGCGATCGCGCACCTGAACAGCTGGGGCGTCGGGCGTCCGGCCTGGATGGACACGATGGACGCCTGGGGGCTGGCCCGCCTCGATCGCGTCGTGTGCATCGCGCGGGCCTACCAGGCGCGCCTGGCCCAGCTCGGCGTGCCGAAGTCGCGGCTGCGCTACCTGCCGTGGGGCATCGATCTGCTGGACCACGTGACCGAGCCACGGGGCCCCTCCGAGGCGCGGCCCATCGTCGGCTTCGTCGGGCGGATCGAGCCGCGCAAGAACCAGGTCGCGGTCGTCGAGGCGTTCGCGCGGGTCCGCCGCACCTGGCCCGATCTGGCGCTGGAGCTGGTCGGCCCGGTCGCCGACCACGCCTACGCCGACGTGGTGCGCCAGGCCATCGCCGACGCCGGGCTCGACGACGCGGTCCGACTCACCGGTCCGGTCCCCGACGTCGCGCCGTTCGTCCGCCGCTGGTGCGCGTTCGTCTCGGCGTCGCTCGACGAAGGGCAGGGGCTGGCCGTCCTCGAGGCGATGGCGCTCGGGGTGCCGGTGGTGGCCGCGTCGACGCGCGGCATCGAGGACTATCTCGACGCCGCGACCGGGGTGGTGGTGGCGCGCCCGGCGCCGGCGGCGCTGGCCCGGGCGCTGGGGCAGGTGCTGGCGCGGCCCGGCCAGACGCTGGCCCGTCTCCGCCGCGCCCGCCGGATGGTCGTCCGCCGCTACCGCTGGCCGGTGGCGCTCGACGCGCTTGCCGGCGTCTACGCCGGCGTCCTGGAGCGGCGTTAGGCGTCCGTCAGCTTACAGCTGGCAGAGCGTGGCTTCAGCCGACGAGACCTCGAACTTGCCGGGGCCGTCGACGTTGATCTCCTTGACCACGCCGTCCTCGACGACCATCGACGAGCGGCGGGCGCGCGTTCCCATGTTGAACTTCGACGAGTCGTTGTCGAGGCCGAGGGCCCGGGCGAAGTCGGCGTTCCCGTCGGCAATCATCAGGATGCGATCGCCGACGTCGTTGGCCTTGGCCCAGGCGGTCATGACGTGCACGTCGTTGACGGCCAGGCAGACGATCGTGGCGACGCCCTTGGCCTTGATCGCGTCGTGCTGCGCCAGGTAGCCGGGCAGGTGCTGGTTGTTGCAGGTGGGCGTGAACGCCCCCGGCACCGTGAAGAACACCACCGTCTTGCCGCCGAAGATCTCGCGGCTGGTGGTCTGGATCGGACCGGCCGCGGTGACGGCGGTCAAGGGAGCATCGGGGATACGGTCGCCAACGGAGATGGGCATAGCCTGCCCATGTTAGTGCAAGCTCGCGCAGCCCGCGGTTGTCCGCCGGTGCGCCCAGCGCCGGCGGACTCACTACCGCGGTCGACGCTGCGCACGCGGCGGGCCTGAGGGGCCCGCCGCCGACAGGTAGTGAGCCGGTTCGTCCCCGCCCCGCGCATCTGACGGTGGAGGACATGTGATGCGGCAACAGCTCATCGACCACGTGCGGACCAACGGCAGCCCCCTGGCGAGCGCCGAACGGCGCGCCCTCGATCCACCTGGCGCAGCGGCTGCCGGCGTGGGTCACGCCGGACCACCTGAGCGGCCTCGGCCTGGCGGCGATGGCCGGCGCCGGCCTCTGCTTCTGGGCGGCGCAGTACTGGATGGTCGGGCTGGTGGGGGTGGTGCTGTCGCTGGCGCTCAACTGGTTCGGCGACAGCCTGGACGGCACCCTGGCCCGGGTCCGCAAGCAGGAGCGGCCGCGCTTCGGGTTCTACGTCGATCACGTCATCGACCTGGCCGGGGCCACCATGCTGTTCTGCGGTCTCGGCGCCTCGGGCTTCATGTCGCCGCTCGTCGCCCTCGGCGTCCTCTCGGCCTACCTCCTCGTCTCCGCCGAGGTCTACCTCGCCACCCACGTCCGCGGCGTCTTCACCATGACCTTCCTCGGCGTCGGCCCGACCGAGCTGCGCATCCTGCTCGCGATCGGGGTCGCGGCGCTGGCCTGGCGGCCGATGGTTTCGCCGTTCGGGTTCGGCCCCTTCCTGCTCTTCGACGTCGGCGGCGTCGTCGCCATCGCCGGCATGGGCATCGCCTTCGTCGTCGCCTCGATCCGCAATACCCGGGCGCTGTTCGACGCCGAGCGCATCACGCGGATCGCGGCGGTGGCGTTCGTGGTGCTCGCCGGCGGGGCGGCTACCGCGTCGGCCGCGTCGCCGGCCAAGGCCACGGTCAGCGCCTTCGGCCGCTACGTCCAGGCCACCGACGCGCGCATCCAGGCCGAGCGCCGCCACCCGATGCGGCCGCTGCCGGGCGGCGCCGCAGCCGACCACGGTCTGGGAGATGGTGTCGCCCTCGAGCGGCACCATCGTCGACGTCCCCGACGCGCTCGTCCACCACTGGCGGGGCCGCACCTTCGTGCCGCACGTCGACCTGCAGACGGTGCTGGCGCGCGTCCGGCGCGTCGAGACGCTGCTGCGCCAGCCCGACGTGGTCACGGCTCGCATCCTGCCGCAGGGCCCCGATCGCGATCTGGTGATGCTGGCGATCACGCGGTCCCAGGTGCTGACCGCGCACTACGACACCGAGCACGACGTCCGCTACACGACGCTGACGCCCGGCCGCGTGGCCAGCGACAGCGTCGCGACGCGGATCCGTGAGATCGGCGGACCGGGCGACCTGGCGCCGCGTGAGGATCGCGGCTTCCTGTGGGCGCTGCGGGCGTGGTGGCGCTACGAGGCGGTGCCGGGCGGCGTCCTGATCGAGTGCGAATCGGTCAGCCTCAGCCGTTCGGTGCCGTATGTGGTTCGCCCGGTCGTCGGCCCGATGGTGACCCGTTTCGCCCGCGAATCGATGGAGCGCACGCTGCGGTCGCTCCGGGCGGCACTGACCACCTAGTTCCAGGGGACTAGCGCCTCGCCTGGAGCCGGGCGGTCCGCCAGGGCGATACCATGGACCCGTCGCGTGCATCCAACGCGCGGAGGTCCCAGTGAACGCCCAGAAACCCGGCCACGACACCCCGTCGACCCCGTCCGTCAGCAAGACCGCGGACGAGTGGAAGGCCACTCTTTCACCAGAACAGTTCGCCGTGCTGCGCGAGCGCGGCACCGAGCCGCGCGGCACCAGTCCCTTGAACAAGGAGAAGCGCGACGGCATGTTCCGCTGCGCCGGCTGCGGCCAGCAGCTCTTCGCCTCGGACACGAAGTTCGAGAGCGGCACCGGCTGGCCCAGCTTCGACAAGGCGCTGCCGGGTTCGGTGATCACCAAGGTCGATCGCAGCTACGGCATGAGCCGGACCGAAGTGCTGTGCAGCGGCTGCGGCGGCCACCTCGGCCACGTCTTCAACGACGGTCCGGCGACCACGGGCGAGCGCTATTGCATGAACGGCTGCGCCCTGACCTTCGAGCCGAAGGCCTGAAGGGGAGCGACGGTCGCGCCAGGCAGCGCGACCGTCGCCCCCGAGCGCACTACTTGACCGGCTGGATCTCGCCGGCCGCCACGGCCTTCTCGATGATCCGGCGGATCCGCTGCGCGGCACGTTCCGCGGCGACCCGCTGCTGGCGCCCCAGCTCGGCCTGGCGGCGACCGAGCACCGCCTGCTTCTCGCCAAGGGCGCGCTGTTCCACGGCGGCGTCATGCTGCCGGCCCTGCATCGCCTCCGCCTCGGCCCGCAGCGCGGCGGCCTGCTCGTGCGCCTCGCCGGCGCTCACGGCGCTGCTGCGCCGCAGCGCGACGACGGCTTCCCGGACGGCGCGCCGCGCCGCGTCGAGCTCTGCGCTCCTGGCGCTCGCGTCGCGCTCCAGGACGTGCAGCGCCGACTCCAGCGCACGCAGGCTCTCGTTGTGCGACGAGGCCATCGCCTGTCCGGCGGCCGCGAACCTGGCGCCCATGCCGGCCTGCTGCCGGCCCAACTCGGCCTGCAGGGCTCCCAGCTCGCCCTGCTCGGCGCCGAGCCGGCCCTGCTGCTCACCGAGCTCGCGCTGCTCGCGGAATTCGTTCCTGACCCGATCGATCAGGGCGCGGTCCCGCGAGACGTAGGCGGTGCCGTTCGACCGGACGAACAGGAACGGCTCGCCGCTGTTGCCGCGGAGACGTCGGGCCTCCTTCGCGTCCTGGCTCGACCCGGAGAACATCGTCGTGCCGCTGCCATCGAACAGCATGATGGTGTTGCCGCCGCTGCTGTTGACCCAGTAGCCGTGGCCATCGGCGGGCGGCGGCGGAGGCGGCGGGGGAGGCGGGGGAGGCGGCACCTGGCCGCGTCCGGGCGCCGGTGGCGGGAGTGGGGTCTGGGGCGGGAGTGGGGTCTGGGGCGGCGGCGGGGGATCCTGGTCGTCGGTGACGATGCCGCCGCCGATGCCATCGCCGATTCCGCCGCCAACCCCGCGGCCGACGCCACCACCGACGCCGCCGCTGATGCCGCCCGGGACGCCGCCGCGGATACCCGGCGCGTCGGATCGACCCGGCGCCGGGCTGAGGCGGCGGCAGGGTGACGGCGTCAGCCGCCGCGGCGGCGGCGGGTGACGGCGGCTCCAGCAGTTCGGCCTGACGCGCCACGAGCGACAGCGGGAGGGCCAGCGGCAGGAGCAGCGTTCCGGCCAGCCAGAGGCCGCGACCGACGCGCGGCGAGGAGTCGTGATCGTTCAGCATCGCAAGTCTCCTTCGGAGGAGCCGCGTCGAGGGCGACGACTGGGCCGCGGCCAGTGCGGCCGGCCGGCGGGTGACCCCGAGGCGGAGGAGGAGCCGACCGTAGTCGCGCGGCGTCTCGCCGAGGTGCTGCAGCACGTCGGCGTCGCAGGCGGCTTCGCGCGCGAAGGCATATTCGCGCGCCGCCAGTCGGGCTCCGGGGTGGAAGAACAGGAGGCGCTCCATCAGGGCGGGCGCCCAGGCCAGGGCAAGATCGAGACGGCGCACGTGCGCCAGCTCGTGGCACAGCGTCATCGCCCGCTCGCGCGGGGACAACGCCGCCAGCGCGTCGGCCGGCAGCAGCACGGTGGGACGGAACAGGCCGCACACCTGCGGCGTGTCGATCGCGGCGGAGACGCGGACCGGCGGCGTCGTCCGCAGGCCGAGCGCGGCGGCGAGTCGATCGGCTTCGGCCGCGATCTCCGCGGCGACCGGCGTCGCGGTGCGGGCCAGGGCGCGCAGGCGTCGCGTCGCCATCGCAAGGTGGAGGAGCAACGCAGCGGCGATCGCACACCAGAGCGCGGCGAGGGCCGAGCGCCATTCCAGCCAGCGGCTCGATGTCGTCGTGGTGCGCCCGGCGATGGTCGCGGCGCCGGTCGATCCCCGACTGGCAGCGGTTCTGGCCGGCGTCAGCGGCTGGGCGAACGATTCGATGGCGATGTCGTGCATCGCCGGCGCCCCGAAGGGGATCGACGGCGCGGCCGCGGCGCGGGCGCGCGCCATGGCGGGGGCCGAGGGCATGGATGGAGCGGCGCCGGGCAGGAACGCCGCCAGCTGCGACTCGGGCGAGATCTCCAACGTCAGGCCGGGGATCGGTGCCAGGCGCAGCAGCGCGGCGGCCGCGACCAGCCACCAGATCGTGCTGCGCGTCGAGGGCGCGAGCGACGGCCGCAGCCGGCAGACGAGCCAGGCCGCCGCGACCATCAGCGCGATGGCCACCGAGGCCCAGGCCAGGTGATCGACGAGCCCGGCGATCATGACGACCTCCGCCGCTCGTCCTGCAGCCGGGCGACCAGCTCCTCGAGCTCGGCCAGCTCCGCGTCGGACACCTGGTGTGCCTCGGCAAGGAACGTGACGAACGGCGTCACCGATCCGCCCAGCGTGCGGTCGACGAACGACGCTACTGCGTGCTGCACGGCGTCGCCGGGCGCGGTGCGGGGCGCGTAGCGATAGATGCCGTCGACCTGCTTCCGCGACAGGTGGCCCTTCTTGCGGAGCCGCTCCATCATCGTCAGCACGGTCGAGCGGGCCAGCCCGCGCGGCAGGCCGAAGCGCTCGACCACTTCCGCGACGGTCGCCGCGCCGTGCGCGGCCACGTCGCGGAGCAAGGACAGTTCCTGATCGCCAATCGTTCGCATGGTCGGGACCCTCGTGACTACAACTGTCGTCAGGATAGTCGTGACGACAGCTGTAGTCAAGCCCAGAGCGTTGCCCCGGGCTCAGCCCCGGGCTCAGCCCGGGGCCAAGCCCGGGGCTGCGGGCGGCGTCAGCGGGCGATGAAGGCGTCGACGCGCAGGCCGATCGGCAGGCGGGTCGACGGCTCGAGCTCGACCAGGGTCTCGAGCACCTTGTGGTCGATCCGCTCGGCCGGATCGTCGGTGCGGATCCGGGCCCGGCCAAGCATCTCGCCGACGCGGACCACGCGGCCGGCGAAGCGCCGCGTGCCGTAAGCGTCCGCGGTGACCCACGCCGTCTGGCCGACGCGCAGCCCGCCGATATCGGCTTCGTCGACGTCGACGCGGACGCGCAGCGCGTTGACGTCGGCCAGGGTGACGATCGGCGACGGCACCGGCAGCACGGCCAGGCTCTCGCCGGCGCGCAGATGCCGTCGCAGCACGAGGCCGTCGACCGGCGCGCGCACCAGCGTCTTCTCGAGCAGCACGGCAGCTTCGTCGGCCTGCGCCGCGGCGAGGTCGACCGCGGCCCGGGCCCGCGCCCGCTCGTCGTCGCGGGCGGCGGCATCGACGACGCGCGCGTGCTCGCGCTGCTCGACGTGCCGGGCCGCGGCGACGCGTTCGTCGCGGATGGCGCGCTCGAGCTCCTCGCGGGCGATGACGCCTTCCGCGAACAGCGTCTCGCGCCGGCGCCGCTCCGCGCCGGCCTGCTGCGCGACCTCCTCCGCCTGCGCCGCCGCCGCGCGCGCTTCAGCGCGCTCCTCGATCCGCGATCCGTTGACGAGGCGCTGCTCCTCGGCGCGCGCGATGGCCAGCGCGGCCCGGGCCGCCGCCAGCCGGGCTCGGGTCCTCGGCCGGCTCGACTTCCGCCAGCACCTGGCCCTTGGTGACCCGATCGCCTTCGTCGACGAGGACGGCGCGCAAGCGTCCGGGGACTTCGCCGCTGACGGCGATCTCCTCGGAGATCGGCTCGACCCGTCCCGGGCCGACGATCAGCGCGGCATCGTGCGCCGACGTGGCGGCGGCGCCGGGCGCGGCGTCGCCGGCGGCGCCGGCCCTGGTGGCCGGGCGGGCCAGGATCACCGCCGTCGTCGCGACGACGGCGAGCAGTGTGACGATCCATCCGAGCGTTCGTCTTGTCATGAGCGATGTCTCCTATCTGGTCTTGGCGGCCGCGCCCTCAGGCACGGCCGCGGGCCGACCTTCAAGCGTGCGGCGTGCTATGCGCGGCGCTGGGCGCGCCGCGGCGTCCGCACGCGGTCGGCGCGAGTGCGCAACGACTGGCGATGGGGAGGGAACGGTGGCGGCTTCGTGCGCGCCTTCGCGCAGGCGGCCGTCCTCGATCGAGACGATGCGATCGGCGTAGGCGATGGCCCGGCTGTCGTGCGTGACCAGCACGATGGCGCGGTCGCCCTGGCGGGCGAGGTCGCGCAGCAGCTCGAGAACCGTGCGGCCCGAGACCGAGTCGAGGGCCGCGGTCGGTTCGTCGGCCAGCACGATCGAGGGATCGCCGACGAGGGCGCGGGCGATCGCCACGCGCTGCTTCTGGCCGCCGCTGAGGTCGGCCGGGTGGGCGTCGATCTTCGCCTCCAGCCCGACGCGTTCGAGGGCGACGCGGGCGCGGTCCCGGGCCGCGGGCCCGCGTTCGCCGCGGACGTCGAGCGGCAGCGCCACGTTCTCGAGCGCGGTCAGGGCAGGGAACAGGTTGAAGCCCTGGAAGACGAAGCCGATGTGGGTACGGCGGATGCGCGGCCGCTCGCGCTCGGGCAGGCCGACCAGCTCCTCGCCGCGGACGCGCACGCTGCCGCTCGAGGCGTCGAGGATGCCGCCCATGATCGAGAGCAGCGTCGTCTTGCCACTCCCGGACGGGCCCATCATCAGCAGCACCTCGCCGCCGTGGACGTCGAGCGAGACGTCGACGAGGGCGCGGACGGCGGTCGGTCCGGTTCCGTAGGTCTTGCTGACGCGCGAGACGGCGAGGGCAGGCGGCATGGCGTTCATCCCTTGAAGACGATGGCCGGATCGAGGCGGGTGACCTTGTTGATCGAGACGATCGAGGCCAGCACGCACATCCCGACGGTGATGGCGAAGAGGGCGGCGGTGAGCGGCCAGGGCAGCAGGATGGCGGTCGTGCCGCGCTGGCTCAGGACCGAGGCGGTTTGCGCCAGGGCCATGCCGACGGCGTAGCCGCCGACCGCGCTGATGACCGCCTGCTCGATGATGACGCGGTAGATGTAGCCGTTGGTGGCGCCCATCGCCTTGAGCGTGCCGAACTCGCGGATGTGATCGACGGTAGCAGCGTAGATCGTCTGCGCCATGACCACGACGCCGACGAGCAGGCCGAGGCCGGCGGCGATCAGCACGGTGACGCCGGCGCCGGTGCCGAACATCCAGTAGTGCTGCTGGGCGGCGCGCCAGTCGTCCGTCGTCTGGGCGGTGACGCCCGGCACGGCCGCCTCGATACGGCGGGCGAGGTCGCCGGCGTCGACGCCGCGTCCGGCGCGCACGAGCAGGTAGAGCGTCTGGTCGCCGGCCATCCCGAGATAGCGCTGCGCCTGCGCGTGGCGGGTGAAGACGGGCGGCGCGGTCGTGAAGGACCGGATGCCGTGGGTGAAGCCGACGACACGGGCTCGGACGCCGTTGATCTCGGCGGTGTCGCCGATGGCCGCGATGCCGAGCTTCGCGGCGTAGAGGTCGTCGACGATGACGGCGTCGTCGCGATCGAGATCGGCCACCCGCCCGCTGACGAGGTTCCAGGGCCGGCCGAGGCCGCTCTCGAGATCGATGCCGACGACGAGGATGCCTTCGAGCGCGCCGTCGGGCCGCATCCAGTTGCCGAAGCGGACGATGTGCGGATTGGCCGACACGACGCCGGCCACCTCGAGCACCTGATGACGGCGGCGTTCCAGGAACGGCGCCGCCGTTTCGAGGTGGGTCACGCCGCGCGAGCGGACCCAGACGTCGGCGCCGGAGTGGCTGATGACCTCGGACGTGGCCCGGGTGAAGCCGACGAACAGCCCGAGCTGGATCGCCGACAGCAGCACCGAGAAGACGATCCCGGTCAGCGTGACCGCGAAGCGGACGCGGTCGTGCAGCAGGTTGCGCCAGGCGAGGGGGACGAGCCGCTTCACAGTGCTCATGGATGTAACACCGTTAAGTGCCGGACATGCTGCTTGGACGCACGGCGGCGGCGACGGTTCCTCAGCGGCGCGGACGCGGGGTGGACGAGGGGCGACGCGGCGTCCGCGCCGCGGCCGCTGGCGAGGCGGCGCCGGCCGGCCTGGCTTTGGCCGGAGGCCTGGCCGCCGCGGCCGCGGGGACCGCGGCGGACACCTGCAGCCCGGCGATCAGCGTGTCGAGCATGTGCCGGACCAGCCGGTCGGCCGGCACGAACGCGAAGCGATCCTCGGGGATGGTGATGAGCAGCGCGACGACGCCGTGGCAGGCGGCCCACAGCGCCTGCGACGTGGTCTCGACCTCGCCCGGACGGATCGCGCCACTGGCCATCGCGCCGGCGACGGCCGACTGCAGGAAGGCGAAGGCGCGGTGGCCGGCGGTCGGCTCGCTGGTCCGCGCGTCAGGCGGCCGGACCATGAACGACACCGTGTAGTGGTGCGGGTGGGCGAGCCCGAACTCGACGTAGAGGCGCAGTCCGTCGCGCAGCCGGTCGAGCGGATCGGTGGTCCGTGCGAACAGCGTCGCCAGCCGCATCGACAGCTTCTCGAAGGTCTCGTCGCAGAGCGCCGTCAGGATCGACTGCTTGTCGGGGAAGTGCAGGTAGATCGCGGTGGGCGAGTACTCGATGCGCGCGGCGATGCGCCGCATCGACACCGCGTCGTAGCCTTCGCGCACGAACAACTCGCGCGCGGCGTCGAGAATCTGCTGTCGCAGCGCCACCTTGGCCCGGGCCCGCCGTTCGCTCGATCCCATGCTTAACAGCGTTAAGCCTAGGGGGAGGCGGCTCCAGCGTCAAGGCCCGGGGCGTCACGCGGCCGCTTCCGGTGCTACGCTCCTCTGCGGGCTCCTGGACCACCGTCGCTGCGTGGCTGCTCGGGCTCGACGCCGCCGCCTGGGTCATCGACCGCGTCCTCGTCGCCTGCGAGCTGCGCGGCTGGATCCTCTAGTCGGCTGTCGCCGCGGCCGCGCCACGAGATGCGCCGCGCCGCGGGATCGATGCTCATCGGCGTCGACGGGCTGTTTCGCCCGGCGGCGCGCCACGTCGCCGCCGTAACCCGCGAAGTGGCGGTTCATCGCGAGAGCGACGACGAAGGCGGCCCCAGCACAGCCGTTGCCGCCTCGCCGCGGGAAGACGCGCCGCCGACGCGCGCCCGGCGGTAGAATCGAGGCCGCTGCCTGCCTGAGGATCAGCTCATGTCGTTTTCATCGGGACTCCGTTCGCTCGTCGCCGCCGCCGCGCTCGTCGCCCCCGCCGCCTGTTCGTCGCCGAACGATCCGGGCGGGGCGTTCCGCACCGAAGTGACCTTGCGGCCCGGCGAAGTGACGGCCGTCGCCTCGACACCGCTTCGCCTCGGCTTCGAACGCGTCGCCGCAGATTCGCGCTGCCCGGCGACCGCGCTGTGCATCCAGTCGGGTGATGCGCTCGTCGTCTTCAACGTCTCGGTCGCAGGGAGCGGCGCCGCCGAGATCCGGCTGCGTACCGTCGGCGGCACCACCGGCCAGGATCTGATCGCGTCGGTCGGCGGCTACGAGCTGTCCATCGCCGGTCTCCAGCCCTACCCGGAGACCACCACGCCGATCCCGTCCAGCGACTACCGCGTCACGGTGGCGATCGCGCGCGAGTGACCAGCTTCCACGTGCCGGCCGCGTTTCAAGCGCTGACGTTCGCCTGAGGCCGCGTCGCCGGCGCCGGCCGCCGGCGCAGCAGATCGAGGCCGGCGATGGCGCCGGTGCGGCTGGCGAGCAGCACGGCGGCCGCGCCGAGCTCGACGAGCGTCTTGTTGACGATCAGGTAGGCGCCCTCGGCGCCGGGCCGCGCCACGCCGTCGAGCGGAATGGCGGCGAGATAGAACAGCGCCAGCAACAGCACCGCGCCCTGGCAGCCGCGCGTGGTGAAGAGCCCGAGCACCAGCGAGAGCCCGACCAGCACGAGCGCGATCGGCACGGCGACGTCGATCCAGCCGGCCAGGCTCGACGACGCCAGCGCCTGGAACGCCGGGGCCAGCGGCCCGCTGGCGGCGCGCAGGTAGCCGCCGGCGCTCCAGGCCGGCAGCGGTGCGCCCGCCGTCGACCAGGCCGGGAGCACCAGCTTGTAGTAGCCCTCGTAGAGGAAGTGCCAGCCGATGAGCGTCCGCAGGACGACGAGCGCGATCCCTTGCCAGCGCGAGCCGGTCATGACTGGACGGCCGCCCCGATGCGGATCGGCAGCCGCGTCTTGCCGGCGATGGCGTCGACCGCGGTGATGCAGGCCACCGCGGACCCGATGGCGCGATCCGGGCCGCACAGCAGCGGCGAGCCGGTGCGGACCGCCGAGCAGAAGCCCGACACTTCGGCGCGGTAGGCGGCCAGGCGATCGGCGTTGGTGGCGGTGGCGCCGCCGCTGGGCGGTCGCCCGGCGGCGTCGGCGGCCCGGCTTTCCGACGCCGACAAGGCCGGCCCGGCTGCCTTCGGCTGGGCGTCGATGCCGGTCGGCCGCGCCGCCGCGGGCGTCGCCGCGCCCTCCTCGAACAGGTAGGCCTCCGACTCGCCCTGCATCAGCAGCGTCGCCTTCGTTCCGTAGAAGACTTCGTAGTTGCGCTCGAAGGCGTTCGACTCGATGGTCGAGAACACCGCTGTGCGTCCGCCCGGATACTCGAACGTGGCGTAGATGTGGTCGTCGACCTCGCGGCCGTCCTTGAAGCGATGGATGCCGCCGGTGCCGATCACCGCCTCGGGCTCGGCGCCGAAGAACCAGTTGCTGATGTTGACCTGGTGGCTGGCGAGCTCGGCGAGCAGGCCGCGCGAGTACTTCTTGTAGAGCCGCCAGTTGAGCAGGTGCTCCCAGGACGGATAGCCCCACTTCGACGGATCGTAGCCGGCCACCGGCGGGTCGCCGGTGCGGCGCCAGTTGCCGTTGCGATGCCAGGCGAGGCGGGCCATGAACACGTCGCCGAGGACGCCGGCCTTGACGATGCCGTCGTGCGCGGCCTGGTAGACGGTGTTGTAGTTGCGCTGGTAGCCGATCTCGAGGATTTTGCCGGTGCGCCGCGCCGTGGCGCGCATCCGCTCGCAGCCCTCGACGTCCCAGGCCATCATCTTCTCGCACAGCACGTGCAAGCCCGCCTCGAGGCAGTCGACGACAATCTCGGCGTGCGACCACAGCGGCGTCGCGATGACGACGCCCTCGAGCGATTCCTTCTGGATCATCTCGCGCCACTCGGCGTAGTGGGTGGCCTTGGCGTGACCGCCCTTCTCGAGGACGGCATCGGCCTGGGCGAGCTGCGCCGGGTTGATGTCGGCCATCGCGACGACATGGGCGTAGGCCGTGTCGGTCGCGCCGAGCAGGACCCGGCCTTCGCCGCCGACGCCGATGTAGCCGATGCGGACCGGACCGCCGGCAATCGGCCCGCGGGCCAGCGACGCCGCCCCGAGGCCGGCCAGGACGGGGACGCCGGCGACGGCGCGCAGGAAGTTGCGCCGGCCGGTGGCTTGCTCTTCGGGTGTCAGATGCACGAATCCTCCACGAGCGCGGCGCGGGCGGCGCCGACGCGCACGGTGCGCAGGTCGTCGGTGGTGAGCAGCACGAGGGTGTCGGGGTGTTCGGCGCAGTAGCGTTCGGCGAGCGCCGGGCCGCCAATCAGCATCGCCGTCGAGAGCGCATCGGCGGTGGCGGCGTCGCCGGCCACCACGCTGGCGCTGACGACCTGCTGCAGTCCATCCTGGCCAGCCGGCCAGCCGGTCCGCGGATCGATGACGTGGCCGAAGCGCCGCCCGTCCTGGACGATCGCCTGCCGGCCGATCCCGCTCGTGCCAAGCGCGCCGCGGCGCAGGCGCAGGCGGGCGAGCGGGCGATCGACCAGCGGCGAGGTGACCTCGACGGCGAAGCCGCCATCGCGTCCACCGATGGCGACGACGCTGCTCCCCGCAGCCGACACGAGCGCGTGGCGGACGCCGCGCCGCACCAGGCGCGAGGCGATCGCATCGACGGCGGCGCCCTTGCCAATCGCGCCGAGATTGATCTCGACGCCCGGCGTGGCGAATCGCACCGTCCGCGCGTCGCCGTCGAGCGTCACGTGATCGAAGCCGACGACCGCTCGCGCCGCGTCGACGGCCGCGGCATCGGGGATCCGGCCGTCGCGCGTGACGAAGCCCCAGCAGCGCGAGAGCGGGGTGGTGGTGATGTCGAAGGCGCCGCCGGTGTCGTGCCAGAGGTCGAGCGCGCGGGCGAGCAGCGCGAACAGCTCGGCATCGATCGCGACCGGCGCCGCGGCGGCCGCGCGATTCAGCGCGCTGACGGCGCTGTCGTCGCGGTAGATCGACCACGCCGCATCGAGCCGATCGGCTTCGGCGAGGGCCTCGCGCGCCGCGGCGGTGTGGCGATGGTCCTCGCCCGAGAGCAGCACCTCGAAGCGGCAGGCCATCGCCTCGCGGTGCACGCGCAGCCAGACGTCGGCCGGCGCGGACCTTGTCCGCGGCAGGGATGGCCCACGCGTGAGGAGCGTTCGGCGATCGACGAGCATTGGAAGCACCGCATCATATACCATATACGACCGCTCCGCTCCGGAGTCCTTCACGATCGTCTCCGGAGTCGTTCCTCAGGGACTCCGGAGTCGTTCGTCGGTTTGTCCCGCAATGACGGGGGAAAATTGCAGACCACTCCGGAGTCATTGCTCAACCACTCCGGAGTCATTGCTCAACTACTCCGGAGTCGTTCGCGGGGTCCTATACTGGCGCCCATGCGCACGACATGGGTGGCCGTAGGCCTGGCGGGGGCGGTGTGTCTGTCGGGGGCGTCGCTGTTCGGAGCCGCGGATGACTGGCCGCAGTTCCGCGGGCCGGATGGACAGGGCGTGGCGCCGCCGGGCCTGCCGCTGACGTGGTCCGAGAGCGAGCACGTCAGGTGGCAGACGCCGATCCACGGCCGCGCCTGGTCATCGCCGATCGTCGTCGGCTCGCGCGTCTGGCTCACCACCGCGACGCCGGACGGCAAGGTCCTCGGCGTCGTCGCCGTCGATCGCGAGAGCGGCGCGATCGTCCAGGACACGCCGCTGTTCGAGGTGGCGACGCCGCAGTACGCGCATCCCTTCAACACCTACGCGTCGCCGACGCCGGTCGCCGACGGCGATCGCATCTTCGTCACGTTCGGCTCGCCGGGCACGGCCGCGCTCGACGCCAAGACCGGCCAGGTGCTGTGGACGCGCCGTGACTTCGACTGCAACCACTATCGCGGCGCCGGCTCGTCACCGATCGTGTTCCGCGATCGGCTCATCATGCACTTCGACGGCAGCGATCATCAGTTCGTGGTCGCGCTCGACACGAAGACCGGCAAGACGCTCTGGCGCACCGAACGATCGATCGAGTTCAAGGACCTGAAGCCGGACGGCACCGTCGAGGCCGAGGGCGACATGCGCAAGGCGTTCGCCACGCCGCACGTCATCGAGGTCGGCGGCGCGCCGGTCATCATCAGCACCGGATCGAAGGCGACCTACGGCTACGATCCGATGACCGGCAAGGAACTGTGGCGGGTCGAGGATCGCAACGCGCATTCGGGCAGCACGCGGCCCGTCATCGGCCATGGCCTCGTCTACATCCCGACCGGGTTCCCGAAGGGGGGCCTGATCGCGATTCGTCCCGACGGCAAGGGCGACGCCACGGCGACGCACATCGCGTGGCGCCTCGATCGCGGCATCCCCAACAAGCCGTCGCTGGCGCTCGTGGGTGACCTGCTGTTCATGGTCACCGACGCCGGGGTCGCGCAGGCGGTCGACGCGACGAAGGGCAGCGTCGTCTGGACGTCGCGGATCGGCGGCACCTTCTCGGCGTCGCCGCTGGTGTCGGGCGATCGCGTCTACTTCTTCGACGAAGAAGGCAAGACGACGGTGATCGAGGCCGGTCCGGCGTTCAAGGTGCTGGCCCAGAACCAGCTCGGCGACGGCTTCATGGCGTCGCCGGCGGCGGCCGGCGGCGCGCTGTTCCTGCGATCGCGCACCCGCCTCTATCGCATCGGCGGGTGACGCCGATCCTCGCGCCTCGAGGATCCTCGTGATCGACGACGTGACCCTGCGGCTGATCGCCGGTGCCCTCTGCGGCGCCGCCGTCGGCCTGGAACGCCAGTGGTCGGCCCAGGCGACCGGCCGCGCGGCGCGCTTCGGCGGGCTCCGCACCTTCACCTGCATCGGCCTCGTCGGCGCCATCGCCGGCTGGCTCTGGACGCTCGACGTCACCAGCCTCGCCAGCCTGCTGATCGGCGCCACCGCCGCGCTCGTCGTCGCCGGCTACGTCGCGGCCAGCCGGGTCGACGTCGACGCCACGACCGAAGTGGCGGCGCTGGTGGTGCTCGCCGCCAGCGTGCTGGCCGGCCTCGGCCGCATCCCGCTCGCCGGCGGCCTGGCGGCGGCGACGACCTTGCTGCTGGCCGAGAAGTCGCGCTTGCACGCTTTCGTCGCCCGCATCGACGGCGAGGGCTTCCGCGCCGGCGTGCGCTTCGCGGTGCTGGCGCTGGTGGTACTGCCGCTCGTGCCGGAGGGCCCCTTCGGCACCTGGGGCGGCGGCATCCGTCCGCGCAGCCTGTGGCTGCTCGTGCTCGTCTTCGCCGGCTTGAGCTTCGCCGGCTACGTCGCGCGCATCGCGGTGTCGGCGCGCTATGGCGCGGCCATCACCGGCTTGATCGGCGGCATCGTCTCCTCGACCGGCGTCACGCTGACGTTCGCCCGGGCCAGCCGCGATCGGCCCGAGGACGGCGGCCCGCTGGCGCAGGGCGTGCTGGCGGCGTGCACGGTGCTCGTGCCGCGGGTGCTGGCGGCGGTCGCCCTGCTGGCGCCGGCGGTGCTGCCGACCCTCGGCCTGACGCTCGCGCCGGCGTTCGTCGTCGGCCTCATCGCGGCGGCCGTCGGGCTGCGCCAGCCGGGCGGAGGCGAGGCGGTCCAGCCCTCACTCCGCAACCCGCTCCAACTCGGCGCCGCGATGCAGATGGCGGCGATCTTCCAGGTCGTCCTCATCGGCCTGCACGAGATGCGGATCCGCTTCGGCGGAGCGGGCTTGCAATGGTCGGCCGTGCTGCTCGGCCTGACCGACGTCGACGCGCTGACGGCTTCCATGGCGACGCAGTCGCACCAGGGCCTGGCGGTCGAGGCGGCGGCCGCCGCCATCGCCATCGGCATCGTCTCCAACACGCTGCTCAAGCTGGTGATGGCCGTGGTCATCGGCCGCGGCCCGTTCCGCTGGCGGGTGGCGGCCGGCCTGGCCGCCGTCGCGGCGGCCCTGCTCGTCACGCTGCGCGCGACGCACGGTCTTTGAGATATGTTCGGCGACACACCATGAGCGAAGCACGCCACGTCTACATCGGCACCGACGGCGGCGCCACGACCTCCAAGGTCGGCGGAGTCTGGTCCGACGGATCGACGGTTTCCACGCGCCTGCTGCAACGGCCGACCAACGCCCAGGCCGGCCCCGACTCGGTCGTCGCCGGGTGGGTCGAGTCGGTCGCGATCTACCTGGCCGACAACGGCCTGACCTGGTCGCAGGTCCAGGGCGTCGGCGTCGCCATCGCCGGGCCGCAGCAGCGCTACGGCGTCATGGACAAAGGCCCGAACTTCCCGGCCAGCTTCGCCGGCTACGACGTGCTGCAGCACTATGGCGACGCGCTCAACGCGCGCGCCGGCCGGGGCATTCCGCTGGCCGTCGGCAACGACGGAAACATGGGCGGGGTCGCCGAGGCGCAGCGCGTCCGCGGCGGCACCGGATCGTCGACGGTGGTGATGCTGGCGCCGGGCTCCGGCCTCGGCTGCGCCTTCGTCGACAAGCACGGCCTGCCGCTCGAGGGCGACACGCTGGCCGGCATGGAGGCGTCGCATATGCCCGCGCCGCTGCACCTGCTCGGTGTCGAGGCCCTCACCTGCGGCTGCGGCCGGACCTGGGGCTGCGTCGAGATGTACACCAGCCTGGCCGGCCTGCCGGCGCTGCTCGCGCGCGGCCTCGAGCGCCATCCGGATCACGAGCTGGCGTCATCGCCGCTGCCGATGAAGGAGCGCGCCTTCTCCCTCCGCGGCCTGGCCCAGAAGGGCGATCCGCTGGCGTGCGAGATCTTCGACTTCCAGGCCAGGGCGATGGGCCTCTTCGTCGCGATGCTGGCGATGGCGCTCGATCCGGAGTACGTGGTGATCGGCGGCGGGCTGATGGATCCGGACGCGACGACGGACGCCTTCCGCGCCCGCTACATCCAGGTGCTGCGCGACGCCGCGGCGCCGTACTTGTGGTCGGCGCAGAAGCAGCGGCTGACGGTGGTGCAGGCGGCGCTCGGCGACCTGTCGCAGGCGATCGGCGCGGCGCTGGTCGCGCTCTACTCGCGGCGCTCGTAGGGAGCGCCGCGCTACGCGCTCGAACGCCCAACGACCAACCGCCAACGACCAAGGCACTCCCAACGCCCAACGCCCAAGTCCCGACGGCGTGCCTGTCAGGGTTGGACGTTGGGAATTGGAAGTGCCTTGGGGGTTGGAAGTTGGCGGTTGGGAGTCAGCGAGGCCGTCAGTTGCCGGAGGCGGTCTTGAAGACGACGCCGACGTTGACCCAGCAGCTCACCGCCTGGCCCTTCTTGCGGGCCGGCGCGAAGCTCCACTGACGTACCGTGGCGGCCGCGGCGGCGGCGAGGCCGGCGTCGTTGGTCGGGTTCTTGACCGACGACGATTCGACGGCGCGGCCGCTCGGCGACACCAGCACGCGCACGATCACGACCACCGGGGTCGCGCTGGTGATGCGAGCCGGCAGCACCGGATCGAAGCGGTTCGAGACCGACGGCCGCGTCTCGACCTGCGAGACCTCGAAGATCTGGCCGAGCGGGACCGCTTCCGCCTGCACGGAGGCCGGCGGCGGCGCGGCCGAGGCCGGCGCGGAGACGACCGGCGGGGGCGTGGCGACGAGCAGCGGCGCGGGTTCCGGCGCGGCAACGGGTTCCGGAGCGGCCGCGGCCACCGCCGGCTTCCGGCTTGCGGCCGTCGGCTTGGGCGTGACGTGCGCGACGGACGCCGGCGCCGCGGCGACGGGCGCGGGCGCGACCGGCTCCGCCGCCGGCGGCTGCAGATCCTGATAGATGCGCGGCGACTCCGCCGCGGGCGCCGGAGCCGGCTGGCCGTGCACGCGCTCGGCCCGCGGCGCGGCGGGTTCCTCCGCCGCGATCGGCTCCATCGGCAGCGCGCTGACGATGTTCGGCTTGCTGGCGAACGCCAGCTTCCACATCACCGGCGTGCCGATCGCCGCGACGCCGGCGAGCGCGGCGCCGATCACCAGCGCCCGGCTGCGCTTGCCGCTGCTCGACGGTGGCCGCGTGACCGCCACCGGGGCGGCCATCGGGGCGGGCGTCGCCTTCGGCCGCATCGCCTGACGGGCGAGGGTGGATTCGAGCGAGGCGGACGCGGGCGGCGTCACCGACGGCGGCGGCACGTAGCGGGCGACCTCGGGCTTGGCGGCGGCGGTCGGCGACGGCTGGCCGTTGCGCTCCCACCACGGCACCGGCTCCGCGCCGGCCGGCTCGGCCGGTGCGCTCTCGACGGCGGCCTCGGCATCCGCGTCGGGCCCTTTGCGAGCCCACGGCGGCAGCGCGACGATGGTCCGGTGCTCGCCGGACGACGTCGCCGGGGTCGACCAGTCCATCGAATCGGTGACGATCGCGGCCGGCGCGTCGGCGGCCTGGGCCGACGCGGTGGCCAGCGACGTGGCCGACTCCTCGGCCATCAGGTCGTCGCCTTCGACGTCCTCGTCTTCGTACTCTTCGTCGTCCCCGAGCGGCTCTTCCTGATCGGCGGCGCTCGCCGACACGAGGATGGTCGCGGCGTCAGCGGACGCGGAGCCGCCAGGCGCGCTGGGGAGCATGGGCGCCTGGGGCTGGAGCAGGGTCGCGGCGTCGGCCTCGATCGCGGCAGGCGCGGCGACGACCGGGGCCGGCATCGGCTCGGTCGGCTGGGCGTTCAGGATGCTCTCGAACGCGCGGGTGCATGGGAGGCAGAGCGTCGACCCCGGGAGCGACGGCGCGCCGCAGCTCTCGCACGGGCCGATCGAGAGGACCACGGTCGGGGCCTGCGACGGGTCGAAGGCATCCGCGGCTGGTCCGTCGGCGACCTTGCCACCGCAGGACGGGCAGAACTTGGCGCCTTCGACAACGGTGGTCTGGCAGTGGTCGCAATACACGCGTCTGTTCTCCGTCCCCTGGTTTTCGGGCGCTCACACCTCTCGGCGCCCACCGGGTGGTCGCAAGCCCTTTGCCACGTGCCCGCGACGGGGTCGGGTGCGCCGAGTCCTCTCGTCCGGGGCTGCAGGTCCGCGACGGGCTGTGAGGCACCGTGCAGCGAGGGGGACCGCGTCGTCGAGGTGGGCGGGTGCCCGGGGTGACGTTTTTCGTCACCGATGGCCAAGAAACGACGCTCCGTCGGGCGGGGTGTCGGCGGATCGACCCCGGTCACGCGATGGGCGCAGGCGACGACGACCGCTAGAATGACCGCCGCATTGGTGGACTGTCTCGACCGGCCACTACCTGCAAGGAAGGCAACGAGGATGGACTGGGAAGTGCTGGCGACGCTCGACACGGGACGCGTCCGGCGGGCGGGTCGCTTCGTGATCGTCGATCTCGACGGGCCGCATCGCGTGCTCTCGACATCGGCCCGCACCGGCGGCGACAGCGGCAGCGTGCGGCTGCTCGTCAACCATCAGAGCTGCGAAGGCTCGGGTCACGACGCACGGGCGCACCTGATGCTCGACGAAGGCCCCGAGCGGTACCACGAGCGCGTCTGCGCCGAAATCGGCGCGGCGCCCGAGCAGACCGCGGTGATGGGCACCGCCGCCACCATGCACTACGTGGCGGTGGCCCGCGAGCGCGACGCCGACGTCGAGGCCACGGCCATCGTCACCGCCGGCGTCCACAGCAACGCGACCTGCGCCGGCGATCCGGCGCGGTGGCGCGAGAGCGCCGACGGCGTGGTGCGAGCGGACGCCGTCGCCGGGACCATCAACACGATGCTGGTCCTGAGCCGGCCGCTGACCGCGCCGGCGTTGGCCCGCGCCGTGGTGACGATGACCGAAGCCAAGAGCGCGGCGCTGGCCCGGCTCGCCATCCCGAGCGGCGTCTCGCGCGATCTGGCGACCGGGACCGGCACGGATCCAGGACCGCGTCGCCGCGCCCGTCGCCGTCGACGGCGGGGCGCCGGCCCTGACGTCGACCAGCCCGCACATGAAGCTGGGCCAGATCATCGGCGTGGCCGTGCGCCGCGCCACGCTCGAGGCGCTGCGCTGGCAGAACGGCCTCGAGGCCAGCTACACACGCGGGGTCGGCCACGCCCTCGGCCGCTTCGGCGTCACCGAGGCGGCGCTCCTGGCGGCGGTGGCGCCGCACCTCGACGCGACTGCGCTGGAGTTGCTGCGCCGCAACCAACGCGCGGTGCTGATGGAGCCGCTGGTGACGGCGGCCGCCTACGCGATGGCCGCGGTCATCGATCGCGTGCGCTACGGCACGCTGCCGGCCAGCATCGCCGCGGATGCGCTGGTGCAGCAGGCGGCCACGCTGGCGGTGAGCCTGGCCGCGGCTCCGTCGCGGTGGAGCGAGTTCCGCGCGCGCCTCCATCAAGCGGTCGCCATCGAGGGCGCGGCCGCCGACGCCGGCCCCGGCGGCGCTCAGGCCACCGATCCGCTGCCGCTCGACCCGCTGCCGCTCGTCGCCGCCGCCCTCGCGCTCGGCTGGCGCGAGAAGTGGCCGGCGCCGTGATCCCGGCGTGGCCGGGGCCGCTCGCGCCGAGCCCGCTCGTGCTCGGCGCGGCGCTGGCGCTCGATCTCGCGATCGGCGATCCGACCTACCCGGCGCATCCGGTGCGGCTGATCGGCGCGACGATCGCCGCCGTCGAGCGTGGCCTGCGGCGCCTCGGCTTCGACGGCCGTGGCGGCGGCGTCCTGCTGACGATCGTCGTCGCCGCGATCTGGGTCGGCCTGGCGTCCGCGGCCGTCCTCGCCGCGGCGCGCGGCCCGCGCTGGCTCGCGCTCGGCGTGCACGGCTTCCTCGTCTACAGCCTGCTGGCGCTGGGCGACCTGCTGCGCCACGTCTGGCGGGTCGAGCGGGCGCTCGCGGCCGATGACCTCGACGGCGCCCGCGCCGCCGTCGGCGCGCTGGTCGTCCGCGACGCCGAGCGGCTCGACGCGGCCGCCTGCCGCCGCGCCGCGATCGAGAGCCTGGCCGAGAACCTGACCGACGGCGTCACCAGCGCGGTGTGCTGGTATGCGATTGGCGGCGTGCCCGGGCTGGTGCTGTTCAAGGTCGCCTCGACCCTCGATTCGATGGTCGGCAACCGGACGCCGCGCTACCTCTATTTCGGCTGGGCCGGAGCCCGGCTCGACGACGTCATGAACTACCTGCCGGCGCGCCTGACGTGGCTGCTCCTGGCCCTGACGGCGCTGTTCGTGCCCGGCTGCGCGGCCATCGACGCGCTCGTCGTCGGCGCCCGCCAGCACGCCATCCTGCCCGGGCCCAATTCGGGCTGGAGCGAGGCCGCGGCGGCGGGGGCGCTGCGACGCCGGCTGGTCGGGCCGATCTGGCTGCGCGGCGTGCTGGTCACCGACGTCTGGATTGGCCGGGCCGACGATCCGCCCGCCGCCACCCGCGCCGATCTGCTCCGGGCCATCGGCCTGATTGGCGCCGCCGGGGTGCTGGCCGTCCTGCTGGCCATGGCCGCCCTCGCCGCGGCGTGATATCGTCCCGATTGCCTTGGGTGCCCACGACGGGCATAACGGGGAAGTCCGGTGCGAGTCCGGCGCGGTTCCGCCACTGTGAGCGAGGCCGGTCGTTTCGATACCACTCGGGGTTGACGTCCGATCCTGTCGGCCGTTCGCACCGGGGAAGGTGAAACGACCTCGCGGCGTGTCCCACACACGCAGCAGCCTCCGAGCCAGGAGACCTACCCAGGGCGTAGTTGGCTGCCTTTCTGCGGAGAACAGAAAGCATGCACTGGCGTCCATCTCGGTCGTCGTCCGCCTGGATTCCCGTCGCACGCCTGTTGTCGTGGACTGTCTGCCGCTCTGGGAGATTCACATGCCCGACGCGGTACTCGACTCGTCTCGTTTCCTTCACTCGACCCGCCGCTGGCGACGATTGCCAGCTGCGATCATCCTGGCGCTGACCCTGGCGTTGCTCACTGGCGTCGGCACGCGTCCGGCGTTCGCTGACGCCGTCGGCCTGACCGGACGGGTCACCGACGGGCACGGCGGCGTGGTCGCCGCCGCCGACGTTCGCGTCCGCCGCGAGGACGGCAACGTCAGCCGCCGCACCGCGAGCGACGCCACCGGCGCGTTCACCATCGTGGCGCTGCCGGCCGGCGACTACGTCGTCGAAGTGGAGAAGTCCGGCTTCCGCGCCGACGTCGCGATCGTCAGCGTCGCCGGCGTCGCCGTCACCCACGACGTCGAGCTCGGCGCCGCCGGCGTGCGCGAATCGGTCGTCGTCACCGCTTCGGGCCTGCCGCAGTCGACGCTCGAAACGTCGAAGGCGGTCAGCGTGATCGACGGCGAGGAGCTCACCGCCCGCAACGCCGTGACGCTGGCCGACGCCGTGCGCCTGACGCCGGGCGTCCAGGTGCGCGACGCCGGCGGCCCCGGCCAGCTCGGATCGCTTCGCATCCGCGGCCTGCGCTCGGACGCCGCGGCCGTCCTCGTCGACGGCGTGCGGCTCCGCGACGCCGCGTCGGCGCAGGGCGACATCACCGGCTTCTTCTCGAACCTCGGCGTCATCGACTTCGATCGCGTCGAGGTGCTGCGCGGATCGGCGTCGTCGCTCTACGGCAGCAACGCCGTCGGCGGCGTCATCAACATCGTCACCCGCGACGGCGGCCCGCAGCGCAGCGAAGGGCAGCTCGAGATCGGATCGCTCGGCCACAGCCGCGTCCGCGGCACGACCGGCGGCTCGCTGGGCGACGGCCGCGTCGCCTACTCGGCCGGCGCGCTGCACTGGCTGGTGCGCGACGGCGTCGACGGCAACGACCGCGCCCGCAGCGCCGGCGGACAGGGCAGTGTGCGCGCCCAGCTCGATGCCGCGACCAGCCTCGCCGTCCGCGTCTACGGATCGAACGATCGCGTCCACACCAACACCAGTCCGACCGCGAGCGGCGTGCCCGCCGCCAACATCCCCGACGCCACCGTGGTCGACGCCATCGGCGTGTCGCGCAACGAGCTCGAGCGCGCCAACGCCGGCCAGGCGTTCGCGATCGGCAACGCGACGTTCATCCCCGGCCGCGACGACCCCGACAACCGCCGCGCCTCGTCGTTCCTGACGACCGCCGTCACGCTGCGCCGCGTCGAATCGGCGCGGGCCAGCTGGCAGGCGAGTTACCAGCGCGTCGGCACCCATCGCCGCTACGACTCCGGGCCGCTCGGGCCAGGCTTCCAGACCGAGACGCTGTCGGTGTCGGAGTTCGACGGCACCATCGACACGGTCGATGCGCGCGGCCACCTGCAGCCGGCGTCGTGGCTGACGGTGACCGGCGGCTACGAGTTCGAACGCGAGAGCTACGGGGATCTGCAGGACGACAACGCGCTCGTCAGCCGGCTGCGCACCACGACGTCGATCAGCCAGACCGCCCACGCGCTGTTCGGCGCCGCGCAGTTCTCGGCCGCCGATCGCCGGCTGCAGATCGCGCTCGCCGGCCGGCTCCAGGCGTTCCGCTCGGGCGCGCTCGATCTGTCGGCGTCGGGGGCCGATCATCCTTATGACGACGTCGACGTCGAGGGGCCGCCGCGGGCGCTGACCGGCGACCTCTCGATCGCCTACCTGATCCCGTCGAGCGGCACCAAGGTCCGCGGCCACGTCGGCAACGCCTACCGGGCGCCGGCGCTCTACGAGCGCTTCGGCGGCGGCTTTTTCGGCGACCCGGCCAGCGGCCAGGTGTTCTACTCGGCCTATGGCGATCCGCGGCTGCGGCCGGATCGCTATCGCTCGTTCGACGTCGGCGTCGACCAGACGCTGGCCGGCGGCCGTGTCCTGATCGCCGCGTCGGCGTTCGTCATCGACGTGCAGTCGCTGACCGCGTTCGACTTCTCGGGCGGCATAGATCCCGCGACCGATCCGTTCGGCCGGTTCCTCGGCTACCTGAACGGCTCGGGTGGATCGTCGAAGGGCCTCGAGCTGGCCGTCGACGCACGCCCGACGTCGACGCTCCGGATCTCCGGCTCGGTACGCCTACACGAAGGCCCGGACCGACGAGGCGCTGACCGTGCCCGACTTCTTCATCGTGCCCGGCGTGCTCGATCACACCGTGTCGCTGCTGGTCACGCAGCAGTGGTCGGCGCGCCTCGACACGACGGTAGACCTGCAGTCGGGCGGCGACTCGTACGGGTCGTTCTTCGCCCGCGGCCGGACCCGCGTCTATCGCTATCCGGGGACCACGACGGTGGGCATCGGGGCCAGCGTCCGGCTGACCGCGCCGGCCGCGCGGGATCTGCGCGCCTACGTCCGGGTCGACAACCTGACCGACGAGACGACCTACCCGTCAGGGATGGCGCGCCTCGGGCCGCACCGGGCATCGTCGGCCTCCGCGCCGCGTTCTGATTCTGACGCACCGTCCGCTGCCATCGTGGGCGCGCTCACATGGTGCCATGGCATGCCTCGCCCCACTCTCGCGGTCTTCGATCTCGGCGGCGTCCTCGTCGACTGGAACCCACGGTATCTCTATCGCACGCTGTTCGACGGCGACGACGCCGCCATGGAGCGGTTCCTCGCCGAGGTCTGCACGCCGGCCTGGAACGACGAACAGGATCGCGGCCGGCCGTGGGCCGAGGCGTGCGCCCTGCTCGCGCGCGACCATCCAGGCAAGCGCGCGCTGATCGAGGCGTGGCCGTCGCGTTTCGACGAGACGATGGCCGGGCCGATCCCCGGCACGGTCGAGATCCTCGCCGAGCTGCGGGCGCGCGACGTGCCGCTCTACGCGCTGAGCAACTGGTCCGCCGAGACCTTTCCACGCGCAGAGGCGCGATTCCCGTTCCTGCAGTGGTTTCGCGGCATCGTGATCTCCGGCGCGCTGGGAATCGCGAAGCCGGACCCCGCGATCTACCGCCACCTGCTCGAGACGTACGGCTTACGCGCCGAGGACACGGTGTTCATCGACGATGCGCCGCGCAACGTCGAGGCCGCCGCGTCGCTGGGGATGCACGCCGTGCGGTTCGCCGAGCCGGAGACGCTGCGCGCCTCGCTGACCGGTTTCGGGTTGCTGGCCCCGGCCAGTCGCCGCACGGGCGAACCGGGGTGACTGAGATCCTGGACCTGACAGCGTTGTCATGTTCCGGACAGCGGGGCGTTAGCGGCGCATCCGTATCGTGCTCGTAGCGGGAGACGGAGCCGTGGCGGCCGGTCTGCCGAAGAACGCTGCGGGATGTTGGAGCCGACAATCAGACTTGAACTGATGACCTGCTGATTACGAATCAGCTGCTCTACCAACTGAGCTATGTCGGCGTCGGAGGGAAGCCGCGGCCGGCGAGCCAGCCGCAACCCCAAGAGCATAGCGTGCTTGCCGTCGGCCGGACAAGTGGAATGCCACCGCAGGCGGGTGGGATTTCGCAAGAACCCCAGATTGACGTTCGACCCGGATATCCTCGTCAGGGACGCGTCGCTGCGTGGCGCGTCGCCAGGAGTCGGGAGGATACCGTGCCGCGTAGGTGCAGCTGGCGCAGGACCGCGATGGTCGCGGCAGTCGTCGTCGGGTTCGCCGGGCCCGTCGTCGGTGGGCAGCAGGCCGCCGCGCCGGCACCGGACATCGTCATCCTGCAGGCGACGATTGAGCAGCTTCGCCAGCAGCTCGACGCGCTGGAGCGCAAGGTCGCCGCGCTCCAGGCCGCCCAACCCGCTCTCTCCGAGCCTGCGCCCACGCAGCCGGCGGCGGCCGCCCCGGTGGCCGCCCCGGTAGCCGCAGCCGAACCGGCGCCGGTCCCGGCGCCGGCCTACGGCAACACGTCCGCGGCCTCCAAGGTCTTCAACCCCGACATGGCGGTGATTGGGAACTTCGTCGGCTCGGCCGGCCGGAACGACATCGCGACCCTGCCGGCGCTCGCGCTCAACGAAGCAGAGGTCAGCTTCCAGGCCGTCGTCGATCCGTATGCCCGAGCCGACTTCTTCCTCGCCGCCTCGCCGGAGGGCCTCGAGATCGAGGAAGGCTTTCTCACCTTCCCGACCCTGCCCGGCGGCCTGCTCGTGAAGGTCGGCAAGCTCAAGGCGCAGTTCGGCAAGGTCAACACGCTCCACGCCCACGTGCTGCCGTGGGTCGACGAGCCGCTGCCGATGAAGAACCTCCTCGGCGGCGACGAGGGACTGAACGACTCGGGCATCTCGGTGTCGCGCCTGCTTCCGAATGCGGTGATGTTCCTCGAAGCGACGGGGGAGGTCTACAACGGCGACAACGGCGTGTTCACGAGCCGGAAGCGCAGCGACCTGACCTACGTCGGCCGCCTGCGCGGCTATCGGGACCTCACGGAAGGCACCAACCTCGATCTCGGGACGTCGTTCGCCTCCGGCCACAACGACGCCCGGCCCGATGCGGCGACGCGCTTGTTCGGCGTCGACGCGACGTTCCGCTACCGCCCGCTCCGCCGCGCCATCTACCAGCGGTTCCTGGCCCGGACCGAGCTGTTCTGGAGCCGCCGCGACACGGCGACGCTCGACGATCAGGCGAACGCCTTCGGCGCCTACGTCAGCGGCGACTACCAGTTCGCCAGGCGCTGGTTCGCCGGCGGGCGCTACGACTGGTCGGATCGCGCCGAGGATCCGGCGCGGCGCGACCGGAGCGGCTCGTTCCTGCTGACATACTGGCCGAGCGAGTTCAGCCAGGTCCGCGGGCAGGTCCGGCGGACGGCCTACGCCGAGGGCGTGACCGCGAACGAGGTCCTGTTCCAGTTTCTGTTCTCGATCGGCGCGCACGGGGCCCATTCGTTCTGACCGACCCATTCGTCCTGACAGGTGACCATGAAGAGACTCTCCGTACTCGCCGCGCTGGCTGCCGCGGCCTGCCTCCTCGGGGCCGGGTCCGCGGCCGCGGCGCTCACCGTCGTCACGACGACGACCGATCTCGCCGCGATCGCGACCGAGGTCGGCGGCGATAAGGTGACCGTTACGTCGCTCGCCAAGGGCTACCAGGATCCCCACTTCGTCGAGGCGAAGCCGAGCTTCGTGCTGCTGCTGAACAAGGCGCAGCTGCTCGTGGTGGTCGGCAAGGAGCTCGAGATTGGCTGGCTGAGGCCGCTCGTCACCCAGAGTCGCAACGCGCGCATCCAGCCGGGCGGGGAGGGCTACCTCGATGCATCGCTGGGAGCTCGGATCCTCGACGTGCCGAGCGGCGCGGTGACGCCGCGCCATGGGCGACGTCCATCCCGAGGGCAACCCGCACTACTGGCTCGATCCCGAGAACGGCGGCCGCATCGCCCGTTCGATCGCCGCCAAGCTGTCGCAGCTCGACGCCGCCAACGCGGCGGTCTACCAGCAGCGCGAGGCAGACTTCGAGCGCCGGCTGACCGCCGCGGTGCAGCGCTGGAAGGCGCAGCTGGCGCCCTACAAGGGGCTCGAGGTCATCACCTACCATCGCTCCTGGACCAACTTCGCCGACGCCTTCGGCCTGAACGTGATCGGCTTCGTCGAGCCGAAGCCGGGCATCCCGCCGACGCCGCAGCACACGCTCGACGTCATCAACGCGATGAAGGCCAGGAAGGTGAAGCTGATTCTGGTCGAGCCCTACTTCGACCTGAAGACGCCGAACTCGATCGCCAGCAACACCGGCGGCAGGGTGCTCGTGATGACGCCGTCTGTCGGCGGCGTGCCGGAGACCGGGGACTACTTCAAGCTGTTCGACTACGACGTCGCGCTGCTGCTGAAGGCCATCACAGAGACGGCGGCGAAGTAGTCGATGGAGCTCACCGTCCTCGAGTTCCTCGCCGCGCCGTTCGTCGCGAGCCTGATCCTCACCGGCATCCACGCCTACCTCGGCGTCCACGTCGTCGAGCGCGGCGTCATCTTCGTCGACCTCTCGCTGGCCCAGATCGCGGCGCTCGGCGCCACCATCGCGCTGCTCATGCCGTTCTCGGGCGGCGACGTCCACGCCCCCTCCGTCTACTGGGTCAGCCTGGCCTTCACCTTCATGGGGGCGCTGATCTTCTCGATGATCCGCGTCAAGGGGGCGCGCATCCCGCAGGAGGCGTTCATCGGCATCTCCTACGCCGTCGCCTCGGCGGCCGCCATCCTGGCGATGAGCAAGGCGACGTCCGAGTCGCGAGCACCTGAAGGACATGCTGGTCGGCAACATCCTGGCGGTGTCGTGGCCGGAGGTCGGCAAGACGGCCGCGCTCTACGGCGCCGTCGGCGTGTTCCACTGCGATCTTCCGGAAGCAGTTCCTGACGCTGTCGCGCCATCACCACGACCCGGAGTCCACCGGCCTCAACTACCGGCTCTGGGACTTCCTCTTCTACGCGTCGTTCGGCTTCGTGGTGACGTCGTCGGTGTCGATCGCGGGCGTGCTGCTGGTGTTCTGCTACCTGATCGTGCCGTCGGTCGCGGCGATGCTCTACGCCGAGAACATCGGCCCGCGTCTCGCGATTGGCTGGACGATGGGGACGGTGGTCTCGGCGCTGGGCGTGTGGCTGTCGCTGCAGCTCGACCTGCCGACCGGCGCGACCATCGTCTGCACCTTCGGCTTCGTGCTCGTGCTGATGGCCGCGGCCCGGCCGCTGATCAGGCTGGTGCGGTCGGCCTGAGGGCGACCACAACGCGGGCGCCCGCTGATGGGGCCAGCGGTCAGAATTCTGGATGGGCGACCGTCATCGGCTTGGTGGCGGTCTGCGTGGCCTTCCACGCGGCCGAGCCGAAGACGTAGACGACCAGGGCGATGACGAGCAGCCAGACGATTCGCGCCATTGTTCGTTGGCGCCCGTCCGCCTCACGGACGGGCGCGGCAGTCCTCTAAGCCGCGGCCGTGAGCCAGTCGGCGCTGGCCGCGCCGTCTGGCAGCCGCGGCGGTCTGCGTTACCTTACGCGGCCTGCGCCTCGTGGATGGCGATGGCCGGACGGCGGACGTTGAGCGTGCGGCGCGGCGCCGCCTTGCGGGCGGCGACCGGCGTCGGACCCTGCGGGTTGCGCGCCGCGCGCATCGACGTGCGCAGGCGCGACAGCGCCAGCGAGCGCAGCTGCGAGATCCGCGATTCCGAGAGGCCGAGGACGCGGGCGATCTCCGCCATCGTCAGTTCTTCCTCGTAGTAGAGGGCCAGCACCTTGCGCTCGCGCTCGTGCAGCTTGCCCATGGCGGCGACCAGCTGCATCCGCAGCTCGGTGCGCTCGAGCTCGACGTCGGGGCCGTCCTCGACGTAGCCGATAGCGCGGGCCAGGGCGCGCTGGTCGTCGCCGAACGCTTCCTCGAACGCCACGAAGCCGCTGTTCTCGGCGCGCTCGACGGTCCGGCAGGCGCGGGTGTAAGCGGCCTTCGACAGGCCCATCGCGTCGGCAATCTCGTTGTCGAGGGGGTCGCGGCCGAGCGTCTGGCGCAGGCCGCTGCAGGTGGCCTTCAGGTTCCGCTCCATCCGGCGGGTCCGGCGCGACGCGGGGTCGACGGCGCGGAGCGCGTCGAGCATCGAGCCGCGGACGCGGCGGGCGGCGAAGGCTTCGAACGGCACGCCGGAAGCCGGCTTGTAGCGGCGGGCGGCGTCCAGCAGACCCACCACGCCCTCGCCGATCAGCTCGTTCATCTCGACTTGCGCTGGCAGCCGCCGCACGAGGCCCACAGCCACCTTCTTCACGAGTCCAAGGTGGTTGATGACCAGTCGATCACGTTCCTGATAGGCGGCGTCGGCGAGCTGCATTTGGTGGCCTCCGAGGCGGCCCTTGATGGACCGCACGTCGGTTCCCACTACAGCAAGGCAGTTGCCGGCCCGTCACCGCGGTCCGACCCACGAGTGCCGGCCCGGCGCGATCAATGAAATCAGTGACTTGCGAGGGCAGCGCCGTGAGGCACCCGGGCCTGGCCTGTCGGCGTTCCGACAGCGCCATCCGGAGGCTCGACAGGATGCCGACATCTCGTCGGATTGCCGACACTGTCGAGCTTGGCGCTGGCACACGCTGCACGGCGGTGCGCGCCGCTCCGCGCCTGACGGGTCCGAAAGCCGACACCCGTCGCCCTCGGCCGCCTATTAGGCTTACGGATCGTCCGGCGGATTTCGTCAACGCGCCGGCGGGCCGTCGGCCGGCCGTTCGAATCGCCGCCACTCGCCGTTGACCAGGCGCTCGTGCGGCAGGAAGCGGGCCTTGTAGGCCAGGTGCCGGCAGTCGGCGACGTAGAGGCCCAGGTAGAGATAGCGGAGGCCCCAGGCCCGGCAGGCCTCGAGCTGCTTGAGGATGCAGTAGGTGCCGAGGCTGACGCCGTCGAATTCTGGGGCGAAGGCGCAGTAGACGGCCGAGATCGAGGCGCTGCCGCGGTCGGCGACGGCCACCGCGACCAGCTCGCCCTTGGCCCGGCAGGCGAACTCGACGGTCTCGCAGCAGGTCTCGACCAGGAAGGCCCGGTAGGCGGCGACATCGACGTCGCGGGTCTCGCCGTCAGCGGTCAGGCCGCGCTCGAACTTGTGCCGGACATAGAGGGCGGCGCGCTCCTCGTCGGCGACCGCCGGGCCGACCCGGACGGTCAGGCGGGCGTCGCCCTTGGCCTGGATCCGGCGCAGCGAGGCGGTCGGCGTGAACGTCTCGACGTCGATACGGATCGCCTCGCAGGCGGTGCAGGTGGGGCAGCTCGGACGATAGAGGAAGACGCCCTGGCGGCGGTCGCCCTCGGCGAGGGCGGTGTCCAGCTCGTCGCGGCGCAGCTTCCGCTCGGACACGCGCAACGGGAACCGCGCCAGCCGGTCCGGCAGGTACGGACAGGTGTCGAGCGCGTCGTAGACGAGGAACTGCCGGACCACGGTGGGCTCAATTGTACGCTCGCCGGGCCGCCGGTGCCGCGCGCGAAGTGATACGATCAGGGGTTCAGAATCCCCACGGCGGCCCGACCGTGGAGATCTTGCGCTGGCGGCTCGATGCACGATTCACCCGGCCCACGCCTTCGACCCATCGTCATCAGGGGTGCGCGCACGCACAACCTGAAGGGCGTCGATCTCACGATCGCCCCGCGCCGGCTGACCGTCGTCACCGGCGTCAGCGGCTCCGGCAAGTCGTCACTGGCCTTCGACACGATCTACGCCGAGGGGCAGCGCCGCTACGTCGAGTCGCTGTCCGCTTACGCCCGCCAGTTCCTCGAGCGGATGGAGCGGCCCGACGTCGACAGCGTCGAGGGGATGCCGCCGGCCATCGCCATCCGCCAGAAGAACAGCATCCGCAACCCGCGCTCGACGGTCGGCACCACGACCGAGACGCACGACTACCTCCGCCTGCTGTTCGCGCGGGTCGGGCGGACCATCTGCCGGCAGTGCGGCAGCGACGTCGCCCGCGAGACCGCCGAAGCCGTCGCCGAGCAGCTGGCGCAGCGGCCCCAGGGCGCGCGCCTGCTGGTCGGGTTCGAGCTGCCGATCGTCCGCGTCGGCCGGCTCAGCCGGGCCGGGCGTGACGAGAGCCAGGCGACGGGCGACCAGGGCCGCGACGACGACGCGCCCGAGCTCGACCTGCTCGAGCCGCCGCCGCCCGCCGATCCGGTCGCCGCGGCCATCGACACGCTGCGCCGCAAGGGCTTCGCTCGGCTCCTCGTCGACGGCCAGGCGACCGGCTTCGACGAGATCGATCCGGCGACGCTGGCCGATCTCAGCACACTCGAAGTGATCGTCGATCGCATCAAGGTCGATGCCGAGGTGCGGCCGCGTCTGACCGACGCCATCGAAGTGGCCTACCTCGAAGGCGGCGGCCAGGCCTTCGCCGTCGAGCTGGGCGCGGGTGACGGCGGCGCCGATCTGCGCCACGTCTTCAGTGAGCGCTTCGAGTGCCGCCGCTGCGCGATCGTCTACGAGGTGCCGCAGCCGCGGCTGTTCTCGTTCAACAACCCGTTCGGCGCCTGCCCGACCTGCCACGGCTTCGGCAACGTCATGGAGCTGGACATGGGCCTGGTCGTGCCGGATCCGTCCAAGACGCTGACCGGCGGCGCCATCGAGCCGTGGACCAAGCCGCACTACCGGGCCCACCTGGCGGCGATGAAGAAGGCGGCCAAGCCCGCCGACCTCCGCCTCGACGTGCCGTGGAGCGAGCTGACCGAGCGCGAGCGCGACGTGGTGCTGCGCGGCCACGGTGAGTTCGGCGGCGTCCAGGGCTTCTTCCAGTGGCTCGAGCGGAAGAAGTACAAGGTCCACATCCGCGTCTTCCTGAGCCGCTATCGCGGCTACCAGACGTGCCCCGAATGCGGCGGTACGCGGCTGCGGCGCGAGGCCCGCGACGTCCGCGTCGCCGGCTGGACGATCGACCGCGTCTGCGCGCTGACGGTGCGCGAGGCCAAGGCCTTCTTCGCCACGCTGGAGCTGTCGCCGCGTGAAGCGACGATCGCCGAAAAGGTCTTGCGCGAGATCCAGCGCCGGCTGACCTTCCTCGACGACGTCGGCCTCGACTACCTGTCGCTGGACCGGCTCTCGTCGACGCTCTCCGGCGGCGAGGCGCAGCGCATCAGCCTGGCCACGGCGCTCGGCTCGGCGCTGGTCGGGACGCTCTACGTCCTCGACGAGCCGTCGATCGGCCTGCACCCGCGCGACAACCTGCGGCTCATCGCCATCCTGCGGCAGCTCCGCGACCAGGGCAACACGGTGATCGTCGTCGAGCACGACGCCGACATGATCAGGGTCGCCGACGCGGTCGTCGACATGGGGCTCGGCGCCGGCGAATCGGGCGGGCGCGTGATCTATTCGGGCAGCGTCGCCGGGCTCATCGACGAGCCGCGGTCGCTGACCGCGAAATACCTGCGCGACGATCTGGCGATCGCGGTGCCGGCGGTGCGCCGCCGCGCCAGCAAGGCGCAGCTCAAGGTGCTCAACGCGCGCGAGCACAACCTCAAGGGCGTCGACGTCACCATCCCGCTCGGCCTGCTGGCCGTCGTCACCGGCGTCAGCGGCTCCGGCAAGTCGACCCTCGTGCACGACGTCGTCTACGCCGGCATCAAGCGGGCCAAGGGCGACTGGGATCGGCGCGTCGGCAAGTGCGATCGGATCGAGGGCATCGAGCACCTCTCCGACGTGCTGCTCGTCGACCAGACGCCGATCGGGCGGACGCCGCGCTCGAACCCGGTCACCTATCTCAAGGCCTTCGACGCCATCCGCGACCTGTTCGCGTCGAGCAAGGACGCCAAGATCCGCGGTCTGACGCCGAGCCACTTCTCGTTCAACGTGCCGGGCGGGCGCTGCGAGGCGTGCGAGGGCGAGGGCCAGGTACGGGTCGAGATGCAGTTCCTGGCCGACGTCTTCGTGCCCTGCGACGAATGCCACGGCAAGCGCTTCCGGCCGCAGGTGCTCGAAGTCCGCTACAAGCACAAGAACATCGACGACGTCCTCGACCTGACGGTGCGCGAGGCGATCAGCTTCTTTGCCGGATCGCCGAAGGTGCTGCGCCGCCTGCATGTGCTGGACGAGGTCGGCCTCGGCTACCTGCGGCTCGGCCAGCCGGCGACCACGCTGTCGGGTGGCGAGGCGCAGCGCATCAAGATTGCCGCGCACCTCTCGGTCGAGAGCGGCGAGCGGATGCTCTACATCCTCGACGAGCCGACCACCGGCCTGCACTTCGATGACATCGCCAAGCTGCTGGCGGCCTTCCGCCGGCTGCTGCAGGCGGGCCACAGCCTGCTGGTCATCGAGCACAACCTCGACGTCATCAAGTGCGCCGACTGGCTGATCGATCTCGGGCCCGAAGGCGGCGACGCCGGCGGACGGGTCGTCGCCGTCGGGACGCCCGAGGACATCGCCGCCGTCGAGGCGTCGCACACCGGCCGGCACCTGGCCGAAGTCCTGCGCGCCGCCAACCGCGCCGCGGTGGGGGAGGGCGCCTGATGCCGCGGCGCCACGTCCTCGCGGTGGCCGCCGTCGTGGCCGCGCTGGCCGGGGCGGCGCTGGCCGGAGCGGCGCCGGCCGGATCCGGGTCCGCCGCCGCCGCGCAGTCGCTGGTCGGCCGGCCGTTCGAGGACGTCGTCCGCTACCTCGCCAGCCCCGATCCAAAGCTGCGCGTCGAGGCGATGCGGACGCTGGCCCTGACCGGGCACCCCGACGCGATCGGTCCGATCGCCCGGCTCGCCGCCGACCCGGTCGAGGCGATCCAGCTCGAGGCGCTCGAGACGCTGCTCCACTTCTACCTGCCCGACGTGCAGAGCGGCACCAAGCGCGTCGCCGGCGTGTTCGAGACCGGCCGCAAGGATCCGGGTGAGACCGCCTTCACCATTGGGCCGTACCAGCTCCTGCCGCGGGCGGTGCCCGAGGCGCTCAAAGACGGCCTGGCCAAGGCGATGCGCGACGACCAGCCGCGGGTCCGGCGCGAGGCGACGTGGACGCTGGGCGCGATCGTGCCGCCGCCGGCCGGCGCCGCCGCCGAGGCGTCGCTCGCCGCCAACCTGCGCGATCCGGACGACAGCGTCCGCGCCGCGGCGGCCCGCGTCGCCGGCGCCGTCCGCGCCGCGTCGCTCGGCGATGCGCTCGTCGCCGCGATGAACGACGCCCGCCAGGACGTCCAGCTCGCCGCGATGCGCGCGCTCGGCGACATCGGCGAGAAGCGCGCCAGCCGGGCGCTGCGCGAGCGCTTCGTCCACGATCAGCGCGGACCGGCCGCCGAAGCGGCCCTCGACGGCCTGGCCCGGCTCGCCGATCCGGCCAGCCAGCCGGTCTTCTTCGAGCAGGTCGCGTCGAAGGACGCCGACCTGCGCCGCGCCGCCTTCGAGGGGCTGGCCCGGCTCGGCGACGTTGCCGCGATCCGCGCTGTCGAGGGCCGCACCGGCGGCGAGCGCGACCGCACGGTGCGCCTCGCCCGCGCTTTCGCCCTCGCCCGCGACGGCGGCCGCGGCCTGCCCGAGCTGACCGCCGCCCTCGGCGACGATCGCCGCGCCGAGCAGGTGATGGCCTACCTCGTCGAGCTGGGCCGGCCGCACGTCCAGGCGCTGGTGCCGCGGCTCGCCGATCCCGACGTCCCGACGCGCGGCCGCATCGTCCAGGTGTTCGGCATCGTCGGCGGCTCCGAGGCGCTGCAGGCGCTCGAGCCGACGACGCGCGATCCCGATCCGGTGGTGGCGCGCGCGGCCGAGCACGCCATCGCCCGCATCCGCCTCGCCGGCCGGTGAGCACGCGGTCCCGCCGCCAGGCGCTGCCGCGCAGCTTCTTCGCCCAGCCGACGCTGGACGTCGCGCGCGAGCTGATCGGGGCGCGGCTGGTCCACGAAGCGGGCGGCGTCCGCACCGCCGGCATCATCGTCGAGACCGAGGCCTACATCGGCGAGGACGATCCGGCCTGCCACGCCGCCGCCGGACTGACGCGGCGGACGGCTCCACTCTATGGGCCGGCCGGCCTCGCCTACGTCTACCTGAACTACGGCATCCACTTCCTGCTGAACGCGGTCACCGAAGCCGAGGGCCATCCTGCGGCGGTGCTCCTTCGCGCCCTCGCGCCCGAGGCCGGACTCGAGGCAATGCGCGAGCGACGCGGCGTCGCGGCGTCGCCGCGCCTCGATCAGGGCCTGTGCCGCGGCCCCGGCAACCTGACCCGGGCGCTCGGCGTCACGCTGCGCGAGAACGGCGCCGATCTGTGCGGCGGCTCGGCCCTCTGGATCGAGGAGGGGCCGGGCGCGCCCGGTCCGCTGGTGTGGGGCCCGCGCATCGGCATCAGCGTCGGCGTCGACACGGCATGGCGCTGCTCGGTGGCCGATCACCCATCGGTGTCCGGGCCGCGGGCCGGCGCGGCGTCGACGATCGAGAACACGGGCCGATGAGCGACGACGCCTTCACCATCGCGCCGCTGGCGTCGGGCGCCGACCTCGACGACGCGCGCGCGCTGTTCCGCGCTTACGCCGCGTCGCTGCCGATCGATCTGGGCTACCAGGGCTTCGCGACGGAGCTGGCGACGCTGCCCGGGGCCTACGTTCCGCCGGGCGGCGCGCTGCTCCTCGCCCGCGATCGCGAGGGGCGGGCGATCGGCTGCGTCGCGCTGCGGGCGCTGGTGGACCGGGACGGTCCACTACCCCCGGCGGCCGTCTGCGAGATGAAGCGGCTCTACGTCGCGCCCGCGGCGCGCGGCCTGGGGCTGGGCCGGGCGTTGATGGCGGCGATCCTCGACGAGGCCGGGCGCCTCGGCTATCGCGAGCTGCGGCTCGACACGTTGCCGACGATGACGGCCGCCATCGCCATGTATCGCGCGGCCGGCTTCGTGCCGGTGGCGCCGTACTACGACACGGCGCCGGCCGGCACGATCTTCCTCGGCCGCGCGACTACTCCGCGACCGCCCGGGCTCTAGCCACCTGCTGCTCGACCTGCACCTTGATGTCGCGCCTGGCGCCTTCACGCAGGATCGTCAGCGTCAGGATGTGACCGATCGGGGAGTCGAGCAGCGTCCGCTGGAACTGGGCCGGCTCGTTGACTGGCTTGCCGTCGATGGCGACGATGACGTCGCCTGGGCGCAGGCCGGCGCGATAGGCCGACGTCGTCCGGTAGAGGCTCCACACGAGCGCGCCTTTGGTGTCGGCCAGCGAGAGGTCGCGGGCGAGCTCGGCGTGATCGTCGCCAGGCGGACCTCGCCGATCGTGCCGCGCTTCACCTCGCCGGTGCGGATCAACTCGTCGGCGACGCGGCGGGCGATGTTGCTCGGGATGGCGAAGCCGATGCCCTGGTCGCCGCCGCTCTGCGAGTAGATCCAGGTGTTGATGCCGACCAGCTCGCCGCGCCGGTTGATCAGCGCGCCGCCCGAGTTGCCCGGGTTGATGGCCGCATCGGTCTGGATGTAGTCGACCAGCGTCGAGACGTCCGCGTAGGTCCGGTTCAGGCCGCTGACGATGCCGAGCGTGACCGTCTGGCCGAGCTGATACGGGTTGCCCACGGCCAGCACCCACTCGGCGACCTTCAGCTGCGACGAGTCGCCCCACGACACGGTCGGCAGGTTGCGCTCCTCGATCTTGAGCAGCGCCAGGTCGGTGTTCGGGTCGACGCCGACCAGCTTGGCGGGCCGCTCGCGGCGGTCCGACAGAATCACCGTGACCTGCTGCAGCGCGCCCTGGCCGAGCACGTGGTTGTTGGTCAGCACGTAGCCGTCGGCGCCGACGATCACGCCGGAGCCGGCGCTCTGGCCGCGCTGCACCGGGAACGCATCCTCGCCGCCGAACAGGTTGCCGAAGAACGGATCGACGTAGCGCCGCTGCCGGTAGACCTGCACGGCGGAGATGTTGACCACCGCCGGCGACGTCCGGGCGGCGATCTGGGTGAAGTCGGGCAGTGACACTGTCGCCACGGCCGCAGGCTGGGCGGCGCCCGCTGGCGTCGCGGGAGTGAGGCCGGCAGCCGGGGTTTCGGCGTCCCGGGACTGCAGCCGGCCGGTGAGCAGGGCCCCGCCGATGAAGCCGGCGGTTACCAGGGCTCCGATGGGGAGCCAGCGTCTGATCGCGGTCATGCTCCTAGAATAACGCGCCAGACCCCCTGTGGTAGGATCGCTCGGTTAGACCGTCCCCGGCAGTCCGCACAGGGGCGGCGCCGCTCCGCCAAGACCAAGCCGATGCCGTCAATTCCCGCGACGAAGATCCGAAAGGGCCACCTCGTCAAGCACAACAACGAGCTCTGCCGGATCGTCGAGCAGCAGCACGTCACGCCTGGCAACCTGCGCGGTTTCGTCCGCGCCAAGATGCGCAAGGTCAAGGACGGCTCGGTGTTCGAGCACCGGTTCCGCTCGGAAGACATGGTCGAGCGCGCTTCGCTGGACGAGCGGTCGATGCAGTACCTCTACAAGGACGCGTCGGGCTTCTGCTTCATGGACACCGACAACTACGAGCAGGTCCAGATGTCCGAGGAGTCGCTCGGCGATTCCATGAACTACCTGCTCCCCGAGTCCACGATCAAGGTCGAGTTCTACGAGGGCAACCCGGTCGGCATCGAACTGCCGCCGACCGTGGATCTCAAGGTCACCGACACCGCGCCCGGCATCAAGGGCGCGACCGCATCGGCCCAGACCAAGCCGGCGACCTGCGAGACCGGGTTCGTCATCACCGTCCCCTCCTTCATCAACCCTGGCGACGTGGTCCGCATCAACACCGAGACGGGCGAGTACCAGGGCCGCGCCTGACGGCGCGCCCGTCGTCGTTTCGAGACCGATCGTGGAAGACATCCGGCGGGCCCAGGCGGGCTGGATCGAAGTCATCACCGGCAGCATGTTCAGCGGCAAGAGCGAAGAGCTCATCCGCCGGCTGCGCCGGGCCCAGATCGGCCGCCAGAAGGTCCAGATCTTCAAGCCGCGGATCGACGACCGCTACGGCCACGATCACGTCACGTCGCACAGCGACATGCGGATCGCGTCCGAGAGCGTGGCCTCGTCGCGCGAGCTGCTCGAGCGCATCCTGCCCGACACGCAGGTCGTCGGCATCGACGAGGGCCAGTTCTTCGACGCCGAACTGCCGATGATCTGCAACGCGCTGGCCGACCAGAACCGCCGCGTCATCGTCGCCGGTCTCGACCAGGACTACCTGGGCAAGCCGTTCGAGCCGATGCCGCAGCTGCTGGCCATCGCCGAGTACATCACCAAGACACACGCCGTGTGCGTCGTCTGCGGCGAGCCCGCCAACCACACGCAGCGCCTCGTCCAGAGCCGCGAGCGCGTGCTCGTCGGCGCGCAGAACGCCTACGAAGCGCGTTGCCGCGCCTGCTTCGATCCGACACTAGCGGGCTGAGTGCGGCCCGCGTGCGGCGCCGCCGCGCGCCTAGCGCGGCGAGTAGCAGCCGCACGCCAATGGGCCGCCCGACCGCGCGTGAGGCGCGCGGTCGCACAAACCACGAAGCCCGCTGTCGGGCGTGTTTCGATCCGACGCTCGCGGGCTGAGCGTTACGCCACCGACTCACGGACCTGGCGCGCCAGGCGCTCGGCTTCCGCGATCAGCGTCGCGCGATTGATCGGCTTGGTGACGTGGCCGTCCATCCCGGCGTCGAGGCAGCGTTCGCGGTCGCCGTGCATCGCGCGGGCGGTCATCGCGACGATCGGGATGCGGTCGCCCTCGGGCCGAGCCGGCGGATCGCGGCTGTCGCCTCGAAGCCGGTCATCTCCGGCATCTGCACGTCCATCAGCACCACGTCGAAGCGCTCGGCGAGGACCGCCTCGACGGCGGCGCGTCCGTTGTCGACGACGTTGGACGACGTGGCCGCGCATGCTCAGCATCGCCACCGCGACGCGCTGGTTGACGGTGTTGTCCTCGGCCAGCAGGACGCGCAGCGAGGCGCCGCCGGCGACCCGCGTCGACGCCGCCGCGCGATCGCGTTCCGCGCGCCGCGACTCGATCAGCGCCGCGCCGAGGCTGGGGCGATCGGGCAGGGCCTCCACGATCGCGGTGGCGAACGCAGCGGCTTGGTGACCAGCGGCAGGCCGCTGCCGCGCAGCGCGTCCAGCTCCCCGGGCGGTCGATCGGACGAGACCAGCGCCACGCTGGCCAGGCCGGCCCAGGCGCGGCGCAGGTCGTCGGCGACGTCGCTCGGCGTGGCGTCCAGGACGTTCGTGTCGAGGATGGCGAGCTGGGACGCGGGGCAGCGTCGGCGCGGATCTCGAGCGCCCCGGTGGCGTCGCTGAGGTAGACGCGGCGGCCGCGCACCAGCGTGACGCTGCCCTGGACGCGCATCCGCCGGCCGGCCAGCTCCGGCGAGCCGACGCGCAGCAGGCGATCGATCGGCGAGAGCGCAATCCGGAATGGATCGGGCGGGGCCGGCGAATCGACGTGGATGTGCTGCAGCGTCGGCGCGAACAGCTGCACGCCGGTCATCTGGCGGCGGCTGTTCGGGATCGCGCCGGCGACGGCCTGGACGGTGACGACGCTGTCGACCAGGTGTTCGGGCCGCGGGCCGGTGAAGCCGGGACCTGGCCGAACAGGACGAGACCGGCCGTGCGCATCTAGAAGAAGGGGTGCTTCTGCTGGTCGACCGAGACCTTCCGACGAGAAGCGTGCCCGGGGCGTCTTCCAGCGCAAGGACTGCGCCAGTCGCCGTCGACGTAGGTGACGCGGCCGGTGATGCGCACGGGCCGGCCTGCGGCGGCTTCGCCGGCCGGAAGCGCGGTGACCGCCGCCGCCTCCACGGGGGCGAGGGCGCGGCCTGGGTGCTGATCACAGCCGGCGAGCAGCGTCGACACGAGGCTCGCGGCGACCGCCAGGGCCGCGGTCGGGGCCGACCGGCTGGTGCGGCCGCCGGTGGGCCGATCAGGAGCGAGGGAGCTGAAGGCCACTAGACGTCTTCGCGCTCGTCGTGCGCGCCAAGATCGAGCGCCTTGTCGGCGAACTGGATGTCGTGACCGAGGATCTTGTCCTTGAGCAGCCGCCGGGCCTCGGCGTAGTGCTGCGGCGGGACCGTCAGCAGCTTGGCCAGGCGCTTCATCCGCGGCAGCACGACCAACGTCGGCTGCGGCTCCTCACGCCAGGTGAGGCCGCCGATCGCCTCGTAGGGCAGGAAGCCGCTGTCGAGCCAGACGCCGTCCCGGTAGAAGCCGCGGCCGATCCGCACCGTCAGCGGCCCGAGGTAGACGTAGTACAGCAGCATCATCGTCTCGCCGAAGATGTCGGTGCGGTGCTGCTTGAGGATCTTCACGGCGATGACGATGCCGAGCATCGTCCCGATGGCGATGAGCAGCCGGGGATGCGTCGGCCGACTACCCGACCAGGTCAGGAGCGCCGACGGGCGGAGGCGCAGGAAGCGGAGCAGCTGGAAGGCGAGCCGGAGGTTGGCGAACAGGAAGCCCGCCCCGAGGACGATGAGGAGTGTTGCGACGGCGTGCTGTGGGCTCGCCACCATTGGCGTGGATCCCGGGGGAGCGTGTCTTCGCGCCCGGCGGTCAGCCGCGGAGCCAGGCGGTCAGCCAGCCGATCGGGCCGAGGCCACCGGCGTGCGGATCGCCGATCCAGGACGGCGGCGTGAGCCACACGAAGGCCAGGATGGCGACGACCATCACGTCGTACTGCCACGTCGCCCGCTCGTAGGTCCAGTAGAGCGTCCGCCAGACCGCCCGCAGGGGCTGCGGCAGACTCGTGCCGGCGCCGGCGATCTCGTTGTGCAGCTGGATTTCGTCCTCGTGCGGCTGGCTCATACCGGCACCCGCTCGGGAGCCTTGGCGCGCTCGAGCTCGCGCCACGTGTAGAAGATGCGATCCGCGACCGTGAGGATCGAGAGCACCAGAATCACCCAGAGGACCCCGGCCATCCGGTTGGTGAAGGCGCCGATCATGAAGAGGACGATGCGCTCGGGCCGCTCCATGAAGCCGACCTTGCACTTGGCGACGACCGACTCGGCGCGAGCCCGGGCGTAGCTCGTCAGCACCGTGAAGATCATCGCCATCACGGTGATGACGACGTAGTCGGTGCGGTGCACAGACGAGTAGAGGTAGACGAGGCCAAGGAACAGGGCGAGGTCGGAGAAGCGGTCCATTACCGAATCCCAGAAGCCGCCGAAGGCGGTCTCCATCCCCATCTCGCGGGCGACCTTGCCGTCGATGAAGTCGAAGATGTTGGCGGCGATCATGATCCCGCCGGCGGTGACGAACCGCCCAGTCGCCAGCGCCCACGCCGCGAGCAGGTTGATGAGCACGCCGACGAACGTCAGGACGTTGGGGTGGATGCGCAGCACCACACAGGCGCGGATGATCGCGCGCAGCGGGAACATGCAGATGGTGCCGATGAGGCCGGTAAAGGTCATCCCGATCTAGGCCGACGATGAAAGGGCCGCGTGTTCCTTATAATGGCGAGAGCCGCGGGCCGATCTGCGCCTACACGTGCCGGAGTCTAGCAGGTTGGCCGGGTTCCCTCAACCCGAGCGGCAACGAAGGCACCGTCGGGCGTACGCTCGGCTGAGTCCGCGCGGCCCGCGTGCGGCGCCGCCGGCGCGCCGAGCGCCGGCGATGAGCTGACGCACGCTTTGAGGGCCGCCCGCGGCGCGCGCGAGAGCGCGCCGCCAGACCAGCATGCCCATTTTCGACCTCAAGGACCAGATCGCGCGGCTGCCCGAGCAGCCCGGCGTCTACCTCTACGCCAACGCCGCCGGCGAGACCATCTACGTCGGCAAGGCACGGGTCCTGCGCGACCGGGTCCGCAACTACCTCGGGGCGCGCGGTGCCGACCCGAAGACCGACGCGCTGCTCGACGAAGTCGAGGCGCTGTCGTTCGTGGTCACCGACAGCGTGTCGGAGGCACTCGCGCTCGAGAGCAACCTGATCAAGCAGCGGTCGCCGAAGTACAACATCCTGCTTCGCGACGACAAGAGCTACCCCTACCTGCAGCTGACGACCGGCGAGGCCTTCCCGCGGCTCCTCGTCGCCCGCCGGGTGGAAGAGGACGCGCACGAGTACTACGGCCCCTTCCTGCCGGCCCGGCTGGCGCGGCGGACGATCGACCTGACGCACCGGCTGTTCGGCCTCCGATCCTGCAACGAGGTGATCACCGGCCAGCGCGACCGGCCCTGCCTCGAGTACGACATCAAGCGCTGCGTCGCGCCCTGCGTCGCGGCCATCTGTTCGCCCGAGGCCTACGGCGCGGCCGTGGCCGGGGCGCAGCTCCTCCTCGAAGGGAAGCGCGACGCGCTCGTCGTCGACCTCGACCGGCGGATGCAGACCGCCGCCGAGGCCGAGCGCTACGAGGAGGCGGGGCACTGGCGCGATGCCGTCCGCACGGTCGAGGCGCTGCGCGACCGGCAGCAGAAGATGGCGACGGCCGGGCTGGGCGCCCGCGACGCCGTCGGCGTCCGGCTCGGGCCGCGCGGCACGGCGGTGGTCGTCTTCCAGATGCGCGGCGGCCGCGTCGTCGATCGCGTCGAGCTATGGAGCCAAGGCGGGGCAATGACCGCGGCGATGACCGCGGCCGCCGTCGACGGCGCCCGCCCGTCGCCGGCGGCGCGCGAGGGGGAAGTGGTGGCCGCGGCCCTGTCGCAGTTCTACGCCGTCCACGTGCCGCCGCCGGAGGTCCACGTCCCGGAGCCGCTCGAGGACGCGGCGGCGATCGAGGACTGGCTGTCGTCGCGGGCCGGCCGGCGCGTGCGGATCGTCGTCCCCAGGCGCGGCGACAAGCGCAGCCTGCTGGAGCTGGCGACGCGCAACGCCCGCGTCGCCTACGAGCAGCGCGGCCGCGAGACGCCAGCCGGCGCCCCCGACGCGCTCGAAGCGCTCCGGGTCGCGCTGCAGCTGCCGTCGACGCCGCGGCGGATCGACTGCTTCGACATCTCGACCTTCCAGGGCAGCGAGACGGTCGCCTCGATGGTCGTCTGCCAGGACGGCCGGATGCAGCCGCGCGAGTACCGCAAGTTCCGCATCCGGGCGGGAGAGGACGCGCCGCTGCCGGATGTGCTGGCCGCCCACGCCCGGGCCGAGGCGTCGACACAGGGTTGGGCCGGGCCGGGGGCCGCGGCCCGGATCCTCGACGACGTCCGCTCGATGCGGCAGGTGGTGGGGCGGCGCTACCGCGCGGTGGCCGAGCGCGGCGGGCCGATGCCCGACCTGATCGTCATCGACGGCGGCAAGGGGCAGCTCGCCGCGGCCTACGCGGCGCTGACCGAGGTCGGCCTCGACGGGGTGGTGGCGATCGGCCTGGCCAAGAAGGAAGAGCTGGTGTTCACCCGCGATGCCGTCGACGCCATCGCGTTTCCGGCCGGCAGCCCGGCGCTGCGCCTGCTGCAGCGGATCCGCGACGAGGCCCACCGCTTCGCCGTCACCTTCCATCGCCAGGCCCGCACCAGCCGCGACCTGCGCTCGGCACTGGACGACATCGACGGCGTCGGACCGCGCCGCCGCAACACGCTGCTGAAACGCTTCGGCAGCGTCGCCGGCGTCCGCCGTGCGACCCGCGAGGAGCTCACCTCGGTGGTCGGCGCCAAGGCGGCCGACGCCATCCTGGCGCATTTCACGCACTAGGCCGCCCGGGCCAGGGCCGAGGTTGAGCGCCCGAGCCGTTTTGCCTTACGCTGTAGCGTTTTGGCCGACCTGAATCCAGCCGCCATCTTCATCGCCCTCGTGGTGCTGGCGTTCTCGCTGAGCGTCCACGAGATGGCGCACGCCTGGACGGCCTGGCGACTCGGCGACCCCACCGCCTACCGGGAGGGCCGGGTGTCCCTGAACCCCGCCGTCCACGTCGACCCGATCGGCACCATCCTGTTCCCGTTGGTCGGCCTGCTGTTCGCCGCCGCCGGCACCCGGGTGCCGCTGATCGGCTGGGCCAAGCCGGTGCCGTTCGTGGTGCGCAACCTGTCGCGGCCGCGGCGCGACGTGATCCTGATCGCGCTGGCCGGTCCGGCCAGCAACATCCTCCTGGCCATCCTGGTCTCGGTCCTGATCAAGGTGTCGTGGGAGGCGGGCTGGATTCCGGTCGAATACGGCCAGGCGTCGGGCCCACTCTGGGAATATCTGCGGGTCGGCCTGGGCACCAACCTCGGCCTGGCCGTCTTCAACCTGATCCCGATCCCGCCGCTCGACGGGGGCAAGGTGCTGTCGAACCTGCTGCCGCTGCGGTCCGGCCTGGCCTTCGACGAGTTCGCCGGCCAGTACGGGTTCATCGCGCTCTACGCCCTGCTCCTGACCGGCGCGCTGTCGTACATCGTGCAGCCGCCCATCCAATTCCTCGCGGTTCTCCTGTTGTGGTGGGTGTGACGAAACGTGTCGTGTCGGGGATGCGCCCGACGGGAAAGCTTCACCTCGGGCACCTGGTCGGCGCGCTGCGCAACTGGGTCGAGCTGCAGGACGGCTTCGACTGCTTTTACTTCGTGGCCGACTGGCACGCGCTGACCAGCGAGTACGCCGACACGAGGGAGATCACGACCAACGCCGTCGACAACGTCGCCGACTGGATCGCCGCCGGCGTCGACCCGGAGAAGAGCATCCTCTTCGTCCAGTCGATGGTGCCGGAGCACGCCGAGCTGCACCTGCTGCTGTCGATGATCGCGCCGACGCCGTGGCTCGAGCGGGTGCCGACCTACAAGGAGCAGCAGGAGCAGGTCACCGATCGCGACCTCGGCACCTACGGCTTTCTCGGCTATCCGCTGCTGCAGACGGCCGACGTCATCATCTACAACGCCCACGCCGTGCCGGTCGGCGAGGACCAGGTGCCGCACCTGGAGCTGTCGCGCGAGATCGTGCGCCGCTTCAACGGGCTCTACGGCGAGGTCTTCGTCGAGCCGCAGGCGCTGCTGACACGATTCGCCCGCCTGCCCGGCGTCGACAACCGCAAGATGAGCAAGAGCTACCGCAACGCCATCAACCTGTCCGACACCCCCGACGAGGTAAAGAAGAAGGTGATGTCGATGTACACCGATCCGACGCGCGTCCGCGCCGACACGCCCGGGACGGTGGAAGGCAACCCGGTGTTCGTCTACCACGACGCCTTCAACCCGGACACCGCCGAGGTCGACGACCTGAAGGCGCGCTATCGCGCCGGCACGGTCGGCGACGTCGAGGTCAAGCGGAAGCTGATCACGGCGCTCAACGCCGCGCTCGAGCCGCTGCGCGCGCGGCGGGCGGCGCTGGCCGGTCCGGAGCGGGTCCGCGAGATCCTGAACGCCGGCGCCACGCGAGCCCGCGCCATCGCGGTCGAGACGATGGGGCAGGTGCGCGAAGCCATGCACCTGCGCTATTAGGAGCCCGTGGTGAAAGCTCCGCTGCATTCTACGGCCGATGCATCCCGCCTGGCGGCGTTGCTCCTCCTTCGACTATTCCCGATATTCGCAGTCGTCGCGCCTGGCCAGGCGGGCGCCTCGCCCGTCTCGGTGCGACGCGGCGCTTCCACCACGGGCTCCTGATGTCGAGCGAACCGTTCGAGTCGACCGTCGAGGCCTATCCGATCCGGCTCGAGAACTTCCAGGGGCCGCTCGACCTGCTGCTGCACCTGATCCGGCAGCACCAGGTCAACGTCTACGACATTCCGATCGCCACCATCACCCAGCAGTACCTCGAGTACCTCGAGGTGATGCAGGAGCTGAACCTCGACATCGCCGGCGATTTCCTGGTGATGGCGGCGACGCTGATCCACATCAAGTCGCGGCTGCTGCTGCCGCGCCCGGCGCCGGAGCAGGCCACCGAGGACGAAGAGGATCCGCGCGACGCGCTGATCCGCCGCCTGGTGGCGCACCAGCAGTTCAAGGCCGCGGCCGAGATGCTGCACGAGCGCGAGACGGTGCGCAGCGCGCAGTGGACGCGGGCCGAGGGCCGGCTGGCCGAGATCGCCGGCGAGGCGCCAGAGCCGGAGCTGGAGGTCGATCTCTTCAGCCTGATGTCGGCCTTCAAGGCCGTGCTCAACCGCGCCAAGCAGCGGCCGCCGATGGTGCTGCCGGGCGAGTTCCTGTCGATCGAGGCGCGCATCGAGCAGCTGCTGTCGCGGCTCTCGACCACCGAGGCGTGCGGCTTCGCCGAACTGTTCGACGACGTCGCGACCCGGGCCGAGCTCGTCGTCACCTTCCTCGCGCTCCTCGAGATGATCCGTCTGAAGGTGATCCGCGTCTACCAGACCGGCCCGTTCGGCGACATCCGCATCTACCGCCGCCAGGCGGCGGCAGAGAACGCGCCGCACTACGACGCCCTGACCGGGGGCACTCCGACCGCACATGACTGACGAACCACTCGAAGAACCCGCCGAAGCGGGCACCGGGCCCGCGAAGGCGGTCGAAGAACGCGCTGAAGCGGAGGGCGAGGCGCCCGCGAAGGCGGTCGAAGAACGCGCCGAAGCGGAGGGCGAGGCGCCCGCGAAGGCGGTCGCCGAGAGCGACGAGGACCTCCAGCCGACGACGGATCCGCAGGCGCTCAAGCCGATCCTCGAGGCCCTGATCTTCGCCTCGCCGGATCCGCTGACGCTGAAGGAGGCCGCTGCGCTGTTGATCGCCGAGGCGTCGAAGGCCGAGGTCGAGCAGGCGCTGGCGCTGCTGCGGCACGACTACGAGGGCGCCGGCGGCCTGCAGCTGGTCGAAGTAGCCGGCGGCTACCAGATCGTCACGCGGCCCGACCTGCACGAGTACGTGCGCCGGCTGTTCCACGAGCGGACCTCGCAGAAGCTGTCGGTGCCGGCCCTCGAGACGCTGGCCGTCATCGCCTACAAACAGCCGGTCACCGCCCCCGAGATCGCCGAGATCCGCGGCGTCAACACCTCGGGCGTGCTCAACACGCTCATCGGCCGCAAGCTGGTGAAGGTGGTGGGGCGCAAGCCGGTCGTCGGCCGGCCGTTCATGTACGGCACCACCCGCGACTTCCTCGACAAGTTCGGCCTCAACGATCTGTCGGACCTGCCCAAGGTCGAGGATCTGGCCGACGTGCTCGGCTTCGATCCGCCGGCGCTCGCCGAGCTGACCCCGACCGAGCAGCCGCTGGCCTTCGACTTCGAGTCGCCGAAGGGCGACGATGGCGCGCCGTAGCGGGATGCGTCTGGAGCCGCGGAGGCGGCCGGGATCAGCTCTGCCTTTGGCGCGCGTCGACCAACGCCAGGACGCGGCCGACCGCGTCGGCGATCGACAGGCGGGTCGTGTCGAGGTGGACGGCGCCGGCGGCCATGGCCAGCGGCGAGGTCTCGCGGCTGCGGTCGGCGGCGTCGCGCTGCTCGAGCGCGGTCGCGACCGCGGCGACGCTGAAGCTGCCCGACTGGTGCGCCGGATCGTGGGCGCGGCGCCGGGCGCGCTCGGCGGGATCGGCGTCGAGGTAGATCTTGACCGGCGCCTCGGGGAAGACGACCGTGCCGATGTCGCGGCCTTCCATCACCAGGTTGCCGTCGCCGGCCATGGCGCGCTGCTGCGCCACCAGGATGGCGCGGACGGAGGCGAGCCGGGCCACGCTCGACGCGGCGCGATCGACCACCGGCGTGCGGATGGCGGTGGTCACGTCGGCGCCGTCGATCGTCACGCGCGTCGCGTCGATCTCGATGCGGGCGCGATCGGCGAGCGCGGCGACGGCGGCTTCGTCGTCGAGCGGGACGCCACGCTCGACCGCCGCCCACGCCACCGCGCGGTACATCGCGCCGGTATCCACGTGCCGATAGCCGAGCGTTTCCGCGACCTTGCGCGCCACCGTGCCCTTGCCCGCGCCGGACGGGCCGTCAATCGCGATCACCACCTTGGTATTGTACCTCTCCAGTTGGCGGCCCGCTCTCACGCGGGCCGCAGGCCGCCCTCCGGGCGTGCCGGCTGCTATTCGCCGCGCTGGGCGCGCGGCGGCGCCGTCACGCGGGCGGCGTTCTTGGATTCAATCAGCTGACGCCCTGCATGCGACTGCCCAGGAAACGCGTCGTCCTCCTCGTCGTCGTCGCCGCCCTGGCCATCGGCGCCTGGGCGGCGATTCCCTACCTGCGCGCCGCGTCGCTGGTGATTCGCATGGCCGGGCTGCACGGCGAGTGGCTCGACCGGCTCGCCCGCTTCCAGAACGGTCCGGTCACGACGCGCGACACCACTCTCCAGGGCCGCAGCGGCCCGATGCGGGTGCGGATCTACGAGCCAACGACGCGCCGCGCCCGTGTCGTGCTGCTGATCGGCGGCGTCCACGCCGAGGGCATCGACGAGCCGCGCCTGACGAAGCTGGCGCGTGATCTGGCGGTCGCCGGCACGCCGGTCGTCACCGCCGAGATCGACGATCTGCTGCACTACCGCATCACCCCGAAGCTGACCGACGCGCTCGAAGACGCGATCCTCTGGGTCGGCGCCGATCGCGGGCTCACCGCCGACGGCCGCCTCGGGGTGTTCGGCGTCAGCTTCGCCGGCGGTCTCTCGATCGTCGCGGCCGGGCGGCCGAAGGCCTCGCCGCACGTGGCCTACGTGATCTCGTTCGGCGGACACTCGAACCTGCCGGACGTGGTGCGCTTCCTGTGCACCGGCGTCCAGCCGGACGGCACGCGGCGGACGCCGCACGACTACGGCATCGTGGTGACGCTGAACAACACCGCCGAGCAGGTGGTGCCGGCCGACCAGGTGGCGCCGCTCCGTGCGGCGATCATCTCGTTCATGCACGCCTCCCACCTGGCGATGGTCGACCAGAAGGCGGCGGCCACCGAATTCACGCACACCCAGGCCATGACCGCCGCGCTGCCGGAGCCGGCGCGCACGCTGATGACCTACGTCAACACGCGCGACGTGACGGCGCTCGGCCCGATCCTGCTGCCGCACACCCAAGCGTTCACGCAGGATGCGGCGCTGTCACCGGCGCGATCGACCACGGTCACGGTACCGGTGTTCCTGCTGCACGGCGCCGACGACAACGTCGTGCCGGCGATCGAGTCGCGGCGGTTGGCCACCGTGCTCGAGCGCACCGCGCCGGTGCATCTGCTGGTGACGTCGCTGATCACCCACGCCGAGGTCGACCACCCGCCGACGGCCGGCGAGGTCTGGCAGATGATTCGCTTCTGGCGTGCGGTCGGGGCCGCGGGGTCGCTGTAGCCGCCTTCGCCGCGGGCTTCGACGCCGGCTTCGGCGCGCCAAGGCCGTCCCCCGTCGTCGCCGGCTTCGGCGCGCCAAGGCCGTCCCCCGTCGTCGCCGGCTTCGGCGCGCCAAGGCCGTCCCCCGTCGTCCGCGGCTTCGGCGCGCCAAGGCCCGCTCCCGCCGTCCGGGGCTTCGGCGCCCAAGGCCTGTCCGCTCTCGACTCCGTCACGGGCTTCGGCGCGCCAAGGTCGCCGCGCGCTGTCCGGGGCCTCGGCGCCCCAGGGCCGTCCGGTGCCGCGGCACGTGGCTTCGATGAGGTGTGCGGCTTCGGCGCTCCGGCGCCGCGTGTCCGCGGCCCGTCCCGGCGCTTCTGCGGCGCGCCCAAACCGCCCTTCGCCTGCGGCGTCGGCGTCGTCAGCACGGAGGACTCCTGCAGCGCCTTCACTTCGCGCGGCGTCAGCTCGCGCGAGTGGCCGACCTTCAAACCGGGATCGCGCAGCGGACCGAACTGCACCCGCGACAGCGTCACCACCGGATGGCCGACCGCCTCGCACATCCGCCGCACCTGGCGGTTGCGCCCTTCGCGCAGGGTGATGTCGACGATGGCATCCGAGCCGCGCGGCGTGTCGAGGCGCTTCAGGACGCGGACGCTGGCCGGCGCGGTGCGGTGGCCGTCGAGCGGGATGCCACGGCTCAGGCGTTCGATCGCCTCGCCATCGGGCACGCCGCGGACGCGGGCCCGGTAGACCTTCGGCACCTCGTGGCGCGGGTGCATCAAGCGGGCCGCCAGCTCGCCGTCGTTCGTCAGCAGCAGCAGGCCTTCCGAGTCGTAGTCGAGGCGGCCGACGGGGTAGAGGTAGCCGAGATCCGGCGGGATCAGCTCGAGCACCGTGCGGCGGCGTTCCGGATCGTACCGCGTCGTCACCATGCCGGCCGGCTTGTTGACCAGCACGTAGCGCAGCGGGACGGCGGTCTTGATCTTCTTGCCGTCGACCGAGATGGTGTCGGTCTGGGGATCGGCCTTGGAGCCGAGGTCCAGCACGGGCGTGCCGTTGACGGCGACGCGGCCCTGGACGATGAGGCCCTCGGCGGCCCGGCGCGAGACCACGCCGGCGGCGGAAAGAATCTTCTGTAAGCGCTCTTGCACGTGGCCATCTTAGGCGCACGCCGCCGGCAATTCCCAACTACCAACGTCCAACCGCCAAGGAATTCCCAACATCCAACTCCCAAGAAGACCCGCTGACGGCGGGCCCAGCGCTGTTGGGAGTTGGGCGTTGGCGGTTCCTTGGAAGTTGGTCCTTGGACGTTGGGAGTTCGACCCGGCTCACTGATCGTCGAAGTCGTCCTTCGAGGCCGGGTCGAGCTCCCAGCGGTGCTTGTCGCGGTCCTCGATCTTGGCCGCGCCCTTCAGCTCCTCGCCGTCCTCGTAGTTGACGCCCAGGGCCTCGCCGATTTCGTCGACGATGTCCTGGTCCGGCGTCGGGTTGTCGCCGCCGGGGGCCTCGTCGCCGCTGCTGTAGGCGAGCTGCCAGTCGGCGTCGACGTCGCCGGCCGTGATGGCCGGGCTGGTCTCGTTGTGCTCCTTGATGTGCTGGAGGAGCTCCTCACGGCCGGTCCGTGCCGAGGACGAGGATCCGCTCGTCATCACGAGCGACGACGGGATGGCGCCGCGGATCGGCGCCGGCTGTGCTGCCCGGACCGGGCCGGCTTTCCTGCCGGCAGCCTTCTTTGGCGCCGCCTTGGCCATCGGGCCGACCGCGCGGGCGGGCTTCTTCAGGATCGGCGTCGCCCGGCGAACCGGCATCCTGGCGGCGGCCTTCTTGGCAGCAGCCTTCTTGGGGGGGCTCTTCTTGGGGGCCGCCTTCTTCGGGGCGACCTTCTTGGCGGCCACCTTCTTCGGCGCCGCCTTCTTGCCGGCCGGCTTCGCCTTGGCCGACTTTTTCGCAGCCTTCTCGGCGGGGGCCTTCTTCGCGGCCTTCTTCGGGGCCGCCTTCTTGGCGCCGCGCTTGCCGGCCATGCCGCCAGGGCCCGGGCCCTTCCTGGGCGCCGCCTTCTTCGCCTTCTTCACGACCGTCTTGCGCCCCGCCGTCTTTCGTTTCGCCATCGCCAAATCCCCTGAGGTGTGGGCCAATTCGTTGACAAGAAGCGCGTAAGTTTTGTAGAATCTTCTGCTTGGCGCTGCAAAGATAGTCGCAACAAGATGCCGTCTGCAAGTGGGAGCCCTCCCGGAGCCTCCGCTTGCGGCCTCCAATCCCCGCGACTGTTTTTCCCGCGACCACATCTCAGCGCGCCGGCCGCTGTAAAGACCGGCACCGTTCGTCAAGGAAGGACTCGCGCGCAATGCCTCATACCGAAGACATGGACAAAGTGGTCGAAGCTCCCAGAGAAGGGGGGCGGTCATCACGGTCCGGTCAGGGTAGACCGCTGACGTTGATGCGTCAGGACGACGACGTCGACTCATCCGGAGTACGCCCGTCTCCTCGATCTGTACGACACCAGCTTCCGCAACATCGCGGAAGGCGAGGTGGTCAAGGGGACCGTCCTCAAGGTCACCGAGAACGAAGTCGTCGTCGACGTCGGCTTCAAGTCCGAGGGCATGATCCCCCTCGATGAGTTCATCGACGAGACGGGCCAGGTCTCCGTCCAGCCCGGCGACACCGTCGACGTCCTGCTCGAGCGCACCGAAGATCGCGACGGCCACGTCGTCCTCTCGCGCGAAAAAGCCGAGAAGATGAAGATCTGGGACGAGGTCGAGAAGGCCTTCACCGACCACAAGGTGGTCGTCGGCCGGGTCATCGAGCGCATCAAGGGCGGCCTGGCGGTCGACATCGGCGTCCGCGCCTTCCTGCCCGGCTCGCAGATCGACATCCGCCCGGTGCGGAACCTCGATTCGCTCAAGGGCCAGGACCTGCGCATGCGGGTCATCAAGGTCAACAAGAAGCGCGGCAACATCGTCCTCTCGCGCAAGGTCCTCCTCGAGGAGGAGAACGCCGAGAAGAAGAAGCACACGCTGGACACCCTCGCCGAGGGCAAGCAGCTGCGCGGCGTGGTCAAGAACATCACCGACTACGGCGCCTTCATCGACCTCGGCGGCATCGACGGCCTGCTCCACATCACCGACATGTCGTGGGGCCGGGTCCAGCATCCGTCGGAGATCTTCAAGGTCAACGACGAGATCGACGTGGTCGTGCTCAAGTACGACGCGGCGACCGAGCGCGTCTCGCTCGGGCCACAAGCAGCTCGCCACCGACCCGTGGAGCGACGTCGTCGACCGCTACCCGGTCACGGCGCGCGTGCACGGCAAGGTCGTCAGCCTGACCGACTACGGCGCCTTCGTCGAGCTCGAGCCGGGCGTCGAGGGCCTGATCCACGTCTCCGAGATGTCGTGGAGCAAGCGCGTCAAGCACCCGTCGAAGATCCTCAACGTCGGCGACGAGATCGAGGCGATGGTCCTCGGCGTCGATCCGACGGCGCGGCGCATCTCGCTCGGCCTGAAGCAGGTCGCGGCCAACCCGTGGGAAGAGCTGTCCGAGCAAGTACCCGGTCGGCACCCGCATCAAGGGCCGGGTCCGCAACCTGACCGAGTTCGGCGCGTTCGTCGAGGTGGAGGAAGGCATCGACGGCCTCATCCACATCTCGGACATGTCGTGGAGCAAGCGCCTGAAGCACCCGTCGGAGGTCCTCAAGAAGGGCGACGTCGTCGAGGCGCAGGTGCTCAACATCGACGCCGAGAACCAGCGCCTGTCGCTCGGTCTGAAGCAGCTCGCCACCGACGTGTGGGACGAGTTCTTCGGCCGCGTCCAGGTCGGGGCGATCGTCGAGGGCAAGGTCGTCCGGATGACCAACTTCGGCGCCTTCGTCGAGCTCGCCGACGGCGTCGAGGGGCTGATTCACGTCTCGGAGTTCGACGACTCGCAGGGCGGCGAGAAGATCGAGCTCGAGGTCGAAAAGACCTACCAGATGAAGGTCATCAAGCTCAGCCCGGCCGAGCGCAAGATCGGTCTCAGCATCCGCGCGCTGAAGAGCGACGAGTACCGGACCGACTGGGAGACCTACTCCAGCGAGTCGGGCAGCCCGACGGCGACGCTGGGCGATCACTTCCGCAATCAGGGTTGAGGCTGTAGCCTGTCCCTCGCGTCCGGGCCCCGCCAGACCACCACGGTCTTGGGGCCCGGGCGTGACGCTGATCGCAGGGGGTCTGTGATGTCCACCGGCAGCATGACCAAGGCGGAGCTCGTCGAGGAAGTCTCGCGGGTCTCCGACCTCACCAAGAAGCACTCCGAAGTCATCGTCGAGACGGTGTTCCAGAGCATCATCGATGCCCTGCACCGTGGCGAGAAAATCGAGCTGCGCGGCTTCGGCAGCTTTCGCCTGCGCCAGCGCGAGCCGCGCAAGGGCCGCAACCCGAAGACCGGCGACAAGGTCGACGTGCCGCCGAAGAAGGTCCCCTACTTCAAGCCCGGCAAGGAGCTGAAGGACCTGCTCAACCGCGACGCGGACGGGATCGAGGCGCCCGGCGCGGATGGCCACGGCCCCGCGACCCAGGGCCAGCCGCCGCCCGACGCGGCCTCCTGAGTGCGCGCGCCAGATGAACCATGGGCGCCTCGAGCCATCCGCGGGCTTGCCGCGCCGTAGCACGGAGTGCGTAGGCGGGTGCAACGACTCTGGACGCCCTGGAGACTGGCCTACGTGACCGGTGGCACCGTCGGCGACGGGTGCGTGTTCTGCCGCGCGGCGACCGGTGACGATCCGCTCGTCGTCCATCGCGGCACGGCCGCTTTCGTCATCCTCAATCTCTACCCCTACAACAACGGCCACGTGATGGTGGTGCCGCGCCGGCACATCGCCACACTGGGCGAAGCGACGGCCGAGGAGCTGGCTGAGCTGATCACGTTGGTCGCGCGACGCCGAGCAGGTGCTGACCGCCGCCTACGCGCCGCACGGCATCAACGTCGGCCTCAACCTCGGTCGCGCCGCCGGCGCCGGCGTCGCGGATCACCTGCACGTCCATCTGGTGCCGCGCTGGACCGGCGACACCAACTTCATGACGGTCGTGGCCGACGCGCGCGTCCTGCCCGAAACCCTCGACCAGACGGCCGCGCGGCTGCGGCCGCTGTTCACTGCACACCGCGCGCGGTTCACCGCGCCGTAGCCCGCACCCGAAGGGACAAGGGCGCAGGCGGGTTCACTCGCGAGGACGTCAATGGATCTCGATCTCAGCGCCGAGCAACAAGCCTTCCTCGACGAAGTGCGGCGTTTCGCCGACACCGAGGTGGCGCCGCGCGCCGCCGCCATCGACGAGACGGATGCCTTCCCGCGCGATCTGGTGGCGCGGGCCGGCGCCATCGGCCTGATGGGCGTGACGATCCCCGAGGCGTGGGGCGGCCGCGGCCTCGACACCGTCGCCTACGCGCTGGCCGTCGAAATCGTGGCCCGGGCCAGCGCCACCGTCGCGGTCATCCTCACCGTCAACAACTCGCTCGTCGCCGAGCCGCTGCTGGCGCACGGCACCGAGGAGCAGAAGGCGCGCTGGCTGAAACCGATCGCGCGCGGATCCGCGGTCGGCGCGTTCGCGCTGTCCGAGGAGCACGCCGGCACCGACGCCGCCAACCAGCAGACGCGGATCACCCACGACGGGTTCGGCTTCCGGCTGGCCGGGCAGAAGGTGTGGGTCGCCAACGCCTCGGTCGCCGATCTGCTGATCGTCTTCGGGGCGGCCCAGCCCGACGTCGCCAGCCGCGGCATCAGCGCGTTCCTCGTCCCCGGCGACGCCAAGGGCATCACCCGGCGGGCTCGCGCCGACTCGCTCGGCGTCCGCGGGCTCGGCTGCATGGATCTCGACTTCGCCGACGTCCGCGTCGATTCCGATCAGCTGCTCGGCGCGCCCGGCAAGGGGTTCTCGCTGGCCCGCCTGGCCCTCGAGAGCGGCCGCGTGGCGATCGCGGCGCAGGCCCTCGGCGTCGGCCAGGCCGCGCTCGACGAGGCGCTGGCCTACGCCAAGGCCCGCCACACCTTCGGCCAGCCGATCGCCAACTACCAGGCGATCCAGTGGATGCTCGCCGACATGGCCACCGAGCTCGACGCGGCGCGGATGCTGACGCTGCGGGCCGCCTCGGCGCGGGGCACGCAGGCGCGCATCGCCTCGGAGGCGGCGATGGCCAAGCTGTTCGCCTCGGAAGCGGCGCATCGCGCCGCCGACAAGGCGATGCAGATCCTGGCCTCGGCCGGCTACCGCCGCGGCTCGCGCGTCGAGCGCCTCTTCCGCGACGTCCGCGGCGCCGAGTTGTATCAGGGCACGTCCGAGGTCCAGCGGATGATCATCGCCGCTCACGTGTTGGAGTCCTGACGTGAGCGGCGGCGGACATTGGGCGGACCTGCCGCCCGCGTGCGGGCGCCGCCGCGCGCCCAGCGCGGCGAATAGCAGCCCGCAAGTCAAAGGGCGGCCGGCGGCCGCGCGCGGAGAGCGCGGCCGCCAGCCAAGAGGTCCAGCGGATGATCATCGCGGCGCACGTGCTCGAAGCGTGACGAAGACTCCGGAGTCGTTTCCGGAGTCGATCAGTCGGCGAGCAGCATCTTGGCGATCGTCTGCAGCTGCATGTTCGACGTCCCCTCGTAGATCTGGCCGATCTTGGCGTCGCGATACAGCTTCTCGACGGGGTAGTCCCGCGTGTAGCCGTTGCCGCCGTGCAGCTCGACGGCCAGCGATGCCACCCGCTCGGCGGTTTCCGACGCGTGCAGCTTGGCGATCGCCGCCTCGCGCAGGAACGGACGGCCGGCGTCGCGGAGGCGGGCGGCGTTGTAGACGAGCAGCCGCGACGCCTCCAGGTCGGTCGCGGCCCGGGCCAGCTGGAACTGGACGCCCTGGAACTCGGCGATGGCCTTGCCGAACTGCCGCCGCGTCTTGACGTAGGCAACGGCGTGATCGAGCGCCCCCTGGGCCAGGCCGACCATCTGCGCGCCGATGCCGATGCGGCCTTCGTTCAGCGTCTCGATGGCGATCTTGTAGCCGCGGCCCGGCTCGCCCAGCACGGCATCGCCGCCGACCCGGCAGTCGTCGAAGAGCAGCTCGCAGGTGCTGCTGGCGCGGATGCCCAGCTTCTCTTCCTTGCGGCCGACGGTGAAGCCGGGGGTGCCGCGCTCGACCAGGAACGCGGTGATGCCGCGGTAGCCCGCCGACGGATCGATGGTGGCGAAGACGATGAAGACGTCGGCTTCGCGGGCGTTGGTGATCCACACCTTGCGGCCGCGCAGCCGGTAGCCGTCGCCATCGCGCTCGGCCCGCGTCGTCAGGGCGAAGGCATCGCTGCCGGCTTCCGGTTCGGACAGCGCGTAGGCGCCGACCGAGGTCGAGACCAGGCGCGGCAGCACCGCCGCCTGCTGGGCGGGCGTGCCGCGCTTCAGCAGCGCGTTCAGCACCAGCGTGTTGTGGACGTCGACGACCAGGCCGACGGCCGGGTCGACGCGCGACAGCTCCTCGATCGCCAGGACGCTGTGGAAGAACGTCGCGCCGGCGCCGCCGTGCGCGTCGGGCACCTCGATGCCCATGACGCCGAGATCGAACAGGGCGCGGAGCAGCCCGGCGTCGAGCGCCTGCTGCTCGTCCATCGTCCGGACGAGCGGCGCCACCTGCTCCCGGGCGAAGGCCCGGACGCTGTCGCGAAAGAGCCGCTCGTCCTCGGTGAGCGTCGAAAGGGGAGCGGGGATCCCCGCGGTTGCGTCGACCGGCTCGGGCATGGCCTTCGCGGTATTATGGCCGAAGCCCTGCTCGAGCGCCCCACTCCGGGAGAACGTCCATGTCCTGCGGTTCGCTGCGCGCGCGTCTCGTGACCGCCGCACTCATCGGCGCGACGGCGATGCCGATTCTCGCGCAGTCGGGCGGCCAGCCGCCGCCTGCCCAGACCCGGCCTGCCCAGACGGCACCGGCCCAGACGGCGCCGGCCCAGGCGCCACCCGCGCCGGGCGCCCCGGCTTCTGCCGCGGCCGCCCCGGCCCCGGCCGCTGCCGGGGCCCAGCCCGCGACGCCCCAGACCCCGGCGTTCCGCACCGGCATCAACTTCGTCCGCGTCGACGCCCTGGTCACCGACAACAAGGGCAACGCCGTCGAGAACCTCAGCCAGGACGACTTCGAGGTCTTCGAGGACAACAAGCCGCAGAAGGTCGAGAGCTTCCGCTACGTCAAGGTCGAGGGGAACCCCCTCGAGGGCGAGCTGCCGCGGCAGATCCGGACGACCTGGGACGAGGAGACCGAGCTCGCCCGCGACGACGTCCGGCTGTTCGTGATCTTCTACGACGACTACCATGTCCGGCGCGGATCGGCGCTGGCCGTCAAGCGACAGCTCACCGAGTTCATCCGCAAGAACGTCGGCCCGAACGACATCCTCGGCGTGATGTACCCGCTGACGCCGTTCTCGACCATCGGCTACACGCGCAACCACGAAGCGGTCATCAAGGAGATCGAGCACTGGGACGGCCGGCGCTTCGACTACCGGCCGATGAACCAGTTCGAGGAGCGCTACGCCTACTATCCGACCGAGACGGTCGAGCGCATCCGCAACCAGGTGAGCCTGTCGGCGCTCGAGGCGCTGGCGACCGGGCTCGGGACGAAGCGCGAGGGCCGCAAGTCGATCATCCTCATCAGCGAGGGCTACTCGAACTACCTGCCGCCGCAGCTCCGCGATCCGTCCGCGGCGCAGCCGGGCGTCGGCAACCCGTTCCGCGGCACCCTGGCCGGCGAGCGGACCGGTGACGAGCGCACCGCCGAGCAGCGGGCGCAGTTCTTCTCGTACACCGACCTACTGAGCGACCTGCGCGAGGTCTTCACCGCCGCCAACCGCGCCAACTGCGCGATCTACGCGCTCGATCCGCGCGGCCTGTCGGCCTTCGAGTTCGACATCGATCAGGGCGTCGGCCAGCAGCTCGACAAGGCGGCGCTCGATGCCGGTCTCGACACGCTGCGGACGCTCGCCGACGAGACCGACGGCCGCGCCATCATCAACAGCAACGACCTCGTGAAGGGCCTGGCGCAGATGGTCAAGGACGCCAGCTCCTACTATCTGCTCGGCTACACCGCGTCGACGCCGACCGACGGCAAGTTCAAGCAGATCCGGGTGCGGGTGAAGAAGCCCGGCCTGCAGGTGCGGGCCCGCAAGGGCTACTGGGCGTTGTCGGTCGACGACGTCGCCGCCGTCAACGCCGCCGCGACCCGGGTCGGCCCGGCCCCCGAGATCGGCGAGGCGCTGGCGCAGATCGAGACGCCGCTCCGGGCCCGCACGATCCGCACGTGGATCGGCACCGCGCGCGGCGAGAACGGGCGCACCGCGGTCACGCTGGTCTGGGAGCCCGCCCCGCTCGTCACCGGCGAGCGCCGCGAACCGGCCGCCCAGCTCGCGGTGACGGCCGGCGGCCAGAACGGCACCGCCTACTTCCGCGGCAAGGTGAAAGGCGAGGCGAGCGCGCCGACCGCGAGCGCCGCTGGCGCGGCGACACCGGCGCCGGCCGCGACCTCGGCCGCCGCCGCCGAATCGTCGGGTGGGCGCATCACTTTCCAGGCGCCGCCGGGTCCGCTCCAGCTGCGGATGTCGGTCGAAGGGTCGGCGGGCCAGGTGCTCGACTCCGACTTCCGCGACGTGGTCGTGCCCGACTACGCCAAGGCGGGGCCGCTCCTCTCGGTGCCGGCGCTCTACCGGGCCCGCACGCAGCGCGACGTCAACGTGCTCGCCACCGACGCCAACCCGCGCCCGAGCACGGCCCGCGAGTTCAGCCGGACCGAGCGGCTGCACGTGCGCTTCCAGGCCTACGCCCCGGGCGGTGGCACGGCGGCGCCGACGGCGCGGCTGCTGAATCGCGGCGGCAGCCGCATGTCGGACGTGACCGTGCGCGCCGCGGCGGCGCGCGGCGCGGCCGATTTCGAGGCCGACATCCCCCTCGCCAGCCTGCCGGCCGGCGACTACCTCCTCGAAGTGGTGCTGCCCGGCGAGGCCACGCCGGTCAAGCAACTGGTCGCCTTTCGAGTGACGAGTTGAGGCCGCCAGGCTCCAGCGGACCAGCAATTGTGACGATATGTCGGGCTGGAGTCGGGCCGACGGCCCGGCTTCGCGCTCGACGTGTGAGCGCTTGACCCACGAAGGGTGGGCCAGTAGGCTCCGGGTGCCATGATGCCAAAGCTCCTGCTCGCTGACGACAGCATCACCGTGCAGCGGGTCATCGCGCTGACGTTTCAAGGCGAGGGCATCGAGGTCATCGCCGTCGGCGACGGCGATCTGGCCGTCGCCGCCATCGATTGCGAGCGCCCCCAGATTGTGCTCGCCGACCTCAGCATGCCTGGCCGCGACGGCTACGCCGTCGCCGAGTACATCAAGCGCTCGCCGGAGCTGTCGAAGGACATCCGCGTCGTCCTTCTGACCGGGGCCGCCGAGCCCGTCGAAGAGGCGCGGTCGCGCGACCTGGGCATCGACGGCGTGCTGTCCAAGCCGTTCGAGCCGCACGTGGCCACCGCGCTGGTCCGCCGGCTCCTCGCCGAGCCGCCGACCGTGCCCGGGTTCCGCACCGTCGCCCTCGAAGGCGCCGGCCCGGCGGAGACGCCCGCGGCCGTGCCGCCGCCGTTGCCTGCGGCCGTCGCCGTCGCCGCGGCGACGGAGGACAACGTCATCGCCGTCGACGACTACTTCCGCCGGCTCGACGAGGCGCTGGCGACGGCCGGCTTGTCGACCGCGCCCGATGCGGCCGGCGATGTCGCCGTGATCGTGCCGGCCGCGCGCATCCATCGATTGGCCGACCCCGCGACGATGGTCGTCGCCCGGCCCGCCGCGGCGGCCGAAAGCGACGATGCCGACGCGCCGAAGCTGGTCGACGCGTTCTCCGCCCTCCTCGCCGCCGAGGAAGGCGACGGCGCCGCGTTCGTCGCCGGCCCGATTGAGATGGACGGCGCGCCGGCGCCGGTGCCGCCTCCGGCCGTCGAGTGGACGGCGGCCCCGACTCCCGCGGCGCCGGCGGCCGCGCCCGCCGAGCCCTCGCCGGTCGAGGCGGCCGCCGAAACCGTGGCCTTCCACGCCGTCTCCGCCGAAGCCGCCGAAGCCGCGGTGGCCGAGCTGCCCATCGCGGTCGAGGCGCCGGCCGCAGTCGAGCCGCCGACGGAAGCCGAGGTCGAGATCGAGGTCGCCGACGCGTCCGCCGCGACCGTCATGATCGCCCGGCCCCTGCCGGCGGTCACCGCGCTGCCCGCCGCCCCGGCCACAGCCGCTCCGGCCGTCGCTCACGATGCCCCGGCGGCCGCCGCGTCGTCGCCCGCCGCCCTGCGCGCCGATGTCCCGGAGCACTCCGCGCTCGACGGCGTCGACCTCGACGTCTTCGCCGACGCCGTCGCCCAGAAGATCCTGCACCGCCTGACCGACGCCCGAATCGACGCGATCGTTTCGGAGCGCGTGCTCGAGATCGCCGAGCGCCTGGTGCGGGAGGAGATTGAGCGCATCAAGGCCGACGCCCAGTAGTGTGTTGAACCGGTTGCCGCGCGCGTGCGGGCGCCCCGACGCGCCTAGCGTCGGGAGTAGCAGACCGCACGCCCAAGGCGCGGCCCGCGGGCGAGCGTGAGAGCGCGCCCGCCAACCAAGAGATGCGCAAGGCGTTCCGGATGTCCGTCCATCCCGGCTGCGAGGCTGAATATGCCCGCCGGCACCAGCCGATCTGGGCCGAGCTCGAGGCCGTGCTCCGCGCCCATGGCGTCCGCGAGTACAGCATCTTCCTGGATCCGGAGACGCGCGACCTGTTCGGCTACGCCGAGATCGACGACGAGGCGCGGTGGAACGCGATCGCCGACACCGACGTCTGCCGCCGCTGGTGGGTGTCGATGGCGCCGCTGATGCCGTCGCAGGCGGATCATGCCCCGGTGTCGCGCGACCTCACCGAGGTGTTCCGGCTCGATCGGACGCCGTGAGCGGGATGCACATCGCCATCGACCTCGGCGCCGGCAGCGGCCGCGCGCTCGTCGGCCGGGTGACCGATGCCGGACTGACTCTCGACGAGGTGCACCGATTCACCTACGCGCCGCGCCAGCGCGATGGCCGGCTGCGCTGGGACCTGGCCCGGCTCGAGACGGGGCTGCGCGACGGCCTGGCCGCGGCGCAGGCCGTCGCCGCGGCGGCTGGCACTGTCCTCGCGAGCGTCGGCGTCGACGCGTGGGGCGTCGACTACGGCCTGATCGATCGCGACGGAGCCGTCCTCGAGGAGCCGGTGTCGTATCGCGACGGCCGGACCGCCGGCGTGATGGACGCGGTCATCGCGCGCCTGACGCGCGAGGCCATCTTCGCCCGCACCGGCATCCAGTTCCTGCCGTTCAACACGATCTACCAGCTCGTCGCCCACCGCCGCGACGGCCTGCCGCCGGGCGCGGACCGGCTGCTGATGATGCCCGACCTGTGCCACCTGCTGCTGTCCGGGTCGCGCTCGGGCGAGCACACCAACGCCTCGACGACGCAGCTGCTCGATGCGGCGACCGGGCAGTGGGCCGATGGCCTGTTCCGCGCCCTCGACCTGCCGCGCGAGATCATGCCGCCGCTCGTCCAGCCTGGCGCCGATCTGGGTCCGCTCCGCCCGGCGCTCCAGCGCGATCTCGGCCTCGGCCCGGTCCGCGTCATCGCGCCCGCCACCCACGACACGGCGAGCGCGGTGGTCGGGACGCCGCTGCAGTCCGGTTGGGCCTACATCTCGTCCGGCACCTGGTCACTCGTCGGCGTCGAACGCGACGGGCCGATCCTCACCGCCGAGGCCGCGGCGGCCAATTTCACCAACGAAGGCGGCGCGGCCGGGACGGTCCGCTTCCTGCGCAACGTGATGGGGCTGTGGCTGCTCGAGGCCTGCCGCGCCGAGTGGGGCCGCCAGGCCCCGGGCCACGATGTCCTCGTCGCCGGCGCCGCTGCGCTGCCGCGCGCGGCCGGGATCATCGACGTCGAAGACCTGTCGCTGCTCAATCCGCCCAGCATGCACGCTGCCATCGCCGGGCAACTCGCGGCCCGCGGCCACGCCATGCCCGACGACCCGGCCGGCGTCGCCCGCGTCATCTTCGATTCGCTCGCGCAGGGCTACGCCAAGGTCATCGCGACGATCGAGCGCCTGACCGGCGAGCCGATCCCGGGCATCCACATCGTCGGCGGCGGCTCGCGCAACGCCTACCTGAACCAGGCGACGGCGGACGCCTGCGGCCGGCCGGTCCTGGCCGGTCCGGTCGAGGCGACGGCGGCCGGCAACCTGATCGTCCAAGCCGTCGCCGCTGGCGCGCTCGCCTCAATCGGCGAGGGCCGCGAGCAGGTGGCGCGAGCCATCCCGCAGCGCCCGTTCGAGCCGCGCGCTCGCGGCTAGCCCTGGGTCGCCTACGGGGCGACGCCGGCTAGACGGCAGTGGAATCGCGTCCGGCAGCCTTGGCGCGATAGCAGGCTGCGTCGGCCCTGGCGACGAGGTCATCCGGCGCTGAGTCCGCGGTCTCCGACGCCGCCAGGCCGATGCTGACGGTGACGCGGACCGACCCGTGCGCAGGGCTCGCGAGCACCGGCGAGGCCGCGACGTCGGCCCGGACGCGGGCCGCGACGGCGTGCGCGTCGTCGAGCGACGAGTGGGCGAGGAGCACCACGAACTCCTCGCCGCCCCAGCGGAACAGCAGGTCGGTGTCGCGGATTGACGCCTGCAGGCGCAGGGCGAACTGCTGCAGCACGTGGTCGCCCATCTCGTGCCCGTAGCGATCGTTGATCGCCTTGAAGAAGTCCACGTCGATGAAGAGAAGCGCCAGCCCCTGTCGGAGCCGGCGGCTGCGATCCGCTTCGACGGCGAAGCGCTCGTAGAAGGCGCGGCGGTTCAGGCAGCCCGTCAGGCTGTCGTAGGAGGCGTGGGCCCGCTGGCGGTCGCCGATCCTGGCGAGACCCGTCGAGAAGATCGCCGTGGTCAGCACCAGCGCGGCGACGACGAGCACCACGAAGAACTGGATCTCGTCGAGGCGCGGCCGCAGCAGCTCGCCTGTCACCGTCCGGGCGTCGGGCGGGAGCTCGAGCGAGTGCTGCAGCATCAGCATCCCGAGGACGAACAGGGTGCCCATCACGCCGACGACAACCGACGCGAAGACGGCGCTGCGGCGGTGCGACACGTCCTGATGCGGCGGCGTGGCGAACTGCCGGTCGATCCAGGTCCGAGCGGTCGGGCCGGCGAAGCGGAACAGCGGCAGCGCGACCAGCAAGAGCAGGGCGAAATCGCCGACGACCCAGCCACGCCAGACCCGCTGGCCCTCCACGAAGTCGAGGCCGAGGGCCGAGTTCCAGATGAGGACCGCGAGCGAGGACGCGGCCGGCGCCGTCAGGCTGATGGCGACGAAGTGGGCCAGGTCACGCTTCCGCGTCAGGTCCGGGGAGACGTTGAGCGTGACCATCGATCCCCAGATGATTGCCGTCTCGACCGTGCCGGCGAGGGCGAAGACGGCGCTGGTCGCCGGCGGGATGCCGCTCCACGCAGCGGAGACCACGTTGGCTAGGTAGATCGGGACGAGGCCCCACGTCGGGCCCAGCCAGACGGCGGCGACGACGCTGATGAGCAGCGGCGGGTAGACCGTGACGTCCAGCCAGGGCGCGCCGATCGGCAGCGGCACGCCGTTCCAGTCCAGCTCGACGTTCAGGATGGCGGTGGCGATGGCCGCGACGTTCAGGGCGACGGCCAGCGCGGTGACCCGCTGCGTGCCGCGCGAGGTGGACACCGCCGACAGCGCCGGCAGCGGCCACCACCGCGGTCCGCGATAGGCGTCGTGGAAGGGAGCGTGCGGGGGGCGTCTGGAGCTGTCCATGCGGGGGCCGGCCGTGGTCTAGACGATACCCGAGCCGCTGCCAGCCGCGGCCGGCCGCGCCCTGGCGACCTCGGCGCGATAGCTGCTGGCGCGGTAGGCGGCGACCGGATCGATCGCGCCGCCTTCGCGCCGGCGCGCTTCGCCGAGGATCGGCGAGACGTCGGTCCGGAAGGCCGCCTTCAGCAGCTGCAGCGCGCGCATCGCGTCGTTGTTGGCCTGGGCCTCGGCCAGCGCCGCGCGATCGACGAGGTGGGCCTGGACGTAGGCGCGCACGACCTCCATCGCGCTCGTCATCAGGCTCTCGAGCGGGTCGGTGACGTTGTGCGACTGGTCGAGCATGTAGGCCGGGGCGAAGCCCGGGAGGCCTTCCAGCTCGGCGTCGACCAGCTCGTTGAAGACCAGGAACAGCTGGAACGGCTTGATCGAGCCGCTGTCGAGATCGTCGTCCCCGAACTTGCTGTCGTTGAAGTGGAACCCGCCGAGGGCGCGCAGGCGAATGAGCTGGGCGACGATCTGCTCGATGTTGACGTTCGGGGCGTGGTGGCCGAGATCGACCAGCGACAGGCAGCGCTCGCCGACTTCGCGCGCGCACAGGTAGCTGGTGCCCCAGTCGTTCAACACCGTCGAGTAGAACGCCGGCTCGTAGCACTTGTGCTCGATGAACAGTTTCCAGCCGTCGGGCAGGGCGGCGTGGATCGCCTGCAGCGACTCGACGTAGCGATCGACCGAGCGGCGGAAGTGGATCTGGCCGGGAAAGTTGCCGCCGTCGCCGATCCAGACGGTGTGCGAGCTCGCCCCGAGCGTCCGGCCGATGGCCAGGCACTCGAGGTTGTGGTCGATGGCCTGCTGGCGGACGGCGAAGTCGGTGTGGGTCAGGCTGCCGAACTTGTAGGACAGCTTCTGGTGGCCCTGGTCCTGGAACGTGTTCGAGTTCATCGACTCGATCGACAGGCCGAGCTCGAGCAGGCGAGCGCGGATGCTGGCGACGTCGCCCGGTCCACTCTCGCGCGGCTTGTCCCAGGGGATGTGCAGCGAGATGCCCGGCGTCACCCGGACCAGCGCCTGGACGACGCCGCAGTCGTCGAGCTTCTCGAGCAGCGTGCGCGGCTCGCCGGGGCCGGGGAAGCGCGCGAAACGCGTCCCGCCGGTGCCGACGCCCCACGACGGGATGGCGACCCGGAACGCCATCGCCCGCGCCACCAGCGCCTCGATGTCGACGTGGCGGCGATCGAGCTGGCGCTCGAGATGGGCGTAGTCCTCATCCAGGGCCGGCCGGCAGCGCGCATTGCTGTCTGCGACGGCGGCGGCGACGTCGGCGCGGGCGCTCATCGGGCGAACGCCGTGATGTTGCCGGCGTCGACGTTGATGATGTTGCCGGTCGACTTGTCGGCGAGGGGCGAGGCCAGGAAGTAGACCGCCTCGGCGACGTCCTCGGGCAGCACGCTGCGCTTCAGCATGCTGCGCTGGCGGTAGAAGTCCTCGACGTCGGTTTCCTCGATCTTGTTGCTGGCGGCGCGCTCGCTCCGCCACGTGCCCGACCAGATCTTCGATCCGCGGATCACGGCGTCGGGGTTGACGACGTTGGCGCGGATGCCGAGCGGTGCGCCCTCGGCCGCCAGGCAGCGGGCCAGGTGCAGCGCCGCGGCCTTGGCCGAGCAGTAGGCGGCGGCGCCGGGCGAGGCGACCAGCGCGTTCTTGCTGCCGACGAAGACGATCGAGCCGCCCAGGCCCTGCCGCTTGAACAGCGCGAAGGCGTCGCGGCCGACCAGGAAGTAGCCGGTCGCGAGGATGTCGATGTTCAGCTGCCACGTCGCCAGCGTCGTCGACTCGATCGGCGACGCCGAGGCGATGCCGGCGTTCGAGACGAGGATGTCGAGGCCGCCGAACTCGGCGGCGGCGTAGGCCATCGAGGCCGTCACCGACGCTTCGTCGCGGACGTCGCAGACGACGCCGCGGACCTTGTCGGCGCCGAACGCCTGGCCCAGCGCCGCCCGCGTCTCGTTGAGGGCGGCCTGGTCGCGATCGCTCAGCACGACGTGCGCGCCTTCGGCGAGCAGCCGCCGCGCCACCGCCTGGCCGATGCCGCCGGCGCCGCCGGTGATGATGGCGATCCGGCCTTCGAGCGCCTTGGCCTTGGGCAGCCGCTGCAGCTTGGCTTCCTCGAGCAGCCAGTACTCGATGTCGAAGGCCTCCTGCTCGGGGATGGGGACGTACTCGTCGACGCCCTCGGCCCAGCGGACCACGTTGATCGTGTTGACGAAGTATTCGGCGGCGACGCGCGCCGTCTGCTTGTCCTTCTGGAAGGCGAGCATGCCGAGGCCGGGGATCAGGAGCAGCACCGGCATCGGATCGCGCATCGCCGGCGAGTCGGTCCGCTTGCAGCGCTCGTAGTAGGCGGCGTAGTCGGTGGCGTAGCGCTCGACCAGCGGCCCGAGCGTCTCGGCGAGCTGGGCCGGCGTCTGCTGGCCGGGCGTGAAGGGCACCCAGAGCGGCAGGATCTTGGTGCGCAGGAAGTGATCCGGGCAGGTCGTGCCCTTGGCGCCGAGCTCGGCGCCGCGCGCCGCGCCGACGAACTCGAGCACCGCCGCGCTGTCGTTGTAGTGCATCACCTTGGGCGATGTCGCGCTCAGCATGCCGCGGACCAGCGGCCCGAGCTCGGCGACGAAGGCGCGGCGGTCGGCCTCGGCCATCGGCGCGACGACCTGCGGGCCGAACGGCTCGGCCTTGCCGTTGGCGTCGAGCCACGCCGCGGCGCGCTCGATGATGCTGATGGTGCGCTGGTAGCACTCCTTGGCCGTGTCGCCCCAGTTGACCAGGCCGTGGCTGCCGAAGATGAGGCCCTTCATCGTCGGGTGGGCCTGGCAGAGCGCCTCGCAGCGCAGGCCCAGCTCGAAGCCCGGGCGCATCCACGGAATCCAGCCGATCTCGTCGCCGAACGCCTGCCTGATCAGGGCCTCGCCGTTCTTCGCGGCGGCGAAGGCAATCAGGGCGTCGGCGTGCATGTGATCGATGTGGCGCGCCGGCGTGAAGCAGTGCGGCGGCGTGTCGATGCTGGTCGCGCGCGGGTTCAGGTTGAACGTGCAGTGCGGGAAGTGGGCCACCATCTCGTCCTCGTGCTCGAGGCCGCGGTAGCGCCGCCTGAGCGCGAACAGCTTGTCGAGGTAGAGGGTGGCGAAGCCATCCATCTTCATGCTGCCGATATCGCCGCCCGAGCCCTTCACCCAGAGGACGTCGACCTCCTCACCGGTCAGCGGATCCGGCGTGGGGATCTTGGCGGAGGTATTGCCGCCGCCGTAGTTGGTGATGCGGAGGTCGGAGCCGAGCAGATTCGACCGGTAGAGCAGGAGCTGGGCTTCGGACATGCCCGTCGTGGCGGCGTCGTCCCAACGGGGCAGTGGCTGAGCGGACATTGCGAATTTCCTTTTGGCTGCGAGCGGGTCGTCAGATGGCGGAACGGATCAGAAGTCGAAGCCGGCGACGTTCGCCTTGGTGAACGTGAACGGCGTGCCGAGGATGACGTTGTCGCCCTTGACCTCGAGCTGGCCGAGGCGGCCGCCGTTGAACTGCGTGGTGCCGGCGATGGTCGTGCCCCTGGCGAGCGCGGTCGCCACCTGCACGGTGAGATAGCCGAGGTCCTTCGTGTTCCACAGCACCGCCGAATCGAGGACGCCGTCGAGCAGGTACGGCTTCGAGGCGTTGGGCAGGCCGAGGCCGGTGACGCCGACATCCGTGCGGCCCGACTGCTTGACCGCTTCCGCGGCGCCCGGCACGGCCGGCGAGGCGATCGCCATGATTACCTTCACCTTGGGGTGGACGCGGAGCAGCGTCTGGGTCTCGTCGAACGCCTTCTTGCGATCGTCGTCGCTCGGCCGGATGTCGACGATGGTGAGGTTCGGATACTTCGTCGGCAAGAGCTGGCGCATCGCTGCGATCCACGAGTTCTGGTTGGCGGCGGTGAGCGATCCGGTGATGATGCCGATTTCGCCGCCGGATGGTCCGGCGAGGCGCGAGGCGTGGCCGAGCAGCACGTCGGCGATGCCGGCCGGCGTCGCCTGGTTGACGAAGGCATCGCGCGCGTCGGGGTCGGCGTCGGCGTCCCACGTCACCACCTTGATGCCCTTGCCGCGCGCTTTCCGCAGCACCGTCGACATCGCCTCGCGGTTCTCGACGCTGACCGCGATGGCCTGGACGCCGCGCGTGATCCACGCCTCGACGACGTCGTTCTGCTTGGCCGGATCCGTCTCGGTCGGGCCGTCCCAGAGCAGCTTGACGTCGAGCTGCTGGGCCGCTTCCTCGGCGCCCTGCCGGCAGCTGACGAAGTAGGGGTTGCCCTTGTTCTTCGGCATCATCGCCACGGTCGGCGCGCCCTCGGGCGCGGCCCCGCTGCTGCCGCCGCGACAGGCACTCGAAGTAGCGAGCGTCAGCAGGCCCAGTCCGAGGGCGACAGCGACCCCGATCGTCCGTTGCGTCATCTGATCTCCTGTGCTCACAAAGCGGGTCCGCGTTCACGTCCGGCCGCGTCGTGCCCCGACGCCGATGGCGACGACCAGCAGGATGCCGGTCAGCACGCCGGCCAGCTCCGCCGGCTGATCGGCGAGGCGCAGGCCATTGGCCAGCACGCCGAGCGCCAGCAACCCCAGGATCGTGCCCCAGACGCTGCCGCGTCCGCCGAAGATCGACGTGCCGCCGAGGACGACGGCCGTGATCGCCGACAGCTCGAAGCCGGTCCCGGCATCGGCGCGGGCCTGGCCGAGCCGGGCCGCGTAGACGAGCCCGGCCACGCCGGCGGCCCCGCCCGACAGCAGATAGACGAGGGCCAGGCGGCGGCCGACCGGGATGCCGGCGAAGCGGGCGCCGTCCGGCGCATAGCCGATCGCCCGCAGCGCCCGCCCGACGGTGCCGGCGTGGACCAGGATCGCGATCGCCGCGGCCGCGGCGGCGAGCACCCACGCCTGCGTCGGCACGCCGAGGACGCGGCCCTGGCCGAGGTGGAGGAACGCGGCGGGGAAGCCGGAGTAGTTGACGGCGCCGCCCGTCAGCCCCTCGGCGAGGCCGCGGAAGAGCGAGGCCGTGCCGAGCGTCACGATCAGGGCCGGCCGGCCGAAGCCGGCGACCATCCAGGCGTTGATGGCCCCGCCGAGCAGGCCGACGCCGAGGGCCGCTGCCGCGGCCACCGGGATTGATTGGCCGGCGTCGCGCCAGATCGCCCCGAAGACGACCGCGGACAGGCCGAGCAGCGCGCCGCACGACAGGTCGATCCCGCCGCTGAGGATGACGGGTGTCAGCGCCAGCGCGAGCAGGCCGACCTCGGTGCTCGCCCGCAGCATCTCGAGGCCGTTGTCGAGGGTCAGGAAGTTGGTGCCGGCGAGCGAGAACCAGACCAGCTCGCCGACGAGCAGGGCGAGCAGCACGAACTCCGGCGTCGCGAGGCGTCCTCGCCCTCGCCCCCTCGGTGAGTCCGGAGCGGCCGGAGCCGATGCCGGGAGCGCGGCCTCAGGCATGCGTCTCCTTCAGACCGCGCACGCGCGAGAAGCCTTCCGCCGACACCGCGATCAGGATGATGGCGCCCTGCAGCGCGCGTTCCCACGCCGCCGGCGCGCCGAGGAAGGTGAGCGCCGGGCCGACCGTCGCCAGCAGCGCGACGCCGGCCAGCGTGCCGGTCAGCGAGCCGCGTCCGCCCGACACCGCGGTGCCGCCGACGACGACCGCGGCGATCACCGACAGCTCGAGGCCGATGCCGGCGTTGGCCTGCACGTCGATGAACTGCACCGCCGAGAGCAGCGCGGCCAGGCCGGTCAGCGCGCCGAGCGTCACGAAGGCGCCGGCGATCACGACCGGCGGCCGGACGCCGAGCAGCCGCGCGACTTCGGCGTCCGAGCCGGTCGCGTAGACCGCCCGCCCGGCCGGCGTCCACCCGAGGACGACGGCGGTCGCCGCCCACACCGAGGCGGCGCAGAGGGGAATCAGCCAGCGGCCGATGTCCTGGCCGAGGCCGAACCACTGGAACGTCGCTGGCAGGTCCTGCACCCAGACGCCCTCGGTGGCGAAGCGCAGACCTTCGCGCCAGGCGACGAGGGTGGCCAGGGTGACGACGATCGCCGGCAGGCCGAGCCGCGCGACGAGGACGCCGTTGATCGCGCCGAGGCCGGCGCCGGCCAGCATCGTGCCGACGGCGACGAGCGGCATCGGCAGCCCGGCCCGCGCCAGCAGGCCGGCGACCACGCCGCAGATCGCGAACTGCGAGCCGACCGAGATGTCGATCTGCCGCGCCAGGATGACGATCGTCATGCCGCAGGCGACGATCAGCAGCGGCGAGGCGCGGACCACGAGGTCGCGCAGGTTGACCGGATCGAAGAACGCCGGCGCCACCGCCGCCACCAGCGCCAGCAGCGCGGCCCAGGCCAGGGCCACCCACAGCGGTCTCACGCCAGTCCCCCGGGAACCGTGATGGCTGGCATGAGTCCCGGAGCGCGGCGCCCGACCGGCCAGGCGCGAGGAGCGAGCATGTCGGGGACATGTGAGCGACGAGCAACGCAGCCGGCCGGGATGCCCCGCCCGGGAATCATGTCAGTTATCACGGTTCCAGGGGACTAGCCGGGCCTCGTCGCCCGGACGCCCAGCGCCGCCCGGTTGCGGAGCGCCGCCCGGGTGCGCAGCGCCAACTGCCAGCGGCGTGTGGCCGAGGGCGAGCGACATCAGCCGCTCCTCGGTGGCGTCGGCGTGATCGAGCACGCCGACCAGCCGGCCGCCGCGCATCACGCCGATGCGGTGGGCCAGGCCGAGCAGCTCGGTCAGCTCGGACGAGATCAGGAGGATGGCGAGACCGTCCGCCGCCAGCGTGCGAACGAGCCGGTGGATCTCGGCCTTGGCGCCGATGTCGACGCCCTGGGTCGGCTCGTCGAGGATCAGGAGCCGCGGCCTCGTCGCCAGCCAGCGGGCGAGCGCGACCTTCTGCTGGTTGCCGCCGGAGAGCGTGCCGACGGCCGCGTCGATGGACGGCGTGCGGATGGCGAACGCGCCGACGAAGCGTTGCGCCTCGGCGCGCTCGGCGGCGCGATCGAGCAGGCCGAAGCGCGCCAGCAGCCCGCCCCCAGACGTCGTCGGCTGCCCACCACGAGCGGCTCGGCCGAGCGCGGCGAGGCCGATGTTGGCGGCCACCGACATCGGGCCGATGACGCCGTGTTGTCGCCGATCCTCGGGCACGTAGGCGAGGCCGAGGCGGACGGCGTCGGCCGGCGTGCGGATGGTGCGGGCGCGGCCGTCGATGGCGATCGTGCCGCGGTCGGCCGGCGTCAGGCCGAACAGCACGCGGGCCAGCTCGGTGCGGCCGGCGCCGACCAGGCCGGCCAGGCCGACGATCTCGCCGGCGCCGACGCGCAGGCTGACACCGGCGATCCGCGAGGCGGCGCAACTGACATCGCGGAGAGTCAGCACCTCACGGGCGCTGGTGTCCGCGACCGGCTTGGGGATACCTAGTCCCAGATCGACGTCGCGGCCGACCATCAGCCGGACCATGCCGTCGCGCGTCACCTCGGCGATCGGCAGCGTCGCCATCAGCCGGCCGTCGCGCAGCACCGAGACGCGATCGGCCAGGGCCATCACTTCCTCGAGGCGGTGCGAGATGTAGACGCAGCCGACGCCGTCGGCGCGCAGCGCGCGGACCAGCGTGAAGAGCCGCGCCGCCTCGACGTCGGTGAGCGCCGCGGTCGGTTCGTCGAGGAGCAGCACCTTGGCCTTGGTGCCGAGCGCGCGGGCGATCTCGACCAGCTGCTGCTCGGCCATGCGCAGCGTGCCGGCCGGGCGATCGAGGTCGAGCGCGATGCCGACCCGGGCCAGCAGCTCGGTGGCGCGGGCGCGGCGGGCGCGCCAGTCGATGCGGCGGAAGGCCCGGCCGTGCTCGAGGCCGAAGGCCAGGTTCTCGGCCACCGACAGATCCGGCAGGAGCGCCGGCTGCTGATAGATCGGGGCGACGCCGAGCGCCCGCATGCGCGTCGGGTCGGGCCGTTCGACCGGGTGGCCGGCGATCGACACGGTGCCCGAGTCGGCTCGGATGGCTCCTGTCATCACCCGGATGAGCGTGCTCTTGCCGGCGCCGTTCTCGCCGACCAGCGCATGGACCTCGCCCGCCCGGACGTCGAACGACACTCCGCACACGGCCTGCACGCCTCCGAAGGCGACCGCGATGTCGGACAGACTGAGCAGGGAGCGCATCAACGGTAACTGCTACGGGGGGCGGTGCGACGATATATCACATATCATCGGTCAGCAGGCGCCGAGTCGGGCGGCCGGCGCGGCGCGCCCCCGCGCCCCGCGCATTGAGAAAACCTACCCGAGGCAGTACCAATCGCCCTCTTATGTCCGAGACGACGGCGGCGCCGAACGGCGGCCGCGTTCCCGAGAAGCCGGCCCTCGAGGGCCTCGAAGCGAAATGGCGTGCGCGCTGGGAGGCCGACGGCGTCTACCGCTTCGACCGGACCGCGCCGCGCGAGCGGATTTACAGCATCGACACGCCGCCGCCGACCGTCAGCGGATCGCTCCACGTCGGCCACGTCTTCTCCTATACCCACACCGACGTCATCGCGCGCTTCCAGCGCATGTGCGGCAAGGCGGTCTTCTACCCGATGGGGTGGGACGACAATGGTTTGCCCACCGAACGTCGGGTCCAGAACTACTACGGCGTCCGCTGCGATCCGTCGCTGCCCTACGACCCGACCTTCGAGCCGCCGCCGCAGGTCGGCAAGGACAAGGGCAGGGTCGTCTCGATCTCGCGGCCGAACTTCATCGCGTTGTGCGAACGGCTGACCGTCGAGGACGAGAAGGTCTTCGAGGAGCTGTGGCGGCAGCTCGGCCTGTCGGTCGACTGGTCGATGACCTACGCCACGATCAGTCGCGCCTCGCAGCGTGTCTCGCAGCTGGCGTTCCTCAACCTGCTGCGCAAGGACCGCGCTTACCAGCTGGAAGCGCCGACGCTATGGGACGTCGACTTCCGGACCGCCGTGGCCCAGGCCGAGCTCGAGGACCGCGAGCTGCCGGGCGCGTACCACAAGCTGCCGTTCGCCCGTGACGGCGCTGCGCCGATCGAAATCGAGACGACGCGGCCCGAGCTGCTGCCGGCCTGCGTCGCCCTGGTCGCGCACCCCGACGACGAGCGCTACAAGCCGCTCTTCGGCACCCACGTGCGCACGCCACTCTTCAAGGTGCCGGTGCCGATCCTGCCGCACCACCTGGCCAGCCCCGACAAGGGGACCGGCGTGGCGATGATCTGCACCTTCGGCGATCTCACCGACGTCATCTGGTGGCGCGAGCTGAGCCTGCCGGTGCGGGCCATCGTGCAGACGAACGGCACGCTCCGGCCGGTCACCTGGGGCAGCCCCGGCTGGGAATCGGCCGATCCGGCCGCGGCACAGGCCGCCTACGACCAACTGGTGTCGCTGTCGGTGAGCAAGGCGCAGCCGAAGATCGTCGAGCTGCTGCGCGCCTCGGGTGAGCTGCTCGGCGAGCCGCGTCCGATCACGCACGCCGTCAAGTTCTTCGAGAAGGGCGATCGGCCGCTCGAGATCATCACCAGCCGGCAGTGGTTCATCCGCACGCTGCCGTTTCGCGAGCGGCTGCTCGAGCGCGGCCGCGAGCTGCAGTGGCATCCGCCTTACATGCGGGCCCGCTTCGAGAACTGGGTCGGCGGCCTGAACGGCGACTGGTGCGTCAGCCGGCAACGCTTCTTCGGCGTGCCGTTCCCGATCTGGTATCGCCTCGACGCCACCGGTCAGCCGGATTACTCGGCGCCGCTGCTGCCCGAGGACGGGCAGCTGCCGATCGATCCGTCGACCGACGTGCCGGCCGGCTTCACCGCCGCGCAGCGCGGCCAGGCGAACGGCTTCGTTGGCGACCCCGACGTGATGGACACGTGGGCGACGTCGTCGCTGACGCCGCAGATCGTGGCGGGCTGGGGCGTCGACCCGGCGCGCTTCGACGCGGTGTTCCCGATGTCGCTGCGGCCGCAGGCGCACGACATCATCCGCACCTGGCTGTTCACGACCGTGCTCCGCGCCGAGCTCGAGCACGAGAGCCTGCCGTGGGCGCACACCGCGATCTCCGGCTGGGTGCTCGATCCCGACCGCAAGAAGATGTCGAAGTCGAAGGGCAACGTGGTGACGCCGGCGCACCTGCTCGACGAGCACGGCTCGGACGCCGTGCGCTACTGGGCCGCGAGCGGCGGGCCCGGCGTCGACACCGCTTTCGATCCGGCGCAGATGAAGGTCGGGCGCCGGCTCGCCATCAAGCTGCTCAACGCCTCCAAGTTCATCCTGGCCGGCGATGTGCCGCTCGACGCCGCCTCTCAATCTTCGTCCGGGGGCCAGGCGGTCACGGCGCCGCTCGATCGCGGCATGCTGACCAACCTCGCCGCGCTCGTCGCCGAGGTGACGCACGCGCTCGACGAGTACGACTACGCCAAGGCGCTGCAGCGCACCGAGGCGTTCTTCTGGGACTTCTGCGACAACTACGTCGAGCTGGTCAAGGGACGCCGTTACGGCGACGCCAAGGTCGGCGGCGCGAACGTGGCGGCGGGGCAGGCCTCGGCGCAGGCCGCGCTGCGCACGGCCCTCGAGGCGCTGCTGCGGCTGTTCGCGCCCTACCTGCCGTTTGCGACCGAGGAAGTGTGGTCGTGGTGGCGGGACGGGTCGGTGCACCACGCGGCCTGGCCGACGCCGACCGACGTGCTGGCCGGCCTCGGCGGCACCCCGGACTCGGAGGCGCAGCGCGCCTACGAGCGGGCCCAGACGCTGTCGGCCGAAGTGCGGCGGCAGAAGGCGGCGCAGAAGGTCTCGCAGAAGACGCGCGTCACGAGTCTGCGCTGGGCGGTGCCGGTGGAGTGGATCGCCGAGGTGCGCGCCATCGAGGCCGACGCCCAGGGGGCGCTCCACATCGACGCGATCGAGCTCAGCGAAGGCGGCAACGGGGAAGTCACGCTGACGCTCGAGCAGCCGCCCGACGCATCGGCGGGCCCGCCGGCGGGGACGTTGGCGTGAAGTCGCAGCCCTTCGGTCCGCTCGATCCGGCCCACTATCGCGAGTCGGTGCGGCGCGCCCTGGCCGAGGATTTCGGCTGGGGCGACGTCACCACCGATGCCACGGTGCCGGCCGAGGCGCGCGGCCGCGGCACCTTCCTGGCCAAGGCGCCCTGCGTCGTGGCCGGTCTCGACGTGGCGGCCGAGGTGTTCCGTCAGCTCGATCCCGCCGTCACGTTCACCGTCTACCACGGCGACGGTTCCTACCTCCAGCCGGGCACGGTGATCGCGGTCGTCGATGGGCTGGCCAGGCCGCTGCTGACCGCCGAGCGCACCGCCCTGAACTACCTGCTGAAGCTCTCCGGGATCGCCACCGTGACGCGCCGCTACGTCGACGTCGCGGCCGGCCGCATCATCGTCCTCGACACGCGCAAGACGACGCCGGGGCTGCGGCTGCTCGAGAAGTACGCCGTCCGCGCCGGCGGCGGCACCAATCACCGGCTGGCGCTCGACGACGGCATCCTGATCAAGGACAACCACATCCGCCTGGCCGGCGGCGTCGCCGCGGCGATGGCCGCGATGCGCGCGGCGCAGATCGACATGCCGATTGAGATCGAGGCACAGAGCCTCGAGCAACTCGACGAAGCGCTGGCGGCCGGAGCGACGCGCATCCTGGCCGACAACCTGTCGCTCGACGAGCTGCGCGAGGTCGTGAAGCGGACGCGCGGCCGGGCCCAGGTCGAGGTGTCGGGCGGCGTCACCCTGGACCGGCTCGACGCCATCGCCGACACCGGCGCCGAGTTCGTGTCGGTGGGCGCGCTGACCCACTCCGCGCCGGCCGTCGACATCAGCTTCGAAATCGAGCCAGCGTAATCGTACAGTCTTCGCCAGGCGCGCCGCGCTCCGGCTCCGCCATGATGACGCCCCACCTCCAGTCCCTGCTCGACGCTGCCCGCGGCGCGCTCGGCCCGTTCGGGCGCGAGGGCCGCGTCGTCGCCTCGACGCGCTCGACCAACGACGACGCGCTGGCGTGGGCCGACGCCGGTGCGCCCGAGGGCGCCTGGATCGTCGCCGGCGCGCAGACCGCGGGGCGCGGCCGGCGCGGCCGTGTCTGGGCGTCGCCGTCCGGTGCCGGCCTCTACGTCTCGGTGGTGTTCCGGCCACGCCCGGGTGCCGCGCCCGCAGCAGCCGGCGACGATCAGGCGATGAGTCTGCTGACGGTGATGGCCGGCGTCGCCGCGGTCGAGGCGATCGCCGACGCGACCGGCGTCCGCGCCACGCTGAAGTGGCCGAACGACGTGGTGGTCGAAGCGGCCGGAGCGGCGCCGCGCAAGCTCGCCGGCATCCTTGCCGAGGGCGCCGTGGCCGGATCGCGGCTGTCGGCAGTAGTCGTCGGCCTTGGCGTCAACCTGCGCCCGAGCGCCTACCCGCCGGAGATCGCCCCGCGCGCCGTGTCGCTCGAAGCGCTCGCCGGCCGCGCCGTCGACGCCGACGGCGTGCTGGTCGCGATCCTCGCCGCGCTGGCGCGGCGCCGTCAGGCGCTGGCCGAACCGGACGGCGGCCCGGCGCTGCTCGAAGCGTGGCGCACGTGGTCGCCGAGCGCGACGGGCGCGCGCCTCCGCTGGCGCCAGCAGGACCAGATCTGCGAAGGCGTGACGGCCGGCATCGACGACACCGGTGCGCTGCGGGTGCGGACGCGCGGCGGCGAGGCGCGGCTCGTCGCCGGCGAGGTGGAATGGGCGTGACCGCGACCCCGAACCCGACCCAGTCCGCCGGCGAGTTCTGCCGCGCCATCGAAGCCTACCTGTGCCGCGAGAACGGCGGCCACCTGGTCCGCATCGTCGGGCCGGCCTTCCACGTCGTGGCCGGGTGGCACGGCGCCGGCATCCCGTTCGCGGTCGTCAAGCAGGGCATCGATCGGACGCTGGCGCGCGATCGGGCCAAGGCGACGGCCGGGGCGCGGCGTCCGATCCGGGTCGAGTTCTGCGAGGCCGACGTGCAGGATGCCTTCGCGATCTGGCGGCGCGCCGTCGGCGTTAGCATGGCCGGGGCGCGGACGAGAGCGCCGCCGCGGGCCAGGCGGCCACCGCGGACGGCGCCGAGGCGAGCGCCCCGGCGCGGCCGGGACGCGGTCCGTCGCTCGCCGCGCACGTCGACCGCGCGATGCAGCGGCTCACCCAGGCGCTGCTCGATCTCGGGCGCTTCGCGCCGGACGAGGCGTCGGCGGCGCGCATCGCGATGGAGGCGGCGCTGGCTACCCTCGATCGCCTGCAGGCCGAGGCGCGCGGCGCCCGCGGCGAGGCGCGGGCGGCGATCCTCGCGTCGCTGGCCACCGCCGACGCCGCGCTGGGCGCGGCACTGGTCGCGGCGCCGCCGGCCGCCGTCGCCGCCGACCTGACGAAGGCCGCCCGCGGCGAGCTGGCGCCGTTCGCCGGCCGGATGGCGGCGCCGGATCTGTCGGCCGCCGTGGCCGCCGCCCTCGACCGGCTCGTACGCGAGCGGTTCCGGGCGCCCGACCTGACCCCGCGCACCTGAGGCACGGAAGGTGTCAACAACTGCGATTGTTGCCGGGCCAAGGCCCGGCTCACAGCCCGGCCTGAACGGGTCGCGGCGCGTTATCCTTCGAGCATGACGGCGTCTGCCGATTCGGGCCAGCCAGCGATGCGCGGGACGTGGCTCGACGCCGACGCCGCGCAGCGGCTGCACGCGCGCGCCGGTGCGGCCCGCTGGGGCCTGACCGTCGATCGCTTCCACGAGACGCTCGCCCGCGTGGCGTCGCGCCGCTTCACCGGTCCGGCGCCGGCACCGCGCGAGGTCGAGGCCTATGTCGAGACGCTGCACCTGGACGACCTGGCCCTGGCGCGCGGTTGCGCCGAGGGGCTCGACGTCGCCTGGGAGGCGTTCGTCGATCGGCACTGGCGCGACACCACCCGCGCGGCGCGGGCCATCGCCGGCGACGCCGACGGCGAGGAGATCGCCGACGCGCTGCTCGCCGATCTGTTCGCGCGGGGCGGGCCCGGGTCGCCGCGGCGTCCGCTGTTCGACTACTTCCACGGCCGCAGCCGCCTGGCGACGTGGCTGCGCGCGCTCGTCTCGCAGCGCCACATCGATCGCCTGCGCGCGACCCGCCGTCTGACGACGTTCGAGGACGGCGAGGCCGAGGCGTGGCCGTCGCCGGACCCGTCGCCCGAGGATCAGCCGGGCCGTCTCGGCGGCCACGTCGAGCGCGCCCTCGACGGTGCGCTGGCGGCGCTGCCGCCGCGCGATCGCCTGCGGCTGGCCTACTACCACGCCGACGACATGACCCTGGCGGCGGTCGGCCGGCTGCTGGGCGAGCACGAAGCGACCGTCTCGCGGAAGCTGCAGAAGACCCGCGACCAGCTCAAGGTGGCGATCGACACGGTGCTGGCGACGGAACTGCGGCTGGGCCCGGAGGAGCGGCGGGCCTGCTACGAACAGGCGATCCGGCTCGGGCGGTTCGACATCGCGTCGTTGAAGGCCGGCGGCGTCGACCCGCCGGCGGCCACCGCCAGCCCGCCGGCGGCGGCGACGCGCAAGGTTTCCCGGCTGCAGCGTTCCAGGGAGAGAGATGGCACACCCTGATCACGACCAGGTCATCGGTCGACTCATCGGCGCACGGTTGCGCGGTCCGGCTGGGCGCCGGCCCGGCGGCACCGTCGTGGCCGAGGCGCATCCGGACGCCGAGACGTGGGCCGCCTACCTGGACGGCGGTTTGCTGCCGGCCGAGGTGACCAGCCTTGACGACCATCTGAGCGGTTGCGCGTCGTGCCGCCGCCTCGTGGCGGCCATCGCGCCGGAGGTGTCGGCCGGAGTCGTCGCGGCGACCGGGGTCGCCGAGGCGCCGGCGCCCGCGCGCGCCACGGTCATTCCGTTCCCGCGGCGTCACAAGATCCTCGCGTGGGTGACGATTGCCGCCGCGCTCTTCTTGACCGTGACCCTCTGGTCAGTTCCGTGGCGCGGCAGGAATGCCCCGATCCTGGACATGGCAGAACGAGCGCCTGTGGCCGAGCCCGCCCCGACCGCCTCGGCGCCCACCGCGCCGGCCGCGACGGAGCGATCAGCCATCGCGCCGACAGCGACGGTCGTTTCGCCAGCGCCAGTGCCAGCGGATCGGCTGGCCGCCCGGAAGCGGAGTGAGCAGAGCCGCGACGAGTCGGCGACGGCGGCTGGAGCGGTCGGTGGGACCCCGCCCGCAGAGACGGCGCGATCGGGCGCCACGGCTGAAGAAGACAAGCGGCTGGCCGACGCGGCTCCTCCGGCAGCCCGGACCGCAGCCCCAGCCGCCGCACCGGCCGCGAACGCGCGCCAGATCCCACTCCAGACCAACGCGATTGCGGTCGGGGCGGCGCGGCCGCATGGGCCGCTGGCGAATCAGGCCGCCAACCAGCAGCAGAACGCGCCGGCCTCGCAGGCATCTGCAGCCCCGACGCCGAGCACTCCCGTGACGCCGGTGGCGATTGTCGCGGCGCCGCCCGCGCCAGCGGCCGCGCCGGCCCGGGCCCAGGCCGAGGCCGGGGCGGCGCGGGAACGGCGCGGCAACGAGCAGCAGGCGGGGCAGTTGGCGGAGAGCGTCGCCGCGACCGGCGGCCGTGCCGGAAGCCGCGCCGACGCCGCCACATCGGCCCGGGCCGGCGCGGCCGTCGCCGGCGCGGATCGCGACGCAGCATCGCCTGCGAAAGACGAGTTGGCGAAGGCGGCGTTCGCGACGCCGCTGCCGTCATTTGCCGAGCCCGGCGGCCGGCTGCAGTGGCGCATCGCCGAGGGACGGCGCCTCGAGTCGTCGAGCGATGCCGGCGTCACGTGGACGGCGCGCTTCACGACCGGACGCGGTGATCGTCTGCGCGCCGGCGCGGCGCCGGCCATCGACAGCGCCTGGGCGGTCGGCGAGCGCGGCCTGGTGCTGCGCCTCTCGGTGCCGGGCGGATGGACGGCGGTGGCGCGGCCCGATGCGGCGGCGCTCGTCGCGGTGTCGGCGACCGACGGGCGGTCAGCGCGGGTCACCACCGCGGACGGGCGCGTGTTCGAGACCGCCGACGGTGGCGCGACCTGGACGCCCGCGCCGCCGGGAGGTCCCCAGTGAGCGCTGAGACACGGCCGCGAGGCCGCCGGCACACGCGTCAGCTTCCGACCGCCCATCGGGTTGCGCCGACGTCCGACCCCGTCGATCTGACCATCGAGCGCCCCGTCGCCGGCGGCCGGATGCTGGCCCGCCACGACGGCCGCGTCGTGCTCGTCGCCGGCGCGATTCCCGGCGAAGTCGTCCGCGCCCGCTTCGAGCGGGTCGAGCGCGGCGTCGCCTTCGCGCGCGTCCTGGCCGTGCTCACGCCGTCGCCGGATCGCCGGCCGCCGTCGTTCGATCCGGCGTGCGGTGGCGGCGTCTACGCCCATGTCGCGCTGGAGCGGCAGGTCGCGCTGAAGCGCGCCGTGATCCTCGACGGCATGCGGCGCGGCGCCGGCCTCGCCTGGGATCGGCCGCTCGAGGTCGCGGCGTCGCCCGAGCATGGCTACCGGCTGCGGGCGCGCCTGCACGTCCGCGCCGGCCGCGTCGGCTTCTTCAAGGAAGGCACGCACGTGTTGTGCGACGCCGCGCCGTCCGGCCAGCTCGCCGCCGAGACGCTCGCGGCAGCGCAGCGGCTGGTCGACGCCCTCGGCGCGCTGCTCGGCGCCGCGTCGGCCGACAGCCTCGAGGTCTCGGAGAACCTGGACGGCCGCCAGCGCGCCATTCACCTGCATCCGATCGATCGCGCCCTGATCTCGACCACGATGCCGGCGCCGCTCGCGGCGCGCCTGCTCGTCGACGGCGTCACGGGCGTGTCGGTGGCGACGGCGGGAGGCGGCGCCTCGACCCTCGCCGGCGATCCAACGGTCGCCGACGATCTCGATCGGATCGTCCGCGACGCGCCGTCGGGCCTCCGCTTGCGCCGGCACGCCGCCTCGTTCTTCCAGGGCAACCGCTTCCTCGTTCCGGCGCTGGCGCAGGCCGTCGTCGACGCGGTGCCCGGCGACGGCCCGGTCTGGGATCTCTACGCCGGCGTCGGCCTGTTCGCCGCGGCCCTGGCGGCGTCCGGCCGCGATCGCGTCACCGCCGTCGAGGGCGATCCGATCGGCGCCGCCGACTTGCAGGCCAACGCCGCCGCGTTCGGCGGGCGCCTGGCCGTCGAGGCGCGCGCGGTCGAGGCGACGCTGGCGGCGACCGCGCTGCCGGCCGACGCGATCGTCGTGGTGGATCCGCCGCGCACCGGCCTGTCACCGGCGGTGGCGTCGGCGCTGGCGGTGTCGGCGGTGGGCCGGCTCGTCTACGTGTCGTGCGACGTGGCGACGCTGGCCCGCGACATCAAGGCGCTGGTCGCCGCGGGCTTCGAGGTCGCGTCACTCGCCGGCTTCGATCTGTTCCCGAACACGGCGCACGTCGAGACGCTCGCGGTGCTCGTTCGTTAGCGGCCGGCCTCTCACGGCCGGCCGCGGGCCGCCCCTCGAGCGTGCGGTCTGCTATGCGCGGCGCTGAGCGCGCCGCGGCGCCCGCACGCGGGCGGCAGGCGGCTTAACGTCCCTGCGCGGCCTCGAGGAAGCCGCGGAACAGCCCCTGGAAACGGCCGCTCTGCCAGAAGCTCTCGGGGTGCCACTGCACCGCGACGCAGAAGCGCGAGGCCGGCCGCTCGACCGCCTCGATGACGCCATCGACGGAGCTGGCCGTCACCTTCAGGCCTTCGCCGACCTTCTTGATCGCCTGGTGGTGCCGGCTGTTCACCGCGCAGTAGCCGTCGCCCTCGATCTCGGCCTCGACGAGCGCAGCCACTCGCGTGCGCGGTGTGACCTCGACGTAGTGGCCGATCATCGCCGGGCCGACCTCGGGATCGTGATCGAGGTGCTGCAGCACCTCGGTCGGGATGTCCTGGACGAGGCTGCCGCCGAGCGCGACGTTGAGCAGCTGGATGCCGCGGCAGATGGCGAAGATCGGCAGGTCGCGCCCGATCGCCGCCTGGACCAGCGCGATCTCGTAGGCATCGCGCGGCGCTGCCGCGACGTCGGTGGTCGGGTGGCGCGCCTCGCCGTAGAACGCGGGATCGACGTCGGTCCCGCCGAGCAGCAGCAGCCCGCCGTGGCGGGCGACCACGGCGTCGGGCGCGTCCTGCTCGTAGACCAGCTCGTAGCCGGCGATGCCGGCCACGCGCAGGGCCTCGCGGTAGTCGTCCATCTTGCGGGCCGGGGCGACGGCGATGGTGGGGCCGGATCCGTTCGTCATCACATGCGGCTCCGTCACATGCGAGCCGGAACGTCGATGCCCATCAGCCCGAGCGCGGCGGTGAGCTGGCGCCGGTAGGCGCTGATCACGGCGCCGCGCCACAGCCGGTGCGCCTCGCGTTCCTCGTTGAGGATCGGGAAGCGGTGATAGACGGCGTTGAAGGTCTGGGCCAGCCCGAACGCGTACTTGGCCAGCACCGCCGGTTCGAGCGCGCGGACCGCCTGCACGGCGGCCTCGTCGAGACGCGTCGCTTCGAGGGCCAGCTCCCACAGCGCGTCGCCATCGTCGCCCGGCGCGAGGGCGTCGGCCGGTGTCGTCGCCAGCGTCGCCGCCAGGTCGTCCTCGCTGAGGCCGTCGCGGGCCGCCAGCTTGGCGAAGATGTTCTGCGCCCGCACCGCCGAGTACTGCAGGTAGGGGCCGCTCTCACCCTCGAAGGCGAGGGCGTCGTCCATGTCGAAGGCGATCATCTTGGTGCGCGTGAACTTGACCAGGAAGTAGCGCACCGCCGAGACGCCGAGCATCGTCGCGGTGGCGAGCGCCTGCTCGGCCGGCATGTCGGGGTTGCGGGCCTCGACCTCGACCTTGGCCTTGGCGATCATCCGATCGAGCAGGTCGTCGGCCTTGACGCCGAGCCCCTTGCGGCCCGAGACCTCGACGAACGGCTTGCTCTCGTCCTGGCCGGTGTAGCCCAGTTCGCGCGCGGTGCGATGCGAGAGCGCCACCATCTCGTAGGAGAAGTGCGTCGAGCGCTCGGCCTCTTCGCGGTGGCCGAGCGTGGCGAGCGCCTGCTTGAGCAGCTTCTGCAGGTAGCTCTGGCGCGTGTCGATCACGTTGTAGACGGCGTGGGCGCGGCCGAACGCCGGCCGATCCGGGCGATCCTCGCCCGGCGTCGTGGTGGTGGCCCACAGCGTGTCGCCGTCGCGGCGCGGGCCGAACGGCCGGTAGTTGAAGTCCTTGCCGAGCAGGCCGAACTTCCAGGTACTGGTAGGCGATGTCCTTGCCGACGTAGGTGACGGTGCCGTCGGAGCGGACGATGACCTTTTCGCGCTGCTCGGCGACGTCGTCGGCGTCCTCTGGGCCCGCCTCCGCCTTCGCCGTGCGGCTTCGACGCGACTTCGCCGGCGTCCTCGTCGATCGGCATCACCCAGCAGCCGGCCAGCTTGCCTTCGGTCTGCTTGAACATCGTGCCGCTCTCGCGCAGCAGGTCGAACGCCGTGGCCCAGAACTTGAGCCGCAGGATGTCGCCCTCCCACGTCAGCAGGTCGTAGTCGACGTTGAGCCGCGCCATCGTCTTCAGGTGGCAGCGGACGATGCGGTCGGCGATGAAGGCGCCGAGCGCGGCCGTGTCGTTGCCGCCGTGCTCGATGGCGTGCAGCGTCTCGCTGCGGACCTTGAGCCGGCTGCGATCGCCGTCGTACCACTCGGTGACGCGGGCGTAGAGGTCCCAGCAGTAGTAATCGAAGCGCGTCGAGTCGGCGATGGCGCGGACCTCGTCGAGCGTCTTCTTCTCGAGGTGCTGGAAACCGACCACGACGTCGCCGACCTGGACGCCGGTGTCGTCGATGTAGTTCTGCACCTCGACCGGCACGCCGCCGTGACGGAGCAGGCGCACCAGCGTGTCGCCGAGCGTGGTGTTGCGGAGGTGGCCGATGTGGGCCGCCTTGTTCGGGTTGATCGCCGTGTGCTCGACGATCGTCTTCTCGGCCGGCAGCAGAGGAGCACTGGCCGGCGCTTCGACATCACCGGCGCCGAGGATCAGCCGGACGACGGTCGGGCGATCGAGGAACACGTTGACGTAGCCGTTCGGCGCGGCGGCGGCCTTGCTGACGCCCGGGATCGGTCCGAGGGCGGCGACGATCTCGGCGGCGATCGCCCGCGGCGCCTTGCGCAGCCGGCGCGCCAGCTCGAAGGCGACGGGGCAGGCCAGGTCGCCCATCGCCCGGGTCGGCGGCGACTCGAGGACGATCGCCGGGATCGCCGCGGGCTCGAGCGCGTAGACGCGGAGCAGGGTATCGGTCAGGGCGGCGCGCACGGCCGCGTGGAAGCGCAAGATCATGGTTTGACTCGATCGGATCGCTGCGGTACGATGCGCCGCATCACGCCATGGCCGCGCGCGCGCACGCACGCTCGTACTCGTCTGGCGTGTTCACGTTCCAGAACATGACGCCCTCGGGATCGAAGGTGGCCACCACCTCCGGCTCGACGACGTCGACGCGGACCTCGTCGAACAGCGCCTGTACCGCCAGCGCCCCCGACGCGACACGCCGATCGACCGCCTCGCGCACGCGACGATTGTATGTCGCGCACAACGGGTGAAGGCGATCGCCGCTGCGGGGCACGACGACGTCGGCGGCATCGGCGGCGCGCGCGCGGTCCAGCAGGAAGGCCAGGAACGGGCGCGACAGAAACGGCAGGTCGCATGCCACAATGAGCGTGCACCAGGCGTCGCCGGCGCGATGCAGCGCGGCCTGGATGCCGCCGAGCGGTCCGCGTCCGGCGGCCAGGTCGGGGACGCGAGGGACGCCCGGCGGATCGCCGGGGTCGGCGGCGGGGCCGCCGATCAGGAAGACGTCGTCGACGAGCCCGGAGAGCGCGTCGAGCTGGCGATCGCGGATGGTGCGGCCGCCGATCGTCAGGCCGCCCTTGTCGGCGCCGTGCAGCCGCGTGGCGCGGCCGCCGGCCAGGATCGCCGCCGCGCAGGCGCGTCGGGCGAAGGGCGGCGTCGACATGTCGGATCGGGAAGACGGCGGGTGACGAACCCCGCGAGGCGGCGACGGTCGGCCCGGTGACGTTACCAGAAAATGAGGGAACCGAGAATCGGCCGGCTCGTGATCGCGGCGCTCCATCAGGCCATCGCGGAAGCCCTGCCGCTGCGCCTCGAGTTCTACGAGAACTGGCTCAAGCCGCTCGGCCTGCTCAAGGAGGGCAAGCACATCGGCCCGGCGCCGTTCTCGGCCGCGCTGAGCTTCCTGCGCCGTGAGGACATCGGCCTCTACGAAGCGATCACCAGCCGCGCCGGCGTGCTGGCCGCCGACTGGCGCACGGACACGCTACGCTGGTCGGGCCGAGGCTGGGCGCGGGCGCTGCCGGAGTTCTGGCGGGCCCGCTCGGCGCTGCGCGCGGCGCGCCGGATCAGCCTGGCCGCCTACCCGAACACACGCCTGAAGGTCCGCGTCCGGACCCGCCAGGCCCGCGTCGAGATCACGCGGTCCGCCTTCTGCCAGGTACGCGAGCCGGTCGACCGGCCGCTGTGCACCTTCTACGGCGGCCTGGTCCGCCGGCTGATGGCCGCCTACGGCCTGGCCGCGACCGTCAGGCTGGACGCGTGCCTCGCCACCGGCGGCAAGGTCTGCGTGCTGACCGTCACCTGGGAGCCGGGCGACACGTTCGGAGAGACGACCGGATGATTCGCACTCGCGCGCGCTTCGCGTTCGCCGCCGCTGTCGTCGTCGCGGCGTCGGTGCCGGCCGCCGTCCACGCCCAGGCTCCGGCTTCAACCCCGGTTTCCGCCCCGGCGCCGATCGCGACGCCGCCCGGCACGACGCGGATGCTGATCGTCCCGTTCGAGGTCGCCGACCGCGATCACGCGCGCGGTGTGGCTCGGCGAAGCGGCCGCGGTGCTGCTCAGCGACGCGCTCCGGGCGATGCAGCTGCCGGCGCTGACCCGCGCCGAACGCGTCCACGCCTTCGAGGAGGCCAACCTGCCGACCGCGGGCCGGCTGTCGCTGGCCAGCCTCGTCCGCGTCGGCCATCTCGTGCTGGCGAGCGACCTCATCGTCGGCACGGTGCGTTTGAGCGGCGAGGAGCTGGTCATCGACGCGCGGCGCATCCGCCTCGACACCGGCCGGCTCGTCGAGCAGACCACCGATCGCGCCCCGCTGCCCGAGCTGGTCGCGCTGCACGAGCGGGTCGCGCGCCGCCTGATGGGCCGCCAGCCCACCGCCGGCGGCACGCCGGCGACGCCGGGCGCGTCCGCCGTCCCGCTCGGCGCCTTCGAGAACTACATCAAAGGCCTGATCGCCGAGCAGCCGGCGGCGCAGATCCGCTTCCTGCAGGCGGCGCTCCGTCTGGCGCCGCGGGACGGGCGGGCGCACCTGGCGCTGGCCGAGGTCTACGCCGACCAGGGCGATCACGGCAAGGCGCTGGCCGAGGCCCAGGCCGTCCCGGCCACCGCGCCGCTCGGCCGCCGAGCCCGCTTCCTGGCCGGCCGCGCGCTGGTCGAGCTGACCCGCCTCGACGAGGCCTTCCAGACCTTCCGCGGCCTCGTCGACGAACGTCCGACCGCCGCCCTCTACAACAACCTGGGCGTCATCCAGATCCGGCGCGGCGCGACCCCGCAGACCGGCAAGCCGACCTACTTCTTCACCAAGGCCTCCGAGCTCGATCCGGAGGAGGCCGACTACTTCTTCAATCTCGGCTACGCCTACTGGCTCGATCGGGACGGCCAGGCGGCGATCTACTGGCTGCGCGAGGCGGTCCGCCGCAACACGGTCGACGGCGACGCTCATTTCGTTCTCGGGGTCGCCCTCCAGGCCGCCGGCGCCGGCACCGAGAGCGGCCGCGAGCTCGGCCTGGCGCGGCAGCTGTCGTCCAAGTACGCCGAGTGGGAGAAGAAGCCGGCCGGGGCCGATCCGGTGCCCAAGGGTCTGGAGCGGCCCAGCCAGGATCTCGAGACGATGCACGGACCGCAGCTCGACGCCGCGCAGCTCACCAGCGCCCAGCGCGAGCAGCAGGAGCTGGCGGCGTTTCACCTGGAGCGCGGCCGCCGCTTCTTCGAGGCCGAGCACGACCGCGATGCCCTGATCGAGCTGCGCAAGGCGATCTACCTGTCGCCCTACGCCGCTGAGCCGCACCTGCTGATGGGCCGCGTGCTGCTGCGGTCGGGCAAAATGCAAGGACGCCATCGACGCGCTCCGGATCGCGGTGTGGAGCCAGGATTCGGCGGCGGGGCGGGTGGCGCTGGCCGAGGCGCTGCTCCAATCGGAGGACAAGGATGGGGCCCGGGCCGAGGCAACCAGGGCCCTGGCGCTCGATCCCGAACCTCGCCGAGGCTAAAGCCTTGCTCGCTCGGATCGATAAGCCGTAAGCGGACCCGCCTTCGCCTACGGCTTCGGCGGGGCAGGCCCGTGCCGCCGACGGCTTCGGCGGGGCAGGCCCGCCTTCGCCCTTCGGGCTACGGCGCGGCAAGCCCGCCAGGTGGGCAAGACCGGAGACCATGAGTATGACCAGCGATGTACGTGCAGCCCTCGACGCCGGCGACGACGGGTTCCACGAGATTCAACTGAACGGCAAGCAGCTCGTCTTCCTGGGGATGGCGACGACGCTGGTGTCGGTCGTGATCTTCCTGTGCGGCGTGCTCGTCGGCCGCGGGGTGAAGCCGCTCGACACCGTCGCCCAGGCGGCCGGACCGCAGGCGTTCGACGCGCCCCTGGTGACGCCGTCGGTCGCGCCCGGAACCGTCTCGACCCCGGCGCCGGCGCCGCCGTCGACGCCCGGCCCGACCGGCGGCACCGCCGCCGTGGCCGCTGTCGCCGCGACCGAAGGCGACACCGAACCGACGCCGCTCGGCGACGACCCGGACGCCAGCCCCGTTCCGGCGGCAGCCGTATCGGCCCCGGTCCCGGCAAAGTCCGGCGCGGCCGCGATCGAGCCGAAGGCGGCAGCGAAGGTCGATACGCCGAAGCCGGCCGCCAAGCCGGCACCGGTCCAGGCCGCCGTCGTGCCGCCCGCCGTCAAGCCGCCCGCCGTCAAGCCAGCCGACGCCCCGGCGCCCGTCCCGCCGAAGCCGACGCCCGCCCCGACCGCGGTGGCGACGACGGCCCCGGCCACCGCCGGCGGCAAGGTCGCCGTCCAGGTCGGCGCGTTCAACACCCGTCGTGAGGCCGACGCGCTGGCCAAGCGGCTGAGCGGCCGCGGCTACGCCGTCTACGTGATGAACCCGACCGGCGACGGCAAGAACGTCTACCGCGTCCGCGTCGGCAACTACGCCAACACCGACGAAGCGCAGCGGATCAGCGCCAGGCTGACCTCGCAGGAGAAGCTGAAGCCCTGGATTATTCGCTAGCGGCTCTCTCGGGCGCGCTCTTCGTTCTCGCCTTCCCCGGTTCGGCCACCCAGCCCTCGGCTGGGTGGCCCTCGTCCCGTTGCTCATCGTGCTGGCCCGCCCGGCGCGATCCGAGCGGCGGCCGATCCTCCTCGGGCTCACCACCGGCGTGGTCGGCTTCAGCGGCACGCTCTACTGGCTGACCGACGTGATGACCACGTTCGGCGGCCTCGGCTCCGGCGTCGCCGCCGCCGTCGCGCTCCTCCTGATCGTCTACCTCTCGCTGTTTCCGGCGCTGGTCGCGCACATCGTGGCGCGCGGCGTACGGGCGTACGGGCGTCGGGCGCTGTGGGCCGCGCCGCTGGTCTGGTCGGCGGGCGAGTGGGCGCGCGGCCACGTCATGACCGGCTTCCCCTGGGTGCCGCTGGGCAACAGCCAGATCGACGTCGCGCCGATCGCCCAGACCGCGAGTCTGATTGGCGTCTACGGCGTGTCCGCGCTGGTCGTGCTCGGCAGCGTCGCGATCGCCTGGCTCGTCGTCGCCCCGGCCGGCCGCGAGCGCGTCGTGCCCGTTGCCGGCGTCGCCGCGCTGATCGGGGGGCTGGCGCTGTGGGGCTCGCTGCGGGCCGGTGGCGGGGCGCTGCTGACCCAGGGCACGCCGCTGCGGGTCGCGCTGGTCCAGGGCAACGTGGCGCAGGGGCAGAAGTGGAACCCCGCTTTCGCCGACGCGATCTATCGCCGCTACCTGGCGCTGTCGCGGGCGGCCGTCGCCCAGGGCGCGACCGTTGTCATGTGGCCCGAGTCGGCGACGCCATTCATGTTCGAGGAGCGCCCGGAGGCCGAGGCGATGCGGCTGCTGGCCCGCGAGACCGGCGCCCGGCTCTTCGTCGGCAGCGACCAGGTCGAGCGCGGCGCCAAACCGCGCTACTACAACAGCGCGTTTCTCATCCAGCCGACCGGCTCGATCGGCGGCATCTACCGCAAGATCCATCTGGTGCCGTTCGGCGAGTACGTGCCGCTCGAGTCGATCCTGTCGTTCGCCGGGCCGCTCGTCGAGCAGGTCGGCGGCTTCACGCCGGGCACGGACCTGACCGTCTTCCACCTGCGCGAGGGCACGTTCACGACCGCCATCTGCTACGAGGCCGTGTTCCCGGAGCTGTCGCGCCAGGCCGTGCAGCGGGGGAGCCAGCTGCTGACCTCGATCACCAACGACGCCTGGTTCGGGCGCAGCTCGGCGCCGTGGCAGCACCTGGCGATGGCCCGGATGCGCTCGGTCGAGACCGGCCGCTACCTGGCCCGCGCCGCCAACACCGGCGTCAGCGCCATCGTCGACCCCTACGGGCGGGTGGTCCAGGCGACGCCGCTCTTCACCGAGGCCGTCGCCGTCGGCGAGGTCCGGTTCCTCGACGGGACCACGCTCTACGTTAGAATCGGGGACGTCGTCCCCTGGGCCGGCCTCGTCGTCGCGATCGGCCTGTGGGGCCTGAGCGCGCGCGGCCGGCGCTGGCCCGTGTCCGCCTCGCCGCCCCCGTCAGGAGATCCGCGTGCCGTCCATCGATCGTGAAGAAGAGCTGCGCCGCTACGAAGACCTCATGAAGCGGTCGGCTGCGATGCGGAGTTATCTTTGACGCCGCACGTCCGGCCGAAGAACTGACCCGCATCGAAGCGCGCATCGGCGAGCCCGACTTCTGGAAGGACCAGGCCGAGGCGCAGCGGATGATGCAGCGCCGGCGCCGCCTCGAGGAGGACGTCACGCTGATCGACTCGCTGGCCCGCCGCGCCGGCGATCTCAAGGTGCTGGCCGAGTGGGTCCAGCAGGGCGAAGCCGTCGAAGGCGAGCTGGCCAGCGGGCTCGACGAGTGGCAGCGCGAGGTCGAAGCCGGCGAGGTCAAGAAGATGCTCGGCGGCGAGCACGACTTCCGCAACGCGATCATCTCGATCCATCCAGGCGCCGGCGGCACCGAGTCGCAGGACTGGGCCGAGATGCTGCTACGGATGTACCTGCGCTGGGCCGAGCAGCGCGGCTTCAAGACCGAGGTGGTCGACTACCTGCCCGGCGACGAGGCCGGCATCAAGTCGGCGACCGTCGACGTGACGGGGGAGTACGCCTACGGCCTGTTGATGGCCGAAGTCGGCGTCCATCGCCTGGTCCGCATCTCGCCGTATGACTCGGCCAAGCGCCGGCACACGTCGTTCGCCTCGCTCTACGTCTGGCCCGAGCTGCCCGAGGACGTCGAGATCGTCATCGACGACAAGGACCTGCGCGTCGACACCTATCGGTCGAGCGGCGCCGGCGGCCAGCACGTCAACGTCACCGACTCGGCGATCCGCCTGACGCACCTGCCGACCGGCATCGTCGTGTCGTGCCAGAACGAACGGTCGCAGCACAAGAACCGCGCCTCGGCGATGAAGGTGCTGAAGTCCCGCCTCTACGATCTCAAGCTGAAGGAAAACCTGGCGGCGATGGACAAGCTGGGCGGCGAGAAGAAGGAGATCGGCTTCGGCAGCCAGATCCGCAGCTACGTGATGCAGCCCTACCAGATGGTCAAGGACCTGCGCTCGCGGCACACCACCGGCGACGTCCAGGGCGTCCTCGACGGCGAGCTCGATCCCTTCATCAAGGCGTTCCTGATGGGGAAGGCGAGCGGCACGCTCGGCCAGCCGGTCGCCGACGAGGACGACGACTGAGACGGCCGACGGTCATGCGCATACGAGGGGCGTGGGTCGCGGTGGCACTCGGGGTCGCCAGCGCCTGCGGGCAGGCGGCACCCGGGCCGCCGCCATCCGCGCCTCCGCCATCCGCACCGCTGCCGCCGTCAACCACCGAGCTGGCGGGTTTCTTCACCGACGTCGAGGTCCTGGCCGACGACGCCGAGCCGACGCTCTTCTACAAGACGCGCACCTCACTCCGCGACTGCGCCGCGCAGCGGCAGGAAATGCCGCTCGTCTGGCATGAGCATGTCCGCGGACCGGTGAAAGACGCGCACTGGACGCGTGTCACGCTCTTCCCGGAAGAGGCGTCGGGGATGTCGGTGAGCTTCACGTTCGAGCGCCGGGCCTCGGGCGAGTGGCGCGTCGATGGGCCGTGCGTCGTGACGATCGCGCCCTGAGCCGCGAACGCTACGGTGGGCCGAACCGCACCGACACGACCCGAAGGGTCTTCGTCTGGCCGTCCATCAGCGTGCCCTTGGGGCCGGTCAGCCCTCCCTCGATGGCCGTTCGCAATTCGGCCTGCTCGCCAGGCGTGAGGGCGCACCCCACTGCCGTGAGGTTCACGGCGAGCAGCGTGTCGACTCCCGGGCCGGGCGCGCCGTCCATCGTGAGGTCGCCGCTGCAGAGCGCGATGATCGCATCGAGAGGCGGAGCCCCGGGCTCCTGCGCGCGGCTCGAGAGCGTCAGCCGGCCCTCGGCGTCGCGGGCCAGATCGTCGCCGGCGCGGACGACGCCCCGTGTCTCCAGGCGCATCGCGCAGCGGCCGTCGGCCGTCCGGTAGACGGCGGAGGTCTTGAACGGACGGTCCGTCTGACAGCCGGCTGCCAGGGCGGCGACAACGAACGGCGCGACGCGGCGAGCCACGGACGGCCAGGCCACTATGGACCGCCGACGACCGACGGACTGCCGGAGCCGGCCTGGCTCAGTGTCGGCGATCATGGCCGCTGGGAATGGCGAGACGTCAGGCGCCGGCCGCCCACATCTGAGTGACGCCTAGAAACGCACGGATGCTTGCGTCCCCGTGGACGAGCACCAGGCGTTCGTCCCGTGCCTGAACGACGAGCACGCGGTCGAAAGGGTCCTCGTGGTCCCAGGCGAGCGAGCCGGCAGCTGCTGCGTGCGTCGGAGTGATGGCGAGGGGCAAAAAGCCATTGGCGTCGATCAGCGCCGTCGGCGAGCCGGAGAAGCGCAACTTCCCCTTCCTCGCCTTGATCGCGATTTCCCAGGGGCTTGCGGCGCTGACGAACACGCGGTTGTCGACATGGGCGATCGCTGCGCGCGCGTCAATCGAGAGTCTGGCGTCGTCGCGATCCCACCAGAGGAGCACGTGCGTGTCGAGGAGCAGGTCCATGCGTCAGGGCTTGCGATCGTCCTCTCCGAACATGGCGGCGATGGCCGGATCGGGCGCGTCGAAGTCGTCGGCGAGGTAGGTGATCTGGAGTGCGCCGGCCGGTTTTCGCCGGCCCCGCTTCTTCGGCATCGGCACGAGCATCGCCCGGGGCACGCCGTTCTTCGAGATGACGATTTTCTCCCCGCTGGCCACCTCTTCGACCAGGCCGGAAAGTTGCGTCTTGGCTTCGTAGAGATTGACCGACTTCATACGCGGACCAGCCTTCAGGATAGGTCACGCCATCCAGTTGGTCAAGTTGGTCAACGCCGGGCGTGCGGGTCCCACCACTCCTCGTCGAGGCCAGACCCGGTGACCGACGGTTCGACGACGCCGAACTCGACCTCGAGGATCAGCGGGACGGGCAGGAACTGGTAGAGGTCGCGCGCGAGGTCACGGAAGAGCGCCCGCGAATCGAGCGTCACCCCGTCGATCCACATCGGCTGGCTGGCGATGGCGCGGTCGGCCGACAGCACGGGCGGAAAGAAGGCGACGTCAGGTCGCCGTGCGTGCCGCGTCAGCGCGAGGTGGTACCACTCGGTCTCGATGCTGCGGACGCGCGCCTGGAACAGGCGACACGCGGTCTCGAAGGCCGCGAACGCGTCGGCGTCGAAGCCGGCGGCGCGCCGCAGGCGGTAGGCGTGGGTGGCCGCGCGCTCGTTCATGAGCCCAGGGGGGTGGCGATCGACGGCGACATGCCGAGATCGCGCGGCGGCGCCAGCGCGGCGTCGTCGCGGGCTCCGGCGAAGATGCGCCAGCCGTCGTCCCACGGGACGAGGCACGCCGCGAGCCCGGGCCCGAGGAACGCGCCCATCTCGTTGACTTCGCCGACGAACTCCAGCCGCGAGGCGAGGCTCGCGCGGGCGCCCGGCTCGACGCGCGCGATCCCACGGACCGGCATGGCGCCCCCGAACGCGCACTGCCACAGGACGGCGCCTGCCGCACCGATGGTCTCGGCCGGCACCGCGTCGGCTGGCCCGAGCGGACGCCCGAGCTGCGCGAACGTCTCGATGCAGCGCCGTGCGAGGAGGCCCACAGGCGTCGTCAGGGCGTTCCGAAGCCGGCGCCCGGCTGGGTGCCGGCGATGAAGGCTTCTTTCAGCGCGCCCGCGGCGCTCGGATCGACCGGCGCGCCGGTGTGGCGATCGATCGGCAGGAAGACGACGTTGGCCGGCACCGCGAACTCCGGCGGCGTCTTCCGATCGCCGATCCACACCTTCATGATGTCCATCCAGATCGGCAGGGCGGCGGTGGCGCCGCTCTCGCCGTTGCCGAGCGACTTCTTCCGGTCGTAGCCGATCCACACGCCGATGGTGATGTCGGGGTCGAAGCCGATGAACCAGGCGTCGGTGAAGTCGTCGGTGGTGCCCGTCTTGCCGCCGAGCGGCCACTTGAGGGCGGCCGCCTTGGCGGCGGTGCCGCGGTCGACGACGCCGCGCAGCAGGTGGGTCATCACGAACGCGGTGTCGGCGCGCAGCGCCTCGGTCGAGACCGGCCGGTTCTCCTCGAGCACGTTGCCCTGGCGATCGGCGACGCGAAGGATCTCGAACGGCGCGACGCGGACGCCCTGGTTCGGGAAGACGGCGAAGGCGCTGACCACTTCCTGCAGCGTCGCCTCTGACGAGCCGAGCGCCGACGATAGATACGGCTGCACCTTCGAGGTGAACCCGAGCTTGGCGGCGTAGGCCGCCACCATGTTCGGGCCGAGCGATTCCATCAGGCGCACCGTCGGCACGTTGCGCGACTGCTCGAGCCCGTGCCGCAGCGTGATCGGGCCCTCGAACTTCTTGTCGTAGTTGAGCGGCTGGTAGAGCGGCTGGCCCGGGCCCGCCGACCACGACGCCGGGCTGTCCTGGAGGATGCTGACCGGCGTGAAGCCGCGATCGATCGCGGTCGCGTAGACGATCGGCTTGAAGGTCGAGCCGAGCTGCCGCAGGGCCTGGGTCGTGCGGTTGAAGCGGCTCAACTCGAAGCTGCGGCCGCCAACCATCGCCAGCACCTTGCCGGTGCGGTTCTGGATGGCCAGCACGGCGCCCTGGAACTCCGGCTCCTGATCGAGCGAGCCGGTGAATGTCCTGGCGGCGGTGTCGACCGAGGCGACGAGCACCCGCACGACGTCGCCGGGGGCGAGGAACGCGCCGGTCGCCTTGCCGGTCCAGGCGTAGTCGGCCTTGCCCAGCTCGCCCGTCAGGGCGCCGGCGCGGACCCGGACCTTGACCCCGTCGACGGCGGTGACGATGGCGACGATCGAGACGCCCGGCGCTGGCGGCTTGCCGCCACGCAGCGTCCACGTCGCCCAGCTCGGGTGCGTGTAGCCGTCGACCGCGGCGGCGTCGACGCGCACCGGCTTACGGAAGCCGTGCCGGCGATCGATGCGCCGCATGCCGTCGGCGAGCGCCGTCTCGGCGGCGTGCTGGATGCGCGTGTCCAGCGTGGTGTAGACGGCCAGCCCGTTCTCGTAGAGCTGCTGCGCGCCGTAGCGCTCCTCGAGCTGCTGGCGCACTTCTTCGACGAAGAAGGCGGCGTCGCTCTCGACCGGCGGCCGGCCGACCGTGACGACCGGCGCCTTCATGGCCTGGTCGGCGCGGGCCCGGGTGATGAACCCGGCGTCGGCCATCTGGCCGAGGGCGTAGTTGCGCCGCCGGGTCGCGTTGCGGACGTTGACGTAGGGGCTGTGCCGCGCCGGCGCCTGGATGATGCCGGCGAGCAGCGCCGCTTCCTCGAGCGAGACGTCCTTGGCCGCCTTGCCGAAATACAGCCGCGACGCCGCCTCGACGCCGTAAGTGCCGTGGCCCCAGGGGATCTGGTTGCAGTAGAGGGTGACGATCTCGGGCTTGGTGTAGCGCTTCTCGATCTGGATGGCGAGCACCGCCTCCTTGATCTTGCGCTCCCAGGTCTTGTCGTCGTTGAGGAACAGCTTGCGGGTCAGCTGCTGCGTCAGCGTGCTGGCGCCGGCGCGCTGGCCCTGGAACAGGTCGCGGGCCAGCGTCACCAGGATGCGGGTGATGCTGAGGCCCATGTGGCTGTCGAACTCGGCGTCCTCGGCGGCCATGATCGCCTGCCGCATCACCGGCGGGATCTGGTCGTAGGTGATGACGATGCGCCGCTGCGTCGCGAACTCGCCGACGACCTCGCCGTTCGAGGCGTAGACGCGGGTGATGGTGCTCGGCGCGTAGTCGTCCAGCGCCGAGATTTGCGGCAGGTCGTTGGTGTAGACGACGAGCACGCCGGCGACCGTGCCGCTCGCCGCCGCCAGCACGAACAGCAGGACGATCGCGAAGCGGCGGAGAAAGCGGCCGACGGCGCTCATCGACGACCGGCGGCTTACGGATGGCGGCGCACGGCACCGCCGCCGCTGCTGCGCGAGCCGCCGCTGTCGCCGCCGCGGCTGCCGCCCCCGCGGCTACCGCCGGAGTCACGGGCGCCATCGGACCGTGCCCCCGCGCCGCCACTGCCGGACGGGCTGCGGTCGCGGGCGCCGCTGCCGCCGCTGCCGCCGCGGTCGTTGCGTCGGCCGTCGTTGTCGTTGTCGCGCTTCGGGGGCGGATCGCTCCGCGGCGTTGCCTGACGCGATCCCGGCCGCGGGTCGCTCATCCCCGGGCTCCGATCGCGCTCGGGCTCACGCGACCGGCCCGGCGAGTCGCGCAGGCGGTAGCCAGGTCCGGCGTAGCCCGGACCGGCGCGGCCCTCGTCGCGATCGTCGTCGCGGTCGCGGCGATCGCGTCCTGATCCGTTGGGCGAGCGGACCGGCGACTCGTCGGCCGGCGCCCGGCGGTAGGTGTTGCCTTCGTCGCCCGTCGCCGGTGCGTGGGGGCGCGGCATGTAGGGACGGGCGCGCTCGTACGGCGACTCAGTGGTCGTCGTTTCGTTTTCGGATGCGCTCCCGCGCGGGACCGCGGAGCCGCCGCGGCTGTCGCGGTCGGAGCCGTAGCGGCCGTAGCTGCGCGGGCTCATCGTCGACACCCCGCCGCTGACCGGCGCCCGATCCGCTCCGGTGCGGCCGTTCAGGCGGGTGTTGAACGGCGACGGATACGGCGAGCGCGGCGGCGCGATGCCCGGGCTTCGATGCTGGAGGATGAACGCCGGCCGATCGCGATCGAGCCGGGTGCGGTCGGCGAAGACGCGCGCCACCGGGCCGCGGCCGAACGAGCCGCGCGGGATCACCGTCCAGGCGCGATACGGATCGCGCGAGCGCGACGCGTAGGTCCGGTCGTAGTGGAACACGCTCAGCACGGGGCGGCCGTTCCAGCCGAGCGGGCACCAGCCGACGTAGTCGGGGGCGACGGCCCAGTAGACCCAGGCGGCGCCCCAGCGTCGCGACGGGATCCAATACCAGCCGCGGCCGCCGAGGTTCCAGCGCCCGTAGTGGTGCGTCGGGTAGGCCCACACGTCGCCGCCGGCAATCCACGTCCAGCCGTAGCTCGAGGTGTAGTCCCAGCGGCCGTCGTAGTAGGGCCGCCAATTCTCGGCGGTGCTGGTCGGATACCAGACCGCGCCGTAGGTCTCGTCGTTCTGCCAGGTGCCGTGGCGATCGAAGGTCGAGGCGTAGTCGGAGAGCTCCGCGGGCAGGTACTGGCGCGAGGCGTAGTGACCGCTCTGCCACATCGCCTCGCGATCGGCCGCCCATTTCTCGAGGGTGGTCTGCCCGGCGTTGTGCCATTCCGGGGTCGTCGGCGCGGCGCCGTCGCGGGCCATCGCGCGGTGCCCTTGCGGCACCAGGATGTTGCCGCCCTCGCTGGCGAGTGAGGCCTGGCCGCGGAGGACGACGAGCTCGACTTCCGCCGCCTCGGTGCCGCCGACGGCGATGCGATATTCGCCGTCGTCCTGGAACTCCACGGTGGCGTTCGGGCCATCGACGATCAGCCGCTCGGCGGCGTCGATGGTCGAGGCGATGCGCACGTAGAGGCGGCCGCGCGCGACGCGCAGACTCAACGGATCCTGCAGCTCCACCTCGCTGTAGCGATCGAGATAGACCTGGCTGCCGTTCGGGAAGGCGAACTCGACGCGGCCGCCTTCCGTGCGGAGGCGATCGCCAGGCGCGAGCGGCACGCCGCGTTCCGCGGTCTCGCTCTGGCCCTCGCGATCGAGGTGCGCGAGGCCGTCGACGGCGGCGATGTAGGCCGGGGCGCGCGTCTCGCCTTCGACGTGCGGTTGGGTGGTGGGCGCCTGGATGCCGGGTTGCGGCGGCTCGGCCGGGGCGTCCTGCCCGAAGGCGAGGGACGGAAGGCCGAGGGCCACGGAGAGCGTCAGGGCGCCAGCGGAAAGAAGGCGGAGCACCTTCAGCGGAGCGTTCACGGCTGGGCTCATCGAACCCTCACTCGAAAAGCCCCGATGTGCTGGCGGCAGGGGCTTCAACAGGCTAGCGTCCGAGTATAGCAGGCGGAGAGCAGGACTCCGGAGTTGCATTGCACTCCGGGAGTCCCTCTTGTCTTGACATGAATGCGCTCAGGTTTTATACTGCCGTTGTTGTAAGCGAGACCGCGAGGCAGAAAGAGATCACTATGAGCAAAATCATTGGCATCGACCTGGGCACCACCAACTCCGTCGTTTCCGTGATGGAGGGTGGCGAAGCCATCGTCATCCCCAACGCCGAAGGCAGCCGCATCACGCCGTCGGTCGTCGGCTTCGCCAAGTCGGGCGACCGCCTGGTCGGCCAGGTCGCCAAGCGGCAGGCCGTCACCAACCCCGAGAACACCATCTTCTCGATCAAGCGCTTCATGGGCCGCCGCTTCGACGAAGTGAGCGACGAGATGCGCATGGTCCCCTACAAGGTCGGCAAGGCCGCGAACGGCGACGTCCGCATCAACGCCGGTGAGAAAGAGGGCGGCTTTGCGCCGCCCGAGATCTCCGCGATGATCCTGACCAAGCTGAAGGAGGCGGCCGAGGCCTACCTCGGTCAGCCGGTCACGCGGGCGGTCATCACCGTCCCCGCCTATTTCAACGACGCGCAGCGCCAGGCGACCAAGGAAGCCGGCAAGATCGCCGGCCTCGACGTGGCCCGCATCGTCAACGAGCCGACCGCGGCCGCGCTGGCCTACGGCCTCGACAAGAAGAAGGACGAGACCATCGCGGTCTACGACCTCGGCGGCGGCACCTTCGACATCTCGATCCTGGAAGTGGGCGAGGGCGTCGTCGAGGTGAAGTCGACCAACGGCGACACCCACCTGGGCGGCGACAACTTCGACCAGCGGATCATCGAGTGGATCATCGCCGAGTTCAAGAAGAGCGACGGCATCGACCTGGGCAAGGACCGGATGGCGCTCCAGCGCCTGCGCGAGGCGGCCGAGAAGGCCAAGATGGAGCTCTCCGGCGTGATGGAGACCGACATCAGCCTGCCGTTCATCACCGCTGACCAGTCGGGACCCAAGCACCTGACGATGAAGCTGACGCGGGCCAAGTTCGAGGGCCTCGTCGAGGACCTGCTGCAGCGGACGATGGGCCCGGTCAAGCAGGCGCTGGCCGACGCTGGCATCGACCCCGCGAAGATCGACGAGGTCGTGCTGGTCGGCGGCTCGACCCGCATCCCGCGCGTCCAGGCGATCGTCAAGCAGTACTTCGGCAAGGAGCCGCACAAGGGCGTCAACCCGGATGAAGTCGTCGCCATCGGCGCCGGCCTCCAGGCCGGCGTGCTGGCGGGCGAGGTCAAGGACCTCCTCCTGCTCGACGTGACGCCGCTGTCGCTCGGCATCGAGACGCTGGGCGGCGTGATGACCACCCTCATCACCCGCAACACGACCATTCCGACGCGGAAGAGCGAGACGTTCTCGACCGCGACCGACGGCCAGACCAGCGTCGAAGTGCACGTGCTGCAGGGCGAGCGCCAGATGGCGCGCGACAACCGTACCCTCGGCAAGTTCCACCTGGACGGCCTCCCGCCGGCGCCGCGCGGCCTGCCCCAGGTCGAGGTGACGTTCGACATCGACGCCAACGGCATCGTCAACGTGTCGGCCAAGGACAAGGCGACGGGCAAGGAACAGAAGATCACCATCACCGCGTCGTCCGGCCTCAGCAAGGACGAGGTCGAGAAGATGCGGAAGGATGCCGAGCTCCACGCCGACGAGGACAAGAAGCGGCGCGAGGAGGTCGAGACCCGCAACCAGGCGGATCAGGCGATCTACCAGGCCGAGCGGACCCTCACGGACGCGGGCGACAAGCTGACGGCCGACGACAAGGCGCCGGTCGAAGCGGCGGTGCAGGCGCTCAAGACCGCGCTGGGGCAGAGCGATCAGGACGCCGTCAAGAAGGGCGTCGAGGAGCTGACCAAGGCGCAGCACAAGGTCGCCGAGGTGCTCTATCGCCAGCAGGCCGCACCGGCCGGTGACGCACCGGCGGGTGAGCAGGCACGCGGCGCCGGCGCCTCCGGCGGCGGCAGCACCGCCGACCACGGCGACGTCATCGACGCCGAAGTGGTCGAAGACAAGAAGTAGCGACCGCAGGGTCAGCGTCCCAGACGGCCATGGACCTCTACGTCGCCCTCGGCCTCGGTCGCGGTGCGTCGCTCGGCGACATCCGACGGGCGTATCGGCGGCTGGCCCGCCGGTACCACCCGGAGGTGAACCCGGGCAACGACGAGGCCGAGGCGTTGTTCCGGCGGATCGTCGAGGCCTACGAGACGCTGAGCCATCCGGACAAGCGGCGCGCCTACGACACCGGTGACGGGCCCGACGCGCCGCGGCCGGAGCCCGAGGAGGCGCCGGCGTTCGCCTTCGAGGGCTTCGACTTCACGGCCACCGCCCAGGGCGCCCAGGCGTCGACGTTCGGCGACCTGTTCGCCGACGTGGTCCGCGCCGCCGCCGCGGCGGTGACGGAGCAGGGCCGCGGCGCCGATCTCCACATCGACATCGAGGTGCCGTTCGCGATGGCGGTCGAGGGCGGAACGGTGCGGTTTGCCGTGACGCGCCGCGGACGGTGCGGCGGCTGCCAGGGGGAAGGGCGCCTGCCAGCGCCCGGCGTGCCGTGCGCGGCGTGCAGCGGCACCGGCACCGTGCGGACGGCGCGCGGCCACATGGTGTTCCGCAAGGCCTGCACTCGCTGCGACGGCACCGGCGCCGCCAACTTCGCGCCGTGTCCGGCCTGCGCCGGCGCGGGCGTCGCCATGCGCTCGGATCCGCTGGCGGTAGCCGTGCCGGCCGGCGTGCCGGACGGCGAGCGCATCCGGATTCCCGGCGAAGGCAACGCCGGCGGTCGCGGCGCCGCGCCGGGCGACCTCCACGTCACCGTCCACGTGCTCGCCGATCCGCGCTTCCGGCGCGACGGCGACGACCTGCACATCGACGTGCCGTTGGCCATCCACGAAGCGGCCTTCGGCGCCCGCGTCGACGTGCCGTCGCCGGCCGGGCCGTGCCGGCTCAAGGTCCCGCCGGGCACCCAGTCCGGCCAGCAGTTCCGCGTCCGCGAACGCGGGATGCCGTCGCCGCGCAGCGGCCGCACCGGCGACCTGGTCGCCACGGTGCGGCTGGTGCTGCCGCCCCTCAACGACGAACACACGCGCACGCTGATCCGCTCGCTCGCCGGGGCCTATCCCGCCGACGTCCGCGCAGGAGGGTGACACCGATGGCCAAGGGAACCGGCAAGGCCTATTACATGATCAGCGTGGTGGCGCAGCGCTACAACATCCACCCGCAGACGCTCCGCCTCTACGAGCGCGAGGGCCTGCTGAAGCCGTCGCGCACCGACGGCAACACGCGCCTCTACTCGGACGAGGACCTCGAGCGGCTCGAGACCATCCTGTCGCTGACGCGCGACCTCGGCGTCAACCTCGCCGGCGTCGAGATCATCCTCAACATGCGCGGCCGCATCGAGCAGATGCAGGGCGAGGTCAACGAGTTCATGCAGTACGTGAAGCGCGAAATGGTCAAGGGCCTCGGCGACTGGGAGCAGCGGCTGAACACCGCGATGGTCAAGTCGACGCCCGGCGGCCTCGTGCTGCACGAGCCGCGGCCCGCGGCGTCCGACGAAGCGGCGACACCGACGCTCGTCGACGACGAGCCGCCGATCGTGGTGCGCAAGACGGCTCGGGATCGCTAGGCCGCACGGCTGCGTGGCATGAACCTTCCGCAACACCCCACCGGCGACGCCCGCTTGATCACGTTGCTGGAGCGCTTCGCCGATGCGTGGAACCGACACGATCTCGACGCGCTCGTGTCGATGATGACCGACGACTGCGTGTTCGAGGCCTCGTCCGGCCCTCAGGTCGACGGTCAGCGGAGCGATGGGAAGCTGGCGGTTCGCGCCGCTTACGCCGCAGTGTTCGATGCCTTTCCTGACGCGCACTGGGCGAAACCGGTGCACTTCGTCGCAGGCAGCCGTGGCGTGTCGGAATGGACGTTCACCGGGACTCGACGGGACGGCACGCGCGTCGAGGTCACCGGCTGCGACCTCTTCACCTTCGACGACGGCAAAATCGCCATCAAGAACTCCTTTCGGAAGAATCGGCCGGCGATTTGACATCGGCTGGGACAGAATCGCGCCGCGGGAGCACTAGCATTGGCGCCTCCGGTGGCCGCGATGTCGGGGTTTCCCCTAAAGTTTTCGCTCCAGCCGCCGAGCACTCTTAGGGAGGGCCTGCGCCGGCGGCGCGGGCCGAGACGTCTGATGCGCATCCTCGTCACCGGCGGAGCCGGCTACATCGGGTCGCTCTTGTGCCCCGTCCTGCTGGACGCCGGGCACGAGGTGATCCTCCTCGACAGCCTGATGTTCGGCGTGCAGCCGATCCTGCACTTCATCACGCACCCGAAGCTCGAGGTCGTGCACGGCGACATCCGCGATGCGCGGGTCGTCGAGCCGCTGGCCACGCGCGTCGACGCCGTGCTGCACCTGGCGGCGATCGTCGGCTACCCGGCGTGCGCGGCCGATCCGACCACCGCGGAGACGACCAACGTCGACGGCACGCGCGTCCTGGTCGACGCGCTGGCGGCGTCGCAGATGCTGGTCTACGCCAGCACCGGATCGACCTACGGCCAGTGCGAGACCGTGGCGACCGAGGACACGCCGATCAACCCGCTGACGCTGTACGGCCGCACCAAGCGCGACGCCGAAAAGCTGGTGGTGGACAAGGGCGGCGTCGGCCTGCGCTTCGCGACCGTGTTCGGCCTCAGCCCACGGCTGCGCCTCGACCTGCTGGTCAACGACTTCTGCTACCAGGCCTACCATCACAAGCAGGTGATCCTGTTCGAGGGGCATCACCGGCGGACCTTCCTGCACGCCCGCGACGCGTCCGCGGTCTATCCCTTCACGCTCGAGCACTACGGGCAGATGAAGGGCGACGTCTACAACGTCGGCGGCTCGGACATGAACTACACGAAGATCGAGGTGGCCCGGGCGATCAAGGCGCTGGTGCCCTTCTATCTGCACGAGGCCGACGTCGGCGAGGATCTCGACAAGCGCAACTACGAGGTCTCATACGCCAAAATCAACGCGCTCGGCTATCACGCGACGATTACCCTCGACGAGGGGATCCGCGAGATGCTGCGCGTCATCCCGTTCATCCAGCAGCGGTCGCCCTGGCGCAACGCCGGGTAGGGCCGTCGAGGACCAGCGGTGATCCTTCGCGAGGGGAGTGCGCGTCGATGAAGTACGTCGTGACGGGCGGAACGGGGTTCCTCGGCCGGCACCTGGTGTCGCGCCTCGAGGCGCAGGGCCACACCGTGGCGGTGCCGCGCTCGGCGTCGTGCGATCTGCTGCAGCTCGGCCAGGTGCTGGACTTCCTGGCCCGCGAGCGCCCGGATCGCATCATCCACTCGGCCGCCTACTACGGCGGCCTCGGCATCAACGTCGTCGAGCCGGCCACCATCTACTTCCGCAACGTGATGATGGGCGCCAACCTGTTCGAGGCGGCGCGCCAGGTCGACACGATCCGCAAGATCGTGGTCGTCGGCACGGCCTGCTCCTACCCGGGCAAGCTCGAGAACCTGATGCGCGAGGAGGATTTCTGGGCCGGTCCGGTCCACGGCAGCGTCGAGAACTACGGCATCACCAAGAAGATCATGTCGGTGCAGGGCCGCGCCTACCAGGCGCAGTACGGGCTCGACTCGATCCACCTGGTGCTGACGAACCTCTACGGGCCGTGGGATTCCTACAACCCGCACCGCTCGCACGTCGTCGCGGCGCTGGTCCGCAAGTTCGTCGAGGCCAAGCGCGCCGACGCCAGCGAGGTCCGGCTGTGGGGCACGGGCACGCCAGTGCGCGAGTTCCTCTACGTCGAGGACTGCGCCGACGCGATCCTCGAGGCGGCCGAGGCCTACACCGACCTGCAGCACCCGCTGAACATCGGCACCGGCATCGGCACGTCGATCAAGGCGCTGGCCGAGACGCTCCGCGACGTCACCGCGTTCGGCGGCGAGCTGGTGTGGGAGACCGACAAGCCTGACGGCCAGGCGATGAAGATCCTCGACCCGGCGCGGGCGCGGGCGACGCTGCGCTGGCGGCCGACGCACACGCTCCGCGACGGCCTGACCAAGACGATCGCCTGGTACGACGCCCACAAAGCCGAGGCCGACGCCCGCTGGTAGTCGTGACGCGGCCGGAACACTAGCAATGGGCAGCGCCTTCCACGCCGGCCTGGCTTACTGGGAACAACGCGACGCGCTCGCCGCCGCGTCGGCACAGCTGCGCCGGCTGGCGGCCGCTGTCCAGGGCGAGAACGACCTGGCTCTCTATCAGTGGGGCCAGCTGTTCGCGGCGACGCTGGACTTCGCGCCGACGCTGATCGTCGAGCTCGGCCGCCACCGCGGCAACTCGACGTGCGCCTTCACCACCGCGGCGCAGGCCCTCGACGCGCGGGTCGTCAGCCTGTGCCTGTCGCCGCGCTGGCGGACGGAGACGCGGCCGCGCCTGGCCGGGCTGGTGCCGCCGTCGTGGCTGTCGCACCTCGAGGCGCGCGAAGAGGACATCGCCGCCGCCGACTTCGACGCCATCGTCGGCGACGCCACCCGGGTCCTGATCCTGTGGGACGCGCACGGCTACCACATCGCCGAGCACGTCCTCGGGCGGCTCCTCCCGGCGGTCGCGGATCGGCCCCACCTGGTGCTGGCGCACGACATCAGCGACGTCCGCTACGAGGCGCCGCCGCCGCGTCCGGCCGGCGAGCGCTACGGCCTGTGGCGCGGCAACGACTGGTCGGGGCCGCGTGTCCGCCTCGGGCATCTCGACAGCTGCGTCGAGCAGGCGGTCGCGATGGTCGACTTCACCTCGCGCAACGCCGTACCGCTCCACACCGCCGCCGAGGACATCCATGCGGCGATCGGGGCGCACGCCTTCCGCGTCGAAGCGATGGAGCGGACACTCGACGACCTGTGGTCGCCGCAGGCCCACTGGTGCCACTTCTCGCTGAACGAGCGGCCCGGGCCCTACCGGTTCCCGGCCGCCGCGCGGACCGACGTTCCCCGGCCGGCTTACGCGGCCCCGATCCCGCCGCCGCCGACAGCGGCGCCGGCCGTTCGACTCGAGCGGGCCCGCCACACGCAGTCGCTCGAGATCGTCGTGACCGGCCGGGCCGACGATCACGGCGGCCCGGAGTTCTTCGAGCGGCTGGTCGCGGCGGCCTCGCACAACCACGCGCTGCTCGAGCGGGCCGGCATCCCGCACAGCTTCACCCTGGTCGAGTGGAACCCGATCCCGGGCCGGCGGAGCCTCGCGTCGGAGGTCGCCGAGCGGCTGCCGTTCTGGACGCGCGCCTACGTCGTCGATCCGGCCTGGCACGCCGCCATCTCGACCAACCCGCGGCTCCAGTTCATGGAGTTCTTCGCCAAGAACGTCGCGGTGCGCCGCTCGACGGCGGACGCCATCCTGACCACCAACTCCGATGTCTTCCTGTCGGAGGCCGTGGTGGCGCGGCTGGCGGCGGCACCGGTCGAGGACGAGCACGTCTACCGCGCCGTCCGCCACGACGTCGATCGCCACTGCGCCTGGCGCGGCACGGACGACGCCGCGCGGGAAGCGGTGCTCGCCGATCCCCGTCATCACGTGCGGGTCAACCAGCTGACGGCGCCGGAGTTCTCGAACGCGGCCGGCGACTTCCTGCTGCTCACGGCGGCCACGTGGCGGCGGCTGCGCGGCTTCAACGAGACCGTCCGCTACGCCAAGATCCACAAGGACGGCCAGTTCTGTCACCGCGCCTGGATCGAGGGGCTGATCTTCGAGACCCTCGGTCCGATTGGCACCTCGATCACGACGGCTCCTACTCGAACGTCGGCCTCCTGCGCGGCGCGCCAGATGCGCCGTACGGGCCGGAGTGGCCGTGGCGCGAGGACTACCGCAACGCGGACGACTGGGGGCTCGTGCCTTCGGACGAGGCGCCCGGCGATCGGTCGATTGTGTGGCTGCGACCGCCGTCCGACGTGCTCGCCGATGCCTCCGCTCGCGTCGCCGGCGCGCCAGCGGCCGATGCCCGCGACGTCGGCCGGACGCTGCTCGCCGCGCTCGCCGACCTGCCGGCGGCGCTGGACGCCTGGCTGGCGTCTCTGCGCCTCGCGGCTGGCGCGCGCGTGGTGATCGGCGGCCCCGACTGGGCGACGCCCTGGCTCACCGCGGCGATCCGTGCCGCCGGCCACACCGTCGCCGGCCTCTATACGGCCGACGCGCGCGTCGCCGGCACCATCCGCTGCGGCTACGTGGCGCGGCCGCTGGCCACCCTGACCGACGCCGACGCCACGGTCTTCGTGGCTGGCCTGATCGATACCGTCATCGAGGCACGGCTGCGGCGCGGCGGCTACACCGGCGCCGTCCATGGGGTGCTGCCGGCCGCGGTCGACGCCCTGCCGCCGGCGTCCCCGTCCGAGCTGGCCATGCTCCTCGACGTGCAGCGCGCGGCCGTCAGCGATTCGAGGACGCCGGGCGTCGACGCCGAGCGCCTCGCCCGCTTCGCCGCGCTGGCGACGCTGGCCGGCCCGGAGCGCTTCGCGCACGCCTACGACGCGGCGCTCGGCTGGGAGAAGCGCGGCCGGCCGGACGAGGCGGTCCGCACCTTCGCCGAGCTCGTCGCCGCCGAGGACGCCGACGCGGCCCTGCGGGCTCGAGCCCGCTTCCACCTGGGACGGCTGCACTACGAGCGCGGCGATCACGCGGCGGCCCGCGAGCACCTGGCCGTGGTGCTGGACGCGACGCCGGATCACCGTCGCGCCCGCGGCTATCTCGAGGCGATGGAACGCAGCGCCGATGGAGGCGGCGCGTGAAGGTCCTGATCGTCCACCCGCTCGGGCTGCGCTTCGCCGGCTATCCGTACATCGAGGAGAAGGTGCAGGCGCTGGCCGCGCACGGCGTCGAAGTGGCCGTGGTCGCGCCGTTCAAGGACGAGACCACCATGGTCGACGGCCGGACGCCGACGTTCGCGCGCATCCCGCTGGCCTTCGATCGCCATGGCTGGATGACCCGCGCGGCGCGCCGCGCCATCACCCGCTTCGAGCCGGACGTCATCCACGTCTGGACGCCGCGGGCGCTGCCGTCGCGGATCGCGCTCGAGGCCCGGGTCGCCACCGGCGCCGACGTCATCGTCAACTACGAGGATCCGGAGCACCTGCACTTCGAGCAGGCGGACGGCCCGTTCCGGTCGCGCGACATCCTGGCGCCGCTCGAGAAGGCCAACCCGACCCCGGACGACATCGGCCGCTTCCTGCGTGACATGCCGTGGGACTGGGTGCTCGGCACGCTGCGCGCGCCGTTCGCGACGCCGTTCCTGCATCCGCTGTTCTTCGGCCTCCTCAATCAGAGCGCGGCCGGCTTCACGGGGATCTGGACGCCGTGGGTCGATCTGCTGGCGCGGCGCTTCGAGCGTCCCTCGCTGCTGATGCCGCTGGCGGTCGACCTGGCGCGGCAGCAGCCACCGTCGCCCGAGGCGATCGCCCACGCCCGCGCCGCGCTCGGCATCGCCCCCGAGGCCCTGCTCCTGCTGCGGGCCGGCGTCCTCTACGCCTTCGTCGACGACCAGACGCCGATGCTGGAGGGCTATGCCGCGTTCCTGAAGACGCATCCGGACGCGCGCCTGGTGATGTGCGGCCACAACTACCAGGAGGGTCGCATCGCCTCCGCGCTCGAGCGCTTCGGCATCGCCGAGAAGGTGCGCTGGCTCGGCTTCCTCGAGGCGCCCGACTACCAGGCGCTGCTGCACGCCGCCGACGTCACGCTGTGCCCGGGCTACCCGGACGAATACAACCGCTTCCGGCTGGCCGGCAAGATCGTCGAGTACATGATCGCCGGCCGGCCGATGATCTGCTACGCCAGCGGCATCGGCGAGGATCTCGTCGACGGCCGCGACGCGCTGCTGCTCGATCCGTACACGCCGGAGCAGGTCGAGCGGCAGCTGACCCGTGCCGCCGATCCGGAGCTGCGACGCGCCCTCGGCGCGCGGGCGCGCGAGCTGGCTGGCCAGTGGTTCGACGTCGGCCCGCTCGCCGCCCGCCTGGCCGCCTTCTACCGGACCTGCGTCGCCGACGCCGCCGCGCGCGCCGGCCGGAGCTGAACCCTGACGGTCCGCGTCGCGATCAACCTGGCCTCGGCCGCGGATCGGTTCCGCGGCGGCACCGGCACGTTCGTCGACGGCCTGCTCGACGGGCTCGCGGCGCGCCGTGACGTCGAGGTGATCATCGTCGCGTCGCCGGCCGCCGCCGCGCGCGAGGTGTGGCTGCGGCCCGGCGCGGAGTGGCGTCAGGAGATCGTGGTCGACGCCGCGGCGACGGCGTTCGGCTTCGCCTCGCTCGGCGAGCCCGACGCGATCGCGGCGCTGGTGCGCCGCCTCGGGATCGACGTGTGGTTCACACCGCACACGCTGCCGGCGCCGGCGGTGCTGCCGTGCGCGACCGTCGGCGCCATCCTCGACGTGCAGCACGAGGATCTGCCCGAGCTCTACGCGCCGCGGGAGCGGGCACGCCGGGCGCTCGTCTACGAGACCATCGCCCGGACCTGCACCCGCGTCGTGACGCTGTCGGCGTTCTCGCGCGAGCGGATCGCGGCGCGCTACGGCGTCGAGCTGGCACGCATCGACATCGTGCCGCCGGGGCTGCCGGCGTGGACCGCCGCACCGCCCACGACCGTCGATCCTCCAGCGACGCCCTACGTCCTCTATCCGGCGACGACGTGGCGACACAAGAACCACGCCACGCTGATCGACGCCATCGCGCGCGCCAGCGATCGCGGGCTCGACCTGGACCTCGTGCTGACCGGCCTCGAAGGGGAGGCGCACGCCGAGGTCCTCGCCGCCATCGAGCGGGCCGGCCTGACCGGCCGCGCACGCTGGCTCGGCCACGTCGACGACGCGACGCTGCGGGCGCTGTACGATGGCGCCATGCTCGTCGCGATCCCGTCGCGCTACGAAGGGTTCGGCCTGCCGCTCGCCGAGGCGATGGCCCGGGGCGTGCCCGTCGTCGCCGCGGACGCCGCCAGCCTGCCCGCCGTGGCGGGCGAGGCGGCCGTCCTGGTGCCGGCGCTCGACGCCGGGGCCTGGGCCGACGCCCTATCGCGGGTGGCGAGCGATGCCGTGCTTCGGGACCGACTGGGTGCCGCGGGGCGGCGGCAGGCCGCCGGGTTCACCGCGGAGGCCGCGGCGTCCGCGCTGGTCGAGGCGCTGGGACGAGCGGCCGACGAAGGCCCCCGCGGCGGCCGTGGCCCCCGCCACGTCGGGCCGGACCGCAGTTTCCGCGGCTGCTGCCGATACCTACTACAGGTACCTGCCCCAGCCACCCTCGAGGTCGCCGGCGCGGTGTGCGACGAGGAGGCGTGGGCCATGAGCTGGGACGTGTCGGGCAGCGGATGGAGAGGCGAACGCGGCTCGGCGACGGGCCGTGGCGACTGGTCGCGATCCGTGCCGATTCCGGCCGCCCCGGCCAGCGTGACCCTGTCGATCGACGCCGGTGAGGGCAGCGGGCGGCTCGATCGCCTGGCGCTGCGCCTCGACGACGGCATCGAACTCGACCTGCTGCCCTCGGTCGACGGCGGCGGCCCGGAAGAATCGGTCGAGGAAGGGCTGGCCCGCGCCGAGCTGCGACTCCGCGCGCTGGCGCCGTCCGGCCTCCGCCGCGTCGCGCTCTACGGCGCCGGCGAGCACTCGCGCCGGCTGATCGCCCTCGCCGACGGCGGGCCATGCCGGATCGTCGCGGTCATCGACGACGCGCCGACCAACGTCCGCTTCGCCGGCCTGCCGCTCGTCACGCCGGCCGACTGGACCGGGCTCGACGCCGACGGCCTCGTCATCTCCTCGCGCGGCAGCGAGGCGACGCTCGCGCAGCGGGCCAGGACCTGGCTGCCGCCGCACGTGCCGATCGTCTGCTTCTACACGGCGGAGGGCCGTCGATGAACGCGACCGTCCAGGACGTCCAGCGCTACTGGGACGCGCGGCCCTGCAACCTGCGGCACTCGACCGCCGCGGTCGGCACGCGCCAGTACTTCGACGAGGTCGAGGCGCGGAAGTACTTCGTCGAGCCGCACATCCCCGAGTTCGCCGAGTTCGCGAAGTGGCAGGGGAAGAAGGTGCTCGAGATCGGCTGCGGCCTCGGCACCGACTCCATCAACTTCGCCCGCGCCGGCGCCGACCTGACCATCCTCGAGCTGTCGTCCGAGAGCCTGGCGCTCTGCAAGACCCGCTTCGAGGTGATGGGGCTGACGGCGACGTTCTACCAGGGCGACGCCGAGCGCCTGCCCGAGATCGTCCCGCCGCAGCACTTCGACCTCGTCTACTCGTTCGGCGTGATCCACCACACGCCGCGGCCCGAGCAGGTCATCGCGCACATCCGCCGGCACTACCTGGGGCCGGACAGCGAGCTGCGCCTGATGCTCTACAGCAAGTGGTGCTGGAAGACGCTGTGGATCGTCGCCAGCTACGGCAAGGGCGCGTTCTGGAAGGCGCCCGAGCTGATCGCCAGGCACTCGGAGGCGCAGACCGGCTGCCCGGTGACGTTCACCTATTCGTTCAACGACCTGCGCCTCGGCCTGCTCCAGGACTTCCTGGTGACGTCGCTCGAGAAGGACCACGTCTTCCCGTACGTGATCGAGAAGTACGTGAAGTACGAATACGAGCGGGCCTGGTACTTCGCCTGGATGCCGCCGGGGCTGTTCCGCTGGTTCGAGCGCCGGGCCGGCTGGCACACCATGATCAAGGCGACGCTGCCAGCAGCGCGTTGACCGCGCCGGGTCCCGGGATTCCATGCTCGACGCCTCGCTGATCGCGACGCTCGACTTCGGCGGCGGTCACGCCTGCACGCCGGCGGAGTACGCGTTCCTCGGCGCGTTGGTGCGGCTGACTGCACCGCGATCAATCGTCGAGATCGGCACCAGCACCGGCATCGGCACGCTGGTGATGGCGGCGGCCCTGCTCGATGCCGGCGGCGAGGCCGGCGTCGAGGCGCCGCGCCTGACGACCATCGACCTGCCGCTCGGCCGCAGCACGTTCGGCGACGGGCTGGTCCGCAACCGCGCCGCGGTCGAGCGCCTCGTGCCGGGCGTCGCCGGCATCATCGACTGGCGGCTGGGCGAGTCGCACGCCGTGCTCGACGCGCTGGTCGGCGCCGGGCGCCAGGCCGATTTCGTGTTCATCGACGGCGGCCACAGCGAGGCGATCGTGCGCGGCGACTGGGTCCGCGCGCTGGCCATGCAGCCGCGCGTCGTGGTCCTCCACGACACGGTGCATCTCGCCGACGTCGCCCGCGTCGTCGAGGAGCTTTCGGCGCAATACCCCGGCGTGACGATCAGCTATCCGCGGCGGACCCTGCCGGGCAGCGGGGCAGGGGCGGCGGCGGGTCACGGGCCCGGCTTCACGATCTTCACCAGCCTGGACGCCGTGCGCGACGCGCGTGCCGCGTCGGCCGGACCGGTCCGGCCGGCGGCGCACGAAGTGGCGTCCGCGTTGCTGCACGATCGCATCGTGACCGCCGCCCAGGCGCGCCGCATCGCGCCGCAGGCCGCCGCCGAGCCGCCGCGGCTCCGCGAGCTCGAGATCGTGCTGAGCGGCCGCAACGACAACTACGGCGGTGAAGATTTTCACGAGCGGATGCTGACGGTCGCGGCGTTCAACCACGCCCGCCTGACCGACGCGGGCGTACCGCATCGCTTCACGCTGGTCGAGTGGAACCCGCCCGAGGGCCGCGTCCCGCTGATCGATCCGCTGCGCGAGCGGCTGCCGTGGTGGCATCGCTCGTGGGTCGTGAGCCGGGCCTGGCACACGCGGTACCAGGAGAATCCGCGGCTGCAGTTCATGGAGTTCTTCGCCAAGAACGCCGGCATCCGCCGTGCGACCGGCGACTGGATTCTGACGACCAACAGCGACGTCTTCCTCGGCCGCGAGATCGTCGATCGGCTGGCCCACGGCACGCTGACGCCTGGGACGCTGTATCGCGCCTCGCGCCTGGATCTGAACCGCGACATGCCGCGCGACGACGTCAGCTGGGCGCAGCTCGAGGATCCGCGGCATCTGCTGCGACGCTTCGATCCCGAGCCGCCCTACTTCAACGAGGCGGCCGGCGATTTCCTGCTGCTCGATCGCGAAAGCTATCACCGCGTCGGCGGCTTCAACGAGCGGATCCGCTTCTCGAAGATCCACAAGGACGGCCAGTTCTGCGTCCAGGCGCACCATCACGGCCTGGCCATCGAGTCGCTCGGGCCCGTCTACCACATCGATCACGACGGCTCGTTCATCAACACCAAGCACATCTACCAGCCCGGGTTCGCCGACGCGCCGTTCGGGCCCGAGTGGCCGTGCTGGCAGGCGCACTGGAACCGCGAGGACTGGGGCATCCACAACGCCATCGAGGATCCACAGGGCGCGACGACGTGGCTGCGGACGCCGGAAGAGCGCGGCCCGGCGCTGAGCCTCGTGCTGCACGGGGCCGGCGACGCGACCGCGCGCGCCGCGGCGATCGACGCGCTGCTCGCGACCTCCGGTGCGTTCGAGCTGCTGGTGCTCGATCCCCAGCCGGCGCTCGGGCGCGCGCTGGCTGCGCGTCAGCCGGACTCGCGCCTGCGGGTGATGGCCGAACCGGACGTGGCTCCTGGCACGGCGCTCGGTGCCGCGCTGCGTATCGCCGCCGCGTCGGCGCACGGCCGTCATCTCGGCTATCTGCCTGGGCCGATCGCGATCGACGGCTTGGACCGGCTGCTCGCGCGGCTCGAGGCGCTCGGGCCCGACGTCTCCGGCCCGCTCGTCCACGCAATCGACGCGGCCGCCACCGCGCCCGGTGCGCGCGCGCTGACGGTCGTCAGCCGCCGCGCCCTCGATCGCCTCGACGGCGTCGACGCCCTGGCCGCCGACGTGGTGAGCGAGTTCGCGGACCGCGCCCGTCGCACCTTCGGCGCGACGGTCGTTGACGGCGTCGCGGTTCGCGCCCTCGCGTCACTCGACGCCGCGCCGGTGGACACGACCATCGATCGCGCCTGGTCGGCGCTCGGCGACGGCGGCGTCGTGCCCGCCGCAATCGCCGCCGACCTGACGCGCCGGGGCGAGTTGCTGACCGCGCACCTCCGCGATCGGCTGGCGCGGGAGCTGCCCGAGGACGTCCGCGACGTCGCCGTGTTCGGCGTCAGCGCGATCACACCGTTCGCGATGGCGGCGGTACGGGCGCTCGGGCGTCGCGTCGTCGGCGTCTTCGCCCCGGGCGGTGATGGCAGCCTCGAAGTCGCCGGCATGCCGGTGCGGCCGCCAGCCGATCTCGATGCCGGCGAGACGCTGTGGGTGGTGGCGGCCTGCGCGTCTCCGGCCGACGTGACCGTGCTCTACCAGCGCGTGCCGATCGCGCGCGCCATCCACGTCGTCGAGCCGGCCTCGCTGCGTCCGGCGGCGCCGCCGTTCGCGGCGGCGCCGTCGTTCGAGGGCCTGGCCTATGCCCGCGCGCGCCGCGAAGCGGGAGCTCTGCGCGATGCGGAGGCGGCCTACGGCGCGCTGCTGCGGGATCCGGGCTGTGCCGACGCCGTGCGCGCGCGCTACGAGCTGGCGCTGGTGCAGGAGCAGCTTGGCGACGTCCGCGGCGCCGAGGCCGGACTGCGCTGGGCGTTCCGTCATTGGCCAGAGCAGCGCGGCACCATGGCCTACAACCTGGGCTCGCTCTACGAGCGCCGGGGCCGCTGGGCGCACGCCGAACGCGCGTTCCGGCGCGCGCTGGCGCTGGCCGCTCCCGACGATCACGCCCGGCGCGGCGGCTGCCACTTCCACCTGGGCGAGATCGCCCTGGCGCGGCGCGATGACGCGGTCGCCCGCGATCACTTCGCTCGCACGCTCGAGGCGTTGCCCGGCCACGCCAAGGCACGGGCGCGACTCGATACCCTCGCGCAGGTCCAGCAGCGCTGAGGCGGGGACTCAGAGCGCCGCGAGGCGATCAGCGACATTCGCAAATCGCAGCATCTCGCCGGCCGTGGTCGCCACATACAGCGACGCGCCGGCCCACGCCAGCGATCGCGGTCCGCTGCACGCCAGCCAGAAGACGCGGCCGTCGGCCCGGACGAGACGTACGACGCAGCCGTCGAGCCACGCCTCGGCTCGCCAGCCCGCGCGCTCCGCGACGGCGAAGGGCGCGGTGCCTGCCGTCACCGGGACGACGCGGAACGATCGGTCTCCCGGCTGCCATTCGAGGATCGCGGTCGTAGCGTCCCATCGACCGTCTTCGTCGCGCGCGGGCCGCGCGCACGCGCGCACGCCGTCGCCCTTGCGGCAGAGCGAGGCCAGCCACGGGCCGCGCACGAGCGGTGCGCCGGAACCCCCCGGGGCCCAGGTCCAGAGCCCGTCGTCGGTCGCGAGCCACGCTCCGCCGTCGGGACGCTCCAGGGCATCGAATACCCCGACAGGCAGCTCGATGACCTCGACCTCGCCGGTGACGCCGTCGCGATGCAGCAGGCGCGGCGCATCGGGGAAGTGCCACGCCAGCCGGCCGTGGCCGCGGAGCGGAATCGAGGCGCGGACCGGCAGGGGCCAGGCTTCGACTCGGACCAGCTCGCCCGACTCGGACATCACCGCGATCCCGGATCCGTCCGACCGCCCGACCAGGACCTCATCGTCGGACAGCGCCACGACGAGGTGGGCACGTGGATAGCCGCGCGCGAGAAGCGAGTCTGGCTCGATCGCGCAGACGACCGCGAGCCCGGAGTCATCCTCTTCCGAGAGGCTCACGCGAAGCCCCCAATCGCGCGACTGATCCCTGCTGGGCGTCGAATCGCTGGCGACCAGCCCGCTGATGGCGCGAACCGTCGACAGGCCAGGCAGAAACCGCAGGTGCGATCCGTGGCCGTCGAGCCAGGCGGTGAGTCGAGTGGCGGGCCGCTGGGATGGCAGGAGCCCCGGCGGTGCCCAGAGCAGGGTCACTGCCGCGCGCGTCAGCCACGGATCGCCGCCGGTAGTCAGCGCGTGCGCGAGCGTCCATTGCCAGATCAGCGTGGCCGCCGCGAGCTGGGCATCCGAGGCCGGCAGGAGGCCGCGGGTCCGATCGATCGCCCGTTCGCCCTGGACGCTCTCGCCGGCGGGCAGGCGCGCGACGTCCGGCAGCGGAGCCGATGATCCGGCGAGGCGAATGGCCTCGGAGAGGGTGGCCCCGAACGCCTCGATCTCGTCCACGAGGCCAGCTGGCCAGTCGAAGAGGAGGCGCGCCGGCACGCGCTGCCACTGGGCAAGCAGGTCGTCGACCGCCAGGAGCGCGGGCACGCCATGCACGCGGCCGACCAGTCCGACGAGTCGGTCGTACGCGTCGCGCAGCCGCGCCGCCGCGCCCTCGAGATCCGAATGCTCGGGACGGGGGGGCGTTCCGGAGGTCAACGCGGCGAGCGCCGACGTCTGTTCCGGCAGGTGAATCCGCGCGGCGGCCGCGAAGGTGGCGGTCATCGGCGCCGAGGACGCCACCGGCGCCGCGGCTTCCAGCTCGCGGTGGGTCTCGGTCAGCCGCTCTCGCGTGACGAGCGCCTCCGCGGCGCGGTCTGCCGCAGAATGCCCGCGGACGATGGCCAGCGGTCGAGCCTGCGCGAGTTTGACCGCAAGCCGCCGACCCAGCGAACGATCGACGGATCCGGCGTAGGCAGCCTCGACGGTGGACGTGAGCGCCGCGCGTCCGACGACTGGAGCGTCGCGCAGGACATCCGGCAGCGTCCGCTGCACGATTCGCCCGCCATGCAACACGCCGGCGGCCGTCGTGTTGGCGAACGCCACCGAAGGATGCGACGCGGCGACTTCGCGGATCCAGTCGCGAAACGCCAGCAGGTGGTTGGCTGACTGGGTTGGCCGTCCCCGCACGTCCGGCTCGTCGACCAGCGGACGGCTGGTGCGCATCGCCTGCCAGTGCTCCTCGAGCGTCTGCCCGTCGGCGACAGCCCTGGCCCACAGCTCCTCGAACACGGTGCCGCGGCAGTACGGACGGCCTCCGGTGTAGGCGAGGTCGAGGCCGGCGAACGCGACGGAGGCGCATCCCGCCTTCAGGGCGAGGTCGAGCGCCGCGGTCGCGACCGAACCCCAAACGGCCAGATGTCCGCGACCGACGCCGGCGTCCAGGAGCCAAGGCCACGGAGCATGGTCGCCGACCCGGAACACGAACGTTCGGCCGGCAAAGGCAGCCACACCGGCGGGATCGATCGACAGCTCGGTCACGAGGTGAGTCTCGGTGGCCGCGGCGCACGCGATCAGGTGCCGCCCGTTGAACGCGGAGGGATCGAGGGCGACGACGAGCTGCGGCACGACGCCGGCCTTCAGGCAAGGCAGGAGCGCGGTGTCGGCGGCGATCACAAGCGCCCGATCCTGGACCTCACGGAGCGCCGCAAGGTTCTCGTCGAGCGACGGGCCGGCCCCGATGACTACCGCCGGGAAACCGGGGAAGCGTCCGAACAACGACGCCGCGTCGGCGCCCGCGGCCAGCGCCGGCAGGTTGCTCAGCGTGTTGATCAGCGCGAGATCCTCGAACCGTTCGCGCGCGTTGGCGTTGGCGAGGGCATCACGAACGACGCGATCGAGGGCATGACGTGCCGCCGCCATGTCGTCGGGGTACTCGCGCACCAGCACCGGATGGGCGATGACGGGCAGGCGCTCGACGCCTTCGAGGAAGCGAGCAGCCGCTGCCGCGCCGACGTAGTCGGGGCCGACGATCACCCGCAGGCGATTGGCGGCGATCGGCTCACTCCACGTGTGCCGGGCCAGCCAGACCGCCGCCAGCTCCAGGTCGAACTCGAGGACCAGCGCCCGCAACCCGCGCGCGAAGACGGCGTCCAGCAGCGCGCCCGACCCGACGCCGACGATAGCGACGGTCTGCCCGGCCGCACCAGCCAGCGCCGCGTCGACGAGCGCGTCTGCCTCAGCCCGTGGATTGCGCGCGCTCTCCAGGCGAACGACGCGCGCGTCCCGGGTGCGCAGGCGCAGGCTGCCGTCGGCTTCGTGCTGGACCAATCGCGCCGGGCGCTCGGCCGAAAGCGCCGCGGGCGCGTCCACGCCGGCGGTGCGCAGCGCCGCGAGATTGTCGACGAGGAAGGACCGTGGCATCCGGGTATGCAGTCGACAGCGACGCGGCGTCTAGAATAGCGCCGTGCCAACGATTCGCGTCGGTCAGGATCCACAAGCCCACTTGCGGGCGCTCGTCGTGCTGCTGGGCCAGGGGCATCGACGGTTCCTGGTGCGCGGGCTGACGCCCGAGGCGCTGACCTTCGCGGCGCTGGCCCTGCCGCTCAAGACACAGTTCGGGTTCGTCATGCAGGGGGCGGACCGGCGGCCCACAGCGTGGTGTCCAGCGGAGCTGCTGGAGCGTGTCTCGCTCGAGGAGAGTCTGCGGCCGAGCGCCGGCTACGACGCCGTGTTCCTGTTCGTCACGGTCGGGCTCGACGACGTGCTACGCGAGTTCGAGCGGTCCGGCAACGCGGCCACCCTCGTCATGCCGGACCAGCCGTTCACCGGCCCGGCCATCGTGTTCATCTCGCTACCGAAGGCGGCCAGCAGCTGGATGGCCGGTGCGCTCGCGACCGGGCTGCGAACCCGCCACGATCACATCTCGGTCAACACGTTCCCGACCAACGCGATCGACGCGTTCGCGCTGGAGCGCGTCGTCCGCGAGGGGCTCGTCACGCAGGATCACCTCGACGCGTCACCGCTGAACCTGCAGACGCTGCGCCAGCTGTCGCCGCGACTGGTCGTGAACGTCCGCGATCCGCGGCCGGCACTGCTCAGCCTGGCGCACTTCCTGGCCTACCGGCATTCGAAGGGCCACTCACCGGTCGGGCTCCTCCGTGTCTGTCCGGCGCCCGCGGTGGCGCTCCTGGCCGAGCCGATCGAGGCGCAGCTCGATTGGTACATCGACCAGCACCTGCCGGTCTGGGTACGCTGGATCGAGGAGTGGGTGCGAGTAGCGGACGCGGCGGACGGCGTCGACGTGCTGATGACCGACTACGACGAGCTGGTGCGCAACGAGGAGCGCCAGTTGCGGCGGATCCTGGCGTTCATCGGTATTCCGCAGGCGCGCTTCACGATGCCGGTGCTGGAACGCTCGATGGACACGACGACGTTCCGGCGCGGCGATCCGAGCGAGTGGCTCTCGGTCTTCTCGGCGGCCCAGCGCCAGCGCGCGGCCGCGATGGTCCCGGCGGCGCTCGCCGCGCGCTTCGGCTGGCCGGAGGCGTAGCGCCGGCGGGCGGCCCCGCCCGCCGATTATCGCGTCGTCCAGAGCCCCGCGAGACGAGCCTCGGCGTCAGCGTCCTCGCCTGGAGCCGGACCGCGGCCGAGCACGTGGTAGCGCGTCGCGACATCGGCGGGGATCCGATCGCGCAGCAGGCGCCACGCGTCGAGGACGACGAGCGACGGCCGGCCGGTGAGGGCGCCGGCCCAGTCGAGGTCGAGGAACGCCGGGTCGGGGGTCGCGACGACGACGACGTCGGCGGCCTGGACGACCTCGGCGGCGCTCGCCGCCATCTGCACCTCGTCGCGGCCGGGCCGCGCCGTCACCAGCGGATCGTAGGCGACGACGCGGAAGCCGCGGGCCGCACAGGCGTCGGCCAGGGCCGCGCCCTGCGCCGCTTCGACGACGTGCGAGGCCGGCTTGTAGGCCAGGCCGAGGATGCCGACGGTGCCGCCGGGCGGCACGAGCGGCGTCAGCGTCGCGACGACCCGCGCCGGGATCTGGACGTTGGCGGTGTCGGTGGCCTCGGGGCCGAGCGCCGGCGTGCCGAGCGCGCGCGCCAGGAACGCCAGCGCGACGTTGTCGCGCGGGAAGCACGGGCCGCCGTAGCCGAGACCGCCGGTCAGGTACTTCGAGCCGATGCGGCCATCCGACCCGAGCGCCTGCGTCACCACGTCCACGTCCGCGCCGGGGATGGCCTCGCACAGCGAGGCCAGCATGTTGGCGAAGGTGATCTTCATCGTCACGAAGCTGTTGACCGAAATCTTGGCCAGCTCCGCGTTCTCGATGCTCATCCGCCGCGCCGGCGGATGGTTGACCATCACCTGCGCGTAGTAGGCCTCGAGCGCTTCCCCGGCGCGGGCGTCGATTTCGCCGATCAGCGTGAAGTCGGGGTTCAGGAAGTCGCGGATGACGCTGCCGAGCGCGATGAACTCGGGGCTGTAGCACACGCCGAAGGCCTCGCCGGCGCGCTTGCCCGAGGCGCGCTCGAGGACCGGCAGCAGGGCGTGGCGGGTCGTGCCCGGCAGCACCGTGCTGGTCAGCACGACGACGTGATAGGTGTCCTTGTCGCGCAACGCCCGGCCGATCGCCTCGAAGGCCTTGGCCGCGGCATCGAAGGTGAACGCGCCACGCGCGTCGCTCGGCGTCGGGACGATGACGAAGGTGATCGCCGAGTCGCGCACGGCTTCGGCGACGTCGAGCGTGGCGCGGATGCGGGCGCGGTTGGCGGCGAGCGTCGCCTCGAGGTCGGTCTCCTGAACCGGGGCTCGGCCGGCGGCGACCGCGGCGACCGCGGCGGGGTTGACGTCGACGCCGATGACCTCGCCGCCGCGCGAGGCGATCGCCGCCACCATGCTCGCGCCCAGCTTGCCGAGCCCGACAATCGAGACCGGCGGCATCGTGTCAGCCATCGTGTGCTCGAGAAGTATATAGCGTTGGTCGAACGCCCTCACCTCGCGCGACGCACGCGCATTGGTGCCGCGATGTCAAGCGTTTGACCTTCGACGCCAGCGGCGCGAAGATGATGTGTCACGTCGCTGCTGTCTGCCCGAACCCTGCCCGCCGAACTGTACGATCGATGACTTGTCCCGTGTGTCAGGGTTCCGGCTGGCAGCTCCTCGAGCGCGAGGGCAGCACGGCGGTCGTGCGCTGTAGCTGCTATCGCGACACGCTGACCGACAAGCTGCTCGACGCGGCGCGCATCCCGCGCCGCTACGCGCACTGCGACCTCGATCGCTTCGTCACCTACGGCAACGAGAAGCTCGAAGCGGCGGCGCGCGAGGCGAAGTCGGTGGCCGATCGGTTCCCGATCGTGTCGAAGGGGCTGTTCCTCCTCGGCCCGCCGGGCGTCGGCAAGACGCACCTGGCGACCGCCGTGCTGCGCCACATCATCAACCGGACGCGGGCGCACGGCCTCTTCTACGACACGCGCGAGCTGCTCCGGGTGATCCGCTCGACGTTCGGGTCGGACCCGTTGAACCGCCTGACCGAGAGCGACGTGCTGCGGCCGGTGATCGAGGCCGACGTCCTCGTGCTCGACGATCTCGGCGCCGAGAAGACGTCCGAGTGGGTCGAGGAGACGCTGAACTACGTCGTCAACAGCCGCTACAGCGAGCGCCGCCTGACGCTGTTCACGTCGAACTACGACATCGCCGAGGACGCCACCGATCCGGACTCGCTGCAGGTCCGGGTCGGCTTCCGGATGTACTCGCGGCTGCACGAGATGTGCGAGTTCCTGCACCTCTACGGCGCCGACTACCGCGAGCTGCCGCAGAACGGCGGCGTCGACGACCTCAAGGGGCTGTGGAAGATGCGCAAGCGCACCGCGGCGCTCGAGAAGCCGGTCACCGGCGGCCGGGCCTCGCGCCAGCTCCGTGCCCGCCTCGACCCTGCGGCGGCCGACCTGAAGTGGTCGGGCGGCAAGGCCGGCACGTAGAATAGAGGAATGGAGAGCCGCCCGCGTGCGGGCGCCGCGGCGCGCCCAGCGCCGCGCATAGCAGACCGCACGCCAGAAGGGCGGCCCGCAGCCGCGCGTGAGAGCGCGGCCGCAAGACCAGCAGCGATGCTCGGCCTCTACCTCCACATCCCCTTTTGTGGAGCGATCTGCCACTACTGCAACTTCAACCGCGGCCTGCTGGACGCCGGGCTGAAGGTCCGCTACGTCGACGCGCTCGAGGCCGACATCCGTCGCGCCGCCGACGGATCCGAGGCCGACACGATCTACTTCGGCGGCGGCACGCCGTCGCTCCTGGCGCCGGGAGAGGTCGCGCGGCTGATCGGCGCCTGCCGCGAGTCGTTCGCGGTGACGCCGGACGCCGAAGTGACCCTCGAGCTCAACCCGGAGACCGCGACGCCGGACTACCTGGCGGCGATCCGCGCCGCCGGCGCGACCCGGCTGAGCATCGGCGTGCAGTCCTTCGACGACGGCGAGCTGGCCCGCCTGGGCCGGGTGCACTCGGCCGACCGCGCCCGCGAGGCGGTCCGTCTGGCCCGGGCGGCCGGATTCGACGACCTGAGCCTGGACCTGATGATGTGGCTGCCCGGCCAATCGGTCGACGGCTGGCTCGCCAACGTCGAGGCGCTGATCGACACCGGACCGGATCACGCGTCCCTGTACATCCTCGAGATTTACCCGAACGCGCCCCTCCGGGACGAGATGGCCCGAGGCGGCTGGTCGCAGGCCCCCGACGACGATGCCGCCGAGATGTACCTGCGCGGACTCGACCTTCTGGATCGCGCCGGCTACGAGCACTACGAAATCTCGAACGTCGCCTGGCCCGGTCACCAGTCGCGTCACAACGTGAAGTACTGGGCCGACGGGGAGTGGCTCGCCTTCGGCTGCGGCGCCCACGCCACCCGGGACGGCCGCCGGTGGCACAACATTCCCGGTACCGCGGACTACGTGTCTCGAATCGCTGCCGGCCAGAGCGTGGTCGCCGGCGTCCGAACCTTGAGCCCGCAGACCCAGGCCGAAGAGGCGCTGTTCACCGGCATCAGGCTGTCCAAAGGGATCTCGTTGGCAGATATCGCGCGGCGCTACGGCATCGATGCCTGGGATGTGTACGGGACGGCGCTAACGCCATTTGTCGCAGCTGGATTGGTGCAATACACTCCTCCCGTTCTCAGGCTGACGCGGCAGGGCATGCTGCTTGCAAATGAAGTGGGCGCGGTTTTCGTATAGGATGCGAGCTTTGGTCGCTCGCGCCAGACATCGCAGGTTATGGAGGATTCGATGAAGTTTCGGACGATGGTCGCGCCACTGGCGCTTGGAATGATTGTCGCGGTTTCGACCGCCCGAGTCGCCGGCGCGCAGTCGCCCACCCAGCCCGCGACGCCGCCGGCGACCGCGCCGGCTGCCCAGCCGGCCGCTCAGCCAGCGCCCGCGGCCGCCGCGGCGGACGCGACGTTCTCGGGATCCACTGGTGTGCTGCTGGTGCAGGTGAAGGCCGGCCAGGAAGCCGCCTACGAGAGCCTGATCGTCAAGCTGAAGGAATCGCTGGCGAAGAACGAGAAGCCGGAACGCAAGGCGATGGCGGCGGGTTGGAAGGTCTACAAGTCGGGTGAGCCGATGTCGGGTAACACCCTGTACGTCCACATCGTGGATCCGGTCTCGTCGGGTCAGAATTACCTCGAGACCTACAAGCTGATCTCGGAGACGTTTCCGGCCGAGGTGCAGGATCTCTACGGCAAGACCAAGGACGCGTTCGTCCCGGGCGGTCTCGGCCGTCTCAACCTGACGCTGGTGTCGGCCCTCGGCACGCCCTAGCATCGGGCCGCGCAGTACCCTAAAGGGGGCGGCGTGGGGGAGACCCCGCGCCGCCCTTCGTCATGTCGGGCCAGTCGGTTTCGGGGCGGTGCGCCGTCAGAACGCCAGGTTGGCGCCGGCGTAGAAGCGGTGGACCCTCGACTGCACCGGCGAGCCCATCAGCGAGAAGATGCGGTAGTCGAAGCGGAGCCGGAACGGACCGGCGACCGTGTATTTTGCGCCGCCGCCGAGGTTCGTCGAGACATGCGTCTCCTGCAGGTCCTCGAGCCGCTCGCGATAGATCCCGCCCCCCAGCGTCGCGTAGAACTGCCAGCCGTTGATCGGCACCGGCGTCTGCACGATCAGGTTCCCGCTGCCGGTCGTCAGCGCGGGCACGGCCTTGTCGGCGTCCTCGCCCAGGTGGCTGTACTCGAACTCGAAGCCGATGACCACGAGGCCGGCGCCGACCGCGGCGCCCTTGGCCAGGTGGGTGCCCGGCGACGGGCTGACGCCCAGGAAGGCGGTCAGGTCGGCGGCGGCTGTCGCCGGAGCCGCGGCCACCACGAGCAGCGCCAGAGCGGGTATGCTGAAGAGTCGGGTAACCGATCGCATCCAGGCATGTTAGCGTGCTCGGCGCGGCGACGGGGTGATCCCATGGACTTCAGACTCTCCGACGATCAGATCGTGCTGCGCAACGCCGTGCGGGATTTCGCCGAGCGCGAGATCAAGCCGCACGTGATGGCCTGGGACGAGGCGCAGGCGTTTCCGCCCGCGCTGGTCGGCCAGATGGCCGAGCTCGGTCTCCTCGGCATCCAGCTGCCAGAAACCTATGGCGGGTCGGCGATGTCGGCGGTCGACTATTGCCTGGCGATCGAGGAGCTGGCCCGGGTGTGCCCGGCGGTCGCGCTCAGCGTCGCCGCCCACAACGGGCTGTGCTCGGCCCACCTCGCCATGTTCGGGACCGAGGCCCAGAAGGCGCGCTTCCTGCCGCCGCTGGCCAGCGGCGAGATGCTCGGGGCGTGGGGTCTGACCGAGCCATCGGCCGGGAGCGACGCCGCCGGCACGCGCACGGTCGCCGTCCGCGACGGCGAGACGTGGGTGCTGAACGGCGCCAAGACGTTCATCACCCACGGTAAGGTCGGCGGCGTGATGGTGGTGATGGCCGTCACCGACCGGGCCAAGGGCAATCGCGGCATCTCCGCCTTCGTGGTGCCGCACGGCACCGCCGGCATGCGCGCCGGCAAGAAGGAGAACAAGCTCGGGATGCGGGCCAGCGACACGAGCGAGGTGATCTTCACCGATTGCCGCGTCCCGCTCGACGCGCTGGTCGGCGAGGAAGGGCAGGGCTTCGTCAACGCGCTGCAGGTGCTCGACGCCGGTCGCACCGGCATCGCCGCGCTCGCCGTCGGCCTGGCCCAGGGCGCCTTCGACGCCGCCGTCGCCTACGCCAAGGGCCGCCGCCAGTTCGGCCAGCCGATCGCCAACTTCCAGGCGACGCAGTTCAAGATCGCCGACCTCGCCACCCGCATCGACGCCGCCCGTCTGCTCACTCTGCGCGCCGCTCACATGAAGGATCGCGGCCTGCGCACGACCCGCGAGTCGGCCGAGGCCAAGCTGTTCGCCAGCGAGGTCGCGGTCAAGGCCGCCGACGAGTGCGTCCAGATCCACGGCGGCTACGGCTTCGTCAAGGACTACCCGGCCGAGAAGTTCTTCCGCGACGTCAAGCTCCTCACCATTGGCGAAGGCACCAGCGAGATCCAGCGCATGGTCATCGCCCGGCAACTCCTCGCGTAGCGCAGCCGCGCGACGCGTCCCTCCACCAGCCACGCTCACCGCATCCGCCCGACGCGCGAGACGACAGACGAGACGACACACGCATGCCCACGACGATCGGGATCATTGGAGGCAGCGGCCTCTACGACATGGCCGAGCTCACGGACCGCCGTGAGGTGACGGTCGACACACCGTTCGGGCCGCCCTCGGCGCCGCTCGTGACCGGCTGGCTCTCGGGCAAGGAGGTCGTATTCCTGGCCCGCCATGGCATCGGCCACCGGCTGACGCCGTCCGAGCTGCCGTTCCGCGCCAACATCTACGCGATGAAGACGCTCGGCGTCGAGCGCATCCTCTCGGCCAGCGCGGTCGGCAGCCTGAAGCAGGAGTACGTGCCGCTGCACCTGGTCATCCCGGATCAGTTCTTCGATCGGACGAAGGGGCGGATCAGCACGTTCTTCGGCGATGGCCTGGTCGCGCACGTCGGCTTCGCGCATCCGTTCTGCGACGTGCTGTCGGCGACCACCTACGGCGCCGCGGTCGGTGTCGGCGCCACCGTGCACGAAGGCGGCACCTACGTCTGCATGGAGGGGCCGCAGTTCTCGACCAAGGCCGAATCGGAGCTGTATCGGCAGTGGGGCATGGACATCATCGGGATGACCAACCTGCAGGAAGCCAAGCTCGCCCGCGAGGCCGAGATTTGCTACACGACGATCGCGCTGGTCACCGACTACGACTGCTGGCACCCCGAGCACGACTCGGTGACGGTCGACATGATCATCGCAAACCTGACGCAGAACGCCCGCACCGCGCAGAAGGTGATCGCCGAGGCCGTCGGGCGCCTCGACGACGCGCCTCGTACCTGCCCGTGCGCGACGGCGCTCGCGACCGCCATCATCACGCGGCCCGAGCACGTCCCGGCCGAGACCAAGGCCCGGCTCGCCCCCATCGTCGGAAAGTACCTATGAAGATCGTCGTCACCGGTTCGATCGCGTTCGACTACCTGATGTCGTTCCCGGGCTCGTTCACCGAGCACCTGCTGCCGGAACACCTGGCCAAGGTCAGCCTCAGCTTCCTGGTCGACACGATGGACAAGCGGCGCGGCGGCTGCGCCCCGAACATCGCCTACACGCTGGCGCTGCTCGGCGAGCGGCCCTACCTGATGGCCACGGCGGGGCAGGACTTCGGCGACTATCGCGCCTGGCTCGACGCGGCCAAGGTCGACACCTCGCTGGTCCGGGTCGTCGACGGCAAGTTCACGGCGTCGTTCTTCTGCAGCACCGATCAGCACAACAACCAGATCGCCTCGTTCTACACCGGTGCGATGGCCAACGCCGCGGAGCTGTCGTTCCGCACCGCGGGCGCGGTCACGCTGGCCATCGTCTCGCCCAACGATCCGGCGGCGATGGGCCAGTACGCCGAGGAGTGCCGCGTCCTCGGCATCCCGTTCATCTACGACTTCGGCCAGCAGGTGGCGCGCGTCTCGGGCGTCGACCTGCTCGACGGGCTGACCGGCGCCGCCGTCGTGATCTCGAACGACTACGAGTTCCAGGTGCTGTGCGAGAAGACCGGCCTCGACGAGGCCGGCGTGCTGGCCAGGGCCGGGACGCTGGTCGTCACGCTCGGCGAGCACGGCTGCAAGGTGGTGCGGCCCGAAGGCACGATCGTCGTCCCGGCCGTGCCGCCGGCGCGCATCGTCGATCCGACCGGCGTCGGCGATGCCTTCCGCGGCGGGCTCATGAAGGGCATGGCGGCGGGGGCGGACTGGGCGACGTGCGCCCGAATCGGCAGCGTCGCCGCGGCCTATGCGCTCGAGCACCTCGGCGGCACCAGCCACGCCTACACCGCCGACGAGTTCCGCGCCCGTTACGAGCAGCACTTCGGCACGCTCGCCCTGCCGGCGCCGGCGGTGGCGTGACGTGAGACAGGCGGCCGTGCGCTCGACGACGGCCGCCTGTCTCACGGCGTGCCTGCTCTGGCTCGCCGCGCTCGTGGCCGCGCCGCATGCCCTGGACGCCGAGTCGGGTGCGCCGCGCCGCCTGGCCGCCGGCGCGGTCTACCTGGCCGGCCGGGTCGTCTGCCATCAACGGCCCGAGCGCAGCTTCGTCGCGGCCGGGCATCCGCTGCCGGTGTGCGCGCGCTGCACCGGCGTCTACGCGGCGGCGCCGCTGGTGTGCCTGCTGGCGCTGCTGCTGCCGACGGGCCGCGGCCGGCGCCTGTGGGACTGGACCGGCACCCGCCGGGGCATCCTCGTCGCGGCCCTGCCGACGGTGATCAGCGTCGCCGCCGAGTGGGCCACCGGCTGGACCGATCCCGGGCTGCGCGCCGCCACCGGGGCGGTGCTCGGCTTCGGCGGCGCCGGCCTCGTCTGCTCGGCGATGACGGTCCGGACACCGCCAGCGCTCGCGTCGATGCCGCCGCCTCTGCCGACGGCCTGAGCGTCGGCGTCGCCATTGCCCGAAAGCGGAAATACGCTAGACTCTGACGGTTACATGCGTCCCGACTCTTCCCCGCGTCCAGACCCGAGGACCGTGCGGGCCTCGGCGGTTCGGACCGCGGCAGAGGCCGACCGCGGCCGCGCCCTCGCCCTGTGCGTGGCCGCGTGGCTCGTCCCGGGCGCCGGCCACCTGCTCCAGCATCGCCTCGGCCGCGGCCTGACGTTCCTGTTCGTGCTGCCCTTGATGTTCGCGCTGGGCCTGCTCTTCGACGGCGCGCTGTTTCCACTGACCCCGATCTCGTCGCCGCTGACGAGCGCCGCCGCGCTGGCCGAGCGCTGCATCGGCGCGCCGTGGATCGCCACCGCGGTGGCCGGATGGGGGCGCGGCGACGTCGTGTCGCCGACCTACGAATACGGCTGGGTGCTCATGGTCGTCGCCGGCCTGCTCAACACCCTCGTCGTGCTCGATGCCTACGACATCGCCCTCGGGCGGAAGTAGGCCTCCGAGGCGCTGATCGATGCCGAGCCACTTCCTCTTCCTCGTCGTCTTCTCGGTCCTCGCCTCGACCGTCTTCGCCGTCCTCCAGAAGGACACGGTGACCGAGCAGGTCCGCTTCGCGCTGACGATGACCGCGGGCTTCGTCGCCTTCGCCATCGCCGCCGGCTGGCTGATGCGGCTATTTCCGCTGTGACGGCGGGCGCCGGGCTGTGACCGCGGGTGTCGGGGCGGCGCCGCCGACCGCCTGGTCCGGGTCCGTCCTGCGGTGGGCGCCCGTCCTGCTCTGGGCGGCCATGATCTTCGTCCTCTCGTCGATGTCGTCGCTGCCGGCCCCGCCCGCCGGCTTCACCGACAAGCACGCCCACTTCGTCACCTACGGAGTGCTGGCCGCGCTGCTCGTGTGGGCGATGACCGATCGCACGCCGTCGCGGACGAGCTGGGCCGTCGCCGCCGCCGCGGTCGCGCTGGCCGCGCTCTACGGGGCCTCGGACGAGTGGCACCAGTCGTTCGTCCCCGGCCGCGAGATGTCGGCGCTCGACCTCGCCGCCGATACCACCGGCGCCGCCCTGGCGGCGGTCGTCCTGCGGGCGTGGGCTATAATTCGAGCCCGCCGATGATGTCCGAACCCCACCGTGTCGAGCCGCCGGTCCTGGTCGCGCGCGACGGGGCGGTCGCGACCCTGACCATCAACCGCCCGGCGGTCCGCAACGCGCTGAACGACGCCACGCTCGGCGCCATCGACGCGGCGGTCGCGGAGCTGGACGCCGATCCCGACGTCCGCGTCGTCCTGCTGACCGGCGCGGGCGACAAGGCGTTCATCGCCGGCGCCGACATCAACGAGCTGTCGCGGGTCACCGCCGTCACCGGCCGCACGCTGGCGCGGCGCGGCCAGGCCGTCTTCGATCGGATCGCCGCCGCCGGCAAGCCGGTCATCGCCGTGATCAACGGCTTCTGCCTGGGCGGCGGCTGCGAGCTGGCGCTGGCGTGCACGTTCCGCTTCGCTGCCGACACCGCCGAGATCGGCCAGCCCGAGATCAACCTCGGGATCATCCCGGGCTACGGCGGCTCGCAGCGGCTGCCGCGCCTCATCGGCTGCGACCACGCCCTCGACCTGATCCTGACCGGCCGCCGGGTGCCGGCCGCCGAGGCGCTCGCGCTGGGCCTCGTCACGCGCGTCTATCCGGCGGCCACGCTGCGCGCCGAATCGCTGGCCTTCGCCCGCGAGCTGGCCGGCAAGGCGCCCATCGCGGTGCGCCTCTGCCTCGACGCCGTGCGCGTCGGCCTCGAGCTGCCGCTCGCCGAGGGGCTGGCCTACGAGGCCGCGCTGTTCGGCCTGGTCGCGGCGACCGACGACATGCGGGAAGGGACGCGCGCCTTCCTCGAGAAGCGCCCGGCCCAGTTCACCGGAAGGTAGCTACGTTGCGTCACTCGTCCGATCCCGCCCTCGAGGCGCCGCTGCCCGACGCGACCGACCTGCGGATCGCCGTCGTCGTGTCGCGCTTCAACACCGACATCACCGCGCGGCTCCGCGACGGCGCCGTCGAGGCGCTGACCGTGGCCGGCGCCTCCGAGGACGCCATCGAGGTCTTCGAAGTGCCCGGCGCCTTCGAGCTGCCGTGGGCGGCGCGGGTGGCGGCGACGAGCGGGCGCTTCGACGCCATCGTCTGCCTCGGCTGCGTGATCCGCGGCGAGACCTACCACTTCGAGGTCATCGCCAACGCGGCGGCCCAGGGGGTGATGGCGGTGACCTGCGACACCGGCGTGCCGGCGACCTTCGGCGTGCTGACCACCGACACCACCCAGCAGGCGCTCGAGCGCGCCGCGATGGATCGCACCAACAAGGGCTGGGAGGCCGCGGTGGCGGCGCTCCAGATGGTCCATCTCGGCCGCCGGATGGCCGGAGGGGACGAGCCCTCGTGACGCCGCTCGACGCCGCGGTCCGGCACGCCGGCCGCGAGCGCGCCGTGCAATGGCTCTACCAGTGGGAGCTGTCCGGCCTCGATCTCGACGACGTGCTGTCGCGCCAGCACCAGGTCGAGGTGCACGCGCCCGATCACGAGCGCGACGCCTGGGCCGTCGAGCTGGTCCGGGGCACCGCCCGCGAGCTGCACCGGATCGATCCGCTGATCACGCAGCACGCCACCAACTGGCGCATCGAGCGGATGGCCGTGGTCGATCGGGTGATCCTGCGGCTCGGCGTCTACGAGCTGCTGTGCACGCCCGACACGCCGCCGGCGGTCGTCATCGACGAAGCCGTCGAGCTGGCCCGGACGTTCAGCGCCGACCAGGCCGTGGCGTTCGTCAACGGCGTCCTCGACGCGGTCCATCGCGGCCTCGCCGGCACCAGCACCGGCACCGGCACCGGCACGAGCACTGACTCTGGCGCTGGCGGCCCGGCGACTTCCTGACAGACGGACTTCAGATGCCCCTCGACGATCAGATTGCCCAACGGCGCGCCAACTTCCAGGCGATCTGCGACCTCGGCGTCGCCCCCTACCCGAACGCCTTCGACGCCACCGCCGCGGTGTCGGAGCTGGTCGATCGCCACGGCGCGTCGACCGGCGACGCGCTCGAGGCCGAGCGGCCCGAGGTCCGCGTCGCCGGGCGCATCCTCGGCATCCGCGCCTTCGGCAAGGCCAGCTTCCTCGTCCTGTCCGACGGCCGCTCGACGATCCAGGCCTACCTGCGCCAGGACGCGCTGTCGGAGCGCGACTGGGCGGTCTACAAGGCGCTCGACTTCGGCGATCAGGTCGGCGTCGCCGGCCGCGTCTTCCGCTCGAAGACCAACGAGCTGTCGGTGTGGGCGTCGTCGCTGTCGTTCCTGTCCAAGTGCTTCCTGCCGCTGCCCGAGAAGTGGCATGGCCTGCAGGACGTCGAGACGCGCTACCGCCAGCGCTACCTCGATCTGGCGGTGAACCCCGAGTCGCGGCGCGTCTTCGAGATCCGCAGCAAGACGGTGTCGGCGATCCGCCGCTTCTTCGAGGCGCGCGACTTCCTCGAAGTCGAGACGCCGATGATGCAGCCGATCGCCGGCGGCGCGCTGGCGCGGCCGTTCATCGACGCACCACAACGCGCTCGACATGAAGCTCTACCTCCGCATCGCGCCGGAGCTGTATCTCAAGCGCCTGACCGTCGGCGGCATGGCCCGCGTCTTCGAGATCAACCGCAACTTCCGCAACGAAGGCATCTCGACGCAGCACAACCCCGAGTTCACGATGCTCGAGTTCTATCAGGCCTACGCCGAGTACCAGGGCCTGATGGCGCTGACCGAGACGCTGGTCGAAGAGGTCGCGCGCAGCGTCGTCGGCACCACCGACGTCGAGTTCAACGGCGAGAAGATCGCGCTGGCGGGCCCGTGGCGCCGGCTGTCGCTCCGCGAGGCGGCGGCGGAGCGCGCCTCCGGCAAGCTGGGGACGCCGGTGTCCGCGGCGATGCTGCGCGATCGCGCCGCGGCGGCGGACGTCGCGGCGACGCTCGCGATCCACGTCGCGCCGGGCGATGGCGCCGGCAAGATCGCGACGACGCTGTTCGAGACGCTGTGGGAGGACTCGCTGATCCAGCCCACCTTCGTCTACGACTTCCCGACCGAGGTGTCGCCGCTCTCGAAGCAGAAGCCCGGCGATCCCGACACGGTCGAGCGCTTCGAGCTCTACATCGGCGGCTTCGAAGTGGCCAACGGCTTCAGCGAGCTGAACGATCCCGCCGAGCAGCGCCGCCGCTTCGAGGACCAGCTCGCCCAGCGCGCCGCCGGCGACCAGGAAGCGCACCAGATGGACGAGGACTACGTCCGCGCCCTCGAATATGGCCTGCCGCCGACCGGCGGCGAGGGGATCGGCATCGATCGCCTGGTCATGGTGCTCACCGGCAGCCCGTCGATCCGCGACGTCGTGCTGTTCCCGCTGATGCGGCCGCGCCAGGACTAGAGCCCGGAAGGAAGGCGACGATGCCCTACGAGCTGCAGGTCGCCATCCGCTACCTCGTCGCGCGCCGGCGTCAGGCCTTCGTCTCGCTCATCTCGCTGGTGTCGACGCTCGGCGTCGCCGTCGGCGTCACCGCGCTCGTCGTCGCGCTGGCGCTGATGACCGGCCTCCAGGGCGAGCTGCGCGATCGCATGCTCGGCTCGATGCCACACATCTACATCGCCAAGATTGCCGACGGCGGGGTCCCCGATCCGGCGGGGGAGCGGGCGCAGTTCCTGAAGCTGCCGCACGTCGTCGGCGCGGCGCCGGTGGTGATCGGGCCGGCGCTGGTCCGGGCCGGCGAGCGCTCGGCGTTCGTCACGTTGAAGGGCGTGGACGCGGCGACTGAGGCCACCGTCACGGAGCTGCCGCAGCGGATGACGGCCGGCCGCTTCGACGGCCTCTCGGTGCCTCCGGACACGACCGGCGACGGCCCGCGCCTCGACGGCATCGCCTTGGGGAAGGACCTGGCGGCCTCGCTCGCGGTGCGTCCCGGCGACGTCGTCACCGTCCTGACGCCGGAAGGCACGCTGACGCCGATGGGCGTGATGCCGCGGGCGCGCTCGCTGCGCGTCGTCGGCATCTTCTCGCTCGGGCTCTACGAGATGGACTCGGCCTACGCCGTGGTCGACCTGCCGGTCGGCCTGCGGCTGATGGGGAAGCGGTATCCCGATTTCATTCAACTGAAGGTCGACGACATCTACCGGGCCCGCGAAGTCGCCGACGGGATCGTCGCCACGCACGGCGCCGCCTACCAGGTCCAGGACTTCGCTCAGATGAACCAGTCGCTGTTCTCGGCCTTGCAGCTCGAGAAGATGGCGGTGTCGATCACCATCGGTCTCATCGTCATGGTGGCGGCGCTGAACATCGTCGCCTCGCTGGTGCTGATGGTGATGGAGAAGAGCCGCGACATCGCCATCCTCAAGACGATGGGCGCGACCCGGCGCAGCATCACGATCGTCTTCATGCTGCAGGGCACGCTGATCGGTCTGGCCGGCACCCTCGCCGGCGTCGTCCTGGGCCTCGGCCTGTCCTTCGTGCTCGATCGCTACAAGCTGGTGCGGATTCCCGACCGACGTCTACCAGATTTCGTACGTGCCGTTCGCCGTCGAGCCGCTGAGCGTCGCCGTCGTCGCGCTGTCGGCGCTGCTGATCTGCTTCCTGGCGACGATCTACCCCTCGCGCCAGGCGGCGCGGCTCGATCCGGCGGAGGCGCTTCGTCATGGTTGAGGGGGGCATGGCTGACCCCATCGCGACGACGACGCCGGCCGGGGCGTCCGGGCCGCTCGTCGACGTCGTCGATCTGGCCAAGTCGTACACCACGCCGAGCGGCGCCATCGCCGTGCTGCGCGGGCTGTCGCTGACGGTGGCGCGCGGCGAGATGGTCGCCATCGTCGGCGCCTCGGGCGTCGGCAAGAGCACGCTGCTGCACGTCCTCGGCGGGCTCGATCGCGCCGAGCGCGGCGCCGTCCGCGTCGCCGGCGAGGACATCGGCGCGCTGTCCGACGACGCGCTGGTCGCGTTCCGCAACCGGCACGTCGGCTTCGTCTTCCAGTTCCATCACCTGCTGCCCGAGTTCACCGCGCTCGAGAACGTGATGATGCCGCTGCGCATCGCGCGCCGGCCGCCGGCCGAGGCCCGCCCGCGCGCCGCGTCGCTGCTGACCCGCGTCGGGCTTGGCCGAGCGGTTCGGCCATCGCCCCGGCATGCTGTCGGGCGGCGAGCAGCAGCGGGTGGCGATGGCTCGCGCGCTGGCGATGGGCCCGGCGCTGCTGCTCGCCGACGAGCCGACCGGCAACCTCGACGAGCACACCGCCGAAGCGCTCCACGACGCTGTTCCGCGAGATGCACCGCGATGCCGGCCTGACCTCGGTCATCGCCACCCACAACACCGCGCCTCGCCGCCCTGTGCGACCGCGTCCTCCGGCTCGAGGACGGCGTCCTCCGCTAGCCGGCGCACCTCGTCACGGCGGTTGCACGCGGCTGCCGCGGACGCGGCCGTTTCACCCCTGTCGGCATCCCGGCGCATGAGGGCGATCGCCCTCGAATTCGCCAGGGATCCAACCTGATGGATGGAATTGCCGCGTTGGTTCGACGGTCGTGTTGCGTATAATGGACAACAGGTTACGTCTGTTACCGGCGCGCCAGCGGCCGGTACAGGCGCACGGCCAGCAGCCGGCTCCGGCGCAGCCGCAGCCGGCAAGGTGCCAGCCTGGCAGGGATGCACGCGGATGTTCGAACGCTACACAGAACGGGCGCGTCGGGTTCTCTTCTTCGCGCGCTACGAAGCCAGTCAGCTCGGGAGCGTCTCGATCGAGACGGAGCACCTGCTGCTCGGCCTGATCCGCGAAGGCAAGGGGCTGACGAGCCGGATCTTCCAGCGCTCGCACCTCTCCCTCGAGAGCATCCGGAAGGAAGTCGAGGGCCGGACGGTCTTCCGCGAGAAGGTCTCGACCTCGGTCGAGATTCCGTTCAGCGGCGAGACCAAGCGGGTCCTCCAGTACGCCGCCGAGGAGGCGGACCGTCTTCTTCACAGCTACATCGGGACCGAGCACCTGCTGCTCGGCATCCTGCGCGAGGAGCGCTCCGTCGCCGCCTCCATCCTGATGGAGAAGGGGATGCGGCTGAACACGGTGCGCGACGACATCGTGCAGCTGCTCAACGAGAAGACCTCGCTGACGCGGGTGAAGGAAACGCCGCTGCTCGCCGAGTTCAGCCGCGACCTGACCGACGCGGCGATGAAGAACACGCTCGACCCGCTGGTCGGCCGCGAGCACGAAATCGAGCGCGTGCAGCAGGTCCTGTGCCGCCGCACCAAGAACAACGCCGTCCTCATCGGCGAGCCCGGCGTCGGCAAGACCGCCATCGTCGAAGGGCCTGGCGCAGAAGATCGTCTACGGCGACGTGCCGCACTTCCTCGCCGACAAGCGCCTCCTGGCGCTCGACATCTCGCTGATCGTCGCCGGCACGAAGTACCGCGGCCAGTTCGAAGAGCGCCTCAAGGCGATCATGAAGGAGCTGTCGGAGAACCCGAACGTCATCGTGTTCATCGACGAGCTGCACACGCTGGTCGGCGCCGGCTCGGCCGAAGGCTCGCTCGACGCCGCCAACATCCTCAAGCCGGCGCTGTCGCGCGGCGAAATCCGCTGCATCGGCGCGACCACGCCGGCCGAGTACCGCGAAGTACATCGAGAAGGACCGCTCGCTCGAGCGGCGCTTCCAGGCGATCAAGGTCGACCCGCCGTCGCGAGAAGGAGACGATCGAGATCCTGCGCGGCGTCAAGGATCGCTACGAGTCGTTCCACCACGTCGAGTTCACCCAGGAGGCGATCGAGGCCGCCGTCTACCAGTCGAGCCGCTACATCACCGACCGCTTCCTGCCCGACAAGGCCATCGACCTCGTCGACGAGGCCGGCGCCCGCGCCAAGCTGCGCGAGGCCGGCTACAGCGAGGAATTCGGCGAGATCAACAAGACGATCCGCGTCGCCGTCGAGCAGATGGAGAGCGCGGTCTCGGCCAAGGACTTCGAGCGCGCCAACTTCTACCGGCAGCAGGAAGAGGCCGCCCGCGAGAACCTGATGTCGGTGCGCGAGCGCTTCGACGTCAAGTCGAGCGCGCGTCGCGTCGTCGTCAACAAGCAGGAAATCGACGAGGTCGTCGCCAAGTGGACCGGCGTCCCGATGACGGCGATCAACGAAGACGAGAGCTCCAAGCTGCTGCGGATGGAGGACGAGCTCCACCGCCGCGTCATCAGCCAGGAGAAGGCGATCTCGGCGCTGTCGCGCGCCATCCGCCGCTCGCGTGCCGGGCTCAAGGCGGCGACCCGTCCGGTCGGCAGCTTCGTGTTCCTCGGGCCGACCGGGCGTCGGCAAGACCGAGCTGGCCCGCGCGCTGGCGCACTTCCTGTTCGGCTCGGAGGCCGCGCTCATCCGCTTCGACATGTCCGAGTACATGGAGAAGCACTCGGTCTCGAAGCTGATCGGCTCGCCTCCCGGCTACGTCGGCCACGAAGAGGGCGGCCAGCTCACCGAGAAGGTGAAGCGGAATCCCTACTCGGTGGTCCTGCTCGACGAGATCGAGAAGGCGCACCCCGGATCTGTTCAACATCCTGCTGCAGGTGTTCGAGGACGGCCACCTGACCGACGGCCTGGGGAATCGTGTCAATTTCAAGAACACGATCATCATCATGACGTCGAACATCGGGGCCCGCTACATCCAGAAGAAGGCCTCGCTCGGGTTCCAGTCGTCCGATGCCAAGGAGATCGCGCGCAGCGTCTCCGACATGGTGCTGGGCGAGGTCCGGCGGACGTTCAACCCCGAGTTCATCAACCGCATCGACGAGATCATCGTGTTCGAGGCGCTGTCGGACGACGACCTGCGCAAGCATCACGGAGCTGCTGGTCGGCCAGCTCAACGCCAACCTGATCGACCGCCGCCTGTCGATCCGGATGAGCGACCGAGGCCATCGACTGGCTCATCGACCTGACCTGCAAGGACCGCTCGTACGGGGCGCGTCCGCTCCGCCGCGCCATCCAGCGCTACATCGAGGACCCGCTCGCGGAGGAACTGATCCGGGGCGACCTGAAGGGCGGCGAGTTCGAGGTCTACGTCGACGCTGGCGTCCTGGCCTACCGGGCCCTGGACGCGCGATGGGTCGGTGGCCGCCCCCGGCCGCCGTCTGGCCTCCAGCGTCTGACTCCTGTAGACTGGCCCGCTTGGGGTCCGCGAACCGGCCACGCAGGGCGGTATGCCTGCGCCTTTTGGCCGCTCGGAGGAGTTCGTGCGCATGTGCCATGTCCGGTGCAGCGGCACGCATAACTGACGCATGCTGAGTTCTCGCATTCTCCTGGCCGCCGCGATTTCGGCGTGGCTGGCCATCCCGGCGGGCGCCCAGACGCCTCCCGGCAACGAGCCGCCCCCGGCGGCTCCGTCCAATATCCCCGGCCCGACGCCCCCGGCCCGGACCAATCCGGCCAACCCGGCCCCGGCGCCCGCGCCCACTCCGGACCGGTCGATCGTCCCGACCGCCCCGGCGGTCGTGCCGGCCCAACAGCCGGCGACGCCCCCGGCTGTCGCCCCGGCCCCGACCCCGGGCCAGACCCCGTCACCGGGCACCGCCCCGGCGACCACGCCGCTGTCCGCGCCCTCGACGGTCCCAGGCCAGGCGACGCTCTGCGGACAGCCCGTGCCGACGCCGGCCCGCATGCCGCCGGCCGGCTCGCCGCCGGTCATCCTGGCCATCGCCCCCTGCTTCGACAAGCAGGGCGGCATCTCGGCGGTCGAAGCGGCGACCTACCTCTATTACATCCAGACCCGGCCCAGCCTGCCGTCGCAGAGCCAGTGGGTGCCCTACGACGCGGCCGCCGAGGATCGCCTACGCAGCGACTTCCGCTCGCTGTGGGCGACCAACTTCCTCGACGACCTGTCGATCGAGGTCACCGACTACGCGTTTCCGAACGGCGTCGTCGGCAAGTTGATCAAGTACGACATCGAAGAGCGGCAGCGGATCAAGATCGTCGACTACACGGGCAGCAAGCAGCTCGAGTCGACCAAGATCGACGAGAAGCTGAAGGAAGAAAGCGTCACCATCCGCCTCGACTCGTTCGTCGACGACGCCCTGATCCGCCGGGTCAAGAGCATCGTCAAGGCGATGCTCTCGGAGAAGGGCTTCCTCGACAGCTCGGTCGCCCACAGCGTCACGCCGGTGAGCAGCGGCACCAAGACGGTCAACCTGACGTTCACGATCAGCGAAGGCCCGAAGTACAAGATCCGCAAGATCGACTTCGTCGGCAACAAGGACGTCAGCGATCGCAAGCTGCGCGGCAAGATGAAGGACACCAAGGCCATGGCCATGTGGTCCTTCATCACCCAGCGCGGCACCTACAAGGAAGACAAGTACGCCGAGGACGCCGAGAAGGTGGTCGGCTACTACCGCGACAACGGCTACCTGCGCGTCCGCGTCGACAACCCCGAGGTCCGCACCCTGCTGGACACCAAGGACGGCAAGACGCGCTTCGTCGAACTGCGCATCCCGGTCACCGAAGGGCCGCGCTACAAGGTCGGCGAGGTCAAGGTCGCCGACAACAAGGTGGTCAAGTCCGAGCCGCTCGTCGGGGTCTTCAACCTCAAGCCCGGCAAGTACTACTCGGAGAAGCGCGTCAAGAAGGGGATGGAGAAGGCGCGGGAGATCTACGGCTCGATCGGCTACTTCGAGTTCACCGCCTTCCCCGACTTCGCGTTCCGCGACCTGCCCGCCGACGCCCAGCCGCGCAACATGGAAGAGGCCCAGCGCGCCAACGCCCCCGCCACGACCGAGGGCGGCGCCAAGCCCGGACCGGCCATCGTCGACGTGACGATGCACATGCAGGAGGGCGAGCAGTACTTCGTCAACCGCATCACTTTCCTCGGCAACACGACGACGCACGACAACGTCATCCGGCGCGAGATGCAGCTGGTCGAGAGCGGCGTTTTCAACACCGAGGCCCTCAAGCAGAGCGTCAAGCACCTCAATCAGCTCGGCTACTTCAAGGCCCTCGAGGGCAACGAGAACGTCCAGGTCGACAAGACCCCGGGCGAGAAGAACAAGGTCGACGTCTCGCTGAAGCTGGAGGAGCAGAACCGCAACCAGCTGACGTTCGGTGCCGGCGTCTCGCAGTTCGAGGGCGCCTTCGCCCAGTTCGCCTTCCAGACCTCGAATTTTCTCGGCAAGGGCGAGACGCTGTCGGTATCGGTCCTCAGCGGCCGCCGCTACAAGGACTACCAGCTCTCGTTCAGCGAGCCGTACCTTTTCGATCGGCCGATCACCGGCGGCGTCAACATCTTCAACCGGACGATCAACTACATCGGCGCGTTCACCCAGGAGTCGTCGGGCGGCAACGTGATGGCCGGCTTCCGGCTGGCGAGCTTCTCGCGCGCCTTCATGTCGTACAGCTACGAGCGGGTCGGGATCAGCAACTTGAATTCGGCCTACGAGGATCCGGAGCTGGCCGGTCGCAACCCGTTCCTGGCCGATGCGCTGCTGCTCGGGACGGACGGCAAGCGCATCATCAGCAAGGTCTCGCCGAGCTTCGTCCACAACACCGTCGACAACCCGATCTTCCCGAGTGCCGGGCGGCGCGTGACCGCCAGCTTCGATCTGGCCGGGCTCGGCGGCAACACCAGCTTCTACAAGCCGCGCGTCGAGGTCATCCAGTACTTCCAGCAGACGCGCAAGCTGTCGGCGGGCGTCCGGGCGCAGTTCGAGTTCGTGGCGCCGTACCGCAACACCGTCAACCTGCCGATCTTCGAGCGGCTGGTCCAGGGCGGGGAGTATTCGATCCGCGGCTACGACATCCGCACGGTCGGTCCCCGCGACGACGTGGCCGCGGGAGGGACGGGGCTGGTGATCGGCGGCAACAAGAGCCTGCTGTTCAACGGCGAGTACGTCTACCAGATCGCCGGGCCGGTGCGGATCCTGGCGTTCTTCGACGCCGGCCAGGTCCGCGACAACGGCGAGCGCTTCCGCTCCGACGCGTTCGTCGCCTCGACCGGCGGCGAGGTCCGGTTCTTCATGCCAGTGCTCAACGTGCCCTTCCGCCTGATCTTCGCCCGCAACATCAATCGGGAGGGGATCCTGGACAACAACTACCAGCCCGAGAAGAAGTGGCGCTTCCGCTTCGCTGTCGGGTCGACCTTCTAGGGCCGGTGAACCCGGTTCCAGGACCACCAGCAGTTCGGGTAAGCTGAAACGTTGAAACCTGGCTCCAGGGCCCGCCCCTGCGAGCGCATGAGGAACCTGTCGACCATGAGATCAAGCCTCGTCATCGTGGCCATCGGCATCGCGCTGATGGCTGGCCCCGTGTACGCCGGTCAGGCCGCCGCCAAGCCGGCCGCTCCCGCTGCGCAGACGCCGCCCGCCGCTGCGCCGCCTGCTGCCGTCTCGGCGACGCCGCCGCGTCCCTTCCCGGAAGGCGCCAAGATTGCCTACGTGAACGTGCAGCGGATCGCCTCGGAATCGACGGAAGGGCAGGCCGCGACCAAGCGGCTGACGTCGATTCGTGAAGAGAAGGAAAAGGACCTCGTCTCGCGCAACGCGAAGTTCGAGGAGGCCCGCAAGCGGCTCGAGACCAGCGCCTCGGTGCTGAGCGAGTCGGTCCGCACCAGCCAGCAGAAGGACGTCGAGCGCCTCCAGACCGACCTGCAGCGCGCCACCCAGGACGCCCAGAAGGCGGTCGAGGACCTGCAGAACGAGCTGCAGCTCGAGTTCCAGCGCAAGCTGCTGCCGGTGCTCTCCGAGGTCTCTGCGGCCAAGGGCCTGCACATGGTCTTCAGCAGCATCGATTCGGGCGTGGTCTGGGCCGATCCGGGCCTCGACATCACCACCGACATCATCAAGAAGCTCGACGCCGCCGCGGCCGCCGCGCCCAAGAAGTAGTCGCCTTCGCGGAGCGTCGCTCCGCTTCGGCGCACCAGGGCCGCTGCTGCCGCGGCCGAGGCGCACCGAGATCGTTCGCGCCAGTGCCGCGACCACGGCGCTGGCGCGGCATCGTTTCCGCCCCGCTCTGCCCGCTCGCGCGTTCCAGTGCCCACCACCCTTCTCGCGCTCGATCGGCTCTCCTACCGCTACCCGGTGCCTCTCGTGGACGCCGTCGTCTCGCACGATCGCGGCCGCGCCCTCGAGGCGGTCAAGAGCGTGACGGTCAGCGAGGGCTTCTTCCAGGGCCACTTCCCTGGCCAGCCGCTCATGCCGGGCGTGCTGATGATCGAGTCGCTGGCCCAGGCCGCGGCGCTCCTGCTCCTCGATCGCGACGGCGAGGCGCCGGAGACGCGCGCCGCCCTGCGCGGCGTCGACGGCGTCAAGTTCCGGCGCCAGATCGTTCCCGGCGATCGCCTCCGGCTGGCGGTGCGGCTGATCGCCGAGCGCGGTCCGATCGCCCGCGTCGCCGGCCAGGCGCTGCTCGACGACCAGGTCGTCGCCGAGGCGACGCTGGTGATGGCGCTCGAGCGGAACGGCATCGCCATCCATCCGACGGCGAACGTCGATCCCGCCGCGGTGATCGGCGCCGGCACCACCATCGGCCCGAACGCCACCGTCGGACCGCACGTGCGCCTCGGCCGGCGCTGCAAGATCGGGGCGTCGGCGGTCGTCGACGGCTACACCGAGTTCGGCGACGACAACGAGGTCTTTCCGCTGGCGTCGATCGGCCTCCGGCCGCAGGACCTGAAGTACGGCGGCGAGCCGACGCGGCTGGTCATCGGCAGCAAGAACGTCTTCCGCGAGTTCGTCACCATCCACCGCGGCACCGTTGGCGGCGGCGGGGTGACGTCGATCGGCGATCGCAACGTGTTCATGGCCTACGCCCACATCGCCCACGACTGCCTGGTCGGCGACGACACGATTTTCGGCAACGCGGCGACGCTCGGCGGCCACGTCACCGTGCAGAACTGCGCGACCATCAGCGCGTTCTCGGCCGTGCACCAGTTCTGCCGGATCGGCCGGCACGCCTTCATCGGCGGCTTCTCGGTCATCACCAAGGACGCCCTGCCGTTCGCCAAGACGGTCGGCAACCGCCCGGCCCGCAACTACGGCCTGAACACCATCGGCCTGGTCCGCCGCCGCATCCCGGCCGACGCCATCGCCAAGCTGAAGCAGGCCTACCGCTACCTGCTCACCTCGAAGCTGAACACGACCCGCGCCCTGGCCGAGATCGAGCGCGACCCGATGCTGAAGTGCCAGGAGGTCGGCCATCTCGTCGACTTCATCCGCACCTCGACGCGCGGCGTGGTCCTGCGGCGGACATTGACGCGACGCGCCGACGACGCGGTCGTCGCCGACGAGTAGGCTGCCGGTGACCGCGCAGGCTCCGCTCGGGCTGATCGCCGGCAACGGCCGCTTCCCGTGCCTGGTCCTCGAGGCCGCGCACGCGCAGGGCCGGCCGGTCACCGTCGTCGCCATCAAGGACGAGGCCGAACCGACCCTCGTCGCCGCCGCCGAGGCCCGCGGCGCCGCGCTGCACTGGGTCTCGCTCGGCCAGCTGGGCAAGGTCATCTCCGTGCTCAAGGCGGCGTCCGTCACCGAGGCGGTGATGGCCGGCCAGGTCAAGCACGTCAAGATCTTCTCGGACTTCATGCCCGACCTGACGCTGCTCTCGGTGATCCGCAAGCTCACCTCGAAGAGCACCGACTCGCTGATCGCGGCGGTCGCCGACGTCATGCAGGAGAAGGGCATCGGGCTGCTCGACTCGACCGCCTTCCTGTCGCCGCTGCTGGCCTCGGCCGGCGTGCTGACGCGGCGCGCCCCCGACGCCCGCGAGGAGGCCGATCTGGCCTTCGGTTACACCCAGGCGGACGCCGTGGCCGGTCTCGACATCGGCCAGACGATCGTCGTCAAGGATCGCGCCGTCGTCGCCGTCGAGGCGATGGAAGGCACCGATGCGACCATCGTCCGGGCCGGCCAGCTGGCCGGTCCCGGCGCGGTCGTCGTCAAGGTCGCCAAGCCGAAGCAGGACATGCGCTTCGACGTCCCGGTCGTCGGCGTGCCGACCATCGCTGCCATGCGGGCGGCCGGCGCCACGACGCTGTCGGTCGATGCCGGCAAGACGCTGCTGATCGACGGCCCGGCGGCCGTCGTCGCAGCCGCCGACGAGGCGGGTATCGCCATCGTCGGTCGTATTCGTACGGAGGTCGCGTCGTGAGTGAGGCATTGCGGGTCGCGGTCCTGGGCGTCGGGCATCTGGGGCAGCACCATGCCCGTATCCTGTCGACGCTGCCTGGGGTGAACCTGGTCGGCGTGGTCGACTCGAACGCCGACCGTGGCGCCGAGATCGCGGCCGCGAACAAGACGCAGGCGTTCACGGACGCCGCGGCGCTGCCGCCCATCGATGCGGCGGTGGTGGCCGTGCCGACCGAGGCGCACGCGGTGGCCGCCGGTCCGCTCCTGGCGCGCGGCGTCTCGGTGCTGGTCGAGAAGCCGTTGACCCGCACGCTCGAGGAAGCCGACGAGCTGATCGCCCTGGCCGAGCGCCACGGCGCCATCCTGGCGGTCGGCCACACCGAGCGCTTCAACCCGGCGTTCACGGCGGCCCTGCCGCACATCACCTCGCCGGGGTTCGTCGAGGTGCACCGGCTCGGCACCTTCCCGGCCCGCAGCCTCGACATCGACGTCGTCTTCGACCTGATGATCCATGATCTGGACGCGCTGCTGGCGACGGTCGCCGGCGAGGTCACCCAGATCGAGGCGGTCGGCGTGCCGGTGCTGACGCCGCGCATCGACATCGCCAACGTGCGGCTGACGTTCGACTCCGGCTGCATTGCCAACCTCACCGCCAGCCGCATCAGCCGCGACCGCGTCCGCAAGGTCCGCTTCTTCCAGCCGCGCTCCTACGTGTCGATCGACTACGCCGCGCAGGAAGCCGAGCGCTTCCAGCTGACGGTCGGCCCGGCCGGCGCCGCCATCGAGGGCGGCAAGCTGGACGTCGTCTCGGCGCAGCCGCTGCAACTCGAGCTCGAGGACTTCGTCGATGCGGTGCGCAACCGCCGGCCAGCGCGCGTCAGCGGCGTCGCCGGGCGTCGCGCGCTGGCGCTGGCGCATCGCATCACCACGATCATGGGCCCAGGCATCTTCCCGGGCGGCGCGACCCGATGACCGCCCCGACGCTCGACGACATCGCCGGCAAGCTGACGAGCGGGACCCCGCTCGAGCGCGCCGACTACCTCGCGCTGTCGGCGACCACCGATCTCGTCCAGCTGGGGATGGTCGCCTCGGACGTCCGCACGCGGCGGATCGGTGACGACGTGACCTACGTGCGCGTCGTCGAGCACAAGGTCGGCGATCCGCTGCCCGACGCGTGGCCGGCGACGGCCGGCGAGATTCGCCTGATCGGCGTGCCGCCGACCGCGGAAGCCGCCATCGCCAAGGCGTGGGCGGCGGTCGAGCGCGCCAACGGCATTCCGGTGACGGCCTGGGCGCTCGCCGACCTCGTCGCGCTGGCCAAGGATCTGGAAGGCCTCGGCACGCTGGCGCGGGGGCTGCGCGAGGCGGGCCTGGCCGGCCTCGCCGACGTCCGCCTCGATCTGGTCGAGGATCCGGCCGTGCAGTGGGTCGTCGACGCCGGCCTCGGCGTCCCCGTCGTCGGCGTCCACGACGCGCCGGCCAACCCGGTCGTCTTCCTGCGCCGTGTGGCGCTGCTGCAGAAGGCGACCAAGGCGTTTCGGGCCATCGCGCCGCTGCCGCGGCACGTCTCCGCGGAGGCGCCGTCGACCGGCTACGACGACGTCAAGGTGGTGGCGCTGGCCGCCCTCCTGGTCGAGGGCGTCGGCCGCGTCCAGGTCGACTGGCGCCAGCACGGAGCCAAGCTCAGTCAGGTGGCGCTGCTGTTCGGCGCCAACGATCTCGATCACGTGCCGGCCACCGACGACGCGCCGCTCGGGCCCCGGCGCGCGCCGCTCGAGGAAGTCCACCGCAACATCGTCGCCGCGTCGCTGACGCCGGTGGCGCGGACCGCCCGCTTCGAGCCCGTGCCGGCGGCCGGGGCCGCGAGCTAGCCCTCCGTGTCCGCTGGCAGCCCCATCGTCCGCCTCGGCGCCGTCAGCTATCTCAACACGCGGCCGCTGGTCGACGGCCTCGACGCGCGGCCCGACGTCACGCTGCGCTTCGACGTCCCGGCCCGCTGCGCCGATCTCGTCGAGGCCGGCGAGGTCGATCTCGGGCTGGTGCCGATCATCGAGTACGCCCGCCACGCCGACGACTACGCGGTGGTGCCGGGCGTGTCGATCGCCTCGGTCGCCGCGGTCGACTCGGTGGCGCTGTTCACGCGCCAGCCGATCGAGCGGGTGCGGACGATCGCCCTCGACGTCAGCTCGCGCACCTCGGCCGGCCTGGTGCGGCTGCTGTGCGCGCGGCACTGGCGGATCAAGCCGGCGTTCGTGCCGGCGGCGCCCGACATCCGCGCCATGCTCGCCTCGGCCGACGCGGCGCTGCTGATCGGCGATCCGGCGCTGTTCCTCGATCCGGCCTCGGTCGATGCCGAGAAGATCGATCTCGGCCTGGCCTGGCGCGCGCTGACCGGCCTGCCCTTCGTCTGGGCGGTGTGGGCCGGCCGCGACGGGGCGGCCTCGCCCGAGGTCTGCCGGCTGCTCTACGAGACCCGCGTCCACGGCGTCGCCAACGTCGACGCCATCGCCCGGCGCGAGCGCCCCGACAATCCGGCGGGGCAGGCGCTGGTGGCCCGCTACCTGCGCGAGACGATCAGCTACGGCCTCGACGGGCCGCTCCTGGCCGGGGCACGCGCCTACTTCGAGGGCCTGGCCGGGGAAGGGATCATCGCGCGGGCGCCGCGGCTGCGCCTGTTCGCCAGGCAGCCCGGGGCGGTCGACGGCCCGCCAGCCTCGGCCGCACGATGACGACGGCGGAATGGTAAAATCGAAGGGGTTCTGTCCGCGGACAGGACAGCAACCATGACCGAGGGGCTCGATCGCATCATCGCCAGGGCCGACGCCGGCGAGCGCGTCGACGCCGCCGAGGCGCTGCGGCTCTACCGCGAGGCGCCGACGGCGGTGCTCGGGCGGCTCGCCGACGCGATGCGCGCGCGCAAGCATCCCGAGCGCGTCGTCACCTACATCATCGACCGCAACGTCAACTACACCAACGTCTGCGTCGCGCGCTGCAACTTCTGCGCGTTCTATCGACCGGTCGGCCACGGCGACGGCTACGTCCTCTCGTTCGAGGAGATCTTCCAGAAGATCGACGAGACGATCGCCGTCGGCGGCCACCAGCTGCTGCTCCAGGGCGGCCACAACCCCGACCTGCCGCTGGCCTGGTACGAGGACCTGTTCCGGGCCGTCAAGGCGCGCTATCCGGCCTTCAAGCTGCACGCGCTGTCGCCGTCCGAGGTGCTGCACCTGTCGCGGCTGACGAAGCTGTCGACGCCCGAGGTGATCGCGCGCCTGGTCGACGCCGGGCTCGACTCGATCCCCGGCGGCGGCGCCGAGATCCTGGTCGACCGCGTCCGCAAGCTCCTCAACTGCTACAGCAAGTCGAGCGCCGACGAGTGGCTGCGGATCATGGGCGAGGCGCACGAGGCCGGCCTGCGGACGACGGCGACGATGATGTACGGCAGCGTCGAGACCGACGAGGAGCGCATCGAGCACCTGGTGCGATTGCGCGAGCTGCAGGATCGCACCGGCGGGTTCACGGCCTTCATCGCCTGGAGCTACCAGCCCGAACACACCGAGCTGGGGCTGTACGAGGCGACCGGCGTCGACTACCTGCGGACGCTGGCGCTGGCCCGCATCGTCCTCGACAACGTCGACAACCTGCAGGCGTCGTGGGTCACCCAGGGCGGCAAGGTCGGGCAGTTGAGCCTGGCCTACGGGGCCAACGACATGGGCAGCGTGATGATCGAGGAGAACGTCGTCCGCGCCGCCGGTGCCAGCTACTGCATGGACGAGGTCGAGATCGTCCGCAACATCGAGAACGCCGGGTTCAGCGCCAAGCGCCGCAACATGCACTACCAGGTGCTCGGCGAGCCGATCTTCCGCCAGCGCGCCGTGCCGCGCCGGCTGGCCCTCGACGTCGCCAAGGCCGAGGGCGACGACGACCGGATCCCCGACGAGCTGGCGGCCTACGACGCGCGCACGCCGGCGGCCCGCCGCCTGCGCGCCCAGCAGCGCGACGGCACCATCACCCATTGAGGGTCGACGTCATCGGCTCGCCCGGCCGCGACCAGACGCCGTGTCGGTGACGACCTGCCTGCGCGCCCCCTGGGTGCTGCCCATGGCCGGCCCGCCGCTGCGCGACGGGTGGGTGACGGTGGCGCGCGGCCGCGTCGTCGCGCTCGGCACCGGGCGGCCTCCCGACGGACCCGGCGTCGAGGTCCGCGATCTCGGGCACAGCGTCCTCCTGCCCGGGCTGATCAACGCGCACACCCATCTCGAGCTGTCGTGGCTGTGGGGCAAGGTGCCGCCGGCGACGTCGCTGCCGGCTTGGGTGTCGAACCTGATGGGGCAGCGCTTCGCCCGCGGCGGCGACAATCGCGCCCCGATGCGGCTGGCGATCGTCGACGCGCTCGAAGCCGGCACCGCGGCCGTCGGCGACGTGGCCAACACGGCCGCCAGCCAGCAGGCGCTCGCGCACAGCCGCCTGCACGGCGTCGTGTTCCGCGAGGTCGTCGGCTTCAACCCGGCCGATCCCGAGGCGCTGGTCGCGGCGGCGGCCGAGGACGTCGAGGCGCATCGGACGCCCCGCGTCGCGGCGCACGTCGTGCCGCACGCGCCCTACTCGGTCGCGCCGGACGTGCTGCGCCTGCTCGGGGCGCGGGCGGCGCGTCTGCCGGGCGCCATCTGCAGCATCCACGTCGGCGAGTCGCCCGACGAGATCGAGTTCCTGCAGACCGGGGGCGGACGGTGGCGGGACGTGCTCGACGCGCGCGGCGCCTGGAATCCGCGCTGGACGCCGCCGCGCTGCGGACCGATCGAGTACCTCGATCGTCTCGGCGTCGTCGGGCCGGCGCTGGTCGCGGTCCACTGCGTCCAGTGCACCGACGCCGAGCTGGCGCGCCTCGCCCAGGCCCGCGCGACCATCGTCACCTGTCCGCGCAGCAACGCCTGGGTCGGCGCCGGCCGCGCGCCGGCGGCGCGGTTCTTCGCCTCCGGCGCCCGCGTCGCCATCGGCACCGACAGCCTGGCCAGTGCCTCCGACCTGAACCTGTTCAGCGAGCTGGCCGCGCTGCACCATCTGGCGCCGGAGATCGCGCCGGCGCGGCTGCTCGAGAGCGCGACGCGGAGCGGGGCCGAGGCGATCGGCCGGCCCGACCTCGGCGTCATCGCGCGAGGGGCGCGGGCCCGGCTGATCACGGTGGACCTGCCGTCCAGGGTCAAGGACGTCGAGGCGCATCTGGTCGAGGGCGTCCATCCGAGCCAGGTGGCCTGGGCCGTCTGGGACGCCCACGGCAAGCGCGAAGCGTACGTATCGTAGTCTGTTGGCGGCCGCGCTCTCACGCGCGGCCGCGGGCCGCCCTTCAAGCGTGCCGGCTGCTACTTGTCGACCCGCGGTCGCGCGTCAACCGGCCGATGGCTCCGGACTCCGTCCTCGCCATTCGTCACGCCGCGCTGGGCGCGCGGCGGCGCCGTCACGCGGGCGGCGGGTGAGGCCGGCAAGCGAGTACACTGTCTAGCCGTGGGCCTGCTCGCCAGTTACGCCTCGTTCATCCGGGTCAGCCACTCCGTCTTCGCGCTCCCGTTCGCCCTGGTCGGGGCGCTGCTCGCCGCGGCTGAGCGCCCGGTCGCGCCGATCCGCGTGCTCTGGATCGTGCTGGCGATGGTGACCGCGCGCAGCGCGGCGATGGCCTTCAACCGGATCGTCGACGCCCGCTGGGACGCGCTCAACCCGCGCACCGCCAATCGCGAGATCCCGACCGGGAAGCTGACGGCGGCGCAGGCCTGGGCCTTCCTGGTGGTCACCTCGGCGGCGTTCATCGCCTCGACGTGGCCGCTCGGCCTGATCTGCTTCGCGCTGGCGCCAGTCGCGCTGGGCATCGTGTTCTGGTACTCGCTGGCCAAGCGCGTGACGAGCTACACGCAGTTCTTCCTTGGTCTGGCGATGGCGGTGGCGCCGGTCGGCGGCTGGCTGGCGGCGGGCGGCGGGCTCGAGTGGCCGCCGTTCTGGCTGGCCGTGGCCATCGGCACCTGGGTCGGCGGCTTCGACGTGCTCTACGCCTGTCAGGACGTGACGTTCGATCGCGCGCACGGGCTCAACTCGATCCCGGTGCGCTTCGGTATCGCCCGCTCGCTGCTGATCTCGCGGTTGCTGCACGTGGCCACCGTGGCCTGCCTGTTCGCGCTCGGGGTGATCCGCCCGCTCGGCCCGGTCTACTTCGCCGGCGTGGCGCTGGTGGCGCTGCTGCTGGTCTATGAGCAGACGCTGGTCCGCGAGGACGATCTGTCACAGGTCAAGAAGGCCTTCGACCTGAACGGCTACGTCGGCATCCTCTACCTGGCGACGACGAGCCTGGCGGTGTACTGGCGATGACGCACGTCGCGCTCGGGATCACCGGCGCCAGCGGCGCCCTCTACGCGGTGCGGACCCTGGCGGCGCTGCTGGCGCACGGCGCCACCGTCGACCTCGTGGTCAGCGACTACGGCCGCCGCCTGCTGCGCGACGAGGTCGGCCCCGAGGCCGCCCTCGACCGCCTGCCGGCCTACCTGGCCGGCCGCTATGGCCCCGAGGTGGGGCAGGGCCGGCTGATCGTCCACAGCAACAAGGATCTCGGTGCCTCCATCGCCAGCGGCAGCCAGGGCTGCGAGGCGATGGTGGTGGTGCCGTGTTCGATGAAGACGCTGGCCGGCATCGCGCACGGCTTGTCGCGCAGCCTGATCGAGCGGGCCGCCGACGTGATGCTGAAGGAGCGGCGGCCGCTCGTCATCGTGCCCCGCGAGACGCCCCTGAGCCTGCCGCAGCTGAAGAACCTGGTGCTGTGCGCCGAGGCCGGGGCCATCGTCGTGCCGGCGATGCCGGCGTTCTACCAGCAGCCGGCCACGCTCGACGACCTGGCCGACTTCATGGCCGGCAAGATCCTGTCGGTACTGAGCATCCCGCACGGCCTCTACCCGGCCTGGACGGGTGAGATCCCGGCCGCCCAGCCGGCGTCGCGATGAACGCCGCCCTTCCGCCGATGGACCCTGCGCGCCCGCAGCTGGACCCCGCTCTTCCGCAACTGGACAAGGACCCGGCCAAGATCGCCGGGATGTTCGACGCCATCGCTGCCCGCTACGACCTGCTGAACACGGTCCTCAGCGGCGGCGTCGACCGCTACTGGCGGTGGCGGGCGGTGCGCAGCCTGGGCCTGACCGGGCGCGAAACGGCGGTCGACCTGTGCACGGGCACCGCCGATCTCGTCGTGTCCCTGTCCAAGCCGGGCCGGGCCGCGCGGGTCGTCGGCGTCGACTTCTCGCCGGCGATGCTGCGGCACGGGCTGGCCAAGGTCCGCGGCCGCCGCCCGGCGGCGCGGTGGCAGCTGGCCCAGGGCGACGCCATGCGCCTGCCGCTGGCCAGCGCCTCGGCCGACGGCCTGACCATCGCCTTCGGGATTCGCAACGTTCGCGACCACGCCGTCGCCGTGGCCGACTGCCTGCGCGTCCTCAAGCCCGGGGGGCGGCTGGCCATCCTGGAGATCTCGACCCCGCGCGTGCCGGTCTTCAGGCAGCTGTATGCGTGGTATTTCACGCGTCTGCTGCCGCGGATCGGCCGGCTGGTCTCGCACCACACCGACGCCTACACCTACCTGCCGGCCTCGGTGGTGGGCTGGGTCACGCCGGAGGCGTTCTGCGCCACCCTGGGCACGGCCGGCTTCACCGAGGTCCGGGCCGTCCCTTTGACCTTCGGCGCCGTCTATCTGTATACGGCGATCCGACCCGACCGGGGCGCAGGCGCCTGAAAACCGCGACATCGGCCCCGACTCCTAGTACGCTGGGAGGGCCGCCTGCACTGCGAGCCCCGTGTTCCTTCACCTCGACGACACCCGACCCGACGCCGAACAGATCGAGCGAGCGATCAGCCTCCGCGAGGCGGTGGTCGCGTCCATTCTGTTCCACGTCGCCCTGATCCTGCTGATCCTGTGGCTGCCGACGCAGCCGTGGATGCAGCGCCTGCTGGCCCAGCCCCAGCCGCAGCCCCTCCCGATGGAGCAGCGGCCCGAGCAGGATCAGGCCCAGCCCTTCGTGATGGTCGAGCCGCGGATCGACCGCGAGGCGCTGCGCAAGCTGACCCGGCCGGCGCCGATGTCGGACGCCGACCGTGAGGCCCGGTCGCGCGAGCGCAACCCCAACGCCACCAACAACCAGCCCTTCCTGCGCGGCCGGTCGGCCGACCTGACCGAGGCCGAGAAGAAGGCCGAGAAGCCCAAGTTCGAGGGGCCGGCCCCCGAGCCGGCCCCGCAGACCCCCAACCCGGCGCCGGCCGCGCCGACCCAGAACGCCGCCAACACCACGCCGCCGCCGCCCCTCCCGCAGGCGCCGCTGCCGACCCCCCGGCCGCAGGCCCAGCCGGTCACGCAGCAGTCGCCGGCGCGGGGCGGGCGGCCCCCCGGCGGCGCACTCGGCGAGGCCCTGCGCAACCTGAATCGCTACGCCCAGGATCAGCAGCTGAACAACCCCAACGGGGGGAACAATGTCGACCAGACGATCCAATTCGATTCCAAGGGCGTCGAGTTCGGACCGTGGCTGCGGCGCTTCGTGGCACAGGTGAAGCGCAACTGGTTCGTGCCGATGGCGGCGATGTCGCTGAAAGGGCACGTCGTGATCACCTTCAACGTCCACAAGGACGGGTCGATCACCGACCTGCAGGTGCTGCGGCCGAGCGACGTCGCGGCCTTCAACAACGCCGCCATGAACGCCCTGGCCACGTCGAACCCGACCATGGCCCTGCCGCCGGAATACCCGGCCGACAAGGCGTTCTTCACGGTCACCTTCTACTACAACGAATCGCCGCGGTGACCGCCGTGCAGGGCAGGCCGCGGCTGGTGGCGATCCTCGGCCCGACGGCGGCGGGGAAGAGCGCCCTGGGCATCGCGCTCGCGCGTCACCTCGGCGGGGAGATCGTCGCCTGCGATTCGACGGCGGTGTTCCGTGGCATCGATATCGGCACCGACAAGGTGGCGCTCGACGAGCAGCAGGGCGTCCCGCACCATCTCGTCGACGTCGCCGATCCGACCGAGGTCTACTCCGCGGCGCGCTACGCGCGGGAGGCCGCGGCGATCATCCGGGCCATCACCGCGCGCGGCCGCGCGCCGATCGTCGTCGGCGGGACCGGGCTCTACTTCCGCGCGCTGGTCCGCGGCCTGTTCCCCGGGCCGGAGCGCCACGCGGCACTGCGGGCGGTCCTCGATCGTGTCGCCGCCGACCGCGGCACCGGCGAGCTCTACCGCTGGGTGCGCCGTCTCGATCCCGCCTCGGCGACCCGGATCCAGCCGCGCGACACCAAGCGGCTGGTGCGGGCGCTCGAGGTCGCGCTCGTCACCGGCGTGCCGATGACGACGCACTTCGCCGACACGACCTCGCCCATCGCCGACTACGACGTCGTCGCGATCGGCGTCCGGCTGCCCTCGGCCGACACGGCGGCGCGGGTCGCCCGCCGCGTCGACCAGCAGTTCGACCGCGGCGTCGTCGACGAGGTGCGGCGCCTGCTGGCGGCCGGCGTCCCGGCCACGGCGCAGGCCCTGGGCGGGCTCGTCTACCGTCAGGTGGTCGAGATGCTGGCCGGCGTCCGCGACGAGGCGGCGACCCGCGAGCTCATCGTCCGGGAGAACCGGCACTACGCGCGCCGGCAGTTGATCTGGTTCCGGAAAGAGCCTACCCTTACCTGGATCGACGGCCCGGGCGAGACGCCGGCCGCGATGGCTCGCGCGGTCGAGCTCGTCAACGGTTTCGCCCTTAGTAACTGATGCCGTTCCGGTGATGCTGCCGACCAAGGACGCCTCCCCCCCGATTGCCGGTCAACCCGACACGCCCGTCGCGCGTGCCGCCGACGCGCCGCGTCCGGCCGGCGTCCCAGGCGGGCCGTTGAGCGGCCCGCCCGTCGCCGCGCAACGCCCGTCGCACGGCCATCCCACCCATCACCCGGGCCATGGCCATCAGGCGTCGGGCCACGGTCCGTCGCACGGTGCCGGCCCGGTTCGCCGCGACGCCGGCCGCGAAACCAGGTCGGCCGGCTCGCCCAACATCCAGGACGTCTTCCTCAACTACGCCCGCCGCGAGAAGCTGACCGTCCTGATCCAGCTCCTCGACGGCCAGTCGGTCGAGGGGCGGATCAAGAACTTCGATCGCTTCGCGCTGATCATCGACCACGCCGGCGTCGACCACCTGGTCTTCAAGCACGCCATCGCGACCATCCGCTCGCCGCGCAGCATCGGCAGCTACTACGCCTCGCACGAGGCCAGCTAGCCCGTCCCCGGGAACCGCGATGGCTCACATGATGCCCGGGCGGGGCATCCCGCCTGGTGGCGTTGCTCATCGCTCGCTTATGCCCAATACGTTCGCTCTTCGCGCCTTGCCAGTCGGGCGCCGCGCTCCGGGCCTCACGCGACCCACCGCGGTTCCAGGGGACTGATGGGCGTCGCCGCCACGGAGGCGCGGCCGCGCCGCGTCATCGTCATCGTCATGGACAGCGTCGGCATCGGCGAGCTGCCCGACGCCGCCGACTACGGCGACCAGGGCAGCAACACCCTCGGCAACATCTCGGCGCACGTCCGCCTGCAGCTGCCGACGCTGTCGGCGCTCGGGCTGAGCCGCCTCGTGGCACTGCGGGATCAGCCGGCGCCGCCGGTGGCGCCGATGGCCGCCTACGGCCGCATGCGCGAGGCGTCGCCGGGCAAGGATTCGGTGACCGGCCACTGGGAGCTGATGGGGCTCGTGCTCGAGCGCCCCTTCCCGACCTTTCCCAACGGCTTTCCGCCGGACGTGATCGAGGCGTTCGAGGCCCGCATCGGCCGGCCATCGATGGCCAACGTCGTCGGCTCGGGCACCGAGATCATGGACCGCTTCGGGGCCGAGCACATGCGGACCGGGCGGCCGATCGTCTACACGTCGGCCGACAGCGTGTTCCAGATCCTGGCCCACGAGGACGTGATTCCGATCGCGGAGCAGTACGCGATCTGCCGGGCCGCCTACGCCCTGGTCGTCGAGGGGATGGGCGTCGGGAGGGTCATCGCGCGGCCGTTCGTCGGATTGCCGGGCGCGTTCACGCGGACCGCCAACCGGCACGACTTCGCCGCGCCGCCGCCGACCGACACGCTGCTCGATCGGCTGGTCGCCGCCGGCGTGCCGGTGCACGCGGTGGGGAAGATCCACGATCTGTTCGCCGGACGCGGCACGTCGACCACGCAGTCGACGGCCAGCGACGACGAGGGCATGGACGCGATCGACGCGCTCCTCGGGCGCGTCGACCGGGGGCTGGTGTTCGCCAACCTGGTCGACTTCGACACGCTCTACGGGCACCGCAACGACGTCGCCGGCTACGCCCGGAATCTCGAGCGCTTCGACGCCCGCCTGGCCGACTTGATCCCGTCGTTGCGCCCCGACGATCTGCTGGTCGTGACCGCCGATCACGGCAACGACCCGACCACGCCGAGCACCGATCATTCGCGCGAGTACGTCCCGGTGCTGGCGCTCGGCGCCGGGGCCCGGCCGGTGCCGCTCGGCGACCGCGCCACCTTCGCCGACCTGGGGCAGACGCTGGCCGACATCTTCGGCGTTGCGCCGCTGGCCCACGGCACGAGCTTCCGCCGGGAGTTGTGGGGATGACGATACGGGAGCAGCTCGAAGCCCGCGAGCGGACGGAGCTGGCACCGCAGGCGATGAAGAGCGCCGACAGCCAGGGCCGGCAGCGGCCGGAGCCCGAGGATCCGCTGCGGCCGGCCTTCCAGCGCGATCGCGATCGCATCGTCCACTGCAAGGCGTTCCGTCGCCTCAAGCACAAGACGCAGGTCTTCTTCTCGCCGGCCGGCGATCACTACCGCACCCGGCTGACCCATACGCTCGAGGTCTCGCAGATCGCGCGCACCATCGCCAAGGTGCTGCGCCTGCACGAGGAGCTGACCGAGGCGATCGCGCTCGGCCACGACCTCGGCCACACCCCGTTCGGCCACGCCGGCGAGCGCGTCCTCGACACGCTCGTCCCGGGCGGCTTCAACCACTACGAGCAGAGCCTGCGCGTCGTCGACGTGCTCGAGGGCGACGGCCGCAGCGGCCTCAACCTGTCCTGGGAAGTGCGCAACGGCATCGCCAAGCACTCCAAGGGCAAGCACGGCCTGCCGGTCGGCTCGCCGCCGGAGCACCGCTCGGCAACCGTCGAGGGCCAGATCGCCCGGGTCGCCGACATCATCGCCTACGTCAACCACGACATCGACGACGCCGTCCGCGCCGGCCTGCTGCGGCCCGAGGACCTGCCGGCCGGGCCGGTCGCGATCCTCGGCGAGAGCTCGTCGCAGCGCATCGGCCGGATGGTCACCGACGTCGTCGTGCAGACCCTGGCCGTCGACGTCACCGAGATCCGCATGAGCGAGGACGTCCTCGGCGCGATGCTCGCGCTGCGCGACTTCCTGTTCGCCGCGGTCTACGAGAACGACGTCGCGACGGCGGAGTTCACGAAAGCCGCGGGCATCCTCGGCGGGCTGTGGGAGAAGGTCCGCGAACGCCCGGCCGAGTTCCTCGACCAGGCCACCATCGACGCCGAGGGCCTCGACGCGGCCACCCGCGACTTCGTCGCCGGCATGACCGACCGCTACGCCGTCCGCCTGTTCGAGCGTCTCTTCATCCCGACGCCCTGGGTCGAGTACCGGGCGTAAGTCGACCGCGCCGTCAGGCAGGTGTTCTCGGGCGAGACGCCGCTGCAGCGGTCCGGGAGTCCCTTCCGCGTGCCGGGACGGCCTGCGCCGGCAAACACGCACTCCCGGCCGCTCTCTCGCGCGCCAATCACCGCCGCACCCCCGTGCGGCGGGGCGACCGACCGCCTCCCGTGCGTGTTTGCGCCTCGTCGCCTCGCTCGACTCGTGCGCTCGCCGTCTCGACGACTCGGCTTGCCTCACGGCCCGCTCCAGGGACACCCTCCCCGCTCCCGACGTCGGCGTCCAGACCGCCAGATCGCGCGTCGCCAGAACGCCGCTGACAGTGCGTTAATCTGTCGACCGGGCGTGTTGCTGCGATCGAGACGCGCCGTCAAGAGCCATGGATCTTGCGCTGTTCGACTTCGACGGCACGATCACGACCAGGGGGACGTATCCCGGGTTCGTCCGGTTCGCCATCCGCCCGCGGCGCAAGGTGGTCGCGGGCATCATCCTCGGGCCGCTCATCGTCGGCTACCGGGTCGGACTCGTGTCGGATCGCGCGATCCGCAAGGCCATGTCGAGAGTCGTGTTCCAGGGCGAGCAACCGGAGCGTCTGCGTCGTCTCGGAGAGCGGTACGCCGCGGAGGTGCTGTCCGGGCTGTTGCGTCCGGCGGCCCTCGAGAAGATCGCCTGGCACAAGGCCCGCGGAGATGTCGTCGTAGTCGTCTCCGCGTCGCTGGACGTCTATCTCGAGCCGTGGTGCGCGAACATGGGTGTCGACGTGATCTGCACCCGACTCGAGGCCGACGGCGGCCGCGTCACCGGACGATACCTGCGCGGAGATTGCTGCGGTCTCGAGAAGGCCAGTCGCATCAGAGAACGTTACGCACTCGATGAATACGGGACGGTCTACGGCTACGGAGATACGGAAGAGGACCGCGAGATGCTGGCACTTGCTGACCGGAAGTTCTTTCGCTGGCAGGAGGTCGGCCAGCTGCCTGAGGTCAGCCCGGCAACTCGCCGGGGCGACGGCGGGCTCTGAGAAGCTGAGACCCGCCAAGACCGGCAATCTCGTCCGGCTGGACGCTGTGGCTCTGATGGCGCAGGACGCCGCCGCCAAGGGCGGGGAGGGTGTCCCTGGAGCGGGCCGTGAGGCAAGCCGACTCGACGAGTCGGCGAGCGGGGCGACGCGAGGCGAGGTAGCGAGGGGGAAACGCGCACGGGAGGCGGTCGGTCGCCACGCCGCACGGGGGTGCGGCGTTGATTTTCGCGCGAGAGAGCAGCCGGGAGTGCGCGTTTGCCGGCGCAGGCCGTCCCGGCACGCGGAAGGGACGCCCGGACCGCGTCAGCGGCGTCTCGTCTCCGGACGGCCAAGTGCTGCATTCGGAAGACCTTGCCTCTGGAGGCTGCCGCCGGACGGGCCGTTCGGCTGGACGGGGTCCGCGTGCTATACTTCGGGGTTTGTTGCCGGGGTTCTGACGTGTCCGATCGCTCAATGCTGCCCACCCACATCGACCTGCGCCCGCTCGGCGAGGCGGAGCTGCACATCGACCGGACGTTCAGCCCGGAGCAGGTCATGGGCCACGTCGGCGGGGCCGGGGCGCGGCCGGATTCGGGCACGGGCACGGCGTCGGACGACGAGTTCAACGTCCTCGGGCCGGTGACGTTCAAGGGCACGCTGACGCGACGCGCCGACCGGTTCCAGCTGAAGGGGCGCATCACCGCGGCGCTGCAGCTGAGCTGCGGACGCTGCCTGACGCCGTTTCCCCTTCCGCTGGCCACCGCCGTCGACCTCGCCTACATCCCCGAGCGCCCGCCGGTGGTCGCGCCCAAGGATGCGGTGAAGGGGGATCCGGTGAAGGGCCCTGCCAAGGGCGCCAAGGCGCCGGCCGTCGAAGAAGAAGTGGAGCTGCAGGACGGAGACCTGGACACGGCCTTCTACCGTGACCACGTCCTCGACCTCGCCGAGATGCTCCGCGAACAGTTCTACCTGGCGCTGCCCATGCAGCCGCTCTGTCGCCCCGACTGCCAGGGGCTGTGTCCGAGCTGCGGCATCGACCGCAACGTCGAGACCTGCCAGTGCAAGATCGAATGGGTAGATCCGCGGCTCTCGGTGCTCAAGGCGCTCGTGACCCGCAAGACCGACTGACGACAGCTTGACCGAGAGCCGGAGCTCGAACGATGCCGAATCCCAAACGCCGCCACTCCAAGACCCGCACCGCCAAGCGCCGCACGCACGACGCGCTGACGCCGATCGCCCTCGGCCCGTGCCCGCAGTGCCGCGAGCTGAAGCCGCCGCACATCGTCTGCCCGACCTGCGGTCACTACCGCGGCCGGCAAGCGCGCGCGGTCAAGGAAGAGTAAGGGCTCGGCACTTGAGGCAGCCGTGACGGCGTGACTGAGCGCTCTTCCCGCCCGCGTCCCCTGGCGGTCGATGCCATGGGGGGCGACGACGCCCCGGCCCGGGTCGTCGAAGGCGCGCTGCTCGCCGTCCGTGAGCTGGGCTTGGCCCTCGAGCTCGTCGGCCCTGTCGCCGAGCTCGAGCCCCGCCTCGCCCGCGAGCCCGATCGGGCCCGCCTGTCCCTCACCCTCGTGGATGCTCCCGAACACGTCGGCATGGCCGATCGTCCGCGTGACGCGCTTCGCAAGCGCGCCACCTCCATTCGCGTCGCCGTCGAACGCGTCCGGACCGGCGAGGCGTCGGGCCTGTTCAGCGCCGGCCACACCGGAGCGACCGTGGTCGCCGCGGTCGCCGGGCTCGGCCTGCTGCCCGGCGTCCACCGCCCGGCCCTGGCCGTGACGATTCCGACCGCGCGCGGCCAGGCGGTGCTCCTCGACGTCGGCGCCACCGTCGACTGTCAGCCGGTGCACCTGCGCCAGTTCGCGGCGATGGGCTGCGCCTACGCCCAGGTCGCGCTCGGGCGCTCGGCGCCGCGCGTCGGGCTGCTGTCCATCGGCCAGGAAGCGCTGAAAGGCGATCAGCTGACACGCGAGGCGTTTCGTGCCCTCGAGACCAGCGGCCTGCCGTTCGTCGGCAACGTCGAGGCCTGCAACCTGTTCGACGGCGACGCCGACGTCGTCGTCTGCGACGGCTTCACCGGCAACATCGCGCTGAAGGTCAGCGAGGGCGTCGTCGACGCCGTCGCGGCGATGCTGCGCGAGGAGCTGGCTGCTTCCGCCGCGACGCGGCTCGGCGCGGTGCTGGCGCGCCCGGCCTTCCGCCGCTTCGCCCGGCGCGTCGACGCCTCCGAGTTCGGCGGCGCGCCGCTGCTCGGCGTCAACGGGCTGTGCCTGGTCGGGCACGGCCGCTCCTCGGCGCGCGCCGTGCGCAACGGCATCGCCCTGGCGAGCCGCTTCGCCGCCGAATCGCTCGTACCGCGCCTCGCCGACGCCGTCGCCCGGCTCACGCCGTGCACGCCTCAAGGATCGCTTCCCTCATGATCGCGTTCATCTTTCCGGGCCAGGGTTCGCAGAAGGTCGGGATGGGCCAGGCGTTCGCCGACGCCGAGCCGATCGCCCGCGACACCTTCGCCGAGGCCGACGCCGCGCTGGGCCACCTCCGCCAAGGCTCCGGCGCCCAAGGCGTGCCCCTCAGCCGCCTGTGCTTCGAGGGGCCCGAGTCGGACCTCCAGCTGACCGAGAACACGCAGCCGGCCATCCTCACCGTCAGCGTCGCCATCGCCCGCGTCCTCGAGGCGCGCGGCTGGCGGCCCGATTTCTACGCCGGGCACAGCCTCGGCGAGTACAGCGCGCACGTCGCGGCCGGGACGTTCCGCTTCGCCGACGCGGTCCGGACGGTGCGCGCGCGCGGCCGCTACATGCAGGACGCCGTGCCGGTCGGCACCGGCGCGATGGCCGCGATTCTCGGCCTCGACGGCGACGCCGTGGCCGCAATCTGCGCCGAGGCGGCCCGCGATCCGCTGGCAGCGCCAGGCGAGGTCGTCTCGCCGGCCAACCTGAACGGCGCCGGCCAGGTGGTCATCGCTGGCACGACGGCGGCCGTTCAGCGCGCCGGCGCCTTGGCGAAGGCGGCCGGCGCCAAGCGCGTCATCCCGCTGGCGGTGAGCGCCCCGTTCCACTGCGCCCTGATGCAGCCGGCCGAGGACCGGCTGGCCCCCGAGCTGCGCGCCCTGGCCGTCCAGGCGCCGCGCCGGCCGGTCGTCGCCAACGTCGACGCCGAGCCGAAGCGCGATGGCGCCGCGGCCATCGAGGCCCTGATCCGCCAGGTGTCCGGGGCGGTGCGCTGGGAGGCCGTGGTGCGCCGCCTTGCATCCGAGGGCGTCCGCACGTATGTTGAAGTGGGTCCGGGAACGGTGCTGGCGGGGCTGGTCCGGAAGATCGACCGGGAGGCCCGGGTGGCCAGCGTAGAAGACCCGACCGGGCTCGACGCCCTCGCCCCACTGTTTTCCGCCTGAACGATCGGGTTTTCTCCGCCTGAACGAGCGGGTTTCCGCCTGAGACGAGCGGTTCACCGCCGGAACGGCCAGCCCGACACCCATCACACCCTCTGTATGCAACTCGATTTCAGCGGCCGCGTGGCCATCGTGACCGGTGCGTCGCGCGGCATCGGCAAGGCCATCGCGCTCGCCCTGGCCGGCTCCGGGGCGGCGGTGGTCGCCGTGGCCCGCGGCGATCAGGGGCAGGCGACCGCGGATGCCATCGTCGCCGCTGGCGGCAAGGCGATCGGGCGGTCGGTGGACGTCGGCGACGGCGCCGCCGTCGACGCCCTCCTCAAGGACACGGTCGAGACGTTCGGCAAGGTCGACATCCTGGTCAACAACGCCGGCATCACCCGCGACGGGCTGCTGCTGCGGATGAAGCGCGACGACTGGGACGCCGTCCTGCAGACCAACCTGACCGGCGCCTTCGTCTGCTCGCAGGCGGCGATCAGGGTGATGATCCGCCAGCGCTACGGCCGGATCGTCAACATCAGCTCGGTGGTCGGCCAGACCGGCAACGCCGGCCAGGCCAACTACGCGGCCTCGAAGGCCGGACTCATCGGCTTCACCAAGTCGCTCGCGCGCGAGGTCGCCTCGCGGAACATCACGGCCAACGTGGTCGCGCCGGGCTTCATCGACACGGACATGACTCGCGCGGTCCCGGAGGCCGTGCAGAAGGCCTGGCTCGACGACATCCCGCTCGGACGCCTCGGTGCACCCGAGGACATCGCCGACGCGGTCTGTTTTCTGGCCTCGGAGAAGGCGTCGTATATTACAGGGCACGTGCTGGCGGTCAACGGCGGCATGTACTGCTAGGAGGATTCGATGGCGGTTGCAGACAAGGTCAAGAGCATCATCGTAGAGCAGCTCGGAGTCGACGAAGAGGAAGTGACGCCGGACGCCTCGTTCGTGGACGATCTCGGGGCGGACTCGCTCGACACGGTGGAGCTCGTCATGGCCTTCGAGGAAGAGTTCGGTATCGAGATCCCGGACGAGCACGCGGAGAAGATCACGCGCGTGCGCGAAGCCGTGGACTACATCGAGCAGCACGCCAAGACCAAGAAGTGAGCCCGGCCCGTGGGGGCCGGCCGCGTCGGGCTGGCCGCGTCGGGCCGGCCCCGTCGGGCCGGCAGGGGCCCGGCGAACGGAGGACGGAGGCGGTTTGAGCAGGCGAGTCGTCGTGACCGGGATTGGGATGGTGTCGTCGCTGGGAATCGGCACCGAAGCGACGTGGGCAGTGACTGTGCGCGGGGCGCAGCGGCATCCGCCGGGTGACGCGCTTCGACGCCTCGGCTTTCGCCTGCCAGATCGCGGGCGAGGTGGATGGCTTCGATCCGCTGAACTTCGTCGACAAGAAGGAGGTCAAGAAGATCGACACCTTCATCCAGTACGCGATTGCCGCGTCCGACTTCGCCATGAAGAGCGCCGGGTTGACCATCACGCCGGCGATCGCGCCGCGGGTCGGCGTCTTCATCGCGTTCCGGCATCGGCGGCTTCGGCACCATCGAGCGCGAGCACCGGGCCTACCTCGACGGCGGCCCGCGCCGCATCTCGCCGTTTTTCATCCCGTCGGCGATCATCAACCTCGCCGCCGGCCAGGTGTCGATCCGGTTCGGGGCCAAGGGCCCGAACTCGGCGACCGCCACGGCCTGCTCGGCGTCGGCGCACGCCATCGGCGACGCCGCCGAGCTGATCCGCCGCGGCGCGGCCGACGCGATGATCGCGGGCGGTTCGGAAGCCGCGATCACGCACATGGGCCTGGGCGGGTTCGCGGCGATGCGCGCGCTGTCGACGCGCAACGACGCGCCCGAGAAGGCGTGCCGGCCGTTCGACAAGCGATCGGGACGGCTTCATCATCGGCGAAGGCGCCGGCGTCGTCATCCTCGAGGAACTGGGGCACGCCCAGGCGCGCGGCGCCACCATCTACGCGGAGCTGGTCGGCTACGGCATGTCCGGTGATGCGTTCCACATCACGACGCCGTCCGAGGACGGCGACGGCGGCTACCGCGTGATGAAGGCGGCGATCGAGTCGGCGGGCGATCACGCCGGCCGACATCCAGTACATCAACGCGCACGGCACCTCGACCGAGTACAACGATCGGACCGAGACGCTGGCCATCAAGCGCGTCTTCGGCGATCACGCCTACAAGGTCGCCATCTCGTCGACCAAGTCGATGACCGGACACCTGCTCGGCGCCGCCGGCGGGCTCGAGGCCGGCATCTCGGTCCTCGCCATCTACAACCAGCTCCTGCCGCCCACGGCCAACCTCGACAACCCGGACGTCGACTGCGACCTCGACTACGTGCCGAAGGTGGCCCGCAAGGCCGACGTCACCTACGTGCTGTCGAACTCGTTCGGGTTCGGCGGCACCAACGCCGCGCTGGTCTTCAAGAAGTTCGAGTCCTAGTGTCCCGAGTCAGAGATTCGGTGCACAAGTCGGGGGCGCGGCGCCCGGATCGCAAGGCGCGAGGAGTGAGCATATTGGCGATATGTGAGCGACGAGCAACGCGGCGAGGCGGGATGCCCCGCCCGCGAGTTGTGTGGCGAGTCTCTGACTCAGGACACCAGCAGCCCACGGGCTGCTGATCCCCGGGGAGGGGCCGGCGCATGAAGATCGCCGTCTGTCTCAAGCACGTCGTGACCCGCGACGCCGCGGTGCGCGTCGACGAGGCGTCGACGTGGATCCGCGACCGCGACGCCAGCTTCGAGCTGAACGAGCCCGACGCCTACGCGCTCGAAGAGGCGCTGCGCCTGAAGGAGAAGCAGGGCCCGGGCAGCCCCGGAACCCATGAGGTGATCGCCGTGTCGGCCGGTCCGGCCCGCGTCACCCAGGCGCTGCGCGAGGCGCTGGCGCGCGGCGCCGATCGCGCCATCCACGTCAACGGGGAGGCGCTGGCCCGCGCCGACGCGTCGGTGGTCGGCAAGACGCTCGCGGCGGCACTGAAGGACGAGAAGCCAGACCTGGTCCTGACCGGCCTCCAGTCGGACGACCAGGGCTTCGCCCAGGTCGGCGTCATCCTGGCCGAGGCGCTCGGCCTGTCGCACGCGACCATCGTCATGGAAGTGCAGGCGACAGGCGACGCGCTGCGCGTGCGGCGCGAGCTGGAGGGCGGCTGGTTCCAGTGGGTGACGATGCCGCTGCCGGCGCTCCTCACCATCCAGAGCGGCATCAACCAGCTCCGCTACGCCACCCTCAAGGGCATCATGGCGGCGAAGAAGAAGGAGATTCGCGTCGTCGAGGCCCCGGCCGGCCTGACGCCGCTGGTCGAGATCCGCTCGCTGGCCGCGCCGGCCAAGCAGAAAGAGACCCGGCTGATTCCAGGCACGCCGCCCGAGGCGGCGCGCGAGCTGATTCGCGCCCTGCGCGAGGACGCGCGCGTCCTGGAGGGCGCATGATCCTCGTCATCGCCGACGGGAACACCCGCGCCGCCCTCGAGGCCGTCGCGGCGGCGCAGGCCGTCGGCGGCCCGGGACCGATCAAGGTGCTGCTCGTGGGCCCTGGCGGCGACGGCGCCAGCGGGGAGGCGCTGCTGCGGGCGGCCGGGGTCGATGCCCTGCTGGCGCTGCCGCAAGGGCCGCCGTTCGACGTCTACACCGCCGACGCGTTTGCCGCCGCGATCGTCACGATCGTGCAATCGGAGAACCCGCGGCTCGTGATCGCCGCGCACACCTACCAGGCGCGCGACGTGATGCCGCGGGTGGCGGCACGGCTCGACCGCGCGCTGATCACCGATTGCGTCGGCGTGACACCGGGATCGCCGGTGGTGTTCAAGCGCCCGATGTTCCAGGCCAAGCTGGTGGCCGACGTCGTGCCGCTCGGGCCGACGCCGCACTTCGTGACCGTCCAGATCGGCGCCTTCCGGGCCGACGCCGTCGCCAGGTCGGAGAAGCCGCTCGCGCTCGTGACCGTCGAGATGACCGAGCCGATCGTCGTGCGCCAGAAGCCCGAGCCGCCGTTCCGCGAGGCGAAGCAGGCGGTCGATCTGACGCAGGCACCCCGAATCGTCTCGGTCGGGCGCGGCATCAAGGGCGAGGAGCACATCCAGCTGGCCAAGGATCTGGCCGCGGCGCTCGGCGCCGAGCTGGCCGCCTCGCGTCCGATCATCGACGCCGGGTGGCTGCCGTCCGATCGGCAGGTCGGCAGCTCCGGCCAGACGGTCGCGCCGAAGCTGTATCTGGCGCTCGGCATCTCCGGCGCCATCCAGCACGTCGTCGGCATGAAGGGCGCACGCACGATCGTGGCGATCAACAAGGATCCGGACGCGCCGATCTTCGAGATCGCCGACTACGGGATCGTCGGTGACCTGTTCGAGATCGTGCCGGCGATGATCGCGGAGTTGAAGAAGGCGTAGCGGCCAGGGCGAGACGACCATGGAGGTCTGGCTCTTCCGCCTGCTCGTCGTCGCCGCCGCCGCGCTGTTCGTGCGGCAGATGCTGGCGCGCTACCGCCTCGTCGCCCGCGCCCCCGGCGGCTTCGACACCTCAGACCTGGCCGCGCGCCTCGCCACCTTCGTCAGCGAAATCGTCTTCCAGAGCCGCACGATCAGGGCCCGGCCGGTCGTCGGGCTGGCGCACCTGCTCGTGTTCTGGGGCTTCTGCGCGTTCGCCGGCTACACGACGGTCGAGGCGCTGCGCGGCCTTGGGATCGTCGACCTGACTGGCACCGCGGCGTTCCACGCCTACGAGCTCGCGCTCGTGCCCTTCGCCGTCGGCGTCCTCGGCGGCATCGTGCTCCTGGCCATCCGCCGCGGCATCGTGCGGCCGCGCGCGCTCGGCGCCACCGTGTCGAAGGAATCGCTCCTCATCAGCGCGTTCATCGCGCTGCTGATGATCACGTTCCTAGCCGACCTCTTTCTGTTCACAGCGGGTGACGCGCACGCCGGGCGGGCCGTCGCCGGCGTGCCGCTGGAGCGCGTCAACTGGTGGGCGCACATGCTGGTCATCCTGACCTTCACGGTGCTGATCCCCGACTCGAAGCACCTGCACCTGCTGCTGTCGCCGGCGACGGTGTTCCTGCGCGCGCCGATCCTCGGGACGGTGCCGAAGCTCGATTTCGAGCAGGAGCAGACCGGCCTCGAGACGGTCGGGCAGCTCGAGAAGAAACAGGTGCTGGATGCCTTCACCTGCGTCGAGTGCGGCCGCTGCCAGGAGAACTGCCCGGCGTTCGCGACGGGCAAGGTGCTCAACCCCAAGAAGCTGATTCTGCAGAACGAAGAGGCGCTGCTGGCGGGGAAGCTCGAGCTGCCGCTCAAGGATCTCTACGACGAGGGCGCGCTGTGGCAGTGCACCACGTGCGGCGCCTGCCAGAACGAATGCCCGGTCGGCGTCGAGCACCTGCCGCTGATCGTCAACGCGCGGCGCGGCCTGGTCTCGAACGGCGAGGCGCCGGCGCAGCTGGTGCCGGTCTACAACCACCTCGAACGCCGCGGCAACATCTGGGGCCTCCTCTCGGAGCAGCGGCAGAAGTTCGTCGCCTCGGCCGGCGTCGAGATCTTCGATCCGGCGAAACACGAGTACGTGGTGTGGCTCGGCTGCGCCGGCGCCTTCGAGGCTGATTTCCAGAAGTCGCTGCGCGCATTGTTCGACATCCTGCGCGCCAAGGGCGTGCCCTTCGGGGTGCTGGCCAAGGAGAAGTGCAACGGCGACGTCGCCAAGCGGACCGGCAACGAGTACCTGTTCCAGGAGCTGGCGACCGCGAACGTCGAGGAGCTCAACGCGGCCGGCGTCAAGAAGGTGCTGACGTCGTGCCCGCACTGCCTGAAGACGCTCGGCCACGACTACCAGGAGTTCGGGTTCCAGGCCGAGGTCCAGCATTCGGCGGTGTTCGTCGAGGAGCTGACCCGCGACGTCACGCCGATCCCGGGCGTTCCGACCGGCACCGTCACCTACCACGATCCCTGCTACCTCGGACGCTACGCGCAGACGGTCGACGAGCCGCGCGCCCTGCTCGAGCGCACAGGGGCCACCGTTGCCGAGCCGGAGCGCACCAGGACCAACCCGTTCTGCTGCGGCGCCGGCGGCGGCCTGCTCTTCGAGGAGCACGAAGCGGGCCGGCGGATCAGCGACGCGCGCTACGAGCAGCTGGCGGCGACCGGCGCCGACACGGTGGTGATGGCCTGTCCGTTCTGCTCGATCATGCTGAAGGGCGCGCAAGCCAGCGCGGACAAGGCCGGCCCGGCCGGGGCCGCGAAGCCGATGGTGATGACCGACCTGATGTCGTACGTTGCCGATCGCCTGCCCGGTGTTCGCACCGCAGCCGGCCCGGGTGCCATGACAGGTGCCGCGTCGGCGGCCGACGCGCCGCGCGAGCCGGCGTCGTGAGCGCGCCAGAAGCCACCGACTGGCGCGCGTCGAGGAGCAAACGGGTCCAGGCCCGCGCCATCCCGTTCCTGGTCGCGCCGATCATCGGCGCGCTGGGCCGGACCTATCGCTGGCGCGCCGACGGCGCCGAGCACATGGACACGGTAGCGCGCTCTGGCCATCCGCCGATCTTGGCCTGCTGGCACGGCCGGATCCTGCCGGGGACGCTCTACTTCCGCGATCGCGGGATCGTCGCGGTCACCAGCGCCAACTTCGACGGCGAGTGGATCGCCGCGGTGATCCGCCGCTTCGGCTACGGCACGGCGCGTGGGTCGTCGTCGCGCGGCGGGGCGCGGGCGCTGGTCGAACTGCGCAAGCGGATGGCGAGCGGCCAGGGCGCGGCGTTCACGGTCGACGGCCCGCGCGGGCCGGCCAAGGTCGCCCAGCCCGGGGCGGTGTTCCTGTCGCAGGTCACCGGTCATCCGATCGTGCCGTTCCACATCGAGGCGTCGCGCGCCTGGACGGCGAAGAGCTGGGATCGGACGCAGGTGCCGAAGCCGGGCGCGACGGTCGGCATCGCCATCGGCGAGCCCTACGTCGTGACGACGGCCGCCGACGAGGCGGGCCGCGAGGCGGCGTGCCGCGATCTCGAGGCGCGCCTGGCGGCGCTGGAGGCGCGCGCCAGAGTTCTCGTCGGGCTCGCCTGAGGCGCTCAGCCCTTCTTCGGTCCGCCCGCGGCGCCCTCGACGTCCACCGGGCGCGGGCGCCAGAGGATCAGGACCTTGCCGATCCGGTCGACGACGGTGGCGCCGGTGCGCGCGCACAGCTCGTTGCCGACCGCGACGCGCGCCTCACGATCGGCGGCGATCCTCACCTTGAGCAGCTCGTGCGCGGTCAGCGCGCGCTCGAGCTCGGCGACGACGGCGTCGGTGACGCCGGCGGTCCCGACGTGGACGACGGGTTCGAGGGGGTGGGCCCTGCCTTTGAGGTGGGTCCGTTCGCGCGTGGTCAACGTCACCGGCACGTCGCCATTGTAAAGGCGCGCCGCAGCGTCCGCACGCGGGCGGCTAGCGAGTGGCTAGCGGGCGGCCCGTGGCAGGCGGAAGGCGGCCATCTGCTCACCGTTGCGCGCCAGCAGCAGGTCGCCGACGACGACGGGATGGTTCCAGGTCTTGCCGTCGAGGCCAGGCATCTTCGCCAGCTCCGAGAAGCCGTCGGGCGCGGCCTTCACCAGGGCGATTTCCCCCTCCTCGCCGAGCACGAGCATGGCGTCCTGATCCGCCAGCAGCACCAGCTGCCCGTTCCCATAGCGGCCGCCCTTCCACTTCCGGGTGCCGTCGGCGAGATCGATGCACGACAGGATGTTGCTGTCGAAGCCGTAGGCGTAGCCCTTGTGGACGACGAAGTCGTTGAAGTAGGGCTTCAGGCCCTTCGAGGTCCAGGTCTCCGACGCCGTCCACGCGCCGTTGCCACGGCTCACGGCGATGCGCCGCAGCCCGAGGCCTTCCTGGACCGCGAAGAGCACGCCGCCGCCGGCCACCACCTGCGGCTGCACGATCGGGTAGCCCTTCCAGGCGCTCGACCAGAGGACCGTGCCATCGGTGGGCGACAGGCCGGAGACGCCGGCGCTGTTCACGAACAGCACCTGCCGGACGCCGTCGATCTCCACGACCTGCGGGGACGTGTACCCTTCGTCCGTCGACGCAACCGTCCAGCGTGGCGCGCCCGTCGCGAGGTCGTAGGCCGAGAGCGCCCCGGACGTCGGCACGATGAGCAGATGGTCGACCACGACGGGCGACCCCGAGAAGCCCCACATCGGGGTCTTGGCACCGGTGTCGGCGGCGGCGTTGCGGGTCCACACGACGGCGCCCGTTCCGGCGTCGAGGGCGTTCACGATGCCGGTCGCTCCGAGCGCGTAGACCCGGCCCTGGTGGATGAGCGGCGTGCCGCGTGGACCGGCGCCGCCGTTCGACTCCCAGAAACGCGCGCGATCACGATGCTGCCAGAGCGGCGCGCCGGTCGACGCCGAGTAGCAGGCGACGAGTTCCTCCTCGCCGCGCTGCTCCTGGGTATAGAGGCGATCGCCGGCCACCGCGAACGAGGACCAGCCGGGGCCCACGGCGCGCTTCCAGAGCGCGATCGGAGGCGTGGTGGCCCAGTCGGTGGCGACATGTGTGCCGCTGACGACGCCGTCGCGTTCAGGCCCGCGGAAGCCGGGCCATTCGGGCCGCGGCATCGCGACCGCCCCAGGCGTTGGGCCGCCGGCCGGGCCGGGGGCCGCCGGGGCTGTCGTCGCGGCGGGTACTGCGGCCGTCGGCGGCGCCGGCGCCGGTGCCGCGGCCGGGGCCGGGGCTGCGACTGGTGTGGCCGCCGGCGCGACCGATGGGGCGACGGCCAGTCCGGGCTCCGCCGCCAGCAGGCGCTCTTCCGGCGTCGCGCTCCAGCGCCACGCGAAGTCGTGCTTCATGCTGGCCGTGAATCCACCGGTGCGGATCAGGCCGACCGACGCGAAGGCCAGCAGGATCGCCGCGGCCATCGTCGCGCGCCGCATGCCGACGGACAGGCGCCGCGTCAGGGCGGCCCACGCGACGAAGGCGAGACCGACGATCGGGATGACGAGGATCGGGTAGAGCATCCCCATGGCGCCGGTGGTGATCGAGCGGTCCTGTACGAGGGGACCGGCGAGGAACCCGACGACCACCAGGCCGAGCGCGAGGAGTCGATCGACCCAGGGCGCCCGGCTGAAGAGCAGCCACCACCCGAGGACCAGGATGCCGGCCACGATGGAGCCGAGGAACGCGACGAGCGCCACCGTCAGGGCCGTGTCGGCTTCGAGCACCCGGTTGCCGATTTCCGGCACCACGTACCGAAGTGCCAGGATCAGGACGCCCAGGGCGACCCCGGGCCAAAGTCGCAGCGGCTTCTGAGGCCGGAGACCGACGGTCGATGGGGTGGTCATGCTGCTTCCAGACGTGAGCCGAGGGCGTCTCGTTCCCACGACGGTACAATGGACGGCGATGCCGCTGCTACTGGTGTCTTCGGACGCGTTCGAACGCCACCTGACGCCGCCCGGTCACCCCGAGCGGCCCGAGCGCGCCCACGTGTTCGATGCCGTGGCCACGGCGTGGCGGGCCGGCGGCGGCGAGGTGCGGGCGCCCCGCCCGGCGACGATCGACGAACTGGCCGCGGTCCACGACCGGGATCACCTGGACCGCATCGCCGGCACGACGGGGCGGGCGGCGATGCTCGACCCCGACACGTTCACCTCGCCCGAGTCCTACGATCTGGCGCGGCTGGCGGCCGGCGCGGCGCTGGTCGGCGTCGACCACGCCATGGCCGGAAACGGGCCGGCGCTGGTCCTGGTGCGGCCGCCCGGGCACCACGCCGAGCGCGACCGGGCGATGGGCTTCTGCCTGTTCAACAACGCCGCGGTCGCCGCGGCCTACGCGCGCGCGAAGGGCGCCCAGCGCGTCGCGGTCGTCGACGTCGACGTCCACCACGGCAACGGCACGCAGCACATCTTCGAGGACGACCCGGCGGTCCTCTACCTGTCGACCCACCAATATCCCTGCTATCCCGGCACGGGAGCCGTGACGGAGGTCGGCCGCGGGGCCGGCCGGGGCCGCACGGTGAACGTGCCGATCGAGCCGGGCGCCGGCGACGACGACTACGCCCAGGTGGTGACCCAGGTGGTGGTGCCGATCCTGACGGCGTTCGCCGCGGACGTCACCATCGTGTCGGTCGGCTATGACGCGCACGTCCAGGATCCGCTGGCGCAGATGCAGGTCACGACCGACGGCTATCGCGCCATGCTGACGGCGCTGCGGGATACCGCCGACGCGGTGTCGGGCGGGCGCCTGGTGGTGGTCACCGAAGGCGGCTACGACCTGCCGGCGCTGGGCGCCTGCCTCGACGCGACGGTCGAGGTCCTGGCCGCTCCGGCCGGCCCGGCTGGCTCGGCCGGCTCGGCGGCGCCCCGGCCGGCTGCGGCCACAGCGGCGGCCCAGGCCACGGCGCGCCCGAACGGGCCGGGTGTCCGGGGCCGCGAAGCCGTGGCCGCCGCGCTGGCCGTCCAGCGGCCGTTCTGGCCGCTACCGATATAATCATCGTTTGGCGGCCGCGCTCTCACGCGCGGCCGCGGGCCGCCCATGAGCGTGCCGGCTGCTATTCGCGGCGCTGAGCGCGCCGCGGCGCCGTCACGCGGGCGGCTCAGTTACCGCGACGGTCGCGGTCGCCCATACCGGACCCCAGTGTCCCGAGTCAGAGATTCGGTGCACTTGTGTGGCGAATTTCTGACTCGAGACACTAGACCCGTGGCCGACTACACGCCCCAATCCATCGAGCAGAAATGGCAGGGGCGCTGGACCGACTCCGGCGCCTTCGAGGTCGAAATCGACCGGTCGCGGCCGAAGTTCTACTGCCTCGAGATGTTCGCGTACCCCTCGGGGCACGCCCACGTCGGCCACGTCCGCAACTACATGATTGGCGACATCGTCGCCCGCCTGAAGCGGATGCAGGGCTTCAACGTGCTGCACCCGTTCGGCTGGGACGCGTTCGGCCTGCCGGCCGAGAACGCCGCGATCAAGAACCGGACGCATCCCGAGACCTGGACGCTCAACAACATCGCCTACATGAAGGCGCAGCTGCAGCGCCTCGGCATCAGCTACGCCTGGGGCCGCGAGCTGGCCACGTGCCTGCCCGACTACTACCGCTGGAACCAGTGGCTGTTCCTGCGCATGCTCGAGCAGGGCATCGCCTATCGCCGGCGGTCGTCGGTCAACTGGTGTCCGACCGACCAGACCGTGCTCGCCAACGAGCAGGTGATCGACGGCGCCTGCTGGCGCTGCGGCACGCACCGTGACGACCCGCGAGCTGGAGCAGTGGTTCCTGCGCATCACCCAGTACGCCGACGAGCTGCTCGACGCGACGCAGGGCCTCTCCGCCTGGCCCGAGAAGGTGCTGACGATGCAGCAGAACTGGATCGGCCGGTCGGACCGGCGTCCAGGCGGCGTTTCCGCTCGTCGACGCTGTGGGCCCCTCGTGCCAGGAAACGCGGGCAGAGGTCGAGATCTTCACGACGCGGATCGACACGATCTACGGCGCGACGTTCGTGCTCCTCGCGCCCGAGCATCCGCTCGTCGACGCCTATCTCGCCGGGCCCGAGGCACGCCTCGACGCGTGAGACGGCGCCAAGTTCCGGGCCCAGGATCGGCTGGCGCGGATGGCCGGCGAGGTCGACAAGGAAGGCGTCGACACCGGCCGCTTCGCGGTCAACCCGTTCACCGGCGAGCGCGTCCCGATCTGGGTCGCCAACTTCGTGCTGGCCGATTACGGCACCGGCGCGATCATGGCGGTGCCGTTCGGCGACCAGCGCGACTTCGAGTTCGCGCGGAAGTATCGCCTGCCGATCCGCGCCATCGTCGCGCCGACGGAGGGCGACAACGTCGATCCGACGGCGGTCGATCCGGCGACGATGACCGAGGCGTGGGCCGGCTACGGCGTCTCGATCAACTCCGGCGCGTTCTCCGGCCTGCCGAGCGAAGAGGCCTGGCAGCGGATGGCCGATCACGCCGAGGCCACGGGCATCGGCAAGCGGTCGACGCAGTACCGGCTCAAGGACTGGGGCATCTCGCGGCAGCGCTACTGGGGCACGCCGATCCCGGTGATCCACTGCCCGGTCGACGGCATCGTCGCGGTGCCGGACGAGCAGCTGCCGGTCGAGCTCCCGAAGGTCGAGGAGTTCACCGGGCAGGGCGACTCGCCGCTGGCGCACATCGCCGAGTGGGTGAACGTGCCGTGCCCGAAGTGCGGCGGTCCGGCCCGGCGCGAGACGGACACGATGGACACGTTCGTCGATTCGTCGTGGTACTTCTACCGCTTCTGCGATCCGAAGAACTCCACGCTGCCGTTCGCACCGGAAGCGGTCCGCTACTGGGGCCCGGTCGACTTCTACAGCGGCGGCGTCGAGCACGCCATCCTGCACCTGATCTACTCGCGCTTCTTCTGCCGCGTGTTCCGCGACCTCGGCTTCGTCGATCACGACGAGCCGTTCGCGCGGCTGCTGACGCAGGGCATGGTGCTCAAGGACGGCAGCGTCATGTCCAAGTCGAAGGGGAACGTCGTCGACCCCGACGACATGATCCAGAAGTACGGCGCCGACGCGCTGCGCCTCTACGTGATGTTCGTCGCGCCGCCCGAGAAGGAAGTCGAGTGGACCGACTCGGGCCTCGAAGGCAGCTGCCGTTTCCTGGCGCGCGTCTGGCGCGCCGTGGAACCCATCGCGCCCCTTCTCGCCGACGGGCCTGCCGCGCCGAAGCGCGATCAGCGCGACGGCGGGCTCGAGCTCGATGACGCGCACCGTGCGCTGCGGCGCAAGACGCACCAGACCATCGAGCGCGTCACCGGCGATCTCTACCCGCGCGCCCACCTCAACACCGGCATCGCCGCGCTGATGGAGCTGGTCAACGAGCTCTACGCGTTCACCGACAAGATTGGCCTGACCAGGCAGGGCCGCCTGACCGGCGTCGAGGTCGGGCCGGCGACGCGCGCCGTGCTGGCCGAATCGATGGAGGCGCTGGTGCTGATGCTGTCGCCGTTCACGCCGCACATGGCCGAAGAGCTGTGGGAGATGCTCGGCCATGCCGATGGCGTGGTCGCGGCCGGCTGGCCGGCGGCGGACGCCGCGGTCGCCGCCGAGGAGGCGATCGTCGATGCCGGTCCAGGTCAACGGCAAGGTGCGCGGACGCGTGTCCGTGCCGGCCGGCGCGGACGAGGCGGCCCTCGAAGCCGCCGCCCGCGCCGAGCCGAACGTCCAGGCGCACCTCGCCGGCAAGACCATCGTCAAGGTGGTGGTCGCCCAAGGCCGTCTCGTGAGCATCGTGGTCAAATGATTGATACCATGCGCCGCCGGCTGCTCGCCTTCGTCCTCGCTCCGCTGGTCCTCGTGCCGTTGTCCGGCTGCGGCTACTCGCTGGCCGGGCGGGGCTCGGCCCTGCCGGCCCACATCAAGACCATCGGCGTGCCGCTGTTCACCAACGCCACGACCGTCTTCGACGTCGAGCAGATGCTGACCCAGCGCGTCCGGCTCGAGTTCATCGGCCGCGGCCGCTACAAGGTCGTGCCCGACGACGCCGGCACCGATGCCGTGCTCAGGGGCGACATCACCGGCATCTCGATCCGGCCGACCGCCTTCGACAGCAACCAGCAGGCGTCGCGCTACGAGATCACGGTGGTGGTCAAGGTCGAGTTCCGCGACGTCACCACCGACAAGGTGCTCTACGAGAACCCGGCCCAGACCTTCAAGGAAGAGTACGAAGTGACGACGGGGCAGTCGGCGTCCGACGCCAACACGTTCCTCGGCCAGAACTCGAACGCGCTCGAGCGCCTGTCGACCGACTTCGCCAAGACCGTCGTCACCGCGGTGCTCGAAGCGTTCTAGTGACAGGTCACTGAATGCCGGCGCTCACGAAGGAGGCGCTCGAGGCGCAGCTCGCCGCCGGCGAGTTCCAGCCGGTCTATCTCGTCGTCGGCGACGACGAACACGACAAGGACGACATCGCCCGCGCCTTCCAGGCCGCCGTGCCGGAAGACGACCGGCCGTTCGCCTTCGAGCGCCACTCGGCGCTCGAAACCGATCCCGGCGTCGTCGTCAGCTCGGCCCGCACGCTGCCGCTCCTCGGCGATCGCCGGGTGATCGTGGTGACGCGGGCGGAGAAGTGGTTCAGCGGCAAGCGCAAGGCCGGCGAGGACGCCTCGGACGACGACGACGCCGGCAGCGGCGGCGGCGACGCCCTGGAGGCCTATTTCGACAAGGTCGAACCGGGCTCGACCGTCGTCTTCATCGCCGCCGACGTCAACCGCACGTTCCGCGTCGTCAAGGCGCTGATGAAGCGGGCGGTGATCGTCGAGTGCTGGGGCCTGAAGGGCGAGAAGGATCCGCGCGGGCCGGCCACCGAGGCGATGGGCCGGGCCGGACGGCTCGCGGCCGGGCTGTTCAAGCGCGCCGGCCTGACCATCGATCGGCAGGCGCTCGAGCCGCTGCTCGCCCACGCCGGCACCGACATCAGCATCCTGCGCGGCGACGTCGAGCGCCTGACCCTCTATTGCCACGGCCGCAAGACCGTGACCGTCGAGGACGTCGACGCGGTGGTCAGCGGCACGGCGCTGCTGAACCCGTGGGGCGTCGTCAACGCCGTCGAGCGCGGCGACGCACGCGAAGCGCTGCGCCAGATCCGGGTGGTCGCCGACGCCGGCGAGGCGCCCTTCATGACGCTCGGCCAGATCGGCTGGTGGGTGCGGAACAAGCTGCCGCAGATGGGATCGCCGGATCGCGTCCGGGCCGCGGTGGACGCGGTGTTCCGGACGGACCTGGCGATGAAATCGTCGGGGGGCGAGCCGCGGATCCTGCTCGAGCGGCTCGTCGTGCAGTTGTGCAGCCGCCCGGCCCAGTCGCGGCCCTGGTCGGCCCGCTGACACGGGGCCGATGCCGGCGCGGCAGGCACCGCGCCGGGCGAGCTCGGCTACGCGCCGAGCTTGGCCATCAGCCGCGACTTGTAGCGGCCGGCGGCGTTGCGGTGGATGATGCCCTTGCCCGCCATCTTGTCGATCAGCGAGACCGTGTCGCCCAGCGACGTCTTGACCTCGGCGGCCTTCCCGGCGGTCAGCGCGGCGCGGATGTTCTTCAGCGCGGTGCGCAGGCGCGAGCGGTACTGACGGTTGCGGTCGCGGTTGACCAGGCTCTGGCGGTACGCCTTTTCGGCGGATTCGTGATTGGCCACGTCGTAGGTTCCTTCGAAGACACTCCAGGGCCGGACCGCCATTCCGGCGTCCGCAGACCCCTCCCAAACAGCCTACCATAGCACGACCGGGCCGTCTTTTGGCCCCAGAGGGCCGGAAACACCGCGAAAAAGGGCGGGAGGCCCGGCCGAAGCAGCCCCCCGCCGCTTCCACCCGACTCCCGCCAACCTGGGGACTCTTTCTCTGCCAACCGGGCAACCGGGCCGCCAACCGGGCAACCGGGCCGCCAACCGCCCTAGAACGTCAGCCTGACGCCCAACTGGAAGTCGCGCGGCTTCATCACGGTGCTCGAGTCGATGTTCGTGATCCGGCCGAACGCGGCGTTGGTCGGAGCCAGGATCGTCCCGATCCGGCCGCGTTCACCACTTCTGTGTGCGCAGAGGGATACCGCCGCCGAAGGTCCTATGTCAAATAAAATATATAATATGTCACCAGTATTTGGTGACTGGTGTACAGCGCCGTCGTCTTGCTAACGGGACGTCCCGATCTGGCTAGTCGAGGCCGCGAATCCGCCGTCGCTCCCGGCGCTCGCGCTTGTCCGGCACGCTCGGGGCCATCGCCATGCGGCCAGCCTTCAGGATGTCCGCGACGGCCTGCTCCTGGGGCGTCGGCGGCGGCGTGACGTCGTCATAGAGCGCGCGCGCCTGCGCCTTCGGGAGGTGCTGGTCGGCGAGCGCCTTCACCAGCACCTGTTGCGGCCTTGCGCCCGGCCTCGAGATCGTCAGGCGATCACCGGGCCGGACCTCGCGGTGCGGCTTCGCGGTGCCCTGGCCGTTGACCTCGATCTTGCCGCCTTGGCACGCCCGCTGGGCCTCCGACCGCGTCTTGAACAGGCACGAGACGTCGAGCCAGACATCGAGGCGCGTCCCCACGGGGACCATTATGCGATCGCTTCTATACTCTGAGGCGTGCTCGCCACCATCCTGCGGAAGCTCGGTCTCGACGTCGACGTCGACGAAGAGAAGCCGGACGTCCAGGCGCTCGACGCGCTCGAAGAGGCCCTGTCGCACGTTCCGCCCGAGGAGGCGCGCCGGGTCGCCGCCTTCGCCTATCTGCTCAGCCGCGTCGCCCACGCCGACCACGACGTCAGCGACGCCGAGCGCGAGGCGATGGCGCGCCTGCTCGTCGATCAGGCGCACCTCGCCAAGGACCAGGCCGACATCGTCATCGGCATCGCGACCAGCAAGATCGTCCACGTCCGCGGCACCCAGGACTACCTCGTCTCGCGGGAAGTGGCGGCGCGGGCGACGGTGGAGGAGAAGCGGGCGCTGATCGACGGGCTCTACGCCGTCTGCGCCGCCGATGGCCTCATCTCGACCATCGAGGACAACGACGTCCGCCGCGTCGCCAGCGAGATCGATCTCGAGCACCACGACGTCGTCGAGATTCGCGCTAGGTATCGCGGTTCGTTGGCGGTTCTGAAGAGCGAATAGCGCCGACGTCGAACGCCCAACTGCCAATTTCCAATTCCCAAGGAACCTCCAACTCCCAACTCCCAACGGCCGGTCGCTACGCTCCGGCCAGAACCCAGCGAGGTTGGGCGTTGGGAATTTGGGAGTCCCTGGGAAATTGGTAGTTGGTCGTTGGGAGTTCCGCGCGGGTGAGCGCGCGGTGCCTATTCGACCGCGCGCCGGCTCTGCACGATCTCGAACGTCGTCCCGCGCGGCGGACGCTGGTTCGAGTAGCGGATGACTTCCTCGCCGTCGACCAGCTCGGTGATGCGGTAGATCACGGTCTTCGGCCCGATGTTCGTGCCGGCCTTGCCCTGGATGCGGCTGACGTAGTCGCGGGTCTCGCGATAGGGCGGGATGGTGCCGCCGTACTTGTTCACCGCGCCGGCGCCGGCGTTGTAGGCGGCCAGCGCCAGTTCCTCGTTGCCGTTGAACTGGTCGAGCAGCGTGCGCAGGTAGGCGACGCCGCCGCGGATGTTCTCGAGCGGATCGTAGGCGTTGCGGACGCCCAGATCGCGGGCCGTCGCCGGCATCAGCTGCATCAGGCCCATCGCGCCCTTGTTGGAGCGGGCGCGGGGGTTGAAGGCGGATTCCACCTGGATGACGGCGCGAACCAGGTCGGGACGGATCCCCTGCTGGGTGGCGTGGTGATCGATGACGTCGTCCCACTGGCTGCTGCGGACACCCTCGCTGCCGCCGCGCGTTGCCCGCACGGTGGTGGCCGCGCCGCGGACCGCATAGGTCTGGGCGCCTTCGCCGAGCGGTTTGTCGGACAGCGTCAGGACGCCGTTCTCGTCACGAATGGCGTAAATCTGGCCGGACGCGGGCGCCGCGGCGACGAGGCCCAGGCACACGGCGACGACCATCCACACGAGCGCGCGGCAAGCGCGGCTCGACATGACTCGCTCCGTTCTGTGCTGGGGTTCACCCAGGGTAGCAACCCGCTGGTCCATGGCGCAAGAAGGGTGAGAGGTGGGAGCCGTTGAACGGCCCCCTTGGCCACGACCGCGAGCCTATCTGCCGCTGGTCAGCCGCCGGCAGTCCCGAGCATTCGCTCGACGACCACGCGACTCTCCCTAAGGAGGTCGGCAATTTTGCCGGGATCTTTACCGCCCGCTTCGGCAAAGTCCGGCCGGCCGCCGCCGCCCCCGCCGACGATCGGCGCGATCTGCTTAACCACCTGTCCGGCCTGCACTTTGCCGATCAGGTCCTTGGTCACCGAGACGACCAGGGACACCTTGCCGTCGGCCTCGGACGCCAGCACTACCACGCCGGTCCCGAGCTGGTCCTTCAGCGAGTCGGCCAAAGTGCGCAATCCTGCCCGGTCGAGCCCGTCGGCCCGGCGGGCAATCAGCGCCGCGCCGTTCAGGGCGATGCGGTCGTCGCCGCCCGACGCGCCCGTGCCACGGCCGCCGCCCATGGCCGCCTTGACCTTGGCGTCCTGCAGCGCGCGCGTCAGGCGCTTGACGTCGGCCTGGAGCCGCTCGACCGTCGCCTTGGCCTGGCCGGCGTCGGCGCCGAGCGCGTGCAGCAGCTCGTGGTAGCCGCGCTGCTGGTCGCTGGTACTGCTGGTAGGCGCCGATGCCGGTGACCGCCTCGACGCGGCGGACGCCCGCGGCCACCCCCGACTCGGACGTGATCGCGAACAGCCCGATGTCGCCGGTGGCGCGGACGTGCGTGCCGCCGCACAGCTCGAGGCTGAAGCCGGGCACCGACACGACGCGGACGGTGTCGCCGTACTTCTCGCCGAAGAGCGCCATCGCGCCGGCGGCCATCGCCTCGGCGGTCGGCTTGACCTCGGTCGTGACCGCGGTGTTCTTGAGGACCTCGTCGTTGACGAGGCGCTCGACGCGGGCGATCGCCTCAGCCGGGATCGCCGACGGCTGGACGAAGTCGAAGCGCAGCCGATCGGGCGCGACCAGCGAGCCGGCCTGCTTGACGTGCGGGCCGAGGATCTGGCGCAGCGAGGCGTGCAGCAGGTGGGTCGCGGTGTGGTTGCGGCGGATGGCGTCGCGGCGCATGGCATCGACGGCGAGGGTGATGCGGTTGCCGACCTGCAAGCTTCCCTTTGTAAGACGCACCTTGTGCGCTCGCGGCCCGCCGGGAGCAACACGAACAACACCGTTGATGGTCCCAGCCGCATCGGCATGGTCAGAGCTCTCGAACAATCCGCTGTCCGAGACTTGGCCGCCTGACTCCAAGTAAAACGGCGACATCTCTGCAACGACAAAGCCTTCTCCCGACAGTTCGTCGACCTGCTTTCTGGCGCTGTCGAAAAGTGCGGTGACGCTCGCGCGTTCACTTAGTCGGTCATAGCCCACAAAGTGGTCTGCTGTCCGCTCCACTGCCGCCCGCGCCGCGTCCGACGCGAAGGTGAAGCCCGCCGCCTTCTTCTGGTCGAAGGTGCTACCGGCGCGGGCCCGCTCACGCTGGCCCTCCATCGCCCGCTCGTAGCCCGCGCGATCGACTGTAACTCCTTCATTGCCGGCGATGTCATCGATGTAGTCGAATGGGATCCCAAACGAGTCGTAGAGGCGAAAGGCCTCTTCGCCAGCCAATACTGAGTCGTTTCGAAGTTTGGCAAGAGTGAGCGCTTTTACCAGCCGAGGCTCGCCATCTCGAAGAACAGTCTGGAATTGCTGTTCCTCCGCCCGAATGATTGCTCTGATTCGCTCTCGCTCTATCAATTCCGGATATGCGCCGCCGAACTCGTTCGCGACTACGTCAACCAACTGGTACAAGAACGGTTCCGTCAGGTCGAGTCGACGCCCATGCCTCATGGCCCGACGCATAATCTTGCGCAAAACGTAGCCGCGCCACTCGTTCGACGGAAGAACACCATCAGCGATCAGGAACGTCGTCGCGCGAATGTGGTCAGCCACCACTCGGAAGGAAACATCGAGGTCCCCTCTCACCGGGCTTGGGGCGTGAGGGCCATAGGTGTAGCCGCTGAGTTGTCGAAGTTCCGTGATGATTGGCCTGAAAAGGTCGGTGTCGTAGTTCGAAGTGGCGTTCTGGATGACCGCAGTGATGCGCTCTAGGCCCATCCCTGTGTCGATCGACCGCGCAGGCAGAGGCTCAAGGAGTCCACCTTCTCGGCGGTTGAACTCCATGAAGACGTTGTTCCAGACTTCAATGACTTCGTCTTCTTTTGGAACCCCGGACATACCCGTGCGATCGTAGAAGACCTCCGAGCAGCGACCACAAGGACCGGTGTCGCCCATTTGCCAAAAATTGTCTGCGGCGCCGTACCGATCGATTCGACTCTCGTCGCCCAAGACCTTCTTCCAGATGGCAAAGGCTTCGTCGTCCGGAGGCGTGGTTGCGTCGCCCTCAAAGACCGACGCTCGCAACTTGTTCTTGTCCAGCCCCCAAACATCTGTCAGGACTGTCCAGGCGAAGAGTATTGCCTCTTCCTTGAAGTAGTCGCCGAACGAGAAGTTGCCCAGCATCTCGAAGAACGTGTGGTGCCGGTGCGACGGCCCGACGTTGTCGAGGTCGTTGTGCTTGCCGCTGACGCGCATGCACTTCTGCGACGTGGTCGCCCGCTTGTAGTCGCGCCGCTCCCGGCCCAGGAACACGTCCTTGAACTGGTTCATCCCGGCGTTGGTGAACAGCAGCGTCGGGTCGTCGGTCGGGACGAGCGACGAGCTGGGGGCGATGCGGTGGCCTTGCGTCTCGAAGTACTGCAGGAAGGACCGGCGGATGTCAGCGCCGGTCATGCGCACGGAAGTCATCCGGCCATTTTAGAACGCATCCGCCACAGCCGACGGCATTCGGCCGGCGATGCATCCCGCCCGGCGGCGTTGCGCCTCCCTCGAATGTCCCCGACATGCTCGGTCGGCGCGCCTTGCCGGCCGGGCGCCTCGCCGACCTCGGTGCTCGCCGGCTGTGCCGGATTCGTTCATGGCAAATCGTCCGGTCCGGGCGCATCGGCGAGCGCGTCGTCGTCGGGCGCGCCGAGCGCGGTGAGCGCGGCGCGCGCCGCGGACGGGCCGAAGCCCTGACGGAGCAGGGCCCGGTAGAGGCGCGCCGCGTCGGCCGGCTCGGGCCGATGGGCCCGGCGCCAGCGGCGGGACAGCGCCTGGCGGGCCAGCGTCCGCTCGTCGGTGTCGGCGAGGACGTCCTTGACGGCAGCCTTGGCGGCGCCGCGCTCGATCCCGAGCGCCTGCAGATCGCGCTCGAGCCGCAGCGGCCCGCGACCCTTGAGCCGCGCCGCCGTCCGCGCGAACGCCCCGGCGACGCGGGCGTCGTCGATGGCGCGCTCCGCCTTCAGTCGCGCGACGGCCTCGTCGATCGCGTCCGTCTCGATGGCCCGGCGGGTGAGCCGCTGGCGGATCTGTTTCTCGGTCAGCTCGCGCCGCGCGAGCCAGCCCAGTGCGAGGACGTACGCATCCACGCCGCTAGTGTACGCCCCGCGGGTCGACTCCGGAGTTCCTGAGGAACCACTCCGGAGTCGTCGGGGCCTACCCGCCGAAGCGGGAGATCTCGACGTCCTGGCGCGACGACTCGTGCATCTCCTGGCGCGCCATCTCCGACGTCGTGGCGATGCCCTGCACCTTGAGCTTGAACTCGTCCTGGTTGGTCGCGTAGCGCAGCGCGTCGTCGTAGCTGACGACGCCGCGCTTGTAGTGGGTGAAGATCGACTGGTCGAAGGTCTGCATGCCGTACTGCGACGTGCCGGCGGCGATGGCGCCGAGGATCGAGTGCGTCTTGTCCTTGTCCAGGATGCAGTCGCGGATGAACGGGGTCGCCGTCATGACCTCGACGGCGGCGATACGGCCCTGGCCGTTGGCGCGCGGCATGAGGCGCTGCGAGACCACGGCCTTGAGGATGCTGGCGAGCTGCAGGCGGACCTGCCGCTGCTGGTGCGGCGGGAACACCGCGACGATACGGTTGATGCTTTCGGGCGCGTCCAGGGTGTGGAGGGTCGAGAACACGAGGTGGCCCGTCTCGGCGGCGAGGAGCGCGGTCTCGACGGTCTCGAGGTCGCGCATTTCGCCGACCAGGATGACGTCCGGATCCTGACGCAGGGCGCTGCGCAGCGCCAACGAGAACGACCCGGTATCCGTCCGGATTTCGCGCTGGTTGATGATCGACTTGTTGTCGCGGTGGAGGTATTCGATCGGGTCCTCGACCGTCATGATGTGGGTCGGCCGGGCGTTGTTGATGTGGTTCAACATCGCCGCCAGCGTCGTCGACTTGCCGGAACCGGTGGTGCCGGTGACGAGGATCAGGCCGCGCTCTTCGTCGGCGATCTTCTTCAGCACCGGCGGCAGCGACAGCTCGTCGACGGTGGGCACGCGGGACGGGATGACGCGCATGACCAGGCCGACGGTGCCGCGCTGCTGGAACACGTTGCAGCGGAAGCGTCCGAGGTTGGGGACGGCGTAGGCGACGTCGACCTCGAGCTGCTTCAGGAACTTGTCCCGCTGCTCGGGGCTCAGGATCGACGCGGCCACGGCGTCCATGTCGGCCTTCTCGAGGCGCTTGGTCTCCGTGGCCGGCGTGAGCGTGCCGTCGATGCGGAGCATCGGGAAGCTGCCGACCTTCATGTGCAAGTCGGAGGCGCCCCGGGCGACGGCGGTAGCGAGCAGGTCGTTGATGTGCATGGTCGATATCCGGCCCGCGCTCCTGATCGTCGGGCGCATCACGGGCGTAGTCGACCGGGTTATCGGCACGACGCTGGTGCCGTAGCAGTCGGAGGCGGAGCCTGCGTGCCATTGCACGCCATGGCTCGCTTGCCGCCCGCGTGCGGACGCCGCGACGCGCCCAGCGTCGCGAATAGCAGGACGCACGCCGTGAGGCGGCCCGCGGCCGGTCCTGAGGGGACCGGCCGCCAACAATTACTGCGCTTCGTTGCAGAACGGGCAGCGCGTGGCGCGCGAGGCGAGGGCCTTGCGGCACTTCCAACAGATGGCTGGGGCGGGCGTGTCGCGGGCGCGCAGCCGGCGCTCGATGCCGGCGAGATCGTGGTCGCCGGAGCGGAGCCCGCCGCCGGCGCCGACGCCGGCCACCTGGCGCAGCTCCGGGCCGGGGCGCCGGACCGAGGCGGCGCGGCTGTCCAGCAGGTCCTCGATCAGCTCGCTGGCCTTGCTGTAGCGGCTGGCCAGGTCCGGGGCCATCGCCTTCAGGACGATGTCGTTGACGCGCTTCGAGATGGCCGGGTTGCGCAGGCGGGGCGGCGTGATCAGGTCGGTGCGGAACAGTCGATCGATCTGGCCTGGCGCCGGCGCCTCGTAGGGCAGATCGCCGGTCAGCAGCTGATACATCGTCACGCCGAGCGCGTAGATGTCCGAGGCGAAGACGGCCTTGCCGTGGAACTGCTCCGGCGCCATGTAGGGCGGGCTGCCGATGACCGTCGTGCCGTGCGCGGCGATCTCGAGGAAGCGCGAGGTGCCGAAGTCGGCGACCTTGGCGATGCCGACGTCGGAGATCAGCACGTTGGCCGGGCGCAGGTCGCGGTGCAGCACGCCCTGGCGGTGGGCGTGATCGACGGCGTTGCAGATCTGGCAGGCGTAGTCCAGGGCCCGGCCGAGGTCGAGGGCGCCGTCGCGCAGGATGATCGTCTCGAGCGTCTCGCCCGGCACGTACTCCATCACGATGAAGAACACGCCGTCCTGCTTCTCGGCGGTGGTGATGGCGACGATGTTGGGGTGCGAGACGCTGGCGAGCAGGCGCGGCTCGCGCAGCAGGTCGCCGAAGTCGAGGTTCTGCCGGTGCGGCACCTTGATCGCGACCTGCTTGTCGATCCAGGTGTCGCGCGCGAGGTATACGGTGCCGAATCCGCCGCTCCCGAGCGGGGACAGGATTTTGTACTTGCCGAGGATCTGTCCTTGGAACAGCATCCGGCTGCAGTATACCGCGCCATGTCGTTGCCACGCTTTCATTTGGCGCCGATCGATCCCACGCCGGGCGCGACGCTGATCCTCGGCGGCGCCGAGGGGCGCCACGCGACGCGGGTGGTGCGGCTCGTCCCGGGCAATCGGACGGTGCTGTTCGACGGTGCCGGCCTGGCCGTCGTGGCCGAGGTGATCGGCGCGCGCGGCGAGCGCCTCGAGTTCCGTGTGCTCGAACCGCACACCGCCGGCGGCGAGCTGCCCGTCGCGATCACGATCGCGCCGGCGGTGCTCAAGGGCGACGCCATGGACGCGCTGATCCGCGACGCGACGATGCTCGGCGCCGCGGCCATCGCGCCGGTCGTCACGGCGCGGACCGTCGTCCCCTCGCGCGCCTCGCAGGCCGACACCGTCGTTGATCGCTGGCGCCGCGTGGCGCTGGCCTCCGCGAAGCAGTGCGGCCGCAGTGTCCTGCCGGCCATCTCGGCGGCGCGTCCCCTCGACGCCGTGCTGGCCGATCCCGCCTGGACGGGCGCGACGCGGCTCGTGCTGTGTGAGCCCGGCCTCGAGGCGGCGACGACGCTGCCCGCTCGCCGGCCCGGCCCCGTCGTCGTCCTGTCGGGCCCGGAAGGCGGGTGGACGCCGGACGAAACGGCGCGCGCGCTGGCGGCCGGATGGCACCCCTGGAGATGCTCCCCGTTGGTCCTCCGCGCCGAGACGGCGCCGATCGTCGCCCTGGGCATCCTCGGCTGGGAGACGCGGGGATGACCGCGTCCGGGCCCGGTCGCGAGGCGTGATGGCGGCGCCGCCGCTGGCCTGGACCGAGCACGGCTCCGGCCCGCCGCTCCTCCTGATCCACGGCGTGATGATCACCGGCGAGATGTTCGCGCCGGTGCTCGAGCGCCTCGCCGCGCGGCATCGCGTCATCGGGCCGGATCTGCGCGGCCACGGCCGCGCCGGCATCTGCCGCCGCCGTACAGCGCGGCGCAGCTGGCGCAGGATCTGATCGACCTGCTCGACCATCTCGGCATCGCGACGACCGACGTCGTCGGCTACTCGCAGGGCGGGGCGATCGCGCGGCAGCTCGTGCTCGATCATCCGGCGCGCTGCCGCCGGCTCGTCCTCGCCTGCACCTACGCCTACAACATGGCGACGTGGCGCGAGCGCGTCGAGGGCCACGTCGCGCCGCTGCTGATCCGGCTGCTGGGCATGCGGCGATTCGCGCGCCTGGTCATCGCCCAGGGTCTGACGCGGGTCGAGCGCGCCCGGGCCGACTGGGTGGCGGCGCTGATCGGCGAGCAGGATGCCGTGCTGATGATCGCGGCATGGCGGGCGTCGATGGCGTTCGACAGCCGGACGCGCCTCGGCGGCATTCGCTGTCCGACGCTGGTGCTGGCCGGCGGCGTCGACACCGCGGTGCCGATGCACCATGCAAAGCAGCTGCACGACGGCATCCCCGGCTCGCGGCTCGTGGTGCTCGAGAATGGCGACCACGCCCTGATCTGGGCAATGCCCGAGGCGTTCGTGGACGCCGTGGCGTCGTTCCTGGACGACTGACGTCAGCCGAAGGTGAGGGCGAGCCACCCGTGCTCGCTCTCGGCGTGGCGGACCGCGAGGGGCGCGAAGGCGTGCTCGACGGCGAGGCGCTCGTCCTCGGTGAAGCCGCTGACGATCAGGCAGCCGCCGGGCGCGATCGCCGCGATCAGCGTGGCGGCGGCGCGCCGGAGCAGCGCGCCCGTCAGGTTGCCGAGCAACGACGTCGGCGGCCGGCAGCGCTTCGGCCATGACGTTGGCGATGCGCATCTCGACCCGGCCGGCTGGCACCGCGTTCAGCGCGACGTTGGCGATCGCCGAGTCGAGGGCGTCGCGGTCGTCGTCGAGGGCGACGACCGAGGCGGCGCCGAGCCGCGACGCCGCGATGGCCAGGACGCCCGATCCCGTGCCGACGTCGACGACCGATCGGCCGGCCAGGGACAGGCGCTGCAGCGCCGCCAGGCACAGCCGCGTCGATTCGTGGTGTCCGGTGCCGAACCCCATCGACGGTTCGATGGTGATGGCGAGTGGCTCGCCGCCGGTTGCCGCCTCGGCGTCGGCCTCGCGGGCCAGCGCCGCGGCGCCAGCCGTATCCCAGGGCGGCGTCACGACGATCCGCCCGACCCGGATGGCGGTCAAGCGACGCCTGCGAGCGTTCGGCCCAGGCTTCGTCGTCGACGTCGATCGGCCGAGGCGGTCGCGCCGCTGCCATTCGGGGGCGGCGGCGAGGGCGTGCGCGGCGATCGTCCGCGCTTCGTCGCTGGCGAAGAACACCCGCCATGCCAGCGCGTCCTCGCCGGCTTCGAGCTCGGTGAGCGCGGTCGGGGCGTAGTCGTCCAGCCAGGCGGCGAACAGCCCGGCGCGATCGCCGCCCGCGCCGCGACGAACGTCAGGCCCGACGTGGACGTCGAGCGCCGGCCAGCGCTTCACCCGAAGATGTCCTTGACGCGCTCGAAGACCGACTTCTCGTCGGCGTCGCGCTCGGTCTGCTGGACCTCGGTGGGCAGCAGCCGGCGCAGCTCCTCCATCGCCTTGCGCTGTTCCTTGGAGAGCTTCTTCGGCACGGCGGCGACGACCGAGACGAACAGGTCGCCCTGGCCGCGGCCCGAGACGTTGGGCAGGCCCTTGTGCCGCGATCTTGCAGCACCGTGCCGCTGGCGGTCGCCGTCGGGCACGTGCAGCGCGTCCTCGCCGTCGAGGGTCGGCACCTGGACCGTTCCGCCGAGCGCGAGCGTCGGGAAGGGCACGCGCAGCTCGCAGTGCAGGTCGTCGTCGTGGCGCTGGAAGAACGGATGGTCGGCGACGATGCACGACGATGTAGAGGTCGCCCGGCGGGCCGCCCTGCGTGCCGTGCTCGCCCTCGCCGCTCAGGCGCAGGCGCTGCCCGGTGGCGATGCCGGCCGGGATCTTCACCTTGAGCTCGCGCTGCTCGGTGGTCGCGGCCGTTGCCGCGGCAGGTGGCGCACGGCTTGGTGATGATGCGGCCGGCGCCGCGGCAGTGGCCGCACGTGCTTGGCGACGGTGAAGAAGCCCTGCTGGTAGCGGACCTGGCCGACGCCGCGGCACTGCGGGCACGTCTCCGGACCCGGCGCCGGTGGCCGAGCCGGATCCCTTGCAGGTCGCGCAGGTCTCCTCGCGCGGGATGCGAATCTGCGTCTCGGAGCCCTTGGCCGCGGCCTCGAAGGCGATCTCGAGGTCGTAGCGCAGGTCGGCGCCGCGGCGCGGCCCGGCGCCGGCGGCCGCCGAAGACGTCGCCGAAGCCGAAGATGTCGCCGAGGCCGCCGAGGATGTCGCCGAAGTCGGAGAAGACCGACGGGTCGAAACCCTGCGGCCCGCCGGCCTGGCCGACGCCGGCGTGGCCGAAGCGATCGTAGGCGGCCCGCTTGTCGCCATCGGCGAGGATCGCGTAGGCCTCGGCCGCTTCCTTGAACTTCTCTTCCGCCGAGTGGTCGCCCGGGTTGCGATCGGGGTGGTACTTCAGCGCCAGCTTGCGATAGGCGCTCTTGATCTCCCCGTCCGAGGCCGAGCGGGTCGACGCCTAGGACCTCGTAGAAGTCGAGCTCTAGCCACGCGAGGCCACCTTCACCATCGCCGGCCGCAGGAGACGCTCGCCGAGCCGGTAGCCGCGGCGCAGCTCCTCGATGACCTCGCTGTCGCGATGGCTGGCCGACGGCTCGGAGGCCACGGCCTGGTGGATGTGCGGATCGAAGTCGGCGCCGGCGGCCTCGATGGCGGTGACGTTGCGCTTGCGGAGCAGCTCGGCGAGCTGCTTGTAGATCAGCTCGACGCCGGTGCGATAGGAGGCGACCGTCTGCGCCGTGCCGTGGGCCGGCGCGGCAGCCAGCGCGCGCTCGAGATCGTCGACCACTGGCAGCAGGTCGGTCAGGATCTCGAACGAGACGAACTCGGCCAGCTCGCGCCGCTCGCGCTCGATGCGCTTGCGGTAGTTGTCGAACTCGGCGATCGACCGGAGCAGCCGGTCGCGATAGTCGTCGCGCTCCTTCAGGACCTGGTCCGGGTCCTCCTGCAGCGCCATGTTGTTGGGCGTCGCGGCGTCTTGGCCTGGGCCAGGATCCGGGCGCGGGGTCTTCGGATCGGCGTCGTGGGCGGAATCAGTCATGGTCGTGGGTGGCGGGCGGCGCGGGGCGCCGGCCGGCGAGAAAAGGGCGCTCAGCTCGCGAAGACGCGGCTCATCGCGTGCGACACGCTGTCGACGGCGGCGATGGCGCGCGAGTAGCGCATCCGGGTCGGCCCCAGGATGCCGACGACGCCGATGCGGGCGTCGTCCGTGCAGGTCGTGAGCACCAGGCTGAGGGACTGGAAATCGGGCGACAGGTGCTCGGTGCCGATGACGATGGTGAGGCCGTTGTCCTCGAGATACGCGGTGAGGAGCCGGGCCAGGCGTTCCTTCTCTTCGAGCATCGCCAGGAGCGCGCGCAGCGTCGGCAGCGCCTCCGGGCTGAGGCCGAGATCGGCGATGGTCGGCGCGCCCGAGACGAAGACGTGGCCGTCGCCGGGCAGCGACGCCAGCGTCTCCTCGGCCAGCGCCAGCGTCTGCGCGAACAGCGCGTCGTAGAGCGCGCGCTCGGCCTGCATGTCGGCGATCAGGCGGGCGCGAATCTCGCTGAGCGGCAGCGCGCCGTACTCGGCGGTCAGGTAGTTGGCGGCTTCGATCAGCTGCTCGCGGCTGGCCGGGCCGGCAAACGGCACCACCTTGTGCGCCACCTCGCCGTTCATCGCGACGACGACGACCAGGACGCGGCCGCCGTCGAGCGGCACGAACTCGATGCGCTGGAGCAGCCGTTCGTTCGAGGGGGCCCAGGCGAAGCCGACGTACTGCGTCTGCCGGGCCAGTTCGTGCGAAGCGTTCGCCAGCACTTCGGGCATCGAGCTGCCCTGGCGCAGCCGCGCCTCGACCTCGGGTGAGGGACGAGCCGGGCGGCGCCCCTGCATCAGGCCGTCGACGTACTGCCGATAGCCGAGGTCGGTCGGGACGCGGCCGGCCGAGGTGTGCGGCTGCTTGACGTAGCCCTGTTCCTCGAGCCGGGCCAGGACGTTGCGGACGGTGGCCGACGAGACGGCGCAGCCGCCGTGTCCGGCCAGCCACTGCGACGACACCGGTTCGCCGTGCTCGATGTATTCCCGCACCAGCGCGCCGAGGAGGCGCAGCACACGATCCGACAGCTCCGGGGCCGCGTAGCGGGGAGGATGGGGCATGATGCTTAGCAGTCTTGCCGGTGGACTGCTAACCGGATTATAGCAGGCCGGCCCGGCTCATGAGCGTCCGGGCGGCGGCCCGCGACTCGGCGAGGATGGCGCCGCCGTCCAGGCCGACCGGGACGCCGTCCTCGACCAGGATCCGCCCGTCGACCATGGTCATCGCGACGTCGGTGCCGCGGGCGGCGTAGACCAGCGTCGACCACGGGTCGGTGCCGGGCGCCTGGTGCACCGCGTCCGACCGGACCAGGACGAGATCGGCGCGCTTGCCCGGCTCGATCGACCCGATCTCGGCGTCGAGGCCCAGCGCCTGCGCGCCGCCGCGGGTGGCCATGAGCAGGACGTCGCGGGCGGTCAGCGAGCCGGGGCCGTGGCGTTCCGCCTGCAGCGTCGCCGCCAGCCGCATCTCGTCGAACATGTCGAGCCGGTTGTTGCAGGCGGCGCCGTCGGCGCCGAGCGAGACGCCGATGCCCCGGGCGCGCAGCGCGACGATCGGCGCGACGCCGGAGCCGAGCTTCAGGTTCGAGCCGGGGCAGTGCAGCACCTGGACGCCGCGCTCGGCCATCACCGCCTGCTCGGCGTCGTCGACCCAGACGCAGTGCGCTACGCACAGGCGCGGCGACGCCAGGCCGACCGCGGCCAGGTAGGCCATGTTGTTCAGGCCGGTCTTCGCGCGGACGTAGGCGACCTCGTCGCGGTTCTCGCTGGCGTGCGTATGGACCAGGACGCCCGAGGCGGCGGACTCGGCGGCGACCGCCTCGAGCAGCGTCCGCGAGCACGACACCGCGAAGCGCGGCGCCAGCGCGATGCGGATCCGGCCGCCGGCCTGGCCGTGCCAGCGGCGGTGCAGGTCGAGGCTGGCGTCGATGCCGGCGCGCCACGGCTCGTGCAGCCGGGCTGGGGCGTCGCCGCCGTCGTCCATCAGGCACTTGCCGACGGTGGCGCGGATGCCGGTCGGGGCGATCGCCTCGAGCACGGCGTCGGTGTCGTGCACCGTCTCCATCGTCAGCACGGTGGTCGTGCCGGTGCGCAGCAACTCGTGGACGGCGAGTCGCGCCGAGGCGGCCAGCGTCGCCGGCGTGTGGGCGGCTTCGAGCGGCCAGACGCGCCGCTTGAGCCACTCCAGCAGGGGCAGATCGTCGGCCAGGCCGCGGAACAGGGTCTGGCAGAGGTGGACGTGGGTCTGGATGAAGCCGGGAAGGAGGTAGCCGCCGTTGGCGGCGATCGCGCGATCCGCCGGCGGGGTCCCGGGCGGGGTGGGCCCGACCCGGGTGATCACGCCGTCCGCGATCCACACGTCCCCGGTGACGACCGTGCGGTCGTCATCCATCGTCAGGACGGTGGCGTCGCGGATCTGGAGGGTGCTCAGGGCCTGTCAGGGAATAGTCGAGGCATCTCCGGCCGTCGATGCATCCCGCCTCGCTGCGTTGCTCGTCGGTCACATGCACCCGGCATGCTTCCTCCTCGCGCCTTGCGATCCGGGCGCCTCGCCGCCCGGAGACGCCTCACCTATTCCCTGACCGGCCCTCAGAGGAGAACTTCGACGCGGTACTTCGACTTGAGCCCGAGCGGGTACTGCTGCACCAGCTCCTGCTGCTTGCGCTGCTTCAGGAACTCGCTCAGGCGGTCCTTGACCTCGACCAGCGGGATGGTGCGGCCGGTCCGCTTCTCGGTCAGCTTGATGATGTGGTACCCGAACTCGGTCTCGACGAGTTCGCTGATCTCGCCCGGCTTCAGGGTGAAGGCCGCGGCATCGAACGCCGGCACCATCTGGCCTTTGGGGAAGAAGTTCAGGTCGCCGCCGACGGCCGCGGATCCGGGATCCTTCGAGTACTGCTTGGCCAGCGCGGCGAAGTCCTCGCCGGCCTTGACGCGCTTGAGCACGCCCTCGGCCTCGGTCTTCGTCGCCGCCTTCGTCGCCGGCGGCGCCTCCTTGGTCACGCCGAACAGGATGTGGCTGGCGCGGACCGACTCGGGCTCCTTGAACTGGTCCGGGTTGCTCTTGTAGAACGCCTCGAGATCCTGGTCGGTGACCACCAGCTTCGGCGCCACTTCGGCCTCGATCGTCTTGGCGTTCACCAGGTCGCGCTTCTGCTCGTCCTGGAGCTGGGCCATCGTCGTGTGGCGCTTGGTCAGCTCCTTCTGGAACTCGGCCTCGCTCGGGAACTGCTGCTTGATCTGGGCGATGCGTTCGGTGACTTCCTGCGGCGTCACGGTGATGCCGCGGACCTTGGCCTCGCTTGCCAGAAGCTTGAACAGGATGACCCGGTCGAGCAGGCCGCGGTAGACCGAGTCACGCTCGGCCGGCGGCACGGTGCGACCGGCGCGGGCCTCGGCGTCCTTCACGGCGGCTTCGAGCTCGGCGCGGCCGACCGGCTGACCGTCGATCTTGGCGCACACCTGCGGCAGCACCGCCGGCACCGGCTTCGGCTTCTCTTCGGCGGGCGGAGCGCCGGGGGCGGCCTGGCCGGGTGCCCCCGCCGGGCCGGCTGACCCCGTTTGGCCGGCTATCGGCGCCTGGCCGGCCGCCGGCTTCGCCGGGGTCGCCGCCGCGGTGGCCTGCGCGGTGGTCTGGCTGGCTGCGGCCGGCTGCCGGTTGCAGGCGGCGACGAGCGCCAGCGCGATCACTCCAACGAACGGACGGACGTACACGTGATGAACCTTCCTCGGCAGCCCAGCTGCCGTAAACAATCCGATCAGTATATCGATCCACTACCGTGCAAAGTGCAGCCCACCGTGGGCACGCTGCCCGGCAGGAACGCCTCGTGCCGGATCTTCGGGCAGTTGGGCATGGCCAGGGCGCCGCTGTCCGGATCGATGTCGGCGAACTCCAGGCCGTTCGGGATCTCGAACGTCGAGCTCTGCCGGCCGGCGAGGGCCCGCGTCATGAAGGACGTCCAGATCGGGAGGGCGGCCTGACTGCCGGTCATGCCGAGCGGGGTGTTGTCGTCGATGCCCACCCAGACGACCGTCAGCAGCTCGGGCGTGAAGCCGACGAACCAGGCATCGCGCTGGTCGTTGGTCGTGCCCGACTTGCCGGCCGCCTCGAGCTTGAACCCGGCCGACCGCGCCGAGGCGCCGGTCCCCTCGTCGAGCACGCTCTGCATCATGCTGGTGACGAGGTAGGTCGTTTCCGGCTTGGCCACCTGGGCCCCCTTGGGGAGCGGCGGCGGGGCGACGGTGTTGCCGTCGACGAGCAGCGACTGGACACCGTGCACCGGCCGCACCCGGCCGCCGTTGGTGAAGATCGTGTAGGCAGTGGCGACCTCGAGCGGCGTCGCCTCGAAGACACCCAGCGCGATCGACGGATAGGGCTGCGGCGGCGTGCCGACGCCGAGCCGGCGCCAGAGGTCGGCGACCTTGTCGAAGCCGATCATCTCGGCGACCTTGATGGTCGGGATGTTGCGCGACCCGGCGAGGGCATGTCGCAGCGTGATCGGGCCGACGAACTCGCCATCGTAGTTGCCGGGCGCGTAGTCCTTCTCGTCGAACACGAACGTCGTCGGCTCGTCGGTCACGACCATCGCCGGTGACAGATCCGTGCGCCCGTCGGCGAGCGCCTGCTCGAACGCCGTGAGATAGACGAACGGCTTGAACACCGAGCCGGGCTGACGGTGGGCCGCGGTCACGTGGTTGAACTGCGACTGGTTGTAGGAGCGGCCGCCGACCATCGCCAGGATCTCGCCGGTCCGCGGGTCGACGGCGAGGATGGCGGCCTGGGCCGGGCCGACCTTGCGGCGTCGCTTGGCCAGCTGCTCGTCGATGCGCCTCAGGCCGACCCGAAGCGCCTCCTGGGCGAGGCGCTGCAGGTGCAGGTCGAGCGTCGAGTAGACGTCAGCCGACGAGCGGCGGATATCGATCGACCGGCTGGCCAGCTCCTGCTCGACGTAGTCGACGAAGTAGGGCGCTTCGGATTCCAGCGCGCGCGCCGACGCGAGGAGCGGCTCCTTGCTGGCCCGCTCGGCCTCGGCCGGGTGCGCCACCCCCGTCTCGGCCATCACCGACAGCACGACGTTGCGCCGCTCGGTGCAGCGCTCCGGCGAGCGGAACGGCGACAGCGCCTGCGGAGACTGGATCATGCCGGCGAGCGTCGCCGCCTCGGCGAGCGACAGGTTCAGCACGTCCTTGCCGAAGTAGAGGCGCGCCGCCTCGGGCAGGCCGTGGACGGCGAACGAGCCGCGGTTGCCGAGGTAGACCTCGTTCAGGTACAGCTCGAGGATCTGATCCTTCGACAGGCGGCGCTCGGCGATGACGGCCATGAACTGCTCTTTGAGCTTGCGCGTCATCGTCTTCTCGGGCGTCAGCAGCAGGTTCTTGACCAGCTGCTGCGTCAGCGTGCTGCCGCCGACCAGGTAGGCCTTGTCGCCGCGGAGGTTGGTCACGACGGCCGCCGCCGATCCGATCAGGTCGACGCCGGGATGGTCGTAGAAGCGGCGGTCCTCGATCGCCAGCACGGCGTCGCGCACGTGCTTGGGGATCTGCGACAGCGGCACCTTGCGCCGCTTCTCGCGGCCGGCGGTGACGAGCGCGGTGAGGAGCGGGGGCTCGAGCACCACGCGGCCGAGCGAGGTGCCATCCTCGGCCCGCTCGATGCGGCGGATCGTCGCCGTCGCCGGCGTCCCCGGCTTGGCCCCGGCCGGGCCGAACACGACCCGGATGACCGTGCCCTCCTGCCTGCCGCCGCGGATCGACAGCTCGATGGCGTTCTCGCCGAGCGAGAACTGGCCGGCCTCGGTGACCTGCGGCCGGCCGGCGTAGCCGAGATCGTTGAGCCGCTCGATCAGGCCGTCGGCGGTGAGGGACTGGCCGGCGCGCAGCTCGAGCGGCCGGGCGTAGATCCGCGGCCACGAGCGTTCGACCTCACCGTGCAGGCGCGCTTCGATGACGCGCGACAGGGTGACGTAGTAGTAGGAGAGGACCGTCGACGATCAGCAGCAGCGGCCCGGCGAACGCCGCGATCAGATAGCGCAGCCAGCGCCGCTTGCGGCGGATCCTGGCCTTCGGGGCGGCGGTCTGGGTGCGCGGGCGGGACTTCGAGGCTGACACAGCTTTACGGTGTTTCGGATCGACGGGGGGCGCGCGGTAGAGCGCGCGCCCCCCGCGGCGGGCGCGAACTCCCAATTTCCAACTGCCAACTGCCAAGGAACTCCCAACTTCCAACGGCCAACTGACGAGACGCGGCGGCGAAGCCGGTCCGGTTGGTTGTTGGGTGTTGGACGTTCCTTGGGAGTTGGCAGTTGGAGATTGGGAATTGACGCGGCGCGCGCTGACCGGCGCCTACAGCGTGAAAACCCAGTGGCTGCGTCGGCACCGGCTGGGCGGCGTCGACTGGCAGCTCCCGATCGAGGATCTCGACCAGGGCCGGACCTATCCGGTTGAGGAGCCAGACCACGCCGATGGCCCGCTCCTGCGGCTCGCCGCCGGGAAAGGCGAGGCCGCGGGCCCGCTCGAACTGGCGGCGCAGCGTGTCGTCGCGTCGCTTGGCGGCCTGGACCACCTTCTGGTGCAGCGTGCCGAGCTCGTGGGTCATCTTGCCGAGCGTCGATCTCGGCCGTCGCCCTCGAGCGTCGCGTCGACGGCCGGGACGGCGGCGATGACGGTCTGCCATCCGCGCCTCGACGGTCGGCCCGTGCCGCCTGCAGCGCGTCTTCGACCGCCCGCGGCAGCGTCTGCTCGAGCAGCCGGTTCAGGGCGGCGTCGTCGCGCGCCTGGAGCGCGCCCAGCTCGACGCCGGCCTTCTGCAGGAAGCGCAGGCCGGCGCCGTCGACGAACGTCGCCGTGGCCCGCGGCACGATCAACGGCATCGGCAGGCCGAAGTGGGCGTAGACGTCCTTCAGCTGCGCGAAATAGGCGACCTCGCTCGGGCCCGCCGACGTAGGCGACGGTCGGGAAGAGCGTGTCCTGGACGAGCGGCCGCAGCAGCACGTTCGGGCTGAAGCGTTCGGGGTGCGCCGTCGCGTCGGCGACGAGGTCGGCACGGCCCACCGGGCGATCGCCGATCGTGTAGTCGCCGGCGTCGGTGCGCCGGATCGGCTCGCGCGTCTCGCCGAGCGCGAACAGCGCGGTCGCCTCGGGGCCCGGCGTAACCTGCGCCTTGTAGCCGCGCGCCTCGAGGGCGGCGCCGGCGGCGGAGGCGAGGATCGGACGTCTCGCCGGGCGACGACAGCTCGCGGGCGAACAGCGCGGCGACGAGCGGCTTGGTGGCCGGATCGGAGGCGTCGTAGACGACCAGGCCGAGCGGGCCGAGCAGGTCGTCCATCAGGCCGGCGAAGCCGCGCGCCAGCGTCACGCCATCCGCGTAGTGGCGGGCCGAGCGTGTCGAGCAGGGCGGCGGTGAACTCGGTCGGCGGGAAGCGCCTCGCGCAGGGCGGCGAGGGCGGCGGCGGCGGCGCCGGGCGGGAGCGGGAGGGCGGAGATCGGACACGAACCCGGACGCGGACGCGAGCCGACGCTGACGGTCTTCGCCGCCAGCTCGGCGTCGAGAACCGTACAGCCGGCGACTTCGTTCCAGTCGTGATCCTCCGCGTCGACCCAGAACACCGGCACCGCCGGCACGCCGTGCGTCGCCTCGACCCGCGGGCCAGCTTGATGGCGGTGAGCGCCTTCAACAGCGTGAAGATCGGGCCGCCGAAGACGCCGGCCTGCTGGCCGGTGGCGACGACGACGGTGCGCGGATCGGCGAGGCGGGCGGCGTTGGCGCGGGCCGCCTCGGGCGTCTGCCGGGCCGACTGCTGCGCCGCCAGCGCCGCAGCGATGGCGCCGCGATCGCGCGGCTGCGCCGTGACTCGCGCGATGGCGTCGCGCCACGCCGCCGGCTGGGCCGGGTCGCCGGCGAACGCGTGCGCGACCTTGTCGAAGGCGGTGGCGACGTCCAGGTTGAAGGGCCGGGCCCACGGCAGCTGGGCGAGCTCGACGCCCATGGCGGGCGTGCCCGACGCCGACGGCGCGGTGGAGGGAGTTGGCGAAACCTGGCTGGCGCTCACGCCCGGGTACTGTCGCAGACCTTTTAGACGAGTGTCAATACATCGACCGCGCCACCCGGCGCGGTCGCCGCGCCGAAGCCCTGGCGGAGGCGGGCCGCCAGTCTGTGCTATACCGGGCGGGCGCTCTGGAGGTGTCTTGCCCGTTCTCCGTCTCGAACACGTCGCCCTCAACGTCGCCGATCCCCGCGCCATCGCCGATTGGTACGTCGCACACCTCGGCATGCGCATCGTCCGCCGGGTGGAGCGGCCCCCCGCACACCCGCTTCCTGGCCGACGTCGCCGGCGCGACCGTCGTCGAGATCTACGAGAATCGCGACGCCAGCATCCCCGACTACGCCGCCATGGATCCGCTGGTGCTGCACCTCGCGTTCGACTCCCGGGATCCCGACGCGGATCGCGACGCACTGGTCAAGGCCGGGGCCACGGCCGTGTCGGACGGCCGCCTGCCGGACGGGTCGCGGCTGCTGATGCTGCGCGACCCCTGGGGGCTGGCGCTCCAGCTCTGCGCGCGGGCGACACCCTTGCTATAATCGCGGGTCGGTCAGTCCGATAGGCGGCCCGCTGGAGCCGCGAGGCCGGGCGGGGGTCGGCCTGGCGAGGGCAATGCGCTGAACCACGACCTCACCAGTTCTTCGAACGGGGGAGCCAACCCCCCGAGCGGCCAGAGTTTCGGGCCGTTCCCCGTCCTCCATCAGATCGGGATGGGCGCGCAGGGCCCCGTGTTCCGTGCGCAGGACACCGTCGCCTTCCATATCGTCGCGATCAAGGCGTTCAAGCTGGACGTCTCGCCCGAGCTCGCCCCCTCCATCGCCGATGCCCTGCGCGCGCTCGTCGGCCAGGCGCCGTCGGTCGAAGGCCTCGTGCCGTTGCTCGACGCCGGCCTCGAGGGCGACACGCCGTGGCTGGCGATGGAGCACCTGTCCAGTCCGACGCTCGACATGCGACTCCGGGAAGGCGGGCTGCTGCCGCTCGACGAGGCGATGGCACTCGTTCGCGCCCTCGCCGACGCCGTCGACACGGCCCACGCACACGGCCTCGACCACGGCAGCCTGCACCCGCGCGACATCTTCCTGAAGCCCGACGGCGGCGTCATCGTCAGCGGCTTCGGCGTCGCTGCCGCCGTCGGCGTGGCCGGCCTGCGTCCGCCGCGGCGGCGGCCGTTCACCGCGCCCGAGACGCTGGCGCAGAAGCCGCTCGACGCGCCGGCGGATCGCTACGCCCTGGGGGTGATCGCCTACGAGATCGTCAGCGGCCGCCGCCTCCTCGGCGCCGGCGACGACCTCGCCGCCGGCCTGGCCGCGCGCGCCGCGACGTCGGACATCCCGCGCGCCGCCACGGCGCTGGCGGCGATGCTGGCCGAGCGGCCCGATCATCGGCCGTCGACCGCCACCGCCTTCGCCCAGGCGCTGTGCGCCGCGCTCGACTCGCCGCCGTCCGCGTCAGAGACGATTGCCGTCACCGCGATGATGGCGCCGGCGCCGAGCCGGCCGGCGCGCCCCGCCGGCGAGCCGCCGACACCCGAGGCGCTGGCCGAGTTCGCGCGGCAGGGCACCTTCTGGGAGCCGCCGCGCCGTGGCGTCGAGGACTCGGAGGAGGCGACGATGGTCGCCGGCAGCGCACCCGCCAAGCCGGTCGACGACTCGCCGACCGGGCCGATCGCGCCCGTCCAGGCCTACGTCGTCCCGGCGCCGCACGCGCCAGAGCCGGCACTCGATCCGACGCTGATCCTCGACGAGGCGATCGCCATCGATCCGCCGCTGCGGGTCGAGACGCCCGAGCCCGAGCGCGAGCCCGAGTCGATGCTCTTCCGGACCTTCGGCGGCGAAGACGCGGCATTTGACCGGTCGCCGGCGCCGCTGGCTGTCGCCGAACCGGCGACGCACACGCCGCCGCTCGTCGTCCTCGCGCTGACGCTCGGCCTCGGCCTGGCCGTCGGCGCCGCCGGCGGCTACCTGGTCGGGCATCGCAGTGGCGAGCGCGCCGCGCAGCGCGCCTTGGGCGGCGAGACCGGCACGACGTCGGCGACCTTCGGCGACACCCCGCCGACACCGCCCACGGTGGTCCCGGACACGCCCCCGGTGCCCGAGGGCCGTGCGGACCCGCCGCGTCCGGCGCCGGCCAGTCCCGCCGCCACCGCTCCGGCGCCGAACCAACCAGCGACGGAACCGCCTGCTGCCCCGCGCGGCCGGCCGGCCGCCGCGGCGCCGACCACCGGCCAGCTCGCCATCCGCTCGACGCCGAGCAAGGCCGGCGTGCTGATCGACGGCTCCTGGCGCGGCCGGACGCCGCTCACGGTCCGCGGCCTGAGCATCGGCACGCACGCGGTCCGGGTGGTCGAGGACGGCTACGTCGCCGAGAGCCGCCGCGTCGCCGTCGACGCGCGGTCGGCGGGGACGACGGTGTCCTTCCAGCTGGCCCGCGTCCGCGGCCCGGAGCGGCCGGCGCCGGCCGCCACGCGCCCGGGCGCCCGGACGGGCGTGCTGCGCGTCGAGTCGCGCCCGTCGGGCGCCGCCGTCATCATCGACGGGCGTGTCATCGGCACGACGCCGCTGCAGATTTCGGATGTCGAGCCGGGCGCGCACCAGATCCGGCTCGAGCTGCCGGGCCACCGCCCCTGGTCGACGACCACGACCATCGTCGCCGGGCAGAGCGTGCGCGTCGCCGCGTCTCTCGAGGAAGACAACTAGTGTCTTCTGGAACCGCGAGGCCTCACACGATTCCCGGGCGGGGCATCCCCGCTGGCTGCGTTGCTCCTCGCTCACATATCGCCAATATGCTCCCTCGTCGCGCCTGGCCATCGGGGCGCCGCGCCCGGGACTTGTGCAAGGCCTCACGGCTCCAGAAGACACGATGAAGACCGCAACGCTCGCGCTCGAAAACGGCCAGACGTTCGAAGGCGTCTCGATCGGCGCCGACGGGGAGACGACCGGCGAGGTGGTGTTCAACACCAGCCTCACCGGCTACCAGGAGGTGCTGACCGACCCCTCCTACTCCGGCCAGATCGTGACGATGACCGCGCCGCAGATCGGCAACTACGGCGTCACCGCCGAAGATTGCGAGTCGCGCCGCACGTCATGTCGCCGGCTTCGTCGTCCGCGAAGCGTCGCCGATGTCGTCGAACTGGCGCGCCGAGGACACCTTCACCAACTACCTCAAGACGAACGGCATCGTCGCCATCGCCGAGATCGACACCCGCGCGCTGACCCGCGTGCTGCGCGGCGTCGGCGTGATGCGCGGCGTCATCGCCACCGGTGACGTCAGCCCGGAGGCGCTGGTCGAGAAGGCCAGGGCGTCGGCGAAGATGGAGGGCGCCGACTGGGTCAAGGCGGTGACCTGCGAGGCGCCGTTCGACTGTGGAACGCGACCACGTCGCCAACGGGGGCGGGGGAGCCGGCCGGCCCGCCCGACTTCATCGTGACGCCGTCGCGCCTCGCGTCGGCCGGTCCGGGCGACGCGCGGCGAACCATCGCCGCCTACGACCTCGGGATGAAGTGGAACATCCTGCGCCGCTTCACCAACTACGGCTTCGACGTGCAGGTGTTCCCGGCGACGACGCCGGCCGAGGAGGTGCTGGCGACCAAGCCGGACGGGATCTTCTTCAGCAACGGGCCGGGCGATCCGGCCGCGCTCGACTACGTCGGCCGCAACGCCAAGGTCGCCGCCGAATCGGGCGTGCCGGTGTTCGGCATCTGCCTCGGCCATCAGGTGCTCGCGATGGGCATGGGCGGCACGACCTACAAGCTGAAGTTCGGCCACCGCGGCACCAACCACCCGGTGAAGCACCTCGAGACCGGCAAGGTGGAGATCACCTCGCAGAACCACGGCTTCGCCGTCGACGCCGCGTCGCTGCCGACGGACGTCGAGGTCACCCACGTCAACCTCTACGACCACACCGTCGAGGGCCTCAGGCACCGGGAGCTGCCGGTCTTCTGCGTGCAGTACCACCCGGAAGCGGCGCCCGGCCCGCACGACGCGGACTATCTGTTCGGCGAAGTTCCTCGACGCAGATTCGACAAGACACACGTAATGCCCAAGCGCACCGACATTCATCGCGTCCTCGTCATCGGCTCCGGCCCGATCGTCATCGGCCAGGCCTGCGAGTTCGACTACTCCGGCACCCAGGCCTGCAAGGCGCTCCGCGCCGAAGGCCTCGAGGTCGTGCTCGTCAACTCCAACCCGGCCACGATCATGACCGACCCGGAGCTGGCCGACCGCACCTACGTCGAGCCGCTCACCGTCGACGTCGTCGCCAAGATCATCGAGCGCGAGCGGCCGGACGCGGTGCTGCCGACCGTCGGCGGGCAGACCGCGCTGAACCTGGCCATCGAGCTGGAAGGGCACGGCGTGCTGGCGAAGTACGGCGTCAAGCTGATCGGCGCCTCGGTCGAGGCCATCAAGGTGGCGGAAGACCGGCAGCTGTTCCGCAACGCGATGACCGAGATCGGCATCGACACGCCGGCGTCGGCGGTGGTCAAGTCGCTGGACGAGGCGACTGGCGGCGGTCGCGCGGACCGGCTTCCCGGCCATCATCCGCCCCTCGTTCACGATGGGCGGCGTCGGCGGCGGCATCGCCTACAACGTCGAGGAGTTCCGCGAGATCGCCGGCCGGGGCCTGAGCCTGTCGCCGATCCACGAAGTGCTGATCGAGCAGTCGGTCATCGGCTGGAAGGAATTCGAGCTCGAAGTGATGCGCGACGTCGACGACAACTTCGTCGTCATCTGCTCGATCGAGAACATCGATCCGATGGGCGTCCACACCGGCGACAGCATCACCGTCGCGCCGGCCCTGACCCTGACCGACAAGGAATACCAGCGGATGCGCGACGCGGCGCGGCGGATCATCCGCCGGGTCGGCGTCGAGACCGGCGGCTCGAACATCCAGTTCGCGATCAACCCCGAGGACGGCGCCCTGGTCGTCATCGAGATGAACCCGCGCGTCTCGCGCTCGTCGGCGCTGGCCTCGAAGGCGACCGGCTTCCCGATCGCCAAAATCGCCGCCAAGCTCGCGCTCGGCTACCGCCTCGACGAGATCCCGAACGACATCACCCGCGTGACCCCGGCTTCGTTCGAGCCGACCATCGACTACATCGTCGTCAAGATCCCGCGCTTCGCCTTCGAGAAGTTCCCGCAGGCCGACGAGACGCTGACCACCCAGATGAAGTCGGTTGGCGAGGCGATGGCCATCGGCCGGACCTTCAAGCAGGCCTTCCTCAAGGGCATCCGCTCGCTCGAGCTCGGCAGCCGAACCTCGCTGTTCGGCCAGCCGCGGGACGAGACCGACGAGCAGCTGACGGCGCTGCAGCGGCAGCTCGTCATCCCGAACGACCGCCGCATGTGGGCCCTGTTCCGCGCGCTCGAGCGCGGCTGGACGACCGCGCAGATTCACGAGCTGACCAAGATCGATCCGTGGTTCCTGACGCAGTTCGCCGACATCGTCACGATGGCCAAGGAGATCACCGCACAGGGCGTCGGCGCGCTGACGCCGAAGCGGCTCCACTACCTGAAGCGCCAGGGCTTCGCCGACAGCGACCTCGCCCTGCTGGTCGGGGTGAAGGAGGCCGAGGTCCGCGAGCTGCGCCGGGCGGCGAAGATCGCCCCCGCCTACAAGCGCATCGACACCTGCGCGGCGGAGTTCGAGTCGTTCACGCCGTATCTCTACAGCTCCTACGACCAGGAGTGCGAAGCGGCGCCGACGCCGAAGAAGAAGGTCGTCATCCTCGGCAGCGGCCCGAACCGCATCGGCCAGGGCATCGAGTTCGACTACTGCTGCTGTCACGCGGCCTTCGCCCTGCGCGACGCCGGCTACGAGACGGTGATGGTCAACTGCAACCCGGAGACGGTCTCGACCGATTACGACACGGTCGATCGGCTGTTCTTCGAGCCGCTGACCTTCGAGGACGTCATGTCGATCCTCGACACCGAGCGCTCGAACGGCGCCGACGTGTCGGTGGTCGTGCAGTTCGGCGGCCAGACGCCGCTCAAGCTGGCGCTGCCGCTGCAGGCGGCCGGCATCCAGATCATCGGCACGTCGCCCGACTCGATCGACCTCGCCGAGGATCGGGAGCGCTTCTCGGCGCTCCTCAATGAGTTGCAGATCCCGCAGCCGGACAACGGCATGGCGGTGTCGAAGGACGAGGCCCTCGAGGTCGCCAGGGGCATCGGCTATCCGGTGGTGGTGCGGCCGTCCTACGTCCTCGGCGGGCGGGCGATGGCCATCGTCTACGACCCGGCCGCGCTCGAGCGCTACATGATCAACGCCGTCGACGCGTCACCGGAGCGGCCGATCCTGATCGACCGCTTCCTCGAAGACGCCTTCGAGCTCGACGTGGACGCGCTCGTCGACGCCCAGGGCAACGTCGTCATCGGCGGCGTGATGGAGCACATCGAGGAGGCCGGCATCCACTCGGGCGACAGTTCGTGCGTCGTCCCGACCTACCTCGTCGCCGACACGCACCTGCTCACCATCCGTGACTACACGCGGCGGATCGGGCGGGCGTTGAAGGTCGTCGGCCTGATGAACGCGCAGTTCGCCATCAAGGACGACAAGGTCTACGTCATCGAGGTGAACCCGCGCGCGTCGCGGACGGTGCCCTATCTCTCCAAGGCGAGCGGCGTGCCGTTGGCCAAGATGGCGGCCCGCCTGATGGGGGGCGAGACCCTGCCGCAGGTCGGCCTGACCGCCGACATCGAAGTGGCTGGCGTATTCGTCAAGGCGCCGGTGTTCCCGTTCGTCCGCTTCCCGGGCGTCGACACCATCCTCGGGCCGGAGATGAAGTCGACCGGCGAGGTGATGGGCGCCGCGGCGTCGTTCGGCACCGCCTTCGCCAAGGCGCAGCTCGGGGCCGGCCAGCGGCTGCCGCTGTCGGGCGCGGCCTTCATCAGCGTCAACAACGACGACAAGCCGAACGTCCTCGGCATCGCCCGCGACCTGGCTGGCCTCGGCTTCAAGCTGGTGGCGACGCGCGGCACCGCCGCCTACCTGCGCGCGCACGGCCTCGACGTCGACGTCGCCTACAAGATCAACGAAGGCCGCCCGCACGTCGGCGATCGCATCTACAACAAGGAGATCGCCCTCGTCATCAACACGCCGATGGGGCGCGAGTCGTTCTTCGACGACCGGACCGTGCGGCGCGCGGCGATGATGAACAGCGTGCCGTGCATCACGACGCTGACGGGCGGCGCGGCGACGGTCAGCGCCATCCGCGCCCTGCGCGACGAGGGCCTGGAAGTCCGATCCCTGCAGGAGTACCACGCCAGCGTGCCGGCGGTGTAGGTGTGCGCTCGCGGGCCCGGCCGCGTTAGTGTCGTTGAGGAGCCATGAGCGACCCGCGCGTCAGCGTGATGATCCCGACCTACAACCGCGCCCGGTTGCTGGAAGGGGCGATCGAGAGCGTGCTGGCGCAGACCTGCGACGACTACGAGATCATCGTCGTCGACGACGGCTCCACCGAGGACATCCAGGCGGTCGCGGCTCGATACGGGCCGAAAGTCCGTTATACCCGGATCGAGCGGGCCGGATTCGCCGAGGGCCGCAACGCCGGGATGCGCCTGGCGCGGGGCGAGTACCTGTGCTGGCTCGATTCGGACGACCTCTACTACCCCCACAAGCTCGCCCTGCAGGTCGATCATCTCGATCGGCATCCGGACACCGTGATGGTGTACACCGAGATGACCGGGTTCGACGACGCCGGCTATCTCGACGAGTTCCATCTGAAGACCTACCACCTGAAGGCGTACCGCGACCCCGCGTGCGCCTACGAGCGGCTCTTCTCGGAGCAGACACCGCTCTCGCAGAACCCGGTCCTGCGTCGGGCGGCCGACGCGGCCGGGGCACCGCATTGGCTGGAGCGCTCGGAGTACCGCGGCGACCTGTACGAGACCTACCTGCACCACATGGTCGTCTTCACCAACAGCGTGATGTATCGCCGGAGCGTGCTGGCGACGACCGGCTTGCTGCGGCGCCACATCGGCATGTATGCCGACCTGGAGTTCGCGCTTCGTCTCTGCCGCGCCGGTACGGTCGCGTTCATCGACAACCCGACCTACCGGCTCCGCTATCATCCCGGTCAGGTCAGCACGACGAGAGGACCACAGGGCGGCAAGACGTCGATTGCCCTGCAGCGGAGCCTGCTGCGGGTCACGCGCGTGCACGCCTGCGAGCCGCGCTATTACCAGGCCCATCGCGCCAAGGTCGATCAGCTCGTCACGCGCCTTTGTCGCGCCGTGGCGGTGCCGATGCTCGCTTACGGCGGCGAGAGCGGCCACCTCCGTCGCGTCCTGCCGCGCCGCGCCCGTCCCTATCTCGCCCTCAGCGCCAGGCACGGCGACCGTGCCCTGAGTTTGTCCGCGCTGAGCTACCTGCCGACCATCATCAAGCGGGTATACTTTCGCGCCTGGGACGCTTGGCGACGAGGCGCGCGGGCATGACGTCGGCCCCACCGCGACCAAAGCGACAGTTGGGAGCCGACGTCGTGGGTCAGCCAGCTCGACTGTGGCATAATCGCGGGCGTCGTCCCCCCTTTGACGATCACTCGCCGACCGCCTCAGACGGTGGTCTGGGCGTGGTGCGCGCACGCAGTGCATCCGCCCGGCCGGCGCATCTGCTCGGTGGGCCTGCCGCAGTGAGCACCGGGGAGCGCTCGTGATTGAGACCGAGATCCGTCGGCCGCTGGTGACGATGGATGACCTGAGGGACGACTGGGACGCCCTGTATCGACGGAGCCGACGCGAGCCCACCGTCTCCTTCGAGTGGAGTCGCGCGCTCGTCCGGGGTCGCGAGGCCGACCGGCGGTCATTTCTCGTCGTCCTCCGCCGGGCCGGGCAGGTGGTCGGACTCGTTCCGATGCGGAAGGAACGCGAGCGCCTGTTCGGTCACTCCGTGACCGTCCTTCAGCCCCTGGAGGACAAGTACGCGACGCACTCCGATCTGCTGCTCGAGCACGACGACGGCGAGTTGGTCGGCGCGTGGCTCGACGCGCTCGCCGACCCGGCGGCCGGGAGCTGGGACGTTCTCCAGGTGTCGCGGTTGCTCGAGGATCACCGCCTGGCAGACGTCCTCAGAAGCGAGCTGGTTCGTCGTCGGGCCAGTCATCGGTTTCGCCTCGAACCGCCCTCCTTCATCCTGCCGTTGCCTGACAGCTACAAGGCCTACCTCGCCGGCCGTTCCGGCAAGCTGCGCAACTATCTGAAGCGGGCCGAGAAGAAGCTGGCGGCGGAAGGGGAGGTGACCTTCACGCGGGTGCAGCCAGGCGACCCGCTCGATCACGCCTACGACGAGCTGCTGGACATCGAGCGTGAGAGCTGGAAGCACGATCGCGGCACCGCGATCAGCGTGGCCCCGAAGCAGGCAAGCTTCTACCGCGACCTCGTCGAGGGGGCCGGTCAGGCGGGGACCCTGCACCTGACGTTCCTGCGGCTCGGGGGCGTCGCGATCGCCCACAACCTCGGGCTCGTCAGCAACGGACACTACTTCTACAGCAAGACGAGCTATCGCCATATCTACCGGCCGCAGGGCGCGGCCAGCATCGGACGGGCCCGGCTGATCGAGATGTTGATCGCCGAAGGCTGCACCGCGCTCGATTTCCCCGGCGAGCCGTACGAGTGGGAGCAGCAGTGGACCGACACCGTCCGGTGGCACCAGTCGCTGCTGCTGTTCAACAGGACGCTGGTCGGCCGAGCGGTCGGGCTGACCGCCAAGGTCCGCGACTACTTCCATCCTCCGTCACAGGAGCGGCGCATCGTGTTCAGTGCCGGGCGTGGCGTGGCCGCGAGCGGGGGCGGGGGCGACGCGGCCGACTCGTAACCCCCGGCACGGCCGCGGCACGGACGAGCACGCCGAGCGGCAACGCTCCCCCTACGGATTGCTCGGCGCCGGCGCGCGGCCCAGCACGAACCGATCGAACCATTCGAGGTTGGCGCGGGCGGCATCGAGCGTCATCTTCGGCTCGGTGAAACCGTGCGGCTGGCGCGGATACACCGTCATCCGCGTCGTCACGCCCTGGCGCCTGAGCGCGTTGTACCACTCGTAGCTCTGCGAGAATCGGCACGCGGTCGTCGGCGTCGCCGTGCTGGATCAGCGTCGGCGTCGTGACGCCCTTGACGGCGAACATCGCCGAGTGCGTCTGCCACGCGTCGAAGGTGGTCCAGGTACTCGCCGCCGAAGTAGTCGGGGACGAAGCCCGGGATGTCGGTGACGCCGGTGAAGCTCATGAGGTTCGTCACCGCGGCGCCGGTGGATGCGGCCTTGAAGCGCTTCGTCTGCGTCACGATCCACGAGGTCATGAACCCACCGTAGCTCCAGCCCATCACGCCGAGGCGATCGGGATCGGCCACCCCCATCGCAATGACGCGATCGACGCCGCTCATCAGGTCGCGATAGTCGCCGCCGCCCCAGTCGGCCCGGTTGGCGTAGCGGAACGCCTTGCCGTAGCCGCTGCTGCCGCGCGGGTTGGCGCGGAGCACGGCGTAGCCGCGGGCCGCGAAGGCGGCAATCGGGTAGGTGCCGGCCGTGCCGGCGAACAGGCGCACGAACACGCCGGTCGGGCCGCCGTGGATCACCAGCAGCAGCGGCACCTTGGTCCCGGGCCGATAGTCGACCGGGTAGGTGAGGAGCCCTTCGACCGCCTGGCCGTCCGGCGCCTTCCAGACCAGCGGCTCGGTGCGGCCCAGGGGCGCCGTGAACGTCGGCTGCACCGTGGCCACGCGTGTCGGCGCCAGCGTCGCACCCAGGCGTGCCGTGTGCGGCTCGGGCGCGCGGTCCAGGTCCTGGAGGGCGAAGCCGAGCGCGGTGCCGGTCCGGTTGAGTGACGCGGCGGTCACCAATCCGTCCGTCGCGAGCACGGCCGCGGGCTGGCCGTCGACGGGGAGCGCGAGGATACGGCCGGACAGGCCGATGGTCTCGGTGATCAGGAGCTGGCGGCCATCGCTCGACCAGCCGAGGATGATCGGCTGCGAGTCCGGAGTCGCCGCGAGCTGGCGCGGTGTGCCGCCGCCCGCCGGCATCACGTAGACCCGCTGCTCGCCGGCCCACGACGGCGGATCGTCGCTGATCGTGAAGGCGATGAACCGGCCATCCGGCGAGTAGGACGCTTGATCCTCCGCGGCCTTCGTCGCCGCCAGGGGCGTCACCGTGCCGTCGGCGACGGTGACCACGGCGAGGTCGCCGGTCGGCCAGTCGTCGGCGACGGGCGTCCGCTGGTGGTCGAACACGATCGTCCGGCCGTCCGGCGCCCACGAGAGTCCGTTCACCGAGCGCGGCTCCTTGGTCAGGAGGCGAGCGGTGCGCTTGCCGGTGGCCGGCTTCTCGACCGGCACGACGTAGAGGCGATTCAGCTTCACCTGATCGTCGAGCGTGCGCCAGTCGCGCTTCTCCTTGTCGGCTTTCTCCTCGGCCTCGGACTTCGGCTCGCGCATGACGAACGCGAGCGACGCGCCGTCCGGCGACCACTCGAACGCCGACACGCCGCCTTTCTCGTCGGTGATCTGTTCGGCCTCGCCACCGGAGACGCCGATGCGCCAGATGTTGGCCTTGCCGCTGCGCGACGAGACGAAGGCGATGGCCTTGCCGTCCGGTGACCAGTGTGGATCGGTCGACGACTTCTCGCCGCGGGTGAGCTGCCGGCTCCAGGAACCATCGGCCGCGGCGACGTGGATCTGGTTGACCCACTCGCTGCGCTCGCCCTCCATGACCGCTTCGCCGACCACGAAGGCGACCTGCGTGCCGTCAGGCGAGGGCACCACGGCCGGAAGACGCCTGACTGTCAGCGTCAGCTCCGGCGTCCACGCGGCGGCTGATTGCGCGGCCGCTGGCACGACGTCGAGGGACAACGCTGCCGCGCACGCAGCGGCCGCGAGAAGACGGAACGTCGGACGGCGCATGGTGTTCTCCTGGAGAGGGAGCCGGTGGCGCCAAGTATAGATGGCGGGGACCCCGACGGGGCGCCGGTGGGACGCCAGTGGGGCCCCTGTGGGGCCCCACTGGGGGCCGCCAGGAGGGCGTCCCTCAGCGCGCCGGGTGTGGCGTCGTGGGAGTCGCGGACGCCGGGCCCGACTCGGTCGGCAGGTTGGCATCGAGCCAGCCCTTGATGCCGGCCGACATCACGTAGACGCGCCGATAGCCCATCGCCGTCGCCCGGCGGGCCGCGTTCGGTGCCTTTCGGCAGAGGAAGTTGGAGCAGTAGAAGACGAGCGGCAACGCCTTGTCCTGCGGCAGGTCGCGAGCCTCCAGGGCGACCGGATCGGCATGCGCGGCGCCGGGCACGCGGGCCGCCGCCCAGCTCGCCGGCGCATTCACGTCCACGATCGTCACGGGTTCGTCCTGCATCAGCCGATGCAGCTCCCGCGGCGACACGGTCTTCAGACCCATCAGACGGGCAAACATCGGCGTCAGGCTCCCGCCGTGCGGATCCAGCGCACGCTGATGATCTTCGCCACCACCACCAGCACACTGCCGACGATGGCGGCCATCGAGACGGCCTCCGCCAGGTCCACCGGCAGGGTCAGCCAGACGCCGGCGACCACCAGTCCGCTGAGCACCCAGGTCCAGCCGGCCAGTCGCTGCACCGACTGCGCCGTCGTCGGATCGCAGCGCAACGCAGACAGCGGCCGCAGCGTCTTGGGCATGGCATTGCCGACGAGGACGAAGTAGGCGCCGATGATGACCATCGGCAACCGTCGCGACAGATCGTTGTCGACGGCGCCGATCGCATGCGCCAGCCTGGCCGCCAGCGCCGCCGCCAGGATCGACGCGGCGAAGACGATACCGGTGCGGATGCTCTTCATGCTTCTCCTTTGAGGGTGCGCGGTTTGCGGAGCGGGTGGGGGGCGCGCCGGCTGGCGCCGCGCGGCTGCATCTCCCAGCCGAACGTCTGCGCGAACGCGAGCAGGGCATCCTCGAGGACCGACATCTTCAAGCGGTAGACGATCGAGCGTCCGCTCTTCTCACCCTCGATCAGGCCGGCCTGCTGCAGGATGGCGAAGTGAGCGGACATGGTCGACTTCGCCACCGCGAAATGGTCCGCGAGCTCACCAGCGGGCAGGGGCCGATCACGCAGCAGCTGCAGCACTCGCCGCCGCGTCGGATCCGACAACGCCTTGAACACCAGGTTCACCGGACTATATTTCGCTAAACATCGAACAATTGTCAAGGGCTGCGATGGTGCGGCTGCGGCGGTACTCAGTATTGGCGTCGCACTCGGCGGCGTGGCGCAGCAGTACCGCGCCATCACGCCGGTCCGGTTCTTGCCACAGATGCGGTGTGTCGGACAGCACGCGTCAGCCGCCGATTGCCGTGTTCCTGGCCGCGGGCCTGGTGGCCGGCGCCTGGGCCGGTGTCCAGTGGCGACTCGAAGACGTGCCAGCCGTCGCCTGGGCATCGCTGGCGGCGGTGGTCCTCGTCGCCGTCGCGATTGCCGCGCGCTGGTTCCGTGCGCCGAGGGCGGTCGTGTGCGCAGGCCTGGTCGGCGTGCTGGCCGGCGCGACCCTCGGCGTCCGCGCCGCCGCGCTGGCCCGGGCGCCGGAACTGGCGGCGCTCGCCGGCGACGATCCCGTCGCTCTCGAAGGCGTGCTACGCGACGACGCCGTGCCGTCCGACTACGGCGTCACCGGCACCTTGGACGTGCGGCGTGTCGAGCGCGGTGGGGCCTGGGTGCCGATGACCGGAGGCGTGCGCCTGACGATCGCCGGCGTCGGCGCGCCGGCGGCACGGCACGCATGGCGAGCTGGTCGCAGCATGCGCGTCACCGCTACGCTGCGACGCCCGTTGCCGTATCGCAACTTCGGCACGCCCGACCAGGAGATGCGGCTGGCGTGGCGCGGCGTCCGCGTCTTCGGCGCCGTGAAGAGCGCGGCGCTGGTCGAGGTGCTGGCGCGGGGCTCGCCGCTCGCCGAGGCCACCGCCGCGGCGCGGGCGTGGGCGCGTCGGACTGTCACGGCCGCGATCGGTCCCGACGATCCGCAGGGAGCCGCCATCGTCCTCGCGGTGTTGATCGGTGATCGCGCCGGTCTGTCGCCCGAGATCGAAGCGCGGATGCAGCGGGCCGGCACGTATCACGTCCTGGCGATCTCGGGCGGCAACATTGCCGTGCTCGCCGCCATCGTCCTGGCGCTGGTCGGCCGCATCGGCCTGGCGCCGCGATCGCGGGCGGTGGTCGTGCTCGTCGTGCTGGCGCTGTATGCCGCGGCCGTCGTCGGCGGCGCCTCGGTCGCCCGGGCGACGCTCGCCGCGGCGGTCTATCTGGCGGCGCGCGCGCTCGACCTGCGCACGCCGGCGATCAACGCGGTCGCCGTCACGGTCGCGCTGATCGTCGTGGCCTCGCCGCTGGCCGTGGTCGACGTCGGCTTCTGGCTGACGATCCTGGCGTCGATCGCGATCCTGTCGCACGCCGAGCCGTGCGCGCGGTGGCTGGTGGCACGGCTGCCCGACGGCCTGCCCCGGCCGGTGGCCTGGCTCGCCGGAGAAGGCGCGCTCCTGGCCGGCGCAACGATCGCCGCCGAGGGCGCGGTCGGGCCGGTCACCGCGTATGCCTTCGGCCAGGCGACGCTGGCCGGCCTCGTGCTGAATTTCGCGGCCGTGCCGTTGATGACGCTGGTGCAGGCCGCGGCGCTCGTGTTGCTGGCCGGTGCCGCAATCCATCCCGTGCTGGCGGTCGTCCCCGCGGCTGTCGCGCGCTGGGCGGCCGCCGGCATCGTCGGCAGCGCCGGCCTCGTCGACGTCGTGCCGTGGTCCACCTGGACGCTGGCGCCGCCGCCGTTGTGGCTGGCCGCCGCCGTCGTCGGCGCGTGGGGGCTGCTGTGGCGGGCCCGCGTCGGCCGGCGGCTCCGCGTGGCGATCGCCGCGGTGTGGCTGGGCGGTGTCGTGGCGATCGGCAGCGGCCGGGTGCCGGCGCGCCCGCTGTTCGAGGCGGGGCAGCGAGACGCGCCGTGCCGGGCGCCGGAACTGCCGCCGGGCACCGCGTGGCTGCGTGTGGTGGCGCTCGACGTCGGCCAGGGGGATGCCACGCTGATCCGCTTCCCGGACGGCACGACGTGGCTCGTCGACGCCGGCGGCACGCTGGCCAGCAGCCGCTTCGACGTCGGGGCGCGGATTGTCGCGCCGGCGCTGCGGGCGCAGGGCGTCCGCGCGCTCGACGCGCTGCTGCTGACGCACGCCGACGCGGATCACGTCGGCGGCGCCGCCGGGCTGATTCCGATGGTGCCGCCGCACCGGGTCTGGGAAGGCGTGCCTGTCGCCGGCCTGCCGGTGCTCGACGTCGTGCGGCGCGCGGCCGCCGAGGCCGGCGCCGAGTGGGGCACCGTCGCCGCCGGGCGGCAGGCGCGCGTCGGCGGCGTCGACGTCCGCGTCCTCCATCCCCCGGCGCCCGATTGGGAACGGCGGCGCCCGCGCAACGACGACTCGGTGGTCCTGGAGCTCCGGATGGGCGGCGTCTCGCTGATCCTGCCCGGCGACGTCGGACCCGCCGTCGAGGCGACGCTCGGCGACGCGCTGGCGCCGGCCGCGATCCGCGTCCTCAAGGCGGCGCACCATGGCAGCCGCACCTCGTCCACGGCCGCGTTCCTGGACGCCGTGCACCCGACAATCGTGCTGGCCAGCGCCGGCCGCGCCAACCGCCACGGCCATCCGGATCCGGCCGTCATCGCCCGCGTCCGCGCACGCGGTGCCACGCTCTATCGGACCGATCGCGACGGCGCCATCGCCCTCGACACGGACGGGCGCTGGCTGCGGGTCACGACCTGCGCGGGCGGGCAGGCGACGTTCGATGCCGTGCGGGCCGCTCAGGCGCGGTGGACGCCGGGCCGGCCGTTCTCGACGACGAGCGTGGCGCGCGTCTCGACCGAGGCGCCCGGCCGCGACACGAACGGCACGACGCGATAGTCGGTCGTCCAGCGGTCGCGGCCGATGGTGCAGCGGACGTAGCCGCGCTGGCCGTTGTGGAACTTGACGTGCGGGTTGTCGGGCAGGATGGCCTGGTTGCGGGCCGAGATCTCGAGGCCGTCGCGGCCCGACGTGATCGAGGTGCCGACGAACTCGGAGGCGACGATCGGCGAGCGCTGATCGGCCGGCTGCGCGTGCAGGTCGCAGGCCCAGCTCGTATGGATGTCGCCCGAGAGCACGATCGGGTTGGACGGCTTGCGCGTGCCGAAGTAGTCGAGCACCGCCTGCGCGTCCGGCTGGTAGGCCGTCCACTTGTCCATCGAGAACTCCTCGGGCGGACCGGCGACCAGGTCGAGGCGGGCCATCAGCACCTGCTGCGCCAGCACGTGCCAGCAGGCCGGGGACGCCGCCAGGTGATCGAACAGCCACTCGCGCTGGCGCTCGCCGAGGATCGTCGCGCCGGGGGCGCGGACGCCGTCGCAGAGGGCGCTCTGCCGGCCGCCGCACGGCTTCGGCGTCCGGTACTGGCGCGTGTCGAGGACGCTCAGGTCGACCAGCCGGCCATAGGGGAGCGACCGGTAGAGCGGCATGTCGGGGCCGCGCGGCCGGCGGACGGCGCGCAGCGGCATGTGCTCGAAGTAGGCCTGGTAGGCGGCGGCCCGGCGGCGCAGGAACGGCTCGCGCGGATCGGCGTCCTGTGACAGGTCGTTGGCGTAGTCGTTGTCGACCTCGTGATCGTCCCACGTCACGATGAACGGGAAGGCGGCGTGGGCAGCCTGCAGATCGGGGTCGGTGCGGTACTGCGCGTAGCGCTGGCGGTAGCCCTCGAGCGTGGCCGTTTCCGGTCCGACGACCGCCCGGACCGGGTTGTCCTGCGAGGCGTACTCGTAGATGTAGTCGCCGAGGAAGAGCACCGCGTCGAGGTCTTCCTGGGCCAGGTGCCGGTGCGCGGTGAAGTAGCCCTGCTCCCAGTGCTGGCAGGAGGCGAAGGCGAGGCGGACGCGATCGACGTCGGCCGACGCCTGCGGCGCGGTCTTGGTCCGGCCGACCGGGCTCTCCCACGCGCCGACCCGGAAGCGATACCAGTAGGGCCGGGCCGGCTTCAGGCCGTCGACCTCGACGTGGACGGCGTGCGCGCGCAGCGGCGCGGCGTCGGTCGTGGCGCGCGCGACGACGCGCGCGAAGCGTTCGTCCTCGGCGACCTCCCAGCTGACGCGGACCGCTTCCTCCGGCATGCCGCCGCCCGGCGCCAGCGGATCCGGGGCGAGGCGCGTCCACAGGACGACGGCGTCGTCGGTCGGATCGCCCGAGGCGACGCCGAGGGTGAACGGTGATCGGTCGAAGCGCGGGCGGGTCTGCACCGGGGCGGCGTCGCCGGCGCCGCCCCGCAGCGCGTCGAGCGGGAAGCCGTCGGCCCAGGCGGCCGCCGTGGCGAGTACGCGCGCGGAGTGGCCGAGGAAGCGGCGGCGGGTGAGGACAATCACGGCGCCCTCATCGCGGTTTGCCAGCCTGTGACTTGCCAGCCTGCCAGGTGGCGTCCATCACATCGAGCGTGGCGGCGTCGCTGCCCACCGGCGTCCCGGCCTCGGCCAGCCGCGCCTCCATCGCCCGGAAGCGGGTCGAGAACTTGCGCGTGGCGGCGCGCAGGAGCGCTTCGGGATCGTGATCGAGCTTGCGGGCCAGGTTGGCGACGGCGAAGAGCAGGTCGCCGATCTCCTCGGCGACGTGCGTCCGATCGCCGCTGGCCAGCGCCTCGCGGACCTCGGCGGTCTCCTCGTCGATCTGCTCGAGCACCTGGCCGGCCGTCGGCCACTCGAAGCCGACTTTGGCCGCCTTGGCGGAGATGCGGGCGGCGCGCAGCAGCGCCGGCAGGCCCTCGGGCACGCCGTCGATCTGGCTGGTCCGCTGGCGGCCCTTCTCGGCCCGCTCGACCGCCTTGATCGCGTCCCAGCGGTTCAGCACGGCATCCGGCGTCGTCACGTCGGCGGTGCTGGCGTCGGGCGCGAACACGTGCGGGTGCCGCCGGACCAGCTTGGCGCGGACGTCGTTGAGGGCGTCGGTGATGGTGAAGTCGCCGGTCTCGGCGGTGAGCTGCGACAGGAACACGCCCTCGAACATCAGGTCGCCGATCTCGCCCTTCAGCTCGTCCAGGTCGCGCCGCTCCGCGGCCTCGACGACCTCGTGCGCCTCCTCGAGGACGAAGGGCAGCAGCGTGTCGATTGTCTGCTCGCGATCCCAGGGACAGCCGGTCGGGCTGCGCAGGATCTGCATCAGCGCCACCAGGGCCTCGAGCGCACGTCCCGGCGTGGTCCCGGCGGGCGGCGGCTGGTGCGCTGGCGTGGGGGTCGCGGGCTCGGACATGACGTCGGGCGCGATGCTATCATCGGCGGATGAACCGCCCAGGTGATGTCTCGTCCGCGTCGTCCGTGTCGTTCTCGGACCTGGTGCTCATGCTGGCGACGATGGCGGCCGTCCACCTGGGCGAGGTCGGCGATCCGGTCACCGGCGAGACGCAGCGGAACATGCCGGCGGCGGGGCAGATGATCGACCTGCTGTCGGTGATCCAGCAGAAGACCCAGGGCAACCTGGAGCCGGACGAAGTCCAGCTCATCGACGCCTGGCTCTACGAGCTGCGCCTCAAGTACATCGACGCGAGCAAGGACGGCGGCGCCGCCCCCGAGCGGTCGCGGATCATCATGCCCTGACGGCCCGAGCGACCGTCCAGCCACAGTCCGACCAGCCCGATCGCCCACTCAAGTCCCGTGGAAGTCACGTTTCTCGGCACCGGCACGTCGATGGGCGTGCCGATGATCGGCTGTACCTGCGCCGTCTGCCTGTCGACCGATCCGCGCGACAACCGGTCGCGCCCGTCGATCCTGGTCCGGCTCGCCGACGGCGCGACGATCCTGGTCGACACGTCGTCCGATCTCCGCGCCCAGGCGCTGCGCTTCGGCGTGACGCGGATCGACGCCGTGCTCTACACGCACAGCCACGCCGACCACATCCTCGGCCTCGACGAGCTGCGCCGCTTCAACACCCTGCAGAAGGGGCCGATCCCGCTCTTCGGCGACGAGCGGACCCTGACCGACCTGCAGCGGATCTTTTCTTACGCCTTTCAGACGAAGCGCGAGCCGGGGCACGAGTACGTGCCGCATCTGGTGCCGTTCGTGCTCGACGGCCCGATTCTGCCTGGCCGGCGCCGAGGTCCGCCCGGTGCCGGTGACGCACGGCGCCCGCACCATCTTCGGCTTCCGCTTCGGCCGCTTCGCCTATCTGACCGACTGCTGCGCCATCCCCGACTCGTCGTGGCCGCTCCTCGAAGGCCTCGACGTCGTCGTCCTCGACGCGCTGCGCGAGCGGCCGCACACCTCGCACTTCTGCCTCGACGAAGCGGTCCACGCGGCCCGGCGGATCGGCGCCCGCCGCACGTTCTTCACCCACATGGCGCACGACCTGGGCCACGCCGCCACCTGCGCGCGGCTCCCCGAGGGCATGGCGCTCGCGCACGACGGCCTGACGCTGGCCATCGCGGAGGACGCCCGTGGGTGACGTGATCTTCTTCCCGGACGATCCGCGGCCGCCGACCTGGCGCCGGCCGATCGTCGCCCTCGGCAACTTCGACGGTCTGCACCGCGGCCACCAGAAGATCGTCGAGCGCGTCTGCCGCCAGGCCCGCGAGCAGGGGGCGACGCCGGTGGTGATGACGTTCGACCCGCACCCGCCGCGCATCGTCCGGCCCGACAAGGCGCCGCCGCTGCTGATGACCAACGCCCAGCGCGTCGAGGCGCTGCGCAAGGCCGGCGTCGAAGGGGTCGCGTTCGTCCGCTTCACCCACGAGATGTCGCAGTGGGAGCCGGAGCACTTCGTCAGGGACGTCATCGCCGGCTGGCTGCATCCGGCCGAGGTCTGGGTCGGCGGCAACTTCCTGTTCGGGCGCGACCGCTCGGGCAATTTCTCGCTGCTGCGCTCGCTCGGCCTGCGTTACGGGTTCCGGGCCGAGCAGATCGACCCGGTCCGCTACCGCGACTTCGTCGTCAGCAGCACCCGCGTCCGCCGCCTGATCACGGAGGGCCGGGTCGACGAGGCGGCCGCCCTCCTCGGCCACTACCATTTCATCGACGGCACCGTCGTCGCCGGGGCCGGCCGCGGCCGGTCGATCGGCATCCCGACCGCCAACCTGTCGACCGAGAACGAGCTGCTGCCGCCGCTCGGCGTCTACGCCACGGCCGTCACCATCGGGCGGACGGTGCACCGCGCCATCGCCAACATCGGTGTCCGACCGACCTTCGAGACGGGCGGAGCACCGACCATCGAGACGCACATCTTCGGCCTCGACGAGGACCTCTACGGCCGCGAGCTGCGGCTCTCGTTCGTCCTGCGTCTGCGGGCCGAGCAGGCCTTCGCGGACGCAGCGGCGCTGGTCGCGCAGATCCGGGCGGACTGCGCCGAGGCCCAGGCGCTCTTCGATCGCCTGTCGCCCTAGGGGGGATCGCTGGTCGCCCTGGCCGCCCGTCGCGGGCGGGATCGCCTGTCCCCTTGATACAATCGCGCGCATGTCCGGGACGCAGGGGTTCGGCGAGCACGGCGCCTTCACCGTGTCGGTCGGTGCCGATCCGCGTCTCGCGGACACCATCCACGAGCTGACGCGCAAGACCGCGGAGATGAACGGCTGCAGCGCCGCCGACGCCGCCAGCCTGGCTGACGCGGCCTGCGCGGTGGCGCACGCGCTGGCCGACGACCTCGACCTGGCCTACCGGCCGACCCCGGCCGCCCTCGTCCTCGAAGTCCGGTCGGCCCGCCGCGGCGTCGCTGGCCGGTCGCTCCATGCCGTGCTGTCGAGCGGCGACGCGTTCTCGAAGGTGAAGGCGTTCGTGCCGGCCGCGGAGCTGCAGGGCGCCGGCGTCGATGAGTGCTGTTTCCTGACCTGTCCGCGCGCCGCGGCGCCCCAGTCCCCAGCTCGATGAAGCTCTACAACACACTGACCCGGACCGAAGAGGACTTCACGCCGTCGCGCGACGGCGTGGTTCGGATGTACGCCTGCGGCCTGACCGTCTACGCCCGCGGCCACATCGGCAACTTCCGCACCTTCACCGCCGTCGACGTGCTGCGCCGCACGCTTCGCCACGTTGCCGGCTATCCGGTGCACGGGGTGATGAACTTCACCGACGTCGACGATCGGACGATCCTCGAGTCGAACAAGGCCGGCGTCCCGCTGCGCGAGTACACCGACACCTACGTCAAGGCGTTCAACGAGGACGCCGCGACGCTCGGGCTCGAGGAGATCGAGGATCGGCCGCGCGCCACCGACGAGGCCAACCTGCGGGCGATGAGCGACATGGTGGCCGCGCTCGAGCGCAACGGCCACACCTATCGCAGCGACGGATCCATCTACTTCCGCATCGCTTCGCTGCCCGACTACGGCAAGCTGGCCCGCCTCGATCACTCGGGCATCCAGGCCGGCGCCCGCGTCGACTCCGACAAGTACGACAAGGAGAACGCCCGCGACTTCGTGCTGTGGAAGGCGACCCAGCCCGACGAGCCGACCTGGGACTTCGGCGTCGGTCCGGGCCGGCCCGGCTGGCACATCGAGTGTTCGGCGATGGCGCTGCGGATCCTCGGCGAGGCGCCGATCGACATCCACTGCGGCGGCATCGATCTCGTCTTTCCGCACCACGAGAACGAGATCGCCCAGGCCGAGGGCGCCACCAAGCGGCAGTTCTCGCGCTTCTGGTTCCACGTCGAACATCTGCTGATGGACGACGAGAAGATGTCGAAGTCGCTCGGCAACGTCTTCAACGTCAAGGACCTCATCGACCAGGGGCACCGGGCCTCGACGCTGCGCTACCTGCTGCTGTCGGTGCACTACCGCAAGCAGTTGAAGTTCTCGATGGCGACGCTGGCGCAATGCGACGAAGCGCTCAAGCGCCTGATCGACTTCCTGTCACGGCTCGACACCATCACCACGGCGGGCGCCCATCCGGCCATCGCCGAGCGGATCGCGGCCGCCCGCGCCGAGTTCGACGCGCACCTCCTGAACGACGTCAACGCGCCGGGCGGGCTCGGCGTCCTCTTCGATCTGGTCCGCGGCCTGAACGCGGCCATCGACGCCGGCGAGCTCGGCACCGACGACGTCGCCGTGATCCGCGCCGCCTTCGACCACTTCGACCTCGTCCTCGGCTTCATCGCCATGCGCCGCGCCGAGGACGCCGCGCCGCCGGTCCCAGTCGACGAGATCGAGCGGCTGATCGTCGAGCGCCGCGAAGCCCGGCAGCGGCGCGACTTCGCCCGCGCCGACGGGATCCGCCAGGATCTGGCCGCGCGGGGTATCCTGCTCGAGGATTCGCCGGCCGGCACGCGCTGGAAACGCGGCTAGGGTCGAGCTGGCCGCGTCGGCCGCACCTCAACGTCCGGCATCGGGGGACTCATTGTCGCTACCCAAGCTTGTGACGGCCCTGCCCGGGCCGAACGCGCGGGCGATCATCGCTCGCGACGCCAAGGCCGTCTCTCCGTCCTACACGCGCGGCTACCCGCTGGTCATGGCGCGGGGCGAGGGCGCCATCGTCGAGGACGTCGACGGCAACCGGTTCCTCGATTGCGCCGCCGGCATCGCCGTCAACTCGACCGGGCATTCCCACCCCGAGGTGGTCGCGGCCATCGTCGAGCAGTCGCACAAGTTCCTGCACATGTCGGGGACCGACTTCTACTACGAGCCGCAGGTGCGGCTCGCCGAGGAGATCGCCCGCATCGTCCCGATCGCCGGCGGGGTCAAGAGCTTCTTCAGCAACTCCGGGACCGAGGCCAACGAAGCGGCCATCAAGCTGGCGCGGTACCACAGCAAGCGGCCGTTCCTGATCGCGTTCCTCGGCTCGTTCCACGGCCGCACGCTCGGCTCGCTCGGGCTGACGTCGAGCCGCGCCGTCCAGCGTAAGGGCTTCGGGCCGGTGACGACGCCGGGCGTGTTCCACGCGCCCTATCCGGACGTCTATCGCGCCGCCGCCGGCGTCTCGCCGGCGCAGGTCGCGGCCGAGTCGATCGCCTGGATCGAGGATCGGCTGTTCGTCAACCTCGTCTCGCCCGACGAGGTCGCCGGCATCGTCGTCGAGCCGATCCAGGGCGAAGGCGGCTACATCGTCCCGCCGGTCGAGTTCCACCAGCGGCTCGCCGAACTCGCGAAGAAACACGGCATCCTGCTCGTCGTCGACGAAGTGCAGTCGGGCATGGGCCGGACGGGGAAGATGTTCGCCTCGGAGCACTTCGGTCTCGAGCCGGACATCGTGTCGATCGCCAAGGGCATCGCCTCGGGCCTGCCGCTCGGCGTCACCGCCGCCAAGGCCGACGTGATGGACTGGACGCCCGGCGCCCACGCCAGCACCTTCGGCGGCAACCCGGTGGCGTGCGCCGCCGCGTCCGCGACGATCCGGCTCCTCGAGGGCGGCCTCGTCGAGAACGCTGCGACGGTGGGGGAGCACCTCCTCGGGCGGCTCCGCGAGCTGATGGGCAAGCATCGCCTGATCGGCGACGTCCGCGGCAAGGGCCTGATGATCGGCGTCGAGCTGGTCAAGGATCGCGGCACCAAGGCGCGGGCGATCGAGGAGCGCGACCTCGTCGTCGATCGCATGTTCGCCAAGGGCGTCCTCGCGCTCGGCGCCGGCCGCAACGCCATCCGCCTGTGCCCGCCGCTCGTCCTGTCGAAGGCCCAGGCCGACTGCGCCGCCGACGTCCTCGACCAGGCGATCGGCGAAATCGCCACCGAACGAGGCCTCGCCTGACGCACTTCCTGGACGACTCCGGAGTAGGTGAGGAACCACTCCGGAGTGGTTCCACATCCGCTCCGGAGTCGTGTGTCGGCACGCGCCTTGCCCCTCCGTTGGGGCATGTCGCAGCCGTCGGATCGGATCACCCTCGGAAAAGCGGGCGAAGACTACGCCTGTCGTGAACTCGAACGCTGCGGGTACGAGATTCTCGCCAGGCGCTTCCGGACCAGGCTGGGCGAAATCGACATCGTCGCCCGCGAGGGCGACACACTGGTCTTCATCGAGGTCAAGGCGCGCCGCACCACCCGCTTCGGCGAGCCCGTCGAGGCGGTCGACTGGCGAAAGCGGCAGACCATCGCCCGCCTGGCCGCCGAGTACGTGCTCCGCCACAGCATCGGCAACGCCTGCTGCCGGTTCGACGTCGTGTCGATCGTCTTCGGCGACGGCCTCCGGCCCCGCGTCGCCATCGTCCGGGACGCCTTCGACGGGCGCGGCCGGTAGGAGCCGTGGTGACCAGCCGCTCCCCGGCAGGTCGTTGAGCCGCTTGGAGTTCCGCCGGATCCAGGCAGCTCGGAGTGGCCGCCTGGTGCCTTGCCTCCCTCGCGACCCCTGTGCTACGCTTACGGTTCGTCGCTAGGGCGAGCGGGAATAACTCAGTGGTAGAGTGCGACCTTGCCAAGGTCGAAGTCGCGGGTTCGAATCCCGTTTCCCGCTCCATCTTCTCCCTAGAACGGCGCCCGCCCAGGCCGCGACTCGAACAGACAGCGGCGCCGTAGCCAAGTGGTAAGGCAGAGGTCTGCAAAACCTCCATCCCCGGTTCAAATCCGGGCGGCGCCTCCATTCCCCTCTAGCAAGATCGATCGTTTGCGTCGGCAAGGCAAGCGCGCCTTTTCCAATTGGACTACGGTGGACTACAAGTCGGTGGTCCGCAGACGCAGCCACTACCGTAAACCGCTTGTCCAGAGCGGGTTGAGCGGCTCGATGTCGAGAAAGGTGGAGGTTCCAAGAACCTCCTACCAGCCGCGCGAATTGAGAGCGGTGGACTAGCGAAAGCTGTCGGTGTAGAACTCGAGGAGCGCGTGCCTTCACGGCGCCTCCAACTGCCTGACGACCGTCCGTCTGTCCGCCTACCGCACTTCGAAGTCCACCCATTGCGTCGCCGGGCGGGAGCGCCGCGCGCCCGGCGCGATCGCGGGCTCGACGCTGACGAGCAGCGTGTATGCCCCTGGCTTTTGATCGCGCGCCAGCGTCAGCCGGCCGCGGAAGGGGACGGGAGCGACCGCGGCGGCGCCCGGGGCCGCGCCGGCGATCGGCGCCGGCGGACTCGTGTAGACCGGCTTGCCGTCGCGCAGTACCGTCGTCGTGGTCGAGAAGCGCCGTGCGATCCGATCGGCCGTCGTAGACCGTGCAGGTGTACTCGACGACGCTGCCCGGCGCGAACGTCAGAGCCAGCGGCCGGTCCGGGGCCGCGGCGTTCGTCAGGATCACGCCCGACAGGGCGACGCTGCCCTTGCCGACTTTCGGGACCTCGACGAACCGCGCGCCGGTCCCGACGCGGTCGGAGCGATCCTGACGGATGACGGCGCGGACCTGATAGCCGCCGGGGCGCTTCACCGGCAGGCGGACGCTGTAACGCAGGCCGTGCGCGCGTGCCCGGCCGTAGGCCTCGGGGTCGAGGCGGACCGGGATGAGCTCGACGGGATTGCGCGACGATCTCGCCGCTGTCGTCGAACGCCAGGGTCAGCAGCGTCAGGTCGCGTCTCGCGGCGGCCATCGGCATCCGCCAGGACCAGGCCCGCGGGATCGACGTCGACGACGGCGCGGACGTGCGCGCCCTCCGCATCGTGGCCGAAGAGGGCCGTGAGGCGGACGTCGAGCGCGCCGGTCGAGAACGGCGACAAGGCGGCCGCCACCAGCGGATCGCTGGGCCGCGGCAGCGGACCATCGTCGGGGTTGGCCGGGCCGAAGCGGCCCGTCTGGCTCGGATCTGCAGCCCGGGCCGCAGCGCCGTGATCTTCACGTCGGCGGGATCCGGTCGCACGCCGGGCGCCAGCGACGTGTCGAAGCCGATCAGGTAGTAGCCGCGCGTGTCGTCGACAATCCGGCCGATGCCGCGGTTGATGTCGTTCTGATTGACGACCGCGAAACCGCCAGTCTGCTCCGCGAGCCACCGCAGCGACTCCTGCCGGTCGGCCATGATCGACCGCCGCATCAAGTCGCTGGTGGACGTCATGGCGGTCTGTGCCATCGGTTGGCCGCCGCTGACCGGGACCGGTGGCAACGGCTCGTTGGTGTAGTTCGGCGTCCGCCGCTGGGCGACGTCGCTCCCCTCGCTGCGGGTCATCGTCGCGAGACCTTTCGGGTCGAGCGCGTACAGCACGACGCCGGCGCGGTTGGCGCGGTCGATCACCTGTTGCAGGGCCCTCGCGATGTTGCTGCCCGGCTTGCCCCTGCTCATTCCCTCCGACACGAACACCACCACCTTCCGGCCGGGCAGCGACTCGACGCCGCGCAGCGCGTAGCTCAGCGCGCCGATCGATCCCTCGACCAGGAGATCGGCGGCCAGTTGCTCGTCCAGGTCGTCATCGTCGCCAAGGGGGTTCCGGCGCGCCTCGGTGGCGGCCGCGAACCTGGCGAGCCGCCCCACCCACTGCACCTTCTCGATGGCGGCGGCGAGCAGCCGCCGATCGGTGGTGAACTGCTGCAGCGTGCCGGCGCCGCCGGAGGTCCGCAGGATCGCCACCAGGTCGCCCGGCGCCACGTCCCGCTCGACGAACCGCGTGAGCATCGTGCGCGTGTTGACGGTGGACAGGTAAGACAGGCTCAAATCGTCGACGACGACCGCCAGCACCCTCCCGGTCCCCTCGCGCGAAGGCAGGCTCGATCGTCCGGCTTCGGGCCCCGGTGCGGGCGGTGCTGGCGCCGGGGCCGCGCCGCCAACGACCAGACCGCCAGCTGTTGGTGCCAAGGGGGCCCCCGGTCCCGTGCGGACGTAGATCACCTGACGGACCGTCTGCCGGCGTCCGCGCTCGACGACCTCGAAGTCGGCAGGGGTGAACTCCGTGACGTGATGGCCCTTGTCGTCGGTGACCACCGCGTCGACCGTCGCCAGGCGCACGCCGGCGCGGAAGGTGGGCTGCTCTCCAGCCGTGGTGGACGTGGCGGGAGCCTGACCTTGGGCGTGGAAAAGCGTCCCCGGCGCGAGCACGGAGAGGCCCGCCACGAGGGCGCCGGCCATACTGGACCGCGACCAGCGGGCGGTCATCGCCGCACCTCGAAATCAAGCCACTTCGAGGCCCCGCCGGTCTGCTGGGCGAGGAATACGAGCGATCCCTGCGTGTTGCGCAGATCCCCATGCGGCAGCGCCTTTCGATTGGGCGCCTCGATGGGCGCGCTTCCATTGTGATGGACTTAGAGCACTGCTGCCAAGGAGTGGTCGGGCTTCGATCTCGCGTGGACCGAGACGCATCGTGGGAACGGGATACCTCGACGTCTTCGTAAGTTCGCTCGGTGTCGGCGAGCCGAGGAGACGGCCAAGGTGCGGGACGCCAGGTTCACCGGCGCCGTAGTCCAGACGTAGTCCAATACGACCCAAACATCAGGTAAAACGGGGTAGCTGGACCGACCAGAGACCAGCACGAGACAACACGATGGACGACCCCGCCAAATCTGCAAAACCTCCATCCCCGGTTCAAATCCGGGCGGCGCCTCCATTTTTCCGCAGAATTTCGATTGTTCCGGCGGGAGCCTGCCTCGCGGGCCATTTCTTATTGCTCCGAAAAGCCGTCGATCCGCTCCTCGGTTCCCTAACGCGGCCTCCGCAAGTCGTTGCCCTGCGAGGAGTTGTCAGCGAGCGATCCGTCTAGGGGAGGAGGCTTCGAGAACCTCCTCCCAAGGGGTAGCACTACTTTGTCAGATTCAGTGATGTAGCGGTCGCTCCGTTGGTGGCGACAGTGCGTCAGGGCCGCGGCGGAGGCTCGACGACCGGTGTGTGGGGGAAGGCGTTCCGAATGCGGTGCGTGAAGTAGGCGCCCTTCGACGGGGCCGTGAGGAACCCCTCGAGGATGGCGCGCGGCACGGTGAAATAGCGGTAGACCGTCCCGCGACGGAAGCGGACGATCAGCGTCGCATCGGACGCGTAGGTGACGCTCTCGATCCAGGAGGAGTCGACGGGGATGGTGGTGGACGCGTGGCGCATGGCCGTCCTTCTCACCGTCGTTGCGGCGCGTGCCGTCGGAAGCTGTCGAGCATGTGGAGGAGCCGCCGGTTGTGGAGCACGTAGAGCAGGCCCATGATCTCGCGGACCCAGCCCCGCACCACGGGCAGCGTGGGCCGGGGGCCGTCGGTGGCGCGTGCCCGTTCGATCTGCAGGAACGTGAACGCGACGGCCGTGAGCACGACGTGATGCGTCCAGCCCTGATAGGTGCGGCCTTCGAAGTGATCGAGGCCGAGATCGTCCTTGAGCTCGCGATACTGCTGTTCGATGGGCCAGCGGCTGCGCGCGAGCGCGACCACCTCGACGAGGGGCGTGGTGGCCGGGAGATGGACCAGGTAGTACTTGCGGACGTCGGGGGCCGAGCGTTCACAGAGCAGCCAGCGATCGCCCCGGCCCGCCGACGGGCGCACGCGCAGCGCGCAGAACTCGGCGGTCAGCGGGCCCGCGTGGCCCGTTCCCCAGGTGACGGTCTCCCACGCGTCGGCGGGCGCGGAGTCAGCGAGCGCGATGGCGGACAGGGTGCCCGGCACGTCCACGACGGTGAAGGTCGCCTCGCCGCGGATGGCGACGCCATAGGCGAGGCCGAGCCGTTCGAGCCCGGCGCGGAACGCCGCGTTCGCGCCGTAGTCGGCGTCGACGACCACGCCGGTGATCGTAAAGCCGGCCTGCAGGACGGTCCGCACCTGGGCCAGCGCGATGCGCCACTTCTCGCGAAATCGGACGGTCGGCGGGATGCCAGCGGCGGCGCTCCGCGCGGCATCGTCCGTCCACGCCGTGGGCAGATAGAGGTCGAACGCCAGCGGCCACGTGCGGCCGTCGGCGATCAACGCACTCGACACGGCGACTTGGCAATTGCCGATCTTCCCGAGCGCGCCACAGGTACTGCCGTTGCACGCCGGGCGACTGCGCGCCCTGCTTCGGGAAGCCCGTGTCGTCGATCGCGAGGATGCCCTCGCGGAGGGGCACGACGGCGCGCAACTGCGTCCAGACGCGCGCGGCCTGCCACGGCGAATGCGTAATGAAGTGCTGGAGCGCCTGATAGTCGCGCGGCTCGCCCAGACGCCCGTGCATCGCCTGCATCGACTTCCGCTCGCTGTCGTTGAACAGCCCGTCGATGTACTGCGTCGCGGCCTCGCGCTGCGGCTGGCGGCTGAAGCACGCGCTGAACCCGTCGAGGAACAGGCCCAAGCGCCGCAGCAGTGCCCGTGCGGGCCCCGTCGTCACGCACGCAGCGTATAGAACCTCATGAAAAAAGTACAAGTCCTTGGATCGCGCCGCCTTCGCGAACCGCGAATCAACCTGACAAAGTAGTGGTAGGCGCGGCCGGGCTGCGGAATCCGCTCCTCGGTGTGTCGGTCAGCGCCCTGTTCGAAGGCTCGAGGCGCCACGAGGGACCGATTGTCAGCTCTCTACGTTCAGCGGCCGGATGGTGCTGACGAAGCAATAGTGCGTCGCCTCTGGTGGTGGTCTAGTTTCCATTTCTGGTCCGTCAGGCCCACCGAAACCCGTGCGATTATCGGGATATGCCCGGTCCCAAGCGCCCCAGAGACACCAACCAGCTCGCCTGGTCCATCGTCCGTCAGGCGACCGGCGAAGCGCCCAAGCCGGTTGAACTGCCGGACACACGGAACCCCGCAGCCGTGGCCCTATCCAAGCTGGGCGCTAGCAAGGGCGGCCACGCCAGAGCAGCCAGCCTCAGCCCCGCCCAGCGGAAGGCTAGCGCACAGAAGGCCATCGCGGCGCGGTGGTCAGCCACCAAGAAGGGCTGACGCGGCTGGAACCAACCGGCCGCCGCCGCTAGCCGTCATCAGCCGGAAGTCTCTGCGCTCTGAGCCCCCCTAGTTCGTCGTAAACCTCAATCCTGATCGGTCCATCGGGCAGCGTGTGCTTGGCAGTCCTGTGGACCAGTAGTTGATCGTCGGCTAGGTAAGCAACGCCCGTCGCCAGAACGACGTGGCGATCACCTGACGGCCACGGGCAGAACTTGGTGAGTTCGCTGGTGGTTAGCCGCGCAACGACCAGAGCCTTTACCGGTTTCCCGGGATACAGCGTGATCGTCTCTTGCGGGCCATTCCCGCTGGCCCATCGCAGTTCGTAGCTCCGACCGCCGAGAACTGCACGCACCCTGAGGCGGGTCCTTGGATTCGCCCGATCCAAAGGCAGGCCCACACAAACGTGCAGCAATTCAGCTCCACGTCGCTGGTCTTCTAGCGCCACCTCATCTGGATCATCTGAAGCCTCGATGACCACCAATGGTTCACGGTGGCGCCCAACCAGAACGCATGACTGGCAGCCAGAGCCTTGCCGCAGGCGGCCAAGTCGCAACGCCAACGAGCACACACAATCCCAGCAGCAGCCAGGTAGTCACACTCCACTGCCTGGCAATGTCGTCCTTGAGCGTCCCAGCCAGGAATGCGGCGGCCACCCACGCCCACCTGTTGAGCTTTGCCATGGGCGGAAGCTTAAGGCCGGCCATGCAGGACCGCGTAGTCCGTTTCGGTCAGACCCAGCCCGCTTCGTCGTCCTTAAACTAGAAGATATACGTGCTCGGTCACGTATGGAATAACTGAGGACGCCATGAACCGCCTGAGTGCTGATGACCGTGCCCGCATCGTTTCGTGCCTCGTGGAAGGCAACAGCCTCCGGGCGACGGCGCGGATTACCGGCTTCGCCAGGATGACGGTCGAAAAGCTGCTCCGCGACATCGGCGCGGCGTGCCGGCTGTTTCAGCGGGAAACCCTCGTCAATCTGCCCTGCCGGCGAATCCAGGCCGACGAAATCTGGTCGTTCGTTGGCGCGAAGGAGAAGAACGTCCCGGTCGAGAAGGCCGGCGAGTGGGGCTCCGTCTGGACGTGGACGGCAATTTGCGCGGACACCAAGCTGTGCGTGTCGTGGCTGGTGGGCACACGCGATGCTGGCACAGCGTACGAGTTCGTGTCGGACGTGGCCTCACGGCTGCGGAATCGGGTGCAGCTCACGACGGACGGACACGCGGCATACCTGGTCGCCGTTGACCAGGCGTTCCTGGGCGAGATCGACTACGCCACACTGACGAAGATTTACGGCGCGGACCAGGGCGCCGAGGCTCGCCGGTATTCGCCCGCCCGGATTATCAGCTCGCAGGCGGCGACCATCTCCGGCAATCCGAACCCGAAGCACATATCCACGTCATACGTGGAGCGCCAGAACCTGACGATGCGGATGCACATGCGCCGCTTCACGCGCCTCACGAATGCGTTCTCGAAGAAGATCGAAATGCACGAGCACGCCGTGTCGCTGCACTTCATGCACTACAACTCTGTGCGGGTCCACCAGACGCTGCGCGTCACGCCCGCGATGGCGGCCGGCGTCACGGAACGGCTGTGGAGCATCGCGGATATCGTGGCCCTGCTTGGCCCGGACTAGCGGGCGTCCGGTGGGATGTCGATTAGATTTCGGACCTTGGCGAATTCCGTGCGCGCGGCTGGAAGGTCCATTCGCGCGTCGCGTGTGTTGGGTTCGGCGCCAAGCGCTTGGCGCCAAACATCCGGCTCGACGTCATAGAGCATCTGGCTGAAGAGATCGTCCATGCGCTTCACAGTCGAGGGCTTCACGCGGGCTGGTTCGCCACGACGAACCAGCGCCACCTCGGTGTATTTGCCGCAACGAGTAACGAACTCTTTGGCTTGATGCACTGCCGCAGCGGCCAAGAGAATTCCGTCATGGTGGGACGTGTACCGAGGCCCACGGTAGTGCCTCACCAAGAACGAGGACGCATGAGCGTTGCCCATGCCAATCGCCGCAAATCCCTGCTCTTGCGCCGCTGAACCAGCGTCAGTGGTCCAGATACGAAAGGCTCCGTCGGTTTGGGTGGCAACCAGGGTCTGTAGTACTGGGGGGTTGGCCACATGAGCAACGGGCACGACGTGCTTTGCGTGGAACTCAGTAGCTCTTGCCTCAATCACGGCCCGCAGCTTGACATCATCCTTTAGGTCATCCATCGGCGCGTCCACAACCGCGTCGACGATGTGCTGCATTAGGGATCGAGTCATTCCGGCCGGATAGCCAGCGCCGCAAACCGTGCAGGACACACGGCGCTCACTCATCCTGCGGCTGAAGCCGAACCAAATCTTCGACTGCTCTATCTTCCAGTAGTCGGAGCTTTCCTCGGTGTCGGCCGCAACGACGATGCCTTCGTTGGTCAACAGGCCCACGGCGATGGTCATGGCTTTCCTCTCGGGAAGCCGCCTCTGGACCGGACGCGGGGGGACGCGGGGCGTAGGCGGGCGCCTAATCATAGGGCGCCTCCGGCTAGACTGGTCGCATGAGGCGTGCAATCTCGTGCCAGATTCCGACTTCTCGGAATCCGAACTGAGACCACCACCTCGCCTCTACGGCGGGGTTGTATGAGAGTCCTGTGGGCGGTTGCGGCGTCGAGGCCGCCAGCCCCGGCGGTCCGGGGATGGGCCGAGTTCACTCAGCCCGCAAGGCAATCACCGGATCGATTCTCATCGCGCGCCGCGCCGGGAAGAACGACGCGCACTCGGCTACGAGCAGTAACGTGACCGACAGCGCGATGTAGACGAGTGGTTCTGCCGGCTCGACCTCGAAGAGTGCCTGCTGCATCAACCTCGAAACGACGAGGGCACCAGCGATGCCGAACGCGATGCCGACCAGAGTGAGACGGCGGCCATGTCCGAGTACCATGCGCATCACGGCGGCAGGTGAGGCACCCAGCGCCATACGGAGACCGATCTCGCTCGTGCGGAATGCCACAAGGTGTGCCATCACGCTGTAGACGCCGAGGCTCGCGAGGACGAGCGCAAGCGCCGCGAACCCGCCCAGCAACACGAGCCCCAACTTCCGATTCGCGACCGTCTGCGCGATGCGTGTCGCCAACGCGTCGGGCTGCAGCAACGGCAGATCAGGATCAGTCGTGCGCAGCGCCTCGCGCACCAGCGGGGCAACGGCCGCGGGGCCAAGATGGCTGCGCACCAGCACGTGGGTGAAGCCCCCCGGCCGCTGCAGCACCGGCATGAAGTATTCCGGCTCCGGGGGCGTGTTCAGCTGCTCGCCGCGGATATCGGCGACCACGCCAACGACTTGCGACGGCCGCTGCACCATCCCGGTGATCAGCGTGCGGCCGATCGGGTCCTCACCGGGAAAGTGACGGCGCGCGAACGTTTCGTTGATGATGACGACGTGCGGCACGCGCGTGTTGTCGCGCTCATCGAAGTCGCGGCCCGCACGCAGCGGAATCCCAAGCGTGCTGAAGTAGCGAGGAGACACGACATGCCGGATCGCGGTGGCACGTTCGCTCAGCGGCGGAATCGGCCGGTCTGCAACCGCCACCACCGTCGGCGTCTGGCCGCCGGTCAGCGGGACGCGATCGCTGAGCGCGGCAGACGATGTGCCGCGCAGCGTCGCGAGACGTTGAGAGAACTGCTCGTAGAACCCCATGACCTTGGCGGGCGAGTAATGCCGCGGCAACGCGATCTGGGCGGTGAACACGCCCTCTGGCTCGAAGCCAGGGTCGACGCGCTGCAGCCGCACGAAGCTGGTCAACAACAACCCGGCGGCGATCAGCAGCACCAGCGACAGCGACACTTCAACGACCAGCAAGCCGGCACGAAGATGACGGCCCGATCCGACGGATCCTGGGCCCGCTGCTTTCAGCGCGTCGAGAACGTTGACGCCCGAGGCCTGCATCGCGGGCAGCAGGCCAATCACAAGACCGGTCACGAGCGTCGCCGTCAGCGTGAAGGCGAGCGCAATGGGATCGATGCGGATTTCAGCGACGCGGGGAATCAGGTCCACGCCGAAGGCAACCAGCGCGCGCAGCGCCCCCTCGGCGAGCAGCAGTCCGAGGGCGCCACCAAACACCGCTAGCAGCATGCTTTCCGAGACGAGCGGCCGCACGACTTCCACGCGGCTCGCGCCGAGCGCAAACCGTGCCGCAATCTCACGGCGTCTCCCCGCAAAGCGCGCGAGCAGGAGGTTGGCGATGTTTGCGCATGCGATCAGCAGCACGCACGCTACCGCGCCGAAGATCAGCACATAACTCTCTCGCTGCGCACCGACCGCATCTTCTAGGAGCGGAATGAGCTCGATCGTCGACAGTGCGTCGACGTTCCCCGGGTGCGCCGCCCGGTAGCCTACAGCGATGACGTGCATCGCCTCGCGCGCCTGCTCGAGCGAGACGCCCGGTTTGAGCCGCGCGATCGCGCTGAAAGAGTAGCCGCCGCCCTGCAGCGCCTGTAGATAGGGCACTTCGGCGGGACGCGGCAGCCAGATCTGCTGTTCATTGAGCGGAAACGCCGTTGCCCCTTCGGGCAGCACGCCGACGATTGTGTAGGGCACGCCGTCGAGCATCAGCGCCTGACCGAGCACCGCCGCATCGCGGTTGAAGCGCTGCTGCCACAACTGCTGACTGATCAGCACGACGCGTGGGCCGCCGGGACGATCTTCATCCGGCGAAAAGGTACGTCCGATGATCGGCTGCAGTCCGAGCGTTGGCAGCAGCGCGGCCGAGGCGTGCAGGCCAATCACCTGTTCGGGATCGCCGCGCTCGGTCAGCGTGAACGCGTTGTCTGCGGACAACGCGAGATCGCTGAACACGTGCTGCCGCTGCTGCACGTCGAGGAATCGCGAATACGAAAACCCGACGCGAATGAGGTTGTTTTGTTCGTTGGTGGATGCGAGTCTCACCAGTCGATCGGGCTCGTGATAGGGCAGCGGCCGTAGGAGCACGGAGTTGACGACGCTGAAGAGCGCGACGTTGGCGCCAATGCCGAGCGCGAGGCCGATCACGGCGACGAGCGTGAACCCCGGCGACTTGAGCAGCTGACGAAGGGCGTAGCGGAACACGGACGGCATGAGAACTCCGTTCAGGCCGGCATAGACACGCACATTGTGCACCGGGTGTGCGCGTCTGGGAATAGAGTGATGGCGGTAGGGAATGGAAAGAGCGAGTCGAATGCGTGTCGTGGCAGTCGCGAGCATCGCGGTCGCGTCTGTTGGTACTGCTCGATGTCGCTACGTAAGCGGCGTGTGACGACCAGCTGTAGGCGCTTCAAGCCGAACAGCCCGAAGATTGCCGCCGTCGCGAGGCGCCACGTCGAAGAGCCGTAATGAACCGCTCCCACCGCGGCGAGATCAGCCAAGCAGGAATCGAATCCGCCGGTCGGAGCCGCCTGGGTGCCACGTGGACGTGCGGCATCGAGACGACGGGGACACGCCGCTCATTCGCGCCGCCCGCATGGGTAACGTCGAGCTCGTGAAGGTGTTCCTCGCGGCGAAGGCCGACGTCCATTCGACGACGAGGGATGGCGCGACCGCGCTCACCGAAGCAATCCGGGGCGGACACGAGGAGGTCGTCGGGCTGCTGCGGGCCGCGGGTGCCGACGCTGCTGCCACGCCCGTCGAACGTCCGGTGAGATAATGAGGCAGCAGTCCAGGAGGAGCCATGGCTGAGATGGACAAGAACGAACAGGCAAAGGGAAAGATCGCCGAGTCCAACGCGTCGACCCAGGCACGTCCCGAGTCCGGTGAGCTCACGGACGAACAGCTCGACAAGGTATCCGGCGGGCACGGCGCCGAGTTCACGAGCGTGTCGAACGTGCTCAAGACGCGCCACGACACGACGAAGAACTCAATCAGCAACATTCGCTGACGCCTCGGCCGCCGCCGCGGCGGGCCGTGGCTATTCCCCGGCCCAGTCCCGGTACCGCTGCTCCGTCGTCGTCCGCGCCGGAAGGGACGCGGAGGTGCTGGCCCCCAACGACCTCGGCGAGCCCCTCTTCGCGACGCCCGCTCTGTCCGAGGGCCGCATCTACGTCAGAGGACAGAAGACGCTCTTCAGTTTCGGCGGACAGTGAGCACCGCACGCACGGCGGTATGCTGTCCGGGCATCATGCTGCTGAGAGCCTGCGCCTACCGTAAACATGGTAGGCCTTCAGTCGATTGAGGTTGCGGGCGTTGTCGGCCAGCCTTCGGTCGTGCCCTCCGCCGTCGTCTTTCGGCCATCGATCGAGCCGATGATGATGAGTACGCGGACACCGCGGGCCTTCAGCGTTGCCGCCGTCGCACACCGATCAGGCGTAGAATGGCGCTATGACGAGGATCGCGGTCGATGTGCCCGAGGACATCGCCAGGCGTCTGGAGTCGGCGTGGCGCGATGTCTCCCGCGGCACGCTCGAAGCCCTCGCGCTGGAGGGATACCGGGACGGCACGCTGAGCCGTGAGCAGGTCGGGAGGATCCTCGGGTTGTCGTTTGGGGAGACGGAAGCCTTCCTGAAGACCCGCCAGGCGTACCTGGCGTACGACGAAGAGGACTTCAAGAGTGACCTCCGGGGGCTGCGCCAACTCGGCCCTCGATGATCGTCGTCTCGGATACGTCGCCAATCCACTACCTCGTCCTCATCGAGTTCCATGCCGTACTGCCTGGGTTGTTCGATGGGGTTCTCATTCCTGAGGCCGTCCGTCGAGAACTGCAAGCCGACGGCACGCCGGAGCCAGTCAGGCAGCTCGTCGCGGCGGCACCCAGTTGGCTCGAGGTCCGATCCGCGCCGGAAGTGCCTGCCGCGCTCAAGCACTTGGACTCGGGCGAACGCGAGGCCATCGCTCTGGCGCTGTCAGTTGGCGCCGAGTTCGTCCTCCTCGACGAGCGGAAGGGCCGCCAAGCTGCCAAGGAACACGGCCTTCAGCCGTTCGGCACGCTCGGCGTCCTTGGCCTCGCTGCCGAGCGGAAGTTGGTCGCGCTGGGGGACGCGCTCGATCGGCTGCAGAAGACCAACTTCCGCGCGTCGCCGGGCTTGCTGAAGAGCCTACGCGAGGGCACTGTCGACGGCTGATTCACCTGCGTCCGTCCCCGGCCTCGCTGTACCGCATGTGTCCGACGCTTTGCTTCGCCACCGTTCACACGTGCGGCACCGCTGGTTTGTCATGGTCCGGATCATCAGGCCCCATTTTGAATTCCCCGGGACGCGGGCGAACGGCTGATCGCCGCCGACCTGGATCGCCGCGTGCTCGAACGCACCGTCGAATTGGCGAAGGCGACGCAAGGCGTTCGACCACCGGAAGCTGCCGAAGACCCTGCGCGTGGCGATCGATTCGAGTCCGCTGGAGGGCGCGGGACGGGTCGAGGACACGTTCAACTTGCTGGCCCATGCGGCGCGCAATGTGGTCCGCTGTGCGGCCGGCCTGCTCGGGTGGAGCGACGAGCAGGTGTGCCGCGCAGGCGGGCATTCCCCTGCTCCTGGAGTCGAGCATCAAGCGCGCGCTCGACATCGACTGGAACGATGCGGTCGAGAAGACCGCGGCGCTCACGACCTTCACGCGTCAACTCGACTCGCTGCAAGGCGTGGATCGCACGCCAACTGCCCGAGGCACTCGCGAAGCCGCCGCTCAAGGAGCAGGTCGAGGCCCTCGTGCAGATCCGGACGCAGGATCTGGAGCCCGATCCCACAGGGCGGTGGGTCGCGCATTCGCGAGGGCGTGGCGGAGGATCGACGGGTCTCGATCGCGGACCAGGAGATGCGTCACGGCCGCAAGAGCAAGAGCAAGCGGTTCAACGGATTCAAGCGTCACATTGCCGCGGACGTCGATCGCGGCCTGATCCTCGCCTGCGCGATCACGCCGGCGAATCGTCCCGAGGACGAAGCGATGCCGTCCTTGACGGTCGACATGGCGCACCAGGGACTCGACGTCGACCACCTGCTGATCGACCGCGGGTACATCAACAGCACGCTCGTCGATGAGGTGCTCGGCCAGGCGCGGCACGATCGTCTGCAAACCGTGGACGTCGCGCAACGGCCAGCCTGTTTCCGAAGTCGGCCTTCACGCTCAACATCCGCGACCGCACGATCGAGTGCCCGAACGGACAGGTGCAAGGCTTCTCGTTCGGCACCGTGGTCGAATTCGATCCCGACGTCTGCGATCGATGTCCCCTGCGCGCGCAATGCACCACCGCCGAGTTCGGCCACGGGCGCTCCGTCGCCATCGCGGAGAACGAACAGCTCCAGCAGCGACTCCGCAAGCAGATCCAGACGTCCGCTGGACGCGCGCGCGCTGCGCGAGCGCACGATGATCGAACACAAACTCGCCCATATCTCGCAACGGCAAGGGAACGCCGCGCGCTACGTCGGCGTCCGCAAGAACACCTTCGACCTCCGTCGCGCGAGCGCGATCCAAAATCTGGAGACACTCCATCGTGTCAGAAGTCGAGTCGCAAAAGGCTGCGTAATGACGTCACTTTCAAACCGTTCGGCGTTCTAGTCGTGGCGACGCCAGCGGATGGCACTGTCGCCTAGCGAGGTGAACCGCGCAATGCCCAGGGCCCGCTCACGCGCGGCCCCTGGCTCGAATCGGGTCCGTGACGTGACGGTTGTCGGCGGGTCGGGCGTCTCCGGAGGCGCCCCAGGCGTCATCGCGATCGTCGACCTCGCGCCGCTTGCGAGACGGCGCTTGAGAGACACCTATCGGCGCGCCTACGATCGTGCGTGGCTCGGGTTGTCGCACGGCGTCGGCGACCTGCTGATGGGCGGCGACCGAAGAGAGCTTCAGTCCAACTTCAGTCCACGAAGGCCCGAACACCACACAAAACGACGTAGTACCAGGGACCAGAGAGCAAGACGAATCAACAACATAGCGAACCCGGCGGAATCTGCAAAACCTCCATCCCCGGTTCAAATCCGGGCGGCGCCTCCATTTTTCCTCGGAATGTCGACCGGCTTGTTCGTGAGCGGGACAATCAGCCTCTGATTCGTGGACTGAATTGGACTGAAATGCGTCGTCAGCGGACTTGCCACAGTCCCGTAACGCGTTGGTTCTGAGGCTCTTGCGCGGGCTGACGATCCGAGGGCAGGGAGGTCCCAAGAACCTCCGCCCTCCGGAGTACTGCATCTCGATTCCGCGCGCGTGATGTTCGCGGAAGTGTCGCGTTCTTCAATGCCCGCGGCAACAACGAGATCCACGTCATGGCCGCCGAAGGCGGACGGCTCTTTCGTGATCAGGCTGAATCGTCACCGAAGGGGAAGGAGATCGCTGGCGAGACGCGCCGCCTGACGCCGCATTCCGGTCACGATGCGACTTGATGTACGCTCGGCCACACCCCCATGGTCGAAGCCTCTCGCGCCCAAGACGTTACGGGAATGCTGCGAGCTTGGCACGAAGGGGATGAGGGCGCGCTCGGCCGCCTCGTTCCACTCGTGTATGAGGAGTTGCGCCGCGTGGCCCGGGCGCGGCTGCGCGCAGAAGCTCCCGGCCACATCCTCCAGACGACGGCCCTCGTCCACGAAGCCTATCTGCGGCTCGTGCGGATCGATCGCTTGAACGTGCGCGATCGGACACACCTTCTCTCGCTGGCAGCCCGCCTGATGCGTCAGGTTCTGGTGGACGTCGCGCGCAAACGACGATCGGTCAAACGCGGCGGCGACGCGATACTCGTCAGCCTGAGCGACGTGTCCATGCCGGGCGAAGCTCCGGCGCTCGACGTCCTCGCGCTGGACGAGGCTCTCGGCGAGCTTACGATTGTCGATCCCCGCCTCTCCCGGGTCGTTGACCTGAAATTCTTCGCAGGTCTTAGCATCGGCGAAGCCGCCGAGGCCTTGGGGGTCTCGACCGCGACCGTCGAACGCGACTGGACCGTCGCGAGGGCGTGGCTCTACGAGCGGCTGGCGCCGGGGCCGAGCCAGGTGCCGGATTGACCGGTCGCGACGGCGGTGATGGAGCCGGACGGGTTTCTGCGCTTACCCAGTCAAGAGAGGCTGGGACACGCATGAAATACGAAGCCGACTACGTGGTGGTGGGCGCCGGAGCGGCCGGTTCGGTCGTGGCCGCAAGACTGGCGGAGGACGGGACGCGCTCGGTGATTGTCGTGGAGGCCGGACCGGACAATACGGCGGACCCGACCATTGTCACCGCAGCCAAGTTTCCCTTCCTGCTCGACATGCCTGCGGCCGTCGGGCCGCACCCGTCGCCAAGTCATTGGGGATTCGTGTCAAAGCAGAACGGCAAGGAGTACCTGCTACCCCCGAGGCACGGGGCTGGGAGGCTCCACGAACCACCACGCAGCGGTGGACGGCCGAGGTTCCCCCCTCATCTACGACGAGTGGGCGCGGCGGACCGGCGACGACCGGTGGAGCTACGAACGACTGTGCGCCGTCTTCAAGAAGATGGAGAACTTCGACGTGCCGTACATCGATGAAACGGTTCACGGCAAGGCCGGCTGGCTGCACATCAAGCGCGCGAAGTTGGAGAGGGGCTTCCAACCAGACCTGCTGCACGTCGCGATGCAGGAATACGGGATGCCATTCCGCCACGACTTCTACAACGACTCGAGCAACTGCGCGGGCATCGGCTGGACCGACATGCAGGTGCACAACGACGGCCGCCGTTCGAATGCCGCCGTCGATCTCCTCCTGCCGACGCTGGAGAAGAGCAGATCGACTGGCCGGAACAACCTGCAGGTGCTGACCGACAAGCTCGTGGCCCGCGTGCTCTTCGACGGGCGCAGGGCGGTCGGCGTGGAGGTCGTGGACGCGCCGCGCGCCTACAAGGCCGATGCCGCGCACCGGTCAAGCGTTCAGTCCGCCAGCCGGGTAACGATCACGGCGAGAAAGGAAGTCATCCTCTGCGGAGGGGCGATCAACAGCCCGCAACTGCTGATGCTGTCCGGCATCGGGCCGAAGGGCCACCTGAAGCAGCACGGGATCGCGGTGATCGCAGACCTGCCTGGAGTGGGGCAGCACCTCCAGGACCACGTCGAAGTCGGGCTCGTCTTCCACATGAAGAACCTGCCGGACAAGCTATGGAGGTGGCAATCGACGTTTCTGGCTGAGGCCGGCCCACAGTATGCCGCCAATGCCGACCCATCGTCGTTCACTGAAAACCACATCCCGCTCATCATGGACTGGTTCAGCGGATTCGATACGCCGGACCCGATGCATCCCGATCTGCATATTCACGTCTTCAACGCCTTCTTCCGGGACTTCAACTTCAACCCGCAGCGGTGGGCCGACCCCGATCCGCTGAAGGCGTCCTATCTCGATGAGTTTCTCACCCAGATCGACCCGGCGACGCCCAAGGCCTTCGTGACGTTCCTGATTGAGTGCGTGAAGCCAGCTCCCACGAGAGGCCAGATCACGCTCTGGAACGCCGACCCAACCGAACCACCGGTTGTGGATATGGGTCTGCACGCGGCGTCTGCCGATCTGACGCGCCTTGCGATGGGGATCGAGCTGCTACGAAGCGTGATGGCGCATCCGATCCTGCGACAATACGAGGCTGCAGAAGTGCTGCCGGGCCCGTCGGTACGGGACCCGTGAGCAGCTCGAAGACTACCTCCGCAGGTATTCCGCCTTCGGTCATCACATCAGCGGCACTGCGAAGATGGGCCGCCCCACTGATCCCATGGCGGTCGTCGATTCGGAATGCCGCGTGATTGGTGTCGACGGACTTCGCGTCTGTGATGCGTCGATATTTCCGGAGATTCCCTCGTACAACACCTCGCGCCCGTCCTACCTGGTGGGCGAGGTGCTTAGCGAACTGTTGACTGGTCGCAGTGGGAGGGATGCCGTGGCTGTCGACGCCGAGCCCGCGCCGGCCTTGATCGGATGACGGCTAAGCGCGCTGGCGTGTGTTGAATCGCTGGATGAGATCGGCGAAGCGGGGATCGGCCCGAAGCGGCTCGAGATCGGGCAGCCACGAATGGAAGAATCCCAAGAACACGTCCTGCGCTTCAACGGCGGCTGCACATGAAGCGATCGCGCCTTCATGGTCGCCGAGGGCCGTCTCAGACACGGCCAACACGAACGGAGGCAGGTACTCGTGCTCGCGGCGCACCAGCAGCTCGTCGTAGATCGCACGCGCCTTGTCGAATCGCCCGACCTTTGCATAGGTCGGAACAATCCGGAGCGTCACCCAGACGTTGTAGGGCGACTCCGCCCAGAGCGCCTCCAGTACTGAGAGGGCCTCTTCGTACTGCTCATTCCAATGATGTGCGAAGGCGACTTCCCAGCGCACGACAAACGACTGCGGATCGTGTTCGACGGCCGTCTTCGCGTAGGCGAGGGCACGATCGGCCTGGCCGATCGTGCCACACGCAAACGACAACACCATCGCCGCGTAGGCAGACAGCGGATCGTCCTCGAGTGCCTGGCGAGCCTGCGCCAGACCTTCTTCCAACCGGCCAACAGTCCACTGCAGGAAGAACAGCCCGTACCAGCACCGCGCCTGGATGTACTTGGGATTCAGCGCCAGCGCGTGGAGAAACTCGCGCTCGGCCTTGTTGAAATCGCGTTCCCACATGAGCGACGCGCAGGCGAGCGCCCCATGGGCTTCCGCCGATTCCGGATCGATCTCGAGCGCGCGCGTCGCTGCGGCGAGCGCCGCCGGCATCGACCGGTCCGGACGGTCGTAACCGCTATAGCAAAGGACCGTGTAGGCGTCAGCGAGGCCGGCCCAGGCCTGCGCGTACCCCTGGTCGAGCTCGACGGCTCGCTTGAAACTCTCCAGCGCCTTGGCGCTCCAGGGGCCCCGCCGATACAGCATGGCCCGGCCCCGGAGGTACGCCTGGTACGCCTCCATGTTCGTGGTCGTCACCTTGACGAGCCGCGCTGCATCTTCGATGGCGAACTCCACTCTCAGCCGCCGGACAATCGCGCGCGCGATCTCGTCCTGTACGTCGAAGATGTCAGCGAGGTCACGATCGAAGCGCTCCGACCAGATCTGAAAGCCGTTTGACGCGTCGACGAGCTGCGCCATCACCCGCACGCGACCGGCCGCCCGGCGCACGCTTCCCTGGAGAAGGTGGCGCACATTCAAGTGTCTGGCGATCTCGCCGATCTCGACCGGCTTGCCCTTGAAGGAAAAGGACGACGTGCGTGCGGCGACATGAAGACCGTCGAGCTGGGTGAGGGCGTTGATGATTTCTTCGGCGACCCCATCACCGAAGTACTCGTTGTCCACGTCGGCGCTCATGCTCGTGAACGGGAGTACCGCAATAGAGGGAGCCTCCTTGCGCCGCACGATGCCAAGCACATCGAGCGCGTGTATGACGTCCTCCATGGACTGAAAGCGGTCGCCTGGTTCCTTTGACAGGCACTTCCGGATGATGCGCTCGAGCGGCGAGGCAGGCCACAGCGGGAGCGGATCGTCGCGCAGAATGGCGCTGAGCACCTGGGGCGTCGTCGTCCCGCCAAAGGCCCGATCGCCCGACACCATCTCGTACAGGACCGCGCCAAAGCTGAAGATGTCGGACCGAGCGTCGAGCCGGCATCCCTGCGCCTGCTCGGGCGACATGTACGCGACGGTGCCGACGACGGTCCCCTCACTCGTGCACGTGACGTCCGCTTGGGCGGCGATGGATTTGGCCAGGCCAAAGTCGAGCAGCTTGACGCCGCCCGCCGTGATCATCACATTGGCCGGCTTGATGTCGCGGTGCAGGATGCCGTGGCGATGGGCCGTGGCGAGCGCCGTGGCAATCTGCAGTGCGAGCCGGCGCGCCTCTTCGCCGGTCATCGGCCCGCGCAGTGTGGCGCCGTCCACGTACTCCATCACCAGGAAGTCGACATCGTCCTCGCTTCCGATATCGTAGAGCGTGCAGATGTGCGGGTGATTCAGCGCGGCGACGGCCCGCGCCTCGCGCACGAAGCGCTGCCGGGCCTGCGGATCACGGGCGTCATACGAGCAAATGACCTTGACCGCGACCGTGCGATCGAGCCGCGTGTCGCGCGCCTTGTAGACGTCGCCCATCCCGCCAGCGCCAATGCGCGAGATCAATTCGTACGGGCCGATCCGCTTCCCTACCAGGTGCGGCGTGCTCATGAGCTCGACAATCGGCGCCGGCCCATCGAGAATACCGTTCGCGCGCTCGTGCGCCGCGAGCAGGTCCTCGACACGACCAGCGAGCGCATGGTCGGCGCCGCACGCCTCAACGACGCACGCGCGGCGCTCCCGGGGCGGCAGCGACAGGGCCGCTTCGAAGATCTCCCTGACGCGTGGCCAGGCGCCTGGCGTGGGTTCCATAGATGAAGGTCAGAAACGCGCGCGCGGGCCGCGCGTTCGACTCCAGCGGCACGCGTCGTCGAGGCTCGTCCTGTAACAGGCGGCCGGGAGTTGCAGCCAGGAGGGAACACTGCGCCTTCATGACCCAATACAGCTGTTCCATTCCGCACACCAAGCCGGGACGCTGGCTTAGACTACCGGGACAACTTCGTCAGCCTCGGTCCACCGGAATCCCATCGTGATCGCCGCGCCGACCGACGGTCGCCTGGAGCGCGGCAGGATCCAACCACCGGCGGTCGTAGTCCGAATGTAGTCCGATACGGCCTCCACACGAAGCAGAACGGGGGGGCTGGACCGACCCGAGACCAGCGCGAGACAAGAGGATTCGCGACCCCGTTGAATCGGCGCGGCGAATGGCCTACTGCCCCCGGCTCCGCTACGTCGATTGTGCGACCCCGTCCGTCTTGGGGATCGCTGGCGGGAACCGGCACCGGGATGGAGCGGGACGTCGCCGGCCCTCCGGCCGCGGTGTTCGCGGCCCGGCCAAGAACACCTGGTACGGTCTGCCTGTCAACGCTGGCGCGGCCGGTCTCCGATCTCGACTAGCGGCTCACCGCGCTCGAGCATTTCCCGAACCGTCGGCCACGCCGTTGCGAGGACCTCCCGAAGGTGCGCGGTGGAGGTGTTCCCGCAGGTGACCAGCACGATCTGCGGTGGCGGGCCCAGCTGATGGACCAGCGCCGCGAAATCCGCGTCCTTGGTCATCACCAAGGCGCCAGCGGCGCGCGCGGCCTGGAAGATCTCCAGACCCGCAACGGCATCGACCTCAACAAGTACCGAGTTTCTGGTAGGGACAGGCAGCTGGTTGTCGAGCCAGAGGGTCACGTCACGCCGCGACGATTGGATGCGCCAGGCGACGGCTGGCGAAGCGGAGGCAGGCGGACACGTCCTCGAGTTCGAGGTCGGGCAGTTCCTCGATGACGGCTGCGGGCGTCAGGCCGGATGCCAGCAAGTCGAGGACGTCGGTGACGCGGATGCGCAGGCCCCGCACGCACGGACGGCCGCCGCACTGGGCGGGATCGACGGTAATGCGATCGGCGAGGGTGGTCATGGCGTCCCTCCAGCTTACCACCCAGCAGATCCCGCGAGGACTGGCGGACGTCCAGGCGGGCCCCACGATCGACTCCGCCTCGTCCGAGCAAGCTTCTTGCCGCGTCCAGGGCTGCCTGCGCCGAATATGCGGGCTGGACCAGCGGCGTGAGGCCCACGGGTTGGACGTCAGGGTCCGCTGAGGTCTTTCAGTCCAACTTCAGTCCACCAAGGTCCGAATACCACCCAAAACGACGGAGTAACCAGAGACCAGAGAGCAAGACGAATCAACAAGATAGAGAACCCAGCGAAATCTGCAAAACCTCCATCCCCGGTTCAAATCCGGGCGGCGCCTCCATTTTCCCGAGCAGAATCGATGGCTTGCGTCCTGAACGCACACGGCGAACGCCCTCCAATTGGCCTACGCTGGACTACAGATCCGCGAGCCGGCGGCGCGGCCGCGACCCTAAGCCTCTGACTCACGACGGGTTGCTCGTTCGCGAGACCGAGCAGAGCGGAGGTTCCCAGGACCTCCATACGTCGTTGCGGTGCCAGTGCCACCCTCGACACCGAGATCGGCTTCGCGTCTCTGACGAGACTGCTGGTGAATGCCTTTCGGTGACCAGCCATGGATCGTGATCGTGAGCCCGATGGCGAGGCCAGGTTGCTCTTGGTCGGGGACCGTCTACGAGGTGCCCTGACGACCGAACGGTCGTTCAAGGCACATATCGAAAGGCCAGCAGTTCGTCAGCCGTGTCAGGGGACGCGCAGGTTGAGGATCGTCTGCCGCGTGCCGTCGATCGACACCGGCACGGCGGTGGCATCGATCTCGCGCAGGACCTCCGCGTCGTACCAGGCGCCGAGTTCCACGCCGACGAGCGTGGCGACGCGATACGCCCCGGGCCGGAGCCCCGTGGCGGTGTAGTCACCGAACGGCGAGCTGACGACGTAGCGGATGCGCTGCGCGCTCAGCCCGCGATAGCGCTCGTCGATGGGGTAGACGAGGACCGCGGCCCCGGGCACGGGCCGACCGGTCTCATCGAGCAGCGTCCCGGCGAGCGAGCCGCGGTGCTGCGTGAGCGTCGCGATCGCGCCGGTCACGGCCTGTCCGGCCTTGATGTCGAGCGTGTCGGCGAGCAGATCCCGGCCACCGAGCCTGACGGCATCGAGGAACCACGTCTGCGGCCGTTCCCTGATCGCAGCCGACAGGTGATACGAGCCAGGCGCCACCGCCGCGATCTCGAATCGGCCGGCCGCATCGGGCCTGACCGCGTGCGGTTGCAGATACCGCGTCAGCGCGTGGTGTCGCGCCGGCTCGAGTCGGACGCCGACACGACCGAGCAGGCCTGGGCCGGCAGGGCCCCGGCCGTGGAGCACGACCTCGCCCCGGACGGTCGCGCGCTTCGCGACCTGGAGCCGGACCTCCGTCACGTCCGCGTTGGCCACGACGACGGGGACAGCCGCGAGCCATAGCATTGACGATGGGGAGGAGCGCCCGCGTTGCGTCAGCACCAAGGCGTGGCGGCCGGGTGGAATATGCCAGAAGCGGACGCGGCCGTCCGCGGTGACGCGCAATCAACCGCGTACAGGACCGACGAAAGGTGCGCGCCCCAGGCGGGAGTGCCATCGGCGCCCCTGAGGGCCCCTCGTGCCGAGGGCTGCTCCGACAACGCCGTGATTGCGCTCAGCACGTTCGCAACGTGAACCAGCTTGCGACCGGATGCCGGCGTTGGCCTGCGCGCGCACGCTGGCCGCCGTGGTGACTGTCGAGGTGGGCAGTCTTGAGATCCTGCCGGAGTGCCCCGTGATGTCCACGGTCACACGCCGGGCGGCATCGAAGTTCCGCTGCTCCGGATCGCCTATACTCGACGTCGGTAGTTACGGACGTCGTCACCGGCACCCGCCGGTCCCCCGAGCCCTGGAGGCCCCATGCGACGCTGGAATGCCCTCGCCGGCCTGGTTCTCGCCTCGGTCGTGCTGCCGTCAACCGGCAGCGCCGGCTCGGAGCGACATCGTCCGTTCTACGACGTGGATCTCGCCGACGTCGGCACCTGGGACGCCGTCGTGAGCGTCCGCCTGCGCGACGGCCGCTTCGAGACGCGGCACGCCATCGAGGTCAACACCATCGGCTGCGGTGGCATGTGCGTCGAGAGCGCCCTGACCCCCGCGCTGGACGCGCCCGACGTCCCCGCCGCCGGCCGTAGCGAAACCGCGCGTCATCGCGCCTGGATCGGTGCGGATACACGGCCCCTCGATCGACGGGAAGGGTACCAGCCGCCGGTGTCCTCCGACGGCCTTGCCGCCACTTCGGGCTGGGGCGGGAGCGGCGCCGCGGACCCGTCGACGCGGACGGCGATGGCCTACCCGTCGCCCGATCGTCGCGTGCTGACGATCTTCGTGCGCGTCGCCGGCGCCGAACGGCTCGTGTTGCGGGTCGAATACACGCGCCGATAGGCTCTCGGCCATAAGCGGACGTTGCGTCGAGTCCGCATCGTCGGCCGAGCGCCCCGCCGCGTGGGGCTTCGAGGCGCCCCCCTTTGCCGAGAAGGCGATCGACCTCTTGCCGCCGAGATCCGGCCGTACTTCCAGAAGCACCTTGGCTTCATCGTCGAGCACGCGATCGACCCGGACCTGTGGCGCACCGCCAGCTGGGTCGAGGAGCCGCCGCACCATTTCCTTGACTTGGCCAGCGAGGTGGCTCGTGCGGTTCAACTGAGATGCGCTTGGTCAAGAGTTGGGGTCAAGCGAGGATGGCAACGCTGTACAGGCAGCGAGGGAGGACGCGGCTAGCACTACTTTGTCAGATTCAGTGCAGTGACGGCCGTGCGGTTGGTGGCCACGGCGCATCCTGGTCCGCAGCAACACTCGGCCGACGACGGGGCGTCAGGACCGGGGTGGAGGCTCGACGATCGGTGTGTAGGGGAACGCGGTCCGAATGCGGCGCGTGAAGTAGGCGCCCTTCGACGGAGCCGCGAGAAGTTCGTCGACGACGGCACGCGGCACGGCGCGATAGCGGTAGACCGTCCCCCGACGGAAGCGGACGATCAGCGTCGCATCGGACGCGTAGGTCACGCTCCCCATCCGGGAGGAGTCGACGGGGATGGTGGTGGCATCGTGGGGCATGGCCGTCCGGTTCACCGTCGCAGCGGGGGGCTCCCTCGGAAGCTGTCGAGCATGCCGAGGAGCCGCCGGTTGTGGAGCACGTAGAGCAGGCCCATGATCTCGCGGACCCAGCCGCGCACGACCGGCAGCGTGGGCCGCGGGCCGTCGGCGGGGCGTCCCCGTTCGATCTGCAGGAAGGTGAACGCGACCGCCGCGAGCACGACGTGATGCGTCCACCCCGGGTAAGGTGCGGCCTTCGAAGTGATCGAGCCCGAGATCATCCTTGAGCTCGCGATACTGCTGTTCGATGGGCCAGCGGCTGCGCGCGAGCGCGACCAGGTCGGCGAGCGTGGCGGTGGCGGGGAGATGGAGCAGGTAGGTACCTGGCGGACGTCGGCGGCCGCCCGCTCACACAACAGCCAGCGCTCGCCCCGCCCGGCCGTCGGGCGCAGGCGGCGGGCGCAAAAGGTGCCGGCGAGCAGCGTGGCGGCCCCGGTGCTGGGGCTCCAGAGCGCCGGTGATCGTGAAGCCGGCCTGCACGATCGTGCGCACCTGGGCCAGCGCGATGCGCCACTTCTCGCGAAAGCGCACCGTCGGGGGAATGCCGGCCGCGGCGCAGCGCGCGGCGTCGTCCGTCCAGACCTTCGGTACATACAGGTCGAACGCGAGCGGCCAGGTGCGGCCGTCGGCGATCAACGCGCTCGACACTGCCACTTGGCAATTGCCGATCTTGCCGAGCGCGCCGCAGGTACTGCCGCTGCACGCCCGGCAACTGGTCGCCCTGTTTCGGAAACCCCGTGTCGTCGATCGCCGGGATGCCGGCGCGGATGGGCACGACCGTGCGCAGGTGCGTCCAGACGCGCGCGGCCTCCCACGGCGAGTGCGTGATGAAGTGCTGCAGCGCCTGATAGTCGCACGGATCGCCCAGGCGCCCGTGCATCGCCTGCATCGACGTCCGCTCGCTGTCGTTGAACAGCCCGTCGATGTACTGCGTGGCCGCCTCGCGCTGCGGCTGGCGACTGAAGCACGCGCTGAACCCGTCGAGGAACAGGCCCAAGCGTCGCAGCAGTGCCCGAGCGGGCCCCGTCGTCACGCGCGCAGCGTACAGGACCTCTGACAAAAGTACAAGTCCGTGGATCGCGCCGCCCGCGCGAACCGCGAATCAACCTGACAAAGTAGTGCTAGAGATCCACGGCTCCGCGAACTGCGACCCCAGCGACCGCGGTTCCACGCGCCTCGGCATCTTCTCTCGATAGTCGAGAATGGTCACCTCGCGCCCGTCCAGCGACGCCGTCCCTTGCAGCGAGAACTCGAAACGGTCGCGAAGATCCACGCGGATGACGCCCAGCGGGGACAGCGCCATTCCCCACACGACGGCGCCGAGTCCGTGGCTCACGTTCTGCTCCTTCAGGACCTCCAGCTCCTCCGCCGTGGAGCGGGCCTTGGCCAGTCTGCCGAACAGCGTGATCGCGTCCTGCTCCGGCTTGCCGGTCGGCTTTCCGTCGACGCTGAGCGGAATGCGATATTCGCTGAGTACGGCGGAGTCGAATCGGGACTGATACACGAGGAAGTTCGACACGAGCGTTCGCCGCTTCTCCAACCGCCCTCGGTCGTCGAACACCTCGGTGACGCGCGTCTCGGTGGCCGTGACGTTCCGGAGCGTGGCGACGTATGCCGCTCGCTGTGTCTCCGCGTGCTGCAGGGCGGCGTCCAGCGCTGCGGGCGCCGGCGACTGCGCCGCCAGCGCGCCAGCGAGCAGGACGAGAGCGCGCACGGCATGGAGCATGGGGCGCTATGGTAGACGATGACTCATGATGGGGAGCGGTGAATCCGATCGCGAGCTCGATCGCGTGAGCGACAGCAGCTCGAATGCCATCGTGGCCACGCAGAGGTCTGCGATCCATGCCTCGACTGTGAGGACAGGGCATTTCCTCAGGCTGTCGAGGCGACCGCCTCGGCAGTTGCTCTTAACCTAACGATAGGTTATTCTGGCGGGTGATGACCTGGAAGGAAGTGATCCGAAAGTTGAAGGCGGCTGGCTTCATCGAGCGGCGCACTGGGAAAGGCAGCCACCTGCTCTTCGTTCATCCGGAGCGCGGCAAGGAAGTCTGGGTCACGGTACATGGGCACGATGCCGGCCGGCTCGGGAATCGCATCCTGCGGGATGCGGGAGTTGAATGATGGCCACGCACTATCCGATTGTGTTCGAGCGGGAGGAGTCGGGGGCGTACAGTGCGTACGTTGCCGGCTTGCCGGTGTATGCGCAGGGCGCGACGCGCGGCAAAGCGGCGACGGCGATCGTGCGAACGCTCGGCGCGTATCTGGAGGCCCATCCCGACGAGCAGCCGCGCGCGGAGGTGCGGGTGGCGAAGGTCTCGGTTCCGGCGGGGCGTCGGACGCACCCCAGGGTCAACCTGGTGACGGCTGCCGCTCTGGTCGGTAGCCGCACCAGTGCCCGCAAGGCCGCAACCTCACGGGCCAATGGCCGTCTCGGCGGGCGGCCGCGAAAGGCCGTCGCGGACTAGGATGGCCGACCCTCGGCCGACGCTCCGGCTCAAGTGGTTGCGAAAGGGATCGTAGTCCAGACGTAGTCCAATAGCGCCCAAAGACGAGGCAAAACGGGGGAGCTGGACCGACCAAAGACCAGCACGAGACAACACGATTCTACGACCCCGCTGAATCTGCAAAACCTCCATCCCCGGTTCAAATCCGGGCGGCGCCTCCATTTGTCCTCAGGAATTCGCGCGATTCGGTAGTGCCTGCGTTCGGGGGCGATTTCTTGTTGCTCCGAATCACGCGCCAAGTGCTCCTCAAGTCCGACGAGCGACATCCGTAGAATCACTGCATCGCGGAGAGTTCCCACCGCGCAATCTCGGCAGGGGAGGAGGTTCCGAGAACCTGAGGTCTTGGTATCCATCGTTCCCCGTCAGAAGCGGAGCTCGCCGCCCCACTGCGTCCGCATCGCATTGACCGTCGCGCGGTTTACCCGCCCGACTCGTCTCATCGCCGAATCGGTCGACGAAGATCACTCGTGGGGGCCGGCCGTGTCCGCGGCAATGCTCCAGGATTGAAGAGAGACAGCGGCGCAATGCGGCCGGACGGCCCGCCGTGACGATGCCGATGGTGGTAGTCGACTGGGTGGAGCGCATGGCGGTGCACCGGGCGACTGGGCTTGACCGGATTCTGTGGACGGTGTGGAGATCCGGCGTGCGCGGACCGACGCTCGACACGCCGCCGGGCTGATCTGGCCGAGCGTCGAGTACCGCCGGCGCAGGTTGTAGAAGACTCTGCCCGATCCCACCGCCATCGTGACCGGACTGACGATTCAGGTGTCCCTCAGATCGCCGGCGGCGCTACAATCGGAGCATGAGCACAGCGGCCACGCCGAAGGATCAGCTGCGGCGCGTGATCGACGAGCAGCCGGACGATAGTTCCTTCGAAGAGATCATCAAGGAGCTCGCCTTCGCCGCGATGGTCGAGCGGGGTTTGGCGGATTCGGATGCGGGCCGCACGATCAGTCACGAGGAGATGCGGCGGACTCTCGAGTCGTGGCGCAAGTAGTCTGGACGGCGGAAGCCAGGCGCTGGCTGCAGGACATCTACGACTACATCGCCGCGGACAACCAAGAGGCCGCGCACCGCACTGTCCTCGCCATCCACGAACGAGCCGAGATCCTGCTGACGTTCCCCGAGATCGGCTATCGCTATCGCCAGCGGCCCGAAATCCGCGTGCTCCTGTATGGCCACTACAGAATCGCCTACCTGATCACCGCGACGCGGGACGTCGAGGTCCTCGGCGTGTTCCACGGCGCGCTCGACGTGGGTCGCTACCTCGCATCGCCCGAATAGCGAAGGTCTGCGCGGCGCAATCTCGGAAGAGCGCGAGCGCCACGGCACTGCCAGCGAGCACCGAGCGGTCGTCCTTCACACCGAGGGGGCGACGACCTAATCCTTTAACGCATCGGCCGCGATCCGTTCGACGATGAGATGATGCCCGTACGCAAGAGCGTCAGTCCAACTTCAGTCCACGAGCGCCCAAACACCAGGAAGAACCAGGGAACACCGACGACCAGAGAGCAAGGCGAATCAACAAGACACAGAACCCTGCGGAATCTGCAAAACCTCCATCCCCGGTTCAAATCCGGGCGGCGCCTCCAAAATCCCGCCAAAATCGAGCCGTTTTGCAGCTTCTGGAGCGCGAGGGGCGCCCTGGAATTGGACCTCAGTGGACTACAGAACGTCCTGCCAGGGCAGGGCGCCGAATCGTAAGTGCCTAATCCGCCGTGCGTTAGCGTTCCGGTTCGGAGGAAGGGCGTAGGTCCAGAGGACCTCTGCGTACGTCCATGGTCGGGCAATCAATCGCACCGAAGTCGACGAGCGGATCGATACGCGAGGCGCGCCGGGCCGGAAGCCAGGCCGCGAACGTGGCCACCGCGGCGAACAGCAGCGTCTCGCCCACGAATGTGGCCGGGTCCAGCCGCGAGACTGGATCCGCCATGCGCAGCCCTTGGTCGACGGGCGTCCATGACGATCCGCCGACCGCAGCCACGCCTGCCATCTGCAGGGTCACGAGGCCGTTCGACAGTCGCGCCGCTCCGGCGACCGACACCGCGGCGCGTCCCTCGGCTTTGAGTACGTCCATGGGCGTGCCCGGGTGGCTCGCCACGCGGGTGCCGAGACGAACAGAAGCGGGCTCCTAGTTTACTACTTTGTCAGATCGACGAATTGCCGCGGAAATGCGCGAGTGATCACTTTTGAGGGCATTTGTACTTTTTTCACGAGTTCGGTAGGCTGCGGAGCAGTGCTGGATCACACGGCGACCGCGTGGCTGCGCCGGTTGCTGACCTGGCTGGAGCGGTTCGAGGACCGCTTCGGTCGTCAGAGTCAGCGCGGCGCGTTGCGTCGCTACGTGACCGGGCTGCTGAGCGACAGCTCGCGCAAGTCGATGGAGGCGATGTGGGCGCGCCTCAGCGACCCGGGCACCTATCAGGCGTTCCAGCATTTCATCACGGACGCGCCGTGGGACGCCGAGGCGATCTGGAAGCGGCTCCGCGAGGTCGTGCCCGAGCGGACGGGGGTCCTGATCCTCGACGGGACGAGCTTTCCGAAGCAGGGGCCCGCGTCGGTGGGCGTCGCGCGCCAGTACTGTGGCGCGCTCGGCAAGATCGCGAATTGCCAGACGGCGGTCACGGTCGCACTGTGGACCGGGCGACAGGCGTGGCTGCTGGGCGCGCGCCTGTATCTGCCCGAGGCGTGGCTCACGCCCACCCAGCGCGCGCGGGCGCGCATTCCCGCGACGGCCGCGCTCGACCCGAAGTGGCAGCTGGCGCTGACCTTGCTGCGCCAAGTCCGCGCGGCGCGGATCACCGTCACGGCGGTGGTGGGCGACGCCGAGTTTGGCGACAACGCCACGCTGCGGCGTACGCTGCACCGGGCGCGGCTGCCGTACGCGCTCGGCGTCTCGTCCGACCTCAAGGTCTTTCTCGGCACGCCGCGCCTGCACGCGGCGCCGCCGCCCGGTGGCCGCGGCCGACCCCGCACGCGCCCGAGCCTCGCCGCCGACACCGCGACGGTCGAAGCCCGCGCGTGGGGCGCCGCCCAGCCCCCGGGCGCGTGGCGCCTCGTGTCGTGGCGCAATGGCACGAACGCGCCGTGGCGGGCGCGCTTCTGCGCGGTGCGCGTGACGCCGGCGCACGACTGGCGCGAGCGCCGGCTGGCGCCCGAGGTCTGGCTGCTCGGCGAGCGCGATCTCGGCGACACCCCGCGCACGAAGTACTACCTCGTGGACCTGCCTGCCGGGACGCCGCTGAAGGCGCTGGTGCAGCTCGCGCATCAGCGCTGGGCGATCGAGCAGCAGTATCAAGAGCTGAAGGACGAACTCGGCCTCGATCACTTCGAAGGCCGCACCCTGCCGGGCTGGGACCGCCACGTCGTGCTGACGGCCCTCGCCTACAGCTTTCTGCAGATCGAACGTCGGCGTCGCGGTCAGACGCATCTCACCCTGCCCCGGGTCCGAGCCGTCGTGCAGGAGGTGCTCACCGCCCATTTCTTCATGACGCAACCGCACTACCTGAAGTGGATGCTCCAGCTCAAAGACGTCGAGCTGCGAAACTGACAAAGTCTAGGCATCGAACCGGATGCCGCCGCATGACCCCGAGTCGTCAGGGGCGATGGCGCCGCATATCCGCCCTTGGCGACCAACCGAGGAGTAATATCATTCGGCGCTGGGAACCTGCACCCGCGTCGACATCGTGAGCCGGCGGATTCTCGTCGGGGTCACCGCCGTCGCCACCGACCTTGCACGCGGGGAGGATAGGGGACTCATGAGCAACGTAGAGATCGTGAAGGGCGTGTACGAGGCCTTCGGCCGGGGCGAAGTGCCCTCCGTCCTCGCCGCCATGGATCCCAAGATCGAGTGGTACGAGGCAGAGGGCAATCCTTACATGCCCAGCGGAAAGGCCTGGGTCGGACCCGACGCGGTCTTGAACAACCTGTTCATGCGCCTCGGCACCGACTGGGAAGGGTCCGCTGTGCATCCCGCCGCGTATCACGATGCCGGCGACACCGTCGTCGTGGAGGCACGCTACAGCGGGGCTCACAAGGCAACGGGCAAAAGAATGAACCCCCAGGTGTGCCACGTGTGGACGGTGAGGAACGGCAAGCTGGCGAAGTTCCAGCAGTACGTGGACACCGCGCAGCTCCAGGACGCAATGGGAGCCCGCCTGAGCGTGTGACCGAGGGACTCTCAAGGAAGGGGGCAGCATAGGAGGTCCACTACTTCCACACTGGCGATTGACGCCTGCACTGTCCCGAACGTGGCCGAGGGGTGTCGAGGCCACATGACTGCGCGCATGCGTCGACGGTGCTCGCAGGTCACGGCCTCCAGGGCTGGCTCCAGAAGGGTCGCCGAGGCAGACGGCGAACTCACAACGAAGTGGGGGAGAGTGTTCGGAGCAACTTCGGAGCAACAACGCCCAAACAGCAGGGAAAACCGGGCGTCTTTGGTTAGCGGGTCGGGCTCTGTAGCGACCGATGAATCCAAGATTCCGGAACTTGTACAAAAGCGCCGAGTCTGGCATAACCGTGGCGTGGCAGAGCGGCCCACGCCGGACGACGCGACGCCCGACGACCTGCGCCGGGAGAATGCGCGCTTGCGCGACGAGTTGGCGCGGAGTGAACAGGCGCGCGATCACGCGGAGCGCGAGCGGGCCCGGCTGGAGCGCGAGCGCGATCGCCTGCAGCGTGAGCGGGATCGGTTGAAGGATCAGCTCGACGCCGCGCGACGTGCCGGGTTCCGCCAGGCCGCGCCCTTCGCGAAAGCGCAGCGCCAGGGCACGGGCCGGTCGCCGGGACGGCGCGCGGGCGCGACCTACGGCCGTCACGCGCATCGGCCCCGCCCCCGGCGGATCGACGAGACCCATGACGCGCCGCTCCCCGCCGTGTGTCCCGACTGCGGCGACGGGATCACGCCCACGCACGTCGCCACCCAGTGCCAAGAAGATCTGCCGCCGGTGCGGCCCGTGGTGCGCGCGTTTCGCGTGGCGGTCGGCACGTGCCGCGGCTGCGGGCGCCGCGTGCAGGGACGCCATCCGCTGCAGACCTCGGACGCGCTCGGCGCGGCCGGCACCGCCCTCGGCCCGCGGGCGACGGCGCTCGCGGTGTGGCTGCACAAGGGGTTGGGGGTGCCGCTCGGCAAGGTCCGCCGCGTGCTCGCCACGCAGCACGGCCTCGCGGTCACGCGCGGCGGCCTCGTCCACCTGTGTGCGCGCACCGCTGCGCGCGCGGCGCCGACCTATGCCGCGCTCTGCGCCGAGGTGCGCGGCAGTCCGGTGGTGACGCCCGATGAAACCGGCTGGAAAGTGGGCGGCGTGCTGCACTGGCTGTGGGTCGCGGCCACGCCGACGACCACCGTCTTTCGCATCGCGCCTGGCCGCGGCTTCGACGACGCGGCCGCGTTGCTGGGCGCCGACTTCGCCGGCATCCTCGTCCGCGACGGGTGGGTGGTCTATCGGCGCTTCACGCAGGCCACGCATCAAACATGTGTGGCGCATCTTTTACGCCGGGGCCGGCTGCTGCGCGGCGATCATCCGCGGAGTCCGCTGCCTCGCCAGATCCAGACGCGCTTGCAGCAGGCCCTCGCGCTCCGGGACCGCGCCGCGGCCGGCGACGTGTCGCCGCACGGGCTGGCGGTCGCCCGCGGGCGGCTGTTCCAGCAGATCCTCGACGTGCTGACGACCACGCGCTCGACCGTGCCGGACGTCCAGCGCTTCGCCGCGCATCTGACCACCGAGGCCAGCGCTCTGCTCACCTTCCTCGGCGAGCCCGCCGTCGATGCCACCAACTGGCGCGCCGAACACGCGATTCGTCCGGCCGTCGTCACCCGCAAGGTCTGTGGCGGCAACCGCACCGCGCGCGGCGCCGAGACCCAGCAGATCCTCGCCTCGGTCCTTCGCACCCTCGATCAACGCGGCCTCGATCCGACTGACGTCCTCACGCCGCTGCTGCACGCCCGTCAGCCGATCGTCGCCCCCGCCCTGCGGCTGCCGCCGACGTAGACCGACCCGCTAAACCAAGACAACCGGGCATCATCACGGACCAGAAGACGAAGCCAGGCGCTATTAAAGGCAACCCTGTACGGTCTGCGAGACCTCCATCCCCGGTTCAAATCCGGGCGGCGCCTCCATTTTCCTAAGCAAAATCGATCGCTTGCGTCCTGCGCGACGCCGGCGGCCGCTCTCCCATGGACTACGGTGGACTGCAAGTCGGCGGTCGGCAGGGCAGCCGCTGACGTAAACCGCGGGTCCGGCGCGGGTTGATGTTAGCGGCGGCTGTAAAACTGACAGTTCTGGCGGGCGAAATTCTGACAGTCGGCGGTCATTCTTGACTGCCGGTTGAGAGCCTCGCTCCCGCCGGTGATGCCATCGCCATGCGTCTCCCACGGGAGGCGCCATGTTCGGACGGGAGACGCGGACGCTACTCAGGCACTACCTGGTCTGCCAGCCACGCCCGAACGTCCCCTGCCGCGAGCGCGACGAGCACGGCGGCGTCGCGGCTGTCGGCCGCGACTGCGCGGAGCGCCAGACGGTCAGCGCGCCCCGTCAGGCGTCGGACGCCATGACGATGCCGCGGACATCGCCGAGGCCGATGGAGACGAAGCCGTCGCGTTCGGCGCGCGCGCGGATGATCACCTCGTCCCCGTCCTCGAGGAACGTGCGCGTACCGCCCGATGCGAGCGCGATTGCCCTTCGGCCTCCTTCCGTGATCTCGAGGAGGCTGCCGTACCCGTCCGGAGTGGGCGACGAAATGGTCCCCGAACCCAGCAGATCACCCGGGCGCAGATTGCAGCCGTTGCTCGTGTGATGCGCGATGAGCTGCGCGACGGTCCAGTAAAGATGACGCGCGCTGGTCACCGACACCGACTGCGCCGGCAGTCCGTGCGCCTGCAGACACGGCGTCGCCAGCAGCGTCTCGATCGTGATCGCCAGCGCGCCCGTCTGCTGGTCGGCGTCGCTCGAGAGGTACGGCAACGGCGCGGGGTCGTCGGCGGGCCTGATCTGCTGAGGCACGCGAAACGGCGCGAGCGCTTCGGGTGTCACGACCCAAGGGCTGACGCTCGTGGCGAAGCTCTTGGCCAGGAACGGACCCAACGGCTGGTACTCCCACGCCTGCACGTCACGCGCGGACCAGTCGTTCAGCAGGCCGAACCCCGCCACGTGGTCGAAGGCTTCGTCGATGGGAATGGGCGAGCCCAGCTCGTTCCCGCCGGCAATCCAGATCGCGAGTTCGACTTCATAGTCGAGCCGACGTGTGGGGCCGAAGACCGGCGCCTGCGCGTCGGCCGAATCCCGGCGCTGACCGACGGGGCGACGCACGCGGGTGCCGGAAGTGCAGACCGACGACGCGCGGCCGTGGTAGCCGATCGGAACGTATTTGTAATTGGGAAGTAACGGCTGGTCCGGCCTGAACTGCCGCCCGACGTTCACCGCGTGGTGGATGCCCGCGTAGAAATCGGTGTAGTCGCCGATGGCCGCCGGAAGATGCAGCGTGCACTGCGTCGCCGGGTGCAGCATCGCCTGCAGCATGGACTGCTCGGCTGCCCCTTCGGTCAGCAACTCCGACAGCCTGGCGCGAAGCGCCTGTCGTGCCTCGGTGCCGGCGGCCATGAACGCATTGAGCGGGCCGTCGGTCGCCAGCGCGGCGGCATGCGCCGCCCCGCCGGTGAACAGGCCCGCGCGAGCAGCCTCCTGCAGATCGAGGATGGCATCGCCGATGGCCACGCCCGCGCGTCGCGCCGGCGCGCCAGGTGGGCGAGAACACGCCGAACGGCAGGTTCTGCACGGGGAAGTCCGGGTGCCCGTTGGCCGAGGCAACCCAGCTTCGCCGTGCGGGATCGTGGGTGTCGTCGAGAGCGACGCTGCGAACCTGCATCGCTACGGCCGGTCCGGCGTGAAGTGCTTCTGGAGTCGCCGCCCGTAGCTCTGGTACTCCCGCTGCCGCTCCTCGGCCTGCGCCGCGTACGCCGTCACGCGCTGCATGAACCGTGTTTCGAACATGAAGGCCATCGTCGCTTCGAGCCGGTGCGGTTTCAGCTCCACGCTGCTGGCCTTCTCGAACGCGTCCACGTCGGGCCCGTGCGGCAGCATCGTGTTGTGCAACGAGATGCCGCCCGGCACGAACCCGTGCGGTTTGGCCTCGTACTGGCCGTAGACCAGCCCCATGAACTCGCTCATCACGTTCATGTGATACCAGGGTGGCCGGAACGTGTTCTCGGCGACGGCCCAGCGGTCCGGGAAGATCACGAGATCGACGTTGGCCGTTCCTGGCGTGTCGGACGGCGACGTCAACACCGTGAAGATCGACGGGTCGGCGTGATCGAACAGCACGGGCCCGACGGGAGAATACCGCCGCAGATCGTACTTGTACGGCGCGTAATTGCCGTGCCACGCGACGACGTCGAGCGGCGAATGATCGAGCACGGTCGCCCACATCACGCCGCCCCACTTCACGAACAGGCGCGACTCGTCGTCGGTGTCTTCGAACGCCGCGAGTGGCGTGAGGAAGTCGCGCGGGTTCGCCAGGCAGTTTGCGCCGATCGGGCCGCGATCGGGGAGCGTGAACGCGCCGCCGTAGTTCTCGCAGAGATACCCTCGGGCGGGACCGTCGCGGAGCTCGACGCGGATCTTGACGCCGCGCGGAATCACAGCGATCTCGCCGGGCTCGATCTCGATCAGGCCGAACTCCGTGCAGATCCGCACGCCGCCGCTCTGCGGCACGAACAGCAATTCGCCGTCCGCGTCGTAGAAGTACTCGTGCTCCATCGAGCGTGTGACGAGATACACGTGTGCGCCCATGCCGGCCTGCGCGCCCGCGTCGCCCGCCGTCGTGATCGTCCGGAGGCCTTCGACGAACGACGTGGGCGCAGTCGGCATCGCGAGGGGGCTCCACCGCATCGGCGCGATCGGCACGTCCACTTCGCGGCACGGCGCCGTCCGCCACAAGCCGATGTCGACCTGCTCGAACGGGCCGATGTGCGCCACAGTCGGGCGGATGCGATAGAGCCACGTGCGCTCGTTGGTCGCGCGCGGCGCGGTGAACGGCGATCCGCTCAACTGCTCGGCATAGAGCCCGTACGGGCACTTCTGGGGGGAGTTGCGGCCAATCGGCAGCGCGCCGGGCAGCGCTTCGGTTTCGAAGCCGTTGCCGAAGCCTGACATGTATCCGGGCGCGATCGTCATCTGTCCGGCGCGCGCCGGCGCGTCGCTCGTGGTCGGATGCTCGGCGTTCACGGCATGCGCTCCTCTGCCATCGGAAGATCGACGAGGATCACATCCTCTTCGACTTTCGTGGAAAACGTCCGCAGCGGCTGCGAGGTGATGGCTCCGTCGGCGTCACCGGTGCGGATGTCGAACAGCGCGTAGTGCACCGGGCACTCGATGTAGCCGTTGACGACCGTGCCAGCCGCCAGCGATCCGCCCAGATGCGGGCACGCGGCGCTCGTCGCGAAGATGCTCGCTACCGGCTTCCACGCCATCGCCACCTCACTCTTTCAACACGCCCCGCTGGATCTGATCTGTCCTCGATCGATTCGAACAAGGCCTTGAAGTTGCCTTCGCCGAATCCGTCGTCGCCCTTGCGCTGGATGAACTCGAAGAAGATCGGACCGATCGCCGTCTTGCCGAACCGCTGCAGCAGGACCTTCGTGCAGCCGCCTTCGACGACGCCCTCGCCGTCGATGAGGATGCCATCGCGCTGCAGCCTCGCGAGATCTTCCTCGTGTCCCGGCAGGCGCTGATCGATACGAGCGTAGTACACGTCGTTGGGTGCAGGCATGAAATCGACGCCAGCCGCGATCAGCGCCTCGATCGACGCGTAGAGGTCCTGCGCGCCGAGCGCGATGTGCTGGATGCCCTCGCCGCGATACTGCTGCAAGTACTCCGCGATCTGCCCGTGTTCGCCGGCATCCTCGTTGATGGGAATGCGAATCTTGCCGTCGGGGCTGGTCATCGCGCGCGAGTGCAGGCCGGTCAGCCGGCCCGAGATGTCGAAGTAGCGGATCTGGCGGAAGTTGAAGAGGCGCTCGTAGAAGGCCGCCCACTCATCGAGCCGCCCGCGATGCACGTTGTGCGTGAGGTGGTCGATGTACCAGAGCCCGTGCCCGGCAGGCTCGCGACCGGGCTCGCCGATCCACTCGAAGTCCACGTCGTAGATCGAGCCCTTCGCGCCGTAGCGATCCACGAAATAGATGTGCAGCCCGCCAGTGCCTTCGATGGCGGGAATGCGGAGCTCGTGGGGCCCGGCGGAGGTGTCCACGGGCCTGGCGCCGAGCGACAGCGCGCGCTTGTGGGCGTAGTCGGCGTCCACAACCCTGAAGGCCATCGCCGGAGCCGACGGGCCATGCACCTCGGCAAACTTCGCCGCGAACGAGCCCGGCTCGGCGTTGACGACGAGGTTGACGCGGCCCTGACGGTAGAGCGTGACCCGTTTGGTCCGGTGCTTCGCCACGGCGTCGAACCCCATGCGCGCGGAACAGGTGATCCAGCGCCGCCGGGTCCGGATGGCAGAACTCGACGAACTCGAACCCGTCCGTCCCCATGGGATTCTCGGGCGAAATCGTTGGTGGGGGCGCGTCGTGTGGATAAGGACCCATGGCAACCTCCTCAGCCGCGGGGGGCGAACGCGTGCGAGCGGTCGAACCGGCGGTACTCGTCCGCCGGCTCGCGGAACGAACAGGACCCGAAGCTCACGCACTGCGCCTCGCGCATGCGGCCAATGGCAGCGGTGGAGAGCTCGACGTCACCCCAGCGAACCCTTTCGTCGTCGAAAACGATCGCGGCGTAATCGGTGCGCGTGAGCAGCCCTGCAGCGATCGTGGTCGGCAAGCGCGCACCGACCGCCGCCGTCGCGAGCATCAGGTTGACGAACCCGTGCATCGTGGCGGATTGGGCCCCGATCTCGTCGCTCAGGGGATACGCGCCACGCATCGCGTGGTGCAGACCCGCGGTCGCCTTGAAGGGCACGCCCATGTCCCTGGCTGACTCGATGAAGGCGAGCAGGCTCGCGGGGGCGGGAAACGCGTCGGGCGCAAGGCCGCCTGTGCGGACCTTGGCGCGCAGCTGATGTCGCGCGACAACGTGGAGGTCGTCTGGAGGCGTCGCTCCGACGCCCACCTCCACGTGCACGGTGAACGCCGGCGAGAACGTCTTCGCGAGCCAGGTGATACTGTCGCTCGACGAGGGCCGGCATTCGATCGTGTCCACGCGGACGTGCTGATTCGCCGCGCGCTGGTTGAACGCCTGCACTGCCGCCGCATCCTCGTCCATGTGCTCGCGGACGATCGCGCTGAGGGTCCAGCCCTTGCTGTCGTGCGCGTCCCGCACGACAGCGTCGGCCAGCACCGACAGCTGCACCGCCGGCACGATGAAGCGTCCGAGCATCCAGGCGTCGGCCCCGGCCAGCGCTCGTCTGTATTCCGCGAGGGCGTCGGCCAGCGGGAGCTGCGCCGGCGGAAACAACCCGGCGTAGTCGACGGCCCCGGCCATCAGGGCGCGGGCGCTTGCGGCGGGCATGGGTTCAGTCTACCGACCGGTCGGTGATAGTTCCATTACATAATGTTGTGAAGTGATGCTGGATCTCGCGGAACGGATGAGCCGTGCCAAGCCCAGTGCCCTCATGGCCGCCGCCGAGAAGGCGAAGCAGCTCAGGGCGCAGGGCAGGGATGTCATCAGCTTTTCGATTGGCGTGCCGAATTTCCTGCCGGGTCAGCACGTCTACGAGGCGGCCGCAGCCGCGCTCGAGACCGACAGCGGCCAATACGGTAGCAACCGCGGCCCAGACGCCTTGCTGGACGCGTTCATCGAGCACATGCGCCAGATCGGCCTGACCGGATACGAACGCAGGAACTGCGTGACCGGCAATGGCGCGAAGCACGTTCTCTACAACCTCTTCGAAGCTTTTCTCAATGAAGGCGACGGGATCTCGTTTCCAGTGCCGTACTGGACCAGCTACTTCGACATGGCCGAGATTGTCGGCGCCAGGGTGGCCCTGATTCCCGCTTCGGCCGAACACAATTACAAGATCACCCCGCAGCAGCTCGACGAAGCGCTGGCGAAGAAGCCGAAAGTGTTCCTGTTCAACAATCCATCGAATCCAACCGGCATGGTCTACGACGACAGTGAAGTCGCCGGGCTGGCCGATGTCCTGGTGAAGTATCCCGACACCTGGATCATCATGGACGACATCTACAACCGCATGCTGTTCGACGGCCTGAAGTACACCAACTTCGTCCTGGTCAAGCCCGAACTGCGTGACCGCGCGGTATTCGTGGATTCCCTGTCCAAAACCTATGGCATGCCAGGCTGGCGCCTTGGATTCGCGGCCGGACCGGAATCGATCATCAATGCCGTCGTTACCTTGAATTCCAACCACATCACCAGTGTCAATGAAATGGTGAACGCCGCCGGCATCGCCGCGCTGACCGGTCCGCAGGATATCCCCGTGCAGAAGTGCGCGGAGTTCGCCTCAAGGCGTGATCAGGTGATGGCCGTGATGAACGCGATCCCCGGCGTCGTGTGTCCGCGGCCGCAAGGCGCGTTCTACGCCTTCCCGGACATCTCCTGTGCCTTCGGCAAGACCCACCGGCCATCCGGCCGCAGGATCGGGAGCGACGTGGATTTCTGCACGGCATTGCTGGACGAGAAGAACGTCGCCTGCATTCCCGGGTCGGCATTCGGGGAGCCGCGTTCGATGCGCATCAGCTACACGTGTCCGACGCCGCAACTGCAGCCGGGGCTCGACCGGGTCGCGGAATTCTTCGCCGAGTTGATTTAAAGGAACGAGAGCGCAGGATGTTCACGGCGCAAGGCGTCGCCCTGAACAAGGTCGCGCATCCCCTTCATCACAACACGAGAATGCCGAAGCGGCGCACCAGCGTCTCCAGCTCGTGGCGCAGGAACGGGAACGACGGGGCGATGAACAGGTGGTCCTGCATCTGCGACGGGTCGTAGTCGGTATTGATCACCACGTCGGTCACGAACGGCTCGGCGTTTCACGTCCGGCGAGATGAGCGAATACGGGATCTCGCCCGTTGAGGATAGGATGCCGGCGCCGAACACCTTCGTCTCGCCTGCCTCTTCGATCAGGCCGAACTCGATGCTGAACCAGCTGAACCGCTTCAGCGCCAGCACCTGCTCGCCCGCGCGCGTGGTGGCGGCCGCCTTGCCGATGAGCGTGAGCAACTCGGCGTAGTCCTGGTTCATCAGCGGCGGGACGTGGCCGAGGCAGTCGTGGATCATGTCCGGCTCGGGCGTGAACTCCGGGTGCGAGCCGTGGCGGATGAACTGCGTCACCGGGAAGCCGCGGTCGGCGATGTACTCGTAAAAGGTGCGGTACGGCAGCGCCCCCTCGGCCGGGACGAGGTGCATGTTCGTCTCGCGCCGGACGCGGTCGCTCAGATGGCGCAGTTGCGGGATCTCGTCGCGGGTGATGGCCAGCTCGCGCTTCGCCTTCAGGTAGATCCGGCAGGCGTGCTGGACGTGCAGCTCGTCGAGCTTCGGGCTGACCTCGCGCCAGATGCGCGTCTCCTCGGCGTGTACTCGATCAGCGGCGGGCCGAGGTTCTCCAGCCGGTGCTTGCGGCACAGAGCGAACAGCTCCTTGCGCCGTTGGATGTACCCTTCGTCCCCCAGACCGGGGTGCCCCGGCTCCAGCTCCAACTCGGTCACATCGGGCGGCGTCACCATGGCGTCGGGGTCGATGGGGAGGCCGTATTCGGTCAAGCGTGTCGCTGTATCCTTCATGGATCGACCCCCTAGAGGATTGGGAGAGCGCCGGGCAAGTTCGACACGATCGGGGCCTCGCTAGGCCAATCGCACAGCGGACGCGTGGGGCAACCGGACGATCACGGCCGCCACGCTTATTGTAGCAAGAGCCGCTCCGGGCCCACGGCACCCGGGCACCGTGCTCGCCATCGGTCCGAGCGCCAAACGCTTCCGCGTCGGCGACCGCGTGTGCGGGCTCCAACAAGGGTGGCTCCGGCGACAGGTCACCTGTGCGGAACTGGCTTGCGTCCGCGAGGAGTCGGCGAGGACGTCGTGGCGCTGATCACGCAGGCGCGGCTCGAGCACGAGTTCGGCGTGAGCCGGACGCGGATCTGGCTCCAGCGGATCCACCAGGTGCAGGTCGCGACGGAGACCATTCAGCGCGTCTTCCGCGACATCGGCGTGCCGCACCTCGTCAAGCCGCGGCGCCGTTGTCCGAAGCAGCTGAAGCTATTCGAGAAGGAGCACCCTGGTGACTCCGTGCAAGTCGACGTGAAGGTCGTCGCACGCGGCCGCAGCAAGTGGTTCCAGTACACCGCGATCGACGATTGCACGCGGATGCGGGCGCTCCGGTTGTACCGACGAGCGAAATCGACCGTTTGCGACCCCAGCAACGCAAACGCGCGCCCTCCAATTGGACGTCGTTGGACTACAGATCGGCGGGCTGGCGGCACGGCGGCGGCCCTAAACCGCTGATTCAGCCTGGGTTGATCGTGGCCACATCCGAGCAGGGCGGATGTTCCAAGGACCTCAGTCCGAGGCTCGTCGAGCAGCGCAACCTCAGGTCATGACGGCAGCGGCGGCGATAGACTGTATTCGGTCTAGACGACGAGGTGATCGCCGTCGCGACTCGTTGAGGCGATGATCGCGACTGCGACGAACCGTACTAGAACCGCTGGCGAGCACCAACGACCGAGATCGAGGCCCGAATCAGCGTGCGCTCGGAACGCGAATGGCTGCCAGCGCCGCCGTGGCTGCAAGCCGGATGGCCTCGTCGGGCGAGTCGAGCAGCCGGGTGACGGTCGAGGATCTCGCGGATGACAGGAGCGCCTGCCTGGGCGTCGATGCGGACGATCGCGATGCCGAGCTCCTCGCGCTCCATTCCGCGATGGCGTTCCCACGTGCGAATCAGCGCCGGCAGCGCCGACCGTGCGTCGGGGCCGAGCGCGCCGAGGGCCCGGGCGGTGCTCGCCAGGCGCGATTCCCGATCGCGGAGGTTCTCACGATCGGCCGGGGCTCGCTCGAGCTCGGCGGACAGGGCGGAGAGATAGCGCAGTGCCTCCTGCCGATCGATCGTCGCGACAGCGGCCATCGCGCCGAAGCGGACCACCGCATCGGAGTCTCGCGCGGCGCGGTGGAGTGCCCCCAGCGTCGGACGCGCGTCGGCAGCGCAGTAGCCGAGCCCGTGCGTCGCCGCGGACCGGACCGACGCCGCAGGGTCACTCAGCGCGCGGAGCAGGCGGGGGAGGCCAGCCGGCGCCGCGACGCGGCCGTAGAGGACGAAGAGCGCCTGAGCCCTGAGGTCCGGAGACGCCGCGTCGGTGGCGCGCAGCAGCGCGTCCACGGCGTCCGGCGGAAAGACGTCGCTCTGTGCCAGCTCGACGACGGCGGCGAATCGTGCCTGCGGATCGGTGTCGTCGACGGCCCGCACCAGCGCGTCGGCGCCGGCGCGGCCCAGGCGTCCGAGCGTCATCCCGGCCAGCAGACGCGGCGCCATGCGGGTGATCTCCGCGTCGGATCGCAGCATCTCCTCGAGGACCGGCAGCGCCGCATCGAGCCGCGTCCGGTCGATCGACGCGAGCGCCGCGGCGGCGACGAAGCGCGTCGCGGGATCCCTATCGCCGAGCAAGGGGAGCAGGGCCGGCACGGCGGCCGCGGCCGACGGGCTCTTCGCGCCGTCGTAGATCGCCCAGAGTGCCTGCCGGCGCGCCTCGACGCCGCCGTTCAGTTCGCGAATGGCCGGTGCCACGTCGATCGTCGTGGGGTCGGTGTAGGTCACGTAGACGTCGGTCGGCGGGATCGTCTTGTGCGCCGGTGGCACAAGCGGATGCTTCGCAGATGGACTGCAGCTGCACCTACCGACGGGTGTCAGCGCGAGACCGGGTTCACACCCTCGAGACCGAAGCTCTTGGCAGCACTGAGGAGGTGGCGGTCGTTCGAGTAGATGCGCTCGAAGCCTTCTGCTTTCGCGGTCACCAGGTGGATCGCGTCCAGCGATCGAACGAAGACCGCGCGGTTGAGCCGAGTGAAGGCCGCCTGGACATCTCGAAGCAAGGCAGCGGTTGGATCCGCGAGCTTCCAGAGTCCCTCGTCCACATCGTGGATGAACTGTCCCTGGAGGGCCTTGAACACCGCGGGCGTGACCGCTTCCTCGCGCAACTTCCGGTGAAATGCCGCCGACACCTCAGCGACCGCGATCCCCGACGACACGACGACACCGGAGGTGCGGGCGAGACGCCGCACCGCATCCCGGCCAGGCTCGTTCAGATAGAATTTCGCGACCAGCGCGGCGTCGAAGTAGGCGGGCGCCACGGACGGCTCGCCGGTCGCCGCCGTCATCGATTCCGGTCCTCGCTCACGATGTTCTCCGCGGGTGTCCCGCCGACTGGTCGATCGATCGCGACGGCGAATCGTTTCAACGGTCGCCACGCCGCGAACCGGTTCACTTCCGGCTCCTCGCTCGCGGGTGTAATGCAGGCGACGGGCCGGCGGCGGTCGCGGACCAGGATCGCGCCGTACTTCCGCGCGCTGCGCACCCATGCGCCGGTGTTCCGATGCAGCTCACGGATGGAGATCTCCTTCATGGGTGACATTGTCACCCTTCGTCGCTGGGCCGTCAAGGACGTGGCGGACCGCGAGCGGCTGTTGCCACTCCTGTAACGGTACCTGGCCCGCGGTCGCGGCGACACGATCCCAGAGCGACTGCACGTGGTCGATCTGGGCCTCGACCGGTAGCGCGTCGAATCCAGGCGGCGGCAGCGGCAGGGAGTGAGGCATGGTCGAATATGCCACCGGCCCAGAGCCCGCTGACGGCCGCGCACCCAGAACCACCGTGGCTGGACCGGCTTCCCCCGTCGAGCGACTCTGGAACAGAATCGGCCGTGGCACGCGCCGGGACCCGTCGCAAGTGGACCTTCGCCAGCCGTTTCCGTCGGCACGCGTTCGGTTGGCGTTCGCAGCCCGCGATTGCCCGCGTCAGAGAGGCCGTCGCCGAGATCAGCATCGCGGCCCGTCACGACAAGGTCGTCGCCGCGGAGGGCGCCGTGGTCCTGATTGAGCGCTTGTCACCGGCGCTCGAAAACGTCGACAGCTCCTCCGGCGCGATCGGGTCGGCCGTCAACCACGCGATCGACGCGCTGGCGCAGATCATCACCTCGGCCCCCGCCGATCCCAAGACGCGCGACCGGTGGCTCGTACGTCTGTGGGACGCCTATCAGGCCGATCAGATTCCCTACCTCGAGACGCTCGGCGACTACTGGGGCGACCTCTGCGGCTCGCCCACCGTCGCCGCTCGATGGGCCGACGAGCTGACCGGCCTCTGCCGAATGGCCTTCAATCCCGATCCCAACGTCCGCGGCTACTTCCACGGCGCAACCGTGTGCCTCAGCGCGCTGCTGGCCGCCGGACGTCACCAGGAGCTCCTGGACCTGCTCGCCGTCAATCCGCGCACGATCTGGCACTACCGCCAGTACGGTGTGAGGGCGCTCGCGGCGATGGGGCGCCCGGCGGATGCGGTTCGCTACGCCGAGGAAGGGCGCGGGCTGAACGACAGTCCAGTCGCAATCGCCCGAGTCTGTGAGGACATTCTGCTCTCGACGGGTCATCGGGACGAGGCCTATCACCGCTACGGGCTCATCGCCAACCAAGCGGCCACCTACGCGGGCTGGTTCCGCGCGGTGCTCAAGAAGTATCCCGAACGGACTCCGGCCGAGGTGCTCGACGACCTCGTGGCCGAGACGCCGGGTGAGGAGGGCAAGTGGTTTGCCGCGGCCAAGGACGCGAAGCTGTTCGACAAGGCGATTTCGCTCGCGAACCAGACGCCCTGTTCGCCGCAAACGTTGACCCGGGCGGCGCGCGACTTTGCCGAAACGAACCCGACCTTCGCGCTGGAGGCCGGTGTGACCGCCATCCGCTGGCTGGCGCAGGGCCACGGATACGAAGTCACTGCGCTAGACGTGCAGAGCGCGCACACGCACACGATGAGCGCCGCACGGCGAGCCGGCAGGGCGGACGAGACTCGGAGCCTGATCCGGCATTACGTCACCGACGGCCCGCTATGCAAGTTCATGACGAGCGTCCTGGGCCGGGAGCTGGGCCTCGAGTGAAAGACGACGCGCTGATTGTAGAGGCGCCGGCCGACCGATCCGGACGTGCAGAGCTCGACGTCCTCCCGCGCCTGCCGCCTCCAGGCCTGACGCGAATCGTCCACCGCTGTCGGCGACGCCAACGGGGCGTCGCGCATCTGGATGGCGATCGCGTGATCCCCTGTGGCGGGGCGCGTGAAAGCACGGCTTTGGTGCCTCCAGGACTGGCAAATTCGGGGTCGCATGACCTTCGCGTCTCTTGCACCTGTTGACAGGGTACAGGGAAGGGACTATGGTTCTGTTGACTCTCCACATGTCAGTCCGCGCGTCTAAGCATGACGATTCCCGCTGACGTCCCCTATGGCACGCTCGACCTGATGGTCCTGAAGACGCTGGAGGCCATGGGCCCCCTGCATGGCTACGGCATCGCGCGCCGGATCGAGCAGGCCGCCGAGGGGTCGCTGACGCTCAATCAGGGGACGATCTATCCCGCGCTGCTACGCCTGCAGCAGCGGGGATGGATCTCAAGCGAATGGGGTGCGAGCGAGAACAACCGCCGGGCGCGCTTCTATGCAATCACGCGCGCAGGCCGCAAGCAGCTGGCCGCCGAGACCGAAGGCTGGGCGCGCACCGTCGCCATCGTCACCCGGCTGCTCGAGGGCGAGTCGTGACTCGCTTTCGCGTCCTCCGCTCGCGGCTGTGCGCGCTATTCGGGCGCTCGCGCCGCGACGACGAGCTGAGCGAGGAGATCGAGGCGCATCTCGAGTTGCTTACAGAACAGCACGTGCGTCGCGGTCTGTCGCTCGATGAGGCCCGCTGGGCGGCCCGTCGGGACTTCGGCGGCGTCGATCACATCAAGGAACGATACCGCGACCAGCGCGGCTGGCCGACGCTCGAGGCCATTTGGCTGGATCTCCGCTATGCGCTGCGTACCTTCCGCCGGAGCCCCGGCTTCGCCGCGACGGCTGTCGTCTCCCTGGCAGTCGGGATTGCCGCCGCGACAGGGCTTTTCAGCATCGTGCATGCGGCATTGCTGGATCCCTCCCCGTTCACCGACAGCGAGCGGCTCGTCAGGGTTGGCATGCTCGACAAGGGCAGGCCGCGCGATCTGGCGGTCACGGGGCGAGAGCTCGTCGCTCTGCAACAGAGCGACGTCCTGGACGGCGCCTTCGTCTCGACCGCCTGGGACATGACGCTGAGCGGCGGGGACCTCCCAGAATCGGTGCGCACGCAGTTCCTTTCAGCAAGCGGTCTGAACGTGCTCGGTGTGCCGCCCCTCCTCGGACTCGTCTTCAACGAGGCGGACGGTCCGGTGGGCGAGCATCCCCAGCGGGTCGTGGTGCTCACGTACCGGTTCTGGCAGCGACACTTCGGCGGGCGGCCCGAGGCCCTGGGGCAGACCCTCCGTTTGAACCGCGAGCCCTACACCGTGATTGGCGTGTTGCCACGTCGGTACTACCCGACGGGGCCGGAGATTGTCGTTCCGCTGCATGTGACGTTCGATCCGAACGTCGTATGGCACCTCCAGGTCCGTCTGGAGCGGAACGTCGCCCCCGGCATCGCCGAGCGGCGACTGCAGCCGCTCTTCGACCAGTTCGCCAGGGAGAGTCCGGAACGGTTTCCAAAAGACGCCCGTCCGTTCGTACGAAGTTGGGCCGGGACACAATGGGCCGCCGACTACGTGCCGACGCTGCTGTTGATCTTCGCGTCGTCCATGTTGCTGCTCCTGCTCGCCTGCGCGAACGTCTCGATCCTGCTGCTGGTGCGTGGGACGTCCCGGGCGCACGAGTTCGTCGTGCGGGCCGGCATCGGCGCCAGTCGTGGACGGTTGATGCGGCAGCTCCTCGCGGAATCGCTGCTCCTCGCATTCAGCGGCGCCGCACTGGGCGTTGCGGCGAGCTACTGGGGCCTGCCGGCCGTACTCAGGCTCCTACCCCCTAGTGCAGTTCCGTTGGGGGACCTCATGGCCGTACCCGTCAACGTGCCGGTCTTGTTCTTCAGTGCGGGCCTTGCGATGGCGTCGGCCCTGATCTGTGGACTGTCACCGGCCTTGTCGTTTTCGCGCCCGCGCCTGACGTCGACGACCCGGACGACGACTGGCGCCGCAAGCCGGCGAGTGCATCACCTCCTGCTCGCGGCGCAAATATCGCTGACGGTGCTGTTGCTGGCGGGCACCGGCGCGGCCGTCCGGGGGCTGATCGGCCTGTACCGGACCTCGCTTGGCTACGATCCCCACAACGTGATCATCGCTGTGACCAACCTTCCCGAGAACGACTACAGGGAATGGGCCGGCCGCGCCGCGTTCTATGAGCGCCTGCAGAATCGCATGGCAGACGTGCCCCACGTCCAATCGGTCGCGCTCGCCACCTTCAGCGGGATACCACCCCGGTCGAGCCAACGGTCGGTGGTCGAAGTGCCCGGAAGAGGCATGACAGGGGAGGAAGCGCCGATTCTTCAGCGCATCAGTGGCCGCTACTTTGCGACGATGAGAATCCCGCTCGTGCAAGGGCGCGTGTGGTCGGATTCAGAGGGCGCCGGCACGCCGCACGTCGCGGTCGTCAACCAGGCGATGGCTCGTGAGCGTTGGCCCGATGAATCCCCGATTGGACGGCGCGTTCGGATGCCCGATTACATCAAATCACCGTCGCCATTTTGGCGGGCGGCACCCGGCAGCGACGGCTGGTTCGAGATCATCGGAGTGGCCGGCGACACGCCCAACGTCGGTCTCCATGAGCCGCCGGCGCCGTCGATCTATGTGCCCTACACGTTGATGCTGGGCGATTCCGTCAATGTGATCCTTCGGACGAGTCACGATCCGCTGTCGATGACCCGATCGATTCGGGAGGCGGTACGGACGGTCGATCCCCATCAACCCGTAAAGGTGCTACGCACGGCGGAAGAGTGGCTCGCAGACGAGGGTTGGGCCCGTGAGCGGTTCGTGACGTTGCTGTTGCTCGGCTTCGGGGCGTGTGCGCTGATGCTCGCCGTCGTCGGGCTCTACAGTGTTGTGTCGTATTCGGTGTCGTGCCGATTCAAGGAATTCAGCATCCGCATGGCGCTCGGCGCCGGTCGCGGCCGTATCGTGAAAGCTGCGGTGCAGCCGGCGATCATGGCCATCGTCGCGGGCCTCATCGCGGGACTCGCATTGACCGTGGGGCTCGACAAGGTTGTCGCGCAGTGGTCGATCGGCAATCTGAATGATCCGGTCGTGCTCGTCGCCGTCAGCCTGGTGCTGTGTGTCGTCGCGATGATGTCCGCCGCGATTCCAGCGAACCGAGCTGCCTCGATTCAGCCGACGGACGCGCTTCGGACCGACTGAACAAGGGCCCGCCGCGCCGAGCGAGTGGCGCGCCGATGGAGTGTGTGAAAGGCGCGATGTCGGCAGCTGACGTATATTGATGAGCTAAGGTCGATCAGTTGAAATCACCGCTCGTCCTCTGGACAGACGGTTGAGACGACATGGACGGACGGCAGTTCGCGGAACGGATGAACGCGTCGTACTTCGGCGGGGGGCTGGCCGCGGGCGTGCTCGATCGCATCAGCGAGCTGCCCGTCCATCGTGAGGACGCCCGGGCGTTCATCGAACGGATGTTCCGCTCGATGCGCGGCGCCGGCTTCGCGGCGACCGAAGTGTCGCAGCTCCAGGCCGACATCCTCGCCGCACTGCTCTCACGCCTCCTGCCCGGCAACTGGGAAGGCCGGGTGCCACCCATCACGATCAGCGGACGACACCGCAAGCTGGACCAACTGGTGGCGCAGGCGGCTACCGACGACGCGCTCCCGCGAACGTTCATCGACGTTGCCTGCGGTTTTCCTCCGCTGACCACCGTCGACACCGCGGCCGCGCTGGCGGGCTGGCAGGTGACCGGCGTCGATCGCTCGCTGCCGGCGTATCTCGTCACCGATCCGCACGGCAACTACGCGGTGTTCGACGGCGACGGCCGCGCGACGTATTTCCAGCCGCTGCTGCCGTCGCCGGAGAACTGGACGACGCTGCTCGGCGACTGGGAGGCATCGCGTCAGCGGTTCGAGCGTCTGTTGCAGACGCTGCTCGCTGAACGGGCGCGCCTGGGCGGCCCCGATCGCGTCGAACGTGACGGCGCGACACTGGAAGTGCAGCCTGTCCGGGCCTACGCGCACGATTCTCTGCGCTTCGTCGCCGCCGACCTCGCCGACGCGAAACTGCCGCCCGCCGGCGTCGTCCGCTGCTGCAACATGCTGATGTACTTCGACCGCGCCTTCCGCAGCGCCGCGCTGGCGCAGCTGGCAGAGTTGCTTGAGCCGAACGGCCTCCTCCTGTGCGGCTCCGACTGGGCCTTCACGACCGAGGCGCGGTACTTCACCTAACGCAAGCGCGACGGCCGTCTCGCGGACTGCGAGTTCGCGTTCAGCATCGACAACGTCGCACCGCTCGGGATTCTTCCCTGGTACACGCTCAACGACGACGATGTCGAGATCGAGACGCTCATGGGGATGGTCGGGATCCTGCGCGCCGACCGCAGGTTCATCGACAGCTTCCTGGAAGCGGCGGATGCCATCCGCGCCGAGCTGGGCCTGCCGTCGCGTGTCTCGGACCGCACCGACCCGCCCGCGATCCAGAGCTTCTCACCCGCCGACGTCTGGGCGTCGTCCGCGCGCCACAGCGAGCGGCTTGCCGAGGGGTTCGGCGCCTCCGCTGTCGAGGCCCTCAGTCGTCAAGGGCTCGTGGCCCGGATGAATGACGTCGGGCACATCTCGGTCGCGATGCCGACCCTCTGACGACTTCGCCGATTCGCGCGAGGCGCCGCAGGGCGTGGCCACCTGTCCGGCGACCTGTCCAGATGGGCCTCGCCTGAGCCCCGGACATTCGCTATGATTTCGCCCATGGGGATCGAGGGCAACGAGGCCGGTTCCGCCGCTACCATTCTTCACGCGGACCTCGACGCCTTTTATGCGTCGGTCGAACAGCTGCTCGACCCTCGCCTGCGCGGCAAGCCGATTGCGGTCGGCGGCGGCGTCGTGCTCGCGGCCTCCTACGAAGCGCGGGCCTTCGGCGTACGAAGCGGCATGCCTGGACGGCGCGCGCGGCAACTCTGTCCCGACCTCGTCTTCGTCGGCGGACATTTCGACGAATACCAACGGCTCGGCGACGCCGCCATCGCGAGTCCTGAGCGATTTCACGCCTGCCATCGAGCGCATCTCCATCGACGAGGCCTTCGCCGACGTTGCAGGGTGCACACATCTCTTCGGCTCGCCGGCAGAGATCGCACGGACGGTTCGGGCTCGCGTGCGCGCCGAGCTTGGCTTGCCGATATCAATCGGCGTGGCGCGTACCAAGCACCTGGCGAAGATCGCATCGCAGGTCGCGAAGCCGGATGGATTGGTCGTCGTCGATCCAGCAACTGAACTCGAGTTCCTTCACAAACTGCCCGTCGCGCTGATGTGGGGCGTGGGCCCCGCCACCGAGGCGCGGCTCGCCAGGATCGGCGTCACCACCATCGGTCAATTGGCGGAGAGCTCTCCGCAATCGGTGGAGCGATTGCTTGGGACACGCGGTGGGAAGCAAGCTGACGGCACTCGCGTGGAACCGCGATCCGCGGCAAATCCAGACGCGCCGGCGCGCGCGCTCCGCCGGCGCACAATCGGCGCTCGGACGACAGCCTGCGATCGAGCGCGTCTTCAAACCGACGCTCCATCATCTCGCCGACCGCATCGGCGCGCGGCTTCGCGCCAAATCACTGGCGGGCCGGACGATCACGGTCCGCGTGCGCTTCGCCGATTTGCGCTCGGTCACGCGCTCGCTGACGCTGTCAGCGCCGATTTCTGCAACGAGGGCTCTCGCTGAGATCGCCGAGGACCTGGTGCGCGGCGTCCTTGCGGATCACCGTGACGAGAGGACGATCTCGCTGCTGGCGATCTCCGTCTCGACATCTCGAAGCGCATGCGATCGTCCAACTGGAGCTGCCGCTCGGGCTTGCCGACGAAGGACGCCGTCCTGGCACGAAGAAAGGCCTGGCGCGATTGCGCGCAGACCGGGCCGTCGATGCGATCCGCAAGCGCTTCGGAGGACAAGCGGTCGACTATGGGTGCAGCATCGCGTGCTGGGCGCTCCGTCCCTGACGAGTTCCGACGCCTTGCTGAAAGGGAGCTGTGACATCCCACCCGAACAGCTGGCAAGGCAGCACCAAGCCTTCCAGCCGCATCGTACCCTGTCGAGGATGGACAGGCGCCGACGACTCTCCGAACGTGGCTTCGCAATTCGGACGTGCCTGGAGGGGCGCTACGGTTCGAGGCGCCGAAAGCGGCCGTAGGTCGCCCGGCCCTCGACGATGGATCCGGTCTTCTTGCCTTCGTAGCGGTCGCGCATGGCGACCGGCACGAGCATGTCCAGGAGCGGCTCCGACTGGAAGCTCACCTCAATCGTGGCCCGGACGGTGCGATCGTCGACAACCAGTTCGCTGACGAGCACACGGCCGGTGGCCGGTTCAATCCAGAATCGGCCGCGGGCCGGCTGATCCTTGCGTCGAGCCGTCCGGATCAGCGTCCCGGATCGGACTTCGTCGTAGGCGATGACCCACACTTCCGTGGACACCCGGAAGACGGCGTCCGCAGGCCCGGCGGTCGAGGCCACCAGCGTCGGCCCGGCGCCGACGGTCCGCTCGAATCGGAACCGGGACTGGTTGGCCGCTTCGAGGAACCGCAGCGAGAAGAGCGGGGTGTTCACGTTGCGGTCGACGTCGCCGATGTTGAAGCGGGCGCTCTCCGCCAGGATCGTAGTCACATGCATCGAGGCCGCCGCCGCCGGCTCCCGCAGCATATGCTCGAGGCGGCCGTCGCGGGGGCGGATGGCGCGTCCGTCGACTTCGAACACGTCCCGGAACTCGGCCCAGGAAGCGGCGCTCGTCGGCTTCATCAGCACCAGGTCCAATCGCAGCTCCCGGCGGCCGAACGTCTTGCCCTTTGGGCCCACCGAATACCAGTTCTGGACGTACGCTTCTTCGGCGACGATGCTCGACAGTCGGACCTGGAACTCGGCCACGTAGGCGGCCGCGCGCCGGAGCACGTCGGCGAGCGTAGGCTCCGGCCGGGGGGCCTGCGTCCCGGCGAACACGACCACGCTCGAGACCATGGTCGACACGCACGCCAGCGCCGACACTCGCATACGCCAATCGTGCGTTGTCTGCGCCGCTCCGTCAATCGGCCCCGGTACCTTCCGGGGGCCGCGGCGCACTCGACATCCCCGGCCTCCTCCGCGCTCTCGCCGCAACCCGCTTCGCCGGGCACGTGTCGCTCGAGTACGGAATCAAGGCGAGCGATCCGTTCGCCGGCATGCAGGAGTCGCTCGCCTATATGTGCGGCGTCGCCGATGCCGTGGCGATGACGTAAGCTCGCCCCGGTTGGCCTGCGGCGCCTCGTTCGTTACTTCGACGTCACGTAGTCGACGACGAAGGCATCCTGCACCACGCCCAGCTTGCCGAGGAGCTGACCGAACTCCTTGTGTTTCGGATGTGGTAGGTAGGTGTCGCGTGCGGCGAGGCTCTCGAAGGTGAGCATGTAGACGTGCGTGAAGCCGAGGTTCTTCTTCTCGGGGCTGTTGTTCACGCCGTCCTCGAAGGCAATGATGCCGGGAATCGTCCTCTGCAGTCCGCGAAAGGCCGTGGTCACCTCGGCAATCTGCGCTGGCGTGGCCGTCGGCGTGTACTTGAAGACCACGAGGTGACGGACGGGCGCGGCCGGCGTCTGCGCGCGCGCGAGCGCAATCGAGCCGGCGGTGAGCGCGACAGTGGCCAGCAGCACCGCGAGCGGGCGGGTGAGTCGCATCGAGGCTCCTTGGTGAGGTGTCGGCCGGTGGGGGCCGGTGCGGGTCATTCTACGCGCCCCCGGCTGTCGCGCTTGAACGGACGCGCCTTCTGACCCTACGCCGACGAATGGGCCTAGGGCAGTGGATGCGTTGGGCGTCTGCTTCCTTGACGCCCGCGTGTCTCCGCACCCGAATGTCGACGTGAGGGGACGCCAGGTCGCCATCGTGATCGCGTTGGCGGTCTTGGCCTTCGCTGACATCTGCTACGAGCAGGCTTCAACCTCCCAGCCCCAGAGCAACGCTGCGTCCGGCCAGCTCGCGGACCCGCCGGCGCGTGAATCGGCCCCCCGCCATCATCACCGCGGCGGTAAGCGTCTCCGTTACGGTCCGGTCGGTCTTCGTCGTTGAGTCGAGGCACCAGCTGGGGCCGGGCCTTAGCGCGTTGACGGTCGGCCGTCCCCTGCCAGTCGTCGCGCACAGCACCGGCAGGCCGCGCTCCTTCCCGCTCCTGATCTGATCCCGCCCGTCGCACACCGTTCTGGGTCGTGGTGTGTCTTCGTCTGAGCACGGGAGGGGTTCATGTGCCGCAACTTGCGCTGGAAGCTCGTCGTCATTCTCGCCGTTGTCATCGGCACGTCCGCTTTTGCCTGGGGCCCCGCCGGTGGCGAACCGGCTGGGGCTGCCGCTCCCAGCATTCATGGCCGAACGACGGCTCTCACTCGGCCTCGATCTCACAGGCGGTGTGCAGTTCGTTCTGCGCGTCAACACTCAAGAGGCTGTTGGCTTGGACCCGTCGCAAACGCGCGACGACGTCGTGGCTCAGACTCGAGAGGCCGTGGGCCGGCGCATCAACGCCCTCGGCGTGCTCGAGCCCGTGATCGCCGTGCAGGGCGAGCAACGCGACGAGATTCTCATCCAGTTGCCCGGCGTTACCGACGTCGAGCGTGCCCGCGCGATCCTGGGGCAGACGGCGCGGCTCGAATGGCGGCTCGTCGAGGACGGCGAGCCCGGGACCGTGGCGGTGAGCGGCCGTGACGTGCGGCGCGCGAGGGCCACACGCGACGACTTCGGCTTGCCTGCGGTGGGCTTCTCACTTACGCCCGACGGGGCCCGCCGATTCGGGGACGTAACCGCGCAGAACATCGGCAAACCACTCGCCATTGTCATTGACGATCAGGTGCAGTCGGCGCCGATCATCGAGGGCGCCATCACCGGCGGCGAGGGGATCATCCGCGGTGGCTTCTCAATTGAAGAAGCGACCAACCTCGCGCTGTTGCTGCAAGCGGGCGCGCTGCCGGTGTCGATGACGTTCCTCGGCGGCGAGTACGTCGGGCCGACCCTGGGCGCGAGCGCCGGGCACGCGGGACCGGGCGCGTCGCTTGGCGGCCTCGTTCTGGTGGCGGCATTCATGCTCGTCTATTACCGCCGCGCTGGTGTGAACGCCGTCCTCTCGGTCGTGGCGAACCTGGCTGTGCTCCTCGGCCTCATGGCGCTGGCCGGTGCTGCCCTGACCCTGCCGGGAATTGCGGGCCTGATCCTCACGATCGGTATGGGCGTGGACTCCAACGTCCTCATCTTCGAGCGCATCAAGGAGGAACTGAAGGTCGGCCAATCGCTGCGGCGGGCCATCGCGGCGGGATTCGACCGCGTGTTCCTCACCATCCTGGACACCCATGTGACCTCGCTGGTGGCGGCTGCCTTCCTGTTCCAGTTCGGCAGCGGCGCCATCCGCGGCTTCGCGACCATGCTGACCCTCGGCCTCCTGACGAACGTGTTCACCGCGGTCGTCGTATCGCGGGCGTTGTTCGAGCTGACCCTCGCGCGGGGCCGGCGCGTGACGCTCGGGTCGGCATGGTTCGGGCGCCCGCTCGGTCGCGGTCCGATCGATGTCATGGCGTATCGCACGGGCGCGCTCTGGACTCTGGGCGCGGTCGTAGCCGCCGGTCTGGCCGTGACGGCGATCCGCGGCCTGCCGCTCGGCCTCGAGTTCACCAGCGGCACGGCCGTGATCGCCGAGTTCGACGACCGTGTGAACGAGGAAGATGTCCGTCGAGCCATTCCGGAAGCAGTCGTCCAGCGATACGGTCCCGCGCCGGATCGTACCGTCCAGATCCGCGTCGCCCAGACCGCAGGAACGACTGACGGGGATGACCAGGCCGGTGTGCGGGCGATCGAGGCGGCGCTCGATACGTCGAACCGTCCGCCGTCGCGGACTATCGGCACCACGACCCTCGGGTCCTCGATCGGGAAGGACTTCCAGCGAAGAGGCGCCTACGCCATGGCCGGGGCCTTTCTGGTATCACGGCCTACCTCGCGGTACGGTTCCGCCCGAGCTTCGCGGCCGGCGCGGCCGTTGCAACCGCGCACGACCTGATCGTCACGGTGGCGGCACTGAGTCTTGCTGGCTACGACCTCGACCTCAACGTGGTGGCCGCGCTGCTCATCGTCGCGGGCTACTCGGTCAACGACACGATCGTGATCTTCGACCGCGTCCGCGAGCGGCTGGGGTCGATGGGACGTGAGGCAATCGGCGCGGCCGTCAATGCGGCCGTTACCGACACCCTCGGCCGCACGATCATCACGTCAGGCACAACGCTAGCCGCGGTGTTGGCGCTGTACCTCTTCGGTGGGACGGTACTGAACGGCTTCGCGTTCACGCTGCTCGTCGGTATCGTCGCCGGCAGCTGGTCCACGGTGTTCGTGGCGGCGCCGGTGGCGGCGCTCTTGGTGCGGCGAATCACCGCCTAAGTTTAGACTCGTCCTATGACAGCGCGGCGGCGGTCAGGAGGAGGAGCTCTTCGTCGGTCAGGCTCGGTCCGGGGGAGGCTGCTGGCGGCGTGGGTGCGGTCGGGACTGCGTAGAGGTCGGAGCGCCACAGGGGTTCTCCATTCTTGCCCGGGAACATCGCGGCGTAGCGGGACTCGGCGTCGAGGATCTGCTGGTCGACGTTCAGCAGAGTCCGGTAGTTGGTCCGCAGCCGCTCGACCCAGCGGTCCCACCACAGCGTGCCCTGGGTGGTGATGTCGCTGGAATCGCCCGCTTCCAGCAGCTGGTCGGTCTTCTCCAAGATGCGGAGCGCGACAATCTCCTGGCACCAGAGGCACAAATAGACGGCGTCGTCCGGATGGGTGCGCAGATTTTTCCCCGTCACATCGCCGTTGGCGTCGATCTGTGTCGGATCGTCGGCGGCAACCTGGGTGAAGGCGAAGTTCTCGTGACCACCGTTCATCAGGCACATGTACTCCGCGTGCCACACCCCATGCTGCCGACTGCCGCCAACCCACATCCAGCCGACCAGCGGTGAGGGATCCTGGCCGCTCGCCGTGCGGCCCTGCCAGCCTCCGGGTGACAGGTGCATCCACGGCACCTCGGGTGTCAGGTTGGAGTACCAGAGGTTGGACAGTGAGAACACGCTGGTCGGGGACGGCGGCGTCCGAGCCTGGTCCCCGTCGTAACCAGCCCCTCGGGTGCCGATGTATTCGTCCCCGAGCTGCCCGAACGCGTGGCCGAACTCGTGCAGCTCGAGCGCGCCGACGGCGACGCCCATGTGCAACGCCTGGTTCGGCGCCGACCGCGGGATATCGAGCGACTTGCCACTAACGCCCAGATCGAATTTTGGCGGCTCGGTGCCCGGGATGACCGAGCGGACCAGGAGCGACACCACCAGGTTGCGGTAGCGGTCGCGCATATGTGTGTTGGTGATGGCCTGGTTGGAGTCGCCGATGTCGAGACTGGTCGGATAGCGCCGGAAGTTGGCGTCCGTGAACAGGTCCACGCTGAGGAAGATCGTATCGCGGAAGGCGACATCTTCAGGTGCGGGCGAGTACGCCCAACTCCCCTCCTCCAACTTCGTGCCGGTCGAGTCTATCCAGGATCGGTAATACGACCCGCGCTCCGCCGAGGCGGCCTGATTGGACGCCGTGTACAGGGCGCGGATGCGAAAGCAGCCGGCGAACGTCTCGTAGATCGGGAAGCTGTAGAAGGAGGCCAGCCAGTCCTCGAGCTCGGCGCGGAAACTCGTCCTATCGGTGAAGCCGTCGCCGAGGATGATCACGTCGATCATCCGGTCCGCCCTGATCTGGATTGTCGAACCAGGCCGGTGGATGTCGGGAATGCGGCGTCCTGCCCAGTTCGGTTCGCCGAGGCTGTAGCGGACCTTACCGTCGGCGAGCACTTCTTCGGTGATGGATACGTCGGCCATGACAGCTCCTCAGAAGACCATTCCGACACGCAGCGAGCGGACCCCATCCACGCCGAAGGCGTCGCCGGGCTCATGCTTTTCGAAGTCCGGGGACGCGCCCTGGTGGCTCACCTCCACCATCTGGCCCGAGCGCATCGCTTCCATCAGGATCGGGATGAAGACCAGGGACAGTGGCCGTTCGGTCGACGCCAGGCTCAGCCAGAACCACGCGCGGTTCGCGCCGATCTTGATCCACTCGCCCTTGTCCGCGACCTCTGTCAGGCTGAACCAGATGCGATCGGTGCCTCGGGTCTCGGCCTCGATGGTTCCCACGTAACCTTCTACCATCATGGTGATCTCCAATCCTTTGCGGTTGTTCGGGTTGACTCACTCTGCTTCACGCTGGCACTCGCCTGTCCTCAACGCAGCAGCCCGGCGGAGACCGCGTCGAACAGGGCACGGCCGACGGGCTCGGAGGGCGATGCCTCGAGGACCATCGCGCCGTCGCTCGCCGTGACGGCACCGGCGCCGCGCGAAACCCATTCCACGTGACACCGCCCCCGCCTGCCACCCGGGGGGCGCTCCGCCGCCCGGGTCTCGCTCGGCTGTCGCGTGTGGGGCCAGGATTGTCGGCGAGCCACTGCCCGCGGCCGTACCGTCAAGGTTGAAGTACTTGAAGCGGAACGCCACTGGGCTGGTGCCGGCGTTGTGGATTGTGAGCGGCTGGTTGGCCGCGCGCCGCCCCAACGGGAGGACCGACCGACCCCCGGTCCTCCGGTCGTCGCGCTCGGCGACGACCGCGAACCGCGCCGCGGAGCCCGGGGCGCCATGCGCCGTCACCATGAGCGTGTTCGCCTCGCCCCCGACCGGTGTGAGCGCGACCCGGATGCGGCGAGGAAACTCGACGGTCGTGTCGTCGACGATGAGGACCCGTTCGTCATTGAGCACGACCTCGATCGATGAGATCTCCATCTGGGTGGTCTCCTGGAGCGCCAGGAAGTAGCGGGTGTCCTCGCCGCCCACGGTCGTGGAAAACGACGTCACGAAGGCGCCGTTGCCGTCCGCTCCGACGACGACGGTAGCGCGGGCTTCGACCCCGGCGCGCACCGGTTGGGCGAGGGCTGGAACCGCGATCAGGATCGCAAGGATCGTGCTGGGGAGTCTGAACATGAAAGGGCTCCGTATCGGCACCGTATCGGGGGTGGGGTCGGGCTGGGGTCGCAGGTGCGACGGCTCATCATCTGTTGTGGAAACGCGCGGTCTCGTCAGAGCCGCCACATGAGCGTGCGGCAACCGGCGTCGCGAGCGGCTGCCAGACGCCGCGGCCGGCGACGAAACGATAGCGACGCTCGCAACCGCCGCGGGCGACGCGGGCAATGGCATCGATCGCGGCGTCGATCTCCGCCAGCGTGTTGTAGGCGCCGAAGCTGATTCGCACCAGTCCAGGACGCTCGCCAGTCGCGGGGCGGAGGCTCGTTCGCGCCTCCTCGGCAAGGCCGAGCAACTGCGCCACGTAAGGCTGCGCACAAAAGCATCCACTGCGCACGCCGATGCCATGCTCGTAGCCGAGGACCGCCGCGACGAGGCCGTGCGGCACGCCGTCGACGGTGAAGGGAATCACCCCCACGCGATCGACGCTGGCCGATGACGTGGCCGCGCCGAACACGCGAACGCCGCGCACCGAACGCAGCCGCTCGAGCGCGTACGCCGTCAGCGTGCCTTCATGGTGCCCGATCGCTGCCATGACGCCGGGCGTCAGCGCCCGGGCGGCCGCGGCCATGGCCACGGCGCCGACGACGTTCGGGCTCCCGGCTTCTTCGCGGTCGGGCAGGCCGGCCCACGTGACGTCGGTGGCGGTCACGACGTCGACCGTGCCGCCGCCGCGATACTCGGGCGCGCCCGTGAACACTTCGCGAGGTCCAACCAGCGCGCCGGTTCCGAACGGCGCATACATCTTGTGGGCGGAGAACGCCACGAAGTCGAGATGCTCCGGATCGGTTGACGCGCGCACGTCGATAGGACGATGAGGGGCGAGCTGGGCGGCGTCGACGAGAATCCGCGCTCCGACCGCATGCGCCTTCCGTGCGAGCCGATGGATCGGCGAGACGAACCCGGTGACGTTCGAGGCGCCCGTCACGGTGAGGAGCGCCACGCGACGACCGTGACGCGCGAGCAGGCGATCGATCTCGGCTTCGTCGAGCTGCCCGTCGGCGAGGACGCCCGCGCGCACGATCTCGGCGCGTCCCCGCCACGGCAGGTCGTTCGAATGATGCTCCATCGCCGTCGTCAGCACGATCGCATCGGCCGGGAGCGGGTAGCGGAAGGCCAGCTTGTTGATCGCCTCGGTGGTGTTCTTCCCGAAGATGACGGCCTGGGTCGACGGGTCCGCGCCGACGAACCGGGCAATCGTCTCGTGCGCGTCATCCCAGGCGGCCGTGCTGACGCGCGATTTGTAGCCCGTGCCCCGATGGACGCTGGCGTAGAACGGCAGGAAGCGCTCCACCGCATCCAGCACATCCCGCAGCGGCGGGGTCGTAGCGGCGTTGTCGAGGTTGATGTAGGGCGCAACGCCCCCATCGGCCTGTGGCGCCAGCGTATCCAGCCCGACAATACGCGCCCGCCAGTCGAATCCCGTCACCATATACGGGATCGCGACAACGCGCCGGATAAGTGGACACAGCGCGGCGGGATGCCTCGTTCGAAGGTCGTCTCGATCGCGTTGGGAGCATCGAATGGCCTCTGCAGGGTCCCGTCACCGAACAGCTGTCACGCTGGCGAGCCGGCGATCCAGGCGCGCTCGAGCCGCTTCTCCCGCTGGTCTACGACGAACTGCGGCCTGTCGCGCGTCAGCAGCTGCGACGTGAGACGCCCGGCCACACGCTCTCGCCCACGGGCTCGTCCACGGGGCCTATCTGCGGCCGCTGCGGCAGCGTCAGATCGCCGCGAGCGCGTGGCGCTGATGGATCGTGCGCTGGCGGTGTCCGTCGGCGTCGCGTCCGATCGCGATCCGGGGCGCCTGAGCATCGCGTCGCAGCGCTCGGTCATGCTCTTTCACCTGGGCCATCGCGAGGACGCGATCCGCGAGCGTCGACGACAGACGGCGGCGCTCGCGGCGATGAAGACCGATCAGGCAGAGAGCGTGCGGCTGTCGGTGAACCTGCTCCTCGCGCGCGCGTTGAACGATATCGGACGGGCCGCCGAGGCAGAGCCGCTGCTCGCCGCCACTGTGAGCTGGCTGGAGGCTGAACGCCTGCCCGCGCCACGAGCTGAGCCGACCGGCCCTCCCCGACGAACGTCCAATCCTGTACCCGTACGCCTACACCCTGGCGTATTCGGAGCCCCTACTCGGTCTCGCCATCTTGGTGGCGCCCGTCTACTGGGTGACGGGGAATACGCTCCTCACCCACAACGTCGCCGTCGTGCTCTCTTTCGTGCTGGCGGGCTCGGGCATGTACGTGCTGGCGCGCTCGCTGACCGGCCGACGCGACGCGGCGATGATCGCCGCCCTCGCCTTCGCGTTCTGCCCGTATCGACGCGTCCAGAGTCCGATCGTACAGATGCTCATGTCCGGATGGATGCCGATCGTCATCTGGACGCTGAGACGCTACTTCCAGACCGGTCGACGGGCGTGGCTCGGCGGGTTCGTCGCCGCTGTCGTCATCCAGTCGTTGACGAGCGTCTACTTTCCCTTCTTTCTGGCGATCCCCATCCTCGTCGTGGCCGCCGCCGAGCTCCTGCGCGGCGCGATTCCGGCCCGGCGTGCGGCCCTCGACGTGGCGATGGCCTGCGGCGTGGTCCTCGCGATGCTGGCGCCGGTGGCTCGCGTTCGTCAGCAGGCCCTGCGCGGGCAGGACAGCGCCGCGCTGGAGGTGCCCTCGCATGTCGCCTACGGGGCCGATCTGGCGTCGTACATGCACGTCGATCCGCGAATCGCCGTCTACCGGCGGGTTGGCGCCGACGCGGGATCAGAGGGCAACCTGTTTCCCGGTGCGACAGGCCTGATGCTGGCGGGCATCGCGCTGTGGCCGTCACGTCGGAATCATCAAGCCGACTGGCGGGCGCGGCTGCGGCTGATGCTCGGGCCGCGCACGCAGCTCGTGGTCATTGCCGTGATCGCCCTGATCCTGTCACTCGGGCCGCGGCCGTCCATTCTTGGCCACGTCATCGTCGAGCGAGGCCCGTGTGCGTGGCTGGCGTCGTGGACACCTGGCCTCGGCGCGTTGCGCGTGCCGGCGAGGTTCGGCATGGTGGTGCACCTTGCGCTGGCGGCGCTCGCGGCCTATGGCGCGGCACGGCTGCTCGGGTGGATTCGGCCGTCCCGCGCCACGGCCGTCGCGGTCGCGCTCGCCGTTGCCGTCACGGTCGAGGGCTACGGTGCGCCATTGCCGATGCACCCGCTGCCCCGGCCCGGGAACCTGGGGCATCGCCAGGCCTGGCTCTGGCTCCGTGCGCAGCCGCCGCAGCCGATCGTCGAGATGCCCATCGTCGACATGGCCTACCCTGACCATCACGCCCGTGATGTACAGGACGGCACGCTGGTCCACGGTCGCAAGTTGATCAATGGGAGCACCCGATTCGGATCGGAGATTCAGAATCTGCTGGGCAGCGAGGGGTCGCCCCTGCGCGACCCGACGCAGTTCCGCGACGCCTTCGCCTTTCTGCAGCAGTTGAAGGTCGGCGAGGTCCTCGTCCATCCCGACTGGTACGGGGACCGGGGCGTCGCGCAAGCCACATTGGACTACATGGACGCCTCAACTGACCAGTTCGCCGAACGGCGGCAGTTCAGGGAAACGTTTGTCTTCCGGCTCCGCCCCGGGGCGCCGCTTCCGGCTGTCGACCGTAGTCACCCGCTCCCTGCCGGCGCCTATCGGCTCACCAGCTCGCACGACACCGCCCATCTCCCGTTGCTGTCCGACGGCGACCTTCTCACCGGATGGAAGACGTTCGAGCCGCAGCGGGGAGGGGAGTGGATTGCGCTGGACTTTTCCGCAGGTGACGGACGTGGCCGCCGTGCACCTCGAACTGCGCGCGTTCAGGCTGCGCGAGTATCCGCGGCGGCTCATCATCGAATCGTCGCCAGACGGCCGTCACTTCACCCCGCTCTTCTCAGGTAGTGTACTTCCCCACATCGGCGCCGCGCTCCTCACGGATACGCGCCGTATTGCCTTCGACCTGCCACTGGCCGCCAATCAGACGCGCGTGCTGCGAATCCGTCAGGTGGGGGCGACGCCGGCGTGGCAGTGGGCGCTCCAGGAGCTCTCGCCATGGGTCCGTGACGGCGCCGCGACCCGTCCACCCTAGGACCGAACGGACCGCAATGATCCGACCTCTACTGTGGAGTGTTCCCGTTGAGCGTTGAAGACTCGACCCTGTTCGTATGGAACTGCGATGCGTGAGACTTCCCGACGCGCCTCCATTCCCTTCCTCACTCCCCTAGCCCTAGTCGCTTGAACGGCTTCAGAGAAAACACGACTTCGACCTGGACATCGAAGTAGGCCGCGATGCGAAGAGCCAGGTGCAGGGAGGGACTGAATTCTCCGCGTTCGAGGTAGCCGATCGTCTGGTAGTGCACGCCGAGCGCTTCGGCCAGCTCGCGCCGCGAGATGCGGCGTTCTGCCCGCAGCATCGCCACCCGGTTGTGGACGACGTCGATGGAGTCCGCCACCCGTCAATATCCTTTGGTCAGGTAGCGTTCTCGCACCTTGGCCACCGCAGATCCCGACTGACGCCGGGCCATGCGGCGCAGCAGCGGCGGCGCGAGCAGCATGCCGATCACTGCCCACACGCAGAGCACGGCAAACATTTCGAACGTGCGCCACGACTGGCCGATCTCCGCTGCGACCATTGGCGCGGGCAGCAGCGCGGAGCGCGCGCCGAGCCCCACCCAGTAGATCGGAAACGCCTGTGCCGCGACCTGCAGCCACGTCGGCATGATGGTGATCGGAAGCATGATGCCCGACGGGATCATGAGCAGCGTGCACAGCGCGGGCACCAGCACGGCCTGCACCGACGACTTCATGAGTGAGCCGAGGGCCACGCCGAGGGGCACGGTGGACACCATCCCGACGACGAAGATCAGTGCGAGCAGCAGCCATGCCCGCGCATCGAGGACCAGGGCGCCCACGATCATGGTTCCCGGAATGACGATCAGAATGAGGCTGAGCAGCGTGGTCAGCGCGAACATGACGATCTTGCCGACGAGGTAGCCGAGCATCCCATTGGGCGTGGCTTTGGCGCGCAACAGCGTGCCGTCTTCGCGGTCGGCGGTCTTGCTCACGGCCGGTCCAGAGATCCCGCCGTACACGATCGTCAAGCCCAGCACACTCGGCAGCACCATCGTCGCCAAGCTGAAGTCCGTGCCAGGCAGGGTTCTCCCGCGCCTGAGCAGCAGCACGGCGACATACCCCATCGTGGGGAGCACGTAACCGACGACGGTGGCAGTCTGGGTCAGGGTCTGACGAGTCTCGATCCACCCGCGGGAGAGGCCTGCTCGAGCGGCGGCCCATCGGGTGTCGAGTGCGGGTGTGGTGATCATGCCTGCACCTCGGGTGGTGTGGCGGCGGTCTCGCCGGGCCTGCCGCCGCGCGGCTGGCCCGACTCGACGCGCTGGACAAGTGCCATGTACGTATCCTCGAGACTCGCGCGACTCACTTCGAGCTCGGTGACGTCGGCGTTCGTGATCAGCAGGTCTCGCACGAAGCCGCTCGAGTCACCCTCGCGTACGGCGTGCACATGACGTCGTCCACCGGAGGTCCAGTGCACTTCGGTGGCGGTCGTGAGCGTGCGAGCGAGTTGGTCGGCACTGCCATCGGCGACGATGCGCCCTTCGTCGAGCACGAGGATCCGGTCGGCGATCGTTTCGGCCTCGTCCAGGTCGTGGGTGGTCATCAAGATGGTCGTGTTCTCGAAGTCGGACAGTCGGTGAACGAGATCGTGGAAGTCGCGACGTGCGTGCGGATCGAAGCCAGCCGTGGGTTCGTCGAAAAAGATGAATTCCGGGCGACCGACGATGCCGATCGCCACGTCGAGGCGACGCCGCTGCCCGCCAGACAAGGTCATGATCTTGGCGTTCGCAGCGTCTGTCAGACCGACGATCTCGATGAGCTCGTCCACGTCCCACGGCCGCGCGACGTCGACGGTGGCAAACGGGGCGTAGAACCGCGCCTGATAGGCGAGCAGCTCGCGGACACGCCAGAACTGTGGTCGCGCCATGACTGAAGCACCACGCCGACCCTGGCCCGCCACGCCTCGCTGCCTCGCGCGGATCGGTGCCGAGGACCGACACATCACCGGCCGACCGTGCCCGGAAACCTTCGAGGATCTCGATCGTGGTCGTCTTGCCCGCGCCGTTCGGCCCGAGCAGGGCCAACACCTCGCCGCGCCGGGCAGAGAATGTCACCCCGGCCAGCACGTCCTTGGTCCCGTATCTCATTCGAAGGTCACGAACGTCGACCGCGGTCGTTTCATGGCTTGTGTGCATTCAATAATTTATACGATATGTAGCAAACATACTACATATCGTCGCATGCCAATGCAAGCTGCTTTGAGCTGGGTTGCCGTGCGCACCGGGTTGACGTCAGGGAACGGCGCCCGCAGCCGCCTTCCGGTACGGCTCGAAGTCCTGCCAGATCTGCTCGATGATCTTCGGATCGACGACCCGCCTGTCGCCCTCCGGTGGCCCGGTCGCCGAATGCAGCACGAGCGTCACGGTTCCGCAGTGCGGTCCGAGGGCGCCCGGGTCGAACACGTACAGCCCTTCGTCGATCGTGGCGCGCTCCGAGATCTGCGCGTCCAGCTCGAAGGGGTGAATCGGCGTCACCTCGACGGTGCCGCACAGCGCGCGCAGCCGGACGAAGCCCGACTTGTAGTGCTTGATCTTCGGCAGGCCCACGCCCTGTGTCTCCGCCGCGATGCGGCCCACCTTGGCCCAGAACCCTTCGACGAACCGGGGCGTGACACGGATCAGGAGGGCGGGCCAGATCTCCGAGACGTAGTCGGACCACACGCCGAAGTCCATCCGCCGGCGCATGAACGACAGCTCCGCGGTCGGCGCGCGCGTGTCCTTGCTGGTCGTGTGCGGGATCGTCGTGGACGCGTTCAGCTCGTGGTTGACCACGAACGGCGTGAGCAGGACGATGTCGAAGTCGGCCGACGAGATCGTATAGGGCTCGAGACTGCCGGCGCGGCGCTCGAGGGCGCCCTCCAGGGCTTCCACGGGGAAGGGCCGGGTGGGCTCCACCGGGAGCAGCGTGCCGGCGGGCGGCTGGCCCGCCTTCATCGCCTGCTCCGCCGGCGCCAGCGCGGCGCAAACGTCGTCGATGCGGACGACCCGCCACTCACGCCGCCTCGCGTCGTCCGATCCGTCGACGAACGACGTCAGGCCCACGACGGCGCCGTTGGCCAGGAACACCGGTCCGCCGGCGCTGCCCGATGGCAGCGAAATGTCGGTCGCGATGTCCTTCGGCGTGACCCCTCGCACCGCGCCGGAGGTCATGTCCTTTTCGCCGCGGAGCGGCTCGCCGATGGTGAAAAGCTCGGCGCCCTCCTCGGGCGGCGTGCCGGCGGGCGCGCACGCGAGCGGCACGGGGCGGACGCCCGCGACGGCCGCGGGGTCGATCCAGAGGATGGCGACGTCGCGCGCGGCGTCCGCGGCGAGGACACGCGCCGCCACCTTCCTGTCGCGCGTGAGCTGCACCTCCGCCGACGTGGCCGTGCCGATGCCGCGCTGATTCGTGACGACGAGCCCTTTGGCGTCGACCAGGAATCCGGACGCGTGCGTGCTGGCCGTCCAGATGCCGACGACGCTGTGCTGCCATTGCTGCAGCAGGAAAGCGGTATCGGACTCGGGCGCCGCCCCGGGCGTCGCGTCGGGCGCCGCATCGGACGGGCCGGGGTCCGTGACTTCGGCGTTGGTGGCCGTCAGGTCGAGGACCGTGTCGCGGCCGGCCGCGATGTCCACCATCTGCATCCACTGGTAGCGGCGGCCGCGGAAGGCGAGCGGCTTGTCGCACTCGACCGTGTAGTTCCCGGGCCGGAGCTTCACCTCGACGGTCCCGTCGAGCGCGGTGATGATGCGCCGCGGCTCCGCTGTCGCCGGATTGTCGCTGACCAGGAGCGCATGGCGCGGCGCCGGCACCGGCGAGCCATCCGCGTCGGCGAGCACGATCCTGACACGCAGGGTGCCGAGCGTCTGCCCCGTTGACGACGACGGCAGAACGAAGACGAGCGCCGCCAACGTCAGTGTTCGAAGCAGAAGACCTCTCATCACTGGTGTCACCACGATCCGCTGGCGCCGCCGCCGCCGGACGAGCCACCGCTGTCGCTCGAGTCGCTGCTGCTCGACGAGCCCGAATCGGACCCTGAGGAGCCGGTGGAACCTGAGGAGGCGCTCCAGTCCCACTCGGATGACGGCCCGCTGCGCGAGGCCGCGCCGCTCAGCGGCCGGCGGCGGTACCCCCACGCTCCGCCAGCCAGCGCGATGGGCACGAGGGCGAACGCCGTCCGCGGCAGGAAGGCGATCGGCAGGCCGGCGAAGATGCCCACGCCGAGGATCCCGAACACAAGGTTCGGCCCGGAGCGAAGGTTCACCGCCTGGCCGAACATGGTCCCGGCCATCGCGACCCCGGCGAGCCACATCACGGCGACCGTACCAAAGATGATCCAGCCGAACACGCCCAGGCGGGACGATGACTCCAGGGCCGCCGGCCGCAAGGCCGCCGACCGCTCCAGCGGCAGCGCCTGCCTGGCGCGGACGACATCGGCGACGCGCCGAACGCCCGTGAGGATCCCCGCGTCGTAGTTCCCGTCGCGGAAGCCAGGCAGGAAGTCGTCGCGGATGATCGCCCCGGCGAGGGCATCCGGAATCACACTCTCGAGGCCATAGCCCACCTCGATGCGCACCTTCCGCTCCGTTGGCGCGACGAGCACCAGCACACCGTTGTCGAGCGCGGCCTTGCCGAGGTGCCACTCGTTGAAGACCATGTTGCCGTATGCCTCGACGTCCATGCCGCCGAGCGACGCCGTCGTCGCGACGACGACGTCAGCCCCGGTGTCTTGCTGGAGTGTCGCCAGGAGCGATTCGAGGGTGGCGCGTGATTCCGCCGTCAGGACGCCGGCGGCATCACCGACCTTGCCGGCTGGCTTCGGCAAGGTCTGCGCCTGGGCGAGCGCGGCGATGGCAACGATCGACCACGACACGAACGCGGCAGCACTGGGTCGTCGCATACAGCGGCTCATGAACGAAGCGGCGGCGCGGCCTGGGCGCTCGGCGAGCCAGTATAGCTGCACGGTTCAGGGCAGGGGCGACTTGCAATCGACCTCGCCTTGAGCGATGTTCAGGGCGCTCAATGCTGCGACGTGGCTGCGCCCTGATCCTCGTCCTCTTCGGGGCGCTGTTCGCGCTCTACTTCGTCTTCTTCACCCGCTACTTCGAGTGGCCCGGCAACCTGTTCGCCGCCGGCCTCGGATCGCTCTTCGGGGCGGTGGGGCTGGGCGGCATCGGGAACCTGTTCTGGGCCCGGCGCGACACGGTCGCCTTCCGCCGCGCTGAACGTCACGAGCCGCTCGTGGACGGCCGGCTGGCTGTCGTCGCCGGCCCGATCCGGCCGCTCGGGGCGCCGCTCGCCAGCCCGTTCTCCGGCCGGTCGTGCGTGGCCTACGAATACGAGGTCGTGGCGCGAACCCCGGCCCGCAAGGGCCAGGCCGCGTCGCAGCAGACGGATGTCGCCGGGTTCGCCCTGGCGGCGTCGACCATCGAGACGCCCCAGGGCGCTGTCCGGCTGCTCGGCTTTCCGATGCTCGACCAGTTCCCGCAGACGCGGACGCCCGGCCGCGAGCTGGCGCAACGTGCGCAGCAGTACGTGGCGTCGACGCCGTTCGAGCGGATGCAGGGGGTCGCCGTCCTGAAGATGCTTTCGGCCTTCGACGACGCGCTGGCGGACGCCGACGGGATCGTGCGGAAGGACTTTCGCATGAACGAGCAGGCGATCCCGTTCGAGCAGCGGACGATCGGCGAGCGGATCGTCGGGGTCGGCGAGCTGGTCTGCGCGATCGGGCGCTACGATGCCGAGAAGCGGGCCCTCGTGCCCGTCGGGGCGACCCTCAATCGCCTCTGGCCGGGCACTCCCGCCAAGGTGCGCGCCCAGGTCGTCGGCACCGCGCGCTCACAGGCGACGCTCGGCTTTGTCTTCTTCGCGGTCAGTCACCTCTTCCTCGCCGGGGCCTTTTACCTGAGCGAGACCCGCTATGCCCGCGAGCCGGAGGCGAACCAGGCGACCGCGATCCGGCTCGCCGTCCAGCATGGCGACGTCGCCGAGCTGGAACGCGTCGTCCGACAGGGGGCGAACCCGAACGCCCGCGATACCTTCGGCGACGCCGTGCTGCTCGACGTCAGGGAGCCGGCCCTGGCGGCCGCGCTCGTCCGGCTGGGCGCGAACGTCGACGTGCGGAATCGCGAGAACGGCGACACGCCGCTGATTCGCGCCGCGCGGATGGGCATCGTCGATGTGGTGAAGGTGCTGCTCGCGGCTCGCGCCGACGTGCATGCCGCGACGACGAGCGGGGAGACGGCCTGGAGCGCCGCCACCCGCGGTGGCCACGCCGAGGTCCTGGCCCTGCTGCGTGCCGCCGGCGCCGAGCCGTCCGACGCGCCGGTCGAGCGACCCGGCACGCCGCTCGAGGCCCCGCGGCCTTGACGCCAGCCGTCAGTGCGAGGCGAACAGCGGCAGGTCCAGCGGCGACGCGAAGCACGACGTGCCGAGGAACGTCTCCAGATCGAGGGCCCGGCGTTCCAGGTCGTCGAAGTGGTGGTCGGGCGTCGCGTTGTCTGGGTCGGGCGCCCAGACGCCGGTCAGGAACCCGGACAGCGGGGCGGTCGTGCCGAAGCCGGCCCGACCGACGTGGCTGAACTCGGTGTCGGTCTCCTTGGTGTGGCAGCCGTTGCACGTGTTGAGCGCGAAGCGGTGCCGCGCCTCGGGGGTGGCGATCGCCGGCGCCGACCAGAACCCGATCGAGTCGTAGACGAGCCCGCCGGCGCGGAACTTCATGCCGGCCGGATAGGCGAGCGGCACGAGGTAGTCGTCGGCGAGGATCGCATCTTCGTTCGCGTTCACATAGGGACGGAGCTGCGTCGCCTTGTTGACGGTAGCGCCGGGCGTCTGGGCCAGCGTCACAGTCGTCAGGTGATGCGAGAACGGCTCGATGACGAACTGGCGGAACTGCCAGTCGGAGCCGCCGCTGGTGTCGTCGAGCAGGTTCTCGTTGACGCGGATCTGGTTCAGGGCGCTGCCGTTCGCCTTGCCCATCCCGGCGCCGGCCACCACTACCTGCTGCGTGATCGCCTCGAGCGCGGCGTTGTAGGCGGCCGATCCGATCGGCAGCGTGTCCAGGTTCTTCCACTGCTGCGCGTAGGCCTGCTGGTTGAGGCACCCGGTGGCCGGCACGCCGAACTCGACGATCACCTGGAAGGCCTTGCCGGTCGCGCAGTTGTTCTCAGGCATGAACAGGAACACGAAGCGCAGCTCGCCGCCGCTCGAGCCGCCGTAGGCGCCCTGCTGCCGCAGGTCCATGCGGTTGACGATGGCCTGCAGCTTGAACGGCGCGCGCGACAGATCGAGCGGCATACCCGGGCCGCCGCTCGCCGCGATCCACGCGTCGAGGATTTCCGCCTGCATCAGGGAGCGGTTCTGCACGGTCCAGCCGTTGACGACCTGGTTGGCCATCCACGTGTCCAGCCAGTGGCGCGTGAACTGCGACGCGGTCACGCCGGTGAACGGCGTGTTGGCCATCTGCTCCATCAGGTAGCCGAAGCTCCAGATGCCCATCGAGGCCTGGCCGCACGACGCGCGGGTGCGGGTCGCGTCCTCGACCACGTTCAGGTGCCGGATGAGGAGCGAGCGGCTCGGGCTGATCGCGGCGGGATCGCCCCACGGCTCGTAGGGGTACTGGCGGCCGGCGACGAACAGCGACGGATCCAGCCGGGCGCCGGTGTCGACCTTGGCGCGCGTCCGGTAGGTGCGCAACGGCATCGCCGTCTGCGAGCGTGACAGCCGCACCAGGCGGTCGCGGAAGGCCACCAGGTCGAGGCTGCCGAGGGCGGTGTAGAGACCGTCGCCGGCGCGCGCGTCCAGGCCGGTGCCGTCGTCCGCGAGCACCACCGTTCCGCCTTCGGTGGCGTAGGGGATGCGCAGCGGCGGCCTGGTCCGGTTCGAGAAACGGACCCGGAGAACCGTGTTGCCGCCGGCCACGGGCCGGGCGAGGGGTTCGATCGTGGCCTCGGCGACCACATAGTGCGGCGGCGCGCCCTGGGGCGCGCCCGACTGGCCGGCGAGGCCCGCCACCACGCCCGCACATCCTGCCGCCACCAGCACCATCCGCAACCGTCTCATCCGTTCCCTCCATATGAGTGAACGAACGCGGGGCGGTCGAGCGAACGGCGACGCGGCGCCGGCGCCCGTTACCAGCCGGCGGCCTGGCCGTCCTTGCGGTGGTCGGAACCGGCCCGATAGACCCCGTTGACCGGCCGATCCTCGTCCGCCCAGCGGCGGTCGAAGGTCGGCTCGGGGAGGCGCGGATCGCGGCTGAACAGGATGCCCTGGTAGCCGCCGACGGCGACGCCGGTGACCGGCCGGACGTCGTGGCCCCTGGCCTTCAGCGCGGCGCCGACGCGATCGAACAGGTTGCGCTCGAGGCTCAGCACGTTGGTCGCCTGCGCGTGCGTGAACCGGGCGGCGTCGGCGGTCATCTGCACGTTCATCCCCAGATCGATCAGGTTCACCATGTGCTGGGCGTGCGTCTCCGGCTGCACGGTCCCACCCATGTTGCCGAACGTCATCAGCGGGGCGCCGTCCTTCATGACGAAGCCGGCGATGATCGAATGGAACGGGCGTTTGCGCGGCGCCACGACGTTCGGGCTGGCCGGATCGAGCGAGAACGCGGTGCCGCGGTTGTGGAGGATGAGGCCGTACTCCGGGACGGTCGCCTTGCTGCCATAGACGCTGTAGACGCTGTGGATCAGCGAGACCATGTTGCCCCAGCGATCGGCCGTGGTCAGGTAGATGGTGCCGCCGTCGGCGACGGCCGGCGCGGCGACGGGCGAGGCGCGGTCCGGGTCGATCCGGCCACACAGCGACGCGGCGTGCTCCTTCGAGATCAGCGTCGCCACCGGTATGGTCGAGAACGTCGGATCGCCGTTCTTCGACAGCAGATCAGCGTAGGCGAGCTTCTTCGCTTCGACCAGCAGATGCCAGTAGGTCGGGTTGGACGGGCCGAGCGTGGCGAGGGTCAGCCCCAGCTTGGGGGCGCACACCTCGAGGATGTTCAGCATCTCGAGCGCGGCGAAGCCCTGGCCCGGCGGCGGCAGCTCGAAGACGTCAAAGCCGTGGTAGGTCGTCGAGATCGGCTCGACCCATTCTGACTGGAACTCGGCGAGGTCGGCCGCGGTCATCACGCCGCCGCCGGCCTTCACCTTGGCGACGATCGCCTGCGCGATCGATCCCTTGTAGAACGCGTCGCGGCCCTGCCGCTGGAGCAGCCGGAGCGCCTTGCCCAGCCCGGGGTTGCGGATCACCGAGTAGAGCGGCGGCGCGGTGCCGTCGGCGAGGAACGTCGCCGCCGAATCGGCGTCGCGGCGCAGGGCGTCGACGACGGTGCCGAGATCGAAGTGGCGGCGCTCGGCCTGCCCCCAGCCTTCTTCGGCGATGCGGGCGGCGCGCTCGAGCGTCTCCTGGAACGTCAGCGTGCCGAACCGGCGGAGCAGCGCGTCGTAGCCCGAGACGGCGCCCGGCACCGTGCGTGGCGTTCACGCCGATGGTCGGCATCTCGGTGACGCCGAGCGTCTTCGTGAAGAACTCGCGGCGTCCAGCCGGCCGGCGCCCAGCCGGCCGAGTTCAGCGCGTAGAGCTTCTTGTCCTTCGCGACGTAGACGAGCGCGAACAGGTCGCCGCCGATGCCGGTGTCGTTCTGCGACGTGACGTCGAGCACCGCGCCGGTCGCGACGGCGGCGTCGATGGCGTTGCCGCCACGCCGCAGGATCTCGAGGCCGGCTTCGCTGGCGAGCGGATCGCTGGTCGCGACGATGCCGTGCCGCGCGACCACCTCCGATCGGCCCTGCGCCAGCCAGCCCTGCGCGCGCGAGCCGGGCACCGCGTCGATGTCGGCGGCGGGGGCCGGGCGTGCCGGCGTCGGGATGCCGAACGGCGTCGGCGACTGGGCGAGGACGGTCGCGCCGAGCGCAGCCGTCGCGAGGCCGAAGAGAAGCGCACGCGCTGGGGCGTGACGCGGAGACGAAAACGGCGGCACGCGCATGGTGCCGCGATTCTACGGCACCGGCGTCAGAGCCCGGCTCAGGCGGTAGCTGAACTCGCGCAACGGCACCGGCGGCGTGTAGAGGGGGCGGCCGACCGCGAGACGCAAGGTCGACATATCCGACCACCGTTGCGCGTAGACGATGCGGGGATCGCCAAAGGAGATGCCAGTGGCGGCGACCATCGTCCCGACATCGGCCTGCTGGGACAGCAGCGGGCCCCAGTGCACCCAGACGGTCGACTCGCCGCTGGCATCGTGATCGGTGATCGCCACCGCCCGGCCATCGGGCGCCCACAGGACCTCGACGTATCGATCGAACGCGCGGACCAGCACGTCTGGCCTGCCGTCCGCTTGCCGGAGCACCAAGGCATGCCGGCCGTTCTCGTGCACCGGCTCCCGCCAGACGAGCATCGCCCCACCCGTTGGCGCGGGGCACGTGCCGGCTGCGGACGGCAGCGGGCAGCCCGGCTCGAGGGGCGCCGCCGCCCGCGTCGTCCCGAGGCACGCGGTGCGGCTGCCGTCACGTCCGGCGCGGCGGTCGCGTATGTTCACCACGTGGAGGCACGCCTCGTGACCAGCTCCCGCTTGCTGGATGGCGGAGCGCAGGGTCAACCCGGGGATGCCGTGGGGAACGTCCTCGGCACGAAGGCCGGCCCGATCTGCGAGGCCGCCGGGCGTGATTGCCGTCAATCCCCAGTAGGTGCCGCCCCATTCGTTCGCGACCTCGCCCACGTCGAAGCCGAATGCGGCTCGAAAGCCGAGCACCTCCCGTTGCGCCAACTGGTCGTCGAGCCACGGGTGGAGTCCAACGACCACGATGAACGGCACCAGGAGCACGCCCGCCAACAACGCCACGAAGTGGGGCATGCCCAGTAGCGCTGCTTGCTGCGGCCCCGCCGCACGATTCGGGAGCGCGAACGGCACGGCCAGCGCGCGGGTCATACGGGATTCGACACCGCGCGCCGAGCCGGGTTCCGCCGCTACTTGATGACGACGACGACCAGTTCCTGCGGCTTGCCGCTGACGTTCTGCGCCTGGTGCGGCTGGCCGCGCCCGATGAAGGCGACGTCGCCGCGCTTCATCGTGGTGGTCGTCTTGCCGCCGATCTCGAGCGAGAGCGCCACCGGGGCCAGGGCGACCAGCACCTGGTCGTAGTCGTGGGTCGTGCCCGGCGTTTCCTTGAAGGCGGCGTCGGCCGTGAACTTGAAGACGTCGGCGCGCGGGTTCTCGAGCAGCGTGGTCCTGGCGATGTTGGGCCGTGAGGCCGGCAAAATGGCCTTCGGTGCCGCGGTGCCCTTCAGCTCGACGACGATGGCCTCGATCCCGGTCGTGCCGAGGTTGGCCCCCATGTGCTTCTGCGGCCCCTTCCACCACATCGCCTGGCCGGCCTTGGTCTCGACCGTCTCGCTCTTGCCGTCGGCTCCCGTGAACGACATCTTGCCGTCGGTCAGCAGCAGGGTCACGTTGTCCGGGTGCTCGTGCGTCACGGTCTTCTCGCCGGCGCCGACGACCACGTGCAGGACGCGGATCTGCGGGTTGTCCACCAGCACGTGGTAGTGCTTCGGGTTGCTCTTGACGGGGTCTTGGGCGACACCGACGGTCACACTGAGGCCGACCGCGACGGCGGTGAGGGCGAGACGCTTCATTGGGCTGGCTCCTGTCCGACCAAGGGCGCCGCCAAGACGTGGCGACGTGATGCCGGGCGTGCCGAGCTTGCGCCCAACCAGCGTCGCGGTCAAGGGCGCTAATCGGCTTTCAGCGTCACCGCCGGATCGACGCGGACGGCCGTGCGGAGCGGCACCACGATCGCGACGAGCGCGGTGGTGCCGAGCGCGGCGACGGCCAGCGCGAACGCCGCCGGATCGTCGGGCTGGACGCCGAACAGCAGGCCGCCAATCGCCGAGCCGAGGCCGAGGGCGAGGGCGGAGCCGGCGGCGAGGCCGATGCCGACCAGCGCGGCGACCCGCCGCAGCACGAGGCCGCCGATGCCGGCCCGCTGCGAGCCGAGCGCCAGGCGGATGCCGAACTCGCGCGTCCGCTGGCTGACGGCGTAGCCGGTGACGCCGAAGATGCCGACGCCGGCCAGGACGAGGGCCAGGGTCGAGAACCCGCTGACGAGGCCGGCGATGAAGCGCGGCAGCGCCACGACGTCGTCGTAGCGGCGGTCCGACGTCTCGGCGAAGTAGAGCGGCACCGTCGGATCGACGGCGGCCAGGGCCTGGCGGGCGGCGGCGAACACCGCGGCCGGCGGCTCGGTGGTTTCGAGAACCGTATACATGCCGCGCTGGTAGACCTGGGCCTGCGGCGCGTAGAGCGTGGGCAGCGGCGCGTCGCCTGGGCCGTTGTGGCTGACGCGGCGGACCACGCCGACGATCGTCCGCTGGTGGGCGTCCTTGCCGCTGCCGATGCGGACGACCTGGCCGAGCGCGGCCTCCTCGCGCTGCCACCAGCGCCGCGCCAGCGTGTCGTCGATGATCGCCACGAGCGGTGCGGTGGCGGCGTCGCTGTCGGCGAAGGCCCGGCCGCGCTTCAGCGCGATCCCCATCGTCTCGAAGTAGTGGCCGCGGACGACGCTCCAGCGCACGACGGGCGTGCGCTGCGGCGCGCCGGCCGGCGTCTCGGGCCGCGCCTCGACCACGTTGCCTTCGCCGCTCATCGGCACGTAGGAGACGGCTCCGAGTCGGCGGACCCCCGGGACCGCCGCCAGTCGCGCCGACAACTGGTCGTAGAACTGGGCGACGCGGGCGGGGTCGGGGTAGCCCTTCTCCGTCAGGTTGGTCTTGAAGCTGACGCGGTGCGCGGTCTGGAAGCCGACGTCGTCGCGCAGCAGGCCCTGCAGGCTGCGCAGCGTCAGGCCGGCGCCGATCACGAGCGCGGCGGCGAGCGCGACCTCGACGATCGTCAGGCCGTCGCGCAGCCGGCCGGTGGCGCGGCTGTCCGACACGCGGTTCGAGCCGATGATCCCGTCCGAGCCGCGCAGCGTCATCGCCACCAGCGCCGGCGCCGAGCCGACGACCAGCGTCACCACGACGAGCACGCCGAGCGTGAACAGCGCCGCCGGCAGATCGAGCGCGATCGAGTCGAGCCGGGGGACGTCGGCCGGCGCATACGCGATGAGCGCCTTGATGCCGGCCGAAGCGAGGGCCGTGCCGGCGATGGCGCCGAGCGTCGCGATGACGGCGGCTTCGGTCAACAGCTGGCGGGCGATGTCGCCGCGCCCGGCCCCGACGGCGAGGCGGATCGACAGCTCGCGCCGCCGCGCGATGGCGCGCAGCAGCGCCATGATCGCGACGTTGACGCAGGCGATCAGCAGCACCGAGCCGGCGGCCGCGAGGAGCACGCCCAGCCGCAGCTGCAGGCGGCCGAAGAGGCGCACGCGCAGCGACTCGGCCCGGAGCGTCCAGCTGGCGACGGGGTAGAACGCCGGCTGGCTCCGCTGCAGGTCGGCGGCCACGCGCGCCAGATCGGCGCGGGCCTGGTCGAGGCCGACGCCATCGGCGAGGCGCGCGACGGTGAACAGGTAGCGGTTGCCGCGGTCGGACGGGTCGTCGCCCGTCCGCAGATCGATCGCCAGCCACGCCGCCATGTCGCCTTCGGGGTAGGCGAAGCCGGCCGGCATCACGCCGATGATCGTGAAGGGCTGGCCGTTCAGACGGATCGTCCGGCCGACCACATCGCGGGCCGCGCCGAAGCGGGAGCGCCACAGCGTGTCGCTGATCACCGCGAGGCGGCCGGCGCCGACATCGGCAGCCGCGAACGTGCGGCCGATGGCGGCCGGGATGCCGAGCACCGTGAAGAGCTCGGGCGTGACGTCCGACACCTTGACCCGCTCGGCGAAGCCGTCGCCGTCGCTGGCGCCGTTCAGCGTCATCCGGCCGAGCGCCGCCGCACCGATCGCCGAGAACGCGCGCTGGCGCGAGCGGATGTCGACGAGCTCGGCCCGCGCGAAGCGCTCGCCGTCGTCCTCGGTCTCGGGTCGGGCATTGACCAGACTGACGAGACGCCCGGCATCGGGGTACGGAGGCGGGCGCAGGACCGCGCCATAGAGCACGCTGAAGAACGCGGTGGTGGCCCCCATGCCCAGCGCCAAGGTGAGGATGGCGACGATGGCGTAGCCCGGAGATCGGAGCAGCTGGCGGATGGCGTAGCGAAGCTCGCGCATGCCGGGCCGTAGTGCAGGCGTTGTGCCACGCCCGTCCAGCACGGTGAAAGCGCCCTGGAATTGCGCCGATGTCGCGGTCGACGCAGGGCGGTCTGGGCGCCGTCCCGGGCCCTGTCGTGCCCGGACCCGCTACGCCGGCGTCCCGGAAACGGACACGGGCGCCGCGGCCGGTGGCCCGCCCCCGGCCGGCAGCCTGCCCGCGGCCGGCAGCCGCAGCTCGAAGCGCGCGCCGCCCATCGGGCCGTTGGCGGCGGCGACGCGACCGCCGTGCTGTTCGACGACGGCCCGGACGATTGACAGCCCGAGGCCGGAGCCGCCGCTCTGGGCGTTGCGGGCGGAGTCGACCCGATAGAAGCGATCGAAGACGTGCGGCAGGTGTTCGGCCGGGATGCCCGGCCCGCTGTCCTCGACCACCAGCACGACGTCGTCGCCGTCCGCGGTCGCCCGCAGCGCGATCCGGCCGCGGCGCGGCGTGTGGCGCACGGCGTTGGCGACGAGGTTCTGCAGCACCTGCTCCAGGCGCCGCTCGTCGCCGAGGACGGTGGCCGCGCCGGGCGCGATGTCGCGCACGAAGGCGACGCCGCGCTCCTCGAGCGTGCCCTGGTGCCGCGCGAAGGTGCGATCGAAGAGGCGGGCGAGCGGCACCGGCTCGCGCTCGAACGATCCGCCGCCGCCGTCGAGCCGCGCCAGGTCGAGCAGGTCGCCGATGATCGCTTCGAGCCGCAGCGTCTCCTCGGTGACGATGCCGAGATAGCGCGCCCGTGTCGCCTCGTCCTTCACCGCGGCCGGCAGGGCCAGGGTCTCGAGATAGCCCCGCATCGCGGTCAGCGGCGTCATCAATTCGTGCGAGACGTCGGCCAGCAGCTGGCGCCGCGATCGATCGGCGTCGCGCAGTTCCTGGACGCGCGCGTCGAGGTCGGCGGCCATCCGGTTGAAGCGGCGGGCGAGCGAGGCCACTTCGTCGCCGCCGTCCTCCGGGGCGCGCACCGCGGTCTCGCCGGCGCCGACCGCGGCCGCGGCCTGTTCGAGACCGCGCAGGCGGCGGTGCACCGGACGGAAGACCAGGATCGCCATCACCGCGGTGCCGGCGATGAGGAGCGCCAGGCCGGCAGCGGTCAGCGTCGGCCCGAACTCGGCGAGGAACGGGCTGCGCCCGGGCGGAGCCGGGATGACGCCGACGACGGCGACCGTCTGGCCGCGGACGACGACAGGCTGGAAGGGCGGCCGCCGGCGGGGCGGCCGGCCGTCGGCGGGGCGGCCTTCGCCCGGCCGCACGTCCGCTGGTGGTGGCGGACCGCCGGGCAGATCGGCGAGATCCTCGCGCGCCCGCAGACGGAAGCGCGCCATCCGGGCGAGGAACGGCGGCACCTCGAAGGCGCCGCTGCGGTGCACGCGATCGTCGCGGACCACGAAGATGCCGTGCGGACTGCGGCCGAACTCCTTGGCCAGCCACGTGTCGATGTCGAGCGCGGCGTCCGTCTCGAGGGCGCTGCCCAGCTCCGCGGCGGCGACGGCGGCGACGTAGCCCGGCGATCGCATCGCGATCGCGTCGGTCGTCGACGCCAGCCACAGGAACAGCGTCGCCTGCAGGCCGAGGACGACCGCTACCGTGGCCACGAACCCCATGGCGATGCGCCAGTAGAAGCTGCGGTACCAGACGACGCGGCCGCCGGCGGGCTCAGACATCGGCGGCCTTGTAGCCGGCGCCCCACACCGTCAGGATCAGGGCCGGCTCGGACGGGTTGTGCTCGACCTTCTGCCGCAGCCGCTTCACCAGCGTGTCGATGTTGCGGGCGGTGACGAACGTGTCGCCGCGCCAGACGCGCTGCACCAGCGCCTCGCGGCTGAAGACGATGCCGGGGTGGCTGGCGAGCAGGTGCAGCAGGTCGAACTCGCGGCCGGTCAGGTCGACCTCGTGGTCGCCGACGGTGACGCTGCGCCGCGCCGGATCGACGACGAGCGGACCGAGGCGCACCGGGCGGGCCTCGCCGGCGGGGCCGGCTCCGGCAGCGGCCGCGCCCTGGGCGGCCCGGGGGCGGCGGGTCAGAGCATGCGCCCGGGCCACCAGCTCGCGGACCCCGAACGGCTTGGTCAGGTAGTCGTCGGCGCCGCTCTCGAGGCCCAGCACCTTGTCCGATTCGTCGCGGCGCGCCGTCAGCAGCAGCACCGGGACGTCCTTGGCCGGCGCCTCGCGGCGGATGGCGCGGAGCACGGTCATGCCGTCCAAACCGGGCAGCATGAGGTCCAGGATGACCAGGTCGAAGGGCTCCGCGCGGGCCAGGCGCAGCGCCTCCTGGCCGTCGCCGGTCTGGGTCACCGCCCAGCCGTCCAGCTCCAGGTGCAGCGCCACCAGCTCGCGGATGTGGGGCTCGTCTTCGACGACGAGGACGGCGCGCGGCGATTCCGTCTCGGCCACGACCGCAGTGTAGCGTCCGGCGCGGGCGGCCGCCGCCTGCCACGGTTTTTTCACACCTGCGCCACGGGTCTTTCACGTGTAATCCGTCACACTGAGCACAGTCGACGATCGACTGCACAGGGGGCCGGGGACCAGCGCCGGGCCCGAGGAGACGACGATGATGCGCAGAACCTTGACGGCGGTGGTTGGAGTGGCGGCCGTGGCCGCCGTGGTGACGACGGGCTACGTCCAGGCCCAGGCCCAAGACGGCGCCGCCGCCCCGCCGCGGCACGAGCGCCGCGGCCCTGGCGGTCCCGGCGGTCCGGAGGGCTTCTTCGGTCGCGGCGGACCAGGTGGTCCGGGCGGGCCAGGCGGCTTCGGCGGCGCGATGGGCCTGCTGCGGCAGCTCGATCTGACCGAGGAGCAGCGCGCTCAGGTCCGCCAGGTGATGGACAGCCACCGTGATGAGCTGAAGGCCATCGGCGACCGGCTGCAGGCGGCCCACCAGGCCGAGAACGACGCCGTGACCGCGGCTCAGTTCGACGAGCAGCTGGTGCGGGGCAAGGCCGCCGAACTGGCCGCCGTGATGGCCGACGCTGCGGTGCTCCAGGCCAAGGTGCACGGCGACGTGTTCGCGGTGTTGACGCCCGAGCAGCAGGCCAAGGCGGCCGAGCTGAAGGCGCAGCGACAGGCCCGCGCCGCCCAGTTCCGGCAGCAGGTGCGTGAGCGCGTGAAGGAACGCCGGCAGCGGGCGACGCCGCCGGCGCAGTAGGATCGGATCAGCCGGCCCCGGGGCCGGCGCAGGGCCCGGACGAGAATAGGGTTGCCACGTTGGGCGTCGAGGCGCCCGCCCGGCAAGGCGCGAGAAGCGCGCATACCGGGTGTATGCAAGCGCCGAGCAACGCCGCCCGGCGGGATGCATCGGCGGCCAACGTGGTTACTCTATTCTCGTCCGAGCTCCAAGCCGGCGGGGTCTTCGGCTCCCGACCCCGCAGGTGCGGCGGCCGGCCACTTCCTCCCCCTTGAAGGTGGCCGGTCGCCGTCGTTTTTGACCGAGACCGCCGCCGACCGCGTGACGGCGCCGCGGCGCGCCCAGCGCCGCGAATAGCAGCCGGCACGCCCAGGGGCGGCCCGCGACCGTGTCTGAGGGACACGGTCGCCAGCAAACTACGCCCGCTCGGTCTCACCGGTGCGGATGTTGGTGGTCCGCTCGACCGGAATCACCCACACGCGGCCGTCGCCGATCTCGCCGGTGCGGGCGGCGGTCGTGATCGCCTCGACGGCGGGATCGACCATGTGGCTCGGGACGACCGTCTCGATCTTCACTTTCGGCAGCAGGTGCAGGTCTGTACTCTTTGCCGCGGTACATGGCGGTGTGACCGCGCTGGCGGCCGTGGCCCCGGACCTCGGTGACGGTGAGCCCCGGCAGGCTGAGCTTTTCCAGTGCGGTGGTGACGTCGTCGACCTTGTTGGGCCGGACGATAGCCATGACGAGCTTCATGAACCCTCCTGCAGCGAGCGCTCGAGGTCGGCCTTGAGCGCGGTGTGCACCGGTCGCGACAGCTTCGCGCCCGCGTGCGTGAGATGGAAGACGTCGATGGCCCGGTGGCCCTCGGTCGAGATGAGCACGAGCTCGACGGCGCAGCCGTGCTCGGCCACGGTCCGGCCGATTCGGTGCAGCAACCCGGGCCCGTCCTGGGCGACGATCTCGACGATCGTGTAGGTCGGCGACGACGCGTGATCGACGTGGACCAGCGGCTTGACGCGCTGCGGGCCGCGGCGATGGCCCGGTCCGTGCGCCTGGCGGGCGAGGCGCTGCGAGATGTCCTCGCGGCCGGCGACGACGTCGGTGAGGAGCTGCGTGAAGCGCTCCCGCCCGTCGGCGTTGCGGGCCAGGAAGTGGTCGCGGTCGGCGAACTGGAAGACGTCGAGGACCAGCCCGCCGGTGCTCGTCATGACGCTGCCGCGCAGGATGTCCATCCCCAGCCAGGCCAGCGTGCCGCAGATGTTGGCGAACAGCCGCGGCTGATCGGTCGTGACGACGGCCAGCTCCCAGGCGGCGCCGCGCGGTTCCAGCGCGATGCCGATCCGATCGCCGGCGCACTCCCTGCCGAGCCGCGCGTGTGCGTAGATGTGGCCGGGATCGACGCTGGTGAGGTAGCGGCGGGGGAAGCCGGCGAGGAACCGCGACAGCTCGTGCGGCTCGAGATCGGCCGGCCGCCCCGAGACCAGCGCGGCGACGCCGGCCTCGTCGGCGGCGATGGTCTGGTCACCGTAGCCGTGGGTCAGGTGGTTGTAGGTCCGGACGTAGACGTCCCACAGCAGCTCCTCCTTCCACGGCGTCAGCGTGCCGGGCCCGACCGCCTCGATATCGACCAGTGTGAGCAGGCAGAGCAGCTTGAGCCGGGCCTGGGTGCCGACCAGCTCGGCGAACGCTTCGACGACGCGCGGGTCGCCGGTGTCGCGGCGGAAGGCGACGCGCGACATCTCGAGGTGCCGGCCGATGAGGAACTCGACCTCGTGGCGATCGTCGGGCTCGACCTCGAGAATCGTCGAGGACGCCCTGGGCGAGGCGGACGCTCTCGTCGGCGTGGTCGGCGTCCTTCCACTTGCCGACGTCGTGCAGCAGCAGCGCCAGCACCAGCCACTCGGGCGCGGCCACCTCGGCGAGGAGGCCGGCGAAGCGGCCGCCGGCGCGCGCGCCGGTGAGCAGCCGTTCGAGGCCGCGGACCGCCAGCAGGGTGTGCTCGTCGACGGTGTAGCGGTGGTAGAAGTCGCGGATGACGCGGCCGCGGATCCGATCGAAGCCGTCGACCAGGCGGCCGAGCAGGCCGCAGTCGTGCATCGCCGACAGGGTCGCGTAGAGGCCGCGGCGCGGCGCCAGCAGGCGCACGAAGCGCCGTCGCGAGGCCAGCGTCGGCAGCACGTCCGAGCCGCCGTAGCGGCTGCCCCGGCTCTCGATCACGGCGAGCGCCTCGGGCGACACCGGCACGCCGTGTTCGAGCGCCAGCGCGAACGCCTCGAGCCACGAGGCCGGATCGGACGCCGCCCGCGCTGGGTCGATGAACAGCACCGCCTCGCCGGCGATCTGGAGGTTGGGGCCGACCGTCACCGGCAGCGCCTGCGGCGCCGGCGTGATGCGGACGATGGCCGTCTCGAGGGCCCGGGCCACGGTGCGGGCGTGCGCGAACCAGCGGCTCATGAGCGCCTCGACCCGCTGCTGGGCGTCGGCGCCGGGGAAGCGGAGGCGCTCCGCGACCCGCTCCTGCAGCTCGTGGCTGAGGACGTTGGCGTTGCGGCGGCCCTCGAGGTGGAGCAGCGACCGCACCCGCAGCACGAAGTTCTCGGCCTGCTCGAGCTCGTCCTCGTCGATCGCCGCCGGGTCGTGCGCCAGCGTCGCCAGCAGGCGGGCCGCGACGACGTCGCGCAGGCCGCCGGGCGATTCCTTCACGTCGGGCTCGAGCTGGTAGATCGTGTCGTTGAAGGCGCCGTAGCGTTCGGTGGTCAGGCGGAGCAGCGCCTCGATGACGTGATCGCGGGCGTCGCCGGTCAAGGCGGGCGCGCGGCGATCGATGCGCTCGAAGATCAGCGGATCGCCGGCGAGCAGCCGGGCGTCGACCTGGGCGAGCAGGAACTCCGGGTCGTCGACGTCGATGTCCGCGGCCTCGTCGAGGGTCCGCACCTGGTGGCCGACGGTCAGGCCGAGGTCCCAGAGCGGATGGAGGATGGCCTTGAGGACGCGCTCCTCGCCGCCGCCGATCGGGCCGCCGAAGACCAGCAGCAGGTCGATGTCCGAATGCAGCGACAGGGCCCGCCGGCCGTAGCCGCCGAGCGCCGCGACCGCCATCGCCACCGGCGTCTCGGCCAGCGCCGCGCCGACGAGATTCCGGATCAGGTCGTCGAGGCGATCGGAGAAGCGGGCGTGCGCGGCGCGGCCGCCGGCGCCCCGCTCGATGTCGACGGCGAACTGTCCGCGCGCCTCGGCGAGCCGTTCCCGGGGCGTGCGGCGATCGTCGGCGGGCGCGTGCATCGTCGGGCGGAGTCTACCGCGCCCGTGGCCATGCGGATCAGGTAGCATCTCGTCCATGACGACGCGCACCGGCCGGAGCTTCGCGCTGCCCATCCTGCAAGGCACCGTCGCCGTGGCGCTGGCCGGCGTGGTGCTCGGACTATCAGACACCGCGGTCCGAGGCGCGCAGGCGCCGGCGCCGGCCAACCCGCGCCTGGCGGAATGGGTGCAGCGCTCGAAGAACTTCGAGACGACCGGTCTCGCCCAGCCGTTCACCGGCGTGACCACTGACGGCACCGTGGTTCCGAAGCTCTTTGCGGCGCGCTCCACCGGCGTGTCCACCGCACCGGTGGTGACGGCGGCCAAGGCGTTTCTGGCCAGCCTGTCGGGGCCGCAGCGGACCAGGACGCTCTTTCCGGTCGACGACCCGGAATGGCGCAAGTGGATGAACCAGCATTTCTACGTCCGTCAGGGCGTCGGCTTCGAGGAAATGACCGAGGCGCAGCGTGCCGCCGCGTTCGGCCTGCTCAAGGCATCGCTGAGCGCCAAGGGGCTGACCCTGACCCGCGACATCATGCGCCTGAACCACACGCTGGGCGAGTTGAACAACAACGACTTCGTCCAGTACGGCGAGTGGCTCTACTGGGTCACGGTGATGGGCACGCCGTCCGCGACCGAGCCCTGGGGCTGGCAGATCGACGGCCATCACGTGATCATCAACTACTACGTGCAGGGCGACCAGGTCGTGATGACGCCGACGTTCGTCGGCTCGGAGCCGGTGACCGCGACGTCCGGCAAGTACGCCGGCACCTCGGTCATGCAGGACGAGCAGAACAAGGGCCTGGCGTTCATGACCAGCCTGGACGCCGCCGCCCGCGCCAAGGCCACCATCGCCGCCGCCAAGACCGCGAACAACAATCAGACCGAGGCGTTCAAGGACAACGTCGTGATGCCCTACCAGGGCGTCAAGGCGTCGGAGCTGCCGCCGGCCGCGCGGTCCGCGCTCGCCGACCTGATCGGCCTCTACGTCGGCATCATGGACGACGGACACGCCACGGTGAAGATGACCGAGGTCAAGGCGCATCTCGCCGACACGTGGTTCTCCTGGGTCGGCGCGACGACGCCGGACGCGGTGTTCTACTACCGCATCCACAGCCCGGTGGTGCTGATCGAGTTCGATCACCAGACCCCGGTCGGGATCCGCCTGCCGGACGGGTCGCGCGGCCCGACCCGCCAGCACATCCACGCGGTGGTGCGGACGCCGAACGGCAACGACTACGGCAGGGATCTGCTGCGCCAGCACCTGCTGACGCAGAAGCACTGAGCGCGGCGGCGGACGCCTCGCGTGGCTCAGGAGGCGGGCAGGAGTGGGAGACCGAGCGCCGTAGCGGTCTCACGGACTCGTGCGTCGAGGCTCAGCACCACGAGATCGGGCACCGCCTTTCGAGCCGTCAGGGCGCTGGCGAGGTGGATGGCGTCCAGTGTCCGGATCGGCTCCACGGGAAACGGTCGTCGGGCCCGCTCCGCGATCTCGTCGTCGAGGCCGAGCAGCGTCCATCGCGCCGAGACCGCGTTGAGCCGTGCCTGCCGGTCGAGCGCGTCCGATTCGCGGAGCTCGCCGAGGGCGACGGCGCGGACGATGACGCGATCGCACTCGATCACCGTCAGGTCGGAGGCGATGACGATGTCGGCGGCGGCCAGAGCCGCGGCGACGACCCCGCCCTGGGGCTGGTCGAGCAGCCACGCCAGCACCGCGCTCGACTCGGCGTAGACGGTCACCGCTCTCCGCGGGCCTCGTCGAGCAGGCGCGCCGCGGACGCCGGCTTCCGGCGCAGGCGGGGGAGGTTCTCGTACAGGCTCGGGTCGTTGGCCGCCCCCTGACGGGCCACGCCACGTTCGACCAGGCGCGCCAGGCCCGACGGCAGGCTCGGGTCCCGGGTGGGGCGCCCTGGGGGCACGAGCTCGGCGACCACCGTACCACGGTCGGTCACGAGCACGTGCTCCCCGGCCTTCACCGCCCGCACGACCTCGCTCAGGCGGCTCTTCAGCTCACGGATGCCGATGGTCTGCACAACCTCAATGTAGTCTCGTGAGCCTACATTGTCAACGGCTCATGGCTGGTTGCCCGAGATCAGGACGGTGCCGTTCACCGTGCGGGCGTTGGCGAAGGCCAGCGCCTGTGCGTTGCTGAAGCCCTGGTTGTTGGTGATCTCGAGCGCGCCGCCCTCCGGTGTCGCGGTGATGCTGCCGATGTTGAACGCGCTGAGGGGCACGCTGACGTTCCCGGCTATCCGCACGGCGAACTGGTTGGTGTCCGTCGGAGCGACGCTGGCCGCGTTCACCCGAAACGAGCTGGAGCGATTGTTGGCAACGTTCAGGCTGCCGAGTCTGCCGGCCACGTTGATCGGCTCGAACGCGAGGCCGACGTTGTCGAGGAGCTCGAAGAGGCTTCCCTGGTCCATCGGGCCCGTCAAGCTCGCCTGCACGTTGGTGCTACTGCGGAGCCTCACTACTCGGAATCCGGCCGGGGACATGCGGACAGTCCCCGCATCGGAGAAGCTCACATCGATCTGCTGTCCCGAGGCCACGTTGGCGTTGACGGTTCCGCCCTGCGTCACCCGAATCGAGAGCGGGGCGCTTGCGCCCATCGCCCCGGCCTGGAGATTGATGGTGGTTCCGCAGGCCCGCACGGTGATCGGCTGGAAGGTCTCGACAACGCCCGTCCGGCCGATGGAGACGTTGAGCGTGCCGCCGGCAACCGCGCCGGGGCCGCAGCCGGCGGTCACCGAGGCACCGGTATCGACGGAGAAGCCGGAGAGGTTGACGGCGAGCGTCGCCGGGAGATCCAGGCGGATCGACACACCACTGAGCCGGTCGACGCCCACCAGCGCGGCCTGAACCGCACTCACCAGCCCGGCGGCGTCGCCGATCGGCCTGCGGATCTCCACGTTGTTACCCAATCCATCGCCAATCACGCCCAGCAGCGTGTTCGTAGCCACCTCTGTGTCGATCGACACGAAACGCACGACGCCGCCACCGATCGTGACGGTGGCGCGCGAGGAGAGTGACGGGTTGGCGGTGCTGGTCGCCGTCACCGCGAAGCTGCCCGGCGTCGTGCCGGCCGTGAAGAGCCCGGCGGCCGAGACCGTTGCGCCTGGTGCCGTCGTCGTCCAGGTGACCGCGGTGGTCGGCGTGCCGAGCATGCGCGCGCCAAACTGCTGCGTCGCGCTCGGCGCGACGGTGGCGGTGCCTGGCTCGACTTCGAGGCCGCGCAGGATGAAGGCCTGCTGGCAGACCTTGCGCAGATGCGACCCCGAGGCGGGGGCCGCGAGACAGGTCGTGATGTCGAGCTGGACGCCTTCCTGGGTCGCGTTGGCGTCGATGCCGAACCCGTCGACGTAGGCGCCCTGTGCGGTGGTGGTGCCGACGCGGAAGATGTCGCTCAGCGCGATGCCGTGCCGCCCTTCGATGAGGACCGACAGCGGCTGGTGGCGCACGACGCCGTCGTCCTCGAAGGCGAAGCCGGCCTGGACCTGCAGCGACGCGGTCTGGCCCGGCTGCGGCAGGGCCGGGAACTGCGTGTCTTCGTAGACCACCTCGACGCAGAGGCTCTCGAGGACCGTCTCGAGGTCCAGTGCGCCGCCAGGCGTGACGAGCTCGAGCGCGTCGGCGATGGCCTGGAAGCGGAGCGCGGCGTTGGCCGCGGGCAGGGAGTGGTTGATGACACAGCGCGCGTTGGCGCGCTGGACACCGGCCAGGAGCGCGGGGCGCGCGAGGTTGGCCGCCTGGCGCAATTCGGGCGCGAGCTCGCGCAGGATGCGGTCCTGATCGAGGCCGAGCGCGATGCCGATGGCCTCCACGTAGAAGCGCCAGCTGACGTAGGAGCCGAGTGCTTCGGCCAGCCGGGCATCGCTGGCACCCGCCCCGACGAGGCGCCCGTCGACGACCGTGTAGTACCACTCCCGCAGGTTCCCGATCAGGAACGCGACGTCGTTGGTGAGCGCCCGGCTGGTGTAGAAGGTCTCGGTCGCGGTTCGCGGCGCGTCGAAGAACGGCTGGAGCACGCCGCCCGGGTCCGTGGCCGCCAGGAAGCCGCTGAAGTGGGTGACCGTCACCTTCACCGTCTGGCCGGACACCGTCATCAGCGCGCGGGAGACGTCCACGCCGGCGCCGTGAAACTGCAGCCCGGCGAGTTGCGTCGCGTCGATCCCCGGCGGCAGCGTGATCGTCAGCACCGCGGGCTTGAAGAGCTGCAGGCCATCCGGCCCGAACTGCACACCGGCGACGAAGGGCGCGCCCGGTGGCAGCCCGGCGACGTTGACGAGCGGCGTCATCGTGATCGCGACGTCGTCGACCAGCGCCCCAGCCGGGAGGGTCAAGCGGTACGCTGATCCCGCTCGCGCTGGTCGCGGTCACCGTCCCGCCGGCCGTGGCCACGACCGGCGTCGTGACCGCGCGGCTGTCGTCGGTGGCCACCCCGATGGCGGGCGCTGCGGTCACGACCGCGTCCACCGCGTCGCCCTGCAGCCGCGTCGCCACGACGTTCGACCCGGCGGCGAAGACCACGCCGCCGGCGTCGCTGTAGATGGCGCGCTCGACCACCATCGGCTGCGGCGCCGGCCCGAGGCTCTCGACGATCGCGCCGAAGCGCCGGCCAATCGCCTGCGGGAATTCCGCCGCGACCTGGACGTTGAAGCGCCGGCTGGCGCCGATCGCGAAGGTCTTCTCGACCGACGTGCCGTCGTCGAAGATCAACGTGGTGCGGACCGACGCCGGCGCGTCGCCGGTATTGGCGATCAGGATGAACGTCTGCGCGTTCCGGGCGCCGCCCTGCTCGCCGTCGGCGAGGCCCCACTTGGTGCCGGTCGCGACCGCGCCGGCGCTGCCGTGCCCTTCGTACCACTCGGGCCCGCTGGCCGGCCACCACATGGCGCGCTCGACCAGGACGGGAACGCCGTTGGTGCTCGTCACGATCGTGGACACCGCGGCGCTCGCGAGCGCAGGATCCTCGGTGTGCACGCCGATGGTCAGCCGGCTGTTGGCCGCGGCGACGTGCGTCTTGGTGACGACGCGCCCGTCTGCCAGCAGGTAGCGGAACTCCAGCTCGGCGTCGGCGCCGTTCGGGTTGCCCACCAGGATGAACAGGTTGAAGAAACTGCCGGTCGCGCCCTCGGCCAGGAACCAGCGCGGCGACGGCGCCGGAATGGCCGCGCTCTCATGGCCCGCGCCGAACGCCTGGCCACCGGCGTTGGTGTACATCGCCCGCTCCGCGATGATCGGCACGCCGTTGGTCACCGTGATCACCGCCGAGATCTCCGCGCTCGCCAGGCCGGGGTCCTCGCCGTTGACGAAGATGGTGCGCCGGCTGGTCGGGGCCACGGTGTAGGTCTTGACGATGGGCGGGAGCGGGGCGGGCCGCAGATAGCGGATCTCGACGGTCGCCGGCGTCGCGTTCGGATTCTGGAGCAGGTAGAACAGGCTGAAGCTGCCGGTGGTGGCGCCTTCGGCAAAGAACCAGGCCGGCAGCGGCTGGGCGACGCTGGTCTCGGCGTGGCTGCCATAGCCGCTCGCGTCCCAGCGCATCGTGCGATCGGCGACGAGGGGCACGTCGGACTCGACGACGGTGGCGACGTCAGTGGCCGTGACGCCCGGCACGGTGTCGACCGCGATCATTGCGCGGGCGTGCGCCGCGACCGTGAGATCGCGGCTGGTCTCGGTGCCGTCACCCTTCTGGAACCGCACGTGCGCGCGGGCGGGCTGGGTGGTCGCGTTGAGGAGCGCGATCTCGGTGTCGAAGAAGGCGCCGGTCGCGCCCTCAGCGAAGAAGCGCCGGAAGGTGCCGGCCGCCGCGGCTCCGGCCACGAACGACACATCGAGCTGGTCGCTCGAGAGCGCCACCGTGCGGCTGGGTGGCGCGAACGTCACGCCGTCGAGGAGCGCGGCGACCGTGGCATTGCCGCTGGCCGGAACACCCGCGAAGAGATAGCGGCCTTCGCCGTCGGTGACGGTGGCGGCGGTCGTCGGCCCCGTCAACGTCATCTCGACGCCGGCCAGGCCTGTGCCGTTCAAGTCCACGACCCGGCCCGCGACCGTGACGAGTGGCGTCACCACGAAGTCACCGACCTGGTTGGCCGCCAACGCCGCGAAGGTGCGGCTCGCCGGGGCCATGCTGGCGCCGGCCATCGCCGGTGCAACCGTGAACGTGCCGCCGGCCGGCAGCCCCGCAAAGGCGTACGCCCCGGCGGCGTCCGTGCTGGTCGTCTGCGACGCCGGGCCGGCCAGCGTGACCTGGACGCCGCTCGCCGGGACGCCCGACGCCGCGGTGATCGTCCCGCGGATGGACAAGCCGCCCGGCTGGGCAGACGCCGGCGTCGGGGTGAAGGCGCCCACGGCGGCGCCAAGCAGAACGGCCACAATCATCCGAGTCATCACCCACGCTCCTTGTGCCCCGGAGCGCCAGGCAGGGCGCCGTGGTCGGGGCTAGTCAAGGTGGCGTGGCGGATCGGCGTGATGGCTCACGCGGGCCGCGAGACTCACGTCGCGGCGCCGGACGGCGGCTCGTCGAGGGCGCGGTACAGCCAGGCTCGGGCCGCGTTCCAGTGGCGCTTGACCGTGGCGGGGGAGCTGCCGAGGACGTCGGCGGTCTCCTCGATCGAGAGGCCGGCGAAGTAGCGCAGCTCGACGAGCTGTGCTCGCTCGGGCGCGAAGGCCGCCAGCGCGTCCAGCGCCTCGTTCAGGCGCTCGAAATCGAGGCGCAGGTCGACCGGGACGTTCAACGCCTCGTCGAGGGGGACGCGGTGGAGATCGGCGCCGCCGCGTTTGATCGCCTTGCGCTGGCGGGCGTAATCGACGAGCACGCGTCGCATGGCCGTGGCCGCCGCGCCGTAGAAGTGGCGGCGGCTGTCGATCCGCATCTCACGCAGGCCGGTGAGACGCAGGTAGGCCTCGTGGACCAGGGCGGTCGGCTGCAGCGTGTGGTCGCGGCGCTCCTCGCTCAGCACGTGGTTGGCGAGCCGTTTCAGCTCGCCGTAGAGGGCGACGATCAGCTCCTGCAGCGCGCCGGTGTCGCCGTCGTTCCACCGATCGAGCAGCGTCGTGACGTCGGTCATCGTGGACCGGCTGAGTCTAGCAGTCCCGCCGCCGCTCAGCGCCCAGTCGCCGGCGCGGCACAGGGCCTCATGTTCCCCGACAGCTCCTCGACCTGGGACCGCTCCATCGTGGTCAGCGGCCGTCCGGCGCCGACCGCCTGGTAGTCGTCCAGCGCCAGCCGGAACCAGCGGCAGGCGTCGAGCGGGCGCCGTTCCTGTAACGCCAGCAACCCGACGTCGTAGCGCAGCGTGCCGAGCTCCCAGCGGACGTAGAGGTCACGCGGCGCGCCATCGCCGGCGGCAAACAGCGCCAGCGCCCGCTCGTGCTGCGCTCTGGCCCGCGCCGCGTCTCCCAGGAGCCGGTAGCAGGTCCCCAGCCGGCTGAGCGCCCGCGCCAGGCGCTGGCGGGCCTGGACGTCGGCGGGGTCCGATGCGGCGAGCGTGTCCCGCAGCGCCACGCTGCGCTCCAACAACGGGAGCGCGTTACGGAAGTCGTCCCGCCGCATGGCCATGCCGGCCACGTTCCCCAGGTCGATCGCCACGTCGAACATCGCCTGTCGATCGTCCGGGCGGCCGGTCAGCCGCCGCTCGTCGAGCTGCAGCGCCTCACGGTAGTGGCGTTCAGCCAGGTCGGACTCGCGTTCGTTGTCGTGCACGACGCCGATGTACTTGTGGACCAGCGCGACGTTCCGCATGCGACCGGGATCGGCGGGCCGGGCGTCGAGCAGCGACGCATAGACCTGGCGGGCTCGCTCCCAGACGGGCAGGGCGGCCTTGCCTGGTTCACCGAGCGCCAGGCCGAACAGCGCGCTGCCGAGCGCCGTCCGGTAGCGGTCGTCGGCGGGGGCGCGCGCGACCAGCCGTTCGCCGGCGTCGACCGCTTCCCGCCGGAGCGCGCGCGGCTCGATGGCCACCGGTCCAGATGGCGCGGTCGCGATCACGGTGGCGAGCTGGTTGTCGATGGCGATCAGGGCAGCAAGCACGTCGGCCGGTGCCGAGGTCGATGCCGCCAGCGGCCGGAGCAGCTCACGCGCGCGGTTCAGTGCCTTCAATGCCCCTTCGCGATCCCCCAGGTTCGGCCCGGACGGGTTGCCGAGCACCGCGCCGAGGCGGCCGTAGGCCACGGCCAGCTCCCGCCGCAGCGTCGGGTCGTCGCCGTCCTGGGCGTCGAGGCGCGCCAGGTACCGCGCCGCTTCGTCGGCGATGGTGCGGCGCACCGGCGTCGCGCCGGCCAGCGGCAGGATCGCGTCGTGGATCTCGAAGATCAGGGTGTTGGCCAGCCGTCGCGTGTCGGCGAAGTTCTGCTCGGCCCGCAGGCGCTCACGCACCGCCACCTGCCGCTGCCAGAGCGCGACGCCGAGGGCGCCGATGACGCCGGCGAGCGCCAGCGCGGCGATGGCGACGCCGGTTTTGTGGCGACGTGCCAGCGCCCACGCCAGGTAGCTGAACGAGGGCTCGCGCGCCTCGACCGCGCGGCCGTCGAGAAAGCGGCCGAGGTCGGCGGCGAGCTCGTCGGCCGAGGCGAAGCGCCCCTCGGGGTCCTTGTGCATGGCCTTCAGGACGATGGCATCGAGGTCGCCGCGCAGGCGTCGCGGTTCGATCCCGGGCGCGTCGCGACCCGCCGCGGCGGCGCTGGGCCTCGGCGGATCGGCCTGCGCGATCAGCCGCATGACCTCGTCGAGCGGCTTGCCTTCGACGTCGTATGGCCGAACGCCGACGACGAGCTCGTAGAGCAGCACGCCGAGCGCGTAGATGTCCGACGCAGTGGTCACGGGCAGACCCCGCACCTGCTCCGGGCTGGCGTAGTTGGGCGTCAATGGACCGCTCCACGGCCCGGTGAGCGTCGGGTTGGCCGCCGCGGCGGGCGAGTCGAGCAGCTTGGCGATGCCGAAGTCGAGCACCTTGGGCAGGCCGTCGGCGGTCACCAGGATGTTGGCCGGCTTGAGGTCGCGATGCACGACGGCGTGGCGGTGTGCGTGCTGGACTGCCGCGCACACCTGCCGGAACAGTCGCAGCCGGGCGTCGAGGCCGAGGCCGGCGTCACGACAGTGGCGCGTGATCGGCGCGCCGTCGACCAGTTCCATCACGAAGAACGGCCGGCCGTCGGCGAGCGTCCCCGCGTCGAACAGCGTGACGACGTTCGGGTGATGGAGCGAGGCCAGGATGGCCTGTTCGGCGCGGAACCGCCGCGTGGCGTCGGCGCCGGCCATGGCGACGCGACCGATCTTCACGGCGACCTGGTGCGCGAACGTGCCGTCGGCCCGCTCGGCGCGATAGACCTCACCCATGCCGCCTTCGCCGATGCGCTCGACCAGATGGTAGGCATCGATGAATGCGCCGACGGCGGACACCCGATCGTCGGGTTCGGCCACGACGGCGGGTTCGAGGAAGTGCGTGGCACGGTCGTGGGCCGCCAGCAGCGACTCGACCTCGGCGAGCACGTCGGGACGGCCCTCGCATCGGTCGCGGAGCAGGGCGGCGCGCCCGCCCGGCTCGACCTCGAGCGCCGCCTCCAGCACCGCTTCGATCTCGGACCAGGCGCGTGGATCCATGGGACGCCTCAGGGCGTCGGCGGAGTGGGCGGCGACGGCGGCGACTTGAGGATCACCTTGGTCAGCCAGAGCAGCGCGACGATCGAGAAGGCGAGGGCGGTCCACAGCAGCGGCCCGCGCTCGAGGCTCGAGAGCACGTCGCGCGCGCCGCGCGCGTAGTCGGCGTTGGGCGCCGGCGCCTGCAGCGCCGACGACTCGATCGGGATCGCCGAGTAGGCCAGCACGTCCTGCCGCAGGTCGGCCAGATCGTAGGTCGGCGCGGCGGCCTCGGGATTGCCGAACAACAGCCGATAGTCGCCGCCGGCGGCCTTGAAGGTGAGGCGCGGCACCCAGACCACGGCGTCCGCACGCTGCAGCGTCAGCGGCGCGTTGTCGCCGTTGCCCACCTCGAGGCCGAGCGTGGCCGTGCGCAGCTCGCCCAGCTCGAAGGCCTGCGCGTCCGGCGTGCCCGCGCTGACGCGCCGCGACGAGCGCAGCGTGCCCTGGAGGAGCACGCGCTGGCCGTGCGGCGATCGGCGATCCGGCGCCAGCAGCACCGCCGGCCGCGTGTAGAAGCCGTCGGCGACGAACAGCTCGAGGCCGGCCAGCGGCAGCGCCGACTGGCTGGCGGCGTCGGGGACGGTCGACGGTACGGTCAGCTGCCAGGCGGACGTCTTGGGCGCGTTGTCGCGGGGTGTCGCCGGCTGCACCGTCAAGCGCGACGCGCGCGGCGGCGGCGCGCGGCTCGAGAACGTAGGGCACCTGTCGCCTGGCGCCGTCGACGAGGCGGATGTCGCCCAGATCCGGCCGCAGGTAGATCAGGTCGGCCGCCGACAGCGTCAGCGTGTAGACGTCGTCGCCGCCGGTGATCCGGAGCTGGCGCGCGACCGCCCAGCGCGACGTCTCGGCGGCGGCGCCCCGCGCCGCCAGGAACGCCATCGGCGCCAGCGGCGCGAAGCGTGGGTTGCCGGCTTCCGGGCCGAGCGTCGCCTGCGGATAGCTCTCGACCAGCGACAGGCGCGCGCGCAGCGCCTCGAGATCGTAGACCGGCCGGCGCGTGGCGGCGTTGCCGTAGTAGAGGGTCAGACCGCCGACCGTCGCCGGCACCAGCGCCCGCCGCTCCATGCCCGACAGCGTGACGCGCGGCCGCGCCAGCGGCGGGCTGTCGCCGTCTTCCACCTCGATGATCAGCGGCGCGGCCACCGGCCGCGCCAGGTCGACGTCGAGCCGCTCGGCGTCGAGGTCGGCGTCGTCGAGGCGGACGCGATAGATCGTCTCGCGGCCCGAGACGGGCTCGACGGCGCCGCGCGGCCCCGACTCGAAGACGCGCAGGTCGCGCCAGAACGCGACGTCGTCGGTGGCGACGGCGATCCGCTCGACCGGGACGCCCGCCGGAATGTCGACGCGGTAGCGCGACGGCTGGCCCGGCGCCGTCTCGAGCCGCACCAGCGGCGCCTCGCGCGTCCAGCGGCGGCCGCCGAGATGCGACGTCAGGACCGCGGTGACGTTCCGCACCGTCATCCTCGTCGACCGGAAGTCGTCGACGGTGATCCTGACGTAGCGGGCGGTCAGCGGCGCCGCCTGCTCGAGCGCGGTGTCGTGGATCCGCCGCCCGCGCCATTCCTGGTCGAACACCCACGCCGCTTCGCCGACGCGCGTCCACTGCGTCCCGTCGAGCGACGTCTCGAGCTCGAGCCGCTTGCTGAAGTCGGTGCCGTCGATGTCGAGCTCGAGGCGATCGAACGGCACCGCCGTCTCGAAGTCGACGACCCAGGCCGACATCCGCTTGCGTTCGCTCTGCGTTTCCACCAGCCGACCGCTGCGACGCCGCTCGGCGGTGCGCGGCACGTCGACGTCGAGGACATAAGCCACCTCGCGTCCGTCGTCCGCGACGATCCGCAGATCGGCCAGGCCGGGCTGGCTGTGCTCGGCCACGTCGGGCGGGATGGCGACGGCGACGAAGCGCCCGTCCCCGGCGCCTGACGGCAGGACGACCGGCCGCCGGTAGCGCCAGGCCGCGCGGGCGGCGTCCTGCTCGGGCGGCGCCTGGGCCATCAGGGCCGCGCTCGCGGCGGCGACCGCGACCGCGACTGTGACGGCGAGGGCGACGGAGCGAGTGAGCCGCAGCGTCATGACTTGGTGCGGGCGGCGAACCGCTGGTAGAGCAGCGACACCACGATCAGGGCCGTGCCCAGGCCCAGGAACGACAGCACGCGGTAGATCCCCTGCAGCGCCGACAGATCGTAGAGGAACGCCTTGGCCACCGTCACCATCAGGAAGACCAGCGAGGCGACGCGCAGGCCCTTGATGCCGCGCCAGATCCCCAGGCCGAGCAGCAGCAGGCTGTAGATCCCCCAGGCGATTGAGTAGGCCAGGTCGCGTTCGAGCCGCGGCGTCGAGTCGAACTGGAGATAGGACCCCTGCGAGAAGTAGTCGGCGATCTCGACGTTGATCAGCGCGAACAGCAGGATCAGGCCGAGCGCGGCGACGACCGGCGCGATCAGCGTGCGATCGCCGGCCGCCCAGTCGTAGTCCGGATCGGCGCCTCGACGCGATTCCGAATGCCGCAGCAGCCAGGCGCCGACGAAGGTCGTCAGCACCGGGACGCCGTAGGCGTAGAGCAGCCAGTTGACGATCGGCGCCCCGCGCGGCTGGTAGCGCAGGACCTCGGCGTTGAAGAGGAGGCGGGCCCCGACGACACCGAAGAGGGCGAGGCCGAAGTACTTCAACCCCGGGTGCGGCACCAGCCCGAACAACCAGAAGACCGCCGCGGCTTCGAGCGCCAGGCCGATCGTCAGCCACTGCTTGTCGAGCTGCACCGAGATGGCGGCCGCGACGAAGCCCAGCGCGATGGCGGCGAACAGCGCCATGTAGTTCAGCCGGCGCGCGGCGGCGTCCGGATCCCCGGCGGCCTCGTCGGCGCTGAAGATCCGCGAGACGCCGGCCAGCGACAGCACGCTGCCCGCGGCGAGCACGACCGGCAGCAGGCCGACCGCGCCGGTGCCCCAGAAGATGACCCACGCCGCCCGGAAGAGCACGAACAGCAAGGGGCCGATGAGCGCCGAGGTGAGCCACGCGCCGGCGGCGCGGCGCCAGACGGCGGGCCGGACCGCGGTCAGCACGAAGGGCAGCGCCACGAAGACGATGTACAGCGCGATTTCGGCGACGACCGCGACCGAGCCGTTCTCGCGGGTGAAGAACAGCGCGTGCCAGGCTATCGCGAAGAACCACCCGGCCAGCGCCGCCAGCGGCACGAGCGACGTCCAGCCGCGCCGGATGGCGACGAGCAGGACCAGCGCGACGTCGAGGCCGATGAGCGCGAACAGCGGCGTCGGGGCCGAGAACTCGGGCCGGCCGAGCACGCCGAGCAGGCCGAGGTAGGCGACGCTGGCGGCGACGAGCGTCGCGATATCGGCGCGCAGGACCCACGGCGCCTGGTCGTCGACGCCGAGGCGGTCACGCACGATGGCCACGACCGCGTAGGCGATGCCGAGCAGGTGCGGGAAGGCGAGGAGGGCGACGTACTGGCCCTCGACCGCGGTGCGCGTGAACCAGGCGTAGGCGAGGAAGCCGGTCGCGCCGGCGGTCGCCGGCAGGACGAGTGGCGCGACGTCGACCGAGCTGCGCTCGACGCCGACCAGGAACAGCAGCGCGACGATGCCGATGACGAGGCCGGCCGGCGGGTGCGTCTGCCCGATCAGGCTGAGGCCGAACACGGCCAGGCCGGCGGCCACGACCAGGCCGGACGCGCCGAGCAGCGACAGCGTCGGCCGGCTGCCGTCGCCTTGCGGCGGATCGGGCCAGAGCCGGCCGATCCCGTTGTAGATCGCGGTCAGCAGCAGCACGACCATCGTCGGGCCGGTCGTGGTGCCGGCCAGGCCCTGGTTCAGCGTGGCCAGGGAGCCGAGGTGCGCTGACCAGATGACGGTGGCGATCGCCGTCGTCACCGCGGAGATGACGATCAGGATGCGGAGGCGCGTCACGCCCAGCGTGATCGCGGCCAGGGCGAGCACGACGAGGTTGCCCAGCACCCACGGCCACTGCTGGACGAAGCGCGGGTCGGCGGCGACGATCACCGACAGCGCCAGCGGCAGCATGCCGCCGAGCAGCCCGAGGACGTGCGAGGCCGGGGCGTCCTGGTCGTCGGCCGTGGCGACCGCGTGCCACATGTAGATGGCGCCGAGCACCGCGAAGCCGGCGACGGCCATCGGCAGCGTGTCCGGATTGAGCCGCGTCGACATCCAGCCGAACTCCATCAGGCTGGTGCCGACGAGCGCGATGGCGGTGATGAAGGTCCACGCCTGCTGCCGCGCCACCCACAGGAAGCCGGTGTTGAGGATGGCCAGGTAGAGGAAGAGGCCGAGCGCGTTGTTCGAGTTCTGCGACAGCAGGATCGGCGTCGCCAGGCCGCCGAGCAGCCCGAGCACGGCGGTGAAGGCGGCGCCGTGCCGGACCGAGATCCCGGCCGCCACCAGCGTCGTCACCGACATCGCGACGAAGGTGAGCAGCGGCGATTCGATCAGCCGGTGGTTGACGTGCGCCGAGTACCAGCCGGAGTAGAGCGCCACCAGCCCGGCGCCGGAGATCGCGTCGGCGGCCGGCCGGTAGCCTTTGCGCAGGCCGATCTCGGCCCAGATCAGCGCCCCCGTGCCGGCGAGGATCATCGCGGTGACGCGCAGGATCGGGGTGAAGACGCCGCGGTCGTAGCCCAGCTTGGCGAGGAAGAGCGCGGCGATGACGAAGGTGATGCCGGCCATCCACGCGGCGCCGCGGACGCCGAGCATGCTCTCCCAGTCGAACGGCACGGCTGGGGCCGGTGGCGGCCCGGCCGGCGGGGCAGGCGGGGGCGTGAACCGTGGCGGTCGCTGTGAGGGCGGCACGCCCGAGGCGCCTGACGGGATGCCGCCCGGCGGAGGCGGCGGCCACGCCACGCGGGGCGGCCGGCCAGCGGCCGCGGGCAGCGGAGGCGGCGCCTGGTCTGGCGGCACCGGCGGCGTGATCGCGGGCGGAACGGCGGGCGCCGGCGGGACGATCCCCGGCAGCGTGTCCGCGGCTGGTGCCAGAGGCGGTGCCGGTGCGCCAGGGGCCGCCGGCGCGATCGACGGAGGCGCGGCCGGGACGGGCGCTGCAGAAGGTGTGGCCGACACGGCCGGGGCCGGCTGGGCCATCCGGGCCTGCGCCCGGGCCAGGCCGTCCACCCGGGCATCGAGCGCGCGGACGGTATCCTCGAGGGCGGCGACCGTCTCGCGCAGCTGCCGGGTGCGCAGGAAGCCGATCAGCGAGATGATCGGCCCGAAGAAGAACAGCAGGCCGAGCAGCCCGATACCGAGACCGACGAGATTATCGAAGGCATCCATGCGTGGCTCTGGGGGCCGATCGGCCTGGACACTAGCACGGCACAGCCGGTGACAGGTGCAGGCGGCACGCTTTTTCTCATATTTTGCTGGGGTGTGCCGATACTGCGAGAGGCACAGGTTGGCCACGGGGACGCTTTTCGATGTCAATCAAGACGCAGGTGGCGCTCGGCTGCGGGGTGATGGTGATCGTGGTGGCGGCATTCGCCGCCTACTCCCGCGGCCTGAACCGTGACGTGGCCGCCAATATCGCGGTCGTCGCCGAGCGCGCGATGCCGCAGGTGCAGGCCGCGGGCGATCTGGCCGCCGCGTTCGCCGGCGTCGAGGCGGCCCGCCAGCAGGTCGTGGCCGCCAACGCCGTCGCCGAGCACGACGACAGCTATCCGATGGACACGCCGCCCGGCCAGACCGAGCCGGCGAAGGCGGCGCGGCGCGGCCTGGTCCGAGCCATCACGACCGTCGAGGCCAAACTGGCCGAGGTCCGCGGCCTGGCGACGGCGTCGTTCGGCGGGACGCCCAACGAACTGAAGACGCTGGACGAAGAGTTCGCCGCCTACCGCTCCGACATCGACGACCTGGTCGCCGAGCTCGAGCACAACGGCGCCGCCGCCGCGCGCACCTACCTGTCGGCGGCCATCGAGGCCCGCTATGCCCGCCGCATCGCGCCGGTCATCGCGACGCTGACGCGGCGCGCGCACGAGGACGCGGGTCGGGCCTCGGCCTCCGCGGCCGAGACCATCGCCCTCGCCTCGCACCTGCAGTGGATGGCGGCGCTCGCGGCGCTCGGCGTCGCCATCGTCGTCGCGCTGGTCACCGGCCGCTCCGTGACGCGTTCCGGCCGGCTGCTGGCCGAGGCCCGCGTCGCCGCCGAGGCGGCCAGCCGGGCCAAGAGCGAGTTCCTCGCCAACATGAGCCACGAGATCCGCACGCCGATGAACGGCGTGTTCGGGATGGCCGAACTGCTCGGCGACACGTCGCTGACGCCGCTGCAGCGCGAATACCTGACGACGCTGCGCTCGAGCGCCGACGGCCTGCTCGGCGTGATCAACGACATCCTCGACGTCTCCAAGCTCGAAGCGGGCAAGATGCACCTCGAAGCGGTCGAGTTCGACCTGGCCGAAGTCGTCGCCGAGGCGACCCGCACGCTGGCGGTCAAGGCTCACCAGCGGGGCCTCGAGCTGGTCCACCGCATCGAGCCGGGCGGGCCGGACTGCGTCGTCGGCGACGGCCTGCGCCTCCGTCAGGTGCTGCTGAACCTGATCGGCAACGCCATCAAGTTCACCGAGCGCGGCGAGGTCACCGTCGAAGTCACCGTCTCGCGCGAATCGGCCGACACGTGGAGCGCGCACTTCGCCGTGCGCGATACCGGCGTCGGCATCGCTCCCGAGGAAAGCGAGCGCCTGTTCGCGCCGTTCGAGCAGGCCGACATGTCGACGACGCGCCGCCACGGCGGCACCGGCCTGGGCCTGACGATCACGCGGCATCTCGTCGAGCGGATGGGCGGGCGCGTGTGGGTCGACAGCACGCCGGGGCAGGGCAGCACGTTCCACTTCACCGCCCGCTTCGCGGTGGCCGCGCCGGGCGCCACGGCGCCCAGGCCCGAGCCGGTCGACGGCGCCAGCGACGTGCCGCTGACTGGCCGTCGCGTCCTCATCGTCGACGACAACGACACCAACCGCCGCGTGCTCGAAGAGATGTCGACGGGGTGGGGGATGAAGCCGGTGTCCGTCGAGAGCGGTCCCGCCGCGATCGCCAGCGTGGAGTCGGCGTGGACCGCCGGCGAGCCCTACGAAGTGGTGCTGCTCGACGTCAAGATGCCGGGCATGGACGGCTTCGCCGTCGCCGAGGCGATGGGCCCGAACCCGCACATGGCCGGCGCGACGATCGTCATGCTGACGTCCGACGATCGCAGCCATGACCAGGTCCGGTGCGACGCGCTCGGCCTGTCGGCCTACCTGATCAAGCCGATCACCAAGCGCGATCTCGAGGGCAGCCTGCAGCGGGCGCTGCGGCGGCGCGCCCCGGCGGCGCCGCCGGTCGTTCCGCCGGTTCGCGACGACGCGCCGGCCGCGGAGGCGGCGCCGCGTTCGCTGCGCGTCCTGGTCGCCGAGGACAACGAGGTGAACGTGCGGCTCGCCACCGCGCTGCTGACCAAGCTCGGACACGCCGCGACCGTCGTCGGCGACGGCCAGGCGGCGGTGGACGCCTACGCCCGCGAGTCCTTCGACCTGATCCTGATGGACGTGCAGATGCCGGTGCTCGGCGGCATCGACGCGACGCGGCAGATCCGCGTCGCCGAGGCGGCCGCGACGCCGCCGCGCCGGGTGCCGATCGTCGCCCTCACCGCGCGCGCCATGAAGGGCGATCGCGAGGAGTGCCTCGACGCCGGCATGGACGACTACGTCACCAAGCCGGTGCGGCTGTCGGACCTCGCCTCGGCCGTGGCGCGGCAGGTGCCAGGGATGCCGCCGTCGGCGCGCGCGCACGGGGACGCGGCGTGACGCGCCCCGCAGGGGCCCGCCGCCGCGCATGCTACGATGCCAGCGCGGCGGAGCCGCTGCGATGAACCTGGACCTGCGCCCGCTGACGGTCTCCGAGTTCCTCGACCGCACCTTTTCCATCTATCGCCATCGCTTCCTGCTGTTCGTCGCGCTGATGGCGCCGCAGGCGCTGCTGTCGCTGGTCGCCGCGATGCTGTGGGCGTGGGCGACATCGTCCTTGCAGACCAGCGACGACTTCCGGCCGGAGAGGCTGGTGGCGCTGATGATCGGCGCCGGCATCGGCGGCGTCGTCTTCACCCTCGTCCACTGGGTGCTCTACGTGCTCGGCGTCGGCGCGACCACCGCCGCCGTCTCCGATCTGCACGGTCGCATGCGTCCCGAATTCGGGCCGTCCTTCGGAGCGGCCTTCCGGCGGCTCGGGCCGCTGCTGTGGCTGACGTTCCTGATGAGCGTCCGCATCCTCGGCGTCTTCGTCGCCGCCGGCTTCCTTCCGGGCGTGCTGATCGCGATGGCCGGTGGCATGGGCGCCCTGCGGCCCGGGAGCGGCGCCGCCTCCAACACGCTGCTCGGGATCGGCTTCGTCCTGCTCGCGGTCGCGGTGCTCGTCGCCCTCGGCTTCGCGTTGTTCATGGGCCTGCGCTACGCCCTGGCGATCCCGGCGGTGGTGCTCGAGCCGATCGGCGGCCGTGAGGCGATTCGCCGATCGATCCGCCTGATGCGCGGCGGCTTCGGCCATGCCTTCCTGTTGATGATCTGCGGCGCCTTCATCGGCTGGGCGGCGGCGATGGTGCTGCAGGTACCGTTCGTCGTCGCCGCGCTCGTCGTCGGTCCGGAGACCCGCACCGGCTTCTGGCTGAACATGGCCGGCACGGCCACCGGCACGGCCGGCCAGACGATGACCGCGCCGCTCGTCGCCATCGGCGTCGTCGTGCTCTACTTCGCGGCGCGCGTCCGCCACGAAGCGCTCGACCTGCAGGTGATGACCCAGGCGTTGGCGCCGGTGCCGGGAGCCATACCCGGGCCGGGACCGGCTCCCGGGTTCGCCGCCTCGCCCCCGCCGCCGCCGCTCCCGAACTGACATGCCCCTACGCCTCACCGTCGCGTTGCTCGCCGTGGGGCTGCTGTCGCCGGCGATGGCCCGGGCCGGCCAGACGCCGGCCCCGGCGCCGGCCCTGCCCGGCGAGCTGGATGTGCCGGCCTTCGTCGCGACGCTCGCCGAACTCGAACGGCGGGCGCAGGCGGCCGAGACGCCGGCCGAAGGCGCCGCGCTGGCCGCCGAGCTGCCGCCGTCGTGGACGGTGCGCGCCGGCGCCGAGCGCTTCACCGTTCCGTCGGCGCCAATCGGCGATGCCCTCACCAGCCCCATCGCCGCCGATCGGCCGTGGCCGCAGCTGCGCGAGGACGCGGCCGGCTGGATCGCCGCGATCCGCGCCGAGGCGACGCCGCTGGCGCACGCCGGCACACCGCCGCCGGCCCACCTCCGTCGCGCGCTGACCGACGTCCTGGCGGCGCCGGAATTTCGCGGTCGCCAACGCTACGCGGCGCTGGAGGCGTTCGGCGAGCGCATCCGCCGCTGGGTCCGCACCTGGTGGCCCGACTTCGGCGCGGCCGAAGGCACGGTCGTGCCGGTGGTCCGCTACGCGACGTGGATCCTCGCCGGCGCGGCGTTCGTCCTGCTCGCCGTCCTGACGTGGCGCCTACTGCGCGGCGTCTCGCGCGACGCGGCAGAGCGTCCGCGGCCGGGCCGCGGGGCCGAGCCAATCGACGCCCGCGCCTGGGCGGTCCGCGCCCGCGCCGCCGCAGCGGCCGGCGACGCCCGCGGGGCGGTCCGCTGCGCGTATCACGCCGTCCTCCATCGCCTCGACGAGGACGGTGCCTGGACGATCGCGGAGGCGCGGACGCCGCGCGAGTACCTGCGCCTGCTGCCGGCGGCGGATCGCCGCCAGCCGGCCGTCGCGTTCGTGGCCCGGCTGTTCGAAGGCACCTGGTACGGCGGGACCGATCCCGCCATCGACGACGCGCGGCTCGCCGTGCGCCATCTAGGAGATCTGGCGGACCGTCCTGATGAGTCGTAGAACGGCTTCCGGGCGGAGCATCCCGCCTGGCGGCGTTGCTCGTCGCTCACATATTCCCGATATGCTCGCTCCTCGCGCCTTGCCATCCGGGCGCCGCGCTCCGGAATCCATTCCACGACTCACCAGGACGGTCCGCTGATGCGACGCCCAGGCGGATCCCGCGATCTAGTCGTCGTGCTCGTGGCGGCGGGGCTGATGCTGCTGGTGGCCGGCGCCACCACGGTGATCGCGCCGCCCGACGAAGGCATCGGCCTGCGCGGCTCCAGCCTGTCGAGCGGATCGGCCGGCGCGAAGGCCGGCTTCCTGCTGCTGCGGCAGCTCGGCTACGTCGTCCAGCGGACCTTCGATCCGATGGTCAGCCTCGACGCCAACCCGGCCACCGACGTGCTCGTGCTGATGGCCCCGCAGCAGCCGCCCTCGGACCTCGACGTGGCGGCGCTGACCCGGTTCGTCGAACGCGGCGGCGTCGTCATCGTCGCCGAGCAGCAGCACTGGCTGCCGTCGCTGAAGCGCGGCGGCGTGCGCGCCTCGTCGAACACCACGCCGACCGCGGTCGTCGCCAGCCCGCTGGCGCTGGGGGCGCCGCAGGTCCGCATGGACCACATCGACGCCGCCGGCGAGCCGCAGCCGCCGTTCACGACGATCTACGCGGACGCGCGCGGCGCCGCCGTCGTCGCCGGCCGCATCGGGAAGGGCCGGGCGATCTACTGGTCGTCGGCGCTGCCGGCCACCAACGCGGCGGTGGACGAGCCCGGCCACGTCGAGCTGCTCGTCGACGCCATCGGTCCGCCGCTCGATCGCCGCGTGCTGTGGGACGAGCACTACCATGGCCATCGACGATCGGCGTGGTCGTACGCGTCCGGCACGCCGCTGCCGGCGGCGCTGGCGCAGCTCGGCGTCATCGGCCTGGCGGCGTTCGTGACCGTGTCGTTCCGGCGCCGGCCGCTGCGTGCCGTGCCCGATCCGCCGCGCACCGCACCGCTCGAGTTCGTCGACACGATGGGCGGCCTCTACCAGCGCGCCGGGGCGACGACCACCGCGGTGACGGTCGCGCTGGCCCACCTGCGGCGGCGGCTGGTCGCGGTGTCGGGCCTGCCGGCCGATGCCGACGACGCCAGCCTGGCCCGCACCGCCGCCGGCCGTGCCGGCCTGTCCCCCGAATCCCTCGCCGCGCTGCTGGCGCGGGCCCGCGACGCCTCGCGCGGCCCGCTCACTACGTCGGCGGCGCTGTCCGTGGTCCGCGCCCTGCAGGAGGCGAGCGGGGCGGTCGAACGCCAGGCCCGCGGCGAAACCGTCCGCTAAGTCGCTCTCCGGAGATCCCAGCCCCATGTCGAACGCCCTGGCCGAAGTCACCGCGCACGCGCGGCGCGAGCTCGCAAAAACCATCGTCGGACAGGACGAGGTGGTCGGACAGCTGCTGCTGACCGTCGTCTGCGGCGGGCACGCCCTCATCGAGGGCGTCCCCGGCCTGGCCAAGACGCTGGCGGTGCGCACCCTCGGCAAGCTGCTCGGCCTCGAGTTCCACCGCGTCCAGTCGACGCCCGACCTGATGCCGGCCGACATCACCGGAGCCAGCGTGCTGCGCATGGCGACCGGCGACTTCGTCCTCCACCGCGGACCGGTCTTCACCGATCTCCTGCTCGTCGACGAGATCAACCGGATGCCGCCGCGCACGCAGTCGAGCCTGCTCGAGGCGATGGAGGAGCGGCAGGTGACGATCGACGGCACCAGCCACGCGCTGACGCCGTGGTTCACGACCTTCGCGACCCAGAACCCGGTCGAATTCGAGGGCACCTATCCGCTGCCCGAAGCGCAGCTCGATCGCTTCCTGATGAAGATCCGCGTCACCTATCCGGATCCCGCCTCGGGGCACGAGGAGGCGATCCTCGAGCGCCACCACCGCGGCTTCGACGCCCGCGAGCTGGATCGCGTCGCCATCACGCCGCTCTCGGAAGGGCAGCTGCTGGCCGCCCGCGAGGCGGTGCGCGCCGTCCACGTCGAGCCCACGCTGTTCTCCTACATCGCGACGCTGGCCCGGCGGACGCGCGACTGGCCGGCGGTCAGTCTCGGCGCCAGCCCGCGCGCGTCGATCGCGCTGCTGCTGCTGGCCAAGGCCGTCGCCGCCAGCGAGGGGCGCGACTACGCCCTGCCCGACGACGTCAAGGCGGTGGCGGTGCCGGTGCTGCGGCACCGGCTGGTGCTGCGGCCCGAGGCCGACCTCGAAGGCGTGACGACCAATCATGTCGTCGCCGACATCGTCACCGCGGTGGAGGTCCCGAAGTAGTGGACCGGCTCGCGCCGCCCCCGGCGAGCGGGATCGGCGGGCGCGCCCATCGCGTTGGCGCCGGCGTCGGCGCGCGTGCCTTCTGGCTGCTCGGCATCGGCGCGCTGTGGCTGATTCCGGCCGCGGTCGATCGCCGGGCCATCGCCGGCCTGATCGCCTGGGACCTCTTCGTCGCGGTGCTGTGGATCGTCGACCTGCGGCGCCTGCCGGCGCCGGCGCGCCTGCGCGTCACGCGCGACTGGGCCGAGCCGCTCGGCCTCGGGCGGCCGGCGACGGTCGACCTGACGCTCGAGCACGACGCGCCGATCGTCATCGACGCGCAGTTGGCCGACGGACCGGCGCCATCGCTGCGCCGCGACGTGCCCGAGGTGGCGCTGACCGCGTGGCCGGGCCGTCCCGTCCGCGGCAGCTATCAGGTGCTGCCGACCGAGCGCGGCGACACGCCGATCGGTCCGGTGACGGTGCGCTATGCCAGTGCGTGGCGGCTGGCGATGCGCTGGGCGCGGGTGCCGATCGAGCAGACGGTGCGCGTCTACCCGGACCTCCATGCCGCGCAGCAGCACGTGCTGCACCTGGTCCGCAGCCAGTCGATGGTCGACGAACGCCGCCGGGCCCGGCAGCACGGCGCCGGGCGCGAGTTCGAGCGGCTGCGCGACTACCGCGACGGCGACGACCGCCGCGACATCTGCTGGACGGCGACGGCCCGCCGCGGCAAGCTCGTCACCCGCGTCTACCGGCCCGAGCGCAGCCAGACCGTGTGGATCCTGCTCGACGGCAGCCGGCTGCTGCGGGCGCGGGCCGGCGACCGCACCAAGCTCGATGCCGCCGTCGACGCGACGCTGGCGCTGGCCCACGTCGCCCAGGCGTCCGGCGATCGCATCGGGCTGGTCGCCTACGGCCGCCGCGTCCACGCGCGCGTCGCGCCGGATCGCGGCGCCCGCCACCTGCGCCGCCTGCTCGAGGTGCTGGCCGAGGTGCGGGCGGAAGCGGTGGAAGGCGACCATGCCGCGGCCGCCGCAGCCTTGCTGCGGACGCAGCAGCAGCGCTCGCTGATCGTCTGGCTGTCCGATCTGGCCGAGACCGCGGGCGTGCCTGAAGTGATCGAGTGCGCCAGCCAGATGGCCGATCGCCACCTCGTCCTGTGCGCGATGCTGCGGCAGATGGACGTGACGGCGCTCGCCGCCAGCTCGCCGGCGACGCCGACCGATGTCTATCGCGTGCTGGCGGCCCAGGAAGTGCTCGATCGGCGCGAGACGCTGCTGCGCGGCCTGCGCCGGCGCGGCGTGCTGGCTCTCGACCTGGCGCCCGCCGAGATCGCGTCGGCGGTGGTCCAGCGCTACCTGGCGATCAAGGAGCGGAACGCCATATAACTCCCAACTCCCAATTTCCAACTCCCAAGCCACCTCCAACTCCCAAATTCCCAACAACCGATGCCGGCTGGCGAGCCCTGTGGGTTGGAAGTTGGTCGTTGGGAGTGCCTTGGAGGTTGGGAGTTGGGAGTTGGGAGTTGGGAGTTATCGCTCGCTGACGCGCCGATCGCGTCCCGCGAAGCCCAGGTAGGCGACGAGCAGCACGAACATCGACGCGCCGATCGTGAACTTGGTCGCCGGGTCGAGGCCGGTCGGCGAGACGAAGCCCTCGATCGAGCCGGCGATCAGCAGCAGCGGCACGACGCCGCCGAACAGCCGGAGCGACAGCCGGCCGGCCTCGACGAGACACTCGCGCCGCGGCCGATCGGAGGCCACGACCAGCGATCGCGCGACGATCAGGCCGGCCCCACCGGCGATGAAGATGGCCGGCAGTTCGAGGGTCCCGTGCGGCGCGACGAAGCTCCACAGATCGAGGCTCATCCCGGCCCGATGCACGACCGTGCCCAGCACGCCGAGCAGCAGGCCGTTCATCAGCATGATGTAGAACGTGCCCAGGCCGGCGGTGACGCCCGAAGCGTAGGCGATGATCGACACCGACAGGTTGTTGGCGGTGATGCCGGCCGACGCCAGCGGCTTGATCGGCAGGATCAGTGCGTCCACATCTCGTGCCGCTCGATCGTGTCGAGCATCTCGCCGCCGAGGATGAAGCGCTCGAAGCCGGGCGACGTCGCCGCCAGGACCGCGCCGGCGAGCGCGCCGGTGGCGAGGACGGCGATCGCCGCGGCGGTGTAGCGCCAGGTGGCGCGGAAGGTCTGCGGGAAGGTGCGCGTGTAGAAGGCGAGGACGCCGCCGCGCTCGCGCCGGCGGCCGGCGTAGACCAGGTTGTGGGCGCGTCCGAGGAGCTGATTCAGGTAGGCGGCAAGACGGCGGCTGCTCGGATCCTCGCGCGCGGTGGCGAGGTCGGCCGCGGTCTGGCGGTACAATTGCGCCAGCTCGCGCAGGTCGCCGGTCGAGAGCGCGCTGACGTTGCGGCCCTTGCAGGCCGCGACCAGCGCTTCGAGCCGCGCCCAGTGCGCTTCCCGTTTCTGCACCCAGCGCACGGAGAGAGCCGGTGACGGCACCCGATCAGCTTAGCATCGAGACCCCGGAGCAGGTCGCGCTCGAGTTCCCGCTCGCCGGCGTCGGCAGCCGCTTCCTGGCCCTGGCCGTCGACATGCTGCTGCAGCTGGCGATCGGCCTCGGCGTCCTGGGCGCGGTCGCGGGGGCGTGGGGCCTGCTCGATCGGACCGGCACCCGCGGCGGGACGTGGTTCCTGGCCGTTCTCGTCGTCGCCGCGTTCCTGCTGTTCTACGGCTACTTCGCCGGCTTCGAGGCGTTCTGGCACGGCCAGACGCCGGGCAAGCGCCTGATCGGCCTGCGCGTCCTGAGCGTGTCAGGCCGGCCGGCGCGCATCGACGAGGCCATCCTGCGCAATCTGGTGCGCGTCGTCGATCAGCTGCCCGGCGTCTACGCCATCGGCATCCTCACCATGCTGATCTCGTCGCGCAACCAGCGGCTCGGCGATCTCGGCCGCCGGCACCGTCGTCGTCCACGAGAAGCTGCTGAGCGCGCCGCGGATGCTGGTGGTGCCGCCGGCCGCGGGCGTCGGCTGGACGGGCGGCGCCGGCTTGTCCGAAGCCGAGCTGCTCCTCGCCGAGACGTTCCTGCAGCGGCGCCACGAGCTCGAGCCGGCCGTCCGCGACGCGCACGCCCAGGCTATCGCCGAGCGCCTGCGCGCCCGGCTCGGTCCGTCCGCACCGGCGCTCGCGCCCGAGGCGCTGATCGAGGCGCTGCACGCGCGAGCCCGGACGACGGGCCGGGTCCGCTAGTCCCAGGGGACTAGCCGGCTCTCCGCCGCGGTCACGCGTCCGCCGCCATCAGCGCGTAGCCCTCGCCGCGCCGGGTCCTGATCAGCGACGCGCGGGCCGGGTCGTCGATCTTGCGCCGCAGGCGCTGCACGTAGACGTCGATGACGTTGGACAGCGGATCGTAGCCGTCGTCCCAGACGTGCTCGGCGATCGCGGCCCGGCCGACGACCTGCCCGGCCCGGCGCACCAGGAATTCGAGGAGGGCGTACTCGCGCGGGGTAAGCGGCAGCAGCTGGTCGTCCTTGCGTACCTGCTGCGCCCGCGTATCCAGGCGCAGCGGCCCGGCGATCAGCAGCTCGGGCAGCGGCGGGCGGACGCCGCGGCGGATGAGGGCGCGAAGCCGCGCCAGCAGCTCGCCGAAATCGAAGGGTTTGGTGAGGTAGTCGTCGGCGCCGCTGTCGAGGCCTTCGATGCGGGCCTGGACCTCGTCGCGCGCCGTGAGCATCAGGATGGGCACGGGCGAGCCTGACGTCCGTACCTCGCGAGCGAACGACAGCCCGTCACGGCGCGGCAGCATCACGTCGAGGATCACGGCGTCGTAGTTGGTCGTCCCCAGCCGCAGCGAGGCCTCGTCGCCGTCGCCGGCGACGTCCACGGCGTAGGCATGCTCGCGGAGGCCCTTGGCGAGCATCCGGGCCGCGGCCGGTTCGTCCTCCACGAGCAGTATGCGCATCGGGCTGGCCTCAGCCCAGCTTGGCCCTTTCGCGATGAACGGACGATGACGGGCATCAGACCGACCCGGCGGTCGCCGCGGTGCCGCCGCCGTAGCGCAGGTAGATCGCCGGCAGCAGGAACAGGTTCAGCACCGTCGAGGTGACCAGGCCGCCGAGGATCACCACCGCCATCGGATGCTCGATCTCGTGGCCCGAGCGAGTCGCCGCCGGCGATGATCGGCACGAGCGCCAGGCCGGTGACGAGCGCGGTCATCAGGATCGGCGCCAGCCGCTCCTCGGCGCCGCGCATCGCGAGCTCGGGGCCGAACGGCACGCCTTCGTCGCTGTTCGAGATGCCGGTAGTGGCTCACGAGCATGATGCCGTTGCGGGCGGCGATGCCGAGCACGGTGACGAATCCGACCAGCGACCCGAGCGAGAGCACGCCGCCGGTGAGGAACACGCTCGCGACGCCGCCGATCAGCGCGAACGGGATCGTCAGGGCCACGAGCGCCACCAGCCGCGCCGACCCGAAGTCGACGTGCAGCACCAGCAGGATGCCGAGCAGCGACGAGGGCGCCGAGCGCCAGCAGCCGGTTCTGCGACTCGGCGCGCGCGCCGTGTACTCGCCCAGCACCTCGGGGTGATAGCCCGCGTCGAAGGGCACCTGGCGCGAGCGCGGCCTCGATGTCGCGCGCCACCGACCCGAGATCGCGGCCCGCGCACGTTGCTGGTGACGTCGATCCGGCGCGAGCCGCCTTCGCGCGTGATCTCGTTCGGCGTCGGGCGCGACGGTCACGTCGGCCACCGACTCGAGCGGCGCGTAGCCGCCGCCGGGCAGCTCGATCGGCAGCCGGCGCAGCGCGAACAGGTCGCGCCGCCGAGCGGGCGTGCCCCACACGACCACGTCGAAGACCTTCTGCTGGTCGTAGACCTCGCCGACCTTGGTGCCGCGCAGCATCGTGGCGACGGTGTCGCGCACCGCGGCCGGCGTCACGCCGACCTGCTGCGCGCGCTCGGGCCGGAACGCGCACCTCGACCTGCGGCACCAGCGTCAGCGCCTGCGACCTTCACGTCGGCGGCGCCGTCCACGCCGGCGATGGCCTTGCCGACCTCCGCCGCCTTGCGCTGCAGCACGTCGAGGTCGGGCCCGAAGATGCGGACGACGATGGTCGCGCTGGCGCCGGTCAGCACCTCCTTGATGCGCTCGCGCAGGTAGGTGAGCAGGTCGCGCTGCAGGCCCGGGTAGCCGTCGACACCGCCTGAATCTGCGCGACCGTCGTCGTCGTAGTCCACCGACGGATCGAGGCTGATCCACAGCTCCGTGAAGTTGACGCCGACGACTTCGTCGGCCACCTCCGCGCGGCCGATGTGCGCGCCGAAGTTGCGCACGCCGGGAACCGCGCGCAGCTCGCGGCTGGCGCGCAGCGTGATGCGGGTCATCGCGTCGAGCGACGTGCCCGGCTTCTCGACCCAGTGCATCAGGAAGTCGTATTCCTTGAAGTGGGGCAGGAACTCCTCGCCGAGCAGCGGATAGGCCAGCGCGGTGACGGCCGAGCGAGACCGCGACGATGGCGATGGCCCGGCGCGGCGCCGGCGACCAGGCGCGGCAGGACGGCGCGGTAGCGCGCCTTGAGCCAGACGACGAGCGGCGACTCGCGCTCGTGCACGGCGCTGCGGCAGGAGCAGGAGCGACAGCGCCGGCGTGACGACGAGCGCCACGAGCAGCGAGGCGCCAGATCGCCAGGACGTAGGACAGCGCCAGCGGCCGGAAGAACGACCCGGCCAGGCCTTCGAGCAGGAACACCGGCAGGAACACCAGCACGACGATCAGGCTGCCGTAGACGACCGCGCTGCGGACCTCGAGCGACGCGTCGAGCACGACCTGGAACGCCGGCCGCGGCTCTGGCCGCGAGCGATTCAGCCGCAGCCGCCGCACGATGTTCTCGACGTCGATGATGGCGTCGTCGACCACCTCGCCGAGCGCGATGATGAGCCCGGCGATGACCATCGTGTCGAGCGTGCCGCCGCGGTAGCGCAGCACGAGCGCCGCGGCGAGCAGCGACAGCGGGATCGCGGTGAGGCTGATGACCGCGGTGCGCCAGTCCCAGAGGAACACGACCAGCACGACCACGACGAGCACGCAGCCGATCAGCAGCGCCCGCGTTGAGGTTGGCGATCGACATCTCGATGAACGTCGCGGGCCGGAAGATCGTCGGGTCGACGTCCACGCCGGCCAGGCCCGGGGCGAGCGCCGCCAGCGCCGCCTCGACGTCGCGGGTGACCTGCAGCGTGTTGCCGTCCGGCTGCTTCTCGACGATCAGCAGCAGGCCCGGGCCGTCGTTGATGACGCCGTCGCCGATGGGCGGCGGGAAGCCCTCGACGACGTCGGCGACGTCGCCGAGGCGTCGAACGGCGCCGGGCACGCCGGACGCCGCCCCCGCCGTCACGGCCATGATCGCGAGGTCCGCGGCCTGCTTGACCGACGGGGCGTGCGCGACGGCCAGCCGCTGGTTCGGCGTCTCGATGAAGCCGCCGGCCGCCACCGACGTGGCGTCGCGCGTCGCCGTCATCACCTCTGCGAGCGTGACGCCGCTGGCCCGCAGGCGATCGGGATCGACCAGCACCTGCAGCTGCCGGTCGCGCTGCCCCCAGATGGCGACGTTGGCGACGCCGGGAATGGCCATCAGGCGCGGCCGGATCGTCCACCGCGCCAGCGTCGTCAGCTCGACCTGCGACAGCGTCTTCGACGAGACGCCGATCTTCATCACGCGGCTGAGCGACGACAGCGGCGACAGGATGACCGGCGGGCGCGCGGCGGCCGGCAGCGTCGCGGCGACCCGGGCCAGCCGCTCCTGCACGAGCTGTCGCGCCGGTCCAGCGGTCGGCGCCGTTGTCGAAGATCAGCACGACCGACGACAGGCCGAGCACCGACTTCGATCGCAGCGTCTTCAGGCCGGGCACGCCGCTCATCGCCGCCTCGAGCGGCACGCTGACGAGGGCCTCGACGTCGGCGCTGGACAGGCCGGGCGCTTCGGTCTGGATCTCGACCAGCGGCGGCGCGAACTCGGGGAACACGTCGAACGGCGCCGCGCGCACCTGCGGATGCCGACGACGATCAGCACCACCGACAGGGCGACGACCGGCATGCGCAGCCGCAGCGCCGCCGCCACCAGGGCGCGCATCATGAGCGGGCTCCGGATCTCACTTGCCGACGCCGAACTCGGTGCCGAAGAGCTCCGCGGCACCGGCGGTGACGACGCGCGTGCCGGCCGGCGGCCCCTGATCGAGCACCGCGACGCCGTCGACCATGTCGACCACCGACACGCGGCGGCGCACGAACACGCGCGCGTCGCGCGCTTCGTAGACCCAGGTGCCGCCGTAGGCGTCGTGCAGGAGGGCGGCGCGCGGCACGACCAGGCCCTGCGCCTCGGACGTGAGCGGCACCCGCACGCCGACGCGCTGGCCGGGGCGCAGCGTGCCGCCGGCGTTTGGCGACCGCATAGTACAGATCGACGCCGGCGGTGGCGGGATCGGCGGAGCGCGGCGCCGTCGACCGGCTGGGCCGCGCTGCCTGGGTCGGTCACCGCCGCACCGAGCGGCACGATGCGCGCCGCGGCGGCGCGATCGATCCGATCGACGTCGCCGGCGAAGAGCGGCACGCGGATCCACACCGTGTCGAGCCGGACCAGGTCGAAGAGCGGCGCGCCCGCCGACACCGCTTGTCCCGGCGCCGGCATGCAGCGCCTGGAGCATGCGCGTCGGCTGGCGCGGCCAGGATCAGCGCGCCGCTGGCGCTGACGCCGCGCGACGCGAGCGCCAGCCGCGTCTTGCGCGGCCTCGAGCGCGGCGTTGGCCACGACGAGGTCGGCCTGCGCTTCTTCGGCCGCGCGCCGGCTGCCGGCGCCGTCGGCGGCGAGGCGGGTCGCGCGCTCGCCGCGCTGGGCCGCCATCGCCTGGCGTCCCGACGCTTCTTCAGCGGCCCGCGTCGCTTCGATGCGGGCGTCGCGTTCGCCGGCGGCCAGCGGGATCAGGCGGACGATCGTCGTGCCTTTGGCGACGGTGGTCCCGATGCGTGACGGGCTGATGGTGGATTCGAGGGTGCCTGCGGACGGCGCGGTTACCGTGCTGTGGGCGCCGCCGGCCGCCACCACCTCGCCGCCGACCGTGCGGGTCCGGGTGACGCCGCGCGCGTCGATCGCGGCCGTCTCGATGCCGAGTCGCCGCGTGGCCTCTTCAGTCAGCGTGATCGTGGTGAGCGACGCCTCGGTGATCCCGGCGGTGACCTTGGCGGGCGGCGTGGACGTCGCGGGGGCCGGCGTCCCGCACCCCGCCGCGAGCACGGCGAGGCCGAGGAGCGCGGCGGCGGGTCGGCGATCAGCGGGCACGCGGAACCTCCTGGGGCGGCGCGCCGCACGACCGACCGACGGCGCGCTCGATGCGGGCCCGGGCGCGCTGCTGGTCGGCCTCGAGCTCGCGCTCGCGGAGCCGGGCCTCGATCAGCCGGCGCGTGTTCTCGAGCACGAACAGGTACGACGTCTCGCCTTCACGGTAGGCCCGCTCGGCGTCGGCGACGTTGGCCTCCAGCGGCCCGCGGATCGTCGTCCGCCACAGCGTCAGCGACTGGTGGGCCTGGTCGAACAGCGCCTGCGCCTCGCGGATCTCGAAGCCGACCTGCTGTCGCAGGGACGCATAGGCCGCCGCCGCGTGGGCCAGCTGCGCCTCGGCGCGGCGCTTCGGCCCCTGGTTGCGGTTGAAGACGGGCACGCCGGCCTCGAGCCCAGGGCCCATCTCGAAACCCTCCCGGCCCTGACCGTTGGCGTCGAGGACGGCGGTCAACGCCAGCACGCGGGACCGTTCCCAGCCGAGTCGTGCCGCGGCCGATTCGACGCCAATCTCGGCGGCCCGGACGTCGGGCCGTGCCGCCGCTGCCTCGCGGACGAGATCGTCGACGGCGGCGCACGTCGCGCCGGCTCCGTCCGACGGCGTCAGCACCAGCGCGGCGGCGTCGGAGGTCCGGCCGAGGAGCTGGGCCAGCCGCTGCCGCGCCATCAGCGCATCCTGCGACGCCCGCTGCCGATCGTAGGCGGCGCGGGCCGCGTCGAGGGTGGCGGTGCGCGCTTCGAGGGTCGCGATGTCGCCGGCGGCGAGGCGCGACTGCGTCAGGGCGTCGATGCGGGCCAGCAGCGCCGCCGCTTCGCCGGCGAGCTTCTCGCGATCGGCGGCGAGGCTGGTATCGGCGTACGCGATGCGGACGGTGGCCACCAGATCGAGGCCAGCCTGGACGAGCCGGGCGGCCGACGCCTCGAGCGCAAACCGCGCCGCGGCGACGCGCCGCGGCCGTTCCCACAGCACCTCGATCGGGAACTTCAGCGTGGCCTCGAGCTGCTTGGGGCCGACCGGCAGGAGCAGTGAGAGGACGGGGTTGGTGAGGACGCCGGCCTCGAGCAGGTCGGCCCTGGCGAAGCCCAGCTCGGTGACGCTCACCTGGAACGTGCCGTTGTTCCACAACGCGACCGCGACGGCTTCATCGGCGGTGACGCCGTCGTCGAGGCGTATCCCCGGCGGCGGCGGGGACGCGACGATGCCATCGAGCCGCGCTGCGGCCCCCGCTCGTTGCAGCAGCGCCGTTGCTGGCGCCGTCGGCTCGAACCGCGTCGACGAGGCGCAGCCGGCGGCGGCGAGCCAGCCTCCGACCGCCAGCAGTGCGGGCCATCGTGACATCGCGCCGCTCAATCTATCCCACTCCTGTATGACCGGCGGATGACAGCGCCGGCCGCCGCCCGCGGTCATGCTCCGTTCATGCGCCGGCTTCTACGCTGCGGTGCTGGTGGAGAGGATGAGCGGCGTGGACGCCGCCAGAGCCAGCGGCTTCCTGCGGCGGTGGTTCGATCGGGCCCGCCTCGTCGGTCGCGTGCTCGCGATTCAGCTGGCCCTGTGGTCGATGCTGCGGCTGATCCTGGTCGCCGTCTTCGCCGGGCCGTCGATCGGAGCCGGGCCCGTGATCGGCGTCCTGGTCGCGGGCGCGGCCGTCGACGTGCTGGTCGCCGTCACGTCGCTCGTGCCGGCGCTGTGGGTGCTGTCGGTGCTGGCGCTGGGCGGGCTGCGCCGGCGCTGGCTCCAGGATGTACTCGTCGGCGTCGTGTCGTTCGCGCTGGTCTTCGACGCCCTCGTCCAATATTTCTTCTTCGAGGAGTACAGCTCCCGCTACAACCACCTGGCGCTCGACTACCTCGTCTACCCGGGCGAGGTGCTGGGCAACATCTTCGCCAGCTACAACGTGCCGCTGTGCGTTGCGCTCGCCCTGGTCGCGGCAGGTGCCCTCGCCGTGGCCAGCCGGCGGTTCGCGCCGGCGACCTTCGGCCCGTGGACCGTCGGCGATCGGCTGCGCGGGGCCGGCGTGGCGCTGGCGTTCGGCGCCGTCACGACCGGCGCCTGGCTGGCGGCGCCGGCCGCAGTGGCCACCGACCGCACGGCCAACGAGCTGGCGTTGCACGGGTGGCCCGAGCTGGTCCGCGCCTACCTGACCGCGCACCTCGACTACGAGGCCTATTACGCGATGACGCCGCCGGCCGATGCGGCGCGCCGCCTGCCGCGCCTGCTCGGTTCGCCGGGAACGTCCGGGCTGCTGCATCACTTCGCGGCGAAGCGGCCGCGTTCCGGCCGTCCGCTCGACGTCGTGATCATCCTGGAGGAGAGCCTGGGGAGCGCGTTCTCGGCGCGCTTCGGCGGGGCGACGGGCGAGACCGAGGCGGTCACGCCGGAGCTCGACCGCTGGAGTCGGCGCGGGCTCGCGCTGACCAGCGTGATCGCCGACGGCAACCGCACGGTCCGCGGCCTCGAGGGCGTGCTGTGCTCGTTCCCGCCGCTGCCCGGCGATGCCATCGTCAAGCGCGATCGCTCCGAGAACGTCGCCTCGATTGCGCGCATCCTGGCGGCACGCGACTACCGCACCGCCTTCGTCTACGGCGGCTATGGCGCCTTCGACAACCTGAAGCCGTTCATGCTCGGCAACGGCTTCCAGGCGTTCGTCGAGGAGCCGATGTTCCCGCCGGAGGCGTTCCGCACGATCTGGGGCGTCGCCGACGAGTTCGTCCTCGACCGGATGCTCGACCTGCAGAAGGCCGCCAATCGCGACGGGCGGCCGTGGTTCGGGACGGTGCTCACGGTGTCCAACCACAAGCCGTTCGCCGTGCCGCCGGGGCGCGTCGCGTGGGATGCGCACTGGTCCGGCCGGCGCGGCGCGGTCCGCTACGCGGACTGGGCGCTCGGACGCTACCTCGACGCGGCGAAGCGTGATGGGCTGCTCGATCACACCGTCGTGCTGATCGTCGGCGACCACGGCGCGCGGGTCTACGGCGCGGCCGAGATCCCCGTGCCCAGCTATCGCATCCCGGCCGTGCTGCTGACGCCCGATCCGGCCGACGCCGGGACGGCCATCGACCGCCTCGCGTCACAGGTGGACCTGGCGCCGACGCTGCTGTCGCTCGCCGGCGTGTCCTACGACGCCCCGTTCTTCGGCCAGGATCTGCTGGGCCAGCCCGACGTCGGCGGCCGGGCGCTGGTCAACCACAACCGCAGCGTCGGTCTGGTGACCGACGCGAACATGGTCGTGCTCGCGCTCCATCGCCGCGTGGATTTCTACGCCCGCGCCGATCGGCACAGCGACGTCTTCACGCGGATCGAGCCGGCGGCGGGCAGCCTGCCCGACCTCGCCGCCGACGCCGAGGCGATCTACCAGACGGCGGATGCCGCCTACCGCGGTCGCCGCTACCGGCTCCCCGACGGGAGCCCGCCCTGAGCGGCGGCCGCACGACCAGCAACGCTCCGCGTGAGGCGCCGCGGCGCGCCCAGCGCCGCGAATAGCAGCCGAACGCGCCCAGGAGCGGCCCGCGGCCGCGCGTGAGAGCGCGGCCGCGAGACCAGCAACGCACCGCTATGCGTCGGCCCAGCGCCGGATCAGGTTGTGGTAGACGCCCGTCAGCTGGACGACGGCGGCGTGATCGGTGTCGGTGGCGACGCGCTGGATGGCGGTGTCGAGGTCGAACAGCAGCGTCCGCTGCCCATCGTCGCGCACCATGCTCTGGATCCAGAAGAACGAGGCGACGCGCGCGCCGCGCGTGATCGGCCGGACCGAGTGCAGGCTGGTGGACGGATACAGCACGAGGTGTCCGGCCGGCAGCTTGACGCTGTGCACGCCGTAGGTGTCCTCGACGACCAGCTCGCCGCCCTCGTACTCCTCCGGGTTGGCGAAGAACAGCGTCGCCGACAGGTCGGTGCGGATGCGGTGCGGCGTGCCGGTGACCTGGCGGATGGCGTTGTCGACGTGGTTGCCGAACGACTGGCCGCCCCGGTAACAGTTGAAGAGAGGCGGGAAGATCTTCAGCGGCAGCGCCGCCGAGATGAACAGCGGGTTGCGCTGCAGCGCGCCGAGGATCAGGTCGCCGAGCTCCCGCGCCACCGGGTCGCTTTCGGCGAGCTGCAGGTTGTCCTTGGTCCGCGCCGACTGCGGACCGGCGGTGACCTTGCCGTCGATCCAGCCGGCGGCGTCGAGCTTCTGCCGCGCCAGCCGGACCTGGTCGGGGGTGAGGACGTCAGGAATCGCGATCAGCATCTAGTGGCCTGTATCAGTCATGTCAATAGTGCCTCTCGGGCGGGGCATCCCGCCTGGCGGCGTTGCTCGTCGCTTGCAAATTCCCGATTTGCGCGCTCCTCGCGCCTGGCCAGTCGGGCGCCGCGCCCGAGATCCACTACCGACATGACTGATACAGGCCACTAGAACCCAAAACTCGCGGTGACGGTCGCGGTGCGCGGATAGCCCGGGTTGTAGCGGCCGCCGTTGTTGTTGACGTTCCGGACGTAGGTCTCGTCGGTGAGGTTGTAGACGTTCAGCCGCAGCGACACCTGGCGCGACACGTCGTAGGTCGCCATCGCGTCGACCAGCGTGTAGCCGGGCGCCTGGATGGTGTTGCCGGCGTTGATGAAGACGTCGCCGATGAAGCGGACGCCACCGCCGACGCTCAGCCGCCACGGCGTCGTGTAGGTGGTCCACACGCTGCCCGAGAACACCGGCGCCAGCGTCAGCCGGCGCCCGGCGTTGGCGACGTTCTGCGACAGGTTCTCCGAGTCGAGGTAGGCGAGGTTGGCGGTGACGTCCCAGGCCCGAACGACGCGCCCGGCGATACCGAGGCTGACGCCGGTCACTTCCTGCGCGTCGTCCTGATTGAACACGGGCGGCACCGCCGTGGCGTCGACGGTGAAGATCACGTTCTCGTTCCGGGTCCGGAACGCCGCGCCGGTCAGCGACAGCCGGCTGCCGTAGAAGTTCCACTTGCTGCCGACCTCGAGGTGGCGCGAGATCTGCGGGTCGGTGTTCGGGTTGTTCTGGTTGTTGGCCTGGGCCGACAGCGTGAAGTTGGCGGTGCCCGGCGGCGTCTTGGTGCTACCGAACGACAGGTAGGCGTTGCCCTGGTCGGTCAGCTTGTAGAGGACGCCGACCTTGCCGCTGACCAGCGTGTCCTTGACGTCGACATCGGTCGTCGTCAGGCCGGCGGCGTCGTGCGCCAGGAAGCTGGCGTCGTAGCGCTCGACGCGCAGCCCGCCGGTGACCTGCAGGCGCGGGCCGATGTCGATGGCATCGAACGCGGAGACGGCGACCGTGTCGGCCTGGCCGTCGCTGAACGCCGCCGTGCGCGCGACCGCGATACCGGTGACCGGGATGTCGACGTCGGGTCGGAAGATGTCGGTGGCGCCGCGGGTGCCGACGCCGGTCAGCGTCGGCGCGAACTGCGACTCGCGCGTGAGCTCCAGCGTGCCGGTCAGGGCGTGCGTCGCTCGGCCGGTCCGGCCGACCGCGGAGACGCTCGTCTGGTTGGCGGTGATGCGGTTCTCGCGCTCGTTGCCCTGGCGCGCCACCGTGACCTGGCCGGTGGCGGCGTTGTAGGCGGCCGGGTTCTGGACGGTCGAGATGAGCGCGGCGCGGTGCGCCTTGTTGTGGCGGAACTGGTGCTTCAGCTGCAGCGTCGGCCGCAGGTCGTGCTCGAGGCGCGCGAACGTGCTGTCCTGCGACACGCGGTCGTAGTCGGCTGCCGGCGTGCCGTAGAAGTTCGACTGATCGACCGGCTGCGGCGCGTGGACCGTGGTCGGCGCCAGCAGCGACTCCTGCCAGGCGCCACCCGGGATTCCGTAGTCCGGCACGTTGTCCTGCTCGGTGAACTGGCCGCCGGCAGCGAGCCGCGTGTGCGTGCCGAGGCCGAACGCCAGCGAGGGCGCCACGGCCTGCGTGCGCAGCCGGACCTCGTCGCGGCCGGGCACGCCGCTGTCCTGCTTGAGGGCGTTCAGCCGCAGGGCGGTGCCGGCCAGCCACGACCCCGGCCGGCCGACCGGAACGGCCTGGTTGAGATCGATCGAGACGCGGCGCTGATCGGCGGCGCCGAGCGTCGCCATGCCGGCGTAGCGGGTCGGCACGGCCGGCGTCTTGGTCGTCATGTTGACGTAGCCGGCGGCGTTGCCGCGGCCGACGTCGGTGCCGGTCGGGCCGAGGAACACCTCGACCTGCTCGAGGTTGAAGACGTCGCGCGCGATCAGTCCGTCGTCGCGCACGCCGTCGACGAACAAGCTGTTGTTGGCGCTGAAGCCGCGCAGGTTGAACATGTCGCCGGTGGTGCTCGACGCGCCGCCGCCCTCGCCGGCCTGCAGGCTGATGCCGGGCACGTTGCGCAGCGCCTCGCTCAGCGTGGTCACGCCCTGCGCTTCCATCACCTGCACGCGGGATCACCTGGATGGTCTGCGGCGTCTCGCTGACCGGGCGGGCGTAGCGCACCGACGCGACCCGCGCCGTGGCGGTGACCTCGAGCGATTCGTTGACGCCGCCGATCGCCAGCGTCAGCGCGCGGATGCCGGTCTCGCGGGCGCTGAGGCCGGTGCCGGTCAGCAGGGCGGCAACGGCCCGGTCGACCGAGGTGATGCCGGCGACGCCCGGCGACGGGATGTCGCCGAGGGCCGGATCGGCCAGCGTCACCGTGTAGCCGGTGACCTGTTCGAACGCCTTGATCACCGCCGAGAGCGGCCCCGGCGGGATGTCGAAGCGGGTCACGGCCGGCTGCTGGTCGTCGGCGTGCACCGCGGCCGGGCCGATGGTCACGTGCGGCGCGGCGTGGCGATCGTCGCGCAGCCACGCGGCGGGCAGCGGATCGACGGCGCGGCCGCGGAACTCGGGCGGCAGCGACGCCGGCGCGGCCGACACGCGGCCGGCGAGCGCGGCGGAGGCGGCGAGGGCCCCGACCGTGGCCCACCGGCGCGGCGTGGACGAGGCGGGCGAGGCAGAGCGGCGGACGGACGCGTGGCGGAGCTTCATGATCGGTAGGTACGGACCGGGAACCAGACGGCCGGACGAACCAGCCGCCGAAGGAACGAACGAGGCCTGCGCGTCTCTACGCAGCGGGCCGGGCGACGGTGGCCTCCGCGGGCCGGGCCCGCCGGGTTCGCCAGGCGGCGAAGCGGCGGAGAGAGAGCGCGAAGCCGGTGTAGCCGAGCACGACCGCGCCGAGCGAGGCGAGCCCGGCGATCAGCTGACCCGGCAGGCCGGCGACCTCGCCGGTGTGCGCGAAGCGGAGGAGGGTTCGCAGCCGCCGGCCGGCCGTTCCCGCCTCGAAACCCTCCCACTTCGTCGCCGCACCGGTGGCGCGATCGACGGTCAGCGTGCCGCGGAACTGCGGCTGGCCAGGACCGCCGTCGTCGATGGTGAAGGACAGGGGCGCGCTGTCGGAGACCGGCAGGCGGAGCGTCATCGCCTGCCAGTCCGGACGGTGCAGGAACGCCGTCGCGACCGCCGCGCTCAGCGAGGGCGTCGGCGCGCCCGCGCGCGGGGCGGCCTCGCCCCGAGGACCGCCGTCGCCTCGGGGACCAGGCCGCCCCTCGCCACCGCCGCGCGGAGCGGGCGGCGCTTCGCCGGCGATCCGGTAGACCAGGTTGCCGGCCCAGGGATAGGAGATGACCACCCCGGACGCGACGACGATGGCCAGCGGCACCACCGACCAGACGCCGATCGTGTTGTGCCAGTTGAAGTCGCGGGCCTTGCCGGGCAGCCCGCCGCGGAACCAGAATCACCTGGCGCACGGCGCGCCAGGCCCAGGTGCGGGGCAGCCAGAGATAGGCGCCGGAGAGGACGATGAATAGGAAGGCGAAGTTGGAGGCGCCGGTGACGGCCCGTCCCGTGGTCCGGTACTCGCCGCTCGCGGCGAGCCAGCGGTGCCAGTCGGTGACGGCACGGAAGAAGGCGCGGACGCCGGCGTCGCCGCGGCCGAGCAGCCGGCCGGTGTAGGGGTCGACGTAGGCGACGGGGCCCGGCCCGATGGTCAGGGCGAGGGGGGCGGCGGGGTCGCGGCGGAAGGCGACGGCGCTCGGTTCGGCAACCAGGCGGGTGGCGCGGACGCGGGCCAGGACCTCGTCGAGCGGCAGCGGCGTGCCCCCGGCGATCGGCGCCAGGTCGACCCGGCGTGTGTCGGCGTAGTAGACGGCCTGCTTCTCGAACGTTAGCAGGACGCCCGTGACCGACATGATGACGACGACCACGCCGGCGAAGATGCCGGCGGTCAGGTGGAGCCAGAAGAAGACGGTGCGGATGCGCTGGGCCATGAGGTCGGAGCTGCTCCCGCCTGAACTGAGATGAGACGCATCTCACTTTCGGCGCGGCCGAGTGTATCTCCGACCCGATTGGTCGTCAATCCAAGGTTGTGTCAGAAATCTGTACAGGCCCAGCGCGGCCCCGGTTACTTGACCGGCGAATAGTCGGTCGGGCTCATGTAGACCGATTCGACCCGCTGCACGATCGGCCCGTCGGCCTCGGACGCGGCGCGCGCCGTGTTCCAGTCGGGATCGGTCCGGAAATCGGCCCATGACTTGGCGGCCGCCGCGCGGCTCGGGTAGGCGAGGACGTAGGTCAGGATGTCCGGCTTGTCGATTGGGATCCAGTAACCCACCAGCTGCATGCCGTGCTTCACGAACAGCTTGTTCGTGTGATCGCGGAAGCGCTTGTTGAGCGCCTCGAGGCGGCCCGGATGACAGTAGTAGGTGCGCAGCTCGAAGACCCGGCCGTCCTTGGCGACGGACGGGCTGGCGGCGACGGCGGCCGGCGGCGTCGCGGGGGCGGCAACCGCTGGCGCGGCGGGCGGCGTTGCGGGCGGCTGCTGGGCCGACGTGATCGAGGGCATCAGGACTCCGACGGCCAGGGCCGACATGAAGGCGAGCGCCGCGCGGCGGGCGATGAAGGAAGAGAGTTGGGGCATGGCGGGAGATTACAACGTCCCGCCATCCGCCGGGCGGCCCTCGAGCGCCGGCGCTACTGGAGGGCCCGGCCGGTGTCGGGGCAGCCCGGCTCGGCGTCGGACGGCGGCGTCCACGGCGCGTCGAGGAGGTACTCGCGGATGACGCCGGTCTCGTCGACGCAGAAGCGGCGGCTGCCGCTCACGCCGGGGTTCGCCGGCGAGGCCCAGTAGGCGTAGCCGCCGCGATCGATCGGTTGCCCGCGCCGCCGCGGCCGGACCGGTGCCGGTGACGGCCCCGGGCTGCCCGGCATGGCTGGCGTGGTCGGGGCCGCGCCCGGATCCGGCGTCGAGAACTTCTCGAGCTCGGCGCGCACTTCGGCGTCGGTCGGATCGCTGGCGGCACCGGCTGCGTCGCCCGTGGGGGCGGACGCGGTCGAGTCCGATGCCTGCTCCTCCTCGCCCGGCCGCAGCACGAAGCCGAAGTCGTAGCCGCTGCGCGTCCCAAGCGACGCGATCTCGGCGTCGAGGAACCGGGTCGACTGCGTGTCGCCGCAGCTGGCCGGATCGCCAAGGCACGACGGCAGGGCGGGTCGGCCGTTGTGGGAGCCGAGCCACGCCACCTGCGCGCTCGACATCGTCCGCATCGTGGCGATCGCCGCGGCCTCGTTGCCGCTCATCCGCGCCCGCAGCAGGCCCGGGATGGCGATCGCCGCGATGATGCCGATGACCATGATTCCGCCGAACACGGCGGCGATCACGATCACGACGATCAGGATTGGCGATATCGACTTCTTCGGCGCCGGCACCTGGCCGTAGGGCGGCGGGGCGCCGGCGGAGCCGGTCGGCAGCGGTCGCGGCAGGGGGCGCGGCGGTGGCGGCGACGATGGCGGTGGCGACGATGGCGGCGGTGGCGGCCAGCTGGGTGGTGTGCTCATGGCTGTCCTCCGAGTGCGTCGCGCTGTGTCCTGTCCACGCGGACAGGACGCTACGGTGGGCGCAGTGTATGGGCATTCGACTGGCAACTCAATCTCGGCATATCGTCGCGACGTGACCTGGGATGCCATCGTCGTCGGCCTCGGGGCGATGGGCGCGGCGACCGTCGCGGCGCTGGCCCGGCGCGGCCGGCGCGTGCTCGGCCTCGAGCAGTTCACGCTGCCGCATGCCTTCGGATCGTCGCAGGGCGGGACGCGGATCATCCGCGAGGCCTACTTCGAGCACCCGCTCTACGTGCCGCTCGTGCAGCAGGCCTACGCGCGCTGGCAGGCGCTCGAGCGGGAGACGGGCGCGCGCCTGGTGGTGCCGACCGGCGGTCTCACCATCGGGCCGCCCGACGGGCGCCTGGTCACCGGCGCGCTCGAGAGCGCCCGCACGCACGGCCTGGCGCACGAGGTCCTGACGGCGGCCGAAGTGACGCGCCGCCATCCGGCCGTGCGGATCCCCGCCGGCGCCGTCGCCGTCGCCGAGCCGCGGGCCGGCGTCGTGCTCGCGGCTCGGGCGATGGCCGCCTGCCTCGACGTCGCGCGGAGACACGGCGCCGAGCTGCGGACGGGCGTCGCCGTCGACGGCTGGGAGGCCGACCCGTCCATCGTCCGCGTCCACGCCGGCGGCGAGACGCTGTCGGCGGCGCGCCTGGTGCTGTCGGCCGGGCCGTGGCTGCCGTCGCTGCTGCCGTTCCTGGCGCCGCACCTGACGGTCGAGCGCAACGTCGTGCACTGGTTCCTGTCGCCGGTTGGCGACGCCGCCGCGGCCGGACCGGATCGGCTGCCGGTCCTCGTCATCGAGGACACGCCGGATCATCTCCTCTATGCGCTGCCGTCGATGCGCAGCCTCGGCGACGACCTCGAGGACGGCGTCAAGTTCGCCTGCCATCACAGCGGGGCGTTCGCGGCGATCGACGCCGTCGATCGCGCCGTGTCGGCCGCGGACGTCGCGGCCATCGCCGCCGATGTCGGGCGCTACCTGCCGGACGTCGATCCACGGCCGGCGCGGAGCGCGGTGTGCTGCTACACCAACACGCCGGACGGCCACTTCGTGATCGATCGTCACCCTGCCCACGATCGGGTCGTCGTGGTCAGCGCGTGCTCGGGGCACGGCTTCAAGTTCGCCAGCGTGGTCGGCGAGCTGGTCGCCGCGTTCGTCGAGGACGTGGACGTTCCCGAACCGCTCGCGCCGTTCGCGGCCGGGCGATATAGTGCGGCCCGGAGGTAGGTGTGCAACGACTCTCACTCGCCGTCGTGGTGGCGCTGCTGGCCCTCGGCTCGGGCGCGCCGCGCGCCCAGGCGCCGGCCATCACGGTCGCCCAGGTGTCGGTGGACGCCAGCAAGCCGGGCCCTGCCATCCCGGCGACGATGTTCGGCATCTTCTTCGAGGACATCAACTTCGCCGCCGACGGCGGCCTCTACGCGGAGCAGGTCAAGAACCGCTCCTTCGAGTTCCCCGACGCGCTGATGGCGTGGAAGAAGTCGGCCGATCCGGATGCGCTGGGCGAGTTCGCGATCCGCACCGACCGGCCGGCCTCGCCGGCCAACCCGCACTATCTGCGGGTCACCGTCGACGCGCCGGCAGCTATGGCGTCAGCAACGACGGCTTCCGCGGCCGTCGGCGTCGAGGCAGGGAAGCGCTACATCGTGACGATGCTGGCGCGCCGCGTCGCCGGGACGGCGTCGCTCAAGCGTCGGGATTCGAGAACGGCGCGCCTCGAGGAAGCCGGCAGCGCGGCGATCGCCACCGTGCCGGGTGAGTGGGGCGTCGTCACCGCGACGATCACGCCGCCGCGTCACCAACACGCGGGCGCGGTTCCGCGTCCGGCTCGAGGGCCCGGGCGCGGTCGACCTCGACATGGTGTCGCTGTATCCCGGCCGACACCTGGAAGAACCGGCCGAACGGGCTGCGCGCGGACCTGGTGCAGATGCTGGCCGACCTGAAGCCCGGCTTCCTGCGCTTCCCCGGCGGCTGCATCGTCGAGGGCCGCTATCTCGACGACGCGCTACCAGTGGAAGAAGACGATCGGCGACGCCGGCCGAGCGCACGCTCGATCATCAACCGCTGGAACGACGAGTTCGCGCCACCGCCCGGCGCCCGACTACTTCCAGTCGTTCGGCCTCGGCTTCTTCGAGTACTTCCAGCTGTGCGGAGGACATCGGCGCCGAGCCGCTGCCGATCCTCAACTGCGGCATGGCCTGCCAGTTCAACTCCGGCGAGCTGGTGCCGCTCGACGCAGCTCGATCCCTACATCCAGGACGCGCTCGACCTCATCGAGTTCGCCAACGGCCCGGTGACGAGCGACGTGGGGCAAGAAGCGCGCCGCGATGGGGCATCCCGCGCCGTTCAACATGAAGATGCTCGGCGTCGGCAACGAGCAGTGGGGGCCGCAGTACATCGAGCGCTACGAGGTGTTCCCAAGGCCCTCAAGGCCAAGCACCCCGAGATCAAGCTGGTCTCGAGCGCCGGCCCGTCGCCGAGCGGCGAGCGGTTCGACTTCCTGTGGGCGCAAGCTGCGCGAGATCGGCGCCGACATCGTCGACGAGCACTACTACATGCCGCCGGCCTGGTTCCTCGGCAACGCGACGCGCTACGACACCTACCCGCGCACGGGGCCGAAGGTGTTCGTCGGCGAGTACGCCGCGCACGAGCCGGTGCCGCAGGGCCGGCAGGATCGCCCGAGCACGCTGGACGCGGCCCTCGCCGAGGCCGCGTTCATGACCGGCCTCGAGCGCAACGCCGACGTCGTGCAGCTGGCGTCGTACGCGCCGCTCTTCGCCCACGTCGACGCGTGGCAGTGGACGCCGAACCTGATCTGGTTCGACAACCTGCGCTCGTTCGGCACGCCCGAGCTACTACGTGCAGCAGCTGTTCGGGCGGCACAAGGGGACGACGGCGCTGCCGCTCGCCATCACCGGGGCGCCGACCTCGGGGATCGAGGGCGTCTTCGCCAGCGCGGCGATCGACGCCGCTGCCGGCGAGATCGTCGTCAAGCTGGTGAACCCGGGCCCGGTGGCGCGCGACATCAAGGTGACGCTGAACGGCGTGACGCCGGCCGCCGGCGGCCGCCGGATCGTGCTGGGCGGCGATCCGTCGGCCGAGAACTCGCTGCAGCGGCCCGCGATCGTCGTGCCGCGCGAGGAGGCGCTGGCGTCGTTCGGCGCCGACCACGTTGAGAAGCTCGGGCCGAACACGTTGACGATCCTCCGCGTGCCGACCGGGGCAGCCGCCGCGCGATCAGCGCCCTGAAGGACGACTCCGGAGTCGCCGCGTCAGGCCGTCGGCTTATCCGCGGCGCGGTTCCAGTCGAACGCGCGCCCCTCGCGCAACGATCGGTTGATCAGGTGCGCGGTGGCCGCGGCGCGATGCCCGAAGCGCGCATCCTCGACCACCGGGGCGCGCGACCTCACCGCGTCGAGGAAGTTGCGGACGTGCGTCACGATCTCGTCTTCGCCGCTGATCGCCCAGCGCTCACCGGCGGCGACGCGCTGCTGCCGCCGGCTGTCGGGGACCTCGCGGGCCCGCACCTTCGGATCGGCGTAGTAGGCCTTTTCCAGCGCCTCGGGCCACGACCGCACGACCCAGCCGTTGCCGCCCTCGTCGACGCGTTCCTCGTCCAGGATCACCTCGTCGCCGCGCATCCGGAGGCTGGCCTTGCTGCCGAGGATCTCGAGCCCGGACGCCGCGCCGGCCTGGCTGTTGAGCGTGCACGAGAGCTGGACGGTGAAGCCCTCGGAATAGGTGAGTGTGCCCACCAGCGTGTCCGGGACCTCGTGGGTCGCCTTGCGCACGAAGGTGCCTCCGGCGCCCAGGATGCGGGACGGCGCCGGGACGTCCATGACGAAGTGGATCAAGGTCAGGAGGTGCACGAACAGGTCGGTCGCCAGGCCGCCCGAATAGTCCCAGTAGCACCGCCACCGGAAGAACCGCTCCAGGCTGAACGGCTTCTGTGGCGCCGAGCCGAGGAACCGGCTCCAGTCGACCGTCTGCGGCGAGGCGTCGGGCGGGATCGGGTAGAGCCAGGCGCCACTATCGGAATTGCGGTGGTAAGCGGCGCGGATCATCGTGATCGCGCCGAGGCGACCCGACTTCACCAGCTCACGGGCGGCGGCCTGCCCGGCGCCGCTGATGCCCTGACTGCCGACCTGCAGGATCCGTTTGTGCCGGTCCACGGCGGCGATGATGTCGAGGCCCTCGTCGACTGTGAACGTCATCGGCTTCTCGACGTAGACGTCCTTGCCCGCGGACACCGCGTCGATGGCCATCTGGCGATGCCAGTGGTCGGGCGTGGCGATGAAGACGGCGTCGATCGATCGGTCGTCGAGCAGGCGGCGGTAGTCGTCGACGATGGCGGCCTTGCCGCCCGCCCGGGCCTGGCCCCGTTCGGCCCGGCCGCGGTAGGCGTCACACAGCGCGACCACCTCGGCATTGGCACCGCTGGCCGCGATGGCGTCGACCAGCTCCTGGGCCCGGGCGCCCATGCCGGCGAAGCCGACCCGCAGCCGGTCGCTGGCTGGGCTCGCGCCCCGGTTTCCCTGTGCAGAAGCATGCAGGCGGGCCGCCGCGGCCGAGGCCACCGTGCCGGCGAGGAAGGTGCGTCTGTCCATGGCCGGGATTCTACGCCCGTGGCCGGGGTACCGGTCTGTGCGGTCGGCCGGCTGGGCAGCGTTAGCTTTTCTGACGGTGGAACTGTACAATCCGAGGCCAGTCACGATGTCCACCCGCATGGCGCGTCACCCGAACACCGACCGGGGCTCCGACGCCGGCAGCCCAGCCGCTGCCGAGGCCGGCAAACCCAACTCGGGCGCCGCGCATATCAGCGCGGACGCCACGATTTGCTTTTCGCGGGCACAGACGCTGACGCAGCGGGCCGGTCGCGAAGCCAACCTCATCGTCATCGCCCACCCGAACCAGTCGATGCTGGGGCGGCGCTTCCGTGTCTCGGCGGAGAGCCCGCTCGAGGTCGGCCGCTCGAGCGACTTGGCGCTGAGCTTCCCGGACGTCCCGTCGATCTCGCGCCGGCACGCCCGCCTCGTCTTCAACGACGGCGAGGTCTGGCTGCATGATCTCGGCAGCCGCAACGGCACCTTCCTGAACGACGAGCCGGTCCGCGAGCAGAAGCTGCTCGCCAGCGGCGACCGCTTCCAGGTCGGCACGGTGGTCTTCAAGTTCCTGCACGAGGAAGACGCCGAGAACGCCTATCACGAGGCGATCTACAACCTCGTCATCCGCGACGGCCTGACCAACGTCTTCAACCGGCGCCGCTTCCAGGAAGAGCTCGACCGCGAGTTCCAGCGCGCCAAGCGCTACGCGCGTCCGCTCGCGCTCGTCCTGCTCGACGTCGATCACTTCAAGAAGATCAACGACACCTACGGCCACGTCAGCGGCGACACCGTGCTGCGGACGCTGGCGCACGGCCTCGAGAGCCTGCTCCGCCCGGAGCAGCTGCTGGCCCGCGTCGGCGGCGAGGAGTTCGTGGTGCTGTGCCCGGAAACGGCGCGGGACGGCGCCGGCAGCCTGGCCGATCGGCTCCGCGCCGCCTGCGAGGAGCTCGACGTGCCGAGCCGGGCCGGCCGCATCACCGTCACCTGTTCGTTCGGCGTCGCCGGGCTCGAGTCGACGATGCGATCGTCCGAGGAGCTCTACGCCGCGGCCGATCACGCGCTCTACATGGCGAAGGGCGCGGGCCGGAACCGCGTCGTGGTCTACAACGGCTGACGCGTCGGCCACCTTCCACGGTTGTCGCCGGACGCCGGCGGGTCCCCCATGACGGATCAGGAGCTCGAGGCCATCACCGTGCGCGAGCAGCGCTCCACGCTGGGGCCGTGGATGGTGAAACGCGTCCAGAACCTCTATCCGTCCGATGCCGGCGACGGCCGCACCTACCCGGCGGTGCGCGGCTTCCGCTGCCCGAAGGCGATCTACGAGCGGGCCTGGGAGCAAGTCGAGCAGGACGCGCAATTCATGGCCGGGGCGCGCGCCGACGTCCCGGTCCTGCTGAACGAAGTGCGGCGGCTGCGGCGGCGCCTGCGCGAGCTGCACACAGCCGTCTCCGAGAACGTCGAGTTCCAGGCCGGCGTCACGCCCCGCGACATCCTCGCCATCGTCGACGCGATCCTCAAGGAAGAGGACGCGCATTGGAAGGGCGGCGCGGTGCCGCCCGCCCGCGAAGCCGAGTACCTGCGCTAGCAGCCCGTGGTGGAAGTGCCGCGTCGCACCGAGACGGGCGAGACGCCCGGCGATCAAGGCGCGAGGAGGGCGAATATCGGGAATATTCACCCGACGAGCAACGCTGAGCGCCGGGATGGATTGCCCGTCGAATGCAGCGGGACTTTCATCACGGGCTGCTAGCGGTCGCGCGTTCAGCGCGGCCGTTCCCACGACGCTCCCGTCACATGGACGTCATTCCCTTCGCGACTGCGCGAGCGGCGTGATGGCGTAGCGTATTCTGGGCGGGCATGTCCCTCGCCGCGCCTGACAGTCGTCTCGATCAGGCGCTCGACGACGTCACGCGGCTCCTCGAGAAGCATCGCGTCCTGACGTCGTTGACGCACCGGCAGGAGGGCCCCGAGCGCGATCTCCTGGACCAGCTGCAGCAGCGGCAGAACCTGACCGCGCTGCACGCGCGGGTCAACCCGCTGCACCCCGCCGATCTGGCGCACGTGATCGAGCGGCTGGTCCCCGAGGAGCGGCTTCTCATCTGGCAGCAGCTCGAAGATCGGCCGCGCGGCGAGGTGCTGCTCGAAGTGTCGAGCGCGGTCCGGGAGGCCTTGATCGAGGCGACGTCGGCGGAGCGGTTGATCGCCTCCACCAGCCACCTCGACGCCGACGACCTGGCCTATCTCGCCGATACCCTGCCCGAGGACGTGCTGCGGACGGCATCGCGCCAGCTCGATGCCGGCGAGCGTTCGTGGCTCGATCAGTCGCGCGCCCACGGCCGGGACACGGTCGCCGGCGTGATGAGCCCCGAGGTGGTCTTCATCCGCGACGACCAGACCGTCGACGACGCCCTCGTCCACCTGCGCCAGCGCGGCGAGCTGCCGCCGCAGACCGATCGCCTGTTCGTCGTCGACGCCCGCAACGTGCTGAAAGGGAGCGTGCCGCTGCAGGCGCTGCTGCTGACCGATCCGCGCCAGCCGGCATCGGCGATCACCAGCACCGACGAGGTAGTGCTGCGCCCCGATGAGGACGCCAAGGAAGCGGCGCAGGCCTTCGAGCGCTACGACCTGGTGTCGGCGCCCGTCGTCGACGAGCGCAACAAGCTGATCGGCCGGCTCACCGTCGAAGCGGTGATGGACTTCAACCGCCAGCTCGCCGAGAAGCGCGCCCTCGAGCGCGCCGGCCTGCGCGGCGAGGAGGATCTGTTCGCCTCGACCTGGGCCAGCGCCCGCAACCGCTGGCCGTGGCTGTGCGTGAACCTCGTCACCGCGTTCATCGCCTCGCGCGTCATCGGCGCCTTCGAGGACACTATCCAGCAGCTCGTCGCCCTGGCCGCGCTGATGCCGATCGTCGCCAGCGTCGGCGGCAACACCGGCAACCAGACCGTCGCCGTCGTCATCCGCGGCATGGCGCTCGGGCAGATCCAGGGCCAGAACACGCGCTACCTGATTTACAAGGAGCTGATGGTCAGCCTGCTGAACGGCGTGATGTGGGGCGGCCTGATGGGGCTCTTCGCCTGGCTGATTTACGACCGGCCGGCGCTCGGCGCGGTGATGATGGGGGCGATGACGCTGAACCTGCTGCTGGCGGCGATGGTGGGCATCGCCGTGCCGGTCTTCCTGGAGCGGGCCGGCCGCGATCCGGCTCAGGGCGCCAGCGTCCTGCTGACCTTCGTCACCGACAGCTGCGGCTTCTTCTTCTTCCTGGGACTCGCCAGACTCTTCCTGGTGTAAGGTCCCGCGCGACGGCCAAGGAATTCAGAAGCGATATCCGACCCCTGCCCGCACCCCCAGGATCCAGTCGAGTCCTTCGCCGAACCAGATCACACTCTCGGTCGTGAGCGCCACTCGACTCGAGATGTTCCACTCTGCGCCGACCCTCCCGTGGAGGAGTCTGACCGTTTCGGTTCGGTCGATCCGAAACGGCGGAGCGTCGGCATCGGTGTGTGCCCGCTGCAGTCCGGCGCCGCCGCCGGCGATGAAGTGGGCGCGGCCGTCCGGCGTGGACCGGAACAGCAGACTCCCAGTGACCGTGGTTTCCGTGAAGTCGTGATGGTCGCGGCCGAAGACGTGGCTGACGCGGGCGGTGTGGACATCACCCTCGACCACAAGACGCGCCGTCAGGTGCCAGCCGACGGCGCCCCCGAACAGCGCCGCGTTCCCTTGCTCCGAATCAGCGTGGCCGAGCCCGGCGCCCCCGATCGTCCCGACCACGACGGCCCGGCGCTCCTGAGCCCGGACGGGTGCAGCGGAGAGGCTGAAGACCAGCGCGAAGCAGAACACTCTGGCATTCATCGCGACCGCTGGATTCCAGCCCATTCGCTCACTACCGGGAGTTTCGACCAATCCAGGCCCCGACCGCCAGCATGATGGCGCCTGCCGCAATCCCCCCAATCAGGATCGCCGTTCTCGGACCACTGAGGGCGCGGCGCTCGAGTCGAACGATGTCCTGGCGAGTGAAGCTGGTGCCGTCGCGCGCCACAATCGTCTCGCCGTCGATCCGATCGACCACGAACGGCGCCTGCTCGCCATCCAGGGTGTGCACGACGACGGTGTCGCCCGGTTTCAGCGGCCAGTAGATCGGCTGGCCAGGCGCCGCCGCCGGTCGAATCCTCTGCATGCTCGTGCAGCCCGATAGGAGGAGGCTGCACGTCAGAAGCGAGGCGACGAACCGGTTCAATCTCATGGGGGGCGCGTGTGGAGGCCGCGTCGGAATCCGACTCGGCCCGGGATGCACAGGCAGCGGCCACGCCGGATGGCCGCTGCCTGCGATCTCGGAACGAGGCGCCGTACTCAGAACGTGTAGCGCAGATTCAGCTGCATGCAGCGGCCGGCCGCGCCGTCGCACGCCGCCAGCGAGCTGTCGTAGCGGCCGAAGCTCGCCGCGCTGTCGGGGAACATCGTCACGTCACCCGTGTCGAACTTCGGGGTGTTGGTGAGGTTGAAGATGTCCCAGCGGAACTCCAGCCGCTGCGTCGACGGCAGCTTGAAGCCCTTGCCGATGCTCAGGTCGATGGCGAAGTAGCCGTCGCCGCGCAGCAGGTTGCGGATGCCCGCTTCGCCCGGGTAGACGTTCCGGAACGCCTCGAGCGCGGCCTGCGGATCGGCGAACGGGCTCGGCTGACCGGTGACGGCGTTGCGCGTCGTCCGCATCTCGGGCAGGACGTTCGGATCCACCAGGGCCGCGTTGCCCTGCAGGTTCCAGTTCGTCGCCCAGCACGAGCGGCAGTTGATCACGTTGAACGGGAACCCGCTGGACCACCGGCCGATGCCGGCGATCGACCAGTCGCCGATGAGCGCGTTGCTCACGGCGCCGGCACCGCTGCCGAACCGCCGGCCCTGGCCGAACGGCAGCTCTGCCAGCCAGTTGACGTTGACCTGGTGCCGCACGTCGAAGTCCGAGTAGGAGTAGTTGAGCTCCGGCTCGAACGAGTTGACGAGGAAGCCCGAGTAGCCGCCCGACCCGAAGTTGCCGAACGCGCTGCCGCGCTCGAGCTCCGAGCCGTTGTCCCGGCCGCGCGCCAGCGTGTAGTTCAAGTCGAACTGGTAGCCGTTCTTGAAGCGGCGGCGCAGCGTCAGCTGCAGGGCGTCGTAGTCGGAGTGGCCGATCGAGCTCTGCGCGGCCAGCGAGTCGTACTGCTCGGCGAAGTAGGAGAACGGCCCGTACTTGCTGCAAGCCGGGAAGCAGCCCTCATCGGCGTTGTAGAGCGCGGTGATGTAGTCCGGCGCGTTGCCGCCGAACTCCGCCGCCATGTTCTGCGTCGCCGTGAAGCCGTCGAACGCGGCATCGGGGAACAGGTTCTCCCAGTACGGAATGCGCCCGATCTGCGAGACGTCGCCACCGGCTGCGTTGTAGGCGTCGACGAGCTGACGCGCGGCGCGTGAAGTAGTCGACGCCCGAGGCCGGGTCGGTCAGGTTCAGCGGCATCGCCATGTCACGCCGGACCAGCAGGTTCTTGCCGCGACGGCCAACGTAGCCGGCCTCGATGCCGTAGCTCGCACCCAGATCCTTGCCGACGATGAAGTTGAACACGTGCGAGTACGGCGTCCGCACCGACTGGTCGATGCTGCTCGTGATCACCCCCTGGCCGATTTCGGGCGTCGCCGGGAAGCCGGCCGGCGGCGCGTCGGGGTAGGTGACCGGGACGGTACCCGTGCCGGTGAAGCGCACAGACGGAGCCGTTTCGCTGAAGCCGCCGAAGGGCGAGTCCAGGTTGTTCGACAGGCCGAACGACCCGCCGTTGTCGAAGGTCGAGGCCAGGCCGGCGCCGATGCGGTCGTAGACGATGCCGTAGCCGCCGCGGACCACCCAGGATGGCGAGGGCGTCCACGCCGCGGACACCCGCGGCGCGAAGTTGTTCTTGTCCCAGCTGTAGAAGCCGGGGCCGTCGTTGACCGGACCGCCGGGGACGAACGTGATCCGTTCGCTCTCGTTCGAGGCGACGCCGGCGCGCATGTTCGCGACGCGCTGGTCGAACCACTCGCCGAGGTTCACCGACGGCGCCACCTGCTGCCCGTTGACTTCCCACGGCGGGGAGTACAGGCCGTAGCGCAGGCCGGCGCTCACCGTGAGGTTGTCGCGCACGTGCCAGCTGTCCTGGAAGTAGAGCTCGAACTCGTTGGCCCCGTAGAGCCGCTCGACCGGCGCGCCGGGCGCCAGCACCTGGCCGGCGACCGTGTAGTTGTAGATGACGTTGGTCTGGCTGATGATCCCAAGCAGCGGAGCGATCGAGTCGGCGTACGCCGACAATCCGGTGCTGGCCACGGCCGGCAGGCCGCTGCAGTCCGCCGGGGCCGGGCAGGCGCCGCCAGGACGGTAGCGGCGTCCGATGCCCGACATCCAGGAGGCGTTCGAACTGCCGCTGGCGAACGAATTCGCGAACGTGTAATTGTCGTTGCGAATGAGCCGCATGTTGCCGCCGAACTTCAGCGTGTGCCGTCCCTTGACCATCGACATGTCGTCGACGAAGTTGTGGGTCTTGATGTCGCGGCCGTTGCTGAAATCGAGCGCGTCGTCGAAGGCGAGGTCGTCGATGAAGCGGAACCCGCTGAAGTCCTGGTTGCGCAGGCCCAGGGTATCGGTGTCGATCCGCGTGTAGCCGTAGCGGAAGGTGTTGACGATGTTGCTGCCGAGGGTCGAGTCCCAGCCCATCGCCCCGCCCCAGTTCTTGTCGGTCCGGGTCCGGCCCGGATCCTGGCCCGGGTACTGCGGGGCCGAGGCGACCGCGTCGTTCTGTTTGTTGAAGCGGCCGAACAGGTTGTTGCTGCCGTTCAGCCGGTAGTCGGCGCGCGCGATGTAGGTGCGGAAGGTGTTCTCGATCGGTGCGGCGAAGCGGAAGTCGTCGATGTTGCCCGGGTACCGTCCATCCTGGTTGGCAGACGGGAACTGCCGGAAGTAGGCCAGGGCCGCCGCGTTCGGGCCGATGTGCAGCGGATCGATCCGGGTCAGTTCGGCCGGGGTCAGCCCATAGGAACCGGCCGGGATGGAGTGCGAGCCGGTCAGCCCCTGCACCGTACCGCCGGGGCACGCCGACGCGGTCGCGCACCGATACGTCAGGACGCCATCGCGCAGCGAGTTCGACGGCACCGCGCGGGTCGCCACGGTCTCACGGCTCTCGTTCAGCCCTTCGAAGTTGCCGAAGAAGAACAGCTTGTCCTTGCGCACCGGGCCGCCGAGCGAGCCGCCGAAGATGTTCTTGTCGAGCTTGGGCGCCTTGCTCGGTTCGCCGTTGGCCAGCTGCGACAGCTTCAGGAAGTACTCGTTCGAGGAGAACGCCGTGTTGCGGTTGACGTAGTAGCCGGAGCCGGCGAGGTTGTTGGTGCCCGAGCGGGTGACCAGCGAGACCTGCGCGCCGCTCGAGCGACCCTGGTCGGCGCCGTAGTTGCTGGTCGTGACGCGGAACTCCTGGACGGAGTCGAGCGTGACGCGCAGCACCGAGGTGAAGGCGCTCTGCTTGTCGGCGTCGTTGACGTCGATGCCGTCGAGGGTCACGGTGCTCTGGTCGGCGCGGGCGCCGCTCACGGAGCCGTAGCGCGGATCCATCGTCGCGCCGGGATCGGCCTTCGGTACGTAGGTGACGCCCGGCTGCAGGGAGAGCAGGGCGGCGACGTTGCGGCCCTCGAGCGGCAGCGCCCGGATCTGGTCGCCGGCCATCACGTTGCCGATGCTGGCGTCCGTCGAGTTGATGATCGGCGCCTCGGAGGTGACCTGGACCGATTCCGAGAGGCTGCCGATCTCGAGGCCGATGCTGACCTCGTTGGTGGAATCGACCTGGAGGGTGACCTTCTCGATCACCGAGGTCTTGAAGCCCTGCATTTCGACGGTCAAGGCGTAGACGCCGGGCGGCATCCCGTTGAACGCGAACGCGCCCGAGCCATCGGACTGTGTCGTCCGCGACAAGCCGGTCGCAGGATTGGCGATCGTCACGTTCGCGCCAGGCAACGCTGCCTTCTGCGCGTCGATCACCTTGCCCTGCAGGGCCGACGTTCCGCTCTGCGCGCTCACGTACTGCGCCACCAGCAGGCACATGGACGCGGTCATCAGCCACGTCACCCAGTGAAGCCTTCTCATCGTGTCTCCCCCCAACTTGCAAAACCGCGATCCGCTCACCGCGGTCGCGACGTCGAACCATCCCCTTCGAGCGCGTCCTGGCGGGCGCCTGGGTCGTCGTGGTCCGGGCCTGGATAGGTCACGGGACGAACCCTCGCCGTGTGGCGGCGAAGCGGATGTCAGTAGTTACCCGTGCCGGTGAACACTGTCAAGTGACCGGGACCACTGCTGACACGGAAATGGGATGAACCGGCAGTGCGACAGGTGTGAGCGCGCTGCTGAGCTTGGAAATGGGCCTCAGAACAGGCCCGACAGCGAGGGGAGGCCGAGGCCAGCCGGCTCCGGAGTCGACGACGACGAGGGCGGGTCAGCCGAGGTGGATGCGGGGACGCCGTTCGGGATCGGCCTCGGTTTGCCGCAGCACCTCGCGGCTCACCGGGGCCGTGTCGCCCTCGCCGAAGGCGAGGAACTTGAGCAGGTAGACGATCGGGTTGCCCTCGGTCCAGCCGAAGTAGGCGTGCGGCACCTTGCCGGTGCGATCGCGGATGTGCAGCAGCAGGCCGGCGATGGCGTTCGGAATCGCCGGGCTCTTGCAGCGCAGCACCCGGAAGGGGCCGATCTCGACGCCGAAGACCTTGAGCACCTCGCTGAACTCGGAGGCGTCGCTGGGCGCGACCTCGAGGAACAGCACCGGTTCCCACGGCTTGAGCTGGTGAGTGTCGCGGGCGAAGCGGATCTTGTCGGCGTACTCGGCGACGTCGCCGACGCCAGGCCGGTTGGCGATGACGCGGACCTGGCCGGTCGTCGCCGCCTGGTCGATGAACAGCGTCGCCGCCTCGTCGGCCTCGACGCCGTGGATGCGCAGCTCGGTCGATCGCATGACGCGCGAAATCAGCGACGTGATGATGATCGCCGCGATGAAGATCGCCGCGATGCGGATGCCTTCCGGCCGCTCGTGGATGTTCTGCGCCGTCGTGTAGGCGAAGACCAGCGTGATCAGCAGATAGGGCTGCCACCAGCGGCCGGCGCGGCGCGCCGCGATCGTCACGGCCAGGGCCGCCGACGTCATCAGCACGAGGACGCCGGTCGCGTAGGCGCCGCCCTGCGCGTCGACGTCGGCCTGGAAGATGATCGTGACGAGGAAGGTGATGGCGGTGAAGACGAGCACCAGCGGGCGCATCGCTTTGGTCCACTCCGGTGCCATCCCGAACCGCGGCAGGTAGCGCGGCACCAGGTTGAGGAGCCCGGCCATCGCCGACGACCCGGCGAACCACAGGATGCTGATCGGTACTGAGGTCGTAGATGGTGCCGAAGACCTCGCCGAAGTGCTCGTGGGCGAGGAAGGCGAGGGCGCGGCCGTTGGCCAGCCCGCCGGGCGCGAACTGCTCGGGCGGGATGAGCAGCGCCGAGACGGTGCTGCTGCCGAGGAGCAGCACGCTCATGATCAACGCCGCCGACACCAGCAGCCGCTGCGCGCCGCGGATCCGCCCGGCCGGATTGGCGTCGGTGTCCTCGGGATCGCCCTCGACCAGCGGCATCACCGCGACCCCGGTTTCGAACCCCGACAGGCCCAGCGCCAGCTTCGGGAAGAGCAGCAGCGACACCGCGGCCATCCGCGCCCAGCTGTGGTGCTCGGCGAAGAGCGCGTCCTTCCACCGCGGCAGGTACTCCGGATGGGCGATGAGGTGGGCCAGCCCCCAGCCGATGACGATGACGTTGAGGGCGATGTAGACGACCACCAGGAGCACGGCCAGGCCGATGGCCTCGCGGAAGCCGCGCAGGAAGATCGCGCCGAGTGCCGCGAGCAGCACCAGCGTGACGAGGACGGGGTGCTCGATCCAGTGCGGGACGAGCGGGTTCTCGAGCACGTGGGCGGTGGCGTCGGCGGCCGACAGCGTGATCGTGATGACGTAGTCGGTGGCCGCGAACCCGAGCAGCGCCAGGACCAGGGCCTTGCCCTTCCAGCGGCTGAGCAGCTCCTGCAGGAGCGACACGCTGCCCTCACCGCGCGGGCTGAGACGGGCGATCTCGCGATAGACCGGAAGCGCGCCGAACAGCGTCAGGAGGACCAGCACGAACGTCGCGATCGGCGACAGCAGCCCGGCCGCGGCGAAGGCGATCGACGGCTGGTAGCCCAGTGTCGAGAAGTAGTCCACGCCGGTCAGGCACATGACCCGCCACCACGAGGCCTTGTGGACCTTCTGATGGGTGCCGGCGCGAGCGTCGCGGAGATCCTGGAGAAGCCAGGCCTGGAACCCGCGTGGGGCAGGGGAAGCCACGAACCCCAGATTGTATCGTGGTTTAGCCGGTCAGGCCCGGGAGCCGGCCGGGACCGCCAGCAGACGCTGGTAGAGCGCCTCGTACATCGGGCACGACCCGATCCTCGTCGAAGCGATCGACGACCGAGGCGCGGGCGAGGTGGGCGACGCGCAGCCGGAGCGACGGATCGTCGAGCAGATCGAGCACCGCCGCGGCCATGCCCTCGTGGTCGTGGGGCTCGCGCAGGTAGCCGGTCAGCCCGTCGGTGATCACCTCCGGGAGGCCGCCGACCCGCGACGCCACCACCGGCAGGCCGCAGGCCATCGCTTCGAGCGCGGCGAGGCCGAAGCTTTCCTGCGCCGAGGGCAGCAGGAACACGTCGGCGACCGAGAGCAGGCCGCGCACGTCGTCCAGCTCGCCGAGGATCTCGACGTGCTCGGCGATGCCGGCCTCGCGCGCCAGCGTCTCGACGCGGCCGCGCTCGGGGCCGTCGCCGACCAGCACGATCTTGGCGCGCCGCTGCAGGCGGACGCGGCGGAAGACGTCGACGACGGCGTCGAGGCGCTTCACCGGCCGGAAGTTCGAGACGTGCAGCAGCAGGCTGTCGTAGCGGTCGGGCGGACAGAGGCGGGCGCGCAGGGCCGCGTCCGGCATTGGCGCGTAGCGGCCGCAGTCGAGGAAGTTGGGCACGACCACGATCGGCGAGGACAGCCGCAGGTGCCGGTAGGTGTCCTCGCGCAGGCTCTCCGACACCGCGGTCACGCCGTCCGATTGCTCGATGCAGAAGGCGACCGTCTCGCGATACGACGGGTCGGCGCCGACCAGTGTGATGTCGGTGCCGTGCAGCGTGGTGACGACCTTGGGCACCGCCGCGCCGTGCGAGGCGAGGATCTGGCGGGCGAGATAAGCGCCGGCCGCGTGCGGCACGGCGTAGTGGGCGTGGATGATGTCGAGGGCGTGGGCCCGCGCCACGTTGACGATCTTCGTCGACAGCGAAAGCACGTATTGCGGCTCGCGGAAGAGCGGGTAGGCCGGCGTCTCGATGGCGTGGACGATGACCGGCCCGCGCGCGTCGCGCAGGCGGAACGGGATCTCGCTGCTGAGGACGTGGACCTCGTGGCCGCGCCGGGCCAGGCTGGTGGCCAGCTCCGTGGCGACGACCCCGCTGCCGCCGACCGACGCGTAGCAGACGATGCCGATGCGCATGCCGGCGCCGCGCGGCGGCGGCGGCGTCACGCCGCGGCGCTCACCCACGACGCGACTCCGCCGGAGTGCCCGGTGCCGCGTCGGCGACGGCGTCCCCCATCGTCTTGAACAGGTGCGGGCGCGCCACCGGCTCGCGGACGACGAATCCCTCGGCGTAGCGGACCCCGGCGAGCGCGCCGAACTGGGCGTCGCGGCTCTCGATCAGCTGCGAGAACAGCGGCGACGTCAACCGCGTCGCGGCGGCCCCGTCGCCCGCCGGCGTGAACTGCGTGCGATGACACGCCAGTGCCTGCTTCTTGATGTCGTAGACGTCGCTGACGTCGACGACGAACGACGGCGTGGCCGCGTCGTTGATGAAGTAGTGGCAGACCCACTCGGCCCGCCACGGCTCCTCGCCGCTGACGACGCGCCGCAGGCCGGCCCGGAAGATCGCCTGCCGGAGGAGTCGGCTGGCGTTGCCGTGATCCGGATGGCGGTCGTCCCAGTAGGGGATGGCGATGGCGCGCGGCCGGTGGGCGCGCACACAGCGGACGACGGCGTCGACCTGGGCCTCGTCGTCGACCGACAGGCAGCCATCGGGGAGCGCCAGGTTGAGGCGGAGGACCGCGCCCAGCACCGCGCTGGCCTGGGCCGCCTCGGCGACGCGATCGTCGGGCGTGCCATTCGAGCCGAGCTCGCCGCGCGTCAGGTCGACGAGCCCGACCCGATCGCCGCGCCGCGCGTGCAGGGCGACCGTCCCGCCCATCCCGATCTCGATGTCGTCGGGGTGAGGGCCGAACACCAGCAGGTCCAGGGGCATCGTTCCGATCATACGTTGGCCGACGCGGAATGTGTCTCGCGCGGCCGGGGTTGCTGTCGCCGACCTCCGGTAAGCTTGAGCCCGTGGAAGTCGAAGTCTTCTGTCCGTCGTGCGGCGAGCCCCTCGCGATCTGGCTGGACGTCGGCGGCGGAGCGGCGCAAACCTACGTCGAGGACTGCCAGGTGTGCTGCCGCCCGATGGAAGTCATAGCCCGATTGGATGCCGATGGCGACCCCGACGTGTCGGTCCGGACGCTGGACGAGTGAACGGGCTGCCGGCGTGGCCCAGACGGACGCGACTGGCGGGAGGATGACGGCGCCATGACCAAGGTGACCATCGTCGAAGTCGGGCCGCGGGACGGGCTGCAGAACGAAGCGGCTCGGATCGCGACCGCCGACAAGATCGCGTTCGTCGAGCGCCTGGCCGCGGCCGGCCTGCCGGTGGTCGAGGTGTCCTCGTTCGTGCGGGCCGATCGCGTGCCGCAGCTGGCCGACGCGCGCGAGGTGTTCGCGGCACTGGGGCCCGCACTGGCCGGGGCGCCTGGTCGAGCGTCGAGGACGCGCTTCGCGGCCCTGGTCCCGAACCTCACCGGGCTGCGCGAGGCGGTGGCCGCCGGCGTCCGCGAGGTCGCGATCTTCGCGGCGGCGTCGGAAGGCTTCAGCCAGCGCAACACCAACCGCTCGATCGCCGAGTCGCTGGTCGCCTTCGCCGACGTCTGCCGCGAGGCGGACACCGCGGGCGTCCGCGTCCGCGGCTACCTGTCGACGGCCTTCGGCTGTCCGTTCGACGGCGCCGTCGAGCCGCGCCGGGTCGGAGCGATCGCGCGGCAGCTGCTCGACCTCGGCGTCTACGAAGTGGCGATCAGCGACACCATCGGGATCGCGCACCCCGGGCAGGTGCCGGTCGTGCTGGACGCGGCGGTCGCGGCCGGTGTCGCCGTCGATCGCATCGCCCTGCACTTCCACGACACGCGCGGCCAGGCGCTGGCCAACGTCATGGCCGCGCTGCCGCTCGGCGTCCGCACCTTCGACGCGTCGGCGGGCGGGCTCGGCGGCTGCCCGTTCGCCCCGGGCGCCACCGGCAACCTCGCTACCGAGGACCTGGTCTACCTGCTCGACGGGCTCGGCTACGAGACCGGCGTCTCGCTCGCCGGCGTCGTCGCGGCGTCAGCCGGCATCGAGGCCGCGGTCGGCCACCCGCTCCCGTCCCGCACCTACCAGGCGATCCGCCGCACGAACGGGTAGTCCCTCCCGATGCGGCTTCCGATGTCGCTCCCGATGTCGCTTCCGATGTCGCTCCCGATCATCCCTCCCTGGCCGCTGGAAAGCGTCGCAGATTTTGCGATCAGGAAAGCTCGACGAGGGGGACGCCGGGCTGGACGATGGCGCCCGCTTCGCAGGCAATCCGGGCGACCGTGCCGTCGTGCGGCGCGCGGATGGCGAGCTCCATTTTCATCGCCTCGAGGAGCACAAGCACGTCGCCGGCGGCGACCTTCTGGCCGACGCTGGCGACGACGCGGGTGACGGTGGCGGGCATCGGCGCTTCGAGGCCGTGACCGGCGGCGGCCCGCCCGCGGCGACGCGGACCCGCCGGCTGCGGCGCCGCGACGACGCGGACGGCGCCGTCGATCGCGGTCCAGATGTCGCCGCGCTCGCCGGCGATCGCCTCGACGCGGTGCACGGCGCCGGCCGGGTCGACGAGCGCCAGGCGCCAGACGCCGTCCTCGGCGCGGTCGGCGCGCGCCACCGTCCATGTCTCGACGCGCCCGTCGTCGAGCGTGATCGCGAGCGTCCGCGGCGCCGCGCTCATCCGCGCCACCCGCGCAGCGACGTCCACGGGCTGGCCGCGATCGCAGAATCTGCGCCGTTTTTCAGCGCTCCGGACGGATGATCGGAAGCGGCATCGGAAGCGGCATCGGGAGAGGTCCGCAGCCACGCCGCGGCCGCCGCCGCCGCGGACGCCTCGGGGACGCCGATGAGGGCGTCGTGCTCGTCGGCGACGAAGCCCGTGTCGATGTCGCCGGCGACGAAGCGCGGATGGGCGAGGATGCGCGCCAGCAGCGTGGCGTTGGTGCGGACGCCGAAGACAAGCGTGCGGCGCAGCGCCGCCGCCATCCGGGCGATGGCCGCCTCGCGGGTCGAGGCGTGCGCGACCAGCTTGGCGACCAGCGAATCGTATTGCACCGGGATCGCGTCGCCGCGCTCGACGCCGGCGTCGACGCGGAGGCCCGGCGCGTGCGGGAACCGGCAGGCGAGCAGGCGCCCGGCCTGCGGCAGGAAGCCCTGCGCCGGATCCTCGGCGCACAGGCGCACTTCGATGGCGTGCCCGCGCGACGCCAGCGCCTCCTGCGTCCACGGGAGCGGCGCGCCGGCCGCGACCGCGAGCTGGGCGTGGACCAGGTCGACGCCGGTCACCGCCTCGGTGATCGCGTGCTCGACCTGCAGCCGCGTGTTCATCTCGAGGAAGTAGAAGCGGGCGTCGTCGCCGGTGCCGTCGAGGAGGAACTCGATCGTGCCGGCGTTGACGTAGCCGGCGGCCCGCGCCGCGGCGACGGCGGCCTCGCCCATCCGCGCCCGCACCGCTGGCGTCAGCGCCGGCGACGGCGTCTCTTCGACGATCTTCTGGTGGCGCCGCTGGATCGAGCACTCGCGCTCGAACAGGTGGACGCAGCCGCCGTGCGTGTCGGCGAAGACCTGGATCTCGACGTGGCGCGGCCGCTCGACGCGCCGCTCGACGTAGAGCGTACCGTCGCCGAAGGCGCGCTCCGCCTCTCGCCGCGCGGCGGCGATCGATTCGTCGAGGGCCGCGACGTCGGTGACGACGCGCATGCCCTTGCCGCCGCCGCCCGCCGACGCCTTGACCATCACCGGCAGGCCGATGGCGAGGGCCGCGGTGCGGACCCCGGCATCGCTCTGATCGGCGGGCGTCGCGCCCGGCACGACCGGCACGCCGGCGCGCTCCATCCGCTCGCGCGCGCCCAGCTTCGACCCCATCGCGGTGATCGCCTCCGGCGGCGGCCCGACGAAGATCACGCCGGCGTCGCGGCAGGCGGCGGCGAACGCGGCGTTCTCGGACAGGAAGCCGTAGCCCGGGTGGATGGCGTCGGCGCGCGTCTTCGCCGCGGCGTCGAGGATCGCGTCGATGCGCAGGTAGCTCTCGGCCGGCGCCGGCCCGCCGATCTCGATCGCTTCGTCGGCCTCGCGGACGTGCAGCGCGCCGCGATCGATCGACGAGTGCACCGCGATCGGCACGATGCCGCGCTCGCGGCAGGCACGCATCACGCGGACGGCGATCTCGCCGCGATTGGCGACGAGCAGGCGGCGAATCGGGCGCGTGTTGGTGGCGGCCACGGCGTCAGCCTCGCGCGGCGCCCGCGTGGCGTGTGCCGATGACGCGGCCGGTGCGGTGCCCGCCGGCCGCACTCACGGCTCGATCACCCAGCGCGCCGGCCGTTTGTTCAGGAACGCGGCGAGGCCGTCCTGGCCATCCGCGGAGACGCGTTGATTGGCGAGGGCCGCGCTCGTCAGCGGCCGCACGTCGGCTGGCGGCCGGTCGACGATCTCGCGCAGCAGCGCCTTGGCGCGGCGCTGCGCCGACGGCGCGCCGAGCAGCAGGTCGCGCACCACCGTGTCGACGACCGCGTCGAGCTCCGCGGCCGGCACCACCTCGTGCACCAGCCCGAGCCGATGGGCGAGCGGGGCGGGGAAGCGGGCGCCGGTGAGGAACAGCGCGCGAGCCGCCGACAGCCCGATCTTGGCGACGACGAACGGCCCGATCACCGCCGGCAGGATGCCGAGGCGCACTTCGGTGAAGCCGAAGACGGCATCGTCGGCGGCGACGACGACGTCGCAGACTGCGGCCAGCCCGGACCCGCCGCCCAGCGCGGCGCCCTGGATCCGTCCGACCAGCGGCACCGGCAGCGTGTCGAGCGCGCCGAACAGCGCCGCGGCGGCGTCGGCGTCGCGGACGTTGTCCTCGCGCGAGTAGTCGCGCATCCGCAGCATCCAGGCGAGGTCGGCCCCGGCGCTGAAGACGGGCCCGGCGCCGGCAATCACCGCGACCCGCGCCTCGCCGGCGTCGGCGGCGCGGGCGACGTCGGCGGCCCAGGCGCGCAGCGCGCCGATCAGGCGTTCGTCGAAGGCGTTGCGGACCGCCGGCCGGTTGAGCGTGGCCCACCACACCGGGCCCCGGCGCTCGGCGATCAGCACGTCGGTCGCGGATGACTCGGCACTCATTGGCAGTTTGGGCGTTGGGAGTTTCTTGGGAGTTGGAAGTTGGGAGTTGGGAGTTACATGCGGAAAACGCCAAACCGCGTCGGCGCAAGCGGGGCGTTTTCCGCGGCAGCAATGGCCAGGCCCAGCGTGTCGCGGGTCGAGGCCGGATCGAGGATGCCGTCGTCCCACAGCCGCGCGGTGGAGTAGTAGGGCGAGCCTTCGTGGTCGTACTTGGCGAGCAGCGGATCGCGGATGGCTGCTTCGTCGGCGGCCGACAGCGTCTCGCCCTTGCGGGCCAGCTGGTCCTTCTTGACGGTGACCAGCACGCCGGCCGCCTGCTCGCCGCCCATCACCGAGATGCGTGCGTTCGGCCACATCCACAGGAAGCGCGGATCGAAGGCCCGGCCGCACATGCCGTAGTTGCCGGCGCCGAACGAGCCGCCGGTGACGATCGTGTACTTGGGCACCTGGGCGTTGGCGACAGCATGCACCATCTTGGCGCCGTCCTTGGCGATGCCGGCCCGCTCGTACTGCCGCCCGACCATGAAACCGGTGATGTTCTGCACGAACACCAGCGGGATGCCACGCATCCCGCACAATTCGATGAAGTGCGTCGTCTTGAGCGCCGACTCCGAGAACAGCACGCCGTTGTTGGCGACGATGCCGACGAGGTAGCCGTGGACGCGGGCGAAGGCGGTGACGATGGTGGTTGCGTAGCGTTCCTTGAACTCGTCGAGCCGCGAGCCGTCGACGATGCGCGCCAGCACTTCGCGGGCATCGGTCGGCTGGCGCAGGTCGGTGTTGACGAGGCCGTAGAGCTCGGCCGGGTCGTAGCGCGGCGCCTCCGGCGCGACGCGATCGAAGGCGGCGCGCGGCGCCCGGCCCAGCGTCGAGACGATCGTCCGGGCCTGCTGCAGTGCGTGGGCGTCGTCGTCGGCGAGGTAGTCGGCGACGCCGGAGTATCGCGTGTGGACGTCGCCGCCGCCGAGCTCCTCGGCGGTCACGTCCTCGCCGGTCGCGGCCTTCACGAGCGGCGGACCGCCGAGGAAGATCGTCCCGGTCTTCTGCACGATGATCGTTTCGTCGCTCATCGCCGGGACGTAGGCGCCGCCGGCCGTGCACGAGCCCATCACCACCGCGATCTGGGCGATGCCCTGCGCCGAGAGCCGCGCCTGGTTGTAGAAGATGCGGCCGAAGTGCTCGCGATCGGGGAAGACGTCGGCCTGCATCGGCAGGAACGCGCCGCCCGAGTCGACCAGGTAGACGCAGGGCAGGCGGTTGTCGAGGGCGACCTGCTGCGCGCGCAAGTGCTTCTTCACCGTCAGCGGGTAATAGGTGCCGCCCTTGACGGTCGCGTCGTTGGCGACGACCATCACCTCGCGGCCCGACACCTGGCCGATGCCGGTGACGAGCCCGGCCCCTGGCGCGTCGCCGTCGTAGAGCCCGCTCGCTGCGAGGGGCGCGATTTCAAGGAACGGTGAGCCGGGATCGAGCAGGCCGTCGAGGCGATCGCGGACCGGCAGCTTGCCCTGTTCGCGATGGCGCGCGTGCGCCGCCGGCCCGCCGCCGGCCCGGGCCGCATCCAGCCGCGCCCGCAGGTCGGCGACGAGCGCCGACATGCGCGCGGCGTTGTCGCGAAACTCGACGGTATCGGGGCGAGCCTGGCTCTCCACCACGTCCATGGGTCCGGCGATTATATGTTTGTTGGCGGGCCGCCCCCTCAGGGCGGCCCGCGGCAGCCTCTCGAGCGTGCCGCTGCTATTTGCCGACGCGCCTTCGCTCGTCGGCCGGACGATGGCTCCGGACTCCGTCCTCGCCATTCGTCACGCCGCGCTGGGCCCGCCTTCGCCTAGGCTACGGCGCGTGAACCGCGCGGTGGCGCGGCACGCAGGCTGCTCCAGGGCAGGTTCACGGCATCATCCTTGCTCCGCATCGGGAAACGGTAGACTGGACGCCGCCGAGTAGGGCGGCCGATGCACACAAGGGGTTGACCATGGACGACCGCGCGCGAATCGCTTTGAGCATGGGAATCGGTGCCGCCCTCGGCGGCTTCGTCGGCTTTCTGCTCTTCACCGACCGGGGCCGCACGTTCCGTCGCGAGCTGGAACCGCAGCTCGAGGACTTCCTGGGCGAGGCGCAGCGGCTGACCGAGGCCTTCGACAAGACCCGGAAGGCCGTCAAGGACGGCCTGGCGACCCTCAACCCGACCGACGACACTCCGCGTGCCGCGAGCCCGGACTGGTCGCACTGAGCCATCGTTGCGGGACTGACGCGTGCGCCCACCCCGTCGCGGCACCGCGGCCTTCCTGCTCCGCATCGGGCGGCGCATCCGACGCACCGCCCGGCGCCTGCCCGGCCTCATGGGCCGGGCGGCGTGGCACGGGTTCGTCTGCTTCTATCGCAGCAACGACCTGACGTTCGCCTCGTCGGTGGCGTTCTACGCGCTGCTGTCGCTGTTCCCGTTCCTGCTCCTCAGCCTGTCGGTGCTCGGCCGGGTCAGCGCCGACGACCATGATCGCGCCGCCATCCTCGCCTTCGTCCTGCAATACTTCCCGCGCCAGTTCGACTTCGTGACCGTCCAGCTCGACGCCTTCCGGCAGAGCAAGACGGGGCTCGGCATCGGCAGCAGCATCGTGATGGTCTGGGCCGCGCTGGGGTTCTTCGGCGCGATCACGAGCGCCATCAACTACGCCTTCCAGGTCAAGCCGTTCGGCTACTGGAAGCACAAGCTCGTCTCCTTCCTGATGCTGGTCGCGGCCAGCCTGCTGATGCTGGCCGGGCTGATCCTGCTGTCGGCGCGAACGGCACTGGTCAGCCACTGGTTCCCGAACGTGCCGACGCACCTGCCGGTGGTCGCCGCGCTCGGCAGCTTCGTCGTCGAGTGGCTGTCGAGCCTGATCTTCATCGTCGTCGTCGGCCTGCTCTTCTATTTCGTCCCCAACGCCCGCGTCCGCTTCCGCGACGTGTGGCCCGGCGCGATCGTTACCGGCGCCTTGTGGCGGCTGGCCCTCAAGGGCTTCGGCTGGTACGTGCGCGACCTGTCGCGGTTCAGCGTCCACGGGTCGGTCGCGGCCGTCGTCGTGTTCCTGATGTGGGTCTACGTGTCGGCGGTAATCCTCATCTACGGCGTCGAGTTCACGGTGGCCTATGCCCGGCTGCGCCGCGGCCTGTCGGAAAAGAAGATGCCGGTCGACGCGATCGAGCCCGGTACCGAGGTCGATCCCGGGGCCGCGCCGTCGGCCGAGACGGCCGCAGCCGGGTGATAGACTCGCTGGCTGCGGGGCCTGTTCGTCTGACCCCGTGCCCCCTGTCATGTCCAACCGCCTCGCCGTCGAGTCCAGCCCGTACCTGCGCCAGCACGCGCAGAACCCGGTCGACTGGTATCCGTGGGGCGAGCAGGCGTTCGCCGCGGCGCGCGCCCGCGACGTCCCGATTTTCCTGTCGATCGGCTACTCGACGTGCCACTGGTGCCACGTCATGGAGCGCGAGTCGTTCGAGAACGCCGCCGTCGCCGCCGTCCTGAACGAGGCGTTCGTGTCGATCAAGGTCGACCGCGAGGAGCGGCCCGACGTCGACCGCGTCTACATGGCCTTCGTGCAGGCGACGACGGGGCAGGGCGGCTGGCCGATGAGCGTCTGGCTGACGCCGGACCTGAAGCCGTTCCATGGCGGCACCTACTTCCCGCCGACCGGACGCTGGGGCCGGCCCGGGTTCGTCGATCTGCTGCGCGAGATCGACCGCGTCTGGCGGCAGGAGCGCCCCAAGGTGCTGGCCGCCTCGGACGTGATCGTCGAGCGGCTCGCGTCGTTCCAGGCGAGCGGCGCGGACGACGGGCCGGCGGGGGGATTCCCGGCCTCGACGCCCTCGCCGACGCCGCCGACCAGTTCGCCCGCACCTTCGACGCGCGCTTCGGCGGGTTCGGCGGCGCGCCGAAGTTCCCGCGGCCGTCCGAGCTGCTCCTGCTGCTGCGGGCCTGGCGCGTGTCCGGGCGCGGAGCGGCCCGCCCCGACCCACTCCGCGACGCGCTGCGCGACATGGTGGTGGCGACGCTCGGCGCGATGGCCAAAGGCGGCATGCGCGACCACATCGGCGGTGGGTTCCATCGCTACGCGGTCGACGAACGCTGGCGGGTGCCGCACTTCGAGAAGATGCTCTACGACCAGGCGCAGCTGGTCCTCGCGCTGATCGAGGCGTCCCAGGCGGCCGCCGATCCGCTGCTGGCGGCGGTCGCGGACGACACGCTGGTCTACGTCGATCGCGACCTCTCCGATCCCGGCGGCGGCTTCTATTCGGCCGAGGACGCCGACAGCATCCCGCCCGAATCAGTGGGGCAGCCGGGCGCGCACGCCTCCGAGGGCGCGTTCTACCTCTGGCCGCAGCGCGAGGTCGAGGCGCTGCTCGGCCCGGTCGACGCGCCGATCGTGATGCAGCGCTTCGGGATCGAGCCGGACGGCAACGCGCCGTTCGATCCGCAGCAGGAGTTCACCGGCCAGAACCTGCTCTACACGGCCGCGACGTTCGAGGACATCGCCGCCCGCGTCGGCCGGCCGGTCGACGACGTCGTCGATGTCGTGGCGCGGGCCCGGCCGGTGCTGCTCGAGGCGCGCAACCGGCGGCCGCGCCCGTCGCTCGACGACAAGGTGCTGACGTCGTGGAACGGCTTGATGATCGCGGCGATGGCCCGCGCCGGGCGGATCCTCGGCGCCGCCGATGCCGACCGCGGCGCGCGCTGGATCGATCGCGCCGCCCGGGCCGCCGCGTTCGTGCGCGACACGCTGTGGCAGCCGGCCACGCAGACGCTGCACCGCCGCTGGCGGGCCGGCGAGGCGGGCATCGAGGGCTACTGCGAGGACTACGCCGCCATCGTCTGGGGCGGCCTCGAGCTGCTGCAGGCGACGGGCGATCCGGCGTGGCTGACGTGGGCCCGCGAGGTGCAGGCGGCGCAGGATCGGCTGTTCTGGGACGAGGCCGGCGCCGGCTGGTTCAACACGACCGGCCGCGATCCGTCGGTGCTGCTCCGCCTCAAGGAGGAGTACGACGGCGCCGAGCCGGCGGCCAGCTCGATGGCCGTGCGCAACCTGATCGAGCTGGTGCACCTCGAGCCGGACGAGGCCGCGTCGCGACGGATCGCGCGCACCCTGGCGCGCCTCGGCCCGCGCCTGGCGGCCGGGGCCCGGGCGGTGCCGTTCATGGCGCTGAACCTCGCCGCGTGGCATCGCGGCCTGACCCAGATCGTCGTCGTCGGGCCGCCCGGTCGGGACGACACCCGCGCGCTGCACCGCGTCGTCGCGGACACCTATCTGCCGGCGGCGATCGTCCTGCCGCTCGACCCGGCCGCCGGGACGGGCCCCGGGGCCGGCCCTGCCACGCTGGCCGCGGTCCTGCCCTGGCTCGCCCCGCTCACCGCGCGGGGCCTGACCCGGGGCGCCGCCACCGCCTACGTTTGTCGCGCCTTCACCTGCGAGCAGCCGGTCACGACGTCCGCCGCGCTCGCCACCCTGCTTCGGGAGTAGCCGTCGATGCGAATGACCGTCGAAATCATGCTGCGTGGCAACAACCACGTGTTCACCGAGACCATCGTCCACCCGACCGAGCCGGCCGCCTGGACCCAAGAGGACGTCGCCGTGATCCTCAAGGCCATGCTGCGCGCCACGGCGAAAGCCCAGGATCCGGCCGCCCCGCCTCCGGCAGAGGTACAGCTGCGCGGCATGAACTGGATCGTCCATCCGGCGCCGGACGGCGGAATGGTGATTGCCATCGAGATCCACAGCGCGTCGGCCGTCGCTGGTCCGGTGCCGATGGCGGCCGAGACCCTCGAAGGCCTGATCGGCCGCGCCGTGGCCGCCGACACCCGGCCGGGCCTCGTCCACTGACGCCGTGCGGATCCCGCCCCGCAGCGGCTGGCTTATCGCCGGCGCCGCCGCCAGCTTCGCGCTCGTCGTCCTCCACCTCGGGGTGATCGTGGTCGGTGCCCCGGCCTACGAGTACTTCCTGGCCGGGAAGCGGATGGTCGATCTGGCCAAGGAGCACGCCCTCACCCCGAGCCTGGTTACGGGGGCGATTGCCTTCGTCTTCGCCGTCTTCGGCACCTACGGCCTGGCCGGGGCCGGCTTCACGGCATTGCCCGCCACCCGGGTCCTGGTGGCGGCGATCGGCTGCGTCTACACCCTGCGCGGGCTGCTGATCGTGCCCGAGGCGCTGATGGTCCACTTCCTGGATCGGCCCATCCGTGCTCTCTATTTCGCAGCGATTTCGCTGCTGATCGGCCTCATCCACCTGGTCGGTGTGAGCCGCCGGTGGGCCGACCTCGCACCGCCGCCTGAGGCCGATCGCCCGGTGCCGTGAGGGCAGCCTAAAGTCATCCATCGCATTGACTATCGTCTACGCATTGGCGCCCGGTCAGATTCAAAATACGCTGATTTCATTGGCGATCTCGTTCGTCACCTGGCTTGGCGCGGCTCTTGATATAGGAAGGCCCAACGACCCTCCCCAGCGGTCGTCAGTGGAGTGGACAAGAGCATGCGTATCACGGTCATCGGTCGGCTCGTTCTGGCAGCGGCGGTTCTCGTGCCTTCGGTGGCGGCGGCCCAGTGGGGCTCCCCGACCAGCGCATCGCCGGGACCCAGCTTCGTGTGGGTCGGGCAGTGGGTGCCGTGCAGCCACCCCATCGCGGTGCAGGCCGGTGTTGGCTGCACCAGCAGCACGCCGGTTCCGGACGCGCCGCCCGCCGTCGACACCACCGAGCCGCCGCCACCCCCGACGTCCGACGTGTGGGGCACGACCGAGGCCTACAGCGGCGTGGCCGCCCGGGTCCCGGTCCTCCTCGAGACCGCCAACGCCTCGCGCTGGTTCTGTAAGGGCTGCCGCTACGTGGCGCCGTACGCCGACTTCCGCATGACCGTTCTCGATCGCATCCGCCTCTCCGATGGCAGCTGGGCGTGGATCGGGCAGATCACCCGCAGCGGCGGCGCCCCGCCGGTCGGAACCATCCTGAGCTATCCTCTCTACGGCGATCGCGGGCTGTGGATGACGGAAACGGAGTTCGCCCAGGCCGTGCAGGCCAACGGCGGACGCTGACCCTTCCGAGGTGATGCCGGCGCCGCTCCCCAGCCGGCGTCACCAGGATTTTCGCGGGAGGAACCTATGGCCACCCGATTCGCGGCTCGAGCGATCATCCGCCAAGCCGCCACGCATACCTGGGCGAACGCCAGACAGCCGGAGCGGGCACGACTCGTCGCTCCCGGCGCCCGCCCTCGCCGCGCCACGCTGGACGTGACGCTGCAAGGAGTCTCGGACAAGGGGCTGCTGTTCGAATCGCGGCTCCACCTGCCGGTCGGCGCGCACGCGCAGTTGCGGATGCGCACCGGCGAGGAATGGTCGATGGTCGAAGGGTTCGTGGTGCGGTGCCGGGTGACCGCGGTCGGCGACGGGCCGGTCAGCTACGAAACGGCGCTGCAGTTCGACGCGGCGCGCGCGGTCATCGACTTCGAAGGTTTGATTGGGCTGCCCAATTCGGGCGAACTGGCGGTCGTCGATCCGGCCGCGTTGATCGACCCGCTGAAGAATTGACGGTTTGACGCCGGCGGAGCCGGAGTCGCAGATGTGGAGACGGTGGTCTTGAACGTGTCTGGCACGCCCGGTCGCTGCGGTCCTCCCCCCGCACGACCGGGCTTTTCTTTTTTTGTCGGAGGCTCCTGCGTGCGCGCTCTCATCCTTCCTCTCATCGCCACCGGGCTCGCGGTCGCCGCCACGCCCGTCCACGCCCAAACCGAGTGGGACCTCAAGCAGGCGTTCGAAGGCAAGTTCGTCATCATCAAGATGGACATGCCGGCGACGCAGCGCGGCGTCGACCTCTATCCGGATCGCCAGCCGGCGATGGACTTCCGCGAGTACAGCGCCCGGGTCCGCGAGTTCGGCGTGGCGCTCAAGCCCGGCGACCGGATCATGGTCACCACCGTCCGGGTCAAGAAGAAGAACATCGAGTTCCAGCTCGGTGGCGGCGGCTACGGGGTGTTCGGCGACGACACCGGCTACGTCTACGTGCCCGAGGAAAGCAAGTCGCGCCGCGAGAAGGATCTCGAGAAGTGGATCAAGGACGAGCGCGACTACGAGCGGCGCCGGCGCATGCAGCGTGAGCTCGACGACCTGCGGCGCGACCGCGAGCGCGAGAACCGCCGGGCCCGGTCGGAGTCGCGTGAGCTGACGGCGCAGAAGGAGAGCGACATCGCCTCGAAGCGCCTCGACGCCGGATCGCGCTTCAACCTGTGGTTCGAGGAATTCCGGCTGGCGTCACGGGTGCCGACGCCGCGCGAGATGCGGCTGATGCTCTCGCAGTTCGTCGACTTCGAGGGCGCCCCGGGCGGGCCGCGTACGGACGTGCGTCCGGACGCCCGTCCGTTTGCGCCGCCTCCGCCACCGCCGTCGCGCGGCGACCTGTCGCGCGTCAGCGAACTGCGCCGCGGCATGTCGATGGAAGACGTGCACGACCTGCTCGGCGACCCGACCCGCAACCGCTCCGGCAAGCAGGGCGAGCTGACCACCGTCACCGAGTGGTACGACGACGGCGACCGCGTCACCGAGGTCGTCTACGTCGGCAACGTGATCGTCCGCTTCTCCACCGGATCGAAGTAGGGGAGGGCGGCCGCCCGGCCGACTCCGTCCGTGTGGCTGGCGGCCGTGCGCCTCACGCGCGGCCGCGGGCCGCCAGTATGGCGTGCCGGCTGCTATTTGTCGACGCGCCTTCGCGCGTTGACCGGACGATGGCTCCGGACTCCGTCCTCGCCATTCGTCACGCGGCGCTGGGCGCGCCGCGGCGCCGTCACGCAGGCGGCTTGTCAGGCTGACCGCGCCGCACGCGGCGCCGTCAGCGTGTCGAGCAGTCCCAGGCAGTAGTCGGCCGTCGTCCCGTCGGCGTCCAGCGCCGGCGACCAGGCCGTCATCGACACCGCGACGACCTCGCGGGTGTCGCGCAGGTGCGCCAGCGCCCGCGCCACGTCGGCCCTGGACGGCCCGCCCGGCTCCGGATACATCGTCTTCGGCAGCTCGGCGCCGTCGACGACATCCACGTCGATGTGCACATAGACCGGACGATCCGCCGGCAGCGCCGCGATCGCCTCGTCGAGCGAGGCGAAGCGCCGGACGTCCGAGCCGGCCAGCAGTTCGGCCTCCTTGGGGTCCAGGTTGCGCGCGTCCGCCAGCACCACGTCCCGCTCCGGGATCGGCTCCAGGCCGACCGCCTGCAACAGATCCAGCCGGCCATGCCCGGTCAGCATCGCCAGCGGCATGCCGCCGACGAAGCCGCTGGTCGTCGTCTCGTGCGTGTTGAAGTCGCCGTGCGCGTCGAGCCACAGCAGCACCGGCTGGATGCCGGCGCGGATCAGCCCGGCCATCACCGCGATCGGCTGGCAGCAGTCGCCGCCGAGCGCCACCGGCCGCTGGCCGGCGCGGGCGGCGCCTTCCACCTGGACGGCGAGCGCGGTCAGGACGGCGCCGGTCCGCGCCAGCGCGTCGCCGGCGGGCAGCGGCGGCGCGTTCAGGATCCACCGGCCGCGCTCGGCGACCTTGTCCAGCCCGGGCACCGGGTGATCGAGCAGCGTCGGCGTCAGGATGCGGCAGGGCGTCATCTACGCATGATGCCGCAGGCGCGGCTCCAGCGCACTCGCGGCGTCGTGGTTGGTGCTAGCCTGAATGCTCGAGCCGGGGTGGCGAAACTGGCAGACGCACGGGACTTAAAATCCCGAGCCCCGCAAGGGGCGTGTGGGTTCGATTCCCACCCCCGGCACATCAGCAGGCGCTCGCCTGCTGATGTGGCCGGGGCTGTCCTCAGCCCGATGGCTCCGGCCTTCGGCCTCGCCATTCGGGTCGACCCCCACCTCCGGCACAGCCGCCTGGGGTCCATTTTTATTCCGATGGCTCCGGTTTTCGAGCTCGCCATTCGGGTCGACGGCGAACCCCAGGCACGACCGCCACGCGCTGTTGTCTACAGGACGTGTCCGACCCGGGCGGCTCTCGCATAGTCGAGCAGCTCTGGCCGGAGGTCCGGTGAACGCTCGATGAACGCGTCGACGACAGCGGCCACCTCCGGATGGAAGAAGGCGAGGTGGCCGAGCCCGTGCAGCGCGCTCTCCCGGCAGGCGTCGTGAGAAATGTCGAGTAGCTCCGCGAGGACTGCCAGCGCTTCGGCGTGAATGGGTTCCGGAAGGCGCCCTTCCGGCCACGTCGCGTCGAGTGGAAGAAGGTCCCACCACATGAAGCACGCACTGTTGAGCGGCGAGCCCGGTTCGCTGCGATGCGACAGCGACGGCGCGCAGCGGGTCGCCATGACATCGCGAAAGAGCGGCAGAAACACGCGAAGCGCGCGCCTTCGCTCTGGCCACGGGACCGATGCGTCGGTGAGGCACCACATGTAGTTGGAATTGCCGCCGCAGATCAGGAACCAGAAGCCTTGATTGAGCTGGGCGTCGGTGAACGGGCGCAGCAGCTCACCGCTTCGTTCGAACGTCTCGGCGACCAGTTCCGCGGTCCGCACCTTCGTCAGTGGCAGCTCTGGAGCGGCGACGTCGAAGTGCCAGGCGATCTCCGTGACCGGATGATCGAAAACGGACCGAACCCATTCGTCGAGCGTCGCGTCCATACACGGCAAGATTACCCGCGGCGCGCGAGAGGCTTGCGGCGCGACCGACGGGGTGGCACGCTGATGTGCACCAGCCATGCCCACAGTCTGGGGCTCGGTAGGAGGTAGGGAATGTCCAAGCGATTGCACGAGCTGAGCGCGAAGATCGAAGTAGTCGTCATTGGCATCGCGGTGCTGGCGCTGGGGATCGCCTACCTCTGGTCCCGCGCCTGATACGCACGTCGTTCGTCGTTACGCCGTCGTCCGCCGCGCTGCCGGTTTCTACGCGCGTTCCAGCTCCGATCGCCGACCCGGCTGCAGCGAGGCGAGCCAGCCGCCGGCGGGGCCGGCGAGCACGGCCAGGATCGCGTAAAAGACGCCCCGGCGGTCGAACATCTCCTGGCCCATCCCGATGCCGAGGATCGTCGAGACGGCGAAGCTGGCCACGCCGATGGCGAGGCCGTGGGCGACCATCGACCGCTGGGCCAGGCGCGCGCCGGTGTAGGCGCCGATCGCGCCGCACAGCAGGCAGGCTGCCTCGTAGAGATGCTGCGCGCCGCTGGCGGCCGGAGACTGCGGTCCGGTGTCGCCGCCCAGGAGCGGAGCCGCCACGACGGCCGCGAGGACCGCGAACACCGCGCCGAGCGCGAACGAGCCGATCTGGTCGACGAACACGCCGACGATCACGGCGGGCACGTGGATGCCCGTGGTCCTGGCCATGTACCTGGATCATCGGCACGGCGCCAGCGGGCGCCGAGGCCTCGCCCGGCCGGAGGGAGACGGCCGGGCCGATGCTGCGCGGAACAGCACGCCCTGGCGCATGGCCTGCCGGCCGCGCCGCGGATCGTCCGCTTCCGCGAGCCTCTGACGCCTCTGGACGGGCGAATGTTGACAATTCCGGGACGCGAACAATACAGTCGCCCCGACTCAACCGAACCTGAACGTGCGTCCGGACTCCGGCAGCCAACCGGAAGCGATCGTCTCGCTGCTGACCTTCATCGTCTCGAAGATCGCGGTGGGCATCTTCGCCGGCGGCGTCGTCTTCGCGACGCTGTTGCCAGAGTTGCAGATCAACACGCCCGCCAGCTGGGACAAGCGCGACGTCTTCGCCGCGGCGTTCATCCTCGTCGCGATCGCGGGCGCCTACAGCGACGTCCGCGGCTAGCCGCCGCGCGACGTCGAGGCTGGAACGGAAACGGGCGTCTCTGCGAGAGCAGGGACGCCCGTCGTCGTCTCAGGTAACCGCCAAGATAGAGTGGGGCGATGCTTCCGACGACGCTACCGGCCCAGCTGGCCTGGTTGTCCATCCTCGCCCTGCCGGTGGCGACGATTGCCTGGACCATCACCCACGAAGAGATCTTCCGCGAACCGCGCGAGTGGGCAGCCGCCCGCAGCCGCACCGCGGCGTCGGTGCTGGCCCGGAAGTTCTACTACGTCTGCACCTGCGAGTACTGCTTCAGCCACTACGTCGCTGCGGCGTTCGTCTGGCTGACGCAGTTCTACCTGCTGCTGCCCGACTGGCGCGGCTACCTGATCGCCTGGTTCGCCGTCGTGGCGGTGGCCAACCTCTACATGTCGCTCTTCGGCCGCCTGCGCGTCGACATCAAGTCGGAGCGCCTCGAGGCGGAGGTCAAGGAGCTGACGCTGGCGGAAAAGGCCGCGGCGGAAAAGGTCCTGGCGGACAAGACACTGGCGGAAGAACGCGAGCGCTCCTGACCGAGGCTCGCGCCGCCGCCGGCCTGGCCGCGCAATCCTTCGGCATGATGCGGGAAATTTTCCATGGGGTGCGTCCGCGGAGCGCCGCCGCGCCGGCTTTGTCAATCCGCGGGCCGACGATCCGCCTCGGCCGCCGAGGGTACGTGCATTGCATCGAGCGTCACCAACGCAAGCCACCACGCGGATGACGGAGGAGACACGATGGCCATGAAGACGAGTGGACGACTGTTGGTGCTGGCGGCGCTGGCGACCTTCCTGTCGGCCCCTGCCTGGGCGCAGACCCCCGCTGCCGCCGCGCCTGCTGAGGAATCGCGGGTCGGTGGCAAATCGGTCTTCACGATCTATTGCGCGAGCTGTCACGGCGAAGCCGGCCGCGGCGACGGGCCGGTCGCCAACTTCCTCAAGCGCCGGCCAGCCGATCTCGCCCAGATCACGCTGCGCAACAAGGGGACGTTTCCGTCCGACCGGGTCTACGCGATGATCGACGGCCGCCAGGTCGTGAAGACGCACGGCGACTCGCAGATGCCCGTCTGGGGCGATGCCTTCGCGAAGTCCGTCACGGATGCCGACGAGCGCGGTATCAAAGCGAAGATCGACGCTCTCGTCGACTACCTCGAGTCGCTCCAGGAACGTCCGCGGTAGCGGTCGTCGCCCCGGACGCCTGGAACCCGCGGCCGCGCTACTCGCTGCGCAAGGCATCCAGCGGATCGAGCCGGGCCGCCCGCCGGGCCGGGATCAGGCAGGCGGCCAGGGCGACCACCGTCAGCAGCACCGGCACGCCGACGAAGATGGCCGGGTCGGTCCCCGAGATTTGCGCGACGACGCTGGCGAGCACGAATTTGCCGACCGCCCAGGCCCCGCCCAGCCCGAGGACGAGGCCGACCGCGAGCTGCCACAGCCCGCGCCGCAGCACCAGCCAGCCAACCGTGGTCCGTCCGGCGCCGAGCGCCATCCGCACGCCGATCTCCTGGGTGCGCGTCGACACCGAGTAGGCGATGACGGCGTAGAGGCCGACCGACGCCAGCGTCAGCGCGATGGCGGCGAGAATGCCGAACGCGGTGCCGAAGACTCGGAACGGCCACGACGACTGGGTCAGCATCTGGTCGACGGTCTGCGGGTTGCTGACCGCCTGGTCGGGATCGATCAATTGCACCTCGCGGCGCACCGCGCCGACGAGGCTGGCCGGATCGAGACGGCTGCGCAGGATGACGGTGGCGCCGGACGGCCCGAGCTGGCGCACCGGGATGTAGGCGACGTCGGGGATGTCGCGATCGCGCGGGTTGCCATGCCGGATGTCCGGGCTGACGCCGACGATCGTCATCCACGGGGTGTCGTCGTCCGGATCCTCGTCCGGGAAGCGGATCCGCCGGCCGATCGGATCCTCGCCGGGGAAGTGGCGGGCCGCGAAGCGCTGGTTGACGATCGCCACCTCGGTGCCCTTGGCCCCGTCGCGCGCGTCGAAGGGCCGGCCGCGCCGCAGCGGGGCGCCGACCGTCTCGAAGAACGACGGGCTGACGGCGACGAAGCCGGCGTCCAACCGCTTGCCGCGGCCCGGGTCGGCGCGGCCGTCGATCAGCACCTCGCGGCCCCACAGGCCAAACGGCGGCATGCTGGTCGAGACGGCGGCGTTGTCGGCGCCGGGCAGGCTGGCGAGGCGCGGCGTCAGCCGCTCGAAGAACTGCGCCCGCGCCTCGACGGTGGCGTAGCTGGCGCGCGGCAGGTTGACCCGCATCGCGATCAGGTGCTCGTTCCTGATGCCCGTGTCGATGGCGCTGAGGGCCATGAAGCTGCGGGCCATCAGCCCGGCGCCGACCAGCAGCACCAGCGTCAACGCGAGCTCGAGGACGACGAGCGCCGAGGAAAAGGCGCGCATCTGCCGCGATCCGGTGCTGCCGCGACCGCCCTGCTTGAGGATCGAGCCGACCGAGGTGCGCGCCACCTGCAGCGCCGGCGCCAGACCGAAGACGAAGCTCGTCGCCACGCAGATCGCCAGCAGGTAGGCGATGACGACGCCGTCGATGGTGAAGGTGATCCAGTACGGCTTGCCGACGTCGGCGACGGCGCGATCGAACAGCCGCGTCCCGACGATGGCGATGCCCAGGCCGAGGACGCCGCCGGCCGCTGCGAGCAGAAGGCTCTCGACGAGCAGCTGCCGGATCACCCGCCAGCGCGTCGCCCCCATGGCGTAGCGCACGGCCACCTCGCGCGCCCGCTGCGTCGAGCGCGACAGCAGCAGGTTGGCGACGTTGGCGCAGGCGATGAGGAGCACGAAGCCGACGGCGCCCATCAGCGTCAGGAAGACGATCCGGACCGGCCCGGCGTTGAAGCGCTCGTTGAAGGTCGCGACCACGCCGACGGTCAGCTCCTTGTTGCTGGCGGGATGCGCCTTGGCGAGCCGCTTCACGACGCCGTCGAGCTCGGCGCGGGCCTGCGCCGCCGACACGCCTGGCGTGAGTCGGCCGAAGACCGTCAGGTTGCGGATGTCCCGCCGGCGCTGCTGTTCGGTGGTCGGGATCGCCGACACCCACAGCTCGGCGTTGGTCGGGAACTTGATGCCGGGCGGCATCACGCCGACGACGGTCGCCGGCTCGCCGTTGACGCGCAGCGGCAGGCCGAGCACGCCGCGGTCGCCGCGATAGCGCGACTGCCACAGCGCGTGGCCGAGGATGACGACGCGCTCGCCGCCGGGCTCGTCGTCGCCGCGGCGGAAACCGCGGCCGAGCAGCATCGGCTGGCGCAGCAGGTCGAACGTGTTGGCCGTCACCCAGACGCCCGGCGTGTCCTCGGGCGCGGTCCGGGCATCGCTCACCGTCATCGAGCCGCGGGCGAACCCGGCCAGGCCTTCGAACGAGGTGTTGGCGGCCCGCCAGTCGAGCAGGTCGGAGTGCGAAATCGGCTCGCCGTTGTTCGTCGACGTGGCCGGCCTGACGCCGAGCACGTAGAGGCGATCGGCGTCGGGGAAGGGCAGGCCGCGGATCAGGACGGCGTTGACCAGGGTGAACACGGTCGCGTTGACGCCGATGCCCAGCGCCAGGGCGGTGATGGCGACGACGCTGAACCAGCGGTCCTTGAGGAGCAGCCGCAGCGCGAAGCGCACGTCCTGGAGAAGGCTCATGCTCATTGCTACGGGCTGCGGCGGCGAAGGTTAACGGGCCCCGACACGGCCGTGTGACGAAGCGGCGTCCGTCGCGAGGCCATCGGCGGTAGCATCCTGGGCATGCGCATCCTGGTCAGCCTGGTGCTCGCGGGCGTCGTCCTCGTCCCGGTCGTTCGCGCGGCCGGCCCCGCCGCCTGGCCGCAGTTCCGCGGGCCGAGCGCCTCGGGCATCGCCGACGACGCGACGCTGCCGTTGTCGTGGTCGACGACCGAGCACGTCGCGTGGACGGCCGACCTGCCCGGCCGCGGCTGGTCGTCGCCGATCGTCTGGGGCGACCGCGTGTTCGTCACCTCGGCGGTCAACGCCAACGCCTTCAAGGCGCCGGGCAAGGGCATCTTCGGCAACGACTACGCCGCCGAGCTCGAGAAGCAGGGGCTGTCCGAGGCCGACATCGTCAAGAAGCTGGTCAATCGCGACATCGAGCTGGCCAGCGAATCGGGCGACATCAGCTACGTCGTCGCCGCGCTCGATGCCAGGACCGGAAAAACGCTGTGGCAGCAGGAGGCCCACAAGGGCCCGCCGCCGGGCGGCCGCCACCGCAAGAACACCTACGCGTCGGAAACGCCGGCCACCGACGGCGAACGGCTCTACGCGTCGTTCGGCGGCAACGTCGGCGTCTTCTGCTTCACCCTGGACGGCACGCTCGTCTGGAAGCGGACCTGGGCGCCGCAGCCGATCTATCTCGACTTCGGCACGGCGTCGTCGCCGGTCGTCCACGACGGCCGCGTCTACCAGCTCCACGACAACGACGGCGAATCGTTCTTCGCCGCGCTCGACGCCAAGACCGGGCGCGAGATCTGGCACGTCAAGCGGACGGATCTCGATTCGCGGCTCGCCTCGGGCTGGGCCACGCCGCTCGTCTGGACCCACGACGGCCGGACCGAGATCGTGACCATCGGCCGCGGCTACGTGATCAGCTACGACCTCGACGGCAAGGAGCTGTGGCGGATGAAGGGCTTCCGGCAGTCGACGCCGAGCCCAATCGTCGCCGGCGGCCTGCTCTACGTCGGGTCGGGATCGCAGGGCGAGGCCAACCGGCCGCTCCTGGCGGTCCGGCCCGGCGCGAAGGGCGACATCACGCTGAAGGACGGCGAGACGTCGAACGCGTCGGTCGCCTGGTTCCTGCCGCGCTTCACCGGCTACACGCCGTCGCCGCTGGCGTATCGCGGGCGGATCTACGCGGTCAACGACAACGGCGTGCTGCAGGTGGCGGACGCCGCGACCGGCGCCGAGGTCTACAAGGCGCGCATCGGCGGGGGCGGGCACACCTTCTCGAGCTCGCCGATCGCCAGCGCCGGCCGGGTCTACATCGCCAGCGAGGACGGCGACGTCTTCGTGCTCGGCGCCGGCGACGAGTACGACGAGCTGGCGCACAACCAGCTGGGCGAGATGGTCATGGCCTCACCGGCCGCGGTCGGTGATCGCCTTTACGTCCGCACGCTGACGAAGCTCTACTGCCTCCGGTAGCGCCCCTGCCAGCGGCGGCCACGCCGCCCAACGATGCTAAGCTCCGGCGCACCGGGACTCGTCCCACTGCACAGGAGTAGACGCATGAGTCGTTCGGTTCGACGGGCCAGGCTGGCCGCGGCGGCCAGCCTGACGCTGCTGCTGACGGCGACGCTGGTCCACGCCCAGCTCTTCAAGCTGACGCGGGAGCAGCTGATCGAGATCACCGCCGACAACCCGTTCGATCGGTTCCCCGACGGCCGGCCGAAGATTCCGGACGCCCTGATCGAACAGGCGAAAGGGATGTCGGCCGAGGACGTGTGGGCCGTCCTGCCGGGCAAGAACTACCGCAACCAATGGGCCGACGGGTTCCAGCTCCTGCACCCGGGCACCAAGATGGCCGGCCGCGCCTTCACCGCCCATTTCATGCCGACGCGCCCTGACATCATGGGCGTGCTGACGAGCAACGCGACCAAGGCCGGCATCGCGTCCTACACGCATCAGTACGCGCTCGACCAGCTCCAGCCCGGCGACGTCCTCGTCGCCGACCTGTTCGGCAAGGGCGCCGAGGGGACCATCGTCGGCGACAACCTGTTCTACTACGTGCACAAGGCGACCAAGGGCGGCGGCATCGTCATCGACGGATCGGTCCGCGACCTCGAAGGGCTCTCCGACATCCCGATGCCCGCCTACTACCGTCACGCGCATCCGACGCCGATACGCGAGGTCATGCTGACCGGCATCAACATCCCGGTCCGCATCGGCGAGGCGACCGTCAACCCTGGCGACCTCGTCTTCGGCGATCGCGAAGGCGTCTATTTCGTCCCGCCCGCGCTCGTCCAGGGCATCCTCGATCGCGCCGACGAGACCCACATCCACGACGAGTGGACCAAGCGCAAGTTTGACGAGGGCAAGTACAAGTCGCAGGAGATCTACGGATCGCCGCGCGACCCGGCCCTGAAGAAGGAATACGAGGACTACCTGGCGAAGAAGCTGGCCGAGCTCAAGGCACAGCGGGCGCGGAAGCCATAGCGGCGCGCCGCGTCGTGTCGGGCCGAAGGCGGGCACGCTTGTAGCGCTGGTGCATCACCGGGTAGAGATTGAACGCGGCGTTGAAGATCGTCACGGCGATCGCCCAGCCGTACTGGCGCGTCGCCACTGCCGAGCCCGCGGTCATCAGGCCGAGCAGCAGCCAGGAGGTGTGCCAGCGCTCGCCGATGATGGTGCCGGCGATATGCTCGTCGCGGCTGCGGCGATCGCGGACGACGCGGTAGTTCGGATCGAGGCGGCGCAGGCGACCGTTGATCCAGTCGCCATCGGTGGCGATCGTCCGGAACAGGCGCAGGCCGAGGGTGGGGTAGAGGCGGCCGCGTTCGAAGCCTCGCGGCCGGAACCAGCCGCGCGGCAGCACGAACGGGACGAGGAGCGCCGCCGCGCAGGCGAGGAGCACTTCCGGTCGCGGCGTCGGGACCTCGAAGGCGAACGGCCGCAGGGCCGGCACGAAGCGCATCCAGTAGGCCGTGACCAGCGGCAGGAACTGGCCCGGCACGATGAGCACCAGTCTGTTCAGGCGGTTGCGCAACCGTTCGACGTCGGCGTTCATGGACGGGGTCGTCACGATGGAGTGTCTTGTAGCATGACGCGGCGGACCTGGGCGCTGTTGGCGTTGTCGGCGGTGGTGGCCGCCAGCTCGATGGGATTGTCGGCGCAGGCTCCGGCCGCGCCGACGCTGCGTCTCCATCCAACCAACCCGCGCTACTTCCTGTTTCGCGGCAAGCCGACCGTCGTCATCACCTCCGGCGAGCACTACGGCGCGCTCCTCAACCTCGACTTCGACTACCGGCGCTACTTCGACGCGCTGCGCGCCGACGGCCTGAACGGGACGCGGATCTTCGCCGGCACTTACGTCGAGACCGGCGGCAACTTCGACATCGCCTCGAACACCCTGGACCCGGCCCGCGGCCGGTTCATCAGCCCGTGGGCCCGCAGCACCAGCGACCGCTATGCGGACGGTGGCGCGAAGTTCGACCTGAGCCGCTTCGACGACGGCTACGTCACGCGGCTGCGCGACCTGCTCAAAGAGGCGTCGGCGCGCGGGATCATCGTCGAGCTCGTGCTGTTCTGCCCGCTCTACGAGGACTCGATGTGGGCGGTCAGCCCGATGCACCCGGCCAACAACGTCAACGGCCTGCCGCCGCTGCGTCGCGAAGACGTCCTGACGCTCGACAAGAGCGGCCCGCTGCTGGCCGTGCAGGAAGCGGTGGCGCGGCACCTCGTCGCCGCGGTCGCCGGCTTCGACAACGTCTATCTCGAGATCTGCAACGAACCCTACGCGACCCAGGTGCCCGACGACTGGCAGCGGCACATGACGACCATCGTCGCGGATGCGGTCGCCAAACTGCCGCAGCCGGTGCTGCTGTCGCAGAACGTCGCCAACCAGGGCCGCCGCGTCGTCGATCCACACCCGGCCATCTCGATCTTCAATTTCCACTACGCGACGCCGCCGGACACGATTGCGTCGAACGCGCATCACCGGCGGCTGATCGGCGACAACGAGACCGGCTTCCGCGGGACCGCGGACCTGCCCTATCGGACCGAGGGCTGGGACTTCATCCTGGCCGGCGGCGGCCTCTACAACAACCTCGACTACTCGTTCACGGTCGGGCACGAGGACGGCTCGTTTCCGATACCGCCGACCCAGCCGGGCGGCGGCGGTCGGCCGCTCCGCCGCCAGCTCGGCGTGCTGCGCCGCTTCATCGATCGCTTCGACCTGGCCGCGACGCAGCCGAAGCCGGAGCTGGTGGTCGGCGGCGTGCCGGCCGACGGCTCCGTCCAGGTGCTGGCCCAGGGCCGCGACGCCTTCGGCGTCTACCTGCGGCGACAGACGACGGTGGCCTCGTTCTCGGCGCGCTGGTCGGGCCGCATCGTGCCGCCCACGACCGGCACCTATCAGCTGCACGTGACATCGAACGACGGCGCCCGCGTGCGCATCGGCGACCAGTTCGTCTACCAGGACTGGACGGCGCACGCCACCAAGACCGACACCGTGTCCGTCGCGCTGGCCACCTCCGCCGAGATCGCGGTGGAGTACTTCTTCAGCGGCGGCACGGGCGTGATGCGGCTGGAGTGGACCCGACCCGATGGCGTCCGCGAGACGGTCCCTCCGACGGCCTTCCGGACCAGCCTCCGGGGCGTCGTCGGGCTGGACGCGGAGTACTTTCACGGCGTCGACCTGGCCGATCCGTGGTTCGCGCGCCTCGAAGGACGCGTCGACCAGGACTTCGGGTTGTCCGGTCCCAAGCAGGACCCGCCGGCCACCGCGACGGCCGCGACGCTCGACATCACCCTGCCAGCCGGGCGCTGGGCCGGCTCGTGGATCGATCCGGTGACCGGCGAGGTGCTCGACACGATCATCCGGCAACACCAGGGCGGCGTCGCGAAGCTCGCGCTGCCCACGTGGACCGATGATCTCGCTCTCGATGTGCGCCGCTTCATCACCCCGTGATCCGCGTCGAGCTGCACGCGCACACGTCCGACGATCCCGAGGATCGGATCCCGCACTCGGCTGAGGCCTTGATCGTGCGCGCGGCCAGCCTCGGCTACGGCGCGCTCGCCATCACGCTGCACGACGCCGTCTTCGATCCGGCGCCGCTGAGGCCGCTGGCGCGCGAGCACGGCGTCCGGCTGCTGTCCGGCGTCGAGCGCACGATCGACGGGGCGCACGTGCTGCTGATCAACCATCCGGCCGCCGCCGCGCTGGCCGTGACGTCGCTCGAGGACGTGGCGGCGTTGAAGGCGGCGCACCCGGCCGGCCTGGTCATCGCGCCGCACGCCTGCTACCCGATTGCGTCCGCGCTCGGCCGGCGCCGCCTCGACGCGCACGCGTCGCTGTGGGACGCGATCGAGGTCAACGCCCTGCACGTCCGCGCCGTCGACTGGAACCGCCAGGCGATTGCCTGGGCGGCGGCGCACCAGCGGCCGCTGGTCGGCAACGGCGACGTGCACCGGCTGACCCAGCTCGGACGGACGTGGAGCGACGTGGACGTCGACGTCCCGGCGTCGCTGTCGGACACCGAGGCCGCCGACGCGATCTGCGCGGCGATCCGGGCCGGCAAGGTGCGCGTGGCCGGTGCGCCGTTGTCGCCGTGGCTCGCCGCCGCCATCTACGGGCAGATGGTGATCGCCGGTCTCCGCGGCCGCCCGCGCGGCTGATGGGGAACGGGTCGCTTGTGAGCGCCGTCGGCTTCCGGTAGCCTGCCCGCATGATGATCCGCTCAGGCGCCGCGACGGTGATGGTGGCCGTCGCCGCGTTCGTCACGATGCCGTCGCCGGCGGCCGCGGGACTGCAGGCTGCCGCGCCGACGCCGGCGCCGGCCACGCTGGCCCCGACACCCCAGGCCCAGGCCTATCTCGACGCGGTGCGGAAGGGCGACGTCGCCGCCGTGGAGCAGGCCCTGGCGGCCGGCGTCGCCGTCGACACGCCGTTCCGCTACAACCGCACGGCGCTGTCGTTCGCGGCCGACCGCGGCCACGTCGACGTCGTCCGGCTGCTGCTCGCCAAGGGCGCCGACCCGGAGGCGACCGACAGCTTCTACAACCAGACGTCGCTCGGCTGGGCATCGCAGCCGGCCCAGACGCGCCGGCCGGAGCACGCCGAGGTGGTGAAGCTGCTGCTCGCCAAGGGCGCCAAGGGCGCCGGCCGCGCCTTCGCCAACGCCGTCGGCGCCAGCGACGCCCGGATGGTGCAGGTGATCCTCGACGCTGGCGCGCTGCCGCCCGCGGTCCTGAACGAGTCGCTCGCGGCCGCGAAGAAGGACAACAAGGCCGAGATCGTCGCGGCGCTGGAGAAGGCCGGGGCGACGATGCCGGTGGTGCCGACGCTGACGCCGGCCCAGCTCGCGCGCTATCCCGGGACCTACAACGACGGCCGCACCGATGCCGTGCTGACGCTCAAGGACGGCGTCGTCGTCGCGGTCGTCGGCGGCGGCCAGCCGCTGTCGCTGTCGCCCCGGAGCGAGACCAGTTTCGTGCTCGAGACGGTCCCTGGCGTCACACTGACCTTCGCGATCGAGGGCGAGCAGGCGACGAGCCTCACCGTGGTGAATCAGGTCGGCGTGCCGGCCGTCTACAAGCGAGTCGCAAAATGAGTGTGCATAGAGCTGAACGTCGGCTGCTGCCGGCCCTGGTGGCCGCCGCGCTGACGCTGATCGCCCTCGCGGCACCCGCGGGTGCGCAGCAGTGGCCGTCGTTCCGCGGTCCGCAGGCCTCCGGTGTCGCCGCCGGCGCCGTCCCGGTCGCGACCGCCTGGAACGTGCCCGAGGGCACGTCGGTGCTGTGGAAGACGCCGATCCCCGGGCTCTCCGTCTCCAGCCCGATCGTCGCCGGCGATCGCATCTTCGTCTCGACGGCAGTGAGCAGCGACCCGACCGCCAGCCTGCGCCACGGCCTCTACGGCGACGTCGAGCCGGCCAAGGACATCAGCCCGCACGTGTGGCGCCTGATCGCGCTCGACCGCAAGACCGGCAAGGTGCTGTGGGACAAGGTGGCGCACGAGGGCGTGCCGAAGACCAAGCGTCATCCCAAGTCGAGCCAGGCGTCGCCGACCCCGGTCACCGACGGCACCCACGTCGTCGTGTCGTTCGGCTCCGAGGGTCTCTATGCCTACTCGGTCAAGGGCGACCTGTTGTGGAAGCAGGACCTCGGCGTGCTGAACGCCGGCTGGTTCTACGACCCCGACTACGAATGGGGCGCCGCCAGCTCGCCGATCATCTGGAAGAACCTCGTCATCGTCCAGTGCGACATCCAACAGAACTCGTTCGTCGCCGCCTTCGACGTCAAGACCGGCAAGCCGGCCTGGCGCACCAGCCGCGACGAGATCCCGTCGTGGTCGACGCCGACGGTGGTCGAGATGGGCGGCCACACCGAGCTGGTCACCCAGGGCACCAACGCCATCCGCGGCTACGACCCGGCCACCGGCAAGGAACTGTGGCGCCTGTCGGGCAACTCCGAGGTCACCGTGCCGACGCCGATCGCCGGGCCGGGCACCATCATCGTCACCAACGGCTACCGCGGCGTGCAGCCGATCTTCGCGATCAAGCCGGGCGGCCGCGGCGACCTGACGCTCAAGGGCGAGGCGACCAGCTCGGAGGCGATCGCCTGGAGCAGCAAGCGCGGCGGCCCCTACATGCCGACGCCGATCGTCTACGGCGACCTGCTCTACATCGTGCTGAACAACGGCACGCTGGCCGCCTACGACGCCAAGACCGGCGAGCGCCTCTACCAGGAGCGGCTCGGCGGCAAGGGCGGCGCGTTCAGCGCCTCGCCGGTGGCCGCCGACGGCAAGATCTACCTGACCAGCGAGGACGGCGACGTCTTCGTCGTCAGGGCCGGCCGCACCTACCAGCTGCTCGCCACCAACCCGGTCGGCGAGGTCCTGATGGCCACGCCGGCGATCGCCGACGGCGTCCTCTACATCCGCAGCATGAAGCACGTCATCGCGATTGGCCCTGGCGCGCCGAAGCCGAGCGCGATGCTGCCGGCGGAGGCGGGCGCACCGAAGGCGGCGAAGGCGGACCCCAGAGTGGCCGGCAGATGAGTACGGCGCCTGTCGAGGCCCTCCTCGCGCTGCTCGACGAGGCCTACGATCGCCGTGCCTGGCATGGCACCAACCTGCACGGCGCGGTGAAGGCGATCGCACCGCACCAGGTCACCTGGCGCCCGGGTCCCGGCCGCCACAACGTCTGGGAGCTGGTGGTGCACGCCGCCTACTGGAAATACGTGGTGCGCAAGCGCGTCGGCGGCGCGCCGCGGGGCGGCTTTCCGCTCGCCGGCACGAACTTCTATCCGCGTGACGGCGCGTTCGATGCCGGACGCTGGCGGGCCGACCTGGAACTCCTGGCCGGCCAGCATCGTCAGTTGCGCGAGATGGTGGCGGGCCTCGACGAAACCGACCTGACGCGGACGGTCGGCGGCAAGCCGCTGGCCTGGACGATTCGCGGGGCCGCCGCGCACGACCTCTACCACGCCGGGCAGATTCAGCTGTTGAAGACCCTCGCGCCGCCGCCGACGCGGACGGGGAGACCGAAGGGAGCCGATCGATGATCCGAAGCTCGCGCACGCTCGTTCCGGCGGTGGTCGCCGGGGCCGTCCTGCTCACCGCGCTGCCGCTGCTGGCCGTGGCCCACGACACGGCGCAGGCGCCGGCCGCCCAGGCTGCCCCAGCCGAGGAAGGGGCGCTCGACGTCACGGTGACCTACGCCGGCAAGGGCGAGGTCTCGAAGAAGCACGAGGTCACGATCTTCCTGTTCACCGATCCGAACATCAACGAGTCGAGCATGCCCGTCGCGGTCGGCACGGTGGAGGAGAACGGCGGCCACTTCGCGTTCGCCGGCTTGCCGCCGGTCGTCTACATCGCGGTGGTCTACGACGACGTCGGCACCTACGAGCGCGAGAGCGCGCCGCCGCCAGGCACGCCGGTGTCGATCCACGGCATGGCGTCGGGCGCCGCCGAGGCGGTGAAGTCGGGCAAGGGCGCCAAGGTCGCGGTGACCTTCGACGACTCGAATCGGATGTAGCGGGGAATCGGCTGACGCGGCGCTCAGCGGCGCCGCGTCCGCGTCTTGCGGGCCGGCGTGCGCTTCAGCGTCCGCGCCGGCTTGGCCGCCTTCTTCGCCGCCGGCCAGCTGTCCAGCCGGCCGTCGAGGCGATCGGCGAGCAGGCCCACCGCGACCGCGTAGGAGTGGGCGCAGTTGTAGGTGAGCAGCGTCTCGTAGTTGCGATAGACGAGGAAGGTTTCCTGGTCGACCCGCAGCAGCGAGGCGGCGATGGCCGCCTTCGGCAGCGGCCCGCCCTTGGCGGCACGGACGCCGAGCGCGCGCCACTCGCTCAGGAGCATCGGCTCGGTCAGCTGCCGGACGGCCCGGCAGCCTTCCGTCCGCAGCGGCGCCTTCGTCCCCAGCCGCGCGTCGAAGTCGGCCGGCAGCGCCACGCGGCGCCCCCACGATTCGCCGTTCGCCCAGCCGTTCGACGACATGTAGACGGCGATCGAGGCGAGGACGTCGGGCAGCGACGTCCAGATGTCGCGCCGGCCGTCGCCGTCGAAGTCCTGGGCGAACTTCAGGTAGCTCGAGGGCAGGAACTGCGGCTGGCCCATCGCGCCGGCCCACGACCCCTTGAGGCGATCGAGCTCGATGTCGCCGCGATCGAGGATCTTCAGCGCGTTCAAGAGCTCGCCGCGGAAAAGGGCGGCGCGGCGTCCGTCGTAGGCGAGCGTGGCCAGCACCGGCACGGTCGGGCGGACGCCGGCAAACCGGCCGAAGTTCGACTCGAGCCCCCACACGGATACCAGGATCGACTTCGGCACCTTGTGCGCGTGCTCGACGCGGGCCAGCAGCGCCTGCTGGCGCCGCGCGTGTGCCCTGGCGAGGCGGAGCAGCGCCGGCGTCAGGCGCCGGTCGACGTACTGGCCGAGCGTCAGCGTGAACTCGGCCTGGCTGCGGTCGCGCTCGAGCACCACGGGCTGGGCGACGATGGTGGCGAACGCCGCCTCGATCGTCGCCGGGCGTATCCCGGCGGCGACGGCGTCGGCGCGCAGCGCGCCGAGCCACGCCGCGAAAGCCGGATCGTGCGGTGACGGCGTCGGGGTCGGCGTGGTCGGCGTCGCCGCTGATGCTTCGACGGGCGTCGGCGCCGGGGAGGTCGTGGGCGCGGGGGCGGCCGGAGAGATCGGCGGTGGCGTCGTCGCCGGCGTTTGGGCGTGGAGCGTCGCCGCGACTACCAGCGTCAGCGCGGCCGCGATGCCGCCGCGACCCCGGCGGCCGAGGCGGCCGGGGCTGGCGACCGTCACACCGGCACCTCGGCCTGCCGTGCCGCCAGGATGCGCGCCACGTCGTGCGGCGCCAGGCCGGCGTCGATGGCGAGCAGCCGGCCATGGGCGTCGAAGGTGAAGGCGAGATCGGCGTCCGAGGCGAACGCCTCGCCCGAGCCGCGCAGCGTGCCGCGGAGGCGGCCACCGCCGGCGAGGCGGCAGCCGACGTCGAGGCTCGTCCGCTCGAGGGCGCCGACGGTGAGCCGCGCATCGGGCAGGGCGAAGCGCAGCGCCTTGATCAGGAAGCGATAGCCGGCCGCGCCGCGTCCCACCAGCCGGGCCAGCGGATCGCCGGCCGGACGGCCGAGCGTCGCGTCATAGGCGACGCCGTTCAGCCGGAAGACGGTGTCGTGGGTGATCAGCTCGTCGGGCAGATCGAGGCTGCCGTCATCGAACAGACCGACCAGGGCCGACAGGCGATCGAGGAGCAGGCTGGTGCCGACGCTCACGCGCCTCCGACGGCGGCCACGCCCACGGGACACGAGACGCCGGTGCCGCCGATGCCGCAGTAGCCGCGCGGGTTCTTCGCCAGGTACTGCTGGTGGTAGCCCTCGGCGTAGTAGAACATCGGCGCGCCGGCGACCTCGGTCGTGACGGCGCCGTGGCCGGCGGCGAGCAGAGCCTGCTGGTAGGCGTCCTTCGAGGCCTTGGCCTCGGCCAGCTGGCTCGGCGTGGTCGCGTAGATCGCCGAGCGGTACTGCGTGCCGACGTCGTTGCCCTGGCGCATCCCCTGCGTCGGGTCGTGGTTCTCCCAGAAGGCCTTCAGCAGCGTGGCGAACGGCACGACGGCCGGGTCGTAGACGACCTGGACGACCTCGGTGTGGCCGGTGCCGCCCGAGCACACTTCCTCGTAGGTCGGGTTCGGCGTCGGGCCGCCGGCATAGCCGACCGCGGTCGAGATGACGCCGGCGATCGTCCAGAACTTCCGCTCGGCGCCCCAGAAGCAGCCCATCCCGAAGAGCACGGTTTCGGCGCCCGCCGGGAACGGCGGCTCGAGCGGGGCGCCCGTCACGTGATGGGTCGCCGGCACCTTCATCGCCGTGCTGCGCCCGGGCAGCGCATCGGCCGAGGTCGGCAGCTTGAGTTTGCGGGAATCGAACCACATGGTCATGTCAGTGTACCCCGATCCCTCGATGTCGGGGCTGGCGGGATTGTGTCGCCGGACGGATACTGGCGTCATGGCCGAGCCGTTGTCCCACGACGCCCTGTTCATCGACGAGCTGCGCGGCGAAGCGCGGCGCTACCGCGAGCTGGCGGACCAGGCCCTGGCCCAGGTCGACGACGCCGGCTTCGTCGCCACGCTCGACGCCGAGTCGAACAGCCTCGCGCTCATCGTCAAGCACGTCGCCAACAACCTGCGGTCGCGCTGGACCGACTTCTACGCCAGCGACGGCGAGAAGCCCGACCGGCACCGCGACCGCGAGTTCGAGCTCGAGCCCGGCGATACCCGCACCACGCTGATGGCCAGCTGGGAGGCGGGCTGGAGCTGCCACCTCGAGACGCTCGATCGGATGACGCCGGAGGACCTGGCGCGCACAGTCATGATCCGCTCGGAGCCGCACACGGTCACGCGTGCCGCCCTCCGATCGCTGGCCCACACGGCCAGCCACGTCGGCCAGATCGTCCTGCTCGCCAAGCACGTCTCCGCGGATCGGTGGCACTCGCTCAGCATCCCGCGCGGCCAATCGGAGCAGGTCAACCAGGCGATGCGCGAACGTTTCGCGACCAGGGCAGCGGGGCAGTAGTCGCGCGAGGCGCGCCGGCGCTCAGAGCCGCAGGTATTGGTCGCGCAGGAGGCGCGAGTGGACGCGGCTGGCGCGCACTTCCTGGCCGTTGCTCAGCGCGACGAGGTAGGTGCCGCCGGGCAGCGGGCTGACCTTGGCGATGGCGTCGAGGGCGACGATGGCCCCGCGCTCGAGGCGGACCCAGCGGGCCGGGTCGAGGCGCGCCTCGACGTCCTTCAGCGCGTGCGTGATGACAAAGCGCTCGCCCTTGAGCGTGGTCACGTGGACCAGCTCGGCTTCGGCGACGAACGACGCCACCTGGCCGATCGGCAGCAGCAGGATGTCGTCGCGCCGCCGCACCGGGATCCGCGTCAGGCGGGCCGTCTGGCGCGTGTCGATCGCCTCGGCGGCGGCGCGCAGCCGCTCGGCCTCGGGCCGCGCCCCCGGCCCGGCCAGCCGCTGGCGGGCCCGTTCGATGGTCGCCGCGAGGCGGGCCGGCTCGACCGGCTTGAGCAGGTAGTCGACGGCGTTCAGCTCGAAGGCCTGGACCGCGAAGTCATCGAAGGCGGTGACGAAGGCGACGAGCGGCAGGCAGTCGGGCTGGAGCAGGCGGACCACGCCGAGCCCGTCGACCTCGGGCATCTGCAAGTCGAGCAGGGCGAGGTCGGGCCGCTCGCGTTCGATGACTGCGATGGCTTCGGCGCCGTTTGGCGCTTCGCCGACGATGCCGACGTCGGGGCAGCTGGCGACAGGCCGGCGAGCGCGAGGCGGGCTGGCCGCTCGTCGTCGGCCAGGACGATGCGGAGCGGCTGCGGCGCTATGTCCGGTCTGGCGCGTCGACCGCTGCCGCCGCGGGATCGGCGCGCGGCGCCCGTGGCACGGCAGCGTCAGCGCGACGACCGTGCCGGCGCCGGGCGATGCCCTCGATCGCCAGCGACGCCGCGTCGCCGAAGTGGGCGCGCAGCCGATGCGCGACGTTGGCCAGCCCGTGCGCCGCTCGCCGGGCCGGTGTCGACCCGGCCCCGGCGCGGCGTGCCCGATGCGGAGTCGCGTTGACGCCCAGGTGCAGCCGTGGCTCGGCCGTCGCCCGGCGCGGATCCGGAGCGCGGCCCGTCGACCTGGAACTCGCCGCCGGCGGCGAGCGGGGCGATGCCGTGCTTGACCGCGTTCTCGACGAGCGGCTGCAGCAGCAGCGACGGGACACGAAGTCGTGGAGCGCCGCGGCACGTCGATCGGACGCGCAGCCGCTCCTCGAAGCGCGCTTCTTCGATCTCGAGGTAGGCCTGGACCAGCTCGATCTCCTCGCCGAGGCGCGAGAACTCGGTGGTCGCTGCGGCGCAGGACCCCGCGCAGCAGGCTGGTCAGCCGCATCAGCGTGCTCTGGGCGCTGGCCGGCGCGATCTGGATCAGGTAGCCGATTGTCGTCAGGGCGTTGAACAGGAAGTGCGGGTTGAGCTGGGCCCGCAGCGCGCGCAGCTCCGCTTCGGTGGCGAGCTGGCCGATCTGCGCTCGCGCAGCGTGGCCGCGTAGCGCTCGTCGTCGACGCGCAGGGCGTCGAGACGCCGGGCCGCGATGAAGGCGACCGACTCGGCCAGCGCGACGTCGTCGGAGAGCCAGCGCCGGCCGCCGGTGAGCGGCCCGACGCAGCCAGACGTAGAGTCGGCGCGTCGACCGTCGGCACGGCGACGATCGGCGGCGAGCGGGGCCCGCGGCGGCGCGTCGGGGTCACCGCCGATCGATCGACCGTGTCGGGGTCGTCGCGACGAAGCGGGCGGCATCGCCGCCGGCGAGGACGCGGGCGCCGACGTCGCGGGGGCGGACCGCGCCGATCACCTCGCGCGCGTCGATCCAGGCGGCGTCGAGCGCGGCGCCGAGCCGCGCCGCGGCGATCGCCGGGATGGCAGCCGGTTCGGTCAGCGCCGACAGCTCGGTCTCGACGGCGCGCACTACGGCCGAGGTGTCGGGCCGGCGCAGCAGCACGCTGTCGACCAGCCAGGCGCCGAAGGCGCGGGCCGGCTCGTGCAGCAGCACCGCCGCCAGGACGAGGCCGAGGACGTAGGTCGTCACCACGACGTCGGCGTTCGGGCCGAGCCAGTGCAGGCCGATCGTGACGTGGGCGGTGGCGACGGCGACGACGACCAGGGTCAACGCCAGCGCCCGCTTGAGGAAGATGTCGGCCAGCGCGAAGCGGTAGTCGCGCAGCAGGATGGCCACGGCGAGCGGCATCGAGGCATGGTGGCCGACCAGCTCGGTCGGCCACGCCTCGCGGCCGGTGTGCTGGCCCAGGTGCAGCGCCGAGACCGCGAAGATCGACAGCGACAGCACCCAGAGCGGCCGGCCTTCGCGGGTGACCCGCGGGCGCGAGCACCAGGAGCGCCAGCACCAGTGCGACGAAGCCGCCGGTGAGGAGCCAGAGCCCCGCCGGGGCGGGGAGCGGCGCGCCCGTGCCCGCGGCGAGCGCCTGCGATGCAGCGCGGCGGCCGCGCTGAGCGCATAGGCGGTCGCGATCACGGAGCGCGCTGCGGGCGCCGGCCGGCCGCGGCCCGTCGGTCGACAGGGGCAGCGGCGCCAGGACCGAGTGGACGACGACCGCGGGCAGGAAGCCGAGCGCGCCGACCGCGGCGCCGTAGATGGCCCGCGTAGACGTGGTCGAGCAGCGTCGGGTCGACGAGCTGGATCCAGAGCGATCCGAGGTTCCAGGTCAGGCCGAGGAGGCCCGTGAGCAGCAGCAGCCGCGATGGGGCGGGCGTGCCGCCCGCCCCGCGGCGTGGGCGCCGGTCCGCAGCACCGTGCCGAGCAGCAGCCCGTAGAGCGCCGTGCCCAGCAGGAAGCCGACGACGTTGACGAGCGCGGCGAGGGTCGGCGGCGCCACCGACAAATTGTAAGCTGTCGGGATGAGTCGAGTGGTGATGCTGCTGGTGGCCGCGCTGAGCGGGGTGGCGGTCCTGGCCGGCGGCCAGAACGGCGGCCAGGACGGCGGGCTGAAATCCCGCTACATCAAGCAGGAGTTCGAGATCCCGATGCGCGACGGCGTGACGCTCTTCACCGTCGTCTACGCGCCGCTGGACACCAGCAAGCCGGTGCCGATCCTGATGACCGCGCTCGCCCTACGGCAGCGCGCCGTATGGTCCGGACATCTATCCGCGGCTCGCTCGGGCCGTCGTCGCGCCTACGAGAAGGACGGCTACATCTTCGTCTACCAGGACGTCCGCGGCCGGTTCTGTCGGGCGGCGAGTTCGTCGAGATGCGGCCGCACGTCACCGACGGCACCCGGGCCGACCGAATCGACGAGAGCACCGACACCTACGACACGATCGCGTGGCTGCTCGAAGAGCGACCTGCGCCACAACGGGCGGGTCGGCATGTGGGGGATGTCGCTACCCCGGGTTCTACGCCGCGGCCGCGCTGCCGTCGACGCGCATCCGGCGCTGAAGGCGGTGTCGCCGCAGGCGCCGGTCGCCGATTGGTTCATCGGCGACGACTTCGTACCACAACGGCGCGTTCATGCTGGCCGCCAACGTTCAGCTTCTACACCGGCTTCTTCCCGCGTCCCGGCCCGGGCCGTCGGCGAAGGACGACACGCCGCGCTTCAGCTACGGCACGCAGGACGGCTACGCCTTCTATCTCGGGCTCGGCGGCCTGAAGGAGGGCAGTGCGAAGCGGTTCCCGCCGGGTAACGGCTACTGGGAGGACAACGCTCGCGCACGCCGACCTACGATGCCTTCTGGAAGCCGCGCGACGATCGCGCCGCACCTGCGCGACGTGACGCCGGCCGTGTTGACGGTCGGCGGCTGGTACGACGCCGAGGATCTCGGCTGGACCGCTGCGCGATCTACCGCGCCATCGAGCGGCAGAGCCCGTCGACCTCGAACCGGCTCGTGATGGGCCCGTGGTCGCACGGCGGCTGGTCGCGCGGCGACGGCGACAAGCTCGGCGCGCTGGTCTTCGGCGCCAAGACCGGCGGCCGACTACCGCGAGCGCTTCGAGCGGCCGTTCTTCGAGCACCACCTGCAGGACGCGGCGCTCGCCGAAGAGCCCGAGGCGGCCGTCTTCGTGACCGGCGAGAACGCGTGGCGGACGCCGGCGGCGTGGCCGCCCGCGGAGACGACGGCGCGCACCTTCTTCCTGCGCGAAGGCGGCGCGCTCGGCCGAGGCCGCGCCCACCGCGAGCGGGGATCGTGCCGCCGACGAGTACGTCAGCGATCCCAATCGGCCGGTGCCCTACATCCCGACGCCGGGGACCGGCATGCGGCGCGACTACATGACCGAGGATCAGCGCTTCGCCGCGATGCGGCCCGACGTGCTCGTCTACCAGACGCCGCCGCTCGCCGAGGACGTCACCATCGCCGGGCCGATCCACGTCGCGCTGCACGTGTCGACGACCGGCACCGACGCCGACTGGGTCGTCAAGGTGATCGACGTCTATCCGGAGGACGGTACCCGCGCCGAGTCGGGTCATCGGGCGCGCAAGCTGGCCGGCTATCAGCAGCTGGTGCGCGGCGAGCCGTTCCGGGGCAAGTTCCGCGACAGTTTCGAAAAGCCGGTGCCGTTCGTGCCCGGCAAGCCGGCGGCGATCGCCTTCGACCTGCCGGACGTCGCCCACACCTTCCGCAAGGGCCATCGCCTGATGGTCCAGGTGCAGAGCTCGTGGTTCCCGCTGATCGATCGCAACCCGCAGGTCTTCATGGACATTCCGTCGGCCAAGGTCGGCGACTTCCGGAAGGCGACCCAGCGGGTATGGCGCTCGGCCGATCGCCCGTCGTCGATCCGCGTGCTGGTCCTGCCGGCGGCCGCCAAGGCACCGACCGCGCCCTGACGCGGAAGATGGGCCCGAAGCTGGATCAATCTTCTGGTGGCACGCTGCCGACCAAGGGCTCCCAGAAGGGATGCGGTACGTTGCGTGGGCGGCATCTCGGTCCTTGCCGATGCAGCGAGTCGAGACGAGCTGGGCCACGCGGTTTCGATCCGTTCTGACCGGCCCAATGGCCGAGCCGCCACCGCCTGCGTTGCGTACCCTTTCAGCGCGAGACCGCCCGATTCGAGCCAGCGCGTCGCGTGGTTCCAACCGCGATCTTCAGGTCCACCACGGCGCCGTTAGTGGCCGGTCTCAGGTCGGCTTGACCGTCAGCTGAAGCCCCGGGATGACATTGCCGGCCTGGTTCCGCGCGGTGAGCTCCACGGTGACCGCGTCGCCCGTGTCCTTGACCTCGACCCAGCCGAACTGGTGGTTGCGGGTCGAGCGGCCGTGGCTGTAGGGCCCGCCCTTCGAGCGCGGGAAGCGCGAGAACGGCGCCGCCTGCATGACGACGAAGCCGCGCGTCGACGGGGCCGTGCCGGCCACGTAGTTGCTGTTGGTGCCGTCGTCGATCGCCGCCATGTGCGCGTCGCCGCTGAGGACGATCAGGCGCGACGTCAGCCCGAGCTTGGAGATGGTACCGGCGATCTCGGCACGCTCGCGCGCGTACGGCTCCCAGCCGTGTCCGCTCTGCGGGTTCTCCTTGGTGATCCACGGCACCGTGCTGGCCCAGAACACGACCGGCGCCTTCTCGTCGGCGGCGCGCGTCAGTTCGTCGACGAACCACTGGCGCTGGGCCAGGCCGAGCATCGTCCGGGTGTCGGCGTCGCGGGAGCGCTGCGGCGTGCGCTCGGAGCGCGTGTCGGTGACGATGACGCGGGCCCGGCCGACGGTGAAGGCCTGGGCTATCGGCCCGGTGCCGGCCGCGCCACTGGTCGAAGCGGCGGAGAGCGGCAGCGGATAGTGCGGCACGCGTTCGCGGTAGACGCGCTGCGCCGAGGCCTTGGTCAGCGACGTGCCGTCCGAATCGTCGATGCCGTAGTCGTGGTCGTCGAAGACGTAGACGATCGGCGCGGCGCGGTAGAGCGCCGACTGGCGCGGCGAGCGCAGGACGCGATTCGAGGCCGCGCGGAATCGCCACGGATCGTCGACCGAGATGTTCTCGTAGTGGAAGTCGCCGAGGTGCAGGAAGAAGTGCGGCGCGCGGCCGCGGATGGTGTCGAAGATCCGGTTGTTCGAGCCGGTCGACGCACACGAGCCGAAGGCGAACGCGAACGAGAACGGGCCGTCGGCGAAGGTGTGGAAGCGGCCGGTGCGCTCGTCGCGGCCGGCGGCGGTCTCGATCGCGTAGCGATAGGCGGTGTCGGGCTGCAGGCCGTCGATGTCGAAGGTGCGGACGCCGTCGGTCGAGGGCGGCCCGGTCGGCTCGACGACGCGCGGACTGGCGGCGTCGCGTTCGTCGCCGCGGGTGACGATCAGCCGGACGGGGCCCTCGATCGTGACGCGGGCGCGGACGCGGGCGCTGCCGGCGGTGATGGCGCCCGACCACAGCCAGTCGACCGCAGGCACGGCGCGCTGGACCGCGGCGACGAGCTCGTGGGTGGTCGCCGCGTCGATGGCCAGACCGGCCGCGGCCAGGCCGGCGGCGCGTTTCAGCACCGTCCGCCGACCGGTCCGCGTCGGCACGGGGCGCGGCCGCCGGGTCATCGCGTCGGGCCGTCGGGGCGGGACTCGTCCCACCACTTCGACAGCTGGTGGCGGGCCCGGGTCGGCTGGTCGGTGTAATGCGACGTGTCGTTGAAAAGCATCAACCGGGCCCGCACGGTGTCGCGGAAATCGAGGATGTTCAGGCAGGCCGGGCTCTGGTCGAGCCGATCGCGATAGCCGCGCGCGTCGAAGCCGAGCAGGCTGCTGATCAGCAGGCGGATGGTCGCCTTGTGCGACACCACCGCGACGTTGGCGCCCGGATGCGCGACGACGATCTCGCGGATCACCGGCAGCGCCCGGGCCAGGACGTTGAGGCCGGATTCGCCGCCCTCTGGCGCGAACGTGAACGGATCGGCCTCCCACGCCGCGTACTCGTCGGCGAACTGCGCTTCCACTTCGTTGCGGCGCAGCCCTTCCCAGCGGCCGTGGGCGATCTCGCGCAAGCCGGGCCGGACGATCGGCGTCAGGCGGTGCGGCCGGGCGACGAAGCCGGCCGTGTCGACGCAGCGCCGCAGGGGGCTGCAGTAGACGGCGGCGACGTTGTCGTCGGCGAGCCGCTCGCCGAGGCGTTCGGCCTGGCGGCGCCCCTCGTCCGAGATGTCGACGTCGACGGAGCCGGCGAAGCGATCCTCGGCGCTCAGGTTGGTGGCGCCGTGGCGGATCAAATAGAGGCGGGTGACGCTGCTCATGGGACGAGGACGATCTTGCCGGCCGCGCCGCCGGCCATCACCGCCTCGTGCGCCTTCGAGGCCTCGGCGAGCGGCAGCTCGCGGTTGACCACGGGCTTCAGCGTGCCCGCCGCCAGCGCCGCCTGGACGCCGGCATTGACGCCGCGCCATTCGTCGCCGGTCATGTTCGGCAGCGTCATGCCGTAGACGGTGGCTTCCTTGCCCATCAGGAGGCGGGGCATGAAGTCGAGCGAACCACGGCTGCCGACCACGACGATCCGGCCGCGCGGCGCCAGCAGCTCGGCGTCGGTGGCCAGGTTCACGTTGGCCAGCATCTCGATCACGATGTCCGGTCCGCGGCCCCCGGTCGCAGCCTTGATGGCGGCGCGGTAGTCGGGCTGCGAGTGGTCGACGGCGTAATGGGCCCCGAGCGACGTGACCAGGGCCAGGCCTTTCGGCGTGCCGGCGCTGGCGATGACGATCAGGCCGGCCGCACGGGCCAGTTGGATCGCGGCGGTCCCGACGGCGCCGCTGCCGCCGTGGATCAGCACGGTCTCGCCGGCGGTCGCGGCGGCCTTCTGGAACAGGGCTCGCCACGCGGTGGAGCAGGGCACGCCGACGGCGGCGCCCTGCGCGAAGGAGAGCCCGGCCGGCAGGGCGTGGACGTTGCGCGCCTCGTTCACGACCAGTTCGGCGTAGCTGCCGGTCGACGCGATCATCGGCCCAGCCAAGATAGACCCGATCGCCTACCGCGAGGCCGGTGACGCCTTCGCCGAGCGCATCCACCACGCCGGCAGCATCGCTGCCCGGCGTGTAGGGGAGCGCCGGCTTGAAGGCGTAGGTGCCCGTCCGCATGTAGGCCTCGACCGGATTGACGCCGGCCGCGTGGGTGCGGACCCGGATCTGGCCCGGTCCGGGCTGCGGATCCGGCACCTCGGCGAGGGTCAGGACTTCCGGTCCGCCGAAGGCCGTGACGCGAATGGCACGCATAACGGACAGGGTAACATTACGCCCGCAATGACCAGAGCACGATGGACTTCGGCGCGCCACGGGGTCGTGGCGGGCCTTCTCGGCCTGGGTGCGGCCACCGCCTCGGCGCAATCGTCCCCGCCGCCTTCGACCAAGCCCGCCGACCTCCGCGAGACGGTCGTCGTGACCGGCTCCGTCTCACCCGACGCCCTCGGCAGCCTGGGACGGACCCTGGTCATCCTGACGCGCGAGGATCTCGCCCGCCTGCCGGTCTCCACGCCGATCGACGCGCTGCGGCTGGTGCCCAGCGTCGAGGTGCGCGAGCGCGGCCCGCGCGGCGTCCAGGCCGACTTCGCCATCCGCGGCGCCGGCTTCGGCCAGGCCCTGGTCCTGGTGAACGGCGCCCGCCTCAACGACGCCCAGTCCGGGCATCACAACGGCGACATCCCGGTGTCGCTGCTCGACGTCGAGCGCATCGAGGTGCTGCTCGGCGGCGGGGCCTCGGTCCACGGCGCCGACGCCGTCGGCGGCGCCATCAACGTCATCACCCGGCGGGCCGGCCCGCGCTTCGCGGCCGACCTCGCCTTCGGCCAGCACGACCTGGTCGAGGGGGCCGCCTCGGTCAGCCTGGCGGCCAAACCGGTCGAGCACGTCTTCTCGGGCGAGTTCAACCAATCGACCGGTTTCGCGCCGGATCGCGATCACGACATCAGGATGGCCCGCTATCAAGGGACGGTCGCGGTCGGCACCACGCTGTCGATCGCGTATCTGGACAAGGAGTTCGGCGCCGCCGGGTTCTACGGCCCGTCGCCGTCGCGCGAGTTCACCGACCAGACGCTGGTCAGCGCCGAGCACCGCTTCGCGCCGCGCGGCACCTCGCTCCTGTCGATCGACGGCGCCTACCGGTCGCACGGCGATCGCTTCGTCTACGACTGGACCCGGCCGGCGTTCTCGGACAACCGCCACCGGACCCACGCGGTGTCGGCCAACGGCCGCTGGCGCACCGCGCTCGGCGCCGCGACCCAGCTGTCGGTCGGCGCGTCGGCCGGCCGCGACGCCATCGACTCGACCTCGCTCGGCGAGCGCACGTTCTCGCGCGCCGGCGCCGTCGTGGAGCTGCGCCAGGCGCTCGGCTCGCGCCTGGTGGTCCAGCCCGGCATCCGCGTCGACACCTACAACCGGTTCGGCACGGCGTGGAGCCCGGCCATCGCGGCGAGCGGCTGGATCGTGCCGAATGTGCGCTGGCGGACCGCGACCGGGGCGCGGACTTCCGCATCCCGACCTACACCGAGCTCTACTACCGCGACCCGAACCACCTGGCCTCGGACGACCTGTCACCCGAGCGAGCGTGGTCGGCGGACGCCGGCGTCGATGCCTTCGCCTCCGGGTGGACGGCCAGCGCCACCGCCTTCGGGCGCTGGGACGCGGACGTCATCGACTGGGTCCGCGCCGTCGCCACCGAGCGCTGGCACACCACCAACATCCGCGACGTCGACACCAAGGGCGTCGAGCTCGGCCTGTCGCGCCGCCTCGGCACCACGCTCTGGGGCGTCCGCTACACCGGCCAGCACGCCGCGGCGCCGGCCCTGGACCTGCTGTCGAAGTACGTCCTGGATTTCGCCCCGCACGCGTTCTCGCTGTCGGGCGCGACCACCTGGCGCCGGCTCGATTTGGGCTCGCACGTGACCTACACGCAGCGCGCCGATGGCCGCGACTATTGGGTCGCCGACCTGCGGGTCGCCCATCCCCTCGGCCGGGCCGAGGTCTACGCCGACGTCGCCAACGCCTTCGATCAGGCCTACCAGGAAGTGAAGGGCGTCGACATGCCCGGGCGCTGGATCAAGGTCGGCCTGCGGCTGCGTTGATTGCCGGATGAGCTGACCGGCGCCCCAAACGTGGGAAACTCGTAGCCGAGGGGTAACGTCCTATACGCCATGCCGACCTGGGTCCTGGGAGTGGGGAAGTCTGACGGCCGCCGGATGCTGACGGCGCTGGTCGTGGTCGCGGCGGCGCTGGCCGCGGCGTGCGGCGCGGCGCCCGACGGGGTCGGCGGCGCCGCGTCCCGGTCCCGATCGGCCCGCGGCGGCAGCGCCTGAGGCGGCCCCGGCCGCCGCCCGGCCCCGGCTCGTCGTGCTCGGCGACAGCATCGCCGCCGGCTACGGGCTCCGCCGCGACGAATCCTTCCCGGCCCGGCTGCAGGAACGCATCGATCGCGAGGGCCTCGGCTTCGAGGTGGTCAACGCCGGGGTCTCGGGCGACACCTCGGCCGGCGGGCTGCGCCGGCTCGACTGGGCCCTCGACGGCGACGTCCGCGTCCTGGTCCTCGAGCTGGGCGGCAACGACGGCCTGCGCGGCCTGCCGCCCGCGGAGCTGAAGAAGAACCTGACCGCTATCGTCCGGGCCGCCCGCGAGCGCCACCTGGCGGTGCTGCTGTGCGGGATGGAGGCGCCGCCCAACGCCGGCGCCGCCTACGCCACCGCCTTCCGCGAGGCGTTCGCCGAGGTCGCCCGCGAGGAGCGCGTCCCGTTCGTGCGCTTCGTCCTCGACAAGGTGGCCGGCATCGAGGGGCTCAACCAGGACGACGGGATCCATCCCAACGCGCGCGGGGCGCGGATCGTCGCGGACACGGTGTGGCCGGCGCTGCGGCCGCTGCTGGACGCCGCGTCGCATTCATGATCACCCGTTCATGATCAATCTGCGCGGCGTCTCGAAGACGGTGTCGAGCGGCGGCCAGCCGCTGACCATCCTCCATCCGCTCGACCTGCACGTCCAGGCCGGGCAGCGCCTCGCCATCGTCGGCCCGTCCGGCAGCGGCAAGTCGACGCTGATCGGCCTGATGGCCGGCCTCGACCAGCCGTCGAGCGGCGAGATCGTGATCGACGGCACCGACATCACCAAGCTGGGCGAGGACGCGCTGGCGCGCCTGCGCGGCCGGGCCATCGGCTTCGTCTTCCAGTTCTTCCACCTCGTCCCGTCGCTCACCGCGTTCGAGAACGTCCTCGTGCCGATGGAGATCGCCGGCCGGAAGGGCGCCGCCGAGCGCGCCAGGGCGCTCCTCGACGAGGTCGGGTTCGAGCGGCCGCGGCCACCACTATCCGTCGCAGCTGTCGGGCGGCGAGCAGCAGCGCGTCGCGGTGGCCCGCGCGCTGTCGAACGAGCCGGCCGTGATCATGGCCGATGAGCCGACCGGCAACCTCGACTCGAGCAACGGCCAGCACGTCATCGACCTGCTCTTCGACGTCCACGCCCGGCGCGGCACGACGCTGATCCTCGTCACCCACGACACCGCGCTGGCGGCCCGCGCCGACGTCCAGCTGTCGCTTCGCGACGGCCGCGTCGTCGCGCCGGCGGACGGACCGGTGTCCGCCGCGCCGGCACCCGCGCCCGTCCTTCGCTGACACGGCGATGGGCTTCGTCCTGCGCATGGTCGGCCGGGAGCTGCGCGGGGCGTGGCAGCGCCTGATCTTCTTCTTCGTCTGCATCGCCATCGGCGTCGGCGCCATCGCCGCGATCCGCTCGATCATCGACCAGGTCACCGGCGTCTTGACGCGTGAGGCCCGGGCCATGACCGGCGCCGACATCGTCGTCCAGTCGACGCGGCCGTGGGACGCCGCCACGATCGCCGTCGTCGACGACGAGGCCCGGCGCGCCGGCGTCCGCCAGCAGAGCGAGGTGGTCGAGACGGCGACGATGCTGCGCGCCGACGCGGCGAGCGGCGGCACGCGCCTCGTCGAGCTGCTCGCCGTCGACCGCGCCTATCCGCTCTACGGCGCCTTCACCCTCGAGGACGGCCGGCCCTACACGCATGCGCTGGTCGCCAATCACGGCGTCCTGGTGCGGCCGGATCTGGTGGCGCAGCTCGGCCTGCGCATCGGCGGCGCGGTGCTCATCGGCCAGGCGCGCTTCGAGATCCGCGGCGTGATCAGCGCCGAGCCGGGCCGGCGGGCCGGCGCCTTCTCGCTCGGGCCGCGCGTCGTGATGGATCGCGCCGATCTGGCCTCGACCGAGCTGATCGGCTTCGGCAGCCGGGCCAGCTACCAGCGGCTGCTGCAGGTGCCCGACGCCGCGCTCGAGCCGGTCGTCACGCGCCTGCGCTCGCGCCTCAGCAACAGCTTCGCGTCGGTCCGCTCGTACCACGACACCGAAGCGCGCGTCCGGGCGCAGATCGAGGGCGCGCAGCACTTCCTCGGCCTGGTCGGCTACGTCATCCTCGTCCTCGGCGGCATCGGCGTGTGGAGCGTGACCCGCGTCTTCCTGCAGCAGAAGCGGACCAGCATCGCCGCGCTGAAGTGCCTGGGCGCCTCGAGCGGACGGATCCTCTCCGTCTACGTGCTGCAGGCGCTGGTGCTGGGCCTGGCCGGCAGCGCGCTCGGCCTGGTCATCGCCGGCGCCGGCCTGCCGGCGGTGCCCTCGGACGCCATCGCCGCGCTCGGGGACACGCGCCTCGGGCTGACGTTCGGGGCGGCGCTGCACGCCCTCGTCCTCGGCACGCTCGTCTCGGTCGGCAGCGCGCTGGTGCCGCTCGCCGGCATCCACACCGTCAAGCCGCTGTCGCTACTGCGTGACGAGACGGAGGGGACCGGCGCCGGCCCGGCCCGACGGCCGGCGTGGCGGTTCTGGGAACGGCTCGATCCGATCCAGGCGCTGGCCACCGTCGTCGTGCTGCTGCTGTTCGGCGGCCTGGCCGCCTGGCAGGCCGGCTCCTTCCGGGTCGGCGCGTTCGTCTCGGCCGGGTTCGTCGTGGTGGCGATCGCCCTGGTCGGGGCGGGAGCTGCGTTCGTCCGGCTGGTGCAGCCGCTGCAGCGCGTCCGCTGGTTCCCGCTCCGCCACGCCGTCATCGGCCTGGGCCGGCCCGGCCACCAGACGCGGGTCATCCTGGTCACCGTCGGCCTCGGCTGCTTCTTCATCCTGGCCACGCACCTGGTCGAGCGGACGCTGGCGGCGCGGCTCTCGCTGGACCTGCGGCCCGACGCCCCGGATCTCTTCTTCGTCGACGTCCAGAGCGACCAGCGCGCCGGCGTCCAGGCGCTGCTCGACGCGCGGACGCAGCAGGGCTCGGCCCGCCTGCTGCCGGTGGCGCGGGCCCGCGTCGCCGGCGTCACCGGACGCGAGGTCAACCTGGAATCGGTCGAAGCGGTCCGCGGCCGCGGCGGCCTGTCCCGCGAGTTCACCATCACCTGGCGCAACCGTCTCGCCTCGAACGAGACGATCGTCGAGGGTCAGTTCTGGAACTCGCCGACGACGGGCGAGCCCGAGGTGTCGATCGAGGCGGGGATGCGCGAGCGCAACCTGCGCCTCGGCGACCGCATCCGCTTCGACATCCTCGGCCGGACCATCACCGCCAAGGTCACCAGCGTGCGCGAGGTCGACTGGGACGATCCGCGCGAAGGCGGATTCATCTTCGTCTTCCGGCCCGGCCCGCTCGATCGCTCGCCGCACGGCTACCTCGGCATTGCCCGCGGTCCGGCGGGGCCGGCCGAGCGCGCCCGGCTGCAGCGCGACCTGGTGGCTGCGTGGCCCAACGTCTCGGTGATCGACGTCCGCGAGGTCATCGCGACGGTCCAGCGCATCGTGTCGCTGGCCGCGCTCGGCATCCGCATCGTCGGGACGGTGGCGCTCGTCTGCGGCCTGACCATCCTGATCGGCGCCGTGGCCATGACCAAGTTCCAGCGGCTGCGGGAAGTGGCGCTGCTCAAGACCCTCGGCGCCACCTCACGGACGATCATGGCGCTGCTGGCCATCGAGTACGCCGGGCTGGGGCTGATCGCCGGCCTGGTCGGCGCGCTCGGGGCACTCGGCCTGAGCTATGCGCTGGCCCGCTACGTCCTCGACGTGCCGTGGCAGCTGGCCCCGGGCACCACGGCCGCGGGGGTGGCGCTGACCGGCGCGATGGTGGCCCTGGTGGGCGTCGTGGCCAACCTGGACGTGCTGCGGCGCAAGCCGCTCACGGTACTGCGCGCTGGATAGGGTCGCGCACCGACAACTTCCAATCTCCAATTTCCCTCCCAAGGAACTCCCAATTCCCAACGCCCAAAATCTCGGCGGGCGCGGGGTCGTTTCTGCCGCTTCGGCGACCTCAGGTGTGGCGGGATCTCCCTTTGGGAGTTGGAAGTTGGGAGTTCCGAGCGGGAGCGGATTCAGGGCGGGCGTGAGCCGCCCGCCCCGTGGTGATATCATCGCGAGGTTGTGGTGGGTGACGTGACGGCAACAACCGAGAACGCGCCGGGCGATCAGGCGCACTTTCGCGAAATTCTCATGAAGCGGCGGCAGGAGATTCTGGACAACCAGAAGCCTATCGCCGATTCGATGATCGACACCAACACCCGGCAGGGCGATCTGGCCGACCAGGCCAACGGCAACAACGAGGTGCACATCCACCTCAAGTTGAAGCAGACCGACGCCAAGATCCTCATCGCCATCGAGGAAGCCATTCAGCGCGTCGAAGCGGGCACCTTCGGCCTCTGCCGGGATTGCGGCGACGAGATTTCGAAGGCCCGTCTCGAGGCGATTCCCTGGACCCGGGTGTGCATCAGCTGCAAGGAGAAGCAGAAGGCGTGACGTCAACGACCTCCCCCTCCGCCCCGACGCAGCGCGCGCTGCTGCAGGACGCCTACCGCGACCGCCTCGGGCTCCTGCTCCGTCACATCGACGGCGCCACGCGCATGGCCGATTACGAGTTCAACAACACCTATCAGTACGTCATCGGCCGCGAGGAAATCCACGTCCAGTGGCTGCGCGACGTGCTCGTCGATCTCGGCGCCGACGTGCCGGCGGATCCGTCCGCGCCGGCCACGCCCGAGGGCAAGGGCGTGGCGGGCGAGCGGGCCATCCTCGAGGATGACCGGCGGCTCGGCCGTGCCTTCGTCGAGAAGTGGCGGGCCCGGCTCGGCGACGTGCGCAACGCGCGTCACCGCAAGCTGCTCGACGTGATCCTGGGCGAGGTCATCGAGCAGACCAACTTCTTCCAGCTGGCGCTGGCCGGCCGCGACGACCTCCTCGGCACCCGGATGCCGGGCGCCAGCACCGGCGACGGCGTCCTGCCGGTCCGCTGGATGACATAGACAGCCGGATCTCGTGCCGCGAGTCGCCATCGCGCTCGGCAGCAATCTCGGCGACCGGCGCCAGCACCTCGAGACGGCCATCGACCTGCTGATGCCGCACCTGCGGCAGGCGCTGGTCTCCACGTTCCTCGACACGGCGGCCGAAGGCGTCTCCGACGAGCAGCCCCGCTACCTGAACGCCGTGGTGGTGGGGGAGGCGCAGCTGCTGCCGGCGGCGCTGCTCAAGCGCCTGCTGGCCATCGAGGAACAGCTCGGCCGCACCCGTCCCTACTGGGGCGCGCCCCGCATCATCGACCTGGATCTGATTCTCTACGGCGACGTGGAGCTGCACGAGACCGGCATGAACGTGCCCCACCTGCGCTTCCGTGAGCGCCGGTTCGTGCTGCAGCCACTCGCCGAGATTGCGCCCGACCTGGTCGATCCCGTCACCCGCAAGACCGTCGCCGAGCTGCTCGCCGCGCTCGGCTGATTCCACGATCGGCGAGGGAAGGCGGACATGACCGTGCGCCGCGTCCTGTGTGTCTGCGCCGTCAGCCTGCTGTGCCTGGAAACCGGATCGCTCGCCAGACGAGCTGAGGCCCCGCCCTACTCGCCGGCCGACTCGATGGCCACGATGCAGGTCGAGGCCGGCTATCGGATCGAGCTCGTGGCCAGCGAGCCGGACATCGAGAGTCCGGTGGCGATGGACGTCGACGAGCAGGGCCGGCTCTTCGTCGTCGAGATGCCGGGCTATCCGCTCGATACGGCGCCGACGGGACGCATCAAGCTGCTCGAGGACACGGACGGCGACGGCCGCTACGACGCGAGCCGCGTGTTCGCCGACGGCCTGTCGCTCCCGACCGGGGTCATGCGCTGGAAGAAGGGGGTCCTGGTCACGGCCGCGCCCGACCTCCTCTACCTCGAGGACACGAACGGCGACGGTCGGGCTGACGTGCGCACGGTCGTCGTCACCGGCTTTGCCGTCACCAACCCGCAGCACATGGTGAACGGGCCGATTTACGGTCTCGACAACTGGATCTATCTGGCGCACGAGGGGCCGGCGCAGGCGGTCATCTACCAGGACGTCTTCGGCGACCGCGGCACGGCGCTGCGCTGGCCGGCCCACCCGCAGCGCCCGACGCTGACGACCGATCACCGCGGGGTGCGGCTGCGCCCGGACGCGGGGCGGCTGGAGCGGACGGGCGGGAGCTCACAGTACGGCCACGGCTTCGACGCGTGGGGGCACTACTTCACCACCGAGAACGCCGACCATGCGCGGCACGAAGTCCTGCCGGCCGGGTGGCTGGCCCGCAATCCCGACCTGCGGCTCGACTCCGCGATGGCGCGGATTGCCGACCACGGCGCCGCCGCGCCGGTCTTTCCGATCAGCCGGCGGCCGAACTTCGAGCTGTTGACCGGGGCCGGCGAGTTCACCTCCGCATGTGCCATCACGCCCTACACCGGCGGGGCCTTCCCGGAGGCGAACGGGACCTCGCTCTTCGTCGCCGAGCCCGTCCACAACCTCGTCCACCGCGACGTGCTGGCGCCGTCGGGCGCCACCTTCACGGCCGCCCGCGCCGAGCCGCGGCGGGAGTTCCTCGCCGCCGCCGACGCCTGGTTCCGCCCGGTGTTCCTCTCCATCGGCCCGGACGGCGCCCTCTACGTCGTCGACTACTACCGGGCCCGCATCGAGCACCCGGAGTGGACGTCGAGCGATCTGCAGAAGGACCCGGCGCCGATGTACGAAGGCCGGGATCGCGGACGCATCTACAAGGTGGTCCGCGCCGACGCGCCGGCCGCGCGTCCGGCCGCGCCCAATCTCGGCGCCGCCACCGAGGCCGACCTGGTCCGCGCGCTCGAGAGCCCGAACCTGTGGTGGCGGCGGACGGCGCAGCGGCTGCTCGTGGACCGGCAGTCACGCCAGGCGATTGCCCCGTTGCGTGCCATGGCGAGCGAGTCGACGTCACCGCTGGCCCGGGTGCACGCGCTGTGGACGCTCGACGGGCTCGGTGCGCTCGACGACCGGGCGATCGCGTCGGCCCTGGGCGACGCCACGCCCGGCGTGCGCGAGAACGCCGTCCGCCTCGCCGAGCCGCGCCTGCGCACGTCGGCGCTGCTCGCCGGCCGACTCGTCGCCATGGCCGACGAGCCCGACGCCCGCGTCCGCTTCGTCGTGCTCGGCGCGCTCGGCTGGCTGGGTACGCCCGAGGCCGCGGCGGCTCGCAACCGCTTGCTGTTCGCCCACCTCGACGACGTGTGGATGCAGCGGGCGGCCCTCAGTGCCGGCTCGGATCAGGCACCGGCGCTCTTCGACACCGTGATGCGCAGCGGCTCGGAGGCGCTGTCGCGAGAGGCGCTGTCGCGAGAATCGGGGGGGCGGGCGTCGTTCGTGCGCCAGCTGGCGTCGATCATCGGCGCGCGCCAGCGCCCTGCCGAAGTGGGGCGCGTCATGGCGGCCGTGGCCTCGGCCCGCCGGGCCGACGCGTCCTGGTGGCGCGCCGCCGCGCTCGACGGCCTGGCGCAGGGCGTCCAGGCGCGTCGCTCGGCGCGCCGCGTGCTCCAGGGCGCTCGCGCCGTCCTGCTGGCGCTCTACGACGACGCGGCACCCGAGGTGCGCGCCGGCGCGCTGGAGCTGCTGCAGCTCGCGGGCCCTGGAGGCGACGCGGCGTGGAGCATGGCGGTGCAGCGGGCGACCACGGCAGCCGGCACCGGGACAGATTCGCAGCGGCGTGCCGATGCCATCGCGCTGGCCGCCATCGACCATCCCGAGCGGCGCGTCGCGTGGTTCTCGCGGTTCGTGTCGCCGCACGAGCCGGAGGCCGTCCAGGCGGCGGCAGTGACCGCGCTCGGCCGCATCGAGCCGGGCGCGCAGAGCGAGCCGATCGGCCGCTTCCTGTTGTCGCACTGGGCCGAGTTCACGCCCGGCGTCCGATCGCGGGCCGCCGACGTGCTGATCGCCGACCCGGCGCAGGCGCGCCTCCTGGTGAACGCGCTGACCGACGGCACGGTGCCCTCGTGGAGCCTCGGCTTCTGGCAGAAGCAGGATCTGGTCCTCTTCAAGGATCCGGCCATCCGCACGGCGGCGCGCGCGGTGCTCGAAGAAGATCCCCGCGTCCGAGCCGATACCGTTCGCCGCTACGCGGCCGCCCTCGACCTCGCCGGCGATCCGGCCCGCGGCGAGACGGTGTTCTCGCGCGCGTGCGCGCCGTGTCATCGGCTGGGAGAGGCCGCCGGCGGCGACCTCGGCCCGGACCTCGCCACGGTGCGGCATCGTCCGCCGGTCAGCCTGCTGGCCGACATCCTGCTGCCGAGCCGGTCGATCGCCCAGCACTTCGAGACCTACGTCGTCGACCGCGGCGGCAGCCGGACCGACGCCGGCGTGCTGGGCGCGCAGACGGCCACGACGATCACGCTGCGGCAGGCTGGCGAACGTGTGGTGGTGATCCCGCGAGCCGAGATCCGGACGATGACCGTGTCGCCGCGGAGCACCATGCCGGCCGATCTCGACACGATGGTGTCGCCGGACCAGATGGCCGACCTGCTCGCCTTCATCCGGCGGCCCTGACGGCCGCCCCGCGGCAGGCGCCGCGGCGCGCCTAGCGCCGTGAATAGCAGCCTGCCGCGCAAGAGGGCGGCCCGCGGCCGTGCGTGAGAGCACGGCCGCTAACAGACTCAGTGGCCGGCGGCCGGCGCTTTTCCGTCGGCGACCGCGGCGGCCGGCTGCTTCTCGCGGCGGAATGCCGGCAGGCCTTCCTCGAAGATCGTGTAGAGCGTCGGCACGAACACCAGCGTGATCAGCGTCGAGGCGGCCAGGCCGCCGATGACGACCCGGGCCAGCGGCGCTTGCAGCTCGGCGCCTTCGCCGATACCCAGCGACATCGGCACCAGGCCGAGGATCGTCGTCAGCGTGGTCATGACGATCGGGCGGAGGCGGGTCCGGCCGGCGGTCTCGACGGCGACGCGCAGCGGCATCTTGTCGCGGGTCCGCAGCGTCGTCGTGTAGTCGACCAGCAGGATGGCGTTGCTGACGACGATGCCGGCCAGCATGATGACGCCGATGTAGGCCTGCAGGCTGAAGGCGGTGCCGGTCAGCTTCAGCGCCAGCACCACGCCGATCGAAGCCAGCGGGATCGAGAACATGATGATGAACGGGTCGCGCAGCGACTCATACTGCGACGCCATCACGGCGTAGACGAGGATCACCGCGAGCAGCAGCAGCCAGCGGAGCTGGTCGAAGGCCTTGGTCTGTTCCTCGACCTCGGCGCCGAAGCCGACGGTGAAGTCCGAAGGCACGCGCAGCTGCCCCAGCTTGGCGTTGACCGCGTCGACGGCGTCGCCGAGGGTGCCGTCGAGCTCGGCGTTCACGCGGGTGACGCGCTCCAGGTTCTTGCGCTCGATCTCGACCGGGCCGCGCTCGTTGTCGACACGCATCAGCGACTTGGCCTGGACCAGCGCGCCGGTCGGCGTGCTGACCAGCACGTCGTTGACGTTGTCGACGCGCTGCCGATCCTCGGGCCGCAGCCGGACGATGATCGGGTATTCGCGGCCGCGCTCGCGGTAGAAGGCGGCCTGGGTGCCGGCGATGTTGGTGCGGACGGTGGTGGCGACCTGGTTGACGGTCAGGCCGAGGAGGGCCGCCTTGTCGCGATCGACGCGCAGCGCCAGCTCGGGCCGCGCGTCGTCCTTGGCGAGGCGGACGTCGGCGAGACCCTTGGTCTGTTCCATCAGCAGCTTGGCGTCGTTCGACAGGCGCCGCGCGTCGTCGAGGTCGTAGCCGCGGATTTCGAGCGCGAGGCGGGCGTCGGTGCCGCCGCCGAGGATGCGCTGCAGCTGGAAGTTGCCGCCCGACGGCCGGGCGCGGACCACGGTGCCGGGCAGCCCGGCCAGGTCCTTGCGGAGCGAGGTCGCAATCTGCGCGCTCGACCGCGTGCGCTCGGATCGTGGCGACGAGGATCACCGTGATCTGGCCGCGGTGCTGCCCGCCGGAGCCCTGGAACCCGAAGCCGCCGACGGACGATGACCAGCGTCCGCGCCTCCGGCACGACCTGGCGGATGCGTGCCTCGAGCTGCCCGAGCAACGCCTCCATGCGCTCGATGCGCGTGCCGACGGCGTTCTCGGCCTCGACGGTGACCTCGCCCTCGTCGGTCTGCGGCATCAGCTCGTAGGACAGCGTCGAGAAGACGAAGATCGAGGCGACGAACAGCAGCACGCTGACGCCGATGACGGTCGGCCGGTGGGCCAGGGCGATGTGCAGGAGCTTGCGATAGCCGTCGTCGAGGCCGTCGAGGACGCGCTCGCTCCAGGTGAACAGCCGGCCGGTCAGGCCCTTCCGCTGGTCGACCGGCACCGGCGGCGTCAGGACCAGCGCGCACAGCACCGGGACGATGGTGACCGCCACGAACAGCGACATCATCAGCGAGAAGATCACGACCACCGAGAGCTGCCGGAACAGCACGCTCGAGAAGCCGGCCAGGAAGAACAGCGGCACGAAGACGGCGACGTGGGTCAGCGTCGACGCCAGGATCGCCGACCAGATCTCCTCGCTGCCGTCGAGCGCCGCCTGGCGCGGCGGCTTGCCCATGTGCATGTGGCGCTCGGTGTTCTCGAGCACCACGATGGCGGCGTCGACGATCATGCCGACGCCGAGGGCCAGGCCGCCGAAGGTCATCGTGTTCAGCGTGTAGCCGCCGAAGTAGAGCAGCGCGAAGGTCCCGAAGATCGAGATCGGGATCGAGGTGCAGATGATGATCGTCGAGCGGACGCTGCGCAGGAAGGCGAAGATGATGAAGACGACCAGGAACGAGCCGAGGAACACCGCTTCGCGCACCGCGGCGATCGAGCGGCTCGATGAACACCGCCGAGTCGTTGGTCACCGACAGCCGCACGCCCTGGACGTCCTTGTTGATCTTCTCGACCTCGCGCTTGAGGGCGGCCGAGACGTCGACGGTGTTCTCGCCCGACTGCTTGTTGATGCTCAGGCGGACACCCGGCTTGCCGTTGACGCGGATGATGCTGCGGACGTCTTCGCTGCCGTCGCGGATGACGGCGATGTCGCGCAGGTAGACGGGCACGCCGTTGCGGGTCAGGACGACGAGGTTGCCGATCTCGTCGAGGCTGGTGAACTGGCCCGGACTGCGCAGCATGTAGGCGAGGTCGCCTTCGTAGACCTCGCCGAGCGGCATGTTCTGGTTCTCGGTGGCCAGCAGGCTGATGATGCGATCGACCGACAGGCCCATCGCGGTCGTCTTCTCGCGCGACAGCTCGACCAGGATCTGGCGGCGCAGCCCGCCGTTGACGTTGACGGCGGCGACGCCGGGGACGCGCTCGAGCCGCTGCGCCAGCGTGTTCTCGGCGATGTCGCGCAGCTTGACCGCGTCGTAGTCGCCCTCGACGGCGAGGAAGAGGATGGGGAAGGCGGTCGAGTCGAACTTGAAGACGATCGGGGCGTCGGCTTCCTCGGGCAGCCGGGCGCGGACGCGATCGATGCGGCTGCGGACGTCGTCGGCGGCGACGTTGAGGTTGGTGCCCCAGGCGAAGTTGAGCCGGATGACCGACTGGCCTTCGCTCGACGTGGCGTTGACCTGCTCGAGGCCGGCGACCGCGCTGACCGCCTGCTCGAGGGGCCGGGTGATCGATTCCTCCATCTCGCGCGGGCCGACGCCGGGGTAAGCGACGCGGATGGTGACGCTCGGCAGCTGCAGCTCCGGCATCAGGTCGACCGGCAGCCGCAGCAGCGAGATCGCGCCGAGCAGCACGATGACCCCGCTCAGCATGAACATCGTGACCGGGCGGTTGATGGCGATCCGCGGAATGCTCATGAGCGTCTCGTCGTCTGCATCGGTGGGCCGCCTCGGGGCGTCACTGGGCGGCGGAGCTGGGCCGGCCGGTCGCGGCCGGGCCCGATCGTGGCGCGGCGAGCGCGACCGGATCGCCGTCGCGGAGGGCGGCGGCGCCGGTCGTGACGACCTGGGCCCGATCGGGCAGCCCGCCGAGCACCTCGACCCGCGTGCCGTCCTCGAGCCCGGTCTGGATGGGGACGAAGGCGGCGGCCTTCGGCGCCCCCGCCGCGGCGCCGTCCTTGACCTGGAATACGCCGCGCCGGCCGTCGACGGTGACCACGGCGTTGACCGGCACGGTCAGCGCCTGCGGCTTGGTCGCCACCGTCAGCCGGACGCGCGAGTACATCCCCGGCTTGAGGCGGAAGTCGTCGTTCGGGACCTCGACTTCCATCTGCGCGGTGCGCGTCGCCGGATCGAGGATCGGCGCCAGGCGGGCGACGCGGCCGTGGAAGATCTCGCCCGGGAACGCGTCGACCTCGACCTCCGCGGTCGAGCCGACCCGGACGCGCCGCAGATCCTTCTCGACGACGTTGGCCACCAGCCGCACGCGATCGATCTGGACCATCGACAGCACGGTGGTGTTCGACGAGACGAACGAGCCGGGGTCGAGCAGGCGCTTGCCGACGAAGCCGTTGACCGGCGAGCGGATCTCGGTGGCGCCGAGCGTGATCTTCAGCTCGTCCAGCCGCGACTGGGCCTGGTTCGAACTGCGCCTTGGAGAGCTCGAGCTGCGCCTGTGACGACTGGTGCCGGGCGTCGGCATCGTCGAGGGTCTGGCGCGGCAGCAGCTGGCGCTCGAACAGGCTGCGCGAGCGATCGAGGTTGGTCTGGGCGAACTTCAGGTCGGCTTCGCGCTGGCGGACGGTGGCCCGGGCGACCTCGAACGACGCCTGCGCCTGGTTGACCTGCTCCTGGATCTCGCGGGATCTCGACCTTGGCGAGGACCGCGCCCTTGCGCGACGCGATCGCCGATGCGGACGGCGACCTCCTCGAGCCGGCCGTTGACCTTGCTCGACACCTCGACCGAGGCCTCGCCTTCGAGGCTGCCGACGACGGTGATGATGTCGGCCATCGGACCGCGCTCGGCCTGCGCCACGTCCACCGTCAGGGCCGGGCGTGCGAGGGCGGGGCCCGCCGCGGCGGCGCCGGTGTCGCTGGAGCGGCCCCAGACGACCCACGCGACGCCCGCCAGACCAGACACGGCGGCTGCGACGGTGACGACGACGAGGACGACCTTCTTCATGAATGAGACTATGGCGTGCGAGCGCCGGTGCCGGTCGTCACCACGCTGATGCCGGCCGACCCGAGCGACGTCTCCTGCACGCGATCGAAGTTGACGATGGATTTCTGGTAGTCGAGCCGGGTCCGCAGCTCGATGTTCTCGGCCTGTACCAGATCGCGCTGGGCCTGGACGACGAAGAAGTTGGTCGACAGGCCGACCTCGAACTTGCTCGTCTCGGCCTCGAGCCGGCGCTGGGCCAGCCCGCGCGCGGCGCGGGCGGCGTCGACGCGCTTCTGGTTGCTCTCGACGAGGAGCGCCGCCGTCGTCACGTCGGTGGCGATCTGCAGCTCGAGGGCGCGGATCTGCGCCTGCGTCTGGCGCACCGTGATCTGGGCCCGGGCGAAGTTGGCGTCGGCCAGGCTGGCGCCGATCGGGTAGGACAGGTTCAGCGCCAGGTTCCACTGCGGGAAGTCGCGATCGCGGAGCAGGCGGAGCGCGTCGCCGTAGCCGCCCGGGATCGTGTCGACGACCTGGCCGCCCAGGGTGTTGTCGCGGATCAGCCGCGCGCCGCCGATCCCCTGCAGGCCGTAGCTGGCCGAGACATCGGCGGCCGGCAGCCGCTGGTTGCCGAGCAGCCGCAGCGAGAGGTCGTTGGCCTGGAGCTGTTTGCGCGACTGCGCCAGGTCGAGCCGCGCGTCGAGGGCCCGGCGCAGCGCGGCGTCGAGATCGATCGGCGTCGGCGCGAACACCGGCCGATCGATCGGCCGGAGCTGGGCCCGCCAGCGCGGATCGTCGGCGCCGCCGACGATCAGGCGCTTCAGCGCCAGCTCCGCGGTGCGCGCCTGCGCTTCGCCCTGGGCCTCTTCCTGCAGGCGCGAGGCGACTTCCGCCTCGGCCTGGACGATGTCGATCGGCGCCAGCGTGCCGACCTCGACGCGGATGCGGTTGTCCTCGAGCAGCTTGCGCGCGAGCTCGAGCGAGCGCCGCGCCACCTGCAGCTGGTCGACGGTGTAGACGTAGTCCCAGTAGGCGCTGCGGACGTCGGCCAGGGTGTTGGTGACGGTCGCCCGCAGCTGCAGCTCGCTGATGTCGCGGTTGATGCCGGTGATGCGGAGCTGGGTGCGGGTCGGGTCGGTGCGGAAGTTGCGCAGCAGCGGCTGGACGAACAGCGCCGAGAACGTGCTGTTGTATTGCGGGTTGAAGGTGTTGAAGCTGCTGGTCGACGCCTGCCGGCGGTTGGCGAAGCCGAGGGCGAGGTTGCCGCCGCCGAAGGGCAGCAGCTGGGTGCCGCCGAATTGAAGGTCGTCTGATCGTTCTGGACCGCCTGCGTGCCGACCAGCTGGTTGGTCGGCACCTGCGTGACGTTGTTCTGGCCGACGGTGGACGTGAGGATCGGGCGATACAGGGCGCGGACGCCGGCAATCTGCAGGTCGAAGGTCTGCGGGTTGAGGCGCTCGACGGCAATCTCGAGGTTGTGCTCGAGGGCCAGGGCGACCGCTTCGTCGAGCGTCGAGATCGAGGGCGCCCGACGACTGCAGCGCCGCCGACGGCGTCGGGCCGGGCGGGGCCGGAATCGCCGGTGCGGGGCTGGCCGGGGCCGGTGCCGGCTGCGCGCCGGCTGGCGGCACAGACACGAACGCCGCGAGCACGAGACCCGCGGCGCAGCCCATACGCGACGCGCGACGGAGGGCGCGACGCACGATCCTAACGCGGCGCACTGGCCACGGCGTCCTTCTGTTCCTGGTAGCGCTTGACCTTGATGCGCTGGTCAGGGCTCAGCACCCGATACATCCGGTAGAGCATCAGCATCCGCGTCCGGGCGAGGCTGGCCTTGGCGGCTTCGAGCTTGTCGATCGCGTGCAGCACGTCGACCTCGCTGCTCGACCCCTCGGCCATGATCCTCGAGACGTCCTTGTGATAGCGGTCGACGTCCTCCATGCCCGACTTCAGCGAGGCGTAGAAGGTGTGGAAGATGCGGTCGAGCTCGGTCGACTGCGCGTCGGTGATGGCGAACTCCGCCCGCAGCTCGGCGGAGCGCCACCACTTCGCCTTGGCCTTGGCCGCGGCTTCGGCTGCCTTCGGATCGATCTTCTCGCTCTTGCTGTCGGCCGCCGGCGTCTGGCTGTCGAAGACCGGCAGCAGGCACGCCAACGCGTCGTCCGACGGCACTTGCGCGGCGGCGGCCGGCACCGGGACGGCAGTGGCGAGAGCGGCGGCGAGGGTCAGCGACGAAAGGCGAAGGACGTGCATTCTCAATGGGTTACGATCGAGCGATCGGGCCTGTTTACCCCGCCACCGCGGTCAGATCGGCGAGCCGTTGCACGACCCGCCCGACGATCGCGTTGGGCGTCGAGGCGCCGGCGGTGAGGCCGACCGTCACGGTGCCCGCCGGCAGCCACGCCGCGGCTTCGATCTCCGCCGCGCTGCCCTTGGCCAGCGTCACCGGACGATGACGAATGGTCTGACCAGAGGCCAGGCACTCGGCGTCGGCGATGTGGTAGGTCGGCACGCGCGCCGCGCAGAGCCGAGCCAGGTTGCAGGTGTTGCTGCTGTTGTAGCCGCCGATGACGACCATCAGGTCGACCGACTGGTGATCGAGCAGTTCGAGGACCGCGTCCTGCCGCTCCTGCGTCGCCGAGCAGATCGTGTCGAAGGCGCGATAGTGCGCGGCGAGCGCCGCCTCTCCGTAGCGATCGACGCATGGCCTGTCCGACCACGACGCCGATTTCGAGCGACTCGCTCATCAGCATCGTCGTCTGGTTGGCCAGACCGATGCGCGACCAGATCGCGATCGGGATCGAAGCCGGGCGACACCGCGTGGGCGAAGCGGGCGAGGAACGCGTCGCGATCGCCGCCGTGACGGATGTAGTCGCAGACCAGGTCGGCCTCGGGACGATCGAGCACGACGAGGTAGCGGCCGCCCGGGAAGGTCAGCGCCTGCGACGCCGTCGCCCGCGTCTCCTCGTGCTTGTACTTGCCGTGGATGAGCGCCGTGAAGCCGTCGCGGGCGTAGCGCGTGACGTTCTTCCAGACGTTCAGCACCGAACCGCAGGTCGTGTCGACGAGCGTGCAGCCGCGGGCCTGGAAGTCGGCGAGCACGCCGACCGAGACGCCGAAGGCCGGCAGGATCACGACGTCGCCCGGGCCGAGGCTCTCGGCCGACTCGCCGGGGTCGGAGAGGAAGCGGATGCCGGCCGCCCGCAGCTTGTCGTTGACGTCCGGGTTGTGGATGATCTCGCCGGTCAGGAAGACCGGCCGATCGGTGAACCGCTGCCGCGCCTGGTAGGCGTAGTCGACGGCGCGGTCGACGCCGTAGCAGAAGCCGAACTCGTGGGCCAGATGGACGGTGAGGCGACCGGACGTATAGCGATAGCCGTCGGCCTTGATCGCCTCGACCAGGCTGCTGTCGTAGTCGGCCGACAGCGCGCCGGCGACCGCCTCCTTGAGATCGAGACCCTTGCGATAGATGACTGCCGGCTGGCCCGACGACAACGACATCGACCGCTACCGCGACGCGACCAGCGTCACTCTCGGGGTGAGCGCGTCGAGCGGCTGCAGTTCGTCGACGCCGCGCGAGGACAGCGCCATTTCGACCTCGCCGAGGATGGCGTCGTCCTGATCGGTGTCGGCCACGGCCGCCGTCGTGCGGATGGGCGCGGCGACGACGCGCGCCTGCGCGGGCGCCTGGCGCGCCGGCCATTCGAGATAGAGGCCCTGGCCGGTGCCGACGCCGACGACGAGGCCGGCCGCGGCGGCGGTCAGCATCCAGCCGAGCGCCGGACGCGGTGCGCGGGGCAGGCGGGCGGCCGGGGCCGCGTCGGCCCGCGGCGGGAACGACAGCACCCGCGGATCGTCGCTGGCGCCGAGGCGGGCGAGGATCGCCGCGCGCTGGGCGTCGGCCCGCTCCGGTGTGAAGGCGGCGTCGGCGTCGGCCTCGGCCGCGTCTCGGACGTCGGCCAGGGTGTCGAGCAGCGGCGCATCGATCACGGTGGGGACGCTGGAACGGCGGGAACGCAGGAACGCAAACATGTCGGGGCTCACGATCGGGTCACCAGGCCGCGCAGTCGGCGCAGGCCGCGAAACAGGTGCACGCGGACGGTCGATTCACTGAGGCCGGTCATCTCGCTGACCTCGCGGGTCGACCGCCCGTCGAAATGGCTCAGCATGATCACGGTGCGCTGGCGGTTGGGCAGCTGGCGGACGGCCATCAACAGCGACTTGGCCCGCTCGCGACGCAGCACCACGGTTTCCTGCGACGCCTGGGCGTCGCGCGAGGGCGGCGAGGCCGGCGGCTCGAAGCCGGGACCGGCGTCGCCGAGCCCGATCACCCAGCGCAGGCGGCGCTTCCGCGCCTTTACCCGATCCAGGCACGAGTTGACCAGGATCCGGGTCAGCCAGACCTCGAACGACCGCGCCGGGTCGTAGGTCGGCAGATGCGTGAACGCCTTGACGAAGGCGTCCTGGACGGCCTCGTCGGCTTCGGCGGTGTCGCGCAGGTAGTAGCAGGCGAGGCGCCACGCCCGGCGCTGATGCCGGCCGACGACGTCCCCATAGAGCTCGCGGGCTTCACCGGCCCGCCCGGCGAGCAGCAGCCGGCGGACCTCGCCGGCCAGCTCGAGGCTCGGTATCTCGACCGCGGGAAGGGCCTGGTCTGCGGCGACGGCCCCGGCAGCGATGTCGGGCGCAATGTCGGCGGCGGGGGCCACTCGGGCGGCTTTGGGCATCGTGGGGTCCGGAACGGGACCGGCGGCGGCCGGCTCGGGCGGATCCGCCAGGGCTCTCGCGGCTCCGGCCGCAGCGGGCTTGGACGTCCGTCTACTCATGGTGGGCTACGCTGCGCCGAAGGCCGATGTTTACGACGCGAATCTACCGGCCGCTAGTATAGGGCATGCCGTCCAGCCGCGGTCTGACGCTCTTCGTCGACGCCGACGACACCCTCTGGGAGAACAACATCTATTTCGAGGCGGTGGTCGCCCACTACCTCGCCCTGGTGGAGCGGCACGGCTGCGCTCCCGACCAGGCCCGGGTCAGGCTCATCGAAGTGGAGCGCGAGCGGGTCGGCCGCTTCGGCTACGGCATCGCCAATTTCCAGGCCAGCCTCGAGCTGGCCTGTCGCAGCCTGGTCGGCGGCTCGACGACCGTGGACACCGCCCCGATTGCCCGGCTGTGCGCGTCGTTGCGCCGTCGCGCCGGCACGCACCTGGCCGAGGTGGCCGCGACCCTGCGGTCACTGGCCGGCCGCCACCGCGTCGTGCTGCTGACCAAGGGCGACGGCGACGACCAGATGGGGAAGGTCGCCAGGTCGGGCCTCCGCCGCCACCTCCACCAGGTCGACGTCCTCCCGGAGAAGGACGTCGCCGCCTATCGGGACGTCCTGCGCCGCCATGGTGCGGACCCGGAGCGGAGCTGGATGGTCGGCAACAGCCCCAAGTCCGACATCCTGCCGGCCCTGGGCGCCGGCCTGGGGGCCGTGTTCGTGCCCCATCCGGCCACCTGGAGCCTGGAGCTGGCCGAGCTGCCCGCTCCGCACACCCCCCGGTACATGGTGCTCGACCGGTTCCGCGACTTGCTCGATGCTTTTGACAGTGCCGGCCGGCCGACGCTCTGACGATTTTGTTCACGGTTGTGGAAAAATTGCACGCGCGGGGGGGCACTCGGCCAGCGGCTGAGATTGGGGCGTTTCGTTGGGTTCGGCTTCAAGCGGCCAGCCCCGCGTGCCGATTGGACACACGGGGTGTGCGATTCCCCGACACGGTATCCGCCTTGCAAAGAGCCTGACTCGTGCCGACTCTCCTCGTCATCGATGACGAACCTACTGTCCTCGAAGCGGTCAAGACGATCGGTGAGCGGTCCGGCTTCGACGTCGTGTGCTGTGGCGACGGTGAAGCCGGGGTGGAAGCCTCCCGGACCCACCGTCCCGACCTGGTCATGGTCGACCTCCGGATGCCCGGCGTGGATGGCCTGCAGGTCCTGCGCGCCATCCATCAGGCCGACCCGCGCTGCCAGATGGTCCTGATGACCGGCTACGCCAGCGTCGAGACGGCGGTGGAAGCCATCAAGATCGGCGCGATGGACTACCTGAGCAAGCCGCTCGACGTCGGTCGCGTCGAAGAGCTGCTGGCCCAGGTCAAGGCCGACGTCGCCAAGCGCCGCGAGCTCGAGAGCCAGGCCGAGGCCGATGCCGGCGAGGTCTACGGCATGGTCGGGCGGTCGACCGCCATGCGCCACCTGATGGGCGCGATCGGGCGCCTGGCGCCGTTCGTCCGCACCGCGCTCATCACCGGCGAGACCGGCACCGGCAAGGAGCTGGCGGCCCGCGCGCTCCATCGCGCCGGCCGTCGCAAGGAGAAGCCGTTCGTCGTCGTCAACTGCTCCGCAGTGGTCGAGTCGCTCTTCGAGAGCGAGCTGTTCGGCCACGTCCGCGGCGCCTTCGCCTGGGCGATGGAGGATCGGGCCGGCCTGTTCGAGGCCGCCGACGGCGGCGTGCTGCTGCTCGACGAGGTCGGCGATCTGCCGCTCGGCGTGCAGGCCAAGCTGCTGCGCGTCCTCGAGCTGGGCGAGGTCTACCGCGTCGGCTCGCTCGAGCCGCGCCGCGTCGACGTCCAGGTGCTGGCCGCGACCAATCGCGATCTGCGCGTCGAGGTCGCCGCCGGCCGCTTCCGCAGCGACCTGTTCTACCGCCTCAACATCGTCGAGATCCGGATTCCGCCGCTGCGCGAGCGCCGCGACGACATCGCGCCGCTGGCGCGCCTGTTCATCAAGGATTGCGCCGAGCGGCTCGGCCGGCCGCTCGTCGACATCACCGAGGACGCCGCAGCGCTGCTGACGGCGGCGCCGTGGGACGGCAACGTCCGCGAGCTGCGCAACGTCATCGAGCGGGCCTGCCTGCTCGCCGACGGCGGCGAGCTGACGACCCTCGACATCGCCCCGTGCCTGCCGGACGATGGCGAGCCGGCCGCCTCCGACGCCCCGCCGGTGCGGCCGCTGGCGGCGACGCCGCTCGGCGACGGCGAGCCGCCGCTGCTCGCGACGGTCGAGCGCGACCACATCCTGCGCGCGCTGCAACACGCCCGCGGCAACAAGAAGGTCGCGGCGCGTCTGCTCGGCGTCAGCCGCCGCGCGCTCTACCGCCGCCTCGAGCGCCTCGGCCTCGAGGGCACGATTGTACGGGCGGAGCTCCGACGGGTCGGACGGGCTCGTGGACTCGTTCTGAGCCCGTCCTCCGCGCGTCGCCTGACGACTCGCAACAGCCAACTCCCAACCTCCAAGGAATTTCCAACTCCCAACTTCCAACCTCGCTGAGATCGACATCAGCGGGCCGTCTTGGGTTGGGAGTTGGGAGTTCCTTGGAAGTTGGTCCTTGGTAGTTGGAAGTTGACGCCGCGCGCGGCGTCCACGCGCGCCCGCTCGTCTGATAGCATCGCCAGCGTGCAATTCGAAGCGGTCATCGGGCTGGAGATTCACGCCCAGCTCCGGACAGCGACCAAGATCTTCTGCGGCTGCGGCACGGCGTTCGGGGCGCCGCCGAACACGCAGGTGTGTCCGGTCTGCCTCGGTTTCCCCGGCGCGCTGCCGGTCCTCAACGCCAAGGCCGTGGAGCTGGCCGTGAAGGCCGCGCTAGCGCTCGGCTGCGAGATCCAGCCGACGTCGATCTTCGCGCGCAAGAACTATTTCTATCCGGACCTGCCGAAGGGCTACCAGATTCTCGCAGTACGAGCGGCCCTTCGCGCTGGCCGGCCGCGTCCGCTGGCAGGCCGACGGCGAGGCGCACGACGTGCGCATCACGCGCGTCCACATGGAAGAGGACGCCGGCAAGTCGCTGCACGACACGCCGGAGGCGGCGACCGGCACGTGCCTCGACTTCAACCGCGCCGGCACGCCGCTCGTCGAGATCGTCACCGAGCCGGACATCCGCTCGGGCGCGGTGGCGGCCGACTTCTTCAGCCGTCTCCGCGACGTGCTGACGACCATCGGCGCCAACGACGGCAACCTCGAAGAGGGCAGCCTGCGCTGCGACGCCAACGTGTCGGTGCGGCCGGTCGGCACGACCACCCTCGGCACCAAGGTCGAGATCAAGAACCTCAACTCCTTCCGCTTCGTGCAGAAGGCGATCGAATACGAAATCGTGCGGCAGAGCGCGGTGGTCCGCGAGGGCGGCCGCGATCGTGCAGGAAACGCGGCTCTGGGACGCCGACGCCGGCTGCACCGAATCGATGCGCAGCAAGGAAGAGGCGCACGACTATCGCTACTTCCCGGAGCCCGACCTGCCGCCGCTGCGTCTCGCCGAAGCCGACCTCGCGCGCTGGCAGGCCGAGCTGCCCGAGCTGCCCGAGACGATGCGCGAGCGCCTCACGCAGCAGTACGGCCTGCCCGCCTACGACGCCGGCGTGCTGACGCAGAGCGCCGGCCTGGCGCGGTTCTTCGAGCAGACCGCGGCCGCCGCCGCCAACCCGAAGGCGGCGAGCAACTGGATCATGGGCGAGCTGCTGCGGCTGCTGCGCGCTTCGGATCGCGAGATCGCTTCGCTGACGACGGTCACGCCTGATGGTCTCGGCGCGCTCATCCGCCTCGTCGACGCCGGCACGATCAACGGACCGACCGCCAAGGCGGTCTTCGAGACGATGTTCAGCTCGGGCCGCGCGCCAGACGAGATCGTCACGAGCGCGGGCCTGGCCCAGGTCAGCGACGAGGGCGCGGTGCTGGCCATCGTGCGCGAGGTGATCGCGCGCGAAGCGGACGCCGTCGCGCAGTACCGCAAGGGCAAGCAGTCGGCGATCGGCTTCCTGACCGGCCAGGTGATGAAGGCGGCCAAGGGCAAGGCCAACCCGAAGCTCGCCGGCAGCCTGCTGGCGCGCGAGCTCGGCCCACCGGTGCGGCCTGACGTCGCCATGGCGAGGCTGCGCCCGCTGCTGCCGCTCGCCTGGTACGCGCTGCTGGCGGTGGCGTTCACCTGGCCGCTGGCCCGCGATCCGTTCGGCCAGCTCGGCGCGCTGCACGGCCCGGGCGATCCCCACCTGAACCTGTGGATCCTCGGCTGGGATCTCGACACCATCAGCCGATCGCCGGCCGACGCCCTCACCGGGCGGATCTTCGACGCCCAGATCTTCCACCCGGCCCGCCAGACGCTGACCTATTCCGATCACTTCGTCGTGGTCGCGGCGCTCGTCTGGCCGCTCTACGCGCTGACGCACAGCCCGGTGTTCGCCTACAACGCGGTGCTGGTGCTGTCGCTGCTGGCCTCGGCGCTGGCCATGCACCTGTTCGCGCGCGAGGTGACCGGCTCGCGCTGGGGCGCGCTGGTCGCGGGCACGGTGTGGGGCTTCTGGCCGTACCGCGTCGCCCACCTCGGCCACCTCCAGCTCCAGGCGACGTACGCGATGCCGCTCGTCGCACTGGCCCTGCACCGGCTGGTCGCGCGGCCGACGTGGCGGTCGGCGCTCGCGCTCGGCGCGGCCGGCGCGTTCCAGGCCGCGACGTCGCTCTACTACGGGATCATCGGCGCGGTCGGCGCGGCGGTCAGCCTCGTGTCGCTGGTCATCGCGACCGGCGGCCGCCGCACCGTGACCGTCCTGACGCGCGTGGTCGCGGCGGCGATCGTCGGTGCGGTCCTGGTGGCGCCGTGGGTGTGGCCGTACGTCCAGGTGCAGCGCCGCGAGGGGTTCGCGCGCAACCTGTTCGAGGCGGCCCGTCACGCCGCCACGCCGGCGAGCTACGTCAGCGCGCCGGAGGCCAACCTACTCTACGGCCGGACCGGCTGGCTGCGCACCGATCGCGGCGCCGAGCACGAGCTGTTCCCGGGCCTGGTGGTGACGGCGCTGGCCCTCTACGGGCTCGTCGTCGCCCGGCGGCGGGGCAGTGGACCGCTGGCGGCGGCCGCGGCGGCGACCCTCGTCACCGGCGCCGTCCTGTCGCTCGGCCCCGACGGTGTCCGCGCGCTCTACGCCACGTTGCACGCGTGGGTGTTCGGCTTCCAGGCGATCCGCGCCCCGGCGCGCTTCGGCGTGCTGGTCGTGTTCGGGCTGGCGACGCTGGCGGCGATCGGCGCGCGCGAGCTGACGTCGGGGCCGCGGGCGGCGTGGTGGGGCGTCGGCCTGCTGGCGCTCCTCGCCGTCGAGTACCTGCCGGGGCCGCTCGCCTGGACGCCGGCGCCGCGGCTCGAGACCGCGGCCACTTCGTGGCTGCGCGACGCGCCCGGCCCGGGCGCGGTCGTCTACCTGCCGATGAGCGGCGACATCGAGAACTCGCCGTTCATGGTCGAGGCGCTCGGCCATCGGCGGCCCATCGTCAACGGCTACAGCGGCCAGCGGCCGCCGTTCTTCGGCGGCGCGGTGGCGGCGCTCTCGACGTTCCCGAGCGTCGATGGCGCGTGGATGCTGCACGACCTCGACGTCCGCTTCGTCGTCACGGCGGTGCCCATCGACGTCCGTTTGCCTGATCTCAGTGGGGCGTGGCCGTTCGTCGAGCGGGCGCACCTGCGCGAGGCGGACGGGTCGACGCGCTACGTCTACGAGCTGGCGTGGTCGCCAGAGATTGAAGCACGGCTCGGCGCGCCGGCGGCGCCGCTCCCGCCGCCGCCCGGGCCGCTGCCGTTCGCGCCCGGCGAGCGCCTCGTCTACGCCGTGACCTGGGACGGACCGGCCGGCGCGCTCGAGGCCGGCGACGTGACCTTCGAGGTGGAGCCGCCGCCGGCGGCCGGTCGGCATCGCTTCGCTGTCGGCGCGCGGACCGCGCCGTGGGTGGCGCGCTTCTTCGAGGCGGACGACCGCTTCACGACGACGACCGACGACGCCGTCCGTCCGCTCCTGCACGAGCGCCGGATCCGCGAGGGGCGGCGGGCCCTCGATCAGCGCGTCGTCTTCGACCCCGCGGCGCGAACGGCTCAGCCGCAGTCGGCCGACGGTCAGCCGTCCGGGCCGCCGCTCCGGGTCTGGCCCGAGGCCCGCGACGCGATCGCCGCGCTGTTCTTCGTGCGGACGCTCGACCTGGCGCCGGGCAGCCGGATCACGGTGCCGATCGTCGAGGGCGGGCAGCACTCCACGCTCGTGCTGGCGCCGGGAGCGATCGAGCGCATCGCCGCCGGCGGCACGACCATCGAGGCGCGGCGGGTCGAGGCGCGGGTCGAGCAGCGCGTCCAGCGGCGGCAGATGCCGGCCATCACGCTGTGGCTCGAGCCGGAGGGCGCCCGTCGCCTGATCGCCGCCGAAATCCACGCCACCTTTGGTAATCTGCGCGCGTACCGAGCTGCGATGATCGAGGTCCATTCGCTCTCGAAGAGCTACCGGCCGGGGGTGCACGCGCTCGCCGACGTGTCGTTCACCGTCGAGAAGGGCGAGTTCGTCTTCCTGACGGGTCCGTCCGGCGCCGGCAAGAGCACGCTGCTGCGGCTGCTGCTGCGGGCCGATAGTCCGACGGCGGGCGACATCATCGTCAACGGGCGCAATCTGGCCCGGATGAGCGCCAGCCAGGTGCAGGCCTACCGCCGCTCCGTCGGCACGGTGTTCCAGGACTTCAAGCTGATCCCGCGCAAGACCGTCTACGACAACATCGCGCTGCTGCCGCGGCTGATGGGCGAAGCCGAGGCGCTGCTGCGCCGCCGCGCCCTGCAGGCGCTGTACGAAGTCGGGCTGTCGGGCCGCCAGGACGATCGGCCGCTGACGCTGTCGGGCGGCGAGCAGCAGCGGGTCTCGATCGCGCGCGCGCTGGTCTACGATCCGGCCCTCATCCTCGCCGACGAGCCGACCGGCAACCTCGATCCGGTGCTCTCGCTCGAGGTGATGAGCCTGTTCCGCGCCATCAACGCGCGCGGCACGACGGTGCTGGTCGCGACCCACGATCGCGCCCTGATCCGCCATCTCGGCAAGCGCGTCATCACCCTCGAGCAGGGCCAGGTCACCGAGACCATATGATCGCGCTGCTGCGCTACTCGATCGGCGAGGCGACGCTGAGCCTCGCGCGCGGCTGGCGCTCGGGCCTGCTGGCGATCGCGATCATCGCCGCCGCGGTGTTCATCGCCGGTGCCGTGTTGCTCGTCTCGATCAACGTCGATCGCATCCTGGTGCGGCTCTCGGCCACCGCCGAGATGACCATCTACCTGAAGCCGGGCGACGGCGACGCGCAGCGGTCGAGCGGTGGCGGCCGTCCTCTCCGCGCATCCGGGCATCTCGTCGTCGAACTACGTCGGCGCCGACGCCGCGCTGGCCCGCTTCAGACGCGAATTGCCCGAGCTGGCGGCGCTGGTCGGCACGCTCGACGAGAATCCGCTGCCGTCGGCGTTCGACGTCCGGCTCCGCGAAGGAGCCACCGATGCCGACACGCGCAGTCTCGTGCAGGCGCTGCAGGCGACCGGCGCCGTCGAGGACGTCCGCTACGACCGTCGCATCTTCGACCGGCTGAGCGACGGGCTGCGCATCCTGCGCCAGGGCGGATTCATCCTGGCCGCGGTGATCGTGCTGGCGGCCATCGTGACGATCACCAGCGTGCTGCGCCTGGCCTACCTGACGCGCCGCGACGAAACGGCCGTGCTGTTCCTGCTGGGGATGCCGCCGTCGGCGATTCGCGGCCCGTTCGTGGTCGAGGGCATGCTCCAGACGCTGGCCGGCGCGCTCGTGGCCGTGCTGCTGTTGTGGGCCGCCTTCGGGGCCGTCAACGCCCAGATCGGCCCGGAGATCGGGCAGGCGTTCGGGACCGGCGCGGCGGTGTTCCTGCCGCGCGCCATGGTGGTCGGGCTGGTGCTGGCCACCGTCCTGGTGGGCGCGCTTGCCGGGACCATCGCCGCCTGGAAAGAACCTTGACAGTGCCCGAGGCCGACCCGTACAGTGATTTTACGCAGTCATCACGGTCAGTGCTTCCACAGGTATGCCGAGTGCGAGTCGCCGCCGCGTGACTCCGTTCGATGCGACGCTCCCCGCGTCGCCAGTGTCGTCCCAGCCATCCTGTCCGACGAAAATCCGAGAAGCGTTCATCCGCGACGAGCTCATGCGGCACCGTCAGTGTCTGCACGCGCAGTCGGAGCACTTCTCGCCGCGGGCCGTGGCCCAGGTGGAGCAGGCGATTCGCCACACACTGGAGCACCTGGGCGAGCTGTGCGACAACTGCGACTGCGAGCGCATCCTGCGGCAGCTCGACCAGGTGACGAACCTGTCCGCCTGGTCCGACCCGAAGACCCACCACTGACCGGTTCGGTCTCGTTTCGACGATTGTCGTCGTCATGAGCCGCGTCCCCGAGCCCGGCGACGTTGTGGCGCGCCTGCGCGCCGAGGCCCGGGCGGTTGCCGCAGCTGGTGTCGACGCGGTCGCCGCCGGACGCCGGCTGCGCCCCGCCCTCGAGGCGTGGATGGCGGCGCGGCCAGGCCGCGGCGGCGTCCGCGTCATCGCGGCGGGGAAGGCCGCCGGGGCGATGATGCGCACCGCGCTCGAGACCGGCCTGATGGTCGAGCGCGGCCTGATTGTGTCGACGCACTGGCAGGGCGAGTGGCCCGCCTCGATTGCCACGATCAAGGCGGGGCATCCGATTCCGTCCGAGGCGAGCGAAGCCGCCGGCCGGGCCGCCCTCGAGCTGGCCGCGCACGCGGCCGCCGACGAGGCGCTGCTGGTCCTGCTGTCGGGGGGCGCCTCGGCGCTGCTCGCGGCGCCGGCCGAGGGCGTGACCCTGGCTGACAAGCAGGCCACCACCAGGCTCCTGCTCGAGGCCGGCGCGTCGATCGACGAGCTGAACGCGGTGCGCAAGCATCTCTCGGCGGTGAAGGGCGGCGGCCTGGCGGCCGGCGGCGCGCTGCGACGTCGTCACGCTCGCGCTCTCGGATGTGGTCGGCCTGGTGGCCGACGATCCCGGCGTCATCGGCTCGGGCCCGACCGCTCCGGACGCCTCGACCTGGGCCGACGCGCTCGCCGTCGTCACGCGGCGCGGCGTGCTGGCGCGCTTGCCGGCCGGCGTCCGCGAGCGGCTCGAGGCCGGCGCCCGCGGCGAGCTGCCCGAGACGCCGAAGCCGGGGGATCCGCGGCTGGCGCGATCGACGTGGCGGTTGATCGGCAGCCGGGTCGACGCGATGGACGCGGCCCGCAACGCCGCCATCGATCGCGGCTTCTCGACCATCACCATCGAGGCGCCGATCGTCGGCACCGCGCGCGAGGCCGGCCCGGCCTTCGTGGCGCGGGCGCTCGAGGTGTCACGCCGCCTGCCGCGGCCCGTCTGCGTCGTCGGCGCCGGTGAGACGACGGTCCGCGTCGTCGGACGCGGCAAGGGCGGGCGCAACCAGGAGCTGGCGCTGTCGGTGGCCGCGGCGCTCGACGCGCTCCGTGAGCCCGCCGCGTTCCTGAGCGTCGGCACCGACGGGATCGACGGGCCGACCGACGCCGCCGGCGGTCTCGTCGACGGCACGACGCGAACGCGGGCGCAGGCGCTCGGCGTCGACATCGACGCGAGCCTCGCCAACAACGACGCGTATCACGCGCTCGACCGCCTCGGCGATCTCGTCCGCACCGGACCGACCGATACCAACGTCGGCGACCTCCAGGTGCTCGTCATCGGCGACCCGTCGGCCTCGGCGCAGTGAACACGCCTACGCCCGCGACTCGCGGGTTCGCGTACGATGAGCGCGCGCCGCTGGGCGCCGTATCATGACCGAATCGCCCGGCCCACCACCCATGGCCCCGCCGCAGCTCCCATCGGCGGCTCCGCCCGTGCTGCCGGGGACGCCGGCCGGCCGGCCGCGCATCTGGCAGGCGGCGTTGCTGCTGCTGGCCTTCGGCGGCGTCGCCGGCGGATCCTGCGCCGCGTTTCTCGACCGGCCGAACGGCGGGTCGGCCGATGCGTGGTCGCTGGTGTTCGTCGCGACCATCCCGTTCGCGGCCGGCGCCTTCGCGCTGCTGGTGTTCCGGTTGTGGCGGCAGCGGATCCCGGAGGCCTGGCCCAGCCTCGGTCAGGCGGCGCTGCTGCTGGCGGCCGGCACCGGGCTGGCGATCGGCGGCTGCGGCGGCTTTGCGGTGGCGTCGAACGCGTCGGAGATCTGGCCGGTCGCGATGGTCCTCGGTGCGGCCTTCGTCGCCGGGACGGCGCTCGCCGTCGGCGCCGGTGAGCTGTTTTTCGTCGCGCTGGCGCGATTGATCCTGTCACCGAGGAAGTAGCCGACATGGCCAAGACGCGCCCCTACCTGTTCTACGACACCGCGATTTCCATCTGCTCGACCTGCTATCGCCGTGTCGACGCCAAGATCGTCTTCGAGGCCGGTCAGGTGCTGATGCTCAAGCACTGCCCGGTGCACGGCGCCGAGCGCGTGCTGGTCGCCGACGACGTCGACTACTACCGCCGCTGCCGCGAGGTGTTCCTCAAGCCGCCCGAGATGCCGCAGCGCTACAACACGCCGGTCAAGTGGGGCTGCCCGTACGACTGCGGCCTCTGCACCGACCACGAGCAGCACTCGTGCCTGTCGCTGGTCGAGATCGCCGACGCCTGCAACCTGACCTGCCCGATCTGCTACGCCGAGAGCGGCGTCGCACCGGCCCGAGTTCCGTGACCTCGCGACCGATCCAGAAGATGCTCGACGCGGTCGTGCGCAACGAGGGCGAGCCGGACGTCGTCCAGATTTCGGGCGGCGAGCCGACCATCCATCCCGATTTCTTCGCCATCCTCGACATCGCCAAGAAGCACGCCCCATCCGCCACCTGATGGTCAACACCAACGGCATCCGGATCGCGCAGGACGAAGAATTCGCCGCGCGGCTCGCCGGCTACATGCCGGACTTCGAGGTCTACCTGCAGTTCGACTCGTTCGAGCGCGACGCCGCTGATGCGGCTGCGCGGCGCCGACCTGCGCGGCATCCGCGAGCAAGGCGCTCGAGCGGCTGAATCGGCACGGCATCTCGACGACGCTGGTGGTGACGGTCGAGAAGGGCGTCAACGACAGGCGAGATCGGCAAGATCATCGACTTCGCGCTCGAGCAGCCGTGCGTGCGCGGCGTGACGCTGCAGCCCGTGCAGGCCGCCGGCCGCCTCGAAGGCTACGACGCCGAGCGCGATCGCCTGACGCTGACCGAAGTGCGGCGCCGCATCCTCGAGCAGACCTCGGTGTTCCAGCCGGAGGACGTCATCCCGGTGCCGTGCCATCCGGACTCGCTGGCGATGGCCTACGCGCTGAAGCTCGAAGACGGCGTCATGCCGCTGACCGGCATGGTCGATCCCAAGATTCTGATCGAGGGCGGCCGCAACACCATCGTCTACGAGCGCGACCAGCAGGTGCGGGCCGACATTCTCAAGCTGTTCGCGACCAACCACTCGCCGTCGTCGAGCATCGGCAGCCTGCAGGATCTGCTGTGCTGCCTGCCGGCGGTGCAGGTGCCCGAGGGCCTGGGCTACAAGAACCTGTTCCGCATCATCATCATGCAGTTCATCGATGCCTACGCCTTCGACGTGCGCTCGGTGAAGAAGAGCTGCGTCCACATCGTCCATCCGAAGGATGGGCGGCTGATTCCGTTCGACACCTACAACCTGTTCTACCGGGACAACCTGGAACAGACCCGCCTGGCGCCGCTGCGCGCTCAGCAGGACGCCTGGCGCGGTATGGTAGGGGTATGAGCGCCGACGACCTGACGACCACGACCACGCCGGTGTCCGCGCCGCCGCCGCCGAAGATGTCGGCGCTGGCCAAGGCCGGCATCGCGACGGCGGTGGTGGTGCTGCTGGTCGTCGGCGCGTGGCTCTACGGCCGCTCGAGCACCGCGCCGGACCGGGCCGCTGCCGACGCGGCCCGCCTGCGGATGATGCTGCTCGAGTCGCGCGCCCAGGTGCTCGACGCGCAGTTGAGCCTCTACGCTGCCAACTTCGGCAACGCCGCCCAGCACCTCGAGTACGCCAAGCCGCCGCTGACGGCCGCGTCCTCCGAGCTGACCCGGCTCGGCAACGCCGAGCTCGCCGCCAAGGCCGATGCGGCGATGCAGCAGGTGACGACGGCCCGCGACCTCGCCGCCAAGCTCAGTCTCGACGCCAACAGCAAGGCCGGCGAAGCATCGAAGCTCCTCGGCGAAGTCCTCTCGGCTCTGCCGCGCTGATCGGCCTATTTCAGGATCGTCGCCGTCACCTGGACGGTGTAGGTGCGTCCGGTCTCCGGATCGCCGCCTTCGAGCACGACCAGCGACTTGCCGCTGTCGAACATGATCGCGTTGCTCTCGTGCGAGCCGCTGCCGAAGCTCGGTCGTTCGGTCCCTCCGGCCTGGACTTGCAGGACGTTGGAGAAGTTGAGCTTCACCGACACCGAGATCTTGCCGGATGGCAGGATGCGGGGCGTCGCATCGACGTTGAGGCCCACCTCGCGGTAGGTGAAACTCGGAAGACCGCCCGCCGCTGGCACCGAGCTCAAGATGGGGAGCTGGACGCCGGCGCGCCCCTGGACCATGCGGTTGTCCGCCGCCACCAGCGACAACGACTTGGAAACCGCCTTGTCGGCGGCCTTGACGGTCACCGTCACGTCGACGCGGACATTGCGCTCGGACCCGCCCCTGGAATCGGGCTGCGGCATGGGCATCCGGATTTCGACGGGGGGCGGCGGTGCTGGCTCCTGCATCGGCGCGGACGTGGCGAGCAGGGCGGTGAAAGCGAGCAGGACGGTCATCAACGGTCTCCTTCGGCAAGCGGGGCCACCCTCGCATCGGCGATGGGCGGCGTGACCAGGGGCGGCACGGCGATCGGCTCGATCGCGAGCTCGGGCGTCGTCAGCGGATCCTGGGCACGCGCCATCGCGTTCCAGGCGTCTTCAGGGATCGCCTGCACGGCGTGCGTGAGTGCGATCAGGGGATCAGGTCTGGGCGCGGCGCTCGGCGGTGCGATCGCTGTCGCGCGGACGTGCAGGTCGCGCGCCCGACGCACGGGCTGGACCAGCGGCCACCCCGGCGCGGGCTGCGCGATCGTTCGACTCGGCAGCGGCGTGGGTGCGATCGGTGTCGGTGTTGTCGGCAGCGACTTCGCCGGCAACGGGGGAGCCTGGGCAATCGAGGCCTGCGGCGCTTCCACGGGCGACCACGGCCGCCAGACCGACACGAAGAACAGGGCCACGGTCATCGCGATGGCGGCCGCGACCCAACGCCAGGCTCCGCCCCCCCCGCGTCCCGGCGCTGTGTCGCCCAGCGCAATCCGTGCACGCCGCAGCGAGGCGGCCGCGGCGTCGTCGCTCATCGCGGTGAGCGACGGCAGCACCGCGTCGATGGCGGCGTCGAGATCGGGGCGCGGCTGATCGTCCTGCGTAGTCATCTAGAAACCCAGGCGGGTGAGCTTCACCCGCAGTTGCCGGCGCCCTTCCGAGACGCGCCATTTCACGGTGCCGACGGGGATGGCCAGCATCGAGGCCACCTCGTCGTAGCTGTAGTCGCCCGAGCCGATCAGCAGCAGCGGATCGCGCAGTTTCGGCGACAGCGCCTTGACCAGCCCGGCGACAGTCCGTCGCTGCTCGCCGTCGAGGGCGCGGCGCTCCGGCGTCGCCACCCCCGAGTCGACGAACGCCAGCGGCGGCACTGTCTCGCGGATGCTGGCGGCGGTGTCGCCGTCGAGCGACACCAGGCGGGTCAGCCAGCGAGTCACCCCGCGCCGGCGATCGACGGCCTTGTGCCAGACGATCGCCAGCAGCCAGGTGCGGAACGCCGCCTCACCCCGGAAGCCATCGAGCCGGTCGCGGGCGGCCATCCAGGCCTCCTGGACCGCGTCGTCGGCCTCGTCGGGCCGCCCCAGGGCCGCCACCGCGGCGCGCAGGGCGGCACGATGGTGCCGCTCCACCAGGACCCCGAACGCGTCGGAATCGCCCTCCCGGGCGCGTTCGGCCAGTTCGAGGTCCGTCACACACACCTTTGTCGTCTCCGGACGTCCGGCGGTTGGATTTTCTCCAGCGGACCGGCCCGGGAGCGGCTTTCCCATCGAGATTTACTGATTTTGCAAGGTACTATCCCCTCAATGCTCTCCGACGACCAGATCCTGGCCCGCATCCGCGAGCAGGTCCACCATCCCGCCACCCTGGCGGAGCTCGCCCAGCGGCTCGAGATCTCGCGCGAGGATCGGCCGGCGTTCCGCCGCCGCCTCAAGCAGCTGGTCGCCGCCGGCTCGATCATCGCCACCCGCGGCGGCCACTTCGGCCTCCCCGACCGCATGCACCTGGTCGTCGGGCGCATCGACATGAGCGCCCAGGGCTTCGGCTTCGTCAAGCCGGAGCGCCCGGTCGAGGGCGTCAGCGGCGACATCTACGTCGCCGGCCCCAACCTCCAGGAGGCGATGCAGGGCGACCGCGTCGTCGTCCGCCTCGAAGGCGTGACCCGCGTCCCCGAGCGCACCGATCGCAGCGGCCGCCCGAAGCGCGGCCCGGTCCGGCCGCCGATGACGCGCACCGAAGGCCGCGTCGTCCAGGTGCTGGAGCGCGCCTCGAGCCAGGTCGTCGGCCGCTACGTGCTCGACTCGTCGGGCCTCGGCTATGTCGTCCCGTTCGACAAGAAGATCCTGGTCGACATCCAGGTCCAGCCGACCGAGACCAAGGGCGCCCAGCCCGGCGACATGGTGACGGTCGCGATCACCCGCTGGCCGACACCGACCCGCGGCCCGGCCGGCCGCATCGTCGAGGTGCTCGGCGACATCGACGCGCCCGGCGTCGATCTGCAGGTGATCATCCGCAAGTACGGGATCAACGACGCGCACGGCGACGCCGCCGTCGCCGAGGCGACGCGCCTCGGCTCGGTCGTCAAGCCCAAGGACATCGAAGGCCGCACCGACTTCCGCAGCGTCCCGACCGTCACCATCGACGGCGAGGACGCGCGCGACTTCGACGACGCCATCACCATCGAGCGCCTGCCGAACGGCCACTACTGGCTCGGCGTCCACATCGCCGACGTCTCGCACTACGTGCGGGAGGGGAGTGCGCTCGACACCGAGGCCTACGAGCGCGGCACCTCGGTCTACTTCCCCGAGCGCGCCGTGCACATGTTCCCGCACGAGCTGTCGACCGGGCTCTGCTCGCTCAACCCGCAGGTCGATCGGCTCGTCCAGTCGTGCCTGATGGAGGTCAACGCCAAGGGCGACGTGGTGCGCTACGAGCTGCACGACGGCGTGATCTACAGCGACGAGCGGATGACCTACGACGCCGTCGACGCCATCCTGACGCAGAAGGACCCGGCGATGCGCGAGCGTTACACCGCGCTGGTCCCGATGTTCGAGCAGATGGGGGAGCTGTTCGCGGTGCTGAACGGGCGCCGCCGGCGGCGCGGCTCGATCGACTTCGACCTGCCGGAGAACGAGCTGGTGCTCGACGAGGCCGGGCGCGTGTCAGCCATCCTGGCGTCGTCGCGCAACATCGCGCACCGGCTGATCGAGGAATTCATGCTGCTCGCCAACGAGACGGTGGCGCAGCACCTCGCCGATCACGGGACGCCGACCCTGTTCCGCATCCACGAGTCGCCGGACGTCCTCAAGGTCGACGAGTTCGAGGAGTTCATCTCGTCGCTCGGGCACACGCTCGGCGTGCCGTCGCACAGCGTCCAGCCGAAGCACTTCCAGAAGCTGGTCAAGGCGATCGAAGGGACGCCGGAAGAGCGGGCCATCGCCATGCTGATGCTGCGGACGATGCAGAAGGCGCGCTACGACGTCTCCAACCTCGGCCACTTCGGCCTGGCGGCGAAGAGCTATTGCCACTTCACCTCGCCGATCCGCCGCTATCCCGACCTGATCGTGCACCGCTCGCTGCGCGCCCAGCGCCACGGCCAGCTGACCGAGGAGCGGGTCCGCGAGTGGGAGGAGGAGCTGCCCGAGGCGGCGCGCCACACCTCCGACCGCGAGCGCCGGGCCGACGAGGCCGAGCGCGAGATCGTCCAGTGGAAGAAGGTCCGCTTCATGGCCGACAAGGTCGGCGAGGAGTTCCAGGGCTACGTGATCGGCGTCGCCCCGTTCGGCCTCTTCGTGCAGCTGATCGAGCACTTCGTCGACGGCCTGGTCCACATCTCGAGCATGGCCGACGACTACTACCGGTTCATCGACCGCCAGCACGTGCTGTTCGGCGAGAACACCGGGAAGAGCTATCGGCTCGGCGACAAGGTGGTGGCCCAGGTCACGCGGGTGGATATGGAGCGCCGACAGGTGGAGCTGGGGCTCGCCGACATCCTGGACGCCGTCCGGCAGTCCGAGCGGAACCGCGGACCGCGGAAGAGTACGGTGCTGTCGAAGGTGGAGGCGAAGAAGCGAGCCGCCCGGCCGGGACGCCGGGAGCGGGAGCGGGTCAAGCCGCCGAAACCGCGGCGGTGATCAGGGCGGCCTTGGGGCGCCGAAGCGAGGGCGTCAGCCCTCGCGAAGGCGACTAGGCGTCCTTTTCTTCCTTGTCGCCCGAGCTGAGGCCGCTCTTGAAGTTGCGGATGCTCTGGCCCAGGCCCTTCCCCAGCTGCGGCAGCCGGTTGGCCCCGAAGATCAGGATGACGATGGCGAGGATGACGAGGATTTCGGGCAGGCCCAGGCGGGGAATCATATGCACTCCTTCTGCGGCGACCCCTCATGGTATCACTGCGGTGACGGCGCGGCGTCGGGCTGGCCGCAAAACCGGACAGCGGCGTGCGGTGTCGTAAGGTTCGGCGATGTGGCAGTCGGGGCACTGGTTTTGCAGTTGAACCAACCCGATGGCCTCGTTCACAATGAGAGATGCCGCCGATTCGGGTCGCGCCATGTCCCTTGAAATGCCCTCGCGCTCGGCCATGACGCCTCCGGCGGCAACGCCGGAGCCCGCCCCGCAGGCCTCGGCGCGCCCCGCTGCCGTGAGCCCCTCCGGCTACACGCTGCTCCATCTCGACGAGTCGTCGGCCGACGGAAGCGCTTTCGGTGAACGTAAGGGCCGCTTCGGCGGCGCGTTCGGCACCTCGGTCGCCACGCACGTCCTCCTGATTCTCCTGTTCTACGGCCTCACCCTCCTCCCGCTGCCGAGCGTGGCGCCGATCCAGGAGATGCCGTTCGATCCCTCCAAGCTGGTCTGGGCCAACGTGCCTGGGCCGGGTGGCGGCGGCGGTGGCGGCGGCAACCAGATGAAGGAGCCGCCGGCGCAGGCCCAGACCAAGCCGGTCGAGAAGATCGCGGTCCAGGTGGCGAAGCCGCCGCCGCAGACGCCGCCCAAGGAAGTGGTCAAGCAGCCCGAGCAGACGTTCGCGCTCAACGTCCCGGTGAAGCCGATGGACGCCGGGCAGGTGCCGCAGATCGGGCTCATCGACGCGCCCGCGGCGCCGCCGAGCGCCTCGCAGGGCAGCGGCATCGGCGGCGGCTCGGGCTCCGGCTCCGGCACGGGCTCCGGGCCCGGTCGCGGTTCCGGCCTCGGCCCCGGCGAGGGCGGCGGCACGGGCGGCGGCGCTTTCCAGATCGGCAACGGCGTCATGCCGCCGGATCTCATCCACCGCACGTCGCCGCAGTACACGGCCGAGGCGATGCGCGCGAAGATCCAGGGCATGGCGCTGCTCAGCGGGATCGTCGCGGTCGACGGCACGCTGCAGGACATCCGCATCTCCCGCTCCCTCGACGGCACCTTCGGCCTCGACCAGGAAGCGATCAAGTGCGTGCGCCAGTGGCGCTTCCGGCCCGGCACCCGTCAGGGCCAGCCGGTTCCGGTCTACGTGACGATCGAAGTCGCTTTCAACCTTCGCTGACGTCGCGCCTGCGGCCGAGCTCCCGCCGCCGGCGTCTGAAGGGGCATGCGACGCCGTGCGATCGCCTCACCATCCAGCTACGCCTTGCTCTCCCTGAGTGAGGCGCCTCTCGACACCACGGCGTTCGACCAGCGCGGCGCTCGCGCCGGCGGTGCGTTCGGCACCGCGGTGGCGACCCACGCGATCGCGTTCCTGGTCATCCTGGGGTTCGCGCGCCTGCGGCCCGCGGTGACGTCCACGTCCGCGCCGGCCCTGGCTTCCGCGATCGGCCCGTTCATCTTCGCGGACACGCTCGGCGAGGGCAGCGGCCGCTCCGGCGGTGGCAACCACTCGACGCAGCCGGCCGCGCTGGCGCGCACGCGCGGCGCGGACCTGGCGGCGGTGCCGGTTGTGTCGCCGCGCACGCTGGCGACGCCCGACACGATCACGTCGGAGCGCGAATTCGCCCCAGCGCTGCCGGTGACGCCGATGGATGCGGGCGTGGTCCCGCAGGTCGGCGCGCTCGACGGGGTGCCGGGCCCGCCGACCGACGCGCGCGGCCCCGGGGACACCGGCGTCGGCACGCGGATCGGCCGCGACCGCGGCGTCGGCGACGGCCCGGGCGACGGCATCGGCGACGGGCCGTACGGGGTCGGCAACGGCGTGACCGGGCCGGACCTGATCCACCGCACGCCGCCGCAGTATTCGGCCGACGCGATGCGCGCCAAGCTGCAGGGCGTCGCCGTGCTGAGCGGCGTCGTCGGCGTCGACGGCACGCTGCACGACATCCGGGTCGTGCGCTCGCTCGACGCCGCGTTCGGCCTCGACCAGGAAGCGATCAAGTGCGTGCGCCAGTGGCGCTTCCGCCCCGGCACGAGGCAGGGCAAGCCGGTCGCGGTCTACGTGACGATCGAAGTCGCGTTCAATCTGCGCTGAGACGCGCGCGCGAACTCGCGTTCGCGAACTTCCAATCTCCAACTTCCAACTTCCAAGGAACTCCCAATTCCCAACTGCCAAGCCGGGCTTCGGCGGGAAGCCCGGCCGGTGGTGATTCTTTGTCGGCAGCTCCTTGATAGTTGGATGTTGGGAGTTCCTTGGAAGTTGGAAGTTGGGAGTTGACGCCGCGCGTACCAAAAGAAAAACGCCCGGCCAGGTTTCCCCAGCCGGGCGTTTCTACGTACTCGTAGCGCGGGAGGCGTCTAGTACATCCCGCCCATGCCGCCGGGGCCGCCAGGCCCGCCGCCCGCCGCCGCCGGCTTCTCCTCCGGAATGTCGCACACGAGCGCTTCCGTGGTCAGGAGGAGCGAGGCGATCGACGAAGCGTTCTGGAGCGCCGTGCGCACGACCTTGGTCGGGTCGATGACGCCGGCGGCGACCAGGTTCTCGAACGTTTCGGTCGCGGCGTTGTAGCCGAACTCGACGTCCTTCGAATCCTTGACCTGCTGGACGACGATCGAGCCTTCCTTGCCGGCGTTCTGCGTGATCCAGCGGAGCGGCTCTTCGATGGCGCGCTTGATGATGTTGACGCCCACCTGCTGATCGGCCGAGGCCAGTTTGAGGGAGTCGAGCACTCTGGCCGCGCGGATCAGCGCGACACCGCCGCCGGGCACGATGCCCTCTTCGACGGCCGCCTTGGTCGCGTGCATGGCGTCTTCGACGCGCGCCTTCTTCTCCTTCATCTCGGTCTCGGTGGCCGCACCGACCTTGATGATGGCGACGCCGCCGACCAGCTTGGCCAGCCGCTCCTGCAGCTTCTCGCGGTCGTAGTCCGAGGTCGTGTCCTCGATCTGCGTGCGGATCTGCTTGACGCGGCCCTGGATCGCCTCGGTCTTGCCGGCGCCCTCGACGATCGTCGTGTTGTCCTTGTCGATGGTGACCTTCTTGGCGCGACCGAGGTCCTCGACCTTGATGTTCTCGAGCTTGATGCCGAGGTCTTCCGTGATGGCCCGGCCGCCGGTCAGGGTGGCGATGTCCTCGAGCATGGCCTTGCGGCGGTCACCGAAGCCCGGGGCCTTGACGGCCGCGGCCTGGAGCGTGCCACGCAGCTTGTTGACCACGAGCGTGGCCAGGGCCTCGCCGTCGACGTCCTCGGCGATGATCAGGAGCGGACGACCGAGCCGCGCGACCTGCTCGAGCAGCGGCAGCAGGTCCTTCATCGAGCTGATCTTCTTCTCGTGGATCAGGATGACGGGGGAGTCGAGGACGACTTCCATCCGTTCCGGATCGGTCACGAAGTAGGGCGAGAGGTAGCCGCGGTCGAACTGCATGCCCTCGACCACGTCGAGGCCGGTCTCGAGGGTCTTGGCCTCTTCGACCGTGATGACGCCGTCCTTGCCGACCTTCTCCATCGCTTCCGCGATGATCTTGCCGATGGTCGGGTCGCTGTTCGCCGAGATCGTGCCGACCTGGGCGATCATCTGGCCGGTGACCGGCTTCGAGAACGTCTTCAGCTCGGCGATGATGGCCTCGACGGCCTTCTCGATGCCGCGCTTCAGCTCCATCGGGTTGGCGCCGGCGACGACGTTCTTCGCGCCTTCGCGGAAGATCGCCTGGGCCAGCACGGTCGCCGTCGTCGTGCCGTCACCGGCGATGTCCGACGTCTTGCTGGCGACTTCGCGCACCATCTGTGCGCCCATGTTCTCGAGCGGATCCTTCAGCTCGATCTCCTTGGCGACGGTGACGCCGTCCTTGGTGATCGTGGGGGAACCGAACTTCTTGTCGAGGACGACGTTGCGTCCCTTGGGACCGAGCGTGACCTTGACCGCGTCGGCCAGGGCGTTCACGCCGCGGAGAATCGCTTGCCGCGAGTTCTCGCCGTAGACAATCTGCTTTGCCATGAAATGACTCCTTCAGCGCGAACTACTGGGCCTCGAGCACGGCAAGGACTTCGTCCTCGCGCATGATGAGGTACTCCTCGCCGTCGATCTTGATGTCCTGGCCCGAGTACTTGCCGAAGAGGATGGTGTCCCCGGCCTTGACGTCGAGCGGCAGGATCTTGCCGTCGTCCTTCGCCTTGCCCTTGCCGGCGGCGACGACCTTGCCCTGCTGGGGCTTTTCCTTGGCAGTGTCCGGGATGATGATGCCCCCGACGCGCTGCTCTCCTTCGTCCAGGCGCTGGACAATGATCCGGTCGTGGAGCGGTCTGACCTTCATGCGTGCAAACTCCGTTGTGCGTTGACTGAAACCATGGATTCTGGGCCGCTGGTGACCGCCAGGGGATGCCGGAACTAGCACTCGCCCACCCTGTCTGTTAGCACTCAGCCTAGCCGACTGCTAACACTATCGAGGGCCGTCGACGCTGTCAAGCGCGACGGGGGCCCATCGATAACTCCCAACGCCCAACTTCCAACTCCCAAGGCACGCCCAACAACCAACTCCCAACTTGCCCGTAGCCCTTTCGTCCGGCTTGGGAATTGGGCGTTGGGCGTGCCTTGGGAGTTGGCGGTTGGGCGTTGGGAATTCAAGAAGCCCTGAGCGTCCGCTCAGGGCTTCTTGATCTTGTATTCGTCGATCTTGCGGCTGAGGGTGTTGCGGTGCATCCCGATGCGCTCGGCGGCCCGGCCGATGCTGCCGTTCTCTTCCTCGAGCGCGACGCTGATGAAGCGGGCCTCGAACTCGCGCGAGGCGTCGTCGTAGAGGATGCCCTTGGCCACCATCTCGCGGACCAGGCCGTCGATCTGCTGCCGGATCGTCATGCGAGGTCTCGCCCGGTGAGACGCCGGTAGGCGTCGAGGTACTTCTCGCGGGTCCGGGCGACCACCTCATCTGGCAGGGACGGCACCGGCGGCTGCTTGTTCCAGCGGATCGCCTCGAGATGATCGCGGACGTACTGCTTGTCGAAGCTGGGCTGCGGACCGCCCGGCGCATAGCCGTCGGCGGGCCAGAAGCGCGACGAGTCGGGCGTCATCACCTCGTCGATCAGGAGGATCTCGTCGGTCTCGCCGTTGGTCGCGATGCCGAACTCGAACTTGGTGTCGGCGAGGATGATGCCGCACGAGGCGGCGTGCTCGACGCCGCGGGCATAGATGGCGAGCGTCAAGGCCTTCAGCCGCGCGAGCGTGGCGCCGCCGACGATGGTCGCGGCCTGCGCTTCGCTGATGTTCTCGTCGTGGCCGCTCTCGGCCTTCGTCGCCGGCGTGAAGATTGGCGCCGGCAGGCGATCGCTCTCGCGCAGGCCCGGCGGCAGCGGGATGCCGCAGACCTGCCCGGTCGCCCGATAGTCCTTCCAGCCGGACCCGGACAGGTAGCCGCGGGCGACGCATTCGATCGTGAACGGCATCGTCCGCCGGACCAGCATCGAGCGGCCGCGCAGCACGTCGGCGTGCCGGGCCAGCGACGCGGGGAAGCGCGACACGTCGGCGGTGACGAGGTGATGCGGGACGAGGTCGGCGACCTTGTCGAACCAGAATGCCGACAGCTGGGTGAGGACGCGACCCTTGTCGGGGATGCCGCTGCCGAGCACGTAGTCGAACGCCGAGATGCGATCGGTCGCGACGATCAGCAGATGCGCATCATCGACCGCATAGACGTCGCGCACCTTGCCACGGCGGACGAGCTCGAGATCCGCGAGTGATGAATCGATCAGTGGGAAAGGCGTGACCACGGCGGCTCGCAGGAGGGGTAAGCGTAGCCGACTCGCGGCACGGACGCCAGCGCGTCGCCCGCGCCCGCGTCGCGGCGCTGCCACGACCGCGGGCGCCTGTCAATCGGGTGCCGCGCGCGCCGGTGTCAGCGGACAGTAATGTCGCCGCGCGAGGCGCGCAGCACGATGCGCGGGCCGCCGCCTCGAATCGCGCCGCTGGCCTTGGCGTTGTCGCCGTCGCGCTGCACGGGGAGCAGCCCCTCCGGCGTGCGGATGTCGCCGTCGGTCGTCGCCATGTCGAGCGTCACGCCACCCGGCGGCAGCGTCAGCTCGATCGCGTCGTGTTCGGTCGTCGCCGAAATCGCGATCGCCGTCCCGGGTGTGAACTTCAGCGTCGTGCGCTCGGTCTCGGCGGTGATCGGCCCCTTGGCGCCGCGGACACGCACTTCGCCGCCCGAGCCGGTGAGGCGGAGCGGACCGGCCAGGTCCTCGAGCTCGGCCTCGACGTCGCGGCCTTCGAGATGGGCCGGGCCGCCGATGCCGCGGGCGCGGAAGTCGCCGCGCCGCGCCTCGGCCTCGAACGACCCCGCGACGTTGGCGATGCGGACCTGGCTGTTGCGCGTCTCGATGGCGACCGAGCCGGCGTGGTCGATGTCGATCTCGCCCGGCCCCAGCTCGCCGGAGACGGCGCCGGCGATCGAGGCGAAGCGGAGCCGGCCGGAGGCCTTGGCGACGTGCACGCTCGCGACGTTGCTGACGTCGACCTCGCCGCCGCCCAGGCGCAGCTCGATGCCGAGCCGGGCCGGCACCTTCACGGTCAGTTGCACGCGCGGCCGGCGCTCGACGTCGTCGCGCTTCGGCAGGGTGACCGCGACCTTCATGATCGGTCCGTCGGTGGTCACGCCGATGGCGATCTGCTGCGCGAGGGCGGCGGCCAGCTGCTGATCGCCGCCGAAGACCACGCCGGAGAGCTCGACCGCCAGGTCGGTCCGCGCCTCGCCGACGATGGTGATCGAGGCCCGGTCGAGCTCGATCGCCAAGGTCTTGGCCGTGGCCGGCACCGGCACCTCGTCCTTGCGCTCGTAGCGCTTCTCGACCCAGTCTTGCTGGACATGGCTGCGGATTCGGGCCCACCATGCCGCGAAGCCACCGCCGGTGTCGGCCGTCGCCGGCATGGTCAGCTGGTAGACCAGCAGACCAATGACGGCGAAGCCGGAGATGAGCAGTAACTCTCGCTTTCCCATAGACTTGGCGCGACCGTTATAGTAGAGTCCGCGGCTGAACGATTGTGATGCGCACCCACCTGAAGACCATCGCCGTGGCCGGCATCACGCTGGCGCTCCTCGGCTGGTTCTTCCGGAACGCCGACTTCGCGCAGGTGTGGCGCGAGATTCGAGCTGCTGATCCCTGGGCCCTGCTGGCGCTGCTCGGGGCCACCGCCGTCACATACGTGCTGCGGGCGCTGCGCTGGCAGTACCTGCTGCGGCCGCTCGGCCCGACGCGCTTCCGCGTGGCGTTCCGGACGACGGTGATTGGCTTTGCCGCCAACACGGTGCTGCCGGCCCGGGCCGGCGAACTCGTCCGCCCGTACCTGCTGGCCCGCAGCGAAGGACTCAGCGTTCCGGCCACCACCACGACCATTATCCTCGAACGGCTCCTCGACTTCGTCATGGTGCTGGTCCTGTTCGGGGCGTTCGTGCTCTTCTTCGACCCGGGCCTCGAGCGCGTCAACGGCGAACTGTATCGCCGGGTGAAGGACGCCGGGCTGATTGGCGCCGTGGCCGCGGCTGGTGTCCTGGCCGGTACTGGCCCTCAACGCCGTGCAGCCCGCCCTCACGCATCGCATCGTCGACCTCTGCCTCCGCCCGCTGCCGGAGCGCTTCCGGGTGAAGCTCTCGGGCCTGGTCTACAGCCTCCTCGACGGCCTGGCGGTCACCCGCGATCCGCTGCTGCTGGCCCAGGCGATTGCCCTGTCGCTGCCGCTGTGGCTCTCGATTGCCAGCGGCATCTGGTTCGTGACCGTCGCGTTCCATATGACGATCCCGTTCACCGGGTCGTTCCTCATCATGGCGTTGCTGGTGGTTGGCGTGGCCGCGCCGACCCCGGGCGCGGTGGGCGGGTTCCACGAGATGTTCCGCATCGGGGCGGCCGTGTTCTTCGCCGTCGACAACGACCGCGCCGTCGGCGCCGCCCTGGTGCTCCACGCGGCGTCGTTCCTCCCGGTGACGCTGCTCGGCGGGCTGTTCATGATGCAGGACGGGCTCAACCTGGCCCGCGTCCGCAGCATCGGCGACGAGGCCCGGGCGAGCGGGAAACCCGCGCTGGAGCCGGTTCCGGCCGGCGCCGAAGCCGAAGGCGGGGTGCCGCGCGGATGAAATGTCCCTTCTGTGGTCATCTCGGCGACAAGGTGGTCGACTCGCGTGAGAGCCGCGAAGGGGACGTCATCCGGCGCCGGCGCGAGTGCCTCGAGTGCGCCCGCCGGTTCACCAGCTACGAGCGGGTCGACGAGATCCCGTACATGGTCGTCAAGAAGGACGGCCGGCGGGAGCGTTTTGAGCGCCAGAAGCTGATTGCCGGGCTGCTGAAGGCGTGCGAGAAGCGGCCGGTCAGCGTGGCGGCCCTCGAGGCGATCGCCGATCGCGTCGAGATGACCCTGCAGGATCGCCCCGAAAAGGAAATGTCGGTCGCCGACGTCGGGGCCTTCGTGATGCACGAGCTGAAGGGGCTGGACAAGGTCGCCTACGTCCGCTTCGCCTCGGTCTACCGCCATTTCCGGGACGTCGGGGAGTTCATGACCGAGCTGAGGGATCTGCTCGGAGCCAAGGAATGACCGTGCCGCGCGCCGCGCTCGCGCGCCGAAGCCGGTCGCCGGACTGGCGAAGGCGGGCCAGGCTCGCAGGGCTGCTCTGGGGCCTGGCTGGCGCTGGCGCGCTCGCGGCAGCCGGGCAGACGCCGGTGCCGCTCCCGGCCGCGTCGACGGCGGCGGCGACAGCCGAGACCGGCGACGACGCCATCATCACCGTCGCGCCGGTCGCCCGCGGCGATTCCATCCTCGTCTCGTTCTCGACCCCGCGGGTCGTGACGCCGGCCGTCGAGCAGGCCATCGCCAGCGGCCTGCCGACGACGTTCACCTACGACGTCGAGCTGCGTCGCCCGTCGACGTTCTGGTTCGACAAGCTGGTCGACTCGGCCCGCATCGCCGTCACCGTGCGCTTCGATCCGCTGACCCGGCGCTACCACGTCACGCTGCTCCAGGACGGACGCGTCGCCGAGGAGCGGACCACCGATCGGCCCGAGGACGTCCGCCGCTGGGTGTCGGTGTTCGAGCGGCTGCCGCTGTTCTCGACCCGCGAGCTGCAGGAGCGCACCAGCTACGACGTGCGCGTCCGCGGCCGGACCTCGCCGCGCCATACCTGGTCGTTCTGGCCGTGGGCGCGGCCCTCGGCGCACGGCAGCGCCGGCTTCACCTTCATCCCATGACCCCGGGACGCCTGCGGTGGCTCGCTCCCCGCCGGCCGCTGCGGGACAACCCGGTCCTGATCCTGCTGTGGATCGGGCTGCTCGTCGCCGCCCTGGCGGCGATGCTGTCGCTGGCGGCGCGCTCGTCGCAGCTGTCGCTGGACTTCCTCAGCTCGGTCGTCCTCTACGCGGTCTCGGTCGCCGACCTGACGCTGATGCTGGCGCTGGTCTTCGTCCTCGCCCGCAACGTCCTCAAGCTGGTCGTCGAGCGCCGGCGGGCGCTGCCGTTCGCGCGCTTCCGCGCCAAGCTGGTGGCGGCGCTGCTCGGCCTGACGCTGATCCCCGCCGTGCTCGTGCTGATCGTCGGCAGCGAGATCATCCGCAACGCCGCCAGCCGCTGGTTCTCGCCGCCCATCGACACGGTGATCAGCTCGGCCCGCGAGATCGCCAGCGACTACTACGCCGAGCGGACGCGGGCGGTGACCACGCACGCGACCGCGCTGGCCCGCGCCTTGTCGACGGTCGACCTCGCCTCCGGCGATCTGACGACGATCCGCGACATCCTCGGCACCGAACTGGGGCAGCGCCAGTTGAGCCTCGTCGAGGTCTATCGCGTCACCGGCCGCGAGACGCCGCCAGTGGCGGCGGTCGTCGAGGCGGCGGCGCCGAGCCTGCCGCCCGGCTTCGCGCCGGCGTTCGTGCTGGCGTCGCGGACGGCGACGGGCGGCCAGAACTGGTCGCTCGAGCGCCTGCCCTCGGGCGGGGAGCTGCTGCGCGGGTCGGCGCCGATCCGGCCGACGCCGGACGGCAAGCCGACCGGCGTCGTCATCGCCAGTGTCTACCTGACCGACGAACTGGCCCGGCATTCGGCCCGGATCGTCGAGGCCTACGAGGACTACACGCAGCTCCACGCGCTGCGCCAGCCGCTCGAGGGCGTCTATCTCTCGTTCTTTCTCGGCCTGACGCTGCTCATTTTGATCAGCGCGACCTGGATGGGCCTCTTCCTCGCCAAGCGGATCACGCGTCCGGTCCAGCGGCTCGCCGCCGGGGCCCGTGAGATCGGCGCCGGGCACCTCGATCACCGCATCGAGCCGGACACGCACGACGAGTTCGGCGCCCTGGTCGAGGCCTTCAACACGATGGCCAGCGCGCTGGCGTCGAGCCAGCAGCGGCTCGATCGATCGCGCCTCGACCTGGAGCGGAAGAGCCTCGAGGCCGACGCCCGCCGCCGCTATCTCGAGACGATCCTCGAGCGCATCGCCACCGGCGTCGTCTGCTTCGACGCGCACGGCCACGTCAGCGTGGTGAACCCGGTGGCGCGGCGCCTGCTCGCGCTCGACGCCGACGCGCTCGGGGCGCCGGCGTCGGTGGTGTTCGGGCGCGAGGATCTGCGGCCGCTGGCGGCGCTCGCCATGGCCCACGCCGACGGCCGGGGCGAGCGCGAACGCGTCGACGCCGTCGGCGCCGAGAGCGGCGGCGTTGCGGTCGCCGCGCCGCCCGACACCGCGGCGCAGCACGAGGTGACGCTGGTGCGCGACGGGCACGAGCGGCACCTGCTCGCCGCCACCACCACCCTTGGCGGCGACGGCGGTGCGCTCGAGAGCGTCCTCGTCGTCGACGACGTGACGCCGCTCGTCCGGGCGCAGAAGGTGGCGGCGTGGCGCGACGTCGCCCGCCGCCTGGCGCACGAGATCAAGAACCCGCTGACGCCGATCCAGCTCTCGGCCGAGCGCCTGAAGCGGCACTTCGCCGACGCGCCCGAGCCGACCCGCCGGCTCGTCGACGAGTGCGCGCGGGCCATCGTCGCCGAGGTCGATTCCCTGAAGTCGCTGGTCGACGAGTTCTCGCAGTTCGCCCGGATGCCGGCGCCGAAGGCGGTGCCGACCGATCTCAACGCGCTGCTCACGGACGCGCTGGCGCTCTACGCCGGCCTGGTCACGCACGCCGCCATCGAGCTGACGACGGCGGCGGACCTGCCGGCCGTCCGCCTCGACCCCGAGCAGGTGCGGCGGGTCGTCATCAACCTCGTCGACAACGCCATCGAGGCGCTGACCGAGGCGCGCGAGACGGGGCGGATGAGCAGGGACGCGGCCGGCGTGATCGCGATCGACACGGCCTTCTTGCCGGCCCACGGTGTGGTGCGGCTGCGTGTCGCCGACAACGGGCCCGGCCTGCCGGCCGGCGATCGCAGCAAGCTGTTCATGCCGTATTATTCGACCAAGGGGCGGGGCAGTGGTCTCGGCCTCGCCATCGTCCGCCGGATCATCGCCGAGCACGGCGGCAGCATCGAGGCGGCGGACAACACCCCGCACGGCACGTGCTTCACCATCGAACTGCCTGTCTGAACATCAAGTGGCCTGTCTTGGCTGAATCACCACCATCTGCCGGGCGGGGCATCCCGGCTGGCGACGTTGCTCGTCGCTTACAAATCACCAATTTGCGCGCTCCTCGCGCCTGGCCATCCGGGCGCCGCGCTCCGGCATCCGGTATTGATTCAGCCAAGACAGGCCACTAGCCGCATGAAAGCTTCCGTTCTGGTCGTCGACGACGAAGCCGGCGTCCGTGCCGCGCTGACCGCCGTGCTGAAAGACGACGGCTACGACGTGGACACCGCGCCGAGCGGCGAGGCGTGTCTCGAGGCGACGTCGCGGCGCGCCTACGACGCCATCCTGCTCGACGTCTGGCTCCCGGGCATGGATGGGCTCGACACGCTGGCCGCATTGCGTCAGCGCCGGGTCGACGCCGAGGTCATCGTCATCTCGGGCCACGGCAACGTCGAGTCGGCGGTCCGGGCGATCAAGATGGGCGCCTTCGATTTCGTCGAGAAGCCGCTCTCGCTCGACAAGACGATGCTGGTGGTCCGCAACGCGCTGCGCCAGCGCAACCTCGAGGCCGAGAACCGGGCCCTGCGCGCCACCGCCGACCGCCGCCTGGTGATGGTCGGCGAGAGCCACAGCATGCGCGAGCTGCGCGAGCAGATCGCGATGGCCGCGCCGACCAACGGCCGCGTCCTGATCTACGGCGAGAACGGCACCGGCAAGGAGCTGGTCGCGCGCAGCGTCCACGCCCTCAGCCGCCGCCGCAGCGGGCCGTTCGTCGAGGTGAACTGCGCCGCCATCCCCGAAGAACTGATCGAGAGCGAGCTGTTCGGGCACGTCAAGGGGGCCTTCACCGGCGCGGTCAGCGATCGGCGCGGCCGCTTCGAGGCCGCCGACGGCGGCACCATCTTCCTCGACGAGATCGCCGACATGAGCCTGAAGACGCAGGCCAAGGTGCTGCGCGCGCTGCAGGAGCAGGTCGTCGATCCGGTCGGCGGCTCCGCCAGCGTCCGCGTCGACGTCCGCGTCATCGCCGCCACCAACAAGGACCTGCCGACCGAGATCCGCGCCAACCGCTTCCGCGAGGATCTCTACTTCCGCCTCAACGTCATCCCGGTGTTCGTGCCGCCGCTGCGCGACCGCGACGAGGACGTGCCGCGGCTGGCCGCGCACTTCATGGGCGAGCTGTCGCGCGAGTACGGCCGGCGGCCGAAGGCGTGGGAGCCGAGCGCCCTGGCGGCGCTGCGCAGCTACGCCTGGCCGGGCAACGTCCGCGAGCTGCGCAACGTCATCGAGCGCCTGCTGATCATGGTTCCGGGCGACACCATCGCGATCGAGCACCTGACCTTCCTCGACGGCGTCGTCCGCGCCGGCGAGCTGGCCGGCACCAACGGCCCGGTGCTGCCGCTACACGAGGCGCGCGAGCGCTTCGAGCGCGATTACATCCTGCGGACGCTGGCCGAGCAGCAGGGCAACATCTCGCGCACCGCCGAGGTGCTCGACGTCGAGCGCAGCAACCTCTACAGGAAGATGCGCGCCTACGGGATCGCGCCGGCCCGGCGTGGCGGCGAGCCGGCCGCCGACGAGAGTATTTGACGCCCAACCGCCACGTTCCAACTGCCAAGGAAGCCCGCTGACGCGCGCTCGGCGAGGTTGGGCGTTGGGAGTTGGTCGCTGGGAGTTCGGCACTCAGCCGAGCAGTCCGTGTGAAGCCAGGCGATCCTCCAGCACCTGCGCGTCATGACGTGCCGCGAACTCGGGCGCCACCGACTGGAGGTCGCCCAGCGCGGCGCGCGGCACCAGTCCAACGATCTCGCTGTCCGCGATGTCGGCGCCGGCGGCGATGGCCTCGGCGAGCACGGTGCGGTAGACCTCGGCCATCGACGTGATGCGGTAGTCGGTCAGGTTCATGGACACCTGGACCTGGCCGGTGTGCGCGAGCGGCAGGCCGAGTGCCTTGAGACAGGGGAGCCCGCCGTTCGAGGTGCGGATGGTGCGGGCGATGCGGCGCGCGAGCACCAGGTCGGGCCGATCCAGGACGAGGTTCCACGCCACGAGCGGGCCGCGCGCGCCGACCGCGATGGCACCGGCGGTCGGATGCAGCGTCCGGGGACCGTAGTCCGGCGCCCACGCCGGTTCGTCGAGCCGCGCCCTGAGACCCTCGAGACCGCCGCGGCGGATGGCTTCGAGGCTGCGGCGGTGCGGTGGGCGCGACGCGGCCTCGTAGAGGAAGACCGGAATCCCGAGCGCCTCGCCAATCGCGCGGCCGACGGCATGCGCGATGGCCACCGCGTCGTCCATGGTGGCTGAGCCGAGCGGCACGAACGGCAGCACGTCGAGCGCGCCGATGCGCGGGTGGACGCCGGCGTGGCCAGTCAAATCGACCTCGGCCGCGACCGCGGTGGCGAGCGCGACGGCGGCGCGCTCAATCGTCCCGCCATCGGCGGCGAACGTGAAGACGGCGCGATGATGCGACCTGTCGGCGGTACGGTCGAGTAGGGCGGCTCCGCTGTTCGCGATGGCCGCCGCGAAGCGATCGAGGCGGGCGGCGTCGCGCCCCTCGCTCACGTTCGGAATCGCTTCGATCAGCCCCGGAGACATGCCGCGGCGAGCTTAGCAGGAGCGTGCGCGGGCCGCGTCAGGTGCGTTCACCATCCTTGCGCGGCTCGCCCGAAGTCACCGATAATCGCGGCGGGTCGCGACCCATGTCCGACGACGCGGCTTCGCCGCTCGCCCCGCCGCCAGCGCCGCCGTCCCCGCCGGACGATCAGGCCGCCCGCATCGATCAGCTGCTCACGGCCGGGCTCGACGAGTACTTCGCCGGCCGCTACGACGGCGCGGTGCAGGTGTGGTCGCGCGTCTTCTTCCTGGATCGCACCAACGCCCGGGCCCGCGCCTACATCGAGCGGGCTCGCAGCGCGGTGGCCGAACGCCAACGCGTTGCCGAGGCGGCGGCGGCCGCTGCCGCCGAGGTCCGCCGCAGCTGGGGCGAGGACGGGCGGACGGTCGAGGCCAGGCCGGTGCTCGATCCGGGCGTGCTCGTGGTCAGCGGCTCGCTGGCGGCGCGGCTGGCGCCGCAGCCGGCCGCGGATCGCCCCGCGCGCACCGACCGCGTCGATGCCGTCGCGACGGCATCGCGCCGAGCCAGGCTGGCGCACACGCTGCTCGTCGCCGCGGCCGGCGTCCTGCTCTTCGTCGCGGGCTACACCGTCGCGGCCCGCGATCGCCTCGCCGACTGGGTCGGCGGCGTGTCGACGCGCCGCGGCCCGGCGGCCAACGCCGGCGCCTCCGAGATCGCGCTGCACGACGCGCGAAACGCCGTCATCGCTCGCCGTTACGACGACGCGCGGCGGGCCCTGGCGCGGATCCCCGCCGACGATCCGCTCCGGCTCGAGGCCGACGCCCTGGTCGCGCAGATTCAGCGCGCCTGGCCGATCGTCTCGCCGCTGCTCGCGCCCGCCCCGCCGGCGAGAGGGGCGGATTCGCCATGAAGTGTCCGAAGTGCCAGTACCTCGGCTTCGATGGCCACACCCGGTGTCGCCATTGCGGCTACGACCTGTCGTTGTCGGCGACGACCGAGGTGGCGCCGGTCGTCGAGGCGCCGTTCGATGCGCCGCCCGCGCACGCGCCCGAGCCCGTCTACCGGTCCGAGCCGTCGGCGCGGGCCCAGGCCCGGGCCGCCATCCAGAAGCGCGCCGCCTCCCGCACCCCGGCTCCCGAGTCCTTCGATCTGCCGCTGTTTGCGACGCCCGGCATCGACGATCGCCCGGCCCTGCCAGCGTCACGGCCGCCGCTGTCGGTGCGCCGCGCCGCCGATGCGCCGCGGGCGCGGGCCGCGGCGGCCGCCGCGTTCGCGCCGGCGCCCGCCCCGAGCGTGCTTCCTGCCGCCGATCCGATGGCGTTGACGCTCGCGGCCGGCCCACCCGCCGCCGAGGCCGACACCGAGCCGCGGCTCGAGGCGCGCCTGGAGTTCGATGCCCTGTCGCTGGCCCCGCCATCCGCGTCGCCATCGGCGGCCGATGCCGATCTGTCCTACACGCTGGGCGGCACCCCGCTCGGCGGCGACGTCCGCGCCGGCGGCGGCGCGCTGATCCTGCCCGGCCGCGAGGCGTCCGGCTCGGTCTCGGCCGGCTTCGCTCGAGTCCGGCCGCTCGTCGTCGAGCCCGAACCCGCCACGCGGATCGACTTCATCGAGCCGTCGGTCGCCGCCGAGCCTGAACCGCCGGTCGCGGTCGTCGCCGACGCGGCGGCGGTCCAGCCGGATGGCGCCGCGGCGCCCCTCGGGCCGCGCATGCTCGCCGGGCTGGTCGACATCGCGGTACCTGCTGACGGTGGACGCCGCCGTGGTCCTGGCGACGCTTCGCGCCACCGGTGTCGAATGGCATCAGGCGTCGCGGCTGCCGGTGGCGCCGCTGGCGGTGTTCCTGGTGCTGCTGGCGGTCGGCTACCTCGCGATGTGCACGGTGCTGGCCGGGCGCACCTTCGGCAAGGCCGCGTTCGGTCTGGCCGTCGTCGAGGCGGGCGGCCGACCGGTGCGGCTGGCGCCTGCCGTCGTGCGCGCGCTGATCCAGGTGCTGACCGTTCCCGCGGCCGGCATCGGCTTCCTGCCGGCCCTGCTCGGCGCCAATCGCCGCTCGCTCTACGACCGGCTCGCCGGCACCGACGTGGTGCGCGCCGGTCGAGCCGGCGAGGATACCCGCTCCGAATGAACGTGCCTGTCGACGGCAGCCCGCGCCCGGGGGCCGCGGCGCCGCATCGCCCACTGTCCCTGTCCGTGCTGGTGGCGACCGTCGCCGGCATCGGTTTCGTCCCGTTCGCGCCCGGCACGTTCGGGTCAATCCCCGGTCTCGCGCTGGCCATCGGCCTCCGCCAGGTGGCGCCGTGGTGGGCGGAGGGCGCCGCCCTGGTGCTGCTGTTCGTCGCCGGCGTGTGGGCCGCCAACGCCGCCGAGGAGCATTTCGGGCGCATCGATCCCGGCCCCGTCGTGATCGACGAAGTGGTCGGTATGCTGATCACGACGCTGTTCCTGCCGCTGTCGTGGACCGGCTGGCTGGTCGGCTTCCTCGTCTTCCGCGTCTGTGACGTCATCAAGCCGTTTCCGGCCGGACGCGCCGAGCGGCTGCCGGGCGGCTACGGCGTGATGTGCGACGACGTCCTCGCCGGCGTGTGGGGCTACGCCATCATGCGGGGCCTGCTGTGGGCGTTCCCCGGTTGGCTATGAGCGTGTGGCTGTGAGCCTGCCCGCCCTCACCACGGCCGAGATCGTCGCCGTCGGCAGCGAACTGCTCGTCCCGCCGCGCCTCGACACCAACTCTCTCGCCGTCACCGACGGCCTCGCCGCGCTCGGCATTGGCGTCGGGGCCAAGCACATCGTCGGCGATCGCGTCGACGCGCTGGCCCGCGTCATCGCCGACGCGATGACGCGCGCCGACCTGATCGTGCTGACCGGCGGACTCGGCCCGACCGACGACGACGTCACCCGCGACGCGGTGGCGCGCGTGGTCGGACGGCCGCTGATCGAGAACGCGGCGATCATCGCCAAGCTCGAAGCGCGCTTCGCGGCGCGCGGCATCCCGATGCCGGCGATCAACCGGCGGCAGGCGCTGGTCGTCGAGGACGGCGTCGTCCTCGACAACAGCAACGGCACGGCGCCGGGGCAGTGGGTCGAGGCCGGCGCGCAGGTGCTGGTCCTCCTGCCCGGTCCGCCGCGCGAGCTCAAGCCGATGCTCGAGACGCTGCTCCAGGGCCGCCTGGCGGCGCGGGCGCCGGCGACGCGCATCCACACGCGCACCGTGCTGGTGGCCGGCCTGGGCGAATCGCACGCCGAGGAACGTCTGCAGCCGCTCTATCTCCAATGGGCGGCCCGCGCGATTCCCATCGAGGCGACGATCCTCGCCTCGGCCGGACAGCTCGAACTGCAAATCTACGCGCGCGGCGATGCCGTACCAGTGGGCGTGGCGCTGCAGCAGGGCGTCGACGAAGTGGTTGGCGTGCTCGGCCCGCACGTCATCAGCACCGACGGCCGATCGATCGAAGCCGTCGTCGGCGCGCTCCTCGTGGCGCGCGGCTGGCGCATCGCCGTGGCCGAGTCGTGCACCGGCGGGCTGGTCACGTCGCGGCTCACCGACATCCCCGGCAGCTCGGCCTGGGTCGAGCGCGCCGTCGTCGCCTACAGCAACGAGGCCAAGATCGCGCTGCTCGGCGTGCCGGCGGAGGCCATCGCCGAGCACGGGGCGGTCAGCGAGGCAGTGGCGGTCGCGATGGCCGAAGGCGTCCGCCGTCTCGCCGGCGTCGAGGTAGGCGTCGGGATCACCGGCATCGCCGGCCCGACGGGCGGCACCGAGGCCAAGCCGGTCGGCACCGTCTGCCTGGCCGTGGCGCATCCCGGCGGCACCGCGATCGTCAAGACGAATCGCTATCCGGGCGAGCGGACCTACGTCAAGACGTTCGCCAGCCTCGGCGCGATCGATCTCGTCCGCCGCACGCTGGCCGAGACCAGTGCCGCGTCCGACGCGACGCCGGGCACCTGGGAACAGGCCGGCCGTCAGGCGGGGCGATGAGCCTGCCGGTCGACAGCGCCGCCATCGTGGCCGCCTACGCGCTGGGATCGATTCCGGTCGCGCTGGTGGCCGTGCGCCGCGTCGCGAGCCTCGACGTGCGGCGCATCGGCAGCGGCAACGTCGGCGCCACCAACGCGCTGCGGGCGACGACGCCCGCCGTCGGCTTGCTGGTCGCGCTCGCCGATGCCGCGAAGGGCGCCGTGGCGGTGTGGCTGGCCCGGCGGACGCAGGCCAGCGACGGCGCGGTCGGCGCTCGCGGCGCTCGCCTCGGTCCTCGGCCACGTGGCGCCGATCTGGCTGCGCTTCCGCGGCGGCAAGGGCGTCGCCACCGCGAGCGGCGCGTTCGCCGTGCTGGCGCCGGTCGCCGCGCTGGCGGGGCTCGCGGCATTCGTCGCGGTCGTCTGGATGACGCGGCTGGTGTCGCTCGGCTCGCTGGTGGGCGCGCTGGCGCTGCTCGGCACGGCGGCGTGGCTCGAGCCCTTGTTCGTCAAGGAAGCGGCGGCGGCCGTCGCCGCCGTGATCGTGCTGAAGCACCACGCCAACATCACCCGCCTGCGCGCCGGCACCGAGCGCCCGCTGACGATCTAGTCCCCTGGAAACGTGATGACTGACATGATTCCCGGGCGGGGCATCCCCGCTGGCGGCGTTGCTCGTCGGTCGACGCGAACAGCGAGGACGAAGTCCGGAGCCGTCGAGCGAAGGCCGCGTGTCAACGCGGCCGTACAGATGTCCAATGTTCTTCCTCCTCGCGCCTTGCCAGCGGGGCGCCGCGCTCCGGGACTCATGCAGGCCATCACGCTCCCAGGGGACTAGCCATGCACGCGATTGCCGTTCTCGGCGCGGGCGGGTGGGGCACGGCGCTGGCGGTGCACCTCTCGCGGCTCGGCCACGACGTGCGTCTGTGGGGCCGCGACGCCGCGCTGGTCGATCGCCTGATCGCGTCGCGCGTCAACGCCGACTACCTGCCGGGCGTGGCCCTCGAGACGGTGCGCCCGACGGCGTCGATCGCCGACGCCGTCGGCGACGCCGCGCTGGTCGTCGTGGCAGTCCCCTCCCACGGCCTGCGCGCGGTGGTCCACCAGGCGGTCGCGATGGCGCCGGCCGCGGTGCCGTTCGTCAGCACCACCAAGGGGCTCGAGCACGGCACGCTGTTCCGCATGTCCGAGGTGATCGCCGACGAAGCGGGCCCGTCGCGGCCGGTCGCGGTGCTGTCGGGGCCGACGTTCGCCGCCGAGGTCGCGGCCGGGCTGCCGACGGCCGTGGTCGTGGCGTCGGCGTCGGCCGATGCGGCCCGGCTCGTCCAGAGTGAGTTCCGCGGCCCGTCGCTGCGGCTCTACGGCACCGACGACGTCGCCGGCGTCGAGATCGGCGGGGCGCTGAAGAACGTGGTGGCGATCGCCGCCGGCGTCGTCGAGGGCCTCGGCCTCGGCCAGAACGCGATGGCCGCGCTCATCACCCGCGGCCTGGTCGAGGTCTCGCGGCTGGCGACCGCGATGGGCGGCCGGCCCGACACGCTGGCCGGCTTGAGCGGTCTCGGTGATCTCGTGCTCACCTGCACCGGCCATCGCAGCCGCAACCGACAGGTCGGCGTCGAGCTCGGCCGCGGCCGCACCCTCGAGGACGTGCTCCGCGGTCAGCGCACGGTCGCGGAGGGCGTCCGCACGGCGCAGGCGGCGATCGATCTCGGCGGCCGGCACGGCGTCGAGCTGCCCATCACCCAGCAGATGCAGGCGGTGCTCGACGGCGTCCGTACCCCGCAGGCCGCACTGGCCGAGCTGATGCTGCGGCCACAGAAGAGCGAAGCCGACACCCGGAGGCACTGACATGCCGCTTCGGCACCATCCTCGCGGAACGCCGGCTCGTCGACGCGGCCAGCGGTGCGGTCGTGCGCGTTGCACTCGGCGCGCCACGGCCGGGCAGGGCCGGCGCCGACTGGGAGTGCCCCTTCCGCATCCGCGGCGCGGGTGTCTCGCGCCTCGACTTCGGTCATGGCGTCGACTCCATGCAGGCGCTGACGGTCGCGCTCGATGGCATCCGCGCACGGCTCGACGAGTCGGGCCTCGCGCTCGGCTGGACGGTCGGCCCCGGCCGCGACGGTATCTTCTCCGAGGAGACCGGGTTCGCCCGGCAGATCCCGATTGGCTTCGGCGCCGCGTTCAGGAGACGCCTGGAGCGCCTCGTCGACGGTGAGCTCCGGCGATGGGTCCAGGGTCTGAAGCGCCGGTCGACGCGCAGGACGCCGACGCCCAAGAAGGCCCGCCGGCCGCCGGCGCCGCGGAAGAGCCGGAAGGCCCGCTGATATCATCGGAGCGTGGGTTTTTTCACGCGTCTGTCCGATAGCCTCAAGCGCACCAAGGACCAGCTCTTCTCCCGCTTCGAGGAGATCGTCCAGCAGGCCGACGCGCCGGAGGCGCGCGGCAAGACCGCGATCGCCATCGACACCCTCGAGGCCCTCGAGGAGGTGCTGATCTCGGCCGACGTCGGCGTCGGCGCGACCAGCGCGATCGTCAAGGCGGTTGGGGCGCGGGCCCGCCGTGGTGAAAGTCTGCGGGCGATCGTCAAGGACGAAATCACCCGCATCCTGACCGCCGCCGAGCGACCGCAGGCGGACGTCGCGCCGCCGCGCGTCGTGATGATCGTCGGCGTCAACGGCACCGGCAAGACGACGACGGTCGGCAAGCTGGCCCGGGCGCTCAAGGCGCAGGGGAAGGATCCGCTGGTCTGCGCGGCGGACACGTTCCGCGCCGCGGCGGTCGAGCAGCTCGAGGTGTGGGCGCAGCGCGCCGGCGTCGACATGATTCGCGCCAAGAGCGGCTCGGATCCGGCCGCCGTCGTCTTCGATGCGCTGCAGGCGGGACGCGCCCGCGGCCGCGATCCGATCCTGATCGACACCGCCGGCCGCCTCCATACGCGGACCAATCTAATGGGCGAGCTCGAGAAGATCCGCCGCATCACGGCCCGCGAGATTCCCGGCGCGCCGCACGAGACGCTGCTGGTCCTGGACGCGACGGTGGGGCAGAACGGCGTGGTCCAGGCGCGCGAGTTCACCGCTGCCGCCGGCGTCACCGGCATCGTCCTGACCAAGCTCGATGGCACGGCCAAGGGCGGCGTCGCGGTCGCCATCGCGCACGACCTCAAGCTGCCGATCCGCTGGGTAGGGACCGGCGAGAGCATCGAGGACCTCGTCCCGTTCTCGATCGGCGAGTACGTGGACGCGCTGTTCGAGGCCTCGTGGTGACGGACGCGTGCTGAGCCGCCGATGGTGAGCCGCTGATGGCGACGGTCGGCGACGACGCGCACATGGCCACCGCGCTGGCGCTCGCCGCGCGCGGCCGCGGCCGCACCAGCCCGAACCCGATGGTCGGCGCGGTGATCGTGGACGACGACGGCGTGGTCGTCGGGACCGGCTTCCACGAGCGCGCCGGCGAGCCGCACGCCGAAGTGCACGCGCTGCGCGCGGCCGGCGCCAAGGCCCGCGGCGCCACGCTCTACTGCACGCTGGAGCCGTGCAGCCACACCGGGCGCACCGGGCCGTGCGCGGTGGCCGTTGCCGAGGCTGGCATCCGCCGCGCCGTCGTCGCGATGCAGGACCCCTACCACGAGGTCGCCGGTCGCGGCTTCGCCTACCTGCGCGATCGCGGCATCGAGGTCGAGGTCGGCGTCCGCGAGGACGAGGCCCGGCGTCTCAACGAGGTGTTCCTGACCAACGTGCTGGCGCGACGGCCGTTCGTCATCGTCAAGATCGCGATGAGCCTCGACGGCGCGATCGCGGCGGCGCCGGGCGCGCGGACGACGGTCAGCGGCGCGGCCTCGCAGCGGCACGCGCAGCGGGTGCGGGCCGAGGTCGCGGCCATCGGCATCGGATCGGGCACGCTGCTCGCCGACGATCCGGTGCTCACGGCCCGTGACGTGTGGCGGGCGCGGCCGCTCACCCGCGTCATCTTCGACCGCCGGCTGCGGACGCCGCCGACGGCGCGCATCTGCGACACCCTCGCCGCCGGGCCCGTACTGGTGGTGACCACGCCGGCGGCCTGTGCCGCGGCGCCGGAGCGGGCCGCCGCCCTGCGCGGGCGCGGCCTGACGCTGATCGCGGGCTCGGATGACGTCTTCGGCGCGGCCTTTGCCGATCTCCTGGGGTACGGGGTGACGTCGCTCCTGCTCGAGGGCGGCGCGGCGGTCCATGCCGCCGCCTGGACCGCCGGGGTCGTCGATCGCGTCCGCTGCTATGTTTCTCCGACGGCCCTCGGGCCGGGGCGGGTGCCCTGGGCCATGCCGCCGTCATTCGGGCTGGGAGCCCTGGGGCCGACGCGTGCCGAGCCGCTCGGCGCCGACGTCCTGATTGAAGCCGATGTTCACCGGACTCATTGAAGCCACCGGCACGGTGCGCGCCATCGCCAGCCAGGCGGACGGCGCCGTGCTCGAACTCGACACCGCGCTGGGCCCCGAGCTGGCCATCGGCGACAGCCTGGCTACGAGCGGGGTGTGCCTGACCGTCATCCGCCGCGACGGACCGCACGTCGTGATGGACGTCTCGCCCGAGACGCTGCGGGTGACCGCGCTGGGCCGGCTCCTGCCGGGCCGGCCGGTGAACCTGGAACGGCCGCTCCGGGCGGACGGGCGCCTCGGCGGCCACGTCGTCCAGGGCCACGTCGACGGGGTCGGCGCCCTCCTGGCGATCGTCGACGAAGGCGAGTTCCGGCGCCTGCGCATTGGCTTTCCGGCCGATCTGGCGCCCTGGATGATCCTCAAGGGCTCGATCGCGGTCGACGGCATCAGCCTGACCATCGCCGCCCTGGACGATGAGTGGTTCGACGTCCAGATCATCCCGCACACCTGGGCGCACACCACCTTGTCGGCGGCCCGGGTCGGGGACGCCGTCAACCTCGAGTGCGACCTTGTGGGAAAATACGTCGTCCGGCTGGCGATGCTGGAACGCCGCGGCCGGCTCCCGCAGAACCTATGAAAACGAAGGCACCGTCGTCGAAGAGGGGATCCCCCTCGAAGTCCCGAGCGAAGTCGGGGCTTGCCGCGCCGAAGCCGGCCGGCGTCCCCCCGGCGAAGGCGGGGCCCGCCGCGCCGAAGCCGGCCGGCGTCCCCCCGGCGAAGGCGGGGCCGCGCCCGGTCCGCCGCGCTCCGTTCTCGTCGATCGACGAGGCGGTGGCCGCGATTCGGGCCGGCGGGATGATCGTCGTGGTCGACGACGAGGAGCGCGAGAACGAAGGCGACGTGACGATGGCCGCGGAGCGGGTGACGCCGGCGGCCGTCAACTTCATGATCACGCACGCCCGCGGCATGCTGTGCCTGTCGCTGACCCCGGAGCGGCTCGACGAGCTCGAGATTCCGCTGGCGGTCGCCGACAACTCGTCGCGGCGGGGCACGCCGATGTGCGTGCCCATCGACGTCAGCACGGTCACCACCGGCGTATCCGCGCCCGAGCGGGCGGCGACCATCCGGGCCGCGATCGACCCCGCCACCACGGCGCGCGACATCGTCAAGCCGGGCCACGTGATCCCGCTGCGATCGTCGGCCGGCGGGACCCTCGTCCGGGCCGGCCACACCGAGGCGGCGGTCGACCTGGCCCGCATCGCCGGCCTGGCGCCGGCCGGGGTGATATGTGAGATCACCAAGAAGGACGGGACGATGGCCCGGGTCCCGGACCTCCTCGCCTTCGCCCGCAAGCACAAGCTGCCGATCATCACCATCGCCGACCTGATCCGCTACCGGATGCGGACCGAGCGGATGGTGACGCGGGTGGCGTCGGCGCGGATGCCCACCGCGCACGGCGAGTTCACGGTCCATGCCTACGAAAGCCAGATCGACGGCGAGACCCACGTGGCGCTGGTCCGGGGCGACCTGGGGTCCGGGGAGGAGGTCCTGTTGCGGGTCCACTCCAAGTGCCTGACCGGCGACGTGTTCCACTCGGCGCGCTGCGACTGCGGCGAGCAGCTCCACACCGCGATGGAGCGCATCGCCCGCGAAGGGCGCGGCGTGCTCCTCTACCTGAACCAGGAAGGCCGGGGCATCGGCCTGGCCAACAAGATCCGGGCCTACCAGCTGCAGGATCAGGGGCTCGACACCGTCGAGGCCAACGAGCAGCTCGGGTTCAAGCCGGACCAGCGTGACTACGGGATTGGCGCCCAGATCCTCCGCGACCTCGGGGTCCGGTCGATGCGGCTCCTGACGAACAATCCGCGAAAGTTCGTCGGCCTGGAGGGCTACGGCCTGTCGGTGGTGGAGTCGGTGCCGATTGAAATCGAGCCGTCCGAGCACACCCGCGGCTACCTCAAGACGAAGAAGGAGAAACTAGGCCATAAGCTCTCGGCGGTCTAGAGGCCGCCCTTCCCAATCAACTCCCAACTCCCAACCTCCAACTCCCAAGGCACTCCCAACTTCCAACTTCCAAAGGGTGCTTCACAGTTCGGCCGTCCGGGGGCAGGCACGGGTGCCCGACGGGCTGCGGCCCCTGGAGAGTTGGGAATTGGGAGTGCCTTGGAGGTTGGGAGTTGGAAGTTGGGGGTTTGCGCCCGGCCGGGAGCAGGGCGCCGTTTGACCGCGCCTCCTAACCGCTGCTAGGATAACCGTTTGCCGCCGTGCGTCCGGCCGCCCATGAGGCGGGCGCGGCGCCGGCCGAACCGTCATGTTCGACTCCCTCAGCGATCGCCTCCAGGACGTCTTCCGCCAGATCCGCGGCGACGCCCGCCTCACCGAGCAGTCGGTCGAGGCGGCGCTGCGCGAGATCCGGATGGCGCTGCTCGAGGCGGACGTCAACTTCAAGGTCGTCAAGGCGTTTATCGACCGCGTCCGCGATCGGGCCGTCGGCGAGGACGTCCTCAAGAGCCTGACGCCGGCCCAGCAGGTCGTCGCGATCGTCCGGGACGAGATGCTGGCGCTGTTCGGCGACGCCAAGGGCGGCTTGCCGCCCACCTCGGCGTCGCCCCGCGTCATCCTGCTCCTCGGCCTGCAGGGCTCCGGCAAGACCACCACCAGCGCCAAGCTGGCGCGCCTCCTGACGCGCGAAGGCCGCCACCCGATCATGGTGTCGACCGACGTGCGCCGCCCGGCCGCCATCAAGCAGCTCGCCGTCCTCGGCGAGCAGGTGAAGGTCCGCGTCCACGATCCGGAGGGCGACCTCGACCCGGTGTCGCGGGCCAGCGGCGCCATGGCCGCGGCGAGGAACGCTCGGCTTCGACACCGTCATCGTCGACACCGCCGGCCGCCTGCACATCGACGACGACCTGATGGCCGAGCTCGCGGCGATCAAGGCCGCGGTCGGTCCGACCGACCTGCTCTACGTCGCCGACGCGATGACCGGGCAGGACGCGATCAAGAGCGCCGGCGAGTTCAACCGCCGCATCGGCCTGACCGGCGTCGTGCTCTCGAAGATGGACGGCGACGCGCGCGGCGGCGCGGCGCTGTCGGTGATCTCGGTGGTCGGCGTGCCGATCGCCTTCGTCGGCAGCGGCGAGCGCCTCGAGAACCTCGAGCCGTTCCATCCCGATCGCGTCGTCTCGCGCATCCTCGGCATGGGCGACGTGCTGACGCTGATCGAGAAGGCCGAGCAGGTCGTCGATCAGCGAGCAGGCCGAGCAAGCTCGAAGAGAAGCTCCGCAAGAACCAGTTCACGCTCGAGCGACTTCCGCGATCAGCTCCGCACCATCCGCAAGATGGGGCCGCTCGAATCGATGCTCGGGATGATTCCCGGGATGGGGCAGTTGAAGCGGCGCGATGGGCGCGGTCGACGAGAAAGCAGATGGATCGCGTCGAGGCGATCATCAACTCGATGACCCCAGGCGAGCGCGACGATCACACGCTGATCAACGGCAGCCGGCGCAAGCGCATCGCGCGCGGCAGCGGCACGTCGGTCGAGGAGGTCAATCGCCTCCTCAAGCAGTTCGTCGAGATGAAGAAGATGCTGAAGGTCGTCGGCGGCCTCGGCCAGGGTGGCGGCGGCAAGGCCGCCATGCGGAAGAAGATGGGCCAGCTGCGGCAGATGATGGGGCCGCAGGGCCGCTAGGCGCGGGTCGTCGTGTCGGAAGGCACCCCGCTCGTTGAGAAGGAAACAATGGTTACTATTCGCATGACTCGTGTCGGCTCGAAGAAGCGTCCCTTCTTCCGCATCGTGGTGGTCGAGGCGCGCAGCGCCCGTGACGGCAGCGTGACGGAGAGCCTCGGGCTCTACGATCCGCGCCGCAAGCCGGAGTTCTTCCAGCTCGATCGCGATCGCTTCGCGCACTGGGTGTCGAAGGGCGCCAAGGCCGTCGAACACGCTGAAGACGCTCGTCGCCCGCAACCCCGCCGTTCCGGCAGTGGCGGCGGCCGCTCCGGCGGCGCCGGAGCGGCATCGGACGGCGCGGGCGCGGCGAACCTGCCCGCGCTGGTCGAGGTCATCGGCCGGGCGCTCGCCGACGAGCCGGAACAGGTGCGCGTCACCGAGGCGCAGCATCGCGGCATCGCCGTCGTCGAGCTGTTCATGGCGCCCGGCGACATCGGCCGGGTGATCGGGCGGCAGGGCCGCACCGCGCAGGCGGTGCGTGCGCTGGTGTCGCTGGCGGCCGAGAAGCGCCGGCGGCAAGGCGCAGGTCGAGTTCCGCGAGAACCGGTGAGCCGGCCGCGGCCGGCCGACGAGGTGGCAGGAACGCGACGTGGCCGCGGACGACTTCGTGTTGGTCGGGACGATCGAGCGGCCGCACGGGCTGCGCGGCGAGGTGGTGGTGAAGCCCCGAGACCGACTTCGCGGACCTGCGGTTCGTGCCGGGAGCCGCGTTGAAGACGGCCGCGGCCGGGCGCGCGCCGGACGGACGTCGGTCCGGCGGATCGACGACGTCCGCTGGCACAGGGAGCGGCCGCTGGTGCTGTTCGAGGGCGTCGAGACGATCGAGGCCGCCGAAGCGCTGCGCGGCCTGGGACTGTGGATTCGTGGCGTCGGACCGGGCGGCGCTGCGAGCCGGGACGGTTCTACCAGACCGATCTGGTCGGCTGCGTGGTCGAGACGGTCGACGGCCGGGCGGGCCGGGCTCGGCGGGCTCGCCGGTCGGGACGGTGCGACGCGTCGACGGCGTGCCGGCGGGCCTCGTGCGTCGTCATCGGACGCCGCAGGGCGAGGTGCTGGTGCCCCTCGCCGACGACATCTGCCGGGTCATCGACCCGGCCGCGCGGCGGATTGTGATTGCGTCCGCCGGCGGGGTTGCTGGAGCTGAACGCGCCCTCGCCGGCGCCGCGGCCGGCGCGGCGCGGGAAAGGCCGGACGCCACGCTAGCCGGCAACGGCGGGGCAGCGGACGCCGGGGCGGCGGGCGGGGGGGAAGGGACGACGATGGTCATGCGGGTCGACATCGTCACGATCTTCCCGGAGATGGTTCGGGGCGTCGCGCGCGAGGGCATCGTGGCCCGGGCGTGCGAGCGCGGCATCGTGGACATCGCGGTCCACGACCTGCGCGACTTCACCACCGACCGGCACCGCGTCGTGGACGACACGCCGTTCGGCGGCGGGCCCGGGATGGTGCTGAAGCCGGAGCCGTTCTTTCGCGCCGTGGCGCACATCCGGCGCGACGCGCGGGGAGCCCGACGCGGTGATCCTGCCGACGCCCGCAGGGCCGGCGCTTCACGCACGACGTGGCGGTCGGCGTGGAGCCGCGCGGAGCACATCGTGCTCCTGTGCGGGCGGTACGAGGGGATCGACGAGCGCGTGGGCGAGGCGCTGGCGACCGAGGAGATTTCGATCGGCGACTACGTGCTGTCCGGCGGCGAGCTGGCGGCGCATGGTGGTGGTCGATGCGGTGGCGCGGCAGGTGCCCGGGGTCGTGGGTGATGCGCGATCGGTCGAGCGAGGATTCCTTCGCCGCGGCCGTGGCTGGACTATCCGCACTACACGCGGCCGGCCGAGTGGGAAGGACGGCGGGTGCCCGACGTGCTGCTCTCGGGGCACCACGCGCGAGATCGGCGCGGTGGCGGCTGCGGGAGGCGCTGCGAGCGGACGCTCGATCGCCGGCCGGATCTGCTCGAGCGCGGCGCGCGGACGCGGGAGCCGACGCGAGCGGACGCTGCTGGAGACGAGCCGAGCGGCACGGAGCCGGCGAGCGGAAGGAAAGGAGCAGAATCATGAACCTCATCGAAGACATGGTGGAGAAGGCGCAGCTGGTCGAGCGGCCGGCCGATGAAGTCCGGCGACACCGTGCGCGTCCACGTGAAGGTGCGCGAGGGCGACAAGGAGCGCATCCAGGTGTTCGAGGGCATGGTCATCGGCATGCACCGCGGCGGCACCGCGCGTCCTTCACGGTCCGCAAGGTGTCGTTCGGCCAGGGCGTCGAGCGCATCTTCCCGCTGCACTCGCCGACGATCGACAAGGTCGAGGTCGATGCGCGTCGGCGCAGGTCCGCCGCGCGAAGCTGTACTTCCTGCGCGACCTGCGCGGCAAGGCCGCCCGCATGAAGGAACAGAAGCGCACGCGCCTGAGTCGCGGCCGGGCCGATGCCCATGCGGGCCCGCGGCCGACGCGCGACGGTCGAAAACAGCTCTCCGCCGCTTCGGCTACCCTCGGGTGGCCGGCGTCGACGAAGTCGGCCGCGGCTGCCTGGCCGGGCCGGTGGCGGTCGGCGTCGTGGTGCTCGATCCCGGGCGGCCACATCCCCGGCCTGCGCGACTCGAAGCTGCTCACGCCCGACGCGCGCGAACGGCTCTACGTCGCCGCATCACAGCGCGAGGCGCGCTCGCCTGGGCGGTCGGCTGGGCCGAGCCGACCGAGATCGACGCCGTCAACATCCACCAGGCGTCGCTCCGGGCCATGGCCCGCTGTGTCATGGCCCTCGATCCGCTGCCCGACGTCGTCCTGGTCGACGGCATTTCGCCATCCCCGATCTTCCCCTGCCGCAGCGGGCCATCGTCGGCGGCGACCGGCAGTGCGCGGCCATCGCCGCCGCGTCGATTGTGGCGAAGGTCGCTCGGGACCGATTAATGGAGGCGTTGCACCATGCCGATCCCCGGTACGGGTTCGACCGGCACAAGGGCTATGCGACTCCCGAGCATCTGGCGGCCGTGTCCCGGCACGGGTATTCGCCGGTGCACCGGCGATCCTTCTTGTGCCGTTCGTTTCACACGCCGACACTGTTTGATACCATCGAGTGACGGGCACCGAACAACGGGCGGCTGAGGGACGAGTGGCCATCGATCGGGATGACGCGCTTCGCACAGCCGAGAAGCTGCTCCGACAGGGGCGGCTCGATGGCGCGATCGCGGAATACGAACACGTCGTCAGGCGCCTACCCCGACGACATCGCCACGGCCTCGGCGCTGGGCGATCTCTACGGCCGCGCCGGCAAGGCGGCGCAGGCCGTCGCCCAGTTCCTGCGGCTCGGCGATCACTTCCTGAAGGAAGGGATCCACGCCAAGGCCGCCGCCAGCTACCGCAAGGTCCTCAAGCTCGACCCGCAGCACGAAGGTGCGCTGCTCCAGCTGGTCGAAGCCTGCGCCCAGCAGGGCCAGCTGGCCGACGCCAAGACCCACCTGCAGCGCGGCGATCGAGAAGCGCAAGGGGCGCGGCGATCAGGACGGCGCCGACGCGCTCGTCATTCGCCTGGCCGAGCTCGACCCCAACGACTTCGAGGCGCGGCTGCAGGCCGCCTGGATTCAGGTTCGCATCGGCAAGACCATCACGGTCGAACTGCTGGCGCTGGCCAAGGAGCTCGATTCGCGCAAGCGGGTCAACGAGGCCGAAGCAGCTGCTCGAGGAAGTCGTCAAGCGCGACCCCGGCGCCTCCGAAGTGTCGCTGCGGCTGGCCAAGGCCGCGCTCGGCCGCGACGAAGTGGCCCGCGCCAAGCGCTTCCTGCCCGACACCAGCACGACCAAGGATCCGGAGCTGCTGCTCACCGGCGGCAAGATGCTCGCTCAAGCTCGACAACCTCGACGCCGCCCGCGACCACCTCATCCGCTTCCTCGCCGCGGCGCCGCAAGGCCGTCGAGGAGGTCGCCACGCTCGGCGATCACCTGGCGTCGTCCAACGCGCGCTACGCGATCGTCGACCTGCTGGTCGACCACGCCGCCACCTCCGGCGACTTCGGCAATGCGGCGCGCCGGCTCCAGAGCTTCCTCGAGAAGGCACCGCGGCACCTGCCCGCCCTCCTGCGCCTGGTCGAGGTCTGCGTCGACGGCGATCTCGACGCGGCGCTGACCGCCGCGCAGCAGGAGCTGGCCGAGGCGTACCTCGACGCCGGAGAGGCCGACAAGGCGCGCGTCATCGCCGAAGACCTCCTCCTGCGCAACCCGAAGCACTCGGCCCACGCTGATCGCCTGCGCCGGGTGCTCGTCACGCTCGGCGAGAAGGATCCGGACGCGGTGATTGCCGAACGCCTGTCGCTGCTCGACGACGACGCGTTCGCCGCGGACCCGCCCGCCCCGGCTGCGCCCGTGCTGGCCGCGCCAGCCGCTGCGCCGGCGCCAGCCGCGGCCCCCTCGGCTGCCGTCGCCCCGGCGCCGGCCGTGCCGCCACCCGCCGCTCTGCACGTCGACGCCGTGTCGCCGGTCGTCGGCGGTATCACGGCCGACACGCTGGCCGGCTTGCCCGAGATGGATCAGGGCGAAGAGGTCGTCGAGTTCGAGGCCAGCGATGCGGGCGACTGGAGCGACACGCCCGTCGCGGTGATCGCCGAGCCCGAAGCGGAAGTCGAGGCGGTGGCCGACGGCAGTGGCCAGCTCGACAACGTCTTCTCCGGCATGCGCGGCAAGGTGCTGCAGGATTCGTCGGCGCTCCCGCCGGGCGACCACGCCGCCCGCAACTTCCGGGTCGGCCAGACCTACGCCGCGGCGGCGATGCTCAAGGAAGCCGCCGACGCGTTCGAGAAGGCGGCGCGCGACCCGCGCTACCGCTTCCGCTCGGCCCAGTCGCTCGGACGCCTCTACCGCAAGCACGCCATGCTGACCGAGGCCGTCCAGTGGCTCGAGATCGCCTCCGAGGCGCCGGCGCCGAAGATCGACGAGCACCGCTCGGCGCTCTACGAGCTGGCGGACGCGCTCGAGACCACCGGCGAGCACCAGCGCGCCCTGGCCGTGCTGCTCGATCTCGGTCGCGGAGCAGAGCGACTACCGGGATGCCCGCGCCCGCATCGAGCGCCTGTCGCGCGTCAAGGCGTAGTGCTCAGACAGCTCCTGTTCATCGCCTATCTGGTCGAGGCCGGGCTGGTCCTGCTCATCGTCCCGTGGTCGGGGCTGTGGGAGCGCAACGCGTTCATCCAGATGGCGGCCACGTCGATCGTCGACATCGCGCGGTCCGGCTGGGCCCGCGGCGCCGTGTCCGGCATCGGCCTGATGCTGGTGGGGGCCGGGCTGGCCGAGGCCGTCTCAATCCGCACGACCAGCGGCTCGGCGCCGTCCGGGGCACCGTCCGGATCGCCTTCCGGTTCGGGGGACGGCCGGCCGTGAGCCTGCCGCGGCCCTGCGTCTGCCTGGTCACCGACCGCAGCCGCCTGGCGCCGCCCGCCGAGCCAATCACCGAGGCGACGCGACTCGGCCCGCTCGCCGATCGCCTGGTGCTCTCCGGCGAGGCCGGCGTCGACCTCCTGCAGATCCGTGAACCCGACCTGTCGGCGGTCGAGACGATTGACCTGGTCCGCGGCGTGCGGCAACGCCTCGGCGACGCCGCCGCCCGGCTGGTGGTCAACGAGCGCGTCGACGTCGCCCTCGCCGCCGACGCCGACGGCGTCCACCTGAAGGCCGATTCGATCCCGACGGCGCTGGTCCGGCGCCACGTGCCGGCTGCCTTCCTGGTCGGCCGGTCGGTGCACACCCTCGACGAGGCGCGCGCCGCCGCCGACGAGGGGGCCGACTACGTCATCTTCGGGACCGTGTTCCCGTCCGGGTCGAAGCCGCGTGGACATCGCACCGCCGGCCTCGACGCGCTGGCGGCGGTGTCGCGGGCGGTCGGTATTCCCGTCTTGGCCATCGGTGGCATCTCGTTGAACACGGTTGCAGCGGCGGCCGAGGCCGGCGCCGGCGGCGTCGCGGCGATTGGGCTGTTCTTCGACGCCGTGGGGCCGATGGACGATGTGCGGGGTCGGCTCGTGCAGACCGTCGCCGGACTTCGCCGCGCCTTCCAGACAACCTGACCCCGCCCTCAGACAACTGAGACAGGAAATCCCCAGCCCATGGCCGCCATGCCGTTGCTCGAATGTTTCGTTCGGGGCGACGTCGATCCCGAGGTGTCGCTCCTTGCCGCGCAAGGCGCGCTCGCCCCGCGGGCCGACGAGCAGCTCGCGATCCTCGTCCACCTCGTCACCCACGACGAGACGCACGTCGCCACCGTCGCCAACCAGACCATCGCCGCGCTGCCGGTCGAGGCCGTGGCCGGCCTGCTCGCGCGCCCGGACACCAGCGAGAAGGTGCTGACGTTCTTCACCGCCCGCGGCATCGTGCCGGCCGCGGTCGCCACCGAGGATACCGACGCGCCGCTCGTCGACACCGGCGGCGAGGTCGCGGTCGAGGCCGAGCCGGAGAAAGTGGTGACGCTGCTGCAGGCGATGACCATTCCGCAGCGCCTCAAGCTGGCGATGAAAGGCTCGCGCGAGCAGCGCGCCGTGCTGGTCCGCGACCCCAACCGGATGATTGCCGCCGCGGTGCTGAGCAGCCCGAAACTGGCCCAGACCGAGGTCGAGGCGTTCGCGCGCATGGCCAGCGTCTCCGAGGACGTGCTGCGCACGATCTCGATGAACCGCGGCTGGATGCGCAAGCTGGCGGTGGCCTCGGCGCTGGTGCGGAACCCGAAGACGCCGGCGGCGATCTCGCTGCACCTGCTGCCGCGGATGACCCAGCGCGACGTCAAGCAGCTCGCCATCGATCGCAACCTGCCCGAGTCGCTGCGCCTCAACGCGAAGAAGATGTTGCAGCGCCAGCAGGACCGCCAGAAGTAGCCGCCTACGCCCGCTCGCTTCGCGGCGGGCTTCGGCGGGCCAAGGCCGGTCCGTCGCCGTTATGATTGCGGCTTCGGCTTGACCTTGGGCCGGGGTTTGCCGCTTCTCTTGTTGGCGCCGCTGCTCTTCCACTCGTGGCGCATCTCGGCGAGCCCTTCCATGTAGACGGCCGCGCGCTCGCGGTCCTCTTCAGACGGCATGGTCTTCATCAGATCGATGGCCTCGTCGAAGGCGGCCTCGATCGTCGCCTGCGTCGTCCGGTAGTAAAGCTCCTTCAGGCGCTCGAGCGTTTCGTCGACGGTCATCGGGCCCGCCCCGCTTTCACGCCGGCCGGCCGGCGGTGCCGGCGCAGGCCGTTGCGGAAGGCGTCGACGTCGCGCGTGTTCCAGACGTCGGCCGGCTCGAGCCAGGCCCGCCGCGCCGTCAGCACGCCCCAGCGGAGCAGGCCGAGCTCGGTGGTCGAGTGCGCGTCGCTGTCGATCAGGAGGCCGACGCCCTGCGCCTTGGCCCGCCGCGCGTGGACATCGGACAGGTCGAGCCGGTGGTAGTTGCTGTTGATCTCGAGGGCGATGCCGTAGAGGCCGGCCGCTTCGATCAACGCCTCGACGTCCAGCCGGTGCGGCTCGCGGCGCAGGATCTTGCGGCCGGTCGGGTGGCCGATGGCGTCGACGAACGGGCAGGCCATCGCCTTCAGCACGCGCACGGTCATGTCCTCGGCGCTCTGGTCGAACGCCGAGTGGACCGAGGCGACGACGAAGTCGAGCGCGCCGAGCGTCGACTCCTCGAGGTCGAGGCGGCCGTCGGCGAGGATGTCCACCTCGATGCCGGCCAGGATGGTGATGCCGTCGATGCGCGCGTTCGCCTCGCGGATGCGGGCGGCGTGGGCCAGCGCCCGGGCGTCGTCGAGGCCGTTGGCCATCGCCAGCGACTGCGAGTGGTCGGTGATGCAGATGTAGCGGCGGCCGGCGTCGCGGGCGGCGATGGCCATCGTCTCGATGTCGTGGCGCCCGTCCGAGGCGGTCGTGTGCATGTGCACGTCGCCCTGCAGGTCCTCGAGCGAGACGAGGCGGGGGAGCGTGCCGCCGTCGGCGGCGTCGAACTCGCCGCGGGCCTCGCGCAGCGTCGGATCGATCCACGGCAGGCCGAGCGCGGCATAGACGCTCTCCTCGGTCTCGCCGGCGACGCGCGCGCCGGTGGCGGCATCCGCCAGGGCTGTACTCGTTCAGGGTGTAGCCCTTGTTCAGAGCGCGCTGGCGCAGGGCGATATTGTGCGCCTTCGAGCCGGTGAAGTACTGCAGCGCCGCGCCCCGCGACTCGGCCGCGACCAGGCGCAGGTCGGCCTGCATCTGGCTGGTCAGCAGGATGCTGGCCTTGGTGTCGCCCAGGCCGAGGACGCGCTCCATCTGCTGGTAGCGGGTGAAGTGCTGGAGGAGGGCGGCCGGCGCGCCGGTGGCCAGGATGTCGATGTCGCCGCTGGTTTCGGCGCCGCGGCGCAGGCTGCCGACGATGTCGTAGGTGGCGTCGGGCTCGGCCTGGCGCAGCCACGCCACGATCGTCTCGGCGGCCTCGCAGGCGTGGCCGATCAGGTGGCGGCCGGCGTGGCGGCGGCGCTCGGCGATGGCCGTGAGGATCAGCGCCTCCTTCTTGGCCCCCATCCCCTTGAGCCCGCGGATGGCCCCGGCCTTGGCCGCCGCTTCGAGATCGTCGAGCGAGGCGATCTTCAGGGTGTGGTAGAGCAGCGCCACCGTCTTCGGCCCGATGCCCTGGAGCCGCATCACCTCCAGGATGGAAGCCGGGAAGACCAGCAGCAGCTCGTCGCGCAGGCTGGTGGTGCCGGTGCCGGCGATGTCGAGGATGCGCGCCGCGAGATCCTTGCCGATGCCGTCGATGGCGAGCAGGGCGGGGGCGTCGAGGTCGGCGACCCGGACCGGTGAGTCGGCCACGACCTGGGCGCCGGTGCGATAGGCGCGGACGCGGAAGATGTTCTCGCCCTTCAGCTCGAGCAGATCGGCGATCTCGTTGAGCACGCGCGCGACGCTCGGATTCTCCACGGCGGAGGATCGTACCACGCGGCGGCGACGACCCGGACGAACCGTCCGCCGCGGGCATGCGGCGGACGGCGGGCGATCCGCGCCGGCCTATTTGGTCGCGCGCTGGAGCGTCTCCAGGTATTTGACGAGGTTCCTCAGCCGCAACGTGCTCCTGGCGCCGTCGCCCTCCATCGCCTTGAACACGGGGCCCCAGATGGGCATGTCGACCGCGCCGCCGTGGGCGGGGACGAGCTTGTCCTTGCCCGCGATGGTGAACTCGACTTCGAGCGGGTCGAATTTGCCGTGCCGGCTGGCGATCAAGGTCAGGTCGGGCACCGCCATCTTCAAGGCCGGTGCCGCGGGGCCATCACCGCGCGCCTCCCGCCCGTGGCATGGGGCGCAGTAGGCGGCGTAGGAGTCCTTGCCCTCGACGGAAACCGTCGCACGTGCGGGGACGCTGCGCACCTTCACGTCGGCCTGACCGGCTGGAGAGGCGTGGACCGTCCAGCCGACGGCCATGGCGGCCGCGACCGCGGCGGCGCACGCGCTGAGACGAAGGCCTGCGTTCATGCTGTCCTCCTGACTGAGGCCGGTGGGCGGCCGCCGTGCACGAAGGGGCACCCGGTCGGCGCTGAAGATCGTGCACTACGCGTGCCGTACCGCCGGGCTGCCGGGGCGCGGATGGCCGGGGTCCGGGCCGCGCCGACCCGGGGGAATCTCCCCGGCCGCAGCGGATTTTCGAGCGCTCGGTTCGCGACCGTGCGAGCAATCTGCGAGAATCGCAGCGCATGTCGCTGCGAGACATCCGTGCCCACGTCGGCGAGCTGCTGATCAGCGGCTTCGACGGACTGACCCTGCCGCCGGAGATGCGCGAGATCGCGCGCGCTTTCGACCTGGGCGGGCTGATCATCTTCTCGCGCAACGTCGAGGCGCCGGCGCAGGTCGCCGAGCTGGCGCTGGCCGGCGAGTCGCTGCGCCAGGAGACGCCGCTCTGGTTCAGCGTCGACCAGGAGGGCGGGCGGGTGCAGCGGCTGAAGGAGCCGTTCACGCGCTGGCCGCCGATGATCACGCTCGGCCGGGCCAAGGACGCGGCGCTCGCCGCGCGCTTCGCCAAGGCGATGGCCGCCGAGCTCCTCGCCGTCGGGGTGACGCTCGATTTCGCGCCGGTCCTCGACGTCCTGACCAACGCCAAGAACCCGGCCATCGGCGATCGCGCCCTGTCGGATCGGGTCGAGGACGTCGCCACGCTGGGCCGCACCCTGATCGAGGCCTTCCAGGGCGCCGGCCTGGCCGCCGCCGGCAAGCATTTCCCCGGCCACGGCGACACCAGCGTCGACTCGCACCTCGACCTGCCGATTTGCGAGCTGCCGCCCGACCGGCTGCGTGCGGTCGAGCTGGTGCCGTTCCGCCAGGCGATTGCCGCCGACGTCGCGGTGATGCTGACCTGCCACGTGCTCTTCACCGCGATCGACGAGGAACACCCGGCGACGCTCTCACCACGGATCGTCCAGGCGATCCTGAAGGACGAGCTCGGCTACCAGGGCGCGGTCATCACCGACGACCTCGACATGAAAGCGATCGCCAACCGCTACCCGATCGAGGAGACCGTGATTCGCTGTCTGCGGGCGGGCTGCGACGGCTTCCTGATCTGCAACGGCGACTACGACAAGAAGGTGCGGGCCCTCGAGGCGGTGATCCGCGAGGCGGAAGGCGACATGGGGTTCGCCAAGCGGGTCGAGGATGCGATGGCGCGGATGCGGCGGCCCAAGGCGCGCTTCCTGGCCGGCCGCCGGCCGAGCCCGAACCCGGACAAGCTCGCGGCGCTGGCGCCGTTCGAGCACCAGCTCGTCGCCGAGGAGATGCGCCAGTGGCTCTGAAGCGCGCCGCCGGCCCGGGCCGTGGGAAGGGCGGCGCCGCCGTCGCCGGCCTGCGGCGGCCGCGCGCGCTCCGCCCCGGCGATCGTCTGGCGGTGGTGGCGCCGGCCAGCCCGTGTGCCGAGGAGGCCGTCCGCCGCGGCGTCGTCGAGCTCGAGACGCTCGGCTTCGAGGTGACGGTCGACGACCGCGTCTTCGCGCAGGCTGGCGGCTACCTGGCGGGCGAGGCGGCGTCGCGCGCCGCCCACCTGCAGGACGCCTTCGCCGATCCGGGCGTCGCCGGCATCGTCTGCGTCCGCGGCGGCTACGGCAGCGCCCAGATCCTGCCCCTGCTCGACGCCGGCGCGATGGCCGCCGCGCCCAAGGTGTTCATCGGCTACAGCGACATCACCGCGCTGCACACGTTCCTGCAGCAGCGCTGCGGCCTGGTCAGCTTCCACGGCCCGATGCTCGAGGGCCGCTTCGCCGACCGGACGCGCTACGACCGCGACTCGTTCGTCCGCGCCGTGTGCGGCACCGAGCCGATGGGTGCGGTCGTGCCGCCGTCGCTCGAGGTCTGGCGGGCCGGGGAGGCGTCCGGCATGCTGGTCGGCGGCACCATCACGCAGCTGGCGTCGTCGCTCGGCACGCCGTGGGCCTTCGATCCGCCGGCCGGCTGCGTGCTGTTCTTCGACGAGGTGAACGAGCGGCCCTACCGTCTCGATCGGCTCCTCACCCAGCTGGTCCAGGCGGGCATCGTCGGCCGCGCCAGCGCCATCGTCTTCAACGAGCTGCCTGGCTGCGACGAGCCCGAAGGCCAGGTGCGCGGCGTCGACGCGGTCCGCCGGGTGCTCGACGGGTTCACGGGACCAATCGTGGGCGGGTTCCCGTCCGGGCACACGCCGGGGGCCACCATGACGCTGCCGTTCGGGGTGCGGGCCACCGTCGTCGCGCGGGGGCGGGCGGCGCTGGTCGTCGAAGAAGCCGCCGTCGAGAACTGACCCTCCCAGGTCCGACGAGAAGAAACCCGCCACGCACAGGCCGATACAGCGCAAGGGGAGACGAACACCGGTGTCCAATCGCATTCATTTCATCGGCATCTGCGGCACGGCGATGGCCACGGTCGCCGCCATGCTCAAGGTGCGCGGCTGGGACGTGCGCGGCTCCGACCAATCGGTCTACCCGCCGATGAGCACCTTCCTGCGCGAGCAGGGCATCCTGCCGCTCGACGGCTACCAGGCGGAGCACATCACCGGCGACCTCGGCCTGGTCTGCGTCGGCAACGCCATCTCGCGCGGCAACCCCGAACTCGAAGCGGTGCTCGAGCGCAAGATCCGCTACTGCTCGCTGCCCGAGCTGGTGCGCGAGCAGTTCCTGTGGGCGGCGCGATCGATCGTCGTCGCCGGCACCCACGGCAAGACCACGACGACGTCGCTGGTCGGCTGGCTGCTGACGTCGGCCGGCCGCGATCCGAGCGTCCTGGTCGGCGGCGTCGCCGCCAACTTCGGCGGCGGCTACCGGCTCGGCGGCGGCCGCGAGTTCGTCATCGAAGGGCGACGAGTACGACAGCGCCTTCTTCGACAAGACGGCGAAGTTCCTGAAGTACCTGCCGGACATCGCCATCGTCAACAACATCGAGTTCGATCACGCCGACATCTATCCGGACGTCGCGGCGGTGGAGCTGGCGTTCAAGCGCCTCGCCGTCCTCGTCCCGCGGAACGGCCTGCTGCTGCTCGGTTCCGACAGCCCACGCGCCGCGGCGCTGGCCGGGCACGCCGCCAGCCCGGTCGAGACGTTCGGCGTCGAGGGCGATCCGACCTGGAAGGCGACCGACCTCGAAGTCGGGCCGACCGGGACGCGGTTCCGCGTTCACAAGCACGGCACGCTCGTCGGCACCTTCGAGGTGCCGCTCCTCGGCGCCCACAACGTCCGCAACGCCCTCGCCGGCATCGCGGTCTGCGCCACGCTCGGCATCGACAGCCGCGCCATCGCCGAAGGCCTGAAGACCTTCGCCGGCGTGAAGCGCCGCCTCGAGCTGCGTGGCAGCGTCGACGGCATCGAGGTCTACGACGACTTCGCCCACCATCCGACCGCGGTCGGCGAGACCATCGCCGCGTTGCGACTCGCCCATCCACTGCGCCGCATCTGGGCCATCTTCGAACCGCGTTCGGCCTCGTCGTGCCTGAAGGTGTTCCACCGCGACTTCGTCGAGGCCTTCAGCGGCGCCGACCGGGTGGTGGTGGCGCCGGTCTTCCGCAGCAAGGTGGCGGAGGATCGCCGGCTCTCGCCCGAGGCGCTGGTCGCGGACCTGGTCGGCAAAGGGCGCCGCGCCCACGCCGCCGGATCGACCGCCGACATCGTCGAGACCGTCGCCCGCGACGCCGAGACCGGCGACCTCGTCGTGGTCATGTCGAACGGCGGCTTCGACGGGATCCACGACAAGCTGCTCGACGCGCTCCGCCTCCGCCGAGGCTCCGGCGGACAAGTCGGCTAGCATAACCGCGGCAAGTGAGCGAGACGATGAGCGCGACCGCGATCCAGGCCGTCGTCGGCCAGCTCGAGGAGCGAATCGGCGCCGGCCGCGTCACGATCGACGCGCCGCTCGGGCCGCTCACGACGTTCAAGGTCGGCGGCGCCGCCGATCTGCTGGTCGAGGCGAAGAGCGAGGACGAGCTGGTCGCCGCCGCGGAAATCGCGCGCGAGGCCGGCCTCTCCGTCACGCCGCTCGGCGGCGGATTCGAACGTCCTCGTCGGCGACGGCGGCATTCGCGGGCTGGTCGTGCTGGTCCGCGATCGCCGCATCGCCCGTGAGGATGCGACGGGCGTCCGTGCCGGTGCCGGCCTCACCATCAACGGCCTGGTCCGCTGGCTGGTGGGGCAGGGCCTGGCCGGGCTCGAGGCGTGGGCCGGGACGCCGGGGACGGTGGGTGGCGCGCTGCACGGCAACGCCCACTTCAAGGGCGTCAACATCGGCGACCTGGTCCGCGAGGTGCGCCTGCTCGATCGCCGCGGCGACCTGCGGACGCTGTCGGCGGCGGAGATGGCCTTCGGCTACGACAGCAGCCGCCTCCAGACCTCCGGCGAGATCGCCGTGTCGGCGGTCTTCACGGTGGCGACCGGCGAGCCCGACGCGTTGCGGACCGTGGCACGAGCGTCGCTGGCCTATCGCAAGCGCACCCAGCCGCTCGACGTGCCGAGCGCCGGCTGCATCTTCCAGAACCCCGATCCAGCCCGTGATCGCGTTCCCGACGGCATCCCGTGGTCGGCGGGCGCGCTCGTCGATCGCGCCGGCCTCAAGGGCGCCCGGGAGGGCGGCGCGCAGGTGTCGCCGCTGCACGGCAACTTCATCGTTCGCGACGGCGCCGCCACCGCGCGCCAGATCCGCGCCCTGGTCGAGCGCTGCCAGCACGGCGTCGTCGAGCGCTTCGGCGTCCGCCTGCGCGAAGAGATCGTCTACCTCGGCGAGTTCGACTGATCCGTCCGGTCCGCCTCGTACACCATCATGTCCACCCTCCTCATCGAAGGCGGCCGGAAGCTCTCCGGCCGCATCACCGTCGATGGCAACAAGAACTCGGCGCTCCCGCTGGTCGCGGCCTGCCTCCTCAGCGAGGAGCCGTGCCGGCTCGAGAACGTGCCGCGCATCTCGGACATCCGGGTGATGGCCGACCTGCTCACCGGGGTCGGGGCGCGGGTCAGCGGCCTCGGCACGCCGACCCTGGAAATCGCCACGCCCACGGTGACGAGCGACACGCCCGACCCGAAGCTGGTCGGCCGGCTGCGCGGGTCCGTGCTGCTGATGGGGCCGCTCCTGGCGCGGATCGGCCGCGTCCGCCTGGCGCCGCCGGGCGGCGACTTCCCGACGCGGCGCACGATCGCCACGCACGTCCAGGCGCTGGTCGCGCTCGGCGCCCGGGTCGTCTCCGAGTCTGGCTGCGAGCTCGATGCGCCGGACGGCTTGAAGGGCGCGTCGTTCTACCTCGACGAGGCCTCGGTCACCGGCACCGAGACGGCCGTCCTCGCTGCCGCCGCGGCTGAAGGGACGTCCGAGATCCGCCACGCCGCGACCGAGCCGCACGTCGTCGAGCTGTGCGAGTTCCTGCAGGCGATGGGCGTCCCGATCGAGGGCGCCGGCACGTCGACCATCCGCATCGACGGCCGCTCGACGCGCAAAGGCGCGACCCACCGGCTGCACGGCGACTACATCGAGGCGGGCAGCTGGGCGGTGGTCGCGGCGATCACCGGCGGCACCGCCGAGGTGCGCGGCGTGCGGGCGGTGGACATGGAGCCGATCACCGCCGTCCTGCAGCGGATGAAGCTGAACATCGAGCTCGAGTCTGACGGCTTCACGGTCCACGAATCGCGCGTCCAGGCCATCAGCCGCCTGACGACCGGCCTGTGGCCCGGCTTCCCGAGCGACATGGTCAGCCTGGTCACCGTGCTGGCGACGCAGGCCGAAGGCGAGACGCTCATCCACGACTGGATGTACGAGCTGCGCCTGTTCGCGCTCGAGCAGCTGTCCGGGATGCGCGCCGACCTGTTCCTCTGCGACCCGCACCGCATCGTCGTGTCGGGCCCGAACACGCTGCGCGGCCGCGCCCTCGACAGCCGCGACCTGCGCTCGGGCATGGCCTTGATCGCGGCGGCGCTGGCGGCGGAAGGCAAGAGCACACTGGGGCCGCTCGAGACGGTGGAGCGCGGCTACACCGACGTGGTTGCGCGTCTGAAATCACTGGGCGCCGCCGTCGACGTGGCGCCGAGCTGAGCTGAGACGCGCGCTCCGTCCCAACCGCGCGCGAAGACGGCGCGGCCCGCGGGTGCGAGGCAGCCGCCGCGGCTGCCGGCGGCGCGCCCAGCGCCGACGGCTCACGGCCGCGGCTCAAAGGCTGCACCGCCCGCGCTGAGGGCGCGGGGCGGACAAACAAAGAGCACGCTGGGGCCGTTCGAGACGGTGGAGCGCGGCTACACCGACGTGGTTGCGCGTCTGAAATCACTGGGCGCCGCCGTCGACGTGGCGCCGAGCTGAGCTGAGACGCGCGCTCCGTCCCAACCGCGCGCGAAGACGGCGCGGCCCGCGGGTGCGAGGCAGCCGCCGCGGCTGCCGGCGGCGCGCCCAGCGCCGACGGCTCACGGCCGCGGCTCAAAGGCTGCACCGCCCGCGCTGAGGGCGCGGGGCGGACAAACAAAGAGCACGCTGGGGCCGCTCGAGACGGTGGAGCGCGGCTACACGGACGTCGTGGCGCGTCTGAAGTCGCTCGGCGCGGCCGTCGACGTCGCGCCCAGCTGAGGCGCTGCCCGCTACTGGGGCGGCCGGCTCGTGGGCGTGGTGGTCGGCGGTGTCTGCGGACGCGTCGGGGTCGGGATCGGCCGGATCTGGCCGGGCGGGCCGACCGGCGTGCCGGGCGGGAAGATGTTCGCCGGCGCGCCCGCGTCGTCGTCCTGCGGCGGCACCGCCGGCAGCGGCTGCGTCAAGGGCAGCGGCAGCTCGTAGACGCCGCCGTTCGAGTCGCGCCCGACCCGGAAGGGGCGCAAGTCGTCGAGGCCGAGGTCGAGGACGCGGACGATCCGCGGCGTCAGCATCAGCACGATGTCGGTCTGCTTGGTTTCCTTCCGTGTGTGCCCGAACAGCCGGCCGATGATCGGGATGTCGCTCAACCCCGGGACGCCCTCGAGCGTGGTCCGCTCGTCGTCGCGGATCAGCCCGGCCAGCATGTTGGTCTCGCCGTCACGCAGGCGGATGGTGGTCTCGACGTAGCGCGTGCCGAAGGTCGGCAGGTTGTTGAAGCCCGTGCCCGACAGGCTGCTGACCTCGAGCTTGAGGCGCAGCGAGATGTCGTCGTCGTGGTGCAGCCGCGGCGTGATCTCGATGTTGACGCCGACGGTGCGGTAGGTGAACGACGTGATCGGCTGCTGGTTGACGCCACCCGAGGCGAGCGGGGTGAAGGTCACGCTCGGCACCGGCACGTCCTCGCCGAAGCGCGCCGACGACGGGATGCCGTCCGAGGTGCGCAGATGCGGGTTGGCCAGCGTGCGGCTGGCCCCGTCGGTCTTGAGCAGCCGGTAGTAGAGCCCGGGCAACCCGGTCACGAACACGTCGGCCGAGGTCAGCGCCTTGAGGTCGCGGACGGTGAGATCGCTGCGGTTGGCGTCGACGCCGCCGTCGATGCCGAACGACCCCGGCGAGGCGATCTGCAGGCCGAATTCGTGCAGCCGCGAGCGATCGACTTCGAGCAGCTCGACGTCGATGACGACCTCCGCCCGGGCCTTGTCGATGGCGCTGATGACGCGGGCCGCGGCGGCGATCTTGTCCGGCGTGTCCTTGATGGCGATGGCGTTGACGCCGGCGACGGGGGAGAGCCGCCGGTTGTCGACGACCAGGCGCAGCAGGTCGAGCGTCTCCTTGACGTCGGCGTTGCTGAGGAAGAACGTCCGGATGATCTCGTCTTCGTACTCGCGGCGCTTGGCCGGCGTGTCGGGGATGACGGTGATCGTCCTGGTCGCCGAGACCTTGTAGAAGTTGCGGGTGCTGGCGGTGACCGCCTGGAGGGCGTCGTCGAGCGACGTCTTGCGCAGGTCGACGGTGACGGTCTGATCGCGGAACTGCGGATCGAAGATGACGTTGATGTCGGCGAAGTGGCCGATCGCCGTGAGGATGTCGCGGACGCTGGCGTTGCGGAAGATCAGCGAATCGGCCAGCGTCACGTTCTTGGGCAGCTCGAGGCCGGCCGGCTGCAGGTCGGCGGCGCTTTCGACCAGGGCCTGGAGGCGCGTTTTGCCGTCGGTGCGGACCGCCAGCTTGGCCCGCAGCTGGCTGCGCAGGTCGCGCAGCCGCTTGTCGATCTCGCCGCTGGCCGGGTTCAGCTCGCCGGCGATCTGCAGCTCGATGAGCGCCTCTTCGAGCTTGCCGGTACCAGCCAGGTGCCGGGCGCGCTCGTCGTGGAACTGGGCGGCGCGCAGCTTGGCGCGCTGCAGCGACAGGCGCGCGGTCAGGTCGTCGGGCTTGGCCCGTAGCGCCTTCTCGTACTCGACGACGGCGCGGTCGAAGTCGTCGACCCGCTCGGCCGCCTTGCCGGCGCGCAGGCTCGACGTCGACGCGCAGCCGGAGAGGCCGGCGACGAGCAGCGCCACGGCCGCGGCGGCCCCGAGCCGGCGCTGGGCCTCAGTCCTGCGCGACAACATCGGCTCCGCGGGGAATCGTGAAGGCGAACGTCGCGTCGGCCAGGCCGACGTTCTCCTTGAGCTTGCTGAAGACGAAGGTCGACGTACCGCCCTGGCCGTCGCGGGCGATGAGCATGCGCAGGCCGAGCGTGGCGCGATCGACGACCAGCGTCAGGCGGTCGTAGTCGGGCACCGGCGTTCTCGGCACCAGGGCCAGCGCAACGCTGTCGGCGGGGGCGCCGGGCACCGCGCCGGGCAGCGACGGCGTGAAGTCCTTCGCCAGCTGGCCACGGCCGAGCAGGAACAGGATCGGCGTCGCCGGGGCGTCGTCGCTGGGCAGCGCGCTGATCGTCACCTGGCGATCGGCCGGCACCCAGGCGTACATCTTGCGGCCGTCGGCCACGAACAGCTTCTCTTCGGGTGTCTTGTATTCCCAGCGCATCCGGCCCGGCTTCTTGACCAGCAGCGTGCCCGATTCGCTGGTCTTGCGGCGCAGGACGCCGCCTTCGTAGGTCTGGGTGAAGTCGGCGGTGAAGTCCTTGATGCCGTCGTAGCGGGCCTGCAGGCGCGCCGCCAGCGCGGCCGCCGACTCGGCCGGCGCCTGGGCGCCTGACGTCGTCCCGGTCAGGACCAGGACGAGGCCCGCCAGCGCGAGCGCGAGGCCGTGGCGAAAGGGATGGAAAGGGGCGACGCTCATGCGCAAGTGTGGATTCTACGCCAGGGCGTCACCCCTGGATGACCGACGGCCCGTTGTCAGCGCCGCCGCCGCTTGTCGGCGATGAAGGCGCGGACCCCGTCGAGGCCGCGGGTGTTCAGCACCTGCCACGCCTCGACGCCGCCGCGGCCCGCCGTACCGACGCCCATCCGCATCTGGCGGCCCAGGCGCTCGGCGAAGTGGCCATCGCTGTTGATGACCAGCGTCGCTCCTGTTTCGACGGCTTGGCGGGCCAGATGGCCGTCGAGGTCGAGGTGGCCGGGGGCGCCGTCGACCTCGACCGCGGTGCCGGTGTCGCGCGCCGCCGAGAAGAACACGTCCCAGTCGAGGGCGTAGCCGTTGCCGCGGCCCGGCGTGCGATTGGCCGGGTGGGTGACGATGCTGACCAGCGGATGCGCCATCGCCCCGAGGTAGCGGTCGAGCAGCCGGTCGGGCGGCTGGCCGGCGGCGTCGTGCAGCGAGGCCAGCACGATGTCGAGGCCCGCCATCACCGCATCCGGCAGGTCGAGGCTGCCGTCGGGCAGGATGTCGACCTCGCAGCCGTGCAGGATGGTCAGCTCGGGGTAGGCCGGGCGCAGCGCCGCGATTTCCTTGCCCTGCTGGACGATCCCGTCGAGCGACAACGTCCGGCTCGCCTTCGAGGTGGGCGAGTGGTCCGTGATCGCGAGGTAGCGATAGCCGAGGGCCCGCGCCGAGCGGATCACCGTCTCGGTCGTGTCGCGGCCGTCGCTCCACATCGTGTGCGTATGCAAGTCGCCCTGGATGTCGGCGACCGTCACCGTCGGCGGAAACGCGCCGCGCTCGGCCAGCGCGATCTCGTCCTCGCCATGCCGCCGCTCCGCCGGGATCCACGCCAGGTCGAGCGCGGCGTAGAGATCGGCCTCGGTCGGCGTCGGCCGCTGCTGGCCGTTCGCCTGGAGCAGGGACGCCGGCGACAGCGTCAGGCCGCGAGCCTTGGCGCGCGCGGTGAGTTGGGCGACGTGCGCCCGCGACCCGCCGTAGTGCACCAGCGCCGCGCCGAGCCCCTTCCCGGGCACCGCGCGCAGCGTGATTTCCTCGCCGTCCCACATGAACGTGACGGCATGACGGCTGCGCCACCGGACGTCGAGCGGCATCAGGCTGTCGGCCCATCTCGACACCTCCGCAGAGGCGTTCGGGCCGGTCGCGAGGATGAGCAGATCGCCGACCGTCGGCTCGAATCGCCGCAGCGCACCGGCCGGGTGCAGCGTCAGCGTCGGCTGGACGCGGGCCAGCGCCTCGGCCAGCATGTCGACCGCAGCGAGGGCGCGGCCGAGCAGCACGCGCGACTGGCTGGCGCGCACCTCGGCGAGACGCGACGCCACGACGTCCGCCGGGTCGTGCCGCCAGACCGCCGCCATGTCGGCGGCGACATGGACGCCGCCGCCGGAGAGCGTGCCGAGATCGATCGTGTCGGCGCGCGCCAGCCCGAGCAGGTCGCGCGGCAGGCCGACTTCGGCGGCCGTGATGGCCGCGACCGGGCCGTTGCTGGCGATGGCGGCGATCTCCGCGCCGATGCGCGCGTCGAAGGTGAAACCCGGTTCGGCGAGGGCGGCTTTGAGCGCCTTCGGGGCGAGGACCGCCGCCTGGCGGGACGCGTCGACGAGAGCGGTGGCGGCGGTCGTGTCGCCGCGCAGGGCGGCGATGCGGGCCAGCCGGCGCAGCGCGCCGGCGACGGCGTCGGGGGAGGGGACTCGGTTCCGGAAGATCAGAGATTCGCCAGTCGGGGCATCCGCCTCGCCGCTTGCTCGTCGCTCTCGTTGCGCGCTGCAGGCGCCGCGCGCGGCACCGGACTCAGTTCATCGAGCACGAGCCGGGGCCGCGCGGATCGCCGCAGGTGCCGCACGATCCGGGTGCCGCGCTCCGCATCGCGCCGGCGCCGCCGGTGCTGACCGCGAAGGTCGAGAACTCGCGCGCCAGGGTCTGGCTGCCGCAGGTCGGACAGGCCGGCGCCTCGGCGCCGCGGACCAGCGTCTCGAACCGGTGCTCACACGCCTCGCAGCGATACTCGTAGATCGGCATACCCGCCGATTATAGCTGCCGCGATTCGCGATCGGCCGAACACACGTCAGACCCGCGGGTGGCCGTCCACGGTCCGTGCCGACGCGCGGCGGAGCGCGCCGAATAGCACTGCTTGGCTCGAGGCTGCGCGCGCGGCCCGTGAGAGGGCCGCGCCAGAATTTGGTGGACGGCACGAGGATCGAACTCGTGACCTCAGCGTTGCGAACGCTGCGCTCTCCCAGCTGAGCTAGCCGCCCACGAAAGGGAAGGTCGACGCGAGTCACGGGCGCGTGCAGGCCCCGTCACCGGCGCGACAAGAAGGGAAGTGTAGCATCCGACCGACAATGTCCGCAACCCGCAGCGGAACAGACATTTCTGTCTGATCGGCGTGGGCTGAGCTACCACTTCGGATGCTATACTCCAGGTCGATTTCACGACGATACGGCTCCGCCACCGGTGTATGCGGCGGGACCTGAAGACACGCAATATGAAAACGATTCGGCGTATTGGAGTACTGACCGGCGGCGGCGACGCCCCGGGGTTGAACGCGGTCATTCGCGCCGTGGTCAAGTCGGCCCACAACCATGGCATCGCCTGCCTCGGTCTCGAGGACAGCTTCGACGGCCTCATCGAGCCGAACCGGCACCGCGTCCTGACGCCGAAGGATGTCACCGGCATTCTCCGCGTCGGTGGCACGATCCTCGGCACGGTCAACCGCGGCAACCCGTTCCTCTACCCGATCGAAACGAGCGACGGCAAGCGCGACTACTCGCAGCGCTGCATCGACATGTTCCACCAGCTCGGCCTCGACGGCCTGGTGGTGATCGGCGGCGACGGCACCCTGGGGATCGCCCACGAGTTCGCCAAGCGCGGCATCCCGCTCGTCGGCGTGCCGAAGACCATCGACAACGACATCGTCGAGACCACCAACTGCTTCGGCTTCGACACCGCGGTGGCCTTCGCCACCGACGCCATCGATCGCCTGCACACGACCGCCGAGGCGCACCACCGCGTGATGGTCGCCGAAGTGATGGGCCGCTACGCCGGCTGGATCGCGCTGCACGCCGGCGTCGCCGGCGGCGCCGACGCCATCCTGATCCCGGAGATCCCCTACGACATCGAGCTGGTCGCCGAGCGCATCATGGCCCGCGAGAAGTGGGGCGCGAGCTTCTCGATCGTCGTCGTCGCCGAAGGCGCCATGCCCAAGGACGGCAAGCGGCACCTGATCCAGGAAGCGCACGGCGGCAACGTCGAACGCCTCGGCGGCGCAGCGGCGTCGGTGTCGTCTCAGCTCGGCAAGCTGACCGGCAAGGAGACGCGCAGCGTGGTGCTCGGTCACTTGCAGCGCGGCGGCGCGCCGACCAGCTTCGATCGCGTCCTGGCGACGCGCTTCGGCGGCAAGGCCGTGCAGCTGCTGATCGATGGCGACGTCGACAAGATGGTGGCGTTCCATCCGCCGGCCATCGTCGGCGTGCCGCTCGAGAGCATCGTCGGCCGGACGCAAGCAACGTGCCGCTCGACAGCGACCTCCTCTCGACGGCGCGCGCCCTCGGCGTCAGCTTCGGCGACGACGTCGGCGTGTAGAGGCGAGTTGTTTCTTGGCGACCGTTCGTCGACGCCCCTCGTGGGGCGTCGACCTCACGGCGCCTCCGGCCATTGGCCTCGGCGTCCGTGGCCCCTTCGAGAACGGTCGGCGCCTGCCGTGCCGCGCTAGTTGGTTTCCGCGAAGATCGCCTCGAGCGCGCCGCGGCTCACGCGTGCAGGCGAGTGCGACCATCAGCTTCATCCGCGCCTTGAGACCGTTCAGGCGGCCGGCGAAGATCACGCCGAGCTGGGCGAGATCGTGTCCGCCGCCGGCGTAGCCGTAGCGCTCCTGCACGCTGCCGGCGCCGTAGCGCGAGGCGAGCACGACCGGGACGCCGGCTGCCGCCGCCGCCTCGATGCCGGGCTTCATCGCCGGCGGCAGGTTGCCGCGGCCCATCGCCTCGATGACGATGCCCGTCGCGCCACCCGCCAGGCTGCAGCGCAGGAACCGATCGTCGGCGCCGGCGGCCGACTTGATCAGGTCGACCGTGGTCTCGAGCCGCGCCACGCGCAAGCCGGTGTCGGCGCCGTCGCCGCTCCACCCGCCGTGGCGCGTCGCCCGGCGAACGTAGAGCACCTTGCCGGCGTCGAGCACGCCGACCGGGCCGAACTCCGGCGACGCGAACGATCCCGCCGATTCGGTGTGGATCTTCTGCGCCTCGGAGGCGGTGAGGATCTGCTCGTTCATCACCACCAGGACGCCTCGATCCTGCGATTCGGACGCCGCCGCGACCCGCACCGCCGCGAGCAGGTTGGCGGGCCCATCCCAGCCGGCCTCCGAGATCGTGCGGATGGCGCCGACCAAGACGACCGGCTTCTCGGAGAGGAGCAGCAGGTCGAGGAGGTAGGCGGTCTCCTCGAGCGTGTCGGTGCCGTGCGTGACGACCAGGCCCTGGACGTCGGGCCGCTCCAGCCACGCCGCGGCGCGGCGGGCGAGGCGCCACATGTGCTCGGGGGTGACGTGCGGGCCAGGGAGGCGCGACACGTCCTCGCACTCGACCTCGGCGATCGCCGCGAGCCCGGGGACGTGCTGTAGGATGTCCTGGCCGGACAGGGCCGGAACCGCGGCGCCCGTCGCCGGGTCGAGCCGCATCGAGATGGTGCCGCCGGTGAAGAGGATGGGGACCACGAGATCTCCGGCGCGCAAGCGGGCCGGCGGCCGCGGCCGCGGCGCCGGTGGGGACGACCTAGCGGCTGAGGAGCTCGCCGTCCTTCTTCTTCTGCATCTCGTCGACGGTCGCGACGTGTCCGTCGGTCGCCTTCTGGACCTCTTCGAGGGCGCGGCGCTCGTCGTCTTCCGAGATGGCGTGATCCTTGAGCAGCTTCTTGAGGCGATCGTTGGCGTCGCGGCGCACCTGGCGGAGGCCGTTGCGGCCCTCCTCGGCGTACTTGTGCACCAACTTCGACATTTCCTTGCGCCGCTCTTCGGTGAGGGCGGGCAGGGGAATGCGGATCACCTTGCCGTCGTTGGCCGGGTTGAGCCCGAGGTTCGAGGCCCGCACCGCCTTTTCGATGGCGCCCATCAGCGTCGGATCGAAGGGTTGGGCGACGATCAGCGTCGACTCGGGCACCGACAGCGCCGCCACCTGGTTGAGCGGCACCATCGAGCCGTAGGCCTCGACCTGGACCGGATCGAGCAGCGTCACCGACGCGCGCCCGGTGCGCACCCCGCCCAGCTCGCGCTTGAGATGATCCAGCACCGCCTCCATGCGCTTCTTGACTTCGGCGTGCAGGGCTTTGATGTCGGTGACGTCCATTGCGGCCGCGGCTCCTCGGCGAACGATCAGGCGGTGACGAGCGACCCGACCGGCTCGCCCATGACGGCGCGCACCAGGTTGCCCGGCTTTCGCAGGTTGAAGATGACGATCGGCAGCTTGTTGTCCATGCACAGCGAGATCGCCGTCGTGTCCATCACCTTCAAGCCGCGCTCGAGCACGTTCAGATACGAGATCTGATCGAAGCGGGTCGCCTCGGGATGGAGCATGGGGTCGGCGGTGTAGATGCCGTCGACCTTGGTGCCCTTCAGGATCACGTCGGCCTTGATCTCCATGGCGCGGAGTGCGGCCGCCGTGTCGGTGGTGAAGTAGGGGTTGCCGGTGCCGGCGGCGAAGACCACCACCCGGCCCTTCTCGAGATGGCGGATGGCGCGGCGGCGGATGAACGGCTCGGCGACGGCGCGCATCTCGATGGCGGTGAGGACCCGCGTCACGACGTTGATCTGTTCGAGCGCGTCCTGCAGGGCCAGGGCGTTGATGACCGTCGCCAGCATACCCATGTAGTCGGCCGTGGACCGGTCCATGCCCTTGGCGCTGGCGGCGATGCCGCGGAAGATGTTGCCGCCCCCGATGACGATGGCGGCCTGGACCCCGCGGCCTTGGATGTCCTTGATCTCGCTGGCGATCTGGGTGGCGACGGCCGGGTCGACGCCGAATTTCTGCTCGCCCATCAGGGCTTCGCCGGACAACTTCAGGAGAACGCGCTGATAGGCGGGCATGCGGTCCACAGTATATCTTGCGGGCGCGCTCTCACGCGCGCCCGCGGGCCGCGCGTGGAACGTGCGGCTGCTGTTCGGCGGTGCTGGGCGCACCGCCGGCGCCGTACGTCCGCGGCTCCCTGTCCAGTTGCGTTACCCCGGCGGACACGCTAGGTGAGGAGCCGGGCCGGCGCGCGGTCAATCAAGCCGATTCCCCGACCTTGAAGCGCACGAAGCGGCTGACCCGCAACGGCGCGCCGATCGTCTTGCCGGCCTCGGCGATGACCTGCGTCACCGTCGTCTTCGGATCGCGGATGCTCGGCTGGTCGGGGAGGACGGCCACGCCGTAGTAGCTGCCCAGCTTCCCCTCGACGATCTTCTCGATGACGTTGGCCGGCTTGCCGCTGTTCTCCATCTGGGCGCGGTAGATGTTCTTCTCCTGCTCGACCACCGAGGCCGGCACTTCCTCGCGGGTGGCGTAGGACGGGCTGGCCGCGGCGATCTGCATCGCCAGCTCGCGGATCAGCGTCTGCACGGCGTCCGAGGTGCGGGCGGCCGCCGGCACGCCCTGCAGTTCGACGAGGACGCCGATCTTGCCGCCGAGGTGCAGGTAGCTGCCGACCAGGCCCTCGCCGGTGAGGCGCGCGGCGCGCGACACGGCCATGTTCTCGCCGGTCTTGGCGATCTTCTCGGCCACCTTCTGGCCGACGGAGCCGTCGGCGGCGGCGAGCGCCTGCGGATCCTCGGTCGAGGGCGCGGCCAGCAGGTCGGAGGTGACGCCGTCGACCAGCCCCTGGAAGTCGGGGGTGCGCGCGACGAAGTCGGTCTCGCAGTTCACTTCGGCGACGACGCCGTCGGTCGCCTCGGCGTTGAGGCGGACGCCGACGAGGCCTTCCTTCATCGCCCGCCCGGCCTTCTTCGCCACCTGCGCCATGCCCTTCTTGCGCAGGATGGTGATCGCCTCGTCCATGTCGCCGTTCGCCTCGGTCAGCGCGGCCTTGCAGTCCATCATGCCGGCGCCGGTACGGTCGCGCAGGGCCTTGACGTCAGTTGCGGTAATCGTCGCCATCGATGTCTCCACGAAATCGAACACTCACTGCCCGATTTGATCAGGCTGAAACCCGGATTGAACCGGCTGAAAACAGGGCGTACAAGGCAACGCCGGCCGAATGGTGCCTGGCCGGCGTCGCCCGACTCCCGAAAACCCGACGTTCCGGCAGGGCTGCTAGACGGACGCGGGCGTCGTGGCTGCGGGTTCGCGGCGCTGCCGCGCCACCGCCGCGTTGCCGGCGCCACGACGGGACGGCGCGTCGGCCGGCGCGTCGCCCGCGGGCGGCGCATCGGCCGCCGCCGACTCGCGCATGCCGCGGCCTTCGCTGACCGCGTCCGCGATCCGCGACGTGAACAGGCGGATGGCGCGCAGGGCGTCGTCGTTGCCGGGGATCACGTAGTCGACCTGGTCGGGATCGCAGTTGGTGTCGACCACGCCGATAATCGGAATCTTCAGCTTGCGCGCCTCGTCGACGGCGATCTGCTCGTGCTTGGTGTCGACCACGAACAGCGCGTCGGGCAGCGCCGACATGTGCCGGATGCCCTCGAGGTTCTTCTGCAGCTTCTTCTTCTCTTTTTCGAGCTTGGCGATTTCCTTCTTCGACAGGGAATCGTAGCGCCCGTCGGTGACCATCGCCTCGAGGTCGCGCAGTCGCGACAGGCTCTTCTGGATGGTCGTGAAGTTCGTCAGGAGGCCGCCCAGCCACCGCTCGTTGATGTAGAACATGCCGCAGCGCTGCGCGTCCTCGGAGACGGCGTCCTGGGCCTGCCGCTTGGTGCCGACGAACAGCACCGTCCGTCCGGCGGCGGCGAGCTGGCTGACGAACTGCTCGGCCTCCCGGAACAGCTTGGCGGTCTTGCCCAGGTCGATGATGTAGATGCCGTTCCGTTCGCCGAAGATGAACGGCCTCATCTTCGGATTCCAGCGCTTCGTCTGATGGCCGAAATGAACGCCGGCCTCCAGCAGGTCCTTCACAGCGATAGGGGTCAAGCTTCCTCCAACGTCTTTCTGTTTAGCGCTTGCTGAACTGGAAGCGCTTGCGCGCACCGGCCATGCCGTACTTCTTGCGTTCCTTGATGCGCGGGTCGCGCGTCAGGAGCCCGGCCTTCTTCAGGCGCGGTCGCAACTCCAGGTCGTAGGCGCAGAGCGCGCGGGCGATACCCAGACGGATGGCGCCGGCCTGGCCGGAGATGCCGCCGCCCGACGTGGTCGCGATCACGTCGAACTTGTCAGCGGTCTCGGTGAGGATGAGGGGGACCTTGACGACACCCTGGAGCGTTTCGACCCTGAGGGCTTCGGTGAGGGGCCGCGCATTGATCTGAATCGCGCCCGAACCCGGCCGGAGGAACACGCGGGCCGCGGCGCTCTTGCGCCGGCCGGTGCCGTAATACTGGATTTGCGTCACTGCCACGTCTGCTGCCTCACTTCGCCGGAGCGATCGCGACCGGCTTCTGGGCCGCGTGCGGATGATCCGCGCCTTCGTACACGTTCAGTTTGCGATACATCGCGTCGCCCATCTTCGACTTGGGCAGCATGCCGCGCACGGCCTCTTCCATCAGGCGGCGCGGGTGCCTCGCGCGGACGTCCTTGGCGCGCTCTTCACGCAGACCGCCGTCGTAGCCACTGTGGTAGCGGTACAGCTTCTGTTCTTCCTTGCGGCCGGTCAGCTTCGCCTTCTTGACGTTGACGACGACGACGTGATCCCCCGTGTCGATGTACGGGGTGTAGATACCTTTGTGCTTGCCCTGCAGCAGCGTGCGCTGCGAGGCTCGCCACGCGCCCGACCGGGTGCTCAGCGGCGTCGATGACGTGCCACTTGCGGTCGATCCGGCCCGCGGTGGGGACGAACGTTGACATGGAACTCCCTTTCAAGGCCGCAGCTACCCTACGGCAAACAGAAAGGATAAACAGGTCTTCTCGACCTGTCAACGCCCTGCGGGCGGGCCCGGGCCTCCGGCAATGGCGGATCGAGGCCATCTAGAAGCCGTCTCGCGACTGTCTGGAAGCTGTCTGGAAGCGGTCTAGAAGCTGTCTAGAGGCGGGGTATACCCAGCTCTGACGGCTGAGCTGTCGACGAGTCCGTGGTGTCGGCCCGGCCGGCGACTCGTCGCGGCCGCGTCCCCCCGTGGACGCCCCCGACGGCGCCACCCGTGGACACCCGGCGGTGCCGGCCGGGTGGCAACCGCAGTTGACACGCGGGCCCCCTTGGACTAGGCCGGCCGGTCGGACCACCGTCGGTTTCCCGGCTGACGGTGTCAGGAAACTGCGCGCTTCGACGCCTGCCCGGGTGGTCCGGCCTCCGACACCCGCGATCGCGGCCCCACGTCACGGTGCGCACCGGCGTGCAATCGATTTCATCCTGAAAACACAGGAGATTTTCGTGATCACTGACGTTTCTTGGCAGTTTTCCTAACAGATTCGTGATATCGCGGCCCTGCCGCCGGTCTCGATTCGAGGCGCGCGCGCTGTGTGCGGCCGCGCAGAACCGCCAATTTCTGACGCTGTGACGAGCTTTGGCACCGCCCTTGCTCTTTGGGTCGTCCGTAAGGCGGAAGCCGCTGCGCGTTGTGCGCAACGACGATCCGCTGCGGATGGTCCGGGACGCAATGGCGTCCCACACGGCCGGCCGGTGCCACGGTGTGAAGGGCATGCGGCGGCCACGCGAGGTCCAGAGTGTTCGGAAGATCACGCGCAGTCGTCGGCTTGGACATCGGCTCGAGCGCCGTCAAGGCCGTTGAGCTGAAGGGCTCCGGCAAGTCCTTCAAGGTTACCGCCTTCGGCATCGAGCCGGTGCCACCTGACAGCATCGTCGACGGCGCCATCATCGATGGCGCGGCGGTCGCCGACGCGATCCGGCGTCTGTTCGAGTCGAAGAACATCCGCACGAAGGACGTCGCGGCCTCGCTCGCCGGCAACGCCGTCATCGTCAAGAAGATCACGCTCCCGAAGATGACCGAGCAGGAGCTCGCCGAGTCCATCTACTGGGAAGCGGAGCAGTACATCCCCTTCGACATCCAGGACGTCAACCTGGACTACCAGGTCGTCGGGCAGGGCAGCGGCGCCGCCGCGGGCACGATGGACGTCCTCCTCGTCGCCGCGAAGAAGGAGAAGATCGCCGACTACACCGGCGTCATCTCCCAGGCCGGCCGCTCGCCGGTCATCGTCGACGTCGACGCCTTCGCGCTGCAGAACGCCTACGAAGTCAACTACGGGCTCGACCCGAACCTGGTGGTTGCGCTCGTCAACTTCGGCGCCAGCGCGGTCAACATCAACATCCTGAGCGGCGGCCAGTCGCTCTTCACGCGCGACATCTCGATCGGCGGCAACGCCTACACCGACGCGCTGCAGCGTGAGCTGAACGTGCCCTACGAGACGGCCGACGCCCTCAAGCGCGGGCTGCACGTCGAGGGCTACTCGATGGAGCTGGCCCGGCCGACCATCCGCGCGGTCACCGAGAACGTCCTCCTCGAGATCCAGAAGACGTTCGACTTCTTCCGCGGCACGACCGGCTCGGATCGCATCGACCGCCTGGTCGTCAGCGGCGGCGCCTCGCGCGTCGACGGCTTCGTCGACATGCTCGCCGAGCGCTTCGATTCACACGTCGAGCTGTTCGATCCGTTCAAGAAGGTGAGTTTCGACGCCGACAAGTTCGGCGTCCTGTCGGCTGCCGACGTGCAGGCGACTTCCGCCGTGGCCGTGGGCCTGGCGCTCCGCAAGGTGGGCGACCGATGATTCGCATCAATCTCCTCAGCGTCGAGAAGCCGATCGCGGCGACCGCGTCGAGCCGGCCGAAGTTCTCGCTCAACCTCTCGGACAAGGCCGGCCCGATCGCGGCGCTCGTTCGTGCTGGCCGGGTGCGCTGGCTACATCGCCCTCGACTACCTGAACCTGCAGCAGCAGGACGCGGCGCTCCACCAGGAGCTGATCGCGGCCCGCGCCGAGAAGGCCCGCCTGCAGCCGATCCTGCGCGAGGTCGAGCGCTTCGAAGCGCAGAAGCGCGACCTGCAGCAGCGGGTCAACCTGATCGAGGAGCTCCGGCAGAACCAGGTCGGCCCGGTCCACATGCTCGATCAGATCAGCCGCAGCATGCCGGACCGCCTGTGGCTGCTCGACATGAAGCAGACGGGCAACGACGTCCAGCTCGATGGCAAGACCAGCACGCTGTCGTCGCTGGCCGACTTCGTCGCCAACCTCGAGGCGTCTGGCTACTTCGCCAAGCCGGTCGAGATCACCAACAGCGAAGAAGAGAAGGCCGGCGACACCGACCTGATCAAGTTCTCGGTGAAGGCGACGTTCGAGATGCCGGGCGCGAAGAAGCCGGCCACGGCGGCCCCGGCCGGCGCCCCGGCGCGCCGCCTCGCGCAGTAGCCGTCGCAGCGGATTTCGCGAGCAAAGGACCAGGACAATGCAGCTCGGACTCAACAAGACTTCCGTGGTACGCCGTGATGCTCATCGCCCTCGGCATCGGCGGCGCGCGGCACGATCAGCTACCACTATCTCTACGCCGGCTTCCCCAAGGCCGTCTCGGAGTTCCTCCCCATCGGCGAGAGCGAAGGGTCGCTGCGCTCGAGCCTGGCGGAGAAGGAAATGCAGCTCGCCCGCGAGCGGCAGGACATCCAGAAGGGCCTCGACGCCGAGAAGCGCCTCGTCGACTTCCGCGAAGAGCTGAAGAACCTCGAGCGGCAGTTCAACGACCTCAAGGTGGTCCTGCCGGACAAGCGCGACGTCGCCGACATGCTCCGCCGCATCCAGACGCTGGCGACGCAGTCGAGCCTGGTCGTCAAGGTGTTCCGGCCGCAGGCCGTCGTCAGCAAGCAGCTCCATCAGGAGTGGCCGATGACGCTCGAGCTCGACGGCACCTATCACGACCTGGCCCGCTTCTTCGACCACGTCAGCAAGGTGCCCCGCATCATCAACGTCGGCGGCATCGCCATCAAGAGCAAGCCGGTCAAGGACAGCGTCGCCGACGGCACGACGATCACCGCGCAGTGCACGGCGACGACGTTCGTGCTGCTCGACAAGCCGGGCCCGGGCGCTCGCAAGCCCGGCACGCTCCAGCGTCCCGGCGCCGCCGCGGCGCGGGCGCCTGCGACCGCGCAGTAAGGGTGGTGGTGGATCTCATGGGTAACGTCAGGAGGATGTCCGTGTTCGACTCACTGCCTCGGTCCTTTACGCTCGCGCTCGGGGCGACGCTCGCGTTGACGGCCATCGTCGTCATCCCGTCGTCGCTCGGGGCGCAGCAGGCCGCCGACGCGCCGACTCCGGCCGCGCCGCCCGCGGCCACCGCGCCGCGCATCGGCAGCGGCTACACCTACGACGCGTCGGGGCGCCGCGATCCGTTCCTGGCGCTCGACCACGCCTCGGACCCGCGCGCCAACGCCGGCAAGTTGAACGGCCTCGCCGGCCTGATGATCGACGAGGCCACCGTCAAGGGCGTCGTCAAGAGCCGCGGCCGGATGATGGCGATGGTCCAGGCGCCGGACAACAAGACCTACATCGTGAAAGCCAGTGATCGGCTGCTGGACGGCGAAGTGCGCGCCGTCACGGCAGAAGCTGTCGTGTTCGTTCAGAACGTCAACGATCCGCTGAGCCCGGTACGCCAGCGGGAAATTCGCAAACCTCTGCGGATTGTCGAGGAGGGGAAGTAATGCGCGGGAGACGAGCGGTGGTTCCGCTCATTACACTCATGCTGGCGACGCTCTTGGAGTTGAGCAGTGTCGCGGCCAAATCCGTCACGTTCGGCGAAGCCCAGGCCGCGCAGGCCCCGGCAGCCACCGAACTCACCGGCGTCGAGGTCGGCAGGAATGCCGACGGCGTGACCGTCACCCTCAGGGGGAACGGCAAGCTGGCGTACGGCACGCTCCAGGAGGCGGATCGCCCGCCGCTGCGGCTGGTCGTCGACTTCCCGGGCGTCCGTCCGAACGTGCCCCCGGCCACGCCTGGCCAGGGCGCGCTGCGGCGGGTCCGCGTGGCGCTCAACAATCCGAATCCGCTCGTCACGCGGGTGGTCCTCGACCTCGACGTCAAGGTCACCTACAGCGTGAAGGCTTCTCCCGACGGCCGTGAAGTGACGGTCGTCCTGGCGAGCCCGGCCAACGAGCAGACGGCGGTCGAGCCGGCGCGTCCGGCGCCGACGATGGCCGCTCCGGTCGAAGCGACCCCGGCGGCTCCGGCCGCGACGGCCGCGGCCAACCGCCTGACCGGCGTGGTGGTCGGGAGCGCGCCCGAGGGCGTGACCCTGACGCTGCGCGGCAACGGCACGCTGCCGGTCGCCGAGGTCGAGGAAGCCAAGGACGCCCCGGCGCGGCTGGTGCTGTCGTTCCCGGGCGTGCGCCCGGCGGTGACGGCGCTGACCAACGTCAAGAAGGGCGTCGTCGACCGCGTTCGCGTCGCCGGCAACGGCACGCAGGCCCGCGTCATCGTCGAGATGTCGAAGCAGTACGCCTACCGCGTGCAGCCCGACGCCGTGAACCCCCGCAACGTCGTCGTCACCATCGGTGACCCGGCCGCGCTGGGCACGACGCCGGCCGACTTCACGCTGGCCAAGGCGATCGCGACGACGTCGGCGGCCCCCGCCGCGGCCGCCGCGGTTCGGACCCAGGCGACTCCGGCCGCGCGCACCTCGCGCACCGAGCCGACGGTGGCCGAGCGCAAGGCCGGCGACATGACGCCGCGCCGCTTCACCGGCCACCCGATCAGCCTGGACTTCCAGGGCGTCGACCTCCGCGCCGTGCTCCGCACGTTCGCCGAGATCACCGGCCTGAACCTGGTCATCGATCCCGAGGTGAAGGGCGTCGTCGACGTCTCGCTGCACGAAGTGCCGTGGGACCACGCGCTCGACATCATCCTGCGCGCCAATCAGCTCGACTACACGGTCGAGGGCACGATCGTCCGCATCGCGCCGATCGAGACGCTGCGCACGGAAGGTGAATCGCGCCGCCGGCTGGCCGAGGAGCAGGCGCTCTCCGGCGAACTGGTGACGGTGACCAAGATGCTGTCCTACGCGAAGGCGGCCGACCTGGCACCGCTCCTGCTGCGCACGGCGCTGACCAAGCGCTCGTCGATTCAGGTGGATCCGCGCACCAACAACCTGATCATCACCGACCTGCAGGCCGGCCTCGACCGCGCCACGGCGCTGCTCGTCGACCTCGACGCGCCGCAGCCGCAGGTCGAGATCGAAGCCCGCATCGTCCGGACGACGAAGGACTTCGCCAAGGAGCTCGGCATCCAGTGGGGCTTCGGTGGCATCGGCGGCGCCCGAGCTGGGCAACACGACGCCGTTCGCCTTCCCGAACTCCATCCGCGCCGGCGCGACGGCTGGCAAGGCCAACGAGTCGACCGAGCAACTTCGGCAAGATCTCGCTCGGCTCGCTGAACGGCGCGTTCGGCATCGACGCCGCGCTGTCGGCCCTCGAGACCGACGGCAAGGTGCAGGTGCTCCTCAAGCCCCGGGTCGTCACGCAGAACAACATCAAGGCGACGATCACCCGCGGTGAGGAAATCCCCTACGTCACGCTGACGGCGACGCCGGCCGGCGGCGACGGCTTCACCATCGTCCAGCAGGTGCCGCAGGTGTCGTTCAAGGTCGCGGCCCTGACCCTGGCGGTGCTGCCGCGCATCTCGGCCTCGGGCACGGTCATCCTGGAAGTCGACGTCGACAACGGGTCGCGCGGCTTCGAGCAGCGCAACGGCAACGTCTCGATCAACACGCAGCGCGTGCAGACGACGGTGCTGGTCAAGGACCAGGGCACGACCGTCATCGGCGGCATCTACGAGACGCTCGAGACGAACATCAACAATCGCACGCCTGGCCTGTCGCGAGTGCCGTTCATCGGCAACTTCTTCAAGCGCAACGCAATACGACCTCGAACGAGGGCGAACTGCTCGTGTTCATCACGCCGCGCATCCTCAAGAACGTCGATGCGGTCGCGGCGCAGACCAACCCCGTGACTGGAGCCGGCAAGTAGGCGGGCGCGTAGCAGCGCCCCGCCTACTGGCTGGGCAACTGCAGACGGCTCATCCCAAGAGAGGACGTAGGGAGGCAGTTGTGAACATCAAGAACTTCAGCATGCGCTGGGCCACGCGGAGCGTGCGCCCGGCGGCGGTCGCCGGCCTCGCGCTGGTCGCCCTCGGAGCATCGGCCTGCGGCAGCGCCACGGCGCGCGAGGGGCAGTGCGCCTTCGTACCCGATCATCAGCGCCCTCGAGGGCGCCAACGGGGCGGCGGGCACCAGCCCGACCTTCTCGACGTCGGCGGTGCCGTCGGACGTGATCACGTTCATCAAGTCGACGAACTCCTACTCGGTGTTCGCCGACCCCGGCCGGGTGACGATGCGCGGCGCGATGCGCGACGTCACCAACCCGAACGACCCGACGACGAACAACGCGATCACGTTCCGCCGCTACCGGGTGGTCTATCGCCGGTCGGACGGCCGCAACACCCCGGGGGTCGAGGTGCCGTACGCGTTCGACGGCGGCATGACCTTCACCGTGGCGCCTGGCGCGGAGTCGAGCGCGACGTTCGAGCTGGTGCGCGTCCAGGCCAAATACGAAGCGCCATTGGCGCAGTTGACCTCGGGTGGCAGCCCCGCCATCGCCATCTCGACGCTCGCGGACGTGACCTTCTACGGTCAGGACCAGACGGGCCGCGAGGTGACGGTGACGGGGACCATTTCGGTGGACTTCGCCAATTGGGGCGACCCCGAGCTGTAAACGGCAGCGGTGCCAACGACGGACGATTTTCATGCGCCGGCTGACAGAGCCGCGGTCGCATCACAGGGCAGAGGCTATGCAGATCACACACGCACGCACGAATGACTCGATGCGTCGAGGCCGGGCACGCCGGGCCAGCCTTCTGGGCTGGCTGCCGGTGGCCGCGGCGGTCGCGCTCTCGGGTTGCACGGTCAAGAAGACCGAGGCGCCCGATATCACCGGTCCGTCGGAGCTCGGGCTCTCGCTCGAGCTGCGGGTGTCGCCGGACGTCCTCAACATGGACGGCGTCTCGCAGTCGACGATGACCATCACCTCACGGGACTCGAACGGCAAGATCCTGCCGAACGTCGACGTCCGGGTCGAGGCCGTCGCCGGCGGCGAGATCGTCGACGTCTTCGGCCGCCTGTCGGCCAAGAACGTCAAGACGGGTGGAGATGGCCGGGCGTCGGTCACCTACACCGCGCCGAACAGCACCCAGACCCAGAACAGCGACAGCGGCAACATCGGGGTGACGCTGGCGGCCATCCCGGCCGGCTACGACTACCACAACGCGGTGGTCCGCGACGTCCTGATCCGGCTGGTTCCGCAGGGCATCCTGCTGCCGCAGCCGTTCGCGCCGGTGGCCCGCTTCACGGTGTCGCCGACCGCGCCCGGTGAGGACCAGGACGTGATCTTCGACGGGTCGCAGTCGACCGCGTCGTGCGTGCCGGACCCGACGGATCCGAACAACGCCTCGAAGTGCACGCCGACGTCGGGCGCGATCTCGTCCTACCAGTGGGACTTCGGCAACGGCCAGACGGCCAGCGGCGCGCGCGTCACGACGCGCTTCGCGACCCGCGGCACCTACGCCGTCAGACTGGTGGTCACCAACGACCGCGGCCTCAGCAACAGCGCCTCGCAGAACGTCGCGGTCACCGCCGTGGCCAACCCGACGACGTCGTTCGAGGTCTCGCCGGCCACGCCGGGCGTCAACCAGCAGGTGTTCTTCGACGCCAACGCCTCGCAGGCGGCACCTGGCCGGACGATCAGCCGCTACGACTGGAACTTCGGCGACGGCTTCTTCGGCAACGGTGTGACCGAGTCGCACCGCTTCGCCCGGGCCGGCACCTTCCAGGTCACCCTGACGGTCACCGATTCGGCCGGCAAGACGGGCACCGCGTCGAAGGCGGTGACGGTCGGCACCACCATCGCGCCGACGGCCCAGTTCACCATCTCGCCGTCGACCATCGCGGTCGGCCAGGTGGCCTTCTTCGACGGCACGGTGTCGACGTCCACGCCGGGGCGGACGATCGTCCGCTACGAGTGGAACTTCGGTGACAATGTTCCGGTCGAAGGCATCCGCGTCGAGCGCGTGTTCAGCCGCGCCGGGGGCTACACCGTCACGCTGACGGTCATCGATAGCAACGGCGCCATCGACACCGAGACCAAGACGGTCACCGTCGTCCCGTAGTTCGTCGGACGAAAGTCGCACCATGGGCGAGACGACACGCCTCGAGGAGTTGAAGCGCCGGGTCGAAGCCGACCCGGCGTCCATCGCCTTCGCCTCGCTCGCCGAGGAATACCGGCGCGCCGCCCGCTTCGACGAAGCCGTCGAAGCGAGCCGCGCCGGGCTCCGGTTCCACCCCACGTACGTGTCCGCGCGCGTCACCCTCGGGCGCAGCCTGATGGAGCTCGGGCTCTACGATCAGGCCGAGCGCGAGCTGCACGTCGTGGCGCGGTCGACCCCCGACAACCTCGCGGCCCGGCGCGTGCTCGGCGACCTCTACTGGCGCCAGGCCGATCTGGTCCGAGCCCTCGAGCAGCTGAAGCTGGCGTCCGGCCTCGCGCCCGGCGACGGCGAGCTGGCCGAGATGGTGCGGGAGCTCGAGCTCGAGGTGGCGGCCGCCGAGCCGCCGGTCGAGGAGCCGGTCGTCGACGAGGTCGAGGCCACGCAGATCACGGCCGCGGCCGCGGCTGCGGCGCCGTCGCCGGCGATCGAGGCCTTGGAGCGGTTCTATCGCGCCATCGTCCGCCGCAAGGCCGCGGGCCAGAGTGCGATTACGGTCGAGCTGGTGTCGTCTCCAGCGCGTCAAGACCGCGGGCCTGCCGAGACCCGACGGGCCAGCTAGGAACGCTGGAGCCCGTGGTGAAAGTGCCGCTGCATTCGACGGACGACGCATCCCTCCTCCACCCCAGCGCGCAAGCGTGCGCGCCGGGGACCCCGGGCCTGGCGGCGTTGCTCCTCGGTCGAATATTCCCGATATTCTCCCTCGTCGCGCCTGGCCAGCCGGGCGCCTCGTCCCTCTCGCTGCGACGCGGCACTTTCACCACGGGCTCCTGACAGTTGACAGGCGACCGGCGGCGGTGCCACGGTGCCGTCGTGACCCATTTGTTGTCCGGGCGGCACGCTCGGGTCGTCGAGGCCCTCCAGGGCGCGGGCGTCGATGCCCTCGTCGTCGTCAACTCGTCCAACATCAGGTACTTGACGGGGTTCGCCGGTACCGCCGGCGTGCTGGTCGTGACCGCTGGTTGCCTTTACTTGCTGGTAGACTTCCGCTACAGTGCCGCGGTCGCACGGCTGGTTCGGGACGGCCTGGCGCCGCCGGCCCTGAAGCCGGTATCGCTCGAGGGCAGCACCGGATACGATCGGCGGCTGGCCGAACTGGTGGCCGCGGAACGCTGGGCCCGGGTCGGGTTCGAGGATGCCCACGTCAGCGTCCAGCGGGCCCGGCAGTGGGGTGAGTTGTTCGCCGCGGCCGGCGCTGGCGCGGCGCTCGTCGGCGTCAGTGACGCGGTCGAGCGGCCGCGGCTGGTGAAGGACGCCATCGAGATTGAGACGCTGCGGGAGGCCGGCCGGCTGTTGTCGGCGGTCGCCGTGGACGTCCTGGACTCGGTGATCCGGGCGGGGCGGACCGAGCTGGAGATGGCCGCCGACATCGATTGGCGGGTGAAGCGCGCCGGGTTCGAGAAGCCGGCGTTCGACACGATCGTCGGCGTCGGGGCCGAACAGCGCCCTGCCGCACGCCCGGCCGACCGGACGACGGGCCGAGGCCGGCGAGTTGGTCGTGGTGGATTTCGGCGGGATGCTCGCGTGGGTATGCCGTCGATCTGACGCGGACGGTAGGGCTTGGAGCGGTGCCCGACGAGTCGCGCCGGATCTACGAGGCGGTCCTCGAGGCGCAGCAGGCGGCGATCGACGCCGCCGGGCGGCCCGAGGTGACGACCGGAGAGGTCGACGCCGCGGCCCGCGACACGCTGGCGCGGCACGGCCTCGACGGCGCGTTCGGTCACGGGACGGGACACGGGCTCGGGCTCGACGTGCACGAAGCCCCGCGCCTCAGCCGGCGATCGGCTGAGCGCCCGGGACGGACCGCTTGGAGGCGGGAATGGTGTTCACGATCGAGCCGGGCGCATACATCGAGGGCACGGGCGGCGTGCGGATCGAGGACGACGTCGTCCGTCTCGAAGGCGGCTGCGAGCTGCTCACCGACGTGCCGCGCGCCTGGCGGGTGATCCCCGCATGACGACCTCCGGAGCCGCCGCGGGACGCCCTGCCGCCAAGGCCGGTTCGCGCCGCGGCGACAGCGGCGCCCACCAGGCCGCCGGCAGCGCCGCCGCCGGCCCCGCCGAGCCACAGATGACCGACAGGGAGCCGGACGATTCGATGAACGTAGACGCGATCAAGCAGATCCTCGACCTGGTGCGCGAGCACGAGCTGACCGAGTTCGAGCTCGAGCAGGACGGCGTGAAGCTGCGCGTGCGCAAGCAGGGCGCGGCCCCGGCCGCGGCGGCGCCGATGGCGCCGCAGATGGTGCCGGTCGCGGCGCCGGCCCTTCCGCCGGCGGCGGCGGCGGTGCCGACCGCCGTGCCCGGCCCCGCCGGCCGCCGACGCGGCCGAGGATCTGGTCGAGCTGTCGGTGGTCACGTCGCCGATCGTCGGCACGTTCTACCGCGCGCCGGATCCGTCCTCGCCGTCGTTCGTGGAGGTGGGCCAGCGCGTCAAGAAGGGCCAGACGCTCTGCATCATCGAAGCGATGAAGCTGATGAACGAGATCGAGTCCGGAATACGAAGGCGAGATCGTCAAGGTCTACGTCGAGAACGGCCAGCCCGTGCAATACGGCGAGCGGCTCTTCGCGGTCAAGACCACCTAGCCGCGCCCACTTCCGCCCCGACACCACCGATGTTCAAGAAAATCCTGATCGCCAACCGCGGAGAGATCGCGCTGCGCGTCATCTGCGCCTGCCGCGAGCTCGGCATCCAGACCGTCGCCGTCTATTCCGAGCCCGACGAGAACAGCCTGCACGTCCGCTTCGCCGACGACGCGGTCTGCATCGGGCCGGCGGCCAGCCGCGACAGCTACCTGAACGTGCCCGCGATCATCAGCGCCGCCGAGATCACCGGCGCCGACGCCATCCATCCCGGCTACGGGTTCCTCTCCGAGAGCCCGTACATGGCCGAGGTCTGCGAGGCCTGCCACATCAAATTCATCGGCCCGTCGGCCAACGTGATCCGCCTGCTCGGCGACAAGGCCCGGGCCCGCCGGGTGATGAAGAAGGCCGGCGTGCCGGTCCTGCCCGGCAGCGACGGCCCGGTCGACAGCGAAGAGCGCGGCCTGAAGATCGCCAGGGAGATGGGCTGTCCGGTGATCATCAAGGCGGCGGCCGGCGGCGGCGGGCGCGGCATGCGCATCGTCCGCGCGCTGGACGAGCTCGGCCCGGCCCTCAAGACCGCCCAGCGCGAGGCCCAGGCGGCCTTCGGCGTCGGCGACGTCTACATCGAGAAGTACATCGACGCGCCGCGCCACATCGAGTTCCAGATCCTCGGCGACCACCACGGCAACGTGGTCCACCTCGGCGAGCGCGAGTGCTCGATCCAGCGCCGCCACCAGAAGCTGATCGAAGAGGCGCCGTCGGTGGCGCTGTCCGAGAAGGTCCGGCGCAAGCTCGGGAACACCGTCGTCGATGCGGCCCGCGAGGTGCAGTACACCAACGCCGGCACCTTCGAGTTCCTGATGGACCAGAGCGGCAACATCTTCTTCATCGAGGCCAACACGCGCCTTCAGGTGGAGCACGGCGTCACCGAGCTGGTCACCGGCCTCGACATCGTCAAGCTGCAGATCGCGATCGCGGCCGGCCAGAAGCTGCCGTTCAAGCAGAGCGACATCGTCATCCGCGGCCACGCCATGGAGTGCCGCATCAACGCCGAGCACCCCGAGACGTTCACGCCGAGCCCGGGCCAGATCCACGCCTTCTCCGTCGGCGGCGGGCCGGGCGTCCGCGTCGACACGTTCGCCCACTCCGAGTGCGTGGTGTCGCCGTACTACGACTCGCTCGTGGCCAAGGTGATGGCGCACGGCAAGGACCGCACCGAGGCCATCGCGCGGATGCGCCGGACGCTCGAGATGTCGGTGGTCGAAGGCATCAAGACGACCATCCCGCTCCACCTCAAGGTGCTGGCCGACCCCGACTACCAGGCCGGCAAGCATCAACACCGCCTTCATGGAGCGGTACCTGCCCAAGGCCCCGGGGCAGCCGGGCGACAAGCTGGCCAAGGCCATCTAGCCTCGGCGTGTCGTTTCCGCTGCCGCCGCTCTATCCGATCGTCGACGAGGGTGCGGCCAACCTCGCCGGGCACACCGTCCCGGCGCTGGCGCAGGCCTTCGTCGATGGCGGCGCGCGGCTCCTCCAGATTCGCGCCAAGCTGGCCCCCTCGGGGCGCTTCGTCGAGCAGGCTCAGGCCGTCGCCGCGCTGGCGCACCCGGCCGGCGCGCTGGTGGTCGATCAACGATCGCGTCGACGTCGCCCTGGCGGCCGGTCTGCGCGCCGTCCACGTCGGCCAGGACGACGTGCCGGTGGCTGTCGTCCGCCGTTTCCTCGGTCCGGAGGGGATCATCGGCCTGTCGACCCACAGCCGGGCGCAGATCGACGCGGCGCTCTACCAGCCGATCGACTACCTGGCGGTCGGGCCGATCTTCGACACGACGTCCAAGGATCCGGGCTACGACGCCGTCGGGCCTCGAGCTGGTCGCCTACGCGGCCTCGAAGACCGACCTGCCGATCGTGGCGATCGGCGGCATCACGCTGGAGCGGGCGCGCCGCGTGCTGGACGCCGGCGCGCGCGTCGGTCGCCGTCATCGGCGACCTGCTGCGCACCGGCGATCCGGCGGCGCGGGTGGGCGAGTTCCTGCAGGCCCTGCGGGCCCGCTGAGGAGACCCGCCGACGAAGAGGCCACTCACTTCGGTGCGGTGCCGGCCGCGAGCTGGCGCTGCAGCACGCTGTTCCGCTTGCCGTAGCCGAAGTAGATCACGAAGCCGATAAGCAGCCAGACGATCAGGCGGAGCCAGGTGTCGCCGGGCAGCGTCATCATCAGGCCGAGGCAGCAGAGGATGCCCATGATCGGCACGAACGGCATCAGCGGCGTCTTGAACGGCCGTTCCAGATCGGGCCGGGTGCTACGCAGGATCCACACCCCGGCGCAGACCAGCACGAACGCCAGCAGGGTGCCAATGTTGACCAGCTGCCCGAGCAGCTGGAGCGGCAGCACGCCGGTGGCGAGGCCGACCGCGACGCCGGTGAAGATCGTCGACAGGTAGGGCGTCCGGAACTTCGGGTGCACGGCCGCGCCCCACTTGCCGATCAGGCCGTCGCGCGACATCGAGTAGAAGACCCGCGACTGCCCGAGCAGCATCACCATGATGACCGAGGCGAGGCCGAGGACGGCGCCGACGTCGATGAGGATGCGGATCCACTCGGGCGCGCCGATCATGCGCATGGCATCGGCCACCGGCGCGTTGCCCCCCAGCTGCGAGTAGTGGACGATGCCGGTCAGCACCGCCGACACGATGACGTAGAGGAAGGTGCAGATGGCGAGCGAGCCGAGGATGCCGATCGGCATGTCCCGCTGCGGGTTCTTGGCTTCCTGGGCCGCGGTCGAGACCGCGTCGAAGCCGATGTAGGCGAAGAACACGAGGCCGGCGGCGCGGAGGATGCCGGACGGGCCGAAGGTGCCCCATTCGCCGGTGTTGGGCGGGATCAGCGGCGTCCAGTTGGCGCTGTTGATGTGGCCCAGCCCGACGCCGACGATCAGCAGGACGATCGCCACCTTCAGAATGACGATGAAGTTGTTGACCCGCGCCGATTCCTTGATGCCGATGACCAGGATCGTGCTCATCACGGCGACGATGAAGACGGCCGGGAGGTTGACCGTCGCGCCGGTCATGTTGAGGCCGGCGTGGGCGCAGCCCGCCGCCATGCCGACCTGCGCGTCGGTGCACCACTGGGTCGGGGCGTTGGTCAGGTGCGGCGGCAGCACGATGCCGAGCTGCTGCAGGAGGCTGACCAGGTGTCCCGACCAGCCGACGCCGACCGTCGCGGCGCCGGCCGCGTACTCGAGCACGAGGTCCCAGCCGATGACCCAGGCGATCAGCTCGCCCATCGTCGCGTAGGCGTAGGTATAGGCGCTGCCGGCGACCGGGACCGCGCTGGCCATCTCGGCGTAGCACAGGCCGGCGAAGGCGCAGGCGATGCCGACCATGATCATCGAAATCCAGACGGCCGGTCCGGCGTGCAGGGCCGCCGCCTGGCCGGTGAGGACGAAGATGCCCGCGCCGATGATCGCGCCGATCCCCAGGGTGACGAGGTTCAGGGGGCCCAGGGCCCGCTGCAGCGAGTGCTCTCCGACTTCGTCCGCTTCGGCGCGCAGCGCGGTGATGGACTTGGTGGCCCACAGACTCATTGAAGCTCCCTTCGCTGCGGGACGAGGCGCGACGCCCGCACGTCGAATGGCCTGCACTCTAGGCTGTGCTGGTGCGGGGCGTCAAGGCGAGGACCGCGCCGGCGGTCCCGGGCGCCGCGAACGGACGGCTATAATTGGCGCCGTCCGGCGATGTCGAATGACGACATCTCCGTGGTGAATGGGGCGTTCGGATACCGTGAAGCAGCTCGAAGGGGCGGCCGCCGGCGCGCGGCCGGGACACTGATGGCCGAGTGCCGCGTGCTCGATGGGGTGGTGGTCGGCAAGGCCATCCGCGACGACCTGGCGGACCGTGTGCGGGCCGTGCGGGAGGCGCTCGGCCGGCCGCCGGCGCTCGGCATCGTGCTGGTCGGCGCCGACCCGGCGTCCGAGGTCTACGTTCGCAACAAGGTGAAGACCGGCGCCGAATCCGGGCTGACCGTCGACCTGATCCGGCTGCCGGCGACCGCCTCGCTCGACGACGTCCTCGGCGAGGTGCGGCGCCTGAACGCCAGCCCGGCCCACGACGGCATCCTGGTCCAGTCGCCGCTGCCGGCCGCGCTCGGCGCGCACGCCGAGATGACGGTCTTCGAGACCATCGACCCGGGCAAGGACGTCGACGGCTTCAGCCCGGTCAACGTCGGCCGACTGGTCCAGAACCGGGCCACGCTGCGCTCGTGCACGCCGGCCGGCGTGATGGAGATGCTGCGCCGCTGCGACATCCCGGTGGCCGGCCGCCACGCCGTGGTCATCGGCCGCAGCGACATCGTCGGCAAGCCGATGGCGCTGATGCTGCTGCACGCCAACGCCACGGTCACCATCTGCCACTCGCGAACCGTGGATCTGCCGGCGGTCGCGGCGACGGCGGACATCCTGGTCGTGGCGATCGGCCGGGCCGGGTTCGTCACCCCGGCCTTCGTCAAGCCGGGCGCCACCGTCATCGACGTCGGGATGAACACGATCGACGATGCCGCGACGGTGCAGGCCTGGTTCCCGGCCGACTCGCCGCGGCACGCCGAGTTCGCCAGGAAGGGCGCGCTGCTGGTCGGCGACGTCGATCCGCGCGTCGCCGCCGTCGCCGGCGCGCTCACGCCGGTCCCCCGCGGCGTCGGGCCGCTCACCATCGCGATGTTGATGAACAATACTGTCGTGGCGGCCGAGGGCCGCGTGCGCGCGATGTAACTCCCAACTCCCAATTTCCAACTGCCAAGGAACTTCCAATTCCCAACTTCCAACCCGGCTGAGTTCGCGTCAAGCGAACCTGCTTGGGAGTTGGATGTTGGAGGTTCCTTGGTAGTTGGCAGTTGGAGGTTGGAAGTTCGAGCGCTGAGCGCGCTATCAGCGCTCGCCGGCTGCTGAGAGTTCGAGCAGCCGCTCCACGATGCGGTCCACTTGGCGGTTGGTGTCGCCGAAGGTGCCGCCGGTATCGACGACGAAGTCCGCGCGCCGCACCTTGTCGTCGGTCGGCAGCTGGGCGTCGATGCGGGCGTCGGCCTGGGCCGGCGTGAGGCCGTCGCGCTCGACCACCCGCGCCACCTGCTGGCTGCGCGGGCAGTTCGTCACGATCACCCGATCGAAGTCGCGATGGCGGCCGGTCTCGTAGAGCAGCGGGATGTCGACGATGCCGATGCTCTCGCCGCCGTCGGCGAGGCGATCGAGCCAGTCGCCGGTGGCCTCCCGGACCCGCGGATGGATGATGGCCTCGAGGTCGGTGCGCGCCTGGGCGTCGCCGAACACGATCGCGCCGAGTGCCCGCCGATCGAGTCCGCCGCCGGGCAGGAGGACGCCCGGCCCGAAGCGCGCGGCGACGGCCGCCAGGCCGGTGGTGCCCGGGGCGACGGCGTCGCGGGCCAGGGTGTCGGCGTCCAGTGTGGGCAGGCCGTGCGACGCGAGCCGAGCCCGGACGTAGCTCTTGCCGGTCGCGATGCCGCCGGTCAGCGCCACGCGCAGCAGTTCCATCACGGGCTCCTCGGCTAGCCCTCGGCGCGCTCGCCGTCGTGGGCGGCGGCCAGCCGCTCCTCGACGAACGTGTTCCATTCGTGGCAGTGCGGACACTGCCAGAGCAGCTCGTTGCTGCGGTAGCGGCAGCGCACGCAGATGTGCGGATCGCGGTAGTAGACCGCCTCGCGGCTGACCGCCATGTAGCGGTCGACGTCGGCGCGGCCGACGCCGAGATCGACCAGCGTCTCCCACGTCGCCTGGTGCAGGCTGACCGCGTGCGGGTTGTGGGCGAGCGAGTCGATGAGCAGCGTGAAGGCGCCGCGCGCGTCGCCGCCGGCCCGGAGGTGCGCGGCCAGGGCCAGGCGGGCCCGCCAGTCCTGCGGCTGGGCGTCGATCAGGCGGCGGCACAGCGCCTCGAAGCGTTGCGGCGTCCCGGCCGCGACGTGGGCGGCGCGCAGCCGCTCCAGGATCAGGTAGGCGCGCTCGGGCGTCGTCGCGGTCAGCGCCTCCCACATCGCGATGGCGCCGGCGGTGTCGCCGCGGGCCAGGCGCAGGTCGCCGAGGTTGACGTAGGCCGGCGTCACCGCCGCATCGATCTCGATGGCCGCCGCGAAGTGCCTGGCGGCGGCGTCGGTCCGGCCGGCTTCGAGCGCCTGGAGCCCGATCTGGTTCTCCAGGAAGGCCCGGATCGTGCGATGCCGCGGCTGCCGGCCGGGCGCCACGCTCTCGGTCAGCTGCTCGCGGATCCGCGCCGCTTCGGTCCAGTTGTGCTGATCCTCGTAGAGCTTCTCGAGCTGAGCCAGGGCGTGCTCATTGGTCGGGTCGAGGCGCAGCACTTCCTGGAAGGCCTCGATGGCGCGATCGACGAACCCGCCGCGCCGGTAGTCGAGGCCGAGGCAGAGGAGCACGTGGGTGTGCTCGAGCCGGCCGAGCCGCGGCCGCTGCAGCAGGTGCTGATGGATCTGGACGGCGCGGCTGACCTGGCCCTTCTCGCGAAACAGGTTGCCCAGGATCATGTGGATCTCGAGGGCGTCCGGGGCGAGCGCGGCGGCCTGGCTCATCTCGTCGATGGCCAGATCGAGCTGGTTGGTGACGAGGAAGTTGAGGCCCTGCATGTAGTGCGGCGACTCGCGGTTGCGACGCCGATCGATCCAGCGGCCCTCGCTCAGCTTGTAGCGCTCCCAGGCCTTGCCGACGGCGAGGCCGACCAGCAGCGCCATCAGGCCGACGAGCAGCGGCAGCAGCGGGCTCATGCCTCGACCCCGTAGCGTTCCGCGATCGGCGCCCAGCGATCCTGCGCGTGCAGGACGCCCTCGATGAACTCGCGGATGGCGCCGGCGCCGCCCGGCAGGCGGCTGACGAAGTGGACCCGGGCACGGACGGCGTCGGCGGCGTCGGCGGGCGCGGCCGACACGCCGGCCAGGCGCAGCACCGGCAGGTCCATCAGGTCGTCGCCCATGTAGGCGACGTCCTCGGCGGCGAGGCCCTGCTCGGCCAGGATCTCGGCGAAGGCGACGGCCTTGTCGGTGGCCTGCTGGCGCACGATCGCCATCCCGAGCTGGCGGGCGCGTTCGGTGGTGGCCGCCGCGCTGCGGGCCGACAGCACGCCGGTGAGGAGGCCGGCCTGACGGGCCCACACCAGCGCCGTGCCATCGCGGATCGAGAAGCGCTTCGACTCGCGGCCTTCGGCGTCGAGCAGGATGGTGCCGTCGGTCAGCACGCCGTCGACGTCGAACAGCAGCAGTCGGAGCCGCCGCGCGCGGGCGGCCAGCTCGGGCGGGAACGCGGCGCCTGGACGGTCGGGCGCCACCGGCGTCAAAACAGCTCCGTCCGCCAGAGATCGTGCAGGTGCAGCACGCCGACGGCCCGCCCATCGTCGATCACCACCAGCGACGAGATCCGGCGCTCCTCGAGGATCTTGAGCGCCTCGACGGCCAGGGTGAGCGGCCCGATGGTGACCGGGCCCGGTGGTCATGATGTCGCGCGCCGCCCGGTCGAGCATCGGCTCGGGGGCGGCGAGCTGGCGGCGCAGGTCGCCGTCGGTGATGATGCCGGCGAGGCGGCCGTCCGCGTCGAGGACGGTCGTCATCCCCAGCTTCTTGCCGCTCATCTCGCGCAGGACGTCGCGGACGGGCGCGTCGGGGGCGACCTGGGGCAGCGCCTCGCCGGCGTGCATCAGCGCGTGCGCCCGCATCAGCCCCTTGCCGAGCGAGCCGCGCGGGTGGAGGTGGGCGAAATCCTCCTCGCGGAAGCCGCGCCGCACCAGCAGGGTCATCGCCAGCGCGTCGCCGAGGGCGAGCGCCGCGGTGGTGCTCGCGGTGGGGGCCAGGTTGAGCGGGCACGCCTCCTCGTTGACGTGCGTGTCGAGGACGACGTCGGCGGTCTGGCCCAGCGTCGACGCCGGCGTCCCGGTCAGCGCCACCAGCGTCGCCCCGATCCGCTTGATGGCCTCGATGACGCGCAGCACTTCCGGCGTCTCGCCGCTGTGCGAGAGCGCGATCACGACGTCCTCGGCGTGGATGACGCCGAGATCGCCGTGGACGGCTTCGGCCGGGTGGAGGAAGAACGCCGGCGTGCCGGTGCTGGCCAGCGTCGCGGCGACTTTCCGGCAGATGATCCCGGACTTGCCGATGCCGGTGACGATGACCCGGCCGCGGCAGCCGAGCAGCAGCTCGACGACGCGCTCGAAGCGATGATCGAGCGTCGACACCAGCCCGAGGATCGCCGCCGCCTCGGTCTCGAGGACGCGGCGCGCGAGGGCGAGGCCGTCGGTCGGCGGCGGGGAGGGGGCGGACGGACGCGCGGACATGGGCTGTAGGCGGCGCCGCGTCAGGCGCCCACCGGCGCCGGCTGCACCGGCCGGGCGATGGCGTCGAGGGCCACGAGCCGCGTCAGGATCGCCTTCAGGCGATCGAGCCGGAGGGCGTTCTGGCCGTCGCTCTTCGCCCGCGACGGATCCTCGTGCACTTCCATGAACACGCCGTCGACGCCGGCGGCGACGCCGGCCGAGGCGAGCGGCTCGATGAATTCGGCCTGGCCGGCCGTGACGCCGTCACCGGCGCCGGGCAGCTGCAGGCTGTGCGTGACGTCGAAAACGACCGGCACGCCGAGGCTGCGGATCATCGGGAACGCGCGCATGTCGACGACCAGGTTGTGGTAGCCGAACGTGAAGCCGCGCTCGGTGACGAAGACGCGGGCGTTGCCCGAGTCGCGGACCTTGGCGATCGGGTGGCGCATGTCGAGCGGGGCCAGGAACTGGCCCTTCTTGATGTTGACCACCTTGCCGGTCTTCGCCGCCGCCACCAGCAGGTCGGTCTGCCGCGACAGGAAGGCCGGGATTTGCAGGACGTCGGCGACCGCCGCGACGGCGTCGGCCTGCGATGCCTCGTGGATGTCGGTGAGGATCGGGCAGCCGAGCTCGGCCTTGACCCGCTCGAGGGTGCGCAGGCCCTCGGCCAGGCCGGGGCCCCGGTACGAGCTGATCGAGGTCCGGTTGGCCTTGTCGAACGACGCCTTGAAGACGTAGGGGACGCCGACCTCGCGTGCGATCGCCTGGATCGCGCGGCCGAGGTCGAGGGCGTGCGACGGGCTCTCGATGACGCACGGCCCGCCGATGAAGAGCAGGGGCGCCGGGGGGCCGAGCGTCAGCGGCCCGATCGCGACCGAGGCGATGTTCACGCGCTGATTGTACTCGTTCCCTGCGCCACCCCGGCCTCGGCCGGGGCCGCGCCCTTGTGCCGGTAGGCGGCCTCGACGAAGCCGGCGAACAGCGGGTGCGGCTTGCGCGGCTTGCTCTTGAACTCGGGGTGGAACTGGACCGCGACGTACCACGGATGCGTCGGCAGCTCGACGATCTCGACGAACTTGCCGTCGAGCGATCGGCCGACGATCTGCAGGCCCTTGTCGGTCAGCGTCTGCTCGTAGAGGCAGTTGAATTCGTAACGGTGACGGTGCCGCTCGTGGATGACGTCGGCGCCGTAGAGCTTCTGCGACAGCGAGCCCTGCTTCAGCTGACAGGCGTAGGAGCCGAGACGCATCGTGCCGCCGAGGTCGTCGACGCCGAGCAGGTCGCGCAGCTTGTAGATGACCTTGGTCGGCGTGTCCGGGGCGCACTCGGTCGAGTCGGCGTCGGCCATCCCGCAGACCTCGCGCGCGAACTCGACGGTCGCCCACTGGAAGCCGTAGCAGATGCCGAAGAACGGAATCTGCCTGGTCCGGGCGACGTGCGTCGCGCGCATCATGCCGCGGGTGCCACGGTCACCGAAGCCCCCCGGCACCAGGATGCCGTGCGGCGCCGTCGAGGAGGCTGTCGCCGCCTTCCTGCTCGAGCGCTTCGGCCTCGACCCACTTCACGTTGACCTTGACGCCGTGTTTGAAGCCGCCGTGGACGAGCGCCTCGTGCAGGCTCTTGTAGCTGTCCTCGAGGCCGACGTACTTGCCGACGACGTGAATCGTGACCTCGCCCTGCGGGTGCTTGATACCCTCGACGAGCGCGGCCCAGTCCGTCATGTCGGCGGTGGACGCCGGCAGATGCAGGTGCTTGAGGACGATCCGGTCGATGCCTTCCTCGCCGAGCACGATCGGCACCTCGTAGATGCTCGACACGTCCTTGGCCGTGATCACCGCTTCCTCGTCGACGTCGCAGAAGAGCGCGATCTTCCGCTTGATGTCGGGCGGCAGGAGGCGGTCGGTGCGGCAGAGCAGCAGGTCGGGCTGGATGCCGATCGAGCGCAGGTCGCGGACGCTGTGCTGCGTCGGCTTGGTCTTCAGCTCGCCGGCGGTGCCGATGAACGGCACCAGCGTCAGGTGGATGTAGAGCGCGTTCTCGCGGCCGACGTCCTGGCGGAACTGGCGGATGGCTTCGAGGAAGGGCAGGCTCTCGATGTCGCCGACGGTGCCGCCGATCTCGACGATCACCACGTCGACCCCGTCCGAGACGGCGCGGATCGAGTCCTTGATGCTGTTGGTGATGTGCGGGATGACCTGCACCGTGGCGCCGAGGTAGTCGCCGCGCCGCTCGCGCTGGATGACCGACAGGAAGATCTTGCCGGCGGTCCAGTTGTGGTTGCGGCTGGTCACCGTGCTGGTGAAGCGCTCGTAGTGGCCCAGGTCGAGGTCGGCTTCGCAGCCATCGTCGGTGACGTAGACCTCGCCGTGCTGGTACGGGCTCATCGTGCCCGGGTCGACGTTGATGTAGGGATCGAACTTCTGGAGCGTGACCTTGTAGCCGTGACCCTCCAGCAGACAGCCGATGGAGGCGGCGGCGAGCCCCTTGCCGAGCGACGAGACGACGCCGCCGGTGACGAAGATGTATTTTACCGGCTTGGACGAGGGGACGGGCTTGGACGAGGGGGCGCTAGGACTGGGCATGTTCGTGGGCGAGTCTGGCATGAGAGACGGCCGGTGACGCCGCCAGCAGCGCGCGCACGCGCGCCACGTCGACGTCGGTGTCGACGCCAATCGAGTCGAACTCGGTTTGGACGACCTTGATGCGGATGCCGTGCTCGAGGGCACGCAGCTGTTCCAGCATCTCCGTCTCTTCCAGGGCCGTCGGCAGCAGCGCGGCGAGGCGCAAAACCGTCGTCCGGCGATACGCGTAGAGTCCGATGTGCTTGAACGACCGCACCGGCACGATGCGGCCGGCCGAGGCCCGATCGTAGGGCACGGCGGCGCGCGAGAAATAGAGGGCGAAGCCGTCCTCGCCGACGACGGCCTTGACCACGTTCGGGTTGTGGAACTCCTCGGCGTCGATGAAACGGCGGCAGAGCGTGGTCATCTCGATGGCCGGATCGGCGAAGGGAACCAACGCCTGCGCGATCATCGCCGGGTCGATCAGGGGTTCGTCGCCCTGGACGTTGACGATGACGCCGCAGTCGAGCGACCGGGCCACCTCGGCCAGCCGGTCGGTGCCGCTCGGATGGTCGGCGCGGGTCATCACCGCCGTGCCGCCGTGCGCCACGACGGCATCGCGGACGCGGGTGTCGTCGGTGGCCACGATGACGGCCGCAATCCCCGGCGTCCGCCGCGCCTGCTCGACGACGCGGACGATCATCGGCAGGCCGCCCAGGTCGATCAGGGGCTTGCCGGGCAAGCGCGTCGAAGCGTAGCGGGCGGGGATGACGGCGACCGCCGTCGGCAGCGACGCCGCCGTCGAACCGGTGCTCTCGTAGGGGCGCACGGCGCAGTTTACCATTGGTTGGCGCCGGGCCTCCTCAGGGCCGGCGGCAGGCTGCATTCGTCGCGGCCGCGCCATGACACGCGGGCAGGCGATTGATGTACTCTGAAGTCATCATGCGCGCGCGCGGTCCGCTCCTCGCGCTTCTCGGCATCGCCCTGGTGGCGTGGGCGGTCGTGGCAGCCCGGCCGTCGCCGCCGCTGGTGGTCGGGCCGCCGCCACGAACCGCTGCCGCGGCGACACTCTTCCGCGAGATTGGCGACCTCGACCGTGCGTCCCTGCGGTTGCGGGACGGCCGCCGGCCGTCGCGGGAGCCGCTGGCGGCGCCGAACCGCAATCCGTTCGAGTTCGTCGTGGTCCGGGCGAAGCCCGTCGCGCCGCCCAGACCGGCCGAGGCGGCTGCCGCGCTGGCCGCGCTCGCGCCGCTGGTGCTGCCGCCGGCACCGGTTTCGCTCGTCGGCCTGGTCGATCGGGAAGTGGACGGCCGCGTCGTGCGGATCGCCGTGCTCTCGTTCGGTGGCCGCCTGCACTACGTCGAAGCCGGGAGCCGGCTGGGGGCCGCCTACGAGGTGGTCGCGGTCGGACCCAACGCCGTGGACCTGCTCGCCCTGGACACGAACACGCCGCGACGGCTCGTCCAGCGATAACTTCCAACTCCCAACTTCCAACTCCCAAGGAACCACCAACTCCCAACTCCCTAGACGACTCGGCGGCCGGCTCGTTGGGAATTGGCGGTTGGTAGTTCCTTGGAAGTTGGGAGTTGGAAGTTGGGAGTTGTCAGCGTCAGACGCGTATGAGTCGCGCGTCCCGGACCCCCGGGATCGCGGCCAGCGAGTCGAGCACTTTCTGATCGACGCGCGCCGCGCCGCTCTCGTCGACGTTGACGACGCCGATCGCGCCCTGCGAATCGCGCCCGAGCGCGAAGTTGGCGATGTTCACGCCGTGCTTGCCGAGGCACGTTCCGACCTCGCCGATCACGCCGGGCGTGTCCTGGTTGCGGATCACGATCAGCGCGCCGGCCAGCGGCGCCTCGACCGGGATGCCGTCCAGCAGCACCAGGCGCGGCCCGCTCTGCTCGAATATGGTGCCCTCGACCCAACGCTCGCCCTCGCTCGTGTGCAGCTTGAGCGACAGCAGGCTGGTGAAGCGGCGGGTGCGGGCGCTGCGCGTCTCGACGACGTCGATGCCGCGCTCGGCGGCAAGGCGCCGGGCGTTGACCAGCGTGACCCCGCCCGACAGCACGTGCCGCAGGAAACCGACCAGCACCGAGCCGGCGATCAGCTCGTTGCCGCCCTCGGCCAGCCCGCCGTAGTAGCGGATGCCGATGCCGTCGGTGCGGCCCTGCGTCAGCTGCGCCGCAGCCTGGCCGAGGCGCTCGCCGAGGACCATGAACGGGTGCAGCCGCTTGAACTCCTCGGCCGGGACCGAGGCGAAGTTCACCGCGTTGCGGACGACGCCGTGCTGCAGGTAGTCGCGGACGCCGGCGGCGACGTCGAGGCCGACCAGCTCCTGCGCCTCCGCCGTCGACGCCGCGATGTGCGGCGTGGCGACGACGCGGGGGAACGTCGCCAGGGCCCAGTCGGTCGGCGGCTCCTTCTGGAAGACGTCGAGGCCGGCGCCGCCGACGTGGCCGCTCTGCAGCGCCGCCAGCAGCGCCGGCTCGTCGATCAGCTCGCCGCGCGCGGTGTTGATGATGCGCACGCCCTTCTTGCACTTCTGGAAGCGCTCGGCGTTGAACAGGCGGTTGGTCTGCTCGGTGTTGGGCAGGTGCAGCGAGATGTAGTCGGCGCGGCCGCACAGCGAGTCGAGATCGGCGAGCTCGACGTCGAGATCGTCGGCGACGTGCGCGGCGATGAACGGATCGTGGGCGATGATCCGCATGCCGAAGGCGCGGGCGCGGTGGGCGAGGGCCTGGCCGATGCGGCCGAAGCCGACCACGCCCAGCGTCTTGTCGCGCAGCTCGGCGCCGAGCAGGCTTTTCTTGTCCCAGCGCTGCTGCTTCATGGCCGCGTCGGCGGTCGCGACCGAGCGGGCCAGCGACAGCATGAGCGCGAAGGCGTGCTCGGCGACGCTGATGCTGTTGCCGCCGGGCGCGTTGGTGACGATGACGCCGCGGGCGCTGGCCGCTTCGAGGTCGACGTTGTCGACGCCGGATCCGGCGCGCGCGATGATCTTCAGCTTGAGAGCGCCGCGTCGATGACATCTTTGGTGACCTTGGTGGCGCTCCGTACGAGGAGCGCGTCCGCGTCGGCGATGTCGTTGATGAGATCCTGCTTCGGGCCGCCCGGAGCGGGCGTCGACCGTGAAGCCGCTGACCCCTTGGAGCAGGGAGACCGCGGATGCGGGCAAATCGTCGGAGATGATGATCTTCATTGAGGGGGCAAGAGGTGTGCCAGCCGGCCGCCGCGGGCCGACCCAGTCAGCGAATTACGGAACACGCGAGGGAGCGAGCCTTGGAACGCGCCGCGAGTCCCCGGAGACATGCGACGTTTGCATTATAATGGCGCGCGCCGCGCGGGCGAGCGTCCGTCGAGAGCCCCGGGCCGCACTACTGTGGTGCAAATCGCTGGATCCCCGCGATTCACGGGCGATCGGGCGGCAACCGGCAGTTTTTTCAACAGGGTTTTCCACAGAATCTGTGAACATCGTGCAACACCTCGGGGGGACGTGACCTAAAGGCCGAGTCCCCCAGCACGAGGCGGCGTCGCGTGTGCGATACCGCGAGAACGAGTGACGGTCGGTCGGATTCGCATCTGGAGACGTCCATGCAACAGTTCGTGCACCTCACGCCGCCCACCGAAGGCGCGGCCATCACGCGCCGCGGCGGCGAACTCATCGTCCCGGACGCGCCCATCGTGCCCTTCATCGAAGGCGACGGCACCGGCCCCGACATCTGGAAGGCCAGCGTCCGCGTGTTCGACGCCGCGGTCGCCAAGGCCTACGGCGGCAAGCGCAAGATCGTCTGGTTCGAGGTCCCGGCCGGCGAGAAGGCCAAGGCGCAGTACGGCGAGTGGCTGCCGAACGACACGATCGAAGCCGTCAAGCACTACAAGGTCGCCATCAAGGGCCCGCTGACGACGCCGGTCGGCGGCGGCATCCGCAGCCTGAACGTGACGCTGCGGCAGGTGCTCGACCTCTACGCCTGCGTCCGGCCCGTCCGCTACTTCGACGGGCACGCCGGCGCCGGTCAAGCGTCCCGAGCTGATGAACGTGGTGATCTTCCGCGAGAACACCGAGGACGTCTACGCCGGCATCGAGTGGGCGAAGGGCACGCCGCAGGCCGAGCGCTCATCGAGTTCCTCGAGAAGGAGATGGGCAAGCGCATCCGGCCCGACTCCGGCATCGGCATCAAGCCGATGTCGCGAGTTCGGCTCGAAGCGCCTGGTCCGCAAGGCGATCCAGTACGCCATCGCCAACAAGCGCAAGACGCGTGACGCTGGTGCACAAGGGCAACATCATGAAGTTCACCGAGGGCGCCTTCCGTGACTGGGGCTACGAGGTCGCCAAGGCGGAGTTCCGCGACCAGATCGTCACCGAGGACGAAGTGACGGCGGGCGCGTCGAAAGACGGCAAGGTCGTCATCAACGACCGCATCGCCGACAGCGTGTTCCAGCAGATCCTGACGCGCACCGCCGAGTACGACGTGTTCGCGACGCCGAACCTGAACGGCGACTACCTGTCGGACGCCTGCGCCGCGCAGGTCGGCGGCCTCGGCATCGCGCCCGGCGCCAACATGGGCGACGACATCGGCGTTCTTCGAGGCGACGCACGGCACGGCGCCGAAGTACGCGGGCAAGGACATCATCAACCCCGGCTCGGTGATCCTCTCGGGCGTGATGATGCTGCAGTACCTCGGCTGGAACGAGGCGGCGGACCTCGTCACCAGGGGCCTGGAGAAGACCATCGCCCAGAAGAAGGTGACCTACGACCTGGCGCGCCAGATGGAAGGCGCGACCGAACTCAAGACGTCGCAGTTCGCCGACGCCATCATCGCCAACATGTAGCGTGCAGCCCGGCGGGTGACGCGGGACTGAGACGAGATCGCCGTGATCCGATCACCGGACGAAGCGCACATCTCATGAAGCGTAAAGTCACCGTCGTAGGCGGCGCCGGCAATGTCGGGATGACCGCGGCCCGCGTCATCGCGGAACGGAACATCGCCGACGTCGTCATCATCGACATCGCCAAGGACAAGGCGGCGGGCGTCGCGCTCGACATCGCCCAGGCCTGCGCCGTCGTCGGCTCGGACAGCACGGTCGTCGGCGGCGACGACTACTCGATGAGCGCCGGTTCGGACGTCGTCGTCATCACGTCGGGGATGCCGCGCAAGCCGGGCATGAGCCGCGACGACCTCGTCCAGACCAACTACAACATCATGAAGGCGGTGACCGAGCAGGTCGTCCGCTACTCGCCGGACTGCATCATCGTCCCGGTGGCCAACCCGCTCGACGCGATGTGCCAGGCCGTCTATCGCCTGAGCAAGTTCCCGCGGGAGCGGGTCATCGGCATGGCCGGCGTCCTCGACTCGGCGCGCATGCGCACGTTCCTGGCGATGGAACTGAACGTGTCGGTGCAGGACGTCTCGGTGTTCGTCCTCGGCGGCCACGGCGACGAGATGGTGCCGCTGGCCCGTTACTCGACGATCGGCGGCGTGCCGCTCACCGAGCTGCTCTCGCCGGAGAAGATCGAGGCGATCTCGAAGCGGACCGCGGGCGGCGGCGGCGAGCTGACCAAGCTGATTGGGACGAGCGCGTGGGTCGCGCCGGGCACGTCGGCGGCCGAGATGGTCGAGTGCATCCTGAAGGACAAGAAGAAGATCCACCCCTGCTCGGTGTTCCTGCAGGGCGAGTACGGGATCAAGGATCTGTTCGTCGGCGTGCCGGTCAAGCTGGGCGCCAAGGGCGTCGAGCAGATCATCACGATCACGCTGACCCCGGCTGAGCAGGAGCTGCTCAACAAGTCGGCGGCGGCGGTCAAGTCGCTGACCGACGTCATCGGCGTCTAGGCTCTTACCGCACCCGAACGCTCCGGAGCCGCCCTCGCTCCGGAGCCTCCCGCTGCATACCAGCGCACGGTCTTGCCCGTGCCGACGCCGGCCGGTCGGCTACGGGCGGGTTCAATTCCTCCAGCCATCTGCCGTTTACTCATGGAGAGTCATTTCCTGCATGAGCAAACACATCTCCTCCTCGTCGCGGCGTGTGCCGTCCGGCCCTCGGATCGAACTCATCGAGGACGGAGCGAGGAAGCAAGCCGACGTCCAGCCGGCCACGTCCTCGAAGAGCCGTCGAGGCGGCGAGGCCAGCGGCTCCGCGACGCTCGCCCCCCCAGCGACGCGATTCGGGACGCTGCGGCTGGTCACCTTCGTCGTGGTGGCGGCCGGGGCGACCGTGTTCGGCCTCCTCTACCTGAACGACCGGCTGGCCGTCGGCACCCGGGCCACCGCGAACGTCGCGTTGCTCGCAAACGTGCTGCCGCTGCCCGCGGCGGACGAACGGCCGGAGGCGCCGGCCGGGCTGCCGCCGCCGGACGACGCCGAGCTCGCCGCGCTGGAGGCGGGAACGGATGCCGCCATGGCCAAGGCGCTCGTCAGCCTGCGCGGCAAGGAGGTCACCCCGGCCGGCCTGCGCGCGGTGAACCTGGCGGCGCGGCGGACCGACGACGTCGAGCTGCAGCGCCAGGTGACCTGCTACCGCGTCCGCGGCGGCGCCCCGCTCGACGCGGCCTTCTCGGCGCTGCCGATCGCCTCGTCCGACGGCCCGGAGTGGAAGGCTGCCGGCACCGACTGCCTGATCGAGGCGATTGCCGCGCGCGCCAACGAAGCACCCGAACGGGCGATCGGCCTGGCCGTCGCCGCCGGCGCAGCTACCAGGTGGCCGGCGCGGGTGAAGGCGTGGCTCGTCGACTCCGATCGCGCCGTGCGGCGCATCGCACACACGGAGCTGCTGAAGAAGGGCGATGCGGACTCGCGGCTGCTGGCCGCGACGGCGCTGGCCGCCGATGCCTCCGATGAGGAGCTGACGCAATGGGCGGTCGGCCAGCTCGGCAGTGGCGACGGCTTCGATCGGCAGCTCGCCGCGGTCGCCGCCGACGCGACCCAGCCGGCCTCGACCCGGGCCCGCGCCGCCGGCCTCGTCGGCCAGCACGGCGGAGCGGCGGCCTGCCGCGTCGTCGCGGCCATCGCCAGCGCCGAGCCGGCGCTGGAGTCCGAGCTGGCGGCGACGCGCCTGCGCATCGACCGGCGCTTCGGTCCCGGGCTGCGAGCGGCCATCCGCCGCTGATCGGGGAGGGCGGGGACTAGTCGCCCGACGCGCCGGCGGATTCCTCGCCGGCCCCGCTCAGCACCGCCTTGGTGTACTGGCGGTTCATCCGGGCGATGCCGGCGATGGAGATGCCCTTCGGGCACGTCGCCTCGCACTCGCCCTCGTTCGAGCAGGCGCCGAAGCCTTCGGCGTCCATCCGATCGACCATCGCCCGGACGCGCGTCAGGCGCTCCGGCTGGCCCTGCGGCAGCAGCGCCAGGTGCGACACCTTGGCCGCCGTGAAGAGCGCCGCCGAGGCGTTCTTGCACGACGCCACGCAGGCGCCGCAGCCGATGCACTGGGCGTAGTCCATCGCCTCGTCGGCGGCCGCCTTCGACACCAGGATGGCGTTGCCGTCCGGGGCCGAGCCGACGTTGATCGAGGTGTAGCCGCCGGCCTGGATGATGCGGTCGAAGGCGCCGCGATCGACGACGAGGTCCTTGAGGATGGGGAAGGCGCGCGCCCGCCACGGCTCGATGACGATGGTGTCGCCGTCCGTGAAGCGGCGCATGTGCAGCTGGCAGACGGTGGTGCCCGCGTCGGGCCCGTGCGCGACCCCGTTGACCATGCAGCCGCAGGTGCCGCAGATCCCTTCGCGGCAGTCGGAATCGAACGCGATCGGATCCTGGCCGGCCTTGATCAGGCCTTCGTTGACGACGTCCAGCATCTCGAGGAAGGACATGTCGGGCGAGATGCCGGTCGCCTTGTAGTCGACCAGGCGGCCCGGCGCCGACGGCGACGCCTGCCGCCATACCCGGAGGGTCAGGTTCACTTGTAGCTCCGCTGCGTCGGGTGCACGTGCTCGAACTCCAGCGCCTCGACGTGTCGCACCGGCGCCTGATCCGGCCCGCGATACTCCCAGGCGGCGACGTGCGAGAACTGCTCGTCGTCGCGCCGGGCTTCGTTGTCGGGCGTCTGGTATTCCTCGCGGAAGTGGCCGCCGCAGGACTCGCGCCGCTCCAGCGCGTCCATGGCCAGCACTTCGCCGAACTCCAGGTAGTCGGCGACGCGGCCGGCGTACTCGAGGTTCTTGTTGAGGGTGTTGGGCTCGCCCGGGATCGAGACGTTCTGCCAGAACTCGTCGCGCAGCTGCGGGATCCTGGTCAGCGCCGTCTGCAAGCCGGCCTCGGTGCGGGCCATGCCGACGTAGTCCCACAGGATGCGGCCCAGCTCCCGGTGCAGCTCGCGGGCGGTGCGCGTGCCCTTGCTGGCCAGCATGCGATCCATCCGGCCGCGGACGGCGGCGGCCGCTTCCTTGAACGCGTCGTGGTCGGTCGTCACCCTCGGCAGCGGCGTGCTGGCGAGGTAGTGGCCGATGGTCGCCGGGATGACGAAGTAGCCGTCGGCGAGGCCCTGCATGAGGGCACTGGCGCCGAGCCGGTTGGCGCCGTGATCCGAGAAGTTGGCTTCGCCCAGGACGTGCAGCCCCGGGACGGTGCTCATCAGGTTGTAGTCGACCCACAGCCCGCCCATCGTGTAGTGGACGGCCGGGTAGATGCGCATCGGCACCTTGTACGGATTCTCGTCGGTGATCTTCTCGTACATCTGGAACAGGTTGCCGTAGCGGGCGCGCACCGTGTCTTCACCGACGCGGCGGATCGCGTCGGCGAAGTCCAGGTAGACGGACAGCGCGGTCTCGCCGACGCCGCGGCCCTCGTCGCAGACCGCCTTGGCGGCCCGCGACGCGACGTCGCGCGGGACGAGGTTGCCGAAGCTCGGGTAGCGCCGCTCGAGGTAGTAGTCGCGCTCGGCCTCGGGGATCTGCTGCGGTGGCCGCGTGTCGCCGCCCGTCTTCGGCACCCAGACGCGCCCGTCGTTGCGCAGGCTCTCGCTCATCAGCGTGAGCTTGGACTGGTGAGCGCCCGAGACCGGGATGCAGGTCGGGTGGATCTGGGTGAAGCACGGGTTGGCGAACAGCGCGCCACGCTTGTAGCAGCGCCACGCCGCCGTGACGTTCGAGTTCACGGCGTTGGTCGACAGGTAGTAGGCCGTGCCGTAGCCGCCGGTGGCGAGACAGACCGCGTCGGCGACGTGCGACTCGAGCTCGCCGGTCAGCAGGTTGCGCACCACGATGCCGCGCGCCTTGCCGTCGATGAGCACGAGGTCGAGCATTTCGCGGTTCGGCAACAGCGTGACCGCGCCGGCCGAGACCTGGCGCATCAGCGACTGGTAGGCGCCGATGAGGAGCTGCTGGCCGGTCTGGCCGCGGGCGTAGAAGGTGCGCGACACCTGGGCGCCGCCGAACGATCGGTTGTCGAGGACGCCGCCGTACTCGCGGGCGAACGGCACCCCCTGGGCGACCGCCTGGTCGATGATCTGGACGCTGGTCTGGGCCAGCCGGTAGACGTTGGCCTCGCGGGCCCGATAGTCGCCGCCCTTGACGGTGTCGTAGAACAGCCGCTCGACGCTGTCGCCGTCGTTGCGGTAGTTCTTGGCGGCGTTGATGCCACCCTGCGCCGCGATGCTGTGGGCGCGCCGCGGCGAGTCGTGGATGCAGAACGCCTTGACGTTGTAGCCGAGCTCGCCGAGCGACGACGCGGCCGAGGCGCCGGCCAGACCGGTGCCGACCACGATGATGGTGAACTTGCGCTTGTTGGCCGGGTTGACCAGCTTCATCTCGAAGCGGTGCCGGTCCCACTTGTCGGCGATGGCGCCGCCGGGAATCTTGGCGTCGAGCGTCACGGCCGGCCTCCGAAGTAGATGACCACCGGAATCAGCGCGAAGCCGAGGCCGATGACGATGGCGATGGTCATTCCGGTGCCACGGATGAGGCCGTTGTAGCGCGGGTGCTCGAGGCCCATCGACTGAAAGGCGCTCGACAGGCCGTGCGAGAGATGCATGCCGACGACCACCATGCTGAGCACATAGAAGACGACGTGCAGCGGCTCGCCGTAGACGTCGCGCACCAGCCGCGTCAGGTCACGCATCCCGTCCGGCGTCTCGTACCACGGCCCGAACTTGAACGTCTTCAGGTGGATGACGACGAAGAGCAGCAGCCAGATGCCGGTGACGATCATCGTCGTCGAGGCGAACGACTTGCGGCTGGTGTGGCCGGCCCGTTTCTTCACCGCATAGCCGCCGCCGCGCGCCTCGCGGTTGCGCAGCGTCACGAACACCGCCTTGAACGCGTGCGTCAGGAACAGCGCGACGAGGCCGGCTTCGGCGAGGTAGATCAGCGGGTTGCTGGTCAGCTTGTGCGAGTACTCGTTGTAGGCGTGCGGATCGACCAGGACCAGCAGGTTGGCGGCCAGATGCGTCACCAGGAACGCAGCGAAGCCCAGGCCCGTCAGCGCCACCAGGATCTTGGTGCCGACGGACGACGAGAGAAAACGTGACAGCAAAGACATCACCAGGGAGTTGCGCCCGCGAAAAACAGGGGCCTGTCGGCGGTATCCGATCGGGGCCGGAAGACAATTGTATCGGGTCGCGGCCCGGGGTGGAAGGGCCGCGACCGCGCCCGCCTTCGCTCGGCGGGCTGCGGTGGCGAGCTTCGGCGTGGCAAGCCGCCCTTGCTTCACGGCGCCGTTCCCGACCATCATCTACCCCGACATGAAGATTCACGAGTATCAGGGCAAGGCGATTCTCGCGCCGTTCGGTGTCCCCATCCCCAAGGGCGAGATGGCGACGACGGCGGCGGAAGCCGGGGCCATCGCGCGCAAGCTCGGGGGCGGCGTCAGCGTCGTCAAGGCGCAGATCCACGCCGGCGGGCGCGGCAAGGGCGGCGGCGTCAAGGTGGTCAAGAGCCCCGAGGAGGCGGAGAAGGTCGCCGCCCAGATCCTCGGCATGCAGCTCGTCACGCACCAGACCGGCCCGGCCGGCCAGAAGGTGTCGCGCGTGCTCGTCGAGGAAGGGCTGGCGATCGTCCGCGAGCTCTACTTCGGCATGCTGATCGATCGCGCCACGCAGCGCACCGTGCTCATGGCGAGCTCGGCCGGCGGGATGGACATCGAAGAGGTGGCCGAGAAGACGCCGCACCTCATCCTCAAGGAATACGTCGATCCGGGCATCGGCCTGCAGGCCTTCCAGGCGCGCAAGATCGCCTTCGGCCTCGGCCTCGGGGGCACTCAGATCGGCCAGGCGGTCAAGCTGCTGCAGGCGCTCTACGGCGCCTTCATCGGCACCGACGCCTCGCTCGTCGAGATCAACCCGTTGATCGTCACCAAGGAGGGCAACCTGCTCGCGCTCGACGCGAAGGTGACCTTCGACGACAACGCGATGTTCCGGCACCAGGACTTCCCGGCGCTGCGCGACACCGACGAGGAGGATCCGCTCGAAGTCGAGGCGTCGAAGTTCGCGCTGAACTACATCCGCCTCGACGGAACGATCGGCTGCATGGTCAACGGCGCCGGCCTGGCCATGGCGACGATGGACATCATCAAGCTGGCCGGCGGCGAGCCGGCCAACTTCCTCGACGTCGGCGGCGGCGCCAACGCCGAGCAGATCAAGAACGCCTTCCGCATCCTGATGGCGGACACCAACGTCAAGGGCGTGCTGATCAACATCTTCGGCGGCATCCTGCGCTGCGACGTGCTGGCCGAGGGCCTGATCGCGGCCGTCATGAGCCTGTCGGTGAAGGTGCCGATCGTGATCCGCATGGAAGGCACCAACGTCGAGCAGGGCAAGGCCATGCTCGCCGCCAGCGGGCTCAACTTCACGACGGCCGATTCGATGGGCGAGGCCGCGGACAAGATCGTCGCCCTTTCGAAGTAAGCATCATGGCCATCCTGATCACTCCCGAAACCCGTCTCCTCGTGCAGGGCCTGACCGGCCGCGAAGGGACGTTCCACGCCAAGGCCGCTGCGGCCTATCACACCAAGGTCGTCGGCGGCGTCACGCCCGGCAAGGGCGGCACGACGCACGAGGGCTGGCCGATCTTCAACACGGTCGCCGAGGCGGTCGAGAAGACCGGCGCCAACGCCTCGGTGATCTTCGTCCCGCCGCCAGGCGCCGCCGATGCGGTGATGGAAGCGGCGGATGCCGGCATCCCGCTGGTCGTCTGCATCACCGAGGGCATCCCGACCATCGACATGATGAAGGCGTTCGCGTTCCTGCACGGGAAGCCGACGCGCGTCATCGGCCCGAACTGCCCGGGCCTGATCTCGGCCGAGATCGGCAAGGCCGGAATCATCCCCGGCCACATCTGCCAGCGCGGCCGGATCGGCGTCGTGTCGAAGAGCGGCACGCTGACCTACGAGGCGATCCACCAGCTGTCGCGGGTCGGCCTCGGCCAGACGTCGTGCGTCGGCATCGGCGGCGACCCGCTGATCGGCACGTCGTTCATCGATACGCTGAAGCTGTTCGCGGACGACGCCGAGACCGAGGCGGTGATCATGATCGGCGAGATCGGCGGCAACGCCGAGCAGGACGCCGCCGACTGGATCAAGGCCAACTTCACCAAGCCGGTCGTCGGCTTCATCGCCGGCCAGACGGCGCCGGAGGGGCGCCGCATGGGCCACGCCGGCGCGATCATCTCGGGCGGCAAGGGCACCGCCGCGGAGAAGATGGCCGCGCTCGAGGCGGCCGGCGTCAGCGTCGTGAAGAGCCCGGCCGACATGGGCGCCACCATCAAGTCGCGCCTGGGTCGCTGACGGACCACCCGGAAAAACGACTCCGGAGTCGTCCGTCCTGCACGGAACTGCCCGTCCAGCCCAGGTGATCGACCATCCGGGCGGGCGCAGGCCCGTTCAGCTACCCAGCCCGGCGGACGGCGCCGCCGCGCGCCCAGCGCGGCGAATGGCAGACGGACGCCCTGAGGGGCTGGCGCGATGGCGCCTGAGGGGCGCGATCGCCAACCCAGGTAGCCAAGATATATGATCGTGGCGTAACATTGTCGGGATCTACGGGGCCCCCTTGTTCAGGTCAACGGCCGCCCCGCTCCGAGGACCACGCATCTCATGAGTCCACAAGACGCTCTGGCCGAAGCCGGCCAGCCTGCTCGCCAAGGCGCGGGCGCCGTCGTCAACGACTTCAGCATCCAGGTCGCCACCGTCAACGGGTCCGGCAGCCAGACCGCCAACCTCGTGCTGCTGCGGTCCATCTTCCAGATGGGCATCCCGGTGTCGGGCAAGAACCTGTTCCCCTCGAACATCGCGGGGCTGCCCACCTGGTACACCATCCGCGCCAACAAGCACGGCTACATCGGCCGGAAGAAGGAAATCGACTTCCTGGTGGCGATGAACCCCGAGACGGCGCGCGAGGACGTCCTCTCGCTCGAGCCCGGCGCCGCCTGCGTCTACGACGAGCCGCTCAAGCTCGCGGGGCTGCGCACCGACATCACGTTCTTCCCGGTGCCGTTCGACAAGCTGGTCGCCGACGTCACGACGGACGCCAAGCTGCGCCGGCTCGTGCGCAACATGATCTACGACGGCGTCCTCTCGTTCCTGCTCGACATCGAGCTGGACGAGATGAAGAAGGCCCTCGGCAAGCAGCTCGGGAAGAAGCCCAAGGCGATGGCGCTGAACGGCGCCGCGCTCGACAAGGGCTTCGAGTACGCCCAGGCGAATTTCGCCAAGGCCGCCATCCAGGTCGAGCGGATGAACAAGACGGCGGGGAAGATCCTCATCGAGGGCAACGCCGCCGCCGCGCTCGGCTGTCTCTTCGCCGGCGTCACCGTCGTCGCCTGGTACCCGATCACGCCGTCGTCCTCGCTGTGCGAGACGCTGATCGACTACCTGCGCAAGTACCGCACCGACAAGGACACCGGCAAGGCGACCTTCGCCGTCGTCCAGGCCGAGGACGAGATCGCGGCGCTCGGCATGGTGGTCGGCGCCTCGTGGGCGGGCGCGCGCGCCATGACATCGACGGCCGGCCCGGGCATCTCGCTGATGGCCGAGTTCACCGGCCTCGGCTATTACGCCGAAATGCCGGCGGTGATCTTCGACATCCAGCGCGTCGGCCCGTCGACCGGCCTGCCGACCCGCACCGCGCAGCGGGACATCGCCTTCGCCGCCGGCCTGTCGCACGGCGACTGCCAACACGTGCTGCTCCTGCCGGCATCGGTGGCCGAGTGCTACACGATGGCGCAGGAGGCCTTCGACCTGGCCGAGCGCCTGCAGACGCCCGTCTTCGTGATGAGCGATCTCGACCTCGGCATGAACACCTGGATGTCGGACCCGTTCGAGTACCCGGAGAAGCCGCTCGATCGCGGCAAGGTGCTCGACGCCGACACGCTGGCCCGCATCGGCGACTGGGGCCGCTACAAGGACGTCGACGGCGACGGCATCCCCTATCGGACGCTGCCCGGCACCGCGATGCCGGCCTACTTCACGCGCGGCACCGGCCACAACGAGAAGGCCCTCTACAGCGAGCGGCCGGACGACTTCGTCAACAACCTCGACCGCCTGACGCGCAAGTTCGACACCGCCCGGCGTCACGTGCCGGCGCCGGTCGTCGACGTGCGTCCAACGCCAAGGTCGGCATCATCGCCTACGGCACGTCGCACTGGGCGATCGAGGAGAGCCGCGACCAGCTGGTCCGCGAGGCCCATCTCGAGACCGACTACCTGCGGCTGCGGGCGTTCCCCTTCAGCGACGCCCTTGCCGCGTTCATCGACGCCCACGATCGCGTCTACGTCGTCGAGCAGAACCGCGACGCGCAGATGCTCGGCTTGATGAAGAAGGAACTGCACGCGGTGCAGATCGGCAAGCTGCGCAAGGTGCTGCACTACAACGGCCTGCCGCTCGACGCGCGCTCGGTGACCACCGACATCCTGGCGCAGGAAGGCGTCGTCAGCGTCGCGCATCCCGACGGCAACCGGGGCGCGCTCGGCGGCGAATAGCAGGGACATCAACATGGAGACCGTCACCCAGCCCCCCAAGAAGACCAACCGCATCGGCCTCGAGCTGGCGACCTATCGCGGCAGCAAGACCACGCTGTGCGCCGGCTGCGGCCACAACGCCATCTCGGAGCGCATCATCGACGCGTTCTACGAGCTCGGCATCGATCCGAAGCGGGTCATCAAGCTGTCGGGCATCGGCTGCTCGAGCAAGACGCCCGGCCTACTTCCTCGGCACCTCGCACGGCTTCAACGCCGTGCACGGGCGGATGCCGTCGGTGGCGACCGGCGCGCTGCTCGCCAACGCCAGCCTGCTCGGCATCGGCGTCAGCGGCGACGGCGACACCGGCGCCATCGGCATCGGCCAGTTCGTCCACCTGATGCGGCGCAACCTGCCGCTCGTCTACATCATCGAGAACAACGGCTGCTACGGCCTGACCAAGGGCCAGTTCTCGCCGACCGCCGACGTCGGCTCCAAGCTGAAGAACGGCGTCGTCAACGACCTGCCGCCGATCGACATCTGCGCGCTTGCCATCGAGCTCGGCGCGTCCTTCGTCGCCCGCTCGTTCTCGGGCGACAAGAAGCAGCTGCTGGCCATCCTCAAGGCGGCCCTCAGCCACCGCGGCACGGCGATGATCGACGTCATCTCGCCGTGCGTGACCTTCAACGATCACGAGGGCTCGACCAAGAGCTACGCCTACGTGAAGGAGCACGACGAGCCGCTCCGCGAGATCAGCTTCGTCCCGTTCTTCGAGGACATCACCGTCGAGTACGACCCCGGCACGACGGTCGAGGTCAAGATGCACGACGGCTCGCGGCTGCTGCTGAAGAAGCTCGGCACCGACTACAACCCGACCGACAAGATGCAGGCGCTGACCGTCCTGCACGAGACGCTGCGGCGCGGCGAGTTCGCCACCGGCGTCATCTACGTCGAGCCGGACAAGGACGATTTCATCACCCAGCTCAATCTCGTCGACACGCCGCTCGCGGCGCTGCCGATGGAACGGACGCGGCCCGGCCGGGCGGTCCTCGACGAAGTCATGGAGAGCCTCCGATAAGGGCCCTGGTTGGAATGAGGTGGTCAACTTGGCCGCCGATGCATCCCGCCGGGCTGCGTTGCTCGTCGCTTTCATACTTCCGGTATGCGCGCTCCTCGCGCCTTGCCGGGCGGGCGCCTCGACGCCCAACCTGACCACCTCATTTCAACCAGGACCCTAATGCATCGTACGTTCGCCATCATCAAGCCCGACGCCGTCGCCAGCAAGAAGGCCGGCGGCATCCTCTCCCGCATCGAGAAGGAAGGGTTCACCGTCCGGGCGATGCGCCTGATGCACATGACCAAGGGCGAGGCCGAGGGCTTCTATGCCGTGCACAGCGCGCGCCCGTTCTTCGGTGCCCTGACCGACTTCATGTCGTCCGGTCCATGCATCGTGCTGGCGCTCGAGGCGCCGGACGCGATCGCCAAATGGCGGACGCTGATGGGCGCGACCGACCCGGCCAAGGCCGAGGCCGGCTCGCTGCGCAAGGAGTTCGGCGAGTCGATCGAGCGCAACGCCACGCACGGCTCCGACGCCCCCGAGACGGCGGCGTTCGAGCTCGGCTACTTCTTCCGCGGCCTCGAACTGTCTTCCCGTTAGGGGGCAGCTGACAGGGGATATCGCATGAGCGTGAAGTCGGATCGCTGGATCAAGCGCATGGCCCTCGAGCACGGCATGATCTCGCCGTTCGAGTCGAGCCAGGTGCGCACGGGCGTCGTTTCCTACGGGGTGTCGTCGTACGGCTACGACATCCGCGTCGCGGACGAATTCAAGATCTTCACGAACATCAATTCGACCCTGATCGACCCGAAGGACTTCGACCCGAAGTCGTTCGTCGATCTCAAGGCCGACGTCTGCATCGTGCCGCCGAACTCGTTCGCGCTGGCGCGCACGATCGAGTACTTCAAGATCCCGCGAAACGTCATCACCATCTGCCTGGGCAAGTCGACCTACGCCCGCTGCGGCATCATCGTCAACGTGACGCCGTTCGAGCCGGAGTGGGAAGGGACGGCGACGCTCGAGATCTCGAACACCACGCCGCTGCCGGCCAAGATCTACGCCAACGAAGGCATCGCCCAGTGCCTGTTCTTCGAGAGCGACGAGGAGTGCGAGATCTCCTACGGCGAGAAGAAGGGCAAGTACATGTCGCAGCTCGAGGTGACGCTCCCGCGGATCTAGTCCAGCAGGCTGCTGAAAAAGTGACGTGCGGGGGATCGACATCGTGATCGCCACGTACTACCATGCTCCCGCGTCTTCGAGAGGGAGCGACCGCAGGCGTGGATCCGACCAGCAGACCAGCCACCTGTGTAGTTACGTCGTGCCGGAAGAGCGGGTGCGTCAGGATCACCCGCTGCGCGCCATTCGCCAGATGACGAATGCCGTGCTGACGACGCTGTCGCCGCGCTTCGATCAGATGTACTCGGACATCGGTCGGCCGTCGATTCCGCCAGAGCCACTGCTGCGGGCACTGTTGGTGCCGGCGCTCGACACGATTCGCAGCGAGCGGCTGCTGATGGAGGAGATCGACTACAGCATCCTGTTCCGGTGGTTCGTCGGCCTCGGAATGGACGAGGCGATCTGGTCGCCGCCGACGTTCCGTAAGAACCGTGACCGGCTGCTGGAGGGCGACATCGCCGCGGCGTTCTTCGATGCCGTCATCGACCAGGCGCGTCAGGGCGACCTGCTGTCCGACGAGCATGTCACCGTGGATGGCACCTTGTTGGAGGCGTGGGCCAGCCTCAAGAGCTTCCGGCGTACCGACGAGGCGCCGTCGGCGCCGCCGGATGATCCCGGGAATCCGACCGTGACTTGCCACGGCGACTCGCGGCGCAATGACACGCATCAGTCGACGACCGATCCCGACGCGATGTTGGCGCGCAAAGGGAACGGGCGCGAGGCCAAGCTGTCGTACGCCGGCCATGTCCTGCTGGACAATCGGCACGGGCTGGTCGCGAATGTCTGCGTGACGGCCGCGACGGGCACGGCAAAACGCGAGGCGGCCCTGCTGCTCCTGGCCCACGCCAAGACGGCGGTGACGGTGGGCGGGGACAAGGGCGTTGATGTGCCCAGCTTTGTGGCGGCGGTCCGCGCCCAGGCCGTGACGCCGCACGTCGCCCGGACGGTCACGGGCAGTGCGATCGATGGTCGCACCACACGGCATGCGGGTGATGCGATCAGCCAACAGACGCGGAAGCTCATCGAGCAGGTCTTCGGCTGGATGAAGACGATCGGCGGGCTGCGCAGACTCCGCCACCGCGGGGGCGAGCGGGTCGACTGGATCATGACCTTCACCGCGGCGGCCTACAACCTGGTCCGGCTCCGGACCCTGCTGGCCAGGGCGTAGTGTCTCTGTGCCCTCGCGATCGCGTCGTCGTGACGATCGATCGACACACACCGGCCACGCCGTCCGCCGAATGAACAGCTCACACCGATTACCGCTCGCCTCGCACGTCACTGTTTCAGCAGCCTGCTAGGGACCTCGGGACGACGCATCACGCTCGAGGAGGCGCACCTTGGTCTGGGGCGCCTCTCCGTCGGCGTCGCGACGCGCAGCCCGTCGTGCCCGTGCACGGGTCGGCAGAGCGGCCGCTACGGCCGGGCTAGTCCTACTCAGCGCGCCCCTGTCCGACTCGTAACAAATGGCTACACGGCGCGGAAGCGTACACGTAGACTCCGCCCGCTGAATTCATTCGTGCGCGGCCGCGGTCTGGCCACGCGCCACCAAGTCCGGGGAGCGACCGCCGATCTCTCCCGGCGAGCGATGCAGGTGCTGTGCGCGCGACGGCCTGCGCCGCGGAACCGTGCCCGTCGCGTATGTGCGGAGGGATCATGGCATCCTCGTTTCGACTGTTGGCAGCGCTGCGGGCCTCTGTCCTGGGCCTGGCCGCTGGCGTTCGCGGACAAGGGAGAAGAGTCACGCTGCTCGGCTGGGTGGCGGCGGCTCTGGTGTGTGCCACCGCGACGTCGTCGGCCCAGACCGCATCAGGTCAGATCACCGGCTCGGTCAAGGACGCGAGCGGCTCGGTCATCGCCAAGGTGAAGGTCACCGTGACCAACCAGGACACCGGCCTGACCCGGGGCACGACGACCAACGACGAGGGCGACTACGTGGTGCCGCTGCTTCCGGTCGGCCGCTACTTGGTGACGGCCGAGCAGGCCGGGTTCAAGATCGCGGTGCGCTCAGACGTCCGGCTCACCGTCGACCAGATCCAGCGGGTCGATCTCGATCTCGAGGCTGGCAGCGTGTCGGAGACGGTGGAGGTGAAGGCGGCCGCGGTCACCCTCGACACGGGCAGCGCCAGCATCGGCCAGACCATCACCGCGCGGCAGGTGACGGAGCTGCCGCTGAACGGCCGCAATTTCATCCAGCTCCTGTTCCTGGGTGCCGGCGCCGTCGAAGTGGGCGGCGAACAGGGCGGGATGCGACAGGGCGTGGGCAACGCCATCAGCATCATGGGCTCGCGCCCGACCTCGAACAACTTCATGATTGACGGCACCGCCAATGTGGATACGGCGCTGGGTACGCCGGCGGCGATCCTGTCGGTCGACGCCATCGAGGAGTTCAAGGAGCAGACCACGACCTACTCCGCCGAGTACGGCTTCAGCGCCAACCAGATCAACCTGGTGAGCAAGTCGGGCACCAACGTCTTCCACGGCACCGGCTTCGGCTTCATGCGCAACGAAGCCTTCGACGCGCGCAACTTCTTCGACCCGGGCGGCGCTGAGAAGCCGCAGCTCGATCAGAAACAGTTCGGCGGCGTCATCGGCGGCCCCGTGTGGCACGAACCGGACCTTCTTCCTCTTCAACTACGAAGGGACGCGCATCAAGCGCGGCTTCAACTCGTTCTACACCGTGCCCAGCCCCGAGAACCTCGCCGGCCGCTTCTCGACCACGATCACCGATCCGCTCACCGGCCAGCCGTTCCCGAACAACACCATTCCGCAGTCGCGTTTCTCGCGGCTCGCGCAGCTGGCTCTGCGCAACAACTGGTATCCGGCGCCCAACAGCACCGCGGCGCAGGGCAACTATCAGCTGGTCCGCACGCTGCCGCAGGATCAGGACCAGTACACGATTCGCGTCGATCACACGCTCGGCCAGTATGGTCAGATCTTCGGCCGCTACACCAACACCTGGTACGCCAACCGCACCAACGCCAACTTGCTCGAGATCGGCGATCGCGTGTTCGAGCAGGACACGAAGAACTGGCAGGTATCGCACACGTGGGCGGTGAAGTCGAACCTCGTGAATCAGTTCCGCGTCGGCCGGGTCGAGGCACGCGCCGATCAGAGCGGCATCGCCTGCCCGCAGGCCGACGTCGACTTCCTGCGGCTGACCGGCGTGTTCACCGGCCTGCCTGACATCCAGCGCGAGTGCCCGTCGATCGGCATCCAGGGCTATGCGGGCACCGGCGGCGCGGTGAACGCCTACTCCGCCAGCAACCAGCCGATGTGGGACATCAGCAACACCACGACCTACGTCGCCGGCCGCCACAACCTCAACTTCGGCCTCAACTATCGGAGCTGGCAGCTGCAGCGGGATCTGGCCACCGGGTTCCTCGGCGGCTACGATTTCCGCGTCGGCTTCACGGGAAACCCGGTCGCCGACATGCTGCTCGGGTATTACACGGGCGCCGCCCTGTTCCAGCCTGCCGCGTTCAGCGTGCCGGGCCAGCCAGGCAACCCGCGCGAGTTCAACTTCCGCTATATCGCGCCGTACGTGCAGGACGACTGGCGCGTGAACTCCAAGCTCACGCTCAACCTCGGGCTTCGCTGGGATTACCGCAGCATCCCCTACGAGACCAGGAACCGCATGGCCTGGCGGAACCTGAACTATGCTCCCGGCGGCCTGCTGGTTGCCGACGCATCGCTCGTCGAGGGCGGCATCGTCGACGGCGCGTACTACCAGCTCGCGGGACGGCCGCAACCCGGAGAACCCCGATCGGTTCAAGGTGTTCGCGCCCAGGCTTGGCTTCGCCTGGCGCCCCTCGGAGGACGGGAAGATGGTTGTCCGCGGCGGCTACGGCCTCTTCTTCGATTCAGCCGAGGGTCGGGAGATCGATGGCGCGTCGGACGTCTATCCCTACGTCAGCCGCGGCAACTATCAGCAGTCCTTCGGCCAGCTGACGCCGCTCCAGACCTCGGACGGGCTGTTTCCGAGCTTCGAGACCCCCGGCCTGGCGACGCCGGCCGCCAACACGTTCCTGGCCGTCAGCCAGTCGCCGCAGCCGCGCAACCTGTACGTCCAGCAATGGTCGATCGGGGTCCAGCGCGAGGTCTTCGCCAGCACCGTCCTCGAGCTGAACTACATCGGCAACACGGGCACCAACCTGCTGATGCGCCGCAACATCGCCCAGGCCCTCCCGTACAGCGCCGCGCGGCCGACCGTCGCAGAGCGCAAGCCGTTCCCGAACTTCGGCGTCTACATCGACAGCGACTGGAGCGGCCGATCGAACTTCCACGGCTTCAACACCAAGCTCGAGCACCGCGCGCGCGCGGCGCTACTGACGTTCGCGTATACCTGGGCCAAGAGCACCGACACCAAGTCCGCGGCGGCCGGCATCGGGGCGACCGGCTACAACGGCTGGCAGGGGTTCCTCGACAACCAGGATCCCGAGCGCGACCACGGGCTCTCGGACTTCGACGTGGATCACCGTCTGGTGGCGAGCTTCGTCTACAACCTGCCGGTCGGCGCCGGCGAGCGATTCGCGGCCGATGCCACCGGCGCAAAAGAGGCGCTCCTCGGCGGGTGGCAGGTGAACGGGATCTACACCTGGCAGCGCGGGTTCCCGCTCACCGTTCAGGCCGCCGATCTCGGCGGCCTGAACGACAGCTTCGGCGCCAACCGCGCCGATCTGGTCGGCGATCCGAACAGCGGCGGGGGCAGCATCCAGCGCTGGTTCAACACCGCCGCGTTCGCCCAGCCCGCCGCCGGGCAGTTCGGCACCTCGGGACGCAACATCCTCCGCTTCCCTGGGGTCAACAACCTCGACCTCGCGATCTTCAAGAACTTCAGCCTGGTCGGGCGCACCAAGCTGCAATTCCGGCTCGAGTCGTTCAACGCGCTCAACCACACGCAGTTCAACTCGGTGAGCACCAGCCTGACGTCGCCGACGTTCGGCGTGGTCAACGGCGCCCGACCAGGCCGCGTCAATCAGCTGGGGTTGAAGATCATCTTCTGAGCCGGCGCGCGACAGGGGGCCGACCTACGCATCGGGCTCTTCGGCAGAGGGCTCGATGCGTCCTGGCCGCAGTCGCTGGGCTGGACGTGATGCGCTCGACGGGTGACAGGGATGGCGCCGGGGATCACGTCGGCCCCACGCGGCGGAGTAAGATGGCGCGTCCAGGGAGCATGCTGCTGAACGTTCGCGGTTGGACGCGCACCGCCGTCGTGGCCCTGATGCTGGCGGTCCCCGCCGCACGCGGGGCGGCGCAGCCGGCCACGCCGCCCGACATCCAAGCCCTCTACCTGCAAGGCGAGCGGGCGCTCGCGGAACGGCGCTACGCCGACGCTCAGACAGTCGTTCGAACGCCTGCGGCAACTGCAGCCGGAGCTGGCCGAGGTCCACGCCCGGCTGGGATTGGTCTACTTTCAGCAAGGGCGGTTCGGCGACGCCGTCGTTCCGCTGCGCCGCGCGCTAGACCTGAAGCCGGCGCTGCCCAACCTCGACTCGCTCCTGGCGATGTCGTTGTCGGAAATCGGCCGCCACCAGGAGGCGCTGGCCGGCCTCGAGCGAGCCTTTCAGCAGCGGCCAGCCGATACGGCCCTCCGCCGGATGGTGGGGCTTCACCTGCAGCGGTCGTACACGGAGCTCGCTCGTGACGGCGACGCCGTTGCCGTGGCGCTCGAGTTGAGCCGGCTCTATCCGGACGACCCCGAGGTTCTCTACCACACCGGGCGGTTGTATGGGAACTACGCCTACCTCCAGACCATCAAGCTCGCACGCATCGCGCCCGACTCTGTCTGGCTGCATCAGGCCGCCGGCGAAGCGAACGAGAGTCAGGGCCTGCTGGACGAGGCGATCCGGGAATACCGACAGGTGCTTGCGATGGCGCCCAGCCGACCCGGTCTGCACTTCCGGCTCGGCCGGGTGATGCTCTCGCGTGCGGTGCAGGGCAACGGAGACGCCACCGCGGAGGCGGAAGCGTCGAAGGAGTTCGAGCGGGAGCTGCAGATCGACCCGACCAACGCAAATGCGGCCTACGAGCTCGGGGAGTTGCAGCGCAAGGCGGGACGGCTCGATCAGGCGATCACGTTCTTTCGGCGGGCGGTCGACGCGTATCCGGAGTTCGAAGAGGCGCTGGTCGGACTCGGACGGACGCTGGTCGCCGCTGGCGACGCCGCGGCGGCCTTGCCGCATCTGCAGAAGGCCGTATCGTTGAACCCGCGCGACGAAGTGGCGTTCTACCAGATGGCGCAGGCCCATCGCGCCCTCGGCCACGAGGCGGAGCAGCAACAGGCGCTCGCGGCCTTCGAACGCCTGCGCGGCGACAAGGCACGTCGGGCCGCCGCCGGGATCCCCGCTGAACGCCCGAACGTCACCAGGCAGGCGATCGATCCCGCCCGCGCCCCGCAGTAAAGCGTCGCAGCAGACACGGCCGACCGATGCCCACTGCCAGGCTGACACCGGGGCTCGCGGCCGTCACGCTGATCATCGCGAGTCTCGCCGCTGGCGCCTCCTCGCACGCATCCCCCCGAGACGCGCGTGGTGTTCACCGATGTGACGGCCGCCACCGGCATCACCTTCAGCCATGCGTCCGCCCCCGAGAAGAAGTACATCGTCGAGTCCATGAGTGGCGGCGTGGCCCTGTTCGACTTCGACAAGGATGGGCGGCTCGACATCTACCTGGTGAACTCGCCGACCGTGGCCACGGCGGCCGAGCCCGCGAGCGCCCGCAGCGCGCTCTGGCGCAACAACGGCGACGGAACCTTCACCGACGTGACCGAGCGCGCCGGTGTGGGCGCGCCGGGTTGGGCGATGGGTGTCGCGACCGGCGACTATGACGACGACGGCTGGGAGGACCTCTACGTCACCTGCTTCGGCGCCAATCGCCTCTACCGCAACGGCGGCGACGGCACGTTCACCGATGTCACGGCACGGGCGGGCGTCGGCGATCCCCGCTGGTCGACCGGCGCCGCCTTCGGCGACTACGACAACGACGGCCGGCTCGACCTGTTCGTGGCCAACTACGTCGATCTGCGCCTCGACGCCCTGCCGGAGTTCGGCGGCGGCAAGAACTGCCTGTTCCGCGGGATGCCCGTCCAGTGCGGTCCCAAAGGGCTCACCGGTGCCGGCGACTCGTTGTATCGCAACAATGGCGACGGGACCTTCACCGATGTGTCGACGACGGCCGGCGTCTCCGACCCAGCTGGCAGGTTCGGCATGGGCGTCGCCTGGTGCGACTTCGACGAGGACGGCCGCATCGATCTCTACGTGGCCAACGATTCGGGCTTCGAACTATCTGTACCGGAACAACGGCGGCGGGACGTTCACCGACGTCGGCCTGGCGTCGGGGACCGCCGGCAGCGACGACGGCGCCGAGCAGGCGTCGATGGGCGTCGCCATCGGCGACTACGACCACCGCGGCCGCTCGAACATCGTGGTGACGAACTTCGCCGACGAGTACAATGCCGTGTATCGCCACGAGAAGGGCTTCGTCTTCACCGACGCCTCGTACGCGACACGGACCGCCAAGGCGAGTCTGCCCTTCGTCGGCTGGGGCACCGGCTTCTTCGACTATGACAACGACGGCTGGCTGGACCTGATGGTCGTCAACGGTCACGTCTATCCACAGCTCGACAAGGCCGGCGGGCCATCCGCCTACCGCCAGCGCAAGCTTCTCTACCGCAACGACCGGGACGGCACCTTCTCCGAGGTCGCGGTGGACCATGGGCCGGCGCTCACCGCGGCGGCGGTCAGCCGCGGCGCGGCATTCGGTGACCTCGACAACGACGGCGACGTCGACGTCGTCGTCAACAACCTGGACGGGCCGCTGACCGTGCTGCGCAACGACGGCGGCAATCGGAACAACTATCTCGTGATCGATCTGGCCGGAGGCACGCGCAACCGCAGCGCGTTCGGCGCGCGCGTGAAGGTCGTGGCGGGCGATCTGGTGCAGACGGCGGAGCGGCGGAGCGGCGGGAGCTATCTGTCGCAGAACGACACCCGGCTGCACTTCGGGCTCGAGCAGCGCCCACAGGTGGACCGCATCGAAGTGCGCTGGTCCGACGGGGCGATCGAGGTTCAGACCAGCGTGCCCGCCAATCGCTTCCTCACGATCACGAAGCGGCCGTGAAACTAGCCGAGGCCGGCGGCGCGACGGGCCTGCAGGGGGGCTCGCCGTGCTCGGCCGAGAGCAGCAACGGCCGGGGTGCCGCCCGGACGCCGTCCTGGGGACATCATTTGGCGGCCGGGGCGCAGGGGAGAGTTGGCGAATGAGCGTGAAGCCGGATCGCTGGATCAAGCGCATGGCCCTCGCGCACGGCATGATCTCGCCGTTCGAGTCCAGCCAGGTGCGCACGGGCGTCGTCTCCTACGGGGTGTCGTCGTACGGCTACGACATCCGTGTCGCGGACGAATTCAAGATCTTCACCGATATCAACTCGACGCTGATCGATCCCTGCATCGTGCCGCCCAACTCGTTCGCCTGGCCATCGTCAACGTCACGCCGTTCGAGCCGGAGTGGGAAGGCCCGGCGACGTTCGAGATCTCGAACACCACGCCGCTTCCAGCCAAGATCTGCCGCCCGGGCCGGTTCGCCGCCCGCTCAGCCGTGGCGGTCGTCGGCAGGGTTCGTGCAATATCGTCCGCCGGTGCAGCCGCCGTGGCACGAAACCGCCACGACACTGCAAAGGAGGCACGATGTTTGGAATTGTCGGCTGGATCGTCTTCGGGTTGATCGTCGGCGTGATCGCCAAGCTCATGATGCCGGGGCGCGACCCGGGCGGCCTGATCATCACCATGCTGCTGGGTGTGGCCGGTGCTGTGGTCGGCGGCTTCCTCGGCCGGGCGATGGGTCTCTACGGGCCGCAGGACGCGGCCGGCATCTTCATGTCGATCCTGGGCGCCGTGCTGCTGCTCTTCGCCTACCGCAAGATCGCGCGGCCGCGCCAGATCGCCTGACGGGCGCTCTGGCCAAAGCCTAAAGACGGGTTTCGGGACGACCGAGGCCCGCCGCGCGCCGCGTTGCCGGCTGCTCGTCCCGCGCGTCGAGCAGCGCCGGCACGTCGAGCGGACGCGTGTACATGGCCAGCACTCCGTCTGCGGTCCGCGGCCACGCCGCCTCCGGCCGGTCCCAGTACAGCTCGACGCCGTTGTCGTCCGGATCGCGCAGGTAGAGCGCCTCGCTGACGCCGTGGTCGCTGGCGCCGTCGAGCATGACGCCCGACGCCATCAGGCGGCGCAGCGCGTCGGCCAGCGCGGCCCGTTTCGGGTACTTGATGGCGACGTGGTAGAGCCCGGTGCTGTGCGGTGGGGGCGGGGCAGCGCCGTGGCTCTCCCACGTGTTGAGGCCGATGTGGTGATGGTAGCCGCCGGCCGAGATGAACGCCGCGGACGTGCCGTAGCGCTGGACCAGCTCGAAGCCGAGGATGCCGCAGTAGAAGTCGAGCGCCCGCTCGAGATCCGCGACTTTCAGGTGCACGTGGCCGATCGTCGCCCCGGCGTCGATCGGGCCGAACCGAAGGGGAACCTCGCGAACGTCGTCCTGGCTCATCCGGCGCCCTCCTGACGGAGAGGGCAGGATAACACCGCTGGTGCCAGGCGGCGCGCGTCAGTCCAGCAGCGATTCGACGTCGCCGAGGTCGTGCGTCCGGCCCGTCGCGCGCTTGTTGCGAATGAACGCATCGCGCCCGATGAATGGCACCTCGATGTCGCCCAGCTGGCGAAGTCCTCGGCCCGGACCTCTTCGAGTGGCGCCCCGTAGGCGGCGAGCGCTTGGATGACGCGTGCCGCGTTGGCGGGCGTCGCCTCCACCCAGACATCGAGGTCGCCGGTCGCCCGCGGCCGCCCGTGTGCGGCCAGTGCGTAGGCGCCGACCACGAGGTATCTCGCCTCATGGGCATTGAACGTGCGCAACAGATCGGCAAAGTCCGGATTCATCCCGGCGATCACGGCGAAGGCGCCATTGTTCCTGGCTCAGCGTCCAGACCATCCGCACGCGTTCGTCGAGCGGGATGGCCGCCCAGTACCGCGCGTCGTCCCGCTCGTGAGCCTCGAACGAGCGGTGCACGCGCGCCTGCATGCGCCGTCGACGCTCCGCCGCCGCATCCATAGGCCACTATCGCCCATCGCGGTTGGCAGCGTCGGACAGGACCAGTAGCACCGACGCGGGGTCCACGCGGGTGCCGCCAAGCCGCACCGACCAATGGAGATGCGGGCCGGTGGCGCGCCCGGTCGCGCCAACCGTCCCGACCCGCGCCCCACGGGCGACCGTCTGGCCCTCGCGGACCAGCGTCCGGGTCATGTGGGCGAGGATCGAGTAGAGCCCTTCGCCGTGGTCGATCACCACGGTGTTGCCGGTGTAGTAGAGGGCGTCGACGAGGACGACGCGCCCCGGCGCCGGCGCCCGGATGACCGCGCCAGCCGGGCTCGCGAAGTCCAGGCCGGCGTGCCGATCGCGGGGCACCCCGTTGAACACCGACCGCGACCCGAACGGGGAACTGCGCGGGTGCGGCACCGGCGCGACGAAGCCGGCCGGCTGCTGGTCGGAGGACACCGCCTGGTAAATCGCATGCAGTCGCACCGCCTCGCGCTCGATGCGCGGCCGCTCCGATTCGGGCGGCTCGACGAAGCGCGGCGCTACGTTGAGGCGGCGCTCCGCGAACGCCGCCGGCTCGACCGTCAACGTGACCACCTGCGAGAGCGGGCCGCCCGACGCGCGGGCGCCGAGGATGGTCAGCGCCAGCGGGCCGGGCGCCTGCTCGACATCGAGCCCCGCCAGGACGCGCCAGGCGCCCGACGGCAGCCGCCACGCCTGCAGTGGGCGATCGCCGAGCGTCGCGGCCATCGACGTCACCGGTGCGGCCGGGCGGATGCGGATGTCGAGCACCTCGCCCGGCCGGACGGCGCGGCTGCGGACGTCGACGGCCAAGCCCGTCGCTGCCGGCGCGCGTGTGTCGCCCGCCGCTGGCGACTGAGCCGCCAGCGGAGCGGGCCAGCCGAGCGGCCAGGCGACGAGCGCGACGGCGAGCGCGATCCGCATCAGGCTCGATTGTCCCGCACGTCGCCGCCGAGCGCTAATCGTGCGTCAGCGCGACGCTGGGATCGCTCGCCGCCGCCCGCCGCGCCGGGATGAGGCAGGCCGCCAGCGCGACCGCGAGGAGGGCCGCCCCGGCGCCGACGTACGACGGGACGTCGGTCGGTTCGATGCCGAAGAGCAGCGATCGCATCAGCCAGGCCGCGCCGAGCGACAGCGCGGTGCCAAGGGCGAGTCCGGCGGCGGTTGCGGCGAGACCCTGCCGCACGACCAGCCGCAGCAGATGGGCCCGACTGGCGCCGAGCGCGGCCCGGATGCCGAGCTCACGCCGGCGCAGCGTCACCGTGTACGACAGCACGCCGTAGAGGCCGATTGCCGCGAGCGTCAGCGCCAGGCCGGCGAAGACGGCGATGATGATGGCGAAGAAGCGCGGCGAGGCGATGGCCGTCGACAGGCGCCCGGCCAGCGTGCCGACCGCGTGCACGGCGGCGCTGCGATCCTCGGTGCGGACGATGTCGCGCAGGGCCGGGACGAGCTGCAGCGGATCGCCGTCGGTGCGCACCACCAGCTCGATGGCGCCCGTGATCGCCCGCCCGGGCCCGGCCAGCTGATAGATCTCCGGGCGCGGCTCGGAGCGCGGGCCGCTCGGACGGATGTCGCGCACGACGCCGGCGATCGTCGAGGCCGGGACGTCGCCTTCGGCCAGCGTCACCGGGAACGCGCGACCGGTGATCGGCCGGCCATCGCGCAGATAGCGGCGCACGAACGCTTCGTTGACCAGGACCGGCCCGCCGCGGGCGGGATCCGCCGCGGTGAAGGCGCGGCCTTCGACCAGGCGCAGGCGCAGCGCCTCGGCCAGGCCGGGCGTCACCACATGCATGTCGGCGTCTGCCTTCGCGCGTCCGTCGCCGCCGGGCAGCTCGAACGACGCCAGCGCGATGCTGTCGCCGAACGGCGCCATGTTCCCGGCGCCGGCCGCTTCGACGCCGGGCAGCGCGCGGACGCGGCGCAGCACGCTGTCGACGAGCGCGGCGCGGCGCGCCGCGGCAGCCGCGCGCCCCGATGCGGTCGGCTGCTCAATGGCCTCGGGCGCCGCGGCCAACTCGATGCGCGCGGTCAGCACGTTGGTCGGGTCGTAGCCGGCGTCGACGCGCTGCAGGCGATTGACGCTGCGGGCGAGCAGCAGCGCGCCGACGACCAGCACCAGCGCGAGCGCCGCCTCGACGACGAGCAGGGTGGTGCGGAGGCGGGCGCTGGTTTCGCCGGCCGAGCGTCCATCGTCGTCCTTCAGCGCCGCGGAGACCTGGCCGCGGCTGCCGCGCCACGCCGGCAGCAGGCCGGCGAGCAGGACGGCGACCAGGGCCGCGCCGCCGCTGCCGGCCAGCACGCGCGTGGTGACCGCAACGCCGTCGAGGCGCGGGAAGCCGACGGGGGCGACGAGCGGCAAGGCGTCGATCAGCAGCACCGCGATCAGCCAGCCCGCCGTGAGGCCGGCGGCGGCGAGCGCCGCGTGCTCGATCAGCATCAGGCGGAGCAGCTGCGTCCGGCTGGCGCCGAGCGCCGCGCGCACCGCCAGCTCGCGCCGGCGGGCGACGCCGGCGGCCAGCAGCAGGTTGGCGACGTTGGCGCAGGCGACGAGCAGCAGCAGCCCGACGCCCGCCGCCACCGCGACCAGCGCCGGCTTCACGGTCGACACCGCTTCGTCGAGCATCCGCACGAGCTGCACTTCCATCGGCCGGCCCGTGCCGAAGAGCAGGTCGTCGATGAACGAGCGCGACACGCCGCGGGAGGCCGCGGTCCCTTCCGCCGTCGCCTGCTCGATCGACGAGCCGGGCCGGAGCCGTGCGATGGCGGGGAAGACTCGCACTTGGGGCTTGTTCGGCGTCGGGACGAAGCGGACTTCCGGCGTCCACAGGCGCGCCTGGGCGGTCGGGAAGGCAAAGCCCGGCGGCGTCACGCCGACGATCTCGTGGTCGCGCCCGTCGAGGCGCATGTGCTGGCCGATGGCGTCGGTGCGGCCGCCGAAGCGCTCCAGCCAGAAGCCGTGGCTGAGGACGACCACGCCGTCGTGGCCCGCCTCTTCGTCCGCCTGATGGAAGAACCGGCCAAGGAACGGCTGGACGCGCAGGATCGGCAGCACGCCGGCACTCAGCCGGCCGCCGCTGATGCGGTCGGCGCCGTCCGGCGTGGCCCACAGGTAGCCGCGGGTGCCATAGGCGGCCGGTCCCTCGACCGTCCGGGAGCCGCGCCAGGCCGCCACCGTGGCGGCGCTGACGATGCCGCCGATGCGGCTGCTGGCGCCGGGCCGGTGTTCGGAGACGAGCACCAGTTGTTCGGAGTCGGGATAGGGCAGCGGACGGAGCAGCACGCCGTCGACGACCGCGATCAGGGCGGTCGTGATCCCGAGGCCGAGGGCGAGCGTCAGAAACGCCGCCGCGGTGCTGGCGCCGCCGCCTTTCAGCGAGCGGAGCGCCTGTCGAAGCTCGGAGAGGAGCGTGGCCATGCGTTCGGACCTCGCAAGGAGTGTACCCAGCCCAGCGGATCCTATCCCGAGCACGGCATTGACTCGTGAGGGACCGACTGCTATAGTTCGTCTTCTGCACTGGCTGTGGGCGTTCGTCACACAGCAACCTGTCGCGGGGTGGAGCAGCCTGGTAGCTCGTTGGGCTCATAACCCAAAGGTCGCGGGTTCAAATCCCGCCCCCGCAACCACTTTCATCGGCACGCAAAGGTCGCCTGTTTCCGGCGACCTTTTTGCGTTGTTGGCGGCAGTCAGCATCGCGGCCAGATTCCCACGCAGCTCGATCCCCAGCTGGCCGTCCCGTCGGGGTCAAGACAATCGATTCAACCAGTCCGCGCAGGCTCTCGGACGCCTCCAAGCGCGTGTCCTCGCGCTGAAGCGCGGCGGCGAGTTCCTCGACCTTGGACCGGTAGAGGTCGGCCATGCTCGGGTGCAGGAGCGGCGGCGGCTCGTCGGCCGTGTCGAGCTGGGCTTGGAGGGCAGTCTTCCGCTCCTGGAGCCCGTTCCACTCGGCCTTGAGGTCTGGCCCCGCGTAACCATCCTTGATGGCCTGGATGACCTTCTGGATGTCGCGCTTCACGCGCTCCAGTTCCCGCTTCGCGCCGTTCAGACTGGCGCGCTGCTCCATTCGCAGACGGTTCATCTCCTTCGCGAACTCGCGGCAGAACTCCTCGAAGAAGTCCTTGCGCAGCAGCTTCTCCTGCAGCGCCGTCAGCACACGCTCTTCGACCTCCTGACGCCGGATCGTCAGCGTGTTCGTACACGTGCCGCGCTCGCGCGCACCGAAGCAGCCGAGCCGGTCGCGATAGTAGACGACGAAGCCAGCGCCGCACTCGCCGCATTTCGTCATGCCGGTGAACAGGTACTTCGGGCGGACGAACTGCCGGAAGCGCCTACCCGGCTCGGCGGTCTTCCACTTCTTCTGCACCGTCGTGTACCGGGCCTGCACCGCCGCCCACTGCTCATCGTCCACGATGCGCAGCGCGGGCACTTGACTGATCACCCACTCGGACTCCGCGTTCGGCCGCGAGACGCGCTTCCCCGTGTCCGGATCCTTCAGGTAGCGCAGCTTGTTCCAGACCATGCGGCCGATGTACAGCTCGTTGTGCAGGATGCCGGTGCCGCGCTTGGGGTTGCCGTAGATCGTGCTCGGTCCCCACAGCGCGGCACGCGGGCCGCGCTGTCCTTCACGATTCAAATCTTTCGCGATCTGCCCTCCCTGCCAAGATAGCTGAGACACTTCTCGCTCCCGTAATTAGTGTTGAGGGCGGGGAGGTGTCAGGACATTGATGAGCAAGATGCGCAGGATGCTGGACCCATCGATCGGGGGAGAGCCGGAGCGCAGGGGCGACGAGCGAAGCGAGGCGCCCCGGAGCGGAGGGTCTCCTCCGATTGAGCGTGCCGTCCTTCCGGCCCTGCCAGACTCGGAGGTCCCCGCCCGGCACGTGCGCCGGCGCTTCACGACCGCCTACAAGCTGGCGGTCCTCCGGCAGGCGGACGGCTGCACGCGGCACGGCGAGCTCGGGGCGCTCCTGCGGAAGGAGGGGCTGTACTCGTCCCATCTGGTCACGTGGCGCCAGCAGCGTGAGACCGGGTTAACGCCGAAGACACGCGGACGCAAGGCGACGGCGGTCGATCCGCAGCTCAAGAAGCTCGAGCAGGAGAATCGTCGCTTGACGACGCGGCTGCAGAAGGCGGAAGCGCTGCTCGCGTTCCAAAAAAAAGTTTCCGAGCTCCTGCAGATCCCCCTGAAACCGTTCGTGAGCGACGAGGACGACTGATGGTCGCCGTGACCGACGCGACGCCGACCTTGGGGGCCGCGCCCGCGTGTCGCGTGCTGGGCCTGTCCCGGGCGTCGCTGTATCGCGGGCGTCACCCGGCGTCGGTCCCGGGCCCGCGACCGACGCCGGCGCGCGCGCTGACGGATGTCGAGCGGCAGGGGGTATTGGATCTGCTCCACACGCGCTTCGTCGATCAGGCGCCGGCCCAGATGCATGCGACGCTCCTCGATGAGGGCACGTATCTCTGTTCGCCCCGCACGATGTACCGCGTCCTTGAGGCGGCCCACGAGATCCAGGAACGGCGCGACCAGGTGCGGCGGCCCCGCTACGCCGCGCCCGAGCTGCTCGCCACGCGGCCCAACGAAGTCTGGAGCTGGGACATCACGAAGCTGATGGGGCCGGCGAAGTGGACCTACTTCTATCTCTACGTCATCCTCGACATCTTCAGCCGCTACGTCGTCGGCTGGATGCTCGCGCCCCGCGAGAGCGCCGCCCTGGCCGAGCACCTGATCGCCGAGACGTGTGCCAAGCACGGCATTCGCCCGGGGCAACTCACGCTCCATGCCGACCGCGGGCGGCGATGCGGAGCAAGCCCGTGGCCTTGCTGCTGGCCGATCTCGGCGTCACCAAGACGCACAGCCGGCCGCACGTCTCGAACGACAATCCGTTCTCAGAAGCCCAGTTCAAAACGCTCAAGTACTGGCCCGAGTTTCCGGAGCGGTTCGGATCGATCGAGGATGGGCGGGCGTTTGGGCAGGTCTTTTTCCCCTGGTACAACCAGCAGCACCGGCACAGCGGCCTCGGCTTGCTCACGCCCGCCGTCGTGCACTTCGGCCAGGCCGCCGCGGTGCGCACGCAGCGGCAGCAGGTCCTCGCAGCCGCCTACGCCGCGCATCCCGAGCGCTTCGTCAACGGACGGCCACACCCGGCGGATCTGCCGACGGCCGTGTGGATTAACCCGCCGCCGAAACAACCGACCGCTCAGGATGCTCCAGGACCGACGATCGTCACCTCGGACGACCTTCGGGTCGACCCGATTCCCGACGTGATGATTGACCGCGGCGCTACTCTAATTACTTCCCCCTGGGTGTCTCAATGTCGTTGACAGCTTCCGGACGCCGACTGGCGGATTCTCGCTAGAGTACGAGCGACGGTCTGATTGGCAAAGACCGGACGGAGCCCATGCACGAGCTGTCGACTTTCTGATTTCGCGGTTGCGGGATGCTTCGCGCACCGAGACCGCGCCGTGGGCGGTCTCGGCCCTGGCCAACGCGCTGCATCGCAAGGGAGAGGCCAATGAATGGAATCGGCGAGTCTTCACGCTTCGCGAGTTCTCCCTTGCACGCTTCGTCCAAGACTTGGGTGATCGACGTCGCGCCGTCGTTGGGTGTCTAAACGAAATCGCGCTCGGCTCAAGACTGGATGAAGCGGCAACGGCGCTGACTGAAATCGGCGCGCTGCTGACAGCCCCGAGGGGCCCATTCGGACGCGGACTAGGGACTGACGAGATCGCGGCATGGCAGCCGGAAGCTGAGACGGCAATCTCATTGCTCCAGGCCATCGGGACGTCAGCCGAATCTGACCTGATACGGTTTCTCGCCCGCCGCGAACTCCGTTCGGTGCACCTGGACCACTGGCCCGCGATCGCCCCTGCTGTTCAGGGCGCACTGAACAGCGTCACGCCGGTTCCTGCCGAGCGGCTGTACGATCTATTGATTGGAACACCGTGGGAGGAGCAACTTGACGACTGGAGCGCCGAGGAAACAAGACTCGACGCTCTCTGCCGCACCGCCGCCGAGGCCTTCTGGCAAGAACACGAGAACCCGCACGGAAGCTGTCAACGACATTGAGACACCCAGGGGGAAGTAATTAGAGTAGCGCCGCGGTCGATCATCACGTCGGGAATCGGGTCGACCCGAAGGTCGTCCGAGGTGACGATCGTCGGTCCTGGAGCATCCTGAGCGGTCGGTTGTTTCGGCGGCGGGTTGATCCACACGGCCGTCGGCAGATCCGCCGGGTGTGGCCGTCCGTTGACGAAGCGCTCGGGATGCGCGGCGTAGGCGGCTGCGAGGACCTGCTGCCGCTGCGTGCGCACCGCGGCGGCCTGGCCGAAGTGCACGACGGCGGGCGTGAGCAAGCCGAGGCCGCTGTGCCGGTGCTGCTGGTTGTACCAGGGGAAAAAGACCTGCCCAAACGCCCGCCCATCCTCGATCGATCCGAACCGCTCCGGAAACTGGGGACAGTACTTGAGCGTTTTGAACTGGGCTTCTGAAAACGGATTGTCGTTCGAGACCTGCGGCCGGCTGTGCGTCTTGGTCACGCCGAGATCGGCCAGCAGCAAGGCCACGGGCTTGCTCCGCATCGCCCCCCCGCGGTCGGCATGGAGCGTGAGTTGCCCCGGGCGAATGCCGTGCTTGGCACACGTCTCGGCGATCAGGTGCTCGGCCAGGGCGGCGCTCTCGCGGGGCGCGAGCATCCAGCCGACGACGTAGCGGCTGAAGATGTCGAGGATGACGTAGAGATAGAAGTAGGTCCACTTCGCCGGCCCCATCAGCTTCGTGATGTCCCAGCTCCAGACTTCGTTAGGCCGCGTGGCGAGCAGCTCGGGCGCGGCGTAGCGGGGCCGCCGCACCTGATCGCGCCGTTCCTTGATCTCGTGGGCCGCCTCAAGGACGCGGTACATCGTGCGGGGCGAACAGAGATACGTGCCCTCATCGAGGAGCGTCGCATGCATCTGGGCCGGCGCCTGATCGACGAAGCGCGTGTGGAGCAGATCCAAGACCCCCTGCCGCTCGACATCCGTCAGCGCGCGCGCCGGCGTCGGTCGCGGGCCCGGGACCGACGCCGGGTGACGCCCGCGATACAGCGACGCCCGGGACAGGCCCAGCACGCGACACGCGGGCGCGGCCCCCAAGGTCGGCGTCGCGTCGGTCACGGCGACCATCAGTCGTCCTCGTCGCTCACGAACGGTTTCAGGGGGATCTGCAGGAGCTCGGAAACTTTTTTTTGGAACGCGAGCAGCGCTTCCGCCTTCTGCAGCCGCGTCGTCAAGCGACGATTCTCCTGCTCGAGCTTCTTGAGCTGCGGATCGACCGCCGTCGCCTTGCGTCCGCGTGTCTTCGGCGTTAACCCGGTCTCACGCTGCTGGCGCCACGTGACCAGATGGGACGAGTACAGCCCCTCCTTCCGCAGGAGCGCCCCGAGCTCGCCGTGCCGCGTGCAGCCGTCCGCCTGCCGGAGGACCGCCAGCTTGTAGGCGGTCGTGAAGCGCCGGCGCACGTGCCGGGCGGGGACCTCCGAGTCTGGCAGGGCCGGAAGGACGGCACGCTCGATTGGAGGAGACCCTCCGCTCCGGGGCGCCTCGCTTCGCTCGTCGCCCCTGCGCTCCGGCTCTCCCCCGATCGATGGGTCCAGCATCCTGCGCATCTTGCTCATCAATGTCCTGACACCTCCCCGCCCTCAACACTAATTACGGGAGCGAGAAGTGTCTCAGCTATCTTGGCAGGGAGGGCAGGCGGTCGTCGAGAGGCTTCTGGCGGCGATCGCCGCCTTTCAAGGCCTGGGTCGCGAAACCGAATCTCAGGTCGGCCGTCTCGTTCGCGCTCTCGCTCTCACGAGCACTCACAATCCGCGTCAGCTCGTTGCGGAGCTGGTGGCCCGACAGGCCGGCTGGCCCATGCTGCGACCTGCGTTGCTCGCAACTCACGAAAAGGACCCCTCCACAGCTGAGGGACTCGCATCAGACTTGGTTTCCTCTGAGCACGACATAGTTCGGGCATCCGCGCTTGATGCGGTCCAGTGGATGATTGATCGGGCCGCGGATGTGCAGGCGCTTGTCGGCTTGACGCGCAAGCTCAGTCAGGATCCGGCGCCAATCGTGAGAGGCGCCAGTGCCCGCGTCCTGCGGCGCGGAGCGAAGCGGGCTCCGCTCGAAGCTCTCGACATTCTCACCCAGATCGATTGGGGCGGTCACCTGTGGCTGGCGGACGAGATTCTGGGGGCGCTGGATCCGCGATTTGGCCTTGACCCCGCCCAGTTGACGGATGCCGGTATTGATTCGCTCCTCTCTAGAGTGGAACAGCTGCAAACGCTCGAGGGACGCAACTACGAAGTGTTCCAGTTCATCGCCTTTGCGTCCGAGAGGCGACCGCGCCAAGCGGTTGAAGCCCTCATTCGGCGCATCAAGGCTATAGATGAACATCAGGACGCGAAGGGCTCTGATCGATGGCTGCCGATGCCTTACAGCGGCCACGGGCTCAGCCTGCCCGGAGTTCAGCACGCTGACAATCATCATGAACTTGTCAGACTCATTCGTGATGCCACGATCGAGGCGACACCCGCGATGCGCTTCTGGTTGCCGGTGCTATTTCGAGTGGCTGACCCGAACCTGACGGCTGGACGAGTAGTTCTGCGTGAGTGGGTGACCTCAGGGGAGTCTGACAAGATCGTCGCCGCTGCCAATCTCCTGCGCGGATTCGATCATGCGCTGGTGTTCTCTGAACATGAACTGATCGCCGAAGTGCTCGTCGCCGCTAACCTGCGAGGCTCTGAGTGCCTTGAGTACCACGCAGCGAATTCTTTAGCCTGGCCATCGGTGGCGCGTACTCGGGCGCTCCAGGCGAACCGGCACCGCGCCACCTACACGACAGGGCTGAGGCTGAGCGCCTGGCCCAAGAGTACGCATCCAACGCGCCAGTCCACGATTTCTATCGATCCCTGCGAGACCAGGCGGAACGCAGCATACGGATGGATGTTGCCCTGTGGGATGAGGAGGATGACGAGTGAACCGTCTTCCCGCACAGCTTGCTGCCCTACAGGCCGCCCTCGTGCCACCGAGCGGGAGCGGGCCCGTTCCGGCAGCGCTGCACGGCGACATCGACGCGTTGATTCGTGCAATTCGACGCAAGGGCCGTTTCGTCGAAATGCATATGGCGCTTCTCGTCGGAATTGAAGGGAACCAGATCGACGAACTCGGACGTCGTTCGAGCGGGGTGACCGATCCCACTCGACTGAAAATCCCCTTGTCCGAGGCCTCGCTGATCATCGAGCATCCGGGCGCCGTCATCGATCACGTGTACCTGGCCTTCGACGGCCTAATCGCCGCCGTCGTGAACATGACCGACACGCTCGGCCGACTCGTGAACGTGGCATACAGCTTGGGCATAAATCCGAGGAAGTCGACTCTTCTAGCGGTTCGTGATCGGTGCAACGCAACCTCGTCCCTTGGGGTGGTCTTGAACGACAGTCAATACACCGATTGGCTGCGGAAGCTCCGTGATCTCCGAGGACGTTGTCAGCACGCGGATATCGAAGAGAGCCTGACAAGCAGTACGGGCTGCTCTTTCGCGCAGAGGGCAGCCGCACGTCGACCAGGCGTATTCCTGGAAAAGCCCTGCGCAACCAACGCTGATGGTCATGTACGCCGAGGAGGCTGTTCAGGCGGCGGCGGCCTGCCTACACGCCACGATCGGCGCAGTATTGGCGAACCCGGCAAGCCCCATCGCATGATCCGCGGTCGCCGCTCTGATCTTCGACGCGGTGCTCTCAGGTGGGCGTGGATGTGTCAGTGGGCTCCAGAGCCGTCCACGGTCCGCCCTGCTGCCAGTGACGCGGCCACGGCTCGCTCCGCGCGGCGGCCTGAAGAACTGGCCAGAGGAAAGCGGCCAGCTGCTCGACGACTGGCTGCAGCTCGCGAATGTCCGGCCGCCGCGTTCGCCTGACGAATGGGGCCCACTGCACCTGCTTCTGTGGCACTGCGTGGCAGAATTCCTCGGTCAGCGCGAGCGGGCGCTCCGTCGGAATCTCGGTGCCTCTGTCGCGCGAACGTCGCCGCCACCGCGCGCCGCATGGTGTCGCCGTCGAACGTTCGGGTCGCGGCCAGGCCGTAGATGTCGAAGAAGTCCTTCATCCGGCTGTTCGCAAGGCGCGAGTTGAACCATCGCTTCTGTCTTCTCCGCAATGGAGGTCTCGGGCCGGTAGCATCCGGAGCGTGCGCGCGTGGCAGGTCGAGAAGGCCCGGGATATTCCTGGAGTTCCGGCGGTGGCACCACGGCGTCGCCCGCTCCGACGTCGACCTGAAGCGGAATCCGCACGTTGCCGAGCATGGCCATGAGCTTGACCCGCATGCCGCCGTACTCCTGGTCCTCGCGGATCGGTTCGACCTGAATGCTGTCCGCCAGGAACGTCAGCCCATCGTCTGCCGACGTCGATCGCGCACAGCGCGACGAACACGCGCCCGAGGCCGGCCGCGGAGGTGTCACCGAAGCCAAGCAGGTCGACGTCCTTCGTTGGCCGGATCGGCTCGCCGAGCCACATCAGGAGCAGCGCAGCGCCTTTGAGAATGAACCTGTCGGCGAACTGCGGAGGTGGACAGGCGATATAGCAGGCGCTCGCCGCCGAATCGCGCAAGCGTCAGTTGATGTTCGACGCCAAGCTCTCGACTGCGCTCGACGAGCCTGCGCCTGCACCGACGCCACGATGTTCTTCGGGCCGCCGCGCTTCACAGGACGATCGCCTCGAGGTAGGGCTGCATCACTCGTTGCACCCGAAGCTTGGTGGCGATTCGATTGCAGTTCGTCCAGTTGAGGCGTTTCGCTGCGCCACGCTTCGGTTAGCGCTTCGAGCGCCACATCGAGGCCGACTTTGTTCCTGAATCGAAAGCAGTCAGCAATCGTGCGAGCCAGGCTGTAGACACGGATAGTCTGCCCCTCGACGCGGTGCTCCTCGACACCAAGGTCGAACACCGCCGGGGCAGACGCGGACGACGCGCAGTGGCGGCGCCGAAAGCGCGGCACGCGGGTGCCGCGCGGAACCGCGAGCCACACCTCCGCCGGAAGCTGCGTCCCGATGCCGTGGAACTCGGAGGGCCGAGGTCAGGCACACCACGGAGCGGGGGACAGCACGTCGTCCCGACGACGAGGTCGTGGTGCTCGGTGGCTCGCGCGGGCTGGGCCAGCCGGTAACGGCCTGGACCAACCCGTTCAAGCGTGCCCGCCCTCGCCAGCCGGGTCAGCGTGCCGGTGTGGATGCCTTGTGCGGCCACGTCCCCAGACCGCAGCACTGGCCGCTTGCTGGCCATCGCGAGTAGACGAGCGGAGTCCGTTTGGCGATGCGGCATTATGGTTACGACTGCTGTTATCTGTAGACATATTACCGCATTGCGCGCTGATGCTGCCCAGCCGGAACGGCGGTTCCAGAGCGGATGAGCCGATATTCCCTCGGATTGGCTCGCGGAGGGAGTCGCTGTTGTATTCTGTTGCCCGTTGTGGGCAACAGTGCTATTTCAGGCAACACTCTCCTCACTGAGGTGCTCCAAGCGCTTGAAGGACGCCTGCCCCCTGGGTGGGCGAGCGACCTGAAAACTGCGACCGCCGCAGGCCCCGCACCCGTTGAAGCGGTCCTGAGCCTTCGCTGCAAGGGCGCTTCTCCGGGCATCGTTCGCGTCGGCGCGAAAAGCCGAGTCGAGCCGAAAGACGTGGACTACCTGGCGGCCACGCTGCGGCCCACTCCCGTCGAGCCCATGCTGATTGCCGCTCCCTTCCTCAGCCCGCGGACCAGGGAGCGACTCCGCAACTCCGGATTCGCCTACGCTGACCTGACAGGCAACATCCGGCTGGTGCTGGCCGAGCCGGGCCTCTTCATCGAGACCACCGGCGCCCAGGAGAATCCGGAGCCGACCCCGCGGCATCGCAAGTCCCTCAAGGGAGCCAAGGCCGGTCGTCTGGTGCGGGCCCTCTGCGACTTCCGGCCGCCGGTCGGTCTGCGCGAGCTCGCCAAGCGGGCCGGCGTCGATCCCGGGTATGCGTCTCGTGTCGTTGACTTCCTGGATCGCGAAGCCCTCGTCACGCGCACGCCGCGTGGCCCGATTACCACCGTCGATTGGCGGGCACTCCTGAGCCGGTGGTCGCAGGAGTACTCGCCGTTTCGCCGTCAGGGCGCGACGATGTACCTCTGCTGCCCGCGGCATCCCGGCGGTGACCGAGCGACTCAAGCAACTGACAGCGAGGTACGCCGTGACCGGCTCCTGGGCAGCGGCTGAAGTAGCGCCGGTCGCGCCGCCGCGTCTTCTCACGCTGTACGTGGACCAACCGCGGGACGTCGAGCGGGCCCTCGATCTGCGTCCCGCAGACGCTGGTGCGAACGTCGCGCTCCTCACGCCGTTCGACGATGTCATTTTCGACCGGACCTCGGTGAAGAAGGGCATCACGATCGCGGCGCTCAGCCAAATCGCGGTTGACCTGATGACGAGCCCTGGCCGTGGCCCAAACGAGGCCGAGGCCCTGATGCAGTGGATGCAGGAGAAGGAGGACGCCTGGCGCGCCTGATCCGGGCCCCGCGCTGGCATCGCGATTGAACCGTTGCGGGGCATCGGTCAGCGTGTTGCCCGCTACTCGTGCAGGATGTCGTCCACGAGCCGTTCGCGTTCCTCGTTGGAGAGCTGGGCCCAGTCGAGGCCGCGCTGCTTGGCCAGCGAGATAAGCCACGGTTGAAGGCGTTCAACGGTCCGATCGAGAGCCGATGCGCCGGCAACTAGGCGCAGGACGGCTTGGCGCCTGCCCTGCGGAGAGAGCCGGTTGAGGCTGTCCAGAATCTGCTTGTCGCTCGTGTCGAGGGGCACGATCAGCTCCTTTCGGCCGAGCCGATCCCAATGAGTAGCGTCGCCCGGATCACTGATCTGGTCAAGGCAAACAGGCGGTCGACACTTGGCTCCAGACTCCGCCGACGCTCCGATAATTGCCCAAGGCCTCGGGAGCGCCTGGCGCGGGTCAAGGCCGCGCAGCGCCGACGGAACGGAGGGAAGCCTTGAGGCGCGCCAGGCGCTCCCGAACAATCCCAAGCAGGGAGCGCCGGCGTTCCCGGCAGAAGTGGGCACGATTCTGCCGGGAACATCCTGGCGCGCTCGCGCGCTCGGATCTGCACGCTCGCAGCAGGGCCACATCGGACACTGCGGAACCGAGACGTGAACGACCCCGGGGCCGCGGGCCGAGAAGGGCAAGGGCACCTGCAGCGGGGTCGTTCACGTCTCGGTTCCGTACCTGTACCTGGCCCTGTCGCCGACTAGGGGCGGCACAGAACGCCGCCCCTTCTGCTGCGCCGTCGAGACGCTGCAAGTCATTGCGCACGCGGCGCGTTGCTGCCGCTCTCGTCGTCGCGCGCATCACATCACCATCGAGCGCTCGCGCGATGGCAGGGGGTTGAGACACGGGGTTGAGGACGCACCGGGCTGATGTCCCCCCTGTCGGCCCCCTTCTCAACCCCCTTCTCAACCTCGTCGGCCGTCGAACGCGACTGGCCAACCAGGGGAGAGAGATGACGGTACGAATGTGGGAGGACGAACGATTCGACGTGGCCTGCGCCGCTCTCCAGCGCTCCGGCGACACCTGACGAGGGGCTGTTGAACACCTCGTCGCCGTGCTCGATCCAGCGGCGATACAGGTCGTCGAAGCGGGGTGCCGAACGTGTGCCCGCTGGAAGACGGCTCAGCTTGCGGAACGAGGTGGGCGGGAGGTTCTTCGGCACCGAAGTAGCGCTTCAGGTCGGCGATCAGCGCCGGGAGGGCGACTTCAGCTCCTCGTGGACGGCCGCCTGGTAGGTGTCATGGGCATGCCGAAGGGCGCGGGAACACGATGCGTAGGTCCATCGGCAGCCTCTGGAGCAGCGGGCGTGGGCGCAGAGGACCGGAACGCATCCGGTCCACGGCTCCGCGGCGAGGTAGAGGACGACGATTCGGCCATCGGCCTGTACGCCGATCGGAGGTCCGTCGGGCAGCTTCACCTCGGGTACCAGCGGCAGTGCCGCCGCCTTCTCGGCGGGCGTCGTCGAGCCACTCCTCGGCGGGCGTCGAGAGCACCGCGTCGAGCACCATCAGACGTTCGAGCGCGAGGCGCGGCGACACCGGCCGGCGGTAGCGGCTGGAGGGCTCGCCGATGGCGTGGTACAGCAACTTCGAGTGCACCAGGTAGAGCCGCGCGCGGTTGTGGACGCACTCGATGGCGCGGGCGTGGCCACGCCGCACGAGGCGGTCGAAGAAGGCGTTGCACTTCGCGCCTTGGGCGATGCCGGCGACCTGCGCGTACTGCCGCGGGACGCAGACGCCGGCATGCCGCATCACGAGCGCCAGGAACCGCGCCTGCCGCTCGGTGAAGCCATGATTCACGATGGCTTGGATGCGGGCGGCTGACGCCTGCTCGACGGGAGTCGGCGAGGTGGACTGAGTCATCGGATCAGCTCCTCTGCAATGCTCGGGCGTCCGACCGCCGCGGCCGCCGCGTCCGCCGCCACTGCCGCTGATGCGGAGGCTCGACGCCGCCGTATGTCGAGAAGCCCGAGCGCGCGACGCTCGCGCTGTGCGCGCCCCGGTAGTGCGGCGTGACGACCTCGATGTCCTCGCGGCCCCAGCGGCCGTCGGGCTCGACGTACTCGACGCGCAGATCGGGGAAATGCACCTCGTCGTCGAAGTAGGGGAGATCGTGCTCGGCGGCCCACTCCTGAATCTCGTCCGCCGTCCGTTCCGGGTGGCCGTCGTAGTCGTCGTGGTCCCGGTCGTGCTCGTGGAGCCAGCGCTGGTACTCGCTCTTCAGTTCGTGGTCGAGCACGACGCGCTCGACATGGGCGCCGCGCTCGCGGAGACGCTCCTCGGCCTTCTCGTAGGCGCGGTAGACCTGCAGGTCGTGCTCGCGTTCGCGCGAGCGGACGAGGCCGGCGTGGAAGGTCTGGCGACGTTCTGGATGTGAGTCCCGGTGGCGATCCAGCAGGCTGTGTCCAGCTTTCGTCAGACGCTACCGCGTGGTCACGGTAGCCAGGCTCTCGGGCCGTCTCGAATCAGGCCCTGGTCGCGGAGATGGCGAAGGTCGCCTGAGCGGAGGTTCGCTCGGCTGCCGTCGTGGTCACGAAGGTCGCCGCTGGAGACTACCCGGAAGGCTCCGACGGTGGCCAGCGTGCGCGACTCGGAGCCGCGCAGCGTGTAGACGCGATCGCGGTCCTGGACCCGCTCACGTTCGGGGCCGCGAGGCAGGTCAACGTGACGCGTGAAGACGTCGCTGCGGGTCACGCGGACGCCCCAGCGCTTCACGGTCCCGTTCGGGCCACCGGGCATCGTCTCGGGCGTCCCGTGAAGGCTCGTCAGCGCTCTGCCGGTCGTTGCCGCCACCACGCCCGAGCGACCGCGTGTCGTCATCGCCACGCCCGCGTGAGCGGCCCTCGTCGCGTGCGAGGTCATCGTCCCGGTCGCGGTCCTGGGGCTACCGCCGCGCGGGCTATGCGCCGGCTCAGCACCATCGTCGCGTGAACGCCTCCGCTCCGGCCGGTGTTCTTCCTCGCGCGGATCGGCATCCCGCGGGTCGTCGCCCCAACGTGCGTCGTACATCGAAAACCTCCGTGAAAAGCAGCGGAAACCGCGTGATTCACGCTGCCGTCCAACAGAGGCGCCGATGTAGTCGCGGGTGAGCCCCCGCAACCAATCCTCACTTCGTTCGTCTTGGTCGCGTGGGCGGTCTTTGGGCAGCTCGCTCGAAGCCTCACGGCTTCGGCTCGCAGCGGCAAACCCCGGCGCCCGCGACCACACTTCCACGGTCACCAAGCTTCATGGTGACAAATTGGTAACGACGTTGCAGGCCGAGACGGCCTGCTCGCCGCGGTCAGGTGTTCAGCCTCCCGTTCGGAAGCTGTCAACGACATTGAGACACCCAGGGGGAAGTAATTAGAGTAGCGCCGCGGTCGATCATCACGTCGGGAATCGGGTCGACCCGAAGGTCGTCCGAGGTGACGATCGTCGGTCCTGGAGCATCCTGAGCGGTCGGTTGTTTCGGCGGCGGGTTGATCCACACGGCCGTCGGCAGATCCGCCGGGTGTGGCCGTCCGTTGACGAAGCGCTCGGGATGCGCGGCGTAGGCGGCTGCGAGGACCTGCTGCCGCTGCGTGCGCACCGCGGCGGCCTGGCCGAAGTGCACGACGGCGGGCGTGAGCAAGCCGAGGCCGCTGTGCCGGTGCTGCTGGTTGTACCAGGGGAAAAAGACCTGCCCAAACGCCCGCCCATCCTCGATCGATCCGAACCGCTCCGGAAACTGGGGACAGGACTTGAGCGTTTTGAACTGGGCTTCTGAAAACGGATTGTCGTTCGAGACCTGCGGCCGGCTGTGCGTCTTGGTCACGCCGAGATCGGCCAGCAGCAAGGCCACGGGCTTGCTCCGCATCGCCCCCCCGCGGTCGGCATGGAGCGTGAGTTGCCCCGGGCGAATGCCGTGCTTGGCACACGTCTCGGCGATCAGGTGCTCGGCCAGGGCGGCGCTCTCGCGGGGCGCGAGCATCCAGCCGACGACGTAGCGGCTGAAGATGTCGAGGATGACGTAGAGATAGAAGTAGGTCCACTTCGCCGGCCCCATCAGCTTCGTGATGTCCCAGCTCCAGACTTCGTTAGGCCGCGTGGCGAGCAGCTCGGGCGCGGCGTAGCGGGGCCGCCGCACCTGATCGCGCCGTTCCTTGATCTCGTGGGCCGCCTCAAGGACGCGGTACATCGTGCGGGGCGAACAGAGATACGTGCCCTCATCGAGGAGCGTCGCATGCATCTGGGCCGGCGCCTGATCGACGAAGCGCGTGTGGAGCAGATCCAATACCCCCTGCCGCTCGACATCCGTCAGCGCGCGCGCCGGCGTCGGTCGCGGGCCCGGGACCGACGCCGGGTGACGCCCGCGATACAGCGACGCCCGGGACAGGCCCAGCACGCGACACGCGGGCGCGGCCCCCAAGGTCGGCGTCGCGTCGGTCACGGCGACCATCAGTCGTCCTCGTCGCTCACGAACGGTTTCAGGGGGATCTGCAGGAGCTCGGAAACTTTTTTTTGGAACGCGAGCAGCGCTTCCGCCTTCTGCAGCCGCGTCGTCAAGCGACGATTCTCCTGCTCGAGCTTCTTGAGCTGCGGATCGACCGCCGTCGCCTTGCGTCCGCGTGTCTTCGGCGTTAACCCGGTCTCACGCTGCTGGCGCCACGTGACCAGATGGGACGAGTACAGCCCCTCCTTCCGCAGGAGCGCCCCGAGCTCGCCGTGCCGCGTGCAGCCGTCCGCCTGCCGGAGGACCGCCAGCTTGTAGGCGGTCGTGAAGCGCCGGCGCACGTGCCGGGCGGGGACCTCCGAGTCTGGCAGGGCCGGAAGGACGGCACGCTCGATCGGAGGAGACCCTCCGCTCCGGGGCGCCTCGCTTCGCTCGTCGCCCCTGCGCTCCGGCTCTCCCCCGATCGATGGGTCCAGCATCCTGCGCATCTTGCTCATCAATGTCCTGACACCTCCCCGCCCTCAACACTAATTACGGGAGCGAGAAGTGTCTCAGCTATCTTGGCAGGGAGGGTTGCGGGTCGAGGCGGTCGCCTCTGTCTTTCAGCTCACCTCCAGCCCTTGAGGAACCAGTTGCCGTCGCTCATGACCATGGCGTAGTTGGGACCGAGCGCGAGCACCGGCGATACGCCGGCGGGCGTCTGCCCTGAGGCCGTGCTCGTGCGGGTCGCGACGCGGTTCATCAAGTGACCATGCCGGACGGTCGTCCCTTGCCGAGGGCTGGCGCAGGTGCCGATTCAGCCGGCGACGTTCAAGCGCGCTTGACGAACCGAGAGTATTGAAAGGATTGCTGAGCACCCCACGGAGTGAAGTGCTGATGCGTGAGCGTTTCGACCAGTTCGAAGGCGGAGCCCAGTTGTTCTGCGAGTGCTGTGGGTGAGTAGCGCCGTACCGGCAGCCCGCTGCACCGCTCTGGCCCGTCCTCCGCGAACGTTGCGATGACTGCGGACGCACACGGCTTCAGGGTCGCCAGGAGGCGGTCACGATATCGTTGCGGTCCTCCTCTTCGACGAGGAAGTGGAAGACAGCCCGGTCGTGCCAGACGTCGACTGGGTCCGCGGACCAGTCGCCGATGACGTCGGCAGCAAGCCATCTGACGTGGCTCGGCGAAGTGCCCAACCGACGCCGACTTCGTTCCAAAGCAGCGGGGGACACGTCGAGCACCGCCAGACAGCGGAACCCACGCGCGAGCAGCGCGTCTACCAGTCGCGAGTCACCGCCGCCGACGTCAAGGACGCAGTGTTCGCGTGTGACCCCTGCGGCGTCCAGCATCCGAAGCGAGGCGTCAGGCCGGGCCTCGAACCAGCTGCTGTCACGGTCGCCCTTGGTCTGGTAAACGGCGTCCCAATGTGTCTGGCGGGCCACGGTCGCTCCTCGTGCGTTCGGCGGGCGGCGACGATCACGGCGCCATCGCCCGTCCCCAAGCTACCCTTGTCGTCTGCAGCGACGACTGATCGAATCGGGGACGCCAGCAGCCCCGGGAACGTCCACCAATCGACCTCCATCGGGCCTGCGGGGCCGCGCGCCCGCTTCACGTCCGCGACGACAGGAATCAGCAGCACACCTCGTCGCAATGTCAGGCGTGCCTGAGACCCGCGCGGTGGAGGAGCAGCGCCACGTGCGCGGCGTTCAGGAGGACGCCGATCAGCATCGCGCCCGCGCCGCAGGCAATCAAGATCGGACCGTCCGTCATCAAACCCGCGGTGAAAACGGGGAGACCTCCGAGCCACGAGCCCAGGACGGCGAGGGAGAGTCGAGGCGCGATCAAAGCGTGGACCGACCTAGTCGGCAAGATGCCGTCGCGGCGCTCGAGCGCGCGGTACCAGGCATACATCGGCAGCAGCCGACCGCCGATGCCAAGGACCATTTGCACGGTGAAGCCAAGCACGCCGGCCGTTCCGTACGCCCACAAGGTTTGTGGGGATGGCGCCCCCACCGCGACCGCGATGCCGAGCACCGCCGCCAGGAGCAGGTATCCCAGCGCGAAATGCGTGTGCCAGGTGGACCAGTCCCGACGCGGCAGGTCTAGGGGCCGCGGCCGCTTGTTGCTTACGATCCGCCTCACCTGAGCGACGAAGCAGGCCAGGGCGCCGATCACGAACGGCAGCCAGGGGAGGGCACTCTTACCGACGGCCAGCGAGGCCGCGACGCCGAGCGCACCGGTCTCGAGCAGGATGGCGCTGGCCGCTAGACCCGATCCCGACGGCATGGCGGCCGGTACGAACATGGGAATCAGGCGGTACGCGACGCCGATGATCATCATCATGGCCCAGCCGAGGACCGCGAGATGCGCATGTGCGGCTGCCATCGACAACGGCGACCCCGGCAGCAACCCCGTCATGCGATTCACCGCGAGTAGAAGGCCGGCAGCGCCGGCCAGTGTGACGTTCACGAACGCCAGTGCGACGTGCAGCGCGACGCCCCACGGCACCCGCGCGTCAGTCAGGCCACGTATCACGCGCATACCGATGGCCGCGAGGGCCCACAGCACGAACGGCGATCCGATACCGACGAAGTCGTATCGTCCGTGCCAAAAGCCGAAAACCATGGCGACCGCGCCAACCCAGAAGGACAGGCAGGCCCAGCAGTCGAGGCGTCGTGTCCGCATCGAGACGCCAAACGCCAGCGGCATGACCATGTAAAGCGCGCCCAGGATGGACCCAGAAACCCAGCCGAGGGTCACAAGGTGGACCAGCGCGAGGGCCCGTGGGTGATACACGAACGCTCCAGGGACCCCCGGGTTGACGACCAGGACGGTGAGAGCCGTCGCCAAGCACGCGTGTGCGCCGGCGACGTACATCAGGGGGACCGTCGGCGAGGGAAGCAGCGCGCGCCGGCCCTCGGAGATGCCATTGACGTCTGCGTTCTGGCCGCTGGTTGGGCTCTGTGGAGCGAGTGCGGCCGTAGCCGCGGAGGCGGCCGCAGGCCTCATGTTGTCACCATAGGATGACCGCCCGGGCGGGCGTATGACCGCGGTCATATCGCTGGGCGGAAGGCCGGCTTAGCCTCGGGGCCGATGAACCTGCTGCATCGATGCCTGTGCGGTTCCCACTGGTGGAGGAACGCAGCCGAAACACTCCTCGTCCCGTGGGCGCTCGAGGGCGTGAATGCCAACGGAGCGCTGCTCGAGGAATCGGTCCAGGGCCAGGGGCTTGCACGGCCGCCCTCGTCCGGCGCGCGCGGCGCCTGACCTGCGTGGAGATCGATGCGTCCGCTGCGGGGGCGCTCGCGCCGCTGGTGCGTCCGCGTGCCGCGATCGTCCGAGCCGATGCCGCCGCGATGCCGTTCCGCGATGCAAGCTTCGATGGCGCCGTCGCGATGGCGATGCTCCACCACGTTCCATCCGTGGAATGGCAGGACCGGCTCTTTCGAGACGTCGCCCGCACTCTCCGCCCCGGTGGGCTGTTCGTGGGAGTCGAAAGCGTCAACAGTCGAGCGCTCCGGCTGCTCCACGCCCGCGATGCGCTCGTGCTCGTCGCCCCAGCCACACTTGCCGCGCGGCTGGGTCGGGCCGACTTCGCGTTCGCGAAGGTCGACATTCAATCCCACTTCTTCAGGTTCCAGGCGACGCGGTAGCGGGCCCCACGCGCACCGCATCGCTGTTGACCGTGGGAAGCGGCTACACCGGTGGAGGCAGGGCGGCCGGCGGTTGCCCGGTCATTCACGGTCGCAATGGGGAGAGTCGTGGCCTTCGCTCCGGCAAACGCGATCGGCCAGCCCTCCCACATCGACCCCGCCAGGCGGTTCGCGGTGCTTGTGAGTACCCCACGCGTGCAGGCGGATGTGCCGGGAGTAGGGTCGGTCGACCTGCCCGAATACGCCGCGAGAGCATTCGATGGGGCAACCGTCCACGAGCCAGGCCTCTCGACCCGCAAGCTTTCGCAGAAAGGTCGGGTGCCTGGCCCCCACTCCAGCGAGGCACGACATCTCGGCGTCGCCCCTCCGAATCGAGCTCCTGGGCCAGATCGGTACGCCAGCCGTCCGGCGAACGAGCAGCCTGCACACGCGAACACGAGGGGCTTTCGATTGGTCATCTGAGGTCCACTGCACACCCGGTCGACTCGTTGCTGCGTTCGACGCTCGTCGCCGCCGCACCACCGTATCGCCGCACGACCATTGGCCCTATGACAGCGGTCATAGGAGCCGCCGCGCGCTGGTCCTACCCTCAGGAGATGGCGTCCCCGGACGACGTGCCGCGCCTGGCCGCGGCGTTGAGGAGGCCGCGTGCCGGCTACGTGAAGCGGCTGAGTACACTGCAAATAGGCCTGACATCGAAGTCCGGCGAGGCTGCGCGGCAGCTTGGACTGTTCATCGATCGCATCGGCGATCTCTCCCTCGACGAACTCGGCGAGCTCTACGTGGAGACCTTCGAGCGGAGCGACCTGAGCGGGACGGCGCCGCTCGTGACGCGGCTCGCGCGGTCGCCGGTGAGCGCCGAAGAGGCTCGAATGGCACTACGAGAGCTCGCCCCAACGCTGGAGCAGCTCAATCACGAGCGAAACCCCTTCGTTTACGTCGTCCGAGCCCTCTGTTGTCTCCTGCTTGCACGGGTCAACAACTCTCGAACGCAGCATTCATAGGGGAGTCGGTGCCGCCGCCCCAGTGCTTGAGCGAGCCCCGGAGAGGGCGGATCCAGACGTCCGCGCCCTTGCACGCCGACTCCTGCACCAGCGAGGGGACAAGGTCCTGGAAGCCGGTGAACCGGCCGCGGCACTGTCGGTGGCGCGGTCGCTCGCCGGCCGCATTCATCTCTTGCTGAGTGACGTGATCATGCCAGGGCAGGCGGAGTTCGGGCGGTATCTGTGCGCGGCACCTTCAGACGTGGGTCGAGCTGCGAAGGGATAGCGGGCCGGGAGCGTCGCTCGCCCGCACGAGCTAGAATCGCGAGATGGATGCCCGCCTCCCCCAGCTGCTCCAGTCCATGGCGCTGTTCCGGAGGCTTTCGCCTGAGGATCGAACACGCCTCGCTCCGCACGCACGCATTCGCGACTACGAAAGGGGCGAGCAGATCTTCGTCGAGGGCAGCCCCTCGGACCGGTTTCACGCGATCGCCCGCGGGCGCGTGAAGGTCTTCAAGATGACGCCGGCCGGCAAGGACGTGATTCTCGAGATCTTCGGGCTCGGCGACCCGCTGGGCGCCGTCGCGGTATACGAGGGTTGGCCTTTTCCTGCGTCAGCCGTGGCGCTGGAGGATACGACCTGCATCAGCATCGAGCGGTCCGCGTTCTTCGCCCTGCTGGAGGCCCATCCGACTCTCGTACGCGGCCTCCTGCTCGGGCTGACGCATCGGCTCGTCGAACTGACGAATCGGCTGGCCGAGTTGAGCGGTGGGAAGGTCGAGCCACGGTTCGCACGTCTGTTCTTGAAGCTCGCCGACGAGGTGGGTGGCGCAGCCCCAGGCGGCACGTTCATCGCGATGCCGCTCTCTCGGCAGGAGCTCGCCGATCTCACAGGCACGACGATCGAGACAGCGATCCGCATCATGAGCCGGTGGGGTAAGGAGCGGATCGTCCTCACCGAGAAGTCGGGTTTCGTCGTGGCTGACTCGAAGGCCCTCGAAGTACTCGCCGCGACGTAGCTGCCCGCCACCTGCCTGCTCCATCGATCGCGTCAGCTCCGCCCGTGAGCGAGGAGGCCTGCGCGGAATACTGCGCAGGCAGTGGGGAATCCTCCCAGTCGACGTGGCCCGTTCCATCGGGCGACTCCCGCTTCATCGGCTCGTGCCGATGCGGCGAAACTTGCATAAGCCTCCGATTCGCAGCTGCTGCGAGATTGTCGGGGAGCGCGTGTCAGCCAGGCCGATCTCGCGCACGGCCCCTTGGCAACGGAGACCTCATGACGGTGGAACCGGGGCGCATGGCGACACGGCTGCTGTGCGGCGCGTTGATGGCGGGCGTATGTGCCGTCGACGCCGTGACGCCTCTGGGCGTCAACGTGCCAATCGTCTATCTGGTCCCGCTGCTGATTGCCTTCCTGTCCGAGAGTGTGCCGACTCGCACGGTGCTGACCATCGCGGCGTCGGCCCTGACGGTCCTCGGCTTGCTGTGGCAGTCGAAGTGGAACGACTCGTGGATGCATGGCCTGCTCAATCGTTCGTTCGACCTCAGCGTGTTCGGCGTCGCGCTCGTGTTGTCCATCCGCGACGCTCGAAAGACCAGGCAGCTTCGCGACCTTCGACGCGCACTCGACGACAGCAGCATCGTGTCGATCACGGACGCGTTCGGCACCATCCGTCACGTCAACGACGGTTTCTGTGCGCTCTCCGGGTATGCCCGGGAGGAACTGGTGGGCGCCGATCACCGTATCGTCGCCCCCGATGCGCACTCGGGGGCATTCACGCGGGAGCCGTCGGCGGCGATTGGCTCCGGTCGGGTCTGGCACGGAGAAGTGCAAAACCGTGCAAAGGACGGTGCCCTCTACTGGGTAGACACGACTGTCGTTCCGCTCCTGGACGGCCGCGGCCAGCCGTACGAGTACCTGGCCATTCAGCACGACATCTCGGCTCAGAAGCACGCCGAAGCGTGCCTGCGGAGCCAGATGGCACTCGAGAAGATCGGCGAGATGGCGGCGATCGTCGCGCACGAGGTGCAGAATCCTGTGGCGGGTGTTCGAGCCGCGCTTCAGCTGTTCGAGCGCAAGGTGTCACTCACTGGTGATGAGCGGCGCCTGGTGCGCCAGATGATGGAGCGTCTCGACGTGCTGGGCGTCCACGTAACGGCGCTGGTCCACTTCACAACGCGGCGCCCGGCGCAGATGCAGGCTCTGGCGCTTCGCCCGCTGCTTCACGAGGCCGCGATCGCTGTCCGCGATGCCGTTGGCCTTTCGGGCGTGTCGTGCGACATCGTGGGGCCGGATGCGCGGGTCATTGGCGACCCCGCGATGCTGTGTGAGGTGTTCTCGCGACTCCTGATGAACGCGGCCGAAGCGCAGCACGGCGCCGGAACGCTTGCCGTGACAGTGACCGAGTGCGGCCACAGTGTCAGCGTGTCGATCACCGACCACGGTCCAGGCATTCCGGCGCCGCTGCGGGCGCGAGTGTTCGAGCCGCTCTTCACGACCAAGCCGGATGCCATGGGGATCGGGCTCGCACTGGCGAAGCAGTTGGTCGAACTCCACGCGGGCGAGATCCAGATCGCCGACAACTCAGCCCCGGGCACGACGATTCGGGTCGACCTGCCTCGGGCCCTCGCCGGCGATCGGCTGAACATGGCAGCTCCGCCGAGGCTCTCCGCTTGACAACACGCCGAACGCTGGCGTCAGACTAGGGCCCCGTCATGGACGCCAGCGTTGAGAATCATCGTACGCCTCCAGGCGTTGGCCGAAAGCCCGCCCTCGCGTCGCCGGGCGGCGCGCTGGTCCTGGCGACCGTCTCGTTCACGCTCTCGTTCGCCGCATGGGGGTTGGTCGGTGGTCTGGCGTCGGTCTTCGCCGGTCTGTATCAGCTGACCGCGTCGCAGACGGCGCTGCTGGTCGCCGTGCCGGTGCTGCTCGGCTCGCTGGCGCGCCTGCCGATGGGCATGCTGACCGATCGCTTCGGCGGCCGGCTGCTGTTCACCGGGCTGCTGCTGTTCTCGTCGCTGGCCGCGTTCGTGGTGCCGCTGACGCGTCCAGCTACGGCACGCTGCTGGTGCCGGCGTTCCTCCTCGGCATGGCCGGCTCGTCGTTCTCGATCGGCGCGGCGTTCGTGTCGCGCTGGACGCCGGCCGGCACGCCAGGGCACGGCGCTCGGGCATCTACGGCCTGGGCACGATGGGGCAGTCGCTGGCGGTCTTCGGCGGGCCGGTCGTCGCGCGCGCGCTCGGGCTGGGAGAGCGGTGTTCCGCGGGACCAGCGCCGTCCTGCTCGTCTGGGCCGTGGTCTACGTCGTGCTCGCGCGCAATCCGCCGCACGCCGGCGCGGCCGGCCACGGTCGCGGCGATGGTGTCGCGTCCTGCGACGCTCGCCGACGGCGTGGCTGCTCGGCGCCTTCTACTTCCTGACCTTCGGCGGCTTCGTCGCCTTCTCGATCTACCTGCCGACGCTGCTGCGCGCGCAGTTCGGTCTCACGCCGGCCGACGCCGGATTCCGCGCCGCCGGCTTCGTCGTGCTGGCGACGCTGATGCGACCGGTCGGGCGGCTGGCTGGCCGATCGCATCGGCGGCGCGCAGGTGCTGTCGTGGGTGTTCGGCGGCGTCGCGCTGTTCGCGCTGCTGCTGACGTGGCCGTCGATGGTGCCGTTCACGGTCGGCGCGCTCGCGTGCGCGATGCTCCTGGGCCTCGGCAACGGCGCGGTCTTCAAGCTGGTGCCCGAGCACTTCCCGAAGGACACCGGGCACGGTGACCGGCCTCGTCGGCGCGCTGGGCGGCCTCGGCGGATTCTTCCCGCCGCTGCTGCTCGGCGTGTTCCGCGATCACGCTCGGCGTGCATCTGGCCAGGCTTCGTCCTGCTGTCGGCGACGGCGCTGCTGCTGCGCGCCGCCAACCAGCGCGTGTTCCGCCCGGCGGACGTCGCGTGGACGCAGTCGCTGCCGATCGCGGCGCGCGCAGGCCCTCGAACGCGTGCGCGCCGGCGCGTGGGCGACGCTGGTCGTGGACCGCGCGCTCGCGGCGGCGATCGTCGTCGGCTCGCGCAACCTGCAGCACTTCGATGCCGCGCTCGTCGGCTACACGTTCGCGACGCTCTTCGCGACGTTCGGCATCACGCTATCGCTACGCGATGTGGCTGCAACCGCCCGCCGACGCGCATGTACTGGCGGCGCGGCTGGCAGGCGTTCTTCTCGCGCCGCGCGCTTGGCCGGCAACGTCGCCAGCGCTCGGCCGCCGCGCGCTCGTCGAGTTCGCCGCGAACCGCTACATCTTCCGGCGCGGCCGGCTGCGCGGGCTCGCGCACTGGCTGATCATGTGGGGCTGCCTGCTGGCGGCGGCGATCACGTTCCCGCTGGTCTGGGGCTGGATCCACTTCGAGACGGTGCCCGGCGACCTCCACATCTATCGCACGTTCGTGTTCGGCGTGCCGGTGCAGGACTTCCCGGTCGAGTCGGCGCTCGCGTTCGTCATCTTCCACGGCCTGGTCTGGTCGTCGTTCCTGGTGATCGCCGGCGTGATGCTCGCCTTCCGCCGGCGCATGATCGACCACGGCGCCGTCGCCGTGCAGCAGTTCGGCCAGGACATCCTGCCGCTGCTCCTGCTCTTCGCGATCAGCGTCACGCGGCCTGATGCTGACGGCCAGCTACACGTGGATGCGGGCTACGCCTACGAGTTCCTCGCCATCCTCCACGCGGTCACGGTCATCGTGACGCTGCTCTGGCTGCCGTTCGGCAAGCTGTTCCACATCTTCCAGCGGCCGGCGCAGCTCGGCGTCGGCTTCTACAAGGACGCGGGCAGCGCGGCGAGCAGGCCGCGCTGCCGCCGCTGCGCGCAGCCGTTCGCGTCGGCGCATGATGGTCCGCGACCTGACGACCGTCGAGCGCGAGCTCGGGTTTCGCTACGAGCTGGCCGGACGGCGGGCACTACCAGGAGGTGTGCCCGCAGCTGCCGGCGCGCGCTCTTCGGCCTGGCGCAAGGCGGCGCTGTGGCAGCCAGCACCTGAACGGCGGGATCGCACGAGCAGGCGAGAGGTAACGCTGACATGGCGACACTTCCCGGCCGATCCGCTGCGAATCATCGAGCGGTTCGGCCCGCATCTGTCGTCGATGACCGGCGCACGGCTCTCGACCAGCGTCGAGCCCGATCGGCTGGTGAAGACGCACTGCTGCTTCTGCGGCCAGCAGTGCGGCATCCAGCTCAAGGTCCGCGACAACGAGGTCATCGGCTTCGAGCCGTGGGAAGAGTTCCCGTTCAACCGCGGCATGCTCTGCCCGAAGGGCGTGAAGCGCTACCTCCAGGGCTCGCACCCGACCGCCTGCTGACCGCGCTGCGGCGCGACACGTCGGCGGCCGGCGGCTTCAGCGCCGATCGCCTACGACGCAGGCGATCGCCCGCGTGGCCGCCGAGATCGCGCCGCATCCAGGAGACGCACGGCGCCGGCGCCATCGGCGTGCTCGGCGGCGCGAGCCTGACGACCGAGAAGACGTACCTGCTCGGCAAGTTCGCGCGCGTCTGCCTGAAGACGCCGTACATCGACTACAACGGCCGCCTGTGCATGGTCAGCGCCGGCGCGGCCAACAAGAAGGCGTTCGGCATCGACCGCACGACCAACCCGTGGTCCGACATGGTCGGCACCGAGGTGATCTGGGTCGCCGGCTCGAACGTCGCCGAGTGCTCGCCGATCACGACCAACTACATCTGGCAGGCGCGCGAGCAGGGCGCGAAGATCATCGTCCAGGATCCGCGCATCACGCCGATCGCCCGCACCTGCGATCTCTACCTGCCGGTGAAGCCCGGGCGCGACGCCGCGCTCTTCGCCGGCGTGCTGCAGATCATGATCGAGCGCGACTGGCTCGATCACGCCTTCATCGACCGAGCACACGGTCGGGCTTCGAGCAGGTGGCCGACTACTGCCGGCAGTGGACGCTCGCCGCGGACCGCCGAGGTCACCGGCGTGCCGCAGCGGGCGATCGAGCAGGCCGCCGAGTGGTGGGGCACGGCGCAGACCAGCTTCCTCTTCCACGCCCGCGGCATCGAGCACCACTCGAACGGCGTGCAGAACGCGCTCGGCACGATCAACCTGGTGCTGGCGTCCGGCCGCATCGGCAAGCCCAAGAGCGGCTACGGCACGATCGTCGGCCAGGCCAACGGCCAGGGCGGGCGCGAGCACGGCCAGAAGTGCGACCAGCTGCCCGGCTGGCGCGACATCAGCCAACCCCGAGCACCGGCGCTACATCGCCGGCGTCTGGGGCATCGACGAGGCGCGACCTGCCGGGTCCCGGCGTCGATGCCTACGAGATGTTCCGCAAGATCGACGCGGCGAGATCAAGGGGCTGCTGTCGATCTGCTTCAACCCGAAGGTCTCGCTGCCCGACAACGCGTTCGTCACGCGCTGCCTCGAGAAGCTCGAGTTCTACGCCGCGATCGACTTCTTCCTCAACGACACGGCCCGGCACGCCGACATCGTGCTGCCCGGCAGCCTGCACGAGGAGGACGAAGGCACGGTCACGCAGGTCGAAGGCCGCATCATCAAGATCAACAAGGCGGTCGACGTGCCCGGGCGAGGCGCGCGAGGACTGGCGCATCATCCAGGACATCGCGCAGGCGCTCGGCCGCCCGCACGGCTTCACGTTCGCCGATCCCGCGCGAGATCTTCGAGGAGCTGCGCATCGCCAGCAAGGGCGGCGTCGCCGACTACTCCGGCATGACCTACGAGAAGATCGACGCGGCAGATGGGCGTGTTCTGGCCCTGCTACAGCGAGGATCCGCAGACCGGCAGCCCCTACGCCGATCATCCCGGCACGCCGCGGCTGTTCGAGCCCGGCAGCTACAACCCGGTCGCCAAGGGCGCCGGGCCGTTCTACTTTCCCGACGGCCGCGCCCGCTTCAACGTCGCCGACTACCGCGCCGCCGGTCGACGACGCGAGCGAGGAGTACCCGATCTATCCTGACGACCGGCCGCGTCGTCAGCCAGTTCCTCTCCGGCACGCAGACGCGGCGGATCGGTCCGCTGGTGAAGCAGTACCCCGAGCCGCGGATCGAGATGCACCCGCGGCTCGCCGCGAAGCTCGGCATCGCCGACGGCGACTGGGCGACCGCCGAGACCCGCCGCGGCACGATCACGCTGCGGGCGCAGGTCGTGACGACCATCCGGCCGGACACGATCTTCATTCCCTATCACTGGGCCGGCCGGAAGAGCGCCGAACCAGCTGACGGTGGCCGCGCAGGATCCGATCAGCAAGATTCCCGCAGTACAAGGTGTGCGGCTGCCGCGTGCGGAAGGCGGAGGGCCGCCGGACTACGCCGCGGTGCTCGAGCCGCAGCAGTAACCGATCGCACCCATGGCCAAGCCCGACCACCTGCACTTCTTCATCGATCCCAACCGCTGCATCGGCTGCCAGGCCTGCGTGCAGGCCTGCACCGAGTGCGACACGCATCGCGGCGAGTCGATGATCCACCTCGAGTACGTCGACCGGCCCGAGAGCGTGCAGACGGTGCCGGTCGTCTGCATGCACTGCGAGCAGCCGACCTGCGCCGAAGTCTGCCCGGCCGACGCGATCAAGCGCACCGGCGACGGCGTCGTGCAGTCGGCGCGCAAGCCGCGCTGCATCGCCTGCGGCAACTGCGTCGTGGCCTGCCCGTTCGGCGTGCCCGAGCTCTACGAAGACCGCAAGATCATGATGAAGTGCGACATGTGCTACGACCGGACGAGCGTCGGCAAGAAGCCGATGTGCGCGACGGTATGTCCCAGCCAGGCGCTCTTCTTCGGCACGCGCGAGCAGATCGAGCAGCTGCGGCCGCTGTCGACGCCGGTCAACACGTTCCAGTTCGGCCAGCAGACGATCACGACGCAGGTGTACATGATGGTGCCGCGGGCGCTGACCAGCCGCGCTGCCCACGTCGACGTGACGGCGGCGATGGACGAGCAGCCACGCAGCCGCGCCGTGTCGCTGAAGGTGGTGAGTCGTGCCGTCGGGGCCGAGACCCGGCGACGACGATCCGTTTGCCGGAGTCGAGGTCTAGGCCCATGGCTGACCTCCCGACGCGATCCGCGGGCGTCGATCGACCCGGCCATCAGCTCGCCCGGGCGCGAAGGGCTGACCGGCACGGCGCCGGCCGAGTCTGTATGCGCCGTCGTTCCGAGCGCGAGCAGATCACCATCGCCCCCGACTTCGCGCCGGCCGAGGTCCAGCCGGCCTGGCGGCAGGACTTCCCCATCGACTGGCCGCAGGATCACTACGTCGAGCGGCGCGACTTCCTGAAGTTCCTGGTGCTGACCAGCGCGGCGCTTCACTGTCGGCCAGTTCTGGATCGTCGGCGCAGAACTGGTATCGACGGCAGAGCGGCCGGCCGCCGACTCCAGCGCGATGGCGTCGATGGACGATCTCGCCGTCGGGGCGGCCCTGATCTTCAAGTACCCGAACGAGCACGAACCCTGCCTGCTCGTGCGCCTGACCGACCAGCGAGTTCGTGGCCTTCAGCCAGAAGTGCACGCACCTGTCCTGTGCGGTGATTCCCCGGCCGGCCGAGGGCAGCTTCTACTGTCCCTGCCACGAGGGGCGCTTCGACCTGCGGACGGGGGTGCCGACGGCGGGCCCGCCACGGCGTCCGCTGACCCGTGTCGTCGCTGGAGATCCGAGGACGCGACATCTACGCCGTCGGGGTCGAGGAGCGGACCGACATGAGGACCTCCGTCAAGCGCCCGTTCAGCCGCGACCAGCGAACGACCATCATCTACGGGATGCTGGTCTTCGTTCTTATCGTCGGCGATCCTGCAGCTCTGGCTGCTGACGGCGACGATGAACGCCTGGCTCGGTGGCGACGATTCGATCGTGTGGCCGGGCGCGCTCGCGAGCGCGGCGGGGCTGGCGTTGAACCTCGGCCTGCTCGTGTACCTCGGGCGGATCGAGCGGACCCGGTCGGCGGGGGAGTAGACGTGGCGGGTCGACTGCGCTGAATCGGCGGCTTCGACCACACCGTCCGCGTCAGAGATCAGGAGTAGGCGGACGGCCCGGCCCACCTCATCTCTTTATATAGGAGTTATAGGTCTTTTCTTCCTGATTGGGGTAACGGCACGAGCCTATGATGCGGACCACACCGGTCTGACATGCAGCGCGGCCCCATCGACGAGCCCTCTCCCCCTCCTGGGCAGGCCCCCTCGGTTCGCCACCACGGATGGCGCTCGCCGCTCGCCATTTGCGCCACCGCTTCGCTCGCCTTCCTGAGTCTGAGCGGCCTCGTCGTCTGGCTCGCCCCCTTCGGTGTGTTCACGCAGGTCACCGTACTGCTCCACACGATTGGCGGTCTCGCGGTGACCATTCCTGTCGCGTGGTACGCCTGGCGCCACTGGCGTCAGGTACCGGCGCCATCCGTTGACGCACGTCAAGGTCGCCGGGTACGTGGCACTCGGCGTCCTGATCGCCTGCGCCGTGCCGGGCGTGATTCTTACCTGGGAGGGCCTCTTCCGCGTGAGCACCACGCCGATCTGGCGTCAGCTGCACCGGTGGACCACGGTCGCGCTCGTGCTGCTCGCCGGCTGGCACATCGTGGCATTGCTCTGGCGCGACCGACGCCGGGGCCGCGACCTCGCGCGCCCGGGTCCCCGTGTGGGGCGCTTCGCGTGGGGTGTGCTCGTTGCCGCCGTGGCGCCGTTCGCGATCGTCGTTGGGTGGTCGCTCGCTCGACCCGCCGCTCCGCTGGCGGCGTTCCCGCCCGACTACGACCTCTGGGAACCGGGCAACCCCCTCTATGAAGCGAACCGGCCGTTCGCCCCGAGCCTGGCGAGGACGCCAGGCAATCAGCCGATCGCCGCCGAGATGCTGGCAGGCTCGCGCGGCTGCGGTACCGCAGGATGTCACGCGCAGATTGCCCGTGAATGGCTGCCATCCGCTCATCGGTATGCGGCGATGGATCAGGCCTTCCAGGCCATCCAGCTGACGATGGCCCAGCAGAATGGGCCGACCTCGACGCGCTACTGCGGCGGCTGCCACGACCCGATTTCGCTGTTCTCGGGGACGAAGAACATCGCCAGCGACGAGAAGGCCCTGACCGGGCTCCACGGATACCAGGAGGGGATCTCCTGCCTCTCGTGCCACTCGATCAAGCAGACCGACGTGCGCGGTAACGCGCAGTACACGATGCAGGCGTCGCCTCGGTACATCGGTGAGCTCGAGTACGACGCCAGCGGTTCGACGCCGTGGCGTCTGGTCCGCGACTTCCTCATTCGTACGTATCCCGCTCAGCACACGGCTGCGCTGTCGAAGACGATGTTCAAGAAGCCGGAGTACTGCGCCGCCTGCCACAAGCAGTTCATCGACGAGGAGATCAACAAGGTTGGGTGGGTACAGCTCCAGAACCAGTTCGACAACTGGCGCATGAGCAAGTGGGCGCGTGACCGCGCCAATCCCGCCAAGACCGTCGAGTGCCGGGAATGCCACATGCCGCTCATCGATTCGAGCGACCCGGCCGCCGGCGACCCAGCCGACTACAACCGGTCGGCGACCGACGGCAAGCATCGATCGCACCGCTTCCTCGGCGCCAACCAACTGATGCCGCAGCTGCACGGCCTCGAGGGCGCCGACGAGCACACACGGCTGACGCAGGCGTGGTTGCAGGGACGGATCGCCATCCCGGAGATCGCCCGGAAGTGGCCGGGAGGTGACGTGCCGGTGGTATCGCTCCAGATCGTCGCGCCCTCGTCCGCGCGCGCCGGCGAGACCATCACCGTGCGGTGCATCGTCACCTCGAACAAGGTCGGGCACGACTTCCCGACGGGGCCGCTCGATATGATCCAGTCCTGGATCGAGCTCGTCGCCCGCGACGGGCGCGGCCGCGTGGTGTTCGAGAGCGGCACGCTCGACGAGAAGGGCTTCGTCCAGCCCGGGTCGTTTCTGTTCAAGGCGGAGCCGGTCGACCAGTACGGCAACCTGATCGACCGCCACAACCTCTGGGAGATGGTCGGCGTGCGTCACCGCCGGTCGCTGTTCCCGGGATTCTCGGACACGGCCACCTACCAGCTCAAGGTGCCCAAGGGACGCCTCGAGATCGAGGCCCGCCTGCGCTACCGGAAGATCGATCAGTTCCTCTTGAATTTCATGCGCGGCGTCGGGCTCTTCCGCGACGCCCGGGGGAAGGTGCTCACCGCGCCCGTGACCGATCTGCATCACCAGCGTGCCACGGTGGAGGTCGGGTGAGCAGGGAGACCGCCGGCCGCGAGCGTCGTCGTCTGTCGAGACGACAGTCTCGAAGTCTGATCGCCGGCCTGGTGTCGCTGCTCCTCCTCGTCGCCGTCGGCGCGCTGGCCTTCGTGCGACGCGCTCCCGCCCGCTACGATCCGTCGCAAGCAGCCGAAGGCATCACCTCCGAGCTGGCGCGTCGCATCCCGGCCGGGCGGCCGCACGTCTCGTTCGGCGACGCGGCGTCCAGCAGCGGCCTGGTGTTCACCCACTTCTCGGGCGAGCGTTCGACGCAGCTGCCCGAGGACATGGGATCGGGAGCGGCTTGGGGCGACATCGACAACGACGGGGACGACGATCTGTTCATCGTGAACGTCAGCGGTGCCCTGCCTACGTCTGGCGGGCCCGGGGGCGCCGGGCGCAGCGGCACGGGCGCCACTTCGCGGCTTTTCCGCAACGACGCTGGACGCTTCGTCGACGTCACCGAGCCCGCCGGCCTCGTGCGCGAGATTCTGCGGGATGGCGGCCGCGTGGGGCGACGCCGACGGCGACGGATGGCTCGACCTTGTCGTCACGTCCTTCGACCGGCTGTATCTGTTTCGCAACCGCGGCGACGGCACGTTCGAGAACCGAACGGCATCGAGCGGCCTCGCCGCGTTCGCCGGGTTCTGGACGGGGCCTCGTGGGCCGACTACGACCGGGACGGCGACCTCGACCTCTATATCTGTGGCTATGTCCGCTATCGGTTCGACCCGATCGGCGCCGGCCGGGTCACGCTCCAGGGCGAAGCGGAATCGCCGTTCACGCTCAATCCGGCGTCGTACCTACCGGAGCGCAACTTGCTGTTGCGGAACGATGGGGCGGGACGCTTCGTCGACGTCGCCGCACGAGCCGGCGTCGACAATACCGCCGGCCGCAGCCTGTCGGCGGCATGGTGCGACTTCGACGGCGACGGGAGGCTCGATCTCTATGTCGCCAATGACGTCTCGGACAACGCGCTGTTCCGCAATCGGGGCAACGGCCGGTTCGAGAACGTCTCCCACGCGGCCTGGGTCGCCGATCCACGCGGGGCGATGGGGCTGGCGGTCGGCGACTGGGATCTCGACGGCGACTTCGACATCTTCGTCACCCACTGGCTGGCGCAGGAGAATGCCCTGTTCTCGAACCTCCGCATCATGGCGCGCGGCGAGCCCCCCGACCGCATGGTGTTCATGGACATCGCCGACCAGACCGGCCTCGGCCAGATCTCGCTCGACTACGTCAAGTGGGGGACGGCCTTCTTCGACTACGACAACGATGGCCGGCCGGACCTGCTCTCGATCAACGGGAGTACGTTCCAGGATCCGGCCAATCCGCGCCGGCTGCTGCCCATGCGCCATCAGCTCTTCTGGAACCGGGGCGAGCGTGAGGGGTTCTTCGACGTGGCGCCCGTGAGTGGAGCCCCGCTCAACGAGCCCACGGTCGGGCGCGGGGCCGCGGTGTCCGACTACGACGGCGACGGAGACGTCGACGTGCTCGTCGTCAACCACGGTGGCGCCGCCCGCTTGCTTCGGAACGATGGCGGTAACGCGCGACGCTGGCTGAAGGTACGGGTCCGCGGACGCCAGAATCGCTTCGGCTTCGGAGCCCTCGTGTCAGTGACCGCCGGTGGCGCGACGCAGCAGCAGCAGGTGGGTTCGCAGCCGTCCTATCTGTCCCAGCACAGCCTGACGCTGCATTTCGGGTTGGGCGACCAGCCCCATGCCGACGAAATCGTCGTGCGGTTCCCCGGGGGCGTGGAGGTCCGGCAGACGGCGGTCCGCGCCAACCAGACCATCACGGTCGAGGAGCCTGGGCGGTGAGCCGCCGGTGGTTCGTCGCGCTAGGTGGAGCGGCGCTCATGGCCGGGGCGGCGTGGATTGCCGGCGCCGGGACGGGCACGCCCGTCGCGCAGGCGACAGCCACGGCGGCGGCGACGCGCGCCCGCCAGTTCTGGCCCATTTACGAACGGGCCGGCCAGGCGCGTTCGGCCGGCCGGCTCGAGGATGCCATCGCGCTGTATACGCAGGCGCTGGTGGTGCGGCCCGAGCATGAAGACAGCCTCTACTATCTCGGGAACTGCCTGCTGGAGCGCCGTGACCACGATGGGGCCCTCCGTGTGTACGAGAGACTCGTCGCGGCGAATCCGGCGGGATCGTCGCGCGGATACATGCAGCTCGGCTCGCTTCGCGCGTCGCTCGATCCGGAGGCGCCTGTGGATCTGCCGAAGGCCCGCGCCCTCTTCGAGCACGCGCTGGCGCTCGACCCTGACAGCGGCGCGCTGCTGGGCCTTGCCGAGGTCGCTCTGCTCGAGCACCAGCTCGCCGAGGCGGCACGGCTGCTCGCCAGCGTCGAGGCCGACAATCCGATGAGCGTCGCGGCGCCTTATCTCCGCGGCTACCTCGCCTTTGCACGCGACGACGCGGCCGGGGCCTGGGCGCTGTTCAAGGCCGCGACCGCACGCGGTGAGTTCAAGAAGGCCGCCGTGAGATGGACCGAGGAGGGCGACGCAAAGACCTCACCGGAGCTGCGCTGGCGTGCCCTGGCGCGCCAGAGCGTGTTCGGGGCCTACTGGATTCCGCCTGCGCGAGTATCCGGCGGCCCGCGGACCTCGCCCCGCCGACATGCGCCGCGAGTACGAACGCCTGAACGGTGAGCTGGTGAGGAGATGGCGATGATCCGGAAATCAGGCCCTGCCCGGGATGCGGGAGCCGCCCAGCGGTCGCCCCGATCAGCGCCGCGGCCGCCTGACCCGGCGCCGACCTGACGCCGCCGCGGCCGACAGCTGCGCGCGCTTGCGGGTGAGCGCGCTGGAGAGATCGGCGATGGTCGTCGTCTCCAGATACCCGCGGATCGCACGGCGGACGGGCTTGAACGCTTCGTGCAGGGCGCACGGCACGTCGTCGGAGCAGCGTTCGAGTCCGGCCACGCAGGCTTCGAGATCGCGCGTACCTTCCGTGGCCGCCTTGATGTCGAGCGAGGTGATCTCAGCCACCGGACGGGCGAGGCCATCGCCGCCGCCCGGTCCCTTCACCGATCGCAGGACGCCTGCCCTCACCAGGCTCTGAAGAATCTTGGCGGCAAAGGGCGCCGGAATGCCTTCGGCGGCGGCGATGTCCTTGAGCTGCACCAGGGCGCCAGGCGTCGCGGCCAGATGTGTCGTCGCGCGGATTGCGTACTCACACGCACTGGACCACAGCATCGGCTCGCGGGGCTCCCGCGGCCACTGTAGCACGAGGCACGACGGCGCCCGATCATCGCCGCAGGTAGGCGTCCACCGCGTCGGCGGCGTCGAAGGCGGCGGCGATCGCATTCTCGTACGCCGGCGCCCCCTGCACGTCGGTGTGCGCGAACCAGAGACCGGGCAGCGGCGCGCGCGCCCGATCGAGCGTGCCATCGGCGAGCTGCCCGGGCTTGGCCACGATCATGGCGTGGCCCCATCGCGAGATCCGCGTCTCGAGGATGTCGTCCTTCCGCAAGCCGTGTCGGCCGAAGCCCTCGAGGATGGCGCGATGCACGTCGGCCTGGATGTCGCCGTAGCGGCTCGACATCACCTCGGCGCGGCCGGATGCGTACGGATACGGACGATAGACCGTGAGCACTCCGCTCGTGGCATGCCGCCCGGTCGCGAAGTCGGCGGCAATCGCATCCGAGAACCCGTTGGCGCGCGCGTGTCGATCGATCGGGCCGGAGGCGACGTCCGCGCCGAGCACCCGTGTCAGCTCGTAGCCGCTGCGAAAGGCACGATGCTGGAAGATCTCGTCGATACGCCGGCCCAACAGCACGTTGGCGACGACGTAGGCGCGGTAGTCGAAGGTGGCAATGGCCTGGCGCTGCGGCTCCGGCAGCGCAGGGATCAGGCGTGGCGCCAGCAGCAGCGGTGAGGCGAACACGACGGCGCGCGCCTCGTATCGATGGAGCTGCCCTTTCTCGTGCGTCGTGACCGCGTGGCCGCCATCGCCGGTCGGCTCGATCCGCAGCACCCATGCGTCCGTGCGGACGACGTTGCGTGGGGCCAGACGCTCGGCGAGGCGGCGGGTGATGAAGCCGTTGCCGCCCGGGTAGATGAGGAGATCGCCGTACTCCGCCGCGAAGAAGTTCAGGCCGTGATACGCCGACGTTTCGCTGGCCGACGCCCCGAACGCGCCCCAGCAGTAGTACTCGATGGCTTCCCAGCCGATCGCAGGGATGGGGCCGGCGGTTCGGCCGTAAATCCTCCGCTGCAAGGCGGGGTTGCGCAGGAAGGCGGCGAACGACACCCGGTCGAGGGCGCGGACGAGCGCGTCGTCCACCGTCGGCACCGACGGGTAGCGGTCGCTGTCGAGCACGTGCCGGAAGAATGCGTCGGTCCGAGCTGGGTAGACTTCGCGCGCGGGCACGACGCGCCGGTTGCTGAACACGCAGTGATTGGCCTCGCCTCCGAGCCGGCGCCCCTTGGTGCGTGCCGTCGTCAGATCCTCGCCGCGCTCCCGCAGGCCGAGCGTTTCGAGCAGGCGGAAGCCGCGCCGTTCGCGCGCATCCTCCGACTCCGGGTCGGGGTCGATGATGTAGGCCGCGCCCAGGGCGTAGTCGAGGCCGCGCCAGCTGTCAGTCTTGGCGACACCCCCCGTACTCGGCGCGCCCTCGAAGAGCAGCACGTCACGATCCACGAGGGTATAGGCCGTGACCAGCCCGGCGACGCCACCGCCCACGACGATGACGTCGCGGCGCTCCTGATGACGCACGACGTTGCCCGCCGCCAGGCGCTCGTCGAGACGCATGAAGAGGCGATGCGCCTGCGCCATGTCGTCGCCGGTGAAGTGCCCCTCCTGAGCGAACCATGGAGTCGCCTCCGCTCGCGACAGCAGCGGCGTCCAACAGGCAATGGCCAGCCCGGAGAGGAAGTTACGCCGCGACAGCGGCAGAGCACCGGGCGTCGACTCACCCATGGTGCGGAGCCCTCCTGGTCGGTTGTGTTCGCTCTACGTGACTGACGTGACTGACTGCACGGCGCGCGTTGGCCTGCGCGTCGGTGATGCAGTCCGGGATGCCGACGCCGCGGAACCCGGCGGCGCTCATGAACAAGCCGGGCAGGCGCGCGAGCCGCCACTCGATGGCGGCCATCCGCTCGAGATGTCCGACTTCGAGCTGCGGCATCGCCCGCGGCCACCGTTGGACGAGGGACGTCACCGGTTCGGCGTCGATCCCGAGGAGCGTGCGGAGGTCCTGTGCGGCCCACTCCCGCACCTGAGCGTCCGAGGCCCCCAGCGCCTCGGCTGCGCACTGACGGCCGAGCGACGCACGGATCAGCACGTGGCCCGCCGGGGCCCGATGCGGCCACTTGGACGTGACCCAGGTCACCGAGCCGAGTCGCAACCGTTCACCGGCCGGCACGACCAGGCCCCATCCTCGCAGCGGGTGGCGCACGCGGTCGCCGCGGTAGCCCATGGCCACGGTGACGCTCGGCGCATACCGGATGGTGCTGCACAGGCGGGCGAGCTCGTAGTCGAGAGCGGTGACCACCGGGCCGGCGGCGTGCGCCGGCAGCGCGAGGATGACGGCGCGTGATCGGATCGCGCGACCGTCGGCGAGCCACGTCACGAACAGGCCGTCCTGCTCGATACGTAGGACGTCGGCCGACGAGACGACGACGTCGGGCGGCAGCGCGGCGCGGAGCCGATCGACGAGTTGGCCGAGGCCGCCTCGCAAGGACATCGATCCGGCGCGGCCGGGCGGCAGGCGCGGCGCGTTCCGCCACGACCGGACCACGCTGCCATGTGTCCGTTCAGCATCTGCGAGGCGTGGGAAGAGCGCCCGCATCGACAGCCTGGACGCGTCGCCGCGATGGAGGCCGGCCAGCAGCGGCTCGGCCAGGTAGGCGACCGCCTCGCCGCCGAAGCGGCGGCCCACGAAGGAGGCAATGCTCTCGTCGGGCGCGGTCGTGCCCGGCATGAACGGCTCGGCGGCCATGCGCGCCTTGCCGGCCCAGGAGAACGCGCGGGTCGTGACGAGCGTCTTCCAATCCGTCGGCAGGCCCATCACGGACGTGTCCGGCAGTCCCCGGAGCCGTCCCTGGCGAACGACAAACGTGGTCCGCGGCGTGAGTGGCGGCACCAGCGCGTCGTGGAGCTCGAGCTCGCGGCACATCGCGATCGCCGCCGGCTTGTGCCCGAGCAGCGTGTCGGGGCCCGCGTCGAAGACGAAGCCATCGACAATGTCCGTGCGGATGACGCCGCCGCAGCGGCTCTCGCGCTCGAGCAGCCGGACGCTGGCGCCGGCGCGGCACAGCTCGCGGGCGGCGCTCAGGCCCGAGATGCCTCCGCCCACCACTGTCACGTCGACCTCGGTCATCGCCCCTCCAGCATTCGCGCTCGTGACACGCTACGCCGGCGCATCGGCCAGCCGTATGACCGCGGTCATACGGGCGGCAGCGCCGCCGCACCATACTCACGGGGCCGTCATGATTCCGCGACACCCATCCGTGGCCCCCGATCCGTCGCGTCTTCCGTCTCCAGACACGACCGCTCGCCGGCCGGGCGTGCCGGACTTCGGACGCGCGCCCTTCCTCGTGATCTGGGAAGTGACGCGCGCGTGCGCGCTCGCCTGCCTCCATTGTCGGGCCGACGCGATCGCCCGCCGCAACCCTGGCGAGTTGACGACGATCGAAGCCAAGCAGCTGATCGACGAGGTGCGGTCCTTCGGCGATCCGCCGCCGCTGTTCGTGCTGACGGGCGGCGATCCGATGCGCCGGCCGGACCTCACGGAGATCGTCGGCCATGCCTCGCACGCTGGACTAATCGTCGCCTTGACGCCGAGCGGGACGGCTGCCGTCACGCGCGCCCGGCTCGAAGAGCTCCGCGGCGCCGGCCTGAGCCGCATCGCGGTCAGCCTGGACGGGCCCACAGCGGAGGCGCACGATGCGTTTCGCGGCGTGCGCGGGTCGTACGCCTGGACGATGAAGATCATCGAGGCCGCCGCAGAGCTCGGCATCCCGCTGCAGATCAACTCGACCCTCGGCCGGCTGACCCTGCCTGATCTGCCGGCCATGGCGACGCGCGTGTCCGAGCTGCCGATCGTGCTCTGGGCGGTCTTCTTCCTGATCCAGACGGGACGGGGCACCTCGCTGGAGCAGATTGACTCGCTCGAATGCGAGGAGGCGCTCCGGTTCCTGGGGGCGCTCGCGGAGCGCGTGCCGTTCGGCATCAAGACGACAGAGGCGCCGCACTACCAGCGCGTGCTGACGGAGGGCGGCCACCGGCGGCCGTCGGCCGGCCCGTCCGCCGATGGCGCCGTCCGCCGTCCCCACCTGCGCGCGCCACGGGGCGTGAACGACGGCAATGGGTTTCTCTTCGTCGATCACCTCGGGCAGATCTGCCCGAGCGGCTTCCTGCCGCTGGTCCGCGGCAACATCCGCCAGGACTCGCTGGTTTCCGTGTATCGGGACGACGAGGCCTTCAAGCGGCTGCGCGATCCGGACACGCTGTCCGGCAAGTGCGGCTGGTGCGAGTTCCGGTCGGTCTGCGGCGGCTCACGATCGCGGGCCTACGCCGCCACCGGATCCGCCTTCGCCTCGGATCCGCTGTGCGCCTACGTGCCCGGGACCGGGAAGCCGGGGAAGACCGACGCGGCGCCGCGCCCGTCCTGAACCCCGCGACGTCGCCCGATGGGCCCGGCGGGCCGAACGTCCGCGACGAGACACGATCTGGAACGCATCACCGTCCACGCGCGCTTTCACGCCGCGCATCGGCTCCGCGGCATCCAGGGCGAGTGCCGGTTCGTCCACGGCACGACGTGGCACGGGACGATCGTCGTGACTGCCGATGCCCTCCCGGGCGACGACCGCGACCGCTCGCTACTTCCCGACGTCCTGGAAGGGCTGCTGACGCAGTTCGATCACCGGCTGATCGCCACGGCGGCCGATCGCGACCTGATGGGCGAGTCGGCGGGCGGGGACGGTGTCGTCACGATCGAGGGCCGCACGCCCACCGCCGAGAACATCTCCCGGCACGTCGCCAGCCAGGTTGACGCGCTCATCCGGGCCCGCTTTCCGGGCCGGGGCGCGTGCTATGGCATCGAGGTCGCGCTCACCGAGCAGGCGGGCGCTTTCGAAGTCTCGCGCGACGTCGTCGTCTGATCCGGCACCGTCACTGCGAGGTTGCGGACGTGGTGGAGCCAGACTACCCACACACCCACGATCGCCAGCGCCATCGTCTGGTGGATCACGGCCACCGCCACCGGCACGCCCAGGACCAGCGTGACGATGCCCAGCCCGTACTGCGCGCCCATCATCGCCGCCAGCAAGCGATTGAGCATCGTCGACAGCCGATCGGGCCGCGCCCGTCGAACCCGCAGGAAGAACAGCCAGGAGGCGGCGAGCAGGGCAGTGCCGAGGACGCGGTGCACCCACTGCACGGCGGCGGCGTTGCCCACGAAGTTGAAGAGCGGCGGATCGAGAATCAGCAGCTGCGCCGGCACGATCTGTCCGGCCATCAGCGGGAAGGTGTTGAACAGCCGGCCGGCCTGAAGTCCCGCGACGAACGCGCCCCATACGACTTGCGCGGCGATCAGGACGCCGAGCACGGCCAGTCCGCTGGCCATCAGGCGTCGCACCCGTGTGCCGACGGCCGCCTGCGTCCGGCCGGCGGCCAACTCGCGCGCCAGCCAGACGCACAGGGCGAAGATGAGGAACGCGAGCGAGAGGTGGGCGGCCAGCCGATAGTGGCTCACGCTCGGCCGGTCGACCAGCCCGCTTCGCACCATCAACCACCCCATCCCGCCCTGTGCGCCGCCCAGCGCGAGGATCGTGAGCGCGCGCCGGCCCAGCGGACGCGTCAGATCGCCGGCCCGCCAGAAGACGACGAACGGCACGAGAAAGACCACCCCGATGGCGCGCGCCAGGAGGCGGTGCAGGTACTCCCAGAGGAAGATGACCTTGAATTCCGCCAGCCCCTGCCGCAGCTGCTGATACTCCGGGAACTGCTGATACTGCTGGAAGCGCGCCTGCCAATCCGCCTCGCTGAGCGGCGGAATGGCGCCTATCAGGGGTTGCCATTCGACCATCGACAGGCCGGAGTGCGTGAGCCGGGTGATGCCGCCGACCACGAGGACGGCCCCCGTCATGAGCGCGATCGACCACATCCAGGCGCGGAGCCGGCGGCGCCTCGGCTCCGGCCAGTGGCTGCGCCAATCGGCACCAGGGGGCCGGCCGGAGATGCCTGGCACCTGGGGGCACGATGGCGTCGGGGAAGCGGACTCCATGATCGCGGACACCGGAATCAGAGCGCCCGCACCGCCGCCGAAATCGCGTCGGCCCCTCCGCTCACGACGTACGCGATCCGCCCGTCGGCGCCAATCACGTAGACGATCGCGGGATGGGAGATGTCGCCGGTCTTCAGGTTCCGCGCCCGCGGCACGCGCCAGGCCGAGAGCGTGCGCTCCACTACGTCGGGATCGCCCGACAGGACGTGCGCCTCGCCGTCCAGGCCCCACTGGGTCGCGATCGTCGCCAGCCGGCCCGGCGTATCGCGCCACGGGTCGAGCGTGACGACCAACGCGACCGGCGGATCGCCGTCGAACCGCGCGCGCGCCGCGAGGAGGTCGGAGACGACCAGCGGACAGACGGTCTGGCAGTGCGCGTAGGCGAAGGCGACGATCACGCGGCGGCCGCGGTACGACGCCAGCGTGATCTCGCGGCCGGCCTGATCGACGAGCGTCATGGCCGGCGCCGGGTCGTTGACGCGCGTCAACTGTGCGGCGGTGTCGGCGCTGCCGGCGGCGAAGGAATCCAGGTTCCCCTCGCGCACGCGTGCCGCCACCGTGACCAGGCCGGAGACGGTCAGCGCCAGCATGACGCCGACCATCACCTGTCCGCCCGCGCGCGCCAGGACCTGCACCAGGCCGGCTCGCAGCTCGGCGCCCCAGACGGCGACCAATAGGCCGAGCATGCCGACCGGCTGGCCGATGAGGAGCAGCCACCCGCCGGCACCCGGCAGGGCGTCGCCCTTGGCCCCGAAGCACACGTCGCGCGTCCGCAGCAGCCACTCGGGCGCGGCCGGCCCCACCGGCCACAACGCCAGCGCCCACCACGACGCGGTCGTCGCGAGGACGAGCCACCAGGCACCGAGGGCCGCTCGGATGCGGGCCTCGCCGATCACCCGATCCTCCACAGGAACGACAGAACCTTCCAGTTCACAAAGAAGTAGATGACGAAGGCCGCGAGAAAGACGAAGACGAGCACGATCGTGCCAGGCGCCGGCCCCATGATGCCCGTCGTTTCGTGGAGCGCGGCGTTCCGCGCGTCGACGTCGGGCGCATGCACCGGCGGATGGGTGAGCCCGGCCGGCACGCCGGCGATGGCCACCCCGCGCACCACGTCGCCCAGCGGCGCTCCGAAGAACACCGACTTCACTGCGATGGCGACGAAGAGGAAGGCGCCCGCGGCGGCGAGGATGCCGCCCATCGCCATCACCGCCAGCACGAGATCGACGATCGGGTTGAACTGCACGTCGAACGGCGCCTGACTGAAGCTGATGTCCCAATGGCGGCGCGGCACGCCGAAGGTGCCGGCGAACGTCATCGACACGGTGAAGATGAGCATGCCGCCGGCGAAGAGGTACGGCTGGATCTTCGCCAGCCTCCAGAAGGCGACCTTGCGCTGGAAGACGATCGGGAGCAGGTAATAGGTGACGCCCATGAACGCCATCGCCGTGCCGCTCACCACCGTCGCGTGGAAGTGCCCGGGGACGCGCAGCGTGTTGTGGACGATGATGTTGATCTGTTCGGTGCCGATCGTCACGCCGGTGATGCCGCCGACGAACCCGAACACCACCAGCGAGAAGACCAGCGAGCTGAAGCCGGGGTCGCCCCACGGCGCGCGACGCAGCCAGTCGAACATGCCGTTCGTGTAGCCGCGCAGGCGCATCCCGAGCTCCATCCCAGCCGGAACCGTGAAGCCGTGAATCATCGAGGCGAGCACCGCCATGTACATGAAGTAGCTGGTGTTCACGATCTTCCACGCCGGGCCCATGCCCGGGTCCACCAGCAGGTGATGCGCCGACGCCATCGAGATGAAGAGGATGTAGAGCACGAACGCGGAACGGCTGATCTTCTCGTTGAGCACGACCGAGCCGATGGTCAGCGCGCCGAGCATGTACCAGATGGCGACCATGGCCGCGACGTTGATCTGCTGCGACGAGTGACCGAGGCCCCACCAGACCATCCGGTAGATCTCCGGGTCGACGTTCATGAGACCGAGCGACCAGAGGAACGTGGGGATGTAGATGGCGGCGCCGTGCAGGAGAGTGATCACGGCGATGACGGCGGCCGTCATCGCCCCGTAGACGACCAGCGGCAGCGATCCCCGGTAGGTGCTCCTCCCGCTTCGCCACCACGAGGTTGGCGAAGAAGATGCCGACCGTGACCAGCGCACCGACGGCGAAGAGGATCACGCCGAGGTAGAACAGCGGATCGGCACGCAGCGGCACGTACGACGTGAAGAGCACGTCGGCGCGGCCGGACCACATCATCGCCTCGACGGTCAACGCTCCGGCCACCATCAGCGTCAGCCCGGCCCAGGACGTTTTCGGTGCGCTGTTGCGCGCGCTCAGCAGCACGGTGCTGGCGAAGAACAGCACCGCCATCTCGAAGAAGATGATGAAGAAGATCAGCATGCTCATGCCGTGCACGCCGAGGATCCGGTAGAACCAGGCCGCCGGCAGCAGGTGCACGGCCTGCCAGCGCGTCAGCACCAGCAGCACGGCGGCCACCGCCCCGACGAGCAGCGAGACCACCGAGGCGACGGCGTGCACCTTGATCAGGCGCTCGGCGCCTCGGTCGATCCGCCGGCCGGTGAACGGGCAGACGCGGAAGCCGGCGCCCGGGCCGACGGTGCCGGCCACTCCGGCGACCGTGGATGCGGTTGGTGCGGTCATGGCCGGACCCCCGTGACTGCGGCGGAGCGTGGTGCGTCGTCGACGATCACGCGGCCCACCATCATGTGGTGGCCGATCCCGCAGAACTCGTTGCAGATGATGCGGAAGTCGCCCGAGGCGTTCGGGGTGACGCGCAGTCCGTAGTCGTAGCCCGGCACGACCTGGAAGTTGACGTTGATCGGGTAGAGCGAGAAGCCGTGATTCACGTCGAGCGACGAGAGGTGCAGTGTGTACTCGACGCCCCGCTGCAGCCGGACGATCGGGAACCACTGGAACGAGACCGCAGCGAGATAGACGTCGGCACCGGGCGGCGGCGAGACGATCGGCATGCCGCGGTCCTCGCCCGTCTGATACTGGGCGATGAACTCACCGACGCGGGCACCGAAGGCCTCCGGCGTGGTGCGGGTGCGGATGCCAGAGGGGTTCTGCCCGCCCTTCCAGTGCCAGAGGGGCATCATGGCGAAGAGCACCATGCACCACGTGAAGGCGATCGCGACCCAGACCTTCTCGGAGGTGTGGGCGGGTTTCCACCAGACGTCTGGCGGAGAATCGAGGCCGGTGTGAGTGTCAGTATGCATCGACGAACCTCATGGCAGGCGGCCCGCCGGCAAGCTGGTGATCTCCCAGAGACCCCATCCCGTGTAGAGCAGCAGCATGATCAGCAGCCCGGCGCCGAGGAGGAGGAACACGTTGTCGAACAGGCGTTGGCCGACCGGAATGTGGTCCGGCGAAGCGGGCGGCGGCGATGAGTCCTTCATGAGGATCCTCGAAAGGGTAGACGGCTGGGTGTCGGTGCTGGCACGGAGCTTAGGGCAATGCCTCGGACGTCGGTATGACGGCGGTCATACTGCGAGCGCCGCCGTTCGCCGAAGATCCGGGCTGCAAACCCGCATTGTCCGAAGGAGCGTGTGCGATCGTGTCGGCAGCAGCGGCCCGGCTGGGCGAGCGAGTGACGTGGCGCCTGATCGGAGCCGCCGATGCGCTGTGCAACCGCGTATATGGACAGCGCTTCAACCCGCTCTACCAGAGCGGCACGATCGTCGTCGCCCTCTACCTTGTCGTGGTCGTCACCGGGCTGTGGCTGATCCTCTTCTATCGCGTCGGCGCGCCGTGGGAATCCGTAGCGGGCCTCGCGGCCGATCGGTGGGTCGGTAGCTGGGCGCGCGGGGTCCACCGCTACGCAAGCGACCTGGCGCTGGTCGCAACCGCCGTTCACGCCCTCCGCATGTTCGCGCAGGCGCGCAGCGCCGGGCCCCGCACGCTGGCCTGGATCAGCGGCTGCGTGCTGCTCGTCCTGCTGCTGGTCTGCGGGTGGACCGGCTACGTCATGGTCTGGGACACCTTCGGCGAGCACCTCGCCCGCGAAGGGGCGCGGATGCTCGACGCGCTGCCCTTCCTCTCGGAGCCGACGAGCCGGGCCTTCACCGGCGAGCAGCCCCTTCCGACGGCGTTCTTCTTCTTGAGCCTGTTCGCGCACGTCGGCATCCCGCTGGCCATGGCGGCCGGCTTCCTTCTGCACGTGAAGCGAGTCGCCAGGCCGGTCCTGCTGCCGCCCACGCCGGTGATCTGGCTGACCGTGGCCGCCCTCATGGCCACGGCGATCGTCTGGCCACCTCCGCTCGCCCCGCAAGCCAACGCGCTGGTGCTGGCGCCGCAGGTGCCGGCCGACTTCTTCTTCGCCTTCTGGATCCCGCTCACGCGCGGGATGAGCGGCGGCGCCGTGCTGCTCTGGTCGGCCGGCTTGGCCGCCGGCCTGCTCATCGTCCCGCTGGTGACGGCGCGGCGCGGGGCCGCGGCGCGGCTGCCATCGGCGGTCGACCCGGACCTCTGTGTCGGCTGCGACCAGTGCTCGCTCGATTGCCCCTATGGGGCGATCACGATGGTCGACCGGGCCGATGGACGATCCGATCGCCTGGCGCGCGTCGACCCGAACCTGTGCGTCAGCTGCGGCATCTGCGCCGGCTCGTGCTCCCCGATGGGTATAGGCCCGCCGGGCCGGAGCGGACGCGACCAGCTCTCGCGGGTTCGGGCCTTCCTGGCCGACCATCGTCGCCGCGCCGGCGACATCGTCGTGGTGTGCTGTGCCCACGGCGCCGCGGCGTTCGCCGACGAGATCGCGGGTCAGGGCGCGATATCCTACCCCGTCGATTGCGCCGGCAGCGTGCACACCTCGGTCATCGAGCTCCTGCTCCGCGGCGGCGTGGCCGGTGTGCTCGTCCTGGCCTGCCCACCGCGCGACTGCTGGAACCGTGAGGGCCCGCGCTGGCTGGTCGAGCGCGTCTACGAAGGGCGGGAGGCCGAGCTGCACGATCGCGTCACCCGCGCACGGGTCGCGATCGTGAACGTCGGCGCCCGGGAGCGCGCTCGGGCGCTCGAAGCGGTGCGTCATTTTGCGGGCGAGGTTGCCGCGCTGGGCCAGTCACCGCGGACCGACGTATCGGACGTCGATCGGGAATGCGAGCCGGCGCTCGCGGAGCGAGTGCCGTGACGCCGGCCGATCGGCTGCTCGGCGCCGCACTCGCGACCGCGGTGATGGCCGGGATTGCGTGGACGTCGAATGCGCCGATGACCGCGCACGGTTCGGCCGATGCCGTGCTGCGCCTTGCCTGGAGCGCGCTGCCAGAACGCGTGGAGACCTGCCGCGAGCAGACCGCGGAGGAGCTGGCGCGTCTGCCGCGGCACATGCGACAGCCGCTCGTCTGCGAGGGCCGAGCGGCGTCGTACCGCCTAACGGTGCGCGCGGACGACAAGGTGATCGCGGACCAGGTCGTACGCGCGGGCGGCATGCGTCAGGATCGCCGGGTCTACGTGCTCCGTGACATCAGCGTCCCGCCGGTCGAGACCGGTCTCGAGGTGCGTTTCGATCGTATGGACGCGAGCACCACTGCGCCGGGCGGCGACCGCGCGGCCGTCCCCCGCGCCGGCGGGACGCCGCCGCGCCAGCACGGCGACACCGTGCCGGCACACCTCGCGTACGCCGAGCGACTCCGGTTCACGCCCAGACGAGTCGTTCTGATCACGTACGACGCGCAGCAACGGGCCCTGATCGCGGTGCGCGACTCGCCGCGCGACTAGTCGGCGGTCGACGGTGCGGTGTCCCACGCTCTAGGGCGGTTGGCGCCCAGGAGCCCGGCATCGATCCGGGTCGGCGTACCGCCACCGATCAGCGACGTCGCGAGCTCGCCAACCGCCCCGCTGACCGTGACGCCGGCGCCGCCGAGGCCGGCCACGTAGTACAGGCCTGGCACCGCCGGATCGGCGCCGATGATCGGCCGGCGATCCGAGGCAAAAGTCCTGAGGCACGCCCAGGCGCGGCGAACCTCCAGGTCTCCGATGTCCGGCGCCGCGGTGAGCAGCTTCTCGCCCAGCAGCCCGGCGGCCCAGGGGGCCACCGCGGGGACGCCAGGCTCGCCGGGGGCCGCATCGCACGGCGACGCCAGGAGTCCATCGCCCTCCGGCCTGACGTAGGGCTCGCTGCCGCCGACCATCCAGATGAACGGTGCGGCTCGCCGCCAGGCTCGCGGTCGCCCGGTGATGAACAGGAGCCGGCGGAACGGATGCAACGCGACCGGGCTTCCGTAAGGAACGCCCAGCTGTCCGGCCCACGCTCCCGATGCGTCGATGACGCCGGTGGCGCGAATCTCGCGGTCGCCGAGGCGTACTCCGACCACACGTCCGGCCTCGACGATGAGCTCGTCGACCGTGTGCCGCGTGCGGACCACGAAGGCCCGGTCGCGGGCGAGTTGGCGGTACTCGGTCAGGAGCGCGTGGATGTCGATGACAACTTCGTCAGGGCACCATAGAACGAGGTCCCCTCGGAAGTGCCGCAGCTCTGGAAACCGCCGCCGCGCGCGTACCATCGACAGCAGCTCGACTTCGGTCCCTTCGCGCCGCATGGCCGTCGCGCGCTCGACCAGCATCGGCGCGTCGGCGCCGCCAGCCGCCGTGAGCCCGCCCGTCCGCTGGAGTCGCGGAGCAGTGTGGCCGCGGCTCGACGTCAGCAGGTGCAGGGTTCGACGGGCCATCGCCCGAATGGCTGCGTCGTCATCGGCGAGCCGGAACATGCCGGCGTTGCGCCCCGACGCGTGCGTGCCGCACAGAGGCTCGCGCTCGAGGACGACGCCCGGTCCAGCTCCGGCGGCACTCAGACCTTGCGCCGTCGCCAAGCCGGCGAACCCGCCGCCCACGATCACCCACTCGGTGCGCTCACGGCCGCCCGCGATCATGTCCGCGCCGGACCGTTCATGGCAGCCGCATGGTCACGACGGCCTCAGACAGCGACGAACTAGATCGTGGGCGACGGCTCATTCGCTTGAAGGATGCGCGCGATGACGTCCGCGGCGGTGTAGTGGGTGCCACCTTCGGGCATGAAGCGGCCCAGCCCGGCGAGATCGTCACCAGCCGTGACCAGGCCCGGCTCGACACCTCGGCCCCGCATCTGGCCGAGGCCAATGTTCGCCACGAGCGCGTTGCAGACGCACCGGCGGCCGACCGTGTCCGCCAGCGCGCCGCCCTTGGCCAGGAATGCCGAAACCGGCTCGGCGGCGCAGCGGAAGCCCACCGTGCCTGCTTCGGTGCGATAGGCTTCGCGCAGGTAGCCCAGGTCGCACACCCGCGCCCGAGCTTCGTAGACGGCGGCCTCCGACACGGTGCCCGCCAGCGGCGCGACTTTGAAGGGGAAGGACGTCGGCGACGCGAGTGGGTCGGTCGTCACGCGGACGGTCCCGGCGCGGACCTGTGCAAGCAGCGCCTCCTTGTAGTCCGGCCGCAGGCCCGACTCCACGCAGAACGCAAAGGCGGTCCCCACCTGGACGCCCACGGCCCCGAGAGCCCGTGCCTTTTCAAGGTGATCGTGCTGGCCGTAGCCGCCGGCGAGCCAGAACGGCAGGCCGAGGTCTCGGATTCGGGCGAGGTCCGGGGTGTCGCGCTCGCCGTAGATGGGCTCGCCAAGCGCGTTCAGCTGCAGCTTGCCGCGCGGCGGCGCATTGTGCCCGCCCGCGGTGGGACCTTCGACGACGAAGCCGTCGATGGTGCCGTTGGCGCGCTTGAGCAGCGCGGCCGCGAGCACGTGCGACGCGACGATGGCGAGGAAGGCCGGCCGCTTCAGCGGTGGTATCGACTGACGCACATGCGAGCGCGGATCGAACGACACGATGGCCGTCGTGTCGTCAGCGTGTCCGGCGAGCGAGAGCGGATAGGTCGTCGCCTCATGGCGGGCGAGCCGGTCGAGGACGCCTGGCACGCGGAAAGGAATGCCGGCGCCCATCAACACGTAGCCGACGCCGGCCAGCATGGCGCCATAGAGCGACGCCAGGTGCGGGATCTGGATCTTCTCCAGATAGTTGACACCGACGGGATTCGCGTGGCCTTCACGCGCGAGCAGGACCTCGACGAAGTTGGCCGCGATGCAGAGCTCCACCATCTCCGGCGGGTCGTCGACCTCGTGGAGCGGCAGGGGGGCGAAGGGCCCCGTGACGCTCTTCCCGCCCGGCACGAAGTAGCTGCGCCAGATGCGGTCGGCAATCGGACGGGAGGGGAATTGATCGAGCGCGTGCCGCATGTGGCCGCCCGGATCCCCCAGCTGCAGGCGGCGGACCAGGATCGCGTCGAGCGCGGTCCCCGACACCACGCCGAGCTGTCCCCGCATCGACACGGCCCGGGCCAGCCGCCAGTCGGAGATGCCGGCACCCATCCCGCCCTGAATGATGAGAGGCCGGCGTTCCATGTTGTCGTTCATCAGTGTGGTCCGTCCCGCGTGTCTTGCGCGCACCGCACATGATCGAGCACGCGTGCGCGGGTGTCGTTGCGTCGGCGCAATGATCTTGCGCTGTCCGGCGCGACCAGCGCTGCGCCCAGCGTCAAGGTTGTGCCAGGAAACCGTTGCGCCCGTGTCACCGCCCGGTGCGCCGAAACGCCGCTTCGAGGATGACGGGCGGGCGCATCGCGTGCACGGTCTTTGCCGGCGGCAGGTTGTGCTCGGTGATCGCGACAGCCGCATCGGGCGCGAAGCCCGCGTCGGCCATCAACCCAACCAGCTGGTCGCGCGTCAGGAAGCACTGCGGCTGGCCCGAGAACTGCGTGTAGATCAACGGCTCTCCGGCGACGGAGGTGGTGTCCGGCGGCAGCGTGCTGCGCGAAAACGTGAAGACGAAGAGTGCCGCGTCGGGAGCCGCGACCCGTCTCGCCTCGTCGATGGCACGCCGCAGCTCCGCCATGGACTGCGCCAGGTTCCAGATGCCGTGGACGACCACGAGGGCGCAGGCGCCGGTCGGGACCGGCAGCGCGTCCATCGGCGCGAGCGCCACCGAGAGCCGCGGCCCGTCAACGCGCACCCGGTCGCGCGCCGCCGCCAGCATCGGCCACGAGAGGTCGATGCCGAGGACACGCCAGCCCTGACGCCCGAGGGGGACAGCGTTGCGGCCGGCGCCGCAGCCGATGTCCAACGCAAGGCCGGTGGGCACGCGCAGCCGCTCGACCTCGGCAAAACGGAGCAGCGTGGCATTGGATTCGGCCCGGACGAACCCCGCGACGGTGGACGGGGCGCTCCACGGCGAGCCATCGAGCGGGTCGCGCATGGGACATCGTGGGCCGAATGGGGTCCATCGCACGTTGCGCCAGCGCAACGAGCGGCGGCCGACTGCTATTCTCCGGCTGTGCCCACGCCGCGCCTCGGCCACGCCCTCGTTCTCGCCATCGCGAGCGCCGCCGCGACGGGGGTGCTGGCGGGCCTGGCGCGCCTCGGTCTGGGCGTCGGCTGGGGGCCCTCGCACGCCGGCGATCACGGCCCCCTGCTCGTCCTGGGTGTCTTTGCCGTCGTCGTCGCTCAGGAGCGCGCGGCGGCGCTCGGCACCCGATGGGCGGTGGCCGGGCCGCTCGGATCGGCCGTCGCCGCGATTGCCATCCTGGGCGGATCCTCCACCGGCCCGTGGATTGCCGCCGCGGCGAACGCCGCGATGCTCGCGACGAACGTGGCGATCGCCGGGCGGCGGCCGTCGCGGACCGCCTGGCTGCTGCTCGCGGGGTCCGGCCTCCTGCTGTTCGGGACGGCACGGTGGGCATCGGGCGAACCCGTGTCTCACGTCGTGCCGGCCTGGACGGGCTTCTTCGTGCTGACGATCGTTGCCGAACGCGCGCGGCTGTCGCGCCATGCAGCCCACGGCGTCTGGATTCGGCGTCTACTGGACGCGCTGGCGGCCGCGCTCGTCGTCTCGGTCGCCGCACGGCTGTTCGGCGTCCGTGCCGCCGGCCACGCGTCAGGCCTGTCGATGGTCGGCCTGGCTGTCTGGCAGATGCGCTACGACATGACGGGAAGGGCGAAGGACGTAGGCGCGCTGCCGCGGTACATGGCCATCGGGGTCCGCGCCGGAACGTTCTGGCTGCTCGTGGGCGGCGGGCTCTCGACGTTCGTCGATCCGCTCCCCGGAGGTCCGGTCTACGACGCCATCCTCCACACCGTCTTCGTCGGGTTCGTGCTGTCGACCGGCTTCGCCCACGCGCTCAACGTCGTTCCGGTCGTGGCCGGGCGACAGGTTCCTTTCAGCCCGCTCTTCTACGCGCCGCTGCTCCTGCTCCACGCGAGCCTGATCGCGCGGATTGCGGGCGACCTGGCCGGTGCGCTGACCTGGCGCCGGGTGGGTGGCGCGGGCAACGCCCTGGCCATCGCGCTGTTTGCGGTGGTGATGGCGATGACGGCGCTCCGGCGCCGGTCTGCGCCCGACTGACCGAGTGCGCGACCCGCCCGATCCGGATCACGTTTCTTCCGCTCCGCGAGCGATCCGCACGCGGATAACCGTGGACGAGCTCGCCGACCAGCTCTCTTCCGTACCTGACGATGGTCGAAGGACTGAAGTTGGCGGCGCAGGCGTTCGCCACGGACGTGCGCCGGTTGGCGGGATGCGCCGGGTCGGTGGAAGTATCGGTGGTGCCCCCGGCGGTTGTGGCAGCGACGTCGTCCATCAGGCGGTGCAGGTCGGCGCGCCTAGGCCCCGGCGGGTGGCGATGGCCAGCAGGGCCGCGAGCTGCCGCTGCAGTTCGACGTGCAACAGGGCGGTGGGGAGGTCACTGCCCTCGGCCACTACCGAACTCTAGCCCTGTTGCTGCTGTCGCGTATCGCTGCCGCCTTCTCATGGCTGTTCACGAACCGGAAGTCGTTGTCGGTGCGCACGTGCCAAGCCCGCAATAGGTTGTAGTACTTCATGTCGGATGCCGTGGGATCCGACGTGCCCGCCGCATAGAAGATGACGTAGGTGCCGCTTCGATATGCCACGGTCGTCCTGACCTCGCGCTCCAGGTTCCGATGTTCAATGTCGAGCTGGCGGGATCGCAGCACGAACAAGCGGCGAAGAGAGCGCGGCGACAGCCACTCCTCATGCTCCTGGGCAGCGAGTCGCCGCGGAGTCGGTGTGTGGGAGAGCTTTCACGCCCACATGTTGCCTGGTTTATACTGTTGCCCATTATGGGCAACACAGCATTATCAGGCAACGCCATCGTCGTTGCGGTTGTCGAGGCCCTTCAGGGACGCCTGCCCGCTGGCTGGGCCGGCAGCCTCCTGAAACCCTCGAAGACCGCGAGCGATACGGCCGTTGCGGCGGTGCTGAGCATCCGGCGCAAGGGAGCCTCTGCGGAGACCGTTCGCATCGGCGCAAAGAGCCGCGTCGAGCCGAAGGACGTGGACTACCTGGCTGCCACGCTACGCCCCACTCCGGACGAGCCTGTCCTGATTGCCGCTCCCTACCTCAGCCCGCGCACGCAGGAGCGTCTCCGCAGCCGCGGCTTCGCCTACGCCGACCTGACCGGCAACGTTCGGCTGGAACTGACCGAGCCTGGGCTCTTCATCGAGACCAGTGGCGCCCGGGAGAATCCGGAGCCGAACCCGCGGGACCGCAAGTCCCTCAAAGGAGCCAAGGCCGGCCGTCTCATTCGGGCTCTCTGCGACTTCCGGCCACCGGTCGGCCTCCGCGAACTCGCCAAGCGGACCGGTGTCGATCCCGGCTACACCTCCCGCGTCATCGACTTCCTGGATCGCGAAGCGCTCGTCACGCGTACGCCGCGCGGCCCCATCACAGCCGTCGATTGGCGGGGACTGCTGAATCGCTGGTCTCAGGAGTACTCACCGTTCCGTCGTCAGGGCGCCACGATGTACCTCGCGGCCCGAGGCATTCCGGCCGTAACTGAGCGACTCAAGCAGTTGAAGGCGAGGTATGCCGTGACCGGCTCCTGGGCAGCGGCCGAAGTCGCGCCAGTAACAGCGCCACGTCTTCTCACGCTGTACGTGGACCGACCGCGCGACGTAGAGCACGCACTCGACCTGCGTCCTGCAGAGGCTGGCGCGAACGTCGCGGTCTTCACTCCGTTCGACGATGTCGTGTTCGAGCGGACATCGACGATGAACGGCGTCACGATTGCGGCAATCAGTCAGGTCGCGGCCGACCTACTGACGAGTCCCGGCCGCGGCCCGAATGAAGCCGAAGCGCTGATGCAGTGGATGCAGGAGAACGAGGATGCCTGGCGCGCTTGATCCCCGCTACGTCCTCGCCCGGACCGTTCTGCTGGACGCACTCGCAGCATTTGGTGACCAGCGCCGCGCCGTGATCGTCGTTGGTGCGCAGGCCGTCTACCTGCATACCGGAGCGATAGACCTGGCAGTTCCCGAGTTCAGGCTCGATGCCGACATCACGCTCGATCCTTCGCTCCTCCGGGACGTCCCGGAGATTGAAGCGGCGATGCGCGCCGCACGGTTCGAGCGCGGCCAGCAGGTGGGCGTGTGGATCGCCTCACGCACCGTCGCGGGTGTTCCCGCAAAGGTTGAAGTCGATCTGATGGTTCCGGATGCCGTTGGTGGCCCGGGACGGCGGGCAGCCAGACTGCAGGGACACGCCAAGGAAGTGGCCCGAAAGACGCGTCGTCTCGAGGCCGCGCTGCTCGACAAGACCAAGGTCACGATCCGAGCTCTAGAGCCGCCCGATCCGAGAGCGTTCGACGTGGCTATCGCTGGCCCGGCTGCGCTGCTGATAGCCAAGGCCCACAAGATCGCCGAACGCGTCGCCGAACGCGAGCAGCGCCGGCTGGAAGACAAGGATGCGCTCGACATCTTGCGCCTGCTGCAAGCCACGGACACAGGCACCCTCGCGCGCACGGTCAGGGCACTACTGCAGGCCGTTGTCGCGGGCGACGTCACGCGAGAGGCGCTGGCCATTCTGCGGGAACACTTCACGGACGCTCGTGCCGCTGGGCCGCAGATGGCTGCCCGTGCGGTTGGCGCTCTGCTGCCCGTCGAAGTGGTCGCCGCCTCCTGCGCCGCGCTGACGTCGGAGCTTCTGCAGGCGATCGACGGTGGCGAGTAGAACGCCGCAGACTCCGTCGACGCTCCGATAACTGCCAGAACATCGGGAGGGCGTGGCGCGGGTCAAGGCCGCGCAGCGCCGACGGAACGGAGGGCAGCCTTGACGCGTGCCTTCGCTCCCGAACAATCACGGATCGGAGCGTCGGTGTTTCCCGGCAGAAGTGGCCACGGTTGTGCGGGACATCGTGGCGTGTTCGCACGCGAGATCAAACACGCCGCAGCAGGGCCACAACGGACACCTGCAGCCGAGACGTGAACGACCCCGGGGCCGCGGGCTGAGAGGGGCACGGGCCCCTGCAGCGGGGTCGTTCACGTCTCGGTTCCGTTCCTGTACTGGCCCTGTCGCCGACAGGAGCGGCAGAGAACGCCGCTCCTTCAGCGTCATCGTCGCTGACGCGTAAGTCGTTGTGTACCGGCGCGTTGCTGCGGCCCCCATCGGCTCCGGCATCACATCACGACCGAGCGCTCGCGTGATGGCCATGGGGTTGAGGCACGGGGTTGAGGACGCCCGCGGCTGGTGTCCCCCCTGTGGGCTACCTTCTCAACCCCCTTCTCAACTTCTTCGACCGTCGAACGCGCGTGGCCGACCAAGGGGGAGAGATGGCGGTACGAGTGCGGCAGGACGAACGATTCGACGCGGCCGGCGCCGCTCTCCAGCGCCTCGGTGATGGCCGTCGACGCGGGGCTGGCGAACACCTCGGCCCCGGACTTGACCCAGCGGCGGCAGAGGTCCTCGATGCGGGGTGTCCCGAACCTTTCGCGAGCAGCTCGGACGACGTTGTCGGCCTGGGGATCGCCGGTTGAGTAGCACGTCTTGCGGCACTCGAAGTAGCGTTCGAGGTCGGCGATCGTCGCCGGCGAGAAACGCGATTCCAGCTCGTCGTGCACGGCCGTCTGGTAGGCCTCGTGCGCGGGTCCGAACCGGCGCGGCAACACGATGCGCAGCGTCCACTGTGGCGCGGCCTCGAGCAGGGGCGCGTGGGCACGCAGGAAGGTGCGGAAGGCGTCCGGCCACGGCTCTCGCGCGAGGTACAGCACGACCATCCGACCGTCCGGCTGCAGGCCGGTTGGGAACTCCTCGGGCAGCTTCATCGCGGCCGTCAAGGGCAGCGCCGCGGCCTTCTCGGCCGGGGTCGCGAGCCAGTGGTCAGCCGGTGTCGAGAGCATGGCGTCGAGGAGCATCACGCGTTCGAGCGCAAGGCGCGGCGATGCCGGCCGACGGTATCGGCTGGAGGGCTCGCCGATGGCGTGGTAGAGCAGCCCGGAGTGGATCAGATCGAGCCGTGCGCGGTTGTGGACGCACTCGATAGCGCGGGCGTGTCCGCGCCGCACGAGGCGGTTGAAGAAGGCGTTGCACTTCGCGCCTTGGGCGATGCCGGCGACCTGCGCGTACTGCCGCGGGACGCAGACGCCGGCATGCCGCATCACTTGCGCCAGGAACCGCGCTTGCCGCTTGGTGAAGCCGTGATTCGCGATGGCCTGGATGCGGGTGGCTGACGCCTGCTCGAGGGGATTCGGCGAGGTGGACGGCGTCATCGGATGATCTCCTCTGCAAGGCTCGGCGTCCGACCGCCGCGGCCGCTGCGTCCGCCGCCGCTGCCGCCGATGCGGAGGCTCGACGCGCCGTATGTCGAGAAGCCCGAGCGCGCGACGCTCGCGCTGTGTGCGCCCCGGTAGTGCGGCGTGACGACCTCGATGTCCTCGCGGCCCCAGCGGCCGTCGGGCTCGACGTACTCGACGCGCAGATCGGGAAAATGCACCTCGTCGTCGAAGTAGGGGAGGTCATGCTCGGCGGCCCAGGTCTCAATCTCGACCGCCGTGCGTTCCGGGTGGCCGTCGTAGTCGTCGCGGTCCCGGTCGTGCTCGTGGAGCCACCGCTGGTACTCGCCCTTCAGCTCGTGGTCGAGCACGACGCGCTCGACAAGGGCGCCGCGCTCGCGGAGACGCTCATCGGCCTTCTCGGAGGCGCGGTCGACCTGCAGGTCGTGCTCGCGTTCGCGCGAGCGGACGAGGCCGCCGTGGAACGTCTGGTGACGTTCTGAATGTGAGTCCAGGTGGCGTTCCAGCAGGCTGTGTCCGGCCTTCGTCAAACCTACCGCGTGGTCACGGTAGCCAGGCTCGCGGGCCGTTTCAATCAGGCCCTGGTCGCGGAGATGCCGAAGGTCGCCTGAGCGGAGGTTCGCCCGGCTGCCGTCGTGGTCACGAAGGTCGCCGCTGGAGACTACGCGGAAGGCTCCGACGGTGGTCAGCGTGCGGGACTCGGAGCCGCGCAGCGTGTAGACGCAATCGTGGTCCCGAACCTGCTTACGCTCTGGCCCGCGAGGCAGGTCTACGTGACGCGTGAAGACGTCCTGCGGGTCACGCGGACGCCCCGGCCCTTCACGGTCCCGCTCGGGCCACCGGGCATCGTCTCGGGCGTCCCGTGAAGGCTCGTCGGCGCTCTGCCGGTCGCTGCCGCTCCCACGCCCCAGCGACCGCGTGTCGTCATCGCCACGGCCCCGTGAGCGGCCCTCGTCGCGTGCGAGGCCATCATCCCGGTCGCGATCCTGGGGACCAACGCCACGCGCGCTATGCGCCGGCTCAGCATCATCGTCGCGTGAACGCTTCCGGTCAAGGCGTCTTTCGTCGTCGCGCGGATCGGCATCACGCGGGTCGTCGCCCCAGCGTGGGTCGTACATGGGAAACCTCCGTGAAAAGCGGCGGACATCGCACAATCACGCTGCCGTCCAACAGAGGTGCCGATGTAGTCGCGGGTGAGCCCCCGCAACCAATCCTCACTACGTTCGTCTTGGTCCGCGTGGGCGGTCTTGTGTGCGGCCCGCGTGAAGCCTCCGGCTTCCCGCGAGCAGCGGCAAATCCCGCCTGGGCGGCCATCGCTTCGCTCGGCCGGGCTTCGGCCAATCCGTACTTCGTTTTCTCGGCGGCTCGTCCACGGTCTCGAGCTTGGCCAACAGCGTAGATCGATCGTCGGGTAACGATCGATAATGAACATCCGAATCGAGCCTCACGACTGACGTTCGACGAAAGGGGAACCTATGCGACTGCTTTCTGCAGCGGCTACCTGTGTGTTCGTCCTCGCTCTTGCGGGTGGAGGGTGTTCGCAAGCGGGGCCGCCCGAGTTCGGCAAGGCCGACGTCGACAACATCAACAAGATGCTCCAGGAATACGCCGCGGCGTACAACGCAAAGGACGCGCTGAAGGTCTCGCAGATGTTCACCGGCGCCGCGGTGGTGATGCCCCCCAACGCGTCGACGGTCCGAGGGCAGGAGAACGTCCGTGACTACTACGTGAAGCGGTTCAATCAGGGGGCGTCGGGCCTGTCGCTCGAGCCAGCGGACGTCGGCGGCCACGGTCCGCTGGCGTTTGTCAGCGGCGACTACCGGCTCAACCTCGCGCCTCCGGGCGGCGAAGTGCGCCGCGACCGCGGAAAGTTTCTCTTCATCCTGCGGCACGTCCGGGATCGGTGGATGCTCGAGCACCTGATGTTCAGCAGCGACTTCGAGGCGCCGCATCCAATCTGAGCGGGTTCGGCTCTACCAGCACGGTGCCCAAGCCTGCTGCGCGGTCTCAATTCGCTGCTGCCGGGCTGTCGGTCGGCGGGCGCCGCCTCGTTCCACGATGGTGGTGTCACGCCGAGCAGTTGACGCACGAAGAAGTCGAAGCGCTTCCGCTCGCCGCTGGGGACCGGCCTGCCCGAGCCACTCCTCTCTACCGTTCGTCTTGGTCGCGTGCGCGGTCTTGTGGGCTGCGAGCCGGAGGGCCGCGGCTCGCGAGCATCGAGCTTTTTGATCTGCCCGGCTACTATAGGGTGGCCGGCTGGAGTGCTCGTACAGACCAGTGGAAGGACTTCGAGGCGCAGCGGCGCGAAGGACTCGCTTCAGTCGGGCACCGTATCTCCACATGAAGGAGTTCACGCTTGCGTCAGTCCTCTGGCCGTGTTCTGGGCGCCGTCCTCGTCACCTCTCTGGTCGGCGTGTGTGCGTTGCTCGCCCAGTCCGGGCAGCGGCCGCCTGACCCTGCCGCCGAGACCTACCGCAACATCTGCGCCGGCTGCCATGGCGCGACGCTCTCGGGCGGCCGCGCGCCAACGCTGCTCGACAACACGTGGCGATTCGGCGGTGACGATGCGAGCGTGACGCAGAGCATTCTGGACGGACGTCTTGGTACCGAGATGGCGCCGTTCCGGGGCGCGCTGACGGACGCGGAGGTGAAGAGCCTCGTCGCCTACATTCGCAACCTGTCGAAACTGGCCGCCACGAGCGCGGCGCGGGCGCAGAGTCCGGCCGGGCAGACGGTGCGCAGCGAGCGCGAGACGTTCCGCTTCGAGATCGTCGCGGAAAGACTGTCCACACCGTGGGGGCTCGCCTTCCTGCCCGATGGACGGCTGCTGATCACCGAGCGCGCCGGCGCGCTGCGGATCGTCGATGGCGGGCGCCTGCTGCCGCCGATCGTTGGGATCCCATCGGTGTTCACCCGGCAGGACGGCGGCCTCTTCGACGTCGCCATCGATCCCGCGTACGGGCGCAACGGCTGGATCTACCTGTCGTACGCCGAGCCGGCGGCCGGTGACACCTCGATGACGGCGATCGTCCGCGGACGGGTGAAGGATGGGCGCTGGGTCGATCAGCAGACGCTCTATCGGGCGACGTCACCCGAGCTCTTTTCGACCCAGGGCTCGCACTTCGGCTCGCGCTTCCTCTTCGATCGCGACGGGCATCTCTTCTACTCGATCGGCGACCGCGGTCGCGAAGACGATGCCCAGGACCTGTCCCGACCGGCGGGGAAGATCCATCGCATCAACCCCGACGGCACGGTGCCGCGCGACAACCCGTTCGTCGGACGCGCCGGCGCGCTGGCGTCGATCTGGAGCCTGGGTCACCGCAACCCGCAGGGGCTGGCGTTCCATCCGGTGACCGGAAAGATGTGGGCCACCGAGCACGGGCCCACCGGCGGCGACGAACTGAACCGCATCGAGCGCGGTCACAACTACGGCTGGCCGCAGGTCACGTCGGGGAAGATGTTTCCGGCGAGACCGTCGCCAGCGACGCCGGTCGACACGACCGGTTTCGACACGCCGATCACGTCCTGGTCGCCCTCGATTGGGCCCGGAGGCATCACCTTCTATGCCGGCGACCGCTTCCCCAACTGGAAGCATCAACTCTTCGTCACCGGTCTCGCCGGGGAGGCGCTGCGACGGCTCGAGACCGACGGCGACCGCGTCGTCCACGAGGAGATCGTCTTCAAGGGTTTCGGTCGCGTCCGCGACGTGGTCACCGGGCCTGACGGCCTGCTTTACCTCGCGCTGAACGTCCCCGGCGTGCGGCTATCGGACACCACACCGGGCCTCGTGGTGCGCCTCGTGCCAGCCCCGAAGACAATGCAACCCTGACCACGCTCATCGGTGCGCCATGAAGACAGCGCTTGCCTGTGCGATAGCCGTCGCCGTGATGCCATCGGTGCTCTTCGGCATCCAGCACATCGGACCAGCCTCGTTGTTCGACAGCAGGACCTTCAACGGCTGGGAGGGCAACCTCGCGCGCTTCCGGATCGAATCCGGCGCGATCGTCGCCGGCACACTCGCTGCCAAGATCGAGCGCAACGAGTTCTTGTGCACGACCCGGGAGTTCAAGGACTTCGAGCTCCGTCTGAAGGTGAAGCTGCTGGGCGGCGACAAGGCGAACGCCGGCGTGCAGTTTCGCACCAGGCGAATTCCGAACCACCACGAAGTCAGCGGATTCCAAGCCGATATGGGTGCCGGCTGGTGGGGAGCGCTGTACGACGAATCGCGCCGCAAGAGAGTGTTGAAGGGACCGGATCAGGCGAAGATGACGGACGTGATCAGGGTAGGCGAGTGGAACGACTACACCATCCGCGCCGACGGTCCTCGCGTGCAGCTCTCAATCAACGGGTTCCAGACGGTCGACTACGTCGAAACGGATCCAACGGTAGCGGACAGCGGAGTGATCTGCGTGCAGATCCACGGTGGTCCCCCCAGCGAAGCGTGGTATCGAGACATCACGGTCGCGGAGCTGAAGAAGTAGTCGAAGGGGTGAGCGTCAGGGGCGCTGGTCGCTCCACAGGCCGTCCAAGTCGCCCTTCAGGAGCTGATACGAGTCGCTTCCCAGGCGATTCTCGGCCATGAGGATGTCGTAGTTCTCGGTCATGTAGCCATTGAACATCAGCACTTCGTTGCCAGTTCGCAGGCCTTTGCCGTGGGTTTCGACCCATTTCTCCCACAAGCGGCGAACTTGCGTCCGCCTCATCATCTCCGAGGGGTTCTTCTTCCTAGCCATCTCACGACGATAGCAGAGCCTCCAGCCTATCTCCGTGAGTCTTTTCGTCTGGACCGAATCAGCGGTCTAGGACCCGCAGGGTCACGATCTTCTGCCCGTCGGCGGCGATGGACACCCGGACGGCGCGGCGCCAAGCCGAGAGCTGTCGCCCGAATCGTTTCGGGCGGTCTCGGCGTCGCTGGCGACCGCCATCGGTCGGAGTGTCACCGCATCGTGAGAGGCCCGGCGGGGCGTAGACTGAGCGGCGTCAGTGCCCTGGACGGTGGCCGCCGTGATGCCGTCATGTCGGTCATCCGGAGCGCTCGGGTGTGCAATCGGGGACACCGTCGGCACGTCGAGGGCCCATAGAGTACAGGACTCCGCCAGCGACCCTTCCTCGCGCGTTGACGGAGAGGGCGGCGGCAACCCCAGCCGTGTGGGCCTTGGTTCCTGAATATCGCCTCCAGGCGAACCGGACACCGCACGGGCAGTTCTCTCAGACGGACAGCAGGAGGACAGTCGTGGACATCAAGATCGAAGAACGAGTCATCGGGCACGTGACGGTGCTCGACATCGTCGGCAAGCTGACGATCGATGAGGCCGCGGGGCGTCTCAAGGACAAGATCAACAGTCTCGTCGCGCAGCGACGTACTCAGATCATCGCCAATCTGGGGAAGGTGCCGTACATCGATAGCGGGGGGCTCGGCGAACTGGTGGCCTCCTACGGATCGATTACGAAGGCCAATGGCGCCATGAAGCTGCTGAACGTAAACGCTCGGAATCACAATCTGCTGTCCATCACGCGTCTGCTGACGCTGTTCGATTCGTTCGATTCCGAGGCTGAAGCCGTCCAGAGCTTTGAGACGACCGCTGCTGCGGCTGTCGCGCCGTAGCGCGTTCAGCCATCCCTGCGCCGACGACCGCCGCGCGCCACGTCGAAGCGGCGTGGTACAGTGGCGGTCCCCCAGTCGACGTCGCAGGGAGGGAGCCATGTGTTCTCTGCTCGTGCCCTGCTAGGCAGGCTGGTCGCCCGCCTTGGCGTGGTCCTCGGTTTGGTGTCGCCCCTCGGCGCCCAAGCGCTGGCTTCACGGACCGACACCTCGCGCGCCCTGAGTATCACCTTTGCGGACGGCCGAATCGTCAGCAGTCCAGTGCGTCGGACCGGCGGCATGTGGACCCCAGAGTTCCCGAGGATCGCGGGTGCTGAGACATCCAGGAATGGCCTCCCGCTGACGACGCTCGATGTGAAACACGAGACGGACGGCGATGACGTCGTGCTGACGGTGTCCCTGTCCTACGGCGGGCCCGGGCGCCATCCGATCACGGTGGGTACCGTGCGCCTTTCGGTCGCGACCGAGCAGCGGAGGGGCGATCAGCGGAGAGCCGCGCAGATCGTCGCGCTCCTGCAGATCCTGAAAGCGGCGTCCTCGCGTCCTCTGGCGAGCGCGCGCCAGCAGATCGCGACGGGCATGGATTCCGACCTCGAGGCGCGTCGCGCCAGAGATGCCGTCATTCTCCAGTAATCACTGGTCCGAAGAAACCAGGCAGGTCAGGATCTTCTGGAAGCACTGAACACTGACAAGTAGCAGGTCGCAGACTCCGCGGAACGGAGGTGACCTTGCTACTCATGCGGGCACCACGAGGTCTGCCAGCTTTACGATCGCGGCCGTGGGAATCGTCATGTCCCCGCACCCTTGCGGGGTTTCCATGCCGCGCGCGACGTGGGGCACGACGACCTTGCAGTCCTTCCCGTCGTGAACCAACCAGCCAACGGAACGGCACAGCATAGGCTCCGGCCGGTCCACTGCGAGGGCCTGCCAGACGGCCGAACAGCCGTAGGAATCGACCCACTCGACGTAGACCAGCCGGGAGGCTACTTCTTGGGCTTGTTTGGGCGCTGCGTCAGCACTGACGCAGCCAGAGTCTTGACCGACTTCGGCGTGTTGGGGTCTGCCAACTTCTTGCCGGCGATGCTTCCGGCCTTCTTCCCCGATTGCTCGTTCGCCATTGCGTGTCCTCCGAGCGGCCATCCAGCCAACCTCCAGACGCCGTGATACATCTCCAGCGTCTGCCGTGTTGGGAGGTTTCGCGGGTGGCAGCCCTGAAACCAAAGACTCCGTGGATTCCCGCCTAGTTGTCCGTGGTTCCCGTGGGGCCGGACGCGTCATGCGCCCAACTGCACTTTCCACCTTGACATTGAATTTTACCATCTTTTCGCCCGGCGGAGGCGCGCCACGATGACGTTCGTCGCCATTCGCAAGCGGCAAGCGGAGCGCCTTCAAGCCTACGCCGTGGAGTGCGCGGAGGGCGGCCGCTTCAGCTCATTGCCGGACGACGGCCAGCGGTCTCGACCTCGCGGATGCGCGCCTCGACCCGGTCGATGACGTCATCGGGCGTCGAGGTCCCGGCCGTGAGCCCCACGACCGTCGCGGCCTCGAACCATTCGGGGCGGATGTCCGCGTCCGTCTCGACGTGATGCACGCGGGCGGAGAAGCGCGCGCAGGTCTTCACCAGCTCGCGGGTGTTGTTGCTCGACCGGCCGCCGACCACGACGACGACGTCGGCCTGCCGCGCCATCTCGACGGCCGAGACCTGCCGGTCCTTGGTCGGCTTGCACACGGTGTCGCTGAAGCGTACCTCCGAGTGCGGGAATCGCTGGCGGATCAGCGCGACCAGGTGCCGCACCCTCTCGACCGCCTGCGTCGTTTGAGCGGCCACGCCGAGCCGTGGATGCTCCTCGAGCGCGAGGACGTCATCGTCGTGCAGCACGACGTCGAACCGGTCGAGGTCGTCGGTGAGGCCGCGCACCTCCACATGGTCGCGTTGTCCGACGATGACGACGTGGTAGCCATCACGGGCGAGGGCCGCGACGGCGCGGTGGGCGACGTGCACGAGCGGGCAGGTGGCTTCGACGACCCGTAGTCCGAGCGCGCGGGTGCTGGCGAGGGTCCGTTCGGACGTGCCGTGGGCCGTGACCATCAGGGTCGGCGTTTTGACGTCCGCGACATCCTGCGCGACCGCGATGCCCTTCCGTTCGAGGGTGCTCAGGACGGTGGGGTTGTGGACGAGGTCGCCGAGAATCGTGAGGGGCCCGGCGTCGGCGTGCTCGAGGGCGAGCGCGATGGCATCCCGGACGCCGAAACACATGCCGAGGTGAGCCGCTCGGACGATACGCCACGCCTGGGGTGCCAGTCCGCCAGCAGCGACGGCTGTGTCGGCCGGCTGCTGCGAATGCGAGGGTGTCATCAGTGTCCTCTTTCGTGCGTGCGGCCAGCGATGGCCGGGTACGCTTCGAAAGGATTGCCTGGCCGGCCCCGCGGCGTCTTCACGCCGGGATGAGCATTGCGTGAGATTCCGGTGAATCTGGCGACTGGAACGCCAAATGGGCAGCGTGTAGGGATACGATGGCCACTCCGGCTCAAACAGAGGAGAGGCCTTCGATGAAGCGAACGCTGGCGTCGGTTGCGGGGATGGTGGGACTCGTCGTCGTGGACGTGCTCGCGACGTGTGGTGGCGGCGGTGGCGGCGGCACCGGCGGGATGGGCGGCGGCGCGATGGCCGACGTGGTCTACCGGGTGCCGTGGAAGTCGCTGACGGGGGGCGAGCGGTTCAACGCCGGTGGCCTCGTCGTCTACTGGTTCCCCGCATCCGAGAACGAGCTGAAGAACTCCAGCCTGCGCAACTCGCGCGCGCTGACGCTCTACGCCGCGCAGTGCGTGACGATGGGCGTGGCTGACATCGGGCAGCCGCTCGGCAGACGCCTCGCGGTCGACGAGAAGGCGCCAGTGGCGGTGCTCGTGCAGGCCGACGGCAAGGTCATCGGCAAGGCGCAGGCCGAGCCGGACGGCAAGCTGCGCGTCGGCAAGGTCGAGAAGCTGCTCGAAGCCGAGATGAAGCTGCGCGAGGCCGGCGTCAAGGAATCGATGAGCGCCGCGAAGGACGCCGCCAAGAAGGGCGAGAAGGACGCGGCGATCACGCTCTACAAGGCCGTGCTCGATCAGCAGTGTCTGTTCCCGAAGTACGCCAAGGACGCCGTCAAGGAGCTGAAGAAGCTCGGCGTCGCCGACCTGCCGACCATCGCTGACGCCGCAAATTACGATCCGGCGGTCGGCGCGCGGATCGAGAAAGCGCTGAAAGACGGCCTGATGGCCGAGAACATGGCCGATTACGCCAAGGCTGACGCGTTCTACAGCACCGCCCGCACGCTCGATCCCGCCGACCCGGCGCCGCTGCGCTATCTCGGCGAGCTGTATCGCCACCAGACGGGCGACTGGGACAAGGCGCGCGCGGCGTTCCAGCAGATCCTCGACATGCGCGCCGATCCCATGTCGCGCGCGATCGCGCTGCATGGCATCGGCAAGATGACGATCCACGACGGCGACTTCCTGAAGGGGCTGCACCTGATGGAGGAGTCTGCCGACCTGCTTCCGTTGCCGTTGACCTATCGCAATCTCGCCGTCTACTGGCACTCGGAAGGCGACCGCGTGAAGGCCGACGCATACACGAAGAAGGCGCTCGCGCTCGATCCCGATGAGCCGTTCAACGTCGTGTTCGCCGCGGCGTTCGCCGCCGGCGGCGGCGGCGCGGGCGCACGCGAGGCCCTCAAGGTCGCGCAGGCGCACGAGGACCTGCTGTGCGCGTCGTACAACCTCGCCGCCATCCACGCCCAGCTCGGCAACCGCAACAAGGCGCTGGCGCTGCTGAAGCGCCATTTCTACCAGTACGAGCGCTTCGACGCGGTCCGTAGCAAGGAAATGATGGAGGCGCGCGTCGACGCCGTGTTCGCGTCGATCGTCGCGGATCCCGAATTCGTGTCGCTCACCGACCTGGCGGACGGCAAGCTGCCGATGCCGTCGCGGAGCCCTCAGTGATGGCTGCGACCCGCGATCCGCTGTTCGAGCCCATCCCGGGCGCCGACACCCGTGTGGTGGCCGGCGTCCAGGTCGACGTCCTCCCCGCGGGCAGCGGCCGGATCAAGCGCGTCATCTACCAGCCGGGCTTCCGCTGGTCGACGCACATGAAGCAGGCCGTCGGCACCGACTGGTGCCAGCACGCGCACGTCGGGTTCATCGCGCGCGGGCGGATCGCCGTCAGCTATGCCGACGGCGGCACGCTCGAGTTCACCGCGCCGCAGGTGGTGTTGATCGAGCCCGGTCACGACGGCTGGGTGGTCGGCGACGAGCCCGCCGTCCTGATCGAAGTCGATTTCCTGTCGGAGACGGCGGAGAAATTCGGGATGCTCGAGCATCAGAAAGGCCGCTAGCCGCAGGGGACCCGGCCGTCCATCCTTTTGTCTAACCGTTCCCTCTCGCTCGCTTCGGTCCTCCTCGTCGCGCTGACGACGCTTCCGTCTGCCAGACAGGCGGTGCCGCGATTCGAGAACGTCCAGTCCGGCAGTGGTGTCGGCTTCGTGCTGGCCAACGCCCCGACGGCAGACAAACGCCTCATCGAGACGATGCCAGGTGGCCTGGCGGCGTTCGACTACGACGGCGACGGCCTGGTCGACCTGTTTTTCGCCAACGGCAACGCCACGGCGGCAGAGGCGAAGGCCGGTGAGCCGTTTCACAACCGGCTCTACCGCAATCTCGGAGGCTTCCGGTTCGAGGACCGCACCGCCGCCGCCGGGCTGCAGGGGCGCGGCTACGCGATGGGCGCGGCCGTGGCCGACTACGACAACGACGGTGACCCGGACCTCTTCGTCCCTGGCGTGGGCCAGCCGACGCTCTACCGCAACGAACAGGGACGATTCGAGGACGTGACGGTCAGGGCAGGCATCGGCGTCTCGGCCTGGTCGATGGCCGCGGCCTGGACGGACATCGACGGCGATGGCCATCTCGATCTCTTCGTCGTGAACTATCTGGACTGGAAATCGGGGGCCGATCGCTTCTGTGGCGATCGGATGCGCGATGTCCGCGTCTACTGCCACCCGAAGTTCTATCCGGGCCTGCCCAACCAGCTGTATCGCAACCGCGGCGACGGCTCGTTCGAGGACATCTCGCGCGCGAGTGGCATCGCGGCCCACGTCGGCAAGGGGATGAGCGTGGCCGTGGCCGACGTCGATGGAGACGGGCGCGACGACCTGTTCGTCACCAACGACAGCGTGCCGAATTTCCTGTTCCGCAATGTGGATGGCCGCCGCTTCGAAGAAACGGGGCTGCTGGCTGGCGTCGCCGTTCCCGGCTTCGGTCGGCCCATCTCCAGCATGGGCGTGGCCGGTCAGGACGTGACCGGCGATGGCCGGGTGGATTTTCTGGTCACGGCCCTGAAGGGCGAGACGTTCCCGCTCTACGTCAACGAGTCGCCGCCGGCCTCCAGTCCTCGGGCCCGGTCCGAAGGCCCGGCCTCCACGCCAGGTGGCATGCCGATGTTCCGCGACGGCACGCACCAGGCGAAGCTCGCGGCGCCGACGAACCGACGCAGCGGCTGGAGCGTGTCACTCGCCGATCTCGACAACGACGGGTGGCTCGACGTCGCGACGGCCAACTCGCACGTGAACGATCGCATCGACCAGTTCGAGGCGTCGGCCTACCAGGAATCGAATCTCCTGCTGCTGAACCGCGGCGGCACGTTCGACGAAGTGACCGATGCCGCCGGGTTGTCGGGCGCCGTCGCGGCGCATCGAGGTCTCGTGGCCGCGGATCTCGACGGCGATGGGCGGCTCGACCTCGTGACGACGAGCCTCGGTGGGCCGGTGGAGATCTGGAAGAACATCGGTCCGGCCGGACACTGGCTCCGCGTGCGGCTGCGGGGGCAACGCTCGAACCGCGATGGCCTCGGTGCCGTCGTCACCATCGCCGGGCGGCGACAGACCATGACGTCAGCCATTGGCTATGCATCGTCTGTGCGGCAGGGCGTGCACTGTGGGCTGGGGACCGCGACGACGCCCCCGGTCATCGAGGTGCAATGGCCGTCCGGCCGCACGCAGACGGTTCAGGCCCCTGGTATCGATCGGGTCGTGGAGATCACGGAACCGGAGGCGTGATCGTCAAGGATTCGGCGGGCGCCTGCGGTGGCACGGCAGCCTGCGATCGCTTCTGGTATTCGGCCAGCAGGATGCGCGCGCGATCGGCCCGGCCGGTGCGCTGCATGGCCTGCGCCAGCTGGTAATGCGTGCTCCCGTCGTGATCTGCCGGTAACGCCTTCTCGAGATGCACGGCCGCCTGTGCGGCATCGCCCGACTGCAGCAACGCCCTTCCGAGCGACGCTTGCGCGCCGAGGTTGTCGGGCATCGCCGCCACGGCCTTCTTCAGCAGCGCCACCGCCCGATCCAGCTGCTGCAGCTGCAGCAGCGTGTCGCCGAGCGCGGCGAGCACGTCGGGAGCGTCCGGGGACAGGCGGTGGAGCTTCTCCAGCAACGGCAGCGCCGCGTCGTAGTCGCGTGCCGCATGGAGCGCGGCGAAGAGCTCCCGTTCGAGGCCGGGATCGTCGGGCGAGAGCTCGAGCGCCTCACGTAGCGCGGTGACCGCGTCGAGGGGGCGGTTCTGATCGCGCGCGATGCCCGCCCGCACCACGTGCCGCTCGACGGATGGCGGCAGTGTCTCGAGCGTGTCGAACGCCTGGCCGGCCAGATCGTTGGCCGCGCGCGCCCGCCAAAAAAGCGCTGCCTGCGACGTCGCCTTCGCGGTGCGCGTCAGCACATCGTCCAGCTTCCCTTCCAGATACGCACAGGCGACGGGCATCACCGAGCAGGCCGGCTTCTCGTCGCGCGCGCGCTGCCCCTGCACGGCAGCCCAGTCGGCGTGGCCGCTGGCCTCGTAGACTGTCGCCAGTGCCCGGTGCAGGCCCGGCAACTCGGGCAGTGCCTGTTGCGCCTTCCGGATCAGCGAAAACGCGGCTGGGTACTTCTCCTCCACGATCAGGACGTCGGCCGTCAGCAGCCACACGTAAGGCGAATCGGGATCCGCAGCCTGCAGCTTCGCAAACGTCTCTCGGGTGACGCCTTCGTAGCTGCGCCCGAGCGCCGCCCACACCTGCGGCGACTCCGGCTGGGCCGAAGCCAGCACCTTCAAGTGCGTGCTGGCTTCCGCGTGACGGCCCGTCGCCAGCAGCGCCTCGGCCAGCGCCTGGCGTGCGGTTGTGTTCGTCGCATCGACCTGGACCACCCGCCGCAGCGGTGCAATCGCGTCGCCCGGCCGACCGAGCCCGAGGTACGAGATGCCGAGGAACAGCCTCGCTGGGACGAGGTCTGGACGACGGCGCAGAGCCTCCCCCAGCGGCGCCAGCGCTTCGGCCGCCCGGCCTCCCATGGCGCGCGCTATGCCGAGCTGCATGTGCGCGACCGGGTCGCCCGGCGTCAGCCCGAGCAGCTTCCGGCACAGGGCCTCCGCCTCATCGAAGCGCGACGCCTCCATCGCCTGCTGGACCCGCGCACGGAGGTGTGCGACCTCGGTCGGCGGCACGGCCGATGCGCGCACAGGCGCGCTGCCCTGCGCCGACGCCGGGACCGGCGCGGCAGCGAGACAGAGAGCAATCACCAGGAGGCGCGACGCGAGGCTCACCCAGCCCTTGTACCACGCGGCTGGCGGTTCGCCCTTCGCAACCTGTGCCCGCTCACAAGCGCTCGCGCGTACAGCTCCGAGCCAAACAGCGTTTGGACAGGTGTAGTGCGAAGCGCTGACACCGAAGATGGAGGGTTCCGATGGCTCGTTCGATTCGCGTTATCTACAGAAACATGCAGGGTCGGGTCCGGTGCAATGTCAACTGGGGCCATTACCGCAGACACGCCCGTCATCGTGACTGCCGCTGAATGGGGGCCTGACGGCGGCATCTTCGGCATCCTGTCCGGGCGGCCGAACCTCGGCGCGGCGAATGTCTGGGTCAGCAACATCGGCCCGCACGGCCGAGGAACTGAGGCGGGCGGCGTGGAATTCCACCTCCACGTCGAGTGGGGTGCTCCCTTGTTCGTGGTCGTGTCCATCACCGTGCTCGAGCCGTTCGAGCAGACCTTTGCCGGCAACTAGACAGGGGCGTCCTTCATGTCCAGCAGCAGTTTCAAGCCAGGAGGAAGCGGCACCGGCGCGTCGATGCCCTTCGTGAGCATCGACATCCCCGCTGACGTGACACGGGCGGCGGCATCGCCGAACAGCGCCAGCCTCTCGTCCCGGAATGCCGGTGCCACCGCCCCCGACAGCGGGCGCCACGTCGCAGCGCCCTTCGTGAGCATCGACATCGCCGACGTCACGGGGGCAGCGAACGCTGGTCCCCATGCCGGGAGCAGCGGGAGCGACACGCCGCTGCCGTTCGTCAGCATCGACATTCCCGCGGACGTCGGCTGAGCGCTCAGGTCAGGCACGACCGCGGTCGCCGATGCCCTGGGACTCCTCGGGCGCGAGTCCGGCACGGTGGCCGCTCGCCGCTCATCGAGCACGGTGCCCTTCCAGAGCGGAACATCGGCAAAGTACGCGGCTCGAGCAATCACATGGCCGGACACCGGCGTCGTCAGCAACACGAAGGCTCCGATGCTGGCGACGCGGATGAACGCGGCGAAGTCGCCCAGCTGGATGGCCGTGCCGATCAGCAGACAGCCCAACCCGAGCGTGGACGCCTTGGTCGACGCCTGCATCCGCGTGAAGACGTCGGGCATCCGCAGCACGCCGACCGCTGCCAGTAACGCGAATGCTGATCCCGTCAGCCACACCATCGCGGTAACGATGTCCATCATTGCGGGTCTCCGCGTTCGACGTAGGTCGCGTAGGCGATCGTAGCCGAGAAAGCCGATCAGCGCGATCACGATCGCGGCGTCGAGCGTCGCACGGACCCGGCTCGATCCGGCGAGCACGACGATCAGCCCGACGACCAGCACGCCAAAGAGATCCATCGCGACGATCCGATCGGGCAGCGTCGGACCGTTGACGAGGCGAATCAGGGAGATGAGCAGTGCGACGCCGAGCGTCACGAGTGTGATCTGGGAAACCAGTGGGAGCATGGATCCTGTCCTTCGTCCTATCCGAACAACAGCTTGACGCGGCGTTCAAAACCTCCCTTGATCTCGCGCCGCGTCTCATCGGCCGTTCGCATGTGCATGACATGCACGTAGAGCGTTCGGCGGTCGTCCGACAGATCGATGGTGACGCTGCCCGGCGTGACGTTGATGAGCATCGTGAGGAGCAGGATCTCGCCGTCGCTGGTCACATCCAGCGGGATCGCCACGACGGCGGGTTCGATGCGATGTCCGTGCAGCACGTCCGCTGCGACGCGAACGTTCGCGATCAGCAGCTCCCACGCGAAGAAGGCCGTCAGCCCCAACGCGTGAAAGGTTCGCACGACGAGCGTCGACGGCATGACGCCCCCCTTCGCCAGGAGCGCGAGGATGGCGTAGCCCACCACGTAGCCCACCAGCAGCTGCGCCAGTGAGAGCTCGCCTTGCAGGGCGACCCAGGCGAGCGCGAGGAGCATGCTGCCCAGCAACATCAGCGTGCCCCACCGAGGACCGCGCGCATGTACTCGTCACGCTGCAGCAGCTGCCGGGCACCGCGGGACGTGAGTTCGAAGAGCGGCTCGGCTCCGAACGTCATGGCGAGCGTGATCAGGCTGAGCGCTGCGATCGCCGTGAGCAGCGGCGCTCCCGGTGACGCCAGGTCGTGCGCCTCGCCGGCAGGTCTCCAGAAGCCGTCCGACCACGTGCGGGCCATCGACAACAGCGTGAGCAATCCCACCACGAGCACGAGGCCGCCGACCCAGTGCGCGCCTGCGGCGAACGTGCCCTGGAGGATAGCGAGCTTGCCGAGGAAGCCTGACAACGGCGGCACGCCGGCCAGCGAGAAGAGCGGGACCATCGCCAGGGCAGCGAGCACAGGCTGCTGGCGGTACAGGCCCCCGAGTCCGGCCATGTCGGTGGTGCGCCGCAATCGCAGCATGACGCCGCCGATCAGGTACAGGTTCGTGATCACCACGATGTGATGGATGACGTAGAAGATCGCCCCGGCCAGCGCTGCCGGCGTCAAGAGGCTGAGACTGGCGGTGGTATAGCCGATGTGACCGACGAGGTTGAAGGAGAGCACTCGCCGGAAATCCCGCTCGTTCAACGCCGCCACCAGCCCGATCACCATCGTCGCCGCCGACATCGCGAGGAGCAGCGTGAAGATGGCCGGTGACTCGCCATGGAACAGCAGGGTGAACACCCGGATCAGCGCGTAGACGCCGACCTTGGTGAGCAACCCGGCGAACAGGGCGCCGACCGCGGCCGGAGGCGTGTGATACGACGCAGGGAGCCAGAAGAACAGCGGGAACAACCCGGCCTTGATGCTGAACGCGAGGAGGAAGAGCACCGCGAGCACGGTGTGGACGCCGGGGGTGCCCGTCGTCGGCCAGACACGGGCCAGCTCGGCCATGTTGAGCGTCCCGGTCAAGCCGTACAGCAGGCCCAGAGCGGTGAGGAAGATGGACGACGCGATCAAGTTGATGGTGACGTACTTGAAAGCCGCGTCCATCTGCGCCCGGGTACGGTTCAGCGCCATCAGCACGAATGACGCGACGAGCATCACCTCGAACCATACGTAGAGGTTGAAGAGATCGCCGGTCAGGAACGCGCCGGCGACTCCCATGAGCAGGATCTGGACCAACGGGTGGTAGCCGAATGCTTCGCGCTGCGGATCGACCCCTGAGAACGCGACGGCGGCGACCGCTGTGCCAACGACGCCGACCGCGACCACCAGGATGGCCGCCAGGAGATCGACCACCAGCGTGATGCCGAACGGGGCTGGCCAGCCGCTCACCTGCAGCACCTGGATGCCGCCGTCGTTCACTCGCAGGAAGACCAGGATGGCGCTCGCCAGCAGCAGGACCGATCCGGTCAGCGAGATCCATCGCTGCGGGGCGGGCCGCGGCGGCGCCAGCATCAACACGGCGGCCGTGCTGAGCGGCACGAGGATCGGGAGCACCAGCATCCTCATCGGTCCCGCCCCACGTCGTCGACGTCGTCACTCCCCGCGGCTTCGTGCACGCGGTGCGCCAGCACGAGCGCAAAGGCCAACAGGCTGAAGCCGATCACAATCGCGGTGAGCACGAGCGCCTGCGGCACGGGATCGGCGTAAGGCGGTTCGAGCGCGGCTGCGCCTTCCGGAATGACCGGCGGGCGTCCCCGCGTGAGACCTCCTGCGGTGAAGATCAGCAGGTTCGTTCCGTTGGACAGCAAGCCGAGGCCGATGATGAGCTGGGCGAGGCGGCGCCGCAGCATCAGGTAGATCCCGGCCGCGTAGAGGACACCGGAGGCCACCGCGAGGAGCAGCTCCATCAGGACTCCTCCGTGAGGCTGAAGACCATCATCAGGACCACCCCGGCGACGACGAGGAAGACGCCGACATCGAACAGGGCGGGAGTCCCGAGCGCCACCGGCCCGGAAGGCCACAGCGCCGTCAAGTAGGGCTGCCCGCGCAGCGCGGCCGGCAGGCCGCTGACCAGTGCGACCAGCAGGCCTGCGCCGAGAAGCGTCAGGGGATTCACCAGCAGCGCCTGCCGGGCGCGCTGCACGCCGAATGCGATGCCGTAGAGGGCGAACGCCGCCGCGGCAACCAGGCCGCCGACGAAGCCCCCACCAGGCGCGTTGTGGCCGCGCAACAGCAGGAAGACGGCGAAGAGCAGGAGCAGGGGCATCAGCAGCCGCGTGGCGGTGCGGAAGATCGGCGAGTTCACCGGTCGAACGGGTCCATCGCCGGGTCGATCGTCGGGCGCCAGTCGCAGCAGCGCGCGCACGCCGAGCGCCGCCGTGGCCAGCACCGTGATCTCCGCGAGCGTGTCGAAGGCGCGAAAATCCACCAGGATGACGTTGACGATGTTGCGGCCGTGCCCCAAGGTCGGTCCGAACTCCGCAAAGTACGCCTTCAGCCGCGGAGCCGTGTCGGTGGTGGCCACCGACAGGAGCAGGCCACCAATGAACAGTCCGATCGCGATGGCGATGATCCCGTCGCGTCCACGAACCAGCCACGACGACAACTGGCCCAGTCCGCGGAAGTGCCGGAAGACCAGCACGTAGATGAGCACGGTCAGCGTTTCCACCGAGAACTGCGTCATCGCCAGGTCAGGCGCTCCGAAGGTGAGGAACATCACCGCCACGCCGTAGCCGACCGCCCCCAGCGAGAGGACCGCCGACATCGTCGACTGGGCAAAGGTTGCCGTGATCGCACCGGTGAGGATGACGATGACGATGAGGACGTCGGGGATCGTGATGCTGGTGCGCGGCACGGCCGAGCCCAGGCCCGGATCCGTCACCAGCACCGCGCCACCGATCAGCACCGTCGTGGCCACGATGACCATGACGTACGTCCGCAGTGGCGCACTGTGCAATGCGGGAGCGATGAGGCGGCTCACCGCATCGAGCATCGAGAGCGCGCCCTCGTAGACATCCTCCGTGCCGTAGGGCGGCCGCCACGTCCGGGTCCTCAGGGCCTGGCGCGCCAGATACCCGAGGCCGACGGCTGCGAGCGTGAGCCCGCTGAGCAGCAGCGCCGGCGTGAAGCCGTGCCAGATGCTCAGCGAGACATCGACCGGAACACCGGCGGTGGCGGTCGCCGCCGCGGAGAGAGGGCCGTTGAGCAGTAACGGGGCGATGCCCGCCACCAGACCGCTGCCGCCGAGGACGAGAGGCGGCAGCCACATGGCCCATGCAGGGTCGTGTGCGTCGTGTGTCGGCGCGACGCGGCCGTAGAACGGCAGCACACCGGCGAGCAACCCGGCGAGGCCGAGGAGGATGCTGGCGAGCACGATCAGCACGAGCCGCCAGGGGAACCCGGTGCTCCCGTGCAGGAGCGCCTCATACGCGCCGTCCTTGCCGAGGAAGCCGAGCGTCAACGGAACTCCCGCCATCGAGAGGGCGGCTGCGCCGCCCGCCAGCGCCGTGATCGGCATGGCTCGACGCAGACCAGCCAGCGCCGAGATGTCCCGCCCGCCCACTTCGTGGTCGATGATGCCGGCAACCAGGAAGAGTGCTCCCTTGTAGCAGGCGTGCGCCACGAGATACACCAGTGCCGCGACGATGGCCTCGCGCGTGCCTACCCCGAGCAGCATGGTCAGCACGCCGAGCGCGCTCAGCGTCGAGTAGGCGAGGATGCGCTTGAGGTCGGTCTCCTGCACGGCGCGATAGGCGCCGACGACCATCGTCGCGGCGCCCGCCAGCGTCACGGCCGTCGTCCAGATCGGCGTCGCGCCGATCACGGGGGTCATTCGGGCGATGAGGTAGATCCCCGCCTTGACCATGGTGGCGGAGTGGAGGTACGCGCTCACCGGGGTGGGCGCCTCCATCGCGTTCGGCAGCCAGAAGTGGAACGGCACCTGGGCCGATTTCGTGAACGCCGCGAGGAGGACCAGTGCCACCACCGCCGGGTAGGTACGGGCTCGTCACGATTGAGCCCCTCGCCGCGACCATGGCCGACACGCTCGTCGTGCCCGCCACGTCGACGAGCAGCACACCGGCCGCCAGCAATGCCAGGCCGCCGGCGCCGGTGACGATCAACGCCTGTACGGCCGCGGAGCGAGCAGCGGCCCGCTCGTGCTCGAAGCCGATGAGGAGGAACGACGTGAAGCCCGTCAGCTCCCAGAAGACGAACAGGGTGAGGATGTTGTCGCTCAGCACGACGCCGAGCATCGCGCCCATGAAGGCGAACAGCCACGCGTAGAAGCGGCCAGCCTGGGCGTGCCCGTCGAGGTAGCGACTCGCGTAGAGGACGATGAGGGCGCCGATGCCGGTGATCAGCGTCGCGAACAGCAGCCCCAGACCATCGAGGTTGAAGGACAGCGACAAGCCCAGCGACGGCGCCCACGCCAGCTCGACCCGACGCGATCCTTCGGAGGCCACTCGCAGCAGTTCGCGGCCGAACAGTGCCGCCAGTACCGCCGGCCAGGCGGCAAGCACCCCAGCGCGATGCGGATACCGGCCGACCAGCCAGGCCGCGCCGATCGCCAGCACGAAGGGCGAGAGAATGAGAAGCGCCACCCGCGTGATGCTATCCCGTTCGTGCCCTGTCGAAGGCGGACTTCGCCCAGCGCATCTCGACCGACGTGGTCGCGCCGCGGGAACCGCGAGCTGCAGCTGGGCGTGCGCTATAAGGCGTCCGCCGTTCGCCGATCGGCGGCGGGCACGGCCGGCCAGTCGGACCGCCAGGCGTCGCTGGACGCCGTCTCCGTGTACTCGATGTCGACCGGCATGGCGCTCAGTCGCTCCGCGAGTCGCACGTCGGCACGCACCGGCCACCAGTCATAGAGGAACACTTCGAGCGGCCGCCACATCGCCACCCATCCGCCAATGAGCAGTCCTTCGCCCACGACATCGGCGAAGTGTTTGTGGGGCAGGCTGCGGATCAGGTCGCTCGCCGCCATCGCCGCGGCCAGGAACACGAGCGCGATGGCAAGACTGATGCGACCGCGTCGAAACAGCTCGCGCAGTTGCCTACGCGAGTCCAACGCTCGCTGCGTGAAGTACTCATGCACCGCGTCGCGGAGCAGGATGGCTTCATCGTCACGACCGCAGGCACGTTCGAGGTGCACGAGCAGCGCCAGCGGGGCGTCGCGAGGCAGCTCGCGAGCCCAGCCGACGATGAAGGCTTCGGCCCGCGGGTCCAGATCGCGCTCCCGGAACGGCGAAGGATCGATCGCGTTGAACAGCTGTCGCAGTTCGGCGACGCGGACTTCGATGACGGTGGACGCCGGCGCGGCGACATCGACGCCTGGCGTCCGTTCGGACGGCATGGGCTCCCCTCGCAGAACACACCCTGTGGTAGCGTCACGATAGCCCGAAGCGTAGCGATGCAGGGAGGATCCGGGGAGCTCTGGGGCTTCTGAGCGACGTCCGAGACATGCAGGAGTACCGCGCTTCTCGATCCGAGAGACCGGCGTGGACTGATCGGCGATCCTGCCGTCGGCGTCACCGCGATGTGAGCGGCTGCATCACGACGCACGTCCATGCCGCGCGCCAGCACGGCGCCACCGCCGAGGAGATCGCCGAGGCGCTTGGCGTGGCGATTCGCGCTCAATGCCGGAGCGGCGCTCGTCTATCGGCTCGGGCGATGGATGCGTTCCTGGGACCGCCGCCCGAAGCCGTCGTCAGCACTCGACCCTGACGCCACGGCCCTGGTGGGACCGGGCAAGAGGACGCCGCGCGCGACGATGGTCATCTGGTTCGGTCCCGCGGTGTTGTCAGCGCTGATCGTCAGCACGCCGTTGTAGCTCTGAGCCGCGGCCGGAGTGAAGCGTACCGTCACCGACTGGGACGCGCCGGGCGCGATCGCGCCATTCATTCAGCTCGCGACGTAGCTGCCTCCGCCCGACGGCTGAAGGGCGGCGACGGTCAGCGTCGCGTTGCCGTCGTTGAAGATCCGGAAGATTCGTTCGTTGGTCTGGCCGACCTGGACATCGCCGAAGTTCAGCGTGCCGTCGAGGCGCAGCACGCGATTCGTCGCTTGCGGCGTCGGGTTGTTCGGGTTCTCGTCGCCGCCGCAGGCGAACACGAACAGCGCGAGGGTGATGGCAATCGTGACCTGGCGGGTGATGTGGCTCACATGCTCCTCCGCGAGACTCGGTGCGTTTGCCAAGGTAGACGATCGCCGCGGTCGACCGACCGCCCAGCGACCCCGATTGAAGAAGAAGTCCTGGGATGGAATCGGGATGGGGGCGCGCGGCGAAGCCATTCTGTCCTCTGCCGTTGACGCCGGTCTCGCCGACGCAGTGTCCAAGGCGGCCTGAGCGCCCAGGACGCGTTCCACGTGTGGGGGCAGCCGGCCCTCTGGCCCAAGGCCTGCCTGCTGTTCGTCTTCGCGGTCGTCGGCAGCACCGTCGTTCGCGCCGTGCGGATGACCAGGTGGCTGCAATGGACGGCTCGCGCCGAGAGTGGCCTGGAGGTCCCGAAGGCGAGCCTGGCAAACCGTGGCCGCGGCGCTCGTCAACGTTCGACGGATGTACGCCTCGACGCTGGACGGCGACGGGGGCGGGATCGAGTTCGCCGTCTACGCCGGTTTGACCGCTACAATCGGCCTCACACCCGGGAGGCCCCCATGCCAGGCGAGTTCGACGCCCGTTCGGTGGAGATTCTCCACACACTCGGACTGACGGTGGACATGGTGCGCGACCATGTCCTCAATCCCGGGCACCTGGCCGACGCCGCGCAGCACATCGAACTGCACGACGCCGGGGATGTCACCGACCCGGACGATCCACCGCATTCCGGGCTGCTTTATCGGCTCGATACCGACCAGCTGAGCACCGATCTGTTCAACCTGCTCAGCCCGTGCCTCGGCGGCTATGCGCTGCAGCTGCGGCGCTACGGCCGGGTCGTGTTCGCCCACCGCTGGAAGCAGGCGCGCACGCCGCCCGACGGGGACATCGACTGGGCGCCCGACGTGCAGATGCACATCGCCAGCGCCAGCAAGCTGATCACCGCGATGGCGATGACCAAGCTGCTCCACGACCACGGCATCTCGGTCGACGCGCGGGTGGCTCGATGGCTGCCGACGCATTGGCTCCGCGGGCCGGGGGTCGATCGACTCACGTTCCGGCAGCTCCTGACCCACACCTCGGGGCTCGTCGCGCTGAACGAGCCGGGCCGTGCCGACTACCCGTACATGAAGGAGCAGATCGCCCTCGGGGTGGTCGGCGGCGTGGGCTACCGGAACATGAACTACGGACTGTGCCGCATCCTGCTGAGCACGATCGACTCGCCGCACCTGTTCCAGCTGCTGGGGCCGGGCGTCACCGAGCAGTACCTGGGACCTGACGACGATTCGTTGCTACCAGCGCTACGTTCAGGAGAACGTCTTCGACCCGGTCGGCGTGACCTCGGCGTTCACGCGGACAGCGGACCACGCGCTCGCGTATCCGTTCCCGGTGCAATCTCCCGGACTGGCCGAGGCCGATCTGTCGGCGATGAGCGGGGCGGTCGGCTGGCATCTCTCGGTGGACGACCTGCTCGCGATCATGGCGAACTTCCGGCGGCTCGGCGGGATCATCGATCCGGTCCGGGCCCAGACCATGCTCGATCGACAGATCGGACTGGACCTCAAGGAAGACACGCCGCTGGGCCGCATCTACGGCAAGGGCGGCTTCTGGAGCTTCAACGATGCCCGCTACGTGCAGCAGACCAACGTGTTCTTCCTGCCCAAGGGGATGGAGCTGGTGATCCTGGCCAACACACCCCTGTGCAAGCCGGACACCGGCTTCATGGGCGATGTGTTCAAGGCGATCACGCGCAACATCCACTTCAACTGGCTGACGGTCGCCGCCGCGGCGACGACGGTGTTCGGCATCGCTGGGCTGGTGCGGCACGCCCGGGCGCCCCGCCGGCCATAACGCGCACGGAATTCAGAGCCGGCCTGAGATTGTTTGGCCGGTGGTGCGTTTGATCCCGATGTGACGACGCCCACCGCCGCCGACCCCGTCGCCCTCGGCCTGTTCGAGCGCCATGGCCGCGCCGTCCGCCGTTTCCTGTTCCGGCTGACCCGGGACCCGGGCGCCGCCGACGATCTTGCCGGCGAGGTCTTCCTCCGCGTGGTCAAGGCATCGGCGGCCTACGAGCCGCGCGAGCGCGAGGCGGCGTGGGTCTTCCGCATCGCCCAGAACGTGCTGCGCGATGCGAACCGCCGGCGTATCCGCTCCGTGGAGCACGCCATCGAGGCCGACGCGGCCACTCCCTGCCGATCAAGTCGCCGCCCTCGACCTGCAGCGCGGCCTGGACGCCCTCCCCGAGGACGAGCGCGTCGCGCTCCTCCTCGGGGAGATGGGCGGGCTCAGTTACGCCGAGGAATCGCCGACGCCACCGGGTCGACGGTCCCGGCTGTCTGTTCGCGCATCTATCGCGCCCGCCAGGCCCTGCGGGCTCGCCTCCTCCCGCCGTCACGCGAGGCGGCTTTCCCCGTGCGAGGTTTCGATGACGACTGCTCACTCCGAGCTGCTCTCGGCCCTGATGGATCGCGAGGCCGTCGATCCCGATGCGCTGGCGCGGGCGCTGGAGGACCCCGAGGCGCGGCGCGCCCTGGTGGCGTTCGCCTCGGTTCGCCAGGAGCTCCACGCGCCGGCCCCAGGAGAACGTGAGTGGGTGGCGGCGCAGGCACCGCGGCTCGCCGGGGCCCCACGGCACGCCGGCGGTTGGCGGCTGGCGGCCGCGGCGGCGCTGCTGGTGGCCGGCCTCGGCGCCGGGGTGGTCGCCGAGCGCTATCGCAGCCAGCAGCGCCCGCCGGAGCCCACCCGTATCGTCCAGCTCGAACCCCTGCCCGTCATTCGACCGTGAGGTGCCCGATGTCTTCCACCATCCGAGTCGGCGTTGCGGCCCTGCTCGTCGCGCTGGGCTCACCGTTCCACACCACCGCGCAGCCGGCTTCGCAGACCGCGGCGCCACGCATCGTGCCGACGCTGGGGGTCTACGCCATGCCCGGCTTCAAGCAGCGCGCGCCGGGTCTGGGCGCGGGCGGCGTCATCAGGCTCGCCCGCAGGAGTCGACGGCCCCCTTCAACACCGTGACCCTCGAGTCGGACCGCGGCGCCAAGTGCTCGCACTCGCTGCAGATGCCGGCCCGGGACCTCGCGGCGTTCGACGAGACGGCGTCGGCCGCATGGCGCGTCGAGGCGACGCCGGTGAAGATCGATGCCGACGAAGCGACGGTGGACATCAAGTGGAGCCGCCGTGTGCCGCGGTCCGGCGTTCTCCTGGAGGGCAGCATCGAGCGGGAGGAGCGCCTGACCCTGCGTGATGGGGCGCGCGGCATCCTCGACGTCGTACGGGCCGCCGGGCCGACGCCGGGGGTCTGCGAGACCTTCGCCATCGCCATCGAGCTGCGCTTCGGATCGTCGGCCGACGAGGAGCGCGCCGGGCTCGGCTTCAATCTCTGGCTGATCGATCGCGGCGCGCTGTCGACGCCGCCGACGCGCGTGAGGACCCAGGGCAGGCAGGGCGCGGACGTGACCTATGCCTTCCCGCCCCTCACGCTGCCGACCGCGGCAGGTCCGGTGACGCTGTCATCGTCTGGCGTCGTCACGGGCCGGGCCCGCCGCGACGGCACCATCGATCTCACCTTCGACGCCGAGCAGACGGTCCACGACGACGCCGGCAGTCGCGGCGGCGGCGGGCGCAAACGGTTGGTGGTACGGCCGGGCGAGACGATCGAGTTCGAGCTGCCCGATGCGCAGCGGGCCAAGCTGCCACCCGAACTGAAGCACCACGATTTCGTGATGCGGGTGACGACCGAGCGGCTCTGGTAGGCCGCGCAGCCGCGGCGTCAGGGGCGCGGCTCGAGCAGCTCGAGCACGCGCTCCTGTCGTAGCAGCGTCATGCCGAGCCGCTGGGTCGAGACGCCCTCGCGCAGGCGGTAGTCGAACACCGGTCGATCGCCGGCGAGCTCGGCCGAGAAGCAGAGGAACTGGACGCGCGGATCGTCGCGCAGCGCGGTCGCGACCTCGGCGAGGTGCGTGGCGACGAACACCAGCGCGCCGGGATGGCCGACCAGGCGCGAGACGACGCCGAGGCTGGCTTCGGTCGCGTCGTGGACGTTGGTGCCGCGAAAGGGCTCGTCGAGAACGGCCAGCATCGAACGGTGCTCGTGCAGCGCGACGGCCAGCGCCCGGATCCGCCGCACCTCGGCCAGGTAGAAGCTCTCGCCCGCAGCCAGATCGTCGGTGATCTGCACGCTCGAGAAGATCGTGGCGACGGTCGGGAACTCCATCGCCGTCGCCGGGACGCCGCAGCCGGCGTGGGCCAGCAGCACCGCGAGGGCGACGGCGCGCAGGAACGTCGACTTGCCGGCCATGTTCGGCCCGGTGACGACGCAGACGCGCGTCCGCTCGTCGAGCCGCAGATCTTTGCCGACGCCGCCCTGTCCGGGGTCGAGAAGCGGATTGCGGAGCCCCTCGACGACGAGCCGGGAGGCCGGCCGCGGATAGACCCAGCGATGCTCCGCGGTCACCGCGGCCAGGCTCCACATCGCGTCGACGTGGCCGACGGCATTCAGGATGGCGACCAGCACCGGCCGGCCCGTGTCGCGGGCGACGCCGTCGAATGCCATCCGCGTCGACGCGCGCCGGCCGTGGGCCAGCGCGTGCAGCTCGAGGACGCGCGGCGAGGCCAGCGCCGTCGTCAGCGTCTCGGCGACCGCGCGCAGCGGGCCGGCATCCGCCGCCGCGAGGCGATCGCGCAGCGTGGCGGCGCCGCGAGCACCTGCCTCCGCCCGTCGCCGATGGCGCGCAGGTACTCCTTGAACCACGCCGGCCGCCACAGGCCGACACCGGCGAGCGCCGGCTGCGCGGACGGGAGCTGCCAGGTGGCACCCAGGTAACGACCGACCGCGTCGGCGCCGACGGCGTCGAGCAAGCGGCCGTAGCCGTCGAGATCCCGCGACAGTGCCTGGTGGGCGCGCTGGCGTTCGACGACGGCGCCGGCATCGTGATCCGGTGCGGTCAGGCTCTGGCGCAGATACTCGCGTCCGGCTCGCGACCGCGTGCGATCGACGAGACTCCAGATCGTCCGCCCGCGCGGTGTCGATGCGGTAAGAACGTCGAGATCGTGCCGGGTGGCTGGGTCGATCAGCACGAGGAGGAGTCTACGGCACGCCGGCTCATCCGGGGAGGCGCGGGCTCCGTTGCCTCACGACACGATTTGCCGACACGTCGCCGGCGCGGCAGAGTATAACGGCTCGATGCCGGCCACAACGCAGCGCGCGCTGATGCTCCTCATTGTGGTCGCGGCGATGTCGTGCCTGAGCGCCGCGTCCACGTGGGCCCAGGCCGCTCCGCCGCCACCGGCCGCACCGCCTCCGCCGCCCGATCCCGGGCTATGGGAAGGCACGGCCGGCGCCGGCCTGGCCCTGACCCGGGGCAACAGCGACACGCTCACCTTCAACCTGGCCTTCGACGCGACGCGCGATCCGAAGACCAGGAACGTCCTCAAGGCCAAGGGCCTGTTCCTGCGCGGCTCGCAGAACGACGAGCTCGTCGCCAACCGGCTGTCGTTCGCGTTCCGCGACCAGTACACGCTGAGCGACCGCGCCTTCGTCTACGGGCAGCTCGACTACCTCCGCGACACGTTCAAGCTGATCGACTATCTGATCGCCCCGACTGCCGGCGCCGGCTACAAGGTGGTGGACACGGCGGCGACCAAGTTCACGGTCGACGGCGGCATTGGCGCGGTGTGGGAGAAGAACCCGAGCCAGGACGCGGACGTCAGCGTCGCCGTCACCGCCGGCGAGAAGCTCGAGCACCAGCTGACGCCGACCGCCACGCTCAAGCAGAGCGTGACCGCGCTGTGGAAGGCGGACGACTTCGCGGACGGCCTCTACACGTTCTCGATCGGCCTGGCCACGAAGATCTCAGAACGGTTCCAGTTGTCCTGCGACCTGCTCGACACCTTCAAGAACCGGCCACCGACGGCGGACACGAAGAAGAACGACGTGGCGCTCGTGACCGCGGTCACCGCCAAGTTCTGAACGCCGCGCCAAGGAGCAGAGCGATGAACATCCTGGACGTGATCATGAGCGCGCAAGGTGGGGACGCCGTTCGACAGGCCGGGGCCCAGGTCGGCCTGGGCGAGGCGGAAACGGCGACCGCGCTGTCGACTCTGGTGCCGGCGCTGGCGGCAGGCTTCCAGCGCAACGCCCGGACGCCCGACGGGTTGTCCGGGCTGATCGCCGCGCTGGCTGGCGGCAATCACCAACAGTACATCGACGATCCCACGGCGCTTTCGGGCCCCGAGGCGATGACGGACGGCAACGGCATCCTCGGCCACGTGCTCGGCAGCCGGGACGCCAGCCGCGCGGTCGCCGATTCGACGGCGGCCCAGACCGGCATCAGCCCGGAGGTGTTGAAGCGGCTGCTGCCCCTCGCCGCGACGCTGATGATGGGCGCGTTCGCGCGCCAGCAGGCGCAGGGCGGCCTGACGCCCGCTGCCGTCAATGCCGGCGCGAACTCGGGCGGCTTGCTCGACATGCTGACGCCGTTCGTCGACAAGAACCGTGACGGCTCGATGATCGATGACGTGGGCGGCATGATCGGCCGGATGTTCGGCCGGTCCTGACGCGCCCACCTTCATGAAGGGGAATGCCTATGTCCGTTGCCAAGGTGTCCGAGATCAGCGCCACCTCGACGAAGAGCTTCGAGGACGCGATTCAGCAAGGCCTGGCCCGTGCCGCCAAGACGCTGCGCAACGTGCGCGGCGCCTGGATCAAGGAGCAGCACGTCCGCTGCGACGCGAACGGCAAGATCAACGAGTACCAGATCAACATGATGGTGACCTTCGTGCTCGACGACTAGGCCCATTCCGCGGGCCAGCGCGCGTCGTGACTCAATCGCCGGCGTCGTCGAGGCGGCCGCTCGTCAGGTAGCGGCGCGTCTCGGCGGCGACCACGTTCGAGAGCAGGAGCAGCGCGATGAGGTTGGGGACCGCCATCAGGCCGTTCGCCAGGTCCGAGAAATCCCAGACGAAGCCGAGCGTCGCCACCGAGCCGGCGTAGACGGCGACGACCCACAGCAGGCGGTAGGGCAGGATCGAGGCCTTGCCCCACAGGTACTCGGCGGCCCGCTCGCCGTAGTACGACCAGCCGAGGATCGTCGAGTAGACGAACGTCAGCAGGCCGATCGTCAGCACCAGCGGACCGAACGTCGGCATCGCCTGGTGGAACGCACCGGCGGTCAGCTCCGAGCCCTTGAGCGTGCCCAGCGACGGCTCGGCCATGATGCTCGTCACCACCACCAGGCCGGACAGCAGGCAGATCACCACCGTGTCCCAGAAGGTGCCGGTCGACGACACCAATGCCTGGCGGACCGGGTTGCGGCTCTGCGCCGCGGCCGCGACGATCGGCGCCGACCCCAACCCCGATTCGTTCGAGAAGAGCCCACGCGCCACGCCGTAGCGCGCCGCGGCCAGTACCGACGCCCCGGCGAACCCGCCGGCGGCGGCGGTCGGCGTGAAGGCGCTCGTGACGATCAGCGAGATCGCCGGTCCCAGGAGATGCGCGTTGGTGTAGAGGATCACCAGGCAGCCGGCGATGTAGACGATGGCCATGAACGGCACCAGCAGCTCGCAGACGCGGGCGATGACCTTCAGCCCGCCGAGCACGACGACGGCCGTCATCAGCGCCTGGACGACGCCGGTGATGTGGACGTTGACCCCGAACTGCGAGGCCGCCAGCGTCGAGATCGAGTTGGCCTGCACCATGTTGCCGATGCCGAACGAGGCGAAGACGGTGAACAGCGCGAAGAGCACCCCGAGCCACTTCATGCCGAGGCCGCGCTCGAGGGCGTACATCGGCCCGCCGAGCATGGTCCCGTCTTCGGTCTTGACGCGATACTTCACCGCGAGCAGCGCCTCGCTGTATTTCGTCGCCATGCCGAGGACGCCGGTCAGCCACATCCACAGGACCGCGCCGGGGCCGCCCAGGCTGACGGCCGTCGCGACGCCGACGATGTTGCCGGTGCCGATGGTGGCGGCAAGGGCGGTCGTGAGCGCAGCGAACGGGCTGACGTCGCCGGCGGCGCCTTTCTCGGCGGTCACCGACAGGCGGATCGCGGTCAGCAGATGGCGCTGCATGAACGCCGTGCGGACGGTCAGGAAGATGTGGGTGCCGAACAGCAGGATGAGGAGGGGTGGGCCCCAGACGAAGGCGTCCGCGGCGCTGATCCAGGCGTGCAGGGTATCGATCATGCCCGCTGAGCATGCCCCGGATCGCGCGGGGAAGGGAAGCCAGCGCCCGACGGCCGGCCCGGTTACGGTTTCGGGATCCGCAGCGTCGCGCTGATCATCGCGCTGCCGCTCGCCGCATAGAGCAGCGTCAGCGGGTGGAGCAGCGCCGGCCCGATCCGCCACGACCCCAGCCACAGCGCATCGCCGGTGCGGCCGGCCCAGAAGGCGACGGCCAGCACCGCCACGATCACGACGCTGGTCGGGATCGGTGTGCCCTCGAAGTACTTCACCTTGCCGGTCGTCTGGTCGGCCAGGGCCGCGGCGGTCGCGTTGAACCGCGCCAGACGGCTGACGCCGCAGACGACGAAGTAGGTGAGGATCAGCATGTCCCAGCCGCCGCGCAGGCCGACCGTGAAGCCGAGCACGGCCGGCGCGACGCCGAACGAGATGACGTCGGCGAGCGAGTCGAGGTCGCCGCCGAGGGTCGACTGACGGCGGCGATCGAGCCGCGCCACGTAGCCGTCCAGCACGTCGCAGACGAGCGCGAGCGGCAGCAGCACGAAGGCGATCCACAGCCACCGCGGGCTGCTGGTCTCGACGTAGTCGAGACACAGGAAGATGGCGATGGTGCCGCACGCGGCGTTGCCGATGGTCAGCGCGTCGGCCGCGGTGTAGGAGCGGAGCATCGACAGGTGCGGGCGCGCCTCGGACATGCCGTCTCGAGTATATGCCGCGCCTCCGCGTCGGACCGGCGCCGCGGCCCGCGACCGCCGGCCGACGCCATGCTAGGCTGACGCCATGTCGAGCGTGCTGGCTCGCGGGGAAGCGAGGCGGCCGCGGACACAGCCGCGCCGCTTCCGCCAGCGGCGCGTGCCGCGGGAGTGGCGGCACCGGCTGGAGCCGCCGGTGGCCCGCCGGCGCCATCGCCGGCGGATCGTCCGAGGGCTCATGGCCCGGGTCCGCGGCTGGCTGTGGTGGTCGTTGCCGTGGACCGTTGCCTGCACCTGGGCGCTGGCCACCGATAGCTGGTGGTGGGCGCTCGGCACCGGCGTGATGGCTGCGCTGAGCCAGGCCATCGCGCTGCGTGATCCGGGCCTGGCTTTCGCCGTCGATCACCGGATGGCGGTCGACTCCGACGCCTTCCTCGACAGCATGGTCGGCTCGACGGGTGTCCCGCTGCTCACCGGCAACGCCATCGACATTCTCAACAACGGCGACGAGTTCTACCCGTCGATGCTCGAAGCGGTCCGCGGCGCCCGGCGCTCGATCACCATCGAGGCCTACATCTACTGGAAGGGCGACATCGGCCTCGAGTTCGCGCAGGCCATCGCCGACCGGGCCCGCGCCGGCGTGCCGGTGAAGCTGCTGCTGGACGCGGTCGGCTCGGCCTCGATCGGCACCGAGATCCTGAAGGTGCTCGCCGACGGCGGCTGCCAGCTGGCCTGGTTCAACCCGATCGGCTGGTACACGCTCGACCGCTTCAACTACCGCACCCACCGCAAGTCGCTGGTCGTCGACGGCGCGATCGCCTTCACCGGCGGCGCCGGCATCGCCGACCACTGGCTGGGCTGCGCCCAGGATCCGGAACACTGGCGCGACATGCAGGTCCGCGTCGAAGGGCCCGGCGCGATGCCGCTGCAGACCGGCTTCGCCCAGAACTGGCTGCGGACGACGGGGGAGATGGTGAGCGGGCCCGAGTTCTTCCCGCCTCCCGCCCAGGCCGGCGACGCGGCGGTGCTGACGGTGCTCAGCTCGCCCTCGGCCGGCGCCTCACCGGTGCGGACGATGTACTACCTGGCGATCGCCTCGGCGCGCCGCTCGATCCTGATCGCCAACCCGTACTTCGTGCCCGACCAGGTGGCGATCGACGCGCTGCGCGGCGCGCGGGCCCGCGGCGTCGAGGTGCGGGTGATCGTGTCCGGCATCCGCAACGACAACTGGCTGGCCCGCCACAACAGCGTCCGGCTGATCGGCTCGCTGCTCGAGGCCGGCGTCGAGATCTACGAATACAACCGCACGATGCTGCACCAGAAGACGATGGTCGTCGACGACGCCTGGGCCACCGTCGGCACCGCCAACTTCGACAACCGGTCGTTCGCCTTCAACGAGGAGAGCAACGTCTCGATCCACGATCGCGGCTGCGTCGCCCGCCTCGTCCGCATCTTCGCCGACGACCTCGCCGTCAGCGATCGCGTCACGCTCGACGCCTGGCAGCGGCGCGGTGTCGTCACCCGCGCCCAGGAACTGCTCGCAGCGCTCTTCGAGGACCAGGTCTGACCATGCGCTACGTCTCGCTGCGCATCGCGACCTACAACATCCACCGCAGCCGCGGCCTCGATCGGCGGACTGATCCGTCGCGCATCGCCGACGTGATCGCCAGCCTCGAGGCCGACGTCATCGCCCTGCAGGAAGTGATCGGGCCCGGCGCCGAAGGCATGGGCCAGGCCGAGGAGATCGCGGCGCTGCTCGGCATGACGCCGGTGATGGCGCCGACGCGACTGCTGCGCGGCCGACCCTACGGCAACGCCATCATCGGCCGCTTCCCGGTGTGCGGGCACCACCGCCACGACCTGACGTGGCGGGGCCGGGAGGCGCGCGGCTGTCAGCGCGTCGACCTGCAGGTCGGCAAGGGCGTGCTGCACGTCTACAACGTCCACCTCGGCACGGCGCTCCTCGAACGGCGGGCCCAGGCGGTGCACCTGGCGCGGATCCTGGACGCGCCGACCGCCGGCGAGCCGTGCGTCGTCCTCGGCGACTTCAACGAGTGGCTGCGCGGGCCGGCCACCCGCGTCCTCACCGAGCGGCTCAGCAGCCTCGACCTGCGCGGCTTCCTGAAGCGGCGCCGGACCTACCCCGGTGTCCTGCCGTTCCTGCACCTCGACCACATCTACTATCGCGGCAACGTCGAGATCGTCGGCGCCCACCTGAAGCGGGGACGGACGGCGCTGATGGCCTCGGATCACCTGCCGCTGGTCGCCGACCTCAAGATCGGCTTCCCGAGCTGACCGCCAGCCGCGACGATCTCGCGCTGATCTATAGTCGGGGCACCGATGCCGCGTCGCCTGCCCGTCACCCTTCTCACCCTGGCCGCGCTCGTCCTCGCCGCGGTCGCCCACGCCCAGGATCGCGACATGCTGACGACGGTGGCCGAGCGATCCGGCTACGCCCGAACCGGCCGGTTCGCCGAGGTGCAGCGCCTCTGCGCCGCCTTCGCCAGAACCTGGCCGGCCCAGGTCCGCTGCGTCGAATTCGGCACGTCGCCGGAAGGGCGGCCGATGCTGGCCCTCGTCGCCTCGGCCGACGGCACCCTGACGCCCGCCGCGGCGCGGGCCAAGGCACGGCCGGTGCTGCTGATGCAGGGCGGCATCCACGCCGGCGAGATCGACGGCAAGGACGCCGGCTTCCTCGCCTTACGCGAACTGCTCGAGGGCCGCGCCTCGCCCGGCGTGCTCGGCCGGGTCACGCTGGTGTTCGTGCCGGTGTTCAACGTCGACGGCCACGAGCGGGTCAGCAAGGCCAACCGGCCGAACCAGGTCGGGCCCGAGGAAGTCGGCTGGCGCGCCACCAGCCAGAACCTGAACCTCAACCGCGACTACGTCAAGGCCGAGGCACCGGAGATGCAGGCCATGCTGCGCCTGCTGAACGAGTGGGATCCGATCCTCTACGCCGACCTGCACGTCACCGACGGCGCGCAGTTCGAGCACGACGTGTCGTTCAACGTGGCGCCGACGCTGGTCGGCGATGCCGGCCTCCGGGCGGCCGCCAACGGCCTGCTCCGGACGCTGCTGCGCACGCTGACGGAGAAGGGGTCGCTGCCGCTCGACTTCTATCCGTCGTTGATCCGCGACGACGAGCCGGCCTCCGGCTTCGCGGTCAACGTCGGGCCGGCGCGCTTCTCGCAGGAATACTGGGGTGGCCGCCGGCGCATCGGCGTCCTCGTCGAGACGCATTCGTGGAAGCCGTATCCGGCGCGGGTGACGATCACGCGGCACAGCATCCTGACGATGCTCGAGGCCGCGGCGGCGAACGGCTCGGCGTGGCGCGAGGCGGCGAGGGCGGCAGACGAGCGCGCGTCGCGGATCGGCGGCAGCCCAGTCGCGTTGAGCTGGCGGCCGACCGAGCACACGCGCACGATCGACTTCCGCGGCTATGCCTACCAGCGCGAGCCGTCGGCGGTCTCCGGGGCGCTGGTGACCCGCTACGATCCGGCGACACCGCAGATCTGGCGCGTGCCGCTGTTCGACGAGATCACGCCAGCGGTGACCGTCGACGCGCCGCGAGGCGGCTACGTCGTGCCCGCGGCGCAGGCGGCGTTGGTGGCGGCGAAGCTGACCCTGCACGGCATCGAGAGCCGGGTGCTGGCCGCTGCGGTGCCGAAGGCCGCACTCCAGACGTTCCGGGCGACGAAGGTCACGCTGGGCACCGCTACGTTCGAGGGTCGCACGGCGGCGAACCTGGCCGGTGCGTGGGCCGCCGAGACCCGCGACGTGCCGGCCGGCTCCCTGTTCGTGCCGATCGCGCAGCCGAATGCGTGGATGCTGATGACACTGCTCGAGCCGACCGGGCCGGATTCGCTCGGCGCCTGGGGCTTTTTCAACGTCGCCTTCGAGCGCCGGGAATACATGGAGGCGTACGTGGCAGAGCAGTGGGCGGGCGAGGCGATGGCCAAGGACCCCGAGCTGCGCCAGGCCTTCGAGAAGCGGCTGGCCGAGGATCCGGCCTTCGTGCGCGATCCGGCGGCGCGGCTCGACTTCTTCTACCGCCGGCATCCGGCGTTCGACGAGCGTCTCAACCTCTACCCGGTGTATCGCACGGCCGTGGCCCTCCCGTAGCGGACGGCGCGGCGAAAGGACGGTCCGGATGCGTCGTGTCGTACCGCTGATCGCGGTTCTCCTCGTGGCGGCGCTGGCGCCGCTCGCGTCCGTCACCTCCGGCGCGCCTGGGGCTGGTCCGGGGATCACCATCACCCTCGCGCCTGGCGTCGTCGACGGCCCGGTCGACGGCCGTCTGCTCCTGCTGCTGTCGACGGACGCGTCCGCGGAGCCGCGCTTTCAGATCGAGCCCGGGCCGACGACGCAGCAGGTCTTCGGCATCGACGTCGACGGCTGGCGGCCTGGCGAGGCGAAGACGATCGACGCCGACGTCCTCGGCTATCCGCGCGGCTCGCTGCGCGACGTCCCGGCCGGCGAGTATCGCGTCCAGGCGCTGCTCCATCGCTACGAGACGTTCCGGCGGGCCGACGGCCATGTCGTCAAGCTGCCGATGGATCGCGGCGAAGGGCAGCAGTGGAACCGTGCGCCAGGCAACGTCTTCAGCGCGCCGGCGACGCTGCGGATCGATCCCGCGGGCGCCGGCGTCCAGGTGACGCTCGACAAGGTGATCCCGCCGATCGCCGATCCGCCGCCGACGAAGTACGTCCGCCACGAGCGGATCCAGAGCGAGCGGTTGACGAAGTTCTGGGGCCGGCCGATGTTCCTCGGCGCGCACGTCCTCGTCCCCGAGGGCTTCGACACGCATCCCGATGCGCGCTATCCGCTGGTCATCAACCACGGGCACTTTCCGCAGACCATCGACGGCTGGCGCGAGACGCCGCCCGGCCCGAACCTGAAGTGCGAGCGCTCGGAGCGGTTCCACCTTGATTGCTACAACCGCATCCAGGAGGAGCAGGCCTATCCAGCTGTTCAAGGACTGGACGTCGCCGGGATTTCCGCGGGTGCTCGTTGTCGAGATCCAGCACGCCAACCCCTACTACGACGATTCCTACGCGGTGAACTCGGCCAATCTCGGCCCCTACGGCGACGCCATCGTCGAGGAGCTGATCCCCTACCTCGAGAAGAAGTACCGCGGCCTCGGCACCGGTTGGTCGCGCTTCATGTACGGCGGCTCGACCGGCGGCTGGGAGGCGATGGCCGCCCAGATCTTCTATCCCGACGCGTTCAACGGTGCCTACGTGGCCTGCCCCGACCCGATCGACTTCCGCGCCTACACCGTCATCGACATCTACCAGGACACCAACGCCTACTACACCGAGGGACCGTGGGCGCGCGTGCCGCGGCCGGGTCTGCGCAACTATCTCGGGCACGTCGGCATCACGCTCGAATCGATGAACCAGATGGAGCTGGTGCTCGGGAGCAAGGGCCGCTCGGGCGGGCAGTGGGACATCTGGGAGGCGGTCTACTCGCCGGTCGGCGCCGACGGCTACCCGAAGCGGCTGTGGGACAAGCGCACCGGGGTCATCGACCGGTCGGTCGCCGACTACTGGAAGCAGCACTACGACCTGTCCGTCATCCTGCGCCGCGACTGGGACAAGGGCCTCGGCCGCAAGCTCGCCGGCAAGCTCAATATCTACGTCGGCGACATGGACAACTACTACCTGAACAACGCCGTCTATCTCGTCGAGGACTTCCTGAAGACCACGAAGAACCCGGCCTACGGCGGGGAAGTCGCCTACGGCGACCGCGCCGAGCACTGCTGGAACGGCGACCCGACGAAGCCCAACGCCTACTCGCGCCTGCGCTACCACCAGATGTTCATCCCGCGCATCGCCGAGCGGATCCGCAAGACGGCCCCGGCCGGCGCCGACCTCTCCAGCTGGCGATACTGACCCGGCTCGGGATGGATGGACCCGGCGCGTCAGCTGGTGTCCAAGCTGACGTGTCCGATCATCGGCGGCGACAGATCGTCGTCGGCGCTCTCCTGGCCGGCGTCGGTGCGATCGCGAGTGTCGCCAGTGCGCAGCGCCCGGTGACGACGCGAAGCGCCGGGCAGCCGGTCACGGTGGCCGAGCGGCGCGCGGCCATGCACGACGTGCTGCGCCGCTATCGGCAGCCGCACGACACGTATGTTTCGGCGGCGGAGATCGGCGACGAGACGACCGTGCCGCTGCTGCTGGAACGCTTCCGCCTCGATGCGGGGACCCAGGGTCCGCCCGCGCCGGCGGCCCCGGCGGCGCCGCACGACGGCGATCCGGCCACGTTTCTCTCGAGCCTGTTCATCCGTACGCCCGTGCAGCACGCGTTCTCGTGCGTGCACTGGCACCTCGTTCGGGCGCTGGCGTTCACGACGAACGTCGACCGCGGCCTTTACTACCCGGCCTGGGACGCCTGGTGGCGCGAGAACGGCCACCTGCCGCAGGCGGCCTGGATCGCCAACAGCTTCGCGGCGGCAGGCCTTCACGTCGCCGAACCGATCGACGACCGCTTCGCCCTCGAGCTGATCGAGGTGACGGGCGGCGGCGTCGAGCACCTGCGGTTCAATGCGCTGCGCCTGCTCGGCCGGGCGTCCGCCGGTGTCCGGCGGGCCTGGATCGAAGCGGCCGCAACGTCGGGAGTGGCGGCGCGACGGTTGGGCGCCGTGCGTGTGGCCGCTCGCCTGGAACCGAATGGCTACGAAGACGTCCTGCGCCGCCTGGCGCGGGACTCGGACGAACCAGTGGCACGCGAGGGTTTGACCGCGCTCGACGTCCGCTTGCGGCACAGCCGCGTGGCCACGCCGGTCGTGCGACTCGAGCACCCCACGCAGCGCGATTCGCTGCAATGGCTGGTCGACACCCCGGGCGGACCGCGCTGGTGGCGCCGGCGACGCCTGCTGGCGCTCGACATCGCGTCCGGACGCCTGACGTCCACGCCGACGCCCGACGTGACCGCAGACCGCGGCGTCTGGGCCGGCGACCGTCTCGTCACCGGTTCCTACGAGGGGGACCTCGCGGCGGTGGATCTGGGCGGACGGGTTCGCTGGCGGGCGCTGGCGGGCAATCCAGAGAGGGACCGCGTCCTCGGGCTGGGGGTCAGCGACGACCTGGTCGTGGTCGCGAGAGCCCGACGCGTCGAGTGGTGGGATCCCCGGGCTGGAACGGTTCGCCGCGTCGTGGACGTCACGTCCGACGTCTACGATCTCGCGTCTGCGGGTGACGCCGTCTACGTCGGCACACGGGACGGTCTGCTGCGGATCGCGGCCGAGGGGACGGCGCTCCTGGCCACCGACGGCGCGGCAATCGGAGTCTCGGTCGGGCCGGCCGGCGTGTGCGTCACGAGCCGGGTCGTCGGCTGCTATGACGCGCAGACGCTGGTGCCCCGATGGACGCGGCCGATCGCGCCGGACGGTACCTGGGGGCCTCACGTCGCGCCGCTGCAGACGGGCAACCGGGTGATCGTGCTGAGTGGCGGCCGCCTCGCCGCGCATGACGCCGCCGACGGGCGAACGCTCTGGGCGACCACGTCCGGACAGCATGCCCACGGCGCCATCGTCACCGCGGCGGGGCTGTTCGTGCGAAACGAACGCTCCTGCGCCGAGCTCCGCGACCTGACCAGCGGAGAGGTCCTTGCGGTCTGGCCGACAGTGCCGGCATCGAGCTTGGGTGCTGTCGGCCTCGTCGGCGTGATCGGCGGCATGGACGGATCGACCTGGCGCGTCGACCTCGGTGCCGCGGCATCGCCTCGTCCCTGACGGCGGGCTCACCTAAAACCGCGACCGACGTAGTGCCTTCAGGTACTGGCCGGCGGTCGGGCTCGCGGTCCATGCTGCCCACTTCGAACAGTGGAAGTCGGTGCGTCCGGCTCCCGGAGGGGCAGCATGCGAAAGGTGTGTCGGCTGGCCGTAGTGGCGGCCGTTGTGATGGTGACGGCGGTGGCGGCCTGGGCGCAGGTGCCCACGGCGACGATTCGCGGACGCGTCCAGGACGCGCAAGGCCGGCCTGTGATCGCGGCGACGGTCACGGTGACTGCGGCCGAGACCGGGCTGAGCCGCGAGGTCCCCGTGGATGCCGACGGGACGTTCGTCGTGGCCGGTCTGCCACCTGCCGTCGTCGACGTGCGGGTGTCGGCGCAGGGCTTCGCCGAGACGCGCCGCACCGGCGTCGTCCTCGAAGTCGGCCGCAGCGTCACCGTCGACGTCGCCCTGGCCGTGGCCGGCGTGCAGGAGCGGGTCGACGTGGCGTCGACGGCCGGCGGCGTCGACACGACGCGCTCGGTGGTGGACGCCGTCCTGTCCTCGACTGCCATCGAGGCGCTGCCGCTGAACGGCCGCAACTTCCTCGAGCTGGCGCTGCTCGTGCCCGGCAACGCGCCGGCCCCGAACTTCGATCCGACCAAGTCGAACAGCGTCGTCATCTCGTCGGCCGGGCAGCTCGGGCGCGGCGGCAACATCATGATCGACGGCACCGACAACAACGACGACGTGGTCGGCGGCCCGCTCCAGAACGTCACCCAGGAATCGGTCCAGGAGTTCCAGATCGCGACCAACCGGTTCTCGGCCGAGTCGGGCCGGTCGGCATCGTCGCTGATCAACGTGGTCACCAAGTCGGGCAGCGATCAGCTCAAGGGGTCGGTCGCGCTGTTCGCGCGCGACAGCGCCTGGCAGGGGCTGCCGGCGACGTTCGATCGCTCGTCCGGCGACGAGCTGCCGTTCGATCGGCAGCAGATCGCTGGATCAGCAGGCGGCGCGCTCGTGCGGGGGAAGGCCTTCTGGTTCGGCGCCGCCGAGTACCGCAACCAGGACGGCGCCGTGCTGGTGGGGGAGCGCGACGTCGCATCGCGCACCATCCGGCGGACCTTCGCCACGGCGCCGCTCGACGACGTCCTGGGCTCCGGCCGCATCGACGTTCGCCCGAACGCCGCCGACAGCGTGATGATTCGCTACGCCGGCGAGAAGGCCACCGACACCAGCGCCAGCAGCCTCGATCGCCCGATCGGCTCGGCCACGCAGCGCCAGCGCAGCGAGAACAGCTACCAGTCGATCGTCGGCACGTGGAGCCGCGTCCTCAGTCCTCGCCTGCTGAACAGCGCCACGGTGTCGATCAGCACCTTCGACAACGCCATCGCGCCGCTGGCGCGCGGACCGCAGCTGACGTTCCCGAGCATCCAGGACGGCACCTCGTTCCGCGTCCCGCAGGGCACCACGCAGAACCGCTTCCAGATCGCCGACACGGTGACGCTGGTGCGCGGCGCCCACACCATCCGCGCCGGCGGCGAGTGGCAGAAGGTCGACGCCCTGTTCGACCTCGGCGTGTTCCAGGACGGCCGCGTCGAGCTGGTCGAGGACTTCGCGACCTTCGACCACAACGGCGACGGCCGCGTCGACGACGGCGACCTGCTGTTCGCGGTGACGCTGCGCAGCGGCAAGCCGACCGAGGCGCTGGTCATCCCCGACGCCGACAACAACCACGTCGCGTTCTTCGTCCAGGACGACTGGCGGATCCGTCCCGACCTGACGCTGAATCTCGGGCTGCGCTATGAGCTCGACACCGACGTCAAGAACATCAGCCGCGTCGGCGAGATCAACCCGCTCGTGCAGCCGTTCCTGCAGGGCACGCGGAAGCGCGACAGCAACAACTGGAGCCCGCGGCTCGGCTTCAACTGGGCGCCGGGTGACGGCCGCCAGAGCGTCCACGGCGGCTTCGGCATCTACTACGACCGCATCACGCTGCAGATCGAGTCGCTCGAGCGCGGCCTGGACGGCCGGGCGCTGCCCATCGAGGTGAAGGCCGGCAACGTGTTCTTCCTCGATCCGAACACCGGCCGGTTCCCGCCCTTCGCGCCCTCGTTCACCAATCCGTTCACCGGCTTCATCCTGACCGGCGCCGGCGCCTCGGGCATCAACATCATCGACAACGGGATGCAGAACCCGAGCGTCCAGCAGTTCAACCTCGGCTTCGAGAAGGCGCTGCCGCACGACATCACGCTGCGGGTCGATGGCGTCCACAACCACGGCACCCACTTCATCATCGGCCGCACCATCGGCGAGGTCTTCAATCCGGTCGTCGGTGGGCCGGATCGGGTCGTCAACCTCGAATCGAGTGTCTCGACCCACTACGACGCGCTGCTGGTCAGCGCCGAGCGGCGCAGCAGCACCGTCGGGTTCCGTGCGTCCTATGCCTTCGCCAATGCGCTCAACTACGCCAACGACGATCAGATCCCGTTCGCCAACGGTCCGATCGACAACGACAATCTGCGCCGCGAATACGGGCCGACGCCGAACGACCAGCGCCACCGCTTCACGCTGGCCGGGTGGGCGCAGGCGCCGGGTGGAGTCCAGGTCGCGCCGATCATCACCCTGGCCTCGGGCGTGCCGATGGACATCCTGCTGCCGAGCGCGCAGTCACGGGTCCCGATCTTCCAGCGCAACGCCGGCGGCCGCCAGTTCCAGACTGGCGCCGAGCTGAACGCCGCGCTGACGGCGATCAACGCCGCCGGCGGCATCGACGGCGAGCCGCTGCCGCTGGTCCGCGACGACGTCCGCTTCAACGACGGCTTCGCATCGGTCGACGTCCGCGTCTCGCGCCCGTTCGCCTGGGGACGCGTGCGCCTCGAGCCGATGCTCGAGGTGTTCAACCTGTTCAACGTCACCAACGTGCTGGGCGTCAGCGTGAAGAACTACTCCGGCTTCACGAACGCGCTGGTGCGGGACAGCAGCGACCCGACCAATCCCGGTTACCTGCGGTCGTCGGGCTTCGGACAGGCCGTGAACACGGCCGGCGGCGTCTTCGGATCGGGCGGGCCGCGCGCCTTCCAGTTCGCCGTCCGCGCGACGTTCTGATCGGCCGACGATTGCCGAGTGCCCGGCGACGGCCGGGTGCTACTGTCACGGTATGGCCGAGGGTGCGGCAGCCACGATCGTGTCCGTGATCGTCGACGGCGAGCCGTGCGAGGTGCGCGCCGATCAGCCGATCCTGCGGGTGCTGGAGGCCCGCGGGATCGCGATTCCGACCCTCTGCCACGACGACCGCCTGGCGCCCGTCGGCCACTGCCGGTCCTGCCTGGTCGAGGTGAACGGGGGGGCGCATCTCCAGCCTGCGTGCATGACGATGCCGGCGGCGGGGATGATCGTCGAGACCCGCACCGAGGCGCTGGTCGCCTACCGGCGCAGCGTCGTGGAGCTGCTGGCGAGCCGCTACCCGGCCAGCGCCGTGGCCGCGGCGCCGGACAAGGAATTCCATCGCTGGCTCGCCGCCTTTGGCCTGACCCCGAGCGGCGCCGCCGCGCAAGACGCCGGGCTGCGCGACCGCTCGCATCCCTACATTGCCGTCGACATGTCGCGCTGCATCGAGTGCGAGCGCTGCGTGCGGATCTGTCGCGAGGTGCAGGGCCAGGACGTCTGGCACGTGCGCAACCGCGGCAGCGCGACGCGGATCGTGCCCGACGGGCCGACGCTGCTCGAGAGCTCGTGCGTGAGCTGCGGCGCCTGCGTGGACACGTGTCCGACGAGCGCCCTCACCGATCGCCGGCTCGACCCGTCCGAGCCGCCGACCGCCTGGACCCGCACCACGTGCCCGTACTGCGGCACCGGCTGCGAGATGCGGGTCGGGACGCGGAACGGCGCCATCGTGTCGATCCGCCCGGAGCCGGACGCGCCCGTCAGCAAGGGGCACCTGTGCGTCAAGGGCCGCTACGCCTTCGAGTTCGTGACGGCGCCCGATCGCGTCACCGAGCCGATGATCCGCGAGGCGGACGGCTGGCGTCGAGTCTCCTGGGACGAGGCGATTGCCTTCGTCGCCACGCGGCTGCAGGCGATCGTCGCGCGGCACGGCCCCGAGAGCGTCGGCGTCCTGGGCTCGGCCCGCGCCACCAACGAGGACAACTACCTGGCGCAGAAGTTCGCGCGGGTCGCCCTCGGTACCAACAACGTCGACTGCTGCGCCCGCGTCTGTCATGCGCCGAGCGCGGCCGCCCTGAAGCTGGTGCTCGGCTCGGGGATGGCGACCAACGCCTTCGACGACATCGAGCTGGCCCGCACCATCGTCGTCTGGGGCGCCAACGCGACCGAGGATCACCCGATCGTCGGGGCGCGGATCCGCCAGGCGGCGCGGCGCGGCGCCCGGCTCATCGTCGTCGATCCGCGCCGCGTCGAGCTGGCGGCGGAGGCCGACGTCCATCTCGCCATCCGGCCCGGCACCAACGTGCCGCTGCTCAACGCGATGGCCCAGGTCATCCTCGCGGAGGGCCTCGCCGACGCCGCGTTCCTCGCCTCCCGCGTCGACGGGCTGGAGGCGTACGCGCAGTCGGTGGCGGCGTGGACGCCGGCCCGGGCGGCGGCGATCTGCGGTGTCGAGGCGAGCGCCATCGAGGCGGCCGCGCGGCTCTACGCGACCGGTGCGCCGGCGATGACCGTGCACGGCCTGGGCCTCACCGAGCACGTGCAGGGCACCGACGGCGTGATGGCGCTCATCGACCTGGCGCTCCTGACCGGCAACATCGGGCGGCCCGGCGGTGGCGTCAACCCGCTGCGCGGCCAGAACAACGTCCAGGGCTCGGCGCACATGGGGTGCGAGCCGGCCACGCTGCCCGGCTCGACCGCGATCGACGCGGGCCGCGGCGTGGTCGAAGCCGCGTGGGGCGTGCCGCTGCCGGCGCCGCCGGGGCTCCACATGCTGGCGATGCTGGACGCAGCCATCGCCGGCCGTTTCAAGGCGCTGTGGGCGATCGGCTACGACGTCTACCTGACCAACGCGCATGCGGCGGAGACGGCCCGGGCGCTCGCGGCGCTCGATCTGCTGATCGTCCAGGATCTGTTCCTCACCGAGTCGGCGCGGGCCTTCGGCACGGTCTTCCTGCCGGCCTGTTCGTCCTTCGAGCACGACGGCACGTTCATGAACGCCGAGCGCCGTATCCAGCGCGTGCGGGCGGCGGTGCCCCCGGTCGGCGCGTCACGCGCCGACTGGCGAGATCCTGGCCGACGTCGCGACGGCGATGGGCTGTGCGGGGTTCGCGTTCAGCGGGCCGGAGGCCATCTGGGACGAGGTCCGCGCCGTCGTCCCCGGCGCCCGCGGCATGACCTACGCCCGCCTCGAAGCGGGCGGGCTGCAGTGGCCGTGCCCGGCCGAGGACCATCCGGGCACGGCGCGGCTGCACGAGACGCCGGGGCCGCGCTTCACGCTGCGTCCCATCGAGGACCAGCCGACGCCGGAGCAGCCGACGGCGGAGTATCCGCTGATCCTGACGACGGGCCGCACGTTGTATCACTTCAACGCCGGCACCATGACGATGCGCACGCCCAACGCGACGCTCCTCGGCAGCGACGTCCTCGACGTTGCCGATGCCGAGGCGCGTGCGCTGGGCATCGTGGACGGCAATCGGGTGCGCGTGGTGAGCGCCTACGGAACGGCCGAGCTCCCGGCGAGAGTGTCGGGCGCGCTGCGGAGCGGGCAGCTGTTCGCCACCTTCCACACGGTCGACGCCTTCCTGAACCGCGTGACCGGGCCGTATCGTGACCACCGGGTCGCCGCCCCGGAGTACAAGGTCACCGCCGTGCGCATCGAGCGCGTGCCAGGGTAGGCGTCTCTACAGGGCGCCGGCGCGCTGCAGCGCCTTCAGCGCGTTGTAGCTGACGACGACGTCGAAGCGATGCCGGTTGGCGACGGCGTAGTCGTTACCCACGGCGCGGCGGTAGAACACGTTCAGGCTCAGGTCCTGCACCACCGGCAGCTTCGCCTCGACGAAGACGCGGTTGCCGCGATTGTAGCGGTCGCCGTTCAGGCCGCCGGCGTTGCGGTCGACGCTGGCGTAGCCGCCGGCGAGCGCGAGCTTGTGCGGCAGCAGCCGCTCGACGCCGGTTTGGCCTCCGGCTTCGGCGTCGGAGGGGTCACGACCGGCTGGGCCGCGTCTTGGCTGGCCGGCGGGGCAATCGGCGTCTGCGCCGATGCGACCGCCGACACCAGGAGCGTCAGCGCGATCGCAGGGGGCGTGGAGCGGAACATCTGCATGGGTATTCGTGGCGCCATCAGCCGTGCGTGCCGGTGCGGCGCGGGGCAGCCGCGACCGTGCTGGCCGGCGCCAGGGCGGCCTGGCGCGCGACCCGCCCGACGGTGCGCGTCGCGAGCATCGGGCGTGTGCCGACGATGCTCTCGAGCGCGAGCACGCTCTCGAGTGCTTCGTGCGCCTGCGCGTCCAGGACTTCGCTGGCCGCGGCGCCTTCCTCGGCGTTGGCGGCGATGCTCTGGGTGACCCGGCCCATCTGCTGGACCGCCGTCGACCCCTGGCCCAGGCCTTCGGCCTGCTGCCGGGCGGCGGCGTGGATGCCGTGCAGCGACTCGGTCAGCTCGCCCGTCGCGGCGGTGATGCCGGCGATCGACTGGCTGACGTGCCGAACCGACGCGTCGCCCTCGGTCGAGCGCGTCATGCTCTCCTCAATCAGCTGCGTCGTATCGCGAGCGGCGTGCGCCGCGCGCTGGGCGAGGTTGCGGACCTCGTCGGCGACCACCGCGAAGCCCTGGCCGGCGGCGCCGGCCCGGGCCGCCTCGACGGCGGCGTTGAGGGCGAGGATGTTGGTCTGGAAGGCGATCTCGTCGATCGTCCTGATGATCTTCGAGACGCGCTGGCTCGACTCGCGGACGCTGGCCATGGTCGCGACCATCTGGTCGATCGACTGGTTGGCGGCGGTGACGCGGACTTCGCGCGACGTGCGGACGCCAATCCGCCACCAGAGCAGCACGCCGGCGATCGCCGCGAGCAGTGAGCCGCCGAGGACGGCGAAGCTCGCGTAGCGGAAGGTCTGTTCGGCGCGGGCGTGGTTGGCGGCCGAGATCTCGAGGTCGAGCTCCTCCGCCTGGTTGAGGCTCTCGCGCATCTCGTTGAACTGCGTGGCGGCGTCGCCGAGCGACAGGGCGAGCGCCGCCTTGCGGCTGGCGCGCGTCTTCTGCTTGCGCAGCTCGATGATGCGGGCCGTCGACAGCGCCCACGTCGCCCGCGCCTTCTCGTAGGCCTGGACGATGGCCTCTTCCTTGGGCGAGCGGGCCAGGGCGCGATAGCGCTTCCAGCGCTCGTCCGACTGGGCGAGGTTCTCGGCGTGGGCCGCCAGCATCTTGTCGAAGAGCGGCGGGCCCGGCTCGGCGTTCATCATGGTGCGCTCGGCCACCAGCAACTGCTGGAGGTCGCGGTCGGCCTCGACCAGCGAGTCGAGCGCGGGCATTTCGCGGTTGTACATCTCGGAGGCGCCGTGCCGGAGAATCTGCGAACTGCCGACGGCCGTCACGCCGAGGGCGATGGTGAGCGCGATCAAGGTGCCGAAGGCGCCGGCCAGGCGCTTGTCGAGGGACCAGCGGGAGCGGGTGGTGCGAGCCATCAATTCCTCAATCGGACGGCGCCAGGCACGCTTGAAACGGCTCGAAATCCTGGCCGGATCCGCTCGTGGGCCGGCCTTTCCAGCTCGATCGTGGCGTGTCAGTCGGTCCGCAGGGCGGCCAGCGGGTCGGTGCGGGCGGCCCGCCGGGCCGGCGGCCAGGCCGCGCCGAGGCCGGCGACGGCGGCGGCCGCGGCGACGACGGCGAGCGTCGCCGGGTCGTCCGGGCGGACGCCGATGAGCACCGAGGCAACGCCCCGGCCGAGCGCGACGGCGCCGACCACGCCGAGGATGACCCCGACACCCGTGAGCCCGAGCGCTTCGCGCAGGACCAGCCAGCGCAGGCGCGACGCGTCGGCGCCGAGGGCCGCTCGAATGGCGAGCTCACGCGTGCGGGCCGCCACTGTCAGCGTGATGACGGCTGCCAGTCCGACGCCGGCCAGGCCGGCGGCCAGGGCGGCGAACGCCACGAAGACGCGCATCAGGAAGCGCCATGGCGCGCTCTCACCATCGACGATGCTGCGCATCGTCACTGCTTCGCCGACGGATCCGGCCGGGATCGACCGCCTTGACCGCCGCACGCACCGCGGCCGGGATCCCGCCGACGTCGCCGTCGAGGCGGACCAGCAGGTTCGGGGCGCGGTTGCCGGTCTGCGACACGGGCGAGTAGAGGTCCAGCCGCACGTCGTTCAGGCCGCGAAACCGGACGTCCTGCACCACGCCGACGACGGTCTGCCAGGCGTCCTTGGGCGCGCGGTCGGGGCCGACGCGATAGGACGGCTCGCGCAGCCGCTGGCCAATCGGATCCTGGCCGGGCCACAGCCGCCGGGCCGCGCCTTCGCCGACGATGACCGCGCCAGGCGCCGTCGTACCGTCGGCGTCGGTGAACACGCGGCCGCGGACCAGCGGCGTGCGCATCGTCTCGAAGTAGCCGGGTGACACGGCGACGAAGTTCACGTGCGGGTTCAGGCCCCAGGTCGAGGGATCCTCCGCGCGCTGGCCGGGGAACGCCGGCTGATTGTCCCAGCCCATCGGCCCGTTCAGGGGCCGCACCAGCGCCATCGATGCCGACCGCACCCCCGGAATCGCGCGCACGCGCACCAGCAGGGCGTCGGTGAAGGCGTTCCAGCGGACCACGTTCCCGGTCGGGGCGCCGACGTCGAACGCGAGCAGCCAATCGGGATCGAAGCCGAGCACCGTGGCGTCGAGCCCCCGCACCGTCCGCAGGAAGAGGGTGGTGCCGAACAGCAATGCGACCGCAGTCCCGACCTGGGCGACCACGATCGCCCGCTGGATGCGCCGGCCGCCGGGATCGGAGGCGACGCTGGCGCCGTGGGCGAGGACGCTCAACACGTCGACGCGGCGCGCCACGAGGATGGGCCACAGCGCGGAGAGCGCCGCCGTCACGAACGTGGCTGCGGCCCCGAAGGCGAGCACGCGGACGTCGAGCAGCGCGGCATCGCCGAGCCGCGGCACGTCGCCAGGGGCGAGCCACAGCAGCAGGCGCAGCAAGGTCCAGGCGACGGCCAGCGCCGCCGACAGCGCGATCGCGGTGAGCACGACACTCTCGGCCAGGGCCTGCGCCGTCAGGCGGCGCGCTGAGGCGCCGAGCGCGGCCCGGATCGCCAGCGCGCGCTGGAGCCGGGAAGCCCGCGACACCTGGAGGCCAGCGACGTTGGCGCACGCGATGAGCAGCATCAACAGCGCGCCGCCGAGCAGCGTCCGCAGCACCGGGCCGGCCGGTCCGACCAGGTGGTCGCGAATGGGCTGCAGCACCACGAACTGCGGCCCTTCGGGCCCGCCCTCGAGATCGCGGGTGCGCGAGACCTGGGTCAGCTCCTGCGTCGCACGCGCGACGTCGACCCCGGGCTTCAGGCGTCCGACCGCGTAGAACACCTTCAGCCACTTCAGCGTGTTGGCGGGCTGGCCCGGGCCCGGACCGGCGAACGTCCGCAGCAGGGGGGCGGCCGGGACGAAGACCTCGGCGCCGCGCGGATAGTCGAAGCCGGCCGGCATGATGCCGACCACGGTGAGCGTGACCGGCGGCAGGTCGGCGTTCAGCTTCGCCGGCACGGCCCGGCCGACGACCGCCGGGTCGCCGCCGAAATGGCGCTGCCAGAAGCCGTGGCTGATGACCATCGCGGTCGGACGCGTGCCATCGTCTTCGCTCGCCGCCAGCCAGCGGCCGCGGGCCGGGGACGTGCCGACCGTGGGGAAGAACGACGACGAGACCGCTGCCAGTCCGGCGTGCGTCGGTTCGGCCGCGTCGACGAGGTCGAGGCTCCAGTTGACGGAGCCCAGGACGGCGAGCTGTTCGAACGACCGCGACCGCGCCTGCCAGTCCAGCAGCTCGCCGTAGGCGACTTCGATGATCGGCAGCGCGCGCCGATCGTCGCGCTGCCAGATCACGGTCACGCGGTCTTGGTCGGCGAACGGGAAGGGACGCAGGAGGACGGCGTCGACGATCGCAAAGATCGCCATCACCGCGCCGATGGTCACCGCCAGCAGGCTGGCGGAAAGTGCCGACGTCGGCCAGTCGTGGCGCAGCGCTCGGCTCGCCTGGCGCAGCGCCTCGGGCAGCACGACCGGAGAGGTCCGCCTGGCCGGCATTGGCGAATTCTAGTGCACCCGTGTCGCGCGCCACCGAACAGCACCGTCCGGATCCGAACACCTCCTCGGAGCGTGCTCGGAGGTTCCTCAGAGGACGCTCCGAGGAACTTGCAGAAACGGCTACATGGCACGGCGCTTGATAGAGTCGGTGGCATGACCGTTCCAGGTGCCGCTTCGGCGAAGGCTCGTGTGCTCGTCGCCGACGATCAGCCGGACATCATCTCGGCGTTGCGGCTGGCCCTGAAGACGGCCGGCTTCGAGGCGGCCGGCGCGGCGTCGATCGAGGAGATCACCCGGCAGGTCGAGGCGAGTCAGTTCGATCTGCTCCTGATGGATCTCAACTACGCGCGCGACACGACCTCCGGCGCGGAGGGGCTGGCGCTGATCGGCGAGATGCACGGCCGCCACCCGCACCTGCCGATCGTCGCGATGACCGGCTGGGCCAACGTCGACACCGCCGTCGAGGCGATGCGCCGCGGCGCCCGCGGCTACGTGCCGAAGCCGTGGGACAACGAGGCGTTGATCGGAGATCGTCCGGCGCGAGGTCGAGGAGGGCCGCGCCGCCCGCCGCGCCGAGGCGCACGCGACGCGCGAATGGAGCGAGGCGCGCGCCATCCAGCAGGCGCTGCTGCCGAGCGCCCTGCCGGCGTTCGCCGGCGTCGAGCTCGCGGCGCGGTGGGAGCCGGCCTCGTCGTTCGGCGGCGACTACTACGACGTCATGCCGATCGGCGACGACGCCGTCGCCGTGTGCATCGCCGACGTCTGCGGCAAGGGCCTGCCGGCGGCGCTGCTGATGTCGAACGTGCAGGCGACGACCCGCGCGTTCATGATTCCGGGCGTGCACCCCGAGGACGCGGTCGCGGCGATCAACCGGGCCCTCTGCCATCACGCCGCCCTCGGCCGCTTCGTCACGCTGTTCGTCTCGATCTACGACCTGCCGACGCGGACGCTGCGCTACTGCAACGCCGGCCACAATCCGCCGGTCGTGCTGCACGCGGACGGGCGCGTGACGCGGCTCAGCGCCGGCGGGCTCGTCGCCGGGGCGTTCGACAACGCCCGCTACGAGGGTGGCGCCATCCAGCTCGAGCCGAACGACCGCGTCTGCCTGTTCACCGACGGCCTGACCGAAGCGACGACGCCGTCCGGCGACGAGTTCGGCGACGCGCGGCTGGTCGACGTGGTGTCGGCGGCCCGCGGCCTCGCCGCCGCTGACGTGGTCGACGCGCTGTTCCGCGAAGTACGGGCGGCGGTGAGCGGCCCGTGCCAGGACGACGCGACCGCGGTGGTCCTGGGCGTGCGCTGAGCCGGGCCCGGCCGGGCCAATCCACGGCCCGGGAAGGAAACGCCGGCCCGGCACCATGCCGTATACCCGGCGCATGCTCTGCGCGTTACAGCGGCGGTGCGCTCCGCGGCTCGTCCTGCTCCTCGCCGCCATTCTCTGCCGATCGGCCAGCGCGGCGGCGCAGGACTGGCCGCAGTGGCGAGGCCCCGGCAGCGCGGCCGTGTCGACCGACACGCCGCTCCCGACGAGCTGGAGTGCGACCGAGCGACTGGCGTGGCGCGCGACAATCGCCGGCGCCGGCACGTCGTCGCCGATCGTCGTCGGGGATCGCGTCATCGTCACCTCGCAGGTCGGCCACGCTCCGACAGCGGCCGGCGGTCAGCCCAGACTGGCGCGCGACGATCGCGCGCTCGCGGGACGCGAAGGCGCCATCGCCGACGCGGCGCCGGGCACCGGCGACGCCGGCGCGATCGCCTTCGTCGTCGAGGCGTTCGATCGCACCGCGGGCACGCGATTGTGGACGCATCGGCTGCCCGCTGCCGGTCCGTTCCCCGAGCTGCACGAGAAACACAACCTGGCGACGCCGACGCCGGTGGCCGACGACGAGCGCGTCTACGCCTGGTTCGGCAACGGCCAGCTGGTCGCGCTCGATCTGGCGACCGGGCGTCCGGCGTGGACGCGTCATCTCGGCGCCGACTACGCGCCGTTCGACGCCCAGTGGGGCCACGGCAGCTCGCCGGCCCGCTACCGCGACCTCATCATCCTGCTGTGCGATCACCGGACGTCCTCCTATCTCCTCGCCCTCGACGCGAAGACCGGGCGCGAGCGGTGGAAGGTGGCGCGCGGCAGCGGCCGCGTCTCGCACAGCACGCCGGTGGTGGTCCCCGGCCCGCGCGGCGACGAGCTGCTCGTCAACTCGTCGGCGCGCATCGACGCCTACGATCCGGCCACCGGCGCGGCGCTGTGGTTCACCGGCAGCGCGCGGCAGACGCCGATCCCGTCGGCGGTGTTCCACGGCGGCCGCATCTTCCTCAGCCGCGGCTACCGCAACAGCGACGTGCTGGCGATCCGGCCGGGCGGGCGCGGCGACGTCACCGCGACGCACGTCGACTGGACGGCGCCGAACGGCGCCTCCTACGTGCCGTCGATCGTCCACTACGACGGCCTGCTCTACATGACCAACGAGGTCGGCATCGCCACCTGTCTCGACGCCGCGACCGGGGCCCGGCTCTGGCAGCACCGGCTGGGCGGCATCTTCTTCGCGTCGCCGGTGGCCGGCGACGGCAAGGTCTACTTCGTCAGCGAGACGGGGGAGACGTTCGTGCTGAAGGCCGGACGGACGCCGGAGGTCGTCGCCCGGAACGATCTCGGCGAGCGGTTCCTGGCCTCGCCAGCGATCGCCCGGGGCCGGATCTTCCTGCGCTCGGACCGCACCCTGTTCGCCGTCGGACCGTAGAGGAGCCGCCGCGGCTTCCGAAACGCCGCAAGGTGTGCGAGCGTATCGGGCATATGGTCAGACCACTTACCCGCCTCCTGCCGACCGCCGCGGCCGCCCTCCTGGCGGCGGGTGCGGCCCACGCCCAATCGAAGGCGCCGCTGCCGCCGCTGCCGCCGCTGCCGGCGCCGCTCGGCGTGCCCGCCACCGGGACCGACACTGGGGCGCCCTACGCGCCGCAGCCCATCGTCGCCGGCGGGATCGTGGTGCCGCTCTACCCGGCGGGCTCGCCGTTCGTGAAGGCCGACCGGGTCCGCGAGGCCGAGACCTACAACATGAGCCAGACGGTGCCGGGCCGCATCGGCAGCATCGTCAACATCCACAACCCGAGCGTCGAGTTCCACACCGTCGACCGCGGCATCAACACCGGCGCGGTGGTCATCCTCGTCGCCGGCGGCGGCCACAATTCGCTCAACGTCGGCAGCGAGAGCGCCGACTTCGTGCCGTTCTTCTACAACTACGGCGTCAACACCGTCATCCTGCGCAACCGCCTGCGCAAGGACGGCTACGACGTCGCCGCCGACGCCGGGCGCGACGCGCAGCAGGCGATCCGGCTGGTGCGTGCCTACGCGCCGGCCCTCAACATCGACCCGCGCAAGATCGGGATCATGGGCTTCTCGGCCGGCGCCGAGCTGTCGTCGGCGACCGCGGTCCTCTACGAGGCGTTCGACAAGGCGAACGCGGACCCGGCCGATCCGCTGGCCGGCGTCTCGTCACGGCCGGACTTCGTCGGCATCATCTATCCCGGACCGACGCCATTCGCCAGGAACCGCACCGCGCCGCCGATCCCGAAGGACGTGCCGCCGGCCTTCATCGCCAGCGGCGCCTCGGGGGATCGCGGCCATGCCGTCTGGGCGATGGACTACTTCGCGGCGATGCTCGCGCTCGGCGTCCCCAACATCGAGATGCATCTCTACGGCAACGGCCGCCATCCCGGCGATGCGCTCGCCGACGGCAGCCGCCAGAGCGGCGGCCTCACCGATCGCAACGACATCCCGCTCGGCACCTGGCAGGCGCGCTTCGTCGACTGGTTCCGTGACCTCGGCTTCCTGCAGAAGCCGGGCGTCGAGACGAAGGCGGCCCGGGACTCGGCGGCGTTCGCGGCCCAGCCCGTGACAGCTGGCGGGCCCGCCGGCGCCGCCGTTCCACCCCCGCCCGTGCGTTGACGGTCACGGCTGCTGGTCGCGCGCGCCCCGCCGGAACGGGTAGAGGAGCTGTCCGACGAGTCCCGGTGGCATGTCGTCGTGCACCAGGCCGAAGCGTTCCGGCTGCCGACCGGGCGGCAGGTAGAACGTCCCGAAGACGAGGTCGATGAAGGGGAAGAGCCCGGCGAAGTTGGTGTCGAGCGCTTCCTCCTCGGTGGTGTGGTGCCAGCGGTGGAACACCGGGCTGGCGATCAGGTAGCGCAGCGGGCCGAAGGTCCAGCCGACGTCGGCGTGGAGCAGGATGGCGTAGAGCGTCAGGAACGGGACGAAGCCGGCCAGGAGGGCGCCGTCGAAGCCGAGCAGGTAGAGCGGCAGCACCTGGACGACCCGTGCCGCGGCGTCGTTCAGCGGGTGGAGGCGCACCGACGACAGCCAGTCGAGCGCCCGTGACGAGTGGTGGATGGCGTGGAAGCGCCACAGACGCCGGCCATGGAAGGCACGATGCGTCCAGTAGGCCAGGAGATCCGCGAGCAGCAGGATCGCCGGCACCTGCACCCACCACGGCCACGATGTCACCCACGTCGGCCGCGTCGCCGCCGCCGCGACGAGCGCGGACAACGACTGGCCCTGGCTGATGGCGACGACCAGGAAGGCGAGGGCGACCGCCGCCTTGGTGATCGCTCGCGTCACGATCGGCGTGAAGAACCAGTAGGCCAGATCGGTGCGTGTGTCCTGAGCCAGGCGGTGCCGGGTGCGCCCCGGCGTCGAGCGACGCTCGACGAGCCAGAAGATCGCCGCGAGCACGACCAGCGCCAGGGTCAGTCCGACGAGCGACGGCCCGTCGTTCACGGTTCCCGCTGTGACGTCGTCCCGGTCTCGGCCGACGGGGTTCGCCGCTCGTACTTCGGACGCGCCGGTGCCGGGGGCGCGGTCTTGAGCTGGCTCATCGCCTCGGCGATGGCCCGCTCGAGCTGCGGATCGATGCCCTTGGCGAGCTCGGTCGGGTTCTCGTCGACCTTGATGTCCGGCTCGACGCCGAGGCCTTCGGCGAACCACTTGCCGCTGCACGTCGTACATCCGGAACGTCGGCACGGTGACGCTGCCGCCGTCGACCAGCGCCGGCGCGCCGCTGACAGGCCGATGAGGCCGCCCCAGGTGCGGGTGCCGATCAGCGGGCCGAGCTTCGCCTCGCGGAAGTAGAACGGGAAGGCGTCGCCGCCCGATCCGCTCCAGCCGTTGATCAGCATCACCTTCGGGCCGCGGTGGGCGACCGGCGGCCACTGCCAGTCCTCGCCCGTGCGCGCACCGCCCAATAGGCGAGCATCGGCCGGTTGAGCAGCTCGATGAACCGGTCGGGAATCTGGCCGCCGCTGTTGAAGCGCTCGTCGATGATCAGGCCGTCCTTGCGCCACTGCGCCATGAACTGGCGCATCAGCTCGTTCTGCGCGTCGACGCCGGTGCTCTGCACGTAGATGTAGCCGACGCTGCCGTTGGTCGCCTTGTCGACGCGCTGCACGGCGCGCTTCGATCCACTGCGCGGTAGCGCAGCTCGCGTGTCGTCGACCGACGCAACTGCACCGTGACCTGCCGCGCGCCCGTCGTCGAGGGCGTGCCGTTGACGGTGAGCAGCGACCGTCCTGTCGGCCAGGCCCTGGAACGCGGCCAGTGGATCCTGCATCAGTGTCGCAGCGGCACGCCGTTGACGGCGAGGACGTAGTCGCCGACCTTCACGTCGACGCCGGGCTCGCGCAGCGGCGAGCGGACGTCGGCGTCCCAGCGGGCCGCCGTCGGACGATGTGCGCGATCCGATAGGCGCCGTTCTCGAGCGCCCAGTCGACGCCGAGCAGCCCGGCGCCGCGCTGCGGCGCCTGCTCGACGTCGCCGCCGCCGCGGTAGGTGTGCGACGCGTTCAGCTCGCCGATGAACTCGCCGAGCACGAAGTTGACGTCCCAGCGCGTCACCGCGTCGTCGAGGAGCGCCTGATAGCGCGTCGCGCAGCGCCGGCCAGTCGACGCCGTGCATGCCCGGGATCGTAGAAGAAGTCGCGCTCGAACCGGAACGCGTCGGCGAACATCTGGCTCCACTCGGCGCGCGGATCGACCGTCGTCTCGAGCTCGCCGGTGCGCAGCGCCTTCTCGAGCTTCTGCGCCGCCTTGACGTCGACGAAGCCGAACTTCTTGTCCTTGTCCTGGTAGACGAACAGCTTCTTGCCGTCGACCGTCGGCAGCGAACGCGGTCACGCCCTCGAGGACGGTCTTCTCCTCGCGCTCCTCGAGGTCGTAGTAGACGAGCGTGGCCTTGTCGTCGCCCGTGCCGGTGCGCGGGCTGCGCCGGTAGAGCACCTTGCCGGCGATGGCGGCGAGGTGCGAGTAGTTGCCGGCCTTGGGCGGCAGCGCGACGACGCGGGCGTCGAGGCCGTCGAGGTCGATGATCAGCGGCTTGGGCGGGTCCTTCTTCGCGGTGTCGTTCTTCTTGGCGTCGTCCTTCTTCTCGGCCTTGTCCTTGTCGGCCTTGTCCTTGTCGGCCTTGTCTTTGTCGGCCTTGTCTTTGTCCTCGTCCTTGGCGTCGCCTTCGGCGTCGTTGCGGGCGGCGAGCGGCGACGGCACGTCCTTGCGCAGCGCCATCGCCATCACCTGGGTCGAGTTCGGGTAGGTCCAGCTGTTGTCGAAATCGGAGTAGACCGGCTCGAAGGCGCGGTTCGAGAGGAAGTAGAGGTACTTGCCGTCGGGATCGAAGACCGGCGCCAGGTCGGCGAAGTAGCCGGGCGTGATCTGCGTCAGTCTTGGCCGTCGTCGTGTCGTGGAGGAACAGCGCCGAATTGGCGGTCTCCTTGACCGCGCGCGACCACGCCAGCCAGCGCGAGTCCGCCGACCAGCGCAGCGGGAAGCTCTCGAGGCTGTCGTGGGCGATCCAGATCGGCACGCGATCGATCTCGGTCAGCTTGCCGGTGGCGACGTCCATCACGCGCAGCGTCTCGGTCTGGTCGATGAAGGCGAGTCGCTTGCTGTCCGGCGACCACTGCACGGGGTAGCGATAGCCGGCCCCGAGCGTCGTCACGGCCTTCTCGGTGCCGGTGCCGTCTGCGGGCCTGAGGAAGAGCTCGTACTCGCCGGAGCGGTCGCTCCAGTAGGCCAGCGTCTTGCCGTCGGGCGACCAGCGCGGATAGCGCTCGGCGCTGCCCGAGCTGCGAGTCAGGTTCAGCACCGGGCCATACTCGGCCGGCACCGTGAAGACGTCGCCGCGGGCGCCGAACACGGCCCGCTTGCCGGTCGGCGAGGGCGCCGCCTCGTTGATGAGATCGGCGACGGACTTCGCTGCGCGGCTTCAGCGTCGTGTCGATCGGTGATCACCTGGATGGCCACCTCGCTGGTCTTGCCGCTGGCCAGGTTGAGCAGGTAGAGCCGGCCGCCGGCCTCGAACACGATGTCCTCGGGGCCGATGGCCGGGAACGTGACGTCGAAGTCGGTGAACTGCGTCACCTGGCGCAGGGCGCCGGCCTTGTCGCGGGCCCAGATGTTGGCGCGCTGGTTGGCGCCGCGATCGGACAGGAAGTAGAGCGTGTCGCCGTGCCACATCGGCGATTCGTCGTTGGCGTCGCTGGCGGTGACGTTGCGTCGAGGCCTTGCTCGCCAGGTCGAACAGTCCAGACGTCGGGGGCCCAGCCACCGCGATAGCGCTTCCACGTGCGGAAGTCCTGCGACTGCGGCAGGTAGGCGAGCTGCGTGCCGTCCGGCGAGAACGTCGCCGAACTCGCCGTAGGGCACTGGCAGCTTCTCGGCCGGGCCGCCTCTGGCGGACACGACGTAGAACTGGTTGTAGCGCTGGCGGCCGCTCTCGCGGGCCGACGCGAACAGGACCTTGGCGCCGTCGGGTGACCAGTCGAGCACGCGATCGGTCATCGGGTGCCACGTCAGGCGGGTCGGATCGCCGCCCTGGCGCCGGCACCGTGTAGACGTCGGTGTTGCCGTCGTAGTTGGCCGAGTAGGCGAGCGTCCTGCCGTCGGGCGAGAAGCGCGGGAAGGATTCCTCGCCGCGCGGCGAGCTGAGGCGGACCGCGACGCCGCCCTGCTTCGGCGACGACCCAGATGTCGCCGGCGTAGACGAACGCGATGTGCGTCGCCGAGACGTCGGGCTGGCGCAGCATGCGGGCATCGATTTGCGCGGCGGCCGGCGTGGCGGCGGCGGCGACGGCGACGGCGGCGGCGAGAACGGCCGGAGCCAGGCGGGATAGCAGACGCATCGATGGTGCTCCTCGGGAAGTGGGACCCCGATTCTAGTCCGGGCCGGCCGGTCGCAAACACCGCCCGATTCCGCCCGGTCCCACCCGTGCCCCGCCTGGTCCCGGGCTGCTACGATGGCGGCCATCCATGAGCGCCCGCTACCAGGATCTCGTCGGCCAGCTCCGGTTCGCGTTCCCCAAGCCGGTGTCCGACCGGATGCACGACGCGTATTTCGTCTTCTCGTTCCTCCGCGCCCTCGACCAGGTCGACGCCTTGAAGTCGGCGGCGCCGATGCTCGGGACGCCGGTCACGCTCGACTACGGCAAGGCCCTGACCCGCCGCCTGGAGGACGAGCCGCGGGCGCTCGAGGCGGTCACCGCCGAACTCGTGCAGTACCTGTCCGGGATGTTCATCTGGGGCCACCCGCGGGCGCAGATCAACGTCGTCCCGTCGCCGACCATCGCCAGCCTGATCGGCGGGCTGCTGCCGTCGATCTACAACCCGAACCTGGTCAGCGAGGAGTCGTCGCGAGGGGTGTCGCTGGCCGAGGTCGAAGTCGTGGCGATGACCGCGGCGCTGGTCGGCTACGACCCGGCCGTCGCCGACGGCGTCTTCACCTTCGGCGGCACGGGCACGCTGCTCTATGGCGCCAAGATCGGCCTCGAGAAGGCCGTTCCCGGCGTCCGCCGGAAGGGGCTGCGCGGGCCGGCGGTGATGGTCTGCTCGAACCGTGCCCACTACGCCAACCTGACCATCGCCAATTGGCTCGGCCTGGGCGAGGAGTCGCTGATCAAGGTCGCCACCACCGACGACAACCAGATCCGGATCGACGAGCTGACGCGGGTGCTCGGCGAGCTGGCCGCGGCCGGCACGCCGATCGCCTGCATCGTCGCGACGATGGGCACGACCGATGCCTTCGGCCTCGACGACCTGGCCGCCATCGTCGCCGTGCGCGACGAGCTGGTGCGCGCGCATCGCCTCGACTACACGCCGCACGTCCACGCCGACGCGGTGATCGGCTGGGCCTGGAGCGTCTTCAACGACTACGACTACGACACCAACCCGCTCGGCTTCCGGCATCGCACCGTTCGGGCCATCGCCGGCGCGACGCGGCGCATCCGCCATCTCGGCCTGGCCGACTCGATCGGCATCGACTACCACAAGACCGGGTTCGCGCCCTACATCTCGAGCGCGGTGCTGGTTCGCGACCGCGCCGACTTCGGCCGCCTGGCGCGGCGCGACGAGGATACGCCCTACGTCTTCCAATCGGGCGAGCGGCACCCCGGCAAGTTCACGCTCGAGACGACCCGTCCCGGCAACGGCATCCTCGCGGCGCTGGCCAACCTGCGCCTGTTCGGCCGGCACGGCCTGCAAGCGCTGCTCGGCCACGTCGTGACGATGGCCGAAGAGCTGCGCGAGCACCTCGAGGGCCACGTCTCGACGACCGTCCTGAACGGCGACAACTTCGGGCCGGTGACGCTGTTCCGCGTCTATCCGGACGGCGTCGACACGTTCAGCATGCCGCGCCAGGAGCGCACCGATCCGGCGATGCGGGCGACGCTGCGGGCGCACAACGCCTACAACCGGCGGATCTTCGACCGCATCCAGGAGGACGCGCTGCAGGGCCACGGCGTGGTCATCTCGATGACCGACTGCTACCGCGAGAGCGACTACGGCGAGCCGATCGTCGCGCTGAAGTCCTACATCATCAGCCCGTTCTCGGAAGATGCGCACGTCTCGGCCGTCCTCGAGTCGATCTGGCAGGCGCGGCGGGCCGTCGCGGCCGATCCGATGCTCGACTAGCCCGCCACGGGCTGCCGGTCGTCCTGCACGCTGCTGCACACGCCACCATCGCGCCCGACCGGTGCACTTCCAGTCGACCCCGGCGGAGCCGATTGGTGTCCTGATGGGAATCGTCCCGCCTCGGTTGCGACAGCGGCTCCTGTGGACCGCGGCCATGCTGGCACTGGCCGGCATCGCGGCCCATGCCGTCGGCTCACGCCGGGCCGTGTCGACGGAGCGCGTCTACCGCATGGGCTGCTCGCACAACCCGCCCTACCAGATCGGGGCCCTGCTCGAGAAGGACCGGCACGACGTGACGCTGGTCGCCTCGGGCCACGAGGCGGGCGAGGCGGTGCGCGGCCCGACTCCCTTCGACCTCGTGCTGATGGACATCCAGATGCCGGAACTGGACGGCTTCCAGGCGACTGCGGCGATCCGCGCCATGCCTGGCCCCGGCCAGGCCGTCCCAATCGTCGCCCTCACCGCGCACGCCCAGGTCGGCTACGAGGACGTCTGCCGCTCAGGCGGGTATGAGCGGCTACCTGAGCAAGCCGATCGATCGTACCGCGCTGCGTCGCGTGCTCGCCCGGGTCGCCGCCGCCACCTCGCCGTTCGATACGGTCAGTGCCGCGTGAGCCCGCCTCAGCGCGCCGCGGGCGCTGGCAGCATGTTGCGGATCGCGGCGATCTTCCAAGCCGCGCCGTCCTTCACCAGCAGCCACGAGGCCCACATCCGCCGGGTCGTGCCGTCGGCCTGGGCGATGTCGTAGCGCGAGTCGGCCAGCGCGACAGTGGCGGTCATGAACCGCACCGTCTCGATCGTGAAGGTGCGCTTGCCTTGCGTCTGCTGCGACGAGGCCAGCGATCCCTTGACGACGGCGTCGCGGCCGCGGCGCCATTCGCCGGACGAGACGAGCTGGTCGGCGTCGGCCGTGAACAGCGCGGTGAGGGCGGCGCCATCGCCCTTGTCGCGGGCCGCGGAGTAGGCGTCGACGAGGACGCGGACCGCGGCGTCGTCGGCCGGCGGTGCCTGGCCGGCCGCGGATGCCGGAGCGATGAGGGCGAGGCCGACGAGCAGCGTGGCGATGGCGAGACGGAACATGAGCAGGTCTCCTCGGAGCGGCACGCCGGCGCGGCGTGTCTTCGGCATCGTAGTTCAGCGCGGCAGCCGGGCATCGTAGCTGCGGAAGCGGGGGAGGGCGAGGCCGCAGACGACGACGCCGATGACGCACAACACGCCGCCCGAGACGATCGAGGCCTGGACGCCGGCGATCGCCGCCACCGCGCCAGCCTCGGCGTGGCCGAGGAGCGGGCCGCTCATGTAGCTGACCAGCTCGATGCCGGCGAGCCGGCCGCGCAGGGCGTCGGGGATCGTCTGGTTCCACATCGTCATCCGGAACATGCCGCTGACCGCGTCGGCGCCGCCGGCCACGGCCAGGCAGGCGAGGGCCGGCCACAGCGACGGCGCCAGTCCGAAGGCGACGATGGCCACGCCCCAGATGGTGGCGGCGACCATCACCGCCAGCCCGTGGCGATGGACCCGCGGCGTCCATCGCGACGTGACGCTGGCGATCAGCGCGCCGACCGCGGGCGCGGCATAGAGCGGTCCGAGCGCGCCGCTGCCGAGGTGCCCGGCGGCCAGCGCCGGGAACAGCGCCAGCGGCATCCCGAAGACCATCGCCACGAAGTCGATGACGTAGGTACCGATCAGCTCCTGCCGGCTTCGGGCGTAGCGGAAGCCCTCGACGATCGACTGCCAGGTCGGCGCTTCGGCGTCGTCGCGCGGCGGCACCGCGCGCATGGCGACGAAGCAGACGAGCGACGCGGTGTAGCTGGCGGCGTCGACCCCGAACGCGGCCACCGCGCCAACCGATCCGACCAGGAGGCCGCCGATGGCCGGGCCGACGATCATGCCGAGGCTGCCGCGCAGCGCGCTGAGGCTGGCGACCGCGGGGATCTCGTTGGCCGGCACCAGCCGCGGTGGCATGGCGTCGAGCGACGGCCGCTGCAGCCCGGTGAACGCCGACATCAGGCCGGCGGCCACGTAGAGCACGGCTACCGACGGCGCCGGCCGGGCGGCGTTGGCCATCAGGACCAGGCAGCCGGCCATCAGGCCAATCTCGGTCGCGATCACCAGCCGCCGGCGGTCCATCCAGTCGGCGAGCGCCCCGCCGATGAAGGCGGTCAGCAGCAGCGGGACGAGCTCGACGACGCCCAGGACCCCGACCGCGAGGCTGGACCGGGTCAGGCTGTACATCTGCCAGGGCAGCGCGACGTAGGTGACCATCGTCCCGAGGAACGACACGGCCTGGGCGGCGAAGAGCAGCCGGAAGTCGCGGCGGCGGAGCGGGCGCAGGTCCATGGAAACGGAGGCGTTAACGAAAACCGGCCTGCGGGCCGATATAGGGCCAACTCAGCGTAACTCGTAAAACCGTGCGCAATCTGTCGACTCTCTCGGTTCCGGACACTGACCCCGACGCGCCCGCCCCAGTGCCAAGCACCGTGGCCAGCACTGCGCCCAGCACTGCGCCGCCGCGGACGGCGATGGTCACCGTGCTGACCGCCGGCGAGCTGACCTCCGCACCCGGCTCGCCCTGGCTCGGCGCCGCCGACGGCGAGCCGGCGCCGCTGCCGTCCGGGCCGTGCCGGAGACGATCGGCAGCTACCGGATCCTCGCGCTGCTCGGGGAAGGCGGCATGGGCGTCGTCTACCGCGCCCAGCAGACCGGGGTGCTGCGCCGAGACGTCGCGCTGAAGCTGGTCAAGCGTGGCATCGACACCGACCGCCCTACTTCGTCATGGAGCTGGTCGAGGGCCAGCGGGTGACCGCCTACTGCGACGCCGCCCGGCTCGACGTCGACGGCCGCCTGTCGCTGTTCCTCGACATCTGCCAGGCCGTCCGCCACGCCCACCAGCGCGGCGTCCTGCATCGCGATCTCAAGCCCTCGAACGTCCTCGTCGCGCCGGTCGACGGCCGGCCGGTGCCGAAGGTGATCGACTTCGGCATCGCCAAGGTGATGGACGACACCGAGGACCACGCCGGCCTCGACACGCGCCAGAGCGGGCAGGCGATCGGGACGCCGGCCTACATGAGCCCGGAGCAGGCCGGACGGATCGACAGCGGCGTCGACACCCGCACCGACGTCTATTCGCTCGGCGTGCTGCTCTACGAGCTGCTGACCGGCCACCATCCCCGTGATTTCGCCCCGCACGATCCGCACTCGACGAGCGGCGGCCGCCGGCCGAGCGAAGCCGTCGTCCTGACGCTGACGCAGCCGCGCGGCGAGGTGGCGGCGGACGCGCTGGCCGAGTTCCGGCGCTCGACGCCACAGCGGCTGCGGCGCCGGCTGGCCGGCGACCTCGACACCGTCGTGCTCCAAGGCGATCGAGCTGGAGCCGGACCGCCGCTACGATTCCGTCGAGCAGTTCGCCGACGACGTCCGCCGCGTCATCGCGCGCGAGCCGGTCCGCGCCAAGCCGCCGACCTGGACCTACCGGACCCGCCGCTTCGTCCGCCGCCCTCGCGTGTCGGTGGCGGCCGCCGCCCTCGGGGCGCTGGTCCTCGCCGGCGCGACCGGGCTGCTCGCCTGGCAGCGGGTCGAGATCGGACGCGAGCGCGACCGCGCCCGCGAGGCCGAGCGCCGCGCCGCCCTGGACGCGTCCGCTGCCAACCAGGTGACCGAGTTCCTGATCGGCTTGTTCGAGGTCGCCAGCCCGGATCGGGCCGGCGGCAAGGTCGTGACCGCGCGCCAGATGCTCGACGAGGGCGCCGCCCGCGTCCGCTCCGAGCTGCAGGACGCCCCGCCGGTCAAGGCCCCGCTGCTGACGGCGATGGGCGGGGCCTACATGGGCCTGCGCCAGGACGACGTGGCCGAGCGCCTGCTGCAGGACGCGCTGTCGGTGCGCGAGTCGATGCGGCGCCGGCACGCTACCACTCGGAGGTCTGGAACAACCTGGCGTTGATCCAGATGCAGGCCGGCGAGTTCGAGCCGGCGCGGCAGACGCTCGAGAAGGCGCTGGCGCTCAGCCTGCAGCAGCCGCTGGACGACCCGAACCGCAAGGACGGGCGCATCCGGCACAACCTCGGCAGCGCGCTCTACGAGCTCGGCCGCCTGGACGACGCGGCCGAGCAGTTCGGCCAGGCGGAAGCGGCGTTCCGCCGCGCCGGCTCGGGATTCGAAGGATTCTGCGGTCGAACCTGGTCGCGGCGTCGTCGGCGCGCGGTCTCGTCCTGCGCGACCTGAAACGGCCCGACGAGGCCCGGCCGGTGCTGGACGCCGGCGTCGCCGAGGCCCGCCAGGTCTACCGCGAGCCGCACCCGGCGCTCGCCACCATCCTCAACAACCTGGCCCTCGTCGAGCAGGACCAGAAGGACTATGCTGGAGCCGAAACCCATTTCCGGGAGGTGCTCCAGATCGACCGCGCGGTCTCCGGGGAGCGGCACGCCGACGTGGCGTCCGATCTCCACAATCTCGCTTGGTTCCTGCACAAGTACCGCGGCCGTTCGGCCGAGGCGGAGCAGGTGTCGCGGCAGGCCGTCGCGATGCGCCGCGATCTGCTCGGCGCGAAGCACCCCCACACCGCGTCCTCGGTGCGCCAGCTCGCCGACATCCTCAGCGGCCGCGGCCAGTACGCCGCCGCCGTGCCGCTGTATCGCGAATCGCTGCGCGTCCAGACCGAGGCGCTGCCCAGAGGCCATCGGCTGACGCTGCTGGCGGCGCTCGGGCTCGGCGAGGCGCTGACCGCGCTCGGCCAGCCCGCGGACGCCGTCCGCGTGCTCGGCGACGCGCTCGCCGCGGCTCCGATGCAGACGCCGCCGGCAAAGATCCGCGTCGAGCTCGAGGCAGCGCTCGCCAAGGCCCGCGCCGCTGCGCCGCGCCGCGCCGCCGGCCACTAAGCCCAGGAGCCTGTGGTGAAAGTCCCGCTGCATTCGCCGGACGATGCATCCCGCCGGGCGGCGTTGCTCCTCGGTCGCATATTCCCGATATGTTCCCTCGTCGCGCCTTGCCGGGCGGGCGCCTCGCCCGTCTCGGTGCGACGCGGCACTTCCACCACGGGCTCCTAGGGGAGCCGTGATGCGGCGCATCGCCCTCGCTGTTGTTGTCGCCTCGGCGGCGACGCTCGCCGCCCAGCAGCCGGCGCCTCGCGCCGCGCCGCCCGCGGCGCCGCAACAGGTCGCGCCACCCGTCCTGCGCGCCAGCGTCGACCAGGTCGTCGTCGACGTCGTGGTCACCGACGCCAACGGTCTGGTGGCGTCGGGACTGACCGCCGCCGATTTCACCATCCTCGAGGACGGTCGCCCCCAGCGCCTCGAGACCTTCACCGAGGTCGCCCTGCCGTTCGTAGCGCGGCAGCCCGGGAGCGCGCCGCCGCCGGCTGGCGAGGTGCGCACCAACCGGCAGGCGGCGGACGGCCGCGTCTACGTGCTGCTGCTCGACGACTCCTTCGTGATGGCGGCGCGGACGACCGGCGTCCGTCAGCTCGCCGCCACCTTCCTCGACCAGTACGTGCAGCCCGGCGACCTCGTGGCGGTCGCGACGACCAGCGGCGTCGCGGGCGGCATCCAGGCGTTCACCGACGACATGCGCCTGGTCCGCCGCGCGGTCGATCGCTTCGTCGGCAGGAAGACGCGCTCGGCGACGGTGGAGAAGCTCGAGGCCTACTACCGCGCGAGGGAAATGGACCCGAGCCGATCGCGGCGCGCCGATCCGCGCACCCCGACGTTCAATCGCGACGGCGCCGTGCTCGGCGTCAACGCGATCGACGACGAATTGCTCGATCGCGGGACGGCGGCGCTACGAACCGTGAAGGGCGTGGTGCAGTCGCTCGCCGCCGTCAGCGGCCGCCGGCGGACGCTCCTCTACCTGAGTGAGGGCATCGACATCCCGATGGAAGCGGGCAACAACGTCGAGGTCGCCCGCGAACTCGAGGGCGTGCTGTCGGCCGCCGCCCGCGCCAACGTCGCCGTCTACGCAATCGATCCGCGCGGCCTGCACGGCTCCGGCGACGAGATCATGGACATCCGCGCGATGCCGACCGCGGCCTCCGGCGAGATGCCGGTATCGACGATGGCCGGTCTGGAGCGCGAGCGCCGCGTCTCGCGCGACATGCTGCGCAGCATCGCCGAGGGAACCGGCGGCCACGCCCGCGTCGAGAGCAACCAGCCCGGGGCCGCGCTGGAGCGGATCGTCGCCGAGAGCAGCCATTACTACCTGCTCGGCTACACGCCACCATCGACCCGGCGGGACGGCCGCTATCATGGCATTGACGTGCGCGTGAACAGGCCCGGGCTGTCCGCGCGCGCCCGCAAGGGCTACACCGCGCCCGACGACAAGGCGCCGCGGCCCGAGCCGATCGGCGGCCTGTCGCCGGACCTGAGCGCGCTGCTGCGACAGCCGCTGCCATCGGCGGGGCTGCCGCTCTCGGCGCAGGCCGTCGCCTTTCCGGCCGCGACGGACAACGTCAGTGTCACCATCGAGGTCGGCCCGGGTGCGCTGACCTTTGCACCGCGCGAGGACAAGCGCTACAACGCCCTGGACGTCGCGATCCTGCCGGTGGACGCCGCCGGCCGGACGCACGGCCTGACGCAAGGGCATCCGCAGTTGACGGTGGCGCCGGATATGGCCGACGCCGTAGCGGCCCGGGGCTTGCGGCTGTCGCACCGGCTGACGTTGCCGCCGGGCGAGTATCAGTTGCGCATCGCCGTCCGCGAGCAGACGGGAGGCACAGCTGGATCGGTCCTGTGCGATCTCGTCGTGCCGGATTCCGCCCTCGCTGGCCTGGCGATGACGGCCATCGTCACCAGCGCATCGTCCGCGGTCGCGGTGCCGTCGGCCTACAACGACCCCGGCCTGCTGTGGGCGCTGGGTGGCCCGCCGACGACGGCGCGCGCGTTCGCGCCGGAGGAGACGCTGAGCGCCTACGTCGAGCTGGTCGATGGCGGCGCGACCGCGATCCGCGACGTCGACCTCCTGACCGTCGTCCGCGACGCGCGCGGCCGCGACGTCGTGCGCAGCCAGCAGCCCAAGGCCAACGGCCGTGTGCCTCCGGGCAAGAGCTTTGCCTACGCCGTCGATCTGCCGCTGCAGGCGCTCGCGCCCGGCCGCTACGTGCTCCGGATCGAAGCCCGTGTCAGCGGGCTTCCGGAGCCGCTGGCGCGCGAGCTGACCTTCGATGTGAGGACCTCACGCCCATGACACGTCTCCTGCTCGCGGCCGCCCTGGCGGCCCTCCCGTTCGCGACGGCCGCGCACGTACCGCCGCTACCGCCCGTGGTGCCGCAAGCGCCGACGCTGCGCGCCTCGGTCGATCAGGTGGTGGTGGACGTCGTGGTCACCGATGCGAACGGCCGTGCGGCGACCGGACTCACGGCCGCCGACTTCGACTTGGCCGATCGCGGCAAGCCGCAGACCATCAGCGCCTCTACCGAGGTCGTCCTGCCGCTGCCCGATGCCCGGCGCGACGGCCGCTACCGCAGCATCGAGGTCCGCATGAAGCGGCCCGGGCTGCGCGTCAGCGTGCGCCGCGGTTACCGCGAGCCGGACGACGAGTCCGAGCGCAAGGCCGCGGCCAAGGTGGAGCGCCGCACGGTAGGAGACACCGGCGCCGCGGTGACCGGCCCGCTGGCCCCCCTCGTCAGCAGGGCGATCGGTAGCCGCGGTTTGCCGATGACCGTCCAGGCCCTTGCGTTCCCCGGAACGGTCGGCAACGTCAGCCTCGTGCTGGAGTTCCGGCCGGGCGCCGTGCCGGCCGCGCCCCGGGCCGGCGTCGACCCTCCGCGCCTCGACTTCGTGGTGGTGCCGGTCGCCGCCGGCGGCCGCGTCCTGCCGAGTATCGAGGGGCACGTCCCGCTCGCCGCGGACGGCGCCGACGCGGAGCGCATCGAGGCGCGCGGTGTCCGCGTGATCCAGGCGGCCACGCTCCCGCCCGGCGACTATCAGCTGCGCATCGCCGCGCGCGAAACCATGCCGGAGACGTCGGGCGCGGTCTTCTGCGATCTCACCGTGCCGCAGCCGACGCGCCGTCTCCAGATGTCCGGCCTCGTTCTGAACAGCTCGACTGCCGGCGCGACCCCGTCGGCCAGCCGCGACGGGCGCCTGGAGCGGGGCCTGGGCGGACGGCCACCTACCACGGCCCGGACGTTCACGACCGCCGAGAAGGTGAGCCTCTATGCCGAGCTCGTCGATCCCGCGCAGGACGCCGTCCGTGACGTGACGCTCGTGACGGTGGTCCGCGATGCCCAGGGGCGCGAGGTGGTGCGGCGGTCGCAGGGGCGCGCGAATGCCGGCGTGGCGGCGGGGCAGACCTTCGCGTATGCCAGCGACCTCACGCTCGCCGCGCTGCCGCCGGGGCGATACGTGCTGCGCGTCGAGGCGCAGGCAGCTGGCAGCACCGAGACGGTGCGAGAGGTTCCGTTCGACGTGCGGAGTGCCGCATCATGACCCCTGGATGCCGCTTCGGCCTGGCCGCGCTGTGCGGCGTGGGGCTTTTGGCGCCGCTCGGCGCCCAGCCACAAGGGCCGACCCTGCGCGCGTCGGTCGACCAGGTCGTGGTCGACGTGGTCGTCACCGACGCCGACGGCCAGCCCGTGACCGGCCTGACCGCCGCCGACTTCGAGATCCGCGAGCGCGGCCAGCCGCAGCCGGTCGCCACGTTCAGCGAGGTTTCGCTGCCGATGGTGTCACGCGGGCCGGGTGTGCCGCTGCCCGATCCGGGCGACGTGCGCTCGAACCAGCGGGCCGGCGACGCCCGCATTTACGTGCTCGTGCTCGACGACGCCAACGTCCTGCTCGACTACACGCCCGCGGTTCAGCGCGCCGCCCGCTCTTTCGTCGGCCGTTTCATCCAGCCTGGCGATCTGGTTGCGGTCGTCACCACGATGGGGCTCGCCGTCACGCGCCAGGAGCCGACGGAGGATTCTGGCCCTGGTCGACGCCGCCATCGGTCGGTTCGCCGGGCAGGGCAGCCAGGCCCTGAACACGGCCTCGATGGAGCGCGCGGCCACCGCCTACGCCAACCGCAACGCCGATCCGATGCGGACCCGGCGGACGTCGACGACGCTGATCGACGATGGCAGCGTCGACGAGAAGAGCGACAGCGCCGACGAGGCGCGCGAGCGGTCGCGGCTCGCGCTGCGCGCGCTCGAAAGCGTGGCCGACTCCGTCGCCGGCGTACCGGCCCGGCGCAAGACGCTGATCTTCGTCAGCGAAGGCGCCGCGGTCGCGTCGTTGAACCAGGAGTACCTCGACCTGCAGGGCCGCGTCCTGGCCGCCGCGGCGCGCGCCAACGCGACGATCTACGCCCTCGACCCGAAGGGCCTCGATCAGGCCGTGACGGGCGAGACGCGCGGGCTCGAACAGGCGCCCGGGTCGCTCGATCCGCAGCAGCTGCAGCGGTCGCGCGATATGAACGTCGCGATGAACGGCATCGTCGTGCAGCGCCGGATGATGGCGGCCGCCATGCTGAGGAACCTGTCCGAGGGGACCGGCGGCCGGGCGACGGTGGACGCCAACAATCTGCAGGCGCCGCTCGATCGGATCGCGACCGACAGCAGCCACTACTATCTGCTCGGCTACGCGCCGTCCGAGCTGAAGCGCGAGGGCCGCTATCGCCCCATCGACGTGCGCGTAAAGAAGCCCGGCTTGCACGTCAGCGCCCGGAAGGGCTACGTCGAGCCAGACGACAAGGCCGACCGCAAGGCGCGTTTCAAGGCCGAAGCCTCGGCCAAAGGCCCGCTGGCCGAGTTGATCCGCCGGCCAGTCGGGACCGCCGGCCTGCCGCTCCGTGCCCACGCCGTGGCGCTCCCGATCAAGTCGAACAACGTCCGGGTCGTGGTGGAAGTGGGCGCGCGCGCGCTGGATTTCGAGGCCAAGGGCGACAAGCGCGTCAACACGATCGATCTCGCCATCGTGCCGGTCGGACCCGGCGGGCAGGTGCTGCCGGCGATCGACGGCCACGCCGACCTGGCCGTCCCGGCGGCGGAGGCGGACGCCATCCGCGATCGCGGCCTCCGGATGGTCCATCGCCTGACGCTGGCGCCCGGGCGCTATCAGCTCCGCATCGCGGCGCGGGAGACGGCCGGCGGTACCGCGGGCTCGGTCATCTACGACCTGACCGTCCCCGAATCGCAGGGTCTCAGCCTGTCGGCGCTGTTGATCAGCAGCCAGCAGGCCAGCCGGATCCCGTCGGCGGAACGCGACGAGACGATCGAACGCGCGCTCGGCGGCTTGCCCCCGACGACCGTCCGCGAGTTCGCCGCCGACGACATCCTCAGCGCCTACGCCGAGGCGATCGACGCCGGCGCGTCGACCAGCCGCGACATCGAGCTGACCACGATCGTCCGCGACGCCGGCGGACGCCAGCTGGTGAAGAGCCCGCAGCCGCGGGCGAACCAGGGCAGGGCGCCCGGGACCAGCTTCGCCTATGCGGTCGATCTGCCGCTCAAGACGCTCGGGCCCGGGCGCTACACGCTGCGCGTCGAGGCGCGGGCAGACGGGGAGCGCGAGCCCGTCGCGCGCGAAGTGTCCTTCGAGGTGCGGGGCGCGACGCCATGATGCGCCGAACGATTGTCTCGCTCGCACTCGTCGGTACGACCGTCGGCGTCGGCGCGCAGAACCCATCGCCCCAACCAGCCGGGCCGACGCTGCGAGCGTCCGTCGATCAGGTGATCGTCGACGTCGTCGTCACCGACGAGCACGGCGGCGTCGTGCCGGCGCTGACCGTCGACGACTTCGAGATCTTCGAGCGCGGCCAGCGGCAGACCATCGGCGCCTTCTCGGAAGTGTCGCTGCCGCTGGTCCGCCCGCTGCGCGCCACCGCGCCGGTACCGGCCTCGGACGTCCGCACCAATCAGCGCCGACCCGAGGGGCGGATCTACGTGCTGGTGCTCGATGACCACCACATCGGCGTCGGGCGGACGGGCACCGTCCAGAGCGCCGCGCGCGCCTTCCTCAACCGCCAGGTGCAGGCCGGCGATCTGGTGGCCGTCGTGACGACGACGGGCGTCGGCGGCGCGTTCCAGGACTTCACCGAGGATGCCTCGCTGGCCAGCGCCGCCATCGATCGGTTCGTCGGCCGCCAGCCCGGTGAGACCGCCGCGCTGCAGCAGGCGGCGGAGGACGCCTCGATGGCGCGCGCCGCGGCCGCGCAGGCCACCACCGCGCAGCAACAGGCGGCGGCTGCCGCCGGCGCCGATCTGTCCGTGAGCCAGGCGGCGGCGAGCCAGGCGGAGTCGGCGTTCGGCGCGCGCAACGCCGATCCGATGGCGGTGCGCCGCAACTCTACGGCGATCATCTCGGACGGCGCGATCACCGACAACGACGATGCCGCCATCGAGGCGATGGAGCGGGCCCGGATCACCCTGCGCACGCTGCGCACGGTCGCGGACGGGCTCGGCGGCATCCCTGGCCGGCGCAAAGCGATCCTCTTCTTCAGCGAAGGCCTGCCGGTGACGCCCCGCGCCGCCGATCTGGTCGACGAGCTGACCCGGGTCACGGCGACCGCGGCCCGCGCCAACGTGACGCTCTACACCTTCGATCCCCGCGGCCTCGATCTGCACATGGGAGCCGAGCTGCTGGCCACCGGTGTGTCGCCCTCGACCCAGCTGCAGCAGAAGCGGCGGCTGTCCGCCGAGATGCTGCGCAGCCTGGCCGCGGAGACCGGCGGTGCCGCCACCATCGACACCAACGACCTGGGCCCGGCGCTGCAGCGCGTCGCCAGCGAGAGCAGCCACTACTATCTGATCGGCTACGCGCCGGCCGACCCCGCTCACGACGGCCGCTACCGGCCGATCGAGGTGAAGGTGAAGCGGCCGGGCCTGCGGGTCAGCGCCCGCAAGGGCTACGTCGCACCGGACGACAAGGCGCCGCCGCCGGCCGGCTTCTCCGGGCTCGGGCCCGAGCTGTCCGAGCTGGTTCGCCGGCCGATGTCGACGCTGGGGCTGCCGCTGGCCGTGTTGGCGGTGCCGCTGCCGATCGAGTTCGACAACGTCACGGTCACCATCGAAGTGGGGGCTCACGCGCTCGGCTTCGACGAGCGCGACGGCCGCCACGAGAACACCGTCGACCTGGCGATCGTGCCGGTCGGGATCGGCGGCAAGGTCTATCCGTTGATCAACGGCCACGCCCGGCTGTCGCTGCCGCCCGAGGACGCCGAGGCGGTCCGCACGCTCGGCCTGCGCATGGTCGAGCGCCTCACGCTGCCGGCCGGCACGTACCAGCTGCACATCGCCGTGCGCGAAGTCCGGCAGGGCGCCGCCGGGTCGGTGATCTGCGATCTGGTCGTGCCCGATCGATCGGCGCCGGGCCTGGCCATGTCACCGCTGCTGGTCAGCGGGACCCGGGCCCGGAAGGTCCCCTCGGCCAACCGCGACGATCGCGTGCTACGCGCCCTCGGCGGCAGCCCGCCGACGACCAGCCGCGTCTTCCACCGCGACGAGACGCTCAGCGCTTACGCCGAGGTCGTCGACGTCGGCGCCGCGATCCGTCGCGACGTGGAGCTGGTGACGATTGTTCGCGACGCGCGCGAACGCGACATCGTCCACAGCGTCCGCCCGAACGCGAGCGATCGGGCCGAGCCGGGACACGCGTTTCCCTATGCCATCGACATCCCGCTGCGGACGCTGCCGCCGGGCCGCTACCTGCTGCGCGTCGAGGCGCGTGCCGCCGGTACGCCCGAGCCGGTCGTCCGTGAGGTGCGTTTCGAGGTTGGGGCCGGTTGACTCCCGCCCTGCGGCGCACCAGAATGCGGCCCATGCCCAGCCGGATTCTGATCCTCACTTTCGCGATCGCCGCCCTCGTGCCGGCGGCCGCCGCCGCGCAAACGCCCGCCGCCGCGCCGCCCGCGCCACCGCCGGGCGACCCCAAGCTGACCGAGGTGTGGGAGCCCGTGCCGAAGGTCGTGACGCCGCCGCCGCCGGCCGCGGTGCCGGCACCGGCTCCGTCCGACGCGGTCGTCCTGTTCGACGGCAAGAACCTCGACGAGTGGGTCAACGTCAAGGGCCAGACGCCGGCGACGTGGCTGGTGCAGGACGGCGTGATCGTCGTCCACAAGCCGAGCGGCAACATCGAGACGAAGCGCAAGTTCACCAACTACCAGCTGCACATCGAGTGGCGCGTGCCGGCCGACATCACCGGCACCAACCAGGCGCGCGGCAACAGCGGTCTGTTCCTCGCCTCGACGGGCAATGGGGACTCGGGCTACGAGCTGCAGATCCTCGACTCGTTCGAGAACAAGACCTACGTCAACGGCCAGGCCGGCAGCATCTACAAGCAGTCGGCGCCGCTCGTCAACGCGATGCGCAAGCCGGGCGAGTGGAACGTCTATGACGTGGTCTGGACGGCGCCGGTGTTCAACGCCGACGGCACGGTCAAGTCGCCGGCGCTGGTCACCGTGCTGCACAACGGCGTGCTGGTGCAGAACAACGTCGCGATCAGGGGTGGCACGGTCTACATCGGCCAGCCGTCCTACAAAGCGCACGGCGCGTCGGCGATCAAGCTGCAGTCGCACGGCGATCCGAGCGCGCCGATCAGCTTCCGCAATATCTGGATCCGCGAGCTGCCGTAGCCGCCATCTGTCTAATCCGCGGGCCGGTCGAGACGACCGGCCCGCAGCAGTTCCGGGAACGCCCGGATCATCGCCACGACCACCACCAACGTCCCGATCCCGCCCGAGACCACCGACACCACCGGCCCGAACCACTGCGCGACGGTGCCCGACTCGAAGGCGCCGAGCTCGTTCGACGTGCCGATGAACAGGCCGTTCAGCGCCGAGACGCGGCCGCGCATCGCGTCCGGCGTCAGCACCTGGACGAGCGTGCCGCGCAGCACGACGCTGATGTTGTCGCAGACGCCCAGCAGCACCAGCAGCCCCAGCGACAGCCAGAGGTTGGTCGAGAAGCCGAAGGCGATCGTCACCACGCCGTAGCCGGCGACGGCCCACAGGAGTGTCCGGCCGGCGCTCTGCCAGGGTCCCCGGTGCGCCTGGATGAAGGCGGCGGTGACGGCGCCCAGCGACGGCGCCGCCAGCAGCCAGCCGAGCTGGGTCGGCCCGACGTGCAGGATGTCCTTGGCGTAGACCGGCATCAGCGCCGTCGCGCCGCCGAGCAGCACCGCGAACGTGTCGAGGAGCATGGCGGCCAGCAGGATCCGCGTGTCGCGGAGGAAGTGGAAGCCGGCGGCCAGCGATGCCCAGGACAACTCGGTGCGCTCGGGCGGATCGTGGTCGTAGCGCAGCCGCGCGATCAGCAGCACGAACGACAGGGCGGCCGCGACGTTCAGCAGATAGATCGGGAAGCCGCGCTGGAACAGGCCGATGAGCAGGCCGCCGACCGCCGGTCCGCCGATGCTGGCCAGCTCGAAGAAGCTCGAGTTCCACGACACGGCGTTGCGGAAGATCGGGGACGGGACGATGCGCGGCAGGATGGCGCTGCGGGCCGGCATCCAGAAGCTTCGGGCCGAGCCGATCACCGCCAGCAGCGCGTAGAAGACCCACAGCGGCGCGGGCCGCAGCGAGTCGAGGGCCAGGCCGAGCGAGCAGAGCAGGCTGACCGTGAGCGCCGTGAACAGGACGCGCTTGCGGTTGTAGGCGTCGACGACGTGGCCGCCGAACGGCGCCAGCACCAGCTGCGGCGCGAACTGGGCCAGGCCGACGTAGCCGAGATGGAGAGCCGAGCCGGTGCGCTCGTAGATCTCCCAGCCCAGGGCGACCTTCTGCATCTGCAGGCCGACCAGGAAGACGAAGTTCCCCGTGAGGTAGTGGCGGAAGCTCGGAATCCGAAAGGCGGCGTAGGCGTCGTGCGGTTCGACCGGCGTCGCGTCTTCTGACGTCACGTGACTGCCTATGGTATCAACCCCGTCATGCCCGTGTTCCATCTCGCCCAAGTGAACGTGGCGCAGCTGCTCGCGCCGATCGACTCGCCGCAGCTCGCCGGCTTCGTGTCGCGGCTCGACGAGGTCAACGCCCTGGCCGACCGGGCGCCCGGCTTCGTCTGGCGCCTGACGGACGATCTCGGCAACAACGCCACCGCGGTGCCGATCTACGACGACGCGCGGATCATCGTCAACATGTCGGTGTGGGAGACGCTCGAGGCGCTGCGCGCCTACACCTACTCCGGCCCGCACCTCGAGGTGTTCAAGCAGCGACGCGATTGGTTCGCGCACCTGCGCGAGGCGGCGACGGCGATGTGGTGGGTGCCGGCCGGCCATCGCCCGACCGTCGCCGAGGCGCGCGAGCGCCTGGCCCATCTCCGCGAGCATGGACCGACGGCGTTCGCCTTTCCGTTCGGCGCGCCGTTCCCGCCGCCGTGAGCCCGTCGGCCGGCCGATCGCGCATTGCCGGACGAGCCCGATGTCCGCCGCCCCAGTCCCCGTTCCGACCCGTCCCACGCGCGTGCCCCTGCTGACCGGCCTGTGGCAGCAGGCCGAGTTCACCGACCGGCTCTACGTCGTCTATTTCGTCGGCCTCGGAGCGCTGATTCTGCTGCAACGGCACCGCGTCGACGGCTGGCTCGCCCTCCTGGCGCTGCACGTCGCCGGATTGGCGCTGGTCGCCGCGCTGGTGGCCGGGGCAGCTGCGGGAGTTCGGGGACTGCCGGCCGCCCAGGCCTGGTATCCGCTCCTCATGCCGCTCGTCACCTTCCCGGAGATCGCCCGGCTGAACCTGGTGCTGGTCGATGGCTGGCGCGATGCGCCGCTGCTCGCCGTCGAGGCCTGGCTGTTCCCGGAGCCGCCGCTCGTCTGGCTGCGCCGCGTGACGCCCGCGGCGCTGGCCGAGCTCTTCCAGGTCGGCTACCTGTCCTACTTCCTGTTCCTGGTTGTCGTGGCCGCGGCTCTGCGACGCCGGGGCGACGAGGCCGGGTTCCGCGGCGTGATCGCGGCGTCGGTGCTGGCCTACATGGCCTGCTACGTGGTGTTCGTCGCGTGTCCCATGGAGGGGCCGGCGCACACGATGCGCCACCTGGCGATGCCGCCCGTCGCCGGGGGCCCGTTCTACGACCTCGTGCGGCTCGTGCAGCGCGCCGGCGTGCACGGCAACGCCTTCCCGAGCGCCCACGTCGCGGGCGCCATTCCGCCCCTGATCTTCGCCTGGCGCTGCACGCCGTGGCTCGGCGCCAGCCTCACGCTGCTGATCGTCCTGATGGGGTTCGGCGCGGTCTACGACGGCTACCACTACGCGTCGGATGTGCTCGCCGGCGTGGTCGTCGGGGGCGTGGCCGCCGCCGTCGTGCTGGCCGCGCAGCAGTCGCCGCCGTGGGCTCGGCGCGTCCGTCTGCCGGCGGTGACTTGTGTGGCGAATCTCTGACTTGGGACACTAGGAACCTGGCGCGATCGTGAACGGCCGCGTCAGCCGGGGGGCTGTCGTCGGCGCCGGGCGGCGATCGTCGATCGGCGTCTCGAAGGCCCGGCCGATGCGGTTGCCAGCCGGATCCTCCAACGTGTCGAGGGCCAGCACGCTGTAGTGCCCGGCGCGCCACGGCTCGCGCGGCACCAGCTGCCAGCGCGTGTCGGTCACGTCGATCGACACGTCGCCGTCGACCGCCTCGCCGCCGGCCGAGGTGATGCCGATGGCGCGCAGCGCGATGGCGTGATCGAGCGGCACCGGCGGCCGCAGGACGACCGGCTCACGAGTGCCGGCCGGTGGGGCGACGATCTGCCAGGTCGCCAGGTCGAGCGGCGCGGTCGCGGCCGGCCCGGCGGTGAAGCGATGCTCGAATGGCTCGACCAGCGGCGCGCCCTGCGCGTCGCGCCACGTCGTCGCGATCCCCAGCCGGTAGCGATGGCCGGCGATCAGCGGGCGGCCCATCTTCTCGTTCGGCAGGATGCCGACCTTCACGCGACCGGGATCGAAGAACAGCGTGTAGCGCGTGAAGTCGTGGTTCCAGAAGCCGCCGTCGACGGGCAGGAACGCGCCGGCGACGACGCCGGTGCGCTCGTCGGTCAGCGTGACGTGCGGCAGGCCCGACTCACGCGACATCGGCGCCGAGAACCACACGTAGATGCGGAGCAGGTTCTCGGGGACGGTCGCGCCGGCGGGCGAGATGCCGACGACCCGCGCCTCGGCCACGGGCGTCACGCCCCGGGGCAGGGCGACCGTCGTGATCAGCGTGTGGGGCTCGTCGCGCCGGAAGCGCCCGAGGTCGACGCGCACGTCGTAGCGGCGTCCGGGCTGGAGGGGAAACGCCGGCGTGAAGCGGACGCCGCGATCGGTGACGCTGTAGCGTCCGGCGACCGGGGGCGGGAGCGCCTCGGGGTTGGCGGCCTGAACGGTGACCTTGAGCAACGCTTCCCAGACCGCGGCCGGCGCGTCGTTGCGCAGCGCGTCGCGTTCCTCGTCGGTCAGGCCGGTGAGATCGACGGTCGGATGCGTCGCGCCCGTCGGTGTGACGAGCGCGACGGCGAGCGGTTCGGGCGCCGCCACGGCGCGGCGGCAGCCGGCGGTGGGCGCGATGGCGACGAGCGTGACGAGCGCCGCCGCGCCGCAGAGGAGGAGAGCACGGACTCGGCCGTGGGCAGTTGCCGGCACGAACCGATTATGGCAGTGCGGCCGCCAGCTACGGGAGCGGGATCGTCCGCAGCGAGACGCCGGTGTCGGCCTTGGTCAGGACCGCGACCTTGTCGGTGCCGACGCGGTCGAGCTGCTCGACGCCCTTCCAGTCGGCCAGCGTCTCGAACGGCACGCCAGCGGTGACCGCCTCGACCTTGGCGTTGATGCCGGTGGCGGCGGCGAACGTCGCCGTCGGGATCTTCATCACGCCGCGGCTGGTGTTCGACATCAGCAGGTAGTCCTGGCCGCCGCGCGAGTAGACCAGCATGTCGATCGGCCGGTTGCCGCTGCCGAGCTCGGCGATCGTGGTGCCGCGCACCTTGGCGCCGGGCGTCGCGGTCAGGCTGGTCATCGGGAACGTGACCAACGGCGTGCACAGGTAGCCGGCGACGATCTGCCTGGTGCCGCCGACCGAGTAGGGCACGAACGCGTAGACCGGGGATCGCGTTTCGACGGCGCCGTGGTTGCCGTGAAAAATCTCCACGCTGGTGCCCGGGTCGACGGTCGAGAACGGGTACTTCACCGCACGCAGTTTCGACGAGAACTCCTCGTTCGACAGGCCGGCGACGATCAGCTGGCCGTTGTCGAAGGCCATGTCGGTGATCGACGCGGTGCGCGGATCGCGGCGCGCCTGCGGGTTGGCGACCGGCGCGTTGGGCAGGGCGACCGAGGTGTATTTCAAGCCGTTCAGCGCGACGACGTCCAGCCGCCCGGCGCCGTCGAGGCGCACCAGGGCGGGCGCGGCGGCCGCGCCGGTGCCGCGCATGGCGGCGAGGTAGATGTTGCGCGACGCCGGGTGCACCGCGAGGTCGGTGATCGACACCTGCGACGGCTCGGTGCCGAGCACCGCCGCCAGCTTCTTGTCGAGATCGGGGACGTCGGCGGCGCCGGGCGCGCCGGCGGCGGTGCCGAGGTCGAAGGCATAGATGGCGGCGGCCTGGGGATCCGCGGCGAAGAGCACGTTGCCGGGCCCGAAGGTGAGGGCGCCGAGCGCCGTCGGCGCGGCGCCGGCGTCGGCAGCCGTGACGACGCCCCGGGCCGCTGGGGCGCCGGACAGGGAAGCCGCCAGGCCGGCCGTGAGCAGCAGAGCGCCGAGTGAGCGGACGCGCATGCGATCCTCCTTGGCGGACGTCGGCCGGAAGCGGCCGGTAGCGCCCGCAGTCACGTCTTACCTCGCCGGCCGCCCCGGCGTTTACCGCCCCGACACGACTCCGGAGTCATTGAGCAAGGACTCCGGAGTCGTCCGGCGTTTCGCCCAGCAAAATTCGAGGTGTTGTCACCGACCACTCCGGAGTCCTTCCTCAACCACTCCGGAGTGGTCGATCAACCACTCCGGAGTCGTGCCGGGTTCAGGGGACGCGGACGGGACGGAAGCCGGTCATGCGGTGGGTCTGGACCGACGGCCAGCCGGCGTGGCGGGCGTAGGCGCGCAGATCGAGGGGATCCATGAAGAAGGTGCCGCCCTTGAGCACCTTGTAGGCGCCCGTCTCTGGGCCCTTCGGGTTCTTGCGCGGCGAGACGCGGTAGTAGTCGCGCGCGTACCAGTCCTGGCACCATTCCATGACGTTGCCGGCCATGTCGAAGGCGCCGTACGGAGAAGCGTTGGACTGCGTCCGCAGCTCGCCGCGAACCGACCCGTCGTAGAAGCCGACCGGGCGCCCGGTGTCGAAGGCCTGCTCGCCGGCGTAGTTGGCGCGCGTCCGATCGATGTCGTTGCCCCACGGAAAGCGGCGCTTGTCGGTGCCGCGGGCGGCCTTCTCCCACTCGGCCTCGGTCGGCAGGCGATAGGTCTTGCCGGTCTTCGCGCTCAGCCAGCGGCAATACGCGCTGGCGCCGTCCCAGTTGACGCCGAGGACGGGGTAGTCGTCGCTGTCCGGCGTGCCGCCGCCGTGGTTCTGCGCCTGGGTCCAGTAGGGGATCTGGGTCTTCGGCATCACCCGCCCGTCCGGCCAGAACGTCGGGTCGTCGTAGCCAGGGTCGTCGCGGAACCGGCGCCACTGCGCGTTGGTCACCTCGTGCGTGCCGATATAGAACGCGTCGACGTGGACGACGTGGACCGGCCGCTCGCGGGCGTCGCCGTCGCCGAACGTGTCGCCCATCGTGAACGGCCCGGCGGGCACGTGGACGAACAGGCCGTAGCCGTCGTCGACGGTCTTGGCGGTGGACGCCTGTGCGCCGAGGACCGGTTGGCGGGCGAGGACGGCGGCGGCCGCGGCGAGCGCCGCGAGCGCGAGCAGGAAGGCGCGTGCCTTCACGAGCGGCCTTCCGGGACGAACCCGCCGCGGGCGAGGAAGTGCCGCAGCGCCGGCATCCACGGCGAGAACTCCGGACTGCGCAGGGCGGCGCCGTAGCCGTGCCGGCCCTGCTGGTAGATGTGGACCTCGGCGGTGGCGCCGGCCTTGTTCAGCGCCACGAACAGCTCGGCGGAATCCGTTGGCCGGACCGGTGTCGCGCGCGGCGCAGGTCAGGAACGTCGGCGGGAACGCCGTGAGATCCTCGCCGGGCGTCGCCCGTCCGGCGCTGTAGACGAGGACCAGGAAGTCGGGCCGCGACGAGACGCGGGCGAGCGGATCGGTGGCACTCGCCTCGCCAGGCTTGGCCCCGGCGGCGACCAGGCGGCCGAGCGCCGAGCCGGCCGAGAAGCCGGCGAAGCCGATCCGCGCCGGATCCAGCTTCCACTCGGCGGCACGGGCCCGCACCAGCTGCATCGCGCGCACGCCGTCGATCGTCCGGGCGTCGTCGTTGTAGCGCGGCGACAGCCGGTAGGTGAGCACGAACGCGGTGATGCCCCACGCGTTCAGCTGCTCGGCCACCTCGAGCCCTTCGCCGCCGTGCATCAGCATGATGTTGGCGCCACCCGGCGCGATGATCACCGCCGCGCCGTTGCGCTGTCCCTCGGGCGGCAGGAACGTGGTGAGGAACGGCGCGTCGAGCGGGCCGTCGCCCTGGGCGAGCGGGACCTGGCCCGGCGCCCACAATGGGACGTTGACGTTGGGCGGCGCAGCCGAAGCCGGCCGCGTCTGTCCCGGCGCGGCCACGAGGGCCGCTGCAGCGAGCAGCGTGATGAGCATGGCCGACAGTGTGTGCCGCGACCGGGTCGGCCTGTCAATCGGCGGCAAGGCGATGGCGCGCCGCGGCGCGCCTGCCGGCGAGCCACAAGAGCGCCGCGATCGCAAGCGCGGGCGGCCACAGCGCCCACGGCGACCACGGGTAGATCGGATACGGAAACGCGCGGCTCGTGAAGGCCTCGGCGCCACGCCCGGCGACGCGCCGCTCCGCATCGGCGTGCTGCGCGGGGCTCCAGCGATGGCCGGTCCGCGAGACGTAGGACGGCACGTCGAGGACGGCCCCAAAGAAGTGCTCGAGGATCGCGTTCTCGCGCCAGGCCGTCTCGACGTCGCCCCGTGCCCACGCCTCGTTGCGCGCCTGGACGTGCTGCAGCCCCTCGGTCATGTACTGATCCTCGCGCGAGAAGCGCGGCGGTCGCACGAGCGGCGGCGCGACGTGACGCCAGAACTCGCCGCGAACGTCGTCGAGCTCGGTCAGCTCGAGTGCGGTGTGGCGCGACTCGAAGGCGCCGATGCCTGGCACCTCGAGCCGATGGCCCAGGTGCACGAGGTGGACGAAGGCGGCGAGGGCGACGGCGGTGAGCGCGAGCAGCCGCGCCACGAGCTGGATCGAGCCGCCGCTCCAGCGGCCGCCGAGATCGGCCGGCGGCGTGAACGCGGCGCCGGCGATGACGCCGCAGCCGATCGCGACGGCGTTCAACGCGACGTCGGCGAGCTCGCCGACACGGGCCGGCAGGAACCACTGGAAGGCCTCGTCGCCGATGCCGGCGATGAACGCGGCCAGCGCCGGCGCGACCATCGCCGAGGCATCGGGCCGATCCCGCCACACGCGCAGGAACAGCCAGGTGATGAGGCCGAACTCGACGAAGTGGACGCGCTCGACGGCGAGGATGGCCGGATCGGCGCTGCCGGTGGCCGCCGAGTAGGCCCAGGCGGCGGCCAGCGCGGCGGCCAGCGCCGTGTAGCGGAGCGCGCGCCGGGTGCGGATCCGCGCCAGCGCGGCGACGATGGCGGCCAGCGCGACGATGGCGAGGCCGCCTTCGATCAGGCGGCTGAAGGTGTCCTTGAAGGCCGCGCGCAGCGCCGAGCGCGCGCTGCCGATGGCCGGCGCCGACAGGATCAGCGCCACCGACGCGGCGATGGCGATGGCCAGCGCCACCGCCCGGCCGCCGCGCCGCGCCGTCAGCGGACCGCGGGCAGCGTCGAGGCGTCGCCCGTGTTCAGGCACTTCGGGTGGCCGAATCCGCCCTTGCTGACGCCGCTCCCGCCAGCCGGGTTGTCGGTGATGTCGAAGACGATGTTGTCGGGCCGCGCCGCGTCGCCGCTGACGCCGCCGACGCCGGCCATGACGTCGAGCGACAGCTCGTGGCGGACGCGCCAGGCGATGTTGTGGTCGGCGCACGAGGTGTCGCCGCTGACGCCGACGCCGCCGACCAGCCGGCCCCCGCTCGCGTAGAGACCGAGGCCGCCGCCGAACACGTTCACGCCGCCGACGGCTTTGTTGAACATCGGATCTCCGGTCGTGCCGTAGGCGGTGGCGCCACCGGCCGCATACGCCGAGTCCGCGTCGACGGGGTTGCTGTGCTGCAGGCCGTAGAGGCTGCCGCCCGGCTGCACCGCGGAGTAGAGGTTGGCGGTCGAGAGCGCCAGGCCCTTGGCCTGGCCCGACCCGTTGCTCGACGACGTGGCGTCGAGGCTGAAGGCGTTGGCCGTGTTGGCCTTCTGGGCCGAGATGACGCGGCTGCCGGGCCACTGGGCGCCGCGGTTCGTACCCGAGAAGACCACCGCGCAGACGACGCCGTCGCGGTTCACCACCGTCGCCCACATGTGGTTGTTCAAGCCGCTGGTCTCGGCCTGCGTCGCGGCGACGAGCGCCGCCTTCAGCGCCGCGTGCGACGGCAGGCCCTGGCAGCCGCCCCGCGGCGTCGCCGGCGTAGTGGCCGCGGCGGGCGCCGCCGCCGGCGCGGCCTGGGCGTCGACGCGCGCGGGCAACGAGGCCAGGCCGGCGAGCGTGACCGCGCTGACCACCACGCGGAAGGACGACTGGCGCTTCATCATGATCTCCTCGAAAACGGGGGACTTCAGGGTAGTCGAAGCCGATCGCTCACGCCAGATCGATCGCCACCACCTCGTGATCGAGGATCGACGGCACCTCGACGGTGATGGTGCGATCGTCGCGCGTCGCCCGGGCCTCGCCGCCGGCCGTGAGCAGCGACACGCGGGTGGCGCGGACGCCTTCGGGCAGCGTGATGCGCACGCGCTGCGGCCCGACCGGCAGCAGTTCGCGGAGCGGTCCCTTCATGCACATCGGGTTGGTGAGGTTGACCAGATGCACGGTCATGGATGCCGCCTGCCGCCAGGCCGCGACCTCGATCAGGCCGGGCCCGCTGACCGACACGGGCCCAGCGTCGCGTGACGCCCACCGCACCGCGCCGGCGATCAGCGCGCCGTGATCCGGGCTCAACACCTCCCAGAACGTCCGGTCGACGTCCCAGGGGAAGTAGGCGACGCGGCCGCGCCCGTGTTCGCGCAGGTACAGCTCCGGCGTGTCGGTGTGCTCCTGTCGTGGGAAGACGTCCTCCATCGGCAGGTCGGGGTAGGACGGGACGAGGGTGAGCGGGGCGGCCGCGCGCGCGCCGTCGATCGGCGTGACCCGGACCCGCCAGACGCCGTTGATGACGCGCGGCGCCTCGTCGAGGCCGCGCAGCACCTCGTGGCGGGTGCCGGCGTCGCCCTCGAGCGTCAGGTAGGAGTTCTTCATCGGGCCGTCGACCCCGCCGGCATCGCGGACGCCGAAGACGTCGCCGAGGCCGAAGTCGGGGCGTCGCCGACCCAGCTCGTCGTAGCGCGAGCTCTCGAAGGTGGCGAGCAGGCCGCCGCCGCGCCCGACGTAGGCGCGCAGCGCCTCGCACTGGGCGTCGGACAGGGCCGCGGCGTTGGCGAGGACGACGAGCGCGTAGCGATCGAGCGCCTCGGGGGTGAGGAACGCCTCGTGGACGAGGTCGAACGGCACCCGCGCCTCGACGAGCGCGTGGTACATGCCGGACACGTGGTCGGCGAGCGGCCGCTCGGGACCGGGCGCGTAGGCGGCGGCCGATTGTTCGGACACGAGCAGCGCGACCCGCGCCAGCGACCGCGTGTTGCGCAGGTAGCGTTCGTGGCGGTGGTGCCAGTCGTAGATCCGCTCGACCACCGGCAGCCAGCGGCGATCGCGCAGGACGCCGCCGAACTTGGCGAACCACGGCCGCATCCCCGCCGCGGTGCCGCTCGCCACCCACAGGCGGATCTCGGCCTCGCTCTGCACCGAGTCCTTCCAGCGGTGCGGCTCCTCGACGCCGACGCTGAAGATCCCGCCGACGGGGCGGCCGTCCATCACCGCGTGGTACTCCTTGCCGCGGCGGCCGTTCGACCACGGCGGGGTCAGGCCGCGACGCGCCTGGTGATCGGCGAACTGGATCGGGGCCTGCATCACGCCGGCGGTGCGCAGGTCGGGCGGGCCGTTCGGGACGAAGCAGGCGCCGGGCCGCGTCCGGCGGATGTCGGCGTCCCACCGATCCCACAGCTCGGTCAGCCGCACCTTGCGCCAGGCGACGAAGGCGCGCCGGGCAGAATCGGTGCCGTCCGTCGTGCGCGGCAGGTCGAGGCCTGTGGCGGTGCGGAAGTTGCGCCGGCAGTGCTCGCAGTAGCAGTCGGTCTGGTTGGCCCAGCGGTTGGTGAAGATGCCGTCGATGTCGTAGCGCGAGACGATCTCGCGGTGCACCGCGGTCATGAACTCGAAGTTGTAGGGGCCGAGCGCGCACGTCACCCACAGCTCGGGGTTGGCCCAGTGGCGGCGCGCCCGGCCGTCGGCGTCGACGGCGATCCAGTCGGGATGGGCGCGGGCGGTGTCGTCGCGGGTGGCGTGCGGATCGGTGCGGGCGAGGATCTTCATGCCCATGGCGCGGCAGCCCCGGACCAGCTCGCCGAAGGGATCGGTGGTGCCGAGCCACGCGCTGCGGTGGTGGAAGGGCACCTCGGTCGGGTAGTAGGCGACGATGCCGCCGGCGCTGAGGCAGGCCGCGTCGGCGTGGACCCGGCGGAAATAGTCGAGCCAGAAGGCGAGGTCGACCTGGCCGGGGTCGTTCTCGACGAGGACGAGCTGGGCCCAGCGCATCGGCTCGGCACACCAGGCCGGCGCCGGCGGCCGAGGCCCGATCACGGCCATGCCGATCGCCTGCGGCGCGGCGCCGGCCGCGAGCGGCGCGACGAGCGCCCCGGCGGTGACCCCGCCGAGCGCCTCGATGAACGTCCGTCGATCCCAATCCTGTCGGTGCATCGCCGGCGATTCTAGTGTCCCGAGTCGGAGATGCGCCGACATATTCGGGGCGGGGCATCCCGCCTCGCGGCGTTGCTCATTGCTCACTCATTCGCAATGAGCTCGCTCTTCGCGCCTTGCGATCCGGGCGCCGCGCCCCGAACATTTGTCAGCGCATCTCCGACTCGGGACACTGCCAGTCGTGCCATGCCTGCACGGCAGTGCGCGGTCAGGCACGCGCGGTGTTGTGAAGCCGAACGGGAATGGAGGCGATTCGACGGCTGCCGATTGCATTGGCGTGACCAGGTCCCGGGTTGGATCCCGATTCGTGCGCGCGAGCCGCGTCGCGCTGGCGCTGGCGCTCGCGTTCGGCCCGGCCAGCTGCGGCGGCTTCGTTCCGCAGACGCGACCCGGGGTGCTCTCGACGGTCGGCGACATCCGCAACCTGCCGGCGCCGCTGACCGCCGCGGTCGACGTCAAGCTGACCGGCACGGTCACCTTCTTCAACAGCGGGCTCGACCAGGCCTGGATCCAGGACGCCACCGGCGGCGTCCGCGTCGATCGCATCGGCCTCGATCCGCTGGTCCACGTCGGCGACGTGGTCGAGCTGACGGGCCGCGCCACGATGGGCGGCTCGGCGCCGATCGTCCTGCGCGAGTCGCTGCGCATCCTGTCGACGGGGACGCCGCCGCCGCCCATCAGGCTGACCGCGACCGACGTCGCCGCGGGGCGGCATCAATACCTGTTCGTCGAAGCGACCGGCATCGTGCGCAGCGCCGCGATGGACGCCCGCGGCCGGCTGGCGCTGACGGTGCGCACCGACGGCCAGGATCTGAGCGCCGGCGTGCGCGAGGTCGGCCGGGCCGATCCGGCGCAGTATCTCGATGCCGGCGTCACCATGCAGGGCGTCCTCGTGACCAACCACGACGCCTACGGCCGCACCGGCGCCTCGCGGCTGCTGGTGTCGTCGACGCGCGAGATCACGATCACCCGCCCGGCGCCGACCGCGCCGAACATTCGTCTGCTCACGGTTCAGGCGCTCGTCAATGCCGGCGCCTCGCGCTCGGTCCACCGCGTGCGGCTGCGCGGCGTGGTCAGCACCGACGACGACGGCTTCCGGCTGACGGACGCCACCGGTGCTGTGAAGCTGGCTGCCGCGGGCAAGAGCACGCTGGGGTTCGGCGATGAGGTCGAGGTCGCGGGCTTCGCCGCCGAGCGCGACGGCACCATCACCCTCGAACAGGCGATGCGCCTCGAGGACGAATCGGCGCTGCCGGTCACGCACCGGGTGCTGACGCAGGCCGCCGACATCCGCAACATGTCGGTGAGCGAGGCCAAGCGCGGCTATCCGGTCAAGCTGCGCGCGGTCGTCACCTACTTCAACCGCTACAACACCAACCTGACCATCCAGGACGCCAGCGCCGGGATCTGCGTGCGCGTCGGCAACTCGCTCGTGCCGCCGCTCGAGGCCGGGCAGCTGGTCGAGCTCGAGGGCTTCACCGGGCCCGGCGACGTGGTGCCGGTCATCACCGCGCCGCGGATCAAGGTGATCGGCACCGCGCCGATGCCGGCGCCGATGTCGATCGAGCCGGAGCGCCTGTTCGCGGGCGTCGCCGACTGCCAGTGGTTCGAGGTCGCCGGCATCGTCGACAGTATCGAGCGCCGCGACGCCCGCACCTACATCGGCCTGCGGATGCACTTCAAACGCATCGAGATGGTCGTCCCCGGCGAGCCGGCGCTGCCCGGCGGCCTGCTCTATTCGCGCGTCAAGGCGCAGGGGGTGGGCGCGTCCCGTTTCAACTTCCGCCGCCAGATCCTCGGCATCACGCTGCGCCTGCCGAGCGTCGACTACGTGCACGTCGTCGAGGCGGCGACGCTGCCGCCGGTGACGTCGATCGCCGAGCTCCTGCAGTTCACACCCACGGCGCGCGGCGACGAGCCGTCGGCGGTGCAGGGCGTGGTGCTGCTGACCAACCCGACCGGCCCGACCTGGCTCAGCGACGATACCGGCGGCGTGCTGGTGGCGACGCACGCCCGCGGCACCTTCGCCATCGGCGACGTGGTGAAGGCGACGGGCTTTCCGGAAGCCGGGGCGTTCAATCCGGTGCTGCGGTCGGCGGCGCTGACCAAGGTCGGCTCGCAGGCGCCGCCGCAGGCGACGCCGATGACCCTCGACGACATCCTCGAGGACGGCTGGGACGCCAAGCTCGCGCAGATCGAAGGTTACCTGACCGACCGCGTCGCCAACAGCGGCCGCGAGCGGCTCACCATCGTCCAGGGGACGCGGACCATCGTCGCCGAGCTGCCCGACGGCCAGTCGCCGCAGGTCGAGGTCGGCAGCCTGATCAAGGTGACCGGCGTCAGCGTGATCGACGCGGCCACGTCGGGCAACCTCTCCATCCCGCGCGGGGTGACGCTCTACCTGCGGTCGGTGAACGACATCATCGTGGTCGCCAATCTCCCGTGGTGGACGGCGCAGCGCACCTTGACGCTGGCCTTGGGTCTAGTCGTCATCACCCTGGCCACCCTCGGCTGGGTCGGCCTGCTGCGGCGCCGCGTCTCGAAGCAGACCGCCGACCTGCGCTCGGCCAAGGACGCCGCGGAAGCGGCCAGCCAGGCCAAGAGCGAGTTCCTCGCCAACGTCAGCCACGAGATCCGCACGCCGATGAACGGCGTCCTCGGCATGACCGAGCTGGTGCTCGAGAGCGAGGTCACGCCGGAGCAGCGCGAGTGCCTGACGATGGCCCGCACGTCGGCGCAGTCGCTGGTCACGCTGATCAACGAAATCCTCGACTTCTCGAAGATCGAGGCGGGCAAGATGCAGACCGACTCGGTCGCCTTCCCGATCTACGACGTCGTCACCGAGACGGTCCGGCCGCTCGCGCTGCAGGCGGCGGAGAAGGGTCTCGAGTTCGTCTACGACGTGTCGCCGGCGCTGCCCGAGCGGCTGATCGGCGACGGTGGGCGCCTCGGCCAAATCATCACCAACCTGATTGGCAACGCGGTCAAGTTCACGCGCGAGGGCGCCGTCGCGGTGCACGTCGCGATGGACGAGCAGCGCGAGACCGACGTCGTGCTGCACGTCCGTGTCGTCGACACCGGCATCGGCATCCCGCGCGAGAAGCAGCAGGCCATCTTCGACGCCTTCACCCAGGCCGACGGATCGATCACGCGCCAGTTCGGCGGCACCGGCCTCGGCCTGTCGATCGCCTCACGCCTGGTCCTCCTGATGGGCGGGCGGATGTGGCTCGAGAGCGACCCGGGCCAGGGCGCGACCTTCCACTTCACGCTGCCGCTGCGGGTCGCGCCGCCGCTCGCCGCCACTTCGCCGGCCGCGCCGGCTGCCTCGATCGCGCTGGCTGGCCGGCGCGTCCTCATCGTCGAGGATCACGGCGCCAATCGCGCCGCCCACGAGGCGGCGGTGCGGCACTGGGGCATGGCGGCGCAGAGTGTGGCCGGGGCCTTCGAGGCGCTGTCGGCGCTCGGCCAGCCGGGCGACGGCCGCGAGGCGCCGCCCCTGGCGATCGTCGACCACCACATGCCGGGCATGGACGGCCTCGAGTTCGCGGAGCGCGTCCGCCGCGACGGCCTGGCGCCGGGCATGCGCTTCATCCTGATGACGACGCCGGGCTCGCCGATCGACGCCGGCGTCGCCGAAGCGGTCGGCATTGTCGAGCGGATCAGCAAGCCGTTCAGCCCGCCCGAACTGCACGCCTGCGTGCAGCGGGCGCTGGCCGGCCCCGCCGCCGTCCCGGTGGCACCGGTGCGGCGCGCCGCGCCCGGCGCCGCGGCGCTCTCGATCCTGCTGGCCGAGGACAACCCGGTCAACCAGCGCGTCGCTCAGCGCATGCTGGAGAAGCTCGGCCACCGCGTCGTCGTCGCCAACAACGGCCGCGAGGCCGTCGACGCGCTCGAGACGGGCCGCTTCGACGCCGTGTTGATGGACATGCAGATGCCCGAGATGGACGGCCTGCAGGCTACCGCGACCATCCGCGCCCGCGAGATGACGCGGTCGCTGGCCCGCGTCCCGATCATCGCCCTCACCGCCAACGCGATGAAGGGCGACCGCGAGAAGTGCCTGATGGCCGGGATGGACGCCTACCTGTCCAAGCCGATCAAGTCGGCCGAGCTGAAGGATGCACTCGACAGCTACGCCCGGGTCGGCGTCGCCTCGGCGGCCTCGTAAGGCTCCTTCGGGGCGGGCCCCGACCGTCCCCAACTGATCCCAGTCGGTCCGCCTACTGTTCGAGTGAGGGGACAGATTGCGCCGCCGCGGCCCGTCCCGAGGCGTCTGCGACCGTCATTGCCGTGGGTACTGTCATTGCAACACCGTGCTGAGCCTGCCTGCGGAGGGTTACCTTGTGCGCTCACCACTACGAATCGTCGCGTTGACCGCGGCTCTCGCCTCGGCGGCGAGCTTGCTGCCGGCTGACGCCGCGGCTCAGGGCCGCCGCGGGGGCAGCCGGGGGGGCGCTGCGCGGGTCGCGCGACCGGTGCACGTGCGTCCGGCCGGCCGCCCTGTCGCCAACTCCCGGCCTTCGCCCTACCGGAATCGCTACCGGTCCTCCTACTACAGCAGCTTCGGCTACCGCAGCTATCCCTACTGGTGGGGCGGCTACGGCTGGTCGCCATACTGGTCGCCCTACTGGGGCAGCTACTCCTACGGCTATCCCTACTACTGGGGCGGCTACTACCGTCGCTACGATCCGAGCGACGCGCTCGGTGCCGCCCGCCTGCAGGTGACGCCGCGCGAGACCGAAGTCTTCGTCGACGGCTACTTCGCCGGCGTCGTGGACGACTTCGACGGCTTCAGCCAGCGGCTCCGGCTCGAGCCGGGCGAGCACGAGGTCACGCTGTTCCTCGAGGGGCATCGGCCGCTGACGCGGCGGATGCTGTTCACGGTCGGCCAGACGTTCAAGGTCCAGCACGAGATGGAATCGCTCGGCGCGGGCGAACCGGCGCCGCAGCGGCCGATCCCGACGGCCAAGCCGCCGGCACCGGCGCGAACGCGCTACGGCCGGCCCGGTCAGCTGCCGCCTGGACGGCCCGGCTCGGATCCCGCCACGGCAGAGCCGCCGGCTCCTGGTGATCGCGGCGCGGACGTCGACGTCGAGCCGATGGGGCCGCCCCCGCCGCCGCGGCGGGAACCTCGTGACATGCGGCCGCGGATGGAGCGTCCGGAGCCGTCGGACGACACGCGCGGCCCGTCAGGGACGCTGTCCATCCGCGTCCAGCCGGAAGACGCCGAGGTGCTCGTCGACGGCGAAGCCTGGGCGCGATCAGGCGGCGAGCGGCTGGTCGTGGCGCTGGCGCCCGGCGTGCACCGGCTCGAGGTGCGCAAGGGCGGACACGAGACCTACTCGGGCCTCGTGCGGATCCGCTCCGGCGTGGCGACGACGCTGAACGTCGCGCTGGCGCCGTCGGACGCGAAGTAGCGGACCGCGCGGCGAGGGAACGACACGACGCGGCGGTTCGGCGGTGCAAGCCGCCGGATCGCCGCGTCCGTGCCTACGGGCGTCCGTGGCGACCGGGCCGACGCGAATACGGGGCTAGCGGGGATCGGACGGCGTCGTGGGCGTCGACGCGCTGGTCGGAGCGGGCGCGGAGCCGGCGATGAACAGCACTTCACCCGGCTTCATCATCTCGAGCTTGCGACGGGCGAGATCCTCGATGACGGCCGGATCAGCCGCCTCGAGGCGCTTCGCGCGCAGCGCCAGCTCGGCGTTCTGCTGATTCAGGCGGGAGAGCTCCGACGTCTTCTGCTCCAGCCGATCCTGTTCGTGGTGCCGCTCGAACCAGCCGTTCTCACCGACCAAGGCGTCGGCGACGAGCACCAGCGTGATGAGGGCGAGGGCCGGCCGGACGAGACGGCGGAATCGGACCGGACTTGGCTTTGGCTGGAGTCGGCTGTCGTCGCGGGCTGGACGCCGGCGCCGCGTTCCGCGCGGACGCGGCTCGAGACGACGGCGGACGGGGCGGCACATCGGCCGCAGACGGCATTTTAGTGTCCTGGTCGCGTGATTCGCGGCGAACTCGCCGGGCGGGGTATCCCCGCTGGCGGCGTTGCTCCTCGGTCGAATATCGCCAATATTCTTCCTCGTCGCGCCTGGCCACCGGGGCGCCGCGCTCCGGCGCCTTCACCGCGACTCACGCGGCCAGGACACACGTAGTAGAACATCAACCGCGGCCATGGACAAGCCAATCCCGACGAACGAGACGCGTTGCTGCGTCGTGCTGACGACGCTGCCGAGCCGCGAGGCCGCCGAGACGATCGCGCGCGCGCTGGTCGAGGCGCGGCTGGCGGCGTGCGTCCAGCTGGTCGACGGCCTGCGCTCGATCTACCGGTGGGAAGGCCGCATCGAGGAGAGCGCCGAGGTCCAGCTGATCGCCAAGACGACGCCGGCCGCGGCGACCGCGCTGATCGATCGCCTGCGCGCGCTCCATCCCTACGACGTGCCCGAGATCCTCTCGCTCGATGCGACCGCGAGCGCGTCGTACGGCGCCTGGCTCCACGCCGAGAGCGCGCCTAGGCGAGCGCCTGGCTGAGATCGGCGGTCAGGTCGGCGAGGTCCTCGATGCCCGCCGAGATGCGGACCAGCCCGTCGGTGAGGCCGAGCGCGGCCCGCCGTTCCGGCGGCACCGAGGCGTGCGTCATCGAGGCAGGGTGCCCGATCAGCGACTCGACACCGCCCAGGCTCTCGGCGAGCGCGAAGATCCGCACCCGCTCGACGACGCGGCGCGCCGCGTCGAGCGAGCCCATGTCGAACGCCAGCATGCCGCCGAACCCGGACATCTGCCTCTTCGCCAGCGCGTGCTGCGGGTGGTCGGGGAGTCCGGGGTAGAGCACCCGCGTCACCTTCGGGTGCCCGGCCAGGAACGTGGCCAGCGCCAGGCCGTTGGCGCTGTGCTGGACCATCCGCAGGGCCAGCGTCTTGGTGCCGCGCAGCACCAGCCACGAGTCGAACGGGCTCAGGATGGCGCCGTAGGCGTTCTGGTAGAACGACAGCCACTCGCGGTGGTCGTCGCGGGTGGCCACGACGATCCCGCCGATGCTGTCGCTGTGGCCGTTCAGGTACTTCGTGGTGCTGTGCAGCACGAGGTCGCAGCCGAACGCCAGCGGCCGCTGCAGTGCCGGGCTGGCGAACGTGTTGTCGACGACTACGGCGACGTTGCGGCGGTGGGCCACCTCGGCCGCTGCCGCCAGATCCGTCAACGTCATCATCGGATTGGTCGGCGTCTCGAGCAGGAGCAGCCGCGTCGTCGGCTCGATCGCCGCGGCGACGGCGTCGACGTCGCTGGTGTTGACGTAGGTCGCCGTGATGCCCTGGCGCCGCAGCACCTTCTCGAACAGGCGGAACGTGCCGCCGTAGGTGTTGTCGCCGACGACGGCGTGCTCGCCGGCCTGCAGCAGCGACGCGACGGCGCCGATCGCCGCCATGCCCGAGGCGAACGCGAAGCCCTGGGCGCCGCCCTCGAGGGCGGCGACGTTGGCTTCGAGCGCGGCCCGCGTCGGGTTCTGGGTGCGCGCGTACTCGTAGCCCTTGTGCTTGCCGAGCGCCTCCTGGACGTAGGTGGAGGTCTGGTAGATGGGCGTGATGATCGCACCCGTCGCCGGATCGGGTTCCTGGCCGGCGTGGATGCACAGGGTGGGGAAGCGGGCGTCGGGCGTGAGCTTCACGCCGGCGATTGGACCCGCCCGCCCGGCAGGCGTGAGACCACGCCGCACAAATTGATATCATGCGGCCCGACCGCCGACGACGCCGGTCACCCATGTCCTCTCGACGCGAAACGCCGCCGACGGGCCGGGCGTCGCGGCTGCCGGCGCCGCCGCCTCTCTTCCGGCCGCTGTCCGCGGACGCCCCCGAGCCCGGTCTCCTCGCCTTGCGGCGCCTGCTGCTGCAACGCTGGCCGGGCCGTGCCCTGCTCGGCGGCCTGGCCCTGAAGCTCATCGCGCTCCTGGTCGAGTGGACCGCCGGCGCCTCGGTCCTCACCAGCCTGCTCGGGACTCTGGCCCGGCTCGGCTACATCGTCGGCGGCGTCGTGATCGCCTGGTGGATCTTCCAGCGCGGCCGGGCCCGGCTGCTGTGGCGGGTGCGGGAGCGCCTGGTCGTCTCCTACCTCTTCATCGGAGTGGTGCCGGCGATGCTCATCGCCGCCTTCTTCCTGTTCGGCATCGCCCTGCTCGTGGTCAGCGTCAGCGCCTACCTCTTCATGACCGGCGTCAACGGCATCGTCGCCGACGCCAAGGTCATCGCGCAGGCGGCAGCCGACGAACTGGAGCGCGGCGACCGCGGCACGCCGGTGCAGACGGTGCTCGACCGCTACGTCAATCGCGGACAGACGCGATACCGGCGCCTGTCGCTGGCGCTCGTGCCGAAGCAGGCGAATGCCGGGCAGACGGCGATGGCGCCGGCGACGCGAGCTCCGATGACCTCGGTCCTGCGGGCCGGGCAGTGGTCGCACATGGCGCCGCCCGATCGCATCCCCCTCGGGGTCGGGCAGGGCGACTTCGAAGGCATCCTCAGCCATGGCGGGACCGGGGACGAGATGATCGAACTGGTTGCCCGCGCCGTCGCGCGCAGCCGCTCGCGGGACTGGAGCATCGTCGTCGACGTGCCGATCGACGAAGCGGTCTGGGCTGCGATCGAGGAGACGACCGGCATTCAGATGGTCGATCTGACGCCGGACGCGACCCGCGAGATCAGCCTCGTGACCCAGGCCAGCACGGCGGCCGCGCGAGGCTGGGTGCACTACATCTCCACCCGCAGCGGCGGCAAGTGGGTGGCCCAGCCCCGCGTGTTCATCCCGGTCCGCGACTGGGTCACGCAGGAGACCGTCGGGGTGACGGCGATGGTCCGGGTCGCGCCAGGCGACATGTTCCTCCGTCTGTCGACGGCGCAGGGCCGGAACATGGCCGAGACCAGCGCGGCGGTGTTCGCCATCATCGCCTTCCTGTTCCTCGTCGTGGAGGGCGCGGCGCTGGCGATGGGGTGGGCGCTGGCGCGATCGATCACCGGCAGCGTCCACGCGCTCTTCCAGGGCACCGAGCGGCTGCGCATCGGCGACCTGGGCCATCGCATCCCGATCCGCAGCCGCGATCAGCTGGGCGAGCTGGCCGAGTCGTTCAACGCGATGACCGCCAACATCGAGACGCTGCTCGAGCAGGAAAAAGAGAAGCGGCGGATGGAAGAGGAGCTGCGCATCGCCCGCGACATCCAGATGTCGCTGCTGCCGCGGCAGTGGGCGCCAATGACTGGCCTCGGGCTGGCGGCGCTCTGTGTGCCGGCCCGTGAGGTCGGCGGCGACTACTACGACTTCTTCGTGCTGGGGCCGCGCCGGCTCGGCCTGCTGGTCGCCGACGTCGCCGGCAAGGGCACGTCGGCCGCGCTCTACATGGCGGAGCTGAAGGGGCTGATGTTGTCGCTCAGCCAGATCCATGAGTCGCCGCGCCACCTCCTCATCGAGGTCAACCGCATCATCGCCGCCAACCTCGACAGCCGCAGCTTCATCACCATGACGTATGCGGTGATCGATCTCGAGCGGCGCTCGTTCACCTACGCCCGCGCCGGTCATACGCCGCTCGTGCACCGCGCCGCGGCGCCGCCGCCCGCGCAGGCCTGCCTGGTCGCCCCCAGCGGCATGGTCGTCGGCCTGCAGCTCGACGGCCTGGAGCACCGCTTCGCCGAGCTGCTCGAGGAAGTGACGCTGCCGCTCGTCGATGGCGACGTGTTCCTGCTCTACACCGACGGCCTCAGCGAGGCGATGAACGCCGACGGCGATCTCTACAGCGAGGAGCGGCTGCGCATGCTCGTCGAGGAACACGGCGGGCTCGGCGCCGACGGCCTGCGCGAGCGGATCGTCCGCGACGTCGAGGCGCATGTCGGCAGCGCCGATCCGCACGACGACATGACGCTGATCGTGGTGACGGTGGACGGCGCCGAGGCGGCGGCCCAGTCGGCGGTCCAGGTGGCGCTGGCATGATCGAACCCGTCGTCGTCTTCCGGACGCGGTCCGCCGTCGAGGCGTCGATCGTGCGCGGGCTGCTCGAAGCGCACGGCTTCGAGGCACTGGTATCGCCCGAGAGCGTCTGGAGCATCGTGCCGTCGTCGGCCAACGGCGGCGACGACATCGCGGTGGCGGTGCCCGCCGCGACCGCCGACGCGGCCCGCCGGCTGGTCGAGAGTCGCCGCGACCTGCCGGCGACACGAGGCGACGAGCCGAGCCAGGGCGAAGCCTTCGCCGGTCTCGAGGCGCGCATCGGCCATCGGTTCGTCGATCGCACCCTGCTCGAGCACGCCCTGACGCATCGATCGCGCGCACACGAGGACGTCACCGGCGGCGTCGCCGACAACGAGTCGCTGGAGTTCCTCGGCGATGCCGTCGTCGGCCTGGTCATCGCCGAGGCGCTGTATCGCGAGCACCCCGACCTCGACGAAGGCGCCAAGTCGAAGATCCGCGCCTCGCTGGTCTCGGCCGGCCGGCTGGCGCGCCTCGGCGAGTCGCTGGGGCTCGGCGAGCACCTGCTGCTCGGGCGGGGCGAGGAGAAGACCGGCGGGCGGCGCAAGACGGCGCTGCTCGCCGACGCCTGCGAAGCGATCGTCGCCGCGATCTACCTCGATGCCGGTCTCGACGCGTCGGCGCAGTTCGTCCGGCGCGAGCTGTGGGATCCGTTCACGACGGGCGGCGGGGGCTCCGCCGCCGCGGCGGCGAGCGCGTTCGACTTCAAGTCGGCGCTGCAGGAGCGGCTGCAGGCGCGCGGCCTCGGGCTGCCGGAGTACCGCGTCGCCGCCGAGCGCGGGCCCGAGCACGACAAGGTGTTCGACGTCGAGGTGCGGGTCAACGGCGACGTCGCCGCGACCGCGACCGGGCGATCGAAGAAGGACGCCGAGCAGCAGGCGGCACAGCGGGCGTTGCAAGGGTTCGCTTAGCGCGAACGCGACGCGTCGCCTGCTGAACTTCCAACTTCCAACTTCCAATTTCCAACTTCCAAGGAATTCCCAACGCCCAACTACCAACACCGCACGGGCCCTCAGGAGCCGGCACCTTGTCATCGGCCGCCGATGACGAGCCTGGCAAGGTTGGGAGTTGGTGGTTGGACGTGCCTTGGGAATTGGAAGTTGGGCGTTGGGAGTTGACGACCATCGAGATCGATGGACGCGAAGCGTCAGTCGATCTCGATGATTCCCGTATCGACCGCGCGCGGGCGCTCGTAACTGTCGCCGCTACCGGCCGTCGCCAGCGCCGGCGCGTAGACCGGCCGCGGCGCGGCGTTGCGCAGGCGGGCGATGGCGTAGCCCTGCACTTCGCCGATTACCCGATCCTCGTCGGGGACGCTGGGCCCCTGGTTGATCCGCACCCACAGGCGCAGCAGCGGATCGGCGACGCGATAGCGCTTGCGATCGCAGGCGACCAGGTCGACGTCCTGGAGCCAGGTCAGGTAGTCCTTGGTCGAGCCCGGCGTCCGGTCGAGGCGTTGCGCGATGCCGGTGAGCGTCAGCGGCTCGTCCTCGGCCAGCACGTCGAGGATCGCCTTGAGCGCGCCGTAGCCGCGGGCGCGGTGCAGGCGCAGCTCGTAGCTGAAGCGGCACCGGACGGCGAGCTCGCCGTCCGGCGACATCGCCGCCGCGAAGGCGCTGATGGCGTCGGTCACGCCGCTGGCGCGCAGCTGCGCCAACTGGCCGCAGAGGGCCCGGGCGTAGCCGGCGTGGCCGTCGGTCAGCAGGCCGACCGTCTCGGCCAGATCCTGCGCGTCGTCAGACATGCCGGCGCCGAGCGTTTCCTGGATGGCGTCGGTGGTGAGCGGCTCGACCCGGACGACGTCGAAGCGGGCCGGCTCGACGCCGATGAAGCGGCGGGCCCGGGCCTCGAAGCGCGACGCCAGCACGAACGTGTTCGGGCTGTGGGCGATGGCGCGGGCGATCTCCGCCTGCGCCGCGCGCAGGCCGGGGAAGCTCTCGAAGGTGCGGATGTCGAGCACCTCGTCGAGCAGGAACGTCGCCGGCCCGCCGTCGCGGCCGCGCGCGTTCATGAAGAACGTGAGGAGCGCGTCGAAGGCCTCGCGGGCGCCGCTCGGCGGATCGACCGGGCCGCTGGCGAACAGCGAGGCGCGGCGGACGGCGTCGTAGCACCGTTCCGGCGTCGTCGCGACGCGTTCGATGTCGATGTACTGGGCGCGGTCGGGGCCGAGGTCGCGTTCCACGCGGCGCAACCGCTCGGTGCGGCCGGCGCCGCAGCCGCCGACGACGACGGTGACGGGCGGCCGCTCGTCGCGTGCGCGCGTCCGCTCGAGCAGCTGACGATCGAGGAGCATGGCTCGCGGCATGGCGCGGTGTGGAACGGGACTGAGACGTGAGTGGCCCGGCGCGCGCGCCGTTCGGTGTGCGCCGCCGGGGAGGGTAGTAAGGTAAGGAGCCGCCGCGGTGATGTCAACGTCAGCCTGGAATCTTTTTTCCTTGACTTCGCTTCGCTCTCGGCTGGGTCGTTGGCGCACGCCGCACCGCCGGCGCGACGCCACGCTTGACCGCCACGATTGCGGCATGGACTGCTAGAATTGGCGCTTCATGAACATCGCAGTGTTGGGCGCCCAGTGGGGCGATGAGGGCAAGGGCAAGATCGTCGATTTGATGACGCCGCGCTTCGACGTGGTGGCACGCTACCAGGGCGGCCACAACGCCGGCCACACGGTCTACGTGCGCGGGCAAAAGTATGTCCTGCATCTGATCCCCTCCGGCATCCTGCACGACGGCGTCACCTGCGTCATCGGCAACGGCGTGGTCATCGACCCGGCCGCGCTCTTCGCCGAGGTCGACATGCTGGCCGGGCTCGGCATCGACGTCGGCCAGCGCCTGTTCGTCAGCGACAAGGCGCATCTCATCCTGCCGTATCACCGCGAGCTGGACGTCCTGTCCGAGGCGCGCCGCGGCGAGCGCAAGATCGGCACGACGTCGCGCGGCATCGGCCCGGCCTACGAGGACAAGGTCGGCCGGCGCGGCATCCGCGTCGGCGACCTCGCCGAACCGGTCGGATCGACGGCGCTCGCCGACGCCGTCCGCGAGAACGTCGCCACCCGCAATCGCCTCTTCGGCAACAGCGAGATGGACTGGCAGAAGGTCCTCGACGATCTGCGCACCGCGTGGACGCGGCTGAAACCGTGGGTCCGCGACGTCTCGCTGGTCCTCGACGAAACGCGCAAGGCGGGCCAGGCGATTCTTTACGAGGGCGCCCAGGGCACGCTCCTCGACATCGACCACGGTACCTATCCGTACGTCACGTCGTCGAACGGCACCATCGGCGGCGCGCTGACCGGCCTGGGCATCGGGCCGAAGGCCATCGACGGCGTGCTCGGCGTGGCCAAGGCCTACCTGACGCGCGTCGGCGAGGGACCGCTGCCCACGGAGCTGAACGGCGAGATGGGGCACCGGCTGCGCGAGACCGGCCAGGAGTACGGGGCGTCGACGGGACGGCCGCGCCGCTGCGGCTGGTACGACGCGGTCGCCGTCCGCTACGCCGTCCGCATCAACGGGCTCGACGCGCTGGCCCTGACCAAGCTCGACGTCCTCGACGGCATCGAGTCGATCGAGGTCTGCACCGCCTACCGCTGCGCCGGCAAGACGATCCGCGAGCTGCCTAGCGATCTCGCCCAGCTCGCTGCCTGCGAGCCGATCTACCAGACGGTGCCCGGGTGGGCCGGCGCGACCAAGGGCGTCCGCCGCTACGACGACCTGCCGGCTGGCGCGCGCCGCTACATCGAGGCCCTCGAAGCCGCGTCGGGTGTGCCGGCGGCGCTCATCTCGACCGGCTCCGATCGCGAGGACACGATCATCCGCGACGACGGCGTCGTCGCCGCGTGGCTGAAGCGATGACGGGATCGGCCCCGGCGCCGCTCGCGCCGGGCGCCGCCCCTATCGGCGTGACAGCCAGCGCCACGGCCGCGCTCCGCTGCCAGGGCCTGGTCAAGCGCTACGGCGATCTGGTCGCCGTCGACGGCCTCGATCTCGAAGTGGCGCGCGGCGAGTGCTTCGGCCTGCTCGGGCCGAACGGCGCCGGCAAGACCACGACCATCGAGATCCTCGAGGGGTTGAACACCGCCGATGCCGGTACGGTCGACGTCCTCGGCCTGCGCTGGGGGCGCGACGATCGGCAGCTGCGCGAGCGCCTCGGCATCCAGCTGCAGGAAACGCAGTTCAGCGACAAGCTGACGGTCGGCGAGATCACGCGGCTGTTTCGCTCCTTCTACCAGCGCGGCCGCGGCATCGACGAGATCCTCGCGCTGGTCGGCCTGGAGTCGAAGCGCGACGCCCGCTACGTCGCGCTCTCGGGCGGCCAGAAGCAGCGGCTCGCGGTCGCCTGCGCGCTCGTCGGCGCGCCCGACCTGCTGTTCCTCGACGAGCCGACGACCGGGCTCGATCCGCAGTCGCGCCGCCAGCTGTGGGCGCTGCTCGAGGGCTACCGCGCCGGCGGCGGAACGATCCTGCTGACCACGCACTACATGGACGAAGCCGAGTCGCTGTGCGACCGCGTCGCGGTGGTCGACAAGGGCAAGGTCATCGCGCTCGGCACGCCGCGCGAGCTGATTCGATCGCTCGGCGCCGAGCACGTCGTCGAGTTCGCGATGGTCGACGGCGAGCCGCTGCCCGACCCGGCGCAGCTGCGGCCGCTGCCCGGCGTCCGTGACGTGCGCCTGCAGGGCGCGAGCTGCGGCCTGGTCGCCTCCGAGATCCACCTGGCCATCCCGGCGCTGCTCGACCTGCTCGGCGAGCGCCGCACCAAGCTCGCCTTCCTGACTACGCACAGCGCCACCCTGGAAGACGTCTTCATGCACCTCACCGGACGTCACCTGCGCGATGCCTGAACCGCGCCTCATCCCCATCGTCGAGCTGACCATGGCCCGGCTGCGCGAGTTCCTGCGCGAGCCGGAGGCCGTGTTCTGGGTCTTCGCGTTCCCGCTGCTGATGGCGTTCGCGCTGGGGATCGCCTTCCGCCAGGAGCGGGCGCAGGAGGTCGTCGTCGGCGTCGTGCGCGCCGAGGGCAGCACCATCGGCCAGCAGCTGAAGGGCGAGAAGGGCGTGCGCGTCCGCACGCTCGAGCCCGGGGAGGCTGACGCCGCGCTGCGGCGCGGCCAGGTCGCCGTGGTGCTGGTACCGGGGCCGCCGCTCGTCTACCGCTTCGATCCGGCGCGGCCGGAGAGCCGCACCGCGCGGCTGGTCGTCGACGACGTGCTGCAGCGCAAGGCCGGCCGCGTCGCCGCGATTCCCAGCCGCGACGACGCGGTGGCGGCGCCGGGCTCGCGCTACATCGACTGGCTGATTCCTGGCCTGCTCGGCATGAACATCATGGGCACCAGCCTGTGGAGCATCGGCTTCTCGGTGGTCCATGCCCGCTCGCGCAAGCTGCTGAAGCGGCTGATGGCCACGCCGATGCCGCGCGTGCAATACCTCGCCTCGCACCTGCTGGCCCGCCTGGTCTTCCTGGTGCTCGAAGCGGCGGCGCTGCTGGTGTTCGCGTGGCTGGTCTTCGGCGTGCGTCCGGCCGGCTCGATCGCGCTGGTCGGCGGCCTCGTCCTGCTCGGCGCGCTGGCGTTCTCGGGCCTCGGCCTGCTGATCGCGACGCGAGCCAACACCATCGAAGGCGTGTCCGGTTGGATGAACGTCGTGATGATGCCGATGTGGCTGCTGTCCGGCGTGTTCTTCGCGTCGTCCAACTTCCCGGACGCGGCGCAGCCGTTCATCCGCCTGCTGCCGCTGACGGCGCTGGTCGACGCGCTCCGCGGCGTGATGCTGGAAGGCTACGGCGCGGCTGCGATCGGGCGCGAGATCGCGACCCTGACCATCTGCACGGTCGCGACGTTCGGGCTGTCGGTCAAGCTGTTCCGCTGGCGCTAGCTGCCGCGGCAGCCGGGGGCCGGCGGCTCAGGAGGCTGCGGCCGTCGACTTGCCGGTCCAGGGCAGGAACGCGAACAGCCCTTTGCGACGGCCGATCGTGCGGTTCTTGCCGGCGCGCTTGGCTTCGTAGAGGGCGCGGTCGGCGCGCTTGACCGTGTCGTCGATGGCTTCGCCGGCGTTGACCTCGGTGACGCCGGCGCTGATCGTGAAGCGCAGCCGCTGATCCTCGCCTTCCACCCTGAACACGTAGTCGAGGCCGGCCACGCGCTTGACGGTGGCGGTCATCCGCTCGACGGCGGATTCCATCGTCGTCGCGCGGTAGAGGACCGCGAACTCCTCGCCGCCGACGCGGGCCACGAACTGGTTGTCGCCGGCGTCCTCGACCAGCCGCTGCGCCAGGCACAGCAGGACGCGATCGCCGACCTGGTGGCCGAAGGTGTCGTTGATTTTCTTGAAGTCGTCGATGTCGACCATCGCGATCGAGAACGGCTGCTTCGACTTGGCGGCGATCAGGCTCCATTCCTTGATCGCGCGGTCGAAGCCGCGGCGGTTGGCGATCTCGGTGAGGGAGTCGAGCTCGGCCTGCTTCTGGGCCTCGGCGAGCTGCGTCTGCAGCGCGTCGACGCGCTTCGACATCTGCGTGAAGAGCACGTCGTCGCGGCGCTGCTTCTCGACCACCGCGTGCTTCAGCTCCTTCGCCTCGGTGGCGATCAGGCGCTTCAGCTCGCGGATGTCGTCGACGTTGGCGAGCGTCCCGATCCGGTCGGTCGAGCGCATCAGGTCGACGTTGAAGGACTTGGCCTGGCCGGCGAGGTCGGCGAGGGTCTCGCGCAGGACCTGGACGACCGCGGTCAGCTCCTTCTCGCGCTCGCCGAGGATGGTCCGCGTGTCCTCGAAATAGGTGTCACAGAGCTGCAGGACCCGGTCGACGGTATCGGACAGCTCGTGCGAGCTCATGCCCGCGACCAGCGTCTTGCGCAGCCGGTCGACGCGGGTCTGGAAGTCCGCTGTGCGCGGCGAATCGGGATCGGCGCTCCAGGTCGCCAGGCCGCCGACGATGGTGGCGACGATGTGGATCTGCCACGGCGACGGCGACTGGCCGTCGGGGTTGCGGGTGAGGCCGAGCTCGATGGGACGTGTGGTCATGGGGCGCCTGGGAAACCCCCAACGGGGCAGTCTCCACGGGCGAGTAATCGGCGGAGGGCGGTCGGGCTTGAAGATGCTGGAAATGCTAGACTTCGTCCGTGCCGCGCGCCCAGCGCGGCGGGGTGCAGCCGCACGCAAAAATGCGCTGCCCGATGGTCCGCTCTCGGCGGACCGTCGCACAATCAACGGGCCGCTAGCTCAGTGGTAGAGCATCCGCCTTTTAAGCGGTTGGTCCCGGGTTCAATTCCCGGGCGGCCCACCATCGTCGCGTTGCGACGATGGTCGGGCCTCCCGTGAATTTTCGCGCTCGCTTGCGGAGGCCTTGCGGCCTCCGCAAGCGAGCCCAATTCCCGGGCGGCGCGTGGTTCGAACCGTCGCTTCGGCTCGGTTCGGGGCGTCGGTCTCGGCAGAGTCAGGGCGCGAGCCTGAGCGGCGGGTGTCGTCATCATGCTGATCGAGTCATGACGTCGTCCTTCCGCTGAGTCCGTTGGCAAGGAGGCGGGGGAGACGAGACGTCCGCAGCGACACTCAGGCGCTCTCGAGTGACCACGATCTGGACATCTGCTCGAAGGCGCAAATGCGCTTGCGTTTCGGCGGAAGCGCCGGCTGCGCTTCGCGCGGGCCGGAGGGCACGCTGAACGCGCAGGAGTGGTGCGAGCCCGGGTACGACCGGCTCAGGGTCGGGGATACCAAAGGGGCGCGGCTGGCGTTCGAGGACGGCTTGAGCGGCGCGCGTGGCGCGCTGAAGCCGGCGGCCAAAGCCGGCCTGCTGCGGGCGCTCGGCCGGCTGGCCGAGGATCGCGGCGACGCCGAGGCGGCGGTCGCCTACTACGAAGCGGCGCTGGTCGAGGATCCCGCTGTCGGCGTCCGCAAGCGGCTCGGGGCGTTGCTTCGCGCCAGAGACCGCGCCCGAGACCGCGCCCGAGACCGCGCCAGAGACCGCGGCTGATGGCCCGTCTCGAACTGCTGACGCGGGTCGCGGAATTGTCAACGCGGGCCGCGCAGTTGGCCGCGGTCATCAGCGATCCGGAGGGGCGCGGCGAGCTCTTCGCGGTCGTCGCCGCGCTCAACGAGGCGGGAACCGTCCTGGACGCTCCCGGCATCGACGCACACGGGCTGTCCGCAATCGAGGCCCAGTTGGACGGGCACACGCGGCGTCTCGCCTGGCTCGAAGCGGGCCGCGCGCCGCCCTGAGGTGGCTCGCGGCCGCGATCACTGGACGACGAGGGTGCCCTGCATGCCGGACACGACGTGGCCCGGGAAGGTGCACACGAACGGGTAGGAGCCGGGGCCCGGGGCGGTGAAGGTGACTTCCGCGGACTCGCCGGCGCCGGCCATCGTCGACTTGGCGATGACGCGCCCGGCCAGGCCCGGCGCGATGAAATCGCTGCTGCGGTGCATGGCGCCTTCGTTGGCGAAGCCGGCCGGGTCGGTGCCCGGCTGGAGCAGCACGAAGTTGTGGGCCATCGCGATCTTCGCCATCTGCCCGGAGGCTTTCACGACGATGCGCAGGCTTTCGCCCGGCCGGGCCTCGATGGTCGTGCTGCTGAACTTCATGTCGTCGGTCGCGACGAGCTCGACCGTTCGCGTCTGGGCGGCGGCGGAGGCCCCGAGCGTCAGGGTCAGGAGCAGCGGGGCAGCCACGGAACGCAGCGGATACATGGTGTTGGACGTCCTCTCGGGAGGTCGGGCCGACGGGCCAGCGAAACCTCCCTCTCAGCGTAGTGCAAGGACCCTTCCAGGTGCCCTAGCGGACGCTCAGCGGGCCGGCTGGGGCGCCACCTCTGAAAAAGGTTCTCGAAGATTTCCGATCCCGGCCCTTTAGCCAGGTGAACAGCGAGACACGAGGCTGCCGATGACCGGCGCCGGCTCGCTCCACACCGACCGGGAGGTCACCATGTTCCGCAACGCCCTGCTCCGCACCGCCGCCACCGTCGCCGTCGTCGCCCTGGCGCCCGCTGCCGCCCGCGCCGACCAGTGGGAAACCCAGGTCCGCGTTCAGATGGTCGGCGCCCTCGGCATCGCCGCCTCGCACGGCTACGCGCTTCGCGAGCAGGTGCAGCTCGGCGCCCTCCGGCAGGGCCAGTCGATGGTCTACGACATCGACTTCTCGCGCTACCGCGACTACGTCCTGGTCGCCAACTGCGACAACGATTGCGGCGACGTCGACCTGGTGCTGACCGAGCCGGACGGTCGGGAAGTGCTCGCCGACCGCGCGTTCGACGACCAGGCGGTGCTGCTCGTGCCGGCCTCGCACAAGGGCGACCACAAGCTCCGGGTGTCGATGGCCAACTGCCGCCGCGGCCCCTGCCGCTTCGGCCTCGGCGTCTTCACCAAGTAGGCCGATGGCGCGCCCCCGCCTGCCGTGCCCTGGCGATGGAACGCCAGGCACGGCAGCGACTCCGGCTGCTAGGCCGTCCCGCGCAGCAGGGTGACGAGTGACTTGCGGACCAGGGTGAGGTCGGCGGCGAGGAGGGCCTTGGTCCGATACTCCTCCTTCATCAGTTCGAGAATCTCTTCGTAGCCGTAGCCCCCGTACTCCCGCAGCTCGTAGGCGCGCACGGCGCGCGGCAGGCGCTCGGACAACTGGTCGAGCGCCTCGCTGATCGCGATGGCCATCGCCGGGCTCGCGCCTTCGACGGCGAAGTGCTCGTCGAGCAGCTCTTCGGCCAGGTTCTTCTTGGCGTTGGCGGCCAGCTGGCGGCGCATCGCCTGGGCCGCGTAGGCGAGGAAGTGGGCGCGGCTCTCGAAGCGCGTCGCCGGGTTGTCGAGGGCCCGCTGCAGACCCGGGAACACTTCGTTGATCAGCTCGGTCGGCCGTTCGCGCCCATCCAGCCCGGCCGCCTTGATCCGGTTCGACGCCACGCGCCGCAGCTTGGGGAACAGCTCCTCCCAGAGCCGCTCGCGCTCGTCCTGGGTGTCGGCGGCCTTCAGCCGCTGGGTGAGTCCGGTGACGTCGTTCGGCGGATGCTGCATCGCGCGTCGCTCCTGCTGCCGACAGTATTGCCTCAGCCGCCGTCCGCCGGGCGATTCCAGACGCACCGGAAGCCGATCACGATCGAGCGCATCGTCGCCTCGGCCTTGTCACGCGACGACACCCGCACGTCACTCGGCCGGTTGTACCAGGCCCCGCCGCGGACTGACTTCGTGGCTTCTGCCGAGAGGCCGCCGGTGTAGGCAAGCGGATCCGTGACCTCGAACCCCGGGTTGGCCTCGCGGTAGTCGTCCGCGACCCACTCGGCGACGTTGCCGAGCATGTCGTGGATGCGCCAGGCGTTGAACCGCCGGGTGCCGATTGGCCGCATGCCGCTGCGGTTGGCAGCGACGCCGTCGGCATAGCCGGCGCCCGGCAGCGTCTGCGAGCGGAAGTTCGGATCCACGCCGGTGTTGTCGGCGTACCACGCGATGTCGGCGAGCGGGCCGTAGCGGTTGCTGGTGGTGCCGGCCCGAGCCGCGTACTCCCACTCCGCTTCGGTCGGCAGCCGGCCGTCCACGGCCGCGCAGTAGTCGCGGGCCTGGTCCCAGGTCACGTTGACGACCGGCATCCGGCCGTCCCTCCAGTCCGGATTGAGCGGCCGACCGCGCCAGATCGGCGGCGGGGGCAGCTGGCGCGACACGCGCTTCCAGTCGTCGACGCTGACTTCGGACTGCGACAGCCAGAACCCTCGGGTGAAGCGGATCGTCCGAGCCGGCCGCTCGTCCGACGCGCAGGCGGCGTCGCCGGGCGAGCACCCCATCCGGAACTCGCCGGCCGGAACCCGGATGTACGGCTGATGATCGATCGGGTTGTAGACGAACGCGCCGCCGACGGCGGCGAGCGTGCCGCGGCGCCAGCTGGCAGCGGCGCCGTGCGCGAGCGTCAGGCTTGCGAGCCCGACCAGGAGCCACCAACGGACCCGCGGCGCACCGGTCGCGGCGCGCAGGTCGGCGCGATCGACGATGGCCAGGCCGACCGGGATCTGCCACGCGGCGAAGGCCAGCGCCGCTCCCAGCCCGAACGGCTGGACGTTGTTGGAGAGAAGCCACAGGGCCAGGCCGCCGGCCAGGCCGACGCCAGCGACCACCGCCGCCTGCAGGCTCGTCGGCCGCTGCCGGCGGACCAGGCCAAGGGCCAGGAACACCAGCACCGCGCCGGCGCCGCCGGCCGCGGCGTACGCCACCAGCGACCAGCCCGCGGGGATGGTCACCAGTTCGACCGCGACGGCGGCGATGTTGTAGGCGAGGAGCGTCAGCAGCGCCAGCGCCGCGACCCGCAGGGCGGCGAGGCGTGCGGCGATGCCGAGGGCGATGCCGAACAGCGTCGGCAGAAGAACGCTGGCGACGCCGAACCAGGGATCGAGATGGCCGGCGGCGATCGTCGTCAGCGGCTCCGGCATGCGGGGTGAGCTGGTGGCACTCGCCCAGGGCAGCCCCAGAGACATCCCGGCGCCGGTCACGGCGAACACGGCCGCCATGCCGAGCAGCATCCGCCATCGGGGTTCCGGCACGGCGACGTAGGGCGCGCCCTGGCCGTAGACGCTGCCCTCGATCGGGCCGGTGATCGGGCGGCGCGGCACGGCCATCGGCGTTGCGTGTGGCGGCGGGCCGTCGATCGGCGACGAGAGCGGCCGGGTCACCGGCGGCGGAAGCGGCGGGGGCGCCGGCGAGCTGGCCGGAATCGCGCCCGGAATCGGCGTCACCGGCGAGAAGGCGACCTGACGCAGCACGGCGTCGAGGACGCGCACGACCTCGGGCGCGGACGCGAGGCGCGTCGTGCGATCGAAATCGAGGAGCTGCGCCGTCAGCTGGTCGAGCACCGGCCACGCCGCCAGCTCGCGGCGCACGGCGCTCGGGGCCGGCGGCTGTTGGCGGGCCCCGAGCCACTTGCCGTAGTCGCGCAGCCCCTGAGCGGCCGTCGGCCGGTCGCCGGTGAGCAGCTCGTAGAGGACCATCCCGTACCAGAACAGGTCCGATTCCGGGCCGAGCGGCTTGTCCGACAGCAGATCGAGCTGTTCCGGCGAGGCGTAGCCGCTGGTCGCGAACTGCGCGATCGACACGCTGCTGACGGAGCGGGCGAGGCCGAAGTCGCCGATCTTCGCGACCCACTGGCCATCCTTGCGATCCATCAGCACGTTGGCCGGCTTGAGGTCGCGATGCACGATGCGCTGCGCGTGGATCGCCGCCAGGCCTTTGGCGATGCCGATGCCGACCTCGAGCCCCAGCAGCAGCGGCAGCGGCCGCGGTTCGCGATCGAGGAACGCGCGCAGGTCGCCGTGCGTGATCAGCTCGGTGACGAGATAGAACGCGTCGATCGTGTCGTCGTGGAAGAAGGAGTGCACCCCCATCACGTGGAGCGACTCGCTGGCGATGCGGGCCGGGTAGATCGCCTCGTTGCGGAAACGCTCGGCGTCCTCGGCGCTCAGATAGATCCGCTTGACCGCGTAGGGCAGGCCGGTGAGCCGGTGCCGGGCCTCGAAGACGGTACCGAAGCCGCCGGCGCCCATCTTGCGCAGCAGGTCGTAGTCGCCGGCCTGGGTGAAGCCGCGATGTTCGGTGGGGTCGAACTCGTGCTCCATGCCGGCGTGCCCTCAGCTCGCCGACGTGCCGACCCGCACGCGGATCCCTTTGTCGTCGAAGCGCTCCTGGGCGACAGCCAGGCTCGATGCGACCCGCTCCTGCTGGAGCACCTCGACCAATCCGTCCGGCTTCAGCCTGACCGTCAGGCGATGCGCGGTGGTGCCGTACTGGGCTCGCGCCGTGCACTCCCAGCCGCCGGCGGCGTGGGGCGACACGGTGAGGGGCACGACGAGCAGGCCGGTGCTGCTTCGCTGGTCGGCGGTGGCCGTCGAGAGCCACGTCAGCTGCGTGCCGGCATCCACCAGCCGGATGATCCCCTCGGAACCCTGGAACGCAGCCATGTAGAAGCGCAGGAACGCGGCCGCGCGCTGGCTGGTATCGAGGCGGATCGACGCGCTCGTGTTCAGGTCGCGGATCGGCGCCGCTTTGCCGTCGAATCCGGATCAGCCGCCCGCGGTGGCGAACGTAAGTCAGGATGCCACGGCTGCCGTCGCCGCGAGCGACCTCGACTTCGTAGAGGACGGCGCCGTCGTAGAAGTCCAGATCGGTTCGCCGTATCCGCCGTGGATCCTGGCTGCCGGCCGCCGCCAGGACGCCGTCGTCGCGCAGGCGCGCCACCTCCTGCCGGCGATCGACGCCTACCACCTGCTGCCACGAGCCGATGAACAGCGGCGGCGACTCCCAGCCGGTACGCATGGTCGCCAGGTTCGACGTGGCCGTCTCGTCACCGTGTCCGGCCGCCAGTTCATTCCACTTCACGGCGTCGTCGTAGCTGGCGGGCACGCCGTAGCCGAACCAGTACATATAGCCGACGTTGGCCTCCCCACACGCGCGCCCGGCGTCCGCAGCCATCTGGAACCAGCGGACCGACTCCCGGGCGGTCGGGTGCGCCGCCAGCGCCGATGGCGTCAGCGGCGGGCTGGCCGCCCGACGCGCCTCGTGAAAGCGAGCGAGGTGCACACCCCCGAGCGCGCACTGCGATTCGGGATACCCGGTGGTGGCGCCCCGCGTGAACCACGCGATCGCCTCCTCTGGCGATTTGTCGACGCCGCCCAACCCGTCGCGGTAGAACCGGCCGACGGCGTATCGACCCACCTGGTTGCCGGCGTTGGCCGCCTGCAGATAGTGGCGAAGGGCCTCGCGCGCATCGCGGTCGACCCCGACACCGCTCTCGAAGGCCCACCCCAGCCACGCCAAGCCGGTCGGATCGCCGCTGTCGGCGGCGCGTCTCAGCTCGCGGAGGCCCTCCGCTTCGTCCTTCGGCACCCCGAACCCACGCAGCGCCATCCAGCCGAGTCCGGCGTGCCCGGTCTGGTCGCTCTTGGCCGCGGCGCGATCGAACCAGCGGCGGCCTTCGGGGAAGTTCTGGGTCACGCCCTCGCCGTTCAGGTACATCAGGCCGAGGTACGCTTCCGACTTCGCGTCTCCGGCATCGGAGGCCGTCAGCAGGAGCGGGAAGGCGTCCTGGTAGCGGCCGCGGTCGTAGGCCGCCTGGCCGCGGCGGGCGGCGTCCCACACGCTGTATTGACGGTAGCCCCACCAGCCCACGACGCTCACGACCAGCGCCGCGACGGTGGCCGCGGCGAGGATGGCGCCGACGAACGGCGCCTTGGATCGCGATGTCGGGCCCGTCCGGCGCCGCTCGAGCGGCGGCGTCGGCACAGGCTGCGGCACGGACTGCGGCGGCAGCCGCATCGCCGGCTGCACGACCGTGCGGTCCACGGTCCGCAATGCGTTCTGCAGCACCTGCGCGCAGGCGAGCGCGGTGGTGGTCCGCTGTGCGCGATCGAAGACCAGCAGCGACGCGACCAGGCGCTCGACTGCCGGCCACTGCGCCAGCTCGGGCCGCACCGCGCTCGGCGAGAGCGGCAGGCGCCGCGCCGCGAGCCAGCGCCCGTACTCGCGGAGGTCCTTGGCAGGCGACGCCGGCTCGCCGGTCAGCAATTCGTAGAGCACCATTCCTAACGAGAAGAGGTCGGCTTCCGGGCCGAGTGGAGTGGCGGAGAGCAGATCGAGCTGCTCCGGGGCGGCGTACCCGCTCGAGGCGAACTCGCCGAGCGACACGCTCCGCGTCGAGCGGGCGAGCCCGAAGTCGGCGATCTTGGGCACCCACTGACCGTCCTTGCGATCCATCAGGACGTTGGCCGGCTTGAGGTCGCGATGCACGATGCCCTGCGCATGGATCGCCGCCAGGCCCTTGGCGATCCCGGCGCCGACCTGCATCGCCAGCGGCAACGGCAGCGGTTTCGGCTGCTGGGTGAGGAACGTGCGCAGATCGCCGTGCGGGATCAGCTCGGTGACGAGGTAGAAGACGTCGGCGGCGGGATCGTGGAAGAACGAATGGACGCCGAGGACGTGGGCCGAGTCGCTGGCGATACGGGCGGGGTAGAGCGCCTCGTTGCGGTAGCGTTCGGCGTCCTCGACGCTGAGCTCGAATCCGTTTGACGGCGTAGAGGAGGCCGGTCTGGCGGTGGCGGGCCTCGAAGACGACACCGAATCCGCCAGAGCCCATCCGCCGAATCAGGTCGTAGTCACCCGCCCGGGCGATTCGACGAGGCGACGTGACATCCGGCTCCATCGACATCTCCACCAACCTCAGCGGTTGACGGACCAATCTACCTGGGAAGCGGTGTCGCGCCAAGCCGGGGCCATCGGCGTCAGGCCGCCACCCGACGCGGATCACGCGCCGGCAGGATGACGATCAGGGCCGCGGCCTCGGCGCCGGCAAAGAACATCAGCACGAGAAGGTAGAAATAGCTGCCGCCGTGGAGCGTGGGCGGGGACGTGGGCTGACCAGCGTTCAACGCCAGCGCATGCCGCCACAACGGATAGGAGACGTCGTCGCCGAACAGGACCGGCACGAAGGCGTTGACCGCAACCGCCTCCTCGAAGGCTTCGGCGTTGCCGAGATCCCGCTCGTAGACCTGGGCGGCGTAGCCCTCCAGCGCCCAGCGCGACACGGCGAACGCGCCGGCCATCTTCAGCGGCCAGCCGGTGACGGGCTTTGCCCTGAGGGCCTTTGGCATCGCGTCCACGCGGTGCTCGACGCGGTCGATGCCGAAGGGCTGCGTCGCGTAGTAGGGGAACAAGAACCCACCGAAGACCACTTGCGGCACCAGCAGCAGCGGAAACCAGGCCAGCGCGGTCGCAGCCTCGTCGCACAGCGCCGACAGGATCAGCGCCATGAACCCGCCCGACACGGTGGTCAGGAACAGGATCATCCAGACCGCCGGCGGCGGCAGCGAGACGCAGCCGCTCAGCGCGACGGCGAGCGTCAGGACCGCACTCTGGAAGGCGGCCATCGTCGCGGCGAACAGCAGCTTGGCGCCGGCGTAGGCGAGCAGGCTGACGTGCGGATCGCGCTGCACCAGCCGGCGCTCGTCGACGATCTCGCGGACGCAGCCGCTGCCGCCGATCCAGAGGCCTGAGAGAATGGCGAGGAACATCGTCACCGGCGCGCTGCCGGTGGCCGCGCCGGTCGCGCCGAGCAGGAGGCCGATCAGGACCACCGGCGCGATCGCGCCGACCCAGAACGCCGGCGACCGGAACCGGCTGCGGACCTGCCGCTCGATAGTGGCGACGATGTTGTTGATCTTCACCGCGCGCTCCCGGGCGCGGCGGCCTGGAGCGGCGGCAGTCGTACCGCGCGCGCCGCGGCCGAGGCGACCATCGCCGCCGGCCAGGCGGTGGTCGGCGACGCCACGAGGCCGACCAGGCGATCGCCAGCGACCAGCGGCGAGCCGAACGAGGCGCGATGCAGCGGTGTGGCGATCCGCAGCCGATCGTCGCGCGTCGGGCTGACCGACGTCCAGACGATGCCGAGCGAGCGGCCGGGCGAGAACGCCGCCACGTCGGCGGGCGCGGCGCCGGTGCCGGCGACGCCTGGGCTCGCGCCAGCCGAGGGGGTGGTCGCCATTTGCACACACACCAGGTTCGACTCGGCGTCGCGGTCGGCGAGCCGAAGGCGCCGGGGTCGACCATCGATCAGCGTGTACAACTTGCGCTCGTCGGGTGACGGCAGGACTGGTTCGAGCACGGCCATGTCGAGGTCGACCGCGGGATGGTCGCGCGTCGAGCCGATCCGGATCCGGGCGCGATCACGGCTCAGGCGGGCGCCGCCCAGCTGCAGCGCACTGGCGTCGGCGACGTCGAATCGCCAAGGTTCGATGGCCTCGCGGGTGGTGCAGAACACGGCCGGGCTCCACCAGACACCGGCCGCGCGCTTCTCGCGGGTCATCGGTGCCGCGCCGCCATCGACGGCGTAGCGCGTGGTGACGCTGGCGACGGCACCGCCGAAGCGCATCACCAGCGCGCTGCGGGCCGGGAGACGGTTGAGGCCGCTGGCGAGCCACGTCGCGGCGCCGCGCTGCGCGACGTCCACGATGTCGGCGCCGATGCGCGCCAGCGGTGTCAGGTGCGACGGCCCGGTCGCAATCGGCATGTCGAGGACGACGTCGCGGACCAGCGTCTGCGTCGAGGCTCTGAACAGCAGCCGGGCCAGCCACGGCGTCGCAATCGCGACTTCGACGCTGGCCCGCACCGTGACCGCGCCCCTGCGGACGATGGCGCCGAGGTCGTCCACGCCGACCGCGTCCCGCGCGTGCAGGCGGACCTGCATTGGCTCCGGGATGACGAGCTCCTGGCCGGACGCCATCGGCCAGTCGCCGTCGACCCGCTCGATCCAGACCGGCACCTGGCCGAGGTAGGCGTCGGTGAAGGCGATCGATCGGATGGTGGCGGCGCGTGACGTCCGCAGCGCGACGCGCAGCGACACGTCGACGTGATCGAGCGAGACGCCGGCCAGCGTGACCTGGACGATGCGCGGCTCCACTGTCACCGTGACGGGGAGTCCGTTGGCCTGGACGTAGGTGCCGGCGGCGACGACCACCGCCAGCGCGCCTCCGATGACGCGGGTCCGTGACGTCATTCGCCTGCCTCGCAGTGGCGTCGGTAGAGATCGGTCTGGCGGAAGCGCGCGGCGAGCGCCTCCGCTTCTGCCTGCCGTTCCTCGCGATCGGGCAGGGAGTCGTAGACCTCGTCGGCCGTCGCCTTGCCGAAGTAGCTGGCAAAGGACGTCGGGGGCCCGTAGTAGACCAGGCGGCCGAGACAGAGTGCGGCCACCTTGTCGAACACCACCAGATTGCGGAGGTCGTGCGTCGACATCAGCAGCGTCACGCCCTGCTGCGCCACCGAGCGGAACAGCCTCATCAGGTCGTCCGCATTCTTCGGGTCCTGGCCGGTGGTGGGCTCATCGAGCAGCAGGATGCGCGGCTGGCGCAGGATCTCCACCGCGACGCAGACCCGCTTGAGCTGCCCGCCCGACAGGTTCATGCGGCCGTTGCCGAGCAGCGCCACGCGATCCATCAGCGCCCCGAGGTTGCACAGATCGCCGGCCTCGGTGGCCCGGCGCCGCGCCGCGTCGACGGCAAGGCCCATGTGCCGGGCCGCGAACTCGAGGACCTCGCGCACCGTCAGGTCTGGCTGGATCAAGTCGATCTGCTGGACGAAGCCGACCTCATAGGTGTCGCCCTCGTAGCCCATCAGGCTGGTGAACCAGTTCCAGCGGCCCTGGTGCTGGCGCATCGGCCGGCCGTTCACGTACAGCTCGCCGCCGGCGATCGTCTGCGCGCCCGACAGCGCTTTGAGCAGGGTGGACTTGCCGGAGGCGGATGGGCCGAGCAGGCCGATCAGCTCGCCGTGTCCGGCGCCGAGCGACACGTCGTGCAGGCGACGCTTGCCGGCGATGTCGACCGAGACATCGACGAAGCGCACGTCGAGGGCCGGCGCCACCGGGGGCGCGGCCACCCAACAGCCCGCGTCGGCGACGAAGGGGAGCCGGCCGAGGGTGAGGCGACTGCCGACCGTGAGGCGCTCGTCGTCGACGATGCGCCGGCCGTCGATCGCGGTGCCGTTGCGTGAGCCGAAGATCCTTGACGAAGACGTCGACGCCGGCGCGCCAGACCTCGGCGTGGACGCGCGACAGCGACGGATCGACGATGCGGCAGGTGTTGCTCGAGGCGGTGCCGATGGTCATGCGATCGACGCCGGCGAACAGGTCGCTCAGGTTCCGCTCGGCGACGCGCCGCGGATCGAGGAACAGCATCGTGACGTCGGGGGCGTCCGGAATCGTCAGCAGATCCTTGTCCCTGAGCGCGACGCTGGAGTTCGGCGCGACCGCTTCGAGGTTGCGATGCACGGGCCGGTCGACGTGCAGGGTCGCGTCGGTGGGCTGCAGGATCAGCGTCGCATAGCGCTGCGCTCCAAGCGCGTCGACGGTGAGGCGCTGTCCCGCGGCCGGCACCGGCTGGCCCTGACCGCCGATGACGACGCCAGCGGCGTCGACTTCCACCGCTTCGACGGCGCTGCCGCTCTCGAGCACCTGGATCGACGCCCGGGCCGATTCGATGAGGCGCTGGGTGCGCTGCTCGACCGGCAGCGACGGCCGCCGCGCCACGGGGCGGGCGTGCTCGACCGAGAACTGGTAGTCGTCCGAGCCAGCCAGCTCGATGATGTCGCCGGCCCGGATTGGCGCCGGAATGCCGGCCTCGAGCACGATCGACGGCGGCAGGCCGCCGCGCAGCAGCATCGTGCCGTTCACCGAGCCGGTGTCATAGACGACCCAGGAGCCGTCCGCGGCCTGCTCGACGACCGCGTGCTGGCGCGATACCAGTGCGCCATCCGAGGCGTCGGCGGGCGGACGGCACACCAGCGTGCAATCGGGATGGCGGCCGATGACCGCGGTCTCGCTCGGGGCGAGTAGGCGGAGCAGGCCCTTGGTGGCGCGGCCGATGCCCGACAGTTGGAGCCGGGCCGGCAGCGGCGGGGGAGCCGGCGCGGGCGGCAGCGGCGGCGGCAGCGGCGGCGGCAGGGGAGGCGGCAGGGGAGGAGTAGTCATGACGGGCCGGCGGCGACGGTGACTACCATCTGGATCGCGTCACGCATACCCCTATCAAGGGGGCGGCCGGGCATTCTTCGAAAAGACGCGGCGGGAATCCTCCAGCGGAGGCCATGATAGTCCATGCGCTCCCTGCTCCTGGCCGCGGCGGCCGTCCTCCTGACCGCCGAATCCCTGGTCCCCCACGCCGCCGATCGGACGCCGCTGAAGGCGCTGCCGGCCATCGATCCGGCCGCCGTCCTGGGCCACGTCAAGACACTCGCCTCCGACGCCTTCGAGGGCCGCGCGCCGGGGACGCCCGGCGAAGAGAAGACCGTCGCCTACCTGATCGACGCGTTCAAGAAGCTCGGCCTGAAGCCCGGCAACCCCGATGGGACCTACGTCCAGAAGGTGCCGCTGGTGGGCATCACGCCAACGGCCGCGCCGCTGACCATCTCGGGCGGCACCGGCGCCGGGGCGGCGACCCTGGCCTGGCGCGACGACGTGGTGGCCTGGACCAAGCGGGTCAGCGACGAAGCGAAGGTCGAGGCCTCGGAGCTGGTGTTCGTCGGCTACGGCGTCGAGGCGCCGGAGTACCGGCTGGGACGACTACAAGGGCGTCGACGTCGCGGGCAAGACGCTGGTGATGCTGGTCAACGACCCGCCGGTGCCCGACCCGGCCAACGCGGCCGCGCTCGACGCCAAGATCTTCGGCGGCCGGGCCATGACCTACTACGGCCGCTGGACCTACAAGTACGAAATCGGGGCGAAGAAGAAGGCCGCCGCCGTGCTCATCGTCCACGAGACCGGCCCGGCCGGCTATCCGTTCGCGGTCGTGCAGGGCAAGACCGGCGAGCAGTTCGGCTCCGTGACGCCCGACAAGAACATGGGGCGGGCCGCCATCGAAGGCTGGATCACGCTCGACCAGGCCAAGGCGCTGATGACGCGGGCCGGCCAGGACTTCGATCGGCTCAAGGCGCAGGCCGCGACCCGCGCGTTCAAGCCCGTGCCGCTCGGCCTCACCGCCTCGATGACCGTCCGCAACACGATGCGGCGCGTCGACTCGCAGAACGTCGTGGCGCGGCTGGAGGGCAGCGATCCCGCGGTGAAGGACGAGTACGTCATCTTCACCGCGCACTGGGATCACTTCGGCATCGGCGAGCCGGTCGACGGCGACACGATCTACAACGGCGCCAAGGACAACGCCACCGGGACGGCCGCCTTGCTCGAGACCGCGCGCGCCTTCACGCGACTGGCGAAGCCGCCGCGCCGGTCCATCCTCTTCCTGGCGGTGACGGCGGAGGAGCAGGGGCTGCTCGGCTCGGAGTACTACGCGGCGCAGCCGCTGTATCCGCTGGCCAGGACGCTCGCCGACATCAACATGGACGCGCTGAACGTCAGCGGCCGGACCAAGGACCTGGTCATCATCGGGCTCGGTGCCTCGGAGCTGGACGACTACGCGCGGGCCGCGGCGAAGGAGCAGGGGCGCACGCTGAAACCGGACGCCGAGCCGGAGAAGGGGTTCTACTACCGCTCCGACCACTTCAACTTTGCCAAGGTCGGGGTGCCGGCGCTCAACACCGACGAGGGCGTCGAGTTCGTCGGCAAGCCGGCGTCGTTCGGCACCGAGGTGCGTGAGCGCTACACCAACGACCGCTACCACAAGCCGTCGGATGAAGTGACGGCGGACTGGGACCTGAGCGGACTCGCCGAGGACGTGCAGCTGCTCTTCACCGTCGGCTACCGCGTCGCGCAGACCGACCGCTACCCGGCCTGGTCGGCGGGCAGCGAGTTCAAGGCGATCCGCGAGACGCAGCTGAAGGCGCCGGGCAAGTAGCCGGCGAGCGGCTAGGCCGCGGCGTCGCGCTCGGCCTGGGCGCGTTGCAGCGCGTCGCGCAGGTTCTTGGCGGTGAGCGGCTTCGACAGGACGTCGTCCATGCCGACCGCGAAGCAGTGGGCGCGTTCGTCGTCCCTCGCGCTGGCGGTCAGGGCGATGACGCGGACGCGGTTGCCGCGGGCGCGCAGCTGCGTCGTCGCCTCGAAGCCGTCCATCTCCGGCATGTGGCAGTCCATCAGCACCACATCGAAGGCCTGCCAATCGAGCGCGGCGAGGACAGCCAGGCCGTTCTCGGCCACCGTCACCTTGTGGCCGTCGCGCTTGAGCATGGCCATGGCGACCGCGGTGTTCACCGGGTTGTCCTCGGCCAGCAGGACGTCGAGGGCAATACCGCAGGCCGGTGCGGTGGGAGCCGGCAGAGAGGACGGCGTCGACGCCGACTGCGTGGCGGTCGCCGTCGGCAGCGCCAGCTCGAACCAGAAGGTGCTGCCCGCGCCGGGCTCGCCGGGCACGTTGAAGACGAAGCGCTTGACGCCTTCCGGTGTCGCCATCGCCGGCGGTCCCCCGGCGGCGCTGCCCGAAAAGGTCTGGTGGATGAAGTGCCGCGTCATGTCGTCTTCCGACATGCCGTAGATCAGGCGCAGCGCCGCGGCCCGTTCCGGCTGGCCGGGTTCGCGCAGGACCAGCGTCACCCGGCGGCCGTGCGGCCAGGTGGTGCGCCCGCCGAGGAACAGCGTCCGGAGCTCGGCCTTGCCGATCGAGTCGATCGGATTGCTGCGGTTGACGATCACCGCCAGGGGGACAATCGCTGCCGCCGCGGGGAGCCGCGCCGGGTCCGCTGCGGAGCTCGAGGCGCGCCCGACCGGCACCCGGCCGGCCACGACCCCGCCGTCCGGCGCCATCAGGCCGGTTGCGAGCAGGGCCGCCGCCGCATGCCGCGCCAGGCGCAGGGACATCGTCAGGTGAGACCTCGTGGCCGGGGCAGACGGCATGCGCCGTCGAGGTGTGGGCGGCGAGCCAAGCGGATCGGCATCGGTTGCTCTCGGGCCAGCGCGCATATGCACACTGGTCCCGTGGACACCCAATCGTCGGCCGCGCCGCCGCCCTCAGCCGGCGGATTCTGCTGATGTCACGATGCGCAATACCGCGCGAGCGAGCGCAGCCGGCGCCTACTGCCGGTCGTAGACGGACGTCGTATCGACCGGTTGGCCCTTGGCGTCCTTGCCCTTGCTGGTCACCGTCCGGGTCTTGCCGTCCGCCGAGGTGACGATCGTCTGGGTGAGGACGACCTCGCCCTTGTTCTTGCCGACGACCTTCACCGTGTGGGCATCGACCCGTGTCAGTGACGCCGTCGCGCCCGGACCGTAGGGCGTCGTCCCGGTGATCGCGGTGTCCTTCCCGTCGTACTTCGCGGTCCACGACCAGTGGTAAGCGGTGCCGTCGGCGGCGGCCAGATCGGCGGTGACCTTGATGGCGTCGCCGACCGCCTCGACGACGGAGGTGCCGCTCTTGTAGGGCGTCTTGGACTTGGCGACGTTCAGCTTCCACGTGCCGACCATCGAGTCGGCGGATTGGGCGTGCGCAGTGGCACCGGTGAACGCCACGATGGCGGCGAGAAAGACGAGCGGTTTCCAAGACATGGGGGCTCCTTCGGTAGGTGGATCGACAAGGCTGAGTTGCGGGAGGGGGCCACTATGGTCCCCGGACCCGCCGATAGCAACGGCAATCGTCGATGCCGACCGTGTAAGGTGATGGCCGCGTGCCGGTTTGCAAGAGCATGCCCCGCGCCGCGCTGCTCCTCGATTCATGCGCGCGTCGGCAACGCCACGGCGTCCAGCTGGGAGGCGCCGCGCGCCATCGGCGAGCGTCCCAGTCTGATCCGCTACGCGACGTTGACGGGCCGCGTCGCGCTCCGCTGGGACGGCGCCCGGGCGCCGACGATCTGGACGCTGCCGCCGCCGCAGGTCGAGGCGAGCGCGGCCCGGCTCGAGCTGGCTCGCCGCTACCTCCACGTCTTCGGTCCGACGACGCCCGCCGCGTTCGAGCACTGGGCAGGCATCGGGAGCGGGGAAGGCGGCGCGGCGTTCGAGGCGCTACGCCGCGTCTTGCTCCCGGTCCGTACCGCGGTCGGCGACGGCTGGATCCCTGGTCGCGACGTAGCCGCGGTCCGCGCCACGCCCGGTCCGCCGGCGCCGGCGCGGCTCCTGCCGAGCGGCGCCGCCTCCTACCTGCTGCAGGGCGCCGATCGCGCGCTGCTCCTGCCGCACGCCGCGCATCGCGCCGCGCTGTGGACGTCACGCGTCTGGCCGGGCGCCGTGCTGGTCGACGGAGAAGTCGTCGGCACGTGGCGCCGCTCGGCCGGGCAGCTGACGGTCACGCCGTGGCAGCGGTTGGCACGGGCAAGCGCGCGAGGCGATGACGACGAAGCGGCGACGCTGCCGCTGCCCAATCTGCGGGCCGCCGTCGCCGTTCGCTGGGACACGTGACCAGCGACGCGCGTCGAGAGGGGAGTGTCGGCTACCGGCCCGGCGGCAGCAGGTAGCGCTTCACGTAGGCCGCGCCCACCTCGACGCTCTGCATCGAGTTCTGGGCGAAGTTGCCGCCCTGCTCGACGAAGAAATGCTTCATGCCGGAGAACGCCGCGTCGGGCCAGATGCGGGCGTAGTCGATGGTGCCGTTGCCGAGCTCGGTGTAGTCGCGCGAGACCTTGTGCATGTCCTTGACGTGCCACATCACGTAGCGGCCCGGGGCACGCTGGAACCAGTGGTGCGGCGTCTGCTTCGAGTCGTGCGACAGCCAGTAGAGATCGAGCTGCAGCTTGACCAGCGTCGGATCCGTGTCCTTCAGGACGATGTCGTAGGGGACGCGGCCGTTCTGCTCGGCGAACTCGAAGCCGTGGTTGTGATACGCGAACTGCAGGCCGCCCTTCGCGATCCGCTCGCCGATCCGGTTGAAGCGGGCGACGACGCGCGTGAACGGCTCGATGGCGCGGAGCGGCTCGTCGAGGAACGGCCAGGTGATGTAGCTCTGGCCCAGCACCTTGGCGCCTGCGATGCAGCGATCGACATAGCGATCGAGGTCGGCGTCGCTGGCGGTCGCGAAGCGGTTCAGGTCGTAGTGACCGCTGACGGCCGTCAGGCCGTGCTCGTGCAGACGCTGCGCGAACTCGCGCGCCGGCATCCGGTAGTAGCCCAGCGCCTCGGGATCGAACCCGTAGGTTTCGACCTCCTGGTAGCCCAGTTCGGCGATCCGCTTCAGCGTGCCGGCCACGTCGCGAGCCATCGCATCGCGGATGGTGTAGAGCTGCAGGCCCATCTTGTAGGGCGGTGGGGCGGCGTGGCTCATAGGGGCGAAGGCCGAGGCCGACGCTAACGCGGCACCCTGTTGCAGGAACGCTCGCCGAGTCGGCATGGGCTGAGTCTAGATCCACTTCGACGTCCTGCTGCACTAGACTGGTCCGCGCCAGCCAGCCGCACGGGGGGAACGTCATGTTGGGGTCAGCCATTCGACGGAGGGCCTTCGCTCGGACACGCCGCGTGGCTGTGCCCGGGCTCACCTGCATTCTGCTGGCGGCCGGCCCGCGCGCCACTGGGCAGTTGCCAGCCGCCCCGCCGGCGCAGGACGCCACCCCGCCGACGTTCCGGCTCGGCGCCAACTACGTGCGGGTGGACGCCTACCCCACGCGCAACGGTGAACCCGCGGCCGATCTCGTGCGCGCCGACTTCGAGCTGCTCGAGGATGGCGTTCCGCAGACCATCACGCAGTTCGAGCGGGTGTCGCTGCAGCCCACGACCGACCGCGAGTCGCGCCGCGATCCGAACACGGTGGCCGAGTCGCGCGAACAGGCCGCGGATCCGCGCCGGCGCGTCTTCGTGATCTTTCTCGATACCGGCATGACGACCCTCGAGGGCTCGCACGCCGCGCGGCGGCCGATCGTGGAGATGCTCGATCGCCTGATTGGCGAGGACGATCTGTTCGCGGTGATGACGCCCGACATGGGCGCCAACGGAATCACCTTCGCGCGCCGGACGGAAAGCCTCGACGCCGAACTGGCCAGGCACTGGACCTGGGGACAGCGCGACGCGCTCGCCCGTCGCGATCCCGAAGAGGCCGCACTCGAAGCCTGCTTCCCGGACCCGGCGCCGGAGAAGATCTGCACCGGGCCCAGAGGCGAACGCGTCGCCCAGCCGAAGGACGCCTACCGCGGCGTCGCGGCGCAGCTCATCGAGCGGCGGTCCGAGGAGCGTGCGCTGTCAGCGCTCGACGATCTCGTCTCCGTGGTGGGCGCCCTGCGGGAGGAGCGGAAAGCCGTGATCGTCGTGTCGCAGGGCTGGCGGCTGCTCGAGCCCAAGTCCGCGCTGGTCCGGCTGCAGGAATGCGATCAGGCACCGATGCCCGGAATGCCCGGGGTTGGCCCGGACGGCCGCATCGTCAGCGATGTTGGCGCCGCCCAGGGCTCCAGGGGGATTGCCTCACCCCAGCAGTGCTACGCGATGGCCACGCAGTACGCCCAGGCCGACAACGCGGCGCGCTTTCGCCAACTCGTCGAGCGCGCCAACCGCTTCAATGTGTCGTTCTATCCCTTCGATACCCGTGGCCTCGCGGCGTTCGACCGGTCGATTGGCGCCCGGGACGATCGCATCCGCAACGATCCGGGCGAGCGGTCGGACATCGGACGCGGCGACCGGGGCCCGCTTGGTCGCGATGGGGACCGTCTCGCCAACCGCGTGTCGTCGCTTCGGACGCTGGCCGAGTCGACCGATGGCATCGCCGTCGTCAACACCAACGACTTCGCCGGCGGGGCCAGGCGCATCGTCAACGATCTGTCCACTTACTACCTCATCGGTTATCAGTCCACGAACACCAAGCTCGATGGCCGTTGGCGCGCCATCACCGTGCGCGTCAAGACGCCGGGGATCCAGGTGCGCGCCCGCAAGGGGTATCGCGCGCTCAACGAAGCGGAACTGGCGCTGCTGCGCCGAGGGGAGGCACCGGCGGCCGCGCCCGGCACGCCGCCGGGGGCTGCCCAGGTGGCAGTGGCTGGCGCGGCAGCGGTCTCGCGGCTCATCGAACCACTGGCCGGCCTCGATCGCGCGCTGCCGTGGCGGTCGCGTGCCGCGTGGACGGCCGGCGCCGCGCCGGCGCGGACGCGGTTCTGGATTGCCTCGGACGTCGACGACGCGACGCTGCGACAGCCCGAGTGGGCGGGCGGCGCGACCGGGACCGCGACCCTGGCGCTTCCGGACGGTCAGCGCCTCGCCGAAGTGAAGCTGACGCTCGCCCCAGGCGCTCGCGGCCTCGAAGCGAGCGTCGACGCCGACGTCCCGGCCTCGACCGAGGTCATGGTTCGCCTGCGGCTGAGCCCCGCTGGCGGTGGGCTGCCGCTGAGCGACATGCTGCGGCTGACGCCGTCCGGCACGAGCGGCCGCCTGTTCCGGCGCGGTCCCACGACCGGCCGTCAGTTCGTCGCGGCCGGCGATTCGCGGTTCCGACGCAGCGAGCACGTGCGCGTCATCTTCCCAATCGCCGACGCGTCGGCCACGATCGAGGCGGCCCTCGTCGACCGCGCCGGTGCGCCGCTGCGCATCCCCGTGGCGTCGCGGGTCGAGACCATCGACGCCACGATCTGCGCGCTGGCCGAACTCGCGCTGGCACCGCTCAGCCCGGGCGATTATGTGCTGCGAGTGGTCGCCGGACAGGGCGCTGGCACCGTGACCAGCCTGACGGCGTTTCGCATCGTCAACTGACCCCGGGCAGGCGCTCGAAGAGACGCCGTCCCCGACCGCTGACGCCATCGTCTACCTGAGCTCTGCCGGTGCGCGGCGCGTCACAGTGCCGAACCTCTACGCCGACCTCTGCCGGCTGTTGCCGCCCGCTCGGGCACAGGAGCTGATGGCTGCCTATGCGAACCCGGTACAGACGACGGCCGCCAAGATCGAGGCGCTGCTCCAGGAGTTCCAGGGCGGGCGCGTGCTCGTGCTGCTCGACAACTTCGAGGACGTCGTCGATCCTCAGCGCTTGGCGATGCGCGACACGGAGTTCGCCGACGCCGTCGTAGCGCTGCTGAACGCGCCGCCGCACGCGGTCACGCTCGTCGTCACCACGCGGATCGCCCCGCGCGATCTCCTGATCGAGCAGCCCGGGCGCCAAGCCCGTATCGAGCTGGACGAAGGGCTGCCGTCGCCGTTCGCCGAGAACATCCTGCGGGAAATGGACGTGGACGGGAAGCTCGGTCTCAAGACCGCGCCCGCCGAACTGCTCGACCAGGCGCGCGAGAGCACGCGCGGCTACCCGCGCGCGCTCGAAGCGCTCTTTGCCATTCTCTCCGCCGATCGCGACACGACACTGGCGGAGGTGCTCGGCGGCACGCAGGGCCTCATGCCGGAGAACGTCGTGCGCGTTCTGGTGGGCGAGGTGTTTTGCCGGCTCGACCTCGCGGCCCAGCAAGTGCAGCAGGCGCTTGCCGTCTACGGCCGGCCAGTGCTGCCGGGCGCTGTGGACCACCTGCTGCAGCCGCATCTGATGGGCCTCAGCAGCGCGCCCATCCTCGGCCGTCTGGTCAACATGCACTTCGTGCGGAAGCAGGAGGGCCGCTACTACCTGCACCCCGTGGACCGTGAGTACGCGTTGCGGCGGCTCCCGCGAGGGCAGCCCGACGATCGCACGGCGGAACCGGCGGTGTACTCGACAGCTCGCGCTGCTCCATCGCGGCGCCGAGTACCGCTTGGCGGCGCGCACCGATCCGGCGAAGTGGAACAGTCTCGACGACTTGGCGATGCTGCTCGCCGAGTTCGACATGCGCTGCGAAGGCGAGGACTTCGAGCGCGCATGTGCCGTCCTCTTCACCCTTCACCCCCTGCTCCAGGTGTGGGGGCACTACCGCCTGTTGCACGAGCTCGCCGAACGGCTCGAAGGGCATCTCCAGGTGCCGGGCATGCGGCTGGCGTTGAAGCGCACGCTGGGAGCCACCGATGCACGGCTCGGCCGGTATCGCGAGTCGATCCGCTGGCTCGAGCAGGCGTTGGCGATCACCACCGAGATCGAGGCCCCCGAGGAGGAGAGCCTCGCGCTCTACCTCATCGGCTGGTGCCACAGCGAGCTGGGCAACACCGAAAGGGTACGACGAAGCGATCCAGCGTGCCAGAGAGAGCCTCGCCATGGATCCGGCCAGCATCAACCTTCGCAGCTGGAACCACGGCTTCATGGCGCGCGCCTGGCTGGCACTCGGAAACCTGCCAGAGGCGCGCGCGGCCGCTGAGGCCGGCCGCAAGGCCGACGAGCCGGAGAACAACCCGAACGTTCTGGTGCTGCTCGGCATCATCTGTCTGCGTCAGGGCGAACGGGAGGCGGCGGCCGAAGCCTTCGTGACAGCCGCCGCAAGGTCCGACACCGTGCTGCAGTTCGCGGCGAACTTCAATGCGTTCGATTCGAAAGGCGTCGCGCTCTCCGGCCTGGTGCTCTGCGGCGACGTCTCGCGGCTGGCTCCTGCGGTCGAGGCGCACCGTTCCGCTCGCGCGGTCAATCGTGACGTCGGCGTGGTGGGACGGGTGCTCTGGCTCTACGATCAGTTGGCGCCCGGCGACGCCTCACGCCACGTGGAAGCCGCGCGCGCCGCCGTCGGAGGGACCGGGGTCTGAGCCCGCGACGGACGCTGGCGCCCTTCGATTGCGGAGACGACGCGGGAGCGATGCGCCTGCGGGAAGGATGTCTCCGGCTCGCCGGGCGGGGCCTCCAACGCCAGGCGAGCGTTGCAGCCAGCCCGCCGGGACGGCACGCACCAACTGATTGCCTGCGAGTGCGACAGCCGGCCTGGCGCCTGGCGCGTCGGACACAAGCGTTCGCGGAGCGGCCAGGGAGACGGAGCCGTTGGCGCGTCCCAGACTGGAGAGCTGCCTGCTCGCCGTTTCGACGAGGTACTCGACTTCTGCGACGACATCGGGTGCCGCAGCCAGCCACGCTTCGGCACGACGCAGTGCCGAGATCACGTCCTGGGCGTCGGCCTTCATCGCTTCGGCGCGAAAGGCAGCCTGTACGGTGAGCGCGTGCTGCTCGATTAGTCTGATACGTGTGAAAAGCGTGTGGATACGGCCCTTCGACGGGGACTCAGGCGAGGGGCTCAACTCCATGATCACCCAGCGAGAGCAAAGACGTTGCCAAGTTCCAATCGACCGGCCTGCTTGGATTTCAACAAGAGAATGACGGTTTCGTGAGCAGCATGTCCGCCTTCTGCGAACCTTTCGTTGCCGCTCGAGGCTTCGTACCAGCTCTCCACCCGGACACACCGATCGGAGATGGAGGGGCCTCTTGTTCGCCCCCGCCACCCGTCATCGAGAGCGGCTCTGGACGGATAGAGAGCGCCCCACTCGAATTCTGCGTGCAGCAACCCCTCGACGCTCACGAGCTCGCCGCTGTGAAACGGCAGTTCCCCTAACGTCACAGGAAGCGGCTCGCGGCCGCGACTCAGTTCGTCGTGACCCGGTGCACGCCATGAGAGGTTCGGGGCCCTGCGCTGAGGCCGAGGCTTGCGGCCAGCTCGCGGCGGTTGTCGATCTTCACCCGCTCGCTGCCGATGTAATAGCGCGTGATGATGCGGCGGTTCAGCGGATCGAGCTCCTGAAGGCACTTCTGGAGGCAGGCGAAGCGCTTCTCCCGCGTGGCGGCGGCCTCCGCGTCGTCTGCTGCCGACGGGGCGGGCGGTTCCGGCGCGACGTCGCCCGAGCCGTGGGCGACCGTCCGGTGTGCCGTGGTCTCGCGCAGGTGCTCGAGGAACACGAACCGCGCGACGATGTAGCAGTAGCGCGCCGGGGTCTCGGCGCGGGTGATGCCCTCCTCCTCGAGCCGGCGCGCCACGCGCGTCAGGGTTTCGTCCGCGAGGTCGTCGGCGGCGGGGCAGTTCTTGCGCGCGAAGTAGTCGGTCAGCCGCCGCCGCATCGCGAGGTAGGCATGGCCGTCCGACTCCGCACCACCGTCGAGCCAGTTGAGGAGACGCAGGAGCGCATCCTCGTTCAGCGACCACTTTCCTCGGCGTTCGAACGCCATGTCGGGAACGTCGGTCATGCCGGTGCTCTGACTGTCGCACGGGTCGGGAGCGGTTGGCACCGCGAGTCCAGGAGGGATCTAAGCCCATGATGACATCGCGATCAACCGGGTGGCTTTGGGTGCTCGAATCACAGCGGGCCGCCGCCTGGTGATGCGCGGCCCGGGGCAGCGCACTCGATGGCCGATGAAATGTTCTTCGCGAATCGCCTCATGAGAGCGAGGGCTGCGGCTCGCATCCCCTCGCGGACGGCTGGACAAAGCTGGCGCGCCCGCAGCCTGCCACGGGCCAATGGCCACGACACGCCAAATCGAGACCGGGAGAGTGTGATGAAAGCACGGACGCCTTATCTGAAGCTGCTGTCTGCAAGCACGATGGCACTGCTCGTCGTCATGGTCGCCGGGTACCTGATGGGTGAACGAGCAAGCGCACAACGCATCCCTCCGCCGAGCGACCCAGTTCTCGACGCAGTCCAGCAGGTGCAGCGGTCGGTCGTGGGTCTCCAGGTCAACCTGGACGCCCTGCAGGCGGGCCTCGACGCGCAGCGTCGCTCCGAGGGCGTCAACTTTCGCTGGACCCCTGCGGCTGTTGCGTCAGCCGACGTGGTGACATGCAGGGTCGTCAACATCAGCGACGTCCGACAAGACTATCCACATCGAAGTCAAGACTCGCGACGGATCGAACCATAACGACTCGATGGTCAACCTATCCCCTGGCGCGGTTACACTTGCGGGTACCGGCATTCAAGACGGGCATTTCCACTGTAAGTTCACGGTCATCGGTGGCACGAGAGCCGACATTCGCGGGGCGATCGAGCTTCGTGATCGCACCACCGGGCACGTTGTCCATTTCCCAGCCGAGTAGGAACTCTCCGCCTTCGCTCGCTGCTTCGGCGACGAGCTTCGGCGCGACAAGTCCAGGGCCGCGACCTCCGTTCAGTCGGTGGCCGCCTACGCCAAGGCCATAGCGAGTCCGCCGAGGCGCTCCGCAATCGCGCCAACGCGGGCGCCAACAGGGCTGTCGTGGAGGCACCGCGCGTCGCCGTCAACGTGACCCAGGTTCAGCCGGCCGGCCAGATGGCGCGTTCTTCACGTACTGGTCCAGCCAGTTCAGCGTTTCGGCGACGACGTGCATGTTCGACTCGCGCGCGAGGTAGCCGTGCGCTTCGTGCGGCAGCGTCACGTACCGCGCCGTGGCGCCGTGTCCCTTGAGCGCCATGTAGAACCGCTCGGACTGGATCGGGAACGTACCGGTGTTGTCGTCCTTCTCGCCGTGGATGAGGAGAATCGGCTCCTTGATCTTGTTGGCGTGCCAGAACGGCGACATCTTCGCGTAGACGTCCGGGACCTCCCAGAACGTGCGCGTCTCGGCCTGGAAGCCGAACGGCGTCAGCGTCCGGTTGTAGGCGCCGCTGCGCGCGATGCCGGCGACGAACAGGTCAGTGTGCGCGAGCAGGTTGCCGGTCATGAACGCGCCGTAGCTGTGGCCGCCCACGGCAATCCGACTCCGATCGGCGATGCCGAGCTCGACGGCCTTGTCCACCGCGGCCTCGGCGCTGGCGGCGAGCTGCTCGACGTAGTTGTCGTTGGCCGTCTCTCCCGGTCCGACGATCGGCATCGTCGGACCGTCGAACACAGCGTAGCCCTGCGTGAGCAGCAGTAGATGTGATGATCCGGTGACGGGTGTGTAGCGGTTCGGTGAGCCGACGACCTGGCCCGCCGCGTCGGCGTCCACGAACTCCTGCGGATAGGCCCAGACGAGCATCGGCACGCGCTGGCCCTTCTGGTAGCCGGCGGGCAGATAGATCGTTCCGCTCAGGCCCACGCCGTCTTTCCGCTTGTAGGTCACGAACAGCCGATCGGCCATCGCCCTGGTGATCTGCGGGTGTGGGTCGTTGAACGTCGTCACGGCCTGCTCGGACCCGGCGCGAAGATCGCGAATGAAGTAGTTCGGCGGCAGCGCGCGGTTCTCTCGGCGCGTGAGCACGCGGCCGCCGTTCTCGTCCAGCAGACCGACGATCGACTCGTAGCTCGCGGTGTCGCTGCGGAACAGCCGCTCGGTCGCGAACGTGCGGAGGTTCAGACGATCGAGGAACGGACGCTCGCCGTCAGCGGAGGCGCCGGCGCCGTTCAGATAGATGGCATCGCCGACCTGGAGGATCGTCGGCCGACCGGGCCGGAATACGGGATTTCCGGGATCGCCGTAGCGGTCCTGCTGTTTGCGGTCCCACAGCTTGCGCGGCTCGGCCCAGCGGCTGTTGAGCACCCAGGTCCGCGTGGTACGCGTGTCGCGATCGTTCTCGGTGAGCAGGATCGTTCCGGTGTCGGTCCAGCTCGCGCCGCCGTATCGATACTCGGTGCGCGCGACTTCGGACGGCTCGCCGCCGAACGGCGCGTCCAGCGCGAGGATCTTGTCGCGATGCGGTACTTTGTTCCTGATGTCGCCCTGGTCGAGCGCTTCGGCCCAGATGAGGGTGGCCGGGTCGAGCGGCGTCCACCGATGCGCGCGAGGTCCGGTGATCACGCCGTTTTGCGGCACCCGGTCAGCCATCGGCACATCCGCGACCGCGCGCAGCTTCTCGCCGCTGCGGTTCCAGACCTCCACGTCGCGCGGGAACTGGAAATAGGGGAGCAGCCGCGAGAACGGACGCTTCGTTCTCGAGACGAGCACGTACTGCCCATCGGGCGACGCCGTGCCGGTCACGATGCCGGGCCTGCCAAGCGGCGAGCGGAGTCCGGTTGCCGCGTCCACGAGCGCAAGCTGCGTCGTCGCGTAGTAGGCGAACAGCGCCTCGTCGTGCGTGCTCGTCAGCAGATCCTGGAACGTGCGGATCGGTCCGGCGGGTCCGGAGTTCTCCTGAGTGTTCGGGCCACCCGGGGACGCGGGCGCGGCCGGCGGCGCGGCGCGATCGGCCGGCACGAACGGGCACAGCAGCGACGAGCTGTCGGTCAGCCAGCCGCAGCCGCCGATCACCGTGTTCAGTGCGGCGTCGACGATGCGCGTGGCGCCCGTAGACACGTCGGTGATGTGGAGGTCGATGCGTGTGTCCCGAGTGTTCGTGAAGGCTAGCCGCGTCCCGTCCGGCGAGAAGCCGATCAGCCCGATGTGCGCGTCGGCCGGGACCTGAATCGACCGCTCCGCGCCGGTCGCGATCGTCCGCAGCCTGAGGCCCGTCACGCTGACGACGCCCTGCGGGCCGCCGTTCGCCGGGTTGACGCGGATGCCGGCGAGACCGAGCCACGGCCTGGCGAGTTCGGCGACAGCCGGCATCGATCGGCGCGACCCGAGCGCGATCACGTCGCGCAGCGGGCTCACCGCGACGACCGGCAGTGGCGCCGCGTCCATGACGTCGACGATCGCCTGGGGCGGTTTCTGGTACGCCGGCGCGTCGCCCTGCGCCAGGACGACCGCCGACGTGATGAGGATCAGAACAGCCGGGAGGAACGTGCGGATCCGCATGACACCTCTCCCTGGAGAATTGGCGGCCATTCTACGGCAAGTGCTCAGCGGGGATCCTCCCGCGTCTATCGCGCCTCGGCCAGCACCTGCACGTCCGGTCAGCGGTTCGCGATGATGCTGCGCGCCGTCGATTCGATCTCCCTGGTCCATCGCCGGCCGCTGGCGACGACGTTCTTCTTCGTGTGCTCGAGCAGCGCGTCGGCGAACGTGCGCTCGTTGAAGCCCTGCTCCACGGTCCAAATCGCCCACTGACGTATGGAGTGGTAGTAGAGACTCGCATCACCGTCGGGGTGGAGCCGGCCCGCGTCGCGGACCCGCCCGGACGATGGCGTCCCCAGGGGGACGCGACGGTGTGTACGAGGTCCCAGCGGTCGCCTGGTTCGCCGCGTGACGTTATGGATGAACGACTTGCAGGCCGAGGACGTCCTCGAACGGGTCGAAGTCACGATCGCGGTGAAGCAGGGAATGCTGGTGGACGAGGCAGAACGTGGCGATGAGGCAGTCGATGGTCTTCCGCACCGTCTTCCCGCGCGTGCGAAGTGCGCGGTAGTTGCGCGCCGCGGCCGTAGCCAGCTCGACGCCCCCAGTGCCGAACACCTCGAACCGCTGTAGTTCCTTGAGGGTGCGGGCAGCTTCGCCCTCGGTTGGGATGCCCTGCAAGATCTCGCAGAGGATCAGGTCCGTGAGCCCCAGGCGCTGCCGGGTCAGTTCGCGATCGAGCCAGGCTGCCTCGGCTGTGGAGTGCCCGCCCAGGAAATCGATCCAGACGGTCGTGTCGACGATCACCACGACCTACTCACGCACCACCGACCGCGTCGCCCGGCTAGCCTCGAGGTCGCCCTCCCACCGAATGCGGCCACGCAGCTTGCGGATCCCCGCCTGCGACCGCGTCTGTACGAGAAGCTTCAGAGCTTCGTCAACGACCGCTCGCTTGGTCGTGCGTCCGCTCGCGCGCAGCGCCTGCCGCATGAGGCGATCGTCGATGTCGATGTTCGTGCGCATCTGGACCTCAATGTGTAATTGTCCAGGAATCGTGTGTATCCGTCAACGGGCCGGTCCCCGGGCGGACGACGTGCCGACCGGCCCCAGCCGCGAGCGGATTGGTATGCGGGCGGACAGACAGAAGGCCGGCAGGAGGATCCCTAAGGCGGAGATTGGCGTCCGCAACGGGCATTAACCATACGACCCGCAACCCTGAGGAGGCCTAGGATGCCCCAGGCCACGCCCACGCCCGGCCCCACCCCGCAGCCCAGCGCCGCCGCCGCCGCGCTGCTGGCGCGCATGCAAGCCCTTGGCGCACGGCTACAGGTGTCACCCCGTGGCAGGCTCGGCCTCGTGCCGGGCTCGGCCTACCGCCAACTGACCGACGCCGAGCGCGCCACGCTGCGCGAGCACCGCGAGGAGCTTCGCGCCCTGGTGCAGTCCGGTTACACAGCGCCGGTCGCAGCGCCAGCACCGCCGCCGCCATCGGCGCCGAAGCCAGCGCCAGCACCCGAGCCCGTCGTGTTCGCCTACGGCGTTCGCGTGACCGACGAGCACGTTCGAGCCTCGATGGCCAATCTCGGCGACCAGGCGCTCGCCGACTACCTGTCCGGCAAGACGGCGAAGGCTGTCGCATACGAGATGACGCGGTGCGCGCTCGCCCAGTCGATGGAGCTACGGAGCTACCGCCGATGAGGGACTGGCAGGAATCGCCCATTGTGACCAACGCAAAGGTTCGCGCTATCGCGGCTGTCGCGCGCTACACCTCGAATCGCGGCGTCTTCCGCAGCCATCGCCGTCGTGCACCGGAGCACCTGTTCGACGCGGCCAACGTGGTCTGGGAACGGCTCGATGTCGAGGCGCTTCGCACGGTGGTGGCCTACCTGTGCGACTGCGATCCGCCGCCACCCGCCGCCATCCTGCGAGCCGCCTACTACGTTCGCCGTCTGCTGCCAGACCTAGCCGAACGCGAAGACGAACTGCGACCGCTGCTAATCAAGCGGTTCGCTGCCACCAACCGATTCAACCGCAGGCGATACATCGCCTAACTCCCGGAGGACTACACCGATGTCAATCGAATTCACAAACTCACGCGGACAGCTTCGCGTCGCGAGCACGCTGGAAGAACTCTGCCCGGATTGCCAGCGCCGCGCTCGCGCGCTGAACCCGGCAGCATCGACCACGAAGTATCGACCCGTGGCGCCGATGCCCTCTGCACCGCAGTGGCGTGCGGCCCTCGGGGCGATTCCGCCACCCCCGTCGACCATCGACGCCATCCAGGCACAGCGCGGGACCAAGCGTCCACCCGTCGCACCGCGCGCCCTGGTGAACGGCGTGCCGGTGGCGCCGTCTCTCATCGACGCCATCCGGGCACACCGAGGAGGTCGCTAGTGGCGGACATCAACGGTATCGACTATCGAATCGCCCACTGCGACAAGTCGCTCGCGCTCTTGCAGCAGCGCCGGGACAAGTGCAGCGCGCGACTCGCCGCCATCGAGGGTGAGCGGACACGGCATGCACGCTCCGAGCGGGACATGCTCTTGACCGAAATCGCGCTCATCGACGACGGCTGCGGCCCACGCGACGGCACGTCGTCCGAGCACTGGGACATCTTGCAGCGGCCCGAGGTCCGCGCGCTGAACATGGTTCGGCCCGGCCTCGCCACCATCCGCGCCTATCGCGCGCGGCTGGTCGAACAGCGCGACGCCGAACTGGCGAAGGCCAGCGCGTAACGAGATAGCGGGGGTGTCAACCGGCCGCTGTGGTTCGCGGCCGACCGCTGCTGGTCCCCCGCCGGCGATGCGCCGCGTCTTGCTAGCAGCGGACGAACCATCTGGCCTTGGGCGAGGCCAGCGTCAGCCGGCGCCGGTGCGCTTCTCCCGCATCGGTGTCGGCACGCCACTGGGAGCCGGCGTCCCCAGCGCGTCAGCCCGGCATCGGGAGCACCCGCCTCGGTGCCGGGCACGCCACTTTCGCAAACGAAAGGAAGAGAAATGCGGCGGATTTGCAGGAACGGCGGCCGAAAACAGGTCGTGCAGCGCACCAACGGCGCCACCTACACTAAACGGTGCCGGGCCGTGTTAGTAGCACGACGCCGGCACCTAACCCCGCCGCAGAAGCAGCTGCGAGCAGGGCTTCGCCCATCCTACAGGGCATGGCCTGCTCACGGTAGGCGCTGCGGCCTCTGGTCGATGGAGGCCCGCATGGCACGGAACACCCGGAGGCAGCGATGAACGCTGCCATCTACGCACGCAAGAGCACACAGCAGGACGGCGTCGCCGACGAAAGCAGGTCCGTTACACGTCAGCTTGACGAGGCGAAGAAGTTCGCCGCGTCGAAAGGCTGGAACGTCGTCTCGGAGTTCGCGGACGACGGCATTAGTGGCGCCGAGTTCGACCGACGGCCCGGTTTGCAGAAGTTGCTGCGCGCCGCCAACGGCCGCGCGTTCACCGTGCTCGTGGTGGCTGAGCAGAAGGCTATCGGCCGCGAGGCCTTCGAGACCAACTACATCATCAAGCAGTTGGCCCAGGCGGGCGTCGAGGTCTGGGGCTACATGGACGCGCGGTGCCTGACGCCGCGCAACTGGATGGACAAGGCCATGTCCTCGATGCGCGCGGCGGCCGACGAGGCGCATCGGGAGGACTCGGCCAAGCGGACGCACGAAGCCCTCAAGCGGCTCGCGGAGCAGGGGCACGTTACTGGCGGGCGCGTCTTCGGCTACCGCAATCGTGACGTCGTCGTCGGGCAGGACGCCCACGGACGCGACATCGTCAACCACGTCGAACGGGTGGTGTGTCCTAAGGAGGCGGCCGTCGTGCGCTGTATCTTCGAGTGGTTCGCCTCGGGCCTCGGGCTTAGGGGCATCGCCAAGCGCCTGACGACCGAGAAGGCCATCCGGCCCACCCCGATGAAGCGCCGCGACGGCCTAACGCCACCCGGTTGGGCACCCTCGACGGTGCGCAGCATCCTGGGGCGCGAGTTGTATCGCGGCGTTGTCGTCTGGAACCGCACCAAGAAGCGCGATGAGTGGGGACAGAAATACAACCGTCGGCACGCGAAGCCGCTTGGCGAGCGGGTCGAATCGGTGCGCAAAGACTTGCGCATCATCCCCGAGGACCTGTGGAAGCGCGTCGCCAGCCGCCGCGCCGATACCGAGGGCCGCACGCTGCGCTTTGCGGGTGGGCGTATGTCGGGCCGACCACCGAAGAACGAGGTGCGTAACCTGCTCGCCGGTCTTGCGACGTGCGGGCTGTGCGGCGGCGGGCTGGTGGTCGAGACGAGCGGTCACAAGGCGGGCCGCATTCCGCAGTATGTGTGCACTCGCTATCGCCACCAGGGCACATGCAAGAACACGCTGCGCGTGGACGTCGACGCCATGAACGAGGCCGTCTTGCAGGCCATCGAGGAGCATGCGCTTACAGCCGAAGCCGTCGAGCAGATTGTGGCGCTGTCGGAGCGCGACGAATCGCGCGAGCGGCAGAAGCTGTTGGAACGGGAGGCGGCCGACGTGGACAAGCGCATCAAGCGTCTGGTGACGGTCATCGCCACCAGCGAGGACGCGCCCGACGCCTTGGTGGCCAGCCTGCGCGAGCTCGAAGCCCGGCGCAAGGCGCTGGCGGCCGACATGGCCAGCCTTCGGCCCATCCCCCGGCTGCCGCGCGCCCTGGTCGAAAGCCGCTTGGAGGAGTGGCGCCGCTTGCTGCGGCAGTCGGTCACGCAGGGCCGCGCCGTGTTGCAGCGGGTGCTACAGGGCCGCATCACGTTCCGGCCAAACGGGGCGGGCTACACGTTTGAGGCGCCCACGCGGTTCGACAAGCTGTTCGCCGGGGTGCTGTATACGCAGCTGCCCGCCTACCTAACGCAGCACGGCGCCGAGGGTGTCGAGGGTATTCGGCCCGAGGACACGTTCGACGCGGACTACGGCGAAGTGCTCGAACGGTTTTACGGTAAAAGGTTGGCGTCCCCAGCGGGATTCGAACCCGCGTCGCCGCCGTGAAAGGGCGGTGTCCTAGGCCTCTAGACGATAGGGACGTCGAAGGCGAACGGGTGATTTTACCGCAGGATCGCCCATTCGCGCGACCGGTGACCGTTTAGCCCGAGATCGGGGCGGTCATTCCAGCAGCCTGGCCCTGAGCCGGCTGGGGATCGACCCGCCCGGCCTCCCGCGCAAGGATCCGGCCGTGCCACACCAGCGCGGCGACGTTGGCGACCGCGAGCAGGACGCTGAGGTCGAGGACCGTGAGCCGCCGCGGGATGGCCCAGCCGAAGCCGTAGCCGAGTCCGTAGAACACGTTCATGTTCAGCGCGACGATGGCGCTGATCGCGTAGAACAGATCTTCCAGGTGCCGGTGTCCTCGGTGCCGGGCAGCGGCAGCGCGGCGAGCCGGATCAGGGCGACGACGCTCACTGGATTTCGAGCGCGTCGCGGGACGGCAGCGCCGGGAACGGCGCGTGCGGCTCGGCCTGGTACCAGTAGGCGACCGAGGCGATGTCGTCCTGCAGCGGCAGGTAGCGTCCGCCGCCGCGCCACCCGAGCGCCTGGATCGTCACCTTCAGGTCCTTCTCGAGGCGGATCGGATCGGTGATGTGCCAGCGATACAGGTTGAAGCGCTGCTGCGACTGGTAGAGGCCATCGGGGGCGCTGACGTAGCTGAGCCCGAAATAGGGGTCGAGAACACCTGGTACTTGTGCGTCGTCTGGTTCTCGAAGTTGTACGAGCCGCAGAAGTAGTCCTCGGTGCCGGTCCCGACGATGGTGGCGTAGTCGGTGTCGCCGTCCATGAAGAACTTGATCTCGCCCTCGCCCCACCAGCCGCTGTTGTTGACGCCCAACGACAGGTGCGTGCCGACATAGTGCCCCTCGCCTTTGAGGCCGTCGACGAGGGTGTAGACCTGCTTGTAGGGGACCGGGTTGGTGCGGCGGAACTGGGCGTGGAAGTAGCCTTCGTCGGCCGCGATGTCGGTCAGCGCGTAGGTGATCTGGTAGTAGAGCACCATCTCGTTGTCGTCGATGTTCTCGACGGTGAGGCGCGCCGACTTGCCGAACGGCATCGTCCAGTAGCTGTTGAAGGCGCTGCCAGGGTTCACCGCTACCGCGAGCGAGTTGATCTGGCCCTACTTGCCCCAGCCCGAGGCGAAGAAGTCGCCCACGGGCGCCTCGATCGAGGGCGTCGCTTCGCCGTCCCAGTAGACGCGGAGAATCGCGAAGCGCCAGTTGCCGGTCGGGGTCATCCAGATGTGCTGGATGGCGCCGGGGCCGGTGATCTCGCCGAGCGTGAAGGTCTGCCTGGCGCCGATCTTGACCGACGGCGAGACCTTCCAGCCCTGGCCGAGGTCACGGGCGGCGTTGGCGCCGGTGCCCTGCGTGGCCTTGCCGCCCTCGCCCTTGGCGCCGGTGGAGTTCTCCGGGCTGATCGAGCGGGTCTTGGCCTTCGACAGGCGCGACAGGTCGCCGACGCCGGTGGTGATGCCGTTGAACGGCCGCGGCGCCGGCGGCGCCTGCTGGGCGCGCGGGACGGCGGTGGCGGCGAGCGAGAGAACGGCGAGCGACGAAACGGCGATCAGCAGTCGGGAGAGTGGGTGCATCGGGGGCTCCAGGGTCGGCCTGGAGTCTACTGCGAGTCGCTCAGGGAATGGGTGTCGCGAGGAGGTTGGTGCCCGCCGCCCAGATCGCGCCGCCCGCGTTCCAGGTACATCGCCCGTTCGACGACGAGCTGCGCCAGCGGCGCCGTGTCGATGCTCTCGACGAGGACACCGTAGCGCCGGTCGATAAACCCGACGGTGGCGTGCAACGGCACCGTCGTGCGGCTGTGGGCCGGCAGGTCGAGCGTGGTCGTGATCGGTGTCGCCAGCGCCGGGTCGAAGGGCCCGGGCGCGTCGCGCAGCTGCGTCAGGCGGACCCGCCCCGGCGTCGCGGACGTGTTGGCGATCAGCACGAACGTCTGGGTGTCGCGCGTGCCGCCGGACTCGCCGTCGGCGAGCACCCAGCGCGTGGCGGTCGAGGTCGTGCCCGGGGAGTTGTGCGCTTCGGACCAGAACAGTGGCGTCACGGCCGGGCCGGGGAACCACATCGACCGCTCGACGACGATTGGCACCGCATTCGTCGACGTGACCGCGCACGACAGGGTCGCGTTGACGAGCGCCTGCCCGAGGCCGGGGAAGGTCTCCGCGTCGACGTAGAATCGTCCGGCGGCTCTCGGGCGCCACCGTGTAGGTCTGGGTCAGCACCGCGCCCGTGGTGAGCAGGTAGCGGACCTCGACCTCGGCCGCGGTCGTCGTCGGGTTGGCGAGCAGCACGAACATGTCGAAGAAGTCGCCGGTGGCGCCCTCGGCGAGGAACCAGCTCGTCGCCGGGCCGGAGACGCCGGCACTCGCGTGACCGGCCGCCAGTGTCTGGTTACCGACGTTCCGGTACATGGCGCGCTCGACGAAGATCGGCAGAGTGGCGGTGATCGACGCCGAGACGTCCGTGCTGGCGAGACCAGGCTCGGCATGGACGCCGACGGTGACCCGCGTGTGGGGCGGCAGGGCATACGTGCGATCGATCGGCGGCAGCGGCGCCGGGCGAAGGTAGCGCACCGTGGCCGTGGCCGCGGTGTCGCCGGGGTTGTGGAACAGGTAGAAGAGCAGGAACCCGCCGGTCGAGCCTTCGGCCAGGTACCACGACGTCGAGGGAGCGTGGTCGCGAGCGCCAGACCGGCGGACCCCGGTTCATCGAAGACGCCGTCGGCATCGACGTCGCGGTCATACAGGTAGCCGTCAGTGGCGTTGTTGGTGTCGGCCGTCACGAGCGCGGCCGACGTGGACCAGAAGACGAAGCGCCCGTCGCGCGAGACACGGGCGGTGCCGGTGATGACGCCGGGCTGCTCGCCGGCCGGTCCCTGCGAGAGCCGAATCGTGCGGACGGCGCCAGGTTCGTCGAGGACGCCGTCGCGATCGGTATCTCGGTCCCGCAGGAAGATGTCGAACTGTCCATTGGTGTCGCCGTCCACCAGGTTCGACGTCGAGGACTCGAAGACCACGACACGCCCGTCCGGCGTCATGTCGTCGAAGAAGCTGGAGCCATTCGCCTGCGCCCCGGCGGTGGAGACATTCAGGCGAACCGGCGGGACGGGCTGGGCGGAACCGCTCGTGGTGGTGCCGAGCAGGAAGACGACAGCGACGGTCAGGCGCGTCGCGGCACGACGCGCCACCGGACCGACGGCGGACATGGGCGCTCCCCGGATCCGGCGGCGAGGGGTGCGCCGCGGGACAGCCAACGATAGCGGATGTCCGACACTAGTTGGCCGCCGTCTTCAGCGGTGCCGGCGGACGGCCGCCGAAGCGCGACGACGTCAGTTTTACGTCGGCGCGGGCCCACGCCTTGTCGAAGCGCGCCTTGACGATCGCGGCCTCGGCGCTCTTCTTCTGCGCGACCAGCGCCCGGTGCACGCCGAACAGCGACCAGCCGGATTCCCGGTTGCGCTTCAGATCCTCCCAATAGACCGTCTCGGCCTCGTCGGGGCGGCCGGCCTGCAGGAGGATCGCGCCGAGCGCGAGCCGCGGCGGGAACATGAACTCGCTCGGCTCGGTGTAGACCAGCGCGTCGTCGAGACGCACGGCGCGCTCGAGTGCCGCGATCGCCGTCGTGTAGCTGCCGCGCGCCGCCGCGATCTCGCCGGCCAGGTGATGGGGCGCAATGCCGAGGATGGCGCGGCCGCTGTTGGGCGAGAACATCGGGTTGTCGAGCCACGGATCCTTCAGCGACACACGCAGCGCCGCCAGTTCCTTGTCGGCGGCGGCGAGCTGGCCCCTGGCCACGAAGGCGAGGCCCCGGACGTAGTGCCAGCCGCCGGTCAGGAACGCGTTGGCCGGCGGCGGCTTCTCCTTCAGAATCGCGTCCCACTGGCCGAAGCGCGCCATCGCCCAGTACGGCACCACGCGGAAGCCGGCCGTCACGGCGAGCTCGGCGAGCGCCTTGTCGTCGATCTTGGCCGCCACCTTGCGCGCCGCGTCGAGCGCCGCCTTGCTCTGGCCGTCGGCCGAAGCCGCGAACCACAGGAAGTGGATGTTGTGCGGGTAGTAGGCCATCGGGTAGAAGCCCTGGGCCCGGCACTGCGTGATGTAGCTCTCGTCAGCCGCAATCGCCAGCTCGTTGCTCTTCATCGCGTCGGCGTAGCGGCCGACGCGCTGGTAGATGTGGGCCGGCATGTGGACCATATGCCCGGCGTCGGGCAGGAGCGGCAGGAGCGCGTCCGCCGCGGCCTCCGCCTTCTCGGCGCCGACCGACTCCATCAGGTGGATGTACATGTGCAGCGCACCCGGGTGCTTCGGGTTGCGGCGCATGACGTCTTCGGTGAGGGCGACGATCTCGGCGGTGCCGGCGTGCGGTCGGCCGTCGCGCATCCAGTAGCCCCACGGCCGCAGGTCCATCATCGACTCGACGAAGAGCATGGCGATGTCGAGGTCATCTGGGAACCTGGTGTGGACGGCGCGCATCGCGTCGGCGTAGGCCTGGTTGTCGGCGTCGCGTCGATCCGCCTTGCCGGAGTAGCGATGGTCGAGCGCCTCGATCAGCGCCCGCTCACGCGGCGACGCGCCGTCCCGCAGCGACACAGCCTTCTTCACCAGTTCGTCGGCGTGCGGCTCGTCGTTAGGCTCCATCATGGCGTTGATGTTGGGCCCGAGGACCAGCGCCTGGCCCCAGTAGGCCATGGCCAGGGAGGGATCGAGACGCGCCGCCTCCCGGAACGCGCGCCGGGCCTCGGCGTGATTGAACGCGTAAGCCAGGTTCACGCCCTGGTTGAAGAAGCGCTGCGCGTCGGCGTTGGTGGTCGAGACGGGGACGGCGTGCGACCCGAGCGACTGCAGCCGCGGCGCCAGCCCGCCGTTCGGGCCGGGCTGGCTGGCCTGGGCCGGGGTCTCGTAGTGCTTGTGCGTCGGGGCGGTGGTCGCGCCGGTCGAGGTGGCGGACGAGGTGGCGGACGGGGCGTCGGTGGTCTGGGCGGCGGCGGGGCTGCCGGCGAGGCAGGCCGCCATCACGATGGCGAAGCGTGACATGTCAGGGCCTCATGCGGTCCGGCCGGCGGACAGGCCCGCCGGCGAGCCAGTCTACGATGCTCTGAAACCGTCGTAGTGTCGATTGGAAGATTACGAGACTGGTAGGCGGGATTGCGCGGCCGGTTTCAGATTTGTGCGCAGCTACATGGCGGCGCCTGGCTTCGTGGCCGCCGCGCCCATGACGGCGCCCGGCCCGGAGTGGCCCGGATCTTGTAAGTCCCGGCCCGATCGGTTCGGATATCCGGAAAGAAGCGAGACGCATGAAGCAGCAGGCGAGCAGGTTGGTGGGCCGGGCCGCGGCCCTGGCGGTGATGATCACGATGGGGGTCGCCAGCTGGCCGGCCACCACCTCGGCGCAGACGGTGGTGAGCGGTCACCCGCGCCTGTACGTCCGGCCCGGCGACCTCACGGCGTTGCGCGCCCAGGTCACCCAGGCCCCCGCCGCCACCTACTACAACCTGATGAAGTCCCGCATGGACGGGGCGTCGTCGCGTAACGGGAACGACGAGGTCTCCGGCTTCGAGCTCGAGAGCCTGGCCCTGCTGCACCTGATCAATGGCGGGACCGTCTACCGCGACAAGATCCTGAACACGTGGCGGCGGACGTCGTACTCGGCGGGGCAGATCACCCACTGGAACCTGCCCTTCCAGGTGATGGCGCACTCGCTCGCGCTCGACTACCTGTGGAACGACATCTCGGCGGGCCAGCGGGCCGAGCTCGCCAGCGTCATCGTCGCGATGATGGACGATCTCTACAACTACTCCCCGCACAATCAGTCCGGCGCCAACGCGATGTCGGACTACTCCAATCAGCTGTATTACCACCTCGGATCGCTGGCCTACGCCGGCGCGGTGCTCTCGGGCGAGGGGTTCAACGACAGCCGAGCCGCCTTCTACCTGTCGGAAGCCTCGATGCTGCTCGGCCCCAGCCACATGGTGCCGACGATGAACCAGGAAGCCGGCGGCGACGCCGACATGAACCGGACCAGCGGCTTCACCGGCAACGGCGGGTGGGGCGAGGACATGGGCCACACCGGCATGACCCACCCGATGCTCGGGCGCATGGTCGAAGTCTGGCGGACGGCGACCGGCCAGGACCTGTTCCCGCGGTTCAACGGGCTCGCCAAGTGGGCCCAATACATGGTCTACATGCGGCGGCCGAACGGCTACGGGTCGCCGAAGGGCAACAACAGCTATACGGGCCTCTACGGGGACAAGGACGCCGGCATGCTCGGCTGCCTCGTCGCGGCGCGCTACGGCGATCCGCTCGGCGTGGCGGTCAAGAACTGGATCTACGCCAGCCAGACTGTCTATGGTTTCCACCAGGTGGGCCCGGCCCTGTGGTGCAACGGCTCCGTGGCAGCGCCCAACCTCGCGGCGCTGCCCAAGACCATGCACTTCCAGGGCCAGGGCGAGGTCGTCACGCGGTCCGGCTTCGGCGCCCAGGACACCTGGGTCTACCTGCGCTCCGGCCCCATCTACAACGGCCACCAGCACGACGACCAGGGCAACCTGCTGGTCGAGGCCTACGGCGCCGAGCTGCTCATCGAGAACGCCGGCGCCGACATCCGCCACGAGACGGTCTACCACAACAGCCTGCGCATCAACGGCCAGGATCAGATCGCCTACGGCAACAACGCGGTGCAGCACGCGACGGCGATCGCCGGCACGGCCTACGAGAAGGGCAAGATCACGGCGGTCCAGTCGACCGCGCAATACAGCTACGTCGCCAGCGACTTCAGCGCCGCCTATCCAGATGCGGTCGTCCCGGCGCCGAAGGCCGGCAAGGTGACGCGCGAAGTGGTGACCATCCTGCCCGACCTCATCGTCGTCCGCGACCGGGTGACGGCGGCCGGCGCGCTCGACGTCAACTTCCACTCCTGGGCGGGGGCCGGCTCGGTCGACGGGTCGGGCCGCGGCTACACCATCACGCGTGGCTCGGGCCGGGCCTTCGTCTCGGCGGTGCTGCCGGCATCGGCGTCGGTCACCGAGTCGGCGCAGGACGCGACCGACCTGTTCATCACCCGCGCCACCGGCTCGGCGTCGGCGGCGACCGACTTCGTGCATGTCATCTCGCTGGCGCCATCGTCGAGCGGCTTCACGCCGGTGGTGTCCGCGGTCAACACCGCCACCGAGGTCGGCGCGACGGCGCGCGATCAGCAGGGCCGGCTGTGGGCCGTGCACTTCAGCAAGACGGGCGTCGGGCTGGCCGCGGTGACCGTCGACGGCACCGGCCCAGGCGGCGGCGCGCCGGCGGCGCCGACCGGCGTCCGCATCGTCCCCTAGTCTGGCTGGCGGGCGCGCTCTCACGCGCGCCCGCGGGCCGCCCTTTGAGCGTTCGGCTGCTACTCGCGGCGCTGAGCGCGCCGCGGCGCCTCACGCGGGCGGCGTCTGGTCAGGCCCAGCGATCGAGCAGCCGGCCGGTGTCACCACCGGCGGGCGCCTGCTGGATCAGGGCCAGGGTCGCCGCGGCCTGCTCGCGCTCGATCTTCAAGGTCTTGGCCATGACCGCGGTCGTCCGCTGCGCCTGCTGGGCGGCGGCGGTCGAGGCGGTGATGTCGGACACGGTCATCGTGAGTTCCAGTCAATCGATGGCGACGGTCAGTCGCGCAGGATGGCCTTCGCGGCTTCCCGCGAGGACGTCTCGGCCAGCTCGGTCCAGCGGGCGGCGCCGCGCCGGGCCATGGTCTTGTCGTGGTACATGCGGCGGTCTGCGACGGCGAGCAGCGCGTCGAAGGCCCGCCCGTCGGCGGGGAACACCGCCGCGCCGACGCTGATCCGGAGCGGCATCGCCTCGCCCGGCGATGCCTCGAAGCGCAGCGCCGCGACCTGGCGCTTCAACTCGGCGGCGCGCCGATCGGCCTGGTGCACGTCGCAGTTGGCCAGCAGGACCACGAACTCGTCGCCGCCGTAGCGGGCGCAGACGTCGTTCGGGCGCACCGCCTGCGACAGGACGCGGGCGACCACCTTCAGCGCGCGATCGCCGGCCTCGTGGCCGTGGTTGTCGTTGACGTCCTTGAAGCGATCGATGTCGAGCATCAGCACGGCCAGCGGCTCCTGCTCGTGCGCGGCGCGGGCCAGGGCGTGGTCGGCCCCGGCGACGAGGCCCCACGAATTGGCCAGCGACGTCAGCCAATCGGTCAGCGCCGCCTCGTGGGTCCGCTCGTAGCGCAGCGAGTTCTGGATCGCCGACGAGACGATCTCGGCGACGCGCTCGAAGATGCGCCGCTGATCCTCGGCGTAGGTGCCGCGGCGATCGTGGTAGGCGGCGAGCGCGCCGTAGGTGCAGTCGTCGATGCGGAGCGGGCAGATCAGCACTTCGACCACCGAGGGCGCCCGCGGCGGCAGGCCGTCGCTGCGCCGGGCCGGGACGCCGGCGGGGAGCGCGGTGACGAGCGAGCGGCCGTGCTCGAGCACCCAGGCGACCGGGCCCTGCACGAACTCGCTGGCGATGGTCGTGGTCGGATCGGCGGTCTCGCGCCCGCCCATCCAGCGGCACGTCGTCCGCGCCGACTCGGTGTCGTGCAGGAACAGCGCGCAGGTCGAAAACGGCACCAGGCCGCCGAGACGTTCTCGCAGCTGCGACATGGCGTCGGTCACGGTCAGCGTCGCGCCGAGCGCCTGCGACAGATCGTAGAGGCCGTAGACCTCGCGCTGCGCGTGCGCGATGTGGGCGACCGGGTTGGGCGACGACGACCAGTCGCCGCTGCGCATGTCGAGCTCGGTCGTCGACGCCGGCGGCGCCAGTTCGACTTCAATCGCCTGGACCGCCGACGACAGGCCCTCGAAGCGGGCCACGAGGTCGGGATCGAGGGCGCCACCCGCATCCTCGCCGAGGCGCGCCAGCGCCGACGGCACCGTCGCGCTCTGCTCGCGGAGCAGCACGTCGAAGCGGTCGACCAGCGCGACGATCCGCGAGCCGAGCGGGATGGCCTCGCCGACGAGGCCGGCCGGATAGCCGCCGCCGTCCCAGCGCTCGTGGTGACTGAGGATCAGCGGCGCCACCGGCGACGGGAACGGCACGGCGTGGATGATGTCGGCGCCCACCTGCGGGTGCAGCCACAGCTTACGCCGCTCGTCGTCGGTCAGGCCGTCGCGTTTGGCCAGGATGTGCTGCGGCACCGCGAGCATCCCGATGTCGTGCAGCATCGCCGCCGTCGCCACCGCCTGCACGTCGTCATCCGTCAGGCCGGAGGATCGGGCGAGCAGCGAGGCATGGCGCTGCAGCCGGCGCAGGTGCAGCCGGGAGCCCTGGTCCGCGGCGTCGATGGCCAGGGCCAGCGCTTCGACCGTCGCGAGGTGCAGGTCCGACAGGCGCTGCACCGCCAGCTGCTGCTGGTCCATCCGCTCGATGTAGGTGCGGTAGGCGCGATAGCCGAGCCCGATCGACAGGGCGCCGAGCGGGGCCAGCCAGTAGCCCGACCGATCGACGGACGCGACCGCCAGTGCGGCCGCGGCGGCGCCGAAGACGTGCGCGATCCAGCCGCTCATGACGTGCCGCATCCACAGGCTGAAGAACGGCTGGGTGCCGGCGGCGGCGATGGCCCCGGCGACGACGCCGGAGTTGACGACGTAGTAGGTCACGGCGGCGGCGCCGAGGGCCAGGGCGTCGCCCCGCATGTCCCACGGCCGCCCGTGGCCGGCGACGGTGCGGAGCACCAGGCCGGTGGCCGCCATGGTCACCGCCAGGGCGGCCATATTGAAGACCGTCCGGTGCCAGGGGTTCCGCGCCCGGAAGGTGTTGAAGGTGGTCTGGCTCCAGGCGGCGACGACGGCGATCAGCGTCGCGCTGCCGCCGTCGAGGATCACCAGCGAGGCGAAGTTCGCCGCGAAGGCGAGCGACATCGTCAACGGCTGGCGGTTGAGCGGCGCCGGCATCGGCACCGCGATCTTGAAGACCGAGGTGAGGACGGCCAGCACCAGCATCGCCGCGAACGTCGGCAGGTGCGTCTGCTGCACGCTGCCGAGCGCGGCCCCTGCGATCAAGGCACCCGCGGCGGCAACGGTCAGTACGTAGACCCGGGCGATGAGGGGGAGCGACTGCATTCGGGCATGGGTCGCCGCGACGGCTGTGCCGCAGAGACCCTGGTTCTTTCAATCGGCACGCGGCGCCGGCGGGAGAAATCGCGTCGCGGCTGGTGTGCACAGGACGGCCGCGGTGTTCGCACGGCTGCCGGCAAGCGTTGCTATAGTGAGCAGAGCCTGTGGGATCGGGAGCGGTGGATGTGATGAAGCACTGGGGTGTCGTGCGGCGCTACGTGATGGCCGGACTTGGCCTGGCCTCGGTGATCGCCATGCCGGCGTCGCCGACCGTGGCCGCGGCTCCGGCCGCCTGGCCGTTCCACATCGCCTTCGACCACAACGGCATTTCGACCGGCTACTACCGGCTCTGCGTCAACAACCAGTGCGCCCCGATCGAGGCTCACCTGACGTCGGCGGGATGGCGGGCGCCCCTGCCGGTGCTGCCGCCGGGCGAGTACCGCCTGATGGTCGAGGCGTGCGGCGCCACGACCTGCGTCGCGGGGTCGCCCGACCTGATGATCCGCGTGGTCGCGAGCGGCACGAGTCGGCGGCCGCCCATCGACGTCATCGACGGGCCGCGCATCCCCGCCTCGAGCCGATAGCGCCTAGCGCTGGTCGGCTGACGAAAGGTCGCTGTCAGGCAGAACATCGGGCGTGGCCGTCGAGTCGACGCGCGGATTTCGGCCGAAAGTGGCGGATCCGGAGATCCGGCCAGGTCAGCCGGGGGTGGCACATCCTTCGCTATGGCGAGGGCCAGCCACCGATGTTCTTCGCCAACCACTTCTTCGAGCCGGTCCCGGCCCACCTCGCGCCGCCGCCCGGCACCCTGTGGACGCTGATCCACGAAACCGAGGGGTCGGTCTCGGTCAACGTCGGCGCCCACCCGCACGGCTACGAGCTGCGGCTGGTCCTCAACCAGCGGTTCCTCCGCTCCCGGGTCCACGAGTCGCTGACCGGCGTCCTGGCCGACGCGACCGACACCCGGAGCCGGTTCGAGCTGCTCGGCTTCTGCGAAGTCGAGACATCGCTCGTTCATTGAACTGAGCGAACTCGAACTCCCAACCGCCAACTCCCAACTTCCAAGGAACCACCAGCCGCAAACTCCCAACCACGCTGGGCGCGATGTTTGGGAATTGGGCGTTGGACGTTCGTTGGAAATTGGAGTTTGGAGATTGGGAGTTCCCGAGCCGCTCGTCACTCGGCGAGGGCTGGCGGCTTCGTGTACGACTCGAGCAGGAGCTGCTGGCTGTCGACGGCGGCCGCCCCCTGGGCGCCGCCTGTCGCCGCTGCCACGTAGGTGCCGTCGCTCTGCAGCAGGTAGGCGCGGTCGGTGTCGCGCAGCAGCGAATCGAGGACCACGGCCCGCAGGTGCTGGCGCAGCTCCGGATCCCGTACCGGGCACAGGACCTCGACGCGGCGATCGAGGTTGCGCTCCATCAGGTCGGCGCTGCCGATGAACACCTCGGGTTCGCCGCCGTTCTCGAAGTAGTAGATCCGCGAGTGCTCGAGGAAGCGGCCGACGACCGACCGCACGCGGATGTGGTCGCTGATGCCGGGGACGCCGGGCCGCAGGCAGCACACGCCGCGCACGATCAGGTCGATCGGCAGGCCGGCCTGCGAGGCGCGGTAGAGCGTCTTGATCATCGCCGGATCGGCGACCGCGTTGTTCTTGACGATGATGTGTGCCGGGCGCCCGGCCCGGGCGTGCTCGGCCTCGCGCTCGATGAGCGCGCGCATCGCCGCCCGCAGCCCGATCGGCGCCACCAGCAGTTCGCGGTAGGTGCGCTTGTGCGAGTAGCCGGTCAGGTAGTTGAACACCTGCGAGACGTCGTCGACGATCTGCTGGTCGGCGGTGAACAGGCCGAGGTCGGTGTAGATCTGCGAGGTCACCGGGTTGTAGTTGCCGGTGCCGACGTGGGCGTAGCGGTGGATGCCGTCGTGCTCCTTGCGCACGACCAGGCACAGCTTGCAGTGCGTCTTCAGGTTGACCAGGCCGTAGACGACGTGGATGCCGGCTGATTCCAGCCGGTTGGCCCAGGCGATGTTGTTGCGCTCGTCGAAGCGCGCCTTCAGCTCGACCAGCACCGCCACCTGCTTGCCCTGTTCGGCGGCGTCGATCAGCAGGTCGACGAGCGGCGAGTTCTGGCCGATCCGGTAGAGCGTCATCTTGATCGCGACCACCAGCGGGTCGGCGATCGCGGCGCGCAGGAACGAATCGACGGCCATGAACGAGTCGAACGGGTGATGCACCAGGTGGTCCTGGTAGCGGATCTGGTCGAAGATCGTCTCGAGGTCGTTGGCGTCCCAGAGCTGGCGCGGCGAGAACGGCGGATCCTTCAGCTGCGGCCGGTGCAGCTTCTGGATGGCGCGCCAGTCGCCGAGGCCCATCCGGTCGGCGGTGCGGACCACGACGTCCTCTTCGACGGCGAAGTTCTCGACCAGGATGTTGAGCACCCGGCGCGGCATCGTCGCGTCGACCTCGAGCAGCGACAGGGCGCCGTAGCGCAGCTGCTTGAGCCCCTTGTCGACGGTCTCGAGCAGGTCGTCGGCCTCGTCCTCCTGGATCACCATGTCGGTGTCGCGGATGATCCGGAAGAGGTGCGCGCCGCGCACCTCGGTGCCCGGGAACAGCTCGTGGATGTTGTGCTCGATGACGTCCTCGAGGAACGCGAACGTCAGCCCGCCCTTGGGCGCGATGTTCTCGGGAATCGGCACGAAGCGCGGCAGCATGTCCGGCACCTTGACGCGGGCGAACTTGGTGCGCCCGCCGTGCTTGACCACGACTGCCAGGTTCTTGCTCAGGTTCGAGATGTAGGGGAACGGGTGGCCAGGGTCGAAGGCCAGCGGCGTCAGCACCGGGAAGATGTCGGTGCGGAAGAAGCTGGCCAGGTACTCGTTGATGGCCGGCGTGAAATCGGCGACGTCGAGGAAGTGGACGCCTTCGGCCGCCAGGAGCGGCCGCAGCGCTTCGTTCCAGCAGCGCGACAGGCTCGCCATCATCGTCAGCGCTCGGCCGCGGATGGCCATCAGCTGCTGCTCGGTGTTGAGGCCGTCGGGCGAGAGGTCCTCGATGCCTGCGCGATACTTCTTCAGCAGCGTCGCCAGGCGGACCATGAAGAACTCGTCCAGGTTGGTGCCGCTGATGCCGAGGAACTTGACCCGCTCGAGCAGCGGATGGGCCGGGCTCCACGCCTGCGCCAGCACGCGTTGGTTGAACTCGAGCCACGACAGCTCGCGGTTCAGATAGAGCGCCGGGTTCGACAGGTCGGCCGGATCGACGCCGCGCCAGTCGGCGGGCTGGACGACCGGCGTCACCTTCTTGCGGCGGCGGCGGGGCCGGCCCTTGCCGGCGATGGCGCCGCTCGGGCCGACGTCGGCGACCCGCGGGTCGTCGGTCGGGAGGAGGTTGGGATCTCTCTCGTGCACGAGCACCGCAAACTAGCAGGGCCGTATGACGAATCGATTTCCTAGCGCAGTACCGCGCCGGTGACCTTGAGCTGGTAGCCGGCGGCCGCGTCCGCCTTGTGGTGGTCGTCGCCGCCGACCTGCTCCATCACGCCCTGCGCGACGGCCGTCTTGCCGCGCGAGGACACGGGAAACACGATCACGCCGTCGTCGACCTTCAGGCGCAACGTCGCCGGCTTCTCGCCGGTGGCGCCGGCTGGCGCCAGCGTCATCCAGCAGCCCATGTGCTCGCAGACGGCGGTGACGACGCCCTCGACCCGGATCGTCTGGCCGGTGAAATCGGCCGGCTTGGCGATGACGTCGGCGATCGGTGTGGCGGTGTCGAGCGTCACGCCGGTGCCGAGCGTCGTGTCGGCGGCGGCGAGCGGGGTGGCGAGGAGGCAGGTGAGCAGCAGGGCGGCAGCAGCGCGCATGTCTCGCATTGTAGATAAGATCGGGCCATGGAAGTGCCCCGCGTGCTGCCGGTCGGCCCGGTGGAGCTGGAATTTGGGGCGAGCGGGGACCGTCCGGCAGGCGGCAGCGGCGATCTGCCGTTCGGGGCCGGCCAGAAGCTGTTCGCCCAGGTCGTCCAGGTGCTCGGCGAAGGCCGCGCCGTCCTCGACGTCGGCGGCGAGCGCCTGGTCGCGTCGACGCCGTTGCCGGTCCGGGCCGGCGAGGTGCTGGCGGTCGTGGTCCGCGGCGTCGGCGCCGTGGTCGAGCTGGACATCGAAGCGCCGCCGGTCGCCTTCTCGGAGCGGGCCTATGCGCTGGCCGCGGTCCGCCAGGCGCAGCAGGAGGCTGCGCCGTCGTCTCCGCTCACCTCGGCCGAGCTGGACGTGCTGGCGCGCGCCCTGGAGCGGGCGAACCAGGGCGGGGGAGCCGAGGGCGGGGCGCCGCGCGAACGCCTGCTCGCCCTGCTGCGGCCGCTGCCGCTGTCGCGAGACGCCGCGCCCATCGCCGACGCGCTGCGCGATCGCCTCGCCGCCGGCGGGGCCTACTTCGAGTCGCACGCGGCGAAGGCGCTGGCCGAGCACGGGCGGACGACGATTCCCGCCGAACTGCAGTCCGACCTGCGCTGGCTGCTCGCCGCACTCGCCCGCGAGGCGCAGACGCAGCCCGAGATCGAGCCGCTGCGACAGCGCTTGCTCCACGAGGTCGCGACGCGCCAGCTCGACGTCGCGTTGGCCAGCGTCAAGGACGGCGACGTGCGCATCGACATCCCCGTCGCCTTCGCGCACGCCGACGCGACCGCGCGCCTGGTCGTCAAGGACGACGGGCCGCCGTCGAGCCCGGGTGAGCGGCCGCGCGGCCGCGCCATCGCGCTGACCGTCGCCCATCCCGAGCTCGGGCCGATCGCGGCCGCCGCCCACTGGCAGCCCGGCGCGTCGCCCGGCGATCTCCAGATCCGCTTTGCGGTGCGCGACGACGCGTCGGCCTCGGCGCTCGGCGCGGCGACCGAGGAGCTCGCCGGCCGATTGCGCGCCGCAGGGTTCCGCCACGTCGGTATCGGCGTCGTGGTCGATCCCGACGCGGCGCAGCCGGAACCGACGCCGGCACCGGACCAGCCGCCGCCGGGCGGGTCGATCGTGTCCGCGCTGGCCTGAGTCGAGCCATGAGCGAGCCCCGTCTCCGCGTCGCCGCGCTGCGCTACGACCATCCCAAGGATCGCGCGCCGAAGCTGGTCGCGCGCGGCGATGGGCACGTCGCCGAGCGCATCCTGGCGCTGGCGCGCGAGCACGGTATCCCGGTGCACGAGGATCGCGAACTGGTGGACGTGCTGGCCCGGCTGGACCTCGAGGAGGACGTCCCTGGAGAGGTCTACCAGGTCGTCGCCGAGATCCTGGCGTTCCTCTACCGCGCCAAGCTGACCCAAAGGTAGTCGCCGCCCCGCGCGAGGCGCCGCGGCGCGCCCAGCGCCGCGAATAGCAGCCGAGCGCTCGAGAGGGCGGCCCGCGGCCGGGCGTGAGAGCCCGGCCGCCAACCAGCAGCGCCGCGTTATACTCCGCGCGTTCCCCGCTGGTCGTCAGGAGGGTGGTTTGCTGGCAGTCGTCTGGCAGTTCGACGTGCAGAACGGGGCCGAAGAGGCGTTCGAGAAGCTGCACGGCGCCGATGGCGCGTGGACGGCGCTCTCGCGCCGCAGCCGGTCGTTCCTCGGCAGCTCGTTCCTGAGGGATCTCGCGGCGCCCGGCCGCTATCTCCTGCTCGAGTACCTGGAGCGAGATGATGGTCTACGAGAAGCATCTCGCGGACTTCTCGGACCACGTCGAGGAACTCAAGGCGCAGCGCACGGCGATGGTCAAGGAAACCGTCGCCCTCGGCGTCTTCGACGCGCTGGACGTCCCCGAACGCTACGGCCCGACCTGGTCCGTCCGCGACGGCCGATAGTTCCCAACGAGCAGCCGCCCGCGTGCCGGCGCCGCCGCGCGCTCAGCGCGGCGAATGGCAGCCGGCACGCCTGGAGGGCGGCCCGCGACGCGCGCTGAGGGCGCGCGGCGCCAGAAGTCAGTGGACCATGAACGGCGTGGTGGCGCGCGTCGCGCCCCAGTCGATGTTGAGCGTCGGGCTGCCGTCCGCTTCGGTGATGCTGATCGTCACCTGATCGGCCGGCTTCGGCAGCTTCTCGACCTTGAGGTCGGTGCGGCCGAGATCCTTGTCTTCGTGGTACTCGGTGCCCCACTGGCCGGTCTGCTTGCTGACCACCAGCTTCCAGGTCGTCGGGCCCGGCACCGTGAACAGCGTGTAGGTGCCGGCCGGCACCATCAGGCTCCCGAACATCAGCCCCTTGTCGGTGGTGAGCGTCGTCGCCTCGTCGGCGCCGGTGCGCCAGATCTTGCCGGCCGGCGTCAGCGTGTCGAGCGAGCGCGCCTTGAGGAACGGGCGGCCGTAGCTGATGGTGATCTTGGCGCCCTTGACCGTGTATTCGACGGTCTCGTGCGGGCTCCCGCCGCCGCCCATCTTGGTCGAGACGACCTTTTGCGCGGCAACCGTGGTGGCCGCGAGTGCTAGAGCGACGCCGGCGATCTTCATCGATCGAACGAACATGTATCTGTCCTCCGTATTGTTGTGACTAGAGAATACCCATCCCGAAGGCCGACGCCGCCAACTCGGCGGCCAGGATGGCGGTGGCGTTCTGGACGTCCAGGACGGGGTTGACCTCGACCAGGTCGAGGGCGACCAGCCGGCCCGAGTCGGCGACCATCTCCATCAGCATGTGGGCCTCGCGATAGTCCAGTCCGCCTTTGACCGGCGTGCCGACGCCCGGCGCGATCCCTGGATCGCATACGTCCAGATCGAACGAGACGTGTACCCCGACGGTGCCGCTGGTGGCGTGCGCCAGCGCCCGCTCGGTCACGACGGCGATGCCGAGGCGATCGATGTCCTTGATCGTGAAGACCAGCGCGCCGGACGCCCGCACGGCGGCCTTCTCGCGTTCGTCGAGGTTGCGGATCCCGATGAGTGCCGTATGAGCCGGCAGCACCTTCGGCGCGAAACCGCCGACGTCGGCCAGCGCCGCCGGCGCCGCGCCGAGCAGGGCGGCCAGCGGCATGCCGTGGACGTTGCCCGAGAGCGTCGTCTCCGGCGTGTTCATGTCGCCGTGCGCGTCGACCCAGATCAGGCCGAGCGGCCGCCCGTCGCGGCGGGCGAAGCTGGCCGATGCCGCCACCGATCCGGCGCCGAGGCTGTGATCGCCGCCGAGGACGATCGGCGTGCCGCCGTCGCGCAGCACCTCGTACGATCGATCGTGGAGCGCCAGGCAGACGCGTGCGATGTCGGCGAGGTAGCGCTGCCGCGGATCGCCGGGCGGCGTCGTCTCCTGCATCGGCGTCTCGAGATCGCCGTAGTCGTGCACCTCGTGGCCGAGCGAGGCCAAGCGCTCGCTGATGCCGGCGATGCGGACCGCGGACGGACCCATGTCGACACCGCGCCGGCCGCCGCCGAGATCGAGCGGAACGCCTAGGATGCCGAGCCGGCTCATGCCGTCATCTCACGATCGCGGTCGACGCTTGTAGGAGATCGACACGCCCTCGCCACCGGGCGCGACGATCGAGGTGAACAGATCCGGGTGCGTGGCGATGCGATCGAGGAAGTCGCTCATCTCGCTCTTCTTGTTGATCACGTTGTGACCGAGGAAGAGCCCGCCGTCGTCGAGGCGCGGGTAGGTGAGGTCGAAGAACTTGATGTAGTCGCGCTTCCAGGCGTCGACGAAGACGCAGTCGAACGTGCCGGTGAGCTTGGGGATCTCGACGAAGGCGTCGCCGCCGATGACCGTGACGATGTCGTCGAGGCCGGCGCGCTTGACGTTGGCCGCGGCCTCCTTAGCGCGCTGCGGGTCGTACTCGATCGTCGTGAGACGGCCGCCGGTGTCGCGCATCGCCATCCCGATCCAGATGGCGCTGTAGCCCTGCGCGGCCCCAATCTCGAGGGCGCGCTTGCGCCCGGTCGAGGCGACGAGCATGCGCAGGAACTGGCCGTCCTCGGGCGAGATGGCGAGCTGGGCAGTGTCACCCTTCTTGATCTCGTCGAGGATCGCGGCGATCGGGGCGGGGACCTGCCCGGCGCCGACGGTCGCGGCGGGCACCGCGGTCGGGCCGCCGGGTGCCGCCGGGGCGGACGCAGACGCGGCCGGGGTGGAGGCGCTGGGCACGGAGCCCGCGGATGCAGCTTCGGGCCCACGGCAGGCGGACACGACCACCACCACCGCGGCGGCCGCGACCATCAGCAGAGTCGGAACCAGGACACTACGAACAACGCGAATCGGCATAGACAACCGCTGATGTTACTTCTATTCGTTGGCGGCCGCGCTCTCACGCGCGGCCGCAGGCCGCCCTGGGCGCGCGCTCACCCACCGTCAAGCCATCGGCAGACGCGATCGGCGGTGGCGCGGGCGTCGGCGATGACGTCGGGCATGCCGACGCCGCGATACGCGCAGCCGGTCAGGAAGAGGCCCGGCGTCCGCCCTTGCCGCTCGCCGATGCGGGCGACACGGGCGAGATGGCCGACGTCGTATTGCGGGCTGGCGTCGGTCCAGCGATGGAGCCGTGCGAACACGGGCAGGCCGCTGATGCCGTGGATCGCGGCGACGTCGTCGTGCGTCTGCGCGACGAGGCGCTCGTCGGTCGCGTCGAGGACGTCGGCGTCGAAGGCACCGCCGGCGAAGGCGCGCATCACGACCCAGTCGCGCGGCGCGCGTCCGGCCCACTTCGACGACACCCACGACACCGCGAGCAGGCGCGTCGCTTCGCCACGCGGGACGATGAACCCCATGCCCGTGCAGTGATGCGAGACGCGATCGCGCGGGTAGCCGAGGGTGATCGTCGCGCTCGACACCGCGCGGAGCGCGGCGCAGGCCTGCGCAAGGGTCGCGTCGAAGGGCGCGACCAGGCGGGCCGCGACGGCGGCCGGCACGGCCAGGACCACCGCCCGCGCCGCCACCTCCAGCCCGCCGGCGCCGACGACGCGATACGGCTCGCCCGGCGTGATCCACGCGACCGCTTCACGCGTCCGCACCGCCGCGCCGGGCAACGCGCGCAGCAGCGCCGCCGGGAGCTGGCCCATGCCGCCGCGCAGCCCGCGGAAGGCGCCCTCGCCGTCCGGCGCGCCGGCGCGCGCCGCCAGCGTGGCGAGGACGCTGCCGCCGGCGGCGTCCGCGTCGGCGAGCGGCGGGAAGAGCGCCCGCAGCGACAGGCGATCGATGTCGCCGGCGTGGATGCCGCCGAGCAGCGGCTGGGCGATCCGCCGCGTGAAGGCCTCGCCGAAGCGGCGGGTCGTGAAGGCGCCGACCGATTCGTCGTCGGTGGACGCGGGCGGCGCCGGCGCGTCGAAATCGCGGGCGACGCGGGCGCGCTCGTCCGCGGTCAGCATCGTCAGCCCGTCGGCGGCGGCGCGCGTCAACGGCAGGCCGAGCCGGGTGTCGGGCGGGAACGCGTGCAGCCGGCCGCCGGCCAGGACGAAGGCGGTGCGCGGCGATTCGGTCGAGACGATCTCGTCGCCGAGGCCGAGCTCGCGACACAAGGCGAGCGCCGCCGGCTTCTGCGCGAGCATCGCATCGGGGCCGCCCTCGACCAGGACCCCGTCGACGTGTTCCGACCGGATCACGCCGCCGAGCCGGGGACCGGCTTCGAGCACGAGCAGCGAGCGGCCGCGGCGGTGGACGTCGCGCGCGAGCGTCAAGCCGGCGAGCCCGCCGCCGATCACGGCGATGTCGACGGCAACGGGCGCGACGTCGGCGGCCACGGCAGGGCTCTAGGCCGGGCGGTAGCCGTGCACGAACCGGGCAAGCACCTGGACGTGCTCCAGCGGCGATGCGGGCAGGATGCCGTGTCCGAGGTTGAAGATGTGGCCGGGGCGCCCTGCGGCGCGCTGCAGGACGTCCTCGGCGGCGCGCAGCAGGCGATGCCGCGGGCCCAGGAGCAGCGTCGGGTCGAGGTTGCCCTGGACGGCGCGATCGGCGCCGAGCAGATCCCAGGCGACGTCGATCGGCAGGCGCCAGTCGACGCCGATGACGTCGCCGCCGGCTGCGGCGAGGTCGCGGAGGATGGCCGACGTGCCGGTGCCGAAATGGATCGTCGGCACTCCGGTCGGCTTGAGCGCCTCGAACACCGCCGCGGTGTGCGGCGCCGCGAACTCGCGGTAGTCCTCGGCCGCGAGTGCGCCGACCCACGAGTCGAAGATCTGGATGGCCTGGGCGCCGGCCTCGACCTGGGCCACGACGAAGCCGCTGACCACCTGGGCGAGGCGTGCGCAGAGCCGGTGCCAGGCCTCGGGGTGGCCGTACATCAGCGCCTTGGTCTTGGCGAAGTCGCGCGACGGTCCGCCTTCGATGGCGTACGACGCCAGCGTGAAAGGCGCGCCGGCGAAGCCGATGAGCGGGACCCGGCCGTCGAGCTCGCGCCGCGCCATGGTGATCGCCTCGAGGACGTAACCGAGACCTTCGCGCGGCTCGAACAGCCTGAGCCGTTCGATGTCGGCCTCGGTGCGAAGGGGGTGCTCGACCCGCGGCCCCTCACCCTTGATGAAGTCGAAGGCGAGGCCCATCGGCTCGAAGGGGAGGAGAAGGTCCGAGAAGATGATGGCGGCGTCGACGTCGATGGCGTCGACCGGCTGCAGGGTGATCCGAGTGGCCAGTTCGGGCGTCCGACAGAGCTCGAGCAGGGAGTGGCGTTCGCGCAGCGCCCGGTAGTCGGCCATGTAGCGGCCGGCCTGGCGCATGAACCAGACGGGAGTGCGGTCGACGGGTTGGCGGCGGCAGGCAAGAAGGAAGCGATCGGTCATGGGCACAGCGGGATGCAGTTGCCCGCAGTGGCACCGGGCAAGCGGTCCATGCTAGCATTTCGCGTTCTTTTTGCAGGGGATCCGCCAGCCGTTGGTCCGCACCCCGCAAACGGACCTTTGGAGGCCTTGGTGCCCATTCTTGTCCGGCCGGTCCGGGAGCAGCTCGAGCACGACCGCATCATTCGGTTGCTCGAGGCGAAGTGGCGGCGAAAATTTAAGGTTGACGCGAACCCCGGTGACGAACGTAACGTCGGGGTGAAGGTGCCTGCGGGAACGCTGTTTCCGGACCTGATTCTCACCGAGGAGGGCGGGCGGAAGCCCAAGGCCCTGGTCGAGGTCGAGACCAACGAGTCGGTCAACCACCTCGAGGCCATGGCCCAATGGGCCAACCTCGCCAAGTCCAAGACAGCGTTGATTCTGTTCGTCCCGGTCGGTGCCGCCGAAGCGGCGCGGCGGCTGGCTGGCGAGAGCGCCATCAAGCTCACCGAGCTGTGGACCTACATGGTGCTCGGCGACCAGGTGCGCTTCACCTCGGTGGTCCGCGAACCGGGCGTTGAGCCCGCCGACCTCATCGAGAAGGCCGAGGTCTTCACGACCGAGCGCGCCGCCCCGGCGCCGCGCCCCGTCCCGGTCGAGCCGGCTGAACCGGTGGAGCCGCCACCGCCAGCCGCGCCCGAGCGTGTGCGCAAGCTCGCGGTCAAGGCCGGCACCCGGCGTCCCGTCGATGGTGTCGCCGGGCTGGTGGCGGCCAAGCTGGCAGCCAAGGCGGGCAAGAGCGCCGCCCCGGTGGCTCCAGTCGCCGCCCCGAAGGCCGCCGCGCCCGCCAAGGCGGAACCGGCCAAGCCAGCCGCGCCGGTCAAGCCGGGGCGGCGCCGGTCAAGCCTGCGGCGCCGGTCAAGCCTGCGGCGCCCGTCAAGGCGGCGCCTTCGGTCAAGGCCGTCGCTCCAGCCAAGGCCGCCGTGCCGGCCAAGCCGGCGCCCGCCAAGGCTGTGCCGCCCGTGCCGGTTAAGGCGGCGGCGCCCGTGCCGGCCAAGGCTGGACCGCCCGTGCCGGCCAAGGCTGGGCCGCCCGTGAAGGCCGTCGCCCCGAAGCCGGTCGAGAAGACCGACAAGAAAGCGGCCGAGAAGCCGGCGGAGAAGCTCGCCGCCAAGGTCGTCGCCAAGCCGGTCGCGAAGAAGGTGGTCGCCAAGCCGGAGGTCAAGAAGCCGGTCGTCAAGGCCGCGCCCGTCAAGGCGGCGCCGGCGGCGAAGAAGGCCGCCCCTCCGAAGCCGGCACCGCGGCCGCTGGCCCGGAAGGTGGTGCCGGTTCGTCCGGCGGCCCGGGCGATGAGCCCGAAAAAAGCCACGCCGGCCGCCAAGCCCGTCGCGGCGAAGCGGAAGTAGCCCGTGCTCTCGCTCCGGGTCACCCGCGACAAGCGCGGCTACGAGCACATCTACCTGATTGCGGACAGCCGTCGCCGCGGCCGGGCCGACAGCCGGCTCGTCTACTGGTGCCGGATGCCGGGCGGCCTCCGCGTCGGCCGTGAGCCGTTCGATCCCGACACGCGCGACGCGCTCGAACGTGGCAATCCGGATTCTGACGTTCGACTGGCCGGCGCTGACCAAGACGCTGAGCCAGTCGCTTGCCGCCGCCCGCTGGGCGGCGCGGCAGGAGCGGCCGGGCGGTGGCGGCGCGCCGGCCGGCAAGGGCGGCCCCCGGCGCGGGCCCGGGCGGAGCGACGGCCGAGGCGGCGACGGACGGGCCAACCGACCGGGCCCGCCAAGCGGCCGTGATCGCCGTGGCGGCGACGGCGCGCGCCGCGAACCCTCGGACGAATAGCGCCCTGCGCGGGCGAGGCCCGGCCGACGGCGGCGACACGGCGTCCTATAATCCACCAATGGCTTTTGTGTTCCGTCGCGTCGGGCGTCTCGGCGTCCGTCCCGCGCTGGTGTCCTCCGCGCTCGCGCTGGCCGTCGTCGGCCTGGCCGGGCAGACCCCGCCCCCGGCGCCGCCGCCCGCCGCGCCGGGGGCCGTTCCGGCGGCCGCGCCCGTCCCTGGTCAGGACACCCCGACGTTCACCGCCCGCGTCGACCTCGTCACGACCGACGTGATCGCCCGCGACAACCAGGGGCTGTTCGTCGCCGACCTCAAGAAGGACGAGTTCGACGTCCTCGAGGACGGCGTGCCGCAGACGCTGATCTCGTTCACGCTGGTCCACGGCGGACGCGTCTTCAACGTCGCGTCGCCGCCGCCGCCGGCGCCGCAGGAGGGCATCATCCTGCCGCCGTCGCGGCCAACCGCTGACGCCGCCGGCCGCATCCTGCTGTTCGTCGTCGACGATCTGCACCTCGACTTCCGCAACACCGGCCGGCTGCGCGAGCTGTTCAAGAAGATCCGCACCACGCTGCTGCACGACGGCGACATGTGGGGGATGGTCTCGACCGGCCCGTCGTCGATCGCCATCGACGTCAACTACGACATGAAGCGCTTCGACGAGGCGATGAAGAAGATCAGCGGCAGCGCCTTGAAGCCGAACGAGATCATCGAGGCGCCGCAGTCGTCGCAGGGGCCGAGCGAAGTCCGCTACCGCGCCCACGTCGCGTTCTCGACCGCCTACGACCTCGTCTCGAAGATGGAGAAGATCAACAACCGCCGCAAGGCGGTGGTCTACGTCTCGAACGGCTACGACTTCAACCCGTTCCCGGACGCCCGCGCCGGCGGCGGCATCATGGGCAGCAACCAGTTCTCGAACTCGGGCTACCAGGAAGGCGACATGTTCAACATGGATCGGTCGAGCCAGCAGTTCGCCGACGCCGACCTGGCGCGCGAGCTGTCGGACCTGACCCGCGCCGCCAACCGGGCCAACACGAGCTTCTACACCATCGACCCGCGCGGCCTGATCGGCGGGCCGGATCTCGATGAGAAGGTCGACCCGGTGGAGTGGGGCAACTACGTCCGCAAGAGCCAGGACAGCCTGCGCGTCATTGCCGACGAGACCGGCGGCTACGCCGTCATCAACCAGAACGACTTCGACAAGGCGCTGAAGCGGATCGACGCCGAGACCAGCGACTACTACGTCATCGGCTACTACTCGACCAATCCCGACCCGACCAAGAAGAACCGCCGCGTCGAGGTCAAGGCGAAGCGTGCAAACGTCAACGTCTGGGCCCGCAACTCCTACTCGCTGAAGCCGCCGCCGCGGGTCAAGAGCAAGCGGTAGCGCGGTTCTCCGGCGGTTGCCCGTCGGTCGTTTCCGTGGCATGCTAGCGCCGCTCAGCCACTGTCCGCACGTGCGGCACGGCGAGGTCCGACTCCTTCGGGCATCCCTGGGCACCCCCTGACCGACATGTCCAAGCAGGCGAGTGTGGAACCGGCACCGGGGTCGGTTCCCGTCCCGCCCGCACCGACGGCACGGCCACGCACTTTGTCGACGGCAGCCGGCGCGTCACGCCAGGCCGATGCGCGCATCAACGTGCTCATGCTCATCGCCGGCCTGGGCCTGGGTGGCGCCGAGACGGTGGTGCGACTGCTGGCCGAGGCGATCGATCGCGACCGCTTCAACGTCATTCTCGGGTGCGTCAAGGGCCTCGGCAGTGCCGGGGAAGAGCTCGCGGCCGCGGGTGCGGACATCTTCTGTCTCTCCGACCCGTCGAAGAAGGGCACCGACTATCTGCGGTCCCTGACGCTGCGTAAGGAAGTGCGGGCCCGGCGCATCGACGTCGTTCACAGCCATACGACGGACGCCCTCGTGGACACCGGACTCTGCAAGCTTGGCATGCCGCGGCTCCGGACCCTCCACACGTTCCATTTCGGGAACTATCCGCACCTGCCGAGCCGCCACCTGTGGCTGGAGCGGGTGTTCTCCAAGTTCGCGACACGTCTGATCGCGGTGGGCGAAAACCAGCGACGCCAGATCCAGGCGGTCTACGGTTTTGGCGACCGTCGGATCGGGATGGTCAGGAACGGCGTCCCCGAAGCGTCGGCGACGCGAGACGACTCGTTCCGGACCCGGATCGGCGCCGGCGACCGCGTGGTCATCGGCACCGTCGCGACGCTCATCGAACAGAAGGGGCTCCAGGATCTCATCCTGGTCGCCGAACGCCTGAAGCAGCAGCGGGCCAAGGCGCTCTTCGTGATCGTCGGCGAGGGGCGCCTGCGCGCCGAGCTCGAGGCGTTACGCCGGGATCGTGGCGTCGAGGACATGGTCGTCCTCGCCGGCTGGGTGCCGTCGGCGGCGGAAGTGGCCGTTCCCGCCTTCGACGTCTTCTTTCAGCCGTCCCTCTGGGAGGCGATGTCGGTCGCCGTGCTCGAGGCGATGGCGGCCGGCAAGCCGGTCGTCGTGACGCGCGTCGGTGAGAACCCTCGCGTCATCGAGGACGGGGTGGACGGGGTGCTCGTCGACGCTCGCGACATCGACGGCATGGCCGGTGCGTTGAGCAAGGTGATCGACAACCCCGACCTCCGCCGCCGCCTGGGAAGTGCCGGCGCGGCGAAGGTGGCCAACCAGTTCACCATCGCCCACATGTCGCGCGCCTACGAGCGGATCTACCTCGACATGCTCGGGCGCACCGATTCGTGACGGCGATGGGACCCGACCACAGCGATCCGCGGGCCGCGCCGACCGCGACGCCAGCCGGCGGAGCGAACCCGGAGCGGGCGGAGCCCAGCTGGCCGCCGGCCGTCATTGCCGGCGCGTATCAGACCGGCGTCCTGGGCGTGCGCGCCCTGAAGCGGCGCGGCGTTCGCGCCAGCCTCATCGACTGCAATCCGGCGATGGCGGGGTTCCACTCCGTCCACGGCCCGGCTCGACTCTGTCCCGACCCTGATGTCGACGGCGCCGGCTGGACCAGGTTCATGGTCGCTCTGGCTGCCGAGCTCGGCGGGCGACCGGTATTGATCCCGAGTTCCGATCGCTACATCACCGCGATCGCCAACCACACCGACGCCCTGTCAGGCCACTACGTCCTGTCGCCCGGGGTGCCGCTGCAGGGACTGCTCGCCGACAAGCACACCCAGTACGCGCTGGCGGCCAAGCACGGCATGCCGATGCCACGGACGGAGTTCGCGCACGACGCCGAGGATGTCGCCCGGTTCGCGCGCGATGCCACGTTCCCGTGCCTGCTCAAGCCGAAGCACTTCCGGGAGTGGCTGCGCTGCTCGAAGGACCACCCGCTCTACGGCAAGAAGATCGCCATTGCCAACTCGCCCGACGAGATCCTGGCGATCTACCAGCAGGCTGCGCCGATCGAGAGTGACGTGATCCTGCAGGAGATCATCGAAGGCCCGGATTCGGGCAAACGCGTCTACCTGTCCTGCTACGACGCGTCGAGTCGACGCATCGCCAACGCCATGCTGCGCGAGATGCGATGTGAGCCGCTCGGTTTCGGTCCGGCGTCCGTGACCGAGCCGATCGAGGATCGCGGCGTCGACGAGACGTGCGATCGCTGGCTGCGCAGCCTCGGCTATGTCGGGTTGTGCGAGATCGAGATCAAGCAGGACACCCGCGACGGCCGGTTCAAGCTGATCGAGGCCAATGCCCGTCTCACCGGCAGCGGCGATGCCGCTCCGTATGCCGGCGTCGATCTCTGCTGGCTGCACTATCTCGATCTGATCGGACAGCCCGTCGTCCCCGTCGGTCCGAGCGGCCGCGACTTCAGGCACGTCACGGTCCGCGCCGATGCCGTGGCGGTCGTCGAGTATCGACGGGCCGGCCTGCTCACGTGGAAGGAGCTTCGCCATTCCCTCCGTCCGCCGCTGGCCTTCTATGATCTCGACGCCGGTGACTGGCGCTATTCGGCCGAGACGATCTACATCGCGCTGCGCTTGTTGCTCAGGGGCATGTGGCGCGCCGCGTTCCAGCCTGGCAAGACCAGCGACGCGGTGTGACGGTCCCGCGTCACGCGGTCACACCGCATTGCCGTCGGCTCGGAGCATGACCTTGAGCACGCTGCGCGAGCGGACGACGCTCCAGGCCTTTTCGTAGTCCTCGAGTGCGTAGGACGCCCCCAGGAACGGCGTCGTGTCGATCTGCGCGAGCGTGGCGAGGGCGTCGTCGAAGTCGGCGCCCGTGCTGCCGACCGAGCCGAGGATGGTGCGGTCGTAGGCGACGACCGACTCAAAGCTGAAGGGCTGGGTCGCGTAGGGAAAGCCAAGCAGCAGCAGCGTCGCCCCCGTCGGCGCCCGGTCGAGCAGCGCGGACAAGGCCGCCTGCTGACCGGTGGCTTCGACGAACCACTCGAACGGACCGAGATCGTCCATGGACGTCGAGCTGGCGGCGACTCCGCCGAGCAGCGACAGCCGTTCCGGCTGGCGATCGAACACCGTCACGCTATGGCCGCGCAGCGCCAGGACGCGTGCCGTCAACTGTCCGATGGTGCCGGCGCCGATGACGGCGCACCGACGCGGACGGTCCCCCTCCCGCTTCGACCCGAGCCGGCGGAGCGCCTTGTGGACCACCGCCAGCGGTTCGGTCAAGGCCGCCTGGGCGAGCGTCACGGCAGCAGGGACGTGGTGGACGTATCGCGCCCTGGTGATGAGGTAGGTGGCGTAGGCGCCGTCGTGGCCCATCACGCCGACTTCGCGCCGTTCGCTGCACTGGATGGCGTCGTCGCGGGCGCAGGCCGGACACTCACCGCAGCCCTGGATGCACTCGACGACGACGCGATCGCCCTTGTCGAAGGTGGTGACGCGCGGCCCCACGGCGACGACGGTGCCGGAGGACTCGTGGCCCGGGACGATCGGATACTGCGCCTTGCCTGACCGGTAGTAGCCCAAGGTGCCTTCCAGCACTTCGAGGTCGGTCGCGCAAATGCCGACGAAGCCGACGCGCAGCAGCACTTCGCCGGGCTTGAGGCTGCGCACACCCCGCTCTTCGAGCCGGGCGTTGTTCGGCCCCCGGATGACGACCGCGGGGAAGCCGTGCTGAAAGAAGATGTCCGAGCGCCGCGCCGGATTGTCGAGACCCCGGCTGTCGACGATGCCGCCGATCGTGCCGACCGTCTTCTCGTAGCGGAACCGCATGATCTGGCGGGCCGCAGGCCGCAGCACGCCGCGGGCCGCGGCCTGCCGGAAATCGTCCGCCAGCCAGCGGACCTCGCGCCACAGCTCCCGCGGGATGTGCCGCAGGATCTTCAGGCGGATCCAGCGCGCGGCCATGCCTTCGCGATAGAAGCGCCGCCGGACCTGCGGCCACGTCTCGGTATGGACGTGGATGATGCAGGCCTTGGGCTCATAGACGACCTGCTGGCCCTTCTTCAGCCAGTACTTGGCGAATTCGATGTCCTCGAGCCCCGGCAACCCTTCGTCGAACGGATGCGCCTCCCACCCCGCCCGCGTGACGGCAGAGTTGGCATTGTTGGCAAAGGGCGTCTCCTCGTCGACGATGTGAGGCTGTTCAGGGAACTGGCGCTCGAAGTCGCGCGCTTCCGAGAACTTCGACACCGCGTGCCCGATCTGGCCGCCGTAGACCATCGCCGTGGTCTCCTGGCGCAGCGGCTCGACCAGCTTCCCGAGCCAGTCTTCGTCGAGCGGGATGGCGTGCGCCGACAGGATGGCGATGAACCTCCCGCGCGCCTCACGGATGCCGACGTTGAGCGAGTGCCCGAAGGTGAAGTCTTCCGACCGCAGTCTGACGATGCGCGCTCCGGCAGCGGCCCCGATGTCGCGGGTCCGATCCACCGAGCCGGAGTCGACCAGGATGATTCTCGAAGTCCCGGTAGCGCTGCCGTTCCAGCTTCGCCAGCACTTCTGGCAGCCAGCGTTCCTCGTTCAACGCCCGGATGACGACGCTGGTCTCGGGAGGATGTTCGGTCATACCCGCTTGGCGGCCCTTGTCTCTGGCCGGACGACCACGCAGGGCCCACGCCCGCGCAGCCCGCCGCACGGATCCGTAGCGACCCGGCGATGACGTCGGCCGGGCCCAATATAACCCGAGGCGCCCGGTTCGTCATCCGGAGCGCACACACGGTGGCCTGAGTCGCCTCGCCCGCGGGCGGCGGTGGGGTACGCCGACGAGTCGCATCGGCTGGCCGTGCTCGCGCCGCGAGGAGGCGCGTCAGGCGCGCGTGCGTCGCTTCGGGGCGGGCTTCGCCGCCGTCTTCTTCTTTGCCGACCGGCGCCGCGCGCCGCCTTCATCGCTCTCCGCCGTCACGGACTGCCCGAAGAACTCGGCGTGGATGGCGCGCGCCGCATCATCGAGATACTTCTCCGCGATGATGCACGACACCTTCATCTCGGACGTGCTGATGCAGTCGATGTTGATGCTGCGGTCGGCCAGGGCGGTGAACATCCGCGCGCCCAGCCCCGGCGTCGAGGCGATGCGCGAGCCGACGATGGCGATCTTGGCGACGTCGGTGTCGATCTCGACTCGACCGGCGGTCTTGCTCTTCTTCCAGCCCGGGATCAGGGTCTTGACCGCGTCGATGTCGTCGCTCTCGATGATGAACGTGATGCGGTTGCGCTCGTGCGACGGTGCCGCCTGGATGATCAGGCGAACGTTGATCTCGGCGTCGGCCAGGTCGCGGAAGACGTGCGCGGCGATGCCGGGCTGATCCTTCACGTCGAGGAGCGTGATCTTGGCGACCTTGCGATCGGTCGTCACGCCGACGACCGAGGGACGTTCCATCATGGCGGCTCCTTCGCGCACCCAGGTGCCGGGCTTCCCGGAGAAGCTGTGGCGGACGTGGATGGGCACTTTGTATTGCATGCAGATCTCTGCGGCGCGCGGGTGGAGGACCTTGGCACCGGCAGCGGCCAGCTCGATGCATTCTTCGTAGGACAGGTGCGGGATGCGGCGGGCGTCAGTGACGACGCGCGGGTCCGCGGTGTAGACGCCGTCGACATCGGTGCAGTTCTCGTACGACGAGGCGTTCAGCGCCGCGGCGAGGACGGCGCCGGTGATGTCGCCGCCGCCCCGGCCGAGCGTGGTGATGTCGTCGTTGACGGTGACGCCCTGGAAGCCGGCGACGATGACGACGCGCCCGGCCCCGAGCTCCTGGACCAGGCGGGCGGTCTCGACGCTGCGGACGCGGGCCTTGTTGAACGACCCGTCGGTGTGGATGCCGCACTGGCTGGCGGTGAGGGACACCGCGGCGATGCCGCGCGCCTGCAGTGCCAGGCCGACCATCGACACCGCAATCTGCTCGCCCGAGGCGAGCAGCAGGTCCATCTCGCGGCCGCGCGCCCTCGGCGAGACTTCGCGGGCCATCGCGATCAGCTGGTCGGTGGTCTTGCCCATCGCCGACACCGCGACGACGACGTGCGCCGACCGCTTCAACGCGTCGCCGATCCGGCCGGCGACGGCCAGGATCTTCTCCGGCGTGGCGACCGAGCTGCCCCCGTACTTCTGGACGAGGACGTCGTCGAACAGTTGGTCGGCCCCCTTCATGCGGTCACCTCGGCCGAGGCGCCGTCGTACCAGGCCTCGAACTCCTTGAGCGCACGGCCCAGCGCCACCGGACGCGCCACGCCCTCGGCGACCACTTCGGACGTCTTGTAGCCGTTGCCGGTGATGCAGATGACGATCGACTCGTCGCGCGGAATCCGGCCCTGCTCGATCAGCTTCTTCGTGACCGCCATCGTCGTGCCGCCAGCCGGCTCCGTGAAGATGCCTTCGGTCTCGGCGAGCAGATGGATGCCGGCGCGAATCTCGTCGTCGCTGACCATCTCGGCCCAGCCGCCCGTCTCCTTCAGCACCTCGATCACCTGGAACCCGTCGGCCGGGTTGCCGATGGCGATCGATTTGGCGATGGTGTCGGGCCGCACCGGGTCGGGATGATCGATGCCGGCGTGCAGCGCCTTGACGACCGGCGCGCAGCCGGCCGCCTGCGCGGCGTAGATCTTCGGCATCGGGCCGTCGACGAGGCCGACCGTGCGGGCCTCGCGGAAGGCGCGCGCGATGCGCGGCAGCAGCGTCCCGCCGGCGACGGGGGAGACGACGTGCTGCGGCAGGCGCCAGCCGAGCTGCTCGACGATCTCGAAGCCGAACGTCTTGGCACCCTCGGCGTAGTAGGTGCGCAGGTTGATGTTGGCGAAGCCCCAGCGGTACTTGTCGGCGATCTGCGTGCAGAGGCGGTTGACGTCGTCGTAGTTGCCGCGGATCGCCATCAGCTTCGGCTGGTAGATCCCCGAGCCGACCACCTTGCCGGGTTCGAGATTGTCGGGGATGAAGACGTAGCACTGCAGGCCGAGCCGGGCCGCATGGGCGGCCACGCTGTTACCCAGGTTGCCGGTCGAGGCGCAGCCGAACACCGTGAAGCCGAGCTCGACGGCGCGCGTCGCAGCCACCGACACGACGCGATCCTTGTAGGAGAGCGTGGGGTGGTTGACGCCGTCGTCCTTGACGTAGAGCTCCTGGACGCCGAGGCGCGCGGCCAGCCGATCGGCGCGCACCAGCGGGGTGAAGCCCGAGGTGAAGCCGGTCCGCGGCTCGCCGGTGATCGGCAGCAGCTCGCGGTAGCGCCACAGGTTGCGCGGCCGCGCCTCGATGGCGGCGCGGGTCATCGTCCGGGCCGCAGCCTGGTAGTCGTAGACGGCCTCGAGCGGACCGAAGCACTTGTCGCAGACGAACAGCGCCTCGGCCGGGAACGGCGCGCGGCACACGTGGCACTGCAGGCCGGTCATTGCGGTCATGCGGGGACTCCTGACGGAAGCACGGGCCCAGACGCAAGGGCAGGCCCAGACGGAACGGCGGGCGGTATGACGCGGGCGCGCCCGGCATCCGGTTGATGCACGTCGAGGCTGCGCACGGCACACGCCACGCCCAGGCGGGCGTAGAGATCGGTGAAGAAGCGTTCCGCCGCGCCAGCGTCGTCGAGGACGAAGGCGCCGATCGATGGGCCGGCGCCGCTCAGGAAGGCGCCGAGCATCGTCGGGTGGCGGAAGGCGAGCGCCTCGGCAAGGCCGGGCACCAGCGCCGCGCGATACGGCTGGTGCAGGCGATCGTCGAGGGCCGCGCCGATGGCGTCCAGGCTGCCCGTGTGCACGGCCTGGAGCAGTAGCGCGGTGCGCTGCACGTTGAAGACGGCGTCGGCGCGCGACAGCATCGACGGCAGGACGCCGCGGGCCTTCGACGTGGCCAGGCCGAGCCGCGGCGTGGCGATCACCACGCGGACGCGCGCCGGCCAGGGGCTGGCGACGCTGGTGACGCCGGTCGGGCCCTGGCTGCTCGCGGTGAGCCCGCCGAGGATCGAGGCGCTGACGTTGTCGGGATGCCCCTCGAGCGCGGTGGCGGCGTCGAGCAGCCGGCCCAGGTCGCCGTCGTCGCCCCGCTCCTGATCGGAACAGAGCGCGTGGACCAGGCGCAGGCCGGCGACGATCGCCGCGGCGCTGCTGCCGAGCCCGGCCTGCATCGGAATCGTGCTGCGGACCGCCAGATCGAGCGACGGCAGCGTCACCCGCCGCCGCCGTGCCTCGTCGGCGATGGCCGTGGCGATGGCGTTCTCGCCGGCCGGGGCGCCGTCGGCGAAGTCGAAGTGGAGGCGTCCGGCGCCGTCGTCGGCGACGCCGACCACGTCGAGCTCGAGATAGACCTGCAGCGCCAGGCCCAGCGCGTCGAAGCCGGGGCCGAGGTTCGAGGTCGAGCCCGGCACCCGCAGCCGCAGCCCGCGCGCGCCATCGATCGAGACGCTGGCCACGGACATCAATCCACGATCGGCAGGCAGACGGGTCGCTCGACGTGAAAGTCGAGCGGCGCGATTTCGTCGATGGCGCGATCGACGACTTCGCGTCGCGCCGGTTCGAGGGTGACGACGAACGGCAGCGCGTCCTTGGGCCAGCCGCCTTCCTGCAACACCGCGTCGATGTTCAGGTCGTGCCGGGCCAGCGCGTTGGCGAGCGCGGCGATGATGCCCGGCTTGTCGCGGACGACCAGCCTCAGGTAGTGCGGCGAGGCGCGGTGCGATTCGACCGTCGCCGGCCGATCGTCGGCGACCTCGCCGAACCAGCCGGGAGGCGACGCATGGCGGGCGATCGACAGGACGTCCGACAGGATGGCCACCGCCGTCGGATCGCCGCCGGCGCCGCGGCCGAAGAACCCGGTCTCGGAGCCGAGCTCGCCGAGCGTGAGCACGAGGTTCTCGGACCCGCGGACGCGCGACAGCACCGAGTCGTTCTTGACCAGCGCCGGTTCGACGGCGGCGTCGACCGAGCGCGTCCCGTTGCCGCCGTCGTTGTGCTCGACATGAGAGACCTGGCGGATCGTGTAGCCGAGGCGGCGCGCGTAGAGGAAGTCGACGTCCTTGAGCGGACGGATCGAGCGGCACGGGACGTCCTCGGGGCGCAGCGCGACGTGCAGGCCGATGCGGGCCAGCACGCACAGCTTGGCGCGGGCGTCGTAGCCGTCGAGATCATCGGTCGGGTCGGCCTCGGCGAAGCCCTTGGCCTGCGCGTCGGCGAGGACGGCGTCGAACGAGATCCGCTCGGCCTCCATCCGCGTCAGCATGTAGTTGCAGGTGCCGTTCAGGATCCCCGAGATACGCTTGAGCGAATCGCCGGCGAGGCCTTCGCGGATGGCGCGGATCACCGGGATGCCGCCGGCGACGGCGGCCTCGAAGCCGAAGTGGACGCCCTGTTGGCTGGCGAGGCGGAGCAGATCTCCGCCTTCGTGGGCGATCAGCTGCTTGTTGGCGGTGACGACCGACTTCTTCGCCGCGATCGCCGCGCGGTGATAGCGGCCGGCCGGGTCGAGCCCGCCGATCACCTCGACGATCAGATCGACGTCCGGCCCGAGCAGGTCGTCGAAGTTCTCGGTCCACGCGACCGACGACGGCACCCAGTCGACGCGCTTGCGCGCGACCTGGCGGTTGCAGATGTGGGTCAGCGTGAGCGGAGCCGACGAGCCGAGGATCAAGCGGGCGACGGCCTGGCCGACCGTGCCGAAACCGAGGAGCGCGACGTTCACGCGGTCATTATACGAGGGCGTCCGGACGCAGGTCCGCGTTATGACGGGGTTTGTCGGCCGCCGTCTGTCGACGCCCGGCCGGCCCCGAGCCGCTAGGCCTGGGCGCGGCCGCCAGCGGCCTTGACGGCCGGACGTTCGGGCGGAGAGGCGCCCTGGGCGATGGCCTCGCGGATCGTCTGCTTCAGCCAGTCGACGGGCTCGGGCTGGACGGCGCGGAGGGCCTTCCAATCCGCGTCGCTGATGGCAAGCGTGATGACGCGTTCAGGCATACCGCATTCTAGCCGCGACCCCCGGCTGGCCGCTCATAGAAAGGGGACATCGGAAGGATGCGTCCGGCGGATGCCGCGGCCGGCCGTCGAGGCCTAGGAGCCCGTGGTGAAACGCCCACGGCAGTCGACGGCCGATGCATCCCGCCGCTCGGCGTTGCTCGTCCGTCGAATACTCCCGATATTCTCCATCCTCGCGCCTTGATCGGCGGGCGCCTCGGCCGTCTTGGCGCTTCGCGGGCGTTTCACCACGGGCTCCTAGTCCTCGGCCACAGCCGGGGCCGGCCCGGGGACCGCGCCGGCCTTCTTCGGCCGGCCGCCGGACGGCGTCAGCTTCAGTCGCGGCCGGATCCGCTCGAAGCAGGCCAGCACTTCCTGCACCGAGCGCGGCACCCGGTTGGCCTTCGCGTAGACCCAGCCGGTACGGCGCATCAGGCTGGCGCCGGCGATACGGGCGCAGAACAGCTGATGGCTGGCGAACTCGCGCGCCACCGACTGGAACGAGATGATGGTGATGCCGACGTTGTTCCGCACCAGCGCCTTGATGATCTCGACGTTCTCCGTCTCCATCACGATGTTCGGATCGAGGCTCTCGCGGACGAAGAACTCGTCGAGGGCGCGGCGGGTGTTCGAGCCGCTCTCGAAGAGCACGAAGTGCTGGCCGCGCAGGTCGTCGGCGACGATGCGGCGCTTGCGGGCGAGCGGATGCGTCGGGGAGGTGACGAGGAGCAGCTCCTCCTCCATCGCCGGGACGGTCACGAGATCGGGCGATTCGATCGGCAGAGTGAGGAGGCCGCAGTCGGCGGTGCCGGCGCGGATGGCGGCGAGGCAGCGATCGGTGGCGCCGGCCCAGATCTTGACTTCCGATTGCGGGTGGGCCCGTTGGAACTCGCGGAGCAGGGCCGGGAAGACGTAGAGGCTGACGGTCATCCCGCCGACCAGGCGGACCGGGCCGCGCAGCGCCTGCCGCGAGTCGCCGATCAGCGCGACCGTGTCCTTGAGATCCTGAAAGACGCGATGACTGAGCTGGAGCAGCGCTTCGCCGGCCGGGGTGATGCGGATGCGCCGGCCGACCCGGAGGAACACCGCTTCGTTCAGTTCCTCCTCGAGCAGCAGGATCTGGCGGCTGATGGCCGACTGCGACACGTGCAGCCGCTCGCCAGCGGCAGTGAACGAGCCGGCTTCAGCGATGGCGCGGATGATCTCGAGCTGCCGAAGGTCCACGCTCAATGGGTTTCGAGCGTCTTGCACATCCCGACGACGCCGGACGGATCGAGCGCGTCGCGGCCGACGTCGACCTTGCGGACGACACCGCCCTTGTCGACGACGAAGGTGGCGCGGCGGGCGACGCCCGAATTCTCGTCGAGCAGCCCGTACCTGACGGGCCGCGTCGCGCTTCCAGTCGCTCAGGATCGGGAACTGCACGCCGAGCTGCTCTCGGAACGCCCGGTTCGACCACGTGCTGTCGACGCTGACCCCGAGGATGGTCGTGTTGGCCTCGGTGAAGGAGCCGTGCGCCGTCTGGTACTGCTTCATCTCGTTGGTGCAGCCGGGCGAGAAGGCGGCGGGGAAGAACGCGACGACGACGTTCTGCTTGCCCTTGTAGTCCGATAGCTTGACCTGCTTGCGCTCGTACTTGGGCGGGGTCTCCTTGCCATCGCCGACCGGCGCGAACCAGGCCAGATCGAAATCAGGCGCCGGGTCGCCGACCTTGATCGAGGGCGGCGGGGGAGCAGGCTGCACGGCCGGTGCAGCGGCAGGCGCCGCCGGAGCTTGCGCCGCCACGAGCGCCGGCAGGGCGACGAGGACAACCGTTCCCACGACGTGGGCAATCGAAGCACGCATAAGTGGTCTCACCTCAGCGGCCAGTCTATCCCAGAGGGCAGACGTCTCAGGCACCTGCCGCGGCCGGCGTGACGGCCGATGTACGGCGGACGGCTTCGGCCAGGTAGACGTCGTCGAGGTCGAAGCCGGCGAAGTCGACGTCGAGTCGGGCGCAGGCGATCGCCGTGCTGCCGAGGCCGGCGAACGGATCGACGACCAGGCGCGCCCGTTCGCGGCCGTGGAGCCGGATGCACTGCTCGGGTAGCTTCGGCGGGAACGTCGCCGGGTGGGGGCGGTCCTTGTCACGGCTCTTGATCGTGTCGTAGGGCAGGAACCACGTGTTGCCGCGGCAGCGCCGGTCGGCGCCGGCCGCGGCCCACCGCGTCACGTTCGACTTGTCCTGGTAGGGGACGCCGATGGCGGTGCGATCGAGGGCGGTCTCGCCGTGCTTCGTGAAATGGAACACGTACTCGTGGCAGTCGTTGACGAATCGGGCGCTGTTGATCGGCTTGTAGTGGCCGACGGCGAGGTCACGGTCGAGCGCGGCGCCGCCGGCGGCGTCCCGATCGATGGCGATCGACTTGATCCAATGAATCGTGTTCTGGAGGGTGAACACGCGCCGCGCCACCCGGGCCACGTCGAGCCCGGCCCAGGGATCGGTTGGCTTGGCGCCGACATTGAGGAAGAGGGATCCGTCGGGGGCGAGCACCCGGGCGACCGCCACGAGCCAGTGCCGCGTCCAACGCAAATAGGCGCGCGCGGGCAGCGTGTCGTCGTACGACCGGTAGCGGATGCCGAGGTTGTAAGGGGGCGAGGTGACGACGACGCCGACCGAGTCCGGCTCGAGGCGGGCCAGCAGATCGAGGCAGTCGCCGTGGAAGAACGCGCGGGTCGTGGCACCGCCGGGGACGGCGCCGAATGGGGCAGGCAGCGACGCGAGCCACGGCATGCGCGCAAGGATAGCGCGCCGCGGCCGGCCGCCGCACCGGCACGCGCGCTACGAGGCGCGCGCTTCGAGGGCGGCGGGGAACCGGCGCGCCGGCGGTGCGATGGCGATCGTGTGGTTGCGGCGATGGAGGTGGGCCGCGCAGACCGGGCCTTTCTCCTCCACGTAGGCGACCTCACGGTTGGCGTGGACGTCCTGGTAGCGGCCGACGACGCAGCCGCAATCGAGTGTGGCGAAACCGAGGAGGCGGACGACGCTCATTCGACTACCCTCGCAGTCGGTTCCCCGACAGGCGACGCGATCGTCAGCGGATGGCTGCGTCGCGATCCTGGCGCTCAACCGGTGTCCGACGTAGTAGCAATGATCGGGCCAAGTGTCGATGTATTGAATGGTCGCCAGTCTTGGTCGTCATCGCAGGCGTGGCCGGCGTCTTTGCAAGCACTTACGTCGACTTTCTGTCCGAAAGTGAGGCTACGTGCCAAGAAACGTCACAGGCGTCGATCCGCAAAACTGGATCGGAAGACCATGTCGATGAATCGGCATCGTGTCAAAAGGGGTCGGATCGTCGACAGGGAGGTGTACCCTGGGGGCGACGGTCGACACCGTCGGACCCGGCTCGCGGGCGCTTTCGACACGAGTGGTTCGGCCTCCCGCGCACCCCGCCCGGGAAAGTGGAACGGTCTATGCACAGTGGCAGGGTGTCCGAAGACGCATCATGGCGAGGCGATCGCCGATGTCGTCAAATCGTTCGGGAACTCGACCAAGGCCGGCGGACGGAAGTGCCGGCGGGAACGGGTCTCCGGCGCGGCGTGTCGGCATGCCGTCACAAGCAGCCCGGCGAAGGACATCGAGGTCGACCATCTCGGCGGACGTCGTAAGTGCTTGCGCGCTAAGGTTTCTCTGCTAGAATGCCGATAATTGTCTCACTGAACGGGGTATTCGACTTGCCAATCTTCCGATCCTGTCGCCGGTTCGGGCTGGCTGCGTCACTGGCGCTGCTCACCTCGGCAATGCTCACTGCCGAGGTTGAGGCGGGCACAGTGGCGCGCGTCTCGACGGGCGCGCCGGCAGTCTCGGCCGCTCGGCAGACCACCACCGGCACGCGGCGTGCCCAGCGCACCCGTCGCCGCGCCACCGCCGCGCCGCGCGTCTCGTCGCCGCGGGTTTCGTCGTCGCGCGCCCGCCGCGCCCGACTGGCGCGCGCCCGCACCGCCCAGAAGGTCCGCGAGTATCGCGAAGCGGCCACACCGCTCTTCCGGACCGCGGCCGACGGCTCGACGGTTCCCGCCATCCGCGCCGAAGCCGCCATCGTCTACAACCCGGTCACCCAGCAGGTGCTGTGGGAGGAGAACGCGCAGAACTCGCGCTCCATCGCCAGCATCACCAAGGTGATGACCGCGGTCGTGTTCCTCGAGCACGCACTCGACCTGACCACGCCGGTGAAGATCGAACGCAGCGACGTCCGCGCCGCCTCGACGACGTATCTGCGCGCCAACGACGTCCTCACCCCGAACGACCTGCTGAACCTGCTGCTCATCGGCTCCGACAACGCCGCCGCCCGCGCCCTGGCGCGCACCTCGCCGTTCGGCATGGACGGTTTCATCGAGAAGATGAACGCGAAGGCGCAGGAGCTCGGCCTCGAGCACACGCACTACGTCGACCCGTCCGGCCTGATCGCGCTCAACGTCTCGTCCGCCTACGACATGGCCCGCCTGATCTCGTTCGCCGCCGGCGACGAGCGCATCGCGAGCATCATGCGCAAGAGCAGCGAGCAGATCGTCACCAGCCGCCGGACGGTGAACGTGCACAGCACCAACAAGCTGCTGCTTGGCGGCGACATCGACGTCCGCGGCGGCAAGACCGGCTTCATCAGCAAGTCGGGCTACTGTCTGGCGACGCTGCTCCAGGTGCCGAACGGCGACCCGGTGGCCGTGGTGGTCCTCGGCGCGCGGTCGAGCGCCGGCCGGTTCCTCGAAGCAAAGCACCTCTTCAACTGGATGAGCGAGCGGACGCGCATTCTGCTCTCGGCCGAGAGCACCGCCGCCGCGCAGGCGGCGCCGCAGCCGCAGCCCGAGTGACACCCGCGCAGCCGCGACGGGCGCTCGGCGCGCGGGCGAGTCGCTCGTATTCGTCGGGCGAGCCGGGCGCGTGAACGCGCCGTCGCCTCCGGCCGGCTCGGCTCCCGCCGAGCCTCGTGACGTCGCCGCCCTCCGCCTCCTGCGGACGTCGGCCCCCGATCTCGCGCCTGCCGTCGATTTTCAGCTCGCCTGGCTGCAGACGGAGCGCCGGGTCGACTCCCGCGTCCAGCTGCCGCGAACGGTTGGCAACGACGCCCTCTGCGCGTCCCGGCTCGCCGCCGGCCGTCGCGTGCTCGAGTTCGACGACCTCGTCGTCGACTGGAGCGATCTGCGCCGCCTGTGTGGACAGGCCGCCGATCTGCTGCGGCGCGCCGACTTCCTCGAACCCGACGGCGAAGTCCAGGCCCTGGCCTGCCTGCGCGACGCGCGGGCGCTGCCGGCCGAGCTGCGCCGTTGGTTCGATCGCGACGCGGCGCTGGATGCCGCCACCGCGCAAGTGTGGACCTTTGGCCTGCGGCCGTATCTCACCCGCGCCGCGGCCGCGTTGCTGCAGGGCCTCTCGACCGCCGACTGGCAGCGCGCTGGCTGCCTCATCTGTGGCGGAGACGCGGAGTTCGCGGCCTGGAGCGGCGCCGATCGCCGTCTCGTCTGCGGGCGCTGCGCCGCGCAGTGGTCGTTCGATCCAGCGCGGTGCCCGCGTTGCCTCGATGCCGACCCCGCGTCGCGGCGGAGCTTCTCCGATCCGCGCCGCACCTATCGGGTCGAGGCGTGCACGCGCTGCCGCCGTTACGTGAAGGGCATCGACGAGGACCGCGCCGGGCGCGGCGTGCTCATCGCCTACGATCCGATTGCGACCATCCCGCTCGACGCGGCCGCCTGGCAGCTCGGCTTCGAATAGCCTAGAACGTCAACCGGCCGCCGGCGACGACGCGGAACGGACGCTGCACGTCGATCGGCGATTCGAAGGGCAGCGGCGTGCCGCTCGTGGCGCCAATCGGCGCGCCCGTCTCGACGCCGGTCACGGCATGACGGCGCAGCGCGTTGTAGACGTCCGCGTAGACGTCGAGCGGGCGTCGCTTGCCGAACGGCAGCGTCGAGGCGAGGCGCAGGCTCAGCTCGTCGGCCGGATCCAGGATGCGCGCGCCGCGCGCCTCGAGCAGCGCCGTGCGGCCGCCGGCCCCGAACGGCACGTTGAGCGTCGCCGCCGCGAAGGTGCGCCGCGCGGCGTAGTGTGAGCCCGTCAGCCGCTGGTAGATGGCGCTGACGCGGACCGGCAGCAGCGGCAGCTTGGTCGTGCCGAACATGGTGATCGCGAGGTCGGGCGTGAGCGTCGCCGTGCCGTCGACGTTGATCAGCGCCGCCGTCGGCGAGGCGAAGTGATCGCTGCGGCCGACGCCGGCGTCGTGCGTGTCGTCGAGCGTGCCGCGGCTGCGCGCCGACGTGACGGCGACGACCACCGAGCCGCGTTCGCCGGGCAGCGCGAGGCGCGCGTGGCCGGTGACGCCGGCGTAGTCGCGTTGCGCCGCGGCGAGGCCGATCGGCTGGTTGTCCGCGGCGAGGTAGCTCGTGCCATCGACGTTGGCGATGGTCGGCGCGTCGTCGGCGCGGCGGTTCAGCCAGCGATAGATCGTCAGGGCCCGGCCGTCGAGGCCGGTGCGGGCCAGCGCCAGCCAGCGGGCGTCGGGATAGACCGTGTCGATGGCATGGCGGAAGCGGCGGACGAACACCGTCCCGCCGATCTGCACTGCCCCGAACAGGCGGAAGTCGGCCCCGCCGGTCAGCTCGCGGACCTGCGGGTGCCGGATGCCGGAGGCGACGCCGGCGACGACCGGGGTCGTGCGATCGACCTCGACGCGCCGGCCGTCGCCGAGGATCTGGAACGTGACCACTGGCGTCTCGCCGCCGACCGTCCAATCGACGTGCGTCGCGTAGAGCGGATCGGCGACCACGCCGACGGCTCCGCGCAGCATCAGGCGGGCCCGCTGATCGACCGCCAGCGTCGCGCCGATCCGCGGCTGCACCGCCGTCGCCGCGTAGGCGCCGCCGCTCATGTGCGCAACGCGGACGCCGGCGGCGATGGCCAGGCGATGTGCCGGCGTCCAGGTGTCGGACACGAACACGGCCTGCCGGCGCAGGCTCGTGGCCCGGTTCGAGCCGATCCACACGTCGACGGTGTCGGCGCGGCCAGCGAGATCGTGGAAGAACTCGCCGCCGGCGAACGACGCGCGCTCGGTGACCTGGGCGTGCTCGAGATCGGCCCCGACACGGAGGTCGTGGCCGCCCATGCGGGCGGTCCGCCAGTCGAGCGCGCCGCCGACGCTCGTCCGCGTCCGCTCGCCCTCCTGGACGAGGCCGAGCGAGCCGGTCACCGCGCCGGTCACGTCATCCTGGCGCGCCGGGACGTCGTTCGCCGGGCGGGTCGCGCGCGTGCCGCGCAACACGTCAACCGACGCCGAGACGGCCATCGCGCCGCGCAGCGGGCTCTGCCACGAGGCGCGGGTCGCGACGGTGTTGGCGGTGCGCTCGTTGGCGAGGCCGGGCGCGGCCGAGCCGCGCAGCGTGAACGGCACGTCCTTGGTCGTCGAGCGGCGATCGAGGAAGCCGACGACGTTGGCGCTGCGCCCCGCCGATCCCCAGGCGAGCCGACCGTGGAGGCGCGGCGTCCGCGTCACCGCGGCGCCCGCGTCGGCGCGCGCCTCGTCGGCGTGTTCGACGGCGAGCCCGAAGCCGAGACGGGGCGTCAGCGGGCCGCTGAGCACGGCCGCCGCGCGCAGGCTGCGGCCGACGCGATCGCGATCGGCCAGGCGCGGGTTGGCGAGCAGGATCTCGTCCGGCAGCGTGTCGCGGCTCCACGAGCGGCCGCCGCCGGCGACATCGACGATGCCGCGCAGCGTCGATCCGCCGGCGCGGGTGACGACGTCGAGGACGGCGCCGGAGCCGTCGCGTTCGTCGGCGCCGATCCCGGCCCGGACCGAGGCGCTGCTCGCGGCCGGCAGGATGAACGAGGTCCACGCCCGCCCGTCCAGCGGATCGGTGAGGTCGAGGCCGTCGAGCCGCTGCGGTGTGCCGATGTCGGCGGCCGTCCCGAAGGCGGTAGAGCGGGCCACGCCGGGCGCCAGCGCCAGGATCGCCGCGGAGGCGTCGCCGCGGTCGAGCGGCAGATCGGCGAGCGGCCCGCCGTCGATTGGCCCAGCCCCGAGCACGAAGGCGGACGCCGGCGACAGCCGATGCGCGCTGTCGGAGGCCCTGGTCGCGTCGCCCGTCGAGAGGACCACGTCGAGCCGGGTCGTCTCGCCCGCCAGCAGGACGATCGTCCGCGTCTGCCGGCTCGCCGATGTGCCGGAGACGTCGACCCGACGCGGTCCGGGCGGCAGCACGAGCCGGAAGGCCCCGCGCTCGTCGGTGCGGGCGGCCACGGCCGGACCGCCGTCGACCTCGGCCGCCACTGTCGCGCCGGGCCAGGCACCGCCGCGTTCGTCGGTGACCGTGCCGATGACGACGCTCGAGCTGGCCTGCGCCTTCAGCCGGGCGGGCGACGCCAGCACGGCCATGAGGACGACAGCGATGGACAGCCAGCGCACCGGCTGAGGTTGGGGAGCAAGGTAAGGGGACATAGCGGTGGGGACGCCGCTGCACGCGGCTGACGCGGCGATTCTCGCCGGAATGGCCTAGGTTGTCACGCCCGGCTGCTACACTGACCGCTGTTCGTGAAGGAGGTCAGCAACTAGACAATGGCTCGACGCAAGAACCCCACCCCGACGTCCGCCGACGCAGTGCCGCCCAAGGCGCCCGCTGCGTCCTCCTCCCGCCCCGAAGCCGCCCCGGCCGTGCCGGCGCCGGCCACGCCGCGTCTGCGCCGCACGTCGGCGAGCGTGGCGGGGGAAGCGGAGCAAGCGGCCACGCCGGAGACGGCACAGCCGGCCCCCGCCCCAGCGGCCGCGCCGGCGCCAGCAGCCGAGTCGCGCCCGAAGACGGCAGCCTCCAGGACGGCTGCCCCGAAGGTCGCCGCCCCGACGCCAGCGGTGTCCAGAGCCGCCGCCCCGAAGGCCGCCGCCCCGAAGGCCCCCACGTCGAAAGCTGCCGCGAAAGTCGCAGCCCCGCGCCTCGCGACGCCTCGTGCGTCAACGACCCGGACGACCAGCCGGACCCCGCCGCCCGCGGTCCGGCGCCAGGTGATCGAGTCGCTGGCGGCCGCCTCGGCGGATGCTGCCGCCCGGCCGCCCGCCGCGCCGGTGTCACCGCCCGTCGCCTCGGTGCCCGCCCTCGTGCCGGGAGGGCCGCCGGATCGGCTGTCGATCCTGATGGTCGCGTCCGAAGTCCTGCCCTACGCCAAGACCGGCGGGCTCGCCGACGTCGCGGCGGCGCTGCCGGCGGCTCTCGCGGCGCTCGGCCACCAGGTGGTGGTGGCGATGCCGCGCTACCGCGGCGTCCAGGTGACGGGCGAGGTGCTCGCGACGTTCGTGCTCGACATCGGCCCCGAGCACCTGCACGTGCAGATCTTCCGCGAGCGCATGGCCGGCGGCGCGGTCCTGTGGCTGGTCGACATCCCGGCGCTCTACGACCGGGAGGGCCTGTACGGCGTCGGCAGCCACGATCATCCCGACAATCCGCGGCGCTTCGCGGCGCTGGCCCGGGCGGCGTTCGAGGCGGCGATCGTCACTGGCTTCTCGCCCGACGTCGTGCACGCGCACGACTGGCAGGGCGGGCTCGCGCCCGTCTACCTGCGGACGCGCTACGCGACGGACCCGGTGCTCGGCGGCGTGCCGTCGGTGTTCACCATCCACAACATCGCCTACTCGGGGCTGTGCGAAGCCGGCTGGATGCCCGCGCTCGACCTCGACTGGGATCTCTACACGCCGCAGGCCCTCGAATACTGGGGCCAGGTCAGCCTGCTGAAGGCAGGCATCAACTTCAGCGAGAAGGTGACGACCGTCAGCCGGCGCTACGCCGAGGAGATCCTCACGCCGGAGTTCGCCTACGGTCTCGAAGGCGTGCTGGCGTCGCGGCGTGCCGACCTCGTCGGCATCCTCAACGGCATCGACGCGGAGACGTGGAACCCGGCCACGGACCGGTTCCTGCCGGCGCCCTACGCTGCCGACACGCTGGAGGCCAAGCGGGCATCCAAGCGGGCGTTGCTCGAGGCCTACGGGCTGCCGTCCGACGAGGCGGCCCTGGCCCGACCGCTGATCGGCATGGTGTCGCGGATGGTCGCGCAGAAAGGCCACGACCTGATCGCAGCGTGGCCACCGAGCTGCCGCACCTCGGGGCGCGGTTCGTCGTGCTCGGGACGGGCGAGCCGGCCTTCGAGACGATGTGGCGCCGGCTGGCGGCGCAGTTCCCGGATCGGATCGGGGTGCGGATCGGCTTCGACGAAGGGCTTGTCGCACCTCATCGAGGCCGGCAGCGACCTGTTCCTGATGCCGTCGCGCTTCGAGCCGTGCGGCCTCAACCAGATGTACAGCCTGCGCTATGGCACGCTGCCGCTGGTGCGGGCGACGGGCGGTCTCGACGACACGGTCGAGAACTTCGACCCGTACACCGGCCGCGGCAACGGCTTCAAGTTCTGGGAGTCCTCGGGCACGGCGATGATCGCCACGCTCCGCTGGGCGCTGCGCGTCTACGATCATCCCGAGGTGTGGCAGCGGCTGCAGCGGTCGGCCATGGCCGGCGACTTCTCGTGGGAGCGATCGGCGGCCGCCTACGTCGAGGTCTACGAGGCCGCCATCGCCCGGACCGGCCGGCGCCGTACCGTCGGCCGGTAGAGCCCGGCTGGAACGTCCCGGCCGCCGGGCTTGACGACTGAAAGATATTAGTAAACTATCTAAGTATCGGCTGCAGCCCCGTCCGCGTCGGGGGGTGCGGCCGCCGAGACAGGGAGCAGAACCTCATGGCATCCGAACACGTGCAGACCTTCACTGACGGCAATTTCGAGCAAACCGTGCTCAAGGCGGACGCGCCCGTCCTGGTCGACTTCTGGGCCGAGTGGTGCGGGCCGTGCCGCATGATCGCGCCGACCATCGACCAGGTCGCGACCGAGCTGGCCGGCAAGGCCGTCATCGGCAAGCTGAACGTCGACGAGAACCCGGCGGTGACCGGCCGCTACAGCATCCGCGGCATTCCGGCGCTGCTCGTGTTCAAGGGCGGCCAGCTGGTCGACAGCCTGGCCGGGGCCGGCCACTCCAAACAACTCATCAAGGCGACGCTCGAGAAGCACCTCTGATGACCACCACGGCGATGGGCACCGACGTCCGCGACGTCGTCATCATCGGATCCGGGCCGGCCGGGCTGACCGCAGCGCTGTATGCGGCGCGGGCCAGCCTCCGGCCGCTCGTGATCGAGGGGCTGGAGGCCGGTGGCCAGCTCACGATGACGACGCTGGTCGAGAACTGGCCAGGGCGCCGCGACGGCGTCATGGGGCCGGACCTGATGGTCGAAATGCGGGCCCAGGCCGAGAAGTTCGGCGCCGAAATCATCGCCGGGCACGTCACCGCGGTGGAGATGGGCGCGTCGCCGTTCGTCGTTCGCCTCGACGACACGGAAATCCGCACCCGCACGCTGATCATCGCGACCGGCGCGTCGGCGCGGCTGCTCGGCCTGCCGTCCGAGCGGTCGCTCATGGGCCACGGCGTGTCGACCTGCGCGACGTGTGACGGCTTCTTCTTCCGCGGCCGGCCGATCGCCGTCGTCGGCGGCGGCGATACCGCGATGGAGGAGGCGCTCTACCTGACGCGCTTCGCCTCATCGGTCACCGTCGTGCATCGGCGCGACTCGCTGCGGGCCTCGAAGGCGATGGCCGATCGCGCGCTGGCCCACCCGAAGATCCACTGGCGCTGGAACAGCGCCGTCGAGCGCGTCGCCGACGGAGGCAAGGGCGAAGTCACCGGCATCGTGCTGCGCGACCTCGTCACCGGCGTGACCTCCGAGCTGGCGGTCGACGGGGTGTTCGTGGCCATCGGCCACACGCCGAACACCGCGCTGTTCGCCGGGCAGCTCGAGACCGACGTCAACGGCTACCTGATCACGCACGACGGCCCGAAGACGTCGATCCCGGGCGTCTTCGCTTGCGGCGACGTACAGGATCACGTCTACCGGCAGGCGATCACGGCGGCCGGGTCAGGCTGCATGGCCGCGATCGACGCCCAGCACTACCTCGAAGCGCACTTCCCGGCGACCCATCAGCCGGACGGCGCGGCCCAGGATCACGAGATCCACCCGCCGCCGATGACCTCGTCGCCGTCGTAGAAGACGGCGGCCTGGCCCGGCGCCACCGCCGGCTGCGGCGCCTCGAAGTCGAAGCGCGCGCCGCCGCCGTCGACCGGCGTCAGCACCCCGGGCGCCGCGGCATGCTGGTAGCGGATCTGGGCCAGCGCCCGCCGCGGCCCGTCCGACGGCGCCCCGGCCATCCACGACACCTCGGTCGCCTCGAGCGACGCGCGCTCCAGCGCCGAATCGCGGCCCGACCAGCACCCGCTGGCCGCCGGCGTCGAGCGACAGCACATAGAGTGGCGCCGGCGCCGACAGGCCGAGGCCCTTGCGCTGGCCGACGGTGAAGCGATGGACGCCGCCGTGGCGGCCCAGCTCGCGGCCGCTGGCGTCGACGAACACGCCGGCCGCGTCCCGCGCGCCCGCATCGCGCCGCTCGATGAAGCCGGCGTAGTCGCCATCCGGCACGAAGCAGATGTCGCGGCTCTCGGGCTTCTCGGCGACCGGCAGGTTGCGGCTCCGCGCGTACTCGCGGACCTCGGCCTTCTCCATCTCGCCGACCGGGAACCGGGCTCGCGCCAGTTGCGCCTGCGTCAACGCGAACAGGAAGTAGGACTGGTCGCGGCGCCGGTCGACGCCGCGGCGCAGGACGTAGTGGCGGCGGTCCTCGTCGTAGCCGACGCGGGCGTAGTGCCCGGTCGCCAGCGCATCGGCTTCGAGCGCGCCGGCGCGCTCGAGCAGCGTCGAGAACTTCAGGTCGCTGTTGCAGCGGGTGCACGGGATCGGCGTCCGGCCCTGCGTGTAATCGGCGACGAAGCGGTCGACGACCATGCGCATCGAACTGCCGCTCGAAGTTCATCACGTAGTGCGGCATGCCGAGGGCGGCGGCGGCGCGCCGGGCGTCGTGCAGGTCGTCGAGCGAGCAGCAGGAGCCGAAGGCGGGACTGCCGTCTTCGCGCGGGCGCTGATCGTAGAGCTGCATCGACACGCCGACGACGTCGTGGCCCTGATCGGCCATCAGCGCGGCGGCGACCGCCGAATCCACGCCCCCCGACATTGCGACGACGACTCGCATGTGGATCGAGCCTCAGACGGCCGGGCCGACCGCGCTCCGGTCGCGACCGCGGCTGGCGGCGCCGGCGGTGACCGTGCGGAGGCGCTCGACGAGCGCCGGCGTGACGGCGACGACGCGGGCGATGTCGGCCGCGGTCGTCGACGAGCCGAGGCTGAAGCGGATGGCGTTCTGCGTGTCGTGCGGGTCGAGGCCCATCGCCTTGAGGACGTGCGACGGCTCCAGCGTGCCCGACGAGCAGGCCGATCCGGTGGACACCGCGAAGCCTTCGAGGTCGTAGGCGATGACCAGCGATTCGGCCTCGATGCCCTCGAAGCCGATGTTGCTGGTGTTGGCGACGCGGGCCTCGCGCCGGCCGTTGACGTGGCTGCCGGGCACCGCGGCGAGCAGGTCGCGCTCGAGCGTGTCGCGGAGCTCGCCGATCCGGCCGGCGTCGCCGAGCCGCGTCCGCGCCCGGGCGGCGGCGACCCCGAGGCCGACCAGGCCGGGCACGTTCTCGGTGCCGGCGCGGCGGTTGCGCTCCTGGCGCCCGCCGGTCATCTGCGCCACCAGCCGGGTGCCGCGGCGGACCCACAGCGCGCCCGTGCCCTTCGGGCCGGAGAACTTGTGGCCGGAGATCGCCAGCAGGTCGACGCCGAGCGCGGTGACATCGATCGGCAGCTTGCCGGCCGCCTGCACCGCGTCGGTGTGGAACAGCGCGCCGCGGGCGTGGGCGATGGCGGCGAGCGCGGCGATCGGCTGGATGGTGCCGACCTCGTTGTTGGCGAGCATCACCGAGACCACGGCGGTGCGATCGGTGAGGAGGGCCTCGAGGGCGGCCGAATCGACGACGCCGGAGGCATCGACGCCGAGCCAGGAGACCTCCCAGCCGCGGCGGGCGAGGGCCCGGGCGGTCTGCAGGACCGCTTCGTGCTCGATCGCGCTGACGACGAGGTGCCGCCGGCCCGAGGCCTCGAGCGCCTCCGCGGCGCCGCGCACCGCCAGGACGTCGGCTTCGGTGCCGCTGCCGGTGAGGACGATCTCGGTCGGATCCGCGGCGACGAGCGACGCCACCGCGGCACGCGCGGCATCGAGCCGGGCCTTGGCCCGCTGCCCCCAGGCGTGCACGCTCGACGCGTTGCCGAAGTCGTCACGGAGGGCGCCATCCATGGCGTCCGCGACCGCCGGATCGACCGGCGTCGTCGCGTTGTGGTCGAGGTAGAGGGCCACCGGTTTCGATGATAGCACCGCCCCTAAGTCTCAGCAGTAAAACGGGTAGACACACTTCCTGCACGCTGCGTATACTCCGGGGGTTACGGCAACGTCGGCTGCAGCCGATACAGGGGACGACGCTGCGGGAGGTCCGGCGCGAAACGCGCCGGTCGCTGGCGGCCTTCTACTGGAGACTCGTATGTGGAAACGGGATGAGGGAGTGCGCGCACCGCAGGGGCCAACAACCCCGGCGACGCCTCCCACTGCAGGGGTGCCCGCCGCGCAGGCGCCCGTCGTCGATGCGCCTGCCAGCCCGTCGCGGTCGCTGGCCCAGCCAATGAGGGACGTCGTGAACATCGGTAAATCTGTTGTCATCAAGGGCGAACTCAACGGCAGTGAAGACCTGACCATCGAGGGCCAGGTCGAAGGCAAGATCGAGCTCCGCCAGAACGTCCTGACGATTGGCCCGAACGGCAAGATCAAGGCAGCGGTGTTCGCCAAGTCGGTGATAGTGCTCGGCGAAGTCGTCGGCAACGTCACCGCCTCCGAGAAGGTCGACATCCGCGACAACGGCTCGGTCGACGGCGACCTGATCTCGCCGCGCGTCGCGATCGCGGAAGGCGCACACTTCCGCGGCAGCATCGACATGCAGCGGCAGGGTGGCGCCGCCAAGGGCGACGCCAAGGGCGACACCAAGCCGTCCGACGCGAAGAGCGTGAGCGCGGCGCCCGCCGCGGCGCCCGCCGCACAGCCCGCGAAGGTTTAGGTTCACCTCGGCGGATCCGGCCTGTGTGGTCGGCAAGACCCGGGCGCGCCACACGGTGCGCCTGGGTTCCGGTTCGCCGCCGGGTGCGACACGAGAGAGGTTCCACGTGCCTGCACAGGGTTCCGGACGCCCGTTGACCGATCGTCTCTTCGGCTGGGCCCGCGGCGCGGAAAAGGACCCGGTGCCCGCGACGGAGTCCGCCGCGGCGTCCGAGCGGACGGTGCCGACCAAGGCGTTCGGCCGGTTCCTGCACGCCCTGACGCTGCGCGAATCGCCGATCGTGCTCGACCTCGGCCCGATCGTCGGCGGCAACGTCAACTTCCTGGGCGACCGCCTCCGCTGCAAGTACCTGGTCGAAGACCTCTACCAGAACATCGAGTCGCACGTCGCCAGCAAGAACCCGCCCGACCTGGCGGCGTTCTTCGCGAAGCGCTTCCCGCAGGCCGACGCCAGCGTCGACGGCGTGCTGTGCTGGGACGTGCTCGACTACCTGGACAAGGCCTCGGCGCAGGTCGTGGCGCGCCAGATGATGCGCATCCTCAAGCCGGGCGGGGCGGTCTTCGGGTTCTTCGCGAACGCGCCGTCGACCGACAAGGAATACACGCGCTACCTCATCGTCGACGAGAAGACGCTCAAGCACCGCACGACGCCCGGTTCGCGAGCGCGCCAGCAGGTCTACGCCAACCGCGACATCACGCGGTTGTTCGAGGGCCTGACGGTCTCCGATTCGTTCCTGCTGCTGACCAAGACCCGCGAGATGGTGTTCCGCAAGCCGGAACAGAAGGCGGCCGCCGCGCCGGCCGAGTCGCCCGCGGCCAAGCCGGACACCAAACCGGGCGAGTAGCCCGCCTCGCCATGCGGCAGGCAGCGGCCCGCCCGGACAACCTGATAATCTCGCCCTCATGCTCGACTTCGATCTGACCGACGAGCACCGGCTGCTGGAGCAGTCGGTGAAGGAGTGGGCCGGCCGCGAGGTGGCCCCGCGCATCAAGCAGCTCGATCGCGAGCACCGCTTCGACAAGGGGATCATGCCGCAGATGGCCGATCTCGGCCTGCTCGGCATCTGCGTGCCGGCCGATTACGGCGGCGCCGGCATGGATTACCTGAGCCTGGGCATCGCCAGCGAAGAGCTCGAGTACGTCGACACGTCGCTGCGGGTGATCCTGTCGGTGCACGTCGGCCTCAACTGCCTGTCGCTCCTGACCTGGGGCACCGAGGCCCAGAAGCAGCAGTACCTGGTGCCGCAGGCCAAAGGCGAGAAGATTGCCACCTTCGCGCTGACCGAGCCCTCGGCCGGGAGCGACGCGCGGGGCATCAAGTCGACAGCCGTCAAGCAGGGCGACCGCTACGTCCTGAACGGCGAGAAGATGTGGATCTCGCTGGCCGACGTCTGCGACCACGTGCTGGTGATCGCGTGGAGCGATCTCGAGAAGATGCGGCAGCGCGACACCTCGGGCCTGAGCGCGTTCTTCGTCGAGCGCGCGTTCACAGGCTTCTCGAGCGGCACCCTCACCGAGAAGTGGGGCATCCTCGCCGGCAACACCGGCTACCTGAAGTTCGACAACGTCGAGGTCCCGGCGGCGAACCTGATCGGACGCGAAGGCGAGGGCTTCAAGATTGCGATGTTCGCCCTCGATCAGGGCCGCTACACGGTGGCGGCGGGCGCCACCGGCCTGATCCGCGCCTGCCGCGACGCGTCGGTGAAGTACGCGCTGCAGCGCCAGACCTTCGGCGTCGAGATCGGCCAGCACCAGCTGGTGAAGGAGATGATCGCGCGCATGGAGGCCGACTACCAGTCGACGCGCCTGCTCTGGCTGCGATCCGGCTGGCTGAAGAACGAAGGCCGCCGCAACACGCGCGAGACCGGCCTGGCCAAGTGGATGGCGACGATCGCCTCCGAGCGCGCCGCCGGCGACGCCGTGCAGATCCATGGCGCCAACGGCTACTCCGACGAATATCCGGTCGGGCGCTTCTATCGCAACTGCAAGGGTGCGGTGATCTACGAAGGCACGCGCGAGATCCACACCATCATGCAGGCCGACTACCTGCTCGGCTACCGCACCGATCGCCCGACGCGGTGCGAGCTGCCGGCCTACCGGCCGTGAAGGCGCCGGGCATCGACCGTCGCCGCGTGAGCGTCGATCCGACGCTCGCTCCGGCGGCAATGGAAGCCGCGCTCGCGGTCGCGGCCTCCGTGCTCGATCGCGGCGGCGTGATCGCGTTTCCCACCGAGACCGTCTACGGGCTCGCGGCCGATCCCGCGTCGCCGGCGGCCGTGGCCCGGGTCTTCGAGCTGAAGGAGCGGGCCTCGGGAGAAGCGCTGCCGCTGATCGCCGCCGACGTCGACGCGGCGCGCAGTGTCGCGGCGGTCTGGAGCCCGGTGACGGCCACGCTGGCGGCGCGCTTCTGGCCGGGGCCCCTCACTCTGGTCGTCCCGGTGAACGCCGCCGAAGTCGTCCTCCGGGCCACGGCCGGGCGTGGCACCGTCGGCGTCCGCGTGTCCAGCCATCCCATCGCGCGCGCGCTCGCCGCGGTCTCCCCGGCCGGGGTGATCACGGCGACCAGCGCCAACGTCTCCGGGACGCCGCCACTTTCGAGCGCCGACGCGGTCGCCGCGGCGCTCCGCCACGTCGACCTGATCCTCGACGGCGGCGACGCGCCGGGCGGTCCGGCGTCGACCATCGTCGACGTCTCCGAGGCCGAGCCCAGGCTCATCCGGGAAGGCCCGATCGCCTTCGCCCGCGTGCTAGAATCACTGCGATAGGGCTGGGAGCCCGTGGTGAAAGTGCCGCTGCATTCGACGCGGCATTTTCACCACGGGCGCCTAATGTCCGGCCTCCTTTCCACAACCACAAATGACCCACTCCGTTGCCGGCCGCCAGAGTGATCGCGGGCGGCAGCGCGCGGCGCTGGTCGGGCTCGCCACCGGCGTCGTCACCAAGGCGGCCGCCGAGCACAGCCTCGAAGAGCTCGACGGGCTGGCCCGCGCCGCCGGCGCGGCGGTCGTGCTGCGCCTCGTCCAGGAGCGGCCCGCGCCGGATCCCGCCTTCTACCTCGGCCGCGGCAAGGTCGGCATGCTGAAGCAGGCCTGCGCCGAGCTCGACGTCGACCTCGTCATCGTCGACAACGAGCTGAGCCCGGCCCAGCTGCGCAACCTCGAGAAGGAGACCGGCCGAGCGGTCCTCGATCGGACGCAGCTGATCCTCGACATCTTCGCCCGCCGTGCCCGCACCCGCGAAGGCCAGCTGCAGGTCGAGCTGGCCCAGCTGAAGTACCTGATGCCGCGCCTCGTCGGCTCGGGCGACTGGCTGTCGCGGCTCGGCGGCGGCATCGGCACGCGCGGCCCGGGCGAGACCAAGCTCGAAACCGATCGCCGCCACATCCGGCATCGTCTGAGCGTCATCGGCAAGCAGATCGCCGACGTCAAGGCGCGCCGCGCGCAGCTGCGCGATCGCCGCCGCGAGGGCCTGCTGCCGACCGTCGCGCTGGTCGGCTACACCAACGCCGGCAAGACGACGCTCTTCAACCGGCTGGCCCACGAGGAGGCGCTCGCCTCGGACGCGCTCTTCGTCACGCTCGATCCGCTGCTGCGCCAGGTGCGCCTGAGCGGCGGCCCGCAGATTCTGCTGTCGGACACCGTCGGCTTCATCGATCGCCTGCCGCACAGCCTGGTCGCCGCCTTCCGCGCCACGCTCGAAGAAGTGGTGCAGGCCGATCTGCTGCTGCACGTGGTCGATGCCGCCGACCCCGACCGCGAGCGGCACATCGAGGCGGTCGAGCGCGTGCTCACCGAGATCGAGGCGCACGAGGTGCCGCGCCTGCGCGTCTACAACAAGGTCGATCGCATCTCCGACGACGAGCGGGCCCGGCTCGACGCCGGCCCGGACGGGGCGGTCAGCGTGTCGGCGGCGGCTGGGACCGGCGTCCAGGTCCTCGAGCGCGAGGTGAGCCGGCGGCTCGCCCTCGACACCGAGCGCGTCCGGCTCGAGTTCGATGCCGGCGACGAAAGCCACCAGGCGCGCATCGCCCGGGTCTACCGCCACGCGCGCGTGCTGAGCCATCAGGACGACGCCGGGCGGATCGCGATCGAGGCGGACGTGCCACGGCGGTGGCTGTCGCGGCTGGCCGGCGATCACGCGGCGCGATGAGTCAACGGATGCCGGCACGGTTCGGGCGGGCGCCGCTGGCAGCCCGTGGTGAAAGTCCCGCTGCATTCGACGGGCGATCCATCCCGGCGCTCAGCGTTGCTCGTCGGTTGAATATTCCCGATATTCGCCCTCCTCGCGCCTTGATCGCCGGGCGTCTCGCCCGTCTCGGTGCGACGCGGCACTTCCACCACGGGCTGCTGGCCGCCGCGCTGGCGCTGGCGGCGATCGCCGTCACCGCCGCCGGGTGCGGCCCGAAACGGCTGCCGCCCCCAGCCGCCGGCGTCGCGGCGCCGGCCTATCCCTTGTTCGAGCGGCCTGAGCTCGTCGAGCCGTTGCCGACGCCGCTGCCGGCCGCGGTCCGCCTCCGCTACGACGAAGGCTGGACCCGGCTGCAGGCGGGCCGGCCCGACGAGGCGGCGTCCATCTTCGCCGAGGTCGCCCGGAGCACGCCGGCGTTCTATCCGGCCCGGGCCGCCCACGGCTACGCCCGCCTCGCGGCGCGCGACACCGCCGGCGCCGTCACCAGCTTCGACGTCGCGCTGGCCGTCCATCCGGGCTACCTCCCGGCGCTCGCCGGCCGCGCCGAGGCGCTGATCTCCGGCCATCGCGGCGTCGAGGCAATCGTCGCGCTCGAGGCCCTGATCGCCGCCGATCCGTCGCGGACCGCCGATCGGACGCGGCTCGAGACGCTGCGCCTCCAGGTGATCGAAGGCCTCGTCGCCGAGGCCCGCGCCGCCCGCCAGCGCGGCGACGTCGACGCGGCGCGCACGGCGTGGACCCGCGCCAGCGAGGCGTCGCCCGACAGCGCCGACTTCCTGCGCGAGCTGGCCCAGGTCGAGCGCCAGGCCGGGCAGCTCGACGCCGCCCTGACGCGGGCGCGGGCGGCGCTGCTGCTCGACGACGGCGACGCCGCGACGCACGCGCTCGTCGGCGACCTGGAGAGCGCGCGCGGCAACCTGCGGCCGGCCCTCGAGGCGTTCCAGCGAGCCACCGCCCGCGATCCGCGGCCCGAGTACCGCACCCGCATCGACGATCTCGAGCGCCGCATCGATCTGGCCGGCATGCCCGAGGCGTTCCGGAGCATTGGCAGCCGCGGCGCCGTGTCGCGCGGCGATCTGGCGGCGCTGCTGGGCGTCCGCCTCGAGCCGTTCTTCGCCGCCGGGCGCACCCAGCCGATCCCGCTGATGACCGACGTGCGCGGCCACTGGGCGCAACGGTGGATCCTCGACGTGGCGCGGTCCGGCGTGATGGAGGTGTTCCCGAACCACACCTTCCAGCCGGGCACGACGCTGCGGCGAGCCGACCTGGCCCGCGTCGTCGGGCTGCTGTTCGCCAAGGTCCAGGCCACCGACCCCGGTGCTGCCGCGCGCTGGCGCGGCCAGGCCGTCGAGATCGCCGACGTGGCCGCCGGCAACGCCGTCCGCGAGGCCGCCGACCTCGCCGTCGAGGCCGGCATCATCCCGCTCGATCCGGGCGGCGCCTTCTCGGCCTCGCGCGCCGTCTCCGGCCCGGAAGCCATCGCCGCCGTCGATCGGCTCGTCGCGCTGACCGGCGGACGCAAGTAACGTAGGGTAGTCGGGCGTCATGACCGCGCTCACCGCCGCCAACCAGCTGACGCTCCTGCGGATGCTGCTGATCCCGGTGCTGGCCCTGCTGGTGCTCTACGACCGGATGGGGTGGGCCCTGATCGTGCTGATCCTGGCCACCTTGACCGACGCCTTCGACGGTCTGCTGGCGCGTCGCGCCGGGCAGCTCACTACCCTCGGCGCCTGGCTCGATCCGGTCGCCGACAAGCTGCTGATCGCCACGATGTTCGTGGTCCTGACGCTGCCGCTGCCGCAGCTCGTGCAGCGCATTCCGCTGTGGTTGACCGTGCTGGTGATGGGCCGCGACATCGGCATCGTCGTCACCGTCGCGATCGTCAACCTCGCGGTCGGGCGCCGCACGTTCCCGCCGTCGATCTTCGGCAAGGCCGCGACCGCGACGTTCATGCTGACGGCGGTGCTGACGCTGTGGGCCAACTACATCAACCAGCCGATGCTGCTGGTCGACATCTTCGCCTACGTCTCCGTGGGCCTGACCGTGATCTCCGCCCTGCACTACGCCGCGTACATCACCGGCTTCGCCGGCGGCCGTGCCAGCACCAACTAGTCCCCTGGAACCGTGATAGCTGGGATAAGTCCCGGAGCGCGGCGCCCCGCGGGCAAGGCGCGAGGAGGGAGAATATTGGGCATATTCGACCGACGAGCAACGCCGCCCCCGGGGATGCCCCGCCCGGGACTTATCCTAGAAATCACGGTTCCAGGGGACTAGCCATGCCGCCTGCACGAAGATCGACGACGCGGACGCCGATGCGCACGACGCTCCGCGGGCGCCGGAGCCGGTTCGCGTGGCGCGACGAACTCTCCCGACGTCTGCATCTCGACGGCAATCAATGGCACGACGGCCGTCTGGTCTCCCTGGCGATCGAGACGAGCCTTCCCGAAGTGAAGGGGGCCGTCGAGGTCACGCTGCGCCTCGAGGTCTACGGAGAGGTGGAGCGCGCGTCGCGGCGGACGCCGATGACGGTGACGTTCGGAGCCGTCCGCGAGCTGGTGACGACCGTCAACTGCCTCGAGCTCGTCGACATGGGTGACGACCACATCGTCTTCGCCCGGTTGAACGAGACAGCGGAGATGCTCGACCTCAGCATCTACCTGGCCGGCGGCCACGTGCGCCTCGTCGCCGAGCAGATGGCCGTCTCGAGGCGCCTGGGCCGCGGCCGAATCGCCGCTCGCCGCTGAGCGGGGCGGGGCCGGCTAGACCGGTGCCACTTTCTGGCGGAAGTAGGCGATCGTCGAGGTCAGGCCCTGGTCGAGGGGCACGGTCGGCTCCCAGTTCAGCAGCGTCCGGGCGCGGGTGATGTCGGGCTTGCGCACCTTCGGATCGTCGGTCGGCAGCGGCCGGTAGACGATTCTGCTCTTCGAGCCGGTCATGCGGATGATCGTCTCGGCGATGTCCTTGATCGTCATCTCGTGCGGGTTGCCGATGTTGACCGGATCGTTCTCCGACGATTCGAGCAGCGCGATGATGCCCCGCACCAGGTCGCTGACGTAGCAGAAGCTGCGCGTCTGGCTGCCGTCGCCGAAGATGGTGACGTCCTCGTTGCGGAGCGCCTGGCTCATGAAGGCCGGCACGGCGCGTCCGTCGTTGACGCGCATCCGCGGTCCGTAGGTGTTGAAGATGCGGACGATCTTCGTGTCGACCTTGTGGAAGCGGTGGTAGGCCATCGTCATGGCCTCGGCGAAGCGCTTGGCCTCGTCGTAGACGCCGCGCGGGCCAACCGGGTTGACGTTGCCCCAGTAGGTTTCCTTCTGCGGGTGCTCGAGCGGATCGCCGTAGACCTCGGAGGTCGACGCGGTGATGAACCGCGCCTTCTTCGCCTTGGCCAGGCCGAGCGCCTTGTGCGTGCCGAGGGCGCCGACCTTCAGCGTCTGGATCGGCAGCTCGAGGTAGTCGATCGGGCTGGCCGGGCTGGCCCAGTGCAGCACGTAGTCGACCGGGCCGTCGACGTAGATGTAGTTGGTGACGTCGTGCTTGATGAACTGGAAGTCGCGGCCGGCCAGGTGGGCGATGTTCGCGGTATCGCCGGTCAGCAGGTTGTCGATGCCGACGACGCTGTCGCCGCGGTCGAGGAAGGCTTCCGCGAGGTGCGAGCCGATGAAGCCGGCAGCGCCGGTGATGACGACACGAGCCATGGGTGTGGAGTCCGCTGCACGAGCTAGTAAGCGTGCTTGTGAAAGAAGCCTTTGACGACCGTCAGCCACATGATCTTGAGGTCGAGCATGACCGACCAGTTCTCGATGTAATAGAGGTCGTACTCGATCCGCTTCTCGATGGAGGTGTTGCCGCGCCAGCCGTTGACTTGCGCCCAGCCGGTCAGCCCGGCCTTGACCTTGTGGCGCAGCATGTATTGCGGCATCCGCTGCTTGAACTGCTCGACGAAGAACGGCCGCTCCGGCCGCGGGCCGACGAGCGACATGTCGCCGCAGAAGACGTTCCACAGCTGCGGGATCTCGTCGAGGTTCGAGCGGCGCAGGAACTTGCCGACCGGGGTGCAGCGCGGATCGTCCTCGCGCGCCCAGATCGGGCCGGTGTCGCGCTCCGCTTCGTCGTACATCGAGCGGAACTTCCACACCCAGAACGATCGGCCGTCGAGGCCCATGCGTTCCTGCCGGAAGAACGCCGGCCCGGGCGAGCTGAGCCGCACCAGCAGGGCCAGCACGCCGAGCACCGGCGACAGGACGAACAGGCCGGCCGCGGACAGGCCGACGTCGATGGCCCGCTTCAGCACGCTGTTGAAGCCGCGCAGCGGGACGTCGTTGATGTTGATGATCGGGATGCCGTCGAGCTCTTCGAGGCGGGCCCGGAGCGCGATCACCTGGACGAGGTCGGGCACCACCTTGACTTCGACGATCTCGCGGTTGGCGCTTTCGACCAGCGCCACCATCTTCATATGCTCGTCGAGGGGCAGGGCGACGTAGAGCTGGTCGATCCGATCCCGCTGCAGGATGTCGCCGGTCTCGTCCAGCGTCCCGAGGAGGGGCAGGCCGCGATAACCGATGTGGTCGCCGCCGGCCTTGTCGTCGACGAAGCCGATCACCTTGTAGCCGAGCTCGTGGTGCTCGAGCAGCTTGTCGACGACGACGCGCCCGAGCTCGCCGGCGCCGGCGACGAGGACGCGCTTGAGGCCGATGCCCTGGCGCCACCGCCGCTCCAGCGCCTCGCGGACCAGCTCGCGGGTGGCGTAGGTGAGCGAGACGTTCAGGACCAGGAACAGGCCCCACACCAGCTGCGACACCTCGAAGGCGCCGCGTTCCTTGGCGTCGTCGGGCAGGTAGTAGGCCTGGACGTAGAGGGTGGTGACGATGCCGAGGACGACGGTCAGGATGCTGCCGACGAAGACGGCGAAGAAGTCGTCGACCCGCGTCCGGCCGCGCCGCAGCCGGTAGATGCCCTGCACCTGGAAGGCGAGCGGGACGAGGACGCCGATGAGCGGCAGGACGGCGATGTACTGGGCGAACGGCGGATAGCCCTTCGGCGCCTCGATGAGCCCGGTGTCGAAGCGGAGGACGTAGGCCAGGACGAACGAGATCATCCCGAACAGCGAGTCGGCCAGGACGAAGAACGCGACCAGCAGGCGGTTCCACCGCTTCACCATCGCGCGACCTCCTCGGCAGGGGCGTCGACGAGCGCGTCGATCTCGGCGGCCATCGCGGTCACGAAACGCTCCTGCGAGAACTGCTCGGCGTGGGCCCGGATGCGGGCCGGCTCGAACGCCCGGCCGCTCGCGACGCCGTCGCGGACGCGGCGCAGGGCGTCGGCCCAGGCGTCCGGCGCGGTGCTGTCGACCAGGATGCCCGTCTCGCCGTCGATGACCGTCTCGAGCGCGCCACCCCGGGCCAGCGCGACGACCGGCCGGCCGCAGGCCTGGGCCTCGACCGGGACGATGCCGAAATCCTCCTCGCCGGGCAGGAGCACGGCGGTCGCGCCGCGATAGAGCTCACGCACGGTTTCATCGGTCGCTCGACCCAGGAACTCCACATCCGGACCGGCCGCAGCCTCCAGCCGGGCCCGGTCGCCGCCTTCACCGGCGATCTTGAGGGGCAGGCCGGCGAGGCGAGCCGCCTGGATCGCGATGTCGAGACGTTTGTAGGGGACGAGGGCGGAAACCACGAGTAGGTAGGGCTCGGGAGCGCCGGATGCCGGTGTGTAGAACACTGTATCGACGGGGGGCGCGACCACCGCAGCGGAGCGATTATAGTAGCGCCGGATTCGCCGCGCAACATATTGAGAATTCGCCACATAGCGGTCGGGTCGCCCGCTCGTGGCGGCGTCCCAGCGAGCCAGCGGCCGGAGCACCGCGCGGGCCAGCCGGCTGGCCCGGCCGAGCCGATCCGGCCCGAAATAGGTCTCGAACTGGTCCCACGCGTAGCGCATCGGCGAGTGGCAATAGCAGAGATGGCGGGCCCGGCCCGGCGCCACCACCGACTTCACCGCGCAGTGGCTGCTCGAGATGACCAGGTCGAACTCGTCCAGGTCGTAGGCCTCGACGGCCGCCGGGAACAGCGGCAGGTAGTGCCGGTACCAGCGCGGCGCCCGGGGCAGCTGCTGGACGAACGACGTGTGGAGCGGTCGCGACTCGATCCGGGCGGACACCGAACCTGGGACGTGCACGAGCGTGAAAATCTGCGCATCCGGGCAGAGCGTGCACAGCGCGTCGAGGACCTTCTCGCCGCCGCGCATCCCGGTCAGCCAGTCGTGCGCGAGGGCGACCCGCCAGCCGGCGGCGGTCGCACGCGTCCGCGGCACCTCGACCGTCGCCGCGGCGATCACCGGGTCTCCTCGAACACGCTGCGGTAGATTTCGCGGACGGCGCGGGCCGACTCGGTCCACGAGAACGTCCGCGCGTGGGCGAGGCCGAGGCGCTGCAGATCGGCGCGCAGCCCGGGGTCGGCGAGGACGTGGGCCAGGCCCTCGGCGATGGCCCGCGAATCGGTCGGGTCGACCAGGACCGCGGCGTCGCCGACCACCTCGGGCAGCGACGACGTGTTGGACGTCACGACCGGCGCGCCGCAGGCCATCGCCTCGAGCGGCGGCAGCCCGAATCCCTCGTAGAGCGACGGGAAAGCGAACACCGACGCCAGGCGGTAGAGCGCGTGCAGGGTCTGATCCGGCACGAAACCGAGGAAGCGGACGTAGCGGTGCAGGTTGTGGGTGTGGATGGCGCGGCGCAGCCCGGCGTACTTCGAGATGTCGCTGCCGATGACCAGCAGCTTGAGGGCGTCGTAGCCGTTCTCGTGCAGGTGGTGGATGGCCTCGATCAGCCGCTCGAGGTTCTTGTGCGGCTTGACGTTGCCGACGTAGAGCACGAACGGCTCGTGGAGCTGGAAGCGCTCGCGGATCCGCTCGATCTCCTCGGCCGGCGGCGGCTCGCGGAAGCGATCGTCGATGGCGTTGTAGATGACCGTGACCTTGTCGGCCGGGATGCGGCAGAAGCGAAGGATGTCGCGCTTCGAGGCCTCCGACACCGTCAGCACCCGCCACGCCCGCCGCGTCGACCACCACATGAAGAAGCGGGCGTAGAACTTCGCCAGGCGGTTGGGGAGGTACTGCGGGAACATCAGGTGGATGCAGTCGTGGACGGTCACGACCGACGGGCACGGCACCAGGACCGGCAGGACGTAGTGCGGGGTGTGGAACAGGTCGACGCCGGCCCGCCACAGCTGCCACGGCACCTCGATCTGCTCACGTACCGAGTAGTTGCCGGCGTGGGTCACGACCAGTCGGACGCGCGGTCCCAGCGCCTTGAACCACTCGGCGTCGATGGCGCGGCAGAGGACCACGTACTCGGCGTCATCGTCGAGGCGCACCAGCTCCTTCAGCAGGTTCTGGAGGTACGTCCCGATGCCGAAGTCGTGCAGCTTCCGCGCATCGATGCCGATCCGCATGGGTCCGCGCCGCATGGTATCAGGCGCCCTTGAGCCTGAGATACGCGCGCAACAGCAGCGCCCAGCCGGGGTGGTGCTTGGCGTAGAAGGCCCGGTGGCTGGCCCGGTAGGCGCGGCTGGTGGCCGCCGGGGCCGCCTGCCGGGATCGGCCGCGCAGGTGCGTGACGGTGACGTCGGGCGTGAACAGGATGCGCCGGCCCCGGGCCCGCAGTGCGGCGCAGAAGTCGACGTCCTCGAGATACATGAAGAAGCGCTCGTCGAGCAGCCCGACCGCCTCCGCGTCGGCGCGCCGGACGAGCAGGCAGGCGCCGCTGACCCAGTCGACGTGGCGGCGGACGCGCGTCCGCGCTTCGACCACCTGCCGCGCGCCGGGCTCGCCGCGCTCCAGCGCGGCGACGATCCGCTTCTGCCGCCGCTCGGCGAACGGGGCGACCATGTCGCCGAACGACAGCTCGGGCTGGCCGGTCCCGTCGACCAGGCGCGGGCCGGCCGCCGCGGCGTCGGCGGACGCGTGCAGCGCCGCGACGAGCCCGTCGATGGCGCCGGGCGGCACGACGGTGTCGCTGTTCAGCAGGAGAACCAGCTCGCCGGCGGTGGCCCGGATCGCGGCGTTGTTGGCGGCCGCGAAGCCGACATTGGTCGGCAACGGCATCACCCGCACCCCTGGGTAGGCCGCCGCCGCCTCGGCGCTGCCGTCGCCGGAAGCGTTGTCGACGACGACGGTCTCGTGCCCGATCGCCGGCGGCGCGGCGCGCAGGCTGTCCAGGCAGCGCACCAGGTCCTGGCGCGCATTGAAGCTGACGATGACGATGGTCAACGCCGTCACCGCGCGGCCTCGCGCAGGGCGGCCAGCGTCGCCTGGGCTGTCCGCGCCCAGTCGAAGTGCGGCACCCGGCGGAGCCCAGCGTCGCGCTGGGCCGCGCGGCGGGCCGGATCGGTCCCGAGGGCCAGCAGCACTTCGGCCACGGCCTCGACCTGGCCGACCGGGATCAACGTCGCCGCGGTGTCGTAGACCTCGCGCGCGACGGGCGTGTCGTAGGCCACCACCGGCACGCCGGCGGCCATGGCTTCGAGCGGCGGCAGCCCGAAGCCTTCGTAGGTCGACAGCCAGGCGAACGTGGTGGCCGCGCCGTAGAGCGCCGTCAGCTCGTCGTCCGAGACCCACGGCCGCACGTCGACCGCCGGTCCCAGCCCGAGCTCGCGGGCAACGGCGGCGGCATCCTGCCACGGGAAGGTGCGGTTCTCGCCGACGATCACCAGCCGGGCTCGGGCATCGGCGCGCGCCAGCGGCGCGAACGCGCGGACCAGGTCGGGGAGATGCCGTCGATTGAGCTGAGTGCCGACGTAGAGCACGAGCGGTGCCGCGTCGTCGCGCGGTCCCGCTGCCGGCGGTCGGATGCGGGTGCTCACGCCGAGCGCGGTCACCTGCACGCGCGATGGCGGGACCCCGAGCCAGCGGACGATCTCGTCGCGGGAGAAGGCCGAGTCGGTGAGCACGATGGCAGCGTTGGCCGCCGCCTGCTGGCAGGTCCAACGACGGCGCAGACCTTCGCGCGGTCTGAACCACTCGGGGTGCGCCCAGAACGACACGTCGTGGACCGTGAGCACGGTCGGGGCCGGCGCGAAGACAGGCGCCGAGTAGGCCGGGGCGAAGATCACGTCGGCGCCGTTCAGCAGGGCGACGGGCAGCCGCAGCTGTTCCCAGGCCGTGCCGCCGGAGCCGGACAGGATGCGCGCGTGCACGCGGGCGCCGGCGCCGTCCAGGTGCGACGACGCCACATCGAGATCGGTCGACGCGAACAGCGTCACGTCGCAGTCCGCCGCCGCGGGGTCCCGCGCCCAGGCCTGGAGGATCTCGAGCAGGTAGCGGCCGACCCCGGTGGGGCGCGGGGCGAGCTCACGGGCGTCGACGGCGATCCTCATGTCCGGGCCCGGCCGCCGCGGTCGCGCGCAGCGGTCGTCAACGCCTCGTAGATCTCGCGCAGCGTCGTCGCGGACGACGTCCAGTCGAAGATGAGCGAGCGCCGCGCCCCCCGGGCGCCGAGGGTCGCGCCCAGCCGCGTGTCTGTCGAGACGCGGTGCATCGCCGCGGCCAGCTCCTCGGGATCGTCGGGCGACACGAGGAGCCCGGCGTCGCCGAGCACCTCGGGCAGCGCGCCGCGATCCGAGGCGATGACCGGCACGCCGACCGTCATCGCCTCGAGCACGGGCAGCCCGAACCCTTCGAAGAAGGAGGGCAGGATCAGCGCAGTGGCCCCGGCGTAGAGCGAGGCCCGGTCCGCGTCCGGAATGTAGCCGCGGTGCTGGACCCGTCCGGCGAAGGGATGCTGCTCGAGCTGGGCCAGTACCGGGGCCGATTCGGCGACCACCCGCCCGACCAGCACCAGCGGCGGGGCCTGCGGGTTTCGCGCCACGAGCCGGCCGTACGCCTCGAGGAGGCCGGCGACGTTTTTCCGCGGCTCGAGCGTCCCGACGAACAGCAGATAGCCGCGGGAGGCGAGCGGCGGCGCCAGCCGGACCGGCCAGGCCGGCCGGCCCGGCCGGCAGACGGTGATGCGGTTCCTGGGCACGCCGAGCCGCGCTTCGACTTCGCCGGCCGTGTAGGCCGAGATGGCGATGATGTGGTCCGTCTCATCGGCGTGGCGGCGGGCCAGCGCCGCGTAGCGCCCGATGAACTCGGCCTGGGTCCGCTCCGGATGCTGCAGGAAGTCGAGGTCGTGGACCGTCGTCAGCCGCACGCCGGTCCGCGATGGGACGAGCGTCGGCTGTCCCGACTGGACGATGTCCCAAGGGCCGCCGGCCAGGCTTTCCACCGCCGGCCAGGTTCCGCGCTGCCAGAGCGACCTCAACAGCCGGGCTGGCACGCGGACGTCGGCGACGGCGGTGCCGGGAATCGTGTCGGACCGCAACCGGTCCTTCCACGAGCTGGCGAACAGGGTGATCGCATCGCGCCCGGCCGACACCTTGACGAGCGCCTCGGCCAGCCGGTGGACTGTACTCGCCGACGCCTGTCCGGGTCACCAGTGCTGTCCGGTAGTCGAGCAGGATGCGCACGGTCGGCGCGAGGTTAGCACGGCCGACTGCCCCGCCCGGGCCGGCCGAGGGACCGTCTCGAAGTGTGCAAACCCTTGCCACTCAGTGGATTGACCTCATCCGCACGGCGATGGTACCGTGAAGCGTTTAGAGCAGGGGCACGGTGGGCCCCGGCTGGAGCGCGCGCCGAGATCATGAACATCGCAGTGGTGGGAACGGGCTACGTCGGCCTCGTCGTCGGGGCCTGCTTCGCGGAGAACGGCAACACGGTCGTCTGCGTCGACAAGGACGCGGCGAAAGTCCGGGCCTTGCAGAAGGGGAAGATCCCCATCTACGAGCCGGGGCTGGAGGAGATTGTCAAGCGCAACCGGCAGGAAGGGCGTCTGAGCTTCACGACCACGCTGCCGCGCGCCGTCCGCGCCTCGCAGGTCATCTTCATCGCCGTCGGCACCCCGGAGGCCGAGGACGGCTCGGCCGATCTCCAGCACGTGCTCGGCGTGGCCCGTGACGTCGCCCGGGCGATGAACGGCTACAAGGTCATCGTCGACAAGAGCACCGTCCCGGTCGGCACCGCGGAGAAGGTCCGCGAGGCCGTCCGCCGCGAGACCACCCATCCCTTCAGCGTCGTCAGCAACCCCGAGTTCCTCAAGCAGGGCGCCGCCGTCGACGACTTCCTGCGCCCGGACCGCGTCGTCATCGGCGCCGACGATCCGCGCGGCGCCGAGGTGATGCGCGAGCTCTACGCCCCCTTCACCCGTACCGGCGCGCCGGTGATGGTGATGGACTGCTCGAGCGCCGAACTCTGCAAGTACGCCGCGAACGCCATGCTGGCGACGCGCATCTCGTTCATGAACGAGGTCGCGCAGGTCTGCGAATCGGTACGGCGCCAACGTCGACGAGGTGCGCCGCGCGGTGGCCTCGGACAAGCGCATCGGCGCCGCGTTCCTGTTCCCGGGCTGCGGCTACGGCGGCAGCTGCTTCCCCAAGGACGTCAAGGCGATCCTCAAGTTCTCGAAGGACAAGGGCTACACCTTCAAGATCCTGGAATCGGTCGAGGCGGTCAACGCCTCGCAGAAGCACCTGATGGTCGGCAAGATGGTGCGTCACTTCGGCTCGCTGAAGGGCAAGACCATCGCCCTCTGGGGCCTGGCCTTCAAGCCGCGCACCGACGACATGCGCGAGGCGCCGGCCATCACGATCATCACCTCGCTGCTCGAGCAGGGCGCCAAGGTCCAGGTCTACGATCCGGAAGCCACCGACGTCGCCAAGAAGATCTTCGGCTCGAAGATCAGCTACGCACGGAAGAGCTACGAAGCGCTGGTCGGCGTCGACGCGCTGGTCCTCGTCACCGAGTGGGCCGAGTTCCGCGAGCCGGACTTCGTCCGCATGAAGAAGCTGATGAAAGCTCCGATCGTGTTCGACGGCCGCAACATCTACAATCCCCAGCAGATGAAAGCGAACGGGTTCACCTACTTCTCGATCGGACGGTAATCCTGTGAGCCGCATCCTGGTGACCGGCGGAGCCGGCTTCATCGGCAGCTTCGCCGTCCGGGCGCTCGCGGCGGCCGGCCACGACGTCGTCGTTTACGACAACCTGCGGCAGGGACACCCCGAGGCGATCGAGCGGCTGAACGCGGCGGCGCCCGGACGCGCCCCAATCGCCCTGATCACCGGCGACATCCGCGACGGCGCCGCCCTGCGCGACGCGCTGACCGGGCACCGGATCGAGGCGGTGATGCACTTTGCCGCCTGGCTGCTGGTCGGCGAGTCGGTCAGCCGCCCGGTCGAGTACTACGACAACAACGTCGGCGGCGCCCTCTCGGTGCTCGGGGCGATGGCCGAGGCCAAGGTGCCGGCCTTCATCTTCTCGTCGACCGCGGCGACCTTCGGCGAGCCCGAGCGGGCGCCGATCGACGAGGATCATCCGCAGCGGCCGATCAACACCTACGGCGAGACCAAGCTGGCCATCGAACGGGCGCTGCCGCACTTCGAGCGCGCCTACGGCATCCGGTCGGTGGTGCTGCGCTACTTCAACGCCGCCGGCGCCGATCCCGACGGGATCATCGGCGAGGATCACCGCCCCGAAGTGCACCTGATTCCGCGCGCCATCGACGCCGTCCTCGGCGCCGAGCCGCTGTCGATCTTCGGCGACGACTACCCGACGCCGGACGGGACGTGCCGGCGCGACTACGTGCACGTCGTCGATCTCGCCGACGCGCACCTGCTGGCCCTCGGCCACCTCCAGACCGGCGGCTCGTCGCGCGCCTACAACCTCGGCATCGGCCGGCCGTTCTCGGTGCGCGAGGTGCTGCAAGCGGTCGAGGCCGTCACCGGCACGCCGGTGCCGCACACCATGGGGCCGCGGCGGCCGGGCGATCCGGCCGTGCTCTACGCCACCGCCGATCGCATCCAGCGCGATCTCGGCTGGCGGCCCGCCTACCAGGATCTGCGGACGATCGTCGACACCGCGTGGCAGTGGCGGCGGCGCCACCCGGGCGGCTACTCCGGTGGCGGGATCGCCAGGTCTGGGGCGTGAACGAGTTCCGACGGCTGCTGGGATACACGCGGCCCTACCGGGGCCGGCTCGCGGCGGCCCTCGCCGCGATGGTCGTCTACGGCGCCGCCACCGGCGCCATCGCTTACCTGATTCAGCCGATCTTCGACCAGGTCCTGTTCCGCCAGCAACAGGTGCTCGAGGTCACCATCGCGATCGTCGCCGCCTACCTGGTCAAGGGCGTCGGCGCCTACCTGTCGGCCTACTGGATGACCGAGGTCGGCCAGCTGGTGGTGCGCGATGTCCGAAGTGCATTGTTCGGACACATCCTCGGCCAGTCGGCGGCGTTCTTCGCCCGCCGCACGAGCGGCCAGCTGCTGTCGCGCGTGACGAGCGACGTCAATCAGATCCAGCAGGCAGTCTCGGAGACCATCGGCGACCTGCTGCGCGAAGGGCTGGCGCTGGTCGGCTACGTCTGTCTGCTGTTCTGGTACGACGCCGGGCTGGCCCTGGTGTGTTTCACCGCGGCGCCGGTCATCGTCTATCCGCTGGTCCGCCTCGGCCAGAAGGTGCGGCGCAGCACCAAGCGCAGCCAGGAGCACCTCGAGACGCTCTCGCACGTCGCCACCGAGGCGTTCGCCGGGCATCGCATCGTCAAGGCGTTCGGGATGGAAGGACGCGAGGCGGCACGGTTCGCGCGGGCCTCCGACGCGCTCTACCGGACCAACATGAAGGTGACGAGCGCGCTGTCGTCGCTGCCGCCGGTGATGGAGTTCCTCGGCGGCGTGGCGATGGCCGGCGCGCTCTGGTACGGCAGCAGCGCGATCGCCCAGGGCCGGATGACGACGGGGCAGTTCACGTCGTTCATCGCCGCGCTGTTCATGTCCTACCAGCCGGCCAAGAAGCTCAGCCGCGTCAACGCCAACCTGCAGCAGGCGATCGCCGCCGCCGCCCGCATCTTCGAGATGCTCGACACGCACTCCGAGGTGATCGAGCGGCCGGGCGCGGCGGCCATGGCCAAGCTGACGACGGCCGTCTCGTTCGATCACGTCACGTTCCAGTACCAGGACCGCGACCACCGGCGCATCCTCCGCGACATCAGCTTCGCCGTGCCGGTCGGGCAGATGGTGGCGATCGTCGGCCTGAGCGGCGCCGGCAAGACCACCCTGGTCAACCTGATTCCGCGCTTCTACGACGTCACCGGCGGCGCCATCCTCGTCGACGGCGTCGACATCCGCGACGTCACGATCGCCTCGCTGCGGGCCCAGATCGGCATGGTGACGCAGGATACGGTGCTGTTCGACGACACCGTCGCCCACAACATCGCCTACGGGACGCCGGGTGCCTCGCGGGAGCAGATCGAGGCCGCGGCCCGCGCCGCCCACGCTCACGAGTTCGTGTCGATGCTGCCCGACGGCTACGGGACGCGGATCGGCGAGCGCGGCCAGCGCCTGTCGGGCGGCCAGCGGCAGCGGCTGGCGATCGCCCGGGCGCTGCTCAAGGATCCGCCGATCCTGGTGCTCGACGAGGCGACGTCGTCGCTCGACGCCGAGTCCGAGCACCTCGTCCAGGACGCCCTGCTGCGTCTGATGGAGAACCGCACCTCGTTCGTCATCGCGCACCGGCTCTCGACGGTGCGGCGCGCCGATGCGATCATCGTGCTCGAGCGCGGCATGGTGCGCGAAGTCGGGCGGCACGACGAGCTGCTGGCGCGCCCGAACGGCGTCTACGCCCGGCTCTACGCCCTCCAGATGTTCGAGACCGGTGCGGCCGCGGCGGTCGCGGCCGCCGTCGCCCCTGCCGCCGTCGCCCCTGCCGCCGTTACGGGGCCCGTCGTGCCGCACGCCGCCACGAGCCACTCATGATCACCTCGATGACCGGGTTTGCCAGCGCCACGCACGAAGCGGAGGGCGCGACGACCAGCGTCACGGTCAAGAGCGTCAACCACCGCTTCCTCGACCTCCAGCTGCGGGTGCCATCGTCGCTCGCCGCCGCCGAGAACGCGCTGCGGACGCAAATCCAGCAGCGGCTGGCGCGCGGCCGGGTCGAGGTCACCGTCACCGTGCAGACGCGGCGCCTGACGACGCCGACCGTCGAGCTCGACGAGGCGTTCGCGGGACGCCTCGCCGCGGCGATCGAGCGGGCCCGCGAGATCGGCGTGGTGAGCGGCGCCCTCCAGCCCGGCGATCTGCTGCGCTTCCCGCAGGCGCTGGCGGTGCGCGAGGCGCCGGTGGCGTCGCCCGAGGACGAGGCCGTCCAGGTGAAGCGCGGCGCCGAGACGGCGCTGGCCGCGGCTCTCGAGGCGCTCGACGCCATGCGCCGGCGGGAAGGCGAGCTGCTGCAGGCCGACCTGGACGGGCGGCGCGGCGCCCTGGCCGCCGCGATCGAGCGCGTCGCCGAGGCGGCGGCGCAGGGGCAGGGCATCCTGCGGACTCGGCTGCACGAGAGGGTCGGCGATCTGGGCAGCGGTCTGGCCCTCGATCCGGCGGCGGTGGCACAGGAAGTGGTCCGTTTCGTGGCCCGCTCCGACATCGCCGAGGAGCTGGTCCGGTTCCGCGCCCACCTCGTACACTGGAACGACCTCGCCGGCGGGCCCGAGCCGTGCGGCCGGAAGCTCGATTTCCTGCTGCAGGAGATGAACCGCGAGGTCAACACGATCGGGTCGAAGTCGGAAGGGCTGCAGGTCTCGCCGATCATCGTCGACATGAAGGCGGAGCTGGAGCGGATGCGCGAGCAGGTACAGAACGTTGAGTAGCCCCACAGTCCATCACCGCGGCCGGCTGTTCGTCGTGTCGGCCCCGTCCGGCACCGGCAAGACGACCGTCGCCGAGCGCCTCGTCGAACGTATTCCCGACCTCGTCCTGTCCCGGTCGTACACGTCGCGCGCGGCCCGCGTCGGCGAGCAGGACGGCGTCGACTACCACTTCGTCGCCCGCGACCGTTTCGAGGCGATGATCGCGGCCGGCGAGTTCCTCGAGTGGGCCGACGTCTTCGGCAACCTCTATGGCACGTGCGGGCCGGAGACCGAGCGGCTGCTCTCGTCGGGGCGCGACGTGGTGCTGGTGATTGACGTGCAGGGCGCGCAACAGGTGCGCGAGTGCGGCCTCGCCTTCGTCTCGATCTTCGTGCTGCCGCCGTCGTTCGCGGAGCTCGAACAGCGGCTCCGCGGCCGCAGCAAGGACAGCGACGCGGCCATCCGCCGGCGCCTCGACGTGGCGTCGTCAGAGGTGTCGGGCTATCACGACTACGATTACGTGATCGTCAACGACGATCTCGACGCCGCCGTGGACGGGCTGCGCGCCATCGTCGTCGCCGAGCGGGCCCGCGTCAACCGGATGCGAGCCGTCGCCGACGGGATCATCAACACGTTCCCGAAGCGGGACCAGGACTGACGGCCGGCCCGGGACGGGCGGACGGACGAGCGGAAGGACGGGACGAGTGGCGCTGATCGCGGTCGGGGTGAGCGGGGGCGTCGGGGCTTACAAGGCCGCCGAAGTCGTGCGCGGCTTGCAGAAGCGCGGCCACGAGGTGGTCGCGATCCTGACGCGCGGGGCGCAGCAGTTCGTCACGCCGCTGACCTTCGAGGCGCTGACGCGCCGCGCCGTCATCACCGATCAGTGGGCGGCTGGCACCAACACCAACGTCGGCCACATCTCGCTGACGACGGAAGTCGCCGCGCTCGTCGTCGCCCCGGCCACCGCCAACCTGATCGCCAAGCTGGCGCACGGCCTCGCTGACGACTTCCTGACGACGTTCGCGCTGGCGACGCGGTGCCCGATCCTGCTGGCGCCGGCGATGAACACGCAGATGCTGACGCACCCGGCGGTCGAGGCCAACCTGGCCACGCTGCGCGGCCGGGGCGTCCACCTGATCGAGCCCGGCAGCGGCTACCTGGCGTGCGGCTGGGTCGGGCCGGGCCGGCTGGCCGAGCCCGAGGACATCGTCGCCGCGACCTGCGACGCGCTGGGGCCGGCGCCGGAGCCGCCTGCGGATCTGGCTGGGCGCCGCGTCCTGGTCACCGCCGGCCCGACCTACGAGGACATCGACCCGGTCCGCTACGTCGGCAACCAATCGAGCGGCCGGATGGGGGTCGCGGTGGCCGAGGCGGCCCAGCGCCGTGGCGCGGCGGTCACGCTGGTGCTCGGTCCGAGCGGCGTCGCCATCACGGCCGGCGTCGAGGTGGTGCGGGTGCGAAGTGCCGCCGAGATGCACACGGCGGTGATGCAGGCGCTGCCCGGCCAGGACGTCGTGGTGATGGCGGCGGCCGTCGCCGACTACGCGCCGGCGGCGCCGGCGGCGCAGAAGATCACCAAATCGGAGGGCCCGCTGACGCTGACATTGACGCGGACGCGCGACATCCTGGCCGACCTCGGCGCGGCGCGGAACGGCGCGGCATCGCCGGTCCTGGTCGGCTTCGCGGCCGAGACCGCCGACGCGGTCGCCCGCGGCCGGCGCAAGCTCGACGCCAAGCGCGTCGACCTCGTCGTCGCCAACGACGTGACGCAGCCAGGCGCCGGCTTCGAGCACGACACCAACGCCGTGACCATCATCAGCCGCGAGCGCGACGTCGCGGTGCCGCTGCAGAGCAAGGCCGCGATCGCCGATCGCATCCTCGATCACGTCGTGCCGCTGCTCGGAGCGCGCGGGTGAGCGATCCGCGCGACGCCGTCCGGGCGCACCTCGAGTTCTACCGCGAGCTCGGCGTCGACGGCATCAGCCGCGACCCCGCCTGGACCGCCCGCCCCGGGGAGCTCCCGGAGAGCGTCCCGGAGAGCGTCCCGATCTCACTTCCGGAGGGCCTCCCGATCCCCGTCCCGATCTCCGATCCGATCTCCGATCCGATCATCCCCGCGGCGAGCCAGAAAACGATGCAGGAATTGCCACCAGCTGAGGCTCTCATCGCGATCCGGCACGATCTCGGCGAGTGCGTGCGTTGCAAGCTGGCCGGGCTCGGCCGCAAGCAGATCGTCTACGGCGTCGGCAACCCGGGCGCCGACCTGATGTTCGTGGGCGAGGCGCCCGGCGCCGACGAAGACATCCAGGGCGAGCCGTTCGTCGGCCGCGCCGGCCAGTTGCTGACCAAGATCATCGAGGCGATGGGCTACACGCGGAAGGACGTCTACATCGCCAACGTCCTCAAGTGCCGGCCGCCCGGCAACCGCAACCCGGAGCCTGACGAGGTCGCGACCTGCCAGCCGTTCCTGTTCCGCCAGATCGAGGTGGTGCAGCCGAAGGTGATGGTCGCGCTCGGCACGTTCGCGGCGCAGGCCCTGCTGAACACCAAGGATCCGATCTCGCGCCTGCGCGGCCAGAGCTGGCCATGCCGCGATCGCCTGCTGGTGCCGACGTTCCACCCGGCGTTCCTGCTGCGCAGCCCGGAGCGCAAGCGCGACACGTGGGACGACATGAAGCTCGTGCTGAAGATCCTGCGCGGCGAGCAGGAGCGTTAGTCCGATGCACGCCCTGTGGCTCGAGGATCGCCGCCTGCGGGTGCGCGATGACCTGCCCGTCCCCGAACCGCCCGCCGGCGAGGCGCGCATCCGCGTCACGCTGGCCGGGCTCTGCCACACCGATCTCGAACTGCAGCGCGGCTACTACCCGTATCGCGGCGTCCTCGGCCACGAGTTCGTCGGCGTGGTCGATCGCGCGCCTGCCGAACCGGCCTGGGAAGGCCGTCGCGTCGTCGGCGAGATCAACGCCACCTGTGGCGCGTGCGCGACGTGCCTGGCCGGGCGATCGAGCCACTGCGAGCAGCGCACGGTGCTGGGCATCGTCAATCGCGACGGGGCGTTCGCCGACTACCTGAGCCTGCCGATCGCGAACCTCCACGCGGTGCCGGATGCCGTGCCCGACGAGGTCGCCGTTTTCGCGGAGCCCGTCGCCGCGGCCTTCCAGATTCTGGCGCAGGTGCCGATCGGGCGCGGCGATCGCGTCGTCGTGTTCGGCGACGGCAAGCTGGGACAGGTGATCGCGCAGGCGCTGGCGACGACCGGGTGCGCGCTCACCGTCGTCGGCCGGCACGCGCGCAAGCTGGCGCACCTCGCGGCACGCGGCATCGCCACGCAGCTCGATCCGCCGCCGGCGCGGACCGCCGACGTCGTCGTCGAGTGCACCGGCCGGCGCGAGGGACTCCAGGCGGCGCTGGCGGCGCTGCGGCCGCGCGGCACGTTCGTCCTCAAGAGCACGTTCGCCGGTGATGCGACGCTGAACCTGTCGGCGCTCGTCGTCGACGAGATCACCATCGTCGGCTCGCGCTGCGGTCCGTTCGCGCCGGCGCTGGCCGCGCTGGCCTCGGGGGCGGTCACCGTGACGCCGCTGATCGAGGCGCGCCTGCCGCTCGCCGCGGGCGTCGAGGCGATGGCCCGCGCGTCGACGCCGGGCACGCTGAAGGTCCTGCTCGTCCCGTGAAACCGTGATGGCTCACACGGTTCCAAGGTACATGCCCATGAGCGGCACGGTCGCGGTGGCGCTGCCGGTCCCGCGGCTCGGCCTGTTGACCTATGCCGTGCCAGAGGGCGTCGCCCTCGCGCCCGGCGTCCGCGTCAGCGTGCCGCTCGGCCGGCGGACCGCGACGGGCTTCGTCGTCGCCCTCGATCCGCCGCTCGACCCCGCCATCGACGCCGCCGCCCTCAAGCCGATCCTGCGGGTCATCGACGAGACGCCGCTGGTGCCGCCGCCGTCGATCGCGCTGGCGCGCTGGGTGGCCGAGTACCTACGCCGCCGGTCCCGGCGAGACGCTGGCGCTGACACTCCCGCCCGCGGCGCGCGGCCGCGACCACGCCTTCAAGACGACGCGCGTCGCCGAGCTGACGCCGGCCGGCCGGGCCGCGCCCGCCGCTCTGACCCCGCGGCAGCGGGCCGCGATCGTCGCGCTCGAGCAGCGCGGCGGCCGGGCCGCGCTGCCGGCGCTGGCGGCGGACGGCGTGACCACTGCCGTCGTCACCGCGCTGGCGGCCAAGGGCCTGGTGTTGCTGGCGACGGAGACCGTCGACCGCGATCCGCTCGCCAGCCCGCGCGCACTGGCGGCTCCCGCGGGCACCCAGCCGCTCGCCGTCACGCTGACCGCCGAGCAGCAGGCGGCGCTGACCCGGCTCGACGGGCTGGCGTCGGCGCGCCGCTTCGCGGTGGCGGTGCTCCACGGCGTCACCGGCAGCGGCAAGACCCAGGTCTACCTGCGCCTTGCCGACGCGGTGCGGCGCGGCGGCCGCCGCGTCCTGATCCTCGTCCCCGAGATCGCGCTGACGCCGGCGATGGCAGCGCTGCTGCGGGCCGCGTTCGGCGACCAGGTGGCCATCCAGCACAGCGCGCTGTCGATGGGGGAGCGGCACGATCAATGGCACCGCATCCGTCGCGGCGACGTCTCGGTCGTGGTCGGCACGCGGTCGGCGGTGTTCGCGCCGATCGAGAACCTCGGCCTGGTCGTGGTCGACGAAGAGCACGACACGTCCTACAAGCAGGACGAGAGCCCGCGCTATCACGGCCGCGACGTCGCCATCGTCCGCGCCCAGCAGGCGGGCGCGCTCGCCGTGCTCGGCTCGGCGACGCCGTCGCTCGAGACGTACCAGCACGCCACCACCGGCCACTACACCCTCGTCTCGCTCGAGCGGCGGATCCTCGATCGGCCGCTGGCGTCGGTCCGCGTCGTCGACATGCGCGAGGTGTTCGCGGCCGAAGGGCCGGACGCGGTGCTGAGCCCCCTGCTGCGCGTGGCGCTGACGGCACGGCTGGCCGACGGCGAGCAGAGCGTCGTGCTGCTCAACCGGCGCGGCTACGCGGCGGCGTGCTTCTGCCGCGCCTGCGCCGCCTCGCTCGAGTGCCCGCACTGCAGCATCACGCTGACCGTCCATCGCGCCGCGCGCCGCGCCGTCTGTCACTACTGCGACTACGGCCGGCCGCTGCCGCCGTCCTGCCCGGCCTGCGGCGGCGAGTTCCTCGACTACCGGGGCGTCGGCACCGAGCGGATCGAGGCGGAGGTGCAGGCGGCGCTGCCCGGGGCGCGGATCGCCCGCGTCGATCGCGACACGACACGGCGTCGCGGTGCCATCGATTCGGTGCTGCGACGCTTCGCGGCGCGCGAGCTGGACGTGCTCGTCGGGACGCAGATGATCGCCAAGGGCCACGACTTCCCGGAGGTGACGCTGGTCGGCGTCGTCTCGGCGGACATCGGGCTCGGCGTCGCCGACTTTCGTGCCGCCGAGCGCACGTTCCAGCTACTGACGCAGGTGGTGGGGCGGGCCGGCCGCGGCACCCGGCCGGGCGAGGCGATCATCCAGACGCTGTATCCGAAGCACTACGGCGTCGCGCTCGCCGCGCGGCAGGACTACGCGGCGTTCTTCGAGGCCGAGCTGACCTACCGGCGAGCGATGCACTATCCGCCGACGGTGTCGCTCGTGAACATCGTGGTCCGGTCCGCGACCGCCGATGGGGCGATGCGCGACGCGACCGCGGTGGCGCGCGCCCTGCGCGCCGGCCGGCCGCCCTTCGAGGTGCTGGGCCCGGCCGCCGCGCCGCTGCCGAGGCTGCGCGGCGACTTCCGCGTCCAGGTGATCCTCAAGGGCACGAAGCGGACGGCGATGCGCCAGGCGGTCCAGCGGGCGCTGGCCCAGCATCCGACGCTGGCGCGTCGGACCATGGTCGACATCGACCCGCTGACGATGTTGTGACTGGGCGCGCGTCCGCCGGCTAGAACGGCTTCGGGAACGGGACCGGCATGAAGCAGACGATCATGATGCCGACCACGAGCGCGGCGATGACCAGGCGAACCGGGTCGAGCGGGAGATCATCGTCGAGCGAGGGCGGATGCTCCCAGCCGACCATGCGCATCATCACCAGGAGCAGCAACAGCCACAGCGTCCAGGTGTAGGCGCCGAGGCCGACCACGGCCCACGTCACCGCGACGATGCCGGTGACGGTCACCCAGCGGCTGTGGCGGCGGAAGAGCGCGTAGGAAATGTGGCCGCCGTCGAGCTGGCTGATGGGGACCAGGTTCATCATCGTGAACAGCAAGCCGAGCCAGCCGGCGAACGCCGTCGGGTGCAGGCTGACGTCGTAGCCCGTCTGCAGCGGCCCGATGACCAGGTCGCTCAGCCAGTGGAAGGCGATGGGATCGCCCAGCGGGATGAGGCCCTCTACCGTCTTGGTGGCGACGACCGGCGACCACGCCAGGCCGACGGCCGAGGCGATGACCGCCACGACGAACCCGGCGATTGGCCCGCCGGCGGCGAAATCGAAGAGCACGCGACGGTTGGGGAAGTGGCCGCGGAAGACGATCACCGCGCCGAGCGAGCCGGTGACCGGGAGCGGCGCCGGCAGGTAGTAGGGCAGCGACGGCCGCAGGCCGTGCCAGCGAGCCATGCCGTAGTGGCCGAACTCGTGGGCCGTCAGGAAACCGAGAAACGGCACGCTGAAGTAGAGGCCCCCGGCGGCGAGCCGCCAGAAGGTGAGGTGCAGGCCGGCCGGGCCGAACTCGTGCTGGAACCCTTCGTACTGGAAGGCGCCGGCCGCCGTGGTGGTGACCACGGTCAGGAGGAACAGGGCGAGGTGCCGGTTCATCCCCCGATGTTCTGGAGTTCTTTGCCGGGCTTGAAGCGGATGGTGCGCCCGGGCGGGATGCGGACTTCCTTGCCGGTGCGTGGGTTACGGCCGATGCCGCGCTTGCGGGGCTTGACCTGGAAGACGCCGAAACCCCGAAGCTCGATCCGTTCACCGCGCTGCATGGACAGCCGCATGGCGTCGAATACCGCGTCGACGGCCAGCTCGGCCTTCACCTTGGTAACTGCGCGGCTCGGGACACCTCGTTGACGATGTCCACCTTGATCATGCTTAGACGCTCCCGGGCACTGATAACTATCATAAAATGATGAACTTACGCTGTCAACCGGCGGCGTAAGTCACCGCACACCCGCGCCCCGGACGGTCATGGCCAGCCAGAAATCCCACGGAAATCGAACCGTCGTCCTCGTCGGCCGTCCCAACGTCGGCAAGTCGACCCTCTTCAATCGCGTCACCGGGACGCGCCGCGCGATCGTCGCGCCGATCGCCGGAACGACCCGCGACATCATCGCCGCCGACGCCGAATGGCAGGGCGCGCACATCACCGTCGTCGACACCGGCGGCATGTTCGGCGCGAGCAAGGATCCGCTGCACGAGCTCGTCCTGCAGCAGGGCCATCGCGCCATCGCGACGGCGGATCTGCATCGTGTTCGTCATCGACGGCAAGGACGGGCTCGTGTCGGGCGACGAGGAGATCGCGGCGACGGTGCGGCAGAGCGGGCGGCCCGTCATCGTCGCGGTCAACAAGACCGACGACCGCAAGGCGCAGGCGCGCGTCGTCGAGTTCTACGCGCTGGGGTTCGACCCGGTGATCGAGATCGCGGCCGAGCACGGCTCCGGCGTCGGCGACCTGCTCGACGCGGTGACCAGCCGGCTGGCCATCGCCAAGACCGCGGCGCCCGCCGAGCCAGTCGAGACGAAGGTCGCGATCATCGGCCGGCCGAACGTCGGCAAGTCGTCGCTGGTCAACCGGCTGCTCAAGGAAGAGCGCATGGTGGTGAGCGAGATGGCCGGCACCACCCGCGACCCGGTCGACTCGATCCTGCAAGTGGCACAAGCAGCAGTTTCGCATCGTCGACACCGCCGGCATCCGCCGCGCCGGCAAGGTGGCGCGCTCGGGCGAGATCGAGGCGGTCAGCGTGATGCTGGCGCGCCGCGCGATCGCCCGCGCCGACGTCGCCGTGCTGCTGGTCGATGCGGTCGAAGGGCCGACCGATCAGGACGCGACGATCGCCGGCGAGGCCGAGCGGACCGGTTGCGGCGTGATCATCGCGGTCAACAAGTGGGACCTGATCGAAGACCGCTCGAACGAGAACTCGCGCCGCTTCGACGACCACATCAAGCAGACGCTGAAGTTCCTCGACTACGCGCCGGTCCTCCACATCTCGGCGCTGACCGGCGAGCGGACGCCGAAGCTGCTCGAGACGATCGACCGGGTCGCCCGGGGACGGCTGCGGCGTGTGCCGACCGGCGAGCTGAACCGCTTCGTCGAGGCGGTCACCGCAGAGCCACGCGCCCGCGAGCCCAGGCAAGAAGAACGTGCGCGTGCTCTACGCGGCGCAGACCGGCGTGGCGCCGCCGACGTTCGTGTTCTTCACCAACGTCGCGACGACGTTCCACTTTTCTTACGAGCGATTCCTGGCGAACCGGCTGCGCGAGTCGTTCGGCTTCGACGGCTCGCCGATCCGGCTCGAGGTGCGGGCGCGCCGACGCGAGGAAAAGAAGGCGTAGCAGCCCGTGGTGGACGGGCTGCTACGCGCTGGTCAGCTTCTTCTGCGCGGCTTCGTAGCGGGGCGAGGCGGCCGGCACCTTGGCGTAGGCCTCGCGGGCCCGCGCCGCGTCCTTGAGCTGCTTCTCGAACAACTCGGCGGCCGAGAACCACGCGTCGTAGCGGGTCTCGGGGAAGCGCGTGCCGAGGTCGGCGAAGGTCGCGGCGGCGAGATCGTAGAGCCGCCGATCGCGGTACTCCTGGGCGAGGCGCCACAGCGCGAACTCGGCGACCGGCGCGGTGCCGGCGCCGCGCGCGGCCCTGCGCAGCGTGAGGAGGGACGTCGGCGCGACGCCGTTCAGCTCGGCGTCCGGCTCCTTCAGCTTCATCCGGTCCTCGATCGACATCTTCATCTGCAGCGCGCGCAGGGCGCGGACGCTGCCTGGGTAGCGATCGAGGATCTCGCCGAGATGCCGCCGGGCGACGCCGTCGCCTTCCGGTGAGCGCTGGCGGGCGGCGCCGTCGGCCGCCTGGATCAGCCCCTCGCTGATGTCCTCCGGGCCGACGCCGTCGCGGGCCGCGTCGAGCCACGCCGCGCCGGCGTCGTCGTAGCGCTTCGCCTGCTGGTGGGTGCGGGCGGCGAGCAGCGCGCCCTCCCGGGCCGACGGCGTGCCACCGAACGAGGCGCGCAAGGCGGCAATCTTGGCGAGCCCCTCGGCTTCGGCGCCGGTCTGCAGGAGACCCTGTGCCTCGGAAAGGATCGTGGCCGCCTGGGCCAGCATCGCCTTCGAGGGCGGGCGGTTGGCGGCGGTTGCCGGCGGGATGGCCGCGCCAGCGACGGGCGTCGTCGTCCCCGGCGGAACCGTCCCGGGGGCGGTGGTCCGCGCGTTGGCCGGCGCCGTCCCGGGCCTGCCCGGCGCGACCGGCGCCGTCGAGGGCGGCGCCATCGGCGTCGTCGGTACCGTCGCCGGCGGAGCCAGTCCCGCCGGCGTCGTGGCCGGCGTCGCGGCCGGTGTCGGCGGGGCGGCCGGTCCTGCTGGCGGCTCGGCGACCGCGCCGCTGACCGATACCTCGCGGTCCTGGAGCACCCACCACAGGCCGCCGGCACCGAGGATCAGGACCGCGGCGGCCGCGCCGGCGAGCGCGAGGCCGCGGCCACCGAAGCCGGGCCGAGGCGGCCGGGCCGGTGACGAGCTCCAGCTGGCGGGCACCGACGGCGCGTCCGGGGTCTCGCGGGCGACGCCGGCGCGCTCCGCGACGACGCGTCGCTCGGTCGCCTTGGCACCGTCGGCGTCCTGCGCGTGCGGGACGTAGGCGAGACCGGGTTCGAGGTGCGAATGCAGGGCCGGGGGGCGCACGTCCGCGAGCGGCAGCGGCGGCGGAGGCGCGAGCGGTTCGGCCGTCGGGTCGCCCGTCGCGCCGGCGGCGGGGGCCGAGCCCGAGATCGGCACCATCATCGTCGGCGCCGACGAGATTCTCGCCGGAGAGGGTGGCCGTCGCGGACACGGCCCGGTTCGGGACCGGCGCGCTGGCCGACGCCGCCGCGCGATCGACGTCCGGCTTGCTGGACGGACGCGGCGAGGTCCAGTCGACCGCCCACGCGGCCGGGACCGGGGCCGGCTCGGCCTCGACGCCGAAGGTCGGCAGGTTGACCGCCACCGTCGAGGCGCTGCGGGCGTTCTCGAACGGCGTCCACGTCGTGGGCGTCGACGTCTGCGCGGCGTCGGCGGTGACGACACGCTTGGCCTCGAGGTCGCGCTTGAGACGCTGCAGGTCGGCCTGGACATCGCGCGACGACTGGTAGCGGCGTTCGCGATCCTTCTCGAGCAGCCGGCCGATGATGTGCTCCAGCGTCGGGATGACGTCCGGATTGATGGTGCTCGGCGGCACCGGCACGCGGTTGAGGATCTGGTCGAAGATGACCGCGGTCGTCTGGCCCTTGAAGGTCTGGACGCCGGTGGCCATCTCGTACATCACGACGCCGAGCGAGAAGAGGTCGCTGCGCTGGTCGATGGCCTCGCCGCGGGCGTGCTCGGGCGACATGTAGGCGACCGTGCCGACGGCCATGCCGGCCGACGTCAGGGCGTGCTGCTCGGCGATGGTCACGTCGACCGGGGTCAGGCCGCCGCGGTGCGGCATCATCTTGGCGAGCCCGAAGTCGACCACCTTGACCTGGCCGCGCTTGGTGATGAAGATGTTGCCGGGCTTGATGTCGCGGTGGAGGATGCCCTCGCTGTGTGCCGCGTCCAGGGCGTCGGCGACGGTGATCGAGATGTCGATGACCCGATCGACCGGCAGCGCCCCGGCGCCGAGGACCTTGTCCAGCGTCGCGCCGTCGATCAGCTCCATCACGATGAAGCGGCGGCCTTCGTGCTCGCCGACGTCGTGGAGCGTGCAGATGTTGGGGTGGTTCAGGGCCGAGGTGGTGCGCGCTTCACGCTGGAACCGCTCGGTGGCGAGCGGGTCGGCGGTGGCCGACTCGGGCAGGAACTTCATCGCGACGTGCCGGCCGAGTCGGAGGTCCTCGGCGCGGTAGACGACACCCATGCCGCCGGCGCCCAGCCTGTCGACCACGCGGTAGTGCGAGACGGTTGAGCCAATCATCTGGAGCGGTGCCGGGGAAGGCCTTCCAAGACGGCATCGTAGTTGTACACTTCCACCCTGTCAAAGGAACGACACGAGGCCGCGAACCGAACGCCGGCGCTGCTCCGAGGTGCACGTTTTCGCGTGTTATACTGCGCCCCGATCTCCATGACCGGCGCACAGATCTCCATGAGCGGCCAGGATATCGTCATCCCGGACAAGCCTGCCTTCAAGGCGTCCGAGGTCTGCGAGATCGCCAAGGTCCAGCCCTACGTCCTGCGCTCGTGGGAGAACGAGTTCCCCGAGCTCGGCGTCTCGCGGACGCAGGGTGGGCCGCGGGTCTACCGCAAGGCCGACGTCGAGCGCGTCCTGCAAATCCGCCACCTCGTCCTGGCCGAGGGGCTGACCCTCGCCGGGGTCCGCCGCAAGCTCGAGGGGGCCGGGGCCACCCCTGCGCCGGTCGTGCACGTGCCCAACGACGAGGATCGGGCGCTGCTGCGGGAAGTGATGACGCCGGAAATCAAGGTGCGGCTGTCGCGGGTCCGCGACGGCCTGCTCGCGGTCCTGGAGCTGCTGTCGCGGGATCCGGCCACCCCGACGGACTTCCACCTCGAAGCCCTGGCCCAGCCCGCCGCGCCGATGGGCGAGGCCCCGCGTCGCGCCGTCCGCCGCGCGAAAGCTTGAGCCGGCGCCGGGCGGTCGTAGTACAATCCCCCTTCTGTCCGCCAGGGCAGGTTTTCCAGCGTCGGGACGTGGCGCAGCCTGGTAGCGCACCTGACTGGGGGTCAGGGGGTCGCTGGTTCGAATCCAGTCGTCCCGACCATCGCTCATCTTCGATTCGCTCAGTCGGGACGATGGATTCAGCCATGCCGCCCGACGCCTGCGGCCTCGGGCTAGCAGGGTCGAATCCCGGGATCGCTTGCCGCCATCGCTTCGCTCGGCTTGCGCCGTAGGTCGCCGACGGGCCGACCATCGCTCATCTTCGATTCGCTCAGTCGGGACGATGGATTCAGCCATGCCGCCCGACGCCTGCGGCCTCGGGCTAGCAGGGTCGAATCCCGGGGAAGCGACCATCGCTTCGCTCGGTCGGGGCGAGGCCAGTCACGGGGCGACCATCGCTTCGCTCGGCTCGCGCCGTAGGAGCGAGAGACAAGAAAGGGCGGACGGCTGGCTTGAGGCGTCCGTGCTCTGAGGCCGGCGAGGCTCGCGCGTGTGCGGTACACTGTCAAGCGTATGGCCCCACCGCCGTTCAAGGTCGTCGGTGATCTGCCCAGGCCCCTGACCGTGAAGGAGACCGCGAAGACGCTTCGCATGTCGCCGCAGAAGCTGCGCGAGACGCTGGAGGCGATCCGGTCCATCAGCTTGGCTCTGGAGAAGGGGCAGACGAGGGAGGCTCGGCGCGCGCCGCCGAAGACCCTCACGAGTGCCAAGGCCGCCAAGAGCTCGAAGGCGGTGACCAAGACCGTTAAGGCCGCGCCGCCGAGGGCACGCCAGGCCCGGAAGCCGGCAAAGGCCGCAGCGAGGCCCAGCCGGTAGTGGCCGCTCGCCGGCGCCGATCCGCGAGCGGCGCCTTTTGCAACTTCCCCTTCGACCCCGAATACCGTCGGGTGTATCTCGCACTGGTGGCGTCTCTGGTGTGCGCGGGCCAGACGCCGCGCTCGGTGCTCGAGATCCCGCCTGACAAGGATCGCCTCGAGCGCACCCTGCATCTGCTCGATGCCTGTGAGTATTCGCTGCACGATCTGTCGCGGGTTGAGGTCTCGCCGCGCGGGCTGCCACGGTTCAACATGCCGTTCGAACTCGGCCTCGCCGCCGCGCTCGCCCTGCGGAAGGGTGGTCGACACCAGTTCCGCCTGCTCGAGACCCGACCCAACAGGGTCCAGCGATCGCTGAGTGATCTGAACGGGTATGAGGCATTCATCCACCGCGGGAGGCCCGACGGCGTCTTCAGCGTCGTCTGTGACATCTTCACGCAGTTGAGGCCGTTTCCTGTCGGCGACGTGCAGGGTTTTCGCCGCGTCCACCGCGCGCTGGCCGTGTTCGCGGACCAAAAATACGGGCCGACCTCCCTTTACACGCCAGACCGGTTCTCGCAGGTCGTGATCGCGGCGACGGAGCTGGTACGGCCCGATCGCGCCTGAACGCCTGTTGCCTTACCGGCTGGATCAGTCGGCCGCCAACGTCCGCGCCGGATCGATCCGCGCGGCTCGCAATGCCGGCAGCAGCGAGGCGAGCAGCGCCACCACACAGAGCAGTAGTGCGACCGACGCGAAGGTGAGCGGATCGGTGGCGCGCACCTCGAACAGCACGGCGTCGAGCAGCCGGGCCGCGGCCAGCGCGCCGGCCAGGCCGATCGCCACGCCGATGCCGGCGGTGACCAGACCGTGCCCCGCCACCAGCCGCACCACGTCGGCCGCCGTCGCGCCGAGCGCCATCCGGATGGCCAGCTCGCGGCGGCCCTGCGAGACGAAGCAGGCGAGGACGCCGTAGGTGCCGATGGTCGCGAGGCCGAGGGCCAGGCCGGCGAACAGCGTCAGCAGCGTCATCAGGAAGCGGCGCCGGGCGAGCGACTCGTCGACGCGGGCGGCCATCGTCCGGACGCCGAACATCGGCAGGTCGGGATCGACGGCGCGCAGCGTCTGGCGGATCGCCGTGGTGAGCGCGGCCGGATTCGCCGCCGCCGCGCACGACGACGTTCATCGCCCGCACCGGGAACTGCGCGTGCGCAAAATACATCGCGATGCGCGAGTCGCCGTCGAGCGTGTACTGCTTGACCCGGCCGACGACGCCGACGACCGTGATCCACGGCGCTTCGGGATCGTCGCCGGCGCCCATCTGCACCCGCCGCCCGATCGCCGACTGGCCGGGCCACAACTGCGCCGCCATCTCGGTGTCGACCAGCGTGACCAGCGGGCCGGGTCGCCGATCGGCGTCGGTGAAGAGCCGGCCCTCGACGAGCGGGATCCGCATCGCCTGGAAATACTCGCCGTCGGCGAAGCGCATGTCGGCGTTGAGAAACGCTTCGCCGGGCGCCCGCGTGCGGCCTTCGACCGTGATCGGTCCCCACGCGAACATCCGGCTGAGCGGCAGCGCCGAGATCGCGCCGGCGGCCTCGACGCCGGGCAGCGCGGCGATCCGCCGCCACAGCTCGCGATAGGCGAGGTGGCCGTCGGCGGCCTTGACGTAACGCTGGCCCTGCATCGTCAGCTCGAAGGTGAGCGTGCCGGCGGGATCGAAGCCGGGCGGAACGGCGGCCAGCCGGCCGACACTGCGGATGACCAGCGCGGCGCCGACCAGCAGGACCACGGCCAGCGCGATCTCGCCGGCGACGAGCACGCGCCGCAGGCCGTGGCCGCGGCGCCAGAGCGCGCCGGTCCCGCTGGCGCCGCGACCGGCATCCTGCAGATCGCGCGTCAGGTCGAGGCGCGACAACCGCCAGGCCGGCGTCAGGCCGAACAGCAGCCCCGAGGCGATCGACAGCGCGGCGGTGAAGCCGAGGACGCGGGCGTCGAGGCCGATCGCGTCGATGCGCGGCACGCTGCCGCGGCCGAGCGCGTGGATGCCGTCGATCCCGACCAGCGGCCACCACGACGCCGAGCACGCCGCCGGCGCCGGCGAGGAGGAGCGCTTCGGTGAGCAGCTGCCGTAGCAGACGCCCGGCGCTGGCGCCGATCGCGGCCCGGACCGCCATGTCGCGGCGTCGGCCGATCGCCCGCGCGAGCAGCAGGTGCGCGACGTTGGCGCAGGCAATCAGCAGGACGAGGCCGACGGCGCCGACCAGGATCCAGAGCGGGCGGCGGACCTCGCCGGTGACCTGCTCCTGCAGTGGCACGACACCGAACGTGAGGCGCCCGTTGGGCGGATAGACGGCGGGATGCTCGCGCCGCAGCCGCGCCGTGAGCGCATCCATTCGCGACTGGGCCGCGGCGGCGGTCACGCCGGCCGGCAGGCGCGCCAGGATGTTGTAGTCCTCGCGGGTGCGTATCGACGCTGCGTCGGCAGGGAGCGGCAACGGCAGCAGCAGCTCCGCATGCTCGGCGCCGCCGAGCGTCGGCAGCACGTCGCGGGGCAGCGTGAAGTCCGGCGGCAGGACGCCGACGATCCGGTGCGAGGCACCGTTGACGATCAGCGACCGGCCGACCGCCGAGGCCTGACCGCCGTAGCGCCGCAGCCAGGTGCCGTGGGCGAGGAGCGCCGTGCCTGCCGCGCCGGTCCGGTCTTCGTCCGACGTGAACAGGCGTCCGAGCAGCGGGCGGACGCCGAGCATAGGCAGCAGGTTCGACGAGACGCGGATCACGCCGACGCGCTCGGCGTCGCCGCCGCCGGTCAGGTTCTCGTTGCCGCCGATGGCCAGGGCGACGTCGGCAAACGTGCCGCTGGTGCGGATGTCGACATACTGCGCGGTCGAGAACCAGTCCTCGGCGATGCCGAGGCCGGGCGAGCGGTTCCACAGGATGACCAGCCGCCCGGGATCGGCGTAGGGCAGCGGGCTGAGGAGGAGCGGGCTGGCGGCGCTGAAGATGGCGGTGTTGGCGCCGATGCCGAGCGCCAGCGACAGCACGGCGGCGACGGCCACGCCCGGAGTCGCCGCCAACGCGCGCCACGCGTGTCGCAGATCCTCGCCAACGCCCATCGCGGGCGATTCTACTTGGTTGGCGGTCGCGCTCTCACGCGCGACCGCGGGCCGGCCTTATGGCGTGCGGCCTGCTATTCGCGGCGCTGGGCGCGCCGCGGCGTCCGCACGCGGCCGGCGGGACGAGGATGTGACGGTGAGCGTCGCGCGCAGACGGATGTTGTCGGCCGACGCGCCGACGCCGATGTCGAAGGCGCCGGGTTCGACTGCGGATCCGATCGTCCCGCCTTGGTACCAGGCCAGCTGCGAGGCCGGCAGCGTGAACGTCACCCGGGTCGTCTGGTTCGGCTGCAGCGTGACGCGCTTGAAGGCGCGCAGCGTGCGAATCGGCTGGTAGGAGCGGCTCTTCATCTGGTGGGTGTAGAGCTGCGCCACCTCGTCGCCGGCGCGATCGCCGACGTTGGTGACGTCGAAGGCCACCTGGACGTCACCGTTCGCGCTGATGCTCGGTGCCGAGAGCGTCATGTTCGAGAATCGGAAGCGCGTGTAGCTCAGGCCGTGGCCGAACGGGTAGAGCGGCACGCCCTTGAAATACTGGTAGGTGTAGCCCTTCGAGACGTCGTACTCGTTCTGCGGCGGCACGCCATCGAGGTTGGCGTAGACGGTGTAGGGCAGCTTGCCGCCCGGGTTGTCGATGCCGAACAACGCGCGGGCGATCGCAATGCCGCCGGCTTCGCCCGGGAACCACGCCGCCAGGATCGCCGGCAGCCGGTCGTGCGCCCAGGCGACGCCGAGCGGCCCGGCGTTGAAGAGCACGAGCGCGACCTTGGGGTTGGCGGCGAACACGGCTTCGAGCAGCGGCTGCTGCGCCCCGGGCAGGTTCAGGTCGCGGCGATCGCGGCCCTCGGCCTCGACGCGCTGGTCGGTGCCGAGACAGAGGATGACGACGTCCGATCGCTTGGCCAGGGCCACGGCGCGGGCCACCGCCTCGGCATCGGCGGGGCCGACGACGTCCGCGCCTTTCTCGTAGTCGACCGTCACGCCAGGGCCGAGTACGTCGCGCAGCCCCTGGACGACGCCGACCTTGCGCGCCGGCGTCCCGTAGTAGTTGCCGGTCGGGTAGTCCTGATCGCCGGCCGGGCCGATGACGGCGATCGCGCGCGTTGCTTCCCGCTTCAGCGGCAGGAACAGGACCGGTGGCGTGGCGGCGGCGGGGGTGCCGGTAGTGCCAGGCACAGGTGGCGGCGTGAGCGGACGATTGCTGAGCAGCGTCAGCGACTTCTGCGCGACCTGCAGCGCCAGCGCGACATGTTCGAGGCTGCGGACCACCGTCATGGGGATCGCGTCGTAAGGCGTCGAGGGATCGAAGGCGCCCAGCCGGAAGCCGACGCGCAGGACGTTCGAGAGGGCGCGGTCGACGTCGGCCACCGTCAGCAAGCCGCGCTGCACGGCCTTGGGGACGTTGTCCTCGAACTCCTGGTCGTCGCTGTCGTTGCCAGCCTTGATCGCGGCCGCGGTCGACACGACGGGATCGTCCGAGAAGCGGTGCCCCGGCTGGTTGTTCCGCTCCGACGAGAGCAGCTGCACCGCGCCGAGGTCGTCGGTGACGAAGCCGTCGAAGCCCCACTGCGTGCGCAGGACGTCGGTGAGGAGCCAGCGGTTCACCGCCGACGGCACGCCGTTGATGGCGTTGTAGGACGACATCACCGACTGCGCCTTGCCTTCGATGAAGGCGGCCTTCCAGTGCGGGAACCAGTAGTCGAACAGGTTGCGCTCGTCGACGACCGCCGACAGGTGCTGCCGCGACGCCTCGACGTTGTTGACCGCGAAGTGCTTCACGGTGGCGGCGACTTTCAGGTGCGCGACGTCCTTGCCCTGCAGCCCCTGGACGTAGGCCACCGCCATGCGGCCGGTCAGGTACGGATCCTCGCTGAACACTTCCTGGATGCGGCCCCAGCGCGGATCGCGGCTGATGTTGATGACCGGCGACCGGTAGACCAGGCCGTGCGGCGAGCGCGGCCCGTCCTTGCCGGCGTTGTAGAGCGCGCGCGCCTCGTCCGACATCGCGTCGGCGACCTGATGCACCAGCTCCGGATCCCAGGTCGCGCCCATCGCCGTCGGCACCGGAAACAGCGTCGTCGGTTCCTTCGACCACACGCCGTGCAGCGTCTGGTTCCAGCCGCCCCACTGCTTGATGCCGAGCCGCGGCAGGCCCTTGTTCAGGTGATTGAGCTGCTGCGCCTTTTCCTCGATCGTCAGCCGGCCGATCAGATCGCGGATTCGCGCCTCGATCGGCTTCGACGGATCCCGATAGAGCGGCGTCTCGCTGGCTTGACCGAGGACCAGCGCGGTGGCGCACGCGACGAACAGCGGCAGGACGAGAGCGAGTCTGCGCATAAGGGATCAGCCGAGCGGGCGGAAAAGGAATCAGCCGAGCGGACGGACGTCGATCAGGCGGTCGCCGGCCGGCTCGACGCGCACGGTGTTGCGGAGCGGCCGGCCGAAGCCGTCGAAGCGGATGGTGACCACGTCGCCGTCCTCGAGCGTGACGCCCTCGCCGAAGCTGAGCGAGTGGGCGCCGAAGAAGTGGACATGGACGTCGCCGGGCCGGCGATGGGCGTCGAACTTGAAGTGATGGTGCTCGATGTTGCGCAGGCTGTGGCTCATCTCGGATTCGCCGCTGGCCACGGCCCGGCTCCAGAATCCGCTCGCCGCGCCGCTCGATCCAGACCTCGCCCGGGATGGCGTCGAAGGCCGGCGCCAGCACCAGCTCGGGGCCGATGGCCGACGGCCGCAGCTTCGAGCCGGCCAGATTCAGGTAGTTGCGGCGCTCGAAGCGGTGGTCGGAGAACTCGTTGCCGGCGGTCAGCCCGAGCCGGCACGGCGTGCCGTCTGGCCCGATGACGTAGACGCCGGCGATCTCGGCCTCCTCGCCGCCGCCCTCGGCGAAGCGCGGTACGACCAGCGCATCGCCGTGGCCGCGCAGCATCGTGCCGACGCCCTTGTAGAACCACTCGGGCGCGATGCCGACCTCGCCCGGCGCCGGGCGGCCGCGCTCGACGCCGGCCTGGAACATCTTCAGGCTGTCGGTCAGTTCGGCCGGCTCGGACGATCCTGCCCGCTGGCTGGCGCCGGCGTGCATCGCGTTGCGATCGCGGGCGCTGCCGAAGTGGGTGAGGCCGGTGCCCGAGACGATGCATCGGGCCGGCTCCGCCGGGTGATCGATCGGCGACAGCAGCCGCCAGGCGCTGCGGCCGGCATAGACCTCGTCGTAGTCGAGGGTGTGCCCGTTGGCGCGGCCCTGCGCGAGCACCGAGAGCGCGTCGCCGCTCGCGGTCGCCAGCGCCGCCAGCTGGTAGGTCGACGCGACGCCGTCGATCAGGCGCAGCGCCGGTTCGTCGACGAGCGCGACCCGTCGTGTGGACCCGTCGGTGAGCTGAACGACCCGTGCCATGTGCCCCTTCGTAACACCCGGCTGTTGCGCTGCCGTCACTCCGTGACCTGGAACTCGGCCAGCTTGGCCTCGTTGATGGTGAGGCCGAGGCCCGGCGTCGCGTCGTCGAGGTCGACGTGGCCGTCGACGGCCGTCGGCTCGCCGTCGAAGATGTACCAGAACAGCTCGTTGCCGACTTCGACGTCGACGATCGGGAAGTGCTCCGCGATCGGCGAGTTCAGGCTGGCCATCACGACATGGTAGTTGTGCATCTGGCCGGCGTGCGGCACGACCGGCACCTGGTAGGCCTCGGCCAGCGCCGTGATCTTGCGGGCCTGCGAGATGCCGCCGACGCGGTTGGTGTCGAACTGGATGACGTCGAGGGCCCGCGCCTCGAGCAGATCGCGGAACTCGTGCAGCGTGAACGCGTGCTCGCCGCCGGCGATCGGGACGCGGCCGTAGCGCTTGAGCGCCACGTAGCCCTGCAGGTCGTCCGGGATCACCGCCTCTTCGAGCCAGCGCAGGTTGAACGGTTCGAGCAGCGGCAGCATCCGCTTGGCGTAGTCGAGCGACCAGCCCATGTAGGCGTCGGCCATGACGTCGACGCCGGGCCCGACGGCGTCGCGCACCGTCCGCACCAGATCGAGGTTGCGCTGCATGCCCTCGGCGCCGTCGATCGGTCCCCAGCCGAAGCGCAGCTTCATGGCGCGATAGCCGGCGTCCTTGTAGCGGCGGGCCTCGGCGGCCAGTTCGTCGAGCGGCGTGCTGTACAACCGGCTCGCATAGACCGGAATCCGCGACTTGGTGCGACCGCCGAGGAGCCGGAAGACGGGCTGGCCAGCGGCCTTGCCGAGGACGTCCCAGAGGGCGATGTCGACGGCGCTGATCGCGACCATGCCGAGGCCCTTGCGGCCCCAGGCCATCGTCTTGCGATACATGTGCTGCCAGAGGAACTCGACGTCCCACGGGTTCTGGCCGAGGAGCAGCGGCGTCAGGTGGCGGTCGATGATCGCCTTGGTCACGAACGGCGACAGCGCGGCGTTGCCGATGCCGACGTGGCCGCTGTCGGTGAACACCTCGACGACCAGCCAGCCGTGGAAGGTGAACGTCGACATCGAGGCCTGCGCCCCGTGGATCAGGTCCTGCGCCACCAGATCCATCGGGTTGGTGCAGAAGTGCGGCGCCAGGGGGACGGTCTTGCCGCGCCATTCGACGACACGGGCGCGAACCTTCGTGATCTTCATGCGGGTCTCGGGAGTGCAGCGGGAAGCGCCATGGCGACGGGACGGACGACCGGCACGGCCAGGCAGATGACGGCGAAGGCGAGGACGTGGAGCGATCCGGCGATGGCGAACACCACGCCGTAGCCGGCGCCGGCGTCGAGCAGGTGGCCGACCACCTGGCCGAACACCACGCCGCCCATGGCGCCGCCGAAGCCGACCATCCCGGCAACGGCGCCGACGGCGTTGCGCGGGAACAGGTCGGCCGGCAGGATCATGACCAGCGTCGACCACGACTGCTGGCCGAAATAGGCCAGGCTGAAGATGGCCAGGGCCCACGCGACCGGTGCGTTCGGCACGAACCAGACGACCGGCATCACCACGGCGCTCAGGCCGAGCGCGATCTTGCGGGCGCGATCGAGCGGCAGGTCCCGGGTGAGCAGGTAGCTCGAGAGCCAGCCGCCGACCAGGCAGCCGACGCCGGCCGCGGCGTAGGGGATCCACGCGAACGCGCCGACCGCCTTGATGTCGAAGCCGCGCGCGTCGTAGAGATACTTGGGCAGCCAGAACAGGTAGAAGTACCAGGCGGCGTCGCTCAGGAACTTGGCGACGACGAGGCCCCACACCTCCCGATACCGCAGCAGCGTCAACCACGGCGGGGCCGCTTCTGCCGTGCGCCCGGCGGCGACCACCGGGGCGAGCAGCGCGCGCTCCTCGTCGCCGAGCCGTGGATGCGTGTCGGGCGGGTAGTAGGCGAACCACCACCACACCGACCACGCCAGGCCGACCACCGCGGTCAGGTAGAACACCGCCCGCCAGTCGGCGTGGGTGATGACCAGCGCCAGGAGCGGCGGGGCGGCGACGCCGCCGACCGCCGTGCCGGCGTTGATGATGCCCATCGCCGTCGAGCGCTCGGTGACCGGGAACCATTCGGCGACGGCCCGCGTCGCGGCGGGGAAGCCGCCGCCCTCGCCCATGCCGAGCAGCAGCCGGCTGACGGCCAGCATGCCGACGCTGGTGGCGAGGCCGTGGCTGGCGCAGGCGAGCGACCAGAACACCATGATCGCGAGCAGGCCGGCCCGCGTGCCGACGACGTCCATCAGCTTGCCGCCGCCGGCGTACATCACCGCGTAGGCGATCAGGAACGCCGACTGCAGCGCCGAGAACTGCTCGTTGGTGATCGGGATGTCCTGCTCGATCGCCTTGATCGCGACCGGCAGCGTCTGCCGATCGAGATAGCTGATGGCGATCGCCGCGCTGACGAGGATGGCGATGCGCCAGCGCATGTCACCACTCGAGCACGACGAGCGACACCGCCTGGCGCGGCAGCGTGATCGGCAGGGTGGCGCGGCCGTCCTTCACCTCGATCGTCGCCGGCGACCCCTGCAGCGTCGTCAGCGCGCTGCCCGCTTCGAGCGCCTTGTACTGCGCCGGCGTCGGCGTGGCGGGCGAGCCCTGCGTCTTCCAGACCGTGTAGGCGTTGCTGTGCGTCGTGTCGACGCGGTAGTGGGTCAGCTTCGCCTTGCCGTTCTTCAGGCCGAGGCCGTCGAGGTTCAGCGTGACGGTGGCGTCCGGGCCGGCGATGTCGTCGTCGTGGTAGTGCCAGGCGAGCACGGTGACCTTCTTCGCGTCGCGGCTGGCGAGGGCGCCGACGTCCGGCTTGCCACGAACGCCCTCCCGTATCATCGCGTCCAGATCGGCCGCGCCGTCGCTGACCGCCGGCACGCGCTCGGCGCCCATCTTGCTCATCATCCGAAAGACATTGAACACCGGCAGCGTCAGGCCGTTCGAGGCCATCACCCGGAAGCCGGCGAAGTACGGCTGATCCTCGAACTCGAACGCCCAGGTGACCGCCCCCTCGAGGTTCACGCCGTGCCGCTCGGCGAGGTCGTGCTTGCGGGCGTAGGCCGCGGCCGTATAGCTCGAATACATCGTCGTGTTGCGGTAGCCGAGCTGAGGACCCTGGCAGGCGGCGCAGCCGTCGGGGTCCGATTCGCCGATGACGATGGGCTTCGGCTTGAGCTCCGGGAACGAGGCGATGATCTTGAACCCGTCGTTGATGTTCGCGAGCTGATTCTGGATGCCCAGGCGGACGTGGCCGTCGACGAACGTCGGCCGCCCCTTGGCGTGGAACGACACGAAGTCGATCGGCGTGCCGACCTTGCCGGTGGCGAAGTTGGTGCCGCGCAGCTGGTGTTCGTAGAAGTCGCGGGCGAACTGGCCGCCGGGGCCGGCCGTGTCAGGGCCGCCGACCTTCGCCGTCGGCAGCGCCCGCCGGACGCCGTCGACGGCGTAGTCGTGCAGCTTGCGGAACTCCTCGGGCGTGCCGCGCCAGTAGCCGATATTCGCTTCGTTCCAGGTCTCCCAGTACCAGGTCTCGACTTCGGCCTTGCCGTACTTCTCGACGCAGTGCTTCGCCCACTGGTAAGCCAGATCGCCCCACTTCTTGTAGTCCTTCGGCGGGTAGGCCCAGCCAGTGTAGATCTCGTCGTACTTGGCGGCCGGCGTCCACGAATGCTTGTACGGATCGGGCTTGATCGACAGCGCCTGGGGCATGAAGCCGATCTGCACGTAAGGCTTCACGCCGCGCGCCAGGTAGGTATCGAAGATGCGATCGACGATGGTCCAGTCGTAGACCGGGTTGCCGTTGGCGTCCTCGGTGTAGGCGTTGGTCGAGCCCCACTTGAGCGCCGGCGTGCCGTCGCCGGTGACGAGCAGGCTGTGGGCGCGGAAGTAGCTGCGCTTCGGCGCCAGCTTGCCGATCTCGGCGATCAGCTTCTGGCCATCCTTCATGTAGGCGTAGTTCGGCTCGTCGGCGCCGAAGAAGCGCCAGATCGGCTTGAGCGGGCCGGTCGGCGTGCCGGCGTCGACGCGGATGGCGACCGCGAACGGCGCGCCCGAGGCGGGGGCGGCCGGGCCAGGCGGAGTTTGGGCGTGGAGCGCCCACGGGCCGGCGACGGCGACGGCGACCGCGGCGAGCAGGGAACCACGGAACGTTGAACGGGTATGCATCATGATGGGCTGGGGCGCCGCTTGCGCCGCGGCGCCGGCGTTGCCGCGGTGACGGCGGCCGGCACGAGGGTGGACGGGACGAGGGACAGCGGACGCGACGCCGAGAAGGCGCTCCGGGCCAGCACCTGGCGCATGCCGGTGCGGACGGCGTGCGCGACCTGCGTCGCGCTGACCGGCACGGCGTCGACCGAGGTGCCCTGGAGCTGGGCCGCGAACGCGTGCGCGAGCGCCGGTGGGCCGGTGACGAGGACGCGCGTGCCGGCGCGGAACAATCGCCGCGCCAGCAGGGTGTCCATCACCGAGCCGATGGCGACACCGATCAGATAGGCCAGCCGTTCCTCGGGCGTCGACGTGACCCGCTGCTCGAGCAGGCGGACGCAGAACAGCGCGCGGGCAAAGCCGGAGCGCTGCGCTTCGTGCACGCCCTCGTCGACCCAGGCGTCGTCGAACGCGGTCGGCCATTGCCGCGGCAGCGACCCGGCGAGGACGGTCTGCGAGGTGACCACGTCAATCAGCTCGCCGCCCAGGCTGGTGACACTCGAGACGATGCGCCCGTCCCGGTCGACGTGGATCGCCTTCCAGTGCGATCCGAGGCTGAGCACGATGCCGCCGACCGGCAGCCAGCCGAGGAGATGGAGGCCGAGCGCGGCGGTCTCCTCGCCGCGGATGACGTCGGTCGAGCCGACGGCGTCGCGCTCCGCCTTGAGCGGGCCCGAGCGGACGCCGGGGATCAGCACCACCGGCAGGTCGGTCACCGACGGGAACGAGTGCCGCTCGAGCTTCGCCGCCAGCTCCTCGACGCCGGCCGGGGCCGGCACGTGCGCCACGCCGCGCAGGCCGAGCGACGAGGTGAGCATGCCGGCGGCCACCACCACGTTCGGCCGGCACGGCACCGGCAGCGCCTCGCCCTCGGCGAGGACGCCGTCGACGAGGCCGCGCAGGGCGGTTTCCAGCCGCTGCGGCGACCCGTCCCGGGCCGTGTCGCGGGCGCCGACGGCGGTCTGCGCCTCGGCGACGACCTGTTCGCCCTGCACCAGCCAGACGCTGGTGCTGGTGGTCTCGCCTTCGAGGAGGACGACGCTGTCGCGATCAGATGGCATCGTCAGAAATCGTACTTCAAGGCGAACTGCATCTGACGCGGGGCACTGGCGGTGCTGGTGACGCGTCCGCCGGCGGCCGTGTCGATCGCCGTATTGGGCGCGTTGAAGCTGGGCGTGTTGGTTACGTTGAACGCCTCGGCCCGGAACTGGAGCCGATGCGTGCCCAGCCGGAATTGCTTGAACAGCGAGAAGTCGAGCGTCTTGTAGCTGTCCTCGCGCAGGATGCCGCCGCCTGAGTCACCGTAGGTGAACTGGGCCGGCAGCGCGAACGCCGTCTTGTCGAACCAGACCTCGACGGTTGGGTTCTCGACCTCGCCGGACGCGATGCGGTTCGGTCGCTGCCCGCCGACGCCGGTGTTGGCCCGGTCGCTCGAGATGGTCGGCGTGAACGGCCGGCCGCTGCGCCAGACGTAGATGCCCTGGAACTGCCAGCCGCCGAGGACCGCGTCGATGGCCGCCGGCGCCGCCGACAGGAAGCGTCGGTCGCGGCCGAAGGGCAGCTCGTAGCCGGCGCTGATCGCCATGTTGTGCGGCACGTCGAAGCCGGAGAGCGCCTTCTCGCGGCCGGTGTTGCCGCCGACGGCCGTCACGTTCTGCGTGCTGAAGCTTTTCGACCAGGTGTAGGACCCCAGGTAGAACAGGCCATTGTGCATGCGCTGCTCGATCGACGCCTGCAGGGAGTGATAGGTCGTCTCGAGCGAGTCGTCGAAGTAGCTGATGTTGCCGTAGGTCGGGAACGGCCGCCGCGCCTGGATACCGCCGGTGGCAGGCTCCGGGATGTTGATGTTGTGGGTGCCGTTCAGGAAGCGGCCGATGTTGCCGACGTAGTTCACTTCGAGGACGGTGAACGGCGCCACCTGCTGCTGCACGCCCAGGCTGAAGTGGTGGTCGCGGCCCATCTTCTGTTCGAGCGACGCCGCACCAATCGTCGGTGCAGCGTTGTTGACGAGGCTCGTCCCGAGGAAGAAGTCGCCCATGGTGCGCGCCGGCGGGGTCTGGTCGTTGAACGCGGTCTGATCCAGGCGGAACGGCACGACGTTGTTGTTGACGCGGTCGGCCGAGCTCTCCTGCTCGTAGAAGAGACCGTAGCCGCCCCGGAACACCGTCTTCTCGCTGAACGGCTGCCAGGCGAAGCCGATGCGCGGGCCGAACTGCGCGCGGTCGGTCTCGGTGATGGAGGCGGGCAGGCCGGCCTGGCTGGCCGTCTGGATCTGGCTCGCGAATAGCGCGTACGCCGCCGGGCCGGCGAACTGCGCGCCGAGGTCGGGGCTGTCGCCTTCGCCGCCGACCACGATCGGCCGCGTCGCGCCGGGGATGAAGGTGCCGACCTGGCCGCGATAGCCGGACAGCCACGGCGAGTACTCGTAGCGCAGCCCGGCGTTGATCGTCAGCGTGTTGGAGACCTTGAAGTCGTCCTGGATGTAGCCGTGCCAGTAGTTGGCCTGGCCGCCGAACCAGTCGGCGGGGAAGCCGCGCGTCACCTGGCGAGGATAACCGAGCAGGAAGTCGGCAAAGGCGTCGCCGGTGCCGGCGGTGCGCGCCGCGTTCTGGGTCATCGAGCCGTCGAAGTTCCATTGTCCGGCGTAGGTCTTGCTGTCCGTGAACAGCGGGAGCCAGCGGCGGTACTTGCCGCCGAACTTGACGATGTGGCGACCCTTGACCCAGGTCAGGTTGTCGCTGATCTCCCACACCTTGAGGTCCTGCGTCTTCGGCCGCTGGTCGAAGGCCGAGCCGTTCATCGCGGTGTAGCCGCTCCAGGCGAAGTCCGGGAACGAGCCGCCGACGCCGGGCCGTTCCGTCTCCTCGAAGCCGCGGATGCCGAGCGCCCCGTAGGGGTTCTGACCCTGCAGGAAGGCCTCGAGGTCGACGATCGAGGGCACGTAGCTGAAGCGGATGTCGTGCAGCAGCGTCGAGGTCAGCGTGTTGTTCATGCTGACGACGACGTTCTGGCCGCGCGTGCTCAGGGCGGCGCTGCCGAGCGCGGGATAGGCGTTGGGATCGGTCTGGCGCTGGTCGTGGAAGCTGTAGCGGCCGAAGATGCGCGTGCTGTCGTTGATCGTCTGGTCGATGCGGACGGTGACCTGGTCGCTGTCGAGCTGACGCACGGGCGCCCACGAGAACGTCCCCGCCGCGGTGTTCGGATCGGGCACCAGCTTGGCGAAGGCGAGGGCCTGCGCCGACAGCCGGCTGGCGGGGATGACGTTGCCGGGGAAGGGCTGCCGCGTGATCGGGTCGTGGATGATGCGGGTGGAGGCGCTGTAGTCGCCGGCGCGCATGGCCGCGGTCGGCACCGTGTTGTTGAAGACCAGTCCCTGCTTCTCGCGCATGCCCTCGTAGCTGGCGAAGAAGAACGTCCGCTTGCGCATGACCGGCCCGCCCAGCGTGGCGCCGAACTGCTGCCGCTTCAGCTTCTCGGTCTCGCGGGCGAAGAAGTTGCGGGCGTCGAAGGCGTCGTCGCGGACGAAGTCGAAGAGCGTGCCGTGGAACTGGTCGGCGCCGGACTTGGTGGTGGCATTGAGGGCGCCGCCGGCCTGCGAGAACTCGGCGGTGTAGGCGCTCTGCTGCACCTTGAACTCCTGCAGCGCGTCGACCGAGGTCTGGATCAGCGATCCGCCCTGATGGTGGTCGGTGACGTCGGCGCCGTCGAGCATGAAGGTGGTCTGGCTGCCGCGGACGCCGCTGACCGCGGTGCCGGAGATGTAGTTGGCGCGGATGCGCAGCAGGTTGCCGCCGCCGGGCAGCAGGACCGCGCCGGGCGTCAGCCGGGCCAGCTCGTAGAAGCTGCGCCCGTTCAGCGGCAGGTTGACGATCTGGGTGTTGGTGACGACGTGGCCGAGGGTCCCTGATTCGCTGTCCAGCAGCGCCGTGCCGGTGGTGACGATGGTGCTCTCGGTCAGGGCGCCGATGGTCAACTGCACGTCGGCGCGGGTCGATTGGCCGACCTGGACGGCGAGGGCCTCGACGATGGCGGTCTGGAAGCCGTCGAGGGTGACGGTCAGGCGGTAGGTGCCGGGGTTGAGCGGGGTGACGACGTAGTCACCGTGGTCGCTGGTGATGACCGTGACAGCGACGCCGGTCGCGGCGTCCGTTGCCACCACCGTGGCATGCGGGATCGACGCCTTCGAAGGGTCGGTGACGGTGCCGACGATACGGCCGGCGCTCAATTGCGCTGCCGCCGGGGCGGCACCGAGGAGGCAGAAAAGGGCCGCAAAGGTCACGGTCCCTTGAAGACAGTCGATGGCAGACCTGAGCATCTCTCCTCCGGGCACGGCGGGCGAACTGTTCGTATTTGGACACAGGCTATCCAAATGATGACGAGAGCGCACAGGTATACGCCCGGCCGATGAGCCAGTCAAATGCTCAATTCAGATGCAATCGATGCGAATCGCTGATGTGAACGGGCTAGGGGCCAGACCGCCTACCGCTGGTCCGATTTCTGTCGGCCGCTCGCCGGTGAAGACGTCCTGTGTAGCTCGTGTCCTGTCGTTGTGTCGCACGGCCCAACGCCAGGTGCGCCGGCCTACTCGTGGGGCGGCCGGCCGTCGTAGCCCATGGCGTCCGACACCTCGCGCGCCGCGGCCACGACGTGCTGGGCGAACTCGGCGTTCTGCCGCCGCGTGAACGTCGACGCCGAGGCGATGACGCCCAGGGCCGCGCGAGTCCCGCCGGTCGCGTCCCAGACCGGCGCGGCCAGGCAGCGGACGCCCTCGTCGCACTCTTCGTCGTCGACGGCGTAGCCGAGGCCGCGGATGCGGCCGGTTTCCGCCTCGAGGTCGGGCAGCGCGGTGAGGGTATTGGGCGTGCGCACCGCGAGGCCCTTGGCGACGAGCTCGGGCAGCAAGGCGCGCAGGGCGTAGGTGAGCAGCACCTTGCCGGCGGCGCTGCTGTGCAGGTCGAGGCGCGTTCCGGCGCCCTGGGCGATGCGCACCAGGCGCGGCCCCTCGGCGACTTCGAGCACGAGCGCGTCGGTGCCGGCCAGCGTCACGAGCTGGGTCGTTTCGCGCAGCACGCCGGCGAGCCGCTGCAGGATCGGCGTGGCGAACCGGCGCAGGCGGTGCGCGCTGAGGGCGCGGATGCCGAGCCGGAAGAGCGCCCCGCCCGGCTCGAAATCGTTGCCGGACCGCGACAGCAGCCCCTGCTCGCAGAGGGTCATCAGGATGCGCAGCGCGGTCGTCCGCGGCATGCTGAGCCGGCGGGCCACCTCCGAGGACGACAGCGGCGATTCCGCCTCGACGAACAGCTCGAGGGCCTCGCAGGCGCGGGCCAGGCTCGGGATGCGGTAGCGGTCCATTCAGCCCTGGACGGCGGCGTCGCAGGCCGCCAGCCCGCGGTCGATGATGGCGAACCCTTCGTCCAGCTCCGCCTCCGTGATCGTCAACGGCGGGTTGGTGAAGAACGTGTTCCACCGGACGAACGTGTAGAGCCCTTCCTGGCGGAAGAACCTGCCCAGGGCCGCCATCTCCGGCGCGCTGCCGTTGAACGGCGCCATCGGCTCCCGCGTGGTGCGGTTGCGGATCAGCTCGACGATGCCGAACAGGCCGATCGATCGCACGGCGCCAATCGACGGATGCCGCGCCGCGAGATCGGCGAGCCGCGCCGCCATCAGCGTGCCCATGCGACGGGCGCGCTCGATCAGGCCGTCCTCTTCGTAGACGCCGATCGTGGCCAGGGCGGCCGCACAGGCCAGCGGATGGCTGTTGTAGGTCAGGCCGCCGGCGAACACGCGATCGGTGAAGACGTCGGCGATGCCGCGGCGCAGGCCGACGGCGCCGAGCTGCACGTAGGCCGACGTCAGGCCTTTGGCCATCGTCAGGATGTCGGGCACGACCGTCCAGTGATCGATGGCGAACCACGCCCCGGTGCGGCCGAAGCCCGACATCACCTCGTCGGCGATGAGCAGGATGCCGTACTTGTCGCACAACGCGCGGATGCCTTCCAGGTAGCCGTCCGGCGGCACGAGGATGCCGTTCGTGCCGGTGACGGGTTCGATGATGAAGGCGGCGATGGTCTTGGCGCCTTCCCATTCGATCACTTCCTCGAGCCGCGCCAGGGCCTCCGCGGCGGTGTCCACCGGGCGATTGACGCCGTGGTAGAAGTCCGGCACGTGGACGACGCCCGGGATGCCGGGCTCCGCGGCCCAGCGCCGCGGATCGCCGGTCAGCGTGATCGCACCGGCGGTGCCGCCGTGGTACGAACGGTAGCGGGCGAGGATCTTGTGGCGGCCAGTGACCCAGCGCGCCACTTTGATCGCGTTCTCGTTGGCCTCGGCGCCGCCGTTGGTGAAGAAGAAGCAGTCGATGTCGCCGGGTGTGATCGTGGCCAGCTTGGCGCCGAGCCGGGCGCGCGCTTCCGTGGCCATGAACGGGTTGGCGTAGGCGAGTGTGGCCGCCTGGTCCTGGATGGCGCGGATGACGCGTTCGTCGCCGTGGCCGATGTTGACGCACATCAGCTGGCTGTTGAAGTCGAGGAAGCGCTTGCCCTCAGGCGTCCAGAAGTAGACGCCTTTGGCGCGGGCGACGGGAATCGGATCGACCGCGCCCTGCGCCGACCATTCGTAGATGGTGTGGCGCTTCGACAGCGCCACCATCTCCGCGCCCGTCATCGTCGTCGGGAGGTTGGTGGAGACTGTCATGGCTGCTGTTGTACACCAGCCGGCACGGCGACACTAGCCGCCGCGGAGGACGCGCGCCGGGTCGGCCTGGAGGGCGCGACGGGCGGGGCCGGCGATCGCCAGCAGGCCGACCACGACGAGCACGCCGCCGGTCGCGGCGAACGTCAGCGGATCGAGCGGGCCGACATCCACCAGCACGGCCCCGAACATCCGGCCCAGGGCCGCGGCCAGCACCAGCCCGATCGCCAGCCCGCCCGCGAAGACGGGCGCGATGCCGGCGGCGACGAGCCGGATCACCTCGCCGGGCGTGGCGCCGAGCGCGCGCCGCACGGCGAACTCGCGCAGCCGCTGCTGCACGGCGAAGCCGACGATCCCGAAGACGCCGACCATGGCCAGCGTCAGCGCCAGCGCGGCGAAGACGACGACCAGCCCGGCCCGGAACCGGTGTCGCTCGGTCGCGGTCCAGGCGACGTCGGCGAGCGTCTGGATGTCGCGCACCCCGACCAGTTGATCGCGATCGACGCGGCCGATCGCGGCCCGCACCGCGGTGGTCAGCGCGGCCGCCTCGCCCGAGGCGGGACGGACCACGAGGTAGATGTCGTCCGTCGGCCGCTGCGCGATCGGCCGGTAGACCTGGACGAAGGCCTCGCGCTCGTCGGGCCGGCCGCGCACCTGGCGGACGACGCCGACGACCTCGCACACCGACGGCTCGACGCGCGGCGAGGAGGCCGGCCGCAGCGCCAGCCGGACGCCGAGCGGCGCCCGCCCGCGCAGATGGTCGTGGGCGAGCGCCTCGTTGACCAGGCAGACCGGCGGGCCGGCCGCCGTATCGCCGTCGGTGAAGCCGCGCCCGGCGACGATCGGCAAATCGATGGCCTGGAAGTAGGCCGGGCTGACGATGTGGTTGTCGGCGGCCGGACGCTGGCGCTCGTCCTCGGCGGGCGCGCCGACGAGCTCGAACGAGACGTCGCGCGTGTCCTCGGCGGTCAGCGGCAGTTGGCTGGTCCACGCCACCTGGGCGACGCCCGGCACCGCGGCGATCTCGCGCCGGACCTCCTCGTAGAACTGGAGCAGCGATGCGCGCGTCGGGTAGCGCGCGCCGAGCGGGTCGACGTACATGGTCAGCACGTCCGTGGCGCGATAGCCGCGGTCGAAGGTCTCGACGGCGACGAGCGTGCGCAGCAGCAGGCCGGCCCCGGCCAGCAGCACGACGGCCGTCGCCACCTCCGCGCCGACGAGCAGGCTGCGCAGGCGTCCGCCGCCGCCGGCCACCGACCGGCTCTCGGTGGCGAGCACCGCGGTCGCGTCGAGGTCCGTCGCGTGCCACGCGGGGGCGACGCCGAAGAGCAGCCCGACCGCGACGGTCGCCGCCGCACAGAAGGCCGCCACCCGCAGGTCGAAGACGACCGTGACGGCGGGCGGCAGCAGGCCCGCGGGGATGAGCGACGGTGCGGCGCCGGCGATGGCGACGCCGAGGCCCAGGCCGGCGAGGCCGCCGAACGCGGCCAGCACGAGGCTCTCGGTGACGAGCTGCCGGAGCACGCGGGCGCGGCCGGCCCCGAGCGCCGAGCGGATGGCCAGCTCGCGGCTCCGCACCGCGGCACGGGCCAGCAGCAGGTGCGCGACGTTGGCACAGCAGATGAGCAGCACGAACCCGACGACGCCGAGGAAGAGCATCGACGTCAGGCGCAGCTCGCTGCCAATCAAGGCGTCGTGCAGTGGTTCGACTTGCACTCGACGGCCGGCGTTGGTGGCGGGAAACTCCCGCGCCAGGCCAGCGGCCACGGCTTCGAGATCGGCGCGCCCGGCGTCGACCGACGATCCCTCGCGCAGGCGGCCGACTGCCTGCAGGAAGTGCTGGCCGCGGCTCGCCGGGTCGCGATCGATCTGCAGCACGGCCCAGAGATTGGTCCGGCCCGTGAGCTGAAAGGCACGGGGCACGACGCCGACCACTGTGTAGTCCTCGCCGTCGAGGCGGACGGAGCGGCCGGCGATGGCCGGATCGCCGCCGAAGCGCGAGCGCCAGAAGGTTTCGCCGAGGACGACGGCGTTGGCCGCGCCGGCGACGTTGTCGGCGGGCGTGAAGACGCGGCCGACAATCGGGCTGACGCCGAAGACGTCGAAGAAGCCAGCCGTGACCCACTGGCGCGAGACGCTTTCGGGCGTGCGGCCAGCCATCACCATCGCGCCGACGCGCGGCGCGAAGCCGGCCATCCCCTCGAAGCTGCGGGTGCGGTCGCGCCAGTCGATCAGGTTCGGCGCCGAGACGCGGCTGCGCGATCCCGAGCTGGTGCGCTCCGAGAAGATGACGAGGCGATCGGGGCTGGGCACCGGCAGCGGCCGCAGCAGCGTAGCGTCGACGAGCGCGAAGATGGCGCTGTTGGCGCCGATGCCGAGGGCCAGGGTAGCGACCGCCAGCGCGGTGAACGCAGGAGCGCGCCGCATCTGGCGCAGCGCGCCGCCGACGTCGTGGCGCACCTCATCGAACCGTCGGATCAGGGACATGCGAGGCTCCGGGACGCGGGCCGGCTGCGGGGCATCGGGACCCCGAAGGCAGGCGGCGATGGACAGGATGGCCTGGCGCCAGTACCAGCGCCGGGCGGCACGCACGCCGAGCCGCGGCACGACGTGGCAGGCGAACTCTTCTTCGATGTCGCCGACGATGGCGGAGCGCGCCGGCCCGGCCAGGGCGCGGCCCAGGATCCAGCGGGCGAGGCGCGGCGGCGCGCCGGGCGACGCCATCAGGATCGCCCCGGCGTCCGCCCGAGCTCGCGTCCGAGCGCGACGAACGCCGCTTCGGCCCGCTCGACGGCCTTCGAACCAGCCGCCAGCACCCGGTAGAACCGCTTGGCGCGGCCGCCGCGCTCCGGCGTCGGATCGCCGAGCCGCGAACGGACGTAGCCGCGGGTCTCGAGTCGGGCCAGCGCCGTGTAGATGGCGCCGACGGCGATCTCACGGCCGGTGTGCTCGGCCAGCTCGCGGCGGATGGTCATGCCGTAGGCCTCGTCGCCAAGGCGCATGACGGCGAGAAGGAGGAGGTGATTGAATCGGCCCAGATCGCGGTCGCCCATTTCATCATAGTTGTAGTAGAAATCAAGCGGCGAGGTCAAGAAGGAAGCGCGATCGACGTTGCGCGGCTCAGCGCGGTGAGCGCTTGAGGAAGGATCCGGCGCCGGCGCGGCCGACGAAGCGGCCCTGGTCGATGATCACCTTCCCGCGCGACAGCACGGTCTCGGTGACGCCCGTCACCTGGCGGCCCTCGTAGGGGTTGTAGTCGACGTTCATGTGCAAGGTCTTCACGCCGAGCGTCGTCGACCGGTTTGGATCGAAGATCACGATGTCGGCGTCCGAGCCTGGGGCGATCGTGCCCTTGCGCGGGAACATGCCGAAGATCTTCGCCGGCGACGTCGAGGTCAGCTCGACGAAGCGGTTGAGCGAGATCTTGCCGGTGCGCACGCCACCGTCGTAGACCAGGCTCATGCGCGTCTCGATTCCCGGCGCGCCGTTCGGGATCTTCGAGAAGTCGCCGTGGCCGAGCGTCTTCTGTTCCTTCATGCAGAACGGGCAGTGGTCGGTCGAGATGGCCTGCAGGTCGTTGAAGGCGAGGCCGCGCCACAGCCGGTCCTGCGTCTCCTTGCCGCGCAGCGGCGGGCTCATCACGTACTTGGCGCCCTCGAAGCCGGGCTCCTCGTAGTTGTCGTAGGACAGGAACAGGTACTGCGGGCAGGTTTCGGCGTAGGCCGGCAGGCCGCGATCGCGCGCCTCGGTCACCATCTCGAGGGCTTCCGCCGCCGAGAGATGGACGATGTAGACCGGCACGTCGGCCATCTCGGCGAGCGCGATGGCGCGATGCGTCGCCTCGCCCTCGGCTCGCGCCGGCCGCGTCAACGCGTGGTACTTCGGCGCCGTCTTGCCTTCGGCCAGCGCCTTTTTCACCAGCACGTCGATGACGCCGCCGTTCTCGGCGTGCATGCAGATGGTGCCGCCGTTCTGGCCGGTCCGCAGCATCGCCTTGAAGATGCTGGCGTCGTCCAGCATGAAGACGCCCGGGTAGGCCATGAACAGCTTGAACGACGTGATGCCCTGGCCGACCAGCGCGTCCATCTCGAGCTCGACCTGATCGGTCAGCTCGGTGATGATCATGTGGAAGCCGTAGTCGATGGCCGCCTTGCCCGCGGCCTTCTTCGCCCACGTCTCCATCGCGTGGTGCAGCGTCTGGCCGCGGTACTGGATGGCGAAGTCGACGATCGAGGTGGTGCCGCCGAAGGCGGCCGCGATCGTGCCCGACTCGAAGTCGTCGGCCGAGGTCGATCCGCCGAACGGCATGTCGAGATGCGTGTGCACGTCGATGCCGCCGGGCAGCACCAGCTTGCCGGTGGCGTCGATGACCCGATCGGCCGGGAGGTCGAGCGCCGTGCCGATGGTGGTGATGCGCTCGCCTTCGACGAAGACATCTCCGCGATAGTTGTCCGTCGCGGTGACGATTTCACCGCCTTTGATCAGTACGCTCAACGCTGGCTCCCATCGCCGCGCTCAGTGAGGAACGCGTCAAACTCCCAACTTCCAACTACCAACTGCCAAGGAACTTCCAACTCCCAAGTCCCAAAGGGCCCCAATGCGCCCTGCTAGGTTGGCAGTTGGGAATTGGGAGTTCCTTGGGAATTGGTCGTTGGTAGTTGGAAGTTGACGAGGGCGGTGTCAAAACCACCGCGTAATCGTCACCTTCTTGTCCGTATAGAACTCGAACGCGTCGCGCCCATGCGCTTTGAGGTCGCCGAAGAAGCTGTCGCGCGCGCCGCCGAACGGGAAGTAGGCCATCGGGGCGGCGACGCCGATGTTGACGCCGACCATCGACGCCGTCGCCTTGTGGCTGAACTCCCGCGCCGCCTTGCCGCTCGACGTGAAGATCGAGGTGGCGTTGGCGTTGGGGTGCCGCTCCATGACGCGGATCGCGTCGTCGAGGCTGGCCACCGGACAGACGGCGGCCACCGGGCCGAAGATCTCCTCGCGGCCGATGGCCATTTCCGGCGCCACGCTGTCGAACACAGTCGGTCCGATGAAGTAGCCGTCGGGCCGGTCGGCGACCTCGAGGCTGCGGCCATCGAGGGCGAGGTTGGCCCCTTCCGAGACGCCGCGATCGATGTAGCCACGGACCCTGTCGCGGTGCGGCCCGCTGATCACCGGGCCCATCGTCACGCCCGGCTCGAGGCCGTCGCCGACCTTGAGCGCCGCCGCGGCGGCGATCAGCTGATCGCGGGCCGGCTTGTGCGCGTCGGCCACCGTCAGCAGGACGCTGCCGGCGAGGCAGCGCTCACCGGCGCAGCCGTAGAACGATTCGGCGATGATCGGGATGCTGCGTTCGAGGTCGGCGTCGGGCATCACGATGATGAAGTTCTTGGCGCCGCCGAGGGCCTGGACACGTTTGCCGGCATGGGTGGCGCGCTGGTAGACGAGGCGTGCCACCGGCGTCGAGCCGACGAACGAGACCGCCCTGATCCCCGGATGGTCGCAGATGGCCTCGACCACCTCGCGGCCGCCGTTCACCAGGTTGACCACGCCCGGCGGCAGATCGCACTGCTCGAGCAGCTGGAACATACGCTGCTGCGACAGCGGTACCTGCTCGGACGGCTTGACGATGAACGTGTTACCGCAGACCACCGCGAACGGCAGGAACCACAGCGGCACCATCGCCGGAAAGTTGAACGGCGCGATCGCCGCCGTGACGCCGATGGCCTGGCGCATCACGGTGCAGTCGACGCTGGTGGCGATGTTCTCCAGCCCGTAGCCCATGAGCAGCGAGGGACCGCCGCAGGCGACCTCGACGCACTCGATACCGCGGCGGACGCTGCCCCGCGCCTCGTCGAGGGTCTTGCCGTGCTCGGTGGTGACGAGCCGGGCCAGCTCCTCGAGATGTTCCTCGAGCAGCGCCTTGAACCGGAACATCGTCCGGGCACGGACGACGGGCGGCGTCTCGCTCCAGCCGTGGAACGCCTGGCGGGCGGCGGTCACGGCGGCGTCGAGGTCGCGGCCGGTCGACAGCGGCGTCCGGGCGATGACCGTCCCATGCGCCGGGTTGTGGACGTCGAGCCACTCGGTGGCCGTCGACGGCACCCAGCGGCCGCCGATGAAGTTCTGGAGCAGCGGGACGTCGGCGCCCGTTTGCGGGCGGAGCGGTCCCGGGGCGGCCGACCTGGTCGATTTCGGGGCGAGCGTCGGATCGGGCATGGGCACCTCTTGACGCCAGGAGCGCGGTGACGCCGAAGGCGGGATTATAGTAGGTCATGGGCAATCCGCTCGCTGTCACCTTCACGGGACTGCGGTTCGAGAACCCGTTCCTGCTGTCTTCGGCGCCCCCGACCGAATCGGACAGCAACATCATGCGGGCCTTCGACGCAGGCTGGGGCGGCGTGGTCACCAAGACCATCGGCCTCCATCCCGTCGTCAACGTGCGCGGGCCGAAGACCAAGTTCCTGCGCGCCGATGCCGACGGGCCGCGGCTCTCGATGCAGAAGCGCGCCGGCTCGGCCCTCCACTCGTCGTGGAACTGGGAGCTGATCTCGGACAAGCCGCTCGACTGGTGGCTGCCGCGCATCGCCAGGATCAAGCAGGCCCATCCGGGCCGCATCCTGGTGGCGTCGATCATGGCCGGCTCCGGCAGCGATCGCGAGCTCGAGCACTGGCAGACGCTGGCCCGGGGCTGCCAGGACGCCGGCGCCGACGCCTTCGAGCTGAACCTGTCCTGTCCGCACATGGACCGCAAGGACATGGGCTCGAACATCGGCAAGGACCAGGAGCTGATCTCGATCGTCACCCAGGTGGTCAAGGAAGTGGCGACGGTGCCGGTCTGGGCCAAGCTCACGCCCTCGACCACGGACATCGTCGTCGAGGCACGCGGCGCCTTCCTCGGCGGCGCCGACGCCATCGTCTCGTCGAACACGTTCCCGTCGCTGCCGCTGATCGATCCCGACACGCTCGAGTTCGAGATGAACGTCGACGGCTATGTGTCGAGCGGCGGCATGGGCGGGCCGGCCATCCTGCCGCAGTCGATCGCCAAGATGGCGCAGCTGACGCAGGCGTTCCCGGATCGGGCGTTCTCGGGCATCGGCGGCATCTCCACCTTCGAGCAGGCGTTGAACTACTTCCTGCTCGGCTGCGGCACCGTCCAGGTGTGCACCGCGGCGATGCTCGATCACGCCATCGGCCCGAACGTCATCAAGGCGCTGAACGGCGGGATGACCGCGTTCTTCGAGCGCCACGCCGACAAGGGCTGGCACACGCTCGACGACATCCGCGGCATCCGCCGCGATCGGGTTGTGACGCATTCGCAAATCAAGCGGCCCGACACCAAGGAGTACTTCGGCGGGCGCGAGGCGCCCGGGCTCGACGACGGCCAGGAAGGCTACGCGCAGCAAGTCGCGTCCGGCGGATGAGCGCGCCGGGGCAGGACTTCGTCGAGCTCGCCGAGGACGTCTCGGCCAGCCCGCTCTGGAACCCCGATCTCGCGCCGACCCGGCTCGAGCAGCGGACGTGGTCGACCTACCACATCGCCGCGCTGTGGATCGGGATGGCCGTCGTCATCACCACCTACACGCTCGCCTCCGGGCTGATGCAGCAGGGGATGACGTGGTGGCAGGCGCTCGGCACCATCCTGCTCGGCAACGTGATCGTCCTGGTGCCGATGGTGCTGAACGCCCACGCCGGCACCAAGTACGGCGTCTCGTTTCCGGTGCTGTGCCGCGCCAGCTTCGGCGTCCGCGGCGCCAACCTCCCCGCGATCCTGCGGGCCATCGTCGCCTGCGGCTGGTTCGGCATCCAGACGTGGATCGGCGGGCTGGCCCTGCATACGCTGATGACTGCGGCGTGGAGCGGCTGGACGTCGGTGCCGGGCGCCGTGTGGATCGCCTTCGGCGCGTTCTGGCTGATCCAGATCGTGATCATCCTGCGCGGCCTGGACGGCATCAAAATCCTGGAGGCCTGGTCGGCGCCGCTGCTGCTCGGCGCCGGCGTGGCGCTGCTCTGGTGGGCCATCGTGCGCGGCGGCGGCCTCGGCCACATCCTGTCCGAATCGAGCCGGCTGCAGACCGGGAGCACGCCGTTCTGGCAGCTGTTCCCGGCGGCGTTGACCGCCAACGTCGGCTACTGGGCGACGCTGAGCCTGAACATCCCCGACTTCACCCGCTACGCGCGCAGCCAGCGCTCGCAGATGCTCGGCCAGGCGATGGGCCTGCCGACGACGATGACGCTGTTCGCGTTCATCGGCGTGGCAGTGACGAGCGCGACCATCGTGGTGTTCGGCCGCGCGATCTGGGATCCGGTCGAGCTGATCGCCGTCATCGGCAGCCCGCCCGTCATCATCGTCGGCGCGCTGGTCGTGCTCGCCGCCCAGCTCACCACCAACATGGCGGCCAACGTCGTGTCGCCGGCCAACGACTTCTCGAGCCTGGCGCCGCGCCGCATCAGCTACGTCACGGGCGGCCTCATGACCGCGGTCATCGGGCTGCTGATGATGCCGTGGAAGCTCTACGCCGATGCCGGCGCCTACATCTTCACCTGGCTGATCGGCTACTCGAGCCTGATGGGCGCGATCGGCGGCATCCTGATCGCCGACTACTGGGTGGTGCGCGGCCGCCAGCTGTCGCTGCCCGACCTGTTCGCCGTCGACGGCCGTTACCGCTACACCAACGGCGTCAACCGCAAGGCGGTGCTCGCCCTGGTCCTGGCCGTCCTGCCGGTGCTGCCCGGCTTCGTGCGCGCGGCGACGACGCCGGGCGGCATCGTGCCGGACCCGACGATCGTCGACGTCCTCTACACCTACGCCTGGTTCGTGACGTTCACGCTGAGCGCCGTCATCTACCTGGTGTTGATGCGACGGCGGTCGTAGGGCCGCGGCCGACCGCGAGCGGAGTCCCGGACGCCGCGACGCGAGTGGCCTGTGATTCGGCCGGCAGCCTGAGCACCACCAAGGCCAGGGCCAGCCCGGTCAACGTCTGCGCCGTGGTGACGATGCCGTTGAGCATCGCCGGTCCCGGCCATCCGGCGAAGTTCAGGGTCAGCACGACCCAGGCGCCGGCCAGCGCCGCCAGCGCGCCGGGGCGATGGCGGAAGCGCGCCGCCAGCAGGACGACCAGCCACAGGCCGGGGAAGACGCCGTACTGCGGCAGGAAGGTGCTGCGGTAGGTGGCGAGCAGGACGACCGTCAGCCAGGCCAGCGGCTCGTCCTCGCGGTCGAAGCGGCCGCGCGCCAGGCGCACCGTCGCCCACAGCAGCACCGGCGTGTAGAGCCAGCCGGCCACCCGCGCCCACGCCAGCGTCGCCGGGGCGAGGCCGAACAACGTGAGCTTCAGCGGCAGGCCGGGCACCGACTGATTGAGTGCCATGCCCTCGGGAAGGGCCATCGCCGGGAAGGCTTCGCCGCTGAGCAGCCGCGGCAGGTGGTCGAGGAACGCGACGTACGGTGTCCAGCCGATGTCGGCGAGCGACAGCGCCACGATCGCCGCGCCCATGCCGACCGTCCAGGCAGCGCCGCGCCAGTCGCGGCGGAGGAGCAGGTAGAGCACGAGGAGCGCGGGATACAGCTTGCTGACCGTCGCGTATGCCAGCAGGGCGCCCCCGCCGATCGGCCGCTGGCGATCGAACAGGACCATCGCCACCATCGGGAGCGCCACGAACGCGAGCTGCGCATTCCCGATCTGCAGCGTGGTGATGGTTGCGTAGGGCGCCAGCACGAAGCCGCTGAGCGCCAGGACGTAGGCGCCCGTTACGCCGCCGATGCGGGACGCCACCAGCACCAGGCCGGCGGCCACCGTCATCAGCTGGAGGGCGAACCAGACGGTCCGGAAGCGCAGGAACGTCGGCGCCGCGTTGGCGATGAGGCGCGGGACCACGAGGAAGGGTGGCGGGTACTCGTAGGCATCGAGCACGAACCCGTCCATGGTGATGCGCTGGCGGTTGCCCGCGGCGTCCCGCGGCGGCTCGTAGCGCTGCAGCCGATAGACGTCCGCTCCGTCGTCGACCTCCTGGCACGCCACCCAGTAGGCGGAGACGCACGAGTGCCGCACCCGCCAGGTGTTCCCGGGTTGGATGCTGTACGCCACCTGTGCCGGATCGATCATGAAGACGGTGAGCCGACCGAGCTCGACGAGCGCGACCGTCCACCCGAGGCCGCCGATGACCTGGACCGGTCGCGGCAACGACGTCACATCGCCCGCGAATGGCCACCGGCGCAGGCGCCATCCGACCGCTCCCGCTGCGAGCGTCGCGAGAGCGATCGCCAGCGGCAACGGGGCACCGCACCCGCTCGCCGCAGCCACCACGGCGACGCCGCCGACGATGCCGGCGATGGCGGCAGCGAGGAAGTTGGCCACCATGACGAGACCTATGCCGGCCAGGCTGACGTCGACAGGCTCGCGGATGTGGCGGGCTCCGGGCTGGCGAGGTCGCGGCAAATCTTCGCGACGAGGATGAACGCGATGACCGTCTGGATCGTCGTCCACAGTGCGTTCCAGTACGGTGGGATGGCCCCAGGCCCGAACGTGAACGCCAGCGCACACCAGGCCAGCCCGAGCGGCAGCGCGGACCGCGAGTCGCGCCAGGCGAGCGGCGCGCCCAGTGTCGCCATCCACGTCACCGGAAAGAAAGCGTAGGTCGCCATGAACGGGCTACGCATGGTCGCCAGGACGAGGATGGCCAGCCACAGGACCGGCTCGCGTCCCTCGGGCCTGACGCGCTTGACCAGCCATACCGTCGCCGCAACGATCACAATCGTGTAGACCCAGCCGACGATCCGCATGGCGTCGTAGCCCATGTACGGCACGCCCCAGAGCTTCAGCTTGAAGCCGAGCCCCGGGACCGATCCGTTGGCGGCCATCGAACTGGGATTGCGGAACGCGGAGAACGCCTCGCCGCTCATGAGGCCCGGCATCTCGTGCAGGAACGCGCGGTAGGGCGCCCAGCCGACGTCGGGGAGCGACACGCCGAGGAGGGCGACACCGAACGCCGCCGTCCAGGCGATGGCGCGCCAATCGCGACGCAGCAGCAGGTAGAGCACGAACACGCCCGGATAGAGCTTGCCGGCGATTGCGAAGGCGAGCAGCGCGCCGCCGATCGCGTAGGCGCGTCGATCGAAGCAATAGAGGGCGAGCGCCGTCAGCGCGATCATCGCCATCTGGACGTTGCCGGCCTGGAACGTCCCGATGATTGACGGGGCGGCGATCACGAACGGCGTCAGCCAGACCGCAGGGGTGCCCAGCCGCTCGTCGAGCCTCCTTGCCACGAGGACCGCCACCACAACGACGAACCCGAAGTTGAGTGCGAACCAGAGCCGGCGGAAGCCCCAGAAGTCGGGCGTGACGAGGCCGAGCAGGCGCGGCACGATCAGGAACGTCGGCGGATATTCGTAGTTGTCGACGTTCAGCGGCCCCAGCTTGCGTGCCGTCCGCGGCTTCGTCGTGTCGGTCTGCGGCAGCGAATAGAGGACCTCGTCGTAGATGTCGGGCGTGCGGTCGACCGCGCCGCTGGCGAGCCAGTAGGCCGATGAGCAGGAGTGCGTCGACGCGATCGGCCCCAGCGGCGAGGAGGTCCAGGTCGAGCGGTTGACATCGATGATGAAGGGAGCGAGCCAGGCCAGCTGGGCGCCGACGGCGAGGCTGCCGGCCACGAACAGCATGCGGGCGATCGGCGGCGCCGTCGCGACGACCGCCGCGAAGGCGGGGCGCCGTGCCAGCACGATGGCGGCGCCCGCGGCTGCGAGGATCGCGACGACGGTCGCGATCGCCATGTCGTCGCGGATGCCGGCGCTGGCGGTGAAGCCGACGACACCAGCGGCTGCCGCCACGGCGGCCAGGACGAACAGCGGGAAGGGCCGGAGCCACGGCGCGGACATGGGAGTCAGGCGAGCGCCGGCACGCTGGCAGGAGAGGCCGACGCCGACACGACGGCCGGCTCGCCTACCAGCCGCGCCACCATCACGACCAGCCAGAAGGAGGCGAGCGTGTGGGTCAGGGTCGCCGCCGCGTTCACGAGCGGCGGCACGGCGCTCTGCCCGACTGCCACGGCGAGCACGACCCACAGGGCGAGCACCGCGGTGCGGGCCGCGGGCCGCTGCCAGACCACCGCCGCGAGCAGCGTCGCCAGCCACAGCGCCGGGAAGACGCCGTAGCCCGGAAGGAAGGGGCTCTGCATCGTCGCGAGGATCAGGATCGTCACCCAGATCAGCGGCGCGTACGTGCGATCACCGGACGGCCGGGCGAGCCACCACGTCGCCGCGATCAAGACGATCGTGTAGAGCCAGCCGATCACCTTGGCCACGGCAAAGCCGGTTCCGCCCACACCCAGCTTGAACGCCAGGCCCGGTACCGATTCGTTGATGGCGATCGCCTCCGGCCGAAACAAGCCGGGAAACGCTTCCCCGCTCAACAGCTTTGGCAGGTGCGGCAGGAACGCGACGAACGGTGTCGCGCCGAGGTCGATGAAGGTGACGATGGCGAAGCTGGCGCCTGCTGCCGCCGTCCAAGCCAGCGCCCGCCACTCTCCGCGCCGGATCAGGTAGATCAGCAGGACGCCGGGAAACAGCTTGCTCACGATCGCGTAAGCGAGCAGGACGCCACCGGCAGCGTATCGCTGGCGTTCGAAGAGCAGCATCGCGACGGCGCACGCGACCAGGAAGAGGAGTTGGACGTTGCCCGCTTGCCGCGTGCCGACGATGACGGGGCTGACCAGGGCGAACGGCGTCAGCCACAGCGCCTGCGTCCGCAGGGGCGCATCGAGCCGCCGCGCGACGGCGATCAGGCCGAGCACGACCGCGCCAAGGTTGAGCGCAAACCAGAGCCGCCGGAATTGCCAGAAGTCAGGGGTCGCCAGCGCCAGGAGACGCGGCAGCGGCAGGAACGTCGGCGGGTACTCGAACACGTCGACGAAGAAAGGCCCCAGGTTCGGCCGACGAAGCGCCGTCGGGGCGATCGGCTTCCGGTAGACCGCTTCGACAGACAGATCGTCGACGCGCGGCGCCTCGCGCGCCGCGACCCAGTAGGCCGACACGCAGGAATGCGCCGATCGCCAGGGCCGCCAGACGCCGGCGAGCCACTGGTCGGCGCCCGGGTCGATGACGAAGTGCGTCAGCGCCGCCAGCTGGACGACCAGAAGCAGCGCGCCGACGGCGAAGAGCACGCGGAAGGCCCGGGGGACGGCTCCCAGCATGCCGTGGAGGCCTGGCCGCCGGCCGACCCAGGCTATCGTCGCGCCGGCCGCGACGAGTGCCAGTCCGGCGGCGAGCGGCATCGAATCGACGAGGCCGGCCGATGCGGTGAAGGCGACGATCGCCGCGAGCGCGCCGGCGGCGAAGTACAGGACGAGCGCGAACAGCCGGGATTCCGGTGCCGGAGCGGCCGTCATGCTCGTCATCACGCTGCGCCCATCCCGGCGCGTACAGTGTCGGTGCGTCGTGCGCGGCGAACGTCGGCCCGCACAGCCCGCGTCCTGCCCGTCGGGGGGGCAACGGCCGGGCCGGAGGATACACTATCGCCCGCGTGTCCCACATCATTCCCAGCATCACGATCGACGCCGTCCTCGACCGCTACGAGGTCATCCTCTTCGACGCCTACGGCGTCCTCGTCCATGGCGCCGGACCGCTCCCCGGCGCGGCCGATCTCCATCGCCCGCCTGAACCGGGCCGGACGCCGCTACTTCATCGTCACCAACGACGCCTCGAAGCGGCCGTCGACGGCCGCGCAGCGGTTCCAGGGCTTCGGCCTGGCCATCGACGAGGCGCACGTCCTGACCTCGGGCCTGCTGCTGGCGCCGCACTTCGCGGCACAGGCGCTGATCGGGACGCGCTGCGCGGTGCTCGGCCCGGCCGACAGCGCGCACTACGTCGAGGACGCGGGCGGCGTCGTGGTGCCGCCCGACGAGCCGTTCGACGTGCTGGTCATCGGCGACGAATCGGGCTTCCCGTTCATGGAGTGGGCCGATGCGGCGCTGTCGTCGCTGCTGGCGTCGATCGACGCCGGCCGCCAGGTCCACCTGGTGGTGCCGAACCCCGACCTGATCTACCCGGGTGGCGGCGGCGGGTTCGGCTTCGCCGCCGGCACGATCGCCAACATGTTCGAGGGCGCGCTGGCCTTGCGCTATCCGACCCGGACCGACCTGCGCTTCGTCCGGCTCGGCAAGCCCAACGCGCCGATCTTCGAGGACGCCATGCACCGCGCCGCGACGTCGAGCGTGGTGATGATCGGCGATCAGCTCGAGACCGACATCAAGGGCGCGCGGGCCGCCGGCCTGGACGCCGTCTGGATCGAGACCGGGGTGACGTCGATGATCCCGGAGGCGACGCCGGCGCAGCTGCGCCCGACCTGGCGGATGGCCGGCCTGGTGCCGGTGGCGCAAGAGAGCGCACGATGACCGAGGGCGGGCCGGCGCTGCCGATCGGTCCGGAGGTCGCGGCGCATCCGGCGCGGCTGCCCGAGCGCACGCCGATCGACGGGCGCGACGTCGTCCTCGTGCCGATCGACGTCGCCGCGCATGGTCCCGGGCTCTACGCGCTGTCGCACGGGCCGGAACGCGAGGCGCAGTGGATGTATCTGTGGGACGGGCCGTATCAATCGGAGGCGGCCTTCCTGGAGAACCTCGCCCAGAAGGCGGTCAGCCCGGATCCGTTCTTCTTCAGCATCGTCGAGCGCGCCACCGGTGACGCGCTCGGCGTCGCGTCGTACCTGCGCATCACGCCGAAGGATCGCGTCATCGAGGTGGGCAGCATCCTGTTCACGCCGCGGCTGCAGCGGACGCGCGGCGCCACCGAGGCGATGTACCTGATGGCCCGCCACGCCTTCGAGACGCTCGGCTACCGGCGCTACGAGTGGAAGTGCAACGCGCTGAACGAGCCGTCGCGGCGGGCGGCGTTCCGCCTCGGCTTCCAGTTCGAGGGCCTCTTCCGCCAGCACATGATCGTCAAGGGCCGATCGCGCGACACGGCCTGGTTCGCGATGCTCGATCGCGACTGGCCGGCGATCCGCGCCGCCTACGACGCGTGGCTCGATCCGGGCAACTTCGACGCGGACGGGCGGCAGCGCCACCCACTGCGGATGCCGTCACTCGCCGGGCCGGTCACGCCGGCGCCGTGAGCGGCCGGCCGCGGCAGCGCGCGCCGAGGCCGGCTCGATGCGCGGCCCCTCGCCGCCTTCCCAGGTGAAGCGCCACGTCCCGGCGCGCCGCACCCGTCCGACCAGCGCCGGGCGGAAGCACGCCAGGCAGGTGCCGCCGTCGCGGCGGACGCTGGGATAGACGACGCCGGGCGCGCCGGCCTCGAGCAGGCGCGCCGCCAGGCCCTGCGAGGCGACGTAGCTGCCCGGCGCCAGGCACGCGCTCCAGCCCGCGGTGTCGCGCAGGTCGTGGAAGGGGCCGGCGAAGTCGGCCTGGTAGTCGTCGTAGGTGATCGATTCGTCGGGCCAGCCGATCTCGGCGAGTTCGACCGACTTGTGGAAGGCGACCTCGGCGTGCGAGGTCTCGATCTCGAAGCCGGCGTACCATGCGCCCCGATCCGCGCCGGCGAAGCGCGAGCCGAGCGGATGGGCGTGGCAGAAGGCGGCGTTGATCACCGTCGCCAGCGGCACCGCGAAGACCAGCTCCTCGGGGCCGATGCCGGGCAGCAGGCCGCGCTCGGCGAGCAGGCGATCGTTGGTGGCGCCGTCCAGCTCGAAGATGGCGGCGAGGTGGGCGTCGTCACCGGGATCGGCGATCCGCGTCAGCACGCTCTCGCCGCGCGGCGAGTAGCGCGACGGCACCAGCCGGTGCGAATCGCGCTGGTCGATCGGGGTGACGGGCGGCAGCCGCATCAACCGGCCCGGCGCGCGTCGAGCAGCCGGCGGACCGTCTGCAGCGCCGGCACGCCGCCGCGGGTCAGGTAGGCCAGCGGCGTCGCGCCGCCGAACACCCGGTTGCTGTTGGGCAGGTGGACCCAGCGATCGGCGAGCGCGTCGGAGTAGAGCAGGCCGAGCGCCTTGAAGATGCCGATGACCAGCGACACCCGCGTCAATCGATCGACGTCGAGCAGCCGATCGGGCTGGCGCTTCATGTCGTAGTAGGGCCCGTTGGTGACGCCGCCGAGCAGCAGCCGGGCGTCGTCGTCGCGCACCTGCCACCGGGTCATGACGTTGAAGAACGCCCGCAGCCCCGGGCCGCTCAGCCGTTCTCGGGTGGCGCGATCGCTGAGGTCGGCCGGCGGGGCCGGCACAACCGGAGAGGCGGGATAGGCGATGAGGGTGCGGCGGGCCACGGTAGTCTCCTGATCAGGAGTGTAAGTGGTCCTGGTCGGCGCGTCAATGCGGCCCGCCGCCCGGCCGGATCAGCCGTTCAGGTAGCCCAGCATCGCCGCCTGATAACGCTCCCCCGCGACTGCCGTGCCGGCCGGGGCGACCGCGTCCAGTGACGCCAGGTCGGCGGGCGTTACCGTGATGTCGAGCGCCGCGAGGTTCTGTTCCAGATATTTGATCCGCTTGGTGCCGGGAATCGGGACGATGTCCTGGCTCTGCGCGAGTGCCCAGGCGAGAGCGAGCTGGGCCGAGGTGCAGCCCTTGGCGCTGGCGATCGCCTCGACCCGTTCGACGAGCGCGACGTTGTGCGCCAGGTGCTCGCCCTGGTAGCGCGACGTCTGCAGGCGCCAGTCGTCGGGCGTCAGGTCGTCGGCCTTGCGGATGGTGCCGCCGAGCAGGCCGCGCCCGAGCGGGCTGTAGCCGACGAAGCCGACGCCGAGCCGGTGGCAGGCCGGCCGGATCTCGCGCTCGGGTTCGCGGTAGAACAGCGAGGTACTCGGTCTGCAGGGCGGCGATCGGGTGGACCGCGCAGGCCCGCTCGAGTGTGGCCGGCGAGGCTTCGGAGAGGCCGAGGAAGCGGACCTTGCCCTCCTGGACCAGCCTCGCCATCTCGCCGACGGTGTCCTCGATCGGCGTCGAGCGATCGATGCGGTGCTGGTAGTAGAGGTCGATCGTGTCGACGCCGAGGCGCCGCAGGCTGGCCTCGCAGGCGGCGCGGACGTAGGCGGGCTGGCCGCTGATGCCGCGCTTGAGCGGGTCGTCGGGATCGCGGACGATGCCGAACTTGGTGGCGATGACGACGCCGTCCCGGCGGCCCTTGACGGCCTTGCCGACCAGGATCTCGTTGGTGTGCGGGCCGTAGACGTCGGCGGTGTCGAGCAGCGTGACCCCGAGATCGAGGGCCCGGTGGATCGTCGCGATGCCTTCGGCCTCGTCGGTCGGGCCGTAGAACTCGGACATGCCCATGCAGCCGAGGCCGAGGGCGGACACGGTGAGTGGGCCGAGGTGACGGGTTTGCATGATGTGAGTCAGACTACCCAAGTGAACGGCCCGCGGGGGATCCGCGCGGCGTCGAAGGCGGGGAGCGCGTGGTGCAGGAGCGCCGGCCCGTCCGTCGCGACCGCGAGTGGCGGGACGCCGAGCCACGGAAGGACGGTCCGCCAGACGTCGCCGGCAGACCAGCCGAGCTCCCGCAGATCGCCGACCGCCGCGGCGTGATGCGACTTCGATAGCTTCTTTCCATCGCCGCCCAAGATCAAGGGCGCATGCAGCCACGCCGGCGGCGTCGCGCCCAACGCGCGCCACAGCACCGCCTGCGTCGCGCTCTGGTCGGCGAGATCGGCACCGCGTGCCACTTCGGTCACGCCGTCGGCGATGTCGTCGGCGACGACCGCCAGCGTGTAGGTGGGGCAGCCGTCGCGGCGCTGCAGCACGGGATCGGCGAGGGTGCCGAGGTCGACGTCGGTGCGGCCGCGGGCGCGATCCTCGATCGGCTCGATGCCGGGCGGCAGCGCGAAGCGGATCGCCCCGGCCGCGACCCGGCGCGTCCGGCAGCCAGCCGCGCAGCCTCGCCTTCGCGCGTCCGCGCTACGGCGCGGCAAGCCTGGGGTTCGCGCGTTCGCGCTTCGGCTGGGCACGCCACCACCGCGGCTCGCCGCGCGCGTGCAGTCGCAGCGGTAGGTGTGCGGCGCCAGCCGGGCCAGCGCCGGCGCGTAGTCGCGCGCCGACTGCGGCGGCGTCTCGGCGTCGCAGGTCAGGCCGAGCCAGGCGAGGTCGGCGCGAATGGCATCGGCGATGTCGCGCCGCGCGCGGCCGGCATCGACGTCCTCGATCCGCAGGAGCAGGCGTCCGCCGCGCTGGCGCATCGAGAGCCAGGCCGCCCCCGCGGCGCAGACGTTGCCGAGATGCACGCGGCCCGACGGCGTCGGCGCCAGCCGCCCGGTGATCGGCCCGGGCACGGCCGGCAATTCGCGCAAACTCATCGCCTTACGAGCGTAATATGGTCTCGATCGTGCCGACCACCCTTGATCAGGCGACGTCGCCCCGGGCCCGCATCACGCTGCCGCCGCGCCTGGCGTCGGCCGGCCCTGGTCTGCGCAGCGGTGTCGTCAACTGCGCCGCCTATGAGAACGGGGTCCGCGTCGCCGACGTCGAGGTGGCCGACGTCCGCCAGGTCCTGTCGTCGCCCGACCGCTTCGTGTGGATCGGCATGTACGAGCCGGGCGAGGACCTGCTGCGCGAGGTCCAGCGCGAGTTCGATCTGCACGACCTGGCCGTCGAGGACGCCCACAACGCGCACCAGCGGCCCAAGTTCGAGGTCTACGACGACTCGCTGTTCGTCGTCCTCCGCACCGCGCAGATGAGCGGCGCTCCGCCGCACATCCAGTTCGGCGAGACGCACGTCTTCGTCGGCAAGAACTACGTCGTCTCGGTGCGGCACGGCTCCCTGTTATCGCACGTCGGCCTGCGCAGCCGCTGCGAGGCGACACCTGTGCTGTTGACGCAAGGGCCCGGCTTCGTCCTCTACGCGCTGATGGACTTCATCGTCGATCAATATTTTCCGATCGTCGAAGCGCTCGAGGACGAGCTCGAAGGCCTCGAGGACGAGATCTTCCGCGACAACGTCAGCCGCGACACCACCACCCGCATCTATCAGCTCAAGCGCGAGCTGCTCGCCGTCAAGCGCGCCGTCTCGCCGCTCGTCGAGGTCTGCAACCGGCTGACACGGTTCGACGTCGACATGATCCCCGAAAACACCCGGCCCTACTTCCGCGACGTCTACGATCACGTCATCCGCATCAACGACATGATCGACAACACGCGCGAGCTGCTGACGACCGCGCTCGAGGCCAACCTCTCGCTGATCACCATCTCGCAGAACGAGGACACCAAGCGCCTCGCCGGATGGGCGGCGATCATCACGACCCCCACCCTCATCGCGTCGCTCTACGGCATGAACTTCGAGCACATGCCGGAGCTGAGCTGGCGCTACGGCTATCCGGCGGTGCTCTGCCTGATGGTCGCCGCCTCGTCGGGCCTCTACATCGGCTTCAAGCGCTCCGGCTGGCTCTAGCAGAATGCCGCCCGAGTGACGACGCCGCGGCGCGCCCAGCGCCGCGAATAGCAGTCGGCACGCCCAAGGGGCGGCCCGCGGCCGCGCGTGAGAGCGCGGCCGCCAACAGGTAACGCCTCGGGCGTATAGTTGACGGGCCGCCTGTCAGGAGAGCCCGTCCCATGTCCACGTCGCGCCTGGTCCGTTCGCTATTCGTTGCCGCAGGACTCTGCGTCCTGGCCGGCGCAGGACCGGGTGGGCGGATTCGCGGGGCGCAGGCCGCGTCGCCCCAGGCACCCGCGCCCCAGCCCCCCGCGCCCCAGCCTGAGGTGACCTTCCGGACGGACGCCAACTTCGTCCTGACCGACGTCTTCGTGACCGCCGACGGCAAGCCGGTCACCGACCTGACCCAGGCCGACTTCGAGGTGCGTGAGGACGGCGTCGTCCAGACCGTCCGCTCCTTCGAGGCGGTCCGGCACGACGCCCAGCCGGCCATCGTGGCGCGCCGCAATCCGTCGACCGTCGCCGAGAGCGAGGCGATGATCGCCGACCCCCGGCGGCGCGTGTTCGTGATCTTCCTCGACACCTACCATGTCGAGCGGAGCGGCTCGATGGTCGTCCGCGAGGCGCTCCTGAGCTTCCTGAAGACGGCCCTCGGTCCGGATGATCTCGTCGGCTTCATGACGCCGCACATGTCGGGGCGCGACATCAGCTTCACGAGTTCGACGAGCCCGCTGCTGCGCTATCTCGACGCCAACCCGGTCTGGGGCGTCGCCGACGAGTCGCTGGGCACCGAGACCGACCCGATCGAGAAGGACCTGTCGAGCTGTTTCATTGGCAACGACGCGGCGTGGGGCCCGTTGCGCTCGCGCCTGCGCGAGCAGAAGACGCTCGATTCGCTGCGCGGGCTCGTCGCGCACCTCGATGGCCTGCGCGAGTCGCGCAAGGCGGTGATCGCCGTCACCCAGGGCTGGCGCCTGTTCCGCGAAAATGAGACGCGGTTGACCGATGGCAACGACAACGGCAACCGGATCCGCGGCCTCGACCCGGTCGCCGTCGGCCCGCGCAGCGGCGGGCTCGGCGCCGACGATCGCGGACGCCTCGGCGGCGTGGCCAAGGGGACGTGCGACGGCGCCCGCCTCGGGGCCGGGTTCACCGACAGCCAGCGTCTCTTCCAGGATCTGATCGGTGAGGCGAACCGCGCCAGCACCAGCTTCTACACCCTGGATGCGGCCGGCCTCCGCACCGAAACCCGTCCGCACCCGACGACCGCGCTCGAGGCCGCGGTCGAAGCCCGCAACCGGGAGCGCATCCCGTACTCGACGCGCCTCGATTCGATCCGCACGCTCGGCGAATCGACGAACGGGATGGCGCTCGTCGACAGCAACGACTTCAGCGGCTCGCTCCGCCGCGCCGCCGCCGACTTCAACTGGTACTACCTGCTCGGCTACACGTCGACGAACGGCAAGTCGGACGGCAAGTACCGCAAGATCAAGGTGACCGTGAAGCGACCCGGCGTGCAGGTGCGGGCTCGCGAGGGCTACCTGGCGCGGCGCGCCGAGGACGTCCCGGCCAACCTGTCGACCAGCACGGCACCGGGCGCGTCGACGCCCAGCGCCGAGAGCGCGCAGCTGACCGCGGCGCTCGGACGGCTGGCCCCGGCGCGGCCGGGTGTGCCGCTCGTCGTCTCGGCCGCCGCGGGCGCCGTCACCGGCAGCACGGCGCGGGCGATCCGCGTCACCGCGGAGCTCGACGCGGCGGTCGCCGTGACGCCCGAGTGGCTGGACGGCGGGGAAGCGCAGGCGTTCGTGCGCAACGCCAAGGGCGACACCGTGACGACCGGCAAGGCGATCCTGGCGAAGGGCGCCCGCACGGTCGAGATCGAGGTACCGATCGTCGAGGGCATGGCCGGCGACGTCAAGGTCCAGGTGCGCGTGACGGGGACCGGTCCGCTGGCCCGCTACACCGACACGACCAACGTCGCGCTCGACGCGATGCCGGACGGCTGGGGCGCGCCGCGTCTGAGTCGCCGCGGCCCGTCCACCGGCATCGCCTGGGTGCCGACCGCCGATCCACGCTTCCGCCGCCAGGAGCGGCTGCGCGTGAGCGTCGGGGTCGGCGCGGAGACCGGGGCCGTGACCGGCACGCTCCTCGATCGCCTGGGCAAGCCGATGAGCGTGCCGGTGAAGATCGATCAGGCCGACCCCGTCGCGCTCGTCGCCGAATTGGCGCTGGCGCCGCTCGCGGCCGGCGACTACGTCCTCGCCCTGGGCGGGGGACCGCGCCGTCTGCTCGTGCCGCTGCGCATCGTGCCGTAGGCCGACGCCTCGGGCGTATAGTGTGGGCCGCCTGTCAGGGAGCCCATCCATGTCCGCGTCGCGTCTGGTTCGTTCGCTGGTGGCCGCCGCCGGGCTGTGCGTCGTCGTCGCTGCCTGGCCGGCCGGGCCGGTACGGGGGCAGCAGCCCGAGCCGCCGACCTTCCGCACCGACGCCAGCTTCGTTCTGACCGACGTCTTCGTCACCGCCGCCGGCAAGCCGGTCACGGACCTCACGCCGGCCGACTTCGAGGTGCGCGAGGACGGCGTCGTCCAGACCATCCGATCCTTCGAGGCGATTCGTCACGACGCCCAGCAGCCGGTCGGGGTCCCGCGCCGCACGCCGTCGACGGTGGCCGAGAGCAACGCGATGATCGGCGATCCGCGCCGGCGGGTCTTCGTCGTGTTCCTCGATACCTACCACGTCGAGCGCGGACCGGCGATGGCGACGCGGAAGGCCCTGCAGGATTTCTTTCGCACCGCCCTCGGCCCCGACGACCTCGTCGCCTACCTGACGCCCCACATGTCGGGGCGCGACATCAGCTTCTCGACCACGACCGAGCCCCTGGTCCGCTACCTGGAGGACAACCCCGCCTGGGGTGTCGCCGACGAACTGGCCGGCAGGGAGCAGGACGCGACGGAGCGCGATCTCCAGACCTGCTTCGGCGACACCAAGGAACAGCGGGAGGCCTGGCTCGGCCTGCGGTCGCGGCTGCGTGAGCAGAAATCGATCGAGGCCATGCGCGGCCTGGTGCTGCACCTCGACGGCTATCGCGAATCACGCAAGGCGGTGATCGCCGTCACCCAGGGGTGGCGGCTGTTCACCGCGAACCAGACGCGGATGGCCGACGAGGGCACCAAGATCCTCGGCGTACCGCCGGTCGGTGTCGGCCCGGACGGCAGGCTCGGCATTCCTGATCGTGGCGAGCGCCCCGGGATCGATCGCCCGGTCTGCCAAAGCCTCCGGTTCGAGGGATCGATGATGGACAGCCGGCAGATGTTCCGGGAGCTGATCGGCGAGGCGAACCGGACCAGCACGAGCTTCTACACCGTCGACGCCAGCGGGCTGCGCGCCGAGGGCCGTCCGATCGCGGCCACGCCCCTCCAGCAGGAGGTCGAGTCGCGCAACCGCGAGCGGATGCCCTTCACGACGACGATCGACTCGATTCGCACGCTGGGCGCCGCGACCAATGGGCTGGCGATCGTCGACGGCAACGACGTCAGGGCCGGCCTGCAGCGCATCGCCGACGACTTCAATGCCTACTACCTGCTCGGCTACACCTCGTCGAACAGCCAGGCCGACGGCAAGTACCCGCAAGATCAAGGTCGCGGTGAAGCGGCCTGGCGTGCAGGTCCGGGCTCGCGAAGGCTACCTGGCGCGGCGGATCGACGTCCGGCCGGCGTCGAGCACGTCGGCCACTGCGGATGCCGCCCCGCACCCCGAGGCAGCGCTTCTCGCGGCCGCACTGGGCTGGCTGGCGCCGACGCGGTCCGGCGTGCCCCTGGTGATCTCGGCAGCAGCCGGGGCGGTGGCCGGCAGCACGGCGCGCGCGATCCGCGTCACCGCGGAACTCGACTCGGCGATTGCCGTGACGCCCGAGTGGCTGGACGGCGGGGAAGCGCAGGCCTTCGTGCGCAACGCCAAGGGCGACACCGTGACGACGGGGAAGGCGATCCTGGCGAAGGGCGCGCGGACGGTGGAGGTCGACGTGCCGATCGTCGAGGGCATGGCCGGCGACGTCAAGGTGCAGGTGCGCCTCACCGGTACCGGTCCGTTGGCGCGCTACACCGACACGACCACCGTGGCCCTCGACGCGATGCCGGCGGGGTGGGGCGCGCCGCGCCTGAGCCGCCGCGGTCCGTCGACCGGGATCGCCTGGGTGCCGACCGCCGATCCGCGCTTCCGCCGCCAGGAGCGCCTGCGCGTCAGCGTCGGAGTCGGCGCGGAGACCGGGGAGGTGACCGGCACGCTCCTCGATCGCCTGGGCAAGCCGATGAGCGTGCCGGTGAAGATCGATCAGGCCGATCCGGCCGCGCTGGTCGCGGAGCTGACGCTGGCCCCGCTCGCCGCCGGTGACTACGTCCTCGCGCTCGGCGGCGGAGCGAAGCGCCTGCTCGTCCCGCTCCGCATCGTCCCGTAGCACGCGGCGGAGGGCACCGGGGCTGGCCCATCTCTGCTAGAATCCGGAGTCTCGCCGATGGCCGCGCTCGCGATCGTCGGCGAGGCGTTCAGCACCCGCGGGCGGGCTTAGCATAGTGGTAATGTCCTGGCTTCCCAAGCCAGTCAGACGGGTTCGATTCCCGTAGCCCGCTCCACTGATTCATTGAGCAGCCGTCGTGGGGAAGTGTCAGTCAGCCTCCGCTATTTATGCGCTGGCCTCTTGAGGCTCCTGCTGAACCCCTTCGCTGGTGGCGCCGGCGTGGTCACGTTCCCGGCAGCTGCCTGCGGCACGTAACCGGGAAGGCCGGGGCGCGGCGCCACGACCACCTGAAAGCGGAGCTTTGGCCGGCCGCCCTTCTTGCCGTTGGCGCGCGCGGCGCTCACCTTTGCCTGGCTGGTGACAGTGCCCCCCTTGCGCCCGAGGACGGCGGCTGCACCAACGCTGAATAGCTGACGCGCGGACTCGAGCACGCTCTCACGCTGGACGACCGCTGAGCACTCCGTGTCGTAGACCGGGAGCAGTGAGACCTGCGGCAGCGGCTTGCCTGCGGCGGCCGCTGATAGGGCGTCCAGGAACCGAACCGGCGCCCCCACCGTTCCGGCGAGCTGGTAGGCGTCGGCGCAGAGCGCTTCCAGAGCGGCGATGCGCGCACGCGCGACGTCGAGTTCTGAAGCCATGAGTCGTCCTTCTTTCTGTCGTCGCTCAGAGGCCAGCCTGCCGACGGATGCTCTTGAGCGTGCCGATCGGGATGTCGTCGCCTGGCTGTCCCGGCACCGTCACCTTGCCTGGCTTGATCGGGTGCTCGAACTGGCGATGGCTGCCGACCTGCGACGTCTGCTTCCAGCCGTCCGCTGCCAGCATCTTCAGCACGTCGCGCACCTTCACGATGACGATAGAATAACCCAAGCGTTTAGGTAGCGCAAGCGGGTCGAGTCCAGCATCAGTCTGGTGCGCCTGGACGGCCGACACGACGTCACGCCGACTTCGGCGTTTCGTCTCAGGACGTCCGCAATGTCTTCTCGAGGCTGTCCAGCGCATCGCGCCCGTCGCGTTCGAGTCGCGTCTTCGCGGTGCGCGCGTCCTGCTGCGAGCGATCGAGCTCGCCGCGGACGCCGCTCCACACCGCTTCGCCGTCCCACAGGATGCGCAGCTCGAAGCCGCGCGCGTGCGTCCAGATCGACCCGTGCGCCCAGCCGGTACTGCAGCGGATGCGCCAAAGATCCTCGACGAGCACGGGTTGAAAGCGCGCAGCCATGCGGATCAGGCCAGGGAGGGTGACGCGGCGCGGCGTGCCGCCGCGAGGAGATCGCGGCCGAACGTGCCCGGGAACCCGTTCTCGGCGAGCAGTTCCAGGGCCTGCGTCTCGGTCAGGTGGAAGTGGCTCTGCCAACGGGTGTCGGCCCGCGCGTCACCGAGGTCGGTGACGTCGACGGTCAGCCAGTAGGTGCCGCCGGGCCGGGCCGAGACGAGCGGGACGCGGCGCAGGCCCAGGATGCGCTGGCCGCTGCTCTCCCAAGCGTTGCTGCGCCGGCTCGCGGCCTTCAGCCGGGCGTGGACGTGGGCGATGTCGATCGGCAGGTCGACGTGCTCGGGACCGGCCAGCCGCAATTTGCACCACTCGATCAGCGCGCACAACGCACGCGTCGTCGGTCGCGGCCGTCCGTCCCGCGCGATCGAGGCCGGGACCACCACCACGTCGCCGTCGGCGGGCTCGAGGCCGTTGGGGTCGGACGGTCGGAAGGCACGTCGGCCACAGACCATGACTAGTGATGGAACGGGGCGGCGTCTGTCAGTTCCCGACAGACACCGACCGCGGCGGGGCGCTAGTGTGTCGGGCCGAGGCGGCCGCAACCGGCGCGGCACCGGCCGTGGCGCGGCGCTGGCCGGGGATCACGCCGATCCGAGCGCGCCGTTCAGCATCGCGATGAGGCGATCGGGCGAGCACGGCTTGATGCAGACGCCGGAGAACAGCTGCTCGGTCTCGTCGAGCGGCGTCGTCCGCGCCGTGTAGGCGATCACCGGCACCTCGTGCGACGCGGGGTCGGCCTTGATCCGCCGGGTCGCCTCGATGCCGTCCATGCCTGGCATGAACAGGTCCATGACCACGACGTCAGGGCGATCGCGCCGGGCGATCTCGACGGCGTCGGCGCCGTTGGCCGCCAGCAGCACCTGGAAACCGACGTGTTCCAGGATCAGCCCCAGCAGTTGCCGGGCGTCGTCATAGTCGTCGACGACGAGGACACGTCGCGGCATCAGTCGATTCTAGAACGAGCGCCCCAAGAGCCCAAACGCGCCGCTGCGCGCCCCCGTGTGTCCTCGCCAGCGGTCACGCGCCGCGGCCGCGGCCAGCTCGTCCCACCGTGGTCCCACGGGCACCGGATCGGCCCGGTCGGCCCGCGTATCATCCCTTCGACGGCGAGCCCCCGCGCCGTCCGCGAACGGTCGAACCGAGGTGACGTCCGAGGACGGAGCATGGCCAGTCCGCCGGCCCGATTCATGATCACGCAGCGCGTCGCGTGGCGTGATCCGCAAACGCCGAAAGGCGCTCTCAAGTGGCGATGGGGGACCATCGCCGCCGTCGCCCTGTCGAGGACCGACGAGGGCCAGCTCGCCTACGAGTACCCTGATCGCCGGCGGCGACGGCTCGATGTACCTGCGCTGGGATCACCAGCTGCTGCGGCCGTCCGACGGGGAAGTGGACCGCTTTCGCGAGGGGCGCGTCTTCGCCGTCGGCGCCGGCTCCCGGCCGGGAACGCCGCCGGCCGGCGGCACCGCGCCGGACGCGCAGGACTAGCAGCCGGGGCTCAGGCCTCAAATGCCGCCGGCCCGCCGATGGCTGGGTCGGGCAGGGGCAGCTCGTCCCCGCCGACCTCGGGCTTGGCTCGCGCCGCGGCGAGGCGCGCCTCGACCTCGGCCGGGGACAGGCCGGCGGCTTGGAGCCCGGCGCGCGCTTCGGCTTCCGTCAGCAGCTCGGTGGCGTCCGGCGTATCCTTGCCCGGCGCGTTGCCGGCGGCGAAGGTGAACCATTCGCCGGTGGGTCTCTGGAGGCAGCGGAGGGCGGACTCGGCGGTGGGCATGGCAGCAGGTCCTCCAACGTGGGTGGCCGGCCGGGCAGATGAGGCAGCGCCTCGCCCAGTCAGCCGTGCTTCGGCTGGAGCAGTGCAACAAGCCTGCCCGTCGGGCGCGATGTGCGAGTTCGGCGGGCTGTCGGGGCGGCGCGGTCAGTCCGTCGAGACCGTGAGGCTTTCGAGGTCCCACCGATTGGCCCCGAGCGGGCGCAGCCGGCAGGCGACGCGGATTTCGATCGTGCGGCCGGCGGCGTTGACGGCGTCCGCGTGCGAGCGGACCCGCAGGCGCCCATCCGGGTAGCGCCGCACCGTCCATCGGCCGATGGGCGCGAACGTCACCGGGCCCGGTGCCTTGAGCTGCGCCCGCGCGAACTGCTGGCAGGCGGCGTAGCCCGCCTCGGCGTCCGCGGAGGACAGGTCCACCGGGACGCGGATGAACCGGGTGCCGGTGGCGATCACGACACCGACGCCGACGAGGAACAGGACCAGTCCGACCCCCACGAGCGAGGCCATGGTCTTCCAGGCGGCGGGGCGTGCGGCCGCGCGGGCGGATGGGCGCATGCTCTCTAACTACGCGCGGGCCGGCGCGCGGTTATCAGCCGCGGACCGACGGGTCGGGCGCGCGAGGGCGTCAGCCGCGGACCGCCTGCGGCTCGACTATCATCGAGTGCCGGTTCGTGCGCCGCGGTCTCTCGCGACGGAGCTCACGCGGCCGGCGAGGAGGCTCGCCATGCTGTCGCGCGTCGCCGCTCTCGCACTGGTCTTCTGCCTCTCCGACGTTCCAGCCGCGCTCGCCGCTCAGGCCAGCTATGCGGTCACGACGAAGGACGCGCCGCTCTTCGTCGTCAAGGACGATCAGGCGACGCCGCTGCGCATCGCCAAGGCCGACTCGCGCCTCAAGGTGCTGAGGGTGGAGGGCGCCTGGGTGCTGGTGGAGTTCGAGGATCCGCAGTGGGGACGCCGGCAGGGCTATGTGCGAGCCGACGCCATTCAGATCGAGGCGCCGGAGCCGGTCGACGTGTCGGTCCGCGAGGAGCCAACGAGGCCCATCGCCGACGCCGCCGGCAGGGCGGCGCAGACGATGCCCGCGGCACCCGAGCGCAGGGGCATGCCGGCCGGCCTGAAGTGGAGCGGCATCGGCCTGCTGATTGGCGGCGGAGCGACCATCGGGCTCGGCGCCGCGCTGCAGGACGACGACTGCTACGACTTGGACTACTCCTGCGATGAGCTCCGGCAGGGGTTCTACGTCTTCGGCGGGATCCTCGCCGGCACCGGCGCCACGCTGCTGGCGATTGGTGCCGCCAAGGGCGGCGGTCCGCGGACGTCGATCCGGATGACCCGCGGGCGGATCCTCCTGCAGCACCGGATCGCCTTCTAGCGGCCGGCGGGGCACGGGCTGCCAGGATGCGGGCGCCGTGAGGCGCCCGTCCTTGTCAGCTTCGGATGTAGCCGAGCACCTCGTCGCGTTTGACCCGCATCTCGGCCTCGGTCGTCGCCTCGAGGTTCAGGCGGATCAGCGGCTCGGTGTTCGAGGCGCGGACGTTGAAGTGCCAGGTCGGGTACTCGACCGAGACGCCGTCCATCATGTAGACGTGCCCGTCGGCGTACTTCGCCGCCAGGCCGTCGATCTTGGCCGTGCACAGCGACATGTCGGCGACGCGGGTGTTGATCTCGCCGGAGATGCAGTACTTCTGGCGAAGCGGCTCGAGCAGCTGCGACAACGTCTGGTTCTTGCGCGACATCAGTTCCAGGATCATCAGCGCCGGGATGAACCCGTTGTCGCAGTAGTAGTAGTCGCGGAAGTAGTAGTGCCCGGTGACCTCGCCGCCGAAGACCGAGTTGGTCTCGCGCATCCGCCCCTTGAAGAAGGCGTGGCCGACGCGGTTCATGTGGGCCTGCCCGTGGTAGCGGGCGACCGTGTCCTTGACGGCGTAGCTCGCCCGCACGTCGTAGACGATCGCCTGGCCCGGCTGGCGAATCAGGAACGCTTCGGCGAGCAGCGCGGTGATGAAGTCGCCGGCGATGAACTCGCCGTTGCCGTCGATGAAGAAGACGCGATCGGCGTCGCCGTCCCAGGCGATGCCGATGTCGGCTTTCTCGGCCAGCACGCGCTCGGTGATCGCCTTGCGGTTCTCCTCGATGAGCGGGTTGGCCTCGTAGAACGGGAACGTGCCGTCGGGCTGGAAGGCCAGGCGGGTCGTCTTGCACGGCAGCTTGTCGAACAGCCTCGGCGCGACCAGGCCGCCCATGCCGCTGGCAGCGTCGAGCACCACGTTGAACGGCTTGATGAGCGCGGGATCGATGAAGCTCATCACCTTGGTGACGTAGTCGTCGAGGACGGTGGCCTGCGTCAGCGAGCCCTGGCGCGGCGCCGCCGGCGGCGTCGCCTTGGCCACGACCATGTCGCGGATCTCGCCGATGCCCTCGTCGCCGGACAGCGGCGCGGCGCCCTTCCGCACCATCTTGATGCCGTTGTACTGCTTCGGGTTGTGCGACGCGGTGATCTGGACGCCGCCGTCCAGATTGTCGCGGACGACCGCGAAGTAGAGCATGTCGGTGGCCTGCATGCCGTAGTCGACGACGTCGCAGCCCTGGCCGCGCGCGCCGGCGACGAAGGCGTCCATGATCGCCGGCGACGACACCCGCATATCGCGCGACACGCCGATGCGCTTCGCCTTCAGGTAGGTGACGTAGGCGCCGCCGATCTCGTGCGCGACCATCTCGTGGATCTCGCCGGGGTAGAGACCGCGGATGTCGTAGGCCTTGAAGATGCCGGGGATGATTTCAGACATGTCGGATTGGGAAGAAAGTGGAGCGCGTCGCGGCAGGCTAGGCCTGGGTGAAGTCGGTGAGCACGGACTTGTCGCCGAGGATCCGTCCCGGCGACACGGTGGCGTTGCGGCCGACGTGGGCGTTGCGGCCGACGATGGCCCGGTCGAGGACGGCCTCGCGGCCGATCCAGCTGCCCGACCAGACGATCGAGCCGCGGACCACCGCCGATTCCTCGATGTGGCAGTTCTTGCCGATGACCGAGTATGGCTCGATGCGGGCGCCGGGGCGCACGACCGTGCCTTCGTCGATGAAGCACGGTCCCTGGACGATGGCGCCGTCCTCGATCCTGGCGCCCTCGGCGATGACGGCGTCCTTGCTGCCGGCGAACGGGATCGCCGAGAACGCGCCGCTCATGATGTCGCGGTGCACCTGGGTGTACTTCTCCGGCGTGCCGATGTCGATCCAGTAGCCGTTGTAGACGTAGGCGACGAACGTCTCGCCGCGCTCGACCAGCGACGGGAAGTAGCTGCGCTCGATCGAGTAGGGCGTGTCCTTGGGGATGCGGTCGAACGTGTCCGGCTCGAGGACGTAGATGCCGGCGTTGATGTTGTTGGTGGTGATCTCGTCCGGCTTCGGCTTCTCGAGGAAGCGCTGGACGGCGCCGTCCGGCGCGGTCTCGACCAGGCCGTAGGCGGTCGGGTTGTCGACCGGCGTCAGCACGATCGTCGCCTTGGCCTTGCGCGAGCGGTGCAGCGCCAGCACGGCGTTCAGGTCGATCTCGGTCAGCACGTCGCCGTTGAAGACGATCACCGGCCCGTCGAGATAGGGCTCGGTGAACTTGATGGCGCCGCCGGTGCCGAGCGGCTGCGGCTCGACCAGGTAGCGGATCGGCAGGCCGACGCTGCGGCCGTCGCCGAAGACGTCCTCGATGCGGCGCGGCTGGTAGTTGAGGCTGAGGATGACCTCGTTGAGCCCGGGGACCTGCTTGAGCAGATCGATCTGGTAGTGCAGGAACGGGCGGTTGAAGATCGGGACGATGGGTTTCGGCGTGTGGAGGGTCAGCGGCCGAAGCCGGGTGCCCTTCCCGCCGGCAAGGAGGATGGCCTTCATGGCAACCCGGGATCATACCCGATCGGCTACAATCGCCACGTCGTCGCCCTCGACGTGTCCCCTCGGCCCATGAACCTGCCGAATTCCCTCACCCTGGCGCGCATCGTCCTGGTGCCGCTGCTCGTTGTGGTGCTGCTGACGTCGTTCCAGGGGCACCTCGTCCTGGGCCTGCCCAAGGGGATGGCGGCGGCGCTGATCTTCGGCGTCGCCTCGCTGACGGACTGGCTGGACGGCTACCTGGCCCGGCGCCGCAAGCAGATCACGGTGCTCGGGCAGCTGCTCGACCCGATCGCCGACAAGCTGCTGACGACCGCGGCGTTCGTCTCGCTGGTCCAGCTCGACATGGTCCAGGCCTGGATCGTGGCGGTGGTGATCAGCCGTGAGCTGGCGGTGACGGGATTGCGCGGCGTGGCGCAGACCCGCGGCCTGATCATGCCGGCCTCGGGCCTGGGCAAGCTGAAGATGGTGGCCCAGGTGGTGGCCATCCTCGCCTTGATGCTGGCCTCGGATCTGACGGGGGAGCCAGGCCGGCTGCTGCGCTACCTGGGCACCGCGGCGGTGTGGGTGATGGTCGGCCTGGCGCTGTGGTCGGCGGTCGAGTACTACCAGACGTTCGCCGCCGTGATCTCGGGCCGTACCGCGCCCCCCGCCGAGCCCGCCGCCCCGGCCGAGGCCAGTGGCGGAGCGGTCGTCAAGCTGACCGGTGCGGCTACGACTTCGGGGGCGCTGGCGGCGTCGCCGCGGCGTTCTTGAGCTCGTCCAGCCGCTTCTTCGCCTTCTCGATGAACTCGCTCTTCTCGAATTCCTGCGGGATCTTCTCGAGCAGGGGCACGGCCTCGGCCTGCCGGTTCAGCTGGGACAGCGCGTCGGCCAGGTAGAAGTAGACCGCGTCGCGCTCGGTGAACTGCGGATCGCTCTTGAGGAGCGCCTGGAGCCGCGTGATCACCCCCGGATACCACTTCAACCGGTAATACGTCAGCCCGACCAGGTATTCCGACTTGCCCAGGCGGTCCTTCGCCTCGCGCTGCCGGGTGCGGGCCTCCGTCAGCAGCGGGCTGTTCGGGTACTTCTCGAACAGCACGTCGAATTCCTTCAGCGCCTCGTGCGTCTCGGTCTGGTCCCGCCCGGCCTTGGGCATCTGCGAGTAGTGGCTCATCGCCAGCTTGAACTGGGCGTAGTCGGCTCGCGAGCTGGTCGGGAAGAACGACAGGAACTCACGGTACTCGTTGATCGCGAGGACCTGCGAGGCGGGCGACCCGTCGCCCAGGTAGGCGTCGGCCAGCCCAAGCTTGGCGTCGGCCCGGTGCAGGCTCTGCGGGTAGGTGTCGATCAGCGTCTGGAAGAACTCGCGGGCGGTGAACCAGCGCTTCTCCTGGATCGCCTTGTTGCCGCGCTCGAAGAGGAACTGGTCCGGCTGGCTGGTGCCAGGCGGAATCTTGGTGCTGCGCTCGGCGCAGCCGCCGGCGAGGAGCAGGAGGGCGAGCGCCGGGACGGCCAGCAGCACGCGGGCTGCCGACAGGCGGGGCCGGAGGGCGGCGCGAACGACGGACAGGAGCACAAGCATCATCGGGTGGTATGGGCGAGGCGTGGGGACCCGAGCTGCGACTTCAGCCAGGCGTATTCGGCGGCGAGACCCTCGGCCAGGGAGGTCCTGGGCACGAAGCCCAGGTCGGCGCGAGCGAGCGACGTATCGGCGAAGGTGTCGCGCATGTCTCCGGGTTGGGGGGCGTGACGGTCGACGGTCACCGGGCGTCCGACGACCTGCTCGACCAGCCGCAGGACCTCGTTGACGGACACGCGTGAGCCGCCGCCGATGTTATAGACGCGCCCGGGGACGCCCTGGACGGCGCCCAGGCGGGCCGCCTCGGCTACGTCGCCCACGTAGGTGAAATCCCGGGTCTGATCGCCGTCGCCGTAGACGGTGATGGCCTCGCCGCGGTGGGCCGCCGTCAGGAAGCGGTGGAAGCCCATGTCCGGGCGCTGCCGCGGCCCGTAGACGGTGAACAGCCGCAGCGCCACCATCGGCACGCCGTGGTTGACGTGGTAGAGGAAGCAGAGCTGCTCGCCGGCCAGCTTGGTGACGCCGTAGGGCGAGACCGGCTGGACCCGGACGTCCTCGCGCATCGGGATCGGCGCCGTATCGCCGTAGACGGACGACGTGGAGGCGTAGAGGAAGCGCTCGAGGGGGCGGCTGGCCACCGCTTCCAGCAGCCGCTGGGTGACCTCGATGTTGTTGACCGTGTAGTGCCGGAAGTCGGTGCCCCAGCTGCGCCGGACCCCGGCCTGCGCGGCGAAGTGGAAGACGTGGGTGACGCCCCGCAGTAGCGCGTCCAGGTCGGCGTTCTCGAGGGCCGCCTCGGTGAAGGTGAAGCCCGGGCGCCCGGCCAGGGTGGCCAGGTTGGCCTCCTTCAGCGGACGCGGATAGTAGTCGGTGAACGCGTCGACGCCGTGCACCGTCGCGCCGTGCTCGAGGAGCAGGCTGGCGACGTGGGAGGCGATGAACCCGGCGGCGCCGGTGACGAGTGCGTGCATGGTCACGGTCTGGATCATCCCCGCGCGGCGGGGCTGGTGCGGTCGGCCGCCGACAGCGCCTCGCGCAGGAACGCCGGCAGGCGGCGCGGCCGGCCATCGCCGCCCAGGGCCGCGTGCTCGGTGCGCCCGCGCGCTGCGACGGTGCCGTCGGGCCGCTCGACCGCGTAGCTGAACGCCACGCGGATGGGCGACAGCAGGTGGCCCCGGGTCACGACGACCAGCTCGTCATCATACAGGCACGGAGCGGCGTACTGACAGGAGGCGTCGATCACCGGCAGGCTCAATCCCTCGGCCTCGAGCTGCCGGTAGGTGCTGCCCAGCGTCCGGAGCAGATCGGTCCGCCCGACCTCGAACCAGACGAAGTAGTTGGCGTAATAGACCACCCCCATCTGATCCGTTTCGGCGTAGCGGACCCGGACCGGCGATCGCGAGACCGGGCCGGCCTCGAGCGCAGGACCGGTCAGATCTGCGCCGGTCACGCGCCCGCCTCCGCGGCCGCGCGCAGGGCCCGGACCGCCGCGGCCGGGTCGGGCGTGCCGAAGACCGACGCGCCCGACACGAACGTGTCGGCGCCGGCCGCGACCAGGCGGCCGATGTTGGCCTGATCGACGCCGCCGTCGACCTGCAGGCGGGCCCGGCTGCCGCGCGCCGACAGCAGCGCCCGCACCGCCGCGATCTTGGCCTCGCTGTGCGGGATGAACGTCTGCCAGCTGAAGCCGGGGTTCACCGACATGACGAGGACGACGTCGAGATCGTCGACGACGTCCTCGATCGCCGCGATCGGCGTGGCCGGGTTGAGCGCGACGCCGACCGTCTTGCCGAGCGCGCGAATCGCCTGCAGCGTGCGATGCAGGTGCCGCGTCGCCTCGGCGTGGACGGTCAGGCCGGCGGCGCCGGCCTTGGCGAACGTGTCGAGATACCGCTCCGGCGCGTCGACCATCAAGTGCACGTCGAGGGGCAGCGACGTGGCCCGGGCCAGGGCCTGGACAATCCACGGGCCGAGGGTGATGTTGGGTACGAACTGGCCGTCCATCACGTCGACGTGCAGCGCGTCGGCGCCGCCGCCCTCGACGCTCTTCGCCGCGGCGCCGAGCGCCAGCGCATCGGACGCAATGATCGACGGCGCGATGTGGATCGGGTTCACCGGCTGACCTCGAGCGAGATGGCGTCGCCGGGCGCGACCTGGAAGCCGGCCCGCGGGCTCTGTCGCAGGACGATGTTCGGGGCGATGCCGGGGTAGGGATAGGTGCCGACGACGCTGGCGCGGAAGCCCCAGCCGCGGAGCAGATCGGCGGCCCGCGTGCCGTCGATGCCAATGACGTCGGGCATGACGTAGGTGGCGCCGCGCTCGCTGCGGTTCACCAGCAGCACGACGTCGGCGGCCTTGACCCGGGCCGGCGGCCATTGGCCGATGACGGTGTCGGCGGGGTAGTCGGCCGACTTGATCTCGACCGTCCGGGTCAGGTTCAGGCCGTCGGCCTGCAGCCGGATGATCGCGGCGCGCTCCGACGAGCCGATGAGATCGGGGACGACCGGCGCGCGGGCGCCGGCACTGAGCCAGACGCGGATCGCGCGCGGCCGGCGGGTGACGCTGCCGGGCCGCGGCTCCTGCGCGACGATGCGCCCTTCTGCCACCTTGGCATCGGGCCGGCGATCCTCGGCGACGCGCAGCGTGAGGCCGAGCGGGGCGAGCGTCTGGGAGGCGCCGTTGACCGCCTGGCCGCCGAGTTCCGGAACGACCACATCGCGGGCGCGGATGGCGATGCGCGCCGCTGCCGCGAAGAACACGAAAAAGGTCACGAAAAGCGCGCCGGCCAGTACCAGCATCCGCCCGACGCCCCACACACGAGTTCCCAGCGCCATCCTTAACTGCAGAGTCTATTACAGGTTAGCCACCGCACACGGAGCGCGCACGTCTCATGTTGCACTGTGGAGCACGCTTGTGCGGCCAACTCAAGTTCTGAGACAGCGGACCCGATTTAGGTAGCACGGTCCGACTCGTCCATCTTCGGCGGCAGGACTCCGTCCGATGGGCTCACGCGCCGCGTCCAATGCATGTCGTGAAACCCTCCGGGCTCGGCGATCGCCACGACGACCCAGGCTTCCTCGTCGATCGCTCGGACCGCTTCAACGCGCTCATCCAGTCGCCCCTCCGGGCGTCGCTGCTGCGTCATCTGCACCAGCGGCCCGACGGGCGCTTCTCGCTCGACACGCTGGCGCAGCACTTCGCGCGACTGCCGCAGGATGTGCAGAACTGCCTCGACGATCTCGTCGAGGCCGGCCTGGTGCGGGCGGCGGACGGCTGGTTCGAGGCTGACGGCGGCGGCGGGTGGGGCCCGCTCATCGACGCACTGCTCAAGCGCCCGGTCCGAACCAGCGTCGAGGAGACCTCGCCGGCAGCGCAGCACTTCCGCGACATCATGGGCCGCGACGAGAAGATGCTGGTCGTCTTCGAGTCGATCCGCGCCGCGGCGAAGTCCGAGATCGCCGTGCTCATCCTCGGCCCGACCGGCTCGGGCAAGGAAGTCGCGGCGCGCATGATTCACGAGCTCGGGCCGCGGCGCGGGCGCGACATGCAGGCGCTCAACTGCGCGGCGCTCCCCGATACGCTGTTCGAGTCGGAGATGTTCGGCTACGAGAAGGGCGCCTTTACCGGCGCCGCCGGCAGCAAGCCCGGACGCGTCGAGCTGGCCGACCGCAGCACGCTGTTCCTCGACGAAATCGCCGACATGTCGTCGATGGGCCAGGCCAAGCTGCTGCGCGTCCTCCAGGAGCGCCGCTTCGAGCGGCTCGGCGGCCAGCGCTCGATCGAGACCGACTTCCGTCTGATCTGCGCGACCAACCGGCCGCTCGAGCATCTCGTGCGCGAAGGCCGCTTCCGCGAGGATCTCTACTACCGCGTCAACGCGTTCCTGATCCGGCTGCCGTCGCTGCGCGAGCGGGTCAGCGACATTCCGCTCCTCGCCGAGCGCTTCCTGCGCCACTACTGCACGTCGCACAGCCTGGCGCCGGACGACAAGACGCTGTCACCGGAGGCCGTCGAGCGCCTGGTGCGCCACGACTGGCCGGGGAACATCCGCGAGCTCGAGAACACCATCGCGCGCGCGGCGCTGTCGGCGCCGGGCCGTCTGGTGGGGGCCGCCGACGTCCAGTTCTCCGCGGTCGGCCGCCTGCCCGACGCCACCGCCGAGCCGTCGGCGCTCGTCAGCCTCGCCACCGCCGAGAAGGCGCACATCATCCGCGTCCTCGACGCGACCGGCTGGAACAAGAAAGCGGCAGCCACGGTTCTCGAGATCGGCCGCGCCACGCTCTATCGCAAGATCGCCGAGTACGGTCTGGAACGAAGCCGCCCCGAGCGCCATCCCGAGCGCCGCGATGGGTAACGACAGCGCGGCCTGGGCGGCGCTGCCGACCCGCTTGCGATGGCTGACGGGGGCCACCGTGGCGGCGGCCGCGGTGCGTCTCGCGTTCGGCTCGACGCCGACGGCGTCGGTCGCGACGATGGCCTGGTTCTTCGGCCTGCTGCTGGTCTCCTCGATCAGCGCCACCTTCAAGGTCCGCCTGCCGCTGACCGGCGGCGGCTCGACGATGAGCCTGTCCTACTCCGTCGATTTCGCGGCGCTGCTGCTCGTCGGTCCCGAATCTCGCCTGCGTCGCCGCGGCGCTGAGCACTTGGAGCCAGACGACCTTCCGGGTGCGCCGGCGCAACCCGCCGCACCAGGTGCTCTTCAGCATGGCGGCGGTGGTCCTGGCGACGGCCGCCGCCGGCCAGGCTTATCTCATGCTCGGCGGCGCCCGCGAGGCGCCGCCGCTGACCTACGCCCTCGCGGTCGCCGGCGCCGCCGGCTCCTACTTCATCGTCACCACCTCGCTCATCGCGATGGCCGTCGCGTGGTCGCGCAGCGCCTCGCCGCTGGCGGTGTGGAACGCCGACTTCCTGTGGACGGCGCCGGGCTACGTCGTCGGCGCCGCGGCGGCGGCGGCGTTCGTCTCGGCCCTGGGCCACGTCAGCGCCGTCGTGCTCTTGCTGGCGGTCGCGGTCCCGGCGCTGCTGACGTATCGCAGCTATCACGTCTACTTCGAGCGCCTCGCCGACGAACAGCGGCAGGTGCGCGAGGTCTCCGACCTGCACCTGGCGACGGTCGAGGCCCTGGCCGCGGCGATCGACGCCAAGGACAACGCCTTCACGCAGCACGTCCGCCGCGTCGAGCGGCTCGCCGGCCGCCTGGCGCAGGCGCTGGGCATGAGCGAGAGCGAGGTCCGCGGCGTCAAGACCGCGGCGCTGCTGCACGACATCGGCAAGCTGGCCGTGCCCGAGTACATCCTGTCGAAGCCGGGGCCGTTGACCGCCGAGGAGTTCGTCCGCGTCCAGGCGCATCCGCGCGTCGGCGCCGAGATCATCTCGAACGTGCCGTTCCCGTACCCGGTCGTGCCGCTGGTGCGCTCGCACCACGAGCGCTGGGACGGCTCGGGCTATCCCGACGGCCTGGCCGGCGAGCACATCCCGCTCGGCGCCCGCATCATCAGCGTCGTCGACTACTACGACGCCCTGACCTGCGATCGCCCCTACCGCCGCGCCGTGCCGGAGGCGGTGGCGATGGCGACGCTGCAGGACGAAGCCGGGCGCGCCCTCGATCCCCGCGTCGTCGGCGCGTTCGTGGCGATGATGCCGGCGCTGGTCGCCGAAGGCGTCCCCGAAGCGACGCCGCGCGCGGTCGGCCCCGGCACCGGTGCGACGGCGATGGGCTCGGCGAATCGGACGCTGCCTCCGCCCAAGGCCGGCGAACCGCGCCACGTCTTCGACGACATCGCCCGGGCCCATCGCGAGCTCTACGTCCTCTACGAGATCGCGCAGTCGATGGGCCGCAGCCTCGGCGTCTCGGATACCTTCACCCTGGTCGGCTCCCGCCTCGGCGCGCTCGTGCCGTACTCGGCGTGTGCGCTGTTCCTCAAGGTCGAGGGCGCCGGCTCGGTGCGCTGCGCCGAGGCCAGCGGCGTCGACTCCAGCATGCTGCGCGAGCTCGTCCTGCCGCTCGGCGCCGGCAACGTCGGCTGGGCCGTTCGCGAGCGCCAGGCGCTCCTCAACGGCGAAGCCGGTCTCGACTTCGTGATCGGCGAGGTGTCGGGCGACTCACGGCTGCGGGCGGCGCTCATCACGCCGCTGGCCTTCAACGACGAGTGCATCGGCGCGCTGGCGGTGTACCACGCCGAAGTCGACGCCTTCAAGCCGGAGCACCAGCGCTTCCTCGAGCGCGTCGGCGAGCAGGCGGCGGCGGTCATCTATCATTCGATGCTGTTCGAGCGGACGCGCGAGGACTCGCTGTCGGACCTGGTGACCGGCCTGCCGAACGCGCGGTTCCTGAAGATGCACGCGTCGACCGAAATCGCGCGGGCCCGGCGCGGCAACCGGCCGCTGTCGCTGATCGTGTTCGACCTCGACGAGTTCAAGGGCATCAACGACCACTACGGGCACCCGACCGGCGACGCGGCGTTGAAGAGCGTCGCCCAGCTCCTGGCCGGCGCGCTCCGGCCCTACGACGTCTGCGCCCGCTACGCCGGCGACGAGTTCGTCATCGTGCTCGCGGACTGCGACGCGGCCGAGGCCGAGGCCAAGCGCCGCGAGCTGCAGCAGGCGGCCGATCGCGGCCCGGTCGACCTCGGCGTGGCCCGCGTGCCGCTGCGCCTCAGCGCCGGCTGCGCGACCTTCCCGGCCGACGGCGAGGACTACCAGAGCCTGCTCGCCCGGGCTGATCACCGGATGTATCAGGACAAGGCCGGCCGCCGCGATCGCCGGCCGCGCAGCGAGCTGTCGTCGTCCCGGTCCTCCTCCATGTCCGGCCTTCCCGGGACCTCCGTCGCGCCCGCGACGATGCCGGGCCGCGACGTCGCCTAGACATCGGCTGCCAGCCCGACGCTTCCAGCCAGCCCCGTCGTCGACCGGCATGCGACTGCACGTCTTCACGCCCGCCTGCCCGGGCGCCGCGATTTCCAACCTCGTAATCGGTGCCTCACTCCGGGACATGCGTTTCAATTCGGGAGGATCGCCAGGAACGGGCCGAAACAGGGCCGTTTCGTCCTCGCCGTTCCAGCCAGCGACGTAACTCTTGTTCGTTCCTGGATCATGGGCAGCTTCGTGCAGCGCCGACCGCGCGATCGTAACCGTCCGTTGCGCAATGACTTGAGCGCGTCCGTGGACGACGGCCGGGGTGGCACGGCGCGTGCTCTACCGGACGGGCATGAGGGCTCCCCTTTCGGCGGTCGTGATGTGGTTGCTTGCCGGTGTCGTCTCCGCGAACGTCGCGGCTGCGGAGCCGGGGCGCGGTGAACGTCGTGCCGGGCGCGGGCCGTGGTTCAACAAGCTCGATCGGGGCCTGCGGCGCGTGCTCGACGCCCAGGTTGACCGTAAGGGCCAGGGCCGCAAGGTGCGCATCATCATCCGCACGCGTGTCGGCGTCGACCTCGCGAAGTCCGAGATGCCGAAGCGCTTCGCGCGGGCGCCCCGGGGTTCCGACAGGTTCGGCTTCTCGCTGATCAACGGGATCCTCGCGGAGGTGAAGGAGGACGACCTCCTGCAGCTCGTCCAGCTGCCGGAAGTCGAAGGCGTCTCGATCGACGCGCCCGTCGAGGTCCACCAGTCGGCCTACGACGCCTGCTCCACGACGGCGGCCGGCTCGGGCGGCGCCTGCGCCGACCCCACCTCGCGGTACTCGGTCGTCCGCGGGGCGATGGCCTACCGCAGCTCGAACTGGGAAGGGGGCGGCGTCGGCGTCGCGGTGATCGACTCGGGCGTGGCGGCGAGCAGCGAGCTGAACATCACGGCGTCGTACGACTTCCGCAGCGGCGCGGCGGTGAGCGCGGCCCCGGCGGACGGCTACGGTCACGGGACGCACGTGGCGCACCTGATCGCGTCGAACGGGACCCGCTCCAGCGGCTACTACCAGGGCGTCGCCCCGGGCGTGCGCATCATCGCGCTGCGCGTCCTCGACAACAACGGCGGCGGCTACACGAGCCACGTCATCAAGGCGATCGAGTTCGCGGTCGCCAACCGGACGGCGCTGGGCATCGACGTCCTCAACCTGTCGCTCGGCCACGTGATCTACGAGCCGGCGGCCAGCGATCCGCTCGTGCTCGCGGTGGAGTCGGCGGTGCGCGCGGGGATCGTGGTGGTGGTGTCGGCCGGCAACAACGGCATCAACCCGACGACTGGCCTAGTCGGCTTCGGCGGCATCTCGTCGCCCGGCAACGCGCCGTCGGCCATCACCGTCGGCACCGTGAACCTGAACAACACCGCGACGCATGCGGACGACACCGTCGCGCCGTACAGCTCGCGCGGGCCCAGCTGGTTCGACGGGTACGCGAAGCCGGACGTGCTGGCGCCGGGCCACCGGCTCGTCGCCGCGGTGCCCCAGAGCTCGAAGCTGTATGAGACGCTGCCGCTCAGCCGCGTGCCGGACACGCTGGCCGGTCTTCTCGGGCTTCCCAGCTCGCCAAACTCGCCGCTCCGGCTGTCGGGCACCAGCATGTCGACCGGCGTCGTGTCCGGCGTCGTCGCCAGCATGCTCGACGTGCAGCAGACGAATTTCGGCCGCAAGCCGACGCCGAACGCCGTCAAGGCGATGCTGCAGGTACTCGGCGCTGCCGCTCGACGGGATCCCGCGCCTCGCGCAGGGCGCCGGCGAGGTGAACCTGCTGGGCGCGCTGCGCCTGGCGCGCCGCGCCAACCCGATGACCACGACCGGCGGCTACTGGATGACGTCGATGCCGGCGACCTCCACGGCTGTGGATGGGGTCTCGCTGCCCTGGTTCGCCCGGGTGATCTGGGACAGCCACGTCGTGTGGGGCGACACCGTGTTCTACAACCAGTCCCTCTTCGCGACCCACGTCGTGTGGGGCGACAGCGCATCGCCCTGGGGCGTCGGCGATGTCGACCCGCTCCACATCGTGTGGGGTGACACCGCCGTGTGGGTGAACCACATCGTGTGGGGTGACGCGATGCTCGGGACCGTGGACGGCAACCACGTCGTGTGGGGCGACTCGGCGGTCACCGAGGCCAACAACACGTGGGGCGATCTCGACGACGTCGGGGCGATGAGCACACTCCTGGGCCTCAACGAAGACATCGAGGAGACCGAGCCCCCGCCGCCCCCGCCGCCGCAACCCTGAGCGACGAGTCGACGCCGCGGAGTCGAAGGATCGAATCCGCCGGCGGAACGCGGCCGCGAAGAACGCTTCGAGGCCGTGTTCCGCCGGTGACGTGTACAGCCGCCCTGCGGCATCGATGAGCGAGGCGAGTCCCGGCGGTGCCGGCGGCGCACCGGCGGCGGCGAACTCTCCGTGTTCGGCGAGGAATCCGTCCGCGACCGCCTCGTTCTCGTCCGGCTCGCTCGAGCACGTCGCGTAGACCAGCACGCCGCCCGGAGCTACGACGCGCGCCGCGTGGGCCAGCATCCGCCGCTGCAGGTCGGCCATCGACGGGAGTTCCGCTTCGGTCCGCCGCCATTTCAAGTCCGGCTCCCGCCGCAGCGTCCCCAGCCCGGAGCAGGGCGCATCCACCAGGACGAGATCGAAGACGTCGCGATAGGGCAGCGGGCCGACCGCGTCGTGCTGCACGATCGGCAGCCGGCCGGCGCCGGCGCGGGCCAGCGTCTCGCGCAGCAGCCGTACGCGGCGCGGCCGGCAATCGCCGGCGACGACGAGGCCGCCGGTGTCGGCGGCCCACAGCGCCAGCGTCTTGCCGCCCGGCGCGGCGCAGACGTCGAGCCGCCGTGAGGCCGGGAAGGCGGCGGCGAAGGCGCCGACGACCTGTGAGGCTTCGTCCTGCACGACGAAGCCTCCCGCCGTGTCGTCGAGCGGATTGCCGCCGGTGACGATCAAGCCCTCCGCCGCCCACCGCGCCGGCATCGTCGAGACGCCGGTGGCGGCGAGGCGCTCGGCGAGCGCCTCGCGCGTGCCGGCCGACGGCAGCGCGCGCAGCGTCAACGGCGCCGGCTCGTTGTCGAAGCGCATCCAGGCGATGGCGGCGTCGATGCCGAGGCGCGCCGCCCAGCGCGCCGCCAGCCAGGCCGGATGGGCGAGCTGCGTGGCGACGGCGTCAATCGGTTGCGCGGCCAGCGCCGCGTCGTCGGGCGGCGGCGCCGCGGCCGCGGCGGACAGGCGGCGGAGCACGGCGTTGACGAAGCCGCCGGCCGACGTGCGCGCCGCCAGCCGCGTCAGCGCGACGGCGTCCGAGACGATGGCGTGCGCCGGCAGGCGATCGCGATGGCGGAGCTGGTAGACGCCGAGGCGCAGGATGTCGAGCACCTCGACGTCGAGGCGGGCGAGCTCGCGGTTGCTCGAGGCAGCGATGGCGGCGTCGAGGGCCAATCGCCAGCGGAGCACCCCGGTCGCCAGATCGTGAGCGAGGGCGCGATCGCGGGCGTCGGTGAGCGTCTCGCGCTCGCGGGCGATGGCGTCCGCCAGGGTCGCGCCGGCGCGGACGCGCGCCAGCGTCCGCCACGCCGCCACCCGGGCCGGAGCCGCGCCGGTCAATCGCGAGACGCGCCGCGCGGCGCTCACGACGAGGCCTGGCTGGTGAAGGCGGTGCCGGCGGGGAGCGGTCGTCCGGCCAGGAACGCGCGGGCGTCGAGGACGCGCCGGCCATCCTCCTGGACGCGGCGGACCTCGATGACCGAGCCCTCGCCGGCGCCGACGAGGAGCACGCCCTTGGGCGCCGGCGCGACGACGCCTGGTTGTGGCACCAGGCCGGCCGGTTCGCGCCCGGCCGCGCCGGCGGCCGCCCACGCGGCGGCGAGACACGCCAGCGGCCGCGTCTCGTGGACGACCAGGCGCACCGCGCCGAGATAGGTGTAGGCGCGCGGCCACGGCACCAGGGCCCGCACCGTGTCGTGCACGGCGCGCGCCGGCGCGTCCCAGTCGATCAGGCCGTCGGTCTTGGCGATGCGCGGCGCCAGCGTGACGAGCGCCTCGTCCTGCGGCACTTCGCGGGCGCTGCCATCGGCCAGGCTCGGCAGCGTCGACACGAGCAGCGAGGCCCCGATCTCGGAGAGCCGCCCTTCGAGTCCCTCGGCGGTCTCGTCGGGATCGATCGGCGTCCGCGCCACCGCGATCATCGCGCCGGCGTCGAGCGCCTTGACGACGCGCATGATCGTCACGCCGGTCTCGCGGTCGCCCTCGATGATCGCCCGCTCGATCGGAGAGGCGCCGCGCCACCGCGGCAGCAGCGAGGCGTGCACGTTGATCAGCCCGAGCCGGGGCAGGGCCAGGACCCCTTCAGGCAGCAGCCGGCCGTAGGCCGCCACCACGCCGAGATCCGGCTCGAAGGCCCGGACCGCTTCGAGGAAGTCTTCGCTGGCCAGCCTGGTCGGCTGCAGTACCGGCAGGCCGGCGGATTCGGCGCGCGCCTTGATCGGCGACGCCGACACCTGCTGGCCGCGTCCGCGCGGCTTGTCGGGCTGCGTGACGGCGGCGACCACGGTCGCGTCCGCCGAGGCGAGCAGCGCCTCGAGCGTCGGTACGGCGAAGGCCGGGGTCCCGAAGAACAGGACGCGCAGTGCCACTACCAGCCCTCCTTGCGACGGCGCTGACGCAGGCGGCGCAGCAGCAGGCGGCGCGCGATCACCGGCAGGCGATCGACGAAGAGCACGCCGTCGAGGTGATCGATCTCGTGCTGGATGGCGCGAGCGAGGAGGCCGTCGCCGACCAGCGTCCGCTCGCGGCCGTCGCGATCGAGGTGGCGGACGCGGACCCGGGCCGGGCGCGCCACCGTCGCCTCGATGCCCGGCAGGCTCAGGCAGCCTTCGAGCTCGAGCTGCAGGCCGTCGCGGGCCTCGAACGACGGGTTGACCAGCACCAGCAGATCCTCGGGGCGGCAGCCGCCCGACACGTCGACGACGCAGACACGCTGCCGGATGCCGACCTGCGGCGCGGCGATGCCGACGCCGTGGGCGTCGCGCAGCGTGTCGAGGAGGTCGTCGATCAGGGCCCGGGTCGCCGGGGCGGTGATCGAGTCCGCGGCCACCGGCGTCGCGACGTCGTGCAGCAGCGGCTCGCCGTAGCGGAGGATCGGCCGGACCATCTCAGCCGTTCAGGCCGTGACGTCGGCGGGGGAGAAGTGGGCGCGAACACGGGCGCGGGCGCTCTCGACGTTGGCGGCGATCTCGATGATCGAGTCGCCGCCGAACTTCTCGAGGAAGGCGTCGGCGAGCACCAGGCAGACCATCGCCTCGGCGACGACCGCCGCGGCCGGCACGGCGCACACGTCGCTGCGCTCGATCGCCGCCGGCGACTCGAGGCCGGTTGCCAGATCGACCGATCGCAGCGGCTGCATCAGCGTGGCGATCGGCTTCATGTAGCCGGTGACGCGGATGTCCTCGCCGTTGGTGATGCCGCCCTCGAGGCCGCCGGCGCGGTTGGTCGGGCGATGGACGGCGACGTCGCGGGCCGGCGTGCCCGGCGGCGGCAGCACGATCTCGTCGTGCACTTCCGAGCCGGGCCGCTCCGCCACCAGCGGGCCGATGCCGATGCCCACCGCCTTGATCGCGTGGATCGACATCAGCGCCTGCGCCAGGCGGCCATCGAGCTTGCGATCCCAGTGGACGTGGCTGCCGAGGCCGACCGGCACGCCATGCGCGATGACCTCGAAGGCGCCGCCGAGGGTGTTGCCGGCGTCCTTGGCCTTGTCGATCTCGGCGATCATTCGCGCTTCGGCCTCGCGGTCGGCGCAGTGGAGCGGCGCGTCCGCCGGAATCTGCTTGGCAGTCTCGAAGCCGACGCCCAGTGGATCCGAGATGCCGACCGGGCCGATGCGGAAGACGTGGCTGACCACCTCGACGCCGAAGCGGGCGAGGAGCTGGCGGGCCAGCGAGCCGGCGGCGACGCGCATCGTCGTCTCGCGGGCGCTGGCGCGCTCGAGGATGTCGCGCATGTCGTCGCGCTCGTACTTGAGTGCGCCGGCCAGGTCGGCGTGGCCCGGACGGGGCCGCGTCACCGCGGCTTTGCGCGCGCCGGTGGCATCCGGCGGCGGCTCGGGGCCGACGTGCATCGTGTTCTGCCAGTTGCTCCAGTCGCGATTGCGCACGACCAGCGCGATCGGGCCGCCCAGCGTCTGCCCCTTGCGGATGCCGGAGAGCACCTCGGCCGTGTCCGACTCGATCGCCATGCGCCGGCCGCGGCCGTAGCCGCCCTGGCGCCGCTTGAGATCGCCGGCGGTGACGGCCGGATCGACGACCAGTCCGGACGGCAGGCCCTCGACGATGACGACGAGCGCCTGACCGTGCGACTCGCCGGCCGTGAGAAATCGGAGCATCGCCGGCAATTGTACATGATGCAGTTTCTCCCTTTGTTTTCGCGGCGTCCGGCCACATCGCGGCTCCATCGCCGCCGCCGGCCGCGCGGCCGGGTTCTTGCACGGTTCTTCGCCATGTCGCCGGACCTGCAGGGATTGCTCGAGCGCGTCGTCGATGCCGAAGATACGGCGCAGGCGCTCGAGCGGGCGTGTGGCATCGTGCGCGATCGGCTGCAGGCCTCCGGCGCGTGGGTGCACACGGCGTCGGCGCAGGTGCTGTCGCGGGTGGGCACCGCGTCGGTGCGCCGCGTCGACGCCGTCGTCGCGCGGGCGCTCGCCACCGGGCGCGGCGCCCGCACGCCGATCGACGGCCTCGAGGTCCACGACGGCCTCAGCGACGGGAGCGCGCGCGCCGTCGCGGCGGCGGTGCCGCTGCGTTGCGGCGGCGAGACGGTCGGCGCACTCAGTTGCGCGTGGGACGGCGAGCCCGCCGTCGATCGCAGCCACGCCGAGCTGCTCCTCGTCGCGGCGGCGACGGCGGTGGCGCCGCACGCGATCCGTCTGGCGGACACGCCGGCCGGCGAGGCCGGCCGACTCGACGCCGCCGTCGACACGCTGGGCCTGCTCGGGACGAGCGCGGCGATGGTGGCGCTGCGGGCCCGGGTCGTCCGCGTCGCCGCGGCGCCGTTCCACGTCCTGGTCGACGGTGAGAGCGGATCCGGCAAGGAACTGGTGGCGCGGGCCCTGCACGCCGCCGGGCCGCGCCGGCCGCGCCGGCTGTGCACGGTCAACTGCGCGGCGCTGACCGACGATCTGCTCGAGGCCGAGCTCTTCGGCCACGCCCGCGGCGCCTTCACCGGCGCCGTCCGCGATCGGGCCGGGCTGTTCGAGGACGCCGACGGCGGCACGTTGTTCCTCGACGAAGTCGGCGAGCTGTCGCCGCGGGCGCAGGCCAAGCTGCTGCGGGTGATCCAGGACGGCGAGGTGCGGCGCGTCGGCGAGAGCCACGCCCGCCGCGTCGACGTGCGCCTCGTCGCGGCGACCAACCGCGTCCTCGCCGACGAAGTCGAGGCGGGACGGTTCCGCGCCGATCTCCGCTATCGCCTCGAGGTGGTGCGGATCGCGGTCCTGCCCCTGCGTGAGCGGCCCGGCGACGTCGCCGTCCTGGCCCGCGCCTTCTGGGCCGACGCCGCGGCGCGGACCGGCACCCGCGCCGCGCTGCACCCGGCCACGCTGGCCGCGCTCGCGCGCTATCATTGGCCCGGCAACGTGAGAGAGCTGCAGAACGTCCTTCGCGCGCTCGCCGTGAACGCGCCGGCGCGGGGCCTGGTCACGCCGGCGGCGCTGCCGGAGGCGGTGGTCGCGGCCGCGCCGGCGGGGCAGACGCTGAGCCTGGCCCGGCGCGGCTTCGAGGAGCAGTTCGTGCGCGCCGCGCTGGCCCGCGCCGGCCATCGTTCGACGCAGGCGGCGCGTGACCTCGGCGTGTCGCGCCAGGGCCTGCGCAAGCTGCTCGTGCGGCTCGGGATCGAAGGCCACGACGCCCATCCGACGTGCGGGTAGAGTAGAGGCCATGACCCCACCGGGCGCCGCGGCGTCACAGGGCTGGCGCGGCCGGCTCCCCGAAGGCGTTCGCCCCTATGTCGAGGCGGCGCCTCTCGCGGCGGCGTTCCTCGGTGTGTCGTCAGGGTTCGCGTTCGCCATGATCGCCGCGACGCTCACCACGCGGCTGGCGCAGTACGGCATCCGGAAGAGCGCGGTCACGGCGTTCGCCCTGACGTTCCTGGCCTACAACTTCAAATGGCTGTGGGCGCCGCTGGTGGACACCGTGCGCCTGCCGGTCCTCGGCCGCTTCGGCCAGCGGCGCTCGTGGCTCTGGCTGGTGGGCGGGCTGGTGATGGCCGCCGTCGTCTTCCTGGGCAGCCTCGATCCCAGGACGGCGCTCCCGATGGTGGCGGCCGCCGCCATCCTCGTCGGTGTCCTCGGCGCGACCTTCGACATCGTGATCGATGCCTACCGGATCGAACTGCTGGAGCCGCATCAGCTCGGCGTCGGATCCGGCATGTCGCAGTACGGCTGGCGGATTGGCAGCGTGTCGGCGGGCGCCCTGGCGTTGGTGATCGCCGCACGCTACGGGTGGGCCGCGGCCTATGCTGCGTGCGCGCTCTTCGCGCTGCCGGCGATGCTGGTGGGTGTGGTGATGGGCGAGCCGACGCGCCGCCGGCCCGCCCCGCCGCCGGCCGGCGTGCTCGCGGCGGCGGTCGCGTACTTCAGCCCGCTCGTCGAGTTCCTGCAGCGGCGTGGCGCCCTGGTCGTGCTGACCTTCGTGCTCATCCACAAGATGGGCGACACGCTGGCGAACCTGACGCTGCGGCTGCTCTTCGACCAGCTGGGCTTCAGCAACGACGAAATCGCGTTCTACGACGTCGGCATGGGGTTCTTCGCCTATCTGGCCGGGATTTTCATCGGCGGCGTGCTGTACGCGTCGATGGGGATGAAGCGGTCGGTGCTCGTGAGCCTGATCCTGATGGCCGTTTCGAACCTCAGTTTCGCGGCGCTCGCCGCCTACGGCCACAGCAACATCGGGATGGTCGGGGCCATCGGCTTCGAGAACGTGGCCAGTGGCATCGGCGGCGTCGCCGTCGTGGCCTACATGTCCGCGCTGTGCAATCTGCGTTTCACCGCCACGCAGTACGCCCTGCTGTCCGCCCTGGCCAGCATCGCCGGCCGGTTTCTCACCGGAACCACGGCCGGCGCGCTCATCGAGTCGATGGGCTACGTGAACTTCTACCTGCTGACGACGCTGATCGCGCTGCCCGGCGTGGCCCTGTACTGGTACATGGTGCGCTCCGGGCTCGCCGACGTGTCGATCGGCACCGCTGGCACCACAGGCGAGGATGCCGCCCCCGCGCGGTAGTCCCCGCCTGGTCGGTCCCCGATGCACCGGACTTGACGCTTTTTCCCGGCGCGTCCATCGCCCTGGTCGTGATCGGCTTCAACCTCCTGGGCGACGGGCTCCGCGACTGGCTGTCGCCGCGGTGACGACCCGTCGCCGACGCCGTGTTAGCATCCCCCAGCGATGTTCACGAAGGAAATCCTGGCAATCGACGCGCCGGCCGTCGCGGCCTCCGTGGCCGAGGCGATCCGGCAGCAGGTGATGGGCACGTTGCGGCGCCGCGGCGCGGTGGTCGGCCTCTCGGGCGGCATCGACAGCTCGGTGGTCGCGGCGCTGTGCGTGAAGGCCCTGGGCAAGGAGCGGGTCCTCGGGGTCTTCATGCCCGAGCGCGACTCGTCCGACGACGCGCTCCGCCTCGGACGGATGCTGGCCTCGCACCTCGGCATCGAAGCCGTCGTCGAGGACATCGCCCCGGCGCTGCGCGGCCTGCGCTGCTACGAGCGCCAGAACGAGGCCATCCGCCAGGTATTCCCGCACTACGGCGACGACTGGAAGTGCAAGATCACGCTGCCGTCGATCCTCGACAGCGATCGGCTGAACGTGTTCCAGCTGACCGTGCAGGGCCCTGACGGGAAGACCGAGACGTCGCGGATGCCGCTGGCGGCCTACCTGCAGCTCGTCGCCGCCACCAACTACAAGCAGCGCGTCCGCAAGATGACGGAGTACTACCACGCCGATCGCCTGAACTACGCGGTGGCCGGGACGCCGAACCGGCTGGAGTACGACCAGGGCTTCTTCGTCAAGCAGGGCGACGGCGCCGCCGACTTCAAGCCGATCGCGCATCTCTACAAGACCCAGGTCTACGCGCTCGCGCATGCGCTCGACCTGCCCGACGAGATCCGCCGCCGGCCGCCGACCACGGACACGTATTCGATGGCGCAGACGCAGGAGGAGTTCTACTTCGCCCTGCCCTACGACCGGATGGATCTGTGCCTCTATGCCGTCAACCACGGCGTCGCCGCGGCCGAGGTCGCGCCCGTGGTCGGCCTGCAGCCGGCGCAGGTCGAGCGGGTGTTCAAGGACATCGAATCCAAGCGCCGCACCACGCGCTACCTGCACCAGCCGCCGGTGCTGATCGAAAAGGTCGTCGAGATTTAGCCGGCGCGGTCGCGCGCATCCGCTCATGGCCGACATCCACGGAGCCGTTCCCCAGCTGCACGACTACGTCGAGCACGCCGCACGCGTGCTGGGCGACAAGGTCGCGCTCGTCCGCGCCAAGGATCGCCTGACGTTCCAGGCCATCGACCGGCGCGCCAACCACCTGGCCCACGTGCTCGTCGAGCGCGGCGTCCAGCGCGGCGATCGCGTCATCGTCTACGGCGACAACACGGTCGATACCGTGGTGGCGTTCTGGGCGGTGCTGAAGGCCAGCGCGGTCGTCTCGATCGTCAACCCGCTGACCAAGGCCGACAAGCTCGACTACTACCTGAAGGACTGCCGGGCGTCGTTCCTGATCACCGACGAGCACCTGAAGAACGTCTGGCAGGCGCCGGCGGCGAGCTCGCCCTACCTGAAGGGGACGATCGTCGGGCCGAAGGATCCGGACCTGTCGACCGAGCGCGACGCGCCGCCGCCGCGGCGCGGCCTCGACATCGACCTGGCGGCGATCATCTACACCTCGGGGTCGACCGGCGATCCCAAGGGCGTGATGCTGACGCACCGCAACATGCTGACGGCCGCCACGTCGATCAGCACCTACCTGCGGATGCAGGAGGACGACGTCGTCCTCGGCGTGCTGCCGCTGGCCTTCGACTACGGGCTCTATCAGCTGATCATGTCGACCCGGGTCGGCGCGCGGCTGGTGCTCGAGCGCTCCTTCACGTTCCCGGCGCAGGTGCTCAAGGCGATGGTCGACGAAGGCGTGACCGGGTTCCCGGGCGTGCCGACGATCTACGCCGTCCTCGCCGAGCTGAAGAACCTGAAGGACTACGACTTCTCCAAGATCCGCTTCGTCACCAACACGGCGGCGGCGCTGCCGGTGAAGCACATCCTGGTGCTGCGCGACCTGTTCCCGACGGCGCGGATTTACTCGATGTACGGGCTGACGGAGTGCAAGCGCTGCACCTACCTGCCGCCCGAGGACATCGATCGCAAGCCGACCAGCGTCGGCATCGCCATCCCGAACACCGAGCTGTGGCTGGTCGACGAAGAGGGCAACACGGTCGGCCCGAACACGGTGGGGCAGCTGGTCATCCGCGGCGCCACGGTGATGCGCGGCTACTGGGAGAAGCCCGAGGCGACGGCCAAGAAGCTGAAGCCGGGGCCGCTGCCCGGCGAGATGGTGCTGCACACCGGCGACTTCTGCCGGCTCGACGACGAGGGCTATCTCTACTTCGTCGGCCGCATGGACGACATCATCAAGTCGCGCGGCGAGAAGGTCGCGCCGAAGGAAGTCGAGCACGTGCTCTACAACATCGCCGGCGTCCGCGACGCGGCGGTCATCGGCGTGCCGGACGACATCCTCGGCCAGGCGGTGAAGGCGTTCGTCGTCCTGGAGGCTGGCGTCGGCCTGACCGAGAAGGACATCCAGCGCGAGTGCCAGGCCAGGCTCGAGAACTTCATGGTGCCGAAGTACGTCGAGATCGTGCCGGACCTGCCGACGACGACGACCGGCAAGATCAAGAAGACCGACCTGAAGTGAGCGACAGCCGAGTGGACGACCTGCCCGAGATCGACGTCACGCGGCGGCTGGAGGACGGCCACCAGACCTTCCTCGGCATCGACCTGCTGTGCGGGCCTGGCGCCCTGGTGCCGCGGCCGGAGACCGAGCTGCTCGGCCGGACGGCGATCGAGAAGGTGAAGGCCGCCGGCCCGTCGCCGTGCGTCATCGACGTGTGCTGTGGCGCCGGCAACCTGGGCTGCGCGATCGCGACTCTCGTCCCCGGCGCGCGGGTGTGGATGACCGACCTGACCGACGGCTGCGTCGGCTGGACGCGCCGCAACGTCGAGCACCTCGGCCTCGGCGATCGCGTGACGGTGCGCCAGGGCGACCTGTTCGGCGGCCTCGCCGACGCCGGTCCGGACGGCGGTAGCCTCGACGGCACCATCGACGTCATCGTCTGCAACCCGCCCTACATCTCGACCGGGCGGCTGGCCGGCGACCGGGCCGGCCTGCTCGAGCACGAACCGCGCGAGGCGTTCGACGGCGGCCCGTACGGGCTGACCATCCACCAGCGCGTGCTGAAGGAAGCGCTGCCGCTGCTCAAGCCGGGCGGCTGGCTGCTGTTCGAGATCGGCGAGGGGCAGGATCGACAGATCGCGCTGCTGTTCCAGCGGGCGCGCGTCTACGACGCGATCGACCTGGCCCGCAACGCGGCCGGGACGCCGCGGGTGGCGTATGGACGGGTCAAGGCTCCCGGCCAGTAGTGGCGGCGGGCTCACGGCCGGATGGCGGATCGCAAGGACGAACAGACATGGACATCGGCGAGATCAAGAGTCAGGTGCGCAGCTTCGTGACGAGCAACTTCTACGTCGCCGACCCGGCGGCGCTCGCCGACGCCGCGTCGCTGCTCGACCAGGGCATCATCGACTCGACGGGCGTGCTGGAAGTCATCGGCTTCGTCGAGAGCACTTTCGGCATCACGGTCGAGGATGCCGAGATGCTGCCGGAGAACCTGGACTCGATCCAGCGCATCTCCGACTTCGTCGCCCGCAAGCAGTAGCCGCCCGGCTGGCCGGCGGCCGGGTCCGCCCCGGCAGTCGTTGCCCGGAACTGCCCGGTTCCGCCCACGCCAGGGCCTGCCGCGCCGAAGCTCGCCAGCCGCCGAAGACGTCCGGCGAGCGAAGGCGGGGAACTTTCTCCGGCTTGCGGGGTCCAACGACACAGCGTTATCCTCGATCCTGGTGAGGCGCCGCCGCGTCGTGACGCGACGCAGGGGGCGGTGCCCGAGGCCGGGAGATCAGGGAGTGAAGCCTGTGCGTGCCATCACGTGGGCCGACGCCGGTGACCGCGAAGCGGTGCTGGTGGCGCAGTGTATCGCCGGGGACGACAGCGCCTGCTCCCGCCTGGTGGTCGAGCACCAGCGGATGGTCTACCAGCTCGCGTTCCATCTGCTGGCCGACCACAACGACGCCCTCGACCTGTCGCAGGACGTCTTCCTGCAGGTCTTCCGGGTGCTGCCGCGGTTCCGCGGCCAGTCCACGCTGAAGACCTGGATCTATCGCATCGTCGTCAACCAGGCGCGCAACCGGCAGCGCTGGTGGCGGCGGCGGTTCCGGTCGGCCCAGGTGTCGCTCGACCAGCACGTCGAGCTGCACGGGGACCTGCCGTCGACCAGCACGGCCAACGAGCCGGATCGGGTCCTGGGCCGCCGCGAGCTGGCGGCGCGGCTGACGGCGGCGCTCCTGGCGCTGCCCTTCGACCAGCGCTCGGCGCTGGTCCTTCGTGAGATGGACGGCTTGAGCTACGAGGAAATCGCGTTCTCGCAAGGGGTGGCGGTCGGGACGGTCAAGTCCCGCCTGGCCCGCGCCCGCGAGCTGCTCCGCGCGGAGCTGCGTGAGACCCCGGGCCAGCCGATGTCCCCGATCGACGCGGCCTTGACGGCCCGCCTGGAAGGAGGCCGGCCATGAGGCACTCGATGATGTGCACGGCGGTCGTCGATCTCCTCGAGCCGATGCACGACGGCGAGCTGGCGATCGACGAGCAGGTCCAGGTCGAGAACCACCTGGCCCTCTGCGCCGCGTGCCACGCCACCGCCCGGGAGCTGCGTGACGTGCGGCAGATGCTGGGCGCCGTGCTGGCGTCGGCGCCGCGCAACGAAGCCGAGTTGTCGCGGGATCTCGAGACGATGTCGCAGTCGGTGGTGAGCCGGGTGCGCAGCGAACGCGAGTCGTCGTGGCCGGTCCAGTTCGGGCGGGCCTTCGAGGACCTGCACTTCGTCTACGCCGGGCTCGGGGCGATGAGCGCGACGGCGTCGTGTGTCGCGGCGATCGCCGGCCTGCTCTACTTCGCGCCGGCGCAGCGCGACGACTCGTTGTCGGGCCTGCTGGCGGCGATGGCGGCGCCCGGCTCGAACCGCAACCCGCTCAGCCTCGACGAGAAGATGGAACTGCCGCGCGTCGACGACGACCACGCCGCCGTCTTCGAGGGGCTGCCGGAATCGGCGACGCCGCATCCGACGGCGCTGGCCGTGGCCGGCGTGCTGACCCAGGAAGGCGTGGTCGCGCAGGCGTCGTTCCTGCCGGCCGAGGAAGACGACGAGCTGGAGCGGAGCGTGATGCGCGCCGTGTCGGCGACACGCTTCCGGCCGGCGCAGCGCCACGGCTCGCCGGTCGCGGTCAACCTGATCTGGCTGTTCGAGCAGACCACGGTCCGCGGCAAGTACGACGGCAAGATTCTGATCGCGCCGGCTGCCGGCCGCCTGGCCCGACGGACAGCTGTCGGGAGCGACGCCGATGCCTGCCTCGCGCGCGCGTGTCGCTCGCCGTCTCCTGGCCCACCGTTCCCCAGTGGCCGGCCGGTCCACTCGAACGCTGGTGTCTCGGCATGCGGCTCGCCCAACGGCTAGGGCCGCCGTGCCGCCGCGAGCCCGAAAATACCGAACACCACCCCCAGCGAGAGATTGACGGCACGCTTGGTGGGCTGCCGCCACGCCGCCAGCATGAAGAGGAGTGATGTGATCAGCCAGAGGCGCTGAACCCAAGGCTTGCGCATCGGGTGGCCCTTCATGATCGACATCGGCAGAAGCTACCGGAGAACAGCGGTCGCGACGTTACCGAGCGTGTCCGTCGCCCGCACCACCACCGGAGACTTCGCGCCGGGCTCGAGCGTCAGCTCGAAGCGCTCCTCGCGCGAATCGAGCAGGCCGTCGACCGGAAAGGCCTGGCGCCAGCGATCGCCGGCGCTCGCGTACTCCACCCGCTGAATCGGCGTGTGGCCGTCCTGCACGGTGAAGCGGACCACCGCGGCGGCGGCACCCGTCGCGCCGGACCCCGTCGCGCCGCCTGGGCCTGGCGTCACCGTCACGGTCGGCGACGTGTTGTCGATCTCGAAGCTCTGGCTGTCGCGTTCGCCCTGCAGCGCCAGCGCGGGCGCGTTGGCCGCGGCGTCCGAGGCCGTGACCTTGATGACGTAGGTGCCGTCCGGCACCGTCGTCGTGTCCCAGGTGAAGACGTCGTCGCCGAGCCCGCCCTTCAGGACCGTCCAGGTGCGATCGCCTTCGCGCCGGTAGGCGAGGGTGTACTCGAGCCGATCGCCGTCCGTGTCGCGCGCCGACCAGACGAACGTCTGCAGGCTCTTCTGGAAGGTGCGCCGGCCGAGGGCCTGGCCGATCGAGGGCGTGCCGGGGGCCGAGGCCCGGGCATCGGTGGCGCCGTCGATGCCGGCCAGCTCCGGATCGCCGGTCGGGAACGGCCGCTGGAAGACGACGCCGGGGGGATGCACGGTGACGGTGTCGACGACGGGCCGCGCGTTGCGCGGCAGGTAGGCGGTGGACACGGACGTCAGCACCGGGCTGGCGCCGTTGGCGCCGGTCAGCACCGCCTTCCACTGCAGGTAGCGCGCCTTCGGGCTGCCGATGCGCGAGCCGAGCGCGGCCGTGTACGGGGTTGACCACGGGCTCCACGTCGCATCGGGCGTCCGGGTGTTGCCGCTCCGCGTCTGCAGGGTGATCGCGGTGCCGGCCGGGATCGTCGCCTGCCAGCGGATCGTGCCCCACGTCGCGACCGTCGTCGTGTCGCGCACGTCCGAGACGTAGGCGCCGGTGGGGGCCGGCTTCGACGACAGCCGGAGAAGACGGCCCGGGTTCGAGGCGGCGAGCACGACGCCGCCGGCGCCATCGTCGGCGAGGGCGGTGATCTGCTGCGCGTCGGCGCGGGTCACGAGCGTCGCCAGCACCGGATCGCCGGACAGGCGATAGAGCTTGCCCTTGCCGCCGGTGGCGACGAGCAGGCTGCCGGCCGGCTCGACGAGCACGTCGTAGGGGACGTCCTCGGGCGAGTCCCACACCGTCGTCCAGTCGCCGTCGGCGGCGATGCGGTAGATGGCGCCCTTCTGCGGCCCGCTGGCCCGCGACTCGGCGCCGCTGATCGTCGGACCCGCGCTGACGACGGCGCTGTCGCCGACGGCCGTGACCGTGACTTCGGTCGCCATCGTCACCGCGCTGCTGGCGTCGGCGGTGGGCGTGGCCGTGGCCGCCGCCGGCGTGCCGGACGACGGACCGGACGCGGTCGCGTAGGTCACACCGCCGGCGACGCGGAGGCTGCGCACTTCCTGATAGCCGGCCTCGAGGAGCACGAACGGCTTGCCGTCAGCGTCGACGCGGACCACGCGGCCCGGGGTGGACGTGCCGACGAGCAGCGTGCCGGCCGCGTCGAAGGCCAGGGCGCTGACGTGCTCGGTGCCGGGGTCGTAGAACAGCGTGCCGGTGCCGCCCGCGGCCGGCACCTTGTAGACCTTCCCCTTGCCGCCGGTGCCGACGTAAGCGGTGCCGTCCGTGGCGACGGCGATGGCCCAGATGTACTTGTCGTCGGGATCGAAGAACGTCGTCGACGTGCCGTCGGCGGCGACGCGATAGACCTTGCCGTTCGGCGATGAGCCGACCAGCACCGAGCCAGCCAGTGCGGAGCCCTGGGGCCCGGCGGCGATGGCCTGGAGATCCAGCTCTGCGGAGTCGAACACCACCTTCGGCGTGCCCTGGGCCGGGAAGCTCCACAGTTTGCCGTCGTGGCCGGTGGCGGCCCACACCTGGCCGCGCGCCACGGCGATCCGCCAGACGGCAGGCGTGCCGACGTCGCCGAGGACCTGCAGCGCCGGCGCGATGGTCACGCGGCCGTCGGTGTCGATCGAGACGGCGTCGGTGTCGCCCTTGAGGAAGTCGCTCTGAGTCGCGACGACCCAGAAGCCGGTGCTCGCCGCCTGCAGCACGCCGGCGCCGGCGAGGGCCAGCGCCACGAGGGCGCAGCAGACGGTCCGCGGCCGCAGCCGTCGACGGAAACCAAAATTGGACATGGAAGTCAGTGGACGGTCTAGCTAGTAGGGGCGGACGACCACGGGCAGCGTCCGCTGCCCGGTGATGGCCTCATCAGAAGGCACGTCCCACTCGCCGACGACGGCCGACGAGAGCGGCTGGACGACGACGCCCGGCTGGGCGCCTTCGATGACCGCGAGGACCGACGGCGGCAGGGCCGGTTCGCGCTCGCCGGCGACGATCGCGCCGGAGGTGGCGCGCGTCAGCTTCACGTAGATCCGGTTGTTGCGGCGCGCTTCGTTGAAGGCGCGGATCAGCTGCGGCACGCTGTCGCTGGTCGACGGCGGCCGCTGCTCGCCGCGCTCGGCGAAGGCGAGGCGCGTGCCGTCGGAGACGATCAGCGACAGCGGGCCGGCGGCGCCCAGCGGAATCCGGATCGGGATGGTGTGGGTCCGCTCCTCGCCGCGATACGAGCGGGTGACGACGTGGACCGGCACCGTGTCGCCGGGGCGTGGTTCGGTCTTGCCGAGCCAGACGCGCTCGATGCTCGCCGTGCGCGGTTCCTCGAACGACTGGATGGCCAGATCGACGCCGTCGATCTGGACCGGCTGCCGCTCGTTGCGGAGCAGCAGCGACAGCGGCCCCGACACCGCCGCGGCCGCGCCGATGGCCGGCGAGTCGCCGGCGAAGACGTCGTCGATGGCGACGGCGCCGTGGCCGCGGACCTGCGCCGTGCCGCGCACCAGGAAGGTGGCCACGCCGAACTCGCGCTCGTAGGCCTGGAGCGTGTTGGCGATCGAGGCGAAGGTCAGGAGCGGGGTGAACAGCTGGTCCTTGACGATCTCGAAGCGGAACGTGCGGGCCGGGGCGCGATCGGACTGCAGCGTCAGCGTGACCGGGACCAGCGTCGGGCCGGCGCCGAGCGTACCGGCGATCGCGGTGGAGCGGTCCTGGCGGACGGTACCGACGACGTTGCCGATGGCGGCCATCTTCTGCGACACGTTCAGGCTGGGCAGCAGCGTCTGGACGAAGGCCCGCGTCATCGGGAACTCGGTCGGTCCGAGGTTGAAGAACGGGTGGCCGAACGCGTAGACCCGGGCGCCGTCGACGTGGGTGACGGTGCCGGTCGCGCCGAAGGTGAGATCGCCGCGGATCAGGCTGACGCCCACGGCGTCGCCGGGGACGAGCGCCGCCGTGACCGCCGCGCTGGCGGTCGCGGGTGCCTGCGCCCCCGGAGCGCCGAGCGCGCGATGGAACGCCGCCGCGGTGTCGCCGGAGAAGCCGGCCATCGTGTAGGCGACCGAGATCGGCCGCAGCTGCGACGCATCCGGCAGCGCCGCGAGCACCGGTGCGCCGGCGCCGGCCAGGCTGATCGGCGCGCTGACCGCAGTCAGACGAGCGAACGCGTCGCGCAGCGCCGCCGCGTACTGCGCGGGCGGCGCCGGCCAGGGCAGGCTGGCGGCCGCGCTCCGGACGGCCGCCGGCGTCCCGGTGGTCCGGTTGGTGGCGTCGATCATGTCGGCGATCGGCGTGATGCCGGCGATCGGCTCCTTCGAGAAGGCGCCCAGCGAGTAGGACACCGCGCCGATCAGCTTGCCGTCGATGTAGACCGGGCTGCCGCTCATGCCCTGCATGACGCCGGTGTCGGCCAGCCGCTGGCCCGACAGGCGGGCCAGGATCAGGTGGCGGCGCGGCCCGACCGCGTTGGGCAGCGTGCCGAGGATCTCGACCTGGAACTCGCTGCGCGTCTCGCCGGCGAAGACGCTGATCCCGGTGCCGCGCATGCCGGCCTTGACCTCGTCGACGGGCATGAAGGTCTCGGCCGCTTCCAGATTGGTCCCGGGCAGCGTGGTCCCGGGTAGGCGGGCGCCGGGGAGCGCGCAGAGCAGGGCCGTGACGAAGCACGCAATCGTCAGGAGGCGCATCGGTCGTGGTGGGGGGACGCGAAAGGCTCGCTGCAAGGTGATGCTCAAAGTATAGCGCTCCGAACGGGAATGCCGGCGGGCCGCGTTGACCGACTCCCGTTCTCTCTGTTATCGTCACCCTTCATGGATTTACTGCACGTCCTCGTCGCGAGCCCGACTGCCACGGTGGCGGTTGGCGGCGCGCGCCTCGCGAGCAGCCCCGTGATCCCGTTTGGCCCTGTGCTTTCGCTCAGCTTTGGGGCCTCGTTTGGCAACCGGGTCTGGTGGTATGACGTCCATCAGGCCGAGGGGGCCGTCTAGCGACAGCAGACGCGCGGAACACCGAAGAGTTCGAGCCCCTTCAACCTGACCGGTTGAAGGGGCTTTTTTGCGTATGGGCCAAGCATTGTGAGCGCGGCAATCGTCGAAGCCATCGCCGCCGCGTCGCCGGACGCGGTCCGGCGCCAACGGGACGCCTCCACGGCGGACCTGGTGGAGCTCCGCCTGGACCTGATGGACCGGCCGGATCCGGACGCCGCGATGGCCGGCCGCACCCGGCCGGTCGTGGTGACCTGCCGCGCCGCCTGGGAAGGCGGCCGGTTCCAGGGCAGCGAGGCGGAGCGGCTGGCCATCCTGACCCGTGCCCTGGAACTCGGCGCCGACTACATCGACCTGGAGTGGAAGGCCGCCGCCGCGCTGGCGCAGTGGCCCGCCGACGTCCGGGCCCGCGTCGTCCTGTCGAGCCACGACTTCGACGGCATCCCGGCCGACCTCGCGGAGCGCGTCCGCGACATGCGCCGGCACGGCACCGGCGTCGTGAAGATCGCCGTCACCGCGAAGACGCTGCGCGACGCGCTGCCGGTCATCGCCATCGGCCGCGAGGGGCGCGGCGGCGCGCAACGGACCGTCGTCATCGCGATGGGCACGCCCGGCATCGCCACCCGCGTCCTGCCCGAACACGTCGGCTCGTGCTGGACCTATGGCGGCAACGGCGTGGCGCCCGGCCAGGTGACGGTCGACCGGCTCCGTGACGAGTTCCGGGTCGGCCGGGTCGGCGCGGACACGCCGGTCTACGCCGTCGTCGGCAGGCCCATTGCCCATTCGGTGTCGCCGGCGATGCACAACGCCGCGTTCGAGGCCACCGGGATCGCCGGCGTCTACCTGCCGTGCGAGGCGGCCGACTTCGACGACTTCCTCGCCCTCGCCGACGCGCTCGGCATCGCCGGCGCCAGCGTCACGGCGCCCTACAAGGAAGACGCCGCGCGGACGGCGGGGCAGGCCGGCGCGCTCAACACGCTGCGGCGGCGCGACGGCGCCTGGCAGGGCACCAACACCGACGTCGAGGGCTTCCTGGCGCCGCTCGCCGGCGAGGCGCTCGAGGGACGGCGGGCCGCGATCGTCGGCGCCGGCGGATCGGCGCGCTCGGTCGTGAGCGGGCTGGTGTCGCGCGGGGCCCGCGTCACCGTGCACGCCCGCCGCGCCGAGGCGGCGCGGGCGCTGGCGGCGGCTCTGACCACGGGGGCGCAGGTCACGGCAGGGCAGGTCGCCGCCGGCCCGTGGCCGGTGCCGCGGGGCAGCTGGGATCTCCTGGTCAACACGACGCCGGTCGGTACGCACCCGGACGTCGATCGGTCGCCGGTCGACGCCGGCGATCTGCCGCGCGGACTGGCCGGCGCGCTGGTCTACGACCTCGTCTACAACCCGCGGCCGACGCGGCTGCTGCGCGACGCCGCAGCCGCCGGCTGCCGCACCCTCGATGGTCTCGACATGCTCGTCGCGCAGGCCGTCCGGCAGTTCGCGTGGTGGACCGGCGTGACGCCGGACGCGCGCGTCCTCCACGAGGCCGCCGAGCAGCGGCTGGCAGCGATGGCCGCCCTCCGCCGAGCCGAAGCCGGGACACCCGTATGAAACAGACGTCGTTCGAAGAGTTCGCCGAGCTGGCGACGCGCGGCACGTTCGTGCCGGTCTACAAGGAAATCCTCGCCGACCTGCTGACGCCGGCGGCGGCGTTCCTCAAGGTCGCCGAGCACGCCGACTACGCGTTCCTGCTCGAGAGCGTCGAGGGCGGCGAGCGGATCGCCCGCTACAGCTTCCTCGGCAAGGATCCGTTCCTCGTCCTCCGCGCCCGCGACGGGCGCGCCGTCATCGAGCGGGCCGGCGAGATCGAGGAGCTCCAGGAACCGTTCGTGGATGCGCTGCGCCGCGTGATGGCCGAGTACCGGTCGCCGGTCGTGCCGGATCTGCCGCGCCTCACCGGCGGCGCCGTCGGCTTCTTCGGCTACGACGCCGCGCCGTGGTTCGAGCCGGCCCTCGACGGCGTCTGGGAGCGCGAGCGCAGCCGGCTCGGCGATCCGGCCGGCGAAGCGGCGTTCATGCTGTTCGACACCGTGCTGGCGTTCGATCACGTCCGGCACCGCATCCTGCTGATCGCCAACGCCCGCGTGACGCCCGGCGAGAGCCTCGAGTCGCTCTACCAGTTCGCCTGCGCGCGCATCGGCTTCCTCGAGCGCGAGCTGGCCGGCGGTCTGTCGCGGGCGACGACGGGCGGCGGCGAGCCGCCGATCGTCGAGGCGCGGACGTCGCGCGAGGAATTTGAGGCGGCGGTGCGCGTCGCCAAGGAGCACATCGCCGCCGGCGACGTCTACCAGGTGGTGCTGTCGCAACGCTATGACGTCCGTGTCACCGCCGACCCGTTCACGGTCTACCGCGCCCTGCGCCACGTCAATCCGTCGCCCTACATGTATTTCCTCCGCGTCGGCGACGTGTCGATCGTCGGCTCGTCGCCCGAGATGCTGGTCCGCGTCGAGGGCCGCCACGTCGAGACGCACCCGATCGCCGGCACGCGGCCGCGCGGCGCGACGCACGAAGAGGATCTGCGGCTCGGCGAGGAACTGAAGCGCGACGAGAAGGAGCGGGCCGAGCACGTCATGCTCGTCGACCTCGGCCGCAACGACCTCGGCCGCGTCTGCGACTACGGCACCGTCCGCGTCCCGCAGTACATGACGATCGATCGCTACTCGCACGTCATGCACCTGGTGTCGCGGGTCGAGGGCCGACTGGCCGGCGACAAGGATCGTCTCGACGCGCTGGTGGCGTGTTTCCCGGCCGGCACCGTCTCCGGGGCGCCGAAGATCCGGGCGATGGAGATCATCGCCGCGCTCGAGCCGTCGTGGCGCGGCGTCTACGCCGGCGCGGTCGGCTACCTCGATTTCGCCGGCAACCTCGATTGCTGCATCGCCATCCGGACGCTGGTCCTGCGCGACGGCGTGGCCCAGGTCCAGGCCGGCGCGGGCATCGTCGCCGACTCCGATCCGGCGACGGAATACGAAGAGACGCGGAACAAGGCGCAGGCGCTCCTGCGTGCCCTCGAGCTCGCGCAGCGGGAGCTGCGGTGATGGTCCTCCTGATCGACAACTACGACTCGTTCACCTTCAACCTCGCCCAGTACCTGGGCGAGCTGGGCGCCGAGGTCGCGGTCCATCGCAACGACAAGATCTCGCTCGACGCGATCGCGGCGATGGCGCCGTCGCGCATCGTGATCTCGCCCGGGCCGGGGCGGCCCGAGGACGCCGGCGTGTCGATCGCGGCGATCCAGCGCTTCGGGCCGTCGATGCCGATCCTCGGCGTCTGTCTCGGCCATCAGGCGATGGGGGCGGCCTTCGGCGGCAACGTCGTCCGCGCGCCGCGGCTGATGCACGGCAAGAGCTCGGTCGTCGAGCACGACGGCAAGGGCGTCTTCGCCGGCTTGACGGCGCCGTTTCCGGCCGCGCGCTACCACTCGCTGGTCGTGTCCGAGGACGGCTGGCCGGCGGTCCTCGAGATCGCGGCGCGGACGGCCGACGACGATCGGACGGTGATGGCCCTGCGCCATCGCGAGTGGCCGATGCACGGCGTCCAGTTCCACCCGGAGTCGATCCTGACGTCCGAGGGCCGGCGGCTGCTCCGCAACTTCCTGGAGATGTGATGGCGACGTTTCCGGAGCTGCTCGAGAAGCTGCAACGTCAGGAGGACCTGAGCGAGGCCGAGGCCGCCGCGGCCATGGCCCGCATCATGGACGGCGACGTGCCGGCGGCGCAGGTCGCCGGCCTCCTCGTCGCGCTGCGCCAGAAGGGCGAGCGGCCGGCCGAGATCGTCGGCTTCGCGCGGACGATGCGGGCCCGGGCGGTGCCGCTCTCGACGCCGCGGCCCGATGCGCTCGACACCTGCGGCACCGGCGGCGACGGCGCCGGCACGTTCAACATCTCGACGGTCGCGGCGATCGTGGTCGCGGCGTGCGGCGTGCCGGTCGCCAAGCACGGCAACCGTTCGGCGTCCTCCCGCTGCGGCAGCGCCGACGTCTTCGAGGCCCTCGGCGTCGACGTCACGGGCGGGCCGGCGATTGCCGAGGCCTGCCTGGCCGAGGCCGGCCTGGCCTTCTTCTTCGCCCCGACCTACCACCCCTCGATGCGCCACGTCGCGGCGCTCCGCCGCGAGCTCGGCGTCCGCACCGCGTTCAACCTGCTCGGGCCGCTGACCAACCCGGCCGGCGCGCGCCGGCAGGTCGTCGGCGTGCCGCGCCCCGAGCTGACCGAGCTCGTCGCCAGGGCGCTCGGCATGCTCGGCTCCGAGCGGGCCTGGGTGGTGCACGGCGCCGACGGCCTCGACGAGATCTCAACGACCGGCTACACCAAGGTCTCCGAGGCCCGCGGTGGTTCAGTCCGCACCTTCTACGTGCATCCGGCCGACGTCGGGCTGGCCAAGGCCACCCTGGCCGACCTGGCAGGCGGCGACGCCGCCGAGAACGCCCGGATCACGCGCCAGATCCTGGCCGGCGCCCGCGGACCGATGCGCGACATCGTCGTCCTGAACGCCGGCGCGGCGCTGCTCGTGGCCGGCTTCGCCACGTCGCTCGGCGAGGGCATCGTGCACGCGGCCGCGGCCATCGATCGCGGCGCGGCGACGGCGACGCTGATCAAGCTGATCGCCGCGTCGCGCGACGGAGCCGCCGCATGAGCGCGCCGACGACCGGGGGCGACGTGCTCGCGACGATCATCGCCGCCACGACCCGCGCCGTCGAGACGCGCGCGACGCCCGAGGCGCGGCGAGTGCTCGAGCGGGCGGCCGCGGACTGGCAGCCGCGCGGGCCGGCGCTGCTCGAGACGCTGGCGGCGCCCGGCGCGGTCCGGGTGATCGCCGAGTGCAAGCGCCGGTCGCCGTCGCGCGGCATCCTCCGCGCCGATTACGATCCGGCGGCGATCGCGCGTCGCTACGCCGCGGCCGGCGCGACCGCGATCTCGGTGCTGACCGAGCCGACGTTCTTCGACGGCGCCCTCGACCACCTGCGCGCGGTCCGGGCCGCGGTGCCGACGCCGATCCTGCGCAAGGACTTCTTCGTCGACGAGTTCCAGATCCTGGAGGCGCACGCCGCCGGCGCCGACGCCATCCTGCTGATCGTCGCCGCGCTCGACGACGCGACGCTGGTGCGGCTGCACGCCGCCGCCGCGGCCCGCGGGCTGACGGCGCTGGTCGAGGTCCACACCGCCGAGGAGCTGGCGCGGGCACAGGCGGCGGGGGCGCGGCTGATCGGCGTCAACAGCCGCAACCTGAAGACGCTGGCGGTCTCGCTCGACACCGCGATCGCGCTCGGCCCGGCGCTCGGTCCGGGCGTCGTCGGCGTCGCCGAGAGCGGCATCCGCTGCCGCGCCGACATCGACGCGCTGACGGCGGCCGGCTACCACGCCTTCCTGGTCGGCGAGCGCTTCATGAGTCAGCCGGATCCCGGCGCGGCTTTGCTCGAGCTGGTCGGAGCCGCGTCATGATTCGGCCGGCGATGAAGTTCTGCGGCATCACGCGCGTCGCGGACGCCTGGGCCGCGGCCGATCTCGGCGCCGCCGCGATCGGCTTCGTGTTCGCGCCAGCCAGCCCGCGTGCGATCACGCCGGAGGCGGCACGGGCCATTGCCGTGACGCTGCCGCCGTTCCTGCACCGGGTCGGCGTGTTCGTCGACGTGCCGCCGGCGGACGTCCGGCGCGTCGCCGACCACGTCGGCCTCGAGGCCGTGCAGCTGCATGGCCGGGAGACGCCGGCCGACGCCGTTTCGGCGTGGCCGCGGGTGATCAAGGCGCTGGCCCGCGACCGCGATCCGCTGGCCGAGGCGGACGCCTGGCCCGAGGCCGTGACGCTGCTGATCGACGCGGCGAGCGGCGACGCGCCGGGCGGCACCGGCCAACTGGCCGACTGGCCGACGGCGGCGGCGCTGGCGCGGCGACGGCGGCTGGTGCTGGCCGGAGGATTGACCGCCGACAACGTCGGCGACGCGATCGCGATCGTCCGGCCGTATGCGGTCGACGTATCGTCGGGAATCGAGACGCGACCGGGCGAGAAGTCGGTCGCGCGGATGCGGGCGTTCGCGCGCGCCGTGGACGACGCTTGGAGGCGGGATGACGATGGCAGTGGATAGGGTGGAAGCGGGGGCGAGGGTGGATGCACGACCGGTCTTCGGGCGCCGCGATCCCGACGCACGCGGCTACTTCGGCGCCTATGGCGGCCGCTTCGTGCCCGAGACGCTGGTCGAGCCGGTGGTGGCGCTGGAGCGCGCCTACTTCGCCGCCCGCACCGATCCGGCGTTCGTCGAGGCGTTCGTCGACGTGCTGCGGCAGTTCGTCGGCCGGCCGACGCCGCTCTACGAGGCGCAGCGGCTGTCGGAGGACGTCGGCTGCCGCGTCTTCCTCAAGCGCGAGGACCTGGCCCACACCGGCGCGCACAAGATCAACAACGCCATCGGCCAGGCGCTGCTGGCCAAGCGGATGGGCAAGACCCGGGTCGTCGCCGAGACGGGCGCGGGCCAGCACGGGGTCGCGTCGGCGACGGCCTGCGCGCTGCTCGGTCTCGAGTGCGTCGTCTACATGGGCACCGAAGACATGGCCCGGCAGGCGCTGAACGTCGTCCGCATGCGGCTCCTCGGTGCCACCGTCGTCGGCGTCGAGTCGGGCAGCAAGACGCTGAAGGACGCGATCAGCGAAGCGATGCGCGACTGGGTGGCGCGGCCGCACGACACGACGTATCTGCTCGGCTCGGCGCTCGGCCCGCATCCCTACCCGCTGATGGTGCGCGAGTTCCAGTCGATCATCGGGCAGGAGGCACGGCAGCAGATCCTGGCCCAGGCCGGCCGGCTGCCCGACGCCATCGTCGCCTGCATCGGCGGCGGCAGCAACGCGATCGGCCTGTTCGACGCCTTCATCGACGACGCCGCGGTGCGCCTGATCGGCGTCGAGGCCGGCGGGGAAGGGATCACGCCGGGCCGGCACGCGGCGCGGTTCTCCGGCGGCAGTCCCGGCGTGCTGCAGGGCACCTGGACCTACGTGCTGCAGGACGCTGCCGGCAACATCGAGCTGACGCACTCGGTGTCGGCCGGGCTCGACTACGCGGCCATCGGCCCGGAACACGCCTGGCTGCGCGAGCAGGGGCGGGTAAGCTACCGCTATGCCACCGACGCCGCGGCGCTCGACGCGTTCGCCTGGCTGGCCCGCAGCGAGGGCCTGCTGCCGGCCCTCGAATCGGCGCACGCGATCGCCGCGGTGCGCGACGTCGCCCGCGAGATCGGGCGCGACGGCATCCTGGTGGTGAACCTCTCCGGCCGGGGGGACAAGGACGTCCACCTGGTCAAGGATCTGATTTCCGGCGGCGGACAGGCGGTACGCCCGTGAGCCAGCGGTTGACCGAGACCTTCGCGCGGCTGCGGGCCGCGGGCACGCCCGGCCTCGTGACCTACGTCACGGCCGGCGATCCAAGCTACGCGCGATCGCGCGAGATCCTGCTGGCGCTCGATCGCGCCGGCGCCGACGTCATCGAGCTGGGCGTGCCCTTCTCGGAGCCGCTCGCCGACGGGCCGGTGATCCAGCGCGCCACCGAGCGGGCGCTGGCCGGCGGCATGACGCTGGCGAAGACGCTCGACCTGGTCGAGGAGCTGCGCGGCGAGCTGCGCGCCCCGATCGTGCTCTTCACCTACGCCAACCCGCTGTATCGCTTCGGCCTCGACGCGTTCGTGGCGCGGGCGGCGCAGGTCGGCGTCGACGGCGTGCTGGCGCTCGATCTGCCGGCCGAGGAGGCCGGGCCGCTGCACGGGCGGCTGGCCGCGGCCGGCCTGGACATGATCTTCCTCGTCAGCCCGACGACCAGCGACGAGCGGCTGCGGCGGGCCGGCGAGGTCGGGTCGGGCTTCCTCTATGGCGTGTCGCGGACGGGCGTGACCGGGATGCGCGACGTCGTCGCCGACAGCGCCGAGGCCCTGGCGGCGCGGATGCGCCGCGAGACGCGGCTGCCGGTGGCGATTGGCTTCGGCCTGTCGCGCCCCGAGCACATCCGCGACGTCGGCCGCTGGGCCGAAGCGGCGGTCGTCGGCAGCGCCCTGGTCGACGTGATTGCCCGGGCCGGCGATTCGCCGGCCGTGGCCGGCGAGGTCGAGCGGTTCGTGCGCTGGCTCAAGGGCGCACCCGAGGCAGGGGAACAGGCGCATGGATGACGTCGGCGGGCGGACCAAGGTGCTGGCGCAGATCGCGGAGCTGCGCGACTCCATCGACGCGATCGACGAGCAGCTCGTGGTGCTGCTCAGCCGGCGCGCCGCCAACGCGCTGGAGATCGGGCGGCTGAAGTCGCTGCTGCAGATGGAGATCTATCAGCCGGCGCGCGAGGGCGCGGTGCTGCGGCACGTCCGCAGCGTCAACCCCGGGCCGCTCGATGGCGACGCCATCGCGCGGCTGTTCGAACGCATCATCGACGAGGCCCGGCGTCTCGAGCGGGCGATGGCGGAACGCGGGCACGAGTAACTCCCGCGGGCCGCGGCCCGGGCGGGACAGAGGAGAATGAGTCCATGGTGGTCGTGATGGCAGAAGGCGCCAGCGAAGAGCAGATCCAGAACGTCGTCGCGCACCTCGTCGATCAAGGCTTCGACGTGCACCGATCGACCGGGGCCGTGCGCACCGTGCTCGGCGCGGTCGGGGCCGGCGGCAAGCGCGATCCGAAATTACTCGAGGTGCTCGACGGCGTCCACGAGGTGGTGCGCATCTCCGAGCCCTACAAGCTCGCCAGCCGCACCTTCAAGCGCGACAACACCGTCTTCGATGTCGGCGACGTCCGCATCGGCGGCGACGAGGTGATCGTCATGGCCGGGCCGTGCTCGGCCGAGACCGACGAGCAGGTCAACGCCACCGCCGCCGCGGTGAAGCGCGCCGGCGGCAAGTTCCTGCGCGGCGGCGCCTTCAAGCCGCGGTCGTCCCCGTACAGCTTCCAGGGTCACGGCGAGGAGGGCCTGCGCATGCTCCGGGCCGGCGCCGATCAGCACGGGTTGAAGCTGATCTCGGAGGTCATGGACGCCAGCCAGATCCAGCTGATGGACAAGTACGTCGACATGTATCAGCTCGGCGCTCGCAACATGCAGAACTACACCCTGCTCCGCGAGATGGGCAAGGTGCGCAAGCCGATGCTGCTGAAGCGCGGCATCTCGGCGACGCTCGAGGAGTGGCTGCTGTCGGCGGAGTACCTGCTCTCCGGCGGCAACACCCAGGTGATCCTGTGCGAGCGCGGCATCCGCACGTTCGAGACCTACACCCGCAACACGATGGACATCTCGGCCATCCCGGTGCTGAAGAAGCTGACGCACCTGCCGGTGTTCGCCGATCCGAGCCACGGCATCGGCAAGCGCGATCAGGTCGCGGCGATGGCCCGCGCCTCGATCGCGGCCGGCGCCGACGGTCTGCTCATCGAGGTGCACTGCGATCCCGACAAGGCGTGGAGCGACGGGGCGCAGTCGCTGTTCCCCGGCCAGTTCGACCGGCTGATGGCCGAGCTGCGCATCATCGCGCCGGCCATCGGGCGCAGCATCTGCGTCGAGCCGGCCGTGCGATCGGGCTGGTAGGCCGATGGCGGGGCCACAGGGAGGATCGGCCGACGGTGCCGAGCCACCGTTTCGGACCGTCGCCATCGTCGGCGTCGGGCTGATCGGCGGATCGATCGGCCTGGCGGTACGCGCGCTCTGGCCGGGCGTGCGCGTCATCGGCGTCGATGCGCGCGACGTCCTCGTCAGCGCGCTGGCGCTCGGGGCGGTCACCGACACGGCGAGCGACGTCGGCGCCGCCGCGGCCGCGGACCTCGTCGTCCTGTGCGCGCCGGTCGCCGCCAACGCGACGACGCTGACGGCGCTGGCGCCGCGCCTGGGGCCGGACGCGATCGTCACCGACGTCGGCAGCACCAAGCGCGACATCATGGCCGCGGCCGAAGGCGCGGCGCTGGCCCGGTTCGTCGGCGGTCATCCGCTCGCCGGCGCCGCCACGTCGGGGACGGCGTCCGCGCGCGAACATCTGTTCCGCGGCCGGCCGTGGATCCTGACGCCGTCGTCCCACAGCGCGCCCGACGCCATCGAGCGGCTGCGTGCGTTCACCCGCGCCCTGGGCGCGGCGCCGACCGTCCTCGATGCGGTCGCGCACGACCGCCTGATGGCTTATGTCAGCCACCTGCCGCAGGTGGTCGCGTCGACGCTGCTGGAGACGATCGGAACGAAAGTGGGCGAGGCCGGCCTGGCTCTGTCGGGGGCCGGCCTGGCCGACACCACCCGGCTCGCGGCCAGCCCCGGGGGACTGTGGGCGGGCATCCTGGCCGCCAACGCCGATCACGTCGGGGAGGCGATCGGCGTCCTCGAGCAGGCGCTGGCGGCGATTCGAGGGAGCCTGGGCGACGCCGGCGTCATCACCGACACCTTTGCCTCCGCCGCCCGGTGGCGGCGCGCCCTCAAGCTCATCGGCGAGGCTGAGCGTCCGCGCCGGCGCCAGGGCGATCACCCGCCCGACCGCACCGTGCCGGCGACCCGAACCTATCTCGAGCAGCCGGCCCGGCCAGCCACCGCGGACCCCTGGCCCGAAGCCGGCTGGCGGCTCGAACGCGCCGAGTCGTGCCCGGCTGCGTTCTACCGATTTCTCTACCGTGAAGTCGGACGCCCGTGGCACTGGATCGATCGCCTGCCCTGGCCGGACGAGCGCATCCGCGCCCACGTCGGCAACCCCGCGATCGAGATCTGGCTGCTGACGCACGAGACCGTGCCGGCCGGCTTCGCCGAGCTCGAGCGGGCCGTCGACGGCAGCGTCGAGATCGTCTATTTCGGTTTGCTGCCCGACTTCATCGGCCGCCGCGTCGGCCGGCCGTTCCTCGGCGCCGTCCTGGGACGCGCGTGGGACGGCGGCACCACCCGCGTCTGGGTCCACACCTGCACCCTCGATCATCCGCGGGCGCTGGCGAACTACACCGCCGGCGGCTTCCGCGTCGTCCGCGAAGAGGCCTACACGGCTCGCCTCGAGCCGATCGTCCCGGGCTGACGCCCCCCGCCGGCCCGCGGCCAGCGTAGGGACAATGGTGGGAGCGCGCGGGTAAACCGAACGCCCTTCCGACTCGTCCAACGACCGACGCCATGATCCGTCTCCTCGCGGCTCGCCTCGCGGCGTGCCTCACCGTGCCTGCCGTCGTCCTGCCTGCCGTCGTCTGGGCGGCCGACCCCGTCGCCCTGGAAGCACTGCAGCCGGTGCGCGCCGCCGCCGCGCCCGTCATCGACGGCACCCTCGACGACAGCGTCTGGCAGGGGCCGGAGCTGTCGACCGGGGCGTGGGGGTCGTACAACCCGCTGCACGGGGCAGCCATCCCGCAGCAGACGCACGTGTGGATCGCCTACGACGATCGCTACCTCTACGTCGCCTTCCGCTGCGACGACCCCGAGCCGTCGCGGATCAAGACCAGCATCACGCGGCGCGACAACATCTTCAGCGACGACTGGGTCGGCCTCAGCCTCGACGCGCTCGGCACCGGCCAGGTCGCCTACCACATGATGGTCAACCCCAACGGCGTGCAGCTCGACATGCTGCAGACCAACTCGGGCGGCGAGGATCTCTCGCCTGACTGGGTGTGGGACAGCGCCGGCCGCCTCGGCGGCACCGGCTACACCGTCGAGATCCGGCTGCCGCTGCAATCGATCCGCTTCAAGGGCGGCGACGTGGCGCGGATGGGCGTGCTGTTCTGGCGCCGCGTCAGCCGGACCGGCTATTCGGTGTCGTGGCCGCAGCTCAAGCCGAACGAGTGGGTCTTCCAGCACCACGCACCGGTGCTCTTCGATCGCCTGCGCGGCCGCTCGACGCGCGAGGCGATCCCGAGCGTCACCTATTCCGGCGCCGAGGAGCGCGCGACGCCGTCGGGCTGGGGCGCCTTCGACAGCGCGGCGGCGGTCGGCCTCTCGGGCAAGTTCGGGCTGACCTCGACGGTCACCGTGGACGCCACCGTCAACCCCGACTTCAGCCAGGTGGAGAGCGACGCCTTCCAGGTCACCGTCAACCAGCGCTACCCGGTCTTCTTCTCCGAGAAGCGGCCGTTCTTCATGGAGGGCGCCGGCCTCTTCAACCTCGCCGGCGTCGGCGGAGGCGACGGCAACATGGTGTCGTCGGTGCACACGCGCCGCATCGTCGATCCGATCGTCGGCGGCAAGGTGACCGGCTCGCTGGGGCGGACCACCTTCGGCGTGCTCAGCGCGGTCGACCAGGCCGCGGGCCGCGACCTCGAGCCCGGCGACCCGCTCGACGGCCACGACAAGGTGTTCACCATCGGCCGCGCCCAGATCGGCCTGCCGTCGCCCGGCAGCTTCGCCGGGGCGATCCTGTCGACCACCGCGCAGGGGCCGGCCTCGAACGTCGTCGCGGGGGCCGACCTGAGCCTGCACAAGCGCGGCTCGTCGCTGCAGATGACCGGGATGGCGCTCTACTCGTCGGCGACGGCCGCCGACGGGAGGCACGCCGAGGGCCTGGCCACGCTGTGGACCGCCGGCATGAGCTCGCGCCGCTACGACGCGTTCGGGCAGGTCGAGCACTACGACCGCGACTTCCAGATGGACTCGGCGTTCTACAACCGCACCGGCTTCACGAGCGGCTGGGGTTTCGGGGCGCTGAGCTTCTATCCGTCGTCGACCGGCCGCTTCCGTTTCCTCAAGCGCGTCGTGCCGTTCGCCTTCTGGCAGGGCGGCCAGGATCGTGTCCAGCACGGCTCCGATCTGCTGGCCGTCCAGGGCATCCGCGTCCACATGTCGCGGCAAGGGTTCTTCCGCACCGATTACCTGGCCGGTCACGAGCCGTGGGTCGGCGAGCGCTTCCGGCGCGGCCGCTGGCGCGCCTTCGGCAATGCCCAGGTGTTCCGTTGGCTGCGCGCCGGCGGGAACGTGAACCGCGGCTACGCCACCTACTACGACGAGGTCGATCCGTTCCAGGGCCGATCGTCCAGCCTGTCGGCGTTCGCCACCATCCAGCCCAACGCGCGACTGTCGCAGAGCATCGAGTGGCAGCGCCTCGACTTCAATCGCGCCGACACGCGCGCCGACGTCTACGACCTGGTGATCGTCAACTCGCGGACGACCTACCAGTTCTCGCGCCGGCTCTACGCGCGTCTCATCGCCCAGCACGACACGTCGTCGCACCGGCTCCTGCTCGACGCGCTGGGCTCCTACGAGCTGCGGCCGGGCACCGTGCTCTTCGCCGGCTACGGCGCGCTGCGCGAGCGCCGCACCTACCACGAGGGGGAGTGGCAGCCCGACGAGCTCAGCCCGCTGCGCGAGTCGCGCCGCGGCCTGTTCCTGAAAGCGTCCTACCTGTACAGGTTCTGAGGGCGTTGCTGGTTGGCGGCAGTTCCCCTCAGCAACTGCCGCGGGCGGCCTTGACGCGTCCGCCTGCTATTCGCGGCGCTAGGCGCGCGGCGGCGTCGGCCCCGGGCCGCGGGCGACCGCGGCTTCGATCTCGTCGAGCGAGGCCGGGTTCGCCACCACCATCCGGTTGGGCACCGGCCGGCCGTTCACCAGCTGCGTCACCGCGATCTCCATCGACTTGCCGCTGCGGGTGCGGGGCAGTTCGCTGACTTGGATGATCCGCTTCGGCACGTGGCGCGGGCTCTCCTCGACGCGGATGGTGCCCTGGATCCTGGCGACGAGCGCGTCGTCGAGGACGAGGCCGGCCCGCAGCACCACGAACAGCCAGATCACTTCGTCGTCGCCCTCGCGTTTACCGATGGCGAGCCCCTCGACGATCTCAGGCATGGTTTCGAGGGGCCGGTAGATCTCGGCGGTGCCGATGCGGACGCCGCCCGGATTGAGGGTGGCGTCGCTGCGGCCGTAGACGACGACGCCGCGCCGCGGCGTCATCTCGATGAGATCGCCGTGCCGCCAGACGCCCGGGAAGCGCTCGAAGTAGGCCGCGTGGTAGCGCGCGCCGTCGGCGTCGCCCCAGAAGCGCAGCGGCATCGACGGCAGCGGCTGGCGGCAGACCAGCTCGCCGGGCCGGCCGGTGCCCGGCTGGCCGTCCTCGTCGAAGGCAGCCGAGATCGACGCCGAGCCCGGCGGCCTGGATCTCGCCGGCGTAGACCGGCTCGGTCGGGACGCCGAGCATGAAGCAGCCGACGATGTCGGTGCCGCCCGAGATGCTGGCCAGGTGGACGTCCGACTTGACGTCGCGATAGACCCATTCGAAGCCGGTGCGGGCCAGCGGCGAGCCGGTCGAGAAGACGGTGCGCAGGCGTTCGAGGGGCCGGCGCTGGCGCGGCACGAGGCCGGCGGCACGGCAGCCGTGGATGAAGCGGGCGCTGGTGCCGAAGTGCGTCACCTCGAGGCGATCGACGGCGTCCCACAGTACGTCGAGGGTCGGGTGCGACGGCGAGCCATCGTAGAGCACGATGGTCGCCCCTTCGGCCAGCGCCGAGACCAGCCAGTTCCACATCATCCAGCCGCAGGTGGTGAAGTAGAGGATGCGGTCGCCGGGGCCGACGTCGCCGTGCAGGCGCAGTTCCTTGTGGTGGGTGAGCAGCACCCCGCCGGCGCGATGGACGATCGCCTTGGGCAGGCCGGTCGTGCCGGACGAGTAGAGGACCGCGAGCGGATGATCGAACGGGAGCCGGACCGGCTCGAGCGGCGGCCCCGAGTCCGCCAGCCAGTCCGCCCACGCGACGCCCGCGACGCCGGCGATCGCGTCGCCCAGCACGACGAGGCGCGGCGAACCGGGCAGGCGCGCCGCCAGATCGGCGACGACGCGGCCGGTCTCGAAGCGCTTGCCGTTGTAGGGATACGACGACGCGGCGAGCAGCAGCTTCGGCGCGATCTGGTGGAAGCGGGCGTAGGCGGCGTCGGCGCCGAAGTCCGGCGAGCACGACGAGAAGATCGCGCCGCGGGCCGCGCAAGCGAGGTGCAGGATCGCCGCCTCGGGCACGTTGGCGACGAAGGCGGCGACCGTGTCGCCGGCGCCGATGCCGTCGCGGGTCAGGGCCGCCGCGGCGCGGGCGACGGCGAGGCGCAGGTCGGCGCGGGAGATGACGCGATCCTCTGCCGCCTCGTTGGTGGCGACGATCGCCGGGGCGTCGGCGTCGGCGCCGCTCCCGTCGAGGAGCGCCTCCGCGTAGTTCAGCGCCACGCCGTCGAACCAGCGCGTGGCCGGCATCGGCGCGGCATCGAAGGCGGCCGCTGCCGTGCCCTGGTGGGGGAAGCCGCTGTCGCGCAGGCACAGCTGCCAGAAGGCGTCGGGCTCGGCGACCGACCAGGCGTGCAGCGCCCAGTAGTCGCCGAGTGGCCGCCCGGCCGCTGACGCGGCGGCGCGCAGGAACGCCGCCAGGTGGCTGCGGTCCGCCCGCGCCGCCGACGGCGTCCAGAGCGGGGTCATTGCCGCGGCGAGTCCGACGGCGGGCTCGACGGCGAACCCGGCGCCGGGAGCGCGACCCTGATCACGGCTGCGCCGCCCCGTAGGGCGAATCGCGGACGCCCGGCCGCACCGTGACGATGGTGCTGGTGCTGGCGATCACCTTGCGGTTCCGCTTCAAGCGGATCTGCACGCGATAGCGTCCGCCGCTCTGGAAGACGTGTTCGGCCGTGAAGACCCGCTTCACCTGGCTGACGCCGGCTTCATACGGCTCGCATTCGTTCGATTCTTCCGACTCCGTCAGGTCGCCCCAGTCCCACTCGATGCCCGCGCAGTAGAACTCCGACGTCCGATCGTCGGGCAGCTTGAGCTCGGCGATGGCCCGGATACGCGACGGGGCGAAGCTCACGACCGGCGTGATGCGCATGTCGAGCGAGAGCTTCTTGGGCTTGTCGGCGTCCGCGCCTTGCGCCACCGCGGTGTCCGCGGTGAGCAGGGGCGACAGGGCGACGGCCAGCGCGGCGGCGCGGCCGAGCGCGGCTACCGACATCCAGTACCGACGGCATGGTCAATCCTGTTCTTGGGCGTAGGATGGCCCCGACATCTTACCCCGTTGGGGCCGCGCTCTCATGGGCGGCTGCATCGGGTGTCATCTCATATAATTCCTGCGTGTCCCAGACCTCCGCTGTCCTCCTGTCGGTCGTCGCTGGTCCCCCGTCGGACCTCGCCACCGACGTCCTCGTCACGTTCGTGGCCGAAGGGGCCGGACCGGACGCCCGCGTCGACGGGGCGACCGGCGGCGCCCTCGGCTCGCTCCTGGCCGGCGCCGAGCTGCGCCGCAAGCCGTTCGAAGTGGCCTGGCTGCCGGTCGTGGCGCGGGGCGCCAGGGCCAGCCGAGTCCTGATCGTCGGCAGCGGCAAGCCCGAGGACCTGGGCACGGAGCGCTGGCGCCGGCTCGGGGTCGTCGCCGGCCTGACCGTCCGCCAGCGTCGCTTCGGCCGCCTGGCCTGTCTCATCCCCGATGCCGAGGCGCGGCCCGACGTCCTGCAGGCGCTCGTCGAGGGCCTGCTCTACTCGGCGATCGACCTGGACACCTACAAGACGGCGGATCGCGACACGACGCCGCTGCGCGAGGCGATCCTGGCCGTCGCGACGCCGGCGCCAGACCTGGTGGTGGCGGTGGAACGCGGGCAGATCCTCGGCGAGGCGACCAACTTCGCCCGGCTGATGGCCAACGAGCCGGGCAACATCCTGACCCCGCGCGTGTTCGTCGAACGCGGCGCGGCGCTGGCCGCCGGCACGTCGCTCGAGGTCCAGATCCACGACGAGAAGGCCATCGCGGCGCTCGAGATGGGACTGATCGAAGGCGTCGCCAAGGGCTCGATCGAGCCGGCGCGGCTGCTGACGCTGGCCCACAATCCGCCCGGCGTGACGAGCGGCCCGGTGCTGGGGCTGATCGGCAAGGGCGTCACCTTCGACACCGGCGGCATCTCGATCAAGCCGGCCGAGATGATGGACCGGATGAAGGACGACATGGCCGGCGGCGCCGCGGTCATCACCGCGATGCGGGCCCTGAGCCTGCTCGAGGCGCCGATCCGCGTCGTCGGCGTCGTCCCGGCGGTCGAGAACATGCCGGGCGGCAAGGCGCTGAAGCCGGGCGACGTGATCCGCGGCGCCAGCGGCAAGACGGTGGAGGTGCTCAACACCGACGCCGAAGGGCGCCTGATCCTGGGCGACGCGCTGTGGTATGCGCGCGAGAAGATGGGCGCGACGCACCTCGTCGACGTCGCGACGCTGACCGGCGCCTGCGTCGTCGCGCTCGGCCGCATCACCAGCGCCATCTTCGGCACGCCGCAGTGGTGGGTCGACATCGTCCGCGACACCGGCGCCCGGGCCGGGGATCGGCTGTGGCCGATGCCCGTGCACGAGGACTACATGGATCAGCTGAAGAGCGACATCGCCGACCTGGCCAACGTCGGCGGGCGTCCGGGCGGGGCGATCACCGCGGCGCTGTTCCTGAAGGAGTTCGCCGGCGGGCTGCCGTGGGCCCACCTCGATGTCGCCGGCACGGCGTGGGTCGACGAGCCGAAGCCCTACGCGCCCAAGGGGGCGACCGGCGTCGCGGTCCGGACGCTCGCGGAGCTGGCGTTCACGTCGTCCCGCTGGGCGGCTCCGACAGCCTGAGGCTGGTGGCCTCGGGCTCGGCGGCGACCTCGCGGCGTTGTTCCGCCCGTCGGCGGAGGATGAACAGCCCGCCGAACAGCAGGCCGGCCATCAGCGCCAGGCCGACCAGCGCGCCGACCAGGCCGATTGATCCGATAAGGACGTCGGCCGGGCCGACCTCCCTGGCCGGCGCCGCTGCCGGCAGCTCCACGACCGGCGTCACCGTCTGGAACAGGGCGAACACCCCCACATTGTACGCAGTTTCCGCAGCCCGGGGCTGAGCCCTGGGCTAGGCTCGAGCCTTCGCGGTGGGCTCGGCCCCGGGCTAAGCCCGCGGCGAAGGCCTGGGCTCAGTCCTGGGCCGCGACGGTGCCGACGGGTTTGAGGGTCCGGGTGTAGCGGATCACCGCGGCGGCGAGCGCGTCGGCGATGCGCTGCCGGTATTTCTCGGTGCGCAGCAGGCCACCTTCGCCGTCGTGGCTGATGAACGCGATCTCGGCGAGGACGCTCGGCATCCCGGCGCCGATGAGGACGACGAACGGCGCCTGCTTGACGCCGAGGTCGCGCAGGCCCTGATTGTGCGGGCGCAGCCGCGACACCATCGATTCCTGGACGGCGCGGGCCAGCTCACGCGATTCGTCGCGCTTGTTGCCCTGAGTGATGGCGCGGACCATGTCGGGCAGGTTGCGCATCGAGCCGGCGGCGGAGGCGTTCTCGCGCGCCGCGACGGCGGAGGCCTCCGCGCTGCTGGCGAAGTTCAGGATGTAGGTCTCGACGCCGGCCGCCTTGCGGTTGCGGCTCGAGTTGGCGTGGATGGAGAGGAACAGGTCGGCGCCCTGCCGGTTGGCCATCGCCGTGCGCTCCTCGAGCGGGATGAACGTGTCGGTGCGGCGCGTCAGCACCACCTCGATACCCATTTCGGCGGCCAGGATTTTCTCGACCCGCAGCGCCACGTCGAGCACGACGTCGGCTTCGGTCGTCTTTGAACCCGAGGCGCCCGGATCCTTGCCGCCATGACCGGGGTCGATGACGATGCGCGATACGCCGAGCCCGAGCTGGCGCGCGATCGAGAAGCCGCCGGAGCCGTTCTCGGCCGGCGCGGCCGGTACGAGCGGCGTCGACGCCACCGGCGGCGCGGCGACGGTGGCCGCGGCGTAGCGTGCGACGCGGCTCGGCTTGATCGCCGGGACGACGAACGCGGCGAGCTCGAGCCCGGCCGGCAGACCGCGCGGCGGACGGACCGCGGCGCGGACCATCAATGGCTGGGTGCGCCGCGTCCGCAGCAGTGACGGCGGCCGGGCGACCACGCGGGTCGAGAGCGCGGGCGCGGCGCCGACGGAGGCGCGCAGCCGCTCCGGCATCAGCGCATCGTCGACCGCCAGGAGCGGCTCGACGACGACGATCGGCGTCGGCGGAGGCACGGGACGCGCGGCGCTCGGCGCGGCGACGCGGTGCGCGCGCAGCGGCGCCAGGGGCGGCGGGGCGGGCGCCGCCATCGACGCCGGCAGCGATACCGCGGTCGGCTGCAGGCCGGTGCGCGGCACCGCGAGCGCGGTGGCGGCTGACGGGACGGGTGTCGCGCGGCCATCGCCGCCGGGGCGGGTATGTGCCGACGGCGGCGGCACCAGTGGCGCGGGTGCGGCGGAGGCGCGCAGCCCCGCCGGCTGCAGGTCGATCGTCAGGCGGAAGGGGTGATAGAGCGCGAACACGCTATAGGTGGCGACACCGTCGAGGTCGATGGCCAGGCGGGTCACGTCGGGCCGCGGCCGGCCGAGGCGCACCCGACGTACCGTCGGCCCTTCGAAGTGGAGCACGGTGTCGGCGAGCGTGGCAATCGGCGCCGTCCGGGCGAAGTCGAAGAACACGCGATCGGGCCCGGGCAGGCGCTGCTGATCGAAGGCCACCTCGCCGTCGAAGTCGAGCGTCAGTCGGATGGTGTCGCCAATCTGCGTCCGGCGCACGCCGCGCAGCGTCGCGATGCGGCCGGTCGACGCGGTCGATTCGATCGGGCGCGTGCCGCCCGCGGCGTTGGCGGCGAGCTCGGTCCGGTGGAGCGACACCGGGACGCGGGTCGCCGCCGTCGGAATCGGAGCCGCCATCGTCGCGGGTGCCGCCTGGGCTGCCGGGGCGATCGACGAGGCGATCGCCGAGGCGGCCGAGAGGGGCTGCGCCGGCGGTGGGGGAGTGGGGCGCACCGCCGCCGCGGCCGTTCCGACGGCCTTGGCCGGGGCCGTTCCGGCGTGCCGGCGCAGCAGGGCGCGCGCGTCCGACACGAGCGAGCTGGACGGATACTTTCGGACCAGCGTGTCGAGCAGCTGCACGGCGAGCGTGCGATCGCCCGGCTGGCGGTAGACGCGATACGACGCGAGCGCCACCGTCGCCGCCTGGAAGAGCGCATTGTCGGCGTAGCCGCTGGCGGCATGACGGCGGGCGAGCGCCTCGGCGTCGGCCGCGACGCGGCGCATCTGCGGTCGCGGCGTCGGCCGCGGCCCGTCGAGCCGCATCGACTCGACGCGCGCCAGCAGGCGTTCGTAGTCGCTGCGCGCCGACGCGTGCACGACGTCGCCGGCGCTCGCCACGGCGAACGCGATGGCGACGGCGGCAGCGCCGGCGGCGCGGCGAACGGGCGCGAAGAAAGTCAGGCGGGCCATGTCAGCCTCGGTCCACTGGATGTAAGCAAAATCAGGGCGTGGCTACCGGGTCGTCCTTGCCATAGCGATTGTCGACCTCGTCGAAATAGGTGGCCGGCACGAGCACGTCGCGGGCCTTGCCGCCGGCGCCGCTCGAGACCAGGCCGTCCGCTTCCATCATGTCGACCAGCCGCGCGGCGCGGCTGAAGCCGACCCGCAGGCGGCGCTGCAGGAACGAAATCGAGGCCTGCCGGCTGGTGACGACGATCCGCGACGCCTCGTCGTAGAGCTCGTCGCGATCGAACTCGATCGACGACACCGACTTCTCCTCGTCGGTGATCGAAACGTTGTAGACGGGCCGGCCCTGCTTGCGCAGGAAGCTGGCCAGGCGGGCGCTCTCCTGTTCGGAGATGTAGGCCCCATGCAGCCGCATCAGTCGATGCGAGGACGGCGGCAGGAACAGCATGTCGCCCTTGCCGAGCAGCTTGTCGGCGCCGTTGGCGTCGAGAATCGTCCGCGAGTCGGTCTTCGACGAGACACGGAACGAGATGCGGGCCGGCAGGTTGGCCTTGATCAGGCCGGTGATGACGTCGACCGACGGCCGCTGCGTCGCCAGGATCAGGTGGATGCCGACGGCGCGGGCCATTTGCGCCAGGCGGCAGATCGATTCCTCGACCTCGTGTCCCGCCACCATCATCAGGTCGGCGAGCTCGTCGATGACGACGACGATGAACGGGAGCGCCCGTGGCGGCTCGCCGTTGTCGAGCATCTCGTTGCCCTGGATCTTGATCCGCATGTTGCGGTTGTACTGCTCGATGTTCCGGACGTGCTCGGAGGCCATCGTCTTGTAGCGATGCTCCATTTCGCCGACCGCCCACTTGAGGGCGTTGGCGGCGAGCTTCGGATCGACCACGACCGGCGTCAGCAGGTGCGGGATGTCGGCGTACATCCCCAGTTCCAGCCGCTTCGGGTCGATCATGATCAGCCGCACGTCGTCGGGCGTCGCACGGTAGAGGATGCTCGTGAGCATCGAGTTGAGGCCGACCGACTTGCCGGTGCCGGTCGATCCGGCGATCAGCAGGTGCGGCATCGTCGCCAGGTCGGCGAAGAAGGGCTCGCCGTGGATCGTCTTGCCGAGCGCCATCATCAGCTTCGATCCGGCGTTCTGGTAGGACTCCGATTCGAGCATCTCGCGCAGGGAGATCTGCTCGCGGTCGGCGTTCGGGATCTGGATGCCGACGGTGGACTTGCCGGGGATGCGGTCGATCAGCACCGATTCGGCCTTCATCGCCAGCGACAGATCGTCCGAGAGGCCGGTGATCTTGCTGTACTTCACGCCGGCGTCGGGCTTCAGCTCGAAGGTCGTCACGACCGGGCCCGGGTGGATCTGGGTGACCGAGCCCTCGACCGAGAACTCCCGGCACTTGTCCTCGAGGTGACGCGCCGCGTCCATCAGCAGCCGCTCGTCGACCTTGCGTTCGGCGCGGGCCGCGTCGAGGAGCGCCAGCGGCGGCAGCGTGTAGTCGCCCTTGCGGCGCTCGGCCGGAGCCTTCATCGGCTCGGCGTCGGAGAGCGGCAGCACCGGCGCGGCAATCCGGGCCGCGTCGCGCGGCTTGGGAGCGGCCGGCGGCGTGACCGACGGCGTCGGCAGCGGGGCGGCGACCCTCGCCGCCGGCTTGGCCGCGGCGGCCGCTGCTGCGCGGGCCGCGGGCGCGGTCTCGGCGAGGTCGTCGTCGTCCTCGTGGTCGAGGTCGGCGGGCTTGGCGGTCGGTGCGGCCTTTCCGGCGGCCGACGACATCGCCAGCGACGGACGCTTGCCCTCGGCGGCGCGCGCCGCGTCGGCCTTCGTCTGCGCCTTCTCGACGGTCTCCGGGGAGGTGCCCTTTTCGAGGTGCTTCCGGATCACGTCCTGGCGCTGCTTGTCGCGGCGCCGATCCTCGCGCCAGGCCCCGATGGCGCCGATGCGATCGCTGGCGGCGCGGCGGGTCCACCCGCCGACGGCCGCGGCGACGGCGCCGAACGACAGCTGCGTGACCATCAGCAGCGACAGGAACAGCCCGGTCAGGACGAGGACGAGCGCACCCGAGCGATTGAGCTGCTCGGTGAGCAGGCTGGCGACGCCGGCGCCGAGCGCGCCGCCGGCAGGGACGGCCTTGCCGCCGACCGGCAGCCGGCCGAAGGCGATGGCCAGGGTCGCGCCCGTCGCCGCGAACAGGACCGCCGCGCCGGCCAGCTTGGTCCACGGAGCGGACAGGGCGCGCACCCAGAAGTAGTGCCAGCCGACCACCACCAGCGCGGCCGGCAGCAGGTAGGCGCCGTAGCCGAGCACCTGGAAGGCGAGCTCGGCGAGCAGGGCGCCGACGCGCCCGCCGAAGTTGCCGGGCCGGCCGGCTGCGGTGCTGAAGAACAGCACCGGATCGTTGGCCGAATAGCTGGCCAGGCTGATCACCCACAGCAGGGCGAGGCCGAAGAAGACCACGCCGACGACTTCGCAGAGGCGACGCGACAGGACAGTCGAGGGCACTTAAATCTCCATGATGACCGGCACGATCAGGGGACGTGCCCCCGAGCGGCGGCGGAACACGCGCTGCAGGTCGTTCCGCAGTTTCTCGCGGATGAGACCGGGGTCCTTCCGCTCTTCGATCGACGCACTGGCGATGATCTCGACGACGTGATCGGGCGCCTCGCGCATCAGCGCCTCGTCGCGAACGAAGCCGCGGGTGATGACGTCGGGCAGGCCCTCGATCTTCCCGGTCGCGCGGTTGATGGCCACGACCGGCACGACCAGCCCGTCGGCGGCGAGGTGCTTCCGGTCGCGGATCACCTCGTCGCCGATCTCGCCGGTGCGGGTGCCGTCGATGAAGACACGGCCGGTGGGCACGCGCTCGCCAATCGAGGCGCCGCGCCGATCGAACAGCAGTCGATCGCCATTCTCGATGACGATGACCTCGGTGGCGCCGTTGGTGACGCGCTCGGCGACACGGGCGTGGCGCATCAGGTGGCGGTACTCGCCGTGCACCGGGATGAAGTACTTCGGCCGCACCAGCGACAGCATCAGCTTGAGCTCTTCTTCGCTGCCGTGCCCCGACACATGGACGTGCTTGATGCCTTCGTAGATCAGTTCGGCGCCGCGGTGGGCGATGTTGTTCATCACCCGGCCGATGGCGCGTTCGTTGCCAGGGATCGGCCGCGCCGAGAAGACGACGGTGTCGTCTTCGCCGATCTTGACGTGCCGGTGCTCGTCGATGGCGATGCGCGGCAGCGCCGCCATCGGCTCGCCCTGGGAACCGGTGCTCAGACACACGACCTCGGCCGCCGGATGGTTCCGCACGTCGCTGTCGCGGATCTGCAGACCGGTCGGGATCTTGAGGTAGCCGAGCTCCTGGGCGATCGTCGAGGTCCCGATCATGCCGCGGCCGACGAACGCCACCTTGCGCTCGAACTGCGCCGCCAGGTCGACGACGACCTGCATGCGGTAGATGCTCGACGAGAACGCCGCCACCACGATCATGCCGGGTGTGCTCGTGAAGATCTCCTCGAACGCGTCGACGACCTCGATCTCCGATCCCGAGAACCCCTTGCGGTCGACGTTGGTGCTGTCGCCGAACAGCGCCAGCACGCCCTGGCCGCCGAGCTCGGCGAAGCGATGGAAGTCGAACTGCTGGCCGTCGATCGGGGTCTGGTCGATCTTGAAGTCGCCGGTGTGGACCAGCACGCCGAGTGGCGTGTGAATCGCCAGCCCGACGCAGTCCGGCATGCTGTGCGTGACGCGCAGGAACTCGATCCGGAAGGGACCGACCTCGACGACGTCCTTCGGCCTCACGGTCCGGAGGGCGTCGTCGGAGAGATCGTGCTCGTCGAGCTTGGGACGGACCAGCGCCAGCGTCAGCGCCGTGCCATAGACCGGACCATCGACGTACGGCAGCAGGTAGGGGACGGCCCCGATGTGGTCTTCGTGCCCGTGCGTGAGCACGAGCGCGGCGACACGACGCTGCTGCAGGTAGGTGAGGTCGGGAATGACGAGGTCGATGCCGAGGAGCTCGACGTCGGGGAACGACACCCCGGCGTCGATGACGACACACGTGTCCCCGAACGAAATCGCCATGAGGTTCATGCCGAATTCGCGGAGGCCGCCCAGCGCGACGACTTCAAGAGTCGCGTCGCCGGCGAACGTGTCGCCGTGCCCGGTAGGGGCGCTCGTCATCGATCGTCTCTGCACGGTGCCGCCAGCGGGGTCTCGACCCAAGCGGGGCGGTTTGCCCGTCGCGCGCACCTACGGCGCGTGCGACGACGAAACACGAACGAGCATCGACGCGGGACCCTCGAAAAGGGCCTCGTGACGAAACTCGCGGGGACGCGATCACCGGCCTGGGCGCCGGCCTCGCATCCGATTCGGGCCGCTGGGACGGTCCGAGGAGGCGGGAAAACCGCGCAAACTATAGCACGGAAAGCGGGATCAGCGTGTCGGCGAGACGCACGAACTCGGCCGGGGTGAGGGTTTCCGGCCGGCGAGTCGGGTCGATGCCGGCGCCGGAGAGGACGGCGGCCAGATCGGCGGCCGTGCGCAGCGGCGCCGCCGCGCCTCCGGCGGCGGCCTCACCGATGGCGTGGTCGAGGAGGGGGCGAAGGGCGTTCGCCAGCGTCTTCCGGCGCTGCTGGAAGGCCGTCCGGACCAGCCGATCGACGGCCTCGAACCGGGCCACCGGCACCGGCGGCGGACGGAACGCCAGCCGGACGACCGCGGAGTGGACCTGCGGCGCCGGGCGAAACGCGCCGGGCGGCAGCGACAGCACGCGTGAGCGGTCGGCGAACAGGCCGAGCATCACCGCCAGCGGACCGTAGTCGCCGCCGCCAGGGGCGGCGAGGACCCGGTCGGCGACCTCGCGCTGGAGCATCACCACCGCGTCGCAGACCCGGCCGGTGGCCCGGGCCAGGGCCAGGATCCGGAACAGGATCGGCGACGACAGGTTGTAGGGCAGGTTGCCGACGACGCGGATCGTCCCGGCGCCGGCCGGCAGCACGCCGGCGTCGTCGAGGGCGAGGAAGTCGCCGACGACGAGCGATAGATTGGGCGGCGCCCATTCGGCGAGGGCGGCGGCGAGATCCCGGTCGACCTCGATGGCGCGGATGGCCACGCCCGTGGCGGCGAGCGGCCGGGTCAGCGCGCCGAGGCCTGGGCCAATCTCGACGAAGACGTCGCCCGGCGCCACCTGGAGTCCAGCCACCAGCTTGTCGGCCCACGGCCGCTCGAGGAAGTGCTGGCCGAAGCGCTTGCGCGCGCGATGCTTCGTCTTCGTCACCTCGGCGTGCGGCGCGTTGGGGATGGCGTGCCGGGCCTCGCGGCGCGCTATGCGCTCCGGGTCGTGCCGGGCCTGGCGCTTCGGATCGCGCCCGCCGGGCGCGCCCGAGCCGGGCGGGACGGTGCTGGGCGTACGCGGGCTGGGCGTACGCGGGCTGGGCGTACGGGGGCTGGGCCGGTGGGGGCTGTTCGGACGCGGGCCGGACCGACGGGGGCCGGGACTCATGACTTCGGCCCGTCCTCGCCGCGCCAGTAGCGCTCCTCAATCGCCTCGATTTCCTCTTCGCTGAGGCCGAAGTAGTGACCGAACTCGTGGATGACGGTCTCGCCAATCATCCACACGATGTCGTCCTCCGACTCGGCGTCTTCCTCGATCGGCCGCTGGTAGATCGAGACCTTGTCCGGGACGCGCGGCTCGTTGCTCCACTGGCGCTCGGTCAGCGGCGTGCCCTGGTAGAGGCCGTAGAGGGTCTCGCCCGCGGGGATCTCCAGCTCGTCGAGGATGTCCGGCGTCGGCTCGTCCTCGACGACGACCGCGACGTTGACGATGGCGTCGCGGAAGCTGCGCGGGATGGTGGCCAGCGCTTCGTCGACCAGCCGCTGGAAGGCGCGTCGGGAGAGCCGGGGCATGACGGCGGCGTTCACCGGCGACCGCGCCCGGCCGGCGTGCGGCCCGGCGCTCGGGCCGCGGGTGTGCGGCGCGGCGGCTCGGTATGCGGCGGACGCGGCGACCCGCCGCCCGCACCCGCCTTGCCCGCTGCCTTGGCGTTGCCTGCCGCCTTGGCCTTGGCCTTGGCCTTGGCCGCGGTCGGGGCGGCGGCACTGCGCATCGCCGCGGCGAAGACGCACGAGTCGACGACCGCGCACTCGGGGCAGAGCGGCTGCGTCGGCCGGCAGACCCGGCGTCCGTGCAGGATCAGCGTCGACGAGGCCAGGGTCCACTGCTCGCGCGGCAGCGCCGCGCACAGCTGCGTCTCGACCTCTTCGGGCGTCGCCGCCTGGGCGATGCCGATGCGGTTGGCGACGCGCAGGACATGGCGGTCGACCGGCATGCCGGGCACGCCCAGGGCATGCCCGAGCACGACGTTCGCCGTCTTGCGGCCGACGCCGGGCAGGGCGGTCAAGGCATCCATGTCGGCTGGCACCTGGCCTCCATGCCTGGCTAGCAAGGCTTCGGCCATGCCGAGCAGCATCTTGGACTTCTGCCGGAAGAAGCCGGTGGCGACGATCTGCGGTTCGAGCTCGGCGGTCGTGGCCGCGAGGAGGCGCTGCGGATCCGGATAGCGCGCGAACAGCGCCGGCGTCACCTCGTTGACGCGCTTGTCGGACGACTGTGCCGAGAGGATCGTCGCGACGAGCAGCTCGAACGGCGTCGTGAAGTCGAGCTCCGTCGTCGCGTTCGGATGTTGGCCATAGAGGCGCGCGAGGATGTCCTGCGTCTCGGCGGCCGACTTCAACGGCGCACGGCCCGGCGCCGGCGCGGAGGCCCTGGCCGGGCGCGGAGCCGGTGCGGGCGGCGGAGCGGGCGCGGGCGACGGAGCGGGCGCGGGCGACGGAGCGGTACGGGCGCGCTTCGGCGAACCGGGCATGCCGCCAGCTTATCGCGAACCGCTACCCGGTCCGGCGCTGCCGCAGCGGCAGCTGGCGTTCCACCGGGCCGGTGCTGCCTCGCAGGCCGTGCGCGCTCGCGCCGCGTCCGGCGTAGCGGCGCCCGGCCGACACGTAGCGCTGATCGACGAGCACGCGGAGGCCGGAGCGAACGCGCAGGGTGTCGGCGGTGGCGCTGGCTGCCTCGGGGCGAGCGAGCGGGAACAGCGGCATCTGCGGGCCGGTCGGCTGCAGATTCGACAACACCAGCCCGAGACCGCCGACCGGCTGCCGGCGCCACAGGTACTTTCAGCAGCGACGCCGCGGCCGCCCGCAGATCCTCGCCCAGCGCGGTGGCCTCGCGCAGCGTGACGCTGCGGACCAGCCGCTGCGGCTGGGGCCGCGTCATCGAGCCGACACTCGATCCGACAGGCACTCCAACGGCAGAGGTTCCGGTGTCCGACGACCCGGCGACTGCAGACGGTGACCCTGTGGAACCCGATTGCGGCCCTGATGAAGACGGCGGTCGGAGGCGCAGCGTGACGGTGCGCGCGAACCAGCCCATCGAACGGAGGCGCATCGCCAGCACGTCGGCGAGATGGCGCACGACCTCGGCCAGCTCGGCTTCAGGCGCGTCAGGATGGGTGAGCGTGACCTCGCGCGCGATCGATCGCGGCGGCTGGGAGCGGTCGACAGGACGATCGTCCTCGCCGCGTGCCCACCGGACGAACGAGGGCCCGCGTGGGCCGAGCAGCGCCTTGGCGCGCTCGTCACACAGCCCGGCCAGATCGCCGAGCGTCATGACGCGCTCCATCATCAGCCGCTGGCGCGCCCCGACCGGCAGGTCTGGCAGCAGGCCGATGTCGAGCGGCGCGAGCAAGCGCGCTTCGTAGCCGGGCAGGGCATACAGCACGCCCCGCGGGCGCGAGATGCGCGAGGCGATTCTGGGCCGCGGCGCGCGTCTTGGCGATGCCGCACGACACCTCGAAGCCGAGCTCGCGTGCCAGCCGCTCGCGCAGCCGCTCGGCCACGCGCAGGCCGTCGCCGGACGTCCCGGCGCCTGACGAAGCGCCACCCGAGGCCGCGGCGGTGCCAACCGCGATGAACACGGAGTCGATCGCCGTCCACTCGACCGCGGCGCCATTGCCGGTCAGGTGCGGGTCGCGCAGAATCTCGTCGACCGCGGCGGACGCCTCGAGATAGCGCTCGACCGCGCCGTCGAGGAAGGCCGCATCCGGACAACGGGCGGCGGCGATCGCCAGGCTCAGGCCGGGCCGCACGCCGCGCCGCGCCGCTTCGGCACAGGCCGCGACCACCACGCCGTGCGTCGACGGCTGGCCGCCGATCACGACCGGCCGCGAAGCGAGCCGCGGATCGAGCTGGCGTTCGACGGCGACGAAAAAGCCGTCCAGGTCGACGTGGATGATCTCGGACATGTCAGTTCACCCGTTCCGGTGCTCGTCCACTCAGTGCACCGGTTTCTGCGGATCGGGCGGCCAGGTCGGCGCCTGCTGCGAGAACGATTCGGAGTAGATCCGCATGTGGTCCTGCAGCGCCGCGATGAGGTTGGGCATCAGCTGCACCGGAATCGCCACGCGCGCCCGGACCGGTGCCCGCAGCACCTGGTCTTCCTGGGCCTGCCGCAGGTCCTGTTCGGTCGGAGGCAGGACTTCGCAGAAGGTCAGCGTGAAGTCGAACGGCGTGTGCGACACGGCGCAGAAGTTGGTGTAGACGCGCTCACGAGCCCCGGCTTCGTCCGGCACGATCGTGAAGTTGATGTGCTTGCGTTCGCTGCTCATGAGTCGTCCGTCTCTCTGCCGTCTGACACTAGTGGGCCAGGACAGCCCACTTAGTAGCGCCGCATCACCCCGATGACCACGCCCTGCACCTGGACCTGTTCCGGCGGCACGATGATCGGCTTGATGGTCGGGTTGGCGGGCTGCAGCCGCACATGGCCGTGCTCGCGATAGAGCTTCTTCAGCGTGACCTCGGTGCCCTGGAGCAGCGCGACCACGGTTTCGCCATTATCGGCGGTGCGCCGATCCTCGACGATCACCAGGTCGCCGTCGCGGATCTGCTCGTCGATCATCGAATCGCCCCGCACCCGAAGGACATACGTGTCGCGCTTGCCGACCAGCGACTCAGGGACCTCGATGGTCTCGTTGCCGACGATGGCCTCGATGGGCGCGCCGGCGGCGACGACGCCGAGCAGCGGCAGCTCGACGGCACGTGCGCTGGTGCGCGTCGGCAGCAGCTCGACCGATCGGCTGCGGTTCCACGCACGCTTGATGAAGCCCTTCTGCTGCAGGTTGGTGAGGTGCTTGTGCACCGTCGCCAAAGACGACAGGCTGAAGCGCTTGCCGATTTCCTCGAGGCTCGGCGCGTAGCCGTGCTGCAGGATGAAGTCGTTGAGGTAGTCGAGAATCTCTCGCTGGCGTTTGGTGAGCGGCTGCACGGGGCCCCCCTGCTCGGAATCCGACGGATACGCACTGTACCGGATAGGCGAACGGAACGCGCAAGAGTCTATCAAACAAAAGGCGAAAGTCAATCGAGCCCTCAACCTTCACGGTGGTCGCGAGGTCAAAAGCCTCAGGAGATGCCCGGGACGTGGCGATGACGAGCCATCGCCGTCCGTGGCGTGAGGAATCAGCGCGTGGACGTATGGCAGACTCGCATGCCGTGGCCGGCGACCCTGGCGATGCCCGGTAGCGAGCAGGAACACGCCGCGCCGGCCGCCCCGTCCGGGCCGGTCGCCAGCGCGACCGTCGACGTGTCGGCGCTCGACGATCGCGCCCTCGTCGCCGCCGCGACGGCCGGCGATTGCACGGCCTTCGACGTCCTCGTCAGGCGCCACCAGCGCACCGTCTACGGCGTCTGCTACCGCTTCAGCGGCGATCACGCCGACGCCAGCGATCTCGCCCAGGACGCCTTCGTCCGCGCCTACCGCGGCCTGGCCCGCTTCAAGGGCGACGCGGCGTTCAGCACCTGGCTCTATCGCATCGCCGTCAACGTCTGCCTGACCCGCGCCGCGCTGAAGACGCCGGCGCTCGATCCGATCGAGCCGCTCGAGCTCGCCGACCTCAGCGGCGATCGGCCGGACGACCCGCTCCGTCGGGCGCAGGACGCCGCGCGGGTGAAGGCGGCCATCGCCCGGCTGCCCGAGAAGCAGCGGATGACCGTGATCCTCCGCGTCTACCATGAGCTGCCGCACGACGCGATCGCGCGCGCGCTCGGCAGCACGGTGGGCACGGTGAAGGCCAACTTCTTCCACGCGCTGCGGAACCTGCGCAAGCTCCTCGAGGAGCGCCCGTCATGAGCCACCTGTCCCGCGACGAACGCCTCCTCGCCCTGGACGGCGCGCTCGACGCCGCGCGCGAGACGCATACTGCAGCCTGCCCGGCGTGCCGCACCGAGGTCGAGGCGCTGCGTGCCGTGCTGGCGCGCGTCCGCGCGGTCGACGTGCCGGAGCCCTCGCCGCTGTTCTGGGATCACCTCGCCGCCCGCGTCGGCGACGCCATCGCGCGCGAGCCGGCGCCGGTCGCGGCGCGCGGGTGGTGGTCGCCGCGCCTGGCCTGGGCGGCCGCGGCCGTCGTGGTCACGGCGGCGAGCACCGGATATCTGATGCGGCCGCAGGCGCCGCCGCCGACGACGGTCGCGGCGCACGTGGCGCCGGCAAGCGTCGAGCCGGCGGCGCGCCCGCTGCCGCCGGATCCGCTCGACGTCGATCCGTCGCCCACGGACGATGGCTGGGCGCTCATCGCCGCGGTCGCCGAAGACGGCAGGCACGACGACGAGCTGTTCGCGCCGCAGGCGGGGCAGGCGGAGCTGTCGATCTCGGCGCTCTCGCCGGCGGAGCGCACCGCGCTCGCCAGCGAGCTGGCCGCAGCACTGACGCCGGGACGGGTTCGGGAAGGATGACGCCGACGATGGTCCGTTCGCTGTGTTCGCGATCCGCTGCCGCCGTGATGGCGGGCGCTTTGCTGGCCGTCCTGGCCGGTGTCGACGATGCCGCCGCGCAGGTCCGGCGGCTGCGGGCGGCCCAGGCGGCTACCCAGGCGGAGGCACCCGGCGCCGATCCGGCCGAGCTCGGCCGTCTCTTCGACGCCTACACCGTGATGCAGGCGCAGGAAGCGCTCGGACTTGACGAAGCGCACTTCGGGACGTTCGTGACCCGGCTCCGGGGGCTGCAGGAGATGCGCCGGCGCCATCTGCGCGATCGCGCCCGGGTGATGCGCGAAATGCGCCAGCTGTTGCAGACGCCGGGCAACGAGGCGCCGTTGAAGGAGAAGCTGGACGCCCTGGCCCGTCTCGAGACGACGACCCGCGCCGACGAACAGAAGGCGCGGGACCTGGTCGATGACGTCCTCGACGTCCGGCAGCGCGCCCGGTTCCGTCTGCTCGAGCAGCAGCTCGAGCTGCGCAAGCTGCAGCTGGTCAATCGCGCTCGCGCCCGACAGCGGGCCGACCGTCCGTAGGCACGCCGGGCTGCGACACTCGCGCCAGGAGGGTTGCCAGCGCCTCCCGGAAGGCCCACACTGATGCGAGTGATCATCAGGATCCTTCGTGGAGCGCCGTGGCTGGCCGGCGCGATCGTCGCCGGCGCGATCATCGCGGGGACGGTCGCCGCGGCAGACCTCTACACCCGCGCCGATTCGACCAGCATGCGGCTGAAGATCGAGCGCATCGTCCAGGTCGAGCGCGCCGCGCCGAGGCGCCAGCCGCCGGCCGGACTGACGACCCAGCTGACCCAGCGCGAGGTGAATGCCTACCTGCGCTACGACCTCGCCGCGCAGGTGCCGGTCGGGATCGCCGAGCCGGTGATCACCATCGTCGGCCAGGGCCGGCTGCTCGGTGAGGCGCTGGTCGATCTCGACGCGGTCAGCCGCGCCAACCCGCCCAAGGGCTTCTTCGATCCGATGCGCCTCCTGACCGGGCGCCTGCCGGTGCGGATCGAGGGCGTCCTCGTCACCAGCCGCGGCCAGGGGCGGTTCTCGCTCGAGACCGCCAGCATCGCCGGCCTGCCGGTCCCCAAGTCGGTGCTGCAGACGCTCGTCAGCCACTATTCGAAGAGCCAGGACAACCCGGGCGGCGTCAGCCTCGACGATCCGTTCGCGCTGCCGGCGGCGATCCGCGAGATCCGCGTCGAGCCCGGGCGCGCCGTCGTCGTGCAATGAGCGGCGCCGGGGTACTTTCCCGCCCGCTCGCGTCACTCAAGGGCGTGGGCGATCGCCGCGCCGCCGACCTCGCCTCGGCCGGCCTGCAGACCGTCGAGGATCTGCTCGTCCGCTTCCCGCTCCGCTACGAAGACCGCGGTCATCCGCGGCCGCTCGCCGAGCTCGCGCCGGGCCGCCTCGCGTCGGCCATCGGCACGGTCGTTTCGGCGACGATCAAGCGCACCCGGCGACCGGGCTTCAGCGTCTTCGAGGTCACGCTGCGCGATCGATCGGGCGTCGCCCGCGCCGTGTGGTTCAACCAGCGCTTCCTCAAGGACGTGCTGCGCGCCGGCCAGACGCTCGCGTTGTTCGGCAAGGTGGAGCAGGGTGTCGGCGGGCTGCAGTTCGCCAGCCCGCAGTACGAGATCCTCGCGGATGAACCGCTCGCTGGCGGCTGGCTCAGGGCCGCGGATGGCGAGCCCGAGCCGGACGCGGACGCCGTGCCCGTCGACGAGCATCTCGGCATCGTGCCGATCTACGAGCGCATCGGCACGCTGACGCCGAAGATCCAGCGCGGCCTGGTCGCGCAGGCGCTGGCGACGCTGCCGGCCGATCTGCCGGACGCGCTGCCCGACGCCGTCCGCCGCCGGCTCGATCTGCCGACCCGGCGCGAGGCGCTCGCCGCCGTCCACCAGCCGGCGCCGGGCGCCGACGTCGAGGCGCTGAACCAGGCCCGCAGTCCGGGCCACATGCGGCTGATCTTCGAGGAGTTCTTCGCCTTCCAGACCGGCGTGCTGCTGCGCCGCCGGGCCCGCCTCGCCGAGTGCAAGCCGCACGCCTATCGGGTCGACGACGCGCTCCGCCAGAAGACCCGTGCGCTGCTGCCGTTCCCGCTGACGCCGGGCCAGAAGATCGCCGTCCGCGACATCGTCGCCGACCTGCAGCGAACCGAGCCGATGAACCGCCTGCTGCAGGGCGACGTGGGATCCGGCAAGACGCTGGTGGCGATGCTGGCGGCGCTGGTGGCGCTCGAGAGCGGGCTGCAGGTGGCGCTGATGGCGCCGACCGAGATCCTCGCCGAGCAGCACGCGCGCACCCTGGCGCGCTTCTTCGCCACGACCCGGTTCGCCGTCGGCGTGCTCACCGGGCGCCGTTCTGGCGCGGAGCGGCGCGAGACGCTGGCGGCGATCGCCAACGGCGCCATCGGCCTCGTCGTCGGCACGCACGCGCTCGTCCAGGAGACGGTGCAGTTCGCGCATCTCGGGCTGGTCATCGTCGACGAGCAGCACCGCTTCGGCGTCGTGCAGCGGGCCGATCTGCGGAAAAAGGCGGCGCAGGCCATGCCCGACGTGCTGGTCATGACCGCCACCCCGATCCCGCGGACGCTGGCGCTCACGACCTACGGCGAGCTGGACGTCACGGTGATGCGCGATCGCCCGCCTGGACGTGCCCCCATCGCGACGACGGTCCGCCCGGAATCGCGCCGCGACGATGTGTGGACGTTCGTCCGCGGCGAGTTGTCGGCGGGGCGCCAGGGCTACGTGATCTATCCGCTGGTCGAGGAGAGCGAGAAGATCGACGTCCGCGACGCCACGGCGATGGCCGACCACCTGTCGCAGACCGTCTTCCCCGAGTGGCCGGTCGGCCTGCTGCACGGCCGGCTCGCCGCCGACGCCAAGGCCCGCGTCATGGACGCCTTCTCGTCGGGCGCGCTGCGGCTGCTCGTCGCCACCACCGTCGTCGAGGTCGGCGTCGACGTACCCAACGCGACCGTCATCGTCATCGAGCACGCCGAGCGCTTCGGCCTGTCGCAGCTCCATCAGCTGCGCGGGCGGGTCGGCCGCGGCACCGACCCCGGCCACTGCGTGCTGCTGTATCAGTCGCCGCTGACCGACGAGGCGCGGGCTCGGCTCAAGGCGATCGCCGACAGCGGCGACGGGTTCGCGCTGGCCGAGCAGGACCTGATCCTGCGCGGCCCGGGCGACGTCTTCGGGACGCGCCAGGCGGGGATGCCGACGCTGCGGATCGGCGACCTCGTGCGCGACGCCGCCATCCTGGTGCGGGCCCGGGACGAAGCGGCGCGGTGGCTCGACGAGGCGCCCTCGGACGATCCGCTGCTGGCCGGGATCCGCGACGGCTGGTCCGATCGCTTCGGCCTGGTGCACGTCGGCTAGTGTCCCGAGTGATGCGCATCATCGCGGGCACGCTGAAGGGACGCCGGCTGGACGCCCCGACCTGGCCGGGGCTGCGGCCCACCTCGGACAAGCTGCGCGAGACGCTGTTCAACGTGCTGCAAGGCCGGCTGCCGGAGGCGCGGGTCCTCGACGTGTTCGCGGGGACGGGGGCGGTGGGGATCGAGGCCCTGAGCCGGGGCGCCGCCCATGTCACGTTCGTCGAGCAGGATGCGCGGGCGCGCGGGCTGATCGCCGAGAACCTGGCTCGATGCGGCCTGCTTATGACAGGCATACGCGCAACGAGTCCGGGCGGGGTGGGACAGGGCGCCGGCTATACTATCGAGCGCGGGCCGGCGGAGGACGTCCTGAGCCGGCTCGAGCCCGTCTACGACGTCGTCTTCCTCGATCCGCCTTACGACGAGCTCGATCTCTCTGGGGCGGTCACGCAGGGAGTCGGTCTGCTCGCCGCGGGCGGGATCTGCGTGCTGGAGCATGCCTCCCGGAGGGAGGCACCGGACGCGGCGGGGAAGCCGCCAACGCGGCGCCTGGTGTCGGGTGACAGCGCACTCGCGTTCTACCGCCGATGACGTGATGACTTCAGCAGCCCGTGGTGGAAGGACCGCGTCGCACCGAGACGGGCGAGGCGCCCGCCGATCAAGGCGCGAGGAGTGAGAATATTGGGGATATGCAAGCGACGAGCAACGCCGAGCGACGGGATGCATCGCCCGTCGAATGCAGCGGTCCTTTCACCACGGGTTGCTAGGTGACCGACCAACGCACGCGCCGCCTGGCGATCTTTCCGGGCTCGTTCGATCCGATCACGAACGGCCACGTCGACATCGTCCGCCGGGCGCTGCGGCTGTTCGACGGCGTCGTCGTCGCGGTGCTGCAGAACGCGGCCAAGCAGCCGCACTTCACTCCGGACGAGCGCGTCGCGATCATCCGCGAGGTGTTCGCCGCCGAGGCCGGCGTCGAGGTCGACACCTTCGACGGGCTGCTCGTCGACTACGCCCGGCGGCGGCAGGCGGTCGCCATCGTGCGCGGGCTGCGCGCCGTCTCCGACTTCGAGTACGAGATGCAGATGGCGCACATGAACCGCCATCTGTCGCCGACGGTCGAGACCGTGTTCCTGATCCCCGACGAGACCAACAGCTTTCTCAGCTCGCGGCTCGTCAAGGAAGTGTTTTCTCTGGGGGGCGAGGTGGCGGCGTTCGTGCCGCCCGCCGTCCATCGGCGGCTGCAAGAGACGCGCGAGGCGACCGGGGGAGGGCCTCGCGTGGTTCGGTGAGGATCCTCCCCTCCAATCTCGGAGCGACAAGGAACGTTCAGTCATGCTCGCATCGCGTATGTCCCGTATTGCCTCGTCGCCCACCCTCAAGGGGCTGCTCGCCGCCGACCGGCTGCGCAGCCAGGGGATGGACGTCGTCGACCTCGGCGCCGGCGAACCCGACTTCCCGACGCCGGACCACGTGAAGGCCGCCGCCCACGCGGCGATCGATGGCAACTTCACGAAGTACACGGCGAACGCGGGGATTACCAACCTGCGCGAGGCGATCGCGGCCAAGTATGCGAAGGACTACGGCATCACCTTCACGGCGGCCGAGGTGATCGTCACCGCCGGCGGCAAGCAGGCGCTGGCCAACGCCGCGCTGTCGGTGTTCGGTCCCGGCGACGAGGTGATCACGCACGTTCCCGGCTGGCCGACCATCGTCGAGCAGATCAAGCTCGCCGACGCCACCCCGGTCATCGTCCGGACCAGCGCCAGCGACGGCTTCACGCTGCACGCGCAGCCGCTGATCGACGCCATCACGCCGAAGACGAAGGGCTTCATCATCAACTCGCCGGCCAACCCGACCGGCGCGCTGATCACGGAAGCCGAGCTGACCAAGCTGGCCCTGGCGGCGAAGGCCCGTGGCCTGTGGATCGTCCTCGACCTCTGCTACGAGCAGCTGATCTACGAGCCGGTCCCGGCCAACCTGCCGGGCATCCTGTTCCGCGAGATGCGCGAGCGGGCGATCGTCTGCGGCTCGGCCTCGAAGGGCTACGCGATGACCGGCTGGCGCTGCGGCTGGACGGTCGGGCCGAAGGAGGTCATCGCCGCCTGCGGCGCGCTCCAGAGCCACCAGACCTCGAACGTCTGCTCGATCACGCAGAAGGCGGTCGTGGCGGCGCTGACCGGCCCGCAGGACTGCGTCACCGCGATGCTGAACGAGTACCGCAGCCGCCGCGACCAGGTGTGGACGTGGCTGACCGCCGATCCGCGCATCACGTGCGTCAAGCCGGCCGGGGCGTTCTACCTGTTCATCGACATCACGGCGCTCCTCGCCGCGACCGGCATCAAGACGTCGGCGGAGTTCGCCGACAAGCTGATCGAGGAGTCGTACGTGGTGACGACGGCGGGCGAGGCGTTCGACGCGCCGGGCTTCCTGCGCATCTCCTACGCCAACTCGCTCGAGCGGCTGCAGGAAGCCTGCACCCGGCTGTCCGCCTTCGTGAAGAAGTACGAGGCGGTCGCGGCCGGCCGTTAGCGGCCCGGGGTGAAGGGGCGGCGTCGCACCGAGACGGGTGAGGCGCCCGCCGATCAAGGCGCGAGGAGTGAGAATATTGGGCGATATGCGAGCGACGAGCAGCGCGGAGCGGCGGGATGCATCGCCCGTCGAATGCAGACGGCCCTTCGCCCCTGGCCGCTAGTGGCTCCCGAGACCGGTGCCGTTGCGGCGGGCGTGGACGCGGCCTTCGTGGCCGCCGCCACGGCCGTCGTCGGCGCCGGGTTCGTGCATCAGGACAACGCCTCGCGGCTCCGCTACGGCACCGACGCGCTGAAGCGGGGCAGTCCGGCCGACCTCGTCGTCATCCCCGGCACCACCGCGGAGATCGCGGCCATTGCGCGCCTCTGCAATCAGGCCGGCGTCCCGCTCGTTCCGCGCGGCGCCGGCACCGGCTACACCGGCGGTGCCGTCCCCCTTCAGGGCGGCGTCGTCGTGTCGCTCGAGCGCTTCGATCGCATCCTGACGATCGATCGCCGCAACTTGCTCGTCGTCGTCCAGCCGGGCGTGATCACCGGCACGCTGCAGGACGAGGTCGAGGCGGTCGGCCTGTTCTATCCGCCGGACCCGGCCAGCCTGCGCGAATGCAGCATCGGCGGCAACGTCGCCGAGTGCGCCGGCGGGCCGCGCGCCTTCAAGTACGGCAACACCCGCCGCTACGTCCTCGGTCTCGAGGCCGTGCTCGCCGACGGCACGGTGATCCGCACCGGCGGCAAGACGGTCAAGAACGTGGTCGGCTACGATCTGACGCAACTGCTCGTCGGCTCGGAAGGCACGCTGGCCATCGTCACCGAGATCACGCTGAGACTCGTGCCGCTGCCCCCGGCGCGCGCCGCGCTGCGCGCCACGTTCGCCACCATCGCGGCGGCGGTGGACACGGTCGATCGTCTCGTCCAGCGCGGGGTCGTGCCGGCCGCGTTGGAGCTCGTCGACCGCGTCAGTCTCGAGGCGCTCCGCAAGTATCTCGGCGGCGAACCGCTGGCCCCGGCCGGCACGGAGGCGCTGCTCGTCGTCGAGGTGGACGGCGTCGACGCGGCCGTCGCTCACGAGATCGCGCTCGTCGAAGCGGCCTGTCGCGACAGCGGCGCCTCCGACGTGCACCGCGCCGTCGACGAGGTGGAGCGGCAGGAGGTGTGGCGGGCGCGGCGCGAGCTGTCGTACGCGCTGCGGACGGTCGGGGCGTGGAAGTACAACCACGACATCGTCGTGCCGAAGGGCCGCATCCCCGAGCTGTTCGAGCTGGTCGATCGGCTGCGCGCCGAATCAGGCCTGCTGATCCCGGCCTTCGGTCACGTCGGCGACGGCAACATCCACGTCAACATCATGGTCGACGCCAACGATGCCGACACCAACGCCCGCGTCGTCGCCACGGAGCAGGCGCTGTTCGAGGGCGTGGTCGCGCTCGAGGGATCGGTCACCGGCGAGCACGGCATCGGCTTCAGGAAGGCGAAATACCTGCCGCTCGAGGTCTCGCCCGAGACCATCGCCGTGATGCGCCGCGTCAAGCAGGCCTTCGATCCCAAGGGCCTGCTCAACCCCGGCAAGATCTTCCTCTCGTAGGGCTTGCCGCGCCGAAGCCGCGAAGCCGGGGCTACGGCCGGTTCGAGACGAGGACGACGGTTTCGAGGGCCCGTTCGGGCTGGGGCTGGACCAGCGTGCGGAGGCGCACCGCCGACGGGTTGAAGTAGACGAACGACGCCAGGGGATAGAGCTGCACGCCGTGATCGCGCTGCAGGCCTTCGACCAGCTTGAGCGGCATCACGCAGAGGACCCGCTGCGGCTGGCGCAGGAACTCGACCGCCGCGGCCTCGTCGACCAGGTCGTTCTGCTTCACGCCGGTGTAGAAGACCAGGTTCCGGACGAACATCCGGTAGGTGCCGGACGGCTCCTGCTGGCGGATCTCGACGATCCGCCGGGCCATCTGCTGGACCGGTTCGAGGCCGCCGGCGGAGTAGAACGTGAACTGCAGCGTGACGAGGGTGGCCGCCGCCGACACCGCCACCGCGGCCGGCAGCGCCCGCTGCCGGCCCAGCCACGTCCAGCCGAGCAGGCCCAGTGCCGCGACGACGATGATGGCGGTACCGATCTGGCCTTGCAGGGGCGTCAACGCGAAGAGCAGCGGCCGGGCCCGGAACAGCAGGAAGGCGAGGGCGAGGAACGCGATCGCGCTGGCGGTGATGGCGAGGGCGACGCCGAGGTCGCGCCGGCCGGCGGCGTCGCTGGCGGCCAGCCGCGCCACCAGTGTCCGCGCCACCAGGACCGCCAGCGGCGGCAGCACCGGCAGGATGTAGCGCGGCTGCTGGCCGACCGACAGCGTGTAGAAGATGACCGGCACCGCCGCCCACAGGATCAGGCGCCATTCGATCTCGGTCAGCCGCCGCGCGCCGCGCAGCACCCGGCCGAACGGCGGGACCCACAGCACCATCAGCGACGACCACGGGGCCAGGCCGCCGAAGATGATCGGCGCGTAGAACCACAGCGGCCGGCGGCCGTTGTAGCGCTCCGTCGCGAAGCGCTCGAGGTTCTCGCCGACGAAGAAGCGCCGCAGGTAGGCGACGCCGTGCACGTCGGCCATCGCCAGGAACCACGGCAGGGCGACGGCCAGGAGGACGCCGGCGGCGAGGGCGACGTTCAGCCAGCGCAGCCCGAACCAGCCGCGCCGCGTCGGCAGCAGGCCGTCGGCCAGCACGAGGCGCGCGATCAGGTAGACCAGGACGGGCAGGACGAGCGCCACCGGACCCTTGGTCAGCATGCCGACGCCGATGGCCAGGCCGGCGAGCAGCGTCCAGTTCCGGCGCGTGCGATCGTCCGGCGCCGCCGACGCCGTGCCGCCCGAAGGCGCTGCGGGATCGCCGGCTGGGGCGCCGGCCTCGAACAGCGCCCAGGTCGCCAGCGTGATGAAGGCGGCCAGCGGCAGGTCGGGCAACGAGGCGTGGGCGATCGTGAAGTAGCCGAAGCTGGTCGCGACAATCGCGCCGCCGACGACCCCGACCTGGGGGCCGACCCAGCGGCGTCCGACCGCCCAGGTCATCAGGGCGAGGGCGAGCCCGGCCAACGCCGAGGGAAAGCGCGCCGCGGTCTCGTTGACCCCGGCGACCAGATACGACCCCGCCACCAGCCAGTAGAAGAAGACCGGCTTCTGGAAGCGATATTCGTAGTTGTAGTGGGGGGTGACCCAGTCGCCCTGTTCGACCATTTCCCGCGCCGACTGCGCGTAAAAGGCCTCGTCGGCATCACCGATCGCCGAGCGTCCGAGTCCTGCGAAGAACGTGACCAGGCAGAGGGCCGTCACGAGGAGTGCATGCCTGAACACGTGAACGGATTGTACACTACGGGTCATGGCTGGCCGGGTGGTCGCGGTCGTGGGCGCGTCGAGCGATCGACGCAAGTTCGGCAACCGCGCCGTGCGCGCGTTCCTGCGTCAGGGCTACGACGTGAAGCCGGTCAACCCGAGCGAGGAGACCATCGAAGGCCTGCCTGTCTATCGGACGATCGCCGACGTGCCCGGGCCGGTGGACATCGTGTCGCTCTACGTCCCCGCTGCCGTCGGCATCGCGCTGCTCGACGCCATCGCGGCCAAGCAGCCGGGCGAGGTGTGGATCAACCCGGGTGCCGAATCGGCCGCGCTCGAGGCCCGCGCCAGAGCCCTCGGCCTGTCGCCTATCTACGCCTGCTCAATCGTCGCCCTCGGCTGACGGCCGCGTTTGACAGCCCCCGCGGCCGGTCCTATACTCGGCCCTCGGACGCCCTCTGGCCGCCTGCCGCCGCGGCGCCGCCCCCAACCCAGCACGATCGCCACTCGTTTCCGTCCCCAGCTGATCCTGGCCGCTCCGGCACCCGTGATCACGCTCGTGCGTCATTCGTTTCCGCAGACCGCCCATGGCCCGACATCCGAGACGCCCCTCCGGGCGCGTCGCCCCCGATCGTCTTCCGCCGCCGATTGAACCGCCCGACACGGTCGTCGAGATCGACCTCCCGGACAAATCGGCGGTGCCGACCCTCCGCCTCGACGACCTCAAGGCGATGGACATCCAGAGCCTGACGCAAGTAGCCAAGGACCTGGGCGTGCCCAACGCGTCGGGCCTGCGCAAGCAGGAGATGATCTTCTCGATCCTCAAGGCTCAGGCGGAGCAGAGCGGGTTCGTGTTCTCCGAGGGCGTCCTCGAGGTGCTCTCGGACGGCTACGGGTTCCTGCGCGCCCCCGAGTACAACTATCTCGCCGGCCCCGACGACATCTATGTCTCGCCGTCGCAGATCCGCAAGTTCGACCTGCAGACCGGCGACACCGTATCGGGCCAGATCCGGTCGCCGAAGGAAGGGGAGCGCTACTTCGCGCTCATCAAGGTCGAAGCGGTCAACTTCGAGTCGCCCGACCAGGCCCGCAACAAGCTGTTCTTCGAGAACCTGACGCCGCTCTACCCGAACCAGGCGTTCAAGCTCGAGACCACCGGCGACCAGTTGTCGCCGCGCGTCATGGACCTGATGACGCCGATCGGCAAGGGCCAGCGCGGCGTCATCGTCGCGCCACCGCGTACCGGCAAGACGATGCTGCTGCAGGCGCTGGCGCAGTCGATCGCCAAGAACCATCCCGAGGTCTACCTCATCGTCCTGCTGATCGACGAGCGGCCCGAAGAGGTCACCGACATGCAGCGCTCGGTGCAGGGCGAGGTCGTCTCGTCGACCTTCGACGAGCCGGCGCAGCGCCACGTCCAGGTCGCCGAGATGGTCATCGAGAAGGCCAAGCGCCTGGTCGAGCACCGCAAGGACGTCGTCATCCTGCTCGACTCGATCACCCGCCTGGCCCGGGCCTACAACAGCGTCGTGCCGTCGTCCGGCAAGGTGCTGACCGGCGGTCTCGACTCGAACGCGCTGCAGAAGCCGAAGCGCTTCTTCGGCGCCGCCCGCAACATCGAGCAGGGCGGATCGCTGACGATCATGGCGACCGCGCTCGTCGACACCGGTTCGCGGATGGACGACGTGATCTTCGAGGAGTTCAAGGGCACCGGCAACATGGAGATCCACCTCGATCGCAAGCTGGTGGACAAGCGCGTGTTCCCGGCCATCGACATCCAGAAGAGCGGGACGCGCAAGGAGGAACTGCTCCTGTCGCGCGAAGACCTCAACCGCGTCTGGGTGTTGCGGAAGATCCTCAACCCGCTGTCGCCGACCGAGGCGATGGAGCTGCTCCTCGACAAGATGAGCAAGACGAAATCGAACGCCGAGTTCCTCGGCGCGATGACCAAGGGCTGAGCGCGGCCCGTGGTGGAAGTGCCGCGTCGCACCGAGACGGGCGAGGCGCCTGCCGATCAAGGCGCGAGGAGTGAGAATATGGGAAATATTCGAGCGACGAGCAACGCCGAGCGGCGGGATGCATCGCCCGTCGAATGCAGCGCCACTTCCACCGCGGGCCGCTAGTGCCGACCACCATCCGGCTGCGCGAGGACGGACCGATCGTCGTCGAGGGCGACGACGTCACGATCATCGACTGGCAGGGCCGCCCGTATCCGATCGATCGCCGGCCGGTGGCGCTGTGCCGCTGCGGGCAGTCGTCACGCAAGCCGTTCTGCGATGGCACGCACCGCAGCTGTGGCTTCGTCGGCGATGCCGGTGCCGGGCCGTCGATCGACCGCCCCTAGCCCTTCAGGCCGCCGCGGTCCCGCGTCGAGCGGCCGAGCCTCGGAGGCCCGCGACGCGGCCGCGACCAGGCGCTGCCGCTGTCGGTCGCGGCTCTCGGCGCGTCCTGCCCACCGTCGCAGCGTCCACGGTCCGACGCGGACCGCCGTGTCGTGCGACGTCGCCCGGCGGGCGGACGGCGCGGGGCGCGCGGTCGCTTCGACGGGGGCGCTCGGCCCGATCGCCCAGCCGACCGTTTCCCGGCCGCAGGCGGCGCAACGCAGCATCAGCCGTCGCGGCTGGCGCGCGAACGCATCCTCGTGACCCAGGATCAGGCAGCGCAGGCGGAAGCGCAGGCCTCGACGCACCACTGCCCCCAGCACCTCCACGGCCCGCCGATACCCCGTGGCCGGCAGCGGGACATCGACCGGAACGGCGATGCCCGAGGTCATGGCGGTGACCATTCCCCCCCGCCGCACGCCAGCAGGCTGTGATCCGACTGAACGGGAGCGGAGTGAATCGTCACGCAGGTAACCTCGCCAACCTCGGCCTGGCGATGAACGTCGCGGGGCGAGGTCCTGTCATCCTGCGTCAACGGCGCGCGCGTGTCTGTTCTCTTGCGGACAGCCGCGGCGCTGGCTCCGCCGCCGCTACTTCCCCCGCACCTTGACGTTGCGATAGCAGACCGCGTCGCCGTGGTCCTGCAGCAGGATCAGCCCCTGCTGCGGCTTGCCGAAGCGCTCGATCCCCTTGAACTTGCTCTTGCCGATGGCCTCGCGCAGCGCCGGGCTGTCGAGTGTGTAGGTGAGCACCCTGGTGCCGTTCAGCCAGTGTTCCACCTCGGCGCCGCGAACGACGACCCGACTGGTGTTCCACTCGCCCGCGGGCTTCGACGGCCGGTTGGCGGCCGGCATCACGTCGTAGAGGGCGGCGGTCTGACGATGCGGGCCGATCTTGGCGTCGGGATGCTTCTCGTCGTCGATGACCTGGTACTCGTGGCCAATCGCGCCGTCGCGATCCTCCAGCACGAAGTATTTCACCCCGCTGTTGCCGCCGACCGAGATCCGCCAGTCCCAGGCGAGCTCGAACTGCGAGTAGGCCTTCGTCGCGACGATGTCGCGGGCGCCCCGCGTGTCGGTGCTGTCGCCGGGGGCGAGGCACAACAGGCCGTCCTTGACGACCCAGCGCGTGCCGCTGGCGTCGGGCCGCTTGTAGGCGCGCCACCCGTCGAGGCTCGTGCCGTCGAAGAGCAGCGACCAGCCCTCCTTCTGCTCGGCTGGCGAGAGGTGATTGGGCGCCTGATTGGGGGCCTGGGCCGCGACGGCGGAGGCCAGAGAGATCGAGGCCGCCAGGGCGGCCGCTACCGTGACTCGCATGATGTGTCCTCCGGTTGCCTTACGACGCCACCGTCCCGGCCGCGACGTGCCGCCCTCGCAGGCTCACGCCGTCGCCGCCGCCGGCCTGCCGACCGTGAATGTCAAGCCGCCGTCGTCGACGCCGACGTCCACGGTGTCGCCTTCGCGGAAGGCGCCCTCGAGGACCTTCAGCGCCAGCGGATCCAGCAGCCGCCGCTGGATCGTGCGCTTCAGCGGACGCGCCCCGTAGACGGGGTCGTAGCCCTCCTCGACCAGCCGCGCCTTGGCCTCGTCGCTGAGGTGTACCGCGACCTTCCGCTCGGCCAGCCGCTTGACGAGGCTGCGCAGCTGGATGTCGACGATGGCGCCCATGTGGCTGCGGCCGAGCGAGTGGAACAGGATGGTCTCGTCGATGCGGTTCAGGAACTCGGGGCGGAAGTGTTCCCGCACCGCGTCCATGACCTCGCGCCGCGTCGCCTCGTCGATGCCGGCGTCGCGGCCGGCGTCAGCCGCCAGCACGTGGCTGCCGACGTTCGACGTCATGATCACGACCGTCTGCCGGAAGTCGACCGTGCGGCCCTTGCCGTCCGTCAGCCGGCCGTCGTCGAGCAGCTGCAACAGGACGTTCAGGACCTCGGGGTGCGCCTTCTCGATCTCGTCGAGCAGCACCACCGAGTAGGGCCGGCGCCGCACCGCTTCGGTCAGCTGGCCGGCCTCCTCGTAGCCGACGTAACCCGGAGGCGCGCCAATCATCCGCGCCACGCTGTGCTTCTCCTGGTACTCCGACATGTCGATGCGAACCATCGCCTGGTCGTCGTCGAACAGGAAGTTGGCCAGCGCCCGCGCCAGCTCGGTCTTGCCGACGCCGGTCGGACCGAGGAACAGGAAGCTGCCGAGCGGACGGTTGGCGTCCTGCAGGCCGGCGCGGGCACGGCGGATGGCGTTGGCCACGGCCACCACGGCCTCGTCCTGGCCGATGACGCGCTGGTGCAGCCGCGTCTCCATCTGCAGCAGCTTCTGGACCTCGCCCTCCATCAGCTTGCTGACGGGGATGTGCGTCCACTTGGCGACGACCTCGGCGATGTCTTCCTCGTCGACCTCCTCCTTCAGGAGCCGCGGCACGCCGGTATCGGGGCCGCCGCCTTCGAGCGCGGCGATCCGCTTCTCGAGCTCGGGGATGCGGCCGTACTGCAGCTCCGAGGCGCGGGCATAGTCGCCCTGCCGCTGGGCGCGATCGACCTCCGCCTTGAGGCGTTCCAGTTCCTCCTTGGCGGTGCGGTCGGACTGGATCTGCGTCTTCTCGGCTTCCCAGCGCGACGTCAGCGCGGTCTGCTGCTCCTTGAGCTCGGCGATCTCCTTCTCGAGCCGCGTCAGGCGTTCCCGCGACGCCGCGTCGGTCTCCTTGCGCAGCGCCTCGCGCTCGATCTCGAGCTGCATCAGGCGGCGGGCGACCTCGTCGAGCTCGGCCGGCATCGAGTCGATTTCCATGCGGAGCTTGGACGCCGCCTCGTCGACCAGGTCGATGGCCTTGTCGGGCAGGAAGCGATCGGGGATGTAGCGGTTCGAGAGGACGGCGGCGGCGACCAGGGCCGAGTCCTTGAGCCGGACACCGTGGTGGATCTCGTAGCGCTCGCGCAGCCCGCGCAGGATGCTGATGGTGTCCTCGACGGACGGCTGGTCGACCTGGACCGGCTGGAAGCGGCGCTCGAGCGCGGCGTCCTTTTCGATGTACTTGCGGTACTCGTTCAGCGTCGTCGCGCCGATGGTGTGCAGCTCGCCGCGGGCCAGCATCGGCTTGAGCATGTTCGAGGCGTCGAGCGAGCCTTCGGCCGCGCCGGCGCCGACGACGGTGTGCAGCTCGTCGATGAACAGCACGACCGCGCCGTCCGACTGGGTGACCTCGGCCAGCACCGCCTTGAGGCGATCCTCGAACTCGCCGCGATACTTGGCGCCGGCGACGAGCGAGCCCATGTCGAGGCCGATGATGCGCTTGTCCTTGAGGCCTTCCGGCACGTCGCCGCGGATGATGCGCTGCGCCAGGCCCTCGACGACGGCGGTCTTGCCGACGCCGGGCTCGCCGATCAGCACCGGGTTGTTCTTGGTGCGGCGCGACAGCACCTGGATGACGCGGCGGATCTCCTCGTCGCGGCCGATGACGGGATCGAGCTTGTCCTGGCGGGCGAGCGCGGTCAGGTCGCGGCCGTAGCGCTCGAGCGCCTGGTACTTGCCCTCGGGGTTCTGGTCGGTGACGCGCTGGCTGCCGCGCACCGCGACGAGCGCCTCGAGCACGCGATCGTAGCTGACGCCATGACGGGTGAGCGTCTCGGCGCCCGGCAATCGGCCGGTCTCGCTGACCAGCGCGAGCAGCAGGTGCTCGGTGCTGACGAACTCGTCCTTGAAGCGGGCCAGCTCGCCCTCGGCCTTCTGCAGGATGCCGCGCAGCCGAGACGAGAACCCGGCGTGGGTCGCCCCGTACGCCTTGGGCAGCTTGGCGAGGGCCTGCTGGACGTCGGCGCCGACTGCCGCCGGATCGACCTGGAGCTTGCGCATCACGTCCGGCACGACGCCGCCCGGCTGCGCGATCAGCGCCGCCAGCAGGTGCTCGGGATCGATCTGCGGATGGTTGGCCTGCTCGGCCGCGCCTTGGGCGGCGGCGAGCCCTTCCTGGGCCTTCTCGGTGAAGCGGTTGATGTTCATGAGGAGCCTCGACCCGTGCTGCGGGCGACCTACGATTCGTGCTCGGCCAGCTGCGCCAGCGCCTCGTAGTGCGCGCGCGCCTGTGGCGTGAGCGAGCGGGGGAGCTGGACGTCGGCGACGACGTAGAGATCCCCCCGCTCGTCGGGCTTGCCGGCCACCGGCATGCCCTGACCCTTGACCCGGAACTTCTGGCCGTTCTGCGTCGTCGCCGGCACCTTCAAGCGCACCGTGCTGCCGGCGAGCGTGGTGACCGCCGCCTCGCCGCCGAGCACCGCGGTCGTCAGCGGCACCTCGACGCGCGTCGTCAGGTCGTCGCCCTGGCGCTCGAAGCGGGGGTGCGGCAGCACCTGGACGCGCAGGTAGAGATCGCCGGCGCGGCCGCCGCTGGCGCCCGGTTCGCCCTCGCCCGAGACGCGCACCCGGGCCGCGTCGCGGATGCCGGCCGGGATGCGGACGTCAATCGCCCGCGTGTGCCCGTCGTGCTTCAGCGAGATTCGGCGGAGCGCGCCGTGGTACGCCTCCTCGAGCCCGAGCTGGACGGGATGCTCGAGATCGGCGCCAATCCGGCTGCGGCTGCGGCCGCGGGTCCGCTTCTCGTCGCCGCCGGCGGCGGCACCGCCGCCCCCGAAGAACGTCGTGAAGAAGTCCGAGAACCCGCCGCCGCCCCCGCTCCGGAACAGCTCGTCCATCTCCTCCTGCGTGACCGCGCGGTACTGGCCGCCGCTGCCGGTCGAGTAGGTGCCGGCGCCGGGGCCGCGGAAGCCGCCGAACCCGCCCGGGAAGCCCTGCGTCCCAGGGGGCACGTTCTCGTAGGCCCGCCAGTTGGCGCCGAGCTCGTCGTACTTGCGGCGCTTGTCGGGATCGCTCAGCACCTCGTTGGCCTCGTTGATCTCCTTGAAGCGGCTCTCGGCGACCTTGTCGCCCGGGTTCACGTCGGGATGGAGCTTGCGGGCCAGCTTGCGGTAGGCCTGCTTGATTTCCTTGTCGGTGGCCGTCTTGGTGAGCCCCAGCGTCGCGTAGTAGTCCTTGAAGTCCATGGGGCTCAGAGCTCCAGAAGGGTGGTCAGCCGACGCAGGTCGTCGGACAGCTTGCGCAGCTGCGATCGCGGCGACTGATCGCCGCCGGTCACCGTCTGCATGTCGCGGACGACGTCGGCGATCGCCAGCAGCCGCTGCACGCCGGCCAGGTTGACGCCCGCTTCGTCGACGAAGTGCTTGATCAGGCGCAGCCGCTCGAGCTCGTCGCGCGAGTAGACGCGCATGCTCCCGATCGTCCGGGTCGGCTGGATCAGCCCGAGCCGCTCGTACTTGCGCAGCGTCTGCGGATGCATCCCGAGCAGCTCCGCCGCCATGCTGATGAAGAAGAGGTCGTCGCCGATGTGCATCATGGGCTCATCCTCATCCTGCGTCGATCCGAGTATGCAAATTGATACGAGTCGTGTCAAGGCCTTCACTCGGTTCGGATGAGATCGGCGGCCGGCGCCAGGCCCGCCAGCCGCGCCGTCGATGCGGCCGGCGTGGCCAAGGCCGGCGGTTTCGGGGGATACTCGTCGCCTGATCGTGGACGTTCACCTCACCGACTTCGTCACCATCGGCCTGCTGGTCCTGCTCGAGGGCCTCCTCAGCGCCGACAACGCCCTCGTCCTGGCCGTCCTCGTGCTGGGCCTGCCGCGCAGCGAGCAGAAGAAGGCGCTGCGCTACGGCATCCTCGGGGCGTTCGCCTTCCGCGCCCTGGCGACGGCGCTGGCCGCCTACCTCATCGACGTGGGGTGGGTGAAGCTGATCGGCGCGGCCTACCTGCTCTACCTGCCGTACGCGCACTTCAGCGAGAAGCCGGCGGAGGGGGAGAAGCGAACCTTCAAGCCGGCCCGGCCGTGGCTTGGCCTGTCGGCCTTCTGGGCCACCGTCGTCAAGGTCGAGTTCACCGACATCGTCTTCGCCATCGACTCGATCCTGGTGGCGGTCGCGATGTCGAACAAGCTGTGGGTGATCATCACCGGCGGCATCCTCGGCATCATCGCGATGCGGATGCTGATCGGCCAACTGCTGACCTTCGTGCAGCGCTATCCGCCGCTCGTCGACGGCGCGTTCATCATCATCGCGTGGGTCGGCCTCAAGCTGCTGATCGAATACCTGCACCAGGCGCACTACATCGGCTTCGAGGTGCCGAAGTGGCTGTCGCTGGGGCTGATCGTGGTCATCTTCACGGCGGCCTACGCCTATGCCCGGCGGGTCGGCGCGGTCGAAGTGGCCGACGACGCCGACCCGGACGAGGCCGAGGCGCTGTTCACCGATCCCGACGCGGAGCCCGCCGACGCGAAGCCCGACCCGACGCCGGCGTCAGGGGAGCGGCGATAGCTTCAGCTCCAGCGTGGCCGATGCGCCCTCGGCGACCGTCAGCGGCTTGCCAATCCGCCGGATGCCCTCGAGGAAGTCGACGTCGTAGATGTCCTCGAGCGGCGCGTCGGAGACGGCGGCCGCGAGATAGCTGCCCGGCAGCAGGTGCTCGGCCTTGAAGCGGCCCTGCTGGTCGGGTGTGGCGACACGGACCCGGCGGAACGAGCCCGCGCGCAGCCTCTCTGCGCTCTCGGGCACGATGATCACCGTGTAGTCCAGGCTCGGCTTGCCGCTGTCGTCGGTGACGCCGCCGGTGACGCTGGACGAGCGGGTGGTGAAGGCGACGTCGATGCGTCCGCCCGGCTCCGCCGTCAGCTCCACTTCATCGTCCTCCAGCTCGCGGCCCCGGTAGGCGAGCCGCTTCACGAACCAGGGCTGCGCCGACATGCTGCCGGCATTGATGCGGTAGGTGCCAGGGACGACTTCGAGCGACAGCCGCCCGTCCCGCACGATTGCCGGGCCGCTCCCCATGCCCCGCTCGTTGCTCGCGTGGATGAACACCCGCTCCGGCTTGTTCACGGCGCCGTCGTCGAACGTCACGTTGACCGGGATGCGGATCGGCTCCTGGACGACCAGTCGCAGCCCGGTGATCGGCGCGCCGCTGGCGACGATCGGCACCGAGGCGGTCCGCTGGCGGTTCTCACCGCCGCCGAACATCTCGAACATCGGCGTGTCGCCGAAGGACGCCTGCGCAACGAGGGTGTACTCGCCCGGCGCGACGCCCGACACCGTGAATGTGCCGTCCGGCTTGATCGACGCGCCGCCTCCGCCCCACATGAACCGGCCGCCGTTGCCGCTGGTGCCGGTGACCATCATGTGTCCGCCCGTCGCCGGCGCGCCGGCGGCATTCACGACAATGCCGGTGACCGTCGTCAGTCGCGTCGTGACGAGCTGTAGGTCGGCCACGGCCTCGGATCCGGCGACGACCTCGATCGGCTGCGCCTCGGCGGCGATCGCCGTGCCCGGAAAGAACGTCGGCGCGAAGCCGGTCGGGTCCGGATCCGTCAGCTCGCCGCCGCCGAAGCGCGATTCCTCGGCGCGGGCCGACAGGTAGTACTTGCCTGGCGACAAGCCGAAGAGGCGGAAGGCGCCCGTGTCGTCCGACTGCCGCGACTGCCCGGTCGGCACCAGCTGGCGCTCGCCGTTGACGGTGCGGTATCGCATCGCCATGACATGGACGCCGGTGACGACGTCGCCGGCGTCGTCGACGATCCGGCCGGTGATCACGCCGGCGGACGGGAGCGCCAGCACCAGGCCGTTGATGGTCTGGCCGTCGGCCAGGTCGACCGGGCGACCCCCGGTGCCGGACCGCCGCGCCCCGAGCGCCGTGTCGACGTAGCGTGCCTTCGAGGCGTTCACGCTGTAGCGCCCGGCCGGCAGCTGGGCGAAGGTGAACGCGCCCTCCGCGTCGGTCATGGCCACGCGCGGCTGGCCGGCGGCGAAGAGCATCACGCGGGCGCGGCGCAGGGGCAGCCCGGTGTCGAGCGCCACGACCCGGCCGGTGAGGGCGGCGGTGCCCTTCTCGGGAGCGCGGCGGGCGGATGCGTCGCGGGGCGGCCTCCCTGGCAGACCGGCGCCGGCGCCAGGGCCCGGCCCGGGTGAGCTGGGCCGGCCCTGCAGGCCCGGCTGGGGCGCCGGCCCGGGGGCCTGGGCCGAAACGGAGGCAATCCACAATGCGGCGGCGACCACGGACGAGATCGCGGCGGCGGCCCGGCGGGCGGGTGCAATGGTCATGGTAGGCTGGGATCCAATAACGCCGCGTTGCGGCAAGGAGAACAGCACGTGCCCTACCCCGAATATCTCGTGGCGCCCATGCGCGAGGAACTGACCAGCCTGGGTGTCAAGGAACTCCGGACATCCGAGGCCGTCGACCAGGCCGTCCAGGGGACGCCCGGAACGCTCATGATCGTCGTGAACTCGGTGTGCGGTTGCGCCGCCGGCAAGGCCCGGCCCGGCATCGCCCTCGCCCTGAACCACGCGGTCACCCCCGACGTCTCGGCGACCGTGTTCGCTGGCGCCGACACCGCGGCGACGGACCGCGCCCGCGGCTATTTCGCCGGCTACCCGCCGTCGTCGCCGTCGGTCGGCATCCTCAAGGGCGGCAAGCTCGTCTACATGATGGAGCGCCACCAGATCGAGAGCCGCTCGGCGGAAATGATTGCCAACGACCTCGTCGCCGCCTTCGACAAGCACTGCGCCCCGACGCCCGTCGCGGGCTAGGACGCTACGACGCCGTCGCCGGCCGGACCGGCGGCGGCAGCTCGCGCTTCGCCGGCGGCACCGCCGGCACGATCGACAGCGGACGGCCCCGTCCGTAGCGCGCCACCGTTTCGGACACCACGTCGGCCAGCGCCCCGATGAAGCGGGGATGGTCGTTGACCGCTTCGGCGCGGGCCAGCGTCAGCCCGATCGCGTCGGCGGTCGCGCGCGCCTCGACGTCGAGGTCGTAGAGCACCTCGACGTGATCGGCGAGAAATCCGATCGGGACGAGGATCGCCGCCTCGAGCCCGCCGGCGCGGGCCTCGCGCAGGTAGTCGTTCACGTCCGGCTCGAGCCACGGATCCTCGGGACGCCCGCTGCGGCTCTGATAGACCAGCGCCCAGTCGGCAGCGCGCTGGAGCGACGCGACCGCCGTCGCCGAGTCGGTGAGCTGCATGACGTAACGATCGGCGGCCACCATGGTGGTCGGGATCGAGTGCGCGGTGAAGACGAGCCGGGCGCCGGCGCGCAGCGGCTCCGGCAGCGTCGCGCGAGCCGCGTCGATGTGCTCGGACACGGCGTGCAGCACGCCGGTGGCGAGGTGCCAGTCGGGCGCGTAGGCGATGTCGAACGGCCGGATCCCCTCGGCGGCCAGCTCTTCCTGCACCTGCCACAGGTTCTGCTTGTACTGCTCGCAGCTCGAGTAGTTGCGGTGCGCCGCCGCGATCAGCACCAGCAGGCGACGCGCGCCGGCGGCGTGCAGGGCCCGGCAGGTGTCGCCGAGCATCGGCCGCCAGTTGCGCGCGCCGACGTGGACGGGCAGGTCCAGGCCGCGGCCGCGCAGCGCGGCCTCGAGCGCGCCGGCCTGGCGTTCGGTGATGGCGGTGATCGGCGAGACGCCGCCGAAGCGCTCGTAGTGATGCGCCACCTCCTCGATCCGGGCCGGCGGGATGCGGCGCCCGCGGAGCACGTTGGCCAGGAACGGACGGATCTCGTCGAGCCCGTTGGGTCCGCCGAACCCGACGTAGAGGACGGCGTCGAACGGCGAAGCGGCGGCGCGGGCAGGGGAGGTCTGGGGCACGAGGTGAGGATCCTCCGCGAGTATACTCGTCCGATCGCCGGGCCCGTGACGCCGGCCGCCACGCCAGCACCTATGCCCACGATCCTGGTCACGAACGACGACGGTGTCTACTCGGAAGGCCTGCACGCGCTGGCGGAGGCGCTCCGCTCGATTGGCGACGTCACCGTCGTCGCGCCGCTCGGCGAGGCGAGCGCCATCGGTCATGCCCTCACCATCGCCCGGCCGCTCCGGCTCGAGCGGCTCCGCGAAGGCGTCTACTCGGTCGACGGCACGCCGGCCGACTGCGTCAACCTCGGCGTCGTCCACGTCCTGATGGGCCTGCCCGACCTGGTCGTGTCGGGCATCAACAAGGGCTACAACCTCGGCGACGACGTCACCTACTCGGGGACCGTCGGCGGCGCGCTCGAAGGCGCGCTGCTGGGAACGCCGGCGATTGCCGTGTCGCTGCAGCGCACCGGCGACCCCTTCGACTTCGGCCCCGCCGCCGCCGCGACCGAGCGCATCGCCGCGCAGGTGCTGCGGCAGGGCCTGCCGCCGCGCACGCTCCTCAACGTCAACGTGCCGCGCGGGTCGCTGCACGGCGTCAAGGTCACGGTCCAGGGCATGCGCAACCACGTCACCAAGGTGGCGGCGTCGATGGATCCGCGCGGCCGGCCCTACTACTGGATCGAGGAAGGCGAAGACACCTACGCGGATGGCGAGCGCGCCGACCACATCGCGGTCCGCGACGGCTATGTGTCGGTGACGCCGCTCCAGCCCGATCTCACCGCGCACGCCGCGCTGGCGTTCGTCGAGAAGCTGGTCTAGCCGCCAGCGGTCAGCTGTCCAAGACGTCGCGCACCTTGCGCGCCAGCACGTCGATCGTGAACGGCTTGTAGAGCAGCACCGGCTGCTGGCTGCCGGGCTGCGGCGTGAACGGCAGGTCGCCGGTGTAGCCGGAGATGAACAGCACCTTGGTCGCCGGGCGGTGGATGGCGATCAGCTCGGCGACCTGCGGCCCGTTCATGATCGGCATGATCACGTCGGTGACCATGATGTGGATCGGGCCCTGGTAGCCCTGCGAGAGCAGGAACGCCTCGCTGCCGTCGCGCGACGTCCAGCACCTTGTAGCCGCGCAGCATCAGGCCCTCGCGGGCGAGCTCGCGGACGTCGTCGTCGTCCTCGACCAGCAGGATCGTCTCGTCGCCCTTCGCCGGCAGCCGGGCGATGCGATGGACGCCGCTCGGCGTCATCGGCTCGGTCGTCCGCGGCAGGTAGATCGTGAAGATCGAGCCGACGCCCTTGGTGCTCGAGACCTCGATGTGGCCGCCGTTCTGCTGGACGATGCCGAACACCGTCGCCAGGCCGAGGCCGGTGCCCTGGCCGGGCGCCTTGGTGGTGAAAAAGGGCTCGAAGATGTGGGCCAGCGTGTCGTGGTCCATGCCCATGCCGTTGTCGGAGACGCGCAGGACGACCCACGACCCGGCCGGCATGTTGGCGCGGCGCACCGCCTGCGCCGCCGTCACGGTTTGCAGCGCCGTCTCGATCACCAGGCGGCCGCCGTTGGGCATGGCGTCGCGGGCGTTGACCGCCAGGTTCATCAGCACCTGCTCGATCTGGCCCGGGTCGGTCTTGATCGGGCCCGACTCGCCGACGGTGCGGATGTCGAGCTCGAGGTCCTCGCCGATCAGGCGCCGCAGCATCCGATCCATCTCACGGACGATGGCGTTGAGATCGACGACGCGCGCCTCGACGACCTGGCGGCGGGTGAAGAGCAGCAGCTGCCGCGTCAGCGCCGCGGCCCGCTCGCCGGCGCGCTTCACCTGCTCCAAAGCCGGCCGGTGCGGGTGGTTGGCGGCGATCTCGCCGAGGATGACGTCGGTGTAGCCCTGGACGACCGTCAGCAGGTTGTTGAAGTCGTGGGCGATGCCGCCGGCGAGGCGGCCGATCGCCTCCATCTTCTGCGACTGCAGGAACTGCTCCTCGAGCCGCTTGCGCTCGGTGACGTCGACGCCGACCGCCCACGTCGACCACTCCGGCAGCGGGCACTCGCCGGAAATGTTCGACCAGGCGATGGTCCGCTTCGTCGTGTCCTTGCAGGTGATCGTCAGCTCCCACTCGCGGAACTCGACGCCCGGCAGCGGCACGTCGCGGCGCATCCGGGCCCGCTCGATCGGATCGGGGATGAAGCGGTGGATGAAGCCCGGATCGTCGAGCACCTCCTCGGCCGAGAAGCCGGTGACGCGCTCGCACTCGCGGTTCCAGAAGACGAAGTGGCCGTCGCCGTCGAGCGCCGTCATCAGGGCCGGCATGTTCTGGACGATGACCTGGAGCCGGCCGCGGCTGGCGCGCAGCGCCTCCTCGGCCAGGCGTGTGTCGCTGATGTCGCGGACGACGCCGACCAGGCGGCGCGGCCTGCCGTCGGGCCCGCGCTCGACCGAGGCCCGTTCGTGCACCCACTTCTCGAGCCCGAGCGGCGTGACGATGCGGTGCTCGACGTCGTAGACCGACCCGGTTTCGAGGGCGCGCCGGGTCGCGTCGCGGACCCGGCCCTGGTCCTCCGGGTGGACCCGGGCGTAGAAGGTCTCGACGGTCAACGGCGACGTCGCCGGATCCACGCCGAACAGCTGGAAGGTCTCGGGCGACCACCATTGGGCGCCGGTCGCGATCTCGACGTGCCAGATGCCGATGACGCTGACGGCGAGGGCGTGCTGGAGGTAGGCCTGCTGATCGAGGCGCTCCTGCTCGGCCGAGGCAGACGGCTGCCGGGCGGCGGACAAAGCCGTCGGCGGCGAGGGAACCGAAGCGGGCGCCGGTTGCGGCGGCTGGTCGACGTCGGGCATCACAGGGACGCCTTCCGCAGGCGTCGTCGTAATCGGAACATCGGCCTAGGGACGTCTCCACGTGAACCCGGCTGGACGCGGCGGGGATCCGGCGTTCGGGCCGTGCGGAGTCGACACACGCGGGAGTGCCGATCCAGGAAAAATGCGCCGTTCGGGTAGCGGCTGAGGCGCGACTTGGAGTAGACTGCCTTGTTCGTGTCGGGGCGTGGCTCAGCCTGGTAGAGCACTCGGTTCGGGACCGAGGGGTCGGAGGTTCAAATCCTCTCGCCCCGACCAAATCTGATCAGCAGGAACGGCCTGCGATTGACCGTGATGGTCAGTCGGAGGCCGTTTTTGTTTGGGTTTTGTGCGAAGGGCTGCGCGTCGATCGGGGCGGGGCCAATCAGAACGTGCTTTCGGCCTTGCCACGGCACATCCACGACCCAGGCGCATCGGTCGGCGGTGTTGGACGGTCAGCGCTCATCGAGCCCGGCGGCCAGAATGGTCGACGCCGTACTGCGGATCCGGTCGCCGCGCTCCAACTACCGCGCGAGCGCCGCCGCGATCTCGTCGGCAGCTTCGGGATCCTTCGCCCGCAGCGGCCCATCGAGTGCAGCCAGGCGGGCCCGTATCTCGATGATGCGGGTGCCGAAGTTGTGGCACCCCGGAGTCCCATTGACGATGCCGGCACAGCCGCGCACGTGCAGGCCGAAGACGCGGCCCCCCTGTCTCAGCTGGATAGGCGAGCCGGAGGTGCCCAGCGAGCTGTCGCAGAGATGCACCCACTCGGGGGGCGTGGTCCCCTGGAGATCGCAATCGCGCACCGACACCACCTTGCCGCGGTCAGGCGGATGCTGCCAGAGCACGAGCGCGGGGCTCTTTGTGAACGGCTCGCGTCCGAGATCCAGCGCCGCCGGGTTCGGCCCTTTGACCTTTAGCAGCGTGAAATCGAGGTCGCCCTGGACGGCGAGCAGCGACAGGTCCTGACCGCGCGCCTCGCGGCCCGGCAGGAACACGACCGCCCGTCCCGATTCCGCATTGCTTTGCAGGCAGTGCGAGGCGGTCATTAGCACATGGGGCGCCAAGAAGAAGCCTGAACAAGGGAGTTCCTGGCCCGCGTCGTCGGTAGTGACCAGCCGCACTGTCGACTTTGCCCACGTCCGGATGCTGCCGTCGGTGTCGATCTTGCCGAGCTCGGAAGCAGTCTCCACCCAGCGATCGTCGCTACCGTGCACGCCGCGCGGTCGCGCGGCTGCGAGGGGCCTCAGTTCCTGCTGCAGCACGACGCTGGGGCAGGCGCCTCCACCTTCGCTACGCTGCAGTCGGAAGCGGACCCGCGAGGTGACCAGGATCGGAGCGTCGAGCAGCGTGCCGGCGGCGATGCCCGTGCCTACGGCGAACGATGCCTGCAGTCGGCCGGCGTCGTCCTCGACAATCAACGCCCAGTTGCCGCCGCCGGCGGCATCAACGCGGAACTGGCCGCTCCAGACGACCGCGAACTCGCCGGGCCGGAGCCGCGGCCGCAGGTCGATGCCGCCGTCGAAAGGCACGGCGCGGTCCGGGAAGCAGGGACGCAACGCCATCTCGACCGATGCCGGCGTTCCGGCGACGATCTCGCGGCGGTCGGCCGCCCGCGCCACCGCCGGCGCAATCAGCGGGGGACCGGCCGGCTGCCCCAGCGCGACGGTTCCGCGTGGAGCGAGTGGCGGTGCCATCGCCGAGGGCACGAGCCCCGGCTGGACGCACGCGGCGAGCACAAGCACCGACGCGGCCATCGATCGCAGACGGTGAACGCCGTCGAACATCAGCGGAACCCCAGGATGGTGGACCGCAGCCCGATGCCTCGGACGTAGTCGACGATCTGTTCTGTCGTCGTGCCGCGACACTGCATCGCCTCGCCCGGCAGGCTGAGGCTCTCGCACTGATCCCGGCCGTCGATTGTCGCGATCGGAATCGGCTCGGTCCGGTGCACGAGTCGCGCGTCCTCGTAGACGACGAAACGATCGGCGTCGTCGATGAACGTGACCCGGTAGACCGGCGCGCCGGCCTCCTCGCCGGTCCGTTGCAGCCGCAGCACTTTGTTCCAATCGATGCGCTGTTGGTCGCGGTTGAGCGCCTGGCCGATGGCGACCGCCCGTGTGCCGCGGATCGTGAGCGTCGCTGCGGCGCGATCATCCAGCACTACGCGCCAGTTCTCGCTCGATGTCGTCGCGCCGGTGCCGATCTGAACGGCGAGCACGTTAGCGTGGAGGTGCTCGAGCGCTCGTTTGGCGTTCACCATCCCGCCTTTGACGCGGCCGCGGTAGGCGTCGCTCCATTCGGCTGTCGCCAGCAGGCGCGCACGGATCTGCCACATGCGCAGGCTGGTGTCACTGTCGGCGAGCAGCGCGGCGACGGCCGAGACGTACGCGGTCGCGAAAGATGTCCCCGATTCGCAGACCAGTGCACCGTTCTCGTCGAGCGTCGCCACTTGTTGTCCCGGGGCCAGGACGTCCACGTAGTCGCGCGAATAGTAGCCGGGCACGCTGCCGTCGGCGTTCAGCGTGCCCACGCCGACCACCGTGGGTTCGCCCTTCCACGCGAGCGGGAAGCCGTGCTCCGTTTCGTTCGGGTTGCGGACCGCGGCGACGAGCAGCATATTCTCGCGCCACTTCGGCGTGCTCGCCTCGTTCTCGAGCCCGGCCCAGGGCGCCGGCAGCTGCACACTGAAGTTCAGCACGGCGCCGCGCGCGGCCAAGAAGGCCAATGCCGGATCCAGGTCGATCAACGGCTTGCGCAGGTCAAGCCAGATCGGCTGCGTGCCGGTGACCACGCCCACCGGGGGGGCCGTCGCCGCGATCAGTGCCGAGATGGCGGTTCCGTGAAGCTTGTCCTCGAGGCGCTGCACCGGGCGCATCTCCGACAGGTTCATCGGCCGGGGCTGCCCTTGTTCGTCCGGGTAGAGCCAGATCGACGCTCCGTTCGCGCGGGCGAAGATCGTACTCCCGAGCGCGACGTCGTTCTCGGCGATCGCCACGAACGTGCGCTCGACGCTGCGCTGGGAGGCGGACACGCCATCCAGTCGCAATAGTTGCTCGTGCCGGCTCCGCAGCACGGAGGCGCTGAGCGAGCTTGGGCACGCTTCCGCCCGTCGCGTCTTCGCGGGGGCCGATTCCGCCGACCGTACCGTCACGTTCGGGATCGCATTCAGCCGCCGCTGTTCGTCAGTGCCAGCAACGAAGATCAGCCGCAGGGTGATCGTCGGCATGAGGATGCTCCCGAGCTGCGGCCGGTTGCGGACGATGCTGTCGAGCCAATGCCGCACGTGTGCCGCATACTCCTCCGACGGTGCGCGGTCACGCCACGCGGGCCGCTGAATGCCCAGCACGATCGGGCCCTTGATCGCGACGGGCTGCTGGCTGCTGCCTGTCGGGCGGTAGCCGGCCTGCGTCGGCGATTCGACACCGGTGATGGCTGTTCGCGGGGCCTGGTCGCGGTCGACGAGCGGACCGACTACGAGGCCGTCGGCCAGCAGCAGCCGCACGACCGGTTCGGACGCCGACGACGCCGCACTTGCGCCGCCGCCGCAGGCTGCGACCCAGATGCGACCCGCCTTGAGCAGCAGCGTTCGAGACGCCGACGCGGTGACCAGCTTGGCCACCTCCAGATCGACACCGCCGGCCAGCTCGACTCCACGCCCAACGAGGCGGTCCAGTGGGCCCAACGGCGTGCCAGTCTCTGCGCGACTGACGTCGCAGCTGAGGAGCACGCGTCGCAGCTCGGGCCAGGTGGACCCGGCCGTCCCGTTCGAGGGGGGCTCGGGAGTCCTCTCGACGGGCCCGCCCAGGGTCTCGACCGCCTCAAAGGCGAGCGGCAGCCGGGTCGGCGGCCCCAGCAGCGCGCCGACGGGCAGCCACCGCTGCGCGATCAGCTGGCCTTCGAGCGCATTCACGAGACCGCGGTTGTTCTCGATGATTGCCGTGACCTGGGCGTCGGTGAACGCCGAAAGGCCGCGCTGCTCGCGCGCCAGTTGTTCGAGCGAGCGGCCATCGACGCGCACGAAGTCGAGCGGATCGTCCCACTTCACGGCCAAGCCGTCGGCGACCCACCAGGCGCCGTCAGGCGACAGCGTCTTCCATCCGTGCGACTCCAGCTCACGCAAGCCGGCCTGGATACTGCGATCGGGCCAGGCGTCGGCCGGCAGCCACCGGGCCCAGATGGCGTCCACGCCAGCGCGCTGCGGACCGCCGTCGCGCCCCGCGGGCCGCGTTCGCACGACCGCCGCCAACGCTGTGGAGATGTCGCGCGTCGAGCCGCCGAGGGTGGCGGCCACGAGCGTCGGACGCGTGACGGTTGCGCCATCACCGCTGCCGGCGCTGCGGAAGTGCAGGTGCTCCGTGTCGGCCGAGACGAGCGTATCCGGGGCATCGTGACAGGCGGCGGCGCGCACCGCCGGTGTCAGCGTATCGCCGACATAGAGGTCCCAGCAGGCGCCCCGCCGAACGTGCAGGACGCCGTTTAGGACGAAGGCGCGCCGCACCCCGCCGTCGCCGTCCAACGTCGTGCCGGCCACGGCGGACGCGCCGACGGCGTTACGCGTGAGGGTCCGCTGCGCTGTGCCGTCGAACCGGGTCGTGGACAGTGTGCGCGGGCCGATCGCCAGCAGCTGGCTGCCGTTCCACCAGATCTGCGTCGCCGGGTCGGGGGTTCTGCGCGCAATTGCCACGAGGGCTTCGCGTGCAAGGCCGGACTTCGGTGCGCGAGGGCTGCTGCCAATCGGCGTCTGCGTCGGAGAGTACGCAGACGAGCCACCCGCGACGGCGATCGTTCCCGCCTCGGCGAGCATCGCGACGTCGCCGCCCGGCGACACCGCGATCCGCATCAGGGCCCCAGCCTCGGGCAGGACGTCAGTCCGCGACGTGCGGCAATCGCGGCGGCGGAGCGTCTCCGTGCCGCGCTTGTACACGACGACCCATTCGTTGTGGGCGGCGAAGAGCAGGTCGGGATCCGAGGCGACGACCTTCAGCCATTGGGACGCGGTCGCGCTCTGGCTGTCGTGGGGCGCGCGGCGCGCCACGGCGATACGGTCCCCGGCGAGGACGATTTCGTCGCCGGCCGTGTTCCACCCTTCGCAGAGGGACACGAGCAGCGCGTCCGTTTCGACAGCGGCCTGGCGTGCCGCGACGATGTCGGGCCTGGCGGCGGGCGCGAGGACGATGGCGCAGGTCAGCGCCGCCGCCAGTCGGTTGACCGGTACGCCGGTGCTCCGATCAACGGCTCGGAGCGGGCGGGCGAGGGGTAACGGGGGCGCCACGGCTGCTTGCATCACGTTCCGCCTTCTCCATCAATCGGGTGAGATCGACGATGCCGACGCCAAACCGCCGACTCCAGCTACCGGCGTCCCCGCCGGTCCAGCGGCGAGCGGTGTCAGTCAAGGCGGCGCGGAACGCCGCGGGAGGGTTGTCGATCGCGATGCCACGCTGGCGATGCCAAGCGACCCATTCGGCGGCAATGCCGGCCGTCAGGGCCACGGCGAACGACGTTCCGGACGACGCCTCGACACAGAAGCGACCGTTCACGACCGACGACGTCCAGACAGCTTCCGCCGGCGCGGCGACCGCCACCCCCTCCCAGCCGGCGCTGCCACTCCATGGGGCCTGGCCATGGGTCGAGCCGGCGACCGCGATGGTCGTGGCGCAGCGGGCCGGGAAGACTGCGCGCCGGACCTCGTTTCCCGCCGCGGCCAGCACGATCACGCCACGATCAGTGGCGTTCTTGACCGCCGCGCAGAGTTCGTCGGTCGGCGGCCATCCGCCAAGGGACATCGTCACCACGTCGATGCGGCGCCGGAGCACGGGGTCGCTTTCGCCGGCGGCGGCCGCGTTGAGCGCGACGGCGATGCGCCACTGTTCCGTCTCGAGCTCGCCCAGTCGTGTGGGGAGCAACAGCACACCTTGCGTCCCCCGCACGGGCACCAGCCGCGCGCCCGGCGCGACGCCGACGAACCGCGTGTAGCACCGGAACCGTGTGCCGCCCTCGTCGACGCACCAGTCGCCGGGGGTTCGACTCTCCATCTCCGCCGGTGCGATCCGCCAGGGTTCGGCCATGATCACGCTGGCGGTCTTGGTCCCATGGCCCGGGAAGCGCAGGAACCCGGGCAGCAGCAAATCGACGTTGCGATGGCCGTCGCCATACAGGCCGTCCGCGTCGGTGATGCCGACGCCGGAATCGAGCGAGCCCTGCTGCGGAATCCGAAACGTCGGATGCGCCGTGACGCCCGTGTCGATCTGCAGGATGGTCGCGCCCTTGCCGAGCGCGCGGCCGGTCTGCTTGCGCATCCACTCCTCGGCATTGACGCCGTGCGGGCCGATCGCCCACCGGTGATCGCGGAGCGCATCGACCGGCAGTCCATCGGCGCGCTGTGCCGCGGTCACCGCCTCGCACGGCGGGCAGCGCTGGCGGAACGTTCCCGCGGGTTGCTGGGCATCCGCATGCATTCCGACGCCCAGGACCGTCGACACGGCTGTGGCCGCCCCCAGCACGAGCATCCGATGCGTCCACCTCATCTCCGTTCGCTCCCTTCGTCAGTCAGTCGGATCCCGATGCCCCGCGATGTCCAGTGGCCTATCGTTGCAGCGAGCGTGGGTCGAACCCGAGGCCGAACGCCGCGCGCCACTTCGCTTCGCCGTTCTCGAGGCGCTGTCGGCCGACCGTAACGTATGGATGTGCGACGTCCCAGTTCCAGAAGATTGTCTTCAGGCGGTAGCCGCGCACGCCAACACCGACGGCCCATGCCGTCCACGGTTCGCGCGAGGGCGTCACTTGCGCCTTGATCACCAGCTCCTGCCACAGCGGGCGGCGTTGGAGGACGCCGACGCGCTCCGGGAGCAGGTCGGCGAGGGCGTAGTTCAACGACACGAAGAAGTCCTTGGACTTTATCGACTCCTTGGCTACCGTCGGCTCCTTGCCGAGCCCGACCGACGCTGTCGAAAACGAGAAGTCTGCAGAAAGGATCCACCGTTCGGCCGGACCGAGGACGACGTCCGGCGATTCGAGCAGCGGCTGCTCCGGGGATGCCGGCGTCGTCCGCGCGGCGGTGGTTGCGGGCGGTGGAACCATCAAGGGATCGGCGGGGGTAGGCATCGCCGGCGAAGTGGCGGCCGCGGCCGGGCGGTCGGCAGAGGTGGGCGCCCGAACGCTCACCTTCAGCCGGGAGCGCTTGTAAGCCAGGAGATGCGTGAAGGCTACGCAGGCCTTTTCCGGGATGGGCGCGCTCTCGGGTCGGAGCAGCGCGGCCAGCGCCTTCGCGGTCGCGATGAGTTCCGACGGACGCGACGTCTCGGTGAAGAAGGCTTTGATCTCGCGGCTGTCGGGGATCAGCTTGGCGTTGTACAGCACGATCAGCAGCGTCGTGTCGCCGCGACCGGTGAGAAACCGCGTCTCATTGTAGGCGGCGACGCAGTCGACGCAGTCGTAGAGGCGCTCGATTAATGGCGTCACCGGCATCGGCCTGCCATCGGGCCTCGGCTTGCAGGAAGACAAGAGCTGGTCGACGGCGGCTCCGGGTCGGCGCTGGAGCCCGGCCCGCGCAGTCGTCGCGCCAGCTCCTCCCGGTAAGGTTCCCAGCGCCTCGTCGAGGGTCGACACCCGTACGATGGCGAAGCCGGTCTTGGGTTCCGCCAGGTTCACCACGAACACCGGCGATCCGGGCGCGAGCTCCGCCTTAGCTGACGAGGCGAGCAGGGCCAAGGCTGCCGTGCACAAGAACACTCGACGCATGGGCACCTCTCCGCAACGAGCGCACTGCCGGTGCGCACGCCGCGTGACGACGACATTGTCTACACGTCGGTATAACGCCGGCCGCGCTGGATCCGTACAGCGGAGCGGAGTTCATCGGCCATGGAAATCGAGGTTCTCCTCCGCCAGTCACCGAGGCACGATCCAGGTCCCGGCAAGCCGATCCTGGATGCCGCGGGCCGGGTGCGCGAGCGCATAGGCGGCACCGGCGCCGAGCACCACCACGCCAGCGATCAGGATCACCTCGGCGACGGTGAAGCTCTTCACGAACGGCCGGGCGTAGAAGAGAGCCACGGCCGCGAAGAGCGGGCTCCAGGCGATGGCCGCTCGTGCGAGGAGTCGGAGGCGCGACGCGGGTGCCCCGTCCGCCGTGACGAGCTCGACTCCGAACAGGCGCAAAACGACGCCGCGACATGTGGCGGCCAGCAGCAGGCCCCCGAGTGCGGTTGGGATCAGCATGAGGTAGAGCCCTGTCAACGCCATGTCGGCCACCGTCCGCCAGGCGCTCCTGTCGAGGTCGCGTAAGAGTCTGCGGACCTGTGGATTGGCAGCCGCCGCTTCCCCCTCCCGCGGATCGACCGGAATCCGTCGACGCGCGCGCGCCACGACGACCCGATCCTCATCGTTGGCGCTGGGATTGTAGGCCGGGTCGAAGAGGCGGTCGTCCGCGAGCCCCGCTGGATGTCGGAATGCCAGGAACGCTTCGATGGCTGCGCGATCCTGGCTCGTCATCGAGCGGGCCCTGCTGGCCGCGTAACCCATCGCGTATCCCATCGCGTACCCACTCCCGTGCCCCTTGTTGCCGGGCTTCAGCAGGCGGAGCGCGGCAATCGGGACGCGGAGCTCCGCCGGCGTATCCGGTGCGGTCGCCAGGCTCAACGCCGCGCCGGACGCTATCAGACCGATGAAAAGGAATGCTGGCAGCGCCAGGGTTGCCAGCGCGGTGAGCCGTCGCGGACGCGTGATCGTCGGTCGCGCTGCCAGCTCGCCCTCCAGCCGCGCCAGGGTCTCGCCCAGCGGCGCCGTCGAGACGTCGCGCAACAGATGCTCCGCGGACAGCGGCCAGGGCGCGGTCGCACGGCTGCGGAGCGTGCGCATCATGTCGTGCAGGAACCGCCGCCCGTCGGGGATCTCTGTGTCAGGCGGATCCGCCGTCGGATCGTCGAGCAGCTTCGCGCGCCCCGTGTCGAGCACCCAGACGCGGTCCAGATGCAGGGGCGGCGGAACCTCGGCGCCTTGCGCGGCGAGCTCGCGCGCCATGTCCGCGAGCCATGGCCTGGCGGTCGACCAGTCCCACGCCTGGTCGAGCGCCCGGGCCAGCGTCCGACCGGCCGCCGCTTCGTAGACGTCCCACGCGTGTTGATCGGTGCGCCGGCCGGCGAGCCAGCGGAGGCGTGTCGGCCGGGACAGTGCGGCGCGGGCTGGCTCGATGGGCGGCGTGCCGACGGGCACCTGTCGTATCCAGACCGCGCGGCCCAGGCGCGGGTCGTAGCCGGGGCGCCAATCGGGCTGGCCTTCGATGGCGCCGGGGAGGACGACGAAGCCGCCTCCGATGCTCTCCGAGTCGAGTCCGGCCGGGCGGGCCATCGACTGCGCTGGTCGACGCCGCACGATCCCGGCGGCGGTGCGAGCGGCCTGAATCACGACCCGCGTGCCGCTCGCCAGGTCGTGGACGCCAGCGTAGCCGTTGCGGCGTCGCGCGGTCGAGAACTGGGCCGCCAGCATGGCGAACGACAGGACCGAGCCGAGGGCCATTCCGTATCCAGGCCTGGCGATCCACTGGAGCATGCCGGGGACCAGGACTTGGACCACGTCGAGGAGCACCTCCGGTGCGATGAAGACCATGACCCGCTTGAAAGCGACGCCGGCTCGCGGCCGCACGCCGTGGGCATCGACCACGGCCAGGCCCAGAACCGCCTTGCCCAGCGTCGCGCCCCAGCGGCTCTCGCAGAGCCAGTAGTAGGCGATGCCGAACGCGGTCGACCCGGCCGTGAACGCGATGAGCACCCACTGGTCGAGGCCGTCGAACTGCCGGATGCCCATCCCGACCGACACAAGCACGAGGGGGACGACACGGACGACGTAGTCGATTGCGCCCGCCAGGAACCGCCGGCCGAGTGTGGCCGGCGCTGGCGACCACGACGCGTACGGCGCGAGCGCCGCGGCGAGCGCGTCGTAGCTCTGGAAGCGGTCCGCGGGCTTCTTGGCCAGGCAGCGCAGCACGATCTGGCTCAGGCCCTTCGGGACCGCCGGCGCGACCAGATGCGGCGCTCGCGGCGGCTCGTTGGCCACCGCCATCAGCAGCGCCATCAGATCCGGTCGGGTGAACGGGCGGTCGCCGGTGAGCAGCTCGTAGAGCGTCGCGCCCAGACTGTAGATGTCGGCGCGGACGTCCAGTGCGCCGCCGCTCAACTGTTCCGGTGAGGCGTAAGCGGGTGTCGCGGCGAAGCGGCCGCGCGTCGATCGCGCCGTCTCCTCGGTCGGCCGCGTCGAGCGCGAGATGCCGAAGTCGCCGATCTTGACGACTCCGTTCGCGTCGACGAAGCAGTTCGACGGCTTGACGTCGCGGTGCAGAATGCCGGCGGCGTTGGCGGCCTGCAGGCCGGCGACGAGTTGCCGGGCGGCGTCGACGGCGGCGGCCGGCGACAGCGGGCTCTCTGCGGCGAGGCGATCGGCCAGCGTGCCCGCCATCAGCTCCATGGCGATCGCCGGGACGCCGGCGATCTCCTCGGCGCCGAAGACGAAGACGCAGTGCTGGTGGTCGATCGACGCCGCCAGGCGGCCCTCGCGCTCGAAGCGCTCGCGGTCGTACTCGTCGTCGTGGCGGCGCTGCAGGACCTTGAGGGCGACACGCCGTCCGCTGACGAGCTCCTCGGCTTCGTAGACGACACCCATGCCGCCGCGCCCGAGCACGCGGCCCAGGCGGTAGCCGCCGAAAGGCGTGCCAGGCTGCAGCACGAAGAGCGGGGGATTCCCGTCGGGCCCAGCGTCCGACGTCGCGGTGGCGGTGGGCAGCGCCGAGGCGACGTCGCCTTCGAGGAATCGTCCGGCCTGCATCGCCGGCTGCTCCGCGAGCAGGCGCGCGACGTCATCGGCGAGCGTGGCATGTTGCGCTCGCAACGCGGCGACTGCGGCGTCGCGCTCCCGCGGCGGCAGGTCCAGGATCCGATCGACTTCTGCACTGATCGCGCGCCAGCGGGCCGCATCCCAGTTCGCCATATGCTCGTTCCCCTCAGCGAGGCACGATCCAGGTGCCGGCGAGCCGATCCTGGATGCCGCGGGACGGACTCGCGATGGCGTACGCCGCACCGGCGACGAAGACGAGGAGGCTCACCAGGACGAGCGGATGTTCCTGGAGCGCCTGGTCGAACTGTCCCGCCACCCAGGACGCGACCAGCAACACGAGGACCGGACTCCACGCGAGGAGCGCCCGGCCGGTGACGCGCGCCCGCGTGGCCCGGCGGCCGTCGTTCGCGACGATCTCGAAGCCTAGCAGTCGCAAGCACACGCCGCGGCACGCGACCGCGAGGATCAGCGCGCAGACGGCGTTGATCGCCAGGCAAAAGAGCAGCCCGAACATGAAGATGTCCGCAAGGGTCGCCGGTTCTGTCGACAAGGTGTTTTGCACCATCGCGCGCACGCGCGGGTTGGCACTGGCGACGTCGCCCTCGATCGCGGTCACCGGCGCTCGACGGAGGACCCGGTCCACGATGGCTCGGTCGTCATCGTCGACCAGGAGGTTGCCAGGGTCGTCGATGCGCTTGCGGACGAGCGCCGGGTGGTATCGGTAGGCGAGGAAGACCTCCATGGCGTTCCGGTCGCGGTCGCTCAGCCGCCGCCAGTTGTCGGCCGCGAATCCCCAACGCGCCGCGAACATGTCCTTGCTCAATAGGCGAACGCCAGCCCGCACCACCCGGTCCTCGGGTGTGGCGCGCCTCATCGTCAGGTTCAGGAAGGCGCTGCCCATCATGCCAACGCTGACCACGAAGGTGACGAAGGACGACGCCGCCGCGATAGCGATGCCACGCCACAGCGGCGTGATCGCCGCCGTTGCACGACGTAAGGCATCCAGGCGCGCCACGACCGATGACGGCGGGACCGACCGGACGTCGTCGAGCACGGCTGTGGCCGACGCGGGCCACGGCGCCGGCGATCGACGACGCAGCCGCTCCATGACGCCGTGCAGGAACGGGCCGGGGGCGACGCCGTCGGCGTCGGGCACCTCGTCCTCGGTCGGATCGTCGAGGAGCTTCAACCGTCCTGAGGGGACGACCCAGAGGCGATCCTCGGTCAGCGGCGGGCAATCGCGCAGGTCCTGAGACGCGAGCTCGCGCGCGAGGTCTGCGATCCAGGTCCGCGCCGTCGTCCAGTCTGGCGCGCTCTCCAGCGCGCGCGGCAACGGCACACCATCGACGGCTTCGTAGACATCCCAGGCTTCGTGCTCCGTCCGACGGCCGGCGAGCCAGCGAAGCCGTGTCTCCCGGGCCAACGACGCGCGGAACGTGGCCACGGGTGGCGCGCCCGGCTCCAGGTCCCGGATCCAGACACGGCGGCCGAGCCGGGTGTCGAAGCCCGGGCGCCAGCCAGGCCGACCCTCGATCGATCCCGGGAGCGCGGCGAAGGCGCCCCGGACATCCGTCAGCGAGTCCATCCTCGGGTCGACCTGCTGATCCAGGAGGCGGGCGCTCGCGCGCGCCGCTCGAGTGGAACGCGACGCGGCGGCGACGACCCGGGTTCGGCTGAGCAAGTCGTGCAGGCCGGCATAGGTGTTCCGGCGACGTGCCGTCGAGAACAGGAGAGCCAGGACCGCCCAGTAGGTCGCCCACTGGACGACGCCCCAGTGCGTGACCGACCCTCTCACGACGTCGAGGCTCGCCGGGGCGGCGACGATCGACGCGATCCCGCTGATGATGCTGGGGCCGAGAAACAGGCCGGCCCGAATGAACGCGGCCGCGGTGCCGGGCGGTCTGGACTGCGCGTCGACGAGCGTCAGTCCCATCAGGGCCTTGCCGATCGTGGCTCCCCAGCGACCCTCGCTGAGCCCGTAGTAGAGGAGATTGACGACGGCCGCCAGGGTCAGCTGCGCGATCCGCACGCGCCGGTCGAAACCGGCGGGTCGCGTCATCATCAGGGCCGCCATGGCGGGTGACAGGAAGAACGTGAGCAGCGTCAGGTCGATCGTGCCCGCCAGCAGCCGGCGGCCGAGCGTGGCTGCCGTCGGTGACCACGACGCGTAGGGCTCGAGCGCGGCGGCGAGGCCGTCGTAGTCCTGGAACCGGTCTTCGGGGCGCTTGGCCAGACAGCGGAGCACGACCTGGCTCAGGCCCTTTGGCACCGCGGGCAGGACGATGTGCGGCGCGCGCGGCACATCGCTGGCCACCGCCATCAGCAGGGACATCAGATCGGCCGCCGTGAACGGCCGCTCGCCGGTGAGCAGCTCGTAGAGCGTGGCGCCGAGGCTGTAGATGTCGGAGCGCACGTCGAGGACGGCGCCGCGCAGCTGCTCCGGTGACGCGTAGGCCGGCGTCGCCGCAATCAGGCCGCGCGTCGCGTGGGTGGTCTCCTGGGCGGGACGCATCGAGCGCGAGATCCCGAAGTCGCCGATCTTCACGACGTCGTGGGCGTCGACGAAACAGTTCGACGGCTTGACGTCGCGGTGGAGGATGCCCGCGGCCTGCGCCGCCTGCAGGCCCGCCACGAGCTGCAGTGCCGCGTCGACGGCGGCGGCGGGCGGCAGCGGACCCTGCGCCGCGAGCCGGTCGGCGAGCGTGCCCTGCATCAGCTCCATCGCGATCGACGGCGTGCCGTCGACCTCGGAGGCGCCGAAGACGAAGACGCAGTGCGCGTGGTCGATCGACGCCGCGAGCTGGCCTTCACGCTGGAAGCGCTCGCGATCGCGCGCGTCGTCGAAGCGCTGCTGCAGGATCTTGAGCGCGACGCGCCGCCCGCTGTCGAGCTCCTCGGCTTCGTAGACGATGCCCATGCCGCCGCGGCCCAGCAGCCGGTGGATACGGTAGCCGCCGAACGTCGCTCCCGGCGGCAAGCGTCGGGGCGGTGCGGGGGGCTCGCAGGCCGGCGTCCGAGGTCACCGTGGGGAGAGCCGCCGCGGCGCCGCCCTCGAGGAACCGTCCGGCCTCCATGGCCGGCTGCTCGGCCAGCAGTCGCGCGACGTCGGCCGCCAGGCCAGCGTCGCGGGCGCGAAGGGCCTCGAGCGCGGGGCCGCGCTCCGGCGGCGGCAGGTCCAGGATCCGGTCGATCGCGTCGCTGACGGCGCGCCAGCGGGCAGCATCCCAACTCGCCATGCGTGGTGTCCCGGGCCGCGGCCCGGCCTCCTACTCCCGTAATCGCAAGCGGCGGCGCGGAGGCGACACGCCGCCCTCGCCGCCGACCGCTAGTCGGGCAGCGCGCCGTCGCGCAGGTGCTGATGCAGGAACAACCGGGCCTTCTCCCAATCGCGCTGGACGGTCCGCTCGGAGACCTGCTGCATCGCGGCAATCTCAACGAACGTGAAGCCGCAGAAGAACTTGAGGTCGACGACCTGGGCCAGCCGCGGGTCGACGGCGGCCAGCCGCTCGAGCGCCTCCGAGAGCTCCTCGAGGTCGGTGGCGGCGCCGGCGCCGGCGTCGGCTACGTCGCCGTCGATCGACGTGATCTCGAAGCCGCCGCCGCGCTTCTGCGCCTGGCGCCGCCGGACGTAGTCGATGAGGACCCCGCGCATCACCCGGGCGGCGTAGCCCATGAACCGGGCCCGGTCCGGGAACGTCGGGCCATGTCGGCTGGACAGGTCGAGGTAGGCCTCGTGGAGCAGGGTGGTTGCGCCCAGCGTCAGGTGGGGCCCGCGCCTGGCCAGCTCGCGCCTGGCCATGCGGTGCAGCTCGTCGTAGAGGGCGGCGAAGGCGGCGTTGGCCGCCGGCGCATCGCCGCGATCGGCCGCCGCCAGCAGATTGGTCAGCGAGGTGTCCATCCGAGGTCCCTCCGGGCGATCCGCGGGCTCAGCTTAGCGCAGCCGACCGCGTGTCGGGTCCGATGGACGCCTTGCGATTTACCGGTCAGAGGCGGATCGTCCGCCGGAGGAGGGCACCGTGACGTTCGAGGAAAAGCGTCAGCGCGCGCTGGCGATGCTGGAAGAGCGGGGCGTGCCCGGATGGACGGCGTCGCCGCCACCCTATCGACTCCTGTGGCGGATCGGCGTCCGCATACCGCCGCCCCACTTTGCGGCGCTGGCGGCCAATGCCGCCGTGCTGACCGCGATGGTCCTGCCGATCTGGTTCGTGCAGGTGGCGACCAATCGGCACGGCTGGGCGTGGGGGCTGTGGGACTGCGTGTCGGGCGCGACGCTGGTCGGCCTGTGCTGCGCGTTCGCGTACCGAGGGGCAGCCGACACGCATGGTCTGCCGGCCTGGCGTGACGTCGACCACGACGACCGGCGACCGTCCGGGAGCGTCCTCGGCCTGCGGCGGTAGCCGCGACCCGTCCGCGGAGCGCTTCAGCCTATCGGCCCATCCGGCAGGCTGAGGCCGGGCCCGGTCAGCGCCGAGGTGTCGACGCTTCCATCCTCGATGACGAACAGCCCCGGGTAACGCTTGTCCCATTTCGCGTTCGCCGCGGGCACGTACTGGCGCGAGTTGGCTTCGATCGCGGCCACTGTCTTCACCTGCGCGGCCAGGCCGGCCGAGTGCACGAGCGACGCGCCAGGGCAGGTGAGGTCCTGCACGCACAGGAACAGCTTGTGGTGCTGCACGGCGGCGCCCATCAGCAGCGCCTGGGTCTGGCCTTTGCACGCCTTCAGCGCGGCGCCCGAATAGCCCATCTCACGTGCGAGCAGCAGGCTCTCGTAGTCGGTCAGCGACTCGTCGATGACGACCGGCTTGAGCTTGGCGGCCTCGTGCATCACGTTGGCGCGGTCGGCCTTGAGAATCGCGCTGCGTCGGCTGCTCGATGTACTGGATGCGGGCGAAGCCGGCTGGCGTCTGGGCGCGGATCTGGCGCAGAAAGTCGAGCAGGTAGTCGACGTTCGGAGCGCGCTCGTTGAAGTCGAGCGAGTAGACCCACGCCTTGGCGCCACGCGCGGCCTGGGCGGCGGTCGCCACCCGGTCGACGCGGACGACGCGGGCCACGTCCCACGCCAGGTCGCTGCCGTTCAACTTGATCTTGATGTTCGTCAAGCCGTTGGCGCGGATCCACTCCGGAAGCGTTTCGGGCAGGCCGTCGTTCAGGCGGTGCTCGATGTCCGACTCTTCGATCGGATCGAGGGCGCCCACCAGGTGATAGAGCGGCAGGCGCGGTTTCGGTCGCGGTTCGACGTACCGGGAAATCCACTCGCCCTTGAACTCGGCGCCGAGATAGTGCGCCAGGTCGTGGCTCATGAACTCGGGGCCGTAGGTCCGATAGCTGCTGATGGCGTGCAGCTTGCCGAAGGCGTCGTGGACGGCGGCGTCGAACGGGCTCGCTGCCGTCAGCGTGCACAGCTTGGGGATGGGTTCCGGCAGCCCGCGCGTCTTCACGATCTCGCGCGCGGCCTCGAGATAGGGTGCTTCAAGCGCCCACGACAGGTCGATCGGATGGCCGTAGGCCCGGTGTCCGGTGGTGATCTCGCGGATGCTGCCAACGAGCGCGGTCATCGCCTGCAGCGTCTGGTCGTACGACAGCGTGCGCGACGGCCACGACCATACGTTACCCATCGGCATCGACCCGAAGCCGTGCGCGCTCTTGCCGTTCTTCATCGACACGACGCACTGGACGTTCAGGATCGTCACGCGATCGGTGGCGGTGCCGCCGAACTTCAGCGGGACGCGATAGCGGTGGTTTTCGTAGCCGACGGTGACCTCGTCGATCCGGACGTCGGTGGCCTTGCCGGCGGTCGCCCGCCGGACGGCCGGCGCCTGGCCGAAGCCGGGCCATGCCGCCGCCAGCGATACGGTGCCCACTTGTCCGAGGAACGCGCGCCGGCTCGTCATCGACGGACCTCGGCCGCGCGCGCGGCCGTGAAGTGCCGCTTCGTGAACGCCAGGTCGCGCTTCGCCGCCTCCATGGTGTTGCGGCGGAGGTCCTCGGGCGTGGTGCCGGGAATCCTATATTCGAGGTGCACGGAGATCGGACCGGCGAACGCCGATCGGGCGAGCGCTGTCGCGAACCAGCTCCAGTCGACCATGCCTTCGCCCATCGGACAGCTCTGGACGGCCCAGCCCTTGGGGCCCTTCTCCCAGAACATGTCCTTCACCGCGATCATCTTCGTCCTCGGCGCGGTGAGCAGCGTGGCTGCCTTCCAGCCGACGCCGCCGCCTTCGGCAAACGCGTGCCGCGGATCGAAGTAGTAGCCGATGGCCGCGGGATCGAGGGGGTCGATGTGCGGGGCGATCTCCCACAGCGCGGCGCCGAGATTGCCTTGATGGTTGTGCACGCCGATGGCGACGCCGTGCTGCTTCGCGAGCGTAGCCAGGCCGGCCAGGTCGCGTCCCATCGCCGCCACTTCCGCCCGAACGTCCTTCAGCGCGTACTTCCAGTATCCGACCTTGATCAGGCCGATGCCGGCCTTGCCGGCCGCCGCGAAGATCGTCCGCGCGGTGGGCTGGTCGGCCGACGTGACCTCGGTCGTGATCATCGAGATCGTGGATCCCTTGGCGCGAATGGCCGCGAGCGCGCGCGGCAGATCCTCGGTGACCCGCTCGGGCAGGACGTGACCCTTCGGCCGGACGGTCAGATCGATCCCGTCGAAGCCCATGTCGATCGTCGCGGCCGCGAGATCGGCCCAGCCGAGATCGGGAAGGTGCTTCGAGAAGATGCAATAGTTCGGCCCGCCGGTGGCGCCGCCGACGACGGCGCCAGCGCCGGCCGACGACCGGGCACGGGCGGCAGCGGCGGTCGCGCCGGTGAGGGCGGCGAGCGCGGTGCCGCCGGCGGCTTCCAAGAACACGCGCCGTCCCGGCATCACAAGCCCTCCAGCGTCCAGGGTGTCCGATACGCCTTGGTCAGCAGCGCATTGGCCTCGTTGTCGCCGACCACGCGCTCGTGCTCGGCATCCCAGGTGAGCGACCGGCCGAGGCGCGTCGACAGGTTGCCGAGGTGGCACATCACCGCCGACAGGTGGCCTTCCTCGACATCGGCGTTCGGCCGTTGCCGCGACTTCACGCAGTCGAGGAAGTTGCGCACGTGCAGCACGTCGAGGTTCCCGCCCTTCACCTCGCGGGCCTCCGTCGCCGGCGCGCGTTTCCCGGCCGTGCCATCGGCGTCGCCGGTCCAGGTCTCGGGTCGGACGGTGTAGCCCGACCGGGCGAGATCGAGCGTGCCTTTGCTGCCGTAGAAGACCAGCCCGGCGCGGTCGCCCTCGTTGACCTCGCGCGTGCTCCACGACACGACGGCCGAGTCGAAGTGGTAGAGGACCTGCTGGACGTCTGGCGTCTCGCCGCCGTCCTTGATCGCATAGCGGCCGCCGAAGCCGGCCACGGCCTTTGGTGCCCGTGCCCCGAGCGCCCACCGGGCGATGTCGAGGTGATGCGCGCCCCAGTTGGTCATCTGGCCGCCGGAATAGTCCCAGAACCAGCGAAAATGGTAGATGGCCCGGAACGGATCGAACGGGACCTTGGGGGCCGGTCCGAGCCACATGTCCCAGTCGAGCGCGTCGGTCAGGCCGCCGCGGAGTTCGCGGGCCACGAAGCCGGGCATCGCGTTGCGGGTCATGCCGGCGTGGACGTGGTGGACGGTGCCGATCGCCCCCTCGTGGATCAGCCGCACCGCCTCGAGGTAGTGCCCGCCGGAGCGCTGCTGGCTCCCCACCGCGCAGACGCGCGTCGTGCGGCGCGCCTCGTCCACCATGATGCGGCCCTCGCGCAGCACGAGCGACAGCGGCTTCTCGACGTAGACGTCCTTGCCGGCCCGCAGCGCCGCGACCGCCATCAGCGCGTGCCAATGGTCCGGCGTGGCGATGACGACCGCGTCGACATCCTGGCGGTCGAGCACCTGGCGGAAGTCCTTGAAGCCGATCACCGCAGCGTTCGCGCCCGAGTTGCCCGCGTCCACGGCTGCCGTGGCGCCGCCAGGCGTCGCCGCCGACGGCGTCCTGGTGAACGTCCCGGCTTTCACCGCGGTGAGCGCGCGCTCGCGGAACGGCTGGTAGACGTCGGCGACCGCCACCACTGAGGCATCGGATGCCTTGAGGAAGCGATCCGCCACCTGGCTGCCGCGTCCACCGCAGCCGATCACGCCGATCGCCACCCGGTCGTTGGCGCCCACGACTCGCCGGCTGGCGAGCGCCGTCGTCACGCCCAGCGCGATCGAGGTGCGGGCAAAGTCACGTCGCGTCATGTCGCCCATATTCGTCCTGTCGTCGCGGCGATAGAGGTCACGAGACGGTCATCGCCCACAGTCGCGGCTAGCATACAATTCATGACGTCTTGCGCAATATGCAAGTCGAGTGGCGCTGACAGGCCGAGATGAGCGCCCGGCACGCCTGGCGGCGCGTGACGGTTGGCTGAGGCGGTTGCGCGCCGCGCGAGTCCACCCTAGGATTGTCGCGCATGAAACGGCTGCTCAAGTGGATCCTCGTCGCGGCTGGCGTCGTCGCGGTCACGGCGCTCGGCCTGGTCGCCTACGTCTACGTCGCGACCAACGCCCTCATGGCGCGGACCTACACGGTTGACGCCCCGCGGGTGCCGATTCCCGCCGATCCGACCTCGGTTGCCCGCGGCAAATACCTGGTGGAAACGGTCGCGGCCTGCACGGAATGCCACGGCACCGATCTGGGCGGGAAGGTCGTCGATGACGACTTCTCGATGGGCCGGCTGGTCGGGGCGAACCTGACCCGAGGCCGCGGCGGACTGCCGGCCGACTACGCCGATCAGGATTACGTCCGGGTGCTGACGCACGGCGTCAAGCGGGACGGGCGGTCGGTGATCTTCATGCCGACGGTCGACTACATCTTCACGGCGGAGGATCTCGGCGCCATCATCGCCTACCTGAAGTCGGTGCCGCCGGTCGACCGCACGGTGCCGGCCATGTCGCCCGGCCCGATGGCCCGCGCGCTCGGCCTGATCGCCGGGTTTCCGCTCGCCTCGGCCTCGATGATCGACCATAGCCAGAATCGCCTGGCCGCGAAGCCCGATCCCGCCAACGCGGTCGCGACCGGCAAGTATCTGGTCGAGAGCGCGGGCTGCTACGGCTGTCACACGGCGCAGCTCACCGGTGGCGCCGGCCCCCCGCCGGGCGGGTCCAACATCACGCCGGTGGGCATCGGCGACTGGAGCGAGCGCGACTTCCTGGCCGCGATCCGCACGCACCGCCGGCCGAACCGCACGGCGATCCTGGAGGTCATGCCGCGCACCTATGGCGAGATGTCCGATGATGACCTGAGCCGGATCTACGCCTACCTGCGGACGGTGGCACCCGCCGGCGCGAAGACGGCGAACCAGCAGAAGACCGGGCCGTGATGGCGGGGCCGTGCTCGCCACCGGGCTAGTCCCGGGGCGGTGTGTTAACGTGCGGCCATCGATGACACCGGGGAGGCGTGGATGATGCGTGTGCGCAGTGTGCTCGCCGGGGTGCTGGCGTGCCTGGCGATCGCGGCGCCGGCCGCCGGCCAGGCCCGGAATCAGGCCCGGCCGCCGGAGCTGTTCGAACTGCAGAAGATCGCCGACGGCGTCTACGCCGCGCTGGCGAAGCCGCGAACGCCGATCAACTGCAACGCCGCGATCGTCGTCCTCGACGACGGCGTCCTCGTCGTCGACACGCATTCGCGGCCGTCGAGCGCGCGGGCGCTGATCGCGCAGATCGGCGCCATCACCGCCAAGCCGGTGACGTTCGCGGTCAACACCCACTTCCACTGGGATCACGCGCAGGGCAATCACGCCTATCCGGTCGCGTTCCCGAAGCGCGTGGCGATCGTCGCGTCGGAGGCGACGCGCGAGAACCTGCGCACGCTCGGCGGCGGTCGATTGAAGGATCAGCTGGCCAGCACGCCGGGCCAGATCGCCACGCTCGAAGGGCAGCGAGCCAAGGCCACCGATGCCGCCACGCAGGCCCGGCTCGACGACGAGATCGCGCAGCAGAAGGACTACCTCGAGGAAATCAAGAGCCTCGAGCTGACGCTGCCGGATCTCACCTTCGACAAGTCGTTGATCATCCACCGCGGCGACCGGCGCGTCGTGCTGCTGTTCCTCGGCCGCGGCCACACCAGCGGCGACGTCGTCGCCTGGCTGCCGAAGGAGCGGGTGATCGCCACCGGCGACCTGCTGCACGGCTGGATGCCGTACATGGGCGATGCCTACCCGCCGGAGTGGGTGGCGACGCTGGACGCGCTCGACAAGCTGGAGTTCGACCACATCATCGGCGGCCACGGCACTGTCAAGCCGCGATCGCACCTGACGTTCTTCCGCGGCTACCTGGCCGACCTGATCGCCGGCGTGCGGACCGCCCGCAGCCGCGGCGAGACGCTGGCCCAGGCGACCGCGTCGGTCGCCGCGGCGCTCAAGCCGACATACGACGCCGGCATGAACGGTGAGTTCGCCGGCTCCGTCGGCGCCAACATCGAGAAGGTCTACCGGGACCTCGAGGCCAAGAAGTACTGGGAATCCACGACCACCATGCCCAGCGCCCATCGAAGCCGCCGCTTCCTGCTCGGACTCGCCGCGGTCCTGACCGTCGTCGCCCTCGTCGTGCCGCTCGTCGCCCAATCGCGGCCGGCCGGGACGCTGCTGTTCATCGGGACCTACACGAGCCCCGCGAGCAAGGGCATCTACGTGACGCGCCTCGACCCGGCGACGGGTGCGCTGTCGCCGCCGACGCTGGCGGCCGAAGGCCGCAACCCCAGCTTCGTCGCGGCCAGCGGCGACGGGCGCTTTCTCTACGCGGTCAACGAAGTCGACGCGGTCGACGGCACGCCGGGCGGCGCCGTGACCGGCTACGCCATCGACAAGTCCGCCGGCACCCTCAAGCTTCTCAACTCGCAGTCGACGGTCGGCGGCGGGCCGTGCCACGTCAGCGTCGCCGGCACGATGGTGTTCGCGGCCAACTACGGCGGCGGCAGCATCGCCGCCTATCAGGTGGCGGCCGACGGCACGTTGAAGCCGGCCTCGACCTTCGTCCAGCACAAGGGCTCGAGCGTGAACCCGGATCGGCAGAAGGGGCCGCACGCGCACGCCGTCACGCCCGATCCGTCGGGGATGTTCCTCTACGCACCCGACCTCGGCCTGGATCAGGTGCTGGTCTATCGCATCGACGCGGCGGCCGGGACCATCGCCCCGGCAACGCCGCCGTTCGCGGCCATCCCGCCCGGCTCCGGTCCGCGCCACATTGCGATCAGCAAGGACGGCAAGCACGCCTACGTCATCACCGAGATGTTCTGCACCATCGGCGTGTTCAATCGCAACGCCACGAACGGCGCGCTGTCGCCGGTCCAGACGATCAGCACCCTGCCGACCGGGCAGGCGGTCGCACAGGGCATGAGCACCGCGGAGGTGCTGCTGCATCCTTCCGGCAAGTTCCTCTACGGCTCGAACCGCGGCCACGACAGCCTCGTCGTCTACGGCGTCGACGCGTCGACCGGCAAGCTCACGCTGCTGCAGCACCTGCCGACCGGCGGCAAGACGCCGCGCGCCTTCAACATCGACCCGAGCGGCGCGTTCCTGGTCGTCGGCAACCAGAACAGCGACACGGTCGGCACCTTCAAGATCGATCCGGCCACGGGCACGCTGACGGCGACCGGCCACTCGATCGCGGTCGGCAAGCCGGTCAGCTTCGAGTTCGTCCGCTAGCCGGAAGGCCCCGCCCGGCGTGAGGCGCCGCGGCGCGCCCAGCGCCGCGAATAGCAGCCGAACGCACCAACGGGCGGTCGCGGCGGTTCCTGAGGGGAACCGCCGCCAACATTCAAAGCTCGCCGCGCGTGAGCGCGTCGATCGCGAACGTCGCGGCGCGCGCCGTCAGCGCCATGTAAGTCAGCGACGGGTTCTGGCAGGCCGTCGAGGCCATGCACGCGCCGTCCGTGACGAAGACGTTGGGCGCGTCGTGCAGCTGGTTGAAGCGGTTGACGACCGACTGCTTCGGATCGGCGCCCATCCGCGCCGTGCCCATTTCGTGGATCACCGCGCCGGGGATCGGCGTCTCGTTGAAGGTCGAGACGCGCTCGAAGCCGCCGGCGCGCGTGATCGCCGCCGCCTGTTCGGCCATGTCGAGCCGCATCGCGGTCTCGTTGGGGCCGTAGGTCATGTCGATGTCGAGCGTCGGCAGTCCCCACTGATCGCGTGTGTCGCGGTTCAGCGAGACGCGGTTCTCGTGCCGCGGCAGCGTCTCGCCGTAGCCTTCCATCCACAGCGTCCACGGCCCCGGTTTCGACAGGGACGCCTTGAAGTCGGCGCCGACGCCGGGCGCGTCGGCGTGATCCTTCCAGCCGCCGCGTCCCGTGTAGACCTCGTAGGCGTAACCGCGGGTGAAGCCGTCGTGGCGCGTCGAGACGTTGCGGAAGCGCGGCACGTAGACGCTGGTGCTGCGCCGGCCCGAGTAGTACTTGTCGGCGAAGCCGGGATGGACGCCCTGGGCGCCGACCGCGGCGTGGTGATCCATCAGGTAGTGGCCGAGCACGCCGCTGCTGTTGCCGAATCCGTTGGGGTGCTGCGGACAGGCAGAATTGAGCAGGATGCCGGTCGTCGCCAGCGCCGACGCGTTCAGGAACACGACCTTGGCGAAATAGTCGGTCGTGGCCTTCGTCTGGGCGTCGATGACGCGGACGCCGGCGGCGCGGCCGCTGTTCGGATCGCAGATCACGCTGTGCACGATCGCGTGCGGGCGCAGGGTCAGCCGGCCCGTCGCGGCGGCGGCGGGCAGGGTCGAGCTGTTGCTGGAGAAGTAGGCGCCGTGCGGGCAGCCGCGATGGCAGCGGTTGCGGGCCTGGCAGGCGCCGCGGCCGTTGTGCGGCTGGCTGAGGACGGCGCAGCGGCTGGCGATGAGCACCCGGTCGCCGAAGACCTCCGGGAGCCGGGCCTTGAGGTTCGCCTCGACGCAGTTCATCTCGAACGGCGGCAGCAGCTGTCCATCGGGCAGCTGCGGCAGGCCGGCGTTCTCGCCGCTGACGCCGATGAAGCGCTCGACGACGTCGTACCACGGCGCGATGTCGGCGTAGCGGATCGGCCAGTCGATGCCGACGCCGTCGCGGGCGTTCGCGGTGAAGTCGAGATCGCTCCAGCGGAAGCAGTGGCGGGCCCACAGCAGCGAGCGGCCGCCGACGTGATAGCCGCGGAACCACTGGAACGGTTTGACCTGGTTGTAGGGGTGCTCGACGTCTTTGACCAGGAAGTGCTTCGAATCCTGTCCGTACAGATACAGCGTGCTCTGGATCGGCGAGTCGGCGGCGTCCTGGGCGGTGGCGCGGTTGCCGTGCGGCAGCTCCCACGGCGCCAGGTTGGCGGTGGGGTAGTCCTTGATGTGCTCGACGGGGCGGCCGCGTTCGAGGACCAGCGTCTGCAGCCCGCCTTCGGTCAGCATCTTGGCGGCCCAGCCGCCGCTGATGCCGGACCCGACGACGATGGCGTCGTAGGTGTGGCTCGCTTGTGCGCCGGTCGTCATCCCGTCGTCATCACCTTTCTGCCCAGGTGCGCTGGCCGGGCGCGAGGTCGATGCAGCCGCGGTAGCGGCCGGGCGATTGATCGTCGGCGAGGGCCTGCGTCGCGCCGATCCGCGAGGTGCCGTAACCGAGGACGGTCAGGCTCTTCAGGGCCTTCACGAAGGCCGAGTTCGTGGCTTCGGCCGCGCGGAGCTGCGTCGCCACGACCGTCGCGGGCGCCGTCGCCAGCCCGACGCCATGGGCGCGCCGGCAGCCCGCCTCGAGCTCGGCGAGGCCGGTGCGGAAGGCGTCGCGCTCGGCGGCGGACAAGCACTCCGCGACCGCGAGAATCGACGAAGACGTGGACGCCGGCGGCGCGCGCGCCCGGCGTGTCGGTGTCGGGCAGGATGGCGTCGACGAGCGCGGCGAGCTGGGCGCCGCCGGCGGCGTCCAGGGCGCGCGGGCGCCACCCGTCGCCGGCCGGCGCCTGCGCCCAGGCCTTGAGCAGCCGCGGGAACAGCGCCTGCGACGCGAGCGCGGACAGGGCCGCGAGCGAGGTGCGACAATCCATCGGCGTCAGCGCGCGTTCACGACGGCCGCGGTCTCGGCGATCGTGACGAGCGTCCAGCGGAGCGGCTCGATGGTATCGAAGGCGAGGATGTGCGGCTCGCCGAAACGATCGGTCTCGAGGAAGCCGACGTCGTTCTTGACCATCGCGGCGAGGTCGGTCGCGGCGATCAACTTGGCCAGGCCGCCGCCGCCGCGTCCGCCCGAGGTCGAGTATGACGCGAGCAGGTTGCCCTCGGGGTCGAGCAGCAGCGTCACCTTGGCGTTGGCTACGGGCCGCGCCTTGACGAGGTTGGCGAGCGCATGGTCGAGGGCGACGACGAGCCCGGCCGCGCCGAGGCGGCGGCCGCCGTCGCCGATGATCGGCGCGCTGAGCGCCAGTTCCCGGTCGCCGTCGGCGTCGTGGTTGACGAGCGCCCAGTGGAAATCGCGGCCGTCGTTGGCGGCGGTGTACCAGCCGGACGTCCGCACGTCGGGCACCGTCTTCTCGAGCGCCGCGGCCGGCACCGTGAACTTGAGGCCGCTCGCGAAGCCGGCGCGCAGCTCGTGGAGTCCGGTGTCGACGTCGTCGACGGCGTGGCCGCGAGCGGCGCCGCTGCCGCGTCCGAGGTGGGCGCGGACGGAGCTGATCACGCGCGTCACCGACGCCTGCACGGTCGCGACCCGGCGCGCCTCGCCCTCGACCGAGGCGCGGGCGATGCCGGGCGCGGTGTCGAAGCCGATGGTGGCATCGTGCGAGGCGCCGTCCCACAGGATCGGCAGCGTCGTCGGCTGCCCGTACTCGTAGGCGTGGCCGATGGCCGACACGGTCATGTCGAGCGCGTCGTGCAGCTCGAGCAGGCTGACCTGCAGCCGATCGCCCTGCTCGCCGACGTCGCCGACGAGCCGCTCGATTCTGCCGACCGCGCAGCTCCTGCGCCTCGAGGGCGCGCTCCTGGCGGTAGAGCAGCGCGGCGCCGCCGGCGAGGCTGGCGATGATCAGACCGAGGAGCGACAGCGCGGCGGTCTGGCGATGGCGGCCGAGCCAGCGCACGCCGCGCTGCCAGGCCGAGTCGGGCCGCGCCTGGACGGCGTCGCCGCGCATGAAGCGACGCAGGTCGTCGGCGAAGGCGGCGACGGAGCCATAGCGATCGGCCGGCGTGCGCGCCGAGGCCTTCGTGACGATCGCCCCGAGCTCGCCGGGGATCGCCTCGCCGAAGGCATGGACGAACGGCGCGCGGGTCCCGGAGCTGGCCTGCGTCAGCACCTCCGCCAGCGTCTTGCCGGTGATCGGCCGCTTCAGCGCGACCAGCTCGAACAGGATGAGCCCGAGCGCGCACTGATCGCTCTTGGCGTCGAGCTCGTCGTGGCGCCCCGTCGCCTGTTCGGGCGACATGTAGAGCGGCGTTCCGACGATGGCGCCGTAGGCGGTCTCGCCGTGGCTGGCCTCGAGGCTGACCGTCGTGCGCGCCGTCGATCCGGTGCGCGCCGCCGCGTCGCCCGTCGCGCCGGCGCCGGCTGCCGCCGGGGCCGGCGCCGCATCGGGGGGGTGCGCCATGAGGCGGCAGATGCCCCAGTCCATGACGTAGACCTCGTTGTGCCGGCCGACCATCAGGTTGGCGGGCTTGAGGTCGCGGTGGACGACGCCGCGCTCGTGGGCGTAGCCGATGGCGTCACACACCTTGAGAAAGTGCTCGATGCGCGCCGGCAGGGCATGGTCCTCGTCCGGCGTCTCCTTCTTCTCGTAAAAGGCGCGCGTGTCGGTGATCAACTGGCCGAAGGTCTGCCCCTCGACCAGCTTCATCGCGTAGGCGGGCCGGCCGCCCGACGCGACTTCGAGGCTGTAGACCGGGACGATGTGCGGGTGGTCGAGCTGGGCCGTCACTTGGACCTCGCGCACGAAGCGCGAGCGGGCGGAGCGATCGTGGGCGACCTCGAGCGACAGCTCCTTGAGCGCGACCCGGCGGAGCAGCTCGACGTCGCGGGCGACATGGACCGTGCCCATGCCGCCGCGGCCGGCGATCGCCTCGAGCACGTAGCGGGCGTTGGCCGGTGGAACCGCGGCGCCGGCGCCGCCGTCCGAACTGGAGGCGGGGCTGCCGGTCGGCACGGCCGTCGCCTCGCCGGTCGTCGGGGCCGGGCGAGGGGCCCGGCGGCCTCCGAGCTTGGGGTCGAGCAGGGTGGCCGCCTCGGCCGCGTCGAGGACGGTGGCCGCCCGGTCGTCGTCCTCGAAGGCGGCGACGCGGTCGTCGACGAAGACGGTGGCGTCGGCACCGGCCAGCATCGTGCCGAGGAAGGTCGCCCCTTCGGAGGGGGCGCCAGTCGGTACGGTGCCCGCAGCTGCACCCGGCGGCGCGTCCAGCCGGGTCGCCGCCCCGGCCGGGCCGTCCAGCACCGTCGGCGGCAGGACCGTGTGGTCTTCGGACGGGGGACCGCTCATCGGAGCGGCCTCCGGGCGCCGGAAGGCTGAAGCATGGCCGGCATTCTACGCCGACCGGCCCCGCGAGAGGCCGACCAGCCGCCGCGCTGCGTCGTCATAGCTTGCGAGGGGCAGCTGCCCCATAGCGATTAGGAGAGGAACCAGCACCCATGGTCGATCCGCGCACTCCCCAGGTTCAGCCGACCGGCCCATCCCCCCGCCGCATCCGCACGGGTCTGGCCGTGGCCGCGGCCGCCACCGCCATGACCGTCGGCGGCGCGGCCTGGCCGGCGTTCTTCGGCGCCGACCCGTCGCCGCTCGCCCGCGTCACCCTTCAGGCTGCCAGCCCGGCCCTTCTCAACGGCGGACCGGTCGCCACGTCCTATGCCGACCTCGTCCAGACCATCTCGCCGGCCGTCGTCGCGGTGCGGTCGTCGCGCCTGGTCCAGCAGACCTCGCTCGGCAACGACAACCCGCTCCGCCGCTTCTTCGGCGAGGACGAGAACCAGGGCCCGCGCCGCGAGGGCGGCCTCGGCTCCGGCGTCGTCGTCACCCGGGACGGCTACATCATCACCAACAACCACGTCGTCGCCGGCGCCGAGCGCGTCACCGTCGAGTTCGTCGACGGGCGGACGTTGTCGGCCAAGGTCGTCGGCACCGATCCGCCGAGCGATCTCGCCGTGCTGAAGGTCGCCGGCGCCGGCTTCAAGACGCTGCCGCTGGCGGACTCGGGCGCGGTCCGGGTCGGCGACGTCGTCCTCGCCGTCGGCCATCCGCTCGGCCTCGGCCAGACCGTGACGATGGGCATCATCAGCGCCAAGGATCGCTCGACCGGCGCGCTGCGCGGCGGCTACGAGGACTTCCTCCAGACCGACGCTCCGATCAACCGCGGCAACTCCGGCGGCGCGCTGGTCAACCTGCGCGGCGAGCTGGTCGGCATCAACTCGCAGATCCTGTCGCCGACTGGCGGCAACATCGGCATCGGCTTCGCCATCCCGTCGACGATGGCGCACGACGTGATGACGCAGCTGCTCGAGCGCGGCTCGGTGCGGCGCGGCCTGCTCGGCGTCGTCGTCCAGGGCATCAGCGCCGACATGGCGCGCAGCCTCGACTTGGCGGAACCGCGCGGCGCCATCGTCAGCCAGGTCACCGAGGACGGGCCCGCCGAGCGGGCCGGCGTCGAGCAGGGCGACGTCATCCTGTCACTCGACGGCAAGCCGATCGACTCGTCGAACGCGCTGCGCAATGCGGTGGCGCGGCTGGCGCCCGGCACCAAGGTGAAGCTCGATCTGGTCCGCGACGGCACCAGGCGCTCGCTGACCGTGGCCCTTGTCGAACGCCCGGCCAACGCCGAGCGTGAGAGCGACGAGGAGGCGCCGGCGGCGAAGCCGGTCAAGCCGAGCGGCCGCTACGGCCTCGACGTCGATCCGTTGACGCCGGACCTGGCGCGCGAGCTGCGGACCAAGGCGCGCGCCGGCGTCGTCGTGGCGGCGGTCGACCCGGCCGGGCCGGCCGCTGACGCGGGTCTCGAGCGCGGCGACGTCATCGTCTCGGTGAACCGCACCAAGGTTGCCGATGGCGACGCGCTGAAGGCGGCCCTCGAGCGGACGCCCGCCGGCCGTCCCGCGCTCCTCCTGATTGAGCGTCGCGGTCAGCCGGCCTTCATTCCCATGGAGCGGCCCTCGGCCTAGCAACCCGTCCGGCCGCCGCAGCCCGGTTGCGGCGGCCCGTCCATTCGCATACGATCCGCCTGCGGCGCGCCGAGTCCTCGAGGGACGGCGCGCCGCTGTCATGATCGTGGCGCGACAGTTCATCGTCACCGGCCGCGTCCAGGGCGTCGGCTTCCGCTACTTCGTCGCAGGACGCCGCCGTCCGTGAAGGCGTGTCCGGCTTCGTCCGCAATCGGCCGGACGGCAGCGTCGAAGCGCACGTCGAGGGCGAGATCGAGGCGGTGACCCGGGTCGAGCGCGCCCTCGCGCAAGGCCCTCCCGGCGCCCGCGTCGAACATCTCGCCGTCGAACCCGCCCAGCCCACCGGCCGGTACCAGCGGGTTCCGCATCACCACCTGACTCCCACCCCTTTCTTCCGATGCCCACCTACGCCATGGACCACCTCAGAGCCAAGATCCGCAACATCCCCGACTTCCCGAAGCCGGGCATCCTGTTCTACGACATCACCACGCTGCTGCGGGATGGCGAAGGCTTCGGCCAGGCGCATCGACGCCCTGGCGTCTCCGTTCAAGGGCCAGTCGATCGACGCCGTCGTCGGCATGGAGAGCCGCGGCTTCATCTTCGGCGCGGCCGTGGCCGACCGGCTCGGCGCGGGCTTCGTGCCGGTCCGCAAGCCGGGCAAGCTGCCGTCGAAGACGGTCAAGGCGAGCTACGACCTCGAGTACGGCTCGGACAGCCTCGAGATGCACTGCGACGCGGTGGACGAACGGCACGCGCGTGCTGATCGTCGACGACCTGCTGGCCACCGGCGGCACCGCCAGGGCCACGGTGGCGCTGCTGCGCGGCCAGGGCGCGGACATCGTCGGCGTATCGTTCCTGATCGAGCTGGTGGAGCTTGGCGGCCGGGCCAAGCTGGCCGGCGAGAACGTCTCAGCCGTCCTCCGAGGCCACGCTGACGGTCCAGACGGCCGGCGTATACTGTTCTGCTGAGCGCGTGTAGCTCAGGTGGATAGAGCGATCGCCTCCTAAGCGGTAGGTCCCCGGTTCGAGTCCGGGCACGCGCACCATAAACCAGAGCCGCCGCGGGCGGCCGCCGCGGCGCGCTGAGCGCCGCGAATAGCAGGCCGCCCGCCAGGAGGCGGCCCGCGGCGGGTCCTGAGGGGACCCGCTGCCAACACACAAATGGATACAGCGGAACGTCATCGCCTGAAGGAAAACGAGATCGCCGCGGGGCTGCACCGCGCCGGCGCGATGTGGGAGCAGAACAGCCGGACGATCGTCCAGGCGCTGGGCGTCGTCGCGCTCGTCGCCGTGCTCGCCGCCGGCTACTGGTGGTGGCAGCACCGCCAGCACGAGCAGGCGTCGGTGCTCCTGGCCGAGGCCCGCAGCACGGCGCTTGGGCCGGTCAAGACGCCGCCTCCGGTGGCCGTCCCGGGCCAGCCGGCGCCGGTCGTGCCGCCGTCCCCGCCCGACGCGTTCGAGAACGAGGCGGCGCGGCGCGATGCGGCGCTCACGAAGTACCAAGCGGCGGCCGCCGCCTATCCGTCGACCGGCGCCGGACTCGAGGCGCGGCTGCACGCCGCCAGCCTGCTCGGCGAAGCGGGGCGCATCGCCGACGCCGAGAAGCACCTCGAGGAGATCGTCCGCCTCGACAACGACGGCCTCTACGGCCGGATGGCGAGGCTGGGCATCGCCGCGATCCAGATCGACGGCGGCCGTCTCGACCCGGCCATCGCCACGTTGACCGCGCTGGTGCAGCGGACCGACCTCGAGGTGCCGGTCGACGGCGTGCTGATGCAGCTCGGACACGCCTACGACAAGGCCGGGAAGACCGCCGACGCCCTCCGCGCGTTTACCCGGATCGGCGACGAATTTCCCGATTCGCCCTACGCTGGCGACGCCAAGACGGAAGCGGATCGACTGACGGCGAAGACCGCCGGCGCCTGACCTGCGCGGTCTCGCACGGCATCGTGCGGCGGCGCCCGGCGGGGGGCGCCGATCGGCTCTGGCGGCTCCGCCAACGTGCCGATGTCCGGAGTGTGCGACCGCGCCGGTGATCGGGCGCGCCGCGCTCCGATGCCTCGCCATTTTTCCGTCGTCCTCGTCGACGATCCTGTCGCCTCTGGCCGCCGTCTCCTGGCCGGCCTGACGCGCTTCGATCTCGAACCGCTGGTCGCCCACGCCGTCTCCGAAGCCGACGCGATGGCGCTGCTCGGCGTCGCCCCCTGCGACCTGCTGGTGGTCGCTGCGCTGCATCCCGACCACCTCGCCGATCGCCTGCTCGAGCGCGTCGGCCACGACAGGGCCGCGCCGCCGCTGGTCGTGGTGGTGCCCGGCTCGACGCCCTCGAACGCGGACGAGGTGCGGCGCGCGCTGCGCGACGGCGCCTGGGACTACCTCGGCAGCGACGACGTCACCCGCTTCGCCGCGATCGTCGAGCGTGCCCTCTATCGCGCGGTGAGCCGGCGCGATGGCGTCGAGGACGCCGGCGAGCTCCAGGCGCGGCGGGCCCGCGATCAGATCCGCCTGCAGGGCATGCAGAAGATGGAGGCGGTGGGCCGCCTCGCCGGCGGCATCGCCCACGACTTCAACAACATCGTCCAGGCGATCGGCGGCTACTCCGAGCTGCTGCTCAGGAGAGCCTGGCGCTCGACGATCCGCGCCGCGACACGGTCGACGAGATCCTCCGCGCCGGCGATCGCGCGGCGGCGCTGACGCGCCAGCTCCTGGCGTTCAGCCGGCAGCAGGTGCTGCAGCCGCGCGTGCTCGACCTGAACGCCGTCGTCGACACGGTCGAGAGCCTGCTGCGGCGCCTGATCGGCGAGGACGTCACGCTCGTCGCCCGGCTCGCGCCGGAGCTGTGGTCGGTGCGCGCCGACCCGATGCAGCTCGAACAGGTCCTGATGAACCTCGTCGTCAACGCGCGCGACGCGATGCCGTCGGGCGGCACCATCACCATCGAGACCGAGAACGCCACGCTCGATCCGTCGGCGGGCACCGAGGCGTTCAGCGTGACGCGCGGGCCCTACGTGCTGCCTGTCGGTGACCGACACCGGGCACCGGCATGGCGCCGGACGTCCGGGCCCGCGCCTTCGAGCCGTTCTTCACGACCAAGGAGCTCGGGCCGCGGCACCGGGCCTCGGCCTGTCGACGGTCTACGGCATCGTCAAGCAGAGCGGCGGCTACATCTGGGTCGACTCGGAAGCGGGGCAGGGCACCCGCATCCGCATCTACCTGCCGCGCGACAAGGCGGCGCCGGTCCGGCTCGAGGAGCGGCCGGTCGCGCTGCGGTGCGGCCCGCCGCGGCAGCGAGACGCTGCTCGTGGTCGAGGACGAAGACGGCGTCCGCGAGCTGATGCAGGCCTGGCTCGAGTCGCACGGCTACCGCGTGCTCGTCGCCGGCAACGGCGTCGAGGCGCTCGAGCGGCGAGCGAGGCCTACGACGGCCGGATCGATCTGGTCGTCGCCGACATGGTGATGCCGGCGATGGGCGGCCCGGCGCTGGCGCGCAAGCTGAAGCCGCTCCGCCCCGGCCTCAAGGTGATGTTCATGTCGGGCTACGCCGACGCCGCGCCCGGCGATCGCGACGTGCTCGACGAGCCGACGCTCTTCCTGCAGAAGCCGTTCGCGCTGCGCGCGCTGGTGGACAAGGTCCGCGAAGCGCTCGATCAGCCGCGCGTCGTCGCGTGACGACTTCCGCGACGACGAACTGCCAACGACCAACCGCCAACTGCCAAGGAACGCCCAACTTCCGACTCCGAACAGGCTTGCAGGCCCGGCTGGCTGTTGGGCGTTGGGAGATTCCTTGGCAGTTGGCGGTTGGGAGTTGGGAGCTGTCAGCGCGCGGAAGGTCCCCGCTTACGAGAGGACCTTTCGCGCGACGTCGTAGAGCCCCGGCGCGCGATCGTCGGCGGTAGCCAGCCAGGCTTCGTCGAGACCGAGGAAGGTCGCGACGTGGTCGTCGAGCAGGTTGCGGCCGTCCGACTCGCAGCCGAAGCCGTAGCGATGCGCCAGCTGGTTGGCGGCGTAGCAGACCGCCGCTTCCTTCTTGCCGCTGTGGGCCATCGAATAGTCATGATGGCAGGTGACCGGCTCGATCAGCGACTCGGGCAGCTTCCACCGCTTGAGCGTGAGCCCGCCGAACGCGGCGTGCTGCGATCGTCGACCGCCGACTGCACTTCCTCGGGCGGCGCCGGCTTGCCGGTCTTGCGCGCCGTGGTCGTAGGCGAGCTTGAGGATGACGAGCTTGCCGATGTCGTGCATCAGCCCGCACATGAACGCCTCCTCGAGATCGGTCCTGACGCGCTCGGCGAGGAGCCGGGCGACGTAGGCCGTGCCGATCGCGTGATCGACCAGCTGGCGGCCCTGCTCGCCGTAGATGCGCGGGTCGTGCATCCGCGACGCGAACGACACCGTCACGACGACGTTGCGGACGGCCACCGTGCCGAGGCGGACCATCGCCTCGAGCAAGGTCGTCGCCGGCTGGTAGCCGGCATACGCGGCCGAGTTGCCGAGGCCGAGGACGCGCGACGCGAGCACCTGGTCCTTCGAGACCACCGGCGCCAGCGACATCACGGTGACGTCGGGGTCGCTGACCAGCTCGATCACCTTGAGGGCGACGGCAGGCAGCATCGGGACGGCGGTCTCGTCGGTCTTGAGCCAGTCGAACGGTTTCGTGCCGCTCGGCGGCGGATGAATCACAGGCAGCATGGCGTTCCTCGTTGCTAGACCGCCGCGTCGGCGTTCGGCGTGATGATGAGCTCGACGAACAGTTCGTGGCTGTCCATGTGGAAGACCACGATGACGCGATCTCCGGTGGAGATCGGCTTGATGTAGAAGTCGGAGCCGACCGTCACGGTCGGCACCGAGATGGCCCACGCATCCTGGAACGCGGCCATGCGGGTGCGGAAGGCGCCGGCGATCATGTTGGTGACCTCGCCGACGGCGTCGGCCAGTCGCCTCCTCGTCGACCTCGATGCCGAGCATCGCGCTGGTGATGTCGCGCGCGGCCGCGATCGACGCGTGGAAGGCGACCAGGCCGGTCGACGAACCGGCGAAGCCGACGGTCCCGACGATCTGGCTCTTCGGCCGGGTGGCGTGCCCCCAGACGGTGGCTCCCGCCTTCAGCTGGCGGAAGATCATCGTCTCGAAGACGTCGTCGGTGGCGCCGACGAGCACGTCGACGAGGGAAGCGGTAGCGAGGCGTCATGGGTCCCTCGACGTCAGGCGTGCTGAGCGACGGCGTCGATCTTTTCCTTCAACGTGTCCGCAGTGAACGGCTTCACGACGTAGTTGTTGACCCCGGCCTTGAGCGCCTCCGCCACGTCGGCGTTGGCCGCGTTGGTCGTGACCATCAGGACCGGCACCGACTTGCCCTGGGGCGTCGCGCGCAGGTTGCGGACGAAGTCGATGCCGTTCATCTCGCGGCATGTTCCAGTCGGTGATGATGAGATCGATCTGGCTCGAGCCGAGGCGATCGAGCCCCTCGCGTCCGTTGCCAGCCTCGAGGAACGTCTCGTAGCCCAGCTTGGTGAGCGTGTTGATGATGATGCGGCGCATCGTGGACGAATCATCGACAATGAGGAAGCGCATTGCGGTCTCCGTCCGAAGTGTAGAATCAACTGTTTCGGCCGGTTCCGGGCCGTGCGATGCTCCGGTTGTGTAATCGGCGGGTCGCCCGGCCGGCTTGAGTCCGCACTTGTGTCGGCCACCGTCCATGACCGACCCACACCGAGCCGACGCCGACCGTCACGACGGACCGGGCGTTCTCCACGGCCGACCTGGCGTACATCAACCGGATGACCACGACCGGCATGGTCCTGCCGTCCGTTGCGCACGAGGTCAACAACTCGCTGCAGGTCATCGCCGGCATGGTCGAGATCCTCGGCCTGCGCGGCCAGCTTCCGCCCGAAGTCTCCGACAAGGTCCAGAAGATCGCCGTCCAGGCGACCAAGGCGGCCGGGACACCTGCGCGAGCTGGTCGCCTTCGCCCGTCGCGACGGCGTCAGCCCCAAGGTCGAGCTGAAGGCCGGCGGTCGACCGCGCCGTCTCGCTGCGCCGCTACTACCTGACGCGCGGGCCGCGTCGCCGTGACCATCGACGCGCCGGTCGAGGAGTCTTTCGTCGTCCGCGCCGACAGCCAGCACGTCGTGCAGGTGCTCGTCGAACCTGGTCATCAACGCCGAGGAATCGATGGCCAAGCAGGATGTGCGCACGCTGCGGATCCGCATCTGGCGCCATGGCGGCGCGGTGCACGTCGAGTTCGGTCGACTCCGGCGCCGGCTTCGACGCCGCGATCGGAGTCGCGGGTCGGCGATCCGTTCTTCACGAACAAGTCGGAGGGGCGGCCGGACTCGGCCTGGCCGTGGCCAAGCGGCTGGTGGAAGCCGACGGCGGCAGCCTCACCGTGCGGCGCTGCCGGCCGTCGTGACGGTGTCCTGGCCGGACGCCGTGTAGCGGACGCTTCTAGCTGGCGGCTCGAGTCAGCCCGCGTGCGCGCCGCCGCGCGTCGCGCGGCGAATAGCTGCGCACGCCCTTGGCTGACCGCGGCGGTTCCTGAGGGACCGCTGCCGGCCAAATAGCGTCCGGCCGCGCGCTACGCGGCCGAAACTCGTCGCCCAGGTTCAGGCGATGGAGCTTGTCGATGAGCGTCGTGCGGCTCAGTTGAAGCAGGCGCGCGGCCTGGCGCTTGTTGCCGCCGGTCTTCTCGAGGCACCGCAGGATCAGCTCGCGTTCGAGCTGCGAGACGACCGACGTGAAGTTGATGCCCTCGTCCGGGATCGCCACCGTCGGCAGCAGCAGCGACGAGGCCGGCTGCGAGGATGTCCTCCGGCAGCGCGCGGGCCGGGATTTCGCGTCTCCTGGCCCGGTCATCGCGACGGCGTGCTCGACGGCGTTCTCGAGCTGGCGGATGTTGCCCGGCCAGGAGTAGTTCATCAGCACGCGGATCGCGTCCTGGGTCAGCGACTTCGGCGGCAGGTTGTTGCTGCGGCAGGACTTCTGCACGAAGTGGCGGGCCAGCAGCGGGATGTCCTCGCGCCGGTCGCGCAGCGGCGGCAGCGTGATCGGAATGACGTTCAGGCGGTAGTACAGGTCCTCGCGGAACGTGCCTTCCTTCACCATCTTGCGCAGGTCCGTGTTGGTGGCGGCGACGACGCGGGCGTCGAACTTGATCGGCCGCGACTCGCCGACGCGCTCGATCTCGCGCTCCTGCAGCGCGCGCAGCAGCTTGGCCTGCAGCGCCAGCGACATCAGGCCGACTTCGTCGATGAAGAGCGTGCCGCGGTGCGCCAGCTCGAAGCGGCCGACGCGGGCCGCGACGGCGCCGGTGAAGGCGCCCTTGGCGTGGCCGAACAGCTCGGCCTCGGCCAGCGGCTCGGGAATGGCCGCGGCGTTGAACGCGACGAAGCGCTGATCGGCGCGCGGGCTGTTGTGGTGGATCGTGCGGGCGATGAGCTCCTTGCCCGTGCCGGTCTCGCCCTGGATCAGCACGGTGCTGTTCATCGGCGCGACCAGCTCGAGCGTCTGGAAGACCTGCTGCATCGTGCGCGCTCTGGCCGACGATCGATGTCGAAGCGGTAGCGGTCGCGCAGCTGCGCGCGCAGCTCGGCGTTCTCCTGGCGCAGCCGGCGCTGTTCCATGCCCGTCTTGAGGACGCGCGAGAGCTGCGCGAGCTGGAACGGCTTGATGAGGAAGTCGACCGCGCCGCGCTTCATCGCCGACACGGCCTCGGCGACGCCGCCGAAGCCGGTGACCATCGACGGCCAGGATGTCCGGGTAGCGGGCGAGCGCGGCGTCGAGGACCTCCATGCCGTCGGCGTCGGGCAGGCGCAGGTCGACGACGAGCGCGTCGTAGGCGAAGTTCTTGAGCCGCTCGATGGCGTCGGCGGCGTCGGGCGCCTGGGCGACCTCGAAGCCGTCGGCGCTCAGCGACTCGGCGATGAGTTGCCGGAGATCGGCCTCGTCATCGACGACCAGGACAGTGGGCTGGGTGGGGCTGGACATGGGATGCGAAGCGGTCTGCACACGTTTCCAACCCACAGTCCGGAGCTGGTACACATCAGGACCGAAAGTGCCGGCGATCCTGACATGATGGAATCGGGCTCCGGTCCGCGAGTACCTCGGAGCGACGAAAAGTTGGCCACTAATATCGGCGTCCCGATCGCGAAATGTCAAGCAATTACGCAAACATTCGGAAATTAGCCGATTTTCCGACACAGGTGGAGGGGGCATGAGCGGGCAGGCTGACGCCCTGGCGTCACTGGGCGTGCTGGTCGTCGACGACGAGGCAGACGTCCGGGAGCTGCTGGTCGAGTACTTCCGGACCAAGCAGTTCGACGTGTCCTCTGCCGCCGACGGGCGGGCGGCGCAGGCGGCGCTCCTCAAGGAGCCGGCCCGCTACGGGCTGGTGTTGACCGATCTGCAGCTGCCAGGGGTCGACGGGCTGGGCGTGCTGCGCACGGTGAAACAGGCCAATCCCTCGGCCTACGTGGTCATCATCACCGGCTACGCCTCGCTCGACTCGGCCATCCAGGCGGTCCGCCTCGGCGCCTACGACTACCTGACGAAGCCGTTTTCGCTGGGCCAGATCGACGTCGTGCTGCAGCGGATCCGGGATCGCGTCGCCCTCGAGGCCGAGAACCGGCGGCTGTCGCGGCAGGTGTCGCAGCGGGAGGGCGTCGACGCGCGGACCCCGATCCTGGCCCGGCTCGAAGCCATCGAGAGCCGGCTCGGACGAATCGAGACGCTGCTGCGCGATCGGGCGACCCGCGCGACCGGTTTCGCTAGCGCGACACCGGTCGCGAACTCCCAACTCCCAAATCCCAACTTCCGATTTCCAACGCACTCCCAACTGCCAATTCCCAAGGCGGTCACAGAGCAATGGGCTGAGGACGAGCCTCACCAGGTTGGGCGTTGGGAGTTGGGAGTGCCTTGGGAGTTGGGAATTGGAAGTTGGGAGTTCCGCGCGCGGAGCGCGGCGGCGTGCGCGCGTCCGTGTGCCGCGTCGTGAGCGGACGGCCGGCCGTCGTGTCGGATGTCCGTCACGGCCGGTCGAAAGACCCCCAGCCAGACGCAGGTCTACGTGGTTTTTCTCAGGGAATTGCCGTCGGCACCGCTCTTGCCTCCAGCGGTCGGCGGGCCGCCTACCCTGGAGCAATCGGCGGCGGCCCGGGAACCTTGAGGGGGACCGGTCCGATGAGCGAGATCACGAGCGACAGCGGGGTGATGGCTGCCCTGCGCCACCAGATGACGCTGGCGGCGGCGCGGCAGGCGGTGGCGGCGAGCAACCTCGCCAACGTCAGCACGCCGGGCTACAAGGCGCGCGAGGCCGACTTCGCGCAGACGCTCGACGGCAAGCTCGGTGACGGCCTCCACCTGACCAACGCCCGTCACCTGCCGGCCGCCGAGCCCGCCGGTCCGGCCAGCCACGAAGCCGAGGGCCTCGCCGCGCGGGCCGACGGCAACACCGTCCAGATCGACCGCGAACTGCTGTCGATGACCACGGCGGCGGGCGAGTTCGCCCGCGCCCAGACCGCGCTCGCCGCCAAGTTCCGGCTGGTGCGCTACGCCATCAACGAGGCCCGGTAGCAGTCCGTGGTGGAAGTGCCGCGTTGCACCGAGACGGGTGAGGCGCCCGCCGATCAAGGCGCGAGGAGCGAGGATATGACCAATATTCGAACGACGAGCAACGCAGAGCGGCGGGATGCATCGCCCGTCGAATGCCGCGCCACTTCCACCGCGGGCTGCTGACCATGTCCACCCTTGGATCAGCGGTGCGGGCCAGCGCCAGCGCGCTCACGGCCGAACGGATGCGGATCGAAGTCGCGGTCTCGAACCTGGCCAACGCCGAGTCGACGCGCGGTCCGGACGGCCAGCCCTACAAGCGGCGCGACGTGGTGCTGCAGTCGACCAGCGTCCAGGACTTCGACAACTCACTCGGACGCGCCAGCGCGGTCGGCGTCGAAGTGGCGGCGGTCGTCGAGGACCAGGGCCCGGCGCGGCGGCGCTACGAACCGTCGCACCCCGACGCGGACAAGGACGGCTACGTCTCGCTGCCGAACGTCGAGCCGGCCGAAGAGATGGTCGACATGCTCGGCGCGGCGCGCGCCTACCAGGCGAACCTGACGGCCATCGGCCTCATTCGCGACCTCGTGCAGCGGGCGCTCGAACTCGGGCGAGGGTAATCGCGACATGACCATCGACGCACTCACCGGACGCATTCTCCGGCAGCCTGCCGACAGTCGGCGGCGGCGACGCCACCGCGACGTCGAGCGGCGCCGGCTTCTCCGACGCGCTCGGCCGCGTCGTCGACGCGGTCGAATCGACCGAGAACCAGGCCAATACCGCCGTCAGCGGCATGCTCTCGGGCACCACCGACGTCCACGACGCGATGATCGCGCTCCAGCGCGCCGACTTGACCCTGCAGTTCTCGGTGCAGATCCGCAACAAGCTGGTGCAGGCCTACAAGGAAATCATGCGGATGCCCATCTAGGACAAGGCACTGGTTCCCCCGGTCATCTGATTCCGTCTCCCCATGCAGGATCTCGTCGTCCGCGTCCGCAAGCTGACCGCCGCGCTGAACCCGCGGCAGCTGACTACCCTGGCCCTGGCCTTCCTCGGGGCCGTCGTGCTGGTGGTCGGCGCGTCGTGGTACCTCAACGCGCCCGACTACCGCGTCCTCTTCGCCGACATGGAGCCGGAGGAAGCGGCCCGCGTCGAGTCCGGCCTCAAGAGCGAGAAGGTCCAGTACCAGCTGACCAACGGCGGCCGCGACATCGAGGTGCCGAAGGAAGAGGTCGATCGGCTCCGCCTGCACTTCTCGAGCACCGGCCTGCCGACCTCGGGCCGGGTCGGCTTCGAGCTGTTCGACCGCACCGCCTTCGGCCAGACCGAGTTCCTCGAGCAGGTCAACTACCGCCGCGCGCTCGAAGGGGAAATCGCCCGCACCATCGCCACCATCGGCGACGTGCGCAGCGCCCGCGTCCACATCGCGATGGCGAAGACGTCGCTGTTCGAGTCGAAGGAGCAGCCGGCCAAGGCCTCGGTGATCCTGACGCTCAAGCGCAACCGGCCGCTCGGCGCCAGCACCATCGCCGGCATCGTCAACCTGGTCGCGTTCTCGGTCGAGGGCCTGCGGCCCGAGGCGGTGGTCCTCATCGACAGCACCGGCCGGCCGCTGTCGCGGCCGAGCGACGACCGCGACGAGCCGCTCAGCGCCGCGGTGGCCGAGCGCCAGGAGAAGATGGAGCGCGAGCTGGCCGGCGAAGTGGTGCGGATGATCGAGCCGATCGTCGGCGCCGAGCGTGTCCGCGCCAACGTCACCCTGCGCCTGAACACGAAGACGCAGGAGGAGACGTCGGAGACGTTCGATCCGGCCACCGTGATCCGCAGCCGGCAGGTGACCCTCGAAGGCGCCGCGGCCAACGCCGCCAGCGGCCTCGCCGGCGCCCGCGGCAACCTGCCGGGCCAGGTCGCGCCGGCGCCGGCCGCGACGCCGGTGACGCCGCCCGGTCCGCCCGCCGCGTCGCTCACCGCCAACGGCACCGCCCGCCAGGCCGAGACGGTGAACTACGAAGTCGGCAAGAAGACCGTCCACAGCCTCGCGCCGCGCGGCGACGTCGCCCGGCTCTCGGTCGCGGTCGTCGTCGACAACGCGCGGCAGTCGAAGACCGACGCCGAAGGCAAGGTGACGAAGACCTCGACGCCGCGGCCCCAGGCCGAGATGCAGAAGATCCAGCAGCTCGTCGCCGCCGCCGTCGGCCTCGACGCCAACCGCGGCGACCAGCTGATCGTCGAGAACGTGTCGTTCGACGAGCCGATCGAGGAGCCGGTGGTGGCGCCGTCGCTCCTCGACCGCGTCGGCGGCGGGGCCCAGACCTACGCCCGGCCGGCCATCGTGCTCGTCGTCGGCCTGTTCGCGCTGCTCTTCGTGCTGCGCCCGATCGTCAAGGGCGTCTTCTCCTACGCGCCGCCGCCTCCGCCGCCGGCGCCGACGCGGGCCGAGACCCAGCAGCTGCCGCGGCAGCTGCCGAGGACCATCGAGGAAGTCGAGCACGAGATCGAGGCCGAGCTCGACGCCAAGCTCGCCGAGCACGTCTCGAACCGCAAGACGCCGATCCTGCAGAAGCGCGTGGCCAAGGCCATCGAGACCGAGCCGGAGAACGCGGCCCGCCTGATCCGCGCCTGGCTGTCGCAGGAGGAAGCATGAGCGTCAAAGGCGCCGTCACCGTCCTGTCCGGCGTCCGCAAGGCCGCCATCCTCACGCTGATGGTCGGCGAGACGACCGCGGCGGCGATGTTCCAGCACCTGAACGAGGACGAGATCGAGGCCGTCGCCCGCGAAGTGGCGGTGGTCGGCCAGATTTCGCCCGAGTCCAGCTCGGCGACGCTCGAGGAGTTCCACACGATGTGGCGCGCCTCCGAGTACGTCACGCGCGGCGGCGTCGACTACGCCCAGAAGCTGCTGATCAAGACGCTCGGTCCGGACATGGCCCGCCGCGTCCTCGACCGCGTCGTCAAGTCGTTCGAGTCGACGGTGGCCTTCTCCAACCTCGAAAAGGCCGACCCGCAGCAGCTGTCCAAGTTCGTCCTGAGCGAGCACCCGCAGACCATCGCGCTGCTGCTGGCGCACCTCAAGCCCGCCCAGGCGGCGCAGCTCGCCAACTCGCTGCCCGACGAACTGCGCGTCGAAGTCATCACCCGGATGGCGACGCTCGACGAAATCTCGCCCGACGTCATGACCCGCGTCTCGTCGGTCATCGAGGCCAGCGGCTGAAGGCGCTCGGCACCCAGGCCAGCGAGTCGATGGGCGGCGTCCGCGTCGTCGCCGAGCTGCTGAACCGCCTCGATCGCGGCGTCAGCACCGCGGTCCTGTCGACCATCGAGAACGAGTCGCCGGACCTGGCCGTGTCGATCCGCAACCTGATGTTCGTCTTCGACGACCTGCTCCACGTCGACGACAACGCGGTCCGCGAGATCATCCAGCGCGCCGACAAGAAGACGCTGACGCTGGCGCTGAAGGGCGCGTCCGAGGACATCCGCACCCGCTTCATCTCGAACATGTCGAAGCGCGCGGCGCAGATGATCAAGGAGGAGATGGACGTGCTCGGCGCCGTCCGCCTCCGCGAAGTCGAGAGGGCGCAGCAGGAGATCGTGGCCATCGCCCGCAAGCTCGAAGAGGAAGGCCTGCTCGTGACCGGCGCCGCGGCCGGGGAGGCGTATGTCACGTAGGGCGCGCGTCCTCGTCCCCGCCGCCGCCGAGGTGTCGCGGTTCGCCTGGACGACCGGGGCCCGCCCGGATGCCGGGGCCGGCGGCGTGCCCGTCGTCACCCTGGCGACATTCGCCCCGCGGCCGGCGGCTCTCGATGGGGAACCGGCCAGGCCCGCGATGCCGACGCCGGTCGCCGGCATGTCCGCCGCGGCGTCAGCGCTCGATCCGGACCTGGCGGCGGCCGTGCCGGTGACGACCGACACGCTGCTCGCCGAGCACCGCGAGCGGCTCGCCGCCATCGAGCGCGAGGCATTCACCAAGGGCTACGCCCAGGGCGAACGGGCCGGCCTCGAAGCCGGCGGCAAGCGCGCCGAAGCGATGCTGCGCCGCATCGGGCAGACCATCGAGGAACTGGGCGGCCTGCGCCAGACGCTGATCCACGAGACCGAGCGCGAGATGGTGCAGCTGGCCTTGACGCTGGCGCGCCGCGTGGTGCATCGGGAGGTCACGCTCGATCCGGAGCTGGCCGCAGCACTCGCGCACGTCGCGCTCGAACGCCTCGGCACGACCACGCCGGCGACGATCCGCCTGAACCCCGAGGACTACACCATCGTGGCCCAGGACAGCGCGCGCTGGGGCGGCCAGACCGTCACGGTCGTGCCCGACCCGGGCATCTCGCGCGGGGGCTGCCTGGTCGAGACCGCCTTCGGCAGCGTCGACGCCACCATCGAGCGCCAGTTCGACGAGTTGAGCCGGGCCCTGTTCGGCGGCGAGCGCTGATCCATCCGACACCCCGGAGGTCCTGTGTCGCTCTCGAGCTACATCGCCGTCGCCGAAGCCGCCGATCCAATCCCGCTCATCGGCCACGTCGTGCGCTCGGTCGGCCTCCTGGTCGAGTCGCGTGGGCCGCGGGCCCAGGTCGGCGAGCTGTGCGAGCTGCAGCTGACCGGCGGCCGGCGTCTCGCGCTCGAGGTCGTCGGCTTCCGCGACGGCTTGCTGCAGAGCGTCCCGCTCGGCACCACCGCCGGCATCCGGCCCGGTGACACGCTGGTCGCGCGCGGCGGCACCGCCCGGATCCCGGTCGGTCCGGAGCTGCTCGGTCGCGTCTTCGACGGGCTCGGCCTGCCCCTCGACGGCCTCGGGCCGGTCCGCGGATCGACGACCGCGCCGCTCTATCCGCCGCCGATGAACCCGCTGGCGCGTGACCCGATCGTCACGCCGATGGGCACCGGCGTCCGCGCCATCGACAGCCTCCTGACCTGCGGCCGCGGCCAGCGCATCGGCCTGTTCGGCGGCAGCGGCGTCGGCAAGAGCACGCTGCTCGGCATGATGGCCCGCGGCACCTCGGCCGACGTCGCCGTCATCGCGCTGGTCGGCGAACGCGGCCGCGAAGTCCGCAGCTTCCTCGAGCACGATCTCGGCGCCGAGGGCCTCAAGCGCTCGGTGGTCGTCGTCTCGACCTCCGACAACCCGCCGCTGGTCCGGCTGCGCGCCGCCTACGCCGCCACGACCGTCGCCGAGTACTTCCGCGACCAGGGCCAGAACGTGCTGCTGATGATGGACTCGGTGACGCGCTTCGCGATGGCGCAGCGCGAGGTCGGCCTCGCCGCCGGCGAGCCGCCGACCGCCAAGGGCTATCCGCCGTCGGTGTTCGCGCTGCTGCCGGGCCTGCTCGAACGCGCCGGTAACGTCCGCGGACAGGGCAGCATCACGGCGTTCTACACCGTGCTCGTCGAAGGCGACGACACCAACGAGCCGGTCGCCGACAACGTCCGCGCCATCCTCGACGGCCACATCGTGCTGTCGCGCGATCTCGGCGCCCGCAACCACTATCCGGCGATCGACGTGCTGCACAGCGTCAGCCGGACCATGCCCGACGTCACCACCGTCGACCACCGGCTCAAGGCCGGGACGGTGCGCGACTGGATGGCGACGCTGCGCGACAGCGAAGATCTGGTCAGCGTCGGCGCCTATGTCGCCGGCAGCAACCCGCGCATCGACGAGGCGCTCGCCAAACGCGGGGTCATCGAAGACTTCCTCCGCCAGCCCGCCGACGACCTCGTGTCGCTCGACGAGTCGCGCGCCTCGCTCGAGGCGCTGTGAGCCGCCTTCGCCGGGAGTCCGGGCTGCTCCGGCTTCGGCGCGCCAGGTCCCGGACGCGGCGGCCGGCGTCGGACTTCCGCCACTTCGCGCAAACCTCGAAAAATCAGCAGAAATCGCCGGTTTCGGCGTCGCGGGCCTGCCGCGCCGAAGCCGTCGCGCTGGTCGCGACGGCGAAGGCGGGTCGGTCGGCCGGCAGTCGGTGCAGTGACACTTCGCGCGGCGCGCGCTGAGGACGACGCCGATGGCCACCTTCGTCTTCCGTCCCCAGCCCGCCCTCGACATGCGCCGTCGCGAGGCAGACCGCGCCCAGTTCGCGGCGACCGAAGCGCGCCTGATTTCCGAGCGTGCCGCGCAGGCCCACGTCAACGCGCAGGCGGCGTTCGAGGCGGGCACGGCGCGCGCCGCGGCGCTCGATGCGGCGGGCGGGTCGATCACCGACGTGATCTGGCATCGAAATTGGATTCGTTCCCTCCGTCGCGAGCTGGTGCGAACCGAGGCCAACGCCGAGGATCGCCGCGTCCAGCTCGAGGCCGCCGAACAGGCACTCGTCATCGCCCGCGAACGCGTCAAGGTTCTCGAGCGGTTGAAGGAGCGGGCCACCGAGGCGCATCAAGCACGCGAGCGTCGCGACGAGCAGAAAGCCATGGACGACCTGGCGACCCTGCGCTTCGCGCTTCGCCAAAGGAGTGAGGCATCGTGAGTGTTTCAGGCATGTCGTCCACCTCGGGAGCAACGAACGACCCCACGTCGGGTGTCACCGCTGGCCGCGAGACCCAGCTGGGCCAGGACGCGTTCCTGAAGCTGCTCACCACTCAGCTCGCCAACCAGGACCCGCTCAAGCCCCAGGACAACGGCGAGTTCATCGCGCAGCTGGCGCAGTTCAGCTCGCTCGAGAAGTTGACGTCCATCGAGACGTCGATCAAGGAGCTCGCGGCGGCGTTCAAGACGCTGGCGACGACCCCCGAGACCCCGACGACCGGCACGGGCAGCACCACCGGCACCGGCACCGGCAGCTAGCACGCCCGAGAAACCAGACTTTCGGCGCGGCCGCGTGCGGCGCCCTTCAGGAGACAGACATCATGGCGGTTGGATCCTTTTCGTCCGGCTTGTCCGGCCTCAGTGCCAACTCGACGTATCTGAGCGTCATTGGCAACAACCTGGCGAACATCAACACGGTCGGCTACAAGACCAGCGCGGTGAGCTTCGCCGACCTGGTCAGCCAGACGGTCGGCGGCACCAGCGTCAACCCGGCCCAGGTCGGTCTCGGCGTGGTCACCGGCTCGATCTCGCCGGTCTTCGCCCAGGGCTCGATCGAGAACTCGCGTGAGGCCACCAACGTCGCCATCCAGGGCGCCGGCTTCTTCGCGGTCCGCAACGGCGCCCAGGTCGGCTACACCCGCGCCGGCAACTTCAGTTTCAACGACACCGGCATCCTGATCAGCCCCGACGGCTGGCGCGTCCAGGGCTACACGCAGCGGGATCCGGTGACCGGTAACATCATCACCGCGGTCGCGCCGACCGACATCACCATCCCGCCCGGCGTGCTGCGCGCGCCGACGGCGACGACCAACGTCCGCGCCCAGGTCAACCTCGATCCGAACGTGGTCATCGATCCGGCCAACCCGGAGTTCACCACCTCGATCCAGATGTACGACGCCCTCGGCAGCCCGCACGTCCTCACGGTGGACTTCAACCGGACCGCCGCCGGCGCGTGGACCTACACGGTCACGGTGCCGCAGGTCGACGTCACCGGCACGGTCGGCGCGCCGGTCACGCTGACGACGGGCGCCCTCACCTTCAACGGCGCGGGCGTCCTGACGGCGCCGGCCGCCGACATCACGATTCCCGGCCCGGCCACCTGGGCCAACGGGGCCACGCCGAACGCGATCACGTGGGACGTCGTTCCCGTGGCCGGCGCCAGCGCCATCCTGACCAGCTTCGCGTCGCCGTCGGCGACCTCGTCGATCACCCAGAACGGGTCGGCGGCGGGCCAGGTCGACAACGTCGTCATCAACAGCACCGGCCAGATCGTGGCCACCTTCGGCGCCGGCCAGACGGTTGTCGTCGGCCAGCTGGCGATGGCCACCTTCAACAACCCGAAGGGCCTGGTGAAGATGGGCTCGAACCGCTACTCCGAGAGCGCCGCGTCGGGCATCGCCAACGTCGGCGTCGCCGCGACCGGCGGTCGCGGCAGCATCATCGGCAGCGCGCTCGAGTCGTCGAACGTCGACATCGCCACCGAGTTCACGCAGATGATCCTCGCGCAGCGCGGCTACCAGGCCAACTCGCGCAGCATCACCACCGCCGACGAAATCCTCGTCGAGACGCTGCAGATGAAGCGGTAAGCATCGTTCGCCTCCCCGCTCGACACGATTTACGAGGCCTGCCCTGTGGATTTCTCGACGCTCGTCGCCGGCCCCGCCCAGGCGGGGATCCAGTCACCGGCTTCCAAGCCCGGCATCGGCCTCACGGCCGGTGCCGGCGCCTCCCACAGCGCCGGCGCCGCCGGCGCGGCGGGGGAGTCCGGGTTCGCCTCGCTGGTCGCGCTCGCGCTCGACCAGCTGGGCGGCGCGCCGGCCGCAGCCGACGGGAGCGCCGCGGGGACGACCTGCCACGCGCCGCACGCGGAGGACGACGTCGAGATCGCGGACGCCGGCGCCTCTACCGACGACGACGCGGCGCTCGACGCGCCCATTGATGCGGCGACCCTCTCGGTGTTGATCGCCCTGGCCACGCCAATCGCGGCGCCGGCCGTAACTCCCGAGCCCGGGATTCCCGAGCCCGAGAGCGTCGGGCCGGGCAGCGCCGACCTCGCGGCCATCGACGGCGATGCCACCACCACCGCCGTCGCGGCTGCCACCGAAGCGGCGACACCGCGCGCGGCTGCTGCCGCGTCCGCCACCGCCGCCCCCGATTTCGCCGACGCGCTGGCGTCGGCCACCAGTACGACACCAGGCGCGGCCCCGCCGGCCGCGGCCCTGCCGGCCGCGGCCCTGCCGGCGGCCGCAACGCGGACGGCCGGCCTGCCGGCCATAGCCGGCGCGGCGCCGGCTGCGACGCCGCCCGCGGCCAGCGTGACGTCGACCGCGGCCAACGCGACGCCCGTCGCGCCGATGACCGCCGACGCGGCGGCGACGACGGCCGCCTCCCAGTCCAGTACCGCGACCCCGCCTCCGCCCCCGACCGCGACGGCAGACGCTGCACCCGCCGCGGCCCCGGCGAACGCCAACGCGACCGCGCCGACCAGCGCGCCCCGTCCGGCGCATCCGCTGCGCCAAGCGCTGGCCGTGATCGCCGCGACCACGCCGGCCGACGCCGCATCCACCACCGGGCCGACCCAGCCAGCGGCGCCTGGCACCGCCGGGCCGCACGTCGCGACCGCCGCCGCGCCGGCCGCTGCCGACGCCGCGCAGGCCAGCCAGTCCGGCCGCGATGCCCGAGTCGTGACGGCGCCGCGCGTCGATGCCGCCAGCGTCACCGCGGCCCCGGCGGCGGCGGCGAACGCCGGCGCGTCGGGCGAGGGTTCGTCCGACAGCGCCCGCGATGCTTTCCGCGGCGCGACGGCGCTGTTCCGCGGCGTCGACGGCCGCATCGAGTTCCCGACGGCGTCGGGCGGCCAGGGCGCGGCCCTGGACCTCGCCTCGGCCATGCCGGTACCAACCGTGGCCGGGCCGGGCAATCCGACCGACACGCGGCTCCGCGCCATCGACGCGCCGGCCGCGGCCCGCTTGGAGCAGGCGCTGTCGTCGGTCAATCCCGATATCCGCAACGTGCAGGCGATGGTCCGGACCGTCCGGCTCTTCACGGCGGGCGATGGCACGAGCGAGGCGCGGCTCACCCTCGAGCCGGAGCACCTCGGCCCGGTGGCCCTGACGGTCCGCGTCGAGCAGGGCGCCGTCAGCGCCCACTTCCGGGCCGAGACCCCGGCGGCGCACCGCTGGATCGAGACCCATCAGCAGGAGCTGCGCTCCGGCCTGCGCGAGCAGGGGCTCGAGGTGAAGGAGGTCGTCGTGACCACCGACCCCGACGGCCGCCGCGAGCGCCGCCACGACGCCCAGCCGAGCCGCCCGGCCCGGACCCGCCGCATCCAGACCGACGCCGACAGCCCGCGTTTCGAAGTGCTGGTCTAGCCACTCCGGACGAGTCGGACGCCCTTCGGGCGAGCCGGAAGCAATCGGCGGCCGGGCCGGAAGCTTTAAACCGCCTGGAAAAGTGTCGGGCCTCCGTCACTTCCGCCGCGGGGCCGGCCGGCCGACAGGTCTGGAAGCGGCCTCGCCCCCGCTGCATTCTCGCGAATTCGCAGTGCATTTCACGCATTAGCGTGCAGTCACGGGTCGCGGTATCGGCCTTGCACTATGTCTGGCGTCGCGGCCAACAGTGTGCGCCACCCGTGAGCGCAATTCACTGAGCGCGTGACGAGATCCCGCTGAACGCGGGGAGGAACAGACATGAGTCAGGCCGCGACACCGGCAGCGGACGCCGGCAAGAAGAAGGGGAAAGGCAAGCTGCTGGTCATTCTGATCGCAGTGCTGGTGCTCGCCCTCGGCGGCGGTGGCGCCGCCTACTTCTTCATGAGCAAGGGCGACGCCGCCAAAGCCAAGGGCAAGTCGGCCAAGAAGAGCGGCGACGGCCACGAGGCTGCCGCCGCGCACGGCGACGCCGAGGCCGAAGAGGAAGAAACCGACGAGGCCGAAGCGCACGAGCCGGCCGTCGTGGCCTTGCCGACCTTCACCGTCAACCTCGCCGACAAGGAATCGCCGCGCTACTTGCGGACGACCGTGTCGCTGCTGGTGAAGGACGCCGAGAAGGCTGCGAGCCTTTCCAGTGGCGGCGAGCACAAAGCGGCCGGCGAGCCGGTCCGCATCGCGATGGCGCGCTCGGCGATTCTCGAGCTCCTCACCACCAAGACGGCGGAAGAGCTGATGACCGCCGAGGGCAAGACGGCCCTGAAGAAGGAAATCGCGGAGCGCGCCTCGAAGGCGTTCCGTTTCAAGGTGAACGATGTCCTCCTTGCCGAATTCGTCGTCCAGTAGGGCGGCCGAGATCCCGCCGTCGCGGGCCCAGTTCCGGGACGTGCCGATCGTGATCGAGGTGCTCCTCGGCAAGGGAGGCCTGCCGCTCCATCAGCTGGTACGGCTCGAGCCCGGCGTGGTCCTGCGGCTCGATTCCGCGGCCGGCGCCGACCTCACCGTCCGCGCCACCGGCGTGCCGATGGCCCTCGGCGAAATCGTCATCATCGAGGACTCGGTGGCGGCGCGTGTCACCCACGTCCTGACGCCGAGCGGCGAGGTCGCGTCGTGATGCGAGTCCCGGTGCTGGCGGTCGAGGCCGCCGGCCTGCCCGATGGCGAGCTGTGGCGCAGCCTGCTGGCGATCGTGGTGGTCTTCGGCCTGCTCGGCGGGCTGGCCTGGGCGGCGCGCCGCGGCCGCCTCGGGTTCTTCACCCGCCAGCCGGCGCACGTCCGCGTCGAGGCGACCGTCCCACTCGGCGAGCGGCGCTCGCTGATGGTGGTGGCGATCGAAGGCCGCCGCCTGCTGCTCGGCCTGACGCCAATGCAGATCAGCCTCGTCACCGAGCTCTCGACCCAGCCTTCGCCCGCCGCAACAGAGCCAGGCTTCGGCGTGGCAAGCCGCTCCTTCGATCAGGTGCTGGCCCGCGCCGAAGCGGCCGTGCCGCCGACGACACAGCGGTCATGATCCGACGCATCGCGATCGTCGCCATCATGGCCGGCGGGCTGTTCCTGACCGCCGCGCCCGCCTGGGCCCAGCCGGCTGCGGCCACGCCCCAGCAGATGGATCTGTCCATCCAGGGCGTCGGCAACGTGTCCGCCCCGCTGCAGGTCGTCCTGCTCCTCACGCTGCTGTCGTTCGTCCCAGCGATCCTGATGACGATGACGTCTTTCACTCGAATCGTCATCGTCTTCCATTTCTTGAGGCAGGCGCTGGGGACGCAGGAACAGCCGTCCAACCAGATCCTGCTCGGCCTGGCGCTGTTCCTGACGGTCTTCGTCATGGCGCCGGTCGGCGACCAGGTGAACACGCTGGCGCTGCAGCCGGCGATGGCCGGCCGCATCACCGTCGCCCAGGCCCTCGAGCGCGGCGCGCCGCCGGTGCGGACGTTCATGTTGAAGCAGACGCGCGAGCGCGACCTGGCGCTGTTCGTCGAGCTGGCCAAGGCGCCGCGCCCGAAGACGCCCGACGAGCTGCCGATGCGCGTCGTGGTGCCGGCCTTCGTCATCTCCGAGCTGAAGACCGGCTTCCAGATGGGGTTCTTCCTCTTCCTGCCGTTCCTCCTCATCGACCTCGTGGTCTCGACCACGCTCCTGTCGATGGGCATGCTGCAACTGCCGCCGGCGATGATCTCGCTGCCGTTCAAGATCATGCTCTTCGTGATGATCGACGGCTGGAATCTGCTGGTCGGTTCCCTCGTCCGCAGTTTCGTGGTGTAGGACACCGACCATGTCAGAAGCCCTCGTCGTCGGCGTCGTCCGTCAGGCCATCGAACTGGCCATCCTGGTGAGCCTGCCGATGCTCGCCGCCGGCCTCATCGCCGGCGTCCTGGTGAGCGTGCTGCAGACGGTCACCTCGATCCAGGACAACGTCCTCGCCTTCATCCCGCGCGCGGCCGCGATCTTCGTCACCTTCGCGCTGACGTTTCCGTGGATGCTGCGCCTGCTCGCCGGCTTCGCCGAGCGCATGGTGTCGCGGCTGCCGGAGCTGGCGCGCTGATGGACCTGTCGGCCCTCGAGCGGATCGGCCTGCTGGTGGTGCGCCCGGGCGCGCTGCTGATGACGACGCCCGTGTTCGGCGCCACGTTCGCGCCGCCGCTGGTCCGCGTCGGCGTGCTGCTGCTGATCACGTTCGCGATGGCGCCGGTCATCACCCTGCCGGCCGATCTCGGTCAGGTGTCGATGACGCTCGTCGCCGGCCGCGAGCTCCTGATCGGCCTGGCCCTCTCGCTGTCGGTGCGCGTGCTGGTCGCCGGCGCCGAACTGGCCGGACACCTGAGCGGCTTCCAGATCGGGTTCGCCTACTCGTCGCTGGTCGATCCGCAGAGCGGCGTCCGCAACGGGGTGCTGAGCGCGCTCTACGCCAACCTGGTGGTGATGGTGTTCCTGATCGTCGACGGCCACCACCAGCTGCTGCAGGCGCTGGTCGCCTCGTACGGCGCCCTGCCGATCGGCGTCAGCGGCTGGGCGGCGACCACGGAGCTGGCGCCGCTCGTGGCCCGGACGCTCGGCACGGTCTTCATCATCGGCCTGCGGCATCGCCGCGCCGGTGGTGCTCGTCCTCTTCGTCGTCGAGGTCGCGCTCGGCCTGCTGTCGCGCGCCGCGCCGCAGCTGAACATCTCGGTGAACGCCGCGCCGCTGCGGCTCTTCACCGGACTGGCCGTGCTCGGCGCCACCCTGGCCGTCGTCCCCGACGTGGTCCACACGTCGCTGATGCCGGTCTTCCAGCTGGCCGCGCGCTTCGCGGCGGCGCTGCGCTGAGGCGACGATGTCCCAGGAACGCAGCGAACAGCCCACCAGCAAACGCCTCCGCGACGCCGCGGAGCGCGGCCAGGTGGCGCGCAGCAAGGAAGTCCAGGACGTCGTCCAGCTCGTCGGCGGCGCTGATGGCGTTGACGTGGATGGGCGGCTACATGGTCACGTGCCCTCGCCGCCAAGGTCGGCGCCGGCCTGTCCCAGATCGACACCGTCGCGCACCGCACGGTGATGCCGTCGGAGCTGACCGCGATCGCCACCGGCTACCTCGGCCAGCTCCTGCTGGTCGTCGGCCCGGTCATGGCGACGGCCGTGGTCGCCGGCCTCGCCGCCGTGTCGGCGCAGGGCGGCTGGAACGTGTCGTGGAAGCCGCTGCAGCCGGACCTCAGCCGGCTCAGTCCGGCCAACGGCCTGAAGCGCCTCGTGCCGACCAAGGCCGGCCTCGACCTGGTCCGCGTCGCCATCGTCTCGATCGCGCTTGGCCTGGGTCGCCTACGGCGTGGTGATGCCGTTCGTCGAGAGCTCCGCGATCATGAGCCGCGTCAGCGTCGCCGAGGCGTCCTCCCAGACGTGGGCCACGGTGCTGACGCTGGTCAAACGGGCGCTCATCGTCTTCGCCAGCATCGCCACGGCGGACTACCTGATCAAGCGCTACCAGCTGCGCAAGGGTCTGAAGATGACCAAGCAGGAGGTCAAGGAAGAGCAGAAGATGCTCGAGGGCAACCCCGAGATCAAGGGCCGCGTCCGCCGCCTGCAGCGCGAGATGGCGCGCCGCCGGATGCTCGCCGCGGTGCCCAAGGCGACCGTCGTCATCACCAACCCGACCCACTACGCGGTCGCGCTCGAATACAAGCGCGACGCGATGGCCGGCGCCGCGCGTCGTCGCCAAGGGCGCCGACCACCTGGCGCTGCGCATCAAGGACGTTGCGCGCGAGCACGGCGTGCCGACCGTCGAGAACGTGCCGCTGGCCCGGGCGCTCTACGCCAACGCCGAGATCGACGAGCGTGATTCCGGCCGATCTGTTCGAAGCGGTCGCCGAAGTGCTCGCCTACCTGATTCGGCTGAAGCAGCTGGCGATGTGAGGAGCCGACGATGACGCCGACCTCACGCGTCCCGCCATGCACTGGATCGCTCCCGGCGGCGATCCTCGCGGTCGTCGCGCTGATGATCGTGCCGCTGCCGCCGCTGCTGCTCGACCTGCTGCTGTCGTGGACATCGGCCTGGCGGTGGTGCTGCTGCTGACGGCCATCTACGTCAAGGAGCCGGTCGAGTTCTCAGTGTCTTCCCGTCGCTGCTCCTCGTGCTGACGCTGCTGCGGCTGTCGCTGAACGTCGCCGGCACGCGCCTGATCCTGCTCCACGGCGCCGACGGCGTCGACGCGGCCGGCCACGTCATCATGGCCTTCGGCCAGTTCGTCGTCGGCGGCAACTTCGTCGTCGGCATCGTCGTCTTCCTGGTCCTCATCGCCATCCAGTTCGTGGTCATCAACCACGGCGCGGTGCGCATCTCGGAAGTGACGGCGCGCTTCACCCTCGACGCCCTGCCCGGCAAGCAGATGGCGATCGACGCCGACCTCAACGCCGGCCTGATCGACGAGCAGCCAGGCCCGCGAGCGGCGCGAGAAGATCCGCCGGGAAGCCGACTTCTACGGCGCGATGGACGGCGCCATCCGCTTCACCCAGCGCGACGCGCTGGCGGCCATGCTCATCACCGCGCGTCAACATCGTCGCCGGCCTGATCATCGGCGTGATGCAGCGCGGCATGCCGCTCGTCCGAGGCGGCCCAGACCTTCACCATCCTGACGGTGGGCGAGGGCCTGGTCACGGCCATCCCGGCGCTGCTGGTCTCGATGTCGGGCGGCCTGATCACCACTCGCGCCGCCTCCGAGTCGCCGCCTCGGCGAGGAAGTCGCGACGCAGCTGCTCTCCGCCGTCCGGCCGCTGGCCGTCGGCCGGCGGCACGCTCCTGGCGCTCGGCCGTCGATTCCCGGCCTGCCGAAGCTGGCGTTCATCGCTCGTCGGCGGCCTCCTCGGGCTGGCCGCGTGGGTGAACCGCGACCGGCGCCGCCGACGCCGGCCGCTCGAGGACGCCGCGCGGCGGCCGCGCCGGCCGCGAGCGACGCGCCCGACATCGCGCGCCGTCGATCCGCTCGGCGTCGAGGTCGGCTACGCGCTGATCTCGCTGGTCGACGAGAAGCAGGGCGGCACGCTGCTGTCGCGCATCCGCTCGATCCGCAAGCAGATCGCCACCGACAGCGGCATGGTCGTGCCGCCGGTGCACGTCGCCGACAACCTGCAGCTCGGGCCGCGCACCTACGCGATTCTCGTCAAGGGCGTGGAGGTGGCGCGCGGCGAGCTGATGCCGGATCGCTGCTGGCCATCAACCCCGGCACCGCGTCGACGACGATCGAGGGCATCGCCGACCCGCGAGCCGGCGTTCGGCCTGCCGGCCTGGTGGATGCCCGACCGAGCAGCGCGATCGCGCCTCGACCGCCGGCTACACCGTCGTCGATCCGACGACGGCGCTGTCGACGCACCTGTCCGAGATCGTGCGCAGCTTCCTGCCGGATCTGCTGAGCCGCCAGCAGACCAAGGAGCTGCTCGACCGCGTGGCGCAGACGTCGCCGAAGCTGGTCGAGGAGCTGGTGCCCGAAGGTGCTGTCGACCGGGCGACGTCCAGCGCGTGCTGCGCCAGCTGCTGCGCGAGCGCGTCCCGATCCGCGACCTGACCACCATTCTCGAGGCCATGGCCGATGCCGCGGCGGTCACCAAGGACCCGGATGTGCTGACCGAAGCGGTCCGCGGCCAGCTCGGCGCGCCATCTGCCGGCAGTACCAGACCGACCGCGGCGAGCTGCCGACCATCAGCCTGGCGCCGAGCGCTCGAGGAGCGGCTGATGCAAGTCGATCGTCCGGACCGAGCAGGGCGCGGTGCTCGCGCTGGACCCGCTCGAAGCGCAGAACATGGCGTCGAAGATTGCCCGCGCGCTCGAGCAGGCCGTGGCACAGCCTGTGCTTCTGTGCACGCCGGCGCTGCGGCCGCACCTGTGGCGCCTGTTCTCCCGGGTGCTGCCGCAGATCGGCGTGCTTTCGCACAGCGAGGTTCCGACCCACGTTCGGGTCGCCCCGGTCGCGGTGCTCGATTGACGACATGGATCTCACGCGATTCCGCGCACAGACAGTGCGAAGAGGCCGTCGCGGCGGCCTGCGCCGCGCACCTGGCGTCGAGGCCGAGATCGTCCTCGACCACGCAGCTGGTCCCGGCGCGCGGCCTGCGCGGCTGGCTGGGCGGCCAGCGTGAGGTCGAAGTGACGGTCGATGTGTCGGGGCTGGAGCGCGCAAGCGTCGGTATCGCCGACCGGCCCGTCACGGCCGTCGCTGGGCCGGCCGATCGGTGCGAAAGCGGCGGCGTCCGGCGTGTTTGAACGGCTCCGGCTGGCCGGCCGTCGCGGCGCCCGCCGTCGCCGCCGACGGCCGGATCCGCTCGTCGCGCGGCTGGTGGCGACCGGGCTCGACCGCGATCTGGCCGATCCGCGTCGCCCGCATCCGTGCCGCGTGGTCCAGCGCCGGCACCGCGACCGCGGCGGCCATCGCGAGCGCGCCCTCGCCGACCGAGCTCGGCGGCCTGGTCTCGGGCGACGAGCCGTACGCGCCGGTCGAGCTGTTCGTCGGCCCGCCGGGGGCCGGCAAGACGACCACCATCGCGAAGATCGCCGCCCAGGAGCGGGCCCGCCGTGGCCGCGGCTCAGCCTGCTGGCCGCCGACGGCTTCCGCGTCGGCGCGGTCGAGCAGCTCCGGCTCTACGCCGACATCATCGGCTGCCCGTTCGCCGTCGCGCGGACGCCGGCCGAGATCGAGCGCTCGCTCGTCGGCACCGCGAGCCCGGTGCTCGTCGACACGGCGGGCCGGTCGATCGGCGACGCGCGCGCGCTCGAGAGTCGCCGAGCGCGCTGTCGCGCTGCCCGGCGTCCGCACGCACTGGTGCTGCCGGCCGGGCTCTCGGTGCGCGAGGCGGCACGGCTCCTCGACGCCTACGGCGCCACGGCCCGCCGCGTCGTGCTGACGCGGGTCGACGAGGCCGAGTCGGTGGCGCCGCTGCTGGGGCTGCTGCGGAGCGCGAGTCTGGTCGTTGTCGTACCTCGGCACGGGGCAGCGCGTGCCAGATGATCTCGAGCGGGCCAGCGGCGCGGCGCTGGCTGGGCACATTCTCGGCCTGGAAGGCCCGCTGGGGCTCGCGGCATGAGTGCGGAACAGCAGTCGTCGGTCGGCAAGCGGAAGGGGCAGGCTCGTCCAGTGGCGGGCGCCCGCACAGGCGCGCCGGTGCCCGCGGCGACGGTGGAGACCGACCGCAACCAGCTCGTCATCAACCACGTCGGCCTGGTCAAGGCGATGGCCCACCGGCTGGCGCAGCGCCTGCCGTCGCAGGTCGAGATGAACGAGCTGATCAGCGTCGGCGTGGTCGGCCTGATCGACGCGGCCGACCGCTACAAGCCGGCGCTGGGCGTGCCCTTCGACGCCTTCGCCCGCCGCCGCGTGCAGGGCGCGATGCTCGACGCGCTGCGCGAGCTCGACTGGGCGCCGCGCTCGCTGCGCCGCATGCGCCGCGACCTCGACGCAGGCGATCGCCAAGCTGCGCCACGAGCTCGAAGCGCGAGCCGACCGAGGACGAAGTCGCCGGCGAGCTGTCGATGTCGCCGGCCGAGTACGACAAGTCGCTCGACCAGATCCGCACGCTCGACCTCGGCGCCATCCGTCAGCTCGACGCCACCGGCGAGGACGGCTCGCCGCTGTTCGAGCTGTGCCTCGATCCGGACGAGGGCCCCGACGCGCAGCTGCACCGCACCGAGCTGCGCGACGCTGCTCGCCGGCGCGATCCGCCAGCTGCCCGAGCGCGAGCGCGAGATCCTGGCGCTCTACTACGAGGAAGAGCTGACGATGGCCGAGATCGGCAAGGTCATCGGCGTCTGCGAATCGCGCGTCTCGCAGCTGCGCTCGCTGGCCCTGTCGCGCCTGCGCGCGACCAGCTGCGCGACGTCGCTCGGGGACCTGCAGGCGATGAGCACGATCCTTTCCCAGGAGGAGATCGACGCGCTCCTGAACGTCGTCGGCCGACCAGAGCGGCAAGCGCGGCCGTGTCGAGGCCGGACCGCCAGTCAGTCGGTCGTCGGCTACAACTTCCGCCGGCCGGATCGCGTCATCGAAGGACCAGATCCGCTCGCTGCACTTCCTGCACGACCGCTTCGCGCGCAACGTCTCGACCTCGCTGTCGGCCTATCTGCGGGTCGTCACCGACGTCACCATCCTGTCGGTGGAGCAGTTCACCTACTCCGAGTTCCTGATGTCGCTGCCGGATCCGACGGCGTTCTACGCCATCTCGATGCGGCCGCTCGAAGGGACGGCGGCGCTCGAGCTGAACCCGTCGGTCGCCTTCACGATGATCGACCGCATGCTCGGCGGCTCGGGCCGCGGCGTCATCGTCAACGCGCGCCCTGACCGAGATCGAGCAGAACGTCACCGACGCGCGTCGTCAAGCTGATTCTCGAGAACCTGACCGACGCCTGGCGCGGCATCGTCGATGTCCAGTTCCGCATCTCCGGCCGCGAGACGCGCCCGCAGATGCTGCAGGTGGCGGCGCCGAACGAGGTCGTCCTCCTGCTGGGCTTCGAGATCAGGATCGGCGAGACGCGCGGCATGCTGAACGTCTGCATCCCGGCGACCAGCATCGAAGCGGTGAGCGGCAGCTTCACCAGCTCGTGGCAGAAGACGCGGCGCGAGATGACCGCCACCGAGCAGGCGGCGCTCGACGAGAACATCGGCCGCATCAACGTCATGCTCGAAGCAGGCATCCACGCCGCCATCGGCGCCGGCGACTTCCTCCGCCTGCAGGTCGGCGACATCGTCGGCCTCGAACACCCGGCGGACGAGCCGATCGAAGTCAGCGTCAACGGCAGGCCGAAGTTCCGCGGCGCGCCGGTCGTCTCGGCGACCCGCTCGCACATCCGGATCGAGGCGCCGGCGCGCGCCGCCCGGACCTACGCCGCCTGAGACTCCCCATGTCATCACTGGTCAACGAGCTCGCCCAGGCCGTCGCGACACGCTTCGCCGGCGTGATGCAGTCGGTCGTCACGCCGGAAGCCGAGGCGCTGCCGTTCGATGGCACCGTCGACGCCCGGCTGGCTCGTGCCGTGCGAGCTCGCCGGCCCGGCCACGGGGAACGTGGTACCTGGCCGTCACCGACGGCGATGCCGCCAACCTGGCGTCGCGGGTCCTGATGAAGGAGAGCGCGTCGCCCGACGAGATGGCGAGGCCCTCAAGGAGCTCACCGCCCAGGCCTTCTCGGGCATCGGCCAGGAGGCGCCGTTCACCGGCCGCACGGTCACCGTCGGCAAGCCGGCGACGGCGCCGGTCGCGCCGGGCGCCGCCGCGGGCAGCTTCGCCTGCCGCCTCGACGACAAGTCACCCTGCAGTTCGGGTGCAGCTACGCGGCCGGGTCGGCCGCCAAACCGGCCCGCCCCGCCGCGCGCGCCGGCGACGCTTGCCGGCGCCGCCACCGACGCGGCGCCGGTGGCCGAGAAGATGCCAGACAACCTCGGGCTGATCCTCGACATCGACATGCCGCTGACCGTGCGCTTCGGCGAGGCGACGGTGTCGATGGACGCGCTCTCGAAACTCGGGCCCGGGCTCGCTCGTCGAGCTCTCGCGTCAGCCGGACGATCCGGTCGACGTCCTGATCAACGGGCGCCTCGTCGCGCGCGGCGAGGTCGTGGTCGTCGCCGGCAACTACGGCGTCCGCGTCACCAGGTGGTCAGCGCGCGACGAGCGCATGCGCACCCTCAACGGCTAGGCACGGAACCTTCCATGAACCCGACCCTTCTCGTCATCGTCGTCGGCGCCGCGCTCACCCTGCTGTCCACCGTCCAGGCCTGGCTGCTGTGGCGTCTGTCGCGCATGGTCGGCGGCGTCGGCCCGGCTCGAGGAAAAGGTGGGCCACCTCGGCGACGCGCTGTCGATCCTGACCGAGACCAGCGAAGCCGGCTTCAAGGCGATCGCCGACGAGCTGACCCGCGGGACGGTGCTGGCGGCGCCGGCGCGGGCGAAGACGCCGATCGCGCCCGGCTGAAGGCGGCCGCCCGTCGCGGCACGAGCATCGCCGACATCGCCGCCGCCGAGCACATGTCGGAAGGCGAAGTGCGGCTGCGTCTCCACCTCGCCGAGCACGCCCCGGCGGCCAAGGCACGGACCCGGAGCGGGGAAGGACGGGCCGATGCGCTGCGCGCGTGAGGCGTGCGCCCGCTGGGTGCCCGACTTCCTCGCCCAGCGTCCCGGCCACGGGCTGGCCTTCGACGACGGCTGGTACTGCTCGCAGCCGTGCCTGGAGGCCGAGACCCGCGTCCGGCTGGAGCGGGCGCCGGCGCCATCGGCGATGGGCCGCGGCCAGAACGTGTCGCGCCTCGGCGCGCTGCTCGTCCACCGCAAGCTGATCACGACGCTGACGCTGGACGAGGCCCTGACCCGCCAGGGGCTCAGCGGCCGCCGGCTCGGCGCCGAGCTGGTCGCGATGGGCGCCGTCCCGCCGACCGAGCTGCTGCGCACACTGGCGACGCAGTCGCGGGCCGGCTACCTCCTGAACGTCGATCCCGGCGCGGGCGCGGACCGCGCCCGGCGGCCTCTCGCGCGACGTCGTCGAAGCGCTCGGCGTCGTGCCGATCGAAGCGGACGAAGAGCGCGGCCGTCTGGTGGTCGCCTGCCAGGCGCCACTGCCGCGGCTGTCGCTGGCGGTCTTGCGGGCGCTGGTCGTCGCCACCGTCGAGCCGCTGCTCGTGAGCGACGACGTCGCCGCCGCGCTGCTCGCCGCCTACGGCACGGCGCCGGCCCAGCCCGCCCTCGTCACGCACGCCGTCTCGCTGCGCGATGCGACCGAGCGGATCGCGCTGGCCATCGCCTCCGGGCGGGCCCGCCGCGTCCAGCCGGTGCGCTGCGAACCCTGGGTCTGGATCCGCCTCGACGGCGGATCGACCCCCGAGGAAATCGTCCTGCCGTCGCGCGTCGTCCGGGTTCCCGAACCCGCCGCGCACGGCCACGTCATTACGAAGGAGGGCGCGTCATGGCAGGCGGCACCTACAGCGCACTGAGCGGGCTCCAGACCCGTCTCGCGCAGCTCGATCGCATCGCGGCCGACATCGCCAACGCCGGCACCGCCGGCTACAAGACCGAGCGCGTGCCGACGGTCGAGGCCCGGCGCCCCGACTTCAACCAGGTGCTGCAGACGGCGATTGACGTCGCCGCCGCGCCCGGCCTGATCGACTTCCGCGACGGCCAGATCCAGACCACGAACCGGGATCTCGACGTCGCCCTCGACGGGCGCGGCTTCTTCGAGATCCAGACCGATCAGGGCGTCCGCTACACGCGCAATGGCCAGTTCTCGCGCCGGCCGGACGGGACGCTGGTCACCGCCGACGGCAACGTCATCCAGGGCGACGGCGGCGGCCCGATCGTCGTCGGCCAGGGCGCCATCGCCTTCGAGCCCGACGGCTCGGTGCGGGCCGGCGGCGTGCTGGCGGGGAAGCTCAAGATCGTCGACTTCGGCGACTACGTCGGATTGCGCCGCGAGGGCGGTCACTTCAGGGCCGAAGCGGGCACGGCGCAGACGGCGGCGCCCGTGACGTCGCGTGTTCTCGGCGGCACGCTCGAAGCGTCGAACGTGCAGCTGGCCGAACGGATGGTCCAGCTGACCGAAGTCTCGCGGGCCTTCGAAGCGCTGCAGCGCGGCATCACGACGTTGATGAACGACGTCGACGGCCGCGCCATCTCCGAGCTGGGGCGCCGGTAGGCGCCGCGACGGAACGGGATAGAGGAGTCCGGACATGATTCGAGCGCTATATACGGCTGCCAGCGGCATGACCGCCCAGCAGACCAACATCGACAACGTCGGCGCACAACCTCGCCAACGTCAACACCACCGGCTTCAAGAAGGCGCGGGTCGAGTTCGAGGACCTCGTCTACGAGCAGGTGCGCGGCGCCGGATCGCCGAACTCGACGTCGACGGAAACGCCGATCGGTCTGGACATCGGCCTCGGCACGCGCGCCGTCGGCACCGCCCGCGACTTCGCCAGCGGCAACCTGAAGACGACCAACGGCCCGCTCGACGTCGCGATCCAGGGCGCCGGCTTCTTCCAGGTGACGCTGCCAGACGGCCGCACCGCCTACACGCGCAACGGCGCGTTCCACACTGAACGTCGGAGGGCGGCATGGTCACCGCCGAGGGCTACCCGCTCGAACCGGCCATCACCATTCCGGCCGACGCGACGTCGATCAGCATCTCGAAGGAAGGCGTCGTGTCGGTGGCCATCGCCGGTCAGAACGCTGCCCAGCAGCTCGGCACCATCGAGCTGGCGACCTTCCAGAACCCCCCGGGGCTGACGCCGCTCGGCGGCAACTTCTTCGCGGTCACGAGCGCGTCGGGCGAAGCCGACGAGCGGCGCGCCCGGCACCGAAGGCCTGGGCACGATCGCAGCAGGGGTTCCTCGAGGAATCGAACGTCAGCATCGTCGAGGAGATGATCAACATGATCCTCGCCCAGCGCGCCTACGAGGCCAACTCGCGGGTGGTGAAGACGGCCGACGAGATGCTCTCGCAGGTCAACAACCTGGCCCGCTGACAGTGACGGTGACGCCGATGCTGGCCGCGCTGATCTTCGCCGCCGTGACCGCTGCCGCGGGTGGCAACACCCCGATCATCGCCGGGCCGGCGGACGTCCAGGAGGCGATCGTGCTGGCCGTGCACGCGCGCATGGCGCGCCCGCACCAGCCCATCGAGGTGTCGGTCGAGGGCCTGCGGATCCACGGCGGACCGGCGGCTCGCGACCTGCGCGCAACCCCCGACGCCGGCAGCCGCGTCGGCGGGCCGATGCGCTTCATCCTCCACGCCGGCCCCTTCGGCGGCGGTCGCGAACGGGCCGGTTCGGCTGACGCGGTCGTGCACGTGCGGGCGCGGATCGCGCGTGCGACGCGGGCACTCGGTGCCGGCACGATCGTCGCCCCGGGCGACGTGGCGACGGTGGCCGGCGACCCCGGCCGCGTGCCGCTGCTGCCGTTCCCGTCGGCCGACGCGCTGATCGGGGCGCGGCTGCGCCGGGCGGTTCCGGCCGGCGGCGCCATCGCCGGCGACGCGGTCACCGCCGCGCCGCTGGTCCGCTCCGGCGACGAGGTGGCGATCGTGGTCCGCGTCGGTCCGGTGCTGGCACAAGGCCGGGCCACCGCCCTCGACGACGGCGCGCTCGGCGCGGTCGTCCGGCTCCAGATCGAGAAGCGGCGGCTGCGCGGACGCGTCAGCGCAGCCGGAGAAGTCGAGATCACCCCATGAACTACGCCCTTCGCCCGAGCCTTGCCCTCGCCTGCGTGCTGGCCCTCGCGCCGGCCGCGGCCGGTGCCGCCGACAAAGCCGAGAAGTCCGAGAAAGCCGGCAAGAGGTCGGGTGCCACGGCGACGCCGCCGCCCAGCGACGTCTACGACGTCCTCTACGCGCGCTACCTCGAATCGGCGCGGCGCACGCCGCCGGCGCCCGCGGCCGGGCCGTCAATCGACTGGATGTCGAACCTCGGGCTCGATCGCCGCGCCCGCGCGCTGAACGACCTGATTACGATCCGCGTCGTCGAGAACATCGAAGGCACCGGCTCCGCCGATTCCGCCCTCGACAAGAACTCGAGCGCCAGCGCCGGCGTCGGCAGCCTCTTCGGCGTGACCAAGAAGCTGCCGTCGGTCATCGATCCCAGCAGCCTCGCCAGCACCTCGTCGGACAGCAAATTCCAGGGCAGCGGCGCGACCTCGCGCAGCGGCACGCTCTCGGCGACGATCACGGCCCGCGTGATGGAGGTGCTGCCGAACGGCGACCTCGTCCTCGAGGGCGCCCGCGAGATCGACATCAACGGCGACCGGCAGATGGTGGTGCTCAGCGGCGTCGTCCGGCCGAGCGACGTCAGCGACCAGAACGTCGTCCTGTCGCCGTCCATCGGCCAGCTGCGGATCCGCTACTTCGGCCGCGGACTGATGAAGGACAACCTCAAGCCCGGCTGGCTCATTCGCGTGCTGAACAAGGTGTTTTGATGATCCGCGTGCCTTCGCCCCGCTTCCGTCTGCTGGCTGTCGCCGCGCTCGGCGTCGCCCTGGCCCCGCCGGCCGTCGCCGACACCACCGTCCGCCTCCGCGACGTCGCGACGCTGCAGGGCACCGCGCCGGTGCCGCTCATCGGCTACGGCCTGGTCGTCGGCCTCAACAAGAGCGGCGACCGCCGCCAGACGGTGTTCTCGGCGCAGACGCTGGCCAACATGCTCGAGCGCTTCGGCGTCCTCGTGCCGGGCGAGCAGATCAAGATCGAAAACGTCGCCGCGGTGCTCGTGACCGCGGAGCTGCCGGCGTTCTCGCGCCGCGGCAGCCGCCTCGACGTGACCGCCTCGTCGATCGGCGACGCCCGCAGCCTGCAGGGCGGCACGCTGCTGCCGACGCCGCTGCGCGGCACCGACGGCACCATCTACGCGCTGGCCCAGGGCCCGCTCTCGCTCGGCGGCTTCGGCGGTGGCAAGGGCGGCAACTCGGTGCAGGTGAACCATCTCACCGTCGGCCGCGTGCCGGCCGGCGGGATCATCCAGGCGGAGCTTGCCAGCGCCGTACCGGTGGTGGGTGAGGCGATCCTCCTGACCCTGGCCACGCCCGACTTCACGACCGCCACCCGCGTCGCCGACGCCATCAACGCCGAGATGGGGCCGGGCGCCGCCCAGGCGCTCGACGCCGCCAGCGTCCAGGTGTCGGTACCGGCCAACTACCGGAGCGCGTTGCCCAACCTGATGGCGCGGCTCGAGCTGCTGCCGGTATCGATGGGCGGCCAGGCGCGCATCGTCATCAACGAGCGGACCGGCACCGTGGTCGTCGGCAGCGAGGTGCGCCTCGGCCGGACCGCCGTCGCGCATGGCAACCTGTCGGTGCGGATCAGCACCAAGTACAACGTCTCGCAGCCCAACCCGTTCTCGCCGCAGGGCGCCGAGACGGTGGTGGTGCCGGACGAGAAGGTCGACGTCACGGAAGCCGAAGCCAAGCTGATCACGCTCGAGGAGGGTGCCACGCTCGACGCGGTGGTCCGGGCGCTGAACGCCATCGGCGCGACCCCGCGCGACGTCATCGCCATCCTGCAGGCGTTGAAGGCGGCCGGCGCGCTGACGGCCGAGCTGGTCATCATCTGAGGCGCGACATGGCGAACGGCATCCCGACCAACCCCACGACCATCCCGGCGTTCGCGCTGACCACGGCGCGAGCCCTGTCCGAGGCGCCGACACCGGCCGCCGAACGGGCCAAGATCGCGGAGCTGTCGCAACAGTTCGAAGCGATGCTGATGCTGCAGATGGTGCAGCAGATGCGCCGGTCGCTGCTGGACGAATCCGAGCAGCCCGAGGGCTTTGGCGGTTCGACCATGCAGGAGACCTTCGACAGCGAATTCTCGCGATATCTCGCGCAATCGGGCGGTGTCGGGCTCGGCGACCTGATGACCCGGACGCTCGACGCGCGGGCCACCGGGACGGCGCCGAACGGGGGCGACGCGGCGGCGCACCCGGTGTCTTACGATCTGCACGCGGCGGCATCCGCGCTGCCGCTGGGCGCGGGCGCTACCAGGGCAGCCGGGGGTCGGTCCACCGACATGGTCGACGTTCCGGCGTCGGTCGACCTGCCGCTCTCGACCCCGGTCACGTCGGCCTACGGCTGGCGCTCCGACCCGTTCACCGGCGACGCGACGTTCCACCGCGGCGTCGACCTCCGCGCCAGCTACGGGACCGCGGTCCCGGCGGCGGGCGGCGGCACGGTCGTATCCGCCGGTGAGCGTGGCACTTACGGCAACCTCGTGGTGGTGCGCGACGGCCAGGGCGTCGAGACCCGCTACGCCCATCTCTCCGCGCTGCTGGTCAAGGAAGGCGACGTCGTCGAGGCCGGGACGCCGATCGGCCGGGTCGGCTCGACCGGGCGGTCGGCGGCACCGCACTTGCATTTCGAGGTGCTGGTCAACGGCGAACGAGTCGACCCCGCCCGCTGGGCGAGTCACGTCGGGAGTGGACCATTAAAGTCCGATGGCGGCGCTGTCGATTAACCCCTCGACCGGGGTTGAACGACCCGGCATTGGAGTGACTTTCATGAGGATTCACGGCGAACGGCCCGACAACGTCGGACAGACGACCCCGGCGCCCGCTGACCGCGGCCGCGCGGGCCGGTCCGACAACGCGGGAGCGCCGGCGACGGCGGACCGCGTCCACGTCTCGGAGCAGGCGCGCTTCCTGAGTGCGGCCGTGCAGGCTGCCCACGAGGCACCGGATTCGTCGGAAGCCGCCATCGAGCGGGCGCGCCAGAAGCGCGACCGTGGCGAGCTCGGCAAAGACGCCGAGCGGCTGGCCGACAAGCTGATCGATTCTCTCCTGCGCTGACGACGGCCTCACGGCCGGCCGGCGCACGTGCGAGGCATGATGACGTCGAACGTCGGTCTGGGCGAGCTCGTGCGGGAACTGCGGGCGACGCTCGAGGCCATCAGCCAGGGCCTCGTCGACGGGCTGCCGGAACGCCTCCTCGAAACCGAACCGCGCCTGGCGGAAATCGCCGCACGGTTCGCCACCTTGCCGCCGACCGACGTCGAGGCGCTACGTCCCGAGCTGAGAGCGGCCCAGGCCGCCATCCGCCGCTGCGAGCGCCTCGGCAGCACGGTCTTCGCGCTGAACGACGTTTACGCGACCCGGCACGGCTACGGGCCCTCGGGTCATTTCACCACCAGCGACGCCGCCGGCGTCCTGAAGGCGAGGGTCTGATGTCGGGCCTCTTCGGGATGCTGTCGACGACGGCGCGGTCGCTCGAAGCGCAGCGCTACGGCCTCGACTCGGCCGGCCAGAACATCGCCAACATCAACACGCCGGGCTATTCGCGGCGGGTCGTCGACTTCGGGGCCGTGCCGCCGACCAGCGAGCGCCTCAACGCCGGCAACGGCGTCGAAGTGCTCGGCGTCCGCCGGCTGCGCGATCGCTTCTTCGATCGCCGCCTGTTCCAGGAGAATCCGGCCCAGCATCGCGAGACCGCGCTGGCCGAAGCCCTGGGCGTCGTCGAGTCGAGCCTCGGATCGCCGAACGCCACGCTCAACGCCCGCCTGAACCAGTTCTTCGACGGCTTCAGCGGCCTGGCCCAGGCGCCGACCTCGAGCACGGCGCGCGCCGACGTGCTGGCCAAGGGGCAGGCCCTGGCCGGCGAAATCCGCGCCACCGACGGCCGCTTCCAGCAGGCCCAGCTCGACGCCGACCGCCGCATCCGTGCCGGCGTCGACGAGATCAACTCGCTGGCCAACCGGCTGGCCTCGCTGAACGATCGCATCGCCAACGCCGACGAGAGCGGCACGATGACGCTGCGCGACGAACAGAACGAGGTCGTCAAGCAGCTGTCGTCGTACGTCGACATCGAGACCATCGACATGCCGAACGGCACCGTCCAGGTCTCGTTCGGGCGCGGCAAGCCGCTGGTGATCGCCGACGTCGCCTACGCGGTGACGATCCAGAACGAGCCGACCACCGGCTTCGCCCGTCTCTACAGCGGCGTCACCGACGTCACGAGCGCGATCAGCGGCGGCAAGGTGGCCGGCCTGATCGCCGCCCGCGACGTCAACATCCCGGGCTACCGCGCCGACCTCGACACGCTGGCCTACGAAGTGGTGCAGCAGGTGAACACGCTGCACGACGCCGGCTTCACGCTCGGCGGCGTCGACGCGCCGCCGTTCTTCCAGCCGCTCGCCACCGTCGCCGGCGCCGCGTCACAGATCGCGCTCGACCCGACCGTTGCCGCCAACGCCAGCCTGATCGCCGCCGGCAGCGTCGCGGCCACGCCGGGCGACAACGGCACGGCGCGCAGCCTGGCGTCGCTGCGCGACGCGCGCGTGCTCTCGGGCAACAGCGCGACGTTCACCGGCTTCTACACCGACCTCGTCTACGGCGTCGGCCAGGATCGCGCCATCGCGGTGTCGGAAGGCAACATCCGCGGCGAGGTCGTGCAACAAATCGAGAACCTCCGCGACAGCGTGTCGGGCGTCTCGCTCGACGAGGAGGCGGCCTCGATGATGCGCTTCCAGCGGGCCTACGAAGCGAGCGCGCGCTTCTTCACCACCATCAACGAGACGCTCGACGTCCTGATGAACCTCGGACGCTAGGCGGAGCCTTCCATGCGCGTCACATTCGGATCGATGTTTCGCAACGGCCTGGTCGACATCAACCGTGCACAGCCGAGCAGCTGGCGATCCGCCAGCGCGAGGTGTCGTCAGGACGGCGAATCCACCTGCCGAGCGACGATCCGTCGGCGATGGCGTCGGCCATGGGCGAGCGCTCCGAGATGTCGGTGCTCGACCAGTTCACGCAGACGACCGACTCGGTCGACTCCCGCCTCACCGTCACCGACAGCGTCTACACCGACGTCATCAACCGCCTGACCAACGCCCAGACGCGGGCCGCCGGCGGCCGCAGCTCGATACTGACGCAGACCCAGCGCGACGCGCTGGCCGGCGAGATTCGCGGCGCCGCGAGCGCCATCCTGACCGCGGTGAACACCAGCTATCGCGGCATGTACCTGTTCTCGGGCGGGCAGTCGCTGACGCCGCCGTACAGCCCCGGTCCGCCGATCTCGAGCTATCAGGGCGACGGCAACGTGCAGTCGATCGACGTCGCACGCGATCGGTCGGTGCAGGTCACCTTCGACGGCAGCGCGATCCTGCAGGGCGCCGCGCCCGCCGATGTGTTCCAGACGCTCGAGGCGCTGGCCACCGCCGTCCAGACCGGCAACATGGCCGGCATCGACCAGGGCCTCGCCGACGTCGGCGCCGCCTTCGACCGCGTCACCAACGCGCAGACGCAGATCGGCATCGACACTGGCCCGGCTGCCCGAGGATCGGGCCCGGCTGGTGACGCAGAAGCAAGCCGCCGACGCCCGGCGCTCATCGGTCGAGGACGCCAACCTGGCCGAGGCAATCTCCGCCACGACCCAGGCCGACACCGCGCATCGCGCCGCCCTCGGCTCGCTCGCCAACCTCGGTCGCCTGTCGCTGATGGACTACCTCAAATGACCGCCGCCCAGGGTGAGGGCGCGGCGCCGGACGTCCTGCGTCTCTACACGCACTTCGGTGCCTTCAATCTCAAGACCGACGACGTCATCGCGTTTCCGAGCGGGCTGCCCGGCTTCGAGGCCGATCGCCGCTTCGTGCTGCTGTCGGCGCCGACCTACGAGCCGGTGCAGTGCCTGCAGTCGATTGACGCGGCCTCGCCGTCGTTCCTCGTGGTCGATCCGCGGCGGGTGCTGCCGGACTATCGCGCCCGTCTCAACCAGAGCGATCTCGACGCGCCTCGGGGCCGCCGACGAGACGTCGCTGCTCTGGCTGGCTATCGTCACGGTCGGCGACGACGGCCTGTTCGCCAACCTCAGGGCGCCGGTCGTCATCAACCCGGCGCGGATGCTGGGATTCCAGCTGGTACCCTCGGACAGCGTCTACCCGCTGCGGCAGCCGCTGTTCGTCGGAATAGGTGCCCCGGTGCTGGTCTTCACGCGCAAGCGCAACGACGCCATCATCATCGGGGACGGGATCGAGATCCGCGTCCTCCGCGTCGGCCGCGACAGCATCCGCCTCGGCGTGAAGGCGCCGCCGAGCGTGCCGGTGCACCGGCTCGAGAATCTACGAACAGATTCGTCGAGGCGAACCGCGCCGCCGCGGCCCGCCGCGATCTGCCGGCGGCCGTCGCCGCCCGCCTGGGCAAGAAATCCGAGCCGGCGACATGAGCGCACGCACGTCCGAGGACTGGCGCCTCGCATCCCCAGACGTCGTCGCCGGCCTGCTCGAGACCGAGCGCCAGCGCTGGATCTCCGCCCTCCACTGGGACGCCCAGCCGGCCTTCGAGCTGCTGGAGCGGTCGCGCCAGTCCGGCCAGGCCGCCGGCCTGCTGTCGTACGACGGCGACGGCCGGGCGACCGGCTTCACGCACTACGTCCTGCACAACCGCCGCCTCCAGATCGGCGGCCTGGTGGCCGACTCCGGCGAGGTCACCCGGCAGCTCCTCGACGACGTGCTGCGCACGCCAGAGGCCGAGCTCGCCGCCGAGGTGTTGTGCTTCGCGTTCCCGGCCTCGACCGCCCTCGAAGGCGCGCTGACGCGGCGCCGCTTCGACGTCACGCGCTACAGCTATCTGCAGCGGGCGCTGGCGCCGGCCACCGCTGCGTCGCCGCCGACCGCCCCGGCTGCGGTCGCCACCCAGCTGCGGCCCTGGGTCGAGGACGACGCCGTCGACACGGTCAGGCTGTTCGCGCGGTCCTACGCCGGCTCCGAGGCCGCCAAGGCGTTCGCGCCGCAGGGCACGCTAGCGGAGTGGGCGCAGTACGTCGCGCAGATCATCAAGACGCCGGGCTGTGGGCGGTTCCTGCCGGCGGCCAGCGTCTCGGTGCAGCACCCGGCCGACGATCGCCTGCGCGGCCTCGTCCTGACGACGACGCTGCAGCGCGACACCGCGCACATCGCCCAGCTCGCCGTCGATCCAGCTTACCGCCGCCGCGGCCTGGCCCGGGCCCTGGTCGAGGAAGCCAGCCGGCGGGCCGGCGCAGCCGGCTGCTGGCGCGTCACGCTGCTCGTCGCCGACGACAACACCGCGGCGCGCGACCTCTACGCGTCGCTCGGCTTCGAGCCGGTGGCGCACTTCCTCCACGCGACGCGCCAGGCGCCGAACCGGCTCCGCGGACAGCGCGGCGCGCGCTCCGTCGCGCTCGCGTAACGCGCTCGCTTCGCTTCGCCGGAACGCCCAACGACCAACTTCCAACTTTCCAAGGAACTGCCAACTCACAACTTCCAAGGCAGCGAGCCCAGGCGGTTGGGAGTTGGCGGTTGGCTGTTCCTTGGGAGTTGGAGATTGGTAGTTGGTAGTTCCGCCGGCCAGGCGCCGGCCGGCGCTAGCCCGCGGCGTGGTGACCGGCGAGCATCGTGTCGATGACGCGCGTCGTCCGGGCGGCGCTCTCGGCCGTGCTCGGGCACGACGGCTGGCCCGTCAGCAGCTCGTCGACGATCGTCTGGATCAGCGGCTGCTGGACGTGGTCCGGGAAGGGCAGGTCGAGCGACTCGATTCCGCCGTCGGTCTCGAGGATGACCGGCGCGTCGCTGAAGGTGGCGTAGAGGATCCGGCCGCGCGTGCCGACGATCTCGGTCCGATCGACATCGCCCGACGCGCTGAAGCTCCACACGCCGGTGCCGCGCACGCCTGAGGCCCAGCCGAACGTCGCGGTGACGACGTCCTCGGCCTGGTAGAGGCCCGCCTGATTCGAGGCCGTGCCCGACACGTCGGTGATGGGGCCGAGGAAGTAGTCGAGCAGGTCGAGCTGGTGTGAGGCCAGGTCGACGAACAGGCCGCCGCCCGAGACGGCGGGATCGATGCGCCAGGGGAGTGCGCCCACCGGCGGCAGAAAGGCGCGGTAGACGCCCACGGCGGCGACGCGGACCGTGCCGATGGCGCCGGCATCGAGCAGCGCCTTGATGCGCGCGAACCGTGGCATGGCGCGGCGGTAGTAGGCGGTGAAGAGCGGCACGCCGGCGGCGGCGCAGGCGTCGATCATCTGCCGGCACTCGCCGTGATCGAGGGCCATGGGCTTCTCGACGTAGACCGGCTTGCCGGCCGCGGCGGCGAGCCGGGTGTAGTGACAGTGCGTCGACGGCGGCGTGGCAACGTAGACGGCGTCGACGTCCGGATCCCGCACCAGCGCCTCGGCATCGCTGTACCAGCGCGGCACGTCGTGGCGCCGCGCGTAGTCCTCGGCCTTGGCCGCGTCCCGGCGCATCACGGCGACCAGCGCCGAGCCGCGGGCCTTCTGGAACCCGGGCCCGCTCTTCACTTCCGTCACGTCCCCGCACCCGACAATGCCCCAGCGAACCGTCGTCATCGCGGTGCAGCATATCGCGGCGCGTTGTTGGCTGGCGGCCGCGCTCCCGCGCGCGGCCGCGGGCCGCCCTTCGGGCGGGCCGGCTGCTATGCGCGGCGCTGGGCGCGCCGCGGCGCCGGCCCGCGGGCGGCGGGGTTGGCGGCCGCGCTCTCGTGCGCCTCACGCGGGCCGGCGTGATTTGCCGGCGCTGCCTGCAGGCTCAGCCGTGGGCGCTGACCCGCAACACGCCGTACTTCAGCAGCCACATGACCGCGAACCAGCCGCGGGCCTCGATCGGCGCCAGCGCGACCACGTCGCGGACGCGGGTCGGCGTCGCGCAGCGATCGCGGATCGCCTCGAGCACGCGGCGATCGAGGAGCACGGCGGCATCGGAGTAGGGCGGATCGATCGCGCCGCCGGCGACGGTGGCGACGCTGTCGTCGGGCGAGAGGAAGCCGGTGGGGTAGGCCCGGAACAGTGAGGACGGGGAGAGTGCCGCAGGATCGAGCGGCGGGCGCCCGTCGATCGGTGCGGCTGGTGGCGGTGTACGCCAGTCGTCGAGACGGGCCGCGGCGGCGGCGAGCTCGTCCCACCACGCCTCGTACTGTCGGACGATGGCGCTGGCGCGGAAGCGCTCGTTCACCTTGGCCCGGCCGGCGGCGCCCATCGCCAGGCGGCGCGGCCCATCGGCGATCAGCGCGACCAGATGATCGGCGAGCTGCTCCGTGTCGACGGCGACGCTCTGGGCCTGGACGAGCTGGGCGACGTTGGGGTCCATCACGTCGCCGAGGTCCGGCGAGCGGATCCGCCTCGCACCACAGCGTGTCGACGAGCAGGCCGTCGACGCCGTCGTCGACGAGATCCTTGAAGCCGTCGAAGCGCGAGGCGACGACCGGCCGGCCGTGGCCGAGCGCCTCGAGGATGCCCAGCCCGTAGGTTTCCTGGGTATTGTCGGCGACCGAGACCACGACGTCGGCGGCGGCCAGCAGATCGGGCTTCACCCGGGCCAGGAAGTTGGCGTGGACGCGGGTGTCGGCGCGGACGCCGTAGGCGTCGATGAGGGACTGCAGCAGGCGGACGTCGCCGTCGCTGGCGCCGCCGGCGATGACGAGGACGACCGGGCGCGCGGCCTCAGGGACCACGCGGCGCGCGAAGACCCTGAGCAGTGGCGCCAGGTCCATCTTCTGCGCCGGCGTGATCCGGCCGAGGACCAGCAGCGCCACCGCCTCGTCGGGGATCTGCAGACGGCGCCGGCCGGCCGCCCGATCGCCGGTCGCGTCGAGGGCGTCGTCGTCGACGCCGAGGCCGAGCGGCGCCAGCCGGCCGGCGAAGCGGCGGCCGGCGATGGCCGCGCCGGCGTCGAGGAGGCGGCCGAAGGCGTCGAGGCCGTCGCGGCTGAGGCAGGCGATCGCGTCCGCCGTCGTCAGGCCGGCGTGGGCGAGCCGCACCGCGTAGTCGAGCATCTCGCGGCCGTGGATCGAGAAGATCATCCCGGTGATCGGCCACGGCCGCGGCGCGTGGGCGGCGCGCAAGCGGTGCAGCCCGGGCAGGAACGCGCCCCAGCCACCGGCGTGGAAGACATGGAAGGTGTCGGCCGCGATGCGGGCCGGCAGATTGACGAGCGGCAGCGGCGTGACGCGCGCGCGGGTGGCGGCGTCCAGGCCCCAGCCGTCGACCACGTCCAGGAAGCTGCGCTGGTTCTCGTGCGACGGGTTGGCCAGCACGTACTCGTCGAACGAGCCGTAGCGGACCAGCGCCTTGATGAAGTCGTGGTTGGCGACGAGCCGGCCGATGCGTCGTTCAGCGCCGCCTTGTTCGACGAACGGAGGAGATCGACCCGAAGCGCTTCACGCGGCGTATTGTGCCGCGTTTCCCGCCGGCTCTAACCGCGAGTGTCGAAGAGGCCGGCGCTGGCGATGTCCGGCACGACCACGCGACGGTAGGCGGCGAGCGTGGCGCCGCCGGTCTCGAGGTCGTGCGCTTCGCGGCGGCGCGAGACGAGCGAGGTCTCGAGGTCGGTCAGGAACGTGCGGTCCGCCGCCATCAGCCGGGAGATGAGCGTCTGCGCGTCCTGACGACGGGCCTCGGCCGCGCCGTAGCCGGGCGTGCCGAGGGCGCGTTCGAGGTCGCTGCGGAGACGGTGGCGGAGCGGGGCGACGCGCGCCTCGACGGCGGCGAGTTCGTGCATCAGCACCGCCCGGCGCGTGGCCAGCGCCCCCAGCGGCAACAGTTCGTCGCGGGCCCACACGGCGCGCTGTTCGGCGGCGAGCGCCTCGACCTGCTGGAGGAGGGCGATCTGGGCGTCGAGGCCGGCGGTGTAGGCGAGGACGGCCTCGTCGAACGTCATCGCGGACCTGGTCAGGCGGCCGGGGTCGCGACCTGCGACCAGGCGTCGCGAAGCGGCGTCAGCAGGCGCATCACGTCGCGAATCGGCGCGCTCGACCGCTGGATGTTGGCGTCGACCAGGCGGTCGTGCATGTGGGCGTAGAGCGCGTCGAGCTGGCGGGCGACCTCGCCGCCGTCCTTCACGTTCAGGGTGTTCTGCAACTCGGCGAGGATGGCGAAGGCGCGGCTCATCGCCGTCGCCTTGGTCGTCATGTCACCGGCGTCCATCGCGGTGGCGGCCTGATCGCAGAAGCGCAGCGCGCCGTCGTAGAGCATCACCACGAGCTCGAGCGGTGAGCGCGATTGGACGTGGGTCTGGTAGTAGGCTTCGGCGCCGCGGGCCATCGTCGGGGTCATGGGAATCTCGAACGCGAACTGTCGGACTCGGCTCTTCTGCTAGGACGCTCCCAGCGAGGTCAGCTGGCCGAGCGAGTTGTTCAGCTGCTTGATGGCCAAATCGGCAGCAGTGAACTCCCGCTGCAATGCCTCACGGCGGGTCGCCAGGCGCAGCTCCATGTCGGCGATGCGCTCGCTGATGCGGGACGTCTGGCTGTTCAGGCGGGTCTGGGCGGCCGGCAGGAAGCCGCTCGCCGAGGTGTAGCTCGCCAGGGTGGTCGACAGGGCGGCGAAGACGCCGGTGTTGGTGCCGTCGCCGCGGAACAGGTTCTGGACCCCGGCCGGGTCACGGTCCAGCGCCGAGTCGAACTCCGCTTCGTTGAATTCGAGCTGCCCGGTCCGGGTGAAGCCCAGTCCGACCTGCGAGATGGCCGTGAAGACGCCGGTGACGGTCCGCTCGGTGTTGAGGACCCGCGCCAGCTGCGAGCGCAAGTCGCGCACGAGCGGATCGCGGCCGATGCTGGCCGGGTTCTTTTCCTTGGCGGCGAGCGCCTGGTCGTCGATGAAGGAGACGACCTCGTTATAGGCGAGCCGGACCTTGTTGACCGAGCTCCTTGAGCGAGCTGCGGTCGCCGGTGATGGTCACGACGATCGGATTGGTCGGCGCCGCGGTCTTGGAGAGCACGAGCGTGCTCTGCGGGATGACGCCGTCGACGGTGTTGCCCGGCGTCGAGAAGGCGATGCCGTTGACGGTGCCGACGGCGTTCGAGGCGTCCTGGGCGTTGGCCGCATTGAACGTGGCGCCGGTGCCGCCGGACAGGCCGTTGGTGATGGCGAAGCTGTTGGCGGCGCCGGTCTGCTGCCCGGTCAGGGCCAGCTGAAAGGTGTTGCCGTTCTGCACCACCGAGGCGCTGACGCCGATGTTCGCGGTGCTGTTGATGGCGTCGGCGAGACCGTCGAGCGTCACGTCCCCGGTCAGGGTGACGTCGACGCCGCCGATGGTCAACGTGCCGCCGCTGGCGACGATCGTCGTGTCGCGATCCGCGTGCGTGCTGGAGGTGCCGGTGACCTGGGCCTTGGCCAGGCTGGTGACCGAAATGGCGTAGCTGCCCCGCGGCGTCGTGCCGCCGACCTGGACCGTCGCCGCCGTTGGATCGGAGACGGTGGCGGCGCGGCCGTCGAAGGCGTTGCCGGCCGAAAGCGCGGTGACGGCGCTCTCCAGGCTGGCCAGCTTCGAGGCGAACGTGGAGAAGAACGTCTTCTGGTTGTTGAGGGCGGTCTGCTGCGTCGTCAGCTGGGTGACCGGAATCCGCTCCTGAGCCATCAGGGCGTTCAGGACCCGAGCTGAAGTCGATGTTGTTGAAGCCGCTCAGCGTGATTGGCGAGCTCATGACGCGCTCCTTTCGACCGGCCGAGATGGACGTCGGCCTGGGTCCCTCGCCCGAGTAATCGGACGCCGGAGGGGAGACTTGAATGCGCGTCGCCCCGCCGGGGAATCAGCGGGAGCGGGCGAGCCGGCGGGCGAGCGAATATCAGCGCAAAAAAGGGCCGGAACGGCGCCGCGAGGGCGACCGTCCCGGCCAGTCGAACCCGAATTACCGCAGGAGCGAAAGAACCGCCGACGTCGACTGGTTGGCCTGCGCCAACGCCGCGATGCCCGCCTGGTTCAGGATGTTGAACCGGGTGAGGTTGGCCGACTCCTCCGCGATGTTGGCGTCACGGATACGGCTCTCGGCAGCGCGGGTGTTCACAATCTGCGACTGCGCCAAGTTGATGGCGTAGGACAGGCGGTTCTCGAGCTGACCGACCTGGCCCTGCACCGCGCCCAGCGTGGTGATGGCCGTCGCGACCGTGGTGACCGCCGTGGACGCGTTGGCCTGGGTGGCGATCGTCGTGGCGTTGATGGCGAGCGCCGTCGCCGTCGCCGCGCCGACGTTGCCGGCCACGACGCCGCTGGCGCCGTTGTTGCTGACGAAGACCGAGAAGCCGGCCGCGGCAGTCAGACCCGCAACCGTCGCCTCACGCGTGATTTCCGAGATGACGTCCGTGAACTCGGCGTTCAGCGTGGTGCGCGAGGCCGCCGACGTCTGGCCCGAGGCCGCCGCGGTGGCCAGCGTCGAGAGACGATCGAGCAGCTTCGAGATGTTGTCCAGCGCGCCGTCCTTGATCTGCAGGTTCGACAGACCGTCGTTGGCGTTGCGGACGCCCTGGTTCAGGACCGCCACTTCCGAGCGGAACGAGTTAGCCACGGCCAGACCGGCCGCGTCGTCGCCCGAGTAGTTGATGCGGAAGCCGCTCGACACGCGCGTCAGCGCCTGGCGGAGGCCGATGTTGGTCGAGAACAGGTTGGACTGCGCGTTGACCGAAGCGAGGTTGGTGACGACTGAGAATGAAGCCATGGTGATGATCCTCCGTGATGCGTGTTCCCGGCGTCCTTGCCAGGTGCCTCGCGCGTCCCTGCGCGATGGCCTTTTTCGTCTGTAGGCGGGGCGGCTATCCGCGCACCCCAGTCGAGGGAGGTAATCGACGGAGGGTGAGGGAGCTTTAGTCGGCCCGACGGTCGTGGGTCGCGGCGAGCACCGGGGTGCAGTTCCAGCGCGCTTCCGGCCAGCCCTGTCGGCGAGGCGACATCTGGCGCGCGGTCGTGCCGGCGGGATCCGCCGAAATGCGCCGGTAATAGGGCCTGCGGCGATCAATCGCCGGCCCGGCAGGGATTTCGCACGGAGCATCTCTCCGTGGCTACCGTCCTCCTGAATGGCACCGCTTTCGTCCCGACCACCCCGGCGCCGAGCTGGGGGCCGCTGCTCTACGCGGTCGACCGGCACGTCGCCCCGTCCGGAGAGATCGTCGCCGCGGTCCGCTTCGACGGGGTCGACGAGCCGGGCTTCCGGGACGACGCGGTCCTCGGCCTGGTGCTGGGCAGCGAGCTGATCGTCGAAATCGAGACGCTGCACCCCAACGATCTGCTCGGCAGCGTCCTCGACGAAGCCAGCCGATCGCTGCCGGCCGTGGCGGCCTCGGCGCGCGAGCTCGCCGGCATCCTGCGCGGCGCCGCCGTCGACGCCGCGGCGCGCGGGATTGGACAGCTGGCGGACACCGTCGCCAACCTGGTGCAGCTGGTGGCCGCCGCGGCCACGGCGCGCGGCGTGGCGCTCGAGACGCTGCAGACGCGCGAGGGCCCGGCGATGCCGCTGCTGCGCGCGCTCGATGCGCAGCTGACGCCGCTGCTCGAAGCGCAGGCCGGCGGCGACTGGATCACCGTCGCCGACCTCCTCGAGTACGACCTCGCCCCGCTGATGCCGCGCTTCGACGCGGTCATCGACAGCCTGCGCTGAACGTCGTGGCGCCCGTTACCCTCTGAACGGGCGTGGGCCGCCTCTCGACGCGCCGGTTGTGTCGGCCGCGACCGACCTTGGCCGGGCCCGTGTCTCAATCCTGTACCACCCTGCCACGACACCCTCCGGGCGGCCCGGGCATCGGTCTTGCTGTAGTGACCAGCGGCCGGGCGTTGCCGGGCGGGTTTGACGCAGTTTCGCATCAAACCCCCGCCACGGTGAGGACGCCGCGACGACAAGCGCTGTCGAACGGCCGGACGACAGGGACACACGGGGATACCGCAATGGCACAGGCACTGGTTCTCGCTACGACAGGCTCCGACGCGCCCGCCACGAAGGCGCGCGCGCCCCGCCCCGCAGCCACGGTTCCGATGGTGACCCGCGGTCGCAGCTTCGCCTGCTGTCCCGAGACCGATCAGATTGCCGTCATCGACGCGTTCGGCTGCGTGTGCGAAGTGTTCGGAGAAGCGGGCGCCGGTCCCGGCCAGTTCGATCAGCCGTCGCACGTCATCGTCGTGTCGCCCCGCTTCGAGGGCGAGGATACACAGGTCGAAGGGATCGCCCTGGTCGCGGTCGCCGACCGCGGCAACAACCGCGTACAGGTCTTCGAGCCCGAGGGACAGCTCGTCGCCATCATCGGCGCCGCCGCCGGTTCGACCGAACCCGCCACCGAGTGGCGCGACGCGCGCGCCGGGTGGCCCTTCTTCTGCGTCGGCGGCGATCCGCGCCTCGACGCCCCGGTCCGGCTCGAGTGGGCCGACCCGCTGCTCGTCGTCGTCGGCGCCGACGGCAGCCGCACGCCGATCGATCTCGCCGCCGCGCTGCTGCCCTCCTTCGACGCCTGGCTGTCGACGGCGTCGCGGCCGATGCTCGCCGCCGCGCATCACCACTTCCGCCACAAGGTCCGGAGCGATATGCTTGCCGCTCCGCTCGCCGCCATCGAGACGGCGCTCGGCACCGCCAGCCTCGCGGCCGGCGACGCCGACGCCGCGGCGCGGCTGTGGAGCCTGAGCTGGCCGGCGGCGCTCGAGCGGACGTCCCGCGAGGCGCACGCCGACGTCCGCGATCGCGCGGCGATGGCGGCGGCGTTCAGACTGGGCGGAATCGCGCGGGTGAGCGCGGTGCGGGCGGCCATCCGTCAGAGCCTCGGCGCGTTCGCGCTGCCGGCGCTGACCGACGGCGATCGCGGCGGCCCGGTCCCGCGCCGTCTTTTTGGGGAGGCGTGTTGAGACCAGCCACGGATCTCGTCGTCTCGTTCGCGCCGCCGGACATCGGCGAGGCCGAGATGCGAGCCGTGCTCGAGGTCCTGCAATCCGGCTGGCTCACGACCGGTCCGCAGGTCAAGGCGTTCGAGGCCGCGGTCGCGGCCTACACCGGCGCCGAGCACGCCGTCGCCGTCAACTCCGGCACCGCCGCCCTCCACCTCTCGCTCCTCGCCGCCGGCATCGAGGCCGGCCGCGAAGTCGTCACCACGCCCTACACGTTCTGCGCGACGATCAACGCCATCATCCACGCCGGCGGCACGCCGGTGCTGGCCGACATCGATCTCGACCACCCTGAACCTCGATCCCGCGGCCGTCGAAGCGGCCATCACGCCGCGGACGGCGGCCCTGCTGCCGGTCCACTTCGCCGGCCGGCCGGCGGCGCTGGCGCGCCTCGGCGGGATCGCCGCCCGTCATGGCCTGGTCGTCGTCGACGATGCGGCCCATGCCTTCGGCGCCGCCGCCGGCGCGACGCGCATCGGCGCCGCCACCGACGTGACCGCCTTCAGCTTCCACGCCGTCAAGAACATCACCACCGGCGAGGGCGGCATGGTCACGACCAACCGCGCCGACTGGGCGGAGCGGATCCGCGTGATGGCGCTGCACGGCATGAGCCGCGACGCATGGGCGCGCTACGCCGGGCGCGGCGCCGCGCAGTATGAAGTCGTTGCGGCCGGCTTCAAGTACAACATGATGGATCTGCAGGCGGCGATCGGCCTGCAGCAGCTGGCCCGCATCGACGCCATGCAGGCGCATCGGCGCCAGTTGTGGCAGCGCTACGACGAAGGCCTCGCCGATCTGCCGCTGACGCGGCCGGCGCCGGTCTCCCGCCACGATGTCGGCGAGGCCGCACCGACGCACGCCCATCACCTCTACACGGTCCTCGTCGATCACGGCCTGTGCGGCTGGAACCGCGACGATCTGGCCGCGGCGCTGCGCGATCGCGGCATCGCCACCAGCGTCCACTTCACCGCCCTCCACCTGCACCGCTACTACGCGGAGCGCTTCGGCTACCGCCGCGGCATGTTCCCGAACGCCGAGTTCGTCTCGGATCGCACCCTCTCGCTGCCGCTCTCGGCCGGCACCGACGACGCCGACGTCGACCGCGTCATCACCGTCCTGCGCGAACTGGTGGCGTGACGACCGAGGTCGTCTTTCGCGTCGCCGCCAGCGCGCGTATCGGCGTCGGTCACCTCGTCCGCGGCATCCATCTCGCCGGCGCGCTCGGCGTCCCGGTCCGTGTCTCGATTCGAGGCACCGAGGCCGCTGCTGAGGCAGCTCGGCGTCTTGGCGCGGTGCTCGTGAGCGGCGGGCCCGACGCCGTGATTCGCCCCGGCCTGGGCCTCCTCGTGATCGACGATCCGTCGCGGACGTCGGCGCTCCCATGGCTGCGCGCGGCGCGTCGCGCCAGGGTGCCGGTGGCGTCGATCCACGATGTCGGCATCGCCCCGCTGGCGTCGGACCTCGCGGTCGACGGCAGCCTCGGCGCGCGCCGAGTCGCTGGGCTCGGACGCGGGGCCGCGGCCTGCCGCCTCGGGCCGTCCTACGCGATCCTGGCGCCCGGCGTGGCCCGGCTCGGACGGCGCCGCCGCGGGGCCGCGGCTCGCCCCAGCCTCGTCGTCGGCCTGGGCGGCGGCCAGCAGGCGGAGGCCGGCTTGAGCGTCGCGCGGCACCTGCGGGCGGGGCTCGATCGCCGTCCAGGGCTGAGTCGGGCACGCGTCTTGCTCAGCCTTGGCCTAGGATTGGCGGGTAGCCCGACGGTTCGGGCGCTGCCGGCGGGGATCGACATCGTCCCGCCGGCGGGGTTTCGGGCGGCGCTGGCGCGGGCGACGATCGCCGTGGTCGCCGGCGGTACGACGCTCTACGAAGCGTGTGCGCTCGGCACGCCGGTGGTCGCCGTGGCGGTCGTGTCGGGGCAGGTGCCGACGGTCCGTCGCTTCGTGCGGGCCGGCCTGGCTGCCGCGGTGACGCGGCGGCCGGCGGCAGCCGCGGTGGGCGCGGACGAGTGGGGGCGGGCGGCGGCTGGCGCCGCGCTCGACCTTCTGGCCGACGCGGTCGGCCGCGACGCGATGGCCCGCCGCGGGCGGCGCGCCATCGACGGGGCCGGCGCGGCGCGCGTCGCCGCCGCGATCGCGGAGCTGCTGCGGACGAACGCGCGCGAGACCACCACGGCGGTGGACGCGAAGGCGAGGACGAGACGGTGAGCGGGACGACGGCGGGCATGCACATCGGGACGCGCTCCATCGGGGGCGGGGCGCCGCTGTTCGTCATCGCCGAGATCGGCCTGAACCACGACGGCGATCCGGCCCGCGCGCTCGCCCTCGTCGACGCGGCGGCCGGCGCCGGTGCCTCGGCGGTCAAGCTGCAGTCGCTGCGCGCCGAGACCCTGGTCGCGCCGGAGCGGTCGGCGACCCGGGCCACGCTCGCGCACCTCGACGCGCCATCGCTGCGCGACGTCTTCGCGCGCTACGAGCTCGACGAAGCGGCCCACCGCGCCGTCGCCGCGCGCGCCCGGCTGCACGGCCTGGCCTGGCTCTCGAGCCCGTTCGACGAGGCCGCCGTCGACATGCTGGCGCGCCTCGACTGCGACGCGCTCAAGATCGCCAGCGGCGACATCACACACCTCCGGCTGATCGGGCGGGCCGCCGCCACCGGCAAGCCGCTCGTGATCTCGACCGGCCTGTCGACCCTCGACGAGGTCGCCGCCGCCGTCACCTGCGCCCGCGAAGGCGGGGCCCGATCGATTGCGTTGCTGCACTGCGTGTCGGCCTATCCGACGCCCGACGATCAGCAGAACCTCGCGGCGATCCGCACGCTGGCGACGGTCTTCGGTCTGCCCGTCGGCCTTTCCGATCACAGCGCGGAGGCGGCCGGCGTCGCCGCCGCGGTCGCCCTCGGCGCCAGCCTCTATGAGCGGCACGTCAAGCAGTCCGACACCGATCCGGTGATCGACGCCGCCGTCTCGTCGTCGCCGGACGCGCTGGCCGCCATCGTCGCCACCGCCGCCGCCACGCTGGCGCGCCTCGGGTCTGGATGCCGCGCGCCGCAGGCCGCGGAGGAGGCGAACCGGCACGGCAGTCGCCGTGCGCTCTATGCGACCCGCGACCTCGCCGCCGGCACGATCGTGTCCGAGGCCGACGTCATCGCGCTGCGGCCGGAGCAAGGCCTGTCGGCGAGCCGCTGGCGCGAGCTGATCGGCACCAGGCTCGTTCGCGCCGTCGCCGCCTTCGACGCCTTCCGCCTCGAGGACCTCGACGCGGCCGACGCCGCCGCCGGCGAGAGCGTGGAGCAGCGGGCCTGATGCGCCTCAACGTCCTCATCACCGCCGCGTCGCGACGCGTCGGCCTGGTCCGCGGCTTCCAGCAGGCGCTGCATCGGCCCGGCGTCTCGGGCGAGGTGATGGTCTGCGACGTCAACCCGGCCTCGCCGGCGGTGCACCTCGCGGATCGCGCCTTCGAGGTGCCGTTCTCGGACGACCCGGGCTACTTCGACGCGGTGCGCGCGATCTGTCTGCGCCATCAGATCGGGCTCGTCGTGCCGACCATCGACGACGAGATTCCGCGCTTCGCCGCGGTCCGCGACCGCTTCGACGCGATCGGCACGCAGGTCGCCGTCTCGCCGCTCGACACCGCGCTCGCCACCACCGACAAGTGGGAGACCTGCCGCCGCCTGGCCGCGGCCGGCGTCGCCGCCGCGACGACCTGGCTGCCGCACGAGCTGCCGGCGTCGCCGCCCCTCCCGCTGTTCGTCAAGCCGCGGTCGGGGCGGGGCAGCGTGCTGGCGTTCCCGGCGCGCGATGCGGTCGAGCTGGCGTTCTTCCTCCGCTACGTCTCCACGCCGGTCGTCCAGGAATACCTGGACGGCCCCGAGTTCACGCTGGACCTCCTCTGCGACTTCGACGGCCGGCCCCTCTCGGTGGTCCCGCGCGAGCGCGTCGTGATCCGCGCCGGGGTCATCGACCGCGGGCGGACCGTCCAGGATCCCCGCCTGATCGACTTGGCGCTGGCGTGCGCGGACGTGTTCAGGTTTGCCGGACCGGTGAACATCCAGTGTCGGATGGTCGACGGTTCGCCCAAGGTCTTCGAGATCAACCCGCGGTTCTCCGGCGGCATCCCGCTGACGATCGCGGCCGGCGCCGACTTCCCGGCGAAGCTGGTGGATCTGGCCCTGGGACGCCACGTCGCGCCGGCGATCGGCCAGTTTCGCGGCGACTTGTGGATGTCGAGTTTCGAGGCATCGCTGTTCCTCGAGCCAGCCCAGTTGGTGCTGGAACGGTGTGTGCATGAAGGGGCGGGAAAGGGGAAGCCATGATCAGCCCGTCCAGAGGTGCCCGCCCGTCCGCCGTTGCCCGTCACGACGCCCTGATCATCCTCCAGGCGCGGATGGGATCGAGCCGCCTGCCCGGCAAGGTGCTGGCGCCGCTCGGCGACCGATCACTGCTGGCCCAGTGCATCGCGCGCCTCCTGGCCGCGCGCGTCGGGGAAGTGCTGGTCGCCACCACCACCCGACCCGAGGACGAGGCCGTCGTCGCCGAGGCCCAGGCCGCCGGCGTCGCCGTGACCCGCGGTCCGGTCGACGACGTGCTCGGCCGCTTCGTCGGCGCCCTCGACGGCTGGACCGGCCCCTACGTGATTCGCGCCACGGCCGACAACCCGTTCGTCGACTTCGACGGGCCGGCCCGGCTGCTGCGCCTGCTCGACGCTGGCGCCGACTACGCCATCGAGGAAGGCCTGCCGGTCGGCGCCGCGGTCGAGGCGATGCGTGTCGAGGTCCTGCGCGAGGCCGGCGAGCTGGCCGCCACGCCCTGCGAGCGCGAGCACGTCACGCCGTTCATCCGCCAGTCGATCGAGCGGTTCGCCGTGTGCAGGACGCCGGCCCCCTTCGAGCTGCGCCGTCCGTCGCTGCGGCTGACCGTCGACACGCGGCAGGATCTGCAGTTCGTCCGCAGCCTGGTGGATCAGACCGACGACGCGGCGCTACTGCCGCTCGGCCAGGTCATCGCGCTGGCCGATCGTTTCGCGGGCTGGGCCGGCGTCGCATGATCCGGGTGACCCGCCTGGACGGGTCGACCCTGGTCGTCAACGACGATCAGATCGCCTGGATCGACACTCATCCCGACACCATGATTTCGATGATGAACGGCGAGAAGCTGCTGGTGCAAGAGACGCCCGACGAGCTCGTCGAGCGATCGCGCCAGTTCCGCCGCACGCTCGCCACGCAGGGCCTGTTCCGGCTCGCCGGCAGTCGGGAGATGGCCAGGTGACACGCGGATCCGACGGGCGTCGTCGCGTCGACGTCGCCATCCTCATCGGCGCTGTCGTCGGCGTCGGCCTGGTCCTCGGCGGCCACGGCCTCGAAGGCGGCAACATGAGGTCGCTGCTGCAGGGCGCGGCCGCGGTCATCGTGTTCGGCGGCACGCTCGGTGCGGTGCTGCTCAGCTTTCCGCTGCGCGATCTGCAAGCTGGCGCTGACCAGCCTGCGCCATCTCGTCGTCGACGACGCGCCGCCGGCCGACGGCACGGTCGCGCTGATCGGCCGCTTCGCGCTGCGGGCGCGCAAGGAAGGCCTGCTCTCGCTCGAGGACGACGCGGACAAGGCGACGGACCCGTTCCTGAAGCGGGCGCTCGCCCTCGCCATCGACGGCACTACGTCGACGACGCTGCGGGCGATGCTCGAGGACGAGATCGGCTCGCGCGAGGAAGCCGAGGAAGTGCCGGCGCGGGTGTTCGAAGCGGCCGGCGGCTATGCCCCGACCGTCGGCATCCTCGGCGCGGTGCTCGGCCTGATCCACGTCATGGAGAACCTGGCCGATCCGAGCAACCTCGGCTCCGGCATCGCCGTCGCGTTCGTCGCCACCGTCTACGGCGTCGGCTCGGCGAACCTGATCTTCCTGCCCATCGGCAGCCGCTTCCGCGCCCGTGCCGCAGCGCAACGCGCGCCGGCGCGAGGCGGTCGCTCGAAGGCGTGCTGGCGATCCAGGAAGGCCTCAACCCGCGCCTGATCGATCAGAAACTCCGCGGCCTGCTCGGCCTCGAAGGCCCGTCGCCGCGCGCCGGCGTTTCCGGACGGGCGGCCTGAGTGTCCCGCCGCCGCCGCCGACCCGAGCCGCACGTCAACCACGAGCGCTGGCTCGTCTCCTACGCCGACTTCATCACGCTGCTGTTCGCGTTCTTCACGACGATGTACGCGATCTCGACGGTCGACTCGCAGAAGATGAGCAAGATGGTGGCGTCGATGCAGGTGGCCCTCAAGGGCGACCCGACGCAGCCCGTGACGCCGGTGCCGCTGCCGCAGAACGGCGTGCCGCAGCCAATCGTGCCGCGCCTCGACAACCTGGTCGTCCTGCGCCAGCAGCTGGCGGCCCGGCTGGAGCGCCAGATCTCGCAGGGCAACGTCGAGATCGGCGTCGACGCGCGCGGCCTCGTCGTCAGCATCCGCGAAGCCGGCAGCTTCCCGAGCGGCAGCGCCGAGCTCTCGGAGAGCGCGCGCTCGCTGCTGGCGCAGGTCGCCGCGCCGCTCAGCGAGCTGCCGCACCCGGTGCGCGATCGAAGGCCACACCGACGACACGCCGATCCGCAACTCGCGGTTCCGCTCGAACTGGGAGCTGTCGACGTCGCGCGCCACCCAGGTGATCGCCTACCTCCAGAACGACCTCGGGCTGTCGGCGACGCGGCTGTCGGCGGCCGGCTACGGCGAGTTCCATCCGCGCGTGCCGAACGACTCGCTGGCGGCGCGGGCGCAGAACCGCCGCGTCGATCTGGTGATCCTCAACACCACGACCAGCGCCGCCGAAGAACCGACGCCGGCCACCCCGGCGCGCTGAGCGCCCCGCGCGGCCGGCCTGATAGCATCTCGGCATGCGTATCGGGCTCGTCCAGATCAATCCGACCGTCGGCGACCTGAGCGGCAACGCCGCGCGGATCCGGGCGGCGGTGGCCGGCGCGCCGCCGGCCGACCTGTTCGTCACGTCGGAGATGGCGCTGACCGGCTACCCGGCCCGCGATCTCCTGCTCGAGCCCGCGTTCATCGCCCGCACCCGCGCCGTCGCCGAGGCGCTGGCGCGCGATCTCGCCGCGACCGCGCCGGTCCTCGTCGGCCTGCCGGTCGAGAATCCGTCCGCACGCCGGCCGGCCGCTGTCCAATGCCGCCGCGCTGCTGCGCGGCGGCGCCATCGAGCGGGTGTTCGTGAAGAGCCTGCTGCCGACCTACGACGTCTTCGACGAGGATCGTTACTTCGAGCCAGGCCCCGGCCTCGAGACCCTCGACGTGGCCGGTCGCCGGGCCGCGGTCAGCGTCTGCGAGGACGTCTGGAACGACCGCGACTTCTGGCAGCGGCCGCGCTATCTGTCCGATCCGATCGACGCCGTCGCACGGCCTCGGCGCCGGCAGTCCTTCTCAACCTGTCGGCGTCGCCGTTCTCGGCCGGCAAGCAGGCGGTGCGCGAAGAGATGCTCGGCGTGCTCGCCCGCGAGTCACGGCGTCCACGTCGTCTACGTCAACCAGGTCGGCGGCAACGACGACCTGATCTTCGACGGCCGCAGCGTCGTGCTGGCGCCGGACGGCGGCGTCGTGGCGCGGGCCGCGGCGTTCGCCGAAGCGGTGGTGGTGGTCGATCTCGACGCGCCGGCCGCCGACGTGCTGACGCCGGACGTGGCCGGCGAGGAGGAAGTGTTCCGGGCGCTGGTCCTCGGCACCGCCGACTACGCGCGCAAGTGCGGCTTCCGCGACGTGCTGCTCGGCCTCTCGGGCGGCATCGACTCGGCGCTGACCGCGGTCATCGCGGCGGCGGCGCTCGGCCGCGACCACGTGCTCGGCGTGCTGATGCCGTCGCCGTTCTCGAGCCAGGGCAGCATCGACGACTCGGTGGCGCTGGCCGCGCGCCTCGGCATCCGGACGCTGACGCTGCCGATCGCCGGCGTGATGGGGGCCTTCGAGGCCACGCTCGCGGACGCGTTCGCCGGCCGTGCGGCGGACGTCACCGAGGAGAACATCCAGGCCCGCGCCCGCGGCAACCTGCTGATGGCGCTGTCCAATAAGTTCGGCTCGCTCCTGCTGACGACCGGCAACAAGTCCGAGCTGGCGGTCGGCTACTGCACGCTCTACGGCGACATGTCGGGCGGCCTGGCGGTGATCGCCGACCTGCCCAAGACGCGCGTCTATCAGCGTCTGCGACTGGGTCAACCGCGCACGGCGAGGTGATCCCCTCGTCGATCCTGACGAAGGCGCCGTCGGCGGAGCTGCGCCCGAACCAGACCGACCAGGATTCGCTGCCGCCGTACGACGTCCTCGACGCCATCCTGGAGCGCCACGTCGAGCGCTACCAGTCGCAGGCCGGAGATCGTCGCGGCGGGCTTCGACGCGGCGACGGTGGGACGGGTGCTGCGGCTGGTGCGGACGGCGGAGTTCAAGCGCCGCCAGGCGGCGCCCGGCCTGCGCATCACCGAGCGGGCGTTCGGGACCGGCTGGCGGATGCCGGTGGCGCGCGCCGACTGGCAGCGCTGAGGCGCGGCCCGCGGCCGGCCGTAGAGGCCGGCCGCCGACGAATAGGCGGCTAGCGGCGCAGGTAGAGCCGGGTCGGCAGCTTCGCGAAGCGGACCCGCGGGACCAGCCGCAGCCAGAGATCGTGGTCGGGCGTGCGAGCCGGCGCGCAGCTGGTAGCCGCCGACCTCGCGGACAGCGGCGCGCCGCGCGATAGCCGAGCCGTGGTCGAAGCACGGCCCGCGGCGCAGGCGCACGTCGATCGCGTCCGGCGTCCACGCCGCGTGATCGTCGGTCGGGCCGTCGTCGTGGCGTCCGGCGTTCCGCCCGGCGTCGACCGTGCCGGTCGCGCTCGCCAGCACGCCGATGTCCGGATGCGCGCGCAGGTAGGCGACCTGGCGCGCGAAGCCGCTGCGGGTGCGAGCGATCGTCGGCGCCGTGGATCACGACGAAGGCGCCGGTGGCGGCTTCGATGCCGGCGTTCAGCGCGTCGACGTAGGGCCCCGGCGTGCACCAGCACGCGGACGTTCGAGAGCGGCAATGCGCGCAGCGACTCGCACCGCGCGGCGTGCGCCGGGTCATGGACGATCAGGATCTCGATTTCGCCGTAGGTCTGTTCGGCGAGGCTGGCGACGGCGTCCTCGAGGTGCGGATGGTCGCCGAGCACGGGGACGACGACGCTGACGCGCTCGGCTTCGGCGCGGGTCGGCCGCCGCCGCTCGAGCGAGCGCGGCTCGAGCGGCGCGTGGTCGGCCGCCGATCCCTCGCGCGGCGCGGCGTGGGCCAGCGTCGTCAGGCGGGACTCGAAGCGATCGGCCTGCTCGATCAGCTCGTGCAGCGCCAGGACCAGCGGACGCCACAGCCGTTGCGGCGTCGCCATCGAGACGCCGGTCCGCCACAGCCGGGGCAGGAAGGTCAGGCCGAGCGCTCGCTGCAGCGCCCAGCGGATGCTCGGATCGGCGCCCCACACCAGCAGCATCTCGATCGCCCGGCACAGCTCGCGGCTGCTGACCGTCTCGCCGGCGCGGGCGCGCCGGGCGAGGGCCAGCGCCTCGCGGGCGTGCGGCAGCAGCGGCGCGAGGAACAGGAGATCGCGCTCCGCCTCGGCGCGCAGCAGCGACGCGCCGCCGAGGTCGTGCCAGGTGACGGCGGCGTGCTGCGGGGCGTCGCCCGGCACCACGTTCGGCCACGACACCGGCCACCAGCCGGCGCGGCCCGATTGCGGGCCGACCTCGAGGCATTCGGCGCCGGAATGGACGGCGAGGGTCGAGAGCAGGGCATCGGTGCGGGCCCGCTCGTCGGCGTCGGCGCTGCCGTCGAGGCCGAGGGTCACCAACCGGGTCGAGCCGGCGCGCAACGCCACAGCCACCGCGGTCGCGGCCCACACACCCCACGACGGCAGATCGCGCGCCAGCCGGCGGACACCGGCGCCGCGCTCGAACGCCGCGACCGGCGCCGACGGATCGATGAGCAGCGCGGCGCGCTGGCCGAGGGCGAGCGGCTCGACGCCGGGCGCGTCCTCGCGTCCGCCCGGCTCGCGCTCGATGATGACGAGGTCCGGCGTCAGTGCATGGCGCTGCAGCGCGGCCGCGCCGGCCGGGTCGGTGATGACGATGACGCGAGCCCGGACGCCGCGCAAATCGGCGACGACGGCATCGAGCCCAGGGCCGGCCCCGGCGACGACGATCGGCGATCCGGCCGAGAAGCGGGCCTGGCCGAACGGGACGTCGGCGCGGACGAAGCGGGCGAACCCGGGATCGAGGCCGGCCCCGGTGAAGCGGCCGAAGTGGCGGTCGTACACCTCCCACAGCGCGTGGCCGGCCTCGCCCGACTCCGGCGGCAGCTCGCCCGGCGTCACGTAGCGGTCGTCACCGATCGCGCGATACAGCTCGAAGGGGAAGCCGGCCATGGTCGCGTGGGCGATCATGCGGCGGCCCGCGCCAAGCAGGCCAGCCACTCACGCAGCACCGGCGGGACGCGCGGCGGCAGGGCCTCGAGGTCGAGCGCGCTGCCGTCGGCCGGGACGAGCCCCGAGCGGGCCAGGTCGATGCGGACCAGGCGGCTGCCGAGCTCGGCGCGCGCGTCCGAGGCGTCGACCGTCGCGTCGAGGATCGCCAGATCCGCGGCCGCGGCCAGGCTCTCGTCTGCGGCTCGCCCGAACGTCGGACCACCGATCGGGCGGGTCAGGCCGCGCCCGCTGTAGACGAACGGTGTCGCCGACGAGCCGAGGATCAGCGGCGCGATGCGATGCGCCGAGGTCGCGTCGACGGCGTGGATGACGTCGTAGGCCCGGGCGTGGACGATGGCGGCGACGTCGAGGCCGGCGCCGGCGACGAAGACGCGGCGCGCCCGCGCCCGCAGCCCGTCGTCGATCGTGCCGCCGCTGAAGCCGAGGACGTCGTGGACGTCGCTCTCACCAATGGGGCGCAGTCTGGTGCCGAGCAACGCCGTCAGGGCCGCCGTGAGGGGCGATGGGCGGAGGGCGTCGATCACGTGCAGACAGCGCATCAGAGCCGAGTCGGCAATAGCAAGAATCGTGCTGCCGGAACGGATGGCCATACCAGCACACGGCTGATGGCGGCCGTGCATCGAGCGCGCAGGTTTGGCCGGAAGTCCGCCAAAAGCACATGGTCCACCCGGCTGCTACACTCGCCGCTGGAGGGGCCACGCATCGCATGTCCGACGCCCGGCTGCGCGCCGCGATCATCGGCACGGGCCGCATCGGGTCGGCGCTTGAGCGCGACCCGCTGCGAACCAAACCACATACACACGCGGGGTGGTATGTGTCTCATCCGCACATTCTACTGTCGGGCGGGGCAGACACCAACGCCGATCGTCTGCGGGCGTTCGGGGTCGACTGGGGCCTGCCGGCCGATCGCCTGTTCGTCGCCTACCCGGACCTGCTGGACGTCGTCGCCCCCGACCTGGTGTCCGTCTGCGCCTATGCGCCGGACCGGGTCGCCATGGCCCTGGCCGCGCTCGAGGCTGGTGCCCGCGGCCTCTGGCTGGAGAAGGCGGTGGCGACGTCGGTCGCGTCGGCCCGGCAGCTCCGCCGCGCCGCGGCCGCTGCTGGGGCGAGCGTGGTCGTCAACCACCCGAGGTCGCAGGATCTGCACTTCCGCGCCGTCCGGCGTCTGATCGACGAGGGGACGCTTGGTCCGCTCGAGAGCATCCACGTCCTGTTCAGCGGCCACCTGATTCACACGGGCACGCACGCCTGGGAGGTCCTGGACAGCTGGCTGGGGCCCTGGAGCGAAGTCCGCTGCTGGCCGGACGACGCCGTGGCCGGGGTCCGCGCGGAGCCGTCCGGATCGCGGCCGCAGGCGGTGGGGGAGCCGGACCCGGCCGGCCGTGCCGCGGCCGACGCCGCCGCCGACGCGGCACGACATCGGGGGCCGCGTCCACGTCCGCTTCGCCAACGGCGTCGACGTCTTCGTGTCTGGCGGACGGAAGAGCTACTTCATCTTCCAGTTCGATTCTGATCTTCGCGCAGGGACGCGTCCATCTGGGCAATGATGTGAACCAGGTGCTCGTCACCGGGCCGAGCCCGCGCTACAGCGGATTCACCGAGCTGACCGAGGCACCCTGGCGGCTCGACGGGCCGGGCGGCGCGCCGCTCGTGACGGTGCTCGTCGACGCCGTCGAGCGCGGGGTGTCCGATCTCACGTCGCTCGACGCCGCCATCCGGGCACTGGCGCTCGGCATCGCGACGGTCCAGGCCGCCGCCGCGCCGGGCGTCCCGGTCACCTCGGCGACACTCGACGAGACGCTGGTCGTCGCCAGCGTCTGACCCCAGCGCCTGGCCAGCGGCCGTCGGCATGGACCGATTTCATTGCAGCCGCCGGCCAACGCGCCGATTTCCGGATCGAGTTCCATGCGTCCCCTCGCCGCCCATCAGGTCCTCGTCGTCGAATCCGACCCCTGGCTCCAGCACGCCATCGCGCGCTGGATCGAAGGAGCCGGCTTCGAGTGCCTGTCGGTCAGCGCGCCCGACGAGGCGCTGGCGCTGGCCCAGGAGGAAGAGGCGGACGTCGCCATCGTGTCGGGCTCGATCGACGCCTGGACGCCGGCGCACCTCGCCCACGCCCTCCAGTCGCGCGACGCCGATCTGCCCGTCGTCGTGGTCTGCCCGAACGGCGAGACGGCCCGCGGCTTCCACGGTCGCCGCGGCGCGGTCGAGGAGATCGAGGCGCCGCTGACGCGCGGCGCGGTCATGCGCGCGGTGCACCGCGCGCTCGAGTGGCGCGATGCCTCGGCCGACGATCGGGCGCGCTATCGCGAGCTCGAGCGATCGATCATTGCGCAGGCGTCGCTGGTCCGCGAGGCGTGCCAGAGCGAGCCGTGCACCGAAGCCGGCCTGACGTCGGCGTTCACCGCGTTCCTCGATCGCCGCCTGCCCGGTGCCGCCGGCCACGCCACGCGGACGCGCTGCGTCGCGCTCGATCTCGCCCGCGCCATCGGCATGGACGCCGCCGCATGCCACGTCGTGGCCCAGGCCGCGACGCTGCACGAGCTCGGGCTCGCCCTGCTGCCGCAGGCGCTGCGCCAGCCGGCGGAGACGCTGGCCGGCCTCGATCGCGTGCTCGCGCTGCGGCATCCCGACGTCGTCTTCGAGCTGCTGTCGGCGATGCCCGGCCTGGGCGAGGCGGCGGCGCTGGTCCGCGCTTCGCACGAACGCTTCGACGGCAACGGGCATCCGCGCGGCCTCAGCGGCCTCGAGATCCCGATGGGGGCGCGGCTCGTCGCGGTCGCCTGCGCCGTCGACCGCATCGCCATCGGCGAGCCGGGGCGTCCCGGCGTCGCCGGGCCGCCCGCCCAGGCCGCCTTGACGGCCCTGGCGGGCACCGCCCTCGACCCCGACCTGGTCCGGGTCCGTATCGGCCAGGCCGAGCGCGTCCTCGCCGTGCGCTGATTTCTGGCGGCCCGGCTCTCACGCCGGGCCGCGGGCCGCCCTTTGGGCGTCCGGCCTGCTAATGGCGACGCTGGGCGCGTCGCGGCGTCCGCACGCGGGCGGCGCAGGTAGGACCCGCCGCATCTCGTGCGCGGGGCTGGGTTTCCGACTCGCCGAGCAGGCCTCCCATCTTCAAGTTCAGCGACGGCCCGTCGATTGCTAGGTCGACGACCCCGGTGGGGGTCCGAGGAGCTTCCCGTCGCATGCTGCTGATTGTCGGTTCTGTCGTCGTGATCGTGGCCATCGTCGGCCGGCTACCTGATGGAAGGCGGCGCACTCGGGGCGCTCTTCCAGCCGGCCGAGCTCGTCATCATCGGGGGCGCGGCTCTCGGATCGATGATGATCAGCACGCCGCTCCCGCTCCTGAAGCGCCTCGCTGGCAGCCTCGGCGCGTTCTTCAAGAGCGGACCGGGCAAGCAGGATTACCTCGAGATGCTCGGGATGATGTACCAGACGTTCCGGCTCACGCAGCAATCGGGCGTGATGGCCCTCGAGTCGCACTGCGACGACCCGAAGGGGTCGGCCATCTTCTCGCGCTTCCCGAAGTTCCTGGCCAACCACCACGCTGTCGACTTCTTCACCGACTCGATCCGCGTGATCATCATGGGCGGCGTCAGCCCGTTCGATCTCGAAGCGATGATGGACATCGATCTCGAGGTGCACCATCACGAGGCGCTCAAGCCGGCGCAGGCGCTGGCCAAGGTCGGTGACGCGCTGCCCGGCATGGGCATCGTCGCCGCCGTGCTCGGCGTCGTCATCACGATGGGCGCCATCGACGGGCCGCCGAGCGAGATCGGCCACAAGGTCGGCGCCGCGCTGGTCGGCACCTTCCTCGGCATCCTCCTGTGCTACGGCTTCGTCGGCCCGATGGCGACGTCGCTCGAGCACAACGTCGATTTCGAGGGTCAGTACCTCGGCACCATCAAGAGCGGCGTCCTGGCCTTGAGCAAGGGCCTGGCGCCGGCCATCGCGGTCGAGTTCGCGCGCCGCTCGATTCCGGCCGAGTTGCGGCCGTCGTTCTCGGAAACGGAAGCGTATTGCCGCGCCCCGCAGGCGTGACGCGCAGGCCGAGGCCGCATGAGCCCCGGCGCCCAGCCGATCATCGTCAAGAAGAAGAAGGCCGGGCATGGCGGCCACCACGGTGGCGCGTGGAAGGTCGCCTACGCCGACTTCGTGACGGCGATGATGGCGTTCTTCCTGGTGATGTGGCTGGTCAGCCAGAGCAAGCCGGTCAAGGCCGCGGTGGCCGGCTACTTCCGCGATCCCGGCATTTTCGACCAGGCGAAGATCGGACGGCCCGATTGCCGGCGGCGACCTGAAGCTCGATCCCGAGGCGGCGCCGCCTCGGCGATGCGGTCGCCGACGGGAACGGCCTGGCCGATGGTGAGCGCGCCGCGCTCGAGGACACGGCCAAGCGGATCAAGGCGCGGATCGCCGAGTCGCCGGACCTGAAGTCGCTCGGCAAGCAGATCGAGATCCAGGTGACCCGTGACGGGCTGCGCATCGAGCTGGTCGACGCCGAGCGCCAGACGTTCTTCGCCAGCGGCAGCGCGGCGCTCGCCCCCGGCACCGAGAAAGTGCTCGAGCCTGATCGCCCGCGAGCTCGGCGACCTGAAGAACTCGATCGTCATCGAGGGCCACACCGACTCGCGGCCCTACGCCGCCACTGACATCTATTCGAACTGGGAGCTGTCGGCCGATCGCGCCAACGCCGCCCGCCGCGTCATGGAGCGCTCGGGGCTGCACGTCGGCCAGGTGCGCGGCGTCCGCGGCTACGCCGATCGACAGCTGCGGGTCGCGGCCGAACCGCTCGACGCGCGCAACCGGCGCGTCTCGGTGATCGTCGAGCATCTCTACAAGACGAGCAGCCTGCCGGCCGCGGTCCGCGAGCTCGCCGCCGGCGCGGCCGCCAAGCCGGAACTGTCGGACGCGGCCCTGCCGGCGCCGGTCGCTGCGCCGTCGCACACAGCCAAGGTCGAGGGGTCGAGTCCACACTGAGGGGCCCGGGGCCCGGCGCCTATCGCGTCCGGCCAGGGCAGTCTATGATGTTGCCAGCCATGACCTATCCGTCGCGCGTGAATCCCGGCAATCCAGCCGTCGATCCAGAAGCGATTGAACAACTCCGCTTCCTCGAAGACGAGGATCAGCCCAACGTGGTCGCCGAACTGGTGCTGCTCTTCGTGGAGCACACGCCGCCGAAGATCTCGGCGATCCGCGACGGCATCGCGCAAGGCGACGCCGGGGCGGTCAAGCGCGCGGCGCACAGCCTGAAGGGCAGCTCGGCCAACGTCGGCGCCACCGGCATGCAGCACGTCTGCGAGCAGATGGAGCAAGCCGCCGCGGGCGGCGACCTCGGCCCGGCCAAGGAACTGCTGCCCCTGCTCGAGCAGGAAGTGGCCGTGGTGGTGGAAGCGCTTCAGGCGGAGTTGTAGGGCGACTCCGCGCAAAGGCGACTCCGCCGCCAACTCCCAAGTTCCAACTTCCAAGGAACTTCCAACGCCCAACGCCCAAAGGGCCGGTCGCGCTCCGGCAAGGTTGGATGTTGGGGGTTTGGAGTTCCTTGGAAGTTGGAGATTGGGAGTTGGCAGTTATCGCTAGTGGACCGTGTAAGGCGCTTCCAGTTGGAAGCGCGCGATTCTCGACGTCGAACGTGTCGCCCTCGCCGGTCACCATCTGGTAGGTGCCGTGCATGTCGCCGGACGGCGTCGTCAGCGGGCAGCCCGATGAGTACTCGAACGCCTCGCCCGGCTCGAGGACCGGCTGTTCCCCGACCACGCCCAGGCCGCGGACGTGCTCGACTGCGCCGACGGCGTCGGTGATGACCCAGTGCCGGCTGACCAGCTGCACCGCCTCCTGACCTTCGTTGGCGATGCGGATCGTGTAGACGAAGAACCACTGCTGCTGCGACGGCCGGGAGTGGGGCGGGGAGAACGCCGCTTCGACCGACACGCGAATGCCGCGCGTGACGGCTTCGGACGTGCCGGTCTGCGGCTCGGCGGACTCGGACGGACACATGAACCCGTTATAGCATGCCGGTTCCGATGACACTCCGCGCCGCGACCGTCGCCGACGTGCCTCAGATCCTGGCCTTCATCCGCGCCCTGGCCGAGTACGAGCGGCTGCTGCACGAGGTCGTCGCGACCGAGGACGGGATGCGGCACGCGCTCTTCGGTTCCAGGCCGTACGCCGAGGTCGTCCTGGCCGAGGATGAGGGGGTGCCGATCGGCTTCGCCCTCTTCTTCCACACCTTCTCGACGTTCCTGGGCCAGCCGGGCATCTACCTCGAAGATCTGTTCGTCGTCCCGGAGGCCCGGGGGCGCGGGGTGGGCCGGGCCCTGCTGGCGCACCTGTCCCGGGTGGCGGTCGAGCGGGGCTGCGGGCGGGTCGAGTGGGCCGTCCTCGACTGGAACGCCCCGGCCATCCGGTTCTACGACAGCCTGGGCGCCCGGCCGAACAGCGAGTGGACCGTCTACCGCCTGACCGACGAGCCGCTGGCCGCCCTGGCCGCCCGGAAATAAAGACGTCACCCGGCCGTTCGCCCTGCCGCCCGCCGTCGTTGATGGGAATGGGACGGGAAGGAGGCCGCGTGACATCAGCAGGGAGCACGGCGCGGGCTTCGGCCCGAAAGCCCTTCAGCTTTGACGGTCGACCCGCTATCATGGGCCCGCCCGTGGTGTCTTCCACGGGCCGTGCCCTGCCTATGGACTCCCCACGGCCCGCTCCAGGGCCCCCGCGGCAGCCTGCGTCCGCCGACGGTATCGACGCCGCGTCGACCATCGAATTGCTGGCGCTCGTCAAGGAGAACCAGAGCGAAGAGGCGGTCAACGTCCTCTTCGGGCGCTACCTGCCTCGGATCACCCGCTGGGCGCGCGGCCGGCTGCCGCGCTACGCCCGCAACATGCTCGACACCGACGACCTGGTTCAGGACACGGTGTTCCAGACCTTGAAGCGGCTGCACTCGTTCGAGGTCCGCCACGAGGGCGCCCTCCAGGGGTACCTCCGTGCACGGCGGTGGTCAACCGCATCCGCGACGAGGTCCGCCGCGCCACCCGCCATCCTGGTGCCCAGAGCCTGCACGAGGACGGTCACGTCGACGCCGCCGCCTCGCCGCTCGACGAGGCCATCGGCGGCCAGGCCGTCGCCCGCTACGAGCGGGCGATGGAGAAGTTGAGCGAGGACGAGCGGCAGGCCATCGTCCTGCGCGTGGAACTGCAGTTGCCCTACGCCCAGATCGCCGAAGAGATGCGAAAGCCCAGCCCGGATGCCGCGCGCATGGCCGTCGCCCGCGCACTCGTGCGGCTCGCCGAGGAAATGGGCCATGAGGGGTGATTCGGCCCTGCTCGAGATTGCGTCGTCGGTCGCCGACGGCGAGCCGGTCGACTGGTCGAAAGCGTCGGCGCTCGCCACGGACGAGCGCGAGCGCGCCCTCATCGGCCGCCTCAAGATCATCGCCTCGATCGGCGACGTCCATCGCAGCACCGACGACGCCGAGGCGCCGCCGGCCGACGGCGCGTCCACCCTCGATGTCCGTGGCCGCGTCGTCGGCCACATCCGCCCGGCCGCCGGCGCGCTCGCGTCCGAGCCCAATCCGGCCGCCGAGTCGCTCGGCGACCCGGGCGCCGCCGGGGTCCGCTGGGGCCGGCTGCTGCTGCAGGAGCGCGTCGGCGCCGGCGTCTACGGCGAAGTGTTCCGCGCCTTCGACGAGTCGCTCCGCCGCGACGTCGCGGTGAAGCTGCTGCGGGCCAGCGGTCGTTCCGCCGAGCTGCTGGCCGCGAAGGTCCTCAACGAGGGCCGCCTGCTGGCCCGCGTCCGCCACCGCAACGTCGTCACCGTCCACGGCGTCGACACCCACGACGGCCGGGTCGGGCTGTGGATGGAGTTCATCCGCGGCAACACCCTCGAACAGCTGCTCGAGCGGCAAGGGCCGTTCGGCGGCCGCGAAGCGTCGCTGCTCGGCCAGGACCTGTGCCGGGCGCTGGCCGCGGTGCACGCCGCCGGCCTGGTCCATCGCGACGTCAAGGCGCAGAACGTCATTCGCGAAGAGGGCGGGCGTCTGGTGCTGATGGACTTCGGTACCGGCCTGCTGCTCGAGGACGACGAGGCGGTGAAGGCCTCGCCGGTCGCCGGCACGCCGCTCTACCTCTCGCCGGAAGTGATCATCGGCAGCGACGCCTCGCCGCAGAGTGATATCTACAGCCTCGGCGTCCTGCTCTTCCATCTCGTCACCGGCTCCTATCCGTACGTCGCGCGATCGTTGAGCGAGCTGCGGCGAATGCAGGAACGCGGCGAGCGCAAGCGCCTCCACGACCTGCGACCCGACCTCTCCGAGGGCTTCGTCCACGTCGTCGAACGGGCCCTCGAATCCGATCCGGCGCAGCGCTACGCCAGCGTCGGCGCGATGCAGCGCGGGTTGACGCATGCCCTCGGCCTCGAGAGCGGCCTGATGTCGCCGGTGACGCTGGCCGCCGTCGCCGCCGAAGCCGACGCCGCGATGCGCGGATCGGCCACGCTGACGGCGAGCGGCGCCTCGGAGCGTCCGGCGGCGCGCGCCTCGCGCTGGCCGGTGTGGCTGCCGATCGTGATTGCGCTGACCGTCGCCGGCGGCGTCGCCGCGTGGCTCCTGCGCGATGGCGCGACGACGCCCGCAGCTCCGGCCATTGCGTCGCCGGTCGCCTCGCTCGTCGTCGAGCCCTTCGACGTGGTGTCGTCCGGCGATCGCGCCCTCGCCGAAGGCATCGGCGAGGTGGTGATGGAGCGCGTGCGGCTCCTGCCCGGCGTCCGGGTCGTGTCCTACACCGCGGATCCGTCCGGCCTGCCGCAGGCGACGACGGCCGACGCCGTCCTCACCCGGCACCAGGTCGCCGGCCTGGTCCGCGGCACCGCGACCTGGAACGACGGCTTGGCCCGGGTCCGCGTCACCGTGTTGCGCGCCGGGCTGAGCACGCCGGCATTCGAGGAAGTCTTCGAGCGGCCGGTCGAGCGCGCCGGCGAGCTGCCGCGGCTCGTGGCGGGCGGGATGGTGCGCTGGCTCGGCGTCCACGCCTCGAGCGAGGAATCGTCGCGCCTGTCGCGCGCCGACGATGCCGCACCGGCGGCCTTCGAGGCCTACCTGCGCGGCCGCTCGGCGATGCGCCACCTGTCCGAGCCGAACGTGGCGCGGGCCATCGAGCACTTCAACCAGGCGCTCAGCGTCAACCGCAACCACGCGCCCTCGCTGGTCGGCCTGGCCGAGTGCTACGTCCTGCAAGGTGTCACCTACGGCAGCCTGCCGCGGAGCAAGGCGACCCTGCTGGCGCGCGAGGCGATCGGCCGCGCCCTCGCCATCGACGGCGACCACGCCGCGGCGGTGAACGCCGACGCGCAGTTGCGTTTCTATCTGGAGTGGGACGGCGACGGCGCCGAGCGCGCCTTCCAGCGCGCGCTGGAGCTGACGCCGAACTCGGACGCCGTGCACCAGCACTACGCCATGTTCCTCGTGGCCCGGGACCGGATGGACGCGGCGCTCTCGCAGGTCCAGACCGCGGTGTCGATCGATCCGGCCTCGCTCGCGGCCCGCGCCGCGCAGGGGATGGTGTGGCACTACACCGGCAACCAGGCAGCGGCGGAGCGGACGTTCTTGGAGGTGCTGGCCATCGATGGCCGCTACTCGCAGGCGCGCAAGGGCTTGGTGCGGGCGCTCCTGGCCGGCAAGCACTACGCGAAGGTGCTCGGGCTGCTGGACGGCTGGGCGCAGGGCTCGACCGATCCGCAGGATCGGTTCTTCGTGGCCGCGCGCGGTGTCGCGCTGGCGGGGTCGGGCCAGCTGCGCGAGGCGCGCCAGATTGCCGACGAGCTGCTGGCCAGCCCGAAGGCCGATGGGGAAGTGGACGCGGCCTCCGTGCTGGTGGCGGTCGGCGACGCCGGCCAGGCCATCACGCTGCTGCAGCAGGCGGTGGCGCAGCGCTCGGCGCGGACGCTGTTCCTGCGCCACGACGCCCGCTTCGACGCCATCCGGTCGGACGTGCGCTTCACGCGGCTGCTCGACAGTATGGACTTCGAGCGCTGACCCGGCAGCGCCCTAGACCGCCCGGGAGTATCGGACAGGAATCGATGGCGAAAAAGAAGCCGGCTTCGAAGACGACCGCTCCGCAGCGCAAGAAGACTGTTTCGGTGAAGAAGATCGTCGCCGAGATCAACCGCACCCTCGCCAAGCTGGAGCCGGCGAAGGCGAGCGCCCAGGCCAAGCGGTCCGCCGCGGCTGGCTCAGACCCGCAGTCGTACGCGCTCGACCGGGCGATCCTGTCGCTGCGCGGCGCGCGCGATGTGATCGAGGGCACCTGCGTGCCCGGCTTCGACATTCCGATTTAGTCTCCCGGGGCTAGCCGCCGGTTTCGGCGCATGTCCAGCACCGAGTCTCCTGCAGCGCCGCCGCGGCGCGCCGTGGCGCGCTATCGGCGGTCGCCGCATGTCGTCGCGTACTGGCAGCCGGACGGGCTCGTCCTGCACCAGTTCGCGCGCGGCACGCGGACGGTGGCGGCGCCGCCGGTCGTGGCCCTCCTCGACGCGGCCGCGGCGTGGCGCACGGTCGCCGAGCTGGCGTCGGCCGTGCCAGGCGCCACCCCGGCCGCCCTCCAGCCGCTGCTGCGCGCCCTCGTCCGGCGCGGCCTGCTCGAGACCGCGACCGACGCGCGGCCCGCAGTGCCGGATGCGAACGACGCCGCGGCGGCGCACTGGGCCGCCTGGAATCCCGTCGCCGGCTTCTTCCACGACGCGACGCGCAATGTCCGCTTCAGTCCGCGCCGCCTCGCCAACGCCGCCTTGCGCCGGCGGGCGCGCGAGGCGCCGCCGCCGGTCGCAGTCACGACGCGCCCCGACGCCCGGCCCGCCGACGTTCGGGTGCTGCCGCCGCCGGCGACCGGATCGGCCCTGGCGGCGACGCTGCGCGCCCGCCGATCGTGGCGGCGCCTGGGCCGCGGCGCGCTGCCGCTCGAGACGCTGGCGACGCTCCTCGGCCTCACCTGGGGCGTCCAGGCGTGGGTCGACGTCGACGGCTTCGGCTGGATGCCGCTGAAGACGTCGCCGTCGGGCGGGGCCCGTCACGCCGTCGAGGCCTACGTCGCGGTCCGCCGCGTCGCCGGCGTCGCGCCGGGCATCTACCACTACGAGGCCGCCTCGCATCGGCTCGTGCGCGTGCGTCGCGGCCTGCCGGCGCGGGCCCTGGCGGCGTGCGTGCCGCACCAGGCGTGGATGGCGGGCGCGCCGGCGATGGTGTTCATGACCGCCGTCTTCGCGCGCGCGCAGTGGCGCTACCAGACGCCTCGCGCCTACCGCACGGTGCTGGCCGAGGTCGGGCACCACGCCCAGACGTTCTGCCTGCTCGCCACCGACCAGGGGCTGGCGCCGTTCTGCACGATGGCGCTCGCCGACAGCGTCACCGAGCGGCTGCTGGGCGTCGACGGCCTGCACGAGGCCGTCCTCTATGCGGTCGGCGTGGCGCCGCGCCCGGGCGGAGCGGCCTGGGCGCCGTGGCCGCACACGCGTCGCCTGCCGCGGCGCCTGGATCGGATCCCTGGAGTGGGCCCGGGCGGAATCCCCGATCCATGATGGTGGTGGTGCCGCGCGCGTCACGCCCGCGCCCCACACTGACCGATGACTGGGTTCGCCGATCTCCGCTCCTTCCTCGACCGGCTGCGCCGCGATGGCGACCTGGTCGAGATCACCGCGCCCGTCGACGCCAACCAGGAAGCCGCCGAGATCCATCGCCGGGTCATCGCCGCCGGCGGACCGGCGCTGCTGTTCCGGAACGTCCGCGGCGCCCGCTTCCCGCTGGTCACCAACCTGTTCGGGACGCCGCGGCGCGCCGGCCTGGCGTTCGGGACGCGGCCGCATGCGCTGATCGAGCAGCTCGTCCGCACCGCCGAAACCATTCTCCCGCCGACGCCGGCCAAGCTGTGGGGCGCGCGCGGGCTGCTCGGCGATCTGGCGCGGGTCGGCCTGTCGCGGCGCGGCAACGGGCCCGTCGTCGAACACGTGACCGACGACGTCCGCCTCGACGAGCTGCCGGTGATCACGAGCTGGCCCGAGGACGGCGGCCCCTTCATCACCCTGCCGCTGGTCTATACCGAGCCGCTCGATCGCCAGGGCCACAACCTCGGCATGTACCGGCTGCACGTCCACGATCGGCGCAGCACCGGGCTGCACATGCAGATCGGGAAGGGCGGCGGCTTCCACTACGCAGTCGCCGAGCAGCGCGGCGTCGATCTGCCGGTCACGGTGTTCCTGGGCGGACCGCCGGCCCTGATCCTGGCGGCGATCGCGCCGCTGCCCGAGAACGTCCCCGAGCTGATGCTGGCGTCGCTGATCGCCGGGCAGCGCCTGCCGCTGGTCGCCGGCCGCGGCCCGCATCCGCTGGTCGCCAACGCCGAGTTCGCGCTCATGGGACACGTCCGCCCGCACGTCCGCAAGCCGGAAGGGCCGTTCGGCGATCACTACGGCTACTACTCGCTGCGCCACGACTATCCGGTCTTCGAGATCGATCGGCTGGCGCGTCGGCGCGACGCAATCTATCCGGCGACGGTGGTTGGCAAGCCGCGCCAGGAAGACTTCTTCATCGGTGACCTGCTGCAGACGCTGCTGTCGCCGCTGTTCCCGCTGGTGATGCCGGCGGTGCGCCAGCTGTGGTCGTACGGCGAGACCGGCTACCACTCGCTCGCCGCCGCGGTGGTGCGCGAGCGCTACCGGCGCGAGGCGATGGGCAGCGCCTTCCGCATCCTGGGCGAAGGGCAGCTGTCGCTGACCAAGTTCCTGCTGGTGACGGATCGCGACGTCGACCTCTCGGACTTCAAGGCGACGCTGACGCACGTGCTGGCGCGGACGCGGCCGGAGAGCGACCTCTACGTCTTCGGCAACCTGTCGATGGACAGCTTGGACTACACCGGCCCCCAGGTGAACGAGGGGTCGAAGGGTGTCTGGCTCGGGCTGGGCGATCCAGTGCGGACGCTGCCCGCGGCGTTCTCGTCGGCCGACGTGCCGGCCGGCGTCCGCGACGTGCGCGTGTTCTGCCCGGGGTGTCTCGTGGTGGAAGTGCCGCCCCACGCGGAGGAGCCGGACGCCGCGGCGCGTCTCGCGACCGCCCCGGCGTTCGCGGCCTGGCCGCTCGTCGTCCTGAGCGACGACGCCGCGCGTGCCACCCGCAGCGCGATGAACTTCCTGTGGACGACGTTCACGCGCTTCGAGCCGGCCGCCGACATCCACGCCGCCGCGGTGCGCGTCGTGCGCAACCACGTCGCGCGGACGCCGCCGATCGTCATCGATGCGCGGATGAAGGCCTGGTATCCGAAAGAGCTGACGTGCGATCCGGCCGTCGCCGCGACCGTCACGCAGCGGTGGCGCGAGTACTTCCCGTCAGGCGTCGAGATGGGCGACAGCGAGAAGGGGCACCTGGATTAGAGCGCGGAGTGGCCGCGTCAACTCCCAACTCCCAATCTCCAACTGCCAAGGCACTCCCAACGCCCAACTCTTAAGTCGGGTGCGGCGGGGCGTCGGCTCAGGCGTGCAGCGAGCGGATCGCGCGCCGCCAGAGCCAGACGGACGCGGCGAGGAGCACGAGGCCGGCAGCGACCTCGCTCCAGAGCACCGCACCTGACCAGTGCGTGCCGGCCACGAACGCCGCGTGCTTGCTCATGCGGTAACCGGTCAGGCCGGCCGCCAGCAGGACGATGGCGAACAGCGTCGTGGAGCAGGCGAGCGGAATCGGCCGCCGCATCGCCTTGGACGTCCACAGGGTCACGCGCCGAAGCTGCGGTCGAAGAGCGCCGCGATCGCTGCCTTGCCCTTGTCGGTGAGGTGCCGCGTGCCGGTGCCGGTGAAGTGGGTATGGCGGATCACCGGATCGCCGGCGGGGCAGGGCGCCCACGCCTGGCCGTTCCACGTGAACCAGCCGTCGCGCTCCTGATCGAAGACGAAGAGCGGCTTGTTGCACAGCTTGGCGAACTCGGCGCCCCAACCGGTGCCGCCCTTGACGGTGTGATCCGGCAGCACGGCGCCGATGACGTAGATCTCCTGGCCGTGGTTGACCTGGTACCAGATCGACTGCAGCACCTTGCGGATGGTCGGCGCGTCCGAGTAGCGGCGGTTCATCAGCTTCGACACGTAGTCGAGGCTGACGTCGCCGGCCTTCAGCTCTTCGTGGTTGAGGATGCGCAGGCCGCGGGTGCGGACGTGCACGTGGCCCTCGAAGGCGAAGTTCACTTCCTCGATGCCGAGGCGCTCGGCGTTCTCGCCGAAGGCCATCTCGGCGCCGGGCGCGCCGCCGCTGAAGAGGATGTAGTCGTCGCGATCACCCAACGCCGCCTCCTATGTCGAAGACCGCCCTTGACGCGCGAAGGACGCCAATGTATCACGATGAGATGACCGCTTCCGCTGCCCCGACCACGGGCTCGCCCAAGGACCGCCACGAGCTCGCCGTCGGCGACACGTGGCAGCTCGACGACATCTACCGCAGCACCGCGGAGTGGGAGGCCGGGTGCGGCGCGCTCGAAGCCGGCGTCAAGCGCCTGGCGGCGCAGCGTGGCACGCTGGCCTCGGGCGCGGCGGCGCTGGTCGCGGCCTTCCAGGAGCGGGACGCGGTCGGCCAGCTCGCCTATCGCGTCTACTACTTCGCCGCCCTCACCTACGACCAGGATCAGCGCGACAACGGCGCCAACGGCCGGCGCCAGCGGGTCCAGCACCTGCTCGCGCAGTGGGGCCAGGCGACGGCGTGGTTCAACCCGGAGCTGCTGGCGATTCCGCTCGAGCACCGTCCAGGGCTGGATGGGGGCAGTCGGACGCGCTGGCGGTCTATCGCTTCGCGATCGAGGATCTGCTACCGGCAGCAGGCGCACGTGCTCGACGAGGCGGGGGAGCGGCTGCTGGCGCTGTCGGCGCAGTTCGGCAATTCGCCCCGACGACGGCTACGACGCGCTCGCCACCGCGGACGCGAAGTTCCCGACGATCACGCTCTCGACCGGTGAAGAGGTGCAGGCCACCTACGCCCGCTACCGCGCCATCCTCGCCACCCACCGCGTCCAGGCGGATCGCGCCAAGGCCTTCGCGGCGCACCACCAGCCGTTCGCCGACCACCAGAACACCTACGCCTCGCTCTACAACGGCGTGCTGCAGCGCGACTGGTTCCACGCCCAGGCGCGCGGCTACGCGACGATGCTCGAGGCCGCCCTCGACGGCAACGCCATCCCGGTCGTCGGTGGTCGAGAACCTGATTGCCACCGGCCGCGCCGGCGTCGAGCCGCTGCGCCGCTACGAGCGGCTGCGCAAGCGCGTCCTCGGCCTCGACAGCTACCACCTCTACGACGGCACCATCCCGCTCGTCGAGTTCGATCGGCGCTACCCTACCACGACGTCACCGACTGGATCGTCGAGTCGACGGCGGTGCTCGGGCGCCGACTACCAGGCGCGCGTCCGCCGCGCCTTCGCCGAGCGCTGGATCGACGTCTACGAGAACCCGGGCAAGCACAGCGGCGCCTATTCGGCGGCCGTCTACGGCGTCCACCCGTACATGCTGCTCAACTGGAACGACACGCTCGACAGCGTCTTCACGCTGGCCCACGAGATGGGCCACTCGATGCACACGATGCTGGCGCACGAGACGCAGCCGTTCGTGTATTCGAGCTACACGATCTTCGTCGCCGAGGTGCCGTCGACGCTGAGCGAGGCGCTGCTCCTCGACTACATGCTGGCGCGGGCCACCGATCCGCGCGAGCGGGTCGTCCTGCTGCAGCACGCCATCGACGAGGTGACCGGCACGTTCTACCGCGCAGGTGCTGTTCGCCAACTACGAGCTCGAGGCGCACCGGATGGTCGAGCGCGGCGAGCCGATCACCGCCGACGCACTGAGCACGCTCTACCGCGGGCTGCTGACCGACTTCTACGGGGACACCCTGGCCGACGACGACCTGCTGCGCAGGTCACGTGGGCGCGTATCCCGCACTTCTTCGGGTCGCCCTACTACGTCTACCAGTACGCCACCTGCTTCGCGTCGAGCGCGCGGCTGCTGCAGGACGTGCGCGCGGCCGATCCGGCGCAGCGCGCCGAGGGCGTCCGCCGCTATCCTCGATCTGCTGCGCGCCGGGCAGCAAGCGATCACCCGATGGCGCTGCTGCAAGGCGGCTGGCGTCGACCTGTCGCAGCCGGACACCGTCGGCGCCATCGTCACGCATCTCGACGCGCCTCGTCGGCCGGCTCGAGACCGAGCTCGACGGCCTCGGTCTGCTGAAGCGCTGACGTCATGATCCGCAAACCCGTCGGTCCTCATCACCGGCGCCGGCGGCGAGATCGGCCACGGCCTGATCACCGCGCTGGCCGCCGAAGCCGCTCAGCCGATCGTCACGCTCGACCTGACGCCCGCTCGACCCGTCGCTGACCGGCCTCGTCGCCCGGGAGTTCACCGGGTCGATCCTCGACACGGGCCTGCTCGAGCGCGATCCTCGCCGAGTTCGAGGTCGACCTCGTGTTCCACCTCGCGGCGCTGCTCTCGACCCGCGGCGAGTTCACGCCGGTAGCCGCGCACCAGGTCAACGTCGAAGGCACGCTGCACCCTGCTCGAGTTCGCCCAGCGGCAGGGCGAGTCGCACGGCCGGCCGGTCGTCTTCGTCTATCCGTCGTCGATCGCCGCCTACGGCCTGCCCGATCTCGAGACGCGAGGCCCGCGCCGGCGCTGTCGCCGAGGACGACTACAACCAGCCGACGACGATGTACGGCTGCAACAAGCTCTACTGCGAGCAGCTCGGGCGCTACTACGCGCGCCACTACAAGCAGCTCGCCGCCGAGCGCGCCGCCGGCCGCGTCGACTTCCGCTGCCTGCGCTTCCCGGGCCTGATCTCGGCGATGACGGTGCCCGCGGGCGGCACGTCGGACTACGCGCCGGAGATGATCCACGCCGCGGCGAAGGGGGAGCCGTACGCGTGCTTCGTCCGCCCCGACACGCGGATCCCGTTCATGGCGATGCCGGACGGCGATCGACGCGCTGCTGGCGCTGGCGGCCGCGCCGCGCGAACGCCTGACCCGCACCGCCTACAACGTCCGCGCGTTCAACCCGTCGGCCGACGAGATGCGCGCCATCGTGCTCGAGGCGTTCCCGGGCGCCGCGATCAGCTTCCAGGTCGACGAGAAACGGCAGGGCATCGTCGATTCGCTGGCCGGCCGACGTCGACGACTCCGCGGCCCGCGCGCGACTGGGGCTTTGCCCCGCGCTACGACCTGGCGTCGGCCTTCACCGGCTACCTGATCCCCACCATCCGCGCCCGCTACCGCCGGCCCTGAACCCAGCCCAAGGCCCAGCCCTGTGCCCAGCCCGGGCCTCAGCCCTGGGCTCAGCCCGCGGCAGCGGGCAGAAACTGCAACCGCCGCCCCCAAACGCAATTCGCCGGTGACTGTGCGGCGTTCGCCGGGACGCCGTTGGGCGGCCCGGGGGCCGCCCGTAGTCTCACTCTGGCGCTCCGGTGATCGACTGGGGCGACGGAGGCATGATGCACCCAACCATCGAGACGATTCCCGACCTGGACCAGCGGCTGAGCGCCGGGCTCACGGTGTTCGGATTCGTCGCCGGCACCGCCGCGCTGTTCGCGGTACTGGCCATGTGGACGCTCCTCACCTCGCCCGATCGGGTGGCGAACGCCGCGCCGGGCGGATTGCCGGCCATCTTCAAGGTGGTCCTGGCGGTGGTCTTCGAGGCCGCCCGTCCGCTGGTGGCGTGGCTGTGAACGTGAACGGTAGGATGTGCATGATGCCGCCGCCCCGCACCGTCGAGATCACGCCGCACACGTTGATCGGCGTCTCGCTGGCGGTACTGGGCGTCGTGCTCACCCTCGACAACCTGGGGTTCGTCGAGGCGCAGGAGGTCCTGAAGTTCTGGCCGATCGTCCCGATGCTGGTCGGCTGCGTCTACATCGTCCAGGGCCACGAGACCCGCGACTGGGTCGTCGGCGCCGGCTGGCTCGCGGTCGGCACGGCGTTCCTGCTGCGCAACCTGGGCGTCTTCAAGTTCCGCCTGTCCGACTTCGTGCCGCTGATCCTGGTGGCGATCGGCCTGCGCTTCATGTTCGGCCGCGTGCGGCCCAAGCGCCGCTGGCCGGGGACCTCCGATCCGGCCCAGCCGCCGCCCGTGCCGGGTGTCCCGACGGGCTTCGGGCCGATGGGCGACCTCGGCTTCCCGCCGCGCTTCGACGCGCCGCCGGCCGGCGGGCCCGCCGCCGCCGGCGCCTGGACCGGCGCAAGGTCGGGCAATGAGTCGCCGCACGTGCTGCGGCTGTTCGCGATTCTGTGGGGGACCGATCGGCGGCATCATGGCCCGCTGGCCCACGTCGAGGTGTCGGCGGTCATGGGCGGCTGCGACGTCGACTTGCGCGACGCGACGCCGACCTCCGATCCGCTGGTCATCCAGGTCTTCGCCATGTGGGGCGGCATCGATATCCGTGTCCCGCCCGGCTGGCTGGTCCAGAATGAGGCTTGGCCGATCCTCGGCGGCATCGTCGACAGCACCACGCCGCCGACCGTGCCGACCCACCGCGTGAGCCTGCGCGGCAACGCCTTCATGGGCGGGGTCGAGGTCAAGAACTAGTGGTTACAGTCCGCTAAAGCGCGCTCCCGCACCGTGCACCCCCTGCTCGCACGTCGCGACCTGACCTTCGCCTACGCCGCCCTGTGGCTGGTGCTGGGCGGTGCGCTGGTCTACCTGGAGCGCATCGGCGCCGCGGTCGCCGCGGTGGTGGTGCCGATCGTCCTGGTGTTCGGCTTCATCTGCCTGACGCCCTGGTACCTCTGTCAGCGCTTCCCGCTGCGTTCCTCGCCGCTGTGGCGGCCGCCGCTCGTCCACCTGCTGGTGGCGCTGATCTCGGCGTCGCTGTGGGCGCTGCTCGCGCACGCGCTTCTCGTCTCGCTGGTCAGCCCGCCGCCGGGGTCCAGCTTCATCGGCCTCGAGTCGGCGATGTTCGGCCGCGCCGTGCCGGTGTTCCTGCTGTCGTCGGTGCTGCACTACCTGGCCATCGCCGTCGACGACTCGCGCGTCGCCGAGACGCGGGCCGCCACCGCGCAGTCGCTGGCGCGCGCAGGCCGAGCTGCGGGCGCTGCGGGCGCAGCTGACGCCGCACTTCCTCTTCAACAGCCTCAACTCGATCAGCGCGCTGACCTCCGCCGATCCCGCCGGCGGCGCGGCGGATGTGCCTGCTGCTCGGCGACTTCCTGCGCGGCACGCTGCACCTGTCGTCGCTCGAGCGCATCCCGCTCGGCGAGGAGCTGGCGCTGGTCGATCAGTTCCTGGCCATCGAGCAGGTGCGCTTCGGCGAACGGCTGCAGCTGGTGCGGGCGATCGCGCCGGAGGCGCTGGCCATCGCCATCCCGCCGCTGATCGTCCAGCCGCTGGTCGAGAACGCGCTGCGCCACGGCGTGGCGCAGCGGCTCGAGGGCGGCACCGTGTCGATCGTGGCGCGGATCGACGGCGAGGAGCTGGTGGTGGCGATCGAGAATCCGGTCGACGGGCCACCCAAGCCGCGCGTCGGGCGGCCGGCCGTCGGCCTCGACAACGTCCGGCGGCGGCTCGACGCCGGCTACGGCCGCGTCGGCCAGCTGCGGGTCGGCGGCGACAGCGAGCGGTTCCGCGCCGAGATCCGGCTGCCGGCGATCCGCGCGAAGGAGAGCGCATGAGTGAGGCGAGCGCGCTGCGCACGATCATCGTCGACGACGAGCCGCTGGCCCGCCAGGTGCTGCGCGAGTACCTGGCCGGCATGCCGGGCGTCGAGCTCGTCGCCGAGTGCGCCAACGGCTTCGAGGCGGTCAAGGCGGTGGCCGAACAGGCGCCGGACCTGGTGCTGCTCGACGTCCAGATGCCGAAGCTCGATGGCTTCGAGGTGGTCGAGCTGATCGGCCGGGCCACGCCGGTGATCTTCGTCACGGCGTACGACGAGTTCGCGGTGCGGGCGTTCGAGGTCCACGCCGTCGACTACCTGCTCAAGCCGATCAGCGCCGAGCGCCTGGCCGAGGCCATCGCCCGTGTCCGCCTGCGCGCCCCCGGCCAGCCGGCGGTGCCGCCGATCTCGGCGCTGCGGCCGCCGGCCAGCGAGCGCGGCCCGGCCGAGCGGATCCTGGTGCGCGACGGGACGCGCGTCCACGTCATCGACGTCGACGCGCTCGACTTCGTCCAGGCCCGCGACGACTACGTGGGCTTCCATTCGGCCGGGCAGGAGTACCTGAAGGAGCAGCCGCTGGCCGAGGTCGAGGCCGAGCTCGATGCCCGCGCCTTCGTCCGTATCCACCGGTCGTTCATCGTCAACCTGACGCGGATCGCCCGCGTCGAGCCGCTGACCCGCGACAGCCGGGTGGTGATCCTGAAGGATGGCCGGCGCCTGCCGGTCAGCCGAAGCGGCTACCAGCGCCTGACGGCGCTCCTGGACGGCGCCTGACGATGCGCGGCGTGCCGCAGCTATTCGAGCCCGAACGCCACTCAAGACCGGCTCCAGCTGCGTGGCGACGTCGACCCAGGGGCTGGCCGCGTCGGCGGCTCGTAGGAATGCCCGGCGACAGCACCAGCAGGTCGAGCTGTTTTCGAGTCGACCTAGGGTATGTGCCAGCAAGCCTGGCGGGCTGGCATCGCCCACGCTCGACCCTCCAGCCGCCTCAACCGAAACGCGAGCAGGTGGTAGTCTATTCGTCGATGCCCGGTCCTTGCTTCGAAGCGCTGACCAACCACCAAGCCCTGGGCGCCAGGCGTCAACAGTCCGCAGAGCACCTTAAGCAGGTTCGCCATGCGTTTTCCGCCTCGACGTTTCTCACTCGCTTGCCTGTCGCGATCTTCTGCGCAGGTTCGTTAGCCAGGCAAGAGCTCGGAGTCCATTCGGACCTGGACGTTTTCGTTACGGCGGGACGAGATGCCGAGCTACAGAGCAGGCTTTGCGAATACACGCTGTTCGGCGAACTGATTCAAATCAACAGCAAGGAGCTTAAGCTTCCAGAATTCAGCAACGACGGCCAGTACCCTGAAGATCTGTTTCATCGACGACCTCACGGGACGAACGGGTTCTCCGAGCGACGATGTCGAGAATCTCTTCACTACTCGGATGTTGCTGCTGTTGGAGAGCGCGCCGCTTTTGCACGACGAGCTCTACCTGTCTCATCTCACGCAGATTGCTGAGAACTTGGGCTCGCTGGCGACCACCAACGCGGTGGAGAGTCTCATCAGCCGCACGCGTCTCGTCAAGCGCAACGTCAAGCGCTGGCGCGGTGGGCAGATGATGCTGCGCTGGGTCGCGGCGGGGATCCTCGAGGCCGTGAAGGGCTTCCGCCGCCTGAAGGGATATGCTGACATGCCCACGCTGGTCACGGCGCTCCGCGCTCGCGATCGCCAGCTGGGTTTCCTCACCGCCGACGAGGATCGTCAGGTCGCATAGTCGTCACCCGAGCCGCCGCTGAATTTCAACAGCGGACGGGACATCCCCAATGGCTTCGACATTCTTGTTGTTGGAAGTCACCGATCCTGAGGTGAACGCTCTGCTGTGGCGGATGCGAGAGATCGTCTCGGGCCGGAAAGCGCGTAGCGCAATTCACTTAACTCTTCGCGGTCCTTATGCGGCAGAGCCGTCGCCGAGCGTGCTTGAGCGCGCTCAGGAGTTGATGTCTCGCGATGTCCTGAAGATTTACGGTTCCGGGCGCTTCTCGAACTCAGATGGAGAAGTAGCGTTCGTGCGAGTCGACAGCCCACACCTTCGCGACGTGTGGTGGAAGCCGACGTTCCGCGGCTTCGAGCCGCACATTTCCATCTACCGTGGGCAGGACCGTGGCCTAGCGGATGTTGTCCAGCGTTTCTTGAGTCACGAACGCTTGGAGATACTCTGCGCGGAATATCGACTGGCTTGGCATCGTTCAGGTCAGCGAAGCTTCTTCGACTCGAACGAACCCACGGTAGGTGCGATGCAGCTGTTCACCGAGTACGGGCGTTTGGATCCAGGAATTCTCGATCGTTTCAGCGAGGTAGTCGACGGCTACCGGCGACTGCGGTTAGGCGCCTAGCCTAAATGTACGTCCGCGCGACCAGAAGCCGCGTCAGTCGGCGTGCAGCGCGACGCACGCGTCCACACCCATCGCGGCGCTCCAGGGCTGTGCCGCGACCGTAGGAGGCATCGCACCACGCAAGACAGAAGGTTGGCGACTACCGGGGCCTGACGTCTGAGAGTTGTGTTGTCCAAGTGGGTGCGAGCCTTTGCGTAGGCTTCCCCGGTCAGTGAACAGCCCAAAGTAGGCTGCTCCGGCCCGGCGTTCCGCCAGGCACGGATTGACGCGGCACGAGCCCGGAGGTTGCGGCCGACTGCTCGCCGGGGCCGGCTGCAGGCCTCGGCTTTCGGAACGCCTGCTACATCGTCTCGCTGTCAAAGGTCTTCGATTGTTGGCCGACTTCGGGGGTCCGCAGATCCGGGGAAGGTTAAAGGTTGACGTCTGCGATCCCGGCGTGTATTCTTTCATCCGGCTTGACGGATGATGTTCGCCAAGCCGCGCACATCGACCCCGTGACCGCCGCCATTCTCGACCAGCTCGCCGTCCTCTCGGACGCCATCCGCGTCCGCGTGCTGGCCGTCCTCGAAGCGCACGAGCTGACGGTGTCGGAGCTGTGCGAGGTGTTGCGGCTGCCGCAGTCCACGGTCAGCCGGCACCTCAAGACGCTGTCCGACGGCGGCTGGGTGACGTCGCGCCGCGAGGCGACGAGCCGTCTCTACTCCGTCGACACCGCGGCCCTGCCGGAGTCGGCGAAGGGCCTCTGGCAGGTCGTCCGCGGGCAGGTCGGGACGGCGCCGGCGGCGGCCGCCGATGCCCGCCGGCTGGCCCGGGTGCTGGACGCCCGGCGCGCCACCTCGCAGGCGTTCTTCGCCGGTGCGGCGGGGCAGTGGGGCCGGCTGCGCGACGAGCTGTTCGGCGCCGCCACGCCGGCCAAGGCGCTGCTCGGCCTGCTCGATCCGGACTGGGTCGTGGCCGATCTCGGCTGCGGCGCCGGCCACGTCTCGTCGCTGGTCGCGCCCTTCGTCCGCCGCGTCATCGGCGTCGACGCGTCGGCGGCCATGCTCGCCGCCGCCGAGGACCTCGTGCCGGCCCACGTCGAGCTGCGGCAGGGCGCCCTCGAATCGCTGCCGATCGGCGACGCCGAGGTCGACGTCGTCCTGCTCGTGCTCGTCCTGCACCACGTCCCCGATCCGGCCCGCGCCCTGGCCGAAGCGGCGCGCATCCTGAAGCCGGGCGGCCGCCTCGTCGTCGTCGACATGCAGCCGCACGATCGCGAGGACTACCGCCAGAGCATGGGCCACGTCTGGCTCGGCTTCGGCGAGGCGCACGTCATCCGTCTGCTGCAGGGCGCGCGCCTCGAGGCGGCGCGGGTCGTGCCGCTGGCTCCCGAAGCATCGGCCGAAGGGCCGTCGCTGTTCCTGGCGTCCGCACGCCAGCCCGTATCGCTCACTCACGAATCACAAGGAGACCGCTGATGTCCGTTGCCGTCGACACCCTGCATGCCTATGACGCCGCCCGCAAGGCCGGCCGCGAACCGTTCAAGGTCAAGGACCTGAGCCTGGCCGAGTTCGGCCGCAACGAGCTGCGCCTGGCCGAGCACGAGATGCCCGGCCTGATGGCGCTCCGCACCCGCTACAAGGGCCAGAAGCCGCTGGCGGGGGCGAAGATCATGGGCTCGCTGCACATGACGGTGCAGACCGCCGTCCTGATCGAGACGCTGGTCGACCTCGGCGCCGACGTCCGCTGGGTGTCGTGCAACATCTTCTCGACCCAGGACAGCGCCGCCGCCGCGGTCGCGGTCGGCCGGCCCGAGTGGGGCGGCACGGTCGCCAACCCGCGCGGGACGCCGGTCTTCGCCTGGAAGGGCGAGACGCTGACCGAATACTGGTGGTGCACCAAGGAAGCGCTCGTCTGGCCGGACGGCACCGGACCGAACCTGATCGTCGACGACGGCGGCGACGCGACGCTGTTCGTCCACAAGGCGCGCGAGTTCGAGCTGAGTGGCGTCGTCCCGACCTTCGATGAGGCCAACGATCCGGAAGAGTGGGGCGTCATCCTCGACACCGCGCGCACCGAGCTCAAAGCGAACCCGGGCCGCTGGACCAAGATCGCCGAAGGCATCACGGGCGTCAGCGAAGAGACGACGACCGGCGTCCACCGCCTTTACGAGATGACCGCGGCCAACACGCTGCTGTTCCCGGCCATCAACGTCAACGACTCGGCGACCAAGAGCAAGTTCGACAACCTGTATGGCTGCCGCCACTCGCTCATTGACGGCCTCAACCGCGCGTCGGACGTGATGCTGTCGGCCAAGGTCGCGGTGGTGTTCGGCTACGGCGACGTCGGCAAGGGCTGCGCCCAGGCGCTCAAGGGTCAGGGCTGCCGCGTCATCGTCACCGAGATCGATCCGATCTGCGCGCTGCAGGCGGCGATGGAAGGCTACCAGGTCACCACGCTCGACGACGTCATCGAGACGGCCGACGTGTTCATCACCGCGACCGGGAACAAGAACATCCTCACCGTCGACCACATGCGGCGGATGAAGGACAAGGCCATCATCGGCAACATCGGCCACTTCGACAACGAGATCGACATGGCCGGCCTGGCCAAGTCGGGCGCCAGGCGAATCGAAGTCAAGCCGCAGTTCGACGAGTGGGTGTTCGCCGCCGAGGGGAACCGCCCCGAGCACAGCATCCTCGTCCTCGCCGAGGGCCGTCTGCTGAACCTCGGCTGCGCCACCGGCCACCCGTCGTTCGTGATGTCGTCGTCCTTCACCAACCAGGTGCTGGCGCAGCTCGATCTCCACTTCAACGCGACCGGTCAGCCGACGCTCTCCGGCACCAACTACGACGCGCGCCGGGTCTACATCCTGCCCAAGAAGCTGGACGAGGACGTCGCCCGGCTCCATCTGGCGAAGCTGGGTGTCAAGCTGACCACGCTTTCCAAGGAACAGGCCGATTATATTGGCGTGGCCGTCGAGGGCCCGTACAAGTCGGCCCATTACCGCTACTGAGTGACCGACGGCGGCGCGCCCCCACACCCAGGGGACGCGCCGCGGCCGGCGTGCAACGCGAGCCCGGGCGGCTGCTCTTCATGCTTTCTTCCCCCCCCGGCCCCTCGTCATCGCCTGGTCCCCGTCCCGTCGGGCTACGGCGGCCGAACCTGGACGCCTTTCGCGTCTACGCGATGCTGGTGATCATCCTCGGCCACAGCGAGCTGCAGCTCGGCAACACGGCCGTGGGCGAGATCCAGGTGCTGCAGCAGCTGCTGAACATCGTCAGCCGGGCCGCGGTCCCGCTGTTCCTGATCCTGGCCGGGGAGCAGCTGGGGCCCCGGCTCGCCCGGGCGCCGGGCGCGGCCTGGCCCTACCTCCGCCGCCTGGTCATGCTGTATGCCATCGGCTGCGCGTTCTATTGGGCGACCGACTTTCTCAAGCTGGTGCGCAGCCGTGGCTTGGGATTGGGGCTACAGGCCTTCATCGAGCGGCAGGGCGCCAACCCGGCGGGTCTGCTGATGCACGGGCCCCGCGGGCACCTCTGGTTCCTGACCGTGCTGATGCTGGTCGTCGTCGCGTCAGCCGTGATGCTGCCGCGCGTGAGCGCCCGCCGGTTCCTGTTCGGCACGGCCGCGCTCTACGGCCTGGGCCTGGCCATCGGACCGTACGGCGGGCCCCTGCATCTGGCCGGCAACGGCTGGTGGTACGAGTTCCTGCTGCAGGCGCCGCTCTTCTTCGGGCTGGGGCTCGCCTTCGGCCTCGAGCGCCCGCCGCGCTCGCGCGCGGGCACGGCCCTCGGGTTGATCGCCCTGGGCCTTGCGGTCCACGCGCTCGAGCTCCAGTGGATCGGCCGGACCTATGGCACGTGGCCAATGCGGCTCGGGATGCTGGCCGGGACGGTGCTCTATGCGACGGGCGTCGCGATGGTGGCGCTGTCACCCGGCGCCAACCGGTTCTCGCGCTGGGTCGGGCGCTTCTCGCCCTACGTCCCGGCGGCCTTCCTGATCCACGTCTTCTTCCTGGAGACGCTTCGTCCGCCGCGCGACGTGTTCCCGGAGCTGCTCGTCCGCGTGCTGCTGCCGGTGCTCACCACGATCCTAGCCTTCGGCAGCGGGTGGCTCGTCTACAGGCTGCTCCGCCTGCGGCGCCGCCGGCGCCATGCCGAGGCGCGCGCGGTCGCATGACGGCTCGGTCAGAGCGCCTGCACCGCAGCCAGCACCTCGGCCGGGTGCTCGGCCGGTTTCACGCTGTCCCAGCGCTTCGCGACCTTTCCGTCCGCGCCGATCAGATACGTGATCCGGGCGATGCCCATGTACTTCCGGCCGTAGAGGCTTTTCTGCTGCCACGCCCCGTAGCGCTCCGCCATCGCGTGATCGGCGTCCGCCAGGAGCGGGAACGTCAGGTCGTATTTGTTGGCGAACCTGGCCTTGCTGGCGCTGTCGAGGACGCTGACCCCGAGCACCGCGGCGCGCCGCGTGTCGAAGCCGGGCAGCGCTGCCTGGAACATGCACGCTTCCTTGGTGCAGCCCGGCGTGGCGTCCTTGGGATAGAAGAACAGCACCAGCGGACGGCCGGCGTAGTCGGCCAGCGTGTGGGGCGCGCCGTGCTGATCGGGGAGCGAGAACGCGGGCGCCCTCTGGCCGGGTTCGATGACGGGCATGGCCCGCTAGTATAGAGCGCGTGGTGACGACGAGCGGCGACCTCGGGCCAGCGTCGATCGTGCGCGGCGACGAAGAACCGGGAGCGCGGCTCACCGGCCGCTTCGACATCCTGCACGACTTCCGGTCGCCGGCGCTCGGCACCGCGCGGCGCGTCTCGATCTACCTGCCGCCCGGCTACGACGCGTCCGCGGCGCGTTACCCGGTGCTCTACCTGCAGGACGGCCAGAACCTCTTCGATCCCGGCCGGGCCTTCGTGCCGGGCCAGGATTGGGGCCTGGACGAGGCCGCGGAACACCTCATCCTCGGCGGCGGGATCGCCCCGCTCATCCTCGTCGGCATCGATCACGGCGGCGTCGATCGGATCGAGGAGTACACGCCCAGCCACGATCCGAGACGGCGTGCCGGCGGCCGCGTCGACGCCTATCGCCACTTCCTGGTCTCCGAGCTCAAGCCGTGGATCGACGCGCGTTACCGGACGCGGGCCGAGGCGGACTCGACCGGCCTCGGCGGATCGTCGCTCGGCGGCCTCGCCGCGCTCGACATCGGCTTGACGCGGCCGGACGTGTTCGGGCGGCTGGCGGTGCTGTCGCCGTCGCTGTGGTGGCATCGGCGCCGCGTCCTCGACCGCGCGCGGGCCCTCGATGGCCGCCTCGCGGTGAGGATCTGGCTCGACGCGGGAACCCACGAAGGGCCCGGCGTGGTCCACCACGTCCGCGTGCTGAAGAACATCCTGCTGCGACAGGGGTGGCACCTGGACCGCGATCTGCACTACCGCGAGGTCGCCGGCGGCCAGCATTCGGAGGCGGCGTGGGCGCTGCGGGTGCCCGAGATGCTGCGGGCGCTCTTCCCGCCGGAAGGCTGACGACCGCCGCCGCGATGCGGCTGCGCGAGGCTAGGGCGGCGTCGCGGCTGGCCGGGCCTCGGGGTACAGCGCGTAGAAGGCCTCGAGCTCGCGTTGCACTTCTTCCTTCGCCTTGCGCGTCGTCCGGTCGTGCAGCGCTTCCTTGGCCTGCTGCAGGCCGATCCCGACCAGCTTCATCGCGCTCGCGAAGGCCAGGCTGGTCGCTGCCAGCTGCAGCTTCTCGCCGTTGCTCAAGATGCCGCCGTAGCCCTTGAACTCGTCCGGCGTGACCATGTTCTGGAATTCCTGGTGCCAGGTACCGCCGTTGGGGCGCACGGCCGCGGCGACCGCGGACGGATCGTCGCCCCAGAACTTCCAGATGTCGATGTGTTCGGTGACGCTGGTGCGAAAGGTCGGCGCCGGCGCGGTGAGGGCGGCGTCGAGCAGCGGCGTCGCGGTATCGAGCCCGCGCTTGACGCGCGAGAGGCTGGGCGGCGTCGCCTCCGGCGGCGCCACGACCGGCGGCGCAGGCGGGGCAGTCTGGGGCGCGGCGAAAGTCGGGGTTGCCAGCACGACGGCGAGGAGCGCGGCGCACGGGCGCATCGTTGTTGAGACGCCGCCCCGGCGCTGCCGGCCGGACGGGGCCGCCGGCCGGGCCGGCAGCGTGTGCCGGCTCAGCCCTCGAGCAGCATCTGGCCCGGATCCTCGATCAGCTCCTTGACGCGGACGAGGAACTGGACCGCCTCGAGGCCGTCGACGATGCGGTGGTCGTAGCTGAGCGCGACGTACATCATCGGCCGGATCACGACCTGGCCCTTGCTGGCCACCGGCCGATCCTCGATCTTGTGCAGGCCGAGGATGCCGACCTGCGGCGGGTTGAGGATCGGGGTGCTCAGCATCGAGCCGAAGACGCCGCCGTTGGTGATGGTGAACGAACCGCCCTTCAGGTCATCGAGCGTCAGCGTGCTGTTCTGCGCCTTGCCGGCGAAGACGCGGATCGCCTGTTCGATGCCGGCGAAGGAGAGGTCCTCGGCGTTGCGGATGACCGGCACGACCAGGCCCTGCGGTGCGCCGACGGCGATCCCGATGTCGTAGTACTGCTTGAGGACCATCTCCTCGCCCTGGATCTCGGCGTTGAGACGGGGGAACGCACGCAGCGCGGCGACCGACGCCTTGACGAAGAACGACGCGATGCCGAGGCCGAGGCCGTGGCGCGCCTTGAACGCCTCCTTGCGGCGCTCGCGCAGGGCCATCAGCTCGGTCATGTCCACCTCGTTGAAGGTGGTGAGCATGGCGGCGGTGTGCTGCGCGGCGACGAGATTGCGGGCGATCGTCAGGCGGCGCTTCGACATGCGCTCGCGCGTCTCGGCGCGGGTGCCGGGGGCGCGCGGCGCGGGCGGCGGTACGGCCGGCTTGGCGGTCTTGGCAGGCAGCGGCGGCGGCGTCGGCGTGGCGGCCGCGGGCCCCTGGGGCGCCGAAGCCGGCGACGAAGGAGCCGGCGAAGGTGCTTGGATCTGGCCGGCGACGTCCTTCTTGGTGATGCGGCCGGCGTCGCCGCTGCCGGCGACGGTGGCCAGCGCGACGTCGTGCGCCTCGGCCATCTTGCGCGCGGTCGGCGTCGCCTTCTGGGCGTCCTTGCCGTCGTTGGCGGCCGGAGCGGCAGCGGCGGGCGACGTCGACTCCGCTGCGGCCGAGGCTGCGCCGGCGGCGGGGCTGGCACCGGGGCTGGCGGCGGCCCCGGCCTCGACGACGGCCAGCACATCGCCGACCTTCACGTCGGCCCCTTCGGGGTGCTTGATCGACGTCAGCACGCCGGCCTGTTCGGCGCCGACCTCGAGATCGATTTTCTCGGTCTCGAGCTCGACGACCGGCTCGCCGGCGGCGACGGCCTCGCCCTCGCGCTTCAACCACCGCGCGACGCGGGCTTCGACGACCGACTCACCGAGCTGGGGAACGACGATATTGATGGCCACGGACATCCTCTACGACGACGGGAGCGCGCCGGCTGCTCAGCGCGCTTCGACGGGAACGTTCAGCGCAAACGCCTGGTCGGCGATGATGCGCTGATGGATCTGGTGCAGAGAGCCGGAGCCTTCCGACGGGCTCGAGCTGCGCGGACGGCCGGCGTAGCGCACCGGCAGCCGGTCGCCGGCCAGCGACTCGATCTCGCTGCGGACGAACGTCCACGCGCCCATGTTCTGCGGCTCCTCCTGGACCCACAGGATCTCCTGCAGGTTCGGGTAGCCGGCGATCGCCGCCGCAACGTCCTGGGTGGGGAAGGGGTAGAGCTGCTCGACGCGGCAGATGGCCACGGCCGGCGTCGCCGCCCGCGCCTCGCTCGAGACGAGATCGACGTAGACCTTGCCGCTGCACAGCACCAGCCGGCGGACCTCGCGGGCGCGTCCGCGCGCCTCGGCGTCGTCGATGACCGGCTGCCAGCGGCCCTCGGCCAGCTCGCGCGGCGACGACGCGACCATCGGATGGCGCAGTAGGCTCTTCGGCGTCAGCACGATGAGCGGCAGCGGATCGGTCGAGAGAAGCAGCGCCTGGCGCCGCAGCAGATGGAAGTACTGGGCCGCGGTGGTGCAGTTGGCGAGGCGCAGGTTGATGTCGGCGGCTGATTCGAGGAAGCGCTCGGGACGGGCCGAGGAGTGGTCCGGGCCCTGGCCTTCGTAGCCGTGCGGCAGGAGGAGCACGAGCGACGGCGTCAGCCCCCACTTGGCGCGGCCCGAGGTGATGAACTCGTCGATGATCACCTGCGCGCCGTTGATGAAGTCGCCGTATTGCGCTTCCCACACCACCAGCCGGCCCGGCTCTTGGACGTTGTAGCCGAACTCGAAACCGACCGTGGCGGCTTCGGTGAGCGGGCTGTTGTGCACCTCGAAGGCGGCCTGCGCTTGCCCGAGCGCTTGCAGCGGGGTGTGCCGCTTGCCGGTGATCGCGTCGTGGAACACGGCGTGGCGGTGGCTGAACGTGCCGCGCTCGACGTCCTCGCCGGTCAGCCGGATCGGGACGCCATCGGCGAGGATCGACGCGAACGCCAGCTCCTCGGCCGCGGCCCAGTCAATCGTCCGTTCGTCGAGATGGGCGAGCATCGCCTGGCGGCGCTCGCGGGCGCGATCCAGCTTGCGATGCTGCTGGAAGCCGTCCGGCCGCGACAGCAGCGAGGCGTTCAGCGCCTCGAGCTGGGCCAGCGGCACCGCCGTCTTCACCTGTCGCGCCGCGCCGGGCGGCGGCGGATCGGGGATCGGCTCGACGAAGTCGCGCTCCGGCTTGAGCGACGCCAGCGCTTCCTCGAGTACCGGTGAAGTGGCGGCGGTACAGCACCTCGGCGGCGTCGGCGGTGACCTTGCCGCGGGCGATCAGCTGATCGGCCCACAGCCGGCGCACGGTCGGATGCGTCGCGACCTTGGCGTAGAGCAGCGGCTGGGTGAAGCTCGGCTCGTCGCCTTCGTTGTGGCCGTAGCGGCGGTAGCCGATCAAGTCGATGATGACGTCCTTCTGGAACGTCGAGCGATAGGCCGAGGCGACGCGGGCCGCTTCGACGCAGGCGATCGGATCGTCGGCGTTGACGTGGACGATCGGGATCTTGAAGCCGCGCGCCAGGCCGCTGGCGTAGGACGTACCGTAGGCCTCGCGCGAGTTGGCGGTGAAGCCGATCTGGTTGTTGGCGATGACGTGGATCGTGCCGCCGGTGGAGTAGCCGTCGAGCCGGGCCAGGTTCAGCGTCTCGGCGACCACACCCTGGCCGGGGAAGGCGGCGTCGCCGTGGATCAGGATCGGCAACGTGCGCTTCGGATCGAAGGTGATCTTGCCCGGGCCTTCGACCTTGGTCCCGGCGGCGCGGGCCATGCCGGCGACCACCGGGTTGACGAACTCGAGATGACTGGGGTTCGGCGCCATCGAGACGGTGAGGCTCTTGAGCGAGCGCTCGGCGCCGGAGTGATACTTGACGTCGCCGGCCCAGCCCAGGTCGATCTTGTAGGCGGTGCGGCCGTGCACCGGATCCTTGAACTCGGCGAGGATCTGCACGTACGGTTTCGACAGCACGTGCGCCAGCACGTTCAGTCGGCCACGGTGCGCCATGCCGAGCAGCACGTCCGATCCACCGGCGGCGGCGGCGCCGTCGAGGATCACGTCGAGGATCGGGATCAGCAGGTCCAGGCCTTCGATCGAGAAGCGCGTCTTGCCCGGGAAGGCGCGATGCAGGAACTGCTCGAAGGCCTCGACCTGGCTCAGGCGATCGAGCAGCTCGACGTCGTCGACGGGCAGCGCGGCCGGGCGGAAGCTACCGGACTCGGCGGCGTGGCGCAGCCAGTCACGCTCCTCGGGGACGAAGACGTGCGAGTAGTCGTAGCCGGTCGTCGAGCAGTAGATCCGTCGCAGCGCGGTGATCGCCTCGAGGGCGTTGGCCGATGTCGCCGCGACCGGCCCGGCGACCAGGCTGGCCGGCAGGCGCGCCAGCATCCCGTCCGAGATGCCGTGGAAGGGCGCGGCGAGCGACGGATCGCCGACCGGGGCGCACCCGAGCGGGTCGAGCGTCGCGGCGAGGTGCCCGTAGCGGCGGATGCACTCGGCCAGGTTGACCGTGCCGACGACCTCGGCGACGTCGGCGCTGTCGACGATCCCGCCCGGCGCCGCGGGGACGTCGGCGTCGGGGACCAGGCCGGCCTCGAATTCGGCCCGGGTCGCCGGATCGACCGAGGTCGGATCGGCGCGATAGCGGTCATACAGCTCGGCCACGTAGGCCGCGTTGACACCTTGGAAGTCGTGTCCCTTCATGGTTCTCGTGTGTCGCTCAAGCCGATCATGTGAGTGTACCGCGAATACAGCCCGATCCGTCGCTCAGGACGGCGATTCGGCCGCCCGACGAACTATTTCGGCGGGCCAGATCGGGTTTCGGCGGGCCAGATCGGGTTTCGGCGGGCCAGATCGGGTTTCGGCGGGTCAGGTCGGGTATCGGCGGAACAGGTCGGGAGGCCGGTCGAGTCCGTGAACAATATCGGTTCGTGGACCGGGCCTCTATACGTCGAGCTCCGAGGCGTCTTCGGCGTGTTCCATGATGAAGCGGAACCGGGCCGAGGCGTCCTTGCCCATCAGCTCGTTGATGATCCGGTCGGTGACCAGCGGGTCCGTCACGTCGACCCGCAGCAGGCGCCGCGTCTTGGGGTTGAGGGTCGTCTCCCACAGCACCTTCGGCATCATCTCGCCCAGGCCTTTGAACCGCGTGATTTCGGGCTTGGAACGGCCGGCCTTCTGGCTGAGGATGGCCTGCTTCTGCGGCTCGTCCAGGGCCCAGAAGGTCTCCTTGCCGATGTCGATGCGGTAGAGCGGCGGCTGCGCCAGGTAGACGTGCTTGTGCTCGATGAGCCGCGGCATGTGGCGGTAGATGAAGGTGAGGAGCAGCGTCGCGATGTGGTGCCCGTCGGAGTCGGCGTCGGCCAGGATGATCACCTTGCCGTAGCGGAGCCGGGTGATGTCGAACGCCTTGCCGATGCCGCAGCCGAGCGCCGTGACGAGGTCGGCCAGCTCCTTGTTCTCGAGCACTTTGGCCATCGAGGCGTTCTCGGCGTTCAGGACCTTGCCGCGCAGCGGCAGGATCGCCTGCCGCGTCCGATCGCGGCCCTGCTTGGCCGAGCCGCCGGCCGAGTCGCCTTCGACGATGAAGATCTCGGTGGCGCCGGGCGTGCTCATCGAGCAGTCGGAGAGCTTGCCGGGGAGCGTCAGCCGAGCCGAAGTCGCGCTCTTGCGGACCACTTCCTGCTGTGCGGCGCGGCTGGCCTCGCGGGCCCGCGCGGCGAGGATGGCGCGGGCGACGATCTGCTCGGCCATCGACGGCTTGCTGTTCAGCCAGTGCTCGAGCGCCGGCCGCACCTGGGCGTCGACGGCGGCGAGGAGCTCCGGGTTGTTCAGGCGATCCTTGGTCTGGCCCTGGAACTGCGGTTCCTGGACGAAGACGCTGAGCACCGCGACCAGGCCCTCGCGCAGGTCCTCGGCGGTCAGGGTGACGCCCTTCGGCGACAGGTTGTGCGTCTCGATGTAGTTGCGGATCGCCTTGCCGAGGCCGGCGCGGAGGCCGTTCTCGTGGGTGCCGCCCGAGCCGGTGGGGATGCCGTTGACGTAGCTGCGGACGTGCTCCTCGGTCGACTCGGTCCACTGCAGCGCGAGCTCGACCCGGACCTCGTTGTCGCGCCCGTCGCGGGCCAGCGTGAACGGCGTCTCGTGGACGGCGCGCTCGTTCCGCTCGACGACGAGGCGGCCGAGGTAGGCGACGATGCCGTCCTCGTGGACGTACGTGTCGCGGGCGCCGGTGGCATCCTCGACGAACGTCAGCTTGACGCCGCGATGCAGGTAGCTCGCCGTCTCGAGGCGCTCACGCAGCAGCGCCGCGTCGAACTCGATGCGCGGGAAGATCGCCGGGTCGGGATGGAACCAGACCGTCGTGCCGGTGCCGCGGGCCGGGCCGGTCTTGACCAGGGCGCCCTCCGGCTTGCCCTGCTTGAAGCGTTGCTCGTAGGTGTGGCCGTCGCGCCGGACGGTGGCGATCAGTTCCTTCGACAGCGCGTTGACGACGCTGGCCCCGACGCCGTGCAGGCCGCCCGCCGTCTTGTAGTTCTGACCCTCGAACTTGCCGCCGGCGTGGAGCACCGTGAAGATGACCTCGAGCGCGCTCTTGCCGGTCTTCGCGTGCCTGTCGACGGGGATGCCGCGGCCGTCGTCGGCGACCGTCAACGACGAGTTGTCCTTGTGCAGGGTCACGACGATCGACGACGCGTAGCCGTTCATGGCTTCGTCGATCGCGTTGTCGAGGATCTCCCAGGCCAGATGGTGCAGGCCGGCCGTGCCGACGCCTCCGATGTACATGCCGGGGCGCTTGCGGACGGGCTCCAACCCTTCCAGGACCGTGATGTCTTTTGCTGTGTAGCTCGCTGCCATGGTGCGTCGCTAGTGTAGCAAGGGCATCACGGCCCCTCTCAACTCCCAACTTCCAACGACCAACTCCCAAGGAATTCCCAACGCCGAACTCCCAACAACGGCCGGAGCGTGGTCGGCCCTGTGGGAAGTGGAAGTTGGAAGTTCCTTGGGAGTTGGAAGTTGGCAGTGGGAGTTGACGCCGGCGGTCTCGAACGCCGTACACAGCAAGAGCCGGCGTGAGCCGGCTCTTGCCGCAAAACCCGCGTTCGACCAGCCGCCTATTTGATGAAGAGCATCTCGCGGTAGGTCGGCAGCGGCCAGGTGTTCGACGGCACCGAGGTCTCGATCGTGTCGCCGAGCTCGCGCAGCGCGTTCATCGCCGGGATGACCGTGTCGCGCATGTACTTGGCGTGCTTCTCGGCCGAGCCGCCGCCGTGCTCGAGCACGGCCTCGAGCTTGTCGGTGGCCTTGCGGAAGCCGTCGACCGTCTTGGTCAGCTCGCCCAGCAGCTTCTTCGCCTCGCTGGAGACGACGCCGGCCGCCTTGCCCGCCGACACGCTCTGCGCCACCGCCGTCTGGTAGCTCAGGCCGGCCGGCAGGATGTAGCGGTTGGCCATCAGCACCATCAGCTGGGCCTCGACGTTGACCGTCTTGACGTACTGCTCGAGCATGATCTCGTAGCGCGCGTGCACTTCGCGTGCGTTCAGCACCTTGTGCGTCTCGAACATCCTGATCGCCTCGGGCTTGACCAGCTCGGGCAGGGCGTCGACGGTGTTCTTCAGGTTCAGGAGCTTGCGCTTGGCCGCTTCCTTCTCCCACTCCGCCGAGTAGCCGTTGCCGTTGAAGATGATCGGCTTCGATTCCTTGATCATCTTGGTCAGCAGCTTGCCGACCGCGGCGTCGAGCGACTGGCCGCCGGCCGTCGCCTTCTCGAGCTCGCCGGCGACGTACGTCGAGCGAATCGGCCACCGCCACGTTCAGGCAGATGTTCGGCAGCGCGATGCTCTGGCCCGACGACACGGCGCGGAACTCGAACTTGTTGCCGGTGAAGGCGAACGGGCTGGTGCGGTTGCGGTCGCCCGCGTCGCGCGGCAGCTTCGGCAGGACCGACACGCCGGTCTCGAGGATGCCGCCCTGCTTGGTGCTCTTGGCGGCGCCCTTCTCGATCTGCTCGAAGATGTCCGTCAGCATGTCGCCGAGGAACACCGAGATGATGGCCGGCGGCGCCTCGTTGGCGCCCAGCCGGTGGTCGTTGCCGGCGCTGGCGATGGCGGCGCGCAGCAGGCCCTGCGACTTGTGGACCGCGCGCAGCACCGCGGCGCAGAACACCAGGAACTGGACGTTGTCGTGCGGGGTGTCGCCCGGGCTGCAGCAGGTTGTTGCCGAGGTCGTCGCCCATCGACCAGTTGAGGTGCTTGCCCGAGCCGTTGACGCCGGCGAACGGCTTCTCGTGCAGCAGGCAGGCCAGGCCGTACTTCGGCGCGGTCCGGCGCAGCGTCTCCATCACCATCATCTGGTGGTCGGTGGCGACGTTGGCGTTCTCGAAGATCGGGGCGATTTCGTACTGGCTCGGCGCGACCTCGTTGTGACGGGTCTTGACCGGGACGCCGACCTTGAAGAGCTCGGCTTCGCCTTCCATCATGCAGGCGAGGACGCGCTCGGGGATGGAGCCGAAGTACTGGTCCTCGAGCTCCTGCCCCTTGGGCGGCTTGGCGCCGAACAGCGTCCGGCCGGCGTTGATCAGATCGGGACGCGCGTAAGTAGAAGTTGGCGTCGATCAGGAAGTATTCCTGCTCGGGGCCGCACGTCGCGGTGACGCGCTCGGCGCGCGAGCCGAACAGCTTCAGGATGCGCACCGCCTGGGTCGACAGCGCTTCCATCGAGCGCAGCAGCGGCGTCTTCTTGTCGAGCGCTTCACCCGTCCAGCTGACGAACGCGGTCGGGATGACCAGCGTCATGCCGTTCGGGTTCGAGAGCAGCCACGGCGGGCTGGTCGGATCCCACGCCGTGTAGCCGCGGGCCTCGAACGTCGAGCGCATGCCGCCGGACGGGAAGCTCGACGCATCGGGCTCGCCCTGGATCAGCTCCTTGCCGCTGAACTCCGCGATCGCTCCGCCCTCGGGCGTCGGCGAGAGAAACGAGTCGTGCTTTTCAGCCGTGATCCCGGTCAGCGGCTGGAACCAGTGGGTGTAGTGCGTGGCGCCGTGCTCGAGCGCCCAGTCCTTGACCGCCGACGCGACCGCGTCCGCGGCCGAGTGGTCGAGCGGTTCGCCCTTCGTGACGGTGCGCCGCAGGGCCTTGTAGACCTGCTTGGGAAGACGCGCCCGCTGCACGTCGTCGTTGAACACGAGGCTGCCGAAGATCTCGGTGGCCCGCCCCTGTGACGTGGTCTTGCGACCTTCGGTCACTGCCCAGGTGCGGATAGAACTGACTGCTTCACGAGACGCCGCTGAGCCCATTCCTGTCCTTTCGTCTACGCGCGACGCCAAAAACGTCGCCTTCTTGTCCATGAATCGAGCACGTTCGCTCCCGGGCGCACATTATGCACGCCGCACGGTACAGTTGGCAAATTACAGGTGTGAAAGGTTCGCGTCGCTCCATCCGATTTGCATATCGAACGCATTTCGGCGTCAGGTGTCGGGGCGAATCCCGGCCTATTCGGGCAGCACGGGGACGTCCGGCAAGGGGACGATCACCCGGCTGAACTGGCCGCGCTGGAGCAGCTCGCGACCCCGGCCGCCCCGGCCGGTGACCTCGTACTTGGCCGTGCTGATGGTCTGTTCGGCGCCGCGACTGGTCTCGACCAGCAGCAGGTCGCGCTCGCCGACCGAGGCCAGGAAGCCGAGCACGCGGTCCTCCTCCGGATCGATCTTGATGAGGATCACGCCCCGCCCCGGGCCGGACAGGAAATTGACCTCGTCGACCTTGCACAGCATCGCCCGGGCCTGCCGGGTGGCGGCGATCAGCGTCTCGCGGCCGGTCGTCTGGGCCACCCCGACGACTTCGGCGGCGTCGGCCGTCCGGGCATAGCGTCGGCCGGACCGCGTGCTCGGTTCGAGGAACGGCGCCAGGCTGAAGCGCAGGCTGTAGCCGTCGCTGGTCACCGCGACGGCGTGGACCGGCGGCGGGTCGTCGGGTGAGGCGGCGGCGATCGTCCCGGACAGGCGCGGGTCGAGGCTGAAGGCGGCGACGACGCGCTCGCCGTCCTTGAACTTGAAGAGGCGCTGGATCGGCTCGCCGTAGCCGGTCGAGGCCGGAATGTCGATGAACCGGCAGGTGTAGGCGGCGCCGTAGTTGCTGAAGAAGACGGCGGTCGCGCGGGTGCTGCCGGCGATCGCCGCCATCACCGCGTCGCCTTCGCGCAGGCGGGTGGTGGTCAGGTCCTTGACGTCCTTCTGCGCGCTTGATCCAGCCGTCGCGCGAGAGGAGGGCGATGTTGTCCTCGTCGACGATGAAGTCTTCGGCCGAGGTACTCGACCTCGGCCTCGGCCTCGGCGAACGTCGTCCGCCGGGCGTCCTTGCCGATCGACGGATCGGCGGTGCGCACCGCCTCAATCTCGGCGCGGACCATCGCCCAGCGCGCCGCCTCGTCGTCGAGCGCGCGCGCGCAGCTCGCGGGCGCGTTTGCGCGCCGCCGCCAGCTCCTCCTGGATCACCTGGATCTCGAGCCGGGCCAGCCGGTAGATCTTCAGCTCGAGGATGGCGTCGGTCTGGTCGGCGTCGAGCCCGAACCGGGCCATGATCTGTCGCGCCGCGTCGGCCTTGCCCTCGGATTTGCGGACGATCCTCGAGGATCTCGTCGAGGGCGTCGAAGATCTTGGCGAAGCCCTCGAGCAGGTGCTGGCGCCGGGCCAGCGCGGCCAGCTCGTGCTCCAGCCGCCGGGTCACGACGTCGAGGCGGAAGTGCAGGAAGTGCCAGAGCATCGCCTTGAGGTCGAGGCGCTCCGGCCGGCCGACCTCGGCCTGCTCGGTGGGGATCAGGCAGGTCAGGTTGACGTTGAAGTTGGTCTGCAGCGGCGTGTGCTTGAACAGGTACGCCAGGACCATCTTCTCGTCGGCGTCCTTCTTCAGCTCGAGCTCGATCCGCACGTCGTCGGTCGAGACATCGCGGACGTCGAGCAGTGGCGGCAGCTTGCGGCCGAGGACGATGTCGCCGATCCGCGCCACCAGGTCGCTCTTGTCGATGGCGTAGGGAATGCTCGTGACGTAGACGATCTTCGAGGCGCGCCTGACCGGTCCCGGCTCCCACGTCGCGCGCAGCTTCACCGCGCCGCTGCCGGTGCGATAGATCTCCTTCAGCTCGTCCGGCGTGTTCAGGATCACGCCGCCGGTGGGGAAGTCGGGCCCCTTGATCCAGCGACAGAGCTGCGCCGTCGTCAGCTCCTCGTTGTCGAGCAGCTTGACCAGCGCCGTGCACACTTCGCCGAGGTTGTGCGGCGGGATGTTGGTGGCCATGCCGACGGCGATGCCGGTGGCGCCGTTGATCAGCAGGTTCGGAATGCGCGCCGGCAGCACGACCGGCTCGACCTTCGTGCCGTCGAAGTTCGGCCGCATCGCCACGGTGTCCTGATCGAGCTCGGTCAGGAGCTGGTCGGCGAGGCGGGCGAGACGGCATTCCGTGTAGCGGTAGGCGGCTGCATAGTCGCCGTCGAGCGATCCGAAATTGCCGGAGCCGTCGATCAGCGGATAGCGCAGCGAGAACGACTGCGCCATCCGGACGAGCGCGTCGTAGACCGACGCGTCGCCGTGCGGATGGAAGTTGCCGAGGACGTTGCCGACGACGGTCGCCGACTTGCGGTGCTTGGCGTCGGCGCGCAGGCCCTGCTGCCACATCGAGAACAGGATGCGGCGCTGCACCGGCTTGAGGCCGTCGCGGACATCGGGCAGGGCGCGGGCCGTGATCACCGACAGCGCGTAGTTCAGGTAGCGCGACCGCGCCGCGTCGTGCAGCGCCACGGCGTCGTCGCCGCCAGCCGAGCTACCGCCGGACGCGCCGCCGCCGGCGGGCGGGCGCCCGGGCGGGGCTGGCGGCGGGGCAGCGGCATCCTCGTCGAAATCGAAGAGCGAGGGATCGGACGGCGGAACTTTGCTCACGGAGCGGAACCCTTCGGAACGGTCTCAGCGGGCGTCGGCAGAGGCGACGCCGACCTCGATCGCGCGCCACTTGCCCTGGCGGAATCGGATGATCGACAGCACGGCGCGGGTGGTGTGGCCGAGCAGGATGGCGGCCCAGATGCCGAGCGGCCCGAGCGTGCCGGTCATCTGCAGCACCAGACACAGGCCGAGCGGCACCGCGACCTGCGAAATCAACGAGATGAAGAACGGGCTGCGCGTGTCGCCCGTGCCCTGCAGTCCGCCGGTGTGGACGAGGGCGAGCGTCACGAACAGGCCCGAGACCGCAAGCACGCGCAGGAGCTGCGTGCCCATGTCGAGGACGAGGCCGTCCTTCATGCCGAACAGCGCCAGCAGCAGCCGCGGCACGAGCAGGAAGACGAGCGCCGACCGAGCCCGCCAGCAGCAGGCCGATGCGCGCGGTGGCCCACACGCCTTCGACGGCGCGCTCCGGCTTGCCGGCGCCGAGGTTCTGGCCGGCCACCGTGGCGGCGGCGCCCATCAGGCCGACCGAGGTCCACGTGATGAGCGAGAACAGCTGGTTGTAGCCGACCGAATACGCCGCCTGCGCTTCGGCGCTGTGCGGCAGGCTGCCGATGAAGCGCAGCAGCAGCAGCCCGCCGACGTTCATGGCGACGCCCTGCAGGCCGGTCGGCAGGCCGAAGCGGAACAGCGATCGGATGACCGTCCAGTCGGGCGCCAGCGGCATCGTCCGCGAGAACCGGATCGGCGTGCGCTTGGCGAACAGGAGGGCGAGGCCGACCAGGCCGGCGCCGACGCTGCTGATGACCGCGCCGAGCGCCGCTCCGACCACGCCGAGTCGCGGGAACGGGCCCCAGCCGGTGACGAACCCGCTGCTCAGCGCGAGGTGCGTCAGCGTCAGGCCGACGCCGAGGTAGAGCGGGGTCCGCGAGTCACCCGCGGCGCGCAGCGCCCCGCCGAGCATGAAGAACAGCAGCATGCCGAGGCTGCCCGCGAACATGACCCGGAGGTAGGGCAGGGCCACCGCCTGGACCTCGGGCGCGGCGTTGGCCAGGTCGAGCAGGAAGGGCGCCGGCACGTAGCCGATCGGGGCGAGGACGCCGAGCGACAGGAAGATCGAGGTGAGGAAGGCCTGGTAGACGACGCGGTTCACCGTCTCGGCATCGCCGGCGCCGGCGTGCCGCGCGACGAGCACGCCCATGCCGGTGTAGAGCGAGCTGATGAACACGATCACGATCAGGAAGATCTGCCAGCTCACGCCGATGGCGGCGTTGCCGGTGAAGCCGACGACTTGTCCGACCATTGCGTGATCGACGATGCCCTGCGCGCCGCCAATCGCGTTCTGGAGCATCGCCGGCCAGGCGAGGTGCCAGACCGCCGCCGTCAGCGGGCCCTCGATGATGCGGCGATCGAAGCGTTGCGGGGACGAGGACGCTCGGGGCGGGGAAGGCATGCGGGGCGACACATTGTAGACACAGGAAGAGATGTGCTCAATCCACGATTCCGGATTTCCATCCACATTTTACGATCGCGATTTTGCGTCGATGGATGCACGAGATCGCTGGCGAAGGCGCGTGGGATCTCGGGTACACTCCCTGTGATCGTCCGCCGGTTTCGCCGCGTCCCTTGTTGCCGCGCGCGCCGACGCGGTCGACGCTCTTCGCGAGGTAGTCCGTCCTATGGCCCTGCTCGATCGCCTTCGCCCGCAGCCCGCGTGGAAACACGCCGATCCTGCCGTGCGTCTCGCGTCGCTCGATACCCTGCCCGAGTCCGAGCTTGGCGTGATCGCGATCCTCGCCCGCGCCGACGAGTCGCCGCGGGTGCGCCGCGCCGCGATCGCCCGGCTCACCGACGCCGACGCGCTCGGTACGATCGCGCGCGGTGACGTCGACACGCAGGTGCGCGCCGACGCGCTGGCGCGGCTGCTGACGCTGGCGCTCGACGGTACCGATCTCCTACGCGCCGCGCTGGCCGCCCGGGCCCTCCGCGAAGAGCGCGCGCTGGTGCAGGTCGCGCGCTCGGCCCCCGACGCCGAGATCGCCATGGCCGCGCTCGATCGGCTGTCCGAAGGGCGCGCCTTCAGCGCCGTCGCCAAGCACTCGACGCACGACGCGGTCCGCGCCCGCGCGCTCGAGCGGCTGACCGATCCCGCCGAGCTCGAAGCCGTCGCCATCACGACGGAGTTCAACGACACCGGCGTCGCAGCGGTCGATCGCCTCGGCGCCAGCGCCGCCATCGACGTCATCGCCGATCGCGCCCGCAACCCGGTCGTCGCCCGCCGCGCGCGCGCCTTCATCCGGCTCCGCGAACAGCGCGCCGCCGATGCCAAGGCCCGGACCGAAGCGGGCGCGCGCCGTCGCAGCTTGCTGACCGCAGGCGTCGACGCCCTCGAGCACGCCTCGGATCCGATCCGCGCCCGCGCCGAGCTCGAGCGCCTGGAAGCGGAATTCGGCGCGCTCGCCGGCGATGCCGGCAGCGACGACGACGCGGCGCGCTTCGCGGGCCGCGTGGCCGTTCAGCGCGCCCGCCTCGATGCTCTTGAACAGGCCGAGGTCTCGGCCGCCGCGGCCCGCGCCGAACGCGCCGCCGGGATCGACACCCGGGAGGCGCTGATCGCCGGCGCCGGCGCGGACGCCGAGGATCTCGACGCGCACCTCGCCGGGCTGCTCGCCGAGTGGAGCGCGCTCGCCCCGCTCGCCGGCGGCGACGACGGCAGCTGGACCCGCCGCTTCGCCGATGCCGGCGAGGGCGCGCGCGGCCGCGCCGCGGCTCGGACCCGCGCCCTGGCGGTGCACGACGAGGTCGTCGCGCTGGCCGGCAAGATCGAGGCGCTGGTGGCGCCGGACGCCTCGCTCGACGACGCGGCGCGTGCCTGGCCGGCTCTCGAGAGCGAGTGGAAGGCGCTGACCGGTTCGCTGGCGCTCGACGCCGAGGTGAGCGCGGGTGTCGCGCGCGTCGCCGAGACGTTCGCCGAGCGGCGGCGCGCCCGTGACGCCGACGCGGCCAAGGTCCGCGAGGATCGCGTCGAGGCCTGGAAGGCGCTGGCCGTCCGCGCCGCCGCCGTCGCGGCGCAGGCCGATGCGCCGCTGCGCGACGTCGATCAGGCGGTCCGCGAACTGAAGGTCGTCCTCGAGCCGCAGGCCGGCGGCGGCGCCGGCGCCGGCGAGTCGACCAAGGGCGGGCCGCCCGAGGCGATCGTCAACGACATGCGCGCCGCTCTCAACGCGCTCTCGACGCGGCTCCGCGAATTGCGCGACGCCGAGGAGTGGCGCCGCTGGGCCAACGCCGGCATCCAGGAGGCGCTGGTCGGTCAGGTCGAGGCGCTCAAGGCGTCCAAGGATCTGCCGAACGTCGCGCGCCAGCTGCGCGACCTGCGCCGCCAGTGGAAGGCCGTCAGCGCCGGCCGCGACGAGTCCAGCGCGCTCTGGCAGCGGTTCAAGGCGGCCGCCGACGAGCTCCAGGCCAAGTGCGACGAGCAGGCCCGCCTGGTCGCCGCCGAGCAGTCGGTCCACCTGCAGGCCCGGGTCGCGCTGTGCGAGTCGGCCGAGGCCCTGGCCCAGTCGACCGACTGGGTCACGACCGCCGAAGCCCTGAAGCAGCTGCAGGCGCAGTGGGCCGCCGCCGGCCCGGCGCCGCGGGACCAGGTCGCCGAGCTGGCGCGCCGCTTCCGCACCGCCTGCGACACGTTCTTCACCCGCCGCAAGACCGACCTCACCACGCTCAAGCAGGCCTGGTCGGAGAACGGGACGAAGAAGGAAGCGTTGTGTGCCCAGGCCGAGGCGCTCGCCGAGTCGACCGACTGGCAGGGCGCGCTGACCGGCATCAAGCAGCTGCAGGCCGAGTGGAAGGCCGTCGGTCCGGTGCGGCGCAACCGCGCCGAGCTGCTGTGGAAGCGCTTCCGCGCCGCCTGCGATCGCTTCTTCGAGCGCTACGGCTCGCGTCACCTGATCGCCGAGCAGCAGAAGCTGGAGCAGCGCGCCAGCGTCGTCCAGACGATCGAGGCGCTCGCCGCCGAAGTCGCCGCCGGCACGGTGCCCGAGGGCATCGCCACCACGGTCCACGACCTGTCGACGCAGTGGCAGAACGGCGCCGGCCTGTCCGGCGAGGCGGGCGCCGCCCTGCGGGCCCGGTTCGACGCGGCGTTGCACGCCGTCGTCGGCGCGGCGGGCGAAGCCTTCGCCGGTTCGCGCTTCGACGTCGGCGCCCAGGTGGCGCGACGCACCGCGCTGTGCGAGGACGTCGAGACGGCGGTGGTCGGCCCGTCCAAGCCGTCCGACGCCGGCTCGTCGCCGGCCGCGACGCTGGCCGCGCTGCTGCGCGAGTCGCTCGCCGCCAACACCATCGGCGGGCGCGTCAACGAGGACGCCAAGCTGCGCGTCGTCGCCGACAAGGTACGGCGGGCCCAGCAGCAGTGGCGAGACCTCGGCCCAGCCTTCGGCGAGGCCGTGGCCGCGCTCGAATCGCGCTTCAACCACGCCGTGCGTCGCTTCTTCGATCGTCACCCTGAGCTGCGCCACGCGCCGTCCGACGGGCCCCGGCCCGGTGGTCCGCCGCGGCACGGCGGCGGGCGGCCGGATGGCCCGCGCGGCGATCGCCGCGGGCCTGGCGGCTCCGTTGGTCTCGGAGGACCGGGCGGCGGACGCCCCGACAATCGCGGGCCGCGTCCGGATGGCCGGCCGCGCGACGCTCGGCCGGATCGCAGCCGCGATCCGCGGCCGGTGGGCTAGTCCCCTGGAACCGTGATGGCTGGGATAAGTCCCGGAGCGCGGCGCCCCGCGGGCAAGGCGCGACGAGAGAGAATATCGGGCCTATTCGACCGAGGAGCAACGCCGCCCCCGGGGATGCCCCGCCCGGGAATTGTCCTAGCAATCACGGTTCCAGGGGACTGAGATCCTCGCGGCACGCTCAGCCGCTTACGCTGTTCGTTCGGCGACGAGGCGGACCAGGGACGTCGTCTGGGGCGTCCAGTCGGTGAGGCCATCGGTGTCCTCGAAGCGCCGGATGCGGCAGCCGGCGAAGGCCTGCAGCAGGTCGGCCGGGTCGATGTCGACCGGACGGCGGTTGGCGGCCGCGACGGGTGAGGCGAAGCTTTCCACCACCACGATCCCGCCGCGACGAAGCGCGCCGATGAGGCGACGCGCGTAGGCGGGCTGCGCGATCACGCCGGGTCCGTAGATCACCGCGATCAGATCCCACTGGGCCTCGCCGTAGTCGAACCGATCGACGCTGTCGAGGTGGGTCGCGAGCGCGACGCCGGCCCGCGCCGCACCGGTTGCGGCGATGGCCAGGCCTTCGGGCGACACGTCGAAGCCGGTCACCTGCCAGCCGGCTGCCGCCAGCGCGATCGCGTTTCGGCCTTGCCCCATCGCGATCTCGAGGGCCCGCCCGGGCATCCGCCCGGCGATGGCGTCGAGGAGCAGCGCGTTCGGTGCCGGCAGGAAACGCGGCGCGGCGCTGCGGAAGATCTTGTCGAACATCAGCGGCCAGGCGTCAGGCCGCTGGCGCATCAGGCGCAGGACGACGCCGAGGTGGGCCGTGGGATCGGCGATGCCGCGGGCGTGGAGGGTGCGGCCGTAAGCGCGGAAGACCTCGGCCGGATCGTCCAAGTCGACGGCCTGGCGGAGCCAGGCGAGATAGTCGGTCCAGACCGCCTCGTCGCCGGACATGACCAGGGCTCGCTGCGACTAGTGCGGCGGCTCTTCGAGGTAGGTGTAGCCCTGCAGCCCTTCTTCGTAGAAGCGCATCATGGCGCCCATCTCGCCGTCGTTGACGCGGCCTTCGCGCACGGCAGCCTCGACGTCGGCGCGGAACTTCTTGACCAGGCCGTCGAGGTCGAACTCGACGTAGTCGAGCACCTCGCGCACCGTGTCGCCCTTGATGACTTCGTCGACGACGACGTTGTCCGTGCTCGTCGAGGCTGACGTGGACGGCGTGCGTGTCGCCGAAGAGGTTGTGCAGGTCGCCGAGGATCTCCTGGTAGGCGCCGACCAGGAAGACGCCGAGGTAGTACGGCTCGCCGTTGAAGGCGTGCAGCGGCAGCGTCTTCTTGACGTCGCGGCGATCGATGAACTGGTCGATCTTGCCGTCGGAATCGCAGGTGATGTCGCCGAGCACGGCGTGCTGCGTCGGCCGCTCGTCCAGCCGGTGGATCGGCATCACCGGGAACAGCTGCTTGATCGCCCAGCTGTCGGGCATCGACTGGAACAGCGAGAAGTTGCAGAAGTAGGTGTCCGACAGCGACTCGTCGAGGTTCTGCAGATCCTCGGGGACGTCGTCCATCTGCTGGACGAGCTTCTGCAGCTTGACGCAGATCGCCCAGTAGAGGTTCTCGGCCTGCGAGCGCTGCTCGAGCGGCAGGTAGCCGCCGGAGAACAGGTTGATCGCCATGTCGAGCGCCTGCTGCGCGTCGTGATAGCTCTCGAGCGCGTTGCGGGTGCGTGACGCTGCGGTAGGTCTCGATCAGGTCGACCAGCGGCTGCTCCATGTCGTCGGTGCGCCTCGTCGGGCATGCGCTCGTCGCCGAAGCCGGACGACGCCGAGGACGTTGAAGACGAGCACGCTGTGGTAGGCGACGACCGCGCGGCCGCTCTCGGAGATGATCGTCGGGTGCGGCACGCCGGCCTCGTCGCACACCGTCTGGATGTGGTAGACGACGTCGTTGGCGTACTCCTGGAGCGTGTAGTTGGTGCTCGACTCGAAGTTGGTCTGCGAGCCGTCGTAGTCGACGCCCAGGCCGCCGCCGACGTCGAGGTACTGCAGGCCGGCGCCGGCGCGGGCCAGCTCGACGTAGACGCGGGCCGCCTCGTTGAGCGCGCCCTTGACGATGCGGATGTTCGGGATCTGGCTGCCGAGGTGGAAGTGGAGCAGCTTGAAGCAGTCCTGCCATGCCGCGCGCCTTCAGCTCCTCGAGCCCGCGCAGGATCTCGGTGACGGTGAGGCCGAACTTCGAGCGGTAGCCGCCCGACGACTGCCAGCGGCCGCCGCCGCGCGCCGCCAGCTTGACGCGCATGCCGATCTGCGGCCGGACGCCGACCTTCTCGGCGTACTCGAGGATCAGCTCCAGCTCGGTGTACTTCTCGACGACCGGGATGATGTTGCGCCCGATCTTCTGGGCCAGCATCGCCATCTCGATGAACTCGGCGTCCTTGAAGCCGTTGCAGATGATCGGCGTGCTCGTTGTCGGCGAGCGCGACGACCGCGAGCAGTTCCGGCTTGGAGCCGGCTTCGAGGCCGAAGTCGTACGGCTTGCCGAACTCGAGGACTTCCTCGACGACCTGCCGCTGCTGGTTGACCTTGATCGGGTAGACGCAGCAGTACTTGCCCTGGTAGTCGTGCTGCGTGATCGCGCTCTGGAAGGCGTCGTGGATGTCGCCGAGCCGGTGCTTCAGGATGTCGCGGAAGCGGACAGGATCGGCAGGCCGATGCCGCGCAGCTGCAGGCCGATCGACCAGCTGCTTCAGGTCGATCGCGTGGGCCGGGTCCTTCGTCGGGATGGACCAGCACGTGGCCTTGCGGCCCGATCGAGAAGTAGCCCTTGCCCCAGCGGGCGATTTCGTAGAGCTCGGTGGCGTCGGTGACGCTCCAGTTTTCGCCGACGTCGGTCGCCGAGCGGCCGCGGCCCATAGTGCCGTTGGTCGATGCCATGGTGTCAGGAGCGAACGGCCCGGACGGTGATGAGGGGGATGGGCATGGTGTCAGCTCCTGGCGCTACGGGTGAGGACCAACCGGGCGACCGGTCACGACGTGGCGGCGCGCGTCATGCGATAGCGGGCGACGTGCACCGCCGCGTCGACCTTGCGGGTCTCGACGCGCGCCTGGATCTCGGCGCCCTCGGCCAGCGCGACCTTGGGCGCGGCGATCTCGCCGGTGACACGCGCGCCGTCGCGCACGTCGATGATCTCGGTGGCGGTGATGCGTCCGGAAAACTGGCCCAGGACGGTGACGTCGCGCGCCAGGACGCGCGCGTCGACGCGGGCGCCGGCCGCGATCGTCAGGGCGAACCCGGGCATGTCGATGGTGCCGCTCACCGCGCCTTCGACGACCAGGTCCTCGGCCGCGGCCACGTCGCCGGCGATCGTGAAGGTGCGCGGCAGCATGGCGGTGGAAATCGGTGAACTCTTGCTCACGGAGGGCACACTCACAGCTGCGAATTATGCAACAACTCGCCGCCGCGATCACGATGAATCGCCGGTCGCGGCGCGGTCCGCGTCAGCCGCAGCGTCGGCGCGCGCGAGCCACGAGGCGACCAGCGCGAGGACGCCGTCGCGGGCGATCGCGGCGAGTGCGACGAGCCGCGCTTCGGACGGCGCGAGCCCGGTCGGCAGCTCAGGCCACAGGCGCGCGAGCAGGGTCGCGCCGATCGACGCGCACGCCCACCACGTCACCGCACGCCACGCGCCGTGGTCGCGTGTGCGCAAACGGCCCGCCACGGCGATGCCGACGCCGGCGAGCGCGATCCGCGCCGCGACGATCGCCCACGCGGTGAGGCCGAACGACGGCATTCGCGCCAGCGCGCGATCGAGCGTCAGCGCCAGCGTCACCGGCTCGGCCACGAGCAGCCACGCGACGACCGCGTGACGGACCAGCCACCGTCCGCGCGACTCGGGCGTCGTCTCGATCTCGGCCTGAACTGGTAAGCTACGCCGCATGATCGCGTGGCCGGCAGCGCCCTACGTGGCCTGGGTGCGCGCGCGTCCGGCGGCCTGCTACGACCTCGCCGCCAGTGATCTGCTGCCCGCCACCCCCCACGACTGGCCGGGCATGCTCGAGCCCGCGGCGGAATCCGCCGCCCGAGTCCGGTGGCCTGGACGCGGCGCTGGCCGAGGCCATTGCCGCACACGGCGGCGTGCCCACCGACCACGTCGTCATCGCCGTCGGCTCGTCGGGCGCCAACTTCCTCGCGCTCGCCGCGCTGGTGCGTCCCGGCGATGCCGTCATCGTCGAGGATCCGGGCCACACGCCGGTCGCGACGGTGGCTCGACAGTTCGGCGCGGAGGTGATCACGCTGGCGCGGCAGCAACGCCTCGACTACGTCATCGAACCGGAGGCGCTCGCCGCGGCGATCACCCCGCGCACCCGGCTCGTCGTCCTGAGCCGCCCGCACAACCCCACCGGCGCCCTGATCGACACCCCGACCCTCGAAGCCCTCGCCGACGTCGCCGAACGCGCCCGCGTCCATGTCCTGCTCGACGAAGTGTACCTGGACACGCTCGGCGGCGCCTCGCTGGCGCCGGCCGCGTGCCGCAGCGATCGCTTCATCCCGACGTCGAGCCTGACCAAGGCCTACGGGCCGGACGGTCTGCGCTGCGGCTGGGCGCTGGCGGCGCCGGCCGTGGCGGCACGGATGCGCGCGGCCGGCGCAGTGCTCGCGCCGGCGCCCTCGCAGCGCCTCGCGCTGCGGGCCATCGCCGATCTGGCCCTGCTGGCCGATCGGGCCCGGCGGATCATCGTCGCCAACCGCCTCCGTCTGGAGCGGTCCTTGGCCGGCCGCGACGATCTCGCCTGGGTGACGCCGGCTGGCGGCACGGTCGCCTTCCCGCGGCTCCTGCGCGTCACCGACGTCGACGCCTTCGTCGACCGTCTGCTCCTCGACCATTACACCGCCATCGTGCCGGGTCGCTTCTTCGGCCACCCGCGCCACATGCGGATCGCCTTCGGCATGGGCGGCGAGGAGCAGGCCCGGGGCCTCGAGGCCCTGACCATCGCCCTCGACGCCGCTGCCAACGTGGAGACTGCCCGCCCATGATCCCTGCCTGTCGCCGTTCGCTGATTGTCGCCCTGTGCCTTCTCCTGCCGGTCGTCGCTGGCTGCGGCTTCTTCACGCGCCAGCCGACCGCCGAGGAGGAACGGCAGACGCAGGAAGACAATCGCAAATGCGTCACCGACAAGGTCAGCCTCGAGGTGGCCAACGTCGCCGCAGGGGCCGGCGGCGAGGCGCGTCCGGGCCGCCGGGTCGCGGTGCACTACACCGGCTGGCTGTTCCATCCCGACAAGCCGAACCGCCACGGCCGGCAGTTCGACAGCTCGCGCGATCGCGGCGAGCCGATCGAGTTCACCATTGGCCAGGGCGAGGTGATCCCCGGCTGGGAGCAGGGCATCGCGGGCATGAAGGTCGGCTCGAAGCGGACGCTGGTGATCCCGCCGAACCTGGCCTACGGCCGCACGGGCATGCCGCCGACGATCCCGGCCAACGCGACGCTCGTCTTCGACGTCGAGCTCACGGCAGTGAAGTAGGCGCGACGCGTCGCGAACTCCCAACTTCCAACTTCCAACTCCCAAGGAATTCCCAACGCCCAACTCCCAAGCCGAACCAGCGAAGTCGACCCGCCCTCGGGCGCGTCGCTGCGTTGGGCGTTGGTGGTTGGAAGTTCCTTGGAGGTTGGGAGTTGGAAGTTGGAGGTTTCAACCGCTACGGAAACAGGCGGTTGAAGGTTCCACCAAAGATGGCCGCGCGGAAGCCGTCCTCGGTGCCGAGCTGTTCGAGGATGGCGCGCTGCGTGTCGTAGATCGGCGCCTGCCAGCCGCGCGGGAAGAACGACGAATCGGTCCCGAACATCAGACGATCCGGGCCGAGCACGCCCATCGCGGTGCGGAAGACGTCCATCAGCGTCAGCCCCGGCTGATACCGGATCCAGCCGTTGGTGCTCGACGTGTCGAGCACGACGTTGGGGCACGCCTCGGCCAGCATCAGCGCCTCGCGGAAGAAGCCGGCGCCGAAGTGCGGCACGATGATCGGCAGGCTGGGGTAGTCGACGGCGAAGCGCTGCACGTCGAGCGGCTGACCGTAGCGCAGCTCGAAGCGGCTGGTCAGCCCCAGCTTGCGGCGGACGCCGATGGAGAGCACGCCGCAGTGCACGAACAGCACCGTCCCGGGCGTCTGGGCGATGGTGCCGACGACCTCGGCGACCTTCGGATCGGCCAGCGAGTAGCGGTGCATGGCCGGGAACAGGCAGACGACGCGGAGGCCCGTGTTCAAGCCGCCGCGGACGCGGAGCAGGCCGTCGGGTGCGACCGGGTTGATCATGAACCCGCCGACGATCCGGCTCGGATGCCGCGATACCGCCGCCGCCACCGACCCTTCGTCGCCGGGCAGGCTGGCGATCAGCATGGCGCGGCCGACGCCGTAGCGATCGAGCTCCGCGACCCAGCGATCGGCGAGCGCATCCGGCGTCCCGGGGTCGTCCCACCCGAGACGGGCGGACAGCGAGGAGGCGGTGACCGTGCCGGGCGCCGTGCCCGGCATCTGCGCCGCGAGCAGCTCGAAGAAGCGGCTCGAGAAGAAGTGGCAGTGGCCGTCGTTCAGCGTCGGCAGCGCCGGCCGGCCGCCGGCCAGGATCTCGGCCAGCGACATCTCGCCGGTGAGGGTGATGTCGTCGTCGTGCGGTTCAGACGCCACAGTGCAGTCTCCAGTCCCGGGCGGCGCGCGCCCATGCTCGCGTCAGCGCGACGCCGACGATGATCAGGCTCGTCGCCAGGCCCACCCAAATCCCAACGACACCCCAGCCGGCGACGAACGCGAGTGACCAGCCGATGGGGAGGCCCAGGCCCCAGTAGGCGACGAAGTTCCAGATCATCGGCCGGCGGGTCTCGCCGAGGCCGCGCAGGGCGCCGGTGGCGATCACCTGGACGCCGTCGAAGACGGCGAAGATCGCCCCGAACCCGAGCAGCAGCGTGCCGGTGCGAATGACGTCGGGATCCTGGCTGAAGAGGCCGATGAGCAGCCGCGGCAGCAGCACGAACGACAGCGCCGTCATGCACATCGCGGCGATCCCCATCAGGATGGCCGCCCAGCCGGCGTGCTCCACGCCCGGCCCGTCGCGCCGTCCGACCGCGTGACCGACGCGGACCGCCGCCGCGGAGGCGATGCCGAGCGGCACCATGAAGGCGAGGCCGGCGAGCTCGAGCGAGACCTGATGCGCGGCGATCGCCGCCGGCCGCTGGCTGGCCGCCATCGACGAAGCCAGCGCGAAGCCGCCGACCTCGAAGACCATCTGCAGCATCGCCGGCACGCCGAGCCGCAGCAGCACCGCGAGCTCGGACGCCACCGGACGCCAGGCTACCGCCCACACCGGCGTGCCGGCGTGGTGCCGCAGATCGTGCCAGACGATCGCGCCGATGGGCACGATCGCCATCGCCAGGCGGGCCACGAAGGTCGCCCAGGCGGCGCCGTCGGTGCCCAGCGCGGGCAGGCCGAGGTGCCCGTAGATCAACGCCCAGTTGCCAATCAGGTTGACGACGTTGGCGACGATGAGCGCGACCATCACCGGCCGTACCAGGCCGATCGCCTGCAGGTAGCGGCGCGACGCCGCATAGACGAACAGCGGCAGCAGCGTCAGCCAGAGGATGTCGAGGTTGCCATGCACGACCGCGACGATCGCCGGGTTGAAGCCGAACCGCGGCACGAGCAGGCGCTGCAGCCAGAGCAGGCCGGCCAGCGGCACGGCGGCGAAGAGCCCGAGCCACAGCCCCTGCCACCACCAGCGGCGGCAGGCGTCGTGGTCGCCGGCGCCGTGGGCCTGCGAGACGACCGTGTCGAGCCCGAGCAGGAGGCCCATGCCGCAGGCGGCCAGGGCGAAGAAGAGGATGCCGGCGAGGCCGACGCCGCCGATCGCTTCGGGGCCGAGCGGCCCGACCATCAGCGTGTCGACGATGCCCATCGCCATCCAGCCGATCTCGGCGAGGATGACCGGCCAGGCGAGGCGCCCGAGCGGCGCCAGCTCGTCGCGCCACGAGCCGGCCGTGCGTGGTGTGGTCGGCGCGGCCGTGGACATCCGGCGATCATACCGTCGAGGTCGCGGCTCACGCTCAGCGCCCGGTCGCGATCAACCAGAGCCAGTTGGCGGCGAGAGCGGTGAACGCGGCGATCCGCAGGCGACGGGCGCCCGTGGCGGAGACCGTCGGCCGGAAGCGCGGCAGCCGCAGCGCCAGGACGAGCGCCGCGTAGAGCAGATACAGCAGGCCGGCGCCGCACAGGATGGCGGCGAGCGGGTTCATGAACAGGCCGCGCGGGACGTCGCCGCGGCTGAGGGCGATGACCGTGCGCGTCAGGCCGCAGGTCGGGCAGGGCAGCCCGGTGATCGTCTTGAAGCCGCACAGCGGCAGCTGGATGCCCGGCGTGGCGAGGGCCACGCCGAGCAGACAGATCGAAGCGCTGCCGACCAGGAGCCACAGGGCTTCGTGATCGACCTCCAGCGGCCGGAGCGAGCGCCAGACCAGGGTCACGGTCGGACTACTGCGACATCGAGGCCGCCGAACCCATGATCATCGCCATGACCGCGCCCCAGACCAGGAACATGACGACGCAGCACAGGACGAGTGGCGCGAAGATCGCGATCGCCGCCTTGACCGGCGTCGTCTCCTGCATGTTGGCCAGGCCCATGACCACGCAGACGAGGGCCCAGATGCCGGCGATGAAGCCGCCGCAGATCGGCACCATGGCGATCGGCACGGCGCTGCCGTAGGCGTAGGCGAACGCGCGCGCCGTCGCCTCGTAGCCGTGCTTGGCGCCGCCGATGAGCGACAGCACCAGGTGGACGATGCCGGTGCCGATGAAGAAGCCGAGCAGGAACCAGATCACCAGCACGATCAGGAAGCCGATCATGCCGGCGCCGCCGATCAGCGCGGCCGGGCCGGCGCTGTCGCCGCCGCCCATCATCGAGCCGCCGATACCGATCAGCTGGAACAGCACCATGGCCAGGATCGCCGGCGCGGCGCCGACGGCGTAGTAGGTCAGCGGCGCGCCGAGCCCGCCGGTGCGGCGGACGTTCGCAAAGCCGTTCATCGGGTCCAGCAGGATGCTCTTCGCGGTGTCGAGCCAGCGCTGGAAGAAGCTCCCCGGCAGTTCCCAGGGTGGGCCCGTGCGGGCACCGGACGACGGCGGCATGGGCGGGGCGGGAAACGATCCGGGCGTTCCGAAGTCGGACATTGCGGCCTCCTGCGCGGCGGCCTCGAAGAAGCCGACCACGCCGATCTGCGCCAAGGGTGCGCGGAAGAGCTCCAGCGCGCGGCTGTTATCGCACAGCTTGGCGGGGACCGCAACGGTCAGGCCGGGCCGACCGCGTCCGGCACAGCTGCAAATCAGAAGTGCCCGTTGGCCAGTGCAGCGGCGAGCAACCCCACCACGAGGTGGCCCCCGAGAGGGTCGCCAGGACGAGCATCGGCACGCTGCTCACCACATGCCCCAGGCCGACCCGAGCGCGGCGTAGGCGATCGAAGGCCCGACCGGGCCGGGCGACATCGCCGCATGACTGGCGTCGGGGCGGAAGAGCAACCCGAGTGCCGTCGACACCCAGCGCGGGCGGGGCATCCCGCCTCGCGGCGTTGCTCGTCGCGCACATATCGCCGGTATGTTCACTCCTCGCGCCTTGCGATCCCGGCGCCGCGCCCGTGACTTGTGCACCGAATCTCTGACTCGGGACACTAGTATGGAGCCGCGATGCCGTCAGTTCCGCCAGACTGGCCCCTGCTCGCCAGCACCGTCGTGACCGCCGATGCGGCCGCGGTGCGCCGGACGATCGTGCTGCTGCACGGCATCTACGGGCGCGGCCGCAACTGGGCGGCGATCGCCCGCGGCCTGGGCACCCAGCGCCCGGAGTGGGCGGCGGCGCTCGTCGACCTGCGGCTGCACGGCGCCTCGCCGGCCTTCGCGCCGCCGCACTCCGTCGCCGCCTGCGCAGCGGACGTTCGTGACCGCATCGCCCGAGCCGACGACTGGCCGGCGCCGGTCGACGCCGTCGTCGGGCACTCGTTCGGCGGCAAGGTCGCGCTGTCGCTCCTCGGCGATGGCGCGGCGCCGCCGCTCTCGCAGGTGTGGATCGTCGACTCGTCGCCGGCGGCCGGCGAGCCGGCCGGGACGGCGTGGCGGATGCTCGGCCTGGCCCGGGCGCTGCCGCAGCGCGTCGCGACACGGGCCGAGGCGATCGACGGCCTCACCGCCGGCGGCATCACGCCGGACGTCGCGGCGTGGATGGCCTCGAACCTGCGGCGCGACGGCGACGGCCTCGTCTGGGCGCTCGACTGGGACGCGATGGAGGCGCTGCTGCGCGACTTCTTCGTCCGCGACCTGTGGCCGATCGTCGAGGCCCCGCCGCCCGGTGTCGCACTGCACTTCATCAAGGCGACCGAGTCGTCGCGGCTGTCCGAGGAGGCGTGCGCACGGCTCGAGGCGGCGGGGCGGGCGACCGGCCGCGTCCACCTGCACCGGGTCGAGGGCGGCCACTGGATCCACGCCGACAACCCGGCCGTCGTCACGGCGCTGCTGGCGGACGCGCTGCCCCAGTGAGACCCACCTTTCGCAGGCGTCGCACCGGCCGTCGTGGAATCTGACGTCGGGGCGCAGGTGCACGACGTAGGTGCGATCGTCCGGCATGTCGAAGCCGGTGGCGACGTTGGCGACGACGTCGTGGTGCTCGTCGAGGCGGAACAGCGGGCTGAAGACCAGCTGGTGGACGCGCTGCGACGCCTCGTCGATACCGATGCGCGGATCGAGGTTGGTCGGCCCGTTGGCGATGGCGACGCGGAGGTAGCGGACGGGCCCTGGCCGGTGGCGCCGCGACACGCGCCCGTGACGCGCAGCGGCGCCCAGAGCCCGAGGCCGAGCGCGAGGCCGAGCGCCAGGCGGACCGCCGTCGCCGGCTAGGCGGTCATCGTTTCGCCTTGGCGTCGCGAACCAGCCCGGCGAGCGTGGTGAGGGCGTCGATGGGGGTCAGGCGATCCACGTCGAGTCCGGCGAGCCGTCGCGTCAGCTCGTCGTCGACCGCGGCCGGCGCGCTGAACAGGCCGAGCTGCTCACCGGGCTTGGCGGCACCCGAGAGCGACGGCCGGCCGCCGCGCGCCAGCTCGTCCTGCTCCAGCGCGGACAGGATCTCGCGTGCCCGGGCGACGACTTCGGCCGGCAGCCCGGCCAGCCGCGCCACCTGGATGCCGTAGCTGCGATCGGATCGGCCATCGACGACCTTGCGCAGGAACAGGATGTCGTCGTGCCACTCGCGGACGAGGACGTGGGCGTTGGCGACGCCGGGCCGGCGCGTCGGCCAGATCGGTCAGCTCGTGGTAGTGCGTGGCGAACAGCGTCCGCGGTCGCGCCGCCTTGTTGGTGACGATGAACTCGGCGACCGCCCAGGCGATGCTCATGCCGTCGAACGTCGCCGTGCCGCGGCCGATCTCGTCGAGGACGACCAGGCTCCGCGACGTCGCGGTGTGGAGGATGCGGGCGGTCTCGCGCATCTCGACCATGAACGTCGAGTAGCCGCGGGCGATGTTGTCGGAGGCGCCGACGCGGGCGAAGACCCGGTCGACCACCGGCAGCCGCGCCTGGCGGGCCGGGACGAACGAGCCGATCTGGGCCAGCACCGAGAGCAGCGCCGACTGCCGCAGGTAGGTCGACTTGCCGCCCATGTTCGGGCCGGTCAGGATGACCAGCTGCCGCGTCGTCCCGTTCAGCGACAGGTCGTTCGGGACGAACGGCTCGGCCGACATCCGTTCGACCACCGGGTGGCGCGCGTCGACGACCGCGAACTCGCCGTCATCGGTCATCAGCGGCTTGGTGTAGTCGTGCAGCGTCGCCACTTCGCCGAGGGTGGCGAGGACGTCGAGGGTCGGCCAGCGCCCGCGCCGACTCCTGCACGCGCGGCGCCGCGGCTGCAACCTGGGCGAGCAGAGCCGTGAAGATCGCCAGCTCGCGTTCGAGGATCTTCTCGTCGGCGCCGAGGACCTTCTCCTCGAAGGCCTTCAGTCCCGGGCGTGATGAAGCGCTCGCCGCCGGCAATCGTCTGCTTGCGGTGGTAGTCGTCCGGGACCCGACCGAGGTTGGTCTTCGAGATCTCGATGTAGTAGCCGAACACCCGGTTGTAGCGGATCTTCAGCGAGCTGATGCCGGTGCGGGTCCGCTCCGCTTCTTCCATCGCCGCGATGTGCTCACGGCCGGAGCGGCTGATGTCGCGCAGCGCGTCGAGGTCGGGGTCGACGCCGTCCCGGATCATGCCGCCGTCCCGGGCCAGCGCCGGCGGCTCTTCGATCAGCGCCGAGGCCAGCGCGTCGCGGACGTCGCCGAGATCGTCCAGCTCGCCGACCAGGCTCTGGACGAGCGGCGCCGCCATCGGTTCGAGCACCAGGCGGACGCGCGGGATGGCGGCCAGCGACTGGCGCAGCGCGACCAGATCGCGCGGCCCGGCCGTGCCGATCGCCACCCGGCCGACCAGCCGCTCGAGATCGTGAACCGCGCGCAGCGTGTCGCGCAGCCGGCCCCGCTCGGTGGCCTTGAAGGCGAACTCCTCGACGGCGTCGAGGCGATCCTGGATCCGCTCGAGCGCCGTCAGCGGACGCATCAGCCAGGATCGCAGCCGGCGCGCGCCCATCACCGTCTGGGTCCGATCGAGGACCGACAGGAGGGATCCCTCGCGTCCCCCGTCGGCGCCTTCGAGGATCTCGAGGTGGCGGAACGTCATCGGATCGATGAGCAGGCCGTCCTGCCGCTCGCGCCAGCCGATGGCCCGGACGTGCGCGAGGTCGACCTTCTGCGTGTCGCGCAGGTACTCGACGAGGGCCCCGGCGGCGCAGATCGCGGCCGGGTGGCCGTCCAGCCCGAACGCGTGCAGCCCGCTGGTCCGGAGCTGATCGCAGAGCGTCTTGGTGGCGCGGTCGACGCCGAAGGCCCACTCGTCGAGCGGCGTGACGGCGATCGCCAGCCGCGCGATCTCGGGCAGCATCGTCACCGCCTCGACGCCCTGCGCCACGATCACCTCGCGGGGGCGCAGCACGCCGAGCTCTTCGTTCAAGGCCTGGCGTCCGTCGGCGCCGTCGTACTCGGCGGCCAGGAACTCGCCGGTGGATGCGTCGAGGAGCGCCACGCCCAGGCGATCGCCCGCGCCGGGCGCGAGCGCCAGCAGGAACGCCGGCTCGCGGGCATCGAGGTAACTCGCGTCGGTCAGGGTGCCGGGCGACACGACGCGCGTCACGTCGCGCTTGACGATGCCCTTGGCCTGCTTCGGATCCTCGATCTGGTCGCAGATGGCGACGCGGAAGCCGCGCTTCACCAGCCGGGTGATGTAGCCGTCGGCGGCATGGAACGGGATGCCGCACATCGGGATCGCGTTGCCGGCGGCGTCCTTCGATCGCGACGTCAGCGTCAGCTCGAGGGCGCGCGCCGCCGTCAGCGCATCCTCGTAGAACATCTCGAAGAAGTCGCCCATCCGGAAGAACAGGATGGCGTCGCGGTAGCGCGCCTTGGCGTCGAAGTACTGCCGCATCGCGGGGGTGACGGACGCGGGCGGCGAGGAAGACACCGTCATGGCAAGAGATACAATTGTAGCCAATGCTGCTCCTGGCCCTCGATACGACCACCGCGGCCGGCAGCGTCGCGCTCTGGCGTGACGGCCAGATCGAGGAGCGGCGGGGCGATCCGGCGCGCTCGCACGCCCAGCGTCTGCCCGCCGATCTGGTCGCGCTGCTGGCCGCGCACGGCCTGGTGTTGCGCGACGTCGAGCGCTATGCCGTCGCCGCCGGGCCGGGCTCGTTCACCGGCCTCCGCATCGGCATCGCCACCGTGCAGGGGCTGGCGCTCGTCGGCGACCGGCTCGTCCACGCCGTCGGCACGCTCGACCTGCTGGCCCACGACGCGGCGCGGGCGGCGGACGCCGGCGCCGGCACGACGATCGTGGCCTGGATGGAGGCGTATCGCGGCGAAATGTTCGCCGCCCGCTACCGCGTCGTCCAGGCCGCTCCGCACCTCGCCGGCGTCGACGGCGAGCGCCAGCGTGGCGGCGCCACGCTCGACGTCCTCGATCCGCCGACGGCGTCGCCGCCCGAGCCGCTGGCGCGGGCGTGGGCCGCCGATGACGCCGGGCGGGTCATCGTCATCGGCGACGGCGTGCCGCGGACGGCGGCGCTCCTGGCGGCCGCCTTCGGCCCGGACGCCGCGTTGCGGGAGCCCGGCCCGCTCGCCGGCACGCTGGCCGCGCTCGCCGCGGCCGACGGCGCCCCGACCCGGCCCCACGGCGTGGTCCCCATCTACGTCAGGCGCCCCGACGTCGAGCTCGCCCGCGATCGCGCCGCCGTCCGCCCGACGGCGTGAGGCTGTCCGAGTAGCATGTCCGACGCGCCGCCGCTGGCCTTCAGTCGTGCCGAGTTCGGGCGGGACCTGGACGGCATCCTCGCCGTCGACGCCGCCACCTTCGAGCGGCCGTGGACGCGGGCGATGTACGAGTGGGAGTGGACCCACTCCGACGTCGCGCGCTTCTACGTCGCCCGCGACGGTGGCGCGGTCGTCGCTTATTGCGCCACGTGGGTGATCTTCGACGAGCTGCACATCAACAACCTGGCCGTCGATCCGAACTGGCGACGCCGGGGCGTGGGCAGCGCGCTGCTGGTGTTCGTGCTGGGCGCCGCGGCCGCCGAGGGCGCGACGCGGGCGACCCTCGAAGTCCGGCGCTCGAACGAGCCGGCCCGGCGCCTCTACGAACGGTTCGGCTTCGCTTTCGCCGGCGTGCGCACCGGCTACTACCGGGAGCCGGTCGAGGATGCCCTGGTGCTGTGGCGAAACGGCTCCGGATCAGGTGGTCTGACCGGAAATCCGGATCCCTCGCCGGCCGGTTGAATCGCACTGGGGCGGGTGGTACAGTCACCGTAGGCAGATCGCGTGTCGGAATCCGGTCTCGTTTCCATGGACCAACGGCCCCGAACGGGGCCTCGGACAGAGGAGGTCGGGCATGGCCGAGTCGCTAGATAGTGGGCTGCGCAGGCAACTGCTGCAGACGGACGAGGAGTTCCGAGCCCTGTCGGAACGCCATCAGGAACTGGACGTCCGGCTGCACCAGTTGGCTGAACGGTCCCACCTCGAGGACCACGAGCAGGTCGAAGAATCCACTCTGAAGAAGCGCAAGCTGCAGTTGAAAGACCGGATGGAGGACATTCTGCGCCGGCAGGTTTCGGCGCCGAGAGCCGCGTCGGCGTCGTCGTACCGATCATCCCGTGTCGCGGGGCCGGTTCGGGCGTCCGTGACGCGCCGGAGCCGCCCCCGCGCGCGGGCCCGTCCAGCGGACTCGTCGCGCCGAGGCGCGACCACCACACACCATGATGGGGATCGATCGTGCAGGTGCGCCCTTCGTCGGCGGCGCGCTGGTGCTGGCGGCAGTCGCCGCGTGGCTCGGCTCGGGGTGGTGGGCGATCCCGTTCGTGCTGCTGGCTGCGTTCCTGGGGTTCTTCTTCCGCGATCCGGACCGGGTGATCGCGTCGACCGACGCGACAGCCGTGCTGTCGCCGGCGGACGGCCGCGTGATGGTCGCCGGGCCGGGCCAGCCGTCGGTCGCCCCAGCCGGCGACTGGCAGCAAGTCAGCATCTTCCTGTCGCCGATGGACGTCCACATCAACCGCGTCCCGTACGGGGGCACGCTGACGCGCGTCACCTACCAGCCGGGCCGCTTCCTGCCGGCCTACCGTGCCGAGTCCGGCGCGCAGAACGAGCGCACCGAGCTGTGGGTCGAGCGGCAGGGCCGCACCGTCGTCTTCCGGCAGGTCGTCGGCATGCTGGCGCGCCGCGTCGTCTGCCGTGTGCGCGAAGGGGAGACCGTCCAGACGGGCGATCGCTTCGGCCTGATGAAGTTCGGCTCGCGCATGGACGTCTTCGTCGATCGTGAGGCGCGCCTGCTGGTGAAGCCGGGCGACATGGTCCGGGCGGCTGAGACCCGGCTGGCCGAGTTCCCGCCGAAGGGCGGCGCCTGATGCTGAAGCCCCGCCGCTTCGTGCCGACGGCGCGCGTCGATCGCGCCCGCATGCGCCGCGGCGCCTACCTGCTGCCCAGCCTGCTCACGCTCGGCAACCTGTTCTGCGGCTACGCCTGCGTCATCTTCGCGCTGCGCGACTCGTTCGAGCAGGCGGCGATGTTCATCGGCTTCGCCATCGTCCTCGACATGCTCGACGGCCGCGTCGCGCGGATGACCGGGACGTCGAGCGCGTTCGGCGTCGAGTTCGACTCGCTCGCCGACGTCGTGTCGTTCGGGATGGCGCCGGCCGTGCTCTGCTTCGCCTGGGGGCTGAAGGGCTTCGATCAGGCGGGCTGGGCGGCCGGCTTCGTCTTCGTCTCGGCGGCGGCCATCCGGCTGGCGCGCTTCAACATCCAGACCAACGTGCCGGGGATGGACAAGCGCTACTTCGTCGGCATGCCGAGCCCGGCGGCCGCCGGGGTCCCGGCCGCGACGGTGTTCGCCTACCCGCACTTCGTCGCCGGCTGGCCCTACAACCTGCTGGCGATCCCCATGGTGCTGGTGCCGGCCTTCCTGATGGTCAGCACCATCCGCTATCGCAGCTTCAAGTCGCTCGACATGGGCGCGCGGCGGTCGTATCGCGGCCTGCTGATCATGGCGCTGGTGATCGCGGCCATCGCCACGCACCCGCAGATCACGCTGGTCGTCGTCGCCTACGGCTACCTGGCGTCCGGCCTCATCGGCTGGGCGTGGGGCCGGCTCGGGCGTCGTGCCGCTGACGCCGTCACGACCGAGATCGTCACGGTCGGCGCCCCGCCGCCCGAGACGTCCCCCGTTTCCATCGAGTAGGGCCCCGAGCCGTCTACGCCGCCGGCGGCGTGAACGGCAGCTCGATGGTGACGGTCGTCCCGACGCCGCGCGTCGAGGCGACGGCGATGGTGCCGCCGTGCATCTCGACGTTGCGGCGGGCGATGCTCAGGCCCAGGCCGGTGCCGCTGGCCTTGGTCGAGAAGTACGGCTCGAAGATCCGGGCCGACGCCTCGGCGTCCATGCCGACGCCGGTGTCGGCGATGGCCAGCACCAGCCGCTCGCCGCCGCGGCGGGCCGAGACGGTCAAGGTGCCGCCGCCCGGCATCGCATGCAGGGCGTTCTCGAGGACGTTGATCACGGCCCGCGACAGCAGCATGCGGTCGACCGTCACCGGCGGCAGGTCGGCGTCGACCTCGAGGTGGATGGTGACGCGATCGCGGACGCCGAGGACGTACGGATCGACCGCCTCGTGCAGGAGATCGTCGATCGCCGTCGGGGTCGGCCGCGCGATGGGCGACGAGCCGAAGCTGGAGAACTCCGAGGCGATCTGTCGCAGCAGTCGCACCTGCGTCAGGATCGTGTCGACGCAGGTGTCGAGCACCGGTGACAGCGGCTGGCCGCGATCCTGGTGGACCCGGCGCAGGTGCTCGGCCGACAGCTGGATCGGCGTCAGCGGGTTCTTGATGTCGTGCGCGACCTGGCGCGCCATCTCCGCCCACGCCTCGAGGCGGTGCGTCCGCTCGACCTGGCTGCGCTGCCGCTGCAGCTCGCCGGCCATCCGGTTGAAGGCCTCGACCAGGCGCTGCAGCTCGTCGGCGGTGCGGACGATGACGCGCGTGCTGAGGTCGCCGGCGGCGATGCGGCGGGTGGCGCGCGTCAGCCGCTGCACCGGATCGCCGATGCGCTCGGCCATCCAGTAGCCGAGGCCGGCGCCGAGCAGGATGAGCACAGCGCGCCGAGCAGCACGGCGCGATCGAGGTCGTCGATCTCGCGCTCGATCTCGCGCTGGCGCAGGGCGAGTGGCACGGTCAGGATGCGATCGCGGCCGCCGATGCGGACGGGCGCCGCCGCCACCAGGTAGGCGAAGTCGCCGATCCGATCCTGGCCGACGTAGGTCGGCAGGCGATCGATGGCGACGGCGCGGTGGACCTGGCGCCGGCGTGCGCGTCGGCAGGAGGCCTGACGCGAAGAGGTCGCGCTCGCTGGTGGCCATGCAGCTTCGACGCCGTCGAAGATGTTGACGTCCTGGTCGATGATGCGGCTGATCCAGACCATCACGTCGTCGTTGAGGCCGCCGACGGTGGCGCCGGCCAGCTCGCGCTGCTGCAGCGCCAGCGATTCCTCGATGACGCGCTTGGCGGTCAGCGCCGTCCGGGCGGCGCCGGCTTCGGCGTCCGCGAGCAGCTGACTGGCGACCTAGGCGCGGACGAGCAGGGCCAGAGCCAGCACGGGCACGAGCGTGGCGGCGACGAAGGCCAGGAACAACTTGCGGTAGAAGCTGGCCCGGATCTCCTGGACGACCAGGCGCAGCGGCGAGGGACTGCGCCCGATGACGGCGCCGAGCAGGCTGGTCGCCGCGATCAGCAGCACGAACAGCAGGCCGGCGAAGGCGGTCAGCTCACCCAGGTTCACCAGATGGGTGAAGGGCGTGAGGATCGGGATAGCCGACGACGTAGATGCCGTTGCGGTCGTTCGAGACGTAGACGCGGTCGACGCCGTTGCCGCGCCCCAGCGTCGTCCAGAACCCGGCCCGCGACCGGTAGGCCGTGTCGAAGACCTCGTCGGTCAGGAGCCACGATTGGCTCGAGCGACGTGTAGATCGGCAGCCGGCCCCAGCCGAACACCGTCAGCTCGACGTCGCTGCCCGACGTGCCTTCGCGCGTCGTGCGCGGCACCCGGAAGAACTCGTAGTACGGGCTCTGCGAGGAGATGAACGAGAGCGCGCTGTAGTCGAGCATCACGTAGGCGACGATGGCGCCGACAACGCGTTGGCCGCCCTTGCCGTCGGCCACGCACAGGTCGCGCTCGGCGTGGAGCATCCGCCTCTCGTCGGCGCCGAACGGCTGCACCTCGCCGACGATGGGGGCCCACGTGCACGACGACGACTGATGGCGCAGCGGCACCACTTCTGCCTCGGGAAAGTTCAGCGCGAAGCGGCTGACCAGGACGCCGTCGTCGCCATAGAGCTCGATCGCCGACGTCAGGCGGGCGCCTTCCAACTCGGTGCTGCGCCAGACGGTGAAGGCCGGCTCCGTCGACGGTCCGGCCCGCTCCGCCGCCGCCGACGCGACGAGCGCGGCGAGGTCCCGCACGCTGTCGAAGACGTCGATCTGGTGCTGCGCTCGCTTGAGAATGTCCTGCAGTTCGTCGGGATGCCGGCGCACCTGCGGGGCGTATTCCGCCTCGACGAGACGCGTCTTGACGCGATCGACCACGTCGACGAGGACGGGGTAGAGCAGCCAGGCCGGCACGAGCAGGGCGACCAGCAGCCACCCGAGGCGCGCCGCCTGGGAGCCGTGCCGGAACCACGGGATGCCGCGGCGCGTCAGCCACGCGGCGGCGGCGACGGCCAGCGCGAAGACCGTCAGCGGCCCGTGGGCGATCGGCGGCACGCTGGCCATCGCCGCCAGGGCCGGGCCGAGCGCGATGGCCGGCAGCGCCCACGCCACCGGGATCAGCCAGCGCGCCGCGCCGCCCGGGCCGCGCCAGTAGGAGAGCGCGAGGCGGCAGGCGAGCACGCCGGCCCAGCCCGCCGCCGCCTGCACCAGCACCAGACCGGCGAGCCGGGCCAGGCGCAGCGTCTCCCACGGCGCCACGCCGAACCGCAGCAGGCTGGCCGCGCTGCGGCGCTCGGCTTCCTGGACCAGCGCGAAAACGACGACGTGCAGGCCGATCAGGACGAGCCCGGCCAGCACCTGCAGCGCCATCCCGAAGACGAAGTCGCCGAACCCGTGACCGCCGGTCGGGCGGCGCCCGCGGCGCGCCAGGATGGCGCGCCGCACCGGATCGACCAGCAGCATCACGCTGACCAGCAGGGCGAGGCCGGTCGCGGCGAAGTCGGCGGGAGAGATCGCGGCCTCGCCCAGTGCCGTCCAGATCGACGGCGTTGCCGCCGCTCCGCGAACGACCGCGGACGTCGCCACCAGCCAGGCCAGCCACACGAGCGCGAGGGCCTGCGCCGTGGCGGCGGCGCGGGGGCGCGGCTGGCGGCGGGCCTGCCGTCCAAGTACGACCACCGTGGCCGCGCCCACCAGCGCCAGGGCCAGCGCGGCCAGGGCCAGGCGATCGACGCGGGACTGCCAGCGCGCCCGGGCCGACGTCGTCGCGTCGCCGGCAATGGTCGCCTCGAGCAGCGGCGCGCCGTTGGGGCCGGCGATGACGAAGGCGTTGCCGGCGGGGTCGCGATCGACGAACGAGCGGCGGAACGTCACCGGCCCGTAGCCGGTCTCGACGACGTAGGTCTCGTCCTGCCGGCTCGCGTCGGGCACCGACAGGCGCGCTTCCGCCGCGACCGTCCCGAGCCGGCGGGCGCTGGTCGCCGACTCGGTGATCGGCTCCACCGCGACGAGGCGCAGGCCGAGCGCCGCCTGGGCGACGAAGACGTTGGCGCCGTCCTGGACCCGCTGCGGCGGCAGTTCGGAAGGACGGCCCGCCCACGCCAGCGGCCGGCCGCCGGCGCCGTAGATCGTCAGCGCCGGGCCGTCGTCAGCCGGATCGAGGATGGTGTCGATCGCGGCGAACAGCCGCCGCGGCGACTCGAGCTGGTCGTGGAGCCCGGTGCGCACGTCCGGTCGTCGCGCCGCCGTCGCGGCCAGGCGCTGCAGATCGGCGATCAGGTGGCCGACGTGCCGCCGCGCGTCGTACTCCAGGCCGGCCCGGATGGCGGCGTCGTCGCCGAGCCGCCAGGCGACGAAGGCGCGGCCGGCGCCGGCGATGGCCAGCGCGGCGATGAGCCCCGCGGCGACCAGGTGGACGGCGCGCCCGCCGCGACGGCGAGGAGCGGTCTCGGTCGGAGCCTCGGACGTGGTCTCGGGCATCGGATCGGGGTCGGGCGGTGCGTCGACAGGCACGGGCGGGCTCCTGCAGGATACCGTGTCGCGGCGGCCGGGGCGCCGGCAACGGTATAGTCGGCCACCAGATGGACGCGCCGGCCCTTCGGGCCCTCCTGCTGCGCGGCAGCGTGGTCGCCGCCGCCAACTGGCCGGTGGTGATCGCGCAGGCCATCGCCGAATCGATCGTCAAGGCCCTCGCCGGCATCCCGCTCGCCGGCGCCGCCGTCCTGCTCCTCCTCCTGTCGGTGCCCAACGCGCTGCCGGGGGTGGGGCCGGCGGTCGGGCCGGCGGGTGGGCCGGTCAGGGACGGGGCCGCCGCGGTGCTGGCCGCGCTCGCCACCGTGCCCGCGGCCCTGGCCGGTGTGGCGGCGTCGGCGGTCGTCGCGGCGCTGGGCGCGATCGTCTTCGGCGCCGCGATCAAGGCCGGCACCGTCACCGTGATCGCCGCCGGCGAGGCCCGGGCCGGCCCCTTCACCGGGCCGCTCCGCGTCGCCGATCTGGCGGCGGCGCACGCCTGGTCGAGGACGCGCTTCATGAGCGGCTGCCGGCGCCACGGGCGGCGCTTCGTCAGCCTCGCGCTGGTCCTGGCGCTGGTCGAAGGGGTGATTGCGCTCGGCTACGCGGCCGCGGTCGTGCAGGCCTACCGCGGGTTCGTGTCGGTAGCGGCGTCGTGGTGGCTGGCGCCGGCGGTCGTCGCCGTGTCGGCGATCGCGCTGGCCGGCTCGATCGTCGCCGAGCTCGTTTACCGGCTCGCCCAGCTGGTGCTGGTGATCGAGGACGCCTCGGCGGCCGATGCCGTGCGCGGCGCCATCGCCTTCGTCCGCCGTGACCCGCTCCTGGTGGCGCGGCTGTGCGTGGCGTCGGTGCTGCTGTCCGCGCTGGCGTTCGTCGTCACGCTGATCGCCGCCGCCGCGTTCGGCCTCGTCTCGTTCGTGCCGGTGGCCGGGGTCGCGGTGCTGCCGCTGCAGGCCGCGGTGTGGGTGGTGCGCGGCCTGATGCTGCCGTTCATCGAGCTGGCGGCGCTGGCGGCGTACGCGGCGGTCTACCGCCGGCAGGCGGCGCCGGTGGCGCTGCGGGCGGCGGCGGGGTCGTAGGCGCGGGCGCCGGGGCGGCGTCCGCCGTCGGCACCTCGGCCGGGGCGACCCAGCCGGGCGGCGGCTCCGGTACCGTCAGCGACAGGCCGGGCATCATCGTGACCGGCGCCGCCGGCGGATCGAAGGCGCGGCGCGCCCCGTGCAGCAGGCCGTGCTGCGTGATCAGCACCACGACGTCGTCGAACAGCGTGGCGCCGGTCGCGACGAGCGGTCCCGTCGCCAGGGTCTCGAGCGAGATGCCGCTGGCGTCGACCGGCAGCGGGATGGCATAGAGCCCCTGGTTGGCGCCGGTCTTCCGATCGATGGCCCGCACGCTCGGCCCGAAGCCGCTGACCAGCACGCTCTGCCCGGTCACGAGAGGGCCGCCCGCGGGTCGGAACGACAGCTCCTGCCGCCACGCCTGGGCCCCGCTGCCGATCTTGAAGGCGCGCACCGACTGGTCGAGCATGACCGCCACCACCCGATCCTCGTCGACGGCCAGGCCGATCGCCGCACCCTGGATGCGGAAGCGCCAACGGACGCGCCCCTTGGCGGCGTCGAGCGCGTACAGCCAGCGCCCGGCCGTGGCGGCGAAGACCTGGCCCTCGACCGCGGCGAGGGCGGTGACGTCGCCGTCGAGCGCGACCTGCCAGAGCCGCTCGCCCGCGGCCATCGTCAGCGCCTGCAACGTGCCGCCGGTCGTGGCGGCGTAGAACCGATCGCCCTCGACGACGGGCGCCACGGGCGTCGGCATCCCGACGGCGATCGTCCAGACGGCGGCGCCGGTGTCGGCGCGGAGTGCCGTGACGCTGCCGTCGTCGAGCGCCAGCAGCAGCCAGCCGCCGCGGACGACCGGCCCGCTCACGGCGGCGGCTGGGAGCGGCGTCCGCCACTCCGGCGTCGCGTCGGTGGTCCGCAGGGCGTCGACGACCTTGTCGCCGGTCACGAACAGGCGCGAGCCCTCGACGACGAGCGGGCGTGTGGCGGAGATGTGCCGCGCCCACCGGAGCTGGCCGGTGAGGACGTCGTAGGCGCCCATGTCGCCATTGGCGAATCCGACGTAGACGCGGCCGTCGCCGAGGCCCACGCCGGGGCCAGGTGGCACCCCGTTGTCGGCCAGCCAGGCGCTCTGCAGGGGAAAGAACGGAAAGACCGTCCGATCGAGCGCCGTCGGGGCCGGGTGGCCCTTTCGCGCCGGCTGCCCCGCGACGGGCGCGGTCACGGCGGCGGAGATGGCCGCCGCGAGCAGCAACCGCGACGCGGTCCGGGCCCGGCCTACCACCAAGGCGCTGGGGCTCGACGCGCACCGACCACCAGAATCTGGTGCGTTCGACCGGAGGCACCTCGATATAATACCCGCTCCGTCGCGCCGGTCTCGACGCCGGTCCCGGCCCACACCACCACCAGCCCCTGTGAACGCCACCGCCGCAGCCGCCACCGCCGTGTCGCATCAAGTCATCCTGGTCCTCGACTTCGGTTCGCAGTACACCCAGCTCATCGCGCGACGGCTCCGCGAGCTCCACGTCTACTCCGAGATCATCCCGTTCGGCACGCCCGCCGCCGAGATTCGCCCGGCGCCAGCCGGCCGGCGTGATCCTCTCGGGCGGGCCGATGAGCGTGAACGACGCCGGGGCGCCGCACTGCGACTACGCCCTTTTCGAATCGGGCGTGCCGGTGCTCGGCATCTGCTACGGCATGCAGCTCATGACACAAGTCCTGGGCGGCACGCTGACGAGGTCGTCGCATCGGGAGTTCGGCCATGCCGATGTGACGGTGGGGGCCGGCGGCCGGCTGTTCGAGGGCCTGTCGCGGTCGCTGACGGTCTGGGCCAGCCATGGGGACTCGGTGGCCGCGGCCCCGCCCGGCTTCTCAGTCGTGGCGAGCAGCACCACCGCGCCGGTCGTGGCGATCGAGGACCGCGCCCGGGCGCTCTACGGCCTGCTGTTCCACCCGGAGGTGGTCCACACCCAGCACGGCGCCGATCTGCTGCGGACCTTCGCGCTCGACATCTGCGGCTGCCGCGGCGACTGGACGATGGCCTCGTTCGTCGACGAGGCGGTCAGCCCGGATCCGCGCCGAGGTGGGCGAGGGCCGGGTCGTGTGCGGCCTGTCCGGCGGCGTCGACTCGACCGTCGCGGCGCTGCTGGTGCACAAGGCGATCGGCGATCGGCTGACCTGCATCTTCGTCGACAACGGGCTGCTGCGCGAGAACGAGGCGGTGCAGGTCGAGGATCGGTTCCGCAACCGGATGAAGCTGCCGCTCGTGCGTGGTCGATGCGGCCGCGCGCTTCATCAATCGGCTGGCCGGCGTCACCGATCCGGAGACCAAGCGCAAGATCATCGGCGGCGAGTTCATCGACGTCTTCGAGGACACCGCCAAGGACATCGGCGAGTTCGACTTCCTGGCCCAGGGCACGCTGTATCCCGACGTGATCGAGAGCGTCTCGGTGGTCGGCCCGGCGGCGCCGATCAAGAGCCATCACAACGTCGGCGGCCTGCCGGAGCGGATGCGCTTCAAGCTGATCGAGCCGCTGCGCCAGCTGTTCAAGGACGAGGCGCGCGAGGTCGGCATGTCGCTCGGGCTCGACGAGGACTTCGTCTGGCGGCAGCCGTTCCCGGGGCCCGGGCTGGCGGTGCGATGCTCGGCGAGATCACCGAGCCGCGGCTGGCGCTGCTGCGTCGCGGCCGACGCGGTGGTCGCAGGACGAAATCCGCAAGGCCGGCTGGTATCGTCGGGTCTGGCAGTCGTTCGCGGTGCTGCTGCCGGTGCAGAGCGTCGGCGTGATGGGCGACGAGCGCACCTACGAGCACACCATCGCCGTCCGCGCCGTCGAGAGCAAGGACGGGATGACCGCCGACTGGGCGCGCCTGCCGCACGAGCTCCTCGCCCGCATCTCGTCGCGCATCGTCAACGAGGTCAAGGGCATCAACCGCGTCGTCTACGACATCAGCTCGAAGCCGCCATCCACCATCGAGTGGGAATAGCGATCGAGATCGAGATCGAGATCGGGACAGGAACGCGTCAGGAGCCCAAGGAGTCCGAAATGGAAGTGGCGCTGCATTCGACGGCCGATGCATCCCGTCCGGCGGCGTTGCTCCTCAGTCGAATATTCCCGATATTCTCCTTCGTCGCGCCTTGCCGGCCGGGCGCCTCGACCGTCTCGATGCGACGCGGCACTTCCATCTCGGACTCCTGTGAGCGACTTCGTCCATCTCCATCTCCACACGGAGTTCTCGCTGCTCGACGGCGCCTGCCGCGTCGAGGAGCTGCTCGATCAGGCCCAGAAGCTGGGCATGCCGGCGCTCGCGGTCACCGAGCACGGCAACATGTTCTCGGCGGTCACCTTCCACGACTACGCGCGGAAGAAGGGCGTCAAGCCGATCCTCGGCTGCGAGGTCTACGTCGCGCCGGGCGATCGCCGCACCAAGAGCGGCACGCCGGGCGAGACCGCCAACCACCTGGTGCTGCTGGCCGAGACCAACGAAGGCTTTCACAACCTCATCAAGCTGGTGTCGTCGGGCTACACCGAAGGCTTCTACTACAAGCCGCGCATCGACAAGGACCTGCTGGCGCAGCACAGCAAGGGGCTGATCGGGCTGTCGAGCTGTCTGAAGGGCGAGGTCGCCGAAGGCATCTACAAGGATCGGCTCGAGAAGGCCCGCACCGCCGCGGCGACCTACCGCGACATCCTTGGCCCCGACAACTTCTTCCTCGAGCTGCAGTACCAGGGCCTCGAGGAACAGAAGATCGTCAACCGCGGCCTGCCCGGCATCGCCCGCGATCTCGGCCTGCCGATGGTGTGCACCAACGACGTGCACTACCTGCGCGAGGACGACTACAAGCCGCACGACATCCTGCTCTGCATCGGCACCGGCAAGTCGGTGAACGATACCGACCGCCTCCGCTACCACGGCGATCAGTTCTTCCTGAAAACGCCGGAGGCAATGGCCAAGATCTTCGCCGAGTTCCCCGACGCGCTGGCCAACACGGTCCGCATCGCCGACCGCGTCGACGTCAACCTGCCGTCGGGCGTCAACCACCTGCCCGACTTCGACGTCCCGGCCGGCTTCACCGTCGACACCTACTTCGAGCACATGGTGCGCGAGGGCTTCGCGGCGCGGCTGCCGCGGCTGCAGGCGTTGATGGCGCGCAACGCCCTGCGCTACACGCTCGACGAGTACGAGCGGCGCATGGTCTACGAAATCGCCATGATCAAGCAGATGAAGTACGCCGGGTACTTCCTGATCGTGTGGGATTTCATCCGGTTCGCGCGCGAGGCGGGCATTCCGGTCGGCCCGGGCCGCGGCTCGGCGGCCGGCTCGGTGGTCGCCTGGTGCATGAAGATCACCGACGTCGATCCGATCGAGTTCGACCTGATCTTCGAGCGCTTCCTCAATCCGGAGCGCGTCTCGCTGCCCGATATCGACATCGACTTCTGCGAGCGCCGCCGCGGCGAGGTCATCGACTACGTCACCCGCAAGTACGGGCGCGCGAACGTCGCCCAGATCATCACCTTCGGGACGATGAAGGCGAAGGCCGTGGTCCGCGACGTCGGCCGCGTCCTCGACATGCCGTTCGCCGACGTCGACAAGGTCGCCAAGCTGATCCCGCCGGCGCTCGACATGACGCTGGACAAGGCGCTCGAGGAGAGCCCCGGCCTCAAGGAACTCTTCAACCGCGACCCCAAGGTCAAGGAACTGCTCGACATCGGCCGGCGCCTCGAGGGCATGACGCGGCACGCCTCGGTCCACGCCGCCGGCGTCGTCATCGCGCCCAGGCCGATCACCGAGTTCGCGCCGCTCTACAAGGGCAAGCAGGACGAAATCACGACCCAGTGGGCGATGAAGGAGATCGAGCGGGTCGGTCTCCTCAAGATGGACTTCCTCGGGTTGTCCACCCTCACCCTGCTCGACGACGCGCTCACCGAGCTGAAGCGCACGGACGGCCTGACCATCGAGCTGGACCAGCTGCCGCTCAACGTCGAGGACGCCCCCGACGACGAAGGCAAGGAGCGGGTCCGCAAGGCCTATCAACTCTTCTGCGAAGGCCGCACCGCCGGCGTCTTCCAGTTCGAGTCGTCGGGCATGCGCGAGACGCTGCGCAAGGCCAAGCCGCAGCGCTTCGACGACCTCATCGCCCTGAACGCGCTCTACCGGCCCGGGCCGCTGCGGGCCGGGGTCGTCGACGACTACATCGCGCGCAAGCACGGGCGCGTCGACATCAAGTACGAGGACAAGAGGCTCGAGCCGGTCCTGCGCGACACCTACGGGGTGATCGCCTACCAGGAGCAGGTCATGCGCATCGCGCGCGACCTGGCCGGCTTCTCGATGGGCGAAGCGGATCTGCTGCGCAAGGCCATGGGCAAGAAGGACCCCAAGGTCATGGCCAAGATGCGCGAGCGCTTCGAGAACGGCTCGGTCGAGCTCGGTCTGCAGCCCAAGAAGGCCACCAAGATCTTCGACTTGATGGAGTACTTCGCCGGCTACGGCTTCAACAAGTCGCACTCGACGACCTACGCGCTGCTGGCCTACCACACCGCCTACCTGAAGGCGAACCATCCGCACCACTTCATGGCCGCGCTGCTGACCATCGAGTCGCAGAACACCGAGAAGCTGGCGTTCTACCTGGCCGAATGCCGCGACATGGCCGTCACCGTGCTGGCGCCGGACATCAACGTCAGCGATCTGCAGTTCACGGTCGAAGGCGTGGCTGGCGTGGCCGGGGGGCGCGGGGTCCGCTTCGGGCTCGCCGCCATCAAGAACGTCGGCGAGGGCGCCATCCTGTCGATGCTGGCCTCGCGCAAGGCCAACGGGTCAATCCGTGCCCTCGAAGTCTTCTGCGAGCACGTCGACCTGCGGCTGGTGAACAAGCGGGTCGTCGAGGGCCTGGTCAAGGCCGGGGCGCTCGACTCGCTCGACGCCTCGGACGTCAACTGGGGAACCCAGCCGGCGACGGCGCGGCGGGCGAGGCTCTATGCCGCCATCGACCGCGCTCTCGACCAGGGCAGCCGCCGCCAGGTCGATCGCGAGCAGGGCCAGTCGCGCCTGTTCGGCGGCGACGCCGGCGGCGACGAGGACGAGCTGCCGGCGCTGGCCGCGGCGCCGCCGTGGTCGGAAGAAGAGATGCTGCGCGGCGAGAAGGAGGCGCTCGGTCTCTACCTGAGCGGCCATCCGCTCGAGCGGCACGCCGAGGGCCTCAAGGCGGCCGGCGCGTTGACGAGCACCACGCTGGCGACCGTCCAGAGCGGTGGCGACGGCACCATGGCCGGCATCGTCGCCGGCTGCCGGATCGTCAAGACCCGCAAGGGCGATCGGATGGCCGTCTTCATGCTCGAGGATCAGGCCGGCAGCGTCGAGGTGGTGGTCTACCCCGAACCCTACAAGCAGTTCGCCTCGTTCATCGAGAACGACCGGATGGTGGTGGTCACCGGCCGCGTCGAGGTCGACGAGGAGCGGGCCAAGATGCGCGCCACCGAGGTCAAGGACCTCAAGCAGGTCACCGAACGCTTCGTCAAGGAAGTGTGCGTGTCGATGCAGGCGCCGCCGCATGGCCACGAGACGTTCCGGGCCCTGGCCGACGTGTTCCTGCGGCACCGCGGCGACAAGCGGGTGCAGTTCGAGCTGCGCGTCCGCCGCGACTCGGCGGGCCCGCTGCTGGTCAAGGCGGAGGTGCCGCAGCTGCGGGTCCGCCCGTCCGACGATCTCGTGCACGCGGTCGAGCGCATCTGCGGGCAAGGGTCGGTGGTGCTCCGCTAGGCGGAGCGCGAGCCACCCGGTCTTCGATCAAGGACGACACGATGCCAGAAACGCTGGAATTCGAAGAGCCCATCGCCATCCTGAACAAGGAGATCGAGGCGCTGGGCATGCTGCCGCAGACCGAGGTCCGCGACGGCGAGATCGAGGGACTGCGCCGCCGTATCGACCAGATCCGCGGCGAGATCTACCAGCGCCTCACCCCGTGGCAGCGCGTCTTGGTGGCCCGCCACCCCGAGCGGCCCTACCTGCTCGACTACGTCGACCGGCTGTTCACCGAGTTCGTCGAGCTGCACGGCGATCGGCGCTTCGCCGACGACGGCGCCATCGTCTGCGGCTTCGCCCGCTACCACGGCACGCCGGTGCTGGTCTGCGGCCACCAGAAGGGCCGCGACATGAAGCAGAAGGTGCAGCGCAACTTCGGCTACGCCCGGCCCGAGGGCTACCGCAAGGCGCTGCGCGCGATGCAGATGGCCGACAAGTTCGGCCGCCCGATCATCGTCTTCGTCGACACGCCGGCGGCCTATCCCGGCGTCGAGTCGGAGGAGCGCGGCATCGCCGAGGCGATCGCACTCAACCTGCGAGAGATGGCGATCCTGAGCGTGCCGATCATCGTCGTCATCACCGGCGAAGGCGGCAGCGGCGGCGCGCTCGGACTGGCCATCGGCGACCGCGTGCTGATCCAGGAGTTCGCGGTCTACAGCGTGATTCCTCCCGAAGGCTGCGCCGCCATCTTGTGGCGCGACGCCAGCCGCAAGGTCGAGGCCGCCGCGGCGCTGAAGATCACCGCACCTGACCTGGTGCTCCGCAGCGTCGTCGACGGGGTCGTGCCGGAGCCGCTCGGCGGCGCCCATCAGGATCCGGACGCGGCCGCCGCGGCGGTCGATACGGCGGTGTTCGCCGCCCTCATCGAGGTCGCGGCGCTGTCGATCGGCGAGCGCCTCGATGCCCGCTACCAGCGCTTCCGGCGCCTCGGTGCGGGCGTCGACGCCATCGTCGACACGGCCGCGCCGGCCTCGGCCACGCCGCGGCGGACGGAGCGCTGAGCCGCTGATGTCGGCACGGAATCGACGCTGGGAGCCGGTCGTCTGGGCGGCCACCGCGACGCGGGCCGGTGGCGCCACGTCCGCCGCGAATGCCTGCGATCGGGACGCCCACGTCGCCGCCCTGGCCAAATCGCTCGACGTCCCGCCGGTCGTCGCCCGGCTGCTGTGCCAGCGCGGCATCGACACGCCCGAGGCCGCCGCGCGGTTCCTGTCGCCGTCGGTCGGCCACCTCCATGATCCGTTCCTGCTGACCGATCTCGGCGTGGCGGTGGACCGCCTGCTGGCGGCGATCGCGCGCCAGGAGCGGATCGCCATCCACGGCGACTACGACGTCGATGGCGTCACGTCGACGGTGATCCTGCGCCGGACGCTCGAGCTGCTCGGCGGCGACGTCACGCACTTCCTGCCCGAGCGGCTGCGTGACGGCTACGGCCTGCAGCCGGCCAACGTCGATCGCCTGCACGCCGCCGGGGCGCGCGTCATCGTCTCGGTCGACTGCGGCATCCGCAGCGCCGCCGCCGCCGATCGCGCCCGTGAGCTCGGCATCGACCTGATCATCAGCGACCACCACGAGCCCGAGGCGACGCTGCCGAAGGCGCTCGCGGTGATCAACCCCAAACGGCCCGACTGCCCGTATCCCGACAAGCACCTCGCCGGCGTCGGCGTGGCGCTGAAGATCGTCCACGGGCTGTGCCTGAAGAGCGGCCGCGAGAAGTGGCTGCCATCGTTCCTGAAAATCGCGGCGATCGGCACCATCGCCGACGTGGTGCCGCTCGTCGGCGAGAACCGCGTCATCGCCCGGCTCGGCCTCGAGCGCCTGTCGCAGGACAAGCACACCGTCGGGCTGCGCGCGCTCCTCGACGGATCGGGCCTGACCGGCAAGACGCTGGACAGTTTCCACGTCGGCTTCCTGCTGGCGCCGCGCATCAACGCCGCCGGCCGGATGGCCTCACCGGACATCGCCGCGCGGCTGCTGCTGGCGTCGGACGAAGGCGCCTGGGACGAAGCGCGCGCGCTCGCCGAGCAGCTCAACGTCGAGAACACCAAGCGCCAGGAAGAGGAAGCGATCATCGTCGCCGAGGCTCGCAAGCTGGTCGAGACCGATCCCGACGTCGGCGCCCACAACGTGCTGGTCGTGGCGGGGGAGGGCTGGCACCGCGGCGTCATCGGCATCGTCGCATCCAAGCTCGTCGACCACTTCCACAAGCCGGCCATCGTCCTCTCGATCGAAGGCAACGAGATCCAGGGCTCCTGCCGGAGCATCTCGGCCTTCGACATGCTGGGCGCGCTCGAAGGCTGCGCCGACCTGCTCGGCCGCTACGGCGGCCACCGGCAGGCCGCCGGCCTGTCGCTCGAGCGCGGCCGTCTCGCCGACTTCCGCACCCGCGTCACCGGCATCGCCAACCTGCGGCTCGAGCCGGACGACCTGGTGCCGCGGCTGCGGCTCGACGCGGCGCTGCCGCTGCACGAGCTGGTCGGTGAGGTGGTGGCCGGCGTCGAGGCGATGGCGCCGTTCGGTCTGGCCAACCCGCGGCCGGTCTTCGAAGCGCGTGACGTCGAGGTGGTGAGTGGCCCGCACGTCCTCAAGGAGCGCCACCTCAGCCTCCACGTGAAGCAGGGTGGCCGGGTGTTCCGGGCGATGGCCTGGCGCAGCGCCGAACGGGCCGCCTTCATCACCGAGCACCGCCAGGCGCTGGCCCTGGCCTACTCCATCGATCGCAACACGTGGCGCGGTGAAAGCACGGTAGAATTGCACGTCGCCGACCTCCAGGCAGGCACCTCGAGCGTGCCGCTGCCGGCCGTCGCGGTCGAGTCCGTGTCGTGACCTCCTGCCAGCGCGGCCGTTCGCGCTGCCAGCCGGGCCGCCCAGGCCCGGCTGAATTGCAGCGCGAGTCCAACGGCCGCCAGCGACGCCGCTGGGTGCGGCGTCGCCGATAAACACTGTCATGCGTTGGCAACGGATCCTCAGGCCCGCGCTCGGCCTGTTCGCGCTGGCTTTTGCCATCTGGGTGGGTGTGTCGATCCGCGGCCGCAAGCCCGTACCCGCCTCGGCCGTCCCGGCCCGGACCGACAAGGACGCGGTGACCGAGAGCACCAAGGGCTCGAGCTGGAAACTCAAGGGGCGGGCCGAGGACGTCCGCATCGACTACGAGAAGCTCTATACCTACCAGTCGGGCCGGGCCCGCTTCCTGGGCGCGAAGATCCGCGTGCCGGGGCGCGCCGGCCGTGATTTCACCATCCAGGCGAACGAGGCCGACATCGCCGAGAACCAGTCGCAGGTCGACCTGCGCGGCGCGGTCGTCATCACCACCAGCGACGGCCTGAGGGTCGAGACCGACAACGCCACCTACACCCAGAGCGACGGCGTGACGCGGGCGCCCGGCCCGGTCCGCTTCACGCGGGCCCGGATGACCGGTTCCAGCGTCGGCGCCAGCTACGATCAGCAGCGCGACGTGCTGTGGATGCTCGACCAGGCGCACATCATCGTCGCCCCCGACGACAAGGGGCTGGGCGGCGCCGACGTCACGGCGGGGGCCGCCGGCTACGCCAAGCGCGATCGCTACATCCGCTTCGAGCGCGGCGTGAAGATGAGGCGCGGCACGCAAGTCCTGTCGGCCGAAGGCGCGGTCGTCACCCTGGAAGCGGCCACCGATGTCGTCGAGCAGATCGAGCTGCGCGGCTCGTCGCAGGTCGCTGGCGTCGGCCAGGGCGCCAACGGTCTCGAGGCGATGCGCTCGCGTGACATGAACCTGGGCATGGCCGACGACGGCCAGACGCTGCAGCAGGCGACGCTGGTCGGTGACGCCCTGCTGCGGCTGGCCGGCGGCGCGACCGCCCCGGCCCAGCAGCTCACCAGCCAGGCCATCGACGTCGAGATCGCGCCGGACGGCCAGTCGGTGCAGGGCCTGTCGGCGCAGGACGACGTCCAGCTCGATCTGCCCGCCGCCAGCGCCGGCGCGCCGACGCGGCGGATCCGCTCGCGCTCGCTCGATGCCGACGGCGAGCCCGGCGTGCCCGGCCTGCGCGCGGCCCGCTTCAAGGGCGACGTCGAGTTCCGCGAAGCGTCGCCGGCGGCGAAGGACAAGCCGGCGGTCGAGCGCCTCGTCCGCTCGCCCGCGCTCGAGACCAAGCTGCAGTCGGGCCTCGGCACCATCGATCGCGCCACCTTCACCGAGGGCGTGTCGGTGCAGGACGGCGCCCGCACCGCCAAAGGGCCGACGATGATCTACGACGTCGGCCAGGGCACGATCGCGCTGGGCTCGCCGGCCGGCGTCACCGGCTTCGTCCAGGTCAGCGACGACAAGGTCAACATCGAGGCCGGCTCGCTCGAGTGGACACTCGACGGCACGAGCATGGTGGCGAAGACCAACGTCAAGAGCGTGCTGAAGCCGGGAAGTGGGCCAGCGGCTGGCGGGAAGGCGGTCAAGCGCCCGTCGATGCTGACCGCGGATCAGCCGATCAACGTCACCGCGGCCGACATGACCTACAACCAGCAGACCGGGCACGCCGAGTACAGCGGCGAGGCCCAGCTGTGGCAGGGGCAGACGTCGATCCGGGCCAAGACCATCACGCTCGACGAAGCGACCGGCAACTTGACGGCCAAGGACACGGTGCGGTCCATCATGAGCGTCGAGACCAAGCCCAGCTCGAAGTCCGCGGCGGCGACGACGGCCAAGGCCGAGGGCGTCAAGGCCGATGCCGCGGCAGCGAAGCCCGCGGGCGCGGCTGCGCCGGTGACGGCGGTGTCTGCCGGTAAGGCCGCCGCGGCCCCAACCCCCGCCGGCCAGACAGCGGGCAGCAAGAGCAAGGCGCCGGCCGCCGCCAGCCTCACCATCGCGACCGCCAACGAGCTGGTCTACGACGACGCCGAGCGGCGGGCCCGCTACACCGGCACCGCCCGCATGGTCGGCGATCAGGGCGACCTGCGCGGCGAGCGGCTCGAGCTCTACTTCGACGAGTCGGGCCGCGGCCTGTCGCGCCTCGAGGGCTTCGACGCCGTGCGCTTCGCCCTCAAGGCGCGGCCGGGCGGCGGGCCGCGCTGGGGCAACGGCGGCCGCATCACCTACTTCGCCGACGACGAGCGCTACGTGCTGAGCGGCCCGCGCGCCACCGTGGTGGAGCGGCTCGACGCGCAGCAGTGCCGCGAGACCACCGGCCGGACGCTGACGTTTTTCACGTCGACCGACAGCGTGGTCGTCGACAGCGACAACAACGGTCGCACCCTCACCCAGACCGGCACGACGTGCCAGGAACCGACGCCTTAGTGAGCCGCCGCCGGTAGAATCGTCCTCGATGCCCGTCCTGCGCACGCACGCGCTCACCAAGTCGTACAACGGCCGCACCGTGGTCCGCGGGGTCAGCCTCGAGCTGAACGCCGGCGAGGTGGTCGGCCTGCTCGGCCCGAACGGGGCCGGCAAGACGACGACGTTCTACATGGTGGTCGGCCTGACGTCGCCCGACTCCGGGCGGGTCGAGCTCGACGGCGCCGACGTCACGCACGACCCGATGTATCTCCGGGCGCGCAAGGGGATCGCCTACCTGCCGCAGGAGCCGTCGATCTTCCGCGGCCTGACGGTCGAGGACAACATCCTCGCCATCCTCGAGACGCTCGACATCGATCGGCCGACCCGCTTCCGGCGGCTGCGGGATCTGCTCGCCGAGTTGGGGCTGACGCACCTGGCCAAGTCGAAGGCCTACACGCTGTCGGGGGGCGAGCGCCGCCGCGTCGAGATCACCCGGGCGCTGGTCATCGCGCCGCAGTTCATCCTGCTCGACGAACCGTTCGCCGGCATCGACCCGATCGTGGTCACCGACATCCAGAAGATCATCTTCCACCTCAAGGCCCGGGGCATCGGCGTCCTCATCACGGATCACAACGTGCGGGAGACGCTCGAGATCACCGACCGCGCTCACATCGTCCATGACGGCACGATCTTCCGCAGCGGCACACCCGCGGAGCTGGCTGCCGACCAGGAGGTGAAGCGGATTTATCTTGGTGCCGATTTCAGATTGGATTAGGGTACTGACACGGCCGGCACGCGTGGTGCCGTTCGTGCATCAGGGCTATGGCAATCCAGCAGCGGCTGCACACCAAACTCGTTCAGAAGCTCATTCTGACGCCATCGTTGCAGCAGGCCATCAAGCTGCTGCCGATGTCGACGCTGGAGCTCGCCGAGATGCTCAACCAGGAAGTGGTTGAGAATCCGATGCTCGAAGAGACGCCCTCGGACGATATCCGCAGCCAACGACCAGATCGCCCAGACCGAGCGCGAAGATGGCGCCGGCGAGCCGGCCAAGCCCACCACCGGTCCCGAGAGCTGGGACGACAAGGATTACGCCTACTTCTTCGGGGATTATCTCGACGACGGTTCGCGCGGCAACCGCGCCCCGGTCGAGGTCAAGGAACTGCCCCCGATCGAGAACACGCTGTCGACCCAGCACTCGCTCGCCGAGCACCTGGAGTGGCAGCTGACGATGTCGACCGACGACGAGACGGTGCAAGCGACATCGGCGAGGCCATCATCGGCAACCTCGGCGACGACGGCTATCTCATGGCCTCGGTCGACGAGATTGCGGCGATGGGCGACTGGAAGCCGTCCGACGTCGAGAAAGTGCTGTCGACGATGCAGCACTTCGATCCCGTCGGCGTGGCGGCGCGCGACTTGCAAGAATGCCTGACGCTCCAGCTTCGCCACCTCGGGCTCGCCGATACGCCGGCCGAGCGCATCGTCACCGAGCACCTCCGCCTGCTGCAGAACCACCAGGTCCCCGAGATCGCCCGCCGCCTGGGCATGACCATCGAGGAGCTGAAGCCGCACGTCGACATCATCCGCAACCTCGATCCCAAGCCCGGCGGACGCCTCAACCCGTCGCCGTCGCAGTACGTGACCCCCGACATCTTCATCGTCAAGGTCGAGGATCACTACGAGGTGCTGATGAACGACGACGGCCTGCCGCAGCTGCGCATCAACCCGATCTACAAGCGCCTGATCGACAAGGGTGCGGGCGAGACGAACGACGAGACCCGCGCCTACGTGAAGGACAAGTTCCGCTCGGCGCTGTGGCTGCTGAAGTCGGTCGACCAGCGCCAGAAGACCATCTACAAGGTCGCCCGCAGCATCGTCGCCTTCCAGACCGAGTTCCTCGATCACGGCATCGAACACCTCAAGCCCCTCGTCCTGCGCGACGTCGCCAACGACATCGGCATGCACGAGTCGACCGTCAGCCGCGTGGTCAACAACAAGTACATGCACACGCCGCAAGGCGTGTTCGAGATGAAGTACTTCTTCCACAGCGGCATCAGCAGCTCGTACGGAGAGAACGTCTCGTCGGTCACGATCAAGCAGCGCATCAAGAAGATCATCGAGGTCGAGGACGCCAAGCGCCCGCTCAGTGATTCGAAGATCGTCAGCATCCTGCAGAAGGAAGGCCTGGTCCTGGCCCGTCGCACCATCGCCAAGTACCGCGAGGAACTGCGCATCCCGACATCGAACCAGCGCAAAGTGCTCTACTGAATCCCAAAGGGACGCACACATGCGACTGTCACTCACCGGCCGTCAAATCGACGTGTCGCCGGCCATCCGCCAGCTCGTGACGCGCCGCCTGGAGCGTCTCGAGCGGGTCTTCAACGACACGCTCGTCTCGGCCCAGGTGGTGCTCTACAAGGAGCGCCACGTCCTCCAGGCCGAGCTGATCGTCCACGCGCGCGGCGACCACCAGCTGCAGGCGATCGGCGGCGGCGCCACCTGGGCGGTTGCGATCGGCGAAGCCGCCGACAAGGTGTCGCACCAGGCCGCCAAGCTCAAGGGCAAGTGGAAGACCCGTAAGCGCCGCAACGGCGACCGCCGCGAGGTGCGGGCGGGCGAGGGCGCGCTGCGTATCAACGGGGTCGAAGCGCCGCCCCCGGCCGCCAGCGCGCCGGGGCGGGCCGCCAAGGATACGGTACGGGTGACCCGGGTCGCCGGCGTGCGCAAGACGCGCTACGCGGTGAAGCCGATGGATCTGGACGACGCCGTCGTCCGCTTCCGGGGCGCCGGCGAGCCGTTCCTGCTCTTCTGGTCGATCGAGACCGAACGCCTCGCGCTGCTCTTCGAGCGGCCCGATGGCCGCCTCGGGCTCATCGATCCGGAGAGCTAGCCACACGCGCGGTCAAACGTCCGCATGGCCGACGAGATTGCTCGCGTGACTGTCGATGCCCTTGTGCAGGCATCGATCGCCGCCGGTGTCGAGCTCGAGGTCCTGGCCGGACGGGCCGGTCTCGACCGCGGCCTCGAGAACCCGTATCCGCAGAAGGCCGGGCTCGGCCTCGCCGGGTTCGACGCCGCCCTCCAGGCCGGGCGGCTCCTCGTCTTCGGCCAGAGCGAGGTGCGCTTCCTGACCACCCGCCTCGACGCCGGGACCCGGCAGGCGACCATCGCCGCGGTGCTCGGCCGCGGCAGCGCCTGCGTCGTGATCACCAAGCGCCTCGAGCCGCCGGACGGCCTGCTCGCCGCCGCCGAGCGGGCCGGCGTGCCGCTGCTCCGCACCGCACTTTCGACGCCGGTCGCCTTCGCCAAGCTCGGTGCGCTGCTCGACGATCTGCTGGCGCCGCGCAGCTCGCGGCACGGCGTCCTCGTCGACGTGCTCGGTCTGGGCGTGCTGATGATCGGCGAGAGCGGCATCGGCAAGAGCGAATGTGCTCTTGAGTTGATCCGCCTCGGCCACCGCCTGGTCTCGGACGACGTCGTCGACGTGCGCCGGCGCGGCGGCGCCATCGTCATCGGATCCTGTCCGCCGCTGACGCGTCATCACATGGAGCTGCGCGGCATCGGCCTGATCAATGTCCGCGACCTCTTCGGCATCACCGCCACCCGGACGTCGAAGCGGGTCGAGCTGGTCGTCAGGCTGGAACGCTGGGACTCGAGCCGGGCCTACGAGCGGCTCGGCCTCGACGAGACCTTCGAAGACGTGCTGGGCGTGCAGATCGCGTCGGTGTGCATGCCGGTCGCGCCCGGCCGCAACCTCGCCATCCTGGTCGAGGTCGCGGTGCGCAATCATCTGCTGCGAACGCGCGGCGAGCACGCGGCGCGGAAGCTGGCGGCGCGCCTCGACCACGCGCTCGCCCTCGATCCGGCGGCGGGCGAGGATCCGGAGGAAGCGGCATGAGCACACGGCGGACCCCGAAGAAGGCGGCGCGACCAGCCCCGGACGCCACGGCAGCGCGCGCCACGTCAGCGACGGCGACACCGGCGCGGACTCGCGCCACCCGCAAGGCCGGGCGCGGCGACACCGCCGCGCCGCCGACGCATCGCTTCATCGTCCTCACCGGCTTGTCCGGCGCCGGCAAGTCGCAGGCGATGCGGGCGCTCGAGGACCTGGCCTACTTCTGCGTCGACAACCTGCCGATCACGCTGCTGCCGACGTTCGCCGAGCTGACGATGCGGCCGGACACGGAGATCGAGAAGGCGGCCGTGGTCATCGACGTGCGCGAGGGCTCGCTGCTCGAGAAGTTCCCGCGCGTGTTCGAGACGCTGCGCTCGATGCCCGGCCTGAAGCCGACGCTGATCTTCCTCGAGGCGAGCGAAGCGGCGCTGGTCCGGCGCTACAGCGAGACGCGACGGCCGCATCCGCTGGCCCGGCACCGATCGGCGCTCGAGGGCGTCCGCGAGGAGCGGGCCCGGCTGGAGCCGATCCGCCGCCTCGCCGACGAGATCATCGACACCTCGGCGATGAACGTCCACGAGCTGCGCGAGGCCTTCATGGCCCGCTCGCTCGGCACGGCGCGGAGCGGCACGCTGGCGGTGACGTTCCTCAGCTTCGGCTTCAAGTACGGGCTGCCGCTCGACGCCGACCTCGTCTTCGACGTCCGCTTCCTGCCCAACCCGCACTTCGTCGCCCGCTTGCGCGAGCGGACCGGCCGGGACCGGCCGATCGTGCAGTTCCTGGAGCGCTTCGAGGACACCGGGGTCTTCCTGGCCAAGGTCACCGACCTGCTGCAGTTCCTGATTCCGCGCTACGCCCGCGAGGGCAAGAGCTACCTGACCGTCGCCATCGGCTGCACCGGCGGGCGGCATCGCTCCGTCGCCATGGCCGAAGCGCTGGTCAAGGCGCTGCGCGGCCTGACCGGCGTGCGCCTCCGTGTCCGTCACCGGGACGTCGCCAATGCCTGACACCCGCCCCCTTCATCGTCCACCTGGGGATCTTCGGCCCGAGGATCCGCAGACCGTGGTCGGCGTGTCGCGCCTCCCGCTCGTCGGCGTGGTCGTGGTGACGCACGGCCAGCTGGCGACCGAGCTGGTCAACGCCGCCGAGATGATCGTCGGCGAGCTGTCCGGGTTCGTCGCGGTCTCGATCGGCTGGCACGACGACGTCGAAACCGCCCGCGAGGCGATCGCCGCCGCCATCGGCCGCGTCGCGCGCCCGGCCGGCGTCATCGTGCTCACCGACATGTTCGGCGGCACGCCGGCCAACCTCGGCCTGCCGTTCCTCGCCGAGCAGCAGGTCGAGGTGATCACCGGCGTCAATCTGCCGATGCTGCTCAAGCTGGCCGGGCTGCGCCAGGCGACCAGCCTGCTGCAGGCCGCGCAGCAGACCCGCGAGAGCGGCCGCAACGCCATCTGGGTCGCCTCGGACTTGATGCGCGGGACGCCGGCGAAGGACACCCCGGCATCGCCGCCGCAACCGCCGGCAGGAGACCCGGCGTGATCAGCCGCGCCGTCGTGATCGGCAACACCCTGGGCCTGCACGCCCGCGCCGCCGCCCGCTTCGTGCACCTCGCCGGCACCTTCGGGGCGCAGGTACGGGTCGATCGGGCCGGGCGCACCATCGATGGCAAGAGCATCATGGGCCTGCTGCTGCTGGCGGCGGCCCGCGGCACCTCCATCACCATCAGCGCCGACGGCCCCGACGAGGCGGCCGCAGTGGGCGCCCTCTCCGCGCTCGTCGAGCGCGGCTTCGAGGAAGAGTCCGCATGTTCCTCGTAACCGGCATCGGCGTCGCGCCCGGCATCGCCGAAGGCCGCGCGTTCGTCGTTCGCACCCGCCGCCGCGACGTCCGCTACCTGGTCGCCGCCGATCGCGTCCGCGCCGAGCTGTCGCGCCTCTCCGAGGCGCAGGGCCGGGCCCGCCGCCAGCTCGAGGCGATCAAGGCCAAGCTGGCCGGCGTCGCCGAGGGCGCCGCCTCGCTGTTCGAGGCGCAGCTGCTCATGATCGACGACGCGATGCTGGTCGGGCGGGCGACGGCGTTCGTCCGCGACGAGCGCCGCAACGCCGAGTGGGCGCTCCGCGCCGCCGCCGACGAGCTGGTCGCGGTCATCGGCGGGGCCGGCAATCCGTATCTCCGCGAGCGGCAGGGCGACGTCCGCGACGTCGTCGAGCGCCTGGTCGGCAACCTGCGCTGGGAATCGCGCGGCATCGTCGTCCCCGAAGGGCCGGAGCCGTGGGTGCTGGTCGCCGACGAGCTCGCCCCGTCGACGGTGGCGCAGGTCGACTGGTCGCGTGCCGCCGGCTTCGTCACCGAAGGCGGCAGCTGGGCCTCGCACACGGCGATCCTGGCCCGCTCGCTCGGCGTCCCGGCGGTCGTCGGCGCGGCCCGCGCGACCGGGGCCATCCCGCCCGGCGCGTCGGTCGACCTCGACGGCACGACGGGGGAGTGTCTGATCAACGGCGACGCCTCGTCGCGGGCCGACTGGCATCGCCGCAGCGTCGACGCCGCGCCGGCCGGCCACTGGGAGCGCCCCGTCGGCGGCACCTTCAACGGGCCGGTCCGGACGCTCGACGGGGTCGACATCCGCCTCGACGCCAACCTCGAGCGCCCCGACGAGCTCGCCGGCGTGCTGGCCAGCGGCGCCACCCACATAGGCCTGTTCCGGTCGGAGAGCCTGCTCGCGCCAGACGGACGCGCGCCCGACGAGGCCTCGCAGTGCGCCATCTACCGGCGCATCCTGGCGGCGACGCCGGGCGAGGTGACGATCCGCACGTTCGACGCCGAGCCGGAGCCCGGCGGCCGTCATCTCGGCCTGCGCATGCTGCAGGTCGACCCGGCCCGACACGCCCAGTTCGAGGAACAAATCCGCGCCCTGCTGACCGCGGCGAGCGCCGGCCGCCTGCGCATCCTGCTGCCGTTCGTCACCGACGTCGACGACCTGCGGTTCGCGCGCCGGGCCATCGCCCGCGCCGCCGAGACGCTGCGCCACGCCGGGGTCGAGGTGCCGACGGTGCCGGTCGGGGCGATGGTGGAGGTGCCGTCGGCGGCGCTGACCGCCGATCGCCTGGCGCGCGAGGCCGACTTCCTCAGCGTCGGCACCAACGACCTGGCCGCGCTGACGCTGGCGGTCGGCCGCGACGACGCCTGGGCGGCGCGCTTCTACGATCCCTTGCACCCGTCGATGCTGCGGCTGCTGCGCTTCGTGGCGCGGGCCGGGCTGCGCACCCACGTACGCGTGTCGGTGTGCGGCGAGATGGCCGCCGATCCGCGCGCCCTGGCCGTCCTGATCGGCCTGGGGCTGCGCGAGTTCAGCACGGCGCCGGGCGCGCAGGGGCTGGCCCGCCAGCTGGCCGGCGGCATCGCGCTGCGCGACGCCCGCCGCCTGGCTCGCGAGGCCTTCCGGCCGGACGAGGAGACCGAGCGTCGCCTGAGCGACGCGATCCGCGACATCATGGACACGCGCGCCGCCCACTGACCGGGCGTGGCCGATGGGTCCACCGAGGCCCGTCGTTCGCACAGCACAGAGGAGACACTTTCGTGGCCGACATCGCCAATCCGACCCGCGTCGACAAGCCCTGGGGATACGAGCTGCACTGGGCCAAGACTGATCGCTACGTCGGCAAGCTGATTCACGTCAACAAGGGGCACGCCCTCAGCCTTCAGTACCACGTCAAGAAGGACGAGACGATCTTCCTCCACGCCGGCCTGCTGCTGTTCGAGATCGGCGAGGGCAAGGAGCTGGTTAAACGCGAGATGCGCCCCGGCGACCGCGTCCACGTCGTCCCGCCGACGGTCCACCGCATGACGGCGCTCGAAGACTGCGACATCTTCGAAGTCTCGACGCCGGAGCTGGACGACGTCGTCCGGCTGGAAGATCGCTACGGCCGGACGGGCACGTCCGCGCCGTAGGCACACGCGAAAGACACCGAAGTTGGCAGTTTGTGCGGCCGTTTTTCCCAACGGTCAGACCTGCTACACTTCGGCGTTTCTCGGGTAAGGGTTCGTCCGAGCCCTGAGGGGTCGCGCGCGAAAGGACTGACAGGATGGCGAGCGGGAGTGTCAACAAGGTGATTCTGGTCGGCAATCTCGGGCGGGATGCCGAGTTGCGGGCCACGCCGGGCGGCCTCGAGGTGATCAGCTTCAGCGTCGCCACGACGGAGCGCAAGCGGGACAAAGAAACCAACCAGTGGACCGACCAGGTCGAGTGGCATCGCGTGAAGATGTTCCGCGACACCAACAAGAGCCGGAGCACCGTCCACGAGTACCTGAAGAAGGGCCAGAAGGTCTACGTCGAGGGCCGGCTGCAGACGCGCAGCTGGGACGACAAGGACGGCCAGAAGAAGTACTCGACCGAGATCATCTCGGACCGGATCGAGTTGCTCGGCCGCAAGGAAGGCGGGTCCGGCGGCGGTGGTCGTGATCGCGACGACGAGGACGGCGGCTACCAGGGCGGCGGCTATGGCGGCGGCAGCGGCGGCGGCAGCGGCGCGAGTGGCGGTCCGCAGCACGAAGCGCCCGACGACGACGTGCCGTTCTGAGAGCGCCGCCCGATGGGCGCCCGCGGCCGCGCGTGAATCGTGGCTGCCACAAACGACTGGATCGGCCGCGCCCGGAGCGCGGCCGTTTCCGTGTACGGGGTTCGCTACTCTTCGCGGCGCGGCCGGGCGTCGAGCAACTGGCGGGCGAGGCGGCTCGATTCCGAGTTCGGGAACTGCTTGATGGTGGTCTCGAACATCTCCCGTGCCTTGTCCGGCTGGTTCAGCGTGTTGTAGATGACGCCGCGCTTGTAGTACGAGTCGGCCGCGCGATTGCTCTGCGGATAGTCGGCCGCCACGCGCTCGTACGCGGCCAGCGCCTCGCGCATCTTCCCGTCGAGCTGATAGGCCTCGCCGATGTAGAACTGTGCGTCGTCGGCCTGTTCCGAGCGCGGGAACGCGCGCATGTAGGTTTCGAAGCCCTGGATGGCGAGCGGCCACTGCCCGGCGGCGTAGTCCGAGAACGCCATGTCCCACAGCCGGCCGGGCGACATGCCGGCGGCGGGGTTGGCCGGCGGGCCAGCCGCAGCGACCGGCGGCGGCGTGCTGCCCGGCGTCGGCATGCCGGTGGTCCCGGTGGGGGAGCCGGGCGTCGCCGACGTCGACGGCGCGTTCGGATCGATCGCCGCCCCAGGCGGTGGCATCTGCGGGATCGAGTTGCGGAGGGCGTCGACCTCCTGCGCCAGCGACCCGAGTCGCACGTGCGTGTCGTCGATCTTCTCGCGGACGACGCGCAGCTCGCCCGACAGGCCCTCGATCAGCAGCCGCGAATCGGCGGTGGTCTTGCGGCTCGTCGCCGCCTGCTCGTCGAGCTTGGTCGTGACCGACTTGAGCGCGTCGACGAGCGTGCCGATCGACTGCTGCAGCTGGGCGTTCTGCTCCTGCAGCATCCGGACCTCGGCCATCATCTGCTGGTGCTCTTTGTTGGCGGCGCCGGCGGGCGCCGCGGCCGAGACGATCCCCAGAGCGGCGCCGGCGACGATCGGCGCCAGGCCATGGCGGGCGAAGAAGGATCCGAGTCGCATGGCTGACCTCAGTGTCTCGATGGCCTACTTGGCGGTGACGACGAAGTTCGCGCGCCGGTTGCGCGACCACGACTGCTCACCGTGGCCCGGATCGAAGGGGAACTCCTTGCCGTAGCTGACCGTCCGCAGCCGCTCGGCGGCGATGCCGAGCGAGACGAGGTACTGCCGCACCGACAGGGCGCGCCGCTCACCGAGCGCCAGGTTGTACTCGGCGGTGCCGCGCTCGTCGCAGTGGCCCTCGATCGAGACGACCCAGGTCGGGAACTGCTTCATCGTCTCGGCGTTCTTGGCCAGCACGGCCTGGCCGTCGCTGCTCATCTCCGCGCGGTCGAACTCGAAGAAGACCGGGGCGAGGATGCCCTTCTTGTTGATTTCGTCGAGCGAGCCCATGTCGGCGCTCGACACGGTCGGCTCGGGCGGCACGGAGACCGGCGGCGTTTCGACGACGGGCTCGGGCGGCGCCGGCGGGCGTCCGGCGGTCATGTCCGTGTCGGGGGGCGGCTGCGTCGGCCGGGCGACTGGCGGGCGCTTGCCTTTGCACGCGCTGCCGGCACCGCCGGCGGCGAGGGCGATGGCGAGGAAGAGGACGGTGAGGCGATGGCGTGGCATGGGCGTGTGGTTCTCCGGTATTAGCGCGACCAGTTCGGCGTGAAGTTCTTGCCTTCTTTGGTGATCTGCTTCAGGCCGTTGCCGTCGCGGCCGACGACGAAGATCTGTTCGTTGCCGGCGCGCGTCGACGTAAAGGCGACGTGGCGGCCGGTCGGCGAGAAGGCCGGGCTCTCGTTCGATCCCTCGCCGCTGGTGAGAGTGCGCGTCTCACCGCTGGCGACATCGTAGATCTTGATGTCGAACCCGGGCCCGGAGCGCGCGGCGTAGGCGATCTCGTTGAACGGTGCCGGCGACCAGGTGGCGCGATCGGCCCAGCTGTCGTTGTTGGTGATGCGCCGCGGCTGGCTGAGGCCATCGGCGTCGACGATGTAGATCTGCGGCGAACCGGAGCGGTCGGACGTGAAGGCGATCTGGTTGCCGGCGGGGGACCACGTCGGCGTCGCATCGATGCCGGGGTGGCGCGTGATCCGGCGCGGGTTGGCGCCGTTGGCGTCCATCACGTAGATCTCCGCGTTGCCGTCGCGGTTGGTCATGAACGCGATCTTGGTCCCGTCCGGCGACCACGCCGGCAGGAAGTTGTGGATGCGATCGGTGCCGTGCGCCGGCGCCTCGGGCGGCGTGCCTTCGTAGATCCGCTGGATGTAGATGTCGGGAAAGTTGGCCCGGCGGTACGAGGTGTAGGCGATGGCCTTGCCGTCGCTCGACCACACCGGGTTGATGTTGAGCGAGCGGTTCACCGTGATCCGGCGCGGGTTGGCGCCGTCGTAGTCGGCGAGGTAGATCTCCTTGATCCGGCGCTCGTAGACCGTGCCCTTCATCCGTTCGCCGTCGCGATCGGAGGAGAAGGTCAGCTTGGTCCGCGCGACGCCGGTCAGGTTGCGCTGCTGCTTGTGGATCTCGTCGGCGATGGTGTGCGCGAAGGTCCGCGGGTTGGCGGCGGTGCCGCTGTATTCCTTGGAGAACGCGGCGGTCTGGCCAGCGACGTTGTAGAGCTTCACCTGGACGGTGACGCCGGTCTCCGTCTTGCGGACCGCGCCGATGACGACGCCTTCAGCGCCGAGCTCGCGCCACCGATCGAACGGCACCGCGTCGATCGACGCCGGCGTCGGGATCGAGGCGTAGGTGTCGCGCGGCACCATGTAGAACTCACGCTCGAAATCGAGGTCGGCCCACAGCACCTGGCCGACCGTCGCGGCGATCGCCTTGCTCTCGGCGTCGGGCGTCGCGGCGAGGAAGTCAGGCACGGCGAGCTTGGGCTTGCCGCCTCCTGCGCTCGTGATGTTGCCTTTGCCTTCGCGGGACTGGTCCTGCGCCGGCGGAGTCGTCGGCGGCTGCTGCTCGCCCGGGAAGGCTGCCAGACCCACGACACCCAGCGCGAGCGCCGCGCACAAGCTGACGGCCGGTCGGAGAAAATATCGCTGCGTCATCGTCACCGAATGTACTCGAATGTCAGGTTCATCGCGTAGTCCGAGTGCGGATAGCACGCGGGCAGCGGCGGGATGGCGCGCGTCAGGATGACGGCGCGCTGGGCGGCGTTGTCGAGCGCGTAGTACCCGCTCGACTGGCGGACGGTGACGTCGCTCAGGGTGCCGTCGCGTTGGATCACGAAGCGGATGACCGGCTTGGCGGCGACGGCCGTGTCGCGCCGCCAGTTGTTGTAGATCAAGGACACCATCTGACCGAGGTATTGCGGGTCGCAGAAGTTGACCTGGCCCTGGTTGCTCGCGCCGCCCATGCCGCCGGTCGAGAGCCCGCCTTCGTTCGACGTCGAGGCGGTCTCGACCCGCGACTGACCAGCCCGCACCGTCTCGCCGGTCGTCGGCTGGGCCGGCTTGGTGGCCGGCGTCGGCTGGCGTTGGGTCGGCTTGGCTGGCGCCGGCTTGCTGATCGGCTCGACCATCGCCGGCGTCTGCGCCGCCGGCGGCCGCACCGGCTCGGGCTTGGGCAGCTCAGGCTTGGGCTCGGCTTTCTGCACGGCGCGCGCCGACAGGGCCGTCATGCCGCCGGTGTCGACACCCGGCGCCCCCGCGGAAAAGCTGACTTCCATGATCGGCTCGTCGCGCTGCTGATGGCCGAAGAGCCACGGCACGATCACCAACGCGACGATGGCGACCGCGTGGCCGACCACCGACACGATCATCATCGTGCGCAGGCCTTCCGGCTCGCGTCCGCGAGCGACGATCGTGCTCGAGACCAAGTCTGAGGTCATCGACATGGTAATGCGCTCACCGCCGTTCGGTCGGGGGCCGCGAGACGATGCCGACCTTCTCGACCCCGCCGTCCTTGAGGCGATCCATGACGTCCATGACCTGCTGCATGGTCACCGCGCCGTCGCTGTGCAGGAACACCTGCTTGTCCTCACGCTGCTGCAGGCGCTGGCGGATCCGTTCGGCAAGGACCTCGAGGCGGATGTTCTCGTTGCCGAGCCTCACGAGCCGATTGCGTGCGAAGGTCAACGGCACCGTCACGTAGATCGGATCGTTCGCCGGCGGCATCGCCGGCGCCTTCCGCTGCTGCGGCAGGTTGACGTTCAGCCCCTGCTGCATCATCGGCGTCGCCACCATGAAGATGATGAGCAGGACGAGCATCACGTCGACGAGCGGGACGACATTGATCTCGGAGAGGGCAGTCGTCACCTTCGGCCGGCGCCGGCGTCCGGCGCCGCCGTGTCCCAAGGAACCCGTGGCCACGACCTTGGGCATGGGGTGCCTCCTCGGCTAGGTGAAGTTCCGCTCGGCGATGGTCAGGAACTCCATGGAGAAGTCGTCCATCGCTGTCGCGAACTGCTTCACCTGGTCGGCGAAGTGATTGTAGAAATATACCGCCGGGATGGCCGCGAAGAGGCCGACCGCGGTCGCGATGAGCGCTTCGGCGATGTAGGGCCCGACCACGGCGAGACTCGTCGACCCCTGCGCGCCGATCTGCTGGAAGGCGGCCATGATGCCCCAGACGGTGCCGAACAAGCCGATATACGGCGTCACGCTCGCCGTCGTGGCGAGGAAGGTGAGGCGCTTCTCGAGCCGCGAAACCTCGGTCCCGGCCGCACGCAGCAGCGCCCGGTCGAGCGCGTCGAAGCTCTTCAGGGTCGGACGGGCGGCGGCCGGAGCCGGTCGTCCCTCGATGGGAGCCACCGCCGGGGCGGACTTCAGCTGGGCGGTCAGTTCGGCGTAACCGGCCTGGAAGATCCCGACCAGCGGGCTGTCCGCCAGGTTGCGGCACACGGCCTGCACTTCGGAGAACTTGCTGCTGCGCCGGAAGATGTCGAGGAAACTGGCGGTCTGGCGACGGGCCTTCTGGAGTTGCCAGGTCTTGAAGAGGACGATGCCCCAGGACGTTGCGGAAAAAATGAGCAGAATCAGCAGGACGCCCTTGGCGAGCGGGGATGAGCGCAGGATGAGCGACACGAAGTCGCTCTCCGCGCCTCCGCCAGCCGGCGGGGCGCCTTGGCCCTGGAACAACGCCAGGACCGTGAAGGCACACGGCAACGAAACCTCCAACCCATGCAAGGTGCGCCGCTGGGACAGCGCGACGGGGCAGCCTAGCACGCAGGCGAATGGCTGTCAAACCTATGATACGATGGCAGTTCTCGCTCAGGTAACCCTTCCCGCCAGCCGCGTCGGAGCTTGCCGCCCGTGATCCGTTTCCTGAGCGTCCACCGCCTCGCCGTCATCGACCAGCTCGAGCTCGAATTCGGTCCGGGCATGAGCGTCCTGACCGGCGAGACCGGCGCCGGCAAGTCCATCCTGGTCGAGGCCGTCGGCCTCCTGCTCGGCGGCCGGGCCTCCGCCGACCTCGTCCGGTCAGGCGAAGAAACGGCGATAGTCCAGGCCGTCCTCGACACGCCGTCTGGCGACGAGCTGATCGTCAGACGCGAAGTCTCGGCCCAGGGCCGGAGCCGCGCCTTCCTCGACGGCCAGCTGGTGACCACGGCCGCCCTTCGCGAGGGGGTCGGTTCGCTGATCGATCTGCACGGCCAGCACGAGCACCAGGCGCTCCTCGACCCGGCGATGCAACTCGCCCTCCTCGATCGCTACGCCGGACTGGACGGCGATCGCGCCGCCCTGGCCTCCACCCACACGCGGCTGGTCGAGACGCGCGATGCCCTGGCGCGCTTCGAAGCGTCGCGCCGCACGCGGGCCGAGCGGCTCGACATGCTCGAGTTCCAGCGTCACGAGATCGACAAGGTGTCGCCGCGGGCTGGCGAGGACGACGCGCTCGAGTCCGAGAAGCTCGTCGTCGCCAACGCCGAGAAGCTGGCCCGGCTGGCCGGCGAGGCCTACGGCGCGCTCTACGACGACGACCACGCGGCGATGACGAGCCTGGCCACGGTGTGGAAGCGCCTCACCGAACTTGCCGCCCTCGACCCGCGCTTTCAACCCATCCTCGACGCGCGCGCCTCGGTGATGGCGCCGCTCGACGATGCCGCCCGCACCCTCCGCGACTACGCCGACTCGATCGATCGCTCGCCCGAGCGGCTGCAGGCGCTCGAGGATCGGCTCGCCGCGCTGGCTCGCCTGAAGCGGCGCTACGGACCGACCCTCGACGACGTCGTCGCCAAGGCGCAGGCGATCGCCGACGAGCTCGGCCTCCTCGGGTCGGGCGACGAGGCGCTGGTCGCGCTCGAGCACGAGGCGGTCGACGCGCGGCGTGGTTACCGCTCGAAGGCCGACGCCATCGCCGCTGCCCGCCGCATCGCGGCGCCGCGGCTGGCCAAGGCGCTCGAGAAGGCGCTGGCCGAACTGGCGATGGCCGGCACCCGCTGCGAGTTCGCGCTCCATGCCATCGAGGCGGAGGGGGAGTGGGGGCCGACCGGCGCCGACCGGCTCGACCTCCTCCTCTCGCCAAACGTCGGCGAGGATCTTCGGCCGCTCGGCCGCATCGCCTCGGGCGGCGAGTTGTCGCGGGTGATGCTGGCGATGAAGTCGCTCGCGTCGACCGACGTGCCGGGCAAGACGCTGATCTTCGACGAGGTCGACGCCGGGATCGGCGGGGCGGTGGCGGACGTCGTCGGCGCCCGGCTACACGCGCTGTCGTCCGGCTGCCAGGTCCTCTGCATCACCCACCTGCCGCAGGTCGCGGCGTTCGGCGACGAGCACTATCGGGTGTCCAAGACGGCCGCGGACGGCCGAACCGTGACGCGCGTCGAACGCCTCGACGAGGACGCCCGCGAGACCGAGGTCGCTCGTATGATGGGAGGGCAGGCGGTGTCGGCCGGCGTCCGCGCCGGAGCCCGCGATCTGCTCGCCGCGCAAGCGAGGCGAAAGGCGAAAGTCGGTCCGAAGGCGAAAGGCGAAAGTCGCCGGGCGTAGGTGATTTTCATGGCCGATGCAAAGCGCACCTACGTCGTCGAGACGTATGGCTGCCAGATGAACGTCCACGACTCCGAGCGCATCGCCGGCCTGCTCGAGGCCGACGGCTACGCAGCAGCGCCGACGCCGGAGACGGCGGACGTCGTGGTGGTGAACACCTGCAGCGTGCGCGAGCGGGCCGAGGAGAAGCTCTACACCCGGCTCGGCGAAATCCGCGCCGCGGCGGCGGAGACCGGCCACCGTCCACTCGTCGCGGTCGCGGGCTGCGTCGCGCAGCAGGAAGGCGCGGAGATCCTCAAGCGTTCACGCCTCGTCGACGTCGTCGTCGGCACGCAGGCGGTGAAGCAGTTGCCGTCGCTGGTGGCGCGCGCGGCGGAGGGGACCCGGGCTCCGCTCGTCGATCTGCACCCGCACGAGGACGTCTCGTTCCCGTTCGGGCTGACCAGACGCGACGATCCGGTCCGCGCCTTCGTGACGATCATCGAGGGCTGCAACGAGTTCTGCTCGTTCTGCGTCGTGCCGTATACCCGCGGCCACGAGCGGATGCGCGCGGCGGCCGAGATCGTCGCCGAGGCCCGGCATGCGGCGGCGACGGGGCGGAGCGAAGTGCAGCTGCTCGGCCAGATCGTCAACCACTACCAGGCGCCGGACGTCCGGCGTCGACTTCGCCGGCCTCCTCGGCTGGTCCACGAGATCGACGGCATCGAGCGGATCCGCTTCGCCAGCCCGCATCCTCGCCACTTCACACCGCGGACCGTCGCCGCGATTCGCGACCTGCCGAAGGTCTGCAACCACCTCCACATGCCGGTGCAGTCCGGATCGACGGCGATCCTGAAGGCGATGCGCCGCCGCTACACCCGCGAGGAATACGTCGATCTCGTCGCGTCGATCCGCGAGACGATGCCGGACGTCGCCGTGTCCACCGACATGATCGTCGGGTTTCCCGGGCGAGACCGAGGCGGACTTCGAGCAGTCGCTGTCGCTGGCGCGCGACGCGCGATTCCACGGCATCTACTCGTTCAAGTACTCGCCGCGGCCCGACACCCTTGCCGGCCAGCGCTACGTCGACGACGTCAGCGAGCCGGACAAGACGCGCCGCATCGTGGCGCTGCACCGGTGCAGCGGGACATTCAGAGCGGACTCTTCGCCGGCATGGTGGGGAAGACTATCAGGTGCTGGTCGACGGCGCAGCCGTCGCCGGCCGACGAATGGGCCGGCCGGACGCACCGGGGGAACACCGTCGTCAATTTCGCGGCTGCAGGAGTTTCGGGCGGCCGGCGGCTCGGGCCCGGGCGAGCTCCTCGGCCGCTTTGTCGCCGTGCGGGTGACGACGGCGGCCCGAACGCCGTCAGGGGCGTCCAGGTGCAGGAGGCGTCATGCTGATCGAGATGGCCATCAAGGGTCTGATGATCGACCAGGTCACGAGCATGCCGATCGTCGTGCTGCGCGACAAGGACGGCGCGCGCGTCCTCCGATCTGGGTCGGGGTCTTCGAGGCCAACGCCATCGCGGTGCAGATCGAGAACACCGCGTCGCCGCGGCCGATGACCCATGACCTGCTGAAGAACGTCATCGAGGATCTGCAGGGACGCGTCGAGCGGGTCGTCGATCTCCGACGTCCGGGACGGGGACCTACTACGCGATCATCCATCTGAGCGTGCGCGGCGACGCCGTCGCCATCGACGCCAGGCCGAGTGACGCCATCGCCCTGGCACTGCGCGCCAAGGCGCCCATCTTCGTCGGAAGAGCACGTCATCGACCAGGCCAAGCAGGCCGAGCCCGGCGCGTCCGAAGGCGAGACCGAGCGGCTCCAGAAGTGGCTGGAGAGCCTCGATCCCGACGACATGGGCAAGGACAAGATGTAGCGGAAGGTGACGGCCTGAGCCCCCAGCCCGGCCGCATTCATCGTGCG
>CAWFJQ010000002.1:0-1072345 GCA_963816265.1 Vicinamibacterales bacterium
CGAGCATCTGGGCCACGGCTGTCCGATTGCTGCGGGAGCTCGCGCCGCTGCCTTCGATGGCGCTGACGACGTCGCCCGGCAGTCCGGAGCGCAGACCGTCGAACACCAGCGAGGGCCAGCGGGTCGGCGCCACCAGGGCCAGTTGCTCGTACTCGGCCCGGCCTTCCGGGACCCCGTCCGCCAGGCCGAGTCGCTTGAGGTCGCCGTCGGCGGTCACGAACGGCGCGAACACGCCGAGCCCGTGCAAGCCCTCGGTGCCCGCCCCGGCATGGGTGAAGACCATTGGGTCGGCCTTCGATGGGTTGATTTGGCTTTGGAGACTCCGCGCGCAGCGCTCGAGCGCGTCCAGCGACGGATTCGCGGCCAGCACTTTGAGATCCAGGCTGACGCCGATCAGCTCGTCGCACAGGTCGAAGAGATTGAGGAGTGGACGGACGTCACCCGCCGCTGTGGCGAGGAACGCCGCTCGCACATGTGCGCGCGCGATGGCGGCGTTGGCGCCGGTGCCGCAGATGGCGTCGTCGACCGCCTGCGCGAAGTCGGCGAACGGGCGGACGACCGCCTTGGCTCGACTGAGGTTCAGCAGCGACATGGCGCGGTTCTGCCCCTTGGGGGAGCCGCCGAACTGGGCCACGTAGCGATCGACGATCAGCCGTCCGAACGCTTCGGTCGTCATCTCGCCCGTCAGGTTGCCGAGAATCGACTGGTACGGCCAGCCGGTGAACGGGACGCCGACCTGGGAGGCGGCGATGAAGTCGACGCAGTCGCTCAACTCGCAGGCGGCCTCGACGTAACTCATCGCGCAGGCGTTGGCGCCGAGGAGGTCCAGCTTGCGGCTGGCCCGCCGGTCGCCATTGGCCGGCTGTCGTGCGAAGTGTTCGAGCGCCTTGCGGAGCTCGGTGAGCGTCATGGGATCGCCATGGTCGCGGCCGAAGCCGAGGCCGTAGGCGTGTCCCCACAGCACCAGCGCGTAGCGTTCCGCCGGATGGTGCTTCAGCACCCAGTCGAGGTACGCCTCGAGGGTCCTGCCGCTGCCCATGTTGAGCCCGCGAGCGGCGGCGCGTGCGGCTTGTGTCGGCTTCGTGGAATCGGTGGGAGGCGGATTGCCGACGTTGCCGTCGACGAGCTCGGTGCCCTCGCGGGAGATGCGGTAGCGCTGCCCGAGAGCAGGCCAGAAGCGGTCGATCTGGACGATGACATTGATGTCCGGCCCCACGCTGGCCCGCTCCATCTCCTGGAGGTCGCTCACCGCGTGAGCGTCGAGCTCGGCGTCGTCGCCCGCCGCCATGTAGACCATGACCGTCCACTTTGCTGTCGTCGTCGTTGCCATAGGTACTCCTGGCGTCTGGGGGCCGCACGTGTTCCGGCGGCACTGAACATGCTCAACGGCCTATAACGCCGTGTTCGGCGGATTTGAACGTCGTCGGATCGCGGCGCGGTGCCGCGCCGGCCGACGTCAGGGATTCTTCAGGATGAACTCACGTACCCAGAGGCCTTCAGCCCGCTGGCGGCCTGGGAGCAGCGGCTGCGCTTGGCCGCGCCACGGCCGCGCGGCGTCCGCCGCGGACGCGCGCCGGCGGCCACCGATGCCGCGAGTGATGGCGGCGAGGTTGCCCTCAGAGCCCGGTGCCTCGCCTGCCTGCGGGAGGGCGGCAACCGCATCGGCGATCTCGGGCACTGGCGTCGGGCTGACGATCACGAACAGGTGTTCCTGCCCGCCGGTCGTGTCCACCTGCCACGGCCCGCTCCCCCCAGGGAGCACATGGGCGACGCCGCCGGCGAGCGGGTTCTGCAGCGCGTTCTTGATGGGAAATAGCGCATGACTCCGGCCCTGCTCGTCTTCGTTGACGATGTAGACGTAGACCTCGCGCGTTGCCTGCAGTTCGAAGGCGAGGGCCATGGTCGGCTCGATGCGCGCGTCGGCCTCGAGTCGGCGTCGCCCCTGATCGAGCACCTGCTGGAACTCGCCTGACACTTCGAAGCGTGGCACGCCCGCGCTGAGATCGGTCCGCGGCGCCGCTGGCAGCGCCGGCACGGTTCCAGGGCCGCCCCATCGCCAGAGTCCGACGGCGGTGCTGATGGCCAGCAGCGCGACTGCCGCGAGGCCGATCGCGAGCCGGGGCGAGCGACGCCGGGCAGGGGTAGCACCGATGAGGGGCCTCGGCGCGACATCGGGCCGGCTGGCGGTGCTCGTCGCTGCGGCGGCCAGCGCCTCCTCGAAGGCGCCAGCCGAGGCGAAGCGTGCCGCCGGCTCGGGGGAGAGGGCGCGTTCGACCGCGGCGAGGAACGCGTCGGGCAGATCGGGACGACGGTCGCGCAGCCGGGTGCGCCGGCCGGCGCGATGCGCGGCTTCGACCTCGGCGCGGGTCGCGCCCTCGACCGGATAGTCCTGGGTGACCAAGTGGTAGAGCAGCACGCCGAGGCTGTAGATGTCGGTGGCCGCTGTCGGCGCGCCGCCGCGCAGGCGCTCGGGGCACAAATAGAGCGGCGTGCCGGCGAGGGGATCGACGGTCGGCGCCCACGCCTGCATCGATCGGCCGGCGCCGAAGTCCATCAGGACGACGCGGCCGCCCTCTTCGCGCATGACGTTGTGCGCCTTCACGTCGCCGTGGATGAGGCCTTTGGCGTGGACCGCCGCCAGCGCGCCGCAGAGCGCGCGTCCGATGACGATCGCCTCCTCGGCGCTGTGCGCGCCGCGGGCGTCGACCTCGGCTGCCAGCGTCCGGCCGCGCACGAACTCCATCCACAGGCCGACCCGGCCGTCGTGCGCGTCGACGCTATGGACGACGACGATGTTCGGGTGCTTGACGCTGGCGAGCAGGCGGCCTTCTTCGAGCACCCGCGACGAGCGATTGTCGTCACCGCCCAGCCGCGGCGACAGCAGCTTGACGGCGACGTCGCGGCCGAGCGGATCCCGGGCCCGGTAGACCTGCGAGAAGGCCCCGCGGCCCACGGCTTCCTCGAGGTGTAGCGGGCCCCACGCCGTCCCGCTCGCGTCGACCGCGGCCGACACGGACGGCATCGGCGGCCAGGACGCGCCGTCCGGCCCGGCATCGCCGTCCTGTGCCACGGCCGCCACGCCGGCGAGCAGACGAAACCCCTGGATCACCGCCCGCGCCGAGTCGTCGGTCGCGGCGCGCTCCTCGGCGTCCCAGTCGATTGAGAGGCCGTCGTCGACCCGGGCCGCGAGCTCGAGCAGTCCCTCCGGCAGGTCATCGACCATCATGGGTCATCTCCTTGATGAGCAGCGCCACGGCTCGATGGGTCGCCACCCGCGAGGCGGCGGCGGTGGGGCGTCCCATCAGATCGGCGAGCTCCTGGTGATTGAGGCCCCATTCGAAACGCGCCACGATCAGCTCGCGCTCCTCGGGCCGGAGACGGGCCAGCGCCGTTTCGTAGCGGGCGATGCCTTCGGCGGTGATCGCGCGTTCGAGCGGCGACGGCTCGGCGCTCGGCTGCTCGCCGTCGAGCGTCTCCGCCGGTGGCCGGTGGAGACGCGCCAGGTCGCGGAGCCGATTGAGCACGGCGGTGCGAAGGTAGGTCTGGAACGATCCGTCGTGGCGCGGCTCGAAGTGCTTGAGCTGCTTCATCGACTTGTAGAGCACTTCGAGGACGACGTCGCCGGTATCGACCATGCTGCGGGCGCTGGCCGGGATCCGTCCGGTGGCCCAGCGCCGCAGGCGAGGGAGGTAGCGGGTGCACAGGGCATCCACCGCCACGGCGTCGCCGTCACGGGCGCGACGGAGCAGCTCGAACGACGTCTCGCCGTCGGATGGGATTGCCAGGATGCTCGCCATGATACCCGCCGGCGTTGCGTGCCGAGCTGGCGGGAGGGCTGTCGTCGCGACGCTCACACACCCTAGAACGGGCCGGGCGACGAAACGTTACTGGAGCAGCCGCCCTGGCGGCGGTGGCCGATCAGACGTCCCGCGTCATCTCGACCATCGTCGGCCTGAAGCCCAGCCCTTCGAACAGCCGCTGGGCGCCGTCGTTGGGGGCGGCGGTCCACAGCATGACGCTGGCGACGCCCTGCTCGCGGACCCAGGCGATGGCCGCCTCCATCAGGGCGCCGGCGACGCCGGTGCGCCGTTCGGCGGCATCGACGACGATGTCGTGAACGAAGCCGGCGGCGTCGCGCAGCTCCTTCCACGAGAACGGCTCGATGCCGGCGTAGACGTAGCCGACTACCGCGCCGTGGCGCTCGGCGACCAGGACCGTGGCGTCGTCGGCGCCGATCTGCGTGCCGAGGAAGTGCGCGTAGCCGGCCTCGGGGTTGCCCACCGGCGCGACGAACCGCCGCTGGTCGAACTCGTAGTGGACGCGCATCAGGTGCGCGCCGAGGCGGCCGAGCGCAGGCAGGTCGGCGCGCGTGGCGCGGCGGACGACGACGGAGGCATCGGACATGGCCCCTCTACGATTGCACGTCCGGAGGCGCGGACCGCCCGATGGCGTACCATGCGTCCGTGGTCCTCGCGCGAGTGCTCGTGCTCGCCGTCCTGGCGTCGCTCGTCGGCGTGCCGTCGCCGGCGCCGCCCGACCGTCTCGCGGCCTTGCCGCGCGTACTGCTGTGGGCCTGGGAGCGGCCCGAGGATGTGCGCTTTGCGCCGCGGCTCGGCGTCGGCGTGGCGGTCCTCGATCGGACGATCACGCTGCGCGGCGCGACGATCGAGACGGCGCCGCGGCGTCAGCCCGTGCGGCTGGATCCCGCGACACCGGTCGTCTCAGTCGTGCGCGTCGAAGCGGACCGGGAGGCGGCGCGGGCCGCCGACCCCGCGCGCATCGCGGCGGCGATCGCCGCGGCCGCCCGCCGCCCAGGGATCCGCGCGCTGCAGGTCGACTTCGACGCGACCGTCTCGCAGCGCGTCCTCTACGCCGCGACCATCGGCGAGCTGCGCCGCCTGCTGCCGTCCGAGCTGCCGCTGTCGATGACGGCGCTGGCCTCGTGGTGCGCTGGCGACCCGTGGATCGAAGAGCTGCCGGTCGACGAGGCCGTCCCGATGTTCTTCGAGATGGGGCCGGATTGCTTCGCCATCGCCGGCCGCGTCCACCAGGGCCTGCCGTTCGGCGACGGCCGCTGCGCCCGGGCCATCGGCGTCTCGACCCGCGAGCCGCTCGGCCGCGTGCCGGCCGCGGCGCGGGCCTACGTCTTCACCTATCAGCCATGGACGATTGAGACGGCGGCCGCCGCCGTGCGGGGAGTGGAGCGATGAGACGCGCGCTTCGGGTCGGGGTGCTGACGACAGTGGCGATCACGCTGGCGCTGACGCCGCGCGGTCCGGCACAGCTGCAGGGGGCCGAGGCGTGCGGCCCCTACGCGCTCGACTTCGCGTTCATGCGGGTCGCCGCGCCCGACGATCCCGAAGCCTACGTCGCCGGCGCGATCGGCGTCGTCCAACCGTCCTTCCGCCTGCCGTGGCTGGTGACCGCCTACCGCTACCTGGCCGGACAGCCGCTCGCCCCGGCCGCGCGGAAGGCGTTGACGGGTCCTGAAGATCACGGCGTCCCGGCTCCGCCGGGCTCGGTGTTCGGCAGCCAGCGCTGGCTGCGGGCGCGCTTCGCGGCGCTGACGGAGCCCGAGAGCGACCTGCGCATCCCTTTGTCGGCCTACGACTCGGCGTCTGGCGCCTACTTCGACAACTGCTCGTCGGGCGCGTTCGAGGCGGTGGCCACGACGCTGCAGGATCGCGTCGTTGTGCTCGGCGCCGGGTCGCCGGCGATCGTCGCATGGGTGGCGGCGCAGGACCAGGTGTGGGCCAACTGCGGCCGCGAGCGCAACGCGGTGGCGCGGATTCCCGCCGATCTCGACGCATCGGCGACGCCGCAGGCGCGCGCCGACCGCGCCTACCAAATCGCCACCGCGTCGTTCTACGCCGGGCAGTGGGACGCGGCGGTCACGCGCTTTCGAGCCATTGCCGCCGATCGCACGTCGCCGTGGCGGCCGTGGGGCGAGTACCTCGCCGGTCGCGCGCTGCTCCGCAAGGGGACGCTCGGCAGCGGGGACGGCGCGCTCGACCAGGCGGCGCTGGCTGCAGCCGCGGACGCGTTCGGCACGGTTGCCGCGGATTCCGCGTCGCCGCTCCGCGCGTCGGCGGCCGGTCTCGTCCGCTTCATCGATCTGCGGCGTCGCCCGGACGCGCTCCGGCCCGACGTCGTCGGCAAGCTGCTGGCGCCGGGCGCGGGCGACGCGTTCGCCGACGATCTCGACGACTACCGCTATCTGTTCCTCCGCGGCGAGCCGGCCTCGGGCGCGCCGCTCGCCAACGGCCGCGGCGCCGCCGATCCGTTGACCGACTGGATCGACACCGTGCGCTCCGAGTCGCCCGACGCTCTCGGTCACGCGATCGCGCGCTGGAAGGCGGCGGCGTCGCCAGGCGCGCGGACGCCGTGGCTCGTCGCCGCGTTCCTGCGCTTGACGCCGGGCCACGCCGACGAAGCGGCGCTGGTGGCGGCGGCGCGCGCGGTCCCGTCGACGTCGGCGGCGTATCCGTCGCTGGCGTTCCACCGCGCCCGGCTGCTGGTCCGCGCGGGCAAGCTGGACGACGCGCGCGCGCTGGCCGTCGAGATGGACACGGCCGCTGCGGCGTGGCCGCCGAGCGCGATCAATCAGCTGCGCGCGGTGCAGCTGCGCCTCGCCCGGACGTTCGACGAGTTCCTGGCTGCGGCGGCGCAGCATCCGGTCGGCTTCGGCTCCGAGGACAACGCCGATGTCGCGACGCTCGGCACGCCGACGGTGCTGGCGCTGAGCACGGATGCCCTGGACATCGTCAACGAACGGCTGCCGCTCTCCCGTTTGATCGAGGCGAGCACCAATGGGGCGTGGTCCGACGCGCTGCGCGGACAGGCCCGCCTCGCGACGTTCACCCGCGCCTTGCTGATCGATGATGTGGATGCCGTGCGTCGGCTCGACGCCGACGTGCGAAGGGCCGAGCCCGGACTCGCCGCCGATCTGGATGCGGTGCTGAAGGCGTCCACCCGTGAGGAGCGGCGGTTCCTCGCCGCCCTGCTGCTGGCGCGGCGGCCCGGCCTGCGGCCCTTCCTGACCAGCGGCGAGCGGCGCAGCGAGATCGACTGGGGCGTGGTGCCGCCGAAGATCACGCCCGACCCGCTCGAGGACGCGGACGGCCTGCGCGACAACTGGTGGTGCGCGCTGTCCCCGTCACCGGTCAGCACCGACGGGATGATCGCCTACCAGGCCTACCAGCCTGGGATCTATGCGCGTCACGGATCACGCCTCGACGCGATCACGGCCGGACTCTACGACACACCGGCGACCGTGCCGGCCGCCACATTCCTCGGCGCCGACGAGCAGTCGCGGGCCACCCGCGAGTGGCAGGCGCTCGACGCGATCGAGACCGCGCCAGACTTCTTCGGACGGGAGGTGATGGCGTGGGCGCAGACACATCCGGCCGACGCGCGCGTAGCGGAGGCGCTCCATCGCGTGGTGCGTGCGACACGTCTGGGGTGCACCAGCGACAAGAGTGGCGCCGTGTCACGCGAGGCGTTCACGCTGCTCCACCAGCGCTTCCCGCGCAGCGAATGGGCGAAGCAGACGCCGTACTGGTTCCGCTGATCGGCGCCGGCCGCGTCCGCGCGGCCGGTCTTACAGCGCCGGATCCTTCTGCCGCGTCTTGACGATCCCGCCCATCAGGCCGAAGCCGATGACGACCAGGGCGCCGGCGACGATCCAGACGGAAGACACGCCCATCCGCGAGGCGGCGTAGGCCAGACCCGCGACGACGAGCAGCGTGCCGATGAGATAGACGATGAGGTTGGTCATGACATGACTCTCCAGCCTCAGTTGAAGGCAAGAGTCAGGCCACGGCCCTGCGTGCCAGCGGGCACGCGCCTTCGATAGGAACGCCGAGCTGGCAGGGGAGCCCCTTGCCCATGGTGGGCAAGGGACGGGTCAGCAGCGATTGGCGACTGGCAGTGCGACGACGGCCGTCGCAGATCGTCTGATCACCGGCCGGCCAGCGTCTTCGACAGGTCGTGGATCGCCGCCGCTGCCCGCGCGTTTCCCTCGGCGATGCGACCGGCATCGCCGCCGCGCAGTCCGGCGATCCGCAGCCGCCAGGCGTCGTCGTAGCGCGCGAGGCACATCTGCCAGGCAGTGGCGAGCGCGGGCTCGCCGCCACCGCCGGGGATCGCGGACGCCCGTGCCGACGCGGCGCGCAGGATTGCGTCGGCGCGCCCTTGCGCGTCGTGGATGAGCGGGAGCAGCGTCCGCTCCGCATCCGCCGCGACGTCGGCCGCCGTCCGGCGCCCGGCCGCGATGTCCGCCCGGGCGACTCGGAAGGCCGCTTCGGCATCGTCGATGTGCGTGCCGACGCGGGCCACCTCCGTGCGGACGTCCCGTTGGCCGCCGACGGCGATCACCGCTGTGGCCGCGATGGCGGCAGTCATGACGATCGGGATCAGCGTCACTGGCGGCGTCGGGATCGCGTCCCGGCTGTGCCGCCCGACCAGCCAGCCGAGGACGAGGCCGCCGCCGAGCCCGCCGAGGTGCGCCGCGTTGTCGATGCCCGGCACCACGAAGCCCAGCATCAGGTTGGTGCCGACGACCGAGATCAGGTTCGGCCGCAGCTCCGCCAGCATGTCGCCGAGGGTGCCGCTCCCGCGCGACGTCATCGCCACCATCAGCAGCACGCCGACCAGGCCGAAGAGCGCACCCGATGCGCCGACGCTCAGGCCGTTGCCGGGCTGGAACTGCAGGCTGACGACGGAGGCGACTACGCCGGCCAGCAGGTAGACGATGAGGAAGACCCCGTGGCCGAGCAGGCGCTCGACATAGCTGCCGAACCGCCACAGGAACAGCGCGTTGAGGGCGAGATGGATCGGATTCGCGTGCAGCCACATCGCGGTCAGCAGGCGCCACCACTGGCCGAGCGCGATCGCCGGCTTGAACTGCGCCCCCCAGTGCACCAGCGTCCGCGGAGAGAAGCCGACTTCGCCCGACGTCGCCACCATCAGGAGGTAGACGGCCACGATGCCGACGAGGAGCGTCGGCGTGACGATCAGCCTCGGCAGCCGGGCGCGCAGCATGTCCTGCAGCGTCACCGCGGCGCCAGGAGCATCGACTGGCGTGGCGTCCTCGGGGTCGACGTACGGAGTGGGCGGGAAGAGGGTGGTTGCCGCGAGCATGCGCCGGAACGTCCCGACCGCATGGTAGCGCGACGGGCCGGCAAGACGTCTGGGGTCGGCGTCTACGCGACCTGGGCGGCGCGGCGGGCCTCGCGCGACGCCACCGCGTGTTCGACGACACCATCCAGGCAGGCTTCGACGCAGTCCTCGTCGAAGTGCGTCCCGCCGCCGGTGGTCAGGATCGCCTCGACGTCCTCGAACGGCATCGCGTGCTGCTGGTAGGGGCGTTCGGCCGTCACCGCCTCGAGTACGTCCGCGACCGCGAGGATGCGCGCTGTCGGCGACAGCGCCGCGCCGCTCAGACCGCGGCAGTAGCCCTTGCCGTTCACCCACTCGTGGTGGTTGGCGGCATCGTCGGCGAACGCGCTGAACACCGGGACCCGCTGGAGGAGCGACAGCGTGTAGGCCGGGTGCTGCTCGACGACGGCGCGCTCGCTGGGGTCCAAGCGGGCCGGCTTGTCGAGGATCGTGTTCGGGACGGTGAGCTTGCCGATGTCGTGCAGGAGCGCGGCGCGCCGCAGGCGCACCGGTTCGACGGCGCCATCGCCGAGGCGATCGTTGATGGCCAGGGCGTACTCGGCGACGCGCGTCGAGTGGTCGAAGGTGAACGGCGACTTGGCGTCGATGATGAGCGCGAAGGCGTCGGCGATGCGATCGAGCAGAGCGTCGTCGGTCGGGATTTCGAGGCCGGCCGGGACCAGCGAGAGCAGGTCGCGATCGAGCCGCGCGTCGGCCAGGCCGGTCCAGAAAGCGCGGTCGCGGGCGGCGGCGACGAAGGCGTCGACCAGCTCCGGATCGAACCAGCGGCCGCGTCGTTCGCGGGCCACGTCGACGGCGCGCTCGGGGCCGCCTTCCGACCAAAAGATCTCGACGACCTGGGCCAGCCCGATGATGCGGGCGAGCAGCGGCGTCTGCTCGCGGCGCAGCTTGTAGGGATAGCCGCCGCCGTCCCAGTGCTCGTCCATCGCCCGGATCGCCTCGACGACGGTCTCGGACAGGCCGACCATGCGGGCGATCTTGGCGCCGCGCTCGCAGCGCACCGCGAAGATCCGGGTGCCGCTGCCCAGGGCGCCGCGGACGGCGAACTTGCCGAACTGCCGGACCCGTGCGACCAGCGAGCTGCCGCGCCCGATGTAGGCCATCGCGTGCGCGAGCTGCTCGGGGACCCGCCGCCAGTCGCGCATCCACACGGCGCGCTTGACCTCGTGGTCGCAGCCGCCGAACAGGTCGCAGACCAGCGAGGCGTTGGCCGAGCAGCCGGCGTCCTTGAGCAGCAACGCGTAGAGGAGCTCGGCCTGCAACCCGGGGGCAAGGTGCAGGGCGCGCCCGAGGCGCAAGCCGATCAGGGCGGTGCGGGTGGCGTGTCCGCGCGGGTGACCCTCGGTCAGGTCCAGCGCGTGCGACAGCCCTTCGAGGACGGTGGAAACCCGGAGGGCGGGACGGGCGGAGTTCCTGACGGAAATCGTCGTAGCACGCATCGGACGCCACACCACGAGCAAGCCGGATGCCGGTTCCCGAGCTGTGTCACCGTGTGTCGCAGCGGGCCGGACCGGGTGGTGCCGGCGTCGGAAACCCGGCCGCGCTGTCGCGGGGCCGGCTGCGTTCCGTCGCCGGTGCAATCCGTGACGTCGGAACGTTGAAGAAGACGCGATGCCTGGGCACGACATCTTCATCAGCTATTCGAAGCACGACCGGGAGCGCGTCGAGCGCCTGGTCCGAGCCCTCGAAAGACGAGGCTGGACCGTCTACTGGGACCGCAAGATCCTGGCCGGCGACGCCTGGCACGCGCAGATCGCCACCGAGCTGGCGGCCTCGCGGTGCGTGATCGTCGTCTGGTCGGCCCGCTCGGTCGCCTCGAACTGGGTGCGCGACGAGGCCACACAGGCGCAACAGCGCGGCGTTCTCGTGCCGGTGACCATCGACCTGGTACCGATTCCGCTCGGGTTCGGCCAGGTGCACACCATCGCCGTGATGAACGCGACAGGCGAGCTCGACACCGACGGCGTGGAGCAGCTCGCGGCCAGCGTTCGCCGCCATGTCGGCCAACCACCTGGCGGCGCCGGCGATCCGCCGTCGCGTCCAGCGCCCGCTGCCGAGCCCGCTCCGCCGCCGTCGCCGCGCCGCCGGGCATCGGATGCCGCCGTCGCGGCGCGCCGCGGCATCGGCGCCGGCCTCGCCCGCATGGCGATGCTGGTCGCGCTGCCGCTGCTGACGGTCGTCAGCGTCGGCGCGTTCGCCGTGGCCCTCGACGACCCGGCGATGGCGTGGATGTTCGTCGTCATCGGCGCCGCCGCGGCCGCGCTCGTCTACTGGCGGCTGGCGCGCGCCCGGATCGACGGCAGCCGCGTGTCGCCGGCCCTGCTGACGGCGACCCTGGTGCCGGCGGCGATGGTCGTCGGCGCCGTCGTCGCGCTCTTCTTCGGCCCGATCGCCCTGCGCCTACCCTACGCGGTGCTCGCCGGCCTTGTCGGGGGTGGGCTCGCGGCGTCCGCCGTGACGCGCTGCTGGACGGACCGGAGCCAGCCCACGCCACGGCTCGCCGGCTATGTCGCGACCGGCGCGCTCACCTGGTTCGCCGTGGCCCTCGTCTTCGCCACGACGATCGAGGACGACGTCGTCCGCCACTTCGCCAGCGGAGACGGCGGCCGGTTCGCGTTCTCCCGGCCGTTCCTGCACGCCGCCTACGTCCACGACCTCCGCAGCGGGACCCGGGACATCGATATCGTGTGGTGGCTCGCCGCGCTGGTGATGGCGGCGGGCATCGTGCACGCGTTGCGCGCCGGGCTCGAGCACGCCGGCGATCGCGAGCACGACGGCGACGCCTGACGGCCTGCTGCCGTCACGGCACGGCGAGATTGACCCTTCGCGCCCGGAACGATCGGTCCGGCCGCTTCTGGTCCTTGCAGGTCGCCAGCTCCGCGGTCGGGTTCGGGAGAGGCCGCTCGCCCTCGTCGAAGAGGATCCAGGCGGTGTTCGGCGTGGCCGTCAGCACGATGCCTTCGGCCGAGGTGCCCGGCCCCGGAGTCTCGATCGACTTGAACTTCGTCGGCGCGGAGGCGCTCGTCGGTCCGGCCCAGCGCCAGAGCGCGAACGTGCCGCCCTCCCCGGTATTGCCGGCGAGGATGATGTAGCCGCCGCTTTTGGGGTCGCGCACCAGGTCTCGCAGTCCCTGTTTGCCGAGAGCGAGCAGGATCGGCGGCGCGAACGTCGCGCCGACGCCGCTGTCGAGGACGGCGGCGGCGTTGGTGACGAGCAGCAGCAGGGCCTTGTCGCCGGGACCCAGGGGACTGCGGAGACCGATCAGCAGTTCGCCGGGGGTGGCGGTCTCGGACAGGGCCTCGATGCTGAGGCCGCCTTTCTTGGACGGCACGGCGCGGTCCAGGACCAGCGCCTTCAGCGGATCCGGGGCGGGCAGCCCGGCGAGGAACGCCTGCGCCTGCTCGACCAGCTTCTCGTAGCGGGCCGTCGTGCCCAGCGTCACCGCGGGCGCCGATCCGGAGAGCGTGAAGGCCAGCAGGCGGCGGCGGCTGGGCGCCTCTTTGGCGAGATCGCCGCGCCGGCTGTGCGACCCGATCAGGGCGAGCCGCGGTCCGAAGCGCGTCAGGCCTTCCAGGTCGACTTCGGGCTCGGCGGGGTCCGGCGCCAGGCCGGCGGTCAGATCGATGGTCGACTTCGGCGCGCCGGGCGAGCGGAGGTCGTAGACGCGCAACTCGGTCTTCTTCTTGTCCTCGTCATCGGCGACGAGCAGATGGAAGTCGTCGAGGAGCAGGCCGGCGGAGGCGTCACAGCCACCGGTGAACACGAGGTCGCCGGCGGGAGGCGGTGAGTCGGGGCGTCGGGGAGCCGCGCTCGTCCCGAGGGCCGCCGCGATCGTGATGACGATGAACGGTTTGAGCATTCGCTCCTCGCTACGTTCCGCAGTCTTTCATCCATGCCCGCACGGTGCGTTCGAGCTGGGCGCTCGTACCCAGTCCGTGCTTGCTCCAGGTACTCCGCCATCTGTGTCCCGAAGTCGGGGCTGCCTGTGAAGGCCTGGTGTATCTCTGCCAGCTTCCGGCAAATCCGATCGTTCGACAGCGTGCCAATCAAGCGGACGCGCATCGCCGCGTCGCCGACGGGCGTGCACTCGTCGACCTTGAGAGTGTGGAGGGCAGCGCCCGTGTCGAGCGTGAGCGCGGAGGAGCCATCGCCGTTGTCCGAGGAGGATTTGGCGAAGATCACGGGAAGGGTCCAGCCCGTCCCCTTGGCGTACTGGGTCACCAGGCGGACGCGGGTCACCGCCGCGTGGTCGTCACACGACGCGGCCAGCGCCACGACCGCGAACGGACGTCGGCTCATCTGCGTGGGCAGGTTCCGGTTCGCCTTCGGGCCGGCCTGGGCTTCCCGCTTCAAGTACGCCTCCCAGCGGCAGTCGGCTTTCTCGACAGCCGTCCCGACGCTGCACGGCGGCGGCTCGGGCTGCGGCGGCAACAACGCCCAGACCAACGGCGCACCGACGACGATGGCGATGGCTGCCGCTCCGGCGGCGACCAACCGCCTCCGCCGGCTGCGGAAGCCGGCCGCAGCGACGGCTTCGGCCCGCTGGCGCACCGCGGCGTCTCGTGCCTGCCCTTGAGCCGCGGCCTCGAGGTCGGCGCGGATGCGCGCCATCGCCGTCGCGAAGTCGTTCCAGCCCTTCGCAAACGCTGCGGGGAAGTCGGGGCCCGCGTCGCCAATGGTCGCGGCCACCGACTCCAGCATCGCTCGGACCTTCGACTCGTCTTCCGCATCCCAGAGCTGAAGGGCATTCAGGGGGGTGTCGCGGAGAGCCGCGGCATCGACGCCGCAGCCGATGACGAAGACCGTGTCGAGCGGTGCGCCGTCCGGGCCCGGCTTGCCGTCCTCGTGGAAAAAGGCCCCTGCCTCGTACATCAGCCACATCGACGACAGGGTGCCCGGCGCGAGCATCAGGATCGCCCCCTGCGATCCGCGGACTGCCGTCCGGATGCCTCGTCGCCAGTCGCTGCCGCGGAGATCGCGGGAGGACTGCCACGTGGTGACGCGACCGCCGAACGACGTGCTCACGAGTCGGTCCAGCGCCGCCCCCATGCTCTTGCTGGCCTCGCCGGACCAGGACAGGAAGATGCACTTCGGAGGCTGAGGATCTGGCGCCATGCAGTCGCCCTCCCGCGGCGGCGTCGGAGGCTGTTCCGTTCCAGCCGATAGAACGCCGGATCCGGATCATTCGTACAGGGGGCTGCTAAGATGCCGCCGATGCACACGCACCGCTACGTCGAGCGGCTGGTCGACCTCCTCGATCCGTCGCTGAACCGGCTGCACGGCCTCGATCTGGACGAGGCGCGGCGCCGCGTCCTGTCGGGCGACCCGGCCGCGGTCCGGGCCATCGACGGCTCGTTCGCGATCGTCGCCAAGGACGGCATCACCATCCGGATGGCGCGGTCGCTGGACCGCCCGATGCGCTACTTCCTGGCCAAGCGGCGGGCAGGCCCGGCGCTGTTCGTCGCCGATCGCATCGACACGCTGCACCGCGCGCTCGAGGCCGAGGGCCTGGCCGGTCAATTCCATCCCAGCTACACGCGGATGGTGCCGGCGCATCACGTCGTCGAGATCCAGCTGGTCGGCTGCCCGGACCCGGATCCGATCTACACGCGCTTCTTCACGCCGGAGCGGGCGGCGCTGCCGGCCGACCTGGACGAGATCGGCCGCCGCTACGTCGGCGCGGCGTCGCTCGAGATCCACAAGTGGCTGCGGTCGATCGAGCGCGAGACGCCGGGTGCGCCGATCGGCGTCTGCTTCTCGGGCGGCGTCGACAGCGGCTCGGTGTTCCTGCTCGTCTACCACGCGATGGTCGGCCTCGGCCTGTCGCCGTCGCGGCTCAAGGCGTTCGTGCTCGACGCCGGCGGGCCGGACGTCGCGCAGGCGCGCGCCTTCCTGCAGGCGGTCGGGCTCGAGCTGTTCCTCGAGCCGATTCCGTGCGATCCGGCCGGCTTGGATCTGGCGGAGACGCTGGCGGTGATCGAAGACTACAAGCCGCTCGACGTCGAGTGCGCCAGCGTCGGCCTGCAGCTGTGCCGCGGCATCCGCGCCCGCTACCCGGACTGGCGGTACCTCGTCGACGGCGACGGCGGCGACGAGAACCTGAAGGACTATCCGATCGAAGAGAACCCGGAGCTGACGATCCGGAGCGTGGTCGACAACCTGATGCTCTATCAGGAGGGCTGGGGCGTCGGCCGCATCAAGCACTCGCTGACCTACAGCGGCGGCCTGTCACGCAGCTACGTCCGCACCTACGCGCCGGCGCGGCGCTACGGCTTCGACGGCTTCAGCCCGCTGGCGCAGCCGGGCGTCCTCGACGTCGCCGAGGGCATCCCGTTCGCGGCCCTGACCAACTACGACGTGCCGACGCTCTACGCGCTCAAGGGCGAGATCGTCGGCCGCGGCGTCCGCGCCATCACCGGCTTCTCGATGCCGGCGTTCCCGAAGCGGCGCTTCCAGCACGGTGCCATCGAGGCCGACGCGCTGCGGGCGCGGCTCGGGCCGACGGCGGGCGAAGCGGCCTACCGGCGCGGCTTCCTCGGCCTCTACGGTGTCTAGTGACGGGGTGAGCGCACCCGTCTACCCGCCCGGACGAGCGGCGCGCGACCGGTTCGTGCTGGGGCGGCGGGGCCCGCGCCGGCCCGTCGATCCGTGGGCGCCGCCCCGCGTCGTCGTCGATGCCGAGCCGGATGGCGCCGGCGGCGTCGTCGACGTCACGACGCTGTTCCTGACCGGCCGCGAGTGCCCGTGGCGCTGCGTCATGTGCGACCTGTGGCGCGACACGCTCGAGATCGACACCCCGCCCGGCGCCATCCCGCACCAGATCCGCTCGGTTTTGCTGCCCAGGGCGCAGCCGCGGGCCGAGCCCGGGCCTCGGCCGCGGGCGGAGCCCGGGCCTCAGCCCGCGGCTGAGCCCTGGGAAGTACGCAGAAATCTCAAGCTGTACAACGCGGGCAGCTTCTTCGATCCCCGGGCGGTGCCGCCCGCGGACGATCAGGCGATCGCGGACGCCGTCGCGGACGCGGCGCACGTCACGGTCGAATCGCACCCGCGGCTGGTCGGCGACCGGACGTGGCGCTTCCGCGATCGATTGGCGCCGGCGCTCGAGGTCGCGATGGGGCTCGAGACGGCGCACCCGGACGCCCTCGCGCGCCTCAACAAGGGCTGCACCGTCGACGACTTCGCGGCCGCCGCGGCGGCGCTGGCCGCGCACGGCGTCGGCCTGCGCGTGTTCCTGCTCGTGCACCCGCCGTTCGTGCCACGCGCCGAGCGATCCGCGTGGCTCCGCCGATCGATCGACGTCGCCGTCGACGCCGGGGTGTCCGTCATCGCGCTGATCCCGACCCGCGGCGACAGCGGCGCGATGCCGGCGCTCGCCGAGCTGGGCGCGTTCGCGCCGCCGACCCTGGCCGAATTCGAAACAGCCATGGCCCTGGCTCTGGACCGCGTGCAGATTGTGCCGCCGCGCCCGGGTCGGAGCCCAGCTCGCGTCCTGGCCGACCTCTGGGATCTTGCCACCCTCGCGAACTGCGCCGTTTGCTTCGAGGCGAGGCGGGCGCGGCTGCTGCGCCTGAACCTCGAGCAGCGCGTCCCGGATCCCATCGCCTGCGCCACGTGCGGCGCCACGCCGCGTGCCGGGTCGGGCCCATGCCGCTGATCCCGCGGCAGACCGTCGACGCCGACGTCGCCATCGTCGGATCGGGCTTCGCGGGCGCCCTCACCGCGCTGATCCTGCGCCGCCAGGGCCGCTCGGTGGCGCTGCTCGAACGCGGCCGGCATCCGCGCTTCGCGATCGGCGAATCGACGACGCCGATCGCCAATCTGGTGATCGAGGAGCTCGCCGACCGCTGGGATCTGCCGCGGCTGCGCCCGTTCTCGAAGTGGGGGACGTGGCGCGCCACGTATCCCGACGTCGCCTGCGGCGTGAAGCGCGGCTTCACGTTCTTCCGGCACGATCTCGATCGCGCCTTCGCCGACACGGCCGCGCACGAGCGGCAGCTGCTGGTCGCCGCCAGCCCCAACGACGACATCTCGGACACCCACTGGTATCGGCCCGACTTCGATCACTGGCTGGTGCAGGAGGCCGAGCGCGAGGGCGTGCGCTATGTCGACGAGCTGGCGCTGTCGCAGGTGCGGTTCGAGGGCGGACGGGCCATCCTCGAGGGCGAGCGGCGCGATCGCGCCGTCGACGTCCGGGCCGGGTTCGTGATCGATGCGAGCGGGCCGCGCGGCTTCCTGGCCCAGGCGCTCGGCCTCGCCCGGCCGTCGACGCAGTGGCTGCCCGGCACGCAGGGCGTCTACGCGCACTTCGCCGGCGTGCAGCGCTGGGACGCCCTCCACGCGGCGGACGCGACGCCGCCGTACGGGACGCCGCCCTATCCCGTTGACGACGCGGCGGTGCACCACGTCTTCCCCGGCGGCTGGATCTGGATCCTGCGCTTCGCCAACGGGCTGACCAGCGCCGGCGCCGCCGTCACCGATCGCCTCGCCGCCACGCTGCGCCTGGCGGAGGGCGGCCCGGCCTGGATGCGCCTCCTCGATCGGCTGCCGTCGGTCCGCGCCCAGTTCGCGGGCGCCGAACCGGCGTCCCCGTTCGTGGCCGCGCCGCGCCTCGCGTTCCGCGTCACCCGCGCCGTCGGGCCGAACTGGGCGCTGCTGCCGTCGGCGGCCGGCGTCATCGATCCGCTGCTGTCGACCGGCTTCGCCCTGACCCTGCTCGGCATCCAGCGGTTGACCGAGGCGCTGGCCAGCCCGTCTCCGGCCAGTCTGGCGCCGGCCAGTCTGGCTTCGGCTTTGGCCGACTACGAGCGCCACACGCAGGCCGAGCTCGACGCCACCGAGCAGCTCGTCGCCGGCCTCTACGCGACGATGGCCGACTTCGAGCTGTTCAAGCGGCTGACGCTGTTCTACTTCGCCGCGGCCAGCTATTCCGAGGCGGTGCGGCGCCTCGGCCATCCCGAGCGGGCGCCGGGGTTCCTGCTGCACGCCGATCGGCGGTTCGGGCCGGCGATGCGGGCCTGCGTCGCGTCGGTCCTGACGATGCCGGGTGCCTCGGGCGACCCCCGCGCCGCCCGCGGCCGCCTCTTCGAGGACATCGACCAGGCGATCGAGCCGTTCGACATCGCCGGGCTGCGCGATCGCGGCCGGCGCGACTGGTATCCGGCGCTGGCCGCCGACCTCGTGGCCGGTGCGCCGAAGCTGGGGGCGACGCCGTCCGAGATCGGCCGCCTGCTGGCCCGCAGCGGCTTCACGAATCACCTGCCCGATGCCTGCGGCGGCGCCAGCGCGCGCTAGTCAATCTGTGTCCGAGAATGTAGTTGGATCCCAGTAGCGACCGGTGGCGCGAGCGGACGCGCCGGGCCTGCGTTGTTGAGTACCCTTGAATGTTCGTGTCGAAGCTCCGTTCCCTTGCGCCCAGCCTCGCGCTGGCGGCCGCGCTCGCCGGGTCGTCCTGCGCCTCGTGCCGCCGCCCGGCCGAGGTGTCGGAGGCGACGTACCGCGAGGCGGTCACCGCCTTCCACACCGCGCTCGCCGCACTTGAAACCAGCCAGGATGCGCTGGCGCGCCAGAAGCTCGACCGGGTGATCGCCCTGGTGCCGCAGGAGCCGGCCGGCTGGGCCAACCTCGGGCTGCTCCTGCTGCGCCAGCAGGAGAACGGGCCGGCCAAGGAACGGCTGGCCAAGGCCGCCGCGCTCGCGCCGCAGAACGCCGCCATCGAGCGGCTCCTCGCCATCACCGAGAGCCGGGCCGGCAACCCGGCCGAGTCGATCCGGCACTGGCGTCGCGCCCTCGAGCTCGAGCCGGGCAACGCGCGCGCCGCCTACGCGCTGGCGCAGGAGACCGAGCGGCAGGGCTCGCCCGAGAGCGACGCCGAGGCGCAGCGGATCCTCGAAACGCTGCTCGCGACGTCGGACCTGCTGCCGGCGCGGCTCGATGCGATGCGCCTCGCGGCGAAACGCGGCGATGGCGCGGCCCTCACCGCCGGCCTTACCGTGCTGGGCAGGCTCGCCCCCGCCTGGCCGGCCCAGGCCCAGGCGCAACTCGACGCGCTGCGGCAGGCCGCGGCCGCCAACCCGCGCAGCGCGGCGACGCGCGTCGTCTTCCTGAAGAACGTCCTCGTCCGCGAGCCGGCCTATCGCCGAGCGCTGGCGCAGGTGTCGACGCCGCTCGACGCGGTCGGCGAGCCGCTCGAGCAGTTCGTCGTCCTCGCCAACCCGAAGCCGGGCGCGGCGGCGCCGGACCTGGCGCTGTCGTTCAGCCCAGACCCGAAGCAGAGCGGCGAGGCGGGCGTCACGTGGGTCGGCGTGTTCGTGGCCACCCCCGAGGCGTCGCCGGGCTTGACGACCGTCCAGGCGCGAGCGGCCCACCCGTTCCTCCCGCTGTCGGCCGCCGCGGCCGCATCGACCGGGCCCGACTCGATCGTCATGGCCGACATCAACTACGACTTCCGCACCGACGTCGTGAGCGCGTCGGCCGCCGGCGTCCGGTTCCTGCGCGCCGGCACGGACGGGCGGCTCGTCGACGTCACGCGCGAGACGAAGCTGCCGGCGGCGATGACCGGCGCGGCCGCCCGCGCGGCCTGGGCGGCGGACGCCGACACCGACGGCGATCTCGACGTCGTCCTGGCGCCCGTGAAGGGCGCGCCCGTGCTGCTGCGCAACAACGGCGACGGGACGTTCACGGCGCAGCAGCCGTTCGCCGGCGTGTCGAACGTCCGCGGCTTCGCCTGGGCCGACCTCGACGGCGAGGGCGTGCCCGACGCCGCCTTCCTCGACGACGCCGGCCGCGTCCACGTGCAGCTGAACCTGCGCGGCGGCGCCTTCCAGGCCGATCCGCTGGCCAACGGCGGCGGTGTCGTCGGCATCGTCGCGCTCGAGGCGACGGGGGACAGCACGTTCGATCTCGTCACCCTCGGCGCGGATCGGATCGATCGCCGTGCTGTCGCGGGGCGATCGTGCCTGGACGCGCACGGCGTTGGTCCGCGCCGACACCGCGGCCGGCGGCGCGCGCCTCCTCGCCGCCGATCTCGACAACAACGGCGCCGTCGATCTGGTGGTCGGCAAGGCCGCAGCCTCGACGGTGCTCCTCAGCGCCGGTCCCGGGCAGTTCACCCCGCTCGAGCGGCCGCTGGCGGCGGACATCCGCACCGCCGCCGATCTCGATGGCGATGGCCGCCTCGAGCTGGTCGGGCTCGCCGGCGACCACGTCGCCGTCCTCGCGAGCACCGGCACGAAGGACTACGGCTGGCAGGTCGTGCGGCCGAAGGCGGCGACCGCGACCGGCGATCAGCGCATCAACTCGTTCGGCGTCGGCGGATCGATCGAAGTGCGGACCGGCCTGCACCGGCAGCGCCGGCCGATCGACGGCCCGATCGTCCACGTCGGCCTCGGCACGGCCTCTGCCGCCGAGGTCATCCGGATCGAGTGGCCGAACGGTGTCCTGCAGTCCGAGTTCGACCGGCCGGCCCGGACCACCATCGCCGCCAGCCAGCGCCTCAAGGGCTCGTGTCCATGGCTGTTCGCGTGGAACGGCCGCGAGATGGGCTTCGTGACCGACCTGATCTGGCGCTCGCCGCTCGGCCTGCGCATCAACGCCCAGGAAACCGCCGACGTCCTGACGACGGAGGATTCGGTCAAGGTCCGCGGCGATCAGCTCGTCGCTCGTGACGGCGCCTACGATCTGCGCATCACCGCCGAGCTGTGGGAGACGCACTTCTTCGACCTCGTCTCGCTGCTGGCGGTCGACCATCCAGCCGGTACCGAGGTCTGGATCGACGAGCGCTTCGCCATCCCGACGCCATCGCTCACGCCGATCGTCACCGGGCCGGTGCAGCCGCTGGCCGGGGCCCGCGACGATCGCGGCCACGACATCGGCGACGTGCTGGCGGCGCAGGACGATCGCCACGCCGACTTCGCCGGCCGCGGCGCCTACCAGGGCCTGACGCGCGCCGCACGCGATCGAGGTGACGCTGCCGGAGACCGCGCCGCGGACCGGGCCGCTGTGGCTGATCGCGCGCGGCTGGGTCCACCCGACCGACAGCTCGGTCAACGTCGCGATGGGGCAGGGGCGTCACGCGCCGCCGCAGGGGCTGGCGCTCGAGGCGGCGATCGGCGACGGACCGTTCCGCTCCGTCCGCAGCGGTCTCGGCTTCCCGTCCGGCAAAGACAAGACGGTGCTGCTCGATCTCGCCGGCGCCTTCCCGGCGAACGCGACCGGCCTGCGCCGACTGCGGCTGTCGACCAACCTCGAGATCTTCTGGGATCGGGTCGGCTGGGCGATCGGGCGGCCGGACGTGCGAATCGCGCCGCGGCGGCTGCCGACGCTGTCGGCGGATCTGCGCTATCGCGGCTTCTCCGAGGTCAGCCAGTCGGCGCCGGGGTCGCCGGAGCGGCCGCGCTACGCGCTCGCCGGCACCGCGCCGCGCTGGCGCGATCTCGAGGGCTACCACACGCGCTTCGGCGACGTCCGTGAACTGCTCGCCGGGGTCGACGACCGCTACGTGATCATGAACGCTGGCGACGAGATCGCGCTGCGCATCGGCGAGGCGCCGCCGCCGGCGGCGGGCCTCGTCCGCGACTTCATCCTGGCCGGCGACGGCTGGGTCAAGGACGGCGACTTCAACACCATGTTCTCGCGCACCGTGCTGCCGTTGCCGACGCACGCCAGCGGCCGCTACACGACGCCGCCGCGGACGCTGGAGGACGATCCCGTCTACCAGCGCCACCGCGCCGACTTCGAGACCTATCACACGCGCTACGTCGCGCCGGACCGCCTGGTCCGTGCGCTCGGCAGCGCCGGACCGACGACACGATGAAACGATTCGATCCTCGGCGGGCTGCTGCTGGTGCTGCTGGCCACGCCCCTCGTCATTCGCAGCTACCGCGGCACCCTCGTGCACGCGCCGGCGGCTGGCCTGGCGCCCTCCGACGCCAAGGCCCGCTACGGCTTCGCCTTCACGGAGTCGGCCAAGCCGGCCGGGCTCGACTTCACGCACCAGGGGCCGACCCTCGATCCGCAGCTGGGGCACATCATGCCGCAGGTGGCGTCGATGGGCGCCGGCCTGGCCATCGTCGACGTCGACGCCGACGGGCACGCCGATCTCTACGTCAGCAACAGCAAGGAAGGCTCGAAGAACCGGCTGTTCCGCAACAAGGGCGACGGCACCTTCGAGGACATCGCCGAGCGGGTCGGCCTGGCCGCGCTCAACGAGCCGGGCACCGGCGTGTCGATGGGCAGCGTCTGGGGCGACTACGACAACGACGGCTTCGAGGACGTCATCGTCTACAAGTGGGGCAAGCCCGAGCTGTTCCACAACGACGGCGGCAAGGCGTTCACCGCCATCTCCGAGAAGGCCGGCCTGCCGACGTGGGCCAACATCAACGCCGCGGTGTGGTTCGACTACGACCGCGACGGGCGGCTCGACCTGTTCCTGGGCGGCTACTTCGCCGAGCAGGTCGACCTCTGGCATCTGACGACGACGAAGATGATGCCGGAGAGCTTCGAGTACGCCAACAACGGCGGCCGCAAGTACCTGTATCGCAATCTGGGCGGCGGCCGCTTCGAGGAGGTCAGCGCGAAAGTCGGCCTGACCTCGAACCGCTGGGCGCTGGCCGCCGTCGCCGCCGACCTGCGCGGCACCGGCTACCCGGATCTGTTCATCGCCAACGACTACGGCGTCTCGGAACTGTTCATCAACGAGAACGGCCGGTTCCGCGAGATTGGCAAGGAGAGCGGCGTCGGCTACGCCCCGAAGAGCGGCATGAACGCCTCGGTCGGCGACGTGCTGAACCAGGGCACGTTCGCCATCTACGTGTCGAACATCTCCGAGGAAGGCATCCTGATCCAGGGCAACAACCTATGGGTGCCGAGTGGTGGGACGCCGCAGGCGCCGACCTACGACAACCTGGCCCGGTCGATGGGCGTCGACCTCGGCGGCTGGAGCTTCGGGGCCCAGTTCGGCGACCTGAACAACGACGGCGTCCTCGACCTCTACCTGGTCAACGGCTACGTCTCGGCGTCGAAGAGCGAGAGCTACTGGTACGACTACTCGAAGATCGCCGGCGGCCACGAGGTGGTCATCTCGGACGCGAAGAACTGGCCGCCGATGGGCCCGCGCAGCCTGGCCGGCTACCAGTCCAAGAAGGTCTGGATCGGCGACGGCGCCGGCCGCTTCCGCGACGTCGCGCCGATGGTCGGCGTCACCGACCAGCACGACGGCCGCTCGATCGCCCTCGGCGACTTCGGCAACCGCGGTGTCCTAGACGCGGTCGTCGCCAACCAGCGCGGCCCGCTGCTGTTCTACCGCAACGACGTCTCGCCGGACCGGCAGTGGATCGCCCTCGACCTGACCGGACGCTGCGCCTCGGACAGCGAGCCGGCTCGCACCTGCTCGAACCGCAGCGCCATCGGGGCGCGGGCCACGCTGTACTTCAACGGCCAGCAACAGGTGCAGGAGGTGTCGGGCGGGTCGGGGTTCTGCGCGCAGAACCAACGGCGCCTGCATTTCGGCCTGGGCGCCACCCCCAAGGTCGAGAAGGTCACCATCCGCTGGCCTTCCGGTAAAATCACCGAGATTGCGACCCCGGCGACGGGCCGCGTGCATGCCATCAAGGAGCCGTGATGCCGGCGCTGCTACCGAAATCGTTCGACAAGCGCTACCTGGCGCCGATCCTGGTGTCGATGGTCCTCATCGTCGGCCAGCTCACCTTCGGCTTCCTGGAGAGCTGGTCGCGGACCTTCCTGGCGATCGGCACCTCGATCGCCATCGAGATGCTGCTCGGGCGCATCGTCGGCGGCAAGTGGCCGCATTTGGCGAGCGCCTACATCTCGGGCATCAGCATCGGCATGCTGCTGCGCTCGCCCGAGTTCTGGCCGTATCCGCTCTGCGCGGCCATCTCGATCCTGTCCAAGTACGTGCTGCGGGTCGACGGCCGCCACATCTGGAACCCGTCCAACTTCGGCATCGTGGCGATGCTGGTGCTGGCCTCGGACACCGTCGCCAGCCTGAGCGTGCAGTGGGGCAACAACCTGCTGCCGATGGTGGTGGTGTGGACCTTCGGCGCCATCATCATCCACACGCTCGGCCGCTTCCACATCACGCTGACCTACGTCGCCTCGTTCCTGTTCTTCGCCGGCGTGCGGCATCTCGTCACCGGCCACCCGTTCCTGGCCGAGGCCGCCCCCCTGACCGGGCCGATGTACCAGCTCTACATCTTCTTCATGATCACCGACCCGAAGACGACGGTGAACGGTAAGGGCGCGCAGTGCCTGGTCACCTTTTGCGTGGCGGCCGTGGAGGCGGTGCTGCGCCTGATGCAGTTCGTGCACGCGCCGTACTACGCCCTCTTCATCGTCGGGCCGATCGCCAACCTGATCGAGATCGCCCTCTCCCGCGCCGCGTCGCGCCAGGCCGTCCCGGCTGTCGCACCCGCGCCGTCACACTGACAGCCGAAGGAGTTCACCCATGGCCGAAAAAGACATCATCGCCAACCAGAAGTCGATCTTGAAGAACCAGGCGACGCTGCTCGCCAACCAGAAGAAGATCCAGGCCAACCAGGTCAAGATCCAGACCAACCAGGGCAAGCTGGACAAGGTGCTCGCCAACCAGAAGTCGATCGAGGGCAACCAGAAGCTGATCCTGGCCAACCAGAAGCTGATCCTGGCGAAGTAGCCGTCAGCGGGCCGGACGCGGGATGTCGCCGCGCCCGAGCGCGCGGCGCCGCCGCAGCAGCTTCACCCACAGCAGCCCGAGCGCCACGAAGGGCAGCAGGTAGACCAGGAACAGCACGGGTGGTGGGCGCAGATCGTAGGTCGCGTCCACCGCGCTCGTCACCTCCGCCCGGCCGAGCGGGCCGTCGACGGCGACGCGCACCGCGAAGCGGCCCTCGTGATCCATCCGCAGCGCCGCGAACTGGCGCGACACCAGGCCGTCGACCGGCGCCGCGGCAGCGGTCAGCTCGAGGCCCGGCCAATCCATCGCCCGGATCGCCACCGTCACCCGCGTCCCCGCGGGGATCTCGGCCGCGCCGCCGCGCGGCTGCAGCACCACCCAGAACTGCCCGCCCGCCACGGCATCGTCGGTGGCGTCGGGATCGGTCCAGATCGCCACGTCGTAGTTGCCCGCCACCCCGCTCGTGACGATCGGGAAGGGCGGCCCGCTGTGCGCGCGCACGGAGACCGTTGCCGCGATGACGGTAACGAGCGCGAGCCGCAGCGGCGAGGTGGACTCGGCGCGCCGAAGCCGGGAGCGAAGCTGCCGGCGAAGGCGGCTCACGACAGGAACCCCGTGCCGCGCATGTCCATCGGCTGCATCAGGATCCACAGCGCGAGCGCGGTCAGGCCGACCGCGATCGCGACCCACGGCGCGCCGGCCTCCGCGGCGTGGCCGCGGTAGTCGCGCTCCGAGATGCGGTGGATCAGCGACGTCGAGCCGATGCCGCCGAGGATCACCGCGCCGACCTGGAGCGGCAGCACCAGCCCGGGCCGCATGCCGAGCCAGCCCCAGAGCGGTTCGCCGAGGATCGGCCAGCCGAACGCGTCGATCGCGGCGCTCTGGGCGACCGGCAGGATCGTGCCGGCGCCGGTGAGGAAGTGGAAGGCGTAGTGGGCCAGCCACATGCCGCCGCCGATCGGGACCAGGGCGTAGGCGTAGCTGACGGCGATCGTCCGGACCGGCGTGACGCTGGCCCGCGCGCCGCCGACCACGTGGGTGAGGTAACCCGCTGCGGCGCAGAGCGAAAGCGGCAGCACGACGAGGCCGAGCACGAACAGCGCCGCCAGCACCTGGCCCCGGGAGGTCGCCTGGAGCCCGACCACGAACCAGCGCTCGAGGGCCTGGACCGGCGTGGTCATGGCGAAGGCGTTCAGCAGCGCGCCGAAGGTGAAGAGCAGGGCCAGGGCGGCGACGTCCGGCCGGCGCGACAGCCGGCCGATCACCGAGCGGCGCCGGTCGTCGGCGAGCTCGTCGCCGGGGACGCGGGCGGCCAGCGCGACGTTGTCGTGCGGGCAGGCGTGGACGCAGTCGAGGCAGAACGTGCAATCGAGGTTGCCGGTCTTGGTCGGCACGAACAGGTGCAGCTCGCAGCCGCGCTGCAGGATGACCCCCGGCGCGTCGGGCGCGCGCCGGCCCTTCAGGCAGTCGACGGTCCGGCAGCCGGCGCAGACGGCGGTGTCACGGGCCCGGATCTCGAGCGGCGACAGCGTCGAGGCGACGAAGTTGAACTGGCCGACCGGGCAGACGTACTGGCAGAACGCCGCGCCGCTGAAGACCGTGTCGACGACGATGGCGCCGGCGAAGTAGCCGACGATCAGCCAGGCGGTGGCCGCCGGCTGCGCCCACAGGTCGTAGGCCTCGTAGGCGAACAGCACGGCGGCGAAGAGCGGGAGCGCCAGCCACTTGCCGGTGAGGCGGCCCGGCCAGCGCCGCCGCGGCGCGTGGACGCGGCGCGCCAGGTCGCGCGCCAGGATCATCGGGCAGGCGTGGCAGAAGGCGTTGCCGGCGACCAGCAGCACGCCGATCAGCAGGCCGCGGTAGTGGATCCAGGTGCCGAGCGTGGCCAGGTTGGTCGGCGCGAACGACGGCCCGAACAGGCCGTGCGCGACCAGCACCGCGGCGACCAGCAGCAGCACCGACCGCGTCGCGGTGCGCAGATGCCGCCAGCGCAGTACCGCGCCGACGACGGGCCAGGTGAGGAGGTCGGACATCGGCGGCCCGCTGCCGTCAGGGGCGCGGCTGGACGCGCACGGCCGTCGTCGACTCGAGCCGGCGCCCGTCGGGCAGCCGCACCGTGGCGACGAGGACCCAGTCGCCGGGCATCGACAGGTCGAGGGCCGCGTCGTAGATGTCGGGCTCGCGGCGCGTCACCGTCGCCACCGCCGGGGTCATGCCCGGGTGCGTCATGTGCGCGACGACCCCGACGTTGGCCTGGCCGAGGAGGTCGGCGGTCGCGCCGCTCAGGGTGACGGTCAGTGTCGCCGGTCCGACCGTCGGCTGCGGCGGCAGGAGGCGCGCGGCCACCACCACGGCGGAGGAGTCCTGCGGCACGGGCGTGCGGTGGCACGCGCCAGCAATCATCGCGGCGGCCAGGAGGCCGCCGGTCAGACTGGGGAGGCGATGCTGCGAGTATGCCAGGCGCACGAGCACTGCGGCCGTGCCGCTTCGGTCTCCGGCGGGAACAGGTGATGGTACATCCCGACGATCATCGGGACGAACACGATCGTGTTGTAGAAGAGGTGCAGCTCGACACGCGGCACCCACAGCTGGGCGATGCTGGTCGGCACCGGGCGGCCGAACAGGTTGTGGCCGCTGAGCGCCTGCATCTGCAGCAGCGCGTGCTCGAAGTGGTGGAAGAACTGGATGCCGAGGGCCAGCGTCCACCACCAGCGCTCCTGCTTGCCGGTGAAGCCGGGGCGCAGCGCCCACAGCGCCAGCACCATCACCAGCGCGTAGCCGTAGTGGAGGATTTCGGAGGTGATGAGACCCGGGAAGGCGAGCCCGAGCAGGCCGCGCGCTTGCGGCACCGGCCAGCCGAGGACGTAGATCTGGAAGGTCTGGAGGAAGTGCTCCATCCAGTGGCCGAGCACGACCACCATGAAGGTCCGCATGGCGACTTCGTGCCACTCGCCGTTGAGCCGTTCCATGAACGACCCCGATCCGCCGACCGCTGCGTGCGCCATCAGTGTCTGTTTCCTTCGTTGCCCGCGCCGTCCCGCCGGCCGCTCGTGCCGCGCCAGATGATCACCAGCGCCACGATCGCGAACGTCGACGAGACACCCAGCACGGTGGCGCTGGCGACGGCCGACGCCGGGGGCTGATGCTGCGACGTCCAGCGGATCCCGACCACCGACAGGGCCAGGACGACGCCGGTGAAGGCCGTCATCGCGGCCCGGATCGCGTTCTGTGCGTTCATCGTAAACGGTTCGTGCCGCGTCACTTGCGCCGCCGCCACCGGCAGGTGCCGGCGGCCTCGACCCACGATCGTCCCCAAACGGGGGCAGCGGGTCAATAGACCTTTCAGGTTAGAGGCGGCGCGAAGGCCGGCGCCGCGTCCGTCATTCGAAGAGGCGGGAGCGTTGTTCAAAAGCCCCTGCCCAGCCGTTACTTCCGGCGAAAGGTCCGACATGTCCATGCCCTCCGCGCCGCCCTCTCCGCCCGTCGCACCCGACGCGCTCCCGCAGCCGACCAGTCGGAGCTACATGGCGCACCTGCCCGCGGCGGTCGCCGACGAAGAGTTCGCCGCCATCGAGGCGACCTACGCGGACAACCCGCCGAGCCGCTACCAGCTCGTCGGCCTGGCCCTGTCCGGCGGCGGCATCCGCAGCGCGACGTTCGCGCTGGGCGTCCTCGAGGCGCTGAAGAAGGCGGATCTCCTCAAGCGGATCCATTACCTGTCGACCGTCTCGGGCGGCGGCTACATCGGCGGCTGGTTCAGCGCCAGCTGCAAGCGCGCCGTCGACCGCCGGAGGGAAGCGGTCAAGCCCACCAAGCCTGCCACGCCGCCGACACCGGGCGAGCCGCCCAAGGCGCCGGCCCCCCTCGAGCCGCTCTGGTGGGAGCAGCGAGCCGACTGGGGGAAGTCGATCGCCCACCTCCGGCGCTACTCGAACTACCTGTCGCCGCAGGTCGGCTTCTTCAGCGCCGACACCTGGTCGATGTTCACGGTCTGGCTGCGCAACGCGCTGCTGATGCAGTGGACCGTGATCATGGCGGTGGCCTGCGTGCTGCTGCTGCCGCGCCTCCTGCCGCGCTGGTTCGCGACCTGGTACGAGATGCACAACTGGCGCTGGCTGGGCGTCGTGACGTTCGTCCTGGCGGTGGTCGGCATCGCCGGCAACCAGCAGTGGGTGAGTCGCGGCAAGCCGGCCTGGCTGACGAAGACCAAACACTGGCAGGTGGGGCTGCTGATTGCCGCCGCCTGCCTGGTGGCGGGTGTCGCTTATGCTCGCGTCTCCGGCTTCGATCCGTTCGGCCCCGGTCGGGTCGACCCGCTGTCCGCGGCGATCGAGGCCTTCCTGGTCGTGCTGGGTGGCTACGCCACGCTGCCCTTGCTGGTCGGCGCGTATGGCCTGGTCACCGGCACCGAGGCGCCGCAGCTGAACTACACCCAGAACCACGTCCAGTGGTTCATCGTGGTGCCGCTGCTGGCGACCGGGTTCTTCGTCGGCGCCGTCCTGTGGGCCGAAGCCGCGGCCACCAGCCACTTCGCCGGCCTGAAGACCTATGGCGATCTCTTCACCCAGGGCTGGCGGCTGTGGCCGTTCCCGCTGGCGGTCGTCTTCTTCTCGATCTGGCTGCTGTCGATCTGCTCGGTCGAACGGTTCCGCGGCCGGCCCGCCCTCGCCGCGCTGAGCGCGCCGTTCGCGTGCGCCATCGTGCTGCACGCGATGTTCTGCGCCATCCTGCTGCTGCTCCGGGCCTGGGCGAGAAACTGCGGCGTCGCGCACGCCTTCGTGATCGCGCCGCCGCTCGTGCTGTTCGCGTTCTCGCTGGCGGTGGTGGTCCTGATCGGGATGGTCGGCCGCCAGTCGACGGAAGGTGTCCGTGAATGGTGGAGCCGCCTCGGGGCGTGGCTCCTCATCTACGGCGCGGCCTGGACCGCCGTCACCTTCGTCGCCGTCTACGGTCCGAGCTGGCTCTACACCGCGTTCTCGCAGAGCTTCTGGACGTCGATGGGCGGCACGCTCACCTGGATCGGCACCGTCGCCGCCGGCCTGTTCGCCGGGCATTCCGAGGAAACCGGGAAGGACGGCCAGAAGAAGGGCAACGTCTGGCTGGGCCTGGCGGCGACCGTCGCGCCCTACCTGTTCATCGCCGGCCTCTTCGTCGGCGTGTCGACGGTGCTGGACCTGATCGTCACGGCCAACGACGGCGGCACCTGGTGGAACCTGGAGAGCCTGACGCCGCACACCCAGTTCTTCAACGTGTCGGCGGTGGTGCTGCTGATCTCGTTCGCGGTGCTCGTCGTGCTCGGCTTCCGCATCGACATCAACGAGTTCAGCCTGAACGCGTTCTACCGCAACCGGCTGGTGCGCTGCTTCCTCGGTGCCACCCGGGCCAGGCCCGACGCCCGCCAGCCGCAGAACTTCACCGGCTTCGACGATGCCGACGACCTGTATCTGTGCGACCTGGCCGACCGCGACCCCGAGAAGGTGAAGCCGACGCGGCTCTACGGGCCGCTGCCGATCCTGAACTGCGCCTTGAACTTGGGCGGCGCCGGGGATCTGTCGCTGCACACGCGGCAGAGCGCGTCGTTCACGCTGACGCCGTTCCGCGCCGGCAGCGACTACGCGCACGCGGACGACGCCGGCGTGATGCAGCAGGTCGGCTTCGTCGAGACGGCAGCCGGCGAGAGCGCCTCGAGCCGCGTCACGCTCGGCCGGGCGATCGCCGTGTCGGGGGCGGCGGCGAGCCCGAACATGGGCTACCACACGTCGCCGGTGGTCGCCTTCCTGCTGACGGTGTTCAACCTGCGCCTCGGCTGGTGGTTCCCGCGGCCGGACACGGCCGAGGCGAGGCGCGCCACGCCGCTCTTCAACCTGCCCTACGTCTTCGCCGAGCTGTTCGGCGGGGCCACCTACCAGTCGCGGTTCCTGATGGTGTCGGACGGCGGCCACTTCGAGAACCTGGCCGGCTACGAGCTGATCAAGCGCGGCTGCCGGCTGGTGATCATCAGCGACGCCGAGTGCGATCCGGACCTGGCGTTCGAAGGCCTCGGCACGCTGATCCGCATGTGCGAGGTCGACTTCGGCGTGATCATCGACATCGACGTGGACGCGCTGCGCGCCCGCGCCGACGTCCCCTGGAGCACGCAGCGGGTGGCGGTCGGGGAGATCATCTATCCGAGCGGGCCGCGCGGCCGGCTGGTCTACCTCAAGGCCTCGATGACCGGCCACGAGATCACCCCGGTGCTGCAGTACAAGACCAGCCACCCGGCGTTCCCGCACGAGTCGACCGGCGACCAGTTCTACTCGGAGGATCAGTTCGAGAGCTACCGGCGGCTCGGCCTCGACGTGGCCGAGAGGGCGTTCGAGGTCGGCCTGATCGCCTGCCCGGTGTACGGGCCGGACTCGATGGTGAAGCTCGGCGAGGTTCTCGCCAAGACGCTGGCGCCGTCGCTCACGCACGCCGACAGCTTCACCGCCCACGCCGCGCAGCTGATCGACCTGTGGGACAAGATCCGCGCCGACCCGACGCTGCAGCCGCTCGACCGGGGGCTAGTGAAGGGCGGCCTGCCGCCCGGCCCGCCGACGATCAGCCGGGCCGAGTTCTACGCCTGCGTCGAGATGCTGCAGCTGATGGAGAACGTCTACATCGACCTGCAGCTCGAGAACACCTGGAGCCACGCCGACCACCGCGGCTGGCGCGAGCTGTTCACGCGGTGGACGGCGATGCCGCCGCTCAAGCAGACGTGGAAGGTCACCTACGGACTGTTCGGCGAGCGCTTCCGCTTCTTCGTCCGCCGCTACCTCGAGCTGAAGGACGACGAGCGGCACTGACGGCGGCCACGGCTTCGCGGTCCGGTCGTCGCGATCAGGGCGTCGCGATCAGGAGGTCTGGGCGGCCTGGATCGCGGCCCGGGCGGCGGGGTGCTGCGCATCGATGCCGTCGAGGACGCGCGCGATGTGGGTGCCGTAGTTGACGTAGGCCGTGTCGGCGCCCTGGAAGGTGACGTTCTCGACCGCCTGATAACCGCGGTGGAGCGCGACGACTGTCCAGTCGTCGGTCAGCACCGGCGAGCCCGACGATCCTTCGTTGGTGTCGGTGAAGTAGCGCAGCGTGTCTGCGGTGGTGTCGTGCGCCAGGTTGTTGCGGACGGCGATCTGCTTCGGGCGGCCGTCCGGATGTTGGATGATGTTGAGCGCGATCGGCTTCTGCGGGTGGACCGCGAGGGGCTTGCCGAGCAGCCTGAGCGGCTTGCGTTTCGGGGCCGCGGCCAGACGGAGCAGCGCGAAGTCGAGCGTGACGTCAGCGGCGTCGCATCCGGTCACCGCGAAGGTCTCGCCGGTGGCGCCGGGGAGGTCGAAGTCGAAGACCACCGTGGCGGCGCGTCCCTGCTGCTCGAAGTCGCTGGCATTCGCCATGTCGCCCGGCGCCCGGTTGTTGATCACATGGTGGTTGGTGAGCACGTACTCGTCGGCGATCAGCCAGGCGGTGCCGGTGCCCATCGCCGGATTGCCGGCCAGCGTATTCTCGGCCTGGCCATTGACGATCCGCGGCACGAGGATCTTGGCGACCGCCTGCGCCGCCCGCACGCCGGCGGCGAGGAACCCGATCGCGAGCAGGTCGCTGCGCCCGATCGTGATCTCGAGGCCGCCGGCGTCGATCGGCGCGGCGTCGACGGCCCGGTGCGGCGACGCCACCGATGCCGACAGGCGCGCGCGGACCGCGAGGAAGAACTTCGCTTCGGGGCGGCCGAAGGCGGCCTCGGCGGCGGCGTTCAGCCATTGCAGCAGCGGCACCGATCCGTCGGCGAGGCTGTCGGCGTCGGCGAGGTATTTCAGGTCGAGCTGGACCTGGTCCGCCGGCACGAGGACCGACGGGATGGTGCCGACGAACATGGGATCGACGTTGGCGAACAGCGCCAGCCGTGAGAACGGGTTGGCGAGGTTGGCCTTGACGGCGGCGGCGCGGAGATCAGCTCGCTCGGTTGTCGTCAGTAACGGCATCGTTGACCCCGAAGATCGGAAAGTCGAGGGCGGCCGGCCTCTCGGGCGGCGTCGTCCCGCCGGGCTGGCGCCGGAGCGCTTCGACGACGTCGGCCAGACGCCGATCGCGCTGGAGCTGCCAGCTATCGGCGCCGTGGAACACCAACTCCAGGGACTGGCGCGGCTCCGTGCCATCGGCTGGCTGGCACAGCCACGCCAGGAATCGCGGCCAGAACTGCCGCCGATCGAGGTCCGGTTCACCCGCCCCGGCCGACCCCGGCCGCCGATTGACGTTGGCCGCGATGACGGCGTCGGCGCGTTCCGCGCTGCGTCTCGCCGTGTCGAGGTCGTCCCGCTTGATGGCGGCCACCGCGCCAACCATCAGCGCCGTTTCCAGTCGCCGCGGATCGTTGGTCCGTGTCGCGGCGCGCTGGGCCGCTTCGGCGTGGGCGGACGCCGCCGGCCAGTCGAGCCGCGCCGACGCGATTCTGAGCCTCGGCCAGCCAGAGCGGTGAGTCGGCCGACCGCGACGGCCGTTCGGCGACCGCTGCCTCCGCTTCCTTGACCAGGTTGTAGCGGAGCAGATCCGGCACCTTGGCCGCGATCAGCCGCTCCCACTCCAAGTCGCCGAGCGACGGCGCCTCGAAGCCTTCCAGATCCGAGCGCACGCCTTTGTCGATCAGGTACAGCTGCGACTGCACCGACAGCTCGCCGAGCGAGTCGGCGAGCTGGTCGCCGACCTCGGGCAGCCAGCGCGGTTCGATCTCCTGCGGTGACTGGTTCAGCCGCAGGCGGTGGTACACCTCCTCCGCCCGCGATAGCAGCGGGTTCTCGGCTTCATGCCGTTGGTGGAAGGCGACGGCGAGCTCATCGAGCGTCCGGACCAGGGCCGGCTTGTCGTGATCGAGCGACGCCAGCATGACGCGACGCACGTCGGCGCGATGGCGCAGGCCAACGCCATCCGGCACGACCAGCGAGGCGTAGCGGCGAAGGGCCTCGAACAGGCGCTCAACCGCGTCCCGCCGCATGGCCGGACCGCTCGGCAGGGCCAGCTGGCACGGCTCGGCGAGCACCTCGTCGATGATCGCCGGTGTCAGGTAGCGGAGTGCCAGCCCCGGGTGCGCCAAGGCTCTGACGTCGTCGTCTTCGATGTTGAAGAGGATGCGGTCGTAGAGCATGCCTTGGACCAGCGTCTCGCCGATCAGGCGCCTGGCGCGGTACTTCAGCTGGGTGGTCACGCCGCGCTCGAGCGTCCCCTTGTGCGACAAGTCGGCGGCGAGATGCAGTGACAGCGGGTTGCCGCCCGTCAAGCTGACGATGTAGTTGCGCTCGCTTTGCGACTCGATGCCCAGCTTCATCAGCACCGCGTGCGCCGCCGAGACATCGAGGTCGGTCAACTCCAGCGATTCGACGTCCTCGCTGCCTGTCAGCAGCGCCCGGACGTCGTTGCGCCCCGAGACGACGACGCGGAGCGAGGGCACGTGCCGCCGCAGCGTCTCGATGTAGCCACCGATCTTGCGGACCTGCGCTTCGCTGGCGTTGTGCACGCGCTCGAACGTATCGAGGACGATCAGGAAGGGCATGACCCGGCCGCGTCGGGAAACCTTCCGGACCACCTGCTGCGCCAGCGTGCCGAGGCGCCGCAGGCACGTCTGCTCGAAGTGCTCCAGGCGACCGGGCCGCTCGCGCACGATGGCGATGGCGCCGCTACCGGTGCCTGGCGCCGGCTGGGCGAGCAGCCGGCTCACGCGCCGGCGCAACGTCGCGAGCCTGCGAGCCTGCTCCGCCGATTGGGTTTCCAGCTGGGCGCAGATCTGGATCAGCAGCGGCGCGGCGCTGCTGATGCCGAGCGAGCCGCTGTCGAAATCCAGGTAGACGAACGGGAAGGGTGTCAGCGCGAGCTGGACGGCGTGCTCAGTGACGAACCGCGCGATGAAGGTGGACTTGCCGACGCCGCCGGGGCCCCAGATGACGAGCGGCCCGCGACGCGGGTTGCCGGTGATGGTGCTCGCCCACAGGTCGATCAGCTGCAGGCCGTGGCCGACGAAGCCGCTGGCCTGCTGGACGCCGACGTAGATTCGCAGCGTGTCGAGCTCGCGCTCGCGGCCAGCGAAGCCCTTGGCCAGCAGATGCGTGAACGGCGCAAGGAAGCGGGCCCGTTCGAGCCGAGTCTCGATGTCACGGCGCGACGGGAGGTTGGTCACGATTTCGTCGAGCCACTCGACCACCCGAAGCGTCTGGGCGAGCTCCTCGGCCGATCGGTCTTCGACGGTGGGATAAGCCGCCCCGACCAGGTAGTGCTCCAGGCAGCGCTGCAGGTCTGAGAGCGGCCGGTCCGGATTGGCGGTGAGGGCCGCAGCGAAGCCGATGCCGCGCCTGAGCGTCGCGAGGACCTCGCGCCGGAGGGCCGGCTTCAGCGTCCAGCGGGCGACGCCACCTTCCGCCGCGGCGGCGGAAACATCGTCGACGAGGCAGCCATAGGCCGCGCCGGGCTTGGCGCTGCCACCGACCGGGCGCAGCGTCGCCGGATTCGAAGGACGCGAGGACCGCCGCCGCCTGGCGGAACGCGTCGACCAAGGTGATGACCGCTACGCCGGACGCGGGGGCCTGCGCTGGCGTCGCCGCCGCCATGCGGCGTTCGAGAAATGCCGCGAGGTTCGGGTTGCTCCAGGAGCGGGACTGAGCCGGCATCGGTGGGCCTCAGAGCTCCAGCAACTGCCGCAACTCGCCGTTGAGCGCGTACAGGTAGGCGGCTGCGGTCGCGGAAATCTGCTTGTCTGCGACGCGTCCCTGCGCCACGTCGAGCAACTGTTCGACATCGGCGTCGGTGAACGTCTGAGTGGCGCGGGCCAGGCCGGCGCGGATGGCCGCCTTCACATGATCGACGTCGAGCGGCAGAATCCGCTCCTCCCGGACGTACTGGTCCACCTTGGCGGCGGCAAGTTCGTCGGTGGGGTAGTCCAGCAGCACCAGCCGGACGCGATCCCGCAGGACGCCCGGGCGCGACACGCGGCGGGCCAGCGCAGGTACCAGCGCGCGGCAGGCCGGGCTCGTCTCGCGCTTGCCGTACCCGTCGAGGACGATCCAGGTACCTGCTTCGTGGCGCCATTTGCCGGCAGGTGGCGGACGACCCACTCGCTCAGCAGGTTGGCGTACCTATTGAGACTGTTGCCGGCCATCGACGGAAGCTGGGAGAGTCGGGGCCGGAGGTCAAGCCCCATGACGATCTGCCGCGCCATCTCGCGCAGGTCGGCTTCCATGGCGGCGTCGCCGGTGGCTTCGGTGGCCACACCCGAGGTGTCGTCGGACGCCACCGGCGTGCCGAGCACGAACCCGGCGCGCCGAAATCGCGCGTGCTGCAGCCACTCGGCGGTATAGGACTTGCCACTGCCGCTGTCGCCGTTGACGACGAGGATCGATCGGCCGTTGACCGTCAACATCGCCTTGCCGACCTCGCGCAGCCGGGAGCGGTTCCAGAACAGCAGCCCGCTGTTGAGGATGACGTCGTCGAGCGGATCGACCCCGGGCGCCGCCGCGACGGCGGGGGCCGCGGCCAGCGCCAGGACCCGCCCGCGCAGCGTCTGGACCTTGCTGTCGATCCCCGGATCGAGGCCGTTCAGGATCCCTTCGAGCGCGCCGGGATACAGAAACGTCGCTGGTGCCGACAGCTCCTGCGCCATCGTCAGGGCGCGCTCCGCCATTTCGGTGGCGACGATCACCTGCGGCACGCTGCCGAAGAACGCCGGCGTCGTCCACGTCACGAACCACGCGCCCATGCCGCCGGTGACGAGCTTCTGGGTCAGCTTGTTGCGGACGTAGTCGAGCTCCGGCTGATCGAAGAAGGCCATCGGCGCTAGACGAGCTCGCGCTCGCGCACGGCGGTGCCGTCGGGCGCACGCACCACTTCGTGACAGCGCGGGCCATCCAGCTCCAGCGTCACGTAGCCGTGCGGCGAGTAGTCGGCCGGGTGGTCCTCGACGTAGGGATTCTCGCCGTCGAGCAGGATGCCGCCCGGGACCAGGTTGCGCGGCGCCAGGCGCCGCCAGCGGACGTCGCCATCCTCGGCCGGGTAGGCGGTGACCTGATCGCGGAACGCGGGGAAGCCGCCGTGCCCGATGCAGCGGCCGTGCAGGCCCCACGCCGGATGCGGATCGTAGAGCACGCAGCGGTGCTCGTGGCCCCAGGTACCAGGCGAAGATGCGGCGCGCCGCCAGCACCGTGGCCAGCTTCGCCGCGAGCTTCGGGCCCTGGCTGTCGAGGAGCGAGTAGGGCTGGTGATGGCTGAACAGGATCATCCGGCGATCGCCGGCGCCGGCGATCAGGCCGTCGAGCCAGGCGGCCTGGTTGCCGTGCAGGTCGTGCTCGTCGTAGCCCGAGTCGAGGCCGACGAGCAGCCAGTCGTCGGTCTGCAGGGCGCACGTCGTGCCCGCCTGGCCGAACGCCGGCAGCGTTTCGTTGAACAGGCCGTCGCCGCCGCAATACATCTCGTGGTTCGAGTTGAGGGCGCGGCTGATCGCACCCGGCACCTTCGGCCACACGGCAAGGAAGTTCTCGCGGACCTCCTTGCGGGTGCCGGAGTAGTAGACGTCGCCCAGGTGCATCAGCAGATCGAAGCCGCCGGCCGCCGCGATGGCCTGCGCGGACTGGACGGCTCCGTAGCGACCGGTGCCCCAATCGGCGAGCAGCGCGATGCGCGCTGTGCCGTTGGTCCCGAGCGATTCCGGCACGGGGTTCGGGACGCGCCACGGCTGTTTCTTGATCCGCCGCCACCAGGAGAAGACGCTCTTCGACCAGCCGAGCAGATCGCCCGAGTCGTACTTGACCTCGACTCCGCCGCCGGGGAGCGGCACCTCGGAGGTCTGGAGGGTGCCATCCGGGTTCTCAGCCAGGTAGCTCTGGATCAGCGAGGCGAGTTGGTGGCCCGGCGCCGCCATCACCCCGGGCAGCGTCTCCGCGTCCTCGATGGCGCGGAGCGCGTCGCCGAGATAGGCGGTCATGAACGCCTGATCCTCGGCCTCTGGACCGCTGGCTTCGAGCCCGCCGGCCGGGCGGGCGAACGGGCGTCCGCCCCGGTCGGCGAAGGCGCCAGCGAGGCTCCGGTGCGACACGATCCTGGTCGGCATGGGCGGATCTCCGGCGAAGCGGCTGAACGTTAGCTGCTTCGATAACGCCAAACGGCCGGAAAGTGAACAACGGTCAGACCTTCGCCGCGACTTCGTCACTGGCGTAGAATGCCGGCGGTAAGGTCGCTCCCATGCTCGCCCGATGACGATCGCCGAAGCGCTGAGCCGCGTGGCCCCGCCCGCGGCGGCCGAGACCGACGACGAGGCCCGCGTCCGCGAAGCCGCGCTGGAAATCGTCTACACCGAACTGCACCGGCTGGCCCGCAGCCGGGTCGGCGATCGCACCGAAGCCGAGGACATCGCCTCGGGGCTGGCCTACCAAATCGCCGCCGCCGGTCCGCGCGACCCCGACCGCTCACCGCCGACCGACGGCCAGGCGCGTGCCTACCTCTGGACGGCCATCCGCAACCGGATGGTGGATCGCCACCGCGTCGCCCGGCGGGAGCAGGGCGATGAGGATCTCGATCGCTTCGAAGGCGGCATGGACATGACCGCCGACGTCGACGTCGAGCGTCAGATGGCGCTGCTCACGCGGGCGCAGCAGCTGCTCTACGACGAGGCCGTGCCGGCCATCGCGCGGGACACCGACGGCCGCTTCGACCGGGCCGGGTTCCTGACCGCCGTCCAGCAGATGCGCGCCCTGCACCAGCGGTCGCTGACCCTCGACGCGCTGCTGGTCGAGACCGACGGCCAGGTGACCTCGGCCGGCCGCAACCGCCTCTACAAGCAGCACGAGCGGGCGCGGACGCGGCTGCTCGGCGCGCTGCCGGCGTGGCTCGAGGGGCGCCGGCTGGACGAGACGCTGGACCAGGTGCTGCGCCGCCTGGCCGCGACCGAATTGGCGTCGCGCGTGACGCGAGGAGTCGGAGCATGACGTCGGAGCACATCGAGACGCTGCTCGCCCAGGCGGGTGTCGACGCTGGCGCGGTCGGCGCCGCCGAGCGGCTGCTGCTGCCGGAGCCGCAGGTCGACGAGGCGCGGACGGCGCGGGTCGGCGGGCTGGTGCCGCCGGCGTTGCTCCGCGTGCGGAGCGACGCGCTCGCGGCCGTTGGCATCGACGCCGGATTCGACGAGGACGCGCGCACGCTGATCCTCTCGGCGGCCGAGGATCTGCCGTTCACGCTGGTCGGCCGGGCCGAGCGTGCCGCCACGGTCGCCTCCATCGCTCTCGGGGCGCCGCTGACGTTCCTGGTCGGTTGCGATGCCGGGCCGCTGGCCGTCGGTACGGTCGACGCGCGTGCAATCGAGCTGCGCGACGTCCACGCCTGGCCGGCGCCGGCCTTCCTGAACGACTCCGGAGTGAAGAGCAACTCCGGAGTCGTAGATCAGCCAAACGACTCCGGAGTCGTTCAGCGCCACTCCGGAGTCGTCCGTCAGCACTCGCGCTGGGACCAGACCGTCGCGGCCGGCCGCGTTGCCCGCGGCGTCGAGCCCGACGCGACGCCGGCGGACGCGATCTCCGCCCGGCGCTGGCTGCGGGGCGTCACTGCCGATCAGCGCGCGTTGATCGAGCGCTTCGCGATCGTCCGCGCCCGGGGCGTCGCCGGCCAGCTCGCCCGTATCCAGGACGGGCAGGGCGTCGACCAGTCGCTCGACTTCGCCTGGCAGGGGATCTGCTGGGGGCGCGACGACGTCGAGGGGATCCGCGTCCTGCTGCGTGAAGCGCAGGCCGGGCAGGTGCTGGCGGCCGCGCTGCGCGCCGTCGACGAGCTCGGCCGCGCCGTGCGATTCAGCTGGCCGAGCGAGGTCGATGTGCACGACGATCGCCTGCAGCGCGTGTCCGAAGCCGACCCGGGGGCGTGGTGGGGGAGCACGCGCCGTCAGGTGGTGTGGCTGTGACCCGATTGCCATTCGAGCGCCCGGCTGGGCCGAGCCCGACCGAGCCGCGATCGGCCGCCATGGCCCTCGGGCCGTGGTGCTGGTCGGTGCACGCGACCGGTGCGCCCGATCTGGCCGTCGGCGTGGCGCCGGCTGTGACGCTGCGCGGCGGCACCGTCGCGCTGTGGGCGCTGACGCCGGGCCTGATGCAAACGGGCGCCGTGCCCCCGCTGCATCGCGCCGCGCTCGGCGCCGAAGCCGCTGCGTCGTGGCAGGCTGCCGTCCTCGCGTTGCCGCGCTCGCTGCCCGTGCTGTGGCGCGACCTCCGTGACCTGGCGCAGCAGCCGCCCGTCCCGGTCCACCTCGCCTCGCACCTCACCGAGCCGGGGATCGAGCGGCGCGATCGGGTCGTCGACGGCGGCTCGTTCGGGCTGGCGTTCCTTCTCCAGCTCGCCTCGCGTGTCCTGTCGCTGCCGCTGCCGCCGGACGTGATCGCCTCGGTCGCGATCGACGAGCTGGGCCGCGCCGCGCGCGTCGACGGCCTCTACGAGAAGCTCGAGGGCATCGCGACACTGGCGCCGCGCATCTCGCGCGTGCTCGTCGCCGCCAGCCAGCACGACGAAGTGCGCAGCTCGGGCGGACGCCTGCAGCTCGTGCCCGTGCGGACCGCGGCGCAGGCGCTCGAGGTCGTGTTCGGCGACGCGCTCGGCATCCGCCTCGCCGAGGCCGGCTCCGACGACGCCCGGCGGCGCGAGCTGGTCGACGCGTTCTTCCGTCTCGCCCTCGTCGGCCGCGGCGCCGCCGTCGACTGGTCGCCGGTCGAACGCGGCGCCCGCATCGCGCTGCGCGACTGGCCGCCGGCCTTCGACGATCGCTACCGCCTGCAGTTCGCCGCCGGCGTCGCCGCGCGGCACGAGCGCAACGCCGGCGAGATCGCCGTCCCCGGCAGCGCCTGGCTCGACGCCCAGCCGGCGCCAATCCGCGTCGGCGTGCTGACGCACCTCGTCCAGCAATCTGCGGACACGGGGACGCCGTCGCCCGAGCAGATCGAGCCCTACGCCGCGACGCTGGTGCCGAAGGATCTGGGCGCCGCGTTCGTGCCGCAGCTGCAGCTCGCCGGCGCGCTGGCGCGGCTCTGGGCGGTGACCGGCCGGGCCGCCGACGCCCTCGACATGCAGCAGCGCGTGGCCCGGGCGTTCGTCGCCACCTTCGAGGACGCGCAGGTGTCGTTCCAGCTGGCCGAGTGGTTCCGGCTGTCGGGCGCGCTCGGCGACGCCGAGGCGTTCGCGCGGGCCGACGTGTTCCTGACGAAGCTCGAGGCGACCGGCGGGCTCACGGCGTCGGGCGCGCCCTACGTCCACCTGGCCCGGGCGCGAGCGGTCGTCGAGCTGGGCCAGTCCGACGCGGCGACGCGCGATCGCCTCGACGCGCTGTCGCGCGACCTGAGCGTGCCCGCGCACGTCCGCTGGTCGGCCTGCCGCTGGGCCGCGCGCGCGTGGCGACAGGCCGGGGAGCGGGCGCTGGCCGAGGATCGGCTCACCGCGATGGAGCTCGAGCGGGCCCGGGCGCCGCACGCCGCGCGCTACCTGCTGATGGCCGAGTTCGACGCCGCCCAGGATGCCGGCGCCACGCCCGAGGCGTTCATGGATCGCCTGGCCGCGCTGGATCCCGGTCCGCTGACGCACCTCCGCGCCGCCTACGAATCGGACGCCGAGATCGTCCGGTTCTATCCGTATTAGCGTTTGTTGGTGGCCGCGCTCTCACGCGCGGCCACGGGCCGCCTCTCGAGCGTGCCGGCTGCTATTCGCGGCGCTGGGCGCGCCGCGGCGCCGTCACGCAGGCGGCGTTCGACTAAGGTAAATAGCATGACCGCCGTTGCCACCCCCCAGGCGCAGCTCTTCGATCGCCTGATCGCGCAGGGCAAGGACAGCGAGCCCTGGGCCTACCTCGTGCTGTCGGCCTGCGAGGGCGAACAGGGCCTGGCGCGCTACCTGGATGACGGGGTCGAGCCGGTGGCGCCGCCGAAGCCCAAGCGAGCCGGCCCCAAGCGAGCCAGCACTGGGAAGAAGGCCGACAAGGACGCCGAGGTTCCCGAGTCGCCGCGCGCCTACCTGGAAGAAATCAGCACGCGCGGCTTCCGCGGCATCGGCCCCGAGAGCAAGCTCAAGCTGCGGCCGGGCCCGGGGCTGACGCTGGTCATCGGGCGGAACGGCAGCGGCAAGTCGTCGTTCGCGGAAGCACTCGAAGTGCTGCTGACCGGGACCAGCGTGCGCTGGTCCGACAAGGGCTCGCGCTTCTGGAAAGAAGGCTGGCGCAACCTGCACGACGGCGGCGCGCCGCAGGTGCGGGCCCGCCTCGTCGCCGAGAGCATCGGCCAGGTCGAGCTGACGCGATCGTGGACCGGCGAGCAGGAGGTCGACGACGGCACGACCGTCGCCTCGGGCACCGGCAAGAAGCTGACCGACCTCGCCGGGCTCGGCTGGGAGGCGGCCGTCCAGGACTTCCGGCCGTTCATGTCGCACAGCGAGCTGGCCTCGCGCTTCGAGGACGGGCCGACCGTCCTCTATCGCGCCCTGCTCAAGGGACTCGGCCTCGAGGCGTTCGAAGGCATCCGCGAATGCCTGGCCAAGGCGCAGTCGGCGCGGCGCAAGCAGAAGAGCGAGGCGAAGGACACCGCCAAGCTGCTCGTCGACGACGCCAAGCGCGTCCAGGCGGCGACCCCGGACGATCGCATCGCCGAGACGATCGCGGTGCTCGGCGCCAAGGAGTTCGACCTCGAGCGGCTTGGCGCGCTTGCCACGGGAACCAACGCGGATCAGGCGTCGCTGCTGTCGCTCCTCGCGCAGGTCACGCGCGAGAAGGGACCCGACACCGCCATCGCGACGCAGACCGCGGAGGGCTTGCGCTTCGCCGCCAAGGCGATGCGCGATCTCGCCGCGCAGGAGGCCGGCCGGTCTTCTGAAGTTGCTGCCCTGCTGCAAGCGGCGCTGACGCTGACCGACAAGACCGGCGACGGCGCCTGTCCCGTCTGCGATACGCCGGACGTGATCGACGCCGACTGGCGCGAGCGGACCGCCGCCGAGGTGGCGCGCCTGCGCGAGTCGGCCAAGGCGCTGCAGGACGCGCAGCGGCTGCAGCGCGAGCTGGAGCGCGGCGCCCAGGCGATGTGCGGCGCGCCGCCGGTCTGGCTCGTCGATCCGCGGCTCGACGCGGACGTCGCGACGCCGGCGCGCGACGCATGGAAGGCGTGGCGCGACGGGCAGCGAATCGAGGACGCCGATGCGCTGGCCGCGCATCTCGAGCAGCGGGCCGCGCCGCTCGTCGCCGCGCTGGTGGCACTCGCCGCGTGGGCCGAGCGCGAGATCGCCGCGCGGCAGGACGTCTGGCAGCCGATCGCGCAGAAGCTCGGGCCGTGGGTCGAAGGCGCGCGGGCCGCGGCGCGCGGCCAGCAGCAGGTCGCCGATCTCAAGAAGGCCGAGGACTGGGTCAAGGACGCCATCGACGACCTGCGGACCGAGCGCTTCGAGCCGATCGCCGCCAGGGCGCGCGAGTACTGGGGCCTGATGCGCCTGCAGAGCAACGTCGACCTGACCGCGATCAAGCTCGAAGGCACTGGCAAGGCGCAGGCCGTCGGCATCGAGGTCACCGTCGACGGCAAGGCGGCCGGCGCGCTCGGCGTCATGTCGCAGGGCGAGCTGAACTCGCTGGCACTCAGCCTGTTCCTGCCGCGCGCCTCGCTGCCGGTCAGCCCGTTCGGGTTCGTCATCGTCGACGATCCGGTGCAGGCGATGGATCCGGCCCGCGTCGAGGGCCTCGCCCGCGTCCTGCAGGAGACCGCCAAGCACCGCCAGGTCATCGTCTTCACGCACGACGATCGCCTGCCCGAGGCGGTCAGCCGCCTGCAGATCGAGGCCGAGATGGTCGAGGTGATGCGCCGCGGCAACTCGGTGGTCGAGGTCCGCGTCAAGCGCGAGCCGGTCGATGCCTACCTGCAGGACGCGCGCGCGCTGATGTCGACCGCGCGCAAGGGCGGCGTGCCCGAGGAGGTCGTCATCCGCGTCGTGCCCGGCTTCTGCCGCGCCGCGATCGAGGCGTCCTGCATCGAGGTGATCCGCCGGCGACGGCTGGCAAAGGGAGAGCGCCATGCCGACGTCGAGGAGCTGCTGGAGAAGTCGCGGAGGCTGAACCAGCTGATGTCGCTGGTGCTGTACGACGATGCCGATCGCGAGAGCGAGGTCTCGACGACGATCCGCAACAAGTGGAAGGACGAGGCTGCCGACGTCTTCAAGAGCTGCCAGTCCGGCGCGCACGGCGTCTTCGAGGGCGACCTCGACAAGCTCGTGTCGCGGACCGGCACGTTCACCGGCAACGTACGGAAGATGAAATGACCAGCGCCGGCGTGGTCGCCTGCGGGCTGCTGACGGCGGTAGTGGCGGTGGCACAGAGCCCGCCGCCGGCCGCACCTGCGCCCAACGCATCGAGCTTCAATCCCGGCTCGGTCATCCAGGCCGCGCGCGACGTCGTGCGCGCAGGCCCGTCGGCCGGCATCGTGATCAAGCTGAGCCGGCCCGGGCGGACCTACGGCAGCGGTCCGGTGTTCGATCTGGATGAGGCTGCGCCCGTCGACGCGCCATCATCGTCAGCTGTCCGCGGGACCGCCGCCGAGATCTTGCGGCGCCACGTCGACGGCTCGGGCCGATTCACGGTCCGCGGCAACGTCCTCAGCGACACGACAGCGACGGGGTGCCGAGCATTTCTGAACCCGCCAGTGGCGGTCACGGCGTCCGGGCACGTGTTCGGCGCGGCGGTGACGATCTTCAACGCCGGGAGCCGTCAGCACATTCCGAACGGCATCGTCGGCACGTGCGCCATCGGCGTGGCGGCGGGCACTCCGGAGACCGTCCGCGTTTCGATCCAGGGTTCCGTCCGACAGGCCCTGGATGCGGCCGTCTCGCAGGCGGCGGGTGTCGTGTGGCTGGCCGTCGAGGACGTCGACGGCGCCTGCGCGTTGGGAGTGTACTCACGGGATGAGCTCCGGCGAGCGGCGGGCTCAGGAAATGGTCCATTCTGCGCCGTGCAGATCGGCAAGGTGCCGCGATGAGCCCCGCCGAACAGCTCCGGTGGGCCCGCTACCTGCTCGACCACGGCAGCGTCGATACCGCTGGCGTCTGGCCGCGCGCGTCCGCGCTCCTGGCCAGGCACGCGCTCGAACAGCTGCTCGAGGACTTCTGGTCGCCGATCGCGCCGTCGATGGTCGCGACCCGAAACGTCCGCGCCCAGCTCATCGCGCTGCGCGGCTACGAGCCGGTCCGGGCGTCGGCGTCCCCGGTCAGCGCGGCCTACGCCGGCCTGTGCCGCGGCTGCCACCACCATCCCTACGAGCTGCCGCCGACCCGGTCCGAGTTGGACTGGCTGCTGACGACTGTCGAGCAGTTCGCGGGGACAGTGGAGCAGGCCGCCGCACACAAGGATGGCGGTCGCACGTGAGCCGGAGCGACCATTGCTGATATAGCCACATGTGGCTATAATCTGCGGGTGGACACCGGCATTCGCGAGCTGCGCGACAACCTGAGCCGCTACATCCGCCGAGTCGAGACGGGCGAGCGGATTGCCGTAACCGCGCATGGCCGCGTCGTCGCGGAACTCGTGCCGCCGGTATCGCCGTCAGGCGCCGGCGCGCCCAGCCCCTTCGATGCCCTGATCGTCAGCGGCGCTGTTCGGCCGCCGCTTGAACGACCCGGACCGATCGAGTGGCCGACGATCGCGCTCGCGAAGGGAACGGCTGCTGCCTTGATCGATCTCGATCGTGGCGAAGACTAGTCCAAGCCGGGCCCGCCGGCCGGCGCGGCGGGAGCGACAGCCCCCGGCTGCAGCCACCGCTGGACAACTGCACTACATCGAGTCGAGCGCGCTGGTGGCGGCGCTGCTGGAGAACGACTGGTCGGCACGGACGGCGCTCAGCGCTGACCGGTGTGTGACATCCGCCCTGACGATCGCCGAGACGTCTCGCGCGATCATCCGGGCGCGGGTGAACGGTCGCCTCACTCAGGATCAGGAGCAGGCCGCCGTCCGGACACTGCAGATCGTCGCACGTCGCTGGTTCATCGTGGAGGTGACGGCAGCGGTCCTGGCGCGCGTCGCGACACGCTTTCCCGTCGAGCCCATCCGGACGCTCGACGCGATCCACCTCGCGACTGCGGAGATCCTCGGTGAGCCGCCGCCGCTGGTCACGATCGTGACGCGCGACCATCGGGTGTCCGAGAACGCCCGCGCTCTCGGTTACACCGTCGCTGACCAGTAGTTCACTGCGCGACGACGGCGACGCCGTCGGCGATGCGGTCGCCGGGGAAGGCGATGACGGCGGCGCCCTCGGCGAGCCCGGAACGGACCTCGGCGAAGGCATCGTTGCGAGCGCCGATGGTGACCGTGCGCGTCGCCGCGCGCCCGGCCTCGACCGCGAACACCGACCATGCCTCGCCGTGCCGGACGAGCGCGCTGACCGGGACGCGGAGCACGTCCGGGGCCGACGACACGACGACGCGGACTTCGACGCGGTAGCGGTCGCCGAGCTGCGTCCACGCCTCGCGCGCCGCGTCGAGATCGATGATGACGTTGACGCGCTGCTCCTCGACGCCGAGGGCGGAGATCTTGGTGAAGCCGGACGGCTCGACCCGCCGGACGCGGCCGCCGAGCGGGTTGCCGCCGCCCCAGCGCTCGACGATGACGCGCTGCCCGGGTCGGATGCGCACGGCGTCCGTCGAGAGATAGTCGGCGACGATCTCGATCTTGGCGACGTCGCCGACCTCGAGCAGCGGCTCGCCCTGCGGCACCGCCGCTTCGCTCTCGCGCATCCGCTTCAGCACCACGCCCTCGATGGGCGAGCGGAGCTGGATGGCCGGCCCGCCCGCCGCTGGCCGTCCGGCCTGGACGAGCTGCGCCAGCACCGCGCGGCGTTCGGCCTCCGCGGATCGCACCGCCGCCGCCGCGGCGTCGGCCGCTTCGCGCCGCGAGCGCGCCGCGGTGTCGGCCAGCTCGACATCGCTCGCCGTCGTGAGGCCGCCCTGCGCCAGCTCGCGGGCGCGCCGCAGCGTGCGCTCGGCCTGCGCGCGCTCGGCGCCGGCCTGCTCGGCCATCGCCCGGGCCCGTTCGAGCCCCGCGCCCGCGGCCTGCGCGCGCGCGGTCAGTTCGGCGCGCGTCCGGGCATCGAGCAGGGCCGGCGACACCGGTTGGAAGGTGGCCAGCACGGTGCCGTTGGCACGCACGGGATCGCCCGGCTCGAGCTCGATCCGGAGGACGCGGCCGGCGACCGGCGCGGACACCACGAAGCGATCACGGACGCGGGTCTCGCCTTCCTCGTCGAGGGTGACGTCGAGCGGGCCCCGTCGCACGGTGGCGATCTCGGCCGGCACCGGCGCCGGCCGGAACGCCCACACGAGCGCGGCCACGACGGCGAGGACCACGACGGCGGTGACGAGCCGGCGCGGCGCCAGGAACCGTCCGGTGGAGGAGGGCGCCATGCGCGAGCCTATTCGCGGCTCTTCAGGACCTGGACCAGGTCGAGGTGATCGAGCTGGCGGCGGACCAGCAGCCCGGATATCGCGGCCGCGCCGAGTGTCACGCCCGCCGCGAGTCCATAGGTCCCGTTACCGATGACGACCGGGAAGCGGTAGAGCTCCGTCTGCATCCAACTCATGATGATCGTGGCGAACCCGGTGCCCATGACGAGCCCGAGGGGCGTGCCGAGCAGCGACAGCAGCGCCAGCTCGCCGAGGAGGATCGAGGAGATCTCGGCCCGGGTGAAGCCTAGCACGCGCAGGCTGGCCAGCTCGCGGCTGCGCTCGGACAGGGAGATGCGAGCTGCGTTGTAGACCACGCCGAAGGCGATGGTGCTGGCGAACAGCACGTTGAAGGCGACCAGCACCCCCATCGTCTCGTCCATCTGCCGTTGGAAGCTCTCGAGTGCGGCGCGCTTGCGCGTCACGCTGGCGATTGCCGGAATGGTCTTCAACCGGGCGTAGAGCGCCGCTTCCCGGGCCCGGTCGACGAGCAGGTAGGCGCCGGAGAGGACGCCCGCTTCGCCCATCAGCGCGTGGACGGCCGAGATGTCCATGTAGGCCGAGACGCCCAGATACTCGTCGACCAGGGCCGCGACCTGCACGGCGTGGCGGCGGCGGCTGCCCTCGAGCACGTCGACGTCGACGAACGCGCCGGCGCCGACCCCGAGCACCTCGGCGAGCGACCGCGAGAGCACCAGTCCGGACGCCGGCAGCGCCACCGGCCGCGTCGTCGTGTTGACGACGCGCTGCAGGGCGGCGCATCGGGGATCAGCCCGGTCAGCCCGATCTGCCGCGACCGGTGGCCGGCGCGCAGGCGCACCGCCAGCATCCGCGACGGTTCCACGGCGAGGACGCCGTCGAGGCGCTGCAGATCGTAGAGCGCGCGCGGCGATCGCGGCTCGACGAACGCGACGGTGAGATCCTGCCGCTGCACGATGGTGAACTGCACGCGCAGCACCTCGGCGATGGCGTCGAGGAAGAACGTGCCCAGCACCAGCATCGACGAGGCGAAGCCGATGCCGACGATCGACGTCAGCGTCCGAACCGGCTGCCGCTCGATGTTGCGGACCACCATCCGGCCCGGCGGCCCGAACAGCCGGCCGATGCCGAGCGCGCTCGAGGATGCTGAGCCGATAGCGTCCGGGCGCCTCCGGGCGCATCGCCTCGGCCGGGGGCAGCCGCACCGCTCGACGCACCGCGCCGAGCGCGCCCGTCAGCGCGGCCACCAGGCTCACCGCGACCGCGGTGACGACCACCGGCGCAGCCAGCCGGTACTCGAGCACCGGGAAGCTTGAAGTTGAGTCGTTGTAGAGGCCGGTCATGGCCGAACCCATCCAGGCGCCCGCGGCCAGGCCGATGACGCTGCCCGCAGCCCCGATCACCAGGCTCCACTTGGCGAAGTGCCAGCCCACCTCGCGGTTGGCGTAGCCGAGGGCCTTGAGGGCCGCGATCTGCTCGCGCTGCACCGACACGATGCGGGTGAGGACCGATGTTCAGCAGGAATGCGGCGACGCCAAGGAAGACGACCGGGATGGCGAGACCCAGCCCACGCAGCTGGCTCAGCTCGTTGGAGATCGTCCAGTGCGAGATCTGCTGCGCGCGCGGGATCGCGCCGAAGCCGCCATAGGGCTCGAGCCGCCGATCGAGCGCCTCGATGACCGCGGCCGCCTGCGCGTCCGGCGCCAGCTTCAGGGCGACGTCGTTGAAGCCGCCCTCCATGTCGAAGGCCGTGGCCAGGGCGCGGCGGTCCATCCAGAGGACGCCGAAGCGGCGATCGTCGGGCATCACCTCGCCCGGCCGGATGGTGATGACGTACTCGGGCGAGAGGGCGATGCCGACGATCCGCAAGGCGCGCCGGCGTCCGTTGATGACGGCGCTGACGGTGTGGCCGGGCGTCAGCTGGTTGGCGCTGGTGAACAGCTCGCTGGCCACGACTTCGTCGGGACGACCGGGTTCGGGCAGGCGGCCGCTGCGGAGGAAGAGTCCGTTCAGCATCGGCCGGTCCGGGACCGGAATGGATACCAGCCGGCCGAGCGCCGGCTCGTCGAGGCCGGGCACGTCGAGCGTCACGTCGGCGACGACGCGGGTCTCGACCGCCAGCACGCCCGGGATCGCGGCGATGTCGGCGCCGAGGCTGAGCGGCGCCCGCTTCAGTTGCGCGAAGACGTCGGCGAAGCGATAGCGCTCGTAGTAGCGCGCCTGCGAGCGCTCGAGCGACGCGAACGTCGACAGGTAGGCGACGAACATGGCCAGGCCGGCGCCAATCACCGCGGCGATGGCGATCGCCTGGCCCTTGAGGTGCCAGAGGTCGCGCAGCAGCTTGCGATCGAGGGCGCGGACGACGCGGGCCATGGCTACGGCCTCACCACACCAGCTCCGACGGACGGCGCTTCTCGGCGTTGACGCGGACCGAGGTGACCCGGCCGTCGGCCACCGAGATCACGCGATCGGCCATCGCCGAGACCGCCGCGTTGTGGGTGATGACCGCCGTCGTCGTGCCCAGCTCGCGGTTGACGCGATCGATCGCCTCGAGGACGAGGATGCCGGTCTGGATGTCGAGCGCGCCGGTGGGCTCGTCGCAGAGCAGGACATCGGGCCGCTTGGCGATGGCCCGCGCGATGGCCACGCGCTGCTGTTCGCCGCCCGAGAGCTGGGCGGGGAAGTGGTGCCGGCGCTCGCTCAAGCCGACGAGCGCCAGCGCATCCTCCGGCGTCATCGGATCGCGGGCGATCTCGGTGACCAGGGCGACGTTCTCGAGCGCGGTCAGGCTCGGGATGAGGTTGTAGAACTGGAAGACGAAGCCGACGTGATCGCGACGGTACTGCGTCAGGGCGCGCTCGTCGGCGTCGGTCAGGCGATGGTCGCGATACTGCACGGTGCCGGTCGTCGGCACGTCGAGGCCGCCGAGGATGTTCAGCAGCGTCGACTTGCCGCTGCCAGACGGCCCGAGCAGGACCAGGAACTCGCCCTCGTAGAGGTCGAGGTCGACCCCCGCCAGCGCGCGGACGTCGACCTCGCCCATGTGGTACGTCTTGGTGACGCCGCGGGCGACGAACACGGCGCGAGTCGAGGCGGCGACCGGCGTCGACACCCCGGCATCATATCGGGACTGCCGAGCAGCTCGCAGGGACTTCCAATGCGGCCTAGCTAGGCGGCCCGCACGGCCTCGCGCAGGATTTGCTCGCGGAGCTGCGGCTTCAGGGTGTCGCGGGTGACGAGGTCGACCGGGCGGTGCAGAATCGACTCGAGGTAGCGTCGCAACCGGGTGAACTCGAAGAGCGTCACAGGCGATTCGAAGTCGATCAGGAGATCGATGTCGCTGGCCTCCTGGAGCTCGCCCCGCGCGGCCGAGCCGAACAGCCACACCTCGCGAACCGCGCGCGCCTTCAGTTCCGGCACGACCGCTTGCAGCGCGGCAATCACCGTCTCGGGCTGGGACATGAACTCATCATACCCTGTAGCCCAGCAGCGCCCGTTCGCCTGGCGTGAAGCGAGGCCACCATGTCGAGTCCCATCCCAGCTGTTGCGGCAATTGTGCTTGGCATGTGTGGGGCGGTCCACGCTCTCCTGGCCCAGACGCCGAGTCCTACGCGCCGAGCTGAGCCCCGCACTCAGGTCGTGATGCTGGGCACCGGGAACCCGCCCGCCGATCCCGACCGCTCCGGACCCGCCACGGCGATCGTCGTGAATGGCACGCCCTACCTGGTGGACGTCGGGGCCGGCGTCGTCCGGCGCGCCAAGCTGGCGGCCGTCGAGAAGGGCATCGCCGGACTCGATCCGGTCAACCTGCGCGTCGCCTTCGTCACGCACCTGCATTCCGACCACACCGTTGGCTACCCGGATCTGATCCTGACGCCCTGGGTGATCGGACGGCGCGTGCCGCTCGAGGTCTACGGGCCGGCTGGCATCAGGGCGATGACCGAGCACATCCTCGCCGCGTATCAAGCGGACTTCGAGACGCGGATGAAGGATCGCGAGCTCTACACCGTCGGCGCCTTCCGCGAGGGCCACGCGGTGAACGCGCATGAAGTGAAGCCTGGCGTCGTCTACAAGGACGCCAACGTCACCGTCACCGCGTTCGCAACGAAGCACGCGATGGAGAGCTACGGCTATCGGTTCGACACGCCCGACCGCAGCATCGTCATCTCAGGGGACACGAATCCGACGCAGGCGACCATCGACGCCTGCCGCGGCTGCGACATCCTGATTCACGAGGTGCTGACGCACGACTGGCTGTCGCGGCGGCCCGACTTCCAGGGCTACGCCGCGGCGCACCACACCACGACCACCCAGCTGACCGAGCTGGCGACCAAGGCCAGGCCCGGTCTGCTGGTGCTGTATCACGCGTCGCTGTCGATCCGGCCGGCAGTCGACAACCAGCGGTCGACGGCGGCGACGCTGCTGAGCGAGATGGCGACGTATCCAGGCCGCGTGGTGGTGGCACGCGACCTGGACGTCTACTGAACGCTCAGACGCGATCGAAGAACCAACGCTGCGTGTCGTTGTTCTCGGCGCTCCGCGTGACGACGCGGAAGTCGTCCGAGGCCGAGTCGTGCGCGTCGACGAAGCGGCCGCCGCTCAGCTGCTGGACGGTGAAGCTGCCGTCCTTCGCCGGCAGCAGGATCCACCGCTGCGTGTCGTTGTTCTGGTTCGGGCGGGTCACCACGCCGAAGTCGAGGCCGCTGTGCTCGTGCGCGTCGACGAAGCGGCTGTTGCTCTTCTGGGTGATGGTGTAGACCGCGCCGATCGGACACAGGATCCAGCGCTGGGTGTCGTTGCTCTGGTTCGGCCGCGTCACCACCAGGAAGTCCTTCGACTCGATCTCGTGGGCGTCGACGAAGCGGCCGTTGCTGCGCTGCCGCAGCGTGAAGACGTGCGGCGCGACCTGGACGTGCGTCCAGCGTTGCGTGTCGTTGTTCTGGGCCGGCCGCGTCACCAGGGCGAAGTCCTTCGAGGCGATCTCGTGCGCGTCGAGGAAGCGCCGCGTGCTCAGCTGGCGCATCGTCACGCTGCCGGCGACGTCGGGCATCGAGACCCACTTCTGGGTCGCGTCGCCCTGCGCCGTCCGCGTCACCACCCGGAAATCGTTGCTCGATTCCTGGTGCGCGTCGAGGAAGCGGCCGCTGCTCTTCTGCCGGATGACGAAGACGGTGCCGACCTGCGTCAGCGTCCAGCGCTGCGTGTCGTTGTTCTGCGCCGCTCGCGTCACCAGGGCGAAGTCCTTCGACTCGATCTCGTGCGCGTCGAGGAACCGACCGCTGCTCTTCTGGCGGACGGTGTAGGTGCCGTTGGCGAGCACCGTCTGCGGATAGAGCTGCTCGATGCCGAGGCGATCGTCGGGCGTGACGGCGCGGTTGGTGGTGTTGTCGCCGACCGACGGGAACATCACCGAGCCGGGCACGTCGGAGTGCCGGAGACCCAGGATGTGGCCCAGCTCGTGGAGCGCGACCGTTTCGATGTCGAACGTCCCCGGCGAAGGCGTGACGCTCCAGGCATTCTCCGAGTCGTCGAAGTGGACCGGCTTCGGCAAGCCGCTGGTGACCACGCTGCAGGCCGGCGGGAAGTCGGCATGCGCCAGGATCGAGCCGACCATGTTCAGGTCGGGATCGGCGGCGGCGCGCCAGTCGATGGCGACGTCTGGCGATTGATTCCGCGACACCTCGGTGAACGTCAACGGCACCGTCCCTGCCCACGTGGCGAGGGCGTTCCGGACCGCAGTGAGTTCGCCGACGGTGTCGGCCGTGCCGTCCTCGAACGCGAAGGTGAGCTGCGGCGTCGGCCACGAGCAGTTGGTCGAGAACGCGATCCCGTTGTCGAGATCGGGCAGGCCGCAGCGCGGGATCAGCATCTGCGCCTTGGTCGCCTCGTCGAAGAGGCCGGTCACCGGCAGCCGATGGCGCTGCTGATAGAGCGACAGCGCGGCGGCCGTCGGATCGTCGAGCAGGCCTGGGCCGAAGCTGGCCGGGGCGAGATAGCCGAAGTGCTGCAGGAAGTTCTGGACCGGCGTGAGCTGCGGATGCGCCTGGCCTCGGGCCAGCGGCAGCGTCGTCGAGAGGTCTGCGGATGCGCGGGCGGTCTTTGCCATGTGAGTCTCCAACCTGAGTGCCGCCGGCACACGACCTGTGTCGCGGCAGGTGAACCCAGGGGGGAGATTCACTCGTCTCATTCAGTCGAACGACGCCGACGCAGACACCGCACGAATGGGTGACGTGGCGCGCGTTTGAGGGCGCACGGAACGTTACTCCCTGTACCGACACAAAGACTGTGACGTTTGCTCTAGAAAGAGCGGCGGACGGATCCAACGGCTGAGTTATCATTTGCCGCACTGAAAGCCGTGCTGAACGACGTCACCATTCATCCCGAGGGCCGGCCATCGCCCCCTCCGCCTTCGCCCGAGGAGACCGTCAGCCTCCTGGAGCGCGTGCGCGGCGGCGATGACGAGGCCCTCGAGGCGCTGCTGATCCGGCTGCTGCCGCGGCTGCGGCGCTGGGCGCACGGCCGCCTGCCCGCGTCGGCGCGCGGCATGCTGGAAACCGCCGACGTCGTCCAGTCCGTGGCGTCGAAGGCCGTCAGGCGCCTTGCCGATATCGAGGTGCCGCACTCGGCCGCGCTCGGTTACTACCTCCGTCAGGCCATCGCCAACGAGATCGCGTCTGAATGGCGGAAGGCGGTGCGGATGCCGTACGAGACCTCGGTGGGGGAGTCGCTGCCCGGGGCGGCCACGTCGCCGCTCGATCGCCTGATCGGGGCCGAGCGCATGCAGCGCTACGAAGCCGCGCTCCAGCGGCTGGCACCGGCCGAGCGCGAGACGATCGTCGGCCGCTTCGAGCTGGCCTACGGCTACGACGATCTGGCGCGCTATCTTGGCAAGCCGTCGGCCGGCGCGGCGCGGGTCGCCGTCCACCGCGCCGTCAAGCGCCTCGCCGAGGAAGCCCGCGGTGTCTGACGGATCGCTCGTCGAGCGCCTCCAGCAGGATGTCGCCGATCGACAGCACGTCGACTGGGCGGCGCTGCTGTCCGAGCTGCAGGCGGGAGACGGCGCGTCGCCCGATCTGCTGCGCGACGTCTCGCTGCTGCGGCTGCTCGACGAGATCGGCCAGGCCCACTCGACGCTGCAGTCCGAGCCGCTCGGCGACGCCGACGCCGGGCCGCCTGTCGAAGCGGCTGCCGACGACACGCTGAAGGCGTGGGGCCGCTACGTCCTCGAAGCCAAGGTCGGCCGCGGCGGCTTCGGCAGCGTCTATCGCGCCTGGGATCCGGTGCTCGAGATGCCGGTCGCGCTCAAGATCCTGCACCGGCGCTACAGCGACGAGAAACTCAAGGATCGGCTGCTCAGCGAAGGCCGTGCCCTGGCGCAGCTCCGGCACCCCAACGTCGTCCGCGTGCTGAACGTCGAGCAGCACGGTGGGAGGTTCGGGCTGGTCATGGAGTTCCTCTCGGGCGAGACGATGGACGCGCTGGTCGCCGAGAAGGGGCCGCTCAGCGACCGCGAGGCGTCGGTGATCGTCGAGGACGTCTGCCGCGCGCTCGTCGCCGTGCACGGCAACGGGCTGATCCACCGCGACGTCAAGGCGCGCAACATCATCCGCGAGCCGGCCGGGCGCATCGTGCTGATGGACTTCGGCGCCGGCCTGTCGGTCCGCGCCAGCGAATCGCCCGGCACGGCCGTCGGGACGCCGCTCTACATGGCCCCGGAAACGCTGGCCGGCGCGCCCGCGACGCCGGCGTCGGACGTCTACGGCGTCGGCGTGCTGCTGTTCTATCTGGTCACCGCGCGCTACCCGTATGAAGGCGGCAGCTTCGACGAGATCCGCGACGCGCACACCGCGCGACGGGCGAACTCGCTCCTCGGGCTGCGCCCGGATCTCCCGATCCGGTTCACGAAGATCGTCGACCGAGCACTCGCGCTCGACGTCACCGAGCGCTACCAGACGCCTGACGCGCTGCTCCAGGATCTGAGCGACACCGGGCCCGCCGTCGTCGAATCACCCTGGGCTCGGATGCGGCCGGGCATCTACGCCGGCATCGCGCTGCTGGTGTTGATGGCGGTTGGCGGCATGCTCAGCTCGGTGGCGTACAACGCCGCGCTCGGGCGCGCCGCCTACCAGGACGACACCTTTCTTCAGAAGTTCGGCTGGGGCGCGCAAGCGCTGTTCCTGCCAATCATCCTCACCTGCCTTGCGGCCGGCTTGGTCGGTGCCGTGGTTGCCGTGCGGCGGGTGGTCATCGCCGCGTCGGCCGGCGCGCGCGAGCTGGATCGGCGGCTGGAGCAGCGGGGGCGTAGCTTGTGCGCCCGCCTGGCGCTGACCGATCCCGCGGTCTGCGCGTCCTGGCTGCTGCTCGTAACCGCCGTCGTCGCGGGCCTCATCTGGACGTATTGGACCCCGCTCCTGCTGGCCGTGACGACCGACATCAGCTTTGCGCCAGCGGACATGCTGGCCGTGTTCTCGCCGGCTCTCGAGGTATATCGGACCGGCTATCGCATGGCCCTGTCGCTGCTGGTGGCCGGCAATATCGCCGGCTGGTTCGTCATGCGCCGGGCCACCGGTTCGCGCGTGCCCCTCCCGGTCTGGATCGTCGCCGCCGAAGTGGCGTTGGTGGTGCTGCTTCTGATGTCGATGCAGCTGCCGTATCGGCTGCTGCATCACATCGAGAAGGCCGACGCCGTGACCTGGCGCGGCCAGCAATGCTACGTGGTGGGCAAGGGCCCGACCAACGACCTGCTCTATTGCTCACGGATGTCCCCCCGCATCCACGTCGTGCCGCGCACCGCCGCTCCCCTGCCGCCGTCGAGCCCGAAGGTGCACCCGTTCGCGCCCTTCTCGCCGGCCAGCCGGTAACAATTCCGCGGCACCGCCGTTCCCCCTCTTCTGGAGGCTTCATGCGACGACTCGTCTCGGCGTTCTGTCTCGCGATGCTGGCGGTCTGCTCGGCGCCTGTGCCGGCGCACGCCTATTTCTGGGAGTGGCTGGATAGCCTAAGTGGGCCAAAGTTCGCCGGCGCCACCGTCGAAGTGAAGGTGTGGTGCTTGACCGACACGCAGGACAAGATAATTTGTCGAGTTCGCACTGCACTGGAGGAGCGGTCGAAGCCATTTGCTGACCTCAAGGAGCCGGCTGCAGAGGATGGGCCGGCCGCGCACGCGAGGTTCGTGTTCGCGACTCGAGGCATGTGGGCCGAGAAGATGGCAAACTCACTCCTGGACAAGGCGGCTGCTGCTGCGAAGGCCGCGAGGGGAAAGGCTCGCTATGACCCGAGCGAGTTGTTCTTCGAGGCTCTGCGTTGGCGCGACTATGCTTACTCACAGTTCGCATGGGCCGAGCGCTCCGGAGACGCACTGAGATCTGGAGCCGGATTCTCTTACGACATCGAGCGCGCGGCGCTGCTGCAGGGCCTGCCCACACCGAAGTCCCTCGAAGAGATGAAGCCCAGGTTGACCGCCGCCGCGTTCGGCGGGTTGACCTTCTCCGTGTGCCCGGCGGAGGCGCTCGATCGCCACAAGCAGACACTAGACCTCAGCATCGGCTATGGCTGGGACCAGAAGGAAGTCAACCAGGCCGTGAACAACCGGATGCTGACTGTCGGTGCGTCCTACAACTTCATCGTCGCCCAGTGGCTGACGCTCGGGTTCGGCGGCGGCAGGGCACGATTCATGGCCGTCGGCAGCAAGCCGTCTCCGAAGACATTCATTCAGCCGTGGATCATCGACGTGCGCCCGTTTGCGTTGCGGCAAAAGGCGCACTCACCTGAGGCCTGGCGGCAGGTCTGGTTCGGTACGGGTGAGCTCGGTCACCTTCTTGGGTGGGTTCGACGAAGGTGAGTTCACGGGCTCGCCCAAGCTGCGCAACGAGCTGGTGCACTCGATCGGTGTGCATGCCGACCTCGACCCGTTGATTCGCAAGGCGCGCCTGCGTTGGTAGGTAGTCTCCCTCCCGTGTAACAAATCCCGGCATCGGCGTTCTCCTAATCAGGAGGCGCCGATGTCCACTGCCGAATTTCCCCTCAGCCCCGCCGATTTCGAGGTGCTCTGCCAGGTCATCGCCAGGATGGCCAGGACCAGCGGCCTGCCGCCGCAGGACGCCGAGGACTTCGCCCAGCACGTCCACGTCCACCTGGCGGAACGGCGTTACGCGCCGGTCGCTGCGTTCGCAGGCCGCAGCTCGCTTCGTACCTACCTGACGGTCGTGGTCCGGCGGCTGCTGCTGGACTGGCGCAACGCCCGGTTCGGCAAGTGGCGCCCGTCGGCGGAGGCCAAGCGCCTCGGGCCGGCCGCCATCGCGCTCGATCGGCTGATGTTCCGGGATGGCCACCGGCTCGAAGAGGCCGTGGCGATGCTGAAGGGGAGGCCCAGCTGCACGCAGTCGGCGCCGCTGCGCCGGATCGCGTCGCTGCTGCCGGCGCGGGTCAAGGCCCAGGCCGTCGCGCCCGAGACGTTCGAGGGGCTGGCGCCGGCGCCCTTCAGCGATCCCGTCGAGGCGAAGGAGGCGTCGCTCGAGCGCCGGCTCGCCCTCGGCCGGCTGCAGCGCGCCTTCGCCCAGCTCTCGGGCGACGACCGCCGCCTGCTCGAGCTCCGCTACCGCAAGGGCCTCTCGGTGCGGGACATCGCCGCCGGGCTCGGGGTGCCCGACAAGCCGCTCTATCGCCGCATGGAGCGGATTGTCGCGCTGCTGCGGCGGGCGATGGCGGCCGCGGCCAACGGGGCGGTGCCGAGCATCGCCCCCATCGACCGCAGCTCGAACGTCTGGCTGTCTTGACCGGCGGCCCGCGATGGGCTCGGGTTCAAAACGTGAACTCGAGGCCCATCACGGTCGTCAGCCCGGGCTTCAGGCCGGCGTCGTTCATCGAGCCGAGGACGTCGAGTCGCACCAGCCCTCGACCGAGCACCGACGTCTTGGCGCCGACCGCGAGCAGCCAGCGATTCAGGCTGTCGACGCGCGGGTTCATCGTATAGACACTGGCCGTGCCGAGCTGCGACATCTGCGCGAAGGCGGCCCGCATCGCAGGTGTCCCCTGATCAGGTGCGAGGCCGCGCTCTTCGTAGCGGAATCGAGCTGCGTCGCGCAGCGAACGGCCGAGGACGTCCACCGAGAAGGTCAGCTTCGGGTGCGCGGCGACCTCGACGCCGAGGGTGTAGCCGAACTCGCGCCCAAGGCGGGCCTCGATCAGCTCGTCCAGGCCGCCCGGCACCTGGCGGACCACGGCGCCGTCGCCGCCGAACTGGTAGGACAGGTTGAGGTGCGGCGACACGATGCCCGCCGAGGTCGAGGCCAGGAACAGCAGGCGCGGCCGGATGCCGGGTGACCCGAGCATCGCTTCCTGATCACCGGTGGGCAGCCGCGCCTCGAACGCCACCGCGGCGCCGCCGCGATCGGTCTGGTACGGCGCCCACTTGGCCCGAACCTGGATGTCGCCGATGCCGGCCGTCTCGATCTCGCGGATCACGGTGCCCGTGCCGGGCGGGGCCGCCGCGCTCGTCCGCATGCCGGCCACCGAGAGCCGCACCCAGGGCACGCTGACGGAGATGTCGAGGTCCTTGGTCGCGCCGAGCGTGCCGACGAAGGTGGTGCTCGAGGTAGCCACGTCGATCGAGGCGTCGAAGAGCTGCGTCACGGTGCGGCCGTCCAGTCGCACCTCGGCCCGCAACCCGCCGTGCAGCGGAACGCCCTCGAAGGTGCGGAAGGTCGTGCGCTGGTAGGTGGTCCCGAGAGTGAAGGCGCCGGCCTTGCCGAGCGTCGTCGGCCGCTCGGCGAAGGAGGGACCGAAGCCGAACGCCTTGAGCGAGGCCTCGCCGGTCTCCTCGTTGCGCACGAAGGTGAACGCCCCTGACGACGACCCGATGGGCACGCTGGACACCTGCATGAGGACGGCCTGGGCGACCGCCGAGACCTCGGTGGGGCTGATGCCGGGCAGCAGATCGCGGATGGCGTCGCGCGGGGTCTGGGTTGGCGGGTTCTGGGTTGGCTGGGTCTGGGTTGGCTGGGTCTGGGCCGCCATGGGGCTGGCCGAGGCGGCGATGACGGCAACGGCCAGCGCCACGCGGGCCGCCGTGCCGCTCGAGCGGCGGGTCAGGACAGGTGTCATGGTCAGCTCCACGGAAGGCGCGCCGCGGTCGGTGCAGCGTGCACGGGGAGACTGACGGACTGGCCGACGCGATTCCCGCGCCGGCGGCCGCGCCACCGTCACGTATCATCGTGCCGTGCGCGAGTCGCTCGAACAGCTCCTGATCGTGCTGGCGGTGGGCTCCGGCGTGGCGATCTTCGCGCGCCGGATCAACATCCCCTACAACGTCGCGCTGGTCGTCGTCGGGCTGCTGCTCGTGCTGTTCGCGGTCGTGCCCGAGACGCCGATGGACCCCGGCGTCGTGCTGATGGTGTTCCTGCCGATCCTGATCTTTCAGGGGGCGCTCTCGGCCGATGCCGTCAGCCTGAAGATGGCTTCGCGGCCGATCCTCGTGCTGGCGCTGCCCGGCGTCGCCGTGTCGCTGCTCGCGACCGCCGCCATCGCCGGGTGGGAGATCGGCCTGCCGTTCCCGGTGGCGCTGCTCCTCGGCGCCGTCCTCGCCATCACCGACACCGTCAGCGTGCTGCTGGCCTTCCGCAGCGTCCGCGTGCCGCACCGGCTGGCCGCGATCATGGAGGGCGAAAGCCTGTTCAACGACGGCACCGCGCTGGTGCTGGTCAGCGTCGCCGCGACCGTCGTGATGAGCGGGCGCGCCGACTACGCCGAGATCGGCCGGATGCTGTTCATCGCCCTCGTGCTGGGCAGCCTGCTCGGCGTGATGTTCGGGATGCTGGCGACGCTGATCCTGCGCCGCGCCCCGGACGATTTGACGGCCGTCCTGGCCTCGCTCGTCGCCGCTTTCGCCACCTCGCTGGTCACCGAGCACTTCCACGGCTCGCCGGTGATCGCGGTGGTCGTGGCCGGCGTGCTGGTCGGCAAGGAAATGCGGCAGCACCTCGAGCCCTCGCGGGTGCTCGCGCTCGAAGGCTTCTGGGAGATCGCCGCCTTCATCACCAACGTCTGGCTGTTCCTGCTGGTCGGGATCCAGTTGAGCGCCGACCTGCTGTGGCGGGAGGCGTGGCCGATCGTGCTCGCCGTCCTCGCGCTCCACGTCGGCCGGGCCGTGGCCGTCTACGGCACGCTCGGCGTGCTGCACCTCAGCGGCGAGCGCATCCCGTGGCGCTGGCAGCACGTGATGGTGTTCGGCAACATCAAGGGCGCGCTGTCGATGGCCGCCGTGCTGGCGCTGCCCGCCGACATCCCGTATCGCGAGCGGCTCGTCGCCATCGTCTTCGGCGTGACGCTGGTCACGCTCGTGACGCAGGCGCTGCCGTTCCGTGCGTTCCTGACCTGGCTGGGCGTCGCCGGCGGCGTCGCCGACGAAGTTGCCGAGGAATGCCGCGCGGTCCTGATCGGCGCCCGCCGGGCCCAGACCGAGCTCGACAACCTGCTCGCCACCGGGCTGCTGTCGCGCAAGGACCACGCCGAGCGCTGGGCCGAGTTCCAGCGCGACATCATCGAGTCCGAGCGCCAGCTGCGGCGCGCCGGCCAGGATTCGCAGACGCACGTCGCCATGCCGGCCATCCTCGCCGCCCGCAAGTCGGCCATCCTGGACGCCGCGCGTCGCGGCCTCATCACCGATCGCACCGCCGCCCGCCACGTCGCCGGGCTCGACGAGCAGATTCTGCGTATCGGCGGCCACGACGGACATGCCGGCACGCCGGACTGAGGAACCAGAATGCGGATCGTCATCGTCGGCGCCGGCCGGGCCGGCCTCGAAGTCGCTACCCACCTGACCCGCCTGGGTCACAACATCACCATCATCGACAACGACGAGATGGTGACGCGCCGCGCCTCCCAGCAGCACGGCCTGGTGGCGCTGCACGGCGACGCCACCATCGCCGCCGTGCTCGAGGAAGCCGAGATCGGCCAGGCCGATGTCATCGTCGCCATGCTGCGGCGCGACGCCGACAACCTGGCCGTGGCGCTGCTCGCCAAGGCCGCCGGCGTCGATCGCGTCATGGTCCGCATGCGCGACAACGCCTACCGCCCGGTCTACGCCGCGGCCGGGATCGATCGCGTGCTGTCCGAGACCGACCTGATCACGGGCTCGGTGGCCACGGCGATCGAGCACGACGCGATCCGTCACGCGATGCTGCTCGGCAACGGCAACGCGATCGCCTTCGAAATCACGATCCCGGCGGGGAGTGCGGCGGCGGGGAAGACCATCATGGAGCTGGCCGCGCTACCCGGGTTTCCGGCGACGTGCGTGTTCGCGGCGCTCTACAAGGCCGACGGGAGCGTCGAGGCGCCACGGGGGGCGACGCTGATCGTGGTCGGCACGACGGTCCTCCTGGTGTCGCGGCGGGATGAGGTCGCCAGGGCGGTGGACGCGCTGACGGCTGTCCGCTGAGGTGGCCTCCTAAAGCGCTGCAAATACTGGGATATTTGACGTTACTCGATTCGTTGAGTAAATTTACTCAATACGATGAGTAATCCGGCAGTTGGCACATTCGAACGCGCCTACACCCCGATCCTGGCGGCCCGGCTGGCGGAGCCGCGGCGGTTCCTGCAAGTCGTGTCCGGCGCGCGACAGGTCGGCAAGACCACATTGGTCGGACAGGTGCTGCGCCGGCTCGAGTGCCCTTCGGTCTTCGTCTCGGCGGACGAGCCGACGGTAGGGGATTCGTCCTGGTTGGCCGCGCAGTGGGAGCGGGCGCGGCTGGCCGCGGCAGGCGCCGACGATCGGACCGCCGTTCTCGTGCTCGACGAAGTGCAGAAGATCGCGGGTTGGTCGGAGGCGGTCAAGCGCCTCTGGGACGAGGACACGCGGTCGGGCCGAGCCGTCAAGGTGATCGTCCTTGGTTCGGCGCCGCTGCTGATGCGGCAGGGGCTGACCGAGAGCCTGGCGGGACGCTTCGAAACCGTCCACCTGCCGCACTGGACGTTCGCCGAGATGCGCGCGGCGTTCGATTTCTCACTGGACCAGTATCTCTACTTCGGCGGCTATCCAGGGGCCGCACCGATCATTGGCGATCCCCCGCGCTGGCGGCGCTACGTGCTCGACTCGTTGATCGAGACCACCATCGCCCGCGACGTCCTGCTGATGAACCGCGTCGACAAGCCCGTGCTGCTACGGCGTCTGTTCGAGCTCGGTTGCCGCTACTCGGGACAGGTCCTCTCGTACACGAAGATGCTCGGGCAGCTTCAGGACGCCGGCAATGCCACCACCCTGGCGCACTACCTGGACCTGCTGTCCGGAGCGGGGATGATTACCGGTCTGCAGAAATACTCGGGCGCGGCCGTCCGCCAGCGCGCATCGAGCCCCAAGCTGCAGGTGCTCAATACCGCGCTGATGACGGCGCAGTCGGGCCTGGCTCCTGACGAGGCGCAGGCCGATCGTGAGTATCGCGGACGGTTGGTAGAGTCGGCCGTCGGCGCGCACCTGGCCAATGCCGCGGCCGGCGGAGATTGCGAGCTCTTCTACTGGCGCGAACGCAGCCGCGAGGTCGACTTCGTCGTCCGTCAAGGCCGGCGCGTCGTGGCAATCGAGGTCAAGAGCGGCCGCGCGCCAGATGCGTTCGCTGGCCTGGACGCCTTCTCGGAGGCCTTCAGGCCTGTGCGAACGCTGCTCGTCGGCGGCGACGGCATTCCGCTCGACGAGTTCCTGCTCCAGCCAGCCGGGCACTGGCTGCAGAAGTAAGCCGTCATCACGAACGTTTCCGACCGCCGCGTCGGCACCTGCCGTCGTCGAGCGCTAAGATGGCGGGATGTCCCGCGAGTCCTTACTCGAACCGGCTCCGCCGTTGTCCACCGCGCGGACCGTCGCTCGGGTGGCGCTCGGCGCGATGCTGCTGTTCACCGGCGTCAGTCACCTGACGTGGGCGCGCCAGGAGTTCATCGCCCAGGTGCCGAAGTCGCTGCCCCTGTCCGACGATGCGGTCGTCCTGCTGTCCGGTGTCGCGGAGCTGATGCTCGGCGCCAGTCTGGTCGCGCTACCGAAGCAGCGCATACCCATCGGCCTGGGCACAGCAGCGTTCTTCATCGCCATCTTTCCCGGCAACATCGCCCAGTACCTCAACGGCGTGGACGCCTTCGGGCTCGACACCGACGGCAAGCGCTTCGCGCGCCTGTTCGGTCAGCCCCTGCTCGTCGCCTGGGCGCTCTACAGCACCGGCGCCTGGGAGTGGCTGCGTCACAACTCAGCTTCGAGCAGGCTGACGTAGCGGCGATAGACGAAGACACGCCCGCGCTTGCGCTTGGTGACCTCGCGGACGATCTTCAATCCAACCAGATGCTCGAGCGACTTGTTGACGGTCGCCGGCGTGAGCTTCGTCGCCTTGACGAGCGCGGCCGACGTCGCCAGCGGCTGCTTCTGCAGCGCCTGGTGCACAGCGAGCGCTGACACCGCGGCCCGTCCGAGCAGCGGCTCTTCGCGCCGGCGAGTTCGCCAGCATCTGATGTCTGAGCCGCAGATGATGAACCGCCGGATGCCCAGGAGCCTGCCAGCGCTGCGGCGCCTGGCCCCAGTGCGGCCGGACTTCGCCGAACTCGAGTCCGCGTCTGCGAGGGCCTGGACCCGAAGTGCCCACACCGGTCGCCGACCGAAGCGAGGTGTGGCGCTGTTCGCCGTCGACAACTTCTACTGCGACGAGTGCGCCCGAGGAGCCGGTGGAGCAGTGGCCGGTATGGCTTCTCGTGCCGCGAATGCGGGACGGCCGCGCGAACGCTCGACAAGCGTGGGCCGGATGCCGTCTTCCCGTCGAACCTTCGCGAGCTGTGGCCCCGGGCCCTCGCCCGCCGTCGGGCATGGCGCTGCCACAGAGGCTCATCATCCACGTCAACCACGCCGCCAGGCGGGTGACGACGCCCGGGCGGCTTGGCCTGCTCTGCGAGCGCGCACTCGCTGCGGACCTGCTCGACGCCAACGCAGCCAGGCTGGCGAGGCGCATCGAATACGACGGACGTCTGGGCCTCTGAGGTCGCGCCGGGGCTGGGTGGGGGCGGCCTCAGCATCGAGGGCGCGTACGCGGCGTGGATGCACGTGTACCAGGGCTACCCCTGGCTGTTCGATCCGCCGAGAAGTGGCACGACCGCATGCGCCGCCGGTTCGCTGGCCGCCGGACCCGGAGACAAAGGCGGCCGTGCCCCGGAACCTGTGGCCGCTGTGGCAGTTCATCTCGGTGTCGGATGACCTCGAGGTGCTCGGGCGTCTCTGTCGCGGCAAGGTCCCGTGTCCACTGGACCGATCGCACATTGGGCTGCGAGTGGGCATTTGCAAGGCGCTGTGCGCCAGTGGTGAACTCGATCGGAAGACGCCATACGATCCGAGGGTGCGTGAACCGTTCTACGTGCCCGACTACCAGCAGGGGAGCGAGGAGCAGTTCGTTTAGACCGAACTGGTGGCGTTCAGAATGCCGCCGCGGCCAACTCGTGACGATCGGTGTCATTCGACGATGACAGAACGTGCCGAGAGACGGTTGAATGCCTCGTCTTTGAGACGTTTGAGCTGGCTCTGTTCTTGCTTTTGAGCTGGCCGACAGCCGGGGCGTCCGCACGTGCGGACGCGGCAACTGCCTGGGCAGGCAAGGTGCCCTTCCCGCCGCCGGGGCGGGAGATGCGACGCGAGGGACTGCTGTGCGTAACCAACTGTCCGCCCCCCGGGTGTCCTCAACAGAAGGACATGTAGCAGGCGATACTGGAAAGACCCTGCTGCTCCGCAGCGGCGCTAGCCGGACCTGCTCTCGCACCAGGGCGAAGCCCGTGAGTCGCGGTGGCAGCTTCGGATGCACGAGGCGATGTGACCGCTGACCAACTGCATTTCGGTTGGCGCCCGATCGGTCCGCATCGCGCGATGGGCGACCCGCTGTTCGGCGCCGTCGCCACGCGCTGCGCGTCGTGTGATGGCAATGGGCTAATCAACCGAAGCGATGGTGCCAGCTATTCAATTTGCGGGTCCTGCCTCGGCATCGGACGAGGCCGTTCCCTGGTGCGCCCGAGATCGACGCGATCCGCCGGCAAGTGGGCAAGGTCTTCCCGGCGGGACTGACCGAGTACGAGCGGCGAAGGCGGTCCGCCGGCTGTTCGGCGTGCAATCCGGCGCAGAGTGCGTTGTCCACGATTTGAGTCGGGGGACAATGATCGCGTCCAGCGACGAGCCGACGAGCGAAGATGAGCAATGACAAGCGAATCACCTGACGCCAGGTCGTTGGCCACCGACCTGATTTGTCGCGGCGTGATGCGAGCCGCCGACGGTGACTGGGTGCGACGCCCGATCGATGAGCGTCGGCGCGACGGTCGCGCGTCGAGGGCATGTTCCACGGCCTCGCCTACGTCATACCCTGGGCAACACCGCCGAGGGACGCAGCGGACGAGCGCCAGGCGACGTACGGCGAGATCGACTACTGTGAACGGTCGAGAGCGCGGACGCCAGGCGGGCCCGCCAACCGACGACATGCTGCTCGCGATCTGGACGCTCGAGGACCTATCGAAGGCCCACGAGCCGGGCCGCCTGGCCAAGCACCTGGCAGTGGGCCGGATCGTCGGCATTGGCGACACTGTGCAGCAGTTCAGTGGAAGTCGCGGGGTGGGGCGCACTGGTCCGAGGCGGGAGGCCGGTCCGCGGCGAACGGCGCCATCATGCGAATCGCGCCCATGCTCGTGCCGCACGTCTCGCGTCCGTCGGGCGCCCTGTGGGGAGAGACGCGTCGCAGCGATGATCACGCGACAACGACACCGCGGCGATGCGCGTGCGTAGCCTCGTGTCGATGCATGGGATCTGCTGGCGATGGACTCGCTCCCGCGCCGGAGTGGTGGGTCGCGACGTTCACGGCCGGGCTCGTGAGATTGAGACCGACGAGCGCTACTCACCAGGTTCGGCAGCCAGACCGCGAGGGCCGGCTCACTGTGGCGTACGTCGAAGAACTGGCCGTCGGCGCTGTCCGCGAGCGCCTCTGGCGCGAAGCCTGTGCCAGGTGGGGCTCCGGGGCGGTACCTGCTGGAGACCATGCCCAGGTCCTGTTCATCCTCGCTCGGCATGCCGAGGACCCCCAAGAAGCGAGACGTTCGAGCCGTCAACGATACCTGGGACAATGACACCATCGCGGCCATCGACGCCGCTGCCGTCGGCGCGCTGCACGGGCGAGGCGCTGCCCGAGCGCTGGATCACCGGACTCTCGGCCGGACGCGGGACGCCGACGAGGTCACGTCTTCGGGTTGCTCGAGGCGGCGCGGGCGCGGTTCGCCGGCCCGAACGGCGACGTTCGCCAGAGACCACCGAATGACGGGGCCTGGTGCATTTATTGGGCAAGAGGATGTCGGGGGCGGAAGCGATGGCTAAACAGATTGCAGAGTGCGAGCTGTGGCGCGCCGCAGGCTACGGGGCAGGCAGCGGCAATACGTGGGACGACATCCTTTGGCTCGGCCGCATGGGGAACGGCTCATTTCGTCTGGCGCTGCGGCGCCACCCCGACGACTGCTATCAGTTCGACGACCGAATCGCGGCGCCGAGGGCCATATGCACCTCCAAGCCATTTGTGAAGCCCGAGCGGCTCCTCCACTTGCTGGAGAACGGCCCGGATGGGGCGGACAGCGACTGGCCCGAGTTTGCTGTTCCGGCAGTCCTCTCCGCGCTAGCCAAGCTGATCGACTTCGACCCTCTACTGGCGCAGGGGGCGCTACAAGCGTTGGCAGAGCGCCTCAGCCGGCCGAGTCCCCCGCGTAGCCGCGAGCCTCGCGGCTTGCAGCGGTTGCCGGCGAGGTGGAGCGCTAAATGCGCGTGTTTACATTTATGTGTATTTAAGACACAATTATGTTACAGTACGTTGGCGCCGAGCGCTGTCGTCGAACAAGGCTCGGACGCATCAGTGCAGCTCGATTCAGGATGGGAAGCTGAATGACGAGCGAGGAGTTCAAGCGGTGGCTGAAGAAGCAGGGTTGCACCTTCACCGTCAGCCGAGGCAAGGGCGGGCACATTCTCGTCCATCGCGGCGCCTTGACTTCCACGCTGCCAATGCACGGCAGCGGGAAGGAGCTGGGCCGTGGCCTCGTCGAAGCCATCAAGCGCGACCTCGGATTGAGGTAGTCCGGCCAGGGGGAAACGATGTTCGACTACCGCTATGAAGCGACTCGAGACGGCTGATGGCTGGCTGATCACGTTTCCAGACTTCACGGTGTCAACACGGATGCCGAGAACGAAGACGAGGTCCCGCAGCGCGCCCGCGATGCGCTGCTTACGATGCTCGAACACTTCATGCTCACCAGGACGGAACTGCCGGAGCCGACCTTCGACGGCTCGACGTTGATGGTCGCGCTGGGCGAAATCGTCGACCTGAAGTTGATGCTGCACCAGGGAATGGTGTGGAACGGCGTCACGCAGGCGGAACTGGCCAAGCGACTGGGGACATCGCCCACGCTGGTGAGCCGACTGCTCGACCTCGATCACGTCTCGAAAGCCGAGCAGATCCGAGCCGCGATGGATACGATCGGCGTGCGGCCTCTGAGCCGATGACCCGCGTCGATGCCACCCGGGAGCTCGCGCTGTGGCGCGCCTACGAGCGAGCCGTCTTCCGCGTCTTCGACGAAGGCCGCCCGATCACCTTCCGCATCGGTCGCACGTCGGCACGGCTCGACCGGCTGATGGAGCGCCACGCCGCCACGCGTTGGGCACACATCACCGCCTGGAATCCGTCCTCGATCCCGTTGCCGAAGGCGGAGAACGAACGCCGGCAGCGGAGACTCGTCGCCGCGTTGAAGCGAGCCGGCTTCACCGCCCTCGAGGGCGACGGCGCCGATCCCAAGGGCCGATGGACGCCTGAGCCGACGGCCTTTGTCCTCGGCATCGGCGTGCGCGAGGCCCGACGCCTCGGCCGGGAGTACGAGCAACTCGCGATCGTGGTCGGGCAGCGCGGCAAGCCCGCGCGCCTGGTCGCCTGTGAGCCGTCGTTGGTCAGGGCGTTGGCGAAGCACAGCGCCGGGGCAGCCCCCGAACGACTTTGTCAGATCGACGAATTGCCGCGGAAATGCGCGAGTGATCACTTTTGAGGGCATTGTACTTTTTTCACGAGTTCGGTAGGCTGCGGAGCGGTGCTGGATCACACCGCGACCGCGTGGCTGCGCCGGTTGCTGACCTGGCTGGAGCGGTTCGAGGACCGCTTCAGTCGTCAGAGTCAGCGCGGCGCGTTGCGTCGCGACGTTACCGGGCTGCTGAGCGACAGCTCGCGCAAGTCGATGGAGGCGATGTGGGCGCGCCTCAGCGACCCCGGCACCTATCAGGCGTTCCAGCATTTCATCACCGACGCGCCGTGGGACGCCGAGGCGATCTGGAAGCGGCTCCGCGAGGTCGTGCCCGATCGGACGGGGGTCCTGATCCTCGACGGGACGAGCTTTCCGAAGCAGGGGCCCGCGTCGGTGGGCGTCGCCCGCCAGGACCTGTGGCGCGCTCGGCAAGATCGCGAATTGCCAGACGGCGGTCACGGTCGCACTGTGGACCGGGCGACAGGCGTGGCTGCTGGGCGCGCGCCTGTGACCTGCCCGAGGCGTGGCTCACGCCCACCCAGCGCGCGCGGGCGCGCATTCCCGCGACGGCCGCGCTCGTCCCCAAGTGGCAGCTGGCGCTGACCTTGCTGCGCCAAGTCCGCGCGGCGCGGATCACCGTCACCGCGGTGGTGGGCGACGCCGAGTTTGGCGACAACGCCACGCTGCGGCGTACGCTGCACCGGGCGCGGCTCCCGTACGCGGTGGGCGTGTCGTCCGACCTCAAGGTCTTTCTCGGCACGCCGCGCCTGCACGCGGCGCCGCCGCCCGGTGGCCGCGGCCGACCCCGCACGCGCCCGAGCCTCGCCGCCGACACCGCGACGGTCGAAGCCCGCGCGTGGGGCGCCGCCCAGCCCCCGGGCGCGTGGCGCCTCGTGTCGTGGCGCAATGGCACGAACGCGCCGTGGCGGGCGCGCTTCTGCGCGGTGCGCGTGACGCCGGCGCACGACTGGCGCGAGCGCCGGCTGGCGCCCGAGGTCTGGCTGCTCGGCGAGCCTAGCGGAACCAGGGGGCCCGATAGGCGTAGAATGGAAGCCATGCCCGAGCCCATCACGCGGGATGGCATCATCGACGCGCTTCGCGACATGCCCGAGAAGGCCACGATTGACGACGCCATCGAACGTCTCGTCTTCCTGGCGCGCATCGAAGCCGGTCTCAAGGAGCGAGCTAGATGCCGGCGACAGTGTCCCCCACGAGGACGCGAGAGACGCCGCTTCGGCCTGTGACTCGCATCGGTTGGTCCTAGCAATCGTTGCCTGACCTGAGCGCATCGAGGTGGTCACAGTGTTCCGCTCGACCAGGCGCTTCCCTGAAGTCAGTTAGTGTGCTTCGGACATCGGTCGATGGACGAGCGAGGTTGGCCTGGGCACCCGTGGCACACACGCCCGTGCCGGCGTTCCGGCGGGTAGGGCGGCGACAGAAGCGGCACGGGACGGACTTGCGCCGGGCGTGTCTCGAACAGCGGCGTCGACGAGCGCCAGCAAGATGGCTTGGTCATCACCAAGCTGCGTCCACGGCACGCGCTTCCGCAGCCGGGTGGTCGCCACAGGCGTATGACCGCGTCCAGTCGACCGTCGGCAGCCGACCGTCCAGGGCGTCAGCGGTGACCTGGAGCGTGACGCGGCAGTCGACGAGGACGAAGGAAATCCTGCGATAGCGCTTCGAGACGCGGACGAAGGGCTCATAGCCGGTGCCGTGTCGGACCTGGAAGAGGAACCGCTTGCAGTTCGGCACGGTTGATTGAGTGACGACCGTGCCACTCTTGACTGCTGAGGCGCAAGGTTGACTGTGCCAATTGGCACGGCCGGCGCGGGGTGAGTCGCGATACCCTCCAGGTCCCGGAGCTGCCATCGATCCTTTCGTCACCCAGCTCGCCCGTCTGTGCGCGACCCAGCGCACCCGCGTCAAGTGGGTGTTCGTGCCCGCGCACGCGGTGGGCCGGACGCTTGGGGAGCGCATCGCGCTCGAGGGCACCGACTGGCTGAACCTGCGGTTCGTCACGCCGCTCGACATCGCGCTGCGAATGGGCGCGCCGTTCCTGGTCGAGCGCGGCATCGATCCTTCAGAAGAGGGCCTCGGCCCGGCGCTGATGATGCGGCTGCTGCTGGAGTTCCCGGACGAGGACAGCTACTTCCGCCCGCTGGCCGACCAGCCGTCGTTGGCGGAGGCGGTGTGGACGACGCTGCGCGAGCTGCGGATGGCCGGCGTCGAGTCCGACGCCGTGCCGCGAGGCCTTCGAGAGCGCGGCCAAGCACGCCGAGATTGTCGCGCTGCTCGCGGCCTACGAGGCGCACCTCGATGCCCACGGCCGCGCCGACATGGCCACCGTGTATGCCGAGGCGCTGGCGCATCCCGACTGGTGCCCGATCCAGGCGCAGGACTGCTGGACCGAGCTGCCGCGCACGCTGTGGACGCCCCTCCAGCGCCGGCTGCTGGACGCCATGCCCGGCGAACGCCTCGTGCCGCAGGCGCTGGAGCTCCCTGGTGTGACCGTGCCCCGCCGCCTGGCGGCCGTCCCAGTGCAGGCGATCCAGTCGGATGCCACGATCCAGCCGCGCGGCTTTCCGATGGCGCCGACCCTGCCGACGTCCCGGCTCGTTCGTCCACAGTGAAGGAGAAGCGATGGCTCGTGAACGATCACCAGAAGCCGCGACGGTGCCGTCGATCCTCATTGCACTTCAGAAGGAACGGCACGCGAACGACGTCGGCCAGCCGGTTCTTCGCAAGAAGCTGAGAACCCTGGTTGCAGAGGCTGGGTAGACGGGTACCTGACAGCGGGGTTGCGGAGTCAGTTGGTCGCTGCCTTCACCTCGGCCGGCCTGCATGTGTCGCCGAACGTATCGGATCCCGGCGGTCAGCCAGGATGAGTTTCTCACCATCAGCAGCCACCCGATTCAGCCTGAGGCGTTTCTCATTCAAAAGGAGATTCACCTCGAGCGCTTTGTCGAGGCGTCGCTCGGCATCGACTCTCTTAGGAACCTTTCCCTCTACAAGCATCCCGATGGTCGTCCAGGTCGCCAGTTCCGGCTTGGCTCATTTGATCGTTGACCTGCTCTGCCGGGAGGCTCTGTCTCCACAGAAATGGGGACTGGTGGCCATCGAGTTGAAGCGCGATGAGGCGCCTCGCGGCACACTTGTTCAGATGGGCGAGTATCTACTCGAGCTTCGCAAGGCGTTTCCGGGGAGACCCGTACGTGGACATCATCATCTCGAGTTCAGAAGACGCGATCGACCGAAAGGTCCTTGGAGAGCAGGACTCACCTCCGTTTCGTGTCGACTGGCTTCGCTATCACGTGACGCTCAAGCCAGTGGGCTCTACTCAACCAGCTTCTGCTCCGGCGCGGGACACCACTCCGACTGCATCGTCGGGGCGTTGATGAGAGCGGATGGGCCGAACCTTCGGCTCTCGCCCACTGACCTATCGGGGTTCCTCGGCTGCCGGCACCGCACCGGCCTCGATTTGGCGGTGGCCAACGGCCAGCTCCCTCGACCCGCGTGGAGCGATCCGGTCGCGCAGGCGCTGCGCGACCGCGGCGTCGAGCACGAGCGGGCCTACGTGGCCAGCATGAGAGCGCAGGGGCTGCGGGTCGATGAAATCGACGACGCGGCGTTGCCGGATGCGCGCGTGGCCGACACACTGGCAGCGATGTGGGGCGGCGCCGATGTGATCGTCCAGGCCGCGCTGATGTCAAGTGGCTCCAGTCCGGCAAGCAACCCCGCTAGCGTGTCTTGGTTCGGCTACGCCGACATCCTTCAGCGGGTTCCCGTGCCCAGCGCGCTCGGCGCGTGGTCATACGAGCCGTGCGACACAAAGCTGGCGCGCGAGACGCGCGGCGGCACCATCCTGCAGCTCACGGTCTACGTGGATCTGCTCGAGCAGGTTCAGGACCTGCGGCCCGAGCGGTTCTGGGTGGTCACGCCGGGAGAGGGCGGCGGCTTTGCGGCGACTTCCTACCGCACCGCCGACTACGACGCCTACGTTCGCGTCGTGCATCGCCAACTTCAGGCGACGCTCGCCTTGGGGAGCGACGCCATTCTCACGTCGCACTATCCCGAGCCCGTCGAGCATTGCGACGTCTGCCGATGGTGGGAGCGCTGCAACGACCGCCGACGTGCCGACGACCATCTCGCGTTCATCGCCGGCATCGGCCGCGTGCATCGCGAGGAGCTGGCGAGCCAAGGCATCCCGACGCTCACGGCCGCATCGGGGATGGCCGTGCCCATCCTGTTCAAGCCCACGCGCGGGTCGCGCGACACCTACGAGCGCTTGCCACCACCAGGCACGCCTGCAGGTCGAGCTGAAGCGTTGCCAGCGGCCGGTCCACGAGCTGCTGCCGATCGAGGAGGCCCAGCGGGCTGGCGCGGTTGCCTGAGCCTTCGCCCGGCGACCTGTTCCTCGACCTCGAAGGCGCGCGGTTCGCGCGCGAGGGTGGCCGAGGAATACTTCTTTGGCATCTGGGGTCGCGTCGACCTGTCTGCCCAGGACGCGCTGGTCTACGAAGTCGGTGGGCGTTCGTAGACGCCGAGGAGCGCGCCGCGTTCGAGGCGGTGATGGACCGCATCACGCGGACGCTCAGCGTGTATCCAGGCGCCCACGTCTACCATTTCGGACACTACGAGCCGACGACCTTCGAGCTGTCTGATGGGCCGCTACGCCACGCGGGGCGACGGGATTGATAGCGCCCTCCGTTCGGGGTGCTTCGTTGACCTGCACGACCGTTGTGCGTCAGGCCCTGCGTGCTGGCGTGGAGAGCTACGCAATCAAGCAGTTGGAGCAGTTCTACGGCTTCACGCGGGCCATGCCACTGAAGGACGCGAGCGCGCATCTGCACGCCATCGAGCTGGCGCTCGAGAGCCACGCGCCGCAGGCCGTTCCCGAAGCCTCACGGACCGCGGTCCAGGCCTACAACGAGGACGACTGCCGCTCCACCGAGGCGCTGCGGGACTGGCTGGAGAGCCTCCGCGCCGAACTCGTCGCGCAGGGCGCCGACGTCCCGCGGCCTACAGCTGAAGATGGCGCTGCCCCAGACAAGGTCCGCGAGCTCGAGCGGCGCCAGATGGCCGCCCGCGAGGGGCTCCTCGCTGGCGTGCCCCCAGAGGCCGCCACGGACACGAGCCATACTCAGCATTCCCTGTGGCTGCTGGCCTATCTTCTGGACTGGCACCGCCGGGAAGACAAGTCGCAGTACTGGGAGCGGTATCGGCTCGCCGAGTTGTCGGACGAGGACCTGCTCGACGAGCGGCGAGCTGTGGCCGGCCTGACCTTCGTCGAGCGCGTCGAAGAGTCGAAGTTCAAGAACGGGAATGTCAAGTCGGCAGTCAATCGCTACGCATACCCTCCGCAGGAAGTGGAGCTGGGCACCAAGGGCGAGCTTCGAGCCCGGGGACGTCCCCTTCGGCAGCATAGCCGGGCACGACCGTATCGCCCGTTACCCTGGACATCAAGAAGGGCCGTGAGATTGCCGATCGGCACGCGACCGCCGTCTATCAGGCGATCGTGATAGCGACCGACACGCAGCAGGAAGCGCTGCTCCGCTTTGCCGAGGCGTCCGACGCGACGACGGAAGCTGTGAACGGCATTGAGACACCGAGGGGGAAGTACTAAGAGTAGCGCCGCGGTCGATCATCACGTCGGGAATCGGGTCGACCCGAAGGTCGTCCGAGGTGACGATCGTCGGTCCTGGAGCATCCTGAGCGGTCGGTTGTTTCGGCGGCGGGTTAATCCACACGGCCGTCGGCAGATCCGCCGGGTGTAACGCCGTTGACGAAGCGCTCGGGATGCGCGGAGTAGGCGGCTGCGAGGACCTGTGCCGCTCGTGCGCACCGCGGCGGCCTGGCCGAAGTGCACACGGCGGGCGTGAGCAAGCCGAGGCCGCTGTGCCGGTGCTGCTGGTTGTACCAGGGGAAAAAGACCTGCCCAAACGCCCGCCCATCCTCGATGCATCCGAACCGCTCCGGAAACTGGGGACAGTAATTGAGCGTTTTGAACTGGGCTTCTGAAAACGGATTGTCGTTCGAGACCTGCGGCCGGCTGTGCGTCTTGGTCACGCCGAGATCGGCCAGCAGCAAGGCCACGGGCTTGCTCCGCATCGCCCCCCCGCGGTCGGCATGGAGCGTAAGTTCCCCGGGCGAATGCCGTGCTTGGCACACGTCTCGGCGATCAGGTGCTCGGCCAGGGCGGCGCTCTCGCGGGGCGCGAGCATCCAGCCGACGACGTAGCGGCTGAAGATGTCGAGGATGACGTAGAGATAGAAGTAGGTCCACTTCGCCGGCCCCATCAGCTTCGTGATGTCCCAGCTCCAGACTTCGTTAGGCCGCGTGGCGAGCAGCTCGGGCGCGGCGTAGCGGGGCCGCCGCACCTGATCGCGCCGTTCCTTGATCTCGTGGGCCGCCTCAAGGACGCGGTACATCGTGCGGGGCGAACAGAGATACGTGCCCTCATCGAGGAGCGTCGCATGCATCTGGGCCGGCGCCTGATCGACGAAGCGCGTGTGGAGCAGATCCAATACCCCCTGCCGCTCGACATCCGTCAGCGCGCGCGCCGGCGTCGGTCGCGGGCCCGGGACCGACGCCGGGTGACGCCCGCGATACAGCGACGCCCGGGACAGGCCCAGCACGCGACACGCGGGCGCGGCCCCCAAGGTCGGCGTCGCGTCGGTCACGGCGACCATCAGTCGTCCTCGTCGCTCACGAACGGTTTCAGGGGGATCTGCAGGAGCTCGGAAACTTTTTTTTGGAACGCGAGCAGCGCTTCCGCCTTCTGCAGCCGCGTCGTCAAGCGACGATTCTCCTGCTCGAGCTTCTTGAGCTGCGGATCGACCGCCGTCGCCTTGCGTCCGCGTGTCTTCGGCGTTAACCCGGTCTCACGCTGCTGGCGCCACGTGACCAGATGGGACGTAGTCCAGCCCCTCCTTCCGCAGGAGCGCCCCGAGCTCGCCGTGCCGCGTGCAGCCGTCCGCCTGCCGGAGGACCGCCAGCTTGTAGGCGGTCGTGAAGCGCCGGCGCACGTGCCGGGCGGGGACCTCCGAGTCTGGCAGGGCCGGAAGGACGGACGCTCGATCGGAGGAGACCCTCCGCTCCGGGGCGCCTCGCTTCGCTCGTCGCCCCTGCGCTCCGGCTCTCCCCCGATCGATGGGTCCAGCATCCTGCGCATCTTGCTCATCAATGTCCTGACACCTCCCCGCCCTCAACACTAATTACGGGAGCGAGAAGTGTCTCAGCTATCTTGGCAGGGAGGGGACGTGCGGCACCGACCTGCTCTTCCGCCGCCCCCCGCGGCTCCGCTCGGGTGCGTTCGTGCCGGTGGAGAGCGAGAGCGTCGTGGACTTCGCCGTGCGCCTCGCCGCCAATCTCGATCGCACCACGCTCGCCATCCAGGGGCCGCCCGGGGCCGGCAAGACGTACACCGGCGCGCAGATGATCTGCGCCCTGGTCCGCGCGGGCAAGAAGGTCGGCGTCACCGCCACCAGCCACAAGGTGATTCGCAACCTGCTGGACGCCGTGTCACCGCGCGGAGCGGAGCGCGCGTCTGGGCACCGGTGCAAGCTGGGACAGAAGCCGAGGCGACTGAGCGACGGATGCCGGGCCAGTCGTCGGAGTCGCACGAGAACCCGAACGCGCTCGCGCGATCGGCCAGCGGCGAGGTGAACGTCGCTCGGCGGCACCGCGTGGCTGTGGGCGCGAGATTCGCGGGCGGTCGACGTGCTGTTCGTGGACGAGGCCGGACAGATGTCGCTGGCCAACGTGCTCGCCGTCTCGCAGGCCGCGCGACAGCCTCGTGCTGCTCGGCGATCCGCAGCAGCTCGAGCAGCCGCAGAAGGGCAGCCATCCCGACGGCGTCGGCGTGTCGGCGCTGCGAGCACGTGCTCGGCGGGCACCAGACGATGCCGGCCGATCGCGGCATCTTCCTGCCCGAGACGTGGCGGCTGTCGCCCGAGATCTGCGCGTTCACGTCGGAGCTGTTCTACGAGGGCCGGCTCACGTCGAAGCCGGCCTCGAGCGCCAGCGTCTGACGGGCAGCGGACGCATTCGACGGGTCGGGCCTCTGGATGGTGCCGGTCGAGCACGACGGCAACCGGAACGCCTCGGACGAGGAGGTCGACGCCGTCGCGCGCATCGTCGCAGCAGCTGCTGGCGCCAGGCGCGCAGTGGATCGACGAAGAGGGCGCAGCGCGACGCGACTGACCGGCGACGACATCCTGCGTCGTCGCGCCCTACAACGCGCAGGTGAACGCGACTGGCCGAGCGACTGGCGCCGACGCGGCGTGCAGCGTCGGCACGGTGGACAAGTTCCAGGGCCAGGAGGCGCCGGTCGTCATCTACTCGATGGCGACGTCGCGCCCCGAGGACGCGCCGCGCGGGATGGAGTTCCTGTACAGCCTGAACCGGCTGAACGTGGCCACGTCGCGCGCGCGATGTGCCGGCATCCTGGTGGCGTCGCCCGCGCCTGTTCGAGCCCGAGTGCCGGACGCCGCGGCAGATGCAGCTGGCGAACGCGTTGTGCCGGTACGGCGAGCTGGCGACGACCGTGTCGTCTGAGATCTGACATGTCAGGCATCTTCGTTCTCGATCCGAACCGGAAGTTGCACGAGCTGCGCGAGCAGCCGTACGAGCGGGAGGCGCTTCTGCAGGAACTTCTGGCGGAATTCCCTGCGCTGCTCGCCGGCGAACTGGTGGACTCCGAGGTGCCGCGGCGCTGGCTGCTGATTTCCCGTGAGATGGGCGTCACCGACACCAAGATCTGTTTCGAACCGGTGGGCCATCGACCACCTGTTCGTCGATCAGGATGGCATCCCGACAATCGTCGAGGTCAAGCGAAGCAGCGACACTCGTATCCGCCGCGAAGTGATCGGCCAGGTGCTGGAGTTAGCCGCGAACGCCGTCAGCTACTGGCCCGTCGAGAAGCTGCAGGCCACCTACGAGGCACGCTGTCGCAGCAAAGGCAGCGACCCGGAGGAGCGGCTGCAGACCTTCCTCGAGAATGCGGCTGATTCTGCCGGGTTCTGGGCGACGGTCAAGACCAGCGTCAAGGCCGGCAAGATTCGCATCTGCAGGTGGGTGACTAATCCGAGCGAGGTCCGTCGGATTGTCGAGTTCTTGAACGGCCAGATGACGACCGCCGAGGAATTGCTGGCGGTTGATCAAGCAGTACGGCAACGAGACGCTGAAGACATTGGTGCCCGCGTCTACGGACAGACGAGAAGCGGCCTGCGCCTGAAGTTCTGAGGCCAAGCCTTTGACGGTCTGGTCACAAAAAAGAGTTCGTGTGCGTTTTTTTTTTTTTTTTTTTTTTTTTTTTTTTTTTTTTTTTTTTTTTTTTTTTTTTTTTTTTTTTTTTTTTTTTTTTTTTTTTTTTTTTTTTTTTTTTTTTTTTTTTTTTTTTTTTTTTTTTTTTTTTTTTTTTTTTTTTTTTTTTTTTTTTTTTTTTTTTTTTTTTTTTTTTTTTTTTTTTTTTTTTTTTTTTTTTTTTTTTTTTTTTTTTTTTTTTTTTTTTTTTTTTTTTTTTTTTTTTTTTTTTTTTTTTTTTTTTTTTTTTTTTTTTTTTTTTTTTTTTAAAAAAAAAAAAAAAAAAAAAAAAAAAAAAAAAAAAAAAAAAAAAAAAAAAAAAAAAAAAAAAAAAAAAAAAAAAAAAAAAAAAAAAAAAAAAAAAAAAAAAAAAAAAAAAAAAAAAAAAAAAAAAAAAAAAAAAAAAAAAAAAAAAAAAAAAAAAAAAAAAAAAAAAAAAAAAAAAAAAAAAAAAAAAAAAAAAAAAAAAAAAAAAAAAAAAAAAAAAAAAAAAAAAAAAAAAAAAAAAAAAAAAAAAAAAAAAAAAAAAAAAAAAAAAAAGCGTCAAGGCCGGACGGCTTCCAGGTGGGCGGCGGCCTGCGCCTGAAGTTCTGAGGCGAGCGATACTCTGCACGTGGGTAACATGCAGTTATCACAAAAAAAAAAAAAAAAAAAAAGCCTTTGACGGGGGTCGGGTCACAGTTCGTGTGCGGCGATACTCTGCACGTGGGTAACATGCAGTTCATCACGCGCCGGTTGCTCGCCGACGCGTACGACTGCCTAAACCCATTGAACGGGCATCGCGGTCGAGCCCGTCAGGTCGTCACACCCAGCGGCGGCCGGCGCGAGATGACCGTCAGTCCTCATCTCCAGGTCAAGGCGGTCGTGCAAGGCTCGGTGGATCTCGACGGGCTCGACGACGCCTTCCGATCAGCGAAGCAGAAGCTGGAGCCGGTCAGAGAACTGGTCAGGCGCCAGTCCGGAGCCTGAGCGCATGTGCATCATCGGGTGAGAGTTCCGCCGCGCCCACGCGGCTGTATTGAGCGGCGGTCTGCCGACTGATAGGCTTACAGCCCTGACCATCGTTCTGCAGCCCCGCAAATGACCCTGTTCGACGCTGCGCCCGTGCGATCGGCGGTGCTCCGTGTTCCGACCGAGCACTTGGACTTCGCCCTGACAGCGCAGATTGCCGTCGCCTGGGCCGGCGAACGAGGCGAAGAGCCTCGTCTGGGCTGGTGGAACTCCGACTACGCTTCGCTGGACGGCGGCTTCGACCTCTTTGGCCGCCTCATGTCTCGGTCGATGCTCTGGACCTCGTACCAGGCTGCTCGAGAAACGGCGCGCCGGGTCGACGCCGAGATGCGTCGGCGGGACAGCAATCCTGATCGGGTGATCTCGCTTTACAGCTTAGGGTTCGAACTCGATGAGAAGCTCGAGGATCGCCTACGCGATCTGCGGCGTACAGGTCTCGAGCCGCACCAGTGTCTGTCTGCCCTAGCCGACATCCGCATGGAATGGCCGTGGGATCGCGGTCGTTTTGCGGCCTGGCTCAGCGGCCAGGGGACTGCCGACATTTCGACGACGCCCGTCGGCCGCCGTCTCTCACTCGAGCCGACCGCGTCGCTCGACACGCTGATTCGGGCACTGCTGGCGGGGCTGTTGCCACTCGGCGACACCTACCCCCTGCCGCACGTGCGGAGGGCGGTGTGATGCGGTCCGCCGAGGTCACGGCCGTCCACACGCGGCTCCTCAAGTGCGCGCTGGAGATCGAGGACGCCCGCGCCTACTGGACGCACGCGCCGGTTGCCCCGGGGGCGACGGCGCAGCGCGCGTTCGATGAGTACTGGTTCGGGGCTCGCAGCCTGGCGCGCATTGAGGTGCTGCTCGCGAACATGCGTGTCCGCTTCGACGCTTTTCCGCCGTCGCTCGAGGTGCTGCATCGTTGGCCGCACATGCCGCCGGACCTACGCCGTCTCGTCTGCCACTGGCATCTGCAGCTCGCAGACCCGATCTACCGCGCCTTCACGGGCGACTATCTCGTCGAGCGCAGGAATGGCACGCGGCCCATCGTCACCCGCGATCTCGTGATTCGCTGGCTCGGCGACTACGCCGCTGATCATCCGTGGACGATGACGACGCGGATCCAGTTCGCCAGCAAGCTGCTGTCGGCTGCCTACGCGGGCGGCCTCGTCCAGACGAACCGGGATCCGCGACCGCTCGGCACGCCGCGCGTTCCCGACGCCGCCCTGGAGTATCTGCTGTATCTGCTGCGAGGCGTGACCATCGCCGGGTCGCTCGTTGAGAACGCGTACGCCGCGTCGGTCGGCCTCGTCGGCCCGGCGTTCGACGTCCGGCTGCGAACGTTGCCCTCGCTGGCCTTCGCCAGGCAGGCGGACGTCGTGGATTTCGGTTGGCGCTACCCCGATCTGCGCGCCTGGGCCGAAGCGTGTCTGACACCGGCGACGGCGCTGGCTGGGACTGCCCGTTGACCACGCCGCTCTTCGGTCCTGTCCACGAGGCGTTCACCGCTCTGCGGCGCGATCTGATCCACGAGGACGGGCCCCGCATCAGCACGATGCGCAACTACCGCTTCGCCATCGTCCAGTACCAGCCGGACGCGGAGTATCTCGTCCGGCAGCAGGTGCAGCAGCTGGGGGCCGAACTCATGGCCGCTGGTTGGATGGTTCTGACGCTGGATCTCCAGCGGCTGCTGTTCGACCGCCTGCGCGCGCAGGGCGACGGGTGGACTGGCCGGCTCGTGCGCATGGAGAGCGAGCTCGCCCGACGCGGCGGCGATCGCGGCCTCGAGTACCTCAAGTCCAAGCTCACGCCGCTCATCGAGGGACCCGACGGCATTGCCGCCGACTGCAGCCGTGCCATCGCGGACTATGTGACGAGACACCCTGATCGCGTCGATCGCACATTGGCCATCGTCGGCCGGGCGGGGGCGCTGTATCCCTTCTTCCGCACGTCAGCCCTGTTGCGTCACCTCGACGGCCGCACGCACGGTGTGCCCGTTGTGCTGCTGTACCCTGGGACGCGTCGCGGCCCGACGGGGCTCTCGTTCATGGGCCGTCTGATGCCCGATCACGACTACCGCCCCCGCATCTATCCCTGAGGATCTTCCAGAGCCGATGCGCATCCGCGACCTCTTCGCCGCCGACGTCACCCGGGATATTCCCCCGGTCGTCTACTTCCACGAGCAGAGCCCGGTTACGCTCGCCGAGGAAGTCGGCGAGTACATCGTCACGGGCGGATGGCCTGATGACCATCCCAACCACGCCCGTGTGCCGAGGGGCATTCACGAGGAGTACGTGCGGCTGCTCACCAACATGGCGGCCGACCTCGCCCGGCCCGGAGGCCCAGAGCTGCCCGCGGCGTGGATCTCGGGCTTCTATGGCTCCGGCAAGTCCAGCTTCGCCAAGCTCTTGGGCCTCACGCTCGACGGTGTCGTGCTTCCAGACGGCACGACGCTCGCCGAGGCCTGGCTCCGGCGGGATACCTCGCCGAAGTCTGTCGAGCTTCGTGCGGCCTGGCAGGCACTGCGTGATCGCGTCGAGCCGATCGCAGTGGTGTTCGACATCGGCGCCGTGGCGCGCGACCAGGAGTCGGTCCATGCCGCCGCCGTACGGCAGGTGCAGAAGCGCCTCGACTACTGCTCCACGGAGCCGCTCGTCGCCGACTTCGAGCTGCGCCTCGAGCGCGACGGCGAGTGGGACCGCTTTGAGCGTACTGCGGCCGTGGTGCTGGGCGAACCGTGGTCGGGCGTGAAGGACCGCGCCATGGCCGACGAGGGGTTCTCGCAGGTCCTCTCCGTCCTGTTTCCAGAACGCTACCCGGATCCCATGGCCTGGATCATGGCCCGCGCCGGCACGCCGGCCCGCGGCGACTCGCCGGAGGAGGCGGTCGCCGCTATTCGCGACATGCTGCGGTTCAGACGCCCTGGGGCGACGCTCTTCCTGGTCGTCGACGAAGTGTCCCAGTACGTCCTTGCCAGCAAGGATCGCGTCGACCGGCTGCGTGCGTTCGCCTCGGCGCTGGGCTCGACGCTGCGCGGGCGGGCCTGGCTGCTCGCGCTTGGTCAGCAGGCGCTCGACGAGCAGGCCGGAGATTCGTTCCTGTTCGGGGCCAAGGACCGTTTCCCGCCGCGCTTCCGCGTCCATCTCGCGCCCACGAACATTCGCGACGTCGTCCACCGTCGGCTGCTGCAGAAGGGGCCCGAGGCGGAGGCCACGTTGCGGGCCTTGTTCGAAGCCAATCGGCCGGACCTCAAGCTGTGCGCGTTCGAGGGTGACTCGATCACGCCCGAGGGCTTCGTCGACCACTACCCGCTACTGCCGGGGCACATCGACCTCATTCTCCAGATCACGAGCGCGCTGCGGGCCCGCTCGAGCCGCGCGCAGGGCGACGACCAGGCCATCCGTGGTCTGCTGCAGTTGCTCGGCGAGCTGTTCCGCGACCGGAAGCTCGCCGAGGAGCCGGTCGGGCGGCTGGTCACGCTGGATCTGATGTACGACATCCAGCACACCGCGCTCGACGCCGACACGCAGGCCTCGATGGCCCGGCTTCTCGGCCAGTGCACAGCCGATGCGGACCGGCCGCTCGTCCGGGTCGCCAAAGCCGTGGCGATGCTTGAGCTGATCCAGGAGTCGCGGCCGACCGATCCGAAGCTCGTCGCGCAATGCCTCTACGATCGCGTCGACCGTGGCAATCAGATAGTGGACGCCACGAACGCGCTCGAAGAGCTGCGCCGGCGCCATCTACTGGGCTACTCCGAGAAGACCGGCTACAAGGTTCAGTCGTCGGCGGGTGAGGAGTGGGCTCGCGAACGGCGCGACGTCAGTGTCCCGCGCGAGGCGCTCACCGCCGTCGTGACCGACGCCTTGAAGCATCTTCTCGCGACGCCCGATCGCCCCCGGCTGCATGGACGGCCCTTTCCCTGGGCCGGTCTCTTCTCGGACGGCCGGCAGGCGCAGGACGAGACGCTCGCAGACCCGCGCGACGATGCCTCGGTGCGCGTGGACTTCCGCCTCCTGATTCAGGAGGAGCGGGTCGACAGCACATGGATCAAACGCAGCGACGAGAACGGCTTGCGTCAACGGCTGCTCTGGCTGGCCGGGGACCCTGAACAGGCCGAGCACCTGGCGCGGGAGCTGGGGAAGTCGCGTGGCATGATCCGCCGCTACACGCCTCGCCGCGAGTCGCTGCCACCGGCCAAGCGTGCGCTGCTGAACCAGGAAGAGCACGAGGCCGAAGACCTCGAGCGTCAGGTTCGCGACGCCGTCGCCGCCGCTTGGATGGCCGGACGCTTCTACTTCCAGAGCCGAGCAATCGAACCAGCCGACGTCGGCGCCACATTCCCGCTCGCCCTTCAGGTCGTCGCGGAACGGATCCTGCCGGCTCTCTATCCGCACTTCGTTGCCACCCAGGTGCAGCCGTCCGAGCTGAAGCAGTTGCTCGAGCCGGAACTCTCCGGTGTCCCGAGCAAGTTTCTCGACGGCGATCTTGGGCTGCTCGAGCTCGATGGCGGGCGATACACGCCGACAGGTGCCGGCGTAGTCCCGCGTCGTGTGCACGAAGCCATCGTGTCTCTGGAGGGGGCGTCCGGCGCGGCGCTGTTGCAGCTCTTCGGCGGCCCGCCCTACGGATACACCGTGAACGTCGTGAAGGCCTGCGTCGCCGCGCTTCTGCGCGGAGGACGGCTGCGAATCCAGCACGAGGGCAGCGCCGAAATCACTGCCGTCCGCGACGCCGGCGTCCGCGACCTCTTCGAGAGCGACCGGCTGTTCCGCCGTGCCACCATCCTGCCAGCCGGTGACGACGACGTAGGGGCGCAGGGCCGGGCGCGAATCGCGCGCTTCCTCGAGCATCTGACAAGTCAGCGCCTGGAGCGCGAAGACCCCGTCATTGCCGACGCCGTCGCCGCCACGTTCCCGCGCTTGGCGGAGCGACTACGAACGGTTACCCGTCGGCTGGACCAGCTCCCTGGCGATCGGCGTGTGCCGCCGGAGTTCGCTCGCGTCGAGGACGCGATCGCCGATTGCCTGCGAAACGTCCGGAATACCAGGCAGGTCGTTCGGCTCGTGAAGAAGCATCTGGAGCTGCTCAGCGACTCCGCATCGCGCCTGGCGCTCTGCGAGACCGACCTGACCGACGAGGCCGTGGCCGCAGTCCGCCGCGCCGGCGATGTCCTGGCGCACCAGGCGGCACAACTCCAGGCCGACGGTGCGGAAACGGACGACTTGCGCGAGGCGGCGGCACGAGTGCGTGCGCGGCTCGCGTCGGATCGGCCGTGGGCCGACATCCGTAGCCTCGACGACGACCTCGAGGCCATCCGCGCCGCGTACGCGGCCGAGCGGCGTCGGCTACTCGCCCGGCAGGAGCAACTGGCCGAGGAGGGCCGGGGGCGGGTGGCGCAGCGTCGGGGCTACGGCACCCTGTCTGCCGATCAGGCGCACCGCGTTTTGAAGCCGCTGGCGCGCGCCACTGCCGACACCACCGAGGACGCCGTGGCGCCCACGTTCAGCGATCTGCGCGACCCCTTCGTCATCGCGCTCCAACGCGCCGAGGACGAGTCGAATGCGGAGTTGGATCGCATCCTGAGCGAGGGTAGCGCGCCGCTCATCGCGACCGTCAATCTCGCTCTCCGAAACCGCGAGGTCGCGACCGAACAGGATCTCGAGGCCCTGCTCGCCGATATTCGAGCGCGCTTGTCCGAGCTGATTCGGTCCGGTCGGCGCGTCAGGTTGCAGTAGTGGCCGGCGATGTCTGGGAATCAGGCACGCAAGCGGGGCAGGTAGAGGACGTCTATGCCGCCTGCGTCGGCCAAGCCTCAATCGAAGGTCACGAGCTGTCCGCCGTAGCGGCGGGCGAGCCCGAGCAGATAGCGATCCGAAACCTGGCGTGCGCTCTCTGCCTGGCGCAGTTCAATCATGGTTGCCGGGGACAAGGCATCAGGCCAGAAGGCGTGGCCGGCGCTCGCGACACGAAGCTGGAGGAGGGCGTCGGCCGTCGCGTGCGGAGGACGGCCGCCAACGGACAGTTGGGCGCATACCCGGATGACGCCAAGTTCCGTCAGCGGGCAAGTTGCCCAGCCCTCGTGCCCTGCGGCCGACAGCATCCAGCTCCGAGCCTCGCGATGATGCTCGTGAGTCGGGACCAGCAGGGCCACGAGCACGTTCACGTCGAGAAGGGCCGCCACTACGAAAGGTCGCTGTGCAACAGTCGATCGACCTCGGTGCTGGTCAAGACCGGCGCGTCGGGTGGCATGCGGAACACCGGGAGACCATCCCGATCTCGATGTCGGCCTCGACCAATCCCTGGAGGGTGCGCTCGACGAGCACCTCGACGGGTAGACCGGCCTCAGCCGCCAAGGCGCCCAGTCTGGCCGCCAGATTGTCCTCGATGGTGATGCTGATCGGCATCTCGTCACCTGTGCGCGCGCCGATGTGTGGACGGACCTGAGCGCGTTCGAAGCAAGTCAAGTTCAATCATATCAACTTGTTGCGCGCTGCGGCCCGTGTAAGCTAAAACTCCCTTTCTTGTCCGAACGAGGTTGCAGTCTCCCATGGCCATGACGCCCGAGGCCCGGCGCGCGCTCTCGGCGACCATCCGGTCGCTGCGAGTCCGGCTGCTCGACGACCTGGCCGCGGCCACCGAGTCCGCCTACCGGCTCTCCGTCCGCATCCAGGACGCCGGGCTCGACGACGAGCGGCGGATCAAGCGCGGGCGACTCGAGCAGTGGGTCCGCGACCAGGTTCGGTCGCTCGAAGCCAACGGCCGCGTCGGCCAGGAGCGCCGCGGTGGCGAAGACTTCCGGCGCGAGGCCGTCAAGCAGGCGGCCTACACCCTTCTCAACCGGCTCCTCATCCTACGGCTCATGGAGGCCGGCAGCGCGGACGCGTCGCCGCTCCGCACGCCGCCCGTGGTCACTGGCGGCTGGGAGAGCGCTGGCTATCGCACCTTCCGCGAGCTCGGGCCGTCGCTGGTGCAGGGGGACGAGACCGAGGGTTACGCCTTCCTGTTGCGGCTCGTGTTCGAGGATCTCACCGAGGATCTTCCGGGTCTCTACGGGCCCGCCGGCGTGGCGGATCTGGTGCCCGTGCCGGCCGCGACGCTGAGGGCGGTGGTCGAGGCGTTCGACGCTCCCGCGCTCGAGACCTGCTGGACCGACGACATGACGCTCGGCTGGGTTTACCAGGTACCTGGAACGACCCGGAGCGCGAGGCGCTGGACGTCAAGCTACACGGCGGGGCCAAGCTGGCGCCGCACGAGATCGCCAGCAAGACGCAGATGTTCACCGAGCGCTACATGGTGGACTGGCTGCTGCAGAACAGCGTGGGCCCGATGTGGCTGGCGATGTGCCGTAAGCACGGCTGGACGGCGGAGGTCGAGGCCAGGGACGTGGACGGGCAGTCGCTGCTCGACCGGCTCGATACCCGTCGCGCGGACTGGCGCGCGAAGCGCGAAGCGGGAGAGGTCACGCTCACAGACCTGATGCCGCTCGATGGCGATCGCGAGCGGCGCTGGGCCTACTACGTGCCGCAGCCGATACCCGAGGACGGAGTGGCGCAGGTCCCGGACACGCTGCGCGACTTCCGGCTACTCGACCCGGCGGTCGGCTCCGGCCACTTCCTGGTCGTCGCCCTCGACCTGCTGTTCGCGCTCCACCGCGAGGAGGCGCGGCATCGCGGCCTCGTGGACGATCCCGACTGGAGCGACGCCGCCATCGTGGCGCGCATCCTCCGCGAGAACCTCCACGGCATCGACCTCGATCCTCGCGCGGTGCAGATAGCCGCTGCCGCGCTCTGGCTGAAGGCGCGGCGCCTGGTGCCGGGAGCGGCGCTCGAGCAGATGAACCTCGTGGCCTCGAACCTCCGTTTGGGGTCGCTTCCCGACGACGACCCGGCGCTCGTGGAGTTGCAGGTGGAGGTGGAGCGCGAGACCGGGCTGCCGGGGACGCTCACCGCTACCATCGTCCACGCGCTGCGCGGCGCGGACCACCTCGGCAGCTTGCTGAAGGTCGATCGCGCGGTGGACGAGGCCATCGAGACGCACGAGGAGGCGATCAAAGTGCATGCGGCGCCGCAGCAGGGCGAGCTATACCAGCGAACGCCACCGCGACAGACGGCCATGGTCTTCGACGCCGGCACCGCGAAGCGGTCGGTGGTCGATCGCCTCGAAGCCTTCCTCGCGCGGCACACCGCCGCCGACGACCTCGGCCTTCGTCTGCGCGGCGAGCAGTTGGCCGCCGGCGTCCGCTTCGTGCGCCTCGTGCGCGAGGCCCGCTACCACCTCGTCGTCGCCAACCCGCCCTACCAGGGCACCTCGAAGATGGCCGACGCCACCTACGTCGAGCAGCGGTACCCACTCGGGAAGGCTGACCTCTACGCTGCCTTCCTGCTCCGCGGCCTCGAGCTGGTCCGTCCCGGTGGCGTCTCCGCGATGCTGACTATGCGTAACTGGATGTTCATCAAGCAGTACACCGCGCTGCGGGAACATCTGCTGTCGAGCTACGACCTGCGCGCGCTCCACGACGTTGCGTCGGGCGCGTTCGAGGAGATCCAGGCCGCGCAGGTTGTCGTGTCCGTCGCCGCGAGTGTGTTTCGCAAGGGCGTACAGAAGGGCACTGCTGTCGCGCTACGTGCGTTCGACGACGCGACGCTACTTCAGACCGGCGAGACGCCCCGCAAGCGCGCGGCCACGCTCTGCCAGGTCCGCCGTCACGAGTTCGCCCCGGCCGCGCTCAAGGTCGTGGGCGAATGGCCGGTGGTCTACTGGTGGTCTCAGGACTTGCTCCGAGAGGACGCAGGTGCCCCCAAGGTCGGTGAACGATGGCTGATTCGGAAGGGCCTCACTACCTGCAACAACGTAAGGTTCATCAGAAGAGTCTGGGAGATCGCCAGAGACGATGTGTGCGCGGTCCCGTGTGCGGCGGGCTGCGACGACGGCACTCTTCGTCGCCTGTTTTATGGTTCCAAGTGGGTGCCATGGATAGATGGCGGCGAATCGCGTCAGTGGCGGCACGAGCTTGAGAGCGTGCTCCTCTGGTCCATGCGAGGGCTGCAGATCGCTGTCGCTCCAGTGAATCGATATGGCCGGGGCGAAGAGGTCTATTTTCGCGCTGGCATCGCCTTTACGATGATCGGGAGTACGTTCAAGGCACGCGCTCACGTCTATCGTTCCATCATCGGCAATATGGGCGCGTCTATTTACGGCGACCGGCTAGTCCTACTTTGTCAGATCGACGAATTGCCGCGGAAATGCGCGAGTGATCACTTTTGAGGGCATTGTACTTTTTTCACGAGTTCGGTAGGCTGCGGAGCGGTGCTGGATCACACCGCGACCGCGTGGCTGCGCCGGTTGCTGACCTGGCTGGAGCGGTTCGAGGACCGCTTCAGTCGTCAGAGTCAGCGCGGCGCGTTGCGTCGCTACGTGACCGGGCTGCTGAGCGACAGCTCGCGCAAGTCGATGGAGGCGATGTGGGCGCGCCTCAGCGACCCCGGCACCTATCAGGCGTTCCAGCATTTCATCACCGACGCGCCGTGGGACGCCGAGGCGATCTGGAAGCGGCTCCGCGAGGTCGTGCCCGATCGGACGGGGGTCCTGATCCTCGACGGGACGAGCTTTCCGAAGCAGGGGCCGGCGTCGGTGGGCGTCGCCCGCCAGGTACTGTGGCGCGCTCGGCAAGATCGCGAATTGCCAGACGGCGGTCACGGTCGCACTGTGGACCGGGCGACAGGCGTGGCTGCTGGGCGCGCGCCTGTACCTGCCCGAGGCGTGGCTCACGCCCACCCAGCGCGCGCGGGCGCGCATTCCCGCGACGGCCGCGCTCGTCCCCAAGTGGCAGCTGGCGCTGACCTTGCTGCGCCAAGTCCGCGCGGCGCGGATCACCGTCACCGCGGTGGTGGGCGACGCCGAGTTTGGCGACAACGCCACGCTGCGCCGTACGCTGCACCGGGCGCGGCTCCCGTACGCGCTGGGCGTGTCGTCCGACCTCAAGGTCTTTCTCGGCACGCCGCGCCTGCACGCGGCGCCGCCGCCCGGTGGCCGCGGCCGACCCCGCACGCGCCCGAGCCTCGCCGCCGACACCGCGACGGTCGAAGCCCGCGCGTGGGGCGCCGCCCAGCCCCCGGGCGCGTGGCGCCTCGTGTCGTGGCGCAATGGCACGAACGCGCCGTGGCGGGCGCGCTTCTGCGCGGTGCGCGTGACGCCGGCGCACGACTGGCGCGAGCGCCGGCTGGCGCCCGAGGTCTGGCTGCTCGGCGAGCGCGATCTCGGCGACACCCCGCGCACGAAGTACTACCTGGTGGACCTGCCTGCCGGGACGCCGCTGAAGGCGCTGGTGCAGCTCGCGCATCAGCGCTGGGCGATCGAGCAGCAGTATCAAGAGCTGAAGGACGAACTCGGCCTCGATCACTTCGAAGGCCGCACCCTGCCCGGCTGGGACCGCCACGTCGTGCTGACGGCCCTCGCCTACAGCTTTCTGCAGATCGAACGTCGGCGTCGCGGTCAGACGCATCTCACCCTGCCCCGGGTCCGAGCCGTCGTGCAGGAGGTGCTCACCGCCCATTTCTTCATGACGCAACCGCACTACCTGAAGTGGATGCTCCAGCTCAAAGACGTCGAGCTGCGAAACTGACAAAGATGGTCCTCGACACGCTGCTCGGCGTGCTGAATGGCGCGCGGTCCCGCTTCATCCTGGAGTCGCTCAATCCGGGTAACCACTTCGAGAAGCTCGAATCTCGTGAGGCTCGCAGTCCCTCCATTGGAGGCATCCCAAGTTGACGCCGAGCTCGAAGCCGCATTCGAGGACCACGAAGCGCACCGCGAGTGCTCGATCGACTTTCGGAAGCCTGGTCCCTCTCGGTGGCTCAGCGTACAGCAGTGGGCCCAGCGGGTAGTGGATGACGACTGCGACGTACTTGTGCCGCAGGGAGACGAATCCGCTCTCGGCCTGGCGGCCGAACGTCTCAGCTTCGCCATTGGCGTCGTACCTAGGCCGATTCGGTCCCGACGGAGAGGGAGTTCTCGCCGCCGGCCGCGACAGACCGGCAATGTTGCCCAACGGCCTCGTGTTTCTGGATCGCTCGCTAGCCGAAGGCGAGCTTCGTGACAGCCTCGGCCATTCAGCCGCGCGCCTTCTTCACAAAGCGTGGGCTGATCACGGTTCCACGATCGATACCGAGGAAAGAAGCCTCCGGAACTGGTTGGCAGTCGGCTTCTTCGAGGATGTCCACCGGCCGATGTACGAGAACCGGCCGATTCACTGGCCGCTCTCGTCCGCAAGCCGCACATTCGTCGCCTTCGTCACCATCCACTGCATGAACTCGCAGACGCTGCGGATCCTGCTCGCGGACCATCTGCAGCCGGCGCTGACGCGGATCGATGGCGAGCTAGCCGACCTGCACGCGGCGCGCGACGGGGCCGATCGCAAGGCGGCGCGGGCGGCGGAGCGCCGCTACGACGATCTCCGAAAGAAGCGCGACGAACTCGTCGAGTTCATCGCCAACGTCGAGCAGTGTGCCGATTTTGGCGCGTCGCCGATCGACGCGGACGCCACGAAGTGTCCGCCGCGCGAGCAGGATGCCCGCTACGACCCGGACCTTGACGATGGCGTGATGATCAACGCGGCGGGGCTGTGGCCGCTACTCGAGCCGCAGTGGAAGGCCCCGAAGAAGTGGTGGCGCGAGCTGTCGCAGGCGAAGGGCCGCAAGGACTACGACTGGGCCCACCTCGCGATGCGCTACTGGCCGACGCGCGTGGACGAGAAGTGTCGGCAGGACCCTTCGTTCGGAGTCGCCCACGGCTGCTTCTGGCGCTACCACCCGGCCCGCGCCTGGTCCTGGGAGCTGCGTCTCCAGGACGAGATCGGGCCGGACTTCCGCATCAAAGAGAAGCCCTATCACCCTGGCGGCCGTGACCTCGGCGACGAGGGAGACGGTCCGCACCGCGCCGCCTGGATCCGAGACCATGCTGAGAAGACGTTGGCGGCCGTCGAGAAGGAGGCGCTGCGCCGTCTGCGGAAGGCCAAGGGCGACCTGATGCCGTCGATCCGCATTCTCGAGGCCGGCCTCTGGTCCGCCATCCCGTCCGCGGTCTGGGAGATGGAGCTGCGTCTCTCGGAGAAGCAGGGCGCCGAACTGCGTCTGCTCGCTCCCGACGAGCCCGGCTCGCGCGCTGCTTTCGAGGCGGCACATCCGGACCGCGTCCAGGGACGCAGGGCCCTGCTCGAGAAGCTCGTGCCGCAGGGCCTGGCCCTCGAGGACGAAGACGATGCCCACAGTGTCGACGTCGGCGCCGACGACGATGAGGCGGGCGGAGAGGACGAGGAGGCCGAGGCGTGAGCGCAGTCGCGCCTGCCCTCGACTTCGGAGGGCCGGTCTCCACCGCGCTCGAAGCCAATCTCCGCGACGTCGTTCGCCGGCATGGCCTGGTGGTGTGGCTGGACGGCGACGCGCGTTATCGCTCGTTCGTCGAGCGCCTCAGCGAGGCTCGCGCTGCCGGCGCGATCCCCTACGAGGTCTGCGCCTTCTCGGGCAGCTACCTCGCGCTGCTGCTCGCGCTCGAGTCGCACACCGCCGGCGCGTCCAAGCCGGCGCTCGTCCTCTACCTGCCAGGCCTGAACACGGAGACCGTGCAGCAGACGCCGCTCCTCGAGGTCTACGAGTCGGCGACCAACTACCCGAAGAAGCTCGAGACGCTGGTGGCCGACGCGGCAGCCGGCCAGGTCGGCGCGGGCCGCATCGCCGCCTTCGTGGCGCAGCCGGGGCTCACGCTCGAGGCCGCGGACGTTTGGCTGGCGCGCTGTCTCGCAGAGTCCGACGACTCGCTCGCCGGCCGCCTGCGCACGCGCGGCCTGCCAGGCCTCCTCGACGATCTGCTCGACCGCCGCACGGGCACTGGCCTGCTGGGCGGCCCACTCGCCGGCGCGCTGGCGGAGCCGGGCGGGCAGGACGCGCTCTGGAGCCACCTCGCGGCCGCGATGGGCGTGCCCGTGGAGTGGCGTCGGGCCACGCTACCGGCGCAGCCGCAGGCCCAGGACCTGGCGTTCGCCGCCGCGAGCTGGGCCTTGTGTGTCGAGTACGTCCACGACCTCCAGCGCCCGCCCGTGAACACGCGGCTGCTGGCCGCTACCGGTCTCCCCGGAGCGGTGGTCGAGACCTGCCGGTCGCTGGCGAGCCACTTGCGCGAGCGACACGAGCACTTCTACCAGCGCACGGCGGACGAGACCGAGCTGCTGCTCGACGACGAGGTGCGGGCGGCCCGGGCCGAGGACCTTGGCCGCATCGACACGTTCCGGTTCGAGGAGGATCGCGTGCTGGTGGCGGCGCTCGACGCGCTGGATGGGGCGCGTTGGGACGCCGCGGCGGGCTGGGCGGAGCCGCGGGTCGCCGGCCGCACAGCGTCCGCGTCCTTCTGGCTGCGCGCGGATCCCACGCGCCTGTCCGCCTGGCAGCTCGTGCTCAGCGCCGCCCACCTCGGGCAGGCCATCCTCGAGGCCGGCGAGGCGCTCGCCGGGGCGCGGCAGGGAGCCCTCCGCAGTGTCGACGAGGCGCTCGATCGCTACGTCGCGCGCGGCGCCGCTGTCGACCGCGCTCACCGCCACCTCGAGCAGCGCCGGGCCGCCTTGCTGTACCCGCAGCTCCCGGACTTCGAGCGATTGCGCGCCTGCCTCGATGGCCTGCGCACCGCCTGGCGCCGCTGGGCCGACGCCTGGGCCAGTGACTTCGCGGCGGTGTGTCGGGCGCACGGCGGCCTGCCGGACCCCGATCGCCAGCAGCGCGCGATCTTCGACACGGTGGTGCGCCCGCTAACACAGGAGCCGGGCGTCACCGCGCTCTTCGTCGTCGACGGCTTCCGCTACGAGATGGGCGAGGAACTGCGGGCGCAGCTGGCCGACACACCGGCGACGCAGGTGCAGCTCCGCGCCCGCCTCGCCGAGCTGCCGACGGTCACCGAAGTCGGGATGAACGTGCTGGCGCCGGTGGCGGTGAACGGCCGCTTGCGGCCGGTGCTCTCCGACGGCGACGGAGGCTTCCTGGGCTTCTCGACCGGCGAGTATCGCGTGTCGGACCCCGCCTCGCGGCAGCGGGCCATGCACGCGCGCGCCGGCGGTCAGGACTGTCCGTGGCTGACGCTCGACGAGGCCACGAGACGCGACGCGGCCTCGCTCAAGCGGGCCATCGCGCGCGCGAAGCTGGTCGTCGTTCACAGCCAGGAATCGACCAGATCGGCGAGCGCGGCGGCGGGCCGGCGGTCTTCGACCAGGTGCTGCAGAAGCTGCGGGCGGCGTGGACGCTGCTGCGCGAGGCCGGCGTGCGCCGCTTCGTCTTCACGGCCGACCATGGCTTCCTGCTCGTCGACGAGTCGGCGTCACCTGCCCAGACCCACGGCCGCCGTATCGATCCCGGCCACCGGCACGTCCTCTCGGCCACGGCCGCCGACCATCCGGGCGAGCTGCGCGTGGCGCTCGCCGATCTCGGCTACGACGGCGTCACGGCGCAGCTCATGATGCCGGAGACCACGACGCTCTTCGACACGCCGCGGCGGCCCAGCGGCTTTGTCCACGGCGGCAACAGCCTGCAGGAGCGCGCCATCCCCGTCCTCACGGTGATGCACAAGGCAGCGGCCGGCGGCGGCACGCGGCAGTACGCGATTGTCGCGCGTGCCGGCGAGGACATGGCCGGCATGCACTGCCTGACGGCTCGCATCGAGGTGGTGGCGCAGCAGGCGCTCGACTTCGGCGGGCCTCGGCGCCTGCCGCTCGTGCTCCGCGTCGCCGAGGCCGACGTCCAGGCGGCCGCCGGCATCCAGTTGGAGCTGTGCCAGGCCCGCAACGGCGCTCGCCTCGCGGCCGGTGGCGTCGACGCACCTGTGGGGGAGTCGTTCGAGATCTTCTTCCGGCTGGTCGGCGCTGCCGATGCACGGGTGCGAGTGGAGCTGGCGCATCCTGGAAATGAGGCCGAGGTGGCCGCGGAGGGCCTGAAGAGCGATACGCGGTGGCGGTCCTTGCCGGGCTGGTCGACCCTGTCCCGACTACCGCAGTCCAGAAGCCCAGTCTCCCAGCGGAGCCGGTCTGGCTGGCCGAGATCGAAGACGTGGGAGCGCGGCGCGTGTTCGCGCACCTCGCCGAGCACGGCGTGGTGACCGAGGGCGAGGCAGCGGCCCTCCTCGGCGGCGGCGCGGGCTGCGGCGCTTCGCCACCGCCTTCGATGCCTACGTGACCAAGGCCCCCTTCGTCGTTCGGATCGACGTCGTCGGCGGCGTGAAGCGCTACGTCGAGAGAGCGTCTGATGAGCACCCTGACCCGGCGGGACATGGACCACGTGTTCGAGGCGCTGCGCAAGGGGCTCGTCCCCGAGCGCGGCATCGATACCTTCGCCGTCGGCGTGGAGCAGCCGCGCGGCGAGCTTCGGCGGCAGCTGGATCTGGCCGAGGTGGGCGAGGGCTCGATCAAGTTCCTGCGCGGCGGCTATGGCTGCGGCAAGACGTTCATGGCTCGGCTGGCAATGCTCGACGCCCGCACCCGCGGCTTCGCCACGAGCTTCGTCGTCGTCTCGGACAACGATCTGCGCTTCCACCGGTTCGACGACGTCTACCGGAAGGTGATGACTGAGCTGGGGACGTCCGCCTGCCCGCGCGGCGCGCTCGGCGACGTCCTCGATCGCTGGATTGGATCGATCGAGGACCGGCTCGTGGCAGCGGGTGACGACGACGCCGCGGAGGGCTTCGATGCGAAGGTCCAGGCCGAAGTCGAGGCCAGCCTCGCATCGATGACCAACGGGTCCGCGCCGCAGGACTTCGTCCGCGTCATCCAGACGATCTTCGCCTTGAAGCAGCGCGGGGATATCGGCGAGGCCGGGGCGCTCGTCTCCTGGCTGTACGGCAGCGGCAACGTCTCCGCGTCGGCGAAGAAGGCGGCCGGCATCAAAGGCGACATCGGCAGCCGGGATGCGCTCGACTATCTGCGCGGTGTGCTCGCCATCGTCGCTGCGGCAGGCTACAAGGGCCTCGTGATCGTGATTGACGAGGCCGAGACGATTTGCGGATGCGGGCCGACCGCGCCACAAGTCGCTCAACGGCATCCGCCGGATCGCCGATGCGGCGGGTGGCTATCCGCGGCTGCTGTGGGTTTTCACCGGGACACCCGAGTTCTTCGACACGCCGCACAGCGTTGCCGGCCTGACGCCGCTGCACGAGCGCATCCAGTTCCTCAAGCAGGGCCGGTTCGCCAGCTTGCGGCAGGCCAGCTCGAGCTGGTCCCGTTCGACGCGGAGCCGCTGCGCGCGGTGGCCCTGCGGCTGCGCGAGATTTACCCGCGGCGGATCGCGACCGGCTGGAGCGTCGCATCGGGAACGGTTTCATCGACCGCCTCGTGGCCGAGGTGACCACCGGGTTCCGCGGCGACGTCGGCGTGGTGCCACGGCGATTCCTGCGCGCGTTCGTCACCCAGATCGATCTCGTCGACGAGCACGCGGACTACGACCCGATGGCCGGTCCGGCTTCGCTCCGGTCGAGGCGTCGGCGGAGGAGCGGCACGCCAATGACGGACGGGCTCGAGCCCGTGAGTGACGACGTGGAGGCGCCGACGCCGCGGGAGGAATGTCTGGTGAGCGCCTTCGCGCGCCTGTCGCCGCGGCTGCAGCAGGCGATTGTCGCGCGGCTGGGGGGTCAAGCCTGCGCCGGTGCAGGAGCAGGCCACCGACGTCCTCCTCGCCGGTCCCGACGCCGTGGTCCTCGCTCCACCAGCCGGGGGCAAGACGGAGGCGGCGATGTTCCCACTGCTCTCGCAGATGGTCGAGCGGCCCCCCGAGGCCGTGGGCGTCATCTATGTCGCGCCGATCAAGGCGCTCCTCGACAACCAGGCTGATCGGCTCGGTTCTACACCGAGAGTCGGCCTGCGCCGGTCGTCTGGCATGGCGACACCATCGATCACGAGCGACGGCAGAGCCTGAAGGCGCCGGCAGAGCTGCTGATGAGACGCCCGAGTCGCTGAGGTGATGCTGCTCTCACCGAGGTGGACAGCGCTCCTTGTTCGGGACTTGCCGGCGGTCGTCATCGACGAGGTGCACGCGCTCGCGGGAACCGATCGCGGCGCGCACCTGATGAGCGTGCTGGAGCGGCTGGCGCCGGTTTCCGCCACGACGTCCAGCGCGTCGGCCTGAGCGCGACGGTCGGCGACCCGGCCGGATCCTGGCCTGGCTGGGCGGCACATCGGCTCGACAGGGGCGGATCGTCGATCCGCCGAAGGTGCCGGCGCGAAAGCAGATCCAGATCGTGCATCGCGAGGACCTCTCTGCGGTGGCGCGAGAGGCGGCGGGCTGGCTCGTCGGACCCAGAGCCTGTTCTTCTGCCAGTCGCGGTCGACCACAGGGCAATGGCCCTGAGCAGATGCGGAGGGCTGGACCACGGTGTTCGTTCACCACAGCGCGGTGCGCGCGAGGAGCAGGCGCTCGCGGAGGAGCGCTTCCATCACGGCACCGACGCGTGCATCGTTCCACGTCGACGCTGGAGCTCGGCATCGACGTCGCGATGTCGACCGCATGCTGCAGGCAGAGGCGCCGGACACGGTGAGCTCATTCCTGCAGCGGATGGGGAGGACGGGCCGGCGGGCCGGCCAGGTCGCCAACACGTCGTTCTTCTGCGAAAAGCGGAGGGCGTGCTGCAGGCGGCCGCGCTCGTCGAATTGGCGAACGCGGAGGGGTGGAGGCGGTCGAGGTCCAGCGCCGGTGCTGGCCGTGTGACCACCAGGTGTCGCGATGTCGCTCGCGGGCGATGGCGTCACCGCGAGGACGCATGGCAGCATCTTTCCCACGTGCCGGACTTCGCAGGGATTCGTCGCGCCGAGTACGACCGGCTGATTCGTGGATGGTGCGGGACGGTCGCTGCGCCTCGCGTCCGGCCGGCTCGTGCTCGGTCCCGTCGCCGAGCGCCGGTTCGGCGCCGGCGCTTCATCGAGTTGTTCGCGGTTTTCTCCAGTCCGCAGTCGTACACTCATGCAGACGGGCGATGGCTTCGCGATCGGGACTCTGACCCAGGCGTCGTCGACCGCCTCGTCGATGGCGTCAGTAGCTTCCTGTCGGCGGTCGTGGCTGGGTCGTCCACCGGGTCCAGCACGACGATCGGCGCGTCATCGTCGATCCGGCGCCGCGCGGTGGCCAGCCGACCTCGGGGCGGCTCCCCCCGCAGTTTCTCGGTTCGGAGTATGCCAACAGGTTCAGACCATACTTCACGCCGAGGAGCCGATTTCGTACCTCGACCCCAGGCCGCTCAGGTGCTGGCCGAGCGCCGCGAGTCTGCGAAGCCCGTCGTGTCGGGCCGCACTCCGATCGAGTGTGTGAACGGAGAGGTTCGTTGGTGGACCTTCGCGGGCGGACGGATCAACGCGACGCTCCGCTACGCCCTCGAAGCGCTCGGCGAGGGCTGGCAGGTCATCCCGGACAACTTCGTCGTCAAAGTGCGGGGCGAGTCGCTGGATCAGGCTTCGTTCCACAGGGCACTCGGTCGGTTGCGTGAGATCGAGTTCTGGGAGGATGAGGCGCTGTGGGGGCGCGTCGCCCAGGCGCTACCCAACTATCGCCTCAGCAAGTTCCAGCCGCTTATGCCGCCGTGGATCGCGCGCGAGGTCGTGGCGAGCACTGCTGGATATTGCCGGGGCGTGGCGGTGGTTGTCGGGCGGCGCAGATGCGGGACTGGCGCGGGTGCCGGCGAGCATCGGCGAAGTCCGACCGGGGGACGATGAGCGCCAGTCGGCCATCGAACTTCCACTTTTGACGCGCGACGCCGCCCGTCCGATCGTCTGGGTGCGCACTGGGGAAGAACTGGCGGCCGCGGTGGTGGTGCTCACCGCCGAGCCATTCGTCGGGCTCGACTGCGAGACGACGCTGGACTCGCGTGTACTGTGCCTCGTGCAGATAGCCGGGCGCGAGCGAACCTACTTGATCGATGCACTGGAAATCGCAGAGTTGTCAGCGCTCCGGCCGCTGCTCTCCAATCCGTCAGTCACAAACTGATTCACTACGCCCCCTTCGAGACCCAGGTGCTCGGACGTCTGGACCTTCCAGTAATCGGAGTGCTCGATACCTACGAGATATCCCGACAGCGAGGGCGCGATTCGGGCGAAGGTCACAGCCTGCGAGCCATCTGTGCACGTGAGCTGAAGCAGCACTTGAACAAGGCTCCTCAGGCGAGTGACTGGACGACGCGTCCTCTGTCCACGGATCAAGTCGACTACGCTGCCCTGGACTCGGAGGTTCTCCTGACGCTCCACTCGCGCTGGGCCTCGCCGATCTCGTGATGGCCGAGGCTGGAGTCCGAAGGACGAGGGCATAACGACGCGGCGAAGTGAGGCATGCCGGACCCGGCCCCATCAGCCCTCGTCCGTCGGCTTGTTGTCTTCGACCCGCGGTCCTCGGCGAAGCGTAGGTGATGAGGTCGGCGGCCGTGGGGCCGCAGTGCGTGGCCCGCATCAGCTCGATATAGTCGGCGGCGAACTCGGCGAGGTCGGTGATGCGCTTCGGCGTCACCGCCCGAGTTCGCCGCCATCGGGCATCGTCATCGAAAGAGTTCGCCCTCGTCGACAACGACCGCCGGCCGGTTCAGGTCGAACAGTGAAAGCGGCGCCCGCGGCCGGACGCCGACGCTGTCCCGGAACGTCTCGCTGAAGTTGATGATGTTGCCGAAGTCGTCCTGCACCGACGTTTCGACCAGCACCGACACCCGTGAGAGCAGGCGCGAGTAGTCGATCCGCGCCACGATGCCGCGCGACGAGCCGGCGGCGATGTGGTTGTTGCCCCAGATCTGCACCAGGTCGCCGGAGTTGTAGTTGCGGAAGATCAAGAGCTTGTTGTCGTAGTCGCGCCACGTCACGTTGACGAAGTTGACGTTCATGCCGACGGCCTGGGTCAACTCGCGGAACGTCAGCGTCATCTCCGCGCGGAAGAGGAAGATCGGCTCGGCGACGGGCGGACGTCGATGGTGCCGGTGGCCTGCGGCTCGGCGCGCCGCGGCAGCGCCACGCGCAGCCGCTGGTTCCCCGCCACGCCCTGGACGTCGGCGGCGATGGTGGCCTCGCCGTCGCCCCTGGCGGCGACGAGCCCGCCGGGCGACACCTCGGCGACGCCCGGGTTGTCCGAGCGCCACCCCGCCGCCGCGGAGACGTCGCGCGTGGAGCCGTCCGAGTAGCGGGCGCTGGCCGAGAGCTGCACCGTCGGGGTGCGGCGGATTATCGGCGTGCCGCTGTAGCCGGTCACGGTCACGGCCGTCACGGCCGTCACGGTGGGCGCGGCGGGCGTCGGCGACGTGGGCGGGGGCGAAGAATCCTTCGAGCAGCCGACGACGGCCAGACCAACCAGGGACACGAGGGCGAGCGAACGGAACGACGTCACGGTGAATCCTCCAGACTGGGAGATTTGCCGACGTTCGCGGTCGAACGCATCCGGCGGGTCTCGCACCAGGAGGAGACTGTCACGCCGGTCGCCGAGTCGGACGCCAACCGGTTCAAGCACTCGATGGGGGCGTATCGGGCCGCCGGAACGGCGACCAGCCGGATCAGCTTCGCCCGTACCGCTCGTCACGTGGGTCTCGCAGGAACTGGCGGAGGCAGGGCGCCCGTATGGCAAGGGCGGCATGCTCGCTCCGCTGGCAGGCATGGCAAAAACTGCCATACATTGACAGAGGGTGAATGCGGCCCTACCCTGATTGTCTTTGCAGTGGAGCGCGGATGAACGTGTCTTTGACACCGGAGCTCGAGCGGCTCGTCAATGAGAAAGTCGAAAGCGGTCTGTATCAGACTGCGAGCGAGGTCGTTCGGGAGGCCTTCCGCTTGTTGAACGACCGAGACCTTGCCCGTGAGCAGCTTCGGGCCGATGTCCAGGTCGGGTTTGCTCAACTCGTTCGCGATGGAGGCGTGACCTACGGGAGCGGGACGGGCCGGTCCATCGCCGACAAGATCAAGGCTGAAGGGCGGGAGCGGCAGAAGAAGCGGCGCTGATGCGGCCTTCCGACATATTGCTCGTGGCCCGGGTGCTCCACGGCCGCCGAGATCAAGAGGCGGCTTGGTCAGACGGCGAACGCCCCGAATAACGACGAACGACGGACGGACGGCACGGGACTGCGCCACCGCCTCCCCGGCTGACGGTCAGATGGCCGGCGGCCGTCTGGACGGGATGTGCTCGACCAGGCTCAGCGCCGGAACCTGGTTGCGGAAGATCACGTAGGCGCCCGTGGTTGCGGCGAAGTCGATCACCGGTCGCAGGTAGTCCACCGTCGCGTCCTTCTCCATGAGGCCAAGGCGATGGCCGTGGCCGCCCGCAAGGAAGCCATCCCTCGTGTCTTGAAGGAGCGGCGCCAGCGTCTCCTGACGAACGTCCTGGCGGGTCCGTCGGGCCGGCCGGTCACGCGGCCACGGCGCACACTGCGGGCCGACGCGGCTGGCGCGGGACTCGGCTGACTGTGGTCGCCCTTGCGCCATCGATACAGATGGGCGAGACTGTTCATACAGGTGGAGGCGCCATGAGCGTTGCGCGAGCGAAGGTCACAGGCACGCCGGTGTCGCAGCGAGCGGGTCGCTGGGTGCGAAAGAACATGCTCATGGACCAGCGCAAGCTGGATGCCGTCAAGCGTGAGCTGAAGGTCGCGACCGAGACCGAGGCCGTCGATGCCGCCCTGGACGAGATCGCCTTTCGGCGCGAGTTGGGACGCGGCATCCGGACCTTGCGCCGGGCGGGCGGGCTCGGCACCCTGTACGAATCGCGCTGACCGGACATGCGGTTCGCGTTCGACACCAACGTGCTGATTGGCGTGCTGCGTGATCCGGCCGAGGAGTCGGCGTTCACGGCATTCCTTGGGCGGTTCTCACACGCCACCCATCTGAGCGCCGTGGTGCTCCTCGAACTGCGGGCCGGGGCCCGCACGCCCCAGCAGATTCGTGCGTTGGAGGACGGCATCGTCGGGCCTTTCGCGCGGCGGCGCCGCGTGTTTGCGCCCTCCATCGGCGCGTACAGGACGGCGGGCGAGGTCCTGGCGAAGCTTGCCGTTCGCGAAGGATGGACGGCGGCGGCGAAGCCGTCGCTGGTTCACGACGCGCTGGTCGCAGCCTCCTGCCGCGAGGAAGGCATCACCCTCGTGACGCGCGATCAGGATTTCGCGCGCTTCAAGCCCTTCCTCGCCGGCTGGCGCCCGGTCGCGCCTTGGCCGACTCGCTGAGATTGCGCCGGCAACCAGGTGGCTCATGTGAGGGTCGACGGACGTTGTCGAGGATGTAGAACAGCCGCACGCCACGAGCGCGGACGACGTCGAGCACCCGAGTTCGCCGCCATCGGACCTTGTCATCGAAGGAGTTCGCCCTCGTCGACCAACGACCGCCGGCCGGTGCAGGTCGAACAGCGAAAGCGGCGCCTGCGGCCGCACGCCGACGCTGTCGCGGAACGTCTCGCTGAAGTTGATGACGTTGCCGAAGTCGTCATGGACCGACGTCTCGACCTGCACGGACACGCGCGAGAGCGCGCGCGAATAGTCGATCCGGGCGACGATGCCGCGCGAGGCGCCGGCGGCGATGTGGTTGTTGCCCCAGATCTGCGCCAGGACGCCGGGGTTGTAGTTGCGGAAGATCAGGAGCTGGCCGTTGTAGTCGCGCCAGGTCACGTTGACGAAGTTGACGTTCATGCCGACGGCCTGGCTCAATTCGCGGAAGGTGAGCGTCATCTCGGCGCGGAACAGGTAGATGGGCTCGGGGGACGGTGCGGACGTCGATGCTGCCGGTGACCTGCGGCTCGGCCCGCCTTCGGCAGCGGACACGCAGGCGCACGTTCCCCGCCACGCCCTGGACGTCGGCGGCGATGGTGGCCTCGCCGTCGGCCACGGCGGTGACGAGCCCGCTCGACGACACGGCAGCGACGGCGCGGGTTGTCGCTCCGCCACGCAGCGGAGCCCGTGACGTCCCGGGTCGACCCGTCGGAGTAGCGCGCGCTGGCGGCCAGCTGCACCGTCTGGTCGCGACGATTCATCGCCGTGCCGCTGTAGCCGGTCACGGTGATGGCCGTCACGGTAGGCGCCGCGGGCGTAGGCGAGGTGGGCGGCGGCGACGAATCCTTCGAGCAGCCGACGACGACCAGGCCGACGAGGGACACGAGGGCGAGCGAACGGAACGACGTCACGGTGAATCCTCCAGACTGGCGCGCCGGGGGAGCGCAGCCGCAGGCGAGTGGCCTGTTCGAGCCGGAAGACTAAGATGGGGGTGTGACAGGAGTGGTCAACCCGCCCTCAGGATAGAATCCGGCCCTCGCTCGAGGGACGGACCCCGCCCATGCACCGGAATAGAGAACTTATTCGGCAATGGACGCTGCTCCAGGCGATGGCGGCGCGGCCGCGACAGCACCATTCCGAAGCTCGCCGCAGACCTCAACGTCAGCACGCGCACGATCCGCCGCGATCTCAATGCCCTCCAGGAAGCCGGCTTCCCGATCTACGACGACGATCCGACCGGCGGGAGCCCCAACGGCGCGAAGCAAAGTCTGGCGGCTCGAGACCCGGTCCCTCGGCGCCCTGGCGCGCAGCGGCCTGACCTTCTCCGAGCTGTGCGCGCTCTACTACAGCCGCGCGCTGATCGAGTGCTTTGCCGGGTCGCACGTCCTCGCCGACGTCCAGAGCGCGCTCGACAAGTTCGAGGCGGCGCTGTCGCCGCAGATGAAGAAGTTTCTCGATCGGTTACCGGGGGTCGTCACCGCGAACCCGAGGGGTGCCAAGCGGCAGGACGCGACGACCTACGGCGTGATCGCCAAGCTGCTCGAGGCGATCCTGCATCAGCGCGTCATCGGCATGCGCTACTACTCGGCGGCGAACCGGCGCGAGAAGGACTACACGATGCATCCGCATCGGCTGGTGCACGCGCAGGGCGGCCTCTATCTGTGGGGCCTGGTGCCGGCCTACGGGGAACTGCGCACGTTCGCCGTCGAGCGCATCCGGCGCGTCTCGCACCTGGAGGAGACGTTCACGCCGATCGCCGAGCTGGATGCCGACCCGTTCAAGCACTCGATGGGGGCGTATCGAACCGCCGGCGCGGCAACGAGCCGAATCCAGCTCCGCTTCCACCCGCGGCTCGCGCCCTACATCCGCGAGCGCTCGTGGCACCCATCGCAGAAACTCAAGGACCGGGCCGATGGGTCGGTGGTCCTGACCATGGACGTCTGCGACGACTACACGCTGCGAAGCTGGATCCTCAGCTTCGGGCGAGGGGCCCGCGTCCTGGCACCCGCACCGCTCGTCGAGTGGGTCTCGGAGGAACTGGCCGAGGCGGGACGCCAGTATGGCGAGGGCGCCATGCTGCCGGTGTTCGCCGATGACATGCAGCCCCTCCTGCCCCTCGCGTTCGCCCGATTGGGCGGGATATAGGTCCACAGCGGCTTCGGAGAAGGTGTCGCAGATAGCAGAAAGTGCTACGTATTGACACGTCTCGCTACGCCTCCTATTCTGGAACGTGAGGCTTCGATGAACGTGTCCTTGACCCCAGAGCTCGAGCGCTTGATCAACGAAAAGGTCGACAGCGGGCTCTACCAGACCGCCAGCGAGGTCGTACGGGAAGCTCTGCGTCTTCTCAAGGATCGTGACGCGGAGAGGGAGTTGCTCCGCGCCGATGTGAAGGCGGGGTTCGACCAGCTCGTGCGCGATAGAGGCGTCGCCTACGGTCCCGAATCGACACCGGCGTTGCTCGAGCGCATCAAGACCGAGGCGCGGAGGAGCCGCAAGCCAAAGCGGGGATGACCTACTACCTGTCAGCCCTGGCCGAGGAAGACCTCCGCGTCGCGTGGGGCTACCTCGCAGACGAAGCTGGTGAGGGTCGAGCCGACCAGATGCTCGCGGACGTGTTGGACCGAGCCGTGATGCTGACGCGACACCCACGGGCCGGCCGCCTGCGCGCAGACATCGAGTCGGGCCTTCGCTCGTTCCCCGTCGGCCGCTATGTCATCTACTACCGCGTCGAGAGCGAGGAGGTCCTGTTGATCGCCCGCGTTCTACACGCGCGGCGCGATCAGTCGGCGACGTGGGAGAGCGAGAAATAACGCATCCGGCGCGTCTCGCACCTGGAGGAGACGTTCACGCCGATCGCCGAGCTGGATGCCGACCCGTGCAAGCACTGGATGGGGGCGTATCGAGCCGCCGGAACGGCGACGAGCCGAATCCAGCTCCGTTTCCGCCCGCGGCTCGCGCCCTACATCCGGGAGCGAGCCCAGGCGAGCGGGCCCGCCGCGCGTGACCTGCGCGACGCCAACTGCTCGCGACTGCCGCTCAGGTCCCGGGCTCTGCTTTGGGCGGCTGCGGCGCGTCCTCGACGCGGATGTCCTCGGGCTGGACCCAGACGACCTGGCCGTCGCCCAGCGTCGCCATCGGGTTGCCCATGGCCTTGTGGAAGCGGCGGGCATCGCGCGCCGCCTCGCGCAGGGCCTCGTCGATGATGGCCCGGTCGTTGAAGCGCTCCGCCGGAGTAGGTTCGTGGGGGTCACTCATTCGCGTAGTCACCTGCCGCGACTTGCCACGACTGCTCGTCGTGAATCGTGACGGCGGCATTTCGTTGGCCTTCGGCGACGAGGCGCGGCCCGTCCAGCCACGAGGCATCGTACATGTACCACTTGTCGGCCAGAACACGATAGCGCGTGAAGAAGTTCTCGCGCCCTCGCTGGAAGCGGCGCCTGACCGCGTCGTCGGGCACGTGGTGCCCGCCGACGCGAACGCGCTCAGCCACTCGCGCCAGCGCCAGGTCCACGGTAGGTAACCAGAGATACACGACGTGAACGCGGTAGCCGTTGGCACTCAGGCGCTCGAGTCGTCGCGCCAGGGTCAGGCTCGCGAGCGTGGCCTCGAAGGCGAAGCTCCTGCGCTGGGCCTCGAGCGCGTCGAGCCGCGCGAGCGTCAGCCGCCCCGCCTCCACGGCCACGTCCTGCGGCCGGAAGGCTGACAGGCCCTGCGCCAGCGTATCTGCGTTCACGAACTCGTCGACCTTCAGGGCACCCCGAAGCAGCCGCGGGGCAGCGGTCGACTTGCCGGCCCCGTTCGGGCCTCCGAGCACGACGACGGCAGGGGAGGCATCACTCACGCGTGCCTCGGATTCTAGCCGAGGCGACATCCGGCCGCGAGCGGGCTCAGCGCATCAAGGCGGAGGGGCGGTCAACGCGTAAGCCGTGAGTCGCAGCGGACCCACCGAGTCAAGGCATCCAGAGCCGAGCGAGTTCGAGGTGCAGGCCCGGCGCGATGGCGAGAGTCTCGGTCCCGCTGGCGGCCGCTACGAGCACGTACGTTCCGTCGACCCGTCCGGAGCACTCGACCGTTCGAGCAATCGGATCGGCGAGCCAGAACCGTTCGACGCCGTTCGCGGCATACCGCCTCGCCTTGACCTCGCGATCGAGGCCGGGGCGAGTGGGCGAGACGACCTCCACGAGCAGGAGCGGCGCGCCTTCGATGCCGCGGTCGGACACCTGTCCGCGGCGCGCGACCACCACGTCCGGTTGCACGATCTCGGCGTCGTTCAGGATCACGTCGATCGGCGAGACGAAGGCGATCGTGTCGTCGCCGAACGCCGGCAGATTGTCTTCAAAGAAGCGGCATAGACGCTGCACCGCGAACTGGTGCGCGGGAGAAGGAGCAGGTGCCACGAACACCTCGCCGTCGAGGAACTCCCAGCGCTGTCCGTCGGCGGGGATCTCCGCATACGCCGCGTAGCTCAAGGTGGTCGAGGTCAGGGGATCGGACATGTGAGATCTCCCGCGAGCCGGCAGAACTGCCGGGCTCTACGATTGTCGCGAATCGTCTCGCGCGTCGCGGAGGTGGAGCGCCCGCACTTGGGGATAGGATATACTTCAGATAGAGTATATCTACCGAGGAGCGGACAGATGCAGGTGTCAAAGTGGGGCAACAGCCTGGCGGTTCGCCTTCCCGCCGCGGTCGTCGATGCACTGGGCCTCGAGGAGGGCGACCAGATCGAGATTCGGGTGGCGGGAGATCGAGAATTCGAAGTAACCCGCGACCGCGGCCGGCAGAAGGCGATCGAACGCCTGCGGCGGCTGCGACGGCCGCTGCCGGCGGGCTTCACCTTCGATCGCGAAGAGGCGCATGAACGATAGGGCGTTCTTCGATACCAACGTCCTGGTTTACGCGATTGGCGAGCAGGACGCTCGGACCCCGACCGCCGAGGCGCTGCTCTCGCGTGGCGGGCTGATCAGCGTGCAAGTGCTGAACGAGCTGGCGTCGGTCGCGGTTCGCAAATTGCGCATGTCCTGGCCGGACGTCGCGGAGGCGCTCGAAGCCATTCGGATCCTGTGCCCGGACCCGGTTCCCATCACCGTCGAGGTGCATGACGCGGCCCTGCGCCTGGCCGGGCAGTACGGCTTCCACATCTACGACGCGCTCATCGTGGCGGCCGCCCTCGATGCGGACTGCGCGACGCTGTACACGGAAGACCTCCAATCCGGCCAGGTGATCGATGGTCGATTGACGATCCACAACCCGTTCAAGGTGTAGTTGCGGCTGGCCGTATTCGCCGATATATTCGCGCCATGCGATTCGAGAAGATCTGGGTCGAGCAGTCCAAGGCAGCGCGGGGCATCAGGCGGCGTTTCGGCGCGAAGAGCGCCCTCGACTACCTGATCGGCGAGAAGCTGAGAACGTTCGCCGCCGCCGCGAAAGACGACGCGGCGTTCGCCCGAAAGCTCCCGAGGTTCCTGACGGCGATCTGGCGGATGTTCAACGAGTACGAGATCGCCGGCTACATAGCCACGCGGAAGCCCGCGGAACGGAAGCACCTTCGGCAGCTCCTCTATCTGCGCTGAAGGGCGAGACTATCGGCACGGGGCTGACCGATGGTGGTGGACACCAGATGCGGCGTGCGGGCCGATCGACCTCAGGCGGCTCGTGCGCTCACGATAGCCACAGCCGATCGAGGGCGATGGCCAGCCCGGGCAGGTCTGCGACGACGAGCGGCCCGTCACCGCGGCCGGATGCCGTGAGCTGGTAGCGTCCCTCGACAAGGTGGAAGCATTCCATCGCTCGCGCCAGGGGATCGACCAGCCACAAGCGCTCGACGCCGTTGGCCGCGTAACGGCGCGCCTTGATCTCGCCGTCGAGACTGGGCCTGGTAGGCGACAGGACTTCGACCAGTAGCGGCGGCGCGCCTTCGATGCCGCGGCCGGACACCTGCCCGCGGCGCGCGACCACGACGTCCGGCTGGACAATCTCGGCGTCGTGCAGGATCACGTCGATCGGCGAGACGAAGGCGATCGCATCGTTGCCGAAGGGCGCCAGGTTGGAGTCGAGGAAGCGCCACAGTTCCTGCACCGCGAACTGGTGCAGGGGCGAAGGAGCAGGTGTCACGAACACCTCGCCGTCGAGGAACTCCCAGCGCTGTCCGTCGGCGGGGATCTCCGCGTACGCCGCGTAGCTCAGGGTGGTCGAGGCCAAGGGATCGGACATGTGAGACCTTCCCGCGATCGGCGAGCCTGCCGACCGTTCGATTGTAGCGCGCACAGGGGGGCGTCCGCATCACCTCGCCCGGCGATTCCTACAGCCAGAGCGTCTCCAGCCGCAGCTCGAACCCCGGCAGGTCCGCGGGGGCGAGCACGCCACGGGAGAGCGACACCGTGGACGCACCGGGCGGGCGGTGGCGTCCCAGGCACTCCACCGTCCGGCGGTCGACATCGACCAGCCAGTAACGCTCGACCCGTGCCGCGGCGTAGCTGCGCATCTTGACGTCGCGGTCGCGGCCGGCGCTCGCTGCCGTCACCACTTCGACGACGAGCTGCGGCGGTCCTTCGACGCCGCGGGCGGAGAGCTGCTTCCGGCTCGCGACGACCACATCAGGCTGGGCCACGGTCTCACGGTCCAGGAACACGGCGACCGGCCCGGCGAGCACGACGGCCTCCCAATCGGCTCCAGCGAAGTAGTCCTCCAGCGTCCGCGCGAGGCGGAGCACGGCCACCTGGTGGGCAGGGCTCGGCGACGGCGAGACGTGCATGGTGCCGTCGAGATACTCGCAGCGCTGCACCGATGCCATCTCGGCGTAGAGCGCGAACTCCATCGGCAGCGGTTCGGCGCGCTTCGGGGCGGGCTGCCGGCCCGGCTTGGGAGTGGGCGGCACAGCGATGTCCGGTAGCGCCAGAGGGTCGAGCGTCCGCCGCCTGCGGGGCGCGGCCTCGAGCCCGAACACCTGGCGGGTCACATCAATCGGCCTGCCGTCATGGAACCGCGTGTGGATCGGCGTGTCCGCGAGCCAGATCGCCAGCTCGTCCAGCGACGTGGGCTCGCGCTGCAGGCGATGCTGGATCGCGAACGTGAAGTCGTTGATGGTGCCGAGCAGGCTGCGGTTGCGCGTCGGCGCGAACACGGCGTCGACCATGGCCGCGCTCTCGACCTCGACGTCGGCCTCCGGCACGCCGATGCCGAGCAGCACCCGGCCGGCCGCCCCGGCGAGCGTCTCGGCCATGCCTTGAGCGTCGCGCGCGGGGACCAGCACCGGCAGGCGCGCGCGCTCGCTGATGGCGAGGAGGTACTGCCGCCGCCCGACGCGGACGAGCGACACGTACCAGTCGCCGAGGCGCGTCGTCGATGTCGCCGCGGGCTCGACGGGCGCTCGTGTGACCCGGGCCAGCAGCTCGCGCGTGCAGCGGAGAACGACCATCGCGAGAAGCCTATCCCGATTCGAGACGAGAGGGCGGATGGCGCGATCACGCGCCCGGCCCGCTCGAAGACGGCGAGGACATTCCGCTCGAGCAGACTTCGATCGCCGCTTCGCCTGATGCCGGCTCGCAGTTCCTGGGCCACCACGACGCTGAGATACTCGAACGGTGCGTATGCCTAAAGGGAACGCCGTCCGTCGTGACGCCGGGCCGTCTAAGGCCTCCGGTTGCGGGTACTCGGCGCTGCGGCGGAGCTCCCGCACCAGGTCCGCTTCGGTCCAGTTCTCGTTCATCAGCATGTCGACCCAGCCCGCGCTGCCCCGATCCGGCTCGCGGCGAAACTCCGACAAGTAAGCGCGCCGAACGATCTCCTGGGCGCTCGCCCGGGTCATCCGCGCGTCGCGGCGGTCGTCGCGGCGATCCTCGCGGGCGTCCCGTCGATCCTCGCGGGCATCGCGCCGATCGTCGATGCGGCCGTCGCCCCGCCGCGGACCGCGATCCGCGCCATCGCCGCGCCGGCGGTCGAGGGTGCGCACGGTCAGCGACGACAGCCGGTCGTTCCAGCCTTGGTCGCGCAGATTGCGGACGTCGCTCGCGAAGCGCTCGGACCGGCCCGAGAACCGGCGGTCCCGGAAGATCGTCACCTCGGCTTCGCCGAAGGCACGGAACGACGAGATTTCGTCGTTCAAGCCGGCCGGGACGGAGGGCAGATCCTGACCTGCCCGCAGGCAGAAGTAGTCGCCGCGAAACCCCGCATCGCGGTAGAAGCACGCGCCGGCGCGCGGCGTGGCCGGCCGGCCCCAGCGCACCTGGGCTTCCGCAATGGCCGGAACCACCACGGCGACGACGCCGAGCACTGGCGCCATCCAGCGCCTGACGTCACGTCGAGTTCGCATCACAGTCTCCTCCATATCGGCGACGACACGAGGACGAGGACGTGTTTCGCATCCTCGAGCCCGCCACCGCGTCCCCGCCAGCATGGAGCCGAACGGTACTAGCGACCGTTCCGTGTACGGCGGCCGAACTGTCGCTATCGTGGTAAAGCGAAGGCCGAGTCGGTCGGAACGCGCGCCGAGCGGCGCAGGCGATGGGTCCTGACCAGCGCCGCACCCAGGAAGAACACGAGCACGGTCAGCACCACGCCGACGAGCGCCATGAAGAGAAGCCTGACCAGCTCCTCGTGGGGGACACGCACCACACGTTGTAGTCGTGCCCCTGATGGCTGTAGCGGACCTCGACGTCGACCATGCGGGTGCGGCCCGACAGGCGCGTGCGATGGCCGCGTATCACGGCCGGCGCCGTCGGCCAGCGCCGCATCGCGACGCGCTTCCGCCACCCACGCCACGCCAGCACCCTGAGCAGCACGCCGAGGGCGGCAGGCGCGGTCATGACGAACAGGATGGCCAGCATGGGCGGCCTCATTGTGCGCGGAAACGATCTCCCTGCCGGGCAGGCCGGCAGGATTCCTGCAATGGAGCAGCTGCGCACCTCGCCGATGTCCCGAATGGGCAGCCGGTTGGATGTGTCGCGTCACCGTGTGTCGGGTGGTGGGTCACCCGCAACCTGATCTGGAGTGAATATGGACACCAACACCCTGCTCATCATCGTCGTCGTCATTCTGCTTCTGGGCGGCGGCGGCTTCTTCTTCCGCGGACGCCGCTAGGCTCATCTCCATCTTCGTATTGCCGTAATCCTGTGGGTGGACGCCGTCGGCCGGGCGCACCCGCAGGGCCCGGGCAACCCCGCCAGAACCGCAAATCCCCGTTCTTCCGCGCCGCTTCCTGCCAGTCGCTCGACGCCTTCTTCCGCGAGCGCATCTTCGCGCCGCTGCAGATGGCGTCAACCGGACTGCAGGTGCCCGCGGGTGCGGCGGCGCGTCTGACGACGAACTACGACGTCACGCCGACCGGCATCGTGCCGGGCGATGCGCGCGAGTCGAGCGTATGGCTGAAGCCGCCGACGCTCCCGGCGGGCGGCGGAGGACTGGTGTCCACGGCGCACGACTTCGCGCGCTTCAGCCGGATGGTGACGGACGCCGGCTCCCTTGCGCGCGCCGCGTGATGAAGCCCGAGACGGCGCGGCTGGCCTGCTCGAACCTGCTGCCGGCGGGAGTCCCGTACGAAGGCGGCGGCTTCGGGGCGGGCCTGCGCATAGCCACGGGCGGCGCCGCTCAGGGCGAGCTGGGCTGGCAGGGCGCGGCCAGCACCTTCTGGCGCACCCAGCCCTCGACCGGCCGCATCCGTATCCTGATGACCCAGTTCATGCCGCCGACGTCGTATCCGCTGTGGGACGCTGTGAGCGCAGCCGTTTGACGAGGGTCTGCGAAATAGCGCGGAGGGAGACGGCGTGGGCGCGGTGTGGTGGCGAGGGCCACACCGACAAAGATCACGGGCGCTGCCCGTGGGTGACACGGCGCTACTGTCTGGCGAAGACCACGAACCCGGCCGTGGGAACCACGACGTTCAGCCGGCCGCCGCGGCTGCTGACCACCGCGCCGAGGTTGCCGACGTTCTGCCCGCCGTAGCTGGCGCTGTCGCTGTTGAACAGCTCCTTCCAGCCGGCGTCGGGGATGCCGGTCAGGTCTTTCTCGATCGCGTAGCCGTCGCTAAACGCCGTGTTGTTGAAGCTGGCGACGACGATGATCTCGTCGTTGTCGAGCCATCGCTTGAAGGCGATGACGCGGTTGGCGTTCGACTGGTGCAGGATGTCGATGTTCTGGCTGCGGATGGCCCGGATGCGGCGGGTCAGCGTGATCAGCTCCTGGTAGAAGCGGAACATGGCGGCCCCGTCGCCGGCGCGCTCGCCGAGGATATCTTCGCGGCAGGCGAGAAAGCCTTCGTAGGTGTAGTGCTTCTGGGCCCCGACCTCCTCGCCCATGAAGAACATCGGCGTGCCGGCCGAGAGCAGAGACAGGCCGGCGCAGACGCGGGCGCGGGCTTCGGCCCAGGTGCGCGTCGCGCCGACCAGCGGCCACTCGTTGACGGCCACGGCCATCGTGCGGGCGGTGCCTGGAGCGTTGCCAGCCTCGTCGTGCGATTCGTGGAAGACGACACGGTCGTACTGCGACGCGTAGAGCGCGCCGGAGAGCGCGTCCATCGCGAGCGGCGCGTCGCCGCCGAGGCCGGCGTTCTTGAGCACGCGCGGCCGCGCGCCGGCCATGTCCGAATCGCCGATCAGGCTGTGATAGAACGCGGCGTCCCACGTCGCGTCGAAGCCGAGCCCGCCCTGGGCCGGCACCTTGGTGACGCCTTCCCAGCCGGTGTGGTCCTCGGCGATGAGCATGGCGCTCGGCCGAATCATGTGCAGCGTCCGGCTCCACTCGCGCAGTAGCTTCTGGCCGAACTGGTTGGCGTCGCCGATCGAGCGCCCGTCGGCCTCGAGCGCGTTGTCGCGATGGATGGCCTGGGTGAGGTCGACGCGCAGGCCGTCGACGTGCATCTCCTCGATCAGGAACGCGGCACTGCTGACGAACTGGTGGCGGACGACCTCCTCCCAGAACCGCGGCGTGGCGCCGCTCGAGCCGTTCCTCAGGTATCCGAGCGCGGCATCGGCGTAGTCGGCGGCGCGTCCTTCGTACCAGTAGTAGATGTTGTGCTCGGGCGCGGTCGAGTCGTACTGCCACTGGGCCCGCGTGGCGCGGAAGTCGTAGTGGTTGTAGACCACGTCCTGAATCACGGCGATGCCGCGGCGGTGGCACTCGCGGACGAAATGGCGATACTGGTCGCGCCCGCCGGCGCTCGACTCGATGCAGAAGTGGTGCGTGTCGCCGTAGCCCCAGGCGGCGTTGCCCGAGAACTCGGCCATCGGCAGCAGCTCCACGGTGTTGACGCCGAGGTCGACGAGATGATCGAGGAAGCCGAGCGCGTCGAGCAGGTTGCCGGGCCCGGTCTTGCCGAAGCCGAGCGAGCCGACGTGCAGCTCGTAGATGACGAGATCCTCGACCTCGGTCGCGACGGGCAAGCCAGGCGTGTGCTCGCTGGCCCAGAACTCCTCCGCAGGAATCATGTCGGCCGGCGCCCCCGGTGGTGGCGGCAGGAACGTGCGCCGCACCACATCGGGATCGATGACCACGCTACAGCTCACCGTGCCGTCGAGCGTGTCGGGTGTGCCGGGCCAGGCGTCCCGCCCGGGATCGATGGTGCCTTTGCCGATCTGGTGACGCGAAAAGATGTCGCTGCGGAAGACGGTCGTGCCCTGCGCGTTGACGAGGCGATACATGTAGGGCCGGCTCTTGAACGCGTCGAAGCTGCTTCCGGCCATGCCTTCCCAGATGCCGTCAGCTGACGGCCCGGCCAGCGCGAGGACGGGCTGCGTCGGATCGATGCCGGTGCCGTCGTCGGCGATGTAGCCGAGCGCGGCGTCGCCGAAGACCACGTCGACTCGCTGCGCATTGGGCGCCCAGATGCCGAAGTGCAGGTCGGTCTCGCTCCCGATCGAGGGGACGCGCTTGTTCGCGCCGAGCCGGCGGCCGTGCGTCAGGTAGTAGCGCTCGACCTGGTCCGGCGCGCCGGTCAGCCGAAACTCGCGGTAGCGCTCGGTCGACGTCGCGTTGTGCACCTCGGTCGGAATCCCCCAGAAGTGGCTGCCCTGCGGTCCGTCCAGCGCGACGCCCCAGCGGAAGGTGCGGTGCTGGTCGGCGAGGTCGATCGCGACCGCGGCGCGGAACGTCGGGCAGCCGTCCTCGCCCACGATCTCTTCCATCGGCGTGTCCTCCAGCCAGAGCTCGGCGTACCGGCCGGAGGCATCCCAACTGCCGCGGAGGACGGGGTTGCGGAAGATCGACCGCTTGAGGCCTGTGTAGTAGCGGAACTCGACGGTCTGGGTGGCCATGCGTTCCAAGTCTCCTACACGGCTGGCGGCCGCGGCGATCGATTTGCGGTCGATGGGCGAGCCCAGGCGGCGCTGCTCCTCTTGACATCACAGAGGACGCTGTGAGACTCCTCTATACACCACAGAGGAGTCCCGATGGGCGACGACCGGTCCGAAATCCTGCAAGGCACCCTGGACCTCATGGTCCTCAAGACCCTGGACGCGATGGGGCCGATGCACGGCTACGGCATCGCCTTGCGCATCGAGCAGGTCGCCGAGGACGCCCTGAAGGTGAACCAGGGCACCCTCTACATCTGCCTGGTCCGCCTCCTCCAGCGGAAGTGGCTGTCGGCGACCTGGGGCACCTCCGACAACAACCGGCGGGCGCGGTTCTACACGCTGACGGCGGCGGGGAAGCGGCACCTGCAGGCCGAGACCGCGAACTGGGAGCGGGTCTCGGGCGTCATGAGCCGCATGCTGCAGCTCCAGAAGGTGCAGGGATGACCGCCGCCCTGCATCGTCTGCTGGCGCGCGTCGGCGCGCTCTTCACCGGACGCCAGCTCGATCGCGACCTGGACGACGAGGTCGCGCTGCACATCCAGCTCCGGGCCGAGGCTTTGGAGCGCGTCGGCCTGTCGCGCGACGCGGCTGTCCGCACGGCCCGCATGGAGTTCAACGGCATCACCCAGCTCCGCGAGGCACACCGGACGGAGCGGGGAGTACCTCGCTCGAGGTCGTCGTCCGCGACCTGCGGCTGGCGATCCGCACGCTGCGGCGCGATGCCGGCTTCACCACCTTTGCGCTGCTGGTGATGGGCCTGGGCCTCGGCGGCACGGCGACGGTCTATAGCCTGGGCAACGCCCTGCTGCTGCGGCCGCTGCCGCTGGCGGACGCCGGCCGCCTGGCCTGGGTCGGCAACGGGGCCGACGACGGCGTGGCCGTCTGGCACATCCAGGCCAACCACCTCCGCGACCTGCAGGCGCAGAACCGCACCTTCGCCGACCTGGCCGGCTACTACGCCTACACCAAGCCGGACGACCTGCGCGTCACGAGCGCGAGCGGCACCGAGCGGGTCAGCAGCGTGCCGGTGACGCACAATTTCTTTCCGCTGCTCGGCGTCGAGCCGATCGTCGGCCGCGGCTTCACCCAGGCCGAGGCCGAAGACGGCGGGCCGAACGCGGTCCTGATCAGCCATCACTACTGGCAGCAGCGCTACGGCCTCGACCGGGCCGTCGTCGGTCGGCTCGATCATCCTCGAGGGCGAGCCGTCGACGATCGTCGGCGTGCTGCCGGCGTCGTTCGACTTCGGCTCGCTGTTCGCACCGGGCCGCCTGGTCGACATCTTTCCGCCGTTCCCGCTCAACGACAACACCAACCAGATGGGCAACTCGCTCGGCGTCGTCGGCCGCCTGCGGACGGGCGCGACCATCGAGTCGGCGCAGGCCGAGCTGAGCGTGCTGGCGAAGTCGCTCGAGAAGGCACACCCGGAACGCAATGCGCTGCGGCCGCTGGTGAGCCCGCTCTCGCAGCACGTCGCCGGCCACCTGCGGACGGCGATGATCCTGCTGCTCGCGGCGGTCGGCGTGGTGATGCTGATCGTCTGCGCCAACCTCGCCAACCTGCAGCTGGCGCGGGCGGCCAGCCGGCGGCAGGAGATGGCAGTGCGGGTGGCGCTCGGCGCCGGCCGCGGCCGGCTGCTGGCGCAGGCGATCACCGAGAGCCTGGTGCTGAGCGGTCTCGGCGCGATGCTGGGTCTCGCGATCGCGGTGGTCGCGACGCGCGGACTGACCGCGCTCGACGCGTTCAAGCTGCCGCTGCTGGCGACGGTTCGCGTCGACTTCGCGACCCTTGGCGTCCTCGCCGCGCTGGCGATCGTCGCGGGCGTCGTCATCGGCATCGTGCCGGTGCTGCAGATTCCGGCGGTGTCGCCGCAAGATCCGCTCCGCGACGGCGCCCGCGGCGCCAGCGAGGGCCGGCGTGCCCGCTGGGCCCGCGCCACGCTGGTCGTCGCCGAAATGGCCTTCGCCTGCGTGCTGCTGGTGGCCGCGGGCCTGCTGGTGCGCAGCCTGGCGTCGGCGCTCCAGGTCGACCTCGGCTTCGAGCCGACGCGCGCGGCGGCGCTGCGCCTCGATCCCACGTCCCCGGATCGCGCGCTCGAACGCCGCGCCGCCTACTTCGACGAGGTGCTGCGGCTGGCGCGGGCGACGCCGGGCGTCGAAGCCGCGGGCGTCACCGACATCCTGCCGCTCGAGGGCACGCGCAGCTGGGCAATCCACGGCCGCGGCCGGATCTTCGGGCGCGACTCCCATCCCGAAGGCTTCGTCCGCCTCGTCAGCGACGGCTATCGCGAGGCGCTCGGCCTGCGGCTGGTCGCCGGCCGCGACCTGACCTGCGACGACGGACCGGCGAGCGAGCCGGTCATCCTGGTCAACGAGACCTTGGCCCGCACGATCTGGCCCGGCCAGGACCCAATCGGCCAGTACCTGAAGAGCGATGGCCTGGGTTCGAAGAACGACCGCCGCGTGGTCGGCGTTGTCGCGGACGTCCGCCACCGCGCCCTCGAGGACACCGCCGGCAACGAGATGTACATCCCGATCCGCCAGCACCGCGGCTACAACGCGTTCTACCTGGTGGTGCGCTCCGCGCAGCCGACCAGCGCGCTGGTGCCGGCGCTGCGGGCGTCGATGGCGCCGTTCGCGGCCGACATGGGCGGCAGCCAGCTCCGCGTCCTCGAGACGCTGGTCGATCGCGCCATCTCGCCTCGCCGCTTCATGACCACGATCCTCGCCGGCTTCGCCCTGTTCGCGCTCCTCCTGGCATCGCTCGGTGTCTACGCGGTGGTCGCCTACGGCGTCAGCCGCCGGCGGCAGGAGTTCGGGATCCGTCTCGCGCTCGGCGCCTCGCCGGGCGACGTCCAGCGCCGCGTGCTCTCGGACACGATGCGCCTGGCCCTCGCCGGCCTCGCCTTCGGCCTGCCGACGGCGTGGCTGGTGTCGCGCCTGATGCAGGACCTGCTGTTCGGCGTCACCCCGGCGGACCCGACCACGTTCGCCGGGATGATCGCCGTCCTCGGCGCGATGGCGATGATCGCGGCCTACGTCCCGGCGCGCCGGGCGTCCAGGTTGGATCCGACCCGGACGCTGCGCGGCGGGGAGTGAGGGGCCGAGACCCGCGCCGCCCGTGGCATGTCGGTACACAGAAGCTGCATTGAGTGACCGACCGCCTACCGTCCGCCACCTCTGGCCGGGAGAAGGAGTCGCCCAGTCGGCGAGCCAGGAAGCAGCCGGCTCAGCTTGTCGACGGCCGGGAGTGCCGTCAGGACGCGTGTCGCAAAGCCCGCGATCGCTTCAGAGGTCGACTCCCACATTCCGGCAATGCTCTCGATCTTGGCGAAGTGCGCCGAGCCGAAGAGATCTTCGACGCTGTGCACGTGGCGGCTGAAGACTCGGCCGCGCTGCTCCAGAGCCAGGCCTCGAATCAATCGCATGCGGTCGGTGATCAGAGCGAACTTGTGGCGGAAAAGCTCCACGTAGTCCGCCGTCGCGTCGATGCGAGGGGTCACGGCAGAGCTCCTCGGTGCCCCTGCCCTCTGCGGTTCGACCGGCGCCGCCACGTCGCGAGAGTACCGATGCTGCCAGCACGACGAGGACTGATGCTCCGCCTCTCGGCTGCACCGTCTGCGGGCACGGCGCAGGACGAAATCGCATCTAGGCACAGGGTCTCCTGGCAGTGAATGGGACTAGGAGCTCGTCCCTGCGGTGCCCCCCGGAGCCTCCTCCAGTCGGTCGATTCGCAGGGTCGCCGTTCCGTCGTTGTGGCCGGGCTGGTCGAGGTAGAAATAGCGCGGCCACCACGGCAGCACGGCATCGTTGGCGAAGACGAACAGCTCGCCGTCGTGGGACGCCTGGAATTCGCCGACGAAGACGCCCGGTTCCTTTTCGGCCAGCGTGAGCGGTGACATGTGCAGGCTGTCGAACCGCCACCGGGCCGGCGGCCTCCGGATCTCGATGACCGGCTGCAGGTAGTTCGCCTCGATGACCCGACGGAAGGGCGTGCCCAGGTAGCCCACCAGGCCGAGATCGCCCGCGCGCAGGCCCAACGGGCTGGCGGCATGGCTGCCGTCGAACCACGCCTCGTCGGTCTTCTCGATTCGGAACGTGACGCGGTACCGCCGATTCTTGACGACCCTCCTCTGGGTCGCGTGGCACGTCCACTCCGTCGCAAACCTGCCGTCATGGTGGACGAGGTCCGTGACACGGTCACCCGCGCTCGTGCACAGGGTGGCGTCGCCCTCCATCCAGGGCAGATAAGCCTGCGTCGCGCCGGCGGCGGCCAGCCAGGACGCGGTGACGACAATGAGCGGCAGAAAGACCCAGTCGGGCAGCACGTGCCACTTGAACGTCTGGACGAGCCGCTGATATGCGGGGGAATTCCTTAGACTCTGAATGCGGTTGGGCTCAGCGGGATCGGGCGGCGGTCCGTCGACGGTCACCGCCTGGCGCCAGATGCGCCGGGCGCGGTCGCGGAGCCTCAGCTCGCACGAGGCGCCGTACTGCATCACGCCGACGATCAGGCCGACCAGGATCAGGAAGTAGAAGGGATTCTGCGCGAAGGTGTCGACCCAGGTGCGGAAGACGGCTGGCAGCAGCGCCCCGACGACACGCAGCGGCGCGTCGATCCACGTGCGCCCGTCCCCCAGCCACAATGGGTCGGGGACCCAGGGCCGCCCGATCCAGGCCGGCATGGCGGCGAGCACCACGGTAAGACCCACGGTAACGAAGTAGCCGACGCGGCGGCGCCAGACGAGATCCCAGACGGCCTCGAAGGCTGCTTCGCGCGCCGCCTGCAGGGCCGGCGTGCCGAGCCACTGGCGAAGCGCCAGGGGCACCATCGGCGGCAGTGGCGGTGTCGCCTGCGACGGGATGATCCGGAACGCCTTCGGCAGCGTGATCGGCGCGTAGCGATCCGTGCCGCTGGCGATGCGCGCGATCACGCTCTCGTGGACGTTCACCGACGTGAGGAGCCCGTGCGGCACCTTGTCTTCCACGAGCTCGGGATCGTGCAGGCCGAGCGTCCGCGGGTCGACGGGCTGCAGCCACGCCGCGATGCGCCGCGGCTGATAGCGGTAGTAACCGGCGAGGCCTTTGCGGCTGTCGTGGATCGGGCCGGCACTGCTCGCCAGCGCCACGAAGCGTTCCTTGATTACGTCGAGCGTACGCAGGCCAGCCGCCCCAGCCTCGGCCATCATCCACAGCAGGGAGACGTAACTCAGACTTTCGTCGGGATATCCGCCGCCGACGTCCGAATGCATGCCGGTGAACCAGACCTGCTGGATCCGCTCCGTGGTGCCTTCGGCCGGCGGCGCTTCGTGCCGTTCGTCCCAGAGCAACGGGTGAAACGCGTCGCGCTCGTCGTCGGTGGCCAGCGCGTGCCTGGCGCACCGGACCTTCGCGTTCAGCTGGTAGTCCGGCATGCTGAGCGGGAAGATCCAGTTGTCGATCGCTCGCGTCAGCTCGGCGATCGGCCCGCCGTAGGCCGAGACCGTGTCCCACACGCCGACGAACGCGATGTCGGGACGTTCGACTTCATCGGGGGCGTATCCCGTGCGGCCGCGCCGTGCGTCCCACCAACCGATGAGGGCGTCGCGGACCACGCGGCCGAGCTTCGTCGGCCATTCGAGCCGTCTGGGCAGCCAGTCCTGCCGGAAGGCGCGATACGCGTTCCGGCTGCGTCGATTCAGTTCGTCCTCGGAGGCCGACGGCACCAGCCCTTGCGAGGTGATCAGCGCAACCACGAGGCGGATGGTGAACGCGCCTCGGCTGAAGCCGAACGCATAGATGCTGTCGCCGGGCCGGTAGTTGCGCGCGGCGTACTTGTAGAGATCGAGCACGTTGCGCTTCAGGCCGTGGCCGAACACGCCGCCGAGGACGGCCAGTGGCTTGAACGCCGACGTGCCCACGCCATCGTCGTAGTAGGCGATTTGCGCGTGTCCGTCCGGCGGCGTCGGCCTGAGGTCGACGGCCTCGTACATGCGCCACACGTTGGTCTTGAACACCTTGGCGCTGCTGTTGCCGGTGCCGTCCGAGAACAGCACGATCGTCTTGCGGGCTGTTGCCGGCGACGGCTGGCTGGCCTCGGGTCGTGGTTCGGGTCTGTTGTCGGTCATGGCCATGCTCTCGTTGGCGCAGGTTGCGCTCGGGGCCCCCTGAGCCGCGCGCCGATTGAATGAACCAAACGTCGGGCAGGGCGCTTTCGTACCCGCGCGACGGCGGCTGTACGTATTCGACGGACACGGCGTTTCCTTTCACCGGCCGCCGACGCGCGGGGAATCGCCCCGATGCGTCCGTCCAGAGGGTGGGGGGAGACACATGGGCACCAAATCGATGGCCGGAGTAGCGGGCGGGCTGATGGCGGCGGTGATGGCACTCCCTGTGCCCGGACAGGCACAGGGCGGACGTCCGCCGATCGAGTTGCGGATACCCAAGGCCGGGGACGTCGTGGTGGTCGGGCACGTCACGCCGCCGGGCAGCGTGACTGGCGGCATCACGGTCGAGGCGAAGTCGGACGCCGGGTTCGAGCGCGCCGTCACCCATGCCGTCGACGCGGAAACCGGCCGCTTCGAGGTGCGGCTGCAGACGGCACTGGCCGCGAGCAACGCCGTCATCGCGTGCGTCCGTCCAGCGAGCGGGGCGCCGACCTGCAGCGCGTCCGTCGTCGTGCCGACTCCACCGGCGCCACCGCGACCGGCGGCACCGGCACTGCGCCCGATCCGCGTAGGTGCGCGCGTCGCCGACGGCTTCGTGGGCCAGGGCGGTCCTCCGGCGACCCGCATCATGGTGCAGGTGTTCGCCGGCGCGAACCCGGAGGTCGAAGTGGATCGCGGCGTGACCGACGCCATCGACGCTCGCGGCGGGTTCACGGTCGCTCTCAGCATGCCCGTGCTGGAGGCGGCGACGCTGGTCGCCACGGGCTATACGGCCGACGCAGCCTCTCCGCGGAGTCAGCCCATAACCGTCAACAATCCGGGCGACTGGGGGCGAGTGCGCGCCTACTTCGCCGGCGGGATGGTGTTCTCCAAAGAGCGCGACGACTTCTCGCAGCAGGACCTCACGATGGCCCTCGTCATCGACAAGACCTGGCTGCAGGCCCAGCCGTTCTCGATGCGTCGCCGTGGTGCGAAAGACGGCGCTGGCGGGGCATTCCGGCCCCGCTCACTCAACACGTTCTTCGACGTTCGCCTGACGTCCGTGCCCGTGCTGGCCTCGGACGACTCCGAGGCTGGCGACGCCGCGGTGGGGGCGTCGGAGCCGCCCGAGGCCCTCGACCAGTTCATCAGCTCGAGGAAGGGCGCCGTCATTCAGGCCGGTTTGTATCTGCCGCTGTACGGCCGCGCCACGTCGTGGCGCCACCAGGGCGCGCCCAACGCGCTATTCGTCGCGCCAGTCATTCGTGGCGGCATCCAGACGCTGACCGGCGACGACAGCACCGCCGAAGGCAAGACCCTCGGCGGCGACGACGTCTTCAACTTCTTCTCGTTCGGGCTCGGCCTCGGGCACTACAAGTTGTCCGACAGCATCGACCGGGCACCGGAGATCGTCAGCTACTTGCACGTGACCTGGGGCCGCTACGAGGGATCGAGATCGTGCCCGATGCCATCAACGAGCCTGATGTCCGCAGGCGCCCGTGGCGGACGGCGGTCGAGGGTCGGCTCAAGATTCCCGAGACGCCATTCCAGATCGGGTTCGACGCCAACGTCGGGAAGGGGCGGGACGACGTGCGCTTCAGCTTCACGACGCGGTTCGACATCGGCGAGCTCATCGGCAAGGTGAAGGGCTTCTGACCGCTGCCGCGACGTCGTCGACACGGCTTACGGACCGAGCAGCTCGGTGCGGTAGGTGGCGGCGAGCGCCTGCGCTCGGCTGCGTCGCTCGGCTTTCTCGGCGTCGCTGAGCGTCGGCGGCGCCGAGTCCCGGCTCTCGAGCGGATCGCCGACGGCCAGGAAGAAATCCTCCTGGCCGGGCGGCGCGCACAGGCACAGCAGGTGCGCCGGGCGATCCGACGTATTCCGGAACTTGTGCGGTGTGTTGGCCGGGATGTTGACCACCGTCCCCGGACCGGCGCGGTGCGTCTCGCCGCGGAACGTCAGCTCAATCTCGCCGTCGAGCACCGCGAACATCTCCTCGAAGTCGTGCCGGTGCAGCGGCGGACCTCCGCCGGGCGGCACCAGCATGTCGATGAGCGAGTAGCGACCGCCAGTCTGCGCAGCGGTCAGCAGGACGGTGTACGCGCCGCCGGCGACCGCGACGGACCGCGCGTTCGGAGCGTCGACGCCCGAGACGGTCAGCGTGCGCGAGAGATCGTCATCCGGCAACTTCAGGGCATCCACAATCGCTCCAGTGGCAGCGCGAGGCCCGGCAAATCCGCGAGGTCGAGCGTGGCGGTCCCGCTGCCCGCGGCCGTCATCAGATACCGGCCCTCGACGAGGCGGAAGCACTCGATCGTTCGCGCGACGGGATCGACCAGCCAGAAGCGCTCGACGCCATTGGCGGCGTAGCGGCGTGCCTTGATGTCGCGGTCGAGGCTGGGCCTGGTTGGTGACACCACTTCGACCAGCAGCGGCGGCGCGCCTTCGATGCCGCGGCTGGATACCTGCCCGCGGCGCGCGACCGCCACGTCCGGTTGGACGATCTCACTATCGTTCAGGATGACGTCGATTGGCGAGACGAACGCGATCGCGTCGTCGCCGAACACCGGCAGGTTGTCTTCGAGAAAGCGGCCCAGCCGCAGCACCGCGAACTGGTGGGCGGGAGAAGGTGCGGGCGTCACGAACACCTCGCCGTCGAGGAACTCCCAGCGCTGTCCGTCGGCGGGGATCTCCGCGTACGCCGCGTAGCTCAGGGTGGTCGAGGCCAAGGGATCGGGCACGTGAGACCCTCCCGCGATCGGCGACATTGCCGACCTGTAGGGATTCTAACGGATTGCCGGGAATCGCGCGGTCACCTGACCGGCGGCATCCAGGAACTCGAGCCTCGCTGCGTCGTCGGCATCGACGACCAGCCGGGCCCGCACACGTCCCTTCACGTCCTTCAGCACGAGCTGCGCCGCGCGATCGCGGCTGCCGAGAAACGCGCGCTCGGCGCCCAGCCCCGCATCGGCCGACAGTGTGCCGAGTTCCTTCCGGAGCTCGGCCGCGCGCTCGGGTCCGGCCGCTTGCGCATCGCGGACCAGGCCAAGGCTGCGGCCGAAGACGCCGGTGCCTGGCCGGTCGTAGACGGTCAGACCAGCCTGCACGCTGGTCGCGTTCTCCTTGTATTGCAGCGCCAGCACCTGGTTGTCCTGGAAGCGGTCGAACGACAGGTGGCCGATCCCGGCCGCCTTGCCGTTCGGCAGCCGGAAGCTGTTGAAGACCAGGCCGCCCATCTCGTCGCCATCCTGGTTGAAGAAGATCATGCCGGCGAGGTGCTCGCGCCCATCGGCGACGCTGACCGGATAGGCCGTGCCGCCGACGACCGGCCCGGGGACGCGCGCCTTGTTGCTGATCGCGATCACCGTCTTGCCGTCGGCCCCGACGATGTTGATGCGCTCGGCCGAGATCTCGCCGAAGCGGGTCGACGTCTGCACGAAGCCGCTCAGCATGACGGCGGTGAGGACCACGAGCGTGATGGTCTGCGACACCACCAGCATGGCGGTAACGCGCGGGGACAGGGACATGGCGGACACCTCGCGCCTAGCCTACCGGAGGCCGCGGCCAACAGCGGCCAGGAGCTGGCGGGCCTGTACCGAATGCCCGCCTCAAGCGTTTCTTGCGTCTGACCTGCTGCCCGTCCTCGAGTCTGGCGTGCAGCGACGAACGGCGCGGGCCTGGGGCATGACGTCGCCAGCCGTATGGAGGAACCGATGACACCCAGAAAGCGCCTGACCGTCATGTTCGGCCTGATGACCGCTGTGGCGTCTCAGCCGGTTCTGGCTGTGATGGCGGCCAACACCGGGGAGTCTGCCGCTGCCGGACCCACGACAGTCGCAGTCCTGCAGCCCGGCTTGAGCAGCGGATTCGGTTTTCGCGCCGGAGTGCCTATCCAGAGACTGGAATCGGAGATGTCGTTCGTCGTGATGACCGGCGCGAACAGGTTGACGAGCGACGCCATCACGTTCGACAACGAGAAGCCCCCCTGGTAGCGACCCTCTTTCGGGACGACGCCAATCGAACCGCGCGGTTCACGGAAACAGGAGTCGAGTTCACGATGTCGACAATCCCGTGCGGGTGCTTCATGCAGAGAAGGGGCTCGTCACACCAGCGGTCGCGGTGTCGGCCGGGTACCGCTACGATGCGCGCTTCGCTTCAGGGCAGATTCCCACCCTGCCGACACGCCCGCACCGATTCTATCTACGGTTCATGGTCGACACGGTGAAGACGGTGTCCCGCTGGGGCGTTGCCGAGCCGCCAAAGGCCTTCGACCTGGGCTTCGGACTCGAGTACGAACGAAACGCCAGGGGCGATTCTCAGGTGCCGTCCAGCACCCGCTTCGTCATTCGCGGAAACACCAACTTGCTCAAGGCGTCGTCTGGAGATGAGGGAGCCAAGCCCAAACCGAACGAGTAGCTCAGGGCATCGCCGGTGACGCCCAAGCCGGAGATCGTCGCTCGACCTTGTACGAGCCCAGCACATTCAGCGTTTCCGGATCATCGCGCCACGCACGCACGCGCAGGGCGCTCCGCCCGACCCGGAGACTTGTCATGGCCGATCCGAAGACCAACATCCCTGCCATCACCAAACCGACCAGCGTCGCCGTGGCGCCCGCCGAGGCTGGCCCGTCGCACGCGAAGCCGCCGACCCATTGCAAGCCCTGCCCGCCGACGATCAGCCTGGACGCGCCGCTGCGCTGGAAGGCCGCCAACAGCAAGGAGCAGAAGATGCTCCGCAACCTGCAGGGCAACATCCTGAAGGGCCACGGCCGCGACAACACCTGGAACGTGTTCTTCACTTTCGGCACCAGCACGCGCGCCTCGCGCCGGCTGCTCCGGCAGCTGGGCAACGGGTTCGTCACGGACGCCTACAAGCAGCTGCTCGCCGCCGATGCCTTCAAGACCAACGGCACCGACGGCGGCGCCTTCTGCGCCGCCTTCCTCAGCGCCAAGGGCTACGCGGCGCTCGGCGTGCCGTTTCCGTCGCAGCCGGACAACAGCGCATTCGACCCGGGCATGAAGGCGGGCCAGGCCGCGCTGGGCGATCCCCCGGTCGCGGCGTGGGAGACCGAGTTCCAGCAGGATTTCGACGGGATGGTGCTGATCGCCGACACCGAAGTCGCACGCGGCTCGAGCGCCACGGCCTCGATCCAGCTCCTGATCGGCGACGCGGGTGGCACGGTTCACCGCACACACGTCGGCAAGGCGGTGCGCAACACGGTCGGCAATGGCCTCGAGCACTTCGGCTACATCGACGGCCGCAGCCAGCCGCTGATGCTGCTCGAGGACATCGAGCAGGAATCGCGCGACGAGGGTATCGCCCAGTGGGATCCGACGTTCCCGCTCAGCACCGCGCTGGTCGCCGATCCGCTGGTCGCGAACCCCGACGAGCTCGCGTTCGGCAGCTTCTTCGTCTTCCGCAAGCTCGAACAGAACGTGCTGGGCTTCAAGACCCGCGAGCAGCAGCTGGCGGATGCGCTCGGCCTGACCGGTAAGGATCGCGAGGGCGCCGGCGCCTTCGTCGTCGGCCGCTTCGAGGACGGGACGCCGATTACCATGGCCGCGGACCCGGCCGACCTGAAGACGCCGCACAACGACTTCGACTACACCGGCGACGCCGCTGCCTCCCGCTGCCCGTTCCATGCCCACATCCGCAAGACCAATCCGCGTGGCTCCGGCGGCTTCGAGCCGGACGCGAACGAGCGCCTTCACATCATGGCCCGTCGAGGCATCACCTACGAGGACGTGCCGCGCACGATCCATCCCGACGGCCTGCCCGAAGCGGAATCGCTGCCGCAGTTCCTAACCGATGTCGCCCCGCATCTGCCGTCCGGCGACGTCGGCCTCCTGTTCATGGCCTACAACGCCCGGATCGATCAGCAGTTCGCCTTTACGCAGCAGAACTGGGCCAACTTCGCTGGGTTCCCGAGCGCGCCGTCCGCGCCCGGCCTCGATCCCGTCATCGGCCAGGACGCCGCCAATCCCGGCGGGCAGGCGTATCCGAACCAGTGGGACGACGAGACGGCGGGCGTGACGCCATTCGACTTCAAGGGCTTCGTGACGATGAAGGGCGGCGATTACTTCTTCGCTCCGAGTCTGCACTTCCTGCGGAATCTCTGACCGGCTGACCCGTTTCTCCTCCATCCGACACATCTCGTCGCGATGCCTGTACCGAACGCCGCGCCGCGGCGTTTCAGAGATGAAAGGACGGATTATGGCCAAACGAGCGAGACAGCAGACCATCGAGAAGTACGTCGCGCACAAGAGTGTCAAAGCCGGTGCGGCGGCGAAGGCGATTCAGTCCGCCTACAAGATCGAAGTGCAGTTCATGGGCGGGCTCACCGCCACGCAGAAAGCCGCGTTCAAGAAGGCGGCGGACCGCTGGACGAAGGTGATCGTCGGCGATCTGCCTAGCGTCATGGTCGGCGGCGTGCTGATCGACGACCTCCTGATCGAAGCCAAGGGCATCGCCATCGACGGTCCTGGCGGCATCCTCGGCCAGGCCGGTCCGACCAGCCTGCGGCCGGCGTCGGCGGGCGCCAGCGCGTTCCTGCCGGCGAAGGGCATCATGCAGTTCGACACGGCCGACCTCGCCGACATGGAGGCGGACGGGACGCTGGTCGACGTGATCACCCACGAGATGGGCCACGTCATCGGCATCGGCACGATCTGGGAGGACAAGGGTGTCCTCGCCGGCGCGGGCACGTCGAATCCGACCTTTACCGGGGCCAAGGCGAAGAAGGCGTACGGCGTCCTGAAGGGCAAGGGCCCGACGGCGGTGCCGGTCGAGAACACCGGCGGCGAAGGCACCGCCGACAGCCACTGGCGCGAGTCGGTGTTCAAGAACGAGCTGATGTCCGGCTTCATCGCGGCGTCCGGCAACCCGCTCAGCCGGCTGACGGCCGCGAGCCTGCAGGACCTCGGCTACAAGGTGAACATGAGCGCGGCCGAAGCCTACTCACTGCCGAATCTGCAGATGATCGCAGAGAAGGGGCTGCTGATGGCGGCGCCGATGCATCGCCACACACTGCCGATCTTCTCGCCGAAGGTGCTTCCAGACGACAGCCTGGTTGTGTGATCCTGGCGGGGAGGTTCCGGTGAAAGGCGTCATCCGCCCGGAGAAGCGCATCCTGCCCGACGCGGCGACCGTGCCGGCGAAGAACCAGGCACCGGTCCCGCGTCGGTTCACTCACGAAGTCGCCACCGAGCAGCCGTTCTACTACTCGGCCCGCGATACCGAGCCAGCCGGTACGCTGGCCGCCGGCAGCCGCGTCCGCCTCGCCTCCGAGGGGCGGACACGGTGCCGCGTCGTCGACGCGCGAGGCCTCGCCGTCTATACCGCCCGCGAAGGCCTGACGCCGCTGCCGCCCTGACGGTCGCGTCCGATTCGTGCTCAGCGCCAGTCACCGGCGGCGACGAATCCGGCCCAGAAGAAGGGATGCGTGCCGAGACCACTGACTCGCCGCTCGCGCATGATCGCGCGACTCGCCTCGCGAAGAGCGTCGGCCGTCGACAGCCCAGCTCGCAGGCGGCCGTCATAGAGAGCCCGCATCCAGGCGCGCGACGCCCGATCCTCGACCGACCAGAGGCTCATGATCACCGTTCGGGCGCCGGCCACTTCGAATGCACGACGGAGCCCGAAGACGCCTTCGCCCGTCTTGATCGATCCTAGGCCGGTATCGCAGGCAGAGAGGACGGCCCACTCGACACCGTCGAGGTCGAGCGCGGCGACCTCTTCGGCCGTCAGGATCCCATCATCGCCCCGTCCAGCGGGGTCGTACCGGCGATTGGCTCCCGCCAGCGCGAGACCAGAGAACACGAGGGGACTTCGCGCCAGCGACGACGAGACGCGGGTCCGCCCCGATACGGAGCGCGGCGCCCGCGTTGGGCCTGGTGCGGCGGCCGATGGCGCGCACTCGCCGAGAAAGAAGCCGTGCGTGGCCAGGTGGAGAACTTGCCGCCCTACTCCCGCGCGCTTGAACGCGGCTTCGGTCGCCGCTGTTCCGATGAGCGTATCGGCGGGCGCCCCGTCCGACGCCGCGCCCGGCCGAAGCAGCCGCCACAACCTTGCGATCTCTCGGGCCTCCCGTGCCGCGGCAGGCAGCTCGCCGAACGAGAGCGACTGGAGCGTGACGCACTGAGGCAGCGCAGGGCCGATCGGGGTCACGCTGACGCCACGCACGGTCAAGCGGATCGCTGCCTGTGCCCTCGTCGCCCCGTACGCCGGCCCCCCCATTGCGAGCAGCCCGCGACCCGTGGCCCGGGTCGTGGTCGTGAAGGCGATGAGATCGCGTTCTGCGGAGAGATAGTGAATCGTGTAGCGGGCGTCGATGAGATAGCTCGAACGACCAGCCGGCAACGCTGCGAACGGCACGAGGTTGAGGTCGGCCTCCGGCACGACGAACACGCGATCGACATCGGTCAGGAGTGGAGCGAGTGGACCCCACACCTTGCGACGGAGCGATTCGCCCAGTATCCGAAGCGAAGCCTCGGCGGTCGAGATCATCGTCCCGTCCTCCCGCAGCCCGCTCGGCACGTCCTTCCGCCAGAGCGCCACGGCGTCCTCGATCGCCCTGGCCGAGCCTAGGAAGACCGGGGTCGGGCTGGCCTCGCCCGCGCGCAGGACGAAAGCCATGTAGGCCGACGTCGATCTCGGCGCGCGGTTGTAGCGGACGAACGAGACGACGGCACTGCGCGCCGGCATCGACGCGAGAACCTCGGGCAGGCCGACTTCCTTGCGCGTCAGCTCCTGCCGTAGGGCGGCGTTGCCCTCGGCGAGTGTCGCTTCGAGTCGCTCCTTCTCGCGTCGAGCGTCATCGAGCTCCGCCGCGTAGCGCTGGCCGCTGTCATCGGCCGGGCCCCGGACGGCGAGATTCGCCAGTTTCTGTCGTGCCGAGGCCAGCTCGTTCCATAGCCTGCCGAGCGCTGCCGTCGCCGAGGCGTTCGCACGCAGCCGCTGTCTCGTCGCCATCTCGTCGAGGACCACGGCGCGGCTGCGAATCAACGCGTCGTAGACTTCGGTCGCCGACCCGTCATCGGCGATGAGAGACAAGGCCAGGTCGAGGCCTCTCGGCCTCGAGGCGGCGTAGCCGAGCGCCTGACGCTCGGGGAGGGCGCCTACCGTCAGCCGGAGATGGTCACGGCCGATGCGCTCCGCTCGGAGGGCGGCAGCGCGCGCTTCGGCGGGCTGGCCAAGCATCGCCAGCGTCTCCGCGAGCCCAGCCTCCGCCTCGGCGATCGTGGGGTGCGCCGCGCCGAAGAGCGGGAGGCGCAGCGAGATGACGCGCTCGTACGCGGCGCGCGCCAGGTCGAGCCGCCCCTCCTGCAACTCGACGCGCGCCCGCACGAGCAGCGCTTCGGTCAAGCCGTCAGGCGATTTCGCGTCTTCCCAAATGCTGACGGCGCGGGCGGACAACGCATCGGCGCGGGCGGTCGCCCCGAGACGCACCAGGTTCTTGGACAGGTTGGTCAGGGTTCTGGCGACGCGGGTGTGTCGTGGACCCAGAGTCCGTTCACGAATGCGCAGGGCGCGTTCGTAGTAGTGCACGGCCTCCCGAGGTCGGCCTAGACTGGCAAGGCTGTCGGCGAGCCCCGAGAGCCCCCACGCGACGTACGGATGTTCGGGCCCGACGGCACGTTCCCAAAGCGCGACGGCCCGGGCGTGCATCCGCGCGGCTTCCTCGAAATCCCCGATGCCGAAATCGAGGACGCCGAGGTTGTAGACCGCGGTGACGACGTAGCCGTGAGCCGGGCCGAGCCGCGCTTCGTAGATCGTCAGTGCGCGAGTCTGCAGGCGCCGTGCCGCGATGTAGTCCCCCTCCATGGTCAACGACGTTGCGAGGTCGTTGAGGTGCAGGGCGACCAGCGGGTGGTTGGCGCCGTAGGCACGCTCGGCAATGGCGAGACTGTCCTTCCGCAGCGCCTTCGCCTCATCGAACCTGGCGAGGTCGAAGGCGGCCATCGCCGTCGCCCTGGCGGCGTCGGCTAGCACGGGGTGGTCACGCCGCACAGCGGCTAGGGCACTCGTCGCGGCCGCGACCTTCAGGGATTGGTACGACGCGGCCGCATCGCCAGCCTGCTGCAGGTAGTCGGCGTACAGCACGAGTGCCGGCAAGGACTCCGGATGGCCTGAACGCACCGCGGCGCCGATGGCCATCGACCGCTCGAAGTCCGCGCGGGCGCCCGCCATGTCGGCCTTGCGCTGACGAATCAATCCTCGAATCGCCAGCGTCCGCGCGACGGCCATGTCCTGGCCGAGCCCAGCTCGTTCCTTGATGGCGAGCGCGCGATCTGCGAGCGTCTGGGCCGTGACGTAGCCCTGCCGCCACGTCCAGGCCTCGGCGAGCCCGTCCAGGTCTTCGGCCACTTCGACGTCGAGACGACCGCGTGTCCGTTCGTGGATCTGCCGCGCACGCTCGAAGCGCGCGGTGGCCCCGGGATAGAAGCCGGAGTCGAGCAGGACCCAGCCCAAGAGCCGGAGCCGGCGGCCGGCGTCCGCGTCAGCCGACGCCGGCTCGGGAGCCAGCGCCTTCGCCAACGCAAGTGTCTCCGGCTCTGCACCCCGTCCGTTCCTGAGGCGAGCCTCGACCTGGAGCTCGCGCACGGCGGCGCTGCCTTCCGATGCGCCATCTACTGCCGCAGCGAGCGCCGAGACCGCGGTGTCGGCCTCCTCGTACCGTCCGGCCTCGAGCAGAGCGCGGACCGCTAGCGTCTGCGCCTCGCCTTCTCCTGCCTGCCGCGCACCAATCGCCGGCGCCGCGAGCGACGCTGCCAGGGCTGCGGGCAAACAGGCGAAGGCACATCGCATGGGTATCAGAGTAGCCTGAGCACCTGGCTGTTGAGCCCGCCGATGCGCGCCAGCTCCCGGCGATCCTCCGCGCCGATGGTCACTGGTCCTCGGCCGAAGCCGTAGGCGGGGTGAGCGAGGATCCGGCGCAGCGCGCGTCGCGCGTCGGTCGCGGCGTCGAAGAGGATGCCGAAGCGGCGGCGGATCTGTGCGACGGCGATCTTCTGCGCCCGTTCGTCCGCTAGCCCGGCGGCGCCCAGCGCGCCAGATAGGGCCTTGGCCGTCAGCGTCTCGATGTCGGCGGCCGCCGACTCGAGTTGCCGCAGCGCCTGCCCAATCTGGCTGAAGAGCGTTGCAACCGCCGCGCCAGGCGAGCTCTTGATCGAGATCGGTGAGAACGCTGATTCGTCGCCCATCCCTCCCTTTGGGTCGAGGCCCATCCCGCCTTTGGGATCGAGACCCATGCCGCCCTTGGGATCCAGGCCCATGCCGCCCTTGGGGTCGAGACCCATGCCGCCTTTCGGATCCAGGCCCAGGCCGATCTTGAACGGCGCCGAAATCGGAAGCAGTCCAGGCCCGAGTCCGAACGTGCCGTTGGTGAGCGTGTGGCGTACCGCACGCTCGACGTCGCCGAGAATCTCTTCCATTGTCTGAAGCGCAGCGATCGTACGCTGCACGACCTCCGGGCTGGCGGGCGCCTTCTTGACTGGCGATCCCGCCGTCTTCTTCGCGGCCTTGGTGCCCTGAGTCCGGCCGGGACTCTTTGCGGGTCCAGCCGCTGCGGCGACTGTCGCAGCTTTCGTGAGCAGTTGATCGAGGGCCTCCTCGTCGATGAGCCGCAGTTCGCCGAAGCGTCCCGCCGCGTCGACAGGCTCTCCCGCCGCGCCGCCGAGCACTGGGCCGGCGCCCTTCGATTCAAGCTGGCCGACGATGCGGAGCTGGGCCGCCGCCAGGGTTCGAATCGAGCCTGGTGAACATGCTGTCCACCGAGGCCAGCATCTGCGTGACGGCGTTGCGATCTTCCCGGTCTGTTGCACCCGCGCATTCGATGCACGCCACGACATCCGAAGGAAGGCCTGCGCGCAGGCCTTCGAAGACGAGGTCAGCCCACTTGGTGTTGCGGGTCAACCCGAGCTTCTCGTATTGCGTGCGCCCTTTGCTCTTCTCGGTGTCGGCCAACCCGATCCGCTCCAGGTCGGCCTGGCTCGAGATGAACGGCGCGAAGATACCGACGCCATGCAGATCGGCGAGCTCGGGATGCCGCCGATGCGACACGATGAACCCGCTGCCCGTGCCGACTACGTGCTCACGGAGCTTGGTTGCAGCCGCGTCCAGGCGCTGCAGAGGCGTGCCCTTCGTGAGCGAGGCGACCGAGCGAGCTTCGAGGTCCGCCAGGTCGCCGCACATGGCAATCAACTCGTCGCATAGATCGACAGCATCGACCAGCGGACGGATGTCGCCGGCGACAGTCGCCATGAATGCCGTGCGGAGCTGTGAGAGGCGGTCGACCGCCGAGGCGACGGGCTCGCGACTCACGTCGGTGATGGCGCTCGTGAGCGCCGAGACCAAGTCCTCCAACCCGTTGGCCCCGCTCAAGTCCAGGAGCGTCAGGGCGATGCGATCGTCCGACGACGGGCTCACGTCGTTGACGTAACGATCGACGATGGTCTGGCCCAGTTCGCGGCCATCCTGTGCACCACTCACCCGGCCCAGGATCGACTCGTAGGGCCAGCCGGCGAACGGTATCGAGATCTGCGACGCGACCAGATACTGCACGGCGTGGCGCAGTTCGAACGCCGCCTCGAGGTAACTCATGGCGCAGGCATTCGCGCCGAGGAGCTCGAGCGGCTTCCCGCGCAAGATCCGGAACTTGTCCAGCGTGTCTGTCAGCTCACTGAGGGTCAGCGGATCGCCGTGGTCGCGACCAAAGCCCAGGCCATAGGCGTGCCCCCACAGGATCAGGAAGAACTGGTCGGCCGGATAGGCGCCTTCCGCCCACGTCAGGAAGTTGAGCAGCGTCGTGCTGTCGCCCATGTTCTCGTCCGGAACGTTGGCGCGCTCGAGGCGGCTGCCGGCCGACGAGATCCGGTAGCGCTGCGGCTGCTTCGGCCACGCCCGATTGATCTGCACGACGACTGCGACGTCGTCGGCGATCGTGGCGCGTTCCATCTCCTGGAGATCGCGGACCGCGTTCGCATCCAGGGCGACGCTGTCGCCAGCCGCCATGTAGACAAGGACCGTCCACTTGTTCCGAGTCAGAGACCGGGTTTCTTCAGGCACGTTAGATGTCGCGGCCGTGGGTGTCGCCGTGGTCTCCGGCGAGCGGCGTGTGCGCGAGGGTGTCGGCGCCTTCTTCTTCTTGGCCACAGGACAACTCCTTCGATAGCGGGGCGAGCGGGTTTAGGTGTCGGACCATGGCCTATGGCAGCCGGTCGCCTGAAGACACTTAGCGTCCTATAACGCTGCGAGTGGACAATCTGAACGCGCCCGCGGCGGCGGCCGTAATCGGCTAGTGGGCGTCCAAATGGATGCCCAGGGGGGCGGAGTATGATGTCCGCGACCGTCAATGCTGTTATGGAAGGTTCAGAGAGCGGCGCGGCCCGTGCTCAGGCGCCGAAGGGGCTAGGCGAGGCGCGTCCGGCGGAGACCTCGTTCGAGCTGGTGAGGCGCGCCTGCGCCGGCGACGCTGACGCCGAGAACGAAGTCTGCCGGCGCTACCTGCCGCGCCTGCACAAGTGGGCGCGTGGCCGTCTGCCGGCCGGCGCTCGTCCCGCCCTCGAGACCGCCGACGTCGTCCAGGAAGTGCTGATTCGCGCGATCCGCACGTTCCCCGACTTCGAGCTTCGGCACGAGCACTCGTTTCCGGCGTTCCTGCGGACCATTCTCGCCAACAAGCTCCTCGACCTCGGACGCGTCGACGCCCGGCGTCCGCCGCCGCGGCCGCTCGAGGGCCTGGCCGAACCTCCGGTGCGCGAGCCGTCGCCGTTCGACCTGGCCGCCGCGTCGGAACGCCAGGAGGCGTTCGACGCCGCCTTGAAGACGCTGAGTGTCGTCGATCAGGAATTGATCTTCCTGCGCATGGAACTCGGCTGTGCCTATGAGGAGATGGTCGAGATCCTCGGCCGCTCGAACGCGAACGCGTTGCGCGTGGCGGTCCGACGGGCCATTCTTCGCTTGGGAGAGGAAATGGCGAAACTCGACCGGCAGCAGCCGCCAGGATGAGCTGTACAATCGGGGCGGACCAGACGTTTCTGTAGCGAGATGCCCCCTCGACAAACGCTCCCGAAGGCCATCCTGTGAACCCGCGCGACAAGTCGTTCGAGGAGCTGGTCGCCAGGATCGACGATGGCCACCCCATCGACTGGGAGCTCGAGGCGGGGCAGGTCTCAGATGCCGCCGACCGCGACCTCGTCAACGCGCTGAAGACGCTGTCCGAAGTTGCAGCGGGGTTCCGACAGTCCGCGGCCGCCGAACCTGTGCCGGCTGCCGAAGCCGGGCAGCCCTGGGGTGACTTGACCGTGTTCGAGGTCGTCGGCCGGGGGGCCTTCAGCACCGTTCACAGGGCCATCAATCCGCTGCACCGCACCGTGGCCCTGAAGCTGCTCGACCCGGGACGTGATGCGAGCGCACTGAGGGCCCGGATTCTCGAAGAGGGGCGCTTGCTCGCGCGCGTCCGGCATCAGAACATCGCCGTTGTCTACGGTCCCGGCGAGTCTGACGGCCGGGTCGGCCTGTCGATGGAGTTCATCGATGGCGTGACCCTTGCCGTTGAAGCGGCGGGCCACGGGCCGATGAGCGCCGAGGAAGCCGCCACCATCGGTCGCAGGTTGTGCGCGGCGCTGGTCGCCATCCACGCCGCCGGCTGCGTGCACGGCGACGTGAAGGCGCAGAACGTCATGCGCGAGCGCGGCGGGCGCATAGTCCTCATGGACTTTGGCGCTGGCCAGGCGCTCACGGATGCCACCAGGCGCCTGGCCGGCACGCCCCTGTATCTGTCTCCCGAACGACTGGCCGGGGCCCCCGCGAGTCCTTCGTGCGACATCTATGCGCTTGGCGTCCTGCTCTATTTCCTCGTTACTCGGGCGTACCCAGTAGATGGCGACACACGGGAGGACGTCGAGCGCGCACACGCCGACGGGAGGCGCGTCCGGCTTCGAGATCGCCGGTCCGATCTACCCGACGCGTTCATCGCCGCCGTCGAGGACGCCATTGCCCCCGATCCCTCGACACGCCATGCCACGGCGGGAGCGTTCGACGCGGCGTTGGCGCGGGTCACGAACGAGCCCGTCCTGTCGACGCCCCCTCCCGGTGGGGCTCCGTGGGCCGGCCCTGCCAAGTCGGAGCGAGATTGGCCTGCCAGGCAGCCGTCATCAGTTCGGAGATGGATGCTGCCCGCGGTTGCGGCGGCAATCGTGGCTGTCTCCGCGATGGCCATCCTGTGGATGGCCGGCGGGCCATCTCCGCCTCCGGAGCCCGCCCCGCCCAAAGCCGGCGTCGTGACCCTTCCCGCAGCGGACTATCTTGTTCACGCTGCCTTCTTCCGGGTTGGCGAGAAGACACGCGAGGCCAAGGTGTCGGGGATGCGCATCAGCCGCGGCGACGTACTGGAACTCGACCTACGGCTCTCCCGTGATGCGACGGTCTACGTCGTGAACGAGGACGACCAGGGCGCGGCCTCTTTGCTGTTTCCGCTCGCGGGCGGCAACCTGCGTAACCCGTTGCGCGGAGGACACGACTACACGCTGCCCGGGCCGAGGGGCGATCAGCCCGTGCAGTGGGAAATCGATTCGTTCGGCGGCCGGGAGCATTTCTACGTCATCGTCGCGCCGACCGTCGATGCCTCGATTCAAGCGGCGATCAACCGTTTGACGCCCGCGTCAGACGACCCTTCGTCCACCCTGACCGCGCGCGCCAATCCTCCCGCGGGCGGACTCCGGGGAGCCGCGAGGCTTGCTCACCGTAGCGTCGCGCTGGCCGCCGCGGACGCGCCGTGGCGCAAACTCGCCCGGCCCATGACCCAGCAAGAGGAAAGCGCTCGAGGTCTGTGGGTCCGCGAACTGATGCTCGAGAATCCGCGACCGAGGTGAGCCCGCTGAGCCTGTGGCTGACGCAATCGACCGATGCGGCCCAAGCTCAGCGTTGACAACCCTCCGCCCGGGGGCTACTGTCAGCCCGCGCGCCCCCTCGTGCCGGTCGACCCATCGCCGCTCCGCACTGGAGCGCCCCGGGCTGGCCTCCTCCCGACGCGCAGAAACGACATCCGATGCTGAAGTCTTCTTTGCTTGGCCTGGCGGCCATCGCGGCCGTCCTGTCGGCCGGCGCCCCCGCGAGCGCGCAAACCGCGCCCGCCGTCGAGCCTTATACCTACGTGGGCGAGTGGAACATCCCCCGCGCGCAGTGGGGCACGTTCGCCACCGACTTCGACAAGAACACCAAGCCGGTCCTCGAGAAGCTGGCGGCGGCCGGTACGCTGATCTCGTGGGGCGTCTACGAGCAGATCGTCCACGTGCCGGACGGCTACACGCACGGCGTGTGGTGGTCGGCGACCTCGTATGCCGGCATCGAGAAGGCCCGCACGGAGCTGGTGAAGTCCGCAGCGACGTCGGCCTCGCTCGCTGCCGCGACGGCGCACCGCGACTACTACATGCGGTCGATCGCGGGCGGTGGCAAGTCCGCCTCTGGCGAGGGCTACCTGACGGTCTCGTCCTATCTGCTCAAGGCCGGCAAGGCGCAGGAGTGGAAGCAGCTCTGGGACAAGAACAACAAGCCGTTGTACGACGACCTGGTCGCCAAGGGCGCGCTACTCGGCTATGCGATCGACGTCGAGGACGTGCACACCGACAGCCCGATGTGGCGCCACGTCGTGACGGTGTCCCCGAGCGCTGAAGCCGACGATCAGTTCGTCGCGGCGCTTGACGCAGCCAGCGCGAAGCTGACGCCCGAAGAACGCAAGACGCAGGGCCTGATGATGGACGGCGTGCTCGAGCCCGGCGCGCACCGCGACTCGTATGCGCGCGTGCTCCGGCACTGGCGCAAGTAGTGGAATCGGGGCCGGCGAGCCGCCGGCCCCAGCCTCGCCTCTAGAGTCCGAGCCGATCCCACGGGAACGCCGGGCCGATGTCCCACTTGTCCTGGCGGAAGTTGGCGTGGCTGCAGATCCCCTTGTAGCCGGCGAACGCCCCCGGGTCGGCGTCGAAGCGGACGCCCTTGGCGGGCAGCGTCGGCGCGATCGAGAACTGCTGGCACAGGCCGCGCACGAGCGCGGCGACGGCATCGACCTGGAGGTCCGGGAACGCGGCGAAGTGCGCCTTGCCGCGATACGGCACCTTCACGTAGCGGTCGGTCTCGTCGACGCGGCAGAAGCGCGTCGTGAAGTCGGCGGCGGTCGCCGACTTCTTCGGCCACCAGTTCAGCGTGCCCGGATCGTCCACCGACGGCTGCAGCGGCCCGACGTTCGCGATCTCGATGCCGATCGAGCGGCGGTCGTCGACGTTCTTGGTCCCCTTGACGCCGAGGTGCGCGGCCCAGAACTGCGGCGGGAACACCTCGAGGATCGTTCCGTCGACGTCGATGATGTAGGACGTCGCGACCCGCTCCGGCTTGTTCTTCCACGTGTCGAAGGCGCTGCGGGCGGTGGTGCCAGCGGTGAAGTGCAGCACGATCAGGTCCTTCGGCGTCACCGTGCCGACGAACTCCTTGGCCGCGAGGACCATCGTCGTGCGATCGATCCGCGCCCCGGGGCCGCCGGCCGGTCGTGGCGCGGCGGCGGCGGTCGGCGCGCTCACCTCCATCGCGTCGGTGGTGTCGGGCTCGGCGGGCACGGCCTCGCCGTCGCCGGTCGGCGTCGGGATGTCGGTGGCGCCGGCCCAGACGAAGTCGTCGTCGGCCAGCGCGTACCAACTGGCATTGCCGTCGACGCGTTCGCCGCTGGTGGTGAAGCCGAGGACGGCGAGCGGCGTGCCGGCGGCGACGATGCGCGAGACGGGCGACTGGAGCGACGGCGCGCCGTGGCGCAGCCGCGCCACCGACAGCGTCCGGATCACCGTCTGCGCCGGACGCGTCAGGGTGGCGACCTGCTGGCCGGCCAGCGTCAGCAGGCGGTCGAGCGGGAACGCGTCGCCGGGGCAGCGGCTCGAGACGCGGATCGCGGAGTGCGGCACCACGCGCGCGGGCGAGACCGGGAACTGCCAACGCCGCGCGATCTCGGCGACGAGCGAGGCGGTCGCGGCGATCTGCGGATCGGGATACGGCGCGGTGGTGTCGCCCTCGAGCTCGATGCCGATGGTGTAGTGGTTCGGGTTGACGTTCGGCCGCAGCTGCGGCCAGGTCGGTCCGATGATCACGCCGGCGTGGAAGGCGACGTCGCGCTCCTGCACGTACTGCTCGACGCGGCCGTCGCGGCAGACCAGGTAGTGGGCCGACACGCTCGCCGCCGGATCGTTGTAGCGGGCGCGGATCGCGTCGCGCGTGCCGCCGGTGCGATGCAGGACGATGGCTTCCGGCACGAACCCGGCAGGGCGGCCGGTGCGGAGGTTGGCGGCAGCGGCGCCGATGAAGGACATCGCCATCGCCGTTACCCCACGGCGGCGAGGTTGCCGCGCTCGCCGGCGAGGATGTCGGGCGTGGCCGATGCCGTGTCGCCCGGCGCCGCGCCGCCACCCGAGGCCGCCGTGGCCGTGGCGTCCTGTCGCTCCGACCGCTGCTTGTCGTCCTTGAATGCCAGTACGGAGCGCAGCTGCAGCAGACGCGACAGCATGTTGTACCAGAAGGGCGCGCCGAGGCTGAGGAGCAGTGCCGTGACGAGCATGCCGAGGACAGCCGACGGCCGCCCGAACCCCTGCCAGTAGTTCTCGCCGCTCGGCAGGTGGATGATGCCGTTCTCGGCGAGGAATGTCCGGTAGTCGGCCTCGACCTTCGCCGGCGTCGGCTCGGCGGTCGCGGCCGTCGGCTCCGTCGCAGCGTTCGGGGCCGCCGGGGCCGTCGCCGCCTGAACCTTGGCCGCTTCTGCGGCTCGCGCCTTGTTCATGTCCTCCGCCGTGGAGACGAACGAGTCGCGCATCTTGTCGTCCATCGCCAGGCGATTGGCCAGTGACGGCGTGTCGACCTGCAGCCCGAAGGCGACGAGGAACGCGCCCGCGAACGTGATCGCTCGCGTCGAGGCCGTGAAGCGCTGCGACGTCCGGTCCATCGTCTGGTCGAACCACGAGTTGATCTTGGCGACCAGGTCGCTTGGCGCGGCATGGAGGAAGGCCAGGTTCTGGCGGGCGGTGTTGGCCAGGTTGGGCGCCGTCTTCTCCAGTTCCATCGCGAAGCCGCGGACCGCTTCGAGCGTCTTGGCGGGGTCGGTGACGCCGTTCCGCGCCAGGGCGTCCTGCAGGACCTGCCGGGTCGCGTTGTCCAGCTTCTCGGAACCGCCGCCGCCGGCGAGGGCGATCAGCAGCTTGGTGAACTCCTCGCGGTGGATGACGTTCCCGTAGCGCGTGCCGAACAGCGCGCCGAGCCAGGACGTCGGCATGCTCGAACCGCTGACCAGCGGGTGCGTCAGGACCTTGTCCGCGACGGTGCGGCTGATGGCGGCCGTCAGGTCGGGATCGAGTTGCCGAAGCAGATCTTCCAGCCCGCGCTTCAGGTGCCGTCCGCGGCTGTTGAGCAGCGTGGTCAGCGACTGCGTGACGACTGTCACGGCCATGCTCAAGGCGAGCAGCACCACGACGAGCCCGATGAGGATGTCGACGGATTTCAGCACGGAGGACTCCTTGCCTGCCTAAACGCGCGCGCGTCCGGAAGTGCACGCCGAGGCTGGGGCGGGTCATCGTCGCCGACTATCGGGAACCTGTCGAGCCGGTCCGTCTAGATGGGCAGACGCACCACGAGCGCTGCCCGATGGCCGGGCCCGTTTCGTGGGCCTGGGCTACGGACGTGACACACCCGACCACCGCGCTTGCCACCCTCGCTCCCGCCATCGCCGCCGATCCCGTCCTCGCTCTCGAGCCCGGGGCCGTCGCGCTCGCTCGCCTGCGGAGGGCATGCCAGCGACTCCTCGCGCTGGAGCCGTGCCGCCCGGGTCGGACGCTCGACCTGCTGCACGGCACCGCAGTCGCGATGCACTCGTTCGCGACCGCCGTCACGGCCTGCGAAGACGTGGGCTTGACGCGCGGCGACCTGCTGCCGCTGCTCGAAAGCGTCCGCGCCCTGCACGAACGATCGCCGTTCGTGCACCGCCTCCAGGCATGGCCGCGCGGCTACGCCGGCGACTTCGAGACCGTCGAGTGGCTGTGCGACGCGCGGAACCGCGCGCCGATCGGCACCGTGCCGTGGGCGATCGAGCAGTGTTCGCTCCAGTCGCCGCTGGCGCAGCAGCACCGCAACAAGGTGAGCCTGCAGGCGCGCGCGATCCTGTCGACGCTGGTGGCGAACCCGCAGGTCCGCATCGCCTCGATCGGCTGCGGCGGGTGCCGCGATCTGTCGTTGATCCAGGACTACGTGCCGCCGTCGCACGGCACCTTCGTGCTGATCGACGCCGATGCCGACGCGCTGGCATTCGCCCGCGAGCGGCTCGGTCGTCTCGACGGCCGCTGCCGCTTCGTCCACGGCCGCGTGCCGAGAGCGCTGGCCAAGGTCCGCGACGCCGGCGGCTTCCACCTCGTGGTCGCCGGCGGCCTGTTCGACTACCTGCCGGATCGCTGGGCGGTGGCGACGCTGACGGCGGCGCGCGAGCTGCTGCTGCCGGGCGGGCGGCTCCTGTTCTCGAACATCGCGACCGGCAACCCGTTCCGGCCGTGGATCGAGTACCTCGCCGACTGGTATCTGATCGAGCGCGACGAGGCGGCGCTGATGCGGCTGCTGGCCGAGGCCGGCTTCGCGACCGACTCGGCTCGGATCTCGCGCGACAGCACCGGGCTGGCCCTCATCGCCGAGGCCGTCGCGTAGCCGGTCGCCGCTGCCACGCGGCAGCGGCGCTACGTGTACATCGGCTGGTTCGAGGCGAGCGCCGACCAGCCGCGCGCGATGCGGTAGATGAACCAGACGGTCAGGATGCCGAACGGGATCCAGACGACGATCAGGCCGATGCCGAGCGTGCCGATGATGAAGGCGACGCACAGGGCGGCCCACAGCAGGCCGAACCAGAACGTCCGCAGCAGCCAGCGGAAGTGGCTGTCGAGCCAGGTGCCGCGGGCCTGGCCGCGCTTGATGTAGCTCAGCACGAGGGCGATCACCGACGGCCAGCCGATCAGGAACGCGCCGACCACCGTCGCGGCGCCGATGATGCCGATGACCAGGCTGGCCGCGTGCAGCGCGTAGATCACCTGCGTCCAGCTCACCAGGGACGCCGACGGGCGGGCGTCCACGACGATCGGGCTCGAGGCGGCGTAGCTCATATGTTCCATTACGGGTCGGCGGCCGGCGTGTTCCGCTAGACTTTCGTCCGTGCCCGAGCTGCCCGAAGTCGAGACCGTCCGCCGCCAGCTCGCACCGTTCCTGGTCGGCGAACGCATCGACGACGTCGTCCTGCGCCGCGCCAACCTGCGCGCACCATTCCCGGACGACTTCGCCGCGCGCCTCACCGGCGCCACCGTCCTGGAGCTGCACCGCCGCGCCAAGCACCTGCTCGCCGACCTGTCGTCGGGCGAGACGCTGCTGATGCACCTCGGCATGTCGGGCGAGTTCCGCGTCGAGCAGGGCGGCGAGCTGCTGCCCGTCGGCAAGCACGACCACGTCACGATGCAGCTCGGATCGGGCGCCGTCGTCACCTTCACCGATCCGCGGCGGTTCGGCTCGATGGATCTGGTGCCGACCGCCGGGCTGACCGGGCACGCGGTCATCGGCGCGCTCGGTCCGGAGCCGCTGTCGGCGTCGTTCACGGCCGCGGTCCTGGCGCGCGCCTGCCGCGGCCGGAAGACGGCGATCAAGGTGGCGCTGCTCGATCAGCGGATCGTCGCCGGCCTCGGCAACATCTACGTCGTCGAGGCGCTGCACCGCGCCGGCGTGTCGCCGTTCCGCCGCGCCTCGATCCTCGCCACACCGACCGGCGCGCCGCGCGATGCCGCCACGCGGCTGGTGCCGCAGATCAAGAAGGTGCTGGCCGAGGCGATCGAGCGCGCCTCGAATGCGAACTATCGCGGCGGCCGTTTCCGTGTCTACGACCGCGAGGGCAAGCCGTGCCTGCGATCGCGCTGCCCGGGCGTCATCCGGCGCCGCACGCAGGCCGGGCGCTCGACGTTCTCCTGTCCGATCTGCCAGCGCTGAGCCGCGGACGCTCAGGCGTTCACGGCTGTACAATCTCCGTGGCCATGTCCAGCGAGACCGAGCGCGACGCCGATCTCCAGGCGCAGATGGTCGCCTACCAGGCCGGCCGCGTCGAGGCCTTCGACGCCCTCTACGTGGCGCTGGCGCCGGAGCTGCGCGCCTACCTGGTCGCCGCCTGCCGCGACGCGGCCCGCGCCGAGGACCTGGTGCAGGAGACCTTCCTGCGCCTGCACCGCGCCCGCGCCACCTACCAGCCGGGGCTGCCGCTGCGGCCGTGGGTGCGCGGCATCGCCCGGCGCGTCTTCCTGATGGATCGGCGGGCGGCGCTGCGACGCGGACGCCGTGAAGATGCCGTCGCGGCGGACGCGACGCCGATGCTCGCCGCCGCCGAGCGGCCCGGCGAGCGGCCCGGGGAGCGGCAGCGCCTCGAGCGCGCGCTGGCCGGCCTGCCGGCCGAGGCGCGGCGGCCGTTCCTGCTCCATCACCTCTTCGGCTTCAGCTTCGCCGAGATCGCGGCCCGGCTCGGCATCCAGCCGGGCGCGGCCAAGGCGCGTTCGAGCCGGGCCCGGCTGCGGCTGCGCGCGCTGCTCAGCGGAGGCTCCGATGGCGCCTAGCAGCCCGTGGTGGAAGTGCCGCGTGGCACCGAGACGGGCGAGGCGCCCGGCGATCCAGGCGCGAGGAGGGCGAATATCGGGAATATTCAACCGACGAGCAACGCCGAGCGCCGGGATGCATCGCCCGTCGAATGCCGTGGGACTTCCACCACGGGCAGCTAGCCAGCCGGCGGCGGTTCCGGATCGGCTGCGCGCGCAGGTGCTCTCGGAGTGGGCGCCGGTGGCGCCGCTGCGCTCGCCGTGGCGACGCACGTGGGCGCTGGCGCCGGTCGCCGCGCTGATGGCGATCGTCGCGGCCGGCTACTGGGGACCGCGGCGCGAGCTGGACGGCCTCGGCCTGCACGTCACCTGGGTCCTGTCGGCGGGGCAGTGGCTGGCCGGCCTGTGGGTGCTGTCGCTGGCCTTCCGCGAGGCGGTGCCGGGCCGCGTCCTCGGACGCCGCGCCGTCCTGGTCGCCGCGCTGGCGACGCTGGCGGTGCTCGCCGTGAACCTCGGCGCGAAGGACGTGCTCGCCGCGACGGTGGTCCCGGCCGGGCGCGAGTGGCGCTTCTGGACGGCGTGCGTCGAGGGGCCGCTGCTGCTGGCGCTGCCGGTGCTGCTGCTGGCGACGCTGTTCGTCGGCCGCGCCTTCCCGGAGCGCCCGGCCGTCGCGGGCGCGCTGGCCGGTCTCGCCGCCGGCGTCCTCACCGACGCCGGCTGGCGCCTCGGCTGCTTCGTCACGGCGCCGTCCCACGTGATCGGCGCGCACTGGCTCGCGGTCGCCGCGCTGACCGCCGTGGGCGCGCTGGCGTCGGTTCTCGCCGACGGGCTCCGCTGGCGGCGGCGATAGCCTTCGCTGTTACCACGCGCTCGTCCTCGGCAAATAGGCGTCGAGGATTCATGACCCGACCCCACATCGTCCGTTCCGTGCTGATCGCCGCAGTCGTCGGCATCGTGGCGTGCCCCGCGCGCGCCTCCGAGGTCTGCGACGGCATCCCGCGCACCGACACGCGAGGGCCCGCGGAGTGGCGCGAGCTGTTCGCCTACGACACCGCGGCGCCGCTCGGCGTCCAGGTCGTCGGCACGAAGACCGTCGGTGGCGCGATCGTCCAGGACGTCACCTTCGTCTCGCGTCCCGACACGCCGGCCGAGCGCATCGCCGCCTACATCGTGGCGCCAGCCACGCCGGCCCCGTCGATGCCGGCGGTGCTGTGGGTGCACTGGCTCGGCGAGCCGGCAACCACCAACCGGACCGAGTTCCTCGACGAAGCGACGGCGCTCGCGGCCCGCGGCGTCGTGTCGGTGCTGGTCGACGCGATGTGGGCCAAGCCGCGCTGGTATCCGAACCGCGTCCTCGAGGACGACTACGCGACCTCGATCGGCCAGGTGGTCTCGCTGCGCCGCTCGCTCGATCTGCTGCTCGGCCAGGCCGGCGTCGATCGCACCCGCGTCGCGCTCGTCGGCCACGACTACGGTGGGATGTACGGCGCCATCGTCGCCGGCGTCGACGGCCGGGCCAGAACGCATGTCCTGATCGCGGCGACGGCGAGCCTCCTCGACTGGGCGTTCTTCTACGACAAGAAGCCCGTCTCGCGCGAGACCTACCTGCGCCAGCACGAGGCGCTGTCGCTGTGCGACCACCTCGCGGCCGCGACCACGGTGTCGTTCTTCTTCCAGTTCGCCGAACAGGATCGCTTCGTCACGCTGCCCAAGGCGCAGGCGCTCTTCGGGGCGGCGCCGGGCGCCAAGCAGATGGCGATCTACGGCGGCGCCGGGCACGAGATGACGGCGCCGGCGAGCATCCGCGCCGATCGGACGGCGTGGCTGGTGCGCGAGCTGGCGATTGGTGGAGCAGGGAAGAAGTAGCGGATAGCATGTCGCGCATGCTGGAGATGCTGCGCGATCTGGTCGCGCACAAGGGGCACGCCAACGCCACGATGCTGACGGCCGTCCGGCAGCACGACTCGGCAACAGCCGATCCGGTCGTCATCGGTTTGCTCCACCACGTCCTGCTCGCCAATCGTTTCTGGCTGCTGACCGTGCAGGGCAAGCCGTTCGTGGACGAGCACGAGGCGCGACCCGCGGCGTCGTTCGAGGATCTCGTCCGGCGCTACGTCACGACGCAGGCCGAGGAGTCGGCGTGGCTCGAGATAGCGACGCAGACCGAGCTCGCACGCGTCCTGGAGGAATCCGTGCATTCCGGGCGGATCGTGTTCGGTGGGCCAGGCGTTCATGCAGGTGTGCCTGCACTCGCACGGCCACCGGGCGCAATGCGCGAAGCTGCTCCGGGGACACGGCGCGGTGCCCCCGATGACCGACTTCATCCTATGGCTGGCGGATCGCCCGGACGCCGAGTGGCCCGGGCAATTGTAAGGAAGGCAGGCTAATGGGACGCCGGCTCGTTGCGCGGCGACGGCTTGCGCCGCGGAATCAGCCGCTTCAGCTCGGGGGCGAATTCCTTGAAGACGTTGGCGCCGGCCTGACCGACCACGGCCATCGCCGCGAAGCGAGCCGCGTCGGGGCCGGGCCCCTCGTCGCGCGGATACCAGGCGCGGGCGATCGCGGCGCCGCCGGCGGCGCCGGCGAACAGCGGAGCGTTCGGTACGGCGCGGCCGCGGCGGTCGCGCGTATAGAAGGTCCGCGCCAACGCGTGGCCGGCACGCCGCAACGGGTTGGTGCAGTTGCAGCGCGTCTGGTCGCCACGCGGATCGAGGCCGAGCACGGCAGCGGTGCCGTGCTGGACGGCCGCCTGCGTCAGCACCAGTCCGGCGCGCGCGGCCATGCGCTTGCCGTAGGCGTCGGCGCCGGTGCCCCAGGCGCGCTGGGCGCCGTCGCGCTGATCCATCGCGGCGCTGAACGCCAGGCGCGGCGCCAGCGTCGGCGACAGCACGGTATCGTCGAGGAAGAGACGCAGCCGCCCCGACGTGTCAGTCCGACTCTCGGTGACCTCCTGGCCCCTCACCGTCGCGCTGTCCTCGGCCCGGAGCGGAGGCTCCTGGGCTCCAGCCGGTGCGGCGGCGAGAGCGGTGATGACGACGAGTCCTGAAAGACGTCCGCGTCTCATGACCATTTACAACGCAAACGACGTTCCGCCTTGTGACCGACCCCGAGGAATGCGGCTAACCCACTACGCACCAAGAGGTTCCACTCAGCGCCCGTCGATGACTGGCGTGACCGCGATGGGACGACGCCGGCTGTGCCGTCCCCGGAAGCCGCCGAAAATAGCCCACATGCTGCCATTCCTCCTCGCATCGGTTGCCACCATCGCCCTCGTGGCCCAGCCGGCTCCGGCACCCGCACCCGGTCCGCTCGCAGGGTCCGCCTTCGTCCTGCCGGCGATGACCGGTCTCGTCGAAGGCATCGGTCACCGCTCGAAGACCGGCGCCTATTACTTCGGCGACGTCCGGCTGCGCTGCGTCTGGATGCGGGCCGCCGACGGCACGGTGACGCGGTTCAGCGCGCCGGACGATCGGCTGCTGGGCGTGTTCCGCGTCGCCGTCGACGAGGCGAGAGGGGCGCTGTGGGCGTCGATGGGCGCCCTCGATCAGATGGACGGCTTCGCCGCGACCCACAAGGGCGCGGGCGGGCTGGCGGAGCTGGACCTGGCGACCGGCCGGGTTCGGCGCGTCGTGCTCGCCCCGGCCGACGGAGCCCCGCACCTGCTCGGCGACTTCGTCCAGCTGGCGGACGGCAGCCTCTACCTGACCGACACGACGTCACCGGTGATCTGGCGCCTGGCGCCGGGCGCGGCGGCGCTCGAGCCGTTCGTCGCCGGCGGCTTCAAGTCGCTGCAGGGGATCACGCCGACCGCCGACGGGCGCGGCCTGTTCGTGACCGACTACCGTGTCGGCGTCCTGCACGTCGATTTGGCGACCAAGGCGGTCCGCACGCTGACCGCCCCGGCCGGCGCCGATCTGCGCGGGCTCGACACGCTGCTGCGGACGCCGGACGGCGCGCTCGTCGCCATCTTCAACGCCACGCCGCGCCAGCGCGTCCTGCGCCTGACGCTCGACGCCGGCGCCACGGCGATCATCGGGATCGGCGTCCTGGCGTGCCGATCCGGCGATGCCGGACGCGACGCTCGGGACGCTGGTGGGCGACGACGTGGTGTTCGTCGCCGACGGCGGCTGGAATCGCTTCGAGCCCGGCAAGGTCGACGCCAGCCCCCGGCCCGTGCCGGTGCTGAAGGTGCGCTGGGCCGGCGCGGCCCGATAGTCCGTCCTGTGCGGACGGTCCGGCGGTAGCGTTGTACCACCATGCCCATCGTCCGTTTCGAGCGCAACACGCCGCTGCTCGCCACCGGCAGCGCCGTCGGCATCGAGATCAAGGCCGACGCCAGCGCCGACGTCGTGGCCGCGCTGGCCGACAAGGACCGCAAGAAGCCGTTCCCCGATCGCGACATCGAGCTCGCCAGCGGCTCGCTCGGCTTCCCGGACGACAAGCCGCTGACCTTCAAGGGCGAGCGCGGCAACGTCACGTTCGGCGGCTCGCTCGGCGCCAAGGCATTCGCCGCGATCGGCGTGTTCGGCGACCCGGCCAAGGTCCGCGCCATGCTCAAGGCCGACGAGCACGTCGCCAACGGCCTGACCTTCGGGGACACGCCGGGCGCGGATCGCCTGCTCGTGCTGCGCTGGGGCTACGACGTCAAGGCGTCCGCGAAGGGCGCGATGGCGCTGGGCGCCGCCGGAGCGGTGACGCTCGGCGTCGAAGGCGCCCGCGACGGTCTCTACGCCGTGGTGCATCGTTTCGCGGGCGGCGACGGCGCGGCGGCGGTCCTCGGCCGCGCGGTCAGCTCCTGGCGTCCGCCGGCGCTGGTGAAGACGGCCGCCGATCTCGACCCCGGCACATGGCTGGTCGCCGAGGTCGACGGGTCGGTCGGCGTCACGCTGGCCACGACCCTCGGCTACGACTTCAGCTGGGTGCGCGAGACCCAGCTCGGCGCGCTCACCGGCGACATCGGGCTCAGGCTGCAGCTCGGCCTAGCAGCGTCCGTTGGCTTCAGCGCGAAGAGCCGTTACTGCGTGGTGGTGGCCCGCGAGTCGGAGCGCGAGGTGCTGCGCCTCTCGCTGTTCAAGCTGGCCTACAAGGGCGTCAAGGTGGCGGGCAGCGCCACCGCGAAGGCGAAGGTCACCGACAACCTGCTCCCGGGCACCGCCGACGACTTCGTGAAGGGCGTGTTCGGCGTCCGCGGCGAGCAGATTCTCAAGGTGCTCGGGCCGCTCGAGGCGTGGGCCCGCAGCGACCAGCCCATCCCCGCCGCCCTGGCCGGCCTGACCTCCGACTACCTGCAGCGGCTGCTCACCGATCTCACCGGCATCGACGCCGCGACGGCCTTCGACGCCGCCCGCGGCAAACTGCTCGATCTGCTGGCGACGTGGGAACGGCTGCCGGCCCGCGTCTCCAGCCTCGTCTTCAAGCTGGTCGAAGAGCGCGTCGACCTCACCACGCTGCGGTCGATCGTCACGCGTGCCGCCGCGGCCGACCGGGCCTCGCTCGCCACGCTGATCGAGGCGGAGACGGCGAAGGGCGCGTTCTTCTCCAGGCCCGAGGGTCGGCTGCTCGAAGCGCTCGCCGGCGGCCCGCTGGTCACGGCCATCACCGAGACCCGGGCGTTCGCGGCCTTCACCGCCGCGGCCAAGGACCTCGATCACCTGCTCGATCCGCAGGGCGCGCTGCTCGACGTCCTCGTCAAGCTGCAGGCGCGGGTCGACAAGACCCTGCACCTGGAGCAGCTCGAGACGATCGCCAAGGAGACCGACTTCCAGAAGCTCGACGCGCTGTTCCGGCGCCAGCTCTCGGAGTTCCTCGGCAGGACGATCGACTTCAGCGATCTCGAGAAGGTGCGGCAGACGATCGTGCTGCTGTCGAAGAAGAAGGACGAGTACTACGCCAAGGCCAAGGAGGCGCTGACGCGCAAGTACACGTTCGAGCTGGCCGCCGCCTACGAACGCGCCACCACCGACACCGCCTTGATCGACGCCGAGTTCGACTTCGGCCAGGCCCGGCCCGGGCTGGCCGAGCTGTGGGCGGATGCCCGTGAGGGCGTCTTCGATTGGCTGTTCCTCGACCCGCGCCCCGATGTCGTGCTCCACACCGGCGCCCTGACGCACGGGGTCACCCGGCACGCCCACGTCGAGGTCTCGCTGCCGTTCTTCACCGGCACCATCGACCACATCAACACGGCGCTGGCCAGCGCCAAGGTCGAGGAAGAGGGCGGCCGCGTCATCGTCTACGAGCTGACCGCCGAGGACGTCGTGTCGACGACCTCGATCCTGCCGCGCAAGAAGACCCTGCGCGACAGCCGGCTGACCATCGGCGCCTTCCTGCCGATGGAGGCCGCGACGCGGCGCCTGCGCGTCCACTCGACCGAGGCGATGACCTACACCTACTCGTTCGACCAGGCGCGGACGCACATGACGCGCGGCGACCTGCAGTTCCAGATCAAGCCGCTGGTGACGCGCTTCTTCCCGAACGCCTTCCCTGAAGGCACCTCGTTCGACACCTGGATCACCGACCTCGACAAAACCATCGACGCCATCGAAAACAACGGCTCCGACAACTTCGGCAACACGCTGCTGACGCTCGACCTGACGCTGCCGGGCCGCGTCCCGGCCGCCTGGCTGTCGGCCCCGGCGGAGCGCGCGGCGCGTCCCTACATGCGGATGTCGCGCAACATCCAGGGCGCCCTCAAGGCGCTGATCCCGCCCGACTTCTTCCAGGATCGCAGCCGCTACGTCGGCGCCAACGCCAAGGCCGCCGCGCTGCTGATCTACGCGGCCATCCCGCCGTCGACCAGCATCAACCTCGATGGCGCGCAGGCCGAGATCAGCCGCGACGTCGACGTCTACTGGGACATCGCCGATCCGAAGCAGCGCGAGGCGATGATGACGCATCCGCTGACCACCGCCGCGCTCGTCGAGGCGATGAAGGACGTCCACGACATGTTCCTGGCCATCGGCCGCAAGGGCGACGCCTCGTTCTACCAGCCGGGTGAGCGCGGCAAGATCGTCGGCGTCGTCCACGGCAAGGAAGGCCGCGAGCACCTCCTGAGCCTGCTGCAGATGGAGCAGGACATCATCCAGGCCGCGCACACGGCCGGCCTGCGCCTGGCGCAGTTCCGGACGCAGGCGAGCGCGTCGCCGCGCCAGGCGATCGAGGCGCTGGAGGGCTTCGGGTCGGCCCTGACCAGCGCGTTCAACGCGAAGGTGGTTTCCGTCTACGGCGGCGGCGCCCTGCGGACGCTCGGGACGATGCTGTTCGTGGCGGCGGCGCGCGGGCTGTCCGACGAGCTGCAGGGCATCCAGCCGACCGGCCTGCTGCGCCTGACCGTCCTCAAGCAGGGGAAGCCGTTCCCGCCGCCCGGCTTTCCGAAGGCCAGCGACCTGTCAGTGGACGACATCGTCGTCGACCAGCAGTTCGTCCACGTCGCGCGCTGACCCCGGCCCGATCGACGCCGGAACGGATCGACCCCGGTCCGTTCGACCAGTGGTCGTCAGATCGTGAGGCGGCGCGTGCGGGCCGCGACCGCCCAGCGCCCGGCGACGCGGCCGTCGCGGATCACCACCGCTTCGTCGTGCAGCGCCACGGTCGGGCAGACGTGCCAGGGCACGCCGGTAGAGCACCGAGCCGACGGGGAAGTCGCCGGCGCGCTCGGTCTCGAGCACCAGGTGCTCCTCGCTGTGGCACGACGGCGGTCGCATCCTCGAGCCCGAACAGGTTACGCGCGGGTGCGGCTCTCGGACTGGCGACCGCCTTGTGGCCGAGGTCGAGGCACAAGCGGTCGGCGCCGGCCGGCTGACCACGCGCGTCAGCAGCACGAGCGCCGGCTCGAAGGGCAGATCGGGCAGGCTCGTCGCGTAGCCATGTCCCAGAACGCCGCGGTGCCCGGGCTGCATTCGACGTCGGGCCGCGCCGCGTGGATGGCGAAGGTCGGCGATCCCCCGGCGACGATGGCCGGCACCGTCAAACCCTCGGCGCGCAGATCGCGTCGGCCAGCGCCTGGGCGTGCGCGAAAGCGGCGTCCCAGGACGCCGCCGGCCGTCCGGGTCGGACGCGCGGACGTGGCCGTCATACATGTGCAGCCCGCCGCGTGAGGCCCGGCTGCCCGCCAGGTGGCGATAGAGCGCCAGCGCCGCCTCCGGCGCGATCCCCGTGCGGTGCATGCCGCCGTCGAGATCGACGAACGGACGACAGATGTGACGCCCGGCCGCGGCCGCCGCGGCCGACAGCGCGTCGAGCGTCGCGGCGTCGTCGGCCAGCGCGGAAAACCACGTCCCCGGGAACGCCTGCACGAGGCGGACGAAGGCGCCACGTGTCGGGCCGACCGGCGGGGAAGCGAGCAGCATGTCGGTCGCGCCCGCCGCGGCGGCCATCTCGGCCTCCGCGATCGTCGCGCACTTGAAGCGCGTGATCCCCTGATCGAGGTGCATCCGCACCACGTCCGGCATCTTGGTGGTCTTGATGTGCGGCCGCAGCCGCCGCACGTCGCCGACGATGTCGACCAGGCGGCGGATGTTCCGCTCGACGCGCTCCGGAAAGACGAGCAGCGCCGGCGACGGAATGTCGGCGACGTCGTCGACGACGTACCAGCTCATAGCGGGCTCACCAGAGCACAAGGGACGTCCTCAGGCCGTTCAGCAGCTTCTGCACGGACACCATGACCAGCAGCATACCCATCAACCGCTCCATCGAAACGAGCCCACGCTCGCCGAGCACGCGGTAAAGCGACGTCGACGACAGCAGGATGACCGCAGAAGCCCCAGGCCACCGTGACCGCGATCTCATCGACATCGGCACCGTCGCCCCCGGCGCGCTCTGCAGCAGCAGCAACGTCGCCAGCGCCGACGGCCCCCACCATTTGTCCCAAGAATGCATCACCGTTGGGACAAAGTGATCGAGGAGGCCGTCCGGACGTGTCTGTCTCAAGAAGATGATGTATATTGGGGACAAATGGCCAGGGGACAAGCGCTCGACCTCGCCAAGCACATCGACGCCCGGGTGACGGCCGCAGCCGGGCCGCGTCTGGACCCCGTCGATTTCCTGGACCTTGGTCCCCGTGCCGGCGTCGGCAAAGCCCTGCAGCGCCTTACGGCCGACGGCCGCCTCGCCCGAGTCGACCGAGGCCTCGACTACCGCCCCGGCACGAACAGCCTGACCGGCAAGCCGACGACGCCAGGCGTCCGCGCGATCGTCGACGCGATCGCGCGGCGCGACCAGACACGCGTCATCGTCGATGGCCTGACTGCGGCGAACGATCTCGGGCTGACCACCGCCGTTCCGGCCCGCGTGACGGTTCTCACCGATGCGCGCCTTCGACCGCTCCAGCTCGGGAATCAGCGCATCGTTTTCCAGACCGTGGCGCCCAGCCGCCTGGAACTGGGCGGGACGTCCCGCCATGAGGGTCGTGCAGGCGCTGGACCGGCTGCAGAGACCTTCTCGCCTCGGACGCCGATCAGTTCCTACCACGCCTTCGCGCGATTTTGGCCGACGCGACGCACGGCGCTGCGATTCGGGACGATCTGCGTCAGGGACTGCACACGCTGCCAATCTGGATGCAGACCATCGTCCGCCGCCTCCTTGCAGGCTCCGTCGAGCGCTCAGGTGGACAGTCGGCCGCGTCGCGGCCGACGAGACACTGTCGTGAACGACGCGTACCGCCGCATCGCGATGGCCACCGAGAGGGAGCGGCAAGAGTTGTTCGAATTACAGCTCGGCGTGTCGGCATCACCGAGCAGAACGTCGAGAAGGACTTCTGGGTCTGCTGGACCCTCGACGCACTGTTCCACGGGCGCCGCCGGAGGCCGCGACTGCTGTTCAAGGGCGGCACGTCGTTGTCGAAGGCGTTCGGCCTGATCAACCGCTTCTCGGAAGACATCGACATCACCTTCTTCCGCAACTCGGTGAACCGATCCATTGAAGACCTCGAGCGGCTCAGCGGCAAGAAGCGCAACGCCAAGCTGGATGCATCCGTGATGCCTGCCAGCAGATACTGAGGGACGGATGAAGCCGGAACTCGAACGGAGCCTGGTTGAAGCCCTCGCCGGCACCAGCCTCGGCCGCAGGCATGCGGGTCGAGTCGACGACTCCGACCCCGATGGCCAGACTGCTGCTTCGATATCCCAGCGATAGCTAGCGCCGGATGCTACGCGCGCAACTCGGTGCAGATCGAGTCGGCGCGCAAAGTCGGCGCTCGACCCACATGTCGGCGCCTCGTCCGGCCCTATGTCGCCGATGACGCTGTCGGGCATCGACCTGGCCGTCTCGCACGTCACCACGATCCGCCGAACGCGAACCTTCTGGGACAAGGTCGTCATCGCTCCACGGCCTGCGGCCTGGTTCGACAAGCGAGGCGAGCTGCGCCAAGAGGGGCGAGCGGATTTCGCGACACTACGACGACCTGCACATGCCGTCGGCAAGCGCCATCGGCGAGCCGGCCGTCGCCGACCGATCCGCTCGGCGCGGAGTGTGTGCGTCACGCGCACGATGTTCTTCGGCCGCCCCGACTTCAACCTCGCGGCGGCGGTGCCGGCACCTTCCGTCTGGCGCCGGCCGGCAGGATGATCTGACGCACTCCGCGGGACTACCAGGCCATGGTCGGCATGATCATCGGCGCGGCGCCGGACTTCGACGCCATCATGGCTTCGGTCGCGACGCTGAGGCCCAACGTCAATCGCTCACTCGACGGGTGCAGAAGGACTGTTCAGCCAAGCGTCAATCGACGAGTTGATAGCCGTCCTCGACGATGTCAGACGGACGGCGATTGCCGCGTAGGTTTGCAGAAGGAGCTACATGGCCTCACGTCACGACTCTACGGTTCGCGCAGACGTGGACGCCAGATCCGTACGACTGTTACGGTGAGGACAAGAAGGCGCCTCGTTCGAGATCCCTGCATGGAAACGAGATCACCGTCACGAACCCACGGCCTATCCGGTCAATCCTCGAGCAGGGCTTCTTCTGAGCACACCTACACCAAGGAGGCGTTTCAGCAGCAGCTGCTTGGGCTGCTTCGACGAGATTCCGCGGGCGTTCATCGGGACCTCCGAACAAAGGCGTTTTCTCCGTGCGACCACCGGCGGACGCCGACGCCACGTTGGGCATCGACACTGGGCGCGTGAGGGCCGAACTGCACCATGCGCGCAACCTCCGCAAGTTGGCCAAACGAACCAGGCTCATGGAGGGTTACACGTCGGCCATTCCAGACAACAAGGATACCAAGCCACGATTTATGTCGACGAGACCGGATTGCCAAACGTCAACGATGACGACCCGCCGGTATTCGTCGTCGCGGCGGTCGTGATCAACTTCACGCAAGGATCTCGCCCTGTTCGACCAGCGCTTCCGGAACTCCTCTCGCAGCTATCGGCCGCCCCGAGGAACACGAGTTGAAGGCATCCGGACTGTCGGCGAGACACAAGTGCGCTGCGGAGCTTTCCTTGCTGGACTACCAACGGGCCGCCGCGTGCTTCAACAAGCCACTGCTGACGGCCCCTGGCTTCGCCGAATCCAATGACCTTCTACCGGACGCATTCAGCTCCTCGTAGGCGACCTGTTCACTCATGGCGTGCAACAGACTTGGTCCTGGACCCCAACTCGACGCCACAGATGCAGGCGGAGCTCGAAGCCGATTTGCGCCGGGAGCGTCCGGCCTTCCCGTTTCGAGGCTCGGGGATGCTCAGGTTCTCGGACAGCAGCAAGACCCGTCTCATTCAGCTCGCCGACCTCGTGGCTGGCGCCGTCAGGCGCTCGGTGGTTGGCGAGGCGCATGCCTTCCGGGAGATCGAAGACAAGATGATCGACCTGCAATCTGAGCCGCCCGAAGTGTGAACGCCACGGACGTTCGGCATCGTTTCCTTGACCGGTCACTGCCTCGTCAGCCCCGGCAATTGCCAAGGCCTCGGGAGCGCTCAGGGCGGGGTCAAGGGCGCGGCAGCCGGCGAGGCTCGTGAGCGGACCCGAGACGAGCCTGAGCGCTCCCGGACAATCGAGAGCCGAGCCAGGTCGACGACCACATCTGGCTCGTCACCTTCACGCACTACGATTCGGGCTACTTCGACGACGAGACCTGTCGCCTCGAGCCGATCGACAATCCATTCCGGGCCAAGGTGTTACCCATGTCTCCGGAATGAACTGTCACCCATGTGTCCGGAATGAACCTGAGGAAAGTGGTCGGGGCGACTGGATTCGAACCAGCGACCCCCTGCGCCCAAGGCAGGTGCGCTACCAGGCTGCGCTACGCCCCGACCCGAAGACCTGGATTATCCCTCAGGTGGGGCGGCCCCGTCGCGGCCGCCGCGAAAACGGCCAGAAATCGCGCGCATCCAGCTCGACTGTCAGCCGACCGTGGCGGCGTCAGCCGCCGATCCGCTCGGCGACCGTCGCGGCCTTGGTCGTCAGGTAGTTCCGTTCCGGGATGCTCGCCGTCTTGCCGGCGGCGGCGCGGTAGTGGCGGCGTGCCGTCTCGAGGTCGCCGGCCATCTCGTAGCAGGTGCCCGCGGACCGCGTCGAGCCGGTAGTGGCCGCCGAGCCGGCGCGTCGGCATCGAGCGGTCGACCAGCGCGCAGGCCGGCCGCCGGCGCCGTCGCACCATCGCCGCGGCGATGGCCCGGTTGAGCGTGACCATCGGGTTGTCGGCGACATCCGCTCGAGCAAGCCGTAGAGCGCGAGGATCTGCGGCCAGTCGGTGTCCTCGGCCCGCGCCGCCTCGTCGTGCACGGCGGCGATGGCGGCCTGCAGCTGGTAGGGCCCGACGGCGCCGCGCGACAGCGTGGCGCTGATGAGCGCGACGCCTTCGGCGATGGCGCCGCCGGTCCCAGCGCGTCCGATCCTGCTCGGCGAGCGGGATCAGCTCGCCCTGCGGGCCGGTGCGCGCGGCGCGGCGCGCGTCGGTGAGCAGCATCAGCGCCAGCAGCCCGGCGACCTCGGCGTGCTCGCGGCAGCAGCCGTTGCACCGCCCGCGTCAGGCGGATCGCCTCGTTCGGCAGATCGGCGCGCTGCAGCAGCCGGGCCGGCGCTGCTGGCGTAGCCCTCGTTGAAGATCAGGTAGAGCACGTGCAGCACCGCAGTCGAGCCGGGCTGCTCCGCTCCGGCGTCGCCGGGCAGCGAGAACGGCACGCCCGACGTGCTTGATGCGTCTGCTTGGCGCGGCTGATCCGCTGCGCCATCGTCGCTCTCGGGCACCAGGAACGCGCTGGCGATCTCGGCCGGTCGTCAGGCCGCCGACGGCGCGCAGCGTCAGGGCGATCGCCGACGGCCGCGTGAGCGCCGGGTGGCAGCACATGAACAGCAGGATCAGCGTGTCGTCGTCCGCTGTCGCCGGCGTCCCGGTCGGCCGCCGGCGACAGGTCGTGCTGCCGCTCCTCGAAGACGACGGTCTCGCGCCGCCGGCGCGCGATCTCCGGCGCGACGTGGTCGGTCATCCGCCGCGACGGCGACCTGGATCAGCCAGGCGCGCGGGTGCTGCGGCAGGCCCTGTTCGGGCCACTGCAGCGCGGCGGCGAGCAGGGCCTCCTGCACGGCGTCCTCGGCGCTGGCGAAGTCGCCGTAGCGGCGCACGACCGCGCCGAGCACCTGCGGCGCCAGCGTCCGCAGCAGGTGCTCGGCCTCGGGTTCGACGTCCGGTTCGCGCTCGCCGCGCCGAAGCCCCTTGGCATCGCTCTCGGGTTCGGGCTCGCCGCGCCGAAGCCCCTCGGGATCGCTCTCGGGTTCGGGCTCGCCGCGCCGAAGCCCCTCGGGATCGCTCTCGGGTTCGGGCTCGCCGCGCCGAAGCCCCTCGGGATCGCTCGGGCGAAGGCGGGTCACAGGTCCTCGGGCGGCGCGCTCATCACCTGGCGAATCTCGATCGGGATGCTCATCGGCACGCCGCCCTTGCCCGGCGCCGCCGAGACGCGGGCCGCGATCTGCGTGGGCCCGCTCGGCGCTCTCGACGTCGATGATCCAGAAGCCGGCCAGGAACTCCTTCGCCTCGGCGAACGGGCCGTCGGTGACTTCCGGCTCGCCCGACTGGGGCGCCGCCCGCACCACCCGCGCCTCCTCGGGCAGCGCCAGCCCCTGCGCGTCGACCAGCTCGCCGCTCTCGCTCAGCTCGCTGGTTGAAGCGCAGCATGAACGCGATGTGGGCGCGGATGTCGGCGGGCGGCCAGGTGCCGATCCCAGCCTCCTGCCAGCCGGCGCGGGGGGCGTGCATCATCAGCATGAACTTCACGTCGTCGCTCTCCTTGTCCTGTCGCCGCCCGGGGGCCGCGTTCTACGTGTCCCGTCCGCGTGAGTCGCACCACAATTCCCGGGCGGGGCATCCCGCCTGGCGGCGTTGCTCGTCGCGCACATATCGCCGATATGTTCACTCCTCGCGCCTTGCCAGCCGGGCGCCGCGCCCGTGACTTGTGCACCGAATCTCTGACTCGGGACACTAGCGTAGTCGGAGCCGGCCGCGGGTTTTCGACAGGTCTGGACAGCCTGCGCACGTTTCACCGTTGTGGGGATGGGCGCGCAGCGGGTGGCGCACCCAGGGGGAGGGCCTTGGACCAACGGGACGAGGAGGCGTGGCTGCAGGTGCTGGCGGCGCGCGTCGACGACGGCCAGCCGATCGATTGGGAGGCCGAGGAGCGCCGCGCCGGGGGCGAGCAGGGGGATATCGTCCGCGCCCTGCGCATCGTCGCCGAGATTGCCGGCCGGGCGCGTCAGGGGACCGAGGCGGTAGAATCGACGCCCGTGACCGAGCCGCTGCCGACGTCGCCCGCGCCCAATCCCGACGACGAGCCTGTGTCCGACCGCTACCGTTCGTTCACGCCGTCCGAGCCGGCGGAGATCCGGCGCAAGCTGTTCTTCGGCGCGGCGCTGCTGCTGGCGATGGGCTCCGTCTACGCCGGCCTGCTCGGGTGGGGCCGCGTCCTCCAGTACGGCCTGGCCGGGCTGGCGGTGCTGGTGGTGCTGATCGCCCTGATCAGCGGGGCGACTGGACCGCCCCAGCCGCCCGAGCCGCCCAGGCCCGAGCCGCCGGCATGATCCAGTCGGGCGACCGACAGGTGCTGCTGCTCGCGACCACCAACCCGGGCAAGCTGCGCGAGATCCGCGACCTGCTGCAGGGCGTGCCGTTCGAGGTGCGCTCACTCGACGGCCTGCCCGACCTCCACGCGCCCGAGGAGACCGGGACGACGTTCGAAGCCAACGCCCTGCTCAAGGCGCGCTACTACGCCGCCGCAACCGGCCTGCTGGCGGTCGCCGACGACTCGGGCCTCGAGATCGACGCCCTGGACGGGCGGCCCGGCGTGCTCTCGGCACGCTATCCCGGCGCCACCTACGAGGAGCGCTTCGTCAACATCTGGCGCGAGATGGCCGGGAGCGGGCGGTCCGACCGGGGAGCGCGCTTCGTCTGCGCCATCGCGCTGGCCACGCCCGACTCCGTGCTGTTCGAGGCGCGCGCCACGGTGGAGGGAGAGATCCTGCCCGAGGCGCGCGGCACGCAGGGCTTCGGCTACGACCCGATCTTCTTCAGCCCGGAGCTGGGCAAGGGCCTTGGCGAGGCGTCGCTGGCCGAGAAGAGCACCGTCAGCCATCGCGGCCGCGCCTTCCTGGCTTTGCGGCAGTACATTCTCGACGGCAACGGCGTCCCGCCCGTTACGCCAGCTCGCTCGCCTTCATCGTCTTCTCGGTCGAGACGCTCGTGAAGCCGCTGGTGGCGGTGACGCGCACCTTGACCGTCGCGGCGTCGCCGAGGATGGTGCGATCGATGCGGACCTGCGGCTCGCGCAGCGCGAAGCCGACCGTCTGCCACGTCGCGCCCCCGTCGACGCTGACCTGGACGGTGTAGCGCGTGTCGGACGCGGCGGCTGCGGCGCCGGCGGTCGCGCGGGAGGCACCGCGAGCGGCGCCCCGGGCGGTGCGGGCGGCGGGCTTGGCCGATGTCCACGACAGGACGGGATCGGCGTCCCCGCCGGATTCCGGGGTGTCGGCTCGCGCGACGGCGCGCGCCGGACCGCCGCGGGGCCCCCGCACCGGCGCGCTGCCCCGGATGTTCGAGACGGCGGCCGGCGCACCGGCGGCGGCGAACGTGTCGACGACGGCGCCGTCGAGCACCAGTTCGAGCCGCGTCGCGGCGGCCGCGCCCGGCACGAACGCGTCGATCGTGCCGGTGACGTCGTCGCCGGCGTCGCGGCAGGCGTCGGCGATGAACGGGGCGACGAACTCGGCGATCGGCGCCTCGGCCTTGCCGTAGACCCGCAGCTGGACGCTGGGCCCGACGGCGGCGCCGGACCGGGTGCCACGCGGGCGCCCGCTCGCCAGCACGTCCTGGCCCGGCGGGATCAAGGCGACCGGCGTCACGTGGCGCACCTCACCGGTCCGCCGCGTCACGTTCAGCGTCGCGACCACGTGGATCGTGCCGCGGGGCATCGCTCCTCCTCGACCGGCGGTGCGCCGAGCGCGGCCGCCGGTCCGTCGCGCCGGCAGCGGCGCTCCGGCCAGGGCCTCCTCGGCCACCAGCCGCGTGCGGATCCCGCCGTAGGTGAACGACGAGATCCACTGGTTGACACAGTAGCTCATGACGTCGTGCCACGCCGTCCCGGGCAGCGCCCGCAGCGGCAGGCCGTTGGCGATGTCGCCGACGTCGAAGCCGACGAACGCGCCGTCGGCGTTGGCGAGCTGGCCGCCGGTGAAGGGGTAGGGCGCGCCGCCGCCGGCGCCGCAGAACTCGGCGTGGAAGCGGCCGAACGTGTGCCCGAGCTCGTGGCCCGTGTACCAGTCGCCGTAGGAGCCGTCGGCGTCCCAGCCGAACGTGCTGGCGCCGCACGGGCCCGAGGCGACCGTCGACGGATCGGCCGTGGCCGGGATGCCGCTGGCCAGGCCGCGCATGAAGTTGGCGGCATCGTTGTCGGCGACGAGGCCGTAGTAGTGGGTGCGGGCGTCGACGCCGCCGGCGACGTCGATGGTCCGCAGGCCGCGGATGAAGGCGTTGATCTCGGGGGCCTGGAAGGGCCAGGCGCTCGGGCCGTCGACGGTGACCTGGGACCAGTCGACGCTGGCGACGGGGTAGGCTCGCCCGAGCCACGATTGGATCAGGGTGAAGTCGAGCGGCGCCGGGACCACGGTGGCGGCGCCCGACTGGTAGCGGAGGCCGACGATCCGCACCCGCAGCGGCGGCGAGGCGGCGAAGGTGATGGTGCGCCGGGCGTCGATCGGCACCAGCAGCGCGCGATGCGGCTGGACGCGGGTGACCGAGGACAGGCGCACTTCCCATTGGCCGGCGGTCAGCACCTGGCGCGGCAGGATGAAGTTCAGGCTGCGCGTCTCGCTCTCCCGCTTGAGGCGCAGGTTGCCATTCAGCGCCGGATCGATGGTCAGCGGCGCCTGGGCGCGGATCGCCGTGCCCAGGCCGAGCGAGCCGACGCGGCGCACCCGCAGCACGCCGCTGACGGTGACCGGGGCCGGTCCGGCGACGCTCAGGTAGACGCGGGCCACGGTGCGCTTCTGGGCGACCAGCGGCACGCTGTGCGCCATGTCCTGGATCGCCTGCGTCACTTCGACGCCGTCACAGGTCAGCAGGATCGGACCGGCGGCGTCCGGGCCCTCCGCGGGGGCCGGCGGCAGCATGGGTCCACGACGGGACGCGAGATCGATGGCCATGTCACGATCAACGTCGGCCGGGGCCTGGATGAACGGGCCGGGACTACGCCATCAACAGGGTGAAGCCGCCGATCGGCGAGATCCGCTGCTCGGCGAGGATCGCCTGGACCTCGAACTGGTCGGTGGTCTGCCCGGTGAGGTGGTTGACCAGCACTTCGCCGAACAGGTGGCGGAACGGATCCCGATACAGATCGATGTCGACGTCGACGTCGACGCGCGCCCCCGAGGCGTCGCGGGCGAAGCTGACCTGGAGGTTGCCGGTCTTGCTATGGCGGCCCTTGAAGCTGCCGTCCCGGTAGCGATGGAGGCCGGCCGGCGCCTGGCCGAACTGCGCGGCGTCGGCGGCGATGTCCGCGATCAGCACGGCATCGGCGTTCAGGTAGACGCGGTCGGGGAAGACGCGGTGGATGCGGACGTCGTAGGCCGGGTGGAGCAGGCCGCGCCCGTTGACCGTGATGGCCTGGAGCCGCGAGGCGATGTTGAGCAGCGCGAAGCGCTGCGCCCCACCGAGCGACCCGTAGTGCACGGAGGTGATGCACGGCCGCAAATCGGCGAGATCGGCGTGCGCCGGGAACACCGGGATTCGCAGCTTGTCGAGCAGCTTGTCGACGCGGCGGGCGATCTTGCCGGCCCGATCGACGAACGGCGCGAAGTCGGCGTAGGGCTTGGTGAGCCTCTTGGCCGCCGTATCGACCGACTTGAGCAGCGCCGCCCGCGCCGCGGTCAGGGCCCGCGTGATCGACGGGCCGTCGGGAATGGCGTTCTCGGCCAGGGCGTTCAGCAGCGCGTTGACGTCGTCGAACGCCTGGTGGACCTCATTGGCGATGGCCTGGATGCGCGACTGCTGCTCGAAGGTGAGGTTGCCCTCGCGGACGGCGTCGCGGAACCGGGTCGTGTACTCGCGCCACAGCACGCGGTCGAAGTCCCACAGCGCGACGTTGACGTCGCCGAGGCCCTCGACGGCGCCGGGGAAGAGCGCGGCGGCCAGGTTCTGCGCCGACTCGTCGAGGCCGACGACCGCGTCCTCGAACGCGTCACGGATGGCGGTCTGCTTCTCGAGGACGCTGGACAGCCCGCCCAGCGCCGAGGCCAGGGCGGCCGCCTCGCCCTGCAGCCGCACCTGGAAGTCGACGATGTCGACCGCCGTGTCGACGATGATGTTGGACGAGAAGCGCAGGCGGGAGGAGGCGGCGCCGGCCCGGTTGGCCCAGTCCGTCAGCCGGTCCAGGTCCTTGCGCAGCACGGTGGCGCTCGACGGGCGGGTCCGGACCAGCGCCCCGAAGGTCGCCAGGGAGGCGTCGAAGGCCGTGAGCGCGCCCAGGACCTGATCGGTGTACGTGGACATGTCGCGGTTCTCCTCACCGTGAACAAACGAGCCACCCGACGCGAGCGAACGGCCGGGTCAGGTCAGCGACCGAGAATCGAGCCGACGTGCTCCCGCTGGAGCGCCACCAGCGCGGTGATGCCGGCGCCGGCCAGGTCGAGGAGGCTGTCGAGCGCGTCGCGGTCGAACGGGGCGCCTTCGGCGGTGCCCTGTACCTCGATGAAGCGGCCGTCCCCGGTCTTGATCACGTTCATGTCGACGTCGGCCCGCGAGTCCTCCTCGTAGGCCAGGTCGAGCATCGGGACGCCGCCGATGACGCCGACGCTGGTGGCGGCGACGTAGTCGAGCACCGGCACCGTGTTGATCCCGCCGGCCTGTTTCAGCTTGCCCAGGGCCAGCACCATCGCCACGAAACCGCCGGTGATCGACGCGGTCCGGGTGCCGCCGTCGGCCTGGATGACGTCGCAGTCGATCCACACCGTCCGCTCGCCGAGCTTGTCCATCGCCACCACCGAGCGCAGCGAGCGCCCGATCAGCCGCTGGATCTCCTGCGTCCGGCCGCCGACCTTGCCGGCCGACGACTCGCGCTGCGTGCGGGTCGTGGTGGCGCGGGGCAGCATGCCATATTCGGCGGTGACCCAGCCCTTGCCCTGGCCGCGCAGGAAGGGCGGCACGCGATCCTCGATCGACGCCGCGCAGATGACGCGGGTGTTGCCGACCTCGATGAGGACGGAGCCTTCGGGGTGCAGTTGGAAGTGCGGCGTCATGCGGGTGAGGCGCAGGTCGCCGGGCGAACGTTGATCGGCTCGAGCCATGTGGTGGGAACGATCCTTACGATGCGGGTGGACGAATGAGCGTGCGGTTGGCCGGCAGCGGCCGGCGCAGGTCGACGTGGCCGGCGAGCGTGTCGACCTCCTTGCCGTCGATCAGGATCTGGACGCTGGTGACGGACGGCAGGTTGACGGTCAGGGCGTCGACGATGGCGTAGACGGTGAGCAGCTCGTCGAGCGAGCCGCCCGGGTGCGTGCTCGCCACCTCGCCGGTCAGATCGACATACGCCGTACCGCCGGTGATCAGGAACACGGTGCGGACGCGGGTCGCCTCGGGCACGACCTGCAGGAGCGGCGCCGGGGCCGCCTCGAACTGCCGATCGAGGATGTTGCGGGCCTGCTCGGCGGTGTCGTCGGCCTGCGGCACCTCGCGCTCGACGCCGACCAGGCCGTCGCCGGTCTCGTTGGCGTAGAACAGCGTAGCGCGGATGGTGCGGCCGCTGCCGGCCGGCGCGTCGGCGGTCGCCCCGCCGCTGCGCGTCGCCTGCTGCGGCGAGATGAGGGCCGGCAGCCACCAGAAGATCGCCCAGCCGAGCGCGCCCGCGGCGGCGATCACGCCGAGGGCGACGAGCGCGCGGCGCACGGTCAGGGTGTCCTCGGGGCCGGCGGCGCCGCCGGCGCCTGGCCAGGGGCGGGCGTGGCGCGGCGGGCTTCGAGCTGGGCGCGATAGCGGCCGACGGCGTCGACGAGCGCGTCGACGAGGCGCAGCTGGTAGGGGTGCGCCGACAGCAGCTTCTCTTCCTCGGGGTTCGAGATGAACCCCAGCTCGACGAGCACGGCCGGCATGTTGGCGCCGACGAGCACCTTGAAGGGCGCCTGCTGGATGGCCCGCGGGCTCATCTTGACCCGCGCCCGCAGCGTCTGCTCGACCAGGCCGGCGACCACCGCCGACTGCTCGAGGTGCTGCAGCTGCGCCATCTCCCAGAGCATCATCTCGATGGTCCGGTCGCCGCCGGTCGCCGTCGGCAGGACGGCGCCTTCCCGCTGCGCCACCCGCTGCGCTTCGGGGCTGTAGCCGTCCAGGCTGAGGAAGAAGACCTCGGCGCCCGACGGCTTCTGGCTCACCGACGCGTTCAGGTGGAGGCTGATGAAGAGGTCGGCCTTGTTGTTGTTGGCGAAGGCGGCGCGTTCGTCGAGGTAGACGGTGCGGTCGTCCTCGCGGGTCAGGAGCGCGCGCACGCCGAGCCGGGCTTCGAGCGCGCTCTTGAGGAGCCGGGCGACGGTCAGGGTGACGTGCTTCTCGAAGGTGCCGGACGGGCCGCGGGCGCCGGGGCCGCGGACGCCCTCGACGTCGACGTCGCCGCCGTGCCCGGGATCGATGACGACGGTGTGGATCGAGGGCGCCTCGGGGCCGAGCTGCAGCGCCGGCTCCGTGCCCGGCGCGCCGGGCTGACCGGGAGCCGGCTGGCCGGGAGCGGGCTGACCGGGCGTCGCGGTGGTCGGCGCGGGTTGGCCCGGCGCCGGCGCCACCGGGGTCTCGGCGGCGAGGATCTCGACGGTGGTCCGGTGCGTCGCCGCGTCGGCGCCTTCGATGACGCGGTAGGTGCCGTAGCGCGGGCCCTGATCGATCGCCACCGCCGGCGTGTTGGGCAGCGCCCGCAGCGCCAGCACCAGGTCGGGCGAGCCGGCCGCGGCCAGCTCGAGATCGAGCGCGGTCGCGTCGAAGCGGACGATCAGGCGACCCGGCTCGACGATCACTGTGTGCGGGGTCGCCGGCGTCACGTCGAAGTGGACCCGGGCGAGCCGCGGCTGGTTCTCGAGCCGGACCTGAACCCGCGGCACGCGGACGTCGCCGACGACGATCAGGTGCGTGGCGGGGCGGACGTCGAGCCGCGGCTGGTAGACCAGCGCCAGCGCCCGATCGACGACGTCCATCGGCAGGCTCCAGCCGCGCTCGCCGCGGACCGGCGGCGTCGACAAGGTGACGACGCGGCCGCCGATCGAGGCGAGCCCGGTGGTGGGGGAGACGACGATGGTCTTGCCCTGCACGGTCAGCGAGAGACCGCGCGTCAGCGGATCCTCGCGCAGCTCGACGCCGAAGACGCGTCCGAGCTCTTCCGCCGTGACCATCTCGCGGCCGTTCGACGGGGTCGTGGCCAGCGGCCGCCGCCCGTCGGTGCTGATGACCGTCCACACGGTCGACGGGGTCATGGCCGGCTGTGCCGTCACTTGGCCGCGTCCCGTGACGACGACAGCCGCCGCCAGCGCGGCAGCGAGCACGAGGGCGCTCAGGACCCGTGGGGAGACGCGGAGTGACACAGGCCGCTATTCTACCGCGCCGTTCGATCGCGCCGCGGCGCGCGGCCGGCCGCGGGCGTCAACTCCCAAGTTCCAACTGCCAACCGCCAAGGAACTCCCAACGCCCAACTCCCAAGTGCTGCGGGTTCGCGGTCTGACGTCCGTCTTGGGCGTTGGTCGTTTGGGAGTTCCTTGGAAGTTGGAGATTGGAAGTTGGGAGTTAGCTCGGCGTCGGTCCCCGGTTGGCTCTATGGCACGAACCGGTACCCGACGCCTCTCGCTGAAAGGATGTGGCGCGGCTTGGCGGCGTCGCTTTCGAAGGCCCGACGCAGCGAGACGATCACGTTGTCCACGACGCGGGTGTTGGGATGGTTGGGGAGCTCCCATACCTCGGCCAGCAGCTCGCGGCGGCTGACCACCTCGTGCGGCCGCTCGACCAGCAGCTTGAGCACCGCCAGCTCCTTGCGCGACAGCTCGACCACCCCCTGCCGCGTCCGCGCCTGCCAGGTGCGGAAGTCGACCCAGTAGGGGCCGAACTCGACGCGGCGGGCGTCGCCGGCGGCGAGGGCGGGCGCCGGGGCCGGGTCCTCGGGCACCGCCGCGGCCGGCACGCCGGCCGGACCGGGCTCCGCCGCCACGGCGGCCGGGGCCGGCGTGGCGGGCGCGGTCTCGTTGTCGGTCGCGTCGCTCTCCTCGCGCTCCTGGCGCCACCACTCGTGCCGGCGCAGCAGGCCCTCGATCCGCGCCAGCAGCTCGGCGAGATCGAACGGCTTGGTGACGTAGTCGTCGGCGCCGAGCTTGAGGCCGTAGACCACGTCGTCGGGCTGGTTGCGCGCCGTCAGCATCAGGATCGGCGTGAAGTTGCCGTCCTGGCGCAGCCGCTGGCAGACCTCGAAGCCGTCGATCTCGGGCAGCCGGATGTCGAGCAGGATCAGGTCGTAGCGGCGCGCCTGCGCCGAGGCCAGGCCGGTCCGGCCGTCGCTCGCGACGTCGACCTCGGTACTGCTTGCGGTGCAGGTTGACGCGGAGGCCCTCGGCCAGCGCTTCCTCGTCCTCGACCAGCAGGATCCGGGCGACGGCTTCGCGCGTCACGAGCGCGCCTCCGGCACCGGCAGGGTGATCACGAAGCGGGTACCGGGCTTGCCGTCGATGGTCATCGCCTTCACGTCGCCGTTCATCTCCTTGACGAGCGCGGCGACAATCGCCAGGCCCAGGCCGGTGCCGCCGCGGCGGCCCGAGATCTCCTTGCCGATCTGGTAGAAGCGGTCGAAGATCTTGGTCAGCTCGTGGCGCGGGATGCCGACCCCGTCGTCCTCGACCTCGATGCGGACGGCGTGGCCGGTGTCGGCGACGCGGCACCGGATCTCGCCACCCTTGTGCGAGAAGCGCACCGCGTTCTCGACCAGGTTGGTCATCACCCGCCGCAGCCCTTCGTCGTTGGCCAGCACCGTGGCCTCGGTGTCGACCTCCGCGGCGAAGGCCAGGCCGCGCCCCTCGACCGTCCGCCGCACCTCGTCGAAGTAGCTCGTGAAGAAGGGGCGGAGCGGGGTCGGCTCGAGCGCGGTGCGGCTCTTCCGGGCCACCAGGCGGCTGCTCTCGAGGACGTTGTCGACCAGCGTCTCCATCCGCGCCACCGACTGCAGGATGAACTGGACCGACTGCTGCTCGTCGTCGGGGGCGAACTGCTCAAGGGTCTGGGCGTGCAGCTTGATGGCGGCCAGCGGCGACTTCATCTCGTGGGTGATGTTCGAGACGAACTCCTCCTGGCGGCGGGCGTAGTTGCGCTCGCCGAGGGCGTGGGCGAGCTGGAAGGTCAGGCCGACGATGAGCAGGCCGAGCAGCACCGAACCGCCGGTCAGCACCGCCCAGTGGTAGGGCAGGACGGCGATGATCCACCACACCAGCATCGCCACCGTGATGACCAGGGAGGCGACGTAGACGACGATGATGCGGGCGAAGCGGCGGGGACGCTGCATGGGGTGGGCCTGAGCGCAACAGTAGAATCAGACCGCAGGGCGGGGCGGGCGGTCCTGACAGTTCCCTGACACTTTCGCGCGCAAGCGTGACAGCACCCGGGCCCCCGGGTGCCGATAATCCGTCATATGAGCCAGCGGGTTCCGGAACCGTCCCCCTCGATCGCGGCCGCCGACGTCCACGAACAGCCCTTGCCGCGTGGGTTCCCCAAGTGGGACTGGCGCAGCCTGCCCTTCGTGCTGATGCACGTGGGTGCCGTGGTGTTGCCGTTCTTCACCACCTTCTCGTGGAACCTGGTCGCGCTGGCGATCGGACTCTACCTGGTGCGGATGTTCGCCGTCACGGGGTTCTACCACCGCTACTTCTCGCACCGCAGCTTCAAGACCACCCGGGCGTTCCAGTTCGTGATGGCCGTCGCCGGCTTGACCTGCGTCCAGAAGGGTCCGCTCTGGTGGGCGGCGAACCACCGGCACCACCACAAGTACAGCGACCAGCACGGCGACGTGCACTCACCCGGCCTCCAGGGCTTCATCTGGGCGCACATGGGCTGGATCATGGGTGACGAGTGGCACGAGACGAACCACGAAGGCGTGCCCGATCTCGCCAAGTACCCGGAACTCCGCTGGCTGGACAAGTATCACCTGGTGCCCGGCGTCGCGATGGGCGTCATCTGCTACCTGATCGGCGGCATGCCAGTACTCGTCTGGGGCTTCGTCGTGAGCACGGTGATCAACTGGCACGTGACCTTCATGATCAACAGCCTCACCCACATGTTCGGGCGGCGCCGCTACCCGACCAAGGACGACAGCCGCAACAGCTTCATCCTCGCCCTCCTCACCCTCGGCGAGGGCTGGCACAACAACCACCACTACTACCAGGCGTCGACCCGCCAGGGCTTCTTCTGGTGGGAGATCGACATCACCTACTACGGCCTGAAGGGCCTCTCGGCGCTCGGGCTCATCTGGGAACTGCGCGAGCCGCCCGCCCACGTCGTCCAGGGCCGGTTGCGCCAGACCGCGTAGACCGCCTGGACGGTCCGGAGTAGCCGCGAATTCAAACGGCCGGCGTCCTGACCGACGCCGGCCGTCGTGCGTACCCGCCGTCGATGACGGGGCCACCACGTCGCCGCTCGTGCTCACGCAGGGTGCCCGGCCGCCCTCGCGGAGCGAGTCGCGCTCTCACGCCGTGACGCCGATGGCCTGCGGTTTCGCCAGCGCGGCCAAGCGTTGCGCGCCAACTGGCTCCACTGGCAGGAGTCCAACGACGGCGTAGCGATGGCCGTGCGTCGAGGCCACCTCGTCGATGCGGGCGCGTTCGTTGGCCGCGCGCTGCTGGAGGAGCGGCGACGTCGTCGGTGCGACCGCCAGACTCTGGTTGATCACCCATGCCCATGGCTCGATCCCCGCACGCCTGAGGTCCGCCTGGAGACCGGCCGCCTCGAGCACGGGCGTCGTCTCGGCGAGCGTGACGATGATCGCTTTCGTTTGCCGGGGATCCTGCAACTGCATCAACGGCGTCGTCACGTGCAGCCCCTTGCCGCCCATCTTCCGAGTCACTTCCCGGTGATAGGCGCCAGTCGCGTCGAGCAGCAGCAGCGTGTGGCCGGTTGGGGCCGTGTCCATCACGACGAACGACTGGTGCGCCTCGCGGATGATGCGCGAGAAGGCTTGGAAGACAGCGATCTCCTCCGTACACGGCGAGCGAAGATCTTCTTCGAGCTTGGTGCGGCCATCGGCATCGAGGTCGCGCCCCTTCGCCTCCAGCACACGCTGTCGATAGCGCTCGGTCTCGACGTGCGGGTCGATGCGGCTGACCCGCAGGTGCTCGACCTCGTCCGTCAGCGTCTGGGCCAGGTGCGCCGCCGGGTCGGACGTGGTGAGGTGGACCGGCAGTCCCCGTCGCGCGAGCGCGGTGGCCACCGCGGCCGCGATGGTCGTCTTGCCGACGCCGCCCTTGCCCATCAGCATGACCAGCCCGTGTCCGTCAGCGGCGATGGCGTCGACGAGGGCGCTGAGGCTCGGGGCGTTGATCGGGTTCGCGGTGACCGACGGAGTCGCGAGGCTTTCGGGGGCGTCCGTGAAGAGGCGCCGCAACGTCGCCACGCCCACGAGATTGAAAGGCTTCAAGGTGACCTCGTCTCGCGGCATCGTCCGGAGCACGTCCGGCATCGCCTGGAGAGCCGACTGCTCGCGGCGAACGATGGCGGCGGCTAGAGCGTCGCCTTCCACGGCCATTGGCGGGAACAGCCCGTTCACGACGAGGTGGTGGTGACTGATGCCGATCGCGGTCAGCTCGTCGTGCGTGCGGGCCACCTCGGCGAGTGCGGAGTGCTGGGCGCGTGTCACCAGCACCATGCGGGTCCGGCGTGGGTCGCCAAGCGCATCCACCGCGCCCGTGTACTGCGCCCGCTGCTTCTCGAGGCCGGCGAGCGGCCCAAGGCAGGAGGCATCGCCTTTCCCGGAATCAAGGAAGCCGCTCCACGCGCCTGGCAATTGGAGAAGGCGAATCGTGTGCCCGGTCGGCGCCGTGTCGAAGACCACATGGTCGTAGTCGGCGGCGATGCCCGCATCGGTCAACAGAGCGGTGAACTCGTCGAACGCCGCGATCTCCGTCGTGCAGGCGCCCGACAACTGCTCCTCGATGCCCTTGACGACAGCCTCGGGCAGGACGCCGCGCACCGGCCCGACGATGCGATCGCGATAGGCCTGCGCGGCGGCCTCGGGATCGATCTCGAGCGCAGACAGCCGCGGCACCTCCGAAATGGGGGTCACGTGGTCGCCGATCGGCAGGCCGAATACCTGCCCCACGTTGGAGGCCGGGTCCGTGCTCACCAGCAGGACGCGCGCGCCGCCATCGGCCAGACCGACGGCCGTGGCACAGGCCAGCGACGTCTTCCCGACGCCGCCCTTGCCGGTGAAGAACACGTATTGCGGGAGACCCTCGAGGAACTCCATGGTTCATGCTCCGTCAGCAGCCGTCCGGACCCGAGCAGCACCTGGCCGTGACCGGGCCAGCGCCGACGTCCCTCAGGCCCGCCCACTGCGCGAGCTCCTTGCGCTGCGGGTACCGACCGGACAGGGCCACCTCGCCGTCCACCAGCACGACCGGTAGCACCTCCTGCCCGGAGCGTTCGAGCAGCTTCAAGACGGTGGCGTTCGCAGCGAAGGCGGTCGGCTGCTGCGCCAGGTTGAAGCGCTCGATCTCTGCGCCCTGCTGACGGGCCCAGTCCACGTCGGCCGCAAAGGAGACGAGCGCCTGGTCGACGTCCGTGCCACAGACGCCGGAGCTGCAGCACAGGGCAGGGTCGAAGACTTCAATAGTCGACATGGTCGATGTCCGTTCAACGAGGCGGTCCCTTCCGGCAGCTCAGCAAACTCACATGGCTGCCAGCAGGGCCTTCAGCCGTTTCAAGGCAGACGGCACGATGCCATAGCCGGCGCGCGCGCCCGAGTCGTTCATCTGCACGAGGCCGGCGGTACGCAGGATGCGCAGATGCTCGGACACGGTCGACTGGGCGAGCGGCAGTTCGTCGACGATGTGGCTGCACATCCGCGCGTCCTTGCTCGCGAGCATGCGCAAGATCCGCACACGGATCGGGTGCCCGAGGGCTTTGGCGAAGGCGGCGAGTTCCTCGTCGGCGGCCGGATCCTCCCTTGGAGCCGCTAGCCGATCGAGCGCCCGAGGCTTCTCCGGGGGACAACAGGCCGACCGGTCGGAAGGAACGGCTGAACGCGTCGGTTTCACGGTCGCACCTGCCATCGTCAATCGTCGATTAACGATAGCACGTTCGACGCGGCGCCGCGCTGAGAATCGCCGTCCGATAGGACTCCGGCAGGCGAGTGACCATCGACGTCAGGCACGGCGCCAGCTCCGCTGCTACGATCATTTAACGCAGTCGTAACCGGCTGGGTCGGGTCCGAAACACGCCCGACACAACGCCTCGATATCGTCCCGGTCAGGGGCCGGCACTGTCCGCCGGCCTCCAAGCGAGGACGAGTGCTTCGAGGTCTCTGCTCCCATCGCGCCGGCTGGCTCGTCGCCGCGGCGCTCCTGCTCCTCCCACTCCTTCCGGGCGCGGCCCAGGCCCAGGTCACGCCGGCGGCCGGCTATACGCCGCCCGACGACACGCCCGCGGTCAAGGTTGGTGGCGTCCTGTTCCTGGACTTCACCCAGACCCAGGATCCGAAGATCACGGACGTCGACGGCAACCGCGTCAGCCCGTCCGCCTTCAACGTCGGCCGCGCCTACCTGAACGTCACCGGACAGCTCAACCACCTCTTCGCCTTCCGGATCACGCCCGACATCGTCCGTGAGACGGGGACCGGCAGCTCGGTGGCCGGCTCGCTGACCTACCGCCTGAAGTACGGCTACGGCCAGTTCAACCTCGACGACTGGCTGTGGCGCGGCACCTACGTCCGCTTCGGCATGATCCAGACGCCGTACACCGACTTCGAGGAGACGGTCTACCGCTACCGGTTCCAGGGCACGATCTTCGCCGACCGCGAAGGCTTCGCCTCGTCGGCCGACTACGGCGTATCGTTTCGGACCGCCTTCCCGCAGAACTACGGCGAGGTGGTGGCGGGCTTTTACAACGGCGACACCTACACCCGCGCCGATCCGAACGACCAGAAGTCGTTCCGGATGCGCGCGACCGTCCGGCCGTTCCCCGGTCCCGGCCTCGCCCGCGGCCTCCGTGTCACCGCCTACGTCGACCGCGACCACACGGTGAAGAACGCCGAGCGCAACCGATTCATCGCCAGCGCGCTCTACGAGCACAAGTACGCCAACACCTACGTGAGCTTCCTGAAGGCGACCGACCAGACGAGCGTCAAGGTGGCCGCGGTGGACGGCGACGGTTTCTCGTTCTGGCTCATCCCGAAGACCACCTTCGGCCTCGAGGGACTGTTCCGGTTCGATCGTCTGAACCCGAATGACGCCAACAACAGCAAGAAGGCGCGCGTCATCGGCGGCATCGCGTATTGGCCGAAGATGGCGGTCACGACCGTCAACACGGCCATCCTGCTCGACGTCGAGCAGGTCAAGTACACCGATTTCGCGCCGGCGCGTCCGACCGAGAAGCGCATCGCGCTGCACATGCTGATCACGTTCTGAGCGCCACGCTCACCGTTCCAGGAGACACGCAGATGAAGGTTTCGTTCACCTCTGGCCGCCGCCGCGCTCTGGCCGCGCTCGCCGCCGCCATCGTCGCCGCCCCGATCGCGCTTCTCGCCCAGGGCGCCCAAATCAACGGCGCCGGCGCCACGTTCCCCTACCCGATCTATTCGAAGTGGTTCTCGGAGTACGCCAAGGCCAAGCCGGGCGTCCAGATCAACTACCAGTCGATTGGCTCGGGTGGCGGCATCCGCCAGCTCTCCAACCAGACGGTGTTCTTCGGCGCCACCGACGGCCCGATGACGGTCGACCAGATGCAGACGGCGCCGGGCAAGATCCTGCACCTGCCGACGGTCCTGGGCGCGGTCGTGCCGGTCTTCTCCGTCGCCGGCGTGGGCGAACTCAAGTTCACCGGGCCGCTCCTCGCCGACATCTTCCTCGGCAAGGTCACCAAGTGGAACGACCCGGCCATCGCCAAGGTCAACCCCGGCGTCAAGCTGCCGGACCTGGACATCACCGTCGTGCACCGCTCCGACGGCTCGGGCACCAGCTACATCTGGGTCGACTACCTCTCGAAGGTCTCGCCCGAGTGGGCCAAATCGGTCGGCGTCGCGACCTCGGTGAAGTGGCCGGTCGGACTCGGCGGCAAAGGCAACGAAGGCGTGGCCGGCCTGGTCAAGCAGACGCCCGGGTCGATCGGCTACGTCGAGCTGATCTACGCCCTGCAGAACAAGATTGCCAACGGCGCGGTGCAGAATGCCGCCGGCGAGTTCGTCAAGGCGTCGATTCCTGCGGTCACCGCCGCCGCCTCGGCTGCGGCCAAGTCGATGCCCAAGGACTTCCGCGTGTCGATCACCAACGCGCCCGGACCGGGCGTCTATCCGGTCTCGTCGTTCACCTGGCTGCTGCTCTACGAGAACCCGAAGGACAAGGCGCAGAGCAAGGTGATGGTGGACTTCATGAAGTGGGCGCTCACCGACGGCCAGAAATTCGCGACCGACCTCGGCTACGCCCCGCTGCCGGCGGAAGTCATCAAGCTCGAGATGGCGGCGCTGGCGACCATCAAGGTTTCCTAGAGGTCAGACGATGCGACGCTGGCTCGGCGGGGATGTGGTGTTCAAGGTGGGGACGGGCGCCTTCGCGGCGCTCGTCGTCCTCGTCGTCGCCGCCATCGGCTTCGAGTTGTGGCGGCAGTCGGCGCTGTCGATCGAGAAGTTCGGATTCGGGTTCTGGCTGGGCGACGTCTGGGACCCGGTGTCGGGCGAGTTCGGTGCCAAGCCCTTCATCTGGGGCACGCTCTACTCATCGATCCTCGCTCTCGCGCTGGCGACGCCGATCGCGTTGGGCATCGCCATCTTCCTGTCCGAGCTCTGTCCGGCCCGATTGCGCACACCCTTGACGTTCCTGACCGAACTCCTCGCCGCCATCCCGTCGATCGTCTACGGCCTGTGGGGCATCTTCGTCCTCGTCCCCGCGGTGCGCGCCCTCGAAATGGCGATGCCCGCCAGTCTTCGGGCGCTGCCGATCTTCAGCGGCCCGCCGGTCGGCGTCGGCATGCTCTCGGCGGTGCTGATCCTCGCCGTGATGATCATCCCGTTCACGTCGTCGGTCGCGCGCGAGGTGCTCAAGGCGGTGCCGAGCTCGCAGCGCGAAGCCGCCTACGCGCTGGGGGCGACGCGGTGGGAGGCGATCCGCGCGGCGCTCTTCTACGCCCGGACGGGCATCATCGGTTCGATCATCCTGGGCTTCGGCCGCGCCCTCGGCGAGACCATGGCGGTGACCATGGTCATCGGCAACAACCCGCAGATCGCGCTGTCGCTCTTTGCCCCGCAGTACACGATGGCGGCCGTGCTGGCCAACGAATTCACCGAAGCCGCGGACGACCTCTACCTGGCCGCGTTGATCGAGATCGGGCTGGTGCTCTTCGTCATCACTCTGATCGTCAACACCGCCTCGCGCCTCTTGATCTGGAGCATGAACCGGCCGGTTCGGGCGGCGCGCCCGGCGCGCGTCTCGGCGACACCGGCCCCGGTGGGAGGTGCGGCGTGAGACACGATCTCGTCCGGCGCTGGATCTCGACCATCGTGGTGTGGCTTTGCGGTCTCTCGGTGATCGTGGCGCTCGTCCCGCTGGTCTTCATCCTGTTCTTTGTCGTGTCACAGGGCGTGCAGGCCCTGAACTGGGACTTCTTCACGAAGCTCCCGGCCCCGGTCGGCGAGCCGGGCGGCGGTTTTGCCAACGCCATCGTGGGCACGGTGATGCTCATCGGCATCGGGGCCGCATTCGCGGTACCGGTCGGGATCATCAGCGGCGTCTACATCGCCGAGTTCCCCGCGACCAAGCTCGCCACGATGGCGCGCTTCGCGGCGGACACGCTCAATGGCGTGCCGTCGATTGTCGTCGGGGTCTTCGTCTACGGCATCGCGGTGATGCCGTTCCGGCAGTTCAGCGCGATCGCGGGCGGCATCGCCCTCGGGGTGATGATGATCCCGATCGTCACCCGCACCACCGAAGAGCTGTTGAAGCTGGTGCCGCCAGCGCTGCGTGAGGGTGCGCTGGCTCTGGGCGCGACGCGGGGATGGGCGACGCTCACCGTGGTGCTCCCGGCGGCCGCCCCGGGCATCATCACGGGCGTCGTGCTGGCGCTGGCGCGCATCTCCGGCGAGACGGCTCCACTCCTGTTCACGGCGTTCAACAACCGCTTCTGGTCGGCCGACCCGACCCAGCCGATCTCGTCGCTGACCGTGCAGGTCTTCACCTACGCCATCTCACCCTACGAGGACTGGCATCGCCAGGCCTGGGCCGGTGCCCTCGTCCTGGTGTCGCTCGTACTCTTCTGCTCGATCCTGGCCCGCGTCGCCACGCGCCGGCTGGAGCGCCTCCAGACCGGCAGCTGATCACAGGACGGCACCATTGCCCGGTACAGCCACTCGCCCTACAAGCACTGCAGTCATGACATCAAGTGCCCCCGCGCCGCCACGTAGCCTGACGACCGTCGTGCCGCCGGCGCGCGCCCTGCCGACCGAGGCTCCGCAGACCGCCATCGACGTCGACCGGCTGTCGTTCTTCTACGGCGCCAAACAGGCGCTCTTCGACATCACCGCCAAGCTGCCGGCCAAGCTGGTCACCGCGTTCATCGGCCCGTCCGGGTGCGGCAAGAGCACCTTCCTGCGGACGATGAACCGGATGAACGACATCGTTCCTGGCACGCGGATCACCGGCAAGCTGATCGTCGACGGGCGCGACATCTATGGCCCCGGCGTCGATCCGGTCGCGCTGCGGCGCGAGGTCGGGATGGTGTTCCAGAAGTCGAACCCGTTCCCGAAGTCGATCTACGAGAACATCGCCTACGGCGTCCGCCTCAACCGCCTCGCTGCCAACCGCTCGACCATGAACGACATCGTCGAGGAGAGCCTGCGCAGCTCGGCGCTGTGGGACGAAGTGAAGGATCGGCTGCACGACTCCGCCCTGGCCCTCTCGGGCGGCCAGCAGCAGCGTCTGTGCATCGCCCGGGCGCTCGCCATCAAGCCGAAGATCCTGCTGATGGACGAACCGGCGTCGGCGCTCGATCCGATCGCCACGCAGCGCATCGAGGAGTTGATCTACGAGCTGCGCTCGACGTTCACGATCGTGATCGTCACCCACAACATGCAGCAGGCGGCGCGCGTCTCCGACATGACGGCGCTGTTCTGGCTCGGCAAGCTGATCGAGTTCGATCGCACCGAGAAGATCTTCACCAACCCGGCCGAGAAGCTCACCGAGGACTACGTCACCGGCCGCTTCGGCTAGGAGCCCGCGATGGAAGTGCCGCTGCATTCGACGGACGATGCATCCCGCCCGGCGGCGTTGCTCCTCCGTCAAATATCCCCGATGTTTTCCGTCGTCGCGCCTGGCCGGCCGGGCGCCTCGACCGTCTCGGTGCCACGCGGCACTTCCACCGCGGGCTCCTGAGGATCGCCATGAGCAACATGAGTTCGACTGGACGCCACTTCCTGGCCGGCATCGACGAACTGCGGCGCGAATTGGGGCTGCAGGGCACGACCGTCGCGGCGCGGCTGGCCCAGGCCGTCCGCGGCTTCGCCGAGCAGGACCTGCACGCCCTGGACGAGGTCGCGATCGGCGACGGCGACGTCAACGCGCGCCAGATGGCCATCGACGACCGCGCCTTCAAGCTGCTGGCGCTGCAGCAGCCGGTGGCCATCGACCTGCGCGTCATCGTCGCGGCGATCAAGGTGAACGCCGATCTCGAGCGGATCGGCGACCTTGCCGTCAACATCGCCGAAGCGTCGCGCCGTTACCTGGATTACGGCGTCATCGCCGACCAGGAGGTCATCCCGCGGATGGCCGACGTCGCCCAGGCGATGCTGCACTGGTCGATCGACGCCTTCGTGACCGGTAACGTCGGCCTGGCCCAGACCGTCCTCGAGCGCGACGACATCCTCGACACGCTGCGCGACCAGGCCTTCCGCCGGCTCGCCGACACGATGGCGCGGACGCCGTCGTGCATGCCGGCGACGCTCGAGCTGATGCTGCTGACGCGGCATTTCGAGCGCATCGGCGACCACGCCACCAACATCGCCGAGGACGTCTTCTTCGTCGTCGCCGGCGAGGACGTCCGCCACCACGCGCACGGGTTCGCCGCCTCGGAGTAGCCGCGGCCGCGCGGCATAATGGCGGCATGCCGCTGCGCCGCCTGCCCGGCCTCTGCCTTGCCGCCATCTTCGTCGTCCTGCTGGCCCAACCGGCTCCGGCCCAGACACACACGCCGTCGCCGACGCAGGCCTACGTCTTCACCTACTTCACCGGGAACGGCGAGGACGGCCTGCACCTGGCGTGGAGCGCCGACGGCTACACGTGGGCGAAGCTCAACGACGGGAAGAGCTACCTGACGCCGACGGTCGGGACGTCGAAGCTGATGCGCGATCCCTGCGTCGTGCGCGGCCCCGACGGCACGTTCCACCTGGTCTGGACCTCGGGCTGGAACGAGCCGACCATCGGCTACGCGTCGTCACGCGACCTCATCACCTGGACGGGGCAGAAGGCCATTCCGGTGATGGCGCACGAGCCGAGCGTCCTCAACTCGTGGGCGCCGGACCTGGTGTACGACGCCGGCCGCGGCGAGTTCCTGATCTTCTGGGCGTCGACGATCCCGGGGCGGTTCGCCCAGACCGCCGGCTCGTCGGAGGAGAAATACAACCACCGCATCTACCGGACCACAACGAAGGACTTCGTCGCCTTCACGCCGACCACGCTGTTCTACGATCCCGGCTTCAGCGTCATCGACGCGACGTTCCTCGACACGCCCGCCGGCCGCCGCTTGATCGTCAAGGACGAGACACGCTATCCGCCGAAGAAGTACCTGCAGATCGCGCCGCCGGGCGACGTCCAGGGACCGTTCGGCGCGCTGTCGGCGCCGTTCACGCCGGCCGGCGTGTGGGCGGAAGGCCCGACCGCGCTGAAGGTCGGCGACGACTACCTGGTCTACTTCGACGCCTACATCGAGAAGCACTACGGGGCGATGCGATCGCGGGACCTGGTGACCTGGGAGGACGTCTCCGCGAAGATGACGTTCCCCGACGAAGGGACCGCCGTCCGCCCGCGGCACGGCACGGTCATCGCCGTGTCGGCGACGATCGTCGACGCGCTGCGGGCGGCCCGGTAGTAGACTCGGCCCGCCTGTTTCGCACCGCGTCGACTCGACGCTTGGAGGTCCGATGATCAGTCCGTTCGTCCGAACGTGTTCCACCCTCGCCGCCGTCGTCGTCAGCGTGGCCATCGCCGCGCCGGCGTTCGCCCAGGCCCCGGCCACCCCGCAGGCGGCCCTCGATGCGCTCGAAGCGGCCAACGCCAAAGGCGACGCCAAGGCCGTGCTCGCCCTGATCACCCCCGACGGTCAGAAGCGTCTGCTGCGCGACACGGTCATGAACGGCCTGATGATGCTGGCGTTCATGGACCCGGATGACCCCAGCCCGATGGGCACCAAGCCGACGGCCGCCGAACTGACGAAGAAGCGCGAGGCCTACACGGCGGTCAAGACGAGCATCACCGCGGCGCTGAAACCGTCGGGCATGGACGCGGCGATCGGCAAGCCGCTGATGCCGGCCGAGAAGGTCATCGACGAGAAAATCGGCGCCGCCGATCCGTTGACGGTGGTGCCCACCATCATGGATGCCGCGATCAAGGCCGGCCCGGCGTTCGGCATGAAAGGGACGCCGCCGATGATGAAGCTGCAGCCCTTCACCGCACTGAAGGTGGACGGCGATCACGCGACGGTGAAGTCCGGTCCGCGGACGATGAAGATCGACAAGGTCGGCGGCAAGTGGCTCATCGACGCGCCGCTGCCCGAGCCGACGCCCGCGCAGTAAAGGCGGCGAGCGCGCCGCCGCACATCGTCGACGGCCGGTCCCGCTGCCAGGCAGGACCGGCCGTTCGCGTCTCAGGCCGTGACTGGCGCCGGCTGCTGGAGCGCCACCGTGGCCGCGCTCACGTAGTCGATCTTGCCGGTGCCCAGGATCGGGACCTGGGCGACCTTGACGATGGCGCGCGGCACGAACATCTCGGGAACGCCCGCCTCCCGCGCCGCCGCCAGCAGCGCGGCCCGTGCCGCGTCCTTCTGGCTGGTCACGAGCACCACCTGCTCGCCGCGCCTGTCGTCCGGGATGGCGACGACGGCGTGGGCCGCGTCCGGCCACACCGTGTTGACGAACTCCTCGACGGCGCCGAGCGGCACCATCTCGCCGGCGACCTTGGCGAAGCGCTTGGCCCGGCCCTTGATGGTGACGAAGCCGTCGGCGTCGAAGGCGATGATGTCGCCGGTGTCGTACCAGCCGCCGTCGGGCGGCTGCAGGACACCCGGCGACTCGGCCCGCAGGTAGCCGAGCATCACGTTCGGGCCGCGGACGACGAGGCGGGCGCCGTCGGCGATGCCCGGCACCTGATCGAGCCGGTGCTCGAGGCCGGGCAGCAGCCGGCCGACCGTGCCGGCGCGGAAGTGCATCGGCGTGTTGACGGCGATCGCCGGGGCCGTCTCGGTGGCGCCGTAGCCCTCCAGGATGCGGATACCGAACTTGTCGAACCAGGTCTTGCGCGTTTCCGCCTTGACGCGCTCGGCGCCGGCGAACACATAGCGGCACGAGTAGAAATCGTAGGTGTCGGCGACGCGCGCGTAGCCGGCCAGGAACGTGTCGGTGCCGAACAGGATGGTCGCGTTCAGGCCGTAGGCCAGTTCCGGCACCGTCCGGTAGTGCAGCGGCGACGGATAGAGGAACGTCCGGACCCCGGAGAGCAGCGGCAGCAGCAGGCCGCCGGTCAGTCCGAAGCTGTGGAACACCGGCAGCGCGTTGAGGACGATGTCGCGCGGCGTGATGTCGACGACGGCGGCGAGCTGGTGCCGGTTGGCGAGCAGGTTGCGATGGCTGAGGACGACGCCCTTCGGCGTCCCCTCGGAGCCCGACGTGAACAGGACCACCGCCGGCTCGTCGGCGCGCGCCCGGTCGAGTGGCTGCGGCTTGAGCCGGCGGGCGCGGAACAGCGCGCTGAGGCGGGCGAACGTGCCAATCTCCTGCTTCACGTCCTCGAGGTAGAGAATCGTCGCCTTGGTCGAGAGGGCGGCGACGAGCGCCTCGAGCTTGGCCTTCTCGACAAAGCGGCGCGCCGTCACGATCAGCCTGATCTCGGCGGCGGTGCAGGCGGCCCCGGCCGAGGCCGGGCCGGTCGAGAAGTTCAACATCGCCGGCACGCGGCCGTGGAACTGCAGGCCGAAGAAGGTGACGACCGAGGCGCGTGACGTCGGCAGCAGGACGCCGACGCGCTCCCGCGGCGCGGTGCGGGTGGCGAGGCGTGCGCCGATGGCGAGGCAGGCGGCGATCAGCCGGTCGTACGACAGCGGCGCGAACTCCAGATCGTCGACGATGGGATGGCGGCCGCCGTGGATGCGCCGCGCCTCGAGCAGCGCGTCCGGCAGCGTCGTGTCGATCGGCGCGGTCGCGAAGAGCGAGCGGACCATCGCGTCGGCGAGGGCGCGGCGCAGCGCGACGCGACGCTTGCGCCCGACCACGCCTTCGGGCGCGGCGAGGCGTTCCGCCGGCAGGATGCGGATGCGGATCTTCGGGAACCAGCGCCGCCGGACCTTGCCGCCGAGCCGGGAAAACGGGCTGTACTCGGCGCCTTCGATGCGCACCGGGACCAGCGACGCACCGGTCCGCTCGGCGATCACCGCCGGGCCCTCGTAGACCTTCATCAGCGCGCCGGTCGTGGTGACGCGGCCCTCGGGGAAGATGACGCAGGCCGAGCCGGCCTCGACGGCGCGAATCATCGCGCGAATCGACAGCGGGTTGGTCGGGTCGACCGGCAGCGCGTTGACCAGCAGCGTCAACGGCCGCGCCCACCATCTCTTGGCGATCTGGGTGTCGATGGCGAAGATCGGCTCGCCGGGCAGGAACGCCCCGAGCAGGATGCCGTCCAGGAAGGACGTATGGTTGGCGGCAATCACCGCGTGGGGCAGGGCGGCCTGGGCGTGCTCGAGGCCTTCGACCTCGACGCGATAGAGCAGGCGCAGCGCAACCCGCACCAGCCGCTGCAACAGCACGCGGCGCAGGATCCAGGTCGAGATCAGGCCGACGATCAGCGTCGCCAGGCCGCACAGCGCGAACATCTGGTGGACGGCGACGCCGTTGCTGATGAGCGCGCCGGCGATCACCGTGCCGGTCACCATCGCCACCGCGTTGATGATGTTGTTGCCGGCGATGACGCGCGACCGGTGCGACGGCTCGCTGACGTGCTGCAGCACCGCGTAGAGCGGCACGGTGAAGAGCCCGCCGCCAGCGGCGATGCCGACCAGGTCGCCGAGGAGCCGCCAGTTGGCCGGCGTTGTGATGAACTCCGAGAAGCCGACCAGCGACGCGCCCGGGGCGCGGCCAGTGCTGGCGGAGTAGAGGTCGATCGCCGCGATGCCCATGATCAGCGCCGCGGCCGGGACGTGACGGCCGCTGACCTCGCCGTGGAGCAGCCGCTCGGCGACGATCGAGCCGATGCCGACGCCGAGCGCGAACAGGGCCAGCATCAGCGTCACGACGTGGCCGTCGGCGAAGAGCACGTTCTTGGCGAAGTCGGGCAGCAGCGCGATGATCGTCGCGCCGAACGTCCAGAACCAGGAGATGGCCAGCACCGGCAGGAACAGCGCCCGGTTGCGGACGATGTGCATGACGACGGCGACGGAATCGGCGAACAGCCGCGGCTTCGGCCGATCGGCGTCGCTGGCCGGCGGCGCCGGCGGGATGAAGCGGGCCGCCACGGTGCCGATGACGGCGCAGACGACGCCGAGCGCGCCGACCAGGAAGGGCCCGTTGGCCATCAGCACGACGCTGCCGCCGATGATCGTGCCGAGCAGAATCGACAGGAAGGTGCCGGCCTCGATCAGGGCGTTGCCGGCGACGAGCTCGGCGTCGGCGAGGTGCTGCGGCAGGAGGGCGTACTTGATCGGGCCGAAGACGGTCGAGTGGGTGCCGAGCGCGAAGACCGCGGTCAGCAGCAGCGGCACGTTGGCGAGCCAGAGCCCGAGGCCGCCGGTCGCCATGATGCCGATCTCGACCACCTTCACCCAGCGGGCGATGTTCGCCTTGTCGACCCGATCCGCGAGCGTGCCCGAGACGCCCGAGAAGAGGAAGAACGGGGCGATGAAGAGGGCTTGCGCCAGCAGGATCAGGTTGGCTGCGCTGAGGCGCTGCCCGCCGATGTCGACCCCGGCCGCGGCACCGGTTCCGGTCACGAGGACGAAGATGACGTAGATGCCGAGGGCGTTCTTCAGCAGGTTGTCGTTGAACGCACCCAGGAACTGGGTCACGAACAGCGGGCCGAAGCGGCGCGAGGCGAGCAGCGAGCCGAGTGAGGAGGACATGGCGGTGTCTCCGTGCTGACGAGGTCCGCTTACACCGTCGCGACGACGTTCCACGCTGCCGCCACCAGGCGGTCGGCGATCGGCCCGAGGGTCGCGGGCAGCCGCCCGTAGGCCGAGAAGGTGACCGGCTGGAGGACGACGCCGAGGACGAGGGCGGTGGCCAGATCGGCATCCTGGTCCGGCAGGTCGCCGGCCTTCATGCCGGCGACGATGACGTCGCGGACGGCGTCGACCGGTGTCGGCGTGCCCGGTCCCAGCTTGGCGAGCTGTCCGTGCTGGGTGAAGAGCAGGAATCGGAACAGCGTCGGGTCGGTGTCGTGGGCCCGGCAGCAGCCGCGGATGATCGCCGCGATCTTGCCCTTGGTGGTCCGGGCCTCGCCGGCCAGCCGGCGGATCTCGTCGGCGAGCGCGACGTAGTGCTTCTCGAAGACCTGCCAGACGAGGTCGTCCTTGCTGGCGAAGTGGCGGTAGAGCGCGCCCTCGGACAGATCGACCCGGCCGGCGATGTCGCGGACGGTGGTGCCGTCGACGCTCTTCTCGACGAAGAGGTGAATCGCCGCCGATTCGATGCGGTCCCGGGTGTCGACGAAGCGATGACGCGGCATGGCTCCCTCTCTCTGTCGGCCCGACCCAGCCGTGAGCGCAGCGTGCGCTCGTCCCGCGGTCAGCCGTTTGCGTGAGTAAACACTTGCTCACTAGCCCTGCGGCCGAGTATGCGCCCCCGCCGGAGGGGCTGTCAAGCCGGCGCCCGGGGTAGCCGGCGCCCGGGGTAGCATCCCAGCACCCGTGCAACCCAAGGAGCCTTCGTGAAGAGACGCGCGATCCTACGTTCGCTGCCGGCCGCCCTGGTCGTTCCGACGCTGGCCTCTGCCGGGCGCGGCGGCGCCACCACCCCGCCCGTGGCGCCCGCCGCCGCCAAGCCGGTCCGGATGGTGGTCGGCTGCCAGCGCGGCCCGACCGACGACAGGATGCTGGCGTTCTTCAAGCGCCACGGCGTCGATCACATCAGCGGCGCGCCGGAGGGCGGGGAGGAGGCCGAGGGGCCGTGGTCGGCGGATGCGCTGCCGCGCTTGAAGGAGCGCTGCGACAAGGCCGGCATCGCCCTCGACATGATCCAGTTCCCGTTCATGTCGTCCTCGCACGTCGACCGCGCCAAGCGGCGCGCCATCATGCTCGGCCAGGAGCCGGAGCGCGAGCGGGAGCTCGACGAGGCCGCGGCGATCATCCGCCAATGCGCGACCCTCGGCATCCCGGCCATCAAGTACAACCTCTCCGTCCTCGGCGTGCTGCGGACGCCGGCGACCACCGGCCGGGGCGGCACCCGGCTCAGCACGTGGCGCCTCGACGACGTCGCCGATCCGACATCGCCGACCAGGGCTGGCGCCATCTCCGCCGATGTCGCGTGGGAGCGCATCACGCACTTCCTCACGCGCATCGTGCCAATCGCGACGGAGCACAAGATCCGCCTGGCCTGCCACCCGCACGATCCGGGCCTGCCGCCCGGCGGCCTGCACGGCGTCGATCGGGTGCTCGGCACCGTCGAGGGCTTGAAGCGCTTCGTGCAGATCGCGCCGAGCCCGTACCACGGCCTCAACCTCTGCCTCGGCACCGTCGCCGAGATGCTCCAGGATCCGAAGCGCGACATCCACGACGCGATTCGCTGGTTCGGGACGCGCGGGAAGATCTTCAACATCCACTTCCGCAACATCCGAGGCAAGCGCGATCGGTTCCAGGAGACGTTCCCCGACGAAGGCGACATGGACATGGCCGCCGTCCTGCGCACGCTCCAGGCGGTCGGCTACCCGTACATGGTCATGCCCGACCACATGCCGACCCACCCCGACGATCCGGGCGGCTACCAGGCGTTCGCCTACGGCTACGGCTACATCAAGGCGCTGATCCAGGCGGTCGGGACCGAAACCTAGTCGCTGGCCGAGGACCGCGCCGGCTCGGAGCCGCGTCGCCGGCGGCTCACCTTGACTGTCTAGGGGAACCGTTCCATCATCTAGACCGTCTAGGGGACTATGGGTAAGGACAAAGGCGATCTGCTCCAGGGCACGTTGGACCTCCTCGTGCTCAAATCCCTCCAGCTCGAGCCGCAGCACGGCTTCGGCATCGCTCAGCGCATCCAGCAGCTGTCGTCCGACGTGCTGCGAATCGAGCAGGGCTCGCTCTATCCGGCCCTCTACCGCCTCGAGGAGCGCGGCTGGATCAAGGCCGACTGGGGCACCTCGGACAACAACCGCAAGGCCAAGTACTACCAGCTGACCCGGACCGGCCGGCGCCATCTCGAAGCGGAAGAAGCCTCGTGGGCGCGGTTGTCCGGCGCGGTGAACCAGGTGCTCCTGGCGGGCGGGCGGTCATGAGCGCATGGCGCGGCTGGCTGACGCGGCTCCGGCGCGGCGTGCGCCGGGCCGACTTCGAGGCCGAGATGGCCGAGGAGATGCGCCAGCACCTCGAGCTCGAGGCCGCGGCGCGGCGGACCCGCGGCGAGGCGCCGGACGCGGCCCGCCGCGAGGCGACGATGGCGTTCGGCCACGTCGAATCACTCAAGGAATCGGTCCGCGATCGCCGCGCCGGGCAGTGGCTCGCGCAGACGGCGCAGGACGTGCGGTATGCCGTGCGCCTGCTCGGCAAGTGGCCGACGTTTTCGACCGTCGTGATCGGAACCATCGCCGTGTCCGTCGCCGGCACGGCGACGATCTTCAGCGCGTTCGACGCGGCGCTGCTCCGGCCGCTGCCCTACGCCGCGCCCGACCGCCTCGTCCAGATCGTCGAGCTGCTCGACGACGGCTCGCGCAACTCGGTGTCGGCCGGAGCGTTCCTGGACTGGCGGCACCACGCGACGCACCTCGACAGCGCGGTGATCCTCGGCGGCGTGACCGCCAACCTCCGCCGCGGCCGCGGCGCCGCCGATCGGATCGCCGGCGCCCGCGCGTCGCACGAGCTGCTCCGCGTCTTCGGCGTGTCGCCGATGCTGGGCCGCGGCTTCGGACCGGACGACGACCAGGCCGGCGGCGCCAACGACGTCGTGCTGCTGACCGAAGCGCTCTGGCGGACGCGCTTCGGCGCCGACGCCGGGCTGGTTGGCACAGCCATCATGCTGGACGAGCGGCCGCGCACCGTCATTGGCGTCCTGCCCGACGGCATCTACACCGAGCGCGACGTGCAGTTCTTCGTGCCGGCCGTGCTCGACGCGGCCGATCGTGGCCAGAAGGCCGGGCACTGGGCGGTCGTGTTCGCGCGCATGACGCCCGGGACGACCGTCGCCCAGCTCGACGCCGACCTGAAGGCCGTCAAGCGTCGCCTCAACCCGGCCTATCCCTCGTTCAAGCGCGACTGGGGCGTCCAGGCGATCGGCCTGCAGGGGGAGATGGCGCGCGAGGCGCGGCCGCTCCTGATAGCGCTCGCCGCCGCGGTGACGCTGGTGCTGCTCATCGCCTGCGCCAACATCGCCAACCTGCTGCTGGCCCGCGCCTGGCTGCGCGAGCGCGAGGTGGCGCTTCGCGCGGCCCTCGGCGCCGGCAGCGGCCGACTGGCCCGGCAGCTCCTGACGGAGAGCGCGGTACTGGCCCTCATCGGCGGCGCCGCCGGGCTCGGGCTGGCGACGCTCGCCATCGGCGTGCTCGCCGCCCAGGCGGCCGATTTCCTGCCGCCGGCGATGCTGCCGACGCTCGACCTGCGCGTCGCCGCCTTCGCGCTGTCCGTCTCGCTGATCACCGGCCTCCTGTTCGGGGCGCTGCCGGCGTGGCGGGCGCGCCGGCCCAACCTCGCCGACGCCATGCGCCGCGACGGCCCGACGGCGACCGCCCGCCGTCCCGGCGGACAGGCGGCGCTCGTGGTCGGCCAGGTCGCCTTGACCGTGGTGCTGCTCGTGGCCGCGGGTCTGTTCGGCCGCAGCCTCGTTCGCGCCGTCAGCGCCGACCCCGGCTTCACGCCGGAGCGGGTGCTGGCGTTCGATCTCTCGCTGCCCGATGCGACCTATCCCAACCCCGAGAGCCGGCTGGCCTTCTCCAAGGCCGTGCTCGAACGGCTGCGCGCGATCCCGGGCGTGCGCGCGGCGGGCACCGCGATGGGGATTCCCTTCGCTGGCGGCGGCTTCGGCGAGTTCCTCAGCGCGGTGGCGCAGCCGCAGCGCGGCGATTTGATCCTCGGCCGCGTCGACTACGTCTCGGACGGCTTCTTCGAGGCGCTCGGCGCCCGTCTGCGCGCCGGCCGCTTCCTGACCGCCGACGACAACCGCCGCGACGCCCGTCGCGTCGCGGTGGTCAATCAGGCCGTGGTCCGGCAGTTCTTCCGCAACACCGACCCGGTCGGCCGGACGATCTACTTCAACGGGCCCTACGAGATCGTCGGCGTCATCGACGACGTCGTCGATCGCCGGCTCGACCTGGCGCACGCGCCGCGCCTCTACACCGTCCAGGCCCGGAACCCGTTCACCTTCTCGATCGCGGTCGGGGCCGCCGGCGACCCTGGCGCGCTCGCGCCATCGGTCCGGCAGGCGGTTGGTGCCGTCGACGCCGGCGTCGCCGCCGTCAACGTCCGGACGCTGGAGCAGGCGAGAGCGCAGTCGATGACCGATCGCCGCCTGGCGGTCTGGGTCGTCGTGCTGTTCGCGGCGGCGGCGTTGACCCTGGCCTCGCTGGGCGTCTACGGCGTCATGGCCGACGCCGTGAGCGTGCGGCGGCGGGAGCTGTGCCTGCGCATCGCGCTCGGGGCCAGCCGCGCCCAGGTCATGCGCTCGGTGGTCGCCGGCGGGCTCGGCCTGGCGGCCGCGGGCCTCGTGGCCGGCGCGCTCGGCGCCATGGCCGCGAGCCGGTGGCTGCAGGAGTTGTTGTTCGAAGTGCGGCCGTCCGACCCCGTGGTCTTCGCGGGCGCGATCGCTACCATCGCGCTGGTCGCCGTCGTCGCCAGCTGTGGCCCGGCGATCCGCGCCACGCGCCTCGACGCGCTCGCCGCGCTGCGCGAGTAGCGCGGTCAGCGGACGGTGAAGCGCTCGGCGTGCAGCAGCTGGCCGTCGCGGGTCCGCAGCTCGACGCGCCACTCGCCGTCGATGGCCGAGACCGTGCCGCGGCTGAAGGTGCGGAAACCCTGGCGCCGGGCCGGCACGTCGAGGCGGATCGCCTGTCGCAGCTCGTTGCCGCGATACCAGCGGTGCACCACGCTGGTGTCGCGTGTCGCGACCAGCCGCGTGTAGAACACCAGCCGCCCTGGCCGCACGGTGGTCCCAGCGGGATCGCAGCGATAGTCGCCCGAGAGCGCCGTGCACAACTGCGCGTCGCCGACGCTGACGTCGCCGTCGGCAGCGGATGCCGTGGGGGTCGCGGCGGATACCGCGGGTGTCGCGGCCGGGGACGGCGCGGGCCGTGCCGTCGATCGCGCGGCCGCCGGCGCCGGTGCCGTGGTCACGGGCGCCGCGGCCTGCGGCTCCGCCGGCGGTGCCGCCGGGCCGCGTCCGGCCAACAGCCAGATCACCAGCACCACGACTGCGCCCAGCGCGACCATCACGGGGATCGACAGCCGGCGGCTCGAGGGTGCGGCGGGGGTATCGGCCCTGGCTGCGGGCTTCGCCGTGGACCGGTCGGGGGCGCGGAAGCCGGCCCGCTGTGCGGGCGGAGCCGAAGCCGCCGGCCCCTTCGCTTCGGTGTCGCCGGCGAGAGTGAGCGCGAGCGGCTCGATCGGCGCCGTGGGCGGATCGACCGACGTGGCGAACACGGGCGCGGGCATGCGCAGCGTCACGGCATCGTCGAATGGATTGACCGGCGCGGTCCCGGCAACCGGACCGGCCACCGGGCCGGCGTCGGCAATCGAACCGGCTTCAGCATTCCGGCCGGCGTCGGCAACCGGGCCGGCGCCGGCCGGCGGCGCATCCACCGGCCGGCCGTTGGCCTGGCAGAAGTCGCGCAGGTTCTGGGCGCTGGTCGTCACCAGCGGATCGTCGGCCGACCGCGTCCGGGCGGCGATGGCGTGGGCGCGGCGGTACTCGCGCTCGGCGTCGCCGAGCTGACCACAGCGCTCGTGGGCGACCGCGAGGTTGTTGAGGGTGTTGGCGAGATCGAGGTGGTCGGGCCCCAGTGCGGCTTCCTGTGCACGAGCGGCCTCACCGAGCAAGCGGGACGCGGCGGCGAAATCGCCGCCCATGGCCGCTTGCTCGGCCCCGTCGAAGAGCGAAGCCAGGCTGACAGGGTCTGCCATGGGGACGGCCTTGGTCCAGGCTCGCCGAGGTCGGGCGTCTTAGTCGGCCTTCTTGGCCTCGACGGTCTTCTTGGCAGCCTTCCGCCGCCGGCCCTTGCCCTTGCCGGTCGCTCCGCCAGCGGCCTTCGCCGCGCGCCGCGACGCCCAGTACCCGCGTCATGCGCTCCGACACTTCCTTGCGCTGGGCGGCGTTCATCGAGCGCCGGCGCCGGCTCGCCGCCGAGGAGGCGGAGGATGCCGCTTTGCCGCGCTTGCCGCCGCGGGCGAGCTCAGGGAACGTCGCCGTCAGCGCGGCCAGTTCGTCCTTCAGCTCCTGGTAACGCTGCGCCGCCCCTTGCCGGGCCAACGCCTTCAACTGCTCTCCACTCAGACTCAATCTCGCCTCCACAGGTATCTGGACCACCCAAAGGTTCGGACGCCCAAGTCTCGCCACCTAATTCCTGTCCGAACCCGTAGTGGCCGGGTCATCTTACCTGTGCCTCTTGAAAATGTCGTCTAAAACGTGTTCGAAATCCTCTCGTGCGACGTTGTTTAATGGTTACGCGCAATTTTTCGTGGTCTTACCTCATCCGGCTAGGGCGCTTGCTGATACACCCGGACATAGTCGATGAGAAAGCGGTAGGGAAGGGTGGCGTCGTCGACGCCGCGCTGGCCGCCCCAATTGCCGCCGACGGCGACGTTCAGCAGCAGGTGCTGCGGGGCATCGAACGGCCAGGCGGCCCGCCCGCCCGGTGGCTCTCGCGCGAAGCTGAAATAGACGCGTCCGTCGACCGACGTCTCGATGCGGTCGGCCGTCCATTCGGTCGCGTAGGTGTGGAAGCCGGCCGACACGTCCGGCACTGAGGTCTGGGCGGTCCGTTGAGTACCCTGGACGTGGTTGTATTGCCGGGTGTGGATCGAGGCGTGGACGACGCCCTGGTCGAAGCCGACGTGCTCCATGATGTCGATCTCGCCGTCGTCCGGCCATTGCAGCGGGTTCTTCGAGCCGAGCGTCCAGATCGCGGGCCACGAGCCGCGTCCGGCCGGCAACTGGGCTCGCACCTCGATCCGTCCATAGGTCCAGTCGCCCTTGCCCTTCGTCACCAGCCGCGCCGACGTGTAGGGGCGACTCTCCCACGCCTCGCGGCGCGCCTCGATGGTCAGGTGGCCGCCTTCGACGCGCGCGTTCTCGCGCCGGTCGTCCGTGTAGAACTGCAGCTCGTTGTTGCCCCAGCCGTGGCCCCCGACGTCATACGTCCAGTGCGTGGGATCGGGCCCGCCGTCGCGATCGAACTCGTCGGACCAGACCAGGCGGTAGGCGGCCGGCTGCGGGGCCGCGATCGCCGGGGCGGTCGGCGGGGTGTCGTCCTGGCAGGCGAGGACCGCCAGCAGGCAGAGGGCGGGAACGGCGCGCAGCATCCACATCGGCGTCACGTGCACGGGCCTCGATCGTGAGGCATCATACGCCACGCGCATGGCCACGTCCGCTGCGTCCCACACTACCGATCCCGCCGCCGACGTGGCCGCCGCCCTCGCCTGGTTGAAGAAGCGCGGTAGCAAGGCGAACCGCGACGGGATGGCCCGCTACGCCATCGTGGCGCCGCAGGTCTACGGGGTGTCGGTGGCGGCGATCCGGCAGCTCGGCAAGATGCTCGGCCGCCGCCACGAGCTGGCCGAGCCGCTGTGGAAGAGCGGCTGGTACGAAGCGCGGATGCTGGTCGCGTTCGTCGCCGATCCGGCGCTGGTGACGCCGGCGCAGATGGATCGCTGGGCCCGTGACTTCGACAACTGGGCGATTTGCGACGCGCTGACGTTCCACCTCTTCGATCGCTCGCCGCACGCCTGGCGCAAAGTGGATGCGTGGGCGGAGCAGGACGCGGAGTTCGTCAAGCGCGCCTCGTTCGCGCTCCTGGCGGCGCTGGCGCTGCACGATCGCGACGCCGCCGACGCGGCGTTCCTCGACCGGCTGCCGCTCATCGAGGCGGCGGCGGACGATCGGCGCAACTTCGTCAAGAAGGGCGTGAACTGGGCGCTGCGCAGCATCGGCGGCCGCAACGTGGCGCTGCACGCGGCGGCGCTGGGGCTGGCGCGGCGGCTGGCGGCGTCGACCTCGGCGCCGGCCCGCTGGGTGGGGAAGGACGCGGTGCGCGATCTGTCGCGTCCCCTGATTGCCGCGCGCGTGGCAAAGAAGTCGGCCGCGGCGGCCCCGCGCGCGGTCAGCGGCCGCCGGTCACGTCGATGAACGATCCGGTCGTGAAGCCGGCCTGGTCGGACAGCAGCCAGAGGACGGCCTGCGCCACTTCCTCCGGCTGGCCACCGCGGCGCAGCGGCACGAACGCCTTGACGCGATCGACGCGGTTCGGTTCGCCGCCGCTGGCGTGCATCTCGGTGTAGATGAAGCCGGCGCGGACGGCGTTGACGCGGATGCCCTCCTCGGCCACCTCCTGCGCCAGGCCGATCGTGAAGGTGTCGATGGCGCCCTTCGAGGCGGCGTAGTCGACGTATTCGCCCGGCGACCCGAGCCGGGCCGCACCGGACGACAGGTTGACGATGGCGCCGCCGCGGCCGCCGCGCGCTGTCGACATGCGGCGGACCGCCTCGCGGGCGCACAGGAACGAGCCGACGACGTTGGTGGCGAGGATCCGTGTGAGGCGGGCCGCGTCCATCGCCTCGACGCGCATCTGCGTCTCGAGGATGCCGGCGTTGTTGACGAGCGCGGTGACCGGGCCGAGCTCGTGGTCGCAGCTCTCGAACAGCCGGACGACGTCGGCCTCGACGGCGACGTCGGCGGCGATCGCCACCGCCCGACCGCCGGCGGCGGTGATCTCGGCGACCACGCCGTCGGCGGCGTCACGACGCGTTCGATAGTTGACACCGACGGCGTAGCCGCGGGCGGCGGCGAGGCGGGCGATCGCGGCCCCGATGCCGCGACTGCCGCCGGTGACGAGGAGGACGCGCTCAGCAGCTCCCTGGGCCATCGCCAGGGAGCTTAGCCGATGGCGGGCCCGATCAATCGAGGCTGAAGGTCACAGAGACCGACATCACCACTTCGACCGGCGCGCCGTTCAACAGGGTCGGCTCGAATCGCCACTGCTGCACGGCATCCACCGCGGCCTGCGCCAACTCGGGATGTGCCTTGACCGTCAATGCCCGGGCCCGCACGACGCGTCCGTCGACGCCGATGACGGCTTCGACGGATATCTGGCCTTCGAGCCCGGCCTCGACCATGCGCGTCGGGTAGGTCGGGTTGACGCTGTGCGTCTTGCGGGGCGCACGGATGTTGCCGCCGATGCGGACGGGCTTCGGCCCGGCGCTGCCCGTCCGCCAGCGGCGTGATCGTCGCCGGCCGGCGCTGACTCACCGAGATGGTCTCCTTCAGCTCGGCGATCTGGAGGGTGACGGCCACGCTCCAGTCGGCGTCGTTCCGCAGCTGGATCGGCTGGCGCAGGGCGCGGAAGCCGGGATGCGCAACCTGGAGCGCGTGCGGACCGGGGTCGACACCGTCGAAACGGAACCGCCCGGACGGATCGGTCGTGGTCTGGACTTTGGCTGCATCGGCATCGAGGATCACCGTCACCCCGGGCAGCACCGCGCCCGTCGTGTCGTAGACGACGCCTTCGAGTGGTTGCCGGGCGCTCTGCGCGGCGCGGAGCAGCGCCACCGGGACCAGCAGCACGACGAGCGCGGCCGCGGCTGCGAGCAGAGCCTGGCGCGTCGGGACACGACGATCGAGTCTGGGGTTCAGCATCGCAACAATCCTCCGTTCCAGCGTCGACGTTCGGGCCATTCGCATCACCACCGCCGCCGGAGCAGGGGCTGAGGCCGGCGCGACGAGGCGGGCAATCTGCAGCAGGTCGTCGGCGTAGGCGGCCGGCCGGACGCCGCCTCGCAGCACGGCGTCGTCGCAGGCGAGCTCGCTGTCCTGGCGCAGCGCACGACTGGCGAGCCAGGCGAGCGGGTTCCACCACAGCAGCGCGCGCAGCGTCTCGGCGATCGACTGCACCAGCCAGTCGTGGCGCCCGACGTGGGCGATCTCATGGGCAAGGACCGCCCGGACGCGAGCGTCGCTCCAGTCGAGCGCACTGACCGGGATCAGCACCTGCGGGTTCCATGAACCCCAGGTTGCGAGCAGCCCGCGGTCCGAGACGGCGAGCAGCTGCACCGGGCGGGTCACTCCGGCGTCCCGCTTGGCCTGTTCGAGCGCGGTCGACCAGCGCGCGTCGGTCACGGTGACGCCGCGCGCCGCCACACCCCCGACCCGGAAAGCGGCGACGACCAGCCACCCGAGCGCGATAGCCGCACCGGCCGCCCATGCGGCGAGGGCGATGACGCCGTAGTCGAGGCGAGCAGCGGATGCCGGTAACGCCGGCGTCTCCTCGCCTGGGCTGGCGACGAGACTGGCCACGGACGCCAGGCCGGCGACGGGCGCATCGGGCAGGGCGGCCGGCAGCCACGGCGCCTGCACGGGCAGCCCCGGCAGCCAGGGCGCGACGAGCCCGACGAGGGGTGCGGCGCCGATGGCAGCGGCCAGCACGGCGTGGCGCAGCGCCGGCGAGCGGCCGCGCAGGGCGGCCCGCACGGCGAGGCCGATCGACAGGACGACCGAGACGCGCAACGCAGCGTCGGCGAGCGGGCTCATCGCGGTTCCTCCTCGCGGGCGCGGCGGACCAGCGCCTCGATCCGCTGCAGCTCCTCGGCCGAGACCCGGTTGCCGCTGCCGCCGAGCAGCGCTGCGACGACCTGGGCGCTCGACCCGTCGAAGAACGTGTCGACCAGGTGCTTCAGCGCCGAGCGCCGGGCCGTGCCGCGACCGAGCGTCGGCGCGTAGACGAAGCGGACGCCGTCGACCTCGTGGGTGACGTGGCCCTTGCTCTCGAGCACGCGCAGTTGCGTGCGAACGGTCGAGGAGCTGGGCGAGCCGGGCAGGGCCGCCATGATCTCGCCGGCGGTGGCCCGGCCGCGCCGATACAGGGCGTCCATGATCTGGCGTTCGCGCTTGCTGAGGGCGGTGTGCGGGTGGCTGCTCATGTTAGAAAAATAGCAAGTGCGATGAAAATAACACCTCGACCGGCCGGCGTCAACTCGTGCCGCGGGCGCGGGCGCCGCCGCGGGTGCGGCCGCCTCAGGCGCCGCGCAGCTCGTCGAGCTCGCCGAGGAGGGCGCGGAGGGAGAAGGGCTTCTGCAGCAGCGAAGCGCCCGGCGGCAGGGCGTTGCGCAGCACCAGGTCGAGGTAGCCGGTGATGAACAGCACCCGGCAGGCCGGCCAGCGCGCCTGGATATCGCGGGCGACGTCGAGCCCGCTCATGCCGGGCAGCATCATGTCGGTGACGAGGAACCCGAACGGCGCCGCCGCGCCGCGCGCGATCTCGACCGCCTGCTCGCCGTCCGGCGCGGCCACGACCTGGTAGCCGTTGGCGGTCAGCAGCTCGACCAGGGTCGCCCGGACCGCGTCGTTGTCCTCGACGACCAGGGCGGTGGCGCCGGCCGCCGGCGGCGCGATGGCGGGGTCGTCGACCGGTGGGGCCGCGACGCCGGCCGCGACGGCGCGCGGCAGGAAGACACGGAAGGTCGCCCCTTGCCCGGGGCGCGCCTTCGGCGCGGATGAAGCCGCGCGGCCGAGGCGATGATCGTCCACGACGTGGCCAGGCCGAGGCCGGTGCCCTGGCCTTCCTCCTTGGTCGTGAAGAAGGGCTCGAACAGCCGCTCCTTGACCTGCGGCGAGAGGCCGATGCCGTTGTCGGAGACCGACAGCTCGACGTAGTCGCCGGGCGGCGTGTCGCCCGGCGCGAGCGTATCCAGGTAGCGCAGCACGCGATTGCTCGACCCGCACCGACAGCCGGCCGCCGCGCGGCATCGCGTCGCGTCCGTTGATGGCCAGGTTGATCAGGACCTGCGTCAGCTGCACCGGGTCGATTTCGATCGGCCAGACACCGGGCTCGCTGCTGGCGTCGACGACGATCGTCTCGGGCATCAGCCGCGACAGCAGCGTCCGGATCCGCGGCAGCTCCAGCTGCAGGTCGACGATGCGCGGCTGTTCGACCTGCTTGCGCGAGAAGGTCAGGAGCTGGCGGGTGAGATGGGCGGCGTGGGCGGCGGCAGTTTCGATGTGGTCGAGCGGCGCCGGGGCGACCGTCGGGTTCTGCCGGAGCACCGACAGCGCGCCGAGGATGACGGTGAGCAGGTTGTTGAAGTCGTGGGCGATGCCGGCCGAGAGCGCGCCGAGCGATTCGAGCCGCTGCGCCTGTTGATCCTGGCGCTCGGCCAGCTTCTGCGCGGTGATGTCGCGGCTGACGCCGACCAGCCCGGCGATGCCGCTGCCGTCACGCAGCCGCAGCGGGATCTTCGTGGTGTGGAACCAGCCGGATCGGCCGGTCACGGGATCGACGAACGGCTCTTCGTGCTGGACGACCAAGCCGTCGTGGAGCACCTTGCGGTCGTCGTCGGCGTAGGGGGCGGCGATCTCCGCCGGGAAGAAGTCGAACACCGTCTTGCCGCGGACCTCGGCCTCGGTCGCCGCACCGAGGAGCCGCAGGTTGCGGACGTTGTTGAGGACGTAGCGGCCTTCCAGATCCTTCGTGTAGATCGAGATCGGGAGGTTGTCGATGACCGCCCGGAGAAGCTCGGGCAGCAGATCCGTGGAGGGATCGCGAGGCCGGGACGGCGCCATGGAGCGCCCATCGTATCCCCGATCCACCTCTGCCTTGGCGATTCCCGGCGGCTCCCGACGAGGAGGGCGTCTCGACCGACCCGTCGCGAGATCCGGTACGATTCGGGCGCATGCAGACCGGCCTGGCAGGGGACGTCGTCGCCATCCTGGGCGCCGCGGGGGGCATCGGCGCCGCCGTGGCGCGCGCCTTCGCCGCCGAGGGCTGCGCCCTCGCCCTCGTCGACCGCAGCGACGCCGTCCTCGCGCTGGCCGACGACCTGCGCACCGCGCCCGGCGTCCGCGTGCTCGCGCGCGTCGCCGATGCCACCGACTACGAGGCCGTGCGCGCCGTGGCCGCTGCGGTGGAGGCCGAGCTCGGCGGGTGCCACCACGTCGTCGTCTCGATCGGCGTCGGCTCGGGAAGATCGGCCTGCCGTTCTGGTCGCTCGAGCCGTCGGACTGGGACCACGTCGTCCGCGTCAACCTGATGGCCTGCGTCCACGCCGCGCACGCCTTCGTGCCGTCGCTGCTGGCGCAGCGGCGCGGCTCGTTCTGCTTCCTGTCCTCGGTGGCCGGCCAGATCGGCTCGCCGACCGATCCGCCCTACAGCGCGGCCAAGGCCGCCGTCCTCAACTTCACCCAGTGCGCCGCGCGCGATCTCGCCGGCCACGGCGTCCGGGCCAACGCGATCTGTCCGGGCATGGTGGCGACCGAGCTCAATCGCAGCGTCTGGCGGGCCTGGCAGGCCCGCACGCCCGAGGCTGCCGCGGTCGATCACGAGACCTGGGCCGCCGAGAAGATGCGCCGGGTCACGCCGCTGGGCCGGTGGCAGACGCCCGAGGACGTCGCGGCCGCCGCGGTCTTCCTCGCCTCGCGGCTCGCCGACAACGTGACCGGCCAGACCTTCAACGTCGACGGCGGCCAGGTGATGCATGCCTGAGACGCGCATCGGGATCGACACCGGCGGTACGTTCACCGACCTGGTGCGCTTCGGTCCCGAGGGCGTCTCGGTCCACAAGGTCCGCTCGACGCCCGACGATCCGTCGCGCGCGATGCTCCAGGGCATCGCCGACGTCGCCGCGATCGGCAGCGGTCTCGACATCGTCCACGGATCGACGGTCGCGACCAACGCCGTGCTCGAGCGTCGCGGCGCGCGCGTCGCCCTCGTCGCCACGGCCGGGTTCGAGGACGTCGTGCGTATCGGGCGCCAGACGCGGCGCTCGCTCTACGATCTCCAGCAGCCGGACCGGCGTCCGCTCGTCGAGCCGGCGCTGACGATCGGCTGCCGGGAACGGCTGGCCGCCGACGGGCAGCCGCTGATCGTCGCTCGAGGCCGAGGAGATCGCCCGCGTCGTCGCCGCCGTCCGCGAGTCGGGGGCCACCGCGGTCGCCATCTGCCTGCTCCACGCCTATCGCAATCCGCAGCACGAGGAGCAGCTCGCCACGGCGCTCGACGCCGCCGGCATCGCGGTGTCGGTGTCGTCGCGCGTGCTGCGCGAGTATCGCGAGTACGAGCGATGGAGCACGACGATCGTCAACGCCTACGTCACGCCGATCATGGCGGCCTATCTCGGCGCCCTCGAGGCGCGCCTGGCCGGCGATCGGTTCGCCGTGATGCAGTCGAACGGCGGCACGATCTCCGCGGCCGCGGCCCGGGCCGCGGCCGTGCGGACGATCCTCTCCGGGCCGGCCGGCGGCGCGGTCGGCGCCCGAGCCGTCGCCGACGCGGCCGGCCATCCGCGGGTCATCGGCTTCGACATGGGCGGCACGTCGACCGACGTCTGCCTGATCGACGGCGCCATCCCGACCACGCCGGACACGATGGTCGGCGACTTTCCGGTGCGGTTGCCGGTCATCGACATCCATACCGTCGGGGCCGGCGGCGGATCGATCGTCTACGTCGACAGCGGCGGCGCCCTCCGCGTCGGGCCGCGCAGCGCCGGCGCCGTGCCCGGGCCGGTCTGCTACGGCGCGGGCACCGAGCTGACGGTCACCGACGCCAACCTGCTGCTCGGCCGCCTCGACCCCGACCAGTTCCTCGGCGGACGCATGGCGCTCGACGTCGAGCGGGCCCGGGACGTGGCTCGCCACCTGGCGGCGCGCGTCGGCCTCGACGAGGCGGCGCTCGCCGAGGGCGTCGTGCGCATCGCCAACGCCAGCATGGAGCGCGCCATCCGCGTCGTGTCGGTGCAGCGCGGGCTCGACCCGCGCGACTTCGCGCTGCTCGCGTTCGGGGGCGCCGGCGGGATGCACGCCTGCGCCATCGCCGACGACGCTCGACATCCGCACCGTCATCGTGCCGCGCTACGCCGGTGTCCTGTCCGCGCTGGGCATGCTGCTCGCCGACACCGTCAAGGACTACGCGCTCACCGTCCTGCGCGCCGGCCAGGCCATCGACATGGGCGAGCTGGCGGCGCTGTTCGCGCCGCTCGTCGCCGAGGCGGAGCGCGACCTGGCGCAGGAGGGGTTCGGGCCGGATCGCCTGCTGGTCGAGCGGCGGCTGGAGGTGCGCTACGCCGGTCAGTCCTACGAGCTGGCCGTGCCGCTGACCGTGGATTTCCGGGCCGCGTTCGATCGCCGGCACGAGCGCACCTACGGCTATGCCAACCCGCGCCGGCCGATCGAGGTGGTGACGCTGCGCGTCGTCGCCGTCGGTGTGACCGACAAACCGGCCCTGCCGCGCCTCGATGCGCCGCCGCGACCGGCCGAGCCGTACCGCGTGCGCGACGCGCGCTTCGGCGGCGCCAGCGTGCCGACCGCCTTCCATCGCTGGAGCGATCTGACGGCAGGCGCGGAAGGCGACGGACCGGCGGTGATCGCCGGCGGCGAAGCCACCGCGGTCATCCCGCCCGGCTTCCGCTTCCGCATCGACCCCTTCGCCAACCTGGTCGCGACGCGCGGGCCCCGGGGATGAGGACACCGATGCACATCGATCCCATCGCCTTCGAGGTCTTCGAGCACCTGTTCGTCTCCGTGGCCGAGGAGATGGGCGTGACGCTGTGCCGCACCAGCTTCTCGCCCAACATCAAGGAGCGCCTCGACTACTCGTGCGCGGTCTTCGACGCCGCCGGCGAGACGATCGCGCAGGGCGATCACATGCCGGTGCACCTCGGCGCGATGCCGCTCTCGGTGCGGGCGGCCATCGACCACGCGCCGATGGCGCCGGGCGACGTCGTGGTGCTGAACGATCCGTTCCGCGGCGGCACGCACCTGCCCGACATGACGCATGGTCTCGCCGGTGTTCCTGCCCGCGACGGCGGAGACGGACGGCGGGGCAGCGCGGCCGGCCTTCTACGTCGCCAACCGCGCCCACCACTCCGACGTCGGCGGCATGTCGCCGGGCTCGATGCCGCTGGCCCGCGAGATCTTCCAGGAAGGGCTGATCATCCCGCCGGTGACGCTGGTCCGCGGCGGCACGATCGCGGCCGACGTGCTGGCGCTGATCCTCGCCAACGTGCGGACGCCCGACGAGCGCGAGGGCGACCTCACCGCCCAGATCGCCGCCAACCGCGTCGCCGAGCGCCGCCTCCTCGAGATCGTCGCGCTCCATGGCGCGGCGCCGGTCGCGGTCTACGCCGCCGCCGTCCAGGATCTACACCGAGCGCGTCATGCGGGCGACGATCGCGGCGATCCCGGACGGCGACTACGCCTTCGAGGATCGGCTCGACGACGACGGCTTCAGCCCGGCGTCGATCGCGATCCGGGTCCGCCTGACGATCGCCGGCGACACGGCCACCGTCGACTTCACCGGCAGCGATCCGCAGACCACGGGCGGCGTCAACGCCAACTTCGCCATCACGCTGTCGGCCACGCTCTACGTCTTCCGCTGCCTGGTGCGCGAGGACGTGCTCTACAACGCCGGCATCGGCCGCGCGGTGCGCGTCTGGCGCCGGAGGGCTCCATCGTCAACGCCAGGCGGCCGGCGGCGGTGGCGGCGGCAACGTCGAGACGTCGCAGCGCATCACCGACGTCGTGCTCGGCGCGCTGGCGCACGCGCTGCCGGCGCATGCCGGCGGCGAGCCAGGGGACGATGAACAACGTCACCCTGGGCGGCCGCGATCCGGCGACGGGGCAGCCGTTCGCCTACTACGAGACGATCGGCGGCGGCATGGGCGCGCGGCCCGGCCTCGACGGGGTCAGCGGCGTGCACACGCACATGAGCAACACCCTCAACACGCCGATCGAGGCGATCGAGCACTACCTGCCGGTGCGGGTGCGGCAGTACCGCATCCGGCAGGGGAGCGGCGGAGCCGGGCGCTGGCGCGGCGGCGACGGCATCGTCCGCGAATACGAGGCCCTCACCGAGACCGAGGTCACGGTGCTGTCGGATCGCCGCATCGGCGCGCCCTACGGGGCCGAAGGCGGCGCGGCCGGGCGGTCCGGCCGCAACACGCTGATCCGCGACGGCGTCGAGACCGTGTTGCCGGGCAAGGTGCGGCTCACCCTCGCCCGCGGCGATCGGCTGCGCATCGAGACGCCCGGCGGTGGCGGCTACGGGGTACCGGAGTGATCGCCGAGCCACCGGCGTCTCCGGGACTCCTCGGCTGGTGGCGCGACGGCACCCCCGAGGGGCGGCGGGCGCTGATCGCCGCCGGCCTCGGCTGGATGCTCGATGCGTTCGACGTGATGCTCTGGGCCCTGCTCCTCACCGACCTGATGGCCCACTTCGCGCTCTCGCCGCCGGCGGCCGGGCTGCTCGGATCGGTCGCGCTCCTCGCCTCGGCGGCCGGCGGCATCGGCTTCGGCGTCATCGCCGATCGCTTCGGGCGGACGCGCGCGCTGATGGGCAGCATCCTCGTCTACAGCGTCTTCACGTTCCTGTGCGGCCTGTCGCAGACGGTGACGCAGCTGGCGCTGTGCCGCATCGGCCTCGGCCTCGGCATGGGCGGGGAATGGGCGAGCGGTGCGGCGCTGGTCGCCGAGACGTGGAGCGCCCGTGACCGCGGCAAGGCGCTCGGCCTGATGCAGAGCGCCTGGGCGATCGGCTACGCCGCCGCCGCCGCGGTCACCGGCGTCATCAAGCCGGCCTACGGGTGGCGGGCGGTGTTCTTCGTCGGCGTGCTGCCGGCGCTGCTTACGCTGTGGGTCCGGCGGCGGCGTCGCAGAGCCTGCGATGTGGCGCGGGCTCAGCCCGGGGCTGAGGCCCGGGCTGAGCCGCGGGCTGGGCCTGGGCGAGGTCTTCGCCGGGGGGCGGCTGCGGCTGACCGTCGTCGTCACGCTGATGAACGCCTGCACGATGTTCGCCTGGTGGGGCTTCAACCTCTGGCTGCCCGGCTACCTGTCCCTGCCCGTCGCGAAGGGCGGCGTCGGCCTCGACGCGGCGACGATGTCGACCTTCGTCGTCGCGATGCAGGTCGGGATGTGGTTCGGCTACGTCACGTTCGGCTACGTCGGCGACCGCATCGGCCGCCGCCGCGCCTATGTCAGCTACCTGATCGCCGCCGCCGCGCTGATCCTGATATACGTCTCCGTGCGCGCGCCGCTGCCGCTCCTGCTGCTCGGGCCGTTCGTCGCGTTCTTCGCGACCGGCTACTTCTCGGGCTTCGGGGCGGTGACGGCCGAGATCTATCCGACCGCGATCCGGGCCACGGCGCAGGGGCTGACCTACAACACGGGCCGCATCGCCAGCGCCGCCGCGCCGTTCGCCGTCGGCACGCTGGCCCAGACGCACGGATTCGGGATGGCGCTGTCGATCTGTTCGGCGGCGTTCCTGCTCGCCGCGTTGTGCTGGGTGTGGATCCCTGAGACGCGCGGCCGGCCGCTGGCCTGATAAACGCGATGCGGCGCGGCGTCGTCATCGCAGGCAAGGAGTGACTTCATGATCACCGCGACGCTCGTCGTTCGAGGCCTGACTGCGGTCCTGTTCTCGCTGGCGAGCCTGCCCGCCACTGCCCAATCGACCGGGGCTCAGCCGACGGGGCCTCAGCCCGCTGCCGCCCAACAGCCGACCGCCGTCCAGCAGCCGTTCGAGCCGGTCACCGGCCAGGCCGGCAAGGACGTCATCTGGGTGCCGACGCCGCAGGCGACCGTCGACACGATGCTCGACCTGGCCAAGGTGACGGCCCAGGATCACCTGGTCGATCTCGGGATCGGGGAACGGCATCACGGTGATCACCGCGGCGAAGCGCGGCGCCACCGCACACGGCGTCGAGTTCAACCCCGACATGGTGGAACTGTCGCGCCGCCTGGCCAAGGAGGCGAACGTGGCCGGGAAGGCGACGTTCAGCCAGGGCGACCTGTTCGAGGCCGACCTGTCGAAGGCCACCGTCATCACCCTGTTCCTGCTGCCGGACATCAACCGGCGGCTCCGACCGTCACTGCTGGAGCTGGCGCCGGGCACGCGCGTCGTCTCGAACACGTTCGACATGGGCGACTGGGAGGCCGACGAGAAGAAGCACGCCCAGTGCGATACCTCCTGGTGCAACGCGCTGCTCTGGATCGTGCCGGCCAAGGCGGCCGGGACGTGGCGGCTCGGGTCGGACACGCTGCTGCTGACGCAGAAGTATCAGATGCTGGAGGGGACGCTCGGCGCGGCCCCGATTTCAGCGGGGCGGCTGACCGGCGCCGAGATCGCGTTCACCGTCGACGGCCGCGCCTACAAGGGCCGCGTGGCCGGCGACACGATCACGGGCCAGGGGTGGACGGCGACGCGCGGTCAGTAGCACCATGACGGCCACGCTTCGAAGAACACTCACGGCGGCTCTCGTCGCGTCGCTGGCGTTCGCGTTCGCGTCCGTGTCCGCGTCCGCTGGTGCCCTCTCCGTCCTGACGATCGCCGCCGCGCCGGTGCGTCCGGGCATCGACCAGCGCGTCCGCGTCGCCGGCGGCACCATCGCCGGCGCGCCCGGCCGCGATCCCGCCGTCGCCGTGTTCAAGGGAGTGCCGTTCGCCGCGCCGCTGGTCGGCGACCTTCGCTGGCGCGCGCCGCGGCCGGTCGTGCCCTGGTCGGGCGTGCGCCCGGCCGACGCCTTCGGCGCCAACTGCATGCAGACGATCGTCGAGGAGAAGAAGCCGTGGACCTACGAGTTCATGGCGCACGGGCCGGTCAGCGAGGACTGCCTGTTCCTGAACGTGTGGACCGGCGCGCGGTCGCCATCGGAGAAGCGGCCGGTCTACGTCTACATCCACGGCGGGGCCAACACCGAGGGCTCCGGTGCCGTCCCAGCCTACGACGGCGAGGGCCTGGCGCGAAAAGGCATCGTCGTCGTCACGGTCAACTACCGGCTGGGCGTGCTCGGCTTCTTCACCCATCCCGAGCTGACGAAGGAAGCCGAGGCGCGCGCCTCGGGCAACTACGCGCTGCTCGACCTCATCGCGGCGCTGCGCTGGGTGCACGACCACATCGCCGGGTTCGGCGGCGATCCCGGCAACGTGACGGTCGGCGGCCAGTCCGCGGGCGCGTCGAACACGCACGCCCTGACCGCGTCGCCGCTCGCGAAGGGGCTGTTCCACCGCGCCATCGCCGAGAGCGGGTCGAGCCTGACCGCGGGCCGCGCCACCCGCCCGCTCGCCGAGCAGGAGGCGCTCGGCGTCGCCTTCGCCACCGCCAAGGGGGCGCCGTCGCTCGCGGCGTTGCGCGCGCTGTCGTGGGCGGAGCTGACGGCGCCCATCTCCGCGACCGCGACGCCCGCGCCGCCGCCCGGCGGCTTCCGGCGTGGTGGTCGACGGCCACGTGCTGACCGCATCGGTCGCCGAGACGTTCGCCACCGGCCGGCAGAGCGACGTGCCGACGCTGACCGGCGCGAATCGGCACGAGAACGGCGCCTCGCCGCATCCCGACGTCACCGCCGACGCCTTCCAGAAGCAGGCGCGCAGCCGGTTCGGCGCGCTCGCCGACGAGTTCCTCGCCCTCTATCCCGCCGCGACCGACGAGCAGGCGCGGCTGTCGCAGAACGAGAGCGCCTGGGATCAGGCCCGCGTCTCGGTGTATCTGTGGGCGGTGCAGCGCGCCAGGACGGCGCACACACCGGCGTTCACGTATTTCTGGGATCACCCGCTCCCGGGGCCCGACGTCGAGATCTACGGCGCCTTCCACACGTCGGAAGTGCCCTACGTCATGGACGCGCTCGCGCGGTCGACGCGTCCGTTCGTCGAAGCCGACCGGCAGATCGCCGATCGCGTGTCGTCGTATGTCGCGAATTTCGTGAAGACCGGCGACCCCAACGGCCCCGGCGGCCCGCGGTGATCAAGGACCCGGCCCAGACGATGCAGATCGGCGACACCAACGCCGTCATTCCCGTCGCCGGCAGCGCCGCGAAGCAGGCCTTCTTCGAGAAGCTCCTCGCGACCCCGCGTGCACCCGCGCGCTAGCCGGCCGAGCCGGCGCGCCGAGGCGCTACTGCCCGAGCGCCGTCAGCGCCAGGCGCCGTACCGCGAAGGAGCGGACGACCGCGGCTGCACGCATCGCCCGGCGTTCCACACCTCGCCGCACTTCTTGCAGCGCATGTACGTGACCTCCGGCGCGGTGTTGGCGTTGAACACGGGGTCGACGGCGCCACACGAAGGGCAGGCGGGCGGAGCGGGAGTCGTGGAGTGGTTGATCAACAGTTCCAATCGTCTGATTGAGTGCCCGAGGCGAAACCGCTGAGGCTGGTGTAGCCCCAGCCGAGCGAAGCGATGGCGATGCAGCGAAGCGCTGACCGGTGGCCCGCCTTCGCGCTACGCGCTTCGGCGCGCCGATCTTCGCCTGAATCGTCAGCGAAGATCGGAGTTGACCCCAAGCGCGAGGTCCGAAGGACCGGAGCGCTGGGGCTAACTACGTCGGCGACACCACATCGCCCGCCAAGGCGGGCGAGTGGTGGAGGCGGCGGGAGTTGAACCCGCGTCCGAAAGTATTGCTCCGCAGACCTCTACGTGCGTGTCCCTTCTTGGCGATCTCGCTCGACGCGTTGGAGAAGGGCTGAGAACCCGCGTCGTGCCAGCGACGGATTGATTTCGGTTCCAGCTCCTCCGTCGCACAGGAGCCAGTCCCTATCCTGCTGATGACGCCAGACCCGGCTCCACAGGCGAGAACCGGAAGGCGCTCACGGTCTAAGCCGCGAGAGCGAGCTGCGAATCCGCAGTTAGGTTGTTTTCCACCGGATTTACGAGTCGGAGGCGCTCGGCACGCGTCCTGCGAACCCCTACCTCCGTCGAAGCCGGAACGCCCCCACGTGAGTCGGTCGCTACGCACAGACAGTTTACCACCGGCGCCACCTCGCCGGAATGTGCAGCATCGGGCAGTCGGGATTGACGCTTTTCGTCAGAGGTTCCGATACTTACTTAGCATGGCTCTTGATGACCAGGTCCGGAAGAACGCTGACGCTCTGGCGAAGGAGCTCGGCCTCGACATTCAACAGGCTCTCGGGCGCTTCCTCGACGACATCATCGGCCAGGTGACCCGTCAGCAGGAGACCCTGCAAGCCGAGGCGGATCAGGCGATCGCGGACGCCGAGGGGCGCGCCGAAGTGGCCCGGGCGGCGGTCGCCGAGGTCCAGACCCAGGCCGAAGCCAAGAAGGTGCAGGCCCTCGCCGCGGCCAAGGACGAGTCGGCGGCGGCGGTCCAGGCGGCCATCACCCAGACGCGCGAGCACGTCGCGCGCGAGGCGGCCGGGCTGGTGGCCCGGGCCCGCGAGGAGGCGGCGCAGGCCCACGCGGCCCTCAACGCCGACCGCGAGGCGCGCAAGGGCGTCGACGAAGAATCGGCGGCGCTGCGGGCGGCGGCGGAGCAGGGGTCGCTGGCGGCGATGGAACGCCTCCTCGACGCGTTCCGCCGGCTCGATCAGGCGGCGACGCTGACGGCGCTCGTCGACGCGCTGGCCGAGACGGCGGCCGGCGAGACGACCCGCTCGGCGGTGTTCGTCGTCCGCGGGCGCGACATCCGCGGCTGGCGCGCGGCCGGCTTCAGCGACGCCCCGGCGGACGTCCGCACCATCAGTGTCGGGCTGGACGCGGCCGGTGCCATCGGCGTCTGCGTGCGCTCGAAGGCCCGGGTCGAGATCACGCCGGCGACCTTCGCTGGCGGCGACCTCGCTTTCCTATCGGCCGCGGATGCGGCGGCGGGGCTGGCGATGCCGGTGACGCTGGGCGGCGAGACCGCGGCGGTCATCTACGGCGACGACGGCGGCGCCGGCGGCCCGGCCGGCTGGCGCGAGACGATCGAGATCCTGGCGCGGCACGCCTCGCGCTGCCTCGAAGCGCAGACGGCCATCCGTGCCGCCAAGCTCGCGCCCGGCGCGAAGCAGGAGCCGGTCGGCATCGAGCGCTGACGCCTCGCCGCGACGAGCCGCGACGGATCGGGCACGCCATCGCCGTTCGACGCCTCCACCTTCGGTTCGGCGTTTGGTTCGGTCGAACGGCTGGGGCGTTATAGTAAGTAAGAAAGCACGCGCAATGGTCAGACAGGCTCTTCGCGTCGGCGTGGTGACGGTCGGTGTGGCGGCCGTCTGGCCGGCCGCGCTGGCCTGGGCGCCGACGGCATCACCCGCGCCCGCGGTCGTCCTGGCGGACGCCGCCCGCGTCGAACCGTCCGCGACGGTCCATCCGGCCGTCCCCCGCGACCTCGCCACGCTCTGGCTCGTGCCCGACGCGCGGCCGGTGCCCCCCCTCCTCTTCAAGAACTTCGCCCGCGGCATCGAGCTGGTCGAGGCCGAGTCGTTCGACGAGGCGCGTCCGCTGCTCGCCGCGCCGGCGCTGGCCAAGACGCCGGTCGGCGACTACGCCCGCTACTACACGGCCCTCATCGACCTGCGGCGCGGCGAAGCGGTGCGGGCCCGCGAGGCCTTCCACGCCCTGGTCGCGGCGCAGCCGAGCGGCGTGCTCGGCGAGTGGGCGCTGGTCGGCGAGGCGATGGCGGCGGAGCAGGCGAGCGACTTCCCGGCCGCGGCCGCGCTCTACGAGACGCTGTCGAAGAACACGCCCGAGGAGCCGGACACGGTGCTGCTCGGCCTGGCCCGGACGCTGGCCGCGGCCGGCAACCGCGATCGCGCGCTGCAGGCCTATCGCGATCTCTTCTACGGCTATCCGACCAGCGACGTCGCCGCCGATGCCCGCACCCAGGTCGCCGCGCTGGGCGCCGGTGCCAGCACCGACGACCCGCGCGACCTGGCGCGGGCCGAACAGCTCTTCACGGCGCGGCGCTACGCCGACGCGCAGGCGGCCTTCGAGGCGGTGTCGCCGCGCGGCGGCGACGACCGCGAGCTGGTCGCCCTGCGCATCGCCGAGTGTCACCACTATCTCGGCCGGTATCGCCAGGCGATCGCCGCCCTGCAGCCCTACCTGTCCGGCTCCAAGCGTGAGGCCGAGGCCCGCTTCTTCCACCTCACCGCAACGCGGGCGCTCGGCGATCACGCCGGCTACGTGGCCGCGGCCACGGCCCTGGCGACCGACTTCAAGACCGGCGCCTGGACCGAAGAGACGCTGAACAACCTGGCCACGCACTACATCGTCACCGACGACGATGCGACGGCGGGCACGGTGTTCGCCGACTATCTCGGGCGGTTCCCGCAGGGCAAGTACGGCGCCCGCGCCGCCTGGCGGCTCGGCTGGTGGCGGTATCGGGCCGGCGACTTCGAGAGCGCGGCGGCGATCTTCGATCAGGGCGCGACGAACTTCCCGCGCTCCGACTACCGTCCGAGCTGGCTCTACTGGGCCGGCCGGGCCTACGCCAAGAGCAACCAGAAGGCGCGCGCCACCGCCCGCTTCGAGCTGGTGCGCACCGATTACCTGCACTCGTACTACGGCCGCCTGTCCGGTGTGCACCTCGGCGCCGCGGTCACGTCGCGCTCGCCGGTCGGCGCCGCGCCGGCGGCCGCGGCCGACGCTCCAGCGCCGCTCGGCCTGCCGCCCAACGCGATGGCGATCCGGCAGCTGATCCTGTCGGGCGTCTATCCACTGGCCGAAGCCGAGGTGCGCTACGCCCAGCGGCGCTATGCGCCGACGCCGGCCCTCGAAGCGACCCGGGCGTGGCTGCTCCAGGCCCGCGGCGAGTACCGCCCGGCCATCAACGCGATGAAGCGCGCCTATCCGCAGTACATGACGCTCGATGGCGACCAGCTGCCCCTCGAAGCGAAGCGGGTGATCTTTCCGCTCGACTACTGGCCGATCATCGAGCGCCACGCCACTGCGCGGTCCCTCGACCCCTTTCTGATCGCGGCGCTCGTCGCCCAGGAGTCGACCTTCGACCCCGACGTCCGGTCGGCGGCCAACGCCTACGGCCTGATGCAGATCGTGCCGGCGACCGGCAAGCGCCTGGCGCGCTCGCTCGGCATCCGCAAGTTCACCACCGGCAAGCTGACCGACCCCGAAACCAACGTCAAGCTGGGCACGTTCTACTTCAAGGGTCTGGTCAACCAGTTCGGCGGCGCGCACTTCGCGCTGGCCAGCTACAACGCCGGCGAGAACCGGGTCGAGCGCTGGATCGCCGAGCGCGGCCCGATGCCGCAGGACGAGTTCATCGACGACATCCCGTTCCCCGAGACGCAGCTCTACGTGAAGAAGATCCTCGGGACGGCCGAGGACTATCGCCAGATCTACCGCGATCGGCGCTCGAACGCGAATTGAACGGCCGCGGCGCCCGCACGGGCGCCGCTGTTCAGCGCGGCGTGAGCTTCGCCAGCCGGCGCTCCGCTTCCGCGAGCGTCTCGTCCTTCTTGCAGAAGCAGAAGCGCACCCGGCCGCGACCGCCGGCAACGGCGTGCGTGCCGGCCGGGCGGTAGAAGCTCGAGCCAGGCACGGCGGCCACGCCGATGTCCTCGACCAGGTGGCGGGCGAAGGCGACGTCGTCGCTCCAGCCGAGCCCGGTGATGTCGGTCATCACGTAGTAGGCCCCCGCCGGGATCGCGCAGCGGAGCCCGGCGCGCTCGCAGCATCGCCACGACCCGATCGCGCCGCGCCTGGTAGTGCGCGGCCAGCTCCGCGTAGTAGCTGTCGGGCAGGTCGAGGGCGAAGGCTGCCGGCCTCCTGGAGCGGCGCCGGCGCGCCGACGGTCAGGAAGTCGTGCACCTTGCGGATGCCGCCGGTGAGCGCCGGCGGCGCGACCGCCCAGCCGACCCGCCAGCCGGTCACGCTGAAGGTCTTCGACATGCCGTTGATCGTCACCGTGCGATCGGCCATCCCCTCGATCGCCATCGAGCGGCACGTGGCGTGGCGCCGTCGTAGAGGATGTGCTCGTAGATCTCGTCGGTGATCGCGACCACGTCCCACTTGCGGCACAGCGCCGCGATCGCCTCGAGCTCGTCGCGCGTGAAGACCTTGCCGGTCGGGTTGTTCGGCGTGTTGACGATGATCGCGCGGGTCTTGTCGGTGAAGGCGGCGGCGAGCTCGTCGGGGTCGAACGTCCAGTCGCGGCTCGCGCAGCGTGACGAAGCGCGGCGTCGCGCCCGGAGAGGATCGCGTCCGGTCCGTAGTTCTCGTAGAACGGCTCGAAGACGATCACCTCGTCGCCCGGGTCGACGATGCCGAGCAGCGTCGCGATCATCGCCTCGGTCGAGCCGCAGCAGACCGTGACCTCGCGCTCGGGATCGATCGACAGGCCGTGCCGGCGCGTGATAGTCGCGGGCGATCGCGTCGCGCAGCTCGGGCGCGCCCCAGGTGATCGGCGTACTGGTTGACGTCGGCGTCGATGGCCCGTGCCGCCGCCTCCTTGATCGCCTCGGGCGCCGGGAAGTCGGGGAAGCCCTGCGACAGGTTGACGGCGCCGTGCTGATGGGCGAGGCGGGTCATCTCGCGGATCACCGACTCGGTGAAGCAGGCGGCCTTGCGGGAGGCGCGGAGCTTGGTCATGAGCGGGCGCCGTCTCCGGCGCCAGTGGTCAGTGCGGCCATGTCGTGATCTCGTAGAGGCGGATGTCGCCGTCGTCGTTGAGCAGGGTCAGGTTGTCGCGGTAGGCGGTGAGCCGTTCCAGCAGCCGCTCCCGATCGCGCCGGCCGTAGAGATCGAGGTGGATCACCACGTAGCGGGCCCGCCGGTTGCGCAGCTCGGCGAAGGACGCCTCGGACGGGAAGCCGTGCATCCGCGGTGCCAGGTCGCGGAACTCGAGCGGGATGTGATCGCTGTAGCCGTTGATCAACGGCTGCCAGTGCCAGCCCGACGCCGACATGTAGCGGGCGTGGCGCGGGTAGTCGGAGCGTTCGTAGAAGAAGGGCAGCTCGAGGACCGCGGAACGGCGTAGCGTCGCGAGATGGCGGTAGGCGCTGGCGACCGGCGGTGCCTCGCGGACGCCGAGCGGCGCCGTGAAGAGCTCGGCGCACATCAGCGTCGCCAGGGCGGCGGCGGTCCAGGCGCGGGGGCGTGGCGCGAGCCGGGCCCAGGCGACGGCCAGCCCCGACGCGAAGAGGACGGCCAGCGCCAGCACGACGACGATCGCGACCCGGCTGGGCGCCCGGAGGAACGAGAACACCGGGATCGCCGCGAACAGCACGCGGTAGAGGCCGGCCGCCGGGCCGAACGAGATCCAGAAGGCCAGTCCGCCGCTGATGGCGTAGAAGGCGAGGACATCGCGGCGCGGCGGCACCGGACCGCCAGCGTTGGGCGCCGTCGTCGTCGTCGTCGCCGTCGTCGTCCCCGCCGATCGGGCGGCGCGCCAGGCCAGCGCGGCGCCGACGAGGCCGCCGACCAGCGTCAGCGCGCCGGGGAAGAGCACTTCGTTCCAGTGACCGAGCAGCGGCAGCATCCACCGATGCGCCCAGGCGCTCGACGCCAGCCAGGCCTGGATGTCGGCGGAGTAGAACGCCGCTTCCTCGACCGAGCGGGTGAAGCCGAGCTCGCCCTGCACTCTCAGGTAGGGCAGGAAGAAGGGCACGACCAGGCCGATCGCCGTCGCCGCGGCGACAACGCCGCTGGCCCAGTAGCGCACCTCGCGCCAACGCCCGCGCGTCAGCGCGAAGAAGGGCAGGCCCAGCGCGCTCAGCAGCCCGGCGAAGATGCCGTAGTAGCCGCACGCCAGCGCCTGGACGGCGAGCGCCAGCCCGAGCCCGATGCCGCGGCCGATCGACGGCGCGTCGACCAGCCGGTGCAGCGCCAGCATCGCCACCGGCAGGCCGAAGAAGAGCATCAGCTGGATGTGGGCCGTGCGCGCGAACAGGAACGGGCAGAACGCGAAGCCGATCGCCGCGACGATCGAAGCGCCGGTGTCGCCGGTCAGGTAGCGGGCCAGCAGGTAGCAGCCGACGAAGGCCAGCCCGATGCCCAGCAGCATCGACAGGTTGTGCGTCGCGTACGGATTGCCAGTCGCGACGTAGGCCGGCAGGCCGAGCACCCCGGCGACGATGTTGTTCTCGGAGTAGGCGAGCGTGTCCGTGTGCGGGACGAAGATGTTCGCGTCGTAGAGGTCCGCCGGATCGGTGGCCAGTGCGTGCGCCACCCAGGCCACGCACCAGATGCTCCAGTGGCCGTCGCCGGTGTCGAAGCGGCCGACGCTGCCGAGGCGCGGTGCAATCGGGTAGGTGAAGGCCGTGGTGAGGAGGATGGCCAGGGCCGCGAGCGCGGCACCGCGCCCGAGCCGCGCCGGCGCGACTGTCGAAGCCTGATCGCGCGGAGAAGGCATCGGCGGGGCGTATGGTAGCATGCGCTCCCGTCCGGAAAATGGCCCGAAAACTGCCCCGATCGGGCCTCCTCGCCGCCCTCCTCGCGGGCGTCGTCCTGGTCCTCACGCTCGGCAGCCGGACGCTGCCCGCGCCCGACGGATCCTGGCTCGGCGTGCTGCCGGGGATGGCCGTCGCTGCGGCGATCGTCGCCGCTGGTCTCGCCGTCGCCGTCGCCTCGAGCGTCGTCACGCGCACCTATCCGTGGCTGGGGGCGTGGCTGGCGGCTTGGCCGGCGGCGGCATGGAGTGCCATCTTCGTCACCGCGCTGCCGTGGCTGCCGCTGCCGCTCCCGATGGCGTGCTTCGCGTGGCTCGGTCCGCTCGCCTGGCTGCCGTGGATCGCCGCCATCGCCACCGGCGTCGCGTGCGTCGTCGCGGCGCGGCCGGCGTGGCCGCCGCGGCTCGTGCAGGCGGTGGTCGACCGGCGGCAGGGCGGCTGGCTGGCGGGCGGACTCGCCCTGGCGATCTTCGCCGGGGCCTACGCGTCGGTTCGGCCGATCCTGCCGGGCGGCGACGAGCCGCACTACCTCGTGATCGCCGAGAGCCTGCGGCGCGACGGCGACCTGGCGATCGACGACAACCACGAGCGCGGCGACTACCTGGCGTTCTTCCGCGGCGAGCTGACGCCCGACTACCTGCGCCGCGGCGTCGACCGCCGCATCTATTCGATCCATGCGCCGGGCCTGCCGATGCTGCTGCTGCCGGCCTACGCCGCGTTCGGCTACGGCGGCGCGATCGCGGCGCTGCTGCTGGCGACGGCGTGGGGCGCGGCCGTCCTGTGGCGGCTGGTGCGCGACGTCACGGATGACGCCGGCGCTGCCTGGTTTGCCTGGGCGTCCGCGGTGCTGGCCTCGCCGATCCTGTTCCACGCGTTCACCGTGTTCCCCGACGGCGTGGCTGGCGTCGCCGCGCTGATCGCGCTCCGCGGGCTCGTCGACCTCACTCGCACCGTCACTCGCACCGTCTCTGGCTCAGCCGCTGATCGTGATCCGGCAGTGCCGTCATGGGTCGCGCTGACGGCGACCGGCGCGGCGCTCGCGCTGCTGCCGTGGCTGCACACGCGCGCGGCGGTGATCGCCGCCGCGTTCGGCGTGGCGCTGGTCGGGACGGCGCTGTGGCGGCGGCTGCCGTGGCCGCGAATCGCGGTCCTGCTGGTCCTGCCGGTGGTGAGTGCGTCTGGCTGGTTCGCCTACTTCCAGTCGCCTCTACGGCACGTTCGATCCGTCGGCGCCGTATGGCGGCTACACCCAGACGGCGTGGGCGCACGTGCCGGCCGGGGTCGCCGGGTTGCTGCTCGACGCGCAGTTCGGGCTGCTCGTCGTCGCGCCGGTGTTCGCGCTGGCGCTGGCCGGGCTGTGGTGGCTGCTCCTCGGGCTGCCGGCGTCTGACACCAGCCGGACCGGGTCACGCGCCGGTGGTCGCATCGTCGCGATCACGCTCGTCGTCGCCCTCGTCGGCTACACGGTGGCGTCGGCGTCGTACCGGATGTGGTGGGGCGGGGCCAGCGCGCCGGCGCGCTTCCTGGTCCCGATGCTGTGGCCGATGGCGCTGCCGATCGGCATCGCCTGGAGCCGGCTGCGCGGCGTCGCCTCGCGATCGCTGATCGCCGGCGCGCTCCTCGTCACCGCCGGCATCACGCTGATCCTCGTCGGCGTCGACGACGGGCGGCTCGCCTACGGCAGCCGCACCGCGGTCGCGGGGTGGACGCGCTGGGTGAGCCCGGCGGTCGATCTGGCGCGGGCCCTCCCCGGCGTCCATCGCAGCTCGCCGGGCGCGGCCGCGTCGCTGGCGCTGGTGTGGGCGGGTGCCGCCGCGCTGGCGTGGCTGGCGATCGCCGCCATCGCCCGCGGGGCGTCGGAGGCCCGGGCCCGCGCCGTCGCCGCTCTCGTCATCGCCCTGGCCGGCACGGCGGCCGTCGGCGTGGCCTGGCGGGTCGACGGCGGCGACGCCGATCCGCGGCTGCCTGGCGGCGCCGAGCAGGCGGCGCTGGCCACCTGGCAACGGCATCCGCGCGCCACGCTCGTCGAGGGGCGCGGGGCACGGATCCACCGGGCCGGGCCGGCCGAGGCGCGCGCGCATCTCGTGCTGGAGGGGCGGGCGGTTGGATCGGGACGCCAGCTGCGCCTCGATCTGCCGGCGCTCGCGCCGGGCCGCTATCGCTTCACGCATCTGGCCCCGGCGCCGTCGGCGCTGGCGCTCCGGGCGGGGCGCGCGGGCCTCGACTGGCGCCGGCTCGACCCCGCTGCGGCGTCGGCGCTCGACGTGGACGTGCCGGTGACGGTGCCGGCGTCGGCGGCGTGGCCGCTCGACACGTCGGCGGTGCTGACGACGGGCACGCCGAGGACGCTGACCGTCGAGCCGCTCGTCGTCGCGCCGTCCGCGACCGGGCGAGCCGACGTCGCGCGCCAGGTGGTGCGCTACGGGGCGCACGACGTGTTCTTCCTCGACGAGGACAGCTACCCCGAGGCGCCCGGCTTCTGGGTGCGGCCGGGGCGCGCGCGCATCGTGATCGGGGAGACGAGCGGGCCGGTCGCGGTGCTGGTCCGCAATGCGCCGGTGGCGAATCGCGTCGAGCTGCGCGCCGGCGCCTGGCAGCGGACGCTCGATCTGGCGCCCGGGCAGGAGGAGCGCGTCGAGGTGCCGGCGGCCGGCCGGGCCACGCCGCTCGAGATCAGGGCGGCGTCAGGCGTGCGGCCCTTCGATGGCGATCGCCGCAACCGCGACTTCCGCCTGCTCGGCGTCTGGATCGCGCTTGAATGAAGCGCTCAGCGCGCTGCATTCCAGCGAACTTCCAACTTCCAACCTCCAATTCCCAAGGAACTCCCAACTCCCAATCCCCAACGAGCGCGAGCCTCCCAGGTTGCTCCGGGGTGTTCCCCGACGGTGAACCCAGCTCGATTGGGAGTTGGAGGTTGGGAGTTCCTTGGGAGTTGGAGATTGGGAGTTGGGAATTGGCGCGAGTCGTCCCTAGAACCGCACGACGCCCAGTACGTAAAAGCCGCGCAGGTCGAGCGAGCCGAAGTCTTCCTTGACCGTGTAGTCGAGGTCGAGCTTGCGCCAGCCGCCGGTGACGCCGGCGTTGTTGTTGAAGTTGAGCGTCGCGTAGACGTCGTAGTCGAAGTACGACCCGTCGTAGTCGCGATCCTCGCCGCCGGGGATCTTGAAGAACGTCATCTCGGCACCGACCGCGACGTTGCGCGCGGCGTAGGCGCGGCCGGCGAAGCCCAGCGTCGGGATCGGCGCCGTGGCCTCGGCGAACTCGTCGTTGATCGGGCTGGCGAAGTCGATCCGGGCCCGCGTCACCTTGGTGTCGAGGACGAGGCCGAAGTAGCCGCGATCCTGGTAGACGAAGTCGTATTCGTAGCCGATCTTCAGGGTCGTGAAATCGGCGTCGAGGTTCACCGGCAGGCCGACGTTGTAGGACTGGCCGTTGAAGACGATGGTCCGCCTGAGGATGTGGCCGTCGACCTGGTAGTTGATCGGCAGGTAGTCGAGCTTGAACTTGTGCTTGCGGCCCGGCCGCAGGACGAGCCGGAACTCGCGCACCCGGGTCTTCTCGATGCCGAGGTCGGTCTCGAAGTCGATCAGCGTCGGCGGGATGCCGAGGCCTTCGCTGGCGACGCTGATCGTGGGCACCGGCCGCCACCAGCCGTAGGCCACCTCGATCCGGTAGATCTCGCCGGTGGCGGGGTCGCGCCGGCTGAACTGGGCATGGGCCGTTCCGGCGACCACGAAGGTCGCGGCCAAGGTCAGGAGCAATGTGAATCGTCGGGTCATGGTCATTCGCGCGGGTAGCTGGCTCTCGTCCACGTATCGGACGCAAGCCGGGGCCCGATAGGTCTGGGAGCCCGGCACTTATACTGGCGACGTGACCTGGACGGCGTTGCGGCGGCTGCTTCCCTACGTGCGCCGCTACCAGGGTGCGGTCGGGCTGGGCCTGCTGAGCGCCTTGATCGCGACGGGCATCCAGCTCGTCGGCCCGTGGGTGCTGCGGCTGGCCATCGACGACCTGGCCGACGGCGCCTCCCTGCCGATGCTCGGCAGCTACGCGGCGGCGCTCCTCGCCATCGCCGGCGTCGGCGGCTGGTTCCGCTTCCAGATGCGGCAGCGTTTCGTCATCGCGTCGCGCGACATCGAGTTCGACATCCGCAACGACTTCCTGCGCCACCTGCAGCGCCTGCCGCTGGCCTACTTCCAGGCCCGGCGGACCGGCGACCTGATGTCCCGCGCCACCAACGACCTGTCGGCGGTGCGGATGATGGCCGGGCCGGCCGTCATGTACTCCGTGTCGACGGGGATCGTCTTCGTCGTCGCCATCGGCCATGATGCTGTCGATCGATCCGTGGCTGACCGGTATGGCGCTGATCCCGCTGCCGTTCGTGACGCTGGCCGTCTACGGCTTCGGCACGGCGATCCACCGGCGCTTCGAGCGGATCCAGGCCCAGCTCTCCGAACTGTCGGCGGTGACCCAGGAGGCGCTGGCCGGCGTCCGCGTGGTGCGCGCCTACCGCCAGGAGGACAGCGAGCTGGACCGGTTCCGCCAGGCCAACGCCGAGTTCCTGCGCCGCAACCGCCGCCTGATCGGCCTGCAGGGCCTGTTCTATCCGAGCCTGACGTTCCTGCTCGGCGTCGGCGCGCTGGTCGTGCTGTGGCTGGGCGGCCGCCAGGTGATCGCCGGCCGCCTCACGGTCGGCCAGTTCGTCGCCTTCAACGCCTACCTGGCGATGCTCGGCTGGCCGATGATCGCGTTCGGCTGGGTCACCAACCTGCTGCAGCGCGGCTCGGCGTCGTGGAGCCGGATGCTGGAGGTGCTCGACGCGCCGCCGGCGATCGTCGACGGCGCGCGCACCGACGTGCCGGCCCGCCTCACCGGCACCATCGAGTGGCGGCACCTGACGTTCGCCTACCCTGACGAGGCCCTTGGCGCGCCGAAGCCGGCGACGCCGGAGGCGCGGCCGGCGAAGGCGGCGGTGCTGCACGACATCTCGCTGACCGTGCCGGCCGGCACCACGCTGGCCATCGTCGGGCCGACCGGCAGCGGCAAGTCGACGCTGGTCAGCTTGCTGCCGCGGCTCTTCGATCCACCGCCGGGGACCGTGTTCATCGACGGCGTCGACGTCCGCGACCTGCCGCTCGCGGTGCTGCGCGGCAGCATCGGCATGGTGCCGCAGGAGCCGTTCCTGTTCAGCGACACCATCGCCGGCAACGTCGCCTTCGGGGCGCCGGAGCGCGACGAGGTCGAGGATCTCAGGCACGCCGTCGCCGTCGCCCGCCTCGACGTCGACGTCGAGACGTTCCCGAACCGGTGGACGACGACGGTGGGCGAGCGCGGCCTGACGCTGTCCGGCGGCCAGAAGCAGCGCACGGCGATCGCCCGGGCGCTGATGATCGATCCGCCGATCCTGATCCTGGACGACGCGCTGTCCGCCGTCGACACGGACACCGAGGCGGCGATCCTGAGCGGCCTGATCGGCGTAATGCGGACCCGCACCGCGATCCTGATCTCGCACCGTGCCTCGACCATCCGCCACGCCGATCGCATCGTCGTGCTCGACGACGGCCGCATCGTCGAGCAGGGCACGCACGACGCGCTGCTCCAGGCGGGCGGGCCCTACGCGGAGATGTGCCGGCTGCAACAGCTGGAAGAGGAGCTGGCCGCCTCGTGAGCGACCCTACCGCCGCGCCGGACGACGACGTCGTCGGCAAGGCCTACGACGCCCGCCTGATGCGGCGGCTGCTCGGCTACCTGCGGCCCCACTGGCGCAGCGTGCTGCTCGGCCTCGTCGTCATCGTCGGCACCTCCCTGCTGCAGCTGGTCCAGCCGTGGCTGACCAAGGTGGCGATCGACGACTACATCGCCTCCGGCGACCTGGCCGGCGTCGGCCGCGTCGCCCTGCTCTTCCTGGCGGTGCTGGCCGGCGTGTTCGTGCTCGAGTTCGCGCAGACATGGATCTCGCAGACGATCGGGCAGGGCATCATGTTCGAGATGCGGATGGCCATCTACGGCCACCTGCAGCGGGTCGACGTCGCCTTCTACGATCGCCACGCGGTCGGGCGGCTGATGACCCGCGTCACGAGCGACGTCGACGCCCTCAACGATCTGTTCTCGGCCGGCGTGGTGGCGGTGTTCGGCGACGCGTTGATGCTGGTCGGCATCTTTGGCGTGCTGCTGTGGATGGACTGGCGCCTGGCGCTGGTCACCTTCTCGGTGCTGCCGCTGATCGTGCTGGTGACGCAGTGGTTCCGGCGCCACGTGCGCGAGTCGTACCGCCGCGTCCGCGGCTGGGTGGCGCGCATCAACGCCTTCCTGCAGGAGAACGTCACCGGCATGGCGACGGTGCAGCTGTTCCGCCGCGAGGCGCTGAACTTCGAGCGCTTCGAGGCGATCAACCGCGGCCATCGCGACGCCAACGTCGAGGCGATCTTCTACTACGCCGTGTTCTACCCGGCCATCGAGGCGGTCGCCGCCCTGGCCGCGGCGCTGATCATCGTCGCCGGCGGGCACTGGGTCGGCACCGGCACGCTGACCCTCGGCGCGCTGGTCGCCTTCCTGCAATACGCGCAGCGGTTCTTCCGGCCGATCAGCGACATGTCGGAGAAGTTCAACCTGCTGCAGGCGGCGATGGCGTCGTCGGAGCGGATCTTCGCGCTCCTCGACACGCCGGTGACGATCGCCGCTCCAGCGTCGCCGTGGACCCGGCCGGCCGGGTCGCGCGGCCACATCGTCTTCGACCACGTCTGGTTCGCTTACGGGGTCGACGCGGCGACCAGCGAGAAGGCGCAGGACATCAACTGGGTGCTGCGCGACGTGTCCTTCGAAGTGCCGGCCGGCCAGCGGGTCGGCATCGTCGGCGCGACCGGCGCCGGCAAGACCACGATCATCAGCCTGCTGCTGCGCTTCTACGACGTTCAGCGCGGCCGCATCCTGGTCGACGGCGTCGACGTCCGCGAGCTCGACCTGGCCGAGCTGCGCGGCATCTGCGGCCTCGTGCTGCAGGACGTCTACCTGTTTTCCGGCAGCATCGCCGACAACGTCCGTCTCGGCCGGACCGGCATCTCGCGGGCCGAGGTCGAGCGGGCGGTGGCGGCGGTCCACGCCGACCGCTTCGTGATGGCGCTTTCCGAGGGCCTCGACACCCGGGTGGGGGAGCGTGGCGCGTCGCTCTCGGTCGGCCAGAAGCAGCTGCTGTCGTTCGCCCGGGCGCTCGCCGGCGACCCCGCCGTGCTCGTCCTGGACGAAGCCACCTCCAGCGTCGATACCGAAACCGAGCTCCTGATCCGTGACGCCCTGCACGTGCTCATGGCCGGCCGGACCACGATCGCCATCGCCCACCGGCTGTCGACGATCCAGGACGTCGATCGCATCCTGGTCTTCCATCGTGGCGAGCTGCGCGAGTCGGGCTCGCACCAGGAGCTGCTGGTCCAGCGCGGCCTCTACGAGCGCCTCTACCAGCTCCAGTACCGCGACCAGGGCGGTCGCTCAGGCTGGCTTGCGGGCGAGCACGAGCAGCGAGCTGCCGAACGGCAGATCGGTGAGCCGCAGGGCGCGCGCCTCGAGTGACAGCACGGCCGCCAGCGCGTTGTTGACCAGCGACGAGGGCACGGAGATCTCCGCGGTCAACGTCTCCGGCCGATCGGCACCGCGGAACCGCTGCCACGCGCGGGTGGTGAGCATCACCGGGAACAGGCTGAAGTTGGTGTAGGTGATGCGTTCGGCGACCAGGCCGGCGCGCGCCAGCGCCTGCCGCACCAGCGGCTTGGTGTAGCGCCGCACCTCCTCGGCCAGCACCGCGTGGCTGCCGCGCAGGATCTCGAGCGCCGCCAGGTTCAGGATCATCGCCCCGCCTGGCTTCAGGACGCGCGCCATCCCGGCCATCGCCTGCGTCTCCTGCGCCTTGGTGAGGCACTGCAGGACGTCGAACGATGTGACGACGTCGAAGGTCGACGCGGCGAAGGGGACGTGGGTGATGCTGGCGCGGGACACCCGCAGGCCGCCGTGGGTGCGGGCGAAGCGCAGGCCTCCAGGCGTCAGGTCGAAGCCGAACGCATCGCACCGGGGCCGGAACAGGCTGAGGTTGGTGCCGGTGCCGCAGCCGCAGTCGAGCAGGCGGGCGTCACGCCGTCCGGCCAGGGCCTGGTCGACCAGCGGGGCGATGAACTGCCGGAAACCCTTGAACCAGAAATGCTCGCGCTCGGCGCGGTAGGTCTCTTCGAGAAGCTGCTCCATCCGCGAGGGAGCTTACTTCGGACGGGACTCGCCGGAGCTGGTGGCCGCCGCGGCCATGGCGATGTCGCCAGACACCGCTGGCGTCAGGGAGGAGTCGGCGCCGTCGGTCGCGGCCGCACTCACCGGGCCGTAGCCGGGCGGGTAGCCGGCCGCGGCGGCGTTCGGCCGGGCTAGAATGCCGGCGGCGATCGCGGCCGGCGCCGACGCCTTCGGGTTCCAGCCCAGGCGAAGGACGTTGATGGCGATCGACCGGCGCCCGAAGTCCAGCGCCTCGTTGCAATTCCACATGTAGATGTCGATCTCGCGCCCCTGCACCGCCGGGCCGGTGTCCATGACGGTGTAGATGCCGTTGTAGCGGGGGCTGAGCGAATCGACCTGGATGACCGAGCCGACCGGGAGGAGCAGGGGGTCGGCGGCGGCGATGCCGGTGCGGACGGTGGTGCCCGAGGCGGTGGTGGTGCCCTTGCAGTAGGCGGTTGCGTGGAAGCGCAGCCGGGCCCCCGGACGGGGCCAGGCCGTTTCGCGCACCTCGACCTCGTGGGCGGCGGTGGCCTTGGAGTCCAGCGCCGTCACCTCGTAGAGGAGGACGAAGCCGAGCACCGCTCCGCACGTGGCGGCGAGCTTCCGCGTCAGCGAGCGTGACAGCACCATAAAAGTCGTGACCCTGGCCCCGGGCCGAACGCCGAACTGACGAAGTGGGACCGCCGGTCTTGCACGCGCCCGGCCGATGGTCTGGCTGGCGGGTCCGTGGGGGGCCTGGGAGCTTGGTGGCCGCCCCGGGGACCCGGCTAGCATACGACACCCGAGGCCCGATGGAACCCCAAAAGCGAACCCGGGGTGAAGGCGGCGGCAGCGGCCGGCAATCAGCGGACGGGCCCGGAAATGACGGCCACCGGGGCTCTAAAGTGCTCGAAACCCTCGGGAATCGCCCGATCTCCGGCCGGCGTGGCCAGCGTCAGGCCGGCCGCCGCCGGGGTCAGCGTCCCAATCCGGGTGACCGGCAGATGAGCCAGCCGGGCCGCCGCGGCGAAGCGCCGGCCGGCTTTCCGGGGCACGGCCAGGAGCAGCTCGTAGTCCTCGCCGCCAGCCAGGGCCGTCGCCAGCACCGCCTCGGGATCGCCGCCCGACACGGCCGCCACTCCGGGGTGGACGGGCAGGGCCTCGGCCTCGATGCGGGCGCCGGTGCCGCTCGCTGCGGCGAGCTGGCGGACGGCGTCGGCGAGCCCGTCGCTCAGGTCCATCGCCGCGGACGCCGCGCGGGTCCGCCCGGCGAGGAGCCCCAGGCGCAGCCGCGGCTCGGGGCGGAGGAACCGCCCGACCGCGTCGGCGATGGCGGGGTCGCCCGGCGGCTCGGGGCCCGCGTGCTGCAGCCAGGCCAGGCCGGCGGCGGCCCCGCCCACTGACCCGGACACGAACAGCTCGTCGCCCGATCGCCCGCCGGCGCGGGTCAGCAGCTTCCGGCGCTTGGCCGTACCCGACACCGTGACGTCGATGACCAGCGGCCCCGGCGACCGCGTGACATTGCCGCCGACCAGGTGCGTCCCGGTCCGGGCGGCCAGGGCCAGGAATGCGTCCAGCATCGCGTCGAGCTCCGCCAGCGCCAGCGCGTTCGGCAGGATCAAGGACAGGAGCGCGGTCCGTGGCTCCGCCCCCATTGCCGCGAGATCGCTCAGGTTGGCCGCCAGCACCCGGTGCCCAATCGCCCCGGCGTCCATGAACCGGCGGTCGAAGTGAACGCCCTCGACCGCGGCGTCGGTGGTCACCACCTCGAGCCGGTTGCGTGCCGGCTCGAGCACCGCCGCGTCGTCCCCGATGCCGACCACGACGAACGCCGGCGAGACCGGAACCCGTGCCCGAACCCGCGCGATCACCTGCCGCTCGCCAGCCTCACCAACCGTCATGCGCCGATCAGGATACGCCACGCCGGATGGCGAACGTCCAATTCCCAACTGCCAACTTCCAATCAACTGCCAACTCCCCAACGCCCAACCCGCTGGGGTGTCGGTTGCGCGAAGTGGGGTAGGCGTCCGAGAGCCTGCGGCCGAGCGAAGCGATGCCGCGGCCCGCGAGGCGCCCTGGCCCAGGCGAGCGAAGCGAAGCCGCCCCGCGAAGCGCCCGGCCCCCCGCCCCCCCGGCCAGCGAAGCGAAGCCGCCCCGCGAAGCGCCCGGCCCCCCGCCCCCCGGCGAGCGAAGCGAAGCCGCCCCGCGAAGCGCCCAGCCCCCCGCCCCCCGGCGAGCGAAGCGAAGCCGTTCCGCGAAGCGCCCGGCCCCCCGCCCCCGGCGAGCGAAGCGAAGCCGCCCCGCGAAGCGCCCAGCCCCCCGCCCCCCGGCGAGCGAAGCGAAGCCGTTCCGCGAAGCGCCCTCCGACCCCCGGCGAGCGAAGCGAAGCCGCCCGCGAAGCGCCCTGACCCCCGGCGAGCGAAGCGAAGCCGCCCCGCGAAGCGCCCAGCCCTCCGCCCCCAGGCGAGCGAAGCGAAGCCGTTCCGCGAAGCGCCCTGACCCCAGGCGAGCGAAGCGATGCCGGTGTCCGCGAAGCGGGGAATCGCGTAGCGGGAGGCCGCTCCGCGCGGGCGCCGCGCCGCTGACGCCGGAGCGGAGCGGAGGCGTCCAAGCGGCGCGAATAGCAGACCGCGCGCTGAGAGCGGCCCGCGCCCGATTCTGAGGGAATCGGGCGCCAGAAAACAAAAGCGCCGTGTGGTCGCGCCTTACGCGACCACACGGCGAAGAAAGCGGTACCCCGGACGGTCGTGTGGGGAGGTCCGGTGAACCTGCGATTTGCAGGTGGAACCGCGGTAAGCCGCCGCGCGTCAGGCTTCCTCGTCACAGAGGCATGCACACAGCGCGACGTCACGATTCGCTTAGGTAAAAAGTCGGCTCAGCGGAGCGCTCACCAAAGCACGGACAACCCAGGGCACCTAAGCATCGGATCTTAAGGCCTCGCTCTTGAATCGGCAAGGACCAAGGCTGCGGGCGTTCGGCCCACCAGGCCGCGATCGCGGCCCGGCGGCCGGTCGCCCGGACGGCGCGCTTTCAGCCGTGCAGGCGGTCGATCGTGGCGTCGACCAGCCGCTCGAGATCGTGCGTCCGGCGGACCAGCTCGGCGTGCTCGAGGGAGCCGGCGCCGCGGCACCGGAACAGCTCGTCGGCGATGTTGAGGGCGGCGAGCACGGCGATCTTCAGCGACTCGCCGGTCGGCACCTCGTGGCCGGCGCGGGCCATCTTGCCGTCGACATAGCGCGCGAGCTCGACGACGTACTGCTCGTCGAGCTCGCTGCGGATCGGATAGCGCAGCCCCTGGATCTCGATCGTGACGACGCGGCTGGCTTCGCTCATGCGGGCACCGGTTGACGGGCGGGGAACCGGCTCAGAGCTCCAGCGCGTCAATCTGCGCCAGCATGTCCTTGACGCGGGTCCGGACGTGGTCGCGCTCCTCGCGCAGCGTCGCGACTTCGGCCGCCGCGCCTTCGCCGTCGACCATCTTCTTGCGCAGCGAGCCGACCTCGTCGCCGAGGGCGCGGTTCTCCGCCGCGAGCCGGGCCCGTTCGCTGCGCATCTCTTCGACCAGCGAGACGAGCTTGCGGACCTTCTCTTCGAGGCGTTCGATGGCGTCGAGTTCGACGCTCTGGGCGGACTTGGCCATGGCGGGAGCTGACATAGGTCTTTTCGGAATCTCTCTGGTGAGTGGGCGCGGGCCAAGCTCGTCCTACTGCCGTAAACGGGCATCGTGCCCGGCTTGCAGCGCGGCGATGATCGTGTCCATGGCGGCCTGCACTTCGGTGTCGGTCAGCGTGCGATCGGGGGCGCGGAAGACGAGCCGCAGCGACAGGCTGCAGCGACCGTCCGCGACGCCCTTGCCCTGGTAGCGATCGAACTCGTCGACGCTCACCAGCGTCGCCGGCGCCGCGCGTCGGATCGTGCCACGAACGGCGGTTGCCGGCAAGGTCGCATCGATCACGATCGAGACGTCGCGCGAGCTCGACGGGAAGCGCGGCAGGGCTTGCGCGCGGATCCGATCCTCCGGCACCGTCCCGGCGAGCGCCAGGTCGAGGTCGAGTTCGGCGACGAAGACGCGCTCCCGCGCCGGCAGGCCATGCGCTTCTGCGATCGCCGAAGCGACCTCGCCGAGGACGCCGACGACGCGCGGCTCGACGCCGGCGGCGCCGCCGCGCGGACGCACCGCAATCGTCGTCGCGCTCTCGCGCGTCAGGAATGGCGCCTCGCCTGGCGCGAAGATCGCCTCGAGCCCGAAGGCGCCGCACAGCGCGGCGACCGCGCCGGATGTGTCGAAGAGATCGGCGGCGCGGCCGGAGCCGCTCCAGTGCGTCGCCGACGCCTGGCCGAGCGAGGCGAGGGCGAGCGCGCGATGCTCGCCGCGGCCGCTGCCGAAAATCGTCGCCAGCTCGAACAGCCGGACGTCCTTCTGCTCGCGGCGGCGGTTGTGCGCGACCGAGTCGAGGAGGCCGGCGAGCAGCGTCGGCCGCATCACCGCCATCGTCTCGGCGAGCGGGTTGGCGATGGCCACGATCTCGGCGGCGTCGGCGAAGCGCCGGGCGGCGTCGCGGGCGATGAACGAGAACGTCACGCTCTCCGAGAAGCCGGCGGCGCGGGCCAGCGTCCGAAGCCGGGCGTCGCGCGCCAAGCGCGGCGCCGGACGGGGCGGCGGCAGCTCGAGCGGCGGGAAGGCCTCCGGAATCCGGTCGTAGCCGTCGACGCGGGCGAGCTCCTCGATCAGGTCGGATTCACCGGTGACGTCGATGCGCCAGCTCGGCACGGTGACCGCCCAGCCGTCCCCGTAGTGCGTGGCGGCGAGTCCGAAGCCGAGCGCGCCGAGGATGCGGGCGACCGAGGCGTCGGCGATGGTGTAGCCGAGGACGCGCGCGATGCGGTCGCGGCGCAGCGTCAGCGCCGGACGCGGCTGCGGCGGCTGGGCCTGCGCGTCGACCCACCCTGGGCGCGTGGTGCCGGCGCCAATCAGCTCGACCAGCTCCAGAGCGCGGGCCAGGGCAGTGGCGGCCGCATCGTAGTCGGCGCCGCGCTCGAAGCGGTGCGACGCCTCGGTGGCGAGGCCCAGCCGACGCGCCGTCCGCCGGACCGGCGCCGGCGCGAAGTGAGCGCTCTCGACGGCGATGGTGGTCGTCGCCTGGGTCACCTCCGACTCGGCGCCGCCCATGATGCCGCCGAAGCCCTGCGTCCGCGCCGCGTCGGCGATGACGAGCATGTCGGCTGACGCGGTGCGGGTGACCCCGTCGAGCGTCTTCACCGGCTCGCCCGGCGCGGCCCGCCGCGCCCGCAGCTCGGTCTGGGCCAGCCGGGCCAGGTCGTAGGCATGGATCGGATGGCCGGTCTCGAGGAGGACGTAGTTGGTGATGTCGACGATGTTGTTGATGCTGCGGACGCCGCAGGCGATGAGGCGGCCGGCCAGCCAGGCCGGCGACGGGCCGACGGTCACGTCGGCGAGGCCGGCGGTGAAGCGCGGACACAGCGCCGGCTCCTGGATGCTGACGCGCAGCGGACCGACCGCCGAGGCATGCGCCTCGGGGCGCGGTGCCGCCGGGCGATAGCGCAGCGGCACGTCGTAGAGCGCCGCCACTTCGCGGGCGAAGCCGGCGAGGCTCAGGGCATCGGGCCGGTTGGCGGTGATCTCGAAGTCGATCACCGCGTCGGGTCCGGCCGTCGGGCCGGCCGGGCCTGGCACCGCATCGAGCGGGGTGATCGAGGCGAGCTCGAAGCCCGCCAGGTGCAGGCGCTCGGCGAGCGCCTCGATGCCGACCGGGACGTCGACCAGCTCCCGCAGCCAGGACACGAGCACTTTCACGGCGTCATTCTCTCGTACGGGGCGACCAGGGGACCGGCCGCTACTGGGGGAACTGCTCGAGGAACCGCACGTCGTTCTCGTAGAACTGGCGGATGTCGTCGACGCCGAAGAGGAGCATCGCCAGGCGCTCGATGCCCATGCCGAAGGCGAAGCCGGTGTAGCGCTCGGGGTCGTAGCCGACGGCCTCGAAGACGGCCGGGTTGACCATGCCGCAGCCGAGCACTTCGAGCCACTTCGGGCCCCGGGCCGGGTCGCGCAGGAACACGTCGGCGGACGGTTCGGTGTAGGGGAAGAACGACGGTCGGAACGTGATGTCGAATCCGCTCGCCGAACAGGTCGCGCAGGAACGGCACCAGCGTGCCCTTGAGCTGCGGCATCGTGACGCCCTCGCCGACGACCAGGCCTTCGACCTGCTGGAACATCGGCGTGTGGGTCTGGTCCAGGTTGTCGCGCCGGTAGACGCGGCCCGGGCAGATGATCCGGACCGGCGGCTCGTGCCGCTCCATGTAGCGGATCTGCATCGACGAGGTGTGCGTGCGCAGCAGCGTCGCGGCCCGCTCGTCGCGCGGGTGCCGCCAGCGCGGGCGGCGTCGGCGGCGCGATCGGCGCCGACCGGGAAGACGGCCCGCGTCCACGGCTTCTCGAGGTACAGCGTGTCCTGCATGTCGCGCGCCGGGTGCTCGGCGGGCAGATTCAGCGCCTCGAAGTTGTGGTAGTCGTCCTCGGTCTCGGGCCCGTCGAGGATCTCGTAGCCGGCGGCGGCGAAGTAGGCCTCGATCCGGGTCCGCAGCAGCGTCAGCGGATGGCCGTGGCCGATGACCGGGCGTCGTCCGGCCAGCGTCGGGATCGAGCCGCGGCGGCGGGGGAGCCGCGGTCGCGAGCGTCTCGGCGTAGCGATCGAGGGCGCCCTCGACCTTGGCCTTCAGCTGGTTGAGCGGGCGCCGAGCTCGCGCTTCCTGTCGGCGGCGACGGTGGCGAGCCCGGCGTACAGGCTGGAGATGCGGCCGCCCTTGCGGCCCAGGTAGCGATCGCGAAGGGATTGGAGATCCCGAGGCGTCGAGACCGAGGCCAGCTCGGTCTCGAACGCCTCGCGCAGAGGTCGTCCCGTTGCCGTCGTCCATCCGCGAGAACGCTTAGGCGGCGGCGGGCGGGGCGCGGCGCGCGGACGCGCGCCTTGGCCTGCTCGGCGAGGACGGCGAACGCCTTCGGCTCGCGCGCGGCGAGGTCGGCGAGCATCTTGCGGTCGAGCGTCACGCCGGCGGCCTCGAGGCCCTTGATGAAGGCGCTGTAGGAGAGGCCGTGCTCGCGCGCGGCGGCGTTGATGCGGACGATCCACAGCCGGCGGAAGTCGCGCTTCTTGCGGCGGCGGCCGACGAAGGCGTACTTGAGCGCCGTATCGACCGACTCCTTGGCCGATCGATACAGCTTGCTCTTGGTCTGGAAGAAGCCTTTCGCCCGGGCAAGGATCTTCTTGCGCTTGGCGCGGCGGACGGTTCCACGTTTGACTCTAGGCATGATTCTCTCGGGGCAGGGACGCGAGGCGTGCCCGCCGAAGACGCGCGGTCCTTACTTGTAGGGCAGCATCCGATCGAGCTTCATCTGATCGCCATCGGAGACCAGCGCGACCTTGCGCAGGCTGCGCTTCCGCTTGGTGCTCTTGCTCGTCAGGATGTGGCGCTTGAACGCCTTCGCGCGCAGGAATTTGCCCGACGCGGTGCGCTTGAAGCGCTTGGCCGCGCCACGATGGCTCTTCAGCTTCGGCATGTCCTCTTCCGTTCCCCTCCGCCCCTGTTCGGGCCTGTCCGGCCCGATCCAGGGCCGTGCTCCTACTCTGTCGTCGTCGCCGGCGCGTCCGGTGTCGCTGGCGCCGTCTCCGGCTGCGTCTCGTCGAGCTGCGCCTCGTCCGGCTCGGCCCGGTCGCTCGCCAGGTCGTTCACGTCGCGCATGTCGCTTCGGCTGGCGCCCGCCGCGGCCGCTGCCGGGCGCTCGCGCCGCTGCTGCGCCAGCTGCGGCTTCGGGCCGAGGATCACGTGCATCGTGTTCCCCTCGAGCCGTGGCGTGTTCTCGGCGTTGGCCAGCTCGATGATCTCCTGGATCAGCCGTTCCAGGATGCGCCGCCCGATCTCGGGATGCGCGATTTCCCGTCCGCGGAAGAAGACCGTCGCCTTGACCTTGTCGCCTTCGGTCAGGAAGCGCTCGATGTGCTTCTTCTTGAAGTCGTAGTCGTGCTCGTCCACCTTGGGGCGGAACTTGATCTCTTTGACCTCGATGGTCTTCTGGTGCTTCCGCGCCTGACGGGCCCGCTTCTGCTCGTTGTACTGATAGCGGCCGTAGTCGGTGATGCGACACACAGGAGGTACGGCCGTGGCCGAGACCTCCACGAGATCGAGTCCCTTCGATTTCGCGATGCGGATAGCGTCCTGCGGGGCCATGATGCCCAGCTGGGCGCCGGTCTCGTCGATGACGCGCACTTCACGAACGCGGATTCGGTCGTTGATCCGCACCCGATCGTCCCGGCGCGGCGGCCTGCCTCTGTCGAATGCGATAACTACCTCCCCTTCTGCTGCACTTCCCGCCGGGCATCGTCGAGGAACTGGTCGACGCTGCGTGCGCCGAGGTCCCCGCCGCGTCGGCTGCGAACGGACACCTGTCCTTCCGCGACTTCCCGATCGCCCATCACCAGCATGTACGGAATCTGCTGGAGCTGCGCTTCACGAATCTTGTACCCGATCTTCTCGACCGCGCGCGTCGAGGGACACCCGGAGGCCGCCCGCCTCGAGCGTGGCGACGACGGCCTTGGCGGCGTCCAGCGTGCCGGTCCGACAGCGGCAGCACCGCCGCCTGCACCGGCGCCAGCCACAGCGGGAACGCCCCGGCGTAGTGCTCGATGAGCAGCGCCATGAAGCGCTCGAAGCTGCCGAAGATGGCGCGGTGGATGACGACCGGCCGGTGCTCGGCGTTGTCGGCGCCGGTGTACTTCAGGTCGAAGCGCTGCGGCAGCTGGTAGTCGAGCTGGATGGTCGCGCACTGCCACTTGCGGCCGATCGCGTCGGTGATCTCGAAGTCGATCTTCGGCCCGTAGAACGCGCCATCGCCCTCGTCGACGGTGTAGGCCTGGCCGGCCGCCTCCATGCGCGCGCCGCAGCTCGGCTTCGGCGTGATCCCAGGTCGCGATCTCGCCGAGGAACTCGGCCGGCCGAGTCGACAGCTTGACGCTGTACTCGAGGCCGAAGTCGCCGTAGACCCGCTGCACGAGGCGGAGCAGCCGCTCGACTTCCTCGCCGATCTGCGACTCCATCACGAAGCAGTGGGCGTCGTCCTGCGAGAACTGCCGGACGCGGGTCAGGCCCGAGAGCACGCCCGACGCCTCGTTGCGGTGCAGCGGCGTCTGCTCGTGGAAGCGCAGCGGCAGGTCGCGATAGCTGCGGCGTCTCGCTGGCGAAGACGAGCATGTGGCCCGGGCAGTTCATGGCCTTCATGGCCATCTGCTCCTCGTCGTTGTCGATGAGGAACATGTTCTGGCGATAGTGCTGCCAGTGGCCCGAGGTCTCCCAGAGCGCCTTGTTGAAGACCAGCGGCGTCTTCAGCTCGACGTAGCCGTTCGGCAGCAGCACGTCGCGCATGTAGTTGGCGATCGTGTGGTAGACCGTCGTGCCCTTGGCCAGCCAGAACGCCGCGCCCGGCGCCCACGGATGGAATAGGAACAGGCCGAGGTCCTTGCCGAGACGACGGTGGTCGCGCTTCTTCGCCTCTTCGAGCCGGTGCAGGTACTGCTCGAGCTCGTTCTTCGAGAAGAACGCCGTGCCGTAGACGCGCTGCATCGGCTGGTTCTTCGCGTCGCCCTTCCAGTAGGCGCTGGAGGTCGAGGTCAGCTTGAAGTGGCCAAGCTTGCCGACGGACGGCACGTGCGGACCGACGCAGAAGTCGAGGAAGACGCCCTTGATGTCGTAGCACGTCGCGACCGGGCCGCTCTTCTCGTCGATCAGCTGGACCTTGAGCGGCTCGCCGCGCGCCGCGAAATGGGCCTTGGCGTCTTCCTTGGGCCGCAGCTCCCGGACGAACGGCAGGTCGCGGGCGGCGATCTCCTTCATCCGTTGCTCGATAGCGGCCAGATCCTCGGGCACGAACGGGCGCTGCACGACGAAGTCGTAGTAGAAGCCGTCGTCCAGGGCCGGGCCGATGCCGCATTGCGTGCCGGGGAACAGCTCGAGCACCGCCGCCGCCAGCAGGTGGGCCGTGCTGTGGCGATAGAGGTGCAGCGCTTCCGGATCCCGCTCGGTGACGATGCGGACCCGGGCGTCGCCCTCGAACGGGCGCATCAGATCGGTCAGCTGGTCGTCGACCGTGACCGCCAGCGCCGCCTTGGCCAGGCGCGGCGATATCGCCATCGCCAGGTCGGCCCCGGTCGTGCCACGGGTCACCGTCCGGACGGAGCCGTCCGGCAGGGTGAGCGAAATCTCCCCCGATTCCACTGCCGAAGTCATCGACGGAGGGACGGCACGGCGCAAGGCCGACCGGTGGGGAATGGCCCCGTGAAGAAATGCTGAAGGACGTGCACGGCGTGGCTGTTCGTTCGGCTGATGGGCGGCTGGGCTGACGGCCCCCCGCACCCGTCGCGGCAAAGTGGGATGGTAGGCACGAGTGGAATCGAACCACCGACCTCCTGCGTGTCAAGCAGGCGCTCTAACCCCTGAGCTACGCGCCTATTACGCGCCCCTGACCCACTGCGCGAACGGACAGTATACCAGCCCGACTTTTTGGGAGTCAATTTGCTGGTCGGCGGTCGCGCCCTCAGCGCGACCGCTGCCGCCCCGGGTGGCGTGCCGGCTGCTACTCGCGACGCTGGGCGCGTCGCGGCGCCGGCGGGCGGGCCGGCCGGCTAATTCACCGTGTCCTTGAGGGCCTTGCCCGCCTTGAAACGGACGACCCGGCGCTTCGGCACCTTGACGGTGGCACCCGTCTGCGGGTTGCGCGCCAGGCGCGCCTTCCGCTGCGACGTCTGGAACGTACCGAAACCGACGAAGGTCACGGCGTTGCCCTTCTTCAGCGACTTCTTGATGCCATCGAGCAACGACTCGACGGCGCCCGTCGCGCTGACTTTCGTGAGCCCCGTGTCCTTGACGATCTTGGCGACGAGTTCCTGCTTGTTCACCGAGCGCCTCCCGATATGTGCGGCCGCGCAACTCACGCGCGGCTGCGCGCGGCCTCTGGGCGTGCGGTCTGCGACTCGCGGCGCTTGGGCGCGCCACGGCGCCCGCACGTAGGCCGCGGGCGGTTATACGTTAGGGCTCAGTTGGAGTCAAGCGCGCGACGCCCGATCCAGCGCGCGATCCGACGCACGATCGACGCGCGGCGACGCGTCGATCGATCACGCGGCCTTTTTCATGCGCAGCTGCTCGAGCGCCTTCTCGAGGATCACGTCGGTCGTCGGGGCGGCGGCGCCGAACTCGCGCTCCGGCTCCTCGACGTCGACGGTCGGCGTCAGGCCGGTGCCGTGGATGCTCGTGCCCGACGGCGCGAGATAGCGTGCGAAGGTCAGGTAGAGCGCGCTGCCATCCGGCAGCTTGACCAGCTTCTGGACCCCGGCGCGGCCGAGCGTGTGCTCGCCGACGAGCGTGGCCCGCTTGTTGTCGAGCAGCGCGGCAGCGAACAGCTCGGCGGCGCCCGACGTCCCGTTGGTGGTGAGCAGCACCAGCGGTATGGTGACCTTGCCGTCGGCGGACGTCGTCGTCACCACCGAGTCCTTGCCGGCCTTCGTCTCGCGCGTCGACAGCGTCTTGCCGGCGGGCACGAACGGCTTGGCGGCGGCGATGCCTTCCTCGAGCTTGCCTTCGGCGGTATCGCGCAGGTCGACGATCACGCTGGTGGCGCCGCCCTTGGCGAGCTGGCTGACGCTCTGTTCGAGGCGTCCGGCGGCGCCCGGGTTGAACGCGGCCACGCGGACGTAGCCGACGCCCGGCGTCTGCACCTTCGAGGTGACGTCGGTGGCCGGCGCCGCCTCGCGCACGAGCGGGATGTCGCGCGGGTCCGTCGCGCTGCCGCGGAGGATCGTGATGGTGACCTTCGAGCCGACCGGTCCGCGCAGCAGGCGCATGCCCTCGAGCGCCGACAGGTTCCGGGTCGCGGCGCCGTTGATGGCGCGGAGGTAGTCGCCGGTCCGCAGCCCGGCGCGGGCGGCAGCCGAGCCGTCGCGGGCCGAGACGACGCGCAGGTAGTAGCCGCGGGTCAGCTCGATGCCGGTGGTGCCCGCCGCGGGGGCGCGCTCGGCTTCGAAGGTCTTGACCTGCTCGGGCGTCAGGTAGGCGCTGTCGGCGTCCAGCCCGTCGGCGAGGCCGCGCATCGCGCCGCTCATCACGCGGTCGACGTTGACCGGCTCGACGTAGTTCTGGGTCACCAGGGAGACGACGTCCTCGAAGACCCGGAGGTGCTCGTAGGCGCCCTGGCTCGCGAGCGTGCGGCCGAGCAGGCTGCCGATCACGACGAACGCGACGACGGGGGTCGAGACGAGCAGAACGATCCAGCGGGTGCGTGTGGTCATGGTGACGTGGTCCCTCGCGGTCGAGGCTCTTTCACGCGGGCGGTTTCGCCGAGGCGGGCTTCAGCCATTGTACGGGATCGGCCGGCCGACCGTCGATGCGGACCTCGAAATAGAGCGAGGGCGTGCCGGTGGGCGCCATCCCGACCGTCCCGATGTCGTCCCCGGCCTGGACCGCGGCTCCTTTCGAGACGTCGACCGAGGCCAGGTGGCCGTAGAGGGTGTAGAAGCGGCTGCCGTGATCGACGATGACCACCCGCCCGAAGCCGGCGAAGGCGTCGGCGTAGGCGACCGTGCCGGCCTGGACCGCCTTGACCGGCGAGCCGGGGGCGGCACCGATGTCGATGCCGTTGCGGTTGACCATCGTGCCGAAGCGGCTCGACGGCTGGCGTCCGAAGTGCGCCTCGACCTGTCCGGGCACCGGCCAGGCCATCGTCCCGGCGCGCAGTCGGCCGCCGCCCGCGACGGCCACCGACGAGACGCCGCGGTCCGCCGTCAGCTCGGCCATCGACTGCTCGAGGCGATTCCGGGCCGCGGCCAGCTCGCGGACGAGCTGGGCGTTCAGGTCGCGGCGCTCGCGGACGTCCGCGAGCAGGCGCTGCTGGCCGGCCGCGGTTTCGGCGAGCGCAGCGGTCTCGGCGGCCAGCCGCTGCGTCAGCAGGTCGAGGGTGTCGCGCTCGCGCCGCAGCCGTTCGACGTCGGTGGTGCGGGCGACGCGGACCTGCGCGAAGTGCCGAAGGCGCTCGCGATCGCGTCGTGCCAGGACGGCGACGACGCGGGCCGCGCGATCGAACGTCCGCGCGTCATCGAGCGAGAAGAGCAGACGGTCGTAGCCGAGCGGCATGAGGCGGTACAAGCGGGCGAGCCGGGCCCGGACCTCCGGCATCAGCGCCGCCAGCTCGGCATCGGCGGCGGCGACGCGGGCGACGGCGTCGTCGACCGCCTGGCTCGACACGGCCCTGGCCCGCGTCGTCTTCTCGCGCTCCAGCTCGCGGGTCTCGATGGCCAGCTCGATCTGGCGCAGACGCGTCAGCAGCGTCCGCTGCTCGCCGGCGAGGCGGGTGGCTTCGGCCTTGGCCTGGGCGAGGCGCTGGTCGAGGACCTTCGGCGAGGCCGGGCCGCGGGCGGCCGACGACGCCGGGGGGACGACTGCCCGCCGAGGCTGGCCTCCCCGCCGAGACGGGCCTCTCCGCCGAGACGGGCGGGCCCGATTGCAAGAACTGCCGCGAGCGCGGCGCCCGACATCGCGTGTCTTCCCACGATCGTGTGCATTCTGGCAGACTCCAGACATGACGGCTGACGTCCGGTCCGGTCGTGTGCTCGCCCTGGATATCGGCCGGAAGCGCACCGGCCTTGCGCTGAGCGATGTCTCCGGCACGCTGGCGACCCCGTACGGCGTGATTACGGCGCAGCCGCCGCTCGCCGCAGTCTTGCGAACGGCGGACCACCTCGCGGCGGAGGCGGACGGGCTGTCGGCGATCGTGGTCGGCCGGCCGCTCCGCCTGGACGGACGCGCCAGCGAGGCGACCGCCGACGTCGACGCCTTCGTCGCCCGGCTGCGGACCCGGACGGCGCTGCCGATTTTCGTCCAGGACGAGCGGCTGTCCAGCGTCGAGGCCGAGAGCCGGCTGGCGGTCCGCGACGCCGACTGGCGCTCGCGCAAGGCCCGGCTCGACGCCGCGGCCGCCGCCGTGATCCTGCAGGACTTCCTCGATCGCGGCGCCGCTCGCGGCCGACCGCCCCGGCGGCGCCGCGACCCAGGAGCCGGTCCGCTGATGCGCGCGCTGATCCGGCTGGCCATCCTGGCGGTCGTCGTCGCGGTCGTCGGCGCCGTCGCCCTCCGCAGGCTCGATCAGCCGTACCAGGGCTACGCCGAGCCCGAGATCTTCGTCGACATCCCGCACGGGCTCGGGGTTTCCGCGATCGGGCATCGGCTCGTCGAATCGGGCGTCATCAAGAACGACTGGGCGTTCCGGCTGGCGGTGTGGCGGCGCGGCGCCTCGCGGACGCTGAAAGCAGGGGAATATCGCTTCATCGGCCAGATGCGCGCGACCGACGTCGTCGATCGCCTCGTCGGCGGCACCGTGTTCCTGCGTCCCGTGACGTTCCCCGAAGGCCTGACCGTGGCCGAGATGGCCGCCGTCTTCGAGTCGGCGAAACTCGGCACCAAGGCGATGTTCACGGCCGCGGCGCAGCGCGCGACGCTGGTCCACGAAGTCGACTCGGGCGCGCCCGATCTCGAGGGCTACCTGTTCCCCGAAACCTACAACCTGCCGCGGGACGCCGGCGCCGAGCTGCTCATCGAGCAGATGGCGCGCCGGTTCCTGGCGACCTACGACACCACGCTGCGCGACGCGGCCCGGGCGCGCGGACTGACGACGCGGCAGGTGGTGACGATCGCGTCGCTGATCGAGAAGGAGACGAGCCGGGCCGACGAGCGGCCGCTCGTCTCGGCCGTTTACCAGAACCGGATGCGCATCGGCATGGGCATGCAGTGCGATCCGACGGTCATCTACGCGCTGCAGAAGGCGGGCCGCTGGAACGGCAACCTGACCCGCGACAACCTGCAGTTCGATTCGCCCTACAACACCTATCGCTACAGCGGCCTGCCGCCCGGCCCGATCGCCGCGCCGGGGCGCGCGTCACTCGAGGCGGCGGTCGCGCCGGCCGACGTCCCGTATCTCTACTTCGTCAGCCGCAACGACGGGTCGCACGTCTTCGCCTCGTCGCTCGACGAGCACAACCGCAACGTGCACCAGCACCAGGTCCAGTACTTCCGAGATCAGCGCCGACGCCGCCGCTGGCAGAAAATGACACGTTTTCGAGCGGCGTCGGAGGGATGATCGGAAGGGAGATCGGAAGGCGGAGCGGGAGGATCATCGGGAGGCGGTCCCGATGATCAGCGCTCCGGCCCATTTCAGTTTTTGCCGGAGGACGCCGAAGTAGGAGCGCTCCGTGGAGCGGACCAGGCGGAGGACGCGATCGGCGCGGCCGCACCGACTACGAAGTCCGCCGCCGACAGCGGGTAGCCCTGCTGGCCGTCGGCGGTGACGAAGATGTCCTCGCCGCCGGCGATGATCGGCTGGATGGTCAGCGCCGAAGTGGCCGGCAGCACGACCGGCCGGTTCGGTGAGCGTGTGCGGGGCGATCGGCGTCAGCACGATCGCGTCGACGTAGGGGTGGACGATCGGCCCGCCGGCGGACAGGTTGTAGGCCGTCGATCCCGTGGCCGTGGCGACGATCAGACCGTCCGCCTTGAAGCGCGCCACGAACACCTCGTCGACGTGCACCGACAGGTCGGTCATTCGCGACAGCGCGCCCGCGGTTGACCACCACGTCGTTGAGGACCGGCGTCTCGTGCCGCACCACGCCGTCTCGCACGATGCGCATGTGCAGCATGCGTCCGCGTCTCGACGACGGCCGTGCCGGCGACGACGCGCTCGAGCGCGGCGTAGAGCTCCGGCAGGGTGGTTTCGGTGAGGAAGCCCAGGCTGCCGAAGTTGACGGCGAGGACCGCGACGTCGACCCCGGCAAGCGCGATCCGCCGGGCCGTGGCGAGGAGCGTGCCGTCGCCGCCGAGCACGACGATCAGGTCGACTTCGGCCGGGCAGTGCGTCGGCGGTGACCGACCGATGCGCGCCGCTGCCGTCGACGGCGGCGCTGGCTTCGTCGAGCACCGGCGCGATCTGCCGCGCGGCGAGCCAGGCGACGAGGTCGCGCACCACGCGCGGGCCGCCGTCGAGGCGCGGCTTGACGACGATTCCGACGCGGCGGATGGGCGGCAGTCCACCGCGTCAGCTTATCGCAGCCGCTGGATCGCCGCGTGACGGCCGGGCGAACACGGCCAGGAACTCGCGGTTCCCCTCAGCGCCGGCGATCGGCGACGGGCGTGGTGCCGCGGTGCACGAGCCGAGCCGCTCCGCCTCGGCCACGACCCCGCCACGACGCGCGCGTGGATGGCGGCATCGCGCACGATGCCGCCGGCGCCGACGTCTTCGCGTCCGGCCTCGAACTGCGGCTTGACGAGCGCGACCAGCCGGCCGTCCGGCGCGAGCAGCGGGCACGAGCGCCGGCAGCACCAGCCGCAGCGAGATGAACGACACGTCGATCGGTGATCGAGATCGAAGACGCGCGGCGCGTTCGGGCCCGAGCTGGTCGGCGGTCAGCGTCCGGGCGTTGATCTTCTCGAGGACCACGACGCGCGGATCGGTGCGCAGCGACCAGGCGAGCTGGCCGTGGCCGACGTCGAGCGCGACGACCCGCGTCGCGCCGCGCTGCAGCAGCACGTCGGTGAAGCCGCCGGTCGAGGCGCCGACGTCGAGGGCGATGCGCGCCGCGCGGATCGATCGCGAAGGCGTCGAGCGCGTGCGCCAGCTTGAGCCCGCCGCGGCCGACGTAGGGATGGTCGGGTGTCGCCAGCGACACCGCGGCGTCGTCCGGCACCATCGTGCCGGCCTTGAGGGGCGTGCCGGCCTTCGACGACGGGGTGTCGACGCGGACCTGGCCGGCCAGGATCAGGGCGCGCGCCCGCTCCCGCGTCGCGGCCAGGCCGCGCGCGACGAGGAGGGCGTCGAGCCGCGTCTTCACGGCGCGTCTCGTGCGACGAAGACCGGTCGGCGAGGCGGCGCGAGATGGCCGCCGAGGTGGGCGTCGGTCGAGGGCGGCGTGGCGCCCGGGCGCGGGCCTCGGCGGCGAGCGCCTTCGAGCGCTCGAGCCCGAACAGCGCCGGGTAGGTGGGCTTGCCGGCGGCGGCGTCCTTGCCGGCCGTCTTGCCGAGGTCCGCCGACGTGCCCTCGACGTCGAGCACGTCGTCGACGATCTGGAAGGCCAGGCCGATCTCGCGGCCGAAGACGGCGACCGCGGCGATCGTGGCGCTGTCGGCGCCGGCCATGGTCGCGCCGGCGACGGCGGCCGCCTGGATCAGCGCGCCGGTCTTGCGCGCGTGCATGTCGGCGCAGCGCCGCGGCGTCGAACGTCCGCCGGGCCACGGGCCGTCGTGCGGGCGCGCCGCGTCGAGGTCGATGGCCTGGCCGCCGACCATGCCGGCGGCGCCGGCCGCCGCGGCGATCACCGCCATCGTGCCGCAGCTTGCGGGCGAAGCGAGGGCCGGGTGCGCGTCGTCCGGCTCGCGCGCCAGCAGGCGAACGCCTCGGTCAGCAGGCCGTCGCCGACGAGGATCGCCTGGCCCTCGCCGAAGCGGACGTGGGTGGTCGGCCGGCCGCGGCGGAGGTCGTCGTCGTCCATCGCCGGCAGGTCGTCGTGGACCAGCGAGTAGGTGTGGATCAGCTCGAGCGCGCACGCCGCCGGCAGGGCCAGGCGCAGGCGCTCGGGCTCCGAGCCGAGGATGGCGTCGGCGGTCGCCAGCGCCAGGAGCGGCCGCACGCGCTTGCCGCCGCCGAGGAGGGCGTAGCGCAGGCCGTCGTCGAGCACGCGCGGCGTCGCCAGGCCGGGACGGGAGCGCGCGCGGAGCGCCGCGTCGATCGCGCGCGCGCATGCGCGTCGATCCACGGGGCGAAGGCGTCCGGGCGCGCGGCTTGCGTCAGCGAGCGTCGGCATCCGTCGTGAGCGCTGCGTCGGCGGCGCGGGACGCACGTCGCCGCGTTCGGTCAGGACCTCGATGCGGCGCTCGGCGTCCTCGAGCCGCGCGTGGCAGGAGCGCGACAGCTCGACGCCGCGCTCGAACAGGCCGAGCGAGTCCTCGAGCGCGGAGGTCGCCCTGCTCGAGGCGGCGTGACGATCGTGTCGAGCTCGGCCAGCGACGATTCGAAATCCTGGGTGGCGGATCGGGCATCGGACTGTTCGGCGCAGCGGCGGGCCGCGCGCCTCCGTCATCGATCGGCGCCCGGTCACGGTGACAGCGCCAGCCGGCCGTGCTCGAGGCGCACGAGAACGGTATCGCCGTCGCGACGTCGGTCGCGGCGTCGCGGAGCACCGTCCGGCCGTCGGCCGCGAAGCAGACGGCGTAGCCGCGGCCGAGCACGGCGAGCGGGCTGAGACGCGTCGAGCCGGGCCGCCAGGCGCGCCGAGCGCCAGCGCGCCGCGATGCTGGCGGGCGCGGAGGCCGCGCGGCCGAGCGCGAGTCTTCGGCCTGCGCCAGCCGCGCGCGCAGGCGGGCGAGGCGGCGGCGCTGATCGAGGGCTGCGAGGCGATCGGTGCAGCCGGCGAGCGGTCTGACGGCGCCGTCTGGCCGAGGCGGCGGCTCAGCGCTGCGCCGCAGGCGCCGCGTCAGCTCGCCGACGCGCCGGCTCGCGGTTGGACGAGCACGCGACTGGATGGTCGCGAGGCCGCGGCGCGTCGCGAGGGCGTGGACGCAGCGCGCGGCCGGCGGCCACCGCGCCGCGCGCAGCGCGGCGCGGCGCGCGATGGTCGAGGTGCGGCGATGCGCCGCGCCAGCTCGTCGCGCCGGGCGACGACGATCTCGGCGGCGTTGGACGGCGTCGCGGCGCGGACGTCGGCGACGAAGTCGGCAATCGTCGAATCGATCTCGTGGCCGACGCCCGAGACGACCGGGACCGGCGAGGCGGCGATGGCGCGCGCGACGACCTCCTCGTTGAAGGCCCAGAGGTCCTCGAGCGAGCCGCCGCCGCGGCGCGACGATGAGGACGTCGACGCCGGGGTGGCGCGACACGTCGCGGATGGCGCGCGGCGATCTCGTGGCCGGCGCCGTCGCCCTGGACGCGGCACGGCCGGATCAGCAGCCGCAGGCCGGCGTGGCGGTTCGTGACGACGCGGACGATGTCGCGAACCGCCGCGCCCTCGAGCGAGGTGACGATGCCGATCGTGCGCGGCAGCAGCGGCAGCGGCCGCTTGCGCGCGGCGGCGAACAGGCCTTCGGCCTCGAGCCGGCGCTTCAGCTGCTCGAAGGCGAGCTGCAGCGCGCCCAGCCCGCGCGGCTCGAGGTGCTCGACAGACGATCTGGCATCTCGCCGCGGGCCTCGTAGACCGTCGAGCGGCCGCGCGCGACGACGTGCTGGCCGTCGGCCGGCTTGAAGCGGAGCGTAGCCGCAGGGTGCCGCGGAACATCACCGCCTTGATCTGCGCGGCGTCGTCCTTCAGCGTGAAGTAGAGATGGCCCGACGCGCGCCGGCCGGGCGTTCGAGATCTCGCCTTCGACCCAGACCTGGAAGAACTGCTTCTCGAGCGATCGGGCGACCGCCGCGGTCAGGTCGCTGACGGTGTAGATGGTGCGGGCCGGCGGCTTCGCGCCGTCGGCGGAACGGGCGGCATCGGCGAGGCGGGAGCCGTCGGCGGTGCCGGAGCCGCGGTCGGCTCGGGCGGGCGGTCGTCTTCGAAGGCGTCGTCGAACAGCGACGGCATGCGATCAGTCGCTCCGGCGCTACATGTCCTCGAGACGGCACGGGTCAGGCTCAGCCGCTCGATGGCCGTGGCCTGCCCCGTCGCCGGTATCGGCGGTGATGACCACCGCGTGCAGCTTCGGCATGCCCTTGGCCGCCTCGAAGCGGGCCGGCAGGCCGGTCAGGAAGCGGTTGATGACCGGGTCGCGCTCGACGCCGATGATGCCGTCGTGCGGACCGGTCATGCCGACGTCGGTGATGTAGGCCGTGCCGCCGGGCAGGATCTGCTCGTCGGCGGTCTGGACGTGGGTGTGCGTGCCGACCACCGCGGTGACCTTGCCGGCGAGGTGCCAGCCCATCGCGACCTTCTCGGACGTCGCCTCGGCGTGCATGTCGACCAGCACGATCGGCGTGCGCGCCCGCAGCCGCGCCGCTTCCCGCGGCGCCGAGGCTGAACGGATCGTCGAGGGCGTTCATGAAGACGCGGCCCATCAGGTTCAGCACCGCGACCTCTTCGCCCTCCGACGTCCGCATGATCGCCGAGCCGTTGCCGGGCACGCCGGCGGGGAAGTTGGCCGGCCGCACCAGCCGCGGCTCGAGCGGCAGGTAGTCGAGGGCTTCCTTCTTGTCCCACACATGGTTGCCGGACGTCATCAGGTCGACGCCGGCCGCGAACAGCTCCTCGCCCGTCTCGCGGGTGATGCCGAAGCCGCCGGCGCTGTTCTCGCCGTTGGCGATGACGGCGGTGACCTCGTATCGCCGGACCAGCTTCGGCACGCGATCCGCACCAGGTCGCGACCGAGCTTGCCGAAGACGTCGCCGATGAACAGAAGGGTCAGCTGAGGCACGGGCGGCTCACGGCTTCGCCAGCAGCTCGAGGACCGCAGCGGTCATCGTGGTGACGCCGGTGGTGATCGTCGGCTCGGGCACGGGGGCGAAGCCCGAATTGTGGTTCGAGGGGACGGGCACGCCGGTGCGCGCGCTCTCGGTGAACTTCTCGGGGGCGGTCGCGCCGACGCGCCACAGCACGCTCGGGATGCGTTCGGCCGTCTGTCCGTAGAGGGAGAAGTCCTCGGCGCCGCTGCTCGGCTCGACCTGGGAGACGCGCTCGGCGCCCAGCCAGGCCGTGAACACGCCGGCCAGGCGCTTCATCAGGGCCGGATCGTTGGCGGTCACGCCGACGGTTTCCTCGGTCACGGTGACGATCGGCATCCGGTCCTCCGGGACGCCGGCCGCCTGCGCCGTGCCGGCCGTGATTCGACGGACCGCCGCGACCAGCTTCGCCATCACCGCGGGATCGAAGGCGCGCAGCGTCAGCTCCAGCTTCACCTCGTCGGGGATGATGTTGCGCTTCAGGCCGCCGTGGATGGTGCCGACGGTGACGACCGCCCGCGTGCCCGGCGCCACCTCGCGGCTGACGATCGCCTGCAGCGCGACGACGATCTGCGAGGCGAGGAGCACGGGGTCCTTGGCGGTGTGCGGCGCTGAACCGTGACCGCTGACCCCGCGGACGAGGACGTCCATGGAGCTGACGCCCGACATGATCGGGCCCTCGCGATAACCCACCTGGCCGGCCGGCATCAGCGCGTCGTCGTGGAAGGTGATGGCGAAATCCGGCTTCGGAAAGCGGGTGTAGAGCCCGTCGTCGAGCATCGCCTTGGCGCCGGCGACGATTTCCTCGGCGGGCTGGGCGATGAAGACGATGGTGCCCGACCACCGCGTTCGCATCGCGGCGAGCGTGCGCGCCGCGCCAATCAGGCTGGTCATGTGCACGTCGTGCCCGCAGGCGTGCATCGACGGCTGGTCGCGGCCCTGCAGGTCCTTGACGATCGCCGTGCTGGCGTAGGCGACGCCGGTCGTCTCCTTCAGCGGCAGCCCGTCCATGTCGGTCCGCAGGAGCACGGTCGGTCCGGGCCCGTTGCGGAGCACGCCCACGACGCCCATCCGGCCGACCTTCTCGGTGACGTCGATGCCCAGCGCTCGCAGCTCCTTGGCCATCAGCGCCGCGGTGTTCACTTCCATGAACGACAGCTCGGGGTGGGCGTGGAGGTGCTCGTAGAGCGCGCGAAGCGAGGGGAACTCGGCCGCGACCTTGGCCTTCACCGCCGCCTGCACGTCCGGTTCAGCGGCATGGGCGAGGGCGGCGGTACCGAGCAGCAGGGCCGAAGCGAGGGCGAAGCGGACGGCACGCTGGGGCATCTGAGCCCGAATCATAGACCGACCCGCGTTGTTCGCTGACCGGCACATGCATGAGTGTATTACTGTCATATAATATGCTTGACTCGCGCGCGAAACCTTGCTATTCTCATCTCGTTCGCAACGACGGACCCGAATCGACCACGACAGACACACGCTTCCGAGGCCGACGAGCCCCGACATCTCGAGGAGAGCACAGCCATGAGAGTCGCCATCAACCGCTTCGAACCGTTCCGCGAGCTCGCCGCCGTTCAGGCCCGCCTCAACCGGATCTTCAACGAGCCGTACGAGCAGGGGGACGACACGCTCACCCGGGCCGACTGGGTGCCGGCCGTCGACGTCTTCGAGACCGAGCAGCACGAGGTGGTGCTCAAGGCCGAGCTGCCGGGTATCAAGCGCGAGGACATCGAACTCAAGGTGGAGAACAACATCCTGACCATCCGCGGCGAGCGGAAGCGCGATCAGGAGATCAAGCAGGACGCGTATCAGCGCGTCGAGCGCACCTACGGCGCCTTCGCCCGCTCGTTCACGCTGCCGTCGACGGTGAACCCGGACGGCGTGAAGGCGGAGTTCAAGGACGGCGTGCTGTCGGTGGTCCTTCCGGCCCGCGAGGAAGCCAAGCCGCGCCAGGTCCAGATCGCCATCAATTGACTGTTGGCGGCCGCGCGCCTCACGCGCGGCCGCGGCGGCCTTCCGGGGCGTGCGTCTGCTATTCCCCGCGCTGGGCTCGCGGCGGCGCCGCACGCCAGGCCGCACAGGTAAGTTGACGAGGCGTCGAGGTCGCGTATGCGATCCGGCGCCTCGTTTCGCGTACGGCGAACTGGGTGGGACGACTCCGGAGTGGAGCCACGTTCGACTCGGGAGTCGCCCTTCACTCCGGAGTCGTCCCTGTTAGTCGTCCCTGTTAGATCTGGCAGCGCGGGCACCAGTAGGTGGGCCGCGCGCCGAATCCCTGCCGGGCGAACGAGATGGGCGTGCCGCAACGTCGGCACGGCCGGCCGCCGCGGCCGTAGACCCACAGCCCCTCGCTCGGGGCGAGCCGGCCCGTCGTCCGCCGGCCGTGGCCGCCCTGTGACGGCGCCACGTTGGCGGCGAGCTGGCGCCGCGCGATCGCGACCAGCGCCGCCAGGCGATCCTCGGCGATCGTGCCGACCATGGCGAACGGCTCGACGCCGCCTTCGAACAGCACCTCGGACTTGAACACGTTGCCGATGCCGGCGAGGGCGCGCTGATCGAGCAGGGCCTCGGCGATGGTCATCGCACCGCGCGCCTGCAGGCGGCCGACGGCCTCGACGGCGTCGAAGTCCGGCGCGAGCAGATCGGGTCCGAGCGCCGCAATCTTGTCGTGCGCGCCGACGTCGGTGCCGCGCTCGAACTCCGCGTCCGGGACGTTGAAGCCGACGGCGACGAAGTCGGCGGTGCCGACGACGATGCGCATGTCGCGCGGCGGCCGCTGCCAGCGCTCGCCGGGCCGGTAGATGTGCCAGCTGCCGTGCATCCGCATGTGCGTGCGCAGCGCGAGCGGCCCGCGCCAGGCGCCGCCGACGCGCCCAGCGTCGGCGTGACGAATGGCGAGGACGGAGTCCGGAGCCATCGTCCGGCCGATGCGCGAAGGCGCGTCGGCAAATGGCCGCCGGGCGCTCACAGGGCCGCCCGACGCCGCGCGTGAGAGCGTGGCGTCAGACATAGTGAGCGGCCCGCGCCCGGCGCCGCCGACGCGCCCAGCGTCGGCGAATTGCAGCCGGGCGCGCTCAGGGCCGCCCGACGCCGCGCGTGAGAGCGTGGCGTCAGACATAGTGGCGTCGCCCGAGAAGCGCATCACCATGTGCTTGCCGTGGGCCTCGACCGCAGCGATGGTGCGGCCGGTGATCGGCGTGTCGTCGTGGACGCGGGCGAGCGGCGCGTAGGCGGTATCGAAGCGCGTCACGACGTGCCCGGCCAGCGCGCGATGCAGCGTGCGCGCGGCCCGGAAGATCGTGTCGCCCTCAGGCATGGCGGGCGGCCGGATCGACGGCCGGCACCGGCCCCGCGTCGGCGAGCCCTGCACCGACTCGGCCCGGGTCCGGCCGGCGGTCGCGCCGCACCTGATAGCCGAAGCCGGACCGGACGAAGCCGGCCGCGACCAGGAACGGCGCCAGGGGATGCTCGTGCGCCGGGACCGCGTCGATGTCGCTGACCAGCAGGCCGCCGTCGCGGCCTGCGCCGGTCCGCGCCACCGCCGCGAGGATCGCGGCCGCGGCCCGCGCCGCCCGCGAGCGCTCGGGCTCGGTCTCGGGCAGCCAGGTGAGGACCTGGCGGCCGCCGCGCGACACGTGGGCGATGCAGGCGCCGTCGACGATCACCACCCGCGCGCCCACCGACCGGGTCGGGCCGCGCTTGGCGGGCGCCGGTCCGGCATCTCCGGCATCTCGAGCGGCCGCCTCGTTTTCGCGCGCCGGCCACTTCAGCAGCGTGCCGTACGGGTTGGCCGGATCGGTGGCGCCGAGGATCACCGCTTCGGGCTCCTCCGGCGGCTGGCGGAGCGAGCGCAACAGGTCGAGCGCCGGCGGCAGCGCGAACTGCGTCGCCGCCACGCCGCCGACGAAGTAGCCGCGGCGGACGCGGCCGCTCTCGTCGAGCGCCCGCAGCACGTCGTAGACCGCGGAGAAGCCGCCGACGATCGACTCTGCGGCGCCGACTTCGCGGGTCACGACGCCGTAGCGCGTGAGGAGCTGCTGTGCCAAGGCCGTGCTCCATTCGGTCGGCGAAACCGGCGTCACCCGGGCCGGCAGCCAGGACCAGCGCCCTTCCGCCGTCGGCGGCACCTGCCGGCGCGACCTGAAGACGCGGCCGGTGGCGCGCACCCGCGGCCCGGTGCTGCGCGGCAGCTTCGGCCCGGACGGCCCGACGAAGGCGCGCACCGCCTGGAGCGCGTCGTTGGTCACGACGCCCTTCCAGACCAGGTTCCACAGCGCGTCGACGCTGTCGCGCGGGAAGCCGCCGCCGACCGCGTCGTGGATCGCCCCGAAAAACGATGCGCCTTCGGCCTGCAGATGATCGGCGATGGCCTGCTCGCGTCCGTCGAGCGCGGCCTCGGCCGGCGGGCGCCACAAGCGCGGCAGCGCGTCGGTGAGATAGAGGGCCAGGCGCCCGTCCTTGGCGCCGAGCGGCTCGACGCCGGCCCACACGACCTCGCCGGCAGCGAGCAGCGTGTCGAGGTCGCCGGGCTCGTAGCCCTCGATGCGCGCCGGCAGGATCTCGCTCTCGAGGAGCGAGGCGACGAGCGGCGCGCCCTGCAGCGTCTCCACCGTGTCGAGGAGGGCGTCGAGGCCGCGTCGCGTGCGGGTCACGCCCTGCCAGACGGTCACCAGCCGGCCCAGCGTGGCCGGCTCGACCGGCTCGACCTGGTGCCGCACCTTGGCCAGCGAGCGGCGCCGGATCTGGCCGAGGACGCCGGGCTCGCACCACTCGCGGTGCATCCCGCCGGGACGGAAATCGCCTTCGTGCAGGCGGCCCGCTCCGACGGCCCGGCGCAGCGCCTTCTCGACCACCGCCTCGCTGAGCGCGAACCGGCCGGCCGCCTCGCCGGTCGTGAACGGGCCATGCGTCCGCGCGTAGCGCATCACCAGATCGAGGAGCGGATCGCGGACCGGTTCGAGGAGCGCCGCCGGCAGGCCGAGCGGCAGCGGCGTGCCCAGCGCATCGCGGTAGCGGCTGGCGTCCTCGGCCGCGATCAGCCGCGCCTCGCCGGCGATCGGCAGGCGCAGCACGCGGCGCGCCCGGACCAGCGCCTCGATCGCGGCGGCGGTGCCGCCGGGAATCGCCGCGCGCATCTCGATCCCGGCGGCGGTGAGGTCGCCGATCCGCAGCAGCAGATCGTGGACGCCGTCGGCGCTGCGCACGTGCCGCTCCGGCGCCACCTGCTGCAACTCGCGCTCGACGTCGTCGATGGCGTCGCGATCGAGGACGTCGCGCAGCTCGGCGTCGCCGAGGAGCGCCTTGAGCTGGGCGTGGTCGATCGAGAGCGCCTGGGCGCGCCGCTCGGCCAGCGGGGCGTCGCCGTCGTAGAGATACTGCGCGACGTAGCCGAAGAGCAGCGAGGCCGCGAACGGCGACGGCGTCGTCGAATCGACGGTGACGACGCGCAGGCGGCGCTCGCGGATCGCCCGCAGCGTCTCGATCAGCGCCGGCACGTCGAAGAGGTCGCGCAGGCACTCGCGGTAGGCCTCGAGCAGCATCGGGAACGAGCCGAACTTCGAGGCCACCGCCAGCAGGTCGGCGGCGCGCTTGCGCTGCTGCCAGAGCGGCGTGCGGCCGCCGATGCGCCGCCGCGGCAGGAGCAGCGCCCGCGCCGCGGCCTCGCGGAACTTGGCCGCGAACAGGGACGTCGCGCCGAGCTGGCGCAGCACCAGCGCCTCGACGTCGTTCGGGTCGGGCAGCATCAGGCGCGGATCGGGCGGATCGTCGGTGTCGGGGCAGCGGACGACGAGGCCGTCGTCGTTCCACATCGTCTCGGCGTCGATGCTGCCTTCGTCGCGCATCGCGCCGAGGATGGCCATCGACCACGGCGCCATGACGCGGCCGCCGAGCGGCGACAGCAGGCAGACGCGCCAGTCGCCCAGCTCGTCGCGGCAGCGTTCGATGACGATGGTGCGATCGTCGGGGACGTGGCCGATGGCGGCCTTCTGGTCGGCCAGGTACTGCAGCAGGTTCTCGGCGGCCTGCCAATCGAGGTCGTGCTCCTTCTCGAGCCGGGCCAGCGCCGCGGCCGCCGGCTGCGCTTGCAGCGAGCGCACCAGCGCGCCGATGGCGCGGCCGAACTCGAGCGGCCGGCCCGCCGCCTCGCCCTTCCAGAACGGCATCTTGCCCGGCTCGCCCGGCGCCGGCGAGACGATCACCTTGTCGTGGGTGATGTCCTCGATGCGCCACGTCGAGGCGCCGAGCAGGAAGGTCTCGCCGACGGTGCTCTCGAACACCATCTCCTCGTCGAGTTCGCCGACGCGGCCGGCGCCGGCCGGCGCGCCGGCCAGGAAGACGCCGTAGAGCCCGCGATCCGGGATGGTGCCGCCGTTGGCGATCGCCACCCGCTTGGCGCCTTCGCGCCCCACCACCGTGTGGCGGACGCGATCCCAGGTGATGCGCGGCCGCAGCTCGGCGAACTCGTCGGACGGGTAGCGGCCGGCCAGCATGTCGAGGACGCCCTCGAAGACGCCGCGATCGAGGTCGGCGAACGGCGCCGCCCGCCGCACCAGCGCGTACAGCTCCTCGACCGGCCAGCTGTCCATCGCCACCGTGGCGACGATCTGCTGGGCGAGCACGTCGAGCGGGTTGCGCGGGTAGCGCGTCGCCTCGACCAGGCCCTCGTGCATGCTGCGGGCGGCCGCGGCGCAGGCGATCAGGTCGCCGCGATACTTCGGGAAGATCAGCCCCTCGCTGATCGCCCCGACCTGGTGACCGGCCCGGCCGATGCGCTGCAGGCCGCTGGCGACGGAGGGCGGCGCTTCGATCTGCACGACCAGATCGATGGCACCCATGTCGATGCCGAGCTCGAGCGACGACGTGGCGACGAGGCCGCGCAGCCGGCCTTCCTTCAACGCGTCCTCGATCTCGACACGCTGCGGGCGGGCCAGCAATCCGTGGTGCGCGCGAACCAGCGGCTCGCCGGCCAGATCGTTGAGCGCCGCGGCCAGGCGTTCGGCGCCGCGCCGGCTGTTGACGAAGATCAGCGTCGACGTGTGCGAGCGGACCAGCTCGAGGAGCCGCGGGTGGATGGCCGTCCAGATCGAGGGGCGCGTCGGGCCCTTCGAGGCCGGGCCGCTCGGGATGTCGATCGGCTCGGCCAGCCGCGCCATGTCCTCGACCGGGACCTCGATCTTCAACTTCAGCGCCTTGCGACGGCCGGCGTCGACAATCGTGATCGGACGGGCCGGGGTGGCGGCCGCCTCGCCGCCGGTGAACTCGTGCGCGATCTCGCTCGCCGGCCCGCTGGGTCGCTGGGACGAATGCGAGGCCCCACCCGCCTTCGCGCGACTTGAGTCTCGCGCCGACCGCGCTCGCCTCGACTCGGGCTTCGGCGCGCTCTCCGGCCTGGCGGCCACGACTGGCGCCGTAGCCGCTCGCCCTCCGAGATACATCGCCACTTCCTCGAGCGGCCGCTGCGTCGCCGACAAGCCGAATCCGCTGCAGCGGGCCCTCGACGAGGGCGTCGAGGCGCTCCATCGACAGGGCCAGATGGGCGCCGCGCTTGGTCGGGACCAGCGCGTGGATCTCGTCGATGATCAGGGTGTCGAGGCTGCGGAACGCCTCGCGGGCGTGCCCGGTCAGGAGCAGGTACAAGGACTCCGGCGTGGTGATGACGATGTCGGCCGGCTCGCGGACGAACCGGGCCCGCTCGCTGGCCGGCGTGTCGCCGGTGCGGACCATGATGCTCGGCACGCGCACGCGGTCGCCCCGCTTGGCCGCGGCCTGGCTGATCCCGACGATGGGCGCACGGAGGTTGCGCTCGACATCGACGGCCAGCGCCTTGAGCGGGGAGATGTAGACGACCCGGCAGCGGCGCTTGGGCTCGGGCTCCGGCCCGAACATCAGCCGGTTCAGGCACCACAGGAAGGCGGCCAGGGTCTTGCCGCTGCCGGTCGGCGCCAGCAGGAGCGTCGATTCGCCGCGGGCGATGGGCGCCCAGCCCTTGGTCTGGGCGGCGGTCGGACCGCCGGCGAAGGACGCCTCGAACCAGTCCCGTACAGCTGGATGAAAAGGCGAAAGCCCCACCTCCGCATCCTACAGCGGCCCCCTACTCCGGCGGAACTCCGGCAGAACTCGCCTGATTCCGGCGCGACTCAGCCGGTCCCTGACGGTCTTTGTTGCCTGGCGGGCCGCGATCGAGGAGGATTAGGGGTTGCGCATGGCCGATAATCGGCCGCGGCGCACCTGCGCGCGCCCGCCCCGGCGGCGCGCCCCGGGAGGCCCAATGAACGTCCGACCCCTCCGTGATCGCATCCTCGTCGAGCGCCTCGAAGAATCCGAGCAGCGCATCGGCGGCATCATCATCCCCGACTCGGCCCGCGAGAAGCCGACGCACGCCAAGGTGATCGCGGTCGGCCGCGGTCGCGTCAACGACGACGGCGAGGTGTTCGCGCTCGACGTCAAGGTCGGCGACACGGTCCTGCTCGGCAAGTACTCGGGCAGCGACATCACCGTCGCCGGCAAGGACTACGTCATCCTCCGCGAGGAAGAAGTCCTCGGCGTGGTCGAAGGCGTCGCCGAACTGGCGATGGCCTAGGTTCTTTTTTTCAGATCGGTTCCGCACTCGAATGGCAGCCAAGCAGATCATCTTCCACGAGCAGGCGCGCGCGGCGCTCCTGCGCGGCGTCAACCAGCTCGCCGACGCGGTCAAGGTCACGCTCGGCCCGAAGGGCCGCAACGTCGTCATCGACCGCAAGTTCGGCTCGCCGACCATCACCAAGGACGGCGTCACCGTCGCCAAGGAGATCGACCTGAAGGACAGCGTCGAGAACCTCGGCGCACGGCTCGTCCGCGAGGTCGCGAGCAAGACCTCGGACATCGCCGGCGACGGCACCACCACCGCCACGGTGCTGGCCCAGGCGATCATGCGCGAAGGCGGGAAGCACGTCGCCGCCGGCGCCAACCCGATGGACCTCAAGCGCGGCATCGACCTCGCCGTCGAGACCGTCATCGCCGCGCTCAAGAAGATGGCCAAGCCGGTGTCGGGCGACGAGATCGCCCAGGTCGGCACCATCTCGGCCAACAGCGACGAGACGATCGGCACGATCATCGCCGACGCCATGGCCAAGGTCGGCAAGGACGGCGTCATCACGGTCGAAGAGGCCAAGACACTCGAGACCACGCTCGACGTGGTCGAGGGCATGCAGTTCGACCGCGGCTATCTGTCGCCCTACTTCGTGACCGATCAGGATCGCATGGAGGTCGTGCTCGAAGACGCCATGCATCCTCATCCACGAGAAGAAGGTCTCGAGCCTGAAGGACCTGCTGCCGGTCCTCGAGCGCGTCGCCGAGAGCGGCGCGCCGCTGCTGATCATCGCCGAGGACGTCGACGGCGAGGCGCTGGCCACGCTGGTGGTCAACAAGCTGCGCGGCACCCTCAAGGTCGCCGCGGTCAAGGCGCCGGGCTTCGGCGATCGCCGCAAGGCGATGCTCGAGGACATCGCCATCCTGACCGGCGGCCGGGCCATCACCGAGGATCTCGGCATCAAGCTCGAGAACATCACGCCCGAGGATCTCGGCCGGGCCAAGCGCGTCCACATCGACCAAGGACAACACCACCATCATCGAGGGCGCCGGCGACGCGGCAGGCCATCGAGGGCCGCGTCAAGCAGATCCGGGCGCAGGTCGAGGAGACGACGTCCGACTACGACCGCGAGAAGCTGCAGGAGCGGCTGGCGAAGCTGGTCGGCGGCGTCGCCGTCATCAAGGTCGGGGCGGCCACCGAGACCGAGATGAAGGAGAAGAAGGCGCGCGTCGAAGACGCCATGCACGCGACCAAGGCGGCCGTCGAAGAGGGCATCGTCCCCGGCGGCGGGGTCGCGCTGCTGCGTGCTGCCAAGAGCCTCGACGCGGTGGCGAAGCGGAAGGATCTGTCGGACGACGAGCGGAGCGGTGTCGATATCGATCCGCCGCGCGGTCGAAGAGCCGCTGCGCTGGATCGCCCTCAACGCGGGCCAGGAAGGCTCAATCGTGGTCGAGAAGGTGAAGGCGGCGAAGGACCCCGAAGAGGGCTTCAACGCCTCGACCGACACCTACGAGAACCTGGTGAAGGCCGGCGTCATCGATCCGGTCAAGGTGGTGCGCAGTGCGCTGCAGAACGCCGCCTCGATTGCCTCACTGCTGCTGACGACCGAAGCGCTGGTGGCCGACCTGCCGGAGAAGCCGGCGCCGGCCGCGGGCGGCCACGATCACGGCCACGACGACTACTGAACCGGCGCCGCCGGCGTGACGGCGCCGCTGCGCGCCCAGCGCAGCGAATAGCAGCCGGCACGCTCAATCGGCGGCCCGCGCGCGGTCCTGAGGGGACCGCGCGCCAACAAGGAGAGCTATCACCATGATGGATCCGCATACCGACATACCCCACGTCGAAGGCCAGCCCGAGCGCCAGCCGGTCGCGCCGATCGAGAGCCGCTTCATGTTCGTCGACGTCGCCGCACTGCGCGCCAAGCAGCTGCGCCGCGGCGCTCTCGTCCGCACGGCGCCGGGCCACGACACGCCGCACAAGCTCGAACGCATCGCGATGGACGAAGTGCGCAAGGGCCTGGTCGAGTACACCGCTCCGGAGCGGAAGGTGCCCGAGACGCCGACGCTCTAGTAGCGCGGCCCGTGAGCGGCGCCGGCAACAGAAAGGAACCCGACGGGGGCGCCTGACGTCCGATTACCGCAGAGGTGATCGCGATGGAAACGGTGCTCCTGGCGGGTTTCGTCGTGCTGGCGCTGATCGTGACGGCAGCTGTCCTCGGTTCGCTCGTTCGCGCGGCGTTGTGGATCCTCTTCCTCCCGTTCCGCGTCGTCGGCTGGGTCCTCTTCCTGCCGCTGCTCCTGCTGAAGATCATCGTCGGCGTGCTGGGGGCGATCCTCACCCCGGTGGTCGCGGTCGTCGCGGCGGTCGTCGCGGCGCTCGTCGCCGGGCTGTTCGTCCCGCTTCTCCCGGTCCTCGTCATCGCCTTCTTCGTCTGGCTGGTCGTGCGGATGGTGCGCCCCTCGCACCCAGCCGCTGCGTCCTGATCCTCGTCGGGCCGGCGCGATCGCGCCTTGTGGAAGCGCAGGCGTTTCCGGCAGAATGAGCGCTCCCGCTCTTCTTCCGGAGACCCTGCGATGACGTCCATTCCCTCGCGTCGGAAGTTCCTGCAATCGGCGGCCGTCGCGGCTGCGGGTGTCACCATCGTGCCGCGCCACGTGCTCGGCGGCACCGGCTTTCAAGCTCCGAGCGACACCTTCAACGTCGCGGGCGTGGGCGTCGGCGGCATGGGCCGCAGCAACCTGGTCGCCCTCGCCGGCCAGACCAACATCGTCGCGCTCTGCGACGTCGACTTCGGCTACGTCGACAAGAAATACGCCGAGCTGCCGCCCCAGCTCGAGCAGACACGCAAGCAGATCGCCGAGCTCAAGGCGAACCCGAACGCACCACCGCCACCTGGGCAGGGACCGGGGCGCGCCCTGTCGCCGGCCGCCCGGCTGCAGGCGGCCGAACAGCGCGCCGCCAACCTCGACGGCCTGATCGCCAAGGCCGGCAAGGCCAAGCGCTACGCCGACTACCGCCAGATGCTGGCCGCGCAGAAGGACATCGACGGCGTCGTCGTGGCGACCCCGGACCACATGCACGCCGCCATCGCCATGGCGGCGATGTCGCTCGGCAAGCACGTCTACGTGCAGAAGCCGCTGTGCTGGTCGGTGCACGAGGCCCGCGCCCTGGCCAAGAAGGCCGCCGACACCAAGGTCGCCACCCAGATGGGCAACCAGGGGCACTCGCTCGACGATGCCCGCAAGGCCATCGAGTACGTGCAGGGCGGCTACATCGGTGACGTCAAGGAGGTCCACGTCTGGACCAACCGGCCGTTCGCCTACTGGCCGCAGGGCGTGCCGCGCCCGGCACCCGGCACCAGCCAAGCCGGACGAGCTGTCGTGGAACTCGCGCGGTGTCGCCGAGCGTCTCGCCGCGACGATGGCGGCGGGCAACTACCCGGTGCCGGACGGCCTCAACTGGGACCTCTTCCTCGGGCCGGCGCCGCAGGTCGCCGTACCACCCGATCTACCACCCGTTCAACTGGCGCGGCTGGGTCGACTGGGGCCAGGGCGCGCTCGGCGACATGGGCGCTCACCTGATCGACCACCCGTTCTGGTCGCTCGAACTCGGCATGCCGACCAGCGTCGAGACGGTGGCGACGCCGTTCAACGGCGCGTCGTATCCGACCGCGACGATGACCCACTACCAGTTCGCGGCACGCGGGTCGAAGCCGGCGGTCAAGCTGACGTGGTACGACGGCGGCTTCATGCCGCCGCGTCCGGAGGAGCTCGGCGAGACCAAGCTCGATGCCGGCGGCGGTGTGCTCTACATCGGCAGCAAGGGCAAGCTGCTGCACGACACCTACGGCGCCAACCCGCGGCTGTTGCCGCAGTCGTTCCACGACAGCGCCGGGACGCCGAAGCAGACGCTGCCGCGGATCGCCGACCAGCCACGAGATCAACTGGGTCGAGGCGGCCAAGGGCAAGACCCCGGCGTCGAGCCCGTTCGAATACGCGGCCCGGCTGACCGAAGTGATGCTGCTCGGCATCGTGTCGCTGCGCGCCGGGACGAAGATCCACTACGACGCCGCCAACATGCGGGTGACCAACTCCGACAAGGCCAACGAGTTCCTGCGCCGGGAGTACCGGTCGGGCTGGACGCTCTCGGAGTAGCCGGTCGATGCCGCCAGGAGGGCGGCCCGCGGCCGGCCCCTCCGGGCCGGCGGCGACATACAATGCCGACGGTGGATCCCGTCGATTTCACTCGGCTGGCCGAAGCCATCTCCGATGGTGACGCGGTCGACTGGGCCGCCGCCGGCTCGGAGGCGTCGCCGTCCGATCGGCGCGTGCTCGACGCGCTGAAGGTGGTCTCGGAGATCGCCGGGCTGCACCGTACCATGCCGCCATCGGCGGGCGAACGCCCGGCCGAGCTCTTCGCCGGCGACATCTGGGCCCACCTCACCCTCCGCGAGGTCATCGGGCGCGGCGCCTACGGCGTCGTCTACCGAGCCTGGGATCCGCAGCTCGACCGCGAGGTCGCGCTCAAGCTCATCTCCGAGTCGGCCCAGAAAGATCAGGCGCTGATCGTCGTCGACGAGGGACGCCTGCTGGCCAAGGTCCGCCATCGCGGCGTGGTCACCGTCTTCGGCGCCGCCCGCGAGGCCGGGTTCGCCGGCCTGTGGATGGAGCTGATCCAGGGCGCGACGTTCGAGGAGATCATCCAGCAGCAGGGGCGGTTCAGCGCCCGCGAGGGCGCGCTGTTCGGCGCCGAGGTGTGCGAGGCGCTCGCCGCCGTGCACTCGGCCGGCCTGCTCCATCGCGACGTCAAGGCGCAGAACGTGATGCGCGATCGCAGCGGCCGCGTGGTGCTGATGGACTTCGGCACCGGCCGCCTGCGCGAGCTGCCTGACGAGGCCACGGTCGCGGACCTCGCCGGCACCCCGCTCTACATGGCGCCCGAGCTGTTCTCGGGCGGCACGGCCGCGACCCAGACCGACGTCTACAGCGTCGGCGTGCTGCTGTTCCGCCTCGTGACCGGCGGCTTCCCGCTGCCGGCGCGATCGCTGGCCGAGGTTCGCCTCGGCCACGAGCAGAACCGGGCGCAGCGGCTGCGCGACGAGCGCTCGGACCTGCCCTCGGCCTTCGTCAGCATCGTCGAGCGGGCTCTGGCGCGCGACCCGGCGGCGCCGCTACACCAGCGCGGGCGAGCTGGAGCTGGCGCTGACGGGCTTCCTCGCCACCTCGGCCGAGCTGACGGCGGCCTCGGCGAGTGGCTCGGGCAGCCACCTCCTGGCCAGGCCGCCCCAGCCCGTGCTGCCGCCGCCGCAGCCGACCTGGGCCGATCGCGCCCGCCGGCTGCTGCCGGCCGCGGCGATGCTCGCGGTCGGGCTCGCCGCCGGCGTGGCCGGCGCGATGGCCTGGCTCCCGCCGCGGGTGGCGGCGGCGCCGACCATCCGCTTCATGATCACGCCGCCCGGCAACGAGGACTTCCTGAGCTTCTCGCTGGCGCCGGACGGATCGCAGGTCGCCTTCGGCGCCGAGGGCAAGCTGTGGACGCGGCCGCTCGGCAGCGTCGAGGCGCGGCCGTTCGCCGACTCGCAGGGCGCGCACGATCCGTTCTGGTCGCCCGACAGCCGGTCGGTCGCCTACTTCAAGCAGAACGCGCTGTGGGTCGCGGGGATCGGCGGGGGAGAGTCCCGCTACCTGTGTCCGGCGTGGAACGCGATGGGCGGATCGTGGGGCGTCGACGGCACCATCCTGTTCGCCGCCGATTTCGGTCGCGCCATCTACCGGATCCCCGCCACCGGTGGCGAGCGCGTCCCGATCCGCCTGCAGGGCGAGCACGGCGCCGATCTGCGCTGGCCGTCGTTCGTGCCGGGCAGCGCCTCGGCGTTCATCTACTCGTCGCGCCGCGCGCCCGAGGAGCCGCGGACGATCATGGCCGGTCGGATCGACGTCGACGACGCCGATCAGGTCCTGCTGCAGAGTGACGCCAACGCCCAGGTGACCGGCGATCGGCTGCTCTTCGTCCGCAACGGCCGGCTCTTCGCGCAGCCCTTCGACGGGCGTACCCTGCACCTGACCGGCACGCCGCTGCCGGTCGCCGGCCGTATCGGGTCGAACCTTTACAACCGGGAGGACTACGCCAACTTCTCGGCGACCGGGCAGGGCGTTGCGATGCTCGCCTACCTGGGCACGCGGCAGGTCGATCGCCAGCTGATGCTCGGTCGATTGACAGGGCAAGAGCACGCCGCTGACCGGTCCGGGCGAGTTCCGCGACATCGCCCTGTCGGCGGCCGGCGACGTCCTCGCCTACGAGCAGCTCGACGAAGTGGCCGGCACGCGCGACGTGTGGACGCTCGACCTGGCGCGGCGTCAGAAGACGCGCATCACGTCGGACCCCGACGACGATCTGGCGCCGGTGTGGTCGCCGGACGGGCGCTGGATTCTACTTCGCCTCGAACCGCGGCGGTCGATCCTCGATCTATCGCCATGCCGCCGACGGCACCGGCAGCGACGAGATCTTCATGGCCGATTCGGCCCGGGCGGTCCCGTTTCACATCTCGATCGCCAACCTGCTGACGTTCACCAGGCAGGATCAGCGGCGCGACAACGACGTCTGGGTGGTACCGGTCGGCTCGCCGGCGGATCAGAAGCCGTTCCGCGCCTCGACCTGGCGGGAGAACGAACCGCGCTTCTCACCCGACGGCCGCTGGCTCGCCTACTCGACGACGGACACCGGCGATCGCCATGTCTACATCGAGCGCCTGGACGCGCCGGGACCGCGCTTCCAGGTGTCGGTCCGCAACGGCCGCGAGCCGTTCTGGCGCGCCGACGGCAAGGAGCTCTACTATCACGGCCCGGAACGCTGGCTGATGGCGGTGACCCTCGACCTGTCGAAGCCGACGCCGGTTATCGAGCCGCCCCGGCAAATCGTCCAGCTGCAGTTCCGCGGCTGGGACGTGCGCTACCACGTGGCGCCGCTGCCGGACGGCCACAGCTTCGTGATGAACGTGCCGGTGGCCGGCTCGACGCCGCCGCCGCTCAGTTTTGTACTCAACTGGCTGCAGCCTTAGGTGCGGCGGCGTAACTCCGCCGGGGCGGCGGAACTTCCAACTTCCAAACTCCAACTTCCAAGGCACTCCCAACCTCCAACTCCCAACGGTGCCGCCGGTGCGGCTTGGAAGTTGGGAATGGGGAGTGGCTTGGAAGTTGGTAGTTGGATTGGAAGTTCGCACAGGCGCGCGCCTAGTCGAGCGCCGGCGCGTACATGTGCCACGGCGTGGCGCTCTCGTACGCGTGCGCGACGCGTAGCAGACCGGCTTCGTCGAACGGCCGACCCGTCAGCTGCAGGCCGATCGGCAGGCGATCGGGCGAGAACCCGCACGGCACGCTGATCGCCGGCAGGCCGGCCAGGTTGGCGCTGACCGTGAAGACGTCGGCGAGATACATCTGCAGCGGATCGTCGGCCCGCTCGCCGAGGCGGAACGCGGGCGTCGGGCTGGTCGGCATGGCGATCGCGTCGACGTCGGCGGCGAACGCCGCGTCGTAGTCGCGGCGGATCAGCGTCCGCACCTGCTGCGCCTTCAGGTAGTAGGCGTCGTAGTAGCCGGCGCTCAGCACGTAGGTGCCGAGCATGATGCGGCGCTTCACCTCGGCCCCGAAGTGCTCGCCACGGGTGCGGTCGTAGATCGCCGTGAGGTCGTCGCCGGGGGCCAGCCGGGCCCGCGCCGTGTAGCGCACGCCGTCGTAGCGGGCGAGGTTCGAGCTGGCCTCGGCCGTCGCCACCAGGTAATAGACGGGGATGGCCGCGGATGCGTGCGGCAGCGCGACGTCGACGAGCGTCGCGCCGAGCTGCTCGAGGACGGCCAGTGCGGCGTCGATCGCCGCCTGGACGGTCGCGGTCGACGCCAGGCCCGAGCAGCGCGCGCGGCACGCCGATGCGCCGCCCGGCGAGCGGCGTGCTCGACGCGGCGGCGCCGAGCGCCGACAGATCCGGAACGGCCGCGTGCGCGGTGGTCGCATCGGCGGCGTCGTGGCCGGCCATCGCCGCGAAGACGTCGGCGGCGTCCTGGACGGTCCGGGCGAACGGCCCGATCTGATCGAGCGACGAGCCGAAGGCGAGCAGGCCGTAGCGCGAGACGCGCCCGTAGGTCGGCTTGAGGCCGACCACGCCGCAGAGCGCGGCCGGCTGGCGGATCGAGCCGCCGGTGTCGGAGCCGAGCGCGACCGGCGCGAGGCCGGCCGCCACGGCGACCGCCGAGCCGCCGCTCGAGCCGCCCGGGATGCGATCGAGCGCCCACGGGTTGCGGGTCACGCCAAAGGCCGAGTTCTCGGTCGACGAGCCCATCGCGAACTCGTCGCAGTTGGTCTTGCCGAGGACGATGGCGCCGGCCGCTTCGAGGCGCTCGACGGCCGTGGCGTCGTAGGGCGGCACGAAGTGCTCGAGCATCCGCGACGCCGCCGTCGTCGGCACGCCGCGCGTGCAGAGGTTGTCCTTGACGGCGACCGGGACGCCGAACAGCGGACGGTCCTGGGCGGTCGCGTGTTCGCCATCGAGGGCAGCGGCCCGGGCCAGCACGCGATCGGCATCGACGTGCAGGAAGGCGCCGAGGCCGGGGCCGGCGGCGCCACGGCCGTCGTCGCGACCGTCGAGCTGGGCGATGCGGTCCAGCAGCGCCCGGGCCACCTCGGTCGCCGACGCCTGCCTGCTCCGAATCGCCTGGCGCGTCTCGCGCGCGGTCCATTGATGGATCGCGCCGCTCACCCGATCACCTTCGGCACGCGGAACAGGCCCGAGGCGCGGACGGCGTCGGGGGCATTGCGCAGGGCCGCCTCGCGGCTGAGCGACGGCCGCGCCTGGTCGGGCCGCAGCGTCGGCTGATCGAGCTGGACGTGCGACGTCGGCTCGATGCCCGCCGTGTCGATGGCCCCGATCTGCTCGACGTAGGTGAGGATGGCCGCCAGCTCGCGGCCGAGCCGGGCCCGCTCCTCGGCCGACAGGGCCAGCCGGGAGAGCTCGGCGATGCGCAGGACGTCACGGTCTGACAACGCGGACACGAGCGCAAGTTTAGCAGGGCCGCGCGCCAGCCCGGCCGGCGACCTCGACCATTCAGCCAACCTCGACAAAGTGCCGATCCGTTGAGTGCCGGACATCCCGCCCGAAGGGCTTGGGGGGAGCGACGGCGTAGGCGACGACGTGCGGCGACAACGGTCGTTCTGGTCGGCGGTGACCTGTGCGCGCCTCCTTGCGGGAGTTGCCGCCGCGGCCGGCCTCTGGGCCGCCCTCGGCCCGGCGGGCCTGCAGGGCGGGGTCCGGCTGTCGGTGCTCACCGCCGGGCCCCTCGCGACCGGCACGGCGCTCGCCCTCTGCGCGGCCGGCGTCGTCGGCCTGTCGCGCGGCCGCCAGGGCGGAGCCCGCTTCTCGGGGCTGCTCGTCCTGCTGCTGACGATCGTCGGCACGCTGATCCACGTCCCCGCCATCGTCGGCACCGCCCCCGGCCTGCTGCTGTGGGATCTCGTGACCCGTCACGGCTGGATCGACAACGCCTCGGCGCAGGTGCTGATGGTCTGCGGCGTCGGGCTGTTCATCCCGCTCCGCAGCGGCTCGCCGCGCCTCCGCGACGCCTCGAGCGCCTTCGTCGCGGCCGTGCTCCTCGCCGGCGGCCTGGCCCGGCTGTCCGGCGTGATCGGCGGCGGCCTGGCCTGGGATCCGTTCGCCGGCATGCCGGTGCCGGTCGCGGTGGGCGCCGTCGCGCTGGGCGGCGCGCTGCTCTTCGTACGCCGCGGTGCGGCGCTGCTCGGCGCGCCGAACGCCGGCTGGCGCCAGATTCCGTTCACCGTGACGATCGCCTTGGCCGCGCTGTCGTGCGTGCTGTGGCGATCGCTGGCGATGGAGCGCGCGCGCGGCGCCCAGCCGATGGAGCACCGCGACGTCGTCGTCTTCACCGGCGACGTCCGCCGCGCCGTCGATCGCCACACCGCGGTCCTGAAGCGGCTCGCCTACCGGCCGGTGACCAACACGACCGACTGGGCCCGGAGCGCGCACGGTCAGATGGCCTCGCTGCCCGGGTTGGCGGTCATCGCGTGGGTCACGCCGGCGCTCGACACGCGCGTCGTCGTCAGCCCCGATCCGAGCCGGCGCGAGGCGATCGATCTGAAGGCGATGGCCAGCGCGAAGGGGCTGATCAAGGCGGCGCGGACCTCGAACGCGCCGGTCGTGTCGCGGCCAGTCGACGTCGACGTCCAGGGCGACGGCTTCCTGATCGTCGTGCCGACGCCGCCCGGCGCGTCGAGCGAGGGCCTGGCCGTCGGGCTCGTGCTCAACCACGACCTGTTCACGGCGATTCCCTCGATTCGCCACGCCGGCGTCGAGGTGGCCGACGGGGCGGCGGCGCTCTATCGATCCGGCCCCGAGCGGCCGGCGGGCGGGCCGCTGGCGTGGACGCCGATCAACGTGCCCGGCGCGCCGGAGTGGCGGCTGCGGGCCTGGCGCGGCGGCAGCCGGCTGGTGCCGGCCGATTCGCCGCTGCCCGAACTCGTGCTGGGCGTCGGCCTGCTCCTCGCGATCTTCGCCGGGGTGGGCGCGCACTTCGTCGACGAGGGGGGACGCCGGACCAAGGCGGCCCGCCGCGTCAACAACGACCTGCGCAAGGAGATCGAGCGCCGGCGCCAGATGGAGCGGCAGCTGGCCGCGGCGCGCGACGCCGCCCTCGACGCGGCCAAGGCGAAGAGCGCGTTCCTGGCCACCGTCAGCCACGAGATCCGGACCCCGATGAACGGTGTCATCGGCACCGTCAGCCTGCTGCTCGAGACGCCGCTCGCCGCCGACCAGCGCGAGTACGGCGAGCAGATCCAGCGATCGGCCGACAGCCTGGTCACCATCATCAACGACATCCTCGACTTCTCGAAGATCGAGGCCGGCAAGCTGACGCTCGAAGCGGTCGACTTCGATCCGCGCGAGGCGTTGCACGACGCCATCGACGTGGTGGCGCCGTCGGCCCAGGCCAAGGGCCTCGAGCTGGTCAGCGACGTGCCGGCCGAGGTGCCGGGCCTTCTCCGGCTCGATCCGTCGCGGTGGCGGCAGATGCTGCTCAACCTGCTCGGCAACGCCGTCAAGTTCACGGCGACGGGCAGCGTCCGCGCGACGCTGTCGATCGAGTCGTCGAGCGAGGGCGAGCCGCTCCTCAAGGTGACCGTCACCGACACCGGCATCGGCATCAAGAAGGAGGCGCTGAGCCGCCTGTTCGAGCCGTTCTCGCAGGCCGACGGATCGATGACCCGCCGCTACGGCGGCACCGGCCTCGGCCTGGCCATCACGCGCCAGCTCGCCGAGCTGATGGGCGGCAAGGTCGGCGTCGAGAGCGCCGAGGGGCGCGGCAGTGCCTTCTGGTTCACGACGCGGTTCGGCGTGGCGTCGGAGCCGGCGATGGTGGCCACGCCGCTCGAAGGCCTGCGCGTGCTGATCGCCGACGATCACCCGTTCGCGCTGGTCGCGCTCGGCCGCGAGCTGACCACGCTCGGCGCCATCGTCGAGACGACGGGCTCGGCCGACGAGCTGTTCAAGCGCGCCGCGCAGCCGCAGGCCCCGCACCTGCTGCTGATCGACGAGTCGATGCCGCTTCGCGGCGGCTCGGTGGCCCTGAACGCGGCCCGCCGCATCGCCGGCCTGCCGACGCTGCCGGCCGTGCTGCTGACGATACGGACGCGGGTCGAGGGCCTGGCCGACGCCGAGCGGCTCGGCTTCGCGACCTGTCTCGTCAAGCCGCAGCGGCGCCACCAGCTGGCACAGGCGCTGATCGCCACGATGGAAGCGGTCGCCGCCGGCCGCGGCGCGGCGCCGCCGACCTCGATCCGGTCGGCCATCGCCCGGGCCGTGCCGCCGCCCCCCTCGCCGGCCGCCCGGCCGGCCGCGACCCCGCCCGGCGGCGGCTTGCGCGTCCTCGTCGCCGAGGACAACGAGGTGAACCAGAAGGTGGTGTCGCGAATGCTCGAGCGCCTCGGGCACCAGGTCGAGGTGGCCGTCAACGGCCGCGAGGCCCTGGAGCGGGCCAAGGCCGGCACCTTCGACATCGTGCTGATGGACTGCCAGATGCCCGAGATGGACGGCTGGGAGGCGACGGCGCGGATCCGGGCGGCGCTGGCCGGCCGCCGCCGGATGCCGATCCTGGCGCTGACCGCCAATGCCTCGGACGCCGATCGGCAGCGCTGCCTCGACGCCGGCATGGACGCCCACCTGTCCAAGCCGCTCAAGCTGGACCGCCTCGCCGAAGCGCTGGCGACGTGGGGACCGACGCCGGCCGAGGGAAAGAAGCGGCCGGCGTAACTTCCAATCTCCAAGCTCCAACTTCCAAGGAACTCCCAAACCCCCAATGCCCAAGCCCGTGCGGTTGGGAGTTGGGGCTTGGAGATTCCTTGGAGGTTGGAAATTGGGAGTTGGAAGTTCGAAGGCCTAAGCGTTCAGGGCCTGAGCGGCCACGTCTTCAGCCGCGTCCGCGCGTCGGGGATGTCGATGCCCGTGATCCACGTCGGCTCGGCGCTGGTCGTCAGCATCACCTTGACGTCGTAAGTGCCGGCGGGCACCACGAGCAGCAGGTCGGGTCCGAGCGACCGGGCCTTGGCGACTTCCGTGCCCGGCACGCCCGCCGGCGTGGCGACCGCCGACCAACCGACCGGGACCGGCGTGGTCCCCTCCGGCCGGATCTGAAGGGCGCCGAAGCCCTCGCGGAGGTGGACCACCTGCAGGTGGCGGCCGTACTCGTCCGGGTACTGCTGGACGAGCATGCGTTCCACCCAGCGCACGCCGGCAATCGCGTCGGCGCCGGCCGCCCGCGACCGGATCGCCTGCACGTCGTAGAGCCCGACCGGCACGTCGGCCTCATAGGCCCGGTCGGCGCCCAGGGTGAGCCGGATCGGTGTGCCGCGACGGCCGGCGGGGAAGAGGCGGACACGGGTCTCGCGCGTCACCTCGTTCAGGCCGTCGAAAACGCGCAGCTGGAGGCGGACGTTGGGGCCGCCGGGCGGGATGACCACTGGCGGCGGCGCCGGCGCTGGCTGGGCCGCGGCCAACGCGACCGCCACGAGCACGCCGGAGGACACGAGGGCACCGAGCCTCGCCAGACGGACGCCGAAGCGCAGGCATCGCACCATCATGTGTTCGCTGTCGTAAGATCCCATCATGGATGTGTTTCTCGTGCCGCTCGGGACGGAGCGTCACGAATTGTACTGCGAGCCGTCGGACGACGACGAGTCAGCCGCGGGTACCGGCGCGCCGGCGCCCGGATTCTTCGCCCGCATGCGGCGCCGTTTCACCGAGATGCTGCGTGCGGCTGAGGCGGCTCGCGCCCGCCGCGCCCGCGGCGAGTACGACCCGATCGACACGTGGTGGGAGCGCACCAGGGCGCGCGTCCTGGCCAAGGTCGCCGACGCCGTGGCCGAACAGCGCCTCCTCTGGCACCTGCGCCATCACACCGCCGCGTGCCTCCATCATCCGTCCGACATGACCGGCGAGCGGGCGCTCGAAATCATGCGCGCCTCGATGGTCCGCGATCGCGATCGCCACTTCCGCTGGCTGCTCATCGACGGCTTCCTGATGCTGCTGTCGGCGGCCCTCGTCGTCGTGCCGGGGCCGAACGTCCTCGGCTACTATTTCGCCTTCCGCGTCGTCGGCCACTACCTGTCGTGGCGCGGCGCCCGCCAGGGCCTCGAGGTGGTGACGTGGAGCACGGCGCCCTGCGATCCGCTGATCGAGCTGCGCAATGCCCTCCGCCTGCAGCCGCCGCAGCGCGATGCCCATATCGACGCCGTCGCCGAGCGGCTGCGGCTGCCGCGCCTGGCGCTGTTCGTCAACCGGATCTGCTGGCCAGGCTCGGTCGCCGAGCCGGGGCCGGCCGCCGGAGCGTGACCGGCGCCGCGTGATATACACACCCTCGTGACGCTCGCGGAACTGGCCGATCAACTCGAGTGCCGCCTGGACGGGGACGGCACCGCGACGATCGTCGGCGTCGCCGACCTCGTCTCCGCCCGCGCCGACGAGATCGCGCTGTTCGCCCATCCGCGCTACAAGGCCGAGGCCGCGGCGACGGGAGCCGGCGCCGTCATCGTCGGCGAGGATGCGGACGGGCTGTCGCGTCCGCTGCTGCGGGCGAAGAGCCCGGTCCTGGCCTTCGCGCGTGCGCTGGCCCTGTTCCACACGCCGCCGCGACCCGCGCCGGGCATCAGTCCGCACGCCGCTATCGGCGCCGGTGCCGTCGTCGATCCCTCGGCGACCATCGGACCGTTCGTGTCGATCGGCGCCGGGGCCCGGGTCGGTCCCGGCAGCATCCTCGAGAGTCACGTCGCCGTCGGCGATGGCGCCACCATCGGCCGCGACTGCCACGTCCACGCCCACGCCTCGCTCCGCGAGGGCGTCGTGCTCGGCGATCGCGTGGTCATCCAGAACGGCGCGGTGATCGGCAGCGACGGCTTCGGGTTCACCCGCGATACCGGCGGCAGCCACGTCAAGGTGCCGCAGATCGGCATCGTGGTGATCGAGGACGACGTCGAGATCGGCGCCAACACGACCATCGATCGCGCCACCGTCGGCGAGACGCGGATCGGCGCCGGCACCAAGATCGACAACCTGGTGCAGATCGGCCACAACGTCCGCATCGGCCGCGACGTCCTGCTGGCGGCGCAGGTCGGGATCTCGGGCAGCGCGACGATCGAGGACCGCGTCATGATGGGCGGGCAGGTCGGCGTCGCCGGCCACATCGTGGTCGGCCGCGGCGCGATCGCGGCGGGGCAGTCGGGCGTCACCAACTCGGTCGAGCCGGGCCGCTTCGTCACCGGCTACCCGGCGATCGACAATCGCGCCTGGCGCAAGGCGTCCGTGGTCTTCGCGCAACTGCCCGCCCTGCGCGAGCGGTTGAAGGCGGTCGAGCGCCGCCTCGGCCTGGCCGCGAGCCGGGCCGTCACCGCGGGCGAGTCCAGCGACGCCGCCGAGCCCGAAGAGCCCGGCACGCCCGTGCCATAATCGATCAATGCTTTTCAGCGCTAAACGCGTCCTGGCGGCCGGGCTGGCCGCGGCGATGCTGCTGTCGCCGCCGGCGCTGCCGGTCGCGATGGCGGGCGAGCGTCCGACGACACTGGTCTACAGCTCGACGAAGCTCGAAAACGGCCTCTGGGTGGTCCTCCACGAGGACCACTCGACGCCGATCGTCCACGTCAGCGTCACCTACCACGTCGGCTCGAAGAACGAGCGGCCCGGGCGCACTGGCTTTGCCCACCTGTTCGAGCACCTGATGTTCCAGGGCAGCAAGAACGTCGCCCAGGATCAGCACCAGTCGTTCATCGCCTCGATCGGCGGCGAGAGCAACGCCTCGACCAACGAGGACTCGACCAACTACTGGGAGACGGTGCCGGCGCACTACCTGCCGCTCGCGCTCTGGCTCGAGGCCGACCGGATGGCCTCGCTCAAGGTGGAGCAGTCGGCCTTCACGCGCGAGCGCAGCGTGGTGAAGGAAGAGCGGCGCCAGCGGGTCGACAGCCCGCCCTATGGCCGGCTCGCCGAGATCGTCTACGACGCGACGTTCGCCAAGCATCCCTACAAGCACCAGGTCATCGGCAGCATGGAGGACCTCGAGGCGGCGCGCATCGAAGACGTGCGCGAGTTCTTCGAGACCTACTACGTGCCCGAGAACGCCGTGCTGGTCATCGCCGGCGACTGTCGACGCGGCCGAGACGATGGCCCTCGTGCAGCGCTACTTCGGCCGCGTGCCGAAGGCGAAGAAGCCGGTCCCGCGCGACATCCCGGTCGAGCCGCCGCAGACCGCCGAGCGGCGCCTCACCGTCTACGAGGACGTGCCGCTGCCGGCCGTCGTCGTCGCCCACCACATCACCTACGACGGCCATCCGGACAGCTATCCGCTGCACATCGTCAACAAGGTGCTGTCGGACGGCAACAGCTCACGCATCTACCGCTCGCTGGTCTACGAGAAGCGGCTTGCGCTGGCCGCCTTCGGCGGCGGCAACATCGTCGAGCACCCCAACCTGTTCTTCGCCACCGCGGTGGTCCAGCCAGGCCAGTCGACGGACGCGGCCATCAAGGCGCTGACCGCCGAGCTCGACCGCCTGCGCGAGGAGCCGATCACCGAGCGCGAACTGGAGCGGACCAAGAACCAGTGGGCGCGCGACTACCTGCTGACCCGTCTGACCATCCAGGACAAGGCCAGCATGCTGGCCCACGCCGCGGTGATCCACGACGACCTGAAGACCGCCGACGGCGAGTTCGACATCTTCCAGCGGACGACGGTGGCCGACGTGCAGCGGGTGGCGCGGACCTACTTCACCCCGGCGACCCGGACCATCATCACCATCATGCCGCGCGCCGCCGCGCCGACCGTGGAGGCGAGCCGATGATCGCCGCCATCGCCAGGCGGCTGCGCGAGCACGGGCTGCTGGTCGCGCTGATGGCCGCGGCTCCGGCCGTGGTGTGCGCGCAGTCGGCCGGCTGGCCGTCCGAGCGGCCGCCGCGCGCCCTCGATGCGCATCCGGTGACGTTTCCGAGCTACGAGCTGCGGACGCTGGCCAACGGCCTCCAGCTGGTCGTCGTGCGTCAGAGCGAACAGCCCGTGGTCAACGTCCGCATGCTGATCCGGGCCGGATCGGCCCAGGATCCGACCGACAAGCCTGGCGTCGCCGAGATGGTCGCGACGCTGCTCGATCAGGGCACGACCTCGCGCAGCGCGGCCGAGATCGCCGACACCATCGACTTCATGGGCGGCGGCCTCGGCATCGGCGCCGGCACCGACCTGTCCTACGCCAACACGATCCTGCTCCAGAGCAAGCTGGACGAAGGCCTGGCGCTGCTCGCCGACGTCATCCGCCGGCCGGCGTTTGCAGCCGAGGAGCTCGAGCGGCAGCGCGAGCAGGTGCTGTCGGCGCTGAAGGTCAGCTACCAGGATCCTGACTACGTCGCCGGCGCCGTCGTCGAGCGCCTGATCTTCGGGTTCCATCCCTACGGCAAGCCGGGCAACGGCACGCCGGAGTCGGTGGCGGCGCTGACCCGCGACGACCTCGTCGCCTTTCACACGCAGTGGTACCACCCGAACAACACGCTGATCGCGATCGTCGGCGACGTCGGCGTCGACGCCGCGACGGCGGCGGTCGAGAAGGCGTTCGGCGACTGGCCGCGCGGCACGGCGCCGGCGATCACCAGCACCGAGCCGCCCGATCCGACGCGCCGCATCGTCGTCGTCGATCGGCCGGGCGCGGTGCAGACCGAGATCCGCGTCGGCCAGCTCGCCATCCGCCGCGATCACACCGACTACATGCCGCTCAACATGGCGGTGAAGATCCTCGGTGGCGAGGGTGGCAACCGGCTGCAGGGCGTGCTGCGCTCCGACCGCGGCCTCACCTACGGCGCCTCGGCGGACATGGACGCCTTCCAGCGCTCGGGGGCGATCGTCGCCGACACCGACACCCGGACCGAGACGACGGTCGAGGCGCTGCGCCTGACCGTCGACGAGTTCATCCGCCTGCAGCAGGAGGCCGTCAACGAGCGCGAGCTGGATTCGGCGCAGGCCTTCCTCGCCGGCAACTTCGCGCTCACCATCGAGACGCCCGACGCCATCGCGCTCAAGGTGTTGAACGCGATCTTCTACGGGCTCGATCTGAAGGACCTGCCCGACTACCCGCAGCAGGTCTACCGGGTCACGACCGACGACATCCAGCGCGTCTCGCGGGCCTACCTGCGGCCCAGCCGTCTGGCCATCGTCCTGGTCGGCGACGCGTCGAAGTTCGCCTCGCAGTTGAAGAAGGCCGGCTTCGACAACTACGAGCTGGTGAAGCTCGACGAACTGGACCTTGCGGCGGTGAACCTGAAGCGGGGCCGGCGGGCCGCCGCGATCGTGTCCAGCCCGACGCCGCCGGCGCGATGACGCGGGTCTTCATCTCCTGCGGGGAGGCGAGCGGCGATCTCTACGCCGCGGCGCTGGCCGAGGAACTGCGCCGCCGCGAGCCGGACGTCGAGATCGTCGGCTTCGGCGGCCCGCGCCTGGCCGCCGCCGGCGCCACGCTCTACGAGGACTATCGCCACTACAGCGTCACCGGCCTCGCCGAGGTCGTGCAGCAGCTGCCGCGGACGTGGCGCCTCTATCGGCGGCTGGTCGCCGAGGCGCGCAAGAACCCGCCCGACGTCTTCGTGCCGATCGACTTCCCCGACTTCAACTTTCGCCTCGCCGCCTCGCTGAACGCGGCCGGCGTACCGGTGGTCTACTACGTCGCGCCGCAGCTGTGGGCCTGGCGCGAGGGCCGGCTGAACACGATGCGGCGCTTCGCGTCGCTGGTCCTGCCGATCTTCCCGTTCGAGCCGGCGATCTACCAGAAAGCCGACGTCCCGGTCGAGTTCGTCGGGCATCCGCTGATCGACCTGATCCCGCCGCCCGCGGATCGCGTCGCCGTGCTGCGCGCGGCCGGCCTCGATCCGGAGCTGCCCGTGCTGGCCGTGCTCCCCGGCAGCCGGCACAACGAGGTCGACAAGATCCTGCCCGACCTCGTCACCGCGCTGCCGCTGCTGGCCGAGCGCGTGCCTCGCATCCAGGCCCTGGTGGCCCGTGCCCCCAACCTCGACGATGCGCTGTTCGCGCCGCTCGACGCGGCCCGCGCCGACGGCCGCGTCCCGATCGCCGTGCTCGACGGCCGCGCCGACGACGTCCTGTCGGCCTCCGACGTCGTGCTGACCGCGTCGGGGACGGCGACCGTGCAGACCGCGCTGCACGAGAAGCCGATGGTGATCGTCTACCGGGTCTCGGAGCTGAGCTACTTCCTCGGCCGGCGCTTCCTGAAGGTCGACACCTTCGGCATGGCCAACCTCATCGCCGGGCGCAAGGTGGCGGCCGAGCTGATCCAGGACTTCTTCTCGCCGGATCGCGTCGCCGACGAAGTGGCGCGGCTGTTCAACGACGCCGAGGCGGCCGAGGCGATGGCCGTCGAGTGGCGCGAGGTGAAGCGCCGCCTGGGCGGCGGCGGGGCCAGCGGGCGCGCCGCCGAGGCGGTCCTGCGCGTCGCCCGGGAGCACCGCCGGTCTGGCGTCAGCTAGAGAGGCGGCAGCAGCTCGTGGGAGCATCGCGACCGTCGGCGTGCGGCGCGCGCATCATTCTGGGCAACGGGTTGCTCACGCCCTCAGCGGCGATGGCGCCACGACCGGCGAACACGCCTCTGGAACGGCCGTCGACGCCCCCGGCAAGTGGGCAAGACTGTTGCAGTGGGCGCCGGTATGGCTTGGGCACTCCCGCGCGACCTGCACACCCGCCTCCAGGCTCCCGATCCGACCGGCGTTCCCGCCAGCGCGATCGTGGCCGCGATTCTCGTCGTCCTGCTGCTCGCCGTCATGTCGCTGGCCGTGCAGTGGAGCGTCAGCGGTCTCGGGCACGCACAGGTCGCTTCGATCCAGGAATGAGCGGCCCGGGCGGGCCAGCAGCCCGCGGTGAAACCGCAGGCTGCTAGAGTGACGCATGCTCGCATCTTGGAGATGCCCGCCACGACGTGGCCTGCTCGCAATGGCCGGCCTGGCTCTGGCTCTCGCCTGCCCCCGATTCCTGGCCGCATCCATCGTCATCCCGGCGACGCTCGACGAGCTCGCCGCCGAAGCGCAGCTCATCGTCCACGTCCGCGTCGCCCACGTCGACACGCGGCAGGCGCCCGGCACGCTGCGCGTCGAGCGGATTGTGTCGCTCGACGTCCTGCGTGCGCTCAAGGGCAGCCCCGACGCGCGCCTGGTCGTCGTCCTGCCCGGCGGCACCTATGGCCGCTACCGGACCGTGGTGCCCGGCGTCCCCGACGTGAGCGACGGCGAGGAGGCGGTGCTCTTCCTGCGCGCCTCCGCGGCCGGCGCGCCGCAGCTGGTCGGGTTCACGCAAGGCCTGCTTCGCGTCCGCGTCGATCCGGAGACCGGGCAGCGGACCGTCGCGGCGCCGGTCGTCGGCGGCACCGACGGACCGGTCGTCCGCGGCGCCACCGATCGCGGCCCGCAGCCGCTGGCGCGCATCGAGGCGCGCATCGCGCACGTCGTCCTCGCCCAGCTGCGGGGCCGGCGATGAGGCGCGCCCTCGCCGCGACCGCGGCCCTCGTCGCCCTCGCCACCGCGCCTGGCACCGCCTACATGCGCTTCGGCCTGCCCATCAACGGCGCCAGCACCGTGCTCCGCTGGGCCGGCGCCATCCCGTATCGCATCAGCGATGCCGAGCTCGCCCCCGGGATCGGCGCCGACGCGCTCGACCAGGCGCTCGGGCGGGCGTTCCGGGCCTGGGAGGGCGTCGCCTCGGCGCGCGTCCAGTTCACCCGCCAGGGCTTCACCTCGGCCCGGCCCAGCGACGACGATACCAGCAACGTCATCGGCTTCGAGCGCCGTCCCGACCTCGAGCGCACGCTGGCCGTGACGACCTATACGATCGACGTGATCAAGGGCGAGATCGTCGAAGCCGATGTCCAGTTCAACGCCGCGCAGCCGTGGTCGGTGGCGGAGGGCGGCTCGGCCGCCGGCTTCGACCTGCAGGCCGTCGCTCAGCACGAGATCGGCCACGTGCTCGGGCTCGGCCACTCGGCCATCGGCGAGACCGAGGTGCAGGGGACCGGCCGCCGCCTGATCGCCTCGGGCTCGGTGATGTTCCCGATCGCGTTCCCGCGCGGCAGCGTCGAAGGGCGGACGCTGCGCAGCGACGACATCGCCGGCGTCAGCGATGTGTATCGGCCGGCGAGCGGCGGCCCGAAGCTCGGTGGCCTGGCCGGTCACGTCCGCAAGAACGGGCGCGGCGTGTTCGGCGCGCATGTCGTCGCGTATGGCCTGCGCAGCGGCCAGATCGTCGGCGGCTACTCGATCAACGACGACGGGGAGTGGTCGATCGCCGGCCTCGAGCCAGGCTCCTACGTCGTGCGCGTCGAGCCGCTCGACGACGGCGACGTCGAGAGCTTCTTCGAGGACTCGCGGCGCGTCGACCTCGACTTCGGCGTGACTTACTACACGAAGATCGCCGTGGCGCCGCGAGCCGGCGTCGCTGGCGACATCGACGTCACGGTGCGGCCCCGATGATCGCCATCGGCGGGTGCGCCCTGGTCCGTGTCGCGGCGGCCGGACTCGTCTGCGCGGCAGCGATCGTGGCGCCGGCGGCGGCCGCGGCGCAGCCGCGCCTCGACGTCACCATCAGCGGCGCCCGGTGGGACGGCTACGGCCTCGATCAGGGGCGCGCCGCGATCACCGGGCCGCAGACGCCGAGCGGCTCGTCGGTCACGCTGTTCGACACCGCCGCGTCGATCCGGCCGGGGCCCAGGCGCCGAGCTGCGCCTCGGGTGGCGCCTCTTCCGCGGCGTCTATGCCGAAGCCACCGGCGGCCTCGGCGTCAACGCGATCGAGGCGCGGATCAGCGGCGACATCGAACAGGCGCCGGCGATCACCGTGTCGTCGACGCTGGCGCAGATCACGATCGAGGGTGGGGCGCTGATCGAAGTGGCGACGCTCCGCCTGCCCGCTGGGAACTTGGTTCCCTTCGTCGATGGCGGCGGCGGCTATCTGCGCCAGGTGCACGAAGACCGCGTGCTCATCGAGACGGGCCGGACGATCTACGCCGGCGCGGGCGTCAAATGGCGATCGTCGGTCGTCAAACCGCGCGGCCTGGTGCAGCGGCTCGTGCTGCGTGCGGACGCGCGCGTCGTGTCGCGCACCGCCGGCGTCGACGTGGACGAGGCGCGGCGCCATTACATTACCGTCAGCGGCGGCGTCGGCGTGCGGCTGTTCTAATGCGCTTGCGAGCGTCGACAGAAGACACGCAAACGTCGCCCACAAGCTCGGCCGCAAATTTTCTTTGTTTACGCTGTTCGCTGCAGCTGTTCGCGTCGTTATCAGCAAGTAAGTCCGGGGGAATGCATCCAGGGGCCGCTGTTTACAAGGGGGCGGCGGTCTTTGGCATTCATCCCGGACGATTTTGTGTACGGCGGTCGCGCCGCACGGACTGCGCCGCGACGGCACTCGTCCCACCTGCACGATTGGCACGCAGTGCCGCCGGCGCCCGCGGCCTCATCGCTGGCACGGGATGCCAGGCCCGAAGCGGCCACAACGAACAAAGAGAACGGCCGGAATCCGGGCGGGGAGCCCGGAGCCCGGCCGTGTGACGACAGGCTGACGCGCCTAGCGAACTCCGAGAATGATCTCGGTCGTCAGCTGGTCGAGCCGTTCGTAGTCGAGGCCGCGCGCAGCAATCCCCTTGCGATCGAACTGCTCGGAGACGAGCGCCTGGGCGGCCGTCTTCGAGAAGGCGCCGGCGCCGGGCTTGTCGCTTCCGAGCTTGCCGAGGATGCCCTGGATGTCGGCGTCGGCGTTGAAGCGCGCCGCCTTCTCCTTGAGAATGAGATACGTGCGCATGCAGCCGATGGCGAACTGCTTGACGCCGTCGTAGTCCTCGGTGCGATACGCGTGCGCGTCGAAGTGCTTCGGGCCGTCGTAGCCGACGTCCTCGAGGAACTTGACGAGGAAGAACGCGTTACGCGGGTTGGCGGCGCCGAAGCGGAAGTCCTGATCGTAGCGACCGGGGTTCTGATCGTTCAGGTCGATGTGGAACAGCTTGCCGGCTTCGTAGGCCTGGGCGACGGCGTGCATGAAGTTGAGGCCGGCCATCGTCTCGTGCGCGACCTCGGGGTTGACGCCGACCATCTCGGGATGCGCCAGCGTCGGGATCAGGCCGAGATAGTTGCCGGTCGTCGCCATGTAGATGTCGCCGCGCGGCTCGTTCGGCTTGGCTTCCATGGCGAACTTGTAGCCGTAGCCCTTGTCGAGCGAGTACTCGCACAGCCAGTCGATCGCCTCACGCAGCCGCTTGACGGCCTCGTCAGCGCGCCGGCAGGCGTCGGTCTCGGTGCCCTCGCGGCCACCCCACAGCACGAAGATCTTGGCGCCGAGCTCGGCGCCGAGGTCCATCGCGCTCATCGTCTTCTGGACGGCGTAGCGGCGGACCTTGGGGTCGTTGGCGGTGAAGGCGCCGTCCTTGAAGATCGGATCGGTGAAGAGGCTCACCGTGGCCATCGGCACGACCACCTTGTGGTCGCTGAGCGCCTGCTTGAAGTCCTTGACGATCTGGTCGCGCTCGCTGGCGGTCGCGTCGATCGGCACCAGGTCGTTGTCGTGCAGGTTGACGCCCCAGGCGCCGATGCTGCCGAGCAGCTTGACGGCGTCGACGGGCGAGAGGACGTCACGGACCGGCTCACCGAACGGATCGCGGCCGCGGTTGGCGACGGTCCAGAGGCCGAAGGAGAACTTGTCTGCAGGTGTCGGTTGATAGCTCATTGCTGCTCATAGTGCGGCGAGCGCCGCTGTGGAAGTTCGACTCTCGAACGAGACCCATCATCATTCCAGCAGCGACGCCGCGCGTCAACGGCTGCCGTAGGGTGCCGGCGAATGGTCCGGTACGCCAAAACGCGGACGTGGATGACCACGTCCGCGCTGCGCCGGCGCCCGCGGCGCCGGTCGGTCGAGGCGGCCGCTACTCGGCGAGCGCCTTGTCGATGGCCGCCTTCAGTTCGGGCGCGTCCGGCGCGACCTTGCTGGTTTGGCGCCGCGCGCCCTCAGCGCGCGGCGTGGCCGCCCGGTGACGAGCGGGCTGCTATTCGCGACGCTGGGCGCGTCGCGGCGCCCGCTCGAGGGCGGCGGTCACTCGGCGAGCGCCTTGTCGATGGCCGCCTTCAGCTCCGGCGCATCCGGCGTGACCTTGCTGGGGAAGAACGCGACCACGTTGCCCTTCTTGTCGATGACGTACTTCGAGAAGTTCCAGCCGGGCAGATTGCCCGTGGTGCCGAGGAACTGGTAGATCGGCGACTGCGTCGGCCCGGCCTTGGTGACGCCCTTCTCGAACAGCGGGAAGCTGACGTCGTACTTGGTCTTGCAGAACGCCTTGATCTCCTCGGCGGTGCCCGGCTCCTGGCCGCCGAAGTCGTTGCTCGGGAAGCCGAGGACGACCACGCCCTTCGGCGTCAGCTCGCGATACAGCTTCTCGAGGCCGGCGTACTGCGGCGTGTAGCCGCACTTGCTGGCGACGTTGACGACGACGGCGACCTTGCCCTTGTACTGCGCGAGGTTGCCGGGCTTGCCGTCGAGAGCCTTGGTGTCGATGTCGTAGAACGACGCCGGGGCGGCGGAGTGGGCCATGACGGTCAGGCTGGAGGCGGCGACGGCGGTGACGGCCGCGGCGGCCAGAAGGGAACGAACACGTGTGGACATTGCAATGAGCTCCTCGTTCTTCACTACGCGACGGTGACTGGATCCGTTGCGCCGATGCCCTTCAACGCCGGGTAGATCCGGCGCCAGTCGGCGTAGACCGCGCGCAGCGCGGCGACCGCGTCGGGCCGCGGCGGCACCCGTGTGGCGACCTTGACGATGGTCTTGCACGCGGCGTCGACCGAGGGCCACGCCCCGGCGCCGACGCCGGCCAGGATCGCCGCGCCGTAGGCGGCGCCTTCCTCCGCCTCGACGATCTCGGCGGTGTGGCCGTAGACGTCGGCCTGGATCTGGCGCCACAGCGGCGACTTGGCGCCGCCGCCGCCGAGCCGGACGCCGTGCACCGGCACGCCCATTTCGGCGAAAATCGCCAACGAATCCTGCAGGCTGAAGGCGACGCCTTCGAGCACGGCGCGGACGAGGTGGCCGCGGGTGTGGCTGGCGGTCAGCCCGGCCAGCGCGGCGCGCGCGTCCGGATCGAGGTGCGGCGTGCGCTCGCCCATCAGATATGGCGTCCAGCGTGCGCCGTCGCAGCCGACCGGCACGCCGACCGCCGCCTCGCACAGCTGATCGTAGGAGAGGCCGCCGCCGACCATGTCGCGCAGCCAGCGCAGGGACAGCCCGGCGCCCTGGGTCACGCCCATGACGTGCCACATGCCGGGGACGGCGTGGCAGAAGGTGTGGACGCGGCCCTTGGGGTCCAGCGCCGGCTTGGCCGTCGCGGCGAACACCACGCCGGACGTGCCGATCGTGGCGCTGACCAGGCCGGCCTTGACAATGCCCATCCCGACGGCGCCGGCCGCCTGATCGCCGCCGCCGGCGACGACCGGCGTCCCGGCGCGCAGGCCGGTGGCGGCCGCGCCCGCGGCGTTGACCGTGCCGGTGACGTCAGGCGATTCGAAGGCTCGCGGCAGCAGCGCCAGGTCGATGTCCAGCAGCCCGGCGATCTCCGCCGACCAGCGGCGGTTGGCGACGTCGAAGAGCAGCGTGCCGGAGGCGTCGGCGACGTCGGTGGCCCGCTCGCCGGTCAGCCGGAAGCGGACGTAGTCCTTGGGCAGGAGCACCGAGCGGACGCGGGACCACAGCTCGGGTTCGTGGCGGCGCACCCAGAGCAGCTTGGGCAGGGTGAAGCCGGTGAGGGCGGGGTTGAGCGTCAGCTCGATCAGGCGGGCGGCACCGACGGTGGCGGTGATCGCCTCGCACTCGGCGCCGGTTCGTTGATCGCACCAGAGCAGCGCCGGCCGGACGACCTGATCGTCCGCGTCGAGCAGCGTCGAACCGTGCATCTGTCCGGAAAAGCCCACCGAGCCGATGCCGCCGCCGTCGATGCCGGCCGCCGCCACGGCGCCGCGGACGGCCTCGCCGGTGGCCCGCCACCAGTCCGCCGGATCCTGCTCGGCCCAGCCCGGACGCGGCGTGGCGAAGGGGACGTGCTCGGTCGTGGCCGACCCGACGATCCGGCCAGCCGGGTCGATGACCAGCGCGCGCGTGCCGCTCGTCCCGACGTCGATGCCCAGAAAGTTCATAGTCGGGATTCTACTGTTTCCGGTACACTGCAGCCCACAACCGCCCGATGGCCAAGCTGACGAAAGCAGTCGACGCCGGTGCACCAGAAGCCGGGTCACCCTCCGAGGACGTGGTTCGCCCGCCGGATCGCGTCACCACCGAGCATGTCGTCGGCCACGTGCGGGCCCTGATCGAGAAGGGCGAGCTGCGCCCCGGCGACCGCCTGCCGCCCGAGCGCGAGCTGGCCGTGCAGATCGGCGTGAGCCGTCCCTCGGTCCGGGCCGGGCTGCAAGCCCTGTCGGCGATGGGCGTCGTCCAGGCCCGTCACGGCGCCGGGACGTTCATCACCGACGGACCCCCGACCCTGGCGACCGGCCCGCTCAGCTTCATGGCGGCGCTGCACGGGTTCACCAAGGAAGAGATGTTCGAGGCGCGCCGGGTGCTGGAAGTCGGCGCCGTCCGCCTCGCCGCCGAGCGCGCCACCGGCCAGGACCTCGCCGCCATCGCCGAGGAGATGGCCGGGATGTTCGCCTCGCTCGATCAGCCGCTCCCCTTCCTGGTCCACGACATCACGTTCCACCGCGCCATCGCCCACGCCTCGCACAACCCGATCCTGGCGTCGCTCATCGAGATGGTCTCGGCGATGTTCTACGAACAGCGCAAGGCCAACGTCGGCGCCGTCCGCGACCTGCGCGTGGCCGCCGAGATGCACCGGGCGATCTACCAGGCCCTGCGCGATCACGACGGCGACGCCGCCCAGGCGGCGATGAGCGAGCACCTGCGGATCGCCGCGGCCTTCAAGGGCGCGACCCAGGGGCCGATGACCGAGCCGTACGGCGCTCACACGACAGCCGAGTCCGGTCCGGCGACGCCGTCCGGCACCCGCCCGCCCGAGTGACGTGATTCGGCACGTCGGGATCCTCGGCGGAGGTGGCATCTCCGAGGCGCACGCGCGCGCCGCGGCGGCCGTGCCCGATCTGCGCGTGGTCGCCGTCTGCGGCCGCGACGCGGCGCGTGTCGAGACGCTGGCCGCCCGTCACGGCGCCGCTGCATTCACCGACGTCCAGGCCTTCCTGCGCCACCGGCCGATGGAGATCGTCGCCATCGGCACGCCGTCCGGCGTCCACGCCGACGACGTCGAAGCGGCGGCGGCGCAGGGGCTGCACATCCTCTGCGAAAAGCCGCTCGACGTGTCGACCGCGCGCATCGATCGGATGCTCGAGGCCGTCGAGCGCGCCGGCGTCACGCTCGGCGTCTTCTTCCAGGATCAATCGACGCCCGCGCTGCTCGAGGTCAAGGACGCCCTGGTCGCCGGCCGGCTCGGCCGGCCGATTCTGGCTGACGCCCGAGTGAAGTGGTATCGTCCCCCCGAGTACTACGCGCAGTCGCTCTGGCGAGGCACGTGGGCGCTCGACGGGGGCGGCGCGCTGATGAATCAGGGCATCCACACCGTCGATCTCCTGCTGTGGCTGCTCGGTGACGTACGGCGCGTCTACGCGCGGACGCTGGCGGCGATGCACGCGATCGACGTCGAGGACACGGCGGTGGCGGTGCTGGAGTTCGCGAGCGGGGCGGTGGCCACACTCGAGGCGACGACGGCGGCGTGGCCGGGCTACGATCGGCGCGTCGCCATCAGCGGCACGCTCGGGACGGTCGTGATCGAGGCAGCGGCCGCGACGTGGGACCTGCGCGAGCCGGCGCTCGAGGGCGCGGCCGGCGGCGCGGCATCGCTCGGTCCCGCGGCGAGCGGGCCGGGAGACGCCGCCGCGGCCGCCCGCACCCACGTCGTGGCCGACGCCAGCCCGCACCGGCGCGTGTTCGAGGATTTCGTGGCGGCGCTCGACGCGGGCCGTCCGCCCCGGGTGGACGGCCGCGAGGGCCGCCGCAGCGTCGCGTTGATCGAGGCGATCTATGCCTCGTCGCGCACCGGCCAACCGGTCGACGTCACGCCGTCGGGGCCCGGATCGTAGGGACGAGATGAAGAAGGGCGACTTCCAATGAAACGTATCGGCATGGGACTGGTGGGGGCGGGCTTCATCGGCCCGCATCACGTGGACGCGGTGCGGCGGCTCGGCTACGTCGACGTCGTGGCGGTGGCCGGCAGCAGCGACGCGTCGGCGCAGAAGAAGGCCGCGGAGCTGGGCATCCCCAAGGCGTACGGGAGCTACGAGGCGCTGCTCGCCGATCCCGATGTCTCCGTCATCCACAACTGCACGCCGAATGCCCTGCACTATCCGGTCAACGCCGCGGCGATCGCCAAGGGCAAGCACGTCGTCTCGGACAAGCCGCTGGCGATGACCGCGGCCGAGGCCAAGTCGCTGCTCGATCTGGCCACCAAGGCCGGCATCGTCCACGCCGTCACCTTCAACTACCGCGGCAACCCGCTGGTGCAGCAGGCGCGGCACGCCATCGCCCGCGGCGACATCGGCACGCCGCACTTCGTCCACGGCCAGTACCTGCAGGATTGGCTGCTGAAGGACACCGACTATTCGTGGCGGCTCGAGCCGGAGAAGAGCGGCGCCTCGTCGGCCCTCGGCGACATCGGCTCGCACTGGTGCGACCTGGCCCAGCACGTCAGCGGCCTGCGCATCGTCGAGGTGCTGGCCGATATCACGACCGTCATCAAGACGCGCAAGAAGCCGGTCGGCTCGCGCGAGGCGTTCGCCGCCGCCGGCGCCAACGACCAGGTCGAGCTCGTCGACATCAAGGTCGAGGACCTCGCCTCGGTGCTGATCCGCTTCGACAACGGCGCCAAGGGCTCGTTCTCGGTCGGCCAGGTCTGCTCCGGCCACAAGAACGACCTCCGCCTGGAAGTGTGCGGATCGAAGGCGGCTTACGCCTGGCGGCAGGAAGTGCAGAACGAACTGTGGGTCGGTCACCGCGACAAGGCCAACGAGATCCTGCCCAAGGACCCCGGCCTGATCGACGCCGCCGTTCGCGGCTACGCCCACCTGCCCGGCGGCCACCAGGAATCGTGGGCCGACGCCTTCTGCAACGTGATGCGCGACATCTACGGGTTCATCGCGGCCGGCAGGAAGCCGACCGAGGCGCACCCGCCGGCGTTCGCGACGTTCGAGGACGGTTACCGCGCCAACGTGCTGATCGAGGCGATGCTCGAGAGCGCGAAGAAGGGTTCCGTCTGGACCAAGGTGAGCTACTGAGATGGGTATGAAGCCGTTCGATCCGAAGTTCATGAAGGTGGGCGTCCTGACGGCCGCCCTGCAGGAGCTGACCCCGCGCGAGGTCCGTGACCCCGATCCGGACAAGGCGATCGAGGAGTGGCTCGCCTTCGCCAAGGAGCTCGGCGCCAACTACATCCAGGTGTCGGCGGCGCTCCATCCGACCGAGACCGACGTGCCGCCCGAGGCGATGCTCGACCCGGTCGCCAACACCCTCGACCTGCGCCAGCCGTTCTCGAAGGCGCGGGCCGCGCGCGTCCAGCAGGCGCTGTCGACGACCGGCGTCGGCATCTCCGATCTCGGCTACTTCGACAACCTGCTGCACCACGATCCGGCGGTGCGCAAGAAGAAGATCGACTTCATGCTGCGCGTGTTCGACGCGGCGGCGCTGCTCGGCGTCAACGCCGTGTGCGGCTTCGTCGGCCGCAACCAGGAGCGCAGCATGGACCAGAACCGGCAGGACTTCGAGGCGATCTTCGTCCCGCTCCTGCAGGAAGCCAAGGCGCGCGGCCTGACCTATCGCGTCGAACAGTGCCCGATGCCGGGCTGGACCACCGGCGACAACTGGCACAACAACATCGCCTACACGCCGGGCGCCTGGATCGCGCTGCACCGGATCGCCGAGAAGCACGGTGTCGGCGACCAGTTCCGCATCCACTACGATCCGTCGCACGCCATCCTGATGAACCAGGACACGCGCTCGGTCTTCCAGTACCTCAAGGACGAGGGCTACAACTTCCTCATCGGCGGCTTCCACGTGAAGGGGCAGGTCGCCGACGCCAAGGGCTGGGCGGCCTGGGGCAGCGGCGGCCAGACGATGGAGCGCGGCGACTGGAAGGACGGCCAGCCGTCGCCGAACGCCGCCGATCATCTCAACGCCTGGAAGAAGCAGGTCGTGCTGGCGGAGCACGAGCTGCCGGGGACGGCGAAGCACGACCCGCTGGCCTACCTGCAGAACCGCAGCGTCGACTGGCTGGATCACCAGCTGGCGGCGCGCGAGCTGCTGGCCCTCGACGTCGCCGAGACGCACCTCGTCGTCGAGCACGAGTACCCGAAGGCGCGCATCCAGGACAAGGCGCTGCTCACCCCGATCCTGCAGGGATCGATCGCGTTCGTCCGCCGCATCGACGAAGCCGCGGGCTGCATGTACGCGCTGCAGCACGAGGTGCTCGCCGCTCAGGGGATTCCGGTCCAGGGCGTCGGACGTCAGGCCTACAGGTCGTAGCAGGCCCATGTCCCGCATCGCACTCGACGGCAAGACGGCCGTCGTCATCGGAGGAACGTCCGGCATCGGCCGGACGCTGTCGATCGGCCTGGCCAAGGCCGGCGCCAACGTCGTCGCCACAGGACGCCGGGGCGAGCTCGTCGACTCCGTCGGCGCCGAGATCGAGGCGGCGGGGGCCAGGACGATCCGCCAGACCACCGATGTCGAGGACCGCGCCTCGGTGCAGGCCCTGCACGATACCGTCGTCGCGGCCCTGGGCGGCGTGGACGTCCTGATCAACTGCGCCGGGCGCACGATCAAGTCGCCGACCATCGACGTGACCGAAGAGGACTGGCACGCCGTGCTCGAGACCAACCTGCACGGCACGCTGCGCGCCTGCCAGGTGTTCGGGCGGTCGATGATCGCGCGCGGCTCCGGCCGCATCATCAATATTGCGTCGCTCTCCAGCTTCGTTGGGCTCTATCATGTGGCCGGCTACGCGGCCAGCAAGGCGGCCGTGGCGTCGCTGACCAAGTCGCTGGCGGTGGAATGGGCGCAGCACGGCGTGACCGTCAACGCGATCGCGCCCGGCGTGTTCCGCACGGCGTTGAACGCGGCGCTGCTCGACGGCACTGAACGCGGCAAGGAGTTCCTGCTGCGTACGCCGATGCAGCGTTTCGGCCAGCTGGAGGAGCTGATCGGCGCCGCGGTGTTCCTGGCCTCCGATTCGGCGAGCTTCGTCAACGGGGAGGTGCTCGTCGTCGACGGCGGCTTCCTGGCGAGTGGTGTGAACCAGTAGCGACGGTCGCCGGGACCGCTCGTCAGACGCAGGGAGAAGCACGTGCTCCAAGGCCGCTACCGTTGGGTGATCTGCGGGCTGCTGTTCGTCGCGACGACGATCAACTACATCGATCGGCAGGTCATCGGGCTCCTCAAGCCGAGCCTGCAACACGAGTTCGCGTGGACCGAGCGCGACTACGCCGCGATCGTCTTCACCTTCCAGCTCGCCTACGCGATCGGCCTGCTCCTGGCCGGCCGGGTGATGGACAGGCTGGGGACGAAGATCGGGTTCGCGCTGGCCATCGTGCTGTGGAGCGTCGCCGCGATCGGCCATGCCTTCGCCAACTTCGTGCCCGGCCTGTGGTTCCCCACGCTCAACCTGGACGAGAAGACCGGCGTCACCTTCGTGACGCTCGGCGGCGCCGCGGCCGGCTTCGCCCTGGCCCGCTTCTTCCTCGGTCTCGGCGAGGCCGGCAATTTTCCGGCCTCCATCAAGACCGTCGCCGAGTGGTTCCCGCGCAAGGAGCGGGCCCTCGCCACCGGCATCTTCAATTCCGGCACCAACATCGGCGCCCTGATCACGCCGTTGGTAGTGCCGCCGCTGGTCGCGTTGTGGGGCTGGCAGGAGGCGTTCATCGTCACCGGCCTGCTCGGGTTCCTCTGGTTGATCTGGTGGTGGGTGAGCTACACCACGCCCGATCGCCATCCGCGCGTCACGGCTGAGGAACTCGCGCTGATTCAGAGCGATCCATCGGAGCCGGTGACGCCCATCGCCTGGGCCAGGCTGATGACCTACCGGCAGGCGTGGGCCTTCGCGCTCGGCAAGTTCCTCACCGACCCCGTGTGGTGGCTCTACCTCTTCTGGATTCCGGATTTCCTCAATCGGAACTACGGCCTCGATCTGAAGCAGTCGATGGCGCCGCTGTTCGTGATCTACCTGATCTGCGACGTCGGCAGCATCGGCGGCGGCTGGTTGTCCTCGTTCTTCCTGAATCGCGGCTGGACGGTCAACGCCGCGCGCAAGGTGACGATGCTGATCTGCGCCGTCGCCGTGACGCCGATTGTCTTCGCGTCACAGGTCACCAGCCTGTGGTCGGCGGTGCTGCTCGTGTCGCTCGCCGCCTCGGCGCACCAGGGCTGGTCCGCGAACCTGTTCACGCTGGTCTCCGACATGTTCCCGCGCCGCGCGGTCGGATCGGTGGTCGGCTTCGGCGGCATGGCCGGCGCCATCGGCGGCATGTGCCTGACGCTGGTCGTCGGCGAGATCCTCCAGCGCACCGGCAGCTACGTCGGCGTGTTCTTCATCGCGGGCTCGATGTACCTGATCGGGCTGGCGGTCATCCATCTCCTGGTGCCGCGCCTCGCGCCGGCCCCCATCGACTGAGGTCTCGGTTCCCATGTCGCGCCTCCAGGTCGTCCAGGACGTCGCCGCGTCCGGCGTCGTCGCCGTCATCCGGATGAAGGATCCGAGCAAGCTGAAAGGCGTCGCCGACGCGCTGATCGCCGGCGGCGTCACGGCGATGGAGGTGACGATGACGGTGCCCGGGGCGGTCGGGCTCATCGAACAGCTTGCCAAGGACCTGCCCAAGGGGCTGCGGCTCGGCGCCGGCACGGTGCTCGATCCCGAGACGGCGCGCCAGGTGATCCTGGCCGGCGCCTCGTTCATCGTCGCGCCGACGCTGAACCTCCGCGTCATCGAGATGTGCCACCGCTACGACGTGGCGGCGATGCCCGGCTGCTTCACGCCGACCGAAATCCTCACCGCCTGGGAGGCCGGCGCCGACGTCGTCAAGGTGTTCCCGGCCACCGCCCTCGGGCCGCAGTTCTTCAAGGACATCCGCGGGCCGCTGCCGCAGATCAAGATGATGCCGACCGGCGGCGTCTCGCTGACCAACGCCGGCGAGTGGATCGCCGCCGGCGCTGTCGCGGTCGGCGTCGGCACCGCGCTCCTCGATCCCAAGGCCATCGCCGAGAGCCGCTTCGAGGTCATCGCCGACAACGCCCGCACCGTCGTCGGCGCCGTCGCCAAGGCCCGCGCCCAGGAGCGAGCCCAGGAGCGAACGTAGCTCACCGGCACGTTCGAGCAGAGCCGCATCATGTCCATCGTCGTCACCTTCGGAGAGATCATGCTGCGCCTGAGCCCGCCGGGGTTCGAGCGCTTCCTGCAGTCGCCCGTGCTCGGCGCCACCTACGGCGGCGGCGAGGCCAACGTCGCGGTGTGCGTCGCCCAGTTCGGGCTCGAGAGCCGCTACGTGACCCGGCTGCCGAACCACGCCATCGGTGACGGTGCCATCCGCGCCCTGCGCGCCGAAGGCGTCCGCACCGACTTCATCGTCCGCGGCGGCGATCGCATCGGCATCTACTACGCGGAGGCCGGCGCCAGCCAGCGCGCCTCCACCGTCATCTACGACCGCGCCCGGTCGGCGATCAGCGAGATGACGCCCGGCACGGTCGACTGGACGCCGGTGTTCGCCGGTGCGAGCTGGTTCCACACCACCGGCATCACGCCGGCGCTCGGTGCCAACGGCACGGCCTGCACCAGGGAGGCCCTCGAGGCCGCCCGGACGGCCGGCTGCCGGACCAGCGTCGACCTCAACTTCCGCAAGAAGCTGTGGTCCGAGACGCAGGCGCAGGCGGCGATGCGACCGCTGATGCCGCTCGTCGACGTGGTCATCGCCAACGAGGAAGACATCCAGTCGGTTCTCGGGATGCACGTCGAAGGCACCGACGTGACCAGCGGCCAGCTGAACCTGGCCGCTTACGAGGCGGTCGCGCGCCAGATCACCGAGGAGTTCGGCTGCTCGCAGATCGCCATCACGCTGCGCGAGAGCATCTCGGCGTCCGACAACGGCTGGAGCGCGGTGCTGTTCGACAAGGCGACCGGAGCCTTCTACCGCAGCCAGCACTACGACGTCCGCCTGATCGATCGGATCGGCGGCGGCGACAGCTTCGCGGGCGGGCTGATCTTCGGCCTGGCGACCGGTCGGACGCCCGAAGCGTCGCTGCGCTTCGCGGTGGCGGCGAGCGCCCTCAAGCAGACCATCCCCGGCGACTTCAACCGCGTCTCGGTGGCCGAGGTCGATCGGCTGGCCGGCGGCGACGCCAGCGGCCGCGTCCAGCGTTGATCGACACGCCGTCACAGGCCGCATGCGCATCACCGACGCCAAGGTCATCGTCACTTGTCCGGGCCGCAACTTCGTCACCCTGAAGCTGACGACCGAGGACGGCCTGACCGGGCTCGGCGACGCCACGCTGAACGGCCGCGAGCTGGCGGTCGCGAGCTACCTGTCCGATCACCTGGTGCCGCTCCTCATCGGCCGCGACGCGCGCCGCATCGAGGACACCTGGCAGTACCTCTACAAGGGGGCCTACTGGCGGCGCGGGCCGGTGACGATGGCGGCCATCGCCGCGGTCGACACCGCGCTGTGGGACATCAAGGCCAAGGCCGCCGACATGCCGCTCTACGAGCTGCTCGGCGGCGCCTCGCGCGAGGCGGTCCTGGTCTACGCCCACGCCAACGGCAAGGACACCGACGCCGCGCTCAAGGACGTCGCCGCGCACCTCGACCTCGGCTACAAGGCGATCCGGGTCCAGAGTGGCATCCCGGGGCTGGCTTCGACCTACGGCGTGCCGAAGGGTGGTGTGCCCTACGAGCCGGCCGAGAAGGGCCTGCCGTCCGAGCACGTGTGGAGCACCGAGGCCTACCTCGAGTTCATCCCCACGCTGTTCGAGCGCGTCCGGGCCGAGTTCGGGCCCGAGCTGCACCTGCTGCACGACGTCCATCACCGGCTGACGCCGATCGAAGCCGCGCGGGTCGGCAAGAGCCTCGAGCCGTATCGTCTGTGGTGGATGGAAGATCCGGTGCCGGCGGAGCTGCAGGAAGGCTACCGCGTCGTCCGCCAGCACACGACCACGCCGATCGCCGTCGGCGAGGTCTTCAACTCGATTCACGACTGCCAGCGGCTGATCACCGAGCAGCTGATCGACTTCATCCGCATGACGGTCGGGCACGGCGGCGGCATCTCGCAGCTGCGCCGCGTCGCCGCGCTGGCCGACCTGTACCACGTCCGCACCGGCTGTCACGGCGCCACCGACCTGAGCCCGGTGTGCATGGCCGCGGCGCTGCACTTCGGGCTGAGCGTGCACAACTTCGGCATCCAGGAACACATGCCGCACACGGCCCAGACCGACCGCGTGTTCCCACACCAGTACACCTACCAGGACGGCTTCATGCACCCGGGCGAGGGCCCGGGCATCGGCGTCGAGATCGACGAGACGCTGGCCGCGCAGTATCCTTACGACCCGGCATATCTGCCCGTGAACCGCAAGTTGGACGGGACGCTTCATAGCTGGTAGCGCGTGCTGCCGGCGGCGAGGCGTCCGCGACAGGAGCGAGACGATGGAACTCACCAGACGCGACGCATTCACCGCCGTGGGCCTGACGGCCGTCACGGCTACACTTGCCGCTCGCGAGGCGGCCGCGCAGCAGATGGCCGGGGCCATGCCGATCCGCAAGCCGACCAAGAAGCGGATCACCCAATCGGTCTGCCAGTGGTGCTACCGGCAGATGGACATCAAGGCCTTCTACAAGGGCGTCGTCGATCGCGGCTTGACTGCCGTCGACCTGCTCAACGAGGAGCAGTGGACCGTCGCCAAGGGCGAGTTCGGCCTGACCTGCTCGATGGCCTACGTCGGCGCCGGCGGCATCAACGAGGGCCTGAACAACCCCAAGCACCACGAGACGCTGATCAACGCGTTCAAGACCGGGCTGCCCAAGCTCAAGGCGGCCGGCTTCCCCAACGCCATCTGCTTCTTCGGCAAGCGCGACGGCATGTCGGACTACGATGGGATCAAGAACTCGATCGCCTGCCTCAAGCAGATCAAGCCGATCGCCGAGGACAACGGCGTCACCGTCAACATCGAGCTGCTGAACAGCAAGGTCAATCACCCCGACTACATCGGCGACAACACGCCCTACGGGGCGGCCATCGTCGCCGCGATCGATTCGCCCAACATCAAGCTGCTCTACGACATCTACCACATGCAGATCATGGAGGGCGATGTCATCGCGACGCTAAGCAAATACAAGGACCAGATCGGCCACTACCACACCGGCGGCGTGCCCGGCCGCAACGAGCTCGACGCGACGCAGGAGCTGAACTGGCCGGCGGTGGTCGAGGCGATCATCGCGACCGGCTACAAAGGCCACTTCGCGCACGAGTTCATCCCGAAGCGCGACCCGATGACGTCGCTCGGCGAAGCCGTGACCTTGTGCGACGTCTAACGGAGCGCTGGCGCCCCGTGCGGACGCCGCGACGCGCCCAGCGTCGCGAATAGCTGTCCGCACGCCGGAAGGGCGGCCCGGCCGCGCGTGAGAGCGCGGCCGGAAATCGGAAACAGCGCGATCCGATGACCAGCCTCGGCGAAGCCGTCACGCTGTGTGACGTCTAGCGATCTGCCGGCGCCTGGGACGACCACCGACTGTCATGGACACCCCGTGACGGTCGGTTCGCATGTACGGCTCCTCGCCCTCCCGATGTTCCTGAAGCCTGATCTACCCGCTGACGAGTGGGCCGATCTCGAGTCGATGCTCGGCGAGGCATTTCAGGTCGTCGAGAGCGGGCGGAAGCTGCGGACGCCCCCTCGTCGTAGGAGGTCCCATGAGGGCATTGCTGCTGACCGCCGTCGTCGTCGCGTGGGGATCGTCGCTGGCCGGGCAGGCCGGCGACGCGTCGTCGCTCGCCGGAACGACCTGGGCCGCCGTCGAGCTCGCCGGGACGCCGGTGCCGGCCGAGCCCGCCGCGCAGCAGCCGAGGTTCGACTTCGTGGCCAACGGTCGCATTGCCGGCACCGACGGCTGCAACCGGATCTCGGCCCCGTACACGCGGAACCGGGATCGGATCTCGTTCGAGCCGATGATCACCACGCGCATGGCGTGCCCGGGGACCGACGAGGTGGCGCGGCGATTCGCGGCGGCGATCCAGGGAACCCGCTCGTGGCGGATCGCCGGAGGACGGCTCGAGTTCCTCGACGAGACCGGTAAGCGGCTGGGGATCTTCGCAGTGCGCTCCGCGAACGCGCCGCCGCCGGTGTCCTCTATCTCGCCGGCGCCGCCGGCCGTGGCCGCCCCGCTCACGTCCAAGGTGCTCGACTGGGCGTCACTGCCGGTGGTGCCGATCCCCAACGGCGAGCGCCGCGCGGTCCTCGACGGACCGACCGAGACCGTCGACCTGCTCCACGTCCACGTCACCACGCTCGCCCCGGGCAAGATCAGCGGCCAGCCGGTGCGGCACCTGCAGGAAGAAGTGCTGATCGTGAAAGAGGGCGAGGTCGAGGTGTCGCTCGATGGCACGACGCAGAAGGCCGGTCCCGGCGCGATTCTCTTCTTCGCGTCCGGCGCGGTTACCGGCCTGCGCAACACCGGCACGGTGCCGGCGACCTACTACGTCATTTACTACAAGACGCCGAAGACGCCGAAGGCATAGGGGGCGGCGTCAACCTCCAACTCCCAATGTCCAACTCCCAAAGAACTCCCAACCCCCAACTCCCAATCGTGCTGGGTTCGCACTCGGCGGGTCTTCTTGGGCGTTGGTCGTTGGGAATTCCTTGGAAGTTGGAGCTTGGCAGTTGGGAGTTCCGCGCGAGTCGCCGCTATGCTGGCCGCGCGGTGAGCGCGGCCTCGGCTGCGGACAATCCGCGCGGCAGCGGATGCACGTCCGGCGCGAGCGCATGCGCGAGGATCTCGAGGCTGTCGACGAGCCGCGGCCCCGGGCGACTGAAATACGCGTTGCCGTCGGTCACGTAGACGCGGCCGGCGCGGACCGCGGCCAGCGCGTCGAAACCGGGCTGACGCGCGAGGATCGGCACGTCCTGGCGGGTGCGCGCGACGTCGAAGCCGCAGCAGGCGATGACGAGCACGTCGGGATCGGCGGCGCGGACCGCGTCCCAGGTCAACGTGTGCGAGCGCGCCCCGGCGGTGCCGAGGACCGCGCGGCCGCCGGCGAGGGCGATCAGCTCGGGCGTCCAGTGCCCGGAGCTGAACGGCGGATCGATCCATTCGAGCAGGCCGACGGTCGGGGACGGCTCGACGCGGGTCGCGCGAGCGGCGACGGCGTCGACGCGGGCGCGCAGGGCGGCGACCACGTCACGCCCGCGCGCCGCCACGCCGGCGGCCTCCGCGACCAGGCCGAGACACGCGAAGACATCGTCCAGGCAGGTCGGCTCGAGGTTGACGACGCGGGGCTGGCCCGGCAATGCGCCGGCGGCCTGGCGCACCTCGGCGTCGGCGACGGCGCAGACGTCGCACAGCGCCTGCGTCACGATCAGGTCGGGCGCCAACGCCTCGAGCGTCGGCAGGTCGAGCGTGTAGAGCGCCTGCTGCGTCTTCAGCCGCTCGCGGACCAGCGCGTCGATCTCGACGCTGGCCGCGTCGTGCGGGATCAGCGTCCGCGTCACCTTGGGCAGGCGCGCGACGGCGGCGGGGAAGTCGCACTCGTGGGTGACGCCGACCAGTGAGGACTCGAGCCCGAGCGCGCAGACGATCTCCGTGGCGCTGGGCAGCAGCGAGACGATCCGCATGATGGCAGGTCGGCGCTACTTGAGCTTCTTGTCGAACTTGCGGACAAATCTGGCGAGGGCAGCGACCTCGGCCGGTGTCAACTGTTCCTGCCACGCGATCATCGCCGTGCCGGCGACGCCGGTGTTGATCGTGGTCTGAACGGCCTTGAGCGTCGAGCCGTGCTTCCAGATGCCGTCGGCGAAGCTCATGTTCGGCATGATCTGCGAGTTGCCGTCGGCCATGTGACAGACCTGGCACTTGGCTTCGTAGAGCGCCTTGGCGTCCACCGCGGCCGCGGCTGTCTTGACCGGCTCGTCGGCGGCCTGGAGCGGGGCCGCCGCCACCGTGACGGCCAGCGCCAGCGCCAATCCGCCGAGCAGGGTCAGGGCGCCGAAGCGGCGCGTCGTCATCGAAAGGTGGATGGTCGTCATGCGTCGCTCGTGCTCCGTCATCGTACGGCTTCTTCGACCCAGGCCTGGTACTGCGTCTCCATCTCCGCTGGCGTCAGGGCCCGGTCGGCGATGAGCACGCGGTAGCGGAACAGCTGGTTCTGGCCGCGCTTCAAGGTGAAGTTCAGCCTCTCCTTGCCCTCGCTGAACACCGCCTGGCCGAGCGGGTTGGCGGCGAACAGCCCGTAGCCGCGGGCGTGCCAGTAGGTCGGGTAGCCCGGGTTGCCCGGATGGTCGAGGATGGCGATGGTGACGGGGCGCCCGTCGACCGTCCCGGCCAGCGTCGTCCACTTGCTGCGCGTCCCCCAGACCTTGCCGCCCGTCTTGCCCTCGCTGCTGGTATAGACGCCGGTCACGCCGGCCGGGTCGAGGGCATCCACCTTGGTGACCTTGCCGGCGGCGTCGACGAACTCGCCGCTCTTCTCGGCCGGGTCCTCGAGGGCGCGGCGCACGCGCAGCCCGAGCAGGCCTTCCTTGTTATCGGTGAAGGCGACGTCCTGGCCGGCCGCCGTCAGGTAGGTGGCGCGATCGATGACGCGCAGCCCGTCGGCGGTGGCCCGGAAGATGAACGTGGTCTCCTCGTCGACGAGCGGCGTGCCGTTCTGCGCCGTGACCCAGCGGGTCCGCACGCCCAGTTCGGCGTGGCCGCGACCGTTGTCCATCTTCGTGACCGCCGTGTGGACGATACGGCCCATCTTCTCCAGCCGAGCCGGATCGATGATCGCGCTCGAATGGTTCCAGAAGTCGTAGCCGTTGACGTCGCCGTAGTTGAACCACAGCCCGACGTGGTGCGGATGATCGGCGCGCTCGCCGGCGGCCGGCGGGAAGCCGCGCGTCAGCACCACGCCGCTGCCGCTGCGGATCGGGTAGAGGGTCGGCTTCTTCAGCGTGCCCGGCCAGATGTACGACGTGAACGGCTTGCCGTCGACGAGCACGTCGATCCGCGGCTGGCCGCCGGGGTGGGACAGCGTCACGCGTGGCGGCTGCGCCCCGGCGACGGGGCGCTTGTCGCCGGCCGCCAGGGGGGTGACGGCCGCCACCGCAGCCGCCGCCAGGAGGAGGGCGGCGGCGCCGCCGGCCCGGAACGCGATCGAGGTCTGAGCCATCGGAAAACCGGCCTTCACAGCGGGAGTGTAGCCCACGTCGGCGTGGCACGCTTTGGCATCCGACCTCGCCGACGGACCCGGGCGTCCCGGTGGCCTGGCCAGGGCTCCACCCCCGCTGCCGGGCCGGTGCCGAGTGTCGTCAGGACGTCACGCCGCGTGGCCATGATGTCGGACTCTACGACTCTGGCCGTACCGCCGCTGTGTCATGCCCATATGATTCGCGACTGCAAGTAAATCAAGCCGGTCTATGTTGAAGCACCGGTTTCACCACTCGACGGCGCCATGTACGGCTACGCGTCCGCGACCGGGCCGGTTTGCAAGTTCCTGCGGCTTGTTTTGAAGGAGAGGCTCATGTCCCGTTCCCCCCGCCAACGCACGACCTGGCTCAGCGCGGCGCTCGCTGCGTTGGCGCTCCTGGTCGCTGCTCCCCGACCGTCGGCCGCACAGCTCGAACGCGGCTCGGTGTCGGGGACCGTCGTCGATCAGCAGGGCGGTGTCGTTCCCGGTGTCACCGTGACCGCCACCAGCCTGCAGACGCGTCAAGCGCGTACCGTCGTGACCGACGCCTCTGGTTTCTACAGCCTCGCCCAGCTGACCCCCGGCCAGTACGACATCAGCGCCGAGCTCGATGGATTCAAGAAGTCCAACCGCGCCGAGGTCCAGCTCGACGCCTCGGCCAGCATCACGATCGGCTTCACGCTCGAGCCCGGTGCGCTCACCGAGGTCGTGACCGTGACGTCCGACGCGGCTGCGCTGCAGACCGACGTGACGCTGCGCAAGACGGTCGAAGCAAAGGACATCGAGCAGCTGTCGTTCAACGGCCGCAACCCGATCGGCGTGGCCGGTCTCAAGGCGGGCGTCATCGGCGGCAGCTTCAACAACTACGGCTTCTCGAGCCTGAGCAACGGCGGCTACAACATCAACGGCAGCCGCAGTGACGAAAACAACATCACCATCGACGGGGCCACGGCGATCCGCACGCGCTCGTCGGGCGCCGCGGTCGGCGTCCAGAACGTCGACGCCATCCAGGAAGTCCAGGTCCTGACGGCCAACTACATGCCGGAGTTCGGGCGCGCCAGCGGCGGCCAGATCCGCATGGTGACCAAGAGCGGCGGCCAGCGCTACAGCGGCAGCGCGTCGTACTTCATGCGCGACGACACGCTGCAGGCCAACACCTGGGGCCGCAACCGCAGCACCAACGCCCTCGAGAACAGCGGCCCGGCGCCGTTCGACTACAAGCAGTACGGCTACTCGTTCGGCGGCCCGATCCCCGGCACGATGGCGAAGGACAAGCTGTTCTTCTTCGGTGCGCAGGAGTGGGTGAACTTCCTGGCCGTCCAGAACAGCGTCGTCACCGTGCCGACCGAGGCGATGCGCCGCGGCGACTTCAGCGAGCTGCTCAACCCGGCCAACGGCTTCTTCAGCGGCACGCGCACCATTACCGACCCGCAGACTGGCCAGCCGTTCCCGGGCAACGTCATTCCGGCCAACCGGCTGTCGCAGACCGGCCTGGCGCTGCTCAACGCCTACCCGCTGCCCACGCCCGGCTTCCGCCAGGGCTCGGCCAATGCCATTCTGTCCAGCCCGAACCCGCAGGATCAGCGCAAGGACAACCTGCGCCTCGACTACCGGCTCAACGCGAACAACCAGTTCACGTATCGCTACTCGAGGTACAACTGGGTCGCGGTCGACGCCTTCCGCGGCGGCATGACCTTCGCGCGGACGGACTGGGACCGGCCGAACCAGACCCAGACGGCGAGCTGGACGTCGACGATCAAGAACAATCTGATCAACGAGTTCAGCTACACCTTCTCCAAGGACGACGTCTTCATCAACGTCTTCACCGAGGACGGCGTCTACCAGCGCAGCCGCTACGGCATCAACTACCCGTACATCTTCCAGGAGAAGGAAATTCTGGACAAGGTGCCGACCGTCCAGATCGCCGGCTTCTCGACGATCGACGGCGGCCCCTACCCGTCCTCGTCGAGCGGCCCGATTCACACGGTGTCGAACGTCACCACGATGGTGAAAGGCCGCCACACGTTGAAGGCGGGCGTCTCGTTCGAGTACTCGGGTGAGGATGACTTCGACCAGATCAACGTCAGCGCGACGCCTGGCGGCACCAACAACCAGAATGGCCTGTTCGCCTTCCTGGACAGCCGGGGCGCCACGGCCGGCGGGACCGGTCTCGCCGTCGCCAACACCGCCCTCGGCGCCTTCTCGGACTACGCCGAGCTCGGCCAGCGCAACTTCACCCAGTGGCGCTCGCTCGCGACCGACGTGTTCGTCCAGGATTCGTGGAAGCCGCGCGACGACCTGACGGTCGAAGGCGGCGTGCGGTGGGTCTACTGGCCGCCCTGGTACTCGACCACCAACAACATCTCGAACTTCGATCCGCGCTTCTACGACTCCGCCAACGCGGCGGTGATGAGCCGCACCACGGGCCGCCTGATCAGCGGACCGCGTTACAACGGCGTCGTCCTGCCGGGCGACGGCTTCGAGGGCGATGCGGCCAACTCGCCGATCGCCAGCAACCCGGCGATCCTCGCGCTGTTCCGCGGTGAGCCGCGCGGCTTCTCCCAGACCCACGCCAACGCCTTCGAGCCGCGCCTCGGCGTGTCCTGGTCGGTCAACGACAAGACGGTCGTCCGCGCCAGCGGCGGCGTCTTCCACAACCGCGTCACGCTCAACGACTCGACGCTGCTCGGCGGCAACGTGCCGTTCCAGCCGCAGGTGACGATCGCCAACGGCAGCGCCGACAACCCGGGCGGCGGCACCGTCGGTTCGGCGGATCTCCCGTTCGCCATCAACGGCCAGGATCCGGTCTTCAAGCACCCGACGGCCTACACGTTCGCGGCCGGCATGCAGCGTGAGGTCCCGTTCGGCTTCACGCTCGACGTGACGTTCGTCGCCCGCCGCGGCCTCTACCTCCAGCGCGAGCGCAACATCAACCAGCTGCGGGCCGGAACGATCCAGGCCAACCCCGGCGTCAACATCGCGGCCCTGCGTCCCTACCAGGGCTACGGCGCGATCCGCATCTCGGAGAATTCGGGTGATTCGACCTACAAGAGCCTCCAGATCAGCGCCGACCGGCGCTACAGCAAGGGCCTGAAGGTCGGCTTCGCCTACACGCTCGGCGAGTCGGTGGATGACGGCAGCGACAAGCGCAACGTGTTGTGGAACACCTACGACGACACGAATTTCTTCGGCAACTCGAGCTTCGACCGCCGGCACGTGGTGAACGTCTACTACATCTACGACCTGCCGTTCTTCCGCGACCAGCAGTCGATGGTTGGGAAGCTGCTCGGCGGCTGGCAGCTCTCGGGCGCCAGCTTCTTCCGCACGGGCACGCCGTTCTCGATCGTGCGGACGAACGACATCGCCGGCGTCGGCGAAGGCAGCAACGGCCAGCCGGTCGACCTCGTCGGTGACGTCACGGCCAACGCCAGCCAGTCGTTCTCGGCGGGCAACGGCAACGACCAGAACTTCTGGTTCAACCCGGCGGCCTTCGCCAACCAGGCAGCGGGCACGTTCGGCAACGCGCCGCGCAACCTGATCTATGGTCCCGGTCAGCAGCAGTGGGACATCGCCCTGTTCAAGAACTTCGGGCTGGGCGGTTCGAGCAAGGTGCAGTTCCGCGCCGAGGTGTTCAACTTCATCAACCACGCGAACCTGAACGGACCGAGCACGGACATCACCAACGCGAACTTCGGCCGGTCGACGTCGAAGAGCGACGACCGTCGGGATATCCAGCTCAGCCTGCGCTTCCTCTTCTAGGACTGCGCCGGCGGCCGCAACACAGCCCGTGGAAGGTTTCCTTCCACGGGCTCTTTCGCTCTAAGCTAGCGTTCGAACGTTCGATGCGACAGTTCCCCCGACTTTTCGCGACGACGATGGCGGCGTTCGGTGCGGTGGTGCTCGCGGCCAGCGCCGCGGGCCGCGCCGCGACGGACCTCTCTCCGGCGCCCGCAGCGCCGACGCATGCTCAGGCAGCCGCTGCGGCGGTGGCACCCTACACCGAGACCATCCCCGGGACCACCGTCAGCTTCGACATGGTGCCGGTCCCCGGCGGCACCTTCACCATGGGGAGCCCGGCCTCGGAACCGTTTCACTACGAAGACGAAGGCCCGCCGGTGCAGGTGAAGGTCGGCCCGTTCTGGATGGGCAAGCTCGAAGTCACCTGGGCCGAGTACCGATCTCTTCGCGTTCGCCAAGAGGGCGGCCGCGACGCCCGGCGCGACCCCGATCGGCGCGAATGCAGGCGCCGACGCCGTCAGCCGGCCGACGCCGCCCTACGCCGACGAGTCGTGGGGCTTCGGCAAGGACAAGCAGCCGGCCCTCGGCATGACCTGGCACGCGGCGGCCGAGTACTGCCGCTGGCTGTCGGCAAAGACCGGCAAGGCCTATCGCCTCGCCACGGAGGCCGAGTGGGAATACGCGGCCCGCGCCGGCACCACCACGCCGTGGTCGTCTGGCGCGACGCCCGGGTCGCTCGCCGATGTCGCCTGGTACGCCGCCAACAGCGGCGGCAAGCCGCACCTCGGCGGCCAGAAGAAAGCCAACGCCTTCGGCCTGTTCGATCTACACGGCAACGTCGCCGAGTGGGTGATCGACCAGCACGAGCCCAGGCGCTACCAGCGTCTCGCCGCGCTGCCGTCGCCGGTCGCCTCGCCGGTCAGCGTGCCGGGGCCTGCCCGCTACCCGCACGTCGTGCGCGGCGGCGGCTTCGAGGACGAGCCGGCGATGCTGCGGAGTGCCGCCCGCCGCGCCTCGGATCCGGAGTGGAGCCGCCGCGATCCGCAGCTCCCGCAGAGTATCTGGTGGCACACGGACGCCATCTTCGTCGGCTTCCGCATCGTCCGGGCCGTCGACGAGACGCCCGCGCTCAAGGATTTCCAATCGCGCATCACCCGGCAGAGCCCAGATTACGGGCAGTAGCTGCGGGCAGTAGCGACGGGCACCAGCTACGAACCGTAGCGGCGGCCCCAACACGGAGGCAGTCATGGCATCCGACCACAACGGCACGACCCCGGGCGCGACGCGCGAGTCGATCTCACGCCGCACCTTCATCAAGAGCACGTCGGTCGCGGCCGGTGCGCTGGCCGCCTCGCAGGTCGGCCTGCCCGGAGCGTGGGCGGCTGGGAGCGACGAGATTCGCATCGGGTTGATCGGCGCCGGCGGCCGCGGCACCGGCGCGGTCCAGAACGCGATCAAGGCGGCGAAGGGCGTCCGGCTGGTCGCGATCGCCGAGCTGTTCCCGGATCGCCTCCAGGAGGCGCGCAAGAACCTGACCCGGGTCGGCCCGGCGGCCATCGTTCCAGACGATCGCGCCTTCTCAGGCCTCGACGGCTACAAGTCGGTGCTGCAGAGCGACGCCAACTACATCATCCTGGCGACGCCGCCGGGCTTCCGTCCCGAGCATCTCAAGGCCTCGGTCGAAGCCGGCAAGCACATCTTCACCGAGAAGCCGGTCGCGGTCGACGGGCCGGGCATCAAGACCTGCCTGTCGCTGGTCGACGTCGCCGCGCAGAAGAAGCTGCTGGTCGGCTGCGGCCTGCAGCGGCACCACCAGCAGGGCTATCTCGAGACGATGGCCCGCATCCACGACGGCGCCATCGGCGACATCGTCGCCGCCCGCGCCTACTGGAACCAGGGCGCGCTGTGGAACCGCGGCCGCAAGCCGGAGTGGTCCGACACCGAGTGGCAGCTCCGCAACTGGTACTACTTCACGTGGCTGTGCGGCGATCACATCGTCGAGCAGCACGTCCACAACATCGACGTCGTCAACTGGGCGATGAAGGGGCACCCGATCAAGGCGATGGGCACCGGCGGCCGCCAGGTCCGGACTGGGCCGGAGTGGGGCCACATCTACGATCACTTCGCCGTCGACTTCGAGTACGAGAACGGCGTCCACCTGTTCAGCATGTGCCGGCAGCAGCAGGGCACGGCGGGCAGCGTGTCCGAGGCGCTGGTCGGCAGCAAGGGCACCTGCCAGGTCAACGACTACAAGATCACCGGCCCGAACGCCTTCGACGGCGGCGCCATCAAGCGCAAAGAGCTGGACCCGTACCAGCAGGAGCACGCCGACTTCATCGCCTCGATCCGCAAGGGCGAGCCGGTCAGCGAGCTGAAGTGGGTGACCGAGTCGACGGCCTCGGCGATCATGGGCCGCGAGGCCGCCTACACCGGCAAGGTGGTGACCTTCGACGACGTCGTCAACAGCACGACCGTGCTGGCGCCGCCGTCCATCGACCTGTCGGCCACGCTGCCGACGCCGCCGGTGCCGATGCCCGGCGCCACCACGAACTGAGGCCGTCATGAGCGCGAACACACTGCCCGGAGCCTTTGCGCAGGGAAGCGACGAGATCCGCGTCGGCCTGATCGGCTGCGGCAGCCGCGGCGCCGGGGCCGCCCGCAACGTCGTCGATTCCGCCCCCGGCGTCCGCATCGTCGCGATGGCCGATGCCTTCAAGGACCGGCTGGACGAGTCGCGGACGATGCTCGCCGGCAAGCTCGGCGACAAGTTCGCCGTGACCGACGACACCTGCTTCGTCGGGCTGGACGCCTACCAGAAGGTGCTCCAGGCCAACGTCAACTACGTCATCCTGGCGACGCCGCCGGCGTTCCGCCCGGGCCACATCAAGGCGGCGGTCGCCGCCGGCAAGCACATCTTCGCGGAGAAGCCGGTCGCGGTCGACGGCGCCGGTGTCCGCAGTTGTCTCGAGTCGTTCGAGGAGATGAAGAAGAAGGGGCTCGGCCTCGTCGCCGGCACCATCTACCGGCACCACACCGGCTATCTCGAATCGATCAAGCGCGTCCACGACGGCCAGATCGGCGACATCGTCGGCCTCAACGGCTGGTACAACACCTCGGGCTTGTGGCGGAAGGAACGCCAGCCGGAGTGGAGCGAGCTCGAGCACCAGATGCGCAACTGGCTGTACTACACCTGGCTGTCCGGCGACCACATCGTCGAGCAGGCGGTGCACAACATCGACGCGCTCAACTGGATCATGCGCGGCAACCCGGTCAAGGCCGTCGCCACCGGCGGCCGCCAGGTGCGGACCGGCCCGGAGTGGGGCCACATCTACGACCACTTCGCCGTCGACTACGAGTACCCGAACGGCGTCCACGTCTCGATGTTCACGCGGCAGCAGGACAACACCGACAAGAAGGTCGCCAACGAGGTCGTCGGGACCAAGGGCCGGGCCTTCATCCTGCCGAAGTTCTTCCTCACCGGCGCCACCCCGTGGACGCTCGAAGGCGAGATCAACGACGCCTACGTCACCGAGCACACGCACCTGATCGAGAGCCTGCGCGCCGGCAAGCCGCTCAACGAGCTGAAGCAGATCGCCGAGAGCTCGCTCGCCGGGATCCTCGGCCGCGAGGCGGCCTACCAGGGCGGCGTCGTGACCTGGGAGCAGGCGCTGGCGATGCCCAGCCTGATGCCGAAGACCCTCGAGTGGGGGCCGATACCGACGCCCGCGGTGCCGATGCCGGGCGTCACCGAGTGAGCGGACGCGCCGCTGCGATCGCCGGCCTGGCGCTCGTGTCGGCGCTCGCGCCCGTCATCGGTGCCACCTCGTCGCCGGCCCCGATCAGGGGCGATGCGGTCCGTCCCGATCGGGTCCGCGTCGAGACGAGCGCGCCCCACATGGGCACGCTCGTTCGCATCGTGCTCTACGCGCCGTCGACCGCGGCGGGCGAGGCCGCGGCCCAGGCCGCCTTCGCCCGCATCGCCGACATCGACGCGCGGCTCAGCGACTATCGCGACGACAGCGAGGTGGCCGCGCTCTCGCGGGCGGCGGCCGGCGTCGCCGTGCCCGTCAGCGACGATCTCTTCGCCGTGCTCGCGGCCTCGGACGCGCTGGCCCGGCGCACCGACGGCGCCTTCGACATCACCGCCGGGCGCCTCACGCACCTCTGGCGCCGGGCCCGCCGGCTGAACACCTGGCCTGACGCCGCGCACGTCGCCGCGGCCCGGGCGGCCGGTGGCTTCGCCAAGGTCCGGCTCGACGCGCGGCGCCGCACCGTCACGGTGGCCGAGGCCGGTCTCGAGTTCGACGCCGGCGGTATTGCCAAGGGCTACGCCGCCGAGGCCGCGCTGCGCGTGCTCGAAGGGCAGGGCATCGGCGCCGCGCTCGTGGCGATTGCCGGCGACATCGCCGCCGGCGATCCGCCGCCCGGCCAGGCGGGGTGGCGGATCGCCATCCCGCGCCTCGGCGCGGCCGAGCCGTACTGGATCGCGATCGCCAACGCCGCGGTCTCGACCTCCGGCGACGCCGAGCAGTGGATGACCGTCGACGGCGTCCGCCGATCGCACGTGATCGATCTGCGCACCGGCTGGCCGATTGCCGGCCGCCGCGCCACCAGCGTGGTCGCCGCGCACGGCATCGACGCCGATGCCGTGAGCACCGCCATCAACGTGCTCGACGACGAGGCCGGCGCGCGCCTGCTGCGGACCGTGCGCGGACCGGGCGGTCCGGTCGATGACGCGCAGGCGCTCTGGCAGCGCATCGACTCCAGCGCCGGCGCCGGCGCCATCGTTTCCCGCCATTCGCTCCACTGGCCGGCGATTGCCCGGCCCATCTCCGCTCTGTCGCTTCGAGGAACCCCATGAGATTCGTCAGCCCCCGTTCGTTCCACGCCGGCTTTGCCGCGGCCGCCATCGTCGCCGCCACGATCGCCGTTGCGACGCCGCTCTCCGGACAAGCGCCCGCCGACAACACGTTGACCGCCGCCGAGAAGACTGCCGGCTGGCAGCTCCTCTTCGACGGCAAGACCATCGACAAGTGGCGCGTCAACAACGGCACCGGCGTCGCCGCGAACTGGTCGGTCGCCGACGGCGCGATCACGGCGGCAAAGGGGCCGGGCGGCGACCTTGTCAGCGTCGACGAATTCGGCGATTTCGAACTGGCCGTGGACTTCAAGGTCGCCAAGAACGGCAACAGCGGGGTGTTCTACCGCGGCGTCGAAGCGAAGGGCGAGCCCATCTACCACAGCGCGCCCGAGTTCCAGGTGATCGACAACGACGGCCACCCGGACGCCAAGAACGGGCCCGATCGCTTCTGCGGCGGCAACTACGCGCTCGACCCGCCGGCGCCCGCCTCGGCCTGCAAGCCGGCCGGCGAATGGAACAGCGCCCGCCTCGTGGTGAAGGGCGCGCACGTCGAGCATTGGCTGAACGGGACCAAGGTCGTCGACTACGAGCTGTGGTCGGACAAGTGGAAGGCCCAGGTCGCTGCGAGCAAGTTCAAGGCGTGGCCCGCCTACGGCATGGCCAAGGCCGGGCGCCTCGGCCTCCAGGCCCACGGCGACGAGGTCGCGTTCAAGAACCTCAAAATCCGGCCGCTGAAGTAAGCTTCCGCCTTCGCCGCGTCGCGTCGTCGCGACGCGGCTTCGGCGTGACAAGCCCGCTTCCTGAGACCCGCATGTCCCCAACCGTCCGCGTCCAGCTCTCGCTCCTGATGTTCCTCCAGTACCTTCGTCTGGGGGTCGTGGTACGTGACGATGGGGCCGTATCTGTCGAAGACGGCCGGCTTCACCGATCCGCAGAACGGCCTCGCCTACGGGACCACCGCGCTGGCGGCGATCATCTCGCCGTTCTTCGTCGGCATGGTGGCCGATCGCTTCTTCCCGACCGAGCGCGTGCTGGCGGTGCTGCACCTGGCCGGCGCCGGTCTGCTCTGGTGGCTGTCCAGCCAGACGGAGTTCAGTTCGTTCTACACGATCCTCATCGCCTACACGCTCTGCTACATGCCGACGCTGGCGCTGGCCAACTCGCTGTCGTTCCATCACGTCAGCGATCCGGGCCGTGACTTCCCGGGCATCCGCGTGCTGGGCACGATCTCGTGGATCATCGCCGGCTTCACCATCACCGCGCTCGGGCTGGGTCAGAGCGCCGGCATGTTCAAGGTGGCGGCGACGGCCTCGGCCATCCTCGGCGTCTACAGCCTGACGCTGCCGCACACGCCGCCGACGCGGCGCGCCGGCGGCATCAAGGCGCGCGACGTCCTCGGCCTCGATGCCCTGGCGCTGCTCAAGGACCGCACCTTCGCGGTCTTCGTGCTCGGCTCGTTCCTGGTCTCGATCCCGCTGCAGTTCTACTACGCGCTGACGGCGACGTTCCTGACCGAGGTGGGCATGACCAGCGTCGAGAGCAAGATGACGTTCGGCCAGATGTCGGAGATCGGCTTCCTGCTGGTCATGCCGTTCGTCTTCGCCCGGCTCGGTATCAAGAAGATGCTGCTGATCGGCATGCTGGCGTGGACGCTCCGCTACGTCCTGTTCGCCTTCGGCAATACCGGCCCGCTGGTGTGGATGCTCTATGCCGGCATCATCCTGCACGGCATCTGCTACGACTTTTTCTTCGTCACCGGACAGATCTACGTCGACAAGCGCGCGCCCGCCGCAATCCGGGGCGCCGCCCAGGGCTTCATCGCCTTCGTCACGCTCGGCGTCGGCATGTTCATCGGCTCCTACCTCTCGGGGCTGGTTGCGAACGCCTACCGCGTGGAGGGCGCCATCCCGCACGACTGGACGAAGCTGTGGCTGGTCCCCGCGGCCATGGCCGGCGGGGTGCTGCTGCTGTTCGCCACGGCCTTCAGTGAGCGCGAGAGCGGCGAGATCGCGAAGTAAGGGCCCGTCAGGGAATAAGTGATGCCATGCTGGGCGTCGGGGCGCCCGCCCGGCAAGGCGCGAGGAGCGAGCATACCGGGCGTATGTGAGCGACGAGCAACGCCGCCCGGCGGGATGCCGCGGCGGCCAGCATGCGTCAGTTATTCCCTGACGGGCCCTAACGGTCACGGCGCCAGCACGAGCGTCGCGCGCGGCGGCTGGGCGTAGGCCTGCCAGAGCCGTTCGAGCCAGGCGCGATCGGGGAAGCCGTCGAAGGTCACGATCCGGTAGCGCAGGACCAGCTCCCGATTCGGCTGGAGGGTGAGGGGGCCGATCTGCATCGGCGCCAGGCTGACGAACGGCTGGCCGGCGTCGACGTAGAGCGGCGACGGATGGCGCACGTTGTCGGGATGATCGAGGACGGCGACGCCGGCGTTGGCGCCGCCGACGAGGCCGACCATCGCGACCCAGCGCGCCCGAGACCGCGAGGCGGTGCGCCGCGTCCGTCCCTCCGAGGTCAGCACCGCCATGCCGGCGCCGCCGGCCCAGGCGCCCGGCCCGCGCAGGCCGAGGCCGCCATAGGCGGCAGCCGCGACCACGATCGGCTGGGCCAACACACCTTCGTGCGCGATCGTCAGGTCGATCACGCGGTGACGCTGTTCGACGCGGCCGAGCGCCGGCCCCTGCCGTCCTGGCGCCGGCCCCTCCCGACCGAGCGCGGGCAGCGTCACCTGCCAGGTCTCGGTCTCGGCGGTCAGCGGCGGCCGCACGGTGCGATCGACGGCGCGGTGGCGGGCGCGGAACCCCGCGACGACCGGCCCTGACCAGGTCCCGAGCACGCCTTCGAACTCCACCGCACCGGTGCGGGTGCTCCAGAAATCCGGCCAGCGCCCGTTGACGCGCGTCGCCCCCCACGCCGACCACAGGCCGCGCTGTTCCGGCCGGCCCGGCACGTCGTCGCCGGTGACGATGGCGCCGGCTGGCGTCCGCAGCGGATGCAGGTAGCCGCCGCGCCCGGCGCCCCGCCCGACTCCGGGGAGCGCTGCCTCGGTCAGCGACAGCGGCGGCTGCGTCCGATAGCCGGCGACGGGTTGTCCATCAATCGACAGCTCGACGCCATCGAAGTGATCGCGCGCCACCACCGGGCCGACGACGCGCCGATCGAGCGCCGGCTCGAGGCGCAGCCGGCGCACCTCGCGCGGCGCCAGGTCGCTGACAGCGAAGGCGAGCGTCCGATCGCGCAGCAGCTGCGTGACGACGGCTTCGCCGTCCTCGCCGGCGCGGACGACGAAGCTCTCGCCGACGAGGGTGGGTGGCAGCGACACCGAGACAATCGTCTCGGCGATCGCGGCGTCGCCGTTGCTGACCACGATGGTGGGCAGACCGCGCGGCCCGGACTGCGCCGCAGGCGCGGCGCGCAGGATGGCCAGGGCCGCGCCGACGGCCAGCGCGACGACGCTCAGCCGCCCGCGGGCTGCTCTCCGTCTGAGCTGCACGCGTTCGAGTCTATGCCGGGTCGGCGGCCGGGCTCGCCGCGGGCTGGCGCGGGCCGAGCAGCGTCCGCGGCAGCGCCGCGACGGCGACCGCCCCGATGACGGCGAGGCCGAGGAGCAGCGCGAAGCCGGGGCCGTAGGAGCCGTAGTGGTCGCGCAGCGCGCCGACGCCCATCGGCACCAGCGCCTCGGCGACGCCGTCCGCGGTGAGGACGACGCCCATCACCCGTCCGAGCCGGGCCAGGCCGTAGAGTTCGGCGGCCATCAGCGGGATGATCATGTAGTCGCCGCCGAGGCCGACGCCGAAGGCGACCGCGGCCAGGCGCAGCGTGCCCAGCGACGGCGCCGCGTAGAGCAGCGGCACGGTCAGCGCGACCAGCGCGTAGATCCCGAGCATCACGTACTTCTTCGGGAACATGTCGGCGAGCACGCCAATCAGCAGCCGGCCGCCGATGCTGCCGACCAGGACGAGCGACAGCACGCCGGCGACGTCGCCCTGCGTGATCTGCTTGTCGAGGCTGAGGAACAGCTTCAGGTTCTGCATCGTCCCGCCGACCGCGCCGATCGAGCACATGCTGCCAATCAGCAGGAGCGGGAAGGTCCAGTCGGTCCAGATGCGCGGCCGCGAGCCGCCGGAGGCCAGCGAGGCGGTGCCAGCCGGCGCATGCGTACTGGCGTTCCCGGAGCGGGCTTGCCGCGCCGAAGCGGACGCTGCGTCAGTCGCGTCCGCGAAGGCGGGCGCTTCCTTGACGATCCAGATCAAGGGCAGGGCGACGGCGATCATCAGCACGCCGAGCAGCTGCAGCGCGGTGTGCCAGCCGAAGCGCGCCTCCAGCGCGTGCGCGATGAGCGGCACCAGCGCGCCGCCGACGCCGATGCCGAGGTAGGCGAAGCCCATCGCCCGGCCGCGTCCGGCGTCGAACCAGCGCGAGAGCAGGACCTGGTTCGGCAGCGGTCCGCCCAGCACGTAGCCGAGCGCGTTGCACAGGTAGAACGTGTAGAACATCGCCAGCGACGTCATCGCGCCGAGGCCGATCGGGGCGAGGCCGGCGAGCAGGATGCCGACGATCATCAGCTTCCGCGAGCCGAAGCGATCGACGAACCAGCCGGCGAAGAACCCGAACAGCGGGCCGATCACCAGCTTCGAGTAGGCGTTGCCGGACGTCACCTGGGCCCGCGTCCAGCCGAACTCCTTGACCATGAAGTCGTAGAAGAACGGCAGCCCGTAGAGGGCCAGGCCGACGATCGCGAACAGCGAGACGAACGCCGTCGTCGCCGCCAGCATCTGCCCGCGCGACCGTTCGGTGCTCATGCCGGGGTGCCTTCCTTGATCGCCTTCAGCCGGGCCGCGTCCGGGTGCGCCTTGTAGAACGGGTCGAGCGGGAAGCAGCCGGAGACGAGGCCGTTGCGCGGCCCGCTCGTGCAATCGCTGAAGGTGCGGCAGATCGAGCCGCGGGCCAGCGGCTTGCCGGCGAGGACGTCGGCCGGCAAGCTCGGATACGAGAGCACCATCCGGCCGAGGCCGACGAAGTCGGTCAGGCCCTGGCGCACCGCCGCCTGGCCGACGTTGGGCAGCCACTCCTGCAGGTACGAGTAGCTCGTGCCGACCAGCCGCAGGTTCGGGAAGTCGCGCTTGAGCGCGCCGACCGCGGCGATCTGACGGGCGCAGCCGACCAGCGGATCTTCCGGCGGCAGGTAGCCGTCGGACGGCGGGAACAGCGCCGGCCGCTGGATGTGCGGGTTGTAATAGGGACTGCCGGCGCTGATCGACACCCAGCGGATGCCGAGCCCTTCCAGCTCGCGCAGGAAGGCGCGGGCCGGCTCGAGATCGGGCGCTGCGGACGGATCCGCGAGCAGCCCGAAGGCGTTGCGATAGGACGCCATGTCCACCTCCGGCGTGCCGACGCCGCGGCCGTCCTTGCGGAACGGCACCGCGTCGAAGGCCGAGACGCGGACCCCGATCGAGAGACCCGGCGCGTCGCGGCGGATGCCCTCGACGATGCGCCGCAGGAACGTGGTGCGGCCGGTGGCGCCGCCATACGGACCGGGCCGATCCCACGCGCTCAGCAGCTCGTGTCCGAGGTAGCCGTGGCAGTGCTTGACGTCGACGAAGTCGAACCCGGCGGCGCGGGCGACGATCGCGGCGCGGACGAAGTCGCCGGTCAGCGCGTCGAGCTCGGCGTCGGTGAAGGTGCGGATCGGCGTGCCGGCCGGGAAGCGGTTATCGAGCACGGGATGCGCGTAGGCCGTGATCGGCTCCCAGCGTCCGCCCGGGTTGGGCCGCGCATAGCGGCCGGAGTGGGTGAGCTGCAGGCCGACGACGAGGCCGTCGGTGCGCCCGGTGGCGCGGCCGTGCTCCTCGACGAGGTGGGTGCGCAACGAGACGAGGTCGCCCTCTGCATGCGGGCCGAGCGCCAGCTGGTTGGGGTTGGCGCGGCCGTCGTGGCGCACCGCGAACGCCTCGCCGCCCCAGATCAAGGCGGCGCCGCTCCGTCCGAAGCTGCCCCAGCGCCGGCGCGTCAGGTCGGACGGACGCCCGTCCGGCGTGCCGTCCCAGCCCTCCATCGGCAGGATGCAGAAGCGGTTGCGCGGCGCCAGGCCGTCGCCGTCGGCCGGCTGGGCCAGCGGCGAGCCGTCCCCGGACGCGACCGTGTCATCGAAGGGGAGCGCGACGCCCAGCGCGTCGAGCCGGGCGAGGAAATGTGGCGCCGTCTTGAGGGCTGCCACGCGCGGATAGGACACCGGTTGGGACATGCGGTCGTCGTCGCGGTCAAGGCGCGGTCGCCGTGGAGGCGCGGGCCGCCAGGTCGAGAGCGTCGGTGGAGGCGAGCAGGGAATCAAGGCGCGCGGTGAGCTCGCAGTAGAGCGCCAGGTCGGTGTCCGGGCGTGACGGGATGCCGGCGACCGGTGTCGCGTGGAGCACGACGCCGCGCGTCTGCAGCCACTGCAGCACGCCGTGCCGGGCGCCCGCGATCGGCTCGCGGTGGAGCAGCGAGCCGAGGGCCTGCAGCGTGTCGTTCAGCTCGAAGCCGATCGACTGGCCGGCCCGCCACGCCCGATCGCGGGCGGCGAACGCCTCGGGGGCCGCGCCGGCGGTGGCGAGCAGGTAGTCGCTGCCGTAGCTCACCATGTCCAGGGCCCGCTCGTGACCGCTGTAAATCCGGAAATCGGGGCGGGCGACGTCGCGGGCGTCGACGCGGGCCCATTCGGCGCCGCGATCGAGCGACACGTGGACGAGGCCGCCGAGGCTGGCGATGTCGAGCAGCCGGGTGACGAGGTCGGTCGAATACAACGGCGCCGGCGCGTCGAAGGCCTCGGCCATCTCGATCACCAGCACGCCGCGGTGCCCGGACGTCGCCTGCCGCCACAGGTGGGTCAGCGCGTCGCCGTCGAGCGCCACCAGCTCGCGGATCGGGAGGAGCAGCGGCGTGCCACCCTGCCGGACCACGGCGTCGACGGCGCGGCCGTAGCGGACCGCCAGCGGCGCGGCGTCCTCGGTCGGCCGGGTGCCGGCGATGAAGCGGCGGCCGCGCGCGACCCCGGCGGCGGTGGCCAGCACGTCGGTCCGCTGGTCGCGCCCCAGCCGCTCCACCGAGCCCCCGTACAGGTTCACCGCAGGCGTCAGGCCGGCCGCGAAGGTCGCCTGCAGCCGGTCGGCGAGACCGGACAGGTCGAGCCGGCCGGCAGGTCCCAGCCAGACAGGCAGGGACGCGGAGCCGTCGATCGTCCGGCTCGGCGTGAGGTGCCGGAGGGCGAGCGTCAGCGGATGATGCAAGCGCATATCATATATCCGTTTAGCGCTGCGGGAAGTCGTCGGTCGAGCCACTCGCCAGCGCGGCCGTGGCTCAAGTCGGGCTGGCGGCACCCGATTCGGCCCGGATCGGCCACCGCCCGTGCTGGCGCTCAGCCTGTGCGCCCTCGGCCTGACGGTGGCGGTGCGCGCCAGCGACGACGCCGCCGGCGGCAAGTCGGCGACGTCCGCCGAGCGCGTCGCCAGCCAGCCGTTCCTCGCCAGCTACAGTCGCCCGGCGAGCACGCCGTTCCCCGACGACAACATGTACACGCCGGAGCGCGAAGCGCTCGGCCGCACGCTCTTCTTCAATCCGCGCCTCTCCGGCTCCGGCTGGATCTCGTGCGCGACGTGCCACAACCCCGGCTTGTCGTGGGGCGACGGCCTGCCGCGCGCCATCGGCCACGGCATGAAGACGCTGGGCCGGCGCACGCCGACCAGCCTCAATCTGGCCTGGGGCCAGGCCTTCTTCTGGGACGGCCGCGCCGACACGCTCGAGGCGCAGGCGCTCGGCCCCATCCAGGCGGCCGGCGAGATGAACCTCGACCTGCCGACGATGATCGAGCAGAACCGCATCAACGCCGAGGCGGCCCAGGCCAGCAGCGAGGCGATCGCGCAGTCGTCGCGGTGGTGGGTGCTGTCGATGATGGTCGGCGTGCTGCTGGTCGGCGGCGCCCTGGCCTGGATCGTCATCGCCGGCGTCAACCGCCTGCTCGGCCGCGTCGCCTCGGACATCGCCGGCAGCGCCGAGATGCTGGTGTCGGCGGCCGGCGACGCGTCGCGCGCCTCCGACGCGCTGTCGCGCTCGGCCGGCGAACAGGCGTCGTCGCTCGCGGCGGCATCGAGGTCGATGGCGCAAATCTCGACCACGACGCGGACCAACGCGACGCACGCCCACGACGCCGCGGCGCTGGTGACCGAGGCCGACGCGCTGATCCAGAGTTCGAACGTGGCGCTCGACGCCATGGTCACCTCGATGGCCGGCATCGAGGACGCCAGCTCGCGCGTCACCCGGATCATCCGGACGATCGACGAGATCGCCTTCCAGACGAACATCCTCGCCCTCAACGCCGCCGTCGAGGCGGCTCGCGCGGGCGAAGCCGGCGCCGGCTTCGCCGTCGTCGCCGAGGAAGTGCGCCGGCTGGCGCAGCGTTCGGCTCAGGCGGCGCGCGACACCGCGACGTTGATCGAGGAATCGAGCGACCGGGCCCGCGAAGGGACGACGCGCCTCAAGCACGTGTCGTCGGCGGTGGCGGCGTTCACCCGACAGATGTCCGGCGTGCAGGACCTCGTCCAGACGATCCGCACCTCGAGCGACCAGCAGATGTCGGGCATCGACCAGGTGTCGCGCACCGTCGAAGGCATGACCCGGACCACCCAGGCCGCCGCCGAATCGGCCGAGGCGAGCGCCACGGCCGGCGATCGGCTCAGCACCCAGGCGGAAGCGGCGCGCACCCAGTCGCGCCAGCTCGACGCGCTGGTCCGCGGCCACCGGGCCCGGACGTCCCGGAAGGCGGGCGGCCGCGCGGCCCCGCCTTCGGCCACGCCGGCCTCGCCCGAGACGACCGGCGTCGCCGCGTAGGAGCCGGTGGCCGGACTGCTGGCCGCCACGTAGTCCGCGATCCGAGCCTTGCGGCTCGATGCGTCCGCGAGATACCTTCTCGACGTGCACCAATGTCGAATCGGGCTGCTCGGGAGCCTCGCCCTCTCCGCCGTGATCGGCCTCTCCGCCTGCGGCGGCTCCGGCAAGCCCGGCGAAGGCGGCGCCGGCACGCCGCCGGTCAAGCCGCGCTACCAGATCGCGGTCATCCCGAAGGGGACCACCCACTCCTTCTGGAGCACCATCCACGCCGGCGCGGTCAAGGCCGAGCGTGAGCTGCAGGCGCAGGGGATCGACGTCCACGTGGTGTGGAAGGGTCCGCTGCGCGAGGACGACCGCGAACAGCAGATCCAGGTCGTCGAAGGGTTCCAGAGCCAGGGCATCAGCGCCATCGTGCTGGCGCCGCTCGACGCCAAGGCGCTGGTCCGACCGGTGGAAGAGGCGACGCGGGCCGGCATCCCGGTCGTCATCTTCGACTCCGCCCTCGACTCGAAGGCGGCGATCAGCTTCGTCGCCACCGACAATCTGAAGGGCGGCCGCCTCGCCGGCGAGCACATGGGCAAGCTGCTCAACGGCAAGGGCAAGGTCCTGATGCTCCGCTATCAGGAGGGCTCGGCCTCGACCGAGGCGCGCGAGGAAGGCTTCCTCGAGGCGCTCAAGGCCGGCTTCCCCGGCATCACCGTCATCTCCTCCGACCAGCACGCCGGTCCGACCCGCGACACCGCCAAGCGCGTCGCCGAGAACCTGCTCAACCGCTACCCGGATCTCCAGGGCGTCTACTGCGTCAACGAGTCGTCGGCTGCCGGCATGCTGCTCGCGCTGCAGGACCTCGGCCGCGCCGGCAAGGTCGCCTTCCTCGGCTTCGACGGCCACCCGGTGTTCGTCGAGGCGATGGCCAAAGGCGAGATGTCCGGCTTCATTCTCCAGGATCCGTTCGGGATGGGTTACCAGGCGGTCAAGACGGCCGTCCAGCACCTCCAGGGCCAGAAGGTGCCGGCGATGATCGACACCGGCGTTCACGTGATCACGCCCGCGAACGTCAAGACGCCCGAGATGGTGCAGCTGCTCGATCCGCCCGTCGCCGAGTACCTCGAACTAGCCGGGCCCTCCCAGTGCTGGTGCTCTCGGGACTTCGCAAGCGCTTCGGCGCGACGGTGGCGCTCGACGGCGTCGACGTGGACCTCGCGCCGGGCGAGGTCCACGCGTTGATCGGCGAGAACGGCGCCGGCAAGAGCACGCTGCTCAACGTGATCGCCGGTGCGCTGGCGCCCGACGCCGGCACGATGCAGGTCAACGGCGCGGCCTACGCGCCAGCCTCGCCGCTCGGCCGCCCGCCACGCCGGCGTCGCCCTGATCCACCAGGAGCTGTCGCTCTGCCCGCACCTGACGGTCGCCGAGAACGTCCTGATGGGGCTCGAGCCGGCCCACGGTGGCTGGCTCGACAAGAGCGCGATGCGGGCCGAAGCGGCGCGCCTGCTGGAGAGCTTCTCGCATCCCGACCTGGCGCCCGACCGCGTCGTCGGCACGCTGCCGATCGCCGCCCGGCAGGTGGTCGAGATCCTGCGCGCGATGGCCGCGCAAGGCCTCGATCGTGCTGATGGACGAGCCGACCAGCAGCCTGCCTCGCGAGGACGTGACGCGGCTGTTCGCGCTGATCCGCCGGCTCAAGGCGAGCGGCGTGACGGTCGTCTACATCAGCCACTTCCTCGAAGAAGTGCGCGAGATCGCCGATCGCTTCACCGTGCTCCGCGACGGGCGCAGCGTGGCCAGCGGCAGCCTCACCGGCGTCACCAACGAGGCGCTGATCGCGCACATGGTCGGCCGCCCCGTCGACGCGCTGTTCCCCGAGCGCGCCCCGGCTCCGCGTGCGGAGGTGCTCATCGAGGTCGTCGACATGGCGGCGCCGCCGGCGGTGCGGCGGGCCGCGTTCCGGCTGCGCCGCGGCGAGATCCTCGGCGTCGCCGGCCTGGTCGGCTCCGGCCGCACCGAGACGATCCGCGCCATCATGGGCCTCGAGCCGGCCGAGAGCGGGGACGTCCGCGTCCACGGCCGGCGCCTGTCGCGGACGGCCTCGCCGGCGACCCGCCTCGCCGCCGGTCTCGGCTACCTGTCCGAGGACCGCAAGGGCGAGGGCCTGGCCCTGAACCTGTCGCTCGCCGACAACATCACCTGCACGCGCTACCGGGCCTGCTCGACGCGCGGCTGGCTGCGGCGCGGGGCCCAGCGCGACCAGGCTCGCGGCTGGCTCGAGGCGCTGGCGGTGAAGGCGCGCAGCCCGTGGCAGGCGGCGCGCACGCTCTCGGGCGGCAACCAGCAGAAGGTGGCGCTGGCGCGGCTGCTGCACCAGGAAGCCGACGTGCTGCTGCTCGACGAGCCGACCAAGGGCATCGACATCGGCAGCAAGGTGGAAATGTATCGCGCGATCGTCGATCGCGCCTCGCGTGGCGCCGGAGTGGTGATGGTCAGCTCGTATCTGCCGGAACTGTTCGGGGTGTGTCACTCGCTGGCGGTGATGTGCCGCGGCCGGCTGACGCCGGCCCGCCCGATCGACGAGTGGACCCCGGAATCGGTGATGGAGGCGGCCATTGGCGGGTGAACACGCCGTCCGGCTCGCGCTACGGCCGGCTGCTGATCGCGCTGGCGCCGCTGCTCGGCCTGGTGCTGGTCGTCGGCGATCTTCGCGCTGATGAGCGACGCGCCCGACCAGTACCTGTCGGTCCGCAACCTGCGCATCGTCCTGGCCCAGACGGTCATCGTCGCGCTCGGCGCCATCGGCATGACGATGATCATCGTCTCCGGCGGCATCGACCTGTCGGTCGGCTCGTAGCATCGCCCTGACCAGCGTCGTCACCGCCGTGCTGCTGCCGCGACGGCTACGGACCGCGGCTGCGGCGATCGCGACCGGCGTCGCGATGGGCGGCGTCGTCGGCATCCTGAACGGCGCTCGCCATCACGACGCTGCGGGTGCTGCCGTTCATCGCCACGCTCGGCATGCTCGGCGTCGCGCGCGGCGTCGCCAAGTGGCTCGGCCGACCAGCAGACCGTCAACGTGCCGCCGACGTGGGTCAACGAGCTGGCGGTCACGTTCCCGACCCCGTGCTGGCTGCTCGTCGCGCCGGGCGTCTGGCTGACGCTGGTGCTGGCGCATCGTCATGACCGTGGTGCTGGCGCCGCACGGTGTTCGGGCGGCGCGTCTTCGCCATCGGCTCGAACGAGGCGGCGGCGCGCGGCCTGCGGCGTCGCCACCGATGGCATCAAGGTCGGCGATCTACGGGCTGGCCGGCCTGTTCTTCGGGCTGTCCGGCGTCATGCAGATGTCGCGGCTGCGCCAGGGCGATCCGACCGTCGCGATCGGCACCGAGCTGGACGTCATCGCCGCCGTCGTCATCGGCGGCGGCAGCCTCGCCGGCGGGGAAGGGACCATCGCCGGCGCGATGGTCGGCGCCCTGACCATGGCCTTCCTGCGCAACGGCACCCAGCAGATGGGATGGCCGAACTACATCCAGGAAATCATCATCGGCATCATCATCGTCCTGGCCGTGGCGGCCGACCGGGTGCGCCGGGCGCGGGCGGGCGTCTGACCGCGGCCGCGCGTGAGAGCGCGGCGGCCAACAAGCCATGATTCAGATCTTCGGGCTGGCGGAGCACCTCAACCCGATCAAGGCCCGGATGTCCGACGTGCTGCACGGCTGCGTCGTCGACGTGCTCGGCCTGCCGGCCGACAAGCGGGCCCACCGCTTCTTCCCGATGGCGCGCGACGACTTCTACGCCCCGGGTGGTCGCAGCGACGGCTACACGGTGGTCACGATGGACATGATCGCGGGCCGCACCGAGGCCAGCAAGAAGGCGCTGATCAAGGCGATCTTTGCGGCCTTCGCCCGCGACCTCGGCATCCAGCCGATCGACGTCGAGATCACGCTGCGGGAGCAGCCGGCGCACTGCTGGGGCTTCCGCGGGATGACCGGCGACGAGGCCTCGCTGTCCTACAAGATCGACGTCTGAGCGCCGACGCTTACTGACGACTCCGGGGTGCCATCGCGGCTGCGGGATCAGCGGAAGGGCAGGGCGTGCGCCGCGCCGTGCCAGTCGACGTAGTAGCGCCGCGTCGTCTCGCCGGCCAGCACCATGTTCAGCGCCAGCAACGCCGCGAGGAAGGCGACACGCGCCGCCCGCACCTCGTGCAGCAGCACCGCGCCGAGGCCGAGGGCCGCCGGCAGCAGGTAGCGGCCTTGGTACGTGTAGCCGGCGGCGTGCAGGTAGCGGAGCTCGGCGGCGAACGTCGAGCCCAGGAAGGCGACCCAGATCGCGCCGAGGTACCAGGCGAGCGTCGCCGGCCGGCGCGGCCGCCAGATCAGGCAGGCGACGTTGACGACGAAGAGCGCCAGCAGCAGCCAGTACCAGCCGTCCGGTGCGCTGTAGTCCATCCAGCCGAGCTTGCCCCAGTAGGTCCGCCACATGTCCTCGCGCATCGCCCAGCGCCTGGCCAGGTAGACGGGGAAGGTGTCGTTGGACGGCCCGGTGGCCAGGAAGCGGAGCGGCTGCCAGGCGTAGAACACCGCGATGGCCGCGACGGTGACGCTGACCGCGATTCCGGCGACGACGGCGGCCCGCCGCCGATCGACGAGGCGGGCGGCGCCGAGGCCGGCGGCGACCAGGGCCAGCACCGCGGCGAGCTGCAGCCCGGCCGGCTTAGTCAGCGCGGCGCCGAGGAGCGCGACCGCGCACGCCACGCCGCCGGTGCCCCGCGTCAGCACCTCCCAGGCCGTGATCACGACCAGCGCGGCCAGCGCGTCGTTGACGGCGTCGGGGCTGGTGGCCGACGAGATGAACGCGAGCATCGGCGTCAGCAAGGCGAACGCGACGAGCGTGCCCGCGACATCGGCCGGGATTGCCGCCCGCCGGCAGGCCACCCACACCAGCGCCCACAGGACGGCGACCATGGCGCACGTCGCCAGCCGGTAGACGAACGTCGCGTCCCACGGATTCAGGCCGGCGCCGCGAATCACCGGCTCGGCGAGCGCGTGGACGCCCCAGTAGTAGACCTGCGGGTAGGTCGCGACGCCGCGCTGGTAGGGCGCGAGCGGCGGGCCCTGGGCCGGCAGCCACGGCGTCGCCCGCACCGCGTCCACCTCGAACGGCGCCATCGCGTTCAGTGGATTGAAGAACAGCTTGTCGAGCGGGACCGGCGTGTCCCAGGCGAGCGGGTTGAGGAAGGCGCGGTCGGGGACGAAGCGGTCGGACACGGCGTTCAGCCACGGCTGCCGCCACACCGAGTTGGCCTTCATCAGGTGCTGCGGTTCGTCGGGGCTCTGCAGCGGCGGGCGGATGAGTGCCCAGGCGGCGAGGTAGATGAATACGGCGAGCCCGACCATCCAGGCGGGGACGGCCGGTCGGGAGGCGGCCAGTCGAGAAGCGGGCGCGGTCATCCGCCGTCACTATAATGGCCCTGCCCGTTCGGGCGGGATCGGCGTGCCGCCGATGGCCCCCGGCGATGGCCACCCGATGGCCCCGGGCATGAGGAGCGGATCTGTTGAAGCGTACGTGGCTGATCGTAGTGGTGGTGGTGGCGGCCGTGGCGGTCGCCGGGTACGTGTGGCTGCAGCGCGGCGGCGACGATGGCAACATCGACCTGGTCGAGGCGTTCCGGGCCGCCGAGAAGAAGACGCCGCGGAAGGACCCGGCGGCGGTGTTCTCGATGGATCCGCAGACGATCAAGGGCGACACCAAGCCGTCGATTTACGCCCACCCGCCGAGCCGCATCATCTTCCACGACATCAAGGTGCCGCCCCACGCCAGGCTCGAGCTGTTCCTCGGGCTGAAGGAAGAGGCCTGGCCGAAGGGCACCGACGGTGTCTACTTCCGCGTCGGCGTCTCGGCCGGGCCGAGCTACAAGGACCTGGTCCAGCGCAACGTCGATCCCTACCGGGTCGAGGGCGATCGCGGCTGGATCCCGATCAGCCTCGACCTGAGCGAGTACGCCGGGCAGACGGTCAACGTGATCTTCAACACCCACGAGAGCATGCCCGGCCGCGTCCCCAACGACCTGTTCGACTTCGCCGTGTTCGGGGCGCCCCGCATCGTGGCCGTGCCCCAGTCGTGACGGACGAGGCGTTCGTCCGCTCGTGTTTCGACCGCTTCCTGCGCCGCCCGGCGGAGAAGGAAGGGCTCGACTTCTACCTGCAGCGCCTGGCCGACGGCGCCGACCGGCTCGACGTGGTCCAGGGCATCGTCGTCGGCGAGGAGTTCCTGTCGCTGCTGATGCGCCAGGCCTTCGGCACGCACGTCGGCAGCCCGGTGCTGGCCTTCGCGCCGCCCGGGCACTACTACTCGCCGATCCCGTCGACGAAGGATGTCGAGCGCTGGGCCGCGGCCAAATGGCTGCAGCCGCCCGAGGCGCTGGTCGGCGTCGACCTGAACGTCGCCGGCCAGCTGGCGATGCTGGACTTGCTCGGGCCGCTCGCCGAAGGCCTGACGTTCGCCGACGATCCGGGCGGCGCGACCCGCTACTGGTGGGACAACGACGGCTTCTCGCCCGGCGACGCCACCGTCCTGGCCGGCATGCTGATGCACTACCAGCCGAGGCGGGTGGTCGAGGTCGGCGCCGGCTACTCGACCGCGGTGATGCTCGACGTGTCGGAGCGCTACCTGGCGGAGCCGCCGGCCATCGCCTGCATCGATCCCGAGCCGGGGCGCCTGCGGTCGGTGCTGCGCGGCGACGAGGCCCGGCTGACCATCCACGAGACGCTCGTCCAGGACCTGCCGATCGAGCTGTTCACGACGCTCGACGCGAACGACATCCTGTTCATCGACTCGTCGCACGTCCTCAAGCTCGGCAGTGACGTGTCGCTGCTGTTCCTCGAGGTGCTGCCCCGGCTGCGGCCCGGTGTCGTCGTCCATATCCACGACATCGCCACGTCGTTCGAGTACCCGCTCGAGTGGTACGAGGAAGGCCGGGCCTGGAACGAAGCGCCGGCGCTGCGGGCGTTCCTGGCGTTCAACCAGGCCTACGAGATCCTCTACTTCTGCGACTACATGAACCGCTTCCAGACCGAAGCGGTGGCGCGCCGGATGCCGTTGGCGCTGCGCCCGCCGAAGGGCGCCCCGGACGGCAACACTTCAGTCAGCTTCTGGATGCGCCGGCGCTGACCGCTCGCCAATCCGCGCAGCAGCCCCCGCCGTAGGAGAGTCCATGTCGACGAATCCGCCTTTCTCCATCCGTGCCCCATTCCGCCTCCTGGCCCTGGGACTCGCGGCGCTCGCGACCCTGGCGGCTGCCACCCGCGCCGACGCCGCGACAGCGTTCGCGCTGACCGCGACGAACCAGATCGTCACCTTCGACACGTCCACGCCGGGGACGCTGACCTCGATCGTGGCCGTGACCGGCCTGCAACCGGCCGAGAACGCGCTCGCCATCGACCTCCGTCCAGCGACGGGCCAGATCTACCTGCTCGGAAGCAGCAGCCGCGTCTACGTCATCAACCCGGTGACCGGCATCGCGGTGGCCGTCGGCGAGCCGTTCACGCCCGCCCTGTCCGGCGCGTCCTTCGGCTTCGACTTCAACCCGACGGTCGATCGCCTCCGCGTGGTCAGCGATACGGGGCAGAACCTGCGCCTCAACCCGGACACCGGCGCGGTGGTGGCCGTCGACACGGCGCTCAACCCGGGTGCGCCGCACGTCGTCGCCTCGGCGTACACGAACAACTTCGCTGGCGCGACGACGACGACGCTGTATGCGATCGATTCGACCACCGACCAGCTGCTGATACAGAATCCGCCGAACGCCGGCCTGCTGAGTATGGGCCTTCCCCTCGGCGCCGACGTCTCGGACGCCGTCGGCTTCGACATCAGCGCCAACGACAACCGCGCCTTGGCGGTGGCGACGATCGGCGGTACTACCGGGTTGATCTCGATCAACCTGACGACCGGCGCGGCGGCTCCCGTCGGCGTGATGCCCGGCGGACCGTATCGCGGCTTCACGGTACTCGCGCGGGGCGTGCCGATGGTGGCGCTGCGCGGCAACGAGCTGATCCGCTTCCACAGCGCCTCGCCAGGCACCATCCTGGGCACGGCGACGATCTCCGGCCTGCAGCTCGCCGAACAGCTCGTCGGCATCGACATGCGTCCGGCCGACGGCCAGCTCTATGGCGTCGGCAGCACCAGCCGGCTCTACCTGCTGAACCCGATCACCGGCGCTGCGACGCAGATCGGTGTCCCGTTCGCGACGCCGCTTTCGGGCACCCGCTTCGGCGTCGACTTCAACCCGACCGTCGATCGCCTCCGCATCGTCAGCGACGCAGAACAGAACTTCCGCGTCAACCCGAACAACGCCGCCATTGCTGGCGTCGATGCGGCGCTCAACCCGGCCGGCACCGTGGCCGCGGCCGCCTACACGAACAGCGTCGATGGCGCCGGCACGACGGTGTTGTACGACATCGACGCCACGACCGATCAGCTGCTGATCCAGAGCCCGCCCAACAACGGCACCCTCGTCGCGGTCGGCCCGCTCGGCGTCAACACCTCGACCGACGTGGCCTTCGACGTCTCGCCGTTCGACAACACGGCCTTCGCCGCGTTGAACGTGGGCGGCGTCTCCGGCCTCTATGCGATCAACCTGACCACTGGCGCCGCCACGTCGATCGGTCCCATCGGCACCGGCACGGTGATCAATGGGCTGGCAGCGATGCCGCTCGTCTACCAGTTCGCCGAAGGGTCGACCGGCGCCTTCTTCGACACCGACCTGCTGCTGGCGAACCCGACGACCAACCAGGTGGCGGTGACGATCACCTATCTGACCGAGGCCGGGCGCGTGGTGACGTCCTCGCTGTTCCTGGCGGCGCAGTCCCGCACGACCGTGTCGGCCGATGCCAACACGCAGCTCGGCGCGACTGCCTTCTCGTCGACCGTGACGTCGCACCTCGGCGTGCCGATCGCCGTCGAGCGCACGATGCGCTGGGATGCGACCGGCTACGGCATGCACAGCGAGAAGGCCGCGTCGGCGCTGGCCCGCGACTGGTTCTTCGCGGAAGGCGCGCAGGGCTTCTACGACACCTTCTTCCTGCTGACCAATCCCGCGCCGGCCGCCAACGTCGCCAACGTCCGGTTCTTCCTCGAGAACGGGACCCAGGTGACGCGGACCTACAACCTCGCCGCGCAGTCGCGGTTGACGGTCTATGCCGGCTCGATTCCTGAACTCGTCAACCAGTCGTTCGGCGCCCAGGTGACGTTCACGATCGCCGGCGCCGCCGAGCGGGCGATGTACTTCGGCACGCCCACCTTCAGCGGCGGCCACGAGTCGGCGGGCGTGACGCGGCCGTCGACGAACTGGTTCCTGGCCGAGGGGGCGACCGGCAGCTTCTTCACGACCTTCGTGCTGCTCTCGAACCCGAACGCCACGCCGGCCGCGGTGACGCTGACCTACCTGCGCGAGGGCGGCGGCACGGTGACGAGCGTCAAGACGATCCAGGCCGGCACCCGGCTGACCATCAACATCGCCACCGAGGACCCGTCGCTGGCGGCTACCAGCGTGGCGACCCGGGTCACGTCCGACCTCCCGATCGTGGTCGAGCGCGCGATGTACTGGCCGATGACGCCGACCTCGTGGAACGAGGCGAGCGGCGCCTTCGGCGTGACCGAGACGGCGCTCCGCTGGGGGCTCGCCGAGGGCCGCGTCGGCGGGCCGAACGCCTTCCAGACGTTCATCCTGGTGGCCAATCCAGACGTCACCGCGGCCAACATCACGCTGACCATCCTGCGCACGACCGGCGCGCCGATCGTCAAGACCCTGGCCGTGCCGGCCGGCGGTCGCCTGACCATCACGACCGGACCGGGCAGCTTCGTCCCGGAACTGGCCGATGAATCGTTCGGCGCCACCATCGTCTCGGATCGGCCGGTTTTCGCCGAGCGGGCGCTCTACTCGAACGCCAACGGCGTGTTCTGGGCCGCTGGCAGCGTTGCCACGGCGACGCCCTTGCCGTAGGTCGACGACGGCGGCGGCCGCCTCTCCCGGCGGCCGCCGCGACACACTTTCGCCGCTCCGTCACTCCTGTTCGAGCCGGTAGCCGCCTGTCGCGGCTCCTGCTCGACCAGGAGCTGGCATGGCGAACGTCCTTCGATTCCTTCCGGTCCGCGTCCCGACGCGGGCCGTCGTCACGGTGCTCGCGGTGCTGGTGGCCGGCGCCGGCAGTCCCGCCTCGGCCCGGATCGCCTACGGGGTCACGACCGGGCACATCGTCTACACCTTCGACACCAGCGCGCCGACCGTCGAGATCTCGCATCGGCCGATCAACATCACGAAGCTCCAGCCAGGCGAGGGCGAGCTGGCCATCGACCTGCGGCCGGCGACGGGGCAGGTCTACATGCTGGGCAGCACCAGCCGCCTCTACGTCCTCGATCCGGCGGATGGCAACCCGGTGCCGATCGCCGCGTCGCCCTTCACGCCGGCGCTGTCCGGCACGTCGTTCGCGATGGAGTTCGACCCGGTCACCGACACCATCCGGGTGATCAGCAACACTGGCCAGAACCTTCGCCTGCATCCGGACACGGGGGCCGTCATCGCCGTCGACACGCCGCTCAACCCGGGCACCCCCGGCCTCGCCGGCCTCGCCTACTCGAACAACCACGCCGGCGCCACGGCGGCCACCCTCTACGGCATCGACGCCACGACCGATCAGCTCGTGCTGATCGGCTCGCCGAACAGCGGCACCGTCACGCCGATTGGCGCGCTCGGCGTCGACACGACGGGCGACGTCGGCTTCGACGTCACCGCCAATGACAGCGTCGCGTTTGCGACGATGCGCACGGGTGGCATCTCACGCCTCTACACGATCAACTTGGCGACCGGGGCGGCGACCCTGGTCAACACCGTGTTCTCGGGCGACATCCGCAGCTTCACCGTCCTCTCGCGCGGCGTGCCGATGCTGGCGCTGCGCGGCGGCACCGAGCTGATCAGGTTCCACAGCTCGACGCCGTCGACGATCCGCGGGACGGCGCAGGTCACCGGCCTGCAGGCGGGGGAGACGATCGTCGGCATCGACGTGCGGCCGGCGAACGGCCAGGTCTACGGCGTCGGCTCGACCAGCCGGCTCTATCGCATCAACGCCATCACGGGCGCGGCGATCGCGGTGGCGCAGCCGTTCTCGCCGGCCCTCTCCGGCACCCAGTTCGGGGTCGACTTCGATCCGACGATCGATCGGCTCCGCATCCTCAGCGACACCGAGCAGAACCTGAGCGTCGACGCCGATACCGGCGTGGCGACGGCGCAGACGCCCTTGAACGGCTTCGCCGGCAGCATCCGCTCCGCGGCCCACTCCAGCAACGTCGATGGCGCCCAGTTCTCGACGCTGTTCGTCATCGATCCCGTGGCCGGACGGCTCGGGGCCCTGGTTTCGCCCGACGACGGTACGGTGACCAACCTCGCCTCACTGGGGATCGCGACGCCGTTCGCCGCCGCCAGCTTCGACATCTCGACCTACGACGACGCCGGCTTCGCGGCCCTCGACCCGAACAACGACACCGGCCTCTATACCATCGATCTCCTCAGCGGCCAGGCGCGACTGGTCGGATCGATCGGCACCGGCGCCGCCGTCACCGGCCTGGCGACGATGCCCGTGGCCTACCAGTTCGCCGAAGGATCGACCGGGACGTTCTTCGACACCGACCTCCTGCTCGCCAATCCGACCACCGCGCCGGTGCCGGTGACCGTCACCTACCAGGACGAACTGGGGCAGGTGAAGGCGCAGAGCGCGATGCTGCCGCCGCAGTCGCGGACGACGGTGTCCGCCGACGCCCATCCGACGCTCGGCGCGACGGCGTTCTCGTCGACCGTGACCTCGCATCTCGGCATCCCGATCGCCGCCGAGCGGACGATGCGGTGGGACGCGACCGGCTACGGCATGCACCTGGAGAAGGCCTCGCCGGCGCTGGCGCGCACCTGGTACTTCGCCGAGGGCTCGCAGGGGTTCTACGACACGTTTTTCCTGCTGACCAATCCCACCTCCGGACCGAGCGCGGTGCGCCTGCGCTTCCTGCTCGAGAACGGGACCGAGGTGATCCGCGACGAGCTGCTGCTCGGCAACTCGCGGATGACGATCTATGCGGGCGAGATTCCCGAGCTGGTCAACCGGGCATTCGGCGCCGTCGTCACCTTCTCGGTCGCCGGCGGCGCCGAGCGGGCGATGTACTTCGGCACGCCGCTCTTCAACGGCGGTCACGAGTCGGCCGGCGCCTCCGAGTTGTCGCGGGAATGGTTCCTGGCCGAAGGGGCGACCGGCAACTTCTTCACGACCTTCGTCCTGATCTCCAACCCCGACCCCGCTCCGGCGCACGTCACGCTGACCTACCTCCGCGAAGGCGGCGGCAGCGTGACGCGCCAGAAGACGGTGCCGGCGGGGGCTCGGCTGACGATCAACGTGTCGGAAGAAGACGCGTCGCTGCGGGCCTCCAGCGTCGCCACGCGAGTGACCTCGGACGTCGGCATCGTCGTCGAGCGGGCGATGTACTGGCCGTTCGATCCGAGCCAGTGGCAGGAGGCGCACAACGCCTTCGGCGTGACGTCGACGACGCGGCGCTGGGGCCTGGCCGAAGGGCGGGTCGGCGGCGCGGCCGGCTTCCAGACGTTCGTGCTGCTGGCCAATCCGGATGTCGCCGCCGCGACCGTGACGGCGACGTTCCTCCGCACGACCGGGGCACCGGTGGTCAAGACGTTCGGCGTCCAGCCGGGCGCGCGCCTGACCGTCACGACCGGGCCGGGGAGCATGGTGCCCGAGCTGGCCAACGAGTCGTTCGGTGTCTCGCTGGCCGCCGACCGCCCCATCTTCGTCGAGCACGCCATCTACTCGAACGCCAACGGGATCGTCTTCGCCGCCGGCGGCGCGGCGACTGCGTCCGAGCTGCCTTGACGGCGCCGCGCCGCCGCACCGCTCCGCCCAGCTCCGCACCGCTCCGCCCAGCTCCGCACCGCTCCGCCTCCCCCCCCCCGCTCCGCCCAGCAAGAACCCGGACCTCCACCGTTCTCCTCTCAGCGGGTCTGCCCCGCTGAAGAGGAGAACCCATGCGGATCCGGATTCTGTGCGCGGCGGTGCTCGCCGCTGCGCACGCTGCCACGGCTGGCGCGCAACCCGCGCCCGCGCCGCTCCCCACCGGCGACGGCTGGGTGGCGCTGACCATCGCCGACTACCTGAAGTTGCGCGATCAGGCCAACCCCAAGCCGGCGCTGCCCGCACCGCCGCCGGCCCGCGCGACGGTGTCCGAGACGGCCTACGAGCTGACCGCCGGCGAGGGCCTGGCGACCGGGACCGCGGAGCTGGTCATCGACGTCCTCGACGACGGCTGGATCGAGGTGCCGCTGCCGGCGTCGCTGTTCATCCGGGCCGCTCGGCTCGGCAACCGGCCGCTGGCGATCGCCGACGGGCGCGCGATGACCGACGGGTCGGCCGGATCCGGCACGCGCCGCATCCTCCTGTCACGGGCGGGACAATCGCTGGTGACCCTCGACGTTGCCGTCCCGATCGCCGAGACCGCCGGCACCGAGTCGATTCAGCTGCCGCCGGCGGCCGGCGGGCTGGTCCGCGCCACGCTGACCGTGCCGCGGGCCGACGTCGCCATCGCGGCGAGCGGCGGCACCATCGTCGAGCGCGGCGCCGATGTGCTGGCGCGCCGCGTCACCGCGCATGCCGCCTTCGGGCAGGGGCTCGGCCTGTCGTGGTCGCGCCAGCGCGAGACGGCCGGCGCGTCGCTGCCGGTGCGGCTGCGCGGACAGCTCCAGCACGTCATCGGGCTCGGCGAGGAGACGGCGCTCGTCACCGCCCGGGTCACGGTCGACGTGCTGCGCGGCACCACCGCGGCGTTCACGCTGCGCGTCCCGGCCGGGCTCGTCGTCAATCAGGTCCAGGGTGCGCACGTCGCCGACTGGGATCAGCAGGGCCAGGCGCTGACGATCACGCTGCTCGATCGCGTCGAGCGCCAGGTGGCGGTGATCGTCAGCGGCGAGTTCCGCCCGCCCGCGTCCGGCCGGATCGACGTGCCGCTCCTCCATCTCGCCGACGCCGAGCGCGAGAGCGGCGCCGTCGCGGTCGAGGTCCTGGGCGCCGGGGAAGTCACCAGGCACGAGGCGCGCGGCCTCGATCCGACCGATCCCACCGACCTCGGCGATCTGCTGACGGGGCGGCTGTCGCCGGCGATCGTCGCCTTCCGCTATCGCGGCGATCGGCCCGAGGCGGAGCGCGGCCTCGCCCTGACGCTGACGCGCTACGCGCCGCAGGAGGTGCTGCTCGCCGCGGTCGACGAGGCGCGGTATCGCGCCCTCGTCAGCGAGGACGGCAAGGCGCTCGTCGAAGGCCGCCTCGCCGTTCGCAACAACCAGCGCAGTTTCCTGGCCCTGACGCTGCCGGCCGGCGCCACGCTATGGAGCGTCGCCGTCGACGGCCGTCCCGTCCGGCCCGGCACCGGCCCGAACGGTAGCGTGCTGGTCCCGTTGCCGAAGCGGCGCGGGGGCAGCGACGCGGCGCGGGTCATCGTCGGCCTGATGTACGCCGACAAGGCAGCGGCGTGGGGCCCGTCAGGGGAGTGGCGCCTGACGCTGCCGGCAATCGACCTGCCGGTGCAGCAGATGGGCCTGACCGTGAAACACTCGCCGCGCTATCGGCTCACGCCGCTGCCGAGCGACTTCCACGCCGAGGCGAACGAGCCGCCGCTGTCGGAGGTGCTGCAGCTCGAAGCGGAGAAGGACGCCGCGTTCGGCCGGCTGGGGCGTGAGCGGAAGGCGGCCCAGGACGCGGGGGAGAGCGCGGACACCCTGCGCGACCGGCGCCGGCCGGTGCCGGAGGCGGTCCCGGCGCCGGCAACGGCGCCCATCGAGCAGCGGGCCGAAGGCGGACCGCGCCGGCGCGGTGGCCAGGACGAGGACGGGCAGTCGCTCGGCGGCCTGGTCGAGCGCTTCCAGCGCGAGGCGCGCGGCGTCCGCAGCATCGGCACGCTGCCGGTGCTGGTGGCCTTCCCCGAGTCGGGCCCTGGCCTCTACCTGGCTGCGGCCCTCACCGCCGACGGCGCGTCGCCGACGGCGGCGTTCACCTTCAAGCGGACGGTGAAGTGACCATGCGCATCCCCCTCCTCTCCGCGGTCGCCGGCGTTCTCCTGGCGTCCATCGCGCCCGCTGCGGCCGGGCAGCCGGCTCCGACGCCGAACACCGTCACCATCAGCCTGGCGGAATACAACCGGCTCGTCGATCGCGCCGCCAACCCGGCCGTGCCGGTGCCAGTGCCGCCGGCCGGCGCCTTCGTGTCGCAGGCCGATCTCGCGCTGCGGGTGGACGGTGACCTGCTGCGCGGCACCGTCACCCTCCAGGGTGAAGTGCTCCGCGCCGGTCCGACGGCCGTGCCGCTGCTCTCGGGCGGCACGCTGCTCCGCGCCCGACTGCTGCAGGAACCGCGGTACTGCCCCGGGCTCAGCCCCGGGCTCAGCCCCGGGCTCAGCCCCGGGCTCGGCCGCGGGCTCAGCCACGGGCTCAGGCCAGGGCTCAGGCCCGGGCTCGGCCACGGGCTCCGGGAGGGGAGTTCCGATTCTGCCGCAGCAGGGCGTGTTCGCCGCGGTGCTGCCGCCCGGTCCGTTCACGCTGCAGATCGACTGGGTCGGCGTCGTGACCACCGAACCGGGCCGTGCCTCGGCGCAGCTGCCGCAGCTCAGCGCCGGGACGATCCGCGCGACGATCGACGCGCCGGGCGAAGGCTCCGACCTGACGATCGACCGCGCGTTGGTCACGCGGCGGACGCGGGCCCGGGGCCGCCTGCTCGTCGACGCGACGCTGTCGCCCGGCGGCGGCTCGCGGATTGGCTGGTCGTCGCGCGACGCGGGCACGGCGTCGCCGGTCCGCGCGTTGCGCCTCCTCGACGACGTGAAGACGCTCGTCACCATCGGCGAGAACGACCTGCGCGTGACGGCAATCTTCGACGTCACGGTGGTCCAGGGCACGACGGCGACGCTGGCCGTGCACCTGCCGGAGGGGTTCTCGCTCACCAGCTTCACTGGTGTGCCGAGCGAGGGCGCCGACGTCGTCGACGGCCGGCTGGTCGTGAACGTGCCGGCGAGGCGGACGCGGCACCAGTTCCTGGTCGCGCTCGAGCGCCCAATCGCCGAGACCGGGCCGCGGCGCGTCGTCGCGCTGCCATGGCTCGAGGGCAGCCAGCGCGAGACCGGTGACGTGGCCATCGAAGGCGTCGGCGCGCTCGAGCTGGCCGTCGCCGAACAGCGACCGCTGACGCGGATCGACGTCGTCGAGCTGTCGGCGGCGCTGACCGCGCTGGCGCACGAGCCGCTGCTGGCGGCGTATCGCTATCAGCGCCGTGCGGCGGAGGCCGTGTCGCTGGCGTTTGACGTCACGCGCTTCCCGGACGCCGCGGTCCTGGCGGCCGCCGCCGACCGCGCGACGGCGACGACGCTGGTCACGCCGGAGGGGCGCTCGCTCACCGAGGTGTCGCTCATCGTGCGCAACCAGGCGCAGCCGTTTCTGCGCGTCGGGCTGCCGGCGGGTGCGACGCTCTTGTCGGCCGAGGTCGCCGGCGCCGCGGTCAAGCCGGCGCAGGGCGCCGACGGTCTCCGCATCCCGCTGCTGCGCCCGGGGTTCCGGCCGCAGGGCCCGTACGCCGTCTCGTTCGTCTACCTGCACGCCGGGCCGCCGTTTGCCGCGAAGGGCGACGCCACCCTGTCGCTGGCCCGCGTCGATCTGCCGGTCGCGTGGCTGGAGTGGGAGGTGCTGCTGCCGGATCACCTCGAGGCGTCGCGCTTCGACGGCACCGCGATCCCGCGGACGCTGCTGCCGATGGCGGCGTCCATGGGCGTCACCTACGGCATCGCCGAATCGGTTTCGGTGGTCACGGGCGACAAGCCGCGCCCCGCCGACGGCCGGCAGAACGCCAACGAGCTGTCGCTCAACGTGCAGAACCTGCAGAAGCGCGCCGCCGGCGTCCTGCCGGTGCGGCTCGACGTGCCGCGCGCCGGCCAGTCGCACACCTTCGTGCGTCCGCTGGTGATGGATGAGGAGACCCGCGTGTCCTTCCGCTACAAACTGCAGAAATAGCCACGTGCTCGGAGCGTGCTCGGAGCACGCTCCGAGGAACTTGCAGAAACTGCTGCAGGGTACACTGCGTGCATGCAGCGGATCCTGGCGGCGGGCTTGATCGCGATCCTCGTCGCGCTGTCGGCGTTGCACGTGTTCTGGGCCGCCGGTGGACGGGCCGGCGGCGCCGCCGCGATTCCTCGCGACGCGGGGCGCGCGCTCCTCACGCCCTCGCCGTTGTCGACGCTGGCGGTGGCGGCGGCACTCCTCGCCGCCGCGCTCGTCACGGCCGCTGCCGCCGGCTGGCTCGGGCGAGGGATGCCCCAGCGCGTCGGTCGGCCGATGGCCTACCTGTTGGCGCTCGTCTTCGCGCTCCGCGCAGTTGGCGATTTCCGCTACGTCGGCTTCTTCAAGGCACTCGGTGACGAGCCGTTCCGATCGTGGGACACGTGGCTGTTTTCGCCACTATGCCTGGCGATCGCCGTGGCCGCCTTCGCCGTCGCCAGCCACCGGGATGCGTGAACGCTGTCGCTCGGCGGAGCGCCTCAACCGTCACTCGATCCGCAGCGCCGCCGACGGGTCGATGCGGCCGGTGCGGCGAGCCGGGATGTAGGCGGCTACGGCGCCGACCAGGAACATCGCGGCGACCGCCGCCGCCAGGACGCGTGGATCTCCAGGCTCGATCCCGAACAGCACGCCTTCGAGGACACGCACGCCAGCGAACGCGAGCAACGCTCCGGCGACCAGACCGATCGAGAGCGCAACGAGCGTGCCACGTGCCATCAGCCGAATGAGATCGCCCGGTTCGGCACCGAGTACCAGGCGGATCCCCATCTCGCGCGTCCGGCGCGTGACGCCGTGCGCGGTCACTACCGCCAGTCCGGCGACCGCGATGAGCAGCGCCAGCGCACTCAAGCCCAACGAGATGGCCATGCCGAGGCGCAGCGGCCGGTATTGGGACTCCATCATCTGGTCGAAGGCCATGGCGTCGACGTAGGGCAACAGCGGCATCGCGCCCTGCGCCTCCCGGCGGAGTCGATCCATCGCCGCACCCGCGGTCGTCGTCGTTCGCACGATTAGGGCGCGCTGCGGGTTGAGCTCCCCGAAACGCGCGATCGGCAGCAGCAGCACGCGGTCGGACTCCCCCAACGTGGACCTGATGTCGGTGAACCACGGAGACTTGGCGATGATGCCGACGACGCGCGTGCACGGCGGCGTCTTGCCCTGTTCGTAGACGTACAAGCAGTGCCCGACCGCTGACTGGCCCGGCCAGAAGCGTCGCGCCAAGGCTTCGTTCACCACCGCGACCGGCGCGGCCGTCGCCTGGTTGTCGGCGTCCGTGAAGAACCGTCCGGCGGCGAGCCGCGCCCCGACGACCTGAAAATACGACGGGTCGACAGCGTTGAACATCGGGGCGCCCTCGTCGTTTCGGGGACCCGATTCCGGCCAGACGCCCGTGGCATAGCCGCCGATCGACGGAGAGGACTGGACCATCGCCACCGCGGTGACGCCCGACAACGTCTGTAGGTGAGCCTGAATGCGGCGGTGTGAGGCGTGCTGCTCCTGCGGCCGACCGTCGTCATCGAAGTCCGCGCGCAGCGTCGATGTGAAGGGCCTTCCACAAGCTGATGACGAAGAGGCCTGTACCGACCAGAAGCGGCACCGACAGCGCGACCTGGAGGCCGACGAACGTGTCGACCAAGCGCAACGGCTGCGTGCTGCGTTGGCCCGGTCCCGGAGTCATCACCCGCATCGCGGACAGGCGGATCGCGGGAATCAGGCCCAACGCCAGTGACGCGGCAGCGCAGATACCCATGGTCAGCAGCACGAGCCGCGGGTCGATGGGAGCGGCGGTCGCCGCCAAGGGTGGGAGCAGCACGCGGCGCACCAGTCCGCCGATCGTCAGCACCATCGCTAGCGCGCCAGCGCCGGCGAGCAGCGCGAGGATCATCGCCTGCACGAACAGTTCGCGTAGCAAGCGACCGCGCGTGGCCCCCAACGCCGCCTTGAGCGCGAGTTCCTGGGAGCGCCGGAGCCCGCTGAGGATCAGGAGATTGCCCACGTTGCCGCAGGCCATCAGCAGGACCAGGACCGACACCGCCCCCACGGCCATGAGCACCGTGGTCTGCTGCGAGCGCACCGGCTCCTGTTCGGCCAGCAGTTCGCCGAGCACGATCCGATAACTCGGCCGCGAGCCGTCCATCATGTGCGCCTTGTGCACGGCGTTGTAGACCTGGCTCGCGTGCGCCTCGGCACGCTGGCGGTCGACCCCCGGCTGCAGCCGGGCGATCGCTTGCATGTAGTAGGAGCCCTCGGTCGTACGCCAGTCCGTGACCCTGTCACGGGAGGCGAGCGGCGCCCAGACGTCCACCGGATCGTCGTCGATTCCGGCGAAGCCGCGAGGGGCAACGGCGACGATGGTGTGGGTGCGCTGACCGAGGCGCAGCGGCCGCCCGATGATATCCGGCGCGCCGCCGAAGCGCTGCTGCCACAACGCGTGGCTGATCACGACGGCGTTCTCGTCACTCGGACGTCGGGCGCTCGGCAGCACGCCGAGGCGCGGGACGAGGCCGAGCACGTCGAAGTAGGCCGGACCGTAGGCGATGGCCTCGAACCGCGCCGCCTCAGCGCCGCGGCCGGATCCGATGCGCTGCTGCAGGAACGGGGCGATCGCCTCGATCTCGGCGGTCGTGCCCGCGGCGAGCCGCTGGTAGGTGATGTAGTTGGATCTCATCTGCGACGGGCGGCTGCCGTTCGCGTAGTCGTCGTAGACGCGGCGGACCCGCGCCGGATCGTCGACGTGGCTCGGCGGACGGAGCAGCAGCCGATCGAGCACGTCGGCCAGCACCACCGTGCTGCTGACGCCGATGGTCAGGAGCAACAGCGCCGCCAGGGTCGTGGCGCGCTCGCGCCGCAGCGCCCGCCACGCGAACCGGACGTCCTGTCGCAACGCATCGATGCCCGGCAGGATGCGCGTGTCGCGGAAGACCTCACGTGTCTGCGCGAGGCCGCCGAGTTCCCGCCGCGCGGCGAGCCGCGCCTCGACGTCCGAGAGGCCGCGCCGGCGGTGTTCGTCGGCCAGGAGTTCGAGGTGCGTCTCCAGCTCCTCGCGCAGCTCGTCCTCGCGGCGTCGGCCGGTCAGCGTGGCGATCACACGGGCGAGCAGGACGCGCAGGCGGGTCACGACTCCGGCTCCAGGAGGCGGTTGACCATCGACACGGTACGGGCCCAGAGCTGCGCCTCGGCATCGAGCTGCTTCCGGCCGGTGGCGGTGATGCTGTAGAAGCGGGCCCGGCGGTTGTTCTCGCTGGTGCCCCACTCGCTGGCGATCCAGCCTTTTTGTTCGAGGCGGAGCAGGGCAGGATAGATCGTGCCCTGGTTGAGCGCGAGGGCGCCCTCGGCGACCTGCTCGATGCGGCGCGCGATGCCGTAGCCGTGCTGCGTCCCCAACGAGGCGAGCGTCTTCAGCACCATCAAATCGAGCGTGCCGTAGGGCACTTCGGCAGTCGGCGGCGGACTCATCGCGGCTCCTGTGTGGATAGTCAACAGGAGCATCGCGCCGTTCCTGTGGATTGTCAACAGGGAAGTGCGAGAGCTGCTCGCGATGCCGCTCCCGGAGCACCTTCCGATGCCGCTCCCGATGATCCCCTCGAAGACCTTCGAAAACGGTGCAGAAACTACGACGTTTTGGGGCTGACGATCAGCAGGGGAGTCTTGGAGCGGTGGCGGACGTAGTCGATCGTCGACCCGAAGAGGATGTCGCCGATCAGGCGATGCCCGTGCGTCGTCATCGCGATCAGATCGCACTGCGACTCGGCGGAGAGTCGCAGGATCTCCCGCGGCGGATCCCCGAGGGCGAGCACCGATGAGACGCTCAGGCCGTGCCGCTCGCGCATCTCGTTCGCGGTCCGTTCCAGGTAGGCGCGGTCCTCGCGCATCTCCTCGGATTCGACCAGCTTCAGGCGGTCGTAGTTGCGCGCCGCCCAGCCGTCGGCGACGTGGACGAGGAGGAGCTCGGCGTGCGTCAGCGCCGCCAGCGCCGCGACGTGCGGCAGCAGCGACTCGTCCGCCTTGGTGTGATCGAGGGCGACCAGGATGCGTCGATACATGTCGCGTCTCCAGCCGCTCAGGCGCCGTAGATGGCGAGTCCGCCACGACTCGGGGATGAACGTGTCGAAGAGGAGCTTCAGGTTCAGCCCGATGATGATGAACGCCGTCGTGTAGCCCAGCGACCTTGATGACGGGCGGGTTGACGAAGCGGCCCATCTTGGCTCGCGACCCGGTGAAGCGCAACAGCGGCCACACCGCGAACCCGAGCTGCATGCTGAGCACGACCTGGCTGGCGACCAGCAGATCGGTGGTCCGCGCCTCGCCGTAGATGCCGATGACGATCACCGCCGGGATGATGGCGATCAGCCGCGTGAGCAGCCGGCGGATCCACGGCCGCATGCGGAAGTTGAGGAAGCCTTCCATCACGATCTGGCCGGCGAGCGTGCCGGTGAGCGTGGAGTTCTGCCCGGAGGCGAGCAGCGCCACGGCGAAGAGCGTGCTGGCGACGCCGACGCCGAGCACCGGCGCTGAGCAGCTGGTAGGCCTCCTGGATCTCGGCGACGTCGCCCATGCCGCGCTCGTGAAACGTCGCCGCGGCGACGATCAGGATGGCGGCGTTGATGAAGAGCGCGCACATCAGCGCGAACGTCGAGTCGATCGTCGCGTAGCGCACCGCTTCCGCCATGCCCGCGGTCGCTGCGCTCGATCTTCGCGTCTGCACGATCGACGAGTGCAGGTAGAGATTGTGCGGCATCACGGTGGCGCCGATGATGCCGATGGCGATGTAGAGCATGCGCCTGGTTCTGCGGAACACGCCCGTCGACGGGACGAAGCCCCCGACGACGCCGGCCATGTCGGGCCGCGAGAAGAGCAGCTCGGCGACGAAGCAGCGCCGACGGTGGCGACCAGCGTGAACACGATGCGCCTCGAGATAGCGGAAGCCCTTGTTCTGCAGGTAGAGGACGACGAGCACGTCGATCGAGGTGATGAGACAGCCCCAGATGAGCGGGATGCCGAAGAGCAGCTGCAGGCCGATCGCGGAGCCGACGACCTCGGCCAGGTCGCTGGCGGCGATGGCGAGCTCAGCGAGCACCCAGAGGAACCACGCCATCGGCCGCGGGTAGTGGTCGCGGCAGGCCTGGGCCAGATCGCGGCCGGTGACCACGCCCAGCTTGATGCAGAGGTGCTGCAGCAGGATGGCCATCAGGTTGGACATCATGATGACCCACAGCAGCGCGTAGCCGAACCGCGCGCCGCCGGCGAGGTCGGTCGCCCAGTTGCCGGGGTCCATGTAGCCGACCGCGACCAGGAAGCCGGGGCCGGCGAACGCGAGGAACTTGCGCCACGGCGGCGCGTCGTGCGGGACGAGGATGCTGCCGTGGACTTCGGGAAGGCTCGTGCCCGACTGGGAGCGCCACGCCGGGGCGGGAACGGGCGCTTCGACCTCATCAGCCATTTTGCCTAGTCTGCCACAATGATTTTGATTAGTCAAAATCACTATCGGGCACGGAGAAGCAGAATCCGCCACGTGCGGACACTGCTATGTGGCGTCGGCCGGGCGCAGGCGCGTGATGAAGGCGTCGTAGAGGAACGCGCCGAGCAGGGCGCCGATCGGCGGGGCGACGAGCGGCACCCACCACCAGCCGTTGCCGGCGCGGAACACCTCGCCGCCCCAGCCCGCGACGGCGGTGAAGAGGCGCGGCCCGAAATCCCGGGCCGGGTTGATGGCGTAGCCCGAATTCATCCCGAAGGTGGCGCCGATGGTGAGGACGAGCAGGCCCGCGGCGACGGGCACGAGGTAGGGCGGCAGCTTGGCGTTCCTGGCGTCGACGAGGGCGAAGAGGCCCATCAGCAGCAGCGCCGTGCCGACAACTTGATCGACGAAGCCGCCGGCGATCGAGAGGTAGGGTTGCGGATAGGTGGCCCAGATGCCGGCCGTGGCCGTCTCGCCGCTGACCGCGCGCAGCCCGCCGTCGAAGGCGGTGAGCGCCTCGCGGTAGGTCAGGAACACCACCGCCGACGCCAGGAACGCGCCCAGCGTCTGCGCCACCGCGTAGGGCACGACCTTGCGCAGCGGGAAGTCGCGGAAGACGGCGAAGGCCAGCGACACCGCCGGATTGAGGTGCGCCCCCGACACGCCGGCGGACGCGTAGGCGCCGAGCATGACGGCCAGGCCCCAGCTGATGTTCACCGACAGCGTGGTGCCGAGCGTGTGATGGCTCAGGACCATCTGCGCCACCGAGCCGGCGCCGAACGCGATGAGCAGGAACGTGCCGAGACATTCCGCGGCGAGCTCGCGGACGAGAGATCGGTCCATGTGGGTGTGGCCTCCGCGGAGCATCCTATACGCCAGCGCCGATTCCCGCGTAACGCTTCCTTTCGATCGAAGTCGAGGAACTAGCCTGTTTGCGTTATCGACCCCTGCGACCGGCTCGCCCAGAATCCGGAGCACATCATGCTCGTGCTCTTCCGCCGGTCCCGCCACGGCTTCGCTGCCGCGGCCCTGATCCTCCTCTGTACTGCCTCCGGACGGGCGCAAGTCACCGACGCGACGGTCAAGGGCCGCGTCGTCGATGCTTCCGGCGACATCCTGCCGGGCGCGGTCGTCACCGCCCGCCACGCCGACACCGGCGCCCGGCGGGAGACCACCAGCGATGCGGCCGGGACGTTCCTGCTGGCCGGGCTGACTCCTGGCCTCTACACGCTCGGCGCCGACGTCACCGGGTTCCGCCCGTTCTCGAAGGGCGGCCTCCGCCTCACCGTCGGCGAGACCGCCGACGTGACGATCACGCTCGGCCTGGCCAACGTACAGGAGTCGGTCGAGGTCACCGCGGGCGCGGTGACGGTCGCCGTGTCGCGCGAGGGCCGCCTGTCCGACACGTTCGGCCGGACCGAGGTCCAGAACCTGCCGCTGCCGCAGCGCGACGTCTTCCTGCTGCCGCGGATGAGCGCCGGTGCCGCGTTCATTCCGGGCGCCGCCAACTCGACCAAGCTCTCGAGCTCGCCGGTGATCGCGGTGAACGGGAACCGCTATCGCGGCAACAACTACGTCCTCGACGGGGCGATGAACACCAACCCGAACAACACCGGCGAACCGGCCATCGTGCCGTCGCTCGAAGTGGTCGAGGAGGTCCAGGTCCAGACGCTGAACTTCGCCGCCGAGTTCGGGCGCGGCAACGGCGCGGTGATCAACGTCCAGACGCGCTCGGGCACCAATCAGCTCCGCGGCCGGGTCTGGGAATACGTCCGCGGCGACGCCCTGAACGCCCGCAACTACTTCTCGGCGATCACGCCGCCGCAGACGTTCAACCAGTTCGGCACGACGCTGGGCGGCCCGATCTTCCGCAACCAGACATTCTTCTTCGGCTCCTACGAAGGGACGCGCAACAAGGTCGAGCGGCCCTACTCGTTCCAGGTCGAGACGCCGGAGCTGCGCGATTACGTCCTGCGCACCGCGCCGAACAGCGTGGCGGCGCGGCTCCTGCGCGACTTCGCGGCGCCGGTGCCCGATCGTGGCAGCGACGGCCGCTACCTCGATCAGCGCGATCTGGCGACGCCGGGCGGCAGCATCCCGGCCATCGGCCGCGCCAACGTCCTCCTCTCGGACAACGTCCGTTTCGACCAGTATTTCGGCCGCGTCGACCACGTGCTCGGATCGAAGCAGCGCCTCTCTGCGCGCTGGATCGGCGAGCACCAGCGCGACGAGGGCGGCACCAGTTCCTCCGCGGCCACGCTCGGCCGCGCCCTGCGCGGCAGCCGCGGGCCGTTCCGCGGCTTCTTCGGCAACCTCAACGTCGGCGCGCAGCAGATCCTCGGCCGCGCGGTGAACGACGCCCGCATGTCGTACCAGATGATCGACACGACGCGCGGCGCCGAGGGGGCCGTCGTCCCGACGGTCAACATCACGGGCATCACGGCGCCGTTCGGCGACGTCTTCAAGAGCACCACGACGCTGGGGACGTTCGAGATCCGCGATGTGCTCACGCTCGAGCGCGGCGCGCACGCGATCCGCTTCGGTGGCGAGGTGCGGCGCGTGACCAAGGGCCTGTCGATCGGCCAGCCGACCGCTGGCTCGTTCACGTTCACCACGCTCGCCAGCTTCGTCGCCGACCGCCCGTTCCGGCAGCAGTTGACGGTCGATCCGGTCAGCGGTGAGCCGACCGCCTTCCCGCGCTACTTCAGCCAGTACCAGTCGGGCTTCTTCGTCCAGGACCAGTGGACGATCGACTCGCGCCTGAGCCTCAGCCTCGGCCTGCGCCACGACTATTTCGGGACCGTGGCGGAGCGCGACGGCCTGCTCTCGTCGATCGTCCTCGGCCAGGGCGAGACGTTCCGCGAGCAGATCGCCGGCGCCAGCCTCGGCCACGTCGACCAACTCTATTCGCCCGAGAAGACCAACTTCTCGCCGCGCATCGGGCTGGCCTGGGATCCGACCGGCCACGGCCGGATGTCGATCCGAAGCGGCTTGAGCCTGGCCTACCAGCCGCACCACGGCCAGTCGATTTCGGGCGCGCGCGCCCTCCCGCCCGACGCGCTCGACGGCGTGATCCAGCCGTCGAACGGCATCGGCACGCGCATCCTCTACGACATCCCGGTGCCCTCGAATCCCGAGTTCGGCCGCGGGCTGAACGCGTCGGGCGGCGTCCAGAGCCGGGCCGGCGAGCCGCCGATCCGCATCACCGGGTTCGTGGTCAACCCGACGATCAAGACGCAGTACACCGAAAGCTGGTTCGTCAACGGCCAACGCCGCCTCGGCGAGCACTGGGTGGTCGAGTTCGGCTACGTCGGCACGCAAGGCGTCAACCTCGAGCGCATCGACGACGTCAATCGCTTCAGCGGCGATCTGCTCGACGGCCGCGAGGATCGGCTCAACCCGAACTTCGGCGTGCTGCTGTTCGTGACCAACGGCGTCTCGTCGACCTACCACGCGGTGACCGCGGAGATCCGCCGCGAGTTCTCGAAAGGCTTCTCCCTGCAGGCCAACTACCGCCGGTCGCGCTGGCTCGACACGTCGTCGGACACCTCGACCGGCCAGTTCCAGGACAACGCCGAGCCCGGCAAGGGCGCCCAGGACATCGCCTGCCTGCGCTGCGAGCGGGCGCCGTCGCTGTTCGACGTGCCGCACCGCTTCGCCGCATCGCTGGTCTACGCGCCGGCGATGTTCGATCAGCGCACCGACCTGCTCGGCCGGGCGCTGCAGCACTGGCAGGTGTCGGCGGTCGTCACCGCGCAGTCGGGCCGGCCGTTCTCGGTGTGGAACGGTGCGGCGTTCTCGGCCGGCGGCGACTACAACGCCGACGGCGGCGGCGGTGCGGTCGGCGGCGGCTTCTACGATCGGCCGGACGCGCCGGACGCCAGCGTCCTGAACGCCAGCTTCAGCCAGGACGACTACCTCAACGGCCTGTTCGCGGCGAGCGCCTTCCCGAAGCCGGCGCCCGGCGCCAACGGCACCCTCGGCCGCAACACGTTCCGCGGCCCGCGCTACGCCACCCTCGACATGTCGCTGACCCGCACCATCGGCCTCGGCGGCCCCCGCCAGGCGCAGCTGCGGCTGGACGTCTACAATGCGCTCAATACGCTGAACCTGTTCCTGCCGAACGCCGACCTGTCGGTGTCGAACTTCGGCAAGTCGACGCAGGCGTTCGACGCCCGCGTCGTGCAACTCGGTGTCAAGGTCCAGTTCTAGGGAGAACGTCGTGATCCACCTGCTGACCCGTCCTGTCGCCGCGCGCGTCGCGCTGGCGACCCTGGCTGCTTCGCTGATCGTCGCGGCGCCGGCCGGCCTCGTGGCCCGCGGGCGCACGGCGGATCCGCCGCAGTCGCGGCCCCTCACCAGCCTGCAGAACCTGGCCCAGCAGGCTCGCGCCCGCGTCACCGCGACGCCGCGGACCACACTCGACGGGGCGGTCACCGGCCGCAGTCTCGGCTCGCCCGAGACGCCGTCGTTCGTCCGGGCGCTGGGCGCCGTGCCGGGGTCGGTCGCGCCGATGGCGGCGCTGCCCGAGGCGGTGCTGTTCAAGGGCACGCTGCGTCCCGAAATCAAGGCCGCGATGGGCCTGCGCATCGCCCAGGTCAACGGCAGCCCCTACGTCGCGACGCACATGATCCGCGTGCTGAAGGGCAACGAGCGCGGCAAGGTGCTGCAGTCGGCGCTCGAGGCGAGCGTGCTGACGCGGCTCTCGACGACCGAGCAGGCGGCGTTGCACTATGCCGACGCGCTGACGCGCACCGTCAACATCGCGCCGAGCGACTTCGAGCGCGTGGCCGCCGTGTTCAACGACAGCGAGGTCGTCGAGTTGACGATGACCGTCTGCTTCTTCAACTTCTTCACGCGCTACACCGAGGCCCTGAACCTGCCGGTGGAGTCGTGGGCGGTCGAGGGCGAGATGACCTGGCCGGCTCGCCCGGCGTCGTCCCCGGTAAAGCCCCGCGTTGCACTGCTCGCCGACGACGAGATCACGGCGGCCGCGGCGGCCCTGGCCCAGGCCAACGACCCGGCCGCGCAGCAGGCGCGCGGCGGCTGGGGCATCGGCATGGCCAACTCGCAGCGGGCGATGCTGCGCGTCCCCGGCATCCAGGCGGCGTGGCGGGCGTTCGGCACCGCTTTCCGCGACAAGGCGACGGTGTCGCGGGACATCCAGCTGCAGATCTCGTTCGCGGTGTCGACCGCCAACGAGTGCCGCTACTGCACGCTGCACCAGGTGCTCGGGCTGCGCCGCCTCGGCGTCGACCCGGTCAAGCTGCAGGCGATGCGCAAGGACGATTCGGCACTGACGCCGCGCGAGCTGGTCGCCGTCAAGTTCGCCCGCAGGCTCACCGACCGGCCGGCGGGGATCAACGACGAGGACTACGCCGCGGTGAAGAAGGAGTTCGGCGAGGCCGGCGCGCTCGAAGTGCTGCTGCAGACCTGCAACTTCGCGTTCATGAACCGCTTCACCGACGGCCTGCAGCTGCCGTCCGAGGACGAAGCGATCAAGGTCTACCAGGAGACCTACGGCGCCAGCTGGACGCCCGCGACCAGCCAGCAGTAGACCAGCCCCTGGCCCCTGGCTCCCGGCCTGGAGCCGCGGGGCCGCTGGGCGGTGCCGTCCTACCGCAGCTGCGAGCCGAGGTAGTAGAGCGCCGCCGCCGCCATCACGACCGTCGACGTCCACAGCGCGACGGTCGTGAGCGGTGCCGGCTGCAGATCCTTCGGCACGCCCCGGTGCCGCAGGTAGACGGCCGCTCCGCCGATCAGCGGCAGCATCAGCGCCTGGGCCAGGCCGCCCGCCACCACCATCCGCACCGGCGAGCCAATCGTCCAGAAGAGCACCGCCGGCAGGGTCGCCAGGATCACCGTGTTGATGTCGCGCCAGCGGCCGCGCGCCGCGCCGTCGGCGCGCTCGAAGCCGCCGGCCATCCGGACGAGGTCGGCCGTGACGCGCGCGTGTGCCGCAGTCGAGGCGAAGATCGTCCCGTAGAGCGTGATCACCGCGCCGGCGTAGAACAGCCACAGCGCCCAGCCGCCGAGCGTATCGGTGTAGAGCCGCGACAGCGTCAGGATCATGCCGGTGCCCGTCGGCACCAGGCCGAGCTTGTGCAGCACGCCGGCGCCGAGCAGGTAGAAAGCCAGCGTGGCGAACGTGTAGATGATGAGCGAGCAGGCGATGTCGAGGTGCATCACGCGGATCCAGCCGCGCGCCCGGGGCAGCCACGCCGCCGAGCCGTCGCGCGGTCCGGTGTAGCGGGCATAGCCTTTCTCGATGCACCAGTAGGGATACATCACCAGCTCGGTGGCCCCGACGCCGGTGATGCCGAACACGGCGATGGCGGTGGCCAGGCCACCGGTCGGGAAGTGCAGCGCCATCCCTTCGGCGAGGTCGTGGGGGGACACCGCGCCCGGCGTCCACAGGAGCACCGCCGCGGCGCAGACGGTCAGGATGGTGAAGAAGCTGACCTTGATCACGGCCAGCTTCTCGATGCGGCCGTAGCCGCCGCCGAGGAGCAGGGCCAGGGTCAGGACCAGACAGATGCCGACCCACCAGTTGACGGAGATGGCCGGGACGAGCAGGTTGAGGACCTGCGCCACGCCCCCGAACATCCCCCCGACTTGGAGCAGCGACAGCAGCACCGTCAGCAGCCAGCAGCACACCAGCCAGTTGACCCGGCCGCCGGTGCCGGGCAGGCGCGGCCCGGGCACGCGCGCGAAGGCCTCGAGCGCGGTCTCGCCGGTGGCGATGGTGTAGCGGCCGAGTTCTCCCTGCACGACCGGCTTGATGACGCAGCTGACGACGATGATCCACAAGGCCAGATAGCCGACCTGGGCGCCGAGCGTCGTCGTGGCGATCAGCTCCCCGGATCCGACGATCGACGCGGCCAGCACCATCCCCGGCCCGATCCGTTTGAGGGCCGCGCCGAGGGCCCTGGGCGGGGATTCAATGGTGTCGGAGGTGAGGGTGTAGAGGTCCGGTTCAGCCATGCGGTGGCGGCAGCATACCCGCTTTGCCGTGTGGAAAGACCACTCGGCCCCGCAACGTCGACCGCGGAGTGAAAATAGTTCCGTTCGGCGCCGACATTCGTCCGGGCCATCAGGCACATCCTTGGTGCCGGAAAGTGTCAGTTGGCCCTAGAAAACAGGGGTTTTCGCGGAATGTGCGGGCAAGACGCTGCGCCGGGTGCGGTGGCAGCTCGCTTGCTATTCCGAGGCCAAGGAACCCTATGCCCGTAGTGCCCTTCAATCCCGCCCGCGCTCGTCCTCGTGGCCAGGCCCGGCCGCCCAAGCTTCCGGCGCCCGGGACATCGGCCATGCCGCCCCGCGCGCCGGGGACCCCGGCCGGCGCCGCGCTGCCGCCCGGCGCGGTGCGCCCGGCGTATCAGCCGCTCGGCGCCCGACCGCCGTCCGGAGCGGCCGCGGGCACCGCCAGGGCGCCAGTGTCGACCACGGCCGCCCAGCCGCCGCGATCGACCACGCGCTGGTCGTCCGAGCCCGCCGGCGGCGTGATGATGCCGACCCACGCGCCGCCGCCGACGCCGCGCCTGGCCATCAACCTGTCGCCCGGCGCCGCGACCCGGGTCCTCTCGATGCTGGGGCTCGGCGTCGCGCTGTCGGCGACCGTGGCCACCACCCTGACCATCATCGCCGCTGCGCCCGGCGGCCTCCCGACCGAGACGCCGGCCGCCATCGCCCAGCTCACCAACTGGCTGGTTTCGGTGCCCTGGCTGTTCGTCGCGCTCGTCCTGGCGGCGGCGTCGCGGGTCGAGCGCGTGGTCCGGCCCGAGATGGGACCGGCCTGGGCGACGCTGGCATTCGCCGCGGCGGCGTGCGCGGCGTTGCAGGTGGTGGGGCGCGACCTGGTGTCGACCTGGACCCTGGTGACGCGCGCCGGCCTGATCGTCGTCGCGACGGCGTCGCTGTCGCTGGCCTTCCGGCAGTTCCTGGTCGGTCCTTCGCGCTCGGTGCGCGGCCGTATCGTCGCCGGCGCATTCGGCGGACTCCTCGCCAGCCTGGGCCCGTTCGCGATGCTCGGCCGCCTGTCCGGCGTCGCCGGCGCCGCGACCTACGCGCCGCTCGACGCGCTCCTGGCCGGCGCCGACGCGCTGCTCGGCCTGGTGCTGGCGATGGTCACCATCCGCGCCACGCTCGTCTACGTCCGCGACTTCCTGCCTGACTTCAACATCGCGCTCGAGACCGCCGCGGAAGCGCCCGAGCCCGAGATCTCGACGCTGGCGCGCTAGAATCTCTGACTCGGGACACTAGGCCGCCCTGGTCGTCAGTGGGGCGTGGAAGGCGCGCCGCAGCATTTCTTGAACGTGCGGCCGCTGCCGCACGGGCACGGCTCGTTTCTCGGCACCTTGACTGAGGCGGCCGGCGTCGAGACGGTCTCCGCCATCTCGGCGGAAACGAATCGGCCCACCCGCTGGTAGTCCGCCGCCGCCTCGGGAAACACCTCGAGCGTGGTGGCTGCCAGTTCCGCGAGTGCGTTCGTCGACGTCTTGAACACCTCGGCAGCGAACCGCGTCGAACTGAAGAATCCGAGGGCGGCGATCACGGTGCCGAACTCCTCGTCGATTCCGTCCCAGCTGTCCTCGATCCACCCGTAGCCGCGCACAAACCCGCGTGCCCAGGCCGCCAGCGGCGCGTCGTCATCGAAGTTGGCGAGTGGTGGCTCCCTGAACACGACGCCGGCCGGCAGGCCGGGCGGGTCGGTCGCGAGCAGCGCAACGCTCGCGTTGTGGAGCGCCATCAGCTCGTCCATCACGGACGTGAGCTGCTCCGGGCTCTCATAGACAGGCTCGATCCCGCCGAAGAGCTCGGGCATCCACTCGCTCGGCGGGATCAGCTCGGGCCCGTTGAGCACGGCGAAGAGGAAGCCGCGCAGCTCGTCGTATGGGACGGCTTCGTCTGCCCAGCGCGGGATCGGACAGAAAGGTCTCGAGCATCGGCGGCACCGCGGACGACGTCCAGTCCGCAGCCACGCGCCAAGGCGTGGCCCGCGGACACGGACGATCAGTACTTCATGTAGACGGTCTTGCTCTCGGTGAAGAACTGCGTCGCCGCCGGCCCCTGCTCGCGCCAGCCGCTGCTCGAGTCCTTCGTCCCGCCGAACGGGATGTGGTACTCGACGCCGGCCGACGGCAGGTTGACCATGACCATGCCGGCCTCGGCGCGCTCGACGTAGTCGAGGGCGCGGCTGATGTTGGTCGTGCAGATCGACGCCGACAGGCCGAAGCGGACGTCGTTGGCGAGGGCGACCGCGTCGTTGTAGTCCTTGGCCTCGATGATGCCGAGGAGCGGACCGAAGACCTCGTCCTGGCCCAGCTTCGACTGCGACGCCACGCCGGTCATGATCGCCGGGCGGCTGAACCAGCCGTGGGCGTGGGCGCCATCCGACAGGCGCTCGCCGCCGTGGACGAGCGTCGCGCCTTCCTGCCTGCCGATGTCGAGGTAGCGCAGCGTCGTCTTGAGCTGCTTCTCGTCGATGGCCGGTCCGAGCTCGGTCGACGGATCGCGCGGGTCGCCGATCTTCAGCTTCTCGGCGCGCGCCACGAGGCGCTCGACGAACGGCTGCACGGCGCCCTTCTCGACGATGGCGCGGCTGGTCGCGGTGCAGCGCTGGCCGGTCGAGAAGAAGGCGGCGTTCAGGACGCAATCGACGGCGACGTCCATGTCGGCGTCGGCCAGCACGATGGTCGGGTTCTTGCCGCCCATCTCGAGCTGGACACGGGCCAGGCGCTCGGCGCCGACGGCCGCGATGCCCCTGCCGACGCCGTCCGAGCCGGTGAACGAGATCGCCCGCACCAGCGGGTGCGCGACGAGCGGCGTGCCGACGCTCGAGCCCGAGCCGGTGACGAGGTTGAGGACGCCCTTGGGGATGCCGGCCTGCTCGAGGATCCTGACGAGCTCGAGCGATGTCAGCGGCGCCTGCGACGCGGGCTTGAACACCACCGCGTTGCCAGAGACGAGCGCCGGCGCCATCTTCCACGTCGGGATGGCGATGGGGAAGTTCCACGGCGCGATCAGCGCGACGACGCCCAGCGGCTGCTTGATCGTGTACATGAACACGCGTGGCCGCTCGGACGGGATCGTCTGGCCGGAGAGGCGCGCGCCTTCGCCGCCGAAGTACTCGAGGATGCGCACCGCGCGCGTGACCTCGCCCTTGGCCTCGCCGATCGTCTTGCCTTCCTCGCGAGCCAGCAGATCGCCCATCTCGGCGATCCGGCTCTCGAGAATCGCGGCCGCTTTCAGCAGGATCTTGCCGCGGGCCGGCGCCGGCATGGAGGCCCAGCCGGGGAACGCCTTCTGCGCCGCCTGGACCGCCGCGTCGACGTCTGCGGCGTCGGAATCCTGGAGCAGCCCGACGACGTCGCGCGTGTCGGCCGGGTTGATGTTCTCGAAGGTGCGCCCGGTGCGGGACGCGCGCCATTCGCCGTCGATGAAGTTGAGGTAGGTGGTCGGAGCCACCGTTGCCGTAGGCATCCGGTGATTCTATCCGACGGGCGCCGTTTAGTTCGCGAGTGCGCCTATTCGGCGGCCGGGGCGGCGGGCTCAGGCGTCAGGTAGATATCGGGCCGGACGATGTCCATGTAGGCGTTCGCCCACTGGGGCACCCGGAAGCCGAACTTCTCGTAGAGGCCGTGCGCGGTCTTGGTGGCCAGCGTCCAGCGCCGTATCCGCCGCAGCTCCGGGAGCGCCAGCACGGTCTCGGTCAGCCAGGCGCCCAGGCCGCGACCGCGGTGCGCGTCCAGCACGTAGACGTCGCACAGGTAGGCGAACGTCGCGTAGTCGGTGATGACGCGTGCAAAGCCGACCTGGCTCCCGTCGGGCGCGTAGACGCCGACCGGCAGCGACTGGGCGATGGACGTGGCCACCACCTCTTTCGGGATGCCGAGTGCCCAGTGGCTGTCGGTCGAGAGGAACGCGTGGATGGCGTCGAGGTCGAGGCGGGCCGGGTCGCTAGACACGGTGTAGCCGTCGCGGTGGAGGGTCACGGGCGCCAGTTCGGGAGCGGCCATCCGCCGATCATCGCCCGGGCGCCGTCGCCAGGTCCAGCCGCCGGCCCCGGAACACCGAGACCGGCGAGCCGACGGCGACGAACGCCGACTGCGGCGGACCGCCGAGGAGGTGGGCGAAGTCGGGTCCGTAGAGGCGATCGGCCTGGCCCTCGAAGCGCGCGCTGTCCGCCGTCCACACCGCCCAGCGCGGGTGCGCGACCTCGTATTCGAGCGTGCCGCCGTCGCGCTGCCGCGTGTAGCCCCAATAGTGCTCGGTGATGAACTCGGCCTCGGAGCCCGGGACGAGCGGCTGCGCCGGGCCGGACACGCTGGCGCCGATCGCGAAGCGGCGGCCGCGATGCTGCCAGCGATACGCCACCGCGCCGCCGGCGCGCGGATCCAGATCGATCGCGTGGCCCATCGGCACGCACAGGTACGGTTCGTTGTAGACCCAGCGCGCGACCGACGCGATCGCCCAGCGCGGCACCAGCTCGCGGATGAAGACGACGGCCCGGCGCAGGCTGCCGTCCGCGGCGACCCGACGCACGTAGAAGCGCAGGTTGACCTCGTCGAAGCGGCGATGCCCCGGGATCGGCAGGCCGGCCAGGCGCGTGTCCTCGAACAGGAAGCCGACCAGGCTGACGAGCGTCTGGCCCTGCCACGGGTCGAGCGTCGTGCCGGCGGGCACCAGCGGCGCCAGGAGCGCGGCGGGGCAGGGGTAGTTCAGGAGCACGAGGTGCTCCCAGCGTGCGGTGAGGAAAGGGCGCCGCGTCGCCACCGGCCGCTACACGAACGCGACCGGGTTGCTCAGCGTCCCGAGCTGCGGCGAGCTGATCACGACGACGTCGCCCGGCTCGAGGCCCGAGCCGAGCGGCTGGATGATCCCGGTGCCGGTCGACAGGATGGTGCCGGTCGGCACGGCGTTCGACTTGCGCAGCCACTCGACGAGGTCGGGCAGCTTGCGCTTCAACTGACTGGTCGAGGCGCTGCCCTTGAACACGTCGGTCGCGCCGCGCGAGACGACCATGGTGACGTCGATGCCGTAGGGATCGGCGACCTCGTCCGGCGTGACGATCGTCGGCCCGCACGAGAAGCAGCCGTCGTAGACCTTCGACTGCGGCAGGTAGAGCGGGTTGTCGCGCTCGATGTCCCAGGCCGAGACGTCGTTGGCCAGCGTGTAGCCGAGGATGGCGCCGCCGTGCGAGACGATCACGCAGACCTCGGGCTCGGCGGCGGTGAAGCCGGAATCCTTGCGCCGGCCGATCGACTGGTGCGGGCCGGCCGAGCGCGACGCGGTCGCCTTGAAGAACAGCTCGGGGCGCGGCGCCTCGTAAATCTTGTCGTAGATGCCGAGGCCTTCCTCGCGGAAGTCGGCGCTGCGGCGGTAGGTGACGCCGGCGCCCCACACTTCGGGCGGCGTGATCGGGATCGCAATCGTGTAGCCGCCGGCTTTGCCGGTCGACTCGAGCGCGGCCCAGTCGACCGACACCGTGGCGCCGTCACGCCGCTGCGCCTCGAACCAGCCGGCGAGGTCGAGGCCGTCGCGATCGACCGCGGTCAGCAGGTCGAGCGTCGTGGCGAAGCCGGCCTGGCCGGCGGTGGCGACGTCGGCCAGACCGCGGTCTGGGCTGCCGACGAGGGCGCCCGGGCACAGATGACCCTGCGCGTTGAGAACTTGGAACAGTCGCATGTGATGTGTCGCCTGGAGCGAGGACTAGATCTGGGACGCCGCCGACGGGCGGAGGAGCCAGGTGGTGATGTTCGAAACGATGTCCGCGTCGCTGTAGCCCGGCGTCTGCGCCACCTTGCGCCATTCGGGGTCGGTGGCGAACGAGGTCCAGTTCTTTTCCCGCGCCGCCAGCGAGTCGTGGACCAGCATGTAGGCCAGGCACGGCATGCGCGGGCCGGCGATCAGGCGGCCGAAGAACACCGGGATCAGGCCGGTCCGCTTGAAGATGGCGATCTCGCCCAGCTTCTCGAACATTTCGACCTTCTTCAGGTGGGCCTTCTCGCTCGGGCTCTCGTAGATGCGCAGCTCGAAGATGCGCGGCGCCTTGGCCGTTGTCTGCGCCGGCAGTTCGATGCCCGGGAACGTCGGGAACGCCTGCAGCAGCCACGTTTCCTGGCGCACGTAGGCCGGATCGGCGGCGGTGGCGTCGACGTAGGGCGCGGCCGCGGCCTGGTAGTCGGCGTCCTTGGCCAGCGTGTCCTCGAGCGACAAGAACGGCGCCGCCGACGCAAACGGCGTCAGCGCGAACAGGCTGGGCTGCGGCGGGCCGGCGATCGGCTCGAAGACGCCGACCGGGCCGGCACCGGCCTTGGTCAGCGCCGGGACGCGGGCCCTGGCGAAGTACTCGCCGAGACGGCGCGGCTGGCCGGTCCGAAGGGTGTAGTGCTGCCACACGAAGAGGCTCGGCGCGGCCGGCGCCGGGGCCGCCGATCCGGCGCCTTGCGGCGCATCGTGCGGGGACGCGAACGGACTCGACAGGCTGGTCATGAGGGGCGCGGCAATTGCGGTTGACAGGAAGTGACGACGGTCCACGGCGGGAAGCTTATCGCAAGCGCGCCGAGATTTGTTCGAGGGGCGAGCGGGCCCGAGCCCGCCCTCGCCCGGAACCAGTAGCGGATAGCATATGGCGGTGCGGGTCCTCGCGCTGCTCGTCGCGCTCTTCACGTCGCTGCACGTGCCGGTGTCGGCCGAGGCGCCGCGCCGCGATCTGGCGGCCGACGAACGATGCGGCGGCCACACGATCGAGCGCCACGTCGGCCGCACCAACCGGCAGCTGGCCGATCGCCTGCGCCAGCAGCCGGACATCTCGGCCGCGTCGACGTATCCCGATCGGCAGACGGCCGAGACCGTTGTCGGCGCCGCGCTGATCCGAGAGCGCGGCCGCATCTCGGCGTGGTCGGCGCGCCGGGGCTCCCGGCCCAACCTGGCGCTGCGCTATCGGGCACCGGGGCCGAAGGCGATCGGGCGATCGTGGCAGCGCGGGAAGATTGCGCCCGACGCCTGCTTCCAGGCGGTCGTGGTGCTGCGCTGGGACGTCTCGCGCGGCGCGTTCTGCGTGCTGACGTCGTATCCCGAGGTCGGACGATGAGTGTCTCGAAGAAGACGGCACGGGCGGCGGTCCGCTCGACGCGCGCGCGGGTCACCAGCCCGCGGAAGGCCGCGGCGGCGCGGCAGCGCTTCCCGGCCATCGAGGCGTTTGCCGACGCCTACCTCAATCAGGATGTTCACGACATCTACGGCGGCCCGCGGCAGGCGGTCGAGGCGTTCCTGGCCGACGCCAGCCCCGACGACGTCCGCGCGCTGCGCGAGGAATGGGCCGCGTTCCATGCCGCCCTGCCGCGCGGCGCCTCGGCCGATCGCCTGGCCCGCTTTCAACACGCCTTCGCGGCCGGCTGGACGCCCTCGCGCTTCAGCCAGGTGGCCGCGGTCTTCGCGCGATTGAGCGCGCCGGCCTCTTCGTCCCGGGAGTGATGCGACGCATGCAGAACGTTGGCGTAATCGGACTCGGCCTGATGGGCAAGCCCATGGCCTCGAACCTCCTCAAGGCCGGCTTCCCGGTCACCGTCTTCAACCGCAGCCGCCCGGCGATGGACGCGCTGGCGGCGGAAGGCGCCACGCCGGCCGCCTCGCCGGCCGACGTCGGCCGCGCCAGCGACGTGGTGATCACCATGGTGCCGGACGGGCCCGATGTCGAAGCCGTGCTGCTCGGCCCGGACGGCGTGTGCAGCGCGGCCAAGCCGGGCACGCTGCTGATCGACATGAGCACGATCGCCCCGGCGGCGGTGCGGCGAATCCACGAGCAGGTGACGGCCAAGGGCTTCCGCATGCTCGACGCGCCGGTCAGCGGCGGCGACGTCGGCGCCAAGGCCGGCACGCTCTCGATCATGGTCGGCGGCACGCCCGAGGACTTCGAGGCGGCGCGCCCGGTGTTCGAGGCGATGGGCAGGACGCTGACGCTGTGCGGGCCGGTCGGCGCCGGCCAGCTGGTGAAGGCGTGCAACCAGATCGTCGGCGCGCTCGTCCTGAACGCCGTCTCCGAGGCGATCATCTTCGGCCGCGCCGCCGGCGTCGATCCCGACATCATGATCCGCGTGCTGCAGGGCGGCGTCGCTGCGACGCGGGCGATGGACGTGCGCGGCGCCCGGATGGCCAAGGGCGACTTCGCGCCCGGCTTCAAGGTCGCCCACCATCTCAAGGATCTGCGGATCGTGATGGAGGAAGCGAAGGCGCACGGCCTGGCGCTGCCGAGCGTCGGCCGCGTCGCCGCGATGTTCGAGACGCTGGTCCAGGAGGGCCGCGGCACGCTCGACAACTCGTCGATGCTGACGGTGATCGAGCGCACGGCGGGCGCGTCGCAGGCCGCGCGGTCGTGAGCCGGTCGACCGCGGCGTTGCTCGTCGCCGTCCTCGCCGCCACGGCGGGCTGTAGCAAGCAGGCGGACGACGGGGCGGCCGGCCGCATGCTGCCGGGCGGATCAGCCGGTCCTGGCACGCCGCCGGCCGCGCCGGTGCTGCCGGCAGGCGGTGACTTCACGCTGACCGGGCCGGGCGGCAAGCCCTTCGCGCTGGCCGAGGCGCGCGGCTCGGTCGTCGTGCTGTTCTTCGGCTACGCGTCGTGTCCCGATTTCTGCCCGCGCGCGATGGGCCTGGTCAAGGGCGCCGTGGCGCAGCTCGGGCCGGCCTATGCGGCACGCGTCCGCCCGATCTTCGTCAGCGTCGATCCCGAGCGCGACACGCCGCCGGTGCTCGATCGCTACCTGAAGCACCTGCTCGGGACGCCGGCCGGCGGCCTGCCGCCGATTGGCGTCACCGGTACGCACGCCCAGCTCCACGAGGTGATCGGGCGCTACGGCGGCGACTACGAGCGCGATCCGGCGCCGCCGGGCTCGGCCTACACCGTGTCCCACCCGACCTCGCTCTTCATCGTCGACGCCGGCGGTCAGCTCCGCGCCATCGTCTCGACCGCCGACGGCGTCGAGCCGCTCGTCGCCGCGCTGCGGAAGGTGCTCTGACCATGGACGATCCTGCGTGTAGCGCGCCGAGCGAAGGCCAGCGAGCGCCAGGCGGGGTTCCCGCGCCGAAGCTGGCCGAAGGCCAGCGAAGGCGGGCGCTGTCGGCCATCTTCGCGGGAGCCGGTCTGTCGACCACCGGCTACCTGATGTCCTACACCGTGAACGCGCTGATCGCCGAGGGGCTCCACGTCGACACCTCGCTCGTCGGCGTGCCCACTGCCCTCACCGTCCTCGGCACGGCCATCGGCTCGTCCCTCCTGACCCGCGGGCGGGGGCCCCAGGCGAGCCGCCGGGCCATGGTGGTCGGCTACCTGGTGGCGACGGGCGGAGCGTTGGCGGCGGCCGCGGCCATCCACGCGCACGCCTTCTGGCTGTTCGCGGCCACGGCGATGGTCTACGGCGTCGGCTACGGCGCCAACCGCATCGCCCGCTACAGCGCCGCCGCGCTCTATCCGCCTGCCCGGCGCGGCACCGTGATCGGCTGGATCGTGTGGGCGGCGACCATCGGGGCGGTGCTGGGCCCGTCGCTGATCGAGCTGGCGAGCCAGGGCGCGGAACGGGCTGGCTTCGATCGCCTGATCGGGGCCTACGTCGCCGCCGCCGCGGCGATGCTGCTGTCGGCGGCGGTGACCTGGACCATGCCGATCGTGGCCAACCACGAGGCGGCGGTGCTGGCGCGCGGCGCGCCGGCCGCCCCGACGTCGGTCCGGGCGATGCTCGCGGGCGGCGACCCCTGGCTGGGACTGACGGCGATGCTGTGCGGCCAGGTGGCGATGGTACTGGTGATGACCATGACGCCACTGCACATGCACCACCACGGCGCGACGCTGCCGGCGATCGGCCTGGTCATCTCGATGCACACCTTCGGCATGTACGCCGTTGCGCCGCTGACCGGCCGGCTCGCCGATCGGTTCGGCCCGCGCACGGTGATCGCCATCGGCACCGTGCTGCTGACGGTGGCCTGCACGCTCGCCGCGACGCTGCAGGGCCACCCGGTGGCGATGCTGATCGCGCTCGGCCTGCTCGGCCTCGGCTGGAACTTCGACTTCGTCGCCGGCAGCGCCTCGCTGACCCGCGGCGTGCACTCGGCGGCGCAGACACGGCTGCAGGGCGTGGCCGACGGACTGGTGTGGACGACGAGCGCGATGGCCGGCCTGATGGCCGGCGTGCTGCTCGACAAGGTGGGCTTCGTCGGACTGTCCACCGCCGGCGCGATCGTCGCGACTGCGCCGTGGTGGCTGCCGGTGCCTCGACGACTGCTAGGCGCGGACGCCGCTGTTCACGAGCCAGCCGCCGTCGATGTAGATGGTCTGCCCGGTGATGTAGCTGCCCGCCGGTGAGGCGAGGAGCACCGCCGCGCCGGCCAGGTCGGTCGACAGGCCGGGCCGGCCGAGCGGGATCACGCTGACCGCGCTGTCGTAGAGATCCGGCACCGAGAAGACGGCGTCGGTGAGCGCCGTCCAGAAGCGGCCCGGCGCGATCGCGTTGACGGTCACGCCGTCCGTCGCCCACTCCAGCGCCAGCTGCTTGGTCAGCTGCTTCATGCCGCCCTTGCTCATCGCGTAGAGCGTCACGTTGGGCACCGCGAACTCGAACGTCAGCGAGCCGATGTTGATGATGCGGCCGTAGCGCTGCGCCCGCATCACGCGGCCGGCCTCGACCGACGTGAAGAACGCGCTCTTCAGGTTGACGTCCATCACCTGATCGAACTCGGCTTCGGTGAAGCTGTCGGCGGGGCGGCGGATGTTGATCCCGGCTCCGTTGACCAGGATGTCGATGCGGCCGAAGCCTTCGTGCGCCTTGGCCACCATCGCTTTTACCGAGTCGACGTTCGAGACGTCGGCCTCGATCGTGATGGCGCGGCGTCCGGCCCGTCGCACCAGTTCGGCGGCCTCTTCGAGCTGCGCCGCGGTGCGCGCGGCGAGCGCGATGTCGGCACCGTGGTGGGCGAGGGCCAGGGCCACGCCGAGGCCGAGGCCGCGGCTGCCGCCGGTCACGAGCGCCGCCTGGCCATCCAGCCGGAAGCTGGGCATCTGGAATTGGTCGTCGCGGGGACGCGTCCGGGTCGTCATACGGGGGCGATTGTAGCGTTGTTGCCGCGCCGCGGTGATAGCGTGATCCGGTGCGGCCCAGCGCGCGGTTCACGAGCGGCGATCCCTCGCGTCCGACCTGGACGCCCGAGGGCGGCTCGATCGATCTCGAGAGCCCGCGGGCCGTGCACGTGGCGACGTGCCTCGCTGACGTCGTCGCCGTCGTCGCCGAAGCCGACCGCGCCGCCGCGGGCGGCCAGTGGGCGGCGGTGATGATCGCCTACGAAGCGGCGGCGGCGTTCGAGCCGGCAATGGCCGCGGCGGTTCGAGCCGATGCCGCAACCCTCCTGCCACTGGCCTGGGTCGCCGTCTTCGACGACGCCGCGGTCATCCGCCGTCCACCGCACGAACCGCGGCACGCGTCCGCCCGCGTCCCCGGCGCGGCGATCGCGCCGTCGCCGTGGACGCCGTCGCTGACGCGGGCGCGCTTTCACGCCGCCATCGATCGTGTCGCCGCGTTCATCGGCGCCGGCGACACCTACCAGGTCAACTACACGTTCGCGCTCGAGCGCGAAGGCACCGGGCCGGTCGAGTCGGGCGACCTCGACCCCTGGCTCGACGCGCTGTGCACGGCGCACGAGGCCGGCTACGGCGCCCGGCTCGACCTCGGCGATTTCGTCGTCCTCAGTGCTTCGCCGGAGCTGTTCGTCGAGCGCCGCGGCGATCGGCTGACGGCGCGGCCGATGAAGGGAACCAGCCCGCGCGGCCGTTGGCTTGAGGAGGACCTGGCCCGCCGCGACGCGCTCGTCGGCAGCGAGAAGGCGCGGGCCGAGAACGTGATGATCGTCGACCTGCTCCGCAACGATCTCGGCCGCCTCGCTGCGACCGGATCGGTCGCGGTGCCGGCGCTGTTCACGGCGGAGCACTATCCGACCGTCTGGCAGCTGACCTCGACGATCGAGGCTACCTTGCCGGCATCGCCCGCGATCGGCGTCGTCGATCTGATGCGCGCGCTGTTTCCCTGCGGTTCCGTGACGGGCGCACCGAAGATCCGCACGATGGAGATCATCGCCGCGCTCGAGCCCGAGCCGCGCGGCGTCTACACCGGCGCGATCGGACTGGTCCGGCCGGGTGGCGACGCGGTGTTCTCGGTGGCGATCCGCACGCTCATCGTCGAGCGCGACACCGGCGAGGCATCGCTTGGCATCGGCGCCGGCATCGTCGCCGACTCGAAGGCCGACGACGAATACGACGAGTGCCTGCTGAAGGGCGCCTTCGTCGATGCGCTGCCGATGGCCGGCGCGCCCTCGGTGATCCGCGTCCCGCCGGCCGCGCAGCGCGACTTCGAGCTGATCGAGACGGTGCGCGTCGACAGCGGCGCCTGGCAGCACCTCATCGATCACCTCGACCGGATGGGCGCGTCGGCGCGCTACTTCGGCTTCCCGTGGGATCGCGCCGCGGTCGAACGCGCGGTGCGGGGGGAGCCTGCGCCGTTCGGGCCCGGGCGCGGTCGCATCCGCCTGCTGCCCGACGGCCACGTCGCCGTCGAGATTCTCCCGGTCGCCCCGTTCGGCCCGTCCCGGCGCGTCGCGCTGGCGCGCCAGCCGGTCGACCCGAACGACCCGTTCCTGTGCCACAAGACGACGCGGCGCGATGTCTACACGCGGGCGCAGACCAGCCGCCCGGACGTCGACGACGTGATCCTGTGGAACACGCGCGGCGAGATCACCGAGTCGACGATCGCCAACGTCGTCGTCGAGATCGGCGGCGAGCGGTGGACGCCGCCGCGGACCTGCGGCCTGCTGCCTGGTATCGCGCGCGGCCTGCTCATCGACGACGGTCAAGTCCGGGAGCGGCCGACCACGGTCGCGGAGTTCAAGACGGCAACCAGGATCTGGCTGGTCAGCGCGCTCCGTGGCGAGATGCCTGCGATCCTGCAGCAGTGACGGCAATCCTGGTGTCAAGAGGGTACGAGGACATCAAAGGGATGCAGAGACTGCTGGGGACGGCGCTGTTCTGCACGATGGCGGCTTGCGCGGCCCCGGGCTGTGACCAGGTGCCCGATCCCGCGTTCGCGTCACTCGAAGGTTCGTTGACGCTGCGCATCGTCCAGATCACGTCGGCCGGCGCCGAGCAGACCCGCTTCGACCTCGAGCTGAGGAATGGCGGCGCCAGCCGCGCCTCCGCGTGTCTCGGTCCAGGGAGGAGGGTCACAGGACTGGTCGGCCTGGGGAGCTTGACCTGGGTAGACCATCCCGGCTGCGTATGCGAGTTCGAGCTGGACCCGGGTGGTGTGTTCACCTGGACCGAGACGCATGATGTGACGGTGCGGCCAGGGCTGCGGGTCGAGGCGTCCATCGAGGTCCAGATCCTCAATCCGCGACGCTGTTCGTCGGTCGGCTGCGCGGGATTCATGGTCGAATCGCCAACCCTGACGACGTCCAGGTAGGTAGCGGCCCAACCCTTCGTCGCGCTCGGTCCCGTCGGGTTGGCCCACATCCGGTGCGGTGGCGGGCAGCCAGCAAAAGCTGCCACAATCGCCAGGTGAGTCCGACGGTCCTGCAGAGCGGCCCGTACCGGCTGTTCTTCTTCTCGAGCGACCGCGGAGAACCCGTGCACGTTCACGTCGCGCGCGACCGCAAGGCGGCGAAGTTCTGGCTGGCTCCGGTGCGTGTCGAATACAACCACGGGTTCACAAAGGTCGAACTGGCGAAGGTGGCAACGCTAGTTGCCGAACACGAGGCCGCGATTCAGAGGGCTTGGCATGAGTACTTCGGCGGCAACCGAGGCCGTGGCGACGGCCGTGAAGGTCACGAGTGAAGCTCTCGTGGTTGATCTACGCGACGGCCGTGTCGTGTCGGTGCCGTTGGCGTGGTATCCGCGTCTTGCGGCGGCCACCCCGACCGAGCGTCGGAGCTGGGAGCTGGTCGGCCCCGGCATCGGCATCCACTGGCCGGGCATCGACGAAGACGTCTCCGTGGCGGCGCTGCTTGCCGGGCAACGCTCGAACGAAAGTGTACGGTCGTTGCTCCGCTGGCAGGCGCTGCGGCAGCGCCAGGCTGACAAGGCGTTGCAGCCGACCAGCCGCGCCAAGCGCTCAAGTAAGGTCAAGCGCGCGTTGCGCGCTGCTCGCGGGTGAACGCCGCGGTGGTCCTCGAACCGGACGTGGCCCGCGTGTTCGGCTCATCGGCTGATGTGAATCGCCTGTTGCCTTCGGTCATCAAGGCCGTGCCGGAAACGGCCAGCGTGGCACGACGGCGCGAGGCGGGATAAGGGCCCACCGGCCAACGGGCCAGAGTGCGGACAACTCGCATCCCTACCGCTGTCGATTCACCGTTCAGCCGATTTCGCGGCAGGGGCGCACGCGCTGCGCCTTGGTGGCGGGCCAGTTGCTCACGCAGCGTTGAATGCGACGCTCAGAAATCCGACGGCGTTTCGCGCTGCTCGAGGCGTTCGGCGATCGCCCGCAGCGCGAGGGCCTGGACTTTGGCCACGGCTTCACCGCGGTCGACGCCGTCGCAGAGGACGCCGGGCAACGCAGGAACCTCTGCGAGCCAGCGTCCGTCGTGTTCCTGGTCGAGTTCGATCGTGAAGGTCACAAGTCCACTCCACTTCCACATCCCGGTGGCCGGGCCAACAAGCGCGCCCAACAGCCACCGCGTCCGTACGGCCGGGTGCCTGGCGGTTCGTCAGTGCGCCGCTGGCGCGCCGAGCGGATCCCCGGACGCCTCGAAGTTGCCGGCGCCGTCGAAGGTCAGCGGCGTCGCGTCAGACACGATGCGGAGATCCTTGCGCGACGCGATCTCGTCGCGGTAGTTCTCCGACACCACGAAGCGGTCGAGCGCCAGCGTGCTCCTGATACGGACGATGCTGGCGGTGTCGGCGTCGCTGCCCGAGAAGCGCACCGCGGCTTTGAGGCACTCGCGATCGGTGCCGAAGTACATCGGCGTCTTGGCCGTGCCCGGCGTCATCGACGACAGCGCGTTGACGAAGATGCTGTCCGGGTCGATCGAGTCGACCAGCGACTTCGAGGCGACGTCGGCCAGGCCGATGCCGATGGCGTTGCCGTGGCTGGCCGGCGTCAGGCTGCGGACCCAGATCGCGCCGACGTCGGAGCGGCGCGTTGCGAACGGCCGGCCGTCGACGCCGCGGCCGATGATGTTGGTGTCCATGCCGGCGCCGGAGATGTCCTTGCCCATCGCGTCGATGACGAGGACGTCGATGCGCGGGAACGGGAGGGCGGGCATCAGCGAGCGGGCCTCGGCGAGGAGCGCGGCCTCGCGGTCCGGGATGTCCGCGGGCGCGATCGCCTCGACGCGGGCGAGCTGGTGGAGCCCGTCCTCGACGATGCCGACGGCGGCGATCATCGTGACGTGCTGGAAGATCACCTGGGCGACGGCCGGCAGCACGGCCTCGAAGCCGAGACGCCCGGCGGCCCGGTGGCAGGCGGCGGCGCCTTCCGAGCGGCCCAGGCCGATGGCGGCCATCTTGAGGAGGCCGCTGCCAAGGCGCGTGCTCTCGAAGTCGGTGTGCGGCTTGACGCGGTTGACGAGGATGACGCCGTCGGCGGCGAGCGCTTCCTCCGACACGTAGACCGGCGTCCCGGCGGCGGTGTGGCCGACGAGGCGCGTGTCCATGCGCGGCCGGATCGGCGCCCCGACGGTGGCTTCGGTGATGCCCAGGCCTTCGAGGATGCCTTGCTGGCCTTCGGCGGTGGAGCCGCCGTGGTTGCCCATCACCGGCACGATGAACGGCTCGGCGCCCTTGGCCTTCAGCACCGCCACGACCGCCCGGACGATCTCGGGGATCCGATCGATGCCGCGGCTGCCGGCCCCGACGGCGATGCGCTTGCCCTTCACGGCGTCGGCCTGGATGAGCGACGTCAGCTGGGTGGCGAGCGCGCCGGCGGGATCGGCAAGGCGGTTCGACTTGACGTCGGCCTCGACGACGAGCTGCCGGGGGAAGGTGGCATCAGGGGCGAAGCGGACAGGCATCAGGCAGCTATCTCCTCAGGGAATCAGCTCGATTATACCGGCGCATGCGTTACCTGAGCGGCCCGCCCGGAATGATAAAGTCTCGGATTGCGATGACAAGGCTCAACTCGTTCGGTGCACGGACCACGCTCCAGACGCCCGGCGGCGCGGTCGAATACGTCAGCCTGCCCGCCCTCGAGAAGGCCGGCTTTCCGCAAGTCGCCAAGCTCCCGTACTCGCTGCGCATCCTGCTCGAGAACCTCCTCCGGATGGAAGACGGCGCCTACGTCAAGAGGGACGACATCGCCGCCCTCGCCAGCTGGAATCCGGCCAAGCACACCGAGAAGGAGATCGCCTTCTCGCCGGCCCGCGTCCTGCTGCAGGACTTCACCGGCGTCCCGGCCGTCGTCGATCTCGCCACGATGCGCGACGGCGTGGCGGCGCTCGGCGGCGACCCGAACCGGGTCAACCCGCTCCAGTCGGTCGAGCTCGTCATCGACCACTCCGTCCAGGTCGACTACTTCGGCCAGTCGACGGCCTTCGAGCTGAACAGCCAGCTCGAATACCAGCGCAACCGCGAGCGCTACATCTTCCTGCGCTGGGGCCAGGGCGCCTTCAGCAACTTCCGCGTCGTCCCGCCCGAGACCGGCATCGTCCACCAGGTGAACGTCGAGTACCTGGCCCGCGTCGTCTGCCGCGAGACCCTGGACGGCGTCGTGCAGGCGTTCCCCGACACGCTGGTCGGCACCGACTCGCACACGACGATGGTCAACGGCCTCGGCGTCGTCGGCTGGGGCGTCGGCGGCATCGAGGCCGAGGCGGCGATGCTCGGCCAGCCGGTCTCGATGCTGATTCCCGAGGTCCTCGGCGTGCGGCTCAAGGGCCGGCTGCCTGAGGGCGCCACCGCGACCGACCTCGTGCTCACCGTCACCGAGCGGCTGCGCAAGCAGGGCGTGGTCGGCAAGTTCGTCGAGTTCTTCGGCCCGGGCCTGGCGTCCCTGACTGTCGCCGACCGGGCCACGCTCGGCAACATGGCGCCAGAGTACGGCGCGACCATCGCCATCTTCCCGATCGACGCGATGACCCTCGACTACCTGCGCCTGACCGGCCGCAGCAAGGACGCCATCGCCCTGGTCGAGGCGTACACCAAGGCGCAGGGCCTGTTCCGAACCGACCAGACGCCCGAGGCGACCTACGCCACCGTCATCGAGATCGACCTCACGGCGATCGTCCCGTGCATCGCCGGCCCGCGCCGTCCGCAGGACCGCGTCACCTTGAAGGAGGCGAAGGCGAAGTTCGCGACCGCGTCGACCGAGATGCAGGCGGCGCTGAAGAAGGGCGCGGCCAAGCCGGTCGCCGCGGCGACCGCCGTCGCCACTGCGATGCCCGCGTGGGCCGACCAGGTCGATCACGGCGCGGTCGTCGTCGCCGCCATCACCAGCTGCACCAACACCTCGAACCCGAGCGTGATGATCGGCGCCGGCCTGCTCGCGAAGAAGGCGGTCGAGCGCGGCCTGACCAGCAAGCCGTGGGTGAAGACGTCGCTGGCGCCCGGCTCGCAGGTGGTTACCGCGTATCTCGAGAAGGCCGGCCTGATGACGCCGCTCGAGGCCCTCGGTTTCAACCTCGTCGGCTACGGCTGCACGACGTGCATCGGCAACAGCGGACCGCTGCCGGACGAGGTCTCGGCGATCATCGAGGACAAGAACCTCATCGTCGCTTCGGTGCTGAGCGGCAACCGCAACTTCGAAGGCCGCATCCAGCCGCTGGTCCGCGCCAACTACCTCGCCTCGCCCCCGCTCGTCGTGGCCTACGCGCTGGCCGGCAAGATGACGGTCGATCTCACGACCGAGCCGCTCGGTACCGATCCGGACGGCAAGAAGGTGTTCCTCAAGGACATCTGGCCGAGCGAGGCCGAGATCCAGGCGTCGATGCTGGCGGCGGTGGGCAGCGACCTGTTCCTCGAGAAGTACGCCGACGTGTTCAAGGGCGACGACCGCTGGCGCGCCCTGCCGACGCCGGAGGGCGAGCGCTTCGCCTGGACCGACGACTCGACCTACATCCGCAAGGCGCCGTTCTTCGACAACCTGACGGCGGAGCCGGCGCCGCTGACCGACATCATGGAGGCCAGGGTCCTGGCCGTGCTCGGCGACAGCGTCACCACCGATCACATCTCGCCGGCCGGCTCGATCAAGAAGGACAGCCCGGCCGGGCAGTACCTGATCGCCAACGGCGTCGGGCCGTCCGACTTCAACTCGTACGGCGCGCGCCGCGGCAACCACGAGGTGATGGTGCGCGGCACCTTCGCCAACATCCGCCTCAGGAACCAGCTCGTCGCCGGCGTCGAAGGCGGCGTGACGCTGCACCTGCCGGACGGCGCGCAGATGTCGATCTACGACGCGTCGATGCAGTACCAGCGCGAGGGCACGCCGCTCGTCATCCTCGCCGGCAAGGAATACGGCTCGGGCTCGTCGCGCGACTGGGCGGCGAAGGGGACCAAACTGCTCGGCGTGCGCGTCGTCATCGCCGAGAGCTTCGAGCGCATCCATCGCAGCAACCTGGTCAACATGGGCGTGCTGCCGCTGCAGTTCCTGCCCGGCGAGAGCGTCGCCTCGCTGGGCCTGACCGGCCGCGAGGAAATCACGATCATCGGCGTCAAGGGCGGCATCGTGCCGCGCGGCACGCTGGCGGTCACGGCGACCTCCGAGGACGGCACCGCGCGCGGCTTCACCACCAACGTGCGCATCGACACGCCGGAGGAATACACGGCGTTCAGCCACGGTGGCATCCTCCCCTACGTCGCGCGCCAGCTCGCGCGCCGTTAGTATGGCGACCGCGCGCCTCACGCGCGGTCGCGGCAGCCCCTTGGGCGTGCCGCGCTGTGCGTCCGGCGCTGGGCGCGCCGGCCGGCGCCGCACGCGGGCTGCGTGTCCATGCCCGCGCTGACCGCGGAGATGGTCAAGGCCCAGGCGTCGAGTCTGGGCTTCGACCTCTGCGGCGTCTGCCGGCCCGAAGCCTACCCTGAGCTCGAGTTCCTCGCCGAGTGGCTGCGACGCGGCTACGCCGGCGACATGGCCTATCTCGGCCGCACCCGGCGCGTCCGCAGCGACGTGCGCCACGTCCTGCCGTCGGCGCAGTCGGTCATCGTCACCGCCACCAACTACAACTCGCCGCGGCCGTACTCGACCGAGATCGACGATCCCGGCGTCGCGCGGATCGCCCGCTACGCCTGGGGCGACGACTACCACGAGGTCGTCCTGCGGCGAATGAATGCGCTCTGGCTGTGGATGCGCCAGACGCACCCGGAGCCGTTCGAAGCCGCCGTCTACGTCGACACGGGGCCGATCCAGGAGCGCGTCTACGCCCAGCACGCCGGCATCGGCTGGATCGGCAAGCACACCTGCGTCATCAGCGCCAAGCGCGGCTCGTGGATCTTCCTGTCGACGATCGTGTGCAGCCTGCCGCTCGATCCCGATCCGCCGGCAACCGATCACTGCGGCACCTGCACCAAGTGTCTGGACGCGTGCCCGACCGGAGCCATCGTCGAGCCCTACGTCCTCGACGCGCGGCGCTGCCTGTCCTACCTGACCATCGAGCAGAAGAAAGCGATCCCCGACCCGCACGCCGACGCCGCCGGCGCCTACGTCTACGGCTGCGACATCTGCCAGGACGTCTGCCCGTGGAACCAGGCGCCGCTGGTGTCGAGCGAGCCGCACTGGCTGCCTCGGCCGGCGCTCGACGCGCCGCGGCTCGTCGACCTGTGGCGGACATCCGACGCAGAGCTCGCGGACGCGCTCATCGGCACCGCCATGACGCGGGCGCCGCTGACGAGCCTGCGGCGCAACCTCGCCGTCGCCCTCGGCAACGCCGCCGACGCCGAGACCCGCGCCGCGCTCGACGACACGCCGGACGCCGCGCGACCGACCCTCGACGCGCCGCCCGTCGCCGAGGCGATGGCGCGCGGGCGCCGGCGCCGCGGCGGATGAGCAGCCCCGCGTCGTAGAATGAACCCATGGCCCACGCCGTGCGGCCCGGCATCGCGCCGGCTCTGCTTCTCTCGATGCCGCAGCTGGTCGATCCGAACTTCCACCGGACCGTCGTGCTGCTCTGCGAGCACAATTCCGACGGCGCCTTCGGGCTCGTGATCAACCGCCCCACCGACACCAGCGCGAGCCAGGCGGTGCGGCTGCTGCCGCCGCCGTCGCGCGACGGCGGCCTCGCGCTGTGGGCCGGCGGGCCGGTCGAGCCGCAGCGCGGCTGGATCCTGATGGGCAGCGAGCCGGCCGAGAGCGAAGCGGTGTCGGTCGCCGACGGCGTTTACCTGTCGACCTCGCCGCTGCTGCTGCGACGGCTGATCGAAACGGCGCCGCCGCGGACGCGTGTGCTGACGGGCTACGCCGGCTGGGGCGCCGGCCAGCTCGACGCCGAGCTGGCCGCGTCGGCGTGGCTGATCTCCGACGTCGACGCCTCGATCGTCTTCGAGACGCCGGCGGCGACGATGTGGGAGCAGGCGATCCGCCGCCTCGGCGCCGATCCCGGCAAATTGCACTCCGGCCACGGCGTGCATTAGCGCACCGCCGTCAACTTCCAACTTCCAATCTCCAACTTCCAAGGCACTCCCAACCTCCAACTCCGAACGGTGCCGCCGGTGCGGCTTGGAAGTTGGGAATTGGGAGTGGCTTGGACGTTGGTAGTTGGAGATTGGGAGTTGGCGCCTATCCCTCCCTAAGCACCTGCGCCGGATCGATACTCGCCGCGCGCCGTGCCGGCAGCCAGCCGGCGACCAGGCCGACGAGCGCAAGGGTGACGGCGGCACCGGCAATGGTTGCCGGATCGCGCGGCTCGAGCTGGTAGAGCATCGACGCGAGCAGCGGCGCGAGGGTGGCGCTGGCCGCGATGCCGAGGGCGAGGCCGGCACCGACGAGTATGGCGACACGCCGCAGCACGAGGCGCTGCGCGGCGGCGCGGCCGGCGCCCAGGGTGAGCCGGATGCCGATCTCGCGACGGCGTTCGGTGACGCCGTATGACGTAACGCCGTAGAGCCCGATGGCGGCGAGGAGCAGCGCGAGCCCGCCGAAGAACGACGAGAGCAGCGCGATCGCCCGGATCTCGGTGAGCTGATCCCGGACGCGGCCGGCCGCCGTGCGATACCTCAGCGTGAGGGTCGGATCGAGGTCCCGCAGGGCGCGTGTCACCGCCGCCTGCAGGCCCGCCGCGCCGCCGGCCGTCGTCCGAAGCGCCAGCGAGAGGAATGGCGGCAGCCCGTCGCCCATCTGCGCCGCCGGGCGGTAGAGCGTCGGCGGGAAGTCGCTGCGCACCCCGCGATAGGCGGCCGCGGCCGCGACGCCGACGATCTCGAGCTCGGCCGACTGGCCGGGGCCGGTCTCCATGACCACGCGGCGGCCCACCACGCCCAGCGTGCCGAAGAAGTGGCGGGCGAACGCCTCGTTGACGATCGCCACCGGTCGGCCTGGCCCGTCACTGCCGTCGAAGTCACGTCCGGCGATGAGCCGCGTACCGTAGGTGGCGAACCAGCCCGGCGTGATCGCGTTGAACATCGACATGCGGTCGCGCCCCGTCCGGGCCGCGGCGCCGGGAACCGTGATGGGGCCGTTCCACCCCATGCCGCTCATCGGCTCGATGACCGAGACCCCGGCCTGCCGCACGCCCGGCACGCGCTGGGCCGCCTCGCGCACCCGGGCGGCGAGGTCGGCCCGCGCCTCCGCCGGGACGCGGCCGCCCTCGATGGCCACGGTGTGCAGGCCGTCGGGATCGAAGCCGAGATCGCGCGTCGCCAGCGTCGAGAACGTCCGGCCGAGCAGCGCGGCGGCGACGACGAGCACCAGCGACAGCGCAACCTGGCCGACCACCAGCGGGCCCGACACGGTGCCGCGACGGGTCACGCGACCATGTGTGGCCTGGGCGAGCGCGTCGGAGGCGTCGAGCGTGCGCGTCCGCCACGCCGGTGCCAGCCCGAAGCCCACCGCGGTCGTCATCGAGAGGGCGGTGAGGAAGCCCAGGAGTCGCCAGTCGAGCGGCAGCGCCAGGGCGACGGCGGACTCCGAGGTCGTCAGCTGCGCGACCAGGAAGCGTGAGCCCCACAGCGCGAGGGCGAGACCGACGACTGCACCGGGCAGGGCCAGGACGAGGCTCTCCGTCACCAGCTGGCGGACCAGACGTCCGCGCGACGCGCCGAGCGCCAGCCGCGCCGACAGCTCGTGCCGCCGCGCCGCCGCCCGGGCCAGCAGCAGGTTGGCGACGTTGGCGCAGGCGACCAGCAGGACGAGACCGACGATCCCCATCAAGACCAGCAGAGGCTCGCGATAGTGCCGCCGCAGTTCGGACATCCCGGTGGCTGCCGGCGTCAGCTCCAGCGGGCCGGAGAGGTAGCGGGCCTGCGCCTCCGCCGGCCAGTTGCCTGGCCGCGTCGCTTCACGGATCTGCGGCTGGATACCGCGCAGGGCCGCCGTGGCGGCGTCGAGCGACTGGCCGGGCCGCAGCCGGAACATGACGCTGAGCCACCAGGTCGAGCGGCCATCGAGCTGGCTCTCCGGGCGACCCGGTTTCACGAGATCGACGGTGCCGATCGGGATCGCCACGTCGAAGGACCGGCCGACCGTCGGCCCGAGGAAGCGTGCCGGCACGACGCCGACGATGGTGAACGGCACGCGGTTGATCGTCAGCGTCCGGCCGATGACACCGGAGTCGCCGCCGAAGCGGCGCTGCCAGAACGCGTGACTGATGGCCGCTGTCGGGCCGTCGACGCCGCCGCCGCGGCAATCGTCGGTGGGTCCGAGCAGGCGGCCGAGGGCCGGCTGCACGCCGAGCGTCTCGAAGAAGCCGCCGCTGATCCACAGGCCATTGGCCGGGTCGACCTCGCCGCCGTTCGAGAGGTCGAGTCGCTCCTCGGACCAGGCGAGCGCGGCGGCGGCCACGGACGGCGCGCGGTCGCGCATCTGTTCCCAGATCGGATTCGTGTAGCTGTCGCCGTCGAGGATGGCCAGTTCCTCGGGGGCACGGACCGGCAGCGAGCGCAGCAGCACCGCGTCGACCAGCGAGAAGATCGCGGTGTTGGCGCCGATGCCCAGGCCCATCGACAGCACCGCGGCGAGGAGCAGGCCGGGGCTGCGGCGCAGGCCGCGGGCGCCATAGCGGACGTCCTGGGCGAGGTCGTGCGCCCAGCGTGTGCCGCGCACGTCGCGCACCGCTTCCTTGACCTGCTCGGTGCCGCCGCTCTCGAGGCGCGCCTGACGGCGAGCCTGGGACGGCGTCAGCCCGGCCGCGACCAGTGCCTGCGTCCGGCGCTCGAGGTGATCCTGCAGCTCGCGATCGAGGTCGCGGTCGAGCGCGGCGCGCCGGCCGAAGCGTCCGAACCAGGTCATGACCGGCCCCCTTCCGTCCGGAGGATCAGGCCGATCGCCGCCGCCAGCCGCTCCCAGCTCGCCGTGCCGGTCTCGAGCTGGGCGTGCCCCTGCTTGGTCAGCTTGTAGAACTTGGCGTCGCGCCCGGTGTCGGAGGCCTTCCAGGTGGCGGCGAGGTAGCCGCGCTGTTCGAGGCGGTGCAGGGCTGGGTAGAGCGTGCCCTGCTGCACCTGCACGACGTCGCGCGAGACCTGCTGCAGCCGCTGGGCGATGGCGTAGCCGTGCAGCGGCTCCGGCGCCAGCACCTTCAGGATCAGGAGATCGAGCGTGCCCTGCGGCAGGTCGGAGCGGACGTCATCGGCGTCGGCGCCCTTGGCGCGGGCGCGGCGGAGGATCGGCATCGGTCACACCTCGTGCTTCTACACATATCCGATCGATGTGTCGAAGCGCAAGGTGTGGGCTACAGCCGGACCTTGGTGACGTTTCGCATCGCCTTGTGGACGACCTTGTTCTTCTTCTTGTCCTGCAGCAGCAGGAGCTCGTCCTGGCGGCGGGCCTGGGCGTCGAGTTCCCGCTGCAGCTGCCGGAACGAACCGAGGCGGGCCGGATCGAGGCCGCCGTTCTCGGCCGCGGTGGCGACGGCGCAGCGCGGCTCGGTGGTGTGCCGGCAATCGCGGAAGTGGCAGCCGGCAGCGAGGGCGTGGATGTCGGCGAAGGCGTCCTCGAGGCTGCCTTCCCAGAGCTGCATCTCGCGCATCCCCGGCGTGTCGATGAGGAGCCCGCCGCCGGGCAGCTCGAGCAGCTCGCGATGGGTGGTGGTGTGGCGGCCGCGTGAGTCGGACTCCCGGACCTCGGCGGTCCGTTGCCGATCGTCGCCGCGCAGGCGGTTGATCAAGGTCGACTTGCCGACGCCTGACGAACCGAGGAACGCCACGGTCTGGCCGAAGGCGAGATACGCGAGCAGCGCGTCGACGCCCTCGCCGCGCCTCGAGCTCATGACGTGGACGGGCGCGCCCGAGGCGACGGCCTCGACCGCGCGCACCATGGCGGGGAGGTCGGCGGCGAGATCCGCCTTGTTCAGGACGAGGACGGGGCGCGCCCCGCCGTTCCAGGCCGTCGTGAGATAGCGTTCGATGCGCCGCAGGTTGAAATCGTGGTCGAGGCCGCTGACGAGGAAGACGGTGTCGATGTTGGCGGCGACGACCTGCTCCTCGGTGGTCTCGCCGGCGACCTTGCGCGAGAAGCGGCTGCGGCGGGGGAGGAGGGCCTCGATGGCGCCCTCGCCGCCGGTGCCGGCCGCGGGCGACACGGCGACCCAGTCGCCGACGGCGGGGAAGCGGTCGCGGCGGTCGGCCTCATGGCGGAGCCGGCCGCGGACGCGGGCCAGGATCTCCTCCTCGCCCGTGCTGACCCGGTAGATCTTCTGGTGCTCCAGGGTGATCCGGCCGGGCACGGAGCGGTCCGCGTACGGCGCGAAGGCCGCCGCGAAGGTGTCGTCCCAGCCCAGGGCCCGGAGGCGATCCTCGGTCACGCCCCAAGTGTAGCCCGGCCGCCCGCGCGCGAGAGCGCGGCCGCAGACCAGCTGCCGCCCGAGCGCGAGAGCGCGGCCGAAGGCCGGCAATGAGCGTAGTATGTGACTGCTCCCATGGCCGCGATGCGCGTACTCCTCGCCGAGGACGACGAAACCAAGGCCGTCCAGACGCAGTCGATGCTCCGCGAAGCGGAGGACACCGAGGTGGTGATCGACTGGGTGTCGTCGGCGACCGAGGCCCTCCGTCACACCGCGCGTGGCGGCTACGACGCCTATCTCGTCGATGTGACCCTCGGCGACGCCAGCGGCTTCGACGTGCTGCGGCAGGCGATGGAGGCCGGCTGCCACGCCCCGATCGTGCTGCTCGCGGAATACGGCGAGGGCGGCCGCGATACCGAGGCGCTGCGTCTCGGCGCCGCCGACTTCCTGGTCAAGGGCGAGACGACCGCGCCGCAGCTGCGCCGCGCCATCATGCACGCCATCGAGCGGGCCCGCGTGTCGCGCGCGCTGCGCGAGAGCGAGGCGCGCCTGCTGCAGGCCGAGCGCACCGAGAGCCTCGGCCGCCTCGCTGGCGGGATCGCCCACGACTTCAACAACCTGCTCACCGGGATCCTGGGCTGTACCGCGACCCTCGAGGAGCAGATCGAAGCGGACCATCCGGCGCGCGAGCCGATCGACGCGGTCCGGCGCACCGCCGAGCTCGCGGCGCGGCTGGCGCGGCAGCTGCTCGCCTACGGCGGCCGCCAGTCGATCGAGCCGACCGAGATCGACGTCAACCGCGTCGTCGAGGGCCTGGCCGAGATGCTGCGGCGGCTGGTCGGCGATCACCTGACGTTCGACGTGGCGACGACGCGGCCGCTGCCGCTGGTCGTGGCCGATCGTTCGCAGATGGAGCAGGTGGTGATGAACCTGGTCCTCAACGCGCGCGACGCGACGCCGCCCGGCGGCCGCATCACGATCCGCACCGGGACGCGGATGATCGCCGACGGGGAGGTCGAGCGGGAGCGGCTCGATCAGGGCGGCGAGTACGTCTGGGTGTCGGTCGAGGATACCGGGTGCGGCATGTCGAGCGAGGTGATGGCGCGGGCCTTCGAGCCGTTCTTCACCACCAAGCCGAAGGGCAGCGGCACCGGCCTCGGCCTGGCCACCGCCTACGGCAGCGTCGCCCAGAGCGGCGGGTTCATGCGGGTCCGCAGCGAGCTGGGCGTCGGCACGACGATGACCGCGCTCCTGCCGCGGTCGGCGTCGGTCTCGCTCGGGCTGTCGGCGCCGGTCGATCAGGTGCCGGGCGCGGCCGGCACCGAGCGCGTGCTGGTGGTCGAGGACGAACCGGCGGTGCGGCGCTACGTCAGCGACGCGCTGTCGCGCTTCGGCTACCAGACGACGGTGGCCGAGACGCCGACCGAGGCGCTCGAGCTCGTCGCCACGGCGGCACCGACCTTCAACCTGCTCCTCACCGACGTCGTGCTGCCGGAGATGAGCGGCATGCACCTGGCGCAGCGCGCCACCAAACTGCGGCCCGGCCTGCGCGTGGTCTTCATGTCGGGACACATCGATCCCCGGTCCGGGCACGCCGCCCTGCCGGCCGGGGCCGTGCTCCTGCGCAAGCCGTTCCCCTCCGACGAGCTTGCGCGCGTGGTGCGCCGGGGGCTCGACGCCGCGTGACCGATCAGACGCCGGATCCGGCCCGGGTGACGGCGCTGCTCGAGGAGGCGCGCGCCGGCAAGGCGGAGGCCCTCGACGCCCTGCTGCCGATCGTCTACCACGAGCTGCGCCGCGTCGCCGGCGCCTACGTCCGCCGCGAGCGGCCGGGCCAGACGCTGCAGGCGACCGGGCTCGTCCACGAGGCCTACCTGCGCCTGATGCGCGACCGCAATGTGCAGTGGCAGAACAAGGCGCACTTCTGCGCCATCGCCGCCAACGCGATGCGCCAGATCCTGGTCGAACGGGCGCGGGCGCGCGGCGCCATCAAGCGCGGCGGCGCCTGGTACCGGATGACGCTGAACGAAGGGACCGCCGCCGCCCCCGAGGCCGCGGTCGACGTCGAGGCGCTCGACCAGGCGCTGGGCCGGCTGGCCGAACACGATGCCGACCAGGCGCGGCTCGTCGAGCTGCGCTACTTCGGCGGCCTGACGATCGAGGAGACCGCCGACGTGCTCGGCGTGTCGCCGGCGACGGTCAAGCAATCGTGGATGGTGGCGCGCGCCTGGCTGAAGAAGGAGCTGGGGGGGGCGTGACCCCCGAGCAGTGGGCCCGGGTCAACGCCCTCTTCCACGACGGGCTGTCGCGCCCGTCGAGCGAGCGAGTCGCCTGGCTGGCTGGCCTGACCGCTGACCCCGACGTGGCCCGCGAAGTGCTCGAGCTGATCGCCGCGCACGAGAGCGACGGCGACTTCCTGGAAGCGCCCGCCGTGGCCTTCGCCGAAACCACCGCGGCGCCGGTTCAGACGCCGCCGCTGATCGGCCGCATCATCGGTCCCTACGAAGTGGAGCGGGAGATCGGGCGCGGCGGGATGGGCGTCGTCTATCTCGCCCGGGATACGCGGCTGGGCCGTGCCGTCGCCCTGAAGGCGGTCAGCCGCAGCGGCGCCGATCCGGTCGGCCGGGCCCGGCTGCAGCGCGAGGCCCGCGCCGCGGCCTCGCTGGCCCACCCGGGCATCGCCACCGTCTACGCCCTCGAGGAGGACGGCGACGACTGCTACCTGATCACCGAGTACCTGACGGGCCGGACCCTGCGCGACGAGCTGGTCGACGGACCGCTGCCGTACGGGCGCTGGCGGCTGGTCGCCATCGCCATCGCCGAGGCGGTCGGCGCGGCGCACGCGCAGGGCCTGGTGCACCGCGATCTCAAGCCCGAGAACGTCATGCGCACCGACAGCGGCACCATCAAGGTGCTCGACTTCGGCCTGGCCCGCGAGATGACGCCGCTCGCCACCGGCATGACGCCGACGATCACCCAGGCCGGCGCCCTCGTCGGCACGCCCGGCTACATGGCGCCGGAGCAGATCCGCGGCCAGCCCCTCGACGCCCGCACCGACATCTTCGCCGTCGGCGTGGTGCTCTACGAGCTGGCCGCCGGCGTCCACCCGTTCGGCGCCGGCAGCAGCAGCGGCGGCGCCGATCCCGGCGGCATGGTCGCGGCCGGTGACGTGCTGGCGCGCATCGTCGCCGACGATCCGCCGCCGCTCGAGACGCGATCGGTGCTGCCGCCGGCGGCCATCGCCGTCGTGTCCAAGGCGCTGGCCAGGAACCCCGACGTGCGCTTCGCGGATGGCCGCGAGCTGGCCGAGGCGCTGCGGGCCCTGCCGGCCCCGGCGTTGACGCCGTTCCCGTCCGCCGCGGCCGGCAGCGGTCCGCGCGTCGTCACCGGCTCGCACGACCTGCACGTGCAGGAATGGTGGTGGGTGGCCCACCAGGCCGGCGTGGCGGCGTTCTTCACGCTGGTCCTGGTGCCGGCCTGGCTGCTGTGGCGCGACGTCGAGCCCAAGCAGCTGCGCCTGGCGCTGCGCGTCATCCTGCTGTTCTCGGTCGCGGCGGGCGTCAGCGTCCGCCTGCACCTGTGGTTCGTCGCCCGCTACCGCGTCGGGGCGCTCGCTCGCGAGCGGCGGGTGGCGCGGCCCTGGCTGATCGCGACCAACCTGACGTTCGTCGGGGCGCTGGCGGTGTCGGCGTTCGTGCTCCTCGATACGCACGCCGCCACGGCCTCGGTGTTCTTCGGCCTGGCGGTGGTCCACGCAGTGGTCGCGGTCATGGTCGAGCCGGCCACCAACCGGGCGTTCAGCGTGCCGTCGGATGAGTAGCGGAGGGATGCACGGACCCCGCTGTTGAGGTATAGATCGGGACAGAGCGATGCGCCTCGACGACGAGCCCACGGACGGTCCGGAACTGGTGCTGCGCGACGCGCCCGCGCCGGTCGAGGCGCCGCGCCGCGGCGGCGGCGTGCTGACCGGTGTGCTGATGCTGGCGGCGCTCGTCGCCGCCGTGGCCATCGGCTTCTATGGCCGGGACTGGTGGACCCGGAGCGCCGCCGCAAACCCGGCGCCCGGCGGGGCCGGCGCCGCTGCGCGGGCGGCGGTACCCGAGGGCTTCGGGCCGGTGCCGCAGCTCGACGCCAGCGACGACTTCGTCCGCGCCCTCATCCGCCAGCTGTCGCAGAAGCCCGAGTGGGCGGCGTGGCTCGCCTCGGGCGATCTCGTCCGATCGTTCGTCGTGTCGGTCGACAAGATCGCGGTCGGGTCGAGCCCGGCCAAGGAACTGAAGCCGGCCGCGCCGGCGACCAAGTTCCAGACGCTCGGCGCCGGCCGCACGCTGCGGGTCGATCCGGCCGGCTACGACCGCTACAACGCCCTCGCCAACGTCGTCGACGCGATCGATCCCGAGGGGGCGGCGCGGGCCTACCGGCGCCTTCGCCCGCTGATGCAGCAGGCCTTCGAGGAGCTGGGCTACGTCAACCTGTCGTTCGACGATCGCCTGGCGCGGGCGCTGGGACGCCTCGTCGACGTGCCGGTGCAGGAAGGCGACGTGATGCTGCGGGCGACGTCGGTGACGTTCCAGTACGCCGATCCCGAGCTCGAAGCGCTGTCGCCGGCGCAGAAGCACATGCTGCGCATGGGGCCGCACAACATGCGGCTGGTGCAGACGAAGCTGCGCGCCTTCGCGCGCGCCGCCGGCCTCACGCAAACGGGCGGAACGTAGCTGGTCTTGCGGCCGCGCTCTCACGCGCAGCCGCGGGCGGCGGCTACTGCGGCGGGGTCGCTGGTGGCGGTGCGAGCGAGAACGGCACCGTCAGCGGCCAGCCATCCCGGCCGAGCGGGCCGCGATCGACGCCGTTCACCGAGGCGCGGACGCCGCCGGCGTCGCCCGAGCGGACCAGCACGTCGCGATCGCCGGCGAACGACAGGGTCGCGCCGGCCGGCAGCTCGCGCTCGAGGACGCGGGCGCCGTCGACGGTCACCCGCATCCACACCGGACGGATCGTCTGGAGCGTCACCTGGATCGGCTTGGCTGGCGCGGTCGACGCCTCGATCGGCCTGGCCGCTACGGCCAGGTCCGGCGTCGCAGCGGTCGGCGGGACGGCCTTCGGCGTCGGCGGCGCCGCCTCGGTGACGACCTCAGCCCGCTGGGGCACCGTGAATGCGGTCCACACGCCGGCCACGATCACCGCCGCGGCCAGCGCCAGCCACCAGCCTCGCCGCGAGGGCGGGGCCGCCTGGTCGATTGTTTCGTTCTCGCTCTGGAGCCGGCGCGTCAGCGCCTGCGCTGCGAGAATCTCGGCGCTTGGCGTCACCGCCTCCAGGGCGGCGCCGCGGCTGGCCCGCGACGCGAGGATCGCGGCATGCAGCCGCTGGAGCTCGACGAGGGCGGCATCGCGGCTGGCTCGGTGGGTCGAAGGCACGCGCCTACTTCACTCCTGCGGAGGCTCGACGTCAAGGGCTAGGATACGTGCCATGCGCGGACTCGTGTTGGGACTTGGGAGTTGGAAGGTGGGAGTTGGGAGTTGGCCGTGGCCCGTCCTGGCCTTCGTGCTGTGTGCGTTGGCCATCTCGGCTCACGCAGCGTCGGCCCAGCCCCGCCGTCCCGCGGCGGCCCCGGCCGCGCCGCGGCCCTACACGGCGACCCTGCCGATCGAGCAGATGCGGAACAAGCAGGCGGTCGTCGCGACCAGCCTCGGCGACATCGTCATCGAGCTCCTGCCCGAGGCCGCGCCCGACCACGTCGGCCACCTGATGAAGCTGGCCGGCGAGCACGCCTACGACGGGACGACCTTCCACCGCGCCATCCTGCGCGGCCTAATCCAGGGCGGCGATCCGCTGTCGAAGGACCCGGCGAAGAAGGCGCAGTACGGGACCGGCGGGCTGGGCGTCCTGAAGTTCCGGGCCAACGACCTGAAGCACGGCCGCGGCGCCGTGTCGGCGGTGCTGCGGCCCGGCCAGCCGGACAGCGGCGGCGCGCAGTTCTTCGTCTGCGTGTCGGACCAGCCGACCCTCGACGGCCAGTTCACGGTGTTCGGCCGGGTCGTCGAGGGCCTCGAGGATCGCGCAGCAGATCTCCGAGATGCCGGCCGACGCCAACGGGCTCATCACCGACCGCGTCGAGATCACGTCGGTCCGGATCCGCGACACGCCGCCGCCCGAGCCGACGCCATTCGAGACCGAGACGGCCGCCCAGCTCGCCGGCTATCGCGCCGTCCTCGAAACCACGATGGGCGAGGTGACGCTCGAGTTCTTCCCGGATCGGGCGCCCGGGCACGTCCGTAACTTCCTGCGCCTGGCCAGGCTCGGCGTTTACGACGGCACGGCGTTCCACCGCGTGGTGCCCGGCTTCGTCGTGCAGACTGGCGCGCTGTCGAGCCGGAAGGCGCCGCTGACGCAGAAGCAGCGGCCGTTCGTCGTCAACCTGCCGCCCGAGTTCAACCCGACGCCGCACGAAGCGGGCATCCTGTCGATGGCCCGCGGCGACAATCCGGCCAGCGCCCAGACGTCGTTCTTCGTCTGCCTGGGCAAGGCCGCGTCGCTCGACAACAAGTACCACGGTGTTCGGCCGCGTCGTCGACGGGATGCCGCTGATCGAGACGCTGGCCAAGGCGCCGTTGAACGGCGAGGAACCGGTGACGCGGGTGGAGATTACGCGGGTGCGGATTCTGGCGCCAGCGCCCGCGCCGTGAGCGCGCGCGAGACTTCCAACTTCCAAACTCCAATTTCCAAGGAACTCCCAACTTCCAACGCCCAATAGGCCCTGCCGAGCCTCAGCCCGCAAGGTTGGGAGTTGGGAGTCGGGAGTTCCTTGGTAGTTGGGAGTTGGAAGTTCCTTGGAGGTTGGTCGTTGGAAGTTGGAAGTTCGCGGCGCCGCGCCTAACGCGGCGCCGCGCCGGCGCCGCTCCGCGCGGCTATCCGCTCGAGCGCCTGCGTGGCGAGCGGGGCGACCTGGCCGCGGGTATCGCGGGTCAGATCCTGCAGGACCGGGCGGGCCCGGTCGTCGCCGATCAGGCCGAGGATCTCGGCGATCGACTCGCGCAGGGCCGGATCCTCGAGCCGCGACAGGGCGCCGAGGTCGGCGACCTCGTCCTGGCGCAGCTCGAGCAGGTATTCGCGGGCCCGCGCCGAGGTCCGGCGCGAGCCGAGCGCCTTCACCAGCTCCTCGAGATACTCCTTGCGGCCGAAGCGGTAGAGCGCGAACGCCTGGGCGGTCTGCACCTGCACGTCGGTCTCGGACAGGCGATCCTGCGAGACGGCCGTCGTCAGCGAGGCGTCGCCGACGCGGGCGAGCCCGGCGTAGGCATGGGTCCGCACCGCCGCGTCGTCGTGGGCGCGCTGCCGGGTGAACAGTTCCTTCGACGACGGATCGGCGATGAGCGCGATCGCCTCGAGCAGCGCCGCCCGGAAGCCGGCGTCGGCCTGGCGCTTCTGCAGCGCCGCTTCCTTCATGAACAGCCGGGTCAGCTCGGGCAGGGCGGCCTTGTCGTGCAGCCGGCCGAGCGCCAGCGCCGCCTCGGTCCGCAGCTTCGACTCGGTCGACAGCGTGAACGGCAGCACATCCTTGGCGGCCGAGGTGTCGCCAATCTTGCCGATGGCCCGGATCGCCTCGAAGCGCACGCTCGGGTTGCGGTCCTCCTTCATCACCAGGACGAGCATCGGGACGGCGGCGCGGCCGCGCAGGATGCCGATCGAGCGGGCGGCCTTGACGCGGATGCCGTCGGTCGGGTCCTGCAGCCGCGCCTGGAGCGCCGGCACCACGGTCGGGATCGACGGGCAGATCCGGCTCGATGACGACGTCGGCCCATTCGTCCGAGTTCGGGTTGAAGAAGTTGACGACCCGCGTCAGCGACGGCCCGATCCCGCTCTCGCGCGGCAGGTAGAGACGGGTCACGCCGGTGACGGCCGACTCGCGGATGTCCTTCTCCGGGTCGGCGGTCAGGGTGACCAGGCCGGGCAGCGAGCGGATGTCGTCGAGCGCCTGCAGCGTCGAGACGACGGCGCGGCGGACCGACGGATCCGGATCGCCGGCGACGGCGACGACGTCGGTGACCGCCCGCTGCACCTTGTTCTGGCCGATGAGGACGACGGCCTCGCGGCGCCGGACCGGGTCCGGGTTGCGCAGGTCGTAAATCAGGGCGTCGACCGGCACCTGTCTCGTCGGTTGCGCGACGGCCGCGGCGGGTGCGAGCAGGGTGACGGCGAGGATCGCAGTGGAAGCGATGCGCATGAATCGCAGCCTACCACGGCCGATCATGCGGGAAAACAGTGCGATACTGCCAGTCGTGGCCAGGCACGATCTGAATAGGACGGCGATACCCGGGAAGCTGGCCGGCGAGCGATCGTCGGCGACGCCCGTGCGCGCGGACGACGCCGCCGGCGCCAGTGACGGCAGTGATGGCAAGGACGGCAAGGACGGTAAGGACGCCAAGAAGAAGATCCGCTGGTCCGAGGCCTGGCAGGAAGCGAGCGTCCTCGTCTGGGCGCGCCGCGGCCGTCTCGCCCTCGGCCTGGCGCTGATGATCGTCAACCGGCTCAGCGGTCTGGTGCTGCCGGCCTCGTCGAAGTACCTGATCGACGACGTCCTCGGGCAAGGGCCGCACCGAGCTGCTGATGCCGATCGCGCTCGTCACCGGCGCCGCCACGCTGGTGCAGGCGGTGACCTCGTACGCGCTCTCGCAGGTCCTCGGCATCGCCGCGCAGGCGGCGATCACCGAGATGCGGCGGGCCGTCCACGCGCACATCACGCACCTGCCGGTGCGCTACTTCGACAAGACGCAGTCCGGCGTCCTGATCTCGCGGGTGATGAGCGACGCGGAAGGGCATCCGGAACCTGGTCGGGACCGGCCTGGTGCAGCTCACCGGCGAGCGTCGTCACCGCCATCCTCGCGCTCGGCGTCCTCTTCTACCTCAACTGGCACCTGACGCTGATCACGCTGATCATCCTGGGCGCGTTCGGCGGCGTGATGGGCTTCGCCTTCAAGAAGCTGCGGCCGCTGTTCCGCGAGCGCGGCAAGATCAACGCCGAGGTCACCGGGCGGCTGACGCAGGCGCTCGGCGGCATCCGCGTCGTCAAGGCCTACACCGCCGAGAAGCGCGAGCAGATCGTCTTCGCGCAGGGCGTCCACAGGCTGCTCCGCAACGTCACCCAGTCGATGACCGGCGTGTCGATGACGACGGCGCTGTCGACCGTCATCGTCGGCATCATCGGCGTGGTGATGATCCTGATCGGCGGCAACGCCATCCTGGCCAAGACCATGACGCTCGGCGACTTCGTCATGTATCATCTTCTTCACCGGCATGATGGCGGCGCCGGTGGTGCAGATGGCCTCGATCGGCACGCAGATCACCGAGGCCTTCGCCGGGCTCGATCGCATCCGCGAGGTCAAGCAGACGCTGGCCGAGGACGCCGAGGACGCGTCCAAGGCGTCGCTCGACGACGCTCCGCGGCGAGGTGGCGTTCGATCAGGTGTGGTTCGAGTACAACCCCGGCGTGCCGGTGCTGAAGGGCGTCACGTTCACGGCGCCGGCCGGCTCGACGACGGCGCTGGTCGGCTCGAGCGGCTCCGGCAAGAGCACGCTGATGAGCCTGGTCATGGCCTTCAACCGGCCGATCACCGGCGCGATCCGCATCGACGGCCACGACCTCGACGACCTGCAGCTGGCCAGCTACCGGTCGCACCTGGGCATCGTCCTGCAGGACAACTTCCTCTTCGACGGCACCGTCGCCGAGAACATCCGCTACGGCAAGCCGCACGCGTCGATGGACGACGTGAAGGAGGCGGCGCGGATCGCCTACTGCGACGAGTTCGTCGAGGGGTTCGCCGACAAGTACGACACCATCGTCGGCGAGCGCGGCGTCCGGCTGTCGGGCGGCCAGCGCCAGCGCGTCGCCATCGCCCGGGCCATCCTCGCCGACCCGCGCATCCTGATCCTCGACGAGGCCACCTCGAGCCTCGACAGCGAGAGCGAGCACAAGATCCAGGACGCGCTGCGCATGCTGCGCCGCGGCCGCACGACCTTCGTCATCGCGCACCGGCTGTCGACGATCCGCAGCGCCGATCAGATCCTCGTGCTCGAAGCGGGCGAGATCGTCGAGCGCGGCACGCACGCCGAGCTGGTGCGCGCTCGGCGGCCGCTACAGGCAGCTCCACGATCGGCAGTACGCCTGGGAGCAGGATCGCTTCATCAATCCGGGCGAGGACCTGGCCGACGCAGCCGGTCCGAAGGTCGTGCCCGTGGCGCCGGGCGGATAGCTTCCTAGACCTCGAAGGGCAACCTCGGCTCGCCCGGATCTTCCGGCGGCGGCTCGTCGAGCGCGCCGAGCCCGCTGACGCTGACGCCGATCAGACGGACCGGTGTGCGCCCGGCGTCGGTCTTGTCGACCAGCCGCACCGCACGATCGATGATCGACCCGGCGTCGCGGGTCGCCTCGGTCGAATGGCTGCGGGTAATGGTGCGGAAGTCGGCGTAACGCATCTTCAGCGTCACCGTCCGGGCCAGCGTGTCGCGCTTCTCCAGCCAGCGGGCTGCGCTCCCGGCCATCTTCGCGACCTCGGACTGGATCGTGCCGAGGTCGGTCGAGATCCTCGGTGTAGGTGCACTCGGAGCCGCTCGACTTGGTCTCGCGGTGCGGCTCGACGCGGCGCTCGTCGACGCCGTTGGCGAGCGCGCGCAGCCAGCCGGCCATGCTGCCGACCAGCGCGGTCAGCGCCGCGTCGTCCTGGCCGCGAACGTCGACCAGCCGCTCGATGCCGGCGCCGCGGAGCCGGGCCGCGGTCTTCGGCCCGACGCCCCACAGCGCGTCCACCGGCAGCTTGTGGAGGAAGTCCTCCATGCGTTCCGGCGCGATCACCGTCAGGCCGTCCGGCTTCTTCCAGCCCGAGGCGATCTTGGCCAGGAACTTGTTCGGGGCGACGCCCGCTGAAATCGTCAGCTGCGTCGCTTCGCGCACCTGCTGCTTCAGTCGTCGCGCCACGTTCACGCCGAGCGGCTCGTTCCAGCTGTTCTCGGTGACGTCGAGATACGCCTCGTCCATCGACAGCGGCTCGACCAGCGGCGTCACCGCGCGGAACAGCTCGAAGACCGTCGTCGACACGCGCTTGTACTTCGACATGTCGGGCCGGACGACGACCAGGTGCGGGCAGTTGCGCAGCGCGGTCGACATCGGCATCGCCGAGCGGACGCCGAAGGCGCGCGCCTCGTAGCTGGCGGCGGCGACGACGCCGCGCTCGCCGACACGCCCGCCGACCACGACGGGCTTGCCGCGCAGGCTCGGGTCGTCGCGCTGCTCGACCGACGCGTAGAATGCGTCCATGTCGAGATGCAGGATGCGCCGCAGGGCCATGGGCTACCCAGCATTCTATCGCCAGATTCGCCGTTCCTTCGCTGGAGTGGTGGCGACGCTGGTACGGCCACGCCGCCGTGCACCGCGTCACCGCGACGGCCAAGGCCGCGGTGCAGGCGCGCTACGGCCGGGCCGCGGACAAGGCCTACTTCGCCGGCTGCTCGAACGGCGGCCGCCAGGCGCTCATGGAGGCCCAGCGCTACCCGCAGGATTTCGACGCGATTCTCGCCGGCGCGCCGGCGCAGGACATCCGCGGCGTCATCGCCACGTTCATGACGATCACGCAGGCGATGTATCCGGACCCGGCGCAGATGACCACGCCGACCCTGTCGACGGCCGATCAGCAGGCGCTGCAGAAGGCCGTCCTGACGAAGTGCGACGCCGCCGACGGGCTCACCGACGGCGTGCTGACCGATCCGACCACCTGCACCGTCGACCTCGCGACGCTCGCGTGCAAGGCGGGCAACCAGGACGGCTGCCTCTCGCGGGCGGAGATCGCGGCCATCGAGACCATCACCAAGGGACCGATGCTGGCCGGCAAGCCGTACCACGTCGGCTTCCCGTACGGCGCCGAAGCCATCGCCCGCGGCGGGGGCCCTGGCTGGTCGGCCTGAACAACGTCGCCGGCCCTGGGCGTCCGAGCCTGGCCTACGGGTTCGGCGTCGACTTCCTTCGCTACTTCGTCAAACAGGATCCGGCGTGGTCGTACCCGACCTTCGACCTGTCGACGTTCACGGCAGAGACGAAGGTGCTGCAGGCGACGCTGTCGCCGATGGACCCTGACCTGTCGGCCTTCCGCAAGCGCGGCGGCAAGCTCCTGCTCTATCACGGCTGGTCCGACCCGGCGCTCTCGGCCCTGATGACGACCCGCTACTTCGACGCCGTGATGTCGCGCGACCCGTCGGCCGCCGGCGACGTGCGGTTGTTCATGCTGCCCGGCGTGCTGCACTGCGGCGGCGGTCCCGGTCCGGATCGCGTCGACTTCCTCGACGCCCTCGATGCCTGGGCCCGCGGCGGGCCGGCGCCGTCGGAGCTGACCGCCGGCTTCGCGGCCGGCGGGGCGCGTAAGCTGTGCGCGCATCCGAAGCAGGCCGTCTTCACGGGGACGGGCGACGGCAAGAGCCCCGACCAGTTCGCGTGCAGGTAGTCGGAGCGCAGGAGGTTCCGGTCGGCGATGTCACCGGTGCCACACGAAGGCCAAGCCGGCGCGAAGGTCGGCGTCCGGTCCGTCGCGGAACGGGGCGAGCATCTGGACGTCCGCCCGCAGATCGAAGCGGCGACTCAGGGGCGCCTGCGCGCTCATGCCGACGTGGGCCGCCAGGCCTGGTTGGAGCACGCCGGCGGCCGTGCCGCGCGGTGACAGGTGCGTCAAGCCGACGACGAGACTCCGTCGGGATCCTGGGCCCGCTCGGAACGGCACACGTATCTGTCCTGGCACGAATCGCTCGTACGCCGTCAGGTTGACGCCGCCTTCGTCGGACGTCCGGCCCCATGCCGGCGTGGAGACGAGTAGACCGACGCTTGGCGTGAACCAGGTCGTCCCAACCGTGCCGGCAATCTCGAGACGCGGCGGAACGGGTCCGCCCCGTGGCCGGCGCGTCCCGTGCCCAGGCCCCTGCTGCGAGCAGGAGGCGGGCCGCGAGCAACGCCGCGAGCGCGAGGGGCGCCTTCATCGTCTCCTGCCCGGGTGCCAGACGATCATCGACACCGCGCGCGGCACCAGCGGCAGCTCGCTGTCCAGCGTGAAGAGGCCCTGGCCGTCGAAGCGGAAATCGGCGTGGCGACCGATCGGCCATTGCAGGCTGACGCCGGCGTGCGGGAAGACCACCTTCGTGTCGTCACCCCAGAAGCCGCTGTCGAAGCGGTTGCGCTTCCGCGTCGTCAGGCGGGTCACGCCGACGAGCAGGCTGCGCCGGGATCGCAGGTGCGGGCGGAACGGCATCCGGAACTGCGCTTGCGTGACGACGTGTTCGACGTCGTAGACGATGCGCGGCAGCCAGCCGACCGCCACCTCGATCGCCGCGCCCGGGCCGGTCGGCACGGACGCCAGGACGCCGATCTCGGGATAGGCGACGGTGAGCCCGGCGACGCCGCCGATCTCGAACCGGGGTGGGATCGGAGCGGGAAGCGGCTCGTCGTCCGCGACCTGCGCGGCGGCCGCTGTTGCCATGGCGAGGCGCCCGGCGAGGATCAGCGCGAGGGCGAGAGGGCGTCTCATGACGCCACTCGTTCGCGATGCCAGACCATCGAGAAGGTCGCGAACGGCGCGGCGAAGAACAGTGGCGAGGTCGTGACCCAGACGCCCTGTAGATCGATCCGCATGTCGAGATGCCGGCTCTTCTGCCACTGCCAGCTGAAGCCGGCGTGCGGCCGGACGCCGGTGTCGAAGTCCGCCGAGCGGGCCGAGTCGCCGCGCTCGATGCCGGTGAGCGCGGTGGCGCCGAGCAGCAGGCTGCGGTGGCGGCCTGGTGAGCCGGGGCGGAACGGGATCCGCACCTGCGCCTGCGTCACGACGACGACGTCGACGTCATTGACCAGAGACGGCAGAGCATGTGCGCTGACTTCGAGCCGGGCGCGCCGGCTGGCCGGGATGGACACCTGGCCGCCGAGGGCGGGGATGATCACCACCATCATCGAGCCGGCGGCGACCTCGACCCCGGCTGCCCCTGGCACCGCCGGGGGCGGCGGCTCGTCGGCCATTTGCGCGGCGGCCGCTGCTGCCATGGCGAGGCGGCCGGCGAGGATCAGCGAGATGGCGATCGGGACGCTCACGACCACCTCCGGTCGCGATGCCAGACCATGGAGAACGTGGCGAGCGGGACGGCGAAGATGGGCGTCTGGCCGGTGAAGACGCCCTGCACGTCGACGCGGAGGTCGACGTGACCGCTCCTCTGCCACTGCCAGCTGACGCCGGCGTGCGGCCGCACGGTGCCGAAGAACTCCCAGTCGTCGAGGCTGTCCAGGTGATCGGCGACGGCGAAGCTGGTCACGCCGAGCAGCAGGCTGCGGCGGCTTCCGGGAGGGCCGGAGCGAAAGGGCACCCGAGCCTGCACCTGCGTCAGCAGCCCGATGTCGGCGCCATCGTCGAGCATCCAGGGGATGGCGTGGGCGTTGAATTCCACGCGGACGTGCCGGCTCGCCGGAATCGACAGGTGCGCGCCGATGGTCGGGAAGATCGCCACCACCATCGAGCTGGCTCCAATCTCGAGGCCGCCATCGGGAGCCCGGCCGGTAAGGTCGACGGGAGTGGTCGCTGGTCCAGGACCGGGCTGGGCGGCGCCGGCGGCGGGCCAGAGGGCGAGCGCGATCCCGATGGCCAGGGCCGGGATGGGGCTGGCGGGCGACATGGTCGGGCCTCCGTTATGATGTTGGGTCCGCGTGGTGCAGGGCGACGCCGGATCGCGTCCCGTCCCAATCGGCCATGCGCGATTGCCGGGCGAACCGGCTCACCGGCGGCCCGTGCGCGCAGGGCGCGCGGGGACGGCGATATACAGGAGGGGCAGAGTGGCGGCAGGGCAGCAGTGGTATCTGGTCCTGAACGGAGCGCAGGCGGGGCCGTTCATGCAGGACGACGTCCTGGCGCGCCTTCGTGCCGGACAGATCGATCGCGCGACGCTGGTCTTCACGGCCGGCATGAGCCAGTGGTTGCCCCTCGGCCAGGTGCCGGAGCTGGCCGGCGCGGCCGCCAGCGGCTTCGCCACGCCCCCGCCTCCGCCGCCCGGCGGGCAGCGGGCGCACGAGATCGCCTACAAGGTCTACGGCGAGGATCTGCAGTTCGTCGAGGTCGAGCTCGACCCGCGCGAGAGCGTGGTCGCCGAGGCCGGCGCGATGATGTACATGACGCCCGGCATCCAGATGGAGACCATCTTCGGTGACGGCAGCGGCACCCAGAAGCCCGGCTTCATGGGCGCGATCCTCGGCGCCGGCAAGCGGCTCCTCACCGGCGAGTCGCTGTTCATGACGGTCTTCACCAACACCGGCGGCGCCATCGCCCACGTCGCCTTCGCCGCGCCCTACCCGGGCCGCATCCTGGCGATGGATCTGAAAAAGCTCGGCGGCGAGCTGGTCTGTCAGAAGGACTCGTTCCTCTGCGCCGCCAAGGGCATCTCGGTCGGCATCGCCTTCCAGAAGAAGATCGGTGTCGGCCTGTTCGGCGGCGAAGGCTTCATCATGCAGCGGCTGCAGGGTGACGGCCTGGCCTTCGTCCACGCCGGCGGCATGCTGCACGAGATGCAGCTCAACCCGGGCGAGACCCTGCGCGTCGACACCGGCTGCCTGGTCGCCCTGCAGCCCTCGGTCGGCTACGACATCCAGATGGTCAGCGGCGTGAAGACGGCGCTGTTCGGCGGGGAAGGCCTGTTCTTCGCGACCCTGACCGGGCCCGGCCACGTCTGGCTGCAGTCGCTGCCGTTCAGCCGCCTCGCCGATCGCATCGCCAAGGCGATCCCTGGTGTCACCGGCGCCGGCCGGCGCGACGAAGGCTCGGTCCTCGGCGGCCTCGGCAACCTGCTCGACGGAGACTAATGCCGCAATTCATCTATGTCATGAAGGGGATGGGCAAGGTCCATCCCCCCGATCACGTCGTCCTCAAGGACATCTGGCTCTCGTTCCTGCCCGGGGCCAAGATCGGCGTCCTCGGCCTCAACGGGGCCGGCAAGAGCACGCTGCTGAAGATCATGGCCGGCCAGGACACCGAGTTCCTCGGCGAGGCCTTCCTGGCCCAGGGGAGCACGGCCGGCTACCTGTCGCAGGAGCCGACGCTCGACGTGTCGAAGACGGTCCGCGAGATCGTCGACGAAGGCGTGGCGGGCACGCGCGCCCTGCTGACGCGCTTCGACGAGATCAACGCCAAGTTCGGCGAAGACCTGTCGCCCGAGGAGATGGACAAGGTCCTCGAGGAGCAGGGCAAGGTCCAGGATCGGATCGACGCGCTGAATGCCTGGGACCTCGACTCGCAGCTCGAGTTCGCGATGGACGCGCTGCGCTGCCCGCCGCCCGACACGCCAGTGACGCAGCTGTCCGGCGGCGAGCGGCGCCGCGTCGCGCTGTGCCGGCTGCTGCTGAAGCAGCCCGACCTGCTGCTGCTCGACGAGCCGACCAACCACCTCGACGCCGAGTCGGTGGCCTGGCTCGAGAAGCACCTCAAGGACTATCCGGGCACCGTCGTCGCGGTGACCCACGATCGCTACTTCCTCGACAACGTCGCCGGCTGGATCCTCGAGCTCGATCGCGGCAGCGGCATCCCGTGGGAAGGCAACTACTCGTCGTGGCTCGAGCAGAAGCAGCAGCGGCTGGCGCTCGAGGAGAAGTCCGAGAGCCGCCGCCAGCGCACCCTGCAGCGCGAGCTGGAGTGGATCCGCCTGTCGCCTCGGGCCCGTCAGGCCAAGGGCAAGGCCCGCCTCAACGCCTACGAGCAGCTGCTCAACGAGGACCAGCAGCAGAAAATCGACAAGGTCGAGATCTACATCGCGCCGGGCCCGCGCCTCGGCGACATCGTGGTCGAGGCCAAGGACCTGCGCAAGGGCTTCGGCGACACGCTGCTGATCGACGGCCTGAACTTCCACCTGCCGCCCGGCGGCATCGTCGGCGTCATCGGCCCGAACGGCGCCGGCAAGAGCACGCTGTTCAAGATGATCGCCGGCCTGGAGCAGCCGGACAGCGGCTCGCTGCGGCTCGGTGAGACGGCGCAGCTCGGCTACGTCGACCAGGGCCGCGAGCTCGATCCGAACAAGACGGTGTTCGACGAGATCACCGGCGGCGGCGACGAGATCGAGCTGGGCAACAAGAAGGTGGCGTCGCGGGCCTACGTCTCGTGGTTCAACTTCAAGGGCCGCGACCAGCAGAAGAAGACCGACAAGCTGTCCGGCGGCGAGCGCAACCGCGTCCACCTCGCCAAGCTGCTGCGCAAGGGCTCGAACCTGCTGCTGCTCGACGAGCCGACCAACGACCTCGACGTCGACACGCTGCGCGCCCTCGAGGACGCGCTGCTCGAATTTCGCCGGCTGCGCCGTGGTCATCAGCCACGACCGCTGGTTCCTCGATCGCATCGCCACTCACATGCTCGCCTTCGAGGGCGACTCCGAGGTGGTGTGGTTCGAGGGCAACTACCAGGACTACGAGGCGGACCGGCGGCGCCGCCTCGGCGCGGCCGCCGACCAGCCGCATCGCATCAAGTACCGCAAGCTGACCCGGTGACGACGATGACCACACCCGAGATCGAACGGCGCCCGGCGGCGCTCTGGAAGGCGATGACCGACGCGCAGCGGCTGGCCGCGGCGCAGGCGTTCTGGGCCGACGACGAGTCGGTCGCCGAGCAGACGGAAGTGATGCTGCTGCTGTCGCGCAAGCTGAACTTCCGCTACAAGTCGGTCGAGACGATGGGGCCCGAGCGCAAGACGGCCAACCTGCTCAAGCTCGCGCAGGTGTCGGAGGGCGTGGCCGCCCGCCTGCTCGTGACCTATCACCTCGGCACGCAGCGGCCGATGATGGGCGCCTTCCTCGACGCCCTCGGCATCAAGCACGAGGACGGCCTGATCGACACCGACGACGTGCCGAAGCCCGAGGCGGCCGCCCTCGAGAAGGCCGCCACGGCGATCGTCGGCGGCTACCCGGCTGAGGACGTCCGTCTCTACTTCACGACGCTGCTGATGCAGGACCCGGAGACCTGGGCCGGCCTCGAGCAGTTCGCGCCGTCCTGAGCGCAATTTCTGCGATCTTCCGCGGGCTGAGCCCCGGGCTGAGCCCCGGGCTGAGCCCCGGGCTGGGCCCCGGGGGAGCCCGTGCCTCGGGCCCGGGCTGGTTTACGGGGCAATGTTCTGGTTGACGTGGAATACGTTGTCCGGATCGAACCGCCGCTTCAGCTCCACCAGCCGCGCGTAGTTGGCCCCGTAGGCCGACGGGACGCGCGCGGCCTCGTCGGCGGTCATGAAGTTGACGTAGGCGCCAGCCGAAGCGAACGGCTGCGCCGCCGCGTAGAACGCCCGCGCCCACGTCACACAGCCGGCGTCGGCGGAGGCGTCCTCCCAGCGCGCGTGCACGTTGACCACCAGGCGCGTGTCGCGGCCGGCGTAGGCCGTCGCGTCGGCCGGGACGCGGTTGGCGGCCCCGGACACCAGCGCGACGAAGATCTCGCTCTGGTCGGAGGGCAGCTGTTCCGCGTAGGTCACGAGCGCCGCGATGGCGCCGTCGCTCAGCTCGGTGAAGTTGTGCGACTTCCAGTAGTTGCGCGCGCCGGGCGCGAGCAGCGGATCGAAGGCCTGCTGCCAGGCGCCGTAGGGCGCCGGGCCGACGTGCTCGCCGAGGAGCGGCGCAAACTGCCGCAGCTCGTCGATCTGGATCGCCGCGTCGGCCGGATCGCCGGCGGAGAAGACGGCCAGCACGACGACGCCCTGGCCGTGCACCTCGGCCGGCAGGAACGGCAGCGGCGGCGCCTTGCGCAGCACCGCCCAGACGTTCAGCGACTCGGGCGCCCGCTCGACGAAGGCCCGGTAGCGCTGCAGGATCGTGCGGCCGTGGGCCAGCGGGAAGACGAGCAGGCCGGCCAGCACCTGCCGCGGCATCGGGTGCAGCGCGAACTCGAAGCCGGTGACGACGCCGAAATTGCCGCCGCCGCCGCGCAGCGCCCAGAACAGGTCGGGGTTCTCGACGGCGCTGGCGCGCCGCATCGTGCCGTCGGCGCCGACGACGTCCGCCGACACCAGGTTGTCGACGGTCATCCCGTGCGTCCGCGTCAGCCAGCCGAAGCCGCCGCCCAGCGTCAGGCCGGCGACGCCGGTCGTCGAGTTGATGCCGAGCGGCGTCGCCAGGCCGTGCTCGAGTGTCGCCCGGTCGACGTCGGCGAGAAGGGCGCCCGGTTCGACGCTGCGCCCGGCGGCCCGCCGCGTCGACCCGGACCTGCGTCATCTGGGACAGGTCGATCATCACGCCGCCGTCGCAGACCGACGTGCCGGCGATGTTGTGGCCGCCGCCGCGGATCGAGATCTCGAGTCCCCGCTCGCGGGCGAAGCCGATCGCCGTCGCCACGTCGGCGGCGTCGGCGCAGCGCACGATGACCGCCGGCCGGCGGTCGATCATCGCGTTCCAGATGGCGCGGACGCCGTCGTAGGTGGAATCGCCGGGCCGGACGACGGTGCCCTTCACGGCGGATGTCAGCGTCTGCGTGTCGACCACGCGAGCGGGAACGTTCACTGGAGTGTCCTCGGGAAGAAGGCGCAGCCTACGGCTGACCGTGCGTATGGGCGGTGGTGGCGGAGACCTCGGCCGGCTCGAAGCCGCTACACGAGACCGCGGGGTTGAAGTCGACGAAGGTGCCCTTGGTGTTCGGGCGCCAGGCCCAGACGTGGAGTTCGTAGAACGCGGGAAGGCCGAAGCGGTTCGGGCTGCCGACGAAGTTGGTGTGTTGGCCAAGGATGACCGGGGGCGCCGCGCCGTTCGCCGCGTGCCACTCGGCGGCGGTGATGATGAACTCGGCCGCGACCAGCCGGGCCCGGCCGCGCTTCACCTCGTAGACGAGCGCCTCCGGCTCCTGCGGGTCGAACGTGCCGTCGAACAGGATCGAGCCCTTGATGAAGTGGACGCCCATGGCGCCTTCCTCCGGGCTGCTGACGCAGCTGTTGGCCGAGGCCCAGCCCTGGCTCTCGGCTTCGGCCGGATCGCGATAGCGCTCGGTCGCTTTCAGCACCACGTCCACGAGGTTCGTGTCCGAGAACGCCGGCGGATCGGCCGCCCCCCGCAGGGTGACCAATCCGCACGCCAGCACAACCGCCGCCAGCCCGAAACACATCGCACGTCGCGTCGTCGTCATCATCTCCATCGTCGTTGTCTCTTTCGCAGGTAGGGGGCGTTCGATGCGGTATTCTCGCGGTCGGCCGCCCTGAGCGGGAGAGAACGGGGGTGACGTCACCGTGACATGGTGACGAAGCCGTTCGCCCGTCAACGGCGGGACGTTGTAGGGGCGGTGATGAGAGTGGTTCGTGACGGAGCCTGAGCAGCAGCGGACGCAGGCGCCCCCCGGAACGGAGCGCGAGACGGAGCGGGTACGGGGCCACGCCCGCCGCGTGCTCGACAGCGAAAGCTTTTCGAAGGCGCACAGCCTGCGCCGCTTCCTCGCCTACGTCGTCGACGAGACGCTGGCCGGCCGCGCCGACTCGCTGAAGGAGTACGCCATCGGCGTCGAGGTGTTCGGCCGCGGCGAGGGCTTCGACCCGCGCGCCGACACCATCGTGCGCGTCCAGGCGCGGCGTCTCCGCTCGAAGCTGGAGCAGGTACTACGCCGGTGCTGGACACCCGGACGGGATTGCCATCCAGGTGCCGACCGGCAGCTACCTGCCGCACTTCCGCGAGGTGCCCGCCGCGGCGCCGTCGGCTGCGGTGTCGTCCTTAGCCGCGGGGCCGGGCCGACCGGACTGGACGTGGCCGCCCGCGGGCGAGCCGCGGGAGGTGCCCACCTCGCCGCTGCCCGTGCCGCGCACGTCGCTGATCGGGCGCGATGTCGAGGTGGCGGCGATCCTCGCCGCCCTGCGCGACGGGAGCAGCCGCGTGCTGACGCTGGCCGGACCGGGCGGGAGCGGCAAGACGCGCCTGGCGCTGCAGGTGGCGGCCGAGGCCGACGCCGACGGCGATTTTCCCGGCGGCGTGTCGTTCGTCAGCCTCGGATCGCTGGCCGACGCCGCCGACGTCGCGCCGACGCTGGCCCAGGCCCTCGGGCTGTCGCGGATCGAGCGCGGCTCGGTCGACGACGCGCTGCGGGCGCACGTCCGCGCCACCGTCCGCGCGCGCACGCTGCTCGTCCTCGACAACTTCGAGCAGCTGCTGGCGGCGGCGCCGCTGCTCGTCGGCCTGATCGAGTCGACGACCGCGCTGACGCTGCTCGTGACCAGCCGGGCCATCCTGCACGTGTCCGGCGAGCAGTGCATCCCGGTCCGCCCGCTGCCGGTGCCGGACCTGGCGCGGCTGCCGCCGCTCGACGCGCTGGCGCGCAATCCAGCGGTGGCGCTCTTCGTCCGCCAGGCCGCCGCGCGGCAGCCGGCCTTCGCGCTGACCGCCGACAACGCCGCGCCCATCGCCGAGATCTGCGCCCGGCTCGACGGGCTGCCGCTGGCCATCGAACTGGCCGCGGCGCGGGTCCGCATCCTGTCGCCGGCGCAGATGCTCGGCCGCCTGGAGCGGCGGCTGGCCCTGCTCACCGGTGGCGGCCCCGACCTGCCAGTGCGCCAGCAGACGCTGCGCCAGGCCATCGACTGGAGCCACGAGCTGCTGACCGACGCCGAGAAGCGGCTCTTCCGCCGTCTCGCGGTGTTCGCCGGCTCCTGCACCCTCGAAGCGGCCGAGGCGGTGTGCAACCCTCGCCAGGATCCCGGCCTGTCGGTCCTCGACGGCATGTCGTCGCTCGTCGACAAGAGCCTGATCCAGGAGGTCGACGCGGCGCCGGACGACCGGCGCTTCGCGATGCTCGAGACCGTGCGCGAGTATGCGCTCGAGCAGCTCGACGCGAGCGGCGAGCATCCGGTGACGCGCCGCGCCCATGCCGCCTACTGCCTCGTGCTCGCCGAGGAAGGGCTGGGGCCCGTCACCGCCGCGCAGCGCGAGGCGTGGCTGGCGCGGTGCCAGCGCGAGCACGAGAATCACCGCGCCGCCTTCGATCACCTGATCGCCACCCACGACGACGACTGGGCGCTCCGCCTGGCCCTCGCCCTGTCCGACTACTGGGATCGGCACGACCATCGCCTCGAGGGCTTCGCCCGCTTCCAGGCGCTGCTGCGGCTGCCGGGGCTGGCGGCCCGGACCAAGGCCCGGGCCACCGCGATTGCCTATGGCAGCCTGCTGTCGCCGGTGCTCGAGGCGACGCGCGCCGAGCAGGAAGCGCTGTCGATCTACCGCGAGCTCGGCGATCTGCGCGGCGTGGTCGGGCAGTTGAACAACCTCGGCGTCAACTACCGGTTCGTCGGCGACTACGCCCGCGCGCGCGCCTGCCTCGAGGAGAGCGTCAGCATCTGCCGGCAGCTCGGCGATCGTCTCGCCGTCGCCACCGCGCTCAGCAATCTCGCCGACGTGCGACGCCGGCAGGGCGACTACGCCGACGCGCGGGCGGCGCTCGCCGAGGCGCACGAGCTGTTCGGGCAGGTTGGCCACCGCATCGGCCAGGCCTGGTCCGCTGAATCACCTCGGCGACGTGGCGCGCACGGCCGGCGATCCGACCCAGGCGGGCGTCCACTACCAGCGCGCCGCCGACCTGTTCCGCGCCCTCGGCGACGTGATGGGGACGGCGCGGTCAGCGATCGATCTCGGCCATCTGGCCTGCGAGGCCGGCGACAGCGCGACCGCGCACGCGCTGTTCTGCGACGCGCTGGACGCATTCGAGCGCCTCAAGCAGCGGCTCGGCGTCGCCATCGCGCTCGAAGCCTTTGCCTGCGCCGCGCTGGTCGACGGCGACCGCGAGCGCGCGCTGACCCTCGCCGGCGCGGCGGCGGCCGTGCGACGGGCGGGCGGCGCCTTCGCCCCGGGGCCGCTCGGCCATGGCACCAGAGTCGAGCGAGGGATCGCCGAGCTGTGGGCGCTCGCCGACGCCGACGCCGTCGAGCTTCGCGAAGCCGGCGCGTCGCTCCCGCTCGAGCGGGCCGTCGCGGTGGCTCGGCAGACTGCGGCGCGCGCGGCCGACCACTGGTAGTGGCCCGGGTCCTACTGGTAGTTGCTCGGGTCGAGCAGCTTGCGGACCGCGGCGACGCGGTCGACGGGCAGGCCCGTCAGGCGGGCATGGGCGACGATCAGGCTCTCGTCCGGCGCGTAGTAGACGCAGTACATCTTGTCGTCGGTGACGAAGCTGTGAATCCACTGGATGTCGGGCCCGAGGTCGGCCAGGGCACTCAGCGACGTCAGGGCCGCGTCGCGAATCTGGGTCTCCGACCAGTCGGCGATCCCGGGCACGATGCGCTCGATGACGAACTTCGGCATGCCGCTCTAGGATAGCGGCGCCTGCCGCCTGACGCGACCGGAGATGTGAGAGGATCCGGCCGCCCCATGCGCCTGATCCCCTTGCTCCGCCGTGCGACCCTCGTCCTGGTCGCCTGCCTTGCCGTGTTCGCCTCGGTCGCCTCGGCACAGGACCCGCCGGGCTGGGCCTACCCGGTCAACCCGCCGGACTTCAAGCCGCGGGTCGACGACGGCACGCCACGCCGGGTGCCCGACAGCAGCGCCGGCTATACGGTGACGCAGCTGCGCGACCTGTTCGCCGCGCCGGTCTGGCACCCTGAGGAGCACCCGCCGCTGCCGCCGATCGTGGCCCAGGGCCGCAAGCCGGCCGTGTTCGCCTGCGGCGTCTGTCACCGCGCCGACGGCCCAGGCGGGCCCGAGAACGCCAACATCGCCGGCCTGCCGGCCGCCTACATCGTCCAGCAGATGGCCGACTACAAGAGCGGCGCGCGGACCACGTCGCTGCCCGATCGGGCCCCGCAGAAGAACATGATCGCGCTGTCGAAGGCGATCACCGACGACGAGGTGCGCGAGGCCGCGGCCTACTTCGCGGCGCGGACGCCGCGCCACAACGTCCGCGTCGTCGAGGCCGCCGAGGTCCCGACGACCGTCGTCGGGGGCTGGTTCCTGACCGACGCCAGGACGGGAGCGCGCGAGCCGATCGGCGGGCGAATCATCGAGATGCCGGAGAACCTGGAACAGTTCGAGAACCGCGACACGCACTCGCGCTTCATCGCCTACGTGCCGCCGGGCAGCATCGCGCGCGGCGAGACGCTGGCCGCCGGTGTCGCCGGCAAGACCGACCGCTGCGCCATCTGCCACGGGCCCGATTTGAAGGGCCTCGCCGGCCTCCCGCCGATCGTCGGCCGGTCGCCGAGCTACGCGGTGCGACAGCTGATCGAGTTCAAGAACGGCACCCGCAACGGCGCCACCGCGGCGCTGATGAAGCCGGTCGTCGCCAACCTCACGCTCGACGACATGATCGCCCTCGCCGCCTACCTCTCGTCGCAGGCGCCCTAGTGTCCTGTAACAGAAATTTCTGTAACAATTTGGACTGACCGATCGTAGAGCGGGATGAAGGAGCATCCTGCATGGCCCTCGGTCGTCCGAAAGCGGCGCTGGTGCTGACCCCCGACGAACAGCGCGAGTTGACCTCGTTGGCGCATCGCTCGCGCTCGGCGCCGGCGATCGCGCGACGCGCACGACTGGTGCTGGCGTGCGCAGACGGGCTCGACAACGCGGTGGTGGCGCGGCGGTTGCGGATGTCCCCGGCGACGGTGTGCAAGTGGCGCGGCCGGTTCGTCGCGGATCGGGTCGCGGGCTTATTCGACGAGCCGCGGCCAGGCACGCCGCGCCGGATCGAGGACACGGCGATCGAAGCCCTGATCGTGCGGACGCTCGAGTCCACGCCGCGCGGCGCGACGCACTGGAGCACCCGCGAGATGGCGAAGGCGACGGGCGTCAGCCACATGACGGTGAGCCGCATCTGGCGCGCCTTCGGGCTGCAGCCGCATCGGACCGAGACGTTCAAGCTCTCGCCGGATCCCTTGCTGATCCCCAAGGTCCGCGACATCGTGGGGTTGTACCTGCATCCGCCGGACCATGCCGTGGTGCTGTGCGTGGATGAGACATCCCAGATTCAGGCGCTCGATCGCACCGCACCGTTGCTGCCGTTGCGGCCGGGGCAAGCCGAGCGACGGACCCACGACTACAAGCGCCACGGGACGACGTCGCTGTTTGCGGCGCTCGATGCGAAGACCGGCACGGTCATCGCCGAGACGCATCGGCGCCATCGATCGATCGAGTTCCGCAAGTTCCTGGATCGGATCGACGCGCGCGTGCCGGCCGCTCTCGACGTGCACATCATCCTGGACAACTACGGCACCCATAAGACGCCGCTGATCCAGCGCTGGCTGGCGAAGCGCCCCCGCTTTCAGGTGCACTTCACCCCGACCTACGGGTCGTGGTTGAACCTGGTGGAGCGCTGGTTCGGGGAACTGACCACCAAACAGTTGCAACGAGGCGCGCATCGGCGTGTCAGCGAACTGGAGCGAGCGATCTGGGCCTTCATCGAGACGCGCAACGCCGCGCCGCGACCGTTCGTGTGGACGAAGAGCGCCGACGACATCCTCGCCAGCATTGCGCGTTTTGCTCAGCGGACGTCCACCGCTCACGCGGGCTGAGTTATTCACCGAACCACTGTTACAGGACACTGGTACTACTTTGTCAGTTTCGCAGCTCGACGTCTTTGAGCTGGAGCATCCACTTCAGGTAGTGCGGTTGCGTCATGAAGAAATGGGCGGTGAGCACCTCCTGCACGACGGCTCGGACCCGGGGCAGGGTGAGATGCGTCTGACCGCGACGCCGACGTTCGATCTGCAGAAAGCTGTAGGCGAGGGCCGTCAGCACGACGTGGCGGTCCCAGCCGGGCAGGGTGCGGCCTTCGAAGTGATCGAGGCCGAGTTCGTCCTTCAGCTCTTGATACTGCTGCTCGATCGCCCAGCGCTGATGCGCGAGCTGCACCAGCGCCTTCAGCGGCGTCCCGGCAGGCAGGTCCACGAGGTAGTGACTTCGTGCGCGGGGTGTCGCCGAGATCGCGCTCGCCGAGCAGCCAGACCTCGGGCGCCAGCCGGCGCTCGCGCCAGTCGTGCGCCGGCGTCACGCGCACCGCGCAGAAGCGCGCCCGCCACGGCGCGTTCGTGCCATTGCGCCACGACACGAGGCGCCACGCGCCCGGGGGCTGGGCGGCGCCCCACGCGCGGGCTTCGACCGTCGCGGTGTCGGCGGCGAGGCTCGGGCGCGTGCGGGGTCGGCCGCGGCCACCGGGCGGCGGCGCCGCGTGCAGGCGCGGCGTGCCGAGAAAGACCTTGAGGTCGGACGACACGCCCAGCGCGTACGGGAGCCGCGCCCGGTGCAGCGTACGCCGCAGCGTGGCGTTGTCGCCAAACTCGGCGTCGCCCACCACCGCGGTGACGGTGATCCGCGCCGCGCGGACTTGGCGCAGCAAGGTCAGCGCCAGCTGCCACTTGGGGACGAGCGCGGCCGTCGCGGGAATGCGCGCCCGCGCGCGCTGGGTGGGCGTGAGCCACGCCTCGGGCAGGTACAGGCGCGCGCCCAGCAGCCACGCCTGTCGCCCGGTCCACAGTGCGACCGTGACCGCCGTCTGGCAATTCGCGATCTTGCCGAGCGCGCCACAGGTACTGGCGGGCGACGCCCACCGACGCGGGCCCCTGCTTCGGAAAGCTCGTCCCGTCGAGGATCAGGACCCCCGTCCGATCGGGCACGACCTCGCGGAGCCGCTTCCAGATCGCCTCGGCGTCCCACGGCGCGTCGGTGATGAAATGCTGGAACGCCTGATAGGTGCCGGGGTCGCTGAGGCGCGCCCACATCGCCTCCATCGACTTGCGCGAGCTGTCGCTCAGCAGCCCGGTCACGTAGCGACGCAACGCGCCGCGCTGACTCTGACGACTGAAGCGGTCCTCGAACCGCTCCAGCCAGGTCAGCAACCGGCGCAGCCACGCGGTCGCGGTGTGATCCAGCACCGCTCCGCAGCCTACCGAACTCGTGAAAAAAGTACAATGCCCTCAAAAGTGATCACTCGCGCATTTCCGCGGCAATTCGTCGATCTGACAAAGTCGTACTAGCAGCCCGTGGTGAAGTCCCGCTGCATTCGACGGGCGTCTCGCCCGTCTCGGTGCGGCGCGGGACTTCCACCACGGGCTGCTAGGCGCCCGAACGACTCCGGAGTGATCGCAGAAATTCGACTCCGGAGTCGTCTTTCTGCGATCAGGGCGACGCCAGCAGGCGCTTCAGCCGGCCGTCCGCCTCGCGGGCGACGCCGGCATGTCCATCGGCGATGGTGTCGAAGGGCAGTTCCTGGAGCGCCGGGAGCGCGGCGAGGTTGCGCGCCGGATCCTCCGAGAACAGCCAGCCGACGGTGGTCAGGCCGTCGCCCTTGCGCATCAGCGAATCGCCGGTGAAGAGCAGGGGCCCGTGCAGGTACATCATGCTGCCGGGGGAATGCCCGGGCGTCGCAATGGCCGTGAAGTGGATCCCATCGAACTCCAGCGGTTCACCGCCGCGGAGCTCGGTCATCGCCGGCGGCGCCGGCGGCAGCGGCAGCAGCGCGCCGACGATGGTGCCGAACGGCGCGTAGTGGCTGCGGTCGCCGCGGATCATGGCGGCGTCGGCGGCACCGACGAACACCGTCGCGGCCGGGAACCGGGTGGCGGCGGCGACATGATCCGGGTGGCCGTGGGTGATCAGGTACCGCGCGGACGTCGCCGGCGGAGAGGCCCTGGGCCTTCAGCTCGGCGAGGATCGCCGCTCCCGACGCGTCCATGCCGGCGTCGACCAGCACGGCGCCGTGCTGTGACTTGACGATGTAGGCGTAGGCGCCGCCGGTCTCGACGCCGACGACGCCGTCGCCCGCGGCTATCCGCGGCCCATCGGGCGGCTCACGTGTGGCGAAGAGGAAGCCGAACAGCAGGATCGGCAGGAGCAGGACCCCGCCGAGCCCGACGAGCGCGCGCTTCAGAATCTTCTTCACGGCCCCGTGGATGTGCGGTGATGGCAGAAATACGACTCCGGAGTCGTTTTTCTGCCCACTAGACGAGCGCCGCCTGATCGATGGCGCGGATGACGGCGTCGTAGTCGTTCGGCAGCTCGATCGGACGCCGCGCGTGCGTCGAGGGGACGCCGTCCAGCTGGCCCATGTGGTACTGCAGCTTGAAGTCGGTGAACTTCAGGCCGTTGGCCGTCGAAATCAGGACGACGCGGTCGGAGCGCCGGATCTCGCCGCGCGCCACCAGCTTGGCCAGCACCGCCAGCGCCACGCCGGTGTGCGGGCAGTTGAACATGCCGGTGCGATCGGCGGCGGCCGAGGCGTCGGCGAGCTCGGCTTCCGAGGCCTGCTCGACGATGCCGTCGTAGCGCTGCAGCGTGCGGATCGCCTTCTTCACCGAGACCGGGTTGCCGATCTGGATCGCCGAGGCCAGCGTCGGCTGCGCCGTGACCGGCTCGAAGATCCAGTTGTTCTTGTAGGCGAGGTAGAGCGGGTTGGCGCGGGCCGCCTGGGCGACGACGATGCGCGGCGCCTTGGTGATGAGCCCGAGCTCGCGCATCATGTCGAACCCGGCGCCGAGCGCGCTGACGTTGCCCAGGTTGCCGCCCGGAATGACGACGACGTCGGGCACCTTCCAGTCCCACTGCTGGACGATCTCGATGGCCACCGTCTTCTGGCCCTCGAGCCGCAGGCTGTTCATCGAGTTCGCCAGGTAGACGAGCCCGTCGTCGGCGAGGCGCTGGACGATGCGCATGCAGCCGTCGAAGTCGGTGTCGAGCGACAGCACCTGGGCGCCGTTGGCGAGCGGCTGCAGTAGCTGCGCCACCGAGACCTTGCCGCGCGGCAGGATCACGATCGCCGGAATGCCGGCGGCGGCGCAGTAGGCGGCGAGCGACGCCGACGTGTCGCCGGTCGAGGCGCAGGCGACCGCGCGGATGCTGGTGCCTTCGGCCAGCATCTGCCGCACGACCGAGACGAGCACCGTCATCCCGAGGTCCTTGAACGACCCAGTGTGCGAGTTGCCGCACTGCTTGATCCACAGATCGTCGACGCCGATGGAGCGGCCGAAGCGCTCGGCCCACAGCATGTTGGTGCCGCCCTCGTCCATCGACACGATGCACTGGTCGGGCAGGCTCGGCAGCACCCACTCCTTCTTGCCCCACACGGCCGAGCCGTACGGCCACGTCGTCCGCTTGTAGCGGTCGTCGAAGAGCCGCATCCACGCCGACGGCGCGCGATCCCTCAGGGCGCCGATGTCGTGCGCGACCTCGAGCAGATCGCCGCACGCCGGGCAGCGGTAGAGCGGCTTCGTCAGGGGGTGTTCGCCGGAGCAACCGGCGATGCAGCGGAACCAGGCGCGGTAGGACATGGGTCTTGAATCTCGAACCGGGCGAACAATCAAGTTTACACGCTTCACAGTGCTTCACGGTCCCGCCCTGGGTCGGCCCGGCCCGGCTCTTTACGTTTTCGTGCGCACCTCCACACATCTCGTCCCGGGATTCGCGACCGACAATTTTTGGCTATGTGGACGACGCGAATTGGTGTCGATTTCTGCTGCGAGATGAGTCAGATAGGGCGCTGGTTCGGGCCTTGCAATGAGCATCGCCGCGGCGCCGTGAGACGGCGTCGCCGCCCGACCTTGGAACGGGCGATGACGGAGTGTCCGTGAGACGGCCATGACCCGACTGCCTGCTTCGAGTGACCGCGCGGCTGCGACCCTGACCTTCAAGGATGGGTTCGGGACACGCGTGCGCGTCACCGACGCCGGCGGCGACCCGGTCGAGCACCTCGAGCTGGCCCCCGAAGTAGCGGCGCAGGAATCGGCCCTCCGCGACCGCGTCGGGCGCCTGATCAACTTCCGGCACGCCCGCTACGTCCGGCTGCGCGGCGTCGATCGGGCCAAGACCGGCCTCCGGCCGCTCGTCATCGCCTACGACGCGCTCGACGGACACCGGCTCTCGACGGTCCTCGAGTCGCTCGCCAAGATCGCGCTGACCGTCGAGGTCGACGTCGCGCTGCAGATCGTCCGCGACCTGCTGCCGGCGATCGGCATCCTGCACGACTCCCGCAAGGTGACGCACGGCGCCATCGCGCCCGAGCGCCTGGTCTACACCTCGCAGCAGCGGCTGGTGATCGTCGATCACGGTCTCGGCGTCGCGCTGATGCGGATGAACCTCCCCCGCAAGAAGCTGTGGGAGCAGTATCGCGTCGCCTCGCCGGCGACCAACCGTGCCGTCTTCGACGAGAAGATGGACGTGGTCCAGATCGGCCTCGTCGCGCTGGCCCTGCTCATCGGCCGCCCGCTCGGCGACGACGAGTATCCAGGCCAGGTCAAGCGCCTCATCTTCAGCATCAAGGAGAGCTCGTCGAGGATCGGCTCGCGGCCGATTGGCCCGGAGCTGCGCCGCTGGCTCGAGCGCGCCACCGGCGTCGACGAGGCGCAGATGTTCGGCTCGATCAAGGAAGCGCAGGACGCCTTCGAGACCGTGGTCGCCGTCGACCGCTATGCGCCGAGCGCGGCCACGGTGAAGGGCTTCTTCCTCCGCTACGACGAGCTGATGGCGAAGCACCAGCCGGCGGTCGAGGACGCCGCGCGGCCGGCTGGTCCGACCCCGTCGGCGGTCGACGTCGACTCGGCGCTGTCGGCGATGCAGATGCAGGTGACGATCGCGCCGCGGCGCCGCGCTGCCGCCGATCCGGCACCGGCCGTCGCCGAAGCCGTCGAGGTGAAGCCGGCCCGCGGCCGGGCCCGGCTCGAGCCGAGGCCCGAGCCGAAGCCCGAGGCCGACGCCGTCCCGGCAGCGACGGCCGAGCCGGCCACGGGCGAGCTGAGGTTCGGCCGTCGCAAGAGCGATCGCCTCGACGCCCTGCAGGCGCTGCAGGAGGAGATGGCCCAGGCCGCCGGGGCCGATATCTCGGCGCTCGAGCAGACCGCCAACGCGGTCTACCATGACGCGGCCGTCGGGACCCGCCCGGCCGACGACAGTGAACGCCTCGCTCGCGAGGCGGCGGAACGCGCCCGGCTGGAAGCCGAAACGCGCGAACAGGCCGAGCGCGAAGGACGCGCGCTCGCGGAGCAGGTGGCGCGGGATGCCGCCGAACAGGTGGCGCGGGAGGTGGCGGACCGCGCCGTCGCCCAGCGCCAGGCGCGCGCCGCCTCCGAGCGCGAAGCCGTCGAGCGGGGCGCGAGGCAGGAAGCCGAGCGGCAGGCGCACGAAGCGTCGCTGCGCGCCACGCGGGAAGCCGCCGAACGGGAGGCCGCCGAGCGCGCCGCCCGTGACGCGTCGGCCGTGGCCGAGACCGAACGCGAGGCGCGTCAGCGCCTCGAGCGCGAGGCGCAGGAAGGCTCGGAGCGTCGGGCTCGCGAGCAGTCGGAGCGCGAGGTCGCCGAGCGGGCCGCGCAGGCCCGCCGCGACGAGGAAGCACGTGAGCGCGAGGCCCGGGCCGCCGCCGAACGCGACGCGGCCGAGAAGGCGCGGCAGGAAGCCACCGTCCGCGAAGCCGCCGAACGCCAGGCGCGCGAACAGGCCGAGCGTGAAGCGCGGGCCAGCTTCGAACTGGCGACCAAGGAAGCGGCGGAACGGGCCGCCGCCGAGCGCGCCGCAGTCGAGGCCGCTGCCCGCGCCGAGAAGGAAGCCGCCGAGCGGGCCGCCAGCGAGCGGATGGCACGGGCGGCCGCTGAGCGCGCCGAACGCGCCGAACGTGAGTCCGCCGAGCGCGCCGAGCGCCTCGCCCGGGAAGGCGCCGCTCGTGAAGCGGCGGAGCGTCAGGCGCGCGAACTGGCCGAGCGTGAAGCGCGCGCGGCCGAGCGGGCCCTCAAGGAAGCCGCCGAGCGGGCCGCCGCCGAGCGCGCCGCCCGCGAAGCCGCCGAGATGGCCGCTCGCGAAGCGGCGGAGCGCGCCGCCGCGGAGCGGGCCGCCGCCGAAGCCGCCCAGCGCGCCGAACGCGCCGCGGCCGACCGTGCGACGGCCGAACGCGCCGCTCACGAGGCGAGGGAGCGGGCCGCCCGTGAAGCCACCGAGCGGGCCGCCGCCGAACGCGCCGCCCGCGGGGCCGCCGAGCGCGAGGCCGCGCACAAGGTCGCCCGCGAGCTGGCCGAGCAGGCGGTCCTCGAAGCCGCCGAGCGCGAAGCGACGCACCGCCTCGCCCTGCAGGCCGCCGAACAGGCGGTCCGCGAGGCCGCCGAGCGCGCCGACATCGAGCGCGCCGCCCGTCAGGTCGCCGAGCAGGCGGCCCGGGAAGCGTCGCAGCGCGCCCTCGCCAATCTCGCCGCGCAGCATGCCGACGCCCGCGGCGAATTCGAAACGGCCGGCCGCGTCGCCGCCGAGCGGGCCGCCCGCCACCACGCCGAAGCGGCCGAGCAGGAGCGGGTCGCCCGGACCCAGGCGCAGCGCGAAGCAAAGGAAGCGAGCGAGCGCGCCCAGCGCGAGGCGGCGGATCGCGCCGCCGCCGAACGGGCCGCGCGCGAGCACGCCGCCCGGGCCGAGACGGAGCGCGAAGCGCGCGCCGCCGCCGAGCGCGAAGCCCGCGCCGCCGCCGAACGGGCCGAGCGCCATGCCGCCGAGCGTCACGCGGCCGAGCGTGCTGCCCGCGAAGCCGCGACGCTGATGGAGGCCGAGCGCCAGGCCCGCGCCGCCGCCGAGCAGGCCGCGCGTGAAGCCGCCGGTCGCGAGGCCGCCGAGCGCGCCGCGCGTGAGGCTGCCGAACTGGCCGCCGAAGGCGAGCCGCGCCGCCGTCGCCGCAAGAAGCGTCCGGCGGGACGGACGCCCGAGGAGACGTTCGCCGTCCAGCCGCAGCCGTCGTCGGACGAGGTGGCCGCCCCGGCGCCCGCCACGTTCAGCGTGACGCCCGAGCCCCCCGCCGCGCCGATGGTGCAGTGGCAGCCGGGCCAGTCGCTCGAGGTCCTGCCGGCCTGGGCCCGCGGCGCGTCCGATGCCGCGACGCCGAGCGCGCCGACGGTGGAGCCCGAGGCCGCCGCTCCGATGCCGGCCCCGGCCGCCATCGTAGAGACCTACTCGCCGCCGCCGGCCGAGTCGTCGGCCGCGATCCTGGTCTTCAAGCCGCAGCCGGACAACTGGATGCACCGGGCGCCGCAGCAGCCCGAGACCGCGCCCGAGGCCGAGGCGCGCGGCGTCCCGCCCGGGCCGACCGCGGCGCCGCGCCGCTCGTTCCGCGTCAACTGGGCACGGACGCTGGCCGCCGCGCTGCTCGTCGCGCTGCTCGAAGGCGTCGCCTTCGCGACCGCCTGGTGGTACGTCACGCCAGAGCAGCAGGGATGGCTGGTGGTCCACACCAAGCCGGCGGGCATCCAGATCGCGGTCGACGGTCTCGTCCTCGGCCAGACGCCGTTCGCCAAGGCCCTGCCGCCGGGACGCCACACGATCGAGCTTCGTTACGGCACCGCGACCCGCGTCGTCCCGGTCGAAATCTCGGCCGGTGTCCAGACCGAGCAGCGGCTGTCGTGGGGCAAGGGGTTCACGAGCGGGCAGGCGTCGATCTCGTCATCGACGGCCGGCTCGAAGGTGATGATCGACGGCCGGCTGATGGGCAAGACGCCCATCGTCGTCAGCGACCTGCTGCCGGGCAAGCACGAGGTCACGGTCGAAGGCGAGAACGGCTCGGTCAGCACGATGCTGATGGTCGAAGCCGGCCAGACGACGGAGCTCGACGTGCCCGTCTACGCCGGCTGGGCGTCGGTGCTGTCGCCGGTCCAGCTCGACATCCTGCTCGACGGCAAGCTGATCGGGTCGACCGAGATCGAGAAGCTGATGCTCAAGCCGGGCAGGCACAGCCTCGAGCTCGTCAACGAGTCGCTCGGCTATCGCGGGTCGGTCGAGGTCCGGGTCCGGCCCGGCGCCACGACGGCGGTCTCCGTGGTCCCGAAGACACCGGTGACCGTCGAGGCCCCGGAGGGCACCGAACTCTCGATCAACGGCGAGAACATGGGGACGCTGCCGAACGCCGCGCTGGAGGTCCCGCTCGGGACGGCGGAGTTCGTGATGCGCTACAAGGACGAGGAGCGCCGGCAGGTGGTGCCGGTGACGATGTCGGCGCCCGTGACCGTCAAGTACGAACTGGCCACCGTCGTCGACCGCGAACCCAGTCGCTGAACCGGGATGGATCGGGAGCACCTCCCGAAGGTGCTCCCGATCTGTCTCCCGATGCCGCTTCCGATCTCGACTTCCGATGATCCCCTGGGACCATCTCGAAAACGTCGCAGGAACTGCGATCTAGGCGCCCTTCTTGGCCGTCCGCTTGCGCGGCGCCGGGGCCTTCGCCGCGCGCGCCTTGGGCGCCGGGGCGGCCTTCTTTGCGGCCGGCTTCTTTGCCGCGGAGCGGCGCCTGCCCGCCTTCGCCGCCGGAGCCGGTGCCTCGGCCTCGGCGCGGCTGGCCGTTTCCGCCGCGGCGTCGTCGCTCGACTCGGCGAACGGGAGCGGCTCGTCGACCGGCGCCGACCCGCGGGTGTCGACGACGGGCTCGCGATGCGCCGGAGCCACGTCGACGCCCGGCCCGACGAGGCCGCCGTCGGCTCGCTGCAGCAGCTGGCCCGGGTAGACGCGCAGCACGCCCTGGCGATCGCGATCGAGCCGGAACAGGCCCTCGCGCTGGCCGAAGCGCAGCGCCTCGACCAGGCCGGCGAAGCCGTACTTCCGCTCGTCGAAACCTTCGTCGCCGGCCCGCAGCACGGCCTTCGCCTGGCGCAGGTAGAGCGGCCAGCGCGTCACCGCGCCGGGCTTGAGGAACACCCGCTCCATCGCCTTGTAGCCGTCGGCCTGCAGCGCCGGATCCGCGGCCGGCGGCGGCGGACCGCCCTGGCTGCGGCCGCCGCGGTTCTCACCACCGCCGCGGTTCTCACCACCGCCGCGGTTCTCGCCACCACCGCGGTTCTCGCCACCGCGGCCCTCCCGCCCGCCACGCCCTTCGCGTCCGTCGCGCCGCTCACGAGCGGGCGGCGGCATGCCGTGCGCCGCGGCGTAGGCGGCGGCGTCGAGCGCGTCCAAGTCCGGTTCGGACTCGAGCATCGGCCGCGGCAGGACGGCGAGCTGGCCATCCGGCTCCTGGTCCTCGTGCCGCCTGGGCGCGGCGTGCACCGGTGCGGGTGCCGGCGCCGCGACCGGCGCCTGGGCCTCGGCGGCCACCGGCTCGGCGATGCGCTCGGGCATCGCCTCGGGAGCCCCGGCGATCCCCGCCGCCGGCTCCGACTCGCGCACCGGCTGACCCTCCGAGCCCTCGCGCAACTCGACGTAGAGGTTGCGGTCGGTCCCCTTCAGGGTGACGTAGCCGGCCCGGTCCAGACGCTGGACCAGATCGCGGAACGTGCTGGCGCCGTACTCGCGTTCCGAGAACGTCGGGTCGAGCTGGAGCAGCGTGCTCTTGAGGACGCCCAGCTGCGGCGACACCTCGCGGTCGGTCAGCACCTTGAGGGCGCGTCGGACGAGCGTGACGGCGCCGGTGAGCGGCGTGTCCTGCTGCGGCCGGCCGCGCGGCCCGGTGCGCCGGCCGATCAGGTTCTCGTAGGCGATGAACTCGTGGCAGTTCTTCTGGAGGATCTGGCTGGTGAAGGCGCGGCCGCCGACCACCAGGACCTTGCGGTCGTACTGCTTCAGCTTCTCGACCAGCGCCATGAAATCGCTGTCGCCGCTGACGATGACGAAGGTGTTGATGTGGCTGTGGGTGAACGCCATCTCGAGGGCGTCGAGGGCGAGGTTGATGTCCGCGCCGTTCTTGTCGCCGCCGGGGGTGAGGTTGCGCTGCACCATGTGGATCGCGTGCTGGGTCAGCGACCGGCTGTAGTCGCCGGCCCGAGTCCAGTCGCCGTAGGCGATCTTGGTGACGACGTCGCCGCGTTCCTTGATGGCTTCGAGCACGGCTCCCGCGTCGAAGTGGGAGCCGAGGGTGGTCTTCACGCCGATTTCGATGTTGTCGAAATCGATGAAGACCGCAATCTTCAGTTTGGTATCGGCCAAGTAGGTCTCTCAAACGGAGCGCATCGCTCCGGAAACGCGAACCCTGCGAGCAGCGCCGGCGGCGCGATCGCGCCACCTGACCTGCAGCCGCCACTCGGAGGGCCGCCGCGGCGGTGCAGAGGGGCACCACCGCCAGAAGGCATGAGTGTAGCGGCGAAAGGCCTGCCGGCACAAGCGGCGGTTGCCGCAACTGCAAGGCCGGATTGTGCTTGCAGCCCGGTTGCCAGGGCCGCATAATCGTCGCGAGCTTCCGGCTGAGCCTTCTCCCGCGCCTGAATGGCCGACCGCACTACGTCCTCCGCCCGGCGGACCCCGCGAGCCCCGGCAGGTGAAGCCCCCCCCGCCGAGGAAGACCGTCTCCGCCGCATCATCGAAGACTACGAAAAGGAAACCGCCGGCCTGCGCGGCCAGCTCCGCGAGATCGTCCGCCAGAGCGACGAGCGCCTGGCCTTCTTCGGCCGGGCCACCCACGAGGCCGTCTGGGACTGGGATTTCACCACCGACACGGTCTGGTGGAACGACGGCCTGCGGACCCAGTTCGGGCATCCCATCAACGCCGACACCTCCCGGGTCGAGTGGTGGCGGCAGACGATCCACCCCGACGACCAGGCCCGCATCTGGCGGACCCTCGACGACCGCCTGCGCCAGGAGTTGTGGTCGGACGAGTACCGCTTCCGCCGCGGCGACGGCACGTTCGCCCACGTCTACGCCCGCGGCTACGTCGTCCGCGGCCCCGAGGGCCGACCGCGCCGGATGATCGGCGCGATGCTCGACATCACCGCGCGCAAGGAGTCCGAGCAGGCCCTGCGCGACAGCGAGGAGCGCCTCCGGATGGCGCTCGACGGTGGTCAGATCGGCACCTGGGACTGGGACCTGCGGAACGACGCGGTGCGCTGGGGCGGCCACGCCGCCCGGGTCTTCAACGTCGTGCCGGGCAGCGCGCCGCTGCGCTTCGAGAACTTCCTCGAGATGGTCCATCCCGACGATCGCTCCGGTCTGAGCGACGCCATCCGTCACGCCATCGCCCAGGGGCTGCCGCTCGACATCGAGTTCCGCGCCCTCAGCGAGGGGGCGATCGCCGACCCGCACGCCTCGCATCACGAGACGCGCTGGGTCGCGGCGCAGGGCCAGGCCTACACCGACGACCACGGCGAGCCCGTCCGCATGCTCGGCGTGATGCAGGACATCACCGAGCGCAAGCGGCTCGAGTCGCAGTTCCTCCAGGCGCAGAAGATGGAGGGCATCGGCCGCCTCGCCGGCGGCGTCGCCCACGACTTCAACAACCTGCTGACCGCCGTCCTCGGCTACATCGAGATGGCCGGCACGAAGCTCGAACGCGACAACCCGGCGCACGAGTACTTCGGCAGCATCCGCCACGCCGCCGAGCGCGGCGCCTCGCTGACACGGCAGCTTCTCGGCTTCGCCCGCCGCCAGATCACCGAGCCGCGCGTGGTCGATCTCGACCAGCTCGTGGTGCAGATGCAGGACCTGCTGCGCCGGGTCATCGGCGAGGACGTCGAGCTGCGTATCGTCACCGCCCGCGACCTCGGCAGCGTCCGCCTCGATCCGGCGCAGTTCGAGCAGGTGCTGATGAACCTGGTCATCAACGCCCGCGACGCCATGCCCAACGGCGGCACGCTGACGATCGAGACGCGCAACGTCGACCTCGACGAGAGCTACGCCCGGCAGCATCAGGGCGTCCAGCCGGGGCACTACGTGATGCTCGCGGTCAGCGACACCGGCATGGGCATGACCGAGGACGTGTCGCGGCACCTGTTCGAGCCGTTCTTCACGACCAAGCCGCCCGGCCGCGGCACCGGCCTCGGCCTCGCCACCTGCTACGGCATCGTCAAGCAGAACGGCGGCCACATCTGGGTCTACAGCGAGTACGGCCGCGGCTCGACGTTCAAGATCTTCCTGCCCCGGACCGGCGAGGCGGCGGTCAGCGACACGCCGGCCGACCAGCAGTCGGGCAGCGTGGCGGGACACGAGACGGTGCTCGTCGTCGAGGACGAGCCGATGGTCCGCGCCATCTCGGTCGAGTCGCTCGAGATGCTCGGCTACCGCGTGCTGCAGGCGTCGAACGGCGAGGAAGCGCTCGAGGTCGCGCGCGCCTACTCAGGCGTGATCGATATCGTCGTCAGCGACGTCGTCATGCCCGTGATGGGCGGCCCGGCGCTGGTGCAGCGCCTGCGCATCGAGCGGCCGCACGTCAAGGTGCTCTTCGTGTCGGGCTACACCGACGACGCGATCGTCCGGCAGGGCGTCCTCGAGCCGGGCGTCGAGTTCCTGCAGAAGCCGTTCGCCCTCGCCGCGCTGGCGCGCCGCATCCGCGAGATCCTCGGCGCCGGCGACGGCCACAACCTGCTGCTCCCGTTCGACAGCTAGTGTCCCGTCCGCGTGATGCGTGGCGTGACTCGCGGAGCGCGGCGCCCGGATGGCAAGGCGCGAGGAGCGAGGATATTGGGTATATCTGAGCGACGAGCAACGACGCCAGGCGGGATGCCCCGCCCGGGAGTCATGTCGCGCATCACGCGGACGAGACACTAACACCAATGCTGCAAGCAACGGCCTACGGCAAGTCGCGAGTCCGGCTCGTGCAGCTGACGCGCCGGAACGATCGACACGAGCTGTGCGATCTGACGATCGCCATCCGGTTTCAGGGCGACTACGACGAGTCCTACACCGCCGGGGACAACAGCGCGGTACTGCCGACCGACACGATGAAGAACACCGTCTACGCGCTCGCCGCGAGCGAGCGCGTGCGTGACGCGGAGTCGTTCGGCCTCCTGCTCGCGCGGCATTTCCTCGACCGCAACCCGCGCCTCGAGCGGGTGCGTATCGACATCGCCGAGCACGCGTGGGGTCGCATTGCCTCCGGCGATCGCCAGTACGGCCAGGCGTTCGTGCGGCAGGGCCCGGAGACGCGGACGTCGACGATCGACGCCGATCGTCAGGTGATGACCGTCGAAGCGGGTGTGGCCGATCTCGTGATCCTGAAGTCGTCGCATTCGGCGTTCGCCGGCTTTCCGCGCGACGAGTACACGACCCTGCCGGAGACGCACGACCGGATCTTCGCCACGTCGCTGACGGCCCGGTGGCGCTACCGCGACGTCGACGTGAGCTTCGACACCGCCTGGCGGGCGGTGCACAAGACGCTCCTGGAGACCTTCGCGGAGCATCGCAGCGAATCCGTGCAGCATACGCTCCACGCGATGGGGCAGGCCGTGATCGAGCACGTCGAGGACGTGACGTCGATTCATCTCGTGATGCCCAACAAGCACCACCTGCCGGTCGATCTCACGCGCTTCGGGCTCGAGAACCGCAACGAGATCTTCATGCCGACTGACGAGCCGCACGGCCTGATCGAAGGAACGGTCACCCGCTAGTCGATTCGCCGTCGCCGGAGCGCGTCGCGCAACGCGTCGAACCCGGCCGGCGTCATGGCAACCTGGCCAGGAACGCGCGCCCGGCGGCCACGAACGCCTCGGGCGCGTCGATGTGGACCGAGTGTCCCGCGTCGATCGTCACCAGGTCGGTGTCCGGCCGGCGGCGCGCCATATCGGCGAGCACGTTGCCATCCACCGGCTTGCTGTGCTCGCCGCGGACCACGAGCGCAGGGCAGGTGGGCCCAGCCAGACGTGCCAGTAGTCTCCGCTCAGCGCCGCGGACGAGACCAGGACCTCGTGCGGCTCGAAGGTCAGCGTCCAGCCCCCCTCGACCTGCGTCATCGACTTGCGGAGGTAGGGCGCCAGTCGTGCCCCGATGCGCTCCTCCAGCGCTTCGCGGCTCGGAAACACGCCGCCCCACGGCGAGATGAAGTCGTGGCGATCGTCGCGGGCGACGTCGATGTCTTCCATGATGATCGCGCGGACGCGATCGGGACGCGCGCCGGCGTAGTGATTCGCCACCATGCCGCCGAAACTGTGGCCGAGCAGAACGACCGGCCCGGTGTGGCCGATGGCCGCGAGCAACGCGTCGACGTCGCCGATATATGCGTCGATGCTGTGCGTGCCGCCGTGCTGTGTCTCGCCGTGGCCACGCTGGTCGAGGCCGACCACGCGCCAGCCGTCCCCGAGCGAGGGGACGACGTCGTCGAAGTCCGAGGCGCCCATCCAGTGCGCGTGGAGGAGCACCAGCAGCGGACCGGTGCCGCCGGTGTCGAGGTAGGAGAAGCGCAGGCCGTCGTGCTCGAACGTCCGCCGCTGCCAGGGGCTCATCAATCGTCTCCTCCGTGCCGATCGACCGCGGCCGATGTGAGCAGCGCCGGACGGACTGCCTTCGATCAGAACGTCACCCGTGCGCCGACACCGGCCCGCACCACGACGGTTTGTCCGGTGGGCGGGGACGCGCTTCCTCGCCTGACGATGAAGACACGGAGCGTGGGCACGACGCGGAAGCGCGGCGAGCGGCCGACACCGGCCTGCCGACCACGACGCTGCCGCTCCAGGTCGTGCCTCCCACGCGATCAACTTTGGCGGCCTGCGGCTGGGCCATCAACGACACGGCGCCGCCGGCATAGCCGCGGGACTCCGCCTGCGCTGGCATCGCGACGCCCAGCGTCACCGCGGCAAGAAGAAGGAGACGTCGGTAGGTGCGCATCGCTGGGTGCTACCCGCCGCCGGCTTCGTCGCCGAGCTCCTCGAGCCACTCGACTGCCGGCTCACGAGTGTCGAAGAGGCGGAAGTAGCCCTTCCGGGACTCCTCCGCGACCATCTCGGGAAAGCGCGAGCTGAAGGTGACGCTGCCGGGCGGGCACAGCACGGCGACGCGGATCCGATAGTTGCGCCACTTCTGCAGGTACTCGCCGGCGATCCCCGAGCTGAGGTCGAAGAACGCCGCCGGCAGGTTGGCCGGGTGGAGCAGGGCGTCGGACGTGCGGGCCGCGGCGCAGCCCTCGACCACCTGCTTCCAGTCGGCGGCGCCGGTGAGCCACGGCTGGTCGCGCGGGCCTTCGATCATTTCGCGTCTCCAGGGGCGGGCAGGATGCCGAGGCCGGCGAGGATCGCGCGGGCCTTCGTCACCCGTTGATCGAAGACGGTGCCGTAATCCGTGTCGCCCATCTCGAGGGCGAAGTACCAGACCCCGGCCGGCTTCTCGACGTAGCCGACATACCAGACCGTGACCTGCCGTTCGCCCTCGGGCTGGCAGGCGCCGGTCTTGGCCCGGAGCGTCCCGGCGGGCGTCTGCTCGGCGATCATGATCGCCTTCGTCAGGCTGTCGGTCCGGGCCGAGAGGCCGAGCTGTCTGTCGCGCAGGCGCTTCAGGAACGCGACCTGCTCGTTGGCCGAGATGCGCAGCGATCCGTCGATCCAGAAGGGCCGTTCGCCGGCGACACCGCCGCTGGTGTCGGCGCTGCCGTAGCCGAACTGCTTGACCAGCCGCGTCTCGGCCGGCAAACCGGCCTTCTTCGAGAGCGCGTGGTAGTACCACAGCACCGACTCGCGATACGCGCTGCGCAGCGTGTGGTCCTGGCGCCAGACCTCGCGCGAGGCCTTCAAGGCCGGGTCGTACTGCACGACGAACTCGGGATCGGGCGCGGCGCCGGTCTCGAGCAGGATGGCGGTGTTCGGGATCTTGAAGGTGGAGCAGGGTGCGAAGCGCTGCTCGGCGCGGGCGGCGTTCCAGCGCGTGAAGGCCCCGGTCTGGCCGTCGAGCAGCACGAACGTGCCGTCGATGCCCTGGAAGTGCTTCGAGAGGTCCTGTCCGGCGGCGGGCACCGCCGCGAGCAGACCAACGACAGCGAGAATCGCGCGCGTCAGCATCGCGCCCGATCGTAGCAGCTAGCAGATGCCCCGCACTAGTGATGTGCCGGCGTGCCGGCCGTCTGATAGCGCGGCAGGAGCAGCATGAGCGGGGCGACGACGATGATCGAGCCGGCGATCCACACCAGCAGCGTCGTGTAGGAGCCGCTGGCGTCGAACGCCTTGCCCATCAGGACCGGGCCGATGGCGCCGGCGATCGCGTAGAACGTCCAGGTCAGCGCGTAGAGCACCGAGAACGACCGCAGCCCGAAGTAGCGCGCGACCAGGAACGGGATGACGTCGGCTTCGCCGCCCATGCTGAAGCCGACGAGGACGGCGGCCACGACGCCAGCGCTCAACGAGGATGCGCTGGAGAGCACGAACACGCCCAGCGCGGCCAGTGCCAGCAGGGCGAACGACACCCACGGCGCGAAGAAGCGATCGAGCAGCCAGCCGGTCGCGATCCGGCCGAACAAGGCGGCGCCGCCCAGCGCCGAGACCGCGATCGCGGCGCGATCGGGATGCAGGCCCCGATCCGTGAGCAGGGCCGAGAGGTGCGTGATCGAGCCGTTCTGCGCGATCGAGATGGAGAACAGCACGACGACGATAATCCAGAACCGGTAGTCGCGGAGGCCTTCGCCCACCGTCGCGCCGGCCACGGCGACGCGGCCGGCAGCGGTGCGCGTGCCGGGCCGCTCCCGGACGAACGCGAGCACGGTCGGCAGGCCGACCGCGAGGATGGCGCCGCCGATGGTCACCGCCGCCTGCCGCCATCCCAGGGCGTCGATCAGGCGCTGGGCGATCGGCGGCAGGATCATGGCCCCGAGGGCGCTGCCGCACATGCCGAACGCGAGCGCGGTCCCGAGGCGGGCATGGAACCACGTCGAGATGGCTCTGGAGTAGGCCACCTGCGACGTGGCCATCGCCACCACGCCGAACACCACGAAGAGCGCGTAGAGATGCCACAGGTGCGGCGTCAGCAGCGAGATCGAGGCGAAGGCGGCGCCGAAGATGACGATCGCCGGCAGGATGACGCGGCGCGGCCCGAAGCGGTCGAGCAGCATCCCGGTCAGCGGCGCGCACACCGCGGCGGTCATCGCCGCGATGCCGAAGGCGCCCGAGACCGACTCGCGATTCCACGAGAACGTCTCCGAGATCGGCTTCAGGAAGATCCCGAACGTGTAGACCAGCACCGAGGCGAAGCTGACCAGCATCCCGAGCGCGGACGCGGCGGCGACGCGCCAGCCTTCGTAGCCGGGCGAGTTCTCGTTGAGCTCGGGCGAGAGGGCGCCGGCCGTGGCCTCGGCTGCCACCTAGAACACCAGCCGGGGCAGGATCTGGGCGCGGACGGCGTGGGTCATGGTCGGCGACAGCACCCGGGTCGCCGAGGCCAGCACGGCGTGCGTCGCCAGGTCGTCGCGGGTGGGGTAGCCGGGGAGGTCGGTGCCGCGCACCGACACCGGGTTGAGGTTGTGGCCGCCCGAGTAGGAGTAGCGGGCGAAGATCTGGTCGTTCGACGACGCCGCGAAGTCGACGCGGGCGCCGGCCTGATTGAGCTTCTGCTCACCGACCAGCGTCTCGCGATAGAGCGACGGCGAGACGTTGCCGAGCGGGTACAGGTTGACGACGTTGCGGGCGATCGGGTTGATGGCGGCGGCCGGCAGACGGTCGCCGAGGAACTGGCTGCCGCCGGCAGCGAGGTTCAGCAGCGGCCGGCCGAGGCCGGAGAAGTCGCCGTCGCGCTCCGCGGGCGTCGGCACAGTTGCCGTCGTCGTGAAGCCCTGTTCGTTGCGGAAGCCCTCGTAGTAGCCGAAGAAGAAGAGCCGGTTCGACTGGATCGGGCCGCCCTGGGTGCCGCCGAACTGGTGCTGGTCGAGCGGCTCGACCTCGCGCGAGAAGAAGTTGCGGGCGTCGAAGGCGTCGTTGCGGAGGAACTCGTAGAGGCTGCCGTGGCGCTGATTGCCGCCCGAGCGCGTCACGACGGCGGTGGTGGCGCCGCCGGTGCCGCCGTTGACGGCGTAAGCCTGGCCCTGGCGCAGCGATCCGCCGGCGGTGGCGACGCCGGCCGTCAGCGGCGCGACGCCCGTCTGGAGCAGCCCGAGCTGGGTGAAGTTGCGGCCGTTGAGCGGCAGGTCGACGATCTCGCGGCCGGTGACGACGCGGCCGAGGACGTTGCTCGACGTGTCGACCAGCTGGGCGGTGCCGCTGACCGTTACCGCCTCCTTCACCGACGACGGCGCCAGCTGCGGGTTGATCCGCAAGGTCTGGCTGACGTTCACCTGGACGGGCTCCTGGATCAGCGACGCGAACCCGCTCGCGTCGACGGTGACGCGGTAGGCGCCGACCGGCAGCAGGAGCAGGCGGTAGAAGCCATCGGCGCCGGACACGACCTCGCGCGTGAAGCCGGTGTCGAGGTGCCTGGCGGTGACCCGCGCGTTCGGCACAGCGGCGCTGCTCGAATCGGAGACCGTGCCCTCGATCGAGCCGGTCGGATCCTGGGCGGCGGCTGGCGTGGCCCAGGCCAGGAGCGCGGCCGCGGTGACGGCGGCGAAGAAGCGCGCGGCGCGGATCATCGTCCCACTTCCTGCGACAGGGTCGGCGTCGGCGGGGGTATTGGGGGCTGGGCCACGGTGCTGGCGGTGTAGCCGTGCCCGGCGATCATCGCGGCGCGCGTTCGGTAGAAGTCGGGGTCATCGGGCATCCAGGTGGCGAGCCCGTCGACGTAGCGGTTGCAGAGGCAGAAGACGGCGGCGATCAGCACAGTGTCGTGAATCTCCAGGTCGGTGGCGCCCTCGGCCCGCGCCCGGGCGATGTCGTCGGTGGTGACGGCGCGGCCGCTGACGGCCGTTTTGGCCGCGATCGCCAGCAGTGCCCGCAGCTTCGGCGACACGCCGTCGTGCTCGTGGTCGGCCGTGACGGCCAGGACCAGCGCCTCGTCGCCGAGGTGGTGCGCGGCGATGGCGCCGTGGATCGTCTGGCAGTAGCGGCAGTCGTTCTCGGCGGAGACGACGGTGGCGATCAGCTCGCGCTCGCCGGGCGTCAGCGAGTGCGGGCCGCGCAGCAGGACGTCGACGATCTCGTTGAGCGGCTTGGCCGTCTCCGGGCGGAAGGCCATCGGCCCCCGGATCCCGGGCAGGCCCTCGGGCAGGGCCATGTGTGGCATCCGGTCTGTCCTACGAGGTGACGGCGGGAGCCGGCGGCATCTGGTAGCCCTGCGCCGCCAGGACCGGCACCCGCTCGCGGAAGTAGTCCAGCGATTCGGGCATGTCGGTCGCGAGGCCGTCGACATAGCGGTTGCAGAGGCAGAAGAGCGCGGCGATCAGCACGGTGTCGTGGATCTCGAGGTCGGTGGCGCCCTCGGCGCGCGCCCGCGCGATGTCGTCGGCGGTCACGTCGCGGCCGCTGCGGGCGACCTTGCCGGCGATGTTCAGCAGCGCCTTCAGCTTGGGCGGGAGGTTCGCCGCCTCGGGATCGACCTTGGCCTGCAGCACGAGCGCTTCGTCGCCGAGAAAGTGCGCCGCGTAGGCGCCGTGGATGGTCTGGCAGAACTGGCACTCGTTGGCGCACGAGACGTGGGTGGCGATCAGCTCGCGCTCGCCACGCGACAGGCTGTGCGGCTCGAAGAGCAGGATGTTCGCCAGCTCGTTGATCGGCTTGGCCGTCTCAGGACGGAAGGCCATCGGCCCGCGGATCCCGGGCAGACCTGGCGGAAGGGGGATGTGTGGCATGGCGGTCGCGCTCTCCGTCGCCGGCGTCAGTCGCGGACGTAGCCGCGAGCGAGGTTCTTGCCCTGCTGGCGGTGGGCTTCTTCCGACATCTCGGGCACCCCGGTGGCAGTGATCCAGCGGTTGTAGAAGTTGAAGAGGGCGCAGACCGAAATGGCGAAGTAGATCGCTTCGTCATCCCAGCCGAGCGCCCGGAGTGCCGCCACGTCGTCGCGCCAGACGGCCGGCAGGTCGCGCGTCACCTTGCCGACGAAGCGGAGGAGCGCCTTGTGCTTGTCGTCGAGGAGCGAGCGCTCGAGGTCGCGCAGCGCCGTCCAGACCAGCGCCTCGCTGCCGAGCAGTTCGCTGGCCGCGGCCGCGTGCGCCATCGTGCAGAAGCGGCAGGCGTTCTGGTGCGAGGTGTAGGCGGCGATCAGCTCGCGCATGCCCTCGCTGATGCTGGCCGGCTGCCGCATGATCCCCTGCGTCAGGTGCGACAGGTGGTGCATCGTGTCCGGCGCGAAGGCGAAGAGATCCCAAATCTTCGAGTATTCGCGTCCGTCGCGCTTGGCCGCGTCGATCAGGCTGGCGTAGGTGCCGGGCTTGGCGCCGGCTTCGACGCCGGGCAGGTAGCTGCTCATTTGCGCACGTATCCTTCGCGGGCCATGCGCTGTCCCATCGGGTCGTAGGCGGCGTCGTCGATGGGCGTGAACGTCGCCAGGCCGTCGACGTAGCGGTTGAACATCGAGAACGCCGCCGCGATCAGCACCGCGTCGTGGATCTCGGTGTCGGTCGCGCCCTCCGCCCGGGCCGCCGCGACGTCGGCATCGGTGACGCGCCGGCCGCCGATCTGGACCTTGCCGGCGATGGTCAGCAGCGCCTTGAGCTTGGCGGAGATCGGCGCCGTCAGGTAGTCGGCCTTGACCGCGTCCACCACCGAGTAGTCGCCGCCCTGGTGGTGCGCGGCCGCGGCCCGGTGGCTCGCCTGGCAGAAGTGGCACTCGTTGCGGTGCGAGACGAAGGTCGCGATCATCTCGCGCTCCGCGCTCGTCAGGGTGTTGGGGCCGCGCAGGAGGACTTCGGCCAGCTCGCGCATCGGCTTGGCGGTCTCCGGCCGGTAGGCGAACGCACCGGTGATCCCCGGGAGACCGTCGGGCAGACTGATGTGAGGCATGGGAAGGGCCGAGTGTCGTCCCCCATACCAGCCGCGTTCAATAGTGGAAACCTGTTAGCCCCGCGGAATTGATCGGGGTCCGGTCAACGTCCGCCGGGCTCGACGCCCGGGCCTGCTCACCGCGGCGTCGACGCCGGCTCAGGAATACGGTCGACGTGCGCGCGCGTCAAGAGCGACACGACGACCAGCACCAGGAAGCCGAGCGGGATCGGTCACGATCGCCGGCTGGCTGAAGGGCACCAGCGCGCTCGTCGCCGGCAGCCCGTAGACGTCGCTGAACGCCTGCGCGCTCAGCAGGATCCAGCCGAGCGACGAGACCATGCCGACCAGGATCGCGGCGGCGATGCCCTGCTTGGTGGTGCGCTTCCAGAAGAGCAGCATGACCAGCGCCGGCAGGTTGGCCGAGGCGGCGACGTTGAACGCCCAGCCGACCAGGAAGGTCACGTTCATCTTCTCGAACAGGATGCCGAGCACCATGGCGATGGCGCCGACGACGACGGCGCGAAATCTTGCCGGCGCGGACCTTGTCGTGGTCGGTCGAGGTCGCAGCTTGAAGACGTTGGTCAGCAGGTCGTGCGCCACCGCGCCGCTGGCCGCGATGATCAGGCCGCTCACCGTGCCCAGCACCGTGGTGAAGGCGATCGCCGAGATGATCGCGAACAGCAGCTCGCCGAAGCTCTTGGCCAGCAGCGGCGCCGCCATGTTGCTGTTGGTGACGTCGAGGGCGCCGCTGGTCATCGCCCCGAGGCCGAGGAACAGCGTCAGCACGTAGAAGAACCCGATCGCCGCCGATGCCGACGACCGTGCTCTTGCGGGCGGCGGCCTCGTCCTTCACCGTGTAGTAGCGGATCAGGATGTGCGGCAGCGACGCCGTGCCGCCGAACAGCGCCAGCATCAGCGACAGGAAGTCGAGCTTGTCGAACAGCTTGTCGCTGCGGACGCCGGCGAACGTCGGGCTCGCGCCGGCGACCAGCAGGTCGTCGCCACGGGTCAGCTTCTGGTAGTAGACGGTCGTCGTCGCCCGTCCGTCCTCGACGACGCGCTCGGAGCTCCAGAGCTGCGATCGTCGCTGCCGCCGACGTGCGTCGAGGAAGCCGACGGGCCGAGCGGGCCGGTTTCCGTGGCGGTGCGCTCGCCCGGTGCAGCGCCACGACGTGGCCGACGGGCCGCAGATCGCGCTGGCCCGGGCCGGTGCCGTGCGGCACGCCGTTGACCAGCTTGGCGCCGCTCGGCGGTCACGGTGACGCGCTGCGTCTCGGTCAGCCAGGCGACGCCGTCGCGCGTCTCGTTCACGCCACACTGCGACACGGCCGGCGGCTGCGATCCTGGAGGCGTGCGTAGGGCTTGCCGGCCCACGCCGGCCTTCGGCATCGCCTCGAGACCGGCGCCGGGCCAGAATCTCCGCCGCCGGCTTGGCGATGAACGGCGAGACCGGCCGCCCCGCCGTCGACCACAGGCCGCGGCGGAGGATCAGGATCGTCAGCAGGCCGCAGAACAGCGACCAGCAGCGAGCCCTTGATGAACTGCACCTAGGTCGTCGACACCATGCCGGCGGTGACGACGATCATGATGACGACGACGCCGACGATGCACCACGCCGGCGCCGTGCGGCAGCCCGAGCAGCGGCTTGATCAGCGCGCCGGCGCCGACCATCTGCGGGATCAGGTAGAAGAGGCTGACCACCAGCGTGCTGATCGCCGCCGCCAGCTTGATGCCGCGCGAGTGGAACGGCTGTCGAGCGCGTCGGCGAACGTGAACTTGCCCAGCCGCTTGAGCGGCTCGGCGACGACGAACAGCGCCACGATCCAGCCGGCCAGGTAGCCGATCGAGTAGAGGAAGCCGTCGTAGCCGTAGAAGGCGATCATCCCGCAGATGCCGAGGAACGACGCGGCCGAGAGGTAGTCGCCGGCGAAGGCGATGCCGTTGACGAACCAGTGGATCTGGCCGTGCGCGGCGTAGTAGCCGGACGCCGACTTGGCCCGGCGTCCGAGCCAGGCCGACAAGCCGACGACGAGCAGGATGAAGGCGACGAAGACGCCGATGGCGACAGGGGAGGGCGCGTAGATCATCGGCGTCCCGCCTTCGCCGCCGGAACACCCGGTGCGGCGTCGGCGCGGCCGTCGCGACACAGCCACCAGTAGAGGAGGGCCAGGGCCAGCGCCGCCCCGATCAGGCCGAAGCCGGAGAGGACGGCCAGATTGGCGCCGCCGAACGGCGCCGACGCCATCAGCGGGCGATTGAACGCCGTCAGGATCGTGAAGGCCAGGTAGCAGGCCAGATAGAGACCGAACAGCCAGAAGCGCAGCGCGCCGCCGGCCCGGCGCGACGGATGCGCGGAAGGCATGACGCCTATCTTATCGTTGTGTGCCGGCCTGCTCATCCGGACCGCTATACTGCGCCATGGCACGCCGCCCCGCACCCACCGAATACGCCGGCTGGTTCGACCGCTACATCCGCCTGGTCGAGGACGTCGACGACCTCGGCGAGACCATGGCCCGGCAACTCGACGAGACGATGGCCTGGTATCGCGGCCTGTCCGAGTCGCAAGAGCGAGGCGCGCTACGCCCCCGACAAGTGGACGATCAAGGAAGTGATCGGCCATATGGCCGACACTGAGCGCGTCATGCAATACCGCGCCCTCGGCGTGGCGCGCGGCGACGCGGCCTCGTTCCCGCCCTTCGAGCAGGACGACTACGCGAAGACGTCCGGCCACGGCCGCCGCACCGTCGGCAGCCTCCTCGACGAGTTCAAGTGCGTCCGCCAGTCGTCGATCGCACCTGTTCCGGCACCTCGACGAGGCCGCGCTCGATCGCGTTGGTTCGGTCAACGGGAACCCGACCACCGCCCGCGCCGTCGGCTACGTGATCCTCGGGCACGAGCGGCACCACCTGGCCATCCTCAAGGGAAAATACGTGGCGGCCTGAAGAACGACGTGACTCCGGAGTGGCCGCCCGACAGGCTTCGACCACTCCGGAGTCGTGCCGTCCGGCTCAAGCGAAGTTCTGCCGCTCGGGCCGCCACGACAGCCCCGTCGTCATGATGCTTCTGCAGCAGCGCCTCGTAGCGTGACGCCGGCGTGGTGCGCCGACTCGGCGAAGTCCTCGCCGTAGGCGAGCTGCGGGTTGGGGTTGGCTTCGAGCACGTAGACGCGGCCTTCGGCGTCGAGGCGCAAGTCGATGCGGGCATAGCCCGAGAGGTCCAGCGTCCGGTAGACGCGGCGGCAGATCTGGCCGACCCGGCCGGCCAGCTCCTCGGGCAGGTCGCCGGCCGCGACCGTCGTGATGCCGTGCTTCTTCTGATAGGCATCGTTCCACTTCACCCGTTCGGTGGCGATGCGGTAGCTGTGCTCGCGGCATCTTCTCGAACTTCATCTCCCAGACCGGGAACACCTGCAGCTTCAGGTTGCCGATGACGCCCACGTAGAGCTCGCGGCCTTCGACGTAGCGCTCGGCGATGGCGTCGGTGCCGACGCTTGCGGTGGATGAAGCGGACGCGCTCGATCAGCTTGGCCTCGTCCTCGACGACCGAGGCTTGCGAGATCCCGATCGACGATTCCTGTGTCAGCGACTTGACGATGAGCGGGAACTGCAAGCGCTTCGGCCGCTGCACGGCCCGGCCGACCCGGAAGACCGTGAACTCGGGCACCGGGATGCGGTGGTAGGCCAGCAGCGTCTTCGACAGCGCCTTGTCGCGGGCCAGCATCAGCCCGCGCGGGTTGCAGCCGGTGTAGGGGACGCGCAGCAGCTCGAGGTGGCTGACGACGTTCTGGTCGAACATCGCGATGCCCTCGAAGTTCTCCATCAGGTTGAAGACGATGTGCGGACTTCCAGGTCTTGACGGCCTCGGTGATGACTCCGAGGTCGCCGCCGAGCCCGAGCGGCCGGACGTCGTGGCCCATCGTGCTCGAGGGTGTGGGTGACGTCGAACTCCATCTTCCATTTGGCGGTGCCCACGTCGATGCCGGTCACGTCCTCGGGCGGGACGAGATAGTCGTGCATCAGCGCGAGGACGCGAAGTTTCCTCATAGCGCCACCCGGTGCCTGCCGCTGTGCAGGTAGTTCATGGTCTGGACGGTCAGACAGAATTGTGAACTCGAGGGTGGCTTCTTCTTCCGGCGTTCGTCAGCCGCAGGTTGAGCTCGCGGCAGCGGCGGATCATGTCCTCGAAGACACGGTCGATGGTGTAACGGTATTCGCCGGTCCAGCGCGGCGACGCGGCGGCAGACGTGCTTGCGGATACTTGCCGAGAAATCGCGTCGCCGGCGGGCTGCCCTTGGGCGCCGCGGCGGACTCGGCGAACAGCCGCCGGAGGTCGCGATCGTAGAAGTTCGGGTACTCGTAGCCGTAGTGGTCGCGCTTGCGGTCGTAGTGCTGCCGCAGCGTGCGTCTTGATGCTCGGCAGCGGCGTCGAGCTTGCGGCGCGACACCCGGCGAGGAGGGTGCCCGGCGAGCTCCTGCATCAGCTCGTCCACGATACTCGAGTTTCTTCAGCGCCGGCCAGTCGACGTAGCGCTCGCGCCATTCGGACTGCGGGTCGAGCCAGACCGCGAACGTCTCGGCGAAGTCCTCGTCGGGATGGCTCTGCGCGTACCAGGAATCGAGGTGCAGCACGAAGCTCTTCGAATACGGCTTCGGCGTGTAGTACTCCGGGTACTCCTGCGAGGACGGGCCGAACAGCTCGCAATCGCTTGCGGCGCCGCTGCAGGGCATAGGCGTTGTCGATGGCGTGGCCGGCCTCGTGGCGCAGGATCTTGACGCACCAGTCGTGCGTCCCGCCCTTCCACCTCGAGCATCTGCCGTTCCTCGAGCTGCTCGAGCCGCGGATGGGCCAGATAGAAGGGAATGGCGATGCCGGCGACGCCGTCAGGCGTGAACCACTCGTCCGACAGCCAGTAGTGGGGTTCGAAGGAAAGTCGGCGATTCTCGAGCTCGGCGTGCAGCTGGGCGATGCTCAGGACCAGCTTGCTGCCCTCGATGGTGACGCCGAGATCGCACATCCGGACGTCGAGGAGCTGCTCGTCGTTCAGCCCGGTCCACCAGTCGCGGGGGCGACCCTGTGGCACAGGCGTTTCGGCGGGCTCGCGGTCGCTCGACGCGTCCGACGGACTCGCCGGCGGTTGTGCCGCCGGCTTGCTGGCTGCTGGTCTCGACTCGGATTCCATCGGCCTCCGGCCCACCGGTCCCTGCCGCCGCCCGGACCTGCGGGTGGCGATTTTTCTGCGGTAGTGTAACGGAACTGTGGGATCCCTCGCGGTCGTGTCGGCATCAGCCCGCGTCCGGCTCGACGCCGCGGCGGGGTTCGTCACGGGCTGGCCGGCGGCGACCGAGCTGATCGTCGTGGGCGCCACCCGGGAGGCGGCCGACGACTTCTGTCGCGGCATCGCCGCCGCCCGTGGCGCGACCTTCGGCCTCCACCGCTTCACCCTGGGGCAGCTCGCCTCGCGCATCGCGACGGCGACCCTGGCGACGGCCGGGGTGACCCCATCGACCGCGCTCGCCGCCGACGCGCTGGCCACCAGGGCCCTGTTCGAGCTGGCCCACGCCGGCCGGCTCGACTACCTGGCGCCGATCGCCGACAGTCCCGGCCTGCCGCGGGCGCTCGCCGATACTGTCGGCGAGCTGCGCGAAGCCGGCGTCGGGCCCGAGCGGCTGGCCGCGCTCGGGGCGGCGGGGCCCGACCTCGGCGCGCTCGCCGCGCGCTACGCCGCCCTGCTGGTCGACGGCGGCCTGGCCGACCGGCCGGCCCTGTTCCAGACCGCGACCGCCCGCCTGCGTGCCGGCGACGCCGGGGGCCTCGGGGCCGGCCCGATCCTGCTGCTCGACGTCCCGATCGCCAGCGTCGCCGAGCAGGCGTTCGTGGCGGCGCTGATCGACCGCGCGCTCGGGGCGGCGTCGACCGAGGGCCGGGCGCCGGTCGTCATCGCGACGGTTCCGGCCGGCGATGCGCGGACGCTGGCGCTGCTGCCGCCGCCGTTGGCGGCGGCGGTCGAGGCGCGCGAGGACGACGCCACCGACGCGCTGTCGCGCGTCCGGCGGCAACTGTTCGCGGGAGAAGCGCCGGCCGGCGTCGAGGATGCCAGCATCCGCTTCTTCTCGGCGCCGGGCGAGGCGCGGGAGGCCATCGAGGTGGCGCGGCGCATCCTCGACGAGGCGGGCCGGGGCGTGCCGTTCGACGAGATGGCCATCGTCGTCCGCGCCCCGGAGAGCTACTGGGGCCCGATCGAACAGGCGCTCGAACGCGCCAAGGTGCCGGCGTGGTTCTCGCGCGGCACGCGCCGGCCCGACCCGACCGGCCGCGCCTTCCTCGCGCTGCTCGCCTGCGCCGCCGACGACCTCTCGGCGCGCAGCTTCGCCGAGTACCTCTCGCTCGGGCAGGTGCCGCGGCGCGACCCGGCCACCGGCCGGGCCGACCCGGAGCCGCCGCCGCCGGTGGTCTCGACCGACGAGGCGCTGGCGACGGGGCAGCTGTCGCTGTTCGACGTGCTGGAACCGCCCGCCGCGGCGGCGGGGATGCCGTCCGCCGCGGACGAGGCGCCGCCCACCGAGCGCACCGACGTCCGCGCGCCGTGGCGGTGGGAATCGCTCCTCGGGGCCGCCGCCGTCGCGTCAGAGGCCGGCCCGAGCGGCCGCGCCGCCCGCTGGCACCGCCGGCTGGGTGGGCTCGCGCCGAGCTGGAGCTGCGCCTGCGCGAGCTGACGTCCGACGAACCGGGCGCGGCGCCGTCGCCGCGATCCAGCGCGACCTCGATGCCCTCGACGATCTGCGCAGCTTCGCGCTGCCAATGGTCGACGAGCTGGCGGCGCTGCCGGCACGGCGCGCTGGGGCGAGTGGCTGGACCGCCTGTCCGGCCTGGCTCCCCGGGCGTTGCGCCGGCCGACGCGGGTCCTGCAGCTGCTCGCCGACCTGCGCCCGCTGGCTGCGGTCGGCCCGGTGACGCTGGCCGAGGTCCGCCGCGTCCTGCTGCCGCGCCTGGCCCAGCTCGATCGCGATCCGCCGCGGTCCGCTTCGGGCACGTGTTCGTGGCCGCCCCGGACGCGTTGCGCGGCCGCGCCTTCCGCGTCGTCTTCGTCCTCGGCCTGGCCGAGCGCGTGTTCCCGCAGCGGAGCCGCGAGGATCCGCTCCTGCTCGACGGCCCGTCGCGCGCGACGGGCGCCGGTCGACGCGGCGCTCGTCGTCGAGGACGAGCCGCGTCGCCGCCGAGCGCGTCCGCCTGCGCGCTCGCGCGTCGGAGCCGCGACCGAGCGCCTGCTGGCTCGTCCTACCCGAGGCTCGACGTCGAGCCAGGGCAGGCGGGCGCGCGTGCCGTCGTTCTATGCCCTGGACGTCGTCCGCGCCCTCGACCGGTGCCGTGCCCGACCACGTGCGCTTCGAGCGCGACACCGCCATCGCCACGGGAGCGTGGCTGGCCTGGCCGGCGCCCGACCAGCCGGCCTCGGCGATCGACGTCTGGGAGCACGACCTGGCCGTCCTCGGCGGCCTGCTGAAGCCGTCGCCCGAGCCGCCCAGTCGAGGCGCTGCGCACTACCTGCTCGAGCTGAACCCGGCGCTGGCGCGGTCGTTGCGCACGCGATGGGCCCGCTGGAAGCGGTCGTGGTCGCCGTGGGACGGCCTGATCGGCGGGCACGCCGAGGTGCCGGCGCTCCTCGCCTCGCAGCGGCTCACCGCCCGGTCCTACTCGGTGTCGGCGCTGCAGCGGTTCGCCGCGTGCCCCTACCAGTTCCTGCTCGGCGCCATCTATCGCTTCCAGCCGCTCGAGCAGCCCGAGGCGATCGTCCAGCTCGATCCGTTGACGCGCGGCGCGATCTTTCACGAGATCCAGCGCGACGTGCTGCGCGCACTCCGCACCCGCGGTCTCCTGCCGATCCCGGCCGAGCGCCGCGGCGAGGCGCACGACGTCCTCGCCGGCGTCGCCACCGCCGTGTTCGCCTCGCATCACGATCGGCTGGCGCCGGCCATCGAGCGGGTGTGGGAGGACGAGATCACGCTGATGCACGGCGACCTGCGGCTGTGGCTGAGCGGCGTCGCCACGTCGAGCGCGGAATGGGTGCCGCGCTACTTCGAGCTCAGCTTCGGGTTGGCCATCGACGACGCGCACGACGAGGCCAGCGTGCCGCAGCCAATCGTCATCGACGGCCGCTTCCCGATCCGCGGCGCCATCGATCTCGTCGAGGTCCACGGCGCGCTCGGATCGCTGCGCATCACCGACCACAAGACCGGCCGCAACCGGACGACCCGCGGGCTGGTCGTCGGGGGCGGCGGCACGCTGCAGCCGATCGTCTACACGCTGGTCGCCGAGCGGCTGCTGGAGCGGCCGGTGGCCTACGCCCGGCTGTCGTTCGCGACCACCGCCGGCGGCTTCACGGAGCATCCGGTGTCGGTGCGCGACGAGCACCGCCGCGCCGGGCTGGAAGTGCTCGAGAATCATCGACCGCGCCGTCGAGGCCGGCGCTCTCCCGCAGTCGCCGCGCAAGGGCGCCTGCACCTGGTGCGACTTCCGCGGCGTGTGCGGGCCGCTCGAGGAGCAGCGCGCGGTGCGCAAGAACGGCCGGCTCGGCGCGCTCGAGGATCTGGCCGCGCTGCGGGGGATGGCATGAGCACGCTCGCCGACGCCGTCGATCGCGACCGCATCCGGACGTCGCTCGACGAGACCTTCGCCGTCGAGGCCGCCGCCGGTACCGGCAAGACGACGGTGCTGGTCGACCGCATCGTCAACGTGCTCGCCTCCGGGCGCACGACCGTCGAGCGCATCGTCGCGGTGACGTTCTCCGAGAAGGCCGCGGGCGAGCTGAAGCTGCGCCTGCGCGCCGAGCTCGAGACACGCCGGCAGTCGAGCGCGGCCGCCGGCGACGCCGCGTCGGCGCGGGCGTTGGCCGCCGCGCTCGCCAACCTCGAACAGGCGCACGTCAGCACCATCCACACGTTCTGCGCCGACCTGCTGCGCGAGCGGCCGGTCGAGGCGCGGGTCGATCCGCGCTTCACGATGCTGACCGAGCCGCAGGCGCGGGCGCTGTTCGGCGCTGTCTTCCACGACTGGCTGCAGGCGCACCTCGAGGCGCCGCCGCCCGGCGTCCGCCGCGCCCTCCGCCGGCGCAGCTACGACGACGCTGGGCCGATCGGCCGGCTCGAACGGGCGGCCTGGATTCTGACCGAGTGGCGTGACTTCACCGCCCCGTGGGCAGCCGGGACGTTCGACCAGGTCGCCCGCGTCGACGCGCTCGCCGAGACCGTCTTCGCGTTCGCGCGTCTCACCGAAGGACCGGCCGACACCCACGATACGCTCTACCTGGACACCGAGCCGGCGCGGCGCGTCGCCAACGAGGTGGCGGTCTCCGAGCAGGTGCGGCCGCGCGACTACGACGGCCTCGAGGCGCAGCTCGTCGCGCTCGATTCCTACAAGTTCAAGCGGCCGCGGACCGGACGTCGCAGCAGCGCCTACGCGCGCAGCGTGCCACGGCCGCAGCTGCTCGATGCCCATGCGGCGCTGGTGACGCGGCTCGCCGATGTCCGCTGCGACGCCGACGCCGATCTGGCGGCACGGTTGCACGGCGAGCTGACGACCGCGATCGAGGCCTACGAGACGGCCAAGGCCAGGGTCGGCGCACTCGACTTCCTCGACCTGCTGGTGCGGGCGCGCGACCTGCTGCGCACCAGCCAGGACGTCCGGGCCGCGTTCCAGCGCCGCTTCACGCACCTCTTCGTCGACGAGTTCCAGGACACCGATCCGCTCCAGGCCGAGATCCTGCTGCTGCTGGCGGCCGACGATCCGGCCGAGACGCGCTGGCGAGCGGTGCGGCCGGCAGCCGGCAAGCTGTTCGTGGTCGGCGATCCGAAGCAGTCGATCTATCGCTTCCGCCGCGCCGACGTCGGCATCTACGAGTCGGTGCGCGAACAGCTGCGGGCCCATGGTGCCGCCTGCGTCGCGCTGCGCAGCAGCTTTCGCGCCGTGCCCGACGTCCAGCGCGCCGTCAACGCCGCCTTCGCGCCGCGGATGACCGGCGACAAGCGCGCCGTGCAGGCGTCCTACGTGGCGCTGGCTCCGGTGCGGCCGGTGCAGGGTGGGCAGCCGGCCATCGTGGCGCTGCCGGTGCCGAAGGTGAAGATGTGGAACGGGGCGCCGACCAAGGCGTCCATCGCGGAGGGGCAGCCGCACGCCGTCGCCGCGTTCGTCCACTGGCTGATCGCGCACAGCGGGTGGACGGTGACCGATCGCGAGCGGCCCGGCCAGCGCGCGCCGATCCAGGCGCGCGACGTCTGCCTGCTGTTCCGCCGCTTCGACACGCGCACGTTCGACGGGCCGACGATCGACGTGACGCGGCCCTACGTCCAGGCGCTCGAAGCGCGCAACCTGCCGCACCTCCTGGTCGGCGGCAAGAGCTTTCACGAGCGCGAGGAGGTCGAGACACTGCGGGCGGCCCTCGCCGCCATCGAGTGGCCGGACGACGAGCTGTCGGTGTTCGGCACGCTGCGCGGCGCGCTGTTCGCGTTCGGCGACGACGTGCTGCTCGACTACTGGACGCGGGCCCGCCACTTCCGGCCGTTCCAACCGCTCGACGCGGGAGTCGACGGCGCCGAGCGGCCGGCGCCGCTGCGCGAGGTCAGCGACGCGCTCCGGCTGCTGCGCGACCTGCACCTGCGCCGCAACCAGCGGCCCGTCGCCGCGACGATCGCGGCGCTGCTCGACGCCTCGCGCGCGCACGCCATCTTCGCGCTGCGGCCGTCGGGCGAGCAGGCGCTCGCCAACGTCCAGTACGTCGGCGAGCTGGCGCGCCAGTACGAAGCCGGCGGCGGGTTGTCGTTCCGCGGCTTCGTCGAGCGCCTGCGCGACGAAGCGGAGGAAACGCGCGCCGCCGAAGCGCCGATCCTCGAGGAGGGCAGCGACGGTGTCCGCCTGATGACGGTGCACAAGGCCAAGGGCCTCGAGTTCCCGGTCGTCGTCCTCGTCGACATCGGCGCCGAGTTGTCGCGCGGCACCGCCTCTCGATGGGTCGACAGCGAAGGGGCGCGGTGCGCGGTGAGCCTGGCCGGCTGGGCGCCCGCCGAGCTGCGCGAGCACGCCCCGATCGAGATCGCGCGCGACGAGGCCGAAGGCGTCCGGGTGGCCTACGTCGCCGCGACGCGGGCCCGCGACCTGCTGGTCGTCTGCGCCGTCGGCGACGCGCCACATCCGGGCGGGTGGGTGAGTCCGCTGAACGCGGCGATCTACCCGACCGCGGATCGGCGGCGCGAGGCCGTCCGCGAGGAGTGGGCCGAGCACTTCGGCGGCGACTCGATGATCGATCGCGAAGACACGATCCCGCTGACCAGCGTGCGGCCCGGCATCCACGCCTTCGAGGGCGACGAGCCGTATGCCGTCACGTGGTGGGATCCAGCCGGGCTGGACCTCGATCGCCAGCCGACGTTCGGCCTGCGTCGCGAGGAGCTGATCGCCAAGGACGCCGCGCCCGGTGTCGTCGAGGCCGGGCTCGACGCGTTCGCGCGCTGGCGGGTCGCGCGCGAGGCGTCCGTCGAGCAGGGGAGCCGACCCTCGCACCGCGTCGTCACCGTCCGCGCCCGCGCCGCCCAGCTGGCAGAATCTGCCACGTTTTCCGAGGCGTCGGAAGGATCATCGGAAGGATCATCGGGAGCGGCATCGGGAGCGGCATCGGGAGATGGCGTGCGGGTCGAGGCGATTTCGCGGCCGGACGGGGTCGGGGCGGCCGGCATTCGGTTCGGCGCGCTCGTCCACGCCGTCCTGGCGCTCGTGCCGCTGGACGCCTTGCCCGCGATCGTCGAGGCGCTGGCGGCGCAGCAGGCGCGCGTCCTGGCCGCCGACGCCGCGGAGACCGATGCGGCGGCGCGCATCGTCAGCGGCGCGCTGGCGCATCCCGCCTTCGCGCCGTTGCGCACGGCGGCGGCGAGCGGGCGCCTCCGCCGTGAGGTCCCGGTGGCGCTCGCCGAGCCCGGCGGGGCCATCGTCGAAGGGGTCGTCGACGCCGCCTACGAGACCGAGGCCGGCTGGGTCGTGGTCGAGTTCAAGACCGACGCCGACCCCGGCGAGCGCCTGGACGCCTACCTGGGCCAGGTCCGCCTGTATGCCCGGGCCATCGCCACCGCCACCGGCCGTCCGGCCAGCGGCGTGCTGATTCGGCTGTAAATCACGCCGATCCCGCCATCGCTGCGGCCCCGGACGCCGTCTAACCCCTGCCAGAAGCCCTCCGGGACTCGCCGGCACGATGCCGTGCACCCCTGGACGGGCGCGTTTGCGTATTAAGCAGGCAGATGGCGACTTTGACGCTGGCCCGATCCGGGGCCGCGACCGCACGGGCCGGAAGCGAGGCCGTGACCGACCGCCTGGCCGACCGCGCCGAACGGCCGGATCCCGGCGCCGACGCCCGGGACCGCCGTCTGGCCCGGGCCCGGGGCGGCGACCTCGACGCGTTCGCCGAGCTGGTCCGTCATCATCAGCGGCTGGTCTTCGGGATCGCCTGCCGGATGCTGGACGATCGCGCCGCCGCCGAGGACCTGGCCCAGGACGTGTTCGTCCAGCTCCACCGGCACCTGACGACCATCGAGTCGGACGCGCACCTGGGGAGCTGGCTGCGTCGCGTCGTCACCCATCGGGCCATCGACGCCGTGCGCGAGCGCAAGCGCCGCCCGGTGACGCCGCTGGACACCGTGGCCGAGCCGACGTCGGCGCCGGTCTCGGAGCGCGATCCGCTGCTCGTGTCGTCGTTGCGCGCCCAGGTCGCCACGCTGCCGGCTGCGGCGCGCGCGGTCGTGGTGCTGCGCTACCAGCGCGAGCTCGGACCGGTCGAGATCGCCGAGACGCTCGACATGCCGCTCAACACGGTCAAGAGCCACTTGAAACAATCGCTGGTGCTGTTGCGCGCCCGATGCGCCCGCCTGCGGCACGGCTAGCGTAGTGAAGACAGAGGACGTGATGGACATCGAACGCGCGCTCGAGCGCGCCATGGACGCGGACGACCCGGGCCCGGCCTTCGCCGGGAAGGTCATCGCCGCCATCAAGGGAGAGGCCGCGGTCGGACCGCACGCCGTCGCCCCCACCACCGGCCGGACCACCGGCGCGGTCGTCTGGCGGACGCTGCTGCCGCTGGCCGCCACCGTCGCGCTGACCGTCGCCGGCGTGCAGTGGCAGGCCGCCCGCGCCGAGGAGGCCCGGGCCCGCGCCGCTCACGACCAGCTCGTGCAGGCACTGCGGCTCACCGGAGAAAAGCTGAACGTCGTGCACCGCGCCATCGAGCGGAGCCTGGAGTAGGAGTCATGAGGATCAAGGGTATCTGGACCGTCGCGCTCACCGCCTGGCTCGTGCCGGTCATGTCGGGCGTCTTGAGCGGCGGCCTGGCCGCGCAGACGCCGGGCCCCCGCCTGCCGTTCGCGGGGCTCGAGAAGCTGGCGGCGGCCGCGTCGGAGACGGTCGACGTCTCGCTCGACACGTCCCTGCTGGCGCTGGCGGCCCGGTTCATGGACGACCACGGCGACGCCGAAGAGGCCAAGGTCAAGGCGATGCTGACCGGCCTCAAGGGCGTCTACGTGCGCAGCTACGAGTTCGGCGCCGACGGCGCCTTCGGTCCAGCCGAGGTCGAGGTCATCCGCCGCCAGCTCGCCACGCCGGGCTGGTCGCGGATGGCCGGCATCCGCAGCAAGAAGGACAACGCCGACGTCGACGTCTACCTGTGGCTCGACGGCGAGAAGATTGGCGGCCTCGGCATCCTCGCCACCGAGCCGCGCCGCTTCACCGTCGTCAACATCGTCGGGTCCATCGATCTCGAGCAGCTCCGGCGCCTCGAGGGCCTCGGCCTGCCGCGTCTCGAATCTCGAACGCGAGAGGGACAGGGCCGGCCGTGACAAAGCCGACAAGGACAAGGCCGACAAGCCCAAGGCGCCCAAGGCCAAGCCCGGCGACAGGGACGACGAGAACTGAGGAGCCGGCCAAGGTCGGCTGGCTCACGCCAGCCGTGGGAAAGACCGGGCGGACGCCGGTAACCGTAAAAGGAATGCCTGGGAACACGACCCGGCGATGCGACGTCCGCTCCCTGCTGACACGCCCGTGGTACTGCCGCCCGCCAGGCTAGCCCCGTCCGAGCGGGTTCTGCGTCAGCTTGCGGATCTGAGCGTGGTAGGTCCGGCCCGTCGTGAGCTGGATCCCTGACAGCAGCCGGATCTCGTACTCGCCATGTCCCGACGGCTCGAGGTCGCGGATCATGCGCGTGGCCACCACGATGGAGCGGTGGACGCGGATGAACTGGTTGGGATCGAGCCAACCGCAGAGCGTGGTCAGCGGCACGTGAACGAGGTGCGTGGCGCGACCGACGTGCAGCTCGACGTAGTTCTCGGCCGCCTTCATCCACTCGACGGTGTCGACGTCGATGAGCGTGGTGCGGCCGCCGTCGCGGGCGGCCAGTCGGGTGACGTACTGGTTCGGTGCGGCGACCGTGCGCAGCAGGCTCGAGAGCTGCGCGCTCTGCGCATCCTGGGTCTGGAGGCGGGCCTTGGCGCGGGCCATGGCCTCCGAGAAGCGCGACGCGGTGACGGGCTTCAGCAGGTAGTCGATGGCGTTGATCTCGAAGGCGCGGACGGCGTAGCGGTCGTGCGCGGTCACGAACACGACGCCGGGCATCGAGGCGGCGCCGACGGTGTCGACGACGTCGAAGCCGCTCATGCCGGGCATCTGCACGTCGAGCAACACCAGGTCGGGCCGGCGCGCGGCCATGGCGTCGATGGCGGCGCGGCCGCTGGCGGCTTCGCGGACGCTGGTGATGTCGTCGTCGTCCTCGAGCAACTGCCGCAGGCCGGAGCGGGCGAAGGGCTCGTCGTCGACGACGAGCGCGTCGAGAGTCGCGGTGCGGCTCACAGTACGGCCGCCTTTCGGGCCAGGGCCTCCGCCCGCGCGGCGACGATGGGTTCCTCGCACTCGCGGAAGGGCAGGGTCAGCGTGACGATGGCGCCGCCGTCAAGGGCGTTCGCCAGGGTGAGCGACGCGCGATCGCCATAGAGCTCGGCGAGGCGGAGCCGGGTGTTGGCCAGCCCGATGCCGACCGGTTGACGCACGCTGCGGAAGCCGGGGCCGTCGTCCTCGACCACGAGCTCGAGGAGAGGGCCGACGCGGCGCGCGCCGATGACCAGCTCGCCGGCCGTTGCGCTCGCCTCGATGCCGTGGCGGATCGCGTTCTCGACGATCGGCTGCAGGCACAGATGCGGCACCGCGGCGTCCAAGGCGTCCGGGGCGATCCGCATGTCGATGTGCAGGCGATCCGAAAAGCGGACGCGCTCGACGGCCAGGTAGAGCCGCACGTATTCCAGCTCGCGCGCCAGCGGCACCTCCTGCTGCTCGGAGTCGTCGAGCACCCAGCGCAGCAGATCGCTCAGGTGAGCGAGCGTGTCCTCGGCCTCGCGGCCGCGCCGCGCCCGCACCAGCGAGACCACCGCGTTCAGCGTGTTGAACAGGAAGTGCGGCTGGAGCTGCATCTTCAGCGCCCCGAGCCGCGCCTGGACGACCTGCGTCTCGAGCGCCGAGGCGCGGGCCATCAGCTCGAGGGCCTCGCGCTCATGGCGCCGTGACGACTCGTGGAACCGCCACAGCGCCTGCAGCCCGATGATCAGCCAGTAGCACAGCATGCTGCCGTGCAGCCCGAGGGCGATGAGCACGGGGAAGTAGGTGCGGACCGACTGGGCGACGGGGAACGAGACGACGCCGGTCCAGGCGGTGACGACGGCTTCGAGCCAGAGCTGCGACACCGCGAAGACGGCGCTGCCGACCAGATGGATGGCGAACGGCGTCAGCCAGTGTTCGCGGCCGAAGGGGAAGCGGTCGCCGAGCCAGAGGATCGCCGGCGTCAGCGCGGCCGAGGCATAGGACCCGATCAGCCACGCCAGCAGGATGTCGATCCACGGCGAGGGATCCTGCCGCAGCATCCGGGCTGCGAGGTTCTTGCTGAACAGGAAGAGCGCGACCAGCGTCCAGCCGCCGACGATGAGCCCGGCCGTCCGCCAGCGCTGGCGGGTCATGAATCCATCGTAGCCGAGGCGGCCGTGCCGTTCGTCAGCCTGGGGGAGCCGTTGGTCAAATGGAGGGCAGCCGTGCGCTCCCGCTGGGTAGGCTGAGGCTGCCATGCCCGCCCCTTCCCAGCGCACCCTGTCGCCGTCGCTCGCCGTCGTCGCCGGCGGCCTGGCGGCCGGCGTCATCGACATTTCCTACGCCTGCACGTTCTGGGCGACCAAGGCCGGCGTCCGTCCGAGCCGCATCTTCCAGTCCGTCGCGGCGGGCCTCCTCGGCCGACCGGCGGCGGTCGCTGGCGGGGCGTCGAGCGCGGCGCTCGGCCTGGCCCTCCACTTCTTCATCGCCCTGACAGTGGCGGTCGTCTACTACACCGGGGCGCGCTACGCCGAGGCGCTGTGGCGCCGGCCGTGGACCTTCGGCTCACTCTACGGCGTCGCGGTGTTCGGCGTGATGCACTACATCGTGGTGCCGCTGTCGGCCGCCGGCGGGAGCGTGGCGCCGTTCGACCTGCTGTGGGACGGCCTGTCGATCGTCGTGCACGCGTTCGGCATCGGCGTGCCCGTCGCCCTGGCGGCCCGCGCGGCACTGCGCGGTCGAGTCGAGGGCCCGCCGGTCATCAGTTCGACGTCAGCCGCGCGGGCGTGAGTCTCCCGGGCACCTACGGGAGGTGCTCGAGATCGGCGAGGTCCTTGTGGCGCCCCGCCGCCCGTTTGTTGATCTTGAGGTCGCCAAGCGAGACCACCGGCACCGTCAGCCCGTCGATTGACACCATCTCGGCCCGTTCGCGGCACGGCGCGAAGTCTACGCCAGCGATGGTCGTCAGGATCTCGATCCTGAACGGCGGCACGCCAAAGCGCACGATGTGGTCCGGCTGCACGAACAGCCGTTCTTCCAGCCGCGGCGAATCGAACCCGAACTCACGGAGGGCCGCCATGATGCGGACGGCGTTGTCCGGATCCATGCGGACCCAGACGTCGAGGTCGATGGTCGCTCGGGGATAGCCGTGCACGGCGACCGCATAGCCGCCGATCAGGAGATAGTCAACGCGGTGCGCGTCGAGCAATCTCAAGAACTCTCTGAAGTCGTCCGTGAGTAGCGGCGCGTCCATAGACAACCCGGCGCATGGTCTCGAGGGCGGCCAGGCGCTCGAGCGGAGTGCGACGCCACCAATAGCGGCGGTCGTCCGGTTCTTCGTGCAGGCCCTGAATCGCAATCGCAGACCGATCGACGCTGGACTCCGGCCGGGGCTGATCCACGGCCCAGTATAGCGTCGGCGCCGACCGCGACGTGGATGCGGAACGCTGATATCGTGCAGCGCCATGGTGGTGTCGCGCGGGTGTGGCCGTGCCTGGGCCGTCCTGGTGCTGGTCTGCTCGAGCCTCGTTGCCACGGCGGTCATCGCCGTCGCGACCCTCCACAGCCAAGCTCCCGCGTCTCTCGGGTTCGCCTTCACCGACATCGCCGCCCGCGCCGGCTTGACAGCGCGCACCGTCTACGGCGGCGAGCGGACCAACCGCTATCTCGTCGAGACGACCGGCTCCGGCGCGGCCGCGTTCGACTACGACGGTGACGGCTGGATCGACCTCTTCCTGGTCAACGGCTCGACGCTCGAGGGTTTTCCGCCCGGGGCGGAGCCGACCAGCCACCTCTATCGCAACCGGCGCGACGGCACCTTCGAAGACGTCACCAAGGCGGCCGGGCTGGCGCTGACCGGCTGGGGGCAGGGCGCCTGCGCCGGCGACTACGACAACGACGGCGACGAGGACCTGGTCGTCACCTTCTGGGGGCGGAACCGATTGATGCGGAACCGCGGCGACGGCGCCTTCGAGGACGCGACGCAGCCGTCCGGTCTGCCGCTCGCCCCGCGGCGCTGGGGCACGGGCTGCGCCTTCGTCGACTACGACCGCGACGGCCAGCTCGATCTCTTCGTCGCCCATTACATCGACTTCGACGTCGCGACCGCGCCGGTGCCGGAGTCGGGCCTGTGCCGCTACAAGGGGCTCGCCGTCGCCTGCGGTCCGCCCGGCCTCCCCGGCGCGAAGAACGCGCTCTATCGCAACGCCGGCGGCGGCCGCTTCGTCGACGTCTCGGTGCCGTCCGGCATCACGGCAGCGAGCGGCACCTACAGCCTCGGCGTCAGCACGCTCGACTTCGACGACGATGGTTGGGTCGACCTCTACGTCGCCAACGACTCGAGCCCGAGCGCCCTCTATCGCAACAACCGCGACGGCACGTTCACCGACATCGGGCTGCGCGCCGGCTGCGCCTACAGCCAGGACGGGCGGCCCCAGGCCGGCATGGGCGTCGCCGTCGGCGACTACGATCGCGACGGGCGCGTCGACATCTTCAAGACCAACTTCGCGGGCGATACGTCGACGCTGTACGCCAACCGGGCCGGGGCCGACACCGGGACCGGGCTGTGCGACGACCGGACCTACGCCGGCGGGATTGGTCGCAACACGCGCTGGCTGGGCTGGGGCGTCGGCTTCGTCGACCTGGATCTCGACGGCTGGCTCGATCTGTTCCTGGTCAACGGCCACGTCTATCCCGAGGTCGACCAGGTGAAGACCGAGGCCGGCTACCGCCAGCCGAAGGTCGTCTACCGCAATCGCGGCGACGGCCGCTTCGACGACGTCAGCGAGCGGCTCGGGCCGCCGCTGACGACGCCGCGGGCGTCGCGCGGCGCGGCCTTTGCCGACCTCGACAACGACGGCGACGTCGACGTCGTCGTCAACAACGTGCACGACGTGCCCGAACTGTATCGGCTCGATCGCCGCGCCGCCGGGCACTGGCTGCTGCTGCGCCTGGTCGGCACCGTCTCGAACCGCAGCGCGATCGGGGCGCGGGTCCGGGTCACGGCCGGCGGCGTGACGCAGGTCGGCGAGGTGCGCGGCGGCGGCAGCTACTTCTCGCAGAACGATCTGCGCGTCCACTTCGGACTGGCGGAGACCGCCCGGGCCGAGCGGATCGTCGTGCGCTGGCCGAACGGCCGCGAGGAGACCTGGCGCGATGTCGAGGCGAACCAGATCGTGACGTTGACCGAAGGATCGGCGCGTCCGTAACGGGGGCGCGCTCTGCGGTCACTGCAGGCGGCGGACGTGCAGGAACACGCTGTCGTAGAGCGGTGCCTTGGCGCCGGTGACCGTCGCGATCACCGCATGGCGTGACTGCTGCAGCGGCACGCCGAGCGTCGCGGCGATGTCGCCGAGCACGGGCCGTTGTTCGTTGTGCAGGAAGGCGCCGCCGGGGAGCAGCATCGCCGTGATGTTCGACAGGGCGAGCGTCAGCTGCGGATCGTCGAAGTAGGGCAGGATGTTGGTGGCGACGACGAGGTCGAAGCGCTCGCCCGGGAGCCGCTCGGTGACGACGTCGAGCGGCGCCGTGCGCAGCGCCCGCGCGGCCTGGGTCGACACCGACACGGTCTTGCCGCGCTCGCCGCGGCCGATGTCGCGGGCCGGTCCCGGCGGCAGCGCCGCGATGGCTGCCCCGAACCGATCGACGTACTCGACGTATTCGGGCGCCAGCGCCAGCGTCGGGCTCTCGCGCAGGCTGGTCGCGAGGCGCAGCAGCGGCGGGTGCTCGGGCGCGCGCGCGAGGTGGGCGACGACGCGCGGGTTGATGTCGGCGGCCACGATCTCCAGGTCGTCGAGCGTGCCGAGCCCGAGTGAGACGATGGCATCCATCACCGCCCAGGGCTGATAGCTTTCGGGCGCGGCGGCGGCGTCGTCGAGGGCGGTCCGCGGCGCCAAGTCGAGCCCGGGCCCGACGATGAGCACCCGGCGGACGCGGCGGGCCGGTTCCAGCGCCTTGAGGACGCCGAGGCCGAGGTGCACGACGTAGCCGGCCTCGATCGCGGTGTCGGTGCTGAGGCCGCGCTTTCGGTACAGCTCGGCAACGGCCGCGGCGGGGGAGGCCTGCCGCTGGGCGACGAATTCCTTCTGATAGACGAACCGCATCACCCGCAGGTACTCCGCGCCGACACCGGCGGCGCGGGTGCGGGGATCGGCGAAGGCGGCCTCGAGGAGCGCGCCGAAGTAGACGAGGCGGGCGTCGCCGCGCGGCGCCGCCACGGCCCGCAGCATGGCCTCGATGCGGTCGGCCACGTCGCGGGGCAGCGGCGGCGACGCCGCCGGATCGCCGCGCAGGAAGGCCGTTCGCCGGATCGGCGCCAGGCTCTCGACCAGTCGGCGGGCGCTGAGGGCCGGCTCGATGGCGGGCGCCTGCGTGATCCGTCCGGACTGCAACAGGTAGTTGACGAGGTGATCGAGGTCGCCCTCGCGCACGCGCCGGACGTTGTCGGCAGCGACGCCGGCGACGTAGCTGTCGAACGACGCTTCGGAGATGCCGAGGGTGCGGAGGGTGGGCTGGACGGTCGCGACGTCGCGCCAGGCGACGCGGACGGGCGACGGCGAGGACCGAGGGGACTGGGGGGCGGCGGAAACCGCCGCGCCGAGAAGCGCGGCGGCGAGGAGGGGCAGCGGTCGGGGAGTCACGATGACGTCCCCGACCCTATCAGTGTTCGTGCGGCCCGCGCCATCAGCGCTGCGCGGCTAGAACGTGAACCGGAAGCCGAGCTGCACGAACCGCTGGAAGTTCGACTGGCCGGTCGAGTTGCGGTTGATGCGGCCGAAGTCCGCCGACGTCGTCGTCTGGTTGTACTCCCGCTCGTCGTACATCGGGCTGTTGAAGATGTTGAACGCCTCGACGCGCACCTGCATCCGCATCTTGCTGGTGATGGGCGTCGTCTTGGCGAAGTTGAGGTCCACCTGCCAGAACGACGGCCGGCGGAACTCGTCGTAGCGGAACATCGCCGTGCGCCGCTGGAACGCTTCGCGAACCAGGAAGAACGGCTCCGTGCAGCCATAGGCGACCGAGTAGGACAGCAGGTCGTAGCCGCCCGCAGCGTTGCGCTGCCCGACGCAGGGCTGGACGCCGTAGATGAACTGACCGGTCTTCTCGCCGGTGAGCGCCGCCACGCCGGGATCGACCGCGAGGTCGACGTTGCCCGGCATCGTCCACGGCTGACCCGACTGGAAGATGAACACCGGCGCCACCGACCAGCCGCCGATCAGCATGCCGACCAGATCCCGACGTCCGCGTCCCGGGAGCTCCCACACGCCCGAGGCGGTGACGCGGTGCTCGCGGTGCGAGAAGTACGGGCCGGTGTTCTCCAGCCGCGAGACGCCGTCGACGAACGCTTCGCCGATGCCGGTAGTGGTGTTCGCCCCGGTCTCGGTCCAGCGCGGCACCCAGGTGTAGGTGGCGTTCAGGGTGAGGCCCTTCGCCCAGCGCTTGTTGGCCGTGAACTGCATCGAGTCGTAGCTCATGTGGCCGTCGTTGCGCTCGGTCATCGAGAACCCGGTGAAGGCGTTGTACGGCCGCGCCAGATCGAAGCGGGAGATGGTCGCGCCGGTGTAACGGCCGGTGCCCTCGAAGCCGGCCACCCCGAAGAACGGGTTGGCCACCAGCTGGTCGCACAGCGAACGGCTGCCGCCGAGCGTCACGTCGCACTGGGCCTGGAAGGCCGCCGAGGGCTCGTTGAAGCCGTTCCAGTTGGACTGGATGTCGTTGCTGCGGCTCCCGGCGTAGGTGACGTCGAGCGAGATCCCGAACGGCAGCTCACGCTGGAAGCCGGCCGAGAACTGGTGGACGTTCGGCACGATGAAGTCCGGGTTCGAGAAGCTCGGGTTGCGGCCGAGGAACGTGAGCGGGCCGAGGGCGCTGCCGGCCGGCGTCTGGACGCCGTTCGGGAACGGGTTGCCCAGCGCATAGGTCGGCGTGCGACCGCCGTCGTTCGAGGCGATCAGGGGCGTGGCCAGGCTGAAGCCGTTGTTGAACGACTGCGCCGTGGGATTCAGGTAGTACTTGCCGTACCCGGCCCGCAGCACCGTCTTCTCATTGAGCGAGTAGGCCATGCCGGCGCGCAGCTGGAAGTTGTTCTTGTCGTACTTCCACGGCGTATCCGGCGCGCCGTCGACACCGGCGAACCGGATGCCGCCGACGACCGGCTGACCGACCCGGGCCGAGACCGGGTTCGTCAACGTCGGGTCGAAGGCGTAGTTCAGCCGGTTCTCCTGCTCCCGCACGCCGCCGTTGCCGTCCCAGCGGAAGCCAAGGTTGACCGTCAGCTTGTCGCTGATGCGCCAGTCGTCTTGGATCCATGGCGCGATGAAGAACCACTGGTACTTTGGGAACACGTTGACCGGCACTTCGCCGCCGCTCGGCGCACCCAGCAGGAACGACGCGAAGGAATTGCCTTCGAGGACGCTGGTGCTGTTGAGGGTGCTGCGGGTGAACGCCTGATTGAACTGGACCAGTCCGCCGGCGTTCCCGTAGTTCTCGCTGAAGACGTTGGTCCAGCGCAGGTCGAGGCCGCCGCGGATGTTGTGCTTGCCGCGCGACATCGAGATGTTCGGCTGGAGCGAGTAGTTGCGGTTGGTGTTCGGGCTCGTGCCGCGCGACAGGCTGACGAAGTCGGCCATGTCGATGCGCGGGAACATGCCGCCGAGGCCCTGGCCCGGCAGCTGATCGACGAGGCCCTGCGGCCAGCCGAACTCGGTCGACTTGAAGCCGAAGCTGGCGTCCGACTGGCTCCACTCGAGGAAGTAGGTGTAGCCGCCGCGGATGTTGAAGACGGTGCCGCTGTTGAAGACGTGCACCCAGTCGCCGACGATGGCGCGGTTGGCGCGGATCAGCGGCAGCTGGCCGTCCTGGGCCGGGCCGCTGCGGATGGCGCTGGTGTTGCGCACTTCGTTGCGTTCGTTCTCTCCCCAGCGGAAGTAGGTCCGGTCGTTCGGCGTGAAGTTGTGATCGACCTTGCCGACCCAGTTCCAGAACAGGTCCTTGTTGATGTGCTCGGGGTAGAGCAGGTTCTGCTGCCACGGCGCCACGCCGGCCGTCGAGCCGTTCGGCGACGGGTAGTACTGCATGATCGCGCGCGCCGCCGCGTTGATCCGGTTCTCCGGAATGATGTTGCCCGGGAACGGATCGCGGGTCCACACGCCGTTGACGTCGCGGCCGGTGGCGGGGTCGTAGATGCGGATCAGGCGGCCCTGCGTGTCGACCAGGCCGCTGAAGTCGCCGCGCTTCATGGCATCGGTCGGGGTCGTGCTGAACAGCGGCGCCGGCGTGCCTTCGCGGTACTTCTCGCCGGAGAACATGAAGAACGTCTTGTTCCGGCCGTCGTAGACACCGGGGATGACCACCGGACCGTCCATCGCCAGACCGTACTGGTCGAGATAGTGGTCGGTTTTCGGGGAGCTGCGGGCGTTCAGCAGGAACGAGTTCGAGTCGAGCGACTTGCGCCGGAAGAACTCGTAGCCGACGCCGTGCAGCGTGTTGGTGCCGGATTTCAGCGACATGTTGACGACGCCGCCGGCGGTGCGGCCGTACTGGGCGTCGTAGGAATTGGTGGAGACCTTGAACTCCTGCACCGCTTCCGCGGGCGGGACGTAGGCGATGTTGTTGCCGCCCTGGTTGGCGTTGTTGGGCGCGCCGTCCAGCAGGAATTCGTTGTTGCGGTTCTGGCCGCCGTTCATCGACCAGTCGGCGAGGGCGCCGTTGTCGAACGGCCGCAGATAGATGGCCTGGGCGTTGTAGTTGACGCCGGCCACGAGCACGGCGAGGGCCATCGGGCTGCGCGACTGCAGCGGCAGCTCGGCGACGCGGTGGGCGTCGATGACCTGGCCGCGGTCGGCATTGCCGGTTTCGAGCAGCGGCGCCTCGGACGAGACGTTGACGGTCTCGGTCAGGCCGACGCCGAGCGCCACGTTGACGTTGGCGATCTGGCCGACCTCGAGCCGCATGTTGGTGCGGCTGTTCGTCTGAAAGCCGCTCATCTCCACCGTCAAGGTGTAGAGACCCGGGCGCAGGAAGGGAATCGTGTAGGTCCCTTCGGCGTTGGTGGTCGCCGTCGCGACCTCGTTGGTGTCCTGGTTCTTGACCGAGACGGTGGCGCCGGGAAGGGCTCCCTGGCTGCTATCGACGACTTGGCCCCTGACGGTGGCCCGGAACTCTTGCGCGAAAGCCGTGCCAGCACAAGCCAGCAGCAGCGCGCAGAGCGGCAGGATTTGAGAGCGAACCCTCAGCATCTGAGTCCTCCAGCGACTTTCAACGCCCGCGAGCGAGGCTTGCGCCCTCCCGCGGTCGAAAAAAGACAGAACGCAATTGATGGAACGAGCGGGGTGGTTATACCGCTTTCCGCCTGACGAAACAAGGTCGAGGGCAAAACAACCGGAATATAGATTGTTCGCTTCGTGAACGTTCCCGATCGGCCTCGACGCCTCGGCCTGGACGTCGGCGTCGAAGCGGTCGCGAATCAGGGCAGATCGGCGGGCGGTACGAGGCTGGGATTGAGCTGGCGGGCTCGACTGAACGCCTGCCGGGCCGCGTCGATCCGTCTCAGCCGCAGCAGGGCGCGGCCAAGGTGATAGTGCGCGGGCGCGTAGCCGTCGGCTGCGGCGACCGCGGCGGCGAAGCGCTCGCGGGCGCCTTCCGCATCGCCAGCGTCGAGTCGGGCGATGCCGACCGTCGTCATCACCACCGCCGCGCGCTCGGCCTGCTCGGTGGTGCGGCCGCGCTCCGCCTCCTCCGACGCGCGCCGGGCCCCGGCATCGTCGCCCGACTGGCGGAGCAGCGTCGCCAGCATTGCCTGCGCGCGCCACGAGTCGAGGCGCAGCGCGATCGCCCGCCGTGCCGCGTCGATCGCCCGGGGCAGGTCGCCGCGCGACCGGCGGATCGTGGAAAGCTGCAGCCATCCCTCGGCCAGGCGGGGATCGGCGGTCATCGCCGCGTCGATCGCGGCCTCGGCGCGGGCGAAATCCCCGCGCTGCGCGTGGAGGCTGCCCAGGAGCAGCTGCGTTTCGGGGCGCGCATCGATCGCGGCGGCCCGCCGCGCGGCGTCGAGGGCGTCGTCGACGTGGTCGACGCGCTTCAGGACCAGGGCGAGGTTGTAGAGGGCCAGGGCGTGCCCGGGGCGGCGAGCGATGACCTGCCGCAGCGTGGCCATCGCGGCGCCGACATCCTGTTCGGACTGGGCGAGCGCCACGGTGAAGAGCCGCTCCGGATCGCCGGGCCGGCCGGCGGCCCAGTCCCCGGCCAGGCGGACGGCGTCCGCACCGCGGCCCGACTTCGCCAGGGCCACCACCAGATTGTTCATGGCGCGGCCGAAGTCGGGGCGACTGGCGACGGCGTGCCGGTAGGCGTCGACCGCGGCATCGAGGGCGCCGATGCGATCGAGCGCTTCGCCGAGGCGGTTCTGGATGTCGGGGTCGCGCGGGGCGGCTCCGGCGGCCGCCCAGAGCAGCGACAGCGCGGCCGCATGGTTGCCTTCGGACTCGAGGGCGACGGCGCGGTCGTAGGCCTCGCGGGCCCGCGCCTCCTGGTCACCCTCCGGCGGCGGCGACGGCAGCATCGCGCCGGCGAGGAGCAGGGCCAGGACCACGGTCACGCCGCCATTCTGGCCCATCACGTCGAGGCGGCGAGCGGATTCACGCGGCCGCAGCGGCCGCCGAATACCTTCCCGAGGCTCCATCCGCTGGCGAGCCCACGAGCTCCAATGTGAAATGTCCGGCACGTTCGCGCATGTCCGCGTCGGGTCCCTCGGTGGCCGCCGCTGTCATGGCGAGCCTCGTCTGCGGCGTCATCGCCTGGGTGTTCTGGCGGCAGGACCTCCAATACGCGCGCGCCACGCCGCGGCCGGCGGGTTGGCACCGGCCCGCTGTCGGCGCGGCGGTGGAGCTACCACCGGCCGTCGAGCGCTTGCGCGCCAGCCATCCGGGCCGCCCGATCCTCCTGCACTTCTTCAACCCGTCGTGTCCGTGCTCGCGCTTCAACGTCGATCACGTGCGCACGCTGGCGTCGCGCTTCGCCGCGGACGTCACGGTCGTCGCGGTGCTGGCTGAAGGCGAGCCGGCGACCATGCGAGCCGCCTACCAGACGCTGCAGCTGGACGTGCCGGCCTACGTCGACGCCGATCGCCGGCTGGCCGACGCGCTCGGCGTCTACGCGACGCCGCAGGCGGCCATCCTCGACGCCGCCGGGCGGCTCTATTTCGTCGGCAACTACAACCGCAGCCGCTTCTGCCGCGAGCGCGACACCGAGTTCGCGCGGATCGCCCTCGAAGCGGCGGTGGCCGGGGCGCGTCCGCCGGCCGTCGGCCCGGCCGCCGCCGTCGCCTACGGCTGTCCGCTGCCGGCGCGGCCGTCTTCGACGGGGGCGGGCTTGTGAGCGCGCCGGTGCTCGACCCGCCGGAGCTGGGTTTGACGCCCAACGTGCCGCAGCGCGGCCCGTGGGTCGACGCGATCATGGATCGCATCTACGCCACCGGCGACCGCTACGTCGGCTGGTTCCTGCTCTTCCACTTCGGCGTGGGCTTCGGCCTGGCGCCGTTCTACGACACGTGGGCGATGGCGGCCGGTATCGGCCTGCTGACCCTCGGAATGTTCTTCGGCGCCGTCTGGCTGGCGCCGCGGACGCTGGTCACGCGCTGCGTCGCCGGCACCGCTCTGCAGGCCTTCGTCGCCCTGCACATCTACCAGCTGCACGGGCTGCCGGAGATGCATTTCTTCTTCTTCTCGGCGAGCACGATGCTGATTGCCTACCAGGACTGGCGGGCGCCGTGGCTCGGCACGTTGCTGATCATCGGGCAGCACGTCGCCTTCGCGATGCTCGAGAACAGCGGCGTCGAGATGAACTTCTTCGCCGGGCCGGTCGGCTTCTGGAAGCTGTTCTTCCACTTCGGCATCGCCCTCTTTCAGGTGGCGGTGTGCAGCTTCTGGGCGTCCCGGCTGCGCCGCGACACGCTGCAGGAGGCGTGGCACTCTCAGCAGCTCGACGACGCCCGGCGCAGGGCCGAAGAGGCGACGGCCGCGAAGAGCGGCTTCCTGGCCACGATGAGCCACGAGATTCGCACGCCGATGAACGGCGTCCTCGGGATGATGGCGCTCCTCGAGCAGACGCGCCTCGACACCGGCCAGCGCGAATACCTCGACACGGCTCGCCGATCGGGCGAGGCGCTGCTCGCGATCATCGACGACATCCTCGACCTCTCGAAGCTGGAGGCCGGCCGGATGGGCGTCGACGCCGCGCCGTTCGCGCCGCGCCGCGCCGTCGACGACGTCGCCGCGCTGCTGCGGCCGCTGGCCAGCGACAAGGACCTCGAACTGGCGGTGTTCGCTGGCGACGACGTGCCCGAGAGCCTGATCGGCGACGGCCGCCGCGTCCGCCAGATCCTGCTGAACCTGGTCGGCAACGCGCTGAAGTTCACGGCGATCGGCTTCGTCCGCATCGAGCTGTCGCTGCACCGGGACACGGCCGGCGGACGCTGGCTCCACCTGGCCGTGCGCGACTCGGGCATCGGCATCGACGACGAGGCCATCGCCCGGCTGTTCACCGAGTTCACGCAAGCCGACCCGTCGACGACGCGGCGCTTCGGCGGCACCGGCCTCGGCCTCGCCATCTCGCGCCGCCTGGCGACGCTGATGGGCGGCACCGTCTCGGTCGAGAGTACTCCGGGCGTCGGCTCGACCTTCACGCTGATCCTGCCCGCCGTGCTCGCCGAGGCGGCGGAGGCGCAGCCCGGGCCCGCTGGCGCCGCCAACCCGGTCCGGCCGGCCGCCCGCCGCCCCGTCGTCCTCCTCGTCGAGGACAACCCGGTCAACCAGCTGGTGGCGACGCGGATGCTGCAGCTGGAAGGCTGCGAGGTCGATCTGGCGGCGAACGGCGCCGAAGCCGTCGCGCGGGCTCAGGGCCGGACCTACGACCTGATCCTGATGGACTGCCACATGCCGGTGATGGACGGCTTCGAGGCGACGCGCCGGCTGCACGCGCAGATGGCGGCGGCGTCGCGCCCGCCGATCCTCGCGCTGACCGCCAGCGTCCTCGACGACGATCGCGAGCTGTGCCGCCAGGCCGGCATGGACGCCGCGCTGGCCAAGCCGCTGCAGCGGGCCGCGCTCGCCGGCGCGCTGGCCCACTGGGTACACCGCAAGGCCGCCTAGGGCGCGCCGCGGCGTCCGCCCGCGGGCGGGCGGGCGGGCGGCTACTTGCCGCGCAGCTGCTGCACAGAGCCGTCGACGCCCTGCGGAAGCTGCACGTCGGCCAGCTGATCGTCATCCCTGGCGGCGCGTTTCAGCCGCGCCAGCTCCGTCTTCAGCGTCGCCGTGAGCCTCGCCTGCGCCGGCTGGCCATACAGGTTGTGCATCTCCTGCGGGTCCTTGACCAGGTCGTAGAGCTCCCACTGATCCTTCTTCCAGAAGTAGATCAGCTTGTGCGTCTTCGTCCGGACGCCGTAGTGGGCGCGCGTGTTGTGGTGGCCGGGGTCGTGGTAGTAGCGGTAGTACATCGACGATCGCCAGTCGCGCGGCATGCGGCCCCGGAGCACCGGCACGAGGCTGCGGCCCTGCATCTCGGGAGAGGCGGGCAGGCCGGCGGCCTCGAGGAACGTCGGCGCGAAGTCGAGGTTCAGGCCCATCGCCTCGATGCGCGAGCCGGCGGCGATCATCGCCGGCCAGCGGACCAGGAACGGCATGCGGATCGACTCCTCGTACATGAAGCGCTTGTCGAACAGGCCATGGTCGCCGAGGAAGAAGCCCTGATCGCTGGTGTAGATGACGATCGTGTTGCGGCCGAGCCCGGCCTTGTCGATGGCGTCGAGGACGCGGCCGACGCTGTCGTCGACCGACTGCACGGTGGCCAGGTAGTCCTGCATGTAGCGCTGGTAGTTCCAGCGCGTCAGCGCGTCACCGGTCAGACCCGCCGGCGGAGCCTGCTTCAGATCCTGGGGCGTCAGGTCGGTGGCGACACGCTGCTTGTTCTCGTGCAGGGCATCGGTGCGGCCCTGGTAGTCGTCCCACAACGTCGCCGGCTCGGCGAACGTCTTGGTCGAGAACTCGGCGCCGTGCGCGGCGTTCGGCGTCCACGGCCGGTGCGGCGCCTTGTGGTGCAGCATCAGGAAGAACGGCTTGTCAGCGGGCCTCCTGGCGATGAAGTCGAGGGCGATGTCGGTCACCACGTCGGTCGCGTACTGGCCGGTGTACTTCCTTTCGCTGGTCGCCGTGTAGAGCACGGGATCGACGTAGTCGCCCTGGCCGGGGAAGATCTCCCAGCGATCGAAGCCGACCGGATCGCTGCCCAGATGCCACTTGCCGACCATGCCGGTGTAGTAGCCGGCCTGCTGCATCAGCGGCGCGACGGTCATCCGGCTGCTGTCGAACCGGTTGAACATCGTCACGCCGTTCAGGTGCGAATACTGGCCGGTCAGGATAGTGGCGCGGCTGGGCGTGCAGATCGAGTTGGTGGCGAACACGTTCGTGAAGAGCGCGCCCTCCTTGGCCAGCCGATCGAGGTTCGGCGTGGTGTTGACCTTGGAGCCGTAGGCGCTGATGGCGTGCGCCGCGTGGTCGTCGGTCATGATGAACACGATGTTCGGCCGTGCCGCCGCCTGGTTCGGCGCGGCCGGCGATTGGGCGTGAGCCGCCGCGGCGCACAACACCGCGGCGAGGCTGGCGATCAGGGTTCTCATGGTGGGGGAGTCCAGGGCGTTATGGGGTGGCGGGCGCCGGCGCGCCGGTCTTCTCGGCCGCGGCCTGCGCATCGAGCCATTCCTTGAGCGGCGCGAAGTAGTCGAGCATCGCCGTCGCGTCCATCTTGCGCTCGCCCGTCAGCGCTTCGAGCGCGTCCGGCCACGGCCGGCTCTGGCCCATCGCCAGCATCTTCGCCGAGCTTGGCGCCCGACCTGCTTGTTGCCGTAGATCGAGCAGCGGTGCAGCGGCCCGGTGTAGCCGGCCTCGCGGCACATCGCGCGGTGGAACTGGAACTGCAGGATGTGGGCGAGGAAGTAGCGCGTGTAGGGCGTGTTGGCCGGCACGTGGTACTTGGCGCCGGGATCGAAGTCGCGTCGGCCGCGACGCGGCTCGGGCTCGCCGACGCCCTGGTACTTGCGGCGCAGCTCCCACCAGGCGGTGTTGTAGCTGTCCGGCGTGATCTCGCCCGAGAAGACCTTCCAGCGCCACTGGTCGACGAGCAGGCCGAACGGCAGGAACGCGACCTTGTCGAGCGCCATCCGCATCAGGTACTCGAGGTCGCCGTCGGCGCCCGGCGCCTTGTCGAGCAGGCCGACCTTCACGAGGTAGTCGGGCGTGACCGACAGCGCGATGGCGTCGCCGATGGCCTCGTGGAAGCCGTCGTTGGCGCTGTTGCGGAAGAGGAACGGCAGCGTCCGGTAGGCGCGCTGGTAGAAGTTGTGCCCGAGCTCGTGGTGGATCGTGACGAAGTCCTCGCCGGTGATCTCGATGCACATCTTGATGCGCAGGTCCTGGTCCTGGTCGACGTCCCAGGCGCTGGCGTGGCAGACGACGTCGCGGTCGCGCGGCTTGGTGAAGAGCGAGCGCTCCCAGAACGTCGGCGGCAGCGGCTCGAAGCCGAGCGAGGTGAAGAAGCGCTCGCCGTACTGGACCATGCCCTTCGCGTCGATCTTCTTCGCCGCGAGCAGCTTGGTCAGGTCGTAGGCCGGGCCGCGGCTCGGGACGCCCGACCAGGTCGTAGACGTTGCCCCACTGCTGCGCCCACATGTTGCCGAGCAGGTGGGCCGGGATCGGGCCGTCGGCCGGCACCACGCTCGGGCCGTACTTCTTGAGCGAGCGATCGTCGCGCGTGGGCGTGGAGCGCGTCGTAGAGCGGCTTGACCTGCGTCCACAGCCGATCGACCTCGGCCGCGAAGTCGTCCGGCGTGCATGTCGTAGCCGGACCGCCACAGCGCGCCGAGGTCCTCGAAGCCGAGCTCCGTGCGCGCCCTCGTTGCCGAGCGCCACGAAGCGCTCGTAACGTCGGCTTCATCGGCGGCGCGATGGCGTGCCAGCCGCGCCAGGCGTCGAGCAGCTCGGCCGGGTTGCGGCTCGTCGCCATCGTCTTGCTCGAGCGCGTTGATGTCCTGGCAGGGCTTGCCCGGCGGGCAGTACTTGCCGCGGCCGTAGTCGGCTTCGAGGCCGGCGGCGAGCTTGGTCAGCTCGTCCTGCTTGGCCGGGTTCGAGGGCGCCGGCAGCGGGATGCTGGCCAGCTTGAACAGCTCGAGCCGCCGCTTCGTGTCGGCGTCGACCTGGACGCCGTCGTAGCGGGCCGCGTCCTTCGCCATCTTCATCGTCGCGGCGATGAACTGCTGGTAGGTGTCGGCCGAGATCGCCTCGGTGTCGGTGGTGATGAAGTTCGACGACACCCACTGCGCCTGCGACAGCCGGCGGCTCAGGTCGAGCAGGTCGGCGTCGGCCTTCTCGACGAACGCCTTGGCGTCGGCGGCGGTGGCGCCGGGCGCTTGGGCAGGCGTCGCGCTGCCGCCGCCGCACGCGACGAGACCGAGCCCGGTGGCGAGCGTGACGACGGCGGCGATGCGCAACACGTATCTGGCCATGGGACGATTCTAGCGCCGCGGCGCGGGCCCGCGCGCGGCGATGAGTGGCGCCCTCGTTGCTTCAGTGAAAACCGCGACGGTATACTTCGGCCGATGCCTCGGATCGTTGTGTTCTGCGGCTCGCGCGCTGGCGCCGATCCGGCCTACGCCGCGGCGGCGGCCGCCCTCGGCGGCGTGCTGGCCCGGCGCGGGTGCGAGCTGGTGTATGGCGGGGCCCACGTGGGGCTGATGGGCATCGTCGCCGATGCCGTGCTCGCGCCCGGTGGCCGCGTCACCGGCGTCATCCCGGCGTCGATGGTCGATCGCGAGCTGGCTCATCGCGGCATCACCGACCTGCGCATCGTCGGCAGCATGCACGAGCGCAAGGCGCTGATGGCGTCGTTGGCGGATGCCTTCCTGGTGCTGCCCGGCGGCATGGGCACGCTCGACGAGCTGTGCGAGATCCTGACCTGGGCCCAGCTGGGCCTCCACGCCAAGCCGGTCGGGCTGCTCGAGGTGCGTGACTACTGGCGCGGGTTTCTCACCTTCCTCGATACGGCCGTCGACCGAGGGCTTCCTGCGTGCGTCGGATCGCGCCCGCCTGCACGTCCACTCGGACGTGGACGCCCTGGTCGACGCGCTCCTCACGGGATCGCTGGAGCCGGCGTGAAGGGACTGCTGGCCGCAGCTTCGGCTGATCTTCGATCCGACCGGCGCCGCCAGCGCCGCAAACGCCGGCGCCGCTGGCGCCGCGCCTGATCCGCCATCCCCGGGCGCGCCAGTACGTCCTGCGCGTCCTGCCCGACGGCACGCCGCGGGTGACGATTCCGCGCTGGGGCTCGAAGCGCGAGGCGCTGTCGTTCCTCGAGGGGCAGCGCGAGTGGGTGGCGCGGCAGCGGGCCAGGCAGGCCGAGCGGGCGCGGACCGCACCGCCGCGCGACTGGAACGACGGCCACACGCTGCTGCTCGGCGGGCGCGCGGTCACGCTGCGCCTGGGATCGGCGACGCGCGCCGGCGTCGCCGCCGGCGACGACGTGCTGCTCGTGACGCCGCGTCGGCGCGACGCCGAGGATCTGCGGCCGATCGCCTCGGCATGGCTGCTGGCGCGGGCCAGGCGCGAGCTGCCGGCGCTCCTGCTCGCCCTCGCGGCGCGCTTCGATCTCACGGTGACGCAGGTCGCGGTGCGCAACCAGCGCGCGCGCTGGGGCTCGTGCGCCACCGGCGGACGCATCTCGCTCAACTGGCGTTTGATTCAGGCGCCCGACGCCGTCCGCGACTACGTGCTGATCCACGAGCTGATGCACCTGCGCCAGCCGAACCACTCGGCCCGCTTCTGGGCGCTGGTCGCCCGGGCCTGTCCGGATCACGAGGCGTCGCGACGATGGCTGCGCGCGCACGAAGCGGCGCTGCTCGACCCCCGCTGACGGCGCGGCGTCCGCCCGGCACCGTCTCGCTGGAACGGGCGCTGTCCAAGCTCGGGATGGCGTCGCGCAGCGAAGCGCGGGCGATGATCGGCGGCGGGCGCGTCATCGTCGACGGCCACGTCGCGCGCGATCCGAGTCTGGCCGTCGTGCCCGAGCGCGTCCGAATCGCGATCGACGGCGAGGCACGCGCTGCCGCCGACACGCTGACGGTGCTGCTGCACAAGCCGCGCGGGGTGGTGACGACGCGGCGCGATCCCGAGGGCCGGCCGACGGCCTACGACCTGGTCCGCGACGCCGGCCCGCACCTGCAGGCCATCGGCCGGCTCGATCTGGCGTCCAGCGGCCTGCTGCTGTTCACGACCGATACGCGGCTCTCGGCGGCGCTGACCGATCCGGCGTGCGCCGTGCCGCGCGTCTACGTCGTGACGGTCCGCGGCGCCGTCGACGACGCGGCGCTGGCGGTCGTCCGCGGCGGCATCGCCATCGATGGCGTTTCCGTGGCGCCGCGGCTGGTCACCCGACGCAAGCGGTCGGGCCGCGAGACCCACCTGATCGTGGAACTGGTCGAAGGGCGCAACCGCGGAGATCCGCCGGCTCTTCGCGGCCGCCGGACACGAGGTCACGCGGCTGCTGCGGGTGGCGTTCGGCGGCGTCGAGCTGGGCTCGCTGGCCCCCGGCCGCTGGCGCGTGCTGTCCTATGACGAACTCCGCACGTTGCGCGGCGAGGCCCGGACCCGCTAGACTGAAGTCCGTTAGACATCCGGAGCGACCCGCCAGAGAAAAGGCGCGGTCCGGCAACCTGGGCGGACATCCCAAGGTGCCATTCTCTCCGGGCGGCTCGCCGCCCCTAGGGAGATGTGGTTTCGCTGCGTTGGCGGAACAACCCAATGTCCACCGGAACGGCTCCAGCCGTCCGCGTGATCCCGCACCCGTACCGATCCAGGGTGGCGGGGCGAGCGGCGAGCCATCCGGCTCTCCGGATGTCTTCTTCAACAGCGTGCGCGTCGCCTCGCGGCCCCGATCGTGGCTGAGGCGACGAGCACGGCAGAGGAGAAGACATCATGCCGACCACTCAGCTCGCGCCCAGCCGCGCGTCCGAAACCAACCCGAACCACCACCTGTGGAAGAACGGCCGCCTGTGGTGGCTGGCCGTGACGCTGCTGCACGACGGCTGGCGCCAGGAGCGCGTCCGTCAATCGCTCGGCACCGACGACGTGCTGGAAGCGCGGCGCCGCCGCGATGTGGTGCTGGCCCGCTTCGCCCGTCCGGCGACGGTGGCGGCCAGGGCCGTGCCCGCGCCGGTCGCCGCCGCCGCGGCCGGCCTACTTCGAGGCGTAGACGCGCGACTGGCCGTCCTGGGTGAACGCCATCACCTGGTAGGGGGTCTTGAAGCCGTCGGGTGATTCCATCCCCGGCGAGCCGGCGGGCATGCCCGGCACGGCGAGACCGACGACGCCGGCGGGCCGTTCGGCGAGGAGCTTGGCGACGACGTCCGCGGGCACGTGCCCTTCGAGCACGTAGCCGGCGACGAGCGCGGTGTGGCACGAACGCAGCGAGGACGGCACGCGGTGCTCGTCCTTGACTGCGTTCATGTCCGCCGAGTCACGCGACGTGACGACGTAGCCGGCGGCGGTCATGTGCTCGTTCCACTTGACGCAGCAGCCGCAGGTCGGGCTCTTGAACACCGCCACGCTGGGCTTGTTGGCCGCTGACTTGCCGGACTGGCTGCTGACGACGGCGACGCTGGCGCCGACGATCAGGACGACGGCGGACGCGACGGCGGCGGCGACGGAGCGGATCCTCATCATGGTCCCCCAATCTTACCCGTGACGGCGGAAGAAGGCCACGATCCGCCGCGGGAACTCGCGCGGCGCGGCCCGCCACGCGGCCGTGTGCGTCGCGCCGGACACCAGCCACAGCTCGGCCGCCGGCTGGGCCGCGGCCAGCGCCGCCGCATGGTAGGCCGGCGTGTTGTGGTCGGCGTCGCCATGGATCAGCAGGACCGGTGCGCGGATCCGCGCGATCGCCGCCACCGGGCGGGCCTCCAGCAGGTTCACGCCGGAGCGGAGCCGGACGTAGCCGAGGCCGGCGTAAGCGGCGGGGCGGCCGACCCAGCGGCCGGCGTCGCCGAGGCCGAGCCGGCCGGCGATGCGATCGAGCCCGGCCTCGAGGAACGCCGCGTAGGCCGAGTCGCTGACGATGGCGCAGAACGTCGGGGCCGCGGCTTCGGCCATCAGCGCGTGCGCGCCGCCCATCGACGAGCCCAGCGCGTAGAGGCAACGGCCCGGCGCGCGGCGCCGGACCCACGCCGCCCAGCGCCGGAGGTCGTCGGCCTCGCGGATGCCGTAAGTCGCGATGCCGCCGCTCTCGCCGTGACCGCGGGCGTCCGGGGCGAGCACGTCGTAGCCGGCGTCGAGGAGGAACTCGGCGTAGGGGGTGGCGTGATCGCGTGAGCCGCCGGAGCCGTGGCTGACGACGACCGTCCCGCGCGCCGCCAATCCGTGCGTGAACAACCAGCCGGCGAGCGGGACGCCGTCGGCCGCGTCGAGCCGGACCGATTCGAGCCGGGCGCCATGCGCGGTGGCCACGGCCTCCGCCCTGGCGCGCCCGTCGGACGGGCCGCCGGGCAGGTGGCCGCGCTGCAGGGCGAACTCGCCGAGGACGACCCCGGCGGCGAGCGAGGCGAGCAGATACAGGAGCCCGGCGCGGAGCAGCCAGCGACGCATCGCTCCGACCATATGTCGGGAGAAACGCGCCCGGGTGCAGTCCGGTTCACTTCCGCCGACTCCAGCGCTCGCCCGCCACGGCGGGCGAGCCGCTGTCGCCCGCGTAAGTAGCCTCGGCGCTCCGGTCCTGCGGACCTCGCGCTCGAGGTCACTTCCGCCGCTACGCTGGCGTGCGCAGGATCGTGCCGAGTCCCGCGACCAGCCGGTCGATGCCCTCGGCGACGGTGTCGGGTGCCAGCGCGCCGTAGGAGATCCGCAGCGAGCAGCCCGACGTCAGGCCGAAGGCCGGGCCGGGGATCGTCGCCACCTTGTGCTCGCGGATCAGCCGCTCGGCGAGGACGTAGGGATCGAGGGCGGTCTTGACGCGCAGCAGCACGTAGAAGGCGCCGCGCGCGTCGGGCGCCTCGACTAGAACGCCGAGCGTGCCGAGCCGCTGGTAGACGAGCAATCGCACCTGCGCCAGGACCTGGACGTGGGCGTTGCAGTAGGGCCGCCCGACGTCGAGGGCGGCCAGTGCCGCGTGCTGCGACACCGCGGCCGGGCAGATCAGGTTGGTGTCCTGGATCTTGTTGACGGCGTCGAACAGCGCCTCGGGGATCGTCATGTAGCCGATACGCCAGCTGGCGAAGCCGAACGCCTTCGACAGCGACCACATCGAGATGGTGTGCCCGACGGCGTCGGCGAACGCCCCCGGCGAGAGGTGCGGCTCGTCGTAGGTGAAGTACTCGTAGGCCTCGTCGTGGATGTGGAAGAGGCCGCGGTCGCGGCACAGCGCGTTGACCGCGCGCAGCGCCGCCTCCGGATAGACGGCGCCGGACGGGTTGTTCGGCGAGACCGTGACGATGGCCCGCGTCCGCGGCGTGATCGCGGCGGCGAGCGCGTCGAGATCGAGCTGGTAATCGGGCCGCGTCGCCACCGGCACCGTGCGGCAGCCGGCCAGCACGACGGCCATGTCGTGGTTGAAGTAGAACGGGACGGGCAGGATGATCTCGTCGCCCGGATCGGCGATGGCGAGCACCGCGTTCAGGAACGCCATGTTGCCGCCGGCCGTCACCACGACGCGCGACCCGCGCGCGACGTCGAGGCCGTTTTCGTCGCGCAGCTTGCGCTCGAGGCGCGTCACCAGGCGCGGCAGGCCCTCGACCGGTCCGTAGCGGTGATCGGCCAGCTCGCCGCCGAACGAGGCCAGCGAGGCGATCGCCTCCCGCGGCGGCCCGTACGAGACGACGCCCTGGCCGAGCGAGATGGTGCCCGGCGTGTCGCGGATCCAGCCGGCGACGATCGGGATGACGGGAGCCTGGACGGCGGCGACGCGCGCGGACGCGCCAGCGGGGGTGGCTCGCGACGGGCGCGGCTCGGTCGAGGAAGGCGGCACGCTCATGTGCCGTCGATTGTTGGCGTTCGAGCGCGGTCTGTCCAGTGGCGGTGGTCTGGTGTTTCCGACGCTCGGTGCCGATATTTCAAGGTAGAATCCAGCCGCAACGATGATTTCGCAGCGAAAATAGCCGAGCTGGTTGCCGATGCCCCGACCCCTCCGCCGTCCGGCCTATCGCATGTCTGCTCCAGCCAGCTCCGACCACACACCGCGGCCCGGCCGGCCGCCGAAGTTCGGCCGCCGCGCCCGTGCGGTGTCCGTCACATTGCCCGAAGATCTGATCGAGCGCCTGCAGGCCCAGCACCTGGATCTGGGCCGGGCCATCGTCGACCTGTTCGAGTCGCATCCGGCCTTGGACGCGCCGGTGCAGCTGGCGGAGTTCGGGCGCGGGGCGTTGATCCTCGTGCCACCGGCCAGCGCCTTGAGGCGCATGCCGGGCGTCGAGCTGATCCCGCTCGCCAACGGTCGCGCGCTGATCGCGTTGGACCAGCCGATGTCGACCAGCGACCTGGAGCTGACCCTGAACGACGCCCTGGCCGCGAAGACCTTCTCCGCGCCGGACGGCGCCATTGTCGCCAACGTCGCGTCGATCCTGCGGGAAGCACGGACCTCCGTGAATTCCCGCCTCCGACAGCGCACCATCATCATCGTCGAGCGCGACCCGGCCAAGGGACGCCGCCGTCGCGCCTGACCTGCCTCCCCGTCAACCGACTTTTCAGGACATCCAGTGACCCGACAGCACCTGACACACCTCGCCGCCGCGCTCGCGCTCGCGGCCGGCCTCTTGGCGACCGCCTGCAGCGACGACAAACCGACGACACCGACGCCGACGCCCACGCCGACGCCGACGCCGCCGCGGCTGACCGCGCCGGTCGCCGACACGCCGGAGACGAACAAGCAGCTCGACACACTGCGCCCGACGCTGACGGTGCGCAATGGGACGTCCGACCAGACCGGCGCCCGCACCTACGAGTTCCAGATCTCCGACAACGCGGATTTTGCGGCGGCGATGAGCCGGGCGGCGCGCGGCTACCGCGTCGTCGTCACCAAGACCGGCGTCCCCGAGGGCACCGGGACGACCAGCTTCGCTGTCGATGAAGACCTGCAGCCGACCACCAAGCTCTATTGGCGGGCGCGGATGGTGCAGGGCACGACGACGTCGGAGTGGTCGGCGGGCGCCAGCTTCCGGACCAAGCTGATGGGCTTCAGCCGGCCCGGTGAGCTCTACGACCCGCTGATCCACGGCGAGACGGTGGGCCAGGTGGTAGGCAGCGTCACCTACATCCCGGGGCGGGGCGTGCAGCTGAACGAGTTCTCCAGCCACATCAAATATCTGCTGCCGCAGCCGGTATCAGCGGGCGAGTTCTCGATGGACGTCGAGGGCCTGCGCGCCAACGCGCCCGGCGACAAGGCCAAGGTCTTCGGCATGCAGGAGGGGCAGACCGACTTCATCACCAACGACTACCGGATCGACATCCAGTATCGCGGCACGACCGGCGTGCCGCCGAACGCGATCCAGTGGCGCGTGATTTACGGTGACGCCGATGACCTCGACGTCCGCTACGAGCCGGACACGGCCAAGCGGTTCGATTCGGTGTTCCTCCTCAACCCGAGCACGACCTATCACTGGAAGTTCACGTGGGGCGCCGCGGTCCGCTTGACGATGATCCAGGGTGGGCTGGGCGGCAACACGCTCTACGACTTCGGCCTGCCGACGCCGGAGGGCGCCTATCGGCCGAACCCGCACTATGCCTACCTCGGCGCCCCGCTCGGCCGCAGCGGCAACGAGTCGGCGTCGATCGCCGGGGCGATCTACCGCAACGTCTGGCTCGGCGCTCAGCCTCGCCCAGCCTCCCTCGGCAGCGCGCTGCTGCCCTAGCTTGGTTGGCGGCGCTTCCCCTCAGGAAGCGCCGCGGGCCGGCCGCTCGGCGTGCGGCCTGCTAATCGCGGCGCTGGGCGCGCCGCGGCGTCCGCACGCGGCCAGCGGCTAGGGCGCCGTCGGCCGGTTCGCGAGCAGCCCGACGAGCTCGTCGACGAAGGCGGCCTGGGCCGGGTTCAGCTTCCTGCGCGCGTCCTCGGGGGTGAAGAACGCCGCGTAGTCGATCTCGGGGAACTCGCGCAGGCGCCCCGACCCGCGCGGCCACTCCATCGAGAAGGTGTTCGGCTTGACCTTGAACGGATCGCAGTCGCCGCGGAACGCCCAGGCCATCACCGTCTTGCCGCCGCGCTGCTGGACCGGGTTCAGCTCGACGTAGGGCCCGGCCGGGGTGAAGCCCGTCTCTTCGCGGAACTCGCGCTCGGCCGCCGCCAGCGGCGACTCGCCGGCCTCGATGCCGCCCTTCGGGATCGTCCAGGCGCCTTCGTCGCGGTTGCGGAAGAACGGGCCGCCCGGGTGGACCAGAAACACCTCGATCCCATCGGCCGGCGTGCCGCATTCGCGGTACATCAGGAGCCCCGCGCTGACCTTCCCCCGGCGTCCGTCGGTCATTTCACGATGGTGTCGAGCGTGGCGACCGAGACCGCGTGGTAGGCCGGCCGCGCCTGCTGGTACACCCGGCGTGCCACGGCCGGTCCCCACGAGGTCTTCATCAGGTCATCGTACAGCGGACGCAGGAACTTGCGACGGCCCTGCGAGGTCAGGAAGTGCTCCAGGGCGGGCATCGCCGGCTGGTAGTGGTGGCGGATGGCGATCCGCAGCCAGGCGAACAGGATCTCGCAGTTGCCCGACGTCGAGAAGCCGAAGGCGCGGTCGAGGTCGGCGATCTGCGCCGCCGAGACCCGCTCCGGCAGGCCGCCGAGGAAGCGCAGCCACTGCTGTGTGTCCCAGCCCTTGGTGTCGAGCTGCGACGCCGGCGTGCCGGCCGCGAACCGCTGGCTGGCGGCGTCCACCGCGTCGAAGGCGGCGGCGGTCGGCTGCGTCGCGTTGGGCGGGATGCCGGGGGCATCCAGCCAGGCCGGCAGGGTGAGGCGCGTCTCGAGGGCGGCGTCGCCGGCCAGCAGGTTGGTGCGGAGGTCGGCGACGAAGTCGTCGGTGGTCGCCGAGGTGAACGCGCGCCGCCCGAACCACGAGCGCAGCCAGGCGTCGAACCTGGCCCGGCCGACGGTCTGCTCGATCAGCCGCAGCAGCGCCGCGCCCTTGTCGTAGGCAATCGCGGTCATGCCGTCGTCGGGGTTGCGGCCGGCCAGCGAGAGCCGCAGGTGCGTGTCCTTCGAGCCGGCGCCGAGGCCGGCGATCTCGTCGACCAGCTCGCGGCGGCCGAGCACCTCGAGCATCGCCATCTTCTCGGGGCCGTAGAGCGCCTCCATGATGCGCAGCTCGAAGTAGACGGTGAAGCCCTCGTTCAGCCAGAAGTCGTTCCAGGTGGCGTTGGTGACCAGGTTGCCGGACCAGGAGTGGGCGAGCTCGTGCGCGATCAGCGACGTCAGCGATCGATCGCCGGCGAGGATCGTCGGCGTCGCGAACGTCAGCATGGGGTTCTCCATGCCGCCGAACGGGAACGACGGCGGCATCACCAGCACGTCGTAGCGGCCCCACCGATAGGGCCCGTAGAGGGCCTCGGCGGCGGCGACCATCTTCTCGAGATCGGCGAACTCGGCGGCGGCGCGGTCGACCACCGACGGCTCGGCGACGACGGCGGTCCGGGCGCTGATCGGCCGGACCGCGAGATCGCCGACGGCAAGGGCGATCAGGTAGGGCGGGATGGGGTGGGTCAGGCGGAACTCGAAGCGCCGCCGCCCGTCGGGCAGCGTCACTCCGTCCGGGGTCAGCCGCTCCGCGCTCATCACCGCCAGCAGCGGCGCCGGCACGGTGATCCGCGCCTCGTAGGTCTGGCGGATCGCCGGGCTGTCCTGGGTCGGCAGCCACGACCGCGTCAGGATCGCCTGTCCCTGCGAGAACAGGTAGGGGTGCTTCTTGCCGGCGGTCTGCGACGGCGACAGCCACTGCAGCGCCGACGCCTGCGGCGACGTCCGGTAGTCGACGACGACCTTCGTGATTTCGGGCGTCAGCGTGATCGTCAGCGGCTGGCCGAGGATCGCGTCCTTGGCGCCGAAGGCGTGCGCCAGCGCGTGCCCCGAGGCGTCGGTGACCTTGACGATGGTCAGGTCGGCGGTGTCGAGCACCAGCGCCGCGGCCGACCCGGTGCGGGCCAGCGTCAGCGTCGCCGTGCCGGACAGCGTCCGGGCCGCGAAGTCGGCGGTCAGATCGAGCGCGACGTGGGTGACCCGCGCCTCGTCCGGCCGGGCGGCGGAGTGCGGGTCGCGCACGGTGGCCGCGGACGCCGGCGGCGTGGTCGGCGGTGTCGCGCTCATTGGCGGAGGCGTGGCGTCACGGCAAGCCGCCGTGACCGCGAGACAGGCGCAGGCGAGCAGAGGGCCGAAGCGCATCGTGAGCTCCAGGCGGACACGGTATGCGTCCTAGGTGAACGTCCAGGTGACCGGGGCGTGATCGCTGGTGCCGACCTCGGGCTCGACGATGCAGCTCGCCGTGCGCGCGTGCAGCGCCGTCGAAGCGAGCACGTAGTCGATGCGCCAGCCGACGTTCTTCTTGCGCAGGTCGCGCCACGGCGGCCACCAGGTGAAGAGGTCGGTCGCATCGGGGTGCAGCGTGCGCTGCACGTCGACCAGGTCGTGCGACACCACGCGCTCCAACAGCGCGCGCTCGTCGGGGCGCGCGCCGATCTGATTCAGCTTGCGTTCCTTCGGATGGATGTCCGCATCGGAGCGCGCCACGTTCAGGTCGCCGCAGATCACGAGCGGGATGCCGTCGCGGGCGTGAGCGGCCGCGAACGCCTCGAGGTCGGACAGGAACCGCAGCTTGGCTTCGAAGTCCTTGCCGCCGTTCGGCACGTAGACCGACGCCACGGCCAGATCCGCCAGCCGCGTCGTCACGATCCGCGCCTCGAAGTCGAACGGCGGGACGACGTAGCCCGGGCGGTCCGGGGCGACGCGCTCGGCGACGAGGAGCGCAACGCCCGAGTAGCCCTTGTCGCCGTGCCAGTAGCAATGGTACCCCGCGATGTCGGCCAGCAAACCGAGCTGCGCCGGCGACGCCTTGATCTCCTGCAGGCACAGCACGTCGGGCTGGGCCTGGGCGAGCCACGCCTCGAGCTGCGCCTGGCGGGCGCGCAGCCCGTTGACGTTCCAGGTGGCGATCTTCAGAGGCCCGCGCCTTTCGTCTTCGTCTTCACGCGGACGATGTACATGTCGGCGGTGATGTAGAGATCGCTGCCGTCGCCGCCGAAGGCGCAGTTGGCCGTGGCCTGGCCGGTCTCGATGCGGCCGAGGAGGGTGCCGTCCGGGGCGTAGACGTGGACGCCGCCGGGACCGGTGGCGAACAGGTTGCCCTTGGCGTCGACGCGCAGGCCGTCGGGCAGGCCCGGGTTCTTGGCGCCGACCATGCTGGTCACGTCCTTGAACACCGTGCCGGCGCCGGTGGTGCCGTCCGCCTGCACCGGGTAGACCATCCAGATCGCCTTCTCCGGATCCGAGTTGGCGACGTAGAGCAGCTTCTCGTCCGGCGAGAAGGCGAGGCCGTTCGGGCGCGACAGCTCCCTGGTCAGGAGCGTCACCTCGCCGGTCTTCGCCGACCAGCGGTAGACGCCGCAGAAGTCGGTCTCGCGCGTCTTGTCGTTCTCGCGATCGGGCAGGCCGTAGATGGGATCGGTGAAGTAGACGTCGCCGTTCGACTTGACGATGACGTCGTTCGGGCTGTTGAAGCGCTTGCCCTGCCAGTTATCGGCGAGGGTGCGCTTGCCGCCCGTCCAGTCGTAGCGCGAGACGCGGCGGTCGCCGTGCTCGGCGGCGATGAGGCGGCCCTGCCGGTCGAGCGTCAGGCCGTTGCTGCCCGGCTCGCCGCTGTACTTGCCGACGCCGGTGAACCCGGACGGCTTCATGAAGGGGGCCGCGGTCTTGCCCGGCGACCACCTGAAGATGGTGTTGGCCGGGACGTCCGACCAGAGCAGGAACCCGCCGTCGCGCGGCACCCAGACCGGGCCCTCGGACCAGTCATAGCCGCCGGCGAGGACCTCAATCGTGGTGCCCGGCGCAATCAGCGTGTCGAAACGCGGATCCGCCTTGATGAGCGTGCCGATCGTCTTGGGGGTGGTCATCGATTGTCCTTGGAGGCCGATGGTCGTCAGGCCGAGACCGGCCGCCACCACCCACCCCCAGCGGACTCCCGCAGTCGCATGTCGCATGGCGCCATTCTATATATGTTTGGCGGGCCGTCCCCTCAGGACGGCCCGCTGCCGCCCTCCTGGCGTGTCGGCTGCTACTCGCGACGCTGAGCGCGTCGCGGCGCCGCCACGCGGGCGGCGTCGTACGGGGCCGCCGGGAGGCGGTGGTACCATCCGCGCGTGTCCGAGTCCGACGTCGTTCCGGCCGAGCCCCGGGCGCAGTTCCGCTGCTGCCCCAGGTGCGGTGCCGCGTTGACCACGCCCGGGGCGTGCCCGCTGGTATGCGCCGCGTGCGGCTTCGCCTACTACTTCAACCCGGCGGTGTCGGCGGCGGCGATCCTGCTGCGCGGCGACGGGCGGGGCCTGTTCATCCGCCGCGGCCACGCGCCGGGGCTTGGCCGCCTCGCCCTCGTCGGCGGCTTCGTGGATGCCGGCGAGACGCCGGAGATCGCGCTGCGGCGCGAGGTCCGGGAGGAGGTCGGCGTCGAGCTCGAGGCGATCGCCTACCTGGGCTCGCAGCCCAACACCTACGCCTATCGCGGCGTGACCTATCACGTGGTGGATCTGGTCTTCGTGGCGCAGCTGGTCGCCGGCGCGGCGCCCCGACAGCTCGACGGCGTCGCGGCGATCGAGTGGCACGATCCGCTGGCGCTCGATCCGGCGCGCCTGGCGTTCGCCTCGATGACCTGGGCGCTGGCCAACTTCCAGCAGCAGCGGACGGGGCGCTAGCCCCCTAGTCGACCATGGCCGCGCCGTTCGATCGCGCGCTGCGAGACGCCATCGCCGGCATCACCGCCACGGTCCCCGGCGCCGAGCTGTCGCGCGCCGTCGAGACCTTGTCGCGGCGCTATCGCGACGCCCCCGCTCCGGCCGGACCTGGCGCGACCGGCGCCGTCGGGCGACTCAGCGAGGCCGAGCGACTCGCCTATGCCGTCGTGCGGCTGCCGGCGACCGCGGCGGCGCTCCACGCGGTCTTCGACGCCGTCGCCCGCCACACCCGGGTCGAGCCGCGCACCGTCCTCGATCTGGGGGCCGGGCCCGGCACCGTTCTCTGGCCGGCCGCGTCGCGCTGGCCGGGCATCCGCCGTGTCACGCTGATCGACCGGGATCCGGACCTCCTTCAGCTGGGCCTGCGGCTCTGGCGGCACGACCCGGCCGGATCGGCGTCCGGGCCGACGGTCGATCCGCGGACGGGTGACCTGGCCGCCGCGGACGCGCCGGCAGCCGACCTGGTGGTGCTGTCCTACGCGATCGGCGAGCTGGCGGAGGCGCGCGCGGCGCGGGCGATCGAGCGGGCCCTGGCCGTCGCATCCGGCGCGCTGGTGGTGGTCGAGCCGGGCACGCCGGCCGGGTTCGCGCGCATCCGCGCCGGCCGCGATCGCCTGATCGCGGCAGGCGCGACGATCGCCGCGCCGTGTCCGCACCAGGCGGCGTGCCCGATGGCCGGCACCGACTGGTGCCACTTCGCGGTCCGCCTCGATCGCAGCCGCGCCCATCGCCAGTCGAAGCACGCCGACCTCGGCTGGGAGGACGAGAAGTTCGCCTACGTCGTCGCCGTGCGGGACGCGTCGCTGCTGCGAGCGCGTGCCGGCAGCCGCATCCTCCGCCGGCCGCAGAAGGGGACCGGGCACGTCCGGCTCGCGCTGTGCGCGGCCGACGGCCTGTCCGACGTGGTGGTGACGCGCCGCGCGCCGGCCTACCGCGAGGCGCGTGACGCCGCGTGGGGCGACGCCTGGCCGCCGACCGCCGACGGGACGGCCGAGCTCGCCTGACTTCGCGCCGCGGCCGATACAATGGCGCGTGATGAGTGATCCTCGCCCGCTGAGCCGGGTGGCCCGCGGGCTCGGCCTCACGGCGACCGTGCTCGCCGCGCTTGCCACATCGATGGCGCAGCCACGCGCGCAGTCGCGTCCGCCAATTGCGATCGTCGGCGCGCGCATCGTCGACGGATCGGGGAACGAGCCATTCACCGGCACCATCGTCATCGCCGGCGGCCGCATCGCCGCGGTCGGCCGGCAGGTGGAAGCACCCGCCGATGCGCAGACGATCGACGGCGCCGGCAAGGCGGTCCTGCCCGGGCTCATCGACACCGGCGCGCCCGGCTCGGATCGATCGACCGACGCGGGCCGGCGACGGCTGGGCCGCATGCTCGCGGGCGGCGTGACCACCGCGGCGGTCGAGGGCGACCCGGGCACGTCGACCAGCGATCCAGTCCAGCCGCGTCTGGTAACGATCCCGTCGGCCGAAGCGTCCACGGCGCCGGCGCCGGCCGGCGGCCGCGCGCTGCGGTCGGGGACCATCGGCATCACGCTGGGCGACGCCGCCGCGGCGGCGGCGACGGCGGCCAGGGCCTCGCGGGCGCGCCTGGCGCTCGCCAGTCTCACCGGCGACGACGGCGCCCTCGACGTGAGCCGGATGGCCGCTGCCGGCCTGTCGCCGCTCGATGCGGTGACCGCCATGACCGGTGGCGGCGCCTGGGCGCTCGGCCTGCAGTCCGATCGCGGCCTGCTGGCGCCCGGCATGCGCGCCGATCTCGTGGTCGTCGCCGGCGATCCGTCGGTGTCGCTCGACGCGCTGACCGACGTCGAGCACGTCTTCCTCGGCGGCGTCGACGTGGATCGCGCGACGCTGTCGCGTCCGGCGCCCGAGCCGCCAGCGGTGGCGCCCGCCGTGGCGACGCCGACCGCTGCAACGGCTGGCAGCGACTCGACGCCCGCCGCGCCGTCGGCGGCGGCGGTGGCGCCGCCGATCGCCCCGCCGGCCGCGCGATCGCGGATGCGCGCCGCCAGGGGGGCGAAGACCGCGCCGATACCGCCGCCGATACCGACGGCGCCGCCACCAGCGCCCGCGGCCACCGACACCCCCCCGGCGACCGCCGCGGTGGCCTCACCGCCCGCCCCGATCGCCGCGCCGGTGGAGACGCCCGCGCCGAAGCGAGCACCCGCCCGCGCGGTTGCCGAGCCGGCGAAGACGCCGGTGCCGGACGCGTCGCCCGCCCCGGCGGTCGCGCCGGTCGTGGCGGCGGCGCGCCTGCGCGAGGCGCTGCTCGACGACTTCGAGCGCGGCGACACGGTCAGCGCGGTCGGACCGGGCTGGGTCGGATCCGGCAGCGGCGAAGGCGGCAACGCGACGACGCTGATCATGGGCCGCGTCGTGAAGGGCCTGCGCGACCACGCGCTGCTGGTGTCGGCGCGCATGGGGCCCGGCCGCGAGCCCTACGCCCGCGCCGCGCTCAAGCTCGATCCGGGCGACCGGCCGGTCGACGTCAGCCGCTTCCGTGGCCTGCGCTTCGAGGCCCGCGGCGAAGGCCGCTACCGCGTCGTCTTCGTGTCCAAGGGCGTCGCCGACGGCCGCTACCACGAGTCCTACTTCTCGGGCTCGCCGCTGTGGACGCCGGTCAGCATCCCGTTCGCGTCGATCGGCCAGAACGGCACCGGCGAGCACGTCACGTGGAGCGGTCGCGACGCCGTCGAGGTCCGCTTCGAGATGGTTCGCGACACGGGGCGTCTCGGCTGGCTCGAGCTCGACAACGTGACGTTTTACTAGCGCCGACCGCGTGCGGGCGCCGCGGCGCGCCCAGCACCGCGCAGAGCAGACCGCACGCTCAAGGGTCGGCCCGCACCGGGCCGTGAGAGGCCCGGTGCAAACCAAGCAGTCTGAGCAACTGCAGCGCGTTGCCGCCGGTGGCGGGACCGGGACGGAGCCGGTAGTCGAACGTCATCGTCACCGCATCGCCATCGCCGGTCAGCGTTTCCTGCAGGTGGACGCTGTCGGCGTGCGCGGCGAAGGCCGGGTCGCGCGCCAGGTCGAGGTCGTGCGTCGTGACGACGCCGAGGGCCCACGACGCCAGCAGGTGATCGACGATCGTGCGCACGGCGACCCGCCGCTCGGCGCTGTTGGTGCCCTGCAGCACTTCGTCGAGCAGGTAGCAGACCGGCCGATCCGGGCGCGCCTCGCGGGCGGCGCGCACGATCCGCTCGAGCCGGACCAGCGAGGCCATGAACAGCGACAGGCCGCGCTCGAGCGAGTCGGCGACGCGCATGCTGGTGTGCAGCGCGACGAGCGGCAGCTGCATCGTCGCCGCGCAGACGGGGGCCCCGGCGTGCGCCAGCACCACGTTGACGCCGACCGCGCGCATCAGGGTGCTCTTGCCCGACATGTTCGAGCCGGTGACGAGCAGGAAGCGGCCCTTCGGCCCGATCGCGACGTCGTTGGTGACGCGTGCGGCGTTGGCCAGGAGGGCGTGGCCCAGCGCGGTGGCCTCGATGCGCAGCGCAGCCGCGGCGGGCGTGTCGTGGACGGTGGGGAAGGCCCAGCCGGGATGATCGTGTGCGATCGAGGCGAGGGCCGACAGCGCCTCGACGCGGCCGATCGCCTCGAGCCAGCCGCGGACGTGGCGCCCGTAGCGATGGCGCCAGCGCTCGAGCGCCCACCAGACGTGCAGATCCCACAGGGTGATGGTCTGGACCGGCAGGTAGAGATACGTGGAGAGCCGGAAATCGGCCAGGGCGACGCCCTGCTCGAGGGCGCGGAGCGCGCCGCGGACGTGTCCGGCGTCGAGGACCGCGTGCGCCTCGGCGAGCGGCGGGCTCTGCCACCGCGTCCGCGCGACCAGGCGCACCAACGCTGACCAGCCGCGCAGCGCGCGCTCGCCGCCGGCGCCGGCGTTGGTCGCCTCGAGGGGCGCGTGGACGATGGCGCGCAGGAGCCAGCCGAGCGTCGCGGTGATGACGAACCAGGGGCCGCCGACCACGTCGGCGTAGTAGAGGATCGCGCCGGTGGTGGTGACGGCGCCGAGGATCACGGCGAGGATCGGGATCCACGGCCGCGCCAGCAACCAGCTGTCGCCTTCCGCCCACGCGACGAACGCGCCGAGCTCGTGCTGGCCGGCGTCGTGCGGCGTCGCCCGGGCGGCGAGCGTGAGGTCCTGGCGGAAGTCGAGGGCCGGCGCGAGCTCGGCGACGGCGGCCTGGCGATCGCGGATGCCGGCGAGCGTCGCCTCGTCGATCGCCAGCAGCCAGGACGCCAGGGCGCGGCGTCCGGTCGGTGTGTGCACAGGGCCGGCGAGCTGGGCGATCGACGCATGACCGAAGACGTCGAGATCGCCGGCGTAGGCGTGATCGTCGAGCGGCCCGGGCTGCCACGGCGCCGGCAGGGCGTCCCAGCGCCGCTCGAGGCGAGCGATGGCTTCGCGATTGAGCCCGGCATAGCCGGTGGCGTGCTCGCGCCGACGTTCAACGCCGGCGTGAACGATGGCCAGCGCGACGAACGCCCCAGGGCCGACGACGGCGTAGAGCGTCGCGAACAGGCCGCCACGGCCGGTGGCGAGCAGCACGAACCCCGTCACGGCCAGCGCCGCCGCGACGAGCCGCAGATACGAGATGCGGCGCGACCGGGCGCCGAGGCTCGCGGCTTCCGCGTCGGCGCGCGCCGCGCGGCGCGCGTAGACCGCGGCGGCGTCGCCGGCGGTGTCGATGGACGAAAGGGCCGGCGGCGGCATGGCCGGCCATCGTACCATCCGCCGCGGCGGCGCCCGTGCTCATCCCATGCTATTCATGGGGACCATGTGTCGGAACATCAGGCTGCTGTTCAACTTCGATCCGCCCGCGTCCGACGCCGAGGTGCGCGCCGCGGCGGTCCAGTTCGTGCGCAAGGTCAGCGGCTTCACGCGACCATCGCAGGCCAACCAGGCGGCCTTCGACCTGGCCGTCGACGAGGTCACGCAGTCGGCGCGACGCCTTCTCGACGCCCTGGTCACGACGGCGCCCCACCGCAACCGGGACGAGGAAGCCCGTCGCGCCAAGGAACGCGCCGCCAAGCGATACGGCACCCCGGCCGGCGGGTAGCGGCCGGGGCGAGGGACCCCGGCCGTGTGGAGTCTACGGCGTGAAGCGGACGATGACGCGGGCGCGGTAGCGATCGTCGGCACCGTGGCAGTGGTCGTGCACGCCGAACGCGCCGGGCGTCACCAGGTTCGCCGTCAGCCGGGACTGGTTCAGGGTCAGGCGGCCGCTGCCGAACTCCGGGTTGTCGCCGTGCGTCGGGTGCGGATCGTCCGAGATGTCGTGCCCGCCCGGCACGCAGTCGATCGTGTCGGTCTGGTCCGGATCGCGGTTGACCACCGAGACCCGCGTGCCGTCGTCGACCACGAGCACCTTCGGGAACAGCCCGTTCGGCGTGGCCGTGAAGGTGGCCTCGGGGAAGATCGGGGTGCCCAGCGCGTCGGTGCCGGCTGCCCAGATCGCGGTGCCGGAGTTCGAGTACATCGCGCGCTCGACGACGAGCTGCGGCTCCTCGCTCGGCGTCGGCCCGGTCCCTTCGATGAGCACGGAGAAACGGCGCCCCTGGGCGATGGTGTTGCTGTAGTCGACGTTGAAGCGGCTGTTGGCAGGGATCGCGTAGGTGCGATCGAGGGCCTCGCCCTGGTCCTCGAAGAACGCCCGCACGCGCACCGTCGCCGTGAAGGCTGAGGTATTGGCGATCAGCACGTAGGTCTGGTTGGCGAACGTCCCGCCGACCTCGCCGTCGGCCAGCGCCCACGTCGGCGAGGTCACGATCGCGCCGGAGCTGTTGTGCGCCTCCGTCCAGTTGCCGTCCGGCCACCACATCGCGCGCTCGACGACGATCGGCACGGCGGCGTTGAGTGAGCGGACGATCGCCGAGCAGGCGACGTTGGAGAGGCCCGGCTCGCTGTCGACGTAGATCGTGCGGCGGCTCTGCGCCGGCAGGCCGGTACTGACGGACGACCTGCGTGCCGCCCGACAGCAGGTAGGTGACCTGAACGGTCGTCGGCGTCGTCGTCGGGTTGGCGAGCAGGATGAACAGGTCGAAGAACGTGCCGGTCGAGCCCTCGGCCAGGAACCAGCTGGCCTGCGGCGCGGTGACGCCGGCGCTGTCGTGGCCGGCGGCGAAGACGCGGCCGTTCACCGTCATGTACATCGCGCGCTCGACCAGGATCGGCACGCCGTTGATCGACTGGATGGTCGCCGAGACGTCGGTGCTGCCGAGGGTGCGCTCGGTGGCCGGGCGGCCGGTGAAGCCGGTCTCGTTGTCGATGTTGATGGTGCGGCGGCTGCGCGGGTTGACGGTGTAGGACTTGGTCACCGGACCGCCGCTCGGCCGCAGGAAGGTGATCGTGACCTGCGCCGCGCTGGCGTTCGGGTTCTGCAGCAGGTAGTAGAGATCGAAGTTACCGGAGGTCGAGCCCTCCGCCAGATACCACGTCGTCGCCGGCTGCTCGATCGACGTCTCGGCGTGGCTGCCGAAGCCGTTGCCGTCCCAGGTCATCGTGCGGTCGACGACGACGCGCTGATTGCTTTCGATGACGGTCGCGAAGGCGGCGTTCTCGAGCCCGACGATCGTCTCGGGGTTGACCGTGGCCCGGCTGCGCGACGGGATGGCCAGGATCTGCTGAATCTCGGCGCCGGTGTCGCGCTGGAAGCGGAGGACGACGGTGGCGATGTCGGCGCCCGGGTTGAACAGCGCGATGCGATCGTCGAAGAAGGCGCCTGTCGATCCTTCGGCCAGGAAGCGGGTGAAGTAGCCGGTCGGGTGCGTGTTGCTGGCCAGCTCCTGGGCGTTGGTGAAGCCGTCGCCGTCGGGATCTGCCGCGGCGTCGTTGACGTTCGGATCGGTGCCGAACTGCGTCTCCCAGTCGTCGGGCAGGCCGTCGCTGTCGGTGTCGACGCCGGCCAGGCCGCTCGAGACGCCGTAGACGAAGGCGTCCGAGGCGCCGAGGCCGCCCGGCGACGGATACGACGCCGCGCCCGCCGCGAACACTCGGCCCGACGGAGTCGACCGCCACGCCACTACCCTCGTCGTTGTTGCTGCCGCCCAGGTAGGTCGCGTAGATGAACGCGCTGTAAGGCGGATCGAGCTCGACGACGAACGTGTCGCGGTTGCCGCCGGTGCGAAGCTGCGCCGGGCGCACCAGCGGCAGGTCGGGCGAAAAGGTCTGGCCGGAGAAAATCAGCTTGCCGTTCTGGTTCAGCGCGACGGCCCGCCCGCGTTCGCTGCGCGTCCCGCCGTAGTAGGTCGACCAGGCGATGGCGCCGGTCGGCGAGACCGCCACCAGGAAGGCATCGAGCCCGCCGCCGAACGTCGGCTGGATCGGCCGCGACGACCGGGAAGTCGGGCGACGCCGTGCTGCCGCGCGATGAACGGCCCACCCGGAGCGGCACGACCGCGACGGCGCGGCCGACGTCGTTGCCGCAATGCCGCCGAAGTAGGTGCAGAAAAGCAGCGTCGCCGGCGGCCGCGAACCGCGAGAAGAAGCGCATCGACGCGGCCGCCCGAGGTCGACGCGCTAGGCGCTCAGCACCGGCAGGTTGGTCGAGCGTCGTCGAGCCGACCGTGTTGACGTTGCCGGCGGCCGTCGACGGCGATCCCTTCCAGCGTGTCGATCCGTTGCCGCCGTGGTAGGTGCGAGTAGGACGAGCGTGCCGTCCGCGGCGAACTTGCGCGACGAAACCGTCGAGCGCGCCGCTGGTAGGCCTGGATCCGGGTTCAGCGAGCGGAAGGTTCGCCGACCGCGTCGTTCCGGCGACGTACATGTTGCGGGCGGCGTCGACCGCGACCGCATTCACTTCGTCGTTGTCCGTGCCGCCGAAGTAGGTCGAGAAGGCCAGGCCGCCGCCGGTGCGTCGAGATCCGGAGCAGGAAACCGTCCGATTCGCCGGCCAGCGCGGCCTGCCGCGGTGAGACGGTCGGGAAGTTGGTCGACGTCGTCGAGCCGACGACGTAGACGTTGCCCAGCGTGTCGATCGTCATGCCGCGCGCTTCGTCGATGCCCGACCCGCCGATGTAGGTCGAGAACAGGACGGTCGACCCGCGCGAGTCGAGCTTGGTGACGAACAGGTCGATGCCGCCAGGCGACCCGGGCGCGCCGGGGAAGCCTGGCGAGGAGGTCGTGCCAGCGACGTAGACGTTGCCGGTCGCATCGACCGCGACCGACGCCGCTTCGTCGAAGCCGGAGCCGCCCAGGAGCCGCGAATAGCTGAGGATCGGGTCGATGACGAGGGCCTTGCGGCGGTCGAAGCGGCCGAGCGCGAAGCCGACCGTGCCGTCGGCGTGGAGCACGTAGCGGCTGGCGACCGGGATCCGCGACTGGCCATCCAGCTGGTAGGCGAACGGCGCCCGGACCCGCACCGGCGCGGCGCCGGGACCGAGCTCGAGGTCGCCGTCGTCGCTGATGGCGACGTGGCCGGTGCCCGAGAGCTGCAGCCGCACCTGACCGGGATCGGCCCCGGGCTCGACCAGGATGTCGTATTCGACCTCGCGGTCGGTGCCGTAGTAGGCGACGTCGATGCCCGGGTAGACGTCGCGGAAGCGGACGCGCGCGCGGGCTTCGAGGCCCGTCCGCCACGCCTGCCGGTCGGCCCCGACCAGGTAGTTCACCGTGGTCGAGGAGCCTTCGAGGCTCACCTCGCGGGGCCCCGCCGCGGCGCCGGCGAACCGCATCGCGATCGGGTCGGCACCCTTGGCGCCGGCGTCCGGCCGATCGGTCGCGTGCATTTCCGCCCACGTCGGACCGACGTGGACCGCGTAGCCCGCCGACCGGGCGACGAACACGCGCGAGCCGTTGTCGGACGCCGGCAGCGGCTCGAAGCGGAGCGGGACCGACGGTCGGGAGATGGCCGTGGCCGCCGGCCGATCCGACGGACGGACGGCCGTCGCCCCGGCCGGAGGGCGCGGCGATTCCGGTGCAGCGGCCAGTCGTCCGGTGGACAACATGGCCAGTGCGCCCAAGGCGATGAGCGAGGCGGTGTGTCGGGGCACGGTTCGCGGCTGTGCAGATATCGGACCAGCTCGACGAAACCACCACCAAAACCGGCAAGTGCTCACGTTTGCGTGAGTTGCGGCGCAGCCCAGCGGCGGAATTCCGCCGCTCGTCTTACAGATCTGGTAGGTGCGAAATCGCCCTTGATCCGTGTAAAAGCTGGACGGCCACTGGCAAAATTGCACGGCTTGGCGAGCCGGTGCACGAGGGACGTCAGCGGATGGTGATGCGGAGCTGAAGCGAGGTGACCAGCGGGCGGAGGTGGTCGTGCATCCCGCACGTCCGCGCCTCGACCAGGTTGCCGCTGGTGCGGGACTGGCCCGGCTGCAGCATCCCGATCAGGTTCAGCTCGGGGCAGTCCTCGTGGAAGGGATGCGGGTCCGAGCCCATGTCGTGGGACACGCTGTCGTTGTTGACGATGGTCAGGCGGCCACCGACGGGGACGTCGATGGTCCGCGGGACCAGGCCGGTGCTCCCGATCGTCACGGTCGGCCCGGACGTCGGCGGCGTCTGCGGCGACGTCGGGGTCTTGGAGCCGCCGCACGCCGTGAGCATCAGGTAGATGCCGCAGCCACCAATGAACGACCTGGCGAGGAGCCATCGCATATCAGGCATAGGCGCGCCTTTCATTATAATCAGCTCACGATGACCGTTCCGCTCGCCTCGGGCCGCCAGTTCTCCCTCGAGGAGGCCAGCCGGCTCCTCCCCTCCGTGAAGCTCGTGACCGCGGAGGCGGTGCGGGAGGCCGAGGAACTGTCGCGCGAGCTGCGTCAGCACGGCGAGGCGCACCCGAAGCACGAGGTGCTCACCGAGCAGCTGGACTCCGTCGTCAGCCGGTGGGCCAGCCGGCTGAAGGAGCTGCAGGTCGAGGCCAAGGGCCTGTGGCTGGTCGACTTCGACAACGGCGACGGCTACTACTGCTGGCAGTACCCCGAGGAAGCCATCACGCACTACCACGCCTACGACGAAGGCTTTTCCGGCCGCATGAAGATTGTGTAGCTGTTTGTTGGCGGCGGTTTCCCTCAGAAACCGCCGCGGCGGCCTCCTTGGCGAGTGTCCAGCTATTCGCGGCGCTGGGCGCGCCGCGGCGTCCGCCCGCAGGCCGGGTCTGGCATATCCGACCCGTTTAAGTCCTTGTTCGACAGCTAGCCGGGCAGTACAGTGGCCGGTGTGGAACTGGAACGCCGTTCCGAAGAATGGAATGAGCCATCGTCGCAGCCAGCCGAGCCGGCTGCGGCCGTGTCGACGTCCATCGACAAGGCGTTCGAGATCTGCGAGGCGCTGAGCCAGGCGCAACGTGGCCTGTCGATCAGCGACCTGCGCCGCCAGCTCGGCCAGCCGGCCGCCACCGTCCACCGCCTGCTCGCCGTGCTGAAGCGCCGCGGCTACGTCCAGCAGGACGACGACACCAGCCGCTACCGCCTGTCGCTCAAGATGCTCGACCTGAGCGTCCGCTTGCTGGGACGCTCCGAGCTCCGCCTGCACGCCTACCCGGCGATGCGCGAGGTGGTGCTGCGCACCGGCTGGCGCGCGTTCCTGGCGACCGCCGCCGATGGGGAAGTGACCTACGTGTGGAGCGCCGGTCCGGACGACGTCGCGATGCACACGACCTACGGGCGCGCCATGCCCGGGCACTGCGCGCTCTACTTCAGCGCCGAGTCCGCCCGTCGTCTCAGCTGCCTTCGGCTCGAATCGCGCGGCGCCGTCGCCGCCGGGCCGCTCGAGCCGCGCCGGCTCGGGCCGCCGCGGCCCGCCGCCGGCATCGCCGAGCGGGCCGGCCAGCACCTGGCGTGCACGTGCGCGCCGGTCATCGACTACGCCGGGCGCGAAGTCGCGCGCGTCGGCCTCTTCGCGCACGATCTCGCCGACGACACGCTGACGCGCGGCTGCCGCGTCGAAGTCGGCGAGCTGGCGCGCCTCGTCTCGCTCCGGCTCGGCGGCACGCTGGCACCACCCGCCGGTCCCGGCCCACTTTCCCCCGTCGACCCGACTTAAGGAGTATCGGACATGGCTTACGTGATCACCGAGAAGTGCATCGGCACCAAGGACAGCGCCTGCGTGGACGTCTGCCCAGTCGACTGCATCCACCCGCGGAAGGACGAGCCCGAGTTCGCCACCGTCGAACAGCTCTACATCCACCCGGACGAGTGCATCGACTGCGGCGCCTGCGTACCGGCGTGCCCGGTGGAGGCCATCTTCGCGATGGACGAAGTGCCCGACGCGTCGAAGGACTACATCGACGTGAACTCGAAGTACTACACCAAGTAGGTCGAGCGGCGGGGGCCAGGCGGCCGGCGCGAGCCCGCGCCGCCGCCGGGTGCCTTACCCCTCCGCCGCGAGCGTCTGCCTCGCGGCCAGGCGAGCCGCTCGACGCGCCCCCGCGTCGGCGGCCACCCGCACTTCCTCCGGCGTCGTCAACGCCAGCGGCGGCATGTCGAGCGGATGCCCCACCGCGTCGACGGCGACGAACGTCAGGTAGGCCCGCGACGTCCGGCGCCGCGTCGCCTGCAGCGTGCTCTCCCCGAACACATCGACCTGGACCTCGAGCGAGCGGTTGAAGGCGCACGTCGCGCGCGCCTCGAGGATGATGATGTCGCCGATGGGGATGGGGTGGAGGAACTGCAGTCCGTCGACCGCGGCCGTCATCACCCGCGTCCGCGAGTGACGGCTGGCGCACATCGCGCCGGCGATGTCGATCAGGTGCATGACCGTCCCGCCGAGGATGAACCCGAGCGGGTTGGCATCGTTCGGCAGGACGACCTGGGTGATCACGGAGAACGAATCGGAAGGGCTCTTGGGCGACACGGTCACACCAAGAGCCTATCCGATTCGTTCCGTGTCAACTCCCAACGACCAAATCCCAACTTCCAAGGAACTCCCAACTTCCAAGGAACTCCCAACTTCCAACTCCGAAGCCCGCACTGAATTCCAGGCCAACGACCAGCCAGGAAGCCCGCCGCTGCGAGCCGATCCTGGTTGGACGTTGGGAGTTGGTGGTTCCTTGGCAGTTGGAGATTGGAAGTTGGAAGTTCGACTTCGCTCTTAGAAGTCGTAGCCAATCCAGAAGTGGAACTTGCCCTTCCGGAACTCGCTGCTGCCACCCGAGCTCGAGAAGACCAGGTCCTCCCACTGCTTGTTGAACGTCGTCCGCCAGACGTAGTCGACGTGCACCGGGAAGCCGAGCAGGAAGCTCTCGATGCCGAGCCCGTAGGAGGCGCGGCCGTCCTGCAGGCGGAAGCCGGACACCGTCAGCGGATCGCCGTAAACGGCCTCGATCGTCGTCCCGTCGGCGCCGTACTGGAAGCCCAGGATCGGCTGCTCGCTGATCGTGTCGCTCGACGAGAACCGGTAGTTCTGCTGGGGAAAACCGGCCCCGCCGATGTTGCCGAAGATGGTGCCGCGGATGCCGCCGAGGACGCCGACCGGCGTCAGCATCGCCTCGATGAGCGGGAAGCGGAGCTCGGCGTTGGCGAAGAACCCCTTCTGCCCGATGAACGACAGGTATTCGTAGCCGCGCATCTCGGAGTTGCCGCCGAAGTAACTGAAATCCGGGTTCGCGCCCCAGCTCTTGAAGCCCTTGAAGCGCACCGCGAACAGGCCCGACGTGCCGATCCGCAGGTACTTCCGGGCGTCAAAATCGATCGTCTGGTAGGACAGCAGGTCGCCACCCTTGGGTGCGGCGTCGTAGGCCAGGCGGACGGTGCTGCCGGCTATCGGACCGAACTCGCGAAACACCGTGTCTTCGTGGACGAAGGCGACGCCGAGCGGCACCGACGTGCCCTGGCGCAGCAGCGAGGCGCCGTAGATCTGCGTCTGGTAGTCCTGCGAGATCTGCTCGACGGTCGGATCGTCGAACTGCTCGTTGTAGCGGACGATGCCGGCCGACATCTCGATGCGCGAGTAGCGGCTGAGCGGGTAGGGCGCGAAGAGGCTGCCGCCGGTTATCGTCCGCGTCGCGATCGAGTCGTCGCGATCGAGGAACGGCGTCAGGCCCAGGCTGAGGGAATAGTAGTCGGCGTTGCCGTAGAAGAACGTCGTCTGCTGGAAGCCCTGGACGGCGTACTGCATCCGCCGCGACAGGTTCAGGTACGACCCGGCGATGGTACGGAACTGCGACACCGAGGCGACGTAGAAGTTGAACTGCTTGTCGCCGAGCACGTCCGCGAACGACACCTGGGTGCCGCCGAACAGGTCGCCGCCGCTGGTGACGCCGACGTTCAGCGGCGGACGGCCGTCGAGGAACATCTTCTCGAACGGCCCCTTCTTCTTCTGGTTCGCCTGCACCAGGGTGTGCGTCAGCGGCGCCTGGAAGTCGATGACCGGGCCCGGCTCGCCGAAATCGCGCGAGGCGACGGTGGCCTTGGCGTCCTTCGGGACGAGCGTGTGCAGGCCGTACTCGCCCTTGAAGTAGGTGACGAAGGCGATCTTGCTGGTGTTGCCTTCCTTGATCACCACCGTCGACAGGTTGCCGGTCAGCGTGTCGGTGTACTGTTTCAGCTCGCCGGTCTTCAGGCTCAGCGACCACAGGTTGTAGATGTTGCCGTTGCGCGCCTCCTCGGGCGTCACCGGCCGGGCCGGGTCGATCGCCGTCGAGGAGAACACCAGCGTGTCGTTGTCCAGGTACTGCGGCGTCGCGTCGTCGTGCGTGCCGAACGTCAGCTGCGTCTTGGCGCGTGTCGCCAGGTCGAGGCGGAAGATCTTGTTGTTGCCGCTGACGCGGGCCAGGTAGACCAGCGACTTGCCGTCCGGCGAGGCGGTCGGCGAGTAGTCGGCGAAGTCGTCCTGGGTCAGGTTGGTCAGCTGCTTCGACTCCGAGATCGATCGACCAGATGTCGCCGATGCCGTTCTTCAGGGCCGAGAAGTAGATCACCTTGCCGTCGGGCGACCAGTCCGGCGACTCCGGCACGTCGACCGACTTCAGCTCGACCCGGACCTCCGTCTTGTCGGTGACGACGTTCTGGACGATCAGCGAGCGCTGCTTCTCGGTGCGGGCGAAGTAGGCGAGGCGGTCGCCGATCGGCGACCACGACATCCAGGGCACCGTGTTCCAACGCGCGCCCGGTACCGCGATGTACTCGAAGCCGCGGTCCTTGTCGAAGCCGGGCGTCAGGTTGCGAATCACCTGGCCGTCCTTGGCGGAGATGAGGACGATGTCCATCTCCTGGTCCTTGCGGTTGCCCGAGACCCCGGCGAAGAGGTCGCCCGACGGCGACGGCTCGATCGACAGCAGGCTCGAGAACTTCGACTTGCGGGCGTCGGGGGCCAGGTTGCGGCCGTAGTCGACCGGCCGCTCGCGGTCGCGGAAGATCTTGAAGCGGTCCTTGAGGTACTTCTCGAACTGCTGGTCGAACTCGTCGGCCTTGATGCGGAAGGCCTCCTCGAACGGCGTGGTGCCGCCGCCGATGACCGTTTTGCGCAGCGAGAAGATGTACTGCCGGACGCCTTCCTTGCCCCACTTCGACTCGATGAACTCGAAGCAGGCGTGGCCGAGGTTGTAGACCAGGCGCGGGTTGGTGAAGCCGCCGTAGCCTTCGAAGTCGGTCATCTTCGGCACGATGTCGGCGACCGCGACGTCGCGCACCGTCATCAGGTCGAGCGGGTTCCAGACGCCGGCCATGTAGTCCGACAGCCCTTCGTCGACCCACAGCGGGATGCCGCGCTGGACCAGCCCGCGCGGGATGATGTCGAACTCGAAGATGTGGGTCAGCTCGTGGGTGATGAGCCGGTAAAGCTGATCGGGCGGCTCGTCAATCGGCAGCACCATGCGATCGCGGGTCGGCTCGGCGAAGGCGGCGACACCCTCCGGAACCTCCGACGGGATCACGTTCTGCTGCTGGAACTCGGCCTGCGTCTTGAACAGGACCAGCGGCACTTTGGCGCCGAGGTCGTGCTTCAGCTCGGTGCTGACGTGCTGATAGGCGCTCTCGGCGTAGCCGGCGACGCGCTCGAGGTGCGGCTCGAGCTCAGGGTAGTAGTAGATCTGGAAGTGATCCGTGGTGTAGATGTGCCACTGGAAGTTGTCGTAGCGGATCCGGTTCTTGCCGAAGTAGGGCACGAACGGGGTCTGCGCCGCGAGCTCGGTGGCGTACAGCACGGCGAACACCACGGCTGCGGCCGACAGCAAGGGGCGGCGGCGCCGGAGGAGCTGAAACATAAACGGACACCTCTGCAGATGCAGGTGATGATGAGGCGACAGGCTGGCGCGGTACGCTGGCCGGGGTCAGCCCGTAGCTTACCGGCACACCGCCCGAGCCCGCAATCGAACACGCCTGAGTGCGCGAAGAGGGCAGCGCAAGAGACATGCCCGCGCCAACCGCTGGCAACATCGAGGTTACGGCGAGGCAGGCCTCGTCGGATGTCCTCGGGCGGGCACGCCGTTCGTCCCGAATCGACGCCGCGGGAGGACACTTCGTCTCGATCCCGGGCCGGGAGGCGTCGTTCGGGAGGATAATCGTCGCCGGGGCGTCACCGGACGGGCTCGCCGGGCGTAGGAGTCAGGTGAGCGGCGTGCTGCCGCCTTCCGAGGAGTGTCATGAGCGATCGGCGGTGGATGGTGGCGGCGGCGGCCGCGGTGGGCCTGGGCCTGGCGGCGATTCCCTTCATGGGCACCCGTGCTGAACAGCCGGCCGACAGCAGGGCCAGTGCCAGTGCCAGCGCCGGCAAGGCGGGGGCGACCGGCGCCGCGGCGGTCTGCGACGGCAAGACCAAGAAGGCCCCCGACTTCGAGCTGGCCGACTACGCCGGCAAGAAGGTCCGGCTGGCCGACTACAAGGGCAAGGTCGTCTTCGTGAACTTCTGGGCGACGTGGTGCGGCCCCTGCAAGTACGAGATCCCGATGTTCGTCGACCTGCAGCAGCGCTACGGGGCGCAGGGCCTGAACTTCCTCGGCATCTCGGTCGACGACCCCGTCGAGGAGCTGAAGCCGTTCGTCGACCAGTACAAGATGAACTACCCGGTGCTGGTCGGGCTGGGCCGCGAGGAAGTGCAGGAGGCCTACGGGCCGATGGTCGGCATCCCGGTGACGGTCGTGATCGGCCGGGATGGCTACATCTGCACCCGCTATTTCGGCCTCCGGTCGAAGGATCGCTTCGAAGCGGATATCAAGGCGCTGTTGTGACGATCACCGTACCGGGGCCTGACACGGCCGGGCTCTGGCCTTGGTGTATCATCGATCCACGATGTTGAAGGGCTTCACACATGCGCGGCTCGCCTGCGGCTGCCGCGTCGCCTTCCGCGACGGCGTCGAGGGTAGTCCCGTGACGATCGTGGTCGATCAGAAGTCGGCGGGTTGCCTCCTGACGCTCCACGTGCAGGACTTCCCGCTCTACGACTACCGCGAATCGATGCGTCCCTCGACGCGCCTCGGCCCCCCCGAGGAAGAAGAATTCGAAGAAGAAGGATGAGCGGCATCGGGACCGTGTCCGAGCGATCCACGGGGTCGTGGGTGTCGGTGTCCGTCTTCTGGCTCGTCCAGGTGTCGGCCCTCCTGGTCTTCTTCGTTCCGTTCGCCTGGCCGCTGGTCGCCCTGTGGGCGGTGATGCATTTCGTCCGGGCCATCGGCCTGACGCTGACGTTCCACCGCTACCTCGCCCACCGCGCCTTCAAGATGGGCCGCTTCACCCAGTTCGTCTGGGCGTTGATCGGCACCTCGGCGATGCAGAAGGGGCCGCTCTGGTGGGCCGGCCACCACGTCACCCACCACAAGTACTCCGACCGCGACGGCGATCCACACAGCCCGCACGTGAGCGGCCTGTACCACGCCCACATCGGCTGGTTCACGAGCGACGTCCGCTACAACAAGATCGAGCCGAACAACCCGGTCGTCCGCGACTTCGGGAAGTTCCCCGAACTGCGGATCCTGAACGAGCATTACTGGGCGCCGCCGGCGGCGCTGGCGCTCGGCATGTATCTCTACGGCGGCATGCAGTGGCTGGCCTGGGGCTTCCTGCTGCCGACGATGACGCTGGCCCACGCGACGTTCTGCATCAACACGGTCAATCACCTGATCGGCTCGCGCCGCTTCAAGACGATGGACCAGTCGCGCAACAACCTGCTGACCGCGATCTTCGCGGTGGGCGAGGGGTGGCACAACAACCACCACCGCTACCAGCGCGCGGCCCGCAACGGCTTCTACTGGTGGGAGTTCGATCCGACCTACTACGTGATCGCCGTGATGGGCTGGCTGGGCCTGGCCTGGGACATCCAGCCGGTGCCCGAGCGCATCTACCGCGAGGCCGAGGCGCAGACGATCGCCCCCCCAGAGCCCGACCTCGATCCGTCGGCCGAACCGAACGCCGAAGCGCAAGCGTAGGCGTCGGCCTGTTGCAGAGGACGGACGAAGACCCGGCCATCGGGTGTGGTGCTGTCGTCCGTAACGAATCCGCCGCCGACGTCGCGTAGTGCGGCCGCGCCGTCCGCGCGCGGCCGCTTCCTCGCCCTTCCTACCCTTTCCCGCCGCGCTCCTTCGGGGCCTTGTCGGCCCCGAGCTTGCCCTCCTGCTTCAGCACCTTCCGCAGGACGAACTCGATCTGTCCGTTCAACGAGCGCAGATCGTCGTTCGCCCAGCGCTGGAGCGCGTCCAGCACGTCGGGGTCGATGCGCAGCAGGAAGGCCTTGCGCTCGCTCATCGCGGCCTACTGATAGATCGTGCCCGTGTTCACGATCGGCTGGGCGCCGCGTTCGCCGCAGAGCACGACCAGCAGGTTGCTGACCATCGCCGCCTTCCGCTCTTCGTCGAGGGTGACGATGCCCTTGTGCGCGAGCATCGTCAGCGCCATCTCCACCATGCCGACCGCGCCTTCGACGATGCGCTGACGGGCGGCGATGATGGCGCCGGCCTGCTGCCGCTGCAGCATCGCCGCGGCGATCTCGGGCGCGTAGGCGAGGTGGCTGATGCGCGCCTCGAGCACTTCGACGCCGGCCTTGGCCAGCCGATCCTGGATCTCGCGCTTCAGATGCTCGGCGACCGCGGCGGTATGGCCGCGCAGCGAGGTGAGCTGATCGTCGTGGGCGTCGTAGGGATAGCTGGTGGCGAGGTTGCGCAGCGCCGACTCGCTCTGGACGTGGACGTAGTTGTTGTAGTCGTCGACCTCGAACAGCGCCTCGGCGGTGTCGACGACGCGCCAGACCACCACCGACGCGATTTCGATCGGGTTGCCTTCGAGATCGTTGACCTTGAGGTGCGAGCTCTCGAAGTTGCGGATGCGGAGCGACACCCGCTGCGTCGTCATCAGCGGCATCACCCAGCGGAGACCGGGTTCCCGGATGGTACCGCTGTAGCTGCCGAACAGCTGCAGCACGCGCGCTTCGTTCGGGTTGACGACCTTCAGGCCGCACAGGAGGATGGAGAAGACGACGGCGGCGGCGATGCTGCCGACGATGCCTGGCGCCCAGGCCGGCTTGACGCTGTTCACCAAGAGCCAGACCGAAACGCCGATGCCGGCGAGACCGACGATCAGCATCAACGCACCGTTCATGGTCGGCCGGACCTGTTCCCGAATCATGACGAGGGGCCTCCTTGCCTCGCGCGGCCGGCTCCGTTGCCGACGGGGCGCGAGATATCTAAGTAATATCACTTTGATAGCTCACTGTCCAGTCGGCTGTCGGGCGCGCTGCCGGCTGCAAGAAAGCTAGAATGCGGACATGGCGCGCTTGAAGTCCGAGCTGACCGTCGAGTGTCCGTGCTGCCAGGCAACGCTGGTCGTGGACACCAACCTGAAGCGGGTCGTGTCGCACCTCGAACCGGAGCGGTCCGACAAGCCCAACCTCGACGACGCGCCGGGCATCCTGCGCGCCGAGACGGAGCGGCGCGAAGCGTTGTTCCAGAACTCGGTCGAGCACGAACGGACGCGCGGAGACGCCTTGTCGCAGCGGTTCGAGGAAGCACTGCGGCAGGCCCGTGAAGAGCCGGTCAGCCGTCCGAAGCGCGACTTCGACTGGGACTGAGCCTGTCTGCCGCACGGGCCCCTCAGGCCCGTGCGCGGGCCGCCCTTTGGGCGTGCCGGCTGCTATTTGTCGACGCGCCTTCGCGCGTCGACCGGACGATGGCTCCGGACTCCGTCCTCGCCATTCGTCACGCGGCGCTGGGCGAGCCGCGGCGCCGTCACGCGGGCGGCTCGCCGTCCGCCTCATTCGAACGACGCCGGAATCGGCGTCCAGCGCCCGCGATCGTAGAAGATCGGCTTGCGCTCGTGCTCGGCCAGGTAGGCGCGATATTTCTCGCGCAGCCGCGCGATACGCACCTGGTCGGTCCTGATGGCGCGGTGCGGCAGCACGATCAGCGCCTGTTCCACCGCCCAGACGTTCTTCGGCGACAGCCGCCAGTCGTAGCCTCCCATCATCGCGCGCAGGTCGGCGACGCCGTAGCCGCGGATGCCCCCGGTCAAGTCGACGTAGGGATCGACGTAGCTGAGCGCCAGATCCCGCAGTCGCCGGAACACCGGCCGCCGTCCATGCAGCCCGGGGTCGCGGGAGCGTGCGATCGAGCCCCAGCCGCGCGGGCCGCGGTAGACGAAGATCACGTGATCGAGCTGGTCGATCGATTCGAGGCTCATGACCAGCGGGGGATAGCCGCGCTGCTCGAGGATGGTGGCCGCCGACAGGGCCGCCTCCATGCAGTGGGCCATGCCGTGCCGGATGACGCCGCGGAAGCTGCGCTGCGTCGGCCCGTCCCGCTCGGTGTTGTAGGGGAGCGAGTTCAGCCAGCGCTGCACGGCCGCGGGGGTCCGCAGCGTGTCGACAATCCGTCCTTCGGCGGGCGTGAAGGGGAGCGCGGGTGGCGGGACCTCGCCCGCGTGCTCGCGTCGACCGTCTGGTATACTCCCGCCGTTCATTGAGCGAGTTCCCCCTGCTTGACTGCTTGGAACTGGGCATCGCACCCGAGCGCGCGGGTGTGCGGCCCAAGTCTAGCTTCGCGCTGCCACGCCAGAACACTACCGGATTATGGGTCGCAGGCTCTATGTTGGGAATCTGCCGTACAGCACGACGGATCAGGATCTGACGACGCTCTTCTCACAGGTGGGGACTGTCGAGAACGTGCGTGTCATGCGCGACGTGGCCACCGGCCGGGCGCGCGGGTTCGGGTTCGTGCAGATGTCGAGCGACGCCGAGGCGGAGAAGGCGATCGCGGAACTACACGAGTTCCAGATCCAGGGACGCCCGCTCGTGGTGAATGAGGCGAAGCCGAAGCCTGAATTCGCCGCTGGCGCCGGTCGCGGCTTCGGTCGTGGGGGCGGCGGCGGGGACTTCGGCGGCGGCGGCGGCGACTTCGGGGGCGGCGGCGGTGGCCGCGGATCCCGCGAGCCGCGCTGGTAGTTCGCGCCGAACTTCGCCGCGAACTACCCAGCTGTTGTTCCTGCGCCGGCCGCCCTCAGCGGCCGGCGAGGCAGCGCTCTGCTCGCGGCCTTCGCCGCGAGGGCGCTGCCGTGCTGTTCGCGCCGCACTTCCGCGCGAAATACCAGCTGTTGTTCCTGCGCCGGCCGCCCTCAGCGGCCGGCGAGGCAGCGCTCTGCTCGCGGCCTTCACCGCGAGGGCGCTGCAGTGCTGTTCGCGCCGCACTTCCGCGCGAATTATCAGCTGTTGTTCGTTGCGCCGGCCGCCCTCAGCGGCCGGCGGGCAGCGCTCTGCTCGCGGTTTTCGCCGCGGCGGCGCGGGTGCATCCGTTCGCCTATGCGTCGACGAGCCAGCCGTCGCGCAAGCGGATGATGCGGTCGCCGCACGACGCGTTGGCCTCGTTGTTCGTGTCGCCCGCGCGCCTCACGCGCGCGCGGGCAGCCCGCTGGAGCGGGCGCCTGCTGTTTGTCGACGCGCATTCGCGCATCAACCTGGCGATGGCTCCGGACTTCGTCCTCGCCACTCGCCTCGCCGCGCTGGGCGCGCGGCGGCGTCGCCCGCCGGGCTCGTCGGCGCTACTGGTCGACGAGCCATCCGTCACGTAGACGGATGATGCGGTCTCCGTACGACGCGTTCGCCTCCGAGTGCGTCACCTGGACGATGGTGGTGCCCTCGCCGTTCAGCTTCTTGAACAGCTCCATGATCTCGCGGCCCTGCTCGGAGTGCAGGTTGCCGGTCGGCTCGTCGGCGAGGATCACCTTCGGCCCGGCGACCACCGCGCGCGCCACCGCCACCAGCTGCTGCTGCCCGCCCGAGAGCTGGTTCGGATAGAGGTCCTTCTTCCCGACGATCTGGAACCGGTCGAGGATGTCGCAGACGATGCTGTCGCGCTCCTGCTTGCGGATGTTGCGGTACGACAGCGGCACGTCCAGGTTCTCGTAGACCGTCAGGTTGTCGAGCAGGTGATAGCTCTGGAAGACGAAGCCGATGTGCTTCTTGTTGACCTCGGCCCGCTCTTTCTTGCCGAGCGCGTGGATTGGGGCGCCGTTGAACCAGTACTCGCCGGTCCACGACGTGTCGTGCATGCCGAGGATGTGGAGCATCGACGACTTGCCGGCGCCGGACGGCCCCATGATCGAGACGAACTCGCCGGCCTTGATGTCGAGCGACACCCGGCGCAGCACGAACGTCGTGGTCGGGCCGTGCTGGTAGCCCTTCTCGAGGTTGCGGAGCTGGACGAGGGGGCCGTCGTTCGGTTCGAGGGCGGCGGGCGGCGGGGCAGGCTTCGATTTGCTGAACAGCATCGGCAGGCACTTTTCCTGAGTCGGCGACCGGCGGACGACGGTCGTTCGAGTCTACTCGGCCGGGGGCGGGCTCGCCAGCCAGGAGAAGACCAGCCGACGCCCCGGGGTCACCGGCACCGACTCGAACCAGGCGAGCTCGATGGTCAGGCTCATCACCTCCAGTTCGACGCCGATTCCGGTCCGACCGTTCGCGGCGCTGATGCGCGTATCCGCCATCGTGGCGCCGCCGGCGCCGGCCGTGACGATCCGGGCCCGCCAGGCGAGCGCCGGGGCCACTGCGAGCCCGGAGAGGAGCAGGAGCGCGCCGACGCGTCGCGTCCAGGTCATGGCCTCCGCATACCCAAACGCCGTGCCACGCGGCCGGAGCTCTCGGATCCCTGACAAATCGGCCAAAACACCGGGCCGGCGCAGCCGCGGCCGGTTGCCGGCGCGCGCCGAGTGTTCGGTTCCGGGCACTCCGGCGTCGTGCATGGACAGCGGGCGGCGCGGCGGGACAGACTGGCGCGCATGGAGACGTGGATCGGGACATCCGGCTACAACTACCCGGAGTGGAAGGGGCACTTCTATCCGGCCGACCTGCCGGCGTCGAAGATGCTGCCCTACTACGCCAGCCGCTTCCGGACAGTGGAGATCAACTACACCTTCTACCGGATGCCCACCGCCAAGGCGGTCGACGGCTGGCTGGCGGCGACGCCGGACACGTTCCGGTTCACCCTCAAGGCGCCGAAGCGCATCACCCACGACAAGCGGCTCAAGGACGTGGGGGATCTCGTCCGCGGCTTCTGCGATCTGGCCGGCGGGCTCGGTCCGCGCCTGGCGACGCTGCTCTTCCAGCTGCCGCCCAACCTGAAGTGCAACCTGGACGTCTTCGACGCGTTCCTCGACACGCTGCCGCCGAAGGTGCCGGCAGCGTTCGAGTTCCGCAACGCGTCCTGGCTCGACGACGCCGTCTACGAGCGTCTGCGGGCGCGCAACCTGGCGCTCTGCATCGCCGACACCGGCGGCAAGACCACGCCGATCGTGGAGACCGCCGACTACGGCTACTTCCGCCTGCGCCACGAGGGCTACCAGGCCGACGACATCGCGAAGTGGGCGACGGAGATCACCAGCCACGCCTCACGCTGGCGCGAGGCCTTCGTCTACTTCAAGCACGAGGACGAGGGGAAGGGGCCAGAATTCGGCCAGGCGCTCGCCCGCGTTCTTGGCGGCCAGGCGCCTGCCGCGCCGTAGCCGGCTGGACGCCGGCGAAGGCGGGCTACACGTGCGCCGCCAAGAACTCGACGGCGGTGCGCTCGGCCCAGTAGCCGTCGAAGTCGGGACCGGCCTCGCTGTAGAAGCCGCAGTGGCCGCCGTCGCGGGTGATCAGCACCTGGACGTTGGGGTTGCCGGCCACCTCCGGCGCCGCGAACTGCTCGTGCGGCACGAACGGATCGTTGTCCGAGGCGACGATCAGCGCCGGCACGCGGATGCCATCGACGACCCGCAGCGCGCTGGCGCGGTGATAGTAGTCGGCGGCGCCGGCGAAACCGTGGTGCGGCGCGGTGTAGGCGTCGTCGAAGCCGCGCACCGTGCGCAGGCCGCGCAGCGGCGCGGTGTGATAGCGCCCCGGCCAGGCCGCCGCCTTTCGGCGCATCCGCGCCTTGAGGTTGCGCATGAAGTTCCACTGGTAGACGGCGTTGGCGCGGCGCTCGAGGGCGTCGACGCAGCGCGCCAGGTCCATCGTCGGCGACACCGCGCAGACGCCGCGCAGCCACGGCGCGATGGCCGGATCGGCGCCGGCTTCGCCGGCCAGCTTCAGGGTGAGGTTGCCGCCCAGCGAATAGCCGACGACGCCGAAGCGGGTCAGGCCCTCGGCCGCGGCCAGCTCGCGCATCACCGTCAGCGGATCGTGGGTCAGGCCGGAGTGGTAGAGGCCGGCCGAGAGCGTTTCCGTCCCGCCGCAGTTGCGCTGGTTGAGGCGCACGACGTTGAAGCCGCGCGCGAACGCCTTGTCGGCGAGGCCGACCATGTAGTGGGCCGAGCTCGACCCTTCGAGGCCGTGCAGCGCCAGCAGCGTCGGCGCCTCGCGGCGTGCCGGCTGCCAATGCACGTGCGCGAGGATGCGCGCGTCGGGGGCGACGTCGAAGTAACGCGCCTCCGGCTCGGGCAGGCGGGCGAAGCGCCGGCGCCGCGCCCACGTGTAGATCGTCATCCAGTGGCCGCCGGTCCAACGCGGGTGCGGTACGTAGGTCGGGGCAACGAAGGCCGGACGGGCCGGTGCCGGCGGGCCAGCTGTCGAAGTGGTCACGGCGTGAGGCGATAGACCCGGAACTGGGGGTTGCGATAGAGCTCGGGCAGCGCCAGGTCGTGCTCCGAGACGACGACGTCGAGCTGGAACCGGCGGCCGAGCGCGATCAAGTCCGCCGGCGTCCGCTGATTGAACTCACCGAGGGCCAGACGCCGCTCGGCGATCCGGGCCGCCATCCGGCGATCGTACATGCTCATCGCCTCGTCCTTGACGTTCTCGAGGAAGACGTCGCGCGCGGCGAGGACGCGCAGCGACGTGCCGAACCGCCAGGCGTGATTGGGATCGGCGAGGACGTGGGTGTCGGGCGCGGTGGCCCGACGCAGGTAGGCGGAGACGTCGGACCAGGCATCGGCGGGTGCGGCGAGCGCGAACAGCGGCCGCTCCGGATGCTCGACGAGCAGGGCGTAGCCGCCGCGCGCCAGCGCCAGCGCGGCCACGGCGGCGCAGGCCCAGCGTGGCCGGCGCGCCGTCGCTGCTCGATCGGCAGCCGGCGTCGTGGCGCCCGCCTCGGCCAGCCACCACACCAGGTAGAGCATCGCGACCAGGTCGGCCATCCAGAAGATGCGCGACACCTGGAGCTGCACCGCGACCGCGATGTGGCTGGCGACCAGCGGCAGCGTCACCAAGAAGGCCGCGACCAGGGCGAGGCAGCCGGCGATGAGCCCGAGCTCGCCGGGCCGCAGCAGCCCGCGCCGGCGCCGCACCAGGCAGGTGGCGACGATGACCAGCGGGTAGCCGATGTTCAGCAGCCACGGCACGATGCCCCAGTCGGTCGCGAACAGGTAGTCCTTGCCGGCGAGCGTCGCCAGCCACGCGTCGTCCATGCGCGTGACGGGCAGGAAGCCGGAGGCGAGCAGGGCGATGCCGGCGGCGACACCGGCCGCGGCGCCGACGCTCAAGGCCCGGCGCAGGCGCGGCTGTTCGACGAACAGGGCGACGCCGATCCAGACGACGAACCACAAGCCGGTCATCGGATGGACGGCGCCGGACACGGCGGCCGCCGCCAGCGCCGTCCACGGCCGCGCCCGCAGCATCTCGCCGAGCCCGAGCAGGCCGATGGCGAAGGCCAGCTGGCGCGGATGGAAGTAGCCCTCGAGGGTGTTGGCGCTGGTCTTGGCGATCCGGTGCCGCACCGCGCAGACGACGACGAAGGCGGCGATCGACCAGCGCGACACCAGGAGCCGGCTGCTGACCCGGATCAGGCCGGCGTAGAGCAGCACGAGCGTCAGCAGGTAGAGCGCGAGGAACCACGCCTCGAGGCTGGCCGGGACGAGGTCGATGGCCCGCGCCAGCAGCTCGTCGAAGACGAACAGGCGCGACTGCGCGTCGAGCAGCGCGCTGTCGCGCGGGAACAGCCGGCCGTCCAGGTGGCGGAGGATCGAGGGAATGTAGCCGGCCTGATCGCCGACGCCGTAGCGATAGCCGGCGGCGTTGAGCGTGGCGAGGACGGTGAACGCCGCCGCGCCGAGCACGTGGATGCCGGCGGCGCGCCAGCCGGACCCGGCCCGCGCGGGCCTGATCGTCGGCGCATTCATCGGACGACCTCGACCCAGACGCCGAGGCGCCGGCGATCGCGCGTCGTCGGATCGGTCTCGGCCGGCACGAACCCGCCCCGCGTCACGATCTCGATGGTCGCGACCGCGTGCCGCGAGCGCAGCGTGATGTCGCGCGTCTCCTTTGGCGCGAGGGTCACCCGCTGCACGTCGCCGTCGACCGTGGTCTGCACCGTCGCCGGCGCCGGCCCGGCGCGCAGGCGCAGCGTGGTCGGCCGATCGGGCGACAGGGACACGGCCAAGCGGCTCGAGCTGTCGCCGCGCGTCCAGAAGCCGGTCGGCTCAGGCGCGACGCGCTCGTCGTAGAAGAACACCGTGGCGTCGCCGTACTGCCGGCTCTGGAGGATGTCGGGATCGGTCTTGCGCGTCCGCAGGTCGGCGACCGCCTGCGGGACCAGACGCAGCTCCGGCCCGGCGCCGGCCAGATCCGCGGAGGCGCGGAAGCCGACGAAGCGGGCGTTGGCGGGCAGATCCACGGTCGTCGTCCACCGCGTCGCCGGCGCGATCGTCCAGGTCCGCAACGGCGGGCCGACGCGGCCGACCTGGAGGCCGATCTCGCCCTGCAGCGTGCGGCCGCGCCCGTCGAGGTCGAGCTGGTAGCGGCCGGCGGGCAGGGCCCAGCGCGCGTCGTAGAGCAGCTCGACGCCGGTCCGCTCGCCGCGGGCGTTGGGCCCGGCGACGAAGGCGAGCCGCGGCGGGATGGCGTCGGGCGGCACCAGCCGCAGCGGGTCGTAGACGACCCCGAGCGGGCGTCGCTGTGTGTCGAAGTCGGACAGCAGCGACATCTGTGCGCGGACCCCGGGCGGCGGCGCGGCGGCGCGCCAGCGGTCGAGCGTCACCGGGACGAGCAGCGACACCAGCACGACGGCGGCGCCGGCGATCCCGCAGGCGGCGAGACCGGCCGCGCCCGGCGCCAGCGGCCGTCGCAGCCGGCCGACGGCGATGGCCGCCGCTGCGAGGCCGATCAGCCAGATCGCGCTGAAGGCCCAGGCTACCGATGGCGCCTGCATCAGGAACGACGGGGCCAGCGACCACAGGCGCCACGATGGGGACCAGTACCTCGAGCAGCCGCGACACGCCGTCGCGGCCGGCGACGAGCAGCAGGCCCTTCTGCGCGCACAGCAGGAACAGCATCTGCGCGACGCTGGCGGCGGCCAGCAGCGCCAGCCCCGCCGTGGCGACCGCGTTGGTCGCAGCGCGGCGGGCCAGCCACGCGATCGGCAGGCCGAGCAGCAGGACGCCCGCGATCAGCGGCCGCCCGATCGCGCCCGAGCCGCCCGACCACAGGTGGAAGGCGCCGACCGGGACGAGCAGCGCGACGAAGATCACGATGATCTCGCCGGCGATGCGGCGGGCGCGGCCGTCCGACCAGAGCATCGCGGCCAGCCCGATCAGCGCGGCGCCGAAGATCGGCGCGGCCGGGACGATGCCGTACTCCTGGTCGAACAGCAGGCCCGGGCCGCCCCTCACGAAGTACTCCCAGCGCACCGGCCGCTGCGAGCCGTAGACCACCGACGGGAACGGCGAGCCCCAGATCCAGTCGAAGAACGCCATCCACAGGCCGACGCTGGCGACCATCGGGATGCCGAGTGCGAGCGACACGCGGATCTTCTGAGGGAGCGACAGCGGCGTGAGGTCGACCACCGCGGGCTCGCAGCTATGGGCGTCCTGGTTCACTGGGAGCCACACACGTCCGAGCGCGAGGACAGCGAGGGCGGCCATCATGAGTGCGTACTTGCTGCTCAGCCACGGCAGCATGCCGAGAATCAGGCCGCAGGCGACCGCCAGGCGTGGGTGGCTGCCGAGGCTGCCGCGCCGCGTCGCGATCAGGTAGGCGGCCATCACGCACGCGGCCGCCGGGATCTCCGGATAGACGGTGATGCTGTTGAAGACGAACGGCGCGCTGACCGCAGTGCCGAGCCAGGCCAGCGTCGCGGCGGATCCCGAGCCGGTCAGACGGAGCGCCGCCAGCCACAGCCCGGCCGCCGCCCCGGCCGCGCCCAGGACGAGGAACGCGACGACGCCCCAGTAGCCGCCGGCCGCGTAGATCGGGGCGGCCAGGAGCGCCAGGCCGACCGGATGGATCGAATAGATCGCGCCGTCGCGGCCGCGCTCGAGATAGTGCGGCTGCAGCGGCAGCCGGAAGTACTCGAAGGTGTCGCCGCGGGCGTGGTTGTTCTCGATCTTGAAGTCGTGGTCGCGCCACAGGCTCTGCGCGAGCACCAGGTAGTGCGGCTCGTCACCACCCGGGAACAGGCCGGTGCCGGCGAAGCGCCAGGCGACGCCGCCGTAGAGCAGCAGCCCGGCCAGGACGACGGAGACGGCGGCGGTGGGGAAGATGGAGCTGTGGATCCGCCGCGCCGCGATGATTCGCAGCCCCGCCGCGCGCAGCGTGAGCGCGCCGACGACGAACCAGACGACGAGCGCGAAGCGCCCGGCGAGGACCGTCAGCGCCGGCCAGGCGTCGGCCAGGAACGGCAGGAAGGGCAGGACCAGGACGCCGCTCGCGAACAACGGCCGCACGACGTCGGCGTCGTCCTCGGCGATGGCCCGGGCGTCGGCCCCGCCGGCCCAGGCCACCGCGTGGGCCAGAGCGAGCGCGGCGCCCGCCATGGCGGCAATCAGCGAGAGCGCCTGCCAGGCGGACGGCAGCAGGGCGACGCGCATCGGCCCGGCCGGACCGGCCACCACCTCGAGCCCGCCGCGCGTGCACCAGAGGGCGAGGCCGGCGACGACGCCGGCGGCCAGGGCGCGGGCTCGCGCCCTCGATCGGCGCTCGGTCATGCGGGCCGCTGGCTCATCACGTCCCACAGGATACCCGCCTTCGCCTTCGGCTTCGGCGCGGCAGGCCCGCCTTCGCCGAGGCTACGGCGCGGCAGGCCTGCCTTCGCCTTCGGCTTCGGCGCGCCAGGCCCGTGAGCCCCTTCGAGCGCCGGCCCGCGTGAGGCGCCGCCGCGCGCCCAGCGCGGCGAATAGCAGCCGAACGCGCCAAAGGCCGGCCCGCGCCGGGCCCTGAGGGGCCCGGCGCCAACCAGAAGCCGGCCCGCGTGAGGCGCCGCCGCGCGCCCAGCGCGGCGAATAGCAGCCGAACGCGCCAAAGGCCGGCCCGCGCCGGGCCCTGAGGGGCCCGGCGCCAACCAGAAGCCGGCCCGCGTGAGGCGCCGCCGCGCGCCCAGCGCGGCGAATAGCAGCCGAACGCGCCAAAGGCCGGCCCGCGCCGGGCCCTGAGGGGGCCCGGCGCCAACCAGAAGCCGGCCCGTGTGAGGCGCCGCCGCGCGCGCAGCGCGGCGAGTGGCAGCCGAACGCGCCAAGGGCCGGCCCGCGGCCGCGCGTGAGAGCGCGGCCGTCAACAAAGCTAGAATGCCGGGCACATGCAGCTCCGCGAGCTCAACGTCGGCTGCTTCGGGGGCGGTACCGGGCTGCCCAGCCTGCTGGGCGGCCTGAAGCGCAATCCCTGGCTGCGGCTCCACGCCGTGGTCACGATGTTCGACAGCGGCGGCAGCAGCGGCGTGCTCCGTGACGAGCTCGGCGTGCTGCCGCCCGGCGACGTCCTGAAGTGCGCGCTCGCTCTGGCCCGGAACGAGTCCGAGGCGCGCCGCGTCCTGCTGTCGCGGCTGCCGACGCTCGAGCATGCCCGCCTCGGCGGCCACACCGGCGGCAACCTGCTGCTGTCGATGATGGAGCAGTACAGCGGCGACTTCCTGGCCGCCGTCGATGGCCTCCGCCGCCTGCTCGGCTGCACCGGCAAGGTCTGGCCGGTCAGCACCGAGCGGGCCACGCTCTGTGCCGCTTATCGCGACGGCACCTCGGCGCGGGGCGAGCCGGAGGTCGACGCCGGCCAGCGCGACGGCAGGATCATCGAGCGCGTCTGGCTCGAGCCGAACGCGCCGATCCATCCGGCCGCCGGCGAGGCGATCGCCAGCCTCGACGCGATCATCATCGGCCCGGGCAGCTTCTACACCAGCCTGATGCCGACGTGCCTGGTCACCGGCGTCCGCGAGGCCGTCGCCAAGGTCCGCGGTCCGGTCATCTACATCGCAAACCTGCTCACCGAAGGCGGCGGCATGCGGACCTTCACGGCCGCGACCGGCGCCCAGCTCATCGCGCGCCAGATCGGACGCCCGGTCGACGTCATCGTCGTCAACCAGGGCCTGCCCGACACCCGGATCCTCGCGCGCTACGCTGCCGAGGACAAGCACCCGATGCCGATCGGCGAGGTCATCGGCTGCAGCGACATCGTCACCGCGCCGCTGTGGACGGGCGTCTACGCCCGCCACCACCGGCGGCGGCTGGCCTACGCGCTGTGGGGCATCCTCGCCAAGCGGCTGCTGAACTGACCTGCGTCATGCCCGGGCTGCCCACATGAAGACCGTCCTGCTGATCGGCACACTCGACACCAAGGGCCCCGAGATCGCCTACCTGCGCGATCGGCTGCGCGCGCTCGGCGTCGGCGTCCTCGTCGTCGACTCGGGCGTCCTCGGCGCGCCGCTCGGCATCGTCCCCGACGTCACCAACGCCGAGGTCGCGCGCAAGGGCGGCACCACCATCGAGGCCCTGCGCAACGCCGGCAGCCGCGGCAAGGCGGTGCACGGCATGCTGGCCGGCCTGACCCGGCTCGCCCTCGATCTCTACAAGGCGGGACAGCTGGACGGCGTGGCGACGATGGGCGGCGCCGAAGGCGCGGTGCTCGGCGCCAGCGCGATGACGTGCCTGCCGATCGGCGTGCCCAAGGTGATCGTCACGCCGATCGCCTCGGGCCGGCGCCGCTTCGGGCCGCTGGTCGGCACCAAGGACGTGATGGTCGTCCACTCGGTGGTCGACATCCTCGGCCTCAATCCGATCTCGACCGCGATCTTCGACAACGTCGCCGCCGCCCTGGCCGGCATGGTGCTGAACGGCCACACCATGCGCCTCACCGACGATCGGCCGCGCGTCGCCATCACCATGCTCGGCAACACCACGACCGCGGTGATGCGGATCCGCGACGTCCTCGCCGCGCACGGCCTCGACAGCGTCATCTTCCACTCGAACGGCGTCGGTGGACCGGCGATGGAGGAGCTGGCGGAGGACGGCCTGTTCCGCGGCGTGATCGACTTCACCACCGACGAACTGGCCGACGAACTGGTCGGCGGCTTTCATCACGGCGGCCCCGAACGCCTGCGCCGCATCGGCCGGCTCGGCCTGCCGCAGGTGGTGGTGCCCGGATGCATCGACTTCACCGTCCACGGCCGGCCGGAAGAAGTGCCGGCGCGCCTCGAGGGCCGGCCGATCTACACCCACAACCCGGAGTTCACGCTGGTGCGGACGCTGGCCGGCGAGATGGCCGAGCTCGGCCACATCTTCGCCGATCGCCTCGCCGACGCCACCGGCCCGGTGGAGATCGTTGTGCCGACGGCCGGGCTGTCGATCCCGAACGTGCCCGGCGGCCCGTTCTGGGACGAAGCCGCCGACGCCGCGTTCCTCACCGCGCTGCGCGGCGATCTCCGCGCCGACATCCCCGTCCACACCTATCCGCTGCACATCAACACGGTGGAGTTCGCCGACATCGTCGCCGGCCACTTCGTCGAGCTGCTGCGCACGGCCGATCGGCTGCCCTGAACGTTCGGGCTCAGGCGGGCCGCGCCGGGCGAGCCGCCGGCGCGGCCGGCTTCGGCGCGTCTTCGAGCTGGAGCGGGAAGCGCAGATCGACCTGGACGCCGGCGCCGACGGCCCCCTCGATGCGGAAGCTCTGGCCGTCGCCGTAGAGGCGGCGCAGCCGTTCGCGCGTGTTCGACAGGCCGACGCCGGCGCCGCGCTCCAGGTCCCAGTTGGCGGCCAGGCCGGGTCCGTCGTCGCGGACCGACAGGTGCAGCACCTCGCCTTCGCACCAGGCCTGGATCTCGATCTGGCCGGGCGTCGATCGCGTCGCGATGCCGTGCCGGATCGCGTTCTCGAGCAGCGGCTGGAGGATGAAGGTCGGCACGAGCGCGTGCAGGGCCAGGGGATCGACGTCGAGCACGACGTCGAGCCGATCCTCGTAACGGACCTTCTGCAGCTTCATGTAGCGATCGACGAAGGCCAGTTCGCGCTGCAGCGGGATGACCTGATCCTCCGAGTGGTCGAGGGCGAGGCGGAGCAGATCGCCGAGCTGCTCGAGCATCCAGCGCGCGGTGCGCGGCGCGCTCTCGACGTTGGCCGAGATCGCGTTGAGGGCATTGAACAGGAAGTGCGGATGGAGCTGCGTCCGCAGCGTGTCGAGCCGCGACTGGGCGAGCAGCCGCTCGAGCTCCGCCGTGCGCACCTTGCGGTCGCGGATCTGGTCCTGATAGTCGGACGCGACGTACCAGCCGATGATGGCCCAGTAGACCAGCCAGTTGAAGCGATGGAAGGCCGACAGCGGCGACGCGGCGAGGGCGTCCGGCGCGATCGGCGCGCGCAGGAGCAGGCTGACGCCGTAATCGAGGTAGGCGAAGGCCCAGCTCACCACGACGCTCAGCGGGACGTGCAGGAGCAGCCGCGGGAGCAGCACGTCGCGGGCGATCGGGAGGCGCCGATCGGCGGCGATGACGAGCGGTATGATCAGCATCCAGGCGAGGCCGGCGGCCAGCGCCGCCCGGGCCGAGGCGGCCCAGTCGGCCGACTCGGTGCGCAGCTCCGCCCCGGTCGCGTAGACGAGGATGATCAGGATCCCGAACGCGAACGCTGCCAGCCGGTGCTTCACATGCGTCTCGGACAGGAGTAGAAGTATGGGGCGCACTGGCGCCTAAATCTATCCCGATGGAGCGCATTCGAGCCCTGATCGTCGACGACGAGAAGCCGGCCCGCCGCCGCCTCGCCGAACTGCTCGGGCGCGAGCCCGACATCGAGGTCACCGGCGAGGCCCGCGACGGCCGCGAGGCCGTGTCCCTGGTGCGGGCAGAGCCGCCCGACCTGATGTTCCTCGACATCCAGATGCCGGACCTCGACGGGTTCGCCGTGCTGGCGGCCCTCGAGCCCGAGCAGGTGCCGGTGACCGTCTTCGTCACGGCCTACGATCGCTACGCCATCCAGGCGTTCGAGGCCCGTGCCGTCGACTACCTCCTGAAGCCGTTCAGCGATCAGCGCTTCGAAGCGGCGCTGCGCCGGGCCAGCCAGTTCGTGCGCTCCCGCGGCGTGAGCGAGCCGCACCCCCGACTCGGGGCGCTGCTCGACGACCGGGCCGCCGCCAATCCTGAGACCCGCTACCTCGAGCGGCTGGTGCTGAAGAGCAGCGGCCGGGTCACGTTCGTCGGCGTCGAGGACGTCGATTGGATCGAAGCCTCGGGCATGTACGTGAACCTGCACGTCGGCGCCCGCTCCCATCTCTACCGATCGAGTCTCGCGCATCTCCTGCAGCGGCTCGATCCGAAGCGCTTCGTCCGTGTCCATCGCTCGGTGGCCGTCAACACCGAGCGGATCCGCGAGCTGCAGCCGCGCAGCCACGGCGACTACACCGTCGTCCTCAAGAGCGGCACCGAGCTGGTAATGAGCCGCGGCTTCCGCCCGCAGTTCGAGCACTGGCTGCGGCAGCCCCTTTAGCTCAGCTGGCGAACAACTCCGGAGTCGATGCCCACTCGGGAGTCGTCCTGCTGACCGCGGCCTGCCGCAGCCGCGTCCTACTCAGCCTCTCCCCGTCCCACTCGAAACAAAACAGGTGCCTGCCGCTGCGGCCGACCGTAGACTCCGCCTCGCTGACATCACGAAGCGCTGACCGGCCGGAGCCGGCGCGCATGAAGTACCGCCACCGACTCGCCGAGGAGCGGTGCCGGAACCGCCGCGGGCCGCGTGCGCGCAGGGCCTGCGCCGCCGTCGGGTACGGCGTCTGCGCGCGAAGTGGGGGAGAGAGCACAATGCGAGCTTCAATGCGGCAATGGATCGGGTGTATGGCCCTCGTGTTGGGCCTGGCATCCACCGGACACGCTCAAGGCCTGACCGGCCAGATGAGCGGATCGGTGGTCGACGGATCGACCAGCGTGCTGCCCGGGGCGACCGTGACGGTGACCAACGCGGGCACCCAGGCGACCCGGTCGGTGACCACCGATCAGAGCGGCGTCTTCACGGTGACCGATCTGCTGGCGGGCAAGTACGACGTGACCGTCACGCTCGACGGATTCAAGACCTACGTCCAGCGGGACGTCGTCCTCTCGGCGAACGAGCGCGTCGCGCTCCGGCCCATCGTCCTCGAGGTCGGCCAGCTGACCGAAACCATCTCGGTCGCGGCCGAAGCGGTCCGCATCCAGACGCTGAGCGGTGAGCGCTCGGGCGTCATCACGCAGGATCAAATCAACGACATCGCCCTCAAGGGCAAGGACTACATGGGGCTGCTGAAGCAGCTGCCTGGTGTCGTCGACACGGCGAACCGCGAGGCGCCCGGCTGGAACAACCTCGGCGGCCTCAGCATCAACGGCGGCCGCAACAACACCATCAACCTGACCTACGACGGCGTCACCAACCTCGACACCGGCTCGAACACCGGGCCGTTCCTGGCGCCCGGCATGGACTCGATCGCCGAGATCAAGGTGCTGACCGCCAACTACCAGGCCGAATACGGCCGCAGCTCGGGTGGCACGATCAACGTCATCACCAAGAGCGGCACGCGCGAGTTCCACGGCGGCGGCTTCTATTCGAAGCGCAACGAAGACTTCAACGCCAACGAGTGGCAGAACAACAAGTTCGGCCGGCCCAAGCCGCCCTACCGCTTCGACTACAGCGGCTACCACATCGGCGGCCCGATCGTCCTGCCCGGCAAGTTCAACAGCGCCCGGAACAAGCTGTTCTTTTTCTGGAATCAGGAGTTCCTGCCGCGCACCAACCCGGGCAACCTGGAACGCCGGACGTTCCCGACAGAGTTCGAGCGGCGCGGTGACTTCTCGCAGTCGCTCGACACCAACGGCCGCCTGATCGTCATCCGCGATCCGGCGACCGGTCAGCCGTTCCCGGGCAACATCATCCCGACCAGCCGCATCGACGCCAACGGGCAGGCGCTCCTCAACCTGTTCCCAGCCCCGAACGCGAACGACCGCGCGGCGACCGCCGGCCAGTACAACTACACGTTCCAGAGCGCCTACGAGCAGCCGCGCAACGACCAGGTGCTGCGCGTCGACTGGAACGCCTCGCCGAAGACCACCTTCTACTCGCGCCTCAACTTCGGCTACGAGGCCTACAAGGGCGGCTGGGGCTTCGTCCTCAACAACGCCAACTGGCCGCAGCTGCCGATCGCCTACGAGATCCACAGCTACGGCGTCGTCAACACGCTGCTGCACACGTTCAGTCCGACCACCGTGCTCGAAGTGACGGTCGGCCTGAACCACGGCAAGCAGACGGTCGAACCGCTGACCCAGGCCGACCTCGAGCGCAACGACCGGACCCAGGTCGGGCTGTCGGGCCTGCCGCAGTTCTTCCCAGACGCCAATCCGTCGCGGATCGTGCCGAACGCCAACTTCGGCGCCGCCGGGGTCGCCCTCGCCAACCTGCCGACTCTGGGCGTCGAAGGCCGCTACCCGTTCTTCGGTGAGAACGACATCTGGAACAGCTCGGTCAACCTGACCAAGGTGATGGGCTCGCACAACGTCAAGGCCGGCTTGTTCTACGAGTACACGACGCGGCCGGCGGCGCGGAGCAGCCAGTTCAACGGCACCTTCAACTTCAACCGCGACACCAACAACCCGCTCGACACCAACCACCCGTTCGCCAATGCGCTGATCGGATCGGTTCAGAGCTACTCGGAAGCGACGGCGCACCCCGACGCCAACGCGCAGTTCACCAACGTCGAGTGGTTCGTCCAGGACAACTGGCGCGTCAGCAAGACGCTGACGGTCGACGCCGGCCTCCGCTTCTATCGGATCGGGCCGACCAAGAGCCGCGGCGACCAGCTCGCCGTGTTCATCCCGGAGCGCTACAACGCGGCCAACGCACCGGTGCTGATCCAGCCGGTGAACACCCCGCAGGGGCGGCGCGGCATCAACCCGCTGACCAACGAGATCCTGCCGGCGGTCAAGATCGGCACCTTCGCGCAGAACTCCGGCGACCCGACCAACGGCATCCAGGTGTTCCAGGACGGCGTCCTCGACGCGCCGCCAATCCAGGTGGCGCCGCGGGTCGGCTTCGCCTGGGACGTCACGGGCGATGGCAAGACGGCCGTCCGCGGCGGGATCGGGGTCTTCCCGGATCGCTTCAACGACGACATCATCCTGCAGCACGTCGAGCTGCCGCCGCTGGTCAACACGCTGACCGCCAACTACACGACGATCCGCGAGCTGCTGTCGACGCCGCTCAGCCTGAGCCCGGCCCAGGTCCGCACCCTCGATCCCGACTACAAGCCGCAGAAGGTCTACAACTACAGCATCGGCGTGCAGCGCGACCTCGGCTGGAACCTGGTCGGCGACTTCTCCTACGTCGGCTCGAAGGGTCGCAAGCTGCTCCAGACGCGCAACATCAACGCGGTGCCGTACGGCACGAATTTCCTGGCGTCGAGCATCGACCCGACCACCGGCGGGGCCCTGCCGAACGTGTTCCTGCGGCCCTACCGCGGCTATCAGGACATCCTGGTCTCGGAGTTCTCCGGCATCTCGAACTACGACGCGTTCCAGATGCAGATCAGCCGGCGCTACACGGCCGGCTTCCGCTTCAGCACGTCCTACACCTTCGCCCTCACCAAGAACGTCGGCATCGCCTCGCCGCCGAACAACAACCCGACGATCAACGCGTTCCTGCCGTTCGAGGATCGCAACTACGGCGACGCCGGCCGCCGGCACAACCTGGCCATCGACTATTCCTATCAGGTGCCGGACCTGAGCTCGAAGTGGAACTCGCCGATCGCCAAGGTCATCGGCGACGGCTGGGAGATCTCGGGTGTCACCTCGGCGTTGAGCGGCGCGGCCCTGGGCCTCAGCTACTCGATCGCCGGCGTCAGCGACCTGACCGGCGGCGCCGGGGCCGGCGTCGACAGCCGCGTCGAGATCCTGTGCAACCCGAACCTGTCGCGCGGTGATCGGACGTCGCTGCGGGCGTTCGCCACCGAGTGCATCGGGCCGCCGTCGCTGGCCTCGAACCGGGTCGGCTCGGCGCGCGGCGACGAGATCATCGGGCCCGGCTTCCTGAACTGGGACCTGTCGTTCGTGCGCAACATCCCGCTCGGCGGGCCGCGCCGGCTGCAGTTCCGCACCGAGCTCTACAACGCCTTCAACAACGTCCAGTTCTCGACGGTCAACACGGGCGCCGTGTTCAACGCCGCCGGGCAGCAGACGAACACCGAGTTCGGGCAGTACACCGCGGCGCGGGCGTCGCGCCGGATCGTCTTCACGCTCCGCGCGTTGTTCTAGTCGGCGCGGAACTCCCAACGACCAACTTCCAACTCCCAAAGGGCCGATGAGCGCTCCGGCAAGGTTGGGAGTTGGGCGTTGGGAGTGCCTTGGAGGTTGGGAGTTGGAGGTTGGAAGTTGGCGCCCGCGGCGGGCGCCGGGCGCGTCCCGTGCGCGCGGACCGCGGATTGTCGTAGGCTACGGTGTACACCGTGCAGCCCGTAGCCGCGCCTCCCGCGTGAGGCGTTCGAGGAGACCCTTTAGATGCAGATTTCGATGCACAACTGGATGCGCGCCGAGCCGATCGGGGACACGATTGCCCGGCTCGCGCGCTGCGGCTACGACGCGATCGAGATCAGCGGCGAGCCCGAGCGCTACGACACCAAGCACGTGCGCAAGCTGCTGCAGGATCACAAGCTGACGTGCTGGGGGTCGGTCACCCTGATGCTCGCCGACCGCGATCTGCTGGCCAAGGACGAGGCGCAGCGCGCGGCGTCGGTGAAGTACGTCCGCGACTGCATCACGATGGTCCAGGAGCTGGGCGGGGTCGAGATCACCATCGTCCCGTCGACCGTCGGCAAGATCAAGCCGCAGGGCCGGCCCGACGAAGAGTGGCAGTGGGCCATCGACAGCCTGAAGTCGTGCTACGAGCACGGCCAACGGGCGGGCGTCCGCCTCGCCATCGAGCCGCTCAACCGCTTCGAGACCTACTTCCTGAACCGGCACGACCAGGCGCTGGCGCTGGCCAAGGCGGTCGGCCCGGACTGCGGCGTCTGCATCGACGTGTTCCACATGAACATCGAAGAGCAGGACATGTACCAGGCGATCCGCAACTGCAAGGGCCGCCTGGCCGACTTCCACGTCGCCGACAACAACCGGATGGCCTGCGGCATGGGCCACTGCGACTGGGGCAAGATCATTGGTACGCTGAAGGAAATCGGCTACGATGGCGCGCTCACCGTGGAGTTCGTCGCGCCGGTGGACCGCACGCCGGCCAACCCCTATCCGAACGCGATCGAGAAGGGCCCGGTGAACCTGACCGCCGACGAGCTGAAGTTCATCGAAGACCACGGCAGCAGCACGCTCTCCGACGAGTTCTATACCTGGCTCGTCGCGGAGACGAGCAAGACCCTGCGGAAGTACATATGAGGTGCCGGCGGCGATCGCCGGTACGGTTCTGCCGTGCGCCGATCCCCGCCGCCCCCGCCCGGTTCCATGTCCACTGTCCTGCTCATCGGGACCCTCGACACCAAGGGCCCCGAGATCGCCTATGTCCGTGATCGCCTGCAGGCGCTCGGCCTCGGCACGATCGTCGCGGATTCCGGCATCCTGGCCGGTCCGCTCGACATCGTCCCCGACGTCTCGCGCGCCGAGGTGGCACGGCTCGGCGGCAAGACGATCGAGGCGCTGCGCCAGGCCGGCAGCCGTGGCGAAGCCGTCCACGGCATGCTGCTCGGCCTGCAGCGGCTCGCCCTCAACCTGTTCAAGGACGGCCGGCTCGACGGCGTCCTGTGCCTGGGCGGGGCCGAAGGCGCCGTCCTGGGGGCGAGCGCGATGCTCTCGCTCCCGATCGGGATCCCGAAGATCATCGTGACCCCCATCGCCTCGGGCCAACGGCGCTTCGGACCGCTCGTCGGCACCCGCGACGTGATGGTCGTCCACTCGGTCGTCGACATCCTCGGTCTGAACCCGATCAGCCGGACGATCTTCGACAACGTGGCGGCGTCGATGGCCGGCATGCTCCAGTACGGCCATCGTCTGCTCGCCGACGACAACGAGCGGCGGGTCGCGATCACGATGCTCGGCAACACCACCAAGGCGGTGATGACGATCCGTGACGCGCTGGCCCGCCAGGGCCTCGACAGCGTCATCTTTCATTCGAACGGCGTCGGCGGACCGGCGATGGAGGAGCTCGCGGCGGACGGCTTCTTCGTCGGCGTCATCGACTTCACCACCGACGAGCTCGCCGACGAACTGGTCGGCGGCTTCCATGTCGGCGGTCCCGAGCGCCTGCGCCGGATCGGCCGGCTCGGCCTGCCGCAGATCGTGGTGCCGGGCTGCATCGACTTCACCGTCCACGGCCGGCCCGAGGAAGTGCCGGCGCGGCTGCAGAACCGGCCGGTCTACACCCACAACCCCGAGTTCACCCTCGTGCGCACCCTGGCCGAGGAGATGGTGCAGCTCGGACGCGTGTTCGCCGAACGGCTGAACGACGCCACCGGGCCCATCGAGATCATGGTGCCGACCGGCGGCCTGTCGATCCCGAACGTCCCCGGCGGTGCGTTCTGGAACCCCGACGCCGACGCCGGCTTCCTCGCGTCGCTCCGCCAGCACCTGCGACCGGGTATTCCGGTCTCGACGCATCCCCAACACATCAATGCGACCGAGTTCGCCCTGGCAGTGGCCGAGCGGTTCGTCGCGCTCCTCAAGTCGAAAGGAACCCCCGCATGACCGTCCCCGTGCCCGTCAAGCTGCCGTCGAACAACATGGCCGATCTGGCCTATCCGGACATCCAGGCGTACCTGAAGGTCTGCGACATGGTGCTCGTGCCGATGGCCAGCACCGAGCAGCACGGCCCGCACCTGCCGCTGTGTACCGACACCGTCACGGCCTTCGAGGTCGCCTCGCGCGTCGCCAAGATCAACAACATGCTCTACACGCCGACGATCTGGACCGGCTACTCGCCGCAGCACATGGCCGGGCCCGGCGAGGGGCGCGGCACCATCACCATCCGCTCGTCGACGCTGCAGGCGCTGATGTACGACGTCGCGCGCAGCCTGATCCACCACGGCTTCAACAAGATCCTGTTCATCAACGGCCACGGTTCGAACGTCAAGGTGGTCGATCCGGTGCTGCGCAAGATCCGCTACGACACCGGCGCGATGGTCGGCTTCTGCATCCCCTACATGGAGCGCTACACCGGCCTCCTCGAGGGCCTCATGGAGAACCCGAAGGACGAGACGCCCGGCTGGCACGCCAGCGAGCTCGAGACCTCGCAGATGCTGGCCCACAACCCGGACATCGTCCGGATGGATCGGGCGGTCAAGACGCTGACCAACATCCCGAAGTGGCTGCCGAAGACGTTCGGCAAGAAGGACGGCGCCCCCGACATCCAGTTCGAGGGCTATTCCTACTTCCAGTTCCCGATGGATCACCACGAGTTCACCGACAGCGGCGTCATCGGCAACCCCGAACGTGCCACCGCCGAGAAGGGCGAGGAAGCGTTCCGCCGCTACGCCGAGCACGTCGCCAAGGCGGTCCAGGCCCTGGCCGCCGTCGAGGTGACGATCAAGAACCGCGAGTTCCTCGATCGAGTCTGACGTGGGGGCCGAACTGATCGCCGCGCTGGCCGGCATCGTCGGCGACGCGCACCTCTCGACGCGCGACTCCGACCGGCTCGTCTACTCGGTCGACGCCTCCTGGCTGCCGCAGATGTCGCTCGACCGGGGCGTGGCGACGCCGCGCCCCGACGTCATCGTCCATCCCGGCACCGCCGAGGAGGTGGCCCGCATCCTGGCCGTCGCCCATCGGCTCCGGGTGCCGGTGCTGCCCTGGGGCGGCGGGTCCGGGACGCAGGGCGGTGCGCTGCCGATCCACAACGGGATCGTCGTCGACCTCAAGCGCCTCGATCGCATCATCGAGATCGACGAGACGTCGCTGTCGGTCACCGCGCAGGCCGGCATCAACGGCGCCGTCATCGAGTGGGCCCTCGTCGATCGCGGCCTGACGCTGCCGCACTACCCGGCGTCGGCGCAGTGCGCGACCCTCGGCGGCTATCTGGCGCCGCGCGGCTCGGGCACGATCAGCACCAAGTACGGCAAGGCCGAGGACCTGGTGATGAGCATGCAGGTCGCGCTGCCGGACGGGTCGCTGATCCGCACCCCGGGCGTCCCGAACCATGCCTCGGGCCCCGACTTCATGCGGCTGTTCCTCGGCTCGGAAGGCACCTTCGGGATCATCACCGAGGCGACGATGCGGATCGTCAAGCTGCCCGAGACGCGGCTGTTCCGCGCCCTGCTGTTCCCGGACGTCAAGACGGGGCTGGAGTTCGGGCGGCGGCTGATGGTCGATCGCCTCGACCCGCTGGTCATCCGGATGTACGACCCGCACTCGACGGCGTCGCTCGTCAAACGCGTCCTCGGCTACGAGCTGGAGGGGGCCTACATGATCATGGGCTTCGACGGCTGGACCGAGATCGCGACGGCGCAGGAAGCGCGAGCCATGCGGCTGGCCGGCGAGTTCGGCGCCCGCGACCTGGGGCGGGAGCCGGGCGAGCGCTGGTGGAACCACCGCTACGACTTCTACTACCCGCCGCTCGGCTACCACCTGCCGCTGATGTACGGCACCGTCGAGACGGTCGCGACGTTCGCCAACATCGAGCGCATCTACCACGCCAAGAAGGCGGCCATCACCAGCGCGTTCGCCCACGTCGGCGTCGACTACATCGGCCACTTCTCGCACTGGTTCCCGTGGGGGGCGAGCCTCTACGACCGCTTCGTCGTCAAGGACGTCCCGGCCGATCCCGAGGCGGCGCGCACGCTGCACGACGACATCTGGGACGTGGCCGTCCACACCTCGCTGAAGCACGGCGGCATGATCAACGAACACCACGGCGTCGGCCTCAAGCTGCACCGCTTCATGCCGGCGCAATACGGCGCCGCCTGGCCGCTGCTGACGTCCATCAAGCGGGCCATCGATCCGCACGACATCATGAACCCGGGCAAGGTCGGCTTCGAGCGGGAGAGTGCCTCGTGAGCGGGGGAGCCGTCTCGCCCGGCCCGACCACCGACAGCTGCCGCTACTGCTGGATGTGCCGGCACGTCTGCCCGACCGGCTTCGTCACCAAGCGCGAGACGCACACGCCGCACGGCTACGCGCTGCTCATCGCCAGCGCCACCCGCGGCGTCAGCCCGTGGACGGCCGACACCATCGACGCGCTCTACACCTGCGCCGACTGCGGCTGCTGCGAGTCGCACTGCGCGACCCACCAGCCACTGCCCGAGGCGATCGTCGGGGCCCGCGCCGGTCTGGTCGCGTCCGGCCTTGCGCCGGCGGCAGCGCTGAAGGTGAAGGCCACGCTCGATCAGTGGGGGAGCGTGCACGGCGATCCCGGCCCGCGGCCGGCGCAAGCGGCCGGCCCGATCGGGCTGTTCGTCGGCGACGCGCTGCCGACCGGCGAGACGCGCAGCATCGACGCCGCGCTCCAGCTGCTGGCGCGGGCCGGCGTCGAGGCGGTGGTCGTCGGCGCCGGTCGATCGACCGGCCTCGTCGCCAGCGCCCTGGGTTTCATCGACACCGCGAAGACGCTCGCCGCGGCCGTCCTGGCCGACGTCGCCGCCGCGGGCTGCCGGCAGCTGCTGGTGCTGGGGCCGGGCGATCGCTTCGCCTTCGACCACGCCTACGCCACGCGGCTCGGGGTGACGTGGCCGGAGAGCGTCCGGGTCCGCGAGGCGACCGCCGCCCTGGCGGAAGCGCACGCCAGCGGCACGCTCCACTTCCAGGCCCCGGCCGACGCCGTCGCCTGGGCCTACCAGGAGCCCGACCACGCCGTCCGGGTCGGCGATCGGCCCTGGCCGCGCCAGCTCCTGTCGGCGGCCCTCGGCGACGCCTACGAACGGCGGCCGCTGCGTCGCGACGAGCGGGCCCACCCGTGCGGCACGGCCGGCGGCCTCGATCTGACCCAGCCGGCGGTATCGGCCGGGCTGGCCGAAGCCCGGGTCACCGACGCGCGATCGGTCGGCGCGGCCCGGCTGGTGACCGAAGATCCGGCCTGCGTCCGCCATCTGCGCCAGCACGCCGGGGGGCGGCTGGAAGTGGTCGACCTCTTCGAGCTGCTGGCGAGCCGGCTGTGAGGGTCGCACCGGGCCCGGTGGAGCCGTAGTAGATCTTCTGTATGTTCCACCGAAGGCTCTTCCCATTCCTGGCCCACATCGGGCTGGCCCTGCTCGGGCTGGCCGCGCCGGCCGCCGGCCAGACGCCGACCGCCACTCTCGCCATCGAGGTCCGCGACGCCAGCGACGCGGTAATGCCGGACGTCACCGTGATGCTGACGAGCCGCGACAGCGGCATCGGCCGCCGCGGCACCACCAACGCCCAGGGCACCGTGGTCGTCTCGCTGCTGGCCCCCGGCACCTACCTGGTCGCCGCGTCGCGGGTCGGTTTCAAGACCGAGCTGATTCGTGACGTCCGGCTGCAGGCGTCGGTCAAGAGCACGCTGAGCATCGTGCTCGAGGCGGGCACCGTCGACGAGCGCGTCGACGTCACCGCCGATCGGACGACGCTGGTCGCCGGCGACAGCGCGGTCGGCGAGGTGATCGATCGCGAGACGATCGCGTCGCTGCCGGTGCTCGAGCGCGACGCGCTCCAGTTCGCCCAGCAGGCGCCAGGGGTGGCGCCGCCGGCCCCGGGCTCGCGCCTGTCGACCCAAGGCAACGTCGGCCTCAACGTTTCCGGCGCCCGCGAATCGTCGAACAACTTCCTCCTCGACGGGGTCGACAACAACGACCTGTTCCTCAACCGGCTCGTCGTCAACCCGAGCCTCGAGGCCATCGAGGAGATCTCGCTCCTCCAGAACACCTACGACGCCGCCTACGGGCGCAGCGCCGGCGGTCAGGTGAACGTGGTCGTGCGATCCGGCACGAGCGACCTCAAGGGCACCGCCTACGAGTACTTCCGCACCTCGAAGCTCGACGCCCGCAACAGCTTGCTGCCCGACGACAACGCCGAGCCGCGGCTCCGCAAGCACCAGTTCGGCGCGACGCTCGGCGGCCCGATCGGCCGCTGGCCATCGTTCTTCTTCGCCAACGTCGAGGGCATCGACGCCGTCGAGGGCGAGACGCGCCTGGCTCACGTCCCGACCAGCGCCGAGCGCGCCGGCGACTTCAGCGCCTCCGGTGTCACCCTGGTCGATCCGTTCACGCAGCGTCCGTTCGCCGCCAACGTGATCCCGACGAACCGGATCAGCGCCGCCGGCGCCGCGCTGGCCGGCCTCTATCCGGCCGCGAACCGCGCCGACGCCGTCGCCAATCTGGTGTCGTCGCCGGAAGGCCGCCGCGACGGCATCCAGGCGACGATCAAGACCGATCACCACGGCTGGCACGATCGGCCGATCCAGGTCCGCTACACGTTCAGCCGCGAAGATCGCGACCTGCCGTTCCCGACCCGGGCCCGCAACCTGCCCGGCTTCGGCGTGACGGTGGTCGACGAAGGGCAGCAGTTCGCCGCCTCGGTGTCTCGCACGTCGGGCCGTGTGTTCCACGAGACGCGATTCGGGATCAACGCGCTCGACCGCAACAACGCGCCGCAGAGTGCCGGGGGGAACCCGTTCGCGGCGCTCGGCATCACCCCGCCGCCGTTCGACGCGTCGATCGATCAGGGCTATCTCACCGCCGTCGTGCCCGGCTTCGAGACGCTCGGCGACGACACCAACCTGCCGGTGCGCCGGCAGACCCGCACGCTCCACCTGTCCGACACCCTCGGCCTCGATCGCGGCCGCCATCACGCCAAGATCGGCGGCGAGCTGCGGCACTATCAGTCGGACGGCTACAACCACCTGTTCTCGCGCGGCCAGGCCGTCTTCACCGGCGCGTTCACCGGGCATCCGGTCGGCGACATGCTGCTCGGCTTCCCGACCATCACGCTGCTCGCCGCCAACGACAACCGGCAGGCGCTGCGGACCTGGTCGGCGAACCTCTACGCCCAGGACGACTGGCGCGTCTCGTCCCGCCTGACGATCAACGCCGGCGTCCGCTACGAGTTCAACGCGCCCCCGGTGGACGCCGACGATCGCATGGCCGTCTACGACCCGGCGACGCAGACGGTGCAGCGGGTGGGCCAGAACGGCGTGCCGCGCTCGGGCCTCGACTCGGACCTCAACAACGTCGCGCCGCGCGTCGGCGCCAGCTGGGATCTGACTGGCCGCGGCACCCTTGTGCTGCGCGGTGGGTATGGCCTCTTCTATGACAGCGGCACGCTGATCGAGAACTCGGCCCTCTATTTCAACCCGCCCTACTGGCAGCTGCGGCTGTTCTTCCCGAGCGCGCAGGGCCCGATCTCGATTGCCAACCCGTTCCCCGGCGCCGGCCGGGTCAGCGCGCCGACCATCAACACCATCGCCCGCGATTTCCGCACCGGCTACGCGCAGCAGGCGAGCCTCGGGCTGGAGCGGGCCTTCACCGCCCTGACGCTGACGGCCCGCTACGTCGGGGCGTTCGGCGACGGCTACGTCCGCAAGCGCAACCTGAACCAGCCCGAGCCCGGCCCGGGCGACATCGCCAGCCGGCGGCCGATCCCCGGCTACGGCGATATCCTGTTCCTCGAGTCCGAGGCGACCTCGCGCTACCACGCGCTGCAACTCGCGGTCGAGCGGCCGTTCAGCCACGGTCTCGCGTTCAAGGCCGGCTACACGTGGTCGACGTCCGAGGACGACACCTCGGCGTTCCTCGCCACCGACGGCGACGACAACACGCCGCAGAACAGCCGCGACTTCACCGCCGAGTGGGGGCCGTCGGACTTCGACGTCCGGCACCGGATGGTGGCGTCGGCGACGTGGAACGTGCCGGCGCGTGAAGGTGCGCCGGCGGCGCTCAAGCACTGGCAGGTGAGCGGCGTCCTCACCGCGCAGGCGGGACGGCCGTTCACGCCGCGCATCAGCGTCGACAACAGCAACACCGGCAACACCGGCGGCGGCACCTTCGCCTACGACCGGCCGAACGTGGTCGCGCCGGGTACGGCCGGGGCGCGGGTCTACGACGGCCAGGGCTTCGTCGTCGCGCCGGCGTTCAGCTTCGGCACCGCCGGGCGCAACAGCCTGACCGGGCCCGGCTACGCCTCGCTCGACCTGGCGCTGTCGAAGCGCATGCCGCTCGGCGTGTCGCGGGCGCTCGAGCTGCGGGTCGAGATCTTCAACGCACTGTCGCGCTCGAACCTGCTCCTGCCTGACAGCTTCGTGGATCGACCGACGTTCGGACAGAGCCTGTCGGCGTCGCCGGCGCGACAAGCGCAGCTGGCGGCCCGCCTGATGTTCTGACGGGGCGCGGGCGAGCCAGCCGGCGGGGCCGGCGATTGGGGGACGAGTGCGAGGTGTATCTCGATGGGGCCTGGGCCTGACGACGCTGCTCGTCGTCGGGGCCGCCGCGCAACCGTTCACCCAGCCAGCGCCGCTGGCGCAGCCAGCGCCAGCCCGGCCCGCGCCAGTCCAGCCCGCGCCAGCCAGGCGGCCGGCGCTCGACGCGCTCACCGCGCGGAGCGAACCGGGCCGCTTCACTACGCTGCCGAACTTCGCCGTCGAGCGCGCGGTGCCGGCCGGGAAGACCGACTCCTACGTCGCGATGACGTTCGACAGCCAGGGCCGGCTGGTCGTCTCGAAGGAGCTCGACCATCCCCGACGGCTCGTCGACGCCGATGGCGACGGCCTCTTCGAGGGCGAGGTGGTCGTCAGCACCCGCGTCAAGAATTGCCAGGGCCTGTGGTACGACGGGCCGACCCTGTATGGCTCGTGCAATCCCGCCGTGGCGGAGGGGCAGCCGGCGCCGGCGGAGAAGTCGGGCCTCTACCAGATGCCCGACGCCGACGGCGACGGCGTCACCGAGGGCGCGACGCTGATCGCGCCGTTCATCGACGCGGTCCAGGAGCACGGCGTCCACGCGCTGCGGCGTGGCCCGGACGGCGCCCTGACGATGATGACCGGCAACAACACGTTCTTCGTCGACGAAGGGCAGATCGATCCGGCTTCGCCGTTCGCCGGCGGCCGTGAGTCGCAGTTCCTCCCGGTGGTGCAGGACGGCCGCGGCTTCGGGCCGAGCGCCAAAATCGGCGCCCACGGCACCGTCCATCGCGTCGACCCGACGACGAAGCGCTTCACCATCGTCGCCGGCGCCTTCCGCAATGCCTACGACCACGCCTTCAACCTGGACGGCGAGCTGTTCACCTTCGACAGCGACATGGAGTGGGACATCGGGATGCCGTGGTATCGCGACATCCGCACGGTGCACGTCGTGCCCGGCGGCGACTACGGCTACCGGAACGGCTCCGGCAAGCTGCCGGCGTGGGCCTACGACAGCCTGCCGCCGCTGCGCGACGTCGGCCGCGGATCGCCGGTCGGGGTCGAGTTCTACCAGGCGAACGCCTACCCGACGTCGATGCGCGACGCGCTGCTCGAGGCCGACTGGTCGCGCGGCCGCCTGCTCTACACGCCCCTGACGCGCAAAGGCGCCAGCTACGTCGCGGCCGCCGCCCGCACCGAGCTGGTGCACGGCGAGCCGCTCAACATCACCGACGTCGAAGTCGGCCCGGACGGCCTCGTCTACTTCACGACCGGAGGGCGCACCACCGAAGGCGGCGTCTGGCGCATCGACCTACAGTGGTCGAAGCCGCCGATGGCCAAGCTCGACGGCCCTGATGGGCGCTGTCCGCCAGCCGCAGCCGCTCTCGAGCTGGGGCCACGCCGCGGTCGCCGGGGCCAAGGCCGCGCTCGGCAGCGGGTGGGCGAGCGGGCTCGAGGCGGTGGCGCGCGATCGGTCCGCCAAGGGCGACGATCGGGCCCAGGCGGTCTACCTGCTGCAGCGGCACGGGCCGGCGCCGCCGGTGGCGCTGCTGACCGACCTGATGCGCGAAGCCGACGCCGACGTCCGCGCCGCCGCGGTGTTCGCCGCGGGCGTCCAGGGGTCGAAGGCCGCCGCGGTCGCCGCCGCCGGTCTCAAGGATCTGGACCCGCTGGTGCAGCGGCGCGCCGCCGAGGCGCTGGTCCGGATGGGGCAGTCGCCGGCCGCGGACAGCCTGGCGCCGGTCGCCGACATCTACGCGCTGCTCGGCTCGCCCGATCGCTTCGTCCGCTTCGCCGGCCGGCTGGCGCTGCTGCGCACGGCCCGGAGCGCCTGGCGCGACCGCGTCCTGGCCGAGACGCACACCGTCCGCGCCCTCGAGGCGATGGCCGCCTACGTCTTCACGGCGCCCGATCGCGCCGACCTGCTGCCGCTCGTCGACCGGCAGATCGCGTGGATGGGCCGCTCCGACCTGTCGATCGATCTCCAGCTGCGGCTGCTGCGCGCCTTCCAGCTGACCGCGATCGAAGCCGCGCGCCTGACCCAGCCGGCGCCGCCGGCGGCGGTGCGGCGCGACGGCCAGGCCGGCTTCCAGGCGCAGACGATCACCGCCGGCGACATCGACGCGGCCCGGCTGCAGCAGGTCCACCAGAAGCTGATCGGGCGCTTTCCGTCGACCGACGAGCGGCTGACCCGTGAGCTGGCCGACGTGCTCGCGTTCTGCAACCAGCCCGGGGCGTCGGTGAAGATCTTCGCCGCCATGCCGCCGGGCGATACCAACACGGCGCTGCAGATTCATCTACTCAAGTCGCTGCGCACCAGCACCGCCGGTTGGTCGGCCGGGCAGAAGGCGGCGCTGGTGGACGTCTACGCGCGGGCCGCGCAGTGGCGCGGCGGGGCCAGCTTCCCCGGCTTCATCAATTTGCTGTTCGAGGCGACCGTCGCCGGCTTCTCGGCAGACGAGAAGCAGATGGCCTACGGCAAGGTGCCGCAGTTCGCGCCCCTCACCGAGGCGGAGCTGGCCGCCGCCAGCGCGTCGGCGGCGCGGGCGCGGACCGCCAACCCGGGCATCGCGCGCAGCCGCGGCATCCGCGCGATCAGCCGTGAGGAGACGTTCGACGAGCAGATCTTCACGCCGCTGCGGACGCCCGCGCAGCCGGCCCGGGGCCGGACGCACTTCGAGCAGGCGTGCGCCCAGTGCCACCGGTTCGGATCGGTCGGCACCGACTTCGGTCCCGATCTGAGCACGCTCGCCTCGCGCTTCAAGAAGCGCGACGTGGTCGAGGCCATCCTGTGGCCGTCGCGGGCGGTGTCGGATCAGTACCAGAGCGTCGAGGTCGCGACCACCGACAAGCGGACCTTGTTCGGTCTGGTCGCGCGCGAGGACGCCGACAAGATCGCCATCCAGATGACGCCGGCCGAGCGGCCGATCGAGATCGCCAAGGCCACGATCGCCTCGCGCAAGCCGTCACCCGTGTCGCTGATGCCCGAAGGCCTGGTCGACGACCTGAGCCAGTCGCAGTTGTCCGATCTGCTCGCCTTCCTGTTGAGCCCGCCGCCGCAGTAGCGCGGCGCGAACCGTTGTCCTGGAGGACTGATGATGCGATCCGCCGTCGTTCCCGTCGTGATGCTGGGGGCGTGCGCCCTCGCCAGCGCCGCCCTGGTGGCGCAAGGCCCGCGGAACATCCAGCCGCTGGCGCTCGAGGATCGGGCCGGCTTCGAGCCGATGTTCGATGGCTCGTCGCTGGCCGGCTGGGAGGGGGACAAGGAGTTCTGGCGCGTCGAGGGCGGCCTGCTCGTCGGCGAGTCGACGGCAGCCAAGCCGCTGCCGGCCAACACGTTCCTGATCTGGACCAAGGCGCAGCCGGGCGACTTCGAACTGAAGCTCGATTTCAAGATCAACGCCGGCAACACCGGCGTCCAGTACCGCAGCGAGCGTGCCCCCGACATCGGGCCGTTCGTGCTCAAGGGCTACCAGGCCGACATCGACTTCGCCAACCAGTGGACCGGTCAGCTCTACGAAGAGCGCGGCCGCGCCTTCCTGGCGCTGCCCGGACAGGCGACCGCGACGCGCGGCGACAAGCCGCAGATCTTCGGCAGCGTGACGCCGGCCGACGCGCTCAAGGCGGCCATCGCCGTCGGCGGCTGGAACACCATCCACATCATCGCGCGCGGCGATCTGGTCGTGCACGCGATCAACGGCAAGGTCAGCTCGGTGTTCGTCGACGGCGACAAGGCCAAGCGGCCGGCCAAGGGCTTCATCGGCCTGCAGCTGCACACCGGGCCGCCGATGCGGGCCGAGTTCCGCAACGTGTCGATCCGCACGCTGGACTGAACGACCGCCGCCGAACGCGGCACAAGCGACGACTACTCTGGAAGCGCCCTTCGAGTGGCGTCGACGCCGTGATGCGGCGCAGCCATTCCCTCCGCGCTCCACTTCCGCAAGCCGGTAGAGCACGCTCCAGCTGCAGCCGGCCGCGCTCGCGACGCCAGCTGCTAAAGCGCGACGTGACGCGCGGCCGATCCTGGCGCCGCCGCTGGATCAGGTCGCGCCGTCGCGCGACCCGCGGCGCGAGCAGTCCGTCGTGCAGCACCCGCGCGGCACCGAGACGGTCGAGGCGCCCGCCGATCAAGGCGCGAGGAGGGAGAATATTGGGCATGTTCGACCGACGAGCAACGCCGAGCGGCGGGATGCATGCCGTCGAATGCCGTGGGTGTTGCACGACGGGCTGCTAAGCTTGCGCGTACTCTACGCTGACGCTGGCGTCGGCTTGCTCCGAGTCGCGCTCCGGGAACGGCCGCGCCGCTGGGCCCCGGCGTCCTGAGTCGCGCGTGTGTCAGCCGTCGGCCACCGTGCACCCTCCGGCCTGTCGGCGATCGAGCGTGCCGACCGACTGTCGCTCCAGAGGCTCTGGACCGGAATGTCCAGCCAGCTACCTACGCTTGCCTCGACCTAGCGGTGCTCGTCCGCGCCTTCGGCTTCGGATTGATGACTGTCGTCGGAACTGTCATCCCTCCGACCCCGCCCATCCGCACGAGTCGAAATGCTGGGCGATTGACGATTGCCACACGAAGGGGCACCACTGGAGTGCCTTCGGCCAACAGCCTGTGGCGGGCAATCTAGATGGCGACCACGACGGCGAGGGCATCCAAGTGATGCTTGGCCAGCGTCTTTCGGATCAACTTTCGCACGGCGCCGAGGTGACGTGGGGAACTGATACTCATGGAGAGATCATCGATCGCCGTATCCGGATTGCCGACGCCTCCGAGGTTCTGCTCACGCATCCTCAACGCCAGCTCTTCGCCGAAGTCGCGGATCCTGGCAACGGACATCCCGTCCCCGGGCATCCCAAAGCGAATGGTGAAGGCAGCGGTGGGCATCGGGTCACGAATGCCACGGAAGAACCCGAGACGCGACACCCTCGCGGCCTCCCGGCGCCGTCCTCGGGGAGACCGTCACGCCTCGGTTCATCGAGCAGTGCAAGGAGCGCGGCGGCTGGTGACACTAGCCGCGTCCGAGCCCGTGCTCCTGGGCTCGATCGGCGGCTCGCAGGATTGAACATTCTCGCGCTCTGGCGCGATACCCACGCGAGGCAATCCTGCAGCTGGATCCGACTTCTGTCGAGCAAATCAGGACACTGATGGACAGGACGCCGCGGTGAACGCGGGGCGGGCTTTCCCGGAGCGCGACTTGGAGCAAGCCGACGCCAGCGTCAGCGTAGAGCATGCGCAGGCTTAGCAGCCCGTCGTGCAACACCCACGGCATTCGACGGCCGATGCATCCCGCCGCTCGGCGTTGCTCGTCGGTCGAATATGCCCAATATTCTCCCTCCTCGCGCCTTGATCGGCGGGCGCCTCGACCGTCTCGGTGCCGCGCGGGTGCTGCACGACGGACTGCTCGCGCCGCGGGTCGCGCGACGGCGCGACCTGGCCTCAGCGGCGGTGCCAGGGGCGGCCGCGAAGCGGCCAGCTGCAGCTGGAGCGCGCTCTACCGGCTTGCGGAAGTGGAGCGCGGCGGGAATGCCCGCCCCGCATCAGGGCGTCTACGCGCAGGCATCGCTCATGGCTTCGTCTGCCAGTCACACGGCCGGGAGCGCGGCCGGCGCGCGGGCCTGAGGGGCCCGCGCGCTCACAAACAAAACTAAGGGCGACCCGGGGCCGCGGAGCCGTGGTCGGCCTTGTAGTGCTCGGCCAGGATGTCGCGGCCGAAGTCGCCGTCGTAGTCGCGCCACACCGCGTGGATGTGGTTGTTGTTGTTCTGGGTGTTGTCGTACTCGATGACGAACCGCAGGCCCTGGACGCGGTAGTAGTGCGGTCCGCCCTTCTCGGCGACGCCCATCCACGCGAACCTGATGTCCTTGACGCCGTCCTTCTTGAGCGACGCGATGCGGGCCTGCCCCAGCGTGGCGGTCTGGGCAAAGGCGTATTCCTCGATCAGCTTCCACAGCGCCTGCTGCTGTCCCGACGTCAGCGCGCTGTAGGCGACGCCGACGTCCGGCAGCCGCTCGGCCTTGTGCTTGTTCGGTGGTCAGGACGTCCTTCGGCGCGGTGGCGTCGACCATCGCCGCGGTGCGCTGCGTCTCGTCGAGCGACTGCAGGAGCGTGCGGGCGAGGTCTTCTTCGGCGGCGAGGACGCGCAGGCCCGTCTTCGGGCCGGTGCGGACCTCGGCCGGGTTGGTGCCGAAGAACTGCGGGCTCGACGCGATCGCCGAGCCGCTCACCACCGTCCAGTTCTGCGAGATGTGGTGCCCCTCGAAGCGCCAGCCCCACGGCGTGGTGGCCGACGGCGTGCCGAAGATCGTGAACAGGTAGCGCTCCGGGAAGCGGTGCGGCTTGCCGTCCCAATCGGGCTTCTTGCCGGCCTCGCCTTCGCTCTCGTAGAGGATCGATTCGAGCGATCGGATCGCCTCGACCTTGCCGAAGCCCTTGGCGCTGAGGCCGGTCTTGAGCAGCTTCACCGCGGCGGCCCGCTGCGCGTCGGTCATCGAGAAATAGGCCAGGCCCTTGCGCGGGACCGGCGTGAAGAACCAGTTCTCGCGCTCGTCGCTGGTGAACGCGAACGTCGCCGCCGTCTTCTGCTCGGCGTCGAGCGTCGCCAGGAACGCCGTCGCAGCGTCGCGCATCTCCTTGGCCGTCGTCGTCTCGCGGGCGCCGGTGGGCGCGATCGCGACGACCAGCCCGATGGTCAGGGCGGCGAGGATGGGACGGAACGACGTCCGGGTAACTCGTTGCGACATGTGGGCCTCACCTTACTCCGAACGGCAGTGGACAGTCCACTTTACGGCGACCGCTCGACGAGCGTAGCAAATGGCTGAGCTTCTCGCGCGCGCACGGCGTTGCAGACAAGTCGATCAGGCGACTTGAAGGCGTCACAGGGCAGGCGTAGTCTGGACGTCCTATGGCGCGTCCAGCTCTTTCCACTCTCGAGCCCCGGCCGACGCTTCCCCTTGGCGCGGCCCCGACGTTCAACACCCTGGTCGAGCGCATCAGAGCCGAGTACATCGAGCAGCCCGGTCTTCGTCTCACCGAAGCGCAGGCCTCGCGCCTGTGGCGCCTCGACGAGCCGACGACCGTGCACGCGTTGACCGAGCTCACCGGCGTCTCGTTCCTGCAGCGCTCCGAAGACGGGCGCTACGCCCGGCCCGATACCCGTTGACGGGTCGACGGCGCCGCCCGGCGCCGACCCGTTCCGGCGCGTTCCCCCTGCGCGCCGGGTTCGACCGCTACGTCTGCTCGACGACTCTCGACGATCCTGGCGCGCGTGCCAGACGATCGCCGAACTGTACGAGCACGGCCGCGCCGATCATGAGGGCCATCGCCGCGACAACCCGCGGCGAGATCGGCTCGCCGAGCAGGAGGCGGCCGAAGATCACCGCAACCACCGGGTTGACGTAGGCGTAGGTCCCCATCGCCGTCGGCGACATGTAGTGAAGCGCGTAAGCGTAGGCGCCGAAGCCGGCGAGCGACCCGAACACGATCAGGTAGACGAAGGCGACGACGCCTTCGCGTGACGGCGCCAACGCCGTCGACTCGCCCAGCAGCAGCCCGGCCAGCAGCAGGGTGGCGCCGCCGCCGATCATCTGCACCGTCGCGTTGGCGAAGGGGTTCGCCGGCGACGGCCGCCGTTTCATCAGCACCGTGCCCATCGCCCACGCCATGCTGGCGACGGTGAGCGCGATCGGGCCGCGCAGGTCGGCGTGGATGATCTGGGCGGCGTTGGTCCCGACCAGCAGCACCGAGCCCAGGAACGCCATCAGGAGCCCGACGCCGACGCGCAGCGTGATGCGGCCGGGCCCGCCCGGCAGCAGGGCGTCGAAGACGGCGGTCCAGATGCCGACCGCGACCACGAAGATGCTGGCCGTGCCCGAGGGCATGAACTGCAGCGCCCAGACGACGAGGCCGTTGCCGAACAGGAAGAAGAGCACGCCGCAGGCGGCGACGTAGGCGACGCCGCGGACGCCGTCGGGCCACGGCAGGCGCTTCCACGCGACCCACCCGGCCAGCAGCGCGCCAGCGATCAGGAAGCGGGTGCCGGCCATCACGAACGGCGGCAGCGATCGCACCGCCACGCGGATCGCGATGTAGGTCGATCCCCAGGCGATGCAGACGATCAGGTAGGCGATCAGGGCGCGGCGGTTCGGCGTGGACATCAAGTGCTATCGCCGGGGGGCGGTCAGGCACTAGTATCCGCCGAGATGCGCAGGCGATGGGGCTGGCTGGCGGCGGAGGCGGGGATCCTCGCCGCGGCGGCGGCCGTGAAGGCGGCCGCGATCGCTCAACTGGCCGGGCATCCGTTGCTGCAGCCGGCCGGCGGCCTGGACAGCGAATGGTACGTGGCGCTGGCCACCCGCGTCGCGGCGGGGGACTGGGCCCTGTCGGGCGCCTTCGATGGCGGCGCCTTTCCGATCTCGCCGCTCTACGTCTACGTCCTCGCCGCCATCCTCGGGTGGTCGGGCGGCTCGTTGCTCGCCGCCCGCGTGGTGCAAGCGACGCTCGGCGTCGTGGCGATCGCTTGCGCGATGCGCGCTACCCGCGACTGGTTCGGCGACGCGGCGGGCCTCGTCGCCGGGGGGCTCCTGGCGGCGGCGGGCGTCCTCACGTTCCACGAGATGGTGCTGCTCCAGTCGTCGCTCGATCCGGTGCTGATCGCCGCGCTGGCGCTCGTCTACGGCCGCGCCGTCCTCGGCGAGCGTTGGCTCGCGTGGGCCGGGACCGGCCTGCTCGCGGCGCTGTTCGCGCTCAACCGGCCGAACGCCCTGATCGTGGCGGCGGCGATCGGTGTCGGCCTGGCCGTGCGGCTCCTGCGGCGGCGGCAGCGTCCGGCGGCGCTGGCGCTCGTCGCCTTCGCCGGTGCGCTCGCCCTGGGGCTCGCCCCGTCCGCGCTGCGCAACCTCGCCGTGACCGGGCGCCTGACGCTGGTGTCGTCGCACGGCGGCCTCAACTTCGCGATCGGCAACCGGGCCGGCACCGACGGTACCTACCAGGCGCCGCCCGGCATCACGCCGTCGCTCGCCGGCCAGGCTCACGATGCACGCGTGGTCGCCGAGGCCGCGCTCGGCCGGCCGCTCGCCGATCCCGAGGTGTCGGCCTACTTCACCGGCCTCGGCCTGACGTGGATCCGCGAGCACCCCGGCGACGCGGTGGCCCTGTTCGCCCGCAAGCTGTGGCTGGTCGCGCACCGCGCCGAGCTGCCGCTGAACTACAGCTACGCCTACTACGAGCACGACGAGGCGACCGTGCTGCGCTGGCTGCCGATCGGCGCCTGGTGTCTGGTGCCGCTCGGCCTGGCCGGCCTCGCGGTGCGACCGCGTGCCGGCGTCGAACGGTCCGCGTATCTCGCCTGGGCGGCACTGGTCCCGGTCTACGCCATCAGCGTGGCCGTCTTCTTCGTTGCCGGCCGCTATCGCCTGCCGATCCTGGTGCCGCTGGCGATGACCGGCGCGGGCGCGATCACCGCGCTGATCGCGGCGCTCGGCGCGCGCCGCTGGATCGAGGCGGCGGTGCCGGTGGCGGTTGGCGCCGCGGCGGCGACGGTGACGTGGTGGCCGCTCGCGCTCGATGACGGCCGGCTCGAGGAGCGCGTCGCGATGGCCAGCGCGCTCGCCAGCCTCGGCCGCGCCGACGAGGCGGTGGCGCGGGCTGCGACGATCGCGCGCGAGCACCCCGAGCCGGGCACGGTGCACTACCGCGTCGCGCTGGCGCTGCAGGCGCACGGCGATCTGGCGGCCGCGGAAGCCGAGGTGCGCCGGACCCTGACGATCGATCCGGCGCAGCCCGAAGCGCACGCGACGCTGGGCCAACTGCTGGCGCGGGCCGGCCGCACCGGCGAGGCGCGGCACCACATGCTCCTCGCGGTGAGGGGCGGCGCCAGCGCCGCCGGGGCGGCGCGGTCGATCCTGGACGACGCGATCGGCGGGCCCGAGACGTCGAGCGCGGTGCTGGCCGTGGCGGAAGTGGCGCGGACCGCGGGCGTCGACGCCTCGGCGCTCAGCGAGCTGGGCCAGCACCTGCTCGAGGCGCGCCGCGGCGATCTCGCCGAGCCGTTCTACCTGGCGCTGGACGCGCGCTATCCGCGCCACGCCGACATCGTCGAAGCTTTGGGCGTGGCGTTGATCGAGCGGGGGCGGGCGGCGCGGGCGGCGCGGACCCTGGAGCGCGCCGTCGGCCTCGACGAGGCGCGCCCGAGCAGCCACCTGCACCTGGCGATCGCGTATGTCCAGATCGATCGGCGCGAGGACGCCTTGCGCGAGGCCCGCCGCGCCCTGGCGCTGCGCCCCGACTACCCGCAGGCGCGCGGCATCATCGAGGCGCTCCGTTAGTGGCGGCCGCGCTCTCACGCGCGGCCGCGGGCCGCCCTCTGGGGCGTGCCGGCTGCTACTCGCGGCGCTAGGCGCGCCGCGGCGCCGTCGCGCGGGCGGCGGGCGCGCTCTCGCGTAGTGGCGGCCGCGCTCTCACGCGCGGCCGCGGGCCGCCCTCTGGGGCGTGCCGGCTGCTACTCGCGGCGCTAGGCGCGCCGCGGCGCCGTCGCGCGGGCGGCGGGCGCGCTCTCGCGTAGTGGCGGCCGCGCTCTCACGCGCGGCCGCGGGCCGCCCTCTGGGGCGTGCCGGCTGCTACTCGCGGCGCTAGGCGCGCCGCGGCGCCGTCGCGCGGGCGGCGGGCGCGCTCTCGCGTAATGGCGGCCGCGCTCTCACGCGCGGCCGCGGGCCGCCCTCTGGGGCGTGCCGCTGCTACTCGCGGCGCTAGGCGCGCCGCGGCGCCGTCACGCGGGCGGCGGGCGCGCTCTCACGTAGTGGCGGCCGCGCTCTCACGCGCGGCCGCGGGCCGCCCTTTGGGCGTGCCGGCTGCTACTCGCGGCGCTAGGCGCGCCGCGGCGCCGTCACGCGGCGGCGGGCGCGCTCTCACGCGCCCGCGACGTCTCAGAAGTCGATGCGGACCGTGGCCAGCAGACGCCGCGGCTCGGCGTAGGTCGTCGGCTCGCCGAAGCGGGCGTTCGGCTGCGTCGTGCCGATCAGCATCGCGTCGGTGAAGCTGGCCGGGTTGCCCGCGATCTGCGTGCCGTCGAGGGTGCGGATGCGCCCGTCGAGGTACTTCCGGTTGTCGCGTGCGAGCGCCGTCTCCTGGTTGAACAGGTTGAGGATGCGACCTTCGAAGGTGACCGCGTTCTTGGCGCCGAACCGCAGCTTGTAGGCGGTCAGGAAATCGAAGTTCGTCCAGGCGTCGTTGCGGTTGGTGCCGGCCGGCTCCAGATAGCGGCGATAGCCGTCGATACCAATCACGGCCGCGCGCCTCCCATGGCTGGCCGCTCTGCGCCCGCAGGTAGCCGCCGAAGGTGAGGCGCGGCGTCGGCACGTAGGAAGCGAAGATCTTCATGACGTGCGTGCGATCCTGGCTGAGCGGGCCTTCGCGGAAGCGATCCTCGACGAAGACGCCGGGGCCGTCCTGGAGAATGGACGACGTGTTGAACACCGCGCTGGCGGCGTAGTCGAGGTCGAAGTTGCCCCACAGGCGCGTCAGCGCGTAGCTCGCCGTCAGGCTCCACTTGTCGCGGAGCGGCCGCGACAGCTCGACGGTGAAGGCGCGGTACTTCCGGAAGGCGTTGTCGAGGTTGTCGACGACGAACGTGCTGGCCGGCAGCACCGTCGGCTGGTCTTCGATGAAGTTCTTCGAGGTGCGATACAGGAAGAACGCGTCGACGCTCCAGTGGCCCGGCAGCGGCGTCGCGTAGCCGAAGAGCACTTCGTCGGTGTGTGTCGGGTCGAGATCCTGCAGCACCTTGCCGGTGGTGTTGGCCCCGACCGTGTCCGAGATCAATGCACCCGTGGCGGCGTCGAAGAGCGCGTCGTTCGTGAACAAGCGGTTCGGCGCCAGCGAGCGCGCGCTGCTCTTCTGGTCGGAGTTGTAATAGCGCCCGTAGTTGCCGTAGATCTTGTCGCCGGCGCCCTTGCGCAGGTTGTAGTTGGCGCCGAGCCGCGGCTGCACCTGGCTGCCCATGCCGAAGGTCAGGAACGTGTTCGTCGACGACAGCTCCTGCGCGAAGTCGTCCTGGTTCAGCAGCACGCCGGCGTTGACGACGAGGCGTGTGCCGATCGTCACGTTGTCCTGGAAGAACAGGCTGTAGGTCTTCGACTTCGACAGCTGCGACGGCTGGCGCGGGTAGTAGCGGGCCTGGATCTGGCGCCCCGCCTGGACGATCGAGAGCGCACCCCACCCGTTCGAGTTGCGGGTCAGGTCTTCTGTCGTCCCTTCGACGCCGAAGCCGGCCTTGATCTGGTGCGACATCCCCTTGACGTCGAGGTACTGGCTGACGACCGCCTTGATCTCGTCGCGCGAATAGTTCTGTCGATTGAGGCTGAGGCTGGCACCGCCGACGTTGACGCCGCCGGTCGTGTAGAGGCCCATCCCGGCCAGGTTGTTGATGTTGAAGGTCGGCTGGAAGCCGAGGTCGGTGACGGCGACGGTTTCGTTCTGCTCGTCGAGGCGCAGGTACTTCACGTCGAGGTAGCCGGTCGACGAGAAGAACCAGCTGTAGGTCGCGGTGGCGACGCGGTTGGTGCCCTCGGTGTTGGTGGCGACGGCGGCCGAGTCGTTGGCACCGACGCCGGCGAACTCGTCGGTGTTCGGGCGCGAACGGTAGCTGGCGCTGACGAAGTGCTTGTTGGCGGGCGCCGCCGTGATCTTGCCGAAGTAGTCGTAGGTGCGCTGCTGGCGGTCGGGGACGGCGCCGAGGTTGTTCGAGCGCTCGGTCGTGTCGATGTGGGTGAGCTGGGCCGATCCGTAGAAGAACACCTTGTCGTGCAGGACCGGGCCGCCGAGGGCGAACGCCGGCACCAGCCGGCTGGTGGTGCTGCGGATCCGCTTGTCGCTGTCCGTGATCCACGCGCTCGGGATCACCTCGAGCCGGACCCCGCCCGAGAGCGCGTTCGAGCCGCTGCGGGTGACGGCGTTGGTCACGAAGCCCGAGGCGCGCCCGAATTCCGCGGTGATGGCGCCGCGCTTGACCGAGAATTCCTGGATGTCGAACTCGTTGACCTCGGTCGACAGATACCCGAAGCCGGGGTTGGTGATGTTGACGCCGTCGAGGAGGTAAGTGTTGTCCTGCCGGCTGCCGCCGCCGTTCGGGGCGAAGCTGTTGTTCTCGGCGACGCCTGGCACCAGCTGGAAGAGGCCGGCGTAGGTCCGCTGCAGCGGCAGCTGGTCGATCAGCTCTTTCGAGAAGCTGAAGTTGACCTCGGTGGAGCGCAAGTCGACCCGCGGGGTGGCGGCCGTGACGGCCACCGATTCCTGCAGCGTCACCCCGAGCGCCAGGTCGACCTGCGAGTCGCGCGACACCTCGACGACGACGCTGCGCTGGCTGTCGCCGACGCCGGCTTTGGACGCCTTGACCGTGTAGGTGCCGGGCAGGAGGATCGGCACTTGGAAGAAGCCGCTGTCGTTGCTCGTGACCGTGCGGGCACCGGGCAGTTGGGCGCCGGTGACGGTGATCGACACGCCCGCGACGGCGATCCCTGTCGCGTCGAAGGTGTAGCCGGAGATCGAGCCGGTTTCCTGAGCGGCGGCGGGGGTCGCCGCGACCAGGCAACACAGTGCCAGGACGAGCCGTCGGAGGCGGGTCTGCATGTGCGAATCCTACGCCCGCGATCCACCTTGGTCAAACCGTGCAGCCACTTCGTCCCAGTGTGTGGTCACCTTGACGGCGCGCCGCCCCGCCCTCGTGTCAAGTTCGTGGTATTCTGGGCCTCAGCTGTCAAGCTTGCATCATGTCGTCCCCCCGCCGTCTTGCTGCTGCCGCCGCCCTCTTCCTCCTGGCGATGTCCGTGTTCGCCGTGCCGGCGTGCGAGGTCGACTCGTCGACCCGTCCCCGAGCCGGACGCCCTGAGGTCGTGCAGCGCGTGGCGCCGCCCGGACTCCAGTCGGCTGACGCCGGCGCCCCCGTCGGCTGACGGCCGCGTTGTTCGAATCCGCCTGAGCTGTCTCCTTCCGGGACGATGCCCGAGACCATCTTCACCAAGATCCTGCGCGGAGAGATTCCGTGCGCCCGGGTCTATGAGGATGCGGACGTCCTGGCCTTCCTCGACATCTTCCCGCTGAGCCCCGGCCACACGCTGGTCATCCCGAAGGAGCCGGCGGCGACGCTGGACCAGCTCTCCGACGCCGCGGCGGCCGCCGTCGGCCGGGTGCTGCCGCGGATCGCCCGCGCCGTGCTGGCCGCGACCGGTGCCACCGCCTACAACGTCCTGCAGAACAACGGGGCCGGCGCCCACCAGGCGGTGTTCCACGTCCACTTCCACATCATTCCGAAACCGGAGGGTGGGGGAGGGCTGGGAGTCGGCTGGCCGGCGGGCCGCCTCGACGCGGCCGCGGCGACGGAGCTCGCCGCGAAGATCGCCGCCCAGCTGTAGTTGCCGCCGGCCTCTCACGGCCGGCCGTTAGGCCAGCGGTAGCGCCTCGTCGATGAGCATCACCGGGATGTCGTCGTCGACGACGTACAGGTACTTGGCGTCGGCCCGGACGAGGCCTTCCTTCACCTGGGTCGTGACGGCCTGGCCGCCCCGCGTCTTCACCTGTCCCGCGGCGATCCGGGCGTTCAGCGTCGCCAGCTCGGCGGCGGTCGCCAGCCGCAGCGGCGTCAGATTGTCGGGGCACACGAGGATATCCAGGAGGTCTCTCTCCACCATGCCCAAGAACGTATCACGGGGCGCGTGAGAGCGCGGCTCGCCAACTGAAACGGCGGTATATTCCCCGCGTGCGAAGGCGAGTGTGGGGCTTGGGCGCGATCGCCGTCGTGGCGCTCGCGGCGCTGGCCGCGCCGCCCGGGCCCAGGTCGACGATTCCGGCGACCTTCTCGATCGCCGCACCCACTCTGCTGCGCGGCGTCGTCCACGTCCATTCCATCCGATCGGACGGCAGCGGCACGATCGACGAGATCGCGGCGGCGGCGGCCCGCGCCGGTCTCAGCTTCGTCGTCGTCACCGATCACGGCGACGGCACCCGGCCGGTCCTGGCGCCCGCCTATCGCTCCGGGGTGCTCGTCATCGACGGTGTCGAGATCAGCACCACGCACGGCCACTACGTGGCGCTCGGCCTGGGCCAGGCCCCGTATCGCCTGGCCGGCGACGCCGCCGACGTCGTCGCCGACGTCCGCCGGCTCGGCGGGTTCGGCATCGTCGCGCACCCCGACTCACCGAAGCCGGCGCTCTCGTGGCGCGACTGGCCGGCGCCGATCGACGGCTTCGAGTGGTTCAATCTGGATTCCGAGTGGCGCGACGACGCGACGCCGCGGCTGGCGCGCGCGCTGATCTACTACCCGCTGCGGCAGGTGCCGTCGCTGGCCCTGCTCGCCGGCGACGGCGGCGCCATGCTGCCGCGCTGGGCATCGCTGGCGGCGCAGCGCCGGACGATCGGCCTGGCCGCGGTCGACGCCCATGCCCGCCTCGGCAGCGAGGGCGGCTTCGATCGCGCCTGGTTCAACCTGCGCGTCCCGGGCTACCAGGCAATCTTCGAGACGGCGCAGGTGAGCGTCGAATTGGACGCCACGCCGACCGGGGACGCGGCGCCCGACGCCGCAGCGGTGCTCGTCGCGCTGCGCGGCGGCCGCAGCTTCAGTACCATCACCGCCCGGGCCGCGGCCGGGCGGGTGGCGATCACCGCCGATCGCGGCGACCGCCGCGCGCGGATGGGGCAGTTCCTCGCCGGCGCCGGCCGCGTGACGATCACGGTCGAGGCCGATGCGCCGCGCGGCGCGGTGATCCGCCTCGCCTGCGACGGGCGGACCATCACCCAGACCTTCGCGTCATCGACCTTTGCGCGCGTCCTCGAGCCGGACGAGGCCGGCCGTGCCTGCCAGGCGGTGGTCGGCTGGCCGGACGGCCCGGAGCGGTTCGTGACCTGGGCGGTCAGCAACCCGATCTACCTTCGCGACGCCGATCCGCCGGCGGTCGACCCGGCGGTCGTGCCGGCCGCGACGCGCTCCGAGGTGCTGGCGGCTGCCGCCGATGCGTGGCGGGTGGAGCGCGCCGCCAACGCCGCGGCGCGTCTCGAGCGCGCGGGTGAAGCCTCCGCCGCGGCGCCGGCGCCGGTGCGCCTGGCCTACACGCTGGCGCCGGGCGCACGCGCCAGCCAGTACGCGGCGCTGGTCACCTCCGACGTCGGCATCCTGAGCTGGGCCCAGTGGTTGACGGTGCGCCTCTCGGCCGATCGGCCGATGCGCGTCTCGATCCAACTGCGCGAGCCGCTCGGCGGCGACGCGGCCCGGCGCTGGCAGCGATCGCTGGCGATCGGCCCCGGCGCGTCGACCCAGGTCGTGCCGATCACGTCGTTCGTGCCGCTCGAGGACGCCAGCGGTCCGCCACCGGTGACGCGCGTCCGCTCGGTGCTGCTCGTCGTCGACACCACCAACACGCCGCCGGGGCAGGCGGGCGTCGTCACGCTCCACGAAATCAGGGGGGAGCGGTAAGGAACTCCCAACGTCCAACTCCCAACTCCCAAGGGCTTGGAGGCCGCTTCGAACGCGCCGGCGCCGCCCCTTGAACCCGATCGGGCGTTGGCAATCGGGAGTTGGTCGTTGAGAGGGCGCTACACGGTGACGGAGCGCGTGACCGAGAAGATGTTGTTCTCGGTCTCGGTGATGATCACTTCGATCGCGTAGCTCTTCTGGCGGCCGGGGAACTTCGCCTGGATGTGGGCGACGACTTCGTCGACGGCGTGGATGGCGACGTTCTCGACGCTCGGGCCCCGGCCCTTGATGACGACGACGCCCTCCGGCTCGAAGATCGCCGGATCGGTGAAGGTCGTGTCGCCGGCGGTGACGATCATCTTGTGATCGAACTTGCGCAGGATGTGCTTGAGGTCGCCGAAGTCGAGCGACATGTCAATCTCGTCGCGCGGGAACGCCTCGGTCGAGACGACGATCGTGCCTTTCCACGTGTGACCGTGGACGAAGCGGCACTTGCCGGGATAGCCGATCTGGCGGTGACCGGTGTGGAAGCGGGCGTGGACGGTGATCTGTTCCATGGTCGTGCGGCGGCCGGCTTCAGGCGCGGGCCGCGTCGCGCAGGCCGGCAGTGACGCGGGCGATCTCGGCCTCGGTGGTGAAGCGGCCCAGGCCGAAGCGCAGCGTCGTGCCGTCGCCCGGATGGCCGAGTGCTTCGAGGACGTGCGACGGACCGGCCGCGCCGCTGGTGCAGGCCGAGCGCGTCGAGCACGCGACGTCGACCAGCGCCATCGAGACACGGTCGGCCTCGGCGCCGTCGAGGGTGACGTGCAGATTGTTCGGCAGACGGTGGTCGGGATCGACGGCCGGGTCGACGCCGGTGAGGTGCACCCCGGGGGCGGCCTCGCGGAGCGCCGTCCACAGTCGATCGCGGAGGGCGCGCGTGTGGGCGGCGTCCGCCGTCAGCTCGGCGTCGGCAATGGCCAGCGCTTCGGCGAGGCCGACGATGCCGGGCACGTTGAGCGTGCCGCTTCTCAGGCCGCGCTCGTGCCCGCCGCCTTCGAACAGCGGCAGCAGCGACACGCCGCGCCGCACGTAGAGCCCGCCGGCGCCCTTCGGCCCGTACATCTTGTGGCCGGTGAACGAGGCCAGGTCGACGCCGAGCGCGCCGACGTCGAACGGCAGGCGGCCAATCGTCTGGGTCGCGTCGGTGTGGCACAGGACGCCGCGGGCCCGGCACCGGGCGGCGATCGCCGCGATGTCGTGCACCGTGCCGATCTCGTTGTTGCCGTGCATCAGCGACACGAGCAGCGTGTCGGGCTGGAAGGCGCGCTCGAGATCGTCGAGGTCGATGCGGCCTACGCCGTCGACCGGCAGGACCGTCACGCGATAGCCGTGCGCGACCAGCATCCGGCACGGATCGAGCACGGCCTTGTGCTCGGTAGCCGCGGTGATGACGTGGCCCGACGGGTGCTGGAAGGCGACGCCCTTGATCGCCAGGTTGTCGGACTCGGTCGCCCCGGACGTGAACACGATCTCGTCGGGCTGGGCGCGGAGCGCCGCGGCGATCTTCGCGCGCGACATCTGCACGGCATCGAGCGCCGCGGAACCGAAGGCGTGGCCGGTGCTGGCGGCGTTGCCGAAGACCTCGGTGAAGTAGGGCAGCATCGCCGCCAGGACCCGCGGATCGACCGGCGTCGTGGCGTGGCAGTCGAGATAGATCGGCGCCCGGCTCACGCCTTCGCCCCGGCTTTCTTCGCCGCCCGGGGCTTCGGCGCCGCAGGCACGTCGGCCTCGCTCTTCTCGATCGCCCGTGCCGCGCGGGGCGTCGATCTCTTCGGCTTTGCCGGCGCCTTCTGCTTCGGCTCCGCCGCGGGCTCGTCGAGCGCCGCGACCTTCTCGGCGATCTTGCGCAGCGCGGCGTCGCCGCCGGCTCCGGCGCCCGGGCGGTGGCTCTGCCAGACGTCAGGCGCTTCCTGGAGCAGGATGTCGCGGAAGGTGCCGCCGCTCTTCACGCTGTGGGGCGCGAACGTCGTGATGTCGATCGGGCCGGCCCAGTCGTCCTTGTGCTTGATGAGCAGCCACGACTTGCCGTCCTCGACCGGCTTCTCGCCGGCCGTGCGCGCGCCCCAGCCCTTGGTCCGGACCAGCACCCACGAGCCCTTCAGCTTGAAGCCGTCGAGCGTCATCTTCAGGTCGCCCTTGGCGAGCGCCGCGTCGACGTCATCGACCTCCGGCGTCCAGGTGCCCCGATCCCAGAGCATCACCACGCCGGCGCCGTAGCCCGCGGGGATGACGCCCTCGAACTCGCCGTACTCGATCGGGTGATCCTCGACGTGCATCGCCAGCCGCTTGTCGGCGCTGTTGATCGACGGCCCCTTCGGCACCGCCCACGACAGCAGGACGCCGTGGTGCTCGATGCGGAAATCGTAGTGGAGCGCGCTGGCGAGGTGCTTCTGGACGCAGAAGAACCGCGGTTCGCGGCCCTTGCCCAGCCGCGCCTCGACGACCGCGTCGTCACCGGCCGGCTCGGGCGAGCGGCTGAAGTTGCGTTTGTCGCGGTAGGTCTTGAGCGCCATCTCTCGTCCGGGCCCATTGTACTGGCGCCCCCGGCCTCGCGATATGCTGTCGCGTGTCATGACGGAGACGGCAGCAGGCGTGAATGCGCAGTCCTGGCGCGGCCCTTCGGCGCTGGCCGATCAGGTGGGGCAGGCGGCGCAGCAGTGGGATCGGGACGGCGGGACGCGCCGGATCTGGGAGAAGGACGCGACGCTCTGGACCGGAGCGGACGAGGCCCGGTGGCTCGGCTGGCTCGGCGCCATCGACGCCGGGCGCCAACTGCTCCCGACCCTGCAGGACATCGCCGCCGGAGTCCGGCGCGACGGCTTCACGCACGTGCTGCTGCTCGGCATGGGCGGCTCCAGCCTGTGTCCGGAAGTGCTGGCCCGGACGTTCGGGCGCCAGCCCGGCGCGCCCGAGCTGCACGTGCTCGACTCGACGGTGCCGTCGCAGGTCGCCCTGCTCGAAGGCCGCGTCGACCTCGACCGTACGCTCGTCATCGTCGCCAGCAAGTCGGGCAGCACGCTCGAACCGAGCGCGTTCCAGCAGTACTTCTTCCAGCGCGTCGCCGCGGTCCGCGGCCCGGCCGAGGCCGCGCGCCGCTTCGTCGCCATCACCGACCCCCATTCGAAACTCGACGCCCAGGCCAAGGCGGCCGGCTACCGCCACATCGTCTCCGGTGAGCCGACCATCGGCGGGCGCTATTCGGCGCTGTCGCCGTTCGGCCTGGTGCCGGCGGCGGTGATGGGCCTCGACGTCGGCGCGTTCCTCAACGAGACGGCGCGGATGGTCGAGGCGATCCGATCGGCGCCGGCCGCGACCAACCCCGGCGTGTCGCTCGGGCTGCTGCTCGGCACCGCCGCGGTCGCCGGACGCGACAAGCTGACGCTGGTCGCCTCGCCCGGTATCGAGGCGCTCGGCGCCTGGCTCGAGCAGCTCGTCGCCGAGTCGACCGGCAAGAACGGCCAGTCGATCGTGCCGGTCGATCTCGAGGCGCTGGCTCCCGCCGATCGCTATGGCGTCGACCGCCTCTTCGTCTACCTCCGTCTGGCCACCGCGCCGGACGCGACGCAGGAGGCCGGCGTCGCTGCGCTCGAGGCTGCGGGCGCCGTCGTCGTGCGGATCGACGTCGCCCGGCCGCTGGCGATCGGCCAGGAGTTCTTCCGCTGGGAGATCGCGACCGCCGTGGCGTCCACGGTGATGCGGCTCAACCCGTTCGATCAGCCGGACGTCGAGGCCAGCAAGATCGAGACGAAGGCGCTGACGACGGCGTACGAGCAGGACGGCCGCCTGCCGGCGGAAGCGCCGGCCGTCACCGGCGGCGGCCTCGCCATCTTCGCCGACGCGACGACCGCGGCGCGGCTCGGCGCTGTCGCGGCGGCCGCCACGCCGGAGGCCTGGCTGCGCGAGCACCTCGCCTCGCTGCACGCCGGCGACTACGTCGCGCTGCTCGCCTACGTCGAGATGAACGCCCGCCACGCCGGCGTGCTGCAGCGGATCCGGCACGCCATCCGCGATCGCGCCCACGTCGCCACCTGCGTCGGCTTCGGGCCGCGCTTCCTGCACTCGACCGGCCAGGCCTACAAGGGCGGCTCCGACAAGGGCGTCTTCCTGCAGATCACCGCCGACGACGCTCAGGATCTCGCCGTGCCCGGCCAAAAGTACACCTTCGGCGTGATCAAGGCGGCGCAGGCGCGCGGCGATTTCGCCGTGCTCGGCGAGCGGGGCCGCCGCGCCCTCCGCATCCACCTCGGCGCCGACGTGGCCACCGGTCTCGAAACGCTCGCGCGCCTCGTCGACGAGGCGCCTCTCGTGCCGGCCCGCTGAGGGCCGGCACATGCTCCTCACACACGGACAGCAGGACACTTCGATGCAGATAGGGATGGTCGGACTCGGACGGATGGGCGCCAACATGGTGCGCCGCCTGATGCGCGGCGGGCACACCGCGGTGGTCTTCGACCCGGATCAAGCCGCGGTCCAGAAGCTGGTCGCCGAGGGGGCCACGGGGGCGGCCTCGCTCGACGAGTTCGTCGCCAAGCTCGAATCGCCGAAGACGGCGTGGTGCATGGTGCCGCACGGCGCCATCACCGAGCAGGCGATCCGTGATCTCGGCGAGCGCCTCGGCCCGGGCGACGCGATCATCGACGGCGGCAACACCTACTTCAAGGACGACGTCCGTCGCTCCAAGGAGCTGGCCGCCAAGGGCGTCGCCTACCTGGATGTCGGCACGAGCGGCGGCGTGTGGGGGCTGGAGCGCGGCTACTGCCTGATGATCGGCGGCCCCGACGACCAGTTCGCCCGGCTGGAGCCCATCTTCAAGACGCTGGCGCCCGGCAAGGGGACGATCGACATCACTCCCGGGATTGACCAGGCCTCGCACGTGCCGGGCTCGGCCCAGGAGGGTTACCTGCACTGCGGGCCGGCCGGCGCCGGCCACTTCGTCAAGATGGTCCACAACGGCATCGAGTACGGCCTGATGCAGGCGTTCGCGGAAGGCTTCGACCTGATGCGCTCGGCCAACAAGGACGGCGTGCCCGAGGGCCAGAGGTACGACTTCAACGTCGCGGCGATCGCCGAGGTGTGGCGGCGCGGCAGCGTGGTCGCCTCGTGGCTGCTCGACCTGACGTCGGCGGCGCTGGCCGAGAGCCCGACCCTCGATCGCTTCACCGGCCACGTGGCCGACTCGGGTGAAGGACGCTGGACGATCCAGACCGCCGTCGAAACCTCGGTGCCGGTCCCGGTGCTGGCCGAATCGCTGTTCGCGCGCTTCCGCTCGCGCCAGGATCACACCTTCGGCGACAAGCTGCTCTCGGCGATGCGCGAGCAGTTCGGCGGCCATCGCGAAACGCGTTGATTGTTTGGCGGCTTCAACTATGAAGGACGGGCATCCGGTCGAGGACGAGGTCGGGGAGCGGCCCCCCGTGGTGGCGGCGCCGCCGTGCGTGATGGTCGTCTTCGGCGCCGGGGGCGACCTGACGCGCCGCAAGCTGGTGCCGGCGCTGATCAACCTGCGGCGCGGCGGGCTGCTGCCGGACCGCTTCGCGTTGATTGCGGTGGTCCGCATCGAAGTCGAGGAGATGGGCTTCCGCGCCAAGCTCCTCGACGAGGCCAGCGGCTTCCTCGACCCGGCGTTGTCGCCCGAGGAACGCGGCTGGTTCGACACGCACCTGTCGCTGGTGCGCGGCAGCCTCGACGATCCTGACACCTACACGGCGCTGAAGGCCGAGCTCGATCGGATCGGACTCGGCCACGCGCTGTTCTACCTCGCCGTGCCGCCGGCGCTGTTCGGGTCGATCGCCAAGGGGCTCGGCGGGGCCGGGCTCAACCAGGGCACGATCCCAGGCTCGAGCGAGCCGGCGTGGCGGCGGATCGTCGTCGAGAAGCCGTTCGGCCGCGACGTGGCCACGGCCAAGGCGCTCAACCAGGAGCTGGCCTCGGCCTTCAGCGAGCCGCAGATCTACCGCATCGACCACTACCTCGGGAAGGAGACCGTCCAGAACCTGATGGTCTTCCGCTTCGCCAACGGCATCTTCGAGCCGGTGTGGAACCGCCGCTACATCGACCATGTGCAGATCACGGTGGCCGAGGAAGTCGGCGTCGAAGGCCGGGGCGGCTACTACGAAACGGCCGGCGCGCTGCGCGACATGGTGCAGAACCACTTGTTCCAGCTGCTGGCGCTGACCGCGATGGAGCCGCCGAACTCGTTCGAGCCGGACCGCGTCCGCGACGAGCGCGTCAAGGTGCTGCGTGCGATTCGCCCGTTCACGCCGTCGGCCGTCGGCCGCGACGTCGTGCGCGGCCAGTACGTGGCCGGCGAGGTCGATGGGGCGCCGGCACTGGGCTATCGCGATGAGCCAACGGTCGACCGGCGATCGGCCACCGAGACCTACGTGGCGCTGAAGCTGCTCATCGACAACTGGCGTTGGGCCGACGTGCCGTTCTACCTGCGCACCGGCAAGCGGCTGCCGCGCCGCGTGTCGGAGATCGCGATCCGTTTCAAGAGCCCGCCGCTGCTGCTGTTCCGCGACGTCGCCTGCGCCGGACAGGTGGTGCCGAACACGCTCATCGTCCGGATCCAGCCGGACGAAGGGATTGCGCTGCGGTTCCTGGCCAAGGTGCCGGGGCCGGATCTCAGCGTCGGCCTGGTCCGCATGGAGTTCAAATACGCCGACTACTTCGGTGCCAAGCCGTCGACCGGCTACGAGACGCTGCTCTACGACGTGATGACGGGCGATCCCTCGCTGTTCCACCGGGCCGACATGGTCGAGACCGGCTGGGACGTGGTCGAGCCCATTCTCGAGACGTGGACGCGGATGCCGGACGGCGTCGACATCTACCGCGCCTCGTCCTGGGGCCCGGCATCCGCGCAGGCGCTGATGGCCCGCGACGGCCGGGAGTGGCGGACGCCGTGACCGACGGCGCGGACGGCTTCGAGCGGCGGGTGGTCGTCGCGTCCGATGCTGCCGCGCTGACCGAGGCCGCGGCCGGGCATCTCCGCCGCGGCATCGCCGAGGCGATCGCCGCGCGGGGCGCCTGCTGGATCGCGCTCGCCGGCGGCCGCACCCCGCGGGCCGTCTACGAGCGGCTGGCTGGGGACGGCACGCCGGCCATCGACTGGGCGCGGGTCCACGTCGCGTTCGGCGACGAGCGGCTGGTGCCGCCCGATCATGCCGACAGCAACTACGCGATGGCCCGCCTCGCGCTGTTCGATCGCGTGCCGATCCCGGCGGCGCAGATCCATCGCATCGACGGCGAACGGCGCGACGCAGCGGACGCCGCCACGGCCTATGACGCGGCGCTGCGTCGCGCGTTCGCGATCGGGCCGGCGGCCTGGCCGATTTTCGATCTCGTGCTCCTCGGCGTCGGCCCGGACGGCCATACGGCATCGCTGTTCCCGCACACCGCCGCGCTCGACGTGCGCGACCGCCTGGCCGCCGCCGCGGTGGCGCCGGCCGCGCCGACCGCGCGCGTCACCCTGACCTATCCGGTCCTCAACGCGGCCCGGGCCGCCATCCTGCTGGTCAACGGCGAGGACAAGGCCGTCGCCGTGGCTCGCGCCTTCGACGACGCCGTGCCGGTGGCCGACTGCCCGGTCCGCGGCCTGCGGCCCCACGACGGCACCCTGACCTGGCACCTCGACGCCGCCGCGGCATCGAAGCTGTCGGACGACCTGGACCACGTCACGTCGACGTGAACCGCAGGTCGTAACCTGCTGCCATGCCAGCCGCGCTCGACCCCACTGCGCCGTTCCACCTCGATCTCGGCGCCGCGGCGGCCGGACCCTGGCGTCGTGCCATGCTGGCGATGGCGCAGCCGGCGCTCGAGCGGCTGCTCGGCCTGCCTGATCTGAACGAGCTGTATGCGGGCGACTGGCGATGCCCGGCCGAGGCCTTTCCCGAGGCCGCGCTCGATCGCCTGCGGGTGCGCCTCGAGGTCGAGGACACCGACCTGGCGCGCGTGCCCGCGACCGGGCCGCTGGTCGTCGTCGCCAACCATCCGTTCGGCGGCGTCGACGGCCTGGCCCTGCACGCGCTCCTGCGCCGCGTCCGTCCCGACGTGAAGCTGCTCGGCAACTACCTGCTGCACCGCGTCCCCGAGCTGCGCGGCACGGTGATCCCGGTCGATCCGTTCGGCGGCGCGGAGGCCATCCGCAGCAGCGTGTCCGGCCTGAAGGCGGCGCGGGGGTGGCTCGGGGCCGGCGGCTGCCTGGCGGTGTTCCCGGCCGGCGAGGTGTCGCACTTCCAGATCGGACGGGCGGTGATCACGGATCCGGCGTGGAGCCCCAGCGTCGCGCGGCTGGCGCGGCGGGCCGGCGCGGCGATGCTGCCGGTGCACTTCGCCGGCGCCAACGGCGCCCTGTTCCAGCTCGCCGGGCTGGTCCACCCGCGGCTGCGCACGGCGCTCCTGCCGCGCGAGCTGCTGCGCCGCCAGGCGACGTCGATCGCGGTGCGCGTCGGCCGCCTCGTGCCGGCGGCGCGCCTCGCCTCGCTGGACGACGGGGCGGCCACGGCCCTGCTGCGCGCCCGCACCTACCTCCTGGCGCGCGATCGGCGGCCGGCGCCGGCCGCGTCGGCCGCGTCGAATCGGGCGCGCCGCTTCCCGCGCCCGGTGGCTGGTCCGCTGGCCGGGCATCGGCTGGCGGCGGAGGTCGAGGCGCTGCCCGAGGCCTGCTGGCTCGGGGCGCAGGGCGAGTTCCGCGTCGGCCTGGCCACCGCCGCGCAGATCCCGACGCTGCTCGACGAGATCGGCCGGCTCCGCGAGATCACCTTCCGCGCCGCCGGCGAAGGGACGGGCCGGACTCGCGACCTCGACGCTTTCGACGGCTACTACCGGCACCTGTTCGTCTGGCATCGCGGCGATCAGGCCCTGGCCGGCGCCTATCGGCTGGGGCTGACCGACGAGATCCTCGCCGAACGGGGGGCCTCGGGTCTCTATACCCAGACCCTGTTCCGCTACGACCAGCGGCTGCTCGACCGGCTGTCGCCGGCGATCGAGCTCGGACGCTCGTTCGTCAGAGCCGAGTACCAGCGCGACTATGCGCCCCTCCTGCTGCTGTGGAAGGGCATCGGCCGGTTCGTGGTGGCGCAGCCACGCTACCGTCGCCTGTTCGGCCCGGTGACGATCAGCCACGACTACAGCTCGGTCTCGAAGCACCTCCTGATGGCGTTCCTCGAGGCGAACCGCCGGCTGCCGGAGCTGGCCCGGCTCGTGGTGCCGCGCAACCCGCCGCCCGAGGCGCGCCGCCGCGACGAGGGCGTGGTGGCCGGGCGCACCGCGATCGATTTCGACGAGGCCGACGCCCTGGTCGCCGACATCGAGGCCGACGGCCGCGGCCTGCCGGTGCTGCTGCGGCAGTACGTGAAGCTGAACGCCCGTCTTCTCGGCTGGAACGTCGACCGCCGCTTCGGCCGGGCCCTGGACGGCCTGATGCTGGTCGATCTGGTCGACGTGCCGCGGCCACTGCTGGCGCGCTACCTGGGGAAGGACGGCGCCGCCGCATTCCTTGGCGCGCACGGCGTCGACCAGCGCTGACCGCTGGCCCGGCTCGGCGCCGCGGGAGCGGCGGGCCGCTGATGTAGAGTAGCCGCGTGTCCGCGCCCTTCCTGCAGACGGTCCGAACGGGCTTCTCACGCAGCTTCTGGGTCGCCAACACCCTCGAGCTCTTCGAGCGATTCAGCTACTACGCCAGCAAGGCGGTACTGGCGGTCTACCTCGCCGAGCACCTCGGGCTCGGTCCGACGACGGCGACGCTCTACGCCGGCAGCATCTTCAACACGCTGATCTACCTGCTGCCGGCGCTCGCCGGGACGGTCGTCGATCGCTACGGGTTCCGGCGCAGCCTGATGCTGTGCTTCAGCATCTTCTCGGTCGGCTACCTGATCGTCGGCCTGGCCGGCCTGCCGGTCGCGGCGCCCTTCGTCGCCGCCATCGGCGTCAAGGCGTGGACGCTGACCGGCCTCATCGTCGCCGCCATCGGCGGCTCGCTGATCAAGCCGTCGATCGTCGGCACCTGTGCCCGGACGACGACCGAGGAGAGCAAGGCCCTCGGCTACTCGATTTACTACTCGGTGGTGAACATCGGCGGCATGCTGGGGCCGACCCTGGCGGTGCCGATCCGCGAGCACCTCGGCATCGCCTACGTGCTGGTGGTCGCGTCGTGCGTCTCGGCGATCCTGTGCGGCGCGACGTTCCTCTTCTTCCGTGAGCCGCCGCAGCCGGCCGATCTGCCGCCGACCAAGTCCCTGGGCCAGGTCCTGGCCGGCATGTTCCGCGCCCTGTCGGACGTCCGCTTCGTGACGTTCCTGGTCATCTTCTCGGGCTTCTGGCTGATGTTCTGGCACATCTTCTACGCCCTGCCGTTCTACGTGAAGGACGTGCTGCACTACGACCGCTTCGAGTGGGTCGAGGCGATCGGCCCGTGGACGATCGTGCTGACGACGGTGCCGATGGCGGCCTTGGCCCGGCGCATGAAGCCGATCGCGGCGATGACGCTTGGCTTCGCCATCGCCACCTCCGGCTGGTTCGTGATGGGCGCCATCCCGACCATCGAGGCAGCGTTCGCCGGGGTCGCCATCTTCGCCCTCGGCGAGGCGCTGCAGGCGCCGCGCTACTACCAGTACGTCGCGGACCTCGCGCCGCGCGAACAGGTCGGCACCTACATGGGCATCGCGTTCCTGCCCGTCGCCATCGGCACGTTCGGCACCGGGCTGCTCGCCGGGCGACTGGTCGAGTGGTACAAGGACGCCGCCCACCCGTCGCACATGTGGTACGTGCTCGGCGGCATCGGGGTCGTCACGACCATCCTGATGGTCCTATACGATCGCTTCCTCGCGCCGCGCGATCGCGCCGGCGCGGCGACGGCCTGACTCCCAGAAACCGTCTTTCACCAGTCCAGAGGATTTCCAGCTCATGCCGAAACTGACCGTTGAAGGGGAGGGCACCTACGACGTGCCCGCAGGCACCCGTCTCGTGCTCGCGATCGAGAACGCCGGCGTCGACATCCTGCACGCCTGCGGCGGCAACTGCCGCTGCACCACGTGCCGCGTGGAGTTCGTCAGCGGCGAGCCCGAGGCGATGACCGAGGCCGAGAAGGAGAAGCTTGCCCAGAAGGGCTTGACCGGCGTGCGCCTGAGCTGCCAGCTCACCTGCGACGCCGACATGACCGTTCGGGCTATCAGCCGGCTGACCGGCAGTGGACGCGCCGATGCTGGTGGGCCGCCGGCCCCGCAGATCGAGCCGCCGCCCGTCTGGACCACCAGGTAGGGGTGGACGCGAAGCAGGGTAGGGGCGCGCTACTTGGGCTGGGGCACGTAGCCGGGCGGCGGCGGCGCCGTCACGATGCCGAAGAAGAACTCTTCCATGTAGCGCGCCATCAGATCCTGGGCGTCCTTCTGCCAGGGCATCAGGCGGTACTCGTTCAGGATCATCTTCATCCGCTCTTCCCACTGGGCCCAGGCTTCGGCTGACACCTGGTCATATATCCGCTTGCCGAGTGGGCCCGGCCAGGGCTGCTCCCCGAGAGCGGGCAACTCCTGCCCGAGCTTGACGCACCGCACCATCCGCTCACCGTCGCTCATCCCCCCAATCTACCACCCTTGCCGGCGGCAGCACCGCGTGCCGCTGGCGTCATGGTGTGCCCCTCTTCGAGGGCGATCAGGGACCGGTGTGGGATGAACCGTGAGCGGTATCGACACACGCAGCTAAGCGCTTTGCTACTGGGCTTTTCGCGCCTGCCGACCCACACGGCGCAGGTCTACACCTTCTGGGTGTTCGACGACGTACCTGAGGTGTAGCAAAACGCACCAGATGTGTCAGTTCGACTGGGGTCCAAGCTGGTCCGTATCAACCAGCTCGGCCACGTTTTGCAGCGCCGGAATGTGAAATTTCTCCAACGGAATCGGCCACTCACGCCTCGAGCGGCGTGAGATCTCGTTCGCTCGGGCGTTCGTGGCACGTTTGTTGAACAGCTAGGACGGCGTGGGCAGTCGCATGCTGCCGGCGAGCCCGGTCTCGATTTCGCGAGACTACTGGGTTGCTACTAACGGGGAGGTTCCAGTGAACGACGAGATGCGCACGACCAGTCCTGCTGTTGCCGTTGAGGGCGAACAGCCCGTTCGCAGAAAAGAGCGCCGTGGCTTCGCGTCCATGTCGCCGGAGAAGCAGCGTGAGATTGCCAGCAAGGGTGGACGCGCGGCGCACACCAAGGGCACGGCCCACGAGTGGACCTCAGAAGAGGCCCGGTCGGCTGGCCGCAAGGGCGGCATGATCAGCCGCGGCGGCCGCGGCCGCCTGGCGTCCGACGGCGAACCGACGCCTTCGGAATAGCGCCAGCGGCATCGACCGGCGACACGGTCCTTTTCCTCGCTATGATGGCCGGGCGGCGCATTCGCGACCGCCTGGTCCCCATGTCGCTTCCGCGCCTCGCTCGCGCCCTTCTCGCTGGCGCGGCAGTCCTTTCCATCGCCACGCCGGGTCGGGCGCAGTCGCCCGCACCGGCCACATCGACATCAGCACCCGACACGTCGTCCGGGGCGGGCGATACGTCTGTTCCGGGCCGCGCGCGGGTCTCCCGCGTCGACTTCACCGGGGTCAGTCCCTCGGTGCTGTCCGAGCTGCGGGCCGCCCTCACGACGCGCCCCTCGTCGCGGTGGCCGTGGGGCCGTCGTACGTATTTCTCGAACGCGCGTCTAGCCGATGACCTGCGCCGCATCGAGTCCTGGTACGCCGAACACGGCTTCGCCAACGCCAAGGTCGACACTTACGACGTCGAGGTCCCTTCGCCGTCCCAGGTGGCGATTACATTTCACGTCGTCGAGGGGCTGCCGGTCCACATCGAGTCGGTCCAGACCTTCGGACTCGAGGTGCTGTCGGAGCCGGCCCGCGTCGGCCTGCTGGGCGAGCTCGGACTGAAGCCCGGAGCCGTCCGGACGCGCGCCGCCGTCGACCGCGCGCGCGAGCTGGCGCGTACGGCGCTCCAGGAGGAAGGCTATCCCTACGCGCGGGTCGCCATTCTCGAGGCGACGGCCGCCAACGGTCAGGACGTCACGCTGACGGTGGCTGCCGAGGCCGGGCAGACTGCCGTCTTCGGTCCGTTGACAATCGCCGGCCAGCAGACGGTCGCCGAGTGGGTCATCCGCCGGCAGCTCGCGTTCGGCCCGGGCAATCCCTTCAAGCTCAGTCGCATCGTCGAGAGCCAGCGGCGGCTCTACGGTCTCGAGCTGTTCGACTTCGTCAACCTCGACGTCCCCAGCCTGCAGGCCCAGCCCGCCGAGGTGCCGGTGCGGCTCAGCGTCGCCGAAGGGCGGCATCATCGCGTCCGCGTCGCGGTCGGCTACGGCACCGAGGAGAAGGCCCGCATCGCCGGCAGCCTCCGCAACGTCAACTTCCTGGGCGGCGGCCGGACCGGCTCGATCGAGGGGAAGTGGTCGTCCCTGGACCGGGGCGTCCGTGCCAGTCTGGGCGTGCCCTACTTCTTCTCCGGCAGCTACCGCGCCGACATCCAGGTGCAGCAATGGGACGCGCACGAGCCGGCCTATCAACTGCGGACCCGCGGCGGGCGCGGCACCGTGACGCGCGAGCTGGTCCGCCACGATTCCTACGGCCGCCGCAAGTCGGCGACCCGTGCCGCGATCACGTTCGTCGACGAGTTCGAGCGCTTCTCGATCGTGCCCGAGGCGCTGGCCGATCCGGCGTTCCGTGACGACCTCATCGCGCTCGGCCTCAATCCCGAAACCGGCGCCGGCCGGGGCACGCTCGTCGCCCTCGCCCTGGATGTGACCCACGACACGGCCGGCAACCCGCTCGACGCCCGGCACGGATACTTCGCCACGCTGCACCTCGAACAGGCCAGCCCGTTCGCCGGCGGCAGCTGGGGCTACTTCGAAGCGACCGCGGACGTCCGCGGCTACCTGCCGCTCGGGCGTTCCGTCCTGGCCCTCAAGGCTCGCGCCGGCGGCATTCATCCGACTGCCCGCGGCGTGCCGTTCTTCAAGCGCTACTTCCTCGGCGGATCGACGACCCTGCGCGGCTGGGGCCGCTACGAGGTGAGCCCGCTCCGCGACGGCCTGGTCATCGGCGGCCTCGGGTTCTTCGAGACGACCGCCGAGCTCCGCTTCCCGGTGCGGGGCGCCTTCTCCGGCGTGGTCTTCGGCGAGGGCGGGCAGGTCGCCGAGCAGGCCTGGGACGCCAACGTGCTGCACCTGCGGACCGACGTCGGCATCGGCGTCCGCTACGCCACGCCAATCGGGCCGATCCGCGGCGACATCGGCTACCAGCTGAACCCGGTGCCCGGTCTGCTGATCGGGGGCGCAGAGCAGGCGCGGCGCTGGCGCATCCACGTCAGCGTCGGGCAGGCCTTTTAGCCGTGCACTTCGTCAGTGGCTGCAGGATGATCGCACCGTGAGCCTGCGCGACACGACGCCTGCGACGCTCGAGCCGGAGGCGCCACGGCCGCCCCGCCGCTGGCGGCGCCGTCTGCGCCGCCTCCTGTATCGCGCCGCCGTGGTGCTGGTGCTGCTCGTCCTCGGGCTCCTCGGCGTCTCGCAGACCAGCTGGTTCCGCGACTGGCTGCGGCGCGACATCATCGCCCGGGCCGAGCGCCTGCTCGACGCCAAGGTCTCGATCGCCCGCGTCGGCGGCGACCTGTTCAGCGGCCTCGTCCTCGACGGCGTGCGCCTCGAGCAGGGCGGCGTGCCGGTCATCTCGATCGATCGCATCCGCGTGACCTACCGGGTCCTCGGCATGCGCAAGACCCGCATCACGCTCGACACGGTCGACGTGCTGCGGCCGGTGATCGTCGCCCGACGGACGGCCGAGGGCTGGACCTTCGCGCGCCTGGTGAAGCCCCGCGCGAAGCCGACCGGTTCGCAGCCGATCGTCTTCGCCATCGACGCGCTGCGCCTCTACGACGGGCGCGTCACCGTCGAGCCGCTGCAGCCGGGCAAGCCGACCCGCATCGAGGATCTCGACGCCCACCTGGCGATCTCGACCGGGCCCGGCGGGGCGCGCGTCGAGATGCGCGCCGTGTCGCTCGACCTGCCTGATCGGGCGCTGCGCATCGGGCGGCTCGTCGGCACCGCCGAGAAGCACGACGACGTCGTGTCGATCACCAACATCGGCCTCGACCTGCGGCGCAGCCATCTCCGCCTCGACGGCAACGTCCGCGGCGTGCCCCAGGCGCCCGACCTCGAATTCACGGTCAGCTCCGGCGCGTTCGCCTTCGACGAGATGGCCCGGCTGATTCCCGGCGTGCCGTCACGGCCGGTGCAGGCGGCGTTCCGCGCCACCGTGCGCGGTCCGGTCTCGAAGCTGGCCACGACCATCGCCTTTCAATCGCCGGCTGGCGACGCCGTCGGCGACGTGGTCGTCGGCCGCGAAGGCGACGACCCGACCCGCCCGCTCGAGTTCCGCGGCACCCTGGATCTCGCGCACATCGATCCGGGCGTCTGGTCGAACACGCCGGCCGTCGCCGGCCGCGTCGCCGGCCACGCCGTCTTCACGTTCGCGCCGCCGGTGGCCAGCCGCAACCTGCCGACGCGCGGCACGTTCACCATGACGAAGACCGACGCCGACGTCGCCGGCTACCAGGCCCGCGGTGCCGAGGCGGCAGGCCGGTTCGACGGGCCGCGCGTCGCGCTGCAGCGTGCCAGCGGCCAGGCCTACGGCGGCCGCTTCGAGACGCGCGGGACGATCGGTCCGCGTCATCCCGGCCAGAAGGGCGTGCGCTTCGACCTCACCGGCCGCGTCGCCGGCATCGACGTGCGCCGGCTGCCGCCGCCGGTACCGCGGCTGCGCCTGGCCACCACCATCGCCGGGGTGTTCCACGCCCGGCTCGACGGCCCGGCGTTCGACGCGACGATGACGTTCGAGCCGTCAACCGTCGAAGGCGGACGCATCGCGGCCGGCTCGGTCGGCACCTTCGCGCTGGCCCCGGGCGTGCTTCGCTATGGCGCCAAGGCGCGCCTCGACGCCCTCGACCTGGGCCGGCTCGGCGCGGCGCTCGGCGTCGGCTGGCTGCAGGATCCGCGCGTCGCCGGGCCGATGAGCGGCGACGTCGACGTGCAGGCGCAGGGGCGCACGCTGCGCGACCTCTCGCTGACCGCCCACGCCGTCCTCGATCGCGCGACGGCGGCCGGCGGCGTGGCGACGGCGACGACGCTCGACGCGCGGATCGAGCATCGTCGTCTCGATGTCGACGTCGACGGCGGCGTCGCCCACGTCAATCCGGCCATCGCCACCACGGTCGCCTCGGCGGCCGGCGACGTCTCCGGCCACGTCAAGGGCCACGTGTCGGTCGCCAATCTCGCCGCCGAGATTACACCCGAAGCCTTCGGCTTCACCGGTGACGTGACGCTCGGCGCCAGCCGCGTCGCCGGCGTCGACGTCACGACCGCGTCGATGACGCTGGCGCTCGCCGGTGGCGTGCTCGACGTGCGGCGCCTCGAGGGCACGACGCCGCTCGGCGCGGTCACCGCCTCGGGGCCGCTGGCGTTGAACGCGACGGCGCCGTCCGACCTGGTCTACACGATCCGCGGCATCCCGTTCGCCCAGTTCCGCGATCGGATCGGCGAGGTGGCCGGCAGCGTCGACGTCGACGGCCGGCTCCAGGGACGGCGCGCGACGCTGCGGACCGAAGGCACGGCGCGCTTCAGCGGCGTCGGGTCGGGCACGCTGGCCCAGGGCATCGCCGGCACGACGCCGTTCACCGTCGATCTTCCGGACTGGGACGTCGCGCACCTGCGGCTCGAGGTCCACCCGGTCCTGAGTGCCGGCACCGTTGCGGGGATGCCCCTCGATACCGCCGACGCGCGCCTCGGCTACCTCGACGAGCGCGCCACGTTCGACGTCACCGCATCGAGCGGTGATCGCCGGCTACATGCCGCCGGCGTGGCCGATCTCTCGCAGGCCGAGCCGCGCCGCATCACGCTCTCGGCGGCCGGCATCTCGATCGGCGAGCAGACGTGGGTGCTCGATGGCGCCCGCCAGCCGACCATCGAGCTGGGCGCCAACGACGTGCGGCTCCGCGCCATCCACTTCGACGACGGCACCGGCCAGATCGCCGAGGCGGCCGGCACGTTCGCGCTGCGGGCGCCGGCGACGTCGAACCTGAACGTGTCGGTGCGCGGTCTCGATCTCCTGCCGCTCGAGGAGCTGGTGGGGCAGGAGGCGCCCGAGTTCGCCGGCCTGCTGAACGGCGTCGCCCGTATCACCGGGCCGGCCGGCCAGCCCGACGTCCTCGGCTCGTTCGCCATCGCCAGCGGCCGGTTCCGCGAGCTGCAGTTCGCGCGCGTCGCCGGCGCGGTCCACTTCGACGCAGGGCGCGTCGGCGTCGACGTGGTCGTCGAGCAGGCGCCGGGGGTCACGCTGGCGGTGAACGGCACGGTGCCGCTCGCCCTCTTCACCACCAGCGAGGCGACCGCGGCGGAGGCCGGGCTCGCCGGCGGTGGATCGGCGCCGATCGACCTCAACATCGAGAGCTCGGCGATCGGGCTGCAGATCGTCACCGGCCTCACCAAGGGCATCGAGCAGGTGACGGGCACCGCGACGGTGAAGCTGCACGTCACCGGCACCGCCGACAACCCGCTGTTCGACGGCGGCGTGGCCTTGAGCGGCGGCGCGTTCACCGTGCCGGCCACCGGCCGGCGCTATCGCGATCTCACCACGCGGGTCACGTTCGAACCGGGCCGGATGAAGGTCGACGACCTCCGGATGCTCGACGAGGAAGGCGACGCGCTGCAGATGAGCGGCATCCTGGGTCTGCGACGGCTGGCCTTCGGCGACGTCCAGATGCACGCCCAGGCGCGGCGTTTCGGCTTCGTCCGGAACGACCTGGCCCACCTCGAAGTCGACCTCGACCTCGACGTCACCGGACAGGTGACCCGCCCGACAATCGCCGGCAAGGCGGTGATCGAGCAGGGCCGCGTCGAGGTCGACCGCGTCCTCGCCTCGCTCGATCGCGTCCGCACGCCGCTCGCGGCCGACGACGGCGTGCCTGTGGTCGGCAAGGGCCAGAAGCCGGCCCCGCCGCCGCCCGCCCCAGCGCCGACGCGCCGGGCGTCGACCGCCCCGAGGCGGCCCGCCCCCACGTCGGCCGCCCCGCCACCGGCCGGCGACGCCAACCCCTTGCAGCCGCGCCGCGTCGACTCCGCGGTGACGCGGGCGCCGGCCACGCCATGGAGCGCGGCGACGCTCGACATCCGCGTCCAGATTCCCGAGAACCTGCTGCTCCGCGGCCAGGACATCCGCCGCGATTCGGCGGCGGCCGGCCTCGGCGACATCTCGCTCGTCGTCGGCGGCGACTTCCGGGTCCAGAAGGAGCGGCGCCGGCCGACGACCCTCGTCGGCACCATCACCACCGCCCGCGGCAGCTACGAGTACCTACGGCCGCCGCTTCGAGATCCTCCGCGACGGCCGCATCCAGTTCACCGGCGGCACCGAGATCGATCCGGCCCTCGACGTCACCGCGCGCCGGATCATCGAGCCGAGCGGCGTCGAAGCACGCATCCGCGTCCAGGGCACCGCCCGCAACCCGACGCTCAGTTTCTCGAGCACGCCGCCGCTCGACGAGTCCGACATCCTCGCGCTGATCATCTTCAACCGGGACCTCAACAGTCTGGGGGCCTCCGAGAAGGGCGCCGTGGCGACGATGGCCGGCACGGCCGCGGCCGGCCTGGTGGTGTCGCCGCTCGCCGACACGCTGGGCCGCAAGCTCGGGCTCGAGGAGATCGACGTGCAGACGACCAGCGACGCCGGCTCGCCGGGCGGTGTCGTCACCGTCGGCGACCGGATCGGCGAGCGCCTGTTCGTGCGGCTGCGCCAGCAGTTCGGCGCGCAGGAGGTCAGCGAGCTGTTACTCGAGTACCGCCTCTCGGAGCTACTGCGGCTGCAGGGCGCGGTGGCGGAAGGCGACGGCGTCGGCCGCGCCAACCGCTCGCTGACGCGCCGCGTCGAGCGAGGCGGCCTCGACATGGTGTTCTACTACCGGTACTAGAGAGCGAGACGCGCCTTTGATTGGCGTGGACGCCCTGATGCGGGTCGGGCATCCCCTCCGCGCTCCACTTCCGCAAGCCGGTAGAGCGCGCTCCGGCGGCAGCCGGCCGCGTTGCGGCCTCCCCTGGCACCGCCGCTGAGACCAGGTCGCGCCGTCGCGCGACCCGCGGCGCGAGCAGTCCGTCGTGCAACGCCGAGCGGCGGGATGCATCGGCCGGCGAATGCCGTGGGTGTTGCACGACGGGCTGCTAAGCCTGCGCGTGCTCTACGCTGACGCCAACGCGTCAATCGGCGTCCCCTTGGAATACTTCGCATCTACACGGGACTCAGGTAGAATTCTACCGTGATCCGGTCGTTCGCGGACTCCACTACCGCCGACCTGTTCCACGGGCGCAATTCGAAGGCGGCGCGTCGGATCCCGCGAGACATCTGGCCGGTTGCCGCTCGGAAGCTCGATCGGGTGAACGCCGCGGCCGACCTGTCGTTCCTGGCCGACCCGCCGGCGAACCGCCTCGAGGCGCTGAAGGGCTGCCAGAAGGGCCGCTACAGCATCCGCGTGAACGACCAGTACCGGGTGACGTTCCGATTCGACGCGGGCGACGCCTTCGAGGTGCGCGTCGAGGACTACCACCGCTGACCAGGGAGCTCGAGGCCATGCTGCTGCCAACCAACCGACCGCCGACCCACCCAGGGGAGATGCTCCTCGAGGAGTACCTGAAGCCGCGGAAGCTCACGCAGACCGAGGCCGCAGACCGCATGGGCATTCCCCTGAACCGGCTGAACGAGGTGATCCGGGGCAAGCGGGGCGTCACGGCCGACACGGCGCTCCGGCTCGCGAAGCTGCTGAAGACGGACGCCTTGTCTTGGATGAACCTCCAGAACGCTTGGGACCTCTGGCACGCCCAGCGAGCCATGAGGCGGAGCGCGTGACGCACTCGGCCGCGATCCGTGAGGCCGACGCAGAGGGCGTGCTCCGCGCGATGCTGGCCGAGGTCGGCGAACGGATGCTCCTACAGCAGCACTTGACTGAGGATTCGCCAGCGTTGGCCCAGGCCCTAACCGACGACCTAGAGCATCTGCAATGACGGTCGGCCGGCGCGCCGTTCGATCACCGACAGACCGGGCGGTGCACGGTGACCGACTGCTGACGCGCGTGTGGGTCAGGACGCCGGGGTGCCGCGGGGCGGGCGTTTCCCGGAGCGCGACTTGCAGCAAGCCGACGCCAGCGACAGCGTAGAGCACGCGCAAGCTTGGCAGCCCGTCGTGCAACACCCACGGCATTCGACGGCCGATGCATTCCGCCGCTCGGCGTTGCTCGTCGGTCGAATATGCCCAATATTCTCCCTCCTCGCGCCTGGATCGGCGGGCGCCTCGACCGTCTCGGTGCCGCGCGGGTGTTGCACGACGGACTGCTCGCGCCGCGGGTCGCGCGACGGCGCGACCTGATTGGACCGGCGGCGTCAGGGGCGGCCGCGCCGCGGCCGGCTGCGGCTGGAGCGTGTTCTACCGGCTTGCGGAAGTGGAGCGCGCAGGGAATGCTCGCTCCGCATCAGGGCGTCTACGCGCAGGGGCCGTCAATCCGGCCGCGGCATCAGACCACAGCCAAATCTACCTGTCGATCCCTTACCTGATCAGCTCTCCAGCGGCGGCGCCTGACGCGGGCTGCCGTCGCGCGCCCGTCGGCCGCGCTACTGCACCGGCACCTTCTCCGGCACGAACACCGAGAGGGGCTCGCCCTCCCACGACGCGGCCACGACCTTGGCGACCTCGACGCGGGCGTCGTTGAAGCAGGCGCCGCCGCCGAGATCGGTCAGCGTCGCCGGGGCGAGCGCCGTGGCCGTCGACTGGTTGAAGGAGTTGCGCCGCCATAGGCCCTTGGCCATGCTCACGGTGCCTTCGCGCACGGCGTCCGACACCTCGACGAGGCAGTGCACCTCGCCGAGGGCGTTGAACGCCCGCACCGCGTCGCCGGTGGCGAGGGCGCGCGCCGTGGCATCGCCGGTGTTCATGTGCAGCACCGCCGGCCGCGTCCGCAGCTCGCCCAGCGTCGAGCTGATGGTCTTCTCGCTGGCCGGCGGAGATCAGCGCCAGCGGGTAGTCGCCGGTCGCCGGATCCTCCTGGTAGCTGTAGAGCCCGCCGGGCGCGAGCGTCGGCACCTCGGTGGGGAACAGGTGGACCTTGCCGTCCGCCGTGTGCGGATGGACGTCGACGAACTGGATCGGATGCGCGCCACCGGGCGGCAGGGCGACGCCGTCGGCGAGCACCGTCTCGCCCAGGGTGCCGGGCAGCCGGCGCGCGACGTGGATCAGCGCCTCGGTCTCGTCTTCGGTGGGCCCGTCGGACAGGCCGAGCCTGACCTCCAGCTCGCTGAAGACGTCGGTGTTCGGCCGCGACTCGCCAATCGGCTCGATCGCCGGCTTGACGAGCAGCATGGCGTGCCCGCCGTAGCTGCGGTTGATGTCGTAGTGCTCGAGGAAGGTGGTCGCCGGCAGCACCACGTCGGCGTAGGGCACGGTGTCGGTGCGGACCTGCTCGAAGACGACGGTGAAGAGGTCCTCCCGCTCGAGGCCTCGCACCACCGCGTTCTGATCCGGAATCGTCGCGACCGGGTTGGCGTTGTAGACGAACAGGACCTCGAGCTTCGGATCCGTCAGCGTCTGCAGCGCGCCGCCCAGCTGGTTCATGTTGACCAGGCGGGTCGCCGGCGCGTCGACGCCGATCCAGTCGCCGTTGTTCAGGCGCCACGCGCCCGAGTTGCTCATCGAATAGCCGCCGCCGCGCACGCCGAACTTGCCGGCCACCGCGGGGAGGGCGAGCACGGCCATCGCGGCGTGGCCGCCATTGCGGTTGCGCTCGAGGCCCCACCCGCAGCGAATCAGCCCCGGCGACAGCGTGGCGTAGAGGCGCGCGAACTGTTCCAGCGTCTCGGGCGCGAGGCCGGCGACCGCGGCGGCACGGGCGATCGTCCACGGCTCGGCGGCGGCGCGCAGCTCGGCGACGCCAGTGGCGTGATCGCGCAGGAAGGTCTCGTCGGCGAGGCCGCGATCGAAGAGGAAGCGGTGCAGAGCGAGCGCGACCGGCAGGTCGGTGCCTGGCCGCAGATCGATGTGGAGGTCGGCCTGCTTCGCGAGTGCCGTCCGCCGCGGATCGACGACGATCAGCGTCGCGCCCTTGCGCTGCGCTTCGCGCACGTAGGGCACCAGGTGGATGCCCGAGGCGGACGGGTTGACGCCCCACAGCACGATCAGGCGTGCCGCCGGGTAGTCGCCATAGGCGACGCCGGCCATCTTGCCGTAGAGGCCGACGGCGGCGGCACCGGTCGGCGCGGCGCACACGGTGCGGGCCAGGCGCGAGGCGCCGAGACGGCGGAAGAAGCGCGCGTCGACCGATTCCTGCGTCAGGAGGCCGTTCGACCCGCCGTAGCAGAAGGGGAGGATCGCCTCGGCGCCGCTCCGCGTCCGGACCTCGTCGATGCGGCTGGCGATGACGCCCAGCGCCTCGTTCCAGGAGGCGCGCTTGAACTGGCCCTTGCCCTTGCGGCCGGTGCGGATTTCCGGGAACTGGAGCCGGTCGGGGCCGTAGAGGCGGCCGGCGAAGCCGCGGACCTTGGCGCAGATGAAGCCCTTGGTGATCTCGTGGCGGCGGCTGCCGTCGAGCTTGGTGACCTTGCCCTGCTCGACGGATACCGCCAGGCTGCAGGCATCAGGGCAGTCCAGCGGGCACGACGTCTCGACGGTGCTGCGGCCCCAGCTCAGGTCCTCGCTCATCCGCTCAGTTTACCTCCCTCGGCGGCGGTCGACCGGACGGCTATGATCGGGCCTGCTCATGGCCGATTCGCCCGTGCCCCATGTCGTCATCGTCGGCGGCGGCTTCGGCGGCCTGACGGCCGCCAAGGCGCTGCGCCGCAAGTCCGTCCGCGTCACCGTCGTCGACCGCCAGAACCACCATCTGTTCCAGATGCTGCTCTACCAGGTGGCGACCGCCGGCCTGTCGCCCGGTGACATCGCCTCGCCGATCCGCTGGATCCTGCGCCGCCAGGCCAACGCCCGCGTGCTCCTGGCCGACGCGCAGCGGGTCGACGTCGCCGCCAAGGCGCTGATCACGGACGTCGGCCCGATGCCGTTCGACTACCTGATCCTCGCGCCCGGCGTCACGCACTCGTACTTCGGCCACGACGAGTGGCGGCCTCATGCGCCGGGCCTCAAGACGCTGGACGACGCGCTGGGCATCCGCGCCCAGGTGCTGCTGGCGTTCGAGCGCGCCGAGCGGGCCGCGGCCGGCGCCGAGCGCCGCCGGTTCCTGACGTTCATCATCGTCGGCGCCGGGCCGACCGGGGTCGAGCTGGCCGGGTCCATCGTCGAGATCGCGCGGCACGCGCTGCGGCACGAGTTCCGGGCCATCGACTCACGGACCGCGACCGTCCTCCTCCTCGAGGGCGGACCCGACGTGCTGCCGGCGTTTCCGCAGGACCTGCGCGATCGGGCGCGGCGGGATCTCGAGCGGCTCGGCGTGACGGTCCGGACCGGCACCAAGGTGGATCGGATCGAGCAGGGGGTCGTGCACGTCGGCGAGGAGCGCCTCGAGGCGGGCACGATCCTGTGGGCGGCGGGGGTGCAGGCGTCGCCGCTCGGGGCCACGCTCGGCGTGCCGCTCGATCGGGCCGGGCGCGTCAAGGTCGAGCCCGACCTGTCGGTGCCCGGCGCCCCTTCGATTTTCGTGGTCGGCGACCTGGCGACGCTCGACGGGCCGCAGGGCCGGCCGCTGCCCGGCGTCGCCTCCGTCGCCATCCAGGAGGCGCACCACGCGGTCGGCGCGATCGAGGCCGATCTCGCCGGTCGTCCGCGGCGGACCTTCCGCTATCGCAACCCCGGCGATCTGGCCACCATCGGCCGCGCCGCCGCGGTCGCCGATCTCGGCTGGGTGCGCTTCGCCGGCTGGCCCGCCTGGCTGTTCTGGCTGTTCGTCCACATCCTCAAGCTGACCGGTTTCCGCAATCGTCTCGTGGTGTTCGTCCAGTGGGCGTGGGCCTACGTGACGTTCCAGCGCAGCGTCCGCCTGATCACCGGCCGCGTCACCGGCCCGCAGCCGCCTGCCACCTCATGACGACGGGCCCGCGCGCCGCGGCGATCGCGGCGATCGTCGTCGCCGCCGCGGCGCTGGCCGTGCCGTGGCCATCGAGCGCGGTCGAAGCCGCCTACTCGGCCGGACTCTATTCGCCGTGGCAACGCGCCGCCACCACGGCGACGAACCTCGCGCCGTTCGCGATCTTCGACGTGGTGATCGGCGGATCGCTGGCCGCCCTGCTCACGGCGACGATCCGGGCGTGGCGCCGGGGCCGGGACGGGCGCTGGCGGCGGGCCGGGGCGGCCCTGGTGACCGCGCTCGCCGTCACGGCCGGCGTCTATCTGTGGTTCCTGCTCGCCTGGGGCTTCAACTACCAGCGGGTCCCGGTCGCGGCCCGCGTCGGGCTCGATCGCAGCCGCGCCACACCGGAGCGACTGGCGGCCTTCGCCGGCGACACGGTGGACGAGCTGAATCGCCTGCGGCCGCTGGCGCAGGCGCAGCCCTGGCCGGATCGCGTCGCGCTGGTCGAGACGCTCCGTCCGGCGTTCCGCGCCGCGCTACCGCGCGTCGGCGTGCGCGACGACGTCGTCGCCGGCACGCCGAAGTGGTCGATGCTGCAGCCGTACTTCCGCTGGGCGGGGATCGACGGCGTCACCAATCCCTTCGTGCCCGAGGTCGTCGTCAACCACGACCTGCTGCCGATGGAGTGGGCGTTCACGCTCGCGCACGAGTGGGGTCACCTCGCCGGTCTGGCGCACGAGGCCGAGGCGAGCTACGCCGGCTGGCTGACCTGCCAGGCCGGCACCGATCAGACCCGCTACAGCGCGCGGCTCTGGGCGATCGGTCACGTCTTCGCGGCCCTGCCGCGCGATCGGCAGGTGGCACTGTTGAGCCGGTTGGATGAGGGACCACGAAGCGACTTGCGTGCCATTGCACTGCGCACCTCGAAGAGCGTCCAGGTGGTCCGGCGCGTGAGCTGGGCCACCTACGACCGCTATCTGAAATCGAACCGGGTGTCGGAAGGCCTGGCCAGCTACGACGCGGCAATCGTGCTGATTCTGGCGGGATCGCCGGATTCACGACACCAGACGCGGTGACATTTCTTGTCGGTGGTGTCCCTGTGGCACTCCGCAATTTGCAAGAGGCCTGCCACAGAATTGAAATTCGTCGACGAGTCGCGTCAGCGCCCATCTGAGCGGGTGCGGGCGATATCGCACACGCGCACGCGGCGGCCCCGGAAACAGCGGTGTGCGGGCCCGCACACGAGCTCGGGCATGTCCGTTGCCACTGTTGTGCGGCGTGGACGCGCTCACGATCTCAATCCGCTCACTCTGTCGTGCCGCTGTTGCGACAGTCGTCGCCCTTCTCGCCATGACCGGCGTCGCAGCCGCACAGTCTTCCGCGACGCTGCAGTGGAACGCGAACGGCGAAGCCGACCTCGCCGGTTATCGCATCGAGTACGGCACGGTATCGGGCAGTCCGTCGACGACGATCGACGTCGGCAACGTGACGCAGCGGCAGTTCGCAGGATTGCAGGCTGGTGTCACCTACTACTTCCGCGTCAAGGCCTACAACACCGCGACGCTCGAGAGCGCGCCGTCGGCGGAGGTGTCCTACACGCCAGCCGTCGTGGTCGTGCCGACGCTGACGTCGATCAGCCCGACGTCGGGCCCGGCCGGCGGCGGCACCGTCATCACGCTCACCGGCACCAACTTCGCGTCGGGTGCCACGGTGCTCGTCAACGGCGCCGCGGCCACGGCCGTCACGTTCGTTTCGGCGACGCAGGTCCGCGCCACCACGCCGGCCGGCAGCGCCGGTGCGCGCACGGTGCAGATTACGAATCCGAGCGGCCAGTCGGCGTCGCTCGCCAGCGCGTTCACCTACGTCGGCGGCCCCGGTCTCACGAGCGTCTCGCCGGCGTCGGGTCCGACGAGCGGCGCCACGACGATCACGATAACCGGGACCGGATTCGTCTCGGGCGCGACTGTCCGCGTCAATGGCGTCGCGGCGACCGGCGTGACGTTCCTGTCGGCCACGCAGGTCCGCGCGGTGACGCCGGCCGGCACGGCGGGCGCGCGCAGCGTCCAGGTCACCAACCCCGACACTCAGACGGGCACGCTCGCCAACGCCTTCACCTACATCGCCCCGCCGGCGGTCACGTCGCTGTCGCCGACGTCGGGGCCGACCACGGGCGGCACCACCATCAACGTCACCGGCTCGGCGTTCGTCTCCGGCGCCACGGTGCGCGTGAACGGCGTCGCGGCGACCGGTGTGACGTTCCTGTCGGCCACGCAGGTGCGCGCGGTGACGCCGGCCGGCACGGCGGGCGCGCGCAGCGTCCAGGTCACCAACCCGGACGGGCAGTCGTCGACGCTCGCCAACGCCTTCACCTACACGACGCCGACGCCCTCGCCGACGCTGACCGCGATCACGCCGGCGACCGGGTCGACCGCGGGCGGTACGGCGGTGACGCTGACCGGCACGAGCTTCGCCGCCGGCGCGACCGTCACCATCAATGGCGTGGCCGCCACCAGCGTGGTCATCGCCAGCGCGACGTCGATCACGGCGGTGACGCCGGCCGGCGCCGCCGGCGCGCGTGACGTCCGCGTCACGCTGACCGGCGGCCAGTCGGCGACGCTGACCGGCGGGTTCACCTACACCGCCCCGCAGATTCCGCCGCCGACGGTGACGTCGCTGTCGCCGGTGTCCGGCCCGACGGCGGGGGGCACCGCGGTGGCGCTGACCGGCACGAACTTCACGGCCGGCGCGACGGTGGCCATCGGCGGCGCCGCCGCCACCAGCGTGGTCGTCGTCAGCAGCACCCGGATCACGGCGGTGACGCCGGCCGGCACGGCGGGCGCGCGTGACGTGCGCGTCACGCTGACGGGCGGCCAGTCGGGCATGCTGACCGGCGGCTTCACCTACACGTCGGGCACCTCGACCGACAGCGACGGCGACGGCCTGACCAATGAGTGGGAGACGCTCTACGGCCTCAACCCGAACTCGGCGGCCGGTGCCGACGGCGCCTCGGGCGACCCCGACGCCGACGGCTTGACCAACGCCGCCGAGCAGACGGCCGGCTCGCACCCGCGGGGCACGCTGAAGCGCTACCTGGCCGAAGGCGTCAGCAACAGCTTCTTCTCGACCCGCTTCGCCATCGCCAACCCGCAGGCGTCGACCGCACGCGTCCTGCTGACGTTCACCGACACCACCGGCCGGATCACGCGGCACTACATCGCGGTGCCGGCCCGGACCCGCGCCACGGTGGAGACGGGGAACATCAACGCGCTGACCGGCGCCTCGTTCGCGACCACGATGGAAGCGGACAGCGTGGTGGTGCTCGATCGCCTCATGAGCTGGTCCGGTCGGACCGGCTACGCCGCGCACATGGAATCCGCGGTCGAACAGCCGGCGACGACCTGGTATCTCGCCGAGGGCGCGACCCACGGCAACTTCGACCTCTTCTACTTGATCCAGAACCCGAGCAGCACGGCCGCGGCCATCCGCGTCCGCTACCTGAAGCCGTCGGGCGCGCCGATCATCAAGACCTACGCGGTCGGCGCCGGCAGCCGCTTCACGATCTGGGTCGACCAGGAAGACCAGAGCCTGTCCGCCACCGACGTCTCGGCCGAGATCACCTCGACCAACGGCGTGCCCATCATCGTCGAGCGCTCGATGTATCTGAACACCCCGGGCAAGGCCTTCAAGGGCGGCCACAACAGCGCCGGCGTGACCGCGCCGTCGCTCAACTGGTTCCTCGCGGAAGGCTCGACCGGCGGGTTCTTCTCGATGTATGTGCTGATCGCCAACCCGAACGCCACGGCGGCGACGCTGCAGGCGACCTACATCCGGGCCAGCGGCGCGCCGATCGTGAAGACCTACACGGTGGCACCGAACAGCCGCCGCACCATCGACGTCGCCGGCCAGGATCCGGGGCTTGCCGACACGCCGGTGTCGGTCAAGGTGGAAGGGACCAACGGCGTCCCCGTCATCGTCGAGCGGACGATGTGGTGGGTCGGCTCGCGCCGCACCTGGACCGAAGGCCACAACGCGTTCGGCACGACCCGGACGGCGCCGCGCTGGCTGCTGGCCGAAGGCGAGTCGGGCGGCGAGCGCGCCAGCAACACGTTCGTGCTCATCGCCAACACCTCGGCGGCGGGCGCCGATGTCAAGGTAACGATGCTGCCGGAGTCCGGGGCGGAGGAGTCGGTGACCTACCCGGTCGGCGCCAACCGCCGCTTCACGGTGCCGGTGCTGAGCGCCTTCCCCTCGACCGACGGCAAGCGCTTCTCGATCCTGGTCGAGAGCCAGAACCCGTCGGTGGCGGGGGCGCTGGTGGTCGAGCGCGCCACCTACTGGAACACCGACGAGGACATCTGGGGCGCTGGCGCCAACGCCGTCGGCGCGATCATCCCGTAGCGCGATCTGCACGTCGGCGCACTCCGACCGGCAGTCGACGGCCGTCCGCTGAGTCCAGCGGGCGGCCGTTTCGTTCGTCGGCCGCGCGGGCTGCGGTCAGTGGCGGCGGTAGTTGGTGTCGACGTAGGTGTCGACGAGCTGCTTGAAGCCCGCGAAGAGCTCTTCGTAGTTCCCCTTCAGCGTAGTGGCGTGCGCGCCGTCGACGAAGACGGGGCAGTTCGGGGCCTCGCCGGTGCCCGGCAGCGAGATGCCGATGTTGGCGGCCTTCGACTCGCCGGGGCCGTTGACGACGCAGCCCATGACCGCGAGCGTCAGCGTCTCGACGCCGTCGTAGCGCGTCTTCCACGACGGCATCTGTTCGCGGACGTAGCCCTGGACGCGCTCGGCCAGCTCCTGGAAGGTGGCGCTGGTGGTGCGGCCGCAGCCCGGGCAGGCGGTGACGCTCGGCGAGAAGCTGCGCAGGCCGAGCGCCTGGAGCAGCTCGCACGACGCGTAGACCTCCTCGCGTCGATCGCCGCCCGGCTTGGGGGTGAGCGACACGCGGATGGTGTCGCCGATGCCCTCGCTGAGCAGCACGCCCATCGCCGATGCCGACCAGACCAGGCCCTTGATGCCCATGCCGGCCTCGGTCAGCCCGAGGTGCAGCGGCTGCCGCGTCTGCCGTGCCAGCTCGCGATAGACGCCGATCAGGTGCCGCGGCTTCGACAGCTTGCACGACAGGATGATCTGGTCCGGCCGCAGCCCGGCGTCCAGGGCCAGCTCGGTCGACTCGAGGGCCGAGCGCACCATGCACTCGTCGACGATGTCGTCCGAGGTCAGGCCGAGGTCCTGGTCGGTGTTCTCCTGCATGCGGCGCATGACCAGCTCCTGATTCAGGGAGCCGCCGTTGACGCCGATCCGGACCGGCTTGCCCTGGTCGCGGGCGACCTGACAGATGGTCGTGAACTGCTCGTCGCGGCGCTTGCCGGTGCCGACGTTGCCCGGGTTGATCCGGTACTTGTCGAGGGCCGCGGCGCAGGCCGGGTCGCGGGTCAGCAGGAGATGGCCGTTGTAGTGGAAGTCGCCGATGAGCGGCGCGTGGATGCCGGCGTCGCGCATGCGGCGAACGATCTCGGGGACGGCGGCCGCCGCCTCGGGAATGTTGACGGTGATCCGGACCATCTCCGAGCCGGCCTCGGCGAGGGCGATGCACTGCGCCGCCGTACCGGCGGCATCGGTGGTGTCGGTGCTGGTCATCGACTGGACGACGACCGGCGCGCCGCCGCCGACCTGCACCGCGCCCGGGCCGCTGCCGACGCGGACGCCGACGGTACGATGCACGCGAATCACGGGCATGGAGATTCCTGCGCCGGGCCCCGGCCGGTGGCGGCGCAGCCAACGGCCGTCGGCCCCGATCTATTTTCCGTCGGCCCCGATCTATCGTCCGTCGGCCCCGATCTATCGTCCGTCAGCAAAGACGTCGAGGCCGATGAAGTGCTCGATGATCTTGAGCGTCTCGGCGGGCGGATCGACGAAGGCCAGGCCGGACACGTAGGTGACGTCGTCGCTGTTGACGACGGCCCGGCTGTGCACGACCCGGGCGCGGATCGAGATGACCGCGTCGTCGAGCGTGAGCCGCAGATCGTGGATGTGGCTCGGCGAGAGCGGGACGTCAGCGACCAGGGTGAGGCCGCCCGGACCGAGTTGCTGGACGGTGACGGCTTCATCGAGTGCGAGCAGGTGCCCCTGGAACTCGCGGAGCAGGTCGACGCGCGGCTTCTGCCGGCGATCCTCCTCGATGTGAGGCCGCGGCTCGGGCGGAGGTTCGGCTCCGCCGTTGTGATCTTCGGGCTGAGACGCCACGGTGCACCTCCCGGATCGGACACTCATCCGCGCACGACGGTGCGCACGCTGCGGTGCGAATCGAGCACCGCCGGTCCCAGCCGCTTGCTGAGATACACCTTCGACTCGCCGTTGTCGTCGGGGTGCCGTTCGAATTTGACCACTTCGAACCCCAGCGTGTCGAGAGTCCCCCGCATGTCGAAGAAGCGGTTCTTGGTCTTGACGACGACCTCGTCGAAGCCGGCGGCGATGGCCCACACTTCCTGCTGCTCGGTCAGGGCCCGGAAGTGGCCCTGGCCGCGCCAGTCGCGGCGGGTGGCGCCAATCCAGCTGTAGAGGACGCGGCGGTCGACGAAGTCGATGGCGTCGGAGAGGCGCTCCACCAGGTCGTTCAGCTTGGGATCGCCTTCGTCGAGCTGAATCTCGTGGCCGACCTTGTAGGAGACGGGCACCACCTGGCCGGGGTCGTCCGGCAGGGGCGCCTCGGCCATCAGGATGATGTGGTCGCGATCCACCAGCCGGCGGGTGATTTCGGCCGCGGTCTTGCGCCGCTGGAACTCCCCGAACCACTCCTCGATGTACTGGATCTCGAGTGCACCCTCCTCGAGGTCGTAGTGGCGGATCAGGTATTCCACGGAGGTGGCGTCAGGCCTCGTCGTCGGAGGCGTCTTCTTCGGCCGGCTTGGTGGTCACCGGATCGTCTTCTTCGCCCGGCTTGCTGGTCGCCGGATCGTCGAAATCGATCTCGACGTCGGCGCCGCCCATGTCCTCGATGTCCATGACCCGCCCGCCGGCCCGCTCGCGGATCGGGCCACGGGGACCCGGCCGCTCGGGCTTGGCCTTGGCCTTGGCCGGACGGCAATCGCGCATGCCGGGACCGCCGCCGGGGCCAGCCGGTGGGCCGAAGCCACCGCCGCCTCCGCTCGGAGGGCCGTCGAAGCCACGCGGCGCCCGCGGCGGACCGCCCATGGGCGGGCCCGAGAAGGGCGGTCGCGGTCCGCTCATCGGCGGGCAATCCTCGCGAGCCCGCGCTTCGCTGATCGCCAGCGGCCGGCCCTTGAGGGCCTGACCGTTGTAGCGCCGAATGACTTCCTCGGCGACGGCGCGATCCGCGAATTCGACGAAGGCGAAGCCGCGGGGACGACCGGTTTCGCGATCTACGGGCAACGCCACCTGGGCCGGGGCACCGACTTCACCGAAGTGCTGTCGAAGCTCCGCCTCGTTGACGCTGTAATCCAAATTGCCGACGAACAACCGCACGCTCACGGAACGCGACGCCTCCAGGGAAAAGAGGTCCCCATTCTACACAGTTTGCCGGCGGGCGGTGCCTCTCTCCGCTGGATGGGGGGCGGCCGGCGTCTCCGGCCGACCGCGCTATGATGCGGCCATGCCCCTCGTGTCCCTTGGATCCCTGCCCGACGAGGCCCGCGTCTGGGTGTTCGCGGCCGAGCGCGAGCTGGCGCCGGCCGAGGCCGACGCCGTCCTGGGCACGGTCGACGCCTTCCTCGGCGTGTGGGCGGCGCACGGCCGGCCCCTGCGCTCGGCCCGCGACCTGCGCGAATCGCGCTTCCTCATCGTCGCCGTCGACGAGGCGTCGGCCGGCGCGTCCGGCTGCTCGATCGACGCCCTGGTCCGCGAGAATCCGGGCCCTCGAAGGTCAAATGGGCGTGACCCTGGTCGACCACGGCCCGATCGTCTTCCGGGACGGCGGCGCCATCCGGCGCGTGCCTCGCGACGAGTTCGCCGAGCTCGCCCGCGACGGCCGCGTCACCCCGCAGACGGTCGTCTTCGACAACACCATCTCGCGGCTGGCCGCCCTCCGCGGCGGCAGCTGGGAGCTGCCGGCGTCGGCGTCGTGGCACGGCCGCGCCTTCTTCTGAACGCCAGTGGCCTGTCCCGACTGAATCGGTACCGGCTGCCGGAGCGCGGCGCCCGGATGGCCAGGCGCGAGGAGCGCGCACATCGGGGATTTGTCAGCGACGAGCAACGCCGCCAGGCGGGATGCCCCGCCCGGCAGATGGTACCGATTCAGTCGAGACCGGCCACCAGAGAGGACGACCATGAACGTGACGAGACGCGAGATTCTGGGCACGGTGCCCGCGGCGATGGCCGGGGCGTGGGCCCTGGCCGGACAAGGGCTGTCGGCGCTGGCGCAAGGCGCCAGCTACGTCCCGGCCAAGCTGGGCGTGCAGCTCTACACCGTCCGCGATCAGCTGAAGACGCTTGACGTGACGCTGGGCGCGATCAAGGCGGCCGGCTTCGATGAGGTCGAAGCGCTGCGGCCGATCATGGCCGACCTGCCGCCGCTCTTGAAGAAGCACGGGCTGACCGCGCCGAGCGGTCACTTCGACGCCGGGCTGATCATCGACGTCGGCGAGATTGGGAAGAAGGGACTGGGCACCTACACCTTCGAGAACGCCGTCGCGCAGGCCAAGGCCGTCGACATGAAGTTCTTCGTCGTCCCCTATCTGATGGGGGAGGACCGCAAGTCCATCGACGACTACAAGCGGCACGCCGACAAGCTGAACGAGGGCGGACGCCGCTGCAAGGCCGCCGGCCTGCAGTTGGCGTATCACCACCACTCCTTCGAGTTCGTGAAGTACGGGGCGGAAACCGGCTGGGACGTGCTCCTGTCGCGCCTCGACAAGGATCTGGTGGCCTTCGAAATCGACGTGTTCTGGCTGGCCGCGGCCGGACTCGATCCGGCGGCGACCATCAAGCAGCTCGGCTCACGCGTCAAGCTCGTGCACCTGAAGGACCGCGCCGCCGGCGGGCCCGAGCTCGACGAATCGAAGGTCGCCAAGGCCTCGTTCAAGGAAGTCGGCTCCGGATCCCTCGACTTCCCGGCGATCCTCCGCGCCTGCAAGGACGTCGGCGTGGCGCACTACTTCGTCGAGCAGGATCAGGTGCCGGCCGACCCGCTAGCGAGCCTGAAGCAGAGCGTGACCTACCTGCGCTCGCTGAAGTCGTAGAGCCGTCCCGCCGGTGCGGCCGCGCGTGAGAGCGCGGCCGCCAGTGAACGATCAACGATTTTCGATGACGAGCGCGACGCGCCGATTGCGGGCGCGTCCGTCCGGGTTGTCCGCCCCGTCGGCGAGGGTGTTCGGCTCGAGCGGCCTATCCTTGCCGTAGGCGCGGCTGTGCAGCCAATCCCGGGCGACGCCGCCGGCTTCGAGCACCGCGATCACCGACCGGGCCCGGGCCTCGCTGAGCGACAGGTTGTAGCGGCGTGAGCCGACCCCGTCGGCGTGGCCCTCGACGGTGACGCGGCGCCCGGCCAGCATCGGCTCCGCCAGGAGCGCCGCGATCTCCGTCAGCTGAGTGCGTGCCGGTGTGTCCACCTCGGACTTGCCAAAGGGGAACAGGTAGACCGTCGGCAGGTAGAGGACGACGCCGGCGCCTTCCTCGCGGGCGTCGAGGCCGCGGCTCGCGAACACCTTGACCAGATCGGGGTTCGAGATCGGCGGCGTCTCGGGCGACGAGACGGCGCGGATGGGCGGCGGCGGCACGCCGACCGACGCGGGCGCGGCCGGCGCCGGCGTCTTCGGTGCACACGCGGCGAGCGTGATCGCTGCGAGCACCGCGACGGCGCCGACGCGGACCGTGGGGCACGGACGCATGGTGGCGGCGCTCATTATAGGCCGCCGTCCAGGCGGCTGGCGGCCCACGCGTCGAGGCCGAGGGCGAGCGCATCCGGCGCGGCGAGGTGCACCACCAGCCGGTCGGTTTCCGCGATCGCCGCGACCACGTCCGCGTTGCCGGACGTGGTCGGCGCCGCCTGGCGCGACAGCTCGGAGGCGACCACGGCGAGCAGGGCGGCGACGTAGGCGATCGCCGTCGCTACGCCGGTGCCGTAGTGCAGCGGCCAGCAGGCGACCAGGCGGGCCGCGAGGTAGCGGCGGACCAGCGGCGCGGCCGCGTCCCAGCGTGGCGCGTCGACCCGCCTCACCGCAGCCGGCCCGGCGAGCCCGCCGCCGGCACCGCGGCCCGGACGATCGCGTCGAGGGCCGCGGCGTCGGCCCCGTCGGGCACGTTCGACGCCGGCCACGGATCCGGCGTCCACGCGGCGACCCACGCCGCGAGCGAGCCCTGGCCGGGCGTCCACCGCCGCGCGTGGATGCGGAGCGCCAGCAGATCGCGGAGCACCCCGTCCGGCCCGTCGTTGCGCGCGCACGCGTCCAGGCTCTGCGTCTCCCACGCCGACAACGCGTCCCAGTCGAGGAGCCGGCGTGCGCTCAGCGCCGGCGGCAGGGCGCGGCGTACGTCGAGGCCGTCGAACGTCGCCGCCGATCGCGGCATCGGCACGAGCTGCAGCAGCGCCGCATCGGCGAGGCGAGCCCCCGCTGAGGGACAGACGTGCGACAGCGACACGAACGTGCCGCGCGGATCGTGCACGGCGATCCACGGGAACTGGCGGCAGGCGACCGGCTTGGCCTCGGGCCCGCCCCACGCGTGCAGGGCGCAGGCGGACGGGCCCTCGCCATGGAACACGCAGCGGCCGTGCCGGCGGCCGAGCACCGAGCGCGTGCCGGGCGGCAGGCCGGGCCAATCGGTCAGGCCGATCTCGTCGCGCGGGCGCAGCGCGCCGGCGGCGATCGCCTGGGTGAGGCGGGCGTGGAGCGCATCCTCGACGGGGATCGCCCAGTCGCTCGAGCAGCACACGCCGCTGTGCCGGCAGGCGTAGGCGGCGTGCGCAATCAGGCCGCGGGCCGGCTGGGGCTCGGCGCCGGTCGCCTCAGAGGTAGGCACGCATCGCGGCCTCGGCCGCGTCGACGTACGTGCCGCGGAACAGGACCGTGTGGACGAGCAGCGGGTAGACCTGCCAGAGGCGAGTCCGCGTCTGCCAGTCGGAGGCGAGCGGCGTCCGCGCCTGATAGGCGGCGACGACGCGCGGCGACAGACCGCCGAACAGCGCCAGCATGGCCAGGTCGACTTCGCGGTGCCCGCCGTGGACGGCGGGATCGACCAGGACCGGCTGGCCGCGGCTGTCGGTGATGACGTTGCCGCTCCACAAGTCGCCGTGCAGGCGCGCCGGCGGTTCGGCCGGCCCGGTCAGGTCGGGCAAGCGTGCCGCGAGCCGCTCGGCCAGCGCGGGCCACGACGCCGGAGCGTGCCCGCCGTCGACGGCGCGTCGGACTATCGGCAGCACGCGTTCCTCGGCGTAGAACGCCGCCCAGGTCTCGTGCGCGCGATTCGACTGCGGCAGCGATCCGATCCAGTTGTCCTCGCGGTAGCCGAAGGCCGGCGCGCCCGCCGCATGGAGCGCGGCGAGCCCATCGCCGAGCGTCTCGTCGTGGTCGAGGGCCGGGGCCGAGCGCGCCATGTGCTCGAGGGCCAGGAACGCGACCGCGTCGCCTGGCTGCGACTGCGCGATCACCTTCGGCACGCGCAGCGCCCGCGCCTCGGCCAGCCAGCGCAGGCCGCCGGCCTCGGTGCGATAGGCATCACCGGCCAGGCCGGCGCGGGTCTTGATGAAGACGCGCTCGCCGCCCGGCCAGCGCGCCTCGTAGGACTCGTTGATGTCGCCGCCGGCGACGCGGGTGAGCGTCGGTTCGGACCGCGCGAGGCGCGCCGTGATCGCCGCGAGCAGGGCCGGGTTCACGACGCGGCCTCCAGCCGGGAGCGGACCTCCGCCAGCAAGCCGCGGCAGCCGGCCTCGCAGATGTCGAACACGTCGTCGAAGCCGGCGGCGCCACCGTAGTACGGGTCGGGCACCGGCGCGTCGTCCGGTGAGTCGGGATCGAAGGCGCGGAAGTTGTGGACGCGGCCGCGCTCGTCGTCGGTCCGCGCCATGTGGCGCAGCGTGTCGAGGACGCGCGTGTCCATCGACAGGATGTAGTCGAAGCGGGCGAAGTCGTCGCGCTCGAACCGCGAGGCCGTGCCATCGAGGACGACGCCGCGGCGCGTGGCGGCGGCGCGGGCCCGCGCGTCGGCCGGCTCGCCCGTGTGCCAGTCGCCGGTACCGCGGCTCTCGATGGTGATGCGCCCGTCGAGGCGGGCCTCGTGCACGAGCTTCTTGAAGATGCCTTCGGCGGTGGGGGAGCGGCAGATGTTGCCGAGGCAGACGAAGCACACGGCGACCGCGCCGGTCGAGGCCATGACCGGGAGTATACCGTCGGTATACTGCTCGCGTGGCCGACGCGCGCTTCCTCGACCTGCACGGCGAAGTGGACCGCCTGTATCAGGCCCCGCTGGCCGCGTTCACCGCGGCGCGCAACGCGCTCGCGGCCCGCATCAAGGCGGCGCACGGCGCCGATGCCGCGGCCCACGTCAAGGCGCTGGTCAAGCCGTCGATCGCGGCCTGGACGCTGAACCAGTTGGTACTGGCGCCACCAGCCGGAGTTCATGGCGCTGCTGATGGCCGGCGACGGGCTGCGCCTGGCGCAGCAGCAGCGGCTGGGCGGCGCCGACGTCGACGTGGCGCCGGCGACCCGGGCCCGGCAGTCGGCGGTCGACACACTGCTCGCGCTGGCCACCGACGTCCTCAAGGAGGGCGGGCACGCCCCGTCGCCGGACATGCGGCAACGCCTGCTCGGATCGCTCGACGCGCTCGCCGCCTACGGGACCGGCTCGCTGGCGCCGCGCGCCGGCCGCCTCACCGAGGACGTGCCGGCGCCGGGCTTCGCCGCGTTCGCCGGCCTGGCTGCGGCGGCGCCTGCCGGTGCGCTCGACACCGCGACCGACGATGCGCCGGCGCCCAGGCCGGCCCTGGCGCCGGTCACGTTGAGCGTGGTCGCGCGCCGCTCGAAGGAGAAGGCGCTGGCCCTCGTCGGCCAGGCGGAGGCGAGCCTGGCGGACGCGCAAGTCGAGGCCACCCGGGCCGGCGAGGCGCTGGCGAAGGCGGAGACCAACTGGCAGGCGGCCCGCGACCGGCTGCTCGAGGCGCAGAAGGCCGTCGGCGAGGCGACGGTCGGCGAACAGGTCGCGCGGGCCGATCGCGACGAGCGCCGCCGCGACGGCACCCGCGCCGGCCTCGGCGTCCGGGACGCCGAGAAGCGCCTTGATCAGGCCCGCCGCAGCGCCGAGCACGGCTGACGCGCCGACGCCGCCCCCCGGCCTGGGCGAGCTCGGCCCCGGCGGGATCGGGCGACACTTTCGTCGGACACTGCTAGACTGAAGGGCCCGAGGCGAGGTCTGGAGCCCCGCCATCGGTATCAGGAGAGTTCTATCCAGGTGACCACGACCGGCGCGCCCGAATCCCTCGACTTCATCCGCACGATCGTCACGGAGGACGTCAAGACGTCGCGCCACGCCGGCCGCGTCGCGACGCGCTTCCCGCCGGAGCCGAACGGCTACCTGCACATCGGCCACGCCAAGTCGATCTGCCTGAACTTCGGGGTCGCCAAGGAATTCACCGGCACCTGCAACCTGCGCTTCGACGACACCAACCCGGCCAAGGAAGACGTCGAGTACGTCGACTCGATCATGGCCGACGTGAAGTGGCTCGGCTTCGGCTGGAGCGGCCTCTTCTACGCCTCGGACTACTTCGAGGCGCTCTACGGCTACGCCCAGCAGCTGATCCGCGCCGGCCTGGCCTACATCGACGACTTGACGCCGGACGAGATCCGCGCCTATCGCGGCACCTTGACCGAGCCCGGCAGGAACAGCCCGTATCGTGACCGGCCGGTCGCCGAGAACCTCGATCTGTTCATCCGGATGCGGGCCGGCGAGTTCGAGGACGGCTCGCGGGTCCTGCGCGCGAAGATCGACATGGCGTCGCCGAACATCAACATGCGCGACCCGGTGCTCTATCGCGTGCGGCGCATCCATCACCAGCGCACCGGCGACGCCTGGCCGATCTATCCGACCTACGACTACGCGCATCCGATCTCGGACGCCATCGAGCGCATCACGCACTCGCTGTGCACGCTCGAGTTCGAGGACCATCGGCCGCTCTACGACTGGCTGCTCGCCAACCTGCCGGTGCCGTCCACGCCGCAGCAGATCGAGTTCGCCCGGCTCAATCTCACCTACACGGTGATGAGCAAGCGCAAGCTGCTCCAGCTCGTCGTCGAGAAGCACGTGTCGGGCTGGGACGATCCGCGGATGCCGACCATCGTCGGCCTGCGCCGGCGCGGCTTCACGCCCGAGGCGCTGCGCGACTTCTGCGAGCGCGTCGGCGTCGCCAAGAAGGAAAGCATCATCGACGTGGCGCTCCTCGAGCACTGCGTCCGCGAGGACCTGAACCGCCGCGCGCCGCGCGTGCTGGCGGTGCTGCGGCCGCTCAAGCTGATCATCGAGAACCTGGCCGAGGGCCAGGTCGAGCAGCTCGAGGCGGGCAACAACCCCGAGGATCCGGCCGCCGGGACGCGCCCGATCCCGTTCACGCGCGAGATCTACATCGAGCAGGACGACTTCCGCGAGGATCCGCCGAAGAAGTACTTCCGCCTCAGCCCGGGCAAGGAAGTGCGGCTGCGCTACGGCTACATCATCAAGTGCGTCGGGGTGGACAAGGCCGTCGACGGCACCATCACCGCGCTGCGCTGTACCTACGATCCCGACTCGAAGCGCCCCGGCGGCGACACCAAGCGCGTCCAGGCGACGATCCACTGGGTGTCGGCGGCACACGGCGTGCGGGCCGACGTCCGGCTCTACGATCGGCTGTTCACGAGCGAGCGCCCCGGCGCCGGCGACAGCGACTTTCTGGCCGAGATCAACCCGACCGCGCTCGAGCAGGTCCGCGACTGCGTGGTCGAGCCGAGTCTCGCCGGCGCCACGCCCGAGACCCGCTACCAGTTCGAGCGCCTTGGCTACTTCGTCGTCGACAAGGACTCGGTCGCGGATCGCCTGGTGTTCAACCGCACGGTGACGCTGCGCGATCAGTGGGCCAAGATCAACAAGGGCCAGAAGCCCGCCTGACCCGTGGCTGCGTCGTGTGGGTCATCGACCACTTCGAAGCGGTCCGTGTCGAACTCGACCTGACGTCGTCGGGGCAGGCGCGCCGGGACGTGACTCGGATCTGCCCGGCACGCCGGCATGGACGGCGTTCGCGCGCTTCTCCGCCAACGTCGGCTATGTCCTGGGCGATCTCGCGTTCACCCTCCCGGCCGCGCCCGGCTAGGCGAACGGACGCAGCTGCACCTACGATCCGTTCCAGTAGAGCAGATCGGTGGATGGCGGCTTGACCCCGAGCTGCCGCAGCATGTTCGAGATCTGGCCGCGGTGATATGTGCCGTGGTTGACGATGTGGCGGAAGATCTGCCACTTGATCTTCGTGGTCTCGACGCCGGCGATGTTGCGGTAGGTGAACGTCTCCGTCTTCGTCGCTTCCCAGTCGGGCGCCACCCGCTCGAAGACGGCATAGGCCTCGTCGAGGCGCGCCAGGGCGGTCGCCACGTCGGCGATCTCCATCGATGGCGGCAGGCCGCCGTACGGCTGGCCGGACAGTCGCAGGCTCCACAGCTTGGCGGCGCCGGCGAGGTGGGCGACGGTCGCCTGCAGCGACGGGAAGCTGCCGCCGAGTTCGAGCGTGTACTGGGTGGGGGTCAGCTCGGCGACCGGCGCGAGCAGCGTCCGATCGGCCCAGCGCGTGTAACCGACCAGCGAGGCGAATGAGTCCGTCACTTCGATCCTCCGAGATACTTCGCAAACCAATCGAGGTAGCGCTGCAGCCGATCGCGGCGGTAGCTGGGGATCGTCAGGCCGTGGTGCTGGCCGGGATAGATCACGAGCTGCGTGTCGACGCCCTCGGTGCGCAGCGCCTGGTACATCTGCTCGGCGCCGGCGCACGGCACGTTGAAGTCGGCCTCGCTGCACAGGAACAGCGTCGGCGTCTTGATGGTGTCGGCCTTGAAGAACGGGTAGGACACCTTCATCCAGACATCCGGATTCTTCCACGGCGGACCCATCTCGAGGTTGTACCTGGAAGATGTACTGGTCGGTCCCGTACATGGTGTGCTGGAGCGAGCTGCCGGCGCCGCTGACGGCCGCCTTGAAGCGCGGATCGGAGGCGATCGTGTAGTTGGTCGAGATGCCGCCGTAGCTCCAGCCGCCGATGCCGAGCCGGGCCGGATCGGCCAGGCCCCTGGCGATCGCCGCATCGACGCCAGCGAGCAGGTCGACCACCTCGAAGTGGCCCCAATCGGCGAAAATCGCCGTCTGGAATGTGGCGTCGCGGCCGGCGCTGCCGCGGTAGTTGACGTTCAGCACGGCGTAGCCGTGCGCCGCGAGGAGCTGGCTCTCGACGTCGAGCTCGTGCTGATCCTGCGCGTTCGGGCCGCCATGGATGTAGAGGATCAGCGGATAGCGCTTGCTGGCCTGGTAGCCGACCGGCTTCACCAGGACGGCGCCGACCTTGGTGCCGTCGGGCGAGGTGAAGTCGAAATCCTCGACCGCGCCGAGCTGCAGCTTGGCGAGCCACTCGTCGTTCTGATGCGGAATCGTCGCCAGCTCGCGGACGCCATCGGGCTTGCCGGCGGGGGCGACGGCGCCATGGACCTCGGGCGCGGTCGTGCCGGTGGCCGCGATCACCGCGACGCGGCCGTCGCGCGCCACCTCGGGATCGCGGACCACGCGGCGACCGCCGGTCAGCCGGACCGGCGGGCCGCCGGTCACGGCGACGCGGGCCAGCTCACGGGCGCGGTCGTTGGCGATGACGACGTAGAGCGCCTTGCCGTCCGGCGTCCAGGCGGGGGAGTCGACATCGAGCGTGGCGGCGTCGGTCAGCAGCTTCGGCGTGCCGCCGCCGGCCGGCACGACGGCCAGCGTGTTGCGGCTGTAGGCGAACAGCTTGGGCTCGCTGCCCTGCAGGTAGGCGATCGCGGTGCCATCGGGGCTCCACGCCGGCCGGGCCTGGTCGTCCGGGCCGCTCCAGGTGGTCAGGGCCTTGGGTTCGGCGCCGGTCTTCGCGTCCATCACGAACACGTTGCTGTCGTTGGTGCGATCGGCGTCGCTGCCGCGGCCGCTGATGAAGGCGATGCAGCGGCCATCGGGCGACCAGGCCGGCTTCTCGTCGTCCCAGTCGCCGGACGTCAGCGTCTCGAGCGTGCCGGTCGCGACGGTCAGCACATAGAGGTGCGAGCGGCGGTGCGACCGGTAGCCGTCGGCGTCGTTCTTGAAGCCATAGCGGTCGATGACGATCGGCTTCTTCGGCGTCTTGTCGTCGTCGCCCTTGTCCTCCTCGGGATCGGGGTCGTCGCCGACGAACACGAGCCGGGTCGAATCGGGCGACCACTGGAAGTCGCCGGCGCCGCCCTTGCGACTGGTGATCCGTCGCGCCTCGCCGCCCTGGCGGCTCAGGAGCCAGATTTGGCCGCCCGACGTCTTGTCGTCCTCCCCGGCCTTCCGCCCCGACACGAAGGCGATCCACCTGCCATCGGGGCTGAACCGCGGCTGCGCTTCGCGCTCCGGGCTGGTGGTCAGGCGGACGTGCTCGGTGCCGGCCCAGTTCGACAACCAGATGTCGGCTTCGTCCTTGTCGCGGGCGACGTCACCGGTGGCCACGGTGTAGACGACCCAGGCGCCGTCGGCCGCGATGTCGAGATCGCGGACGTCGCGGTAGCCGTCGATGTCGGCGACCTGCATCGGACGGCGCGGCGCCTGGGCGGCCAGGGGCGCGGCGGTGAGGACCATGGCCAGCCCCGTGGCGGCGGCTATGTTCGTGGTTCGGAGCGAGCGGACAGGCATGCGGGCACTCCTCGAAGAGACACCGAAATCATGTCACGGCTTGCCGCGCCGAAGCCGCGGCGGCCGCCATCGCGGCGGAGGCGGGCCGCGCTTTCGGTTGACACGACGGCGGGCCGCGGAAAGAATCCGGGCATCCATGAGCGCAGGCAAGAGGCTCGGCATTCTCGTCGGGGGTGGTCCCGCTCCCGGCATCAACACGGTCATCTCGTCGGCGGCCATCGAGGCGATCAACGAAGGCTTCGACGTCGTCGGCATCCGCGACGGCTTCAAGAACCTGGTGCGCAAGGACGTCTCGCAGATCCGCCCGCTGTCGATCGACGACGTGTCTCGTGTCCACCTGACGGGCGGCTCGATGCTCGGCACCTCGCGCGAGAACCCGACCAAGTCGGCCGAGGCGCTCCAGGCGGTGCTGGACACGCTGCAGCAGGCCGGGGTGACGCACCTCGTGACGATCGGCGGTGACGACACCGCGCTCTCGTCGCGGACCGTGGCCGAGCGCTCGCAGGGCGCGATCAAGAGCGTCCACGTGCCCAAGACCATCGACAACGACCTGCCCTTGCCGCCCCACGTCCCGACCTTCGGCTTCCAGACCGCCCGCCACGTCGGCGCCGAGCTGGTCCGCAACCTGATGGAGGACGCCCGGTCGACGCGCCGCTGGTATGTGGTGGTCGCGATGGGCCGCAAGGCCGGCCACCTCGCCCTCGGCATCGGCAAGGCGGCCGGCGCGACGCTGACCGTCGTCGCCGAGGAGTTTCCCGAGGCGACCGTCTCGTTCGCCCACATCTGCGACATCATCGAGGGGGCGATCATCAAGCGCCGGGCGATGGGCCGCAACTTCGGCGTCGCGATCCTCGCCGAAGGGCTGATCGACAAGCTGGATCCGAACGAGCTGGCCGGCCTCTCCGACGTCGAGCGCGACGACCACGGCCACGTCCGCTTCGCCGAGGTCGACCTCGGGCGCAAGGTGAAGGCCGAGGTCGAGGGCCGGCTCACCGAGCGCGGCCTGAACGTCACCATCACCCACAAGAACATCGGCTACGAGCTGCGCTGCGCCGATCCCATCCCGTTCGACGCCGAGTACTGCCGCGACCTGGGTCAGTGCGCGATCCGCTTCCTGGTCGAGGGCGGCAGCGGCGCGATGATCAGCGTCCAGGGCGGCCGGATGGTGCCGATCCCGTTCGACGACCTGCGCGAGCCGACCACCGGCAAGACCAAGGTCCGCCTGGTCGATACCGCCAGTGAAGGCTTCCGCGTCGCCCGCGCCTACATGATCCGGCTCGACGCCGAGGACTTCGTCCACGCCGCCTGGGTGGACCGCCTCGCCGAGGCCGCGCACCTCTCGCCGGGCGTCTTCCGGCAGCGATTCGAGCACCTCGGCGCGGCAGCCGCGGCGTCATCGGCTTCCTAGCCTCCGGGTTCGAGCATGGCCATCAAGCGTATCGGCATCATCGTCGGGGGCGGTCCCGCGCCCGGCACCAACGGCGTCATCGGCTCGGTCGCGATCGAGGCGATCCGCCTCGGCATCGTCCCCATCGGCTTCACCGACGGCTTCGACTACCTGGCCCATCGCTACACCGACGAACAGCGCGAGCTGACCATCGACGAGGTGTCGCGCATCCATCTCGACGGCGGCGTCCTGCTCGGCACCTCGCGGCGCGACGTCACCGAGAGCGCCGAGAGCTTCGACAACACCGTCGCGGCGCTCAGCAAGCTGAAGATCGACGCGCTGGTCTGCATCGGCGGCGACGACATGGTGCGCAGCGCGGCGGCCATCGCCGCCCGGACCGGCATCAAGGTCGTGCAGGTGCCGAAGAGCATCGACAACGACATCCGCATGCCGCTGCCGATGCCGACGCTCGGCTACGAGACGGCGCGGCACGCCGGCGTCGGGATCATGAAGAGCCTGATGGAGGACGCCAGGACCACCGGCCGGTGGTACCTCGGCGTGACCATCGGCCGTCCGACCGGCCACCTGGCGCTCGGCATCGGCAAGGCGGCGAGCGCCACCTGCACCGTGATCCCCGAAGAGTTCACCGGCGGCCGGGTGACGTTGGCCGACATCGCCGACGTCGTCGAGGGCAGCGTCGTGAAGCGCCGCGCGATGGGGAAGAACTATGGCGTGGCCATGCTCGCCGAGGGGCTGATCGACCGCTTCGGCCCGCGCGAGATCGCCGAGCTGCAGGACACCGATCGCGACGCGCACGGCAACGTCCGCGTGACCGAGATCGACCTCGGCCGGAAGGTCAAGAACGAGGTCCAGACCCGGCTCGAGGCGCGCGGCGTCAAGGTCACCATCGTCGACAAGACGATCGGCTACGAGCTGCGCTGCGCCCCGCCCATTCCGATCGACGTCGAACTGTCGCGCGACCTCGGCTACGCCGCGGTCATCCACCTGCACCAGGGCAGGCCGAGTTCGATGCTCACCATCCAGGGCGGCGAGTGCCTGCCGATCCCCTTCGCCGAGGTGCTCGATCAGGGCAGCGGCCAGGGCCTCCGCCGCGCCGTCGACACGACGACCGAAAGCTACCAGGTGGCGCGCAAGTACATGGTCCGCCTCGGACCGGGTGATTTCGCGGACGAGGCGTGGGTCGGCCAGCTGGCCGCCGCCGGCGGCCTCGACCCGGCGGGCTTCCGCACCCACTTCGCGCGACTGCGTGGCTGACGTTCGGCGTTACGCGCGGCTGTCGCGCCGCTCCCCAAGACACGGCAAAAGGAAAGGGCCGGGTGCCTCGCGGCGCCCGGCCCTTTCGTCGGTACTCGAGTAGGGGAGCCTCTCGGCTCCCCGGGGCCGCGTTCTAGAACTTGATCTTGAACGCGATCTGGACGTTCCGTTCCGTCGTGCCGCACAGGGCGCACGACGGGTTGGCCAGCATCGCCGTGATCTGGCCGAACGCCGCGTTGCCGAACGTCGTGTTCGGGTTGCCGAACTGCGGGTGGTTCAGAATGTTGAACGCCTCGACGCGGAACTCGGTGTCGATCTTGCCGAACTTCGTGCCCTTGATCACCGAGGCGTCGATGTTGAACTGGCCCGGTCCGCGGAGGATGCCGCGGCCTGAATCACCGTAGGTGCCGGTGAGGTCGGTCGGCGACACGAACGCCGACGGATCGAACCACTGGGCAATCGTCGGGTCGGCGGCGAGGCCGTCGCCGATGCGGTTCGGGCGGTTGCCGGTGCCGGTTGACTGCACGCCGTTGGTCTGCGTGATCGTCAGCGGGAGGCCCGAGCGGAGGTAGAGGATGCCGTTGGTCTGCCAGCCGCCCCACCACGCCTCGCGCCCGATCGGCAGCTCGTAGATCACGCTGGTGCTGAGCGTGTGCCTGCACGTCGTAGTCGGACGGACCGCGGTTGTACTGCGGGTCGTAGACGTTGGTGAGCGTGACCGCCGCCGTCGTTGTCCGAGTTCAGGTCGAGCGACTTGCCGAACGTGTAGGCGTTCAGAATCGAGAAGTTGTCGGCGAAGCGCCGCTGGAACTTCACGAGCAGGGCGTGGTAGTCGAGCGTGCCGATGCTCTGAGCCTGGCCGACGCTGCGCAGGGCCGGCGCCAGCGTGGCGTAGGGACGGTTGCGGTTCTGGTCGGTGACGCCGACGACGGGCGGCGCCTGGTTGGGGTCGCCCTTGAGCATCATCTGCCGGCCGCGCGAGCCGACGTAGGCGAGCTCGAGAGCGTAGTTCTGCCCGAACGCCTGCTGGACGTTGACGTTCCAGTTCTGGGCGTAGGCGTCGCGGAAGTTGACGTCGAAGATCGACCGCGTCGTGCCCGACGCAGGACGGTTCGGGTCGACCCCGGGAGGCGGCGGCAGGCCGTCCGAGACGCGGAGGGTGGTCGCGCCGACCGTGGTCGTCAGCGCCGTCGACTGCAGGAAGGGCGGGTTCTGCGCCTTCGACGACGAGGTGCCGCCGGGCGTGAAGTTCCAGTAGACGCCGAAGCCGCCGCGCACGATCGTGCGCGCCGTCGCCGCGAACGTCGTAGGCCATGCCGATGCGCGGGCCGAGATCGCGCCTTCGAGTAGGTCTGGAGGTAGCGCCCGACCTCGACGCCGTCGATCGACCGCGTTGTCGCGAGGCGACGATGAAGCGGCCCGTCGCCTCGTCGAAGTTCGACTGCCGGTTGTCCTTCTCAATCCACGGCACGTAGACGTCCCAGCGCAGGCCGACGTTCAGCGTCAGCTTGTTGGTGACCCGGAAGTCGTCCTGCACGTAGAGCGCGTATTCAGGACGCTGTTCCGTGTAGGTGTCGGCATCGAACAGGTTGCGCGTCTTCGACGCGGCGTAGCCGAGCAGGAAGCTGGCCACGTCGAAGCCGGTTGCGGTGTTGATGGTGCAGCCGCTGGCCAGGCCGGCGCAGTTCGACGTCTGGTTGTTGTTGAAGGCGAAGTTGCCGACGATCGTGTCGGCGTTGAGGATCTCGCGCGACCGCAGGGTGACGCTGCCGCCCGCCTTCAGCGTGTGCCGGCCCTTCAGCCAGGTGACGTTGTCGAAGAACTGCAGGTCGTTCTGGTTGGTGATCAGCGGCTGGTTGCCGTTGGCGCCCAGGTTCCGGATGTTCTGGAACGTCAGCTGCGTCATCGCCGACGTCGCCTCGTTGAGGTTGATGCCGGGGATGCCGACCGCCGCGGCCGGGTTGGTGCCGTAGTCGATCGGTGTCATGAAGAACTTGATCTGGTTGACGCCGAATCGGAACTCGTTCAGCCACCCCGACCCGAACGTGTGGGTATCGTTGAACGTCATGCTCTGCGCGTCGATGTTGCCCAGACCCGCGCCGAACGTCGCACCCGCGTCGCCGTGCGGCAGGTTCGCCGGCAAATCGCGCTTCGTCTTCTGGTTGCTGTAGCGGAAGAACATCCGGTTGCTGTTGGTCAGCACGTGGTCGACCTTGATGTCGCCCTGGTCGTCGTTTCGCGTCAGCGTCGGGTTGATCAGGTAGTTGTTGAGGTTCTGCCCGCTGGCGGCGATGGTGCCCGCCGTGTTCGGCTCGGGGTAGAGCTGCGTGATGATGTTGGCGGACGCCGGATCGAAGCGGTTGCGCGGGATGATGTTCCCTGGGAACGGCTGGCCCGTCTGCGAGTCGTAGATGACGCGGTTGATCTCGCTGAAGTCGCCGTTGCGCATCTTGAGCGTCGGCACCGTCGAGAGACGGGTGGTGCCGGCCTTCAGGCGCAGGCCCTGGTAGTCGCCGAAGAAGAAGGTCTTGCCCTTGCACGATCGGCCCGCCGATGGTGCCGCCGAACTGGTTCTGCTTGAAGTCCGGCTTCGGCTGGCCGGCGCGGTTGTTGAAGAAGTTGTTGGCGTCGAACCGGTCGTTGCGGTTGAACTCGTAGGCGCTGCCGTGGAAGGCGTTCGACGCCCGACTTGATCTGGATGTTCACGACGCCGCCCAGCGACCGGCCGAACTCGGCCGAGTAGGTGCTGGTCTGCAGCTTGAACTCGTCGAGGGCGTCGACGCTCGGGAAGATCACCACCGTCTGCAGCCACGTCTCGTTGTTGTCGACGCCGTCCAGCATGTAGTTGTTGTCGCGCGGGACGCTGGCCGTTGGCCGAGAACGCCGCCGAGGCGCGCCACGCCAGCGAGCCGGCGCCGTCGATGTTCGAGCCGGGGATGCCGCGGAGGACGCCCGGGATGGTTGCGGGTCAGGCTGACGAAGTTGCGGCCGTTCAGGGGCAGCTGCTTGATCTGCTCCTCGGTGACCGTCGTCGACAGGTCCGAGCTCGAGGTCTGGACCAGCGGGGTCTGGGCCACGATCTCGACCGACTCGGTCATCGCACCGACTTCGAGCTTGAGGTCGGCGCGGATGCGCGAATCGACACCGACCTGGACGTTCGAGAGCGATACGCTCTTGAAGCCGCTGATTTCGCCGGTCACCGTGTAGGTACCGGTGGGGACGGACGCTGCCGTGTACTCGCCGTTCGAGTCGCTGGTCAGCGTGCGGGTGAAGCCGGTCTCCGTCTGCTTGACGGTGACCGAGACGCCCGGAAGGACGGCCCCCGTGGTGTCCGCCACGGTGCCGAGGATGGTGCCGGTCACGGCCTGGGCCGATGCCGTCCCCGCGAGGGACAGCGGCGCCAGGACGATGAGACAGGCGGTAACGAATTGGCGAAGACGAACAGTCAACCGATCGGAAGCACCGATCATGCGTCCCCCTGAGCGATTAGGACGGGCCCGGCGCTCGCACCACACACGGCGACCTGCCGCGCGGATGGGACCGCCTTCAACGAGTACGGGAACCGTCGCACCTTTGTTGTAAGGAAAACGTATATCATATGCGGCGACAATTCCGCAATGGTCCCGTCGGATACCGGATAATCGGCCGGACGCCTCCGACTCGTTACCCGTCCAGACCCTGGTTACCCGTCCAGACCGAGGAACGCATGACGTTTGCCACCCTGGCCGCCGCCCCGCACCGTACCAAACAGGAGTTCGTCTATCGGACCCTGCGCGAGGCCATCCTGCGGTGTGAGCTGCAGCCCGGTGAACGCCTGGTCATCGACGATCTGGCGCGTCGGCTGAATGTCTCGATCATCCCGGTGCGCGAGGCGCTGCAGCTGCTCCAGGCCGAATCGCTCGTCCAGGTCGTGCCGCACGTCGGCACGTCGGTGACGCCGGTGTCGCGCGACTCGATCACCGACGTCTTCGTCGTGCTCGAGGGCCTCGAGATTTCAGCCACGCGTCTCGTCGCCGAACGCGGCCGCGCCTCCGATCTCGCGCTGCTCGGCGGCCAGGTCGAGGCGATGGCCGCCGCGCTCGCCGCCGGCGATCGGGAGGAGTGGGCGGCGCTGAACAGGCGCTTCCATCTCACGATCAGCGAACTCCCCGGCCTCGACCTGGTGAAGGACCTGACGTCCAAGGTGCTCGATCGCTGGGATCGGTTGCGGCGCTACTATTTCAAGGGCGTGCTGGCCAACCGCGTCGAACAGGCGCAGCGCGAGCACGGCCAGATCCTCGACGCGATGCGGGCCCGTGATCTCGCGACGCTCCAGGAGTTCGTGCGTCAGCACAACCATGGTGCGCTGCAGGCCTATCTGAGCTACCTCGATGCCTCGGAGCCGCTGCCGACGGCCGGGCGGGTCGTTGCGCAGGACGAACTGCGGACCCCTGGATCGATGATCTGATCCCGTTCGTCAGCCCGCTGGGCTCGTTGGTCAAAATCGTCGTCGGCCGACCCGATCACCACGGTAGCGTCGGGGCATGCCTAGCTACCGAGTCGGAACCTGGATCCTCGCGCTCACCCTTGCCAGCGGCGCGTCCGGGGCATTGCCCGTCCGAGCCGAGGATGCCATCAAGCCGGTCAAGGGAATCCTGCCCACTGGCCTGGGCGACGCGATCGACCAGGACATCGCGCGGGCGCGTGCCGCCACGTCCAGGTATCGCAACGCCGAGGCCGCGGTCGCTGCTGGGTATCCGGCCACCGCGCACTGCGTCGAGAACCAGCCGGAAGGGGCCATGGGCCTGCACTTCCAGAACGACAGGCTGATGGACACGACGCTCGACGTCGAGAAGCCGGAGGTCCTCGTCTACGAGAAGATGGGCGACGACTCGCTCCGGCTGAACGGCGTCGAGTATCTGGTGCCGATCGCCCAGTGGACGTCCGACGAGCCGCCGACGCTGATGGGGCAGCCGCTCAAGCGCGCCAACGGCCTCGGCATCTGGTACCTCCACGCCTGGATCTGGAAGCCGAGCCGGAGCGGCCTGTTCGCGAACTGGAACCCCGACGTCCAGTGCCGCTGACCGGCGACGCCACGGCGGCGGCCGACCTCCGGCGCGAGGTCCGAGGGCGTCTACAGCGTTGTGTCGTTGGTGCCGGTCCCCGGGGTCGAACCGGGACGTCCTTTTGGGACGGTCGATTTTGAGTCGACTGCGTCTGCCATTCCGCCAGACCGGCAGCGAGGTCCAGTTTCGCCACGCCGCCAGGCGGAGCACCGTCTATCCTACAGCCGATGGCTCCGTCGGCGTCCCACCCCCGGCGCGCTCGCTGACCCTGATCGTCCAGCCCGGTGAGCTGGCCGTGGTCCGGCTCCCGCCGGACGCCCACGTGCCGCCGTGGGCCTTCACCGCGGCGCCGGGCGCGCTCTGGTCGATGACGCGGACCGACGAGGAACTGTCGCTGGTCCGCGCCGCCGAGGCGGTGCCCAGCGACGCCCGCGCCGAGCGCGGCTGGCGGGCGCTGCGCGTCGCCGGCACGATCGATTTCGCCCTGACCGGCGTCCTGGCTTCGGTCCTGGCGCCGCTCGGCGACGCCGCGATCAGCATCTTCGCGGTGTCCACCTACGACACCGACTACATCCTCGTCCGCGAGCACGCGCTCGCCGACGCCATCGAGACGCTGCGTGCCGTCGGGCACGCCGTCCAGGTCCCATGAGCGCACCGCATCCCCTGAGTGTCCGCGGCAAGATGCTGGCGTTCCGCTATGCGTGGCAGGGCGTCTCCTACATGCTGCGCACGCAGCCCAATGCCTGGTTCCAGATCGGGATCTGGGTGGTCGTCACCGCGGTGGGCTTCGCGTTCCGGCTGACGGCCGGCGAATGGTGCGCCGCGGTGCTGGCGATGGCGCTCGTCTGGATCACCGAAGCGCTGAACACCGCGATCGAGGACGTCGTCGACCTCGCCTCGCCCGGGCGTCATCCACTGGCCGGCCGCGCCAAGGACGTCGCCGCCGGGGCCGTCGTCGTCGCCGTCGCCGCCTCCGCCATCATCGGACTCGTCATTTTCGGCCCGCGCCTCTGGGCGCTGATCCGGTAGCGGTCGTCCTTTTCGTCCCCTGGAACCGTGATTTCTAGGACAACTCCCGGGCGGGGCATCCCCGGGGGCGGCGTTGCTCCTCGGTCGAATAGGTCCACTATTCTTCCTCGTCGCGCCTTGCCCGCGGGGCGCCGCGCTCCGGGACTTGTCCCAGCCATCACGGTCCCAGGGGACTGGGCGGGAGTAGACTGGGCGACGCACGGCGGCGGCCCTTTCCGCCGCGCCGCAGGAGGACGATATGGGACCGAAAGATTTTCCGTTCGGCGGATCGACCGGCGCGGCGCGGCAGCCGGCCCCTGAGTCGACGACCGAAGGCAACGTGTTCGATCTGCCCGGCCTCGCCGGCGGCGACCCGGCGCAAGCGGCCGGCGTCATGGGCACGATGATGGAGCTGTTGCAGCAGAAGGGAGGCCTCGGCGGCCTGCTCGACACCTTCCGCGCCAGCGGCCTCGGTGCGCAGGCCGACTCGTGGGCCAGCCCCGGCCCGAACGAGCCGGTGTCGGGCGATCAGGTCGAGCAGGCGCTCGGCAGCCCGATCGTCAACGTCATCGCCGAGAAGCTCGGCTTGTCGCCGGAGCAGGCCAAGGCGACGCTGTCGCAGCTGGTGCCGGCGATCACCAGTCGGATGGCCGCCCAGGAGCGGGCGACCGGCGAGCCCGCCGACGAACTGTCGAAGGCGCTCGGCATGCTGAAGAACATCACCGGCTGACGCCGGCGCGCCGATCGAGCGGCGGCGGCCCGCGGCGGGTCCTCAGGCGCCGCCGTCGAGGCGATAGCGGAGCGACGCCAGCCGGCGTGCGACCTCGTCGGACCGATAGCGCTCCGGCGGCGTGCCCCAGACCGGGCCCGGCCAGGCGTCGTCGCTGGCGAAGCGGGCGATCACGTGCAGGTGGAGCTGGGCCACGACGTTGCCGAGGGCGCCGACGTTGAGCTTGGTCGGGTGGAACAGCTCGCGCATCACGGTCGACACCAGCGCGATCTCCTCGATCAGGCGGGCCCGATCGGGGGCGTCCAGGTCGATGATCTCGGACAGGGCCGGCTTGGCCGGCACCAGGACGACCCACGGGAAGCGGCGGTCGTTCATCAGCCGCACGCGGCAGAGCGGCAGCGCGGTGACCTCGATCGTGTCCGTCTCGAGTCTCGCGTCGAGGACGAACGTGCTCATGGCGGCCCGATGATCCAGAGATACAGCAGCCGCGACGTGCCGCGTTGATCCGTGACGGTCTCGGTGCGGGTCGGCACCCAGTCCCCCATGCCGAACTGGTGCGACACGATCCGCGACCCGGGCTTGAGCTGTTTCTGCAGCGTCGGCCGCAGCTTCAGGTTGGCGCCGCTCAGCAGGTAGAGCGTCACCACGCTGGCCGGCGACAGGTCCACCGTCAACGCATCCTGTTGGCGGAACTCGACCAGCCCGTCGACGCCGTCCTTGCGGGCGTTGGCCCGCGACTGGGTGATCAGCGCCGGATCGATGTCGATGCCGACGCCGCGGGCGCCGTAGCGCTTGGCGGCGGTGATGACCAGCCGGCCGTCGCCCAATCCGAGGTCGTAGACGACGTCGGTCTTCGTGACGTCGGCCAGCTGGAGCATGCAATCGACCACTTCCTGGGGGGTCGCCGCGTATGGCGCCAGGTTGGGTGGGGCTTGAACGGCGGGGGCGGCGGCCGGACCATCGACGACCGCCGCCGCCGGGGCGACCGCGGCGACGAAGACGAGGAGGGCGGGGGAAAGCGGTCGGAACATGGGCTCCAACTCGAGGGCCGACAGGCCTGCGCGAGTCTATTCCAGTGTAGGCCGGACGCCATGCGCGAGCGACTCTGCCGTTGGGGGATTCGCCTACTGCCTTGACAAGGCGTGGCCTTCATGTCTCCCGCGACCTCCGTCGCCGCGCCGCCGTCGGCAGGCCCCGCCTTAGTCGTTGCAGGCCAGAGGTTTACTGGGCACGTGCAAATCGCCCCGATTTTTCGGCCGATTTTCGCCGATCCGGGCTATACTCGTGTGGTTGCACCACCCCGAAAAGGGCGTACCAGCTATGCCCGTTTCACAATAGACCACTAGAAACTCTGGGGGCCACGTGACATTCGAGATCGGCGACAAGGTCATCTACCCGAATCATGGACTCGGCGTCGTTCAAAAGATCGAAAGCCGGACCATCATGGGGATGACCTGCGGGTTCTACCAGCTCCGCATGGTATCGAACGAGACGACGGTGCTCGTCCCGGTCGAAAACGCAGACAGCGTCGGCCTCCGCAAGGCCGTCGGTAATTCGGAGGTCGATCGTCTCTACAGCCTCCTCGGTGATGGCAAGATCGATACCGGCCAGAACTGGAAGGGCCGGTTCAAGGACAACTCGGATCGGATGCGCACGGGCTCGCTGTTCGACGTGGTCGAGGTCCTCAAGAGCCTGAGTTACCTGAGCCGATCGAAGAACCTGTCGTTCCGCGAGAAGCGCATGCTCGACCGCGCCAAGTTCCTGGTCACCTCTGAAATTGCGGAAGTGACGCGGGAAGATCTGCCGATCGTCGAGGTCAAGGTCGAGGAAGCCCTCGAGCGCTCGTCGTCGTCGAAGAACCGCACCATCGCCCGTCAGGCGGCGGCCAAGGCGGCCAAGGTCACGCCGGCTCCGGCCGTGGCTGTCGGCGCCGCCGTTGCCGCCGTTGCCGTTGCCGGGGCCGTCGCCGGCGTCGGCATCCGTCGCGCCGCTCGGGCGTCGTAGGGCCACGTTCGCGTCGCAGGCCAACTTCGCGTCGTAGGCTAAGTCTTCTGGCACATTCCTGGGTCCCATCCCTGGAGTCGGGGGGCCCGCTCGGAGTCAGCTCCGGGCGGGCCCTTCGCACATCATGACGGTCCTCGCCTCACTGCGGACCGCCGCCGCGCTGGTCCTGGTGGCGGCCTCGACGCTCGTGCTCGGTCCGCCCACCATCCTCATCGGCTGGCTGTTCAACTGGCCCAACCTGCCGTTCCAGACGGGAATCCTCACGGTCCGGATCGCGCTCGCCGTCGTCGGCCTGCGCTACGTCGTCGAGGGGCGCGAGCACATCCTCGACCGGCCGGCGATCTACTGCGTCAACCACACCAGCAACGTCGAGCCGCCGCTGCTGTTCGCGGCGCTCCGCCGGCTGACGCCGCGCCTGCACATCCTCTACAAGGCGGAGCTGCGCAGGTTGCCGATCCTGAACCTCGGGTTCGACCTGGTCGGCTTCATCCCGGTCGACCGCGGCAACCGCGAGCAGACGACCAAGGCGGTCAATCAGGCCGTGGCGCGGCTGAACGCCGGCGGTTCGTTCTTCGTCTTTCCTGAAGGCACGCGCTCACGGACCGGCGAGCTGCTGCCGTTTCGCAAGGGCGCCTTCGTGATGGCCATTCGGGCCGGCGTGCCAATCGTGCCGGTCGCCATCTCGGGCGCCCGCGACGCGATGCAGAAGGGCAGCCCGATCATCCGCCCGGCGACGGTGCGGCTGCGGGTGGGGGCCCCGATCGAGACGCGCGGTCTCGCCGAGGAGGGCCGCGACGAGCTGGTACACTCGGTACGGGCGGAAGTGCAGCGGCTCCTGTCGGCGACCTAGCCGCACAGCTCGCCGGGGAAGGGGACACATGGACCTGCTGGTCACGTTGGGACGCACCCTGGGCTTCTCGTTCGCGGCGGGCGTCAACCTCTACGCCACCGTCGCCATTCTCGGGCTGGCCTCGCGCTTCCACTGGGTCGCCCTGCCGCCGCAGTTCGCGGTCTTCGACAGCAACTGGGTGATCGGCGCCGCCATCGCCTGCTACGCCATCGAGTTCGTCGCCGACAAGGTGCCGTGGGTCGACACGGCCTGGGACGCCGTGCACACGGTGATCCGTCCGCTCGGCGGCGCTTTCATCGCGGTGACCACGCTCGGCGAGACGTCGACCGGCGCGCAGGCCGCCGCGGCGCTCCTCGGCGGCGGCGTGGCCGCGGTCTCGCACGTGGCCAAGGCATCGACGCGCGTCGCCGCCAACACCTCGCCGGAGCCGTTCTCGAACTGGGCGCTCAGCCTCTTCGAGGACCTGTTCGTCGTCGGCCTCGGCGCGCTGGCGCTGGCTTTTCCCCTGCTCGCCTTCGGGGTGGCCGTCGTCCTGCTCGCGATGATCGCGCTCTTCTCGATGGCGATCGCACGCGCCTTCCGGCGCCGCCGCGAGCGGCGCGGGGACGGCACGCGCGGCGGCGGTCAGCTGCCGACGGTGAACGCCAGCGTGTAGGGCCGCAGCGGCTGGCCGTCGGTGCCGACGATGGTCTCCTTCAGGACGACCTGGACGTTGGCGAACGGCGACAGGGGCGCGGCGAAGACAATCTCGGCGACGCGGCGGCCGGCGTCGTAGCGCACCGTGAACGCCGGCGGCGGCGTCGACACGCCAGCGTAGGCGATGGCGATCCCGCCCTTCAGCGACTCTTCGCGCAGGTCGCGCGAAAACTGCACCCGCACCTTGGCGTCGGGCTCGACGTCGGTTTCGCCCAGGGTCGGCGCGCTGAAGACCACCTCCGGCGGCGGCAGCGTCACCGGCACCTTCACGACTGCCTCGGCCGTGCTCTCGGTCGGCGGCCGGCCGACGCGGATCGCGGTCGCTTCGAGCACGGCCATGCCGCGCTCTTCCTTCACGACGCCGGCAACCTCGAGCCAGCGTCCGGTGTCGATGCGGTTCTCGACGTTCAGGTCGAAGCCTTCACCCTTGGGCCGGCGGCCCGTCACCCAGATCGACGCATCCGCGGACTGCAGGACGAAGTCGTAGCGGCCCTTGCCGGCAGCCTCGGGCAGGTCGCCGTAGAGGTTCTTGCCGCGGAACCGGCCGGTGACGGTGACCTCGGCGTCGATGTAGCGGCCCGGATCGAGGGCGAGGTGCCGCACCGACGGCGCGCTCATCGGTTCTGCGGCGGCCGCGGTGTCGACGATCAGGACGAGGAGCTCGCCGGGCGCCGGCCAGTCGCGCTTCAGCACGCGCTGGCTGAGCGCGCCGAGGTCGGTGGTGACGCGGGCGTCCGTGCGCTCGAGGCGGCCGACGTCGACATAGACGCCGGTCAGCTCGGCTTCCTTGCCGGGGTCGGGCAGCTTGCCGGTCCCGCCCGGCACCAGCCACACGCGCGCGGCCTCGTGTTCGAGCTGGAAGAGACCGTCCTTCTCGGTGGCCAGGCCGCGGACGCGGACCGGCTGGACGTGGAAGTAGAACGGGAAGCGGACCAGCGCCGCGATGGTGGCGGCCTTGCGGGTCTGGCCGACGCCGGCGCGGGCGATCTGGGCCGCGGCCGGGGTCGCGCCGGCGAGCGGCAGCAGGCCGGCCACGAAAGCCAGCCCGATCGCGGCGGTCGTCAGCAGGGCGCGGGCACGCATGGGATCGGGCGAGTCCGCAGGGGACTCATGGACGGCATCCACGAGTGGGCCGTCCTGGTGATTTGTGAAGTGGATTCCGGAGCGCGGCGCCCGTCTGGCCAGGCGCGAAGAGCGAGCGTATGGGGCATACGTGAGCGATGAGCAACGCCGCCAGGCGGGATGCCCCGCCCGGAAGGCACTTTAGAAATCACCAGGACGGTCCACTAGTCGATCTTACGCCGCCCGACCCGCCAGAGCACGACGCCCAGGAGCAGGAACACGATCACGCCGGTGATCTGGCCGCTCGCGCCTTCGTGGAGGAACGCCGACAGGCCGAGCGATTCCTCGGCATCGTGGATGATGCCGCGGCCGTACAGGATGGCGTAGAGAATGCCGGCCAGCGAGCCGCCGGCGATCAGACCCGAGCTGAAGAGCGTGCCCGAGCTGATCTCGGATTCGGCCGCCTTGCCGGTCGAGCGCTCGACCAGCGCCCGGACCACGCCGCCGGCGAAGATTGGCGCGGTCGTCGAGATCGGCAGGTAGGAGCCGACCGCGAACGAGAGGCTGTGGATGCCGCAGAGCTCGAGGGTGATGGTGATGAACACCCCGGCCAGCACCAGGCCCCACGGCAGGTCCTGCGCCAGCAGCCCCTTGATCAGCGTCGCCATCAGCGTCGCCTGCGGCGCCGGCAGCGCCTGCGAGCCGATCTGCATCGTCTGGTGCAGGTAGAGCGTGGTCACGCCGATGACCAGCGACGAGGTCATCGCCCCGATCATCAGGCCGGTCTGCTGATGGCGCGGGGTGGCGCCGACCAGGTAGCCGGTCTTGAGATCCTGCGAGGTGGCGCCGGCGTTGGCCGCGGCGATGCACACCATCGCGCCCACCGACAGCGCGATCGGCGCGTAGACGTCGCCGGTCCAGCCGAGCGCGACGAAGATCGTGCAGGTCAGGATCAGCGTCGCGATGGTCATCCCCGAGATCGGGTTCGAGGAGTTGCCGATCAGCCCGGTGATGCGGGACGAGACGGTGACGAAGAAGAAGCCGAAGACGATGATCAGGACCGTCGCCAGGACGTTGCCGTAGGTCGGCAGATTGGGCATGGCGAGGAGGAACAGCGCCAGCAGCAGCGTGCCGCCGACGACGAACAGCATCGGCGTGTCCTGCTCGGTGCGCAGCTGGGTGGACGCCGCGGCGCTGCCGCCGCGCAGGTCCTTCACGCTGTCGCGGAACGACGAGATGATCGTCGGCAGGGTGCGGGCGAGGGTGATGATGCCCGAGGCGAGGACGGCGCCGGCGCCGGTGTAGCGGATGTAGGCCCGCCAGATCTCGCCGGCGGTCATCGCACTCAGCATCTTGCCGCTCGCCGGCACGGGCGGGAACGGCGCGGTCATGTACTCGCCCATCATCGTGAACAGCGGCAGCAGGACCAGCCACGACAGCACGCCGCCGGCGAACATCACCCCGGCGATGCGCGGCCCGATGACGTAGCCGACACCCATGTACTCGGGCGAGATGTCGACGTTCAGGGTGGCGTTGGGGAAGAACGAGCCGCGCGCCATCGTGTAGCCGATGGCGGTGCGCGTCAGCTGGACGATCCAGGACAGGCCCTTCCAGGCGGCTCCGACGCCGAGGCCCATGAAGACGGCCTTGGCCATGTTGCCGCCCTGTTCGCCGGCGACCAGGACGTCGGCGCAGGCGGTGCCTTCCGGGTAGGGCAGGGCGCCGTGCTCCTTGACGATGAGGGCCCGCCGCAGCGGCACCATCATCAGCACCCCGAGGACGCCGCCGGCGAATGCGCAGAGCGTGATCTGCAGGTAGGCGAAGTAGGCGGGGCCGTAGGGGAGGAGGAAGAGGAGGGCGGGGAGGGTGAAGACGACGCCGGAGGCAATCGATTCGCCCGCGGACCCGATGGTCTGGACGATGTTGTTCTCGAGGATCGTCGAGCCGCCCAGGCGTTTCAGGACCGAGATGGCCAGCACCGCGATCGGAATCGAGGCGCTGACGGTCAGCCCGGCGCGCAGGCCGAGGTAGACGGTGGAGGCCCCGAACAGCAGGCCGAAGAGCACCCCGATGACGACCGCCTTGAGCGTGAACTCGGCCGGGGCCTGACTGGCCGGCACGTAGGGCTGGAAGGCGGGCGGAGCCGAGGCCTCTGACGAAGCCGGTGCCGAACCATGGTGGGCCATGTCGGCCATCCTAGAGAACGGCCCGGCAAAAAGCCAGCGGCAGCTGGGCCGGCCGTCGGCGGGCCGCCTCCAGCTACAATACCGGCGTGAAAGGGTCGTCCCGCGAGCGTGCCGACGGGGATTCGGTATCCGAGCTCACGACCGCGCGACTGTCCGTCTACCTGCGATCGCTCGAGGCCCTCGAAGCGGCCGGCGTCAACACGGTGTCGTCGCGCGGCCTGGCCGAGCAGTTCCGCCTCAACGCCGCCCAGATCCGCAAGGATCTGGCCCATTTCGGCGAGTTCGGCGTCCGCGGCGTCGGCTACTACGTCAAGGATCTGCGCCGCCACCTGCGCGAGATCCTCGGTCTCGATCGGCAGCTGAAAGTGGTCATTCTGGGCGCCGGCAACCTCGGCCTGGCGCTGGCCGACTACCCCGGCTTCCGCCACGACGGCTTCGACGTCGTCGCCCTGCTCGATACGGCTCGCGACAAAGTGGGGCAGTATTCCCGCAGCGGCGTGCCCATCCGGCACGCCCGCGAGCTGGAGCGGCTGGCCGAGCGGGAACGGCTGGACATCGCCGTCCTGGCGGTGCCGGCCGAATCGGCGCAGGAAGTCGTGGATGCGGTGGTCGGCGCCGGCGTGAAGGCGATCCTCAACTTCACGCCCGGGTCGCTGCGGGTGCCGAAGGGCGTCAAGTTGAAGAACGTCGATCTGACCGTGTCGCTCGAGAGCCTGTCGTTCTTCCTGGCGCGAGGCGTGGATGTCCCCGAAGTCTCCTGACCGGACCGGATCGGCGCGCCTCAGCCACATCGGGCCGGATGGCCAGGCGCGCATGGTCGACGTCGGCGCCAAGCCGGTCACCGCGCGCGAGGCCGTCGCCCGCGGCCGCGTCCGCATGTCGGCGACGGCGCGGCGGCTGGTCCAGGCCGGGACGCTGAAGAAGGGCGACGCCGTGCAGACGGCGCGCCTGGCTGGCATCATGGCCGCCAAGCGCACCGCGACGCTGATCCCGCTCTGCCATCCGCTGCCGCTCGCCGGCGTCGACGTGACGATCGCGCCGGTCCGCGACGGCTACGCGATCGAGAGCCGCGTCCGGACCGTCGCCCAGACCGGCGTCGAGATGGAGGCGCTCACCGCGGTCAGCGTCGCCGCGCTGACGCTCTACGACATGGTCAAGGCGGTCGACAAGCGCATGACCATCACCGACGTCGAGCTGGTCGCCAAGCGCGGCGGCCAATCGGGCGACTACCAGCGACGGTCTACCGGCAAACCCCGCCGCCCGCGTGCGGAGGCCGCGGCGCGCCCAGCGCCGCGACTAGCAGGCCGCACGCTCGCAGGGCGGCCCGCGGCCGCGCGTGAGAGCGCGGCCGCCAACACCGGCCGCCCGCGTGCGGACGCCGCAGCGCGCCCAGCGCCGCGAGTAGCAGGCCGCACGCTCGCAGGGCGGCCCGCGGCCGCGCGTGAGAGCGCGGCCGCCAACACCGGCCGCCCGCGTGCGGACGCCGCGGCGCGCCCAGCGCCGCGAGTAGCAGGCCGCACGCTCGCAGGGCGGCCCGCGGCCGCGCGTGAGAGCGCGGCCGCCAACACCGGCCGCCCGCGTGCGGACGCCGCGGCGCGCCCAGCGCCGCGAGTAGCAGGCCGCACGCTCGCAGGGCGGCCCGCGGCCGCGCGTGAGAGCGCGGCCGCCAACACCGGCCGCCCGCGTGCGGACGCCGCGGCGCGCCCAGCGCCGCGAATAGCAGGCCGCACGCTCGCAGGGCGGCCCGCGGCCGCGCGTGAGAGCGCGGCCGCCAACACCGGCCGCCCGCGTGCGGACGCCGCGGCGCGCCCAGCGCCGCGAATAGCAGGCCGCACGCTCGCAGGGCGGCCCGCGGCCGCGCGTGAGAGCGCGGCCGCCAACAAACGACGAGGCCGGCGCTGATGGCGACGCTGGCGGACATTCCCGGCCGGATCGCCGCGCGTGGCGCCAGGCCCGCGCTGATCCGCCGCTGCGGCGCCGAGGGCTTCCGCGACTGGTCGGCGACCGAGATCCTCGAGGCCATCCGGCACGGCGCGGCCGGCCTGCTGGCGACCGGCCTGGCGGCCGGCGATCGCCTCGCCATCGTCTCCGAGAGCCGGCCCGAGTGGGTGTTCGTCGACCTGGCGGCGCAGACGCTCGGCGTCGTGACGGTGCCGGTCTATCCGACCCTGCCCGCCACGCAGGTCCGCCACATCCTGGCCGATGCGGGGGCCCGCATCGTGGTGGTGTCGGATCGCGTCCAGGCGGCCAAGGTGCAGGAGGTACGGCATCTCCTGCCGGCCGTCGAACTGGTCGTCATCTTCGACCCGGGACCGGCGGCGGCTGCCGCCGCTCCGCAGACCGGCGATCTCGGGCTGGGCGTCTCCGTCATCGCCTACGCGTCGATCCTCGCGCGCGGCCGCGACCGCCTGGCGGTCGATCCGACCGTCGGGCCGGCCATCGAGGCCCGGCGCGCCGCGGTCGGGGAGGAGTCGCTCGCCACGCTCATCTACACCTCGGGCACGACCGGCGAGCCCAAGGGCGTGATGCTCACGCACCGCAACATCCTCTCGAACGCTGAAGCGGTGGGCCCGGTCTTCGCGCTGGCCCCGGACGACGTCGCGCTGTCGTTCCTGCCGCTCAGCCACTCCTTCGAGCGAACCGTCGTTTACGCCTACCTGCTCGCCGGGCTGACGATTGTGTTCGCCGAGAACCTCGACACGATCGCCCGTGACCTGCGCGCCACCGCGCCGACGCTGATGACCGTCGTGCCGCGCGTCTGCGAGAAGCTGCAGGCGCGCGTGCTGGCCTCGGTCGCCGAGGCGAGCGCGGCCCGGCAGTGGCTATTCCGCACCGCGCTGTCGTGGGCCCTCAATCGCGTCCGGCGCACCGAGGCCGGCGCCGACGCGCTCGTCCCGGTCGGCTGGCGCGAGCGGCTCGGCGATCGGCTGGTCTTCGCCAAGGTGCGCGCCCGCCTCGGCGGACGGCTGCGCCTCATCGTCACCGGCAGCGCGCCGCTGTCGCGGGAGACCGGCGAGTTCTTCCTGGCCGCCGGGCTGCCGATCTACGAGGGCTACGGCCTGACCGAGACGGCGCCGGCGCTCGCCGCCAACCATCCCGGCCGGTCGCGGCTGGGGACGGTCGGTCCAGCCATCCCCGGCGTCGAGCTGCGCATCGCCGAGGACGGCGAGATCCTCGCCCGCGGTCCCAACGTGATGCGCGGCTACTGGAACCGTCCGGCCGACACCGAGGCGGTGCTGCGCGACGGCTGGTTCCACACCGGCGACATCGGCGAGCTGAGCCCCGACGGGTTCCTGCGGATCACCGATCGCAAGAAGGACCTGCTGGTCACGTCGGGCGGCAAGAAGGTGGCGCCGCAGCCGATCGAAGCCCGCCTGAAACAGCACCCGCTCGTCGCCGAAGCCGTCGTGGTCGGCGATCGCCGCCGCTTCGCGGCGGCGCTGATCGTGCCGGCCTTCGACGTGCTCGGCGAACGGCTGGCGTCGCTCGGGCTGCCGCCTGGGGAGCGGGCCGCGCTGGTCGGCCGCGACGACGTGCTCGGTCTCTATCGCGAGATCGTGGACGCACTGAACCGCGACCTCGCCCAGTTCGAGCAGGTGAAGCAGATCGCCTTGCTGCCGGCCGAGTTCACGATTGCCGGTGGGGAACTGACCCCGACCCTGAAAGTGCGGCGGCGGGTCGTCGAGACACGGTGGCAGGACACGATCGAACGGCTGTACGCCTGAGGACTTCGGCGTTCGCCCGTCGACAGAGGAGTGACTGATGGCAAGCCAAACGAAGAGCAGCGGGTTCCTGGTTCACACCATCGTGGTGGCGATCTCGGTGTGGATCGCGACGCAGGTGGTGACCGGCGTCTACGCGACCGGCATCCTGCCGCTGGCCATCATGGCCATCGTCCTCGGCCTGGTGAACGCGATCATCCGGCCGATCCTGGTGATTCTCACGCTGCCGCTGACCGTGCTCACGCTGGGGCTGTTCTACTTCGTCGTCAACGGCGTGGCGTTCAACCTGGCGGCCGCGCTGGTACCCGGCTTCCATGTCGACAGCCTGTGGGCCGGCATCCTCGCCGGCATCGTGGTCAGCCTGGTGTCGTGGCTGATCGGGCTGATTACGGGGAAGTGAGCCCAGTTCGCCGAGATAAGCCAACTACCAACTTCCAACAGCCAACTTCCAAGGAACTCCCAACGGCCAACTTCCAACCGGGCGTCGAGCGCCACGCCACACTGGCTTGGGCGTTGGAGATTGGCAGTTGATTGGAAGTTGGTCGTTGGGAGTTGGAAGTTGACGCGCGCGCTCAGTAAAAGATGCGCGCCGTCGACAACGGCCACCACCGCAGCTGGACCTTGCCGATGATGTACTTCCGGGGCACCTCGCCCCACTCGCGGCTGTCCGAGCTGTTGTTGCGGTGGTCGCCCATCACGAAGTAGTAGCCCGGCTTGATCGTCTGCGAGCCGAAGTCTTCGTGGCTGCGATAGGTCGGCGGCACGAACACGTCTTCGCGCGGCTCGTTGTTGACGTAGACCTTGCCATCGACGATGCGGACGACGTCGCCTTCCTTGGCGATGACCCGCTTGACGAACGACTTGTCCGGGTTCACCGGGTAGTACAGCATCACGATGTCGTCGCGCTGCGGCACGCTGAGGCGGTAGATCAGCTTGTTGACGATGAGCCGATCGTCGTTCTCGAGCGTGGGCGACATGCTGTGCCCTTCCACCCGGGCCACCTGGCAGATGAACGTGACGATCAGTGTGGCGTAGACGGCGGCCGACGCCAGCGTCTTGAACCACGTCAGGATCTCTTCGCCGAGCCGCTCCCATGCGGACGGGCCGGCTTCGACGTGGACGCGCGGCGCCGTCACGGGGGCGGCGACGAGGCCGTCCACGGCCAGCCCGTCGGCCGGGGCGAGCACCAGCGCCGCCGGCTCGGCCGGCGTGTGGACCAGCAGCAGCGGGGCGTCGGCGGCCGGGTCGACCCGGGCCATCTCGAGCGGAAGAGCCGCCGGCTCGGCGGCCGGCGATTCGCTCAGAGGCGCAGGTACTCCCGCAGCCGCTTGGTCTGCGAACGGCTGACGGGAATCTCCGTCGACTTCCCGTCGCTCATCTTCAGGATGTAGTTCCGGCTGAACCAGGGGACGATCTCCTTGATCTTGTTGATGTTCACCAAGTATGCCCGATGCACCCGCCAGAACGTCTCCGGATCGAGCTGGGCCTGGAGATCGTCGAGCGTCCGGTAATTGGACGTACCCGTGAACCCCGTGGCCGCCACCGTCACGACCTCGTCGGCCAGCGTCGCGAAGATCACGTCGCCCGCGTCCACGAGGAAGACGCGTTCCCCGACCTTGACCGCCAGCCGCTCCCGGCGCCCCCGGACCTCGAAGCCGGCGCCCTGGGCAATGCGTTTGACGAGCCGCTCGAGCTCGGCGTTCGCCAGCGGCCGCTCGCCACGCCCGGCGTCCTCGCCGGCTTTCGTGGCGGTCCGCGCCGCCAGCCGCCGCCGCGCCCGCTGCACCGCCTGGTCGAGCCGCTCGGGGTCGACCGGCTTGAGCAGGTAATCCACCGCATCGACCTGGAACGCGTCGATCGCGTACTGGTCGAAGGCCGTGACGAACACGATCTCGGTCCCGGCCGGCCCGTCGTCGCGGTCGGCGTCGTCGCCGCGCTCCTGCCGTTCGAGGACCTGGCGAGCCACTTCGAACCCGTTCAGGCCGGGCATCTGGACGTCCAGGAAGACCAGGTCCGGGGCGTGCTCGCCAATCAAGGCCAGGGCGTCCACCCCGTTGGCCGCCTGGGCCACGACGTGCACACCGCCCGCCTGTTCCAGCAGGTAGCAGAGCTCGTCGCGGGCCAGCTGCTCGTCGTCGACGACGAGGGCCTTGATCACCATGTTACGCCGAGGAATCCGCTCGGGGGCCGCCAGCTCGGGCACTTCCAGGCGGACCGTGGTGCCAACCCCGGCGACGCTGTGCAGTCGCAGCTGGCAGGACGCGCCGTAGATCACCCGCAGGCGCTCGTTGACGTTGCGCAGGCCGATGCCGTGGTCCATGACCCCGCCCATCCGCTCGGCGGCGATGCCGACGCCGTTGTCGACCACCTCGATGACCACCACCGCGCCCTGGCGGGTGCTCTTGAGCAGGATGCGGCCGGGGTCGACCTTGTCGGCCAGGCCGTGCTTGATCGAGTTCTCGACCAGCGGCTGCAGCAGCATGCTCGGCACGACCCGATCGAGGGTGTCGGCGGCGATCTCCTTCTCGACGACCAGCTGCCGCCCGAACCGGACCTGCTCGATGTCGAGGTATTCGTCGACGGCCTCGAGCTCCTCGCGCAGCGTCACGAAATGATCCTGGCTGCGCAGCAGCCGCCGCAGCAGCGCCGACAGCTTGACGATCAGCATCCGGGCGGTCTCGGGCTTGGAGCGGATCAGCGACGAGATCGACTGCAGGGTATTGAACAGGAAGTGCGGGTTGATCTGGCTGGCCAGCGCCTCGATGCGCGCCGTCATCAACAGCTTCTCCTGCTCCTGCAGCTTGTGCTCGATGCGGGCGCTGTTCCAGATCTTGATCGGGATGGCGACGCACAGCGTGGTCTCGAGGACGGCCAGCGCGGTCATGAGCGGGTCGTTCGCCAGGAAGACGAAGATGCGCCCGGGCCAGCGGTGGCCGATCGCCTGGCGCAGCAGCTCGAGGAGGATCGGCGGCGTGATCAGGATGATCTGCCAGTCGAACTGGAAGCGCCGCAGCAGCCGCCAGGCGTAACGGTGGAGATCGGTGAAGACGAACGGCGAGAAGTGCCAGATCGCGTCCTTGGGACAGATCTCCCGCAGGCCGCCGCCGGCGAAGCCGCAGCCGACCGCGAACGGTACCGCGCCGTACTCCCCGGCGAGGGCCCCCGGCAGGCCGACGACCAGGCCGACCAGGGCGCCGGTGTAGGGGCCGGCGAGGAGGCCGGCCAGGAACGGCCCGGCGAGGATGAGGTCGGCGGCGTTGTAGCCGAGGAGGATGCGCGAGACGGCGCCGCCAAAGAGCGGAATGCCGAGGGCCCCGGCGAAGGCGAGGCGTTCCCTCCATTCCCGTTTCTCGGTCAGGAGGAGGCGCCGGAAGCCGCGGAACCGGGCGAACATCGTGGCCAGCGAGGCCACGACGGCGAGCTGCGCCAGCATCGTGAAGATGAGGAACTGCTCGTTCGAGAGAAACCGGATATCGAGCGGAGCCATAAGGGCGGTTGTGCTGCCACCGATGATAGACTGAGCCCCGTATGATCAAGCCGTTTCTCATCGGGTTCGCGACGACGCTCCGGCACATGTTCATGAAGCCGGTCAGCGTCAACTACCCCGACCAGAAGGTCCCGATGTTCCCCAAATGGCGGGGCAAGCAGGTCCTGATGCGCGACGAGAACGGCCTCGAGAAGTGCGTCGCCTGCGGCCTGTGCGCGGTCGCCTGCCCGGCTGACGCCATCTACCTCGAAGCGGCCGAGAACGACGGCAGCGTCGCGGCCGGCCCGCGCTACGCGAAGGTCTACCAGATCCACAAGACGCGCTGCATCTTCTGCGGCTACTGCGAAGAGGCGTGCCCGGTGTCGGCCATCTTCATGGGCAAGGACTACGAGCTCGCCGTCTACAGCAACAAGGACTTCATCTGGGACAAGCAGGACCTGCTCGTCCCGACGCCTGGCGGCGTGGTGTCGGCGGCCGGCTTGCCGGCGGCGTCGGTGACGGCCTCCGCCCACGCGTCCGCCACCGCGTGATTGGGTTCCTCGACGCGCTCGACGCGCGAGTCCTGATCTGCGACGGCGCGATGGGGACGATGCTCTACGGCAAGGGCGTCTTCCTCAATCGATCGTTCGACGAGCTCAACGTCACCCAGCCGGAGCTCGTCGCCGAAATCCACCGGGCCTACGTGCGGGCCGGCGCCGACGTCCTCGAGACCAACACGTTCGGCGCCAACCGGCTCAAGCTCGCCCCGTTCGGGCTGCGCGATCGCCTGCGTGACATCAACGCCGCCGGCGTCCGCCTCGCCCGCCAGGCGGCCAACGGCCAGGCCTACGTCGCCGGCGCCATCGGCCCGCTCGGCGTGCGTGTCGAGCCGTGGGGAAAGACCGGCCTCGACGAGGCCGAAGCGGCGTTCCGCGAACAGGCCGAGGCGCTCGCCGAGGCCGGCGTCGACCTCTTCATGCTCGAGACGTTCGGCGACGTCGCCGAACTCGGCGCCGCCGTCCGCGGCGTCCGGGCCGTGTCCGGCAAGCCGGTCGTCGCCCAGCTCACCACCGGCGACGACGGCGCCACCGCCGACGGCACGCCGCCGGAGCAGTTCACCGCGGAGCTCGAGGCGATCGGCGCCGACGTCATCGGCCTGAACTGCAGCGTCGGACCGGCGGCAATGCTCGAGACGATCGAGCGGATGGCCGAGCGGACCACGGCTCGGCTGTCGGTCCAGCCCAACGCCGGCCGGCCGCGCGACGTCGAGGGGCGCAACATCTACCTGTCGTCGCCGGAGTACATGGCGTCCTACGCGCGGCGCTTCGTCACCGCCGGCGTGCGCCTCGTCGGCGGCTGCTGCGGCACGACGCCGGAGCACACCCGGCAGATGCGCGTCGCGTCGACCGCCTCGTCGCCCGCCGGACGCGCCGCCGCGGCCCGGGTGACCGTCTCGACGCCCGCGCCGGCGCCGGCCGCCGCGCCGGTGCCGCGGGCCGAGAAGTCGCGGCTGGCCAGCGCGCTGTCACGCGGCCAGTTCGTCATCGGCGTCGAGCTCGATCCGCCGCGCGGCCATGTGACCCAGGAATTCGTCGAGCTCGGCCGCCAGCTCCGCATCCGCGGTGTCGACGCGCTGCTCGTCACCGACCGGCCGGCCAGCCGGGCGCGGATGGCGCCGCTCGCGGCGGCGCTCCTGCTCGAGCGGCAAGCCGGCATCGAGACGGTGCTCCAGTTCCGCTGCCGGGAACGCCGGCTGGCGGCGATGCAGGCGGAGCTGCTGGGCGCGCACGCCCTCGGTCTCCGCAACATCCTGGTCGTCACCGGCGAGCCGGCCCGGCTGGCCGACTACACCGACGCGACGGTGCTGGTCGAGGCCGACTCGATCGGCGTGACCAACGCCGTCAGCCGGCTCAATCACGGAATGGATCTCGGCGGCCAGCCGATCGGCGAGCCGACCGCGTTCCACACCGGCGTCCGGGTCAGCCCGTCGTCGATCGATCTCGACGAGGAAGCGCGGCGCTATCGCTACAAGGCCGAGGCCGGGGCCGAGTTCGCGATGACCGAGCCGGTCTTCGAGGTGGCCGACGTCACGCACTTCCGGGGGCAGGCCCGGGACGTCGACCTGCCGCTGATCGTCACCATCCGGACGCTCGGCAGCCTGCGCGAGGCCGAACGGCTGGCCAACGAAGTGCCGGGGCAGCGGGTGCCTCATGCGCTCGTCGAGCGGATGCGGCAGGCGGCCGGGTCGGGCACGGAGGCGGCGGAAGGGGTGGCCATCGCCCAGGAGCTGGTCGAGGCGGTGCGGCCGTTCGCGCAGGGGATCGTGGTGTCCGGCGCCCGACCCGACCTCGTCTTTCCGGTGATCGCACGCGCGCTAGGCTCTGCATAAATCCGTTTAGACCGGCCTGTTCGGGCCTGCCGGCACCCCGCCGAGAAGACGGCGCTTGTCGGCCGACCCATGGCAAGATATAGTCGCCCCGCGATTTACGGTCACACGGGCGCAGTCCGAGAGGGAGAGTCACGATGGCGCTGTTCGACAATCGATCGGCACGAGAGGCCGACGAGCTAAGTGGCTCGGACGCAGCAACCCGAGCGCTCTCGGTCACCGTCGTCGAGAACGATTTCGTCGAAGCCGTCTACGCGAAGATTTCGTCGGTCTACGATTTCACCTTCGGACCGACCCTCCATCCGGGCCGCCTGCAGGCGATCCAGCGGATGGCGATCAAGCCGGGCGACCGGGTCCTCGAGGTCGGCGTCGGCACCGGCATCAACCTCCCGCTCTACCCGAAGGAAGCGACCGTCACCGGCATCGACTTCTCGGCCGAGATGCTGGAGAAGGCGCGGGAGCGGATGTCGCGGAAGGGCGTCCGCAACGCCCGGCTCCTGCAGATGGACGCGACCGACCTCAAGTTCGACGACGGGTCCTTCGACATCGTCTACGCGCCCTACGTCATCAGCGTCGTGCCCGACCCCGTCAAGGTCGCCCGCGAGATGTACCGCGTCTGCCGGCCTGGCGGCCGGGTCATCATCCTGAACCACTTCCTCAGCGCCAACCCGCTCGTCTCGCGGGTGGAGCGCTGGATGTCGCCGGCGACCATCCACATCGGCTTCAAGTCCGACCTCGACCTGCCGGCGTTCCTTGCCCAGGCCGAGCTGCATCCGCAGTCGATCGAGAAGGTCAACGTCCCGCGGATCTGGTCGCTCATCACGACCGTCAAGAACGCCTGAGCCAGCCCGCGAGAACGCTGAGCTAGCCCTCCGCTAGCTCCGATCCAGCCAGGCCGACAGCCACTCGGCCGCCGTCGTCGCGCCCTCGGCCGGAGCCGGTGGGCGGGGCGGCCTCGCCAGCAGGCCCGCCACGGCGTCGCGCCAGCGACCGGCCCGCAGGTCCTCCTGATCGATGAACGCCCCGTCCAGGTAGCGGGGCATCTCGCGCACCAGGACGTCGTACTCGCGGAACCGGCCGCGGTCGGTGTAGAGCAGCGCCGTGCCGTTGGCCGCGCACTCCGAGATGATCCCGTAGCCCGGCTTGCTGGCGACGACGTCGACGGCGCCGACGAGGTCCTCGTAGTGGATGCGCTGCCCGTGCATCGCCGTCTCGTCGACGCAGTGGACGCCGTCGCCTGGCGAGAAGGCGTCGTAGGACGTGGCGACGACGTCGGCGACGCCGCGCAGCGACGCGGCGGCGGCATGCAGATCGATGCCGCGCGCGCCGTAGCCGCCGAGCGACACCAGCACGAGCGGCCGGTCCGGCGGCAGGCCCACCGCGGCGCGGACGACCTCGCGGGGCTGCCGGGCGACGCGGCCGACGAGGGGCAGATCGCGCAGCGTGTCGAAGCCGGCGAAGCCGCCGTGCATCGGCAGGCGCCAGCCTTCGGACGCCGCCGCGTAGTGCGCCTGCAGCGTCTCGACGAGGCCGGGCGCCAGCCGCGGCGCGTCGTAGTCCTCGTAAATCCAGTCCCAGGTGAAGTTCGAGATGCCGATGACCGGCACGCCGGCCTGGCGGGCCGCGGCGATCGGCAGCGGCGGGATGTCCGACACGACGAGGCGGGCGTCCTCGCGGGTGAGGAACGCCGCTTCCTGGGCGATCCACGCCTCGGCGCCGTCGTAGAAGGCCTCGGCCGCGGCCAGCGTCGCCGGGATGTCCACGTCCAGGCTGCCGCGCTGGATCGCGCCGGTGTCGACCGCCCCCGGCTCGAGCCGCACCGAGCCCCGGACGCTGCGGGCGAAGAGCCAGGGCGCGACCGACGACCGCACCACGATGGCGACGTCGGGCCGGCGCTGGGCCAGGGCGTTGACGATGGCGATCTGGCGCACGGCGTGGCCGAAGCCGTGGCCGGTGATGTAGAAGACCACGGTCGCCATCAATACACCCCGGGCAGGATGCGCCAGCGGACCGTGCGACGGTAGCCGTCGTAGGACGGTCCGAAGCGGCGCCGCAGCGATCGCTCCTCGAACGGCACGGCGACCACGAGATAGGCGGTGCTGATCAGTGCGAACACCAGGCGGCCGGTGGTCATGTCCGAGGCCGCCCAGACGAGCAGCACCCAGCCGAGGTAGATCGGATGGCGGACCAGCCGGTAGGTGCCGCGAGCCACCGGGTCGCCGTCGATGGCCGGCTCCGGGCGCAGCCCCGACAGCACGCGGACGTCGATCCTGCGGGCGGCGTCGAGCGTGAGGGCGCCGCCGGCGAGCTGCAGCGCCCCGGCCAGCCACGCCCAGGGTGGCGGGATGCGATAGACGGTGCCGGCGATCGGCCGCCACGCGAGGCAGGCGGCGACGAACAGCAGGCTGGCCACCCAGACGTAGGTGGAGCGCTCCAGCCGGGCCGACACCAGCTGCCCGACGCGGGCCTTCACGCCGTCACGGGCGAGCACGCTGTGGTGCAGCGCGAACACCCCGAAGAGGAGCGTGTTGATGAGCAGGCCTTCGAGCAGCGGTCCCTCCGCCGGCGGCGTGCCGAGCGCGATGAACCGCCACGTGCCGATCCCCATCGCGGCGACGAAGACGATCGCACCGGCGACGACATAGGCGCGGGCCAGCGGCGATGACGGCATGGCGACGGGTGAGGTGGGTACGACTGGGGCCGACAGGCGAGGGCTCCGACTGGCCGCGTATTATAGACACGCCATGATGGTTCGGACCGCGCCCGTTCGGCCACGCATCGCCATCAGCGGCATCGGGGTGGTGTCGCCGTTCGGCGTCGGGCGCGAGCGCTACTGGGACCACGTCACCCGCGGCGTCAGCGGGACGCGCGCCATCGACGGGTTCGACGCGTCGGCCTACGGCTGCACCGTGGCGGCGGCGCTGCCGCCGATCAGCATCGAGGACGCGCTGCCGGTCGACGGCATCGACGTCGGCGACGGCATCGATCACTCGGACCCGCGCCGCTACTCGCGCGCCTCGCTGGCCGGTGTCATCGCCGCCCGCGAGGCCTGGGTCGACGCCGGGCTGCGCCTCGGGGCGGCCCGCGCCGGCGTCATCGTCGGCAGCGGCGCCGGCGGCATCGAAGTGGGCGAGCGCCAGTACCGCGAGTTCTTCACCGACGGCCTCAAGAAGGTCACGCCCTACGCCATTCCCGTCTCGATCGTCGGCATGGTGTCGAGCGAGATCTCGATTGCCCTGCGGCTGCACGGCATCAGCCACGTGCTGTCGACCGGCTGCACGAGTTCGACGGATGCGGTCGGCTACGCCCTCTCGCTGTTGCGCGACGGCGAGTACGACGCGCTCCTGACCGGCGGCGTCGATGCCTGCGTCACGCCCGGCATGATCTACGGCTTCGCCCGGATGCGGGTCATGTCGACGCACTACAACGACACGCCGTCGACCGCGTCGCGGCCCTTCGATCGCGGCCGTGACGGCTTCGTCCTCGGCGAAGGCGCCTGGATGCTGGTGCTCGAGCGCGAGGAGACGGCGCGGGCGCGGGGCGCGACGGTCTACGCCTGGGTCGAAGGCTACGCCTCGACCTGTGACGCCTACCATCGCGTCCAGATGGATCCCGAGGGCGGCGAGATCGTCCGGGCGATGCGCACGGCGATGGATCGCGCCGAGCGGCCGGCCGAGAGCATCGGCTACGTCAACTACCACGGCACCTCGACGCAGCTGAACGACGCCATCGAGGTGGCGTGCGTGAAGCGCGTCTTCGGCGACCATGCGGCGCGCCTGCCCGGGTCGTCGACCAAATCGATGATCGGCCATCCGCAGGGCGCGAGCGGCGCCAGCGGCCTGGCCACGACCGCGCTGGCGCTGCACCGCGGCGTGCTGCCGCCGACCATCAACCAGCTCGATCCCGATCCGGCCTGCGATCTCGACTTCATCCCCAACGCCAGCCGGGCCGGGCGGGTCGAAGCCGCGCTCTGCAACTGCCTCGGCTTCGGATCGAAGAACAGCGCCATCGTCCTCGGCGCGCCGGACTCGTAGCACCGCCATGGTCGACGTGCTCATCGCCGGGGCCGGACCCGCCGGCTCGCTCGCCGCGATCGGCCTGGCGCGGGCCGGTGCCCGGGTGCTGCTGGTCGATCGCGCCCGCTTCCCGCGCGACAAGCTGTGCGGCGACACCCTCAACCCGGGCGCCATGCGGGTGCTGGATCGGTTCGGGCTGCGCGCCTCGGTCGAGGCCGCTTCGCGGCCGCTCGAGGGGATGCTGCTGACCGGCAACGGCGGCGTCCAGGTCCGCGGCACCTACGGCAGCGGCCTGATGGCGCGGGCGCTGACGCGCCGCGTGCTCGATCAGCTCCTCGTCAATGCGGCCATCGCCGCCGGCGCGCAGTTCCAGGATGGCGTGCGCGTGCACGGGCCGATGGTCGAGGAGAGCGGCGGCCGGCCGACGGTGCGGGGCGCGGTGCTGTGCCGCACCGGCGCCGGTGCCGCGCGGCTGCGCGTGCCGGCGCAGATCACGATCGCCGCCGACGGCCGGCGATCCGCGCTCGCTTTCGCGCTGGGCCTGGCCAACCATCCGCCGGCGCCGCGGCGCTGGGCGGTCGGCGCCTACTTCGAGGGCCTCGCCGGCCTCGAGGCCGTGGGCGAGATGCACGTGCGCGGCCCGCACTACATCGGCGTCTCGCCGATCGGCGACAGCGGGCTGGCCAACGTCTGCCTGGTGACGCCGGCGCGCGAGGGCTTCGCCGATCCGGCGCGGCTGCTCGAGCGCCATCTGGCCGCGGATCCGGTCCTCGGTCCGCGCGCCGCGCGGGCCCGCCGCGTGACGGCGCCGTCGATCCTCGGCCCGCTGGCGGTCGATGCGCACGGCGCCGGCGTGCCCGGCCTGCTGCTCGCCGGCGACGCGGCCGGCTTCGTCGATCCGATGACCGGCGACGGCCTGCGCTTCGCGTTGCGCGGGGCCGAACTGGCCGTCGAGGTCGCGCTGGCGGCGCTCGAGGATCCGGGGCTCGACGCGGTGGCGCGCCTGGCCGCGGCGCGGGCCCAGGCCTTCGGCACCAAGTACGGCGTCAACCGCCTGCTGCGGCGCCTGGTCGGGACACCGCGGCGGGTCCGCGTGATGGCGATCAGCGCCCGGGTGGCGCCCGGTATCCTGCGCCGGATGATCCGCTACGCCGGAGACGTCGCCGCGTGACGCCGGATCCGTTCACCCAGGTCTCGACCCAGGCCGTTGCGCTGCTCGTCGTCGTGGTGCTGCCGTGGCTGCTGCTCGAGACGTGGCGGTCGCGGCGCCACGAGCGGGCGCTGCGCGCCGCCGGCGCGCTCGAGCCGGCCGACGACGTCTACGCCTGGATGCGCATCGTCTATCCGGGCATGTTCCTGGCGATGACCGCGGAGGGCGCGCTGGCCACGCCGGCCTGCACTACCCTGGTCGCGACCGGCATCGGCGTGTTCCTCGCCGCCAAGCTCCTCAAGTGGTGGGCGATCCTCTCGCTGGGCCGCTTCTGGAGCTTCCACGTGCTGGTGCTGCCGGGGGCGCCGCTGGTGGCGAGCGGGCCGTACCGCTGGCTGCGCCATCCCAACTACCTCGGCCTGATGGGCGAGATCGCCGGCGTCGCGCTGATGATGCGCGCCCCGTTCACCGGGCTCGGCGCCGCCATCGCCTTCGGCGCGCTGCTCGTCGCGCGCATCCGCGTCGAGGACCGCATGCTGAAGGAGGCGCGATGACGGAGGCGATCGAGACGCCGGTCCCCGCGCCGCCGCCGGCACATCCGCTTCCGTGGTGGGCGCGCGCGCTCGACGCCGTCAGCGGTGTCGCCGTGCTCCTGCTGATCTCGATCGTCGTGTTCGGCGGCTTCCGGCTGCGCTACGGCGACCTGCGAATCACCGCGCAGGACGTCTGGCGTCCATTGCTCGTCCTGATCGTGGCGGCCGGTGTTCGACACTGGCGCGTACCGACGCCATCGTGGCCGGCCCGCGTGCAGGCGTCGCTGCGTGCCGCCTGGGCGGCACCGGTGACGAAGGTGGTGCTGCCGTCGCTGCTGGCCTCGCGGCTGATGGTGCTGGCGGTCGGCTATCTCGGCGTCGCCCTGATCGGCTATCCAGACAAGATGGATCCGCCGAACCGCGTCTCCCACTACGAGTGGGTCAACCTGCCGATCCGCTGGGACACCGGCTGGTATCTCGGCATCGCCCTGAACGGCTACGACTACGACCCCGACGCGCGGGCGACGGCGCAGCAGAACGTCGCCTTCTTCCCGGCCTACCCGATGGTGATGCGGGCCGGCACGGCCTGGCTCGGCGGGCGCATCGTCCGGCCGGACGAGCCGATGTCGGGCAACCGCGTCGAGTGGCCATACGCGATGCATCGGCGGGCGCTCGCGGCCGGGCTGCTCATCAGCATCGCGGCGTTCGGCTGGGGACTCGTCTACCTCTACCGTCTGGTGCGCCGGCTCGGCGGCGACGAGACGGCGGCGACGTCCGCGGTGGTCCTGGCCTGCGCCTGGCCGTGCTCGCTCTTCTACAGCGCCGTCTATACCGAGGGCCTCTTCTTCCTCGGCGTCCTCGGCGCGTGGTATCACCTGCGCGAGCGCCAGTGGGCGGCGGCGTTCGCCTGGGGGCTCGTCACCGGGCTGACCCGGCCGAACGGCTTCCTGCTGAGCGCCCCGCTGGCCCTGCTGGTCGTCGCGGATTGGCGCCCGATCTGGCGGGACGACCCCGGCCAGCGCCGGACCGCGCTGCTCGGCCTGCTGGCCGCCGCCGGGCCGGTCGTCGGCGTGCTGGTCTTCAGCGCCTATCTCGACAACCTGACCGGCAACCCGCTGATGTGGATGCAGGCCCACCAGGCCTGGGGCCGGACCGCCACCGACGTCGCCGGCCTGTTCACCGAGCGCGCCGACGTCATCGCCAACCAGGGCTTCTACGCCTACTCGATCAGCCAGCCGATCGAGCTGATCAACGCGACGTTCGTGATCGCCTCGCTCATCCTGGTGGTCCCTGTCACCAAGCGATTCGGCCTCGCCTACGGGGCGTTCCTGCTCGTCATGCTCGCGCCGCCGCTCTTCCGCGGCGGCTTCCTGTCGCTCGGCCGCCTGACGTCGACGCTGTTCCCGCTCTTCCTCTACCTGGGCTGGCGGCTGCGCGGCACACCGCTCGCCGTCACGGTCATGGCCTTCGCCGGCTTCCAGGCCCTCCTGGCCATCGTCTTCTTCACCTGGCGTCCGTTCTTCTAGTGGACGGTCCCCTCAGGACCGTCCACGCCAGCCCTTCCAAGCGTGCGGACAGCTATTCGCGGCGCTGGGCGCGCCGCGGCGCCGCACGCGGGCTGGGCGCAGACGCGCGGTCCGTTTCCGGCGGACGTCACATTTGGACTCGGCCAGACCGTATCTGCTGGCAGGACGTCGAACAAAGCACCCCGGGCCGTGGTGTCGGGGACTATACTTTTTGGTAGCGGTTCTTCGCGGACCGAACAAGGAAGTCGCCGATGACTGGCGTGTATCGACCGACGCGCGCGCGCTCGGACGGGCCGGGGCTCACCCGACCCGCTGCGTGGCTCCTCGCGATCGGCCTCGCGCTCGGGTCGGCCGCCGGACCCGCCGCCCAGCAGCCGCCGCAGCCGCAGCCGGCGACGCCGCCCGCGGGCGGTGCCACGACGCCGCCGTCGACACCACCGGCCGCGGCCGAGCCGGCGATCGCGCCGGCCGCGTCGCCGATCGACGCCGCTGAACGCGCCCTCGTCGAAGGGCGCTTCGCCGAGGTCGAAGCGCTGGCCGCCGCCTTCGGCGCCCCCGAATCCCGCCGCCTCGTCCTGGCCCGTGCCGATGCCGCGCGTGGCCGCCTCCAGGCGGCGCGCGAGCGCCTCGAGGCGGAGGTGGCCAAGGCCCCGACCGGCGACGCCGCGCTCGAACTGGGATTCGTCCTGCGCGACATGGGCCGGCGCGACGACGCCGCCAAGCTGTGGCAGGCGATCGTCGCCGATCGCGCTGCCGAGCGGACGCCGCTGTCGATTTTTCGCGAAGGCCGGGCGCTGACCGCACTCGACCAGCCGCGCCGGGCCAGCGCCGCGTTCCAGGAAGCGGCCGCGGACGCGCCGACCGATCCGCGCATCCCCACCGCCTGGGCCGAGCTGTTCCTCGACAAGCACAACGCCAAGGAAGCCGCCGAGACCTTCGAGACCGCGCTCCAGGCCGATCCGCGCTGGGTGCCGGCGCTGGTCGGCTACGCCGCGGCGATGGCCGACGACGAGCCGGCGGTGGCCCGGGCCAGCCTCGACAAGGCGCTGGCCATCGATCCGAACAGCGTCGCGGCGCGGCTGTGGCTCGCCGAGCAGGCCCTCGACGGCCGCCGGCTCACCGACGCGGGTGTCGAGCTGGGCAAGGTGCTGGCGATCAACCCCGATCAGGTCGAGGCGCTGTCGCTGCAGGCGGCGATCGCGGCGATCGAGGACCGCACCGCCGACGCGGAGCAGCTGGCGCAGCGTGTGCTGACGTTGCGCCCGGGCTCCGGCGCCGTCTACCGCATCATCGGCGCCCAGCTCGCCGGCCACTATCGCTTCGAGGAGGCGGTGGCGCAGGGCCGCAAGGCGATGGCCATCGAGCCCGCCGATCCGCGCACCCAGGCCGCGCTCGGCATGCACTTGCTGCGCACCGGCGACGAGACGGCGGCGCGCACCGCGCTCGATGCCGCGTTCCGCCGCGATCCGTTCGACGTCGTCACCTACAACTCGCTGTCGATGCTCGACACGCTCGATCGGTTCCAGACGATCACCACCGACGACGGGCTGATCCTGAAGATCCACCCCGAGGAAGTGGCGCTGATGCGCGAGCCGGTCGAGCAGCTGGCCCGCAAGGCGCTGGCGGATCTCGGCAAGCGCTACAACGTGATCCCGAAGGGGCCGGTGCTGATCGAGATGTTCCCGAAGCACGACGACTTCGCGGTGCGGACGCTCGGCCTGCCCGGCATGGTCGGCGCGCTCGGCGCCTGCTTCGGGCGCGTCGTCACGCTCGACTCGCCGCGGGCCCGCCCGCCGGGCAGCTTCAACTGGGCGGCGACGCTCTGGCACGAGCTGGCCCACGTCGTGACGCTGCAGCTGTCGAACCAGCGCGTGCCGCGCTGGCTGACCGAGGGCGCGTCGGTGTTCGAGGAGCGCCGCGCCGACGCCAGCTGGGGGCGCGAAGGGGAGATCGATTTCCTGCGCGCTTACGCCGCCGGCAAGGCGATCCCGCTGGCCTCGCTGAACGCCGCCTTCACCGACGGGCGCACGATTGGTCTGGCGTACCACCAGTCGTCGCTGCTCGTCGAGCACCTCGTCGAGCGGTTCGGCGACGCCGGCGTGCAGAAGCTGCTCGCCGGCTACGGCCGCGGGCTGGCCCAGGACGCGGCGTTCTCCGCTGCCTTCGGCGTCGATCTCGCCAACCTGCAGACGTCCTTCGACGCGTTCCTCGATGGCCGCTTCAAGGGCCCGAGGGCGGCGCTGACGCCGATCGACGCCGAACTGCCCGAGGTCGGCGCCGACGATCCGAAGGCCGTCGCCACGCTCGTCGGCCTCGCCGACGCCCATGCCGGCCAGTACGACCTGCAGCTCGCCGTCGGCCGGGCGTTGATCGCGCGCGGCGCCAAGGACCAGGCGCGCAAGGTGCTCGAACGCGCGGCGCCGCTGGTGCCGCAGACGATGGGCGACGAGAGCGCGCTGGCGCTGCTCGCCGGGCTGGCGCAGGCGCGCGGCGACACGGAGGCGGCGCTCGGGCAGCTCGACGCCGTCATCAAGGAGTCGCACACCGCGATCGACTCGGCGCGCAAGCTGATGACGCTGGGCCGGCAGGCCAACCAGCCGGCCCGGGCCCGGGCCGGCGCCGAGCGCGTCCTGACGCTCGATCCGTTCGACGGCGCCGCCCACGCCGAAGTCGGCCGCGCCGCGCTGGCGGCGGGCGACATCCCGGCCGCGATCTCCGCCCTCGAGCGCGGGCTGGCCCTGCGTCCGGCCGACATCGTGACGCAACAGACCGACCTGGCCGAGGCGTATCTTCGAGCAGGGCGGCCGGACGACGCGCGCAAGCACGCCATCCTGGCCCTCGAACAGGCTCCCCGCTTCGAGCGGGCGCAGGAAATCCTCCTGCAGATCGTGGACGGACGATGACGCGGACACGAACGATTGGGATGGCCCTCGGCGGGGCGGCGATCGTCGCCGTGGCGCTCGCCGTGTGGCCGTCGACGGTCGTGCCGGCTGCCATCGCGCAGGCGCCCGGCTTCCCGACGGCCGCCGGCACCATCGATCGATCGGGCCTCGAGCCCGGCGCCGAGCGGACCCTCGGACTGCGCTGGCGCTTCGCCCGCGTCCAGTACAGCTCGCACAACACCGACAGCTTCCGGGCCCGCTACTGGAGCGACCCATGGGCCATCGACGGACCAGCGGCGGAGCAGAACCTGTCGCGCCGCGTCCGGACGGTGACCTCGATCGACGTCGAGGATCCAGTCCAGATCCAGATCGAGAGCCCGCAGCTCTGGGACAACCCGTGGATCTACTTCGTCGAGCCGGGCACGCTGCGTTTCACCGAGCGTGAGGTGCCAATCATCCGCGAGTTCCTGCTGCGCGGCGGGACGGCGGTGCTCGACGACTTCCACGGCCCGATCGAGTGGGACAACGTCGTGCGCGAGTTCGGCCGGGTCTTTCCCGATCGGCCGATCGTCGACCTGGCCCCGGACCACCCGGTGTTCCACTGCTTCTACGATCTCGATCACTACCCGCAGGTGCCGGGGCTGGGCTCGTTCTTCCAGGGGCGGACCTGGGAGAAGGGCGGCTTCACGTCCCACCTGCGCGCGATCGAGGACGACCGCGGCCGGGCGATGGTCCTCATCAACTGGAACACCGACATGGGCGACGGCATGGAGTGGTCGAACGCCGTGGAATACCCCGGCTACGCGCCCCACACCGCCGACGCCTATCGGATGATGATCAACGAGATCATCTACTCCCTGACCCACTGAGGTTCGCTTCCGCGAGCCTGGAGCGACGTGCATCCCATGACCGTGTCCGCGCCCACCGAGGAAGTCGTCGCTCGTGTCGTCGACGGCCGCCGCCGCATCGGCGACGAGCTGCGCAAGGTCGTCATCGGCCAGGACGACGCCGTCGATCAGCTGCTCATCGCGTTGTTCACCGGCGGCCACTGCCTGCTGACCGGCGTACCCGGCCTGGCCAAGACGCTGCTGGTGCGGACGCTGGCCGAGATCCTCGATCTCAGCTTCAAGCGCATCCAGTTCACGCCCGACCTGATGCCGGCCGACATCACCGGCACCGAGGTGCTCGACGACACCGGCGGCGCGCGCTCGCTGCGCTTCGTCCGCGGGCCGGTCTTCGCACACGTGCTGCTCGCCGACGAGATCAACCGCACGCCACCCAAGACGCAGGCGGCGCTGCTCGAGGCGATGCAGGAGTACCACGTCACCGCCGGCGGCCGCGAGTACGCGCTCGAGCGGCCGTTCCTGGTGCTGGCGACGCAGAATCCGATCGAGCTCGAGGGCACCTATCCGCTGCCCGAGGCCCAGCTCGATCGCTTCATGTTCAACATCGTGATGGACTACCTGTCGGAAGACGACGAGGTGAAGGTCGTCACCGGCACCACCGGCACCAGCGCGGCGCGGCCGGCGCGCGTCTTCACCGGCGCCGACATCGAGGCGTTCCAGCAGGTGGTGCGCCACGTCGCGGTCTCGGACGAGGTCGCGCGCTACACGGTGCGACTCGTCGACGCGTCGCGACCGACCCGGCCCTACGCCAAGGACTTCGTCCGCAAGTGGGTGAAATGGGGCGCCGGTCTGCGCGCCTCGCAGGCGCTGATTCTCGCCGGCAAGGCGCGGGCGCTCCTCGCCGGCCGGTTCCATGTGTCGGTCGCCGACGTGAAAGCGCTGGCGCCGTCGGTGCTGCGCCACCGCATCACCACGTCGTTCTACGCCGATGCCGAGCAGATCACGCCGGACGGCGTGATCGCGCGACTCATCGAGGCCGTGCCGACCCCGAAGAGCGGGCTGTGATCGTGGGGCACTGAGGGATGGCGAACGCGGCGCTCTCGCGATCGGCGCACCTCCTCGATCCGGCGATCGTCGCGCGCCTCGGCACGATGGAGCTGAAGGCGAAGACCATCGTCGAAGGGCTGACGCTCGGCCTGCACCGCAGTCCGTACCACGGCTTCAGCACCGAGTTCGCCGAGTACCGGCCCTACGTCACCGGTGACGACACCGCGTGGATCGACTGGAAGGTCTACGCCCGCAGCGACCGCTACTACGTCAAGAAGTGGGACGCCGACACCAACCTGGCGTGCCACCTGCTGCTCGACACCAGCGCCTCGATGGGCTACGGCAGCGGGGCGATGACCAAGCTCGCCTACGGCGCGACGCTGGCGGCGGCCATCGCCTGGCTGGTGGCGGGGCAGCGCGACGCGGTCGGGCTCACCACCTTCGACGAGCACGCCCGGCTTCGTCTGCCGGCCTCGGTGCGGACCGGCCACCTGCACCAGATCCTGCTCGCGCTCCAGCGGGTCACGCCGAGCGCCGGCAGCGACGTCGCCAAGCCGCTGCGCGAGTTGGCGGAAGGCCTGGAGCGGCGCGGCCTGATCGTGCTCATCTCGGATTTGCTCGACGACCCCGAGGAGGTCGTCAACGGGCTGCTCCTGCTCGGGGCGCGCGGCATGGAAGTGGTCGTGTTCCACGTCCTCGACACGGACGAGCTGACGTTCCCGTTCGACGGTCCGCTGCTGTTTCGCGATTCTCGAGTCGCGCGACGAGGTGCTGGCCGTGCCCTCGGCGGTACGCGAGCACTATCTCGCCGAGCTCGCCAAGCACACCGACGCCTACACCCGGGCCCTCCAGGGCGCCGGCATGGACTACCAGGTGGTGTCGACGGCGACGCCGCTCGACGCCTCGCTGCTCGGTTACCTGCGGGCCCGTGCTCGCCGTTAGGAGACGATGGGACTGGGCTTTCTCTCGCCGTGGTTCCTGCTGGGGGCGCTCGCCGTGGCGCTGCCGGTCGTGCTGCACCTGCGCAAGCAGGACACCGCGCCGGCGCATGCCTTCGCCGCGATCCGCTTCCTGCGCCGCGCCCCGGTCGAGGCGCGGCGGCCGCGTCAGCTGCGCGACCTGCTGCTGCTGGCGCTGCGCGTCCTGGCGCTGGCCCTGCTCGCCGCCGCGTTCGCCCGGCCCTACGTCCGCGGCGAGGACGCCGTCGGCGGCATCACCATCGTCGCCGTCGACGCCTCGTTCAGCATGGCCGCGCCGGGCCGGATGGAGAAGGCCAGGGAGGCCGCGGTGCGGGCCATCGGCGCCGCTCCCACCGGCAATCGCCTCGCCTTGATCCGCGTCGACGATCGGGCCATCGTCCTGGCCGAGCCGAGCCTCGATTGCGGCGCCGCGCGGGCCGCGGTCGCGACGCTCGTCGCCGGCAGCGGCGGCACGGCCCTGACCCCGCTGTGGAGCGCCGCGACGCGCCTGGCCGGCGCCGCCACCGGCCGGCTCGTGCTGATCAGCGATCTCGAGATCGAGCACCCCGGCGGCGCCATCGCGGAAGGGCTGGGGCTGGACGTGGTCGACGTCGGCGGACCCGTCGAGAATCTGGCGGTGGGCCCGGCCCGGCGCGAGGCCGACGCGCTCGTCGCGGAGATCACCAACCACGGCATCCGGCCGCGGCGCACCCAGGTCGTGCTGGCCGTCAACGATTGATTGGTGGCCGACGCCGCGGTCGCGATCGAGCCGGGGCGCACCGCGTCGGTCCGGCTGCCGGCGCGGCTGCCGTCGAGCGGCGTGGCGCGCATCGCCGTCACCGACACCGGCGGCGTGCCGGCCGACGACACGCGCTACCTGGTCCTCGACGCAGCGCCGCTGGCGACGGTCGCGCTCCTCGGCGAGCAGACGTCGGGCGACGACCTGTTCCTGCTGCGTTCCGCCATCGACTCGGGCGGACCGAGCCGCGGCTTCGCCGTCGAGATGCTGGGCGGCGATGCCCGCCGCGCGCTCGGCGCCGAGACGGCGCGGGCGCGCCAGGTGATCATCGTCAGCGGCACGCGCGGGCTGAGCCGCGAGACCCGCCGCGTCCTGCACGATTACGCCCGCGGCGGCGGCGCGCTCTGGCTGCTGGCGAGCGAGACGCTGGACGCCGGCACGCTCGGCGAGATTGTCGGCGATTCGGGGCTCCGCATCGAATCCGCCGATCCCGGCGCGTTCCCGACCACGCTGTCGCCGGTCGACGGGCGGCATCCGATCTTCGCCGCCTTCGGCGACGCCGCCGCCGGCCTCGGCCGTGCCCGTTTCACCCGCGCGCTGCGCGTCGTGCCCGGACCGGGCGGGCGCGTCGTGGCGCGGTTCACGAACGGGCTGGCCGCGCTGGTCGAGCAGCCGGTCGGCGCCGGCCGCATCGCCGTCTTCGCCTCGGCGCTCGGATCCGAGGACGCCGGCGCCTGGAACACCTTCGCCCGTCAGGCGACGTTCGTCCCGTTCGTCCTCGAGACGCTGCACTACCTGGCCGGACCGGCGGCGCGCGCGATGCCGAGCGAGCTGGTCGTCGCCGACGCGCCGGACGCCGCTCGCGGCCGACCCGGCGTCGTCCGCGCCGGCGATCCGCCGCGGCCGGTGGCGGTCAACGTCGATCTGCGCGAGTCGGGGGCGACGCGCCTCACGCCGCAGGCCATCGTCGCCGCGGTCGGGCACGTCGAGCCCGAGCGGCGCGGTCCGTCGGCCGTCGCTCGCGAGCGCGAAGCGGGCCAGGGCCTGTGGTGGTTCGTTCTGGTGGGTGTCGCCGGCGTGCTGGTGTGGGAAGCGATCGCCGGGAGCCGGCGGCTGGTATCGGCACCGCGTGAGGAGACCGTGGCATGAGCGCAGACCAGACGTTACGGGGATGGCTCGACGGCCTGCGGCGGCGGTGGCAGTCGCTGACCCGGCTGCGCGTCTCGGCCCGCCAGGCCGCGGCGGTCGCGGTGATCGCGGGGGCGACGTGGGCGGTCGACGCCGCGACGTCACCGACCGGCCTCGCCCTGATCGGCCTGTTCATCCTGGCCATTCTCGCGGCGGTCGCCGCCGTCATCGCCCTGCAGGCGCCGCTCCGCCGGCCGCCGACCGATGGGCAGCTGGCCCGTCTGGCCGAGGAGCAGAACGGCGCGCTCGACGACGTCGTGGTCACCGCGACCGAGCGCCTGTCGGCCGAGGCGCCGGCGCCGCTCGACGGCCTGCTGGTGCGCGCGGCCGAGGCCCGCCTCAGCGAGGTCGAGCCCGAGCGGGTGATCGCGCGCGACACGATGCGGCGGGCGCTGCGCTGGACCGCCGCCGCCGCCGTGGTGCTCGCGATCGCGCTGGCCTACGTCTGGTCGCCGGCCTGGCGCGCGGTGCAGACGGCGCGGCTCTACATCGCGCCGCCGAAGCTGGCGGTGGTGGTGACGCCCGGCCACGCCCGCGTCGCGCGCGGCACCCCGCTGCGCATCACCGCCCGGCTCGACGGCCTGCCCGACGGCGCGACGCCCGACGTACCGGCGCTGATCGTCGCCGCCGCCGGCGCGGTGCCGCAGCCGATGCGGCGCGACGGCGCCGGCTACGTCGTCGACTGGCCAAAGGTCGAGGCCGACTTCCGCTACCGCGTCGTGGCCGGATCGCTGACCTCGCCGGAGTACCAGATCTCGGCGATCGACGCGGCCCGCGTCACCCGCATCGATCTCGAGTATGCGTTCCCGGCCTTCACTAGGATGGCGCCGCGCCTCGAGGAGGACGGCGGCGACATCTTCGGACCGGCCGGTACCGCCGTGACGATCCGCGTCCACACCGACAAGCCGGTCCGGCGCGGCGCCGTCGCCCTCGAAGGCGGCACGTCGCTGCCGCTCAAGGCCGACAGCCAGGACGCGACCACCTTGGTCGCCGGTCTCACCATCGGCCAGGACGGCGCGTATCGCATCGGCCTCGAGGACATCGACGGCCTGTCGAGCCCCGAGGGCACGCAGTACTTCGTCCGCGTCCTCGACGATCGCCCGCCCGACGTCCGCATCATGCGGCCGGCCGGCGATCGGCAGGTCACCAAGCTCGAGGAAGTGGTGGTCGAGGCGCGCGCCGACGACGATCACGGCATCAGCTCGCTGGAACTGGTCTACGCGGTCAGGGGACGCGGCGAGAAGGTGGTGCCGTTCGCGCGCGGCGCCAGGCTGCCCTCGACCAGCGTCAACGGCACGCACACGCTCTTCATCGAGGAGCTGGACGTCGAGCCCGGCGACTTCGTCACCTACTACGCCCGGGCCAAGGACATCAGCCGCGGCAAGGCCTCGACCGAGGCCCGCAGCGACATCTTCTTCCTCGAGGTACGGCCCTTCAGCGAGCAGTTCTTCGCCGCGCAGAGCCAGGCCGGCATGGGCGGCGGCGCTGGCGCGGCCGCCGACCTGCTCGAGTCGCAGAAGGAGATCATCGTCGCGACGTGGAAGCTGCAGCGGCGGGCCATCGCCGGCCAGTCCGCGACCGACGTGCGGGCCATCGCCAAGGCCCAGGGCGAACTGCGGGTGCGGGCCGAGGCGCTGGCCGCGCAGCAGGGCCGGCCGGCGCCGCGCCGCCGCCGCAGCGCCGAGCCCGAAGCCGCGCCGGCCGCGCCGTCGAGCACGCCGCTGACCCGCGCCGCCGGATCGATGGCGCGGGCCGAGACGTCGCTCGGCGCGCTCAAGCCGAACGACGCCGTTCCGCACGAGATGGCCGCCTACAACGAGCTCCTCAAGCTCGCCGCCGAGGAGACGGAGCGTCAGGTGACGCGCCAGCGCGGCGGCGGAGGCGGCGGGGGCGGGCGCTCCGGCAACCAGGATTTGTCGGCCCTCTTCGACGAGGAACTGCTGCGCCAGCAGCAGTCCAACTACGAGAACCGCAACGCCGCCGGCGGCGCCGGCCAGGACGCCCAGAAGAAAGACGACGCGCTCGAGCGCGTCAAGGCGCTGGCCCGGCGTCAGGACGAGCTCGCCGAGAAGCAGCGCGAACTGGCCCGGGCCCGGGCGGCGATGCCGGCCGAGGAGTTGAAGCGGCAGCTCGAACGCCTGACCAAGGAACAGGAGCAGCTGCGCCGCGAGGCCGAGCAGCTGGCGCAGCAGATGCAGCGCGACGGCCAGCAGGGGCAGCAGGCCCAGAACGGCCAGAACCAGAGCGGCCAGAACCAGAACGGGCAGCAGCAGAGCGGCGGCCAGCAGAGCGGACGGCAGGCCGGCGGCCAGCAGGCCGGTCAGAGCGGGCAGTCGTCGGGCGGTTCGCAGTCGGGGCAGCAGGCGTCCGGCGGCGGGCGCCAGCAGGACGGCAGCCGCGAGCTGCGCCAGGCGGCTGGCGAGATGGCCAATGCGGCCAAGGACCTGTCGCGGCAGGATCTCGACGAGGCGCGGCGCCGATCGGCGCGCACGCTCGATCGCCTGCGCCAGCTCGAACGCCGGCTGGGCGGCGAGTCCGTTCCCGACGATCGCCGCCGCCAGTTCGGCGAGCTCGAGATCGAGGCCCGGCTCCTGGCCCAGGCGCAGAAGCGGCTCGCCGACACGGCGCGCCAGCAGGCCGGCGGCGGCCGCGCCGGTGGATCGCCGTCGCAGTCGACCGGGCAGAGCGGATCGCAGGGGCCGCGCGGCGGCGCCGCCGGCGGCGGGGGAGCCGCCGACGCCGATCGGCGGCTGGCCCAGGAGCAGGACGCGCTGGCCGCCCGGGCCGAGGCGCTCGAGAAGCAGCTCTCGCTGATCAATCGCGCCGACGCCGGCGACGCCGCTGCGAGCGCCGCGGTCGGCGCGCGCGCCGAGCTGTCGCGGGGCAAGCCGGCCGACGACATGCGCAAGGCCGCCGAGGCCATGCGGCGCGGCGCCGCCGGCGCCAACGGAGCGACGGCCGACGGGGCAGCGAAGGAAGCCGCCGATCGCGCCAGGAAGGCGGCGGACACGCTGGCGCGCGCCGCGGAGCGCATGGGCGGCGAGGGCGGCGGCGGACGCGAGGCGGCGAACCTGTCCGACCAGCTCGCCGGCCTGCGCCAGGCGCGGCAGCGCGCCGAGGCCGCGGAAGCGGCGCTGCGCGAAGCGGTCGATCGCGCCACCCGGGCCGCCGAGGCGCGGAAGCCGAACGGCGGCCGGCCGGATCCGGGCGCCGATGCCAAGGCGCGGGAAGACATCGGCCGCCTGCAGGGCGAGTTCGATCGCGCGCTCAGCGACGCTCGGCGGCTGGCCCAGCGCGACGGCAACGGCGCCGAGGGCGGCCGGCAGTCAGCCAACCAGTCGGGCCAGAACGGCGCCCAGAACGGCGCCGAACGCGGTGGCCAGGCCGGCGGCGGCCAGGCTGGCGGCGGGCAGGCTGGCCAGGGCAGCCGGCAGGGCGGTGACCAGAACGGCACCGGCGGGCGCGGCGGCGACGGGTCGCGCGATGGCCGCCAGGACGGCGGCGACGGCGCCTACGGCACGCCCGAGGGCCACGAGTTCAGCCGCTCGGCGCCGGGCACCGAGGCGTTCAAGCAGGACTACGCCCGCTGGGAGTCGCTCTCCAAGAACGTCAAGGACGCGCTCGAGGATCTCGAGACCTCGCTCGCCAATCGACTCTCCGACCAGCGGGCCCGCGACCGCGTCACCGCCGGCGAGGACGATCGTGCGCCGGCCGCCTACGAGGACGCCGTGTCGCGCTATTACCGATCGATCGCGCGGAGGCCGACGCCCTGACTTTCGGAACGCCGCTTCCCTGGTGGTTGGCGCTCGCCGGCGTGGCCGGCGTGGCGCTCGCGGTCGCCGTCACCTGGCTCGGCACCGCCAGCCTGTCGACGGGCCGCCGCGTCCTGCTGACCGGGCTGCGCGCCGCGGCATGGGCGCTGCTCGTGTTCGCGCTGCTGCGACCCGTCGCGTTGGCGCCGCCTGAGCACGCCACCGACGCGCTCGTGGCCATCGTCGTCGACGCGTCGCGCAGCATGCAGCTGGCCGACGGCGCCGGCGGCGTGACGCGCTTCGAGGCGGCGCGCCGCAGCGCGGCCGCGGTGGCGCGCACGCTCGAGTCGAGCTTCGCCGTCGAGACGCTCGCCCTCGGCGACACGCTGGCGCCTTTCGGCGACCGCACCACGGCGGCGGGACGGCGATCGGATCTGACGGCCGCCATCGCCGCGGTCCGCGATCGACACGCCGGCCGTCCGCTCGCGGCGGTGATCCTCGTCTCGGATGGCGTCGACACCTCGGGCGGCGGCGGCACCGCTGCGTCGAGGCTGCCGCCGGTGTTCACCTTGGCGGCCGGGGCCGCCGAGGCGCCGCCCGATCGCGAAGTGCTCGCCGTCGACGTCGGCGACGCCGTGCTGACCGACTCGGTGGTCGAGCTGTCGGCGACCATCGGCGCGCGCGGATTCCGCGGCCAGCCGGTCGAGGTGCGCGTCGTCGAGAACGGCCGCGCCGTGCACGTCCGCCGCGTCAGTCCGCCCGCCGACGGCACCGCGCTGACCGAGCGCTTCCGGGTTTCGCCGAGCCTCGACGGGCCGAGCGTCTACGACGTCGAGGTGGCCTCGGCGCCCGGCGAGCTGACCACCGCCAACAACCGCCAGTCGGTGCTGGTGCGGCCGCCGGGGCGGGCCCGCCAGGTGCTGCTGGTCGAGGGCGCGCCGGGCTACGAGCACAGCTTCATCAAGCGCGCCTGGCAGCTGGATCGCGGCCTCGAGGTCGATGCGCTGGTCCGCAAGGGCCGCGACGACAAGGGCCGCGAGACCTACTACGTGCAGGCGCCGCGCGGCCGCGCCGCGTCGCTCGAAGGCGGTTTTCCGTCGACCCGCGAGGCGTTGTTCCGCTACGACGCGATCGCGCTGGCCAACGTCGGCGCCGATTCTGCTCGGCCCGACCGAGCTCGATCTGGTCCGCGACTTCGTCGCCGAGCGCGGCGGCGGGCTGCTGATGTTCGGGGCGCGGACGCTGGCCCCGGCCGGGCTCTCGGCGACGCCGCTCGAGGAGCTGATGCCGGTGGCCGCCACCGATCGCCTCGGCCGCTCGGCACCGTCGTCCGATTCGTCGCTCGCGGTCGGCGGCGTCGGCCTGACGCCGGACGGCCTGCATCACCCGGTGATGCAGCTCGGCTCGACGCCGGCCGAGGCGCGCGATCAGTGGGCGGCGGTGCCGCCGCTCGGCTCGACGACCGCGCTCGGCACCGGTCGCCCCGGCGCCAGCATCCTCGCCGTCACCAGCGGCGCCGGCGGGGCGCCGCGGCCGCTGGTCGCCGTCCAGCGCTACGGCTACGGCCGGACGATGGTGTTCGCCGGGGAAGCCTCGTGGCGCTGGCGGATGCGCATGCCGTCGACGGACCACACCTTCGAGACGTTCTGGCGTCAGGCCGGCCGCTGGCTGGTGGCGTCGGCGCCCGAACCGGTGGCGCTAACCGTGCCGGCGGTGTCGCTGGGCGAGACGGCGTCGCTGGCGGTCGACGTCCGCGACGCCGCCTTCCGTCCGCTGCCCGACGCGACGGTCCGCCTTCGGGTCACGCGCGGCGGCGCCACCCAGGAACTCCAGGCGACGCCCGATGCGTCGCGGCCGGGCCGCTTCACCGCGCCGGTGCCGGCCGATCAGCCCGGCCTGCTGCGGGTCGATGTCGAGGCGCGGCGCGACGGCGCCCCTGTCGGCGAGGCGCGCGAGTGGACGCTAGTCGGCGGCGTCGATCGCGAGTGGGCCGATCCGCGGCGCAACGACGGCGTCCTCGATCGCCTGGCGCGCGGCACCGGCGGCCGACTGGTCGCCGAGTCGGACCTCGGCCAGCTGCCTGGCCTGGTCGCCGCGGCGCACGCCGCCGCCGCGGCAGCCGCCCCGCCCGAAGCGCGCGAGCTCTGGCATTCGCCGTGGCTGCTGCTCGGGCTGCTCGGCGCCCTCGGCGGCGAATGGATCCTGCGGCGCCGGTGGGGGCTACGATAGGTGATGCGGTTCGCGTGCGTGCTCGCCGTCGCGTTCGCCGTCGCCGCCGCGGCGCCCGCCCGGGCGGCGGAGCGCTACGCCATCATCATCACCGGTGCGGCCGGTAGCGCCGAGCACGCCACCCAGCACGGCGCCTGGCGCGACGAGCTGGCCGCGGCGCTGCGCACGTCGATGAAGATGCCGGCGGATCATGTCCGCGCCCTCGGCGACGTCGCCGCCGAGCGCAAGGCGCAGCGCACGATCGGCGACGACGTCGACGTGTCGTCGCGCGATCAGGTCCGCGCCGCCTTCGCCCGGGTGACGCCCCTCCTCGAGAAGGACGACCTGCTGCTGGTCGTGCTGATCGGCCACGCCACCTTCGATGGCGTCGACGCCAAGTTCAACCTGGTCGGGCCGGATCTGGAAGCCGCCGACTGGAAGGCGCTGGTGGCGCCGATCCGCGGCAAGGTCGTCTTCGTCAACACCGCCGCGGCGAGCGCGCCGTTCCTGTCGCGCCTGGCCGGCGAACGGCGCATCGTCATCACCGCCACCGACAGCGGCATCCAGCGCTACGAGACGGTGTTCCCGCGCTTCTTCGTCCAGGCGTTCGGCGAGGCCGAGACCGACCTCGACAAGGACGCGCGGATCTCGGTGTGGGAGGCGTTCGCCCGGGCCAGCCTGGGCGTGCGGCAGGTACTACCGCCAGAAGGGGCAGCTGACGGTCGAGAAGCCGATCCTCGACGACACCGGTGACGGCATCGGCAAGGACGCCGGCGCGACCGGACCGGACGGCCAGATGGCCAGCCGCACCTTCTTCGACGACGCCGACGATCCGGCGCGGGCCGGCGGTCCGGCGCTGTCCGAGCTGGTCGCCCGCCGCAACTCGCTCGAGTCCGAGCTCGACGAGCTGAAGAAGCGCAAGGACTTCATGCGCCTCGCCGAATACGAGAAGCGCCGCGACGAGATCGTCATCGAGATCGCCCGCGTATCGCGCAAGATCCGCACCGAGCAGGTCGGCCGGTCATGAGCCGCCGTACCTGTCTGCGGTGTCGTGCCTCCACTCCTAGGGAGCCGATCAGGTAGACGCCGGGAAGCGTAGACGCCCTGATGCGGGGCGAGCATTCCTTACGCGCTCCACTTCCGCAAGCCGGTAGAGCACCCTCCGGCGGCAGCCGGCCGCGTCGCGGCCGCCCCTGGCGCCGCCGCTGAAATCAGGTCGCGACGTCGCGCGACCCGCGGCGATGGGCCTGCGCGTGCTCTACGCTGACGCTGGCGTCGGCGTGCTCCAAGTCGCGCTCCGGGAACGCCCGCCCCGCTTGGCCGCGGCGTCCTGAGCCGCGAAGCCTCGACCCGCTGCGGGCCGCAAGCGAGCACCTCTGCGGCCTCACGTCCATGTGGAGAGTTGCACGACGCACCCTTTTGTCGATCCGTCTGGCGCAGCGCCAGTCTCCACGCTGGCGCTGTCTGCGCAGGTCTGCCAGCGCAAGGACGCCGATGGCGTCGGCGGTGCGGGTGTTTCTGGAGCGATCCGGAAGTCAGCCGCTTCGACGAGCCGACGAGCGCTGGATGGAGGCGAGGTGGCGAGCGACATGTGCGCCTACATCGGCCGGGAGCGCGCGTGACCGGCGCAAGCCGTCCCGGATCGCGGAAGAAATACCCGCACCGCATCAGCGGCGTCTCGCCTGCAGATCGATCCCGCCGATCGCATGGCGCTCTCAGGTTGCACCTAGTCGACCAGCCTGAACGCGAGGATGTTCGGGCCGGCCGCGACGGCGATGTGCTGGCGGCCGTCGAAGGCGTAGGTCATCGGCGACGCCTTCCACTGCACGCTGGTCTGGAACTGCCAGAGCGGCGTGCCGTTGGCGGCGTCCACCGCCATCAGCGCGCCGCTGTCCTCGCCGAGGAAGACCAGGCCGCCGCCCGTGGCGAGGGTGCCGCCCCACGAGGAGCCGCGGCCGGTCTGCGGCAGCTCCCACGCGATCGCGCCGGTGCGGACGTCGATGGCGCGCAGCACCTTCTGGCCGCTGCCGTCGCCGTCGTTGCGTGTCGAGCCGCCGTAGAACGACTCGCCGGCCCGCCACGTCTCGGGGGCGCGCGCGTAGACCGTGCACTTCTCGAGCGCCTGCACGTAGTAGAGGCCCGTCGACGGGCTGAACGCCGTCGAGAACCAGTTGGTGGCGCCCTCGACCGCCGGGCACACGGTGCGCCCGGCGGCAGTCGGCGTCTGGTCCGGGTTGAGCACCGGCCGCCCATCGGCGCCGATTTCGCGCGCCCACGTCAGCTTCTTCACGAACGGCCTGGCCAGCAGCAGCGCGCCGCTGCTGCGGTCGAGCACGTAGAAGAAGCCGTTGCGGTTGGCGTGCAGGAGCAGCTGGCGCGGCCGCCCCTCCCACGCCGCGTCGATCAACACCGGCGGCTGCTGCGCGTCCCAGTCCCAGAGATCGTGCGGGGTGTACTGGAAGTGCCACTTGAGGCGGCCGGTGGCCGGATCGAGGGCGAGGATCGAGTTCGAGTAGAGGTTGTCGCCCTGCCGCTCGCTGCCGTCGTAGTCGGGGCACGGGTTGCCGGTCGGCCAGTAGAGCGTCTGCAGGACCGGATCGAAGGTCCCGGTGAACCACGTCGCGGCGCAGCCGCGCTCGATCGTGGTGCCGCGTCCCCACGTCTCGGCTCCCGGCTCGCCGCGCGCCGGCACCGTCCAGAAGCGCCAGGCTTCCTTGCCGGTGGTGCGATCGAACGCGGCCAGGAAGCCGCGGACGCCTTCGTCGCCGCCGGAGATGCCGGAGACGACGAGGCCGCCGACGACGAGCGGCGCCGACGTCGCGCCGTAGTTCTGGCGCCAGTCGGCCATCGGCGTCTCCCACAGCAGATCGCCGGTGAAGCGGTTGAGCGCGATCAGGTGGGCGTGGTCGGTGACCATGAACAGGCGGTCGCCGTCGACCGCGACGCCGCGGTTGATGCCCGACGCGGCATCGCCGGCCAGCCCCTTGGTGCGCAGCCGCTGGTAGTGCCAGATGCGCCGCCCCGTGCCGGCGTCGAGCGCGAAGCACTCGTTGACGTTGGTGACATACATCACGCCGTCGACGACGACCGGCGTCACCTGCAGGCTGCCGGCGCCGGGCAGCGTGAACACCCAGGCCGGCGCGAGACGGCTGACGGTGGTGCGATCGATCTGGTCGAGCGGGCTGTAGCGGTTGCCGCGGAGATTGCCGTGGTAGGTCGGCCAGTCGGTCTGCGAGGTGACGCGCCGCCAGCGCTCGCCAGCGCGCCGCAGCAGGTGCAGGCCGCCATCGGCGAGCAGCTGGACGTCCGTCGCCGAGCGATTGAGGGCGACGCCCTCCAGCGTGGCGCCGTCGGCCAGCGTGACGCGCGTCCGCGCCGCCGCGGTGCGGCCCGGCCGCAGCGTCCGCGCGAAGGCGACCAGCGCGGTCAGGTCGGGAGGGGCGAGCCCGCTGCCCGGCATCCCCTTGGCCGGCAGCCCGTCGCGGACGAGCACGGCCAGCTCGTCGTCGGTCCGCAGGGCGAGGCGCGCCACGATGCCCGGCCCCATCTCGCCGCCTTGTCCGTCGGCGCCGTGGCAGCGGGCGCAGGTGCGCAGGAATTGCGTCTTGCCGGCGGGATCCGTTGTGGCCGGCTGCGCGAGCAGCGACAGGCTGGCGGCCAGCAGCCCCAGCGCCAGCAGGAGGCCTCGCGTCATCGCACCCCGTCCCACCACTCGACCTTCTGGCGCTCGGGCTGCTTGAACACGTAGACCAATCCCAGCCCGGCGACGAAGCCCGCCACGTGCGCCCAGAAGGCGACGCCGCCGACGTCGGCGCGGGCGCCGAGGCTGCCGACGCCCGACAGCAGCTGCATCAGGAACCACAGGCCGAGCAGGACGATGGCCGGCACCTCGAGCAGCTGGACGAAGAACACGATGGGGACGATGGTCAGGACCCGCGAGTGCGGGAAGAGCACGATGTAGGCGCCCAGGACGCCGGAGATGGCGCCGCTGGCGCCGATCATGGGGATCAGCGAATCGGCGTTGATGTAGGTCTGGGCGCCGGCGGCGCCGGCGCCGCAGAGCAGGTAGAAGACCAGATAGCGGACGTGGCCCAGCCGGTCCTCGACGTTGTCGCCGAAGATCCACAGGTAGAGCATGTTCCCGCCGATGTGGGCCCAGCCGCCGTGCAGGAACATCGAGGTGACGATGCGATTCCAGGCGAACTCCGCCGGGACGAGGCCCCACTCCTGGACGAACCGCTCGAAGGCCTGCCGGCCGAGCGTCTGCTCGTGGACGAAGACCAGCACGTTCAGCAGGATCAGGCCGACCGTGACGACCGGCCAGGTGCGGGTGGGAATGACGTCCCGCAGGGGAATCATCGTGCCGAGTATACTTGGCTGGCCCGACGGCCCGCGGGCCGGGCCCCCGTCGCCGGCCCCCGATTCCCTGCATGGTCTGTCAGAACTGCGGTACCGAGATCGCCGACAAGGCGATCGTCTGCTTCCGCTGCGGTCAAGGGACCGTGGCACCCCTGCGCAAGCCGGCCCCGCCGCTGTCGCCGTGGCGCAGCGTCGGGGCGATCGTGGCCCTGGTGCTGCTCGCCCTGGCTGCGCTCTTCCTCGGCCGGGCCGGGACGTTCGACGTGCCGCCGCCGATCCGCTATGCCGTGATGGCGGTCGCCCTCGTCCTGCTGGCGTGGCGGTTCATGGCGCGGCGCCGGTGATGCGATGGCGGTGACCCCTCGCCTCGACGTCGTGGACGGTGCCGGCCGGCGGACGGTCGACGTCTCGCCGGTCCCGTTCGCCATCGGCCGCCGCGACACCAATCATCTCCAGCTCGGCGGCAGCGAGGTCTCGCGCGACCACGCCGAGATCGTGATGGAGGGCGCCCGCTATCTGGTGCGGGACAAGCGCTCGCGCTTCGGCACCTTCGTCAACGGCGACGCCGTCACGACCGAGCGGCTGCTCAAGCCGGGCGACGTGATCCGGCTCGGGCGCACCGGCGGCGCCGAGCTGGTGTTCCAGGTCGGCTCGGCCCATCCGCCGGGCCCGCCCTCCGTGCCGCTCGGCGTCTCGGTCGTGTCCGGCCCGGCCGCCGGAGCCATCGGCGATCTCCGCCACGTCGCCCGGCTCCTCGAGGGGCTCCGCGCGCTCGGCACGGGCCGCGTCCTGGACGACGTGCTGGCGCTGGTCCTCGACTCGGCGATCGACGTCAGCGGCGCCGAGCGCGGCTTCATCATGCTGGCCGGCGACGACGGCGCCCTCGAGTTCAAGATGGGCCGCGGCCGCGGCCAGCAGCAGCTGGAGGGCAGCACCTTCCAGACCAGCCGCAAGATTCCCGAGGAGGTGTTCGAGACCGGCAACGCCCGGCTGATCGCCGACCTCCTCGACGGCGAGCTGGCCAACGTCCACATGGGCACGGTGGCGCTCGGCATCCGCCATGTCCTGTGCGTGCCGCTCGACGTCGTCCGCTACGTCGACGACGCCACCGCGGTCGGCCCGCTCGCCGCCCGCCGCATCGGCGTGCTCTACCTCGACTCGCGCGAGCGCGGCGCGCTGCTGGCGGCGTCGACGCGCGGCGCCCTCGAGACGCTGGCCGCCGAGGCCTCGCTGGCCATCGAGAACGCGCGCCTCTATCGCTCGGCGATCGAGAAGGCCAAGCTCGAACAGGACATCCGCATCGCCGCCGAGATCCAGCAGGCGCTGCTGCCCAAGCCGCGCCACGGCGGCGCCTTCTTCGAGACGGCGGCCACGACCATCCCGTGCCGCTCGATCGGCGGCGACTTCTACGACGTGATGGACCTGACCGGCGACGTGCTCGGCTTCGCCCTCGGCGACGTGGCGGGCAAGGGACCGCCGGCGGCGCTGCTCAGCGCGCTTCTGCAGGGCATCATTGCCGCCCAGACTGAGTCGTCGGACGGGCCGTCGGCGACGCTGGCGCGGGTCAACAAGGCGATGATCCGCCGCGCGGTCGCCGCCCGCTACGCGACGATGTTCTACGCCGAGCTGCACGCCGACGGCCGCCTGGTCTACGGCAACGCCGGCCACAACCCGCCGATCGTGATCGGGCCGGGCGGCCTGCGGCGGCTCGAGGCGGGCGGCCCGCCGGTCGGGCTGTTCGACGGCATCGCCTACGACTCGGGCGAAGTGCAGCTCCTCGCCGGCGATCGCGTCATCGTGTTCAGCGACGGCGTCTCGGAGGCGTGCAACATCGCCGAGGAGGAGTTCAGCGACGCGCGGATCATCGCGGTTGCGTCGGAGATGAAGGATCCGTCGCCGGCGGCGCTCGTCGACGCCCTGATCGCCGAGGTCCGCAGCTTCACCGGGGCGGCGCCGCAGGGCGACGACATCACCGCGCTCGTCGTCGCCTACAACGCGCCGGCACGGGCATGAGCCGGTGGCGCGCGGCCCGCGGGCCGGCGATCGTCGCGCTGCTGACGGCGACCCTGGTCTGGAACCTGGTCTTCGATCTGTGGCTCGGCCAGGCCGAGCGCCAATACCTGTGGAAGAAGGCGGCGCACGCCCTCGGCGAGGCGCGCGACGTGACGCTCGACGGATCGATCGCGGTGGCGGTGCGGGAAGGGGCGTGGGTCGCGACCTGGTGGACCGTTGGGATCGTCGGCGCGATCGTGCTGGCGTCCCTCCTGGCCTACAGGGCGGGACGACGGGATGCGCCGGGCGCCAACTCCCAAGTTCCAACTTCCAACTCCCAATGAACTTCCAACTTCCAACCTCCAAGCCGCGCCGCTGAAGGCATGGCTGTTGGGCGTTGGTGGTTGGACGTTCCTTGGTAGTTGGAAATCGGAAGTTGGGAGTTCGCGCGTAGCGCGCCCTAGCCGCGCTGGTCGATGGCGACGTAGTCGCGCTGGCGCTTACCAGTGAAGATCTGGCGCGGCCGGGCGATCTTCTGGTCCTGGTCGCCGGCCATCTCGTCCCACTGCGCCACCCAGCCGGCGGCGCGCGGAATCGCGAACAGCACCGTGAACATCTCCGGCGCGAAGCCCATCGCCTGGTAGATCAGGCCCGAGTAGAAATCGACGTTCGGGTAGAGCTTGCGGGCGACGAAGTACTCGTCCTCGAGGGCGATGCGCTCGAGCTCGAGCGCGATCTCGAGGAGCGGGTTGCGGCCCATCACCTCGAAGACCTCGTAGGCGGTCTGCTTCACGATGCGGGCGCGCGGGTCGTACGACTTGTAGACGCGGTGGCCGAAGCCCATCAGCCGGCCTTCGCCGTTCTTCACCTTCTTGATGAAGGCCGGAACGTTGGCGACCGAGCCGATCTGCTCGAGCATCTTGACCACGGCCTCGTTGGCGCCGCCGTGCAGCGGCCCGTAGAGCGCGGCTGCGGCGCCGGCCATCGACGAGTAGGGATCGGCCTGGGAGCTGCCGATGGCCCGCATCGCGTTGGTGCCGCAGTTCTGCTCGTGGTCGGCGTGCAGGATGAACAGCACCTCGAGGGCCCGCTCGAGCACCGGGTTCACCCGGTACTTCGCCTCGGTCATCTTGAACAGCATGTTCAGGAAGTTGCCGGCGAAGGAGAGCTCGTTGTCGGGGTAGACGTAGAAGCGGCCGGTCGAGTGGCGGTAGGCGTAGGCGGCGACGGTCGGGGTCTTGGCGATCAGGCGCTCGCACTGGAGCAGGCGCTGCTCGGGGTCGCCGACCTTCTTGGCGTCGGGGTAGAACGTCGACAGCGCGCCGACGGTCGAGAGGAACACGCCCATCGGATGCGCGTCGTAGCGGAAGCCGCGCATCAGGTGCTTGATGTTCTCGTGGAGCATCGTATGGGTCGTGATGCTCTGCTGCCAGCTCGTCATCTGGGCCGTGGTCGGCAGCTCGCCGAAGAGCAGCAGGTAGGCGACCTCGAGATAGGTGCTCTTCTCGGCCAATTGCTCGATCGGGTAGCCGCGGTACTCGAGGATGCCCTTGTCGCCGTCGATGTAGGTGATCGCGCTCCGACACGACGCGGTGTTGGTGAACGCCGGGTCGTACGTCATCAACCCGAAGTCGTCGTCGGACACCTTGATCTGCCGCAGGTCCATGGCCCGGATGGTGCCGTCCTTGACGGGCACCTCGTAGCGCTTGCCGGTGCGGTTGTCGATGATGGAGAGCGTCTCGGGCATGGGGGCGTCTGGCGACGGCAGTCGGGAACTAGCGGGAGCGGGCCTTCGACGAGCCCGGTCGTTCGGCGGCACGGGACGTTGACTCGGCGTCCGGCGCGGCATCCTCGATGGCGACCTCGTCGGTCATCGGCTCGCCGGCGATGCTGTAGTCCCCGTCGACCCAGTGGGAGAGGTCCAGCAGCTTGCAGCGATCGCTGCAGAAAGGCCGGTACGCCGCCTCGACTGGATGTCGCCGACAGTATACACAGAGTCTCCGCGGCGCCGTCTCGTCGGTCACGACAGAAATGTTACCTCGACGCCGTCACGCGCGCACCCGTGTCGGCGGCGTCACGATGCCGACGGCGGCGCCGGCGGGTGGTGGCGCACGTCGCGGGCCGAGACCATGAAGATCACGTCTTCGGCGACGTTGGTGGCGTGGTCGCCGATCCGCTCCAGGTGCCGTGAAATCAGGATCAGGTCGAGCGCCGGCTCGATCTTGGTCTGGTCCTGCAGCATGTAGGTGAGCAGCTCGCGGAAGACCTGGGTCTTCAGCTCGTCGAGCAGGTCGTCCTGGTTGAGGACGCCCTGGGCCAGCTCGACGTCACGGCGGACGAACGCATCGAGCGACTCGCGCAGCATCTTCTGGGCGATCTCGGCCATCCGCGGGATGTCGATCAGCTTCTTGACCGGCGGGTGCTGCAGGTAGCGGCGGACCGCTTCCGCGATGTTGACGGCCAGGTCGCCGACCCGCTCGAGGTCGGTGTTGATCTTGACCGCCGAGACGATGGCGCGCAGGTCGGCGGCCATCGGCTGGTGCAGGGCCAGCAACTTGAAGCAGCGATCGTCGACTTCGATGTGGAGCTGGTTGAGCGGCTCGTCGCCGGTCTGGACGCGTTCCACGAGCGACAGATCGCGCTCGACGACCGCCTCCATGACGGCGCGGACGCGCTCCTCGGCGAGGCCGCCCATGACGAGCAGGCGCTCCTTGAGGGTCGCCAGCTGTTCCTGGAAGTGCGGGACGACGCGATCGGAATCTCGCATAGGTGCGCTCGTGTCTATCGCCGCGCGCCCTCAGCGCGCGGCTTGGCCGCCCTTGAGCGGGCGGCAGCAATTCGCCGGCGCTGGGCGCGCCGGCGGCGCCGCCCGCGGCGGCGTGAAAGCTAGCCGAAACGGCCCGTGACGTAGTCCTCCGTGAGCCTCTCGTTGGGCGCGGTGAAGATGCGCTCGGTCTTGTCGAACTCGACGAGCTTCCCCAGCCAGAAGAACGCGGTGTCGTCGGAGACCCGCGCTGCCTGCTGCATGTTGTGGGTGACGATGACGATCGTGTAGTCCCGCTTGAGCTGGTAGATCAGCTCCTCGATGCGCTGCGTGGCGATCGGATCGAGCGCCGACGCGGGCTCGTCCATCAGCAGCACTTCGGGCTTGATGGCCAGGGCGCGGGCGATGCACAGACGCTGCTGCTGGCCGCCCGACAGGGCCAGCGCCGATTCGTGCAGCCGATCCTTGACCTCTTCCCACAGCGCCGCCTGGCGCAGGCTCTCCTCGACCCGTTCCTGGAGCCGCGCCTTGTTCGCGACGAGGCCGTTCAGGCGGACGCCGTAGGCGACGTTCTCGAAGATCGACTTGGGGAACGGGTTCGACTTCTGGAACACCATCCCGACCCTGCGCCGCAGCGCGACGACGTCGGTGCCGGGCGCGTAGACGTCCTTGCCGTCGATCTTCACCGAGCCCTCGACCCGGGCCCCGACGACGATGTCATTCATCCGGTTCAGGGTGCGGAGGAAGGTGCTCTTGCCGCAGCCAGACGGCCCGATGAAGGCCGTCACCAGGTTGGCCCGCATGCCGATGGTGATGCCGGTCAGCGCCTGCTTGGTGCCGTAGTAGAAATTCAGGTTGGTGACGTCGATCTTGAGGGGCGCACCCGCGGCGTCCGGCGTGCCCCCGGAGCGCGCCAGCGCCGACAGGGAAGGAAGACGGGGCGCCGACGACATCGCGAAAAGTGTAGTGTCCGTGTCAGGCCTCCGCAACAGGATTCACCGCGGCGCGCTTGCGCGCCCGGCGACCGGACGCCGTCTGCACGTCGATCCTGACCGGGCAGTCGAGCTCGGTCTCGAGGGGCGGCAGGTAGCGCTGCGCCGCCCACTGTTCGAGCTCGGCGTCGCCGGTGGCGTCGACCCGGATGATGAGGCCGTCCTCTTCTGCCAGCACCTTCAGATGGCCGACGACCTGGGAGTGGCTGCGGTCGAGGCCCTCGGCGACCCGGACGAACGCCGACAGCAGGCGGACGACGCGCCGCTCCGGCCCCTTCAGGTCGGCGTAGCCCTCGTGCGACTTCTTCGGCGTCGCCTGCCGGTGGTAGCGCGCCACCAGGGCGATGATCTCGACCTCCGAGGGGTCGAAGCCGCGCAGGTCGCCGTGGCGGATCAAGTAGTGCGAGTGCTTGTGGTGGCTGCGATAGCTGATGTGGACGCCGACGTCGTGCAGCAGCGCCCCGAACTCCAGCCACTCGCGCTCGCGGCCGCCGAGGCCGTGCCGCGCCACGGTCTGGTCGAACAGCTGCGTCGCCATCCGCGCCACCTGGCGGGCGTGCTCCGACCAGTAGTGGCAGCGCTCGCCGAGCTCCTCGACGCTGCGCCGGCGGATGTCGGGGTAGCGCTCGACGGCGGCGATGTGGCGCTCGTTGCGTCGCACGTAGTCGAGGATCAGCCCCTCGCGCAGGGCCATCTCGCAGAGCGAGATCTCGTCGGCGCCGAGGCGCCGGACGATGGTGTCGAGGAGGACCGCGCCGGCGACGGCGAGGTCGGCGCGCCGCGGATCGAGGCCGGCCATCTGCAGGCGCGACGCCTGGTCGGAGGCGACCAGCGCCTTGCGCACCTTGTGCAGGGCCTTGGCCGGGACGCGGCGGTGGTGCAGGTCCTCGACGACGTGCCCGTTCTCGGCGGCCAGTGTCACCGCGCCGAGGCTGAGGATTGTACCCGACGTGCCGATGACGCGCTGGTAGCCGCGGCCGACGATCTGGTCGACGTGCGGGCCGATCGCCTCCTCGATGTGCGCGACGAGGCGCCGCTCGTCGCGGTGGGCGAGCGGATCGGCGCGGACGAAGCGCTCGGTCAGGCGGATTACGCCGATCTTGAAGCTCCTGGCCAGGGCCGGCTCGCGGGCCGCGCCGAGGGTGATCTCGACGCTGCCGCCGCCGATGTCGATGACGACGCCATGACGCTTGGCCAGATCGACGCCGTAGGTCGCGGCGATGTGGATCAGCCGCGCTTCCTCGGCGCCGGAGATGACGCGGACGTCGATCCCGGTGCGATCGTGGACCGCCGCCAGGAAGTCGCCGCCGTTCTCGGCCTCGCGGGTGGCGCTGGTCGCGGCCGCGATGATCTCGTCGACCTTGTGCGAGTCGGCCAGCCGGCGGAACTTCGACAGCGCCTCGAGCCCGCCGGCCATCGCCGCCGGGGTCAGGGCCCGGCCGTCGAGGCCGCCGGCGCCCAGCCGGACCATCTCCTTTTCACGGTCGACGATCTCGAACGACAGGTCGGGCCGCACCTGGGCCACGATCATGTGCACGGAGTTGGTGCCGATGTCGATCGCGGCCAGGCGCATGGAGGACCATCGTACGATGTCCGCTCGATCGGCCGACATGCCCCCGCGCCCGCCGCACCGCCCCCGACGCCGCCCCTCGACGCTTCCGGCCCCTCCCGCCGACGCGCCTACGCCGCTGGCGGAGAGCCTCGGCCTCCGGGTCGAGGCCCTGGCCGGGCATCTCGCGGCCGCCCTCGACGGCGACGAGCGCGGCATCCACCAGGCCCGCGTCGCCAGCCGGCGCCTGCGCGAGATCGTCCCGGTGGTGACCGATACCCAGGGCGGACGGGGTGCCCGGCTGCGCCGCCGACTCAAGCGGCTGACCCGCGCGCTCGGGCCAGTGCGCGAGCTGGACGTGGCTGGTGCGCTGCTCACCGAGCGGGCCGGCGGCAAGGCGGGGCCCGGGGTGGTGGCGCTGCAGGCGCACGTGACGGAGCGGCGGCGGGCCGCGCTCGAGCGCCTGCAGGACGCCTGCGATCCGGGCCGTGCCAAGCGCCTGATCGGGGGCCTCACCGACCTCGTGCGCGAGGTGGAGGAGGCGGCGCGACGCGGACAGGGCGCCTTGCCGAGGCGCGAGCGGCGGCGTCTGGCGCGCCGGGTGATCGATCGCGCCCGGGCCCTCGGCGTCGCTGTCGCCGAGGCCGGCGCGATCCTGATCGTCGAGCGCGTGCACGCCGTCCGGATCGCCGCCAAGCGGCTGCGCTACGCGCTCGAGTTGACGGGGGAGCTGCGCCTGGCCCGCACGGGCACGCTGGTCAGCAGCCTGCGGACGATGCAGGACGTGCTGGGCGCACTGCACGACCTGGACGTGCTGCGGGCCGAGGCGGCCGGCTTCCGCGCGTCGCTGCCGCCCGAGTCGATTCTCGCCACGGATCTCGACCTGATGACGAACGCCCTCGACGCGGACATCCGCCACCTGCACGCCCGCTACTTGCGCCGGGCGCGGGCCCTGGCGGCGCTGACCGATCGGGTGCGCGATCGGATTGCCCCATGCCTGGACCCTTCCATCTCTACCTAGTGCGGCACGCCATCGCGGAGGACCGCGGTCCGGCCTGGCCGGACGACTCACTGCGGCCGCTCACCGACGACGGCGCGAAGCGCTGGCGCCGGCAGGCGTCGGGGCTGGCCGCGATCGACGCCCGGCCGGACCTGATCCTGACCAGCCCATACACCCGGGCGCGGCAGACCGCGGACCTGCTGGCGGCGGCCTTTCCGAAGAAACCGAAGGTGGTCGAGCTGCCGGCGCTCCAGCCCGGCGTCAAGCCGCGCGACGTGCTGCGGGCGCTGGAGGCGGACGGCCGCGTCGCCAGCCTCGCTCTGGTCGGCCACGAGCCGGGCCTCGGCGAGCTGGCGGCGCTCCTGGTCGGGCTCAGGACGCCGCCCGAGTTCAAGAAGGGCGGCGTCGCCCGGATCGACGTCGCCATCCTGCCGCCGCCGGCCGGATCCGGCCAGCTGCACTGGTGGCTGACGCCCAAAGTGCTGCGCGGGCTGTGTTAGCTGGCGAGCCGCGCCCTCAGCGCGGCTCGCGGGTCGCCCCTCGACGTTCGGCTGCTATTCGCCGCGCTGGGCGCGCGGCGGCGCCTCACTCGGGCGACGGCCTCAGTCTGATCAGCTCCCTGATCCTTTGGCGGTGGCCGTCACCGACGCCTGGCCGACCTTGGTGCCTGCCGGCACCACGCCGCCCTTCGGGACGACGATGATCCCTTCGCGGATGACGTAGCCGGGGCCTTCGCCCTCGACGATGCCGGTGCTGTTCACCAGCACCGCGCCGTCGCCGATGCGCGCGTTCTTGTCGACGATGACGTTCTCGAGCACGGCGTCGTGGCCGATGCCGAGCGGCGGCAGCCCGTCGTGCGACTGGCGATCGTCGTACTCGTCGGCGCCGAGCAGCACGGCCCGCTTGACGGTGGCACCCCTGGACACCTGCATGCGCAGCCCGACGATCGAGTCGGACACGTCGGCGTGACAGATCGACGCGCCGTCCGCGACGACGGTGCGGCACAGCGACCCGCCATCCACCCACGAAGGCGGCAGGAAGCGCGGCCGCGAGAACACCGGCCGCGTCGGGTGGTAGAAGCTGAACTCGGCGCCCGGCTGGGTCAGCGAGATGTTGGCGTCGAAGAACGAGCGCAGCGTGCCGACGTCGGCCCAGTAGCCGTTGAAGGCGTAGGCGCGGACCTTCCGGCAGCCCAGCGCCTTCGGGATGATCTCGTGACCGAAGTCGACGACGTTGGCTTCGGCGAGCGCTTCGGTCAGCGCCTTCCGGGTGAAGACGTAGATGCCCATCGAGGCGACGAACGGCTTGGCCGCCGGCGTCGTGAAGTCGCCGGTCGCGCCGGCCGGCAGGCTGCCGCCCATCTTCTCGAGCCGGGCCGCCGACGGCTTCTCTTCGAAGGCCTCGATCCGGCCCTTGCGGTCGAAGCGGAAGATGCCCATGCCGCGCGCGTCGTCGGCCGTGGCCGGCTGCGCGGCGATGGTGATGTCGGCGCCCGACGCGACGTGCGCCTGCACCATCTCGTCGAAGTCCATCCGGTAGAGGTGATCGCCGGCGAGGATCAGGTAGTGGTCGGCCTGCAGTCCGATGAAGTGCGGCATGGCGCGCCGCACCGCGTCGGCCGTGCCCTGGAACCAGTTGGTGTTCTCGGGGGTCTGCTCGGCGGCGATGATGTCGACGAACGACTGCGAGAAGTGGTCGAGCCGATAGGTCTGGCCGATGTGCCGGTTGAGCGAGGCCGAATTGAATTGCGTCAGCACGAAGATGCGGCGGATGCCGGCGTGCAGGCAGTTGCTGATGGGGATGTCGATGAGGCGGTACTTGCCGCCGATCGGCACGGCCGGCTTGGAGCGGCGGTAGGTGAGGGGATAGAGCCGCTTGCCTTGCCCGCCGCCCAGGATGATCGCCAGCACGTCCGTCATACCTGCCTGCCTCCGTAGCGCCGCCTCACCCGCGCGGCCAGTGTCCTACGGCGATTGTCCACATCCGCCCAGCCCCGTCAACCCGCGCATGGCGGCCATGCGCGCCGCGGCAGTGGTTTGCCCGTCGCCATCGAGGCGCGTTCGTGCGACCCGCCAGGACCGCCCAGCCGGCTGTAGGTCGGCCTAAGTATTTGTGCGTAAAGCGGTTGTAGACGTTACAGAGAGTTTACATGGAACCCGACGGCGCTCTGCGATGATCGGCCCTGGGTCCGCTCGGACCGCCTTCAGGGGGACGCATCATGTTCAATCATCGACTCGAGCACCACGGCCGCACGCGGGGCTTCATGATCGAGACGCGCGCCGCCGGTGGATGGGATGTCCTCGAAGAGCAGGATCGCCGCGTCGTGCGTGAAGTGCACTACGACGACTGGCACCGCGTCGAGCGTCAACTCAACGTCTTCGCGCTCCGCGTCGAGATCCTGAAGAACGAAGGTTGGGTCCCGGTCGGCACCGATGCCGCCGGCGCCACCACTACGGCGCCGCGCGTGCGGCACGCCGGCAGCGCCCGCTGACCCGGCCGCGACACTCGCGTCACTCCACGAAGCGGTAGCCGAGGCCGACCGCCGTCTCGATCTGGCGCCCGGCCGAGCCGAGCTTGGCTCGCAGGCGTCCGACGTGGACGTCGACCGAGCGGGTCTCGATCAGGCGATCGTAGCCCCACACGCGCTCCAGCAGCCGCTCCCGCGACAGCACCCGGTTGCGGTTCTCGACCAGACACTTCAACAGCTCGAACTCGCGCCGCGTCAGGCGGACGTTGGCCCCGTCGACCGATACCGACACGGCGTCGAAGTCAGCGACGATCTGCTTGCCGCGATAGACCGCTTCGGCATCGCCGACCGGGGTCTGGCTGCGCCGCAGCAGCGCGCGCACCCGCGCCGACAGCTCGCGCAGGCTGAACGGCTTGGTGACGTAGTCGTCGGCGCCCATGTCGAGGCCGGCGATCCGGTCGACCTCGTTGGTGCGCGCCGTCACCATGATGATCGGCAGGTGCCGCGTCGCCGGGCGGCCGCGCAGGATGCGGCACACCTCGAAGCCCGAGAGCACCGGCAGGTTCAGGTCGAGCACCACGACGTCGGGCGGCCGCTCGGCGATCGCGGCGAGCGCGGCATCGCCGGTGCCGACGAGCTCGACCGACGTCTGGCCGTCGCGTTCGAGGGCGTGGGCAATGAGGCCGCCGATGTCCGGCTCGTCCTCGACCACCAGGATGCGCGTCGCCCGCGTCAGTCCGGCAGCGGGCATGGCGGGGGAGGGACGGGGAGCGGTCTCGCGGATACCGGGATCGGGCACGCCTGCCTGGCCTTTTCTGCCGGGTCGCGCGCGACGGGCGCGTGTCGCCGGCACGACAGACGGTATCCAGCGCGCATTTCCGCGCCATGACGGAGGCGTTAACAGTGCGTTAACGCCGGTCAACGGCGGCTGAACGGCGGCTAGACGGTGCGGGCGAGGACGGTCGGCGAGGCGATCTGGCCGCGGACCGCCGCGAGCAGATCGGCGAGCTGATAGGGCTTGGCCAACCAGGCGTTGGCGCCGAGCTCGCCGGCGGTGTCGAGCGCGTCGGGCGCGTCGAGGCCGGTGAACAGGATGACGGGCAGCTCGCGCGCCGGATGCGTCAGGCGGATGCGCCGCAGCGCCTCGAGGCCGTCGAGGCCCGGCATCACCACGTCCAGGAGCACCAGCGCGAAGCGGTGCTCGGCGATGGCGGCGAGCGCCTGCTCGCCGTCGGCGACGGCGTGGATCTCGTATCCCTGGCGACGCAGGTAGTAGCTGAGGACCTCGCGGTTGCTCGCGTCGTCGTCCGCGATCAGGATGGACACCTTCGACGAACCGTCCGCGAGTGGGTTCATGCGGCCGGTCCTTCGGCGTCGGGCGAGGCAGGCTCGGCCGGCGCTTCGGCCGGCGCTTCGGCCGGCGCTTCGGCAAGCGCTTCGGCGAGCGCTTCGGCGAGCGGCTCGGCCGGGGCCGGAGCCGCGACCGCCGTGGCTGCCGACAGGTCGACGGTTCGCCACGTCAACCGAGGCGCGACCTGCTCGAAGAACACCTTGAGGACGTAGGGATCGAAGACGCGCCCGGAATCCGCGGTCATCATCTGCGCCGCGGTTTCCGGCGGCAGGCCCTGGCGGTACGGCCGATCGCTGCGGAGCGCGTCGTAGACGTCGGCGATGTGGGTGATCTCGCTGGCGATGTGCGTCTTCCAGCCGGCCGGCACGGCCGGGTAGCCGCCGCCGTCGAACTGCAGGTGGTGCTCGAAGGCGACGACCGCGGCCAGCTCGGGCAGGCGGCCGGCGCCCATCAGCATCCGCGCGCCGTCTTCCGGGTGGCGCTTCATCAGCACGATCTGCGCTTCGGTCAGCTTGGTCGGCGAGCTCAGGACGTCGGGCGGCACCTTGAGCTTGCCGACGTCGTGGAGCAGCGCGGCGGTGCCGGAGTCGTGGACGAACGCGGTGTTGAAGCCGAGCGCCGACGACAGCGCCATCGACAGCACGGCGACGTTGGTGATGTGGGTGACGGTGTAGGCGTCGTGCGACTGCAGCGTCACCAGCGGGATCAGCGCGTCGCGGTTGTGCGACACGGTGCTGCCGAGCGCGAGGACGAGGCCCTCGAGCACTTCGAGTTCGATCGGGCCGGTTTCGATCGACAGCCAGACGCGTTCGAGCGGCGCGCCGCCGCCGGAGACGAAGCCGCCGCCCCAGGCGCCGACGCCGGTGCCGGTCCCGATCTTGCGCACCAGCCGCGAGAACAGCACGTGCGGCGTCGGGGTCAGCGCGGCGCTGCCGCCGCTCTCGAGCGTCGCGATCGTGTCGATGAAGGTAGCCAGCTCGGTCCGCGTCACGCCGCGGGCCACGGTGAGGCGATCGAAGCCGCGCTGGTTGAGGGCGCGGAAGATGCCGCGCGCCACCGGGGCGTGGCTCTCGACCAGGCCGTCGTCGGTGATCAGGCGATCGGCGTCGGACAGCGCCGAGAACTCCGGCCGCGAGGCGGTCAGGGCGGCGATGTGCGCCTCGAGCTTGTCGATGATCTCGACGTTGCGCGGATGCTCGGGCGCATAGAGACGGCGGCTGGAGACCGCGCCCTGCAGCTCGCGCAGGAACGTCTCGGCGCGAAGCGGCGTGCTCATGACACCTCCCGTCGTCCGCCGAGCACCGTGCTCCACAGCCCGGCGGCGGACCGCTGCCAGGCGCGCGCCGCGGCCTGGCCCTGCAGGTCGGGCTTGGCGGCGAGCGCCTGCACCATGACCTGCGAGACGCGGCGCGGGCCGCCGTTGAAGATGTGCCGCCGCTCCCGCAGCGCGGTGGCGATGACGTCCGAGGCGCCGCCCGACCAGGCGTCGCAGAGCAGATCGACGGCGGCGATCTGGAGCTGTTCCAGCTCGCGGTCGTCGACCTTCGAGAGGTACCTGGTCAGCGCCGCCAGGCCGCTCGGCGTCTGGTTGGCGCACAGGTCGGCGAGCGCGGTCAGGGCGACGTCGGCGTCGTGGTCGCCCATCGCCTGGATCATCACGCGCTCGCGCTTCATCGGCGAGAGCGGCGCTTCGCGCAGCATGTCGAGGGCGAGGCGGCGGATGCCGGCGCTGGGGTCGCGGATGAACAGCCGGCACAGTTCGGGCGCGCGGATCGGATCGAGGACGCGCAGCACGTTCAGCACGATCATCACCGGGTGGTCGTCCTTGCGCAGGCGCGTCAGGGCGCTGCGGACGATGTCGAGGTCCTGGCGCGAGACCAGCTCGCCGAGCCGATCGCGGAAGGCGCCGTCGGGCAGGTCGGTCATCCGCGTCACCGCGAGGACCGTGCCGGACAGGCCCGAAGCCAGGAACAGCGCCGTCAGGGTGTCGGACGGCGAGCCGACGTGGTCGCCGATGGCCGTGATCAGGTGCTCGAGCGCCATCGGCTGGCGACAGAGCGCCAGGCATTCCTGGACGATCGAGCGGGTCGGGCCGTCGGGCCCGGTCTCGCTGACGATCGAGGCGACGGCGGCGAGCTCGGCGAGCAGCGACACCTGGCCTTCGCCGGCCAGCGTCGTCGCGGCGTCGCGGGCGAACGCCAGGCAGCTGGCGGTGGCGGCGTCGCGTGGCTCCGAGCGGACCAGCGCCACGGCGACCAGCGCCGCGTGCTCGGTCGTCGCCCGGGCGTTCTGGCCCTCGGCGAGGAGCGTGCGCGCTTCGTCGTCGACGCTCGGCTCGAACGTGATCGAGAACTCGTTGACGCTCGACTGGTAGAGCTCGCCGACGTTCGTGTAGTGCTCGGCGGTCTGGCTGAAGGCCTGTTCGAGGACGGCGCGGACGTGATCGCTGTTGGCGTGGACGAGGTCGGTCGGCAGGCCGAACTTGCCGAGCTGCGACTCGACGGCCTCGCTCACCGACGCCTCGCGGGCGGCGACCGAGCACAGGCGGACGAGGAACGTCAGGAACGGGCTGACGTGCGTGCCGCGCTTCATGTCGACGCGCGGGACGAGGTCGAGGACCCGCTGGGTCGGCAGGTCGTCGAGGACGGCGGTCAGCAGCTCGCACTTGCGCGGGTCGTCGTTGGGGACGACGCGCAGCAGCTGGTGGCGGACTTCGTCGGGCAGCCGGTCGACGAGGTCGGCGAGCCGTGCCTTGACGGCGGCGCGCTCGGCCGGGGTCAGGCGGCCGAGGCGCGTGCCGGCGACGAGCAGCCGTTCGGTCGCGGCGCTGACGCCGGTGCCTTCCGACAGCGCCAGCTCGCTCTGGATAGCCGAGGCGACCGCCTGGGGATCGAGAGCGCGTCCGGGGCCGTCCGGCCCGCCTGGGCCATCACCGCTGCCGGGCCCGCCCGAGTCGCCGGTGCCGCTGCCGGCGATGGCGCCGAGCATGGCGGTGCCGAGGGCGCCGGTGGCGCCCAGGGCCGCGCCGAGGTCGCTCAGGTCGGTGAGGCCGGGCATCCGCCCGTCGCCGCCCGCGCCATCGCCGCTGCCGCCGCCGAACCCGTCGCCGACCAGGTTCGAGGCGATGCGGTACCACGCGCCGAGACCGCCGTCGGTCGGGTCGACCAGGCCGGGCGCCTCGTCGAACGCGGCGCCGGTGTAGTCGACGAACGAGACGTCGAAGCCGCGCGGGGCCTTCGGCCGCTCGCCGGCCTGGGCCGGCCCGCTCAGCCAGCGCGCGAAGGCCAGCAGCTCTTCGGCGTCGACGGCGCCCTCGATGGTCATGCCGCTGACGCCGCGGCCGTGCAGCTGGCCGGCCAGCCACTTGCTCTCGTGTTCCTGAGCCGGCGTGTCGCCGGCGGCGGCAATCAGCCGATCCTTGCGGACGGCGAGCCGGAGCGGGTTGCCTTCGGCGAACGGCGCGACGGCCTCGAGGAAGGGGGCGAGCAGCAGCCGGACGGTTGGATGGCCCGGCGGATAGATGGCCGCGCGTTGGACCAGCCGGGTCAGGCGGGTCACCGCATCGCGGACGAGCGCCGACGGATCGGCGGGGGCGTCCGCCTCGTCGGCGGTGTGGTCGAGCGGCTCGGACAGTCCGGTCAGGCGATCGCTCCTTCTGATCTACACATATCGGCGCAACGCCACCCGAGGTTGAACGCGATCGACTTCGCTCTTGCCTTGGACTTGACGAATGCCGGCGGGGGCCGCGACAATGACAGGACAGACCACTACAAACTATTGAACACACAGCGATACACGCCGTCTCCGCGGTCGCGCTGGCCAGACGCTCCCTCCGGTACGCAGACGGCCGGACGACGGCGTATGCATGGCGTGCGTGTGCTCCGGTTCCTTTCGATCGCCATCGGGATTGCGCTCGCCGCCGGCGTGGCGGCGCGCGGCCAGTCGGCGACGCCCGTCCGCGCGACAACGCCCGCCGCGGCTCCGGCACCGACGGGCGCGGCTGACCGGCCGGCCGCGACCGGCGCCACGCCGGCCGCGCCGACGGCGGCCAAGCGGGCGGCCGCGGTCCCCGGTCACAGCTTCGACTCGCTGGTGAAGCCGTTCGTGACCGAGCATTGCGCCTCGTGCCATGGGCCGCGACGCCAGAAGGGCGGCCTCAACCTCGCCGCTTACGATTCGCTCGAGGGGCTGACCAACGACGCCGATCGGTGGGAGCTGGTCGTGCGCAAGCTGCGCGACGGCGACATGCCGCCGGAAGAGGAAGAGCCGCGGCCCACGCCCAAGCAGGTCACCGACCTGACCGGATTCGTCGAGCGCGAGATCGCCAAGGCCGACGCCGCGCGTCCGGCCGATCCGGGCCGCGTCACCATGCGCCGGCTGAATCGCACCGAATACAACAACACGATCCGCGATCTGCTGGCCGTCGACCTGCGGCCGGCCGACGACTTCCCGAACGACGACTCCGGCTACGGCTTCGACAACATCGGCGACGTCCTTTCGACGTCGCCGCTCCTCGTCGAGAAGCAGCTCGCCGCCGCCGAGCGCATCGCCCGCACCGCGATCTTCGGGACCGGCGCGATCAAGCCGTCGCTGGTCAAGCTGCCGATGCTCAATGGCCGCGTGCAGGACGTCAAGGACGTCCCGGTCAGCTACGACGAGAGCGGCCTGACGATGGCCAACGCCGCCCACGCCACCTACCGCGTGCCGGTCGACGCCGACTACGTGGTGCGCCTCGTCACCAGCGGCCGACGCCCGCAAGGCTCGATGCCGATGACGTTCGCGCTCTGGGTCGACGGCACCCGCGTCGGCGAGCAGGCGCTCGATCCGAGCCTCGGCGCCGGCTTCGAGCCCGGCGAGCAGGAACTGAGCGGGCGCCGTGTCGAGTTCCGCCTCAAGCTCAAGGCCGGTGAGCACTGGATCGCCGGCACGCCGCTGCGGCTGTTCGACGGCCTGCCGGCCAGCTTCGGCGGCCCGATGCCGTCGACGCTGCCGCCGCCGCCCAAGCCGGAGTTCAAGCCGCGCCCGGGCATGACCGCCGAGCAGATCGAGTTCGCCAGGAAGCGCTTCGAGGCGCGGCTCACCGAGCGCATGGCCGTCAACACGCCGCGCGTCGGCGGCATCGAGGTCATCGGTCCGTATGCCTACGCCGGCGAGCCCTCCGCCGAGAGCCGGGCCCGCATCTTCACCTGCCGGCACACGGGACCGCACGTGGCCGCCTGCCGGCTGCCGATCGTCTCGCAGCTGGCGCGGCGGGCCTTCCGCCGCCCGGTGACGAAGGATGAGGCCGTCAAGCTGGCCGCGCTGGCCGAGCAGGCCGAGCGCGAGACCGGATCGTTCGAGGAAGGCCTCGCCCTTGCGCTGCAGGCGATCCTCGTCTCGCCCGACTTCCTGTTCCGCATCGAGCGCGGCGAGCCGCAGCTGCTGACGTCGCGGCGGACCGCCCCGGTCGGCATCCGCCTGACGCAGCACGAGCTGGCGTCGCGCCTCGCCTACTTCCTGTGGGCCAGCATGCCGGATGCGGCGCTCAGCGCGGCGGCCGATCGCGGCGCGCTGCGCCAGCCGGCGGTACTCGCGGCGCAGGTCAAGCGGATGCTGGCCGATTCGCGATCGGCGACGCTCGGCGAGCACTTCGCCGGCCAGTGGCTGCAGGTCCGGGCGCTCGAGTCGGCGTCACCGGATCGGGAGAAGTTCCCCGACTTCGATCACTATCTGCGCACGTCGATGCGGCGCGAGACGGAGATGTTCATCGCGGCGATCGTCCGCGAGGATGGCAGCATCCTCGACATCCTCGACGGCAAGTTCACGTTCCTGAACGAGCGCCTGGCGCGCCACTACGGGATCGGCGGCGTCACCGGCACCGAGTTCCGCCGCGTCGCGCTGCCGATCGACGGCGTCCGCGGCGGCGTGATCACCCAGGCGAGCGTGCTGACCGTCTCGTCGTACGCGACCCGGACGTCGCCCGTGCTGCGCGGCCGCTGGATTCTCGACAACATCCTGGCCGCGCCGCCGCCGGAGCCGCCGCCGGACATCCCGAGCCTGGACACCGGCGTCGACTCGACCAAGTCGGTGCGCCAGCAGCTCGAGCAGCACCGCGCCGACCCGACCTGCGCCTCGTGCCACAAGCGGATGGATCCGCTCGGCTTCGGGCTGGAGAACTTCGACGCCGTCGGGGCCTGGCGCACGCTCGACGGCAAGGTCGCGATCGACGCGTCGGGGACGCTGCCGGACGGCCGGACGTTCACCGGGCCGAAAGAGCTGCGCACCATCCTCGTGTCGGAGCGCGACGCGTTCGCCCGCGCCATCACCGGCAAGCTGATGACCTATGCGCTCGGCCGCGGTCTCGAGCGCACCGATCGCCGCGACGTGGCCAAGATGGCCAAGGCCATCGCCGCCGAGAAGTATCGCTTCTCGAGCGTCGTGCTGCAGATCGTGAACAGTCCCGCCTTCCAGATGCGGCGCGGCGAGCCGAAGCCGGCGCCCGCCCCCTCTACGACCCCGGCGCCCGCGGACACGCGGACCGCCGGCCGTCACCCCGCGCAGCCTGGCTCAGCCTCGGGCGGCGCGACTCCGGGGACCCCCTCGCAGGAGCCAGCACGATGATCATCACCGGCAAGCATCTTTCCCGACGCACGATCCTGCGCGGTATGGGCGCCATGGTGGCGCTGCCCGCCCTCGACGCGATGACGCCGGCGCTTGCCGCCGCGGCCAGCCGCAACGCGGCGCCGCCGCTCCGTCTCGCCTTCGCCTACGTGCCGAACGGCGTCACGATGGAAGCGTGGACCCCGGCCGCGGAGGGCGGGAGCTTCGCGCTGCCCCGCATCCTCAAGCCGCTCGCGCCGGTGAAGGATCGGGTGCTGGTGTTGTCGGGCCTCGAGCACAACAACGGCAACGCGCTCGGCGATGGTCCCGGCGACCACGCCCGCGCCGGCGCGGTGTTCCTGACCGGCGTCCACTGCCGCAAGACGGCGGGCGCGGACATCAAGAACGGCGTCTCGGTCGACCAGATCGCGGCGCGGCAGGTCGGCGCCCGGACGCGGCTCGGCTCGATCGAGCTGGGCTGCGAGGACACCCGCGTCGTCGGCAACTGCGATTCCGGCTACAGCTGCGCCTACACGAACAGCCTCTCGTGGCGGAGCGAGACCACGCCGCAGCCGCCCGAGACCAACCCGCGCGCGGTGTTCGAGCGGCTCTTCGGCGCCGACGCCGGCCTCGATCCGGCGACGCGGGCGCAGCGCCTGCGCTCGCGCCGGAGCATCCTCGACCTCGTCGGCGAGCGCAGCGCCGCCCTCCGCAACGACCTCGGCGCCAGCGACCGGCGCAAGCTGGACGAGTACTTCACCGCCGTCCGCGAGATTGAACAGCGCATCGTCCTGGCCGAATCGCAGAACAGCGAGTGGCAGCCGGAGATGGAGAAGCCGAGCGGCATCCCGGAGACGTTCGAACAGCACGTCTCGCTGATGTTCGACCTGCAGGCGCTGGCGTTCCAGGCCGACATCACCCGCATCGCGACGATGATGATCGCGCGCGAGGGCAGCACCCGGACCTATCCCGAGATCGGCGTCGCCGACCCGCACCATCCGCTGACCCACCATCGCAACAACCCGGAGTGGATCGAGAAGGTCACCCAGATCAACGAGTTCCACATGCGGCTGTTCGCGAAGTTCATCGAGAAGCTGGCCAGCACCCCGGAAGGCGACGGCACGCTGCTCGACCACTCGATGATCGTCTACGGCAGCGGCATCGCCGACGGCAACAGGCACACCCACCTCGACCTGCCGGTCCTGCTGGTCGGCAACGGTGGCGGCGCCCTGGCGCCGGGGCGGCACATCCGCTACGCCAAGGACACGCCGATGACGAACCTCTACATGACGCTGCTCGATCGGATGGGCGTCCGGCCGGAGTCCGTCGGGGACTCGACTGGGCATGTCCAGCATTTGGCCAACGTGTAGTCGACGGCCGGAACTTCCAAACTCCAACGACCAACTTCCAGGGAACTTCCAACGTCCAACTCCCAAGGCTGCCTTGGAGGTTGGGAGTTGGCAGTTCCTTGGTCGTTGGTGATTGGTAGTTGGTAGTTGGCGCGGCGCGCTAGACCGCGAGCACCCGCGAGTTCGTGAGGTACGGATTCTCGAACGCCGTCGTGTCGCCGGGCCCGAGCCCTGGGGCGAGGAGCAGCCGCGCCGACAGCGGTTTGTCGAGGCGCGTCGACAGCGCGGCGACGTCGAGCAGCAGCCGCGCGATCGAGGCCTCGGGCGTGTCGCCCGGGATCGGCACGACGTCGAGGCCGGTGCCGCACACGCTCGAATAGAGCAGCAGCTCGCGGACACCGAAGCGGCCCTCGGCGGCGCGCCTGGCGAGGACGTCGTCCTCGAGCACCGGCAGCATCAGCCCGCAGTAGCCGCACGCCCGCACCGGCAGCGCCTTGATCGCCGCGGTCAGCGTCGCGCACGCGTCGAGCGTGCCGGCGTCGCCGAACGCGGCTCCCGACAGCGTCTCGATCGCCGCGGCGATGCTGACCGGGCCGAGCGGCGCCGGCGAGGTGTCGATGCCGGCGTAGTGGACGCGCTCGTCGTGCGCGATCCCGTCGAGAACGCGCTCGACGCCCATCAGCGCCGGGCCCAGGTGGGCGAGGACGCGCCGGCCGGCCTCGTCGGCGTGCCGCGCCTCGCGCACGGCGTCGTGGACGAGATCGGCGGACTCGAGGCCGGCCGAGATCGCCGGCGCACCGTGGTGCCAGGCGGCGGGGAAGAACGGCGTCAGCGCCGGCACGCGGGCGGCCGCCGCGAAGCGGAAGTTGCCCAGGCCGTCGGCCGACGCCGCGGCGATGGCGCGCATCGCGGCCGCGGCGAGCGTGGCGTTGTGTCGATGGACGCCGCCCTCCGGCGAGGCGATCACGACGCTGGCATGGGTGTGCGCGGTAGCGGCGCTGAGATCGCCGATCCAGGTCGCCAGCGCCCGATCCGATGCGTCGGGCACGTCCTCGATGGCCACCGGGCCGACGCTCAGAACGACGCCGGCCTCGCCGGCGAGCGCGTCGAGCTGGCGCACGTGGGCCAGGCTCGTCCAGCGCCGGGCTGCATCGAGGCGGGCGAGGAGCGGCGGCAGTGACAGGCGCGCCAGCTGCACCTCGAAGCCTTCCCGGGCCAGCCGCGCCCGGGCCCGCGTCAGCAGGCCGAGCGCGGTCTCGATCGGGGCGCGATCGGCCAGCGTCTCCAGATCGACGCCGGCGGTCAGGGCGCGGACCTTGGGCAGTGCGGTGGACGCCATCAGTTGACGGAGATGCCGAAGGCCCAGCCGACGGCGGCCGTGAAGACCATCGCCAGCGCGCCCCACAGCGTGACCCGCACGGCGCCGCGGACGGGACGCGCACCGCCGGCGCGCGCCGCGACGACGCCGAGCCCGGCGAGGAAGACCAGGGACGTCGCGGCGACGACCAGGATAGTGTGGCGCTCGGCCGGCACCAGCACGGCGACGAGCGGCATCGCCGCTCCGAGCGCGAACGAGCCCGCCGACGCCAGCGCCGCCTGCACCGGTCGGGCCACCATGACGTGCGAGAACCCGAGTTCGTCGCGCGCGTGGGCGGCCAGCGCGTCATGGGCCATCAGCTGATCGGCGACGTCCTGGGCGAGCGCGGCGTCGAGGCCACGCGCCACGTAGATGGCCGCCAGTTCGTCGCGCTCGAAGAGCGGATCGGCGGCCAGGTGTTCGCGCTCGAGGTCGAGATCGGCGAGTTCGGTGTCGACCTGCGAGCTGACCGAGACGTACTCGCCGGCGGCCATCGACATGGCGCCGGCGACGAGGCCGGCCACGCCGGCGACGAGGACCTGACGGCGGTCGGCCTGGGCCGCGGCGATGCCGATGACCAGGCTCGCCGTCGACACGATGCCGTCGTTGGCGCCGAGCACGGCGGCGCGAAGCCAGCCGATGCGTTCGCCGCGGTGCCCCTCGCGGGCCCCGGGCGGGGTTCCGGCCCCGTTCCCGGTCACGTCTCCGGGACCGGCCCCGGTCTCGGTCTCGGTCCCGGTCTCGGTCCCGGTCTCGGCCCCGGCCCCGGCGCTGGCTTGGGTGCTCATGCCGGCGTGATTCCCGCGATCGGCGTCGGCAGGCCGTCGATGCTGCGGACGTTCTTGTCGCGCTGATAGGCCTCGAGGCCGGCGGGGCCCTTGGCCGCGGCCCACTCGACGAGCTGGTCGCGCTCGCCCGTGTAGCTGTAGAAGGGCACCGCTTCGCCGCACGACGTCTGGACCCGCGTCAGCTCGGCCACGATGATCTGGCGGATCCCCGCGCGGGTGGGGAAGAGCGGCGTCAGCGCGTCCCAGCCGGCGTCGCCGGGGCGCACCGCCCGCCCCTGCCCGTAGAGCCGGAGGATCAGGGGCGAGCCCTCGAAGGCGCAGAACATGAAGGTGATCCGCCCATTCTCGAGGACGTGCGCCGCCGTTTCGTTGCCGCTCCCGACGTTGTCCAGGTAGGCAACGGTGGTGGGGCCGAGGACGCGGAAGGAATCCATCCCCTTGGGCGACAGGTTCACGTGGCCGCCGGCCAGCGGGGCCGAGGCGACGAAGAAGACGTGCTGGCGCTCGATGAACCCGCGGAGGCCCTCGGTGATCTGCGGCAGCACCTTGCCCATGGCCCGAGATGTTACCAGCCGGCCGGTCACGAACGACTCCGGAGTCGTCCACAAGATGTAGTTGACCGCCGGCGCGGGCTCCCCATACGTTGGGAGATCCAGGTTCGTCCGGGAGTTCGCCCATGGCCATTCTGCGCATCGTCAAACGCACCGGGGAGACCGCTCCCTTCGACCGCGGCCGGATCCACGCGGCCGTCATCAAGGCGATCCGGGCCGTCGGGGCGCCCGTCGAGCCGGGTCGGCCCCCCGTCATCGTCGACCGCATCGTCGACGGCATCGTCGCCGACGCGGAGGCGCGCTTCGGCGAAGCGCCGCCGACCGTCGAGCACGTCCAGGACCTGGTCGAGAAGGCGCTCGTCCGCGAGGGCCTCTACGAGGTCGCCAAGGCCTACATCCTCTACCGTGCCGACCGCCAGCGGGAGCGCGATGCGCAGCGGGCCGCCGCCCTCGAGCGGGCCCGCCTCGGCCGCCTGACCGTCCGCACGCGCGACGGCGCGACGGTGCCGTTCGACACGGCGCGGCTCGGCGCCGCGGTCACCGCAGGGGTCGGCGATCTCGCCCCCGACGTCTCGGTCGACGCGCTCGTCGGCGAGGCGTTGCGCACGGTCTTCGACGGCATCGCCACGACCCAGATCGAGCGGGCGCTGGTGCTCGCCGCGGCGGCCTTCATCGAGCGCGATCCGGCCTACAGCGTCGCGGCGGCGCGGCTCCAGCTCGACGCGCTGTTCCGCGAAGTGACCGGGCGCTCGCCCGGCGACGGCGATCGCGACGCGCGCTACCGGGAGGCGTTCACCAGTGGCCTGCGACGCGGCATCGGCAGCGGCCTCTACGACGGCCGCCTGACCGCCTTCGACCACCCGGCGCTGGCGGCGGCGCTCCGGCCCGAACGGGACGCGCTGTTCCAGTATCTCGGCGTGCAGACCCTGGCCGATCGCTACCTGGCGCGCGACGGCGGCCGGACGGTGGAGCTGCCCCAGGCCTTCTGGATGCGCGTCGCCATGGGCCTGGCCGTCGACGAGGACGACCCGACCGGACAGGCGCTCGCCTTCTACCACCTGATGTCGACGCTGCGCTACGTGCCGTCGACGCCGACGCTGTTCCACGCCGGCACGCCGCGGCCGCAGCTGTCGTCGTGCTACCTGACGACCGTCCAGGACGACCTCGGCCACATCTTCAAGGCGCTCGGCGACAACGCCCAGCTGTCGAAGTGGTCGGGCGGGCTCGGCAACGACTGGACGAACATCCGCGGCACCGGCGCGCGCATCGCCAGCACGCGCGTCGAGAGCCAGGGCGTGGTGCCGTTCCTCAAGGTCGCCAACGACGTGACGATGGCGATCAACCGCAGCGGCAAGCGCCGCGGCGCGACCTGCGCCTACCTCGAGGCGTGGCACTACGACATCGAGGACTTCCTCGAGCTGCGCCGCAACACCGGCGACGAGCGCCGCCGCACCCACGACATGAACACGGCGGTGTGGATTCCCGACCTGTTCATGCAGCGGGTCGAGGCCGACGGGCCGTGGACGCTGTTCTCGCCCGACGAAGTGCCCGACCTGCACGAGATCTACGGCCAGGCCTTCGCCGCCCGCTATCGCGACGCCGAGGCCCGGGCCGCTCGCGGCGAGATGCAGCTGCACCGCACGGTGCCGGCCACAGCGCTGTGGCGCAAGATGCTGACGATGCTCTTCGAGACCGGGCATCCGTGGATCACCTTCAAGGATCCGTGCAACGTCCGATCGCCGCAGGACCACGCCGGCGTCGTCCACAGCTCGAACCTGTGCACGGAGATCACCCTCAACACGAGCGCCGAAGAGACCGCGGTCTGCAACCTCGGCTCGGTCAACCTGGCGCGCCACGTGACCGATGGCCGCCTCGACGAGACGGCGCTGGCGCGAAACCGTGACGCTGGCGATGCGGATGCTCGACAACGTCATCGACATCAACTTCTACCCGACGCCCGAGGCGCGCACCTCGAACCTGCGGCACCGGCCGGTCGGTCTCGGCCTGATGGGCTGGCAGGACGCCCTGTTCGAGCTCGACCTGGCCTTCGACGCCCCCGAAGCCGTCGCCCTCGCCGATCGCACGATGGAGGTCGTCTCCTATCACGCGATCCTGGGCTCGTCGCGGCTGGCGGCCGAGCGCGGGCCGTACGTCTCGTATGCCGGCTCGAAGTGGGATCGCGGCCTGCTGCCCTACGACACGCTGGCGCTGCTCGACGCCGAGCGCGGCACGCCGATCGACGTGAACCGGACGCGGCGGCTCGACTGGACGCCGGTCTACGCCAGCGTCGCCGCGCACGGCATGCGCAACTCCAACACCATGGCGATCGCGCCGACCGCGACGATCGCCAACATCGCCGGCTGCTATCCCTGCATCGAGCCGATCTACCGGAACATCTACGTCAAGGCCAACATCAGCGGCGAGTTCACGGTGGTCAACGCGCACCTCGTCCGCGACCTGAAGGCGCTCGGGCTGTGGAGCGCCGACATGCTCGACCACCTGAAGTACTTCGACGGCAACCTGCGGATGATCGCCGGCGTGCCGGATCGGCTGAAGGAGAAGTACCGCGAGACGTTCGAAATCGATCCAATCGCCGCCCTCCAGCCGACCGCGGTCCGGGCCAAGTGGATCGATCAGAGCCAGGCCCACACGGTGTTCATGAAGGGCGCCTCCGGGCGCAAGCTGAGCGAGGTCTACCTGGCGGCGTGGCGCCTCGGCCTCAAGACCACCTACTACCTGCGCACGCTGGCCGCGTCGCAGGTCGAGAAGTCGACCCTCGACGCCGGGCGGTTCGGCTTCACGCAGACGAGGGAATACGAGGCGCCCGTGCCGGCCCATGCTGCGGCCCCGTCGCCGAGCGCGCCCGTCGCGGTCGCCGACCCGGCGCTGTGCCGCATCGACGATCCCGACTGCGAGTCCTGCCAGTAGCGCCATGATCATCAACAGCGCCAAGACCGATCCGCACAAGATCCTGCCGATCCGCTACCCGTGGGCGCGGCAGTACTACAAGGCGGCGATCGCCAACAACTGGGTGCCGGAAGAAGTCTCGATGCAGAAGGACGTCGAGCAGTGGAAGTCGACGCGCGTCCTGAGCGACGCCGAGCGGCGGCTGGTGCTCTACAACCTGGGCTTCTTCTCGACGGCGGAGTCGCTGACCGCGAACAACATCGTGCTCGCGGTCTACCAGCACGTGACCAGCCCGGAGGCCCGGCAGTACCTGCTGCGCCAGGCCTTCGAGGAGGCGATCCACACCGACACGTTCATCTACGGCTGCGACTCGCTCAGCCTCGATCCCGACGAGGTCTACAACATGTACATCCGCATTCCGTCGATTGCGGCCAAGGACGCCTTCGTCGTCGAGCTGACCCAGACGGTGTTCGAGCCCGGGTTCGTCACCACCGGCACGGCCAACATCCAGCGCTTCCTCCGTGACCTGGTCGGCTTCTACGTGATCATGGAGGGCATCTTCTTCTACGCCGGCTTCGCGATGATGCTGGCGCTGCGCCGCCAGAACAAGATGGTCGGCCTCGGCGAGCAGTTCGAGTACATCATGCGCGACGAAAGCCTGCACCTGGCGTTCGGCTGCGACCTGATCGCGACCATCGGCGCGGAGAACCCGGGCGTCTGGACGCCGGAGTTCAAGGCCGAGATCCAGAGCCTGGTCGAGCGGGCCGTGGACCTGGAGCAGGCCTACGCCCGCGAGGCCTGCCCGGACGGCGTCCTCGGCCTGAACGCGGCGCAGTTCGCCGAGTACGTCGAGTACATCGCGGATCGCCGCCTCGAGCGGCTCGGCCTGCCCAAGCGCTACCTCCGCGACAACCCGTTCCCCTGGATGTCGCAGGCGACCGACCTGTCGAAGGAGAAGAACTTCTTCGAGACGCGCGTCACGGAGTACCAGACCGGCGCGACGCTCGCCTGGGACTGATTCAACGACGGCGCCGGATCAGATCGCCGGCGTCCGCAGCCGCCGGCGCGCTCAGGGCAGCCGGTAGGTGGCCTTGGCCAGGCTGTAGCTGAGATCCACGATCAGCTCCTGTGCCTCTTCGAGCTCGAGCACGTGGCGGGCGACGAGGCCGGCCAGGACGTTGGCGTCGACGCGCCGGCACAGGTCGTGGCGGGCCGGGATCGACGGGAACGCGCGGGTGTCGTCGTTGAACCCGGCGGTGTTGTAGAAGCCGGCGGCCTCGGTGGCGGCGTGGCGGAAGCGTTCCATGCCCTCGATGCTGTCGTGGAACCACCACGGCGGCCCGAGGCGCAGCGCCGGGTAGTGCCCGGCGAGCGGCGCCAGCTCGCGCGAGTAGGTCGACTCGTCGAGCGTGAAGAGCACCATCCGGAAACGCGGGTCGTTGCCGTAGGCGTTCAGCAGCGGCTTGAGGTTGCGGGTGTACTCGGTGGCGAGAGGGATGTCGCAGCCGCGATCGGGCCCGAACCGCTCGGCCACGGCGGCGTTGTGGTTGCGCAGCGAGCCCGGGTGCAGCTGCATCACCAGCCCGTCCTCGACGCTCATCCGCGCCATCTCCATCAGCATGTGACCGGTGAAGGCGTGCAGGTCGTCCGGCGTCGCTTCGCCGGAGCGCGCCCGCGCGAAGATGGCGCCGGCCTCGTGATCGGACAGCCGCGTCGTGTAGGGCGTCAGCGCCGCGTGATCGGTCGCCGTCGCTCCCATGCCGCGGAAGAAGGTGCGCCTGGCCTCGAGGGCGGCGATGAACGTCTGGTAGTCGACGATGGTCCGGCCGGTGAGGCTGGCCAGGCGATCGAGCTCGGCCGGCCAGTCCGGGTGCAGGATGTTGATGGCGAGGTCGGGCCGGAAGGTCGGACGGACGACGCCCGACCAGCCAGACTCGCGGATGCGCTGGTGCCACACCAGCGTGTCGCTGGCGGCGTCGGTGGTGCAGAGCACCTCGATCTGGAAGCGTTCGAACAGCGCCCGCGGCCGGAAGGCGTCGGTGCGCAGCTGGGCGTCGATGCGATCGTAGACGGCGTCGGCGTTGCGCGGGCCGAGCGGCTCGTCGATGCCGAAGACGTCGGCCAGCTCGTGTCGCAGCCAGCACCCGCTCGGCGTGCCGCGGAAGAGCGGCATGTGCTCGGCGAAGCGCCGCCAGATGCGCCGCGAGTCGGTCTCGACCGGCGTGCCGTCGAGCGAGGGGACGCCCAGCGACTCGAGCGGTACACCCTGCGAGTAGAGCATCCGCGTCACGTAGTGATCCGGGATGACGAGCAGCGCCGCCGGATCGGGGAACGGCGTGTTCTCGGCGAGGATGCGCGGATCGACGTGGCCGTGCGGACAGACGAGGGGCAGGCCGGCGGCGCGGCCGTAGAGCTCGCGGGCGAGGTCGCGCACACCGGGAGACGGATCGAAGTACCGATCGGGGTTGAGCATGAGCCGCGTATTTTAGCAGCCGCGAGACGCGGCGTCAGATCGCCCGGGCCACCCACCAGCCGGCGGCGACGGCGGCGAAGCCGACGATCACCTGGCCGATCGCGTTGAGCAGCACGAGCCCCCAGGCGCCCTCGCGGGCGAGCGCGAAGGAATCGTGCGAATAGGACGAGAAGGTGGTCAGGCCACCGAGGACGCCGACGAGGCAGAAGGCTCGCAGGGCCGGCGTCATCATGCCGGTGCGCTCGCCGATGCCGGCCAGGAGGCCGAAGATCGCGCAGCCGACGGCGTTGACCAGGAAGGTCGCGAACGGGAAGCCGGGCGGCAGCCACAGCACGGCGGCCTGGTTGACGCCGTATCGGGCCATCGAGCCGAGCGCGCCGCCGACGCCGACGAGCAGCCACATCATGCGGGAATCCTGACGGTGAAGCGGGCGCCGCCGGTCGGCCGGTTCTCGGCCCGGACGTCGCCGCCGTGCAGGCCGACCAGGTGCTTGACGATCGACAGGCCGAGCCCGGTGCCGCCGGTCTCGCGCGAGCGCGCCTTGTCGACGCGGTAGAAGCGCTCGAAGATCCGCTGCAGGTCGGCGTCGGGGATGCCCGGGCCTTCGTCTTCAACGACCAGCGCGATGTGATTGACGTCGCGCCGCGCCGACAGCGAGATCGTCGTCCGTTCCGGGGCGTAGTTGGCGGCGTTCTCGATCAGGTTGCGCAGGACGTCGTGCAGCTTGGCCGGATCGCCGACCAGCGACGCGGCATCGGCGGCCACCGACGTCGTCACCTGCTGGTGGCGGCGGCCGAGCAGCGGTTCGAGCTCGTGGACGACGCCGTCGAACAGGTGCGCCGGGGCGCACGCCACCCGATCGAGCGGCTCCTGGCCGGCCTCGAGGCGCGTCAGGCGGAGCAGATCCTTGACCAGGCCCTCCATGCGGGCCGAATGGCGGGCGATAATCTCGAGGAAGCGCCGCGGTTCGGCGTCGGGCGGGACCAGGTCGAGCAGCGCCTCGACGTAGCCGCGGATCGCGGTCAGCGGCGTCCGCAGCTCGTGCGAGACGTTGGCGACGAAGTCGCGGCGGATGCGGTCGGCGCGGCGAAGCCCGGTGATGTCGTGCAGCACGAGCACCACGCCGTGCGAGTCCTCGCCCGAGACCCGCGTCGCCTGGGCCATGATCGTCTGGGCCGGCTCCTGGGCGATGGTCAGCTCCTGCGCGTCGGTCGGTTCGCCGCGGAGCGCACGGCTGATCTGCGCCTCGATGTCCGGATGACGCACCAGCTCGACGTAGCGGCGGCCCACCGGATCGTCAGGGACGCGCAGGGCGCGGCGCGCCGCCTCGTTGGCGAGCTGGACGACGCCCTGTTCGTCGACCACCAGCACGCCCTCGACCATCCCGGAGAGGATGGCTTCCATCCGCGCGCGATCGCGCGTCAGCGCCGCCAGACGCGCGGACTGGGCCTGGAAGGCGTCGTCGAGCGGTCGCAGGATGTCGCCGAGATCGTGAGCGCCACTGCGCAGCCGCCGCGAGAGGTCGCCTCGGGCGTAGGCTTCGGCGGTTTCGCGCAGCCACGCCAGCCGGCCCGAGGTGGTCCTGCCGACGAGGGCCCCCACGCCGGCACCGGCGGCGAGGCCGGCGGCCACCGCGGCGGACATCGTCGCGAACGCGCCCAGGCCCGATCGCTCGACGATCCCGGCCGCGAGGACGGCGGCGGCGAGCGCGACGGCGGCGGCAGTGGCGCCGGCGAGCGTCGATTCGGTGCGGACACGCATGGGCGCACTATCGAAGCTGGCTGTGACGGCGGCGTGTCGCGCTAGTCAGCGTGGCCGTCCGCATCCATCTTCAGCTTGTAGCCAAACTGCTTGATCGTCTCCACCGCCTGCACCAGCGCGGGCAGCTTCTCGCGCAGCCGGCGCACGTGGACGTCGACGGTGCGCGTGCCGCCGGTGTACTGGTAGCCCCAGACGTCCGTGAGGAGCAGGTCGCGCGACAGCACGCGGCCGCGATGTTCGAGGAAGTAGCGGAGCAGCAGGTACTCCTTGGCCGTCAGCTTGACCTCCTGCCCGCCGTCGGTGACGACGTGGCGCTCGATGTCGAGGGCGAGCGGGCCGTAGCGCAGCAGGCGCTCGCCCTCGGCCGGACCACGGCGGCTGCGGCGGAGCAGGGCGCCGATGCGGGCCACCAGTTCCTTCGGGCTGAACGGCTTGGTGACGTAGTCGTCGGCGCCGGTCTCGAATCCGGCGATGCGATCGATCTCCTCGGCCCGCGCCGTCAGCATCAGGATCGGCACCGTGCCGAGGTCGGTGTCGGCGCGGAGGGCACGGCAAATCTCGAGGCCATCGAGGCCCGGCAGCATGCGGTCCAGAATGATCAGGTCGGGTGGGTGACGGCGGGCGGCCGCCACGGCGTCGCTGCCGTTGGCGACGACCTCCGAGTCGTGACCGGCCGGCCCGAGATAATGGACGATCAGGCTGGCGATGTCGGCGTCGTCCTCGACGACGAGGATGCGGCTCATGACGCCCGCCGCGCCCCGATCGCGCGGCCGGTCAGCCGGGTCGGCTCCGCCTCGGCCCAGGCGGCATCGAGGTCGCTCTGGCTCCAGTAGGGGCGGAGCGGCAGGGCGCGGGCCGCTACGTCCAGGTCGACGACCACGCCGCCGAACGGGTCCGGCGTCACGACGAGCCGGTCGCCCTCGAGGACGGCCTCGTAGCCCTCCATCAGGTGCGGCTCGCGCCAGCCATTGCAGAAGACCAGCGAGAACAGAATCGCACAGGCCGAGGACGGTGTAATCCTGCAGGAAGGTGAACGGCGCCGCCCCGGATTCGCCGAGGAATCGGCCGCAGAGGTCGTCGCGGCGGGCTTCCAGGGCCGGAAAGAACGCCGCCCACGCGGGATCGTGCTGGAACCGCCGATACACAGTGAGACCGTGCTGGGCGACCAGGGCCGCAACGTAGGGATCGCCGGGAGCCAGCTCCTCGACGGCGCGCAGGAACGCTCCCTGTCGCACGTCCACGGGGGCCGTGGCGAAGTTGTGCGGACCATGACTGGCCGCATCGAACCGGACGGCCCGGTCTTCGGGCGTCCACCCGAGGTCGTGCTGGCGCACGGCCTCGAGGACCCGTCCGCGGGTCGGCCGGTTGGGCAGGCCGTCGGCCGCCCAGGCTTCGGCCAGGCGTCCGGCCAGGGCGGCGTGGTCGGGCTGGGACAGGCAGAGCAGGCGGCCCTGAGTGTGGCGAACGATCATCGGCGGGGGAACCATAGCGAGTTACACCGGCGAGGGTCAAACCGACCGGCCCGGCGCCGCCCGGAAAAGCGCCTGGGATCGTCCCGATCGGGCCGCCAGACCGCTGGCATTGAAGCGCTGTGCACCGCTTACCGATTCCTCGTAATGGAGGCTCCAGGTTTCTGTCCCTTCACCCATGACGCCCCCGTCTGACCCGCCGGCCGCTCCGGTGGCCCCGTCGCTGCGACGGACCTTCGTCCGATTTCTTGCCCTCAGCGTGATGGCGGGGGTGGTCGGAGACCGTCTGCTCGCGGCGGGGATGGAGCTGTCCGACGGTAACCCGTTGCGGCTGGACGGGATGCTCTCGATCTTCGTCGGCCTCATCGCGGGGCCGTGGTGGGGGGCTCTGACCGGCATCCTGGCGACCGCCCGGACGGCGTGGGAGACCCAGTCGCCGCTCGTCACGCTTCTGGCGGTGTCCGAGGTCCTGACCGTCACCCTGCTGGCTCGCCGCGGCTGGGCACCGGTGCTGGCCGGCCTCGGCTATTGGCTGACGGTCGGCATCCCGATCCTGATCGTCGGCGTCGGCCGTTTGCTCGGCCACGACGCCACCGACATCACGCTGGCCGCGGCCGGCCAGTCGCTGTCCGGCCTGCTGAACGTGGTGCTGGCCGAACTGGTCGCCGGCCTGCCCGGGCCGATCCAGCGGCTGCGCTCGGAGACCGGCACCCGCGAGGCCAAGCCGTTGCGGACCCAGCTGTTCCATCAGCTGGTGCCGCTCACCGCGATCCCGCTGGCGCTGCTCGGGCTCGGCCTCGGCGGCCTGTTCGCGCGCGCCGCCGAGCGCGGCGCCAGCACCGAGCTCGCCGACCGCGTTCGCCTGGTCGGCCATCGCGTCGGCGACATCGTGGCCGAGCAGGAATCCGCGCTGCGCGCCACCGCCAGCCGCCTGGCGGACGATGCGGGCGATCAGCCGCTCGCGGCCCGCGGCGCCCTCGCGCTGGCGCAGGAGCAGCGGCTCCGGCCGCGCTTCGCCAGCCTCGTGCTGACCGATCCTGCCGGCCGCCTGCTGGCCAGTGCCGGCGAGGTCGCGCCGCCCGGGGACGTCCGTCCCGGTGACGCGGCCCGGGCCATCGAGGCGGCGGACGACGCCGCCGATCCGATCCGCGGCGCTGCCGCTGTCGTGCTGCCGCCGCGCTTCGTCACCGAGGCCGTGCGCAGCCGCACCGCGCAGCGATCCGGCGTCGTCGTCGAGCCGCGCCTGTCGCACGATCCGGTGATCGCGATCAGCGTGCCGCTGGTCTCGGCCGCTGGCGACGTCACCGGGGTCCTCGTCGGCGCCCTCGACCTGTCGGCGATCGGCGCGGCCGTCGGCGGCGTCGTGACCCGGCCGACGACCACCGCCGTCGTCACCGACGCGGCCGACAGGGTGCTGGTCGGCGCCGGGCCGCGGCAGCCCGCCGCGCTGACGCCATTCGATGACCGGGCCTGGCGCGCGTCGCTCGAGAACGGGGCCTCGGCCCCGGCGCGGGTGCTGGTCGCCAGCGCGACGCTCGAGCGCCTTGGCTGGACGATCCACGCGCACCTGCCGGCCAAGGACGTCCACGAGCCGGTCGCGCGCCTCTACGCCCTGACCGCCGGCTGGGGCCTCCTGACGCTGGTCGTCGCCATCCCCCTGGTGCGGCTGACCGCCGCCCGCGTCACCGGCCCGCTCGAGCAGCTCGTCGCCGCCAGCCGCGCAGTGTCCGGCGACGAAGGCGGCCTGGCCCTGTCGACCGATCCGGGCGCGCCGTCGGAAGTGCGCGCCCTCGAGCGCGGCTTCGAGTCGATGGTCGCGCGCCTGCACGAGAGCCACGTCGAGGTGCGATCGGCACTGGGCGATCGCGAGCGGGCCAACGCCGCGCTGACGGCGACGCTGGCCGAGCTCGACGAGCGCGTCCGCGATCGCACCGCGGCCCTGGCCGGCGCGACGGCGCGGGCCGAGGCGGCGAGCCGGGCCAAGAGCCAGTTCCTCGCCAACATGAGCCACGAGATCCGCACGCCGATGAACGGCGTGATCGGCATGGCCGAGCTCCTGGCCGCGACGCCGCTCGACGCCTCGCAGCGCGAGGTCACCGAGACGATTCGCTCGAGCGGGCAGATCCTGCTGGCCATCATCAACGACATCCTCGACCTGTCGACGATCGAGTCGGGCCAGCTGGTCCTCGAGAAGGCGCCGTTCTCGCTCGTCAGCGTGCTCTCGCAGGCGGTGAAGGTGGTGTCGCCGGCGGCGCAGGCCAAGAGCCTGGCCCTCGACGTCGACGCCGATCCGGCCATTCCATCGCACCTGATCGGCGATCGGCTGCGCCTCGGGCAGGTCCTGGTCAACCTGCTCAGCAACGCCGTCAAGTTCACCGACGCCGGCCGGGTGACGCTGTCGACGCGGCTGGTGGCGGCGACGCCGCTCACCCCGGCGACGATCCGCATCGACGTCCGCGACACCGGCATCGGCATCGAGACGGATCGCCTGTCGCGGCTGTTCCAGCCCTTCGAGCAGGGCGACGCCTCGATGTCGCGGCGCTTCGGCGGCACCGGCCTGGGTCTGGTGATCAGCAAGCGGCTGGTCGAGCTGATGGATGGCCGGCTGTGGGGCGAGAGCCAGCCGGACGCCGGCTCGACGTTCAGCCTGGAATTGCCGTTACGCGTCGCCGACACGCCGTCGCCGCCGTCGCGTCCGGTCAAGGCGGCCGTGGCGGCGGCGCCGCCGGCCCGGAGCCTGCGGCTGCTGATTGCCGAGGACAACCCCGTCAACCAGCGCGTCGCGTCGCGCATGCTCCAGCGTCTCGGCTACCAGTCCGACGTGGTCGAGAACGGACGCCTCGCGGTGGAAGCGGTCGAGCGGCAGGCCTACGACGTCATCTTCATGGACGTGCAGATGCCCGAGCTCGACGGGCTCGAGGCGACGCGGCGCATCAAGGCGCGGACCGGGCCGGCGCCGTGGATCATCGCCCTCACGGCGCACGCCCTCGAGGAAGACCGCAAGCAGTGCCTGGCGGCCGGGATGAACGACTTCCTGAGCAAGCCGGTGCAGCTGGCCGAGCTGACCGCCGCGCTCGACCGCGTGCCGAGGACCAACGCCGATGTCGCGTGATCCCCGGCCGCGCTTCGGCTCGCACGCCCCGCTGCGACAGCTCGGGCTGGCGCTCGTCGCCGGGCTGCTCGGCCTGATCGTCAACTTCGGCGCGCCGACGTTGGGCTCGGGTCTGCCGATGCGGCTCGACGTGGTGATCGTCCTGTGCGTGGCGATCACCGCCGGCCCGGCCTGGGCGGCGCTGTCGGCGACCATCGCCACGGCGGTCGTCTGCTGGCAGATCGGACACCCGACGCTGATGTTCGTCGCGGTGCTGGAGGCGGTCGCTGTCGGCGCGCTCGTCCGCCGCCGCTTCGGCATCGCCCTGGCCGCGGCCGGCTTCTGGGCCGTCGTCGGCGCACCGATTCTGTACGGCTGGAGCGCCGGCGTCCTCCAGGCCGACACCGGCGAGGCGACGGCCGGGGCCCTGCAGCAGGCCCTCAACGGCGTCGCCCAGGCGCTGCTCGTCCAGGTTCTGGCCGCGTGGCCGCTGGCCCGCACCTGGCTCCAGCGCGAGCGCGAGGCGCCGATGCCGCTGCGGGCGCAGGTCTTCGACAGCGTCATTCCGTTGGCGGTCTGCCCGGTGATCGTGCTCGGGCTCGGCCTCGGCCGCGTCGTCTCGTCCGGCGACGAGCAGGACACGCGGCGCGAGCTGTCCGAGCGCGCCGCCATCATCGGCAGCCGCGTCGACGAGTACCTGCGCGCCCACGACCTGGCGGCGGCCTCGCTGGCCTTCCGCGTCGGGGCGGCGCCGGTCGGCGACGCCGAGGCCCAGGCGATGCTCGTCTCGGCGCAGGGCGTCTACGGCGACTTCGACAAGATCGTGCTGCTCGACCGCGCCGGCGACGCTCGCGTCGCCGCCAGCGTCCTCAACGGCGGCCGGCCGCGGCCGTTCGTCGCGAAAGGCTCGTCGGCGACCAAGGAGTTCTTCACCGTCCCGATGCGGACGGGCGGCAACTATCGCTCCGACGTGTTCCTCGGCAACGGCTTCGATCGGACGGTGCCGGAGGTGGTCTTCAGCGCCGCGGTGGTGACCCCGTCGGGCGCCCGCGACGGCCTCATCAAAGGCTCGCTGAACCTGTCGCGGATCAGCCGCATCGCCGGCGACCTGGTCGACGCCGGGACGACGCTCATGGTGATCGACAACCGCGGCATGGTGATCGGCGCGGCCGGCCTCGGCGCGCCCGGCATCCTGGCGCACGTCGGCGGCACCACCTGGGTGCAGTCGACCCAGGGCGCGGGGATCGGCGAGTACCGCATCGCCGGCGCCGAAGCGCACGGCGGCGGCCGCTATCTCACCGCCCGCTACGACATGACGTCGGACGGCTGGCGCGTCTTCGTGCGGCGATCGGTGGCGAGCGTCGATCGCCCGGTGACGCGGTTCTACGCCGTCACCGCGCTGTGGGTGCTGATCAGCCTGGTCATCGCGGTGCCGTTCGCGCGCCTGGCGGCGCGCCGCGTCACCTGGCCGATCGAGCAGCTGGTCGAGGAGACCCGCGACATCGCGTCGCAGGGCGTGCTCGCGTCGCCGCGGCCCGTCGACGCCCGCGCGGCCATCGAGGTGCAGGCCCTGCAGCGCGACCTCGAGGCGATGGTCGCTCGCCTGCGCGACCGCGACAGTCACCTGCGCCAGGCGGTCGCCGATCGCGAAGCCGCGCACACCGCGCTGGCCGAAACGCTGGCCGGCCTCGAAGCCCGCGTCCGCGAGCGCACCGCCGCGCTCGCCGACACCACCGCGCGGGCCGAGCGGGCGACCCGCGCCAAGGGCGAGTTCCTGGCCAACATGAGCCACGAGATCCGCACTCCGATGAGCGGGGTGATCGGGCTGGCCGAGCTGCTCGTGACGACGCCACTCGACGCCCAGCAGCTGGAGCTGGCGCAAACGGTGCTGGCCAGCGGCCGGCGGCTGCTCGGCGTCATCAACAACATCCTCGACCTCTCCAAGATCGAATCGGGACGCCTCCTCGTCGAGGCCGCACCGTTCGCCTTCCGGCCGCTGGTCGAGACGCTGATCGAAGGCGCCCGGGCGTCGGTCGCCGATCGGCCGGTCCGCCTCCAGAGCACCATCGCCGACGACATCCCGGAGTGGCTGCTCGGCGACGGGGCGCGGCTCGAGCAGGTGATCGAGAATCTGCTGAGCAACGCGGTCAAGTTCACCGCGGTGGGCGAGGTGCGGCTGCGGGCGTTCGTCGCCTACGGCGGCCGCGCGGTGCCGATGCTGCGCGTCGACGTCAGCGACACCGGCATCGGCATCGAGGCCGACCGGATGGCCCAGATCTTCCAGCCGTTCGAGCTCGGCGACGCGTCGATGACGCGCCGCTACGGCGGCACCGGCCTGGGCCTGGCGATCAGCACGCGGCTGGCCGACCTGATGGGCGGCTGGGTCCGTGGCGCGAGCGTGCCCGGCGAGGGCGCGACCTTCACGCTGGAGGTGCCGCTGCGCAGCGCGCCGCCGCCGGAGGTGCGGGCCATCGATCCGCCGGCGCCGGCCCGCGAGCGGGCCCTGCGGGTCCTGGTCGCCGACGACGATCCGATCACCCGCCAGATCGCCCAGCGGCTGCTCGAGCGCCTCGGCCATCGCGTCCGGACGGTGGCGGACGGCGCCGCCGTCGTCGAAGCATGGCGGCTCGGTCTCGACGACGTGATCCTGATGGACCTGGAGATGCCGGGGCTCGACGGGGAACAGGCGACGCGGGAGATCCGGCGCGAGCCGGGCGCCTGCCGCCCGTGGATCATCGCGCTCAGCGCGCACGATGCCGCCGACCGCCGGGCGTCGTCGCTCGGGGCCGGAATGGACGACTACCTCGAGAAGCCGCTGCAGAGGGACCACCTCGAGAAGGCGATCCGGGCCGTACCGGCCTAGGCTAGAGCGCTGAGCGGATCCGTGATCGATACGTATTCCTCGATAAGCTGGGCGTGAAGGTCGAGCATCGGGGAGTCCAAGAACGACGTCGCACGAGGATGGTGCCGGCGCGTAGACGCCCTGATGCGGGGCGCGCATTCCCTCCGCGCTCCACTTCCGCAAGCCGGTAGAACGCGCTCCAGCTGCAGTCGACCGCCGCGACTCACGATGCGGTCGCCCCTGACGACGCCGGCTGAATGCAGGTCGCGCCTTCGCGCGACCCGCCGGCGATCGGCTTGCGCACGTTCTACGCTGACGCTGGCGTCGGCTTGCTCCAAGTCGCGCTCCGGGAACGCCCGCCCCGCCTACACCGCGGCGTCCTGACCTGCGAGCGTCCCTACGTGGGGCGATCGAACGCGGATCGAGCCGCCGCGTCCCCACGTGTGGTTGCGCGCTGAGCGCGAGAGGCGAACGCCGTTGGCGTCCGAGGGCATGACGCACGTCGGTTCGGGTATCGGCAGCTTGGTAGCCCCCGAACTTCCGGCGCCAGCGCATCGAGAACGATGGCTGACCGGTGCGCCGTCCGATCGCTGACAGGCCGGGGCGGTGCAGCGTGGCCAACGGCTGGCGCGCTGGCTCAGGACGCCGGGGTGACGCGGGGCGGGCGTTCCTGGAGCGCGACTTGGAGCAAGCCGACGCCAGCGACAGCGAAGAGCACGCGCAGGCCCACCGCCGCGGGTCGCGCGACGGCGCGACCTGATCTCAGCGGCGGCGCCAGGGGCGGCCGCGACGCGGCCGGCTGCCGCCGGAGCGTGCTCTACCGGCTTGCGGAAGTGGAGCGCGGAAGGAATGCTCGACCCGCATTCAGGGCGTCGACGCCTCTCGAACAGACACCTGATCGGCTCTCTAGCCGACTACATCTCGCGGACGCCGTGGCCGAAGGCCAGGAAGCCCGCCGAGACCACCACCAGGCCGACGCCGCAGGCGATCAGCGCCGTCGGCGCCGACGTCGCGCTGGCCAGCGATCCCACGGCCAGGCCGCCGATCGGCAGGCCGCCGCGGAACGCGACCATGAAGATGCTCATGACGCGGCCGCGCATCTCGTCCGGCGCGGCCAGCTGGGCCAGCGAGATCGCCGTCGAGGTGACGATGATCAGCGCCACGCTGGTGACGAGCAGCAGCGGATAGGCGACGGCCAGCGTCCGGGCCGAGGCGAACCCGATCAGCAGCAGCCCGACCACTCCGCCCAGGACCAGGGCGTGGCGGCCCATGTGCGGGGCCCGGCCGCGCCAGGCGACGATGCCGGCGCCGAGCACGGCCCCGGAGCCCGAGCAGATCATCAGGTGACTGTAGCCGTCGATGCCCTGGTGGAAGACGTCCTTGGCCATCACCGGCAGCAGCGTCTGCAGCGGGAAGGCGAGGAACGTCATCAGGAAGCCCAGCACCGTCAGCTCGAGCAGCGCCGGCCGCTGGCGGACGTAGGACAGGCCGGTGCGCATCTCGTCGGCGATCGAGCGGCGGACGTTCGGCACCGCGCGATCGAGCCGGAGCAGCAGCAGGGCGGCGACGACGATGAAGAACGACAGCCCGTTCAGCAGGAAGCAGATGGTGAGGCCGGCCGCGGCCAGCGTCACGCTGGCGATCAGCGGACCGAGGATCCGCGACAGGTTGAACTGGATCGAGTTGAGGGCGATGGCGTTGGGCAGGTCTTCGCGCGGGACGAGCGCGGGGAGCAGCGATTGGTAGGCCGGGCCGCCGAACGCCTGGGCCACGCCGATGCAGAACGACAGCGCGAGCACGCCGTAGATTGGGACGTGCGCGGCGCCGCCGAAGACCAGGGCGGCGAGCACGAAGGCGCACGCGGCCTGCACCAGCTGCGAGCCGATCAGCAGCCAGCGCCGATCGTGGCGATCGGCGATGACCCCGCCGACCAGCGTCAGCAGCAGGATCGGCAGCTCGCCGACGAAGGCGTCGAGGCCGAGCCAGAACGGCGAGCCGCCGATCGTCAGCACCAGCCAGTTCTGCGCCACCTTCTGCATCCACGTGCCCGACGTCGAGAGCACGTTGCCGCACCACAGCAGCCGGAAGTTGCGGGAGGCGAGGGCCGATGCGAGGCGGGCGAGGCCGCGCCGCGGCGGCGCGACGGGGAGTTGCGGGCGGGATTCCAAGACGCCGGTATCGTACACCGCCTGGTCGGCGACGCCCGCCCGCGGGCGGCGGGTTGTAGAATGCTGGCTCAATGGCTCCAGGACCGATCTCGCAGTTCGTCGATCGTCACTACCGGCACTTCAACGCCGCTACCGTCCGCGACGCGGCCGAAGCGTGGACCCGCCATCTCGATGGCGGCGGCGTGATGTTCCTGACGCTGGCCGGCGCGATGAGCACGGCGGAGCTCGGCGTCTCGCTGGCCGAGATGATCCGGCAGGGCAAGGTGCACGCCATCTGCTGCACCGGCGCCAACCTCGAAGAGGACGTCTTCAACCTCGTCGCGCATTCCCACTACGAGCGGATCCCCAATTATCGTGACCTGACGCCGGCCGATGAGCAGAAGCTGCTCGAGCGGCACATGAACCGGGTCACCGACACCTGCATCCCCGAGCACGAGGCGATGCGACGGATCGAGAAGGCGGTGCTCGAGGAATGGGTCGCCGCGGACCAGGCCGGCGAGCGCTACTTCCCGCACGAGTTCCTCTATCGCGTGCTGCGCAGCGGCGAGCTGACAGCGTCCTACGAGATCGACCCGAAGGACAGCTGGCTGATCGCGGCGATGGAGCGCAACCTGCCGATGTTCGTGCCCGGCTGGGAGGACGCGACGCTCGGCAACATGTACGCCGGCCACGTCATCTCCGGCGACGTCACGCACGTCCACACGGTCCGGACCGGCATCGAGTACATGATGTCGCTGGCCGACTGGTACCAGAAGACCAGCCCATCGCAGTCGATCGGCTTCTTCCAGATCGGCGGCGGCATCGCCGGCGACTTCCCGATCTGCGTGGTGCCGATGCTGCACCAGGATCTCGGCCGCGGCGACGTGCCGCTGTGGGGCTACTTCTGCCAGATCAGCGACTCGACGACGAGCTACGGCTCGTACTCCGGTGCCGTGCCCAACGAGAAGATCACCTGGGGCAAGCTCGGCATCGACACGCCGAAGTTCATCATCGAGTCGGACGCCACGATCGTGGCGCCCCTGGTGTTCGCGAAGGTCCTGGGCTGGTAGCGCTGCCCTGCGTGAGAGCGCGGCCGCTAGACCAGCAACGGCCGGCCCGGAGGGCCGACCGGTTCCAGACACCGCCGACCCGTCCCGGGGGCCGCGGCTAGTGCGACGGAGCCGGATTCGGCTGGGACTGGGTTATCCGGCGCGCCGCGGTCGTGCGCGGGATCGCGAGCTCGGGCATCGGCTTCGAGACGAACAGCCGACGGGCGTGGGTGGCGATGAGACGTGCCCACTTCGCCGACCGCGAGACGCGGGCGCTGTCGGTGGCGATGCCGGTGTTGGCGTACATCTGGCGATACAGCTTCGAGAGCAGCACGAACGCCAGCCGAGACTTGTAGGACTTGACGCAGCTCGAGCGCTGCCAGATCGCGCCGAAGCTGTAAAAGCGATCCCAGACGCCCTGGGTCCGCTCGCGGATCTCTTCGGCGCCCATCACCGGATGCGGCGTGTAGACCTTGGGGCGCAGCGCCTGCGGGATCAGCCAGTGGCGGGTCAGCGGGATGCCGCCGATCTTCTCCGGATCGGTGCCCATCGTCTCTTCCCACTTGTTGAAATCGAGGGTGCCGGGGAAGGGCGTCAGCATGACGAACTGGGCGAAGGTGACGCCGGCCCGCTGGGCCAGGGCCTGGGTGGCCTCGAACGTCGACGGGCGATCGCTCGGCAGGCCGAAGATGAACGACCCGAGCACGTGCACGCCGTGCCTGCGGAACGTCTGCAGGCGCTCGACCAGCTCCTCGCCGGCGACGTTGAACCCTTTGTAGACGTCCTTCAGGCCTTCGGGCGTGACCGCCTCGACGCCGACCAGCGCGCCCTTGATGTTGGCGTTGCGCATGGCGTCGAGGAAGGCGGTGTCCTCGGCCGCTTCCATGGTGATCTGGGTGAAGAACACCATGTCGCGGGGCAGTTCGGCGAGGCGCTCCATCAGCTCGAAGCGCTCGGCGCGGATCGCTTCCAGCTCGTTGAGCCGGGCCGGGTCGGCGCGGCGGCGGGCCATCCGCAGGTCTTCCTGCGACACCGGGTAGAAATTGTCGTCGGCGAGGGCAATGAAGCGGTAGCCCATCCGGCGCAACTGGACGATCTCGTCGATGACGACGTCGGTGTGGCGTTGCCGGGGCTGCTGCCCGTCGGTCCGCCAGACCGAGCAGAAGGAACAGTGCTTCGGGCAGCCGCGGATGGTCTGCACCGAGGCCCACATGTAGCTGCCCTCGGGCAGCAGATCCCAGCGCGCGGCCTTGAAGGACTCGGCCTCGACGCGGCCGCCCTCGTAGACCAGTTTCAGCTCGCCGGCGGTGACGTCGTCGAGGGCCTCGCCCCAGGCGACGTCGCCATCACCCTTGACCACCGCGTGGGCGCCACCCAGTTCAGGCGGCTCCTCCGGGTAGAGAGTGGCGTGGATCCCGCCGAAGATGACCGTGGCGCCCCGCTCCCGGACTATGCGGCCCACTTCGTATCCGCGCAGCGCGTTGCCGGTGTGGATGCCGATGCCCACGACGTCACCGGGCTGCACGACCTCCGGGTCGAGCACCTCCAGGGTCTCGTCGACGATGTTCGGGGCGCCGAAACGGGCCGGTGTGGCGGCGGCGAGCACGAAGAGCCAACGTGGCGTGATGACTCCGACGCCGAAGGAGACGTGGCTCGGGTTGACGAGGTGAACTCGCATCGGGATAGGGGGCTCCAGTCGTGTCAAACGGCCGGAGTATACAATACCGCCTCCGATGCGTGCGCTGCGGCTCTTTCTGGTCTCCTTCCTCGTTCTCTTCCTGCAGGTGGCCCTGATTCGCTGGATGCCCGCCTATGTGCGGCTTCTGGCGTATTTTTCCAATTTCATCCTGCTGGCGGCGTTTCTGGGCATCGGCGTCGGCTGCCTGATGACCCGGACCCGGTCCCTGTTCGCCTGGTACGCCCCCCTCCAGGCCCTGGTGATCGGGGTGGTCGCCTATTTCCGGCTGGAAGTGGCGGTGCCGACCTCGACCAGCATCTATTTCTCGAGCGGCACCACCGCCCCGGTGGTGGTGGTCGAGAGCACGATGCTGCTGCCGCTGGTCTTCCTGGTCGTGGCGGTGCTGTTCGCCACCCTGGCCCAGACCATGGGCAAGCTCCTCGAAGGCCTGCCGCCCCTCAAGGGCTACGGCGTCAACCTGGCGGGCAGCGTCGCCGGCGTGGTGGCCTTCGGCCTGATGTCGTGGTTCGAGCTGCCGCCGACGGCCTGGTTCGCGGTCGCCTTCGCGGTCGCCGTCCTGCTGGTCGACGCCCCGATGGGCCTGGTCGGCCGGCTGGCGATGATCGTCCTGCTGGGCGGCTCGCTGGTCGTCGTGCACGGCCTGTCGCGGCACACGACGTGGTCGCCGTACTACAAGATCACGACCATCCAGGAAGGTGAGGAGACCGTCGTCGAGGTCAACAACATCTTCCATCAGTCGATGGCCCCGGTCGCCCGCAAGGAGTACTTCTACCAATGGCCGTACGCGGCCTTCGGGGACGGCTTCGAGGATGTCCTGATCCTCGGCTCCGGGTCCGGCACCGACGTCGCCGCCTCGCTGCTGCACGGGTCGAAGCGCATCGACGCCGTCGAGATCGACCCGGTGATCGTGCGTCTGGGGCGGGAACTCCATCCCGACCGGCCCTACAGCGACCCGCGGGTGAACGTCGTCACCGACGACGCCCGGCACTTCCTCCGGACGACGCCGAAGAAGTACGACCTGGTCGTCTTCGCCCTGATCGACTCCCTGACCCTGCAATCGAGCTTCACCTCGGTCCGGCTCGAGAGCTACATGTTCACCGAGGAGTCGTTCCGCGCCGTCAAGGAGCGCCTCAAGCCGGGCGGCGTGCTGGTCATCTACAACTATTTCCGCGAGCGCTGGCTGGTCGATCGCCTGGCCAACACCGCCGCGGTGGCCTTCGGCACCGAGCCGCGCGTCCACATCCACCAGGAGCACAGCTACCTCGGGGTGCTGATGGTCGGGCCCGGCCTGAGCCGCATCAGCCCGACGCTGAAGCCGCCCGATCGCGTCGAGGCCTACAACCATCCCGACGTCATCAGTCCGGGAGTGCTGCTGACGCGCGACGCCAGCGTGGCGCCGGCCACCGACGACTGGCCCTTCCTCTACATGCGCGACCGGCACCTGCCGTCGCACTACCTGTGGGCCCTGGTCCTGGTCCTGGTGGTGTCGGTGGTGGCCGTTCGCGGTGTCCTGTGGGGGACGTCGGTCGGCTTCTCGTGGCACTTCTTCTTCCTCGGCGCCGGGTTCATGCTGCTCGAGACGAAGTCGATCATCCAGTTCGCCCTGTTGTGGGGCTCGACCTGGGTGGTGGCGTCGATGGCCATCCTGTCGGTGCTGGTGATGGCGATGGCCGCGACGTGGGTCGTGAGCCGGGTCGAGATCACGAAACCGTGGCTGGTCGGGGGCGTCCTGCTGGCCCTCCTCGCCGCCAGCTACCTGCTGCCGGTGGGCCGGCTGGCGTTCTCGAGCCTGGGCCTCGAGTCGGCCGTCTACGCGGCCCTGATGTTCAGCCCGATTTTCTGCGCCGGGCTGCTGTTCGGCTCCAGCCTCAAGCGGACGGCCGACATCCCGGCCGCCTACGGCGCCAACCTCCTTGGCGCCATGGTCGGCGGGGTGGCCGAGTACCTGTCCCTCATCACCGGCTTCCAGATGCTGCTGCTGGTCGTCGCCGGCTGCTACCTGGCGGCGTTGGCCGCCCGCCCGCGCTCCTGATGTATCCTTGCCCCGCTAGCGCCAATTGAACCTCTCGTTCCCGTCCGCCCACCCGGCGTCCGGGCGGGCTTCGCGCCCGTTCCCCGGACGATGACGTGCAGGACGACGACGAACGCGAAGCCCACCCGGGCACGGAGTCACCGACAAGACATGACGAATCCATCGGTCACCAACGAAGCAATCGCAGGTAACGCGCAACGCCTCCTGTGGGCCGGCTTTCTGGCCATTCTGGCTGCCGGCATCGGGTTCGGCATTCGCGGCGGCATCCTGGCCAGCTGGGCCGCCGACTTCGGGTTCACGGGCGCGCAGCTCGGCGCCATCGGCGGCGCCGGTTTCACCGGCTTCTGTTTCGGCATCATCATCGGCGGCGTGGTCGTCGACCGCGTCGGCTATGGCAAGCTTGTCGTCGCCGCGTTTCTGTTCCACGTCCTGTCGGCCTTCATCACGTTCGCCGCGACGAAGGGGCAGGCGCAGTCGACGGCGTATCTGTTCCTGTATCTGGGAACCTTCGTCTTCGCGCTGGCCAACGGCACGCTCGAGGCCGTGGCGAATCCCCTCGTCTCGACGCTCTTTCCGAACAACCGGACCCACTACCTGAACATCCTGCACGCCAGCTGGCCGGCCGGTCTCGTCCTCGGCGGGCTCGTCGGATGGATTCTCGGCGAGGGCATGCAGGTCGGGTGGAAGGTGCAGCTCGGCCTGTTCCTGGTGCCGACGCTGCTCTACGGCATCGCCTTCTTCGGTCAGAGCTTTCCGAAGTCGGAGGCGTCGGCCAAGGGGCTCAGTGTCTGGACCATGCTGCGTGAGGTCGGGATGCTCGGAGCGCTCGTCGCCTGCGTGCTGATCGGCCTCTTCTTCAAGGATCAGCTCGGCTCGATTCTCTCGTTCTTCACCGGGAACGCGTTCTTCACGTCCGGGACCTGGAGCCTGATCGCGTGGGCGACGGCCGGAGTTCTGCTGCTCGTCGTGGCCGTGAAGACGAACTTCTCGGTTGGGTCGCTGCTGCTGTTCGTGCTCTTCGTCACGCACGCGCTGGTCGGGGCCGTGGAGCTCGGCACGGACGGCTGGATCCAGAACATCACCGGCAACATCCTCTCCCCGGCGCAGGGCAAGATCCTGTTCGTGTTCACCTCGCTGCTGATGTTCACGCTGCGCTTCTCGTTCGATTTCATCGAAAAGAAGCTGAACGTCTCCCCGATCGGCCTGCTGCTGATCTGCGCGGTGCTCGGCGCGGTCGGTCTGCTGATGGTCAGCCGCATCGAGACGTTTGCCGGCGCGATGTTCGCGCTCGCAGTCTACGCGCTCGGCAAGACGTTCTTCTGGCCGACGATGCTGGCCGTGGTCGGCGATCGCTTCCCGCGCACGGGCGCGGTCGCGATGTCGATCATGGGCGGGATCGGCATGATGTCGGCCGGCCTGCTGGGTGGGCCGGGCCTGGGCTACGCCAAGGACCGCTTCACCGCCGAGCACCTCCAGGCGACCGCCCCGGCGGTCTACGAGCAGTACAAGGCGCCGACGCCGAGCAAGTTCCTGTTCCTCGCCGAGGCCACCGGCCTCGACGGCACCAAACTCTCGGCGGCGCAGACGGCGGTGACGAAGACGCCGGAACAGAAGATGGTGGCCGAGGCCAGCATCCTCGGCGACCGCAAGACGCTGGTGGCGGATGCCTTCATCCCGGTGGTCATGGCGGTCGTCTACCTGCTGCTCCTGCTCTACTTCAAGACGGTAGGCGGGTACAAGCCGGTGAGCATCGACGCCGCGGCCGAACGGTAGGCCTCTTCGCCGATCGGCTGATCGGCATGGTGGCGCGGCCGGCGCGATCGCCGGCCGCCGTCACCTCCGCGACGCTTCGGGCGCGAGCCCCGTTCACGCTACACTGCGGGAGTGAAGAAGGGTACCGCCCGCTCCCGTGCGGCGTCCGGGCACAACGTCGTCGGGCTCGTCCAGATGACCTGCGACGTCAAGCCCGACAAGAACCTCAAGAAGGCAATCGCGCGCATCGGGGAGGCCGCCAAGGGCGGCGCGACGGTCGTGTGCCTGCAGGAGCTCTTCCGCTCGCAGTACTTCTGCCAGAAGGAAGACACGGCGCTCTTCGCCCTGGCCGAGCCGATCCCCGGACCGTCGACGCAGGCCATCGCCGCCGCCGCGCGGAAGCACAAGGTGACGGTCATCGCCTCGCTCTTCGAGCGGCGCGCCGCCGGCCTTTACCACAACACCGCGGTCGTCTTCGATCGCGACGGGGCCATCGTCGGGACGTATCGGAAGATGCACATCCCCGACGATCCGCTCTACTACGAGAAGTTCTATTTCACGCCCGGCGACCTCGGCTTCAAGGTGCACGACACCAGCGCCGGCCGCCTTGGCGTGCTGGTCTGCTGGGATCAGTGGTTCCCCGAGGGCGCCCGCCTGACGGCCCTGCAGGGCGCCGAGATCCTGTTCTATCCGACGGCGATCGGCTGGCTGCCGTCCGAGAGCCAGGAGATGAACCTGGCCCAGCACTCGGCGTGGGAGACGATCCAGCGCGCCCACGCCATCGCCAACGGCGTGTTCGTGGTCGCGGTCAACCGCGTCGGCCCTGAAGGTGAGCTGACCTTCTGGGGCCAGTCGTTCGTCGCCGATCCGTTCGGCCGGATCCTGGCCAAGGCGTCGTCCGATCAGGAGGAGATCCTGCTCGTCCCGATCGACCGCGCCAAGATCGAGGAGACTCGGCAGAACTGGCCGTTCCTCCGCGATCGGCGAGTGGACGCCTACGGCGGCCTGACCTCGCGCCTGCTCGACGTGCCGTTCGTCTCGCCGCGATGACCCGCTCGACGCCCGCCGCGCTCGGCTACGCGATGCCGCCCGAGTGGCATCCGCACGCTGCCACCTGGTTGTCGTGGCCCAAGGATCCGCTGACGTGGCCGGATCGGGTGCCGCAGGTCGCGTCGATCTTCCTCCGGATGATCGAGGTGCTGGCCGAGCACGAGACCGTCCACGTGCTGGTCAACGACGAGGCGACGCGCGACCAGGTGCGGACGCGGATGCCGTGGCCGCAGGCGCGCAACGTCCAGCTGCACGTCATCGCCACGGTCGATTCGTGGATCCGCGACTACGGCCCGAACTTCCTGCTCGCCCGGCCCGATCGCCGCCAGCCGGGCGAGCCGCTCGCGCACGCCGCGCTGGCCTACAACGCGTGGGGCTTCAACGCCTGGGGCGGCAAGTACGAGACGCTGATGCGCGACTCGTCGGTGCCGCGCGCGCTGGCGCCGCTCCTGCGCGTGCCGGTGTTCGAGCCCGGGCTGGTCCTCGAAGGCGGCTCGATCGACGTCAACGGCGAGGGCGTCGTGATGACGACGGAGCAGTGCCTGCTGCACCCGAACCGCAACCCGGGCGCCTCGCGCGCCGACCTCGAGCGGGCGCTGCGCGACTTTCTCGGCGTCAGCGACGTGCTGTGGCTCGGGGAAGGCGTCGCCGGCGACGACACCGACGGCCACATCGACGACATCGCGCGCTTCGTGTCGCCGCGGACGATCGTCTGCGCCGTCGAAGACGATCCGGCCGATCCGAATTTCGCGCCGCTCCAGGACAACGTGCGCCGGCTCGAGCTGGCGCACGATCCCGCCGGCCGCCGCTATCAGGTGGTGAAGCTGCCGATGCCCGGCCGGATCCTCGCCGACGGCGAGCCGCTGCCGGCGAGCTACGCCAACTTCTACATCGCCAACGAGGTCGTGCTGCTGCCGGTCTACGAGCACGCCAACGACGCGGTGGCGATCGAGACCCTGGCGCGGCTCTTCCCCGATCGTCGTGTCGTGCCCATCTCGTGCGAGAACCTCGTCTGGGGCATGGGCGCGATCCACTGCGTGACCCAGCAGCAGCCCAAGGTCGTGGTCTAGCCGAGCGCACCGGGCTCGACAATAGTTGCGGCCTTGCGCGTTGGCGCCGCTGGCATAGAATCCGGCCCATGCAGGTCATCAAGTCGCCGAAGGTCTACGACGTTGCCATCATCGGTTCCGGGGCCGGCGGCGGCACCACCGCCAAGGTGCTGACGGAGGCCGGCGCGGATGTCGTGCTGCTCGAAGGCGGTCCCATGTGGGACTCCGCCAAGGACGGCAAGATGTTCGCCTGGAACTACGACTCGATGAACCGCGGCTGGGGCGGCGACAAGAAGCCGTTCGGCGAGTTCGACGGCTGCGTCGGCGGCTGGGACATCGAGGGCGAGCCTTACACCATCGGCAGCGGGGCGTGGCGCTGGTTCCGCGGCCGTTCGCTCGGCGGGCGGACCAACCACTGGGGCCGCATCTCGCTGCGCTTCGGCCCCGACGACTTCCGCGGCAAGACCAGGGACGGCCACGGCGACGACTGGCCGATCACCTACGACGACATCAAGCCGTACTACGACAAGCTCGATTCGTTCGTCGGCATCTTCGGCACCAACCACGCCAGGGAGACCGGCCTGCACAACGAGCCGGACGGCATCTTCCTGCCGCCGCCCAAGCCCCGGCACCACGAGTTGCTGATCAAGCAGGCGTGCGACAAGCTGAAGATTCCGGTCGTGCCGTCGCGGCTCTCCATCCTCACCAAGGCGCACAACGGCCGGGCCGCCTGTCACTACTGCGGCCAGTGCGGGCGCGGCTGCGCCACCCACTCGAACTTCTCGAGCACGTCGGTGATGATCCCGCCGGCGCTCAAGACCGGCAAGCTGACCATCCTCGCCAACGCGATGGCCCGCGAGGTGGTGACGAACGACGAGGGGCTCGCCACCGGCGTCTCCTACGTCGATTCGGTGAAGCTGACCGAGCACCAGGTGCGGGCCAAGGCCGTCGTCCTCGCCGCGTCCTGCTGCGAGTCGGCGCGCCTCCTCCTGAACTCGAAGTCGACGCGGCACCCGGGCGGCCTGGCCAACTCGAGCGGCGCGGTCGGCAAGTACCTGACCGACTCGACCGGCCTGAACGTCAGCGGGTTCATCCCCAAGCTGATGGACATGCCGCGCTACAACGCCGACGGCGTCGGCGGCATGCACCTCTACGTGCCGTGGTGGGGCGACAACAAGGCGCTCGGCTTCCCGCGCGGCTACCACATCGAGCTCGGTGGCGGCTTCGGCATGCCCGGCTACGGCTTCGGCGGCGGCATCCAGAACTATCCGCAGAGCCGCGGCGGCGGCTACGGCAAGGACCTGAAGGATGAATACCGCCGCTACTACGGCGCCTTCGTCAGCCTGTCGGGGCGCGGCGAGCAGGTCTCGAGCGAGAACTGCTACTGCGAGATCGATCCCAACGTCGTCGACAAGTACGGCATCCCCGTGCTGCGCTTCAACCACAGCTGGAACGAGACGGAGCGGCTCCAGGCGAAGCACATGCAGGAGACCTTCCGCAGCATCATCACCGAGATGGGCGGCACGCCGACCTCGCCGATGCCGACCAAGGAGCAGGACTACGGGCTGGCCGTCGGCGGCCTCATCATCCACGAAGCCGGCGCGACGCGGATGGGCAGCGACGCCAAGACGTCCGCCCTGAATGCAAACTGCCAGGCGCACGACGCCAAGAACGTCTTCGTCTGCGACGGCGGGCCGTTCACCTCGCAGGCCGACAAGAACCTGACCTGGACCATCATGGCGCTCGCCTGGCGGACGTCCGAGTACATCGCCGACGAGCGGAAGAAGGGGAACATCTGATGCGCGACATCAAGCGACGCCGCGTCCTCCAGATCCTCGGCGCCACGCCGGCCGTGGCTGCGCTGGCCTTCACCGAAGCCGAGGCCGAGCAGGCCGCGACGCAGGCGCAGTCGGCCCGGCGCGCGGCGGCTACCGCCGGCACGGCCTACAAGCCGAAGTTCTTCACCGCCAGCGAGTACGCGACCGTCGTCGTCCTCGCCGACCTGATCATCCCGAAGGACGAGCGCTCCGGCAGTGCCTCCGAGGCGGGCGCGTCCGAGTTCGTCGATCACATCGTCAACGTCCAGGCGGCGCGGCAGGTCGCGGCGCGCGGCGGCCTGAAGTGGCTCGACACCGAGTCGCTCAAGCGCTTCGACAAGACGTTCGTCCAGGCGACCGACGCGCAGCGCCGGCAGATCCTCGACGACATCGCCTTCCCGGCCAAGGCCGACAAGCGCTTCAGCCACGGCGTCCGCTTCTTCAGCGGGATGCGTGACCTCGTCGCGGCCGGGTTCTGGTCGAGCAAGGTCGGCGTCAAGGATCTCGGCTACCAGGGCAACGTGCCGAACGTCTGGAACGGCGCGCCGCAGAACGTCCTCGACAAGCTGGGCGTGAAGTACCAGGCGTAGTTCAGGTCGCGGCTGGGAATGACGCCCTGATGCGGGGCGGGCATTCCCTTATATCTTGACGATGGTTCGGCGCGCCGTGTGAGCCCGACTCACGCGGGCCGGCGCGGAGCCCGTGTCAAGGCCGGAGCCCGCGTCAGCGGGGCGCCGGGTTGCGGCGCGCCTTGACACGGGTGAGCACCGGCCCAGCCTGACGGGCCTGCACGGTGTGTCGCGCTCCGGACGAAGAGCCCGCGGCATTCCCCGGGTCATGAGCCCACGCGGAGCAGGGGCCTTCGTCCGGTTTCTGGCATCGCTAAACTGGTACCGATTGCCCGAGCGTTGAGCTCGCATCATAGGGTGGAGTTCCCGATGCCGTTCCCGGAGGACACGACGATGACGACGTGTTGGATCGGGCTCGATGTGGCCAAGGACACGGTGGAGATGGCGGTCGCCGGCGAAGTCGCGACCGTCACATTTGCCACCTCGGACGATGGCATCAGCGCGCTCGTGGCGGCGCTGCGTCCCCGGCACCCCGCGTTGATCGTCGTGGAGGCCACGGGCGGCTACGAGCGCCCCTGGGTCGCGGCCTGCGCGACGGCGCGCTTGCCCGTCGTCGTGGTGAATCCGCGCCAGGTGCGCGCGTTTGCCCACGCGCTCGGGCGGAGCGCCAAAACCGATACGATCGACGCGCACGTGCTGGCCACGTTTGCCGAGCGCGTGCGGCCCGCGGTCCGGCCACTGCCGGACGCGGCGACGCAGGAGCTCGAAGCGCTGGTCGCGCGGCGGCAGCAGCTCGTCTGATGTGCACGGCGGAGCGGCAGCGGCTGGCGCAGGCGCAGGCCCAGGCCGTGCGGCACAGCCTCGAGGCGCATATCACCTGGTTGAGCCGGCAGATCGACGACTCCGACGGCCAGGTAGAGGCGCTCATCCGGCAGTCACCGATCTGGCGCGAGCAGGATGACCTGTTGCAGAGCGTACCGGGCATCGGGCCCATCACGGCGCGGACGTTGCTGGCGACGTTGCCCGAACTCGGCACGCTCGCCCGCCGCCCGTTGGCCGCGTTAGTCGGCGTCGCGCCGCTCAACAACGACAGCGGGCAGTTTCGCGGCCGGCGGACCATCTGGGGTGGCCGAGCCGAGGTCCGCCGCGTGTTGTACATGGCGGCACTCGTGGCCGTCCGCTTCAACCCCGAGCTGAAGATCTTTTATGACCGCCTCCTCGCGACCGGCAAGCGGCGTAAGGTCGCCCTGGTGGCCGTGATGCACAAGTTGCTGACCGTGCTCAACGCGATTCTCCGTGACCGGAAGCCGTGGCGAGCGACGACGGCTTGACAGCCAAGACGATTGCTCCGCGCTCCACTTCCGCGGGCCGGTAGAGCACGCTCCAGCCGCAGCCGGCCGCTGCGCGGCCGCACCAGACGACGCCGGTCCAATCAGGTCGCGCAGTCGCGCGACCGGCCGGCGCTGAGGCTTGCGCGCGCTCTACGCTGACGCTGGCGTCGGCTTGCTCCAAGTCGCGCTCCGGGAACGCCCGCCCCGTGTATCCCGCGGCGTCCCGAAGACGCGGTCCTACCGCGCTGCGCGACGTTACTCGGCGCCTCGGTCGACTCCGGCGAAGAGAGACCTACGTTCGCGTCATCGGATAAGTGAGCAGGGTCGCCGCAAGTGGACCTCCTTTGCTGGCGCCATGGCCTGCTTGGGCCGCAGCGACGGCCTCCGCGCTCAGGTAGTGAAGCTCCGAATAGGTCGGGCAGACCTCTCGCAGGCGAAGGTCCAATCGCCGAGGTGATTTCTCGGGTTTCGCGATGCGGTCAGAGAGAAACCGGCGCCACTCGTACATCAGCAAGTCTGCGGCTTGAAGACCGGGTTCTGCTTCGTCTGGTTCAAAGCGTACGATGGAACTGGCGAATTTTCCAGGTGAAGTCCGCTCGGCCATCGCGAAAGCCTCAGTAAAGAAGCTGTCGACATGAGCTTTCACCTCAGGCTTGGAATCAAGCGTGAAGGTGAAGCCATTGAACGCCCGAAACTTCTCCACGACCATCACGATGAATCTTGTGAACAGTAGGTGCCAGATGGTGTCCTGGTGATCGACCAAGGGAGCCCTCTGCGGCAACGACACGCAGCAGCCGATAGCGAACATGTTGGAGCAGAGCGTTCTGTCTTCGATGACGTCTAGGGCCGCCGCGAAGGCAGCCTTTTCTTGGTCGAACGTCCAGCCCTTGAACCGGCTGCCGCTCACCAGATCTCTATTGACGATCTCGGCGGTGTGGAAGGCTGGCACCGAAGAACCGTCAGGCATCGATTGACTGTTCAGCATCGCCCGCCAACGTGGATTGAAAAGTGCCCACCCGTGCGGCGCTGCAATCCAGCCACCTAGCGCGTAGCTGTGCCCGTCGTAGCTCTCGTCGCAGAAGACGTCCACCATTCGAGAAGGATACTCGCCGCGCGCGAGGAACTTCACGTGAGCGGCGCAGTCGTGACTCAGGACGCCGCGCCGCCTCCAGGGCGTCGACGCCAAGTCCGCGCCGGCTTCACGGTGTCGATGTCGGCAGGTTCGGACGCTGCGGTCCTTTTCGCAGACTGTTGCGACGGCCGACGTGCGCGCGCTCGGGACGCCGAGGCGTGGGCGGCGCGAGCGTTCCCGGAGCGCGACTTGGAGCGAGCCGACGCCAGCGACAGGGTAGAGCGCGCGCAGGCCCAGCGACGGCGGGTCGCGCGACGGCGCGACCTGTTCTCAGCCGGCGTCGTCGCTGCGGACACGAGGCCGCGTGGAGATTGAGGGCGGCCTGGCGTCCGGCTTCAGCCGGAGCGCGGTCTACCGGCTTGCGGAAGTGGAGCGCGTAGGGAATGCTCGCGCTGCATCGGGGCGTCGACGCACAGAAAACGATGCGTCCAGCGCGCCCTGCTCTGGAAATCTACCCCCGCGCCATGCCCGACAGCAGCCAGCTGCCCGGGCCGTCGAGCAGCTCGTCGAAGTGCGAGACGACGAGCGCCGGCGGCGGATCCGTGCCGGCCAGGACATCGGCGGGGTAGCTCGTGGTGACGGCCACCACGGTCATTCCGGCCCGGGCCGCGGCGACGATCCCCATCGGAGCGTCCTCGAACGCCACGCAGTCGCTCGCCGCGACGCCCAGCTTGCGCGCCGCCTCGAGGAACACGTCCGGTTCGGGTTTGCCGTGCGCCACTTCGTCGCTGCGCGCGATCACCGTCAGGCGCGCCGCCAGGTCGAGTTCGCGCAGGGTGTGCTCGACGTTCTCGCGCGGGGCCGACGTCGCCAGCGCAATCGGGACGGCCGCCGCCTCGAGCCCATCGACCAGGCGCATCAGCCCGGCCAGGGGCGTCAGGCGGCCGGCCGAGAGCCGGCGATAGGCCGACTCCTTCTCGTGCGAGAGCGACGCGATCTCGGCGTCGGTCAGGGCCCAATCGAACAGGCGCGGGAAGATGTCGGAATTGCGCCGGCCGTCCATCCACTTGCGCATCTCGAGCGTCAGCGGCGGCAGGCCGTGCGCCGCGGTGAAGGCCTCGAAGGCCTCGATGTGGAACGGCATGTTGTCGAGCAGCGTGCCGTCGATGTCGAAGACGACGCCCGCGACGCGGCGGGGCGGGAACAGGGTGGTCATTCTGCTAGTGGGCCGTCCTGGTGATTTGTGAAGTGGATTCCGGAGCGCGGCGCCCGGCTGGCAAGGCGCGAAGAGCGAGCGTATCGGGAATACGTGAGCGATGAGCAACGCCGCCAGGCGGGATGCCCCGCCCGGAAGCCACTTTAGAAATCACCAGGACGGCCCACAGCCTTGCGTCCGTACCCGATCTCGGCGCCACCCGAGATGATGTGATCGACGCCAGTCGTGAAGGTGGCGTCGGAGGCGAGGAAGAGACAGAGGCGACCGACTTCCTCGGGCGTGCCCATCCGGCCGGCCCATTGCGCGGCCTCGCCGTCGGCCCGGCACTGGGCCGGATCGGGCGCCGCGTCAATCGCGGCCTGCCACAGGGGCGTGAAGACGTTGCCGGGCGAGATGCTGTTGACGCGCACGCCGTGCACGGCTTCGTCGACGGCGAGCGCCTTGGTGAACGACTTCACGGCGCCCTTGGTCGCGACGTAGGTGGTGGCGTGGTGCTGGCCGATGGTGGCGACCAGGCTGGCGACGTTGACGATCGAGCCGCGCGTGCGGCGCAGGTGCGGCAGCGCCAGCTTGGCCAGGCCGAAGACGCTGATGACGTTGAGCTCGAGCAGGGCGCGGAAGTCGTCGAGCGAGAAGTCGTCGATTGGTTTGTGCGGCGGATGCCAGCCGGCGTTGTTGACCAGGCAGTCGAGGCGCCCGTCGCGCTCGACGGTGGCGGCGACGAGGGCGACGCAATCGCCGTCCGAGGTGACGTCGCACCGCGTGTAGTGGACCCGGCCCGGGCCGCGCACGGTGAGCGCGGCGGCCATCTCGGGCCCGCGGACGGTGTCGGGCGAGGCGACCACGACCGAGGCGCCGGCGGCGGCGAACACGGCGGCGCACCCCTCCCCGATCCCTTGCGTGCCTCCGGTGACGATGACGGTCTTCCCTGCGAAAGTCATGGCAGACAGGATAACTGGTGCGGCACGGCCGCCGGTTCACCCGAGGCGGCGGAGGATGGCGTGGCTCGGGTTGAGGATCGACGGCTCGAGGGCGATCGAGCGGCGCAGCGCGCGGCGTGCGTCGTCGCGCTGTTGGGCGGCGTCGAGCGCCCTTCCCAGCTTGTACCAGGCCAGCGGTGAGGCCGGGAAGCGGTCGCGGTTGGCCCGGAAGAGCGCGAGTGCTGCCTCGTGCTGGTCGCGCAGCGTGCATTGCCGGGCGACATATTGCAGCTCGTATTCGGCCAGGTTCCAGCGCGGCTCACCCTCGGCGAGCGCCGTCTGCCACGCCGCGAGCGCGGCTGCGAGCCCGCCGCCGGCGAGTGCCTTGGCCACCGCGACCCCCGCCGAGCGCGGCGGCGCCGCCGGCGTCCAGCCGAGCGCGTCACGCAGGAAGTCGTGAATCGCCGCCGCGTAGCGGTCGGCATCCTCGGCGTTGGGGTAGATGTGGCCGCCGGCCAGCCGGACGAGGCGCTTCGGCTCGGCGGCCTTGGCGAACATCGTCTCGCCGTGACGGAATGGGATGATCACGTCGTCGGGGCTGTGCAGGAAGAGCGTCGGGCTGCCGGTGCCGGCCATCGCCTGGTCGGACTTGAACGGGTGCTGCAGCAGCCAGGCCACCGGCATGAACGGATGCTGCTCGCTGGCACGGGCGAGGACGGACGTGAAGCCGCCTTCGACGATCAGCGCAGCCTCGTCGACGTCGCGGGCCAGCGGCACCGCGGCGCCGGTACCCAGCGACCAGCCGTAGATCACGATCCGGTCGGCAGGCACGCCGTCGACCCGGCGCAGGTGGTCGAAGCCGGCTCGCGCGGCGGCATGCATGCCCGCCTCGCTCGCGGCGCCGCCGACGTCGCCGAAGCCGGGATATTCGACGGCGAAGACGTTGAGCCCCAACTGCCGCAGCTGGTGGTAGCGCCGGACGTTCGGGCTCGCGCTGATCGCGGCGGCGTTGCCGTGCAGGAACAGCACCCAATAGGGACTGGCGCCGCCGGCGGCCGTGCTCGCCGCACGCACCCGCCAGGCCACGGTCGACAGGCTCCCCTCGCCGGCGACGATCACCCGCTCCGGCACGAGGCCGACGCTGGTCATGTAGAGGGAGCCGGACGGCGGCGGCTGGAAGACGAGCTCGACCTGATACGCGTAGAGGTAGCCGATGACGCCGCCGTACGCCAGCAGGACCAGGATCGCCACGTCACCAACGACGCGAAATGGACGTCGCCACCGGTTCGGCCAATGCATGAGCAGCGGTAGTCTATCGTGACCGTGCCGGACTGCCGGGCGCGTGGGTCGACGGATCAATCGAGGCCGGCGCGCGCGCGGTGGCTCGGATTGAGCGGGCCCGGTTCGATCGTCAGCGACTGCGTGAAGGCGAGACGGGCGTCGTCGCGCCGGCCGGCCGCCGCCAGCGCCCGGCCCAGCTCGAACCAGGCCAGCGGGGAATCGGGAAAGCGATCACGGTTGGCGCGCAGCAGCGCCACCGCCTCGGCGTGCCGGTTGGCGCCGGTCAGCTGGCGGCCGACGTACTGCAGCTGGTACTCGGCCAGGCTCCACCGGCCATCGCCCTCGGCCAGGGCCGTCCGCCAGGCGGCCAGCGCCGACTCGATGCCGCCGCGGGCCAGCGCCGCGCTGACGGCAATGCCCGCCGACCGCTTCGGCGCTGCCACGGGCCACCGGAGGACGCCCGCCAGGAAATCGTGGATGGCCGCGGTGTAACGGTCGGCGTCCTGGGCGTTCGGCTCGTCATGGCCGCCAGCCAGCCGGACCAGCCGCTTCGGCTCGGCGGCCTTCGCGAACATCGCCCCGCCCTGCTCGAACGGCACGACCACATCGGTCGGGCTGTGCAGGAAGAGCGTCGGGCTGTGCGTGCCGGCGATCGCCTCGTCCGATCGGAACGGATGGACGATCAGCCAGGCCACCGGCAGGAACGGATGCTGCTCGCGCACCCAGTCGAGCATCGACGTGAAACCGCCATCGAGGATCAGCGCGGCTTCGTCGACGTCGCGGGCGAGTGGCACCGCCGCGCCCGTGCCGAGGGACCAGCCGTAGATCGCGATGTGATCCGCGGGCACGCGCTCGACGCGCCGCAGGTGATCGAATGCGGCCCGGGCGGCCGCGTGCACGCCGGGCTCGCTGGCCGTGCCGCCGACGTCGCCGAAGCCGGGGTATTCGACGACCAGGACATTGAGCCCCAGGCCGCGCAGCTGGTCGCAGCGGCGGAGGTTGGCGCTGGAGCGGATGGTGGTGCCGCTGCCGTGCAGGTACAGGACCCAGTACGGGCTCACCGCGGTTGCCGGATGCAGCCGCCAGGCGTTGGTGACGAGGCCGCCGATCCCCGTCAGCACCACGGTGTCCGGCGCGAGCCCGAGGCTGCGCGGCACCAGGTTGCCGCGTGTCGGCGTCCCGAAGACGAGCGCCACCTGGTTGACGTAGAGGCGGATGGCGGCGCCGGCATAGCCGAGGACCGCGAGGATCGCGGCGCCGATCAGGAACGCGCGGAGACGCCGCCACCGGGCCGGCCAACGCATGAGCAGGCGTAGTTTATAGTGAACTCCAGATGTTGCCCGCCGACGCCCTGCGTACCTGCGAGTCCGATCTCGCCGTCCTCGAGACCGTCGTCACCGCCCAGCCCGGGCCGGCCGGCGCGCTGCCGCTCGAGCCCGCCGACCTGCTGCGAGCGCCCGAGCGGCGATCTCTTCGGCTGGACCCAGAACGCCGGCATGGGCTGGCAGCGCCGACGCGAGCTGCGGCGACCCGAGGTGCTGATCCTCAGCACGCAGGGCGGCATCCGCGAGACCGACGGGCAGCCCGCTCGCGCTCGGCTACCACACCGGCCACTGGGAAGTCGGGCTGCTGATGCAGGCCGCGGCCGAGGAGCTGCGCAGGCGCCGGCTGTGCTGCCGTTCGCCGGCTACGTCACCGACCCGTGCGACGGCCGCACGCAGGGCACGACCGGCATGATGGACTCGCTGCCGTATCGCAACGACGCGGCGATGGTGCTGCGGCCGGCTGATTCGCTCGCTGCCGACGCGAGTCGGCGTGCTCGGCGTCGCGACCTGCGACAAGGGCCTGCCGGCGATGATGATGGCGCTGGCCGGGGCGCACGACCTGCCCGGCGTGCTCGTGCCCGGCGGCGTGACCCTGCCGGCCACCGACGGCGAGGACGCCGGCAAGGTCCAGACGATCGGCGCGCGCTACGCCCACGGCGAGATCACGCTCGAGGAGGCCGCCGAGCTGGGCTGCCGGGCCTGCGCGTCGCCCGGCGGCGGCTGCCAGTTCCTCGGCACCGCCGCCACGTCGCAGGTCGTCGCCGAGGCGCTCGGGCATGTCGGTGCCGCACAGCGCCCTGGCCCCGTCGGGCCAGCCGATCTGGCTCGACATGGCCCGCGCGCTCGGCGCGCGGCGTGCTCGCGCCTCCGCGCCCGCACGAAGACTCACGTCGCGCGACATCCTCACCGACGCCGCCATCCGCAACGCGATGGTCGTCCACGCGGCCTTCGGCGGCTCGACCAACCTGCTGCTGCACATCCCCGCCATCGCCCACGCCGCCGGCCTGCGCGCGGCCGACCGTCGACGACTGGCTCGAGGTGAACCGCCGCGTGCCGCGTCTCGTCGACGCGCTGCCCAACGGCCCGCATCCGACGGTGCGCGTCTTCCTGGCCGGCGGCGTGCCGGAGGTGATGCTGCACCTGCGCGACCTGGGCCTGCTCGATCTCGTCGGTGCTGACCGCGTCGGGCGAACGCTCGGCGACAGTGCTCGACTGGTGGGAAGCACTCGCAGCGGCGGCGGCGCGTCCGCGAGCTCCTGCGCGAGCGCGACGGCGTCGATCCCGACGACGTGATCATGCCGCCGGCGGCGGCGCCGGCGAGCGCGGGCTGACCAGCACCGTCTCCTTCATCCGCGGCAACCTCGCCCCGGAGGGCGCGGTCATCAAGAGCACGGCCATCGATCCGCAGCTGCGTCGACGCCGACGGCGTCTATCGCCACACCGGCCCGGCCCGCGTCTTCACGTCGGAGCGCGCCGCGATCGCCGCGATCAAGAGCGCAGGGGCCCGAGCGGCATCCAGCCGGGCGACGTGATGGTGCTGATCGGCCGCGGACCGATCGGCGCCGGCATGGAGGAGACCTATCAGGTCACCTCGGCGCTGAAGCACCTCGACGTCGGCAAGACCATCGCGCTGATCACCGACGCGCGCTTCTCCGGCGTGTCGACCGGCGCCTGCATCGGCCACGTCGGTCCCGAGGCGCTGGCCGGCGGACCGATCGGCCGGCTGCGTCGACGGCGACCGCGTGCGCGTGATCATCGACACGCGCACGCTCGACGGCAGCATCGATCTGATGAGTGGCGACGCGCCCGCGGACGAGCAACTGGCGATGCGCACGATGCGCCCGGACCTGGCACCCGACCCGGCGCTGCCCGACGCCACCCGCATCTGGGCGGCGCTGCAGCAGGTAAGTGGGGGGACGTGGGGCGGCTGCGTCTACGACGCAGACGCGATTGTCCGGAAGCTCACCTCCTGACATCGAGCCGTCCAGACGCCGCCCGCGTGCGGACGCCGCGGCGCGCCCAGCGCCGCGAACAGCAGGACGCACGCCCAGAGGGCGGCACGCGGCCGGCCGCGAGAGGCCGGCCGAAAACAGGCACTGGGCGGCGCTGCAGCAGGTAAGTGGGGGGACGTGGGGCGGCTGCGTCTATGACGCAGACGCGATTGTCCGGAAGCTCACCTCCTGACATCGAGCCGCCCAGACGCCGCCCGTGTGCGGACGCCGCGGCGCGCCCAGCGCCGCGAACAGCAGGACGCACGCCCAGAGGGCGGCACGCGGCCGGCCGCGAGAGGCCGGCCGAAAACAGGCTCTGGGCGGCGCTGCAGCAGGTAGGTGGGGGGACGTGGGGCGGCTGCGTCGATGACGCAGACGCGATTGTCCGGAAGCTCACCTCCTGACATCGAGCCGCCCAGACGCCGCCCGTGTGCGGACGCCGCGGCGCGCCCAGCGCCGCGAACAGCAGGACGCACGCCCAGAGGGCGGCTACGCGGCCGGCCGTGAGAGGCCGGCCGAAAACAGGCTCTCGGCGGCGCTGCAGCAGGTGAGTGGGGGAACGTGGGGCAGCTGCGTCTATGACGCAGACGCGATCGTGGCCAAACTTCGAGGATAGTCGCCGCGCAGCGCAGCGTGCGGGCCTTGGGGGATCGCCCCCGCCCTACGACGCGGCGCGGTCGTCGGAGGAGCGGGCGGACGGGCGAGCCGCCTTGTCGGTGGCGACCGCATCGAGCGCAGCCTTCAGCTCGAGGAGCGTCAGCGGCTTGCTCAGGTAGGCGTTCATGCCGGCCGCGAGGCAGCGTTCCTTGTCGCCTTCCATGGCGTGCGCGGTCAGGGCGATGATGCACAGCGCCTCGCCGGTGTAACGCTCGCGGCGCCGGATCATGGTGGCCGCGTCGAGGCCGCTCAGCTCCGGCATCTGCACGTCCATCAGCACGACGTCGAAGGCCTCGCGCTCGGTCTGCTCGACCGCGGCCTGGCCGTTCGGGACGAGCACCGCACGGTGGCCGAGCCGCTTCAGCATCGCCAGCGCGATCCGTTGATTGACCTCGTTGTCCTCGGCCAGCAGCACTTTGAGGGCCACGAGCGGCGGCGCGATGGCGGCCGGCGCCTCGGCGTCGCGCGCGGCTGCCGGAGCCTGCGCCTGCGGCGCCGTCAATGACGCCTCGACGGCGTCGCGCTCGGACGCGCCCGACCCGTCGGGGCTGGCGTCGCCGCGCGCCGTCGTCGTCAGCTGCACGGTGAAGTGGAACGTGCTGCCGCGGCCGACTTCGCTCTCGACCCAGATCCGCCCGCCCATCGCCCGGACGATCGACGCCGAGATGGCCAGACCCAGGCCGGTGCCGCCGTAGCGTCGCGTCGTCGAGGAATCGGCCTGCGTGAAAGGCTCGAAGATGTGCGCCTGCTTGTCGACGGCGATGCCGATGCCGTGGTCCTGCACGCTCAGCTGCAGCTCGCAGCCGTGCTCGTTCGTCGACAGCACCTGGATGCGCAGGTGGATGTCGCCGGTGTCCTTGAAGTCGACCGGCTGCGCGACGAGGTCGGCGCGCAGGTGGCGATCGCCAGGTTCGCTGAACTTGACGGCGTTGCCGACCAGGTTGACGAGAACCTGCTTGAGCCGTCCGGCGTCGCCGATGGCGGTGCGCGGCAGGCGCGCGTCGATCGACGACAGCAGCGTCAGCCCCTTGCCGCGGGCCTGGCCCTGCAGCGAGGCGATGGTGTCGGCGAACCACGCCGGCAGGTCGAAGCGGTCCTGGGCCAGCTCGAGCCGGCCGGCCTCGATCTTGGAGAAGTCGAGGACGTCGTTGACCAGCCGCAGCAGCGACTGGCCGGAGCGGCGGAGCAGGTCGACGTAGTCGCGCTGCTCGACGTCGAGCGTGGTGCGATCGAGCAGCTCCGACAGCCCGATGATGCCGTTCATCGGGGTCCGGATCTCGTGGCTGATGTTGGCGACGAAGTCGCTCTTCGACCGCGACGCGGCTTCCGCCGCTTCCTTGGCCCGCTGCAGCACCAGCTCGCCCTGCTTGCGCAGGGTGATGTCGCGGCCGACCGCCTGGATGGCGTCGCCGCCTTCGTGCAGCGGACGGGTCGTCATCTCGACGGTCAGCGTGTTGCCGTCCGGCGTCAGCAGCTCGGCCTCGAAGTTGAGCGGCCCCTCGGCGCGCAGCGATCGCGTCACCAGGTCGGCGACGTGCTGGGCGCGAGTCGGCGGGGCCAGGTCGGCGAGCTGGCGGCCGAGGACGTCCTGCCGCAGTCGGCCGATCATCCGCTGCCCGGCGCGGTTGAACGTGGTGAGGCTGCCGGTCGCGTCCCAGGTGCAGATGAAATCGTTGGCGTGCTCGACTAGCTCGTCGTGCTGGCGCGCCAGGAGCGCCTCGTGCTCGCGGCCGCGGAGCAGCCCCGCTTCGGCGGCGCGGCGGCGGCGCCAGAGGTGGAACGCCCAGGCCAGGACGCCGGCCAGGACCAGCGCCAGCACGCCCCCGGCGGCGCCGGCCTGTACGCGACAGGATCGACGGGCTGGCGACGACCTGGATGTCGTCGCTGCCACGCAGCCACATCCGGACCGCGCGCGGGCGCGTCGCGGTCGGCGGCACGGCGTCGACACGCTCCGGGACGCCGGTGAGCTCGACGCGGCTGCCCGGCGCGATCGACAGCGGCCGGCCGCCGGCGAGGGGCACCATCGCCGTCACCAGGACGTCGTCGTCGACCAGGGTGAGCCGCTGCTCCTGCCCCTTCACGGTGGCGTCGAGGAAGTAGGCCGCGGTCGTCGTCAGGCGGCCGGGGGCGTCGTCGCGCAACAGGTGGGCGGCGGGCTTGGTCGCCGCGGTCGGGGTGCGCGGCGGCGCACCGGTGGCGCGGACCAGCGCGTGGCGCAGCGCCGGCGTGTCGCCGGGGACGACGAAGCCGCTCGCGTCGATCTCCGCGCCGGCGATGGGCATCTCCTGGCCGGCGGTGAGCTCGACGCGGAAGGCGCCGCGATCGTTCTCGATGAACACCTGCGTCGCCGTGGCCAGTGTCACGAAGCCGCGGACGCGGATCCGGTACGGCGCCAGGGCCGGCGTCAGGTGATCGAGCGGGCCGGTGTTCGGCGCCAGGTTGAGCTCGAACGGATCGGAGGCGGGCGCACGCGTGACGGTGATGGCGTCCACCGTCGGCACGAGCAGGTGCAGGGCGCGCAGCTGCTGATCGGGCTCGATCAGCCGGGCCAGGATGCCGGTCGCGTGCACCTCGGCGCCCACCAGCCCCTGTGGCAGCGACTGCTGCCAGTGGCCGGCGACGGTGACGCGGAACGGCGTGCCGTCGAAGGCGACGAGCTCGGCGATCAGGTGGCCGGGCGTGTCGGTGGCGACGCGCTGGATCACGCCGCCGACGTCGATGCGCTCGGCGTCGTCGAGGAAGTGCAGGGCCCGGTTCGCGACGAACGGCTTGGCGGTCGGCAGCGTGTCGCTGCCCAGGCGGGTGACGTGCTGGGCGACGATCAGCGGCAGCGGATCACCGTTGTCGGTGATCCCGCCGATCTGGAGGCGCTCGCCGACGCGCGCGTCGATCGGCGCGTCGAGGCGGACGAGGATGCCGCCGGTGGCGTCCTGGACGTACAGCGTCCGCCAGATGGGATCGACGAAGGTCACCGTGGCGTTGACGGCGACGGGGTGGTGCAGGCCGATCTTGCTCGGTTCGAGGCGACGGATGGCCCCGATCGTGTCGAACAGGTTGAGCGGGTACTCGCGCGTCACCAACCGGCTGGCGGGCTGCGCGTGGAGGATCGCGCCGCCGGCCGACAGGCCAAGCAAAGGCAGGGCGAGGATCAGCGCACGAGTCGTCAGTCGATTGGGCACGGGAGACACGATGACTGGGTGTTCAATCGGCAACGGCGGGCGGTGGTTTAGCCGAGCGGTCGAGTTAGCGGTCAGTCCTTGCGTTATGGCGAATAAAGAGCGAAAATAGAGTCATGCAGGCCGCTCGAGTGCACATCGAGGCGCTGCTGCGGGCCCGCCGGCTGGATCGGACGGTCACCGATGCCGGCACGCCGCCCGAGCCCGTCCGCGTCACGCCGACTGGCCTGCCGTGGCTGGATCCGCGCCTTGCCGGGGGCTGGCCGTGCGGTGAGACGTCCGAGATCGTCGGCCCGGCGTCCTCTGGCCGGACCAGCCTGCTCCTCGCCTCGCTCGCCGCCGCGACCGCCCGCGGCGACCTCGCCGCCCTCGTCGACACCCACGACACCTTCGATGCCGGCTCGGCGCAGGCCGCCGGCCTGGCGCTCGACCATCTGCTCTGGGCCCGGGGCGATCCGGCTGGTGTGTCGCGTCCGCACGTGCTGCTCGAGCGGGCCATCAAGGCGTTCGGCCTCGTACTCGAGGCCGGCGGCTTCGGCGTCGTCGCGCTCGACCTTGGCGACGTCGGGGCGGCCGACCTGGCCCGCCTGCCGTTCACGACGTGGCGGCGCCTGCAGCGCTTCGTCGAAGGCCTGGACACCGTGGCGCTCGTGCTGTCGTCGACGCCGGTGGCGCGGAGTGCCCGCGGTGTCACCCTCGAGCTGTGCGCCTCGGCGTCCACGGCGGTGTGGGTGGGGGAGAGCCGGCGGTCGCGCCGGCTCACCGGCCTCGCGCTCGCGCCGCAGGTCCGGACGGCGCGACGTCTGGGATCCTAAGGGCCGGCGGATGTTCTGCGCCCTCGTCGCCGCCGTGGCGGTCCAGCCTGCCGTAGCGGCCGCCAGCCTCGCGGCCGCGACCGAGGCGCTCGCCGCCGTGGCCCGCGGCGCGTCGCCACGGGTCGAGATCGTCGGGCCCGGCGTCGTGGTCATGGACGCGCGCGGCCTGACCCGGCTGTTCGGGCACGAGGCGCAGGTCGCCGCGCTGTGCCGGCAGCAGGCCGCCGATCGTGGCGTGGCGGCCGCGGTCGCGATGGCCGCGACGCGGACCGCGGCACTGCTGGTGGCCCTCCATGGCGCCGAGCAGAGCGGGGACGGCGCCGAGCGGATCGGGTCGGTTGTGATCGTGCCGGCAGGGGCCGAAGCCGCGATGCTGGCGCCGCGGCCGATCGCCCTCGTCGCGCGACTGGCCGCCCTCGACGCCGCGGCCCGTCCACCGGCCCGCGGCGGCCGTTCCCGGCGCGCCGGTCCGCGGGCGGCGCCCGCGCCCGGCGCCGAGGTGCCGCTGGCGCTGTGGCGGCGCTGGGGCCTGGCGACGCTCGGCGCGCTGGCGGCGCTGCCGGCCGCCGATCTCTTCGAGCGCCTCGGCGCGGCGGGGCTGGCCTGGCACGCGATGGCGCGCGGGCTCGACGCGCGGCCGCTGGTGCCGACCGCCGAGCCGCAGCCGTTCGAGGCGACGTGCGCCTTCGAGTGGCCGATCGAGGCCATCGAGCCGCTGTCCTTCGCGCTCGGGCGCATCATCGATCCGCTGTGCGCGCGGCTCGATCACGATGGCCTCGGCACGGTCACGCTGCAGACGACGCTCCGGCTGGTGACCCGCGAGCTCTACGTGCGGCGCCTCGGCCTGCCGATGCCGATGCGCGATCCGCGCGTGCTGCGGACGCTGATCGTCCTCGATCTCGAATCGCATCCGCCGCCGGCCGCCATCGACGTGCTGACAGTGACGTTCGAGCCGCTGCCCGGCCGCATCGTCCAGCCGTCGCTGCTGGCCCGCGCGCATCCGCGGCCCGAGACGATCGCCACGCTGACCGCGCGGCTGCGTGCGGTGATGGGTGACGGGCGCGTCGGCAGCCCGGTCCCGCTCGACACGCATCGAGGCGGCGCCATCGGGATGCGGCCGTTCGACGGACCGGCCACGCCGCTGTCGCTCGCCCTCGCCGAGGCGCCGGAGACAAAGACCGAGAGCGAGACCGAGACCGAGACGGCCGCGGCGCCCCGCCTCACCTTGCGACGGTTCCGCCAGCCGCCGCCAGTGCGGGTCGAGCTGGAGCGCGGCCGGCCGGTGCGCGTCCGACCGCTCGAGCCCCGCCGGCTGCCGCGGCTCGGCGCGGTGCGCCAGGCGGCCGGACCGTGGCGCTCGTCGGGCGACTGGTGGCGGGTCGAGAGCGGCGCCTTCGGCGTCGAGCCGGCGTCGCTGGCGCCGATGCCGCCGCGATCCGCCGGCGCCTCCGTGTGGCAGCCGGATCCGGCGGTGTGGAGCGACGAGCCGGCCACCGCGTGGGACGACGACGAGTGGGACGTCGTCGTCGAGTCGGGGTGCGCGTTGCGACTGGCGCGCGATCGGCGGCGGGACACGTGGGTCGTCGCCGCGCTCATCGACTGATCGTCGCCGGCCGCACGCGGGCGGCTTCAGCTACAATCCCGCGCCATGCCCTGGTCCCGCGCGTCGTGGCTGCGAGCCGCCGGCTCGGCGGCCGTCGTCCTCGTGGCGGGATGGGGCGCGTTCGTGGCCGGGCAAGCGCCGGCCACCGGCGAACCCCCGCCGGCACCCGCTCCGGTGTCGGCCTCGGCGCAGCGCATCTACAGCGAGGCGAGCCGGCAGCTCCTCCAGGTGCGCACGCTGCTGAAGGGACAGGACAGCCAGGCCAGCGTCGGCTCCGGGTTCCTCGTCAGCGACGAGGGGCACATCCTCACCAACTACCACGTCGTCAGCGAGGCGGCGCTGCAGCCGGATCGCTATCGCCTGGTCTACAGCACCGCCGATCGCCGCGAAGGTCCGCTGCAGCTCCTCGGCTTCGATGCGATCCACGACCTCGCGGTGGTCAAGCCCGCCGACCCGTCGCCGCTGGCCGGCCACGGCGTCCTGCACTTCCGTCCGCGCGACCGGCCGCTCGCCCAGGGCGAGCGCATCTATTCGCTCGGCAACCCGCTCGACGTCGGCTTCGCGGTGATCGAGGGCACTTACAACGGGCTCGTCGAGCGCAGCTTCTATCCGACCATCTTCTTCTCCGGCTCGCTCAATCCCGGCGTCAGCGGCGGGCCGACGCTGGACGGGCAGGGCGCGGTGATCGGCATCAACGTGGCGGCCCGGCGCGACGGCGAGCAGGTGAGCTTCCTCGTGCCGGCCGCGTTCGCCGAGGACCTCCTCCAGCAGGTGCGCACGGCGGCACCGATCACCGGCCCGGCCTATCCGGCCCTCGTGAAGCAGCTGTGGGCGCACCAGGCGGCGCTGACGTCGCGCTTCCTCCAGCAACCGTGGCGGCAGGCCGGGCATCCACGCTACGTGATCCCGCTGCCGCAGGAGGCGTTCATGCGGTGCTGGGGCCGCAGTACGCCGGCCGACACCAAGGGGCTCGAATACGAGCACGCCGAGTGCCAGATGGACACGCGGATCTTCGTCTCGGGCTGGCTCACCACCGGGTCGTTGAACGTCCGGCACGAAGCCTACGACGGCGCCAAACTCGGGACCCTGCGCTTCGCCCATCGCTACTCGGCGAGCTTCGCCAACGAGGGCTTCGGCCGCGCCGGTGACGCGGCCCGCACCGCACCCCAGTGTCACGAGCGCTACGTCGATCGCGACGGCCTGCCGCTGCGCGCGGTGCTGTGCCTGTCGGCCTACAAGAAGCTGACCGGCCTCTTCGACGTCAGCGTGCTCGTCGCCACCATCGACGCGCCGCAACAGGGCGTGCAGGGCCGCTTCGACGCCCAGGGCGTCAGCTTCGACAACGCGCTGGCGCTGTCCGCGCACTACCTGGAGGGCTTCCGGTGGAGCACACCCCCGACGGCGAGGTGACGGCGGGCGAATCGGCGCCGGTCGAGCCCCCAGTGCTTGCGGCGGCGCCCGTCGCCGTCGTCGACGTCCTCGATCGCGATGGCCGGGCCCGGGTCACGCTGCCGGTCCGGCGCTGGCCCGTGACGATCGGCCGCGCGGTGGGCTGCGACATCGTGCTCGACGATCCGTACGTCGCGCCGCGCCACGCCACGCTCGGCGAGCAGGAGGGCGGGCTGCAGATCGTCGTCGGCGAGACCGTCAACGGCGCCTGGCACGGCAAGCGGCGCGTGGCGGCGGGGGAGCGGATCGCGCTCGCCGGCGGCGACGTCATCCAGATCGGCGGGACGCGGCTGCGGATCCGTCGCGCGGCGGATACGCTCGCGCCGGAGCGGCGGTGGGTGCCGGAGGCGTCCGGCAGCGTCCGCACCGCAATGCTGCTGGCGCTGCTGTTCACGGCGTGGAACGCCGGCGAGCTGTGGCTGCGCGACGACCCCGGCGGCCGCGTCACCGACTACCTGCCGGTGCTGATCGGCGGGCCGGTCGCGGTGGTGATCTGGGCCGCGTTCTGGTCGGTGGGATCGAAGCTGATCCGGCACCGCTTCGACTTCTGGAGCCACACCCGCATCGCGCTCCTCGCCATGCTGGCGATGAGCGCGGCGGCCCTGATCCTGCCGGTGTTCGCGTTCACGTCGGGCTGGGCCTGGCCGAGCCGGATTGGGCCGATCGCCGTCAGCGCGATCGCCTGGGCGGCGGTCGGCGCGCACATCAACCGGCTCCTGCCGGGCCGTCCGCGGGTGCTGGCGGTGGTGATGGCGTCGCTGTTCGTGGTCGGCTTCGGCCTCGTCGGGATCCACCAGTCACGACGCGCAGGATCGCGTCTTCCCGGAGCTCTACGTCGCCACGCTGGCGCCGCCGGCGCTGCGCCTGGCGCCGACGGTTTCGACGGCCCGGTTCATCGACGAAGCCAAGGCGCTCAAGGCGGTGCTCGAGTCGCACGTCGGCGACGATGACCGCCCTGGGGACGACTAGAAAACCCTGCGCTTGAGACGCTCGACCGTGAAGCGCGCTGTCTCGGCGACGGCCATCACCGCCATCACGCCGGCCTGGACCGGGTCGGTGACCACCAGGTCGGCGGCGTCGGGGACGCTGCCGGCCATGTTCAAGCTGATCACGAGCAGGCCCTGCGCCCGCACCTCGCGGACCGCGGCCTCGATCTCGCCGCCCATCAGCGAGCCGGCCAGGACCAGCGCCTTGGCGCGGGGGAGGCGGGCCACGGCGCGCACCGCTTCGGCCAGCGCCTGTTCGCCGACGAGCGGGATCGTGTCGACCGAGATCTTCTCGCCGCGGATGTTGTGGCGGTCGGCTTCCGAGATGGCGCCGATGGCGACCTGGCCAACCTGGGCGCCGCCGCCCATGATGATGATGCGCTTGCCGTAGATCCGTTTGAGGGTCGCCGCCACGTCGAGGCCGCGCACGATCTCGAGCGCCCGCAGCTCGGCGACGAGCCGGTCGGTGTCGTCGGCGGTGATCTCGAGGTAGGTCCGGCTGAGGCCTTCCCAGTCGCTCAGGATCTCGACGCTGGAGATGTCGCCGCCGTGCCGCGCGATGACGCCGGTCAGTTGATGCAGGACGCCTGGCCCCATCGCCGCGGTCACGAGAATGGCCACCTGATCCACGCCGAGAGTGTAACCTGACGCCTGCCATGGCTTCCGACCGCCACGATGGCGCGACGCGCCCGGCGGCGTCCGCGATCCAGTTGCTTCTCGTCTCGGGCAGCCTGCGCGCGGTGTCGTCGAACGGCGCGGTGCTCGACGCGGTCGCCGCGCTGGTGAGGCCGCACGTCCACGTCACGCACTACGACGGGCTGGCGGAGCTGCCGGCCTTCAACCCCGACCTCGACGGCGAGGGCGCCGTCCCGCCGCCGCCGGTCGCGCGGTGGCGGGCCGCGATCGCGGCCGCCGATGCCGTGGTGATTTGCAGCCCGGAATACGCCCACGGCGTCCCCGGCGCCCTGAAGAACGCGCTCGACTGGCTGGTGAGCGGACCGGACGTGCCGGGCCTGCCGGTGGCGGTCGTCAACGCGACGACCCGCGCCCACCACGCGCACGACTCGCTGATCGAGACGCTGCGCACGATGTCGGCGGCGGTGGTCGAGGCGGCGTCGGTCCGGCTCCCGCGCGGCCCCGGCCAGCGGACGGCCGAGGCCATCCTCGCCGACCCGGCGCTCTCGGCCATGCTGACGGCCGGGCTGGACGCCCTCCTCGAGGCCGTCCCGACCGCCAAATAGGTGCACGGTCCGGGCCATTCCGGCGCCTCCTGACCAGATCCCGACAATTTTTGCGGGCCAAATTGATCCAACTTCTGCAGACCAGTGCAGGGACTGGAAGATGTGCCGATTGAAGTCACAACAGGATCATCGATCCGCCTTAAGCACCCATGGCCATGCTGCCCAACTTCGCCCGGTTCTCCTCTGACCTTGCCATCGACCTCGGTACGGCCAACACCTGCGTCTTCGCTCCGGGCCGAGGCATCGTCCTGAACGAGCCGTCGGTGGTCGCCTACAACACGGCGCACAACCGGATCGAAGCCGTCGGGCGCAGTGCCAAGGAGATGCTCGGGCGCACGCCGAACAACATGGTGGCCATCAAGCCGCTCCGCGACGGGGTCATCGCCGACTTCGACGCCGCCGAGCGGATGCTCAGCGACTTCATCAAGCGGGCCAGCCCGCGCAGCATGTGGGTCCGGCCGCGCGTCGTCATCGGCGTGCCGGCCGAGATCACGCAGGTCGAGCGGCGCGCGGTGCAGGAGAGCACCCTGCGGGCCAAGGCCAGCGAGGTCTATCTGATCGATGAGCCCGTGGCGGCGGCGATCGGCGCCGGCCTGCCGATCACCGAGCCGACCGGCAACATGATCGTCGACATCGGCGGCGGCACCACCGACATCGCGGTCATCTCGATGGCCGGCGTCGTCTACAGCAAGTCGGTGCGGGTCGCCGGCAACGAACTGGACGAGGCGATCATCGATCACATGCGCAAGGTGCACGGCCTGCTCATCGGCGACCGCACCGCCGAGCAGATCAAGATCGAGATCGGGTCGGCGGCGCCGCTCGACGAGAAGATGACCATGGAAGTCCGCGGTCGTCACATCGCGCAGGGCATTCCCAAGAGCGTGACCATTTGCGACGCCGAGATCCGCGACGCGCTGCGCGGCATCATCGACATCCTGATCCACGCCGTCCGCGACGTGCTCGAGCGCATTCCGCCCGAGCTGTCGGCCGACATCTACGACCGCGGCGTCATGATCACCGGCGGCGGCGCGCTGCTCCGCAACCTGGATCGCCGGCTGCGCGAGGACACGCAGCTGCCCGTGACCGTCGCCGAGGAGCCGCTCACCTCGGTCGTGATGGGCGCCGGCCGCATGCTGTCCGATCTCCCGCTCCTCAAGCGCCTCTCGGCGGCCTAGCCGCCGCGCCGCCGGCCTGACCAGGCCGCCGTCCTGGCGATCAGCCGAGCATCTTCTCGGCGGCCCAGCGCGCATGTCGCGCCGCGTTCGGATCGCCGTCGATGACCGACGTCGCCGCGGCGCCGTCATACAGCACCATCAGAGCCCCGGCCAGCCGATCGCCGGCCACGCCGGCGCCGGCGATGTCGCGGGCCAGGCTGGTGAACGCGTCGTGCAGCCACTGGCGCTGGGCGCCGGCGGCGACGCGGATCGGGTGCGTGCGGTCGGCGACTTCGGCGCTGGCGTTCTGGAAGGCGCAGCCCCGGAACGCGGGATCTTCAGCGGCGCCGACGATCATGTCGAAGAACTTCAGGATCTTGGCCTTCGGCCCCAGCCGCGGGTTGTCGAGGTGCGCGCCGAGCGCCGTTCGCACCGACCGGCCCTTGGCTTCGAGGTAGGCGGCGACGAGCTCGTCCTTCGAGGCGAAATGGGCGTAGAGCGAGGCCTTGGCGATGCCGGCCTCGTCGATGATGCGCTGGATGCCGACCGCCTGGATGCCCTCCTCGTAGAACAGCCGGCAGGCCGTCGACAGGATCCGGTCGCGGACCGGCATTGTTGGCGTCGAGCGGAACCGAGGCGGCAGGGCGGGCCCGAACCATGCGTTGACAATACCAGACCGATCGGTCTACCTTCAAGTCGTCGGAACTAGACCGACCGGTCTGTCTGGCGTATTGCCCGACGATCCATCGAAGGAGCCCGCATCATGTCGTTCGTCCCCCCCGGCACCATCGCTTTCGTCACCGGCGCCAACCGCGGCATCGGCCGTGCCCTCGTCGACGCCCTGCTCGCCCGCGGCGCCGCCAAGGTTTACGCCGGGGCCCGCCGCCTCGACACCCTCGCCGAACTGGTCGCTTCGAGCCGTGGCCGCGTCGTGCCCGTCCAGCTCGACGTCACCCACCCGGACGAGGTCCGCGCCGCTGCCGCGCTGGCCTCCGACGTCACCCTGCTCGTCAACAACGCCGGCGTCATCGCCAAGTTCGGCGACCCCTTCACCGATGAGGGTTGGCTGGACGCGGCCCGGATCGAGTTCGAGGTCAACGCCGTTGGTCCCTTCGCGATCACCCAGGCGTTCGCGCCGATCCTGGCGAAGAACGGCGGCGGAACGCTCGCCAACGTCAGCTCGGTCGTCGCCCTGGTCGCGTTCGACATCCTGCCGTCCTACAGCGCGTCGAAGGCCGCGCTGCATTCGCTGACGCAGGCGACCCGCGCGGCCCTGCAGGGGCAGGGGACCTACGTCGCCGGCATCTACCCCGGGCCGATCGACACCGACATGGCGAAGGCCATCGAGATGGACAAGGCGACGCCGGCCGACACCGCCGCGGCGATCCTCGACGGTCTGGAAGCCGGGGACGAGGAGATCTTCCCGGATCCCTACTCGCGTCAGGCGGGCGCGCAGTACCTGGCCAGCCCGAAGGCGCTCGAGCGGACGCATCTGGTCGAGCCCGTGGCGCAGTAGCCGCGGCGGCAGGCACCGCGAGGGTCCGGGACAATCCGGGCGCGGGCGGCGGTGGAGTATCTTCTGGGCGTCGATGCCCGCGTCCACCGCCGTCCCGCCGCGTCCACTGCACGGTCTCCGCGTCCTCGAGCTCGGCCAGGTGCTGGCCGGGCCGTTCTGCGGCGCGCTGCTCGCCTGGTTCGGCGCCGAGGTCATCAAGGTCGAGCCGCCCGCGGGCGGCGATCCGCTGCGCACCTGGCGCCACATCGAGGACGGCACGTCGCTGTGGTGGTACATCCTCGGCCGCAACAAGAAGTCGATCACCGCCGATCTCCGCCAGGAAGCCGGCCGTGACGTGGTCCGCCAGCTGATCGCCCGCAGCGACGTCGTCATCGAGAACTTCCGGCCCGGCCGGATGGAGGCGTGGGGGATGGGACCCGAAGACATCGCCCGGCTCAATCCGCGGACCATCCTGGCGCGCGTGTCGGGCTACGGCCAGACCGGGCCGTATGCGCCGAAGCCGGGCTACGCCTCGGTCGCCGAAGGCTACGGCGGCCTGCGCTACGTCACCGGGTTTCCCGACCGGCCGCCGGCCCGCGCCAACCTGAGCCTCGGCGACAGCATCGCCGGGCTGCACGCGGCGCTCGGCATCCTGACGGCCGTCTATCACCGTGACGTCAACGGCGGCGCCGGCCAGGTGGTCGACGTGGCCATCGTCGAGGGCATCTTCAACCTGATGGAGTCGATGGTGCCGGAGTTCGCCAGCGCCGGCATCGTCCGCGAGCGCCATGGCTCGAAGGTGTCGGGGATCGTCCCGAGCAGCACCTATCCCTGCGGCGACGGGAAATACATCATCATCGGCGGCAACGGCGACAGCATCTTCAAGCGGCTGATGCGCGTCGTCGGCCGGGCCGATCTGGCGGAGGATCCGCGCGTCGCGCGCAACGACGGGCGGGTCCGGCACGAAGCCGAGATCGACGACGCGATCGAGGCGTGGACGCGGCAGCATCCGTTCGCCACCGTCCTCGCCGCGCTCGAAGACGCCGACGTGCCGGCCGGGCCGATCTATTCGGTCGCCGACCAGCTCGCCGATCCGCACTTCCAGGCGCGCGGCCTGTTCGAGAACGTCGTCGTGTCGACGGGAAAGACGGTGACGCTGCCGGCGCTGGCGCCGCGCCTGGTCGACACGCCGGGCGGCACCGACTGGCCAGGGCCGCCGCTCGGCGCACACAACGACGAGGTCTATCGCGATCTGCTGGGCCTCGACGACGAGGCCATCGCGGCGCTCCGCGCCGGTGGAGCGATCTAGTGAAGCTGCTGGCGGTCCTCGCGCATCCCGACGACGAGTCGCTCGGCTTCGGCGGCACGCTGGCGAAGTATTCGGCCGAGGGCGTCGAGACCAGCCTGGTCATGGCCACGCGGGGCGAGGCCGGGCGGTGCGGCGAGCACCTGCGCGGCACGCCGGGGCATCCCGGGCCCGACGCGCTCGGGCGCATCCGCGAAGGGGAACTCCGCGCTGCCGCCGCGATCCTCGGCATCGGCGACATCGCCTTTCTCGACTACCGCGACCAGGAGCTGGATCGCGCCGATCCGCCCGAGGCGATCGCGCGTATCGTCCATCACCTGCGGCGCGTCCGGCCGGACGTCGTCCTCACCTTCGGGCAGGACGGCGCCTACGGCCATCCCGACCACATCGCCATCTGCCAGTTCACGACGGCCGCGGTCGCGGTGTCGGCGGATCCCAGCTTCCTGTCAGGTGACGGCGACGTGCCGCATCGCGTCGCCAAGCTGTATTACATCGCCTGGCCGGCGTCGACGTGGGCCGCCTACCAGGACGCCTTGCAGCGGCTGATCTCGAAAGTCGACGGCGTCGAACGGCAGGCGGTGCCATGGCCGGACTGGTCGATCACGACCGAGATCGACACGCGCGCGACGTGGGAGACGGTCTGGCGCGCCGTCTCGTGTCACGCCACCCAGATGGGCATCTTCGCCCGGCTGCACGACCTGTCGCCCGAGTTGCACCAGGCGCTGTGGGGCGCGCAGTCGTTCTACCGCGTGCTCAGCACGGTCAACGGCGGCCGCGCCCGCGAGACCGATCTGTTCGCCGGCCTGCGCGGTTGATCACCGCGCTCTCGGTTCGGCGCCTACCGGCCGCCGGGCAACGGCGGCAGGGCGATCAGCCATTCGACGTAGTGGACGGCTCGGTGGTGCGCGAAGGTGTCGAAGACGAGCAGCACGGCGCACTCCAGGACGATGCCGAGGCCGACGGCCCCGAGCGTCGCCGGCGCCGGACGCACCAGCGCCAACACGAGGCCGATCGCGATCAGGGCGACCTCGACCTTCTTGATCGCTTCGAAGGTGCCGTTGACGCGGGCCATCCGCTCGACTTCTGCGGTGATCGTCACGTGGCGCTTCGCCTGGAGGCCGGCCTCCAGCTCGGCGATCTGCGCCGCCGTCCGCGTCGCGACGGTCAGGCCGATGACGAGCTCGATGCCCGCCAGGACCAGCACCGGCCAGGCCATCGCGCTGAACAGGCTCCTGGTCGCGAACAGGTAGGCGGCGAGGGCCAGGCTGGCTACGGCCAGCGCGATGAGCAGCACGCCGCCGTGCTTCTCGGCGGTGAAGTAGGCGGTCAGTTCAGCCACCGCACTCCTCGCCTTCGCGGACGAGCTGCTGCGGGACCCAGCCTTTCGGGAACGACGGCGCGACCACTTCGACGCGATACCAGCGCCGGTTCTCTTCGCCGCCGACCTCCTGCACCTGGGCCCGGGAGCAGAGGGGCACGTCGCCAGTGCGGCCGGCGTCGGTGCGTGGGCTCTCGAAGAGCGTCAGCCGCCCGCCGGTTTCGCCGCTGATCCGGACCGACTCGCCGACCGCGTGCAGCCAGGGCTCGTAGGCGCGGCCGTTCCAGCGATACCAGACGTTGGCGTCGCAGTCGGCGCAGCGCAGCGGCATCACCGTGTCGTCCTTGATGCCTTCGGAGACGCCGAAGATGCGCTGCGGCGAGAACGGCACGACCAGCACGGCGCGGTTCGGGGTCGCGCCGTGCACCATGACGACCGTGAACTCGGGCGCGTTCTTCTCGCCGCGCCGCACCACCACCGCCGCGACGTCGCCGACGCCGTCCCGGTCGAAGTCCTGCTCCAGCCACGGCGGCCAGCGATCGAGCTCTTCGAGTTGCGTGATCGTGTAGTCGCCGACGAGATCGGTCGTCGGATCGAGGATTCGCCAGGACGGCTGACCGCGCAACAGGTTGGCCAGCAGCGGGGGAGGCGTCGGCGCCGGCGTGGGCGCCGGCGTAGGCGTCTGGGCGGCGAGGACACCACCAGCGGCGGCTGCGGTAAGGGTCGCGGCGACGAGCCACGGTCGCCACGACGAACGGTCACGGAGCATGCGGCAGTGTAGATCGAGGGCGCGGCGGCGGAGTGGCGATCAGCGGCCGAACTGCCGCAGATGGTGCTCGGTGTGCTTCCACGCCCAGCGTTGCCAGTCGCGGACCGACATCGCCCCGAAGAATCCGTGCGCGCGTTCGAGCGGCGCCTCGGCCGACGCCTGCGCGGGCCGATCGAGGCCGTCGATGACGCGAGCCAGGTCGCGCGCGAAGTCGGCCGGCCTGGTGCCCAAGGGATGCGGGTTGTAGTGTGGGCTGGTGCGCAGGCCATTGGGCCAGCGCAGCGGCGACCAGAGCCCGAGTGCCTTTCGGAATGGCCGTGACCGGCCGTCGACCGGCACCACGCGCGGGCGATCGCGGAGGACCATGGCCGTCGCGTCGCCGAGATGGCACAACACCTCGCGTGCGGTGAGCGTGCCCCAGCGGCGCGGCGTGTCGGGCGTCAACCGCGACAGCCGCGCGTTGAGGTCGCGGAGCACGACGGGGTCGGCGATGGTCCGGAGACGCATGGCTCAGTGATCAGCGTCCGCTCAACGCGTAGACGTAGGCGTCGACCGCCGTCCCGTTCTGTCGCGTGACCCGGGTCCGCACGCGGACGTAGCTGTCGCCCTCGAACGCGTCCAGGCGCGGCCAGTGGTCGACGAGCGCCTCGGAGCTGAAGAGGAAGCCCGGGACCGCGTCGCCGCGCTCGTCGAGGATGATGCCCGGGTAGCCGGCCGCGGCGCCCCACCCGTCCGGCACCAGTGTGCCCGTCGTGGTCGCCGGCTCCCACTGTCCAGGCACGTCGGCCAGGATGTGCGCGTTGGGCCGGCCCGGCGCGAGCGTGCCGTAGACGAAGAGGCGGTGGGGCATCGCGTCGCGGCAGGTGAGCAGGTTACGATCATCGCATGTCTCAACTCACGTCTGTCTCGCTGCTGATCGTCGCGGGCGTCCTCTGGGCGACGCCGGCGCGGGCCCAGGACTGTCCGTCGCCGTCGGGTCGCTCTGTCCGGGTCATGGGATCGGCGACCGTCCGGCTGCCGCCCGATCGCGTGTCGTTCTCGGTCGGGGTCGAGACGCAGCACGCCAACGTCTCCGAAGCGTTCCGCGCCAATGGCCGGAGAGTGGAAGCGGTGCTGGCGGCGCTCAAGGCTAAGGGCGTGCAGGGGAAGGAACTGCAGACCTCGGATCTCGAGATCTCCTCGCGCAATCCCGACGGCACGCCGGCAAAGGGCTATCGCGTGGCCAACCGCGTCACGGTGACGCGGGAGAGCGCGGCGGCGGTCGGGGAGCTGATCGAAGCGGCGATCGCCGCCGGCGCCAACGAGGCGAACCGGCTGTCGTTCTACGTCGCCGATCCCGGCGCGGCGCAGAAGCGCGGGCTGGAGCTGGCCTTCGCCAGCGCGCACGCCAAGGCGGAAACCCTGGCCGCGCTGGCCAAGCAGCCGCTCGGCGAGGCGCTGTGCGTGACCGAGCAGGTCGGGGGCGGCAACCCGATGTCCAACGTCGCTCTAATGTCGCGCGGCGGCGCCGACACGATCGAGGCGGGCACCGAGGCGATCACGTTCTCCGTGACCGCCGTGTTCGCGCTCGGTGCCCCGGCCGGGCGCTGACCCTCAGACGGTCAGCTTCCACGGCGCGCGGTAGGCGCGCGCGACCAGCGCCTGCGCCTTGGCGTTGTCGTTGGTCACGCTTCTCGGCCTTGCCGTTCCAGACCACCGTCTGGCCGGAGCGCAGCGCCATGTTGCCGAGGATCGCCGTCGACGAGGAGCGATGGCCGATCTCGATGTCGCAGATCGGAGCCTGGCGCGACTTCACGCAGTCGATGAAGTTGCGCTGGTGCGACGGGTGCTCGTCGGGCGCGGTCGCGTTGACGGCCGTCGGCGCGACCGGAACGATGTCCTGCACGCGGGTCCCCGGCTTCGGTTCGGGGCGCAGCTCGTAGCGCTCGCGATCGACGAACAGCGTCGCCTGCGTGCCGAGGAACTCGATGCCGTAGTAGCGGCCGTTGATCGGCATGCCGTTGCAGACCCGGTTCTCGTAGGTCATCACGAAATCGGGGTAGCGATACGTGGCGACGATCGTGTCCGGCGTCTCGCGGTTGTCGGTCAGGTGGAACTTGCCGCCGATGGTCGAGACGTCGAGCGGCGCGTCGACGTTCATCGCCATCTGCACGATGTCGATCAGGTGCACGCCCCAGTCGGTCATCATGCCGCCGGCGTAGTCCCAGAACCAGCGGAAGTGCGACCACGCGTCCGGCACGACGCCGAAGCGGTTGGGGTTGAACGGGACCTTCGGCGCGGGACCGAGCCACAGATCCCAGTCGAGACCGGCGGGCGGGGCGCCGTCGGGCGGGTTGCCAATGCCGTCTGGCGTTGGCGGCGTTCCAGCAGCGGACCAGCGTGACGTCGCCGATGCGCGCCGCTCTTGACGATCTCGGCGGCCTTCTGGAAGTGCGGCTGCGAGCGCTGCTGCGTGCCGACCTGGACGATCGCGGTTGTATTTGCGCGCCGCCTGGACCATCGCGCGGCCTTCGGCGATGGCGACCGACGACGGCTTCTCGACGTAGACGTCCTTGCCGGCCTGGCAGGCGAGCACGGTCATCAGCGCGTGCCAGTGATCGGGCGTCGCCGATGACGACCGCGTCGATCGTCTTGTCGTCGAGGATGCGACGGAAGTCGGCGTGCTTGGCGGCATTGGGCGCCACTTCGGCGGCCTTGGCCAGGTTGGTCGCGTAGACGTCGCAGATGGCCGCGATCTCGACGTCGGCGAGGCGTTGATGTCCGCGCAGGACGCCGGTGCCTTGCCGGCCGGTGCCGATGACGCCGACCCGGACGCGATCGTTGGCGCCGATTACCCGGCCCTGAGAGGACGCCGTGGACGAGGTGGCCTGGGCGAGGGGAGCGGCCGAGGCGGGCAGGGCGGTAGCGCCGGCGACACCTACGGTGCCGACGAGAAAGTCGCGACGTGTGGGCATGCCCCCTTATACGACAAGACCTCTGTGATTTGGGTCGGATCCCGAACTGTGAGACGTCAATCTGTCAGACCCCCACATCTTGCGGTTGCTCGTGAGGCGAAAATAGAGCGAAACTCGGTTCGTGTACGTCGAGCTGCATGCCGCGTCGGCCTTTTCGTTCCTGGATGCCGCTTCCACCCCGGAGGCGCTGGTCGAACGGGCCGCGGCGCTCGGCCAGCCGGCCATCGCCGTGCTCGATCGGGATGGCGTCTACGGGGCGCCGCGCCTGCACATGGCCGCGCGCAAGGCCGGGCTCAAGGCGCTCGTCGGCGCCGAGCTGACCATCCGCACCACGCAGCAGCCCTACAGCCCGCACCCGCCGAGCCTGTGGCGGCTGCCGGTGCTGGTCGCGTCGCGCGACGGTTATCGCAACCTGTGCCGGCTGATCACCCGGATGAAGGCGGGCGCGCCCAAGGGGGACATCACCGCGACCGGCGGCGCGCTCAGCCTCGAGGATCTCGACGGCGCCACCGGCGGGTTGATCGCGCTGGCCGGCCGCGCGGTGCTCGGCGGCGGCACGGCGCGGCACGGCGTCGGCGGGCTGCTCGATCGCCTGGTCGGTGTATTCGGCCGCGATCGCCTCTACGTCGAGCTGCAGCGCCACCTGCAGCGCGACGAGGAGGCCGACAACCACGCCCTCGTCACGCTGGCCTCGGCGTATCACGTGCCGCTGCTCGCGACCAACGGCGTCCGTTTTGCCGCGCCGGAGGATCGACCGCTGTTCGACGTCCTCACCTGCATCCGCCACAAGACCGACGTCCATCGCGCCGGCCAGCGCCTGGCCTATAACGCCGAGCGCTACCTGAAGTCGCCGGCGCAGATGGCCCAGCTCTTCGCCGACCAGCCGGCCGCTGTCGCGGCGACGGGCGAGCTGGCCGATCGGCTCGACTACACGATGGCCAATCTCGGCTACCGCTTTCCGGACTATCCGGTGCCGCCGGGCGAGACGCAGGCGTCGTTCCTGCGCAAGGTCACCGACGTCGGCGCCCGCGAGCGCTACCGGCCCTACCACGATCGCGCCCGGGCCCAGATCGCGCGCGAGCTGGATCTCATCGAGAAGCTCGAACTGGCCGGCTATTTCCTCATCGTCTGGGACCTGGTCAACTTCTGCCGCCAGCACGACATCCTCGTCCAAGGGCGCGGTTCGGCGGCCAACAGCGCGGTCTGCTACAGCCTCGGCATCACCGCCGTCGACCCGGTCGGCATGGAGCTGCTCTTCGAGCGCTTCCTCTCCGAGCAGCGCGGCGAGTGGCCCGACATCGATCTCGACCTGCCGAGCGGCGATCGACGCGAACAGGTGATCCAGTACGTCTACCAGCGCTACGGCGCCCGCGGCGCGGCGATGACCGCCAACGTCATCACCTACCGCGGCCGCAGCGCGGCGCGCGAGGTCGGCAAGGCGCTCGGCATCGAGATGGCCGACATCGATCGCCTGGCCAAGGTGATGAACCAGTTCGAGTGGCGCGACCCGAACGAGACGATCGCCCGCAACCTGCGCGACGTCGGCCTCGATCCGGGCGACGTCGCGCTTCCGCCAGTTCGTCGAGCTGTGGGCGCGGATCCAGGATCTGCCGCGCCACCTCGGCCAGCACTCGGGCGGGATGGTGATCTGCCAGGGCCGCCTCGACGAAGTCGTGCCGCTCGAGCCGGCGTCGATGCCGGGCCGCGTCGTCGTGCAGTGGGACAAGGACGACTGCGCCGACCTCGGCCTCGTCAAGGTCGACCTGCTCGGCCTCGGCATGATGGCGGCGCTCGCAGGACGCGCTCGCCATCGTCAACCGGTCGACGTCGCCGCCGGTCGATCTCGCGCACCTGCCGCCCGACGATCCCGAGGTCTACCACCTGCTGCAGGCCGCCGACACGATCGGCGTCTTCCAGGTCGAGATCGCGGGCGCAGATGGCGACGCTGCCGCGGCTGCAAGCCGACCCGCTTCTACGATCTGGTGGTCGAGGTCGCGATCATCCGGCCCGGGCCGATCGTCGGCCAGATGGTGCATCCCTACCTGAATCGCCGCGCCGGGCGCGAGGCGGTCACCTACCCGCACCCCTCGCTCGAGCCGGTGCTGAAGCGCACGCTCGGCGTGCCGCTGTTCCAGGAACAGCTCCTGCGCATCGCGATGGTCGTCGCCGACTTCACCGGCGGCGAGGCCGAGGAACTGCGCCGGGCGATGGGCTTCAAGCGCTCCGAGGCGCGGATGAAGGCGATCGAAATCCGGCTGCGCGAGGGGATGGCCGGCAACGGCATCATCGGCGCCCCCGCCGACGCCATCATCCTGGCCATCTCGTCGTTCGCGCTCTACGGCTTCCCCGAGTCGCACGCCGCCAGCTTCGCGCTGATCGTCTACGCCAGCGCCTACCTGAAGGTCCACTTCCCGAGCGCCTTCTACGCCGCGCTGCTCAACAACCAGCCGATGGGGTTCTATCACCCGGCGACGCTGGTGAAGGACGCCCAGCGGCGCGGCGTCCGCTTCCGGCCGGTCGACGTGCAGGTGTCCGAGTGGAACTGCGTCGTCGAGGACGACGGCGCCATCCGGATCGGCCTGCGCTACGTCGACGGGCTGCGCGCGGAGGTCGGGCACCGGATCACGGCTCCGCCGCCCGGTGAATCCATCCGGGCTTCGGCGCGACGAGCCGCCGTGTTGCGGTGCCCGAAGTGCGGCTGCGACGACGAGCGGATGATCGAACGCGAGCAGGGTGTCGACGCCTGGTTCTGCAATCTCTGCGCGCATCCGTTTCGGTGGCAGGCCCACCGCGCTGACGCCGGGCCAACGTATTTGCAGCTTGGCGCGCCGAAGCTGGATCAACGAAGCCAGCCAGCAAAGGCGGCCGAAGGCGGGCGCTTCAGGTCGATCGAGCATCTCGTCGCGGCGACGGGCATCCGCGAGGACGAGCTGACGACGCTCGCCTCGATCGGCGCGCTGAACGCCTTCGGCTACGACCGGCGCGACGCGCTGTGGCAGGTGGCGCGCGCCATCCGCCCGGCCGGGGCGTTGTTCGTCGAGGCGCGCGGCCCGGCCGCGGACGCGCCGCCCGTTCGCCCGCCGCGGCCGGCGCCGGCCGCGCCGCCGGCGACGCGGGTGGCCGAGGGCCGGGTCGTCCAGAGCCGGGTCGTCGCGGGCGCTGGCGCGACGGATCGGACGGGGCCGCGCGCCGGGGCGCCCGTCGGGCTGTCCGGGCCGGCGGCGCGCGGGCCGCTGCTGCCGCTGACGCCGCTCGAGCGCGTCGTCGCCGACTACGACGGCACCGGCCTGACGATCGGCCCGCACCCGATGACCTACCGCCGCGCCGAGATGGCGCTGCGCGGCGTGCTGCGGGCCATCGATCTGCCGAAGGCGCGGGCCGGGCGGCGGGTCCGCGTCGCCGGCGCGGTCATCACCCGGCAGCGGCCGGGGACGGCCAAGGGCTTCGTGTTCCTGACGATCGAGGACGAGACCGGCATCGCCAACGTCATCGTCCGGCCGGACGTCTACGACGCGCACCGGATGTCGGTGATCGAGGCGCCGTTCCTGCTGGTCGAGGGCACCCTGCAGCAGCAGGATGGCGTGACGTCGATCCGGGCCGAGCGGCTCTACGTGGTCGGCGGCGGTCCGGCGGTGGGGGAGGCCGCCGACGCGATGCCGCCAGTGCCGTCACGCGACTTTCGCTAGTCCCAGAGGACTAGTGACCCGGCGTTCGGTGCGCCGGCGGGCGTCGTTGGGCGTAGCATGACGTTCGCAATCGCCCACCGCGCCGCGCCCGAGCGCGGCTGGCGCGAGGAGACCCGGCGATGAACGTGCTGCTCCTCTCGATGCCCGACTCGTTCGAGCACATGGCGCCGGTCGCGGTGCGCATGCCGAACGGGGCCCTGACGTCCATTGCCGGCAACGTCGATCCGCAGCACCGGGTCGCCGTCGCCGACCTCATCCTGGTCCAGGGCCGCGTCGCCGCGACCGTCGATCGCCTCCTCGCCGAGCACCAGCCCGACGTCGTCGGCCTGTCGGTGATGACCTTCCAGCGCCGCACGGCGCTGCGTCTCATCGAGCGGATCCGGCGCTGGCGCCCGTCGGCGACCATCGTCGCCGGCGGCTACGATCCGAGCCTCGCGCCGGACGCCTACCAGGCCGTCGTCGACGTCATCGTCCGCGGCGAGGGCGAGATCACCTTCCGCGAACTGCTGCGGGCGATGGAGCGGGGCGGCGGGTTCGAGGGGATTGCCGGCCTCGGCTATCGCGGCCCGGACGGCGCCTTCCATCACACGCCGGATCGGCCGGTCAGCTCGCTCGACGAGTCGGCCATCAAGCCGCCGCGGCGCGACGCCCGCGTCCTCTCCGGCTACACGCTGCTCGGCCGGCCGGTCGACGTCATCGAGACCTCGCGCGGCTGCACCTTCGACTGCAGCTTCTGCTCGATCATCGAGATGCGCGGCCGCAACTTCCACACCTACGCCTTCGATCGCATCCTCGCCGACATCCGCGACTGCCGCGATCGCGGCGCCCGCGCCCTCTTCATCGTCGACGACAACATCACCCTCGACGTCCGCCGCTTCGCGGCGCTGTGCGAGGCGATCGCGGCGGCCGGGCTCGGCGACCTCGAGTACGCGGTGCAGGCGACCACGGCATCGATCGCCGACCACGGCGAGACGCTGGCGCCGCTGATGCGCAAGGCCGGCTTCCGCTACGTCTTCCTCGGCATCGAGAACGTCCTCGACGACGATCTCGGCTTCCTCAAGGCGTCGGCCAAGAACACGAAGCACGCGGCCGGCGGCCGGCGGGCCGGCAACGCCTCGCTGGCGGCCATCGAGCACCTGCACGCGCACGACATGTTCGTGGTCGGCGGCCTGATCGTCGGCAACCCCGGCGACACCCGCGACGCCATCGAGGCCAACCTCGCCTTCGCCCGCCAGCACGTCGACTGGCCCTACATCCAGCACCCGACGCCCTACCCGGGCACGCCGATGACCACGGACCTGCGGAGCCGCGGCCTGGTCATCAATGATCGGCTGGAGGAATACGACGGCACCACCGCCGTCGTCCGCAGTGAAGGCGTGCCGGCCGAGGAGATCGAGTTCCTGCGCTGGCGGGCCGAGCGTTGGATCAAGCTGCGTCACTTCCCGCAGGCGCTCCGCCACAGCCCGCTGTTCTGCCTGCGCCACGGCCCCGCGATGATCCGCCACGTCTTCCGCGGCTCCTCGCCGCGGACGTGGTTCGCCCGCGATCCGGCCCGCGCCGCCTTCGCCCGCTACCGCCAGCACCGCGCCGCCGAACGCGAACACGTCGCGCAATAGCGCGCTTGACGCGGCGCGCCACGACGGCTTGTTCGATTGTCTGGCCGAAGCTATGCCGCCGCCCGTGCTGCTGCCGCCGAGCGGGAGCGAGGCGGCACCTGCACGTCAAAGGCGGCCGCGCCGCGCGTGAGAGCGCGGCGCCAGACCAGCAATCGAAGCAGCAGCATCACAAGCCGCTGAGGCAGGCACGCGCGATTCTCGCGCACGCCTGCCTGGACGGCTCTACTGCTGCTGCTGCTGCTACTGCTGCTGCTGCTGCTGCTGCTGCTGCGACTGCTCGAGATCCCAGTCTGGCGGGCCCTCGGCCTCCGGCGTCGTCCACGTCATCACCGGCATCAGCTCGCGCGTGAGCATGGCCGTGTCGGCGAGCGACACCTGGACGGCGACGGCCAGCTCGTTGGCCGAGCGGCCGCGGAACACGCCCTTGGTGGGCGGCACGTCGGCGTAGTCGCGGCCGACGGCGACGCGGATGTGACGCGTGCCGGCGACGACGTTGTTGGTCGGGTCGAAGCCCACCCAGCCGAGGCCGGGCAGGAAGGCGTCGACCCACGCGTGGGTGGCGCCGTCGGCCGAGGTGTCGCCCGAGCCGTGGAACAGGTAGCCGCTGACGTAGCGGGCCGGGATGCCGCGGCGCCGCACGCACGCCAGCATGACATGGGCGAAGTCCTGGCAGACGCCTTCGCCGCTCTCGAGGGCATGGTCGATCGGCGAGTCGACGCCGGTGACCTGCTGGCGATAGGTGAAGCGGCGGTGGATCGCTTCGTTGATGGCCAGCACTTCGGACAGCGGATCGCGGCGCCCATCCGTGCCGAGCGTCGCCTCGAAGGCGCGCAGCAGCGGCGTCTCGCTGGTGAACGGGCTCGGCTGCAGGAAGTCCCAGTGCGCCTGGGAGTGCCCGATCGCCTCGACCTGGGCCCAGGCTTCGACCGGCAGCGACTCGGGCAGGATCGGCGCGCCGACGAACTCGACGATGGCCTCGGCGACGATCGTCAGCTGGCCGTGCCGGCCGGGGATGTCGAAGTGATGGACGATGTTGTTGAGCGGATCGCGATACGCGGTGACCGTCGCCCGCGGTGTCGTCGTCAGCTCGAAGCCGAGGCAGCGCTGGTGCTGCTCGGACCGGGGCTGCATCCGCACCTCCATGACGCTCTCGCTGATCGGGTTGTCGTAGGTGAATCGGGTGAGATGGCGGACGGTGTACTGCATGACGTCAGACGAGCGCGGCGTCGAGGTGATACCCGATGAAGGTCCGGTATGTCGCAGCATGGATCTCTCCGCACTGGCGGCTGATGCCGTTCAGGAAGGTCTGTAGATTGTCGTCGACGATTTCGTCGAGTTGCGCGTAGTGGAGCGAGGCGCGCAGGCGGCCGGCGAGGCGCTCCGGACGGCCGGCGTTCTCGCGGCCGGAGAGCCGGGTGATGCCGCGCAGCGCGGCCTCGACCTGTTCGACCGCGAAGCGGATCGAGCGCGGGAACTCGGGGTCGAGGAGCAGGAAGTCGGCGATGCGCCGCGCGTCCATGCGGGCGGTGAAGCGGCGCGTGTAGGCCTCGAGCGCGGTGCACGAGCGAAGGAGCGCCGTCCATTCGGCGACGACCTCGGGCGCGACCTCGCCGGCTCGCAGGTCCGGGAAGGCGGCGACGTGGGTGTCGAGCAGGGCCGAGTAGGTCAGGGCGCGCTCCAGGAAGCGACCCAGCTCGAGGAAGTAGTAGCCCTCGCCGCGGTTCATCGTCGCGGTGGTGAGCCCGATGAACTGGTGGCAGTCCTCGATGACGCCGCGCAGGAACTGGTGCGGCTGGTCCTGCCAGCCGGCGTCCTCGGCGGTGCGCCGGACCGACCAGTAGAGGCGGTTGATGCGCTCCCACAGGTCGGCGCTGATCTGCTCGCGGATCTGGCGCAGGTTCTCGCGCGCGGAATGGATGCTCGAGGCGACCGATTCCTTGTTGCCGCGATCGAGCGCCAGCTGATGGACCAGGCCGACGACGTCGTTGGTGCCGCCGTCGACCATCGTCGCCTGCAGGCTGTCGAAGACACGGTGCCAGTGCCGCCCCGACGACTCGGGCGTGCTGTCGAGCGACAGGTAGGTATTGACGTCGACCAGGCGCGCGGTGTGCTCGGCGCGCTCCAGGTAGCGTCCGGTCCAGTAGAAGGCGTCGGCGACGCGTGACAGCATGCGGCTACTCTCCAGCACCGGGCTCCTACTCGAGCACCCAGGTGTCTTTGCTGCCGCCGCCCTGCGACGAGTTGACGACCAGCGAGCCACGCCGCAGCGCGACCCGCGTCAACCCGCCCGGCACGGTGGTCGCCTGGCCGCTGAACAGGACGTAGGGGCGTAGGTCGACGTGCCGGCCCTGGACGCCGTCGTCGAACAGGCAGGGGACGCGCGACAGGGCCAGCGTCGGCTGGGCGATGTAGTTGCGCGGGTTGGCCTCGATGCGGGCCCGGAACTCGGTCCGCTCGGCCTTGGTGCTGTGCGGTCCGATCAGCATGCCGTAGCCGCCCGATTCGCCGACCGCTTTCACCACCAGCCGATCCAGGTTGTCGACCACGTGCTGGCGGTGCACCGGGTTGTGCAGCAGGAAGGTCTCGATGTTGGGAAGGATGGCGTCCTGCTGCAGGTAGAACTTGATCATCTGCGGCACGTAGGCGTAGACCGCCTTGTCGTCGGCGACGCCGGTGCCGACGGCGTTGGCGAGCGACACGTTGCCGGCCCGATAGGCGTTGAACAGGCCGGCGACGCCGAGCTGCGAGTCGCGGCGGAAGGCCAGCGGATCGAGGAAGTCGTCGTCGACCCGACGGTAGATGACGTCGACCCGGCGCGGCCCGCCGGTGGTCCGCATGTAGACCACGTTGTCGTGCACGAACAGGTCGCGGCCCTCGACCAGCTCGACGCCCATCTGGCGGGCCAGGAACGTGTGCTCGAAGTAGGCCGAATTGTGGACGCCGGGCGTGAGCACGACGATGGTCGGGTCGTTGGGACGCGGCGCCAGCGCCCGCAGCGTGCCGAGCAGCTGCTGGCCGTAGTGATCGATCGGCCGGACCCGGTAGCGTGAGAACAGGCCCGGGAAGACGCGCTTCATCACCTGCCGGTTGGCCAGCATGTAGGACACGCCGCTCGGCACGCGGAGGTTGTCCTCGAGGACGGCGAAGCCGCCGTCCTCGACGCGCACCAGGTCGGTGCCGGCCACCGACACGTAGACGTCGCGGCGGACCCGCACGCCGCACATCTCGCGGCGGTAGTGCGGGCAGCTGTAGACCAGCTCGCGCGGCACGATGCCTTCCGCGAGGATCTTGCCCTCGTGGTAGATGTCCTTCAGGAACAGGTTGAGGGCGAGCAGGCGCTGCGCCAGGCCGCGCTCGACGACGCTCCACTCGGCGCCGGTGATGATGCGCGGCAGGATGTCGTAGGGGAAAATTCGCTCGGTGCCTTCGTCGTTGCCGTAGACCGTGAAGGTGACGCCCTGATTCAGGAAGGCACGGTCGGCGGCCTGCTGCCGCTGGCGCCATTCGCTGGCCGGCAGCTCGAGCAGGCGATCGAAGAGCAGACGGTAGGCGTCCCGGGGCACGTGCCCGGGCGCAAACATCTCGTCGAACGAGGCGTCGAGCTCGTAGCGGGCGAAGAGGGACGCCGCCGTCTGCGAGGTCGGGGGCCGCAGCATGTGCTAGTAGGCCTTTGCGCCGGCGGGCGCGTCAACAGTGATGATGGGCTTCAGGCAGACAGAATTGTCGGATGTGGAAGCGAATCAGCCACGAAAGTTACCAAACTGGAGCTCTACGCCGAAGTCGTGCGCTTTCAGCGTCCGGATCGCTACCTGGAGGTCGTCCTTCGACGACGACGTGACGCGGACCTGGTCACCCTGGATCGACGTCTGCACCTTCTTGACGCCCTGGTCCTTCAGGTACTTGACGATGGCCTTGCCGGCCTCGCTGTCGATCCCCTGCTTCAGCGTGACGACCTGGCGCACCGTGCTGCCGGCGGCCGGCTCGACCTCGCCCAGCTCCATGTTCTTGACCGGCACGTTGCGGCGGATGAGGCGCGTCTGCAGGATCTCCCACACGGCGCCGACCTTGAAACTGTCTTCGGCGGTCAGCACCAGCGTGCTGTCGGCCTTGACGAACTCGATCGCCGCCGACGAGCCCTTGAAGTCGTAGCGCTGCGCGATCTCCTTGCGCGCCTGGTTGAGGGCGTTGTCGACCTCCTGGAGGTCGACGGTGGACGTGATGTCGAATGACGCGGTGGCTGCCATTGCGGATGCTTGGTCTGACGGCGGCTAGTGGGCTTCGTCGGGGTCGTCGTCGGCCGCGCCGGCCGTCGGCGCCGGACCGGCCTTGGCCCGCGCGACCATGGCCGCGACGTCGGCCAGGAGCTTGCGGGCGTCGTAGACGATGCCGTCCTTGATGGTGTATTTGACGCCGCCGACCCGCTCCGGCTGGCCGGTCCGATCGTTCAGGCGGACGGCGCCGGTGCCATAGAGCACCTTGAGGTTCTGGAGCGGGTTCTGGTCGACGACCACGAGATCGGCGAGCAGGCCGGGCCGGACCACGCCGGACTCGATGGCCTGGCCGCGCGGCTCGGCCAGCGATTCGGCGCCATGCAGGGTCGCCGCCCGGATCACTTCGAGCGGGTCGAAGCCGGCCTCCTGCAGCAGCTCCAGCTCCTCGACGTAGCCGAAGCCGTAGAGCTTGTAGATGTAGCCCGAGTCGGAGCCGGTCGTGACCCGGCCGCCGCGATTCTTGTAGTCGTTGATGAACGACATCCAGACCCGGTAGAAGTTGCGCCAGGCAATCTCGTCGGCGGTCGTCCAGTCGAACCAGTAGGAGCCGTGCGCATCCCGGCTCGGCTGGAAGAACTCCATCAGCGTCGGGAGCGTATACGTGGCATGCCAGTCCGCGTTCCGCGCCCGCATGACGTCCCGGCTCGCCGCGTAGATGGTCATCGTCGGATCGAGCGCCACCTTGCGGGCGAGGAGGTCGTCCAGCAGGTCGTTCCACTCCTTGCTGCCGCGCGGATGGACCTGGTTCCACAGCCGCGCCACCTGGGCGAAGCGGTGCGCCTCGTCGTTGTAGTTGTAGTCGGGCGGGTAGGGCTGGACGCTGTGGTCGGCGAGCAGCGAGTCGAACAGGCCGTAGAAGTGCTCGGCGCCGTGCAGCCCGAGCCGGGCCGCGTCGCGCAGGTTCATCCGGGCCAGGCCGGTCTGCGCCAGGTGCGCGGTGGTCCCGAGCTTCAGCTCGCGGGCCCGCGTGATGAGGGCCTTCATCACCTCGGGATCCTCGGCGAACAGCTTGAGCCCGTCGGCGCCCTTGGCGGCCACCCAGGTGACCCACTCGCGCGCCTTCTCGGGCGTCGTCACGGGGCCGCCGAGCCATCCTTCACCGGTACCCGGGCGGGCGTAGACGACGATCCGCGGCGCGGTGATCTCGTTGCGGGCGCTGCGGCTCCGCTCGCGCAGGGACCAGTCGAGCGGCCCGGCCGGCACTCCGCGGACGGTGGTGACGCCGTGCGCCAGCCACAGCTTGTAGGCGTACTCGGCGTCCGGCGCCTTGCGGCCGCCGCCGGCGTGGACGTGGCAGTCGACGAAGCCGGGCATCACGTACAGCCCGGTGCCGTCGATCTCCTTGGTGGCGCCGCCCGGCCGCGCGTCTGGGCGGATGGGGAGGTTCGGATAGCCGACCGAGCGCACCTCGAGGATCCGGTTGCGCGCGATCACGATGTCGACCGGGCCCTGGGCCGGCGCCCCAGTGCCGTCGATCAGCGTCACGCCGCGAAGGATCAGCCGCTCGTAGGGGCCCTCGCCTTCGCCGGCCGGCCGATCCGGCGCCGGCCGGATGGTCTGTGCCGGCGCGACGCCGGCGAGCGCGCCCGGCAGCAGCGCCAGCGCGAACAGGAGGGCCCGACCGATACGCAAGCCGCGACAGGACATAGGAGGATTCCTCGGAGCGCGTATTATAGCCGCCGCATGTGTGCCATCCGCGGCGTCCGCGTCGCCGCCTTCCTCGCCGCCGGGCTCCTCGCCGCGTGGCCGGCGCCGGTCGCCGGCCAGGCGGTCCGTGCGCCCCGCACGCCCGCCGCGCAGGAGGCGTTCCTCGAGAAGGCCGAGATCGTCGGCGCCAGGCAGATTGGCAAGGGTGTCACCAACCCGTGGCGCCTGACCCTGCGCGACGGCGAGTTCGTGCAGGACGCGGCCTTTCAGGACGTCGACGCGCACAAGGACGAAGTGCGCTTCCGCAGCGGCCGCTCGGAGCGCGACTTCCGCGACTACTACGGATACAACATCGCCGCGTATCGCCTGGCCCGGATGCTCGGCTACGACGACCTCGTGCCGGTGTCGGTCGAACGCGTCTGGAAGGGTCGGCGCGGCGCGGTCACGTGGTGGGTCGACAAGAAGTGGGACGAGGACGAGCGGCAGAAGGAAGGCGCCCAGCCGCCCGACGTACCGGCGTGGGAGCGGCAGCTCTATCGCTCCCGCGCCTTCACCGCGCTCGTCGCCGACACCGATCGCAACCTCGGCAACCAGCTGGTCACGGCCGATTTCCACCTCTGGCTGATCGACTTCACCCGCGCCTTCCGGCATACGATGGAGCTGAAGACGCCGACCCTGCTGCGCCGCATCGACCGGCGCTTCTACGAGCGGCTGAAGGCGCTGAAGGACGAAGACGTCGAAGCGTCGCTGTCGGCGTGGCTCGACCCGCAGGCCGTCAAGGCGCTGCTCGCCCGCCGCGACGCGATGGTCGAGCACTTCGCTGTCCTCGCCGATCAGCGCGGCGACCAGAGCGCCGTCTTCTACGAATCGGATCCCGAGCCTCGTCGTCCGCAGGAGCAGCCATGAACGCCGTCGTCCACGAAGCCATCAACCGCCAGATCAACGCCGAACTGACCGCCTCGTATTCGTACCTGCAGATGTCGGCGTTCTGCGCCCGCCAGGCGTTCAGCGGCTGCGCCCACTGGCTCCGCCTCCAGAGCCAGGAGGAGTACGGCCACGCGATGAAGCTGTACGACTTCCTGATCGCCCGCGACGGCACCGTGGAGCTCGGGGCGATGCCGGCGCCGAAGCAGTCCTTCGAGACGATCGCCGCGGTGTTCGAGGCGGCGCTGACCCAGGAACAGGACGTCAGCCGGCAGATCGACTCGCTCTACGAGCTGGCCTTCCGCGAAAAGGCATTCTCGGCGACCGTCGAACTGCAGTGGTTCCTCACCGAGCAAGTCGAGGAAGAAAAGTCGGCGCGCGAGATCGTCGCCAAGTTCCGGCTGGTCGGCAACGATCCGTCGTCGCTGCTCGATCTCGATCGCGAGCTCGGCTCGCGCGCCGGCGCCGCCTAGCAGCCAGTGGTGGAAGTCCCGCTGCATTCGACGGGCGATCCATCCCGCCGCTCGGCGTTACTCGTCGGTCGAATATGCCCAATATTCTTCCTCCTCGCGCCTTGATCGGCGGGCGCCTCGCCCGTCTCGGTGCGACGCGGCACTTCCACCACGGGCTGCTAGTGTCCTGTAACAGTGGTTCGGTGAATAACTCAGCCCGCGTGAGCGGTGGACGTCCGCTGAGCAAAACGCGCAATGCTGGCGAGGATGTCGTCGGCGCTCTTCGTCCACACGAACGGTCGCGGCGCGGCGTTGCGCGTCTCGATGAAGGCCCAGATCGCTCGCTCCAGTTCGCTGACACGCCGATGCGCGCCTCGTTGCAACTGTTTGGTGGTCAGTTCCCCGAACCAGCGCTCCACCAGGTTCAACCACGACCCGTAGGTCGGGGTGAAGTGCACATGAAAGCGGGGGCGCTTCGCCAGCCAGCGCTGGATCAGCGGCGTCTTATGGGTGCCGTAGTTGTCCAGGATGATGTGCACGTCGAGGGCGGCCGGCACGCGCGCGTCGATCCGATCCAGGAACTTGCGGAACTCGATCGATCGATGGCGCCGATGCGTCTCGGCGATGACCGTGCCGGTCTTCGCATCGAGCGCAGCAAACAGCGACGTGGTCCCGTGGCGCTTGTAGTCAGGGGTCCGTCGCTCGGCTTGCCCCGGCCGCAGCGGCAGCAACGGTGCGGTGCGCTCGAGCGCCTGAATCTGGGATGTCTCATCCACGCACAGCACCACGGCATGGTCCGGCGGATGCAGGTACAACCCCACGATGTCGCGGACCTTGGGGATCAGCAAGGGATCCGGCGAGAGCTTGAACGTCTCGGTCCGATGCGGCTGCAGCCCGAAGGCGCGCCAGATGCGGCTCACCGTCATGTGGCTGACGCCCGTCGCCTTCGCCATCTCGCGGGTGCTCCAGTGCGTCGCGCCGCGCGGCGTGGACTCGAGCGTCCGCACGATCAGGGCTTCGATCGCCGTGTCCTCGATCCGACGCGGCGTGCCTGGCCGCGGCTCGTCGAATAAGCCCGCGACCCGATCCGCGACGAACCGGCCGCGCCACTTGCACACCGTCGCCGGGGACATCCGCAACCGCCGCGCCACCACCGCGTTGTCGAGCCCGTCTGCGCACGCCAGCACCAGTCGTGCGCGTCGCGCGATCGCCGGCGCCGAGCGCGAGCGATGCGCCAACGAGGTCAACTCGCGCTGTTCGTTGGGGGTCAGCACCAGCGCCGCTTTCGGACGACCGAGGGCCATGCAGGATGCTCCTTCATCCCGCTCTACGATCGGTCAGTCCAAATTGTTACAGAAATTTCTGTTACAGGACACTAGCCGCTCGCGCTCGTGAGAGCGCGGTCGCGAACCTACGAGCGGGGTTCGAGCGCCGCTGAGGAGTCGGGACGCCGGTCGCCCGCGTCCTGCGGCTTGCGCCAGAAGTCCATCGTCGAGACGCGATGGACGCAGCCGATGGTGCAGTAGGGCGCGCACGACTTCGGCGTCAGCGAGCTCACGGCTGATGTCGGCGGACGTGTAGGTGCGGAGCGGCACGGCGGGGAAGCCGCGCTGCTGCGAGCAGTAGTGCACCAGGCCGTTCTCGCAGACGTAGAAGTAGCGCGCGCCGGCGCGGCAGCGCCAGTCGTTCGGCTTGCCCTCGGCCAGGTTGTCCTGGAAGCCGCGGATCCCCGAGTAGAGGTTCTTGGCGATCTGCCACGCCGCCGTTGATCTCGCGCGTCACGCCGTCGTAGACGGCGCGCTCGGCGGTGCCGAGCGGCTTCAGCCCGCCGCTGGCCGTCGTGGATGATGCCGATCGACGTCGAGAAGCCGAGCTGCGCGCGCCCGCCGGTTGATGGTCCGGGCGTCCTCGGGGTTCTTGATGCCGCCGCCGAGCACCGAGTTGATGTTGATGTCGAAGGTGGCGTAGTCGCGCAGCCACTGAGCTTCTTGTCGAGCAGCGCGCAGGCTCTTCTTCGACACCTCGTCGGGCTCGATGTTGTCGATGCTGATCTGGAGGAAGTCGAGGCCGGCGTCGTTCAGCGCCAGGATCCGCTTCGGCGACAGCAGGTAGCCGTTGGTGATGAGGCCGGCCATCATGCCGCGCGACCGGATGCGGCTGCGATCAGCAGGTCGAGGTCGGGATGGAGCAGCGGCTCGCCGCCGCTGAAGGCGACGACCGACGTCTTGAGCGTCGGCCAGATGGTCGATCCGCTCGAGCATGACCTCGGTCGGCACCGGCTGGCGAGACCTTGTCGTACTCGTTGCAGTAGCCGCAGTCGATGTTGCAGCGGCGGATCGGGATGATGTGCACCAGCAGGGGGTGCGCGGTGTTGGCCAGCCCGAACGCGAACTTCCGCAGCGCCCGCACTTTGCGGGTGGCGCGGGCGCGAAGCCGGGCGGCTCTGGTGGGCTGAGCGGGTTCGTGCACGTCCGTTCGAGTATAGCAGGCCGCGTTTCGCCGCCCGGCGCTTCCGTTCAGGCTTCCGGTTCGGCGGAGGTCAGACCGGTCGGCGGCGGCCCGGCCAGGGCGGCGCGGCCACGGTTGACCAACTTCCCGACCCGCAGGGACGACCAGTAGAGGGCCCCGACCGGAATGCGCCGGCGCCAGCTTGTGCCGGGCGACGGCCTCCAGGCCCGCGGTGGCGATGCAGCCGCACTGGGAGCAGTCGGGATTGCCGCCGAACTGGCACGGGGTGATCCGCCGCTCGAGGTCGGCCGACAGGCTGGTCGTGGTCTGGGCGAAGACGCACTCGTCGGGCGACGACGGTGGCTTGCGATAGACCTCGATCAGCCCCTTCGGCATCTTCAGCTTCGGGTACGTGACCCGGAGCCGGAACAGCTCGCTGCACGACGCGCTCGCGATCGGCCGGCGTCAGGATCTCCGGCGCCGTCTCGCCGATCTGCGGGGTGTAGAGGCTGCACCAGATCTGGCGCGTGTCGCGGTTGGCCGACCAGAACTGGACGAACTCCTCGAGGTAGCCGTCGCGGTGCACCTGCTGCCGCGTGACCGTGCAGTGGACGGTGATCTGGTGCCCGGCGATGTGCTTCAGGATGCGGTCGTAGGTCGCCGGCTTGCGGCGCTCGTCGTGCTCAGGCTGCAGCCCGTCGATTGACACGACCACCTGCAGGCGGCGCAGCTGCGCCCACTCGATCGGGATCGGGCGCACCGCGCTCGTCACGACCTGCGTGTGCAGGCCGCGGGCGGCGAGGATCGGCAGGAGGGTGTTCAGTTCACGGAACCGGACCAGCGGCTCGCCGCCGACGATGGAGAGATGGAGGGGCTTGTGTTCGTCGATCAGTTGCAGCATGCGCTGCACCAGCGCGTCGCCCTTGTAGTCGGCGACGTCGCGCAGGGTGACGCCGCCGCCCGAGGTGTTCGTCGCCGAAGGCATAGCAGCCGGGGCAACGCAGGGGGCACTCACGCGTGATCTCGATGGACAGGTTCGGCGTGCGCCCGCCCAGAATCCGTCCCCACGCAGTGAACAGGCCTTCCAATCTCGACATGTGTCCCTCCCATGACCGCCGACGTGCCGTATCGCGAATGTAGCACGCGGATCGCGCGGCCTTCCGTGCACCCGCGCCGACCAACTCGGCTGTATCGCGATCCTGATATCGTGTGTCCCCGGAGGGGACGACCCAGGTGAGTGCACGAGCGGCGAAGACGACGACCACGAAGAAAGCGACCGGCAACGGCACGGGATCGGGAGGACGGCTCCGCTACAACGTCGCGCCGCTGCCGGACCCGCCGAAGATCCTGCGGCGCAGATCGAGAGTGCACGGCTGGGGCGTGTTCGCCCTCGAGACGATCCCGAAGAACAAGCGGATCATCGACTACGCCGGCCAGAAGATCACCGCCAAGCAGAGCACGCCGCGCGAGGTGCGCTACCTGAAGCAGGGGCACATCTGGTGCTTCACGCTGAACCGCAACTGGGCCATCGACGCCAACGTCGACGGCAACGCGGCGCGCTTCGTCAATCACAGCTGCCGCGGGAACTGCTACGTCCAGATCATCAAGGGCGTCATCTGGATCCGCGCGTCGCGCCAGATCCGCAAGGGCGAGGAGCTGTCGTACAACTACAACACGGACGGCGCCGCGGAGATCAAGTGCCGCTGCCGTCCCGGCTGCCAGGGGATGCTCTGATGGTTGGCGGCCGTCGCCCTCAGCGACGGCCGCGGGCAGCCCTGGGAGCGTGCGACTGCTACTCGCGGCGCTGGGCGCGCCGCGGCGCCTCACGCTGGCTGTCGTGACGGAACCGCCGCCAATAGACAACGTATGCACGTGTTCTATCTCCATGGCTTCGTGTCGTCGCCGCGGGCGGGCAAGGCGATCTATCTCGAGAAGCGGCTCGCCGCGATCGGCCTGACGCTGCACGCGCCCGACTTCAACGAGCCGGCGTTCGAGACGCTGACGACGACGCGGATGATCGGCCAGGTCGAAGCGGCGATGGCGGCGCTGCCGCCGGGCCCGGTCGTCCTGGTCGGGTCGAGCCTCGGCGCTTTCGTCGCCTGGCACGTCGCGGCCCGCGCCGAGCAGCGGCCCGGCCAGTCACGCCCGGTCGATCGCCTGGTCCTGCTCGCCCCGGCGCTGGCCTTCGACGACACCAGCTTCGTCGAACTGGGCGCCGAGGGCCTGCGCCGCTGGCGCGAGACGGACGCCCTCGAGATCTTCCACTTCGCCTACGGCGAGCCGCGGACGGTCCGCTACGAGCTCTACGCGGACGCGCGTCGCTACGACTCGCGGCACGCGGTGGTGTCGATCCCCACGCTGATCTTCCAGGGCCGGCAGGACGAGCTGGTCGACGCGCGGATGGTCGAGCGCTTCGCCGAGGATCGGCCCAACGTGACCCTGCGGCTGTTCGACGACGACCACCGCCTGCAGGCCAGCCTCGGCCCGATCTGGCGGGAGACGGCCGCGTTCCTCGGCCTCGGCGGCCTCGCCTGAGGGTCAGCGCCCTGACGGTCAGCGTCGCCGGCCGACGAGGCGGGCCGCGCCGCGCAGGCCGGCGCCGGCCAGGCCGAGCCCGCCGATGAGTGCCGCGGCCGCCCGGCCGTGGTGCTTCCGGACGTAGCGGCGTCGGTTGGCGGCGAAGACGCGCTCGAAGGTGCGGGCGCCGAGCGCCTCGACCGAAGCCCCGCCCTGGTGCGTGAACACCGCATCGGGCACGTAGCGGATGCGGTAGCCGGCCGACCGCAGGCGGCGGCAGAAGTCGACGTCCTCCCACCACGCTGGCCAGAACTCTTCATCGAAGCCGCCGAGCCGGTCGAACACGTCGGCGCGGATCATCAGGCAGGCTGCGGCCGGCTGCTCGACGTCGGCCGAGGCATCGGGATCGAGGTCGCGCGCGTAGTACCGGAAGGACGCGGGATTGTCCGGCCACAGGTGGTCGACGAACAGCAGGTCGGCGGCCAGGCTGGCGATCGTCGGCAATCGCCTGACGTTGAAGCCCTGCTGCGACGTGCCGTCCGCGCCGACGAGCCGGCCCGAGACCGCGCCCAGGTCGGGCGACGCGTCGAGCGCGTCGGCCAGCCGCGCGATCGCCCCGGGAGTCGGCGCGGCATCGGGGTTGAGGAGGAGCAATCGCGGCGTCCGGGCCGCGGCCCGGGCGGCGTTGACCCCGCCGGCGAAGCCGCGATTGCGATCGAGCGCGAGCACGGTCGCGTGCGGCGCCACGGTCCGGGCCAGGGCCGCGCTGCCGTCGGCGGAGGCATTGTCGGCGACAATGATCTCGGTCTCGGCGGAGTCGATGGCGGTCAGGCAGCGCTCGAGCCAGTCTGCCGATTGCCAACTGACGACGAGGACCGAGACCGATGGGCCGGACACTGGCGCACTATAACTGTTGGCGGTCGGGCTCGCCCGACCGCGGGCCGCGTTCGACACTATCCGGCGCCGCCGGCGTCCAATGTCACGAGGGAGAGCGATGCTGATCAGGACCCGCCCGGAGCTGCCGTCGTCGGAGATCACGCCCGAGTCGGTCTACGTCAACCGCCGCACGTTCATGCGCGCCGCGATCGCCGCCGGCGTGGGCGCCGCGCTGGTCGGGCCGGGCTCGCCCCAGAGCGCGGCGGCCGCGGTGCAGAACGGCGGCGTCTGGCCGATCGCCAACGCCGCCAAGAGCCCGCTCAGCTCCACGGAGAAGGTCAACGCCTTCGAGGACATCACCGGCTACAACAATTTCTACGAGTTCGGCACCGACAAGACCGACCCGGCGCGCTACCAGGGCAAGCTGACCGTGCGGCCCTGGACCATGAAGATCGACGGCCACGTGGCGAAGCCCGGCCCGTACCAGATCGACGACCTGCTCAAGTTCCCCCTCGAGGAGCGCGTCTACCGGCTGCGCTGCGTCGAGGCGTGGTCGATGGTCATTCCCTGGATCGGCTTCCCGCTGGGCGAGCTGCTGAAGAAGGTCGAGCCGACGTCGAAGGCGAAGTACGTCGCCTTCGAGACGTTGCGCCGCCCGGGCGAGATGCCCGGCCAGTCCCAGGCGTCGCTGCAGTGGCCGTACGTCGAGGGCCTGCGCCTCGACGAGGCGATGCATCCGCTGACGATCCTCGCCGTCGGTCTCTACGGCAAGACGCTGCTGAACCAGAACGGCGCGCCGCTTCGGCTGGTCGTGCCGTGGAAGTACGGGTTCAAGAGCATCAAGTCGATCGTCCGCATCTCGCTGGTCGAGAAGCAGCCGCCGACGAGGTGGAACCTCGCCAACAACGGCGAGTACGGCTTCTACTCGAACGTCAACCCGACGGTCGACCATCCGCGCTGGACGCAGAGCCGGGAGCGGCGCATCGGCGAGTTCGCGCGCCGGCCGACGCTGATGTTCAACGGCTACGGCGATCAGGTCGCGTCGATGTACGCGGGCATGGACCTGAAGAAGAACTATTAGGTGGCGGCCGGCCTCTCACGGCCGGCCGCGGGCCGCCCATTGAGCGTGCCGTCTGCTATGCGCGACGCTGAGCGCGTCGCGGCGCCGTCACGCGGGCGGCCACTGGATGTCATCGAGTCATGCGCAAGGTCGTCAAAGTCCTCGTCTTTCTCCTCGCCCTGTCGCCGGCCGCCAGCGTCGTCACGCTGACGGTCACCGACATCCTGGGCAAGACGCATGCGCTCGGGGCCAACCCGATCGACACGCTGACCGATACGACCGGGATCTGGACGCTGCGCTTCGTGCTGCTGTCGCTGGCGGTGACGCCGGCGCGGCGCCTGACCGGATGGAACGCCCTGATCCGCTACCGCCGGATGCTCGGCCTGTTCGCCTTCTTCTACGCGGCGCTCCACTTCACCACCTGGATCGGGCTCGACCAGGGCCTGCTGTGGCCGTACATCCTGCCCGAGGCCGGGGCCGACCAGGCCGTCACGTGGGGGATCATCCTCGGCGACATCGCCAAGCGCCCCTACATCACCGTCGGCTTCCTCGGCTTCGTGCTGATGGTGCCGCTGGCCCTCACGTCGACCGCCGGCTGGATCCGCCGCCTCGGCGGCCGGTGGTGGAATCGCCTGCATCGTCTCGTCTACCTGACCGGCGTCTGCGGCGTGGTCCACTTCCTGTGGCTGGTGAAGGTGGTCGAGGCCGAGCAGATCCTCTACGCCGCGATCCTCACCGTCCTGCTGGGCCTGCGACTGTGGTGGGCGGTCGCGAAGCGCCTGGCCAGCCGGACGGTGGCCGCCCGCCAGCCGCTCAGCTCGCCTCCGGTCGGTTCTGCGTCGTAACGTGCAGTTACGGTCCGTCGATCGGACGCTGAGGACGGCCCACGAAGCTGGCCCTCGGAAGTGCCGATTGCTGAACCGGTACTTCACGATGCCGAGCCTCCTGACCTTCCGCTCACTGCCTGGCGTCCGCGCGACGCGACGGCTCGTCCTGATTGCGGCCGCGCTCGTGTTCGCGGCCCTGACAACGGCGGCGATGCCGGCGGCGGCCTCGACCGTGCCGTATCGCACCGACGGCGACCTGGTCGCGCTCGCCAGCCGCGTCGTCCACGGCCGTGTCCTCAGCGTCAGGGCCGAGGCGGCCGAGAACAACCGCATCTATACGGTCGCGCGCCTGGCGGTGCTCGAGGACTCTGACCGGCGTCGACGAGCCGATCGTCGAGGTCCGCGAGCTGGGCGGGCGGATCGGCATCGACCAGATGTTCGTGGCCGGCACGCCCGGCTACATCGTCGGCCAGGAGGTGCTGCTGCTCCTCGAGCGCGGTCCGCGCGGGCTGCGCACCGTCGCGCTGTCGTTCTCCGCCTTCCACGTCGTGCCCGACGGCGTCGCCGCCACCGGCGGCGGGGTCGTCCGGTTCGCGGCCGGCCTCGACGTGGTCGGCGAGCAGCAGGGTTCGCAGCGCACCCGGACCATCGCCGAGATGCGCACCATCGTCGGCGCGGTCAAGGGCGTCCTGCCGGTGCGTCCGGTGCCGGTCGCCGAGAGCGGCCAGCTGCTGCGCGTCGACGAGCCGTTCACGCTGCTCGGCAGTGGCTCGCGCTGGCGCCAGGCCGACAGCGGCACCCCGGTCAACTGGTACCGCAACACCGATCGCCCGCATCCGCTGACGAGCGGCAACGTCGACACCGAGATCTCGACGTCGGCGGCCGCCTGGACCAACCCGACCACGGCCAGCCTGATCCTGGCGCACGGCGGCACGCGCAGCGCCGGCGGCGCGACCGACGTGTTCTGCACGGCCACCAACGCCGGGGCCGGTCTCATCAGCTTCGAGGATCCCGAGGAAGACGCGGGCGCCGGCGTGCTGGCCATCGGCGGCTTCTGCGCCAGCGGGCCGAGCACCACCGTCAACGGCCAGAGCTTCTGGAGCATCTCGCACGCCTACGTCGTGTTCAACCAGGCGGCGACGCTGGGATCGAGCTATCGCGTCGCGCCGGGCTTCACGCGCGTCCTGACCCACGAGCTCGGTCACGCCATCGGGCTGGGCCACACCTGCGGCGGCTCCGGGCCGGCCTGCACGGCGCCGATGCAGGTCAACCTCATGTACCCGTCGTGCTGCTATTCGGGCACGCCGGTGCCGCCGGCAATCGGCCCCGACGACCTGGCCGGCCTCGAGTTCGTCTATCCGCAGTCGGCGACGCCGCCGCCGCCGGTCTGCACGTTCACGGTCAGTCCTTCCAGCGCCAACTACGGCGCTGGCGGTGGCAGCAGCTCGGTGACGGTCACCGCGTCGGTGTCGACGTGCGCCTGGTCGGCCTCGAGCAGCCAGTCGTGGGCGACGCTCTCCGGCGCCGGCGGCACCGGGACGGGTTCGATCAACTACGCCGTGGCGCCGAACACCGGCCTGGCACGGACGGCGCAGTTGACCGTCGCCGGCAGCACGGTCAGCCTCAGTCAGGCCGGCGACGTCGATTCCGACGGCGACGGCATGCCCGATTCGTACGAGGGCGCGTTCGGCCTCGACCCGAACTCGGCGACCGGCGCCGACGGGGCCGGCGGCGATCCCGACGGCGACGGCCGGACCAACCTCCAGGAATTCCAGGCTCAGCCGAGCACGCATCCGCGCGGCTTCCATCGGCGCTACCTGGCCGAGGGCGCCGTCAACGCGTTCTTCTCGACCGAGATCGACGTCCTCAACGCCGATCCGCAGACGGCCCGGGCGCTGGTCCGCATCCAGCCGGAAGGGCAGACCGAACGGACGATGGTCCTGCCGGTGCCCAGCCTGACGCGCGTCACGCTGTCGACGCAGACGCTGGGAACGCTGACGTCGGCGCCGTTCTCGACGCTCATCGAATCGGACCGCCCGCTCGTCGTCGATCGGACGATGAGCTGGGACGGCACCGGCTACGGCTCGCACGCCGAGACGGCCGTCGACGCGCCGTCGACGACCTGGTATCTGGCCGAGGGCTCGACGTCGGGCCCGTTCTCGCTCTTCTACCTGCTGCAGAACCCGAACGCGACCGCGACCAACGCGACGATCACGTTCCTGCGCCCGGCCGGCAGCGCGCCGGTGGTGCGGTCGTACACCTTGCCGCCGAACTCGCGCACCACCGTCCCGGTCGATGCGGCGGCGCCGGAGCTCGCCAGCACCGACGTCTCGGGCGTCATCGCCGCCAGCCAGCCAATCATCGTCGAGCGGGCGATGTATCTGGATCGGCCGGGCCAGCCGTTCGCCGCCGGCCACGAGAGCGCTGGCGTGACGTCGCCGTCGAACAACTGGTTCCTGGCCGAGGGCGCGACCGGGTCGTTCTTCGAGATGTTCGTCCTCATCGCCAACCCCAACGCCAGCCCGTCGAACGTGACGGTCGACTACCTGCTGACCACCGGGACGGTACTGACCAAGACCTACACGGTGGCGGCCAACAGCCGCTTCACGGTCTGGGTCGACGAGGAGCAGTTCCCGAACCTCTCCGGCAACCGCGCACTGGCCAACGTGTCGTGCTCGATGCGGGTCCGCTCGACCAACAACGTCCCGATCATCGTCGAGCGGGCGATGTGGTGGCCGCAGCCGAACTGGTACGAGGCGCACAACGCGCCCGGCACCACCGTGACCGGCACGCGCTGGGCGCTGGCCGGCGGGGAAGTGGGCGGCGCGAACGGGCTGCAGACCTTCGTCCTGGTCGCCAATACCTCGGCGACGTCCGGCCAGGCGCGCGTGACGATCTACTTCGAGGACGGCACCAGCCTGCAGTCGACCATCAACCTGCTCGCCAACAGCCGCAGCAACGTCTCGATCGGCGACACGTTCCCGACGGCGAACGGACGGCGCTTCGGCATCATCGTCGACAGCCTGGGCGGGACACCGGCCCAGCTGGTCGTCGAGCGGGCGATGTACTCGAATGCCGGTGGCGTCACCTGGTCGGCCGGCACGGCCGCGGTCGCGACGCGGCTGCAGTAGCCCGCCGTTCCGGGAAGGCGCGGCCGGCGCCGGGGCCGGCCGCTGCGATAGGATTTCCGGCATGCGCCGGATCCTCGCCGCCCGTTCTGTCCAACTCGGAGCGGCCTTGGTCGCAGCGGCCCTGCTCGGGGCCGCCGTTCGCGTATCCGCTGCGACGGTGCCGTATCGGACCGACGCCGAGCTGGTCGCCATCTCGAACCGGGTCGTGCGCGGCCGCGTCCTCGACAGCGTGGCCGAGCGCGCCCCGTCCGGCGCCATCCGCACCCGCACGCGCATCGCGGTCATCGAGGACTTCACCGGCGGCGCCGAGGCGATCCTGATCGTGCTCGAGCGCGGTGGCCGCCTCCCGGACGGCACGATCGTCTGGATCCCCGGCGCGCCGCAGTTCGCGCCGGGCGACGACGTCGTCCTGTGCCTCGAGCGCATCGCCGACGGCTACCGGACCGTGTCGATGGCGTTCTCCGCCTTCCACGTCGGCGCGACGATCGGCGGCGAGCCGCAGCTGACGCGGTTCGGCGGCGTCACCGTCGTCGGCGGTCGCGCCACCGCGGCCGTGGAAGCTGCGCGCGGGCTGGGCGAGTTCCGGCGCGCGGCTGCAACCGTCACCGGCATCGCGTCCCGCCTCGTGGCGACGGAGGCGCAGGCGGCCGCGGCGGTGGCGACGGCGGCGGCGCCGGATCGCGTCCAGGCGCCCTTCACCTTGCTGGGCGGCGGTATCCGGTGGCAGCAGGCTGACAGCGACCAGGCCATCGTCTGGTATCGCAACGGGCTGACGCCATCGACGATCCAGGGCACGGACACCGATACCCAGATCCGCGTCGCCCTCTCGGCGTGGACGGCTCCGCCGACGGCGTCGATTACGTTGGCGTTCGGCGGCACGCGGGACGTCGCCATCGTGCCACCGTCGACGCCGGCGGACGATCCCTACTGCACCGCCGGCAACCTCGGCGTCGGGCTGATCTCCTTCGGCGATCCACTGAATGAGCTGTCATTGGGGACGCTCGCCATCGGCGGCGGCTGCGGCAATTCGTCGACGCACGTGATCAATGGCCAGGTTTTTGGTGCCTTCACGCACGGCCTCGTCGTGCTGAACGACGACGCTGCGCTCGCGGGCTTCCGCACGGCGCCGAACATCACCCGGATCCTGCAGCACGAGATCGGCCATGGCATCGGCCTCGGCCACAGCGATCAGGGCCCGGGCAACATCATGCATCCTTCGTGTTGTCCCCCGGGGATGCCGTTCCCTCCCGATCTCGGGCCCGACGATCTGGCCGGGCTGGTGTTCATCTACCCAGTCCCGGTGGTCCCACCGTGCAGCTACACCATCGGTCCGCCGACGAGCAGCTTCAGTGCGGCGTTCGGGGGGCGCGAGAGCCTTGCCGTCACAGTCTCGCGATCGACCTGCACATGGACCGCCGTGCCGAGCGCGCCGTGGATCCGGATCGTCTTCGGGGCAGCCGGAGCCGGCAACGGCACGATCACGTACGACGTCGGGCCGAACCTGGCCAACCCGGCCGAGCGCAGCGCCACGATCGCGGTCGGCACCGCGGTCGGCACGGTCGTCCAGGCCGGCGACATCGATATCGGCGGCGACGGCATCTACGAGAACTGGGCCGACTTCTTCCGTCTGCGCCTCCTGACGCCCGATCAGTCCGGCCCGCAAGACGATCCCGACGGCGACGGCGTGTCCAATCTCGCCGAGCAGGCGGCCGGCACCCATCCGATGGGAACGCTCCGGCGCTACCTGGCTGAAGGCGCGTCGAACGCGTTCTTCGACACCGAGATCGCGCTCTTCAACCCCGGCGGACCGGAAGCCTTGGCCCCGACCGTGCTGCGCATCCAGCCGGAGGGCGGCGCCGAAAGGACGTGGACCATACTCGTGCCGGGCGGCGTGCGGCGCACGATTCCGGCGCCGCTGCTGGAGTCGCTGACCACCGCGCCGTTTTCGACGCTCGTCGAGTCCGACCACCCGCTCGTCGTCGATCGGACGATGCGGTGGGACTCCACCGGCTACGGCGCCCACGCCGAGACCGCGGTCGAGGCCCCGGCGACCACCTGGTACCTCGCCGAGGGCTCGACGTCGGGCGACTTCGCGCTGTTCTACCTGTTGCAGAATCCCGGCAACGTCAGCGCCTCGGCGACCGTCCGCTTCCTGCGGCCGGCGCCCCAAGCGCCGGTCGACCGCAACTACACGATCGCACCGCATGCGCGGCTGACCATTCCCGTCGACAACGTGGCGCCGGAGCTGGCGAGCACGGACGTGTCCGCCGTCATCACCGCGACGCAGCCGATCGTCGTCGAGCGGGCGATGTACCTCAGTCTGCCCGGCCAGCCCTTCGCCGCCGGGCACGAGAGCGCCGGCGTGACCGCGCCGGCCACGAGCTGGTTCCTCGCCGAAGGCGCGACCGGCGCGTTCTTCGATCTGTTCCTCCTGATCGAGAACCCGGGCGCCCAGGCCGCCGCGGTCCGCGTCGACTACCTGCTGCCGGGTGGCGGGACGCTCAGCAAGGACTACACCGTGGCCGGACAGAGCCGCTACACGATCTACGTCGACGAGGAACAGCTGCCGGCGGGCTCGGGCCTGAAGCCACTCGCCTCGACGTCCGTGGCCATGCGCGTCACGACTCTCAATGCGGTGCCGATCATCGTCGAGCGCGCGATGTGGTGGCCGCAGCCGGTGTGGTACGAAGCCCACAACGCCGCGGGCACCACCGCGACGGGCACGCGATGGGCCCTCGCAGCGGGCGCGGTCGGCGGACCGACCGCCCAGGAGACCTACATCCTGATTGCCAACACGTCGACGAGCGCGGGAACCGCCCGCGTCACGCTGTCGCTCGAGGACGGGACCGACGCGACCGTCAGTCGCGACATCGCCCTGCCGCCGCAGAGCCGGACCAACGTGCCGGTGAGCAGCATGTTCCCCGAAGCCGCAGGGAAGCGGTTCGGGACGTTGATACAAAGCCTTGGCGGGACGCCCGTGCCCATCGTGGTCGAGCGTGCGATGTACGACAGCCCGGGCGGCGTCACGTGGGCGGCGGGGACGGCGGCGGTGGCGACGCGGCTGACGCCGTGAGTCGCCGACGCCGGGACATCAACGGAACTCGATGGTGACTATCGGCGTCTCGGGCAGGATCACGCCGGGGACGCCCTCGAGCGCCTTGCGCGCCGTCGCGAAGTCGGTGCCAGGCTTCATGCCCTGCAGGGCCGAGAACTTGGTCGGGTCGCTGAGCAGCTGCTCGAAGTCGACCGCGAAGACGGTGACCCGTGAGCCGTCGCGCTTCGGCCCGTCGGTCGTGACGATGGCGCCATCGACCTCTACGGCCACCGTCATGCGCGCTCCCTTGAACACGTTGCGGACCATCGCCAGCGCTTCCGGCGGCAGGTCCGGGCGGGGTGGCGCGGTCGTCGGCGACTCGGTCGTGGTCGCGTCGTCGCTACCCCGTCGGCCCTCGGGCAGGCGGACGCGGAGCGTCGAGCCGCCGTCCTCGGCCCGATCGAGCTCGAAGCGCAGCTGCGGCGTCGGCGGCCCGCTGGCGGCGCCGTTCTGGCGGTTACTCAGGTTCAGCAGCCGGACGTCGTCGAAGGCGAACCACGCCTTGACGCCGGTGAGGCCGTCCTGGCTGACCGGGGCACTCGACAGGTAGCGGACGCCGAGGCCAAAGCTGGACGCTTGCTCACGGATCTTGGCTTCGTCGAAGAGGTCGCCGATGTTGTCCAGGTTCGGGGCGCGGCTGGCGTCGGTGCCGGCGTTCTGGACGGCCTGGCGGGCCACGCCGGCGGCCATGCCCAGCAGCTCCTTGTTGGCGAGGTTGGTCTGCTCGATGGTGCCGGTTCCGTCGGCCTTGACCCGGATGACTGGTCTCGCTCTGGAAACAGGCCGAGCAGAGGGCCGCGGCGACCAGAACCAGGGCGGTGACGGGCCTGCGCATCGGGGCAGTATAGCCTTTCGCCACCGACACTTAGCCCGACTGCGGCGGATCGGCGTGCCCAGTCACCCGGCGATGTGGCCATTCGACCCCGGAATTTGCCCGCCGGCTGTGGAAATCCCGCGCAGGGGTTGATTTCCTGGGATACTTCCGCCGCGAGGGTCCGCCACGAAGGCCGGCCCTGGCCCCTGTCGTGCGCTGGGCGCGCGGCAGCTAGCAGGAGACTCAATGCACAAGCCGATCAAGTACGTGGAGAAGGGGCTCACCATCGCGGCGCGTGGCGCCTGGACGGTGTTCGACACGTTGAACCGGATCAGGCCGAATCCGAGCTTCACGCCCAACTGGTCCGACAAGCCCCTCCTCAAGTCGCACCAGAAGGTGAAGCCGCCCCTCGGCTGGCCGCGCGAGACCGATTCGTTGTGCCCCACCTGCGTTCGCGAGGCGCGCCAGTCGATCCTCGACGGCAAGCAGGACGTCAGCATCCTCCTGAACGAGAAGGTCGGCGAGATCAAGGCCACGATCATCGAGCGCGACGGCAAGATCCTGATGGTCAAGGATTGCCCGCAGCACGGCCACTTCGAGGACGTGATGGCCATGGACACGGCCTTCTTCAAGCACCTCGAAGACGCCTACCCGGGCAGCGACATCCACGCCCACAACGACGAGAAGCTCCACAACCACGGCACCAGCACCATCAAGTACGGCCGCGGGTCGGTCCTGACCATCGACCTGACCAACCGCTGCAACATGATGTGCGACCCGTGCTTCATGGACGCCAACCAGGTTGGCTTCGTGCACGAGCTGTCGTGGGAGGACATCAAGACCCTCCTCGACAACGCCATCACGATCAAGCCGAAGCGCCAGATGTCGGTGCAGTTCTCGGGCGGTGAGCCGACGCTCTCCCCGTACTTCCTCGACGCGGTCCGCTACGCCAAGAAGGTCGGCTACAACTCGGTCCAGGCGGCGACCAACGGCATCGAGTTCGCCAAGAGCCCCGAGTTCGCCCGGGCGGCGTCCGAGGCGGGCCTGCGCTACGCCTACCTGCAGTTCGACGGCATCGGCAACGCCGCCAACTCGCACCGCTTGGTCGGCAACCTGTTCGACGTCAAGCTGCGGGCCATCGAGAACCTGTGGTCGAACGGCGTCGACATCGTTCCGGTGACGACGATCGTCAACGGCGTCAACAACGAGCAGGTCGGCCGGATCATCAAGTTCGCCCTCGACAACCCGCGCAAGATCAGCTTCCTGTCGTTCCAGCCGGTGTCGTTCACCGGTCGCGACGAAGAGGTCACCGTCGAGCGGCGCGAAGCGCAGCGCTACACGCTGTCGCACCTGGCGCACGACGTGAAGAGCCAGACGGGCATTGGCGAGCCGGTGCGCGACTGGTTCCCGATCTCGTTCATGGGCACGTTCACCGACTGGGCCGACCTGGTGAAGGGGCCGGCCAACGAGTGGGGCAATCTGTCGTGCGGCTGTCACCCCAACTGCGGCATCGGCATGGCGGTGATGATCGACAAGGAAACCAAGGAAGCCGTGCCGGTGACGGCGTTCCTCAAGGGTCTGCAGCTCGCCAAGGACATCGCCAAGGTCAACGACGCGGCGCGCGGCCGTTTCCTCTCGGTGGCGGGCATGGCGCTCGCGCTGATGAAGAACTACGACCCCTTCCAGTCGCCGACGCACTTCCGGCTCATCGACCTGATGCGGAAGTTCGACAAGACGTTCGGCGCCTCGGGCAAGAACTACGGCAAGGTCGACAAGACCCGCACGATGCAGGACATCGAGGCCCGGCGGCAGGACCGCTGGAACTTCCTGTTCATCGCCGGCATGTGGTTCCAGGACCTGTTCAACTACGACTTCCGCCGCACCGAGCGCTGCATCATCCCGTATGCGACGCAGCAGGGCGAGATCAGCTTCTGCGCCTACAACACGGGCATCGGCTGGCGTCAGATCATCGAGAAGATGCACATGACGGCCACGCTGACCAAGTGGTACGAAGAGCACGGCCGTCACAACATCTACGCCGGCGGCAAGTCTGTCGAACTGACCCCGGGTCAGCACAACCTGGTGCTCGACGCCGAGGCCGTGGCCAAGGGCAAGCAGACCGACCTCGACGACAAGGGCATCGCCAAGAACGCCCGCGAAGAGAAGCTGCGCGCCCGCGACGAGATGAAGAAGAAGGCCGAGGACGACCGCATGGCGCGCCTGTATCGCCAGCACGTCCTGGGTGAAGCGAAGCCGCAGGAGATCTCGGGTCTGCAGATTCAGGGTCTGAAGAAGCCGGCGACGAAGTCGGACGACGCGGAGCCCGTCACCACCACGCACTAGTTCCAAACGACTCCGGAGTCGAATTCAGCTCCGGAGTCGTCATTCCCCGACCCGACTCCGGAGTCGGGTCGCACGTCGAAGCCCGGGAGCCCTATGGCCTCCGGGCTTTTTTCTTGTTGACAACTACGGCTCGTTAAGTACTAACTAGTTAGTAGATGACACAACGAATCGACGCGACGCTCGCCCCGCAGGAGCTGGCGGTCATGAAGGTCGTCTGGAAGAAGGGGAGCGCGACCGTGCGGGACGTCTACGAGACGCTGCGCGAGGGCCGGGCGCTCGCCTACACGACCGTGATGACCACGATGAACATCCTCGAGACCAAGGGCTTCCTCGAGAAAGCCCGCGAGGACCGCGCCTTCCGCTACACGCCGACACGGTCGCGCCAGCAGGTCGTCGGGGTGATGGTCAAGGACTTCGTCAACCGCGTCTTCGACGGCGCCGCGCAGCCGTTGCTGCTGCATCTGGCCACCTCCGAGACGCTGAGCGCCAAGGAACGGAGCGAGCTGAAGCGACTGATCGAGAAGACGCCCCGGGGCCGGGGCGACGACGAGGAGGCGTGAGATGCCGGCGCTGACGCTCGCCAACCTGATGCTCTACGCCGCGCAGGCGGCCCTCGTCGTCGGCGCCCTGGCGGCGCTGCTCGCGGCGCTGCGGCTGTCCCCGGTGTTCCGCCTCGCCGCCTGCCGCGCGGTGCTCCTGGCGCTGCTGATCCTGCCGTGGCTGGCGCAGCTGCGGACGCCTTCCCCGGACCTGCGGCCCGTAGCGATCACCGGCGCGCCGGCCCGCTTCGTCGAGGCCATCGACGCGCGCGTCGCCGCCGGCCGTCCGTGGGCGGCCATCGCCGGCGGGGTGATCGCCGGCGGGATCGTGCTGCGGCTGCTCTGGCTCGGCGTCGGCTTGCTGCGCCTGTCGCGGCTGACACGCCGCCTGCCGGACGCCGAGACCAGCGACGAGGTCGACGCGCTCCAGGCCCAGCTCGGCACGCGCGCGCGGGTGCATTTCGCGCCCGGCCTCGCGCAGCCGGTGACGTTCGGCGTCGCGCCGGCCATCGTGCTGCTGCCGGCCGCACTGCGCGAGGCGTCCCCGGAGCAGCGGACCGCGGTGCTCTGTCACGAGCTGCTCCACGTCCAGCGCAAGGACTGGCCGTGGGTGCTGGTGGAGGAGGCGGTCCTGACCCTGCTCTGGTTCCACCCGGCCGTCTGGTGGCTCGTCGGCGAGCTACAGCTGGCCCGCGAGCAGGTCGTCGATCGGCTGACGGTCGCCGCCACCGGCGCCCGCCGCGCCTACATGGATGCGTTGCTCTCGGCCGCGGACGCCCCGTCGGCGCCGCCGCTCCTGGCTGGATTCCTGCGCCGACGCCACCTGGCGCGGCGTCTCGTTGCGCTCGCAGAGGAGGTCGTGATGTCCCGTGCCCGTCTCGCCGTCGGTGGAGTGCTCGTCCTCGGTGTCCTACTTGGCAGCGGCGCCGCGGCGGTCTCGGCGTGGCCGCTGGCGGTGGTCCAGACGCCGGGCGGCCAGGAGCCGTCGATGGCGCTCCAGACGAAGCCGGACGTGCCCGGGCAGCTGAGGGTGCTCGCGCGCGCCGCGATCGACGTTCCAGGCGGGCTGTCGCAGGAGCTGACGGGCGTGACCATCCTCCTCGACGTGGTCGTCGACGCTCAGGGCGAAGTCACGTCGGTGCGTCCGGTCTCGTTCGGAATGCGCAATGACGCGACCAAGCTGTCGTTCGCGGTCACCAATCTTGGGGCACTCGATGGCCTGCTGAGAGGGAAGACGTTCTACAGCCCCGGCCCGGCCGGTGGCTCGCCTGGCGGCGTGTCTCTCGATGCTGCCGCTGTTGTGCGCGACGTCGAGCTGATGCTGAAGAGTGCGTCATCCGCGCTGACGCAGTGGCGGTTCGCATCGCCCGCCGCGGCACCGGCGATTGTCCGGCTGCCAGCGGTCTTCGACCTGTCGGGCGGTCAGGCGACCGCCGGCAGGCCGCAGCCGCTCTCCGGCTTCACCGGCGTCGCCGACAGCCCGGTCTCGACCTTCGTCGCGCGACCGACACGGCCGACCGAGGATGGCACGCTGCGCGTCGGCGGCCAAATCCAGCCGCCACAGGCGGTGTTCAGAGTCAACCCGGGCTATCCGCAGGAGGCGAGGGACGCGCGCGTGCAGGGCGTCGTCATCATCGAAGTCAAGATCGCCGCGGATGGCAGCGTCGCCGAAGCGTGGGTGCTGCGATCGATTCCGCTGCTCGACCAGGCCGCCCTCGATGCGGTCCGGCAGTGGCGCTACACGCCGACGCTGCTGAACGGCGCGCCGGTGCCGGTCATCGTGACGGTCACGGTCAACTTCACGCTGTCGGACGACGCGGTCCGCTAACGCAGGCGGGCCCGCCGCGCCGAAGCTGAGGCCGCGGTGATGCGGCGGCCTCAGCGAAGGCGGGTTGCCACCAGGTTCGAGCCGGCTGACCAGAACACGCCGCCGACGTCGTTGTACATCGCCCGTTCGACGACGATCGGCATCGGCGTGACCGCGCCGCCGGACGTCTGGCCCATCGACTCGAGGATGACCCCGACGTGCTGGTCGAGGACGTCGGGGAAGGCGCTGCTCAGGTCGATGGTCAGACGCGCGTTGGGCGTCAGCGCGTCCGTGTAGATGCGCTCGAGCGGCGGGCCGGCGTCGCGGACCAGGATCACGCGCAGCGAGTCGGCGGTCGCGCTCTGGCCACTGGCGACCAGCAGGTAGGTGCGGGCGTTGTCGGCGATGCCGCTGACGCCGTCGGCGACGGCCCACGCCGTGCCGGTGGTGTTGGTGGCGAGCGTCGCGTGGCCCTCGATCCAGTCGCTGCCGGGCCACCACATCGAGCGCTCGACGACGACCGGCACCCCGTTGGTCGACGTGACGGTCATCGACACCGACGTCGCCGCCAGCGCCGGATCGACCTGCTCGACCGGGATGGTCAGGCGGCCGAGCGCCGGCACGGTGAAGTCGCGCTGCACCGGCGGCGCGCCGAACGGCAACTGGAACGTCACGCGGATCTGCCCGGGCATCGCCGACGGATTGGCGACCTGGACGAAGGTGTCGAAGAACGTCCCGGTCGCGCCTTCGGCCAGGAACCAGGTGGTGCCGAGCGCGGTCACGCCGGTGCCGTCGATGCCGGCCGTCCACAGCTCGTTGCCGCGGCTCATGTACATCGCCCGCTCGACGATGATCGGCGTGCCGTTGACGCTGTGGAACTCGCCCGACACGTCCGCGGCCTCGAGGCCCGGGACGAAGTCGGCGTTGATCGTCAGCCGCTGGTGCGCGCCGACCGTGTAGTGCCGTGATACTGGGGCGCCGGCGCCGGTCGGGCCGCGGAGGAAGCGGGCGTCGACCTCGGCGGCCTGATCGCTGGGGTTCTGCACCAGATAGAAGAGATCGAAGGCGCCGTGCGTGGCGCCCTCGGCGAAATACCAGTTGAGCGCCGGCGCCGCCAGGGACGATTCGGCGTGGCTGCCGTAGCGGCCGTTCATGCCCCAGGTCATCGTCCGGTCCGAAACCACCGGCTGATCGGAGACGAGCAGCGTCGAGAACAGCGACTCGGCCGGCGGGATCAGCGTCCGCCGCGATCGCGGCGCCAGCGTGATCATGTCGGTCTGCACCGCGCCGTTGTCCATCTGATAGCGGAGCTGGACGCGCGCCGTGAACGTCGGGCTCGGGTTGAGGACGCCGATCCGCGTCTCGAAGAAGACGCTGGTGGCGCCTTCGGCCAGGTAGCGCTGGGTGAAGCCGCGCGGATGCGTGCCGGCCAGCTGCTCCTGGCCGTTGGTCCGTCCATCGCCGTCGGGGTCTCCGTTCGCGCCGTTGGCGCCGCTGCCGTCGTAGTCGGGCAGCCCCCAGCTCCGCTCCCACGCGTCGTTGAGCCCGTCCGCGTCGCCGTCGCCGAGCGCCCAGCGGATGGCGGCGAGCGCGTGCGCCCGGAAGGCGGCGCCGTCCCAGGTCTCGGGCCGGTGGCCGAGCGCCGAATAGAAGACGCGGCCGGCGCCGTGCTGGCGGGTCCAGGCCAGCGGGAGGTCGGTCGCCTGGATCTGCGGGGCGGGCGGCGGCAGCGGCAGAGGCCGCGCCGGCGTGGGTGTTGCCGGATCGAGGTTCATCAGGACGCGCAGGTCACGCCGGGTGAACGAGTCGATCGACGTCGCGCTCGGGCCGCGGAACAGATAGAACTCCTCGGTGAAGGTGAAGGGGTTCGTGAACCCTTGCATCGCGACGTGGTTCGGATTCTCGACGCGGATCGTCCCCGGCAGGTTCTCGCTGCCGTGGTTGACGAAGCGGGCGCCCAGCATGTCGCCGTACTCCGGCCACGAGTAGAAGCTGTCGCTGGCGCTGTGGAAGCCGACGAAGCCCTTGCCGCTGGCGATGAACGGGAAGAGCGCCTGGCGCAACGGGGCGGCGGCCGACAAATCGCCGCAGGTGAAGAACACGACGGCGTCGTACTGGTCCAGCGCGGCGGCGTTCAACCCGGACGGATCGGTCACCTGCGTGACGGTGAACATCCCGCCGCTCGCCTGCGCGATCGCCGTCATCGCCGCGCGGGCGTTGACGCGGGACAGATGGTCGTGCGCGTTCGGCCCGACGTAGTCGAGATAGAGCACCCGCCGCTGCGCCGCCGCCGACGAGGCGACGGCCAGGCACGCGACGGCCGCGACGAGCACGCGGAGGACGATCGAGCGGGTGCGCATGCCCATTAGAATAGGCGCTGCATGCCTACTTTGATCCCCCAGCCGACCGTCGTCGCGCCGGCCGGCAACAAGCCCAAGCGTATCGAGGAGTACGCCGGCCGCGTCAACTCCGGGCACACCGGTGTCAGCGTGGCGCGGATGCAGTCGCCGGAAGGGTGGGAAGAGCCTGGCCAGCGCCCAGAGTTCGAGGAGATCACGGTGGTGCTGAGCGGCCTCCTGCGCGTCGAGCACGAGGGCGGCAGCCTCGACGTGCGGGCCGGCCAGGCGGTGGTCGCCGCGCCGGGCGAGTGGATCCGCTACAGCAGTCCCGAGCCCGGCGGCGCCGAGTACGTCGCCATCTGCCTGCCGGCGTTCTCGCCGGCGACCGTGCACCGCGACGCGTGATCACGCCGCGGGCCGCGACCGCCCAGGGAGCCTGATCGCCGTGCCTTCGGTGTTCTCGCACGCCGTCGTCGGCGTGACCGTGGTCGCGTGCGGCCTGCCGCGGCCGCGCGCGGCGCTGGTCGTGCTGGGCGCCGTCGTGGCCGTCCTGCCCGACCTCGACGTCGTCGGCCTGGCCTTCGGCTGGGGCCTCGATCATCCGCTCGGCCACCGCGGTCTGAGTCATTCGCTAGTCATGGCGGTCGCGCTCGCCGGCCTGGCGACGCTGGCCGTGCCGGGCCGGCCGGCCGAGCGGCGCTGTCGCGCCTGGCTGATCCTGGCACTGGCCGCGGCGTCGCACGGCTTGCTCGATGCGCTGACCAACGGCGGCCGCGGCGTCGCGTTCTTCGCGCCGTTCGTCGCGACCCGCTGGCACTTCCCGGTGCGGCCGATCGAGGTGTCGCCGATCGGCGTCTGGACGTTCTTCTCGCGGCGCGGCCTCGAGGTGCTCACCAACGAAGTGGTCTGGCTGTGGGCGCCGTCGCTCGCCGCGCTGGCCGCGACGTGGGCGTTCCGCAGGCTCAGCGATCGACGAACGCCCGCAGTTCCCGGGCCCGATCGCTGACCTCGGGATGCTGGACGGCGCGGTCGAGGAGCGGCCGGGCGCGCGCCGGCTCGCCGCCGCGAACCAGGTTGAAGGCGGCGTTGTAGGCGGAGAGCGCCGCCTGGCGTTCGGCGGTGCGGATCGACGCTTCCGTGCGGGCCTGCTGCACCGCGCGTGCGGCGTCATCGGCCTCGTCGTCGGCCGCGACCCGCTGTTCGGCCAGAGCGCGGACGACGTCGGCCCGGTAGCACGTCTCAGCGGCCTCGAAGGCGGCGCCGCCGGCCAGCCACCGCTCCTCGGTGCTATGCAGCAGCCCGAGGAACCACGCCGCTGCGCAGTTGGCGTCGCTCAGCTCGACCGCCTTCTCGAGGAGCGGCCGGGCGGTATCGAATGCCTTGCGGTCGAACGCGATGCGGCCGGCGAGGCCGTAGACGTTCGTGTTGTAGAGCGTCGTGCGCGCCTGCTCGATATCGGCCCACGAGGCCTCGAGCTCCCCAATCGCATGACGGTTCCACGCCCGCCAGTAGAGCGCGTCGCCGACCGACCAGCGTCCGAGAATCGACGACGTGAGACAGCGCGTCGATCGCCTCTCGAGGGCGTTCCAGATAGGTGAAGCAGATGCCTTGACCGAGCCACGCTTCGTTGTGCCGCGGCTGGGCCTTGGTGACGCGCTCGTAGAGCGGCAGCGCGTCGCGCGGGCTGCTGACACTGGTCAGGCCGGCGAGATCGAAGGCGATGGCCAGCGCGTCCGGGATGGCGGTCAGCGCGGCCCGCATCCGGTCCCGGGCCTCGCGGCGCGCCGCCGGATCGCTGACGAACGTCATGGCGGTGCGGCTGCCGATGGTGGTCGCGGCCATCGTGGTGCGGTAACGGCCTCGCCAGTAGTCCGCCTCGACATAGCGCGGATGCGTCCCGGCGAACACCCGCAGGGCGTCCTCGTGGGTGCGGCCGCAGATCGCCAGGCGCCATTGGACGATGGGGTGAGCCGCGGCGGGGGCGGCGAGCGCCACGGGCTCGCGCGACAACAGCGGGAAGCTGGCCGAACAGGCGAGGCTGACGTTCAGGTAGACGTCGAGCGGATCGCTCATGGTCGCGGCGCCGGCCAGGCGCCGCTCGAGGTCGCCGCGGCCCTCGGCGAGCCGCAGGCGCTCGGCATCCGCGTCGTCCCGAGGCAAGCCCGAGGGGTTCGACGGCACCAGCTCCGCCCACTTCAACTGCTCGCTGGCTGCGGCGGGCGCCGCGGTCTGCGGGGCCACCAGCCCGGCCTGCGTGAAGTGCCGCGACGGGTTCAGTCCCAGCTCCTTCTCGCGGAGCGCCAACAGGACCAGCGCGCGGAACAGCTGCGTGTCGTTGGCGCGCGCCACCGCGGCGCTGCCGCGCGGCATGCTGGCGTAGCGGACGACGGCCTCGTCGAGGCAGCGGTAGCAGCCTTCGGCGATCAGGCCGTCGGCGACGAGGCGCTGCGCGGCGAGCGATGGCCGCCGCGATCCACCGCAGGCGGTCGCGAGCAGGCCGGCGGCGGCCGCGATGGTCACCGCGCGGCCGGCGATCCGCGCCGCCAGGGCGCCGATCATCGCAAGCGGGCGGGGATGACCAGGACCGGCGTCCGGGCGAGGCAGAGCACGCGGTAGGCGGTCGACCCGGGCTGCGGCGACAGCAGGCCGGCGCCGCGGCGGAGGCCCAGCACGAGCAGCGTGCGCGGCCGCTCGCCGGCCATCGCCGCGAGCACGCGCTCCGGATCGCCCTGGGCGGCGGCGGTGCGCACCGCCGGCACCTGCGCCTGGACTTCGCGCGCCAGCAGCGACAGCTCCTCGCCGGCACGGGCCGTGCGCTGCGCCTGGTGCGCCTCGAGCAGCGCGGCCCAGCGATCCAGGGCCCGGGCCGGGCTGACGACGTGGGCCAGCGTGAGGCTGGCGCCGGTGCGGGCGGCGAGGCTCGCCGCCGCGTGCACCGAGGCGGCCGTCGTGTCACTGAAGTCGATGGCGGCGAGGACGTGCTCGATCGCCAGCGTCGGGCCGGCGGCGTCGTCGCGGACAATCGGGCTGGCAGCGGGCGGGAGGATCAGCGTCGGCGTCACCGTCTCGCGCAGCACGCGCTGCGTGGTCGAACCGAAGAACAGCCGCGCGGCGCCGGTCTGGCCCTGCGTGCCGAGCACGATCAGGCTGGCGTGCGCATCGGCGGCGGCTTCGAGCACGGCGACGTGCGGCAGGCCGACGCGGACGTCGAGCGAGGGCGGACGGTCCAGCGCCGTCGACGTGGCGGAGGAGGCGAGCGCCGCCAGCGCCCGGCGACACTCGTCCTGAATCGTGTCGGCTTCGGCGGTCATCGCCGCCGCCTGCACCAGCAGCGGCTCGACCACGTGGAGCAGCGTCACCGCGGCGCGGCCACCGCCGTCGGGGCGCGGACCGCCGGCGAACGCCACGGCATGCCGGACCAGGTCCGCCGACGATGGGGAGAAATCCACTGCGCACAGGACGAGCGGGGTGTGAGACATTACCGCAGCTTAATCATGATCGAGCCGTCGCGGCCGAGCCGCACGGTGGGTCCAGCACTCAGGATGATGGCACAGCCGGTCTCCCCTCGGGTCGCTCCGTCGCGTTCATGGCTCGCCTGGGTCGCGGCCGTCGCCATTGGGGCGTGTGTCGGCCTCGGCGGGTTCACGTTCGTCTACGCGCGCGGCTACTCTTATCTGACCGACAACCCCGCGGCCTGCGCCAACTGCCACGTCATGTCGGAGCAGTTCGCCGGCTGGTCGCGCGGCAGCCATCGCAGCGTCGCGGTCTGCAACGACTGTCACACGCCGGCCAGCGTCGTCGGCAAGTACACGACCAAGGCATCAAATGGCTTCTGGCATTCCTACTACTTCACCTTTGGCGGCTTCCCGGACCCCATCCAGATGACTCCACGCAACCGCGCCATCACCGAGGCGGCGTGCTTGAAGTGCCACGCCGAGATCACCAGCTCGATCACCGCGCCGCTCGGTCGGGCGATCCCCGCGGCCGGATCTGCTGCCGGGGCGGCGGCCGGGGCGCATGCCGGAACGGGCATCTCCTGCGTGCGCTGTCACGCGTCGGTGGGGCACCTGCGATGACCGGCCGCCGCCTCTGGCTCGTCGCCCTCGTGGCCGCCGTCGCCGCCGCCGCGGTCACCGCCATCCTCGTCTCGATCGTCGAGCACAAGCAGGAGGCGCGGAACCCGTTCTTCCGCGTCGTCGCGCTCGACGAGGACACCGTCGACCCGGCGGTCTGGGGCAGCAACTTCCCCTCGCAGTACGACAGCTACCGGCGGACGGTCGATCAGATTCGGACGCGCTTCGGCGGCAGCGAGGCGGTGCCGCGGACGCCGACCGCCGTCGATCCGCGGTCCGTGGTGGCGCAATCGCGCCTCGACGAGGATCCGCGGCTCAAGACGATCTGGGCCGGCTACGCCTTCAGCAAGGACTTTCGCGAGGAGCGCGGGCACGCCTACATGCTGGACGACCAGACCTACACCGAGCGGCAGCGCGTCGTGAAGCAGCCCGGCACCTGCATCCACTGCCATGCCTCGGTCGCGACGCCGTATCGCACGCTCGGAGGCGGCGATCTGTTCAAGGGCTTCGAGGCGCTGAACCACATGCCGTACGCCGAGGCGCGGACGCACGTGAAGTATCCCGTCGCCTGCATCGATTGCCACGATCCGGCGACGATGGCCCTGCGCGTGACGCGGCCGGCGTTCATCGAGGGCATCAAGGCGGCGAAAGCGGCCGAAGGGATCGCTGGCTACGACGTCAACACGATGGCGACGCGCCAGGAGATGCGCGCGTTCGTCTGCGGCCAGTGCCACGTCGAGTATCACTTCCAGGGCCCGGAGAAGCGGCTGGTCTATCCGTGGTTCAAGGGGCTCAAGGCCGATCAGATCCTGGCCTACTACGACGAGGTCGGCTTCAAGGACTGGACCCACGCGGAGACGGGCACGCCGGCGCTGAAGGCGCAGCATCCCGAGTTCGAGATGTGGAACCAGGGCATCCATGCTCGCTCGGGCGTGACGTGCGCCGACTGCCACATGCCCTATCAGCGGGAGGGCGCGCTGAAGGTCAGCGACCACCACGTACGCAGCCCGCTGCTGAACATCAACCGTGCCTGCCAGACGTGCCACAAGTGGTCGGAGGAGGAACTGAAGGCGCGGGTCGAGTCGATCCAGGCGCGCGTCTTCGAGCTGCGCAACCGGGCGATGGATGCGACCGTCGCGCTGATCGGCGACTTGAAGGCGGCGAAGGCGGGCGGCGCCGTCGACACGGAGCTGGCGGAGGCGCAGAAGCACCAGCGGCGGGCGCAGTTCCTGCTCGACTTCGTCGAGGCCGAGAACTCGACCGGGTTCCACGCGCCGGAGGAAGCGGGGCGGCTGCTGGCGATTTCGGTCGACGAAGCGCGGCAGGGCCAGATCGTCCTGCTGCAGGCGCGGGCCGCGAAGAAGTGACCGCGTGACCGGACGAGGCGCGCGTGCGGCTAGCCGCCGCGCGTGTGCATCTCGAGATGCGGCTCGGCCCGGAGCGCCTCGCGCGGGATGAACGACGTGCGATCGGCGGTCGCCAGGCGGGCCTCGGCGCCGCGATCGCGGCGGGCCTGCCAGACCGTGCCGATGAGCGCGGCGAGCTCCGCGTCGGGCGCGCCGGCCCGCAGCGGCCCACGCAGGTCCACGCCCTTCGTCGCGTAGAGACACGTGAAGAGCTGACCATCGGCGGTCAGACGGGCGCGATCGCAGTCGGCGCAGAACGGCTCCGTGGTCGACGCGATCACGCCGATGAGCTGGCCGCCGGGCAGGACATAGCGCGACGCCGGCGCGGCGTCGGGGCGTCCGATCGCGACGGGTTCGCCGAAGGCCGACGCGAGGCGCGCCAGGATCTCGGCGCGCGGCACCACGCGCGACGCCGCCCAGCCCGTGGCGCCGCCCACGTCCATGTATTCGATGAAGCGGATCTCGGCCCCGAGGCGCCCGGCCCACGCGGTGAGATCGGTCAGCTCGTCGTCGTTCTCGCCGCGGATGACCACGGTGTCGATCTTGATCGTGCCGAAGGCGGCCACTGCCGCGCCGATGCCGTCGAGGACGGCCGGCAGATCGCGCGAACGGGACAGGCGCTCGAAGCGATCGACGCGCAGCGTATCGAGGCTGACGGTGACGCGATCGAGGCCGGCCTGGCGCAGTGCCGTCGCCGCCGCGGCGAGGTGGACGCCGTTGGTGGTGAGCGACCGCTCGGCAAGATCGCGGCGCGCCGCCAGGCGTGACACGAGGCCGGCGAGATCCCGGCGGAGCAGCGGTTCGCCGCCGGTCAGGCGGACGCGCGCGACGCCCTGTCCGACGAACACGCCGACGAGGCGATCGATCTCCTCGAAGCTCAGGAGATCGGCGCGGGGCAGCCACACGTACTCCGCTTCCGGCATGCAGTAGAGGCAGCGCAGATTGCAGCGGTCGGTGACCGACACGCGCAGCGTGCGCAGCGGCCGGCCGTAGGCGTCGAGCACGGACATCTGTCCGATTATGGCATCCGCCGATCGCGGGAGGCAGCTGGGTCGACGGGCAGGGCGGGCGCGGATCGCGGGCGTGTGGTGTGCGGGCCGTCAGACACGCACTTTCGTCGTGGCGAGGCTGGATCGTCCACGTAAATGTCGGATTGACCGTGTATGGGCCAGGTCTACCTGGTCTCCAGGACCGAAATCGGCCCTCCGTGGGCCTGTGGCGATGCTCGCGGTGTTCAGCTAAATCTGCAGAAACAACACAGGAATGTAGACACTGTTGGCATCTGCTCCAGTTATGGCGGTCATTTGGAAATCATTTCTTGCGTGATCTGCCAACTTGGCAGTACGGTTAGCGCCAACATGAGGTGCCCGGTTTTGCTGGTCCGGAATCGCCGGACCGGAGCCGGGGCCTGACAGGACCGCCTGCCCGCGGTCAAGGAGGAAGCTGATGGTTCCGGCCGACGTCGCGTGGATGATCGTGGCCACTGCGCTCGTGTTGCTCATGACGCCCGCGCTGGCATTCTTCTATGGCGGCCTGGTCCGCTCGAAGAACGCGCTCAACACGATGATGATGAGCTTCGTCTCGTTGGGCGTGCTCGGTGTCACCTGGGCGGTCCTCGGCTATTCGCTGTCCTTCGGTGTGGGCAACGACTGGATCGGCGACCTATCGTTCTTCGCGCTCAAGAACGTGGGCCTCGAAAATGCTCCGGCGCCCTCGAGCGGAACGATCCCGCACATCCTGTTCATGGCGTTCCAGGCCACGTTCGCAATCGTCACCGCGGCCCTGATCTCGGGCGCGATCGTCGAGCGGATGCGCTTCGGTCCCTACGTCGTGTTCCTGGTGCTGTGGTCGGTGTTCGTCTACAGCCCGGTGTGCCACTGGGTGTGGGCGCCGAGCGGCTGGCTCTTCAAGATGGGCGCGCTCGACTACGCCGGCGGCACCGTCGTGCACGTGAACGCCGCGGTTTCGGCCTGCGTCGCCGCGATCCTGCTCAAGCCGCGCAAGGACTACGCGCGCCAGGCGATCCTTCCGCACAACGTGCCGTTCGTCCTCCTCGGCGCCGGCCTGCTGTGGTTCGGCTGGTTCGGCTTCAACGCGGGTAGCGCGATTGCGGCCGGCAGCGCCAACGGGATGTTCAAGAGCGCCTCGCTGGCGTTCGTCACGACGATGTTCGCGCCGGCGGCGACGCTGACGGTGTGGTCGATTCTCGACATCGCGCGCGGCGGCAAGGCGACGGCGGTGGGCGCGGCGACGGCGATCGTCGTCGGCCTCGTCGCCATCACGCCGGCGGCCGGCCATATCAGCCCGACGAGCGCGCTGCTCCTGGGCGGCATCGCCGCGTTCCCGAGCTACTTCGCGATCCTCTACCGTGCCAAGACGAAGCTGGACGACTCGCTGGACGTCATCGCCGCGCACGGCGTCGGCGGCACGGTGGGCGCGCTCCTCACCGGCGTATTCGCCCAGAAGGACTGGAGCGGCCTGGTCGACGGCCTGCTCTTCGGCAACCCCGGTCAGCTGAAGATTCAGGTCATCGGCGTCGCCGCGGTCATCGCCTACGCGGCGATCATGACGTTCGTCATCCTCAAGGTGATGGGCGCGGTCATGGCGCTGCGGGCCGAGACCGGCGACGAAGGTCTGGGCATGGACGTGACGCAGCACGGAGAAGAGGCCTACACGAGTGGGGAAGGCGCCATCCTGGTGCTGCCCGACGTCGAGGCGCCCGCCATCGCCATCCAGGCGCGCCTGGGAATTGAAGGAGGGAAGGCGTGAAGCTCGTAGTCGCAGTCGTTCGTCACGAGAAGCTGAATGACGTCCTGGTCGAGCTGTTCCGGGCCGACATTCAAGGCCTGACGATCAACGAAGTCCGCGGGCATGGCGGCGAGATCGAACAGGTCGAGACCTATCGCGGCACGACCGTGAAGATGGCCTTGTCCGAGAAGGTTCGGCTCGAGATCGGGGTGTCCGATCACTTCGTCCAGCCGACGGTGCAAGCGATTCTGCGCGGCGCCAGCACGGGAACGGTCGGCGACGGCAAGATCTTCGTCCTGCCGGTCGAGAAGATCTACCGCATCCGCACGGGTGAGGAAGATCAGGCGGCGGTGACGCCGGTCACGGTCGCCAAGGCCAAGAAGTAGCCGTTTCTCCGGGATCCACAACGCCCGGTGTGCCTCACGGCGCACCGGGCGTTTCCTTTTCTGCGACGTTTGCGGAGGAGTCGGAGGGGATGATCGGGAGTGGCATCGGGAGCGGGATCGGGAGGAGCATCGGGAGCGGCATCGGGAGGGGCATCGGGAGGATTCCCCTTGCTTACCGAGGGGAGGCGTGGCAGGCTCATATCGGTTAGCGAGATGAGGCTATGAGTCGACCGCCCGACCTCCTGCAGGGGACCCTGGAGCTCCTGCTCCTGAAAATCGTCGCCCTCGAGCCGATGCACGGCTGGGCGATCGCCCAGCGGCTGCGGCAGAGGTCGGGCGACGTGCTGCAGGTCAGCGACGGATCGCTGTATCCGGCGCTGCACAAGCTCGAACAGGCCGGCCTGATCGAGGCCGATTGGCGGGCGACGGAGAACAAGCGCCGCGCCAAGTTCTACGCCCTGACCGACGCCGGACGCGAGCGGCTCGCCCACGAGTCGCGCGAGTGGACGCGGCTGTCGTCGGCGGTCTCGCTGATCATGCGCGTGGGAGAGGCCTGACGTGGATCCCCTGGTCGGCCTGACCCGCGCCCTGCGGATCCTCGAGCTCCGCCTGCGCTCCCTCGTCGCGCCCCGCCGTGCCGACGCCGAGCTGGACGACGAGCTGGCGTTCCACGCCGCGATGGCCGAAGCGGACGCCCGCGCCCGCGGCCTGGACGCCGCCGCCGCCCGCCTCGACGCGCGGCGTCGTCTCGATGGCGCGGCGCTGCGGCGCGACGAATGCCGCGACGCGCGCGGCTGGCGCTGGCTCGACGCGCTCCGCCAGGACGTGCGCCACGCCTGCCGCGGCCTGCGCCGCACGCCGCTCTACACGGCGATCGCCATCGCGTCGCTGGGGCTCGGTCTCGGCGCGACCGCGTCGCTCTTCGCCGTCGTCGATGCGGTGCTGGTGCGGCCGCTGTCGCTGCCAGACGCCAGCCGGATCGTCTGGCTGGGCGAGTTCCGCAACGAGGAGCCGAGCAACGGGACGCCGCCGCGGCTCGCCGATTGGGCTCGCCTCGGGGCGACCCAAGCGGTCGGCGGCTACTACGGCGACGAGCCGTTCGTCCGCGCCTCCGGCAATCTCGGCCGGCTGCCGACCGTGCGCACCGTCGGCGCCTTCTTCGACGTGCTCGGCCTGTCGCCCCTCGCCGGCCGGCTGCCGACGGCCGCGGAGCGGCGCGGCGACGGCTCGGTCGTGCTGCTCTCGGAGCGGACCTGGCGGACACGGTTCGGCGGCCGCCGTGACGTGATCGGCCGGACGCTGCAAATCGATCGGGCGCCCGCCACCGTCATCGGCGTCCTGCCGGCGGCGGCCGAGGAGCTGACCGAGGCCGATCTGTGGATGCCGGCGCCGGCCAGCCTGCAGGCATCGTCGCGTGCCGCCGGTTTCCTCAGCCAGATCGCGCGGCTCGCGCCCGGACGCTCGCTCGAGGCGGCGCAGGCCGAGTTCGACGCCGCGGCGCGCCAGCTCGCGACCGCGCACCCGGACAGCGATCGCGGCCTGCAGCTGCGGCTGGTGCCGCTGCGCACGCAGCTCGGGCGCGATGCGCGGACGCCGCTGCTTCTGCTCCTGGCGACGGTGGGGCTGGTGCTGCTCGTCGCCAGCTTGAACGTCGCCTCGTTGATGCTGGCGCGCGGGCTGGGCCGTCTCCGCGACGCCTCGCTGCGGGTAGCGATCGGCGCCGGCCGGGCCCGTCTGCTGCAGCTGCACCTGCTCGAAAGCGGCCTGCTCGCCGCCGGCGGCGCGGTCGTCGGTCTCGGCCTGGCCTGGTTCGGGGTCGACCTCCTGCGCCTGCTGCTGCCGGCGATGCCCGGTCTGGCGACGGCGACCGTCGACATCCGGCTGATCGCCGCGACCACGGCGCTGGCGACGATCTGCGCGATGATCGTCGGCACGCTGCCGGCGCTGCTGGCGTGGCGCGCGGCGGCGGCTCCGTCGCTGCGCGAGGGCGGTCGTTCGGTGTCGGGCCTGGCCCGCAGCCGCACCCGCAGCGCGCTCGTGGTCGGGCAGATCGCCGTCGCCGTCGTCTTGCTGGTCGGCGCCGGGCTCCTGGCGCGGGCCCTCGCCGGGCTGCAGCGCGTCCCGCTCGGCTTCGAGCCGGCCGGGACGCTGACGTTCCGCGTGCCGCTCGCGTGGGATACCGATCCGGCCCGCATCGCCGACGTCACGGCGACCATCCTCGACCGCCTCCACGCGGCTCCCGGCGTCCGCGCCGCCGGCATCGTCGATCGGCTGCCGTTCGGCGGCGGTTCGCAGACGACCGCGGTCGTCGTCGACGGCGTCGCGCTGCCGCCCGATCTCGCCGAGGCGAAGATCGCGTGGCGGACCGCCAGCACCGGCTTCTTCGGCGCGATCGGCGTGCCGCTGCGGCGCGGCGAGCTGTATCCGGACAGGTGGACGCGGGGCGATCCACGCGTCGCGGTGGTCAACGAGCGCTTCGTCCGGCTGCTCCTGGGCGGCCGCGATCCGATCGGCCTCGAGGTCGGTGGGTATCGGCGCAGCGACGGCACGGTGGCGCGCTACCGCATCGTCGGCGTCGTCGGCGACCTGCGCACGGCGATCGACGAGCCGATGCCGATGCCCGCGGTCTACGTCCCGGCCGGCGCGACGTTCTGGCCGATCCTCCACGTCGCCGCGCGCGTCGACGGCGACCCGTCGCGGCTGCTGCCGGTGGTGCGGGCGCTGGCCGCCGATCTGGCGCCCGACGTCGTCGTCGACGACGTCCAGCCGCTCGACGCCCGCGTCGCCGAGGCCTTGCGCGAGCCGCGGACGCGCACCTGGATCGTCGTCGCGTTCGCCGGGGTCGCTTTGCTGCTGGCGGCGATCGGGCTCTACGGCGTGCTCGCCGGCGAAGTCGCGGCGCGGGTGAAGGAGATCGGGATTCGCCTGGCCCTGGGCGCGGCGCCTGGCCAGGTGCTGGCGCAGACGCTCCGCCGCGGACTGGGCCTGGCCCTGCTGGGCCTGGCGCTGGGCGGCGTGGCGGCACGCGGCGCCGGGCGGTTGCTGACGGATCTGCTCGCCGGCCGAGAGGCCGACGACTGGCTGGCGCTCGCCGGCGCCTGCGCCGTCCTGCTGCTGGTCGCGGTCGCCGCCAGCCTGGCGCCGGCGTGGCGCGCGGCCCGGATCGATCCGAACCGCGCGCTCCGAACCGACTAGCGAGGTCTCAGAACAGCAGCTTGGCTCCCAGCTGGATCTGCCGCATCGCGCCCGCGCTGGTGATCCGGCCGAAGTTGGCGGTGCCGAAGACGCCGTTCGGGTTGCCGAAGTTGACGTTGCTGAAAGCGTTGAAGATCTCGGCCCGCAGCTGCAGCTTGGCCGTTCCGCCCAGCCCAACCGTCTTCGACAGCGACAGGTCCGTGCTGACGAACTTCGGCCCCCGAAGCAGGTTGCGCGTCGCGTTGCCGAACGTGAACTGCGCCGGCAGGGCGAACGCCGACGAGTCGAAGCAGTTGATGGGCTCGCGCGTCGTCGGATTCGTGTCGCAGTTCATCGACGGCACGGAGCCGATGAGATCCGGCCGCTGCAGCCCGGAGATGCCGATGTTGGCCCGGTCGGTCGAGATGGTCACGTTGACCGGCGTGCCGCTCTGGACGATGGTGATGCCGGCGATCTGCCAGCCAGCGACGACGTGGCGCAGGATCGCGTTGGTCGACGTCTTCAGGAACGGCAGCTCGTAGATGTAGCTGGCCACGAAGCGATGCGGGGTGTCCCAGTTGGCCGGGCCATAGTCGCGCAGCGGGTCGTAGTTGTCCATCACCGCGCCGCCGCCGTTCGAGTGGGTCGCCTCGTCCCGCGTCTTCGACCAGGTGTAGTGGACGTCGGCCTGCAGGCCCCGCGACATCTTCTTGCGGAGGATCACGCTGACCGCGTCGTAGTCGGCGATCAGATCGTTCGAGATGATGCGGCGGCTGCGATAGCGCTGGCTGGGCCGGCGCGCGTCGACGTTGCCGGCGCCCGGCTGCGGCGTGTTGTTGAAGAAGCTGCGGTCGAGGTGATCCGTGTGTGAGCCGAGGTACTGCAGGTCGACCGCCATGCCCAGGCCGACCTCGCGCTGCAGGTCGAAGCTCCACTGGCTCTTGCGCGCATTCGGCAGATCGCGCGTCGGCGAGATCATGTCCGGCCGGGTGATCGGGCCGGCGACGCCCGACGGGTTCGTGAACGACAGCGTCGGGGCGGCCGGATCGTTGGTGTAGGTCGTGACCGCGGCGATCGGCGGGTTGTTGGTCAGGAACGTGAACGAGTTCATCTGGTTCGGGTTGTAGTAGATGCCGTAGCCGGCCCGCACCACCGTCTTCTCGCCCAGGCGATAGGTCGCGCCGAGTCGCGGCGCGATGTCCTTGTAGTTCGGCTCGGTGAACTGGAAGCCCTCGGCCGGGAAGCTGCTCGGGATGATCGTCTCGAAGTCGGTGTCGAGCATCGAGGCCAGTCCGGCATAGGTCTGCACCGGCGTGTTCATCTCGTAGCGCAGGCCCAGGCTGAGCGTCAGGTTCGGCATCGCCTGCCAGGTGTCATTGACGAAGAATCCGTTGCGCCACTGGCCGACGTGGCCCTGGATCTGATCGGTCGGCGGGATGACGGTGCGCGGCACGCCGAGCATGAAGTCGGCGACCGCGTAGCCGGTCATGTCGCCGGTGAACGAGAACAGCCCGCGCGGGTCATTGGCGGCGCGGCGCCCCGTCGCCAGGCGGCGCAGGTCGAAGCCGGCCCGCATGTTGTGCGAGCCCTTGCTGTAGGCGAGCACGTTCGACATCTGGAAGGTCGTGTCGAACTGGAACCAGTTGCTGCCGCCGCCGCCCGTGCCGTTGAAGCCGCTGATGTTCACCGACGGGATGCCCGGGTTGAGGAACCGTGTGTCGCCGTTGAAGCCGGGGATGCCGAGGTCGGTGCCGGCGGACCCGAGGCCGTTGACCGAGAAGTAGTTCAGCGTGTCGAAATCGATGCGGTGGTAGCCAATCCGGAAGTCGTTGAAGAGCCGGGGCGAGAGCGTGTGGGTGTAGGCGAACAGCGTGTTCTTGTTGACCCGGGGCTGCGTGATGCCGCTCACCGGCACCGCTTCGAGGTTGCTGAGATAGGTGTCGAACCAGTTGTAGCGGACGTAGAGACGCGCCTTGTCGCTCAGGTTCTGGTCGCCGCGCAGCAGCACCTGGTCGCCGGTGTCGGTGACGGTCCGAGCCGCCCGGACGTTCGAGGCGATCGTGCCGGGAACGTTCGGTGCGGGGAAGTACTGCAGGATAGACTGCGCCACCGGCGACAGCATCGACTGCGGGATGATGTTCCCCGGGAAGGGCTGTCCCGTGAAGGGATTGCGGATCGCCGTGGTCACTTCCGAGAAATTGCCCTGGCGCATGAGCGCGGTCGGCACGGTCGCGAACGCGGTGGACTGCGCTTCGGACCGCGTGCCCTCGTAGGCGGCCATGAAGAAGGTCTTGTTACGGCCGTCGTAGAACGGCAGGGCCACCGGGCCGTCCGCCTCGAAGCTGAACTGCTTGCGCGTGCGCGGGTTCTTGGGGTTGGCGCGATTCTCGAAGTAGCCGCGGGCGTCGAGCGAGTCGCCCTGGTAGTAGTCGGCCAGGGCTCCGTGGAAGGCGTTGGTGCCGCTCTTCGTGACGATGTCGATGGAGACGCCCAGGTAGGATCCGTACTCGGCCGAGGTGCTGCCGGTCTGGACCTGGACCTCGGTGACGGCGTCCGAGATGGGGCGCATGCTGGTCATCGCCAGCAGGTTCGACGAGGCGCTGATGCCGTCGAGCGAGAGGGCGTTCTGGATCTCGCGCTGGCCGGCGCCGCGGAAGCTCAGGCCGATATCGGTCGTGCCGGCGCTGACGACGCCCGGCGTGGTCGTGGCGAGATTCCAGACGTTGCGGCCGTTCAGCGGCAGCTCGCGGATGGCGCGTTCGCTGATCGTCTCCCGGACGGTCGCGCTGTCGGTGTTGAGCACGGTGAAGCCGGCCACGACCTCGACGGTCTCGGTGACGGCCCCGGCCGAGAGCGTGGCGTTGACGCGGACCACCTGGTTGGTGGCGATCTCGACCTCGGTCGCCTTGAACCCCTGGAAGCCGGGCAGGGTCGCCGACACCTCGTAGCGTCCGGGCCGGATGAACTGGATGTTGTAGTAGCCCTCGGCGTTCGTGGTGGTCTCGAAGGTGTCCTTGGTGCCGGTGTTGACGGCGACGACCTGCACGCCCGGCAGGACACCGCCGGCGCTGTCGGTCACGGTCCCGACGAGGGCCGTCTGCGAGGCGAGCTGAGCGCCGGCCGGGTCCGGGGTCGAGAACAGCGCCAGCAACGCGAGCCAGACAAAGAGACGGAGCTTCATGACGGACCTCGTTTCGAATCGAATGACGCCCGGCCAGTCTCCCCGTGGGTAGAAGCCGGCCAGGCCGTGTGTTGCGCTACGCGAAGCGCAGTGCGTAGCAGGGCGGTCGCGATCGGCCTGGAGCCGAAGCGGGAGGGGCTGTCAGGAGCGACGGTTTCGCCCGTTGGCACTGCGGAATCGGCAACCCGCGGCACAGCGTAAGCATGAGGTTCGGTGATTATAACGATATGACCTGTGTTGTCCAGCGGTTCCTCTGCCGATGGCCAGGCGACCTCGGCAACCTCTGCGGCACATGACAGCGCGGCTGCTGAAGGCCGCGATTGCACGCAAGCGGCAGCTTTTGTGACAGGAACGTCACGGCCGGAACGTACCGCAAAATCGACGCAGGTGGGCTCTCGGAAGCGGCGCCGATTGCGGGTAGGATTTCGCGCTTGATGCCTTCATCGGGCCGGATCGCCGCCGTCCTCTGCGTCGCCGTCTGCCTCGCGGCCGGATCGTCGGTCGTCGGCCAAGTGCCGGCGCCGCGGAAGCGCCTGCTCGTGATCGGCGAGGAAAAGGGCTATCGCCACGGGGCGGTCACACACGCGATGGTGACGATAGCCCGCCTCGGCACGGAGACCGGATTGTGGGACACGGTCATCCGCACCGACACCGAGGCGCTCACGAAGGCGAAGCTGGAATACAACGCACCCAACCTGAACGACTTCGACGCGGTCGTGTTCTACACCGGCGGCACCCTCGAGATGAGCGCCAGCCAGCAGGCCGACTTCCTGTCCTTCGTCCATGACGACGGCAAGGGATTCGTCGGCATCCACAGCGCGACGATCACGTTCACGAAGTGGCCCGCCTACGGCGAGATGATCGGCGGGTATTTCGACGAGCACCCGTGGGGCACCTTCAGCGCGCCCGTCGTCGTCGAGGATCCGGCGTTCCCCGGCATGGGGCAGTGGCCGGCCGCCTTCGCCATCGAGGACGAGATCTACCAGATCAAGGATTTCTCGCGGGCGACGACGCGGGTGCTGATGCGGCTCGATCCGTCGAAGTTGGATCTGGGCCAGCCACGCGTGCACCGGACGGACCGCGATTTCGCGGTGACGTGGGCCAAGAGCTACGGCCACGGGCGCGTCTTCTACTCGACGCTGGGGCACGTCGAAGCCAACTGGGACAAGCCCGAGATGCAGGCCATGATCGTCGGCGCGATCACGTGGGCGCTGAAGCTCGTCGACGCCGACGTCACGCCGAGAGCGGCTCCCCAGTAGGTGGTGGCGCTGAAATGGCGACGGCCGCTCCCCGAGGAGAGCGGCCGCCTGGAGGTGTCTGGGGCGCCTAGCTCTTGGCGCCGGTCGCGGTCGTGACCAGGTCTTCCGGCTTGTGCGTGACCGGGTTGAGGAACGGCATCATCGCGCGCAGCTTGGCGCCGACCTCCTCGAGGAGCTGGCTCTGCTCGGCCTTGCGGCGGCGCGTTGAACGACGGCCGGCCGTCCTCGTTCTCCTCGATCCACTTCTTGCGCGAAGCGTGCCGTCCTGGATCTCGGCGAGGAGCTGCTTCATCTCCTTGCGCGTCTCGTCGGTGACGACGCGCGGCGCCGGCGGTGTAGTCGCCGTGCTCGGCGGTGTCGCTGACCGAGTAGCGCATGTAGTTGAGGCCGCCGCGATACATCAGGTCGACGATCAGCTTCAGCTCGTGCAGGCACTCGAAGTAGGCGATCTCGGGCTGGTAGCCGGCCTCGACGAGCGTCTCGAAGCCCGCCTTGACCAGCGCGCTGGCGCCGCCGCAGAGCACCGCCTGCTCGCCGAAGAGGTCGGTCTCGGTCTCTTCGGTGAAGGTGGTCTCGAGCACGCCGGCGCGGGTCACGCCGATGCGCCTTGGCGTAGGACAGCGCCAGCGCCTTGGCGTCGCCGCGTGGCGTCCTGGTGGACGGCGAGCAGCGCCGGGCACGCCGCCGCCTTCCTCGAACACCTCGCGGACGCGGTGGCCCGGCGACTTCGGCGCGATCATCGAGACGTCGACGTCGGCCGGCGGCTGCGATGGTGCCGAAGCGGATGTTGAAGCCGTGCGCGAACATCAGCATCTTGCCGGGCGTCGAGGTGCGGCGCGATGTCGTCGCTTGTAGATCGACGGCTGCGCCGTGTCGGGCGCCAGCATCATGATGACGTCGGCCCACTTCGCGGCGTCGGCGACGCGGCATGGCGACGAGGCCGCGCGGCCTCGCGCCTTGGCCTTGGCCGGGCTGCCGGCGCGCAGGCCGACGCGCACGTCGACGCCGCTGTCCTTCAGGTTCAGCGCGTGCGCGTGGCCCTGCGAGCCGTAGCCGATGATCGCGACCTTCTTGCTCCGGATGAGCGCGAGGTCGGCGTCCTTGTCGTAGTAGATGTGGCTGCCATGGTCTCTTGTTCGGTCGCTGTCGCGTCCGTGAGGGCCCGTCAGGGTATACGCTGCAGCCTACGTCGCCTGACGGACCGCGCTACACTGAGTAGGAAACCGTCGGCGTCTTCCGTGGTCTCGACGTCTTCGAAGTCTGCTCGTCATCTCGGGCTGCTGCGACGGCGCCGCGCGCCATCGCGACGCGGCCGGTGCGGGCCATCTCGAGGACGCCGTACGGCCGCAGCACCTCGACCAGGCTGTCGACCTTGTCCTCGGTGCCGGTGATCTCGATGATCAGCGAGTCCGGGGCGACGTCGACGATGCGCGCGCGGTAGACCTCGGCCAGCTGCATGATCTCGGTCGCGGTTCTCGCGCGTCGCCGTGACCTTGATCATCGCCAGGTCGCGCGTCGACCGACGGGCCGGCCGGTGACGTTGTCGACGCGCAGGACGTTGACCAGCTTGTAGAGGTTCGCCTCGACGCGCGCGCGCGCCGAAGCTCGTCGGTCGCGACGACGATCGTCATGCGCGAGACGCCCGGCGGTCTCGGTGTGGCCGACGGTCAGCGATCGATGTTGAAGCCGCGGCGCCGGAACAGCGACGCGACGCGCGTCAGCACGCCCGGCTTGTTCTCGACGAGGACGACGAAGGTGTGCAGACTCATGCGTCCGCTCCCGTTTCGACGATGGCGCTCGGGCGCCGGATCATGTTGTGGAGGTCGTTGCCGGCCGGCACCATCGGGAAGACCGAGTCTTCCTGCTCGACGCGGAAGTCGATCAGCACCGTGCCCGGGTGGCTGCGCGCGCGTCTCGACCGCCGGGACGACCTCGCTGCGCTCGGTGCACGCGCGTGGCCTTGCAGCCCGAACGCTTCGGCGAGCTTGACGAAGTCGGGGTTCACGCAGCGGCGTGGCGGCGTAGCGGCGCTCGTAGAAGAACTCCTGCCACTGCCGCACCATGCCGAGGAAGCCGTTGTTGATGATCGCGATGTTGATGTCGATGTTCTCCTGCACGATCGTCGCCAGCTCGCACATCGTCATCTGGAAGCCGCCGTCGCCGACGACCACCCAGACCTCGGCGTCGGGCCGCGCCACCTTGGCGCCGATGGCCGCCGGCAGCGCGAAGCCCATCGTGCCGAGGCCGCCCGAGGTGATGAGCGAGCGCGGCGTCGTCGTGCTTGTAGTACTGCGCCTCCCACATCTGGTGCTGGCCGACGTCGGTGACGACGATGGCCTTGCCCTCGGTGGTCGCGCCAGATGTCGTTGATGACGTGCGCGGCGTAGAGGTGGCCGTTGTCGGGCAGGTTCTGGATGTCGCGGACCGCCGCGTCGCCCTTGAGCTCGTCGATGTAGCGCGAGCCAGTCGCTGCGGTCGCAGCGCTCGACGCGCGGCAGCAGCTCTTCGAGCGTCTCGCGCAGGTCGCCGACGAGGCCGACGTCGACGCGGACGTTCTTGTTGATCTCGGCCGGGTCGATGTCGATGTGGATCTTCTTGGCGTTCGGGCGCGTAGGTCTTGAGGTTGCCGGTGACGCGGTCGTCGAAGCGCATGCCGAAGGCGAGCAGCAGGTCGGCCTCCTGGATCGCCGTGTTGACCCAGGCCTCGCCGTGCATGCCCATCATGCCGAGGTTGAGCGGATGCGATGCCGGGAACGCGCCGATGCCGAGCAGCGTCATCGCCACCGGGATGTTGCGTGCGCTCGGCGAACTGCGCGCACGATGTCGCATCGCCCCCGAGATCGATGATGCCGTGGCCGGCGAGGATGACCGGGCGCTTGGCCGAGTGGATCAGGTCGAGGGCGTGCTGGACCTCGCGCGCGATCGGCGCGGTGGTCCGGCCGGTAGCCGCGCAGCTTCGGCGCCTCGGGCCAGTCGAACTCGCACGAGCTCTGCTGCGCGTCCTTGGTGATGTCGATCAGCACCGGGCCGGGACGGCCGGAGCGGGCGACGTAGAACGCCTCGCGGACGACGCGCGCGACGTCGTCGGCGCGCGTCACGAGGTAGTTGTGCTTGGTGACCGGCAGCGTGATGCCGGTGATGTCGGTTTCCTGGAACGCGTCCGACCGATCAGCTTGCTGCCGACCTGGCCGGTGATGCAGACGATCGGCGAGGAGTCCATCATCGCGGTGGCGATGCCGGTGACCATGTTGGTCGCGCCCGGGGCCCGAGGTGGCGATCGCGACGCCGACCTGGCCGGTCGCGCGCGCGTAGCCGTCGGCCATGTGCGTGGCGCCCTGCTCGTGCCGCACCAGGATGTGGCGGATCGGGTAGTCGAGCATCGCGTCGTAGGCCGGCAGGATGGCGCCGCCGGGATAGCCGAAGACGCACGTGACGCCCTCGCGCACCAGCGATTCCCAGAGGATCTGCGCTCCGGTCTTCTTCATAGGGTTCCTGCGATCAGCTTCACATGCGCTGGCGGCTGGCGGCTGGCGGCTGGTGGCTGACGGCTAGTGGCTCGCTGCGGCTCGTGGCAGCGTCGCCTCGGCCGCTCGCCGCCTAACCCGTGACCGCGCCGATCGACGCCGACGAGACGAGCTTCGCGTACTTGGCCAGCACGCCGGTCGTGTAGCGCGGCGCCGGCGGCGTCCAGGTCGCGAGCCGCGCCGCGATCTCGGCGTCGCTCGACCTCGAGTCGCAGCTCGCCGCTTGTCGAGATCGAACGTGATGGTGTCGCCGTCGCGGACGGCGGCAATCGGGCCGCCGCGCGCCGCTTCCGGCGCCACGTGGCCGGCCATCAGGCCGCGCGTGGCGCCCGAGAAGCGGCCGTCGGTGAGCAGCGCCACCGAGTCGCCGAGCCCCGCGCCCACGATGGCGGCCGTGACGCCGAGCATCTCGCGCATGCCGGGGCCGCCCGCTGGGCCCTTCGTAGCGGATGACGACGACGTCGCCGGCCTTGATCTGGCCGCGCCTGCACCGCCGCGAAGGCCGCCTCCTCGCTGTCGAAGACGCGCGCCGGGCCGCGGTGATTGCGCGCGCGCGTAGCCGGCGACCTTCACGACGCAGCCCTCCGGCGCGAGGTTGCCGCGCAGGATGACCAGGCCGCCGGTCGGCTTGAGCGGCGCGGTCGACCGGCCGCACGACCTGCTGGCCCGGCGTCTCCTGCGCGGCCGCCGCTTCTTCGCCGATCGTCTTGCCGGTGACCGTCGATCGCGTCGCGCGTGGAGCAGGCCCGCCTCGAGCCAGCCGCTTGGCGACCAGCGGCATGCCGCCCGGCCGCGTGGAGGTCGGTCGCGACGTAGCGCCCGCCCGGCTTCAGGTCGGCGATGCAGCGGCGTGCGGTCGCTGATCGGGTCGAAGTCGTCGATGGTGAGCGGCACGCCCGCTTCGCGGGCGATCGCGAGCAGGTGCAGCACGGCGTTGGTCGAGCCGCCGCGTGGCGACGACGCCGGCGATGGCGTTCTCGAGGGCCTGCCGCGTCAGGATGTCGCGCGGGCCGGACGCCGCGCTGCAGCAGGTCCATCACCAGCGCGCCGGCGCTCGTCGGCGACGCCGTCCTTGTCTCGAGCGACCGCCGGGACGCTGGCGCTGCCCATCGGCGCGATGCCGAGGAACTCGCAGGCCATCGCCATCGTGTTGGCGGTGAACTGGCCGCCGCAGGCGCCGGCGCCGGGGCAGGCGTGGTCCTCGAGATCGCGCAGCTGGGCGTCGCTCATGCTTGCCCGCCGCGTGCGCGCCGACGCGCCTCGAAGACGTCCTGGATGGTGACGTCGTGGCCCTCGAACGTGCCCGGCGCGATCGACCCGCCGTAGAGCACGACGCCCGGCATGTTCAGCCGCGCCAGCGCCATGAGCGTGCCCGGGATCGTCTTGTCGCAGCCGCACAGCACGACCACGGCGTCGAGGAGGTGGCCGCGCGCGACCAGCTCGATCGAGTCGGCGATCACCTCGCGGCTGACGAGCGAGGCGCGCATGCCCTCGGTGCCCATCGTGATGCCGTCGGAGATCGCGACGGTGTTGAACTCCATCGGCGTGCCGCCGGCCTCGCGCATGCCTTCCTTGACCGTGGCGGCGAGGCGGCGCAGGTGGAAGTTGCACGGGCCGATCTCGGTCCACGTGTTGGCGATGCCGACGAGCGGCTTGCGCAGGTCGGCGTCGGAGAAGCCGACCGCCTTGAGCATCGCGCGGGCCGGCGCGCGGCTGGGCCCGTCGGTGAGCGCCGCGCTCTTGTGCTTGGGCGCGAGGTCGCTCATGCCGCACCTCCCGCAGTCGCGGCGGTGCTCGACGAGCCGCCGGCGCGGCTGGCGCTCGGATACGAGCCGAGCGACTGCAGCGACGGCGCGAACTCGGCGAGGTGCGAGAGCGCGCGGCCGCACGGAGGTCGTGCGCCCGACGGCGAGGTCGACGTAGAACAGGTATTCCCAGGGGCGGCCGGGATCGGCCGCGACTCGAGCTTGGTGAGGTCGATGTCGCGCAGCGCGAACACGCTCAGCGCCTTGAACAGCGCGCCCGGCGTGTTGGGCAGCGTGAAGACGATCGTGGTCTTGTTGACGGCGCGGCCGGCGAGGAAGTCCGGCACCGCGGCGGCGCGGGTGACGATCAGGAAGCGCGTGATGTTGTCGTCGAAGATCCTGGATGCTGGCGCGGAGCGTGTCGAGGCCGAAGACGGCGGCCGCTCGCTCGGAGGCGAGGGCGCCGGCGCCGGCCATGCTGTCGTTCCGGATCAGCTTGGCGCTGCCGGCCGTGTCGTAGGTGGCCACGATCTCGACGCCCTTGCAGGGAGCGCAGGAAGCGGTCGCACTGCGCCAGCGCCTGCGGATGCGAGTAGACCTGCGTCAGGTCCTCGAGCTTCGTGCCGGGGAGCGCCAGCAGGCTGTGGCGGACCGGGAGCTCGACCTCGCCGACGATCTGCAGCTCGTGGGCGACCAGGAGGTCGTAGTTGCGGTGGATGGTGCCGCCGATCGAGTTCTCGATCGGGAGGACGCCGCAGGCGGCCTGGCCGGAGTCGACCGCGGCGAAGACGTCCTCGAAGGCCGGACAGGCCAGGAAGGTCCCGGACGGGTCGAATTTCGCCCCGGCGGCCTCGCTGTACGCGCCCGTTTCGCCCTGGAAGGCGATCAGCATGGGAGATTATGGTCCAGGGTCGATCTAGTAGTCCAATTTATAATCGTGACCATTACATAACCTGCACAACCGCCGCGGCCTGCGGGGCGTCGGCATGAGATCCGGCTAATACCACACAGATCGCGGTACGCGTCGACAGCGCGTCGGCGTTCCTGTTTCCCGACCGGTTCGATAGTCAGACGGCAAGGTCCCTTGAACTGGTGCCCACACCGTGTAACCTAGGTGCCGAGCCCCATGAGCGCCATCGATCGGATCACCGTCGACCCGGCCGTCTCCGGCGGCCGGCCGTGCATCCGGGGCCTCCGGATCCGTGTCAAGGACGTGCTCGACCTCTTGGCCGCCGGCGCGGCCCGCGAAGAGATCCTCGCGGACTACCCATACCTAGAGGCTGAGGACATCACCGCTGTCCTCGAGTTCGCGGCGCGACAGAACGACCATACGGTCCTGCGGAGCGCCTGAGTGCGCTTTCTCGTCGACGCCCAGCTGCCGCCGGCGTTGGCGCACCGCATCGCCGATCTCGGGCACCAGGCCGAGCATCTGGCTGACTGTGGGTTGCTGCAGGCTGAAGACCGTGACATCCGGGACCATGCCACACGCGTGGGCGCGATCATCGTCACCAAGGACGAGGATTTCGCCGTGTGGCGTGTCCTGCATCGTGGCGGGCCACCGATCGTTTGGTTGCGCATCGGCAATACGCGCCGCGCCCAGCTCCTGCGCCGTGTCGAAGCCGAATTCGCTCAGATTCTGAGCGCTCCGGAGCGGGGAGACCTGCTCGTCGAGGTGATTTAGTGCTGCCCAAGCGTCGCGGCTGTAAGGCCGTCACAGCACGTCGCCTCAAAAGGTGAGTGAGGCTACCTACACAAGGGGGGTCGTTTCGAAGACAAGAAAACCGCCTTCGAAAGCCTCCGCTGTGAGAAGGTGCTTGGCCTTACCAACGACCGGTTAGCGGCCTGGTTCGGTGAAGCGCACCTGCCAATCGGTCCGTATCGGGAAAACGACAGGCTGCAGGAGGCGACATTCTTCGTCGTCCTGGAAAACCCACACGACGTCCGGGGTGTGGCCCGCTACTTCGAAGGGCAATCGGAACCAAAGTTCCAGCGTCAGTTCATCCGGTTTCGAAGCCTCAACGCGCGGGACGGAAGCGCTTAGAACCTTGTAGATAGCCGTTGGGTCGGCCTGGAAGGCGTCGTGTTCCGTCGGGTACGGCTCGAAGCCGAGCGACATCCAGAAATCTCGGCTTGAAGGCGGACTACAAGTCCCATGTATGGCATGAACGCCTTGCCCCGCGAGGTGCTCGAGGGAGCGGGACATGAGGAACGTGCCAATGTGCTTGCCGCGGCGAGTGAAGTCGACGCACGCGATGTAGCCGGGCACGACTCGTTCCCCTTCACCCCAGCAGAAGAAGGCCACCGTTTTGCCATTGAGGACCACGCAAGCCAATCGCCCGTCGTCCCGGCACTCACGGATTACCTTCCAGTTGCAGATGAAGCTGTGCCCAACCTCGCGCTGTTCGCGCTGTAGCCATAGCCTTATCTGACGAACGTGAGGGCCTCTTGCGCACGGTACGAATTCCAGGTTGTCCGTCATCGCGACCTCCCGCCACTCGTGATGCAGCCGAACGGTATGTCAGCGGCGGGGCGGCGGTGGCCAAGTCCGTGGGAAGACCGGGTGGCTGGCGGCATCCTGGCCGTGGTGGCTGGTCTGATCCCCGCCCGGCGAGCGGCGTCGGTCAACCCGGTCGAGGCGCTGCGCGCGCCGTAGTCCGAGCGCCCGCGCCCCGAGGTCCGCCGCGTCACAATCGCGGTCGATGCTGCGCGCCTTCCGCGGAGTCCTGCCGACCGTCGATCCCACCTCCTACGTCGACCCGAGCGCCCAGGTCATCGGCGACGTCCACATCGGCGCCGAGAGCTCGGTCTGGATGAACGTGGTCATCCGCGGCGACGTGCACTGGATCCGGATCGGCGCCCGGACCAACCCCCAGGACGTTTCAATCGTCCACGTCCAGGGCGGCACCCACCCAACGACCATCGGCGACGAGGTCACCATCGGCCACGGCGCGATCATTCACGGCTGCACGATCGAGGAGCGCTGCCTGATCGGGATGGGCGCGATCCTGCTGAACGGCGTGAAGGTTGGCGCGGAGTCGATCGTGGCGGCGGGCAGCCTGCTGCCCGAGGGCTTCGAGGTGCCGCCCCGGTCGATGGTGATGGGGAGCCCCGCCAGGATTCGAAGGAGCCTGGTCGACGACGACGTCGCGTCGATCTGCGGCTACGCCGAGCGGTACGTGCGCTACCGCCTCGACTACCGCTGAGGCCGACGCCACCGGCCGCCCGTGCGGTGGGGCGCCGCCGCGCGTTGTAGCAGGTGCCCCCGCGTGGAGCGCCGATGCCTATCGTGACCTACTCCGAGACGCGACTCGTCAAGCGGCACCGCGGCTCGATGCCGATCATCCTCACCTGTCCGCACGATGGCACCGAGCAACCGCCCGGCGTGTCGGAGCGCACGGAGAGTAACAATCCCGACGGCTGCGGCTCCTTCAACGCCAACCGCGACATCAACGCCGGCGACATCGCCGAACGCGTCGCGCAGCGCATCCTGGACACGACCGGACTCTCGCCGTACGTGGTCGTCGCCCGGTTCCATCGCAAATTCATCGACGCCAACCGAGACCGGGCGTGCGCCTTCGTCGATGCCGACGCCGGAGCGTTCTACGACGAGTACCACAGCCGGATCGCCGGCTACGTGCGGCAGCTGCTCGAGGAGAACGACGGTCGTGGCTTCCTGTTCGACATCCACGGCACAGGCGTGTTCGCCGAGGACCCTGCCGATCTCTACCTCGGCACGGCCAACGGCGCGACGCTCAGCCGCGGGTTCTCGCGAGATCGGCTCTTTGCCCGTCACGGCCTTCAGGGCCTGCTGGCCGCGGTGCGCCGACCGTCCCCCAACCCGCTCGGTGGCCCCGTCTTCAGCTATCGCGTGTCGCCTGTCGATGCGGACGCAGAGGAGACCGGACCGGTGAACGGCGGCTTCACGGTGCGGAATCAGAGCCAGCAGATGAACTGCGTCCAGATCGAGGTGGCGCGGCCGCTGCGAGACGACGATACGCTGCAGGGATTCCTGGTCGAGGACCTGGCCGCCGCCATCCCGAACTTCGTGCGGCGCTACGCGCCGTTCTAGGAGTCCGTCGGGCGGATCGAGCCGAGCGGGTGTCGGTCGTGCGCGATCCGCGCCGTGCAGACGGTCATTTCGTCGAGTCGCCGCGCCTCGGCCCAGCCGAGTTCCTGCTGCATGACGCGTGAGATGGCGTCCATCGACGGGGCTCCCTGGTCTGGTTGAAATCCGAGGGAGCTCCGTCGGAACACGAAGTCTTCCAACCTCTGACACCACTGGTGCCGGACGGCAATCGTGGTGTGGGGGGCGAGGTCGTCGTGGGCGAGCCCCGCAAGTTCTCCGTTGGCGCCGGGCAACGGTGCAGTCGCCGTCGTCGAGCGCGCATCGTGCCCGAGCTGACGGCACACCGTGTCCGTGACCTCCTCGGCGATCCCGCGGTAGCCCGTCAGCTTTCCCCCCAGCACCGACACGAGGCCCGGCACGTCGGTGGTGATCTGGTGCATCCGGCTGACCCCGGACGCCGAGCCCTCTTTCCGCACCAGGGCGCGGACGCCGGCCGTGGCCCAATGCTTCTTGGCCGTCCGGATCGCCGGCAGCAAGGGCGCCAACGACGCGACAACGTAGTCGATGTCTTCCTTGGTCGCGGACGCGGTCGCCGGATCGCCGTCGAAGTCGGTGTCCGTGGTCCCGACCCACGTGTGGCCCATCCAGGGAATCGCGAACACGGCGCGGCCATCGACGGCGGATTCGAGGAAGATCGCGTGCTGGATGAACGGCTCGCAGGCGATGTGGATGCCCTTGGTGGTGCGAAGGCGGGGCCGGGGCGACGATGCGATCCGCTGGGCGACGCGGTCGAACCACGGACCGCTGGCGTTGACGACGATGCGGCCGCGCAAGTCGCCGTCCTCGCCGGTCAGCACCTTCTTCACCTGCACGCCGACCAGGCGACCGCCATCGTGGATGGCGCGGACCACCTCGGTGTAGTTGTGGACCAGCGCGCCGTGCTCGTGGGCGTCGATCACGTTCTCCAGCGCGAGGCGCTCCGGCCAGGCGCACTGGGCGTCGTAGAAAAGGGCCGCGCCGTGGAATCGCGATGCGTCGAGCCCCGGCTCGGCCTCGCGCAGCTCCTCCGGGCTGAGGATGCGGTGGCGGGGCAGGCTCTTGTCGAAACTGAGCCAGTCGTAGAGGTACATGCCGATCCGCAGCTTGAGGCGGCCGAACAGGCTCCTGGGCAGCGGCAGCAGGAAGGGGAGCGGCTTGACGAGGTGCGGCGCGATCTTGAGCAAGATCTCGCGCTCGCGCATGTCCATCCGGACGAGCGTAAAGTCGCCGGTAGCCAGATACCGCAGGCCGCCGTGGATGAGGCGCGTCGAGCCGGCCGTCGTGCCGCTGCCGAAGTCGTGCTTCTCGACCAGCGCGACCTTCAGCCCTCGCAGCGCGGCGTCGCGTGCGATGCCGCACCCGATGATCCCGCCGCCGATGACGATGACGTCGAACAGTGGATTCCCTGGGGCGGCGTCGGGCACGCCCTAGAAGATAGATCAGTGCGGGCCGGGAAGCTGGGCATGAAGGCTTTGGCCCGAGCCGGGGCGTCAGGCTGCCGGCCGGCCATCGTCGACATGACGATGACGGTCCGGGCCGTCGACGGCGGGCGCGTGTCGCACGACGAGGCGAGCGTGAAGTCGGCGACGGCGGAGACCGAGAGCACGGCCGTCGGCTGCTCCAACGGGACGCGCCAGATGTCCGCGCGGCCCTCGCGTCGATGCAGCCCGGACGCGAGCTGCCGCTGATACCAGGCGACCACGGTCTCGGGGGCATCGGACGTGTAGTGCGCCGTCCACGCGATCGACGGCCCGGGCGCGCCGCCGCTGGGCGCGCCATGGACGTGCTGCGCGCAGAACTGGACGGCACCTGGGTAGAGCGGGATGACGCCGGCACCGACGGTGAGTGCGACCGCCGCGCTGATCGAGACCAGCATGAGTCGGATTCTACGCCTTGGCGAAGGAGCGTTCGTTGCGCTTTCGCTCAAAGCCGCGATCCGTGTAGAGTCGGCGACATGCCCCAACGCAGCCTCTGGCCGGTGACCCTGACGTGTGTCTTGATGCTGGCCACGGTGGTGCCGCAACAGGCCTCTTCGCCGCAGCAGCCGCAGGGCGCGCCGCCCGCGGGTGCACCGCAGGGCGGACCGCCGCCTCCAGGCGGACCGGGAGGGCCGGGAGGGCCGCAGGGACCCCGTCCGCCGCAGCCGGTGCAGACGGTGACCGTCTCGCACGTCCCGCTCGAGCTGTTCAACGTGCCGGACGGGCTCGAGGTGACGCTGTGGGCCGAGACGCCCACGCTGCGCAACCCGACCAACATGGACATCGACCGCGACGGCCGGATCTGGGTCGCCGAGGGCGTCCGCTATCGCTCGCACCACGCCCGGCAACCGGAAGGCGACCGCATCGTGGTGCTCGAGGACACCGACCACGACGGCAAGGCCGACAAGACGAGCACGTTCGTCCAGGAAGTCGATCTCGTCGCGCCGCTCGGCATCGCGGTCATCGACAACAAGGTGGTGGTGTCGCAGCCGCCCGACCTGATCGTCTACACCGACGTCAATCGCAACCGCGTCTTCGAGCCCGGCGTCGACACCCGCGAGGTGCTGCTGACCGGCTTCCAGGGCAAGAACCACGATCACTCGCTGCACTCGGTCACGGTCGGCCCGGACGGCAAGTGGATGTTCAACCAGGGCAACACCGGCGGGATGTTCACCGACAAGTCGGGCAAGACGTTTCGTTCCTTCGGCGCTTACCGCGACGGGCCGGTCGGTCCGTTCAAGAACCCGCACAACCAGAACGAGCTGGCCGGCAAGCCGAGCGACGATGGCCACACCTACGTCGGCGGCTTCACCGTCCGCATGAACCCGGACGGGACCCACGCCGAGATCATCGGCCACAACTACCGCAACAGCTACGAGCAGTCGATCACCTCGCTCGGCGACGTCTTCCAGAACGACAACGACGACCCGCCGGCCTGCCGCGTCAGCTGGGTGATGGAGTACGCCAACTTCGGCTTCTCGTCGAACGACGGCCAGCGCTCCTGGCAGGCGGATCGGCGGCCGGGCCAGTCGACGCCGGCCGCGGAGTGGCGCCAGGACGATCCGGGGATGACGCCGGTTGGCGACGTCTACGGCGGCGGCTCGCCGACCGGCAACGCGTTCTACGAGAACGGCGCGCTCGGCGCGGCCTGGGAGGGCACGTTCCTGGCCGCGGAGGCCGGGCGGAACGAGGTGTTCTCCTACCAGCCGAAGGCCTCGGCCGCCGGCTTCGCGCTCGAGCGGAAGATCTTCCTCACCTCGAACAAGGAACAGAAGTACGCCGGGTCGGACTTCCTCGGCGGCGGCGGCAGCGTGACGAGCGCGGTGGCCACGCTGTTCCGGCCGTCCGACGTGACGGTCGGCCCCGACGGCGCGATTTACGTCACCGACTGGATCGACGCCCGCGTCGGCGGCCACCAGGATCTCGACGACTCGACGTCCGGCGCTATCTATCGCATCGCGCCGAAGGGCTTCGTGTCGCGCCCGCCGGCGTTCGACCCGGCGACGATCGACGGCCAGATCGCGGCGCTGCGCTCGCCGGCGACCAACGTGCGCGCGATCGGCTTCAACGGCCTGAAGGCGCGCGGCGCGGCGGCCGTGCCCGCCGTCGCCAAGCTGCTCGACGATCCGAACCGCTTCATCCGCGGCCGGGCGATGTTCCTGCTGTATCAGCTCGGGCCGGACGGCCAGAAGCGCGCCGGCGCGCCCGAATCGCAGCGCGACGCCGAGCTGAAGATCGCGGCCTTCCGCGCCATGCGCCGGGGCGGCCTCGATTATCTGCCGACGGCGGCCAAGCTGGCCAAGGACAAGGATCCGGGCGTCCGTCGCGAGGCGGCGCTGTCACTGCGCGACCAGCCGGCCGAGAAGACGCTCGACATCCTGGTCGACGTCGCGCGCGGCTACGACGGCGAGGACCGCAGCTATCTGGAAGCGCTCGGCACGGGCGCGACGAAGAAGGAGGCGGCACTCTACGATCGCCTGCGCCGCGAGCCCGGCACGAAGAGCGACCCGCTCGAGTGGGACGCGCGGTTCACCCGCCTGGCGTGGCGCCTGCACGCGCCGGCGGCGGTGCCGGACCTGCTGACCCGCGCGCGGTCGACGAAGCTGTCGGCCGCCGATCGCGCGTTCGCCCTCGACACGATCGCCTTCGTCGACGATGCGTCGGCATCGAAGGCGATGCTGACGCTGGCCGAGCCAGACAGCACCCTCAAGGATCCGGCGACGTGGTGGCTCCTGAACCGCATGTCGAGCAGCTGGTCGGAGCACGGGCTGCGGCCGATCCTGAAGACGGCCGGCATCTACGATCCCGACGCGATCGTCCTGCGCGAAGCGACGATCCCGCGTCCGGAGGGGAGCCTGCCGGAGCTGTCGATTCCGGCGATCGCGAAGCTGAAGGGCGACGCCGCGAAGGGCAAGGAGACGGCGACGCGCTGCGCGATGTGTCACAGCGTCGGTGGCGTCGGCGCGGAACTGGGGCCGGCGCTGGACGGCTGGGGACGCGGCAAGTCGGCCGACGTCATCGCCACCGCCCTCGTCAACCCGAGCGCCGAGATCGCGCACGGCTACGACGGCACCGAGTTGCGGACCAACGAGGGCCTGACCATCCAGGGCGTGCTGATCAAGCAGGGCGACCCGCTGATGATGCGCAGCATGGGTGGCGTCACGCAGATCATCCCGGCCAACCGCGTCGGTTCGCGCCGGCGGTTCCCCGGCTCGCTGATGATGAGCGCGGCGCAGCTCGGGCTGACCGAGCAGGACGTCGCCGACGTCGTCGCGTTCCTGAGCGCGAAGTAGTCGCAGACGAAGAAAAGGCCCGGCCCCGCCACATCTGGGCGGAGCCGAGCCGACAGCCGGCGAGCCTCACGGCGAGGCTCGATCCGTCAGAAGCGGCTGGCGCCGCGGCCGGCCGTGGCCGGCACTTCGGCGTTGGCTTCGCCCGACGACGAGATGTCCTCGGCGCCGGTGTTCTTGAGGATCGCCTTGGCGCGGCTGGCCTGCCCCGAGGTCGCGGCGTGGACGGACAGCAGCACGCCGCCGTCCTTCACGCTTCCCTCGTAGCGCTTGGCCTCGGTACTCCGGGATGCCCATCCCGACGAGGCCCCCGACCAGACCGCCGACCGCACCACCGGCACCGAGGCCGGCCAGCGCGCCGACGATCGGACCCGCGCGGCGATGAACGGCCCGATGCCCGGGATCGCCAGGGCGCCGATGCCGGCGAGGAGGCCGAGCGTGCCGCCGACCGCGCCGCCGGTGGCCGCGCCCGTCGCGGCGCCCTCAGGCGCCTTGGTCGAGTTCTCGTGCGCGAACTCGCGCCTGCTGTCCTGGTCGGGCATCAGCACCGAGATGTCGTTGTTGGTGAAGCCGGCGCCGACGAGGACCTCGACGGCGCGTTCGGCGCTGGCCGGCGATTGATAGATCCCGTAGATGGCGGTGTTGTTGTTGTTGTCCATGTGTCTCTCCTGGTCGATGGCGATGTGGGGATGAGCGACGTGCGGCGTCACTCGGTCTTGGCGGCTTTGGCTTCGACCGCCTTCTTTCCGGCATGTTCAAGCTGATGCTCGCCACCATCGTCATGGGATCGGCGTTGTTCGGGACCTCGGTCTCAGTCTCAGTCTCGGTCTCGGCGGCGGCGCAAGCGCCGGCGGCGACTACACAGGATCCAGTAGTGGCCAAGCTGGTTGGTCGGTGAGAAGGCACCGGGACCATCCTGGCGCAGCCGGCCCAGGTGAAAATGGAGTGGACGCCTGTGCTTGGCGACCGCTTCGTGAAGCTCACGGTCGAGAGCCACATCGGTGCGCCGCCGCGCACCCGGCGATTCGAGGGCCACGCCTACTATCGGGTCAGCGGCGAGGCGAAGCTGGTCGCCACCTGGTTCGACTCCGCTGGCCAGATCCGTCCCATCGAAGCGGTCCGCGGCGCCGACGCCATCGTGTCCACGTGGGGCACGCCGGAGACGGAAGTCGGAGAGACGACCTACCAGCTGCTGGCCGACGATCGCGTCGAGCTCGTCGATCGCGTGCGAGGCAAGGACGGGACGTGGCGCGAGTTCGGCAAGTCGACGCTGACGCGCGTCCGCTGATCGACCTGCGCTTCGTGTTGGCGTTCGCGAAGCTCAAGACCGAGGGCTGGTCAGGCGACGTCCGAGCTCCTGGCGTAAATGTCAGAAATGACATATCATGCCTAGGGTGGACAAGCCTCTCATCTGGATGCATGGAGAGGTGAAGACGCCGCCGTTTTCCGCCGCGGCGCGACTGGAAGCAGGAGCATTGTTGCGACGCCTGCAATGTGGCGCTCCCCTGGGTCTGCCGCACTCCCGACCAATGCCGTCGCTCGGTCGTCGCTGCCACGAACTGCGGATCCAGGATGCCGCGGCGACCTGGCGGATTGTCTATCGGCTCGATGTGGATGCCGTGATCGTGGTCGAGGTCTTTGGCAAGAAGTCCCAGGCGACGCCGAAGGCGGTGCTGAACACCTGCCAGCGCCGGTTGGCCGCGTATGACCGGGTGGTGCGAGGGGAGGGGACACCATGAACAACGCGAAACGGAAGCGGCTGGAATCGAGCGGCTGGCGGTTCGGATCGGCCCGCGACTTTCTCGGTTTGTCCGATGAGGAGGCGGCGCTGGTCGAAACGAAGCTGCGCCTCAGTCAGGGACTGAGGGACCGACGCACGAAGCTGGCGCTCTCCCAGGCGGCGGTCGCGAAGCGGCTCCAGTCCAGTCAGTCGCGGGTCGCCAAGATGGAGGCTGCCGACGCAACGGTGTCGGTGGACCTCCTGCTGAGGGCGCTCTTTGCCCTGGGCGCCACTCAGAAGGACGTGGCGTCCGTGATTCGCAAGCCGGTGCCGTCGGCGGCGTAGTCGTGCCTTGTTGGGCGCGGGCCTGCCTGCCCGTGTACTGTAGAGGGCCCCTGAACGGCTGCATCAGTCCAGGGCCCAGGGAATGATGTCGAAAGCTGCCACACAACCTGCGCGCGGGATGCGCGACTTCCTGCCCGGCGACGTCCGCCGCCGGCGCTTCGTAATCCAGACGATCGCCTCGGTCTACGAGCGCTACGGCTTCGAGCCGCTCGAGACGCCGGCGGTCGAGAACCTCGAGACGCTGCTCGGCAAGTACGGCGAAGAGGGCAATCAGCTCGTCTTCCGCATCATGAAGCGCGGCGCCGAGCTGCAGCGTGCGCTCGACAAGCCGGCCGGCGAGGGCGCCGATGCGCGTCCCGAGTTCGCCGACCTGGCGCTGCGCTACGACCTGACCGTGCCATTGGCGCGCGTCGTCGCCGAGCACCGGACGCTGCCGAAGTTCTTCAAGCGCTACCAGATTCAGCCGGTCTGGCGCGCCGATCGGCCGGCCCGCGGCCGTTTCCGCGAGTTCTACCAGTGCGACGTCGACGTCCTCGGCTCGACGTCGCCGGTCGTCGAAGCCGAGCTGTGCGGTGCCGCCGCCGAGGCGTTGCGCGCGCTCGGCTTCACCGACTTCACGATCCGCATCAACCACCGGCAGCTCCTGACGGCGCTGCTCGACGTCGCCGGCGTGCCGGTCGAGAAGCACACGGACGGCTTGGTCGCGCTCGACAAGCTGGGGAAGATTTCGCCGGGCGAGGTCGTCGCCGACATGGAGGCGCGTGGCATCGCCCGGGCCGCCGCGGACGCCGCGATCGGCCTGTTCCTGACCGACCGACTCGTCCCCGGCGTGACGTCGCCGACCAACGCTCAGATCTTCGCGGCGCTGCGGACCAAGGTCGGCGATCACGCCGCCGGCCAGGCGGCCCTCGACACCTTGGCGGCCATCGAGCGGCTGGCGGCGGCGACGCCGGCCGGCGGCCGCCTGCAGCTCGATCCGTCGCTGGCCCGCGGCCTGTCGTACTACACCGGCGCGATCATGGAGATCGCCGTGTCCGACCTGGCCGGCAGCCTCGGCGGCGGCGGCCGCTACGACAACCTGGTCGGCATGTTCCGCGGCGAGCCGGTGCCGGCCTGCGGGTTCTCGCTCGGCCTGGAACGGATCCTCGTGGTGATGGGGGAGCGCGGCATGTTCCCGCCCGACCTCGAAGCCGCGGCCGCCGACGTGATGGTGCTGCAGTGGAGCGAGGCCACGCAGGCGGACGCTCTCGCCCTGGCCGGCGAGCTGCGGACGGCCGATCCAGGCGGCAGCGCCGGGCCGCGCGTCGTCCTCTACCCGGAGGTCGACAAGCCGGGCAAGCAGTTCAAGTATGCCGAGACCATCGGCGTCCGCGTCGCGGCCCTGGTCGGCGAGGACGAGGCGGCGGCCGGCACCGTGACCCTGAAAGACCTGAAGAACCGGGCCCAGGTGACCGTGCCCCGGGCCGAGGCACCGGCCGAGACCCGGCGGCTCCTGGCCGCGTCCAAGTAGACTACTCAACGCAATGCAGCCACTCGGAGACCTTCGACGAACCCATACGTGCGGCGCGCTGCGGCCCGCCCACGTCGGCCAGCAGGCTGTCCTGCTCGGGTGGGTCCACCGCGTCCGCGACATGGGCGCCATCCTGTTCATCGACGTGCGCGATCGCTACGGTGTCACCCAGGTCGTCGTCCGCGACAACGAGGCGCTCGTCCAGGACGCCAAGAAGCTCCGGACCGAGATGGTCGTCGGCGTCACGGGCACGGTCGACCGCCGCAGCGCGGACACGGTGAACGCCAAGCTGGACACCGGCGAGGTCGAGGTCGTCGCGTCGGAGGTCCGGCTGCTGAACGACGCCAAGCGGCCGCCGTTCTCGATCGCCGACGAAGGCCCGGTCACCGAGGAAGCGCGCCTCCGCTACCGCTACCTGGATCTGCGCCGCCCGGGCATGCAGGAGCGCCTGATCCTGCGCCACCGCGTGTCGATGGCGATCCGCAAGTGCTTCGACCAGGAAGGCTTCATCGAGGTCGAGACGCCGATCCTCACCAAGTCGACGCCGGAAGGCGCCCGCGACTACCTGGTGCCGAGCCGCGTCCACGACGGCCAGTTCTTCGCGCTGCCGCAGTCGCCGCAGCTGTTCAAGCAGCTGCTGATGATCGCCGGCATGGATCGCTATTTCCAGATCGCGCGCTGCTTCCGCGACGAGGACCTGCGCGCCGACCGCCAGCCGGAGTTCACCCAGGTCGACGTCGAGATCTCGTTCGCCACGCCGGACATCGTCTTCGGCCTGATCGAGCCGGTCATCAAGGCCGCCTTCGCCGAGATCGGCGTCGACGTGCCGCTGCCGCTGCCGCGCATGCCCTACAGCGAGGCGATGGCGCACGTACGGCTCCGACAAGCCGGACCTGCGCTTCGGGATGGAGATCCAGGAGCTGACGCCGGCGTTCGCGGCGACGACGTTCGCGCCGTTCCGCGAGGCGCTCGACGCCAAGGGCGTGATCCGCGGCCTGGTCGTGCCGGGCGCGGCCAAGTCGTCGCGCAAGGAGGTCGAGACGCTGTGCGACGAGGCGGTCCAGTTCGGCGGCCTCGTCACCTACGCGCGCCGGCTGCCCGACGGCAACATCCAGAGCCCCCTCAAGAACCAGGTGGGCGAAGACGCGATCGCCGAGACGCTGAAGCGGTCGGGCGCGACGGCCGACGACGCCGTCCTGCTGGCGGCCGGCCCGGCCGACAAGATCGCCAAGCTGCTCGGCCAGCTCCGCCTGCTCCTCGGCAAGAAGCTGAACCTGATCGACGCCTCGAAGTGGGCGTTCACCTGGGTGGTGGACTTCCCGCTGTTCGAGTGGGACGACGCCGAGCAGCGCTACTTCTCGGTGAACCATCCGTTCACCGCGCCGCACGAGGCCGACCGCCACCTGCTCGACAGCGAGCCGGGGGCGGTCCGCTCGCAGGGCTACGACATCGTCCTCAACGGCATGGAGATCGGCGGCGGCAGCATCCGTATCCACGACCAGGCGCTGCAGGCGAAGATCTTCACGCATGCTCGGCCTGTCCGACGAGGACGCGAGGTCGCGCTTCGGCTTCTTCCTCGACGCGCTCGAGTACGGCACGCCGCCGCACGGCGGCATCGCGCTCGGCCTCGACCGTCTGGTGGCGCTGCTGTGCGGCGAGACGTCGATCCGCGAGGTCATCGCGTTCCCGAAGACGGCGGCTGCCGTCGACATCATGGCCGGCGCGCCGACGCCGGTCGACGAGAAGCAGCTGCGCGAGCTGCACATCCGCCTGCGCAACCCGCAGGCGCACGGACACTGATCCAGGCCACCAAGATGCCGGTTCGCAAGATCGCGCTGCCCGACGACGGCGTCGAGACGTTCTTCGGGACCCACGACGAGAACCTGCGCCACCTCGAGACGCTGTTCGGCGTCGAGATCCGGACCGACGGCCACGGCCTGCTGGTCGAAGGCGACGGGGCCGGCGCCGAGCGCGTCGACCGCTTCGTCGCCCAGGTCGCCGGCCTGATGAAGGACGGCTACAAGTTCGCGCCGGGTGAGCTGAAGACAGCGGCGTCGCTGATCGCCGAGGATCCGGCCGTCGATCTGCGCGACTACTTCCTGCGCAGCACGGTGCGGGCCTCGACCAAGCGCCAGGTGGTGCCCAAGAGCCTGCACCAGCGCCTCTATCTCGACGCCATCGAGAAGCACGACATCGTCTTCGGCGTCGGCCCGGCCGGCACCGGCAAGACCTATCTGGCGATGGCGCAGGCGCGTGGCGTTCCTGCTCGCCAAGCGGGTGAGCCGCATCATCCTGGCCCGGCCGGCGGTCGAAGCGGGCGAGAAGCTCGGCTTCCTGCCCGGCGACCTGCAGGCCAAGGTCAACCCGTACCTGCGGCCGCTCTACGACGCGCTCTACGACATGATGGAGCAGGAGCGCGCCGAGCGCCTGATCGAGCGCGGCACCATCGAGATCGCGCCGATCGCGTTCATGCGCGGCCGGACGCTGAACGACGCCTTCGTCATCCTCGACGAAGCGCAGAACACGACCTCCGAGCAGATGAAGATGTTCCTGACCCGCCTCGGCTTCGGCTCGAAGGCGGTGATCACCGGCGACATCACCCAGATCGATCTGCCGACCGGCCGCATGTCCGGCCTGATCGAGGCGATCAACGTGGTCCGCCAGATCGAGGGGATCGCGTTCGTCCATTTCGACGACCGGGACGTCGTGCGCCACAAGCTGGTCCAGCGCATCGTGCAGGCCTACGCGCAATTCACGGCCGGCGGCTCGGTGCCGCTGCCGCGCACCGATTGACCCTGTCCATGGCGACCGGCGCGGGACCCCGGCTGGTGGTGACCGTCTGCGACGCGGCCGGACGCCCGGTCCGGGTGCCCGGCCTGGCGGCCTGGCTGGCCGGCAGCGCGCCCCGGGCGGCGCGGGGCACCGTCACCCTGGTCCTGACCACCGACCGGCGGATTCGGTTCCTCAACCGCACCTGGCGGGGCATCGACAAGGCCACGGACGTGCTGTCGTTTCCAGCCGGCGCCGACCCGGGCCCGGTCCGCCACCTCGGCGATGTGGTGGTCTCCCGGGACACGGCCGCCCGCCAGGCCCGGCAGGAGGGGCATGCCCTGGCGACAGAATTGCGCGTTCTGGCACTGCATGGCCTGTTGCACCTCCTCGGCTATGATCACGAGCGCGACTCGGGGCGAATGGCGCGGATCGAGCGACGGCTGCGCCGGCAGGGTGGTCTGCCGGCGGGGCTGATCGAGCGCCAGACATGAAGAGTGTGATCCCGCTCCTGCTGTTCATCCTCGGCATCGCCGGGATCTACGTCGGCACCGTCCAGGCCGCCTTCACGGCGCTGATGCGGTTGTCGCAGCGCCTGAGCGCGGAGCGCTCGGACCCCAACGACGCGCTGACGCGCTACCTGGACGAACCGCGCCTGCTCTTCATCCCGGCGCGGATCCTCCTCGGCATCATCCTGGTGGTGTCGGTCGAGCTGGCGACGGTGCTGTTCGGGATCAGCACCTGGCGGAGCATCGCCGTCCTGGCCCTGATGATCCTCGGCTTCGTCATCGCCTGCGAGCACCTGGTGCCGCAGCTGATCGTCCGCGCCAACCCGCGCGTCGTCGCCGAGTTCCTGCTGCCGTCGTTCCGGATCGTGTCCAGCCCGCTCCAGCCGCTGACCCTGGCGCTGCTCGGCCTGGTCCGCCGGCGCGACGCCGAAGGGGCCGCGACCGAGGAGCTGACGCTGCGCGGCAACCCGAACGCGACCGAGCCGGTCGAGGACCAGGAAGAAGCCGAAGGCGACGAGGAGCGGCTGCTGCGCTCGATCGTCCATTTCGGCGACACGCTGGTCCGCGAGATCATGACGCCGCGGCCCGACCTCGTCGCCATCCCATCCGACGCCACCGTCGGCGATCTGCGGGCGCAGTTCCGCGAGCAGGGCTACTCGCGCATCCCCGTCTTCAAGGACAACCTGGACAACATCGTCGGCATCGTCTTCATGAAGGACCTGCTGCTGCTGCCCGACAGCGGCAGCGAAGCCGACCCGGTGACGGCGCACATGCGCGCGGCGACCTTCGCGCCCGAGACGAAGAAGGTGCCCGAGCTGCTGCGCGAGTTCCAGCGCCGCCAGATCCAGGCGGCGATCGTCGTCGACGAGTACGGCGGCACGGCCGGCCTGGTCACCATCGAGGACATGCTCGAGGAGATCGTCGGCGAGATCCGCGACGAGTACGACGTCGAGAGCGAGCCGATCGTCGAGGAGGGCGACGGCGTCTTCGTGTTCAGCGCCAAAGTCGACATCGACACCGCCGCCGAGCGCCTCGGCATCGACATCGAGCGCGACGGGTTCGAGACCGTCGGCGGCTTCATCGTCACCCACCTCGGGCGCGTGCCGACGCCGGGCGAGCGGGTCGACGTCGGCGACGTCGAAGTCGAAGTGCTCGAAGCCGAGCGCCGCCGCGTCCACAAGGTCCGCCTGCGCCGGAAAGTCGCGGCGGACGCATGAAGAGCGGGTTCGTCGCGCTGGTCGGCCGGCCCAACGCCGGCAAGTCGACGCTGCTCAATGCGCTCGTCGAGACCAAGGTCGCCATCGTCTCGGACAAGCCGCAGACGACGCGGACCCGGATCCTCGGCGTCAAGACCACGCCCAAGGCGCAGATGGTCTTCGTCGACACGCCCGGCGTCCACCGGCCGCTCCACCGCCTGAACGTCCGGATGGTGGACACGGCGCTCGACGCGCTGCGCAGCCTCGACGTCGTCGTGGTCGTCGTCGACGCGTCCGAGGCGACGGGCAGGGGCACCGATTTCCTGCTCGAGCTGCTCAAGGACGTCCGGCAGCCGGTCGTGCTCGCCCTCAACAAGATCGACCTGGTCGCCAAGCCGGCCCTGCTGCCGCGGATGGCCTGGTTCCAGGAGCGGTTCGCGTTCGCCGACATCGTGCCGATCGCCGCCAAGTCGGGCGACGGCGTGGCGGCGCTCGAAGCCGTCATCGGCAGGCACCTGCCGGAGGGCGAGCCGTCGTTTCCGGAGGACTACCTGACCGACCAGCCGGAGCGGCGGGTCGCCGCCGAACTGGTCCGCGAGCAGGTCCTGGCCGTCACCGAGGACGAACTGCCGTTCTCGACCGCCGTGACCATCGACCAGTTCGAGGAGGTCGTCACCGGCCGCCCGACGGGGCGTCCGAAGGCGGGCCAGGAGATTGCCGAACCGCAGCGGGACCTGCTGCGCATCGCCTGCAGCATCCTGGTCGACCGGGACTCGCAGAAGCCGATCCTGATCGGCAAGGGCGGCGAGATGATCAAGCGGATCGGCACCGCCGCCCGCCTCGAGATCCAGAAGTTCTTCGGGACCCGCGTGTTCCTCGATCTGGTGGTGAAGGTGGCGCCGGACTGGCGTGAGAACGAGCGGGTCCTGGACGATCTCGGGGATCCCGGGCACCCGGCGCAAGGGCGGCTCACGCCCCGGCCGACGCCCCGGCAGGCGGTGAGACGGAACTTCCACCTCGGGGTCGCTGAGTGGATATACAATACCGCTGCCAAACGGGCATGCCCCTAACGGGGCGGCCCGGCGCGGTGCCCAGCAACGCCGACTCCATGCCCCTGCACACCACCGACGCCTTGATCCTCCGCACCTACAAGCTGAACGACGCGGATCGGATCGTGGTGTTCCTGACCAGGGACCGCGGCAAGAAGCGCGGCGTGGCCAAGGGAGCGCGGCGGCTGCGCTCACGCTTTCAAGGCGCCCTCGAACCGTTGACCCGTGCCTCGGTGGTCTACTTCGAGAAGGAGAGCCGCGAGCTGGTGTCGCTGAACGACGCCGACACCGAGCGCTCGCCGCTGGCGGCGTTCCACCCCGAGGCCCTCGGCTACGTCGGCTACCTCGCCGAGCTGATCGACGAGTGGGCGCCCGAGAACGACCCCAACGAGAAGCTGTTCCGGCTCGGGGCGGCGGTCGTCGAGGCGCTCGCCGACGACATCCCGGTCGAGACGCTGGTCCGCTATTTCGAGTTCTGGCTGCTGCGGCTGCAGGGCGTCTATCCTTCGGTGACGACCTGCCAGCGCTGCAACGGATCGCTGGCCGACGGGGCCCGGCTGTCGCCCGCGGCGCGGACGCTGATCTGCCGCCACTGCGCGCCGCCGGCCGGGGCCAGCCCGCTGTCGCCGGGCGCGCTCGGCTTCCTCCGCGCCGCCGCCAGCCTCGGTCCGCTGCAACTGAAGGACGTAGCGCTGTCGGCCACCGCCGAGCGCGAGCTGGCCGCCGTGCACCGCGCCCTCATCACCTGGCACCTCGAGAAGGACCTGCGCTCGGCACGGGTCCTGCGCGAGATGCGCCAGGCCGACCGGCACTAGCCCGGCCCCTCAGAGCCCGAGACCAACACCGCGTGACCTTTCAAGACCTCATCTTCAAGCTGTCGGAGTACTGGAGCGCCCAGGGGTGCCTCATCCAACAGCCCCTCGACCTCGAAGTCGGGGCCGGCACCATGTCGCCGGAGACGTTCCTTCGTGTTCTCGGTCCGACGCACTGGAACGTCGCCTACGTCCAGCCGTCGCGCCGCCCGGCCGACGGACGCTACGGCGAGAACCCGAACCGCCTCTACAAGCACCACCAGTTCCAGGTCATCCTCAAGCCGGCGCCGGACGAGGTCCAGCACCTCTACCTGCAGAGCCTCGAGGCGTGCGGCATCAACATCGAGCAGCACGACATCCGCTTCGAGGAAGACAACTGGGAGTCGCCGACGCTCGGCGCCTGGGGCATCGGCTGGCAGGTGCTGTTCGACGGCCTCGAGATCACCCAGTTCACCTACTTCCAGCAGGCCGGCGGCCAGGAGCTGTCGCCGATCTCGGCGGAGCTGACCTACGGCCTCGAGCGGCTGGCGATGGTGCTGCAGAAGGTCGACAACGTCTACGACCTCGAGTGGGCGCCGGGCGTGCCGTATCGCGACGTCCGCTTCCGCGACGAGGTCGAGCAATCGAAGTTCGCCTTCGGCGAAGTGCCGGGGATGGCGCCGGGCGTGTTCGCCGCCTTCCACCGCGACCTGTTCGACAAACATTTCGAGTTCTCGAAGACGCTGGTCGAGGCCGGGCTCGTCATCCCGGCGCTCGAGCAGTGCCTCAAGTGCTCGCACGTCTTCAACGTGCTCGACGCCAGCGGCGGGGTCGGCGTGACCGAACGCACCGCTTACATCCTGCGCGTCCGCCAGCTGGCCGTGGCCATCGCCAAGGCTTACGTCGAGTCCACGTCGCCCGCCCCGGTAGCCCATGGATCGTGAACTGCTGCTCGAGATCGGTTGTGAGGAAATTCCGGCGAGCTGGCTGATGCCGCTGTCGCGTCAGCTCGGCGAGCGCCTCGCGGCCGAGCTCGTGACGTTCCGCATCAGCGCCGGCGCCTCGGTCGAAACGCACGCGACGCCGCGTCGCCTGATGGCCGGCGTGTCGCGCATCTCTGAACGCCAGACCGACCTCGACGAGGTGGTCACCGGTCCGCCGGTCGCGGCCGCCTATGGCCCGAACGGCGAACCGACGCCGGCGGCGATCGGCTTCGCCAAGCGCGGCAACGTCGAGCCGTCGGCGTTGACGGTGGTCGACACGCCGAAGGGCAAGTACGTCTCGTACGCGAAGCACGAGCGCGGCAAGGCGACCGTCGACGTCCTGCCCGACGTGCTCGGCGCGACGCTGCGCGGCCTGTCGTTTCCGAAGGCGATGCGCTGGGACGCCTGGCTCGACGACGGCAAGGGCGAGCTGACGTTCGGGCGCCCGATCCGCTGGATTCTCTATCTGCACGGCGGGCGCGTCGTCCCGTTCGTGATCCGCCGCAGCAACATCGCGGCGTCGCCGTCGGTCCAGGACGTGCGCTCGGGCGCGGTGACCTACGGGCATCGCGTCCTGGCCGGCAGCGGCCGCGCCGGCCGCGCCCTCAAGGTGCGGTCGATGGCCGACTACCGCGCCAAGCTCGGCGAGCACTTCGTGCTGCTCGAGCGCGAGGAGCGGCACGCCCGCGTCGCCCGCGAGCTCGATGCGCACGCCCGCCGCCTGGGCGGCCGCGTCGCCAGCGGCGCCGGCCACGCCGGCCTGCTCCACGAAGTCGTCGACCTGATGGAGTACCCGACGGTCGTCGCCGGGACGTTCGCCGCCGAGTTCCTCCACCTGCCGGAGGAAGTGCTGGCGACGACGATGATCCATCACCAGCACAATTTCCCGGTCGCCGACGACGCCGGGCGGCTGCTGCCGGCGTTCCTCGCCGTCACCAACATCGAGACCGACAACGCACGCGCCATCGCCGTCAACGCCGAGCGCGTCCTGACGGCCCGGCTGCGCGACGCCCAGTTCTTCTGGCAGGCCGACCGCAAGGTGACCCTCGAGTCACGGCTCGAGCGCCTCGGCACGCTGCTGTTCCACAAGCGCCTCGGCAGCTATCGCCTCAAGGCGCTGCGGCTCGAAGCAGGTCGCCGGCCGCATCGCCGGCACGTTCTTCGGCAACGAGGCTGCGGCGGCGCATGCGCAGCAAGCGGGGCGGCTGGCGAAGGCCGACCTCGTCACCGGCATGGTGCGCGAGTTCACCGAGCTGCAGGGCACCATGGGCGGCCTCTACGCCAAGCACGAAGGGCTGCCCGAGGCGGTCTGCGAAGGCGATCTACTTCCATTACCTGCCGGTCGGCGTCGAGCCGAACGCGCCGCCGACCCGCGAGGCGCTTGGTGCGGGCGCGGTGGCCTGGGCGGCGCGTGTCGGTGGCCGACAAGCTCGACTCGGTCGTCAGCCTGTTCGCGGCCGGTGAGCGGCCGACCGGGACGCGCGATCCGCTGGCGATGCGCCGCCAGGCGCAGGGGCTGCTGCGCGTCCTGGTCGATCTGCCGGAACTGACCGGCCTGGATATCAGCGTCGACGTGGACCTTCTGATCGACGCGGTCAAGGCGAGCTTTGCCGCGGCCGACGTTCTCGCCGCCGCCGAGGCCGAGGAGGCCGGCCTGACGACGCTCGCCGTGGACGCCGAGTGGCGGCCCGAGCTGACGGCGTTCTTGCGTCGACCGTCTGCGATTCCTCTTCGAGCGGCGCGGGTTTGCTGCCGGGCGAGATCAACGCGGTGGTGCCGGTCGACGTCCGTTGGCTCCGCTCGACCTGCGCCGGCGCCTCGAAGCGCTGCGCGGACATGCGCGGCTCGGCGGACTTCACCGCGCTCGCCGCGGCGTTCAAGCGCGTCAAGAACATCGCCAAGGACAGCAGCGGGTCGGTCGTCGACGGACGCCGTTCTGGCGGCGGCGGCCGCGCGGCGAGCCCGCCGAAGCCGCGCTGGCGGCGGCCATCACGGAGCGGGCTCCGCGGATTCGCGCCGCGGCCGACGGCGGGCGACTACGAGACCGCGTTCCGCACCGCCGCGGGCTTCCGCGCCGCTGTCGATCGCTTCTTCGCCGACGTCCTCGTCATGCACGAGGACGCGGCGATCCGCGATCGCCGGCTCGGGCTGATGAGCGATCCTGCGTGACCTGGTGACGGAGCTCGCCGACATCGCGCAGATCGTCGGCGGAGCACAAGAGCTAGTTTCGACCGACCGAACACCCGAGCGGCCATGGCGGCCGCTCCCACGTCACAGAGGCTGACGGAACACGCGAGAACACACGCTCATGGCCAAGAAGAAGACTGCGAAGAAGAAGGCATCCACCCCGGCGCGCGCCACGCGTCCGCAAAAGGCCGTCAAGAAGGCCGCCGCGAAGAAGGCGAAGCCGCTCCGAAGCGAGGCGGGTCGAAGACCGCGCCGAAGCCGGCGAGCGAAGACGACGGCGAAGGCGGGGAAATTCGTCTACTTCTTCGGTTCGGGCAAGGCCGACGGCAACCGGACGATGAAGGACACGCTCGGCGGCAAGGGGGCCAACCTCGCCGAGATGACCAACGCCGGCCTGCCGGTGCCGCCGGGCTTCACGATCTCGACCGACGCCTGCCGCGCCTACTACGCCGAAGGGCGCAAGGTGCCGGCCGCCGTCGAGACCCAGATGCTCGACAACGTCAGGAAGCTCGAGAAGGCCGTCGGCAACAAGCTCGGTGACCCCAAGAAGCCGCTGCTCGTGTCGGTGCGCTCGGGCGCCAAGTTCTCGATGCCCGGGATGATGGACACCATCCTCAACCTCGGCCTCAACGACCAGACGGTCGAGAGCCTGAAGGCGCGGACCGGCAACGGCCGCTTCGCCTTCGACAGCTACCGCCGTTTCATCCAGATGTTCGGCGCGGTCGTCCTCGAGATTCCGAAGGACGCCTTCGAGCACGAGTTCGAAGCGGTCAAGCACGAGCGCGGCGCCAAGGTCGACACCGACCTCGACGAGGCCGGCCTGCAGGAGACCGTCGCCCGCTACAAGAAGCTCGTCCGCGAGAAGAGCGGCAAGCCGTTCCCGCAGGATCCGCAGGCGCAGATGCGCGGCGCCCGTGACGCCGTGTTCCGGTCGTGGAACAACCCGCGCGCCCGCGAGTACCGCCGTATCTACGACATCCCGGACGAAATCGGCACGGCCGTCAACATCCAGGCGATGGTGTTCGGCAACACCGGCGACCGTTCGGCCACCGGCGTGGGCTTCACCCGCAACCCGGCCACCGGCGCCAACGAGTTCTTCGGCGAGTTCCTGGTCAACGCGCAGGGCGAGGACGTCGTCGCCGGCGTCCGCACGCCGCTGCCGATCGCCGAGCTCGAGAAGGTGATGCCGCACGCCTACAAGGAGCTGCGCAAGATCACCAGCCGCCTGGAAAAGACCTACAAGGACATCCAGGACTTCGAGTTCACCATCGAGGACGACAAGCTGTTCATGCTGCAGACCCGGAGCGGCAAGCGCACCGGCTACGCGGCGGTCCTCATCGCCACCGACTTCGTCGCCGAGAAGCTGATCAAGCCGCGCGAGGCCCTGCTGCTGGTCGAGCCCGAGGCGCTGTCGCAGCTGCTGGCGCCGGTGTTCGACCCGGCCGAGTGGAAGAAGCTGCCGGTCATCACCAAGGGCCTGCCGGCGTCGCCGGGCGCGGCGTCGGGCCAGGCGGTGTTCACGTCCGAGCAGGCCGTCGAGCTGTCGGGCCAGGGCAAGAAGGTCCTTCTCGTCCGCAAGGAGACCGCACCGGACGACATCCACGGCATGTTCGTCTCGCAGGGCATCCTCACCGCGACCGGCGGCATGACCTCACACGCCGCGGTCGTCGGCCGCCAGATGGGCAAGCCGTCCATCGTCGGCGCCGGCGCGCTGTCCATCGACGAAAAGGGCAAGACCTTCACCGTCGGCGGCCACACCGTCAAGGAAGGCGACTGGGTCTCGTTCGACGGCCTCTCCGGTGAGGTCAAGATCGGTCAGGTGGCGACCAAGCCGAGCGAGATCCTGCAGGTCGTGGCCGGTCAGATGAAGCCCGAGGACTCGGACATCTACCGCCGCTTCCAGCAGATCCTGTCGTGGTCGGACAAGGAGCGGACGCTGGACATCCGCGCCAACGCCGACCAGCCGGACCAGGCCGAACTGGCCTACGCGTTCGGCGCGCGCGGCATCGGCCTGTGCCGCACCGAGCACATGTTCTTCGGCGAAGGCCGCATCCCGATCGTCCAGGAGATGATCCTGGCCGACAACGAGGCGGCCCGCCGCGCGGCGCTCGACAAGCTGCTCCCGCTGCAGCGCGACGACTTCTACGGCGTCTTCAAGGCGATGCGCGGCTGCCCGGTCACCATCCGGACGATCGATCCGCCGCTGCACGAGTTCCTGCCCAAGCGCGAAGACCTGATGGTCGACATCGCCAGGATGGAAGCCGCCGGCAAGGGCGGCACCGAGCTCAAGGAGAAGAAGACGCTGCTGCACCGCGTCGAACAGCTCCACGAGTTCAACCCGATGCTCGGCCACCGCGGCGTGCGTCTCGGGATCACCTACCCGGAGATCACCGAGATGCAGACCAAGGCGATCATCTCGGCCGCCTGCCAGCTGAAGAAGGAAGGCCACAAGGTCCTGCCCGAAATCATGATCCCGCTGGTCGGGCACGTGAAGGAGCTGCGCGACCAGAAGGCGGTCGTGGAGCGCGTCGCGGCCGAGACGATGAAGGAGTACGGCGTCAAGGTCGACTACCTCGTCGGCACGATGATCGAGGTGCCGCGCGGGGCGCTGACGGCCGACGAAGTGGCGACGGAAGCGCAGTTCTTCTCCTTCGGCACCAACGACCTGACGCAGCTCACCTACGGGTTCTCGCGCGACGACATCGGCAAGTTCCTGGGCGCCTACCAGGAGAAGAAGATCCTGGAGCGCGATCCGTTCCAGTCGCTCGACACGACCGGCGTCGGCCAGCTGGTGCAGATCGCGTGCGAGAAGGGCCGGGCGACGCGCCCGACCCTCAAGCTCGGCGTCTGCGGCGAGCACGGCGGCGACCCGTCGTCGATCCACTTCTTCCAGAAGGTCGGCCTGAACTACGTCAGCATGTCGCCGTATCGCGTCCCCGTGGCGCGGCTGGCGGCGGCGCAGGCGGCGATGTCGGTCAAGGTCGGCGACTAGGCCTCCGGTCGTCGAGGGCAATGTGACCGGGAGGTCGGCGTAGGGCCGGCCTCCCGGTTCGTCATTTCAGGGCATGCCATGGTCACCATTTTCGTTTCCAACGCCCGCGAGACGAGGCGCGCGGACGCCGTCGAGCCGCAGTGGCTCGTGCCGAAGAGCGGCTTCTTCGTGTGGGTCGATCTGGCCAGTCCGACCGACGAGGAAGCCATGCTGCTGGCCCATCCGTTCGGCTTCCACGAGCTCGCTATCGAGGACGCCCTCAGGGAGATTCAGACGCCGAAGGTGGAGACCTACGGCGACTACCTGTATCTGATCCTGCACGGCATCGACTTCCACGCCGCGCAGCACACCTTTGCCACGCACGAGGTCGACATCTTCCTCGGCGAGCAGTTCCTGGTGACCATCCACGACGAGTTCTCGCGATCGGTCTCGAGGCTGCTCGACGTGTGTGCCCGCAACGAACACGTCCTGGCGGAAGGGCCGACAGCCCTGCTGCATCGCATCATCGATACGATGGTCGACAACTACCGGCCGGAGGTCGACAAGCTCGAGGCCCGTCTCGACGAGATCGAGGAGCGCGTCTTCCATCAGCCCTCGCAGGACGACGTCCGCCAGATCCTCGGCTTGAAGCGCGACGTGGCGTCGTTGCGTCGCGTCGTGACGCCGCAGCGCGACGTCGTCGGGCGCCTGGCCCGGCGGGAGTTCGCGTTGATCAGCGAAGCGCTGTCGTACCGCTTCCGGGACGTCTTCGACCACCTGGTCAGGCTGGCCGAAGAGGCGAACATGTACCACGACCGGGTCACGTCACTCCTCGACGCGCACCTGTCGTTCACGTCCAATCGCCTGAACCAGGTGATGAAGACGCTGACGATCTTCTCGACCATCTTCCTGCCGCTGACGGTCTTCACCGGCATGTTCGGCATGAACGTGACGCTGCCGGCGTTCCCCGGTGGCGAGTTGGCCCAGTTTTGGTGGATCTGCGGGATGATGGCGGCCATCGCCGTCGGCATGCTCTGGTACTTCAACCGCTCGACCTACCGCTGATCGCGATGCCGATCCGCCAGCTCGCCCCCGAAGTCGCCAACCAGATCGCCGCTGGCGAGGTCGTCGAGCGGCCGGCCTCGGTGGTCAAGGAACTCGTCGAGAACGCGCTCGACGCCGGCGCCCGGCACGTCACCATCACCATCGAGCTGGGCGGCAAGGCGCTGGTCCGGGTCGAGGACGACGGCATCGGCATGTCGCCAGCCGACGCAGCGCTCGCGCTGCAGCGTCACGCCACCTCGAAGATCTCGACCGCCCACGACCTGGCCGCGATCCGGACGCTCGGCTTCCGTGGCGAGGCGCTGCCGTCGATCGCCTCGGTGTCCCGCTTCGTGCTGCGGACGCGCGAGCGGGGCAGCCTGTCCGGCACGGAGATTCGCGTCGACGGCGGTGCGTCGTCCCCGGCCCGCGAGGTCGCCGCGCCAGAGGGCACCTGCATCGACGTCGCCGACCTGTTCTACAACCTGCCGGCGCGGCGGAAGTTCCTCAAGGCCGACGCCGCCGAGTCGGCGCAGATCACGCGCCTGGTCACCCAGATCGCGCTCGGCTACGTCGACGTCGGCGTCACGCTGATCTCGAACGACCGCCGGGTCATGCAGTGTCCCCCGGCCGCGAGCCTTCGTGACCGGATCTACCAGGTGCTCGGCGAGCGACCCGACCTGATCGAGCTGTTCCGCGAGTCGGCTGGCATCCGCATCACCGGGTTCGTGGCGGCGCTGGCCGAGCAGGGGCCGGTGCGGGGGCCGCAGCACGTCTTCGTCAACCGTCGCATCGTCCGCGATCGGTCGCTGCAGCACGCCATCATCGACGCCTACAGTACCGCGACGATCCGGGAACGCAGCCCCGAGGTCCACCTGTTCCTCGAGCTGGCGCCCGACCGCGTCGACGTCAACGTCCACCCGACCAAGGCCGAGGTCCGATTCCTGGAGCCGGGCCTGGTGCACGAGGTGCTGCGGCGGGCGCTGATCGACGCCCTGGGTAAGCCGGCCGTGCCGAACCTGCGCTTCGGCAGCGCCGGAGCCGGCATCGGGATGGGCGGCGGGGGACTGGGCACGTTCCGCGAAGGCGGGCCGTCGACCAGCGGCGCGCCGTCGCTGCCGGGCGTCTTCGGCGAGCCGATCGGCTCGAGCGGCGCCCTGCTGGCGCGCGACGGCCTGGCCGTCGCCATGACCGCCGCCGGGCCCGGCACCGATCCATGGACGCACGCGGTCCTGGCGGGCGGGGCGGGCGTGGGGCCGGGCGCCGCTGACCAGGCCGCTGACGAGCTCGGCGTGATGCGGCTGGCGGCCGGCGAGCAGCCGGCGGCGGGCGCCGTCGATCGGCGGGGCGTCGTCGATCCGGTGCGGCCGATGGTGCCGCTCGGCCAGCTGCGCGACACCTTCATCGTCGCCATCGACAGCGAGGGCCTGCTGATCGTCGACCAGCACGTGGCGCACGAGCGCATCCTCTACGAGCAGGTGCTCGAGCGCCTGACGTCGCAATCGCTCGCCAGCCAGCGGCTCCTGACCCCGCTCGTCCTGGAGCTGTCGCCGGCCCAGGTCGAGGCGCTCGGCGCGCGCGGCCAGGATCTTGGCCGTCTCGGGTTCGAGGTCGAGCCGTTCGGCGACCGCGCCGTCCACGTGGCGGCGGTGCCGGCGATCGTCAAGGTCGAAGCGGCGGCGGCGGCGATCCGCGCCCTGGCCGACGATCTCGACGGCGGCGATCGGGGCGCGCCGGTCGACGTCGCGGTGAAGCACCTGGCCGCGACGATCGCCTGCCACGCCGCCGTCAAGGCGCACGATCCGCTGACGATCGAGAAGATGCAGTACCTGCTCGACGAGCTGCGCCGCACCGCCTACTCGACGATCTGCCCGCACGGCCGTCCGGTCCTGCTGCGCCTGACCCGCCGCGAGATCGAGCGCGCCTTCGACCGCGCCTGATGGCAGATCCTGCCAGTTCCTCCAGCGTCCTCGGAGCATGCTCCGAGGACACTCCGAGGACACTCCGAGGACGTTGCAGATACTGCGAGGTCGCCGATGCCGCACGCGGCGCGGTGCACACGGTGAGCACGTGGGCGCCAGCCGCACAGTGAAATTCCATACTTGACGGCGATCGATCCGGGGCGCAGTGTTCGCACGCTCCAACGACAGCGCCGCGTCCGCGCGGCCGCTCGTTCCAGCCTCCCCAGCTACGTCGGAACCGATCGCCGCCCTGGCGATCAGCGGACGCGTGTTCGGCCGGCGCGTCCCGCGCAGAGGCAATGCTTGCGAGGTGTGCCATGAGAGCGAGAGCGATGCTGACGGGCGCGATCGCCGCGCAGGGAATTCTGGTCGCGTCGGCGGTCGTGGTCACGCAGAGCCGGGAGAGCCTGGCGCCAGCGGAGGTGACGAGAGAGGCGACGGTCGGCATCGCGGCGCTGCCACCGCCGACCGAGGCGCCAGCGGCGTTCGATCTGCTGTCGAACGGGTTGGTCACCGCGGAGCGGTTCGCGGCGGCGCTCGAGGAGTTCACCGGCCCCGAGGGCCCGGGGGACGGCCTCGGGCCGGTCTTCAACGGATCGGGCTGTGCCGAGTGTCACGCGACGCCGATCATCGGCGGCTCGAGCCAGGTCGTGGAGCGGCGCGCCGGGAACTGGGATGGCCGAACGTTCGTCGAGCATCCCGGCGGATCGCTGATCCAGGATCGGTCGCTTTTCCCGGAGCTGCAGGAGCGGATCCTGCCAGGCAACAACGTGCTGGCCCTGCGCGCCAGCTTGAGCATCCTCGGACTCGGCTTCGTCGAGGCGATCGACAGCAATACCATCGCCGCCATCGCCCAGAGCCAGCCGGCGTCGGTGCGCGGCCAGTTGATCCAGGTGCCGCTCCTCGAGTCGGGCGGCGCCATCCGGGTCGGCCGCTTCGGCTGGAAGAACCAGCAGGCGAGCCTGCTCTCGTTCTCGGCCGACGCCTATTCGAACGAAATGGGCATCTCGACGCCGATGCTGCCGCTCGAGCAGTTGAGCAACGGCCGGGCTCTGCCCGCGGGGATGGATCCGTTCCCCGGCGAACCGGAGATCAACGGCGGGGCGTTCACGGTGCCGGCCGCCCTCGGCAACAAGCTGATCCATCCGTTCTCGGATTTCCTGCTGCACGACATCGGCACCGGCGACGGCATCGTCCAGAACGGCGGCCCGCAGACGCGCAACAAGGTGCGCACCGTACCGCTGTGGGGCGTGCGCGCCCGCGGCCGCTTCATGCACGACGCGGCCAGCCACAGCTTCGCCGATGCGATCGCCCGCCATGGCGGACAGGCGGCCACGGCGCGGAGCAACTTCGGCGCCCTGAGCGCGGCCGATCGGAACCGCGTGCTGGTGTTCCTGTCGTCGTTGTGAGGCGAGGGACGGTCGGGCCTGCTGATCGGCGGGCCCGACGCGTTCGCGACCGGGGCTAGAAGCTGGCGCCGACGCCGACGTGGACGCGGCTGCCCTCGGCGCCCTTCGCGTAGTCGATGCGGAAGCCGCGATAGCGGATGCCGACGCCGACCGAGGACTGGAGGTTCGACAACTGGAAGGCCCGCATCGACGGGGCGACCTGGCCGATGTCGACGAAGCTCACCACCTGCAGCCGGCGCATCGCCTGCCAGCGGTACTCGGCGCTGGCGAAGAGCGCCTGGGTGTCGACGAACCGGGAGGTCTCGTAGCCGCGCAGCAGGCCGCCGCCACCGAGCCGGGGCAGGAAGTAGAAGGGCGCGCTTTCGTGGCGGGTGCCGTCGGTCAGCAGCGCCACGCCGCGGACCGCGAAGACGTCCTGCTTCGAGAGCGCGCGAATCGGGATGTAACCCCGGACGTCGACTTCGGTCTTGAGGAAGCCGTCATCCTCCGGCGTGACGGGCTCGTAGCGCTCCGCTGACGCCTTGATCAGAAAGCCGGCCCGGGGCCGCTTCACGTCGTCGCGGCGATCGATGGTGGCGGCGAGGCCGGCGTGCATGAAACGGCTCTGGCGCCCGACGCCGGACACCGGCTGCCGCCAGGTGACCGCTTCGATCGACGGGATGCCCGACTGTTCACCGGAGAGGAGGCGCGTATCGAGGTGGCCCACGGTCGGTCTCAGCTCGAACCAGGGCCGGACGCGGATGCGGGCCCAGGCGCGCGTGTCGAGGCCCTGGCGCTCGTAACTGGTGTGCGTACCGACGTCGGACTGGGGACCGAGGCCGAAGAAGTCCTCCATCGGTAGGCTGTCGTACTTCACGCCGAAGCCGAAGGTCAGGCGGCCGTTGGCGACCGGCTGAGACGACAGGTCGATGAGGGCGCTCTGATAGCCCTTGATCGAGACGAGGTATTCGGTGTCGAGCCGGGCCCGGCTCGAGATGGTCTCGCGCCAGTGGCCGCCGATGGCGAAGCCGCCCCCGGCGACGACCGCACCGGCCCGCAGGGCCGGACCTTCCATGTCCTTGTTGATGGTGGCCAGGACGCTCCGCCAGCCGGATGTCGACGCTTCGACATCGCTGCCGATCGGCAGGATCTCCGGGACGAAGCCGGACGGGTTCTGCGGGGCCTGCGGCTCAGTCGGCGTGGCCGGTCGACTGGTCGTCTGGGTTTCCGGCTGGGGCTGCTGGGCCCGGGCGGTCGAGGCCAGGGTGGCGCAGCAGCAGGCACAGAGCCCGACGCGTCGAAAGTCGAGGAAACGGCGCAACTCGAAGCCGCGCCACGACTTGGCCCCGAACAAGAGGCTATGCGGGCGCTGGGCGCGGTTGAGTGTCGTCATCACAGATCCAAGTGTAAAGGAGACTCGACGGCGCGGCAACGGGTGCCATCCACGTCCCATTGGACGCCGGAAGCCCTATTCCGGTTCTGTGCCAGCCGTGCCGGCGGCCTTCCGCTCGCGCTTCAGCTCGGCCCAGCGGCTCAGCCGGTCATTCAGGGTCTTTTCGTAGCCACGCTGGGTCGGTCGGTAGTATTGCCGGCCCTGGAGCCGCGCCGGCAGGCAGTCCATGCCGGTGATGGCGTCGGCGGCGTCGTGGGCGTACTCGTAGCCTTTGCCGTAGCCGAGCGACTTCATCAGCCGCGTCGGGGCATTGCGGAGGTGGGCCGGCACCGGCTCGGCGACGTCTTCGGTGGCGTCGCGGGCGGCGCCCCCGTAGGCCGCGTAGACGGCGTTGCTCTTCGGCGCGGTCGCCAGGTAGACGGTGGCCTGGGCCAGGGCGGTGTTGGCCTCGGGCATCCCGAGCTGGTGGGTGGCATCGGCGGCGGCGACGGTCAGCGGCAGTGCCTGCGGATCGGCCAGCCCGACGTCCTCGGAGGCGAAGCGGACCAGCCGGCGCGCCACGTACATCGGGTCCTCGCCGGCCTCGAGCATCCGCGCCAGCCAGTAGAGCGCGGCGTCGGGATCGGAGTTGCGCAGCGACTTGTGCAGCGCCGAGATGATGTTGAAGTGCTCCTCGCCGCTCTTGTCGTAGAGCAGCGCGCGTTTCTCGAGCAGTTCCGAGACGAGCACGGCGTCGACCGCGGCCACGCCGCGCCGCGAGGCGTAGCCGCCGACGAGCTCGAGGGCGTTGAGCGCGACCCGGGCGTCGCCGCTGGCGTAGCGGGCGATGGCGAGCGCCCCGTCCTCGGCCAGCGTCACCCCGTGGGGCGGCGTCTCGAGGCCGAGGCCGCGCTCGGCATCGCGCCAGGCCCGATGCAGGATCTCGGCGATCGCCGCCTCGTCGAGCGGCTGCAGCACGAAGACCTTGGAGCGGGACAGCAGCGCCGCGTTCACCTCGAACGACGGGTTCTCCGTGGTGGCGCCGACCAGCACCAGGTCGCCGGCCTCGACGCGCGGCAGGAAGGCGTCCTGCTGGGCCTTGTTGAAGCGATGGATCTCGTCGACGAAGAGCATCGTCCGGCGGCCCAGCCGCCGCCGTGTCTCCTCGGCCTCGGCCATCACCGCCTTGATTTCCTTGATGCCCGACGTCACCGCGCTGTAGGCGACGAAGCGCGCCTTGGTGGTGTCGGCGATGACGCGGGCGAGCGTCGTCTTGCCGGTGCCGGGCGGTCCCCACAGGATGATCGACTGGAGGACGTCGGCATCGATCGCTTCGCGCAGCGGCCGGCCCGGCGCCAGCAACCCGTGCTGCCCGACGATCTCGTCGAGCGTGCGCGGACGCATCCGCTCGGCGAGCGGCGTCCGGGCCGGAGGTCCCTCGGCGGCCCGGTCGCGCGGGTTCTGGTCGTCGTCGAACAGCGTGGCCACGGTGGTAGCGTATCGTGATGCAGCCCGCGTGCGGCGCCGCCACGCGCCCAGCGTGGCGAATAGCAAGCCGCACGCTCCGACGGGCTGCCCCGCGGCGGCCGTGAGAGGCCGACGCAAGATATGGACGTCTTCGACAAGTATTCCGGTGAGCGGCTGGGAGAAGTGCGCGACGCCTCGGCCGCCGACGTGCACCGGGCCGTCACCCGCGCCTCGGTCACCGCCCCGGCCTGGGGCGCCGTCGCCGCCCACAAACGGGCGACGATCCTCCGCCGCACGGCCGGGCTGCTCGAGGCCAAGCGCGAGGCGCTGGCCGAGCTGATCGTGCGTGAGTCGGGCAAGGCCTGGCGCTACGCCGATGCCGAGGTGGCGCGGGCGGTCGAGACCTTCGAGTTCGCGGCCGAGGAGGCGAAGCGCCTGCACGGCGAGACCGTGCCGCTCGACGCCTCGGCCGCCGGCGAGGGCCGCGTCGGGTTCTACCTCCGCATGCCGGTCGGCGTGGTCGCGGCGATCACGCCGTTCAACTTCCCGCTCAACCTGGTCGCCCACAAGGTCGCGCCGGCCCTGGCCGCCGGCAACACGGTCGTCCTGAAGCCGGCGGAACGGACGCCGCTCACCGCCGTCGCGCTGGCGAGGACCCTGGCCGACGCCGGCCTGCCGGAAGGCGTCCTCGAAGTCGTGCACGGCGAGGGCGGTACGACCGGCGAGGCGCTGGTGCGCCATCCGGGGCCGGCCAAGATCTCGTTCACGGGCAGCCCGGAGGTGGGCGAGCGCATCCTGGCGATCGCCGGCCTGAAGCGGGTGACGCTGGAGCTGGGCAACAACTCCGGCGTCATGATCGAGCCCGACGCCGACCTCGACAAGGCCATTCCGCGCCTCGTCATGTCGGCGTTCGCCAACGCCGGCCAGGTTTGCCTCAGCCTGCAGCGGCTGTTCGTCCACAGAGACGTCGCCGACACCGTGATCGAGCGCCTGGTCGCGGAGACGAAGGCGCTCAACGTCGGCGACCCCCGCCAGCGCGCCTGTGACGTCGGGCCGATGATCAGCGAGGCGGCGGCGGATCGGGTCGAGAAGTGGGTCCAGGCGGCGATCGACGGCGGCGCGCGGCGGCCGATCGGCGGCCGGCGCGAAAGCAAGCTGGTCTGGCCGACGGTGCTGACGCACACCCGACCCGAGATGAAGGTGATGAAGGACGAAGTGTTCGGGCCGGTCGTCTCGGTGGTGCGCTACGACACGTTCGAAGAAGGGCTGCAGCGGCTCGGTGACACGCCGTACGGCCTGCAGGCCGGCATCTACACGCGGGACATCGGGAAGGCGTTCGCCGCGATCCGGCGCCTCGACATGGGCGGCGTGCTGATCAACGACACGCCAATCTTCCGCGTCGACCACATGCCCTACGGCGGCAACCGGCGCAGCGGCATCGGCCGCGAGGGCGTGCGCTACGCCGTCGAGGAGATGACCAACCTGCGGATGGTCGTGATCAACCTGACGTAGCAGCCCGTGATGAAAGGGCCGCTGCATTCGACGGGCGATGCATCCCGCCGTTCGGCGTTGCTCGTCGGTTGAATATTCCCGATATTCGCCCTCCTCCCGCCTTGATCGGCGGGCGCCTCGCCCGTCTCGGTGCGACGCGGACCTTTCATCACGGGCTGCTCGCGGCGGCCGCGGGGCGCGCGCGCTGCCGCCGCGCCTCGTAGAGCAGCACCCCGGCCGACACGGCGACGTTCAGCGATTCGACCGGCTCTGCCATCGGGATGCGGATGCGGCGGTCGGCCATCTCCAGCAGCGCCTCGGGCAGGCCGGCGCCCTCGCTGCCGACGAAGCAGGCGATCGGGCCGCGCCAGTCGATCGCCTCGAAGGAGACCGCGCCGGCTGGCGCGGCGGCCAGGCATAGAAGACGATGGGAGCGGAGGACGCCGGCGATGGTGGTGGCGTCGCCGTCGTGCACCGTCGGCAGTCGCAGCACGCTGCCCATCGAACCGCGCAGCGCCTTCCAGCCGAACGGATCCGCGGATTGCCCGGCGACGACGTAGCCGGTGGCGCCGGCCGCCTCGGCGACCCGGGCGATGGCGCCGACGTTGCCCGGATCCTGGACGTCGACGGCGACGACGACGAGCGGCGCCGGGCCACCGGGTCGACCGACGACGGCGTCGAGCGTGTGCCTCGGGCGGGCCGCCACGGCGACGACGCCCGACGGGTGGGCGGTGGGGCTGAGTGCCTCAATCACCGGATCGGTGACCTGGACGACGCGAACCCCCGTGCCGGCCAGCGCGGCGGCCAGTCGCCGGGCCCGGCCGTCGGCTCCGGCCAGGGCCTTGGCGGTGAACGCCGCGCTGGCGATGGGAATCTGCGCGGCGCGGGCTTCTTCGAGCAGGTGGAGGCCGTCGAGCAGCACGCGATCGCGGTCGTCCCCGTCGGCGACGCGGCGGACCGACGCGACGAACGGGTTCTTGCGGCTGGCGATGACGTCCATGCGACGGTGGCAGTATAGTGGGTCGGCAGCGGCGCCATCCGGGGCGTCCGTGTTTCGTGGTGGGGCATGAAGGCGCAGCTACTCAAACGCTTCGAGGACGAAATCGCCCAGCTGGATCGGGAGCTCAAGACCGAGCTGCCGAAGGAGATCCAGAAGGCGCGCGAGCTCGGCGATCTGCGCGAGAACGCGGAGTACAAGGCCGCCAAGGAGCGCCAGGAGTTCGTCAACGCGCGCATCGCCATGCTGCGCAAGCGCGTCGGCGAGATCTCGCTGATCAACCTCGATCGCATTCCGCACGGCAAGGCGGCCTTCGGCTCGACGCTCCTCCTGAAGGAAGGCACCGGTACCGGCGCCACGCTCACCTTCCAGCTGGTCATGCCCGAGGACGCCGACGGCGAAAAGGGCTGGATCTCGACGGCGTCACCGATCGGCCGCGCGCTGATGGGCAAGGAAGAGGGCGACGAGGTCAGCGTGCCGACCCCGGCCGGCGTCCGTTCGTTCGCGATCCTCAAGCTGGCCACCATCCACGACGACGCGAGCTAGCCACCGGCAGCCACCGCCTGTGCCCGACGCCGCGCCCCAGCCCTACTCGCCTCGGCAGCGGACCGCCCTCGTCCTCGCTGGAACGGGCACCGCCGGTGCCTATCAGGCCGGCGTGCTGCGCGCGCTGGCCGAGGCCGGCGTCCGCATCGATTTGGTCGCTGGTCGCGGCATGGGCGCCGTGACCGCGCTCTACGCCGCCGTCGACGCGGCGGCCACACTGTGGGAGCCGGCTGGCCTGTGGACCGGGCCGTCGCGCCCGTCGCTCTACCCGTGGCGGACGATCTGGAAGGTGTGCGGCGGGCTGCTCGGCCTCGCCGTGCTGGCGCTGGTCGCGCCGTTGATCGTGCTGCTGGCGCTGGCCGTCGCCTGGCTGCCGGCCTTCCTGCTCGAACTGGCCGCGCCGCCGCTCGCCGGCCGCTTCACGACCACGCTCGCCGAGTGGGCGTTCTGGGTGACGCGCGGCGAGACGGCGACCGCCGCGGTGTCGCGGGCGTCCAGCGCCGCGATCCTGGTGCTGGCGATGACGATCGTCGCCCTGGCGCTGCTCGATCGGCGGCGCGGCATCCGCCGGCCGCGTGGGGCGCCGTGGTGGCAGGCCCTCGGGGCGCCGCTCGACGCCCGGCCCGTCGTCGACTGGGCGCTCGAAGGCTTCTGGAACGTGATGAAGGGCGCGACGCGGATCGCGCGGCCGGACGCCGTCGATCTCGGCCGGCGCTATTCGGAACTGCTCGGCGACAACCTGACGCAGCCTGGCTACCGCGAGCTGTTGATCGCGGCGCACGATCTCGAGTCGCGGCGCGACCTGATCTTCGCGCTGCTCCGCGAGGAGGCGCGGCCGCGGTTTTTCGGCGCCGGCCCGGACGACCAGCGGCGCGCCGAAGTGGTCGATCTGGCCGGCGACGGCGGCCGGCACGTCGTCGACGCGATCGCCGGCGCGCTCGCGGTGCCATGGCTGGTCGAGCCGCACATCGTCCGCTTCGACACGGCCGGCTTCTGGCGCGGCGAAGCGCACCGCGTCTGCGATCGACCGGCGGCGATCGTGCGGCTGCTCGAAGAGGTGTCGGCCGCCGGCGCCGAGCAGGTCATCGTCGTCACGTCGGACGTGGCCATCGATCGGCCGCACGCCTTACGGGCGCGCGCCGTCGAGCCGCGGGCGCGCCTGGCCGAGTACCTGGCCGGCGCCGAAGCGTCGGCGGCGCGGGACGCCCTGACGGCGCTCTTCGATCGCTTCTCCGGGGTCTACCAGATCCAGCCCACGCACAACGCGGTGGGGGTGTTCGACGCGGCCGGCTCCTACGACGAGCGCTCGGACCGCCTCCAGTCGCTGCGCGAGCTCGTCGACCTCGGAGCCGAGGACGCCCAGCGCCAGTTCATCGATCCGATCCTCGGGGCGAGCGGCGACGAACTGGAGCGGGCGGAGGCGGCGCGCCCGATGGCCAGCGAGGCTGCGCTTCCGCGCGCGACGCCGCGTCCTCCGGACGCGCCGTCCATCGCGGAACGGCTCGCGTCGCTGGACTAGCGCGCGACGCCAACGACCAACGACCAACGACCAACTTCCAAGGAACTTCCAACTCTCAACTCCCAATCCTGCTGGGCGCGTTGGGGCTTGGAGGTTGGGAGTTCCTTGGGAGTTGGAGATTGGACGCTGGAAGTTGGCGGCGCGGCGCTTACTTCGCGCCGACCGTTTCCTTCTTCTTCTCGGGGGGCGCGTCATGCAGGAACTGCGCGACCAGCGAGCGGATCAGCGTGCCGAGGCGCACCGGATCGATGGCCCCGAACTTGTCCGCGAACTTGTGGATCGGGACGACGGCCTTGGCCATCGCCCGGTGGCCGCCGGCGCTGCCGATGTCGCCGAACGCCTTCTTGACGAAGTCGCCGGCGTTGCGCGAGTAGCCCAGGTTGCGCACCGAGATGACCATCATCTCGTTGACGACGCCCGAGATCACCGTCCAGCGGACGTCCTCGAGGTCGAGGAAGAAGTCGGCGGCGTAGGTGATGCAGTCCTCGCGCGGCACCTTGCCGAGGAAGGCCGTGAAGACCTGGTCGGCGAGCGTGCCGTCGCGCACCGCGCGGGTCACGTACTCGAGCCGATCGAGTGACAGGTCGGCGCCCTCCATCTTGCGGATCAGGGCGGCGTCGGCGAGCGGGTAGAGGTGCGAGAACGCGTCGAGGTCGACGCGGTTGGTCTGGCGGGCGAAGAAGAGCGTGTCCGACTTGATCGCGTAGAGCATCGCCGTGGCGACGCGCTCCGAGATGTCCATGTCGACGGCGCGCAGGTGCTCGGTGAGGATGGTGCAGGTCGAGCCGTAGTCGGGCCGGATGTCCTTGAAGACGGCGTTGTGGTTGGCCTGCTCGGGGTGGTGATCGACGACCAGGTCGCAGCGCTCGAGGGTGCCGCCGAAGTAGTGCGGCTGGACGTCGACGGTGGCGATGCGGTCGAAGTGGGCGAAGTCCTCGGCGCCGACCGTCTCGACGTGGAGGTCGAGCAGGTGCTTCATCCGGATGTTTTCCGGCCGGGTGACGTTCTGGACCGCGCCGATGATGGCCGTCGTCTTGTTGCGCCGCAGGAGCGTGCGCAGGGCCAGGCCGCTGGCCATGGCGTCGGGGTCCGGATCGTTGTGCAGCAGGATCAGGACCCGCTCGGCGTCCTCGAAGTAGCGTTGGTATTGTTGGACGCGGGCGCGGCTGACGGAGCGGGACAGGGCGACGGTGAGGGCTGGGCTGACCAGCTCGGCGAGCGTGAGATACGTGATCTCGGGGAACTCGGCTTTGAGTTCCTGCTCGCGGTCGCGGTCGGGCCGCGTGCCGAGCACGTAGATCAGCGTGCCGCCGGCATCGCGCGCCGCTTCGATGAAGCGGGCCAGGCCCTTGCGGTGCGTGTCCTGGATGATGACGCAGTCCGAGGGCGACAGATCGGCCTTGAGGAAGGCGTCACATCGCCGAGGGTCGGCGAGGGCGATGGGAAGTCCGTTGTCGTGGAGACGCCGCCCGAGGGTACGGTTCTCGACGAGGAACTCCACGGGAAACGTGGGGGCGAGGACCTGATGCAGCGTGCGGATCAGGAGTTCGTCCTGGCAGACCGCGAGACACTTCATAACTGATGGGGACGGGGAGGTCCCTCTCATGGCGTCGGCGCTGGCCCGCCGCGTCCCCCGAACCCTCCAAGTATACGCCTGCCGCAACCGTCACGCGCGCGGTCGAGTCGCCTGCCCGGGGGTGAGCCGGAGCGGCCGGCGATTGCGCTATTCTCCTCGGACCCGTGCGGCTCCCCTTCATCATCGCCCCCGCCTCCGGCCTCGTCGCTGTCGTGTTCACGGCCGGACTGGCGGCCATTCCGCAGGAGCCTGCATTCCGCAGCGGCGTCGACGTCGTCAACCTCGGGGTCGCGGTGATCGACAAGGCCGGTGCCGCGGTCGGCGGCCTGACGAAGGACGACTTCGTCGTCTACGAGCAGGGCAAGAAGCAGGAGCTGCGCTACTTCGCCGCTGACGGTGCCCGCCTGGCGGTCGGACCCGACGGCGAGCGGCCGCCGCTCCACGTCGGCCTCGTCTTCGACACGAGCGGCTCGATGGCCGCCGACATGGACCTGGCGCGGAGCGCCGCCATCAGGTTCCTCAACCGGCTGCCGCGGGCCGAGGACATGACGATCGTCGACTTCGACACCGAGGTCCGCATCGCCACCTACGCGCAGTCCGACTTCACCCGCCTCGTCGCGCGCCTGCGCGGCCGCAAGCCGGACGGCTGGACGGCGCTGTGGGACGCGGTCGGCATCTATCTCGGCGGCTCTCAGGATCAGGCCGGCCAGAAGGTCTTGATCCTGTTCACCGACGGCGGCGACACGCGATCGACCCTGACCTACGTCGATCTGTTGAACGCGCTCAAGGCCAGCGACGTCTCTGTGTATGCCATCGGGTTCCTCGAGCACCAGGCGGCGTCGATGCGCACGCAGCAGCGGCTGCAGCTGGCCCAGCTGGCCGACCTGACCGGCGGTCAGGCCTACTTCCCGGTCTCGATGAAGGAAGTGGAGTCGATGTACGATCGGATCGTCGCCGAGATCGACTCGCGCTACCTGCTCGGCTACGTCTCGAGCGATCGCCGGACCGACGGCGCCTGGCGTTCGGTCGAAGTGCGGGTGACACGGCCGGATCTGCGGCAGATCAAGATCCGCACCCGCAAGGGCTACTTCGCGCCCTACCTGGCGCCGCCCAAGCCGCAGCCATGAGGGCCCGATCAGGATGAGTTGGTCATGGTGGCCGCCGATGCATCCCGCCATGCTGCGTTGCTCGTCGCTTACATACACCCGGTCTGCGCGCTCCTCGCGCCTTGCCTGGCGGGCGCCTCGACGCCCACAATGACCAACTCATTCCTGACCGGACCCTGACCGGCCGGCCCGTTCACGATCGTCATTTCATGCCCTCGGTCCACGACCGCTTCACGCTCGTCACGGATTTCGACCTCGCCGGCGACCAGGCGCGCGCCATCGACGAGCTCGTCGACGGCCTCGAGCGCGGCGACCAGCACCAGGTGCTGCTCGGCGTCACCGGCTCGGGCAAGACCTTCACCATGGCCCACGTCATCGCGCGGGTGAACCGCCCGACGCTGGTGATGGCGCACAACAAGACGCTGGCCGCCCAGCTCTATCAGGAGTTCCGGCGCTTCTTCCCGCACAACGCCGTCGAATACTTCGTCAGCTACTACGACTACTACCAGCCCGAGGCCTACGTCCCGGCCACCGACACGTACATCGAGAAGGAAGCCACCATCAACGACGAGATCGACCGCATGCGGCTGTCGGCCACGCGCTCGCTGTTCGAGCGCCGCGACGTCATCATCGTCGCCAGCGTGTCGTGCATCTACGGCCTCGGCTCGCCGGAGGCCTACTACGGCATGATGCTGCCGCTCGAGCGCGGCGCAGACGATCGGCCGCGAGGCGCATGCTGCGCAAGCTGGTCGAGATCCAGTACGAGCGCAACGACCACGATTTCAGCCGCGGCACGTTCCGCGTGCGCGGCGACGTCATCGAGGTCTATCCGTCCTACGAGGACGATCGGCCTGCGCATCGAGCTGTTCGGCGACGAGATCGACGGGCTGTCCTCCGTTCGACCCGCTCACCGGCAAGGTGCGTCAAGCGCCACGAGCGGCTGGCGATCTACCCGAAGTCGCACTTCGTGACGCCCGAGACGCGGCGCCGGCAGGCGGTCGAGACCATCAAGGCCGAGCTCGACGAGCGGACCGCGTACCTCGAGCAGGAGGGCAAGGTGGCTCGAGTCGCAGCGGCTGCACCAGCGGACGATGTTCGACCTCGAGATGATGCGCGAGATCGGCTACTGCCACGGCATCGAGAACTACTCGCGCCACCTGTCGGGCCGCCGGCCCGGCGAACCGCCGCCGACGCTGCTCGACTACCTGCCGGCGGACGCGCTGACCGTGGTCGACGAGAGCCACCAGACGGTCCCGCAGATCCGCGGCATGTACGCCGGCGACCGCTCGCGCAAGGAGGTGCTGGTGGCCTACGGCTTCCGGCTGCCGTCGGCGCTCGACAACCGGCCGCTCGACTTCAAGGAATGGCAGGCCCGCGTCGGCCAGGTCGTCTACGTCTCGGCGACGCCGGGCCCGTAGGAGCTGGAGAAGGCGGGCGGCGTCGTCGTCGAGCAGATCATCCGGCCGACCGGACTGGTCGATCCGACCATCGACGTCCGGCCGGTGCAGGGCCAGGTCGACGATCTGCTGGCCGAGATCCGCGATCGCGTCGCGCGTCACGAGCGCGTGCTCGTGACCACGCTGACCAAGCGCATGGCCGAGGACCTGACCGGGTATTATCACGAACTGGGTGTGCGGGTCCGCTACCTGCACTCGGACATCGACACCCTCGAGCGCATCGAGATCCTGCGCGATCTGCGCAAGGGCGACTTCGACGTGCTGGTGGGCATCAACCTGCTGCGCGAAGGACTGGATTTGCCGGAAGTGTCGCTGGTGGCCATTCTCGACGCCGACAAGGAAGGGTTCCTGCGATCGGCGGGCGCGCTGATCCAGACCATCGGCCGCGCCGCCCGGCATGTCCGCGGCACGCGCGATTCTCTACGCCGACGTGATGACCGACTCGATGACGCGCGCCATCGGCGAGACCGATCGGCGCCGGACCATCCAGCAGGCCTACAACGCCGAACACGGCATCACCCCGGCGTCGATCGTCAAGGTCATCGACGAGGTCCACCGTAGCGTCTACGACCGCGACTACCTGACCGTCCCGGTCGAGCACGATCCGCGTGAGGCGTTCCGCACCGAGGGCGAGCTGCGGGCCGCGGTCGCCCGGGAAGAAGCGGCGATGAAGGCGGCCGCCGCCGACCTCGACTTCGAGCGCGCGGCGACGCTGCGCGACAAGGTCCGCCGGCTGCGCAACCTCCTGCCCGGCGCGGCCGGCTCGGTGGGAGTCGCGGACGCGTGATCCTCGAATGGCTCAAAGCCGCGCTCCTGGAGGTCCAGGAGTACACCAGGCTGTGCATCGCGGTGGCGCCGCGGCACCGTCTCGCGGCCGTTCTACCTCCGCGACGTGATCGAGCAGTTCGACGCCATCGGCCTCGGCTCGCTCACCGTCGTCATCCTCACCGGCATGTTCACGGGCGCCGTGCTGGCGCTGCAGTCCGGGTTCACGCTGGATCAGTTCGGCGCGCGCACGGCGGTCGGCCGCCTGGTCAGCGCCTCGATGGTCAAGGAGCTGGGCCCGGTGCTGACCGCGCTGATGGTCACCGGCCGCGTCGGATCGGGGATCGCCGCCGAGCTCGGCTCGATGATGGTCACCGATCAGATCAACGCGCTGCGCGCCCTCGGCACCGATCCGATCCGCAAGCTGGCGGTGCCCCGGGTGCTGGCCGGCGTGTTCATGGTGCCGGTCCTGACCATCATCTCGAACGCCGTCGGCATGTTCGGCGCCTGGTTCATCACGGTCTGGCAGCTCCGCGTCGCGTCGAGCGTCTACTGGAACTCGGTCGTCGACGGGCTCTACATCGAGGACGTCTGGATGGGCCTGATCAAGCCGTTCTTCCTCGGCTTCGTCATCGTCACCATCGGCTGTCACGTCGGGCTGCGGACGTCGGGCGGCACCCAGGGCGTCGGCCGCGCCACCACCAATGCGGTCGTGGCCGGCTCGGTGGCGGTCCTGGTGGTCGACTTCTTCGTGACCAAGATCCTGATCTCGGTGCTCTACTGATGGCGACCCCGACCAGCCATCCGCCGGCACGAAACGCTGCCACGGACACCGGCGCCGCCGGCGCGGCTACCGCCGAGGTGGACGCGCCGGTCATCGTTTTCGAGGGCGTCGATCTGGCCTTCGACGAGAAGGTGATCCTCAAGAACCTGAGCTTCACGATGCGGCAGGGGCACACCAAGATCTTCCTGGGCGCCAGCGGCGCCGGCAAGTCGACCATCCTGAAGCTGATTCTCGGCCTGCTCAAGCCCGACGCCGGCGCCATCTGGGTCAAGGGCGAGCGCGTCGATCAGCTTCAGCGAGCACCAGATGATGGCCGTGCGCGCAGAGCCTGGGCATGGTCTTCCAGGAAGGGGCCCTGTTCGACTCGCTGACGGTCCGCGAGAACGTCGGCTACAAGCTCTACGAAGAGACCGACCTGCCGCTCGACGAGGTCCACGCGCGGGTCGAGGAAGTGCTCGGCTTCGTCGGCCTCGCCGAGCACATCGACAAGGCGCCCTCGGCCTTGTCGGGCGGGCAGCGGCGCCGCGTGGCGATTGCCCGGGCGATGACGGCCAAGCCGCCCATCCTGCTCTACGACGAGCCGACGACCGGCCTCGATCCGATCACGTCGGTGACCATCGACGCCGAGATCATCAAGCTGCGCGACCTCGAGAACGTCAGTCCCGTCATGGTCACGCACCAGCTCCGGGACGCGTTCTACGTCGCCGAGCACACCGCCGTCCGCGAGGACGGCGAGGTCCGGCTGATCGAGGCCGATCCGGCCAAGGTGGCCGAGACCGAGTTCATCATGCTGCGCGACGGCGACATCGCGTTCGAAGGGGACGTCCACGAGTTGCGGGGCTCCCGCGATCCGTACCTCCGAAGCTTTCTGTCGTAGCGTCAAAGTCGAGAGTTCTCCATGCCCCGTACCCGCTCCCTCGCCTGGTCCCAGCTCAAACTCGGCATCGTCGTCGTCGTGGCGTTGACCATCGCGGTGGTCTTCGCCTTCATGGTGGGCGGCGAAGGGGGCCTGCCCTGGCAGCGCTACCACCTGAAGACGCGCTTTCCGAACGTCCAGGGCCTGAAGTCCGGCGCCGTCGTCCGGCTGGCCGGCGTCGAGGTCGGCCAGGTCAGCGAGGTCCAGTTCGCCGGCGCCCAGGTCGAAGTGACGATGGAGCTGTCGGAGGACGTCCAGGACAAGATCACCGAGCGGTCGAAGGCGATGATCGGGTCGATCAGCCTGCTCGGCGAAACGGCCATCGACATCAATGCGGTCGGCGTCGGCCGGCCGCTGCCCGACTGGGGCTACATCCAGTCGGCGCGGACGCCCGGCCAGATCGCCGAGGTGGCCGAGCAGGCCAACGCCGGCATCGTCGAGATCACCAACCTCCTGAAGGACATCCGCACCGGCAAGGGCACGATCGGCAAGCTGTTCACCGACGAGCAGGTCTACAAGGAGTTCGCGGCGCTCACCACGGCCGCCGACCAGGTCGTCCAGAACCTCAATCGCGGCCAGGGCACGATGGGCAAGCTGCTCAAGGACGAGACCGCCTACCGGTCGCTCCAGGCCTCGCTCGACAACCTGGCCACGATGACCCGCCGGATCAACGCCGGCGAGGGCAGCCTGGGCCGGTTGCTGAAGGACGACGAGTTCGCCAAATCGCTGTCGGCGACCACCAGCAACCTGGATCGGATCTCCGGCGGCCTGTCGCGCGGCGAAGGGACGGCCGGCAAGCTGCTGAAGGACGATGCCCTGTATACCCGCCTGGACGCCGTGACCGGCCGGTTGGACACGCTCCTGACGCGCCTGAACGACGGCCAGGGGACGGCCGGCCAGTTGCTGCAGGACAAGAAATTGTATGAGAACATGAACGGCGCCGTGTCCGACATGCGGTCCCTCCTGACGGAGATCAGGAAGGACCCGAAGAAATACCTCAATGTGAAGGTCAGTATTTTCTAGGCGAGGAGCCGGAGATGTCTGAGGAACGTGGAGCGGGTGGAGTGATGGTGGCCTTCATGCTCGGCGCCATCGCCGGTGCGGCCGTCGCCTTGCTGGTGGCGCCCGCGAGCGGCGAGGAAACCCGGCGCAAGCTTGGCGAGAAGGCCCGTGAAGGCCGCGACAAGGCCGGCGAGGCGGCCCGTCAGGGCCGTGAGTTCCTGCGCAACCAGCGGGATGGCCTGAGCACCGCCTTCGAGCGGGGCAAGGAAGCGTTCGAGCAGGCCCGGGGGCCGAAGGAGACGGCGTGAACGACTGGGCCCTGGTGTTTCTCGGCGTGATTGCCGTCGCCACGCTGGTGATGGCGGCGATCCAGGTCGGGGCCATCATCTACGGGGCCCGGGCGGCGCAGCGGCTCGAGCAGATGCTCGGCCGGTTCGAAACCGAGCTGAAGCCGGTCCTCGAGCGGGCCAGGCAGGTGTCGGACGATGCCGCGAAGATGTCGGCGCTCGCGACCATCCAGGTCGAGCGCGTCGACCAGGTCTTCCAGGACCTGTCGCAGCGGATCGACGAGACGGCGACGATGATCCAGCGCGCGGTGGTGACGCCGGCACGCGAGGGCGCGGCGCTGTTCTCGGCGGTACGGGCCACGGTGGCGGCCCTGCGCGGTGTGGCCGGCGGGCGCCGCCGGACGCCGCCGGCGGGCGTCGAAGAAGACGACGCGCTCTTCATCGGGTGAGCACCGGACACGGACACGGACACGGAGAGGGAGAGGCCGGCAATGCGCGTACCGAGGGATGGTCCTGGGAACTCTGCTGGCGACGGCGGTCGGAATCGCCTTCGCCGCGCCGGCCGCGGCCGAGGACGCCAAGGCGTCCAAGTCGTCGGTTCAGGCGGCGGCACTGGCCAAGCAGCTGGCGCAGGCCAAGCTGCAGTACATCTGCCACCGAGGATCCCGACCGAGCCCGGCCGCTTCGTGGCCGCCATGCACGTGCCCGGCAGCCAGTTGATGATCGTCTCGGCCAGATACGGCGCCCCGGCGCTGTTGAACGAGAAGGTCCTGCTCGGCAAGTTCCAGGACGCCTACATCGACCTCAACTCGGCGTCCGAGGCGGCGACGCGGGTCATCGTCGAGGACCTGCGCGCCGACGGCTTCGCCATGGCCAAGAACAAGGACACGCTGCGCGACTCGTTCGAGGCGAACGGCAAGCGCGTCGTGTTCGACTTCGACTGGCGCAAGCAGAAGCTGACCCAGGCCGAATACTTCAGCACGCTCGAAGCCGCCGACGCGCAGTACGCGCGGATGCTCGAGTTGCTGATCGCGGAAGCCCAGAAGACCCGCTAGCGGTCGCGCGCCGGGCGCCGCGCCCGGGCGTCTGCTGGACCGCTGGCGCCCGTCAGGCCGCCGGCGCGCGGCCGACCACCGTCACCCACAGGCCGCCGGTGCGCAGCCGCACGTCTTCGTAGCCGGCCTGCGCCAGGTAGCGCTCCAGCTCCTGCGGCGTCGAGTGCCGGCTGACGTTGGCCGGGCGCTTCGACGGATCCTGCCGGAAGTGCTCCATGAAGAGCGCCCAGCCTTCGTCCTCGAGCAGGTTGAAGTTGTCGACGTAGAGGCGTCCGCCGGGGCGCAGGACGCGCCGCGCGTCGAGGACGTAGCGGAAGCGCTCCCACTCGTCGAGGTGCATGAACACGCCGGTGCAGTAGACGACGTCCATCGATCGATCGGCGACGCCGGTGAGGTCGTAGCCGTTCAGCGCCACGGTGGACACATTCGGCAGGTCGGCCAGCGCCTCCGCCGCGAAGTGGAGCATGTTCGGCGAGACGTCGCCGCCGGTCCAGTGGCGGCAGGCCGGGGCCAGGAATCGGCCCACCCGTCCGGCCCCGCAGCCAATCTCGAGGACGTCGTCGGCCGGGGTGATGCCGGCCAGCGTCCGCACGTCGCCGGCTGTCGCTTCGCCTGAGCGCGCCCACTCCTGGTCGTCGGCGGTGCCGCTGACGGCGACGCGGGCGGCGGCCTGCGTCTGCGAGACCTCGTCCCAGACCTGCCCGTAGGCCGTCCGCGTGAACCCGTGCGCGAGATGCGCGTGGCGGGAGATCGCCGACCGGCCAATCTCTCGGCTCTGGCGCGAGCCGGGCCGTCGGGCGCGGACGAGCAAGGTCGCCTCGGCGATGTCGGGGAGCGCGTCGGCGTCGAGCTGGACGGAGAACCCGCACGTCGCGGCGGACGCCACGCCCGGAAAGAGCGCCCCGACGTCGACTCGGGGCTCCGTCGGCCGGCCCGTCCAGACCGTCTGTTCGTTGACCTCGATGGCGACCTCGAGCAGCGCGCCATCGGTCGAGAGCGCCCAGCCGCGCACCCCGAGCAGGCGGGCGTACGGCTGCCGCGGCCCGGGCTCGTCGAGCGCGCCCGTGACGTGCGGCGGGGTGAGGCCGAGCAACCGGCCGAGCGGGGAGCGGGAGATCGCAGGACGGGACAGGCATCGGCCCGCATGGTACCGCGTCTGCCGGCCCAATGGCAGATGCGCCGGTCGGATGCCGGTCGTCAGGCCGTCAGGTGCGGCGGAAGGGGGCCTGGTCGGTCGTCGCCAGCGTGCCGCAGACCCACGCGGCGAGGCCGCAGACCAGGACGACGGTGCCGAGCGGCCGCGCCGAGCCGTCGTGCCAGGTGCCGACGGCGATGCCGGCGAGCGCGGCCAGGCCGAACTGCAGCGACCCGAGGAGCGCCGACGCCGAGCCGGCGTCCGTGCCGTAGCGGGCCAGGGCCGCGGCGGTCGTGTTCGGGCCGACCGCGCCGATGGTGCCCACGTAGATGAACAGCGCGCCAGCGAGCAGCAGCCACGACGTCACGCCGAACCAGGCGAGGGCGGCGATGGCGACGGCCGACCCGGCCGTCACGTAGAGCTGCCGGCCGAGGATCTGGGCCGGCGTCGAGCGCTGGAGACGGAAGCGATTGAGCTGGCTGTTGCCGATCAGCGCGAAGGCGTTGCAGCCGAAGACGATGGCGAACTGGCGCGGCGACAGCCCGAGCTGCTCGATGAAGACGAACGGCGAGGCGGCGATGTAGGCGAACATGCCGGCCGCGGCGAAGCCGCCGCCGAGCGCGAGCCCGACGAAGCGCAGGTCCCGGAAAATGCGCAGGTAGCCGGCGGCCACGGTCGCGAGGCCGCCGGTCGCGGTCCGCGGCGAGGTCTCGGGCAGGCGGCGCACCGTGGCGATGAGGCAGGCGGCGCCGAAGGCGGCCAGCACCCAGAAGACGGCGCGCCACGAGAACTTCACCAGCAGCACGCTGCCGAGCGACGGGGCGAGCACCGGGGCCAGGCCCATGATCAGGATCAGGCGCGAGAACACCCGGGCCGCGTCCTGGGCGTCGTAGAGGTCGCGGACGACGGCGCGGGCGATGACCAGCGACGCGGCGCCGCCGAGCGCCTGAAAGGCGCGGCCGACGATCAGGACCGTCGGCGTGGCTGCCGTCGCGCAGACGATCGACGCGACCGTGTAGAGCGCCAGCCCGGCGATCAGCGGTGGGCGGCGGCCGATGCGATCGCTGAGCGGGCCGTAGGCGAGCTGGCCGAGCGCGAACCCGGCGAAGAACGCTGCCAGCGTCGCCTCGAGGAGGCCAGGGGCGGCGCGGAGGTCGACGGCGATGGCCGGCAGCGCCGGCAGGTACATGTCGATTGACAGCGATGCGATGGCCGTCAGGATGCCCAGCAGGAGCAGCAGCGGGGCTCCGCGCGGGCGGGTGTTAGGCGGAGGCGCGGTTGGCGCGTTTCGGGCGAGGATGGCGGAAGACACGCGGGTCGGGAGCGGGCGCTTGATTGTGGCATACCGCGCGGGTGGTAGCCAGATCGCGACTCGGCAGCCGCTTGCGCAAGTACGGCAAGCCCTTCCCCAAGCGGGGGCCGGATGGGGCGGCCCAGGTTGTTCCCGACCGGCGGCGCGCTGGCACGTCGCTTGAACTGACATGCGGGCCTCGTCGCGGAGTATCTGGGTCCTCGTGCTGCTGGTCAGCTCGAGCGTGGCGTGTAAGGAAGAGGCCAGAGTCAAGGTGTCGAGCCTCTCGCTGCAGGGCGTCCACGCCGTCCACGAGACGCAACTGCGCGCCGCGCTGCAGACCAAGGCCGGCAGCTGGATTCCCTTCACGAAGAAGCCGGCCTTCGACACCGACGAGTTCCAGCACGACCTGCAGCGGCTGCGTAGCTTCTACACGGAGCGAGGGTATCCGGACGCCAGAGTGACCGACGTCGACGTCGCCTTCGACGACAAGAAGGCGCATGTCCGTCTCACCGTGACGGTCCGCGAGGGCGAGCCGCTGCGCGTCGAGGCGATGCGGTTCGAGGGCTTCGACCTGCTGCCCGAGCGTCGTCAGCAGGCCCTGCAGCGCCGGCTCGGCCTGACCGCCGGTGACGTCCGCGACCGGCGCCGCGTCGAGGCGGCGCGGACGACCGCCCTGAACGTGCTGCAGGAATTCGGCTATCCCTACGCCAAGGTGACCGTGGACGAGGTGCCGGGCGAGGCGGCGCGCGGCGTGGCCGTCGTCGTCCGCGCCATGCCGGGCCAGGCCGCCACGTTCGGGCCGATCGAAGTGCGCGGCAACGCCTCGGTGGGCGAGGACGTCATCCGCCGCCAGCTCGCCTTCAAGCCCGGCGAACGCTACAGCGCCGGCCGCGTCCGGGCCAGCCAGAGCACGCTGTCGTCGCTCGACCTCTTCCGCTTCGCTTACGTCGAGCCGCGCGGCCTCGGTGGTGACGCTGCGACGCAGCCGGCGGCGGTGCCCATGCGCGTCACCGTCGCCGAGGACAAGCACCGCCAGTTCACCGGCGCCATCGGCTACGGCACCGAGGAGAAGGGCCGCGTCCGCGGCGAGTGGAAGCACGTCAACTTCCTCGGCGGCGCCCGCAGCGCCGGCATCGAGGGCAAGTTCTCCGCGCTCGATCGCGGCGTCCGGCTGAACTTCAACGAGCCGTGGTTCTTCACCCGGCTCCTGTCGTTCTCGGCTCAGGCGCAGACCTGGGACGAGCGCGAGCCGGTGTATGGCGTGACGACCTACGGCGGGCGGGCCGGCGTCTCATGGCGGCGCGAGAAGCGCAACCCCGTCACGCGGCGCGGCGCAACCACCTCGGTCGGGGTCTCGATCATCAACGAGTTCACCGACTACCGCGTGTCCGAGGAGGCGCTGGCGGATCCGTCGCTGCGCAACGCGCTGATCAGCCTCGGCCTCGATCCGGAGACGGGCGCCGCCAAGGGCACGCTGGTGTCGCTGCGCGTCCAGGCGGACCACGACACCACCTCGAGCCGGCTCGATCCGCAGCGGGGCTTCGCGCTGTCTGGCGCCGTGGAGCAGGCCGGCACGTTCCTGCCCGGCTCGTTCACCTACACCGAGTTCAGCGGCGAGGCGCGCGCCTACTTTTCCACCCGCCGGCCGTCCGAGGCCAGCGCCGGCCGCCGCGGCATCGTCTTCGCCGGCCGCCTTCGCGGCTCGACCATCGACGCGCCGCCGCCGACCGACGCGGCGGTGCCGTTCTTCAAGCGCTACTTCCTCGGTGGCTCGACCAGCGTCCGCGGCTGGGGCCGCTACGAGGTGAGCCCCCTGACGGAGTCGGGCCAGCCGATTGGCGGCCTCAGCGTCGTCGAGCTGTCGGGCGAGGTCCGCGTCCCGTTCGGCGCCAAGCTGAGCGCCGTCGGCTTCCTCGACGCCGGCAGCGTCGGCCGCACCCCCTGGCACCTGGATCCGGGCGGCTTCCGGTCCGCGGCCGGACCGGGCGTCCGCTACGACACGCCGATCGGGCCGGTGCGGCTCGACCTCGGCTACCAGCTCAATCCGATCCCGGGGCTGCTCGTGAAGGGGCAGCCCGAGGCCCGCCGCTGGCGAGCCCACATCAGCATCGGCCAGGCCTTCTGACATGGTCATCAACATCCGCCGCTGGCTGCGCATCGGCTCGTTCGTCGTGGCCCTCTTCGTCGGCCTGCTGGTGGTCGCGATCGTGTCGACGCAGACGGCGTGGTTCAGGGACTGGCTGCGCCGCTACGTGATTCGGGAGGCGGGCGGCTATCTGAACGCCACGCTGGCGATCCAGCGCCTCGACGGCAACCTGTTCACCGGGATCGAGATCCAGGGCGTCAGCCTGACCCAGGGCCGCGAGACGATCTTCGCGGCCAAGGACGTCGGCCTGCGCTACAGCCTGTGGGATCTGATCACGGGCGACGTCGTCATCGACGAGATCCGGATCACCGAGCCGCGGCTGGCGCTGAGCCGCGGTCCGGCCGGATGGAACGTCGCCGGGCTGGTGAAGGCGCAGGCGCAGGAAGCCGACCGCGAAGGTCCGGCCCAGCCGATCACGATCAGCCACATCGGCGTCAGCAACGGGACGGTCACGATCGCCGAGGCGGACGGGCCCGACCGTCTCGGCTTGCCGAAGCGGATCGAGCGACTCGACCTGCAGGGCTCGTTCGCCTACCAGCCGGTCGACTTCGTCATCGACCTCGGCCACGTCTCGTTCCGGGCGAGCGAGCCGGCCCTGGCCCTGAACAGCCTGACCGGCCGGATCGTCGTCAACCAGGACGATGTCACCCTGGAGAAGCTGACCATCCGCACCGCCGAGAGCGCGCTGTCGGCGCGAGGGTCGGTGCATGCCTATCTGCAGACGCCGACGCTGAACGTCGCCGTGTCGTCGGAGAAGCTGACGCCGCGCGAGTTCGCCGGCTTCGTGCCGGCGCTCGCCGACGTGCCGCTGCAGCCGGCCTTCGACGCGACCGCGAAGGGCCGCCTCGACGCGCTCGAGGCGGTGCTTTCGGTGCGCAGCGACGCCGGCACGCTGAGCGCGAAGGTCGTCGCCGATGCGATGGGACCGGAGCGCGGCGTCCGCGGCACGGCCACGCTGGGCGAGCTGGATCTCAGCCGCGTCATGACCGGTCTGCCGGTGAGCCGGGTCAACGCCACCACCGACGTCGACCTCGTGCTCGACGCCGGCAACGACGTCGACGGGCGCGCCACGGTCCACGTCGCACCGACCGTCGTCGATGGCTACCGCGTCGAGTCGCTCGAAGCCACGGCGACCATCGTCGACTCGCGCCTCCAGCTCGCCGCCGACGCCCGCGCCTACGGCGCCCACGCGACCGCCACCGGTCGGGTCGTCGCCCCGCTCAACGGACGCCGTGCCGCCGGCGAGCTGGCCGGCCGCATCACGGACCTCGACCTGTGCAAGCTGCCGCGGCGTATCGGCGCGCCGGCGCTGGCGACACGGGCGGGCGGCCGCTATCAGGCGCGCCTCGACGATCGCGGCCCCAGCGGCGAGCTGGTGTTCGACGCGTCGACGGTCGAGGGCGCGTCGATCGACGCCGGCACCCGGGTCAGCGGCACGCTCTACGGCGACCGGCCGACGTTCACCGCGGCCGGGGGCGTCCGCAACGTCGACCCGCATCGGTTCGGCCAGGTGCTGCGGATCCCGGCACTGACCGAGGCGCGCCTGCGCGGACAGGTCGACGCCACGTTCGACGTCGCCGGCAGCGGCACGACGGTCCCGACCCTCGAGTTGGCCGGCACGCTCGGCGTCCCGCATGCGGCCATCGTCGGCGGCGACGTGCGCGACGCGGTCGCCGACGTCCGCCTGACGCGGGGCGCTCTGGCGGGCACGCTGATCGCGTCGTTCAGCAACCTCGATCCGGGCCTCGCCGCGGACCGGCCGCCGCTCGCCGGCGCGGTCAGCGGATCGATCGACGCGGCCATCGCCACGCCGTCCATCACCACGTTCTCGCTGCCGGACACGACCGGCCGCGTCCGCCTGGCGCTGGAGCCGTCGCGGGTGGGCGAGCAGGCGATCGACCGCGGCGCGCTCCAGGCGACGCTCGCCGCCGGCGTCCTCGAGGTCGCCTCGCTGGACGTCTCCGGGCCACTGGCCGACGTCACCGCCAAGGGAACCGTGGCGGTCACGCGCGACGGAACGTCGAACCTCACCTACCGCATGGTCGCGGCGGATCTCGCGCCGGTGGCGACGCTGGCCGGGCAGGCCGACGTCCACGGCGCCGGGCGGGTCGACGGGACCGTGACCGGCAATCTCGCCGAGCTGCACACGACGGGGACACTGGCGTTCTCGAACGCGGCCTACGGCACCACGGTCCGCGCCTTCGACACCTCGGTGCGCTATGACGTCAGTCTGCCCGACCTCGACACGCAGCGGGCCCGCGTCGCCGCGCAGGTCCGGGCCGCGCTGGTCGACGCGGCGGGGCAGTCGCTGCGCGAGGTCACCGCGGACGTGCGCTACGCCGATCGGGCGGCGACGTTCTCGACGACGGTGGCAGCGAGCGACGCACGCACGCTGGAGGCCGCCGGCGCTCTGACACTCCTCCAGCCCGGCGGCGTCGACGTCCGCCTCGGTCGCCTCACGGCCACCGCCGAGGACACCTCGTGGTCGCTGGCGGCGCCGGCGCGCCTGGTCTACGCCGGGGATCGCATCGACGTCGATCGCCTGGCGCTGGCCAGCGGCGCGCAGCGCGTCGAGGTGGCCGGGGCGGTGGCGATCGGCGACGGCGCCGCGGGCGGCGTGCCGTCGGACCGGCCGCTGCGGCTGACCCTCACCGACGTCGACCTGGCCGCCGTCGATCGCCTGGCGCGGACTGGCCGCGGCCTCGGCGGTACCCTCAACGGTACGGCCACGGCGTCGGGCGATCTGCAGGCGCCGGATGCGACCGCGCACGTCACCGTGCGTGACGGCAAGGTCGGAGACTTCATCTATCAGTCGCTCGACGCCACCGTCGCGCACGACGCGAAGGCCGCCCGCGTCGAGGTCCGCCTCGAGCGCGGGGCCGAGTGGCTCACGGTCCGCGGCACGCTGCCGCCGGCGCCGGTGCTGCGCGACGAGGCGCGGCGCAACACCGCGCCCGTCGACCTTCACATCGAATCGAGCAGCATCGACCTGGCGGTGGCGCAGACGTTCACGCCGCTGGTCGAGAAGGTCACCGGCACGCTCAACGCGAACGTCCATCTCACCGGCACGCTGGCGGCGCCGACCGTCGACGGTGGCCTGAAGGTCGCCAACGGCGCGTTCACCCTCACGGACGAGGGGACGACGTTCACCAACATCCAGGCCGACATCGGGCTGGGCGAGGATTGCGTCGCCGTCCGCACGCTGCAGTTCGGCGACAGCGACGGCCACCTCCTGCAGGTGACCGGCGGGGCCGGTGTGTCGCTGGCCGATCGGCAGGTCGGCCAGGTCGACCTGCGCGTGACGAGCACTGACTTCACGGTGCTGGACGGCAACTTCGGCCGGCTCCATCTCGACACGAACGTGGCCGTCACGGGGTCGCTGACGGCGCTGAGCGCCGAAGGCGCCATCACCGTCCGGTCGGGCCGGATCGAAGTCGATCACGTGCTGGAGGAATTGCGGCCCGCCAAAGCCGGCGGCGCCGTGATTGACGTCGCGGCCCCGACGACCGCGGCCAACCCGTCGCCCTCTGCCGCCGCGGCGACCGATTTCCCGCCGCCGCCCGCGGTCGCGGCGGCCACGGCGCCGGCGCCCGAGGCGCCGCCCGTCGTGACGGAGCCCGTGGTCGTGACGCCGTCGATCCTCGACGCGATGGCCATCGACCTGACGGTGAAGGTGCCGAACACGCTCATCCTGCGCGGCGACGGCGTCAAGATCGGCGGGGAGGGGCTGTCGCTGGGCAACCTGAACATGACGCTCGGTGGCGACATCCACGCGACGAAGACCGCAGGCGCGTCGACGATGGTGGTCGGCACCATCAACACCGTGCGTGGCTATTACGAGTTCCAGGGCAGGCGCTTCGAGCTGCGCCGCGACGGGACGGTGAGCTTCAAGGGGCCGGACCCGACCAACCCGCGGCTGAACGTCACGGCGACGCGCGATGTGTCGGGCGTCGAGGCCCGCGTCCGGGTCCACGGCGAGGCGCAGCGGCCCGAGCTCGAGCTGTCGAGCACGCCACCGCTCGACGAGGGCGACATCCTCTCGCTCATCATCTTCAATCGCCCGATCAACGACCTCGGCGAAGGCGAGAAGACGACCCTGGCGCAGCGGGCGGGCTCGCTCGTCGGCGGCTTCGTGGCGGCGCCGGTCGCCGAGGCGCTCCGCAACGCGCTCGACGTCGACCTGCTGGAGATCACGCCGGTGTCCGACGAGGGCGGCGCCTCGGTATCGGTCGGCAACCAGATCGGCGAGCGCGTCTTCGTCAAGGTGCGCCAGCAGTTCGGGTCGAGCGAGACCACGCAGCTGGTCCTCGAATACGAGCTGTCCAACCTGCTCCGGCTCGAGACCACCGTCGCCCAGGGCGGCGACACCAGCCGCAGCATCGGCCGGCGCGCCGAGCGCGGCGGCGCCGACCTCGTCTTCGTGGTCAAGTACTAGTGTCCCTGTTTCACCGATGCCGGTCGGGGGAAGCGCCCTACGCTCGAGACCGCCACAGCAGCACCGCGGCGGCGACCGCTGCGGCGACGGGGATCACCTGGGTCATGGTCGATCGGTTCGACGCCGATCGGTTCGACGCGCGCCGGCGACTCGACCGATCGAAGGGCTCGTCCCACTGGCGCGGAATCAAACGGCGGCGATTGCGCCTCGACGACGCCACCAGCCAGTACCCCACGCCGAGCCCGACGCCGATCGCTCCGGCGACAAACGGATGCGCCTGCGCCTGATCCCGCGCATCCCTCGCCGCCTCGCGTGTCCGCGACGCGACGTCGTTCGCCAACCCGGCGGCCGAGTCGGCGACGGCGCGGGTCGTGTCCATCGTCGTCGCGCGCAAGCCCTGCCTGGCCTGCTCCATGAGGTGCGCCGGGGTGAGCCGGGCGCCGATCTCCGCGACGGTGCGGCCGAGATCGTCGCGCACCTTCGCGATCTCGTGCTCGATCCGACCCATGTCTCCGCTGCCAGTTGTGGCCATCGCTTCCTCCATCGAGAACGTCGGTCCCCAGCTTGAGCCGACGCGAGAGGTCTGAGCAAGGACCAGGCCAGTATGTGCAGACCGTTCGCGCGATGCGGCTGGCTCGCCGCTTGCACTCGGGGCGGCGGAGGAACCGTCGCACGAAGAGCACCCAGTTCCGGCGCGCCGTGTGTGTCACCGTGTTGGTCGGGGGCGCGATCGGCGCCGTCCTTGACGCGAGTGGCGCGACCGTCTCTGCTCAGCTGCCCGGGTCGACGACGTCGCGAGAGACCGTCAGCGCGACGGGCTGCCTCCAGCGCGAGACGCTGGCCGAGAAGTTCCTGGGCGGCGACAGCCTCGATGGCGCGTTCGTGCTGCGCGGCGTACGGGTCGGTCCGAGCATGCCCGAGCGGCCGGCGCTGCCGCCGACCTCGCCTGCCGGCAACGAGGGCTTGCAGGCGACCAACACCGCCGAGCCGGGCAGCGGCGCACCGCCCAGCGAGGCGCGTCCTGGTGGCACCGACATCGCGCCGGGCCGCGACACCGCCCTGCGCCTGGTTGGCGATCGCGGCCTCGATCTCGCGGAGCACGTCGGCCACCGCGTGCTGGTGACCGGCCGCCTGTCGTCGTTCGCCGCGCCGACCGGCGGCCCGTCGACGGCGTCCGGGCGGACGCTGACCGTCGCCAAGGTGAGCCTGATTTCGGTGGGCTGCACGGTCGGCTCGTAAGGGGCCGCGTCAACCCGGGAGGAGCGTCGAGGATGGACACGCAGAGCAATCGGAGTCTGGGCGAGTTGTTCAGCGAGCTGAGCCGCGACATCGCGCGGCTGGTAGGGAAGGAACTCGAACTGGCGCAGGTCGAGATGCGCGCCATCGCCGGCACGCTGGCCCGACGGGCGGCGTTCATCGGCATCGGCGCCGTGCTGTGTCTCGCCGGCGTCCTGTCGCTCGTCGCCACCGCGACGCTGGGGGCCATCGCCCTGGGCCTGTCGGCCGTCGCCGCGAGCGCGCTGGTCACGCTGCTGGTCTTCGCCATTGGCGGCCTCCTCGTCTGGAGCGGTCTGGCCGCGCTGCGGGCCGACACCCTCGTGCCGAAGGAGACGATTCAGTCGCTGAAGGATGCCGGCGAGATCTTCCGCGCGCCGGCGGTGCACGAGGTGCAGCTGGCGCACGCGGTGGCGACCGTGCCGGCGCGCCGGATCTGAAGGAGAGCTGTGATGACGCACACACCAACGAACCCGAACGTCGATCAGGTCGCCGACATCCCGTTCGACAAGGACAGCGTATCGCCGCTGCGGCAGGTACGCGCCGCGTGCGCGCGGCGCCGGCGCCAGCGGCGGACCGGGGCAGCCAACCGCGCCATCGCCGGAGAAGGAGCCGTATCCGGGTCCGCAGCGCAGCAGCGACGGCACGCGCGCGGAGCCGGGCCGGATTCGGCCCGACGAGAACAAGGACGCCTGACGGCGTTCGAGGAGCGACCATGGGTGCCGCATGGTCGAGCGGCCTCACTTGCTCGAACTGTAAGTGACTGCTACCATCTCGCCCGTGGCCAGGCGGCAGGCGCGCGCGACCCGGGCGAGGACGCCCGCACCCGCGGTGCGCAAGCTCGTCCCGCGTGACGTGCGCCGGACACAGCTCCTGGACGTCGCCGCCACCCTCTTCTCGCAGCGCGGCTTCGCCGGCACCACGACCCGGCAGATCGCCGCGGCGGTCGGCACCAGCGAGACGGTGCTGTTCCGCCTCTTCCCGACCAAGGAAAGCCTCTACGCTGCGATCCTCGAGCAGTGGGCGCCGACGGCGGAGCTCGATCGCTGGCTCGCCGGCCTCCGCGCGCTCGCCGACACGCGCGACGACGAAGCGCTGTTCCGGGCCGTCGTGACAGCGATTCTCGAGTCCTACCGGCGCGAGCCGGTCTACCACCGCTTGATGCTGTTCGCGGCTCTCGAGGACCACGCGCTGGCCCGGATCGCGCTCGTCAAGTACCACGTGCCGATCAGCAGTTTCCTGCGCGAGTACGTGGCGCGGCGGCAGGCCGAGGGGGCGTTCCGGCGGGTCCGTCCCGAGGTGGTCGTCCACATGCTGCTCAGCGCCGCCGCGCAGTACGCACAGTGGACGTCGCTGGGGGTGAATCCCCTGGCCCTCTCCGATCAGGACGTCGCCACGCAGGCGGTCGCCCTGCTCGCCGGTGTGCGCGCGTGAGCCGCGCTGCCGAGCCGTTCGTCCTCTCGACTGGTAGTAAGTGCTAACACTTCGGACCGCTCCCTCACATCGAAAGGTCAGCCCGTGAACGCATACTGCGCCGCCGCCATCCTCGTCTCGTCGCTCGCCGCGACCGCTCACGCCGAGAACCCGCTCACCGGCGAATGGAAGGTCCGCAACGACATCGCCAGCAACGTCAGCGAGATGACCTGTTCGTTCACCCAGAAGGGCGAGGAGCTGACCGGCGGCTGTGCCACGGACCAGGGCAACGTCGAGATTGCGGGGAAGGTGGTCGAGAGCAGCGTCAGCTGGATCTTCAAGTCCGCCTACAACGGCGCCCCGATCACGCTGACCTACAAGGGTTCGCTGGGCACGGACGGCCAGCTCGCCGGGGCGGTCACGGTCGAAGAGTTCAGCGTCACCGGCGATTTCACGGCGACGCCGGTCAAGAAGTAGGTCGGACGCGACAGCCGCGCGAGACGGCGCCGCTCCGCTACGGACGGGGCGGCGCCGAATTTCGTGGGTCGATTACACTTCTCACCAGAGTCCCTTGGTCGTTGCGTCGTAAGCCGCGGCCAGTCAGATAGTTGCAGCGGTTTCCGTCGGGCATGGCGATTGCTCATGGGGCGAGCATGAATCGTCGCGTTGTGCTCGGTGCGGCCTTGTCCATGGCCGCCGTTGGTTTCCTGGCGTCCTCGCGTCCGGTCGCTCAGTCCTCCTCCTTTCCCTTTCCGTTGGTCTTCGTGTCCCGGCAGATCCCGGATCGCGGGACCATCTACTGGAACGTGCCCAGGGATCAGCCGGGCGTCGGCGCGCACAGCCGATTCCGTCCGGCCGCCCCGGGGCAGCTCGTGGTCCGCGAGACGTCGGGCACGCTGCGCCTCCTCGTCGACGGCGCCAGCCCGACGTCCGCCTCCCTCAACCTGATCGACGTCAACGCGCCCGACGTGTCGTACGACGGGCAGTGGATTGCGTTCGCCGGCCTTCCGCAGGGCAGCTACGACTCGGGCCCGGTCACCAACCCGAGCGCCTGGCGCGTCTACGTGATCCGCACCGACGGCACCGGCCTGCGCCGGGTCACGCCGACCGAGAGCCGCACCGGTATCTCGGGCAACCTGCAGGCCTACGACGACACCGACCCGTGCTGGCTCCCGGACGGCCGGCTCGCCTTCAGCTCGACGCGGTATCCAGGCTTCGGGCACTACAGCGGCGTGCGCCTCAGCAACCTCTACGTGATCAACGCGGACGGCACCGGCATCCACCGCATCACGTCGGAGCGCAACGGCGCCGACCGGCCGCTCGTCGACCCGGTCACGGGCAAGATCGTCTTTTCGCGGTGGTGGCGCAATCATCGCTTCCCGCTCGACGACATGAGCACCGTGGCCGATCTGAACGGCGGATTTCGTCAGAAGGACGGCCTGAGCGCGCTGACCGACGTCCAGATGACCGGGGCCGGCCAGTATGCGGGCTTCCTCTTCCGTAACGGCTGGCATCCCGCGACGATCAATCCGGACGGCACCGGCCTCGCCTTGTGGAGCGGATCGCAGCGCAACCAGGCTGTCTCGGGCAACGACGAGCGCAATCACATCTACGGCGGCGGGTTCACGCCGGCCGGTGAGCTCTTCGCCAATTTCTTCCCGATGTACAACATGACGGAAGCGGCCGGCTTCGGCGGCATCCGCAGGTTCGTGCGCGGCGCGGCCAACGTCTATACGCCCATCGCCGGCCAGACCACGCTCTCGACCAACTACGCCAGCACGAACCCGACCTCGTACGGCGTCTACAACGGCCAGTACGTGACCGAGCCGGAGGTGCTGCCGGACGGCCGCGTCGTCGTCTCGGTGGCCAACGACGTCAACCAGGACTACGGCCTGGCGGTGATGAACGCCGATGGCTCGGGGATCACGTCGCTCTACGACCGGGCCGGCACCACCGAGCTGCGGGCGCGCGCCATCCGGGCGCGGACGCTGCCGCCTGTCCTGGCCGACACCGTGACCCAGGTGGCCAGCGCCACGCCGCCGTCCGCCGCCGGCCCCTACGACACCGACGGCACCTTCGTGTTCGACGCGATGAACGTCTACGCCAACGCGCCGGTCGACGCCGACGTGTTGAGCGCGCCGGCGATCGGCTCCGCGGCGACGATCCGCTTCTTCATCGACCACCAGCGGACCAGCCCGGGCTCGTTCCCGAACCTCGACTGGCCGATCCTGCTCGGCGCGCTGCCGGTCGCACCGGACGGTTCGGTGCGCGAATCCGCGGCGCCCGCCAACGTCTCGCTGTTCGAGCAGCTGCGGCGGCCCGACGGGCGCGTGCCGTTCACCGGCGGCCCCGAGCCGGCCGGTGCGGCCCACGTCGCCGGCATGAACTACGGCCGGCCCGGGACGACCGCCAAGTGCATGGGCTGCCACATGGGCCACACGCTCATCGCGGTGCCGGCCACGGCCGAGGCCGCCAAATGGACCAACCTCGCGCCCGGGGCGACGGTCGAGGTGTCGTCGACGCGCGACGCCAACTACAACAAGGGCCTGATCGATCGCCGGGTGATGAAAGGCGAGAACTGGCGCTACTGGACCGCGCCGCTCGGCACCTATCTGAACCAGTGGGCGAAGCTGACGTTCCCGGTGTCGATCCGCGTCCAGACCGTGCGGCTCTACAACCCGCGGCAGGGCGGTGAAGCGAGTTCCTCGCTGGCGATCCAGGGCGCGACGGTGCGGCTCTACAGCGATACCGCGGCGACGCAGGAGGTCGGCGTCCAGACCATCGGCGCGCTCTCGGTGAGCGGCACCGACGTGACGTTCGCCACGGCCACCGTCGCCCGCGCCGTCCGCGTCGAGATCGGCAACGTCACCGGCACGTTCTACGGCGCACGGACGGCGAGCCTGGCGGAGATCGAGGTGATCGCCTCGGGCGATCTCGGCGCGGCACCGCCGCCTCCGCCGACTGCGCCGGCGGCCCCGACCGGGCTGCGCATCGTGACCCAGTAGCCGATCGCAGCGGCGCTGCATTCGTCACGGCGGCTCGAACCGGAGGGTTCGGGCCGCCGTTCGTCGTTGGGCGTGGCGCGCATTCAGTCCGTATGGCTGAGCTTCAGCGCGGTATCATGGCCGAGCAAGAAGGCCCATGTCGTACATCCCCAGTCCGAGAGACCCCCATCGACACGTCGACGCCAGGATTTCAAGGCTGGAGAGGACGGGACAGGCAGTCAAGCGGGCGATGGCCCGCTATCTCGGATTGGCCGCGACCCAGCTGCTGACGCCCACCGGGCTCGAGGACAAGGACGTTCGGGCGAGACTGTGGCGGCGCGGCATCGCGGCGCAGCCGAGCGGATTCTACGCATCCCTCGTCAATCCGATCGAGCTGCCGGAGAGCGACACGCCTCGGTCGCACGTCGGGGTCGACTTCAACCACGAACGTCAGTTGGACTACCTGGTCGAGAAGTTCCCACGGTTTCGCGAGGAGTACAGGTGCGATACCGTACGACCGGCCCGACGACTGGGCCACTCGCCCGAGATTCTTCCTGGACAACGACGCCTTCCAGAACGTCGATCCGCTCGTCTACTGGGCCATCATCCGGCTGCATCGTCCCGGTCGCATCGTCGAGATCGGGTCCGGCTTCTCCACCTTGCTGGCGGCCCAGGCCGTCCAGAAGAACGGCACCGGGCGGGTGACCGCGGTCGACCCATTTCCGCGCGAATTCGTCCGGCGGAACGATCTCGGCATCGAACTGATCGCGCAGCCGGTCGAGCACCTCGACCTCGGCCTCTTCCGATCACTCGAAGAGAACGACATTCTCTTCGTCGATAGCTCGCACGTCGTGCGGGCCGGTGGCGACGTGAAGCGGATCGTGTTCGACATCCTGCCGCAGCTGCCGGCCGGCGTCCTGGTCCATTTTCACGATATCCACTTTCCGTTCGACTATCCGAGAGAGCTGATCGAACGCCGCAATGTCTACTGGACCGAGCAGTATCTGCTGCATGCGTGCCTGCTCAGGAACGCCGTCGACGAAGTGCTGTTCGGGACGCGCTACGCCGCTCATCATTGGCCCGACGAGATGGCGCGGGCCTTTCCCTCGGCGACGCGGCTCGATGGGGCGAGCTTCTGGCTGCGAGTCGGCAGCACACCGACGATGAGGGCCAGTTGAGCGCGGCAGGTGCCCGAGCGCCGTCGCGCCGCGGTCAGTGCTGAAACGGGATCGGACGGTCGAGGCGCTGGAACTGGCCGGCGCCGAACGTCAGGAAGCCGATCACGCGTCGCTGGCTCCAGGGCTGGTTGCCGCTGGACTGTCCCGACTCCATCGAGACGCCGACCCAGGTCCGGTCGCGCACCTTGCGTCCGACGACTACACCGTACTCGGACACCGCGTTGGTCGGAGCCGTCGTCGGTGAGCTCTGATTGTAGGTGAGCGTGTGTCGACCGACGCTGGCCTGGACCGCGAAGTTGTGGCCGATCGGCTGGATGCCGGTCAGGACGATCGACTGGCCGACGAAGTAGGACAGGCTCGTGTCGAAGGAGAACTGCAGGTCGCGTTCGAACCGAAGGCCAAGGGTCGTTTCGGTCGAGAAGGTCCGCGTCACCGAGGCATTGCTGAAGAGGCCGCGAAACGAGACGGCGCTCGACGCGGACGTGAACTGGCGGAACCCCACTTCGACGTTGCCGCTGATCAGCGCCGGCCCGGTCATGCTGACGGCCGCGCCCACGCGTGATCCGGAGCCATTGCGAACGGGCGAGTAGACGAATTCGCTGGACGTCTTCTCGCCGGTGAAGCGCACCGACGTCAACGGCGTCAGGGCGAAGTCGATGCCACCGCCGACGCCGGAGTCCGTGCGATTCAGTTTCTCCCGCAGGCTGGACGTCTGATAGATGGCGTCAGCGTCCCAATTCGTCTGTGTCCGCCGGACGAAGCCGAGCACGCGCGTCGCCGAGCCCAGCGATACGCTGGCGCCAGCCTTGAGATCGTTCTCGTTTCTCATCGACTTGCGACCGACCTCGAACCCGGTCGGGTTGGCGTTGGTGTGCTTGCTCGTCCACTGGAGATACGGAGAGATCAGCGGGCCGTCCCACAGCAGATTCGACCCGAACTGGTGGTTCTTGCTGGCGACGCTTTCTCCGGCTTTGACGAACTCGACCGCCCCGAACGCATCCACCCGCAGGTGCGAGACGTGCATCCAGCTGGCGATCTGCGGCGTGACGTAGGTCTCGAAGACGTCATAGACGGCTTCGTCGCCGGACTCCCGCCACGGATTGGTGTCGAAGCCGCTCGAAAACACCATGCCGGGACTGTAGAACAGCGGGCCCAGCTGGGTCTTGACGTCGATCGGGACGTCCGCCTGCTGCGCGCCGGCTTCCCGGATCTGCGGGCCGGCCATCAAGGCGACTGCCAGAGCCACCAGCCGAAGGGCGCGCCCTGCGGTTGTCGCGAGGGGCGGCATGCCAGGGGAGGAGGGCACTCGGACGTCGATGGGAGTCACGGACCTCATCCTCGCGCGTTGAGTTCGGGACGCTGGCCCCAGCGCTGCCGGGCGAAATCGCCGAGCGCCTGGACCACCGCCCGCCGGTGCTCGCGCTGGGCGCGCCACTTCGGCCGGAACGCCCAGGCGGTCAGCATCCGGCAGATACCGAGGATCTCGAGCGCCAGCCGCGGCGTCGAGGCGCCGTGCTTGCGCATCATCAACAGCCGGTTGCGGGTGTTGTAGTAGCTGACGTTCGGCGACGGCACGTAGTGGCGGACGACGCCCTTGTGCCACAGCCGCGCGTCCGGAACGAGCGCGCACTGCCAGGCGGCGCGCTGGGCGCGCAGGCACCAGTCGGTCTCTTCCCAGTAGTAGAAGAAGCGCTCGTCGAGCATGCCGACCTGCTCGATGACGGCCCGGCGCAGCATGATCCCGCACCCCGAGATCCAATCGACCCGCCGCGGCGCCGCGAACTGGCCGCGATCCTCTTCGTTCTGGCCGATGTGCCCGGCCTGCCAGCTGTCGAACCAGCCGCCGGCCGACTGGATGACGCCAGGCTCGTCGAAATGGAGCACGAGCGGGCCGGCGATGCCGACTTTCGGGTGCGACTGCCCGTGGCGCACCAGGTGCTCGATGCAGAGCGGGTCGAGGATGGTGTCCTCGTTGAGGACGAACAGCCAGTCGGCGCCGCGGGCGAGCGCCAGCGCCACGCCGACGTTGTTGTTGCCGGCGTAGCCGCGGTTGTCGCGCAGCGGCTCGACGTGCACCGACGGATGCCGCTCGCGGATGGCGGCGACGGAGCCGTCGGTCGACGCGTTGTCGAGGACGATGACGTCGAGAGTGTGCCACGTCGACTCGGCGAGCGACGCCAGGCACGCCAGCGTGTCCTCACGCTTGTTCGTGTTGAGGATGATGACGGCGACGCGCGGCTCGTGGCTCGGCATGGAGGAGGCCTCAGTCACGCCATGCGACGGGGAAGTTCTTCTCCACTTCGATGTGCCCGAACTTCCTGCTGCTGCGGGCGCCGTGCTGGCGGACCCAGGTGGCCATGCGGGCGAGCCCTTCGTCCAGGGACATCGAACCGTTGGTCCCGAACACCCGGTGGACCTTGTCGTGCGACGAGTAGGCGTCCTTGACTTCGTCGCGGGCCGGCAGGTGGCGGACGTTCGCCTCGACCCCCATCGCCCCGGCGACCGCCTGCGCCAGCTGCAGCACCGTGTAGGGCTGGTCGGCGCCGACGTTGAACACCTGATTGAGGGCGGCCGGGTTCTCGAGCGAGTTGGCCATCAGCGGAGCGATGTCGCCGATGTAGCTGAAGGCGCGCGACTGCTGGCCGTCGCCGAAGACGGTCATCGGCCGGCCCTGCAGGATTTGGTTCATGAAGATGCCGACGACGTTGCGGTAGCGATCGCCGATGTTCTGGCGCTCGCCGTAGACGTTGTGCGGCCGGAAGACCACGTAGTCGAGGCCGAACATCCGCTTGCTGATCTCGAGCTCGCGCTCCACGGCCAGCTTGGCGATACCGTACGGATCCTCGGGGTGCGCCCGCGTCTCCTCGGTCATCGGCAGCTCGGCGCTCGAGCCGTAGACCGCGATCGACGAGGTGAAGACGAAGCATTTGACGCCTTCGTTCACGGACGCGTTGATCAGGTTGACGCTGCCGATCAGGTTGTTCGTGTAGTTGAAGCTCTTGATGAAGTAGCTGAGCCCCTCCGCCGCGTAGGCGGCGAAGTGGCAGACGTAGTCGAACTGTCGCGCCTTGAACAGCGACGACACCATCGCGGCGTCCGTGATGGTGCCCTCGATCAGTTCGGCGCCGGCCGGCACGTTGTCCGGGAAGCCGCCGCTCATATCGTCGAGGACCGTCACCCGATGCCCGCGAGCCAACAGCTCGTCGGCCACGTGCGATCCGATGAACCCCGCCCCGCCCGTCACCAACACGTGTCCCATGACCGATCAGTCAATCCCATCCGGCCGACCCGCGCGTGGACGCGGGCCGGCTCAAAACGTCATCCCGAGAAGGTGCTAGGCCGGAACGCTGCCGGCGCGCTTGGCTTGGCTGATGGCCGACTCGCGGGTCGTCTTGCGGGACCAGCCGACGTGCTGCAAGCCGACGTCGAGCGCGGACATGAACGTGCGCTTGTCGGAGAGCAGCATCTTCAGGTAGGTCGCGATCGGGCCCGGCCGCATCGCCCATTCGCGGAAGGCCCGCTTCTGCCAGTACTCGAGCCGCTCGGCCGGCAGGTCCGGGATAGTCGAGGACGGTGGACTCGTCCATGTCCACTTCCTCCCAACGCATGCCGGGACGGAACCAGCCGTTCTTCACGACCTCGTAGAAGAACGGCGTGCCCGGATACGGCGCGGCGATGTGGAAGAGCGCGATGTCGAGCGGCAGGCTCTTGGCGAACGTGATGGTCTGCTTGATCGTCGTCTCGGTCTCGCCGGGCAGGCCGATGATGAAGTAGCCCCAGTTCTTGATGCCGGCCTTGCGCGACAGGCGCAGCGAGACCCGCGCCCGTTCGGGATCGACGCCTTTGCGGGCGTGCGCCAGGATCTCCTTGTTGCCCGACTCGAGGCCCCAGGCGATGTACCAGCAGCCGGCCTTGGCCATCAGCTCCAGCATCTCCTGGTCGACGAAGTCGACCCGGCTGTTGCAGGTCCAGCGGATCTTGACGCCGGCCTCGATGATCGCCTTGCACAGGCCGACGACCTGGTCACGATTGACCGTGAAGAGGTCGGCGTACATGTGGATGTTGTTCACGCCCAGCTTCTTGAGCATCAGGATCTCTTCGAGCAGCTTGTGCGGCGAGCGCAGCCGCATCGTCGGGCCGTAGCTGACGTGCTTGATGCAGTAGGTGCAGCCGGCCGGGCAGCCGCGGCTGGTGACGATGAAGCAGAACGGGCCCTTGATGAGCGGCATCGTGTACTTCTGCAGCGGCAGCAGCTCGTAGCGCGGCAGCGGCAGGTCGTCGAGATCGGCGATGAACGGCCGATCAGGGTTGACGACGACCTCGTCGCCGCGCCGCCAGACCAGCCCCTTCATGACCGAGAGGTCGTGGCGGCCGTTCTCGGCCGGCGCCATCTCGCGCGCCTTGTAGGAGAGGTCGTGCTTGGCAAACAGCGTCTCGATGTTCTCGGGGCGGCTGAACTGGTTGCCCTCGAGGTGGTCGATCAGGTCGCGCAGCGTGAGGTCGGGCTCGCCGCGCAGGCCGTAGTCGAGCGACGGGTACGGCTGCAGCGTCTCGCGCGGCATCGGCGTGATGTGGGTGCCGAAGGCCATGGTGACGGCGCCGACGCTCTTGGCCAGGAAGGTGCCGTAGAGATCGTTCTGCAGCGTCGGCGCCGTCAGCTGCGTGACGTAATACTTCGGCCGTTCGCGGCGGAGGATCTGCTCGAACTCATCCCACGTCATGCGTTCGGCGATGGCGTCGACGACCTTGACCGTGTAGGTGGGCGAGAGCAGCGCCGCCATGCTGGGCCAGCGAGACCTGCGGCCAGACCATGTTCTCGCGCGACCGGCGGCCGACGCGATGCTGCGAGCGGATCCAGATCGCGCCGTCCGGGGTCGGCGGGTTGACCAGCAGGACGTCGACGTGGCTCTTCTCCTGCCGCTGCGCCTGGTACTGGCGGGCGATCGCATCCGTGTCCGGATGCTTGGCGAGGGTGACGATCGTGCGCGTCTTCGTCCCGACGTTGCGAAGCGCCTTGCTGTCGGTTTCGGTCTCGCTCACGACTGGACTCCCTCGGCCCCGATTTCACGATTGCTCAGCTCGCGGAGGACCGACCCCATGAGCCACGCCATGCCGAGCTGCAGGCCGATGAGCATCAGCATCGCCCCGCCGGTCAGGTACAGCCACAGCCGCTCGATCGGCCAGCCCTGCATCGACAGCCACAGGCTGACGCCGGAGACCGACAGGCCGATGCCGGCCGCGGCCAGGCTCGCCGGGAGGAAGAACTGCTCGATGGGGGCCGAGAACATCGGCTTCTTGAACAGCCCCTGACGGATCGGCCGGCGGTAGAACAGCGACACCAGGTAGTTGAACGAGGCGCCGAGCGCGAACACGCTGACGCCGGCGACGCCGCAGACCAGCGCGGCGAACACGGCGGAGGTGCCGGCCGGTCCCAGCTCGGTGACGCCGTTGAACCGGGCGACCAGCAGGCCGGCCAGGATGCAGGCCGCGACGCCGATGCCGGCCAGGCCGGCGAACCCGAAGATGCGGACCGGGTTGTAGGCCAGCGCCGTCTAGATGATGGTGCGGAGGAAGCGGACGCCGTCCTTGGTGACGCTCAGCTTGGACTCGCCGACGCGCTCCTTGTAGCTGATGGGCACCTCGACGACCTTGATGCCCTCGTGCACGGCGCGGGTGCTCATGACCGGCGTCAGGTTGAGCCCGTCCGGCAGCGGCAGCAGGACGTCGAGCGCCTCGCGCCGGAAGACGCGCATGCCGCTCGCGCTGTCGGTCACCGCGGTGCGGCCGATCAGCGTCAGGAGGTTGGCGAAGATGAAGTTGCCGAGACGGCGGACCGCCGGCATTTCGGTGTCGGCGCCGGCCATGCGGGAGCCGATGACCAGGTCGGCGCCGTCGCGGATGACCGGGGCGACCAGGCTGGGGAAGGCCTCGGGCGGATAGGTCGCGTCGGCGTCGAGGAAGGCCACCAGCTCGTACGAGGCCGCGGCGAAGCCGGTCTTCAGGGCGGCGCCGTAGCCCTTGTTCACCTCGTGCCGGATCAGGCGAACGCCCGGATGCTGCTCGACGATCTCGGCGGATCGGTCCTTCGAGCCGTCGTCGACGGCGATGACCTCGAGGCGGGGGATGCCGGCGGCCCGCAGTTGATCGGCCATGGCGAGGCAGCGCACCAGCGTCTCCGAGACGGCGCCTTCCTCGTTGTAGACCGGAATGCAGATGGACAGACCATCGACCGACGCCGTCGCGACGCGCGTGGTGGTGTCGAGCGGCAGGGGGAGCGTGAGAGTCTGCGTTGGCATAGAGCAGTGGCCCCGGAGGCCTGGGAAAACGGTCGCCGCCAGGTCCTGCTGAAACGTTCAGAGGGGGTGGCGAGTTCCGCGTGCCACTCAGACACGCGCCGATGTGCTGGTAGGGCTAGCAAAGCGCGTTCCGAATGGCTGAGATATCAGCCGGAATCTCGCCGGGTCGGCGGCGTTTCACAGGCTCAGCAGTAACCCCTTCTTGCCCATATGGTTGAGGTGCTGACCGCGGCGGAGGGAGGAACTGCGCGTCCCGGAGGCCTTCGCAAAGCCACGGACGGAAGTCGCGTCAGACGCCGCCTTTAGTCGCGGTTGATGCAGTCGCACCCGCGAGATGACGGCGGATGGCCTCGTTCTGCTGCGCGCCGACGGCGGGCGTGTCATAGCGTGCGAGGGCGAGCGCACGCGCGGCATCGGCCCGGGCCCGCGCCCGTGCGGCGTCCTGCAGCAGGCCGACCGTCGCTCGCGCGAAGGCGTCGGCGTCGTCGGCCACTTCGAGATGCGTCCCGGGAATCGCCGCGATTCCCTCGACGCCGACCGAGGTCGCCACGACGGGCAGGCCGCGCGCGAACGCGTCGAGAATCTTGACGCGCATCCCGCTGCCCGACCGGATCGGCACGACCATCAGCCGGCTCTGGCGAATCCACGGCTCGATGTCGGGCACCCAGCCGGTGAACGCGACGCCGGGCGCCGCTGCCCACCGGCGCTGCAGCGCCGCCTCGCCGCGGCCGACGACGGTGAAGCGCGCCGCCGGCACCTCGCGCTGCACCTGCGGCCACACGTCCTGCAGGAAGAAGTTGACGGCGTCGCCGTTCGGCGGCCAGTCGAGGGTGCCGAGGAACAGCACGTGCGGATCGTCGGTCAGCGTGTCGATCGGCGCCACGCCGGAGACATCCACCGGAATCGGCACGGCCACGATCGGGGCCCGGCCGCCGGCGAGCGCGTCGATGTCGCGGGCGTCGATGTCGCTGACCGCGAACACCAGCGCCGATCGCCGGTACATCGCCGCCTCGTAGGCGCGCAGGCGCCGCCATTCGCGCTCGTAGATCAGGCGCCGCGGATCGAAGCCGAGGACGCGGGCATAGCGTTCGACGATGCGGTACTCGACGTTGTGCGCGTCGTGCACGATCGGCCGCCCGGTGCGGATCGCGTACTCGAACATGCTCAGGTGGTCGCAGTAGACGGCGTCGATCCGGTGCTCGCGGCAGGCGGCGACGATGCGGGCGCAGGCGTCCGGATCGAAGTGGCGCCGGACCGTGACGGGCAGGCCGGTGGCGAGGCTGCGGGCCAGGAAGCCGAGCTCACGATGCAGCCCACGCGGCACCACGTGCAGCTCCACCGACGCGCAGACGGCCTGGAGCGCGGGCAGGGCGGCGTCGCGCTGGGCCGGCGTCCGGGCGAAGGCGTGGCAGTGCACTTCGTGCTCGCGCGCCAGCGCCTGCAGCGTGTGGAACGTCTTGATGCGCCCGCCGGTGTCGAGCGGGTAGGGAACGGTTTCGGTGACGACCAGGATCCGCATGGCCGTCGTTAGAACCGTTCGAGGCCGCCGAAGAACACCTCGGTCGACGGGGCGGCCAGCGGCTCCTTCAGCAGGTCCCGGATGACGCGGGCCGGCGTGCCGACGGCGAGCGAGTGCGGCGGCACGGAGCGCGTCACGACCGCGCCGGCGCCGATGCACGACCCCTCGCCGATCGTCACGCCATCCAGGATGATTGCGCCGGCGCCGATCCAGCAGCCGTTCTCGATCCGGATCCCGACCGCGGTGATGCCCTGCTCCATAATCGGCCGGGTCGGATCGGTGAAGACGTGATCAACCGCGAGGACCTGCACGCGCGGCCCGAACAGCACGTGATCGCCGATGGTGACGCCACCCTGACCGCGCATGATCGTCTCTTCGCCGACGAAGGTATGCGAGCCGATCCGGATGCCGGCGTGCGGGATGTTGCGGTAGTTGAAGACGTGGAGCCGGCAACCGTTCATGATCCAGACGTGGTCGCCGATCTCGAGGCCGCCATCCGCGGCGTGCAGGTAGACGCCGTGATCGATGTAGACGCCGCGCCCGAGCCGGATGTCCTCGGCGCGGTTGATTCGTACGTGGTCCTCGATCGCCGGAATGCCGTCGGCCCGGAGCACGAGCTTGTAGAGCACGCCGCGCAGGCCGATACCGACCACGCTCGGTATCCAGGCGAGCAACGCCTGCAGCGTCTCGCTCAGCGCGTAGCGCCAGAGGCTGCGGGTCTTGCTGCGCAGATAGAAGCGGAGGGAGCCGAGTGCGTTCATCGGGCCGCCGGCAGGGCCGCCTGTCGAGCCGCCGCGCCGCGGACGCGGAAGACGCTGGCGTGCGGTCGCGAGAAGACCGGTTCGAACTGGTCGGAGGTGGCCGGATCGAAGAGCGCCGTGCCGGTTGGCACCTCCGGGCGGAGGACGACCGTGACGCGATCACCGGCGAGTACGGCCCGGCGCCGATCATCGGCGGTGGCCGGATCGAAGAACCGTTCGGCGGCCTCGCGTCGCGCGAAGAACCGGGTCGTCATCGCCCAGTGCGCCAGGAACGCGCGGCTGCCGCCGTAGTTCGGGACGAACTGTCCGATCTCGAGCGGCGCGATCACGACGTCGTCGGGACCCGTGTGCGCGGACAGCCATTCGAGCGCCGCCACCTCGTCGCGGTGCAGGTAGTAGGGCCGCTCGTGCCGGCGCAATTCGAGGAAACGCCAGGCGAAGAGATACAGGTTGGTCGGGACGACGAGCGCGGCGAGCAGCGCCAGCGACACTGCCGGCCGCAGCGGGCGGCCGTTGCCGCGCGACCAGAGTCGTGACAACCACGGAGCCACGCTGTCGGTCCACGTGTGCGCGCCCAGGATGGCGAGGGGGAACTGCCACGCCGTCAGCAGCTTGATCTGGAAGACGACGGGCAGATAGGCCAGGCACAGGGCGACGATCGCCCAGATGGCCAGGAACGGATCGGCGCCGCCGCGGCGGAGCGCTCCCGGCACGGCCGCCGCCGCCAGCAGCAGCGGCACGCCCATCAGGATCACGAGATGCACGTGCGGCGGCGTCCACACGCCGGCGTTGACGTACTGCGCCAGCACCGCCTGCCAGACCGGATCGCTGGAGGTGAGGATCTTGTAATAGAGCGCGATTGGGCCGGACGCCGCGCCGACGGCGACGGTCACCGCGGTCAAGCGGAGCGGGATCCCGCGGGTCCGCCAGACGCTCCACAGCCAATAGGCACCGAGCACGCCATAGACGGTCAGCAGATCGTAGGAGTGCGTGAAGCCGAGGGCGACGGCACAGCCGATCGCCATCACGTAGCCCTGCCAGTGGCCGTCCTGATCGACGCGGTAGGCCCCGAAGAGCGCGCCGAGGACGAGTCCCTGAGCGAGAGCGAGGTACGGATACGCGAAGGTCGCGAACCACGTGTTGGGTTCGACCACGTAGACGTCGAGCGGGAAGGGGACGTCGGCCAGCCCCTGGGCGTACTTCGCCGCGACCAGCAGCCAGCCGAGGCCCGAGCCCGCGACCGCGAGCAGGTAGGCGACGGCACGGCGGCGGGGATCGGGCACGAAACGCCGGAACGACATCACCAGCGCCACGCCGAGCACCAGGCAGCCGAGGAGGCGCCAGACCTGGAACAAGCCGGCGAACGACAGGCCGGTGAAGCGCTGCACCTGGGCCAGGCTCCACATCATCACGTTGAGGAACGTGGGCGGGTTCGGCTCCGGCGTCATCGTGTTGGCGATGAAGAGCCCGTCGTGCGAGGCGGTGACCCACGACCGGTACTGCGCGTGATCCTGGACGTCGAACATCAGGCCGGTGTAGACGCGGTCGGCCGGCGTGGAGAGCCAGGCGTAGAGGAAGGGCAGCGACCCGGCGCAGAAGAGCAGCAGGCCGACGAGCAGGCCCATCCCCGAGCACGGGACGCGCTCGTACCAACGACGATGCAAGGGGGCGGTCACGCACTCCTCCGGCGGGCACGGCCCGCGTCGACGGCCTCCGCGATGATCTGTTCGAGGGCGCGCCCGAGGCGCGGCCAGGTGTAGCGCTCGGCGACCAGGGCACGGGCCCGGGCGGCCATCGCCCGCGCCTGAGCGGGCTGGTCGAGCAGTTGCAACACGCAGCGAGCGAACGTGTCGGGCTCGTCGGCGAGCAGCAGATGCTCGCCGTCCACGACGTCGAGCCCCTCGGCGCCTTTGCGCGTCGAGACGATGGGGGTGCCCAGGGCCATGGCCTCCAGGATCTTGAGGCGCGTCCCCCCGCCGCGGCGCAGCGGCACGACGCACACCGCGGTGCTCGCCACCGTGGTCACGATGTCGGGGACGAACCCGGCGAACGTGATGCCTGGGCCGGCCAGGTGGTCGATTGAGACGCGCCCGGGGTTACCTGTCACGGTGAAAGTGACGCCGGGGCGTGAGGAGCGAATGCGCGGCAGGATGTCGGACACCATCAGGGTCACCGCGTCCAGGTTCGGCGCATACGTGACCGCCCCTGAGTAGATCAACGTGTCGGGCCGCGCCGCGAGCTCGACGTCGAGGTAGCCGGCCGGGACGCCGTTGGGCACGACGGCGACCTTGGAGCCGTCGCAGCCGGCCTGTGCCAGGCAGGCGCGCTCCTGCTCCGAGACGACCGTCGTCCGGCTCGTCGACGCCACCAGCCTGCTGGTGAAGGCCGCGTACTTGCGCCATGTCAGGGTGCGCCGCCAGCGATCGATCTGGCTGGTAGCGCGACCGACCTCGTCGCGGATGGTGCTGATCTCGGCTTCCTCGAAGATCCCCGGGGTGTCGGGGTGCGCCTCGAGATAGACCGCGGTCCCGACCTCGAAGGCGACGATCGCGTCGACACGGGGCGCGACCGCAGCCACGTTCGCGGCCATGGTCGGGCTGAACGTCTGCGCGTAGGAGCGCGGCATGCGGGCGAAGTAGCCACGCCAGGAGAGCGGTGCCTCGGGTTTGTGCGGATTGCCCGGCACGACGTGGACCTCGCGGCACATCGCGCGCAACTCGTCGCTCTCCGGCGCGTCGGCCTCGCCGGGCTCGGCGAAGCTGAGGAGCGTCACGTCGTGGCGCCGGGAGAGCTCGCGGAGCAGATGCCAGGCGCGGAGCTTTGATCCGTTCGTCGGCGGTGCCGGGTACCAGGAGGACAGCACGGCGAGCTTCATCGCACCGCCTCCGGCTGCCGGGCGGCGACGCGCTGGTAGATCGCGACGAGCGCCCGCGCCTCGTCGTCGAGCGTCGGCGGCTGACGGACGCCGGCACGCAGGCGGGCGGCCAGGTCGCCCTCGCGGACCAGGCGGTCGAACGCCGCGGCAAAGGCCTCGACGGAATCCGGCGGTTGCGAGCAGGCCGTCGACGCCGTCCTCGACGAGCTCGGCCATCCCCCCGAGCTTCGACGCCAGGACCGGCAGGCCAGCCGCGCGCGCCTCATGGATGACGAACGGCGAGTTCTCGTACCACACCGACGGCACCGCCAGGATGTCGATGCGGGCCAGGAAGGCGTCGAGGTCGTCGTGGCCGATCGGGCCCGGGAACACGACCCGCGGGTCGTCGCCGGCGAGACGGCGCAGGCTGTCGACGTAGTCGACCTCGCGTGTCAGGGGCCCGTGGACGACGAGCTCGATCGAGGCCCTGGGCAGGCGCTGCATCGCCTCGACGATCACATGGACACCTTTGTGCGGGGCGATCTGGCCGAGGAACCCGACCCGCAGAGCGACGCCGTCCGCCGCCCGCGGCGGCGCTGCCGGACGAGGCTCGACGCCGTAGCGCAGCAAATCGATGCGGTCGAACGGGAAGCCGGCCCGGCCCATCTCCTCGCGCAGGAAACGTGACGGCGCCGTGATCGCCGCGGCGTCGGCCAGCGCCGCGAGGAGCGTGCGGCTGCGGCGGTCGATCAGTCCGGCGCGGTGATCGAGCCCGCTGGCGCTCGACAGCGGCGGCGTGGCCAAGGCCCGCGCCAGGTGCAGAGCCGCGCCCCGCCCGAGCAGCTGCTCGGGCAGTCGGTAGCGCCGCTGCTCGGTGGCCAGGCACCACGCGCACTTGAGCGGCGACTCTGGCCCCGTGCAGCAGGTCCGATTCGGGGTGGAGCAGCGTGACCCGCGGGCAGATGAACCAGAAATCGTGGAGCGTGACGACCGTCGGAACGTCCGCCGCGCGCGCGGCCGCCAGCACGGCGCCGCCCAGCAGGTAGCCGCTATGCAGGTGAACGACGTCCGGCCGCTCCTCCCGCAGCCAGGGCGTCAGCCAGGCCTCGACATGCGGGTCGCGATAGGTCGCCTCGAACCGCGCGTCGTCGTCGTCCGGCGTGGCTACCGACAGGCGGAGCACGCGGACGCCCTCGTCGTCGCCGGCGTCGACCGCGACGGGCGCCTCCTGCGCAGCCCCGAGCCGATCGACCGCGACCACCGTGACGTCGTGGCCCTGCGCACGATAGCGGCGAGCGAGCCGCTGGGTGCAGAGTTCGACGCCGCCGAGGAACAGCGGCGGATAGTGCGGCGCGACCAGGAGCAGCTTCATCGCGGCGCCTGCCCGACGAGCACGCCGACGGAGCGCGGCTGCCAGGCCAGCGGCAGCGTGCGCACCGTCGCGGCGGCCGTGGCCTCTTCGCGACGGATGATGCCCATCGCGGCACCGAGGAAGATCCAGTGCATGTAGAACCCGGTGAACATCTCGATGCCGCCGTTCCTGATGCTGTGCAGCATGTAGTCGCCGGTGATCGAGAGGATCGACAAGGCGGAGAAGCTGCCGATCCAGCCGACGAGGAAGATGTCCCGCTCCCGATCGCCGGGCCGCGCCACGGCGAGGAGGCCATGGCGGAGCGTGGCGGCGATGAAGACGACGAAGATGCCGAGCCCGACGACGCCGCACTCGAGAATGAGGTCGGCGTACTGGCTGTGTGGCGTCCCCAGCAGCGAGTAGCGGAGCATGTACGGGTACGAGTTGGCGGGTCCGACGCCGAACACGGGGTATCGCGCCCAGATATTGAGCGCGTCCTCCATCAGCGCGCCACGTCCGGTCCTGCCGCCCCAGCTCTGCTGCGATACCTCTTCCTCGAGCAGCCCTTCCAGTGGACCGGGCAGCGGCGTGCCCTCCGGAACCAGCAGGATCAAGCAGGCGACCAGGCCGAGAGCCGGCAGCGCCAGCCACAGGGCTCGCTTCGCCCGCAGCGCGGCGATGGTCAGCGCGGCGACCACGATGTAACCGTAGAGGAACGCCTTGCCGGTCCACAGTCCTTCGAGCAAGGCCGGCACCCCGAACAGGCACAGCAAGATGGCCTTGCGCCAGTTGGTCTCGTAGGTCGCCCGCGCGAAGGCCAGCGGCGCCGCAATCAGGCCGAAGTAGATACTCCAGGACAGGTAGGGCCGCGACGCCGGCACGCTCAGCAGGATCACCTGCGGGAGGGCCAGCCACATCACGTACTTGGTCCACTGCTCGATGGGCGGCATGCGCTCGACGAGACGCGAGGTGACGAAGTAGACCGCCATCGGCCAGGCGAAGAGGAGGATCTGGCCGATCGACACGCTCAGCTTGACGTTCTGCTGCGGGACGTCGTGGTCGAGCCAGGCGATGCCACTGGCGAGCGACAGGATGGCGGCCGGCAGCAGCAGCAACAGCCACCGCTCGAAGCCGTGCACGGTTCCGATCGGCCAGCGATGGTGCTGCAGCACCCACACGCCGAAGAGCGCAGTCGCGAGCACTTCCGCGAGCGGCATGCCCTGCACGAAGTCGTTGCCCGAGAAGGCGCCGACCTGGAAGAACGGCAGCGCACCGAGCACGGCGTAGCAGGCGAGCCCGCGCTCGAGATGGCGGATCGCCACCACCATGAAGGCGGCGCCGATGGCCATGCCGATCAACGATTGAAGCGAGAACCAGCCCATGTCGAAAGAACTACTGCTACGTGGTGCGCGGACCCGCCGACGAGGCGGCCCCATCACAGTATGATAGGCGGGCCAGCTCGGCTTTTGTCGGTGCGTGGCCGTTCTGTGCATGTCCGAACCAGGTCCTTCGCGTCCCACCGACGTCAAGCGGGTGCTCGCCCGCAATGCGGCCTGGAACTACGGCGGGTTCGTCGTCAACGTCGTCACGAACCTGCTGCTGTTCCCGTTCGTGGTCCGTCACCTGGGCGAGGCCGCATCGGGCATCTGGCTGCTGCTCGGATCGCTGACCGGATACATGGGCTTGCTGGAGCTCGGCATCGTGCCGTCGCTCACCCAGCACGTCGCGTCGGCGCTCGGCGCCGGTAATCGCCGCGACGTCGATCGCACCGTCTCGACGGCGCTCGTCGTCCTCAGCGCGATGATGTTCGTCGCGCTGCAGGGCCTCTGGCTGGTGTCGCCGCTGGTCGGTCTCCTGCAGGTGCCGGCCGCGCTCGAGACCGACGCGCAGCTGGTCTTCGCGGTCTCGATTGTCGGCGTGGCGCTGCGGATGCCGCTGGCCGCCTACCAGGCGGTGCTGCTCGGCTGCCAGCGGCAGGACCGCTGCAACCAGCTGTGGATCGTGCTCGCACTCTCCAAGGCGCTGGCCACCGCCGTGCTCCTCGTCTCCGGATACGGCGTCGTGGCGCTGGTCGTGATGGAGGCGACTGCGCACCTGCTCGCCGGCGTCCTGCAGATCCGCTGGGTCCGCCAGGAACTGCCAGACCTGCGGCCGTCGTGGCGCGACGCGGATCGCAGCAACGCGCGGGCGCTGGTCGGCTTCGGCGGCGCGGTGCTGCTCACCAACCTGTGCGCGCTCGTCATCGAGCAGACGGATCGGTTCGTCATCGGCGTCTTCCTGCCGGTCCAGCAGGTCACCCACTACGCCGCCGCGTGGAAGCTCTACATGATGGCCTTCTCGCTGCCGACCATCCTGCTGCAGGCGCTGTCGCCGGTCATCGGCCATCTGCATGGACACGGCGATCACCGCGCGGTGCGCGAGGTGTTCCTCCGCATGACCAAGTATTCGGGCGCCATCGCGCTGCCGCTCAGCGTCAGCGTCGGCCTCTCGTCGGGCGTGCTGCTGCACGTCTGGATGGGGCCGTCGTTCGCCGAAGCGCGGCTGCCGGTGCAGGTGCTGCTGATCGCGTTCGCGGTGACCGCGTTCAACCATGCCGGCCACTCGACGCTGCTCGGGCTGCGCAAGGTCGGCGGCCTGCTGCCGCTCTACTACGTGCCGCAGGCGATCCTGAACCTGGCCGTCAGCCTGCTGCTGGTCACGCGCTACGGCCCGCTCGGCGTCGCGCTCGGGACCGCGGTGCCGGCGCTGGTCCTGCAGGTACGCGTTCGTCGCCTACGTGCTGCGCCAGGTCGACGTGCCGCTGGGCGAGTTCCTGCAGCGCGCCGTACGGCCGGCGGTGTGGCCGCTGCCGGTGGCGTTCGCGCCGCTGGCGATTGCCTATGCGAGCCGCGGTCCGGAGTGGGTGCCGCTCGTGCCGCTCGCCGGAGTCTCGGCCGTCCTCTACGCCGGACTGTTCTGGGCCTGGTCGCTGAACCGATCGGAGCGCGACGACCTGCTGCGGCTCGTGCGGACGCGGCTCTGGCGGCCGGTTCCCCAGGAATCCTGACCAGCCCGCATGCGCGTCGCTTTCGACATCCGCTATCTGTCGCACGGGCTGACCGGCGGCGTCCGCACGTACGTCTACCACCTGGCCCGGGCGATGCCGCGGGTGGCGCCGGACACGCCGTTCTTCTTCTACGCCGACGGCAAGGGCGACCTCGATCTGCCGCAGCCGCTGCCGGACAACGTCACCCTGCGCCTGCTGCCGTGGAGCTCGACGCTCAGCTCGGTCGTCAACGACCGCCGCATCGCCGGCTGGATGGGGCGCGATCGTGTCGACGTCGCGCATTTTCCCGGCAACCTCGGCGCGGCGGGCCCGTATCGGCAGGTCGTGACGGTGCACGACGCCCTCAACCTGTTTCCGATGCGCGAGCACCTCCGCGGCTTCGGCAGGACCCCGCGCAAGGTCGCGATGATGCTCTATCTCGGCTACCAGACACGCCGCGCCGTGCGCCGGGCCGATCGGCTGATCACGGTGAGCGAGCACGCGCGGCAGGAGATTGCCCGCATCGGCCGATGCGATCCGGACCGGCTGACGGTCGTCCATGAAGCGGCCGATCCGCGGTTCCGGCGTCTGGACGATCGGGCGCCGGTCGAGGCGATGCGGGTGCGCTGGCAGATGGCCTCGACCGTCGTCCTGGCGGACGGGATCAAGAACCCGGGCGCGCTGACCGCCGCGTGGCGGCTGCTGCCCGAGTCGATCCGGGCCCAGGCCACGCTGGTCTTCTTCAGCCGCGAGGCGCAGCCGCGCGCAGAGGTCGCCGCCGCGCTGGCCGACGACGATCGGATCCGCTTCGTGCCCCGCCCGTCGAGCGAGGATCTGGTCCTGCTGATGAACGCCGCCGACGTCTTTGCGTTCCCGTCCTTCTACGAGGGGTTCGGGCTGCCGCTGGTCGAAGCGATGCAGTGCGGCGCGGCGATCATCGCCTCCGATCGCGGCTCGATCCCCGAAGTCGTCGGCGATGCCGGGCTGATCTTCCGCCTCGAAGAGCCGGCGCACTTTGCCGCCCACCTCGCCCACGTCCTTGGCGAGGTCGACGACCGCGCCCGGCTGCGCGCCGCGAGCCTGCGGCGTGCGGCCGAGTTCAGCTGGGACAAGGCGGCGCGAGAGACGCTGCATGTCTACCACTCAGCCGCGCCGGCGGGCACGGCGGCACCGCGATGAACGTCCTCTACGTCAGCGATTCCGACACGGTCAGCGGCGCCGAGATCGTCATGCTGCAGTACCTGCAGCACTTCCGTCCGCCGCAGCACCGCCCGCACGTGTTCTTCCGCGAGCGTAACGCGCGACTCCGCGCCGCCCTGACCGAGCTCGGGGTCCCGTTCACGACCACCACGAACTACAGCGAGCGGATCATCGAGACGACGACGTCGCCGGCGGCGATCGCGGCCTACTGGCGCGCTTTCCGCCGGGTGCGCCGTGAGCTCACGGACACTATCCGTGCGCACGACATCGACCTCGTGCACAGCATCTCCTACCCGGCCGCGCTCTACGTCGCGCTGGCGTCGCGCGCGACCGGCGTCCAGCAGATCTGGCACGAACACAACATCAAGCGGCTCCACGCCGTCAACAAGCGGCTCTACCGATTCACGGCGGCGACGGCGGCGCGCGTGATCGGCCCGTCCGATGCCGTCAGCCACAACTTGCGTTGTGCCGGCATCGCCGACGAGACGGCGATCACGGTCTACAACGGAATCGATCTGTCGCGGTTCCGCATCGATGATGTCCGGGCGGCTGCCGTCAGGGACGAACTCGGGCTTCGCCCGGGCCAGCCGGCGGTCGGGCTGTTCGGGCAGATGCTGCCGCACAAGGGGCATGCCACGCTGGTGCAGGCGGCGCCGCCGCTGCGGGTCCGCTTCCCCGACCTGCGATGCTTCTTCGTCGGTGCGCTGGAGAACCCGCCCTACCAGCAGGCGCTGACCGAGGCGATGGGGCAGGCCGGCGTCGGCGACATGTTCACGTTCACGGGCTGGCGGCGCGACGTGCCCGACGTGGTCCGTGCGATGGATGTCATCGTGGTCGCCACCACGACGCAAGAGCCGGCGGCGCTGGCCCTCATGGAGACGATGGCCATGGGGCGGCCAATCGTCGCCACCCGGACGGGCGGCACGCCCGAGCTCGTGCTCGACGGCGTCACCGGGCGCATTTTCCCTCCGGGCGATGCCGAGGCGCTGGCTGGTGGCCTCGAACAGCTGCTCGGAGACGCGGCGATGCGCGAAGCGCTGGGCACCGCCGGCCGCCAGCGCATGGAGGCGCACTTCAGCCTCGAGCGCCATCTGCAGGAGATGGCAGCAATCTACCAGGCAGCGGTACCTCGGCCTGCTGCACGGCCGCCTGCCGATACACGGCCGTGAGCCGTTCGGCGAGGCGCGGCCACTGGTGCTCGCGCTCGACGTAGGCGCGCCCGGCGTCGCCCATCGCGGCGCAGCGGCTCGGCGCGGCGAGCAGCGAGCAGAGCGCATCGGCGAAGGCCAGGTCGCCGTCGGCCATCAGGAGATCGCGGCCGGGCGTCGCCAGCAGGGCGGCCGCCGCGCCGGGCGTCGTGACCACCGGGACACCCGAGGCCATGGCTTCGAGCACCTTGTTCTGGATGCCGACGCCGTAGACGAGCGGACAGGCGGCGACGGCGGCAGCGGCGAACGACGGGCGCAGATCGTCGACGAAGCCGGTGACGGTCACGCGCGGGTCGCGCGCCAGCTCCTGGATCGCCGGCGGCGGATCCTTGCCGACGACGCGGACGGGCGTCTCGGGGCAGCGCGCCCAGACGTGCGGCATGACGTCGCGCACCAGACGCAGCACGGCCGCGGCGTTGGCGTGGTAACTCAGCTTGCCGGTGAAGATGACGCCCTCGCGGGCCGTGCCGGCGGCGGGACGGAAGTAGGTCGTGTCGACGCCGTTCGGCACCACCGCGAGGCGCGAGGCCGCGCCCGGACCCGCCAGCCGCACGAAGGCATCGGCATCGGCGGGCGACGTGACGACGGTGCGATCGAACAGGAAGGGCGCCCGGGCCTCGAAGCGTCGCGTGCGACGCAGATCCAGCGTGGCGACGGCTCGCTGCCCGCGCCCGGGCGCGAGGCGGCGGGTGTCGCCGAACAGCGCGCTGATCGAGTCGACGGCGTCCCAGACAATCGGCACGCCGCGCAGCCGCGACGCCAGGGCGACGCCGCGCAGGTGCTCGACGTGGACGACGTCGAAGGCCCGATCCCGGGCCAGGCGGGCGACATGGTCGACGGCGGCGGGAAGGTGGGCGTAGGCGAGCTGGAGCGGCCGGCGCGTCGGCAGGCTGAGCAGGCCGTTGATCAGGGTGCGCTGCCGGGACAGGGGCAGCACGTCGACGGCGCGGCACATGGTCCGCAGCTCGTCGACGTCGGCCCACTCGTCCTCCGGCGGACGCAGGGCGACGAGGTGGACGTCGTGGCCCAGGGCCGCCAGCGTCCGGATCCACGAGTAGGGCCGGATCCGGACCTTCGAGGGCACGTACGGGCTGAGGAAGAGGATGCGCACGGCAGTCTCAGGCCCGGCGCGCTCCCGCGGCGGGACCGCCAATCTGGATGGCGCCGGCTGGCGGGACCGTCGGGCCCCGGCCCCGCCACCAGCGCTGGATGCCGAGGAGCTTGGCCCGCGACTTGTCGCGCTCGCCGCGCCAATGGCGGGCGCAGCCCAACGCGTACATCGTCGCCACCATCGCGGCGGTCGTCAGGCCGTCGTGCTTGTGGTAATAGCGCAGGCGCGTTTCGATGAACATGGCCAGCGACTGGCCCTTCACCTGGGCCGTGCTCTGACCGCCGAAGTGGGTCATCTCGGCGGCCGGACAGGTCGCGATCCGGACTCCCGCGGCGGCGGCAGTCCGGCACCAGTCTAGCTCCTCGGCGTAGAGGAAGAACTGTTCGTCGAGCGGACCGATGCGATCGATGACGCTGCGCCGGATCATCAGGCAGCAGCCGTCGATCCAGTCCACTTCGCGTGACGTGTCGACGTCCTCAGCCGGCTCGGCCCGGCGGCCGCCCGCGGCCCGGCGGCCGTCGCGTGACGCCGCGATCTCCCCGGCCAGCGTCGGGTAGCGGTAGCCGCAGGACTGCGTCGTGCCGTCGACGTTCAGGACGCGCGGGCCGGTGATGCCGATGGCCGGATGCCCGTCGAGGAACTCGACGAGGCCGGCCACCGTGTCCGGACGGACCACGGTGTCGGGGTTGAGCAGCAGCAGGTAGCGGCCGCCGGCGGCGGCGATGGCCATGTTGTTGGCCGCCGCGAAGCCGCGGTTGGCGCCGCTGCGAATCAGTCGGACGTCCGGAAACGCGGCGGCGACATGATCGGCGCTGCCGTCCGGCGAGGCGTTGTCGACGACCCAGGTCTCGACTGTCGCGCCGGTCGATGCCTGGACGCTGCGGAGACAGCCGTCGAGCAGGGCGCGGGTGTTGTAGCTGACGATGACGACCGAGACGTCCGGCGCTGCCGGGCCGTCAGGAAGTGCCGGCCCGGCGGGGCCACGCCGGGCGTCGGCACCTGTCACGAATCGTACCCCTTGGGATGCGCCTGCCGCCACGCCCAGGCCGACTCGATGATCGGCTCCAGCCCGGAGTGCAGCGGTCGCCAGCCGAGGCGTTCGGTCGCCCGGCGCGCGCTGGCGACCAGCGCCGCCGGATCGCCGGTGCGGCGCGCGGCCGGCTCCCAGGGCACGGGGAGGCCGATGGTGCGCTCGACCGCTTCCAGCACCTGCCGGATCGAATAGCCGGTCTCGCTGCCGATGTTGAAGAAGTCGAGGCCGAGGTCGTCGATCTTGTCGAGCGCCAGCAGGTGGGCGCGGGCGATGTCGATCACGTGCACGTAGTCGCGGACGCAGGTGCCGTCGTGGGTGGGGTAGTCGCTGCCGAACACCTTCAGGGCAGCGCGCCGACCGGCGGCGGCGTCGAGGGCGAGCGGCAGCAGGTGGGTCTCGTGCGACCAATCCTCGCCCCGGGCCGCGGTGGCCCCGGCGGCGTTGAAGTAGCGGAACGCGATCGTCTTGAGACCGAAGGCGCGGTGGTACCAGCGCAGGCAGGTCTCGAGCATCAGCTTCGACTCGCCGTAGGCGTTGATCGGCCGCTGCGGGTGGTCCTCGGCCATCGGCATGGCCAGCGGCTCGCCGTAGGTCGCCGCCGTCGACGAGAGCACCAGGCGCATCGTCCCGTGCGCCCGCATGGTGTCGACCAGCGTCAGGCTGTCGGTCAGGTTGGTCTTGAAGAAGAGCGCCGGATCCGTCACGGAGTACTCGATCGCCGCCTCGGCGGCGAGGTGAATGACGGCGTCGATCGATTCCTGCCCGAACACCTGCGCCAGCGCTGCCGGATCGCCAATGCCGCCCTCGACGAAGCGGCAGCCCTCGGGGACGGCCGCGCGGTGGCCGAGGCGGAGGTCGTCGATGACGACGACGTGGTGGCCCGCGGCCTGGGCGAGTTCGGCGACGACGGAGCCGATATAGCCGGCTCCTCCTGTGACGAGCAGTCTCATGTGCAATCCTGGACCGTGATCGGTGAGCGCGAGACAGACGGACGCCGGCCGGGCGCACGTCGTGCACCCGGCGGCCGTCCGCATGGTCTGAAGACGAGGCGCTAGGATCCCACCGCGCGCGCCAGCACCGGGCGGGACGCCGGCAACTTCGCCGCGTCGAATTCCCGGCGGATCTGCGCGGCGACGCGGAGGCAGAGCAGATGCGCTGCCACCATCGTCGCGTCCTCGACGTGCTGCACGCTGTTGGACGGCACGACGAGCGTCAGTTGCGCGCGATCCTTCAGCGCCTGGCCGCTCTGGCCGGTGATGCCGAGGGTGATGCCGCCGGCATCGTTCGCGTACTCGATCGCCCGCAGGACGTTGGGCGAGGAGCCGCTGGTGCTGAAGCCGACCACCACGTCGCCCTGATCGAGCGACGACCGGAGCTGTTCGGCGAAGATTTCGCCGTAGGCGAGGTCGTTGCCGATCGCCGAAATCGCGGACAGGCTCTCCGTCAGCGACATCGAACGCAGGCGCGGACCGCTCGGTGGCGCCGTCAGCTTGGTCAGGTCCGCCGCGAAGTGGCACGCACTCGCGGCGCTGCCGCCGTTCCCGCAGATGTACACGGTGCGGCGGCAGCGCCACGCCCCGACGAGGATGTCGGACATACGCTCGATCATGCCCACGTCGAGAAACTTCAGGACCTGCACGTAGCTCTGCATGTAGGTCTGAGAATCGTCCATCACACCAACCACCCTCTGAAAACTGGCCTCGCCCAACTCATCCGAGAAAGGCGACGCGCTCAATGTGCCCCTTTGCCCGATAACACCACGCTGAACGTGCGCAGCACGATCCGGAGATCGCCCGCGACGCTCCAACTGTCGATGTATTGCATGTCGAGCTCGACGCGGCGTTCGTACAGACGTCTGCTGCCGACCCGACACCTGCCAGAGGCCGGTGATGCCAGGCTTCACCGACACCAGCTTCGGCGCCTTGTGGCCGTACTTGCCGAGTTCGTCCGGCGAGATCATGCGGGGCCCGACCAGCCACATCTCGCCGCGCACGATGTTGATCAACTGCGGCAGCTCGTCGAGGCTGTACTTCCGCAGGAGGCGTCCGACCCGCGTCACGCGAGGATCTTCGACCAGCTTGTGCTGCGCTTCAAATGCCGATCGCAACTGGGCGTCATTCGCCAGAATCTGATCAGCGTTGGCGACCATCGTCCGGAACTTGAGGGCATCGAACGTCTCGCCGCCCTGGCCGACGACGCGACGGCGATGGAAGATCGGCCGGCCGCTGCTGATCATCACCAGCACGGCAAGCACGAGGAAGACCGGCGAGATCGCGATCAGTGCGAGCGCCGCGAGCGGTCGCCCGACCGCGTCCTTGATCGACGCGTGCCACCACGGGCAGCGCGGTACCGACGCTGAAATCAGAGGCAGTGCTCGCTCGTGCATGTGCTGGGGGCTCCCACGGGCACTTGGCACTGCAATTTGCATGCGATCTGTTCAGCTAGAACGCATGAGGTTGTCGGGATGCTCGTTAACTTATGGTTGGGCTTCGCGTTAACCCCATCCGTAGCATTTGATGAGCGACAGCAGCGCGACGGGGAAGGTGAGAGCGGCGGCGTCAAAAGTCTCCCGATCGGGCGACTGAGTCACGAGCCGCTGAAAGTCGACCGCATGAAGGGAGTTCTGTGAGGGCCTTTCTCTTGGCGGGCGGGTTGGGCGAACGCCTCCGACCGCTGACGTTGTCGATGCCGAAGTGCCTCGTGCCGATCAACGGCACGCCTTTGCTCGATATCTGGCTGGATCTCTGCGAGATGCACGGCATCACCGACGTGCTGCTGAACGTGTCGCAACATGCCGACCTGGTCCGCGCGCACCTCGCGCGACGTGCCACGCCCGTTGTGCACCTGGTCGTCGAGGCGGCGCCGCGGGGCTCCGCGGCCACCGTGTGCGCCCATCGCGACTTTGTCGCCGCCGAGGAAGATTTCTGGATTCTCTACGCGGACACGCTGTCGAACGTCGATCTCTCTGCTATGCGTGACACGCATCGCAGCCATGCTGGCGTCGCCACCCTGGGCTTGTTCCACGCGCCGGTTCCGACGGCGGTCGGCATCGTCGACCTGGCGCCGGACGGCCGCATTGTTCGCTTCACGGAGAAGCCGACGCACCCCACGTCGGACCTCGCCAACGCCGGCATCTGCCTCGCACGGGCCGGCCTCCTCGACGCCATTCCCCCCACACCCATGGTTGATTTCGGACATCACGTCTTCCCGCCGCTGGCCGGTCGCCTCTACGGCCACGTCATCGATCAGTTCGTGCTCGACATCGGCACGCCATCGGCACTCGAGGCCGCGCAGACCGCATGGGCAACCCTCTCCGCCGCGGAGTGTGCCTCGTGATCATCTCGCGCACCCCGTTCAGGGTCAGCCTCGCCGGCGGCGGATCGGACATCGCCGAGTACTACCGCAACCGGCCTGGCAACGTCGTGACGCTGGCCATCAACCGCTACATGTACGTGACGGTGAACCGCCGGTTCGACAGCAACATCCGCGTGTCCTACACGCGCACCGAGATCGTCGAGCGCCTCGAGGACCTGCAGCACGAGCTGATTCGTGAAGCGCTGCGGATGACCGGCTTCACGAACGGCATCGAGGTCACGACCGTCGCCGACCTGCCCGCCGGCATCGGCCTCGGGTCGAGCTCGACGCTGGTCGTCGGCGTCCTGAATGCGCTCTACGCCCTCAAGGGCGAGTGGCATTCACCGGACGACCTGGCCAGCCGCGCCTGCGAGATCGAGATCCGCATCCTCGGCCGCCCGATCGGCAAGCAGGACCAGTACATCGCCGCGTTCGGCGGCCTGAGCGACATCTCGTTCATGCCCGACGAACGCGTCTCGGTCCGGCCAATCGTCTGCCCGACCACGGCCCGCCAGCGGCTGATGCGACAGTTGATGCTGTTCTACACCGGCGTGCGACGTGAGGCGGGATCGGTGCTGACCGAGGCGCGCGCCCGGCTGGCCGAGCACAGCGACGCCAACCAGGCCGTCGACGGCCTGGTCGCGCTCGCCGCCGAAGTACGGGCGGGCCTCGTCTCCGGCAAGGTCGGCGACGTCGGCGCGATTCTCGACAAGAGCTGGACGCTCAAGAAGCGCATGGCGTCGACAGTCTCGAACAGCCTGCTCGACGGCCTCTACACGAAGGCTCGCGAGGCCGGGGCCGACGGCGGCAAGGTCGCGGGCGCCGGCGGCGGCGGCTGCCTGCTGCTCGTCGTCAAGCCATCGGCCCAGAAGCGGGTGCGGGACGCCATGGTCGAGGCCGGGCTGCGTGAGATCACGTTCAGCCTCGAGCCCGAAGGCAGCCGCATCATCCACTACGGGAACTGATCCCGCGAAGGAATCGTCCGCATGATTTCCATCGTCGTCCCCTGTTACAACGAGGCAGACAACGCGCCGACCGTCGAGCGCGACCTGCTGCCGGTGGCCCGCAGCCTCGCCACCGACGGCCCGGTCGAGATCGTGTTCGTCGACGACGGCAGCACCGACGGCACGCTGGCGACGTTCGAAGCGCTGTGTGCCCGCCACGCCGGGCCCGATCTGCTGCTGCGTGTCGTGCCGCACGATCGGAACCGCGGCCTCGGGGCGGCGCTCCGCACCGGCCTTCGGGCGGCGCACGGCGACGTGCTGGTGACGACCGACTGCGACGCCACGTATCGTTTCCACGAGATCCCGCCGCTGCTCGCGCGGCTGACGCCGGACGTCGACATCGTGACGGCGTCGCCCTACCATCCGGACGGCTCGGTCGAGAACGTCCCGCAGCACCGGCTCGTCTTGAGCAAGGGCTCATCGGCGCTCTACCGGGTGCTGGTCGACTGGCGCGTCCACTGCTACACGGCGCTGTTCCGGGCCTACCGGCGGCGCGTGCTGCAGACCGCCCGGCTCTCGTCGGACGGGTTCCTCGCCGGCACCGAGATCCTGGTCAACGCGATGCTCGCCGGGCATCGCGTCGTCGAGCACCCATGCACGCTGCATTCGCGCGTGATGGGCACGTCGAAGGCCAAGCTGGTGCGCACCATCAAGGCCCACCTGCGCTTCCAGGCCCGTCTGCTGGCCGTCCGGCTCGGCCTGTCGTCGTCGCAGTGGGTGGCGGAGTGTCCATCGCTGGCGACGCCGGTGCTCGGCGAGCTGTCGCCATCGCAGTCGTCGGCCGCTGCCTCCGCGCGGGGCGTCTCCGGGGTGGCCCGATGAAGCTCTTCTCGATCGTCGGCGCCCGTCCCGAGTTCGTCCAAGCCGTGTCGCTGAGCGCCGCGCTCGCCGACCGGCACGAGGACGTCCTGGTGCACACCGGCCAGCACTACGACTACCTCATGTCGCAGCAGTTCTTCGACGAGCTGCCGCTGCCGCAGCCGACCCTCAACCTCGAAGTCGGGCCGGGCTCGCGGGCGGCGCAGCTCGCCATGATGATCGAGCGGCTCGAGCCGGCCATCGAGGCGACGCGGCCGGACGCGGTCCTCGTCCGCGGCGACACCACGTCGACGCTGGCCGGCGCGCTCACGGCGCGGCAGATGGGGGTTCCGCTGATCCACGTCGAAGCGGGGGAGCGGTCCTACGACCGCTCGATGCCCGAGGAGATGAGCCGAGTCGTCACCGACCATCTCGCCGACCTGCACTTCTGCGCGAGCCGGACGGCGGTTCGCCGGCTCGAGGCCGAGGGCATCAGCCGATTGGTGCACTTCGTCGGTGACGTGATGCTCGACGTCCTGCTCGACTTCCGTGAGCGGGCCGTCGCCCGGGCGCGCGTCCCGGCACAGCTCGGCCTGGCGCCCAAGTCGTACACCCTGGTGACGGTCCACCGGGCGGCCAACACCGATGTGCCCGAGCGCCTCGAGGCCATTGCGGCGGCGTTGAACGCCGCCCACGAGCCCATCGTGTTTCCGGTCCACCCGCGGACCCGTGCGGCGATGAAGGCCCTGGGCATCGAGTGGCGCCCGCACGTGAAGCTGATCGACCCGGTCGGCTACGTCGACATGCTCGCGCTGACCTCGCAGGCCCGGCTGGTCGCCACCGATTCAGGCGGGCTGCAGCGCGAGGCCTACAACCTCGGCGTCCCATGCCTCACGCTGCGCGAGGAAACGGAGTGGGTCGAAACGGTCGAGGCCGGCTGGAACCGACTCGTCGGCGCCGACGCCGGCCGGATCCTCGCGGCCTGGCGCGACTGGACGCCGCCGGCGGACCATCCGCCGATTTTCGGCGACGGCCGCGCCGGACAGCGGATCGTCGAGCTGATCGAGGCGCGCTTCGGCGTCGTCACGGCGGGGCAGGTGACCGCGTGACGCCCCCGACCGCTCCGACCGCTCCGGGCGCCAGCGGGCCGCGGGTCGCCATCGTCGGCGGCGGCATCATGGGCGCGAGCATCGCCTACTTCCTCGCCCGGCAGGGCGTCGCCTGCGACGTCTTCGAGGCGTCGCCGGTCCTCGGCGGCCTGGCCGGGCCGCTGACGCTGCCCGACGGTGTCGAAGTCGACCGCTACTACCACGCGATCCTGTCGAGCGACCGGTTCCTCACCGGCATCTGCGAGGAACTCGGCATCGCCGATCAGCTGCGCTTTGCCGAAACGCGCACCGCGTTCTTCATGGGCCATGGGCTGCACACGATGAACAGCCTGGTCGAGTTCCTGACGTTCAAGCCGCTGTCGCCGCTCGGCCGGATCCGGCTCGGTCTGACGATCGCGACCGCGCAGCTCTATCGCGACTGGCGGAAGCTCGAGACGGTCGACGTCACGGACTGGCTGCGGAAGCTGGGCGGCCGCCGGCTGTTCGACCGCCTGTGGGGCAAGATGCTGGCGGCCAAGTTCGACGGCCTGCCCGAACGCATCCCGGCGACGTGGATGTGGTCGCGGCTGGTCCGCATGAAGTCGACCCGCGACGGCGCCAACCAGCGCGAGAAGGCGGGGCACCTGATCGGCGGCTACGCGACGCTGCTGAAGGCGATGGCGGCGCGCATCGAGCAGGCCGGCGGGACGGTCCGGCTCAGCGCGCCGATCGAGCGGATCGCAATCGACGACGGCCGCGCGACCGGCGTCGTCGTTGGCGGCACGCTGCATCGCTACGGCTCGGTCGTCCTGACGATGCAGGGGCCGGTGGCGGCGCGCCTGATGCCCGATGCCGATCCGGCCTATCGCGCCCGGCTGACCGACGTGCCGTACCTGGGCATCGTCTGCCCGCTGATGGTGCTGGACCGGCCGTTCACCGGCACGTGGACGGTCAACATCGCCGACACCAGCATCCCGTTCACCGGCGTCATCGAGACCACGTCCTACCTCGATCCCTCGTTCGTCGGCGGGCATCATCTGGTCTACATCCCGAAGTACACGGCGCCCGGCAGCCGCTGGCTGAGCGCGAGCGACGACGAGATCCGATCGACCTGGTTCGAGGCCCTCGGGCGCATCGTGCCCGGATTCAGCCCGACCTGGGTCCGTCATTTCCTGGTCCATCGCGAGCGCTACGTCGAGCCGTTGCACCGCATCGGCGCACCGCCGCGGCCCGACGTGACCACCCCCGTCGCCGGTCTCTACCTCGCGACCACCGCGCAGATCTATCCCGCGCTGACCAACGGTGAATCGGTGACGCGGCATGCGGCAACCGTCGCGACGCTGGTGGCCGCCGACCGCCCGGCGGCGGCGGCCGCGCCGGTGGCGCGTGCATCCATGGAGCTCGTCCACTGATGGCGACGGACAACACTCTGGCGATGCCGGCAGCGGGCCGGATCGCGGTCGGACGGATCGGCGTGCTGAAGGTCGTCGGGCTGGTCGCCGGCGCCACGATGCTGGCGGTGCTGGCGTTCGCGCGTCTCACCGAGTACCCGACCATCTGGTTCGACGAAGGCATCCACCTGCACGTGCCGAAGGCGGTCGTCCAGTTCGGCGAGTACGCCGACTTCAGCAGCGACGGCTTCCGGTACTACGGGCCGACCATGAGCGTCGGTCCGACGGTGATGCTGCCGATCGCTGGTGTCTTCAAGATCGCCGGGGTGGGGCTGCTGCAGGCGCGGCTGGTGATCGTCGCCTACCTGCTCGCCGCGACCTGGCTGGCGTGGCGGGTCGGCCGGCAGTTGGGCGGGCCGATGGTGGCCACGCTCGGCGTGGCCCTGCTCGTCTCGTCGCGCGGCGCCGACTTCATCCTCTACGGCCGGCAGGTACTCGGCGAGGTGCCGGCGATGTGCTTCCTGCTGGCCGGACTGCATCTGTGGTTCGCCGCCTGGGAGCGGCCGGCGTGGTCGCGCCTGACCCTCGTCGGCGTGCTGTTCGGGCTGGCCATCGTCACGAAGTACCAGTTCGTGATCGCGCTGGCGCCCGGGCTCGCCGCCGGGTGGGTATTGGATCGCCTCTACTACCGTCAGCTCCCGCACCGCGCGTGGATCTGGCCGGCCATCGTGATGATGGCCACCTTCGCCGCGTGGCAGGCGGTGGCGGTGCTCTACCTCGGGCCGTCGCTGGCGTCGGAGAACCTGCGGACGATGCGGCAGGCGGCGGCCGACGCCGCACTGACGTTCTCGCCGGAGCGGATGGTCAGCGCGTTCAAGGAAGTCGTCAAGCCCAGCGTCTACTCGTCGCTGCTGCTGCCGGCGCTGATCTACACGATGGTCCGGAGCTGGGACCGGTCGCGCGCATCGCTGCAGTGGGCGGCCATCGTCTGCTTCGTCGGCGCCAACCTCGGATGGTTCGTGCTCGCCTCGATCGGCTGGCCGCGCTACGCGTTCTGCGCCTTCGCGCTGTGCGCCTTCGTCGTGGCCCGGCCGGTCGTGGAGCTGGCCGCGGGCGAGGTCCGGCTGGCGGCCTGGCCGCAGCCGTTCCGGCGGTCGCTCACCGTCGCCCTCGCCGGCGCGGCACTGGCGACCATCGCGCTGCCGCTGGCGATGACCTTCCGCGACATGGCCAGGGCGCCGAGCGATCAGGCCCGGGTCATGGCCAGCTATCTCGACGTGCACGTCAAGCCCGAAGCGCTGATCGAGACCTGGGAACCCGAGATGGGGTTCTTCACCAACCACCGCTACCACTATCCGCCGGCCAAGCTGCTGATGACCGCGGTGAGCGCGTCGTCGAGCGGCACGTCGCCGTCCGCCGTCTACGACTTTCGCGCCGGCGGTCTGCCGGACTACGTGCTCGAGGGGCCCTTCGCGCGTCTGGTCGGGCTCTACCCTCCGGATCGGCTGGCGGGTGCCTACCAACGAAAGGCCTCGAGCGATGGATACACCCTCTACGAACGGAACCCGTGCTGGCCAGTGTGTCCTGGTCCTGGCCCGTGCGCCGTGAGTGGATCTTCCTTGAAAGGACCGTCATGCACGACAGAAACCGGGAGCCGATGATCCACCCGTCCGCGACCATCGAAGCCGACGTCGTCATCGGCCCGGGCACACGGATCTGGCACAACGCCCATGTCCGCCGGGGCGCGCGCATCGGCGCGGATTGCACGATCTCGAAGGACGTCTACATCGACGCTGGCGTGATCATCGGCGACCGCGTCAAGATCCAGAACGGCGTGTCGGTGTATCAGGGTGTCACGCTCGAGGACGACACGTTCGTCGGGCCGCACGCCGCCTTCACCAACGACGAGACGCCGCGCGCCTTTGCCGAAGACTGGCAGGTGACGCCGACGATGGTCCGCCGCGGCGCGTCGATCGGCGCCAATGCGACGATCGTCTGCGGCGTCATCCTCGGGCCGTACTCGATGGTGGCGGCGGGTTCGACGGTGACCAACGACATCGCTCCGCACGGTTTAGCGATCGGCAGCCCAGCGCGGCTGGTATCGTACCTGTGCCGGCGCGGTCACCGGATGCGCTCGAGCACGAGCCTCGACTACCGGACCGTCTACGACTGCCCGAACTGCCGCGAGCAGCTGGTCGTCGACTACGGCGTCGAGACGAACATGGCCGATCGCCGGCTGGGCGCCGATCGCAGGATGGCGGCGGTCGGTGCATCCGGCGGGGTATGAGATTCCGGTCGGTCATCGAGCCGGCGGGCAGTGAACCGCCACGAGTCCACCCGGGCACCGCGCGCGCGACACCTCCGCACGCGGTGTCGCCGGCGCGGGACGCTGATCCGACGAACGCACGATGATGCTGCGCCTGAAGGTTGGCGGCGCAGGGTGGCTGCGGCCGTGGGGTGTGGCGGCCTGGTTCGGTCTGCTGTGTGTGTGCTTGCCGTCGGCCGTGGTCGACCTCGACCGATACCCGACGGTCTGGTTCGACGAGGGCTACAAGATGAACGCCGGACGCACGCTCGCGGAGCGGGGCGTCTACGGCACCGAGACCATCGAAGGCTACCTGCCGTTCGACCCCGGCATCTCGAGCGGCCCAGCTGACCTCCTGCCCCTGGCGGGCAGCTTCTGGCTGTTCGGCGTCGGCGTCGTGCAGGCCAGGGCGACCTTCGTGGTCTACACGCTCCTGGCGGCGCTCGCCTTGTACGGCTTGGCGGCCTCGATCTTCGGCCACCGGGTCGCGCGGCTGGCGGTGACGACCGTTCTGGCTGTACCACCCCTGGCGGGAACCGGCCTCCTGATCATCGGACGCCAGGCTCTCGGCGAGGTGCCGGCGCTCGCGCTCATTGCCACGGGCGTTCTCTGCTGGGTGCGCGGCTGGGATCGGCCGGGCTGGGCGAGACCGATCGTCGCCGGTGGCTTCATCGGCATCGGGCTGCTCTCGAAGACGCAGATCGGCTTGGCGCTGCTCCCGGCGCTGTGTCTCGTGGCCATCGGTCGTGGCTGGCCCTCGCGGCGTCAGTTGGCGCGCGAGCTGACGCCGACGGTGGTGGCAGTCGGCGTCCTCATCGCCTGGGGGCTCCTGGCCCGAGCGTTCACCACCGACGAGCAGCAGCAGGCGAACGCCACCATGCTCGCCGACGCCATTCGGTCGAACCTCGTCACCGGGTTGTGGGGCCGAACGCTCGGTCGAGCGTCGCTGGTGATGGTTGCGCTGATGCTGGTGGCCGCCGGCATTGGAACGGTCCGGCTCTGGCGGAGCCACGGCGGCCCCGCGACCAGGTCGACTGCCTGGTGGGCCGAGGCGTTCCTGGTCTGCTTCGTCGCGCTCTACGCAGCCTGGTTCTCGCTATTGTCCGTCGGGTGGCCGCGCTACGCGTTCGCAGGTTTCGTGGCCGCGATCCTCTTGCTCGTCGGCCATCTCGCCGCCGCCCTCGAAGCACGATGGCCCGGGCGTCCACTACTTCGCGTGGCGTGGGTGCTGATCAGCGGCGGCCTGGCCGTGCAGATGTTGTCGGCCAGAGAGTCTCCGCCCGGCGACTTCGCCGCGCGGACGGCGTCCTACATCGACCGGGCGGTCGCTCCCGACGCGGTCGTCGAGACCTGGGAGTGGGAGCTGAGCGGGCTGAGCCGGCACCGTGCGTTTCACCATCCGCACCAGCGCTACCTGTTCGAGGCCATCCGCCAGTTCTCCCATGCTCGGGCGCCGTTCGACTTACGCTACGACCCGCTGCAGGCCAATCCCGACTATGTGATCGTCGGTGCCTTCGGTGCCTGGACACACATCTACCGACCCGAGGCCCTGGCGCGATTGTTCACCCTGGAGCAGCAAATCGGCCCGTACCGCATCTATCGGCGGGCGAGGTTCGCTCGGGCTGGTGGCGGCGGCATTTCGCGTCGCATCGAGTCCGCCGGAATCGTGCCGCCGGTCGCGATGCCACCGCGAAGCGGACAAGGCAGGCGCGAGATCAAGGCGGGGCGGCGCGGCCCTCGTCGTGTCCGGCGCGACGATCGGGCTCCCGGTCTCGGCGTTCAGGGCACGACGATGCGTACGTTCGTCGGCGCCGCCGGACCGGCGCCGCCGGCACCGGTCACCTCGATCTTGACAGCGACATCCTTCGTCAGGCCGCTGATCGGCACCGCCAGCACTCCGGACGCAGGCGTCGCCTGCGTCTGCGAGAGCACAGCGCCCGTCGCGGTATCCCAGATCTCGATGCGATAGGGCATCGCGAGCAGGTTGCCCACGGTGATTGTCGACGCGATCGCCGACGGCGTCGTTGCGGCCTGCCCCCAGGTGTAGCCACGATGCTGGACCCACAGGTAGGTGGCGGTCCGATCGGCGCGGCGCATGCCGTAGACGCGCGCCTGCGCGTTCGAGGACGTCAGCGTCTCGCCGGCGTAGCCCGGAGGGCCGTCGCCGCTGGTCATCAGGAAGGTGAAGCGGCCGGCGGCATAGTCGACGCCGGCGAAGAACGCGGCGGCGGCGCGGCGCGCGGCCAGCTTCGCGCTCGTCGCCGTTCCATCCTCCTGGTACCACCACCACTCGAGTGGCGTCGTGCCGGCCGGCGTGAAGAGCCCGGCCCAGACGATGTTGTGCAGGAACCGGCTTCCCGCCTCACCGGTATTGCCTTGCGTCCCGTCGAGGCCGACGCCGATTTCCCCCCAGACCCACGGCTTGCCGAGCCCGGTCCAGCTCGATCCGTCGCCGAGGCCGAGGCCGGAGCAGTAGGGACTGGCCGGTCCGCGCGTATCGGTGAGGCACCAGGCGAAGCGCGAGACGGTGAGCGCTTCGTCGGGGTCGAGGCTGGGGATGTGTCCGTCGAGATACCAATGATAGTTGGCGACATCCATGCCCGATGACGACCACAACTGCGGGCTGTAGGCCTGCGAGTTCTGCGACGTCGTGCGCAGGTGTCCGTACGGATCGGTCGCCGCCAGGTAGGCGTTGATCGCGACGATCATGGCGTACTGGTTGGGGCTGCCGCTGCTGTTGATGTGCCCCCACTCGTTGTGCAGCTCCCAGCCGAGGATCGCCGGCGAGGAGCCCCAGCGCGCGATGTGCTGGCGGAGGTTCCGCTTGTAGCTGTTGAGGGTCCACGACTGGGCGAAGTCCGCCTGGCTCATGTCGCCGGGATTCACCGGCCAGGTGAACCACGGACCGGAACACGTGCAGGCCTGGATCTTGACGCCGTTGACCTCGGCCGCCTCGACGATCTTGTCCATCTCGTAGCTCGCCCACGGATTCATGAACGTGCCGATCGGGCGGGCCAGGGCCGGGTTGCCGTTGGGATCGTTGCCGGCGTTGTCTTTGAAGAAGTGGCGCTCGAAATCGCTGTCCGAGGCGATGTTGTAGGCGAGGTTGCCGCTGCCGTCGACCGGCCCGAAGGCGACGTCGTCGATGTAAGTCGTGCCGGTGCCGCCGCTCTGGAGCAGGTTGATCGACACGATCGGCGTGTTGGGCGTCAGCGTCACCGAGTAGGCCGTCCACGGCGTGGTACCCGCTACCGCTGCCGTCAAGCCGAGCACAGTACCTGACCCGAACGCCGAACCAGCGCGGACGCTGGCCTGCGCCTGGCCGCCGGACACGGCGTCGGTCCTGATCCAGACCGTCAGCTTGTGGAGCCGGGTCGGCTCCGCGATCGCCAGCCGCTGCAGCCAGCCCTGGTTCGGCGCCGGCCGGGCCGAGCGCAGCCCGCCGTGCACGTTGGCCGTGTTCACCTCGACGCCCTGGGCGGCGCCGTAGGTCGTGCCCTGCTGCACCCACACGGGCTGGGAGGAGCCCTCGACGCTGAGGGCGAAGTCGACCTGGTTCCACATGCGCGTCAGGTTGACGCCGTTGGCGTTGAAGGTCGTGAACGCGGTCTCGTAGTCGTAGCTGCGGGCCGCGTTGTTGTTCCACCACTGGCGACCGCCGCCGATCGGGACGAACGCGCTGCCGTCGTCATAGGCGAGAAAGCGCGGATCGGAAGCGCTCTGGCGGACGAAGCCTTTCGTCGCCGACGCCGTCACGGTGAAGCTCTGGGTAGCGGCGGCGGGGGAGCGGCTGGTGCCGTCGGCGTCCTGCGCGGTCACGTAGTACTGATAGGTGCCGACCTCGGACGGGGTGAACCGCGCCGCCCAGCGTCCGTTGTCGACCCGGCCCAGGACCTCGAGGTTCAGCCCGGTGTCGCGCAGCCGCAGGTAGTCGTGGAAGAAGAAGGCCGGGACGGTGATCGTCCGGCCCGACGGCGACGTCAGCCGCAGGTCGACGCTGATGCCGTTGGCGCCGACCCACGTCATGCTGGCCGGGTTCGAGGCGGCCGTGTCGGCCGGGTCGTAGTAGTAGTCCGGATTCGAATACGCCTTCGACAGGTCGAACCGGAACTCGATGCGCTGGTTCTTCGCCACCGACGGCGCGGTGGTCGTCAGGTTCAAGATGTCCGGTGGAGCCGCCGCGGCCGCCGCCGCCGTCGCGACCACCGCCAGCCCCGCCAGCACGCCGAGGCAGCCGCCCCGCCGGCTCATGACGGGATGATCCTCACGCCGGTCGGCACTGCCGGCGCGGTGGGTCCGGTTCCTGTCCGTACGTCGGTCCAGGCGGTCGCGCCGGTGGCTTCGATCGCCTGGACGAGCGCCTCGAGCCAGTAGCAGTCGCCGATCGCCGTTGGACCGCTGCGCATCTGGTCGCGAAGCGCCGTCGCGCTGGTGCCGACCACCCAGCGCTCGATCGGGGCGATCATCCCGATGATCTCGGTGGGGACGCCGATGCCCTCGTCGCCGGTCCAGCGGGCGAAGTACTGCGGCGTCCGCAGCCACCACAACGGGAACTGCGATTTGCCACCGGTGTGGCGCGCCAGCGTCGCAGTCCGCACGTTGTCGTTCAGGTAGCGCCCGATCTCCGGCGTGAGGTTCAGGAACATCCAGCCCTGATAGACGCCGGGCGCGCGGCGCGCGGTGTACATCTCGGGCCAGGTACTTCGAGGTGACGCGGCCCTCGATGGTCGAGAACGTGAGGCCGGCGTCGAGCTGCGCCTGCAGGTTGTTGAGCGCGGTGGTCTGCGTCGCCGTGTCGTTGAAGCGTGCGGCCAGCCGCGCCATCGCCACGTGCGCGCCCATCGTGCCGTAGATGTCGCCCTGGCCGGTGCGGGCGCTGTACATCGACCGGATCGTCGACCAGTAGGTCTGGATCGTGGTCCAGTCACCGGAGCGGTAGCCGTAGAGCCACAGGCCGTAGATGGTGTGGACCGACGGCTGCGTCGTGCCGAAGGGGGCGCTGAAGTAGGTCACCCGCGTCAGCGGATAGAGCTCGCGGCGAGTGCCGGCCACCGTCGGCGACAACGGCGACGCCGCCCACGGGGCGTGGGTGGCGCTCGCCAGTTCCGCGGCCACGTAGGCGCGGACGCCGACCTGCTGCGGGCCGGTGAGGTACGGGTAGGCCCAGGCGAGCGTGGTGACGATCCGGCCGGGCTGGACGTACTGGAAGTAGTGCTCGTCGTTGCCGAGGTCGGCGTAGTAGGCGCGCTGTGGCGTGAGCCGTCCGGCCTCGAGCACCTTCTGCACTTCTTCCTGCAGGCGCGCCGCCAGGTCGGGAGCATTGGTGCCGGTCACGACCGGAAACTGCCAGGCGTAGGGGGTGACGTTGACCGTCTGGGCCGAGGCCGTCGCCGCGAAGGCGAGGGCCGCAACGGCGGCGAAGAGACTCGATGTGCGTCGCATGATGGGCGCCCGTCTACTGGCCGATGGCCACGATGCCGAACGGTTCGCTGATGAACAGCCGCGTGCCGGAGATGGCTACGGCCGACCAGCCGTCGGTGTACGGCTGCGGTGTCGAGGGCCGCGGGTTGCTGCCGCTGACGTACTTGACGTCGGCGCCCGCGTAGTTGGCGCCGTCCTCGTTCTCGACGGTGGCCTGCACCAGGCGGTAGGTCGAGTTCGACAGCTGGACGTGCTGCGTGCCGCGAAACCGCTGGTGCAGCCACAGGTAGGTGCCGGCGACGGACATCTGGTAGAGGTTGTCGGTCTCCCACGGCCAGTTGTTGGCGAGTTGGCCGTTGTTGATCGGGATGCGCCGGCCGGTCGACTGGTCGATGGCCGCGATGTCGATCGAGTAGGCGGTGCCGAAGACGTTGCCGTTGGCCCGGGTCAGGGTCGGAAACTTCGTCTTGAAGTAGCCGAGCACGCGGCCGGAGTTGTCGGCGACCAACGAGTCGGGCGCGTGGCCGGTGCCCTCGAACGGCCCGGAGAGGATGACGTACGGCTCGCTCAGATCGGACAGGTTCAGCGCGAAGTAGTGGCGCCAGTCGGCCGAGGCGTCGCTGCCGCCGGTGGCCGTGTCGCCATTGAGGAAGGCCTGGAGGACCGTCTCTTCCTGCGCCAGGCTGGTGACGCCGCCCAGCACGCTCTCGAAGGCGTATTCGCTACCCTTGCCCACGGCCGACGCCGAGGTCACCCACAGCTTGCCGTTGAAGACCATCGGGTTGGTCCCCTCGAAGGTCTGGCCCATGACGCGGCGCTGCGCCGTGATCGTCCCGGTCGTCGCGCCGAGCGCGTAGACGAACATGTTCTCGGCCGGAACGTAGACCGCGGCGGCGTCGGCGGCGATGTCGCCGTCGACCGGGGCGGCGACACGACGCGTCCACAGGACCGATCCGTTGGCGACGTCGAACGCGTAGACGTCGCCATGGTGGTTGGCGACGTAGACGCGGCCGCCGTCGATACACGGCGACGTGGTGATCGTGTAGCCGGTGTCGTAGCTCCAGGCCGCGGTGCCCGTCGCCGCGTCGAAGGCGTGCACGACGCCGCGCAGCGTGACGAACACCACCAGGCTGCCGCCGGCAGCGGCCGTCGAGAGGGTGCCGCCAGGAATCGCGGCGCTCCACAGCGTCTGGCCGGTGGTGGCGTTGATGCCGTGGGCGCTGCCTTCCATCGTCCCGACGAAGACCCGGCCGCTGGCGATCACCGGCTGGACGCGCCCGCCGATCGTGACGCTCGAGCCGCCGGCGAGCGGGGTGGACGTCTGGGTGCTGCCCGGGCCCATCCAGGCCCAGTGGAGCCGGTAGGGCGGCGCGACCGAGTCCGACGTGCGCCCCGTGCGGGCGGCATTGCCCTGCAGCTGCGGCCAGTCGGCCGCCGACGTCGCCGCCGCCAGCCCGAAGAGCGTCGCGCCGATGATGGCGCCGAGGCGGAGCAAGTAGCGCGCGCCGAATCGCGCAGAGACGGTCCGAAGTGTCATCGCCCCCCCAAGGGCCGCTCACAGGGAGCGGGAAAGTGGTACCTGCCCCTGTTCAAGAATCGAGCCGCTGACTGGTCCGTAACAGGCGCCTCGACCGTTCGGATAAGTGTCACGTCTGTGGATAGTTGAGGGCTCCGCTGCCAGCGCGACTTCGAGCGGAACTCGAATCTGTCTCTTGCGCTTGGTCGCGGACGACGTTTCCGGTCGGATGGAATTACAGATCTGTGCGCCGGTCTTCGCGGGGTTCGAGAGGCCACGCCGATCGGTCCGAGGTCATTTCTGATAGGTCGGGTGTTCGTTGTCATAAGTCGCCAAAAGCGCCGACTGTTCCAGCTCTGGACGACCGACTCATCAATCTATGTCACAACCAGTCGCCAGGATCGTGTTGAATACTTGAGCTTTAGCATGGGTGTGTGCGCTTTCAGCCCAAGGCGTCGGCTGAGGTATGCCTCTTGCTAGCTAGCTGGACCTTTTCCCGGTCCGCGAGTCGAAAGGCACGTCTACTCGATGCGAACAGCGCTCCGCGCCTGTATGGTGGCTCTCCTCCTGGCGTTCCTCACGCCGGGCAGTAGTCAGCAGGTCCAGACCCAGGCCAGCGGCCCGACGATTCTGCTCGTCGTCAACCCGGCAGCCCCCAACGTCTTCGGCGGCTACCTGGCGGAGGTCCTCCGGGCCGAGGGGCTGAACTCGTTCGCGGTCACGCCGCTGGCATCGGTCACGGCGGGGCAATTGTCGACGACGCCCCTGGTGGTCCTCGCCGAGACGTCCCTGACGGCGTCGCAGGCGACGCTGTTCAACGACTACGTGGCCGGCGGCGGCCGCCTGGTGACCATGCGGCCCGACGCGCAGCTCCACACGACGCTGGGCGTGTCGGCGACCGGCGCGACGCAGGCCGGCGGCTACATCCGCATCGAGCAGGGCCAGTCGACCGGCGCCGGGCTCTCGGGCGTGACCTTGCCGTTCCGGGGCACGGCCACCCACTACACCTCCGGCACCGCCACCACGCTGGCGACGCTCTTCGCCGACCGCGACACCGCGACGGCCTTTCCGGCCGTCGTCCGCAACGGCACGACGGTGACCTGGGCGTTCGACCTCGCCCGGTCGGTCGCCTACACGCGCCAGGGCGACCCCGCGCTCGCCGGCGTCGAGCGCGACGGCGAGCCGCCGGTCCGCACCACCGACATCTTCTTCGAGAACATCGACCTCGAGCGGGTGCCGGTGCCCCATGCCGACATGCTGATGCGGCTGTTCGCTCTGTCGATCCAGGACCTCCTTGCGACGTCGTATCCCGCCCCGAAGCTCTGGTACTTTCCGGGCGATTCGCGCACCGTCCTCGTCCTCACCAGCGATACGCACCTCGTCAGCCCCGATCCGGTCGCGCAGCTCATCGCCGCCGTCGAGAGCCGCGGCGGGCGCCTGTCGACCTACGTGTCGCACTGGACCATGCAGGACGCGGCCTCGCAGATGGCCACCTGGCGCGCGGCCGGCCACGAGTTCGGCGTCCACCCGTACGCCTTCATGGACGGGGGCACGCTCGACGCCGGCTACACAACAGCGGAGGACTACTTCGCCGCGCAGGGCTTCGGTCAGCCGAGCGCGACGGTTCGCCATCACCAGATCGAGTGGCAGGGGTGGACCACGGCGGCGCAGGTGGCGGCGAACCACGGCATCGGCCTCGAGACCTCCTTCTACACCTGGGGCCCGTCGGTGTCGTTCACGGCGACCCATCCCAATGGGCGCCCGATCCAGGCGCACGGATTCATCAACGGCAGCGGCCTGCCGATGCGCTTCGTCGACTCGGTCGGCGCGATCCTGCCGACCTATCAGCAGACCACCTCGTTGATCGACGAGCAGCTGGTCAATGTCGGCTCGCAGTACACCGAGAACCTGCTGCCGGCCGAGGCCCTGGTCATCAGCCGCGAACTGATCGACAACAGCCAGGCGGGTGGCTATTCCGCGCTGACGACCCAGTTCCACGCCGACTACTATCCGTTCGGTGAAGTGCAGCCGTGGGTCAACGGCACGATGGACTACGCCACGAGCCTCGGCATCCCGATGTGGACCGCCGAGCGGTGGTTGAACTTCAACCTGGCGCGCGCGGCGACGACGCTGGGCCAGCCGACCTGGAACGGGACGACGCGCCAGTTGGCGTTCACCGTCGGCGTCCCGGCCGGCGGCGAAGCCCAGACGCTCACGGTGCCGGCGACCTACGCTGGCCGGCTCGTGTCGGCCGTCACCGTCGACGGCGTCACGACAGCGTTCACGGCCCTGACGATCGGTGGGCGCAGCACGGTGTTCTTCGCGGTGTCGCCGCTGGCCAGCGGCGCCGCGCGCACCGTCATCGCCACCTACAACGCCACCGCGCCGAACCAGTCGCCGCTCGCTGGCAGCGACGCGGCCGCGACGAACTACAACTCGGCGGCGACGATCAACGTCCTGGCCAACGACACCGATCCCGACGGCGATGCCCTGACCGTCACAGCGGCGGGCCCGGCGGGCCGTGGCATGGCCACGGTGAACCCGGGCGGCGGCTCCGTCCTCTACACGCCAACCGCCAACCTGTGCGGCGTCGACACGTTCCCCTACACGATCAGCGACGGGCGGGGCGGCACGGCGGTCGGCTCGGTGACCGTGACGGTCGCCTGCCCGGCCAACACGCCGCCGACCGCGGCGGCGGATTCCGCCACGACGCTGTTCAACACCGCCGCCTCGATCGCCGTGCTCGTCAACGACGCGGACGTCGACGGTGACGCGCTGACGGTCTCGGCGGTCGGCACGGCCACGCGCGGCGTGACCGCCATCGGACCGGGGGCTACTTCGGTGACCTACACGCCGACGAACGGCCTGTGCGGGCCCGACAGCTTCACGTACACGATCAGCGACGGCCGCGGCGGCCTGGCGACCGCGACCGTGACCATCACGGTGGGTTGCACCAGCGCCTTCACGCACACCACCGTCACCGACTTCTCGAGCTGCCCGACGGTCGTCCTTGCCGGCACGCAGGTGACGCTGGGGGGAGATGGCGACGTCCGCCTTGCCGGCGCCTTCGACGAAACCTACGCCAGTTCGACCCTCGGCGCGCAGTGGATTGCCGGGACGTGGGCCGGCGGACCGCTGACGCCGGCCATTGCCGACGGCATCCTGTCGCTCGGCGGCAGCGCCGGCGCCTACGTGCGCTCGGCGACCGCGCAGCCCGTCGCCGGCCTGTCGGCGCGGGCTCAGTTCGGCGCCACGGCCTGGCAGCACCTCGGGTTCGCCGCCGTCGACTTCGCCGGTGACCAGTACCTGATCTTCAGCACCTTCAACCAGGGCACCCGGCTCTACGCGCGCAGCAACCTGGGCGGCGGCGAAAGCCGCACGGATCTCGGCGTCATTCCGGCCGGGTTCCACGACTACCGGATCGAGCGGGTGACCGCCGGCGACGGCGAGCACGTCCGCTACGTCATCGACGGCGCGATCGTCGCCGACCACGTCTTCGCGACGGCGGTGCCGGCCCTGAACGTCTACCAGTCGCACAACAGCGGCGTGACGGCGCCGACCCTCGACGTCGACAGCATCAGCATCACGCCGCCCTACGTCGCGTCCGGCACGTTCGACAGTTGTCCGATGGACGCCGGCACGCCCGTCACCTGGACCACCTCGACCTGGAACGCGACGGTGCCGGGGGGGACGACTCTAGGGCTGCGGACGCGCACGTCGAACGACCTCGCGACGTGGAGCGCCTGGTCCGGCCAGGCCACGGCCAGTGGCGCGGCGGTGACCAGCCCGTCGGCGCGCTACATCCAGTACCGCCTCGAGCTGACCACGAACAGCACGACGGTGAGCCCGATCGTCGACAGCGTGACGATCGGCACGGCGCCCTTCGACGCGCAGCCGGTCGCCGTCAACGATGCGGCGTCGACCGACTACAACACGCCGGTCACGATCACGGCGCTGGCCAACGACAGCGACCCCGACAACGATCCGCTGACGATCACCGCCGCCGGTCCGGCCGGCCGCGGCGCGGTGACGATCACCGGCGGCGGAACGACGCTGCTCTACACGCCGACCACGAACCTGTGCGGGCCCGACGCGTTCACCTACACGGTGAGTGACGGCCGCGGCGGTGCGGCGGCGGCGACCGTGACGGTCTCGGTGGCCTGCCCGCAGAACCTCCCCCCGATCGTCGGGGACGACACCGCGTCGACGCCGTTCAACACCCCTGTCGCGATTGCCGTGCTGGCCAACGACACCGATGGCAACGCCGATCCGCTGATCGTCGCCGCGGTCGGCGCGGCCGCGCGCGGCACCGTCAGCATCGCCCCGAACGGACAGTCGGTGACCTATGCGCCGACCACCGGGCTGTGCGGCCCCGACACCTTCACCTACACGGTGAGTGACGGCCATGGCGGCAGCGCGGCCGGCACCGTGACGGTCACCGTCGGCTGCACGACCGGCCTGACGCAGACGACGCGCGCCGACTTCGGTTCGTGTTCGGCGACCCTGAGCGGCACGCAGATCACGAACCTGGTGGACGGCGAGCTACAGCTCGCGGGGGCGTTCAATGAGAGCTACGCGGCGGCCCCGCTGGGCGCACCGTGGATCGCCGGCACGTGGGCCGGCGGCGCGCTGACCCCGACCATCGCCGGCGGCGTGCTCTCGCTGGGCGGCGTCGACGGCGCCTACGTCCGGTCGGCGGCCCCGATGACGGTCGGCGCCCTGTCGGCGCGCGCGCAGTTCGCCGCCGCGCCGTGGCAGCACATCGGCTGGGCGGCGGTCGACTTCGCCGGCGACCAGTACCTGATCTTCAGCACCTTCAACCAGTCGAGCCGCCTGTTCGCCCGCAGCAACCTGGGCAACGGCGAGACCAGGACGGATCTGGGCGTGGCTCCGGCCGGCTTCCACGTCTACCGCGTCGAGCGGGTCACCGCCGTCGACACGACCGAGCACATCCGCTACCTGATCGACGACGTCGTCGTCGCCGAGCACGTGTTCACGGCGGCGGTCCCGGCCCTGAACGTCTACCAGTCGATCAACAGCGCGACGGTCGGCGACACGCTCGACGTCGACTCCATCGCGGTGACGCCGCCCTTCGCTGCGGCGGGCGCGTTCGACAGCTGTCCGATGGACGCCGGCACGCCGGTCGGGTGGACGACCGCGTCGTGGGCCGCGACCCTGCCGTCCGGCACGTCGGTGGCCGTGCGCACGCGAACCTCCGACGACCTCACCACCTGGAGCGACTGGTCGGCGCCGCTGACCGAGAGCGGTGCGGCGATCACGAGCCCGGCCGGCCGCTACCTCCAGTACCGTGCCGAACTGGCGACCACGGATCCGGCGGTCAGCCCGGTCGTCGCGTCGGTGTCGATGGTGACGAGCGGCCAGGCGGGCACGCCGCCGTCGGTGTCCGTCGTGCCGGCCTCCGGCGTCGAGGGTGACGTGGCCACCGGCGACCTGCTGGTCACCGTCAGCCTGTCGGCCGCGACCGACCGTGCGGTGACGGTCGGCTACGCGACCACGGCCGGTACGGCTGCGGCCAACGCCGACTACGTCACCACGTCGGGCACCGTGACGATCCCGGCCGGTGCGACGACCGCCACGGCGGCGCTCCCGGTCCTCGGCGACCTGGTCGACGAAGACGACGAGACCCTGACGGTGACGCTGTCGACCCCGGTGAATGCCACCATCGGCACGGGGTCGGCCCCGGCGACGATCGTCGACAACGATCCCGGCCCGGTCGTCAGCGTCAGCGTCGCCGCCGCCGTCACCGAGGGGACGGGCGCCGCGGTGGACGCGACGGTCACCGTCTCGCTCTCGACGGCCAGCCAGCGGACGGTGAGCGTGGGCTATGCCACGGTCGACGGCAGCGCCGTCGCCGGCCTCGACTACACGACAACGTCGGGTACCGTCGTCTTCGCTCCCGGTACGACGTCGCAGACGGTCGCGATTCCGGTCGCTGCCGATGCGCTGTATGAGGCCACCGAGACCTTCACCCTCACGCTGAGCGCGCCCGTCAACGCCTCCGTCGGCGCGGGGAGCGGCGTGGTGAGCATCGCCGACGACGACCCGCAGCCGTCGGTGTCGATCGCTGGCGGGGCGGTGAGCGAGGGCGACACCGGCTCGAGCCCGATCAGTCTGACGGTCACGCTGTCGGCGGTGAGCGGTCAGACCGTGACGGTCGGCTACGCCACGGCCGACGGTCCGGCGCTGTCGGGACAGGACTACAACGCCGCGACGGGGACCGTCACCTTCGCGCCGGGCGTGACCACGCAGACGGTCGTGCTCAGCGTGCTGGGTGACGTGCTTGACGAGACGGACGAAACATTCACCGTCGCCCTGTCGGCGCCGGTCAACGCCATGGTCGGCGGCGTCCCGGCCACCACGACCATCACCGACAACGATCCCGTGCCGACGCTGGCCATCGACAGCGTCGGCCTGACCGAGGGCACCGGCGGATCGATCGGCATGGTGTTCACGGTGACGCTGTCGCTGGTGAGCGGCCGCGCCGTGGGCGTCAACTACGGGACCACCGCCGGCTCGGCGACTGCGGGCAGCGACTACACGACCACGTCGGGGACGCTCTCGTTCCCGGCCGGAACGGTCACGCAGACCATCACGGTCCCGGTCATGGGCGATAGCCTCGACGAGAACAGCGAGACGTTCACGATGACGCTGACGGCGCCGGCCAACGCGACCATCGCGACCGCCACGGGCACCGGCACGATCACCGACGACGATCCGCCGCCGACGGTGTCGATCAACGGCGTGACGGCCACCGAGGGCAACTCCGGTAGCAGCGCGGTCACCTTCACGGCAACGCTGTCGGCGCCGAGCGCGCTGGCCATCTCGGTCGGCTACGCGACCGCGCCGGGAACCGCGCTGGCGGCAAGCGACTACGTGGCCACGAGCGGCACGCTGACGTTCCCGGCGGGAACGACCACCCGCACGTTCACGGTGGCGATCGTCGGCGACACGGTGGATGAGCAGACCGAGTCCTTCTCGGTCAGCCTGAACACGCCCGTGAACGTGACGATCGCGGGGGGCGGGACCGGCACGATCACTGACAACGACATCCGGACGATCTCGATTGGCAACGCGTCGGTGGGCGAGGGCAGCAGCGGCACGCCGGTGCTGACGCTCACCGTCTCACTGTCGGCGGCGACCAGCCAGACGATCACGGTCAACTACGCTACCAACCCAGGCAGCGGGACGGCCACGGCCGGTACCGACTACACCACGACCAGCGGCGCCCTGACGTTCACGCCGGGCTCATCGAGCCGGACCTTCACGGTGCCAGTGGCGCCCGACACCCTGGACGAAGCCAACGAGACGCTCACGGCGACCATCAACAGTGCGGTCAACGCGATCATCGGGACGGCGACCGGCACCGGCACGATCACCGACGACGATGCGGCACCGACCGTGGCGATCGCGGATGCGAGCGTGCCGGAGGGTGACAGCGGCTCGCTGCCGGCGCAGTTCGTCGTGACGCTGTCGACGGCGAGCGGCCGGCAGACGTCGGTCAACTACACCACGGGGACGTCCGGGACCGCCACGAGCAACGTCGACTTCACGGCGACGGGCGGGACGCTGACGTTCCCCGCCGGGGTGACGTCGCTGACGATCTCCGTGCCGGTCCTCGGCGACACCACCAACGAGGTCAACGAGACCTTCGCGGTCACGCTCAGCAGCCTGACCAACCTGTCGGCCCTGGATACTTCGGCGACGGGCACGATCGTCGAGAACGACCCGCTGCCGGTGGTTTCGATCGCCAACGCCAGCCAGAGCGAAGCCGCCTTAGGCAACTCGACGATGGCGTTCACGGTGACGCTCAGCAGGCCCAGCAGCCGCAGCGTCACCGTGCGCTACTCGACCGCGAACGGCACCGCGACGGCCGGGTCGGATTACAACGCCGTGAGCAACGTCCTGCGGACCATCCCGGCGGGGCAGACGCAGGCGAGCTTCAACGTCACGATCCGCGGCGACTTCAGCGACGAGCCGAACGAGACGTTCACGGTCACGTTGACCTTGCCAACCAACGCCACCATCGGGACGGGGACCGGCACAGGCACGATTATCGACAACGACTAGACAAGGGGCTCGCGGAATGGCGGCGATTCCGAAATCAGGGAGTCGCCGCGCGTGATCGTAGTGTTCCAATACACCGCTGTTGGACGAGCGTCGCAAGCTCGTCGCGACGTAGCGATCCGTCTCACGGCTGAGATAGGATCGCTGGCTGGACCATATAGACTCTGCCCCGGCCCGCCGATACTGGCGGGTGGCAGTGCCCCCCATGGTTCATCCGTCGTCTGTCGTTCCCACCCGTCACCCCTCTTTAATCCGTCGTCTCGATCGACGCACCCGAACACGGCGCGTCCTGCTGACGCTGTTCGTGTGCGCGGCGACGCTCCTGGCGCGACGCGACCCGCAGGCGCTGGCCCCGATCCGCGAAGGCTTCGACGGCCCGGCCAGTGGCTGGCAGGTCTCGCGCGACACGACGCAGACCGGCGCGATCGAGGCGTCGACCCTGCGCGCCGCCTCGAGCACGGGGTCGGCGCGTCTGACCACGGCGGGGAGCGGCAGCACCGCGGCGATCCGCGTCGACATCGCCGATGCCGCCGGCTCGCACACCTGGGAAGAGCGCCCCGGCACCTACCAGTGGCAGCGGACCCGGATCTACGTGCCAGCCACGACGATCGCGCAGCTCACCGGCAGCGAGTACGTCACGCTGGGCGGCTTCTGGGCGAACGCGGCCGGCTACGGCTGGTACCTGCGCGTTCGCGCCGGCGGGGCGCTGTCGGTGGTCGGTCATCGTGACTTCGATGGCGCCCAGGTCGAGTTCTCCGTCTACGGCACGCTGCCGGTCGATCGCTGGGTCGATCTCGAGCTGGGGCTGCACTCGCAGGCCGGCCCCGGCGTGAAGCGCGCCTTCGCGTTCCTCGTCGACGGCACCTTCTACGGCTGGTATCACCAGGGCCGGATGCAGGGTGAGACCTACGATCGCGTGGCGATCGGTCTGCTCAACACGACCAGCCCCGATCTCCTCGAGCTGTTCGTCGACGAGTGGCGGGCGGCGACCACCGCGGCGCTGCCCGATGGTCCGGATCTCCGCTCGACGGCGGCCGTCCAGGAGAAGGACTTCCGCTCCGCCAGCGGCGCCGACTGGCAGATCGACTGGTCGACCTGGGCCAACAGTCTCCGGCTGCATCCGCAGTTCGGCATCTACTCCGACACCGAGCGGCTGCAGAGCGGCCGCAACCTGGATCGCCTGCCGTCGATCGTCAGCGGCTGGGCGGAGATCGAGGTCGACTGGCCGAAGGGGACGCCGCCCCTGCAGCCTTCGAGCTGGTTCGGGCCGATGGTCGGCTTCCGCAAGGAGATCAACCGCGAGCAGAACCTCGAGGTCATCCCCTTCGGCCGCGGCGGCGGCAACGTCGACCTGCGGCTCGAATACTGGGTTGGCACCGACGTCGTGATGGCCACGTGGCCGCTCCCGCTCGCGACCTCGGTGGCCAGCCACATCCCCGAGCCGGGCGACATCATGCGCGTCCGCTGGGAGCAGGTCGGCCCGACCGACCTCGACGTCCGGGTCAGCTACTACGACGCCAGCAACGCCGTCTGGCATACCGACGTCATCTCCGGGGTCAGGCCGATCGGCAACATCAGCGGGGTCAACTTCGCGGATGGCTTCCACACCGCGTCGTCGATCACCACCGACAGTCCCTTCTATTCGATCCGCCGCTACAGGGTGGGAACGCTGGCGACCTATCCGACGGGCGGCAACGGCGCGCCGCAGCCGGTCGCGGATACCGCGTCGACGCCGCAGGCGACCGCGGTCAGCATCAACGTGCTGGCCAACGACAGCGATCCGAACGGCGACGCCCTCAGCATCACGGCCGTCGGTGTCCCGGCCAGCGGCAGCGCGGCGCTGAACGGCACCGCGATCACCTACACGCCCGGCGCCGGCTTGTGCGGGACCGACACCTTCACCTACACGGTGTCGGACGGCAGCGCCAGCGCGACGGCAGGCGTGACGGTCACCGTCACCTGCGCCAACCGCGCCCCGGTCGCCAACGCCGACAGCGCGACGACCGCCGCCGCGACCCCGGTCACCGTCTCCGTCCTGGCCAACGACAGCGACCCGGACGGCAATCCGATTGCGGTCACGGCCGTGCAGCAGGGCACCGGCGGCACGGCGGTCGCCAACGCCAACGGGACGATCGCCTTCACCCCAGGCGCCGCCGTCTGCGGCGCGACGAGCTTCGGCTACACCATCGGTGACGGACGTGGCGGCGCCGCTTCGGCGACGGTGGCCGTGACGGTCACCTGCTCGCCGTCGACGCCGACCACCGTGACCTTCCAGGTCGGCGCGTCCGCCGACGACGTGACCGAGGTGTCGAACACGCTCGACGCCACATCCGCCAACGCCTGGCTGGGCAACGGCGGCGCGACGACGGGCAGCTATACCGGCCTGCGTTTCCGCAACGTCTCGATTCCGGCCGGAGCGACAATCCGCAGCGCCCGGCTGGAAGTCCGCGCCGCCCAGGCCCAGTGGATGAGCATCGCCCTCCGCCTCGGCGCCGAGGCGAGCGGCAACAGCGCCGTGTTCTCGACGACCAACCGCCCGTCGCAGCGCACGCTGGTCGCGCCGGCGGTCAACCACAGCTCGAACGTCAACTGGACGGCGAACACCTGGTATCAGCTCGACGAGATCGCGAGCGTCGTGCAGGCGGTCGTCGGCCGGAGTGACTGGGTGTCCGGCAACAGCCTCTCGGTCATCGCCGCCGGCACGGGCGGGACGTGGAGCCGGAAGTTCATCGCCGCGTTCGACGGCGCGGCCGCGTCCGCGGCGCGCCTGATCGTCACCTACGAATCGGCCGGCGGACCGCCGACCAATCAGCCGCCGACCATCACCGGCTCGAGCGTGTCGCCGACGCAGGGGCTGGCGCCGTTGACCGTCAACGTCGCCGCCACGGCGACGGATCCGGAAGGCGCGCCGCTGACCTATTCGTGGGCGTTCGGAGACGGGACGACGCTGGCGGCGCCGAGCGGCAGCCGGACGTTCGCCACGCCCGGGCAGTACGCGATTCGGGTCACCGTGTCGGACGGCACCAACCAGGTCTCGTCGACGCCGGTCACCGTCCGCGTCGGCGCTCCGCCGTCGGCGACCATCACCAGTCCGGGCGCCGGTCGGATCTTCCAGGCCGGTGAGGTCATCGCCTTCTCCGGCACCGCGACCGACGACGAGCCGCTCGGCGCGTCCAACTACGCCTGGACGGTGTTCTTCCGCCGCGGCGCGACCCTGACCGCGGCGTTCGGTCCAGTCACCGGCACCTCTGGTTCCTTCACGGTTCCGACGGCGGGGCAGGACTTCAGCGGCGATACGGGCTACGAGATCCGGCTGACGGTGACGGACGCGGCCGCGTTCACCGACACGGAGTCGGTGAGCCTCGTCCCGCGCAAGACGGCCGTGACGCTGGCGACGGCGCCGGCCAGTCTGGCGCTGACCGTCGACGGCGTCTCGCGGACCGCGCCGGTGACTCTCGATACACTGGTCGGCCTCCAGCACGCGCTGGCTGCGCCCTCGTCCCAGTCGTCGGGCGGCACGACCTACGACTTCGCGAGCTGGTCGGATGGCGGTGCCGCGACCCACGCCCTGGTGGCGCCAGCTGCGGCGACGACGGTGACGGCCACCTATGCGGCACGTTCCGGCCCGGCGACGGCCACCTTCCAGATCGCCGACGCCACCGACGACGTCAACGAGGACGGCACCACCTTCTCGGCCGGCGGCGCCGGCATCTGGCTCGGCACCGGCGCGAGCACGTCGACGAGCGTGACCGGCCTGCGCTTCCGCGGGGTCAGCCTGCCGCGCAACGCGACTATCGTCTCGGCCCGACTCGAGGTCTACTCGCGGCAGTCGCAGTGGATGAATCTGGCGTTCGCGATGCGCGGCGAGTCGACGGGCAACAGCGCCGCGTTCTCGGCGTCGAGCCGGCCGTCCGCGCGCACCGCGACGACACAGGTGGTCAACCACAGCTCGAACGCGCAGTGGCTCGCCAACACCTGGTACCCGCTGGACAACATCACCGGGGTCGTCCAGGAGATCGTGAACCGCGCCGACTGGCAGGCCGGCAATGCGCTGTCGTTCGTGGTCCGGGGCAGCGGAGGTGCCTTCGCGCGCAAGTTCGTCCGCAGCTACGAAGACGGATCGACGCAGGCGGTGCGGCTGATCGTGACCTATCAGTAGGGGGCGCGCGGCGTCGCCCTTCCGTCCCGCAGCGGGCGGTTTCCCAAGCCGGTAAGTCGCCTCAGGTGGCGACTTATGACTCCCGGCGCCCCCCTGACGGTCCAGGTGGCTAGCCATGGATGGGTTTTCCGCGAACTCATCCTTTGGCATAGGCCGTGCAGCCCAGCCCTGACGCGCATGCCTCGCTATTTCCCCAGATTCATTGCCTGCTCCTGGCTGCTCACGCTGGCCCTGGCGGTCCCGGCCGTGACCGCGGCCGGCCAGCAGCCGGCAGCTGCGCCGCCTGCGACCCCGACGGCCACGCCGGGCTACCGGCTGGGCGATGGCGATGTCCTGGACATCGTCGTCTTCGGTGAAGCGGAACTGAGCCGGAAGTACACGCTGCGGCCCGACGGCGCGTTCGAGTTCCCGTTCATCGGGGCCGTGCAGGCGGCCGGGAAGACCCCCAGGGAGATCGAAGAGCACCTGCGCCAGAAGCTGGCCGACGGCTTCGTCAACAGCCCGCAGGTGACCGTCAAGGTCGTCGAGTTCAACAGCCAGCACGTCTTCGTCATCGGCGAGGTGACCACCCCCGGCCCGGTGCCGCTCACCGGCCCGCTGACGCTCCTGGAGGCGGTCTCGCGCGCCGGCGGGCTCGGCCGGAACGCCGGCAGCGAAGTGACGGTGCTGCGCCTCGACACGCCGGACGCCAGCATGGGCCCCGTGCTGCCCGGGCAGAAGGGTGTCAAGGAGATCGCCCGGGTCCTGCTCGACGCGCTGAAGACGAGCGCGACCAGCGACAACGTCCTGCTGAACGACGGCGACACCGTGTTCGTGGCCAAGGCCAGCGTCGTCGTCGTGACCGGCGAGGTGATCACGCCGGGCCCGGTCCCGCATACCCGCGCCCTGACCGTCATGCAGGCGATCGCGCTGGCCGGCGGGACGACCAAGAGCGGGTCGGAGAAGCGGGCCCGCATCATCCGCATCGTCGACGGCGAGAAGGTCGAGGTCAAAGCCAAGGTGACCGACCTGCTGGCGCCCGGCGATATCGTCCGCGTGTCCTCGCGGCTGTTCTGAGAGAGCAAAGGCTGTCGATGGAGGGCTTCACGCTCCGCCCGGGGCGCCGCGCGGGTTCGACCGATTCGAGCGCGACGCGCCCGATCGCGTCCTCGACATCCGGCATGGGCGAATACTTCCGTGCCATTTACCGTCACCGCTGGCTGGCGCTGCTCACGCTCGTCCTCGTCTCGGTGCCGGTCGCGCTCTACGGCGTGCTGCAGCCCAAGGCCTACGAAGCGCGCATCCGCCTCGTCCTGAACGCCGAGCGGGCCGCTCCGGTCTCGTTCGAGGATTCATCGCGCGAGCGGCCGGCGTCGGACGAACGCACGCAGCAGGAGATCATCCGCAGCCGTGAAGTGGCCCGGCGGACGATCGTCGCGCTGCGTCTCTGGCGGCATCCCGTGTTCGCTGGACCGGACAAGCCGTTCGTCAGCCGTAAGGCCCCGGTCGCGCCGGGTGAAGACCTTCAGGCGGAACCGCTGGTCCCGGTCATCATCGACCGCACCAAGGTCATTCCGATCCCGCTCAGCCGTCTCGTCGACGTGGTGTTCGAAGCACCCGATGCGCAGCTCGCCGCCGACGCGGTCAACGAGCTGGGCCGCCAGTTCGTTCAGGAGGGTCTGGACGCGCGCGTCGCCTCGGCTCGCCAGTCCACGTCCTGGCTCGAGGACCGGCTCAGGGAACAGCGCTTGAAAGTCGAGGAGAGCGAAACCGCCCTCCAGAAATACAAGGAACAGCAGGACGCGCTGTCGGTGGACTCCCGCCAGAACATCGTCGTCCAGCGGCTGTCCGACCTCAACGCGAGCGTCACCAAGGCCAAGACGGATCGGATGGTCCGCGAGGCGAACTACGCCCAGGTCAAGGCGGCCGACGGCAATCCGGCCCTGCTCGAGAACATCCCGGCGATTGCCTCGAACAGCGAGGTCCGCGCGCTCCAGACGCAGATGGGCGAGCTCCGCCGCCAGGAAGTCGAGCTGGCGCAGCGCTACGGCGACAAGCATCCGACCCGGATCAAGCTGGCGGCCGCCCTCGAGACGACGGAAAATGACCTCCGTGCGGCGATGACCCGGGCGGCCGAAGTCGTCAAGAACGAGTACGAGGGCGCGCTGGCGCAGGAACGCAGCATGTCCGGCGCTCTCGAGACCCAGAAGGGTGAGGCGCTCCGTCTCAATCAGCAGGATCTCGAGTACGGCCGGCTGCAGCGGGAAGCCGAAGCCAACCGGCAGATCTTCACCGCCCTGGCCCAGCAGCTCCAGCAGTCGACGATTTCCGGCGAGTTCAAGGAGTCGTCGGTTCGCATCCTCGACTTCGCCCAGCCGCCGCAGTATTCGATCCGGCCGCAGCGGACCAAATTCGTCGGCCTGGCCCTGGCGATGGGCCTGTTCGCCGCCATCTTCGTCGCCCTGGCCCGAGAGCTGCTCGACTCGCGGATCAAGACGCCGCAGGAGATCACGGAGCATCTGCAGCTGCCCTTCCTTGGCCTGGTTCCGGCCTTGAAGACGGGCCGAAAGGCCGTCGAGCTGCCGATTTTCGGCGCCGTCTCGTCACCGTTCAACGACGCCCTGCGGCGGATCCGGGCGACGCTGCTGGGGAACCTGCAGGTGCGGCCGGTCACTCTGCTGATCACCAGCACGGGCCCGCAGGAAGGCAAGACGACGATCGCCGTGAGCCTGGCCAAGTCGCTGGCGGCCGGCGCTCACCGCGTGCTGATCATCGACAGCGACTTGCGGCGACCCGCGGTGCACGAACGCCTCGAGAAGGAGAGCAAGAAGGGCCTGGCGGATTACCTGTCCGGCACGGCGACGCTGGACGAGGTCCTCGTCGAAACCGGCACCGCGCACCTGAGCGCCATCCTCGCCGGCGACGTCCCGCCGAATCCAGCCGAGCTCCTCGAACTGCCGAAGTTCGCCGATCTCGTCGAGCTGATGAAGTCGCGCTTCGACTGGATCGTGATCGATTCGGCGCCGGTCCTGAGCGTGCCCGAGGCGTCACAGGTGGCCCGCAACGCCACCGCCATCCTGTTCGTGATCGGCGCCCAGATGGCGTCTCGGCACGCCGTCCGGCGTGCGATCCAGGAATTGGCCAACGCCAACGTGCCGTTCGCGGGATGCATCCTGAACCGCGCGGACGTCACGCGGCACGGCTACTACTACGGCGCGTACCACAACGAGAAGTACGAGAGCTACTACCGCGTCAAAGCCAAAGCCTGACGACGCGCCTGGCTGCTAGGGCAGCTTCGTTGCGAGCGCGTTCGAGCCGGCCGCCCACACGACACCGCCGACGTTCGAGTACATCGCGGTACTCAACGACCAACTGTGCCGGCGTCGCCCCCTGGCTCTCCACCACGACCCCGAAGCGGCGTCCCGTCGATCCGGCGAAGCTGCTGGCGACGTCGACGTTGGTCCGGCTGCTGGCCGGCAGCGTGAAGACGCCCTCGGCGGTGTTGCCGTCCTCGTACATCACGGTCACGCGGGCCGACCCGGCGAACGTCGAGGTGTTTGCCAGCAGGACGTAGGTCTGGGTGCCCGCCGCACCGCCCGCTTCACCTTCGGCCACCGCCCAGCGTGGGCCGGTCGTGGTCGCGCCTGGTGAGTTGTGCGCCTCGATCCACGCGCCCGACGGCCACCACATCGATCGCTCGACGATGATCGGCACGCCGTTACGCGACTCCACGATCGACGAGACCGCAGCGTTCTCCAGCAGGCGCTGGCCAGAGCCGGCAGGGAACTCCTCGGCGTCGACGGAGATCGTGAAGCGGCTGCGCTCCGGCACGAGATAGTTCTTCACGAGCGTCGTGCCGTTGGTCAGCAGGTAGGTGACCCGGACGTCGGCGCTCTGCGCCCCCGGGTTGGCCAGCAGCAGATACATGTCGAAGAACGATCCGGTGGCGCCTTCGGCCAGGAACCAGGACGTGGCCGGCTGGGTGACGCCGGCGCTGTTGTGGCCGGCGCCGAAGACCTGGCCCCCGGCGCTCATGTACATGGCGCGCTCGACGTTGATCGGCACGGCGTTGGTGACCTGAATGGTGGCCGAGACGTCGGTCGCCGCCAGGGCCTTGTTGCCCGAGCCCGCCGGGAACTGCTCCTCGTCGACCCAGATCGTCTGCCGGCTGCGGGGCGGGACGGTATAGGTGCGTTCGATCGGGGCGCCGGACGGCCGCAGATACTGGATTCGCACCTGGGCCGCGATGTCGTTCGGGTTCTGCAGCAGGTAGAACAGGTCGAACGCGCCGTGCGTGGCGCCTTCCGCCAGGTACCACGTCAGCGAGGGCTGCGCGATCGACCCTGAGGCGTGGCTCCCGTAGCCCTGGTCCGCGGTCCACGTCATCGTGCGATCGCCCACGATCGGCTGATCCGATTCGATCACCGTCGAGAAGTCGGTGCCGACGATGTCGCCGACCGTGCTCATATCGAGCGTGGCGCGTCGACGTCCGGCCAGATCGACGAAGCGCGAGACGGTGGTGCCGTCCGACCGCTGGAAGCGCAGCAGGACCTTGGCTGGCTGCGTCCCGGGGTTGAGGAGCGCGACACGGGTGGCGAAGAAGGCGTTCTGCGCGCCTTCGGCGAAGTAGCGCGTGTTGAACCCGCGTGGATGGGTGCCGCGCTGGAACTCCTCGGCGTTGCTCAGGCCGTCGTTGTCCGGATCGTCGCCGGCGTTATTGGTGCCGCCCGGGCCGATGCCGTAGCGCGTCTCCCAATCGTCGGGCAGGCCGTCGAGGTCGGTGTCGTTGGGCGGCGGCGGGGGCGCGGCGCTGGTCACGTCGCCCGACGCGATGACTTCGATCTCCGCGAGGCTGGCGAGCCGTGCGCCGTAGAACGTGCCGGTGGTGGCGCCGATGTCGACGCGGACGACGCGGGCGACGGTGGGCGTCGCGAACGTCACGTCGGTGCCGCTCACGGACAGCGCCCCGACCGACTGCTGCGCGACCTGCACCGTCCCAGCGGCGTCGCTGTAGAGGCGGACGATCGCGCTCGGCACCGCGATACTCGAGCTCGCTTCGCCGCCCTGGCGCGGGTTGTAGAGCCGGACGGTCTGGATGCGGATCGAGACGGGGAAGACCAGCCTGGCCCACTGGTTCTGGTACTGGCCGTTCGCCGAGGTCCAGTAGCGCCAGTTCTCGCCCTTCATGACCCGGCGATCGATCAGGCCCTTGTTGTAGGTGGCATCACGCGAGGACGAGACCTCGACGGCTGCGCCGGGCGCGAGGTTGGTCCACTTCGCCGCGTCGGCCGTCGCCGGGACCGGAATCAGCGTGTGGCCCATGTGGCAGCCCATGCAGCGCGCCGTCGTGCCGGGGCGGCCGTAGTTCATGCCGGCCACGTGCGCCGCGCCGGTCGGTTCCGGGCCGTTGGTGAAGGGCACGCGTCCGTCCGGGCGCCGCAGCTGCTCGAACAGCGAGACGTTGGCCGGCGCCGCCGGCTCGCGGACGGAGCCGTCCGGCGCGATCGGCAGGCTGCCCAGCAGGATCGGCCAGTCGAGATTGGGGAACGAGCCCGGGCTGGTCCGCTGGTGATCGATGAAGAAGCGGATCGTCGCCGCCGATCCGATCGCCGGCGCGCTGAGCACGTCGACGTCGACCGGCGCGTTGGCGTAGACGTTCAGGGCGTCGAACACGAAGGTGCCGTCGATGTCGTAGGGGCCGGCCGCGGTCGGCGGCGTGCGGCTGGGCACCTGCGTCACGGTGTCGGCGAGCACCGGCGGCAAGGTCCGCGGCCGGATGGCGCGGACGCGCAGCTCGGTCGTGCCGGCACGGTCGTAGAGCGGGGTCATGCCCGATCCGTCGGCGTTCATCACCGCCAGCCCGTAGTCCTGGGCGACGCTGTTGGCGGTCGAGACGATGACCCGGCCGTCCGGCAGCACCTCGGGCTCGGTGACGTAGGTCCCGTTGTAGACGCCGTACGAGGTCGGGTTCGTGCTGGCGTAGTTGGTCGAAAGTGTTGTCTGCCCGGCGATGGGCGTGTAGCCGGCCGCCGCGCCGCGCAGGAACTTGCGGATCCCGCCGAAGCCCGCGGCTTCGGTCATGTTGTACATCGGGAAGTAGTTGGCGTAGAACTCGCCACTCGGCGAGAACGCACCGCCGTAGATGTGATTCCGTTCGTCGTTCCCGGACACGGCCTGATTGCGCTGCGAGCCGCTCCACATCGCCAGGCCCGTCCCGTCCGGGTTGATCACCGCCGCATGCCAGGCGTTGCGGAAGAGGAAGCCCGCGTACTGGCCGGAGCCGGTCATCTGGACGTCGGTGAGCGCGCTGAGGCCGTCCTTCTGGCGGAAGCCGCCGTTCGGATCGGCCACGGTGCTCATGTCGTCGAGCGGGAAGCGGTGATTGCGCCACCAGCGCGCGAAGACGATCTTGCCGGTGACGGGGTCGACGAGCGGCCGATCGGCGCCGTTGCGCTCGGACGTGATGCGGCGCAGGTTCGTGCCGTCGCCGTTCATCACGTAGAGGTTGCTGAGACGCACGCCACTGTAGTGGCCGAAGCCCGGATAGCGGGTCGAGCTGAAGACCAGACGGCCATCCGGCAGCCAGGCCGGATCGGTGTCGTCGTAGGCCTGCAGGTTGGACGAGATGCCGGCCCGGCTCTCGTCGGGCGAGACACGCCGCAGGCCGGTGCCGTCGGGTCGGATCGCGTAGATGCGCCAGGCGCTCGGGTTGGTCACGGGGCCGGGGTCGTAGCTGCCCTGCGGAATGCCGGCGAACGCAATCCACTGGCCGTCGTAGGAGACGTCCGGACCGTTGACGTCGATCAGGTTCAGCGAGGCGGTGGTGGGGGCGGCGCCGTTCACCAGCAGGCGAAGCGCGCCGTTCGTCTCGCGGACCACCAGCTGTCCGGGCGACGCCACGCGAAATCGGCTATGCGCGCCAACGCCGGGCTGGTCGCGCGGGACGTTCCAGTAGATGGTTCCGCGATCCGGGATTTGCCGGGAGACGAAGACGATCGGATACGGAACGGCCGGCGCGACCTGCGCCAACGAGACGACGGAGTAGGCCAGAGAGCCGACGGCCAGACCGGTGATCCACGCTACCAACCGACGTCGCACGATCCGCATGAAGATGCCCCGCTTGCAATATTGGTGCCCAGCTCAGCCTTGAGCCGCCACGGAAATGTTACGGCATCATCGTGACGTTTTGCGCAGCGTCCGTCGAACCAAAAATGAAATCGCAGCTGCGAAGAGCGAACGGCGACGATGAAGGCCGCGCAACTCGGAAGTCGGCAGAAAGTGCACGCTCCTTGAAGATGTTGCCGTCGAATCCTCATCCGCGGTGACGCCCTCTCCCGCCAGCCCGTGCGCTGCCGCCGCCGCATGGCCGCCACGCGCGGCGCGCATTGCGCAGAACGTCGATAGTTGCGAGGGAGTGCCTTGACCGGTGTGGGGTGTCCCGGGTACTCTCCGAGTGGCGCTGTCGCGATGGTCGCGGACGCGCTGCGGCTCCCCAACGGGTCATCGTTCGAGCTTCGGCATCCCGCTCCGCGACGCCGTCGCGCGCAGCTTGCCGCGCGCTCGTGGAGAAGAGGCACCATGTCGTCCGACCCGCTCGCCCGGCTCCAGTCCATCTTCCGCGAGTCGGTCGCCTCACACGAGCGCTTCGCCGGCGCGCATCTGCCCGTCCTGGTCGCCGCGGCCGACGCCATGAGCCGGTCGCTCGAGGGTGGCGGCAAGGTGCTGGCGTTCGGCAACGGTGGCAGCGCGTCCGACGCGCAGCACCTGGTCGCCGAACTGGTTGGCCGGTTCGAGATGGAGCGGCGCTCGCTGCCCGGCGTCGCCTTGACCGCGGACTCGAACATCGTCACCGCCATCGCCAACGACTACGGCTACGAGACGGTCTTCACCCGTCAGATCGAGGGACTCGGCCAGCCCGGCGACATCGCCTTCGGCATCTCCACCAGCGGCCGCTCGCCGAACGTGCTGGCGGCGCTGGTCGCGGCCCGCAAGGCCGGTTTGGTCACGATTGCGCTGACCGGCCGCGACGGCGGCCCGATTGGCGCCGCCGCGGAGATCCACATCAACGTCGCCGACGAGTCGACGCCGCGCGTCCAGGAAGTCCAGCGGACGATCCTGCACGCCATCTGTTCGCTGGTGGAAAGCCGCCTCGCCGCTTAGGCCTGAGTGCGCGGGCCAGTCGGGTCCGGCGCTACAATCCGCAGCATGATGCGGCGATGGATCGGCGTGCTTCTCGGGGTGTCGCTGGCTTGCGGTGCGGTGTCGGCCGCCGAGCGCGAGTCGTGGAGCCGGTTCCGCGGCCCGAACGGCACCGGCGTCTCGGCGGCGACCGGCCTGCCGGTCAGCTTCGGTCCCGAGAAGAACGTCCGTTGGAAGACGCCGTTGCCGCCGGGCCACTCCTCGCCTGTCCTGAGCGAGTCGCACATCTTCCTCACCGCCCACACGCCCGACAAGGAGGGCTACACGCTCCTCGTCATCGGGCTCGATCGCAAGACCGGACGCGAGCTGTGGCGCCGTGAAGTGCCGCGCGCCCAGGCCGGGCGCCGGGAGAACGTCAACGGTCCGGCCTCGCCGAGCCCGGTGACCGACGGCGCCAACGTCTATGCGTTCTTCCAGGAGTTCGGGCTGATCAGCTACACCGCCGATGGACGCGAGCGGTGGCGCAAGCCGATTGGCCCCTTCAACATGTTCTACGGGTTCGGGGCGTCACCCATGCTGGCCGACGGCACGCTGGTGTTGAGCGTCGACCAGGACAAGGACTCCTACCTGCTCGGCCTCGACGCCAAGACCGGTCGCGAGCGCTGGAAGACGCCGAAGCCCCACGCCATCTCCGGCTATTCGACGCCGACGATTTATCGCCCGGCGACCGGCGGCGCGCAGCTCCTCGTGCCCGAGTCGTTCCAGCTCACCGCCTACGCCCTCTCGGACGGCAAGGCGGTGTGGTGGGTGCGCGGCCTCGCGTGTGAGATGAAATCGGTGGCGAGCGTCGACGACGACACGCTCTACATCAACGGCTGGGGCTTTCCGCAGAATCAGCCGGGTCGCCAGGTGGCCACCGTCCCCTTCGACGAAGGACTAAAGCGCTACGACTCGAACGGCGACGGCCTTGTCGGACAGACGGAAGTCAGCGGGACCACGCCGATGGACCGCATGCTCGGGCCGGACGGGTTCCCGGCGTTCGATCTGGACCGTGACGGCAAGCTCACGGCGAACGAGTGGGACGTGTTCCGGTCCATGCTCGCCGCCGAGAACGGGCTGCTCGCCATCAAGCTGGGCGGCAAAGGCGACATGACGGATCACGCGATTCGGTGGAAGTACCAGCGCCCGGTGCCGCAGGTGCCGTCGACGCTGCTCTACCAGGGCGTGCTGTTCATGGTCAACGACAGCGGCATCCTGCTGGCCTTCGATCCCACGACGGGCAAGGTGCTCAAGGAAGGCCGCCTCAAGGGCGCCATCGACAAGTACTTTGCCTCGCCAGTGGGCGCCGACGGCAAGGTCTGGCTGGTGAGCCAGGACGGCACCGTCTCGGTGGTGTCTGCCCGGGGCGACTGGGAGATTCTTGCGGTCAACCCGCTCGACGATGAGGTGTTCGCCACCCCGGTCCCGGCCGATGGACAGCTCTTCGTGCGCACGCGCAGCGCGTTGTACGCGTTTGGCGCGGGACAGTAGGGGCGGACTTCGGGAGTGTAGTGGTGCGCGCTCCAGGATTCGAACCTGGGACCCCCGCCGTGTGAAGGCGATGCTCTACCACTGAGCCAAGCGCGCACGCGAACGTGCAGGACAATGATCGTAGCCGAAGCCTCGGACCGGCGCAACCGGACCGTTGCGGCCGCGGGCACGGTTGGCGGGCTCCCGGGCGGCGCTCCGGAGCCGCCGGCACCCGTGTACAATCCGCGCCATGTGGCTGCTGCTCGCGATGCTCATGGCCGGTGACATCCAACAGTTCCCGGGCGCCAAAATCCTCCCGCACGAGAAGTACATCCACGTCGTCAGCGAGGCCGACTCGCCCGTCGAGCGAATCTACATCAAGAGCAAGGACGGGTTGTACGTCGCCGCGGCGATGCGCAAGCCGAAGGGCAACGGCCCGTTCCCGGTGCTCGTCCACTTCCACGGCGCGCCGGGCGGGCGCGGGATGGAGCAGCTCGTCGGCTGGGCCCGCGGCGATCACGGCGGCCCGGTGTTCGAGCGCTTCCTGCAGGAAGGCTACGCCATCGTCATCGCCGATTACCGGGCGGTAGAACTTCGCCACCCTCGCCGATCCGCCGCCGGCCGATGCCGTCACCTATGCCGACGATGCCGTCGCCGTCATCGATCACGTGAAGAGGCTGCCGTTCGTCGACGCGAGCCGCATCCACGTCTACGGCGTCAGCCTGGGCGGCGACGTCACGATGCACCTGCTGGCGCGGACGTCGGTGCGGGCGGCGATTCTGGGCGCCGGCGCGCCGATCCGTTTCCTCGGCATCAAGCCCGATCCGAGCGCGCCGCGGGAGGACCGTTTCCGCGGCATGACCGTCGACGAGCCGCGCGCCGCCGCCAACATCGAGAAAGTGAACACGCCGATCCTGATCCTCGTCGGCACCGCCGATTCGCTGCAGCCCGTCAACAAGGCGCTGCACGACCGACTCGAGAAGGCCGGCAAGAAGGTGCACATGGAAGTCTACGAGGGCGGGTATCACGACTTCGTGATGGGGCCGCAGGGCCAGAACCGGCCCGACCTGAAGGACGGAGAGGCGCTGCTCGACATCACCCTGCAGGCGCTCGAGAGCGCGGTGAGGTTCGTCAAGCAGCCGACGCCGTAGCGGCGACGCTCAGAGCGTCAGGATGGCCTTGATGAGCGCCGGATCGGCGCGCACCGCGTCGAACGCCGTCGGCAGCGTGTCGAGGCTCAGCCGATGCGTGATCCACGGCCGCGGATCGACGTGGCCGCCGCGGACCGCGGCGATGACGCGCTCGAAATCGGCCGGCGTGGCGTTGCGGCTGGCCAGGATCGTGATCTCGCGGCGGTGCAGCTCGACGTCGTTGATCGTCAGGGGCTCGAGCGTCAGGCCGACGTAGACGAGCCGGCCGCCGGCCGCGACGTAGTCGAAGGCGCGCATCATCGACGCGGCGCTGCCGGTGGCGTCGAACACGCAGTCGAAGCGCTCGTCGGCGGGAACCGTATCGACGATGGTGGCCGCCGGCACGATGCCCGCCGCCGTGGCGCGTCGCCGGTCCGACGAGATCGACGATGGTGAGCGGCGCTCCGGCCAGGGCGACGAACTGCGCGGTGGCCAGGCCGATCGGCCCGGCGCCGATGACGAGCGTGCGATCCTCCGGCGTCGGCCGGCCGCGGCCGACGGCGTGGCAGCCGATGCTGAGCGGCTCGATCAGCGCCGCCGCCTCGATGTCGAGATCCGGCACCGGATGGAGGAAGCGCGTCTCGACCGCGAGCAGCTCGCCCATGCCGCCATCGATGTGCACGCCCAGCACTCTCAGCGATTCGCAGCAGTTCGGCCGGCCGCGCAGGCTGGCCCGTGACTGCGGATCGTTCAGGAACGGCCGCACCGCGCACAGGTCGCCGGGCCGCACCCGCGTGTCGCCGGCCGGCACGGTCTCGACCGTCACCGCCAGCTCGTGGCCGAGGACGCGCGGGTAGGCGAACATCGGCTGCCGGCCGGCGTAGGCGTGCAGGTCGGTGCCGCAGACGCCGATGCGACGGACCCGGACGAGCGCCTCGCGCTCGGCGGGGCGCGGCGGCTCGACGTCGCGGAGGGCGAAGCGGCCCGGTTCGAGAAGGACGACTTGCTGCATCACACTCCGTAGACACGGGCGGCGGTGCCGCCCAGGATCGCCGCCTGCTCGTCGGACGAGAGCGGCGCGATGAAGCCGCGGACGGCGGCCAGCCAATCGGCGTACTCGCACCGCAGCCTGCAGACCGGCCAGTCGGTACCGAACATCAGCCGCGACGGTCCGAACGCCTCCAGCGCGACGTCGACGTAGGGCTGGAGGAGCGCCGGCGTCCAGGCGGCGTCGCGCACCTCGGTGACCATCCCGGACAGCTTGCAGGTCACGTGCGGCCGCTCGGCGAGCGCCCGCAGGCCGTCGGCCCACCGCGTGTCGAAGTGGCCGGCGCGGATGGTCGGCTTGGCCACGTGATCGATGACGAACGGCTGATCGGGATGCCGGTCGACGAACGCGCTGGCCTGCGGCAGGTGCCTGGCGAAGATCAGCACGTCGTAGACCAGGCCGTGGGCGCGCAGCCGCGCCACGCCACGATTGACGTCGTCGCGCAGCAGGTAGTCGTCGTCGGGCTCATCGTGGACGATGTGGCGGACGCCGCGCAGCCGTCGATCGGCGGCGAGCCGCGTCAGCGTGTCGTCCAGGTCCGGCGCGACGAGCGGCACCCAGCCGACCACGCCGGCGATCCGCTCGCCCGACGCGGCGGCCAGGCCGAGCATCCACTCCGTCTCGTCGACCCGCTGCTGCGCGTGCACGAGGATCGTTGCGATCGACGCCGGTCCCGGCGATCGCCGTCTCGAGGTCGGCGAGGCCGTAGTCCTGGCGCAGGGCCGGCATCGCCGCCGAGATCCAGGGCAGGCGCGCCGGATCGAAGCGCCAGAGGTGGTGATGGGCGTCGAGGATCACGGCGCGGTCGAGGGCCACTAGGTCCCGTAGAGACGATCGCCGAAGTCGCCCAGCCCGGGCACGATGAACTTCTTCGCGTTCAGGTAGGCATCGACGACCGGCGTGTAGATGTGGACGCCGGGGTAGGCGGCTTCGACGGTCTTGACGCCCTCGGGCGAGGCGACGATGCACAGCAGGCGGATGTCGCGGGCGCCGGCGTCGCGGAGCAGATCGAGCGCGAACACCGCGCTGCCGCCGGTCGCCAGCATGGGATCGATCATCAGCACGCGGGCCTCGGCCAGGCCGACCGGGAACTTGGCGTAGTACTTCGACGCCACCGCGGTTTCCTCGTCGCGCTGCAGCCCGATGTGGCCGACCTTCGCTCTCGGCAGCAGCTCGAGGACGGCGTCGAGCATGCCGAGGCCGGCCCGCAGCACCGGGACCACGACCACGTCGGTGGCGACCCGCGTCCCCGTGGCCGGGCCCAGCGGCGTCTCGATGGTCGTCGGCCGCGTCTCCAGATCCCGGGTGGCTTCGAGCGTCAGGACCAGGCTCAGGCGGCGGGCCAGCTGACGGAAGGTGTCGGACGGCGTCGACTTGTCGCGGAGCGACAGCAGCAGGTCGTGGGCGATGGGGTGGTCGACGACGTGTAAGGCCACGCCAGAGTATAAGATGAGGCCGTGCCGCTGCGTCGAGTTCTGGGCCTCATCCTGGCGGCCGTGTCGGTGCTGGCCGTCGCGGCGGACAGCGGCGTGCTCCACGCCCAAGCACCCGCCAGGCAGCGCGTCGCGCTGGTCATCACCAACGCCACGGTCATCACCCAGGATGCGACCCGCCGCGTGCTCGCGCCGGGGGCCATCGCCATCGACGGCGCCGACATCGTCGGCGTCGATACCCCGGCCGCCATCGCCGCCGCCTTCACCGCCCGCCAGACGATCGACGGACGGGGACAGATCGCCCTGCCCGGGCTGATCAACACGCACGGGCACGCCCCGATGGTGCTGTTTCGGGGCTTGGGCAGCGACCTGAACCTGATGGACTGGCTGCAGCAGTACATCTTCCCGGCCGAGGCGAAGTCGGTGACCCCGGCCTTCGTCCGCACCGGCACGCAGCTGGCGGCGCTCGAGATGATCCGGTCGGGAACGACGACGTTCGCCGACATGTACTACTTCGAGGAGGAGATCGCCCGCGCCGCGAGCGAGGCCGGGCTCCGCGGGGTGCTCGGCCAGACCATCATCAAGTTCCCGGTCGCGGACGCCAAGACGCCGGAAGAGGGCCTGGCGCGGGCCGAGCGGTTCCTCGACGCAGTGGCAGGCGCCACCCGCTGATCACGGCAGCGGTGGCGCCGCACGCGCTCTATACGCTCGAGCCGGCGACGCTGAAGGCGTGCCGCGCGCTGGCGGACAAGTACCAGGCGCCGCTCCTCATCCACCTGGCCGAGACGCGGGCCGAGGTCGATGCGGCGCTGACGCTGGCGCAACGCGACGCCGACGCAATACCTCAACGGCCTCGGCCTGTGGGGGCCGCGGACGCTGGCGGCGCACGGCGTCTGGGTGTCGCCCGAGGACATGGTCGTGCTCAAGGGCGCCGGCGTCGCGGTGTCGCACAACCCCGAGAGCAACATGAAGCTGGCCAGCGGGACGGCGCCGGTCGTCGACTATCTCGAGGCCGGGATCACCGTCGGACTCGGGACCGACGGCGCCGCCAGCAACAACGACCTCGACATGTTCGAGGCGATGCGGTTCGCGGCGTTCCTGCAGAAGCACGCCCGGAACGATCCGCGGGCGCTGCCGGCGACCGCGGTGCTCGACATGGCGACGCGCGGCGGCGCGGCGGCGCTCGGCCTCGGCGCGCAGATCGGCAGCCTCGAAGCGGGCAAGCGCGCCGACGTCATCCTGGTCGACACGCGCGGACCGCGGCAGACGCCGATCTACGACCCGGTCGCTCATCTGGTCTACAGCGCCCACGGCGACGACGTGACGACCACGATCGTCAACGGCAAGGTGCTGATGCGCGACCGGAAGGTGCTGACGCTGAACGAGGCGGCGATTCTCGTCGCCGCGCGGGCGGCGGCCGACACCGTGCGGGCGGCGGTGAAGAAGTGACGGCCCCGGCGCTACTGCAGCACCGCGATATCCGGCAGGTTGCGGTAGCGGCTCTCGAAGTCGAGGCCGTAGCCGACCACGAACAGGTCCTCGATGGTGAAGCCGATGTACTCGACCTGGACCTCGACCTTGCGACGCGACGGCTTGCTCAGCAGGCAGGCGGTGCGCAGCGAGCGCGGGTTGCGGTTGCGCAGGATGCCGTGCAGGTAGCTGAGCGTCAGCCCGGTGTCGACGATGTCCTCGACGATGATGACGTCCTTGCCGTCGAGCGATTCGTCGAGGTCCTTGAGGAAGCGGACCTCGCCGGAGCTCGTGGTGCCCTTGGCGTAGCTCGACACGGCGATGAAGTCGAGCGTGACGCGCGGGGACATGTGTCGGACCAGGTCGGCCAGGAAGACGAAGCCGCCCTTCAGGACGCAGACCATGTGAACACGGGCGTCGGGCGGATACTCGCTGTCGATCTGGTGCGCCAGCTCCTTGATACGAGCGGCGATGGTGTCGGCGGAGATGAGGACGCGCATCGGACGCAGAATCTAGCATGAAGCGCCCCGACCACTAGCATGAAGAGGTTCGAGATCATCACCGAGGCGGACGCACGGCTGCTGGACGTGGGCAGCACGGTGGAACTGGCCCCGCGCGGCCACATCACGCCGCTGGCGGCAGGACACCCTGCGCGACCGCCGGATCACGGTGTCGCGCGACCGACGGCCGCGAGATCTGTGGCCGGGGCGCCGCCGGCCGACGTCCGGCGCGTCGCGGTGGGGAGCGACCACACCGGCGTGGCGCTGCGCCGGGCCGTCGTGACGCACCTGCGCGCCCAGGGCCGGGCCGTCGACGAGAGCGGCGCCGAGGGCAGCGAGCCGGTCGACTACCCGGACGTCGCCGCGGTCGTCGCCCTGGCCGTGGCCCGCGGCGAAGCCGACGGCGGCATCGTCATCGACGGCGCCGGCCTCGGCTCGTGCATCGCCGCCAACAAGGTGGCCGGGATCCGGGCCGCCATGTGCACCACGCCGACGCTGGCCCGCTACGCCCGCGAGCACAACGGCGCCAACGTCCTCACGCTGGGGGCGACGCTGCTCTCGACCGATGCCGCCCTCGCCATCGTCGACACGTGGCTGGCCACGCCGATGACCGAACCCCGCTACATCCGCCGCCTGGCCCGGATCCACCGGCTCGAAACGCGAGGCTCGCAGAAATGACCCCCGCCGCTCCCGACATCGCGCGGCTCGTCGAGATCATCACCGCCGAGGTCATCGCCACGCTGGGCCATGGCGGCGGCAGCGGCGCGGTCCAGTGCGCCTGTCACGGCGTGCTCCACGAGTGCTGCCCGACCCGCGTCCGCGGCCTGCTCGAGGCCGGCGCGACGCGCCTGGGCCTCCACGCCGGCGGCGGCCGCCCCGGCGAAGTGGCCGGGCTGATCGATCACACGCTGCTCAAGCCGGATGCGACCCGGGCCGAGGTCGAGGCGCTGTGCCGCGAGGCGGCGGAGTTCTCGTTCGCGACGGTCTGCGTCAACCCGGTCTGGGTGGCCACGGCGAACCGCCTGTTGCGCGGGACGCCGGTCGGCGTCTGCGCCGTGGTCGGCTTTCCGCTCGGCGCGACGACCGCCGACGTCAAGGCCTACGAGACCCGCCGCGTCGTCTTCGACGGCGCCCGCGAGGTGGACATGGTGATCAACGTCGGCGCGCTGAAATCCGGTGATCTGCGCACGGTGGAGCGCGACATCGCGGCGGTCGCCGACACGTGCCGCGAGGGCGGCGCGCTGAGTAAGGTGATCATCGAGGCGGCGCTGCTGACCGACGAGGAGAAGATCACCGCCTGCACGCTGGCCAAGGCGGCGGGCGCCGACTACGTGAAGACGTCGACCGGCTTCGCCAAGACCGGGGCGACGATCGCCGACGTGCAGTTGATGCGCCGCGTGGTCGGTCCGGAGATGGGGGTGAAGGCCGCCGGTGGCGTGCGCGACCTGGAGCAAGTCAAGGCCATGGCCGCGGCGGGCGCCAGCCGGATCGGGGCCAGCGCCGGGGTCAAGATCGTCCGCGAGTCCCGCGGCGAGGCCGTCGGCGCACCGGCATCGGGCTACTGAGACCGGCCAGGCGATGGACGAGCCCCGGGTGACCGTCGAGCGCCGCCAGACCGCCCGGGACACGATTCCCTCCCGGTTCCTGACCTTCAGCCGGGCCGAGTGGGCGCCGCTGCGCGCCAACACGCCGCTGACGCTGTCGGACGCCGACCTGACCGCGCTGCGCGGCCTCAACGACGTCCTCTCGATGGAGGACGTGGTCGAGATCTACCTGCCGCTGTCGCGCCTCCTGAGCCTGCATGTGCTCGGGACGCGAGCGCTGCACGGCGCCACGTCGACCTTCCTCGGCGATCACTCGGCCAAGACGCCGTTCATCATCGGCCTGGCCGGTTCGGTGGCGGTGGGGAAGAGCACCACCGCGCGCATCCTGCAGGCGCTGCTCTCGCGCTGGCCGGATCACCCCCGCGTCGACCTGATTACCACCGACGGGTTCCTGCTGCCGAACCGCATCCTCGAAGAGCGCAGCCTGATGCAGCGCAAGGGCTTCCCCGAGAGCTACGACCGCGGCCGGCTGGTTCGGTTCCTGGCCGACGTCAAGTCGGGGGCGGCCGAGGTGAAGGCGCCGGTCTACTCGCACGTCCGCTACGACATCGTGCCCGGTGCCGAGCAGACGGTGCGGCAGCCCGACGTGGTCATCGTCGAGGGCCTGAACGTACTGCAGGCGCCGCCGTCGGTCGGGCCCGAGATGCAGCTGTTCGCCTCCGACTTCTTCGACTTCACGATCTACGTCGACGCCGACGAGCGCATCATCGAGGACTGGTACGTCGCCCGTTTCATGAAGCTGCGCGCCACCGTGTTCCAGGATCCGCAGGCCTACTTCCACCGCTACGCATCGCTCTCGGACGATGAGGCGCGTGAGACCGCGCACCGCATCTGGCGCGAGATCAACGGGAAGAACCTACGCGAGAACATCCTGACGACGCGGACCCGGGCCCAGCTGGTGCTCGTCAAGGGCCAGGAGCACCGGGTCCACTCCGTCCACCTGCGGCGGGTCTGACCCTTCTGGAGGCCCGGCAACGGCAAGTTGGAGGCCGGCCTCCAACATTCTTCGCGCTCCCCGCCGAAAGATGCCGAAATGCCCTGATTTCATTGACGGCGTCACCCAGGGCGGCCTTGGCACCCGGGTTGCTCTAGAGAGTGCCGTGACCGTTCGACGAACGGACGGAAGCCACTAACCATTTCAGTAGAGAGCGAGACACACACACCATGGCCGAAAAGATGACGCGCGGACAGATTCAGGACCTCGTCGGCAAGTTCGCGTCGGAGAACCCGAAGTACCGCGCGGCCCTCCTGAGCAACCCCAAGGGCACCATCGAGAAGCAGCTGAACACGCAGCTGGGCTCGACGAACGTCAAGGCCGTTGCCGACACGGCGGACACCGTTCACGTGGTGATTCCGTACGCCGCCGCCGAGGGCGAGCTGTCGGACTCCGACCTGGAGCGCGTTGCTGGTGGCAAGCAGGACATCACGGCGAACTGCCTGGTGCTCGGCGGCACGGCCGTCTCGAACACCGTGATGCAGCTCAACCTCTGATATCTGGCGGCGGGTTCACGCAGAACCCATCGCAGGCGCAGGATGCCCGGCTCCAGCTCACGCTGGGCCGGGCGTTTCGTTTTTTACGCCGGCTTGCGGGCGGTGACCAGGCTGCGGTCGCCGGCGGTCTCGACGAACGCCTGCTCGCGGAACCCGGCCGCGGTCGTTCGCTCGAACATCTCGGCGACGCTGTAGCAGCGGCCTTCGGTGCCGTGCATCAGCATGACCGAGTAGGCGGCGATAGGGAGCGGCCCGGTCTTCTCCGCGTTCAGGTGGGCGTCGTGGATGACGAGCAGGCCGCCCGGTGGGAGCGCGGCGAAACTGGCGGCGAGGATGCGGTCGACCGCCGGCACGTCCCAGTCGTGCAGGACGTTCGAGATCAGGTGGACGTCGTGTCCGCCCGGCAGCGGATCGCGGAGCATGTCGCCGTCCTGCACCCGGACGCGATCGCCGAAGCCGCGGCCGGCGATGGCTCTCGCCGCCACCGCGTCCACCGGCGGCCGCTCGAAGACGGTCGCGGTGAGGTGCGGGTGCCGATCGACGAAGGCGCAGGCGTAGATGCCGGATCCGCCGGCGATGTCGAGGAGGGCCTGCCGGCCGGCCAGGTCGAGGGCGGCGGCCGCGGCCCGGCCGAGATACAGGCCGCGACTGTCCATGGCGGCCGTGAAGCCGGCGGCGAAAGCCGGGTCGAGCATCGCGGTCAGCCAGTCGTTCGGCTTCGTGGCGGCCCAGCCGGCGGGCTTGCCGCTCTTCAGGACGTCGACGAGGTCGCGGCACACCGGGCGCTCGCGAAACGAGGCGTAGTAGGCCCGCAGCGAGTACGGCGAGTCGGCGGTGAAGTGGTCCCGGCCGAGCGCCGTCAGGCGGATCGTCGGGCCATCGCGCACGACCAGGCCCATGGCCGCGAACAGCGTGACCATCACGTCGGCCGGCCGCTGCTGGATGCCGAGTCCGGCGCACAGGCCGTTTAGGTCCGAGGGGTGGCGATCGAGCCAGGTGAAGACGTCGAGATAGACCAGGCCGGCGGTGACCAGGTCGGGGGCGTAGAGGCCGTCGCGATGTCGATAGACCGGCGTCGGATCGGTGCCGGGCGGCGCGGGGAGCCGCTGCGGAGCGGACGTGCTCATGAGGCGATGGGCGGACAGCGGGAGGTTACGCGACGAGCGGCGGCGTCCGCCCCTCGAGCAGCGTGCCGAGCTCCGACGCCGCGAACTGCAGCCCGACGGCGAAGGGCCCGAACTCGGCGTAGTCGGCACTGGCGCGATCGAAGCGCATCTCGTAGATCAGCTGCTTGAAGACCGCCGGGTCGTCGGCGAACAGGTCGACGCCCCACTCCCAGTCGTCGAAGCCGATCGAGCCGGAGATGATCTGGGTGACGCGGCCGGCATATTTCCGGCCGATGTGGCCGTGTTCGCGCATCATCGCCGCGCGATCCTCGAACGCGGCGCTGTACCAGTTCTTGTCCTCGCCGCGCCGCTTGTTCATCGGATAGAAACAGACGTGGCGGCGGCGTGGCAGCTCGAGGAACAGCCGGCTGCCGACCCGCTTCGCCTGCCCGGCCATCTCCGCGGCGAAGGCCGCGTCGAAGGCCTCGGTGCCCGGCTCGAGGCCGCCGCCGGCCAACTCGCCGTACAGCTTGCCGGTCATGTCGTACATGCCGAGCTCGACGATCGACACGTACGACAGGGTCGGCTCGAGGTACTCGAACAGCGGCGCGCGGGCCAGATCGAGTTGGGCCTGGCCGAGGGCGTCGAAGTCGGCGCGGGCGTGGATGACCAGGAGGTCGCCCTTGTGACCGAGCAGCTGCACCAGCGCCGTGCCGCCGCCCTGGGCGGGGGCGGTGAAGGCCGCAGCCGCCGAGGCCGCAAGCTCGGCGCGCGCCGCGGCGGAGAGCTTCTGGAGTGCCGGCCAGCGCAGTCGGAAGGCCTGGTGCAGCAGGCTCCAGCCGTCGAGCGTGGCCGGGACGATCGGGCCGATCACGACTTGCGGCGATCGATCTCGCCGCGTCGGAGCTTGCGATACAGCTCGAGGGCGTCCTCGAGCACGCGCACGGCTTCATCGGGGCCCATGAAGTCCTCGACCACGACCTGCTTGTTCTCGAGGGTCTTGTAGTCCTGGAAGAAGCGGCGGATCTCGCGCAGGGTGTGCGCCGGGAGCTGGGTGTGGTCCTTGTAGTCGCAGAACGCCGGGATCGTGGACGCTGACCGAGATGATCTTGTCGTCGATGCCCTTTTCGTCGCGCATCCGCATGACGCCGATGGCGCGGGCCTCGACCACGGTCAGCGGATGGACGGATTCCTGGCCCAGGACGAGCGCGTCGAGCGGATCGCCGTCGTCACAGTAGGTGCGCGGGATGAAGCCGTAGTTGGCCGGGTAGTAGACGGCGCTGTAGAGGACGCGGTCGAGCCGCAGCAGGCCAGACTCCTTGTCGAGCTCGTACTTGTTCTTGCTGCCCATCGGCACTTCGATGATCGCCGGGAACACGGCGCCGATGATGTGGTCGTCCACGTAGATGTCGTGCCACGGGTGCATACGCGTAGCTTATCAGCTTCGCTCGCGGGCTTCGTCCGCTCGCTTCGCCTGGGCGCCTGACAACTCCCAACTACCAAGGACCAACTCCCAAGGAACTCCCAAGAGCCAACGCCCAAGGGCCGGTCGCTTCGCTCCGGCCGAACCGGCAGGGTTTGGGCGTTGAAAGTTGAGAGTTCCTTGGAGGTTGGAAATTGGCGGTTGGGAGTTCTGCGGCTAGGCGCCGGCCGCGCTCGCGCGGCCGATGGGCAGCCGCAGGATGGCCCGGCAGCCGCGGACGTCGGTGCGATTCTCCAGCGTGAGCGCGCCGTCGTGCGCCTCGGCGATCTGCCGGCACAACACCAGCCCGATGCCCGAGCCGCCCGGCTTGGTGGTGAAGAACGGCACGAACAGGTTGGCGGTGTTCGACAGGCCGGGGCCTTCGTCGGCGACCGTCAGCTCGAGCATCGGCGGGAGCGAGCCCGGCACCCGCGACCACCCGACGCTGACCCCGCCCGCGGTCTCGGAGGCCGCGTCGATTCCGTTCTTGATCAGGTTGATGAGCAGCTGCTCGATCTGGTCGGTGTCCGCCTCGAATCGTGACGTCTGGGCCGCCTTCGACGGCGACGGGGCGCCGCGTGTCGAGCCGGGCGACGCGCTCGACCAGCGTCACGACCCGTATCGGCCGCGGGCTCGGGGCCGGCAGCCGGGCCAGCTGGGCGTAGGCGGCCATGAAGCGGCTCAGCGCCTCGGCCCGGGTCGCGATCACGCTCAGGCCGCGCCCCAGATCCGTCTCCCAGTCGTCGGGCCGCGGCTCGCGCTGCACCAGGCTGCCGAGGCTGCCGGCGATCGACTTGATCGGCGCCAGGGAGTTGTTCAGTTCGTGGCCGAGGACGCGGATCAGGCGCTGCCACGCGGCGCGTTCCTCGTCGCGGAGCGGCTTGCTGACGTCGGTGAGCACGACGAGGTGATGGGGCAGGCCGCGCTGGCGGAAGGGCGTGTGCCGCACCTCCCACCGGCCGGTCGCGCCGGGCAGCGCAATCGGCTCGATGCGCGGCCCGCCGGAGTCGAGCCAGTGGTCCATCTCGAGCTCGGTGGCGTGGCGATCGAGGAGCCGCTCCGCGGGCGCCCCGAGCAGCCGCTCGCCGGCGTGGTTCACCAGCTGCAGGCGGCGCCGCTCGTCGAAGGTGAAGACGGCGACGTCGAGCTCGGCCATGACCTTGCGCAGCAGGGCGGTCGCTTCGAGCGAGTCGAGGCGCTGCCCGCGCAGCATCTCGGCGAGCGCGTTGACCTCGGCGTGCAGGTCGTAGAGCGGATCGGCGCGGCGCGAGCTGCGGGCCCGGATCGAGAAGTCGCCTTCGCGAAGCGCCGAGAGCAGGTTGGCAACCGTCTGCAGCGGCATGATGACCCGCGCCCTCATCGAGGCGAGGAAGCCGAAGGCGAGCACAGCGAGCGTGATCGTCAGCGTCCACTGGGTGCGCGGATGATGGTCGCCCGTCCACAGCAGGACGAGGGCGACGAGGGCGCTCGGCGCGACCGCGCCGAGCCCGAGCAGGACGAGCCGTTGATCGTGGGAGAGGCGCGTCCGCGGCGGCGTCACCGCCCGACTCCTCGACCAATCCGCCGCCGGCGAATTGGTCTCGAACTCGTCGCTAGCCTCACGGCTCCAGTCCTTCGGACTTCGCCGTTGAGGTCAACTCACAGCCCGTAGCGCTGCAGGCGGCGATAGAGCGCGCTGCGGCTCAGGCCGAGGCCGCGGGCGGCGTGGCTGACATTGCCGTCGTAGCGGCTCATCGCCTTCTTGATGAGGAAGCACTCGACGTCCTCGAGGCTCATGTCCTCGAGGCGGGCGGCGCCTTCGCTGCGCGTCGTCCGCAGGCCGAGGTCGCTGCCCTTGACGGTGCTGCCCTGGGCCATCAGGACGGCCCGCTCGATGGCGTGATCGAGCTCGCGGACGTTGCCCGGCCAGGGGTGCTCGAGCAGCGCCTGCATCGCCGACGGATCGAAGCCGGAGATGGCCTTGCGGTAATGGCGGGCGCGGCGCTGGAGGAAGTGCATGGCCAGCGCCGGGATGTCCTCGCGCCGCTCGCGCAGCGCCGGCAGCCGCAGCTCGATGGTGTTGATGCGGAACAGGAGATCCTGGCGGAAGCGGCCGGCCGCGACCTCGGCGTGCAGGTCGGCGTTGGTGGCCGAGACCAGGCGGACGTTGGCGCGCCGGGTCCGCGACGATCCGAGCCGCTCGAAGTCGCCGGTTTCGAGCACCCGCAGCAGCTTGTTCTGCTGGCTGAGCGGGACGTTGGCGATCTCGTCGAGGAACAGCGTGCCGCCCTCGGCGATCTCGAAGCGGCCGACGCGATCGGCCTTGGCGTCGGTGAAGGCGCCGCGGACGTGGCCGAACAGCTCGCTCTCGAAGACGCCTTCCGACACCCCGCCGGCGTTGACCGTGACGAGCGGTCGCGTGGCGCGGGTCGACACGGTGTGCAGCGCCTGGGCGACGAGGCCCTTGCCGGTGCCGTTCTCGCCGGTGATCAGGATGTTGGCGTCGGACGGGCCGACGCGGGCGATCATCTGCAGCACCGGCTGCATCGCCGGCGCATCGGCGATGAGGTGCGGCTGGCCGTCGCCGCGCAGCATCAGGTTCTCGGCCTCGAGCCGCTGGCCGCGGCGCAGGGCCCGCGACAGCTCGACCTGAGTGCGCACGATGGCCAGGAGCCGGGCGTTGTCCCACGGCTTCTGGACGAAGTCACGGGCGCCGCGCCGCATCGCCTCGACGGCGACGTCGACGCTGCCCCAGGCGGTCATCACGACCGCCGGCAGGGTCGGGTCCATCGTCCGCACCGTGTGCAGGAGATCGAGACCTTCCTGGCCCGACGTCGTGTCGCGGGCGTAGTTCAGGTCCATCAGGAGGACGTCGAACTCCTTGTCCTCGAGCGCGGCGACGACGCCGGCGGGGGAGGCGGCGGTGTCGATCTGGTAGCCCTCGCCCTTGAGCAGCAGCCGCAGCGCCTCGAGGACGTCGGGCTGATCGTCGGCGACGAGCAGCCGGCACGGCGCGGCGGAGGCACGGGCCCGCTCCCGATCTTCGGGGAGGTCGAGGCGCGTCGGCAGGGTATCGGACGAATGCATGCGTGGTGTGGCCAAAGGAATGTTACTCGCTTCGAAGGGCCTGCGCGGGATCGACGGCCAGCGCGCGTCGGACGGGCAGCCACATGGCGGCGAACGCCGCGACGGCCGCGACGGCGGCGGCACCGGCGAATGCGGTCGGGTCGAGGGGACTCACGCCGGGCAGGAAACCCGCCAGCAGCTGCCCCATGCCTGCGGCAAGTGCCAAGCCGGCGACGAGGCCGGCCGCGGTGAAACGCGAGCCCTGGCCCAGCACGAGCCGGACAATCCCGCCGGGGGCCGCACCGAGCGCGAGCCGGATGCCGATCTCGCGGCCGCGCTGCGCCACCGTCCGGGCGAGCATCCCGTAGAGGCCCAGGAGCGAGAGCAGCAGCGCCACGGCGCCGAACGTGCCGATGAGGCTGCCCGCGATCTGCTGCGGCAGCAGTGACGCGCTGGTGCGCTCGGTCATCGTGCCGATCGCGAGCATCGGGAGCGACGCATCGACCGATCGGATCACCTCGCGAACGGCCGGGGCGATCGCCGCCGGGTCGCCGGCCGTCCGCACGTGCAGCTTGGCTGCCGGCCAATAGTGCTGCGCGAACGGCAGCAGCATCATCGGCGGTGGTGCCTCGCCGCGGCTGTTGTACAGGGTGTTCGCCACGACGCCGACGACGCGTAGCCAAGGGCCCTCGTCGCCCCCGACCGACACCCGCTCGGCCAGGGGATCGCGCCCCGGCCAGTAGCGCGAAGCGTAGGCCTCGTTGACGACGATCACCGGCTCGGTCCCGGCTCGATCGGCGGCGGCGAAATCGCGGCCCCGGAGGAGCCGGATGCCGAGAGTCTGGAAGTAGCCCGGCGAGACCACGTTGTAGTGGACCTCCATGTCCTCGCCGCTTTGCGGCTGATAGTGCGACGGCCGCATGAAACGGCGGCCGCTCTCGAAATCGAGCGACAGGGGCACCACGGTGGCGACGCCGGCAGCTTCGACGCCAGGCAGGGCCCGCAGCCGGGCGGTCACGTCGGCGTAGAGCTGCGCGCCGCGCTCGGGCGAGTAGTCCAGCATCGACGGGTCGATGGCCGCGATGAGCACCTGGCGCCCGTCGAAGCCGACGTCGCCCTGCGTCGAGCCCTGCAGGCTGCGTACGAACAGCCCGGAGAGCACCAGCAGCATCACCGACGCGGCCACCTGGCCAGCGACAAGCAGGCCGCGGAACGGCAGGCGACGCGCTCGATCCGGCCGGCCGCCGCGCTGGCTGGCGGCCCGATGCAGATCGCGGGTCGCCTGAAGCGCCGGCGCCAGACCGAAGGCCAGCGCCGTGGCCGCCGTCAGCACCAGCGTGGCGGCGAGCACTGTACCGTCCAGCGCGAAGTCGAGCCGTACCGGCAGCGGCAGCGGCGGGTGGACGCTCTCGAGCGCCACCAGCATCCACTGGGCGACGACGAGGCCGGCGGCGGCGGCGAGCGCCGCGAGCAGGCCGGCTTCCACCATGAACTGTCGCACGAGCCGGGCTCGGCTGGCGCCGAGCGACAGGCGCACGGCGACCTCCTGCTGGCGATCGGCGGCGCGAGCGACCAGCAGCCCGGCGACATTCGCGCAGGCGACGAGCAGGACGAGCCCCACAGTCAGGAGCAGCATCAGCAGGAAACCAGCGACCGGCCCGGTCGCGTCGGGCGGGATCCGAAGGGCCATCTCGGATTCGACGGTCACCCGGCGCGGCGTCCCGCGGACGTCGGTCCATTCGCGCGGGTACGCCTGATGCAGGCGCGCGCGCGACCGCATTCAGCTGCGCCTGTGCCTGCGGCACCGTCGCGCCGCCGGCAAGGCGGCCGATGACCGTGACGCCGCGATTGCCACGCTCCGCCAAGCGAGCGGGCCCCACCGGCTCGACGACGAACAAGTCGAGGTCCAGGCCCCGTGTCAGGCCTGCATAGTCCTGTGGCCCGACGGCGACGATGGTTGCCGCCTCTCGGCCGACCCGGATTGCCCGGCCGACGACGCCAGGATCGCCGCCGAAGCGGCGCTGCCAGAAGCGATGGGTGATGACGACGGCGGGCGCGAGGGTACCGTCCGTGAGGCCGCCGCTCGGCAGCCGGCCGGCGGCGCTGCGCAGCCCGAGGACGTCGAAGTAGTCGGGGCTGATCAGTTCGGCGAAGACGCGCTCGGGCTGCCGGCCGATGCTGACGCTGATCGGCACCATCGCCGCCGTCGCCACGCCGCTCAGGGCCGGCGCCCCGGCCGCGAAGTCGACGGCGTCAGCGTGGGAGGAACCGCCGTAGCGCGGCCCGCTGAAGTCGCTGGTGAAAATCGCGACCAGGCGATCGGGGGCCGCGACCGGCAGCGGCTTCAGCAGCAGCCCGTTGATGGCGCCGAATATGGCGGCATTGGCGCCGATCCCCAGCGCGAGCGACAGGACGGCGACGATGGCGAACCCGGGCGCGCGCCAAAGCAGCCGGACCCCGAAGCGCAGGTCGGTGAGACTCGAGGCCACGGCGGGTCCTTTCCGGGCGCGCCCGGCGAGAGCTAGATGCTGACTTCGCTGTTCTCCTCGACGACGCGGCCGTCGAAGAGATGGATGCTGCGGTCGGCGTGGCGCGGCGTAGCGCGGATCGTGCGTCACCATGCAGATGGTGGCGCCGCCGCGGTGCAGCTCGCGCAGCAGCTCCATCACCATCTCGCCGTTCTTCGAGTCGAGGTTGCCGGTCGGCTCGTCGGCGAGCAGGATGAGCGGGTCGCCGGCGACGGCGCGGGCGACCGCGACGCGCTGCTGCTGACCGCCCGAGAGCTGGCTGGGGAGGTGCTTGGCGCGGTGCGCCATGCCGACGCGCTCGAGCGCGGCGTTGCACGCGCTCTTTGCGCTCGGCGGCGCGCATGCCGCGGTAGGTGAGCGGCAGCTCGACGTTCTCGAACACCGTCAGGTCGCCGATCAGGTTGAAGATCTGGAAGATGAACCCGATCTCGCGATTGCGGGTGCGGGCGCGCTCGCGAGAGCGTGAGCTGCTCGACGGGCCGGCCGTTCAGCCAGTACTTGCCTTCGGTCGGCGTGTCGAGCAGCCCGAGGATCGAGAGCAGCGTCGACTTGCCGCAGCCCGACGGGCCGGCGATGGCGACGTACTCGCCCTTCTTGATCTCGAGGTGAATCCCCGCCAGAGCGTGCGTCTCGACTTCGTCGGTGTAGAAGACCTTCTTCAGGTTGTCGAGCGTGATGAGCGCGCTGCCGGGTTCAGCCATGTCTACCTCGCAGGTTCGAGTCGCGTGATGCGACCGCGATGCCTAATGGGAACGGAACGGTCAATTGAGTCTGACGCGGTCGTGGGCGTCCCACGCCGACATGTCGGAGAGCACCACCTGGTCGCCCGGCTTGAGCCCGTCGAGCACCTCGATCGTATTGACCGAGCTGCGGCCGAACTTCACCTGGATACGGGTCGCCTCGCAGTCCATCTGCGGGATCGTGCAGCCAGAAATGACCCTGAAGAGCGACATCGTGCTGTTCTCCTGGGCGAAGGCGGCGCGGCCGACGTTGACGACGTTGTCGAGCCGTTCGAGTTCCACCGTGCCGTCCACCGTCAGGTCGGGCCGGGCCCCCCGCGGCAGTTCGCCCGTCAGTTGGACGTCGACGGTCACCGTTCCGTTGGCGGCTGCCGCGTCGATGCGTGAGACGCGTCCGGCGACGAAGCCGTTCCGTGTGTCGATCGAGGCGAGCTGGCCGATCTCGATGTCGCGGGTCTGGGTTTCCGGGATGCGCAGTTCGGCCTTCAGGCGACTGGGGTCGGCGACACGCGCGACGTTGGCGCCGGCCGCCAGCTGCGAGCCGACCTCCACCGGGACGACCTGCAGCTTGCCCTTGATGCCGGCGCGGATCTTCAGCTTCTCGAGCTGGCCCTGACGCAGCTGATAGGTCGTGCGCAGCCGGCTGACCTCGGACTCCTGCACGGCGAGCTGTGATTTCAAGGTGTTTTCCGCGAGATCGAGGCGACGCTGCTCGATCTTGGTCCGATTGGCGAGATCGTCGGCCCGGGCCCGGCTTTTTCGGGCGGTCAGGGAGTCCTGCAGGCCTTCCTTGAGGAGGGCCTCGTCGGCCTCAGCCTGCATCTGCGCCTGCCGGGCGTCCGACTCGATGTTGGCCGCCGACGCGCGCTGGGTGAGGAGCGCGCTGTCCAGCTCGGCGCGGCGGTTCGTCAACTGGGCCTGGGCCGATTCGAGCTGGAGCCGGGCCTCGACGACCGCCTGCTCGAGCTCAGGGCTGCCGAGCTCGACGATGACGGTGTCGGGCATCACGTCCGCGCCCGAGCGGAGGAGGATCTTCTCGACGCGGCCGGCGGTCGTGGCTGGAATCCAGCGAGTGTCTTCAGGCACCAGGGTGCCGGTGCCGCGGACCTGACGGACCATCGGCCCGCGCTTGACGACGTCGGGCCAGAGCGTGTCCTTGTCGACCGAGGGCGCCGCGGGCTTCAGGGTGGACATGAAGGCCGTCAGGAGGCCGACGGCGATGAGGCCCGCCACCCCATAGGCGATGCGCTTCACCTTCTTCTTGCGGACCACCGACTCCGGGCGCGCGATGTCGACCATGGCTGCCTCCAGAACCAAAGCTCGTGCCAGCCGCCGAGCACGCGGCTAAATCCATGCAGGACAGTGGTTAGCGTCGCCGCTCCGGCGCCGGTGCGAGCCCGGCCTGTGCGTGCGCGGAACGTCGAATCCCACTATCGGACACCTGCCCCGGGGCGCCCTCACGCCGGCGCCGGCAGCCCGTTGGGTGCGACGAGCGCTTTGGTAAACGCCAGCGCCTCCGCCTGCCGCAGTGCCTCGGTGAGCTCGCCGAGGCCGAACGCCGTCGCCCCGATCCGCGCCCAGGGCACGGTTGCCGCATGGCGGGCCAGCAGATCGAGCGCGGTGGCGAAATGCCGGACCTCCGAGCCCCAGCAGCCGCGCACGTCGAGGTGCTTGCGGTTGATGTGGCGGTGCGCGCTGATCGTGCTCGACCCGACGTCCGTGTAGTGGCCGGCGATGACGTAGACGCCGCCGTCGCGCACGATCTCCAGCCCTTCCTCGACGGCCCGCGCCGATCCCGCCGCCTCGATCACGATGTCCGGCCCGCGCCCGTCCGTCGCCGCCAGGATCGCCTCGCGGCGCTCGTCGGGCAGCTCCGTCAAGGCATAGACGGCATCGGCCCCCATCGCGGTTGCCAGGTCGCGTCGATCGCCCGGGTCGCCGACCGCGCCCACCCAGTGCGCGCCGGCGACGCGGGCCAGCGCGACGATGCTCAACCCGACCGCACCGACGCCCTGGACGAGGACGCGCGAGCCCGGCCGGACGCCGGCGCGCTCGATGGCGTGCACCGCGGTCAGCAGCCCGCAGCCGCCGCCGATGTAGGCCTCGGGCGAGACCCCGTCGGGGAGCTTCGCCACCGCGACGCCGGGCTCGAGATAGATCGCCTGGGCCCAGCCGCCGAGGAGGCCCTCGGCGGCCGGATCGGTGATGCCGTAGACACGCCGCGACGGACAGCGGGTCGGCGTCCGCGCGACGGTGCAGGCGTAGCACCGGCCGCAGGTCCGGTGGACGTCGAAGAACACGACCGGGTCGCCCTCGCGCAGCGTCGCGCCGTCGATGCCGACCAGCGGGCCGTTGGCCTCGGCGAGGCGTCCGACCGAGACATGGCCGGGAATGATCGGGTAGGGCACGCCGGCGAGGCGGCCGTGCCACAGGTGGACGTCGGTGCCGCACACCTCCGAATAGATCGTCTCGAGCAGGGCGCTGCCTGGGACGAGGTCGGGACGGGCCATCTCGCGCACCTCGATCGGTGCGTGGGGGGCGGTCATCAGGGCGGCGAGGATGGTGGCCATCGGGTCGGGCGTGGGCTCAGCGGAGGTCGATCACAGGAACCGGGCCGCCTCGTCGGGCGTCGGGATGCGGCAGGTATCGCGCTGGCCGAACCAGCGCAGGCGGTTGCGGGCGATGACGCGGTAGGCGATGTCGCGCAGGCCGGCCGGCAGGACCAGCGCCATCGACGCGAGCGACCACGGCAGGCCCAGGCGCCGGGCCATCCGGATCGCCGCCGTCGATCGCACCGACCACCCGTCGCGCTCGACGAAGACGATCGTCCCAGGGGCGGAGCCGAGACCGCAGCGGGCGAGAAACGCGACCGCGGCCGGCGATTGCGATGGGGCGAAGCGGAACACGCGCCGGCGATCGTGATCGATGACGAACCGCACCGATCGATCGCACAGGTTGCAGTAGCCGTCGAACAGCACCACGCCCTCCGCGCCGGGCGGGACCAGGTCGCCGAAGTCGGCGCGCGTGCGCGGTGGCGGGAGCGGCGCTGGGGATGGGGCCGTGGCGGACATCGGCTCACTCGATCGCGAACGGCGTGACCGGCGTCGGCAGGGTGTCGCCGTAGGCGACGAACTCGAGGAACAGGCCCGAGGCCGGCGCGGTCAGCGTCGCCGGCAGATCGGAGCGCGACGTCAGCGCCCGCGCGATCTCGCGCCGATCGATCGCCCCGGTGCCGACGCCGACGAGCAGCCCGACCATGCGCCGCACCATCTTCCATAGGAAATGCGAGCCGACGACGCGGACGAGGACGAGCGCGCCGGCGTCTTCGACGGTCACGCCGTCGATCGCGACCGTGGTCGACTTCTCCTCGGGATCGTCGTCGGTGAAGGAGGCGAAGTCCTGCAGGCCGGCGAACGCCGCCGCGCCGGCGCGCATCTGCCGCACGTCGAGCGGGTCGCGCACCCACCATACGAACGGCTTGGCGAACGCCGTGCGGCGCCGAGCGATCTGGTACAGGTAGCCGCGGGCGGTGGCGTCGTGCCGGGCGTGAAAGCGATGCGACGCGACCTCGATGCCGCGGACGTGGATGTCGGCGGGGAGCGTGTCGTTGATGCGGCCGAGCAGCGCCGCCGGCGCCAGCGACGTGCCGACGTCGAGGTGCGCGACCTGGCCGATGGCATGGACGCCGGCGTCGGTGCGACCGGCGCCGTAGACCTCGAACCGGTCGCGGCCGGTCGCCGTGCGCACCGCCTTGACCAGCTCGCCCTGGATCGTCCGCGCGTTGGTCTGGATCTGCCAGCCGCTGTAGCGGGTGCCCGCGTATTCGATGGTGAGCTTGAAGCGCGGCATCGTGCATCATTATGGGCGAAGCCTGCCGCGCCGCTCAGCTGACGCGCCCAGCGTCAGCCGAAACTGCGGTGCGATCGCAAGGCTTCCTGCGGCGGCGCTGAGGGCGTCGCCGCCAACACACAATGACTCTGCGTATCGGCATCGACCTCGGCGGGACCAAGATCGAAGGCGTAGCCATCGACCCGTCCGGGGTGCTACTGGCCCGTGAGCGCGTGGCGACGCCGCGCGATCGCTACGACGACACCGTGGCCGCCGTCGCCGGCCTCGTCACCCGGCTCGAGCGCGGCCTCTCGCAGCGCTGCACCGTGGGCGTCGGCATGCCCGGCGCGATATCGCCGGCGACCGGGCTGGTGAAGAACGCCAACTCGACGTGGCTGAACGGCCGGGGCTTCAGCACCGATCTCGGCGCCGCCCTGGGCCGGCCGGTCCGCGTCGCCAACGACGCCGACTGCTTCGCGCTCTCCGAGGCCGCCGACGGCGCGGCGGCCGGCGCGGCGACCGTCTTCGGGGTGATCATCGGGACCGGCACCGGCGGCGGCGTCGTCGTCCACCAGCGCCTCGTCGCCGGGCCGAACGCGATCGCCGGCGAGTGGGGCCACAATCCGCTGCCGTGGCCGCGCGACGATGAGCGGCCCGGGCCGGCCTGCTACTGCGGCCGCGCCGGCTGCATCGAGACGTTCCTGTCGGGCCCGGCGGTGGCCAGGGAGTACGCGGCCGAGGCCGGGCTGGCGGTCGGCCAGGCGGCGCCGGACGCGGCGGCCATTGCCGCCAAGGCGGCCGCCGGCGACGCGCTCGCCGAGGCGATGATGCTGCGCTACGAGGATCGACTGGCCCGCGGCCTCGCCTCGATCATCAACGTCCTCGACCCGCATGTCATCGTGCTGGGCGGCGGCCTGTCCAACCTGGCGCGCCTCTACGCGAACGTGCCGGCGCGCTGGCCGCAGTGGGTGTTCAGCGACCGCGTCGACACGCGACTGGTCCAGGCCCGGCATGGCGACTCGAGCGGCGTGCGCGGCGCGGCCTGGCTGTGGACGGCGGCCGAAGCCGCCGACGCGGAGCGCTGACGGTGCCGCCCGGCCCCGATGCCGGGCGACCGCGGTCACGCCAGCGCGGCCGGCAGGTTCGGGAAGACGCGGCCGAAGGCGTCGACGACCTGCGGGTCGAAGTGCCGGCCGCGCTCGCTCTCGACGATCTCGAGGGCCCGCTCCGGCGCGATGCCCTGCTTGTAGGGCCGATCGTGGGTCATCGCGTCGTAGGCATCGGCGAGCGCCACGATGCGGCCGGCGAGCGGGATGCCTTCGGCGGAGCGGCCGTGCGGGTAGCCGCGCCCGTCCCACCGCTCGTGGTGGGCGTGGGCGATCTCCTCGGCCATCCGCAGCAATGGCACGCGGCTGCCGGACAGGATGCGGGCGCCCATCGCCGGGTGCGTCCGGATGATGTCGAGCTCGCCGGGCGAGAGCTGCGCCGGCTTGAGCAGGATGGCGTCGGGGACGCCGACCTTGCCGACGTCGTGCAGCGGCGCGGCCCGCTCGATCATCGCGGCGTCGCCTTCCGCGAGGCCGAGCGTCCGGGCCAGCTCGCCGGACAGGCGGCCGACGCGGCGCGTGTGCTCGCCCGTGTTGTCGTCGCGGTACTCGGCGGCGCGCGCCAGCCGATAGACGATCTCGATGTGGGTGCTGGCGAGCGCGCGGGTCCGTTCCTCGACCGCCAGTTCCAGGCGCTGCTGCTCGCGTTCGAGCTGGGCGTAGAGCTGTCGGGTGACCAGCAGGTTGCGGATCCGCAGCAGCGCCTCGACGCTGTCGAACGGCTTGGCCAGGAAGTCGCGGGCCCCCATCGCCAGCGCCCGCTGCTTGACCGCCGGCGCGTCGTCGGCGGTGACGATCAGCATCGGCAGGTAGCGCTCGGCGGAGAGCAGCGGCCGCAGCGCCTGCATCACCTCGAACCCGTCGAGGTGCGGCATGTGCAGGTCGAGGATGATCAGGTCGGGGCGCGCGACCGGCATCTGGCCGACGACTTCGCGCGGGTCGGTGAGGGTCGTGACGTGCCGGCAGCCGGAGGTGGTGAGCAGCCGGTCGAGCATGCGGACGTTGGCCGGCTCGTCATCGATGACGAGGATACGTGCCGCGCCCAGGACGTCGCCGACGGCAACCACGCTGGCGGGATTATAGTGCCGCCGACGTCGCGCCGGCCCGCCAGTCGGCGAACGGCGGGTGACCCTGATCGCGCGGCGAGAGGATGGGCGCCGTCGTCGGCCAGGCGATCGCCAGATCCGGGTCGTTCCACATCAGCCCGCGCTCGGATGCCGGATCGTAGACATCCGAGCACTTGTATTCGATCTCGGCGCGGTCGCTGAGGACGAGGAACCCGTGCGCGAAGCCGACCGGGATGAACAGCTGGCGGAAGTTGTCGGCCGACAGGATCACCGAGGCCCAGCGCCCGAACGTCGGCGAGCCGGCGCGGATGTCGACGGCGACGTCGAGGACCTCGCCGGCGAGGACGCGCACCAGCTTGGCCTGCGGATGCGGCGCCGTCTGCCAGTGCAGCCCGCGCAGCGTGCCGCGCTCCGATCGCGAGTGGTTGTCCTGGACGAACGCGGCGTCGATGCCGGCGGCGCGATAGCGCGGCGCGTGATAGGTCTCGACGAAGAAGCCGCGATCGTCGCGGAACACCCGCGGCTCGAGGATCAGGACGTCGGGAAGCGCCTCGGTGGGCGTGACGATCACGCCCGCGCCCCGGCCCGTGCGCCGTCGGCGGCTTCCTGCTCGAGCATGCGCAGCAGGTACTGCCCGTACGAGTTCTTGCGCATCGGCGCGGCGATCCGAGCGACGTCCTCGGCGCCGATGTAGCCCATCCGATAGGCGATCTCCTCGACGCAGCAGATCATCAGGCCCTGGCGCTCCTCGATGGTCTGGACGAACTGCGAGGCCTGGAGCAGCGATTCATGGGTGCCGGTGTCGAGCCACGCCACGCCGCGCCCAAGGCGCTCGACGACGAGGGCGCCGGCCTCGAGGTAGATGCGGTTGACGTCCGTGATCTCGAGCTCGCCGCGCGTCGACGGCCGCAGCGAGGCGGCGATGTCGAGGACGTGGTTGTCGTAGAAGTAGAGGCCCGTCACGGCATACGACGACTTGGCCCGCGTCGGCTTCTCCTCGAGGCTCACCGCGCGTCCGGCGGCGTCGAACTCGACCACGCCGTAGCGCTCCGGATCCCGGACCGGGTAGCCGAACACGGTGGCGCCTTCGGTGCGCTCGCTGGCGGCCCGCAGTACGTCGGGGAAGCCGTGCCCGAAGAAGATGTTGTCGCCGAGCGCCAGCGCGACGCGATCGCGGCCGACGAAGTCCCGGCCGAGGACGAACGCCTGCGCCAGCCCGTCCGGGCTCGGCTGGGCGGTGTAGGAGAGACGCAGGCCGAGGTCGGCGCCAGTGCCCAGCAGCCGCTTGAAGCTGTCCTGATCCTCGGGCGTGGTGATCAGCAGGATGTCCTGGATGCCCGCCAGCATCAGCGTCGCCAGCGGGTAATAGACCATCGGCTTGTTGTAGATGGGGACGAGCTGCTTGCAGACGCCTCGGGTCACTGGGTAGAGCCGCGTCCCGCTGCCGCCCGCGAGGATGATCCCTTTCAACACGCTGTCGTTCGCTCCTTCCGGCTGTTGAGCCGCCGGCGGAGTACGTTTCCCGCAATCGACGGGCAAGTCAAGGTGCAGCCGTGGTGTGCACTTCCGTGAAACCGAGCGTGTAGTTTTGGGATGGCCAGCGAACGAAGTTCCAACCAGTCGGATCATTGAAATTACGGTTCTGAATGGTAGAGTGACGGGACTCTGCCATTGGAACGCTGGATTTATTGGCGGATTTGCCGAATTACCCTGGGTGGCCTCTGCGGTCCCGAAATTGCTTAGTGTTCGCCCGTCGTACTACAAGCGCCGGGTCAGGTTGTCCGTCCTGACGTCATCGAGCCGTGCGACTTGCAGGAATGTAATGATGTTGCACTCGAACGCGCGCTTGCGCGCCAGCTTCAGTCGCCTGTGCCTGTGCCTGGCCGCGCTGCTTTCACTCGGCGCGGCGTCGGCGGCCTCGGCCGCCGGTTTGACGATCGCGTGGAATCCGAACACTGAAGGCAATCTCTCCAGCTACGTCGTGTCCTACGGACCGGCGTCCGGCTCGCAGACCCAAAGCGTGAGCGTCAGCCCGAGCGTCACCCGGGTCCGGCTCGAGAACCTGAACCCGGGCGCGCGCTACTTCCTCGTAGTGCGGGCGCTGAACAATGGCGGCCAGACGAGCGGCCCGTCGGCCGAGGTCAACGGCGTCGCCGGCGACACGCTCCCGGCCGCGCCGGCCGGATCGGCCCAGACCTACTACGCCGAAGGCGCGGAAGGCTTCTTCGACTACCGCGTCGCCGTCCTCAACACGGCGAGCGCGGAGACGTGGATGAACGTCTCGTTCCTGCGGGAAGGCGCCGCGCCGGTGCAGCGCAGCTACTCGGTCGGCGCCGGCCGGCGGATGACCATCTCGGCTGGGGACGTCGCCGAGTTGAACGGCACGTCGTTCGCCGCGGTCATCTCGTCGCCCGCGACCGTGGTCACCGAGCGCACCATGCGGTGGCGCTTTAACGGCGCCGATGGCGCCTCCGGCGCGCGCGCGCTGACCGCGCCGTCGACGACCTGGTACCTGGCCGAAGGCAACGCCGGCTACTTCGACACCTACGTCCTGCTCGCCAACCCGTCGGCGACGCCGACGGTGGCGACGGTCGACTTCCTGCTCGATGGCGGCGGCGTGCTGCGCCGCCAGTACACGCTGGGCGGCAACGCCCGCTATACGATCTGGACGAACCAGATCCCCGAGCTCGTGACCCGCTCGTTCGCCACCACGGTGACCGCGCCGGCGCCGATCCTGGTCGAGCGTGCGATGTACTTCAGCGGCTCGCACGGCGCCTTCGAGGGCGGCCACGCCTCGGCGGCGGTGCCGTCGGGCGCACGCGACTGGTTCCTGGCCGAGGGCAGCACCGGCAACTGGTTCGAGACGTTCGTCCTGATCAGCAACCCGAACGCATCGGCGGTCAGCGCGACGATCCGCTACCTGACGCCGACCGGCGTGGCCCGCACCGAGACTCGCACGCTGCCGCCGACCAGCCGCACCACCATCCCGGTCGACACGCTGCCCGGGCTGGCCGCGACCGACGTCTCGTGCTCGATCACGGCCACCGGCAACATCATCGTCGAGCGCTCGATGTACTGGCCCGGCGTCCCTGGGCCGTGGTACGGCGCCAACAACAGCGTCGGGATCACCACGCTGCGGACGCGCTGGGGACTGGCGGAAGGCGAAGTCGGCGGACCGGACGGCGCCAGCACTTACGTGCTACTGGCCAATCCGGGTTCGGCCGCCGCGACGGCGACACTGACCTTCTACCGCGAATCGGGCGCGCCGATCGTCGTGACCCGCGCCGTGCCGGCCGGCTCGCGCCAGACGGTGGCGGCGGCGGGCATCGGCCTGGCGTCGGGCGAGCTGTTCGGCGTCGTCGTGCAGTCGACGCAGCCGATCGCCGTCGAGCGCTCGATCTACTGGAACTACCAGGGCGCCCTCTGGACGAGCGGCACCAACGAGACCGGCACGCCTCTCAACTGATAGTCGGCGAGGTCAGCGCCCGGTGTCGGTGGTCGCGTCGGCGTCCCGCTCCGGCTCCGGTCCCACCGGGGCCGCCACCAGGCAGTCGTACTTCTTGAGCGCGCCGAGGAAGCGGCGGTAGTCGCGCTTCGGCATGTTGAACAGCTCGGTCAGCGCGTTGTAGCGGCCCTGGCACTGGTCCAGGCCGGCCTGGATCACGTCGCGCAGCTGCTGCCGCGTCAGGTCGTGCGCCAGGAACGGCGCGTAGACCACCTCCCAGAAGGACTCGCCGCGCACCAGCATCCGGCCCATCATGCGGCGGGTGACGCCGACGCGGGTCTCTTCGGGCGGTCCATCGGTCACCGACATCGCCGGGCCGGCCGGTCCCAGCCGCAGCTCGCGCGGCAGATCCTCCGGCGTCACCACATCGGCGCGACGGAGCACCATGCGCTCGATGACATTGCGAAGCTCGCGGACGTTGCCGGGCCAGTCGTAGGCGAGCAGCAGCGCCAGGGCGTCCGGCGTCGGCACCGGCGCGACGACGCTGTGGTGCTCGGCGAAGTGCAGCAGGAAGTGCTGGAGCAGGTCGCGGATGTCCTCGCGCCGTTCCCGGATCGGCAGGATGTGGATGTGGACCACGTTCAGCCGGTAGAACAGGTCCTCCCGGAACGTCCCTTCGCGAACCCGCAGCCGCAGATCGCGATGTGTCGCGCAGATCACCCGGACATCGACCCTGGCGCCCTGCCGGTCGGCGCCGACCTGCTGGATCTCGCCGGTTTCGAGGAAGCGGAGCAGCAGCGCCTGCATCCGCAGCGACATCTCGCCGACTTCGTCTAGGAAGATGGTCCCGCGGTTTGCCACCTGCAGCAGTCCGGGCCGGTCGCGGTGCGCGTCGGTGAAGCTGCCTTTGACGTGGCCGAACAGCTCGGTCTCGAGCAGGCTGTCGGGCAGGCCGGCGCAGTTGATGGTGACGAGCGTCTGCCGGGCCCGCGTGCTGCGGCCGTGGATCAGCCGGGCGGCGACGTCCTTGCCGACCCCGCTCTCCCCGGTGATGAGCACCTTGGCGTCGGATCGGCTGGCCGCGGTGATGTCGCCGTCAAGGGCATGGGTGGCCGCGCTCGAGCCGACGAGCACCGGGGCAGCCTGGGGGTCGGCGATGGCCATCGGGTCAGACCAACTCTACCCAAAAGGCGCGCCGTCGAGGGACTTTCTTGCGCCAGGAGCGAGCCGCCACTGCGCAGGACGGCCAGGAATCCGCGGGTCGTGGCGCGCAGGACCGGTTCCGGCCGGACGGAACGCGCCTTGCTATGAATCGCGGGGACGCCAACGGGCCGAGCGGAGACGCGGCCGATCGGCGCCTCGGAGCTCGATCGGCCATGGACATTCATTTCGTTTCGACGCTGACCCCCGAGGACGAAGACCACTACGCACCGATGGTGCTGGCGGCCGTCAAGGCCATCCTGGAACCCATGCCGATCACCTACGCGGTCCGCGTCGTCACCACGAATGGTCTCGCCGTGCAACACACCAAGGCCGACCACGATGCCGAGCCGGCCGTGCCACCGGCCGCCCGCCGGATGGGACCGCGTCTCGTCACGCCGGTGGCGACCCGCTCGTCGGCGTAAGGGTTCGGGCGAGAATAGAGTGGCCACCTTGGGCGTCGAGGCGCCCGCCCGGCAAGGCGCGAGGAGCGCGCATACCGGGCGTATGCAAGCGAGGAGCAACGCCGCCCGGCGGGATGCATCGGCGGCCAAGGTGGTTACTCAATTCTCGCCCGAGGCCTAAGCAGCCCGCGTGCCTCGAGCGCGCCCATCAGCCGATCGACCGCCTGCGCCACCGTGACCCGGCTCGTGTCGAGCGTGACGTCGGCATCCTCCGGCACGTCATAGGGATCGGAGATGCCGGTGAACTCCGGCAGCGAGCCGGCCCGGGCTCGCTGATACAGCCCCTTCACATCGCGCCCCTCGCACACCTCGAGCGGCGTCGCCACGTAGACCAGCAGGAACACGCCGGCCGCCTCGACGAGCGCCCGCGCGTCGCGGCGCAGCGCCGCGTACGGCGCGATCGGCGCGCAGATCGCCACCCCGCCGTGCCGGGTGATCTCGGCGGCGACGAAGGCGATGCGGCGGACGTTGAGGGTGCGGTGCCCGCGCGAGAAGCCGAGCTCCGACGACAGGTGCGTACGGACCAGGTCGCCGTCGAGCAGCGTGACCGTGCGGCGGCCATCCTCGAGCAGGCGGACGCGCAGCGCGTTGGCGATTGTCGACTTGCCGGATCCCGACAAGCCGGTGAAGAAGACCGTGACGCCGCGCTGCCACGCCGGCGGCGCGTGGCGATCGAGCTCGGCGGCGACCTCGGAAAACGTCCAGGCGGCGCGGGCGGCGGCGCTGTCATCGGCCGGCTGGGCGGGGGCCGCGGCCACCTCGTCCACGGCGATCCCGAGGCGGCCGGCGGCGGCGCGCAAGGCGTCGCCGGCGGTGTCCCAGGCCACCAGACGGGCGCAGCCGAAGGCGCGGGCCACCACCACGTCGATCGCCGATCCGGCGCCGCCTTCGCCGTCCGGGCGCGTGTCCAGGACGAGCAGGCCCCGGCCAGCGGACAGGTGCGACACCGCCGCTCGCAGCGCGCGCAGCCGCGCGTAGCGCTCGCGATCGGCGACGACGGCGGCGCGGGCGATGGCAAGGACCACGAGCCCGGCGCCGTGCCCGGCGGCAAGCGCCTCGAGCGCGCCGACGTCGGCGCGGTGCAGGAGCCGGTCGGCGGGCACGAGGATCGCCGAGCGCCAGCCGCGCCGCGCGATCTCGTCGCGAACCTCCGTGGGGGAGCGCCGCAGGTCGATCAGGTCGTAGACGGGTGGCGGCTGCAGGCCCGCCACGTCGCCGCCGACGTGCCAGCCCGAGGCATCCTGCCACCCCCGCCCCTCGGGCATGACGGCGACGGCGCGCCCTTCGGCTTCGCGCAGCACCAGCGGACCGCCCGCGGCGAGACGCTCGGCGGTCGTTGGCGCGACATCGAGGCACACCGGCCCTGGGGACCACGTGCCGTCATCGAGGGCCGGCGAGCTGCCGCCGCGGCCGGCCTGCTCGGCGCTCATGAAGCCGGCGAGCGGCGTGTAGACGCCGTCGAGCAGGCGCAGCAGGGCGGCGGCCTGGTCGGCGCTCAGGGTATGCGACGGCCAGGCCGGCAGCGCGGCGGTCAGCCGCGCCGCCGCGGCGGCATCGGCCCAGCGCGGCTGCACCGCGAACGGGCCGGCGGCGGCGTCGCGGGGATCGACCGGGGACGAAGGCATGGTGAGAGGCGGTGGCCGGGCCGGCCGCGGCAGATGGCCGAAGCGAAGCCTGTATTATTACCGAATGTACTGGATACGGACGATGGTGCCTGGTGGCGCCACCCGTCGCGCCGCGCGCCTGCAATGAGTACCTACAGCCTGACCCACCTCCGCCAGCTCGAGGCCGAGAGCATCCACATCATCCGCGAGGTGGCCGCCGAGTTCGAGAACCCGGTGATGCTCTACTCGATCGGCAAGGACTCGTCGGTGATGGTGCGCCTGGCGCAGAAGGCGTTCTACCCCGGCCGGCTGCCCGTTCCCGCTGCTGCACGTCGACACGACCTGGAAGTTCCGCGAGATGATCGCGTTCCGCGACGCGTTCTGCCAGCGAGCACGGGCTCGAGCTGATCGTGCACACCAACCGGAGGCGCCGAGGCGCAGGCGATCGACCCGTTCACGCACGGCAGCAAGAAGTACACCGACGTGATGAAGACGCAGGCGCTGAAGCAGGCGCTCAACCGCTAGCAGCTTCGACGCGGCGTTCGGCGGCGCCCGCCGCGACGAGGAGAAGTCGCCGGGCCAAGGAGCGCGTCTACTCGTTCCGCGATCAGCTTCCACCAGTGGGACCCGAAGAACCAGCGGCCCGAACTGTGGAACCTGTACAACGGCAAGATCAACAAGGGCGAGAGCATCCGCGTCTTCCCGCTGTCGAACTGGACCGAGCTCGACGTCTGGCAGTACATCCACCTCGAGAACATCCCGATCGTGCCGCTCTACTTCGCCGACGTCGCGGCCGGTCGTCGAGCGCGACGGCATGCTGATCATGGTCGACGACGAGCGGATGCCGCTCGAGCCCGGCGAAGTGCCGCAGCATGAAGCTGGTGCGGTTCCGCACGCTCGGCTGCTACCCGCTCACCGGCGCGATCGAGTCGACGCGACGACGCTGCCCGAGATCATCGAGGAGATGCTGCTCGCGACGACCTCCGAGCGGCAGGGCCGGGTGATCGACCACGACGAAGCGGGGTCGATGGAGCAGAAGAAGAAGCGAGGGGTACTTCTGATGCGCCCGACGCGACCTCGTCGCGACGCCGACATCGACGCCTACCTCGCGCAGCACGAGCGCAAGGAGCTGCTGCGCTTCCTCACCTGCGGCAGCGTCGACGACGGCAAGAGCACGCTCATCGGCCGGCTGCTCCACGACACCAAGATGATCTACGAGGACCAGCTCGCCGCGGTGCAGCGCGACAGCGAGCGCAGGCGGCACGACCGGCGGCGAGATCGACCTCGTCGCTGCTGACCGACGGCCTGAAGGCCGAGCGCGAGCAGGGCATCACCATCGACGTCGCCTACCGCTACTTCTCGACCGACCGGCGCAAGTTCATCATCGCCGACACGCCCGGGCCACGAGCAGTACACGCGCAACATGGCCACCGGCGCCTCGACCTGCGACCTGGCCATCATCCTGATCGACGCCCGCCACGGCGTGCAGCACGCAGACCCGGCGGCACCGCTTCATCGTCTCGCTGCTCGGCATCCAGCACGTCGTCGTCGCCATCAACAAGATGGACCTCGTCGGCTACTCGCGAGGAGGTCTTCGAGCGGATCAAGCGACGACTACACCGACTTCGCCGCCAAGCTCGAGCTGGCGCGACCTGCACGTTCATCCCGATGTCGGCGCTGAAGGGCGACAACGTCGTCGACCACGAGCGACGCAGATGCCGTGGTACCAGGGCGCGCCGCTGCTGGACCACCTCGAGACCGTGCACATCGCCTCGCGACCGCAACCTGACCGACTTGCGCTTCCCGGTGCAGTACGTCATCCGCCCGAACCTCGACTTCCGCGGCTTCGCGGCACGGTCGCGTCCGGCATCATCCGCAAGGGCGACGAGGTCATGGCGCTGCCGTCGGGCAAGCGGAGCCGGGTGAAGTCGCATCGTCACCTACGACGGCGAGCTGGACGAAGCGTTCGCCGCCGCAGGCGGTGACGGTGACGCTCGACGACGAGATCGACGTCAGCCGCGGCGACATGCTGGTGCACGCCGGACAACGTGCCGCGCGTCGAGCAGCCAGTTCGAGGCGATGGTCGTCTGGATGGCCGAAGAGCCGCTGGTGCCCGGCAAGCCGTACCTGGTCAAGCAGACCACGCAACCTGGTCAACGGGACGGTGAGCCAGCTGCGCTACCGCGTCGACGTCAACACCCTGCGCCGCGAGGAGACGACCGGCCTGGCGCTGAACGAAGTCGGCCGGTGCACGGTCACGCTGAGCCAGCCGGTCGCCTTCGACGCCTACCGCCGCAACCGCACGACCGGGGCGTTCATCGTCATCGACCGCCTGACGAACCGCACGGTCGGCGCCGGCATGGTGCTCGATCGCCGCATTTCGGACGACGTGGCGCCGAGCGCCTGGGATGGCGACACGCGGGAGGCGGCGCGCGACGCGGCACCCACCGCGGTCAGCCCGGTCGAGCGCGCCGCGCGGTTCGGCCAGCAGCCGGTCACCGTGTTCTTCACCGGCCTGGAGGCGGCGGGGAAGTCGACGCTGGCCTACGCCCTCGAGCGGCGGCTGTTCGAGGCCGGCCGCGCCGTCGCGGTCATCGACGGCACGCAGATGCGCCAGACGATCAGCCGTGACCTCGGTTTCACCTATGCCGATCGATCCGAGAACGTGCGCCGCGCCGCCGACGTCGCCCGCCTGTTCAACGACGTCGGGTTGATCGCGCTGTGCGCGCTGCTCGCGCCCGATGCCGCGGTGCGGGCCAAGGCGCGCGACGCGATCGGCCGCGAGCGCTTCCTGCTCGTCCACGTCGCGACGCCGCTCGACGTGTGCCGGACCCGCGATCCGCGCGGCGTCTATGCCCGGGCGGATGCCGGCGAGCTGGGCGACTTCCCCGGCGTCTCGGCGCCCTACGAGCCGCCGGTCGACGCCGACCTGGTGATCGACACCAGCACGCAGTCGGTCGAGGCCGGAGTCGACGCGGTGCTGGCGCTGCTCGACGCGCGGGGAGTGGTCCGGTGAGCCGCGCCTGCCGCGGCGTCTTCGCGGTCGCCGCCGCCGGCCTGCTGGCCGCGGCCTGCGGCAAGAGCCCGCGCCAGCACGTCGAGGCCGGCAACGCCTACGCCGCGCAGGGCAGGCTGGCCGAGGCGGTCATCGAGTACCGCACCGCGGCCAAGGCCGATCCGTCGCTGGCCGAGGCCGAACTGAAGCTGGCCGACGCGCTCGACAAGATTGGCAACAAGCCGGGCGCCTTGACGGCGATGGAGCGCGCCGCCACCCTGCTGCCCGGCGACGCGGACGTGCAGACGCGGGCCGGCAGCATGCTGCTGCTGGCCGGCCGCACCGAGGACGCCAAGGCCCGCGCCGATCGCGCCCTGGCCATCAACCCGTCGCGGGTCGACGCGCTCGTCCTGCGCGCCAACGCGCTCGCCGGGATGTCCGACCTCGACGGCGCCATCGCCGAGATCGAGCGGGCCCTGGCCCTCGAGCCCTCGGCCGGCGTCCTCGCCAACGTCGGCACCCTGCGCCTCGCCCGCAAGGAGCCGAAGCAGGCGGAGGACGCCTTCCGCCGCGCCGTCGCGGCGGCGCCGAACACCGCCACACCGCACCTCGCGCTCGCCAACTTCCACTGGGCGTCGGGCCGTTTCGAGGCCGCGGAGGCGGAGTTCCTGGCGGCGCTGCGCGCCGAGCCGACGCACCCGCTGGCGCTGCGCTCGACGGCGGTCTTCTATCTGTCGACGAGCCGGCCGGCGCAGGCGGAGCCGTACATGCGGCGACGCGCCGAGGCGACCACCGCGGCGGTCCCGACGCTGGAGCTCGCGGCCTACCTCCGGGCGATGGGCCGGCGCGACGACGCCAGGCAGATCCTGACCCGCGCCGCGACGCTGCCGGGCGTCTGGGCGACGGCGACGACCAGCCTGGCCGGCCTCAGCTTCGAGTCGGGCGACGCCGCCGGCGCGCTGCTCCTCGCCGGCCAGGTGCTCGAGCGCGAGCCCAACTTCGTCGACGCGCTCGTACTGAAGGCCCGCGTCCTGGCCTCGACGGCGAAGTGGACCGACGCCCTGGCCGCGACGTCTCGCGCCCTCGAGCTCAATCCGAAGAGCGAGGCCGCCCTCTACGTGCAGGGGCGGATCCACGCCTCGCGCGGCGATCTCGGCGACGCCGCCCGGGCCTTCGAGCGGGTGCTGTCGATCAACCCGAAGGCCGTGCCGGCCCAGGTCGCGCTGGCCCGCGTCGAGCTGGCGCGCGGGCGGCCGGCTGCCGCGGCCACCGTGGCCGGCGCGGCGGCGGCGGCCGGCGGCGGCATCGCGACGCGGCTGATCCTCGCCGAGGCCTACGCCACCGAAGGCCGGTTGACCGAGGCCGACCAGGAGGTGAGCGCCGCGATTGCGGCCTCGCCCAACCTGGCGGTGGCCTACGTCCAGCGCGGCCGGGTCCGGCAGGCCCTGCGCAAGCCGGACGCCGCCCGCGAGGCGTTCGCCCGCGCGCTCGCCATCGAGCCGCACCTGGTCACGGCGCTGAGCGGGCTGGCGCTCCTCGACCTGCAAGCCGGCAAGGGCCGCGAGGCGCTGGCCCGGGTCCAGCGCGCCGTGGATGCGCGCCCGAAGGACGCCGGCCTGTGGCTGCTGCTCGCCCGGGTCGCCGGGTCGACCGGCGACGCGGCGCTGTCGGAGAAGGCGCTGCGGCGGGCGCTCAGCGAGAACGCCGACACGCTCGACGCCTACGAGGTGCTGGCGCGGCTCTACCTGCGGCGCGGCGACCTCGATCGCGCCGTCCGCGAGCTGGAGACGATGGCCGCCCGCGATCCGAAGGCCCTGGGGCCGCGCATCATGCTCGGCGTCATCGCGCAGGGCCAGGGCAAGGCAGCCCAGGCCGAGGCGCACTACACGGCCGCCCTCGGGGTCAACCCGCGCGCCGCGGTCGCGGCCAACAATCTCGCCGGCCTGCTGGCGGCCCGCGGTGAGATCGACCGGGCGCTGGAGCTGGCCAAGGGCGCCAAGGCCGATCTGCCGGACCGCGCCGAGGTGAGTGACACGCTCGCCGACGTCTACATGCGGAAGGCCCTGCCGGATCTGGCGGCGCAGCAGTGGCGCGACGCGGTCGACAAGGACCCCCAGCCGACCTACCGGTATCGGCTGGCACGGGCCTACCGGGCCCTGGGCCGGTCCGCCGACGCCCGCCAGGAGATCGAGCGGGCGCTGGCGGCCAAGGGCGCCTTCCCCGATCGCGCCGCGGCCGAGCGCGAGCTGGCCGAACTGCGCAAAATTCCGTAGGCGCGGCGAGTCCATGCCGTGCCGGACCGGTCCGGCCGGGACGCTGCGGTATGATCGTCGGGCATGTGTGGGATCGCCGGGTTCGTTTCGCTGCGCGACGGCCTGCCGCCGCCTGACCTCGACGCGCTGGCGAACATGGCCGGCGCCATCCGGCACCGCGGCCCCGACGAGTTCGGCGTCTACCGCGACCGCCTGGCCGGCTTCGCCCACGCCCGCCTGTCGATCATCGACCTGGCGAGCGGGCAGCAGCCGCTCAGCAACGAGACCGGCCGGCTGTGGATCGTCTTCAACGGCGAGATCTTCAACTACCTCGAGCTGCGCGACGAGCTCGAGGCGCGCGGCCATCGCTTCAAGACCCGGTCCGACACCGAGGTCATCGTCCACGCCTACGAGGAATGGGGCGACGAGGCCTTCCGCCGCTTCAACGGCCAGTGGGCGATCGCGCTATGGCAGGCCGACGAGCAGAAGCTGGTGCTGGCCCGCGATCCCTACGGCGTGCGGCCGCTGCACGTCACCGAGCACGGCGGCCGGCTCTACTTCGCCAGCGAGGTGAAGGCGATCTTCGCTGCCGATGCCGCGATCCCGCGCGCCTTCGATCCGGTCGGGCTCGACCAGATCCTGTCGTTCTGGGGCCCGGTGCCGCCGCGGACGGTGTTCGCCGGCATCTCGGAGGTCGAACCCGGCGCGGTCCGCACGTATCACCGCGGCACGGTGACGACGTCGCGGGCGTGGACGCCGTCGTATCCGGGTGACGGGCACGAGCCCTTCGCCGGCTCGCTCGACGACGCGGTGGTGGCGGTGCGCGAGGCGCTCGAGAAGGCGACGAGCCTGCGCATGCTCCGCGCCGACGTGCCGGTCGGCAGCTACCTGTCGGGCGGCCTCGACAGTTCGTTCGTCGCCGCGCTCGGGCTGCGCGCCAAGGGCGGGCAGTTCTCGACGTTCTCACTCCGCTTCGAGGACGCCGAGTACGACGAGACCGGCTTCCAGCGCGAGATGGTCGAGTACCTCGGCAGCGATCATCACGAAGTGCTCGTCTCGCGGGCCGACATCGCGCGCGCCTTCCCTGACGTCATCCGCCACACCGAGCGGCCGATCCTCCGGACCGCGCCGGCGCCGCTGTTCCTGCTCTCGAAGCTGGTCCAGGATGCCGGCATCAAGGTGGTGCTGACCGGCGAGGGCGCCGACGAGCAGTTCGCCGGCTACGACCTGTTCCGCGAAGCCAAGGTGCGGCGTTTCTGGGCCCGCGAGCCGGCGTCGTCGTGGCGTCCGCTGCTGCTCGACCGCCTCTACCCGTACCTGGCGCGATCGCCGGTGTCGCAGCGGGCGATGGCCCGCCAGTTCTTCGGCCAGCAACTCGGCTCGTGGCGCGAGCCGGGGTTCGGCCACGATCCGCGCTGGCGATCGACGGCGGCCCTGCGGCGGCTGGTGCTGCCCGGGATGCGGCCGGCGGCCGGCGAGCCCGATGTGCGCGACGCCTTCATCCAGGCGCTGCCGCCGGCGTTCGCGTCGTGGTCGCCGCTCGCCCAGGACCAGTACATCGAGATTCGCACGCTGCTCTCCGGCTACCTGCTCTCGGCGCAGGGCGATCGGATGCTGATGGCGCATTCGGTCGAGGGGCGCTTCCCGTTCCTCGACCGGCAGGTCGGGGCGCTGGCCGACTCGCTGCCGGCGTCGTACAAGCTGCGCGTCCTCGACGAGAAACACGTCCTCAAGAAGGCGGCGCGGGGGCTCGTGCCGGAATCGATCCTGGCCCGCACCAAGCAGCCGTATCGCGCCCCCGACGCGCTCGCCTTCGCCGGCGAGGGCGCCGAGTGGATCGACGACATCGCCTCGGATCGCGCGGTCCGCGAGGCCGGTGTGTTCGCGCCGGCGCTGGTCCAGCAGCTGGTCGGCAAGTGCCGGACCCGCGCCGCGGTGGGGCAGTTCTCGAACAGTGACAACATGGCCGTCGTCGGCGTCCTGTCGACACAGCTCGTCTACGATCAGTTGATTCGCCGCCAGCCCGAGGCCGGGCCGCGCGTGCCGATGCGGACCCAGATCGATGCGCTTACCGATTAGCGTCTGCGCCGCGGCTCTTGCCGTCGCGGCCGGCTGCGCGGCATTGGCCGGCACGGCCGATTCCGGCGTCTGGTTCAAGGCCGATTTCTCGGCCAAGGCCTACCCGCTCTACGGGTTCACCGCGCGGGCTGGCGAAAAGCACCTCGGCAGCCGTTGGGAACTGCTGGCGCGGCCGGGGGCTGGACCTGGCGGCAGCGACGCGACCGAGATCGCGATGGTGCCCAAGGCGTCGGACGTCACCGAGGGCTACTACGGGTGGTCGAAGTTCGGCCTGCCGGTCCGCGCCCAGGGCGAGCCGGTCTACATCCGCCTGGCGATCAAGCTGCTGCCGCCGCTGAAACTCGACGGCGCCGACGGCAGTGGCTGGGGCACCAAGCTGATCATCCTCGGCGACGACGGCCGCCAGGGCACGCGCCTGATCTGGAACCTGCGCTTCGATCCCGCCGATCGACGCGACCGCGCCATCTTCCGCATCGAGCGGCGGATCGAGGGTCCCGAAGGCGGCGGCTTCGACACCGATCCGCTGCCGGTCGGGCAGTGGATCTTCGCCCAGCTCGAGGTGCAGACGTCGTCGAGTTATCCCGGCGGCAACGACGGACGGCTGGCGCTGTATCTCGACGGCGCCAACCGCACCCCGCAGAAGCCGACCAGGCGGGGTCGCACGGTCGATTTCTCGACGGAGACGTGGGACGACGTGCGACTCGGGTACTACGGCGAGTATGCGACGACGGGGGCCAACGTGCACTTCCAGATCGGCGCCTTCGAGATCGGCGGATCGTTCGATCCGACCTGGGGCAGCGGCGCGGCCACCCCACGGTGATCGCGCCGCGGGGCGGCGCTCTGCCGGTATCATTGCCTCATTCCACCGACGCCCCGGTCATGGACGAACGCCCACTCTTCTTCCCCAGCGGCTCGCATCGCCTCTTCGCGATGTACCACGCGCCGGTCACCGCCGCGGCGGCGGCCCCGCGGCGGGCCGTGGTCTTCTGCCATCCATTCGGCGAGGAGAAGCTCTGGGCGCACCGCGTCTACGTGAGCGCGGCGCGGACGCTGGCCGCCCGCGGCTATCCGGTGCTCCGCTTCGACGCGCGCGGCCACGGCGACAGCAGCGGGCCGGTCCGCGACTACACGGTGGCGGGCGCCACCGCCGATGGCCACGCAGCGATCGGCCTGGTCCGCCAGCTGGCCGGCGCCGACGAGGTCATCCTCGTCGGCCTGCGCCTGGGCGGCACCATCGCCGGACTGATCGCCGAGCAGCGGAACGACGTCGCGGCGATCGTGCAATGGGCGCCGATCGTCGACGGCTCGCGCTACATGCAGGAGCTGCTGCGGGTGAACCTGGCCACCCAGATGGCCATCTACAAGACCATCCGCGCCGATCGCGCCGCGCTGGTCGCCGCCATGCAGGCCGGCGAAACCGTCAACGTCGATGGCTACGCCATCGGCCTCGGCTTCTACGATGGGCTGATGCCGATCAAGCACGGCCAGCAGCCGGCCCGGTTCGCCGGCCGAGCCCTGGTGCTGCAGATCGATCCGCGGCCGGACATGCCGGCGCTCGCAGAACTGCAGCAGCTGGCGGCGAGCTACCAGCACGGCACCTACGCCGCGGTCGAGGAGGATCCTTTCTGGAAGGAGATCCCCCGCTTCTACGACGAGGCCACCAAGCTGGTGCCGGCGACCCTCGCCTGGCTGGAGGCGGCGTGAGCGAGCTGCACGCCGTGCGCTTCGCCAACCGCCGCGGGGTCCACCTGGTCGGCATGGTGCACGAGCCCGACGCCGCCCTGCGCCGTGACGTCGCCATCGTCCTGATGCCGCCCGGCGTCAAGGGCCGGGTCGCGCCGCACCGTCTCTACGTGAAGATGGCGGAAGCCTTCACGGCGCTCGGGTTCTGGGTGTTCCGCTTCGACGCGCACGGCCTGGGCGACTCCGAGGGCACGCACGCCGAGCCGATACTGGCCGATCTCTACGGCAGCATCGCGGTCGGCCGGTTCATCGACGACACCCACGACGGTCTCGACTTCCTCCGCGCCACGTATGGCGTCCGCCAGTTCGTCCTCGGCGGATTGTGCGGCGGCGCCATCACCGGCGTGCTCGCCGCAAAGAATCGGCCGGACGCGGTCGGCATCCTCGGGCTCGGCCTCCCGGTGATGGTCGAAGGGTCCCAGGTGGACAAGTACGCGGTGATGACGGAAGGCCAGGCACGCAGCCTGCGGCGCAAGTACCTCGCCAAGCTCGCTGATCCGCAGTCATGGCTTCGGGTGCTGCAGCTGAAGAGCGACTTCCGGCTGATTTCGCGGACGCTGCGCGCCAGGCCGGCGCCGCTTGCCGCCGCGCCTGCGCCGGCCGCCGGCGCCCCAGGCCCGCTAGCGGCGGGCAAGCCCGCGCCGGGTGACAACACCAACCCGCATTTCGCGCCGGCGATGCGCGCCTTGCTGGACCGGGACGTGCCTCTGCTGCTGCTGTTCAGCGAGATGGATCGGCTGTGGTGGGAGTTCGACGAGAAGTACCTCCAGGGCCACCGCGCCGATCTCGATGCGCGTCCCGGCTTAGCCGACATCGAAGTCATCCCGGAAGCCAACCACGTGTTCACGCTCGATGCCTGGCAGGCCGACATGCTCGGACGCGCCTGCGCCTGGCTCGAGCGGCGCTTTGCCGGCTAGATCACTTCGCTGTCGACGGCGGCGGGCGGATCTTCGGGCTCGGGCGGCGGCGGCGTCGGGCTGGGCGGTGTCTTCTTCCGTCCGAGCACTTCCTCCTTCAACGCGAGCACCTCGCGGAAGCTCAGGGCACCGTAGACGACGACACCGAGCGCGATGAGTCCGAGGAAGCCGGGGACCCCGACCGGCGGCAGCATCGCCCGCACGCCGCCGACGACGATGGCCATGACGGCGCTCGCCAGCAGGATGCGGGAGAGCGCGCGCAGCGTGGTCCAGAGGTCGATGCCGACCTGCCGCTGGGCCACGAACAGCCCGCCCACCGTCATCAGCAGCTGCGGCACCGAGACCGCGATGGCCGTCCCCTCAATCCCCCACCAGACGGTCATCGGATAGATGGCCGCGCCGGTCACGATCAGCTTGCCGACGGTCAGGTAGAAGGAGTACTGCGGCTTGCCGACGGCGTTGTGCAGGTTGCCGGTGATGCCGGCGATCGAACGGGCCAGCCCGTAGAGGGCGAGCAGCCGCAGCGATTGCCCGGCTGGGATCCAGGCCGGGCCCCAGACGATCCGCATGACGTCCGGCGCCAGGACGGAGAGCCCGATCGCCGTCGGGATGGACAGGCCGCCGACGACCCGCATCACGGTGAGGTAAGCGATGGCCAGCTTCGCCCGGTCGTTCTGGAGCGAGCTGTAGGCGGGGAAGAAGACCGTCGCCGCGACCCGCTGGATGTGGGTTGCCGGGAGGTTGGCGAGGCGGAAGGCCAGCTCGTAGAAGCCCGCCGCGCGGAACCCGAGCATCTTGCTGACCAGCAGCTTGTCGAACTCGAAGACGAACTGCAGGATGGTGAAGCCGGTGATGTAGCGGCCGTACTGCATCAGCTCTTTGGCGATGACGCGATCGAAACGGAGCGTCGGACGCCCCGGCAGGAGCGCGTACGACATGCCCACCCGCACCAGTGCCGAGACGACGTTGCCCGCGACTAGCGCCCAGACACTGCGAAAGGCGAAGGCTGCCCCGATGACGGTGGCGGTGCCGCACAGCGTCACCGAGATGTCGAGCAGGGTGAGGCGGCGGAAGTCGAGCTGCTTCGACAGCAGGATCACGTTCGGATTGACGAGCGCGCTGATGGTGAACAGGAACGACAGCGCGATGAGCAGCTCGCGCAGTTGCGGCTCCTGGTACCACAGGGCCGCGCCGACCGCGACCGGCCACGTCACCAGCGTCAGGCCGACACCGCGGAACAGCCGCATCGTGAATGCGGTCTGGGTCGCCTTCTCGATGTCGGTCTGCCGGTGGATCAGCGCCGGCCCGATCCCGAGCTCGGTGAACAGCTCGAGGCCGCGCGTGAAGACGAGACAGATGCCGAGGAGGCCGAACGCTTCGGGGCCCAGGAGGCGTCCCAGAATGGCCTGGCGCACGACCTCGAGCACGGAGTTGAGTCCGTGCGACATACTGATCCACATGCCCGAGCGGATCACCCGGGTGGTCAGCCGGCCTTCGGACTCGCCCAGGAACGAGGTGAGCTTGCGGGCAGACGCGCTCAGCCGGGCCCAGGTGCTCATAGTCCGGCCGCCGTTTTGAGCGCCGCGAACCGGGCCTGCCACTCGGCGATCATCTCCGGGCGCGCGGTGGCGATCTCGGCGCGGAGGGCGCCCTCACGCGCCAGCGCGGTCTCGATCGCGGCCGCGATCGCCGGAGCATCGTTGGTGGTGACGACGACGCCGGCGCGGAAGTACTCGACCAGCGCCGTCATGTTCGAGATGACCAGGGGCGTGCCGACACTCAGCGCCTCGTAGGCGCCGCACAGCAGCGTGTGGTCGCGGGTGGTCAGTTCGAGGACGAGGTTGGCGCTGGCCATCAAGCGGTCGTAGTCGTCCTGCGACAGGAAGCCCGTCAACACCACGTTGGCCGGCAGCGTCGCGCGGAGCGCGTCGGGGAGCCGCTTGTCGTTACCCGTCACGTGGACGACGACGTCCGTCGGCAGCCGCCGCGCCGCCTCGAGGACTTCGGCGACCGGCTCGTCGGGCTTGTAGGTGCAGACGAAGACGACGTTCTTGCGGCCTCGAAGCGGCATCGGCGGGCCGGCGGCGAGCACCGGCAGCGGATCCTGCAGGATGAAGCCGCGGCCGCCCTTCTCGGCGACGAGCCGCTCGAGGAAGGTGTTGGTGACGATGGTCAGGTCGGCTCGCCGCAGGCTGTAGTTGCTGATGCGATTGAGCAGGCCGTGTTCGGTATCGGAGAAGTCGAAGTTCGAGTGCCGGTCGACGACGACGCGGTAGCCGAACAGCGGACGCACGGCGCAGACGAGGGCCGCCAGCAGCACCGACGGGTTCTGCGCGAAGACCACCCGCGGCCGCTCGCGCCGCAGCAGCGCCAGCGTTCGCCATACCGACAGTGCGTAGCGGGCCAGGCCGCGGCGTCCCGTCTCGATCAGGTGCAGCGGCACGTCGAGCTGCCGCGCCATCTCGATGCTGCGCCGCTGCCGCTCCCAGGTGATCCAGAGCGCCGGAGTCATCGAGCGGCGGCGGGCTGGAGAGAGGCGGTGGCCCGCCGGCAGGCGCCGGCGACGGATGGTCGATGAGGATTCATGCGCAGCGCTGGACGCAACGGCCTTTGGACAGTCGCTATCATACGGGATTGCTCGACGGGGCCGTGTGGCTCACCACCTCAGCGTGCCAGCTGCTTGGACAGGATCGGCACCGCGTAGCGGCTCAGCGCCTCGTAGCCGGCCGGCGTGAGGTGGCTGCCATCGACCTTCGAATAGGCCTGCTGCCGGACCTGCTTGGCGTCGGAGACGACGGGCTGCAGATCGAGCAGCAGCAGGTGTTCGCGGGCGGCGTAGTCGCGTATCCACTGATTGGTGGCGAGGACGTGGCCGTTGACGTAGTCCTGGTAGCTGGCTTTGCCCATGGCCCAGCCGACCCAGCCCGCGAGCCACTCCGACCATTCCAGCCGCGGCCCCATCGTCACTTCGGTGGCCAGGACCGGCTCGATCCCGTTCGCCCGCGCCGCCGCCACCATCGCCTCGATACTGGCGCGTGCCCGCTGCAGCGACTCGCCGACCTTGCTCCGATCGGCGCGGAACACGTCGTTGATGAAGCCCCAGATGACGACCGCCCGCGGCTTCTCGGCGATGACGTCTCGATCGAATCGGTCGCGCAGCTCGAACGCCTGCTGGCCCGTGACGCCCTTGTTGACGACCTGTACCCCGGGGATCGACGGCATCCAACCGGCGGCGTAGGAGGCGCCGAGGATCACGACCTTGACGGGCGGCGCCGGATCTTCGGGAGCGCCGGGAGGAACGGCAGCGGGAGTATCAGGAGGCATGGTGAGGCGTGGCAGACCGATCGTCGCGATCATCGCGGACCGCCCCGGCGTCGGCGCGGCCGGCGTGATCCAGCCCTTGTACACGTAGAAACGGTAGGCGAGGAATTCGCGGACGCCGAAGTAGAGCATCGAGACGTTGTCGGGGTGTCCGAGGTAGACGGGCACGGCGGCGCGGCCGGTGCTGAAGCCTTCCTGTTCGAAGGATCCGGTCGCGCGCTTCATGTGCAGGCGGTCGGTGACGAGCAGCAGCCGCCGGGCGCCGAGACCGCGCAGCACCGGCGCGGAGAACGCGGCGTTCTCGTGCGTGTTGCGCGACCTCCCTTCGACGACGATGCGGTCGGCGGGCACACCGAGCTCGCGGGCGAACTCGGCCATGATGTCGCCGACGGCGCACTGACGACCGCGCGGCCGGCCGCCCGTGAACACGAGGACGGGGCCGCGGCCTTCGTGCCACAGCCGGACGCCGAGCAGCGTGCGGCGCACCGCGTGATCGTTCGGCAGGCACGGCCCGGCGACGCCGGCCCCGAGGACGACGATCGCATCGAACTGGCCGGGCGTGTCCGTGGCCAGCAGCGGGCTGACGATCCGGTCGGGGATCTCGGTCTCGTTGATGCAGGCGCGGCTGCCGAAAACGAGGGCGAGCGCGAAAAGCACCCCGGACCAGAACCCGAAGCGCCGGCGGCGCGGGGCTGACGCCGGGGGGGCGACCGGAGCAGGAGACGCCAGCGGAACGGCCGCCATGGCGGGACCGGCAGCCGGGCCCGCGTCGGGAACGCTTCCGCCGGTCATCGTCGGCCCAGGATGGTGGTGGCCGTACCGACGAAGGCGCGCTTGAGGGCCAGACGGGCGCGGGCCGGCCAGCGATCGGGGGTGCGGACTTCGGTCGGGAAGATGGCGTTGCCTTCGAGGGTGATGACCGACGGCGCGGTGCCGTACACTTTCACGCCGACCCGCGGACTGCGGCCGATCAGCGAATCGGCCGGGTAGCAGACCGGGAGGGCCGTCTCGAGCAGTTTCTTCGCCGCCGACTGGCGGATCACGTAGCCGAGCGAGCCGAGCGGCATGCACGTCTTGCTGTTGAAGCCGAGCACGCCGTCCGCGATCGGGAACGTGTCCTTGCACCAGTGGTAGAGCTGCAGCAGCTCCCAATCCGCCGGCGCGTTGGCGAGGGCCTTGCGCACGACGTCGGCGACGCCGTCGATGAAGGTGATGTCGTCCTCGAGCACCACCGCCACCGGCAGGCCGTCCGCGACGATCTTCCGGCACAGCTCCACGTGGCTCAGCGTGCAGGCGATTTCGCCCATACTCAGCGAGCGGCTGAAGCGCTCGTGGGCGTAGGCGTCGTCGTAACGGCCGTCGCGACCGAGCTCGTCGCGATCGAGGAGGCGGCCGTCGACCGCCGGGAAGATTCGCGGCTGGATGCCGAGCGACTCGAGATACGGGAGGATGAAGGCGCGCCGGTGCGGGCTCCGCTCCAGGTTGACGACGAACACGGGGGCCCCGAGCACGTCGCCGAGGACGCGATCGGACTCGGGGTGTTGCGGGGCGCCCCGGAGGCCCTGCAGATAGCGGCGGAAGGTGTGCAGCACGCGAGTCCAGGGGCCAACGCCCGGCTGTATATTAGCCGACGTCCGCCGGCCGGGCTCGTCGCCGCTGACGAAGGTCGTCGGTGCCGGCTTCGACAAAGCGCGGATTTCGAAATGCCCACCGCACGGCGCGCGTTTTGCGGGGCAGCTATGTAATGGGTACGCGAAACTTGTAAGTTCTACCCAGTCGCGGCCAGAGCGGCGTTCGGTCGTCGGTTCGTAAGTCGTTGACCGGTAACGTGATGCTACGGCTGGGGCGTGGTGGCGCCGCTCTTGCCCTTGGGGAGGCCGACATCGTCCGCGGCCGGCAGGGCGCGGAGTCGACGAGAGCCAGTTCGAGGACAGCCAGAATGATCAGCCGTGTTCAGCACGCCGCGTTTGCGGCTCTGCTCCTAGCCTGCGCCACTCCCGCGGCGGCGCAGATGACCCCGATCTTCCGGATGAACTGCGGCACCAACGGCGCCGCCTATCCGCTGTGCGGCTGGGGCGCGACCGTCGGGGAGAACTATCGCGGCACCTACTGGAACCGTCAGTACGTGAACGGCGCCGGCCCGAACGGCGAAGGTGTGGTGCAGTTCAACCACATCGCGACCTCGAATGTCGTGGAGTACTACGCGGGGTGGGCTCAAGGCGGCCTCCCGCAGGTCGCCCAGGGGTCGACTCGCTACATCCGGTTCAAGATCAAGTTCCTGAGCCCGACGAACCTGCCGGCGGCCCAGGTCGACAAGGCGGGCTGGGGCGGCAAGTTCGTGATCCTCGGCGACGGTGCCGACTGGTCGCCGGCGCCGGAGCGCACCCGGTTCATCTGCAACATCCGTGACCATCTAGGCGACCGTGCCAACTGGATGTTCCGCTCCGAGATGAACGTGGACAGCCACCGGACGGACTACGCGCCTGTGGCCAAGGACGTCTGGCACTCCGTCCAGATCAAGCTCCGCTCGTCGACCACCACGTCGAGCGGCGACGGCCGTCTGTACTTCTACATCGATGGAAGCAACGCCAACGAGAATACGCCGACCGTGACGTCGGCCAGCGGCCAGATGAACACCGATGGCTGGCACGCCACGCTCGGCTTCGGCTACTACTTCCTCACCCTGGGGCCGGGCGGGCGCTCGGTCTACCAGGTCGCCGGCTTCGAGTACCGACGACCAGTTCGACACGAACTGGTACAGCGGCGGCTCGGGTCCGCCGCCGCCAACGGCGCCCACCGCGCCGTCGAACGTCCGCATCGTCGGCGCGAGCGCATCGCTGCTCGGCTGGAGCTGCCTGGCGGCGCTCGCGACGACCATCCGCTTGCGGGTCCGCCGCTCGCGGCCGGCCGACGCCAACCGGTCGCACTGACCGCGTCGTCTCGCCCCGGCCTTCTTCGACACGCCCGACGACTTCAGGAGCCCGACTGGCAGTGACGCCGGCCGGGCTTCTGCTATGCTCCAACGCGCTCACGCCCCATGGTCGACGTCCTCCATCTGATCGACACCTACCGCATCGGTGGACCCGGCAAGACCATCATCAACTCGGCGAAGTTCATCGATCCGGCCGGCTACCGCGTCCACGTCGGGGCCTTTACCCGGACGCAGCCGGGCTTCGACGAATTCTCGTCGGCGGTGCGAGCCGCCGGCATCCCCTTCCTCGACCTGCCGGAACGCCGGCGCATCGAGCCGGGCCACGTCGGCCTGATCCGGCGCTACGTGCGTGAGCACGCCATTCGCATCGTCCATCCGCACGGCTATCGGACCGACGTGCTGGCCTACCTGGCGACCCGCGGGCTGCCGGTCGCGACCGTCACGACCCACCACGGCTGGATCCGCAACAACGGCCGCCAGGAGCTGATGGCCCGGATGGCGCTGCAGGTATGCCGGCTGCTCGACGGCGTCGAGGTGGTGTCGCGCCGGCTGCTCGACGAGCTGCCCGGCACCGTCGTGCGCGACGGGCGGGCCGAGGTCGTCCACAACGCCGTCGTCCTCGGCGACTACGCGCCGGCCGGCGTCGGCGCCGACGTGCGGCGCGAGCTGAGCCTGCCGGCCGACGCCGAGGTGCTCGGCGTGGTCGGACGCCTCAGCGTCGAGAAGGGCTGCCTCGACATGCTCGCGGCCTTCGACATCCTCGCCGCGGCACGGCCCCGCGTCCACCTGGCTTTCGCCGGCGAAGGCCCGCAGCTGGCCGAACTGAAGGCGCGCGCAGCCCAGGGCGCGGCTGGGGATCGCATCCACTTCGTCGGCTACCAGGCCAGCGTGCGGCGCTTCTACGAGGCGATCGACGTGCTGGTCTCTCCCTCGCACACCGAGGGCATCTCGAACGCGATCCTCGAGGGGATGGTGGTCGGTTGCCCGATCGTCGCGACGCGGGTGGGCGGCACCCCCGAGCTGGTCGAGGACGGATCGAGCGCGCTGCTGGTGGAAGCGCAGCGCCCGGCCGATCTGGCGGCGGCCATCGGGCGGGTCCTCGCCGATCCGACCCTGGCCCGCGCCCTCGTCGACGGCGCGCGGCGCCGGGTCGAGGCCGAGTTCGCCTTTCCGGCCCGCATGCGGAAGGAAGAAGCGCTCTACCTACGGACCCTGGCTCGCCGCGGCCTTTCGGCCAGCGGCCGGCCGCTAGCGCTAGGGAGCTGATCAGAACGACACATTGGTCGCGCTGTGGTCTGATGCGGCGGGGCAGATTGACGGTGGCTGCGGGTAGACGCCCTGGTGCGGGGCGGGCATTCTCTCGGCGCTCCACTTCCGCAAGCCGGTAGAGCACGCTCCGGCTGTAGCCGGCCGCTACACGGCCGCCCCTGGCGCCGCCGCTGAAATCAGGTCGCGCCGTCGCGCGACCCGCGGCGATGCGCCTGCGCGCACTCTACGCTGACGCTGGCGTCGGTTTGCCTCAAGTCGCGCTCCGAGAACGCCCGCCCCGCGTCCGCCGCGGCGTCCTGAGCCAGCACGCGTCAGCAGTCGGCCACCGTGCACCGCCCGACCTGCGAGCTTGATCGATTCGGTGGACGAGTTGACTACGCCGCGTGCGCGGCGAATCGACGCTCGAACGCGGCCCAGGCTGATCTGGCCGGGCGTCGATTGACGGCGCTGCTGCTTATGCCCGCGGCGATTGAGGGCGGCGTCGAGGGCCCGCAGGGCCAGATGGCGGTCATTGACGGCACTGACGGCCCGGCGGATCGTGCTCGCTCATGGTGGTAGAGCGATCGCACGGGCTCGCGTCGCGCAAATCCTCGTGCATACGCGGGCTGCCATACCGCTGCTGCGCCCGCGTGAACAACGTCCGGATCTGGACATCGAGTGCCGCATCGTGGGTCGCGTGCGTTGAGGCCGGCGGACGCTGCCAGACGAAGAAGCCGCTGCGCGTGACACCCAGGGCTCGACAGAGGGCCGGTAGCGGATAGGAGGCCTCCTCCGTAGCGACCCAGGCGAACCTCACGCCTGGTGCTTCGCGAAGAAGGCCGCCTGCTTTAGGATGTCGCGCTCCATCCGCAGCTTGCGATTCTCCTTGCGCAGCTTGCCGAGCTCGGTGGCCGTCAGGCCGGTGGCCCCCCCGGTGCGGTCCGCACCGGCGCGCTCCACCCACTGACGCAGCGCCGACTCGGTCAGGTCGAGGTCGTGCGGCACCACGCCGATCTGACTTGTCCTCGTCGAACACCAGACGCACGGGGTGGGCTTTGAAGTCGTCATCGAACTGCCGGCGGGGCCACCGGCCTGTGCTGTCGGGCATCCGAGACATCGTATCCACCGTTGTGAAGGTGTCCACGAGACTGGATCACGCGCAGACGCTCGCGGGTCAGGACGCCGCGGCGGACGCGGGGCGGGCGTTCCTGGAGCGCGACTTAGACACTATGGAATGACCGGCTCGCGATCGCTATTGTCGAGTGTGCGACGCACTCGACACAGGGTGGTGATGGCCACCGGATCGCGGGTTAACGCCAGCGCGGCGTCAGAGCCGCACGCGAAGGGAGCCGGTCATGAGCGACGGTAGCACGTCCGTCGGAATTGATGCCCACAAGAAGGATCTCCAGGTCGCGATGCTGGTCAGCCGGGCCACGGCGCCGGTGACGTGGACGGTCGCCAATGAGCCGCGGGCGATTGCGCGCTTGTGGCGCAAGCTCGAGCAGCAGGCGGCGGGGCCGGTCGTGTGTTGCTACGAGGCGGGAGTGTGCGGCTACGGGTTGCAGCGGCAGCTGCAGCGCGGCCGCGTCCAATGCCAGGTCATCGCGCCGGCGTTGAGTCCGCGCAAGGCCGGCGACCACATCAAGACCGATCGACGCGATGCGCGCAAGCTCGCGGAGTTGCTGCGGGCGGGGCTGCTGACCGAGGTGCAGCCGCCGACGCCGGCCGACGAAGCGGCGCGTGACTTGGTCCGGGCGCGGGATGACGCGCGCGCCGACGTGCTGCGCTGCCGTCATCGGCTGGGCAAGCTGCTGCGGCGGCGCAGCCTGCACTATCCCGGGCGCAACTGGACGGCGGCGCATCGCCTGTGGCTGCGCAGTCTGTCGTGGGAGCATGCGGCCGAGCAGCGCGTCGTGGCGGACTATCTGCTCGCCCTCGATCAAGGCGAGGCGCGCCTGGCCGAGCTCGATGCGGCGCTGGCGGAGCTGGCGAGTAGCGCGCGCTATCGTGACGCGGTCGGCTGGCTGCGGTGCTTCCGCGGGATCGATACGCTGACGGCGATCGTGATCGTGGCGGACCTGTATGACGTCCGCCGCTTCCGCACCCCACGGGCGCTCATGTCGTACCTCGGCCTCGTGCCTGGCGAACACTCGAGCGGCGAGCACACCCGGCGCGGGCCCATTACGAAGGCCGGCAATACCCTCGTCCGCCGCATCTTGGTCGAAGCGGCCTGGCACTACCAGCACCGCGCGGGCATTGGCCCAGCCCTCGCCCGTCGCCGCACGGGCCAACCCGCCCGCGTGGTCGCGATTGCGGACAAGGCGCAACAGCGGCTGTGTCGCCGTTTCCGCCGGCTCGTGGCCGCGCACAAACCGACGCCGAACGTGGCCGTGGCCGTGGCCCGTGAACTCAGTGGCTTCGTCTGGGCCGCGTTGCAGCCGGAGGTCGCAGCGTAACGCCAGCGCCGGCCCGACGGACCATCGGGCCGCGATGACGGCGGATGCCCCAGGCACGATTGGAGGACCGGCGGGCTTGCTCCTGCGACAGAGACGCGCGCGTCTCGGACTCGCGCACTTAGACTGCACGTCCTCCCGACGAAGTACCGTCATGGGTGCGCTGCCTCGGTGATCCCGCGGTAATCACCGGATATCAGAGTGACTCGTCGTCGAAGCGCCCCGGGGCATCCGTCGTCTTCGCGGCCCGACTGCCTCGCCAACGGTGGTCGAGCCTATGGACCCTGCCGGCGCCGTGGACGGCAGAGCACCGTCCACCGCGCCTTGGAAATCGCGCCAAGACCGGCGCGATTCCCACAGCGTCCACAGGCCGTTTGACAAAGGGTCATTCCATATCGGAGCAAGCCGACGCCAGCGTCAGCGTAGAGTGCGCGCAGGCGCATCGCCGCGGGTCGCGCGACGGCGCGACCTGATTTCAGCGGCGGCGCCAGGGGCGGCCGCGTAGCGGCCGGCTACAGCCGGAGCGTGCTCTACCGGCTTGCGGAAGTGGAGCGCGGAGAGAATGCCCGCCCCGCACCAGGGCGTCTACGCCTACCAAGGGGGCGTCTCACTAGGGCCGGACGGCGAACGGTCGGTTGGTTGGCGTCTACGCGCAGGCTACGTGCGGGCCCGGGCGCGGTCGTAATCGCCATCGTCCGCTCGACGTTGCGCTGGACGTGGAAGTGCGCCTGCAGGCGCGCGTAGCCGGCTTCTCCCATCGCCCGCGACCGGGTCGGATTCTCGAGCAGCTGGAGCAGCCGGTCGGCAAGGGCGTCGGCGTTGCCGGGCGGGAAGAGCAAGCCGGTGACGCCGTCCTCGACGATCTCGGGCACGGCGCCGTCGCCGCTGCCGACGATCGGCAGACGCAGCGCCATCCCTTCGAGGAGGACGCGGCCGAACGGCTCCGGCGTGACCGACGTGTGGACCGCGATCTCGGCGACCTGGAGCACGTCGGCGGGGTTGGCGCGATAGCCGGTGAAGATCACCTGGCGCTCGACGCCGAGTGTCGCGATGAGCGCGCGCAATTCGATCTCGAAGGGGCGGTCCGGCTCCGCGGTCGCGCCGACCAGCAGCACCTTGAAGTCGGGCACGCGCGCCAGCACGGCGGGAATCGCCCGCACGAGCACGTCCTGGCCCTTCCACGCGCGGATGTTGCCGACCAGGCCGACGGTGCGGTCGCCGGGCGCCAACCCGAGCTCGCGGCGGACGGCCTCTGGATCCGCGGTCGGCTGCACCCAATCGGGATCGACGCCGTTGTGGATCACGTGCACGTTGTCGCGGGCGAGGCCGGCGCCGACCAGGCTGGCGCGCGAGGCCTCGGAGATGCAGATGATGGCGGCCAGGCGCGGCCCGAGCCAGCGTTCGAGGCCGCTGAAGACGGCATTGATGCCGCGTTCGTGCACGACGCACGGCACGCCGGCGAGGCGGGCCGCCAGCATCCAGTCGTGGCCGCGCGTCGGCGAGTTGTTCAAGTGCAGCACGGCGACGCGCTCGCGGCGCAGGCGGCGCGCATAGCCGCCGATGGCGGCGCCGAAGCGCACCATGTTGACGGCGCGCTGCACCATACGCAGCGGCGCGCGCACCAGGGCCGGAGCGTCGGCGGAGGTGCCGGGCAGGTGCAGCGGCCGCGGCTTCGGCAGCACGCGCGGGTGCACGTCCGCCGCCTCGTAGCGCGGCATCAGCGCGTGATCCTGGTGGAAGGTGACGTGCGGATCGTAGCGCGTCCGATCGAGGCCGCCGGCCAGGAAGAGCAGGCTGTAGTACGAGCCGCCGATGGTGCCGTCGACGTTGCCCTCGATGTAGAGGACCTTGGGCGCGGGCGGCCGCGGCGCGCCGGGAGCAGGCGTGGTCATCGGCGCGACGGCGTCCAGATTTCCTGGCGGACCCCGCTCAGGGTACTTGCCCCAGGCCACGGCCGTGGCGATGTTGACCGAGGTGAAGTAGAGCGCGACCCGAGCCAGCCCACCGACGCGATCGGCGCCGCGCCACGCCGCCAGCAGCGCCAGCGCGTAGAGCCCGAGCTGGCCGGCCAGTGTCAGGCGATAGACGATCGAGTCGAGGGCCAGCCAGAGGTTGGTGAGGAGCGCGACCACCAGCCCGGCGGGCACCAGCCAGCGCGCCAGCTTGTGCGAGAAGAGCTGAACCGAGAAGAAGCCGTAGCGGAACGGGTTGAGCAGCGAGGCGAAGGCCGCCATGGTCGTGATGCCGCGCAGCAGCGTCCGCACCTTGCGCCCGTACTCCGCCTTCGGATCGGCGACGTGCGCCATCGTGCCGGCGGCGCGCGGTTCGGCGACGGCGCGGGCGCCGGCCTGGACGGTCTTCAAGACCGAGAGGAAGTCGGGCGCGAGGTTGGGGATGAACGGGTCGCACAGCGCCCGCCGCATCGCGTAGAACGATCCGCTGGCGCCGACGAGCGAGCCGACGGTCGATTCGAGCCGGCGGATGGCCAGCTCGTAGCGGCCATAAAGGCCTTCGCCGCCGGCCTGGGCGATGTGGTCCTCGCCCGAGACGCAGCCGATCTCCGCCAGCGCGAACGGCTGGACGATGCGGGCCAGGGCGTCCGGAGCGAGCATGATCGCGGCGTCGGTGAAGACGACGACCTCGTGACGGGCCCGGGCGAGGCCGGCGTTGAGGGCGCCGGCCTTGCCGGAGCGGCCGGGCAGCTCGATGACCGAGATGCGGCGGTCCCCTTCGGCGTGGATGCGCTCGACGGAGCCGTCGGTGCTGCCGTCCGAGATGAAGATGATCTCGATGCGGTCGGCCGGGTAGACCAGGGCGCGCATGTTGGCGAGCTTGGCCGGCAGGTTGGCCAGCTCGTTGTGCACCGGCACGATGATCGACACGGTCGGCTCGGGCGCCGGCAAATCCTCCCAGCCGGCGCGCCGGAAACCGAGCCGGGCCAGCAGCGCGAGCAGGAGCGGGTAACCGGCGTAGGCGTAGAACACCCCGCCGATGGACAGCCAGAAGAGAAGCGCGATGATCATCGACCTGGGTCGCCTGTATCGGTCACGAGGCGTGCTCCGGGCGGCCGAGCGCGGCGCCCGGCTGGCGGCCGACCATCGGTGTCGGCCAGCGCGGCGTGGCGGGCGCCGGCGCAGCCGGTGCGGCCTGGCCGTCCGGCGCGGTCGTGCGCAGGGCGGCGAGTTTGGCCTCGACGGCACGCCGCGAGCCGATGGTCAGCCCGCTCAGCAGAAACAGGTGCGGATAGGCGAAGCCCCCGAGGAAGATGGCGCCGACGCAATAGGCCCCCAGGCCGACGTTGAGGAGGAGCGGCCAGTTCTCCGGTATCCCGAAATCCATGCCCGGATGCTTCTTCATGCCGGCCGCGACGGCGCGGTTGTCGCGCCAGATCGACCAGATCAGCCACAGCAGCAGCCCGAAGCCGAGGTAGCCATACTCGCCGATGACCCGGAAGTAGACCGAGTGCGGCGAGATCCAGCGGAAGGCCTTGTAGCCGCTCGTGTCCTCTGGGATGTAGTAGCGGCCATAGGCGCGGCTGAAGTTGTTGGCACCGACGCCGAGCGGGAAGTCGATCGCCATCTTCAGGGCGGCGCGCCAGGCGCGCAGCCGGCCCTGCGAGGAGCTGTCGTCCTCGTAGTCGCTGATCGAGTTCATCCGATTGACGTAGGTGGCGGGCGCGGCCAGCGCGCCGCCGACGACGACGCAGACGAGCAGCACCGCGCCGAGGGCCTTGCGCTTGCTGACGGTCAGCCAGTAGATGAGCAGGGCCGCGCCGATGGCCAGCGTCCCGCCGCGTGACTGGGTGCCGACGGTGCCGAAGACGATGGCCATGAAGCCGCCCAGCCCGAACAGGCGGGTCGTGATCCACCGCTTGCCGACCATCAGGTTCATGACGAACGGCAGCATCACGTTCAGGCCCCAGGCGAAGTCGTTGCCGTCGCCGAGGAAGTAGCCGCCCTTGAACACGCCGACGCGGACCGACGACTGGAGCAGCGACAGGTTCTGAACCACCAGTCCCACCGCGACGAAAACGAAGGCCATCGACAGGATGTCGACGCGCTTGCGGTTGGTGACCAGCCACGCCGTGATGGTGAACAGACCGAGGTAGTCGAGGTGATAACGGGCTTGCAGCGTGACGATCGATCGCACGATCGCCCAGAGGATGCCAACGCACGTGAAGATCAGGAAGGTGAGGTGGACCTGGCCTTCGTTCGACTCCTTGATCAGCCTGGATCCGCCGCTGGCGAGGGCCCAGATGAACAGACCGTAGGCGAGGAGCGTCGGCAGCCGGGTCGCGGCGATGACCGAGGTACTGCTGCGCCAGGCCGAGATACTCGATCGAGAGGATGGCCACCAGGGCGGCGAAGCAGATGGCGGGAGAGAGGAGGGACACCCCCAACGCCACCGGCGGCACCGTCAGGCCGGTGTCGGCGCCGGCCACGGCAGGCTGCGGCGGACGACCCAGGACGGGCGAGGCGAGTGTGGCCATGGCCCTCAGAGTACTCCCGACAGGCGGGCCAGGAACATGGGCCAGCTGCTGGTGGCGTCTTCGTGGACGTTGAAGCGGCGGATGGCGAACCGATTCGCCTCCGGCCCGACCGAGCCGATGTCGGTGGAAAAGGCGACCTGGAAGCCCGCTGCCTCGACCGCCCGGGCCACGTCCGCGTTCCAGCCGCCGTTCGGATAGCAGAAGCTCGAGACCGGGCCGGCGAGGCCGGCCGCGACCGCGGCGCGGGCTTCGGCGACCTCGCGCGCGGCGACCGGCACCGGCAGCGTGCTGAGGATGCGGTGGGTGACGCCGTGGGCGCCGAAGCTGATCCCGGCCGCGGCCATCTCGCGGACCTGGGCCCAGTCCATGAAGGCGTCCGACGTCGGGCCGCGGCGCGTCGCCGCGCACAGGGCCTGGACGTCGCCGAGGATGGCGGGCGCCTCGGCCTCGCCCTGGTGCTTCAGGCTCTGCGTGGCGTGCAGGATGGCGTCGCGAATCCCGTCAGGCGGCTGCTGCAGCAGCCCGGCCAGGCCGTGCCGCTGCAGCGTCGACGTCGCCCGCGCCGCGAAGGCCGCATCGGTGCCGGCCTGCGTCCAGGCGTCGAACAGCAGGCGGCCGAGGGCCTCGCGCCAGAACATGCGATCGGCGCCGATGAACTGCGTCGGCAGGAACACGACCGCCGGGATCCGACGGGCCGCCAGCACCGGCCAGGCGTCACGGTAGGTGTCGATCCAGCCGTCGTCGAAGGTCACGAGGCAGCCTGGTCGCGGGTCCGCAGCCGCGCCCCGCTCGAGGAACGCCTCGAACTCGTCGAGGGTGAGCATCCGGCAGCGCGCCGCGAGCGCGGCCATCTGTCGCTCGAACGTGGACCGGCGGACGACGATCGCCGGATGCGACCACGCGGTCGCCTCGGCGTCCGGCTCGAGCACCCGGTGATACATGAGGACGACGACGCGGCCGCGCAGGCGCGACGCGGCGAGGCGGTCGAGCAGGCCCGTCCGGTAGAGCGCCTGCGCCAACAGCCACTTGGCGGCGTAGACGGCGCGCGAGGCCAGCGGGCGGCGGCTCGTCATCGCCGGGCCGGCGTCTGCGATCGCTGTGGCACGCTGGCGTTGGCCGCGCCGGCCGATCGCGCGGCCAGGACCGTCGCAACGACATCGGCGATCCGGGCGATATCGGCGTCGGTCACGAACGGGTGGGTCGGCAGCGTCAGGATGCGCGCGGCGACATCGCGTCCCCGCGCCGCGACCGGGGTGCCGGCGAGGTGCGGCTGCAGGCCGTCCACGTCGCTCAGCGCGGCGGGGTAGGACGCGGTCGCGCCGATGCCGGCCGCCGTCAATGCGGTGACCAGCGCCTCGCGGGTCGCGGCGTCGGGCGCCAGCACCGGATAGCGCAGGTAGACCGGCGTCGTACCCGGCGCCGGCGTGATGGCGGCGAGACCGGGCAGGCCGTCCAGGCGCGCCGCCAGCGCCGCGGCGTGCGCGACACGCGCCGCCGTGAACGCCTCGAGGCGCGGCAGCATCCGGCCGGCCAGGGCGGCGAAGGGCGCCGACATCGCGCCGAGCGGATACTCGGTCGTGAACGGCGTCTGGCCGAGACCGCCGAACGGCAGGTGCTGCACCAGCCAGTAGCGCGACGGCGGCAGCAGCGCGACGTAGGCGCCGAGCTTGGCCAATCCCGAAGCGACGTGGCCGAAGCTCTCCGGCTCGCGCGGCAGTGCTTCGAGCGCGCCGGCGATGGCCGGCTGCGCCGTGAGCACGAGCCCGCCGTCGATCGCCGACACGTTCTTGCCCTTGTCGAAGCTCAGGATGCCGGCGTCGCCACGCGTGCCGGCCAGGCGGTCGCCCTCGCGCGCGCCCATCGACTGGGCCGCGTCGTCGATGACGAACAGGCCGTGCCGCCGGGCGAAGGCCGCGAGCGCCGTCAGGTCGTTCGGCAGGCCGTACAGGTTGGTGGCGATGATGGCCAGCGCCCGCGACGTGTCGATCGCTTCGAGCGCGTCATGATCGAAGTCGAGCGTGTCGAGACGGACGTCGGCGACGCGGACGCGCAAGCCGGCCTTGACCGCGGAGGCGGCGACCGAGAAGCAGGTGTAGGACGGCACGATCAGCTCGTCGCGCCCGGTCTCGCCGGCGACGGCGCGCAGCGCCTGGAGCACCAGCGTCACGCCGGCCCGGCCCGTGCTGGTCGCCTGCACGTGCGGGACGCCGAAGCGGCGGGCCGCGTCGGCTTCGAGGCGGCGACGGGCTCCGGCCCTCGTCATCGAGGCCGTCCAGGCCAGGATGTCGCCGACGCCGATCGGCGCGCCTGACGGCGCGACGTAGCGGAAGCGGCTCACGGGATGCCCCGGGCGATGCGGGGCCCGATCTTGCCGACCACCCAGGCCGGCGTCTCCTGCCAGACCATGATCGCCAGCTGGAACTTGCGGCTGGTCACGTTGAGCTCGGGCAGCGTGGTCAGCGTGCGCAGCGCGTAGCTCCAGTAGAGCTGCAGTGCGTCGGCGTTCCACTTCTTCTTGAAGCTCTCGCTGCTCGACTCGACGGTGGAGCGGCCGAGATGAAAGCGGGTGAAGCCCGCTTCACACGCGTTCTTGATCAACTCCCAGTACAGCACGTAGCCGACGAGGCGGTTGCGGTACTGCGCCTTCGAGCCGAGCCACATCCCTTCGACCACGCCGTTGTGCAGGCCGTCGAACGCCACCGCGGCCGGATCGTCGCCGTGATAGACCACGCCGATGCGGACGTCCTTGCCGAAGGTCGAGACGATCCGCGCGAAGTAGGCCCTCTGGTAGAGCGGCGTTCCATGCGCATGCCAGCTCTCGCTCAGCACCGCGAAGAAGTCGTCGAGCAGTTCGGCGCCGCCGAAGCGGGCGGTGAAGTCGTTCTTGTAGGCGCGGCGGATTTCCTGCCGGTGCTTGGTCGTGAAGGCCTTGAAGAGCACCTCCGGATCGCGCTGCAGGTCGATCATCAGGCTGACCTTGTGCGTCGACGTCGGCCACGGGCTGGCCAGCGGCTGCCGGCTGCGCACCTCGAGATAGTCGGCCTGCTCGCGCTCCGTCAGCGCGGCCGCGGCCTCCAGCAGCGCCTGCTCGATCGCCGGCGAATTGGCGCTCGGGCCGCCGTAGTTCACGAACGGCATCGAGCACAGGATGTTGCCGAACAGCCGCGTCTTGACCTGGACGACGGGAAACACGCCGACGATGGCGTCGCCGTCGAGCGCCGCCAACGCGAAGGTGCGATGGCCGAGCTCGTCGCGGTTGATCGCGCCCCACGCCCAGCGATGGTAGAACGAACTGGTCGGCGAGGTCGCCACGTAGGCGTCCCAGCGTGCGGCGTGCGAGTCGTCGCACTCGATGATGGTCATGACGGTGTTCGTGGGTGGTGTGGCGCCGGCGGCCCCGCCGCGGCACCCGGTCTGGCGCCGGCGCCGGCCGGGACACGCCCGGGCAGGCTGATGCCGAGCGCGGCATGGATGCGGGCCGCGAGCGCGGCCAGCGTGGCGACGCGCGTCGCGTCGGCGGTGGTGGCGACCGGCATCGCGATGATGACGGCGGCGCCGTTGGTGCGCCGTCGTCCGAGGGCGTGCCACAGCGTCCGCATCTTGGCGGCGAGGGGCGTCGTCTCGACGACGCCATCGAGCTCGTACCAGAACACCAGCGCCCGCTGCTCGCCGTCGCGCGAATCGTAGGCCAGGTTGACGGGGATGGCCGGGCCGCTCGACGCCTCGACGGCCGCGAGCGGCGTCGCCTGGCGGTGCAGCGGGCCAGCCCGGTAGCTGACCACTTCGTGCGCCTGGGCCTGCGCAGAGAAGTAGGCGATCTGGACGTCGGCGACGTCGCCGGTCGCTGTCCGGTAGCGGCGGGTGAGGCGCGCGTCGGCGGTCGGCCACCAGTCGAGCCCGGCCGGGGCGCTCGGCTCGGCGGCCCACGGGCCGAGAAACGCCGGCAGCGTATCGAGGCCGGCCGCGAGCGGCACTGGTGCCGGACGATCGGCGGCGGTGACGCCGGCCACGGCCCACACCACCAGGAGCAGGACGAGGGCGGGGGCCAGCCGGGCCGGGCTGCGCAGCGACGGTGACGGTGACGGTGAACGTGACGGCGACGGCACCGTCGTCACGGTGCGCCCGGCGTCCCGCCGTTCGCTGCGCGCCAGGACACCGACCAGGGAGAACAGCACGACCTGGCCGATGCCGGCGACGAACAGCCCGTGCAGCACGTGGAAGGGACCGTGCAGCGGCGAGCCGATGTCGTAGTGGGCGAGGAGACCGATCAGCGCGACGCGCAGGCCGTTGGCCAGGGCCGCAATCGTCACCGCCGAGGCGACGAGCAGGAAACGGCGCGAGAACGTGGTCAGCCGAAGATACGCCAGCGGCAGGCCGAGGGCCAGCACCGCGACCAGGTAGTTGATGCCACTGCACGCCCGCGCCACTTCGATCTGCAGGTTGGGCAGGCTGATGAAGGTGCCGTCGCGGAGAGCGGGGATCCCGGCGAGGTGGAGGAGCGCGACGCCCATCGCCGCTGATGCCTGCTGGAAGGGCTCGTGCATCGGTTCAGTGAAGGCGTCCCAGACCGGTACCAGCAGCCAGAGATAGGCGAGCGGCGCCCACAGCGCCCGCGTCCGCGGCCAGCCCTCGACGAGCAGCAGGGCGCCGACCAGGCCGACGATCAACGCGACGACCTGCAGGACCTGCACGCCGCCGGCGTGGCCGGCGACGACCAGCATGGCCCAGAGCGCCAGGCCAATCCCGCCGGCGATCGGGGCCGGCTGCCGCGGCGCGGCGGCGACCGGGGAGTGCCACGCCAGATAGGCGGCGACGAACGGCACGACGTAGCCGTACGAATACATCGGCGATCGATCCCACAGCTCGAGGAGCCCGACGACGGCGGCGCCGTGGACGACGATCGCGCCGATGACCGTCAGCGCCAGCACGATCGACCGGCCGCCGGCGCGGCGCGGTGCTTCGGCGGTCACGCCGCCTCGCTCGTGGGCAGCACGCGGTCGAGGCGGTCCCAGCGGAAGTCGGTGAGCAGGCGCCGCAGCCGCGACTCGGCTTCGTCGATGCCGTTGTAGTGGCGCCACGAGGTGACGCGGCCGGCCTGCAGCCGCGGCTGGTCCGGATCGAGCTCCCACGGGTGCAGGTAGAAGACCGCCGGCCGCTGCTCCTTGCGGTTGATCGTGCTGATGGCCCACCGCGTGGTGGCGTAGGGCAGCAGACGAAAGTAGCCCCCCCCGATCGGCACCCGGACCGACCCGATCAGGGCAGTCGATCCCGGCACTTCGAGCAGCGACCGATCACCGCTGGCGTGACGGTAGGCGTGGCGCGGCGCCTTCGGAATGCCATAGCGATCATGGCGGATCGGAAAGATGCTGGCGTCGTAGGCGTAGCCTTCTTCGACCAGGACGTCGAGCGCCCACAGCGAACGCTCGATGACCGAGTAGCTCGGGGCCCGGAAGCCGCGGACACGGACCCCGGCGGCTTGCTGGATGACGTCGCGGGCGCGGGCGAGGTCTTCGCGGAAGGCGTCGGGCGTCAGGTCGTAGACCAGGCGGTGCCAGTAGCTGTGCGAGGCCAGTTCGTGGCCGAGGTCGGCGATGCGCCGGATCAGCGCCGGATAGCGCTCGGCGACCCAGCCGAGCACGAAGAACGTGCCGTGCACCTGGTACTCGGCGAAGAGATCGAGGATGCGGCTGGTGCTGGCGACGACTCGGCTCTCGCAGCTGTCCCAGCGCTCGCGCGGCACGACGCCCTCGAAGGCGCTGACCTGGAAATAGTCCTCGACGTCGATGCTCATCACGTTGGCGATCGACGATCCGCCGCCGGGCACGGCAGACACTAGGAGCCTCGCCGCATGAGGACCGTCTTGGTCGTTTCGAGGACGATGTAGAGGTCGAACGCCACCGACATGTGCTTGATGTAATAGAGGTCGAATTGCAGCTTCTGCAGCGCGTCGGCGACGGTCGAGCCGTAGCTGTGCCGGACCTGCGCCCAGCCGGTCAGGCCGGGCCGCACCGCATGGCGCTGACCGTAGAACGGGATCTGCGTGGTCAGGTCGGAGACGAACTCCGGCCGCTCCGGCCGTGGGCCGACGAAGCTCATGTCGCCGCGCAGGACGTTCCACAGCTGCGGCAGCTCGTCGAGCCGGGTGCGGCGCAGGAAGCGGCCGAGCCCGGTGACGCGCGGGTCGCCTTTCTGCGCCCAGACCGCGCCGGTGGCGGCCTCGGCGTCGGCGCGCATCGAGCGGAACTTGTGCACCGTGAAGGTGCGGCCGTTCTGGCCGACGCGGGTCTGGTGGTAGAGCGCCGGCCCGGCCGAGCTGCGGCGGACGGCGACGGCGACCAGCCCCATCACCGGCGCCGCCAGGAGCAGGCCGATTGAGGCGAGTGACACATCGAGCAGGCGCTTGGCGGTGACGAGGGCCGGCGTCTTGCGGAAGCCCTCGGAGAAGATCAGCCAGCTCGGACGCAGGTTCTCGACGGCGATCTTGCCGGTGTATTCCTCGTAGACGGACGGCAGATGATCGAAGCGGACGCCGTCGGCGAGCTTCATCTCGAGGAGCTTGTCCATCGGCAGCATACCGCGCGCGTCGGCCAGGCTGACGACGACGCGGTCGATGCGCTGCTCGCGGACGATGCGGGGAATGTCGACGACGGTGCCGAGCGCGCCGGGCGTGGCGTCGCCGGCCTCACGGTCGCGCGACGGGCCGACGTCGACAAAGCCGACGAGCTCGACGCCGAGCTCGGTGCGGCGCTCGGTCAGTTCACGGGCGAGCTCGACCGCCGCGCTGCTCGTGCCGACGAACAGCAGCCGCTCCGTCGGCCCGAGTCGACTCGACAGCCACTCGAAGGTCACGCGCCAGACGATCAGCAGCAGCAGGACGAGCACGCCGGCGATGAGGAAGACGCCGCGGCCGACGACGAGCGCCGGAACCCAGTAGTAGACGCCGGCGAGCACCAGGGCGGTCACGCCGACGCTTTGCGCCAGGCCGACCAGCAGATCGCGGCGACGCCGGACCGTGCGGAGGTCGTAGAGGTCGGAGTAGTGCATCGCGATCTGCAGCAACGCGGCGGCGATCATCGCCCGCCACACCGACGCCCACGACACCAGGGGACTGTCCGCGCTGAGGCGGATCACCACGGCGCCGAGCACGCCGGCCACGATGAGTAGGTGATCGACGGCGACGAGCGACAGCCGCCGCCAGGTCAACCCTCCGAGGATGGCGCGCATGGGGCGATGTCAGCGAGCGACCGGGGTTGTGGGTACCGGCGGCCCGGGCACCGCCGACGCGTAGCGGCTGTAGGAGGCGACCGGGCTCGATTCCGCGCCGTTGAGGATGACCCCGAACACCCGATCGCGGCCGAGGGCCGCGATCGCCTTGGCCACTTCCGCGTACGGCGTCCGGTTGGCGCGCACCACCAGCAGCGCCCCGTCGACGGTGGTGCCGAGCAGGTGGGCGTCGGCGAGCAGGCCGATCGGCGCGGTGTCGACGATGACCCAGTCGAAGCGCGCGGCGCCCTCCTGGAGGATGCGGCCCATACGCGGCGAGCTCAGGCCGCCCATCGGGTCGGGCTCGGGGCGTCCGGCCGGGAGCAGCGTCAGCGTCTCGGTGATCTTGAGGGCGGCCAACGGTTCGTCGTCGCTGGCCTTCAGGCCTTCATTCAAACCGGAGACGTTGGGGACGCGGAAGATCTCGTGCAGCGACGGCCGGCGCAGATCGGCGTCGACCAGCAGCACCGTCCGCCGATACGACTCGCTCAGCGTCAGCGCGAGGTTGGTCGCGGTGTAGCTCTTGCCGTCGCCCGGCAGCGCGCTCGTCACCATCAACACCTTGGTGCCCTGGACCAGCTGCGCGTGATGGAGCGCAGCGGCCATGCGGCGGTACTGCTCCGTCAGGTTGGGCGCCGCGTTGGGAGCGATCACGAGCCGTTCGAGGACCTCGGGGTCGAAGCCGCGGAAGACGCCGAGCCGCGGGCTCGGCATCGAGGGGGCACCGGCACCCGACAGCGGCACGTCGCCGATCGAGGTCGGCACCTCCGATGGCAGCGCGGGCGCCCCGGCGGGCGGCGGGCCGTCGCCGAAGGTCCACGGCGACACGAAGGCATCGGTGCCCTCGGTGGTCGGCTGGACGACGGTGTCCGCCGAACCGACGTCGGTCCCGTCGGAGGCCCGCTGCAACGCCTGATCAATCCGTCCCATCGACTCTTCTCCTTGCCTCGCGTCTGGCGATCACGCCACGTAGCGCCACAGCTGGAACGCCGCGACCAGGGCGACGCAGCAGACCGCCACCCCGGCATCGGCCATCCACAGCAGGCGCTGGCGGCGGCTCGCCGCCGACCGCTCGCGTGCCGTCGGCACATACGGAACGACCGCCAGCACCGGAAGCGACAGAGCGCCGACGACGTCCGCCTCGCTCTTGAAGAGGGCGCGCAGGAACTCGTTGCCGCCGATGAGGGCGAGCCCGACGACGAGCCCGAGAATCAAACCGGCCAGGTTCGTCTGCAGGCGCGCCATGCTCATCGGCGTTCCCGATACGCTCGCCTTGTCAAGCACCTTGAACTGTTCGGCCTGCTGCCGCGACTCCAGGTTGCGGGAGATCTTCGATTCCTCGCTGCGCTGATTGAGCTGCTGGTACTGCGTCTGCAGCGCGGCGTAGTCGCGGGTCAACGTTGTGTACTCGGCCTCGAGCCCGGGGACGGCCTGGATGCGCCCTTCGTACTGGCCGATGAGGCCGCGCAGCCGCCGGTCCTCGCCTTCCTTGAAGCTGATCTGGCTGGTCAGGCTGGTGATCTCGGCGCGGTACTGGCGGATGCGTTCGCGGCGCTGCTGATCGAGCGGCGACAACGCCACCGTCGGCGCGGCGCCGTTGCTGGTGCGAGCCTCGGCCTCGGCCTTCACCTCGAGGTCGCGGATCTGGCGCCGGGCCCGGCTCACGTCCGGGTGCTCCGGCTTGAGTCGTAGCTCGAGCTGCGCCAGGTTGGCGCGGGCCTGTTCGAGCTGCTGCCGCGCGGTGCCGGCCAGCGTGCCGGGCTGGCTGTTCGGCGGCGCGATCGCCGGTGCGCTCGCCGCCGCGGCGTCCTCCTGGACGGCGGCGTTGAGCATCGACTCGAGCATCGTCCGGCAATCGCGATCGGCCTGGAGGGTCTGGGCGAGCGACTGGATCTGCACCTGCGTCGACTGGAGCAGCGACAGGTTGGCTGGCTGCTGCGTCGGCAGCGCCGCGGAGTGCGCCATCTGGAAGGCCTTGACCTTGTCCTCGGCCGTCTGCAGGCGGCTGCGCAGCTCGGTCAGCTGCTGCTCCAGGAAGTCGTTGGTCGACTCGGCCTGCGAGGACCGGATGCGCGAGTTCTCGTCGATGAAGCGCGAGGCGAGCGACTCGGTCACGCGGACGGCGAGGGCCGGGTTCGTGTAGGTGAAGGCGACGGTGAACGCGTCGATCTGCTCGTTGTCGCGGCGCCGGCCGGGGCGGTCGAGGACCGGCTCGATGGCGATGGCATTGCGGACAATGGTGACCGCCCGGTCGACCGACTGGCCGCGCAGCTCGGGGTAGAGGTCGAACTCGTGCACGACCCGTTCGACCTCGGTGCGGCTCATGATCTGCTGCTTGATCGACTTGAGCCGGTCATCGACGTTGGTGGTCACGGTCGACTTGACGAACGAGTCGGGGACGCGCTGCGGGACGATCTGGATCAGCGTGTCGGCCGTGTACTTCGCCACGTAGGTGCGCGACACCATCAGCGCGGCGACCAGGCCGAGCGCAGCCGGGATGAGCAGGATGCGACGCCCCTGCCAGAGGAGCGACAGGATGTAGTTGGGCGTGAATTTGCGGCCGGGCAACATGGCGAAGGCTCCTGGAGCGGTCAGCGACCGGAGTCGCCGCCGATGATCGGCAGCGAGAGGCTGAGGCCGACGCGAACCGCGTTGCGATCGAACTCCGACGGCAGGCCGGCGGGCAGCAGGGTGTCGGAGAAGCTGTAGCGATAGTAGGAGTAGCCGACGACGCCGGCCAGGTTGCGGGTGATCTTGACCCGCAGCTGGGCCGAGGCGCTGCTGGTGGTGTACTCGCTGCTGCTGAGGTCGACGCCGACGTCGCCGGCGGCGAAGGCGCCAGAAAACGTCACGTCCATGCGCCGGCCGATGACGCCGCCGAGCGACGCGGTGACGCTGTCGGTGACGTAGGTTTCTGGCTGCGAGAAGCCGGGAATCGACTGGGTGCTGCGCTCGTAGTTCGTCTCGACAGCCCACTGGCCGAACACCCCGGCGCGGACCGAGGCCTGCGCGAAGGGCGTCCACAGCTGGTAGGCGACGAAGGTCCCGCCGGCCGTCGCGTCGACGTAGAGCGCGCCGCCGTGCAGCGAGATGTCGACGGTGCGCGTCGTCGACAGCCGGCGCGAGATGCTGACGCCGCCGTCGACGCGCTGTTCCGTGCGCGGCCGGCCTTGATCGCCACCGTCGCTGAGCCCGACGCGGGTCTCGCTGTAGGCGTAGGTCGCGTCGAGGCTGCTGGCGCGCGCGAACAGGCGGCGGTGCGTGGCCGACAGCCGGTGCGAACGAAGGTCGCCGTCGAGGCCGTCGCTGAACTCGGTCGTGTTGAAGGAATAGTTCAGGGTCGTCGACGATCGCCGCGTCCAACGCCGTTCCGCGTTGCCGTCCAGGGTCGTATCCCACGAGCCGCGGTCGAAGACGCCGGTCAGGCCGGCCGGTGCCGGAACGCTGTCGGCGACCTGGCCGATCTCCAGAGGCAGGCTGAGGGGGAGCTGCGACAGATAGTTGAGGCGGGCACCGCCGCCGACGCTGGTGCGCCGCGTCACCTCCGTCTGGCCGGTCACGCCGACGCCGCCGTTCTTGCTGCTGGGCAGCGACGTGCCGCCATAGTAGTTCAGGAAGTTGCCCCAGCTGGCGAGGCCGAAGGACCGCGTCGCCGTGCTGCGGCGGTAGTCGAGCGTCAGGTCGACCTGGCTGGTCGAGCCGCGGCCGCTGTTGGCGCCGATGATCGGCGGTCCGACCGTGTCGCCGGCGCCGACGTTGTCGTCGATGCCGCCGGTGGCGTTGAGGGCGAAGAACAGTTCCGAGTGCGCCCGCGACGGGTCGGGCGGCTGGCGCGCGCCGAAGATGCCGCGGAAGCCGCGCGGGGCGCGGGACACGACCTGGGCCTCAGCGACGCCCGACCACGTGGCCAGGGCGACGGCGGCGAGAATGAGCGAAGAGCGGGACGTCAGCATCGTGGCGACCTAGGGAACGACGACCGTGTCGCCGGGCTTGAGGATGATGTTCTGCTCGGGGCGTTTCCCGCGCGCGACGTCCTTGTAGTTGAACTTGAAGGTCTCGGTTTTGCCGTTCTGGACCCGGGAGATGGAGATGTTCTTCTGGTCGGCGAACTCGCTGACGCCGCCGGCGATGGCGATGAGCTGCATGACCGTCATCTGGCCCGATACCGGGAACGGTCCCGGCCGCGCCACCTGGCCGGTGATGAAGACGTTGCGGCTGTTGATCTGCCGGACCACGACGGAGACGTTCGGCTCCTCGATCAGCTTGGCGGCGGCCTCGACGATCTTCAGGCGGAGCTCCTCGGGGCGGAGACCGGCCGCCCTGATGTCGTGCAGCAGCGGCAGCGTGATCATGCCGTCCGGCCGGACGACGACGTCGCCGCTCATGTCGGCGTCACGCCAGAACACCACCCCGAGGACATCGTCGGGGCCGATGGTGTAGTCGGTCGGCAGGGCGATGCCGGTGGAGGCTGTCGGCGCCGTCCCCGGGGCTCGGCCGCCCTGGAGCGGGCTCGGCAGCGGCCGTGCCGTGGCCGGCGGGTTGGCGGGGGGCTGGACCTGGGCCGACGCCGTCGCCGGAGCGACGAACGCGGCCAAGGCGGCGATGAACGGAAGTGATCGGCGTGACATGAACAGTCCTCGCAGGGAGTTGGCCTTCACCCCACTCAAACGTGCCGCCCTCGGCGACAGAACAGACGCGGACGACGAGCTGGGGGACATCGTCCGGCCTCAGAAGAAACGGAATCGCTTGCGCCGCATCGTGTCGGACCCGTCGGGTGCGGCCGGTGCCGGCCGGGACTGCGGTGCGATCGGGTCGGCCGGCTGGGCCGGACCCTGGGCGCGCGGCGCGGCCGGCCGGTCGCTGTAGGCACCGCCGTCGGCCGCCTCGCGCGACGGGCCGGGCCCGAGCGTCAGGTGCGAACCGTGCGACGGGGCCGCGGCGCGCGCGACCGGCGCGACACCGAAGTCGAAGTCGCGGCCGACTTCGCGCACGATGTTGGTGTCGACTGGCTTGCTCTGGGCGGCGAACCCGCCCATCAGCGCATTGTCCGAGAGCACGTTGATGATGCGGGGCAGGCCGTTCGAGGATCTCGTAGATGGCCATCACCGCCTGCTTGGTGAAGATGTCGCTGACGATGCCGCCGGCGATGCGCAGGCGGCCGGCGACGTAGGCGGCGGTTTCCTTCAGGTCGAGCGGCGTCAGCTGCGCCCGCAGCGTGATGCGCTGCTTCAACTGGCGCAGCGACTGCTCGTTGAGGCGATCGGCGAGCTCGGGCTGGCCGACCAGGACCAGGTTGAGCAGCTTGACCGTCGACGTCTCGATGTTGGCGAGGAGCCGCACTTCCTCGAGCAGCTCGTAGGGGAGGCTCTGCGCCTCGTCGATGATCAGCGTCGTCAGGCCGCCGGCCTGGTGGCGCTCGTGCACGTCGCGCTGGAACTCGGTGAGGAAGCGGGCTTTGGACTGCGCGCAGCTCTCGTCGAGGTTGAAGCCGCGGGCGATGAACTCGTAGAACTCCGGGCGGGTCAGCGTCGGGTTGGTCAGCAGGACGTTGCGGTTCTCCGGCCGGCGCTCCTCGTTCAGGGCGGCGCGCAAGACGGTGGTCTTGCCGGTGCCGGCGTCGCCGAGCAGCACCGTCAGGCCGCGCGGCGCCGACAGGCCGTAGCGCAGCGTGCTGAGCGCCTCGCGGTGGCGGGGCGTCAGGAACAGGAAGCGCGGGTTCGTCGTGAGATCGAACGGGCGTTCGCGAAGTCCGTAGAACGACTCGTACATATGAGAGGTCCTACTGACGGAACTCTTTGAAGGGCAGCTGGCAATCGTGCTTCCGGAGGAAGTTCAGGAACTTCTTGTAGTCGGCCGACTCCATGTTGAACAGCTTGCAGACGATCTTGTAGTTGCCCTGCGCCTCTTCGAGGCCCTTGCGGACGACGTCGCGGACGTTCTGCCGGGTGATCTCGCGCGGCCATGTAGAGCGGGTAGACCGCGGTCCAGAACGATTCGCGGTCGTCGCGCAGCCGCTTGTAGAGGTCGTCGGCGACGGTCCGGCGCCGTTCGCGCTTCGGCTTCAGGCCGACGCCGCCGCTCTGCATCCGGATTTCCGGCGGCAGGTCCTCGAGACGGACCTGCTCGTGCCGGCCGGTGACGACCAGGCGCTCGATGACGTTCTCGAGCTCGCGGACGTTGCCGGGCCAGGCGTAGTCGCACAGCGCCTGCGAAGGCTTCCGGGCTCGAGCCCCTTCACCAGGTAGCCGTTGCTGCGTGAAGCGGCGCGAGGAAGTACTCGATCAGGCCCGGGATGTCTTCCTTGCGCTCGCGCAGCGGCGGCACCCAGAAGTGGATGACGTTGAGGCGGTAGTAGAGGTCCTCGCGGAACTGCCCCTGCGCGATCAGGTCCTGCAGGTTGCGGTTGGTGGCGGCGATCACCCGGACGTCGACCCGCCGGCCGACGCGCTCGGAGCCGACCTTCTGCAGCTCGCCGGTCTCGAGGAAGCGGAGGAGCAGGCCCTGCATGCGCAGGGTCATCTCGCCGACTTCGTCGAGGAAGATGGTGCCTTCGTCGGCGATCTCGAGCTTGCCCGGCTTGTCGCGATAGGCGCCGGTGAAGCTGCCCTTGACGTGGCCGAAGAGCTCGGATTCGAGGAGCGTCTCGGGCAGGCCGGCGCAGTTGACGGCGACGAACGCGCTGCTCGGCGCGCGGGCTGCTGGTGTGGATGGCGCTGGGCGACCAGTTCCTTGCCGACGCCGCTCTCGCCGGTGATCAGGACCTTGGCGTCCGACCGGGCGATGCGCTCGATTTCCTGGCGCAGCTCCAGCATCGGGTGGCTGCTGCCAATGAGGTGGGCCTGTTCAGGGCTTCGCATAGATGTGCTCGGCGTCCGGGCGGTTTTCCACCCCGTCATTGCCGCCTCGAGTGTTAGCAACTTCGCCGCCAGGGAGCCGGACTCGGAGGCGACGACAGGGAAGTCGAATCGCTCAGATAGTTTAGACTACTCGACAAGCAACGAAAGTCCCAGCGCGATCTCACAAAAAGCCGCCTGAGGGCTGACAATTGTCATGAACGCGAAGACTTCTGCCGCCCCGGAGCTTCCTGTCGCCGTGCTCCGGGCCGCCTACATGGACGGGTGGTTCCCGATGGGCGAGCAGGGCACTCGTCTGATCGAGTGGTTCTCGCCGGATCCCCGTGGAATCCTGCCACTTACGGCGTTTCACATCCCGGCACGTCTTGACCGGACGGTGCGGGCCGGCCGGTTCGAGATCCGCATCGACACCGCCTTCGCCGAGGTCATGGATCGATGCGCCGAGCGTGACGACACGTGGATCAGCGACGTGATCCGCGAAACCTACCAGGCGCTGCACGCGATCGGCGAGGCGCATTCGGTCGAATGCTGGCGCGAGGGCCGCCTGGTCGGCGGACTCTATGGCGTCGCCCTCGGGGGCGCCTTCTTCGGCGAGTCGATGTTCCACGTCGACACCGACGCCTCGAAGGTGGCGCTCGTGGCGCTGGTCGATCGGCTGCGCGAGCGCGACTTCGCGCTGCTCGACCTGCAGTGGGTAACGCCGCACCTGGCGCAGTTCGGCGCCACCGAGATCCGGCGCGGTCCCTACCTGCAACTGCTGCGGCAGGCGCTGGTCCGCCGCTGCCGCTTCGGGTGAGGAGGGGCCTGCGCCCGGGCTGCTATAGTCCGCCCATCGCATGATCTCCGCCCTCCTCCGTCTGGCCCGGCCCACCCACTGGGTCAAGAACGGCTTCGTCGCGGGCCCCCTGATCTTCGCCAACCCGCAGTCGTTCAGCGCCGCCGCGGTGCAGAGCGTCACGGCGGTGGCGGTGTTCTCCCTGATGGCGAGCGCGATCTACTGCTTCAACGACGTCCTCGACGCCGAATCCGACCGGGCCCACCCGACCAAGCGCGATCGTCCGATCGCCGCCGGGCTGATCTCGCCGTCGCTGGGCGTCGCCTGGGGCTGCGTGCTGGCCGCCGTCGCGATCGGGCTGTCGTGGGCGCGGCTGCCGCCGGCGGTCCTCGCCGTGCTCGGCGCCTACGTCGCCAACAACGTCGTCTACAACGCCCGCCTCAAGGCGGTCGCGATCGCCGACGTGCTCTCGATTGCCACCGGCTTCGTGCTGCGCCTGGTCGCCGGCGCCATCGCCATCGAGGTGGGCGCCTCGTCGTGGCTGCTGGTCTGCGGCTTCTCCCTGGCGCTGTTCCTCGGCTTCGGCAAGCGGCGCAGCGAGCTGGCGCTGGCCGAGCAAGGCCGCGTCTACCGTCCGGTGCTGCGCGCCTACACCGCGTCGACCCTCGACTCGGCGATGGGCATCACAGCCACCCTGACGCTAATGTGCTACTTGCTTTACACGATCGCGCCCGAGACCCGCGAAGCGCACGGGACCGGGAACCTGATCTACACGGTGCCGCCGGTCTTCTACGCGATGTTCCGCTTCATCTTCAAGGTGCAGCTGGCCCGGGGCGAGACGCCCGAGGAGCTGCTGCTCCGCGATCGCGTGATGCTCCTCACCGGGGCGGCGTGGGTCGGCCTGGTCGTGCTCGTGCTCAAGTTCCGGGTCGTCGCCGAGGCGTTCTCCGGCCGATGACGATCAGATGACGATCAGGAGGCTGCGCGCGATGGTGCGTCTCCGCCCGGCAGCGGCGGGCCTGACGCTGCTGGTGCTCGCGCTGACGACGCTGGCGTGCGGGACGCCGCCCGCCGAGCCGGCCGCCGACCCGCCCGCCGAGCAGGCCGGCGCCGACGGCTTCCCGCGCACCATCACCGACGGCGCCGGCCGATCGCTCCGGCTGCCGGCCAAGCCGGTGCGCATCGTCTCGCAGGCGCTGGCGAGCGACGAGATGCTCTTCCCGATGGTCGCGCCCGAGCGGCTCGTCGGCCTGAGCGCGCTGTCCCGCGATCCGAAGTACAGCAACGTCGTGGCCGAGGCGAGGCGCCACCCGGCACCCTCGACCCAGTCGGCCGAGGACATCGTCCGGCTGCGGCCCGACCTGATCTTCGTCACCACCTACAGCCGTGCCGAAACGGTGCAGGTGCTCGAGGCGAGCGGCGCGCCGGTCTACCGGCTGGCCAACTTCGACGACCTCGACGGCGTCATCACCAACCTGCGCCGGATCGGCGCGGCGGTGGGGGAGGAGGCCGCGGCCGAACGGCTCGTCGCCGGGATGCAGCGCCGCCTCGCCGCGGTCGCGGCCCGCCGGGCCGGCCGCCCGACGATGCGGGTACTGTCGTTTTCGGGCGGCTTCACCGCCGGCCGAGGCACCAGCTTCGACGACATCGTCCGCCGCGCCGGCGGGATCAACGAGGCGGCGGCCCGCGGCATCGAGAAGTTTCCGCGCCTGAGCGAAGAGCAGGTGCTGGCCTGGAATCCCGACGTCCTCGTCGCCGGCGCGCTGCCCGGCGAGGCCGAGGCGGTGCGGCGCCGCCTGCTGGACGGTCCCGGCGCCGGCCAGACGACGGCGGGGCGGCGCAACCAGATCGTCGTCATGGAGACGCGGCGCCTCCTCGCCGTGTCGCAGCACGTCGTCGACGCGGTCGAGCAGCTCGCCGACAGCCTCGACGCCTTCCAGGCCGCGCGATGAGCCCGGCTGTCCCGCGGCCGCCCTTCACCGCGGTCCTCCTCGTCCTGCTGGCGGCCCTGATCCTGGTCGGCATCGTCGCGATCGGCATCGGCACCGTGTCGATTCCGCCGCTGCGTGTCGTCGGCCTGCTGCTCGACGCGTTCCATGCGCCCTGGGCGGGACGGGACGCCGACCCCGAGCTGGTCATCCTGATGGCGATCCGCGTGCCGCGGGTCCTGGTGGCCGGGCTCGTCGGCGCCGCTCTGGCCGTGGCCGGTGCGCAGATGCAGGGCCTCTTCCAGAACCCGATGGCTTCGCCGGACGTGATCGGCACCAGCACGGGCGCGGCGCTCGGCGCGGTCCTGGCCTTCGTCTTCGGGCTGGCGCAGGTCCACGCCGCCTGGGTGCCCTTGCTGTCCTGCCTCGGCGCCGCCGGGTCGCTGGCAGTCGTCTACGGACTCACCACGCGACGCGGCCGCACGCCGGTGGCGATGCTCCTCCTCGCCGGCGTCGCGCTCAATGCCCTGCTCGGGTCGTTGACCGCCTTCGCCATCTCGCTGTCGTGGGTCCGCTACGAAGTGGCCCAGGAGGTGATTTTCTGGCTGATGGGCGGGCTGGACGATCGGACCTGGACCCACGTCTGGATGGCCGTGCCACTGGTCGCCGTCGGCATCGCCGCGGCGATCGCGCTGTCGCGCGACCTCGATCTGTTCTCGACCGGCGAGGATGCCGCGGCGACGCTCGGCCTGGACGTCGAGCGCGCCAAGCAGCGCGTGCTCGCCGTGGCCGCGCTCCTCTCCGGCACCGCCGTCGCGGTCTGCGGCGTGATCGGCTTCGTCGGCCTGATCGTGCCGCACGGGCTCCGTCTCGTGGTCGGCCCGTCGCACCGCCGGCTGATTCCCGCGGCGGCGCTGGCCGGGGCGAGCTTCGTCATCGCCGCCGATTTGGTCGCCCGCACGGCGCTGGCGCCGATCGAGATCCGGCTCGGCATCGTCACCGGCATCTGCGGCGCGCCGTTCTTCCTCATGCTGCTCGGCCGCTACCGGCGTGAGGTCGGGGCATGAGCCTCGCCGTCGCCGGGGCCGGCCTGTCGATCGCCGGCCGCTGGCTGGTCCGCGATGCCACCGTCAGCGTCGAGCCGGGCCGTCTGCTCGCACTCGTCGGCCCGAACGGATCCGGCAAGAGCACGCTGCTGCGCCTGCTGGCCGGCGTGTGGGCGCCGACCGCCGGCACCGTCACCCTCGACGGGGCGCCGCTGGCGCGGGTGCCGCGGCGGGCCCTGGCCCGCGCGGTCGCGCTGGTGCCGCAGGACACCCACATCGCGTTCGCGTTCTCGGTGCGCGAGATCGTCGCGATGGGACGGCACGCGCATCTCGGGCGCTTCGAACGCGAGCGGGCCGAGGATCGGGAGGCGATCGCCCAGGCGATGGCCCGCGCCGACGTCACCGGCATCGCCGATCGCGACGCCACCGAGCTGTCGGGCGGTGAGCGCCAGCGCGTGCTGATCGCGCGCAGCCTGGCGACCGAGGCCCGCCACCTGCTGCTCGACGAGCCGACCGCCAGCCTGGACGTGGCGCACGCGCTCGACGTGCTGGCCCTGTGCCGCCGCCTCGCCGACGACGGCCACGCGGTGGCGGTCGCGCTGCACGACCTGAACCTGGCGCGGCGCTACGCCACCGACGCGGTGCTGCTCCGCGAGGGCGCCGTCGTCGCCTCCGGCCCGGTCAATCGCGTCCTGACGCCGGCCCTGGTCGGCGACGTCTTCGGCGTCACCGTGTCGATCGCGACGCCGCCGTCCCCCGACACCACGGCGCTCTATCTGTTCTCGAAGCGGTAGCCCGGTGCAGGCCGGGCGGCGACGGGCGAGCCGTTCCGGCCGCGTCCCGCGCATTCGCCAGGGGAGGACGTGACCGACATGAACTGGATGCGGATCGGACGGCTGCCGGCGGTGCTGCTGGCAGCCTGGGTGGCGGGGGCGGGTGAGGCGAGCGCGCAGGCGACGCGCCCCGTGGCGGTGGAAGGCGTGGTCGGATGGGCGGGCTTCGTCGACGAGGCCACCGATCATCATGCGCTCGTCGGCGCCAGCGCCCGGCTCCCGATCGGCCGGCGCCTCAGCGTCGGCCCGGAAGTCTTCATCACGAACGGCTCGAGCGACCGCGACACGTTCGTGCTCGGCTCGCTCTGGGTGGACCTGGGCCCGTCGCCCGACACGGCCCGGGTCGTCCCGTACGTCGTGGTCGGGGGCGGCTACATGCGGCACAGCCAGCGTTTCGGCAGCCGGCGCTTCGTCAGCGGAGAAGGCTCGTTCACGGCCGGCGGCGGCGTCCGCGCCCACCTCAACGACCGGGTCTATGTCGGCGGCGACGTCCGGATCGGCTGGGAGCTGCACCTGCGGACGACGGCCCATGTCGGAGTGACCTGGCCGCGGCGCTGAGGCAGCGGCGAGGCGGCGGCGCCGCGCCTCGGGCGGCGATCCTCTGGGGTATCCTGTCCCGGCCATGACGGGAAACACTGAGCGGGATCGGTGCTGAGCGGCTGGGGCCGCTGGCCGATGGTCCCGGGTCGTGAGCTGCTCTCGGAAGATCTGGCGTCACTGACGGTCGGCGCGACGCTGACGCGAGGCCTGGGACGCTCCTACGGGGACGCCTCGCTGCCGTCGACACCGGACGCGCGCGTCGCCGGTAGCCGCCTCGCCGATCGCATCATCACCTTCGACGCCGAGACCGGCATCCTGCGGGCGGAAGCCGGGCTGTCGCTTCGCGACGTCAACCGCACGTTCCTGCCGCGGGGCTGGTTCGTCCCGGTCACGCCGGGGACGTCGTTCGTCACGCTCGGCGGCGCGGTCGCCTCCGACGTGCACGGCAAGAACCATCACCGTGCCGGCACCTTCGGCCGGCACGTGCGGCGGCTGCGGCTCCGGACCGGGGCCGGCGACATCGTCGAGGTGTCGCCCGAGGTCGAGCCGGAGTTGTTCGATGCCACCATCGGCGGCATGGGCCTGACCGGCCACATGCTCGACGTCGACGTCGCACTGCGGCGCGTGCCGTCGCCCTGGATCGCCGGCGAGACCGAGTACGTGCCGGACCTCGAGACGCTCATCGAGCGCTTGCTCGAGGCGGGGAAGACCTGGCCCTACACCCTGGCGTGGATGGATGCGATCGGAGCCGGCGGCCGGGGCCGGGGCGTGATCTATCGCGGCCGCTGGGCCGAGGCCGCCGAAGCCGGCGGCCGGCCGCTGGCGTGGCCGCGCGAGGTTTCCCTCCCGATGGCCGTGCCCTACTGGGCCTTGTCACCGTTCGGCATGCGCTGGTTCAACGAGCTGGTGCTGTGGCGCTACGGCCGGCGGGTGGCGCGCTCGATCATGCACCCGCAGGCGTTCTTCTATCCGCTCGATTCGCTGCTCGACTGGAACAAGGCCTACGGCCGCCGCGGCTTCACGCAGTATCAGTGCGTGCTGCCGCATCGCGCCGGGCTCGGCGTCTTCCGCAAGGTCTTCCAGACCATCGCCGCCCGCGGCGGCGTGCCCTATGTCGTGGTGATCAAGGACTTCGGCGCGGAAGGGCGCGGCACGCTCTCGTTTCCCTGTCCCGGCATCACCTTCAGCATCGACATGCCGGTCGTCGAGGGGAAGACGCAGGCGATCGTCGACGCGGTGAACGATCTCGTCGCGGCCGAGGGCGGCCGCGTCTACCTCACCAAGGACGCCTTCACGCGCGCCGAGCACTATCGCGCCATGGATCCCCGGGTCGACGGCTTCAACGCCATCCGCCGCCGCTGGGATCCCGAGGGACGGATTCGCAGCGCGCTGTCGGTGCGCCTGCTCGGTGACGCGGCGTGAAGCGGATCGCGATTGTCGGCGGCACCAAGGGGATCGGACGGGCGGTGGCGCGCCTGCTGGTCGCCCGCGGCGATCGCGTCGCGCTGCTCGGCCGTGATGCCGGCGACCTCGCCGCGAGCGCCAGCGATCTGGCGGCGCGGGCTCCGGCGGGCAGCGCTCCGGCGGGCGCCGCGGGGCCGGGCGTCGCCGGGCCAGTCGGCGCCGTGCTCGACCTGGATCGCACCGAGACGTTCGAGACGGCGCTCGACGAGGCGGCCCGGCAACTCGACGGTCTCGACACGGTCGTCGTCACCGCCGGCGCGTTCGGGACGCAGGAGGCGCTCGAAGCGGACGCAGCGGCCCGCGCCCGGGTCCTCTCGACCAACTTCACGCAGACGATCCTCTTCTGCGAGGTGGCCCGGACGCGGCTGCTCGCGGCCGGGGGCGGCACGCTGTGCGTGCTCGGATCGGTGGCCGGCGACCGGGCCCGCAAGCCGGTCGTGATCTACGGCGCGACCAAGGCCGGCCTGGCGTATTACATGCACGGCATCGATTTGCGCTACCGCGACGCCGGGCTGCGGCCGGTGCTCGTCAAGCCGGGGTTCGTGCGGACGGGGATGACGGCCGGGCTGCCCGAGCCGCCCTTCGCCGCCAACCCGGAGGACGTCGCGCCGGCGATCGTGCGCGCCATCGATCGCGGCACGCCGCAGATCTACGTGCCGGCGATCTGGCGGCTCGTGATGCTGGTGATTCGCTGGCTGCCCGGCGCGGTGATGCGCCGGGTGAGTTTCTAGAGCCTGCCCGCGACAGGGTGGGCGGAGGGCCGAGAGTGCAACGCAAGGGAACCACTCGCGCGCGACGCGCCGGAGCCGTCGCCATCGCCGCCATCGGGGCGGCTGTCCTCTCGGTCGGCGCAACGGCGCGCCACGGGACCGCCGCCCAGGCCGCAGCGCCCCACGCCCCTGCGCCACAAGCCGCCGCCGGTCAGCCGACGCAGACCGTCGCCCCCCGCTGCCCCCGACGCGGCGCTCAAGACCTTTCACCTCGCCCCCGGCTATCGCCTCGAGCTGGTCGCCAGCGAGCCGCTGGTTGCCGATCCCGTCTGGATGGACATGGATCCGGACGGCCGCCTCTGGGTGGTCGAGATGCGCGGCTACATGCCGACCTTCGACGGCAAGGGCGAGGACGCGCCAGTGGGCCAGGTCGTCGTGCTCGAGGACACCGACAACGACGGCCGCGCCGACAAGCGGACGGTGTTCCTCGACGGGCTGGTCCAGCCGCGCACCGTCAAGGTGCTCGATCACGGCGTGCTGGTCATCGCGCCGCCGCAGTCTGATCCTGGCCAGGGACACCGATGGCGATCTCAAGGCCGACACGCGCGAGGTGCTGCGCAACGACGTCGGCGTCAAGGGCGCCAACCCCGAGCACAGCCCGAACAGCCTGCTGTGGGCGATGGACAACTGGCTCTACACCTCCGAGTACGCCACGGACTACCGCTGGACGCGCGGCGGCCTCGAGAGCGCCAAGACGCTCTCGCGCGGCCAGTGGGGCATCACGATGGACGACACCGGGCGGATCTACCGCAACTGGAACGACGATCCGCTGCGCGTCGACTACACGCCCGGGCGGGCGCTGGCGCGCAACCCGTCGGCGGTGCGGACGCGCGGCGTCTACGAGCCGGTGACCGCGGATCTCGAGGTGTGGGCGGCGCGGCCGACGCCGGCCGTCAACCGCGGCTACCGCGACGGCGTGCTGCGCCCGGACGGATCGCTGGCCTCGTTCCAGGCCGCCGGCACGCCGACGGTGTATCGCGGCGATCGCCTGCCGGCCGACGTCCGCGGCAACGTCTTCGTCACCGAGCCGTCCGGCAACCTGGTGCGGCGCTACGTCGTGAAGGAGGGCGCCGACGGCCGGATCACCGCGACCAACGCGCATCCGAAGGGCGAGTTCCTCACCTCGACCGACGAGCGCTTCCGTCCGGTCAACCTGTTCTCGGCGGCCGACGGCACGCTCTACATCGCCGACATGTACCGCGGCGTCATCCAGCACCTGCAGTACCAGTCGGAGTACCTGAAGAACCAGATCCGCGCCCGCGGCCTGGTCGAGCCCACCGGCCTGGGCCGCATCTATCGCGTGGTGCACGAGACGACGACGCGTGCGGACCGTCCGGCCCTGTCGGCGAAGACGCCGGCGCAGCTCGTCCCGGTGCTGGCCCACCCGAACGGCTGGTATCGCGACACCGCGCAGCGTCTGCTCGTCGAGCGCGGCGACACGTCGGTGGCGCCGGCGCTGTCGGCGCTCGTTACCGGCGCGCCAGATGCGCGGACGCGGCTGCACGCGCTGGCGACGCTCGACGGCCTCGGCGCCCTCGACGCGGCGATCGTCCAGCGCGCGCTGCGGGACACCGCTCCGGCCGTCCGCGCCGCGGCGATCCGCGTCGCCGAGCCGTGGCTGGCCAAGCCCGGCGATCCGCTGGCGGCTGCGGTGTGGCGGCTGGCTGCCGATCGCGCGCCGCGCGTCCGCTGGCAGATCGGCCTGTCGCTGGCGGCGTTCCCCGCCGAGGCCCGCGTCGAGCACGCGGCGCGGCTGCTCGGCAGCCACGGCCGCGATCCGTTCGTCGTCGATGGCGTCGTCAGCAGCCTCTCCGGCCTCGAGCACCAGGCGCTGGCGCAGCTGCTGGCCCGCCCCGGCGCGTCCGACGACGCGCTGGGCGTGCTGGCGGGCGCGGTGGCGCGCGCTGGCGATCCGACCGCGGCCGCCGATCTGTGGACGCGGATCGCGGACGCCCGCCGGCCCGTCGCTGAGCGGCTGGCGCTGGCGCGTGGGATAGAGCTGGCGCTCGGCACCGAGAGCTTCGGCGTCCGCACCGCGCGGCGCCTGACGCTGAAGGCGGCGCCGCAGCCGTTCCTCGGCCGCGCGCATGAAAGCAGCGAGATCGACGCCGTCGTCGCGCGCCTCCTCGACGGCATGGACTGGCCGGGCAAGCCGCGCAAGGCCGAGGTCGTCGCGCCGCTCACCGTCGAGGAGCAGACGCGCTTCGAGACCGGCAAGGAGATCTACGGCCGGCTGTGCGTCGCCTGCCACCAGCCCGACGGCCGCGGCCGCGAAGGGCTGGCGCCGGCGCTGGCCGGCTCGCCGTTCGTCACCGGCCGGGCCGGCATCATGGCCAGGATCGTCATCCACGGCAAGGAGGGGAAGGCGATGATGCCGCCGCTCGGCACGCTGTCCGACGCCGAGATCGCCGGCGTCCTCACCTTCGTGCGTCGATCGTTCGGGCACACGGCATCACCGGTCGACGTCGCCCTCGTGCGCGAGGTGCGCGGCTCGGCGCTCGGGCGTGAGCGGCCGTGGACCGAGCCGGAGCTGCGCGCGATCTCGCAGCCCGACGGCGACCCGCGCAGCCTGCGCCGCACGCCCTAGAGGGGGCAGCGTCGGAAGAGGGCAGGCGTCAGAAGAAGTCGGGGTCGTGCCAGTCGGTGGTGCCCCGCCGGCAGCCGTCCAGCCAGGCGCGCCAGGCCCGATGCGGGCCGAGCCTCGACAGCACCGAGCCGACCAGCCGCTGCGTCAGCGACGCCCGGCGCACCAGGCCCTCGACCCACTCCGGACGGCCGATCCGCTTGGCCAGCACGTGGGCGTAGTCGGCCTGCCGGTAGGCGGCGAGGGCGGCCAGGCTGGGTCGGGCGTTGCCTTCGGTAATCGATTCGAGGCGGGCCGGGTTGACGTAGAGCACGTCGGCGTGTGTCAGCGTCCCGCCATCGGGTGACGGCGCGATGGCCCGGCGCCAGAAGTCGCGGCGCAGGCCCAGCAGCACCCAGCCCTTCTCGGCCATGAACGCGTCGATGTCGCGGAACAGCGGCTGGCCGACATAGAGCGGCTGGAACTCGACCTCGCTCTCGATGAGCAGGGCGTTCTCCATCGCCCGCGTCGCGCCCTTGAGCACGTCGAGTTCGGCGCCCTGGATGTCCATCTTGATGACGTCCGGCTGGATGTCGTGCCGATCGCAGGCTGTGTCGAGCGTCGTCAGCGTCACCGGGACCGTCGACCTGACGGTGATCTTCGAATCCGTAGATGAACTGATCGAGGACCTCGCGGTTCGGCTGGAGCAGGCTGCTCGAGCCGGGCGAGTCGGTGAGGCGCAGCGTCGCCTTGGCGCCGTCGGCCGAGCCGAGCGCGTAGGGCAGGTAGCGCACCCCGTCGCCGCGCGCGTTCAGGCGCGCGCACTCGCTCTCGTCGGCGTCGAAGCCCACCCCTTGCACGATGATCGTGCAGTTGGTCCAGCGTGGGTGGAGGCCGCCGCGGGCACCGATGTCGACGACGGTGACACGATCTTCGGGAGCCGGGCGGGTTTCGACGGTCCGGGCGGTCTTGGGCGGTGGGGCGTGATGCATGGCAAGGGGATGGGTCAGGGACGGGCTGGCGAACGGCCAGAGCATTCCGAAGCGATGTGAAGAGCGTCTCGCAAATTCGGATGGCCAGTCGATCTGGCTGTCCGCAGACTCAGCCATATCGACGCCGGGCGCGACGTCGGCGGGTAGAATGACGAAGCTCCTCAACGCATCTCCTCGACTCGGCTGCGAGAACGGCTTCTGATGCACCGTCTGGACGGACCACATCGGCATCGGGCGGTGGCGCATGCGTGCGCCGTCGTCGTCGGGCTGTGTGTCGTCGTGGGCCTCGTCTCGACCGCATCGGCCACCACGCTCGTCGTTCTGGTCAGCCGGCGCGCCATCGTCGTCGGCGCCGACAGCATGCGGACGCTGGCCGGCGGCGGCACGGAGCAGGTCTGCAAGATCCACGACCGCGACGGTGTCGTCTTCGCCTTCGCTGGCGCGGTCAGCTCCGACCGGTTCGACGCCATCATGATCGCCGAGCGCGAGTTGTCCGGCAGCGGCGACCTGGCGCAGAAGGCGCGCCGCATCGCCGACGCCCTTCAGGCCGGACTCGTCGAGCACTTCAAGACGCGGCGCATCGAAGGCACCCGCCGCGAACTGGTCGACGGACAGCGGGGCCGGCCGGTGACGGGTTTCGTGGCGGCGCTCGTCGACGGCAAGCCGCAGGGGTTCCTGGTGCAGGTGCTGGCGGCCGGCGGACCGCGTGGCGTGACCTTGACCACGAAGGTCGAGCCCCTCGACACCCTGGGGCCCGATCAGGCGATCTTCCTCAGCTCGCAACACCAGGAAGTCATCGAGCGCGCCAACCGGTCGGTGACCGCTCAGGCGAGGGCCTCGGTCGAGGCCCTCGTGACCGCTGCCGGTGATCTGGTGGAACTCGATCTCCGTCTCGAAGGCGAGCGCAACCCGGCGCAACGCAGGTCGGGCCCGCCTGCGAGCGTCGCGGTGCTCGACCGCGACGGCTTCCGCTTCATCGAGCTGGGCGCCTGCCCGCCCGTCGCCACGCACGCCGGCCGTACGCGATCTGGACGGATGTCTCTCAGGCCCGTCCAGCCAATCGCTGGCCGGCCGTGAGCAGGAAGCGCACCGTGCCCTTGCCCTTGCGCATGGGCGAACCCGGAACCACGAAGCCTTCGACCAGCACCTTCAGACCGCGAGCCCACCGACTGCGCCTCGCATGGACGCAGGCGGCATCGATGTGCGCCTTCACGAGCCGATCATGGTAGGCAGGCTGGTGCCGAGGCTCGACCACCCATGGCTTGAGAGCCAGGAACGCCTGAAGCTTGTAGACCGGGAACCACAAGTGATCCTTTGTGGTGTTGGTCTCATGCCTGCGCACCTCAGCGAGCGGACGTTCATTGACGGCTACCCGCCCGCGCAGGTAGGCGCGCAGGGCGAACTCGTAGTCTTCCCCGAGGTGCAGGGACTCGTTGAACATCATGCCCGCGAGGATCCGGGCGCGGAAGATGGTGACCTGCATGAAGCACGGAATCTCGCCGAAGGCGATCAGGCTCGAGAACGCATCGGTCGTCAGGACCCGCGTCTGTGGCAACGGCCCGGGCTCAGACGGAAGATGCAGGAGGTCCGGGTAGTACTGGAACTGATCGCCGATCGATTTCCCTGACCTGTCGTCGAAGCGGGTGAAGTTCGTGAACGCGCACACCAGCTCGGGGTGCGCTTCCATCACGGCGACTTGCTGAGCCAACATCTCTGGATGCCAGCGGTCATCGCCGTCGAGCATCGCGATGTAGTCGCCGGTGGCGACGGCCAATCCGTGGTTTCGCGCGGACGAGATACCGCCGTTCCTCTTGTCGATGACGGTGAGACGGGGATCCGAATGGCGAGCCAGACGGCGCGCCGTGCCGTCGGTCGAGCCATCGTTGACGACCACGATCTGATCGGGCTGATGCGTCTGCGCAAAGACCGAGGCGAGTGCGTCGTCGATGAATGCTTCGACGTTGTAGGCGGGAATGATGACGGTAACGGTCGGCATTGATCAGGCGTTCATCGGTGCCGGGACCACGGCCCAGCGGCAGGAACTCACTTTGGGCCCGAAGGCAGGTCTACACGAGGCGATAAAACGCTTGAAACGTTATGCTCGAGCCTAGGCGGCGTCAAGGTCATCCAGCCACCGATCGATCACGCACGATCGTCCTCGGCAACCACGTCGTAGGCGCCGACCAGACATCGGGACCCGCGTCTATTTGCGGACCGAAGGACGCTCGTCGCCCTCGACCTGGACCGGTCGCGTGGGGACGGCGAGACTTTCTGGAGGAACCCGCTTACGAGCGGGCGAGTGCGAAGTTGGTGCCGAGGGGCAGAATCGAACTGCCGACACCGCGATTTTCAGTCGCGTGCTCTACCAACTGAGCTACCTCGGCGCACCGGACAGAAGCAGAATTCTAGCAAGAGGAGGGTCGGGCCGTCCAGCCCCGACACCACCCGGCCGGACGGAGCAGGAGAGTCGGGACGACAGGGTACGCGACCCGACCGGCCCTCGTGCTCGGGAGCCGGTCGGATGCGAGTGCGCCGAACCGAATCTGAACGACGCCAATCAGCGGCCAGCGCCGCGGGCCGCGGGTGCGGCGGCGACCGGGGCTTCGGTGGCTTCGGCCGCGACGGCCGGGGCGGGCGCGCCGTTGAGGCCGAGTTCCTTGCGCACCTTCTCTTCGATCGACTTGAAGGTGTCGCGGTTGTCCTTGAGGAACTGCTTGGCGTTCTCGCGGCCCTGACCGAGGCGCTCGCCGTTGAAGGCGAACCACGTGCCGCTCTTCTCGATGATGCGCTTGTCCACGCCGAGGTCGAGGAGGTCGCCTTCCTTCGAGATGCCCTCGCCGTACATGATGTCGAACTCGGCCTCGCGGAACGGCGGCGCCAGCTTGTTCTTGACGATCTTGACGCGCGTGCGGCCGCCGACGACCTGGTCGCCGTCCTTGATGCTGGCGATGCGGCGAATGTCGACGCGGACCGACGAGTAGAACTTGAGCGCGCGGCCGCCGGTCGTCGTTTCCGGATTGCCGAACATCACGCCGATCTTCTCGCGCAGCTGGTTGATGAAGATCAGGCAGGTGTTGGACTTCGACACGGCGCCGGTCAGCTTGCGCAGCGCCTGCGACATCAGGCGGGCCTGCAGGCCCATCTGCGCCTCGCCCATCTCGCCTTCGATTTCGGCCTTGGGCACCAGCGCGGCGACCGAGTCGACGACGACGACGTCGACGCTGTTCGAGCGGACCAGCACCTCGACGATCTCGAGCGCCTGTTCGCCGTTGTCGGGCTGCGAGACGAGGAGGTTCTCGAGGTTGACGCCGAGCTTGGCGGCGTAGGTGGCGTCGAGGGCGTGCTCGGCGTCGACGAACGCGGCCATGCCGCCCTTGGCCTGGGCCTGGGCGATGACCTGGAGGGCGAGGGTGGTCTTGCCCGACGATTCCGGTCCGTAGATCTCGATGACGCGGCCGCGCGGCATGCCGCCGACGCCGAGGGCGTAGTCGATGCTGATGGACCCGGTGGGGATGCTCGCGATGACGGCGACGGCGTCTTTCTGGCCGAGCCGCATGATCGAGCCCTTGCCGAATTGCTTCTCGATCTGGCTCATGGCCATCTCGATCGCCCGCGCACGTTCCTTGTTGTCGTCTGCCATGCTGCCTCCCCGAACCTACCCCTGCTGCCGACCCCTGCCCACCTGCTGAAAGTCGGACATAGCTTACGGGGCGCGGCCGCGTCGTGTCAAGCGAAAATCGCTCGACGAATGATTGCAAATTGTTAACTATAAGCGGCTTACGGATGTAGCGACTTTCGCCATGCCGACCCTGGCGCCGCGCTCCACGGTGAAGAGACGCCATCGGTCAGACGGTCTGACAGCACGCCGATCTGGTAGCGTGTCGCGCGATGCCGAGTCCGGTGGGACACGCCCTGGGAGGGTTCGCGTTCGGGTGGCTGGCGGCGCGATCGAGCCGACTCGACCGGCCGCTCCTTGCCGCGGTCCTGTTCGCCGGGCTTGGCGTGGTGCCCGACCTCGACATCGTGGTCGAGGACACGCATCGGCTCTATACGCACTCGTTCGCCGCCGTGGCGCTGGTCGCGGGGCTCGCCGCGGCCAGCCTGCACGCCGCCGGGCCGCGCATTCCGGCTGGGTCACGACGCGCGCTGACCGTGGCCTGCGCGGCAGCCTACGGATCCCACCTGCTCCTCGACTGGCTCGGTGACGATCGCAGCGTGCCGTATGGCATTCGCGCGTTCTGGCCGATCACCGACGCCCATTTCCAGTCGGACCTGCGCTGGTTCCCGCAGGTCGAACGCCAATACTGGCTGCCCGGGTTCCTCACCAAGAACCTGCGTGCGGTCGGGTGGGAGCTGCTGTTGCTGTCGCCGCTCGTCGCGTTCGCGCTGTGGCTGCGCCGGGCGCGGCGCCTCTTCGCTCAGTAGCGGTAGAAGCCGTGGCCGGACTTGCGTCCGAGCTGGCCGGCGGCGACCATCCGGCGGAGCAGTGGACAGGCGCGGTACTTCGGATCGCCCAGCCCGTCGTGCAGCACGTCGAGAATGGCCACGCAGACGTCGAGGCCGATGAAGTCGGCGAGGGTCAGCGGGCCCATCGGGTGGTTCATCCCGAGCTTCATGACGCTGTCGATCGCCTCGGTCGTGCCGACGCCTTCCATCAGCGCGAACACCGCTTCGTTGATCATCGGCATCAGGATGCGGTTGGCGATGAAGCCGGGGTAGTCGGCCGACTCGATACCGGTCTTGCCGAGGGCCCGCGTCAGGGCCAGGCCGGCGGCCATCGTCCCGCCGCTGGTCGCCTGGCCGCGGACGAGCTCGACGAGCGGCATCAGCGGCACCGGGTTCATGAAGTGCAGGCCGAAGACGCGATCGGGGCGCGACGTCGCGGCGCCGATCACGGTGATCGAGATCGACGAAGTGTTCGAGGCGAGCAGCGTCGCCGGCGGCGTCAGGCGATCGAGCGTGGCGAACAGCGCGGTCTTCGCCTCGCGGGCCTCGACGATGGCCTCGACCACCAGATCGACGGCGGCCAGCGCGTCGAGGGCGTCGGCCAGCGTCAGGCGGGCGAGTGTGGCGTCGCGATCGGCGGCGGCGAATTTGCCCTTCTCGACGAACTTGGCGAGGCTCTTCTCGATGCCCTTTCGGGCCGAATCGAGCGCCGCCATCGAGGTGTCGTGCAGCAGCACGTCGAAGCCGGCCTGGGCGAAGACCTGGGCGATGCCGAGGCCCATGGTGCCGGCGCCGACGACGCCGACGCGGCGCACGTGGCTGGCGGCGGTCGGGCTGCCGGCGGCCTGGCTCGCCTCGTTCACGCTGGCGTCGTTCGCGCTCGCGGCGTCCGAGGCGTCGCTCATCGCTCCACCGCGAGCGCCACGCCGTTGCCGCCGCCCAGGCACAGCGCTGCCACGCCGCGCCTTACCTGTCGTCGCTGCATCGCATAGAGCAGGGTCGTCAGGACGCGGGCGCCGCTGGCGCCGATCGGGTGGCCGAGCGCGACGGCGCCGCCGTGGACGTTGACCTTGAGCGGGTCGAGGCCGAGCTCGCGGGTCACGGCGACCGCCTGGACGGCGAACGCTTCGTTGATCTCGAACAGATCGACGTCGCCGATCGACCAGCCGGCCTTCTTCAGCACCATCCGCGTGGCGTCGACGGGCGTCATCATCACCCACTTGGGCTCGAGGCCGGAGGTGGCCTGCGCGACGATGCGGGCGAGCGGCGTCAGGCCGCGGGCCTCGGCCTCGGCGGCCGACATCACGACCAGCGCCGCGGCGCCGTCGTTCAGGCCGGGCGCGTTGCCGGCGGTGACCGAGCCGGTCGGCACGAACGCCGGCTTGAGCGCGGCGAGCGTTGCCGGCGTGGTGTCCTCGCGGACCGCTTCGTCGCGATCGAACACGACCGCCGGGCCCTTCTTCGCCGCGATCGACACCGGCAGGATCTCGTCGACGAAGGCGCCGGCGGCGCGCGCCGCGACCGCCTTGTGGTGGCTGGCGGCGGCGTAGGCGTCCTGGTCGATGCGAGTGACGCCGTATTTCTCGGCGACCGCTTCGCCGGTCATGCCCATGTGCCAGTTCTCGCAGGCGCACCACAGGCCGTCGTGGATGACGCTGTCGATCATCTCGGCGTTGCCGAGGCGCTGGCCCTCGCGGGCGCCCGGCAGCAGGTAGGGCGCGCGACTCATCGACTCCATCCCGCCGGCCACGACGATGCGGCTGTCGCCGGCCTCGATCGCCTGCGTCGCCAGCATCACCGTCTTCAGGCCGGAGCCGCAGACCTGGTTGATCGTGGTCGCGGACACGCGCGGGGTGAGCCCGCCGCCGAGCGCGGCCTGGCGGGCCGGGTTCTGGCCGACGCCCGCCTGCACGACGTTGCCCATCAGGCACTCGTCGACGGCGCCGGGCTCGATGCCGGCCCGGGCGACGGCCTCGCGCACGACCAGCGCGCCGAGTTGCGGGGCGGTGAAACCCTTGAGGGCACCCAGGAACTTGCCGGTGGGGATGCGGACCGCGGAGACGATGACGGCAGGCACGGAAGGCTCCTCGCGCCGCGCTGGGCGCCTGGCGGTCGCCGGATCAGGGGACGGCGACCGTGATGGAGGTGAGCGCGTCGCCGAGCAGCCGCTCGAGGCGGGGGCGCAGGGTCGGCAGCGCGTGCTGGATCTCGCGCCGCCAGCGGGCATCGTCGACGTGGACGGTGAGCGCGCCGTGCTCGCCGAGGGTGACGGTGGAGACGCGCGCCATGGCCGGCCCGACCGACGTCCGCCACGCGAACTCCGCCTTAGCCGGCGTCATCGGCTGGCGCCGCACGAGCTCGACGAGCACACCGGGCAGGACGCCTTGGACGGCGATCACGATCGCCTCGGAGTCTATCATTGCGTCGTGCGCCCCCTCGTCCTCGCGTCGTCGTCGCCCCGGCGGGCCGAGCTGCTGCAGGCGGCCGGCCTGCCGTTCGTGAGCCGGGCCGTGGCGATCGACGAGACGCGCCAGCCGGACGAGGCCCCCGAGGCCTATGTCCGGCGGCTGGCTGTCGCCAAGGCGCGGGCGGTGGAGGCCGTGCCGCACGAGCTCGTGCTCGGCGCCGACACGGTGGTGGTCGCCGAGGCCGCCTGCCTCGGCAAGCCCGCCGACGCCGCTGAAGCCGCCGCGATGCTGCGGGTGCTCGCCGGCCGGTCGCACGCGGTGCTGACCGGCGTGGCGCTGGTGCGGGACGGCGCGCCGGTCGCGGTCGAGGTCGCGGCGACCCGGGTGACGTTCGCGCCGATGAGCGAGGCGGACGTGGCCTGGTACGTCGCCACGCCCGAGCCCTACGACAAGGCCGGCGGCTACGCGGTGCAGGGGCTGGCGTCGCGCTTCGTCACCTCGATCGAGGGCTCCTACGCCAACGTCGTCGGCCTGCCCGTCGAGCTGGTCTGCCGGCTGCTCGCCGATGCCGGTGAGGACGTGCTCGCGGCCCCCTGACGGGCCGCGTGCGATCCGGCCGTTGTCGTTGCCGGCGGCTCCGATCGGGGACATAATAGCCGGGTGATGTCATCGAACTTCGCCAAGATCGGCTTGACCGTCGTGGTCCTCGGCGCGGCGTTCGGGGGGCTCTTCTATTCGACGCTGGCCGAAGGCACGCAGTACTACAAGCACGTCGAAGAGGTGATGGTGTCGCCCGAGCCGTGGTACGGCAAGCGGCTCCAGCTGCACGGCTATGTGACGAAGGACTCGATCCGCCGCAAGCGGGAAAGCCTCGACTACCGCTTCACCATCGAGAGCAAGGGCCAGACGGTCCACGCCAGCTACTCGGGCGTCGTCCCCGACACCTTCAAGGACGGCGCCGAGGTCGTCCTCAAGGGCCGCCTCGGTCCACACGGCTTCGACGTCGAGCCGAACGGCGTGATGGCCAAGTGCCCGTCGAAATACGACGCCAGCCCGAACGCCCCGGTCAAGGCGCCGGACCACGCAAAGCCTGCCGTCACCGCGTCGTAGGTAGACGCATGGCGACCCTCGGTCAACTGGCGCTGCTCGCCGCCTTCGTCGTCGCGAGCTACGCGGCCACCATCTCGATCGTCGGGGCCCGGCGGCGCTCGACGCCGCTCGTCGAAAGCGGCATCGGCGCTCAATCGCTGGTCGCGGCCCTGCTGATTCTCGCCTCGACCGTCCTCGTCTCGGCCTTCGTCTCGCAGGACTACAGCATCAAGTACGTCGCCGCGAATTCCGATGCGGCGCAGCCGCTGTTCTACCGGGTGACGGCGTTCTGGGGCGGGCTCGACGGCTCGATCCTGTTCTGGGCGGTGCTGCTCTCGATCTGCGCGGTGGTCGCCATCCGCGTCAACCGCGACACGCAGCGCGAGCTGATTCCCTACGTCGTCGCGATCGTCGCGTCAGTGGAGATGTTCTTCATCTTCCTGATGATCACGCACAACAACCCGTTCCACACCTTCCTGGCCGACGTGCCAGCCGATGGCCGCGGCATGAACCCGCTGCTGCAGACGCCGCTGATGGTCATCCATCCGCCGGCGCTCTACACCGGCTTCGTCGGGATGACGATTCCGTTCGCGTTCGGCCTGGCTGCGCTCATTACCGGCCACCTCGACGACTCGTGGCTGCTGGCGGTGCGCCGCTGGACGATGATCGGCTGGCTGTTCCTGTCGTTCGGCCTGACGCTCGGCATGATCTGGGCCTACGAGGAACTCGGGTGGGGCGGCTACTGGGGCTGGGATCCGGTCGAGAACGCCGGCCTCCTGCCGTGGTTCACGGCGACCGCCTTCCTGCATTCGCTGATGGTCCAGGAGCGGCGCGGCATGCTGCGCGTCTGGAACGTCACGCTGGTCATCCTGACGTTCCTGCTGACCATCTTCGGCACGTTCATGACCCGCTCCGGCGTGGTGCAGTCGGTGCACGCCTTCGGCGAGGACAAGGAGCTGGCCTGGCTGTTCACGGCCTTCATGATCGTGGTCTCGGTGGTCAGCTTCGGCTTCGTCATCTACCGCCTGCCGCTGCTGCGGGCCCGGCACGAGCTCGACTCATGGGTGTCGCGCGAGGCCGCCTTCCTCGCCAACAACTGGATCCTGCTGTTCTCGGCGGTGTTCGTCCTGTTCGCGACGCTGTTCCCGACCCTGAGCGAGGTGCTGATGGGGCAGCGGCTCACCGTCGGGCCGCCGTTCTTCAACACCTGGATGCTGCCGATCGGGCTGATCCTGCTGACGCTGACCGGCATCGGTCCGCTGCTCGCGTGGCGCAAGAGCACCTTCGTCAACCTGCGCGAGCAGTTCCTGTTCCCGGTGGGGGTGGGCGTGGTGACGGCCGCCCTCTGCTTCGCCCTCGGTGTGCCGCTGTGGGCCTCCGGGCTGTGCTTCGCGCTGTGCGCGTTCGTGACCGGGACGATGGCGCAGGAGTTCTTCCGCGGCGCGCGTGTCCGCCAGCGGGCGACCGGCACCGACCTCTTCACCGCGCTGGTCGGGCTGTTCGCGCGGCAGCGCCGGCGTTATGCCGGCTATATCGTCCATCTCGGCATCGTGCTGATGTTCTTCGGTTTCGCCGGTGAGGGCTTCAAGCGCGAGGAGCAGGTGCTGCTGGCGCCCGGGCAGAAGGTGAAGGTCGGCCGCTTCGAGGTCCGCCACGAGCAGCTCGCCGTCACCGACGACGGCCAGAAGCAGATGATCACGGCGCGTCTTTCGGTGTCGAAGAACGGCGCCATGATCGGCGAGATGTCGCCGGCGAAGTGGTTCTTCCGCAAGCACGAAAGCGATCCGACCACCGAAGTGGCCATCCGCCGCGGCCCCGCCGAGGACCTCTACATCGTGCTCGCCGGCTTCGACGTCGAGCGGCAGTCGGCCACGCTGCACGTCGTCGTCAACCCGCTCGTCAACTGGATCTGGTTCGGGTTCGCCCTGCTGGCGGTGGGGACGATCCTCGCGCTGCTGCCCGAACGGGTGTTCGCGGTGGCGCTCTCCCGTGTCCCCGAGGGCGCCGCGACCTCGGGCCTCGTCATCCTGCTCCTGCTCGCCGGCGCGGCCCACGCGCACGCGCAGCACCAGGATGGCGTCAGCGAAGGCTACGTGGTGCCGCGCACGCCGCTCGAGCGCGACCTGCAGAAGGAGATCATCTGCATGTGCCGCGGCTGCGGCCGGCAGCGCCTCAGCGAGTGCACCTGCTCGCTGGCCGACAAGATGCGGAAGGAGCTGGCCGGACTCGTCTCGCAAGGCAAGACCCGCGAGCAGGTCTACCAGCACTTCATCGATCAGTGGGGCAGCCAGGAGCCGCTGGCCAGCCCGATCGACGTCGGCTTCAATCGTCTCGCCTGGGCCTTCCCGTATGCCGTCGGCCTGCTCGGCCTCGGCGTCGCCACGGCGGTCGCGGTCCGCTGGTCCCGCTCGGCGCAGCCCGCCCTCGCCGCCGCGGCGCCTGCGGCGCCGACCGATTCCGCCCTCGAGCAGCGCCTCGCCGATGAGCTCCGCGACCTTGACTGACGCCGCCGCCGACCGGCAGCAGGAGACCGGGGCGTCGGCCGCGGATCGCCCGCCGACGTCACCCGCCGACTCGAAGTCCGCCGACGCGGCGCAACCGTGGCACTTCTTCGTCGTCGCCTCGCTGGCGGCGGCGACGCTCGCCGTCGTCGTCTCGGCGCGGACCGCGCCCGAGCACCTGGTGATGCTGAGCGTCACCGTGTTCGCGGCGGGTGGGGCCGCGCTGGCGGCGTATCACGTGATCGCGCCGCTGGTCGCCGAGCGCCGCCGGCGCCGCGGCGTCGGGGCCGCGGCGCGCACCGCGCTCCTCGCCGAAAAGGCGCTCGCCCTGCGGACGATCAAGGAGCTCGAGTTCGATCGGGCGATGGGGAAGATGTCCGAGCCGGACTTCGTCGAGATGGCGGCGCGCCTGCGGAGCCGCGCGCTGCGGGTGATGAAGCAGCTCGAAGGGGAGCCCGACGCATGACGCCGCCGCTTCGACGGCTGTGTGCGCTCCTCGGGATCGGCGTCGTCGCGTCGATGGCGCTTCTCGTGTCGCCTGCCGCGGCGCAGATGCCGGATCTGTCCCAGATGAACGGGCGCTCGCTGCCGGCGCCGGACGCACCGGCGGGCAGCGCCAGCGTCCGCGTCATGCGCCAGACGCTCGGCAACAACGTCGTCGGGCAGGCGGTGACGCTGACCGACGCGGATGGCGGCGCGGTCGGTACCAAGACGACCGACGACGCCGGCCGGGCGACGTTCGAGGGCTTGCGTCCCGGTACGGCCTACATCGCCACCGCCGTCGTCGGCGGCGAGCGATTGGTCTCGCAGCCATTCACGCAGCCGGCGTCGGGCGGACTCCGCGTCGTGCTGATCGCCGGCCTTGAGGTCGCGCCCACGGCAGGGACCGGGCCGACGGCCGGGGCCGCGCCGGCCCAGGCGGCGAAGCCGGCGGTCGCCGGCAGCATCACGCTCGGGACGCAGTCGCGGATGATTGTCGAGCAATCCGACGAGTTCGTCGAAGTGTTCGTGCTCGCCGATCTCGTCAACGCGAGCAACGGGCCGGTCTCGCTGCCGGCGCCGATCGTCTTCCCGCTGCCGGCCGGCGCGCTCGGCGCGGCCACGCTCGAAGGGTCGACCGGGGCCATGCTCGAAGGCAACGCGATCGTCGTCAAGGGCCCGCTCGCCGCCGGTCCGACCCCGATCCAGTTCGGTTACCGGCTGCCCGCCGACACCGGCCGCGTCACCATTCCGCAGACCTATCCGATCGGCGGCCCGCTGAGCAGCGTCATCGTTCGCAAGCAGGGGACGACCACCATCGTGGTCGGCGGCGAGCAGCAGCGCCGCGACACGCAGCTCGAAGGCCGTGACTACGTGCTCGTCGGCACCGGCGAGATTCGGCCGGGGACGCCGTTCGACGTGACGATCAGCGGCCTGCCGGCCCGAGCCCGCTGGCCGGTCCGCCTGGCGTTGTCGCTGGCCGCGCTCGTCGTGCTCGCCGGCCTGGTGTTCGGGCGTGCCCGCGCCGACGACGACGGCACCGCGCCCGCTTCCGCCCGTTCATGATTCGGCCGGGCTATCTGGCGGGTGATCTCGATCGCCTGGCGTTCGACGCCGTCACGGTCGACTACGGCCGGTCGCGCGTCCTGTCGCGCGTCTCGTTCACCTGTCCGGCGGGGACCATCAGCGGCCTCTTCGGGGCCAACGGCGCCGGCAAGACGACGCTGCTGCGCCTGGCCTCGGCGCGGGCGCGGCCCTCGCGCGGGCAGGTCGTCTACGGCGACCAGGCTGGCGAGCCGTCCGTCGCGATGCGGGGACGCATCGGCTGGCTGGGCCACGATCCCGGGCTCTATCCCGAGCTGACCGCGGCCGAGAACCTGCGCTTTTTCGCCGCGCTGCATGGCGTCGCCGATCCGGAGGCACGGGTGGCCGAGGCGCTCGACCGCGCCCACCTGCGCGACCGCGCCGGCGATCCGGTCGGCCGCTTCTCGCGCGGCATGCGGCAGCGCGTCGGCTTGGAACGCGCGCTGATTGCGGCGCCGCGCCTCGTCCTCCTCGACGAGCCGTTCACCGGCCTCGACGAGGCGTCGTCGCAGGCGCTGCGCGGCCGCCTCGCCGAGCTGCGCGCCAGCGGCGCCATCGTCCTGCTGTCGACCCACGATCCGGCCCGGGTCGCGGATCTGCTCGACGCCGCCGTCGTCCTCCGCGGCGGCCGCCTGATCGCGCACCTCCCGGCCGGCCCCGGCCTCGTCGCCGACATCCAGGCGGCGGGCGACGACCGCAAGCAGGGCTCCGAGCCAAGTCTCGAGCCAGAACTCAGGCCGGGGCTGAGCCCCGAGCCCAGCCCCGACCCCAGCCCGGGGCTCAGCCCGGGGCTCAGCCCGCGGCTCAGCCCGCGGAGGTACGCAGGAATGGCGATCGGGGAATTCCTGCGCGTCGCCGCGCTCGTCGCCCACAAGGACGCGCTCGTCGAGCTGCGCAGCCGCGAACTGGTGCTGACGACGCTGTTCTTCGCGGTGGTGGCGGTGCTGGTGTTCGCCTTCGCGTTCGTCGACGACGGTCAGGCGCCGCTCGAGGCCCCGGCCGGCATCCTGTGGGTCACGACGCTGTTCGCCGGCACGCTGGCGCTGGCCCGCGCCTTCGATCGCGAGCAGGCGCACCAGACGCTGTCGGCGCTGCTCTCGGCGCCGGTCGATCGCGCCGCCATCTACGCCGGCAAGGTGCTCGGCCTGGTCGCGCTGCTGGCGGTCGTGCTGGCCATCGTGGTTCCGCTGGTCGGCCTGCTGTTCCAGGCGTCGTTCTGGAAAGCGCCGGCGCTGTTCCTCGCCATCACCGCCGCCGGCGTGGTCGGGCTGGTGGCCGTCGGCGGCCTCTTTGCGGCTATGCTGGTGCGGACGCGGAGCCGGGACGTGCTGCTGCCCGTGCTGCTGTATCCGATGGTCGTCCCGGTGCTGCTGGCCGGCGTCCGCGGCACGGCCGCGCTGCTGCAGCCCGTGCCGGACCGGGCCGTCGCCACGATGTGGCTGTCCATCCTCGTCAGCTACGACGTCGTCTTCGTGACCCTCGCGCTCTGGGTCTTCGACGCCGTCACCGCCGAAGACTGACGCGACGACTGACGCTCCCCGGCGCCCCCTTCGACCGATGCTGCAACGATCCTTCGTCTTCATGCTGCTCGCCGGCTTCGCGCTCGTGGCGTCGGCGCCGCTGCTCATCGCCGCAGCGCCGTACGAATCGACGATGGGGCTGATCCAGAAGATCTTCTACTTCCACGTGCCGTCGTGGATCGCGATGTTCACGGCAATCGCCGTCTGCGGTGTCGCCAGCGCGCGCTACCTGGTGACGCGGGCGCCGTCGTCCGACCGCCTGGCGTTGTCGGCGGCGGAGCTGGCGGTCGTCTTCGGCCTCATCGGGCTGCTGACGGGACCGCTCTGGGGCCGCAAGGCGTGGGGCGTCTACTGGCAGTGGGACGCCAAGCTCACCACCGCGCTCGTCCTCTGGCTGATCTTCGTCGCCTACAACCTCCTGCGCCGCTTCGGCGGCCCCGGATCGGAGCGCCTGGCGGCCGGCGTCGCCATCTTCGGGATGGCCAACGTGCCCTTCGTCTATTGGTCGGCGCACATCTGGCGGACCGTGCATCCGAAGACCAGCGTCGTGATGACGCTCGGTCCGGGCATGCGGCCAGCCTTCTATTGGAGCGCGTTTGGATACTTGCTGATCTTCGGCGCGCTGCTCGCCGCCCGCACCCGCCTCGAGGCGCTGCGGGCGGCGATCGACGACGCCCATCTGTCCGCGGAGGATCTCTGATGCAAGCGACACCCCCGGCCACCGCGCCGGCCCCGACGGCGGCGCCGCCGGCCCAGGACGAGTTCGTCCCGATCAGCGAGCTGCCCGCCGACGACAAGCTGCCGGCCGCGCCGCTCCTGATCGCCGCCTACGCCGTCGTCTGGATCGTGTTGGCCGTCTACGTCTGGACGCTGTGGAAGCGCTTCTGGCGTGCCGAACAGGACCTGAAGAGCCTGGCCAGCCGTCTGCCGCAGGCCAGGTAGGCGCCGCCGATGGGCGTCGACTTCGGCAACATGAACGCGGGGCACTTCATCTTCATCCCCGCTGTACTGCTCATCGGCATCGTGATCGGCTGGATCCTCGGCTCGCGCGCCGCCGCCGACGCCTATGCCGCAGACCTGCGCCGGCGCGAGGCGCGGAGCGCCAAGGCGGCGCCGCCGAGCGGCGCGCCGTCAGGGAATCTGACGCCGGCGGCATCCCGCGACGCCAGAATGTCGGATCACTCGGACAGCGGCCCACAGCCCGCGTGAGCGCCCCCGAGGCAGGCCCCGCGTCAGCGGCCCACAGCCAGGCGACGCGCCAGGATGTCGGGCAGCCCGGCCTCGCGGATGCGGCGCTGCGCCTGTTCGACGTCGTACTCGATGCGGGCGAGCGTCAGCGTCCGCGCCTCGCTGTCGTAGAGGGCGTAGGCGGCGCGCGGGTCGCCGTCGCGCGGCTGGCCGACCGCGCCGGGGTTGACGACGAAGCGGCGCCGCTCGTCGAGGGCGAGCTCCACCGGCCGGCCCTGGCCGGTGTCTTCCACCATCAGCAGATCCGGCTCGTCGAGCGACAGGATGTAGCACGCCGGCACGTGGGTGTGCCCGAACAGGCAGAGCGGCCGCCGGGCGGCCTCGAACGCCCGGGCGGCGTCGCGCGGCGTGAACAGGTATTCGTCCTCGTCGTTCGGCATGCCGTGGCAGATCTCGACCACGTCGTCGACGATGACCGGGCCCTGCGGCAGGTTGGCGAGCCAGTCGCGGTGCTCGGCCGTCAACGCCCCGGCGGTCCAGGCCGCCGACTGCAGCGCGGCCGGGTTGAACGACTCCGGGACCTCGAGGCCGGCGATGACCTTGTCGTGGTTGCCACGGATCATGGCGGCCGGGGCCAGCGCCCGGACCCGATCGATCACTTCGTTGGGTCCGGCTCCATAGCCGACCACGTCGCCGAGGAGCAGATGGGCGTCGAGCGGGCCGGCCGCCTCCAGCACGGCCTCGAGCGCGTCGATGTTGCCGTGGATGTCCGTCAGGACCAGATAGCGCATGCCAGCCAGGGTCAGTCGGCGAGACGATCGAGGAGGGCCTCGACGACCGCCTCGACCGGTTGCCCGGTCGCCTCGACGCGGACGTGGGCGTGTTGGTAGGCTTCGCGGCGAGCCAGGAAGAGCGCCTCCATTTGGCTACGGTTGGCGGCCAGCGGACGCCGGCCGTCGGACGGGAGACGGCTCACGATGTCATTGAACGAAACATCGAGCCAGATCGAACACCCGTCGGCCAGGATCGCGGCGCGATTGGCCGGGTCGACGAAGGTGCCGCCGCCGGTGGCGACGACGACGTGGCGGCGGGGCAGCACCCGTTCCAGGGCGGCCCGCTCGAGCCGGCGGAAGTGCGGTTCGCCGTGCGAGGCGAAGATGTCGGCCACGGTGCGATGCTCGGCCTGCTCGATCTCGTCGTCGAGATCGAGGGCATCCCACGACAATCGGCGCGCCAGGGCCCTCGCCACCGTGGTCTTGCCAGCCGTCATGAAGCCGACCAGATACACCTTGTCGGCCCTCACCGGCCGTCCCCGCGCATGCACGGATCTTACCACCCGAGCGTCTCGGGACTTGAACCCGCGCAGCAGGCTGTGTAACTTACACGCCGGACTACATGTCGGGCCCGCGCTGCCTCGTCCGCTTCACGATCTTCAGCGTCTTCGATACGCTCGACCTGATTCAGGTCGTGAGCGACCGCCTGAGCGCGATCGGCGGCCTCGACGAGGACGCCACGCACTGGGTCGGCGTGTCGGTGCGTGAATCGGTCATCAACGCCATCAAGCATGGCAACAAGTTCGATCCGGCCAAGCTGGTGACGGTCGAGTTCTCGCTCGAACCGGCGGCGCTCCCGGGTGCCTTGGTGATCCGCATCACCGACGAGGGCGAGGGCTTCGACCCGGTCGAGGTCGCAGATCCCCTGGCCCCCGAGAACCTGCTGCGATCGAGCGGCCGCGGCATCTTTTTCATGCGCAGCTTCATGGACGACCTGACAGTGCAGCGGCGTCCCGCCGGCGGGATGGAGGTGCTGATGACCAAGCGCCTGCCCTCGGCGGAGCCGGCCAGTGCCTGAATCGCCCGGCGCAACGGCGCCGGCCCTGCCCGATCCGATCTTCCTCGCCACCGCCATCGAAGCCGTCCTCGAGGCCGGCCGCATCCAGCTGGCGTCGTTCGGGAAGCGCGACCTGCGCATCGACAAGAAGGGCGCGATCGATCTCGTCACCGAGGCCGACATGGCGGTGGAGCGGCGCTTCCGGGCCTTCATCGGCGAGCGCTTTCCCGACCACGCGATCCTGGCCGAAGAGCTGGGCGGGCCCGCCGCCGGCAGCACCGCGCGGCATTGCTGGATTCTACGATCCCATCGACGGCACCACCAACTTCGCCCACGGGCTGCCGATCTTCTGCGCCTCGCTGGCCCTCGAGATCGACGGCGTGGTCAGCGTCGGGGCCATCTACGACCCGACCCGCGAGGAGCTGTTCACCGCCGAGCGCGGCGGCGGCGCCTACCTCAACGGCCGGCGGCTGCAGGTGGCGCAGGCCGGGGCGTTGATCGACGCGCTGCTCTGCACCGGCTTCCACTACGATATCCACGGCTCTGGGGAGGCCGTCCTGGAGCTGTTCGGCGCTTTCGTTCGACGAGCGCGGGCCGTCCGCCGCCTCGGGTCGGCCGCCCTGGACCTCTGCTACGTCGCGGCCGGCCGCTTCGACGGCTTCTGGGAGGATCCGCTCAAACCGTGGGACGTCGCCGCCGGCGCCCTCATCGTCGAGGAGGCGGGCGGGGTGGTGACGGGCCTGGACGGCGAGCCCTTCGACGTCCGCACGGGCAGCCTCGCCTGCGCCAACCCCACCCTCCATCCGCAGCTGCTCGAGGTCATCCGGCTGCACCGGCCGGCGGCCGGTAGGCCACTCCTGCCGGGCGTCCTGCCCAGGTATCAGTCAGTCGTGTGGAACGGACAGGCGCGCCGCGTCCGCGGCGGGCCGCCCCGCGCTTCCTGAACAAACCTGACGGCTTTCACGGGCCCGCGCTGCCCGGCGGCCATGGCACGGCCTATGCTAATGGTGGAGCATCGACCCGACGGCTGGTGCCGGCGGGGTAGCGGGCTTCAGACCCACGGAGGTTGTTTCATGCGTCGCACCGTCCTCGTTCCCACGCTTTTCGTCGCGGCCCTTGCCGCTGCCCCGCAGCTTGCGGCGGCGGACACGCTGTTCGGCATCACGGCAGGTGGCTTCATTCCGCGCGGCGAAAGCGGTCGAGTGACCGGCGACGTGCTGAACGAGAACTTCGGCGTCCGGAACGGGTTCCGCACTCTGTTCGACGACATCGGCGAGCAAGGATCCGATCCAGCTGTTCAGCGGCCCGACTATCAGCGGCGAGGTGCTGTTCGGGCTGGGCGACTTCATCGAGGCCGGCGTCGGCATCGGCTACTACACGAAGTCGCGCGACAGCTTCTATACCGACTTCACCGACGTCGACGGCACCGACATCGAGCAGACCACCAGGCTCCGGACCGTGCCACTCAGCGTCACCGTGCGCGCCTTCCCGATCGGCCGCACCACGCCGGTGCAGCCCTACGTCGGCGGCGGCATCAACTTCTATCGCTGGCAGTACACCGAGGTCGGCGAGTTCATCGACTTCTCGGACGATTCGCTGCCGATCTTCCGCGACTCGTTCACCGACGACGGCACGGCGGTCGGCGCGACGATCCTCGGCGGCGTCCGCGCGCCCATCGGCCGGACCTTCATGGTCGGCGGCGAGGTGCGGTGGCAGGGCGGCAGCGCCGACCTGGATCCGGCGCTGAACTTCGCCGGCAACAAGCTCGACCTGGGCGGCATCAGCCTCGCCGCCACCTTCCACGTGCGGTTTTGACTGAACGTCTGAGCTCCGCCAGGGCAGCGCCGCCCATCGTCGCTGCTCACGCCCGCCGGGTCCCGCAAGGGGCTGGCGGGCGTTTTCGCGCACGGGGAAGACTCAGCGGCGTCGGTACAGGGCGACGCCGCCGCCTTCCCGTTGTTTGGTTTGCCGGCCGTTCCCCTCAGGAACGGCCGGGAGCAGCCTTGGGCGCGGGCGACTGCTATTCGCGGTGCTAGGCGCACCGCGGCGCCGCCCGCCGGCTGCGCGCTCAGCGGCGTCGGTAAAGGGCGACGCCGCCGCCTTCGCACACGCGGTCGAAGCCGGCCAGGAAGTCGGGCCGGTCGCGGAGACGCTGGGCCAGCAGGTCGCCGCCTTCGGCCTGTTCCTCGATCAGCACCCAGCCGGCGTGCCGGGCCGGATGCTCGAGGCTGTCGGCCCAGATCTGGCCGATGCCTTCGTGGATGTAGTCGCGCAGGTTGATGCCGTCCGCCGCCGTTTCCTGCATCAGGTGGGCGAGCGATCCCATGCTGGCGAGGATCGGCTCGCCGCGGCGATCGCGGGCCAGGCAGACCCGCACGGCGCGGCGATCGACGCTGTGCGGGCGATCCCACTGCGCCTCGACGACCATCGGCGCGGTCGGGGCCCACGGCGCCTGGCGACTGAAGCCCCACGACGCCGGGGTCGGGAAGAGCGCCGCCGCGGCCACGAGGAGTGCCACCGGCACCCGCCGGCGCGGCAGCAGCCCGACGCCCAGGCCGGTCGAGGCCGCCAGGCTCATCGCCAGCACCACCATGTAGCGGACACGGAACGGGTGCCCCTGGTAAAAGGCGTAGACCGGCAGCGCGGCGCAGCCGGCCAAGGCCAGCGTGACGAGCAGGGCGCGGTGCGCCCGATCGCGAAGGATGGCCCAGGCGAGCACCGCGAGCCCGGCCACGCCGAGGCCGACGGTGGCATTGCCGTTCAGCTTGCGCAGCCCCCACCACACCGAACCGACCGACTTGAACGGCCGGTGATAGTCGGGGTTGTCGGCGACGAAGAAGCCGCCGGTGACGAACCACGCGCCGACGGTGGCGCGGCTGAGCACCAGGAAGGCCAGGACCGCGACCAGCGGATAGACGCCGAGCGCGGCGACGCGGCGGACGACCCGCGCCAGCGGCTGGCCCGAGGTGGCGAGCACGACCGCGACCGCACCGAGCACCGCGGCGGTGGTCGGCCAGGCCTCGTAGCGCGTCAGCATCGCCAGCGCGAGGACGATGCCGGGCGCGGTCGGCGGCCCCTCGGCGCCGTCCTGCACCCAGCGCCACGTCAGGGCCACACCGCCGATGGTCAGCGCCATCAGCAGCGGCTCGGTCATCGGCGTCGACTGCAGGTAGAGCACGTCGGGCTGCGAGGCGAGCACGACGGCGCCGGCCGCGGCGCCGGCGATCGATCCGGTCGCCCGGTGGATCAGCCACACCAGCGCACCGACGGCAAGGGCGAAGCACGAGACCGACATCGCCACGCCGGACAGGCCGGTGCGATACCAGGCGTCGACCTGCACCGGGCCGGCGTTGAGCAGGTGGGGCAGCGGCAACCAGACCGCACCGATCTGCCACCAGCCGGGCCGCAGCGAGTCGAAGATGCGCCGGGCCACGACCAGGTGGCCCTTGGCGTCGTAGTGGCTGAGGGTGAGATCGAGGCCGGCGTAGTGCCACGCGGTGACGGTCCCGACGACGAACGCGGCAGCGACCGCCCACCAGAAAAGAGCGCGGGACGACAAGACGCGATAGTCTATCGCGTCTTGAAGAGCTTCCTCGTCTGGATCCAAGGGGTCGCCGTGGCGCTCGGCGCTCCCGGCCTGTTCCTCGTCGCCGCCCTCGATTCCTCGGTGCTCTCGCTGCCGCAGGTCAACGACCTGCTGCTCATCCTGAGCGTCACCCGCCACCCCGAGCTGATGCCGCTCTACGCGGCGATGTCGACGCTCGGGTCGCTGGCCGGCTGCTTCGTGATGTACGCCATCGGCCGCAAGGGGGGCGACGCGCTGCTGCGGAAGCGCTTCAACGGGCCGCGGACGGGCCGGGCGCTGGCGCTGTTCAACCGGTTCGGGATGCTCGCCGTGCTGGTGCCGGCGATCCTGCCGCCGCCGGCGCCGTTCAAGATCTTCGTCATCCTCGCCGGCGTGTCGCGGATGTCGCCGTGGTCGTTCGCCGTCGCCATCATCCTCGGCCGAGGCTTCCGCTACTTCGGCGAAGGCCTGCTGGCGGTGTGGTACGGCGAACGCGCCCTGGCCTTCCTCGAGGAGAACGGCCGGCCGGTCGCGCTGTGGACGGGCCTGGCCGTGCTCGCCCTCGGCGGCGCCTACTTCTGGTGGCGTTCGCGCCGGAGCCCGGTCGTCGCGGCGCCGGCGCCGCCGGCGTGACGCCTCACGGCACGTCGTAGACGCGTTCGACCGCGGCCAGTTCGGCTTCGATGTGCGCCGGCGTCCAGCCGAGCTCGAACGCCATCAATGCGGCGGCCCGCTCGAGGGCCGGTCGCCCCGGGTGCCCGGTCACGCCAGCCTCGGTGCGCCGGAGCACGGCATCGGCCAGCGTCACCGCCATCTCCTCGCGCATCGCGTAGACCACTTCGGCGCCCAGCGTCGGGCACGCGTCCGAGAGCGGCTCGCCGAGCGGCCCCGGCGCGATTAACTGACGGACGGCGTGGTACTCGCTGCCATAGAGCCGGGCGAGGCGCTCGCCGGTGTCGGGGTCGAGGCCGTTCGCGGTACGGCGCGCGTCGGCGAAGAAGCCGGTCAGGTCGCCGACGTCGCCGCCGGCCAACGGCGTCGTGTCGGTCGCGCACGGCGGCGCCGGCTGGCCGAGCACCGCGAAGACGCGATCCACGGCGAGCTGCGCGGTGTGGCGGGCGGTGGTGTAGCGCGTCCCGACGACGCTGACCAGGCCCGGGTGCCCGTCGCCGGCATGATCGCGCACGATGCTGGTCTTGAGCAGCCGCACCTCGCCGCCGACGACGCCGGCGGTCGGCAGCAGGCCGCGGTGCACCAGCCGGATGTCGGTGCGCGTCAAGCCGGCGCGCGGGAACGCCTCGTTGAAGTCGCGCAGGAAGGTCTCGACGTCGGCCGGCGGCACGACCGGATCGCCGACGGCGCCGTCGTAGGGCTCGTGGCCGGTGCCGGCGATGGTGACGCCGCGCCACGGCGCCGCGAAGAACAGGCGGCCGCGGGCCATGCCGCCGACGGCGGCCTCGAGACCGAGCGGCCGCGTCACCAGGTTGAGCCCGAGCGACAGCACCGGCACCAGCCGCGGCAGCGCGGTGCCGAGCAGCTGCGCGGCGACACGATCTGCCTGGGGGCCGGTCGCGTTGACGACCACCCGGGACTCGATGTCGATGGCCCGCTCACCGGGCGGGGTGTCGGACACCGGTGCGACGTCGACCGCGCGCACGCCGCGGACACGTCCGCCGTCGACGAGCGCGGCGTCGGCCCGCAGGTACGTGGCGACGACCGCGTCCTTCGCCGCCGCGGCCTTGACGAAGCCCAGCGTCACCCGCTCGCCGTGCAGCATCTGGCCGTCCTGCCAGACGACGCCGCCGGTGACGCGAGCCGGATCCGAGAGCGGATCGAGGGCGAGGTAGGCCTCGCGATCGAGGATCCGGGTCCGGCCGAGATGGAGCGTCCGGTCGACGCCCTCGTTGCGGTCGCGGGCCAGCAGGTCGTAGGCGCGGAAGTAGGCGGTGTAGGCCAGCCGGTTGCGGGTCAGCGTGCCGAGGGCCGGCGAGGCGAACGTCAGCGGACGGACCAGGTGCGGCGCGATCCGCAGCATTGCCCGGCGCTCGCGCACGTACTCGCGCAGCTCGTCGAGGCGGAGGCCCTGGAGGCTGCGGACGCCGCCGTGCAGCGTCTTCGCGTTGTTGAACGACGTGCCGCCGCCGATGTCGCCACGGTCGACGAGGGCGACGCGCAGGCCGCGCAGGGCGGCATCCCAGGCGATGGCGGCGCCGTAGATGCCCGCGCCGATCACCACGAGATCGAACGGCTCACGCAGGCGGTCGAGGTCCCGCTTCACGCGCGGTACCCTAACATAGGGAGAATGGCTGACCCGACCGCCTCGCTGCACGATCCCACCCGCGTCCACATCGTCGGGACGCCGCTCGCCCGCGCCCGCGCCGCCGTGATCCTGCTGCACGGCCGCGGCGGGTCGGCCGACGACATCGCCAGCCTGGCCACGGTGCTGGCGGTCGACCGGCTGGCCTACCTCATTCCCGAGGCGACCGGGCACACCTGGTATCCGCAGCGGTTCATCGCCCCGCTCGCCGCCAACGAACCGTGGCTGGGCTCGGCGCTCGGGGTGGTCGGGTCGCTCGTGGCCCAGGCCGTGGCGGCTGGCATCCCACCCGCCAGGATCGTGCTGGCCGGGTTCTCGCAGGGCGCCTGCCTGGCGCTCGAGTTCGCGGCCCGCACACCGGCCCGCTACGGCGCCGTGATCGCCTTCTCCGGTGCCCTAATCGGTCCGCCCGACCAGCCGCGGCCCGCGGCGCCGGCCGGGGCCAGCCTGGCCGGGACGCCGGTCTTCCTCGGCTGCGGCGACATCGATGGCCACATCCCGGTCGCCAGCGTCGAGGCGAGCGCGACCGTCCTGCGCGGGCTGGGCGGCGCGGTCGACCTGCGCCTCTACCCGAGCATGGGCCACACCATCAACGAGGATGAGCTCGCCGCCGCCCGGGCCCTGCTGGCCGGGCTGATATAATCTGCCCGCCTCGCTGTCCGCCGTCCGCATGCCGCCCGATCTCTCCGTCGTCATCCCCATCTACAACGAGTCGCCGAACGTTCGACAGCTCCATGCCGAGCTGACGGCGACACTCGAGGCGTGGGGCCGGCCCTACGAGATCGTGGCCGTCGACGACGGCAGCAGCGACGACAGCTTCCAGCTCCTCGCCGAGCTGCACGCCGCCGATCCGCGGCTGCACGTGATCCGCTTCCGCCGCAACTTCGGCCAGACGGCGGCCTTCGCGGCCGGCTTCGCGCACGCGCACGGGGCCATCATCGTGACCTCGGACGGCGACCTGCAGAACGATCCCCGCGACATCCCGGCGCTGGTCGCCGAGCTCGAGCGCGGCGCCGACATCGTCTGCGGCTGGCGGCGCGACCGCAAGGACACCTGGCTGACGCGGCGGGTGCCGTCGATCCTGGCCAACCGGCTCATCTCCGCCGCCACCGGCGTGCGGCTGCACGACTACGGCTGTTCGCTGAAGGTCTTCCGGGCCGAGGTGGTGAAGCCGCTGCGGCTCTACGGCGAGATGCACCGCTTCATCCCGGCCATCGCCAGCGAGATCGGCGTCCGCATCACCGAGCAGGAAGTGAACCACCGGGCGCGCGTCCACGGCACGTCGAAATACGGCCTGTCACGGACGGTGCGGGTGGTGCTCGATCTGCTGACGGTGAAGTTCCTGCTCGACTACTCGAAGCGGCCGCTGCAGATCTTCGGCCTGGTCGGCCTGATCTTCGGCGGGCTGGGCGCCCTGATGCTGCTCTGGCTGATCGGCGTGAAGTTCATCGGCCACGAGGGCATCGGCGACCGCCCGCTGCTGCTGTTCGGCATCCTGCTGGTCTTCACCGGCGTGCAGCTGGTCACCCTCGGCCTGCTCGCCGAGATGCAGGCGCGCACCTACCACGAGTCGCAGAACAAGGCGACCTACGTCATCCGAGACGTCCTTCCCTAGTGGCGGCGTCCGCACCCGGGCTGCGCCGCTACTTCTTGAAGCGTCGCAGCGTCGGCTTGCCGTCGAGCGTGGTCGTGCCGATGAAGTCGCTGTCGCACAGGCGCCAGCGGTTGTCGAGGTAGACGGCGTTGACCTGATCGGTGCCGACCGAGACCACGGTGCGGCCGTTGGCCTTGTCGGTCGACTGCCAGCGCACCGGCACGTAGCTGCAGGCGTCGCCGGTCCGGCCGCGGTTGCGGCACACGCTGCCGAAGGCGATCTCGACGGGCGGGTTCGGCTCGACCGAGAAGCTGGTGATGGTGAACTCGCGCTGGTTCTTGCGGACGTCCTCGAGCTCGTCGGCCTTGCCGCGGCAGCTCTCGGTGAAGCCGCGGACGATCTGTTCCGGCGTCAGGCGCTGCTGCGAGAAGTCGACCAGGAACTCGACCGCGAGGTCTCGCACTTCCTTGGCCGAGGCGTGCAGCCGGACCTGGACCGCGCTCGAGACGCGGTTCTCGGCGGTCACCGGCAGGCCCTGGGCGTTGACGGTCTGGTAGGTCTCGACGACGGTCAGCGACAGACGGACTTCGCCCGGCGTCGACGCCTGCGCCGGGGCGCGCCAGGTGACTTCGCGGCCGGTGCCGCTGAAGGCGCCCGCTTCCGCGGTCCACTCGTACTTCAGCGCATCGGCCGGCGTTTCGGGATCGCTGACGGTCGCGGTCACGGTGATGCTCTCGTCGAGATCGGCGAAGCGGCTGGGAACGCCCGCCCGCGCGCTGCGCGAGGAGATGCCGCCGATCGTCGGCGGCAGGTTGGTCGACGCCGCCGGCGCGACGAAGGTGAAGGCCGCGGCGAGCAGGCCGCTGCGGCCGGCGACCGTGACGGCGACGTCGGCCGCGCCGGCGGCGTGCTGCGGCGCGTCGGCGGTCAGACTCGTGGCGTTCTGGACGCTGACGTTGGTGGCGACGGTGCCGCCGACGGCGACCGTGGCGCCGGCAGCGAAGTTGCGGCCGGTGATGGTCAGCGTCGTGCCGCCGAGCGTGGTGCCCGTCGCGGGAGTGACGGCGGTGACCGCCGGTGTCGTGTCGTTCGGCGGCGGAGTCGGTCCGTTCGGACTCTCGCCGCCGCAGCCAGCGAGCGTGGCAGCCGTCCAGAGGGCCAGCGCCGCCCACCCTGCCGACGCCCAGGCGCGCCACACCCGTCCGCCCGCCCGCGGGATCCAGTACGCCATCGGCGCGCTCACGACGCCCCGCTCGGCTTGACCGCGGCCACGGCGTTCTGCGGCTCCTCGGCCGACTCGCCGTCGCTGCCCGCCGACCAGAACTCGCGGTCGCTGGTGTCGATGGCGCTCAGAATCTGCCCCTTCAGGATCTTGTCCGACATGGTCAGACCCTGGCCGATCGAGTGGTCCATGTTGTTGTACCAGAAGCGCCCGGAGCGTCCCGCCAGCAGCATGTTCTTGAAGGTCGCCAGCTCGCGCAGGTTGCGCGTCAGCTCGCCGAGGTAATTCAGCTTGTAGATCGGATAGGTGAACGGGACGCGCTCGATGTGGACGCCTTGCACCTGGCCGGCATGGTCGATCGTCTTCGTCCGGACGAGGTCGTCGATCATCGCCTGCGTGTAGCGCTCGGGATGCTCCCAGCGCTCGTCGCCCTGCTTGCAGGTGAACTCGACGCAGATGCCGCTCTTGCCGGGCGGAGCCATCGTCGCCGCGAACACCGTCGGCGCCGAGACGCGCGAGAAGATCTCGTCGCCGCCGTAGTAGGTCCACTGGAAGTCGAACTTGTAGGGCGCGTCGATCTCGAAGTTGTAGAAGATCGTCGACAGGTATTCGAGGTCGACGCCCCGGACGCCGAGCAGGCGGTTGGCCAGCGTGATCGGCGCCGTCCACACCAGGTTCTCGATCGGGAACACCTCGTCGCCGGCCCGCAGCTCGACGACGCGGCCGTCGCGGGCGGTCAGCGCATCGACGCGGCGGCTGGTCAGGACGCGGCCGCCCATCCGCTCGATGTTGGCGGCGGCGCGCTCCGAGAACCGGCCGACCCCGGTCGGCGGGTAGAGGAACGTCGTGTCGACCGGCGTCGGCAGCAGGGTGTTCTTGAGCAGCGACCAGAGGCCTTCGGTCTCCTGCCGCTTGTCGATGACGGCGCGGTTGACGCCGGCGCGGCCCCAGTCGCGATGGAGCTGGGCCGGTGAGTAGAACAGGAACTTCTCGGTGTACGGCTTGAAGAAGATCTCGTAGAGCGATCGGCCGTACTTGTTGACGATGTCGGCCTCGAACGACTCGCCCTCGAGCTTCTCCTTGCGGAACAGATCGAGGCCGGCCCGGAACATCAGCGCGAATGGCATCGACAGCAGGATGCTGGGGCGCAGCGGCCACTCGTGGAACTTGCCGAACATCCGCACGCCGCTCTTACGGGGAATCTCGTGCGCGTCCTCGGCCAGGATCTCGCGAACGAAGGCGTCGACCTTGGGATTCTCGGTGTGGAACCGGTGCGGACCGACGTCGAAGTGGAAATCGCCCCCGCTGGTCGGGTTGGAGTAGTGCCAGGAGCGGCCGAGGCCGCCGACGACGACGTGGCTCTCGAGGACGGTGACGGCGTAGCCCTGGCGCGCCAGCTGGTGGCCGATGGTGAGGCCGGCGACGCCGGCTCCGACGATGGTGATGGCAGGCATGCGGTTCGGTCGCCCGGCCCGAGCCGCGGGCCCCGGCCGAACGCATCATTCTACCCGGCCGGGCTGGGACGGCCAACCGGGCCGCCGACCGTCGGGCGGACGAACAGCCAGGTCACCGCCGAGAAGGCGTAGAGTGCGGCCATCACGTAGAGTGGCAAGGCCCAGCTCGCGTAGTGGTCGACCAGCCAGGCGGCGACGATCGGGCTGCTGATGCTGCCGATCTGGCCGGTGGTGTTCATGCAGGCGCTGAGGACGCCGGCGTGCTCGCCGCCGATGTCGATGGCGGCCGCCCAGTGGGCGCCGAGCGAGAACATGGACGCGGCGGTGGCCACCGCCAGCAGCGTCGCCGCCAGGCGCGGGCTCTCGGCGCCGACCGACAGGACCATCATCAGCGCGGCGACCACGTAGCTGACGAGCCCGACGGCGACCCGGCCCACCCGCAGGCCGCGGCGGCGGACCAGCAAGTCGGTGGCGATGCCGCCGAGCAGGCCGGAGACGACGCTGAGGAGCATCGGCAGGCCCGAGTAGAGGGCCAGCGAGCCGGCGGTGAAGCCGCGGCGCTCGGCCAGATACGTCGGCAGCCAGGTCATGACGAAATAGGACCCGTAGCTGTTCGAGAAGTAGCCCAGGCACAGGGCCCAGGCGCTGACGCTGCCGGCCAGGGCGCGCAGCGTGTGGCCGTCCATGTCGTGGCGCCCGGCCTCGCCGCGCCCCGCCGTGATGTGGGCGAGTTCGGCCGGCGAGACGCTCGGGTGATCGGCCGGCTCGTCGCGGAACCAGCGATACCAGGCGGCCGCCCAGACGAAGCCGACCAGGCCGAAGCAGGCGAAGACCCCGCGCCAGCCGACGTGCGGCTCGATCAGGCCGACCAGAGCCGGGGTCAGGCCGCCGAACAGGAACGCGCCGGCGAAGAACACGCCCTGGACGCGGCCGCGCTCGGGGGCCGGGATCCAGCGCGAGAACGTCCGCGCCGCGTTCGGCCAGGCCCCGGCCTCGCCGGCCCCGAACAGGAACCGCACTGCGAGCATGCTCGGGTAGCTCCAGACCGACGCCGTGGCGATGGTGAACGCCGACCACCAGCAGACGATCCGCGTCAGCACGCGCCGCGTCCCGACCCGCTCGCCCCACCAGGCCGAGGGCACCTCGAACAGCGCGTAGGCGACGGCGAAGGCGCTGAACACGTAGCTCATCTCGAACTTCGTCAGCGACAGATCGCGCATGATCGCCGGCGTCAGCGTCGAGATGCAGATGCGATCGAGGTAGGTGATGCCGGCCAGGCCGACGGCAAAGGCGACGACGCGAAAGCGGACGCGTCCGGCGGAGCGGTCGGGCAGGGGAGCGGTCACGTCAACGCACCTCGTAGATGGTCGCGGCGGCGTTCTCGAACACGCGGACGAAGGCGTCCGGCCGCTGGTCAAACTTGGCCAGCGCCGCGGCCCGGTGAGCGCGGCGCTCGGCGTCGCCGACGTAGACGTAGTCGACGTGGCCGGCACGGAAGATCCGGTAGGCATCGTCGACGTCCGTTGTCCCGAATGCGGCCGCGACGGCCGCGGCGCGGTCCCGGTACTCCTGCTCGGCGAGCAGCGAGATCGGCAGGCCGGCGTACATCCGGCGCTGCGCGAAGGTCGGGATCAGCGTCCACGAATCGGAACCCCGCGCGGCGACGTCGACCTGGACGGTGGCCGTCGCCGGCGTCGCCAGCCGCAGCCACAGCAGCGCGTCCTGCTCGGCGGCCGACAGGTCGACGGACAGGCGGAAGCCGGCGCCCATGTGGCGGTTCTCGATGTCCTGGGCGTTGTAGGCGTCGATGACCGTGGTCGGCAGGCCGATGGCCGCAGCGATGGCCACCACGGCGGACGCGATGGGCCACGCCCGCAGCGACAGGCCCCACTCGATCGACGTCGCGACGAGCCCCGGCAGCGCCACCAGCATGATCTGCCCGGCGCGCCAGCCGACCCAGATCGGATCGCGATGCGGCAGGCTGGCGAAGTAGAACAGCAGCACGCCGATCGCCAGCGCCGTGACGGCCGGCAGGAGACGCGTGCGGGCCTCGCGCTCCAGCCGGAACGGCAGCACCCACGCGAGCGCCGGCAGCGCGCACAGGAGGACCGGCCCGAGCGCCAGCGCCAGCGTGCCGATCGGATGGTGGCGGGCGTAGCCGACGAAGCCGATGTGCAAGGCGTCGCCGGCGCCTTCGACCATGCCGCCGCGGATCAGCGCCACCGCGCCGATCGCCGCAGGGATCGCGGCGACCGCCTGGCCGAGTATGGCGCGCAGCGCGGCCCGCCACGGCAGGCCGATGGTGGAGAGGATCAGGGCGATGCCGTAGATCACCGCGAACATCCCGCCGAGCAGCGGGCTGATGGTGAGCGCCGCGGCGAGCGCGACGCCGGCGATCAGCCGGGCCCCGATCGGCGCGGCTGGCCCGCCGGCGGCGGCGATGGTGAGCGCGACCAGGCCGAGCGCGCAGGCGCCGGCGTGCTGCGGCGTGTACCACAACGATCGCGGCAGGTTGTCGATGGTCAGGCCGTCGAAGACGAGCCGGGTCACCGCGTCGATGTTGTTGTCGCGCAGCGCGTCGAGCGGGCCGCCGGTCCGCCACAGGCGCCAGGCGAAATAGCCGCCCTCGGCGCTGGCGCAGAGCGCGACGAGCGCCGTGCTCACCGCGGCCAGGCCGGCACGGGGCCGGGCCGTCCAGGCGAAGAGGAAGACGACGGCGAAGAACAGGACGCCGGCCCCGGTGGCGTTGACCAGCAGCCACGGCAGCGGATCGTCGCCGAAGGTACGCGGCGCGGCGGTCGTGATCGCGGCCGGCACCTGGAAGTAGGTCCAGTAGTAGTGGAGCGGGCGGTCGGCGGTGTAGGGGTTGCGCGGCGGCGGCGTGAAGCGGCGCAGTTCGGTCGTCAGCGCGACGTGCCAGACGACGTCGGCAGTGAAGTAGGCGCGGTAGTAGCGCGTGCCAGCAGCATCGCGCTCGCCGACGCGGGCGAAAGGCCGCGCGACGAGGAGCGGCACCAGCGCCAGGACCAGCGTCAGCGCCACGGTGTCGCGCGCGGTCCACGTTGGCAGCGCCAGCAGCGGCGCGCGCCGGGGCCGGACCAGCGCCGCCCACAGGACGACGGCGATCAGCGACCACGCGGTGAGCCGCTCCCACGACCAGGTGAAGCCGAGCGACGTGCACGCCCAGACCGTCCACGCCGAGATGGCGTAGCCGATCAGCGCGCCGGCGATCCATCCGGCGGCGTGGCGGATGCCGAACAGACGCCAGCCGATCGGCCAGCCCGGCGCGGTCGCCAGCACATAGGCGCCGAGATAGGCGAGGCCGGCCGGGCCGTGGCCGAGACGCCAGGCCAGCGCGAGCATGGCGAGGACGAGGAGGCTCGAGGTGAGCCAGGCCAGCCGAGGCGCCGTCATCACCCCGGACCTCGCGGCGTCGGGACGTCGGCCAGCGGCGTCGCCGGCGTGGGGGTCAGCCCGCTGCGGGTCCAGAGGATCCCGCCGGGCAGGTTGCCGACGATGCCGAGGGCGACGAAGAGGACCGACAGGGCGAAGGCTTCGGCCTTGCCGACGCCGGCGGCCGCGAAGAAGAGCACGAAGGCCGCCTGGCTGGTGCCGAGCCCGTTGACCGTCACCGGCAGCAGCATGACGAGCAGGATGATCGGGATGAAGGCGAAGTAGGTCGGGAGGGGCACCGCGATGCCGAGACCGAGACCGAGGCACCAGGCCTGGAGCACCCGCAGCACCTGCACGCCGATCGAGGCGAGCGTGACGGCACTGAGCAGGCCATGGTGCGACGCGTAGCGCTGCACGGCGCCGACCACCGCCGACCCGGCGGCGTGCGCCTTGGCCCAGGGCAGGCGTTGGACGAGCGCGATCAGGCGGGCGGCGACGCGGGCGCTGAAGACCGCCGCGGCCACGGCGGCGCAGCCAACCGCGGTGGCGGCCAGCGCGGCGAGCACGGAGGCGTTGACGGCCGGGCCGAGGTCCGGCAGATCCTGGGCCAGCCAGAGCCCGGCGACGCCCATCGCGAGGACGCCGAGGACGCCGAGCACGCGGTCCATGAACACCGAGGCGACCGCGTCCGCCATCGGCACGCCCATCCGCGCCAGCGACGTGGCGCGGACCGCATCCGCGCCGACGCTGGCGGGCAGGAACGTGCCGACGAAGCTGCTGACGAAGAAGACGTGGAGGACGGCCCAGAGCCCGACTCGCGGCCGGCTGCCGTCGCCCGGCGCGGGCGCGAAGGGCATCAGCAGCCAGAGCCAGCGCCACGCCATCAGCGTGCGATCGACGACGACGAGGAGGACGGCGGCGAGGAGCGGGCCCGGGCGCGCGCCGGCGGCGATGCGCCACACCAGCGCGGGATCGCTCTTCCAGAGGATGAACGCGGTCAGGCCCAGGGCGACGACCAGCCGAATGACGCTGCCAGCCGACGGCAGGCGGGCCGGGCGGGCGGTCACGTCACTTGGCGGCGGGCATCGCCGGCAGGGTCTCGAGATGGCGCGACGGATCGCGCTTCACCTTGACCGCGCGGCGCAGGAACTTCGCGTACGGGACGACCTGCTTCATCGCGCCGACGTTGACCTGGCACGGGCTCAGACACGTCCGGCAGATGCCGCCCTCGAAGGTGGCGCGGTGGGCGAGGTTCTCGGCCTTGTAGTAGAGCTCGCCGGCCGGCGTCTCGCGGACGTTGCCGATCTCCTGCGAATTCTCGCAGTAGTAGAGCGCGCCGTTCGAGTTGAGGAGCAGGCCCTGCGACTTGAACGGGCACGGCATCGTCCGCTGGTAGCCGTTGGCAATCATGTCCGCGTAGTGCAGGTACATGAACGCCTGGCCGGAGAGGACGCTTTCTTCCTTCACCCGATCGAGGAAGAAGTGCCGCATGTATTCCTCTTCGCGCGGCCGGAAGCCGATCGATTCCTCGAGGCTGCGGTTGCCGAGCATGTTGTCGGTGAAGCGCAGCATGTTGAAGACGACGTCGAGCTTGCGCTCGCGGGCCCAGGCGAGGATGTTGGTCGCGTCGGTGAGGTTGGTCGCGAAGATCGTCGAGGCGATGCCGAACTGGAAGCCCGGCGTGTCCGCGGCGAGGGCCTGCATGGCCTCGATGGTCTGACAGGCCTTCTCGAAGCCGCGCTTCACGTCGCGCACTTCGTTGTGGACCTCGCCGATGCCGTCGAGCGAGACGCGGATGCTGATCAGGACGTTGCGCTCGGAACAGTACTTCACGATGCGCGTCAGCATCGGGATGGCGCGGTGCGGCGTCAGGCCGGTGGTGTTGATGCCGAGCTTGCGCAAGCGGGGGAGCCGCTTGACGAACAGCTCGACCAGCTCCGGCAGATCGTTCCGCGTCGTCGGCTCGCCGCCCGAGATGTTCAGGTTCTCGACGGCGTGCCAGAACGGGTTGTCCATGACCTGGTCGACCTCGGCCAGCGACATGTCTTCCTTGCGGTTGCCGCGCTTCCAGTTGCTGCACATCGTGCAGCGCGCGTCGCAGACGAAGGTGCAGTTGAAGATCAGCACCGTCGGCCGGATCGGCCGGAATTGCGCGATCGCGGTCTTCGCCAGGTCGCGCGGCACGCCGACCGCGGTCTTGGACAGGTAGCGCAGCGTGAAGGTCTGCTTGGACAACGACTTATCGTATCCCAGGCGGAGGGCACCGCCAAACGCGACAACGGCCGCCCCGGACGGGCGGCCGTGTCATAGGGGTGTTGACGCGCGCCCCCTCCGGCCGCCTCAACGGCAGGGCAGACGGCCGGGGTAGTCGGCGTGGACGACGAAGTTGTCCGGGCCGGTGTCGTTCCAGCCGAGGCGGAGCCGGGTCCCCCCGTTGTCGTAGTCGAACGCGATGTCGATGCCGTGCCACCGGCCGTTGACGAACTCGGTCAGGAAGTCGACGCTGACCTCCGGGCCACCGCGCTTCATGTTCCAGCCGACGTTCATGCCACCGCAGAGGCCCGCCTCGATCATGCGATCGCGGAGGAACTCCATGTTGGCGCGGCGCTGGTCGGACGAGGTCGGGACCAGGCGATCCGGGTAGTTGGCGTTGGCCCAGGCCACCACCTCGGTGCCGTTGCGCGGCCACGGGCCGCCACCGCCACCGCCGCCGCCGGGCACGGGTGCCGGGCCGGGGTCGGGCGTCGGGGCCGGAGCCGGCGGCGCCTCGGTGCGGAACGCCTGGACGATCGAGTAGGGCGCCGTGTAGCCGCCGTCGCTGGCGTTGACGCGCCAGTAGTATTCGGTGCCCGGGGCGAGATCGGAGCCGGTGACCTCGGTGCGATCGCCGCCGCTGCGCGGCGCGCTCCACACGGCGATGAGCCGCGAGAACGCCTGGTCCGCGGCGACTTCGAAGCGGTAGGTCACGTTGGTGGCGCCGGTGACGGCGGTGTTCTGCGCGACCAGCGTCGGCCTGGTGCCGGCAATCACTTCCCGGCGGACCGGCGCCAGTGGCACCGGCGTCTCGATGCGGACCGACAGCGCGATCTGGAAGAGCGAGGCCGGCGAGTACGGGCCGGTGTTGGCGCCGTCGACGGCGCGGACCCGCCAGAAGTAGGCGCGGCCTTCCTGCAGGACCGGCAGGGTATAGGCCGTCCGGCCGCCCTGGCCCGGGGGCAGGTTGTCGACCGAGTGCACGCGCTGCGTGAACTCGGGATCGAGCGACACCTGCAGTTCCTGGGTGATCGGCCGCTCACCGTTCGAGGTCGCGCTCTCGAAGAGCAGCGTCACCGCGGAGCCGGCGGACATCGTCTGCTGGTTCTGCGGCTCCAGGAGCTTGGGGGCCGTGATCGAGACACCGCCGATCGGGCCGGCGACGGAGGGGCTGAGCGGGTTCTCGCTCTTCTTCGTGCAGGCAGCGGCGGTCACACGAAAGTACGAGCGCCACGACGAGCAGGTGTCCGGTCTTGCGCATATCTGGTCCTCGATCGCGCGCAGAGTCCGGCCAGGCCTGCCGAGACGGTGCGCGATCACTCAGGGATATCGGACAGTCGCAGGCACCGCTGTAGGGTTTGAAAGACTCAACCGTATGAATGAGTTGCGGGCGATCGTAAAGGCCGCCATCCTGGGGCGGTGCGACGAGGGGTCTCGCGGCTGACGGTTCTGGCGGGTGTTCTGACGATCCTGGCGTCGGGCGGGGCGATCGTGCCGGCGGCCGGCCCCGGGCCGTCAGCGCCGGCCGGCGCCCCCATCCTGGGGATCCGCGGACCCTCCTTCACCGTCGATGGACGGCCACGGTTCCTGCTGCTCGTCTCGTACTTCGACGCCCTGCGAGCCTCGGACACGACTCTGGCGGCCGACTTCGCCTGGCTGCGCCGCCACGGCATCGACGGCGTGCGCGTCTTCCCGAACTGGTGGCGGTGCGCCGCGGAGCGGCAGTGCGGCGGGCGAACCGGCGACGACACGCTGTTCGCGCCGGGCAGCGGGCGGCCGCGGGCGGATCGGCTCGCCCGCCTGCGGCAGGTGCTGGACCTGGCCGCAGTCCACGGGCTGGTGGTCGACCTGTCGTTCGCGCGGGAGACGGTCCGCGACGATGCCGGCATCGTGCTCCCGGCGGCCGCCTACGCCGACGGGATCGCCGCGACGCTCGAGGCGCTCGGCGATGGCGCGCCGCACGTCATGGTCGATCTCCAGAACGAACTGGATCAGAACCGGGTCTTCGCCGCGACGGCGGCCGCGGACGCCCGGCGGCTGGCGGTGCTTGCCAGGCGGGTGACCGCGCCCGGCCGCATCGTCTTCGCCTCGAGCAACGAAGCCGAGATTCGAGCTGGCCGCCTACTGCGGGGCCCCCGGCCCGTGTCCGGCGTCGGCCCGCGCCTTCGACGTGCTCGCCGTCCACGACGCGCGCGAGGCCCGCTGGCACGACCGGACGCCGGCGGTGGTGCGGGCGATGCGCGCCCTCGCCGCGCGGCGAGGCGAGAAGCCGATCTACCTCCAGGAGCCGCAACCGTGGCAGGACGAGCGTGCGGCGGACCGTCCGGAACGCTTCCTCGACGCCGCAGCCCGGGCCAAACGGGCGGGGGCGGCCGCCTGGACCTTCCACACGCGCTCGGCCTTCATCCTGCGCGGCGGGCGGTCGCTGACCGGGCAGCTCGACGCCGATCAGCGCGCCGTGCTCGAACGGCTGCGCGCCCGCATCGACGCCACCGTCCCCGCCAAATGAAAAACGCCGGCTCCCCCGAAAGGAGCCGGCGTGTGCCGGCGTTGCCGGCGTGTGCGGGCGCTGCCCGGACCGCCCTCTCGGGCGATCGGTCGGCCGTTACGGCACGAAGCGGATGCCGCGGTTCTTGATGCGCGGGTCGTCGTCCGGGTTCTCGATCAGCGCGGTGCCGAGCGAGATCGGCCGGCGCTTGCCGGCATCCGCGATGTAGACGTTGCGCCATGTGGCGCCGACGACGGAGGCGTCGTCCGGGCCCGCCCGGCCGATGGGCGAACCGAGGTATGCCACGTGCGGCGTCGGGTCGTAGGTGTCGGAGAGCCCCTTGCCGAAGGCGTAGACACGATTACCGCCAATGCCGCCCTCGAAGATGTTCAGATCGAAGCCGCCGCCCCACGTGGCGCGCCAGAAGTAGGTCGTGCCTGGGTTGAAGTTGACCGGCACGCGCTCGTTGCCGATCGTGTCGATCTGCGCGTCCTCGACCTCGCCCGCGATGAAGCGCCAGGCGATGATGCCGCCGTCGCGCTTCTCGACCGTTACGCGGTAGTCGCTGGTGGTGATGTCGCCGTTGCCGTCGTACATCGCCATCATCTTGGTCTTGTCGCCGGGCGAGTTGTTCTGGATGCCTTCGGCTTCGAAGGAGAACTCACCAGCGGTGATCGTCCGGGGCAGGTTGTAGCGGACGTGCGACTCGTTCGAGTTGATGGTCGCGCCGCGCGACGACAGCGTCACGCTGCCGACGAGCGCTCCCACCGTCGTGCCATTGACCAGCGGATTGTAGAGCTCGCCGGCCAGGTTGAAGGAGGCCACCCGCGACCGGAACGTCCGCGTCGCCGAGAACGGGCCATCCGTCGTGCCCTGCCGGGCCCGCGCGCGCCAGTAGAAGCGCGTCGCCGGCTGGAGGTCACTCGGGACGGTGAACGAGGCGTCGACCGGGCCCTCAGCGACACCCGACTGGGTGGCGACGACCCGGTAGTAGCGGCCCACGCCCGCGCTAGCCGGCGCGAAGTCGGGGTCGTCCGAGACCTGGAACTCGTAGGTGCGAGGGCCCGTCTGGTCGGACGTCGCCTTGCGGACCACCAGCGTCGGACGCAGCGTCGTCAGCTGCTCGTTCTCGGCTGGGGAATCCGCCGTCGGCGCCGTCAGCACCGGGTTGGCCGGAGGAGGCGTGGCCGTCGGCGTGGGTGTCGGCTGGGTTGGCGGCGGATCGTCACCACACGCGGCGGTGGCGATGGCGGCGGAGAGCGCCAGGGCGCCCGCAAGATATCGAAGCTTCACGTTCACTATCCTCCTCGAAAGAACTCTGTTGGGTTGTCGGCCGCCAGTGGCGGCACCGATAGCCCTTGCAACCGAAAAAATAGTGCGGGTCAGGACGGGCGACGGGCGAGGTGCACACAGGCCCCGGCGAGCGACCACGCCATGATCACCGCGGTGCCCATGAACGACAGGAGCATCGCCGCCTCGGCCGGCAGGCCGGCCAGTGCGAAGAAGGCCACGAAAGTCGCCTCGCGGACGCCGAAACCGTTGACGGAAATCGGGATCATCTGCACGATGAACGACACCGGAACCATCACGGCCAGGTGCCACGGCGACACCGGGATGTGCAGGCCCTGCGCGACCGCCGCGTAGAACGCGACCAGTAGCGCCTGGACCACGACCGCCCCGGCCGCGCTCGAGGCCAGCGCCCCGGGCGCGTTGGCGAAGCGGCCCAGCGCCATCGTCAGCTTGGCCAGCCGGGCGTCGACCCAGTCGGCGTGCAGCAGGCGCAGCGGCGACGCCAGGCGCGTGACGAGCGACGGCGCCCGCAGCGCCTGGATCGAGACGGCGCCGCCGAAGACGAGCCCAGTCCACAGCATCCACGGCTGGACCGGCGGACCGCCGCCGCGCAGGCCGGGCTGGCTGGCGGTGGCGCCGAGCGCCGCCACCAGCACGAGCGCGAGCAGGCCCAGGCCGCGGTCGACCAGCACGACGGTCGCGGCGAGGGTCTTCGAGTTGGCGGGGCCCGAGGTGTCGCGGACCCGGACCACGTCGCCGCCGATATTGCTGGGCAGGAAGTTGTTGAAGAACGTGGCCACCAGGAACGAGCCGACCAGCGTCCGCAGGCGGACGACGACGCCCTGGGCCCGCAGCAGCGTGTTCCAGCGCCAGCTGCTGACGAACAGCATGGCAAAGTAGAGGAGCGCTGCGATGCCCAGCCAGGCCCACGACGCCGCCCGGACCGCGGCCCACAGCCGGGACGCGTCGACCTGGCGGAACAGCCAGGCCAGCAGGCCGGCGCTGACGCCTACCTTGAGTATCTGCAGGGTGGCGGTGCGCCACCGGGGGGTCTCACGCGACATCGTCAACGGGCCAATTTACCACGTCGATGCAAGCCTCCGCTGGTTCCGTCGACGCCCCCTGGTCGTCGCCGCTGCCAGGGCGTCACCGCTGGCCGATGCGGAGGTTCCGGATGCGCATTCCGGGGAACGAGCCATGCTCGCCGCCCCCGGCCCGCGGGTTGCCGATCGCCACCCGGTGGTTGGCCGGGTTGTAGACCCCACCCAGGTTCGCGTTGCCGTAGGGCTCGTCGAAGGTCCACTGACCGGCCCCGCTCAACGACGTCACGGTGAAGCCGGCGCGGCCGTCGCCCCATTCGATCCGGACCCGGTAGGTGTCGGCCGGGTTCCACGGGATTTGGGTGTCGTCCTCGATGTAGCGCTGCTCGGTGCCGCACTTGCTGTCGCAGCCGTCCCCGGTCAGGAACTTAAACCGGGAGTAGCGCGGCGGCAGGCGCTGCTCGATGGTCGCGCGATACAGATTGCCCGACGACCAGTCACCGTCGTACATCGCGAACATCTTGTACTTCTGGTCGTTGAAGGCCATCCGCATGCCGGTCAGCTCGGTCCTCGAAGTAGCCCTTGGTGATGGTCGGGACGGCGTACTCGATGCCGGCCCGCTCGTCGCCGATGACGTAACCGAAGCTGTCGAAGCCGCCACCGAAGACCTGGCCGACGGACGAGCCCTGGAGGTTGTCGCAGACGATCGCCGGGCAGGCCGGCGGTGGGGGCGGCGGCGGTGGAGGCGGCGGCGTCGGCGGTTCGACCGGCGTGCCGAGGGTCCCGCTGTACGGCGTCCCGGTCGAGACGTGGCCGCCGTAGCGGCCGGCGCCCCAGTAGACGGCGCGCTCGGCGATGAACGGGGCGCTGCCCTCGAAGACGGCGCCGAACTTCTGCCCGTTCATGTGGGGCACGGCCGCGCCGTAGAGGGTGAAGCGCGAGTTGGCGGGAATCGTGTACTGCTGCCGCGTGCCGTAGCCGTCCTCGCGGTAAAAGCTCCCGGTCACCGTGATCGGGCTCGCGCTGGCGTTCAGGAACAGGTAGAAGGTCTCGTAGGGCACGCCGCTGAAGACGCCGGCGATGCCTTCGGCGAAGGCGAAGCGCGCGCTCTCGGCGGTCAGCCCGGCCGTGGCGTGGCCTTCGACGAACCCGCCCCAATACATGGCGCGTTCGGCGGCGATCGGTCCGGTGCTCGTGATCCGCGTCGCGAAGGCCGTGTTGACCAGATCGGCGTAGTCGCGGACCCGCACTGTACGGCGGCTGTTGGCCGCGATCGGGACGGTCTTCGCGATGACGGTGCCGTTGTCGAGAAAGAAGCTGAGCGTCGCGGAGGTCGCCGCACCGCTGGTGTTGGCGAGCAGGAAGTAGGTCTCGAAATCGCCGCCGGTGAAGCCTTCGGCGAACCGCCAGGTCGACGACAGGCTGGACACCGCCGTCGAATCGTGGCCGCCCTGGAAGCCGAGCCAGTACATCGCGCGCTCGACGAACACCGGCTGCGATGCGGTGACGCGGGTCGCGAAGTTGGCGCTGCGGAACTGCGGCAGGCTGTTGACCGGGATCGTCAGCCGGCTGTTGGCGGCGACGGTGTAGGGGAAGTCGACTGGCGGCGCGTCGTCGCTCAGCAGCCGCACCGTCACCGACACCGCGCTCGTGTTCGGGTTGACGAGCAGGATGAAGGTGCTGAAGAAGTTGCCGGTGGCGCCCTCGGCCAGGTACCACGTCGTCTGCGGCGCCTCGACGCCGCCGGCGTTGTGGCCGCCCTTGCGCCCGCTCCAGTACATCGTCCGCTCGACGTAGATGGGCACGCCGCTGGCGCTGGTGTCGACGAGGGCGGACGTCTCGCCGGTGGCGAGGCCCGGGACCAGGTTGACGGGCAGCGTCATGCGCCGGCGGGGCGGGATGGCGATCGGCACGTCGACCGCCGCACCGTCTCGATAGACGCGGACGATGCCGGTCGCCGTCTGATCGGTCGGATTGATGGCCAGGACCTCTTCCTCGAAGAACGGTCCGGTCGAGCCTTCGGCAAGATACCAGCGCGTCTGTTGCGCCGCGGCCAGGGTGGGAACGGCGAGCAGGGCCAGGGCCACCACCGCACCGGGAATGTGCAGCCTCTTCATGTCGTCACAACCTCGAGCAGGGCAAGGGGCGGCACGGGCAGGCAGTCCTGTAGCCACTCCCTTTCGCCGGTGTGTCGGCCAAGCCGACAGGGACCAATAGAGGAAAGTGTCCAGAAATCGAACAGTGCTGAGCTGGAAACGGCCGCTCAGTGGCAGCCGCGTGCGGCGCCGCGGCGCGCCCAGCGCCGCGTGACGAATGGCGAGGGCGGAGTCCGGAGCCATCGTCCGGTCGACGCGCGAAGGCGCGTCGGCAAATAGCAGCCGCACGCGCCACGCCAGTAAATTGACCGCTCCGAAGGCCGACCCGTATACTCGGTCGGCTGCGGCCGCCGATGCACATCCTGATGATTGCGCCCGAGCCGTTCTTCGAGCCTCGGGGCACCCCGTTCAGCGAATTCCATCGCATCAAGGCCCTGATTGCGCTGGGCCATACGGTCGACCTGGTCACCTACCCCTTCGGGCGTGACGTCGAGATGCCCGGGCTCCGCGTGTTCCGCTGTCTGCGGCCGCCGTTCGTGCAGCACGTGCGGATCGGCCCGTCGTGGGCGAAGCTGCCCCTCGATGCCGCGCTGGCCGCCACCGCGCTGCGCCGGTCGCTCGGCACGTCATACGACGCCGTCCACTCGCACGAGGAAGGCGGGCTGATCGGCGTGGTGCTGTCGGCGATGCTCGGCGTGCCCCACCTCTACGACATGCACTCGAGCCTGCCGCAGCAGCTCTCGAACTTCGACTTCTCGTCCTCGAAGCCGCTGGTGTGGGGCATGGGCCTGGTCGAGCGGCTGCTGGTGCGGCGCTCCCGGGTGGTCATCGTCATCTGCCAGCAGCTCGTCGAGGTGGTCCGGGCTATCGATCCGCTCGTCCCGACCGTGCTGATCGAGAACGCGCCCGGCTCGGGCGATCTGCCGGTGGCGGGCGCCAGCCCGTCGCTGCGGGCGGCGTGGGGCATCGCCCCCGACGTGCCGGTCGTCCTCTACACCGGTACCTTCGAGGCCTACCAGGGCCTCGACCTGCTCTATGCCGCCGCCGCCCGCGTCCGCTCGACGCGACCCGACGTGCGCTTCCTCGTCGTCGGCGGCCAGCCCGATCAGGTCGAGGCGGCCAGGGTCCAGGCGAAAACGGCCGGCGCCGGCGACGTCGTCGTCTTCACCGGCCAGCGGCCGTCGGAGGAGATGCCGCAGTTCCTCGACGCGGCGACGGTGCTCGCCTCGCCGCGCAGCCGCGGCACCAACACGCCGCTCAAGATTTACCAGTACCTGCGCGCCGGACGGCCGATCGTCGCGACCCGCCTGCTGACGCACACGCAGGTGCTCGACGACTCGGTCGCGGTCCTGACCGAGGCGACGCCGGACGCCTACGCGGCCGGGATCCTGCGGGCCGTCGACGATCCGGCCGAGGCCGACGCCATCGGGCGTCGCGCCCGCGAGCTGGCCGACACGAAGTACAGCTACGAGGCCTACCTCGAGCGCACGCGCCACGCCTATGCCGAGCTCTTCGGGAGCGGCGCGGCCCAGGTGGCGCGGGGCGTCGCGTGAAGCCGGCCCACTACAGCGTCGAACACTACGCGGATGCGGACGTCGCCGAGGGCTTCGACGCGCTGCGCTTCGGCGGCCCCATCGGCGAGTTCGTCGCCGGCGAGGAGGCGCGCGTCATCACCGCGTTCGTCGGCGAGGTCGCCGGGGCATCCGTGCTCGACGTCGGCACCGGCACGGCGCGGGCGGCACTGGCGCTCGCCGAGCGCGGCGCTCACGTCACCGGGCTCGACTACTCGCGCGAGATGCTGCGCGTCGGCCAGGTCCGCGTCGGCCGGACCGCGGCGCGCATCGGCCTGCTGCGCGGCGACGCCACCCACCTGCCGTTCGCCGATCGCCGCTTCGACGTCACCGTCAGCGTCCGCCTGCTCATGCACATGCCGGACTGGCGCGCCACCCTCACCGAGCTGTGCCGCGTGACGCGCCGCCGTCTCGTGATCGACTATCCGGCGCGGCGCAGCGCCGCCGCGATCCAGTCGGCGGCCCGCCGCGTGCTGCACGCCGCCGGCCGCTCGACCGAGCCGTATCGCGTCTTCGGCGATGGCGCTGTCGACGCGGTGTGCCGGGCCGCCGGCTTCCGCGTCCGCGATCGCCATCGTCACTTCGTCCTGCCGATCGCGCTGCACAAGGCGGTGGCGGCGCGGGGCTTCACGAGCAGCAGCGAGGGCGCCCTACGGACGCTCGGCGTCACCGGGCTGGTCGGTTCGCCGGTGACGCTGGTCGCCGAGCGCGAGAGCTGACGATGGCCACGCCCCCGCCCGGGTCGCGCGTCCTCGTGACGGGCGCCACCGGCTTCACCGGCGGACACCTGGCGCGCCGCCTCGCCGCGGACGGCCTCACGGTGCGCGCGCTGGTCCGCAACCCGCACGTCGCGGCGGCGGCGCTGCCCGGCATCGAGCTGGCCGCCGGCGACCTCACCGACACGCAGTCGCTGGCCCGCGCCGTCAAGGGCATCGACGTCGTCTACAACATCGCCGCGCTCTATCGCTCCGCCGGTCTCGACGACACCCTCTATCGCGCGGTCAACGCCACCGCCGTCGGCACCTTGATCGAGCAGGCCGGCGCCGCCGGCGTCACGCGCGTCATCCACTGCAGCACCGTCGGCGTCCACGGCGACATCGAGAAGCCGCCCGCCGACGAGGACGCGCCGCTGCGCCCGGGCGACGTCTATCAGGAGACGAAGCTCGAAGGGGAGAGCGTGGCGCGGCGGGCCGCCACGGAGGCCGGCGTGCCGCTCGTCATCGTCCGGCCGACCGGCATCTACGGGCCCGGCGATCGGCGGCTGTTGAAGCTGTTTCGCGGCGTCGCGCGCCGCCGCTTCAACGTCCTCGGCCGCGGTGACATCTGGTACCATCTGACCTACATCGACGACCTCGTGGACGGGTTCCGCCTGTGCGGGACGCACCCGGCCGCCGCGGGGCACACCTACATCCTGTCGGGCCCGGAGGTCACCACCCTGAACGAGCTCGTCGCGATCACCGCCAGCGTCGCCGGCGTCAAGCCGCCGTCGTTGCGCCTGCCGGTCTGGCCGTTCTGGATCGCGGGCGCGGCCTGCGAGGCGCTGTGCCGGCCGCTCGGGATCGAGCCGCCGATCTACCGGCGCCGGGTCGACTTCTTCACCAAGAGCCGGGCCTTCGACTCGTCGCTGGCCAAGGCCGAGATCGGCTACGCCCCGCAGATCGGCCTGCGCGACGGCATCGCCCGCACCCTGGCCTGGTACCGCGAGGCCGGATGGCTGTGAGCGGGACGCGGCAGGTCGAGGCGGCGCAAGCGCAGCTCTTCGACGCCAACGTCGGCGCGCGCGAGAAATACCAGCGGCTCGTCGTCGGACGCTCCGGGTGGGGCGCGCTGCTCGCCTACGAGCTCGATCGACCTGGTCGCGCAGTGGGTGCCGGGGGCGCTCGGCCTGGCCCTGCGCAAGACGATGTATCCGTGGCTGCTCGGCGCCTGCGGCCGCGGCGTCGTCTTCGGCCAGCACGTGACGCTGCGCCATCCGCACCGCATCCGCATCGGCGACGACGTGGTCATCGACGATCACTGCCTGCTCGACGCCAAGGGCGAGGGCCACGACGGCATCGCCATCGGCCGCGGCGTCTTCATCGGCCGCAACACGATCCTGTCGTGCAAGAGCGGCGACATCGTCCTCGGCGACGGCGCCAACATCGGCTTCAACTGCGAGATCTTCTCGGCCAGCCGCGTCACGCTCGGGGCGCAGACGCTGGTCGCGGCCTACTGCTACCTGGGCGCCGGCACGCACGACATGGACGATCCGTCGCGGCCGGTCATCGAGCAGGGCCGCGTCTCGCGGGGCATCGCGCTCGGCGAGGGCGTCTGGCTCGGCGCCGGCGCCAAGATCCTCGACGGCGTGACGATCGGCGACCACGCGATCGTCGGCGCGGGCGCGGTGGTGCGCGAGGCCGTCCCGGCCGGCGCCATCGCCGCCGGCGTGCCGGCCCGGATCGTCGGCAGCCGCGAGGCCCGCGCCGCCGCCCGCAGTGGGACGGACGCGTGAGCGGGCGTCCGCTGAAGGTCCTGCACGTCTGCGATCACCTCGGCTGGGAGGGCTCGCGGATGCACGGCGTCAAGCGCCTCTTCGCCTGGATGCTGCCGCGCTTCGATCCGGCGCTGGTGCAGCCGGCGTTGATCAGCCTGCGCCGCCGCGATCTATCCGAGGAGACGCTCGACGCGCTCGGGGTCGACATCACCTACCTGCAGCGCGGCAAGTTCGATCCGGCCACGCTGACCGATCTGATGAAGGAGATCGATCGCCGCCAGATCGACGTGCTGCACCTGCACGGCTACGGCGCGACCACGTTCGGCCGGCTCGCAGCCAAGTTCAGGCGGCTGCCGGTGGTGCTGCACGAGCACGCCAACCTGACGACGACGCCGTGGTTCCAGCAGGTCGCCGATCGGCTGCTCGCCGGCACGACCGACATCGCGCTGGCGGTGTCGGAGTCGACCGCCGAGTTCGTCCGCGGGCCGCGCAAGGTGGCGCCGGAGCGGGTCAAGGTGGTCTACCTCGGCGCCCCGCTCGAGGAATTCAGCCGCGTCCGCAGCGCCGCCGAGATCGCCGCGACCCGAGAGGAACTCGGCCTCTCGCCGGACGACTTCGCCGTCGGCGCGGTGACCCGGCTGCACGACTCGAAGGGCAACCAGTACCTGGTCGAGGCCGCCCGCGACGTCATCGGCGCCCGGCCCCAGGCTCGCTTCGTGCTGGTCGGCGAGGGGCCGCTGCTCGACGACCTCAAAGCCCAGGCCCACGCGCTCGGTCTCGGCGACCGCTTCCGCTTCCACGGCTTCCACAAGGACACCGCGGCGGTCCTGTCCGCCTTCAATCTCAGCGTGTTCCCGTCGCTCTGGGAGGGCACGCCGCTGACGGCGTTCGAGGCCCTCGCCGCCGGCAAGCCAATCGTGTCGACCGACGCCGACGGGCTGCTCGACATCCTCGAGGACAACGTGACCGCCTGGGTCGTCCCCACCCGCGACGCCGGCGCGCTGGCCCGGGCCATCGTCTACGCCATCGACCACCCGCACGAGCGCGAAACCAAGGCGCAGGCGGCACGCGCGGCCGGCCGCGGCTTCGACATCGCCGCCTTCGTCCGCAAGATGGAGCGCCTCTACGCGATCCTCCACCAGACGTCGCGCGCGACGCGGCGCCAGGGCGTGCTCCGCGCCGACCTGTCGTTCCTCGACGGCGGACGGCCCCCGCGGCGGGTGGTGGCGCCGCCGGCGTTCCCGCTCCACTCGGGCGCCATCGAACTCCCGCGCAAGTAGCCCCGGGCAGGGCGGATAGAATGGGGCGGTTGTGACCGACGCCCTCACGGAGCGGGTGCGCGCCTACTGGAACGCGCACATCCACGATCTCGAGATCTCCAGCCACGCCCCCGGCACGCCCGGCTTCTTCGCCGACCTCGACCAGTATCACTTCGAGAAGCTGCACCACCTGCTGCGCCTCGTCCCGTTCGACGGCATGCGCGGCCAGGCCGTCCTCGACGTCGGCTGCGGCGCCGGCGTCGACCTGGTGCGGTTCGCCAAGGGTGGCGCGACCGTCACCGGCGTGGACCTGGCGGAGTCGGCGATCGATCTGGCCAAGGCCAACTTCGCGCAGCAGGGGCTGACCGCCGACCTGCGCGTCGCCGACGGCGAGGCGCTGCCGTTCGCCGACGCGACGTTCGACCTGGTGTTCGCCCACGGCGTCGTCCAGTACACCGCCGACGATCGACAGCTCGTCGCGGAGACGCGCCGTGTCCTCAAGCCGGGCGGCCTGGCCATCTTCCAGGTCTACAACCGGCGCTCATGGCTGAACGCGCTGTCGTCGATCATGAAGGTCGACCTCGAGCACGAGGACGCGCCGGTGCTGAAGAAGTACACCTGGGGCGAGTTCGCGTCGCTCCTCCAGGGCTTCCGCGAAGTCGCGATCGTCGCCGAGCGCTTCCCGGTCAAGTCGCGCCTGCACGGCGGCTGGAAGGGCGTCGCCTTCAACACGTTCTTCGTCGGCACCTTCAACGCCCTGCCGCGCCCGCTCGTCCGCAAGCTCGGGTGGCACCTGCTGGCGTTCTGTCGGGCGTGATGGCGAGGTGGCGCGATCGGCTGGCGGGCCTTGCCGCGCCGAAGCTCGCGGCGAAGTGGGCGAGCGAAGGCGGGGAGCCGGGCGTCGTCGCCGCGGTCCTGCTGGGCCTGCTGCTCACCGGCTTCGCGCTCGCCGTCGACTTCCCGAAGGCCGCCTTGGGCTTCCAGAGTGACGAGGCCAGCTACTACACGCTCGGCTACAGCCTGGCGCGCGACGGCGACTTCGCCTTCGAGCGCGTTGACCTGGCCCGCGTCTACGTCGAGTTCCCGACCGGACCGGAAGGCATCTTCCTCAAGAAGGGGAGGACGCGCTGGTTCGAAGGCAGCGACAGCTTCCCGTGGATCCGCCTGGCGTCGGCACCGGATCCCCGCGCCGATCGCCTCTACTTCGCCAAGTCGTTCGCCTATCCGCTGGCGGCGGCGCCGTTCGTCTGGCTCTTCGGCACCGGCGGATTCCTCGTCCTGCACGCCGTGCTGTTGTCGCTCAGCCTGCTCGCGGCCTACTGGTTCCTGCGGGCCCGGAGCCAGGCGACACCGGCGCTGGCCTACGCCGCGATCTTCTTCGGCGCCTCGGCGGCCCCGGTCTACTTCGTCTGGATCACGCCCGAGATCTTCAATCTGTCGCTCGGCGTGCTGGGACTGTTCTGCGCCTTGTATCGGCTGGTCAGCCCCGACGCGCCGCCCGGCAGCGGCTGGTGGAGCCGCTTCCTGCGCGGGGCCGGCGGGCCGATCCTCGGCGCCGCGATCATCGGCGTCGTCGCCTTTTCGAAGCCGTCCAACGCGGCTCTGGCCGTGCCGATTGCGGCCGGCGCGCTGCTGCGCCGCGACTGGCGGACGACCGCCGGCATCTGCCTGGCGTTCGTGCTGACGTGCGGCGGCCTCTTCGGTCTCAACCTGGCGATCAGCGGCGAAGCGAACTACCAGGGCGGCGACCGGTCGACCTACTACGAGGCCAAGGGCTTTCCGTTCATGACGGATGCCGCGCCGACGTCGAGTCCGCTGGCCCAGGCGCGGAAGGCGCCCGGCGGAGGAGCGATGGGGCTGACGCGCGCCGTCGACAGCGTGCTGCGCGAGATCGTCCTGTCGCGCAACAGCCTGGTCGAGGTCTTCCCCGCGAACCTGGTCTACTTCACGCTCGGCCGCCACAGCGGCCTGGTGCCGTACTTCTTTCCGGGCGTGATGAGCGTGCTTCTCTTCCTCGTCTGGCGGGGCGGGCGTCCCGGGTTCCAATGGGTCACGCTGGCCAGCGCGGTCGTCGCCAACGTCGTGCTGCTGCTGTGGATCCCCTACACCTACTCGGGCGGTGGCGGTCCGATCGGCAATCGCTACTTCATGGGCCTCTACCCGCTGCTGCTGTTCGTGACGCCGCCGTTGCGCAGCGCGCTGCCGGCGATCGCCGGGCTGGCCATCGGCGGCCTCTTCACCGCCAAGCTGGTGATGAATCCGTTCTACGCGAGTTACCGGCCGGCCGAACACGTCAAGCACGGGCCGCTGCGCTGGCTGCCGATCGAGAAAAGCCTGCTGAACGACCTGCCGATCAACACGACACCGGAGCGGGTCCGGATCCAGTTGGCCGGCGAGCCGCGTATCTCGGCCTACTTCCTCGACGACAACGCGTTCCCGCCGGAAGGGGAGTGGTTCTGGGTGAAGGGCGGCTCACGAGCCGATCTCCTGCTGCGCGCGCCGGCCCGCGAGGTCGCGGAGGGCACCGCTGGAGCCGACGCCGTGCTGATGGACGGGCCGGACGGCCGGGTCGTCCGCTACTACGCCCCCTACCGCTTGAAGCAGCTCCGGGTCGAGATCCGCACCGGCGAGCTGGCCAACGACGTGACCATCGCGACGGGTGCCGACAGCCAGACGGCTGCAGCTGGGCGCGCATCGCGACACCGTGACGACCGTCCGCGCTGAAGCAGGGCTGCCATACCGGGCCCACCTCGACCAGGCCACCAGTTACGTCTACGCGGTGTCGGTGACGTCGGCCACCGGTTTCACGCCCAGCCTGGTGCAGCCCGGTGTGACCGACGAGCGTTTCCTCGGCGTGCTGGTCCGGCTGGTTCCCATGTACGATTAGCGGATGGCCTACCGGTCCGAGCTCGAAGCGCGCGTCGCCAAGGAGACCACCAAGGCCATCACCGATCACCTGCTGATCGAGGACGGCGATCGGGTGATGGTCGGCCTGTCGGGCGGCAAGGACAGTTGGGCGCTGCTGCAGATCCTCGACGAGCTGCGGGCCCGCGCGCCGATCGATTTCACGCTGGTCGCGGTCAACGTCGACTCCGGCTACAAGGGCTACAAGCACGACGTGATCGCCCGGGCCTGCGCCGAGCGCGGCTGGGAGTGCGTCATCGAGCACACCAACATCGGCGAGGTGCTCGACGACAAGCTCGAGGCCAACGCCACGCCGTGTTCGCTGTGCGCCCGCCTGCGCCGCGGCGTGCTCTATCGGATGGCCGACGAAGTCGGCGCGACCAAGATCGCGCTCGGCCACCATGCCGACGACTTCGCCGAAACGCTGCTCCTGAACCTGTTCTTCGTCGGCGCGCTGAAGGCGATGCCGGCCCGCCTCGTCTCGGACGATCAGCGCTACGTCGTCGTCCGGCCGCTCGCCTACGTCGCCGAGTCTGACGTCGCCGCCTACACCGCCGAGCGCGGCTTGCCGGTGGTCGGCTGCTGCTGCCCGGTGTGCGGCGATCTCGGCCTGCAGCGGCAGCGGATGAAGAAGCTGCTGTTCGACCTCGAGCGCGAGCATCCAGGCCTCAAGCGCTCGGTGCTGAAAGCGCTCGGCAACGTGCACCCGCGTCATCTCCTCGATCGCCGGCTCAATCCGCCGGCCGCGCTGCGAGCGCAGGCCCGGGACACCGCTCCCGCCGTTCCCCTCGCGGCCGTTTGACGCGAGCAGCCTGACGCCGACCGTGCGAGCCGTCCTTCAGCGCGTCACCTCGGCCCGCGTCCGCGTCGACAGCGCCATCGTCGGCGAGATCGGCCGCGGGCTGCTCGTGCTCCTCGGCGTGGCGCGCACGGACACCGCCGCTGACGCCGTCGCGATCGCCGCCAAGATCGTCGGCCTGCGCGTCTTCGCCGACGAGGCCGGCACGATGAACCTGTCGGTCGCCGAGGTCCAGGGCGGCGTGCTGCTGGTCTCGCAGTTCACGCTGCTCGGCGACTGCCGCGGCGGCCGGCGGCCGTCCTACCTCGAAGCGGCACCGCCCGAGGCCGCCAACGCGCTCTACGAGGCCGTGGTCGCGGCCGTGCGGGAAGCCGGCCTGCCGGTCGCGACCGGCGTGTTCCGCGCCGACATGGCCGTCGAGCTCGTCAACGACGGTCCGGTCACCCTGCTGATCGATTCGACCCACCTTCGCGCTGCGCGCTCCGGCGGGCAAGCCAAGGCCTTCTGATGGGCGAGGCGTCGTCGCGGTTGCTGCCGCTGGCCGTCGTCGGCGAGGGCGGGCTGGCCATCGCGGGCGGCCTCTGGCTCTACGCCGCGGGCCATTCGGTGAGCCTCGGCGCGACCTGGTCCGCGCTGGCCGCCGGCCTGGCCGCGGCGGCGCTGCTCTCGCTCGTCCAATGGTGGCTGCAGACGCACGCGCCGCGGCTCGGGCCGGTCGACGCGCTGCGCGAGCTGCAGCGGACGGTCTTCGAGCCGCTGATCGCGCCGCTCTCGCTGACCGAGATGGTGGCGATCAGCGCGCTCGCCGGCATCGGCGAGGAGGTCCTGTTCCGCGGCGCCGTGCAGGCGGCGTTCGGCTGGCCGATCGCCTCGATCGCCTTCGGCGCCTGTCATCTCGGCCTGTCCGCCCGCGGCTGGGTGCTCGGCGTCTGGGCGGCCCTTGCCGGCGTCTTGCTGGGCGCGTTGGCCATCGCCACCGGCGGGCTGGTCGCGCCGATCGTCGCCCACGCCGGCTACGATCTCGCCGCCTTCGTCTGGATCCGGCGCCAGGCCCGCGCGCGGCGCTGACGCGCGCTACGCATCCGGCAGGGACTCGCTCACGTTCGCGCGCGGCATTCGACCCTTCAACGACGCGCCGCCGCCTCGGCCTCCCGCTCCGACAGCGCCGGGACGACGCGCTGGCAGAACTCCACCGCCGTCAACCGGCGAACGGCTCGGCTCCCGCTCACTGCAGGCGGTAGGCGATGACCGTGTTCTTGAAGAACGTCGGGACGTAGACGATGGCAGTCTCGGGGTCGAAGCCGATGTCGGCCGAGTTCTGCTTGGCCGGCCGCGTGTCAATCAGCACGTGCTTCGACCCGTCGGCGCCGACGTGATAGATCACGCCGCCCCACGTCGAGACGACGTAGCCGCCACCCTTGATGGGCTCGACGCCGTCGGTGCCACCCTCCATGCCGTCGGCCATCAGCTTCAGGGTCTTGTCGGCCTGCACCTGGTAGAGGCCGCCGTTGTCGAGGACGTAGAGCTGCCCGTCGTGCGCCAGCAGGCCGTTCGGGCCCTTGAGGCCCTCGAGCAGCGTCGAGACCGTCTTGCCCTCGATCCGGTGGACCTTCTTCGTCTCCGAGTCCGAGACGTAGAGCACGCCCTTGGCGTCGACGGTCAGATCGTTCAGCTTGGCGGATCCCTCGATGGGCACGCGGGTCGTGACGGCGCCTTTGGCGACGTCGATGCCGACCACCTCGCCCATGTCCGCGACCCATAGCGTGCCCTTCCACAGGGCCATGCCCTTGGGCGCCTGCAGGCCCGTCACCCACTCGGCGGCGAGGACCTTGCCGTCGAGCCCGAGCTTGCCGATCGAGCCCTTGCCGTCCTTGCCCCACGGCTCGCCGTCGATGTTCGAGACGTAGAGCACCTTGCCGGCCTTGTCGAAGTAGACCGACTCGGGAACCTTGAAGCTGGGGTCGGATTCCCATTGCTTGACGAGCTTTGGTTGAGCGGCGGCGCTCGCGGCGAGGCCGAGCGCCCCGGCGACGATCGCGGCGAAGAGGAAAGTCCTGTGCATGGCGACAAGTATCTGACGAATGGTCGCGGATCGCGCCAGGACCGGCGGCGTGGCCGGCTCTCAGCCGCGCCCGACGAACGGCATCTTCGTCGCCATGATCGTCATCGTCAGGACGTTGGTCTCGAGCGGCAGGCCGGCCATGAAGACGACCGCGCGGGCCACGTGTGCGACGTCCATGCGCGGCTCGGGGACCATCCGGCCATCGGCCTGCTTGGCGCCCGCCGGCATCCGCTCGGTCAGCGGCGTGACGGCGTTGCCGATGTCGATCTGGCCGCAGGCGATGTCGTAGGCGCGGCCGTCGAGGGCCAGGCTCTTGGTGAGGCCGCTGACGCCGTGCTTGGTGGCCACGTAGGCGGCCGAATCGGGCCGCGGCGACATCGCCGAGATCGAGCCGTTGTTGATGATCCGGCCGCCCTGCGGCCGCTGCGCCTTCATCAGCCGGAAGGCGCCCTGCGCGCACAGGAACACGCCGGTCAAGTTGACGTCGACGACGGCCTTCCACTTCTCCAGCGTCAGATCCTCGAAGGGCGCCCCGGCTCCCATGCCGGCGTTGTTGAACAGCAGATCGAGGCGGCCCCAGGCGGCGCCGACGCGATCGAAGAGCGCCTGCACGGCGGCCGGCTGCGAGACGTCGGTGGGAACGGCGAGGGCTCGTTCGCCGGCGTCGGCCAGCGCGGCGGTGTCGGCGAGCGCCTCGGCACGGCGGCCGGCGAGCGCGACGTGGTAGCCCTCGGCGAGCAGGGCGAGGGCGACGGCGCGGCCGATGCCGCTGCCGGCGCCCGTGACGACGGCGATACGAGGCGCGATGGACATGCGCCGGGCATCCTATACGATGGCGGCGATGCGCCTGGCCCCGGTCGCCCTCATCGCCGCGTGGCTCTGCGCGGCGCCCGCCGCCGCGCAGCAGCGCCCGCTGGTGACCGAGGACCCCGAGACGATCGGCGCCGGCCGCGTCCTGATCGAGGCCGGGATCGAAACCGCCCGCGACATCTTCCTGCCCGGGTCGGGCCTCACCGGCAACCTGATCAAGGCGCCGATCCTCGGCGTCTCCATCGGCCTCAGCTCGATCGCCGAGCTGCAGCTCGACGGCGCGCTCTACCAGCGCCTCCACATCGATGCCCGCCAGGCCGCGCCGCTCGCGTTCAAGCTGAAGTTCGCCGGCGACACCACCAGTGACATCGACGACCTGGTGATCGCCACCAAGCTGAAGATCGTTGGCGAGCACGTGCGGCGGCCGTCGATCGGGCTGCGCCTGGCCACCAAGCTGCCCAACGCCAGCAACGAGACCGGCCTGGGTCTCGACACGCTCGACTTCTCGGCGACGGTCCTGCTGGGTAAGACGCGCGGCTCGACGCGCTACGTCGGCAACGTCGGGCTGGCCATCCTCGGCGACCCGATCCGCGGCGACCGCCAGTTCGACGTGCTGGTCTACGGGCTCTCCGGCGCGTATGCGCTACGCGAGGGGCTCGAGGTGGTGGGGGAGGTCCATGGTCAGTTCCAGTGGGCCTGGGACTTCCCGCCGCCGGGCGCCGAATCCCGCGCCACCTTCCGGGGCGGCGTCCGCTACACCCGCGGGGCCGGCCGGATCGATGCGGGCCTGCTCGTCGGGACGACCTCGCGCGACCCCGGCTTCGGCCTGGCCGTGGGCTACACGCACGTGCTCGACGCTTTCTCGCCCCCGTAGCGCGCTCGCAATCAACTCCCAACTTCCAACTCCCAACTTCCAAGGAACTCCTAACGCCCAACTCCCAAGTGCCCACCGGGAAAGCCGTCCGGGTTGGCCGTTGGAAGTTGGAGGTTCCTTGGAAGTTGGTCGTTGGGAGTTGGAAGTTCCGGCCCGACACGGGCGCCGGGGGCCGGCAGGGCCGGCCCGTCCACCCGTGTCGGGCCGGCGACACCTCGCGCGGAGACTGCACGCGAAAAGCACGGATTTCCCGTCGGCGGCTACCTGGGCACCGTGCTTGCTCCTTGCCGGGCCGTGCCCGGGACGGTCCCGGAGCCAGGAGCGTAGACGCATGAATCCGATCCAGCCGGGAACGTCCATCCAGGAGATGGCGCGCTCCCTGATGCGCACCGTCGACAGCAACGGCAACGGCGAACTGTCGACCGAAGAGTTCACTTCCTTCCTCGCCAAGTTGATGACCGGCGTCCAGACCGGCCTGTCGGCAAGCCCGACCGCGGTGACCACCGCGGCGACGTCCGGCGCGGCCGCCACCGGCGCCAGCCTGAAGTTCGAAGGCTTCGACTTCAACAAGAACGCCGACCCAGCCAAGTCGGCGAAGTACGCCTTCGCCGCCGCCGCCCAGAAGGCCGGCTCGATGCCGACGAGCAAGGCCGAGGCCGAGACGTGGTTCAACGCCAACGTCAAGGGCGAGATGGAAAAGCTCGGGCACCAGATCGACTGGGTCAAGGGCGACAAGTTCCAGTTCACCAACTGGCAGGGGACGTTCGTCGTCGACTACGTCCGCGGCGCCGCGTCCAGCAATCCTGCCCTGGCCTGGCAAGTCGAGTAGCGCCGCGCAGCGGCAACGACCTGCCGTTGTTCGTGGGCCCCGCGCCCTCAGCGCGGGGCGGCAGCCCTTGGCGCCGCGACCCTAAGCCGACGGCGCTGGGCGCGCCGACGGCAGCCGCGGCGGGCTGCTCGTCGTCGACTACGTCCGCGGCGCCGCGTCCAGCAATCCTGCCCTGGCCTGGCAAGTCGAGTAGCGCCGCGCAGCGGCAACGACCTGCTGTTGTTCGTGGGCCCCGCGCCCTCAGCGCGGGGCGGCAGCCCTTGGCGCCGCGACCCTAAGCCGCCGGCGCTGGGCGCGTTCGAGGCGGGCCGGCCGGGTTCCGGCCGCCTGCCTGCTAGACTCAGCGGCCAGCGATGGCCGACGCGATTGAGATCCTGAAGGCGCACGCCTACGGGAACGACTTCCTCTACGTGTCCGCCGAGGCCGTGGCCAACCACGGGCTCGACGCCGCGGACTTCGCCCGCGCGACGTGCGCCCGCCACACCGGCGTCGGCGCCGACGGGCTGATCGTCTACACCCCCGACGCGCGCGGCGCGACGATGCGCCTGCTCAACGCCGACGGCAGTCCGTCCGAGGTCTCGGGCAACGGCCTGCGCGGTCTCGGCGCCATCCTGGCCGAGGACCTGGCGCTGCCGGTCGGCGACACCTTGCACGTCCGGACCGGCGCCGGCATGAAGACGCTGACGCTCGTGTCGCGCGACACCGCCGCCGGACGCCTCGTGTTTCGCGCCGACATGGGGCCGGTCGAGGATCTGGCCCGCATCGAGCTGGACGCCGCCGGCGAGCGCTTCGAGGCCGTCCGGCTGCGCGTCGGCAACCCGCAGTGCGTCGTCCTCGATCGACTCGACGAGGCGCGCCTCCACCGAATCGGCCCGGCCCTCCAGACGCATCCGGCGTTTCCCGATGCGGTCAACGTCGAGATCGCGCACATCGAGGCCCCGGACCGGGTCCGCATCCTGATCTGGGAGCGCGGCGTCGGGCCGACCGAGTCGTCGGGCACCGGCTCGTGCGCGTCGGCGGTGGCGGCGGCCTTCGCCGGCGGCGCCAGCCGTGACGTCGAGGTCATCGCCCCGGGCGGCTCGCAACGTGTCGAGTGGGACGCGCAGAACACGGTCTGGCTGACCGGCTGGGCCGAAGTCGTGCTGCGCGGCCGCTGGGCGCGACCGGCCTAGGAGCCCATGGTGACACTACCGCTGCGGCAGTGCCACCAAGGGCCCCTAGCATGATGCGGCTGCACGAGGCGATCGGCGCCGTCGAGACCTATTCGCCGGCCGAAGAGCGCTTCAACCGGCGCCGCCGCACCGCCGGGCTGTTCGTGGCGCCGGCCGTTCTCCTGCTGCTTCCGTTCGTGCCGATGCCCGGCCTGTCGGACAGCGGGCACCGCCTCGCCGCGGTGATGGCCGCCGTCGTCGTGCTGTGGGTCAGCGAAGCGCTGCCGATGGCCGTGACCGCGCTGCTCGGCCCGGCCCTGGCCGTGATTTTCCAGGTGGCCCCCGCCCGGCGCGCGCTGGCCTCGTTCGCCGACCCGATCATCTTCCTGTTCATCGGCAGCTTCGTCCTGGCCGAGGCGATGTTCGTGCACGGCCTCGATCGGCGGATCGCGTTCACCACGCTGTCGTCGCGCCTGGTCGGCTCGAGCGCAGTGCGGATGCTCGTCGCCTACGGCGCCGTCGCGACGCTGATCTCGATGTGGATCAGCAACACGGCGACGACGGCGATGCTGTTCCCGATCGGCCTCTCGATCGTCGGCCACGTCGGCCTGCGCGGCACCGCCTCACCGGACGCGGTCCGGCGCTTCGCCATCAGCATGATGCTGGTCACGTCGTTCGCGGCCTCGGTCGGCGGCATGGCGACGCCGGTCGGCACGCCGCCGAACCTGATCGGCCTGGGCTTCATCGGCGCGGCTCGGCGGCCAGCCGGTGAGCTTCCTGGCCTGGACCCGCCTCGGCGTGCCGCTGGTCGCGGTCCTCACCGTGCTGCTCCTCGGCTGGTTCGCCTGGTGGGGCGCGCGTGGCCTGCGGATCGACGCCGAGGGCCAGGCGCTGATGCGCGCGGAGCGGGCGCGGCTCGGGCCCTGGACGCGCGGCCAGCGCAACGTGCTCGTGGCCTTCGCGGCGACGGTGTTCCTGTGGATCGCGCCTGGCCTGGCGGCGATCGTCGGACAGGACGGCTCGCGGGCGATGCGGGTGTTCGCGGTTTCGGTGCCCGAGAGCATCGCCGCGCTGATCGGCGCGGTGCTCCTGTTCCTGCTGCCGATCGACTGGCGACAACGCCGGTTCACGCTGACCTGGGACCAGGCGGTCGGCATCGACTGGGGCATCATCCTGCTCTACGGCGGCGGATTGGCGCTGGGCGATCTGGCCTTCGAGACCGGCCTGGCCGGCTGGCTGGGACACGGCCTGACCGCGATCCTGCCGGCGCACACGGAACTGGCGTTGACGATCGCGTTCACCGCGGCCGCGATCCTCCTCTCGGAAGCGACCTCGAACGCCGCCTCGGCGAACATGATCGTCCCGGTGGCGATCGCGGTCGCGCAGGCGTCCGGCGTGGCGCCGCTGCGGCCGGCGCTGGCCGCCACCCTCGGCGCCAGCATGGGCTTCATGATGCCGATCTCGACCGCCCCGAACGCGATCGTTTACAGCTCGGGCTACGTGCCGATCGGCGCGATGATGCGCCACGGGCTGCTGCTCGATCTCGCCAGCTTCGTCGTGATCGTAACCCTCGTGACGCTGCTCGGCCCGCTCGTCGGGCTCTAGTCCCCTGGAACTAGCGATCGCGCCGCACTCAGCGGCGGGGGAGCTCGGCCACGAACGCGGCCAGCCGATCCTGCACGGGCTTCGTCCGCTCGGCGGCGCGCGCGTAATCGCCCGCGGCGACCGCTGAGCGCGCTTCTTGCAGTTGCACGGTGAGCTCGTCGAGGGCGGACCCGATCCGGGCGCGCAGCTCGCGCGAGACGCCCGGACCAGCCAGCCGGGCGCGGGCGCCGTCGATGCCACGGGCGGTCGTCTGGATCGCCAGCGCGACGTCACTGGCGGCGCGGGCTCGCGCCGTCGACGCTTCGCGGGCCGCCGTCCGCGCCTGCTCACGGGCGTCGAGCGCGAAGCTCAGGGCCTGTCGATAGTCGCGGTCGGCGACGGCCTCGTGCGCCTTCTTGAGGGCGGCGTCGGCGGCCTGGAACTCGGTCTTGGCGTAGGCGTCGGCGCCGGCGGCGCGGGCGGCATCGAGCGCGCCCTGGGCCTGGCTGATCTCGCGCGTCGGCGGCTCGGCGCAGGCGGCGAGCAGGGCGGCGCTGATCAGCAGGGCGGCGACGGGGCGGGCAATCGAGAACGCACGCGGCATCGCGAAAAAGTATATGGCAGGCGCGGGCGACTGCCGCGGAACGGCGAGAGACGAGAAGGGACGTGGGGGAGTGAAGCAGCTCGCCGCCGCCGATCGGCCTCGGGAGAAGCTCGTGCGGGTCGGCGCCGACGCGCTCGGGGACAACGAACTGGTCGCGGTCGTGCTGGGTTCGGGCCAGCGCAGCCGCGGTGCGCTCGAGCTCGCCAACAGCCTGCTCGCCTCAGTCGGCGGGCTGCACCGGCTGACCCGCTCGTCCCCTGACGCCTTGCGCCGCGTCCCCGGCGTCGGCGACGCGCAAGCGGCGCGGCTCCTCGCCGCCGTCGAGCTGGGGCGGCGGACGCTGCTGCAGCCGCCGGCCGACCGCCCGCAGCTCCGATCGCCGCGTGAGACGGCGTCCTACCTGCTGCCGCGCTTCAGCGCCCGCCCGGTCGAGCACTTCGGCCTGGTGCTGCTGGACGTGCGCTGCCGCGTCATCCGCACGGCGCTCCTGTCGGTCGGCACCATCGACGCAACCACGGTGCACCCGCGCGAGGTGTTCCGCGAAGCGACCGTCGCCGGTGCGTCCAGCGTGGTTCTGTTCCATAATCACCCGTCTGGAGACCCCACACCGAGCCCGGACGACGTGCGCCTGACGGCGCGCCTCGTCCGCGCCGGCGAAGTGATGGGCATCGAGGTCATCGACCACCTGATCCTCGCCGACCATCGCTACTACAGCTTTCGCGAGTCGGGTGGGCTCGCCGCAGCCGACCCGTGACCCCGCTCGACCCGTGACCAAAATCCTTTATCTCGACTGCTTCTCCGGTGTCTCGGGCGACATGCTGCTCGGCGCCTGCCTCGACGCCGGCGTGCCGCTCGAGGCCGTGCGAGCGGCGCTCGGCAGCCTCGGACTCGACGACTACGCGGTGTCGTCGGAGCGCGTGGTGCGGGCGGGCATTGCCGCGACCCGCTGGGTGCTCGACGAGCGCGTGCCGGCCGGGGCGGTGCCGCCGCAGGACGGGCCCCGGCATCCGCATCGGCACATTGCGCAGATCGAACGGCTGATCGCCCGATCGGCGCTGGCCCCGGCCTCGCGCGACCGGGCGATCGCGCTGGTCCGCCGGCTGGCGACGATCGAGGCCGACATCCACCAGATGCCGATCGAGGACGTGCACCTGCACGAGGTCGGCGCGCTCGACTCGATCCTCGACATCGTCGGCGGCGTGTTCGCGCTCGAGTGGTTCGGCGCCGATCGCATCGTCGCCTCGCCGCTCAACCTGGGCAGCGGGACGGTCCGCTGCGCGCACGGTACGCTGCCGGTGCCGGCCCCGGCCACGGCGCGACTGACGCAGGGCGTCCCGGTCTATCAGGACGGGCCGGCCGTCGAGCTGACCACCCCGACCGGCGCGCTCCTCGTCACCGGCTTCGCCGACGCGTTCGGGCCGCTGCCGCCGATGCGCGTCGACGCCGTCGGCTACGGCGCCGGCCGCCGGGACTTCACGGACCGACCGAACGTCCTGCGGATCTTCGTCGGCGAGGCCGAGGCCGCGGCGAAGGCCCCGGCCCGCCAGCGGGTCACGCTGCTGACGTTCGAGATCGACGACATGAACCCCCAGATCTACGGGGTCCTGATCGACATGCTGCTGCAGGCGGGCGCCCTCGACGTCTACTACACGCCGGTGCAGATGAAGAAAAACCGGCCCGGCACGCTGGTCACGGTGATGGCGCCCCCCGAGCGGCGGGCGGCGCTGTCGGCCATCGTCTTCCGCGAGACGACCACCCTCGGCGTGCGCTACCATGACGAGGAGCGCGAGGTCCTGGACCGCGAGATCGTGGCCGTGACGACGCCCTGGGGCGCCGTGCCGGTCAAGGTGGCACGGCTCGGTGACGTGGTCACCAACGCCGCGCCGGAATTCGAGGCGTGCGTGGTCCTGGCCCGCACCCACGACGTGCCGGTCAAGGACATCCAGGCGGCGGCGATGAAGGCCTGGCTCGACCTGCCTGGCGCGGCCGCGCGGCGCGCCTGATTCGTCCATTCACCATCAGCATCCGGTCCGGTTCCCCGTGTCGTCCTCTCCCTTCTTCCTCACCACCGCGATCGACTACGCCAATGGCAAGCCCCACCTGGGGACGGCCTACGAGAAGATCACCGCCGACGTGATCGCCCGCTACAAGCGGCTCTGCGGCGTCGAGACCCACTTCCTGATGGGGCTCGACGAGCACTCGCTGAACGTCTACCGCAAGGCCCGCGAGCAGGGCCTCGATCCGCGCCTCTACTGCGACCAGATGGCGGCGGTGTTCCGCGACGTCTGGGCCCGCCTCGACATCTCGTTCGACGACTTCATCCGCACCACCGAGCCGCGGCACAAGGTGGCCGTGCAGGCGATGACGGAGAAGATCCGCGCCAACGGGGATCTCTACGAGGGCGTCTACGAGGGCTGGTACTGCGAGTCGTGCGAGGCGTTCAAGCCGGAGAAGGACCTGGTCGACGGGCTCTGCCCGATCCACCGCACCACGCCGGCGTGGATCCGCGAGACGAACCATTTCTTCCGCCTGTCGGCCTATCGCGACCGGCTGCTGGCGCATCTCGCGGCGCACCCGGAGTTCCTGCAGCCGGACGTGCGGCGCAACGAGATCCTGCGCCTGCTCGAAGCCGGCCTCGAGGACATCTCGATCAGCCGCGCCGGCCAGCCGTGGGGCATTCCCGTGCCCTACGATCCGTCGAGCGTCGTCTACGTCTGGTTCGACGCGCTGATCAACTACATCACCGCGGTCGGCTACGGCGCCGATCCGGAGCGGCTGGCGAAGTGGTGGCCGGCCAACCTGCACATCGTCGGCAAGGACATCACGCGCTTCCACGCCGTGGTGTGGCCGGCGATGCTCATGGCGGCCGGCGAGGCGCTGCCGCGCCAGGTGTTCGGACACGGCTGGGTGCACTTCAAGGGCGAGAAGATGAGCAAGTCGCTCGGCACGGCGGTCGATCCGCTCGAGGCCGTCGGTCGGCTCGGCTGCGATCCGCTGCGCCTCTACCTCGTCAAGGAAGTGCCGTACGGCGGCGACGGCGACTTCTCGTGGGAGCGCTTCGAGGAACGCTACAACGCCGATCTCGCCAACAACCTCGGCAACCTGGTGAGCCGGATTGCCAGCATGGCCGAGCGCTACGGCGCGGGACGCGTCGCGCCGACCGGCCAGCCGGGGCCCCTGGCCGCTGCCGCGGCCGCGACCCTGGCCACCTATCGCGCGGCGATGGACGTCTACGCGCTGCACGACGCCGCCAACGCCGTCTACCGGCTGCTCGGCGCCGCCAACGAGTACATCGAGCAGACGGCGCCGTGGAAGCTGGCCAAGGATCCGGAGGCGGCGGCGCGGCTCGGCCAGGTGCTGTTCGACGTGGCCGAGGTGGTGCGGGTGGCCGCGGTGCTGCTGCTGCCGGTGATGCCGTCGTCGGCTCGTGAAATACTGCGCCGGATGGGCGAGACCGCCGATCCGGCGACGCTGCGCCTCGATCGGGACGCGGCGTGGCGCGCGTCCGGCGAGCGGACGCTGGTGAAAGGGGAGGCCCTGTGGCCGCGGCTCGAACTCATAGGTGGCAAGGTCCTGACGACTTCTCCGCCGACCGTGACTGTTACTGCCATGACTGATTCCGATTCCGACGCTCAGCCCGTGCAGGCGCCGCAGAACACGCCACCCGCCTCTTCGACGCCGGCGGCGGTGCCCGAGGCAGCCGCGCCGGCCAGCAGCGCCGCCGAGGCGCGCATCACGTTCGACGACCTGATGAAGGTCGACCTGCGCGTCGCCAAGGTGCTGGCCGCCGAGCGCGTCCCGAAGTCGAGCAAGCTGCTGAAGCTGAGCGTCGATGTCGGCACCGAGACCCGGACGATCGTCGCCGGCCTCGGCGAAGCCTACGAGCCCGAGGCGATGGTCGGCCGGACCATCGCCATCGTCGCCAACCTGGCGCCGCGCAAGATGATGGGCATCGAGTCGAACGGCATGGTGCTGGCCGGCGGCCCCGACGGAGCGAAGCCGGAGCTGGTGACCTTCGCCGATCCGCCGCCGCCCCCGGGGTCGAGGATTCGATGAGCGAGTCGGGCGGCCCGGCCGGGTCGTCGCAGTCTCAGTCGCCGTCGCCGTCGTCGTCGCTCCGGCCGATCGACTCGCACTGCCACCTCGCCGACGACGCCTTCAAGGCCGACATCATCGACGTGGTGCTGCGGGCGCGGACGGCCGGCGCGCCGACCGCGCTCTGCATCATCGACGCCGGCGAAGCCGAGGAGCTCCGCCGCGCGCCGGTGCTGAAGGAGCTGTGGTCGAGCGTGCGGTTCTCGGTCGGCGTGCACCCGATGCGCGCCGACACCTACCGCGCCGATCCGCAGCGTGTGGTCCCGGCCATCGAACGGGCACTCACTGCGATCCCGGACGCCTGTGCACTCGGCGAGATGGGGCTGGACTACCACTACGACTACGCCAAGCCGCCGCTCCAGCAGATGGTGTTCGCGGCGCAGGTGAAGCTGGCGCGGACGCGCCGGCTCCCGATCATCGTCCACACCCGCGAGGCCGACGAGGACACCATCCGCATCCTGAAGGACTCGGGCAAGGGCGAGGTCCGCGGCGTCTTCCACTGCTTCACGGGCGACGCCGCGCTCGCCGCTGCGGCGCTCGAGCTGGGGTTCTACCTCTCGTTCTCGGGGATCGTCTCGTTCCCCAAGTCGGACGCCCTGCGCGCCGTCGCGGCGACCGTGCCGGCCGACCGGATCCTCATCGAGACCGACAGCCCGTACCTGGCGCCGATGCCGCACCGGGGCAAGCGGAACGAGCCGGCGCTGGTCGTCCACGTGGCCGAAGCCCTGGCCGCCGCCCGCCGGACCACGGCGGCCGCAATCGTCCAGCAGACGGCTGCGAACTTCGACGCGCTGTTCGGAAAAAGGTGAGAGAACCACGTCGAAGTCCGCCGCGCGCGGGCCGGCGCCGCCGCGCGCCCAGCGCGGCGCATAGCAGCCGGCCCGCCCAGTGCGCGGCCCGCGGCCGCGCGCGAGAGCGCGGCCGCCAACCAAGCAACGCTGACGGTGCGTTGACACCCCTGCTGTACCTGTGGTCAGATTGACGGGCGTGAGCGACGTGCACAAGTCACAGTCCCCTTTGGATTTAGCCCAGATCTTCGAGCCCGTGCGAGAGGACCTGGCGCGGGTCGACCAGGAGTTCCTGAAGCACGTGCAGTCGCGCGTGCAGCTCATCCCTCAGATCGGCAAGTACCTCCAGACCAGCGGCGGCAAGCGGATCCGGCCGGCGACGCTGCTGATGGCGGCGCGGATGGCCGGCTATCAGGGCGAGCGCGCTGTGCTCTACGCCTCGGTGGTGGAGTTCATCCACACCGCGACGCTGGTGCACGACGACATCATCGACGAATCGGGGACGCGGCGCGGCCGGGTGGCCGTGCACTCGCGCTGGGGCACCGACATCACGGTGCTGCTCGGCGACTATCTCTACATCAAGTCGATGGGGATGGCGCTGACCTACGACAACCTCGACATCGTCCGCCTGCTGTGCGAGGTCACGCTGCGGATGATCGAGGGCGAGCTGTTCCAGCTCACCAAGACCGGTGACGTCGACATCACCGTCGACGAGCACTTCGACATCATCCGCCGCAAGACCGCGCACCTGTTCGGCGGCTGCGCGCAGATCGGCGGCATGCTCGGGACCACCACGCCGGAGCAGCAGGCCGCGCTGTGGGAGTACGGCTTCAACCTCGGCATCGCCTTCCAGCTGGTCGACGACCTGCTCGACTACACCGCCGACGAGCGCGCGCTCGGCAAGCCGATCGCCAGCGACCTGCGCGAGGGCAAGGTGACGCTGCCGATCATCTACCTGCTCGAGCGGGGCGGCGAGGTGCGCGAGATCGTCGACGGCATCGTCCGTGATCGCGACGTGACCCGGGAGCGCTGGAACGAGCTGAAGCAGATGCTCGGCGACGCCCAGGCGATCAGCAAGGCGCGGCGGCAAGCCGAGCACTATGCCGGCGTCGCCCTCCAGCACCTCGCGGCGTTCCCGGCCTCGCCGGAGAAGGACGCGCTCCTGGCACTGCCCGAGTACGTGCTCTCACGCGATCGATAGCGCCGTGAGAGCCGCGCCGTAGCGCGAAGCGCGAAGGCGGGCCTTTCCTCCGCTGACATGACCCCGGCTCAACGTGCCGCGTCGCTCCGCGCCGACATCCGGCGCCACGAGCACGCCTACTACGTTCTCGACGCGCCGGAGATCGCCGACGCCGAGTTCGACGCGCTGCTGCAGGCCCTGCAGGCGCTCGAGGCCGCCCATCCCGAACTCGTCACGCCCGACTCGCCGACCCAGCGCGTCGGCGGCGCCATCCTCGAAGGCCTGCCCACGGCCCGGCATCGCGAGCCGATGCTCAGCCTCGACAACGCCTACGACGAGGCGGATGCGCGGGCCTTCGACGAGCGGCTGCGCCGCGCCCTCGGCGCCGGCGAGGAGGCGCTGTCGTACGTCGCCGAACTGAAGATCGACGGCCTGAGCATCGCGCTGACCTACGACGCGAGCGGGCGCGCTGGTCCGCGGCGTGACGCGCGGCGACGGCGTCGAGGGCGAGGACGTCACGCCCAACGTCCGCACCATCCGCGCCCTGCCGCTGACGCTGGCCGGCGGCGGTCCTGGCCGGGCGATCGAGGTGCGCGGCGAGGTGTTCCTGCCGCGGGCGTCGTTCGCGCGCATCAACCGCGAGCGCGAGGAGGCCGAGGAGCCGCTCTTCGCCAACGCCCGCAACGCCGCCGCCGGGACGATGCGGACGCTCGACCCGCAGCTGGTCGCGGCGCGCGCGCTCGGCGCGTTCGTCTACCAGCTGGTCGACACCGACGCCGCGCCCGAGGCGCGGACGCCGTCGCACAGCGCGACGCTCGAGGCGTTCACGCGCTGGTCGCTGCCGGTCGAGCGTCACTGGCGGCGCTGCGACGGCATCGACGCGGTGATCGACTTCTGCCGCGCCTGGATCGACGAGCGGCACGGCCTGCCGTTCGAGACCGACGGCGTCGTCATCAAGCTGGACGACATCGCACGGCGCGAGCAGGCCGGCTCGACGTCGAAGTTCCCGCGCTGGGCCTTCGCTTACAAGTTCCCGGCGCAGCAGGCGACGACCCTCTTGAAGTCGATCGACGTCAACGTCGGACGGACCGGCGCGGTGACACCGTACGCGGAACTGGAGCCGGTGTTCCTGGCCGGGTCGACCATCTCGCGCGCCACGCTGCACAACGCCCAGGAAGTGGCGCGGAAGGACATCAGGCCCGGCGACTTCGTCCTGATCGAGAAGGGCCGGCGACGTCATCCCGAAGGTCGTCATGTCGCTGCCGCAGCGGCGGCCGACCGGGGCCGGCGAGCCGCAGCCCTGGGTGATGCCGACGACGTGCCCCATCTGCGAGACCGAGCTGACCCGCGGCGAAGAGGAAGCGGTCTGGCGCTGCGAGAACACCAGCTGCCCGGCCCGGCTGCGCCGCAGCCTCGAGCACTTCGCCTCGCGCCGGGCGATGAACATCGAGGGCTTCGGCGAATCGCTGGTCGACTCGGTGGTCACCGCCGGGCTGGTCAAGGATCCGGCCGACGTCTACGGGTTGACCGCGGACGCGCTGGCCGGGCTCGAGCGGATGGGGAAGAAGTCGGCCGCCAACGTCGTCCGCGAGATCGACAAGAGCCGCCAGGCCGGCCTGGCCCGCGTCGTCTACGCCCTCGGCATCCGCCACGTCGGCGAGCGCGGCGCCGCGGCGCTGGCCGGGGCGTTCGGGTCGATGGCGGCCATCTGCGCCGCCTCGGTCGAGCAGCTCCAGGCGGTCCCGGACGTCGGCCCGGTGGTCGCGGCCTCGGTCCGGGCCTGGCTCGACGCGCCCGCCAGCCAGCACCTGATCGAGCGCCTGGCCGCCGCCGGCATCGACCTGACCGCGCCGCTGGTGGCTGAAGGGGCGCCGGGGCCCTTGTCCGGCCAGACCTGGGTCATCACCGGCACCCTCGACACCATGACCCGCGACGAGGCCCAGGCCGCGCTGGAGCGGCTCGGCGCCAAGGTGTCCGGGTCGGTCAGCAAGAGGACCGCGACGCTGGTCGCGGGGCACGACGCCGGCAGCAAGCTGGAGAAGGCGCGGACGCTGGGGGTCGTGGTCATCGACGAGGCCGAGTTCCGGGCCCGTATAATCGGGTAGCCAGCATGCCCGCCGCCCGACCGTCCCCTGCCCCCGCACCATGAAACCTCGCATCCTGGTGATCGACGACGAAGCCGGCATCCGCGACTCGATGCGGATGATCCTCGAGTACGAAGGCTACGAGTGCCTGCTCGCCGCGACCGGCCCGGAAGGCCTGCAGATGGCCGAGCGCGAGGCGCCCGACCTCGTCTTCCTCGACATCAAGATGCCGGCCATGGACGGCATCGAGGTCCTCGAGCGCCTCAAGGCGCGCAGCGACGGGCCGCCGGTGGTGATGATCTCGGGCCACGCGACGGTGAGCACCGCGGTCGAGGCGACGCGCAAGGGCGCGTTCGACTTCATCGAGAAGCCGCTCGCCAGCGACCGCGTGCTGCTGACGGTGCGCCACGCCGTCGACCAGCGCCGGCTGCGCGAGGAGAACGTCACGCTGCGCCGTGCCGCCGAATCGCGGCACGAGATGGTGGGGGAGAGCCCGGCGCTCGAGCGCGTCCGCGACGCCATCGGCAAAGCCGCGCCGACCAACGCCACCGTGCTGATCCTCGGCGAGAGCGGCGTCGGCAAGGAGCTGGTCGCCCGCGCCATCCACCGCAACAGCCTGCGCGCCCGCGAGCGCTTCGTCCAGGTCAACTGCGCGGCGATCCCGGAGGAGCTGATCGAATCGGAGCTGTTCGGGCACGAGAAGGGCAGCTTCACCGGTGCCACCGAGAAGCAGATCGGCAAGTTCGAGCAGGCCGACCGCGGCACCATCTTCCTCGACGAAGTCGGCGACATGAGCGCCAAGACGCAGGCCAAGGTGCTGCGCGTCCTGCAGGAAGGCGAGGTCGAGCGGCTCGGCTCGTCGAAGACGATGAAGGTCGACGTCCGCGTCATCGCCGCGACCAACAAGCGGCTCGAGGAAGAAATCGACGCCGGCCGCTTCCGCGAGGACCTCTACTTCCGCCTCAGCGTGATCCCGATCCACGTCCCGCCGCTCCGTGAGCGGACGCAGGACATCCCGCTGCTCGTCAAGCACTTCACCGAGCTCTTCAACCGCGAGAGCAGCTTCAAGCCGCGCCGCTTCGCGAGCGAGGCGCTCGAGCTGATGCAGCAGCAGCGCTGGCGCGGCAACATCCGCGAGCTGCGCAACACCGTCGAGCGGCTGCTCATCATGTCGCGCGGCGACGCGGTCGAGGCCCAGGACATCCGCGAGATCCTGCGGGTGGCGGATCGCGCCGCCGCGGCGTCGGCGGCGGCCGTGTCGGCGTCGGTCGGGGCCCCGGCCTTGCCGATGAGCCATGCCGCGGCCGCCAGCGAGCCGGCCGCGCCGCCGGCGTCCGTGCCGGCCGTCGCGCCGGTCGAACCGACGCCCCGGCCGGGCACGCTGCGCGAGTTCAAGGAAGTCTCGGAGCGCGCCTTCCTGGTCGACCGGCTGCGCGAATTCGGCTGGAACATCTCGCGCACGGCGGAGATGCTCGACACGCCGCGCAGCAACCTCTACAAGAAGCTGGAACAGCACCAGATCTCGCAGGAGAAGGACGGGTAGGGCGTTGCTTGGTTGGCGCCCGCGCTCTCACGCGCGGGCGCGGGCCGCCCTCTGGGCGTGCCGGCTGCTATTCGCCGCGCTGGGCGCGCGGCGGCGCCGTCACGCGGGCGGCAGCTGGTAGAATGACGCCGGGCTGCAGGGGAACAGGCGATCGCGGGGTCGAAAGACCGCGAGGAAAGTCCGAACTCCGCAGGGCAGTGCGCCGGGTAATTCCCGGGCGGGGCAACCCGACGGACCAGTGGCACAGAAAATATACCGCCAGCCTTCGCGTGCCTCACGGCACGCTTCGGCGCGGCAGGCCCCGGGCTTGCCGCGCCGTAGCCCGCAAGGGCGGAGGCGGGTAAGGGTGAAAAGGTGCGGTAAGAGCGCACCGCGCGGCCGGCAACGGACGTGGCAGGCAAAACCCCGCACGGAGCAAGACCAAATAGGGACGCGTTCGAGGACGGCCCGTCCGAAGCGTCCGGGTAGGTTGCTCGAGGCCGTGAGTGATCACGGCCCTAGAGGAATGATTGCCGTCCCGAGCGAGCCCGTCGTCGCTGCGCAAGCAGCGGGGGCGGAGGAGCGAGGGGCACAGAACTCGGCTTACCGTTTCCCTGCAGCCCTCTTCACGCCGCCGCACATCACTGTGACCCTTTCTCCGAACGTGCCGATTTCCTGACGCTATGGCCCTGTATGTCGTGACCGGCGGAGCCGGCTTCATCGGATCCCACCTGACCGAAACGCTGCTCGCCCGCGGCGAGACGGTTCGCGTCGTCGACAGCCTGATCACCGGCCACAAGCGGAACGTCCAGCCTGGCGCCGAGTTCGTCGAGGGCGACCTCGCCGACCTCGACTTCGCGCACCGGGCCATCGCCGGCGCGGACTACGTCCTGCACCAGGCGGCCATCCCGTCGGTGCCCAAGTCGGTCAAGGACCCGGTCACCTCGAACCGGGCCAACATCGACGCCACGCTGAACGTGCTGGTGGCGGCGCGCGACGCCAAGGTGAAGCGGTTGGTCTACGCCGCGTCGTCGTCGGCCTACGGCAACGCCGCGGCGCTGCCCAAACGCGAGGACATGGGCACCAAGCCGTTGTCGCCGTACGCGCTCCAGAAGCTGGTCGGCGAACAGTACCTGCAGTTGTTCACCGCGCTCTACGGCCTCGAGACGGTGTCGATCCGCTACTTCAACGTCTTCGGCCCGCGCCAGGATCCGGGTTCGCCCTACTCGGGCGTCATCTCGCTCTTCATCACGCATCTGCTCGCCGGCAAGGGGCCGAAGATCTACGGAGACGGTGGCCAGACCCGCGACTTCACCTACGTCGGCAACGTCGTCGACGGCGTGCTGCGGGCCACGAAGGCCGACGGCGCCAGCGGGCAGGTCATCAACGTCGCCACCGGCGGCCGCATCTCGCTGAACGAGCTGTTCACGACGCTGCGGACGATCATCGGCGGCACGATGGAGCCGGAGTACCTGCCGGAGCGCGCCGGCGACGTCCGCGACTCGCAGGCCGACATCGGCAAGGCGCATCGCATCCTCGGCTACTCGCCGGTGGTGACGTTCGAAGAAGGCCTGCGCCGCACCGTCGACTGGTATCGCACCCAGGCGTAGCCGGCCGCAGCCGCTCCGCCGGTTGCCGGCACGGCTGCGCCGTCCCCCTCTGAATCCGTCCGTTTTTCCTGCATCGCTGCGGCTGATCCACGGCTGACGCGCAACCCGGGTTTCCGATCCCGGGTCCGCGGCCGCGTGTTCCCACTCGTGTCTCCGGCGCGCCCTGGCGCTAACCCTCGGCCAGACAAGCAGCTGTCGCCGATCGCGGTGCGAACCCGGCGTCTGGCCCGCTCCTTGCCTTTGGACAGGCCGACCCGGACGCGCGGCGGACACCCATAACCCCGACCCCTCACGTCCCCGTGCGCCGGGCATCGTTCGCCGCCGGATGGTCCGCGCGGCTTTCCTGGAGATCGCACATGTTCACCGCACTCGCCGCTGCTCTCGTCGCCGCCACCCTGACCGTTCCGGCGCTGTCGCCGCACGACCTGCTCGCGCAGGAACCGCCGGCCCGCACCACCAGCGAACGTCCCGCTCCGCTCAACCTGAACGCCGCCACCGAGGTCCAGCTCGAGGCGCTGCCCGGCATCGGCGCCGCGACGGCGGCCCGGATCGTCGAGTACCGCAAAAAGAACGGCGCCTTCAAGAAGGTCGAGGACCTGATGAACGTGAAGGGCATCGGCGAAAAGTCCTTCCTAAAGCTGAAGGCCCTGATCGCGGTCGGTCCGGCGCGCGGCGACGCCTAGCCGCGGCGCACTCGGACGCAGAGCGGGAGCGAGACGCCGATGCACCGTCGACGGGGAGAGCCGGCCGGATGGTCGCTCGTGGAGCTGGTGATGGTGATCGGCGTCTCGGTCGTGGTGGGCGGGCTGGCGATGGCGGCGTTGGCGCCGCTCGGCGCCCGGGCGCGCGGCATCGGGGCGGCGCGCTACCTTGCCGCGCTGCTGCAGCGGGAACGCATCGACGCCGTGCGCACCGGGCGCATCGGCGGGCTGCGCTTCGACGACGACGGGTCGGCGATCGGCTTCGCACGCGTTGCCGATGGCAACGGCAACGGCCTGCGCAGCGCCGAGATCGCCGGCGGCGTCGATCCGACGCGCGGGCCTCGGGTGCGGCTGGCGGACGCGTTCGCCGGCGTCCGGTTCGCGATCGTCGCCGACGTGCCGTCGATCGACGGCGGCGCCGGCCTCGCCGCCGGCGCCGATCCGATTCGACTCGGGTCGTCGATCCTGGCGTTCTCGCCGGCCGGCGGCGCGACGTCGGGCACGCTCTACCTGGCGAGCGCCGACGGGCGGCAGTTCGGCGTCCGCATCCTCGGCGCGACCGGTCGGGTGCGGATCTTCGAGTTCGATCGCGCGGCGGCGCGCTGGGTGACGCGATGACGCGATCCGCGGAACGTCGCGCCGCGCGTCGCTGGCTGCCGCGGGATTTGCCGTGGCCAATCGGCTGCCGGGTCGCGCCGGGCCACGACGTGGCGATCGTCAACCTGTCCGCGGTGGGCGTGCTGATCGAGGTGGCGGCTCCGCTGCCGCCCGGTCGCGCGGTGACGGTGCACCTGGTCCGGTCGTCGCGCCGCGTCGCCCTGGCGGGCGCCGTCGCGCGGTGCTACGTCGCCTCGGTGGCGCGCGACACCGGCGCGCGGTACCACGCCGCCATCGCGTTCTCGCGGTGGTTCGAGCCGCTCTGGGAACTCGATTCCCTGGGTGGCGAGGACGAATGGGCAGGAGGCGGGCATCTTGGGACGAGTTGACGGGTAGCCCCTTCCCGGGGGCATGGCAATTCTTTCAATCCAGGCTGTTGGGCTTGGCTTATGAGCGAGGCGACGATGGCACCGAACTTGGGATCGCAGACGTCCCGGGCGTGGTCTGACCCGGCCCAGGGAGGTCTCATGCATGACGGGGTGCTGCGGGAAGCAGGAGCAGGTGTCGCCATGGCGCGCGATCGCGGCGCGGCGATGCTCGGGGCGTTCGTCGACGGACTGGGGAGCGGCGACGCGCGAACGACGCGGGCGCGCTTCGAACAGGTGGTGCGGGATCATCTCGGGGTCGCCTTCGTGCGGTTTCGTGAGTGTCCCTCGAGCACGGTCTTCGCCGACCTCGACCCCAGTCTGGCGGTGACCAAGGTGTCGAGCGGCGGGCGCACGTTCGCGCTGGAGGTGCCGCGCCCGACCCGCGCCGCCCAGGACCAGGGGTGGCACGCGCTGGTCTCGACGGCGGGCCAGATTGGCGTCATCGTCGCGGAGATCGAGCGCACCGCCGGCTATCGCGTGGCGGTCGTGACGCTGGCCGATCGCGACGGCAACCGGCTGCACGGTTCGAGCCCGCAGGTGCAGGCGGTGCGGCAGCAGATCGACCGCATCGCCCGGACCGACTTCACCGTGCTGATCGAGGGCGAGAGCGGCGTCGGCAAGGAGCTGGTGGCGCGCCAGATCCACCAGTGGAGCCGGCGCAACCGCGGCCCGTTCATCGCGGTCAACTGTGCCGCCATCGTCGAATCACTCCTCGAAGCGGAGCTGTTCGGGATCGAGGATCGCACCGCCACCGGCGTGCGCGGCCGGCGCGGCAAGCTCGAACAGGCGCATGGCGGCTCGCTCTTCCTCGACGAGGTCGCCGACCTGTCGCTGGCGGCGCAGGCCAAGCTGCTGCGCGCGCTCCAGGAGTTCTCGGTCGAGCGGGTCGGCGGCCATCAGACCAAGAAGGTCGACATCCGGGTCATGGCGGCGACCAACCGCAGCCTGTCGGCGCTCGTGACGAAAGGGCAGTTCCGCGGCGACCTCTACTACCGGCTCAACGCCCTGGAGCTGAAGGTGCCGCCGCTGCGCGCCCGCCGCGAGGACATCCTGGATCTGGCGCAGGGCTGCCTCGAACGCCATGCCGGGCCCGGTCGTCCGTGCCGCATGTCCGCGGCGGCGCTCGAGGCGCTCCTCACCTACGAGTGGCCGGGAAACGTCCGTGAGCTGGAGCGCGTCATCGAGCGCGCCATCACGCTGGCCGATTCCGACGAGATCCAGTTGAGCGATCTGCCGCCGGCGCTGAACGAGCGCTATGCCATCGTGCAGCCGGCGACGGAAGGCGGCGAGAGCATGCGGGCGTGGGGGAGCCGCTACGCACGGCTGGTCCTGGAGCGCTGCGACAACAACAAGCGCAAGGCCTGCCGGGTGCTCGACATCAGCTACCACACGCTGCAGGCCTACCTCCGCTACAAGCCGCGGCTCCGATCGACGCAGCGGGCCCTGCCGCCCGCGGTCGCGGACGTCCTGGACGCGGTGGACGACGCGTCGTCGACGCCCTCGCCGGAACGGAAGAGCGACACGAGCCGGACACTGCCGGTCATCGAGGTCAGCGTTGTCCCGGAGTAGCGGTGCCGGCCGCGGCCGGTCGCTCGACGACGTGGCGCGCGCGCAAGCGCGGGCGGCGGCGACGGGCGGCGTCTATCGACTGGACGACCGCGGCGGCTGGCGGTCGACGGGTGGAGCCGTCTGCTTCCGGGTGGCCGGCCGAGCCTTCGTCCTCAGCAGCGGCGGCGTCCTGGCGCCCGAGGGTCGGCAGCCGTGGCTGGGCGGCCGCCGGGCGCTCGTCCCGATCGCCGGCGCAGCGATACTCGCGGACGGTCCAGATGCGCCCCCCGAGATCGCGACGCTCGACGTCGCATTCGGCCTGTTGGCCCGCGAGGACGGCGAAGCGCTGGCGCGCGAACTCGAGTTCCTGTCGCTGAACGATGTCGACCTCGCCACCGGTGCAGGGGATGACGTCTACCACGCCGTGGCGGCCAACCGACTCGCCGAGGCGGAGGCCGACCCGGCGCCGGGCACCACCGATTCACTGCGGTTGCGTCCGGCGTCGTCGTCGGACTACCGCCGGTGCGGCGTCACGCCAGCCACGCACCTGGTGCTGCGGCCAGACGCCGGCGACGTCGATATCGACGCGGAGGCGTTCGGCTGGCTTCCAGGGTGCGGGGTCTGGCGGTCCTCCCCTGCGACGGAGAGGGATCCGCTCGCGGGCATTGTGAGCGGTGGCGAGGCCGGGGCGACGGGATGCGTGGTCGCGACGCGGCCCTGCTTCGCGATCCTGGGCATCATGGGGTTCCTCGGAGCCGGGCTGCCGGAGATTTCGTCTGTTCGCTCGCGCAACTGACAGCTGGTGGATGGCGCGTTGGACGGCGTCTGGCTGCCTCGACCGGCGCGCCTTGCCCGACCCGCCTTGACCGGCCCGGGACCGCATAGTACCCGTCAACAGGTTGCCCCGCCTGAGGCGGGCGGCTCCCTCATGGCTGACGCCGCTCCAACGCCCGTTTCCGCCCCTCCGCTCCGGAAAACCGCCCTGCATGCCGCCCATGTCGCGCTCGGCGCGCGCATGGTGCCGTTCGGCGGCTGGGACATGCCGGTCGAGTATTCCGGCATCTCGGCCGAGCACCTCGCCGTGCGCGAGCGCGTCGGACTGTTCGACGTCAGCCACATGGGCGAGATCGAGATTGCCGGCGCGGATGCGCTGGCGGCCGTCCAGCAACTGACCAGCAACGACGCCTCGCGGCTGGCGGTGGGGCAGATCCAGTATTCGTCGCTGCCGACGCCCGAGGGCACCGTCGTCGACGACGTGCTCGTCTACCGCTGGGCGCCCGAGCACTTCCTGCTCGTCGTCAACGCCGGCAACATCGAGAAGGACTGGGGCTGGATCCAGGCCCACATCGCCGGCGTCGGCGATGCCGTGGCCGTCAACTCCAGTTCCCGCTACGCGCTGATCGCGGTCCAGGGCCCGAAGGCGACCGAGGTCCTGCAGCCGCTGACCGGCGTGGACCTCACCGACCTCAAGTACTACTGGTTCGCGCACGGCGAGTTCGCCGGCATCCGCGGCACCGTCTCGCGCACCGGCTACACCGGCGAGGACGGCTTCGAGATCTTCTGTGCGCCCGGCCAGGCCGAGCGGCTCTGGAATGCCCTGCTCGCGGCCGGCCAGCCGGCCGGCATCGTCCCCGCCGGCCTCGGCGCCCGCGACACGCTGCGCCTCGAGGCGTCGATGCGCCTGTGCGGCAGCGACATGGACGAGACGACGACGCTGCTCGAGGCCGGCCTCGGCTGGATCATCGGCTGGAAGAAGGCCGACTTCATCGGCCAGGCGGCGCTCGAGGCGCAGAAGGCGGCCGGCGTGACGAAGCGCATCGTCGGCTTCGAGATGGCCGAGCGCGGCATCGCCCGCGCCGGCTGCGCCGTCTACGTCGACGGCCACGACGTTGGCAAGGTCACCAGCGGCACGCAGACGCCGTTCCTCAAGAAGGCCATCGGCATGGCCTACGTGCCGGCCGCCGCGTCGGCAGCCCGGCCAGGCCCTCGAGATCGACATCCGCGGACGGCGCGTGGCGGCCACGGTCGTGCCGATGCCGTTCTACAAGCGCACTAGCTAGGGAGTTCCCGATGTATCCGGCGGAGTTCAGGTACACCAAGGACCACGAGTGGGTGAAGGCCGAGCGGCGGCGAGGCCACCATCGGCATCACCGCACTACGCCCAGGCGCAGCTGGGCGACGTCGTGTTCGTCGAGCTGCCGGCCGTCGGGCGCAAGATCTACGCAGGGTGAGGTCTTCGGGACCATCGAGTCGGTCAAGGCCGTCTCCGAGCTCTACGCGCCGGTGTCGGGCGAGGTCGTCGCCGTCAACGACGCACTCAGCACCGCGCCCGAGTCGGTCAACAAGGATCCGCACGGCGCCTGGATCATCAAGGTGAAGCCGTCGAACGCCGGCGAGCTCGACGCGCTGCTCGACGCCACCGCCTACGGGAGTGCTCGTCGGCTGATGGCGGAACTGCTGCAGGCACCGGTGACGTCCGCTGCCCACCGAACCGGGCTTCGCTGCCCGGCACATCGGCCCGAGCCCGGCCGAGCAGGCCGAGATGCTGGCCGTCATCGGCGCGCCGTCGGTCGAGGCGCTCCTCGACGAGACGATTCCGGCCGGCCATCCGCCGCCGCGATCCGCTGCCGCTGCCGCCGGCCGAGCGCGAGCACGACTACCTCGCGCGGCTGTGGACCGTCGCGGCGAAGAACCAGGTCTTCCGCTCGTTCATCGGCCTCGGCTACTACGACACGATCACGCCGGCCGCGATCCTCCGCAACGTCTTCGAGAACCCGGGCTGGTACACGCCCTACACGCCGTACCAGGCCGAGATCGCCCAGGGCCGGCTCGAGTCGCTGCTCAACTTCCAGACCGCGGTGAAGGACCTCACCGGGATGGACGTCGCCAACGCGTCGCTGCTCGACGAGGCGACGGCCGCCGCCGAGGGCATGGCGCTGGCGCATCGCGTCTGTCCGCGCAAGGACGCGCGGGTGTTCCTCGCCGATCCGCACGGCGTTCCCGCAGACCCTGGAGCTGCTCGCGGCGCGGGCCGAGCCGCTCGGCCTCGCAGCTGCGCATCGTCGACGTCGCGACCGCCGAAATCGGCCCCGACGTGTTCGGCGTGCTGCTGCAGTCGCCCGACGCCAACGGCCTCGTCCGCGACCTCTCGGCGATCATCGCCCGCGTCCACGACGCCAAGGCCGCTCGCCGTCGTCGCCACCGATCTGCTGGCGTGCGCGCTGATCACGCCGCCGGGCGAGATGGGCGCCGACGTCGTCGTCGGCAGCGCCCAGCGCTTCGGCGTGCCGCTCGGCTACGGCGGCCCGCACGCGGCGTTCTTCGCGACCCGCGACGCCTTCGTCCGCCAGATGCCCGGCCGGCTGATCGGCGTCTCGGTCGACGCGCAGGGCAAGACCGCCTACCGGATGGCGATCCAGACGCGCGAGCAGCACATCCGCCGCGAGAAGGCGACCTCGAACATCTGCACCGCGCAGGCGCTCCTCGCCAACATCGCCGCGTTCTACGCCGTGCACCACGGCCCCGACGGGCTCGCGGCCATCGCCCGCCGCGTCCACGGCCAGGCGGTCGCGCTCGAAGCGCGGCTCGAAGCTGCTCGGCGTCAACGCAGCGCAACGCCGCCTACTTCGACACGCTGTGCTTCGACGTCGGCCACGTCGCCGCGGTGGCCCGTATCCGCCAGGCGGCCGAGGCGGCGCGGCTCAATTTCCGCTACCACGGCACGCACGTCGGCATCGCCCTCGACGAGACGACCGAGGTCCGCGACCTCGACGCGATCGCGCAGGCGTTCCGGACGTCGGTCCGATCGTCCACCGACGAGGGCGTCGCGCTAGCGACGACGTCGACGGGCGCGGCGGCCGAGCTCAAGCTGCCGGCGGCGCTCGTCCGCAAGTCGGCGTTCCTGACCCACCCGGTGTTCCACACGCATCGCTCCGAGTCGGCGCTGATGCGCTACATCCGCGGCCTCGAGCGGAAGGACATCGGCCTCGACACCTCGATGATTCCGCTCGGCTCGTGCACGATGAAGCTGAACGCGGCGGCCGAGATGCTGCCGCTGTCGTGGCCGGAGCTGGCGCGCATCCACCCGTTCGTCCCGGCGGCGCAGGCGGCCGGCTACCATCAGCTCTTCAGCGAGCTCGAAACCGCGCTCGGCCAGATCACGGGCCTGCCCGGCGTCTCGCTGCAGCCGAACTCCGGCGCCCAGGGCGAGCTGGCCGGCCTGCTCGTCATCCAGGCCTGGCACCGCGATCGCGGCGACGGCAAGCGCGACATCGCGCTGATCCCGCAGTCGGCGCACGGCACCAACCCGGCCTCCGCGGCGATGGCCGGCATGCAGGTCGTGGTCGTGGCCTGCGACGACAAGGGCAACATCGACGTCGTCGACCTCGAGCGGAAGGCGCGGCAGCACGCCGATCGGCTGGCGGCGCTGCTCGTCACCTATCCGTCGACGCATGGCGTGTTCGAGGACGCCATCCAGGACATCTGCCACATCGTGCACACGCACGGCGGCCAGGTCTACATGGACGGTGCCAACATGAACGCCCAGGTCGGGCTCACCAGCCCGGCGGCGATCGGCGCCGACGTCTGCCACATCAACCTGCACAAGACGTTCGCCATCCCGCACGGCGGCGGCGGCCCCGGCATGGGCCCGATCTGCGTCGCCGCGCACCTGGCGCCGTACCTGCCCGGCCATCCGGTGGTGAAGACCGGCGGCGCCAAGGCGATCCACGCCGTGTCGGCGGCGCCGTGGGGGAGTGCCTCGATCCTGGCGATCTCCTACGGCTACATCGCGATGCTCGGCCGCGATGGTCTCCGCGAGGCGACCGCGATCGCGATCCTCAACGCCAACTACCTGAAGGCGCGGCTCGAGCCGCACTTCCCGATCCTCTACACGCGCGCCACCGGCCGCGTCGCGCACGAGATGATCCTCGACCTGCGCCCGCTCAAGGCGGCCTCGGGCATCGACGAGACCGACGTCGCCAAGCGGCTGATGGACTACGGGTTCCACGCCCCGACGGTGTCGTTCCCGGTGGCCGGCACGCTGATGATCGAGCCGACCGAGAGCGAGCCGAAGGCCGAGCTCGATCGGTTCTGCGAGGCGCTGATCGCCATCCGCGCCGAGATCCAGGCGGTGATCGACGGCACGGCGGATCAAGACGGACAACGTCCTGAAGCACGCGCCGCACACCGCCGACGCGGTGACCGCGGACGTCTGGACGCACCCGTACGGCCGGCAGCAGGCGGCGTTCCCGCTTCCGTTCGTGAAGGCGCGAAAGGTCTGGCCGTCGGTCGGCCCGGATCGACAACGCCCGCGGCGATCGGCAGCTGGTCTGCGCCTGCCCGCCGATGTCCGAGTACGAATAGGCCGACGACCGATGCCCGCCCCGGCTTCCCGGACCGTGCCTGTGCGATGGCTGGCGCCGATGGTCCTCGCCGTGGCGATGACCGGGGGCGTGGGAGCGATCGGCCAGCCGGCCGACGACGCGTTCCTCGCGTGGTCACGCAGTGACGCGACGGAGATCGTGTCCAACATGCGGCGTACCGACAGCGTCGGCAACCGCATGTCGTTCCGCGGCCTGAAGACCGACCGGGCCATCAGCTACAAAATGCGCGCGACCTGGCTGACGCCGGACGTGATCCGGGCGACGGCCCGGGCCATCCAGCTGGATGAGCGGCTGTCGCCGGCGGAGGCGCGACGGCTGATCGCGGAGGCCGAGGCCGCGGCCGACACCGCGTTCCTCGTCGAGATCGATCCCAACGAGGGCTCGGGCATCGTCCCGCTCGACTGGATAGCGATCCTGCAGCCGCGTGGCCTGCCGCGCGGCGAGGCCGGCGCCGCTCGCGGCGTGCTGGCGCCGAAGCTGCGCGAGGTGCGGGCCCTTGGCGGCTTGTTCAAGCGCGACTATGCCTACGATGCGTTCTGGGTGTCGTTCCGGCTCACCCCGGAGGAGCGCGCCGCGCTGTTCGGGCCGGGAGTGACCGAGATCGAGCTCGTCGTGAGCATCCTGGGCCGCGAGGGCATCGTCTCCTGGCCTGTGCCGGGCGTCGTTCGCGATCGCCTCGGTCCGCGCTGAGGGCCGTGGTCGGGCCGACCCAGGCCCCTCGAGCCACCAGATCGACGGATGGGCTGGCGCGTGCTATACAGAGGGCTCCAGGCCCCCCTCTGGAAGCGGAGCACCCATGCCTGCCACCCCCGAGTCGATTCTGCGCGCCTGGTTCGACGGCGTCTGGAATCGTGGAGACGAGACGACCATCGACCGCCTGCTGCACGCCGACGGGATCATCCACGGCCTGCCGACGCCCGACGGGAAGCCCATCGTCGGGCCGCACAACTTCCGGCCGTTCTACCAGGCCTTTCGCTCCGCCTTTCCCGGCATCAGCGTCGAGATCACGCAGGTCCTGACGGCGCCGGAGAAGGCGGTGGGGTATTGCCGCGTCACCGGCGTCCACAAGGGCAACGGCCTCGACATCCCGCCGACCGGCCTGCCGGTGGAGTTCTACGGCTTCGCGATGTGCCAGGTGAAGGACGAGCGGGTCGTCGAGTGCTGGAACTGCTTCGACTTCCTCGGCATGTATCGCCAGTTGGGTGCGGAGCTGGCGCCGCCGCCGGCCTTTCGCGCGGCGGGCCCCTGAACGCCCCGCGCGGCCGCCGGAGCGGCTAGACGGAGCGGAGCGCCTCGGCGAACGCCGCGCGCAGACGCTGCGTCACCGGGCCCGGCTTGCCGGTGCCGATGACACGATCGTCGACGCGGACGACCGGCACGATCTCGCGCGTCGTGCTGGTGAAGAACATCTCGTCGGCCGAGGCGATGTCCTCGTCGCGCAGCGTCTCCTCGAAGGCGCGGATGCCCGTCTTCGCTGCCAGCTCCAGGACGAACGCCCGCGTCACGCCGGCCAGCAGGCCGGCGGAGATCGGCGGCGTCCGCACGGCGCCGCCGGTGACCACGAAGATGTTCGACATGGCGCACTCGGCGATCTCGCCGCGGTGGTTCTTCATCAGCGCCTCGGCGGCGCCGCGGCCGTAGGCCTGCTGCATCGCCAGGGCGTTGTTCAGCAGGTTGTTCGACTTGATGATCGGGTTGACCGAGTCGGGATGGTTGCGCACCACCGAGACGATGGCGATCGTCACGCCGTTGGCGTAGGCCTCGGGGGCCAGCTCGGTGTGCGGCTTGACGATGACGACGATAGTCGGCGACGGGCAGGTGGCCGGGTCGTAGCCGATCTCGCCGACGCCGCGGGTCACGAGGAGCCGGATGTAGGCCTCGGCCGGCAGCTGGGCCGCGGCGATGCGTGGCGCGCGATCCGATCCCGGATCTCGGCATCGCTGGCCGGAATCGGCAGCGCCAGGCGATCGGCCGAGGCGCGCAGGCGGCGCATGTGCGGCTCGAACAGGAAGGGGCGCTGCCGGTAGGTGCGCATCACCTCGTAGACGCCTTCGCCGAACAGGAACCCGTGATCGAAGACCGAGACGACGGCGTCGCGCTCGCCGGCGAGGCGTCCGTCGACGTTCACCATGGTGGGCATCGCCGGCGATCGTAGCGTGTCGCCGGCAGCGCGGCAATCGCCGGCAGGATGGCCGTGCCGGGGTCGGCCGCGGTGGTAGGATCGGCTGCCGCCATGAGAGTGTTGAACGCCGCGCAGATGCGCGAAGCCGACCGCATCACCATCGACGAGATCGGGATCCGCTCGCTGGTCCTGATGGAGTGTGCCGGCCGCCAGGTCGTCGCCACCCTCGAGGAACGCATCGAGGACCTGGCGGACAGCCGCATCGCCGTGCTCTGCGGCCCGGGCAACAACGGCGGCGACGGCTTCGTCGTCGCCCGGACGCTGCTCCAGGCCGGCCACGACGTCGCGGTCTTCCTGGTCGGCCAGGCGGCCGACGGTCAGCGGCGACGCCCGCATCAACCTCGACATCCTCGGCCGGCTCGGCCACACCATCGTCGAGATCGGCAACGAGCAGGAGTGGGAGCTGCACGCCTCGGACGTCTCGGCGTGCGACCTCGTCATCGACGCGCTGTTCGGGATCGGGCTGTCCCGGCCGCTGACCGGCCTGTTCGAGACCATCGTCCACGACGTCAACGCCTCGACGCTGCCGGTCGTCGCCATCGACCTGCCGAGCGGCCTCTCCGGCAGCACCGCCGACATCATCGGGCCGGCTTTCGAGGCCGACCTGACGGTGACCTTCGCCGCGCCCAAGCTGCCGCACGTGCTGCCGCCGGCCGAGGCGCTGTGCGGCGACGTCGTGACGGTGGAGATCGGCATTCCCTCGGAGGTCGTCGAGGCGCTCGTCGGGCCGCGCCTCGACGTGATCACGCGCGATGCCGTGGCCGGATCGCTCGAGCCGCGCGAGGCCGACACGCACAAGGGCGACTACGGGCGGGTGCTGCTCGTCGCCGGATCGGTCGGTCGGACCGGCGCGGCCTATCTCGCGGCGATGGCCGCGCTCCGGTCCGGGGCCGGCCTCGTGACCGTCGCCGCGCCGGCGTCCGCCGTCCCCATCATCGCGTCGATGGGGCCCGAGTTCATGACCCTGCCGCTGCCCGAGGTCGACGGCGTCCTCGACGTCGAGGCGGCGCTGGAGCTGATCCTCGACGTCACTGCCGACGTCATCGCCGCCGGGCCGGGGCTCGGCACCAGCGACCAGATCCGCGACCTGGTCTTCGGCCTGATCGAGCGCAGCGGCGCGCCGCTCGTGCTCGACGCCGACGCCCTGACGGTCTGCGCCCGCGACCCCGAGCGGCTGCGGGCGCGCGACGGGCTCGACGTGGTCATCACGCCGCACCCTGGCGAGATGGCGCGGCTGGTCGGCCAGTCGAGCGCCGACGTGCAGAAGTCGCGGCTCGAGGTCGCGCACGGCTTCGCGACCAGCCATGGCGTCCATGTCGTGCTGAAGGGGCATCGGACGCTGGTCGTGGCGCCGGATGGACGGACCGCCATCAACCGGACCGGCAACCCCGGCATGGCCACTGGCGGGACCGGCGACGTGCTGACCGGCGTCATCGCCGCGTGGCTGGCGCAGCTGCTCGACCCCGAGGCGGCGACCCGGGTCGGGGTCTACCTGCACGGCAAAGCCGGGGACCTGGCCGCCGCCGCGGTCGGCGCGCCGGCCCTGGTCGCCGGCGACCTGCTGCGCTATCTCGGCGCCGCGTGGCAGGCCGTGACCGGCGAGGACGCCGATGACCAGCGCGGCTGACGACGCCATCCTGACCCGGTCGGACGCCGAGACCGAGGCCGTCGGCGCGCAGCTCGGAACGCGGCTCTTCCCGGGCGCACGCGTCCTCCTTCACGGCGAGCTGGGGGCGGGGAAGACGGCCTTCGTGCGCGGCCTGGCGCAGGGGCTCGGCATCGATCCGGACGAGGTCAGCAGCCCGACCTTCACGCTGGTCCAGGAGTACCGCGGCGGCCGGCTGCCGCTGTTCCACGTCGACCTCTATCGCCTGGCCTCCGGCGAGGTCGACGACCTCGGTCTCGACGCGCTGGCGGCGGACGGCGTCGTGGCCATCGAATGGGCCGAGCGGATGCCGCGCCACGATGCCGGCGCCATCCATGTCCGGCTCGAACACGCCGGCGACGACCAGCGCCGGATCGCGATGGATCCGCTGCCGACCGCCGGGTGATCGAGCCGATCTCCCTGGAGAGCGTCACATGAACCGGCTTCCGCTGTTCGTCCTCGGTCTGGCGGTCCTCCTCGCCGCGGCCGGGTTTCAGCCCCGCGCCGCCGACGGCGAGCGGCCCAACATCGTCCTGATCATGACGGACGATGCCGGCTACGGCGATTTCGGCGTCTACGGCGCGACCGACATCAGGACGCCGAACATCGACCGACTGGCCCGCGACGGCGTCCGGCTGACCGACTTCTACGCCAACGGCGCCACCTGCACGCCGACACGAGCCGGCCTGATCAGCGGCCGCTACCAGCAGCGTTACACCCTCGAAGCGCCGCTCGGCGTCCGGCCGAAAGAAGATGCCGAACGCGGCTTGCCGCCATCTGCTGGATCGCTGCCGCGGCTGCTGAAGGGCGCCGGCTATCACACCGCGCTGATCGGGAAGTGGCATCTCGGGTGGAAGCCGGAGTACAGCCCGAACGCCCATGGCTTCGACGAGTTCTTCGGCTTCAAGAGCGGCTTCATCGACTACTACCAGCACACCCCCGGCGACGATGCGCCGCTGCGGGCCGACCTCTTCGAGAACGATCGCCCGATCGAGGTCCCCGGCTACATGACCGACCTGATCACCGACCGGGCCATCCGCGTGCTCGAGCAGCACCGCTCGGGCCCGGTGTTCCTCGACGTCGCCTACAACGCCCCGCACTGGCCCTACCAGCGCCCGGATCAGCCGTCGACGGCCCGCGATCACGGCCGACACGTGCTGCCGCTCGACGCCGACGCGAACACGCGCGCCGACTACGTGACGATGGTCGAGCGGGTCGATGCCGGCGTCGGGCGCATCCTGGCGGCCCTCGACCGGCTCGGCCTGCGGCGGAACACCATCGTCATCTTCACCAACGACAACGGCGGCGAATGGCTGTCGCGCGGGGGACCGCTGTTCCATCGCAAGGGATCGGTCTGGGAGGGCGGGATCCGCGTCCCGGCGATCGTGCGCTGGCCGGGACACGTCCCGGCGGGCCGCACCTCCCATCAGGTCGGCGTGACGATGGACCTGACCGCAACCATGCTGGCCGCCGCTGGCGCGACGGTGCCGGCCGCCACCAGGCTCGACGGGATCGATCTGCTGCCGATCCTCGCCGGCCGCACCCCCGAGGTGGAGCGTACGTTGTTCTGGCGCGTCAGCGGCGCGCGCCTGCAGCAGGCGGTCCGCAGCGGCCGCTGGAAGCTCGTCGTCGACCAGGCCCGGCCGCTCCTGTTCGATCTCACCGCCGACATCGGCGAGCGGACCGACGTCATCGCCAGCCACACCGACATCGCGGCGCGGCTGCAGGCCGCGCTGGCCGCCTGGCAGGCCGACGTCGACGCCGAGGCGAAGCAGCGCCAGTAGCGGACAGCAGCTGACGACTCCGGAGTCGTTCCCCGCGCTCCAGGTCGTGGCTCACGCGCGGCGGCCACGCCGACGACTCCGGAGTCGTGCCCGTCTCTAGAGATCGTGGCTGACGCGCGGCGGCCAGGCCGCGCGCAGGGCGTTCAGCACCGCCGCGACGTCGATGATTTCCTGCGCGATGGCGCCGCCCACCGGAGTCAGGTAGCCGGCCGCCGCGAACGCCATGCCGACGGCGCTCAGCGCCATGCCGCCGACCGCGCTCTGCAGCGCGATCGAGCGCATCCGCCGGCTGATGTGCAGGAACTCGTCGACCTTGTCCAGCGAGTTGTCCATGATCACCACGCCGGCCGCCTCCGCGGTGACGTCGCTGTTCTGGCCGATGGCCATGCCCACCGTTGCCGCCATCATCGCCGGCGCGTCGTTGATGCCATCGCCGACGTAGAGCGTCCGCGCCGCCGCGGTCTCGGCGCGCACCAGCGCCAGCTTCTCCTCCGGGCTCTGCTCCGCGTGCACCTCGGTGATGCCGACCTGCGCGGCGAGGTAGCGCACTTCGGACTCGCGATCGCCCGAGACGATCATCACCCGATCGAAGTGGTGCTTGGGGCCGAGATGGGAGACGAAGGACCGGCTCTCGGCGCGCGGGCCGTCGCGGAAGCGCAGCACCGCGGCATAGCGCCGGTCGATGGCGACGATGCACTCGAGCCCGTCGCTGTGCGGCGGCATCGCCTCGAGGCCGGCCGGCGACAGCGCCACGACCTGGGCCCGGCTCGTGATCTGGACATGGCGCCCGGACACGACGCCGGACAGGCCCTCGCCGGGCGGCTCGGCGACCTCGGCGGCTTCGGCCAGCGCCAGCCCGGCGCCGGCGGCCGCGGCCAGGATGGCCCGGGCCAGGGGATGCTTCGAGTAGCGCTCGAGGCTGGCCGCCAGCGCCAGGACCTCCCGCGGCTCGAAGCCCGGCGCGATGGCCTGTTCGGTGAGCGTCGGCTCGCCGTAGGTCAGGGTGCCGGTCTTGTCGAAAATCGCGGTCCGGCAGCGCGCCACCTGCTCGAGCACGGCCGGGCTCTTGACGATGATCGCCCGCCGCGCGCAGAGCGAGATCGAGCCGATGATGGCGATCGGGATACCGATCAGCAGCGGGCAGGGCGTGGCGATGACCAGCACGGCCAGCAGCCGCACCGGGTCGCCGCTGATCGCCCAGGCCAGCCCGGCGACGGCGAGGGCCAGCGGCGTGTAGAGCGCGCCGAGCTGGTCGCCGAGGCGCCGCAGCTGCGGCCGTTCGGCTTCCGACTGGCGCATCACCTGCATGATCTTGGCGTAGCGCGAGTCGGCGGCGCGCTGGGTGGTGCGGATGGTCAGCGCCGCGCCGCCGTTGATGGCGCCCGAGATCACCAGTCGAGCCGCGGGTCTTGTTGATCTCGAACGGCTCGCCGGTCAGGTAGGACTCGTCCATCCGGCCGTGCCCGTCGACGACCACGCCGTCGACCGGGCAGGTTTCGTGCGGATAGACCACCAGCGTGTCACCGACGGCGATCTCGGCGAGCGGCACGTCGGCGAGATCCGCGCCCCTTCGGCGATGGGCGACGGCCGGCATGCGGCGCGCCAGCGCCGCCAGCACCGAGGACGCGTTGCGCAGCGCGTAACGTTCGAGCGCTTCGCCGCCGGAGAGCATCAGGACGATGATCGCGCCGGCCAGGTACTCGCCGAGGATCACGGCGGTGACGATGGAGATGCCGCCGAGCAGATCCGAGCCGAACTCCGCCCGCAGGAACTTCCGGAGCAGTTCGAAGACCAGCGGTGGCGCGCCAATCGCCAGGGTCAGCAGCAGCGGCCACAGGTGCCCGCCGGGCGGGCTGGCGACCGCGAAGCGGAGCACCAGGTGGAGCACGATGAGGGCCACGGCCAACGCCGCGATGACGGTGGAGCGGCGCTCCCACAGCCCGGCGGCCGTGAACCACGGCGGCGCCGACGCCGGATCCGCAGGGGCCGTCATGGCGGGAGGGGCCGTCATGCCGGCGGGCTCTTACTGGCCCCGGTAGTTCGGGGCTTCCTTGGTGATCACCACGTCGTGGACGTGGCTCTCGCGGGCACCGGCGGCAGTGATGCGAATCAGCTTGGCCTGGGTCTGCAGGTGCCGGATGGTCGGGCAGCCGCAGTAGCCCATGCCGGCGCGCAGCCCGCCGACCAGCTGGTGGACCATGGTCGAGAGGCTGCCCTTGTGCGGGACGCGGCCTTCGATGCCCTCCGGCACCAGCTTGTCGCTGCCGTCGCCGCTCGGCAGGATGTCGAACTCGTCCTGGAAGTAGCGGTCGCGACTGCCCTTGCGCATGGCGCCGATCGAGCCCATGCCGCGGTACTCCTTGAACGAGCGGCCCTGGTAGAGGATGACCTCGCCCGGGCTCTCGTCGACGCCGGCGAACAGACTGCCGATCATCACGGAGCTGGCGCCGACGGCGATCGCCTTGGTGATGTCGCCCGAGTAGCGGATGCCGCCGTCGGCGATGATCGGGATGTCCGAGCGGCGCGGCGGCGCGCGAGCACTCGGCGATGGCCGAGATCATCGGCACGCCGATGCCGGCGATGATGCGCGTCGTGCAGATCGAGCCGGCGCCGATGCCGACCTTGACGCGCGTCGACGCCGAGCTTGATCAGCGCCTCGGTGGCCTCGCCGGTGGCGACGTTGCCGGCGACCAGGTCGACGTCGGGGAAGGTGCGGCGGACGCGCGCGACGACGTCGAGGACGCCCTGCGAGTGGCCGTGCGCGGTGTCGATGACCAGGACGTCGGCGTGCGCGGCGACCAGCGCGGCGGCGCGATCGAGCGTGTCGCGAGCCACGCCGATGGCGGCGCCGACGCGCAGCCGGCCCGAGCTCGTCCTTGCAGGCGTTCGGGTACTTCATCGCCTTCTGGATGTCCTTGACCGTGATCAGGCCCTTGAGGCGGAAGTCGACGTCGACGACCAGCAGCTTCTCGACCTTGTGCCGGTGCAGGATGTCCTGGGCCTCGTCGAGGGTCGTGCCGACCGGCACCGTGATCAGGTTCTCCCTGGTCATGATGTCGGAGATCGGGCGCTCGACGTTGGTCTCGAAGCGCAGGTCGCGGTTGGTCAGGATGCCGACCAGGCGGCCTTCCTTGCGGCCGCCCTCGGTGATCGGCACGCCGGAGATGCGGTACTTCCGCATCAGCTCGAGCGCTTCGTAGATCCGGTGCTCGGGCGAGAGGGTGATCGGGTTGACGATCATCCCGCTCTCGGACCGCTTGACGCGGTCGACCTCGTTGGCCTGCTCCTCGATCGTCAGGTTCTTGTGGACGATGCCGATGGCGCCCTGCTGCGCCATCGCGATGGCCAGCGAGGATTCGGTGACGGTGTCCATCGCCGCGCTGACCAGCGGCACGTTCAGGCGGACGTTGCGCGTGAAGCGCGTCGACGACGTCGACCGGCGCTCGGCAGCACGGGCGAGTGCTGCGGCACGAGCAGCACGTCGTCGAAGGTCAGGGCGGTCGTCAGGCCCTGCTCGATTTGCTCGGCGGCCGAGACGGCCGACGGTCAGGCTTTCGGCAGGTGTGGACATGATGGCTCTGTGCGGTCCTGGTCGGCACCGGCGGCGCGATGCACAAAAGGCCGACACGGGGCGTCGGCCTGTCGAGTGAACGCGATAGGGCGACGGAGCCGGCATCACTGGTTGGCCCCGTGGCACTTCTTGTACTTCTTGCCGCTGCCGCAGGGGCAGGGATCGTTGCGGCCGACCTTGGGCTCGTCGCGCCGGACCTGCTTGACGGCGGCGTCGTCGCCGCCGACCCGAGCCGGGCGCGGCTGTCCCTGGCGCGCCGAAGCCGGCGGCCAGCCCCGACTCGCCGAAGGCGGCCGAGAAGCCGCGGGCGGGGGAGCCTTCGTGTCGCTGAAGGTCAGCTGCGACGGCCGCGGCGCCGGCGCCCGCTTCGGGGCGACCGGCGACGACCGGCAGCGCCGCCGTCGTCGGTCGCGATGACCGGGACGGAGCCGCCACAGGTAGCGGACCATCTCCTCGTCGATGCGGCCCTTCATCGCCTGGAAGAGCGCGAAGCTTTCCTTCTTGTACTCGACCAGCGGGTCGCGCTGGCCGTAGCCGCGCAGGCCGATGCCTTCCTTGAGGTGGTCGAGGCTGTAGAGGTGATCCTTCCACTGCTGGTCGACGATCTGCAGCATGATGCTGCGCGAATGGGCTCCAGGACGGCGCGGCCGGCGAGCGCCAGCTGCTGGTCGTTCGGGGCGGCTTTGATTTCTTCGAGGCGCGCCGCGGAGACGAGCTGCGGCCGGACGTCGTCGGGGACGCGGAACAGCTCGCTGCCGACCGTCTCTTCCTTCGCGTGGTACGGCCTCGGTGATGCTCGTCCACACCGTGTCGGCGATAGCTTCGTTGCGCAGGCCGGGCGCGTCGACGCCCGTCGAGCAGGCATGGGCGTCGAGGCCGAAGACGTCCGTGACGACTGCAATCCTTGAGCCCGTCGAGGTCCCACTGCCTCGCTGGTGGCCGTTGGGCGGGCAGTACTCGTCGACGGTGGTCGCGACCACGTCCTCGGCGACCGTCATCAGGTAGCCCTGGGTGTCGACCGGCGTCGGCTTCGTCCTCGAGCTGGATCTGCGACTCGAGCAGCTGGCGCCGCAGCGCGTAGACGTTCTCGCGCTGCTTGTTCATGACGTCGTCGTACTCGAGCAGGTGCTTGCGGATCGCGAAGTTCTGCGCTTCGACCTGCCGCTGCGCGCGCTCGATGGCCTTGGTGACCATCTTGTGCTCGATCGGCACGCCGTCTTCCATGCCGAGGCGCTCCATCAGCCCGCGGATGTTGGCGGATGCCGAAGATGCGCATCAGGTCGTCTTCGAGCGAGAGGTAGAAGCGCGACGAGCCGGGATCGCCCTGGCGGCCGGCGCGGCCGCGCAGCTGGTTGTCGATGCGCCGCGACTCGTGCCGCTCGGTGCCGACGATGTGCAGGCCGCCGGCGGCGACGACGGCGTCGTGCTCGGTGTCGCACTGTGCCTTGAGCGCTGGCGAAGATCGGCTCGAAGACCGCGCGGGGAACCCGATAGAACGAGTCGATGTGAAAGAAGTAGACGAACTCGTCGTCGTCGACGAAGCGCGCCTCCGACTTCGGCTGCCGCTCGGCGGCTTCGTCGCCGAGGGCCTGCTGGCGGGCCATGAACTCGGCGTTGCCGCCGAGCAGGATGTCGGTGCCGCGGCCGGCCATGTTGGTGGCGACCGTGACCGTAGCCATGCGGCCGGCCTGGGCGACGATCTCGGCTTCCTGGGCGTGGTACTTGGCGTTCAGGACGACGTGCTTGACGCCGCGGCGGCTGCAGCATGCCGGACAGCCGCTCCGACTTCTCGACCGAGACGGTGCCGACCAGCACGGGGCGGCCCTGCTCCTGCTGCTCGAGCACGTCGGCGACGATCGCCTCGAACTTCTCGGCTTCGCGTCTTGTAGACGAGGTCCGGCTCCTCGATGCGGGTCAGCGGGCGGTTGGTCGGCACGACCACCACGTCGAGCTTGTAGATCTTGTCGAATTCCTCGGCCTCGGTGTCGGCCGTGCCGGTCATGCCGGAGAGCTTCGGTGTACATGCGGAAGTAGTTCTGGAGGGTGATGGTGGCGAGCGTCTGGTTCTCGCGCTCGATCTTCACCTTCTCCTTGGCCTCGACGGCCTGGTGCAGGCCGTCGCTCCAGCGCCGGCCCGGCATCAGGCGGCCGGTGAACTCGTCGACGATGACGACCTGGCCGTCCTTGACGACGTAGTCGACGTCGAGCTTGAACAGGGCGTGCGCGCGCAGGCCCTGCTGCATGTGGTGCAGCAGCGGCATGTTGGCCGGATCGTAGAGGCCGCCGGCCTGCATGCGGTGCGCCAACGCGGCCTCGGCGGCAGCCATGCCGCCCTCGGTGAGCTGCACCGTCTTGTGCTTCTCGTCGACGATGTAGTCGCCGGTCGTCTCGAGCGCCTCGCGCTCTTCCGCCTTGACCTGTCCCTGCGTCACCGCGCCGAGCTTGAGGCGGGGAATGATGCGATCGATCTCGTAGTAGAGATCGGTCGACTCTTCGGCCGGGCCCGAGATGATGAGCGGCGTCCGCGCTTCGTCGATCAGGATGCTGTCGACTTCGTCGACGATGGCGAAGTGGTGCCCGCGCTGGACGTACTGCGCGAGCTCGAACTTCATGTTGTCGCGCAGGTAGTCGAAGCCGAACTCGTTGTTGGTGCCGTAGGTGATGTCGGAGGCGTAGGCCGCCTTGCGGTCGGCGTCGTCGAGATCGTGCTGGATGACGCCGACGCTGAGGCCGAGGAACCGGTAGATGCGCCCCATCCACTCGGCGTCGCGGCGGGCCAGGTAGTCGTTGACGGTGACGACGTGGACGCCCTTGCCGCCGAGCGCGTTCAGGTAGGCCGGCAGCGTCGCGACCAGCGTCTTGCCTTCGCCGGTCTTCATCTCGGCGATGCGGCCGCCGTGCAGCACCATGCCGCCGATGAGCTGGACGTCGAAGTGCCGCATCCGCAGCGCCCGGCGGCCGGCCTCGCGGACCACGCGAAGGCGTCGGGCAGCAGGTCGTCGAACGACTCGCCCTGATCGGCGCGGCGGCGGAGATCGTCGCTGCGCTCACGCAGGCCGGCGTCGGTGAGGGGCGTGAGCGCGCTCTCACGTTCGCCGATGAGGGCGACGAGTGGCCGCAGACGCTTGAGCTCGCGCTCGTTCTGCGTGCCGATGACTTTGGCGAGGAGGGTGTCGAGAATCACGGGATAGGGCCCGTCGGCGCGCCCCGGGGCGGCACGACTATCCAGCGATTGTATCTCATCGGACGACGGCCCCGAACCCCGTCGTCGAGGCCGTGCCGCGAGGAGCGCGGAGCCGCGCGGCCCGGCTACTCGGGCCGGCCGACGAGGAGCTTGAGCGGGTTGACGGGGCGGCCGTTCGCCCACACCTCGTAGTGCAGGTGCGAGCTGGTCGAGCGGCCGGTCGAGCCGACGTAGCCGATGATCGCGCCGCGCTTGACGTCGGTGCCGGCGGCGACGGCGATCTTCGACAGATGGCCGTAGCGCGTGGTCAGGCCGAAGGCGTGCTCGAGGACGACGAGGTTGCCGTAGTCGCCCGTTCGAGCGGCGGTGGCGACGCGGCCGTCGGCGGTCGCGTAGACCGGATCGCCGGTGTTGCCCGAGATGTCGAGGCCGGGGTGCGAATCGGGCCGGCCGGTGAATGGATCGGTCCGCGATCCGAAGCCCGACGTGAGCCAGCCCATCGCCGGCCAGATCGACGGGGTGGCCTGGGCCACTTCGTTGCGCTGCAGGACGTCGGCGCGGGTCACGGTCAGGTGCCGCTCGAGCGAGCCGAGGGCGGTGCGCAGGAGGCCGAAGGCGTCTTCGGGCGAACTGGTCGCGGCCGCCACGATGGCGCGGGTGTCGGCGCTGGCGACCGCCCCGCCCTTGGCCTGGTTGCGCACCAGGGCGGGCAGCGTCGACAGCGCGGTGCGGGTCGCGGGATCGAGCCGGCCGGCGTCGCTCAGGGCCCCGATGGCGTCCTGGAGCGAGGCGATCTGCCCGGTCAGCTCACCGGTTGCCGCGCGGAAGCTGGCGTTCTCCTGCCGGAGCACGCCCGTCGCGGTGCGCAGGTGGTTCAACTCGGCGGTTGCGCTCCAGCGAGCGCCCAGCCCGACCAGGACCGGCAGGATGAACAGGCCAACGATGACAGCCAGCGTCGGTCGGAGGCTCAGGTTGAACCGCCGCACGACTCCCGTGCTGCGATCGGCGACGACGATGGCGTAGCGACGGGACAGCAAACCGCGCGAATTTACCATGTGACCTTGCCGCGATGTACAGCAAAAAGGCACGAAATAGACGAACAAGCGGCGAAAGCGCGAGCGATGTGCCGTGCAGCGGCGGGAATGGCTCAGGCGCCGCGGAACTGGAGCGCCTCGCCGACATGGGTATCGGCCACCGACTCGCTGTCGGCCAGATCAGCAATGGTACGAGCCACCCGGAGCACGCGATCGTGCGCCCGCGCCGACAATCCCAGCCGATCGGCGGCCTGGGTCACCAGGCGACGCGCGGCCGGCGTCAGCGCGACGTGGCGGCGGATCTCGCGCCCGGCCAGCTCGCCGTTGACCCGGATCCCGAAGCCGAGCGCGGAGAAGCGCTCGGCCTGCCGCGCCCGGGCAGCGGTCACCCGCGCCCGGACCTCGGCGGTCGTGGCCTCGGCGCTGGCCCCGAAGGTCAGCGACGTCAGGGCGACCGCCGGGAGGTCGGCGGTCAGGTCGATGCGATCGCGCAGCGGCCCGGACAGCCGCGCCGCGTAGTGTTCGGCCGCCTGCGGCGTGCAACGGCAGACGCGCCGCGGGTGGCCGGCGAAGCCGCACGGACACGGGTTCATCGCCGCCACCAGCTGGAAGCGGGCGGGGAAGTGCGCCGTTCTGGCCGTCCGCGCGATGGTCACCGCGCCTTCCTCGAGCGGCTGGCGCAGCACCTCGAGGGCGCGCCGCGTGAACTCGGGGATCTCGTCGAGGAACAACACGCCGTGGTGGGCGAGCGTGACCTCGCCCGGGCGCGGTTGCGAGCCGCCGCCGATCAACGCGGCGTCGGAGATCGTGTGGTGCGGCGCGCGGAACGGCCGGACGCGGATCAGACCGGCGCCCGGCGCGAGCAGGCCGGCGACCGAGTGGATGGCGGTGACCTCGATGGCGGCGTCGACGTCGAGCTCGGGCAGCAGGCCGGGCAGCCGGCGTGCCAGCATCGTCTTACCGCAGCCGGGCGGGCCGGAGAACAGCAGGTGGTGGCCGCCGGCGGCGGCGATCTCGAGAGCGCGCCGCGCCATCGGCTGGCCGTCGACATCGGCGAGATCGGGCGGCGGCGCGACGGCCGGCGCGGCACCGTCGACCGGCCGCCACGCCCGCACGGCCGCCGGATCCGTCAGCGCCGCGACGACGTGATAGAGCGAATCGACGGCGACGATCTCCGTATCGGGCACGATCGCCGCTTCGGCGGCGTTGGCCGTCGGCAGGATGACGCGGCGCAGCCCGGCGCGCCGCGCTGCGACCATCGCCGGCAGCACGCCGCGCGTCGGCTGGATGCCGCCGTCGAGCGACAGCTCTCCGACGACGAGGCAGTCGTCGAGGCCGCGTCCGGGCACCACGCCGCCGGCGGCAAGGACGCCCACGGCGATCGGCAGATCGAAGCCGGCACCGACCTTGCGCACGTCGGCGGGCGAGAGATTCACCGTGATGCGCGTCCGCGGATACTCGAAGCCGGAGTTGCGGATCGCGGTGCGCACGCGATCGGCGCTCTCGCGGACGCTGGCATCGGGCAGGCCGACCAGCGTCATGGTCGGGAAGCCGTTCGACACGTCGACCTCGGCGAACACGAGGACGGCGTCGAGACCGGCGAGCGCGGCGGTGCGGACGCGGGCGAGCACGGGCGATCGCGGTGCAATCGGCGGGGCGGGCCGCGATCGGTCGGTTCCCGCGGCAAACGCGCGCGATGCCGCGCCGGCGCGGCAGAATCCGCGGTCCGCGACCGGCCTCCGATGGCAGGGCCTGCGCACCGGTGACGTACAATCCCGCCGTCCCGGGCCCGCGCGCCGGGCCTCTGGAGGCTGCATGCTCGTGAACTCCTTGCTGGTCGCGTCCGCGCTGGCGCTCGCCGTGGCCACACCGTGCCGCGCCCAGTCGATCGGCGCGACCGGTGCGCCGCTGGAGACCGTCACCGGACCGCAGCTGCAGGAGCTGCTGCAGACCTGGGGCTATCGCGCCGAGGTCGATCGCGACAACGAAGGCGATCCCATGGTGCGGACCGGGATCTCCGGCATGAACGTCCAGATCTACTTCTACGGCTGCACCACCGACACGCCGCGGCGGTGCCGCTCGGTGCAGCTCCACGTCGGCGTCAAGACCGACGCCAAGGTCGATCTGGTGAAGGTCAACCAGTGGAACAACAAGAAGCGCTATGTGAAGGTCTATGTGGCCGACAACGAGACCGGCGTGCACGCCGAGCTCGACGTGCCGTTGGGCGGCGGCGCCTCGCCGGCCTACATCCGCAACCTGGTGGAGATTTATGAGACCAGCCTCGCCGACTTCCGCACGACGTTCGTGGACTGACGCGCTGCGCCTCGCCGCGGCGGCTGTCTGCTGCGGGGGGCTGGCGGTCTCGATCGCCGGCGCGCAGCGCGTGCCGGTGCTGTTCGACACCGACATCGGCACCGACATCGACGACGCCTACGCGCTGGCGCTGATCCTGCGCAGCCCGGAGCTGGAGTTGCTCGGCGTCACGACCGTGTCCGGCGACGCGGTGGCGCGGGCGCGGCTGGCCGCCAAGCTGCTCGCCGTCGAAGGGGGCGCGGCGGCGAAGATTCCGGTCTACGCCGGCACCTCCACCGCCACGCAGTACATGAAGCAGACCGAGTGGGCGGCGGGCTTCGCCTCGCCCGCGCTCCACCTGGACGGCGGCGTCGCCTTCATGCGCGCCCAGGTCGAAGCGCGGCCCGGCCAGCTGACCATCGTCGCGGTCGGCGAGCTGACCAACCTCGCCGCGCTGTTGACGTCGGCGCCCGGCATCGCTGGCAAGATCAAGCGGATCGCGCTCATGGGCGGCGCCGTTCGCCGCGGCGGTCAGCCTGGGTCGAAGCCGGAACCGGAATGGAACATCAAGTCGAACGCCGCCGCGGCGCAGGCCGTGTTCACGTCGGGCGTGCCGCTCGTCGTCGGCCCGCTCGACGCCACCGCCGACCTGAAGCTGACGCCGGAACACCGCGTCCGTCTGTTCACGCGCGGCACGCCGCTCACCGACGCGCTCGGCGCCCTCGACTACGTCTGGACCCACACCAACACGTGGAAGGGCGCGACGCCGATCCTCTTCGACCTGCTGCCGATCGCCGCGCTCTACGAGCCGACCATCGCCACGTTCGAATCGCTGCACGTCGTGGTGGAGGCGAACGGCCTGACGCGCGAAGTCGCCGGCAAGCCCGCCAACGCGCAGGTCGCGGTCGCCTCGGATCCGGTGAAGGTCGTCGACTGGATGACGGCGCGCCTGGCGCGGTGAGGCGGCGCGCGCACGCGGGAACGCTGAGCGTGGCGGACGCCGAACGCGCCTACTGGTTCGCGCGCGCCGTCGTCGCCGGCCGGTGGATCGTCAGGCGATCGCCGGCCGCAATGTGGTTGCTGCGGAGGCGATTGGCCGACTTGATCGCGGCGACCGTCGTGTCGAAGGTGCGCGCGATCTTCTCGAGCGTGTCGCCGCGGCGGACCTTGTAGACGATGCGGGCGCTGCGGGGCGGCTCGGCGGGCCGCTCGCGACGCGTCTCGACCGCGGCCGATGCCGCGCGGGCCGTGCGCGCGGCCGGGGCGGCGGTTTCGGCGCGGGCGGCCATCGCCGTCGACGGCGCGCGCGGCACCAGCAGATCCTGGCCGGCCCGGACGCGGGCCTTGGCCGACAGGCCGTTCGCTTCGGCGAGGTCGCCGCGGCTGACGCCCAGCTTGCGCGCGATGGTCGCCACCGACTCGCCGCGCTTGACGCGATACCAGTGCAGCGCCGCGAGATCGGCGGCGGGCGCGCTGGCCAGCCGTTCCTTCAGCTTGCCGCCGGTGCCGATCGGCACCTTGACGTCGTAGCGGTCGGCGCGGACCGGCGTCGTCCACCGTCGCAGCTCGGGGTTCAAGGCCTGGATCGATTCGAGCGGCGTGTCGGTCCACTCGGCGATCCGCCGCAGGTCGACGGCGCGGGTGACGGTGACACTGTCGTAGGCCAGCGGCTTGTCCGTCGCCATCGGCGTGAAGCCGGTACTGCGCCGGGTTGCGGGCGACGACCATCGCCGCCAGAATCAGCGGCACGTACTCGCGGGTCTCCCGCGGCAGGTGGCGCTTGCCTTCCGACAGGCGCCAGAAATCCTCGATGCCGCTGCGCGCGACGGCGCGCTGCACGCGGCCGGGGCCGCCGTTGTAGGACGCCAGCGCCAGGTGCCAGTCACCGAACTGCTGGTAGAGCCACTTCAGGTAGTCGGCCGCGGCCCTGGTCGACTTCTCCGGATCGGAGCGCTCGTCGACGAACCAGTTGGTCTCGAGGCCGCGCTCCTCGCCGGTCGCGCGCATGAACTGCCAGACGCCGCGGGCCCGCTTCTGCGACTGCGCCACCGGCTTGAAGGCGCTCTCGATGAGCGGGATGTAGGCGAGATCGAGCGGCAGCCCCTCGGCCTTGAAGACTGCCTGGATCATCGGCAGGTACTGCGCGCCGCGGTCCATGCCCGACTGGATGTGACCGCGCAGGCGGCCCTGGAACAGCTCGATGTAGTTGAGGACCCGATCGTTCAGCGGGATCGGGATGTCGTGGGCGGCGAGCGCCAGGTCGGCGCGGACGGCCGCGGCGGTCTCGGCGGCCGGGGCGCTCGGGGAGTCGAAGGTCGAGGCGATCGCCAGGAGTTCGTCGATCGGCGCCGGTTCGGACGGGCCCTCGCTGAAGCCGTCGCCCTCGGCCAGCGCCGACGCTTCCTGGGCGCTGATGCGATCGACCAGGCGATCGAAATGGTCGCGGAGGCGGGCATCGGCGCGGGCGCCGGTCGCCGACTCGAGCAGGATCGAGACCGACAGGTCGAACTCGCGGCGGGCCTGATCGAGATGGCCTTCGGACAGCTCACGCTGGCCGGTGGTGTAGTGCCGTTCGGAGGTGGCGATCAGCGCGCCGATGGGATCGAGCGCGGCGGAACTCGGCGGGGGAGCGGTCGGAGCGGCTTGCGCGGCAGGCGGCGGTGGAGGCGGGGTCACCGTCGGCTGGGCCGGGCCGCGGCCGCCGCAGGCGCCGCAGAAGAGAACCAGGCTACCTAGCCATCGCAGGCGTGACGCTCGAACCACAGGCAACTCCCTTTCGGACAGGGTTTGGCGGGGGCTCCACCCCGCGTAACTCGACGGCGACACTACACCGGGGTTCGAACGGCGGTCAATCTCTAAACCTAGTCGGCACAACAATAGCGGGCCGCCAGGCAGACGACGACGGCTGGGCTGGCGGCAGCCGAGCTCAGGCTTGCTGGTCGAACAGTCGCAACGCCTCTCCGGCGTCACGCGCGGACGGGGTGACGATGGTTTTCGGCCCGATCACGATGCGCCGGCCCGCCTTGGCGGCCGCCCGGACGTCGTCCTCGCAGACGAACGGCACAGGTGGAGCCGGCGGGGGAGTTGCCGGAGGCGCTGCAGGACGGGGGCTCGCAGACCCCGCCGACGCCGTCGACGATGCTTGAGACGCCGTCGGCGCCGGATCGGTTGGCGCCGCCGGCTTGAAGCCCCGCGCACCGAGAAACGCGTCGACGCGGGTGGCCAACGGCGCGGCCGCCCCGGAGGCCTTGCCCGCGGCCGCGTCCGCGGGTCGCGCCGACCGGATCTCGTAGGCCAGCCGCTTCACGTTGATGAGGTGGAGCGGTGAGATGTTGTCCGAGGTGATGTTGCCGCCCCAGCCACCGCAGCCGAGCGTCATCGCCGGATCGAGGCCGGTGGTCAGGCCGATCGAGCCGAGCGTGGTCGGCGTGTTGACGACGATGCGGAAGGCTGGCTTCTTCAGCCCGAACTGCAGGATCACGTCGTCGTTCCGAGAGTGGATCGACATCGTGTGGCCCATGCCGCCGTATTGCAGGATCTGCTGGCAGCGGAGGCAGCCCTCCTGCCAGTCCTTCACCACGTAGAAGGAGAGGACCGGGCAGAGCTTCTCGATCGAGAGCGGGAAGTCGCGGCCGACGCCTTCGAGCGGCGCGATCAGCGCCCGCGTCCCGGGCGGCACCGTGATGCCGGCCTTGGCGGCCACGACCGTCGCCGCGCGACCCACCAGTTGCGGGTTGGGCAGGCGCTGCGGCGTCACCAGGACCTTGGCCAGCGCGTCGACCTCGGCGGCGTTCAGGAAGTAGCCGCCCTGCGCCACGAACTGCGCCTTGACCTCGGCGGCGATCGACTCGTCGACGACCACCGAGTTCTCGGACGAGCAGAGCAGGCCGTTGTCGAAGGTCTTGCCGGTCAGGATGTCGGCGACCGCCTTGGGCACGTCGGCGGTCTTCTCGATGTAGGCCGGCGCGTTGCCCGGGCCGACGCCATAGGCCGGCTTGCCGGCGCTGTAGGCGGCGCGGACGAGGCCCATGCCGCCGGTGGCGAGGATGACGCGCACGCCCTTCTGCCGCATCAGCTCCTGCGTCCCCTCGAGCGTGACGGTCGAGAGGCAGGAGATGGCTCCCTCCGGCAGGCCGGCGGCGCGGGCGGCCGGTTCCATGATCTCGGCGACGCGCGTGATGCAGCGCCGCGCCGACGGGTGCGGGCTCATCACGATCGCGCACCGCGCCTTGATGGCGATGAGGATCTTGTAGATCGCCGTCGAGGTCGGGTTGGTGGTCGGGATGACGGCGGCGACGACGCCGAACGGCTCGGCGATCTCGATGACCTTGGTCGCCTCGATGCGCCGCAGTACGCCGACCGTCTTCATCGGCTTGATGAACTGATAGATCGTCTCGGCGGCGAAGCGGTTCTTGCGGACCTTGTCGGCGACGACACCGAAGCCGGTCTCTTCGCAGGCGAGCTGGGCCAGTGCCTCGCAGTGGGGCGTGACCGACGCGGCCATCGCGTCGACGATGGCGTCGACCTGGACCTGCGACAACTCGGCCAGCTGGCGCTGCGCGACCTGGGCGCGCGCGACCAGGTCGCGCGCTTCGCGCATCGACGTGAGGTCGGCGTGGCTGGGAGCCTGAGCAGGCGGGCCGGCGGGCGTGGCGGAGCGGGCAGTGACTTCCACTGGGGCGTCCACGGGCGGCGAGCTCAGCGGGCGGCGCCCTTCGGCAGAATCCGCTCGACTTCGGCGTGAGGCCGCGGGATGACGTGGACCGAGATCAGCTCGCCGACGCGCCGCGCGGCGGCGGCCCCGGCATCGGTCGCGGCCTTGACCGCACCGACGTCGCCACGGACCATTACGGTCACGTAGCCGGCGCCGATGTATTCCTTGGCGGCGAGGGTCACGTTGGCGGCCTTGACCATCGCGTCAGCCGCTTCGACCGATCCGATCAGGCCTTTCGTTTCGACGAGCCCGAGCGCTTCTCCCATGCGGTGAGGACGTTACCACCTTTTTCCGCGATGCGCACGGGCTGGCGGGGAGCCCGTCGTGGAAGTGGCGCGAAGCACTTCCACCACGGGCTCCCAACCAAACAGTGCGTTGCCCCTCGGCGTCCAACCGATTAGGATTGGCCGGTTGCCCCGGCCGACCGGTCTGGCCGCGGGTGGCAGCCCCCTTGAGGAGATTTGCGATCGTGATGGTGGGATTCGACTGTGTGCGACGGCGGACCCGGCGGCTGACAGTGCGGGCGGGGCTCGCGCTGATCGTGGCGGCGACGGCGGCGTGCGGCGGCAAGGACGACGGCGGTCCGGTGGTGGCGACGCCGACCGTGACCCTCAGCAAGACGCGGGCCTCGCTCGGCAGCCCGCTCGACGTCACCTACAAGTTCGTGGTCGCGCCCGGCGCGACCTTCGACAGGGACTATCGCGTCTTCGTCCACTTCGTGAACGCCGAAGACGAGCAGATGTGGACCGACGATCACGACCCGCCGCGGCCGACCCACACCTGGAAGGCGGGCGAGACGGTCGAATACACGCGGACCGTGTTCGTGCCGAGCTATCCGTACAACGGCCGGGCCTCGGTCGTGCTCGGGCTGTACTCGCCGAAAGACAACGCCCGCGCAACCCTCGGCGCCAAGACCCGCGGCCTGCACGCCTACGACGTCGCCGGCTTCGAGCTGGTGCCGCAAGGCGAGAACGTCTTCCTCATCTACAAGGACGAGACCTGGCACCCGGCCGAGGACGCGCGCGACAACGGCGCCGTGTCGTGGCGCTGGAGCCGCAAGGCCGGGGTCATCGCCTTCCGCAATCCGAAGCGCGACGCGACGTTTTACCTCCAGCTCGATGGCCGCCCCGACCTCCAGCCCGTCAAACCCGAGACGGTCTCGATCGGGATTGGCCCCCAGGTGCTGGATCGCTTCGTTCTGGCCGACAAGGAGCCGGTTCTGCGCAGGGTGGCGATCCCGGCCGCGGCGTTCGGTACGGCCGACACGGTCGAGCTGTCGATCGACGCCGGCTCGACCTTCGTGCCGAAGAATTTGCCCAATTCGGGCAGTCAAGATGGCCGAGAATTGGGCGTGAGGGTATTCCACGCCTTCATCGAGCCGAAATAGAGGTAGATGACCTTTTCCAGCACCATCGCCGTCGCCGTCCTGGCCGGGCTGGCCTGGGCCGCCCCGGCCCGCGCCGATCTGGTGGTGCTGTCGAGCGGCCGGGTCATCTCGGCATCGAGCGTCGTGCTGGGCGTTGACACCGCGACCATCCGGCTCCGCGGCGGCGGCGAGGTGACCTGCGATCGATCGCTGATCGTCCGCGTCGATCCCGACGAGACGCCGTGGATCGATCCGACCGCCTCGACGGCCGAGACAGCGGCCGCGGGCGAGACGCTGACGCTGGCGCGGGCGGCGGTGGCCCTGCCGAAGCCCGTCGAGATCCCCGCCGCTTATCGCGGCATCATCAACCGGCTCGCCGATGCCCACGGCGTCGACGCCCGCCTGATCCACGCGGTCATCTCGGTCGAGTCGGCGTATCGGCCGCGGGCCCGCTCGCGCAAGGGCGCGCGCGGCCTGATGCAGCTGATGCCGGCGACGGCGCGACAGTACGGCGTCCGCAACGCGTATCAGACGACGGCCAACCTCGACGCCGGCGTCCGCCACCTCAAGACGCTGCTCGATCGGTTCGCGCTGCGTGACGCGATCGCCGCCTACAACGCCGGCGAGGTGGCGGTGCGGCGCTTCGGCGGCGTGCCGCCGTTCCGCGAGACGCGAGCCTACGTCGAGCGCGTCCTCTCGCTCGCCGGCCTCGACGTCGCCACGGAAGACCCCCTCCCGATCCGGACGATCCATCCGACCGTTCGGGCTCCTGACGAGTCTTACTGCTGTCGGCGATCGCGAGGCTCGGCCCCAGGAGCCCCGCTCGCCGCCGTCGTCGAGCGGCCCTGTGCCGGCCGCCGACGGCATGAAAACGTCTGCTATACTCGCGCCCGTGCGGGTGCGTGGTAATCAGTTGACAGGCAATGTCTTAGGGCTCGACGTGCGAGCCGCAGCCGGGCTCCGGCGGGCGGCCGCGTCCGGCCGCGCGTGCTGACGGATCGCATGGAGTTCCAGTGCCGCCTCGGAACCGAGCACGGACAAGTCGTCGAGGGCGTCTACGTCGCCGACGACGAGGCCGGGCTGCGGCGTGAGCTCGAGGGCAAGGGCTACTTCATCCTCGCGGCGCGGCCGAAGGGCGCCATTTCCCTGCCCGGCCTGCCGGCTCTGCCGGCGCTGCGCCGGCGCCGGGTGACGGGCCAGGAAATTCTGCTCTTCAACCAGGAGCTGGCGACACTCCTGAAAGCCGGCATGCCGCTCGCCCAATCGCTCGACATCCTGCGGCAGAAGGTGCCCAACCCGACCTTCAAGGGCGCGCTCGACGACATCTACGAGAAGGTCCGCTCCGGCATCGCGCTCTCCGACGCGTGCGCCGATCACGCGTCGCTCTTCCCGCCCATCTACACGGCGTCGCTCCTCGCCGGCGAGAAGAGCGGCAACCTCGACGAGATGCTGCGCCGCTTCATCGCCTACACCCGCGTCGTCGACGCCGTGAAGCGCAACGCCGTCTCGGCCATGATCTACCCGGCGGTGCTCTTCACGCTGTCGCTGCTGGTCCTCTTCGGCATCATGGTCAAGGTGGTGCCCGCGTTCCAGGATTTCTACGGCACCTTCCGCGCCGAGCTGCCGCTCGCCACGCGCATCCTGATGGGCATCTCGAACGCGGTCCGGACCAACCTGCCGTACATCGTCATCGTGGCGGTCGGGCTTGGCGCGTTCGGCTGGTCGTGGCTGCGCGCGCGCACCAACGTGGTGCGGCTGCACGCGGCCATCCTGCGCCTGCCCGGCCTGGGCACGGTCGCGACGCAATTCGCGACCTCGCAGTTCGCGCGCACGCTGGCCACGCTGCTCGGCGGCGGCATCCCGCTGGTGTCGGCGCTCGAGGTGGCGGGCCGCGCGGTCGGAAACCGCTACGTCGGCGCAGCCGTAGAAACGGTCACCCAGCAGGTCCGCGAAGGCGTGTCGCTGGGCAAGGCCATGGCCGAGCGGCGGGTGTTCCCCGACGTGGCGCTGAAGATGGTCGACGTCGGCGAGCAGACGGGCGCGCTCCAGGAGATGCTCAACGCCGTCGCCGACTTCTTCGACGAGAGCGTCGAAACCACGCTCAGCCGCTTCACCAAGCTGATCGAGCCGCTGATGCTGGTGGTCATGGCGGTCGTGATCGCGCTGATCCTGCTGGCGCTCTACATGCCGGTGTTCCAGTTGTCGTCGGCGGTCAGCTGACGCGCCAGGAGATCGATGGACGTGGACCAGACCACCGACCCGCTGCTCGACGCGCCGGTCATCGACCCGCAAATGCTCGATGCCGAGACGGTGGCGGTGTCGAACCCGGCGCAGCGCGCCGCCGAAGTGGCGCAGGCGCGCCGCCTGGCCGAGCGCTACCGGCTGGACTACGTCGACATGGCGGAGTTCCACATCGACAGCCAGCTGTTTCGCGCCATCCCCGCCGAGCTGATGCTGCGCTACGGGTTCGTGCCGGCGCGGCGCGAGGGCAACACCCTCGTCATCGTCGTCTCCGATCCGAGCGACCTGCCGCAGATCGACGAGATCGCGCTGCAGCTGAACACGCCGGTCAAGGTCATGGTCGGCGCGCCGTCGGCGATCCAGGGCATCCTCAAGAAGAGCGAGAGCTCGCAGCGGGTGCTCGAGGAGGCGACCGAGAAGTTCCAGATGCAGCTGCTCCGCGAGGACGAGCAGGGCGAAGAGAGCCTGACCGTCGAGCGGCTGACGAGCGACATCAGCCCGATCATCCGCCTGGTCGACTCGACGATCTTCACCGCCATCCAGCGCCGCGCCAGCGACATCCACATCGAGACGCAGGACGACGCCGTCTACGTCAAGTACCGCATCGACGGCGTCCTGCAGCTGGCGATGCGGCCGATCGGCCGGCAGCACGCCTCGGCGATCATCTCGCGCATCAAGGTGATGGCCGAGCTCGACATCGCCGAGAAGCGCGTCCCGCAGGACGGCCGCTTCAAGCTGCGGACGCCGGGCAAGACGATCGACTTCCGCGTCTCGATCATGCCGTCGGCGCACGGCGAGGATGCGGTCATCCGCATCCTCGACAAGGAATCGATCAGCGAGCAGTTCCGCGAGCTGCGTCTCGACATCCTCGGCTTCCCGGAACAGGAGCTGCGGCGCTTCCGCAAGTACATCGCCGAGCCGTACGGGATGGTCCTGGTGACCGGGCCGACCGGGTCCGGCAAGACGACCACGCTCTATGCGGCGCTGTCCGAGATCCGGTCGATCGAGGACAAGATCGTCACCATCGAGGATCCGGTCGAGTACCAGCTGCGCGGCATCACCCAGATCCCGATCAACGAGAAGAAGGGCCTGACGTTCGCCCGCGGCCTGCGCTCGATCCTGCGCCACGACCCCGACAAGATCATGGTCGGCGAAATCCGCGATCCGGAAACGGCGCAGATCGCCATCCAGTCGGCGCTGACCGGCCACCTCGTGTTCACGACCGTCCACGCCAACAACGTCATCGACGTGCTCGGCCGCTTCCTCAACATGGGCGTCGAGCCGTACCAGTTCGTATCGGCGCTCAACTGCGTGCTGGCGCAGCGCCTGGTCCGCTTGATCTGCCACGAGTGCAAGCGCCCGGTGAAGATGGACGAGGCCTTCCTGCTCGAGTCGGGCATGGATCCCTCTCTGGCCCGGACGCATACGTTCTACGAGGGCAGCGGCTGCATCGAGTGCGGCGGCACCGGCTTCAAGGGCCGGATGGCGATCTGCGAGCTGCTCGACCTGACCGATCGCATCCGCGACATGATTCTCGCGCGCGCCCCCAACTCGGAAATCAAGAAGGCGGCGCGCGACGAAGGCATGCGCTTCCTGCGCGAGTCGGCGGTCGAGCGGGCCATGCTCGGCCTGACCACGATGCGCGAGATCAACAAGGTGACCTTCGTCGAATGAGCGCCCACACCTCAACCAGCGGCGCCTCAACCGGCCGCGCCGCCACCGCCGTCTCGAGCCGTCGCGGATCGTGGTTCGCCTCGCCGCCGCCGTCGGTGGCGGTCGAGATCGGCGCCGGCCGCGTCACCGCCGTCGTCCTCGGGACGGTCGACGGGGCGCCCGCGGTCACGGCGCAGGCGACCGAGCGCCTCCCGGACGGCCTGGTCGCGCCGTCGCTGACGACCCCCAACCTGACCGACAAGGCCGCCGTCGCCGCGGCGGTGCAGCGCGTGCTGCAGGCCGTCGGGGTGAGCCGCGGCCGCGCCGCGCTGGTCATCCCGGACGGGGCCGCCAAGGTGTCGGTGGTCCGCTTCGAGAAGGTGCCGGCCAAGGCGGACGATCTCGCCCAGCTGGTGCGCTGGCAGGTCCGCAAGTCGGTGCCGTTCCCGCTCGAGCAGTCGCAGGTGTCGTGGACGCCGGGCGTGGCCGATGCCACCGGCATCGACTACGTGGTAACCGTGGCGCGGCAGGACATCGTCGAGGACTACGAGCAGGCGGTGGCGGCCGCCGGTGTCCAGGTCGGCCTGGTCGACCTGGCGACGTTCAACCTCGTCAACCTGCTGCTGGCCGGCGATGCGGCCGGCCATGGCGCCAGTGCCGGGCGCGGCGACTGGCTGCTGGTCAACGTCACGCCGGACGCCAGCACGATGGCGATCGTCCGCGACGGCGCGCTGCTCCTGTTCCGCCATCGGCCGGTCGACGGCGAGGGCAGCCTGGCCGACCTCGGCCACCAGACCGCGATGTATTACGAGGATCGCCTGAGCGGCCAGGGGCTGTCGCTGGCGGTGGTCGCGGCCCGCGACGTCGGCCCGGCCGTGCTCGGCGATCTGCAGGCGCTCGGCCGGGCCCTCGAGCAGCGCATCGGCAAGGCGGTCGTCGAGATCGATCCGCGGTCGCTGGTGCGGATCGCTGCCGAGAGCGCCAGCGGCGGCGAGCGCGCCGCCATCGCCGCTCCGATCGGCGTGCTGCTGCGGGAACGGGTGGGATAGGAGCCAGTGGTGAAGCGACCGCTGCATTCGAGGGCCGATGCATCCCGCCTAGCGGCGTTGCTCCTCCCTTACATATTCCCGATATGCTCGGTCGTCGCGCCTTGCCAGGCGGGCGCCTCGGCCCTCTCGGTGCGACGCGGTCGCTCCACCACGGGCTCCTGATGCTGCGGACCAACCTCGCCACCAAGCCGTTCTACAACGAGCGTCTCGTTCACGTGCTGATCGCCGGCGCCGCGGTGCTGGTGATCGCGTTCACCGCCTTCAACGTCAGCGAGTACCTGCGGCTCTCCGGCCGGCAGGGCGGCCTCGAGGCCGACGCCGCCCGCGACGAGGGGCTGGCCCGGACGTTGACCGCGCGGGCCGCCGAGGCGCGTGGTCGCATCGACGCCAAGAGCCTCGAGCGGGTCCGCGCCCAGGCCGCCGAGGCCAACGGGATCATCGACGCGCGGACGTTCTCGTGGACGATGCTCTTCGACGACATCGAGGCGACGCTGCCGCCGACGGTCATGCTGACGGCGATCACACCGAGCGTCGAAGAGGACGGCACCTCGACGGTCCGCCTGACCGTCCTCGGCCGCACGGTCGAGGCGATCGACGACTTCATCGAGCGGCTCGAGGCGACCAAGCGCTTCGAGAACGTCCAGCCCTCCTCGGAGATCGTGACCGAGGAAGGACTGTTCCAGACGGCCGTGATGGGGCGCTACCTCGCGGCGCAGCCGGCCGTCCCCGGCACGCCGCCGCCGGTCGGGCCCGCCGCGCCGACGTCGCCGGGTCGGCAGGGGGCGCGATGATGGACCTGTCGCGCGCCGCCGCCGAGAAGCGCCGGATCATCCTGCCGATCGTCATCGCCGCGCTGGTCAACCTGGTGTTCTACGCCGTCGTCATCTACCCGCGCACCTCCTCGGCCGGAGCCCTCGAGCGGCGCGCCCAGGAGGCGGCGATGTCCCGCGCCCGTGCCGAGGCCGAGCTGCGTGACGCCGAAGCGATGCGGACCGGCCAGGAGCGCGCCGCGCAGCAGCTGACCCGGTTCTACGACAGCGTGCTGCCGAAAGGGCAGGAGGGCGCGCGCCGCATCACCTATCGCCGGCTGGCCACGCTGGCGGATGAAACCAATCTCGACTACGACCGGCGCACGATCGCCATCAAGAAAGAGCGCGAGTCGGTCCTCGAGCAGATGGACATGACGATGGTGCTCGAAGGCGAGTACCGCGACGTCCGCCGCTTCATCCACAAGCTCGAGACGGCGCCGGAGTTCGTCGTCATCGGGGATGTCGGCCTGGTCCAGGGCGAGAAGAACGCGCCGCTGACCTTGACCGTCCGACTGTCGACCTACTACAAGGCGGGCTCGTGATGCGATCCGGCCCAGCGTACGCGCTGGATCCAGCTCGGCGTGCTCGGCGTCGTTCTCGTCGCAGTCGTCTACTTCGTGGTGATGCCGTTCCTGTCGACGCCGGCCATCCCGGCCGGACCGGTCGTTCCGGCGACGGGGCGTGTCCAGGCGAAGGCGCCGATCCGCCCCATCGACGTCCGGCTCGACGCGCTCGGCAGGGCGGTAGCCGCGGAGGATCCCGCCGCGGCCCGTCGCAACCCGTTCCGGATGGGCGCAGCGACGCCGCCGCCGACGCCCGAGGGGACGCTGGCGGCCCGGCTGCCACCCAAGCCGGTGACGCCGATGGTGCCGGTGCAGACCGGTCCGCCCCAGCCGCCGCCTCCGCCGCCGATCCCGTATCGCTTCATCGGCGTGCTGTCGGGCGTTCCGGGGCAGGGACGGATCGCGGTGCTGACCGATGGCCGGACGGTGGTGCACGGTCGCGTCAACGAGATCATCGAAGGGCGCTATCGCATCGTGCAGATCGGCGAGGAGTCGCTGCAGATCGAGCACGCCGACGGGCGCGGGCGGCAGACCATTCGTTTGTTGGGTCAATAGCGCGGTCTGCTGGAACAATAGGACGGCGGCGGGCCGTCCGGACGGTGCCCGCCAGCGTCGAAACGTAGGGCCCTGGTCGGAATAGGGTGGCCAAGTTGACCGCTCTATTCCGACCAGGGCCCAAGTCAGGACACGATGCCGATGAGTCGAGGACGCACACACGTCGCCGGGGCGCTTGCCGCGGTGCTGCTCGCCGTGGCCGTCGCGGGCTGCGCCACGAGCCGCAGCTTCAAGCGCGGCGAGGCGTTCGCAAAGGCGGGCGACTGGGACTCGGCGGCGGCCTACTACACGCGCGCCGTCCAGGAGAATCCCGACCGGCCGGACTACCGGATCGCGCTCGAGCGCACGATGCAGACGGCATCGAACATCCATCTCGACAAGGCGCGCGACCTCGATCGCAAGGGCGAGCTCGAGAACGCCCTGGTCGAGTATCGCAAGGTGCTCGAGTACGCGCCGGGCAACTCGCACGCCATCGTGCGGCGCGGCGAGCTCGAGCGGACGCTGCGCGAGAAGGCCGACGCCGAGCGGGCGCCGGCGAAGATCGAGGCGATGCGCGAGCGGGCGCGGCGGCAGAGCGAAGGCGTCATCCTCAACCCGACATCCAAGGCGCCGCTCGGCCTGCACTTCGCCACCAACACCGCCATCCAGGACATCCTGAAGTTCATCGGCGACGTCACCGGCATCAACGTCATCATCGAGCAGGGCGCGCAGTCGATCGTCTCCCGGCCGACCACCATCGACGTCTCGGGCATCACGCTCGAGCAGGGCCTGAACCTGGTGATGACCGCCAACGGGCTCTGGTACAAGGTGCTCAACCAGCGGACCATCCTGGTCATCCAGGACACCGCCCAGAAGCGCCAGCAGTACGAGGATCAGATCATCCGGACCTTCTACGTGTCGCACGCCGACCCGCAGGAGATCTACAACATGATCAACCAGATCGTGCGCATCCAGGGGCTCGCGATCATGCCGGTCGTCTCGGTCAACAAGACGGCCAACACGATCACGGTGCGCGGCACGCCGAACATCGTCAACATCCTCGAGAAGGTGATCCAGGCCAACGACCGGCCGCGGGCCGAGATCGTCATCGACGTCGAGCTGCTCGAAGTGAATCGGCAGCGGGCGAAGGAGGTCGGCCTCAACCTGTCGCAGTACCAGATCGGCGCGATCTTCTCCCCGGAGGGCGCACCGGGCGGGTCGACGGCGCCGACCGATCCGGCCAACCCGGACGCCACCCCGGCGGCCAGCACCGGCGGCAGCACCTTCAACCTGAACACCATCTCGCAGGGGATCAGCACCGCGGACTTCTACATGACGGTGCCGCAGGCGGTGGTCAAGTTCCTGGGCAGCGACAGCCGCACCCGCGTGCTCGCCAAGCCGCAGCTGCGCGGCGCCGAAGGCGCCGACCTCGAGCTCAATCTCGGCGACGAGATCCCGGTGCCGTCGACCGTCTTCGGCGGGCTCGGCGCCGGCGGCGTCAACACGATCCCGATTTCGTCGTTCACCTATAAGCCCGTCGGCGTCAACGTGAAGATGAAGGCCCGCGCGTGACGTTCGAGAACGAGATCATCCTGGAGATCGAGGTCGAGAACAGCACCCTCGGCAACTCGATCAACGTCGCCGGCCAGAGCCTGCCGACGTTCGGCTCCCGCAAGGTGAAGACGCGGATGCGGCTGCGAGAGGGCGAGTCGAACCTGCTCGCCGGCCTCGTCAGCGAAACGGACCGCAGAGTGCTGCAGGGCGTCCCGGGCCTGATGCGCATCCCGATCCTCAAGGACATCCTCGGCAGCACCGAGGACCAGGTGACGTCAGACCGACATCGTGATGCTGCTGACGCCGCGGATCGTGCGCACGCACGAGCTGACGCAGGAGCACCTGGATCCGATCTACATCGGCTCGCAGATGAACCTCGGGCTGAGCGGCCCGGCCCCGACCATCGGCGCCGACCCGCTGCCCGCCGCCGCGGAACCGGCCGCGGCCGTGCCGCCTGCCGCCGCGCCGCCGGGCCAGCTGCCGACCAGCGCCTCGCCGACCTCGGGCGGCGTCACGTCGACGCCGGGCGTCTCGCCGGTCGCGCCCCCGCCTCCGCCGGGCGCGTCGGCCACGCCGCCGGCGAACCTGCCGGCGTTCTCGCAGCCGGCTCCGGCCTTCGACCTCGCCCGCGCCGGGATGGCGCCGGCGACCCCGCCCGCTCCCGCCGAGCAGGCCGCTCCGGCCGCACCGCCGGCCCCGCCGACGCCGACGCCGATGGTCAGCGTGACGACGCCGGGGCCGGAGTTCCGCGTCGGTGGCGGACCGTACACCGTGCCGATTGCCATCAGCAACGCCTCTCGTCTGTCGCTGATGAGCGTGACGCTGAGCTACAACCCGGCGCTCGTCCGCGTCCGCTCGGTGCAGGAAGGGCCGTTCTTCAAGCAGGGCGGCGCGACGCAGTCCTTCAACCAGCAGGTGGACGCCGCCAACGGTCGCGTCGATATCTCGGTGGCGCGGGCCGGCGACCAGACCGGCGCGTCCGGCACCGGGCTCCTCGCCGCGCTGGTCTTCGATGCGGTGGCCCCGGGCACCGCGACCTTCACCGTGACCGGCGTCACGGCGCAGCCCGACGGCCGGACGGTGCCGGTGACCTTCGTGCCGGCGACGGTGGCGGTGCGGTAGGACGACGATGCGACGCAGAGGCGCGTCACGAGTCGGCGGGGCGAGGCAGGCGGGCTACAGCCTCGTCGAGCTGCTGGCGGTGACCGTCGTGCTGCTCGTGCTGGCGTCGGCGGTGATGCCGCTCGCCAAGGTGACCGTGCAGCGCGTCCGCGAAGCCGAGCTGCGCCGCTCGCTGCGCGAGATCCGCACCGCGATCGATCGCTACAAGGACGCCGCCGACCTGCAGCAGATCGCCGCCACCGATCTCAAGGCCGGCGCGGAGGGGTATCCGCCGAAGCTCGAGGTGCTCGTCGAAGGCGTCCGCGCCAACGGCGACGCCAGCGGCCGCAAACTGAAGTTCCTTCGCCGCGTTCCCATGGATCCGATGACGCACTCCGCGGAATGGGGCATGCGCTCCTACCAGGACGACGCCGATTCGACCAGCTGGGGCGGGCAGAACGTCTACGATGTCTACACCAAGAGCGGGGGCCTCGCCCTCGACGGCAGCAAGTATGTCGACTGGTAGCCGGGCCCGCCGCGCGGAACGTGGCTGGACCCTCATCGAACTGGTCATCGTGATGGCCATCATCACGGTGCTGGCGTCGCTCGCCACCGTCGGCGCCCGCAACGCCGTCCTGCTGTCGAAGGAGGCGACGCTCAAGGAAGACCTCTTCCGCATGCGCGACGCCATCGACCAGTACTACGCCGACAAGGGCAAGTACCCGTCCGACCTGTCGGCACTGGTCACCGACCAGTACATGCGCGAGGTGCCGGTCGATCCGTTCAGCAACACGCGCGACAGCTGGCAGACCGTCCCCGCCGAGCCCGACCCGGCCAACCCCACCGCCGATCCCGGCATCTTCAACGTGAAGAGCGGGGCCGAGGGCACGTCACTCCAGGGGCAGGCCTACTCCGAGTTCTGATCGCTGGCTCCGTCGTCGGCCGACGCGCCTTCGAGTGCCGGCGTTCGCCCCGACGGCCCTTCAGACGCCGAACTGCCGGAAGTGGTGGTCGACGTGCTTGTACATGAGTCGCCCCCACTCGGCCGGCGTCATCGGACCGAAGAAGACGTGCTCGGGCGCGGTGACGCGCTGCGGTCCACCATCGGCGAGGATGCGGAAGGCATCGACGAACGCCGTCTTCTCGGCGGCGAACTCGCGGGCGTCCGCCACCTTGAATGCCGTCGACGTCGGCGAGTTGCGCGAGAAGGGCGCGTTACCCAAAGCGCGCCGCTTGACCAGGCGTCCGAGCATCCGAACCGGCCAGGGCAGCATCGGCGGAGAGAGTGCGCCGGTCGGCGACTGGAGCGAGCGGGTGACGTGGCACAGCATCTGTGCCACGTCCATCTTGCCCCACTGCGCCTGCGAGGCCGGCGTCAGCCGCTCGAGCCGCTGCAGCAGCGCGGCGGCCGGGCCTGGTTCGAAGAGCGTCGTCAATTCACCCGGACCTGCGCCAGGCCCATCGACGTCCGACCGTTGGTGAACCGCACCGTCGCGCTCGCGACGTAGGTGCCGGGCGAGGCGTAGGAATAGGTCGTCGACAGGCTCTGCACTTCGCGGATGGCGCCGTCGCCGAACTCGAACCTGACGGACTGCACTGGGACGTTCCCCGGGTTCTGGGTGATGGTCACAGAGAACGTGGCGATGGCGTTGACGGTCACAGGTGACGTCGCGGTGAGCGCCACCAGCGGCGCCGAGGCCGTGACGACCACGACGGTCAATCCCGTGCTGCGGCCGCCGTTGGTGTCCTCGACCGTCGCCGTCACCGTGAAGGAGCCGGAGCCGCGATACGTGTGCGCCACCGACGTCGTGTTGCCGTAGGTCTGGACGGAGCCGTCGCCGAAGTCGACGACGATCGAGCGGACCGTGGCCGGCGCGGTCGCGCTGGCGGTGACGGTGAACGACGTCGGGGAGTCGGCGACCGGAGTGCCGCTCGCGGCGATCGTCACCGTCGGCAGCGCCGACGCCGTGATCTTGACCGTCGCGGTGACCGCGGCCCGGGCGCCTTCGCCGGTGCCGGCCCCACCGGTCGACGCGGTGACGTCGGCGTCGCGGTTGGTCGTGATCGTGGTGGTCGATTCGCCCTGGGCGTTGGTGACGACGACCGTCGACGAGAGCGTGCCGGCGGTCGAGGTGAACGACACGGGGACGCCCGGCAGGCGGTTGCCGTCGACGTCGAAGACGATCGCGAGCACCGTGCTCGTGCCGCCGGACGCGGGCACGTTCGAGGGGTTGGCCGACAGGTTGATCGATCCGGCGGCGGCGCCGCCGATGTCGACGGACAGATCGCCCGACGTGACGCCGCCCGAGAAGGCGCGGATGACGGCTCGGCCGGACCGCGAGCCGGCGACCAGCCGGACGGTGACCTTCCCGTCGCGGGTGCGCGCCTCGCCCGGATCGAGCTGGCCGATGGTGGTCGTGAAGGTGACCAGCGTGCCGTTCTGCACGAGGGTGCCGCCCGCTTCGATCACGGTGGCGGTGATTTCCGCCGCCCCATTGACCGGAACGATCGTCGTATTACTGAAGAGAGTCACCGTGGACCCGGTCGGGGCGGTGAGCGGAACCTTGTCGCACGCCGCCGACGCGACGAGGGCGACGAGGCCGAGGGCGGCGAGCGCCCACCTCGAGAGGGTGGCCGGCATCGGTCGGCGGAGCAGCAGCGTGGCGGGTGCTATCATGGCTCTCAAAGCGCTAACGAGAATAGCGTCATGCATTTAGAGGGTCAATACGAACAGCGGGCACGGCCCGACGCCGGTTACGCGATGGCGGTCCTGCTGGCGGGCATCGCCATCATGGGCATCGCCTGGACCCTCGTGGTTCCGGTCTGGAAGCAGCAGGTCCAGCGCGAGAAGGAAGCCGAACTCATCTTCCGGGCCGGGCAGTACGCGCGCGCGGTGGCGCTGTACCAACGCAAGTACGCCAACGCGTTCCCCCCGAACGTCGAGGTGCTGCTCCGCGAGAAGTTCCTCCGCAAGAAGTTCAAGGACCCGGTCACCGACCGCGAATTCCGGTATCTGTCTCCGCTCGAGCTGCAGGCCCAGCCGGGACTGACCACGACGACGATGCCAGGCCAGCCGAATCCCAGGACGAGCCCGTCGAACCCGTCGAATCCGTCGAATCCGTCGGACGGCGGGACAGGGCGCGGGTCCGGCAGATACCTTCGGCCCGAACGCGCTCGGACCGAACGGACCGACAGCAGGCCCCCAGGCGGGCATCGCGGCGGTGGTGAGCCGAAGCTCGGCAGCGTCCATCAAGGTCTTCAAGAATCGTCGCCAGTACAACCAGTGGATCGTCACGGTGCAGGACGTGATGCCGCGGGCCGCGGTCGGCACGCCGCAGCCCGGACAGACCAACCAGCCTGGCCGGATTGGCCAGCCCGGCCAGACGAACCCGTTCGGTGGACCGGGCGGCGGGTCGCCCGGCGGGTCGACGTTCCCGACCCGGCCGCGCTAATCGACGCGACCGCTCAACGCTGACTCTTGGTTGGACGCGCCGACGGCGGTACCGGCCGTGCCGGCCGGCGTGAGGCGCCGCGGCGCGCCCAGCGCCGCGCATCGCAGCCGAACGCACCCGAGGCCGGCCCGCGGCCGCGCGCGAGAGCGCGGCCGCAAGACCAGTAGTGCCTCACGGCGCCGGCGGGCGATGGGCGAGCCGTCGCGTGCACTCCCACGCGGCGATCGTGGCCATCGAGGCGGCGAGGGTCATCAGGGCACTGTCGGCGCTCGGACGGTGGGCGATGACGAGCCCGTGGATCCACGGCAGCAGCGCCCCGCCGAGCGCGGCGAGGATGCCCATCTGGCTCGTGGCCAGGCCGGCGGCGTGCGGGAACCGGCTCGTGAGCACCGCGACACCGGTGGGGTAGATGGGGCCGTAGCCGAAGCCGAGGATGGCGAAGGCGATGACGCTGGCGGTGGCCGACCCGTGGCCCAGCCACAGCAGCGCGGAGCCGGCGCAGGCGATCCACACCGACGCCGTCAGCAGGTACTCGGCGCGGAGCCGCATGCCGGCGACCACGGCGCCGACGCGGCCGAGGGTCAGCATCGCCCAGAACAGCGAGGTCGCGGCGGCACTCCGCGCCGCGTTCATGCCGGCGGACTGCTGCAGGTAGACGGTGCTCCAGAAGCCGGCCGCCATCTCGCTGCCGACGTAGAGCGCGAGCAGCACGCCGCACGCGAGCAGCATCCGATCGCGCAGCAGGGATGGTGTCGGGCCGGCCCCGGCCATGGCTGCGCCGCGCTCGGACGATGGAACGGCGTTGCGGCCCGGCAGCGTGATCGCGGCGGCCGCAGCGGCGAGCGCGAGCAGGCCGGCACCGAGCCACAGCGCGGGCAGCGATGCGCCGGTGCGCTGCAGCAGCACGCTGACGACGAGCGGGCCGACCACCGCGCCGAGCCCGAAGCACATGTTCACCAGGTTGACGGCCGACGCCCGCCGCGTCGGCACCAGCTCCGACGTCATCACGTTGCCTGACAGCGTGAAGGCGCCATAGCCGAAGCCGTAGACGACGCCGACGGCCAGCGTCAGCGCGAGTCTCGTCGAGAATCCGATCGTCGCGCCCGTCACCGCCAGCAGCACCAAGCCGACGATCAGGATCAGGCGCCGGCCGAAACGATCGCTGGCCCAGCCGGCGACGAACTGCGCGGCGAACGCGCCCGCGAAGATCGTCGTCGTCAGCCGGCCCATCTCGGCCAGGCTCGCGCCGGTGCGCGCCGACAGCGCCGGCAGCACCGGACCGAGCGCCGCCATCAGGAAGCCGGCGGCGAAGAACACGCCGCACAGGATGGCCAGGCTGCGGCCGGGATGCGGCACCGATCGGTCTGGCGCGCTCATGCGGCGGGCCCGAAGATGGCGTCGTGGACATCCCGCCGGAGGGCGCGGATGGCGTCGGCGCCGGCGCCGGTGGCGACACGGTTGGTGAGCAGCACGACGTAGGTGTCGCGGGCGTCGTCGATCCACAACGACGTGCCGGTGAAGCCGGTATGGCCGATCGCGGTCGCGCTCATGAAGCGCCCGCACGACGAGGTGTCCGTCATGGTGTCCCAGCCGAGCGCGCGGGTGGTGGCCGGCACGTCGGCGCGGCGGGTCGCGAACCGGCGCACGGTGTCCGGGCTCGCCAGGCCGTCGACTGGCTGCCCGCGCAGCGCCCGCAGCACCGCGCGCCCGACATCGCCGACGGCCCGGACGGTGCCGAAGAGACCGGCGTGCGCGGCGACGCCGTCCATCGCCCACGTGTTGGCGTCGTGGACGTCGCCGATCAGCTCGCGCTGGCGCCAGGCATCCCAGCCGGTCGAGGCCGTGCGCGGACGCCATGCCGCCGGTGGGCGGTAGGCGAGTGGCGCGTCGGTCAGCGCGCCCAGCAGCGGCGCGATCTGGCTGGCCAGGCCGGCGCCGCCGGCGCGCTCGAGGATGGCCCCGAGCAAGATGAAGCCCAGGTCGCTGTAGACCGCCGCAGTCCGCGGCGGCGAGTCGAGCGGCAGGCGGCAGATGACGTCGGCGAAGGCCAGGGCGCCGCGCCGGGCTTCGTAGAGCGGACGGTGCGCGGCCAGGCCGGAGGCGTGCGCGAGCAGATCGGCGAGCGTCGTCTCGTCACGTCCGGGGCCGTACCACGCCGGCCACCAGCGAGCGGCGCGATCGGTCATCGCGCAGCGGCCGGCGTCCTCGAGGCGCATCGCCAGCAGCGTCGTGCCGAGGATCTTCGTCAGCGACGCGAGATCGAAGATCGTCTCGGCGTCGGCCGCGGCGGCATCGGCCGCCGTGCCGAGGCGGCCGAGCGCGATCCGTCCGCGGACGCCCTCGGCGTCACCGATCTCGAGAGCGGCGCACGTCCCCGTGCCGGCGGCGATCCCGGCGCGCACCACGCGCTCGGCGGCGGTGGCGCGAGCGTCGAGGGCTGTGGAGCCGGACATGACGAACGGCGCTCAGGCCGGCGCCGGCGTCGGCCGCGGGGGCGACGGCAAGGGCGACGGCCGCGACGCCGGGACGAATGGCGCGACGATCAGGGCAATCCCGATGGTGACGGTGGCGCCGATCAGCGCGTGCCACGTCCAGGCGATCGGCGTCGACGACCAGACGTAGAGGACCGTGCCGATGCCGGCGCCCATCCCCGTGAACACCGCCATGCCGCCGACGGACGGGCGGAACGAGCCGATGCAGAAATGCGCCCAGCACTGCGCCCGAGGAGAGACCGAGGACGGTCAAGCCGGCGTCGAGCACGCCCTGCCGCATGTACTGCGCCGCGAGCGCAACCACCAGCTGGACGAGCCCCCAGCCGACCGTCGCGATCCGCGACACGCGCATGAGATGCGCGTCGTCGGCCTGGGGCCGCACGTAGGGGCGGTAGAAATCGTTGACGGTCGTCGCCGCGAGCGCGTTGGTCGACGGCGACAGCGCGGCGGCGACGATGGCCGCGATGATGATGCCGGCCAGCCCGGGACCGAGGTTGTGGAGCACGTAGACCGAGACGATCTTGTCGGCGCGATCGACCGGCACCGGCAACGGCGTCTGCTGATAGAAGACCCAGAGCATCACGCCGATGACCAGGAAGAGCGCGAACTGCGCGAACACCACGACGCCACTGGCGAAGACGCCCCACGCCGCCGCCCGGCGCGAGCGCGCCGCGAGCAGCCGCTGGACGAAGAACTGGTCGGTGCCCTGCACGGCCAGGGTCAGGATCATGCCGCCGATCAGCCCCGACCAGAGCGTGTAGATCTTCTGCGGGTTCCAGACGGCGTCGATGACGTTGAACTTGCCGGCCGCGCTGCCGGCGTCGACGACCGCCGGCCAGCCGCCGTGGATGTTCGACAGCAGCGACCAGACGAGGATGATCGCGCCCAGGATGTAGACGAACAGCTGGATGACGTCGGTCCAGATGACCGCCGTCGCGCCGCCCCGCAGCGTGTAGACGATCATCGCCAGGCCGAGCGCGACGATCAGCACCGACACCGGGACGCCGGTCACGACCCCGATCACCAGCGCCGTCGCATAGAGCCGGATACCGTCGGCGAGCGATCGCGTGACGATGAACAGTCCGGCGCTGAGGTTCTTGACCGGTGCCCCGAAGCGCTGGCGGAGCAGGTCGTACGAGGTCAGCAGATCGCCGGCGAAATAGGCCGGCACGAGCAGGATGCCGACCAGGGCCCGGCCGAGGATGTAGCCGGCGGCGAGCTGCAGGAAGCCCATGTCGCCGGTGAAGGCCGCGGCCGGCACGCCGATGAACGACAGCGTGCTGGTCTCGGTCGCGACGATGGTGCAGCAGATCGCCCAGCCCGGCACGGTGCGGCCGGTCAGGAAGTAGTCGGCGGTCGTCTTGTTGAAGCGGCCCAGCCACGAACCGAAGGCGGTGATGCCCAGCAGATAGACGCCGACGACGAGGTAGTCGACGACCGTCATCGAGCGCCCGCCGGCGAGGTGGCGCGGCCGAGCCGGCCCGTCGGGAGTCGCGGGCAGCCGGGGCAGCCTCCGCGCGGGCCGGCGCGAACGCCACCCGGCCGATGTCGCCCAGCGGATCGCGGGCGGGGGAGTCGACCAGGCTGTCGTAGCTGAACAGCACGACACCGGCCGCGCCCGCGCTGCGGGCGGCGGCGATGTGACCGATGGTCTGCGCCGAGGTCAGCCGATACGCGCCGATGCCGGCCCACACCGGTCGCGGCGCGGCCGCCTGCCGGGCCGCCGCCACCTGGCGGTTGAAGATCGGCAGCGACGCCGTGTAGGCCATCGGGCAGAACGCGTCGATGAGGCCGCGCCGGGCCCAGTCCGGCCAGTCCTGCATCTTGTGCTCGAAGGCCTCGCGGGCATCGGGGATCACGGCGGCGGTGATGAGCGCGTCGGGACGGACCCGATGCACCGCGCCGCGGACCCGGGCGACGAGATCGGCGAGGCGCAGGCGGCGGAAGTTGGCCCACTTCTCCGGAAAGGCGTCGGCGTAGACGAGCGGATCGCGGCGCAGCCGGTCGTCGAGACGCTGGCGATCGGAAGGCGACAACTGGCGCTGCAGCGACTCGCGGAAGGCGAGCAGCGAGGCCTGGCTGTGGTCGAACAGGTTCGACGGGTAGCGGATGTAGTCGAGGTGGACGCCAGACACCTGGTAGCGCGTGACGATGTCGGTGACGACGCGCTCGACGTGCTGGGCCGCGTCCGGCGAGACCGGCGACGCATACAGCCCTTCGACGCCCGCGGCGTTGCGCCTGGTCCACTCGACGAGGCGCGGCACGTAGCGCGGATGTTTCGGTCCGAGCCTGGCGAGGTCGGCGGCGATCGGCCGCGGCACCATCAGCCACTCGGGGTGGGCGTTGACGACGTGCAGACGGCTCGTCGGCATCATGCCCGTGCTGGCCACGAGGTTCGTGTTGAACCAGACGTGGACCCGCAGCCCGGCCTTGCTGGCCGCCGCGATCGTGTAGGCCAGCGGATCGAACGTGCCGGCCAGGCCGACGCCGCGCGGCTCGAGGGCGCTGTCGTAGTAGGCGTCGCCGCGGCCGCGCACCTGCACCAGCAGCGTGTTGAAACCGCTGCGGGCGGCGGCGGCGACCAGGCGATCGATCTTGTCGCCGCGGGTCAGCGATCCGCGCAGCACCCACAAGGCGCGGATCTCCTGGCTGCGGGGCGCCGGAGCGGGGATCGGGGCGGCGATCGGGGCGGGGATCGGAGCGGACGCGGGGCCCCCGGCAGGCGCGGTGCCGGCACCGGGAGCGGCGGCGAGGAGAGCGAGCGCGAGCAGGGCGCCGAGCGTGACCCGCTGCCCCGCTCGGCCGGGACTGCCACCACGGGCTGCTAGGGTCCAGAACCGCATCGTCCGGAATTGTATAGTAGCGCCCGACGGATGAGCGCCGACAGCCATGCCCCGTACGTGCTCGGGCTCGACTCGGGCGGCACCAAAACGGTGTGCCTGCTCGCGGATCTGGACGGCCGTGTCCTCGACGAGGCTCGCGCCGCCGGCGCCAACCTGCAGGCGGCGGGGGAGCTCGAGGTCGAGAAGACCCTGCACGGCGTGATGGACCAGGTCATCGGCGATCGGCCAGTGCCACCGTCCGCCATCGTGCTGGGCATGGCCGGCGTCGATCGCGCCGGCGATCTGCAGGTGATGCAGCGCGTGCTGCGGCGGATCGGCTACAAGGCGCGGACCCTGATCACCAACGATGCGCTGATCGCGCTGGTCGCCGCCATCGGCCACGACCCCGGCGTCGTGGTGATCGCCGGCACCGGCTCGATCGCCTACGGCCGCAACGCCCGCGACGAGGCGGCGCGCGCCGGCGGCTGGGGCTACGTGCTCGGCGACGAGGGCAGCGGCTACTGGATCGGCCGGCACGCCCTGCGCGCCGTCGTCCGCGAATCGGACGGCCGCGGCCAGGCGACCGCGATGACGCCGCTGGTGCTGGCGCATTTCGGCGTCGGCAAGCCCGCCGACCTGGTGCACGCGATCTACGACGGCGCGCTGCGGCCGTCGGCGATCGCCGCGGTCGCCCGGGCAGTCCAGGCGGCGGCGGAAAGCGGCGACGAGCTGGCGCTGCAGATTCTGGCGGTCGGGGCGCGCGAGCTGGCTTCGAGCGCGCGGGCCGTCATCACCCGCCTGGCGCTGCGCGACGAGGTCTTCGACGTGGTGCTGTCCGGCGGCGTGATGCACGCCGTGCCGCGGCTGGCGGCGGAAGTCGAGGCGCAGGTGCGGCAGCTGGCCCCGCGCTGCCGGGTCCAGCGGCTGCAGTGCGAGCCGGCCCATGGCGCGGTGGCGCTGGCGGTCGCCGAGGCCAGCGGCGGCGCCCGCATCCCCCAGTACACGACGGACTGAACGGCGCGTGCCTGGTCGCGCTACTCGGCCTTGACCTTGGGGTCGTCGAGGTGGAGGAGCACGCGCAGGCGCGGCTCGATGTCCTCGCCGATGGCGTCGCGGGTCGAGCCTTCCGACTGTTTGAGCTTGGCGACCGCGCTCGTGTAGGACGACCCGGTGCGGTGCATGACGACCGCGATCTTGACGTTCCAGCGGGCGCGGCGGAGCAGCTCGTCGGCCGAGTCGTAGCCGATGCCGGTGACGATGCCGACGATGCGGCGAGCGCGATCCTTCAGCTTCTCGGAGTTGGCCTGGACGTCGACCATCAGGTTGCCGTAGACCTTGCCGATGCGCACCATGGCGATGGTGGTGAGCATGTTCAGCACCATCTTGGTCGCGGTCGCGGCCTTGAGGCGGGTCGAGCCGGTGAGCACTTCCGGGCCGACGCTGGGCGCGATGACGAGGTCGACGAAGTTCTGCAGATCGGCGCCGGGCCAGCAGGTGACGAAGATGATCCGCAGGCCGCTCTTGCGGGCCCGGGTCAGGCCGCCGCGCACGAACGGCGTCAGGCCGCTGGCGGAGACGCCGATGACGACGTCCTTCTTGTTCGGCCGCAGCCGCGCCACCGCCCGCGAGCCTTCCTCGTAATCGTCCTCGACGCCTTCCCTGGCCCTGAAGACGGCGTCCTTGCCCCCGGCCATGATCGCCTGCACGGCCGCCGGCGACGTCCCGAACGTCGGCGGCATCTCGGCCGCCTCGACGACGCCGAGCCGGCCGCTGGTGCCGGCGCCGATGAAGAAGATGCGGCCGCCGCGCCGGAGCGCCTGTGCGATGATCTCGCAGCCATGGGCGATGCGGTCGCGCTCGCGATGCACCGCCGCCACCACCTTGCGGTCCTCGGCGATCATCAGGTCGATGATCTCGCCGATGGGGGCGGTATCGAGGCCGAGACTGTTCGGGTTGATTGCTTCGGTGGGCAGCGATTCCCACTTCGATGCCTGCGCCGACCGGAGATCCTGAGGCACGCGCCGCTACGCTACTCCTCGGCTTCGGGGAGTGTCAAATGACCGACGACATCGCCGCGTACCTCGACCACCTCCGTGTCGCCCGGCGCCTGGCCGAGCACACGCTCGAGAGCTACGGCCGCGATCTGGCCATCCTGGCCCGCTTTTCGGCGGGCCTCGAGCGCCCGTTGGGCGGCCTCGAGCTGGCCGATCTGGAGGCGTCCGTGCGCGAGCGGATCGGCGGCGGGGCCGCGCCGCGCTCGGTGGCGCGCTACGTGGCGGCGATCCGCGGCTTCTACCGGTTCCTGGTACTCGATCGCCGGATCGAGCGCAGCCCCGCCGACGATCTCCGGGCGCCGCGGGCCTGGCCGGGGCTGCCGACCTACCTGTCGGCCGACGAGGTCGACCGCCTGCTGACGGCGCCGGACCCGTCGACACCGCGCGGCCTTCGCGACCGCGCCCTGATCGAGCTGCTCTACGCGACCGGCCTGCGCGTCTCCGAGCTGGTGCGGCTCAAGGTGGCGGACGTCAGCCTCGACCAGGGGTTCCTGACCTGCGTCGGGAAGGGCAGCAAGGAGCGGATGGTGCCGATCGGCGATTCCGCGGTCGACTGGGTGCGGCGCTGGCTCGCCGGCGGGCGCGGCGCGCTCCTGAACGGCCGGACCTCGCCCTGGCTCTTCGTATCCGGCCCTCGCGGCACGCCGCTGACCCGGGTCGGGTTCTGGAAGCTGCTGAAGCGGCATGGCACGTCGGTGGGGGTGGGGCAGAAGTTGAGCCCGCACGTCGTCCGCCATTCGTTCGCCACCCACCTGCTCGATCGCGGCGCCGACCTGCGGGCGATCCAGATGATGCTGGGGCACGCCGACCTGTCCTCGACTCAGATCTACACACACGTGCTCGAGGCTCGGCTGCGGACCGTCTACGACCGCTATCATCCGCGCCGCTGAGGCCCCTCGGACGGCGGCCGGACCCCGCCGTGCGACGGGCGGATGCCCGCTCTGCCGAACGGCAGGAACGGGCCCGTATGACGGCGTTCCAGGTTGACCGGCCCGGCGGATCGGGCTAGATTTGACCGGATCTGGCAGCTGGCAACGCTGCCGCAAGATGGCCGATACCGGCCACTAGGAGAGACATGAGTCGTAAAGGCCGCTACCTGTTCACGTCCGAGTCGGTGACGGAAGGACATCCGGACAAGATCGCCGATCAGATCTCGGACAGCATCCTGGACGCGATCCTCGCCCAGGATCCGACCAGCCGCGTGGCGTGCGAAACGCTCATCACCACTGGCCTCTGCCTCGTCGCCGGCGAGATCACCACCAACGCCTACGTCGACGTCCAGAAGCTGGTTCGCGAAACCATCCGCGAGGTCGGCTACACCGACTCGCAGCACGGGTTCGACTGCGATACCTGCGGCGTCATCTCGTCGATCCACGGCCAGTCGCCCGACATCGCCATGGGCGTGGACACCGGCGGCGCCGGCGACCAGGGCCTGATGTTCGGCTACGCCTGCCGCGAGACGCCGGAACTGATGCCGCTGCCGATCATGCTCGCGCACCGGCTGTGCGAAGGTCTGTCGCAGGCGCGCCGCAAGGGCGTCCTCACCTACCTCCGGCCGGACGGCAAGGCTCAGGTCAGCGTCGAGTACCGACGGCGACACCCCCATCCGCGTCGACACCGTCGTCGTCTCGTCGCAGCACAGCGACGAGGTCTCGACCGAGAAGCTCCGCGCCGACATCACCCAGCACATCGTCAAGAAGGTCGTCCCGGCGGCGTTGATGGACGCCAAGACGCGCATCCTCATCAACCCGACCGGCCGCTTCGTCGTCGGCGGTCCGCACGGCGACGCCGGCCTCACCGGCCGCAAGATCATCGTCGATACCTACGGCGGCGCGGCACCGCACGGCGGCGGCGCGTTCTCGGGCAAGGATCCGACGAAGGTCGACCGCTCGGCGTGCTACATGGCCCGCTACATCGCCAAGAACGTCGTCGCGGCCGACCTCGCCGACCGCTGCACCGTGCAGCTCGCCTACGCCATCGGCGTCGCCGAGCCGGTGTCGGTCCTGGTCGACACGCACGACACGGGCAAGGTCTCCGAGGAAGTACTCTCGCAGCTGGTGCGCGAGAACTTCAAGCTGACGCCGAAGGGCATCATCGAGGAGCTCGACCTGCGCAAGCCGATCTACAAGAAGACCGCTGCCTTCGGCCACTTCGGCCGCGAGGACGCCGGCTTCACCTGGGAGAAGAGGGACAAGGCCGCCGCCCTCAAGGCCGGCGCCACCGCGTCCGCCAAGGCGTAACCGCCAGCGTCCGCTACGAACTCCCAATTCCCAACTCCCAATTCCCAACTCCCAATTCCTGGCCGACAAGGCTTGGGAGTTGGAGGTTGGGAGTTGGGAGTTTCTGTTTTCGCTGCCTAGGTGCGAACCGTGAGCAGCAGGTAGCTGGCTGCCGAGACGAACAGGACGTTCGGCGCCCAGGCGGCGAGCGGGGGAGAGAGCAGTCCGGCTCCGCCGATCGCGCCGAACACCGCCGACAGCCCCCAGTACGAGATCGCCAGCAGCAGGCCGAGGCCGATCCCGAACAGCGCGCCGCGGCGGCCGGTCGTCACCGCGAAGGGGATGGCGATCAGCGTCATCACCAGGGCCACGAACGGGAACGCGATCTTGCGGTGCAGCGCGACGCGATACGGGACGACGTCGAAGCCGCTGATCCGCAGCGCCGCGATGTAGCGCCGCAGGCTGGTGAAGCTGAGGCGATCGGCGTCGGGCTGTTCGGTGCCGAAGTAGGACGCCGCTTCGAAGATCAGGGGCTGGTTGGCGAGGGGCCGGTATTCGGTGACGACCTCGCCGGCGAAGCGCCGCGACCAGCCCTGGTCGGCCAGCCAGGTGCTGTCCGCGGGCTGGTAGGACGCCGCCCGCACCGACATGGTCTCGGTCAGCCCCCACGGCTTGTCCGAGAACCGGTAGACGTCGAGGCCGGTCAGCGTCCGGGCCCGGGGATCGAAGTAGGTGTAGTGGTAGATCCGGCCGTCCCGGCCGGCGACCCACTGCCGCGACAGGACGTCGAACGTGCGCGGCGCGCCGCCACGCATCAGGTGCTTCAGCTCGGCCGCCTTGCGGTTCGACGCGGCCAGGAACGACTCCTCGAGCCCGAACAGCATGCCGCTCCACAGCAGGCCGAGGACCAGCAGCGGCAGGGCCGTCCGGTAGAGGCTGACGCCGCAGGCGCGCATCACGATCAGCTCGCTCGACTTGGTCAGCAGGCCGATGGTGACCAGCGTCCCGACCAGCGCCGACAACGGCAGCACGTAGTAGACGAACTGCGGCGTCGAGTACCACATGTACAGCGCCAGCTGGGCCGGGGTCGCCTGGCCCTTGAACAGATTGTCGGACCAGTCGATGAACGACCCGATGTAGAAGATGCCGAGCATGCCGGCGAAGGCCAGCAGGAGGACGCGCAGGTAGGCCTTGCCGACGTAGGCGTCGAGCAGGCTCGGACGGGGCAGTCGGACCAGTTCGGCCGCGCTGCGGGGGACGCGAAGGACGAGGACGACCTTCGCCCGCTTGCTCGGGGCAGCCGGCGCGGCGGCGTTCGCCTGGGCCTGGGCATCCCGGACCGCCGCTGCCGAGGCTTCGACGGCCGGGCTGGCTCGGCGGCGCCAGGGCAGTCGGCGCTCGATCGCCTCCCGTATCGCGGCCGGCTTCGGCAGGCCGATCTGGACCCCGGCGTCGGCGTGGCGATGCCGGTAGACCAGCAGCCCGACCCCGGCCAGGCCGAGGACGATATTCGGGAGCCAGCGGGCCAGGCTCGCCGGAAAGACGTGCGCCTTGGTCAGCGACGAGCCGATCATCATCAAGGCGTAGAACACGAACACCACCGCCAGCCCGACCACGAAGCTGGCGTGCTTGCTGTCCTTGCTGTTCGAGACGCCCAGGCTGAGCGCGAGCAGGCCGAACACCAGACAGGCCGCCGGAAAGGCGAACTTCTGGTGCATGTACATCACCTCGTTGTGCGGTGACTGCCCTTGCCCCTCCTTGCGGGAAATCTCCGCCTGGAGCTCGGCGATGGTCATCTCCGGCGCGCCGTGGATGATGTCGGTCTTCGGGAAGACGTCGTTGGCGTCGAGCTTGACCGTCTGGGTGGCGAACCGCTGGACCTCGTACTTGGCCGGGTCCTTCGGGTCGACCCGGTGCTGAGCTGCCCGTCCCAGAGGTCAGGTCGACGTTCGCAGCTTCTCGTCGATGACGAGGCGGCCGCGGGCGGCGACCAGGAACTGGGGACGGTCGGGGTTGCGGCGGTCCGCGACGAAGACGTCGCGCCAGCCGGCACCGTCGCTGGCGACGTCCCGCGAGTAGAACGTCAGGTTCGGGAAGTCCTCGAAGAAGACCCGCGGCTTGATCTCGGTGGCGATGCGGGCGGCGACGATCTCGGCCAGCAGCGACTGGTAGTGCTTGTTGCCCGCCGGCATCGCCCAGATCATCACGTAGCCGGTCGCCAGGCAGGCCGCCACCGCGCAGGCCGCGACCGGCCGCAGCAGCCGGGTCAGGCTGACGCCGCAGGCCTGGAGGGCGACGGCCTCGCGATCCGCCGACAGCCGGCCGAGGCCGATCAGCAGCCCGACCAGCAGCGCCACCGGGATGGTGATGCCGAGGGCCTGCGGCAGCAGCGTCGCCAGGATCCGGAGGATGGTCGACCGTGCCGACGCCTTTCTCGATGAGGCGCTGCGCCTCACTTCATCAGCGGGTCGACCATGCAGGATGAAGGTGAACAGCGAGAGCGCGAGGACGAACGGGGCGAGCGACTTCGCGGATGACGTAGCGGTCGAGGATCCGCAGCATCGTGAGCCGTCAGCAGCTTGGCGCGGGAGCCAACGTTCCGGGCGGGCGGGCGGCGGCGATTCACCGGCGAGCCCGATCAGCCTGGCGGCGCGGCATCGGCCAGGGAATCCGCGTCAAGCCCACAGACATCAACAGGGCATTTTCCTGTGTAATCCATCAGAGTCCGATAATACATATTATGTTAACTATAGACTGGAATGCATGTGGCTGCCGGCCCTGCCGGTTCGTCGAGCCAGGCCGACGCCTGGCTCAGCGCGGCGCTCAGCGTGCTGTGCGGTATCTGTGCAGCGCGCTAGGCGTCGGCGCGGAGGTCCGCTGATGATGGTCCTCGAGGGCTGAGATGACTTCGTCTTGCGGGACGTCGGACTTGCGGAAGTTCAGCTTCAGGCTGAAGGCCTTGGTCGGAGGCCTGGTACTGGAACACGAAGGCCTTGGGCCGACCCGGCCTTCTTCTTGCTCGGCCCGCAGCGGCTCCCGGGTCACGGACTGGTCGCCGGCTGGCCTGGCGGGACGTCGCTCGATCAGCGCGATCATTTTCTCTGAGTCTGCCTGCCTAACTATCTGTAAAAGCAGCGACTTAGAGTGAAATGTCGGCCAGCCGACAAAGATTTCGGACCTCCTCGGGCATCTGCGTCGAGCGCCAGCGACTCGGTGATCGACGTCCGCGACTTCCCGAGCCGCCTCGCCAGATCCTCGTGGGTGTAGCCGCAGCGTGTCGCGCAAGCTGCGCAAGGCCTCGGCCTCTTCGAACGGCGTCAGGTCCTTCCGCTGGAGGTTCTCGATCAGCGCGAGCTCGATAACCTCGGTGTCGTCGACGTCGCGGATGACGACCGGCAGTTCGCGCAGGCCGGCCTGGACCGCTGCCTGGTAGCGGCGCTCGCCGGCGATGATCTGGAAGCGGCTCGCCGCGCTGCCGGACGACCAGCGGCTCGATGAGCCCTTCTCGGCGATCGAGGCGATCAGCTCCGACAGGTCGCCCATGACCTGCCGTGGCTGGTTGGGGTTCGGGTCGATCTGGTCGATCGGCGACCATGCGCCCGACCGGCGTGCCGGCCGACGCGGCCAGCGCCTCGACGTAGTGCTCGTCGTGGCGCATCGCGATCGTTCCGGGCAAGCCTCGTCTAGACACGGTCGATGACCTCCTCGCACAGCCGGTAGTACTCGGTCGCGCCGGTCGAATCGGGCGCAAACGTGAAGATCGATTCCTTGTAGGCCGGGCTCTCCTCCAGCCGCACGCTCTTGCGTGATCACGGTCTTGAACACCTTGCCGCCGAAGACCTTCTGGATCTGGTCGCGGATGTCGCGCGCCAGCGCCGTCCGCTTGTCGTGCATCGTGATCACGACGCCGAGGATCCGCAGCGCCGGGTTGGCGCGCGCCCGGACCTTCTCGATGGTCTCGAGCAGGTCGTCGGTGCCTTCGAGCGCGAAGTACGACGACTGAATCGGAATCAGCAGGTGCGTCGCCGCGACCAGCGCGTTGACGGTCAGCAGCCCGAGCGTCGGCGGGCAGTCGATGACGATGTTCGCGATACTCGGCCAGTGACGGCTCGAGCTTGTCCTTCAGCCGGAAGTGCGCGTCCATCTCCCCGACCAGCTTGGCTTCGAGCTTGGCGAGCGCGATCCGCGACGGGGCGACGGCACAGGTTCTCGATGCGGCGTCGGCATGATGACGTCGCTCATGCGTCACGGCCGGGTCCGCGATCGCGTCGTAGACGCTCCGCGTCACGCGTCGTGATGTCGAGGAACGACATCGTGCTGTTGGCCTGGGGATCGAGGTCGATCAGCAGCGTGCGCTTGCCGCGCAGCGCCAGGGCGGCGGCGAGGTTGATGGCGGTGGTGGTCTTCCCCACGCCGCCCTTCTGATTGGCGATGGCGACGATCATCGCGAGGCTGTGACGCCGATTGTGAGACCGTCGTGATCTGTCGCCGCTGGGATCAGGCAACCGCGGATTCGGTGGGTCGACGCCGCCTGCGGGTCAGGCCGACGACCGCTACATCTTGTACTTGCCGAGGTCCTCGGGGTCGAGGCTCTCGAGCCACTTCTGCAGGCGCTCGGAGTCGTTCTTGTCGGCGGTGAGGTCACCGTCTTCGCGTTGTCGATGACCGTGTCTTCGACGAAGATCGGCGCCTGCGTCCGCAGCGCCAGGGCGATCGCGTCGCTCGGCCGGGCGTCGATCGCGACCGTGTCGCCGTGCACGCGCGAGGTAGATCAGCGCGTAGAACGTGTTGTCCTGCAGGTCGCAGACGACGATCTTCTGCGACCGTCGCCTTGCAGGTCCTCGATGACGTTCCGCAGCAGGTCGTGCGTCATCGGCCGCGGCGTCGACGACGTTCTCGATCTGCAGCGCGATGGCGTTGGCCTCGAAGAGCCCGACCCAGATCGGCAGCACGCGCTGGCCGTCCTTGTCGCGCAGGATCACGATCGGCATGTTGGTGATCGGGGTCGACCATCAGCCCCTTGATGGTCATCTCGATTTGCATGGCTGCCTACCGTAGGCGCCGTCGACGCCGCTGTCAATCGCTACGGGCTGCGCCACGGCGCCCCAGACGCTGTGCGGCCCGACTCCGCTCGATCGCACGGCACGATCCGGCCGATCCAGTCGGTCGGGCCCGGCGAAGTTGACGACGACGTTCTGCGTCGTCCGCCCGGAGAGTTCCGTGTCGCGCCGCCGGCTGCGCCGCGTCGATCAGCACGTCGACGGTCTTGCCCACCGAGGCCGATCGTTCAGCTCGCTCTGAATCTGCCCGCTGCAGCGCCTGCAGTGCGACGATGCGGCGCGTCTTCTCCGCCTCCGGTCACGTCGTCGGCGCAGCCGCTTGTCGGCCAGCGTATTCGGCCGCGGCGAGTACTTGAACGAGAACATGCTGTGGAAACGGACCGTCTCGGTCAGCGACAGCGTGTCCTCGAAGTCGCGCGTCGGTCTCGCCCGGGAAACCCGACGATCATGTCGGTCGACAGCGCGACGTCCGGGCACGGACGTCGCGGATCCGGCCGACCAGACTCGAGGTAGCTCTCGCGCGTATAGCGCGCCGCATCGCCTCGAGGATGCGCGTCGAGCCCGACTGCACCGGCAGGTGCAGGTGGCGGCAGACCTTCGGGAGCGCGCGCATCGCGTCGAGGAAGCGCGGTCGTGACGTGCCGAGGGTGCGGACTCGCGAAGCGGATCCGCTCGATGCCGGCGACGTCGTGAACGCGCCTCGAGGAGGCCGGCGAAGTCGCACGCCGGGTCGTCCGGCGCCTGGTAGTGATTGACGATCTGTCCGAGGAGCTGGACCTCGCGGCGGCCCGTCGCGGCCGCCTGTCGGACCTCGGCCAGATGTCCGCCTCCGGCCGCATCCGCTCGTGGCCGCGCGTGTACGGCACGACGCAGAAGCTGCAGAACTCGTTGCAGCCCTCGATGATCGTGACGTAGGCCTTGACGGGATCGCTGCGGCGCGCGACGCCCGAGCGGAAACGTGACGTCCTCGTACGGGTTCAGGTCGATTGACGGGCCGTCGCTCCTCGCGCGGCCTGCGTCGACGAGCATCGGCAGCGCTTCGGATGGCCTGCGTGCCGACGACGACGTCGGCGACGCCTGGTGCGCGCTTGAGAATCGCCGCGCCTTCCTGCTGCGCGACGCAGCCGGCGACGGCGACGATCGGGTCGTGGCCCTGTCTCGCGCGGCCATCGCGCGCAGTCTCGCCGAGGCGCGTGAAGAGCTTCTCCTCGGCGCGCTCGCGGACGCTGCAGGTGTTGATGACCACGACGTCCGCGTCGGCGGCTCGTCCGCGTCGGCTCGTAGCCAGCCTGCTCGAGCAGGCCGGCCATGCGCTCGGAGTCGTGAACGTTCATCTGGCAGCCGAACGTCTCGATGAGGTAGGTACCTTGACGCGCCACGAGCCGTCGCCTTCGCCCCGTGGTCTGTGGACTTTCGCTTTCGCCTTTCGGTTTTGATTCGCCTTTCGCCTCGCCGGCTGTCCTCGCGCGAGCATCTCGCGGGCCGAGGCGCGGACCGCTGTCGCTGACCGTGCCTGCCGCCCAGCATCCGGGCCAGCTCCTCGACCCGCGCATCAGCTAGTCGAGGCGACTCACGCGCGTCGCGGTCCGGCCGCCCTCGACCGCTTCTCGATCAGGAAGTGCGTGTCGGCGAACGCCGCGACCTGCGGCAGGTGCGTAATGCAGAGGACCTGGAATGCGCCGCCCCAGCGTCGCAGGCGCGCGCCGACGACGTCGGCGACTCGCCCGCCGATGCCGGCGTCGACCTCGTCGAAGATGAGCGTCTTGCCCGGGAGGTCGGTCGACGCCAGCGTCTTCATCGCCAGCATCACACGGGACATCACCGTGATCAGCACCTCCGGCAGGGTCGTGCACATCCGGCCGTTGCCCTCGGACTCGACGACGCAGATCGTGCCCGTGTCGGCGGCGGCGAAGTTCGCGCCAGAGATCGCAACCCGGGCGCGCAGGAATGCCTCGCGGAGATGGAGCCGGGCCGCCTCGGCGAGCTCGGCCGGGTCGTCGGAGAGATCCGGGCAGCCCGAGGCGGTCACGGAACAGATCGCGGATCTCGACCCGGTTCTTGTGGATCGCCGGCACGAGCAGGTGCGACGGCCGCTCGTCCGCGAGCTGGACGATCAGCTCGGCCAGGTCGGTCTCGATCGGCGGATGCCCGCCGCCTCGAGCGCCTCGTTGAGCCGGATCTCGTCGGTCGCGAGCGACTTCACCTTCACGACCTCGTCGGCGCCCTCGGCCCGGACGAGCGCGATCGACGATCTCGTTCGCCTCGGCCGCGTCGCGCGCCCAGTGGACCGTGCCCCCCGGCCGCCTCGACCGACGCCTCGAGCTCGACGAGCACCGCGTCGAGGCGGGCGAGCGTCGTCGTCCTTGATCGCCGCTCCGGCCTCGCGCAGCGCCTCCCAGTCGGGCACCTCGGCCACGACGGCGGCGCGCTTGGCGCGGATCGTGCTCGTCGCGTGGCGGATGTTGGCCCGCACCTGCGCGGTTCGCGAGCGCAGCCGGCGCCGCCTGCGGGAAGCTCTCGGGCCGCGCGCGTCGCCGCGGCTGCGCCGCTCACGACGCGAGGATCTCCGCCAGATGCACGCGGCCGCACGGCGATGCCGCGGCGGCGGAGCCCGCCGCCGATGTGCATCAGGCACGAGCTGTCGCAGGCGCAGACGGCGTCGGCGCCCGTGGCGACGACCGCCGCGAGCTTCTCGTCGAGCATCGCCGCCGAGACGTCGGCGTTCTTGACCGCGAACGTGCCGCCGAAGCCGCAGCACTCCTCCGCGTCGGGCAGCTCGACCAGCTCGACGCCCGGGCACGGCGCGCAGCAGCCGCAGCGGCGCGTCGCCGACGCGCAGGAGCCGCAGCGAGTGGCAGGTCGGGTGGTAGGCGACCGTGCCCTCGTAGCGTCGAGCCGACGTCCTCGACGCCCGAGCACGCCGGTGAGGAACTGCGAGAGCTCCCACGTCCGCGCCGGCACGCCGCGGTCGTCGCCGCCGAGCAGGCCGGGAACGTGCTCCCGCACCTGCGCCGCGCACGAGCCGGACGGCGTCACGATCGCGTCGAAGCCGTCGAAGACCTCGACGAATCGGCGGGCGAGCAGCTCCGCCTCGCCGGGGTAGCCGGAGTTGGCGTGCATCTGGCCGCAGCAGGTCTGCTCGGCCGGGAAGACGACCTCGATCCCGAGCCGCTCGAGCACGGTCACGGTCGCCTTGCCGACCTGCGGGAAGAGCGTGTCGGCGAGACACGTGACGAAGAGGGCGACGCGATCGATCATCGCGGAAGAGCCTACTCGGCGGCGTCCGCCGGCCGACTCGCTAGCCTCGACCGGTGACCGAGCTCGCGCTGCCTCCCGGAGAGCTCTCCCGCCACCGCCGGCCGCGGCGTCGGCTACGCGATGACGATCGCGGCCGCGACGATGTTCGCGGTCAACGGCGCGGTCTCGAAGATCGCGCTCGACGGCGAGCGACATCGGCACGCTGCGCTGGACGGAGCTCCGCTCGACCGGCGGCTTCCTCGGGCTGGCGCTCGGGCTCGCGATCGTCGCACCGCAGCGGCTGCGGGTCGGGACGCGCCGCGAGCTCGGCCGGCTCGCGTTCTACGGCATCGTCGGCTTCGCGTTCGTGCAGTGGCTCTACTTCGTCGCGATCGACCGGCTGCCGATCGGGATCGGCCTGCTGTTCGAGTTCACCGCCCCGGTGCTGATCGCGCTCTGGGCCCGGTTCGTCTGGCACGAGCCGGTGCGCCGCCGCGTGTGGCCGGCGCTCGGGCTCGTGATCGGCGGCCTCGCGCTCGTCGCGCAGGTCTGGCACGGCATCACGCTCGACGGGGTCGGCGTCGCCGCCGGGCCTGCTCGCCGCCGTCGCGCTCGCCGTCTACTACCTGATGGGCGAGCGCCTCGTCGGGCGCCGCGACCCGATCTCGGTCGTCTGCTTCGGCCTCGGCTTCGCCTCGCTCGCCTGGGCGATCGTCCTGCCCTGGTGGAGCTTCCCGACCGACGCGCTGCGGATCAGCGTCGAGCTGCCCCACGGCCTCTTCACGGTGCCCGTCGGCGCGCTCGCGCTGTGGGGGATCGTGTTCGGCACGATCGTGCCGTTCTCGCTCTCGGTCGGGGCGCTGAAGCACCTGCCCGCGACCACGGTCGGGATCGTGGCGACGTTCGAGCCGGTCGCGGCGGCCGTGATCGCCTGGGTCTGGCTCGGCGAGGCGCTCGTCGCGGTCCAGATCGTCGGCGGCGTCGTCGTGCTCGTCGGGATCCTGCTCGCCGAGACATCGCGCTGACGGCCGATCGGCTGAAGCCGACGCGATACCCTGTCGGCATGGTCGAACGGGTTCTGCTCGCCTCGCCCCGCGGCTACTGCGCCGGGGTCGAGCGCGCCGTCGAGACGGTCGAGAAGGCGCTCGAGCACTACGGTGCGCCCGGTCTACGTCCGCAAGCAGATCGTCCACAACATCCACGTCGTCCGCGACCTCGAGGCGCGCGGCGCGATCTTCGTCGACGAGGAGACCGAGGTTCCCGCCGGCGCCACGGTCGTCTACTCGGCGCACGGTGTCGCGCCGACCGTGCACGCCAACTCCGCCGCGCTCGAGCACAACGTGATCGACGCGACCTGCCCGCTCGTCACCAAGGTGCACGTGCAGGCGCGCCGCTACGCGGCCGACGGCTACACGGTGATCCTGATCGGCCACGAGGGCCACGAGGAGGTCGTCGGGACGATGGGCGAGGCGCCGGACGCGACGATCTCGTGCAGGACGTCGCCGAGGCCGAGGCGCTCGACTCCCGTCCGACGCGCGCATCGCGTACATCACGCAGACGACGCTCTCGGTCGACGAGACCTCCGAGATCATCGCCGTTCTCCGCCGGCGCTTCCCGCAGATCTACGCGCCGCGCAAGGAGGACATCTGTTACGCGACCTCCAACCGCCAGTGGGCCGTGAAGGAGATGCTGGCCGAGATCGACCTCCTGCTCGTGCTCGGGTCGAAGAACTCGTCCAACTCGAATCGCCTCGTCGACGTCGCGCGCGCCTCGGGCGTCGCAGGGCACCTGATCGACGACGAGACCGAGATCGACGAGCGCTGGCTCGACGGCGTCGGACGGTCGGGATTAGCGCTCCCTTTCTTCTTAGACAAGGCAAGTTCTACTAAGGAATCATTTGTTTCTGTGTTTCACCACTGGTCTCGCTACTTGGTAAAAGTTACAATATGAGCTAAACTATATAGAGATTTGCTGCTGCCCAGTTGTCTGCTACACTATCACTATCTTCCACTTCGTATTCGCTTGCTTCTCCTTCCTTTAAATCTCTGTATGTGTCAACAAAGTTTCTCTTCCTTTTGCGAGTTGTTTGGGTCCTGCTCATTTTTTCTATCTTGCTAATCGAGAAAGAGACATCGAGATAGAGAAAGGAGAGTGAGAAAAACAAAGAGTCGCGGGGAGAGGAGGAGGCAAAGCACACCTCAATGAATAGCGCTTACCAGTGCTTGTACATCTGAGAGTCACGGGGGGAGCAAGACACAAGGAGCAAGAGTGAGAGAGAAAAGAAGACAGAAAAAGGGAGAAAACGAAAGTGAGAGAGTCGCGGGAGAGCGAAGGAGAGAGAGATTTGCTGGTTACAATCGCAAAGCACAGCATACTCATAAATACCACTTACCAGGACTTGCACACCGGAGAGTCAGAGAGAGAGAAAGAGAGAGTGTGTGAGAGAGAGAGAAGAGAGAGAGAGAGAGAGAGAGGAGAAGGAAGCTGCATCTCCTTTTTGAGTAGGGCTGGTTCATGGCGAACTCACCTGTGAGTTTTGACGCAATGTTTGGGTGAACGTGTAGCTGGCGTGACTTTCAGTCTGAAATTTCCTTTCTGGTATGTTCCCCTGTTGAATCTTACAGACTGAAAAGCGGCGCGCAGCAGCCTGCCCGCTTTGTTTTTACTGGGATCTCCGGGAGTACTGGGTTGCTTACTGTAGACGCTACGTTTTTTTTGTACCATGGAAAACACGATCGTTTTTGAGAATGACATGTGCACTATGTATTTATCGTACGATTTGTACGTACAGAGGAAAACACGATTCCGGTGCCCATATTTGAATTGTCAATTACATACGTATTTGTAAATGAGCAAACACGATCGTTTTTGAAAATGACATGTGCACTATTAATTTATCGTAGGATTTGTACGTACAGAGGAAAACACGATTCCGGTGCCCATAATTGAAAAGTAAATTACATACGTATTTGAAAATGAGCAATATAGACTCTATTTATTTAAAAAAAAAAGTACCTGGTCCACCGTGGCAATGTACGTAAGACGTACCTTCCCACGTTAACCTCTACCAGTCAAGTCGTCAGACTGACGCGCGCGGCTTTTTCGCGCAGTGTGCGAAAAAAAATTGCGCGACTCGCTGCTGCCCACACAATTCATTTCAGAGATCTTCTGGAGTCCGTCGAGAACAACAGAATTCTGGACATTTCTCCGAAACCGGTGACCCGATCTCCCCATTGTCTTTCACCTCCTCTGCATAGATAGGTAAGGCATCATTTCGTTTGTCACTGGCTTGTGTCTCTTTTGTCCTTGTTCCTCAATCGCCTTCACTCGTGTTGCTTTTTTGCCAGTGACTGTCCAGCTATTTTTTTAGCTTGATCGTCTGTCTTTAGACCGTCCACGGACGTACCGTTAATTTTTCTTTTCTTCGGTTTACGGACGGACTAGCCTTTTTGGGGAGTGCCATTTTTTCTTGTTACATCGAGAACTCCATTGTTGTAAGCAAGGACCTGAAGAGAGGGAATCCTTACAGGGTGTGCTTCCTCGTTTTTCGGTCGCCAGTGTACACCGCGTATACTCAATAGATAGGTAAGGCATCATTTCGTTTGTCACTGGCTTGTGTCTCTTTTGTCCTTGTTCCTCAATCGCCTTCACTCGTGTTGCTGTTTTGCCAGTGACTGTCCAGCTATTTTTTTAGCTTGATCGTCTGTACCTAGACCGTCGACGGACGTACCGTTAGTTTTTCTTTTCTTCGGTTGACGGAAAGCCTTTTTTTGCTGTGCCATTTTTTCTTGTTACATCGAGAACTCCATTGTTGTAAGCAAGGACCTGAAGAGAGGGAATCCTTACAGGGTGTGCTTCCATCTTTTTCGGTCGCCAGTTTACACTGCGTATACTCGGCGCTGTTACCGAACGACGTGGTTTGCCAGGCCTGGGTTTTTTTTATGGTCACTGCAGTCATAACACCAGTTTTTTCGTAAACGGCGCTCTCTTCTGGTGCCCAGCAACAACTTGGGTTCTTGTGAAACAACGACAATTATAAGGCCTCTCCATTAATAACGCCATTCATTTCTTTCAAGCCAAGGTTACTTTACCGGTTTCATTTTTTCTTGTTACATCAAGAACTCCATTGTTGTAAGCAAGGACCTGAAGAGAGGGAATCCTTACAGGGTGTGCTTCCATCTTTTTCGGTCGCCAGTTTACACCGCGTATACTCGGCGCTGATACCGAACGACGTGGTTTGCCAGGCCTGGTTTTTTTTATGGTCACTGCAGTCATAACGCCAGTTTTTTCGTAAACGGCGCTCTCTTCTGGTGCCCAGCAACAACTTCGGTTCTTGTGAAACAACGACGATTATAAGGCCTGTCCTCAAGAACGACATTCATTTCTTTCAAGCCAAGGTTCATAGTCGAACCTAATATTGCAACGGCTCTTAAAATGCCGCCATTAACAAAGCACGTAGCCTTTAGATATCAGTTCTTTAAGGAGAAGGTAGATCTCCGGCTGTCCCCATTCTCTACTGAGGCTCCGAGCCTCTGGTCACACCTTTCCACGTGATTAGTTCTGTGGAAAGGAAGTTTCCATAGAGAAAGGGGATGAGCCACTCCCAATGAATCGACCATAGTCAAGCAGATGTGGGAGGTATGTTGGCCGACATGTTTTACAGATTGCATGAAGGAAGACTGAAGTTGCCTCACATCGCAATTGATCTTACTGCATGATCCTACTGCATCCAACGGTGGCTCGCCATTAGTTACGGACTGGCACACATATCAGTACGCCCATTTTCCATGGAGATTGAAATCTA
>CAWFJQ010000003.1:0-3212500 GCA_963816265.1 Vicinamibacterales bacterium
GCCAATTTACTTGAGTTGTCACACGGCTCGCAGCGTGCTAGTCACCCCGCGCGACAGACAACGCGGGCGGCCACCCGTATCTACGTGGCTGATTTCACAACAATTTTTGCCTCGAACCGGTGCGGGGGATTCGAGGCCCATGACTGGATTTGGGGCTAGCGATTTGGCCGGTTCAACGACCAGTTCGTAAGCGAAGCCGCGCAGCGCTATGCCGCCGCCGTTTTCGACATGGCGATCACCTCGGGCGAGGTGGACGCGGTGGACAACGGGCCTGACCGCGCTGGCGCAAGCTGATCGAGGGCGATGCGGCTCTCTCGCGCGCGCTGAAGTCGCCGCTGCACAAGTCCGAAGAGAAAGCTGCCGTGCTCGCCGCGCTCGGCGACAAGCTCGGCCTGCCGAGCTGGCGCAAGCAACTTCGTCGGCGTCGTCGCCGCTGAACCGCCGCGCGGGCGACACTGCCGGGCATGGCGAAATCGTTCGCCGAGAAGGCCGCCAAGCATCGCGGCGCCAGCCGCGTCGACCGCGCGCGTCGCCAAGCCGATCACCAAAGACCAGACGCTCGACCTCGAAAGCGCCGTCTCGAAGGCGCTCGGCCGCAGCGTGACGGTCGATGTCGAAGTCGATCCCGCGCTGATCGGCGGCCTGCAGCTCAAGATGGGCTCGCGGCTGGTCGACGCCTCGATCCGCACCAAACTGAACAACCTGACGAACCTCATGAAGGGGGCCTGAGCCCATGGACATTCGCGCCGCAGAAATCTCCGAGATCCTGAAGAAGCAGATCACGCAACTTCGGCGCTGAAGCCGAAGTCTCCGACGTCGGCCAGGTGCTGTCGGTGGGCGACGGCATCGCCCGCGTCCACGGCCTCGACAGCGTGCAGGCCGGCGAGATGGTGCAGTTCACCAACTCGGCGTCAAGGGCATGGCGCTGAACCTCGAGCGCGACAATGTCGGCGTCGTGATCTTCGGCGACGACCGCGGCATCAAGGAAGGCGACAACGTCAAGCGGACGCAGGAGATCGTGGCCGCCCCGGTCGGCAAGGGCCTGCTCGGCCGCGTGGTCGACGCGCTCGGCGAGCCGATCGACGGCAAGGGTCCGCTGACGAACGTCGCCGAGCGCCGCCGCGTCGACGTGAAAGCCCCGGGCATCCTGCCGCGCAAGTCGGTGCACGAGCCGATGTCGACCGGCATCAAGGCCATCGACACGCTGGTTCCGATCGGCCGTGGCCAGCGCGAGCTGATCATCGGCGACCGCCAGACCGGCAAGACCGCCGTCGCGATCGACACCATCCTCAACCAGAAAGCCATCAACGCCCGCGGCAACGAGAGCGAGAAGCTCTACTGCATCTACGTCGTCATCGGTCAGAAGCGCTCGACCGTCGCCCAGGTCGTGAAGTCGCTCGAAGAGCGCGGCGCGCTTGAGTACACGATCGTCGTCGCCGCCACGGCGTCGGAGCCGGCCCCGCTGCAATACCTCGCGCCGTTCACCGGCTGCACGATGGGCGAATGGTTCCGCGACAACGGCATGCACGCGCTGATCATCTATGACGATCTCTCGAAGCAGGCCGTCGCCTACCGCCAGATGTCGCTGCTGCTGCGCCGCCCGCCGGGCCGCGAAGCCTATCCGGGCGACGTGTTCTATCTCCACTCGCGCCTGCTCGAGCGCGCGGCGAAAATGAACAAGGACCATGGTTCGGGCTCGCTGACGGCGCTGCCGATCATCGAGACGCAGGCCAACGACGTGTCGGCCTACATCCCGACCAACGTGATCTCGATCACCGACGGCCAGATCTTCCTCGAGACCGACCTGTTCAACTCGGGCATCCGCCCGGCCGTGAACGTCGGCCTGTCGGTGTCGCGCGTGGGCGGTTCGGCCCAGGTGAAATCGACCAAGCAGGTCGCCGGCACGATGAAGTCGGAACTCTCGCAGTATCGCGAGATGGCCGCCTTCGCGAAGTTCGGTTCGGACCTCGACGCCACCACGCAACGCCAGCTCAACCGCGGCGCGCGCCTGACCCAGCTCCTGAAGCAGCCGCAATACTCGCCGCTGCAGATGGAAGAGCAGGTCGTGGTGATCTACGCCGGCACGCGCGGCTATCTCGACAAGGTGCCGACCGATGCGGTCGTGCGCTTCGAGGCCGAACTGCTGCGCCACATCCGCGCCGACAAGCAGGCCCTGCTGGCCGACATCCGCGACCAGAAGGACATCTCCAAGAACGGCAAGGACGGCGGCAAGATCGAAGACGCGATCAAGGCCACGCTCGAAGCGTTCACGCAAGATCGTTCGCGTAACCCCGAAAGTCTGAGGACAAGGCATAGCCCATGCCCAGCTTGAAGGAATTCCGCCTCCGGATCGTCAGCGTGAAGTCCACGCAGAAGATCACCAAGGCGCTGCAGATGGTCGCCACGGCCAAGCTGAAGCGCGCGCAGGAAGCGGCGCAGGCGGCGCGTCCCTATGCGACGCGCATGGCGGCCGTGATCGCCAACCTCGCCTCGGGCGCGGCGGCCGGCGGCGGACCGAAACTGATCGCCGGCACGGGCAACGACGACGTGCACCTGCTCGTCGTGATGACGTCCGAGCGCGGCCTCGTGCGGCGGCTTCAACACCAACATCGTCAAGCTGGCGCGCGCCGAGATCCGCCGCCTGCAGCGCAGCCGGCAAGACGGTGAAGATCCTCACCGTCGGCAAGAAGGGCTCCGACGCGCTGAAGCGCCAGTTATGGCCAGCTGATCGTCGGCCACATCGATCGCAAGAGCGAGCGCACGGTGACGGCCGAAAGCGCAGCCGCGCATCGCGCGCGAGATCACCGACCGCTTCGACGCGGCCGAGTTCGATGTTGCGACGCTGATCTTCGCGCGCTTCAAGAACCTGCTGACGCAGATCCCGACCGCGATGCAGCTGATCCCGGCGCGGCCGCCGGCTGATGCGCCGACGGTCGACCTGCAGGCGCGCGCTACATCTACGAGCCGAGCGAAGAGGCGATCCTCGAGGCGCTGCTGCCGCGCTACCTGTCGACGCAGATCCTGTCGGCGCTGCTGGAAACCGAAGCCGGCTTCCAGGGCGCGCAGATGACGGCCATGGACAACGCCACGCGCAACGCCGGCGACATGATCAAGTCGCTGCAGCTGCGCTACAACCGCGCCCGCCAGGCGCAGATCACCAAGGAACTCATCGAGATCATCTCGGGCGCCGAAGCGCTCTAACGAACACTGCAGATACGACTGAGACCAGAGGCCAGACATGAGCACGAAAACCGCCACCAACGTGAAGGGCCGCGTAAGCCAGGTCATCGGCGCCGTCGTCGACGTCGAGTTCGACGGCCACCTGCCGGCGATCCTCAACGCGCTGGAGACGACGAACAACGGCACGCGCCTTGTTCTCGAAGTCGCGCAGCACCTTGGCGAGAACACGGTCCGCACGATCGCGATGGACTCGACCGAAGGCCTGACGCGCGGCCACGAAGTCACGGACACGGGCGAGCCGATCTCGGTGCCGGTCGGCGAAGCCACGCTGGGCCGCATTCTCAACGTCATCGGCGAGCCGATCGACGAAGCCGGCCCGGTTGACCGCTCGGTCCTGCGCGGCATCCACCAGCCCGCCCCGTCCTTCGTCGACCAGAAGCCGGTGCCGGAAATCCTGCCGACGGGCATCAAGGTCGTCGACCTGCTGTGCCCGTACGCCAAGGGCGGCAAGATCGGCCTGTTCGGCGGCGCCGGCGTCGGCAAGACCGTGCTGATCCAGGAACTGATCAACAACATCGCGAAAGCCTACGGCGGCTACTCCGTGTTCGCCGGCGTCGGCGAGCGCACGCGCGAAGGCAACGACCTCTATCACGAGATGGTGGAGTCGGGCGTGAACCAGGCTGGCGGCGGCGGCACGTCGCGCTGCTCGCTGGTGTTCGGCCAGATGAACGAGCCGCCGGGCGCCCGCGCCCGCGTCGCTCTGACCGGCCTCACCATCGCGGAAAACTTCCGCGACCAGGGCAAGGACATCCTCTTCTTCGTCGACAACATCTTCCGCTTCACGCAGGCGGGTTCGGAAATGTCGGCGCTGCTCGGCCGCATCCCGTCGGCGGTGGGTTACCAGCCGACGCTCGCGACCGACATGGGCGCGCTGCAGGAACGCATCACCTCGACCACCAAGGGCTCGATCACCTCGGTGCAGGCCATCTACGTGCCCGCCGACGACTTGACCGACCCGGCCCCGGCCGCCTCGTTCGCCCACTTGGACGCGCAGACCGTTCTCAACCGCGCGATCTCGGAAAAAGGCATCTACCCGGCCGTCGACCCGCTGGACTCGTCCTCGCGCATCCTCGACCGAACGTTGTCGGCCAGGAGCACTATCACGTCGCCCGCTGAACGTCGAAGGCGGGGGTCGCTTGCCTCAACAACAGCCTGGAAGTTCCGAACCAATCGCGTCTCGGTGAGCTTCGAGGACACTAGTCTTTGTCGCCACATGGCCGATGCCTACGGAGCCAAACTTCTGGGCAAGCCTCTTGATGCGAAGAACGCTGACTGGGCTGATGCGGTCGAATGGATGAATGCGCAGCTGGATCAGGGAGACCAGGTCATCATTGATCGATTTCGCAGAGCAACCTTGATGAGATGCTCGGCTGACGTCAACCTGGCTTCTCCGACGATCCAGTCCGAGCCGGAAATCGGCGACGGCAAGCGCGAGCTATACCTCATGGTCACGACGCCTTGCGACAAGCCAAAGGTCTAAGAGACACGTTGCTCTCCGTCCTCACCACAACGTCTTCGCTCCAAGCGCAGCAATTTCCGGATCACGCGTAACGACCGTCATTCCTTCTTGGATCGCTTGCGCCGCGATGATGCGGTCCCAAGGGTCGCGATGGATCAACGGCAGCTGGGCTGCGCGCTCGGCATGAGCTGGCCCAATGGAAATTTCGGTAAAACCCACCTCGGCAATCAGCAAGCGGATTGATCGTGGCAACGCAGCGAGCCGGCCAAGGGTGGTCTTGAACTCCAGCTCATAGATCGAGGCGGCGCTCACGAAGATTTCGTTCGTCGCGTCCAGGATGGCTTCGCTGGCCCGCGCCGACAAGCGTTTGGAAGCTTCCGCCGTCCATAGCAAAGCATGCGTGTCGAGCAGCAAGCGCATGCCGGTTAGCTATTCGGGTCGTCGGGAAACAGCGGGCGGTCGATCGCATCTTCCGGATCCGGGGCGAATACTTCGTAAGGCGTATCGCCAGTCCAGCCATACTCTCTGAGAATTCCCAGGCGCCGCCTCGGCTTTGCCTCCTCCTCCAGCGCCACAATCCGAACCGCCGGCTTGCCATCGCGCGCGATGATGACTTCCTCGCCATCGAGGGCCTTCTGGACGAGGCTCGAGAGCTTGGCCTTGGCTTCGGCGATGTTCATCTGGACTGCCATTGGACCAAGATAGTCCAACATATTGGTCCAAGCAAGCCTGCCTATGCTTCTGGCCGGATCGGCAGGGCCCGACTAGGGTTGGAGGCCATACGGGAGAGACGGATGAAACGACCAGCGGCCTTGTTCGGGCTGGCGATCCTTTGCGCTGCAGCGACGCCTGCCAACGCGCAGCGCACGGCGGTGTCCGCCGGGTTGTCGCCCGAGATGGCGGGGGAGGCGTTTGCGCGGGCGGTTATCGAGGTGTGCGTGCCGGCCGTGTCGGGCAATGGTGTGAGCAGTCTGGGCGCTGCGCGCACGGGGAAGCTCAACCCGACGCAGGATGCCGAGGTGCGGCGGCAGGCGGGGGCGTCAGCGGACGAGACGGTGTGGGAGTTTGCCGAGGCGCGTGGCGTGGTGACGGTGCGCGAGGCGGCGGGGCGTTGCACGGTGTCGGTCTACGGGCCCGCGGTGGCGCCGACGATCGTTGGCGCGATGCAGTCACTCGGCGGGGCAGGGTTTGAAGCGACGGTGGGCGCCGGCGGGTTCGCGCAGACGCTGCTGGGCACGCAGGGCGGCAAGCGCGTGAGCGTGCAGCTTGCGGGCGCGGAGCCGGGATCGGCGGGGCATCAGTCGCGCTTTTCGGTGACGACGGCGACGGTGTTTGTCGCGCAGTAGCATGAGCGGAAATCTGGTCGGGGTCGCGTGGGTAGCACTATCATTGTCATGTTGGCGTGGGCGGGCGCGGTGCTGTGGCCTGTGCTGCTGGGGCTTGGCGCTGTGGCGCGGGCTGAAGCGCGGGCGCGGGCCGGGATGGTTCGGCTGGTCGGCTGTCGCTGGTGGTGAGCTCGCGTGGTTCCTCGGCATCTGCGCGTTTCTCTGGGAGCCGGCGCACGCTGGTGATCCGGCGCGTCGAGGCGACGAGCGCGGCGTGGAGCGGGGCGGCGCTGAGGATCGGCGTGATCTCGGACACGCATACCGATGGCGCCGCACATGGGCGTCGGCGCGGCTGAACAGCGTGATCGATCGCGATGAATGCGGAGCAGCCGGACATCGTGGTGCTGCTGGGCGATTTCGTTTCCGGGCATGAGCCGATGGCCGATCGCAGCGCGGACAGTGCGCGGAGGTCATCGCGGGGCTTCGCCGCGTTCGCGCGTCTGCGCGCGCCGCTGGGCGTGCGTGCGGTGCTGGGCAATCATGACTGGTGGTATGACGGCGCCGACGGTCGAGGCGGAGCTGCAGCTGGCGGGCGTCAAGGTGATGGAGAATGGCCGCGCGCGGATCTCGCGCGAGGGCGGCGTGTTCTGGATCGGGGGGCTGGCGGATTACGAATCGCGAGCGCTCGCAGCCGTCCTACACTGCGCGGGGCCGCTGCGATGCGGGCCGTGCCCGACGGGCGAGCCGGTGATCGTGATGTAGCCACTGGCCCGATGCGTTTGCCGTGGCGCCGGACAGGGTGGCGCTGACGCTGGCGGGGCATTCGCATTGCGGGCAGGTGAACCTGCCGTTCGTCGGGCGGCCGGTGCAGCCTCGCCGGGGCGCGCGGCGGTGGCCGTGCGGGCTCTACGAGGACCGGGGGCGCAGGCTTTATGTGAGCGGCGGGGTGGGGGTGTCGGTCATGCCGGTGCGGTTCAACCAACCCCCTGAAATTGCAGTGGTAACGCTTCGCGCCGATAGGCATTTTAGCCAAACTGCCGCCTTTACAGGGGTTTCAGGCCTGATAGACCGGCGCCGCGATACAGGGCGCCGCTCCGGGGATCGGCCATGGCTGACACGCTCAATTTCTCGCTGGTTTCGCCCGAGCGCGAACTGTTTTCCGGCGAAGTGAAGCAGGTTGACGCCCCCGGCGTCGAGGGCGAGTTCGGCGTGCTGCCGAAGCATGCGCCGTTCATGACCGTGCTGAAGCCGGGCGTTGTGCGCATCCATGAAGCTTCGGGCGTGACGCCGGTGTTCGTGCGCGGCGGCTTTGCCGACGTGACGCCGGCGGGCCTCACCATCCTCGCCGAAGAAGCCGTGCGCCTGTCGGACGTGGATGTCGGCCGCGCTCGAACCGAGATCGCCAAGCGTGCGGTCGGACGCAACCGATCCGGGCGATGAAGTGCGCCGCAAGCGCGCAGCCGAGCGTCTGGCGTATCTCGAAGCGCTGCGCGCGGCTGTCGGCGCGGCGCAGCTCACTAGGCCGCGGCGGTCAGACTGGCGTCGTCCATTCGCGAAGTGCTTGGCGACTTCGGCATAGACCGCGGCTTTGAAGGGGATGACCAGGCTGGGCGCGTCTTCCAGCGTCGGCCCATTTCCAGGCATCGAATTCGACGCGTGTGTTTGTCGAGGCGGAATTCGGTGTCCGAGCCGATGAAGCGGTAGGCGAACCATTTCTGGCGCTGGCCGAAATAGGGGCCGGTGAGGTTGGCCTTCAGCGCGGGCGGGAAGTCGTAGAACAGCCAGGGCTCAAGCTCTTCGAGCAGCTCGACGTGATTGGGCTCGAGGCCGGTTTCCTCGCCGAGTTCGCGCAGGGCGGCTTCGGCGGGCGTCTCGCCGCGATCGATCCCGCCTTGCGGCATCTGCCAGGCATAGCGGACATCGTCCTTGCGCAGGCCGGCGCGGCGGCCGAGCCAGACATGGCCCCTGCGGGAGAAGACGGCGAGTCCGTGGACAGCGTGTTCGACGTGCTCGATCGCCGCATCGCGGCCACGACGGTCAAGGTGCTGGCGGCCATGCCAGAGCGGATGACGGCCGAGGAGCGGCTGGCGGCACGGCGGCCAGAGGCCGTCGCTCCCCTCGGCATGCTGCAGCTCCTGCGTGAAAGCGCACTGGAGAAGGCTCTCGCACCGCCAGCGGTACCGGCGGTGATGGCCGCCGGGGCCGGAGCCAGCTCGACGCAACAGTGGAGCGGCTCCAGCCAGTCGTCCGCGCCGGCGATCCCGGCGTCGGAGCCCGGCAGCATCGCCGACGCCGCCAGCGCGTTCCGCTCGTTCGAATCGACGCTCGCCGACACGGAGGCGACGCTCCGACGTACGCTGACCAACGGCACCTTCGGTCTCGGTCCGGCGATGGGCGCCGGCCAGAACAAGGCGGACCTCGGCGCCGGGCAAAACAAAGCCGACCTCGGCGCTGGTCAGAACAAGGCGGATCTGGGCGCTGGACAGAACAAGGCCGATCTCGGGGCGGGCCAGAACAAGGCGGATCTCGATGCCGGCCAGAACAAGGCGGATCTGGGGCCGGCCGTCCAGGTGACCGAGCCTTCGCCGGCCACCGTGACCATGAACCTGTTCGGTCAGGTGGCCGAGGCGTTGCGGGCCCTCGAGCAGGCGACGGGAGAGGCGGAAACGGTAGCCGCGGTCGGGTTGCTCGGGAGCGCCGCGAGCCCGGCTCTCGAGACGCTGCTCACCGGCGCCAAGACCCGCAGCCAGGTCGAACGGGCCTTCCGCACGCTGGCCGAAGCCTCGACCGAGGCACGCCGCACGCTGCGGCGCGTGGTCTCGCATCCGGCGTGCGGCTTCGGCCCGGGCGACGCCGCGATCGACGTCGAGACGCGGCGAGCGTTGGCCAGGGCGAGCGGCTTGAGCAGCGGCAGGCTGACGCTTCTGTAGCGCCGTCGCCGCGCAGCGGCGCTATCGTGTAGCGGTTGTTGGCCGCGCCGCGACGGCTCGCTGGGATCGGCATCGTCGGCATCGCCGCCGTCTGGTTGTCGGTGTGTCCCGTCGCTGCCGCCGGCGATGCCGTGGCCGTCCGCGGCCTCCTCGACGCCGGCCGCTACGATCAAGCCGAGTCTGCTGCGAGCGCCTTCGTCGAGTCAGCGGGCGACCTCTCGGAGGCGGAGCGGCTCGAGGCCCGCCAGCTGCTCGTCGAGGCGCTGATTCGCAATGGCCGTGGCGCCGTCCCCCGGACGCTGGCCCTGGCTCAGGCCCTGCTGCCTGGAGCGGGAGGCGATGCCGGAACCCGGGCCCGCGGCATCAGCTTGCGGCTGCTGGGCCAGGTGCTCTTCGAGTCAGCCGACTTCGCGCGGAGCGCGGACACCTTGGTCCGCGCCCTGCGGATCCACGAGGCCCTTGGCGCAAGCGCCGAGGTCGCGGAAGATCTCGACGCCTACGCGCTGGCCTGCATCTGGCAGTGGCGGTACGACGACGCCCAGGCGGCGCTCGACCGCAGCCTCTCGATCCGCGCGCTGTTCGAACATGTCGGCGGCCCGGGCACGGCGCGGACGCTGACGATCCGCAGCCTGCTGCACCAGCGCCGGTCGCAGCTCGACGCCGCCCGCAGCGACGCCGCGCGCGCCGTCACCATGGTTCAGGTGACGCGGCCGGACCATCCCGACAACATCGCGGCCTTGACGCTGTACGGCCTGCAACTCAAGGGCGATAGCGACAAGAAGCCTGCCCTGGACGTCCTGGAGCACGCCGTGGCGCTGGCCCGACGCCTGCTTCGGCCGGGCCATCCGGAGATCGCGCGGACGCTCCGCGCCCTGGCCGAACCAGCGCTGCTCGCCGGCGACTTCAAGGGAGCGCGGGCGCTGCGCGAGGAGGCGCTGCGCATCGCCGAAGAGGCCTATGGGCGTGACCATCCCCTGGTGGCGGTGTGCGCCAGCGACCTGGCCATCTCACTGAGCCGCGAGGGCGACTTCGCGGCGTCGCGACGACTGCAGGAGCGGGCCCTCAGCATCAACGAACGGCGACTCGGCGTCGCCGGCTCCTATGTCGCCACCAACCTCAACAACCTGGCGAACGAGGTGCTCGGCATCGGGGACTACGAGGAGGGGGTGCGCCTGGCGACGCGCGCGCTGCGCATCTGGGAACGGGTCGAGGGACCGAGCCACCGCTTCGTCGCCTTTGCCCTGATCGGGTTGGCCTACGGCCAGGAACACCTTGGCCGATACCGCGCGGCGGTCGCCACGCTCGAACGTGCCCTGCGCATCCGCGAGCGGGAGTACGGCCGCGACCACGAGGAGATCGGTTATGTCGTGGTGCCGTTGGCGCGCCTGTACTGGCGTTTGGGCGCACGCGAACGCGCCCGTGCCCTGGCCGACCAGGGACGAGCGATTTGGGAGAAGGCACAGAATCCCGATGAACTGTCGGAGGCCTTGATGCTGGTCGGACGGATCGCCGTCGCCGACGGCCACGTCGACGACGCGGCCCGGGCCTACGAGCGGGCCCTCGCGATGCGCCTGGTCGCCAACGGACCGGCCCACCCACGCACGGCCGAGACCCGGGCCGCGCTCGCCGGCACGCTGCTGGCGCAGGGACATCGGGGCGAAGCGCTGGCCGCGGCCATCGAGGCGGAAGACGTCGGCCGTCGCCATCTGCGCCTGACACTCGAATCGCTGTCCGAGCGGCAGGGACTCGGCTACGCGGCGGCCCGTCCGAAGGGGCTCGACATCGCCCTCTCGATCGCGTCCGGTCCTGCGGCGCTGGCGGCGATCGCCGACGCCGTCGTTCGCGGCCGGGCCATCGTCCTCGACGCGGTCGCCACGCGCCGGCGCTTCGCCGGATCGAGCCCGGAACTGGCCTCGCTGTGGCGGGCGACCACCGAAGCGACCCAGCGATTGGCCGACCTTGCCGTGGCCGCGGCCGCGGCCGATCCCGGGCGCCACGCGGCACTGCTGCGCGCCGCACAGCGCGACAAAGAGGCGGCGGAAACCGCGCTCGCCGAGCGCAGCACGGCCTTCGCGGCCGATCTCGCCCGCCGCGACATCGGCCTCGATGCGGTCCGCGCCGCCCTTCCAGCCCGCACCGCGCTGGTCTCGTTCGTTCGCTACGACCGCGTCTCACCCGCGATGCCGGCCCGGTCCGGCCAGCCGCCGCTGCAGCGCACGGCCTCCTACCTTGCTGTCGTCCTGCGCGGACGGGACGTCGACCCCGTGCTGGTCCAGGCAGGCGACGCCGCCGAGGTGGACGCGCTCGTCACCAGGTGGCGGCGAGCCGTCGTGCACGACGTCGATGCGTCAGCGGCACCCACGACGGCTGGGGATCTGGCTCTCCGCCGGATCGGCACCGCGCTGCGCGAACGAGTCTGGGATCCGGTTGCAGCGCACCTCGACGGCATCGATCAGGTCTTCGTCGTGCCCGACGGTGCCCTGAACCTGTTGCCGCTGGCGGCGCTACCCGCCGACGCCGGGCGCTATGTCGTCGAGGTCGGACCGACCATCCACTACCTCTCCGCCGAACGTGATCTGGTGGTGCCGTCCTCGGATTCCCCGGCATCGACGAAAGGACTGCTGGCGCTGGGCGGCCCCGCGTATGGGCCGACCCGGACGCCGCCAAGCAGCGCCCAGGCGCCGACCGCGCCCGGGCGTCGCGACGGCACGTGCGGCACGTTCGACTCGATGGAGTTCTATCCGCTGCCGGCAGCCCGCCGCGAAGCCGAGGACGTCGCGAAGCTGTGGCGCGGCACCGATCCGCGTGCCGATGTCCTGACCGGCATCGGGGCCAGCGAGGCCGCGTTCAAGCGCGAGGCGCCCGGGCGGCGCTATCTCCACCTGGCCACCCACGGGTTCTTCCTCGGCAACGACTGCGACGACACCGTCTACACCGGCCGTGGTCCAGAAGGCCTCCGTGGCATCGGTGGACGCAAGGGCGCCAGGCGCCAGCGGGTGCTGCCCGACAACCCGCTGCTGCTGTCGGGTCTGGCGCTCGCCGGCGCCAACCAGCGGCGACCGACGCGCGCCAACCCGGAAGACGGCATCCTCACCGCCGAGGAGGTCGCCGCGCTCGACCTGGACGGCGTCGAATGGGCCGTCCTTTCGGCCTGCGACACCGGCGTCGGCGAGATCAAGGCAGGCGAGGGCGTCTTCGGTCTCCGCCGCGCCTTCCGGGTCGCCGGGGCGCGGACGATCGTCATGAGCCTGTGGGCGGTCGAGGACCGGTCCGCGCGGGCCTGGATGCGGCCGCTCTACGAAGGCCGCCTCCTCCATCACCTGTCGACCGCCGAGGCGGTCCGGAACGCCAGCCGGACGGTGCTCGCGGAGCGCCGCGCCAAGGGCCTCAGCACCAGCCCGTTCTATTGGGCTGGCTTCGTCGCGGCCGGCGACTGGCGCTAGCAGCGGTCGCGAAACCTTCCCCCGGGCTTGACGTCTCACTACTGTGTGCTGCACAGTGTGTATCACACACTGTGCTTCGCACACTACCTGAGACGCCTCGTGCCCAGACCCACTGACGACCCGACCGCCGACGACCCGGCCCTGTTCGAAAACCTCCGCCTCGAGCTCAGGCGCGGCGGCCTGGTGCTGGCCGTCCTCGGCCAGCTCCGCACCGAGCACTACGGCTACACCCTGCGCAAGGCGCTCGCCGAGCGCGGCCTGCCGGTCGACGAAGGGACCGTGTATCCGCTGCTGCGACGGCTCGAGTCGCAGGGCCTGCTGACCAGCGAGTGGCGCGAGGAGGACAGGCGCGACAAGCGCTTCTATCGCCTCTCGGACGCCGGGCGCCGCATCGTGCGCCAGCTGGACGCCGAGTGGCGCGGCCTCAACGCCTCCATCGCCCGCATCCTCGAGGACGAGTGACATGACCCCGCTGATCGATCGCTACCTGCAGAACGTCCGCGTCTCGCTGCCCGCGTCGCGCCGCGACGACATCGTCCGCGAGCTGGCCGAGGACATCCGCGCCCAGGTCGCCGACCGCGAGGAAGCGCTCGGGCGCCCCCTGACCGAGCCCGAGCAGGAGGCGCTGCTCAAGCAGTTCGGGCACCCGCTGGCGCTGGCGACGCGCTACGGTCCGCAGCGCCACATCATCGGCCCGGCGCTCTTCCCGGTTTACTGGATGGCCCTGAAGATCGCGCTCGGCGGCGCGCTCGCGGTCAACGTCGCGATCGCCATCGCGCTGCTCGTCACGGGATCGCCGGGCGAGCGGGCCATCGGCCACCTCATGTCGTTCCCCTTCACGATCGCCATCACGGTGTTCGGCTGGGTGACGCTGGTCTTCGCGCTCCTCGACCTGAACCTGCCGCGGCTGCTCGACCACGCCTGGGCCGACATGAAGGGGCTGACACTGCCGGCCGCCGAGGGCAAGGGCCGGAGCTGGACGCTGATCGCCGAGATCGTCGGCAGCACGGCGTTCCTGATCTGGTGGCTGGCCATCCCGCGCTCGCCGGTCCTGCTCTTCGGCCCGGCCGCCTCGTTCCTGGCCCAGGCGCCGATCTGGCAGCAGCTCTACCTGCCGATCGCGGTGATCTGGCTGGCCAGCCTGGTCGTGCTGTGGGCGGTGCTGCTGCGTCCGGACTGGGCGCGCGTCCGCACGGTCGGCCGGTTCCTCAGCGACGGCCTGTCGCTGGTGCTGGCCGCCATCCTGCTGCGCGCCGACGCCGTCGTCCAACTCGCGCCCGGCATCGAGGCGACGCAGAAGATGGTCGACGTGGTGCGCTTCATCAACGCGCAGGCGCGCATCGTCGTGCTCATCTGGATGCTGGCCGCGCTGTGGCAGATCGTTCACGCGATCTATCGCGTGGTGACCGCCTCGAGCACCGGACCGGACGGGCGCCGGCTGGCGCGGTAGCGCGCCGCGCGAACGTGACGACGTGACGACGCCCTACGTCACGACGTACGGCGGGCGCTGCGGCCGCGACAGCAGTGCGTTGGCCGCGTCGTCGTTCTTGAAGCGCTCGCGCACCGGATCCCAATAGAGCTTGCGCTGGGCGCGCATCGCGATGTGGTGCAGCAGGCAGGCCGAGCAGGCGCGGTGCGCCACTTCGACCGGCGCGATCGGCTGGCGCCGCGACTTCACGGCTTCGAGCCAGTTGAGGTGGTGCTCCTTGCTCTCCTCGAGATGGATCTCGTCCGGCCCGATCACCGAGGTGATGACAGCCGGATCGCTCGAGGCCAGCGCGGTGGCGTCCTTCAGCTTGGCGACCGGGTCACTCGCCGTCACCTGCTCGTTGCCGCGCGACACGAAGAGCCACCCCTTGGTGCCGATGAACTTGATGCCGTTCGGGAAGTCGCCGCTGACGATCATGTGGACGCCGTTGGCGTAGATCGCCTCCGTCCGGAACTTGCCGTGCACCGTCCACAGGCCCTGGGTCGGAAACTCGGCGGTGCCCCAGATCTCGATCGGGCCGGTGTACTCCGTGTCCATGCCCCAGTGGGCGCTGTCGATGTGGTGCGCCCCCCAGCCGGTGATCATGCCGGCCCCGAACTGCTCGCAGCGGAGCCAGCCGGGACGCCCGTAGCCACTCTGCGGGTGGACGCGATCGACGGCGTAGGGGACGACCGGCGTCGAGCCGAGCCAGGCGTCGTAGTTGAAGCCGGCCGGCACCGGGGCGGGCGTCGCGTCGCCGCCGGCGGGATCGCCGGGCAGCCCGACTTCGACCGTCTTCAGCTCGCCGATGCGACCGTTGCGGACGAGCTCGGCGGCGTAGCGGAACTGGATCGTCGACCGCTGCTGGCTGCCGATCTGGAAGATCCGGCCGGAGCGATGGACGGCGTCGGCCACCGCGCGGCCCTCGCTGATCGTCAGCGACGCCGGCTTCTGCAGGTAGACGTCCTTGCCGGCCCGGACCGCGTCGATGGCCAGGATGGCGTGCTGGTGATCGGGCGTGCTGATCACCACGGCGTCGATGTCGGGGTTGGCGAGGAGCTCGCGATGATCGGTGTAGGTGGTGACGCCGGTGTAGGGCTGGCCGGCCTTCTCGCTGTAGGCCTTCTCGATCAGGACCTTGGCGTCGGCGACGCGATTCGTGTCGAGGTCGCAGGCGGCGACGACACGGGCGATGTCGTGGCGCATGATGCCGGGCAGGTCGTGGCCGCGGGAGATGCGGCCGGTGCCGATGGCGCCGACGTTGATCCGGTTCGACGGCGAGGCGGCGCCCAGCACCGAGGACGGCACGATCGACGGGAAGCCAGACGCGACGACCGATGCGGCCAGCCCGGATCCGGCCGTGGCGAGAAACGAACGGCGGCTCGATCGACCGGCGGCGGGCGGACGACGAGCGTCGCCCCGTTGCGGCGGGGTGATTTTGTTCGGCATCTGGAGTCCTCGGCTCAAGTAACGCCCATGCTACCCCGAACGCTTACGGGACGGCCGTTCCCGGGGGGCTGGGTGGGCCTTGGTTTGACCAGTCCCCAGACCGGGTACAATGCCGGCGTCCCGTCGGCGTGCCAGCGCCTGGCGATCGACTGCAGCCCATGCCCCCTCCCTCCGTTGCGCAGTCCCCTGCGGCGTCGACGGTCGAGTTCGTCGTGCGCGCGCGCCTCGGTGACGAGGGCGCCTGGCGCGAGATCATGGCCCGCTACGAGGCCCCGCTGCGCCGCAGCGTTCGCGGCCGGCTGCCACGGGCGGCGCGCGGCCTGACCGACACCGACGACATGATGCAGGACGCGACGCTGAACGTGTTGCGCCGCCTGCCCTTGATCGAGCTGCGTTTCCCAGGCGCGCTGCTGGCCTACCTGCGACGCTCGATCCAGAACCGGCTGGTCGACGAGTGTCGCCGGGCCTCGCGGACCGTGCTGCCGTCGCCGCTCCTGGACGAACACGCGACGCCCGCCGCGTCGCCGCTCGACCACGCGATGGCCCGCGATCGCCGGCGCCGCTTCCGCGACGCCCTGGGCCGGCTCTCACCCCGCGATCGCCGGGCGGTCGTGATGCGGATCGAGGCCGGCACCAGCTACGAAGACATCGCCACCGCCCTCGGCTGTCCGACGCCCAACGCGGCCCGGGTCACGGTCGGGCGGGCCCTGCACCGCCTCGCCGAGCACATGGCCGCGCCCCCCGCCGGCCCCGCCGCCCGCGGCCCGGCCGGGCGCCGCGACTAGGCGTCGGCTGGCGCCCTCGAGCGCCTCGACCGCCCACGGCCCGCGCCGTGGGCGATGTCACTTCTTTCCTTCGCTTGCCGCTTTGATCGGCAGGGGCGCCGCGCGCCGGTAACGTTTCTGCACTGGCCGCGTTCTCTAGAAGTGTTCGCCGGCGCCGGCGAAGGGCAGCCGCCCGCGGGCTGCACGGGCGGTCGCACCACGATCGCCCGGTCGAAAGGAGCCTGGAGTGACGGAATCGCCTTCGACGCTCGATGCCGTGGCCACGATGGATCTCGTCGAGCGCGCCCGCGGCGGCGACGACACGGCCTGGGAGATGCTGATGCGGCGCTACCGCGGCCCGCTCGAGCGCTTCGCCCGCAGCCGCCTCGCCCGTCAGCCGCACCGCCTCGCCGACACCGACGACGTCGTCCAGGACGTCACGATCAAGGTCTTCCGCCGGCTGCACTGCATCGAGCTGCGCTTCCCCGGCGCGCTGCTCGCCTACCTGCGGCGCTCGGTGTCGAACCGCGTCGCCGACGAGCACCGCCGGGCGGTCCGGCAGGGACCGACCTCGACGCTCGACGACAACCTCCCGGACGGCCACCAGTCGCCGCTCGACCTCACCATCGATCGCGACAAGGTGCGCGCCTACCGGGCGGCGCTGCTGACGCTCAGCCACGACGATCGGCTGGCGATCGTCATGCGCCTCGAGCGCGGCGAGGGCTACGACGCCATCGCCGCGCGCCTCGGCAAGCCGACGCCGAACGCCGCCCGGGTCGCGGTCGCCCGCGCGATGTTCAAGCTGGCCAAGCACATGGGCCCGATCACGCCGCGGCCGGACGGGGCCGGCGCGCGGTGATCGCGGGTGAGTCACCGTCCAGCGTCTAGGACGCCGTGGTGACGCGCGCGGCGAGCGCGGCGCGCTGGTCGCGGACATCCGCATCGGGCAGGCCGAGCGCCACGGCCAGCTCGAAGTCGCGCAGCGCACCCGGGAGATCGCCCTCGGCCTCGCGCAGCACCGCGCGCAGGTAGGCGGCGATCGGCCGCCATTCGCCGGCCGGCGCCGCCAGGGGATCGTGGCCCAGCACGGCATCGAGATCGGCGGACGCCTCGACGAGACGGCCGAGGCCGAGCCGCGCCCAACCACGCCACAACGTCGTTTCCTCGTCGCGCAGGCCGAGGCGGCACGCCTCGTCGAAGCTCGCTTCGGCGACCAGGAGATCGCCGGCGTCCATCGCCCGCCGGCCGCGCCGCTGCGCCTCGCGGGCCTCGGGCGGCAGCAGGATCCGCCCCAACGCCTGGCTCACCTCGTCGAACACGCCCTCGATCGAACTCGGCGTGACACGCAGGCGATCGCCGCGCTCGGCGGCCAGCGTCATCGCCGCCAGACACGCCGCCATCAGCGGCACCGCGCTGCGTGGCCAGTCCGCGCTGGCCGGGTCGTAGCGGACGACGGCGTCGCGGCCGATGTGCGCCGGCACCGCCGCGGCCCGATCGGCGCGCGCCACGATCACGCTCAGCTTGCCGAGCGCCTGCGCCGCGCCGATCTGGTAGGCGGCGTCGTGATCGATCTCGGAGACGTCGGCCCAGACCAGGCCGACCCGGCCGAGCAGCGTCAGCACCAGATCGGCGTAGGCCTCGCCGGCCAGACCGGCCCAGGCCCGGAGCGCGCGGTAGCCGCAGAGCTCGAGGGTGGGCCGGCAAAAGCCGTCGAAGCAGCCGTCGCGCGGCACCGGCGGCATGATCACGAACGCCGTGTCGGCCTCGATCGGCAGGCGCGCGATGACGTCGCGCAGGTAGGTCAGCGCCGGCGCCAGCACGCGCTCGGCGTCGCGCTCCGGCGCGGACACGGCCAGGCGCAGCGGATCGATCGGCGGCAGTTCGTAGACCGCCCGCAGCCGATCGATCTCGAGCCGCATCGCGGCCGCGGTGTCGGCGTCGCGGCGAGCCAGCCGCGCGTAGTGCGTCAGCAGGCCGCCGAGGATCGCGAACTCGGCCAGCTCGCGCGACCGCGCGGCGAGCCGCGGCAGGATCGCCGACAGGACGGCGGCGTGGGTCGCGCCGTCGGCCTCGCTCGACGACAGCGGCACGGCGACGTCGATCTCGAGCTCGCGCAGGAACTCGCGGATCCGGGCGCCACGGCGCGCGTCGTCGAGGGCGCCGCCGTCGACGTCGCAGAACGCCACGGCCAGCAGCTGGCCGAGCAGAAAACCGTTGTAGCGGCAATACAACGGCGACAGGCGCGCCACCGCTGGCGTCTCGCCTGGATCGTGCACGACGGGTCGTGCCATGCGTCCCCCTGGCCAATAGAAACTGTCGGGACGGGCCGGGCGAACAGGTGGGCGCGCCGCCGACAAAAGTCGCCGATTCGTCGCATCCTGGTGACGCGACGCCGACACCTGCGAGGCCGCGTTGCTGTTTTGCTACGCTGGGCGGCGAATGGAGGCGACGTGGATCGCAGACTCGTGGTGGGGATCGTCGTGCTCGCCGGCCTCATGGCGCTGGCGCCGGACATGACCGCGCAGGCCGACCCGTATGCCGAGGCCGCGACCGCGGCCGGGCGCGCCCTGTCGACGCGCCACGGCGAGGCCGAACGGGCCCGGATCGATCGCGGCATCGCCCAGGTCCGGCGCCTGTGGCGGCCCGAGGACGGTGACGCCGCCGTCTTCCGCCGCTTCGTCGAGGACGAGTTCCTGCCGCAAGGCCCGGGCCTCGACGCCGCGTTCGCCCGGCTCGAGTCGGCGTTCGAGCGCGTCGACGGCTACTTCAACGCGCTCGGCCGGGACCTGCGGCGCGGCCTCGACCTGTCGATCGGCCCGGAGCTGCCGATCGACGCGCGCCTCGCCGCCTGGGATCCGTCGAGCCACGTCGCCGACGACCTGTTCGCGACGCGCATCGCCTTCGTCGTGCTGCTCAACTTCCCGCGCAGCACGCTGACCGAGCGGCTGCGGGACGGCCAGCAGTGGAGCCGCCGCCAGTGGGCCGAGACGCGCCTGACCGGCCGCGTCTCGCTGCGCGTGCCGGCCGCCGCGCAGGCGCGGCTCGCCGATGCCCGGGCCGCCGCCGAGGCCTACATCAACGGCTACAACCTGCGCGCCCACCACCTCCTGAGCAAGGATGGCCGGCGCCTGTTCCGGCCCAAGCTGCGGCTCCTCAGCCACTGGAACCTGCGCGACGAGATCAAGGGCGCCTACGCGGACGCCGACGGGCTCGATCGCCAGCGGGTCCTCGCCGCCGCCATGGACGCCATCGTCCGGCAGACGATTCCGGCCGCGGTGATCGACAACCCGGCGCTCGACTGGACGCCCGAGACCGGCGCCGTCGCGGTGTCGCCGGTGCAGGACGACGCGCCGCTGCCCGGAGCCGCGACCACCGCCAGCCCGAGGCGCGAGGCCGACGTGCGCTACGCCCGCTGGAAGGCCAACTTCGACGCCGAGCGCGAGGTCGATCGATCGACGCCCGACTTCCCCACCTTCATCGATCGCAAGTTCGACGTCGAGCGCGAGATCCCGGCGGCCGAGGTCGAGCGCCTGCTGCGCGCCGTCCTCGAGGCGCCGATCGGGGCCCGCGTCGCCGAGCGGATCAGCGCCCGGCTGAAGCGCCCGCTCGAGCCGCACGACATCTGGTACGCCGGCTTCAAGCCCAGCGCCGGCATCAGCGAGGCGGCGCTCGACGCCAGGACGCGCGCCCGCTACCCGACCGCCGAGGCGTTCGAGCGCGACCTGCCGCGCATCCTCACGGCGCTCGGCTTCGCGCCCGACCGGGCGCGGTTCCTCGCCGACCGCGTCGTCGTCGAGCCCGCCCGCGGCTCCGGCCACGCCCTCGGCGCCCGCATGCGCGACGACAAGGCCCACCTGCGGACCCGCGTCAACGCCGACGGCATGGACTACAAGGGCTACAACATCGCCGTCCACGAGCTGGGCCACAACATCGAGCAGGTTTTCTCGATGACGACCATCGATCACACGCTGCTCCAGGGCGTGCCCAACAACTCGTTCACCGAGGCGCTGGCCTTCCTGTTCCAGCAGCAGGACATGGCGCTGCTCGACATGCCGGCGTCCGGCGCCGGCCGCGACGCCGAGGCGGTGCTCGAGGCGTTCTGGAACGCGCGCGAGATCGCCGGCGTGTCGCTCGTCGACATCGCCGCCTGGCGCTGGCTCTACGCCCACCCGGACGCGACACCGGCCGAGTTCCGCGCCGCCGTCGTCGGCATCGCCACGGATGTCTGGAACCGCTACTACGCGTCGCTGCTCGGCCGCCGCGACGTGACGCTGCTGGCCGTCTACTCGCACATGGTCGGCTACGAGATGTACACGCCCGACTACGCCCTCGCCCACCTCGTCGCGTTCCAGATCCGCGCCCACTTCGACCGGCTCGGCGGACCGATGGGTCGCGAGTTCGAGCGCGTGGCGCAGATCGGCGGCGTCACGCCGAACGAGTGGATGCGCCAGGCCGTCGGGGCGCCGCTGAGCGCGGCGCCGCTCGTCGAGGCCGCCGAGAAGGCGCTGGCCGCACTGAAGTGAGCGGCGCGCCGCTACAGCGGCACGTGACAGGTGTTGCAGTCGATGCTGGCCGACTTGGCGCGGTGGCAGTTCAGGCACGCCCCCATCGTGATGTCGCCCTCGCGGAACAGCCGGTCGCGGGTCTGGACCTGGCCGTGGCAATCGGCGCACGTCGCCTCCGCCGCGAGGTGGGTGCGGTGGCTGAAGTTCACGTACGACGCGATCTGGTAGACACGGACCCACGGCACGGCGGTGCCGGCCGTCGCGTGCGCCGCCAGCGCCTGGATGGCCGGGCTCTCGGTCTTGACGCCAGCGTGGCACGTCATGCACGTCGCGGTCGCCGGCAGCGTCATCAGCTCGCCCGGATCCGGGTTGACGTGGCACAGCGTGCACGGCAGCTGCAGCGTGCCGGCGTGCACCTTGTGACTGTAGGGGATCGGTTGCTGCGGCCCCTCGGCCTCGCTGGCCTGCGGCCGCGGCGCATTGGCGGCGCTCTGCGGCGCCTGCGCGCTGGCGACGCAGAGCGCCGCCAGCCAGGCGGCGGCCAGCGCTGTAACTCCCAACTTCCAACGACCAACTCCCAAGGCACTCCCAACCGCCAACTCCCAACGCCCGACGCGGCCGCGTGGCGTCGACTGTCTCGCAGTCACCGCACTTTGGGGATTGGGAGTTGGAAGTGCCTTGGCAGTTGGAGGTTGGAACTTGGAAGTTGACACGTCCAGGATGCGCGCGCGCTCAGATGGCGCCGGAGCGCAGCTGCTCCGCCAGGTACTCGCTCGCGCGCATGGACAACGCGAGAATAGTCATCGTCGGGTTCTGCGAGCCGCCGGTGACGAAGCTCGAGCCGTCCACCACGAACAGGTTCCTGATGTCGTGGCTCTGGTTCCACTTGTTGAGGACGCTGGTCTTCGGATCGTCGCCCATGCGGCACGTCCCCAGCTCGTGGATGCTGTAGCCGGGCGGGTGCGGGATCGGGTTCTTGTGCAGCACCTCGAAGCCAGACTCGGTGCAGGCCTCGACGATCGTGTCGATGGCGTCCTGCGCCATCAGCTTCTCGTTGTCGGTGTATTTGGCGTTGAAGCGCAGCACCGGGATGCCCCAGGCGTCGACCACCTTCGGGTCGAGCGTGACCTGGTTCTCGTAGCGCGGCAGGACCTCGCCCATCACCGTCGTCGAGAAGGCCGAGCCGCGGAAGCCGTTCAGCTTCTCGTCCAGCTCGGTGCCCCAGGCCGGGATGTACTTCGCGTCCGGGGTGCCGCCCGTGTAGATGTCGAAGGCGTAGCCGCGCAGGAAGGCGCGCTTCTCGGCCTTGTCGACGTTGCGGAAGCGCGGGATGTAGCCGGAGCCGCCGACCAGGCCGCGCGGGGCGTTGCCGCCGCGCGCCTCGGGCACCGACGCGACGACGGCGTCGCCGATGTAGAACTGGTCGTGCAGGTAGCGGCCGAGCACGCCGCTCGAGTTGGCGATCTTCGAGTTGAGCAGAATGCGCGTCGACTCGAGACACGAGGCGCCGAGGACGACGGCCTTGGCCTTCGCCTGCAGCTCGCGGCCCGAGCGCGTGTCGACGAAGTGGGCGCCGTCGACCTTGCCGGTCGCCTTGTCGACGGTCAGCTCGCGGACGACCGCGTTGGTCACCAGCGTCATCTTGCCGGTCGCCTGCGCTTTCGGCAGCAACAGGTTGGCCGAGCTCGCCAGCTGGCCGTCGCCGAGCGAGCGGCGGATCTTGGTCAGCGTCATGCCGTGCTTCTTGCCGGCGGCGGCGAACGTCACCGCGGCGCCCGCGTCGGGTGAGGTGTCCTCGAGGAACTGCCCGTCGGGGAGCGTGGCGACGCCCTCCTTGCGGCCAGAGACGCGGAAGATCGGCTCGACGCGATCGTAGAACGGCGCCAGATCGGCGTGGCTGATCGGCCAGTTGTCGCCGAAGCCGTCGTGGTCCTTGCCCTTGAACTCGAAGTCGCTGAGGCGGTACGACATGCGCGCCCAGAAGTTCGACTTGCCGCCGATCAGCCGGGCCCGGACCCAGTTGTAGCGGGCGTCGGGCGCGTAGGTGTACGGCACCTGCCGCTCGTCGACCCACTGGTTGGCGTTGAACTCGTTGGCCTGCAGGACGTGCGGCAGGCGCCCCGGCTTGCCGAAGCCGCGATACGGCAGGTCGTGGACCGGCTTCAGGGCGCGGTGCCGCGGCTCCAGGCCGACGCCGGCTTCGAGCACCAGGACGTTGGCGCCCTTCTGCGTGAGGATGTAGGCGGCCATGCCGCCCGACGCGCCGGATCCGATGATGAGAACGTCGTACGTCTGCACGGCCATGGCGTTCTGCCTGCCTTACTCGAGGGCGTAGACGTATTGGCCCATGCCGCCGGCGCGGCGGCCGCCGCTGGCGGCGCCGGGCGCGTTCCACTGGCGCGAGTTCATCGTCGCGGTGCGGACGTCGGCCTTGGCTTCGCGTAGCACGCGCGCCACCGGATCCGCCGGCGGGATGAAGGTCCACGGCTGGCGCAGCGGCGCCAGCAGCGTGTCGACCTGCGGCGTGTCGAGGGCGGCGAACGCCTTCTTGAACCGCGCGTGCGCCTGCTGCTCGAGGCCGGCCAGCCCCTTGCGGTAGATCGCCTGGCGCTCGGCCGGCGACTGCCCGACCAGGAAGTCGAGGAAGTCGGGCACGCCGGCGTCGAGCGCGCCGGGCCGGCCGTTCAGCGCCGGCATCAGCACGTCGCTGAGCCGCGACAGCGTTGCCAGCTCCACGGCGGTGAAGAAATGCGGCACAGTCTCGCCGGCGGCGTCATGGCCGACCGGCTCGAGCCGCACCGCTTCGGTGGCGGCCGGCGGCGGCTGCTGCTGGAGGGGCGGCCCCGACGGCGCCGTCGGGGCGGCCGGCGTCGGGGCCGGGGGCTGCTGGACCGGCGTCTGTGCCAGCACCGGCGCGGCGATCACCGGCGTCACCGCCACCGTCGAGAGGAACGTCCGTCGCTTCATCGTCTGCCTTCCGCGGGCGGCGCTCCCAGCCGCTCCCGCTACTTGAGAGCCAGCCCGGTCTTGATCTTGAACGGGACCTTCTGCTCGCGCAGGCCCTGCCACATGTCGACCTCGATGGTCACCGCCGGCCCGGCGCCCTTGATGCGGTAGCCGATCGACGCGTCGTCGTTCATGTAGCCGCGGCTGGTGCGATCGGCCTCGAGCGCCGTCCCGTCCGCCTTCAGGAACCGGATGTCGCGGATCGTGTAAAGCACCGAGCGCGGCAGACCCAGCTCGATCGAGGTGTCCTCGCCGGGCGTAACTTCGGTCAGCGTGATCGTCGTGGTCCCGAGCTTGAACGTCTTGCCCTTCTCGAGCTTCACGTTCGGGACCTTGGTCGGCTTCGAGCCCGGCGACGACGAGAACACCAGCGTCCCTTCGGCCAGGATCGCGGTGGCGGTGGCGGCGGGCCGCAGGCGCGACTCGATCTCGATGAGCCCGACCGAGCCGTCCTCGCTGGTCTTCGGGAACGAGCCGTACTCGGCCTGCTCGCCGAGGTCGGTGCCGGCGTCGTCGGTGACCGACGTCAGCAGGCAGTTGTCCTCGTCGAGCTCGACGATGCCCTGCCCGGCGGGCATCTTGATGGCCAGGGCCACCGCGACGCCAGGCCGCTCGTTGAAGGCACGGATTTCCTCGCGGTTCTTGCCCAGGCCGGACCCGACGATGCGGACGCCGACCACGCTGATCTCCGGCGGCGGACCGGCCGGGGGCGCGGGCGCCGCGGCAGCCGGCTTGACCGGCTTCTTGGTCTGGGCGGCGAGGTGGGACGTCGCCGCGACAGCGGCCAGCAGCGTCAGCGTGACAACTCGAGTTTTCATGGTCAGAGCCATGGTGGGGGGCCTCCAGGAATCCTCTCGCGCACGCTTTTCCGGATACGACGGACCCGGACCATTCGCGCACAAGTGGTCGAACCACTTTTCGGCGGTCACTGTAGCCGCAGCCGCAGTCGCCTGCGGCGACGGCACCATGCCGCCACCACGATCAGGCCGCCGGCGGCGACCACGGTCCCGACTTCGATCGCGAAGCGGGGTCCCATGTGCCGCGTGCCGATCGGCCCGGTGTACGGCCGCATCGCCTCCGCTCGCCGGACCGGGTCGGCGAACGCACGAGTCGGCCGTTCGCCCTTATCGACCGCTGCCAGGAACGGCACTAGGGCATCGGCCACGATCCGCGGTCGCATGAACGTGTCGAAGTGGTCGCCGTCGGTCATCACCAGGGCGGCCTGCGGCAGCAGCCGCCGGTGCTCGACGGCGGCCTCGAACGGCACGAGGACATCGTGCCGGCCGTGGTAGACGAGCGCCGGCCCGTCGTAGGCCAGGAGTCCCGGCCGGAGCGGCCGCTGGTCGGTGTCGTAGAAGTTGCGGGCGTATGCGAGCCCCAGGAACAGATGATCGAGGCGCCCGAAGTGCGGCGTCGCCTCGGTCAGCAGCCACAACCCCGCCAGCTGGGCGCCGTGCGCGACGTGGTTCGCCCAGTAGCGCCCGAACAGCTCCTGCTCCTGGACGCCGAGGCCGGAGAGCAGCGTCAGCGAGGCGATCCGCTCCGGATGGCGTCCGGCCAGCGCGATGGCGACCCCGCCGCCCATGCTGAAGCCGACGACGTGCGCCCGCGGTTCGCCCAGCGCGGCCAGGAACGCCTCGACGTAGGCGGCGTGGGCCTGGACCGAGTAGTCCGGCACCTGGCGCGTCGAGTCGCCGAAGCCGGGCAGGTCGGGCGCGATGACACAGCGATCGCGGGCGAGCGGCTCGGCGAGGCCGGCGAAGTCGAAGCGGCCGCCCGGACTGCCGTGCAGGAGCACGACCGGCACCCCCCGCGGGGCGCCGTCCGGCGGGCAGCGGCGGTCGAACGCAATCGTGACCGGCGCCACCAGTGGATCGCCGGGCAGCGGCGAATCCGCCCCCGGCGGTGTCACCCGGAGCTGCAGGATCGTCGACTCGACGACAGGGGGCGACCGGCGCGCGCGCACAATCCCCGAGGCGACGAGCAGCGTGGCGTAGACTGCAAGCGCGATCCGCCGGCGTCGACGCCGCCTCGTCCGTGCATGTGCACGAACAGAATCGTCATCGGCGCGTCGTCTTTCCGACAGGGATCCGCTCGCTTCGGCGTGAGAAGTGTATGAACCGGTGACGGCGCGGCTCGTGCACAAGCAGGCGCCGTACGGCGCCCGGGTTCGTCACGTCACGTCGCGTCACGGTCCCCTTATCGACGACGAACGCGCGCGCGCACTGGATGGAGGCAAGCATGGCCGGAGAGTCGCTGCGGATCAAGGGAGAGATCACCGCCAACGAAGACCTGCGCTTCGAGGGCGAGATCGAGGGCACGATCAGCGTGCCGGAACACACGCTGGTCGTCGGTCGGACGGCTCGCGTCAACGCCACCGTCCAGGCGAAGGCGATCGTCGTCGCCGGCTCGTTCATGGGATCCGCGGTCGCGAGGGAACGCTGCGAGGTGCAAGAGGCCGCGACGGTCGAAGGCACGGTCGAAACGCCCCGGCTTTCGGTCAAGGAAGGCGCTTCGCTGACGGCGCAGATCCTGATGCCGATGCCGTCCGACAAGCAGAAGGACCAGGGCGTCCTGCACCACGATTTCCAGGCGTCGGTCGCCTAGCGCACGCCGCGGGGCCGCCCGGGCGGCCCCGCCCCTCCCCGCCGCCCGCCATCGCTCCCTGGCGCGTGCGATCCCGCTGCCGCCGACGTTTCATCTGACAGGCCCCGCCGCTCATCCCCCGGCCCGGCGTGTGCCTGGCGACCGCCTGCCCGCGGCCGCACCACAGCAAGGAGCGGACAGATGAAGCAACGATACGTGGTCCTCCGTGGACTCCAGGCGACCCGTCCGCGCCCGGGCGGTCCCGCCGGCCCGAACGCCGGTCCGGCCGGCTCCGCCCCGGTGCCGATGCCTCGCATCGAGTACCAGATCGACGAACTCGACCCGCGGGAGGCCCGCGAGGTCGAGCGCAGCAGCGGCGTCCTGGCCATCGCGCCGTCGATGCCGATGCGCCTGATCGCCCCGGTCGGCGACGCCCGGGACGTCACGGCGACGCCGGCGGCGGCCACCGCCACGTGGGGCGTCAAGGCGGTCAAGGCCGACACGTCGTCCTTCACCGGCGCTGGCATCAGCGTGGCGGTGCTCGATACCGGCATCGACGCGGCCCACGCCGCGTTCGCCGGCGTCAGCATCGTCGAGCGCGACTTCACCGGCGAGGGCAACGGCGATCAGCACGGGCACGGCACCCACTGCGCCGGCACGATCTTCGGCCGCGAGGTCCAGAACACCCGCATCGGCGTGGCGCCCGGGGTGACCAAGGCCTTCATCGGCAAGGTGCTGGGCAGCAACGGCGGCGCCAGCGACGAGATCGTCAACGCCATCCAGTGGGCCGTCGACCAGGGCGCGCACGTCATCTCGATGTCGCTCGGGATGGACTTCCCCGGCTTCGTCGAGTTCCTGGTCCAGTCGGAAGGCCTGTCGATCCCCGTCGCGACCACCGTCGCGCTCGAGGGCTACCGCCAGAACGTGACGCTCTTCGAGCGGCTGTCGGGGCTGGTGACCGCGATCGGTCCGTTCGGCCAGCCAGCCCTCATCGTCGCCGCCGCCGGCAACGAGAGCGGCCGCGACGCCACCCCGCCGTTCGAGATCGCCTGCGCTCCGCCGGCGGTGTCGGAGGGCCTGGTGTCGGTCGCGGCGCTGGGCCAGGTCGGCAGCAGCCTCGACGTGGCGTCGTTCTCGAACACCAACGCCATCGTCGCCGGGCCCGGCGTCGGCGTCACGTCGGCCAAGCGCGGCGGCGGGCTGGTGTCGATGAGCGGCACCAGCATGGCGACACCGCACGTCGCCGGCGTGGCCGTGCTGTGGGCGCAGAAGATCCTGTCGCAGGGTCCGCTGCGCTCGACGGAGTGGATGGCGCGGCTCATCGCGTCCGGCACGCGCGACGGCCTGAAGGCCGGCATCGATCCGAACGACATCGGCTCGGGCCTCGTCCAGGCTCCGCAATAACTGCCACCACTCCGGAGTGGTTCCTCAACCACTCCGGAGTGGTTCCTCAACGACTCCGGAGTGGTTGCAGGATCAGCGTACCTCGTGGGCCAGCGGCTCGCCGGCGGCGAACGCCGTGATGCTGGCGAGCGTCGTCTCGGCGATCGCGGTCAGCGCTTCCGTCGTCAGGAACGCCTGGTGCGCGGTCACGATCACGTTCGGGAACGTCAGCAGCCGGGCGAAGACGTCGTCGCGCAGCACCGTGCCCGACAGGTCCTCGAAGAAGAGCGCCGCTTCCTCCTCGTAGACGTCGATGCCGAGGGCGCCGAGGTGGCCGCTCTTGAGCGCGACGATCGCCGCCCGGGTGTCGACCAGCCCGCCGCGGCTCGTGTTGATCAGCATCGAGCCCTGCCGCAGCAGCGCGAACGCGTCGGCGTTCATCACGTGGTGCGTCTCGGGCGTCAGCGGACAGTGCAGCGTCACGACGCGGCTCTCGGCGAGCAGCGTCTCGACCGTGGTGTAGGTGGCGCCGAGCGCGGTCACCGCCGGCGACGGCAACGGATCGTGGACCAGCACCCGGCAGCCGAAGCCGGCGAGGAGGCGCACGACGACCGTGCCGATCGTGCCGGTGCCGACGACGCCGACCGTCTTGCCGTGCAGGTCGAACCCGACCAGGCCGTCGAGGGCGAAGTTGCCGTCGCGGACCCGGGTAACGGCGCGCGGGATCTGGCGGTTGAGCGCCAGGATGAGGGCGATGGTGTGCTCGGCGACGGCGTACGGCGAGTAGGCCGGTACGCGCACCACACGGAGCCCGGCGTGCGCCGCGGCGACGAGATCGACCTGGTTGAAGCCGGCGCAGCGCAGCGCGACGAGACGGGTGCCGCCCTCGGCCAGCGAGCGCAGGACGCCGGCATCGAGCCGATCGTTGACGAAGGCCGACACCACCTCGAAGCCGCGCGCCAGCTGGCTGGTGGCGGCGTCGAGGTGGGCGTCGAAATAGGTCAGCGCGTGGCCGGCCCGGCCGTTGGCGCGATCGAGGTGCGCGCGGTCGTAGGCCCGCGTGCTGAAGATCGCGACCCGCACGTTACTTGACGGTGAGGGTGCCCTTCATGCCGGCCAGGAAGTGGCCGGGGAAGGTGCAGATGAAGGTGTAGACGCCGGGCACCTTCGGCGCGGCGAAGGTGACCTCGACGGTCTCGCCGGTGCCGGCCAGCTTGGTCGACGCCAGCACCTTGTCCTTCATCGTCGGCGGGATGAAGTCAGTGGGCCGGGCCGAGGCGGCCGCCGTCGAGAACGCCGTCGCGTCGGTCTTGAGGGCGAGCAGCACGAAGTTGTGGGCCATCGCGACCTTCGGTAGCGCGCCCTGGCCGGTGAGCTTGACGGTGAGCTTCTCGCCCGGCTTGGCGTCGATCGCGGTGACGGTGAACTTCATCGCGTCGGTCCCGGTGATCGCCACCACCCGCGGAGCCTGGGCTTGCACGCTAGCCGCGGCGCCGATCGCGAGCACGACCGCCGCACATCCTGAGATCATCGATCGACGAACACCCATGTGTGTCTGCCTCCAGTGTGACCGTGCGGCGCGAAGGCGCCACGTTCTCATACTGCCAGATCGGGACCGAAAATGCGTGCCCGGCCAGAATCCGCCTGAGTGGTCCTGGGTGGTTCTATGGCGCCGGCGGGGTCCGCGCGTCGTGGTATTGCCGCCGCAGCTCGAGCGCGCCCCACACCAGCGCGGCCGCCATCACGAGCAGGCCGCTCAGGTGGGCCAGCCGGGCCAGGGCGTGGTCCCAGGTCATCAGGTTCAGCGTCTGCAGCAGGTATTCCCAGTCGTGGCCCTCGACTTCGGCACCAGTGCGGCCACCGAGCAGCACCAGCTCCAGTGCCCGCGCGTCGTTGATGTAGGGCGCCAGGTCGACCAGGTTCTGGCCCGCCCACCAGACCGCGACCGCCGCCCCGAAGCGATCGCGCCGGCGCCAGAACGCGACCAGGCAGGCCAGCGGGACGAGCACCTGGGTGGCCGACCCGCCAAGGACGACGAAGAAACGCGGGAAGAAGCCGAACAGCACGTGGCCGGCCTCGTGGAACACGAGGTCGATGAGGTGCAGGAACGAGCTGCCGGCGTAGTTCGAGGCGATGCTGTGCGCCGCGAAGCGCAGCCAGAACCACGCCAGGAGCAGCCACAGGAGCCCGCGGCCAGCGAGCGCCGGCCAGTTCGGCCCGGGCAGCTCCGGGAATTCGTCGGCGCCGTTCATCTCGGCCTGGTCGCGGTGGTCGGGCCGGTCGGGCCGATGATGCGGCGGCCCTCGGCAGACACCTCGATCAGGCGCTGCAGCCGCTTCGCCTGCGTGTCCGCCCTGACGGCGCTGACGACGAACCAGATCGCCGTCCGGCGATAGCCCGGCGGCTGCCCGGTGAACCAGGTCCACGCCGCTTTGTGCGCCTTGAAGGCCTTTTCCTGCTCCGGTGGGAACGCGTGCGGACGGTTCTCGTAGCTGGCCCGCCCCGTCTTCCGGGCCGAGCGCGCCTCGAACGCCGCGCGGCCGGCCGGCGTCATCTTCCGCGCCGCGATCAGCGCCTCGGCCTTGGCCACGTTGACGTTGGACCAGTGGCTGCCCGTGCGGCGCGGCGTGAAGCGGTTGGTGTAGCGGTCGGCGTCGATGCTGTGGCGGACACCATCGATCCAGCCGAAGCAGAGCGCTTCGTCGACCGACTCGCTCCACGTCGGGCTCGGCTTGCCGGTGTGGCGCTTGTAGTAGCCGACCTGCAGCTCCTGGGCGGTCGCCGCGTGCTCGACGAACCAGGCCCGGAGATCCGAGGCGGTCGCGAAGAAGATCGGCCCGGGCATTGCCGTGCAGTGTAGCGCCGCGCCGACTCGGGCGGCTCCGTGCGCAACGTTTCGCCGGCCTCCGTCACCGGATGGCGGAGGTGATCGTGTTCCTGCAGCGAAACGGGGTCGGTAGACGGGTCATGGTGGCGGTGCTCGGGGTGTCGTGGTGGCTGGCGGCGTCCGCCGCGCGGGCCGACACCAACCGCGCCTCGATCGCCGTGCCGTTGACGGGGACCCAGGGCATCGCCGCCCCCTACCCGTCCCGCCAGGTCGTCTCGGCCCGCCTCGGACCGGCGACGGCCGGGGTCGTCCGGGTCGTCCTCCACGCGGTCACGCATCCCTGCCCCGAGGACCTGGCCATCCTGCTGGTGCGAAACGGCACCGAGCAATACCTCCTGATGTCGAACGCCGGCGGCTGCCGGCCGCTCCAGGGCACCGAGGTCAACATCGTCAACGACGGGGTCCCGCTGCCGGACTCCCAGGCTGCCTCGCCGGCCTATGCCAACTACCTCACCATCGGCGCGTCGGTGTACGGCTCCCAACCGACCTTCCCGGCCCCGGCGCCGTCCGGCCCCTACATCTTGGGGATGCCGCCGAGCCACACGCTCGCCTCGGGCACCTGGGACCTCTACGTCATGGACACGCGAGCCAATGAGCGCGGTGTCATCGCCGGCGGCTGGACGCTCGGCTACGTCACGATCCTCGAGCGCAACTCGACCCAGCAGAACATCGCCGTGCCGGCCGACGTGGTGAACGGCACGGCCGGACCGGCGGCGATCTACCCGATCACCTTCGACCTGAACGACCTCCCCGCCGGCGTGCCGGTCGCGCTGGCCCAGATCGACGTGCGGATGACGCACACCTTCCCCGACGACGTCCGGCTGGCGCTGCAGTCGCCGAGCGGGACGACCGTCATGCTGATGGCCAACGTCGGCGGCGGCATCGACATCGCGCCGGGCAGCCTCCTGGAGTTCCAGGACACGGGCGCCGTGATGCCCGACAACGGCCCGATCACGTCCGGCGAGTGGCGGCCGTCGTCGGTCCTGGTCAACACGCTCCTGCCGCCGGCGCCCCAGGGGCCCTACGCCCCGACGCTGGCGGCCTTCAATGGCGAGCCGGTGCGCGGGACGTGGCGGCTATGGGCGATGGACGATCTCGGCGGCGACAACGGCACCATCGCGTCGGCCGTGCTGCGGCTGCGGACGGAGGTCTTCCCCGAGGTCATCTTGACCATGCCGGCGACGTCCACGCAGCCGTTCGTTCGCCTCCGCGGTGCCCTCCTCGGCTCCGCCGCGGCGGCGGTCAACTGGCGCGTCCGGAACGGTGGGACCTTCTACGATGCCGGCCCCTTCCTGCCCGATCCCGACACGCCCGACGGCTTCGTCGCCGACGTCCCGCTGAAGCAGGGGACCAACGAGATCACCGTCCTGTCGATCAACACCCTGGGCGCCTCGATGGCGGCCGCTTCCCAGGTCTTCGTCACCGAGTTCACCTACGCGTTCGCCGAAGGCGCCACCGGCGGCTTCTTCGATCTCGACCTGACGATGGCGAACCCGAGCGACTTCGCGGCGACGCTGACCATCGACTACCTGCCGGAGGGCGGCGCCCCGATCACGGTGTCGGACATCGTCACCCGCAACGCGCCGCTCCAGGTCAACGTCGACACCGTCGTGACGGGATCGGTCTCATCGGTGGTCCACTCGGTCGGGGCCGTGCCGCTCGCCGTCGAGCGGACGATGATCTGGGACGCGACCGGCTACGGCGGCCACGGCGGGACGGCGGTCGCCCCGAATACGCGCTGGCTCTTCGCCGAGGGCTCACAGGGCTTCTTCAACACGTTCATCCTGCTCGCCAACGACAACGCCACCAACGCCAGCGTCCTGCTCGACTTCCTGGTCGAGGGCGGCGCCGTGGTGAGCGTCCCGGTCACCGTGACGGCGCGGACCCGGCGCACGATCTTCGCCGGCAGCATCCCGCAGCTCGTCAACCGCTCGTTCAGCGTCGACATCGAGTCGACGATCCCGATCATCGCCGAGCGCGCGATGTACCTCCCCGGCCCGCGCACGTTCGAAGGCGGACACGAGTCGGCCGGCGTCAACAGTCCGAGCCGCGTGTGGTTCCTGGCCGAGGGGGCGACGGGCTCGTTCTTCGACTGCTTCGTCCTGCTCGGCAACCCGAGCGCGTCCGAGGCTCACGCCACGGTGACGTATCTGCTGGCGAACGGGGCGACGATCACCCGCACCAAGACGATACCCGCCAACGGCCGCCTGACGATCAACGTGGAGACCGAGGATCCGGCGCTCGCCAGCGCCGATGTGTCGACGACGATCGTGTCCGACGTCGGCATCGTCGCCGAGCGCGCGATGTACTGGCCGAACATCAGCCAGGGCTGGCGCGAAGCGCACAACAGCTTCGGCGTGACGGAGTCGGCGCTCCACTGGGGCCTCGCCGACGGGCGCATCGGCGGACCGCGCGGCTTCCAGACGTTCGTGCTGCTGGCCAACCCCAACCCGTTCCCGGCGGAGGTCGACGTCCGCTTCCTGAAATCGGGGACTGCGGGCGCCACGCGATCCTACCTGCTGGCACCGCTCAGCCGCCGCAGCATTCCCGTCAACAGCGAGGTGTCGGAGCTCGGCGACGGCGTCTTCAGCGTCGACGTGCGGGTGAGGAACTACCAGCCGATCGCCGTCGAAAAGGCGCTCTACTGGAACGCGGGCACGGAGGTCTTCGCCGGCGGAACCAACGTCACCGCGACGCGGCTGCCACCGCCGTGAAGAGCAACTCCCGCTAGAAATACCGCGCGGCGAACGCCAAGAACGTCGGCCAGTTCGGCCCGGGGGTGTGACCGGCCGTGTGCTGACGGAAGCCGATCTCGCCGTCGATGAACGCAGTCTCGACCTTCGGGAACTCGGTGGCGCCGAGATCCTTCTTCCCGAGCAGACGATAGACGGGCCCGGCATGCACGCCGGCCAGGAACATGCCCTTGGCATCGACCCAGCCGTCGCCGGCCGGCACGCCGCCGAGCGTGTCACCGCTGCTGATGAACACCGGACGCGGGGCGCACATCGCGACCAGCTCGTGGGCGTCGACCGACAAGTCGTTGACCGTCAACGGACCGGCGTACTTGAGGAAGTTGCCGGCCATCCAGTGGTACTCGCTCGGCGCGGCGACGTTCTCGAGCAGCTCGCCGTAGGTGCGGCGCATGATCTTGGCGCCGCCGGCGCCCGACGAGCTGATGAACGCCACGGCGAGCCGCGGCTCGTAGGCCATCGCGACGATCGTGCCCTTGCCGTAGCGCGAGTGCCCTTCGAGCGCGACCCGTTTGGCGTCGACCGCTTTGTCGGTCTCGAAGTAGTCGAGGAGGCGGCTGGTGCCCCACGTCCAGGCCTTGAGCGCGCCCCAGTCGTCCGCCTTGCGCGGCTGGCCCTTGTTCACCAGGCCGATGATGCCCTGCGTCAAGCCGGCGCCGTTGTCGGCCTGGATGCTGCCGGGGCGGATGCTGGCGTAGCCCCAGCCCTTGGCGACGACCTGCTCCTGCCACGTCGGCCCAGGCGTAGCGGGACGGCCGACTTGGGGCGCCGTAGCTGCTGCTGCGGGCGTCGCGCCTGTGGCGGGAGCGGAGGCGGCCGGGGCCGGGCGTGGCGGCTGCGGACGACCGCCCGAGCCGTACTCCAGCACGATCGGCACCGACCCCTTGGCCTCGCGCGGGGTCCAGACGGCGGCCTCGATCTTCACCTCGATGGCCGGATGGCTGCTGTTGTCGACCGTGCCGAGCAGCTCCTTCTTGACCATCGTCACGCCGCCGACGACCTCGTCGGTGGTGCTCGTGATCGTCCATGACACCTTGGGGGTCACCTTCGGCATCCGACCGTAGACCTCGCGGTCGAACAGCTCGACGAGTTCGGGCCGGCGCACGTCCCACCACTGCTTGGCGGTCGTGACGCGGGTGCCCGCCTTCGTTACCATGAGCGCGGGCAGCGGCGGGTAGGGCGCCACCTTCGCCTCGTCGTAGTTGGCGAAGTTGGGCGACTGCTGGTTGCGGCCTTCGACGCCGCGGCGCAGCTCGGTGATGCCGAGCAGCGCCAGCATCCGCTTGTGGTCGGCCTGGGTCGCGTCCTGGGTCGCCTGCTGAGCGGCTGACGGAGCCGGCGGCGGCGCCGGCGGCGGCGTTTGGGCAGCGGCCGTGCGGCCGGCCTGGACGGCGGCGGCCAACGTCAACGCTCCGGCCGCGAGCCGGATCGTTTGGGATGCGAACATCGGTCCCCCTCGAATATTTGAAGGCTGCGAACATTGAGGCCTTCGCGTCTGGTGAGCGATAAAGAATGCCACAGCCACAGCCCGCGGTCGGCCTCATTTGCGGTGAAGTTCGAGGAGGCAACGAACCTGTCTGGACCGTCGTAAATCTGCCCGGCCTGGCCGGCGTCCTCTACTCGCATCCCTGCCACGGCGCGTCGGGCGGCGACGTCCACTACTGCTCGATGTGCAACTCCGGGATCATCGCGCGCGTCTGTCTGGCCGACGTCGCGGGACACGGCGAACGGGTCGCCGAGATCGCCCGCGTGATGCACGCCGAGCTGCGGGCCAGCGTCAATTCCTGGGACGAGCGCGAGGTCATGAAGGCGCTCGATCTGCGCCTCGAGCAGAGCGGCCTCAAGGCCATCACCACCGCCGCGCTGCTGTCCTACCGCCCCTGGCAGCAGCTGCTCACAATCAGCTACGCCGGGCACCCGCCGGGCTGGATCTTCCGCGCCGCGGACGGCGGTGGGCGACGCCGCTGGGAACGGCTGCTGATGACCGAGACCGTCGCCGCGGGTCCGGCCGATCTGCCGCTCGGCACCGGCTTCGGCCCGTCCTACTCGCGGACGCGCGTGCGGACCGTGCCCGGCGATCGGCTGCTGTTCGTGACCGACGGCGTCCTCGAGGCGCCGGCCGCCGACGAGACCGAGTTTGGCGAGGCCGGCGTCGATCGCGTGCTGGCCGATTGCGTCGCCGCCGGCCACGGCTGCGAGGGCCTGGGATCCGCGCTCGTCGAGGCGCTGCGCACGCACACCGGCGTCGACCCGATGACCCACGACGACGTCAGCTTCTACGTCGCCGAGATCACGCCAGCCCCGCCCGGTCCGCAGGTCTGGCAGATCGTGAAGAACCGCATCCTTCCGTCACTGATCGGCCGGTAGAGAAGGGCAACGCCCAACGTCCAACTCCCGACGCGCGGCTCGCCAGTGGCGCCGCGCCGCGGGCCGGCCGCGAACAGATAGAATGCGGCGCGATGTCACCAGCCACTGCGCCTACCGCTCCGAAATCCGCGCTCGACCTGTTCTCGTTGAAGGGCCGCCGGGCCCTGATCACCGGCGGCCACATGGGCCTCGGCATCACCATGGCGCGCGCCCTGGCCGACGCCGGCGCCGACGTCGCGCTGGCCAGTCGCACGGTCGACGCGTGCCTGGCGGCGGCCGAGACGCTGGCCAAGGAGACCGGCCGCGCGGCGGCCGGGTTCAAGGTCGACGTGACGTCGGCCGACAGCGTCGCCCGCCTCGCCGTCGACGTCGAGCGCGACTTCGGCCCGGTCGACATCCTGATCAACAACGCCGGCATCAACCGCCGCGGCCCCATCGAGGACCTCACCGAAGAGGACTTCGACGCGGTCATGGCCACCAACGTCAAGGGCGTGTTCCTGGCCTGCCGCGCCTTCCTGCCGCAGATGCGCACGCGCGGCTGGGGCCGCGTCGTCAACCTCGCGTCCATCCTCGGCACCGTCGGCATGGCGCAGCGCGTGCCCTACGCGTCGTCGAAGGCGGCGGTCGCCAACATGACGCGCGTCCTCGGCCTCGAGTTCGCGACGACCGGCGTCACCGTCAACGCCATCGCCCCGGGCCCGTTCGCGACTGAGATGAACCGCTCGCTGCTCGACGATCCGGTCAAGTACAAGGCGTTCGTCGAGAAGATCCCGATGGGCCGCTGGGGCGAGCTGCACGAGCTGGCCGGCGCCGTCGTCTTCCTTGCGTCGAACGCCTCGTCGTTCGTGACCGGCAGCATCCTCCACGTCGACGGCGGCTGGACCGCGCAGTAACTGCCACCACTCCGGAGTCGACTAACCATCACCCCCTGCTTCGGGGCGGTCCAGATTTCCTCGAAGACGCCGTCGCCGGTCCAGTGGCCAACCAGGAACGCCATGTCGGCCAGCGTCGCCGGCGGCGAGACCTGGCCCGGCGCGAGGCGCAGGGTGGGAGTGAGGGCGATCGGCTGCTGGGCGAAGGCGGGCAGCGCCAGCAGGCTGAGGGCGAAACCGAGGAGGGCATGCCGCAGCATGGCGGCCAGGGTAGCGCCGGAGCAGCCGGAGTTCCAGCCCCGGGACGGCCTGGCGGCCGGCCCGGGACTGGAGAAGCCGCGGCCGGTCCTGAGGGGACCGGCCGCCAACAATCAGAGATTCAGCTGCATGACGGTGTTGCTGACCGCCGTGCCACCGAGCACGAGGCAGTTCGCCGTGATGTCCTGCTTGCCGCCCGCGACGCGTTCCAGATCGGCGTCCGACAGTTCGCCTTCCTTGGCCGCGTAGGGGATCACGACGTGGACCGTGTCGGCGGTGTCCGCGACGGCCTTGACGTTGGTGCCCCCGAGCGACGTGTTCAACTGCTTCTCGATGGTCCCCTTCGGGTTCGTGAGCAGCGCCTGGCGGTACTTCGGGTTCTCCTGCGCGAACTTGCCAACGAGGTCTTGGATCTGGCCGCGCGTCATCTTCTCTGCCATGTGCCTATCCTCCGAGCGTATTGGGGGTCGTGCGTGTGAACGTCGCGTCGACGTCTTCAGCGCTTCGCGAATCCCGTCGCGAAAGCGCTGCAATGACAGCAACGACGATGCCACGGCGACCGAACACGCGACGCCGCGGATTTCGGCCGGATCCGCCATGACGCCGATGAAACAGGCCGATTTGCTGGCGCCCTGGCTCCATTTTGCTGGAGCCCCGCCGCCACTTCGCACACGCGCGCCCGTTCCGCACGCGGCCCGCCGGCCGGCCGACATGGCCACGGTCGCATAGAATTCGGGCGATGTCGGCCGGCTTCACGCGGGCGCACGCGGCGATACTGGCCACGGCGCTCCTCTTCTCCACGGGCGGCGCCGCCATCAAGGCGTGCGGCCTGACGTCCTGGCAGGTGGCCAGCTTCCGCTCGGGCGTGGCCGCCATCGCCCTCGCCCTCCTGGTCCCGGCCGCCCGCCGCGTCTCCGGACGGGCCCTGCTGGTGGCGGTGGCCTACGCCCTGACGCTGATCTCGTTCGTGCTGGCCAACAAGCTGACGACCGGCGCGCAGGCCGTGTTCCTCCAGGCGGCGGCACCGATCTACGTCGTCGGCCTGGAGTGGTGGCTGCTCGGGACCCGCCCGGCGCGCAAGGATCTGCCGATCCTCGCGCTGGTCGCGGTAGGGATCGCGCTGCTCTTCTTCGGCTCCGGCGCGAGCGTCGCGACCGCGCCGGACCCGGCCCGCGGCAACCTGATCGCCGTCGCGAGCGGCGTGTTCTACGCGTTCCTCATGGTCGGCCTGCGCTGGTTGTCGGTCGGCGCTGCCGTCCCGGGCACGGCGGCCTCGGCCGCGCTGTGGGGCAACGTGCTCGCCTTCGCCGCGGCGCTGCCCCTGGCGCTGCCAGTCGTCGCGTCCCGTCCGGTGGACTGGGCGGTGATCGGTTACCTGGGCGTCTTCCAGATTGGACTCGCCTACTACCTGATGGGTCGAGCCATGCGGACGCTGACCGCGCTCGACACCGCGGTACTGCTGCTGATCGAGCCGCTGCTCAACCCGACCTTCGTCTGGCTGGTCCACGGCGAGACGCCGACGCCGATGGCCCTGACCGGCGGCGCGCTGGTGCTCGCCGCAACGACCTGGCGCAGCCTGGCCACCGCGGGCGGCGCCGGCCACGCCTGACGCCCCATCGTCCATGACACCGGGTCCACGACACCAGAAGGAGCTCACCGTGATCACTCGACACGCCGGCGCGGCCGTCGCGCTCCTGGCCGCCTTCGGCGCGGCCGCCTACGCGCAAACCCCGCCGCCTGCCGTTCCCGCGCCCGCCGCGGCCCCAACCGCGGCCCCGGTGCCGTGCAACCAGGCGGTGCCGCCCTGCGGCCCCGACTCGCTGCCCCAGCCGGGCGTCGCCAAGGGCGAGGTGATCAAGGGCGAGTTCGCGGCCAGCGCCATCTATCCGGGCACTTGGCGCGAGTACCTGGGTCTACATCCCGGCCGGCCTCGATCGGACGCAGCCGGCGCCGGTCATGATCTTCCAGGATGGCCTGCAGTACCAGGCGCCGGTCGTCTTCGACAACCTGATCGCGCGCGGCGCGATCCCGAAGATGGTCGGCGTCTTCGTGATGCACGGCCGCGTCAAGTCCGGCCGCGCCGACGCCCGCGATCGCATGAACCGGAGCTACGAATACGACAGCTTCAGCGATCTCTACGCGCGCTTCCTGCTCGAGGAGATGCTGCCGTTCGTCGAGAAGACGCACGGCCTCGTCCTCAGCAAGGACCCGAACGCGCGGGCCATCGCCGGCAACAGCAGCGGCGCCATCGCCGCGTTCGCCGCGGCCTGGACCCGCCCCGACGCCTTCCGCCGCGTCTTCAGCGCCATCGGCACCTACGTCGGCTTGCGCGGCGGCAACAACGTCGCGCTCCACGTCCGGCTGTCCGAGCCGAAGCCGATCCGCGTCTTCCTGCAGGACGGAAAGAACGATCTCAACAACTACACGGGCGACTGGTTCATGACCAACCAGGACATGCTCTCGGCGCTGACCTACGCCGGCTACGACGTCGCGCACGAGTGGGGCGACGGCGAGCACAACTCACGGCACGCCACCGCGATCTTCCCGAAGGTCGTCGAGTGGCTGTGGAAGGGCTATCCGGCGCCGATCGTCGCCAACCCCACGAACGCCTCGAAACAGGACGTGACGCAGCTGACGATCGCCGGCGAAGAGTGGCGCGAGCTCGATGATCCGGGCCACGTCAGGGACGGCACGGCGCCCGGTCCCGACGAGCGGATGTACAGCGCGGCGCGACTCACCAAGCAGATCGTCGCGCGCAACGAAGCGGGCACGGTCAGCGTGATCGCGGAACACACGCCGACCTCCGCCCTGGTCGTGTCGAGCGCCGGGCACGTCTACGCCGTCGACGAGATCAGCCACACGCTCTACGTCGTGCCCAAGGGCGGCGTCGCCAAGGCGGTCGACGAGACGCTAGCCCGGCCCGCCGGCGTGGCGCTGTCGCCCGACCAGACCGAGCTCTACGTGTCGGACGCCGGCCGGCAGCTCTCCTACGCCTATCGCATTCAGGCCGACGGGATGCCCGTCGACAAGCAGCCCTACCTCTACGTGCAGCACATGCCGGGCGTCGGCCACGAGATCGGATCCGCGGGGATGACCGTCGACACCGAGGGCCGCATCTACCTGGCGACCACGCTTGGTCTCCAGGTGTTCGATCAGCTCGGCAAGTGCCACGGGATCCTGCGGCTGCCGGGTTCGGGCACGGCGACGACCGTCGGCTTCGGCGGACCGGAGCGAGCGCACCTCTACGTCGTGCGCGGCGGCAAGACCTACGCGCGCAAGATCAAGGCGACCGGCGCCGCGTCGTGGGAGGCGCCGATCCAGGCGCCGGCGCCGCGGATGTGAGGCCTTGGCGCGCCAAAGCCGGAACGGCGACGGCGGCGTCAGCCGCTGAAATACACGTAGGCAGTCAGGATCAGCGCCAGCACGATGGCCGTATTGACCACGTCCCAGTGGTTCCAGCTGCGCCGGGTCTCGGCCTTCTGCTCCGGCGTCACCGTCGCGAAGGTGAGCCCCTGGATCTGCGCGGCGGACGGCGCCGCGGTCGCATAGCTGACGCCGATCATCGTCGCCGCCGAGACGACGAAAATCAGCACGCTGTAGTACTGGAAGTAGATGTTGTTGACGATCCAGAGGAAGCTGCCCTCCGGGTAACCGGCCTCGAAGCCGGCCATGCCGAGGCTGATCGGCGTGTCCACCGCCAGACGGAACATGCCCATGGCGAAGCCGACCAGCAGCGCCGCCAGCGAGCCGGCGCCGTTCAGCCGCTTCATGAACACGCCGAGGAAGAACACGGTGAAGATGGGCGGCCCGAGGTAGCCCTGGACGCCCTGCAGGTAGTCGTAGAGGCCCTTGGCGCCCTGGATGACGGGGATCCACAGCAGGCCGATCAGCACCATGACGGCCGTGGCCACGCGGCCGATCCAGACCAGCTGCGCCTGCGTCGCGCGCGGGTGCAGCTTCGAGTAGAAGTCGATGGTGAAGAGCGTCGAGCAGGCGTTGAACACGCCCGCGAGTGAACTCATCAGCGCGGCCAGCAGCCCCGCGACGACGATACCGCGGAGGCCGGTGGGCAGGACGTCGCGGACCATCATCGGGAACGCCGCCTGCGCCTGGGCCGGGATGACGTTGCCGCTGGCGTCGACGATGGCGCTCAGGCCGCCGCCCTGGCCGGTCTTGGCCAATGCCAGCGCAATCATGCCCGGGATGATGAAGATGAAGACCGGGAGGAGCTTGAGGAAGGCGGCGAAAATGGTGCCGCGCCGCGCTTCGGTCTGGTTCCGCGCCGCCAGCGTGCGCTGCACGATGTACTGGTCGGTGCACCAGTACCACAGGCCGATGATCGGCGCCGCGAACAGCATCCCCGGCCACGGGTAGTTGCTGTTGAAGTACCAGGCAATCCGCCCCGTCTCGCTCACCGGCTCCCAGGTGCCTTCGATGCCGGCCGGGATGAGCGGTTTCCACAGGTTGAACATCTCCGGCCCGAGCACCTCGCGCAGCCGGTCCCAGCCGCCCAGGGCGTTCAGCCCGTAGGCGGTGAGGACCAGCGAACCGATCACCAGGATGAGCGTCTGCAGCGCCTCGGTGTAGGCGACCGCGCGCATGCCGCCGAGGACCGTGTAGAGGCCGGTCAGGAGGACCACGGCCACCGATCCGATCCAGAAGCTGTTCAGCACCATCCCGCCGATGTTCAGCTGGAGCTCCGGCAGCAGGGTTGCGAACACGATGCCACCGGCGAAGATGCCGACCGCGATCTTGGTGATCACGTAGGCGACCAGCGAGATCAGCGAGAGCACCCAGCGCGACGCCGGCGAGAAGCGCCGCTCGAGGAACTCCGGCATGGTGTAGACCATCGACCGCATGTAGAACGGCGCGAGGACCCAGCCCAGCACGAGGAGACACCACGCGTGGAGCTCGTAGTGCGCCAGCGCCACACCGCTCGTCGCGCCCGATCCGGCCAGGCCGACCAGGTGCTCGGAGCCGATGTTCGAGGCGAAGATCGACGCGCCGACCACGAACCAGCCCAGATTGCGGCCAGCCAGGAAGTAGTCGTCGGTCGTGTCCTTGCCGCTCCGGATGACCCACCAGGCCAGCCCGAACAGCACGCCGAAGTAGCCGAGCACCACCAACCAGTCGAGTAGCTGCATAGCGGGCGGGAGTTTACTTCGGAATCCGGTCAAGGTCGCCGCAGGGCTTGATTTCGTTCGGACCGCCCCCCAGGATCCGCCTGTGACCCACACCCGACGCTCGTTCCTCGGCGGCCTCGCCTCGGCGGCGGCCGTCTCGATGGCGGCTCGCCCGGCCCGGGCCCAGACGCCCACGGCGGCTGCCCCCGTAACCCCGGCCGCCACCGCCCAGACCGCGAGCGGCGCGGTCGCCAAGCGCGGCATCAAGCTGGGCCTCGACCACTTTGCCATCCGCGGCTTCAACTGGAAGGCGCCGCAGCTGATCGAATACGCGGCGTCGCAGAAACTGGACGCGATCTTCCTGTCCGAGCTGAACGTCCTCGAGTCGCGCGACGACGCCTACCTGAAGGGGCTGCGCGCCCAGGCCGACAAGGGCGGCCTGTCGCTCTATCTCGGCATGTCGAGCATCTGCCCGACGTCGGGGGCGTTCGACGCCAAGGCCGGCACCGCCGTCGAGCAGCTCAGGGACGGCATCCGGATGGCGAAGACGGTGGGGTCGCCGGTCATCCGCTGCTTCCTCGGCCGTCAGGAGGATCGCGGCACGCAGGGCGGCATCGAGACGCACATCAAGAACACCGTCGACGTCTGCAAGGCGGTCAAGGCCGACGCGCTCGCCGCCGGCGTCAAAATCGCCATCGAGAACCACGCCGGCGACATGCAGGCGTGGGAGCTGGCCGGCCTCGTCGAGGCGGCCGGCCCGGATCACGTCGGCGTCAACATCGATCCGGGCAACGCCACCTGGACGCTCGAGGATCCGGTCGCCAGCCTCGAGACCCTGGCGCCCTACATCGCCTGCACGAGCATCCGCGACTCGGCGGTGTGGGAGACCGAGACCGGCGTCGTCGTCGAGTGGGTGGCGATGGGCGACGGCAACGTCGACTTCAAACGGTGGGCTGACATCTTCGCCGAGAAGGTCAAGAACGTCCCGGTGTTCCTCGAGACGTTCGCCGGCCTCCGCCGCCCCTTCAACTACCTGTCCGATCCGGCCTTCTTCAAGCTGTGGCCGAAGATGCGGGCGCAGGATCTGGCCCGGTTCCTGGCGATGGCCAAGCGCGGCAAGCCCCGCGAGGCGCTGCCGGCGCTGCCGCAGGGTGCCGAACGGGCGGCGGCCGAAGCGGCCCGGCAGAAGGACACCTTCGAGCGCAGTGTGGCCTACTGCCGCAGCGGGCTCGGCTTCGGCATCCGGTCCTAGTACGAAGCGGATGGCGCGTCGATCGACCGCGGCCGCGGCGGGCGGGCCGAACTTCACCGGGAAGGCGCTGACCTTCCTGCGCGCACTCAAGCGGAACAACGACGGCGAGTGGTTCCGCGGCCACCGCGCCGACTACGTCACCCACATCCAGGAGCCGCTGCACCGGCTCCTGGAGCGGCTCAACGAGGACCTGCGCGACGTCGCGCCGGAGCTGGCCTGCACGGCGCGCGAGTCGACGTTCCGCATGTACCGCGATACGCGGTTCAGCGAGGACAAGACGCCGCTCAAGACCCACGTCGCGTGGTCGCTGCGGCCGCGCGGCTTCCCCAAGGGCTACGCCGCCGGGCTCTACGCGCAGTTCGAGCCGGGCGAGACGTGGATCGGCGGCGGCCTGTATCACCCCGAGCCGGCAGTACGCACCGCCGAGCGCGAACACATCGCCGCGCATCATCGCCGGCTGACCGCGATCCTGCGCGCGCCCGCCTTCCAGCAGCACCTCGGCGCGCTCGAAGGCGACACGCTGACGCGGGTGCCGCGCGGCTTCGATCCGGACCACCCGGCCGCCGCCTACCTGAAGTTCAAGGACTGGATGGTGGCGCGCTCGCTGCCCGGGACGTTCGTCACCGAGCCGGCGTTCTACCCGACGCTGCTGGCGATCTTCCGCGCCGCGGCGCCGCTGATCCGGTTCCTCAACGAGCCGATCGCATCGCTCGGCGCCGGCGGACCGCTGCTGCCGCGCCGGCCGAAGCCGCGCGGCGTCGAACGCGGCGTCCGCTGATCACGAGGTGGCGGCGCCGGCGCGCAGCACGCGCTTCAGCACCTTGCCGGTCGCGCTCAGCGGCAGCGCATCGGTGAACGCGACGTGGCGCGGTGCCTTGTAGACGGCGATCCGCTCGCGGCACCACGTGACGATCTCGTCCTCGGTCGCGGCCTGGCCCGGCTTGCGGACGACGAACGCCTTGACCTCCTCGCCGAGCCGTTCGTCGGGGATGCCGACGACGGCGCACTGCCCCACCGCCGGGTGCGTCAGCAGCAGTTCCTCGATCTCGCGCGGATAGACGTTGAAGCCGCCGCGCAGGATCATGTCCTTCTTGCGATCGACGATGGCGAGGTAGCCGTCGGCGTCGATGACGCCGATGTCGCCGGTGTGGAACCAGCCGCCGCGCAGCACGTCGGCGGTGGCCTCGGGCTGGCGGAAGTAGCCCTTCATGATGTTGGGACCACGGATCACGACCTCGCCCCGTTCGCCGTCCGGCACCGGGATGCCGTCGTCGGAGACGCACTCGACCTCGACGCCGAAGATCGGCTGGCCGACGGTGCCGGGCTTGGATGGCCGCTCGGGATGGTTGAAGGTGGCGACCGGCGACGTCTCCGAGAGCCCGTAGCCTTCGAGGAGGCGGACGCCGAGCCGCGCAGAGACTTCCTCGAGCAGGCCGACCGGCATCGGCGCGCCGCCCGACACACAGAGCCGCATGTGCGCGGCCAGGGCCGCGAGGTCCACGCTGGCGTCCTCGTTGCGCAGCAGGTCCATCAAGGCCCAGTACATCGTCGGCACGCCGCACCACAGGTTGACGCGCTCGGCGAGCATCGTCGCGACCACCGCCCGCGGATCGAAGCGCGGCAGCAGCACCAGCGTGTTGCCGCTGTGGACGCCCGAGACGAGCTGGCAGACCTGGCCGAACGAGTGGAAGAGCGGCAGCGTGATCAGCGAGACGACGGGCTCCGTCACGCTGGTCCGGCACGGCAGGACGAGGATGTCCGAAGAGCTGGTCGCATTCAGCACGATGTTCAGGTGCGTCAGCTCGGCGCCCTTCGGCTGCCCGGTCGTGCCCGACGTGTAGAGGATGACGGCGGTGTCGTCCGGCTCGGTGGGCTCGGTGTGGGTCGCGCCGCCATGCCCGACCACGAACGACTCCAGCATGGTGGCGCCGTCGATGGCCGGCGGCTGCTTCGGATCGCGCGGCATCACCACGAAGTGACGGCAGGTGCCCGCCTCGTCGAACGCGGCCTTGCCCATCGCCGCCATCGGCAGTTCCGGGGTGCCCTCGAAGCACAAGTAGGCGGCGGCCTCGGCGTCCTGGAGATGGAACGCGACCTCGGCCGGCTTGAGCAGCACGTTGATCGGCACGACCGTCGCGCCGGCCTTCAGGATGCCGAAATAGGCGGCCGGGAAATACGGCACGTTCGGGCACGACAGCACGACGCGGCTGCCCCGCCCGATGCCGCGGGCGCGCAGCCCGCCCGCCACCTGCCGGGCCATGAAGTCGAGCTGCGCGTAGGTGAGCCGCGTCGGGCCGCAGACGACGGCGACGCGATCCGGCGTCAGCCGCGCCGATCGATCGAGGAAGTGGGCGACGTTCAGCGTGGTGGCGGCGGTGGACATGCGAACCTCTGGCGTTCGGCGATCACCCGGCGGCGACATCGACGACGACGCGGCCGAAGGCGTGGCCGGCGAGCATGCGATCGATTTCGGCCGGCAGCGCCTCGAGCCGGACCGGCCGGACGACCTCGGCGAGATGCCGCGGCCGGAGATCGGTGGCGAGGCGCTGCCACAGGCGCCGCCGCACCGCCATCAGCGTGTTCGACGACGTGATGCCGAGCAGACCGACGCCGCGCAGGATGAACGGCAGCACCGTGCCGCGGTAGTCGGCGCCGCCGACCAGGCCGCACAGCGCGACGTTGCCGCCGATCTGGGTGGCGCGGACCAGGGCCTCGAGGGTCGCGCCGCCGACGTTGTCGAGCGCGCCGGCCCACCGCGTCGGCAGGAGCGGCCGCGGCCGCGCCTCGTTGGCGAGCGAGACCGCCTCGCGCGGCAGGATCTCGGAAGCGCCCAGCGTCCGCAGCCAGTCGTGCTGATCGGCCTTCCCCGTCGCCGCGATGACGCGATAGCCGGCGCCGGAGAAGATGTCGACCGCCAGGCAGCCGACGCCGCCGGTCGCGCCGGTGACGACGATCGGCCCGCTCTCCGGCGTCGTGCCGTTCCGGGCCAGCGCCTCGAGCCCGAGCGCCGCGGTGAAGCCGGCGGTGCCGATGGCCATCGCCTCGAACGTCGACAGGCCGTCGGGGATCGGCACGACCCACTCGGCCGGGACGCGGGCGAGGCCCGACCAGCCGCCCCAACGCAGCGCCCCGAAGTCGTAGCCGGTGACGAGCACCCGCGCGCCTGGCGTGAACGCCGGGTCAGTGGACGCGGCGACGGTGCCGGCCGCATCGATGCCCGGCACGTGCGGGTAGCCGGCCGCGACCTTGTTCTGGCCGGTCGCGGCGAGGGCGTCCTTGTAGTTGAGCGAGGAGTACTCGACGGCGATCGTCACCTCGCCGGCCGGCAGCGCCTCGACGGCGAGATCCTCCACCGCGCCGCGGGTCCCGGCGTCGGTGGTGCGGGCGACGAAGGCGCGAACGCTTGGCCCCACGGCCGGCAATCTAGCACGACCGGTCGAACGGCGCGATGGGGCTACATCCGGCCGCTCAGCGCGATCAGCGGGTTGACGCGGGCGGCGCGGCGGGCCGGCCACCAGGCGGCGACGAAGACGGCGAGCGCCAGCGCGACGGTGGCGGCAGCGTAGCTGACGACGTCGAACGGCGTGACGCCGAAGAGCAGCGTGTCGACCACGCGGCCGGCGGCGAGCGCGCCGCCGAGACCGAGCATCGCGCCGGCGATGACGAGGCGCGCGGCCTGGCGCAGCACCAGGCCGCGGACCCGGCCGGCGTCGGCGCCGATCGCCAGGCGGATGCCGAACTCGCGCGTCCGCTGCTGCACCGAGAACGCTACGACGCCGTAGGTGCCGAGCGCGGCGAGCAGCAGTGCGGTGCCGGCGAAGGCCCACAGCATCCGCAGCAGCAGGCGTTCCTCGCTCAGGCTCTCGGCGCGCACGTCGTCGAGCGTCCGCACCTGGAAGATCGGCGCGGCCGGGTCGACGGCGCGGATCGCCTGGCGCGCTGCCGCGATCAGCGCCTCGCGCGGCTGCGAGCCGCGGATGACGAGCCGCATCGGCCCGTAGATGAAGCGGTGGTACGACCAGTAATAGGCCGGCGTCGGCGCTGTCGCCAGCCGGGCGTTGCGGACATCGCCGACGACGCCGACGACGCGCAGCCGGGCGTTGCTGACCGGCCGGATCTCACGCCCGATGGGATCGGCGTCGCCCCAGAGCGCTTTCGCCAGCGACGCTGACAGGATCACGCTGCGGCGCGCCTCGTCCGGCGACAGCCCGGCGAACGTCTGGCCCCGCAGCAGCGGGATGCGCATGGCGTCGAAGTAGTCGCCGCCGACGAGGCGCCACGACGACTGAATCGACTGGCCCGCCGCCAGCCGCGACCCTTCCGCGAAGACGTTCTGGCTGGTCTGCGCGCCCGGCCCGAGCGGCAACGTGGTGATGAACCCGGCCGCGTCGACGCCCGGGAGCGAGCGGAGGCGCGCCTCGACGGCGTCGTAGAACTCCGCGGCGTTCGCCGACGGGCGCGTCGCCAGCGTCACCGCGTCCTCGGTCCGGAACCCGGGATCGACGCGCAGCAGCCCCCAGAAGCTGCGCGCCACCAGCGCGGCGCCGACCAGCAGCGTCAGCGACAGCGCCAGCTGCGCGACGATCATCGCGTCGCGCAGCCGCGAGCGCGGCGCCAGGCGGACGGCGTGCGCCTGCAGCGCGTCCTGCGGCGCGACCCGCGTCGCCCGCAGCGCCGGGCCGACGCCGGCGAGCACGCCCGACACGAGGGTGGCGGCGATGGCCACGGCGAGCACGCGCCAGTCGAGGGCGATCTCGGCGACGCGGGCGATCGGCAGCGTCCGCAGCGCATCGACGCTCCACGACGCCAGGCCGATGCCCAGGGCGCCGCCCGCCGCCGTCACGACCACGCTCTCGACCAGCAGCTGGCCGATGGCGCGGGCTCGCGATTCACCCAGCGCCTGCCGGACGGCCAGCTCGAAGCCGCGCGCCGAGGCGCGCACCAGCAGCAGATTCGACAGGTTGGCACACGCCACGAGCAGCAGCAGGGCGACCGCGCCGAGCAGCACCACCAGCGTTCGCCGCATCGAGTCGCCGACGATGTCCTCGGCGAGCGGCACCAGCCGCGTCCGCCAGCCGCGCTCGGCGGCCGGCAGCGACTTCGCCATCTCGGCGGCGATGGCGTGCAGCTCGCGATCGGCGGCCTCGACAGTCACGCCCGGCTCGAGCCGCGCGAACACGTCGAGCTCGTGGTTCATCCGCTGTTCCTGGGCGAGGTCGGCCTGCATCGGCACCGCAATCTCGATGTCGCCGGGCAGGGGCAGGCCGGTCGCGGTGACGCCGACGATGGCGTAGGCCTCGTCGTCGAGCCGGACCACCTGGCCGACGACATCCGGACGGCCGCCGAAGCGGCGCCGCCAGAACCCGTCGGAGAGGATCGCGACCTTGGCGCCGCCCGGCCGATCCTCCTCGGCCAGGAAGTCGCGGCCCTTGGCCATGCCCACGCCCAGCGTGGCCAGAAAGTTGGCGGTGACCGTCCGCACCTGGATCAGCTCGGGCTCGCCGCTGCCGGTCAGGTTCATCGCCCGCCACGTCACCGCCGCCATCGACGCGAAGCTCTGCGCCCGCGCCTGGAAGTCGACGAAGTTCGGCACCGAGACCGAGAAGAGCGGGACGTTGCGTTCGAGGTTGGTTTCGTAGACGGCGACCAGCCGATCGGCCTGCGGCAGCGCGAGCGGCCGCAGCACCACGGCGTCGACGGTGCTGAACATCGCCGTCGAGGCGCCGATGCCGATGGCCGCGATGAGGACGGCGACGGCGGTGAAGCCGGGCGTCGCGGCAAGCTGGCGGACGGCGTAGCGGATGGTGCGCATGGTGGTGGCTTCAGCTTACCTGGGGCTCGGACGAACCCCTACTTCCGAAGGGCGACGCGCCATCGACCGGGAGCGACAGCTTGGGGCAGGCGTGGTACATCGTGACCAGCCGGTCCGCCTCGGGGTAGGGCAGGGGCCGCAGCAGCACGGCGTCCACGAGCGCGGAGATCGTCAGGGTGGCGCCGAGGCAGATCGCCAGGGTCGCCAGGGCCGTGGTGGTGAAGACGGGGGCGGCCCGCAGGCCGCGAATCGCGAGGCGCGAGGCGGGCATGCCGCTGGCCAAGGCAAGACTCGTGCTGACCGCCCGTCGGCGCGATCGCGCGGATTGGCGCGGCGTCAGGCGCCGCGCAGCCCGCTGGCCCGCGCGGAAGCGGGACCGAGGTGCCCGTTCTCGAACACACCGGCAGCGGTCCCGGCGGCCTGCGCGCCGGCCTCCTCGGCGTGCATCGCACTCACCGACGTGTTGGGACGACTTCGACGCGGGCGCGGGCTGCGGGCCGGGCCGGCCGGGCTATGCTCGCCGCACGCCCAACATCCGCCTGGAGGCTCCGTGTTGCGACCGCTCGCCCTCGCCGCTGCCGCACTCGCGGCGGCGCTCCATGTCTCCCCCATCGCGTCCGGCCAGGCGCCGCCGCCAGCGACGGCGGCCGTCGACGCCGATCCGATGGCGGCGCTCGCCGACGCCGAGCGCGCCTTTGCCCGCGAGACCGCGAAGGTCGGCATCCGCGCCGGGTTCCTGGCCTGGTTCGCCCACGACGCGGTTGGCTTCCAGCCGACCGTCGGCAACGCCTGGGAGCGGCTCGCGGCGCGGCCGGTGCCGCCCAACCCGACCGCCGCCCAGCTCGAGTGGGAGCCGCGCGTCGGGGACATCGCGGCGAGCGGCGAGGTCGGCTGGCTGACCGGGCCTTCGACGTTCACCGCCCCCGACGGCTCGAAGCACCACGGCAACTACCTGTCGATCTGGACCCGCCGGCCCGAGGGCTGGCGCGTGTTCATCGACGTCGGCGCCGACGCGCCGTCTCCGGTCACGTTCGCGCCGGGGTTCGTGCGGATGGCGGCGGCCGAGGGCCGCTACTCCGCGCCGACGCCGCGCGCCGGCCAGGCTGGGCCCACCGATCCGGCGGCGCTGCTCCAGGCCGAGCGGCAGGCCAACGCCGACGCGGCCGGGTTCCGGGCCGCGTTTGCGAGCGAGGCCCGCTATCACCGGCCGGGCGCGCTGTCCCTGGTCGGACGCGCCGCGATCGAGGCCGACACCACGGCCATTGAGTCGGCACTCGCGAAGATCTCCGGCACCAGCCAATCCTCGCTCGCCGCAGCCCAGGCGCGGTCCGCCGACCTCGGCTACAGCTACGGGCGTTTCGAGACCCGCCTGGCCGGGACGGCGGGCGCGGTCGCGGGGACGGCGGGGGCAGGAGCCGCGACCGCGGGACCGTCCGGGTACTACGTCCGCGTCTGGCGGCGTAATGCCTCCGGGGCCTGGCGAATCGTCGCCCAGGTCGACCAGCCCGACGGCCGATGACCGGCTGCGGATACAATGCCGCCACCGGAGGCCGCCCCATGACCCGTCGTCTTGCCGTTCTCGCGCTCGCGTTCGCCACGCTCGCCATCGTCGCCGGCGTCACTGCGCCGCTGCGCGCCCAGGCGCCCGATCCGGCCCGCCGGGTCGATCCCGCGAACATCGACGCGCTGATCGCCGACGGCAAAACCGTCGTCCTCGACGTGCGCGAGCCGAACGAGCTGGAGGAGACGGGCACGGTCAAAGGTGCCATCCACATCCCGCTCGGCCAGCTCGAGGCACGCCTCGGCGAGCTGCCCAAGGACAAGGTGATCCTGACCGCCTGCCGCAGCGGCGGGCGCGCCTCCCGCGCCATGGCCCTGCTCGAGGCCAAGGGCTTCAAGACCGCCGGCTTCTGCGGGCTCGCCGACTACAAGGGCGCGCGGGCCTTCCCCGCCAAGAAGTCGTAGCGGTCCGCCATGGCCGGTGCGTCGGTCCTCTTCCTCGGCACGGGTGACGCCTTCTGCAACGGCGGGCGCCTCCACACCGCGTTCCACGTCGCCGCCGACGGCTATCAGGCGCTGATCGACTGCGGCGCCACGACGATCGCGGTGATGCGCCACCTGCGGATGGACGTCGCCGCCATCGACGCCATCGTCGTCAGCCACCTGCACGGCGATCACTTCGGCGGCATCCCGTTCCTGCTGATGGACGCGTGCTTCAACACGCCGCGCACCAAGCTGCTGACGATCGTCGGCCCGACCGGCACGCGGCTGCGGGTGATGGACACGCTCGGCTGCCTCTACCCGGGCGCGCCGGCCCGGGTCGAGAACCTGCTGCTCCGCTTCATCGAGTTCAAGGATCGCGAGTCGCTGGCCGTCGGCCCGCTCGGCGTGCTGCCGGTGCCGGTCGTCCATCCCAGCGGCTCGACCGCCTACGGCCTGCGCCTCAGCGTCGGCGGCCGCGTCGTCGCCTTCTCGGGCGACACGGCGTGGACGCCGGCCCTGGCCGAGATCGCCCGCGACGCCGACCTGTTCATCTGCGAGTGCACCGGCTACGACACGCCGATCCCGTCGCACCTGCACTACCGGGAGCTGCGCCCGGCGCTCCCTGAGCTGAAGGCCCGGCGGACCGTGCTGACGCACCTCGGTGCCGCGATGCTCGACCATCTCGCCGAGCTGGACGTCGAAGTCGCCGAAGACGGCCAGACGATTACGCTGTAGAAAACAGCGTCAACTTCCAACGTCCAATCTCCAACTTCCAAGGCACTCCCAACGCCCAACTTCCAACCCTGCCGGAACGCTACCGGCCCTTTGGGAGTTGGAGGTTGGGAGTGCCTTGGTCGTTGGACCTTGGTGGTTGGAAGTTCCGCGAATGCGACGGCGCTCAAGCCAGGAGCCGGCTGATGAGCGGCGCCAGGTCGCGGGTCAGGTTCGGCTGGTAGATCACGGCGCGAACGCCGAGGGCGCCGGCGCGCGCGGCCAGTTCGTCGGTGACGAAGCCGGAGATCAGCGCCACCGGAACGTCGGGGCGGATGCGGAGTATCTCGGAGGCGACCGACAAGCCCGTGGCCGTCGGCATGTTCATGTCCGAGACGACCATGTCGAAGCGGGCCGGGTCCGCAGCGAAGGCGGCGAGCGCCTCGGCCGGACGCGTCAAGCCCTCGACCTGGTAGCCGGAGCGGGCCAGCAGCCGCGAGGTGAGGTTGACGAGCGAGGCCTCGTCGTCCAGGTAGAGGATGCGTTGGCCGCGGCCTTCCGGAGCCGGCCGTGGCTCGACGACGCGCGGCGTCGCTTCCGCCTCGACACCCGGAAAGTGGGCGCGGAACGTGGCGCCCTGCCCGGCCGCGGTCTCCACGGCAATGGCGCCGTCGTGGCTCTTGACGATGCCATCGACCACCGACAGCCGAGGCCCGTGCCTTCGCCGGGCGCCTTGGTGGTGAAGAACGGATCGAAGATGCGGTCGACGATCGTCGGATCGATGCCGCTGCCGGTGTCCGAGACGGTCAGGCACGCGTAGCGGCCCGGGCGCAGGCCGGCCAGGCCCTGCCCGTCGCCGACGCGCACCGTGGCCATAGGCGCTGCCGGGCCTCCTCGGCGTCCTTGCGATCCTGGATGTCGATCAGCAGGCCGAGGTAGCCGAGGAACTCGCCGTCGGGGCCGAAGCGCGGCGACGCGGTGTCGATCATGAGGCGGAAGCTGCCGTCGCGGCAGCGGACGCGGCACTCGTGTTGCCACGGCGCGTGGCGGGCAGTCGCGTCGCGGAACAGGCGCTCGCTTTCGGCGGCGTCGTCCGGATGCACGAACTGGAAGAACCCGTGCCCAAGCGCCTGGTCGGGCGACTGGCCGCTGAACTCGAACCAGCTCTGGTTGACGTAGGTGCACTCGCCCTGGCTGTCAGCGACCCACAGGATGATCGGCGCGTGCTCGGCCAGGTTGCGGAAGCGCGCCTCGCTCTCGCGGCGCTGGGCCTCGGCATGGCGCCGCGCCGTGATGTCCTGGATGTAGGCGACGCCGTGGTCGCGCGACCCGTCGATCACCGCGGCGCCGACGACGATCGGCACGAGGCTGCCGTCCTTGCGGAGGTAGTGCTTCTCGAACGGCGTCCAGACGCCGGTGGCGGCCAGGGTCTCGAGGATCTCCTCGTCGAGATGGCGCTCCTCGACCGGCGTCATCTCAATCCACGATACGCGTCCGGCCTCGAGATCCTGGCGGCTATAGCCGACCATGTCGAGGAACGCGTCGTTGGCGTCGGAGATGGTGCCGGTCCGGTCCCAGAACACGATGCCGATCATCGGCGACCCGAACAGGCCGCGCCAGCGCGCCTCGCGGTCGCGCAGGACCGCGTCGGCGCCGCGGCGCGCGGTGATGTCGCGGCTGGTGCAGACGAGCGCGGTGACCGTGCCGTCGTCGCCGCGCAGCGGCGTGGCATGCGTCTCGATCCAGCGGCGGCGCCCGCGCAGGCCCTGGATCTCCAGGTCGACGGTCGCCGATTCGCCGCGGAAGACGCGTGTGGCGAGCGACCGGCAGGCGGTGCGGTGCGGATCGGTGGCGAGCATGTCGAGCCGGAGCCCGAGGGTGCGGGAGCTGGCGTCGAGCTCGATCAGGTCGCGGCCGGCCGGGTCGAGATCGAGGATCGTGCCGTCGGCGCCGCATGGCGACGGCGTCGGGCCCGGCGTCGAAGACCGCGCGGAGGCTCGCTTCGCGCTCCGCCAGCTGCCGGTTGGCTTGGGCAAACCGCTGGACGTGCTGCTCGAGTTCACGGACCCTGGCGGCCGCCGAGGCGTCGGATTGTTCCGCCTCCCGGACGTCATCGCGGGCGGGCATCGACGGCCCGGCCTTCGCGCGCGCCATTGGACACGCTCCGTGGGCATCGCCGGGCAAGGTTCGTGTCGAACCCCGCACACGGCCTGCAGCCTCGGCGGCCGGCCGCTAGCGGCGCGGGAGCACCGTCGAGTCATCGAAGCCGCCCGCCGCGACGCGGGCCCTTCGGTGGTACGGCATGGACCTGTGCTGAGCGTTGGCAAGCCCCGTATTGGGACGCGCGCCGCGCCCTGGCTGCCGCCTGTCCGATCACCAGCCGGGCCCGATTCGGGCCCGGGAGTCCATATACGGCTGCTAGCTTCCTCGCACCGCGCGCTCGAATTCGTCGGGGTGCGCGGCCCGGGCCAGGGCGTCCTTGTGCTCCACCAGCTGCTCGCGCACGAGGCGGGCCAAGGATTCCTCGAGCGCGATCGAGCCCTGGCGGCGAGTGATCGTGATCTCCTGGTGCAGGTGCTGGAGCGCGTCCTTGCGGATGTGCTGTCGTGCGCCGTAGCCGACCATCAGCAGCTCGGCCGCCGGCACCCGGCCGCCGCCGATGCGCGGCAGCAGCATCTGGGTCATCAGCGCCGTCAGCGCCATCGACAGCTCCTGGCGGATCGTGTTCTGGCGTTCGGGCGGGAACGAATCGGCGATGCGCGAGACGCTCGACGCGACGTCGGTGGTGTGGACGCTCGACAGGACGAGGTGCCCGGTCTCGGCGGCGGCCAGCGCGATGCGCATCGTCTCGGGGTCGCGCATCTCGCCGACCACGATCACGTCGGGCGCCTGGCGCAGCGCGGCCCGCAGCGCCGTCGGGAAGTCGGGTGCGTCGATGCCGATCTCGATGTGCTCGACCAGGCTGCGGCGGTGCGCGTGCTCGTACTCGGTCGGATCCTCGATGACGATGACGTGGCGCTCGTCACGGCGGTTGATCTCGTCGACCAGCGCCGCCAGGGTCGTCGACTTGCCCGACCCGGTCGGGCCGCCGATCGAGTACCAGGCCGCGCGTCAGGAGCGACAGCGCCTCGACGCCGGGCGGCAGGTGGAGCGACGCCAGCCGCGGCACCTCCGACGGCAGGGCGCGGATCGCGGCGGCGGCGCGGCCGCGCTCCCGATGCAGGTTGATCCGGAAGCGGCCGGCGTTGACGAGCCGGTAGGAGGCGTCGGCGATGCCGACGTCGCGATACTGCGCGGCGGCGTGGACCGGCAGCGCCTCGAGGACGGTCGCCTCGATGGTCGCGCCGTCGAGCGGCGCGCCGCCGAGGGGCACCACGCGCCCGTCGACGCGGATCGCCGGTGGGGCGCCGGCGACCAGGAGCAGGTCGCTCGCCCGGCGCGACGCCAGCTCGCGCAGCCAGGCGTCCAGGCGGGCCCGGTCGGCGCCGGTCCCGGCCGCGTCGAGGCCGCGCTCGGCAAGGCCGGGCCCGGTCGCGGCGCGTCGGGTCGGTGGTCCGGCCAGCGGCGTCGGCGTTTCGTCGTGCAGCTCGCGGAGCAGGGCCTCGAGATCCTCGGGTTCGTTCATGGTTTTGCCTTGCGGTCCGTGGCGTGGCGGCGGGTGCCGACCGGCAGTCACTTTGCACTGTCCGCGTCCAGCGGTCGGACGCCACGTCGGCGCGACCGGGCCCCGACCCCTTCGCGCCATGCGCTTTGCTTCATCGCTCGCCGCCGGTCCCCGCCCCGCGTCGCTGGCGATCCTGGCGCAAACCATGACGCGCTATGCATTTGTCACCACCGCCTCAGTGGCGCTGGTGATGGGATTCACGGTGCAATTGGCCCGCGTCGAAGGCCACAGCATGGCGCCGACCCTGGCCAACCAGGACCGGCTGGTGGTCGATCGGCTGGCCTACCGCATCGGAAAACCGACACCTGGCGACATCGTCATGTTCCACGTGCCGGTCGCCCCGACCCGCCTGTTCGTGAAGCGCATCATCGCCGAGGAAGGCGACGTCGTCCTCATCCGCAACGGCCGGGTCACGGTCAACGGCCGTCAGTTGGACGACCGCTACGTCCCCGCGGACTTCCGCAGCCACGAGGACTGGGGTCCCTACACGGTGCCGCCCGACTTCTACGTGGTGATGGGCGACCACCGCAACCGCAGCTCGGACAGCCGCCACTGGGGCCCGGTGCCGCGCGACGCCATCGTCGGCCGCGTCCAGGCCCGCTGGTGGCCGCTCTCTTCGGTGACGCTCTTCTAATTGTTGGCGGGCGGTCCCCTCAGGACCGCCCGCGGCCGCCTCTCGGCGTGCAGCCTGCTACTCGCGGCGCTGGGCGCGCCGCGGCGTCTGCACGCGGGCGGCTCCTCACTTCTCCATCGGCATCTCCGAGTGCCGCAGATTGACCGGCGTCGCCTTCGCCCGGAGGCGCATGTTGATGAACTCGACGCCGAGCGAGAAGGCCATCGCGAAGTAGATGTAGCCCTTGTCGACGTGCTGGCCGAAGGCTTCGGCGACCAGCATCACGCCGATCAGGATCAGGAACGACAGCGCCAGCATCTTCATCGTCGGGTGCCGGTGCACGAACGAGCTGATCGGGCCGGCGAACGACCAGCATCACCCGGCGGCGACGAGCACCGCGATGATCATGATCGGGGACGTGCGGCGTCATGCCGACGGCGGTGATCACCGAGTCGAGCGAGAACACGATGTCGACCACCATGATCTGGAGGACGACCGCCGTCAGCGCGCCCTTGCCGCCGGCTGCCGGCGTGCTCGTCCTCGGCCCCCTCGAGCTTGTCGTGGATCTCGTAGGTGCTCTTGGCGATCAGGAACAGGCCGCCGCCGAGCAGGATGAGCGCCTTGCCCGACAGCTCCCAGCTGCCGATCGAGAAGAGCGGCTCGGTGAGCCGCATCACCCAGGAGATGCTCAGCAGCAGCGCGATGCGCGACACCACGGCCATCGCGATGCCGAGGCGGCGCGCCTTGGGCTGCTCGGCCGCGGGCAGGCGGCCGGCCAGGATGGCGATGAAGATCACGTTGTCGATGCCGAGGACCACCTCGAGCGCGACCAGCGTCAGCAGCGAGATGAGCCCGGCGGCGCTCATCAGGTCGCCGCTCGCAGCGGCGCCGTGGCCGGCGGCGGGATCCGCGGCCAGGGCGATCAAGGGCGACGCCAGCAGGGCCAGCACGACCGTTACGAACAGAACACGAGCACGCGTCACAGGGGGATTACCTCGGCCGCGCATCTTATCAGCCCGGCTCGGTCCTGAGCCTACAGCCCCCCGCACCGGCCGCCGATAGTCCACGCGCGATGACGAGCGCTCCCGCGGCGGCGACGGCGCTCCCGGTCGAGCCGGTCCCAGTCGAGCCGGTCCCAGTCGAGCCGGCCCCGCCGGAGCAGGCCCCGCCCGAGAAGGCCGCCCCTGGCGGCGGCACCCGCACCCGCCGGCCGGCCGTGCCCAAGCTGCTCATCGCCCTGCGCAGCTACTCCTGGCGGTCCCTCGGCGCCGACGTCACCGCCGGCCTCACCGTCGGCCTGGTGGCGCTGCCGCTGGCGATGGCCTTCGCCATCGCCTCGGGGCTCCCGCCTGAAGCGGGCATCTACTGCGCCATCGTCACCGGCGTGATCATCTCGGCCGTCGGCGGCTCGATGGTCCAGATTGGCGGGCCGACCGGCGCCTTCGTCGTGGTCGTCGCCGGCATCGTCGCCACGCACGGCGTCGCCGGGCTGTTCATGTGCACGATGATGGGCGGCGTGATGCTCATCCTGCTCGGCCTGGCCGGGATGGGCAGCGCGATCCGCTTCATCCCCCGCCCGGTCGTGGTCGGGTTCACCAACGGCATCGCCGTCATCATCGCGACGACGCAGATGCGCGAGTTCCTCGGCCTGACCATGACGCGGATGCCCGACGAGTTCGTCGGGCGGATGCTCGAGGTCGGCCGCGCTTTGCCGACCACCGACGCCGCGACGGCGGTGCTGAGCGTCTGCACGCTGCTCGTGCTGATCCTCTGCACGACGCTGCGGACGCGCATCCCCGGCACGATCGTCGCGCTCGTCGGCCGGCACTGGCGCCGCGATCGTGCTCGGCCTGCCAGTCGACGACCATCGACTCGCGCTTCCACGGCATCCCGAGCGGCTGGCCGGCGCTGGTCGTGCCCGAGTTCCGGCTCGACCTGCTGATCGGACTCCTGCCGCCGGCGTTCGCCATCGCGATGCTGGGCGGCATCGAGTCGTTGATGTCGGCGACCATCGCCGACCGCCTGACCGGCGATCGCCACAACCCGAACGTCGAACTGGTCGCGCAGGGCGTCGCCAACATCGCCTCGCCGCTCTTCGGCGGCCTGCCGGCGACGGGCGCCATCGCCCGCACCGCCACCAACGTCCGCTCCGGCGCGCGGACGCCGGTCGCCGGCATCGTCCACGCCGCGACGCTGCTCGCCATCCTGCTGTGGGCGGCGCCGACCGCCGCGCTACGTGCCGATGCCGGTGCTGGCCGCGATCCTGGTGATGGTCGCGTGGAACATGGGCGACTGGGCGGAGATCCCCGACATCTTCCGCACCGGCCTGACCGACGCCAGCGTCTGGGCGGTGACCTTCGCGCTCACCGTCTTCGCCGATCTGACGCAGGCGGTCGAGGTCGGGATGGCGCTGGCCGCGCTGCTCTTCATCCGCCGCGTCGCGACCACCACCGACGTCGCCCAGGTGACCGACGAGTTCGTCGCGCGGACCCGGCCCGACATGCTCCAGGACAAGGCGATCCCGCCGTTCGTGGCGGTCTTCCGCGTCACCGGGCCGCTCCTCTTCGGCAGCACCGACAAGCTCGACGTCGTCCGCGATCGGCTCGACGGCCTGCCGCCGATCGTCGTCCTGCGGTTGCGCTACATGACCGCGATCGACGCCACCGGCCTGCGCGCCATCGAGGACCTGGCCGACGCGGTGCGTTCGACGAGCCGGGTGTTCCTGGTGTCGGGCGCGCGCGAGCAGCCGCTGGCGCTGATGCGGCGCTCGTCCTTCGCCAGCCGCATCGGCGCCGAGCACCTGTGCGCGACGTTCGACGACGCGCTGGCCCGCGCCCGCGAGATCCACGCCCAGCGCTTCAGCGGCGCCTGGCCCAACGTCGCCGCGCCGATCCCGGTCCCGATCGACACGCTGCCGGAATCAGGCGATCGGCCGCTGCCGCAGGACCGCGCGTCCTAGTCCCCTGGAACCGTGATGGCTGGGACAAGTCCCGGCGCGCGGCGCCCCGCGGGCAAGGCGCGACGAGGAAGAATAGTGGGCCGATTCGACCGAGGAGCAACGCCGCCCCCGGGGATGCCCCGCCCGGGACTTGTCCTAGACATCACGGTTTCAGGGGACTAGCCGGCCTTGCGCTTCGGCGCGGCTTTCTTCGCCTTGGCGTCCTTCGTCGCGGCGATCTCGGCCTTGGCCGGCTTCTTCTTGCCTTCGCTGACCGTCGCCAGGCTCTTGCGCAGCGCCTCCATGAGGTCGACGACCTTGGACGGCGTCTCCTCCTCGGTCGCGACCACGTCCTCGCCGGCGACCTTGGCGTCGATGATGCGGCGCAGCTCGACCTGGTATTCGTCCTTGAACTGCTTCATGTCGAGCGGCTTCTCGAACGTCGAGATGACCTGCCGCGCGAGCTGCACTTCCGCGGGCTTGGGCTTGGCCGGCAGCAGGTCGTACTCGGCGACCTCGTCCATCGCCCGGATCTCGTCGGCCTGTCGCAGCGTGTACATGACGAGGCCCCTCTCCTTGGCCTCGACCGCCACCAGGTATTCACGGCCGTAGAGGGCGACCTTGCCGATCCCCACCTTGCCGGCCATGCCCTCGCGGATGACCGCGAACGCATCGGCCGCGACCTGCGTGTCCGGGGCCAGATAGTAGGGCCGCTCGAAGTAGATCGGGTCGAGCTCTTCGCGCTCGGCGAACTGCTGCAGATCGATGACGCGTGTCGAGGCCGGCCGGACCTTCTCGATGTCCTCCTCGGCCATGACGACGTAGCGGCCCTTCTCGAACTCGTAGCCCTTGACCAGCTCCGAGTTGGGCACCTCGCGCTCGCACTTCGGGCACCACTTCTTCTGCTGGATGCGGGTCTGGCATTCACCGTGGAGCTGGTTGAAGCTCACCGACGCGGCCGAGTCCGTGGCCGGGAAGACCCGGATGGGAATGTTGACGAGGCTGACCTTGAGATAGCCCTTCCACGTCGCTCGCGCTGCCATACCTGACCCTCCGCTGGAGCCCTATCGGTCCAGGCGGCAGTGGTACTGCAGGCCCCATGCCGGCTTGGAGGTCTGACCGATGGCCCGGCGCCGCGCACGCCAACACGCGGCCCCAAACTACACTGTCGCCGTGCCCCCAGTCCGCGAGGCCGCCGTCTGGCGCGACGATCCGGCGTTCGTCCGGCCGATGGCCGCCAGCACGACCGACGCCGCACCCGACAAGGATTTGCAGAACCCCGCGCTCGTTTACGAGCCGAAGTTCGACGGGATCCGGGCGCTGGTCTCGCTCGAGCCGGCCACCGGCCAGCCGCGGGTCCGGCTGTGGTCGCGCAACGGCAACGACAAGACGGCCCAGTTTCCCGAGGTCGTCAAGGCGCTCCGCGACTTCGCCCAGCGGCTCAAGGCGCCGGTGCTGCTCGACGGCGAGGTCGTCGCCCTCGATGCCCGCGGCGAGCCGGGCGGCTTCCAGCAGCTGCAGGGCCGCATGCACCTCACGGGCGAGCGCGACATCGCCCGCGAGGCCTCCGCGCAGAAGGCCGCCTTCATCGCCTTCGACATCCTGCGCGACGGCGCCGAGGATCTGCGGCCGCTGATCCTCACCCACCGCCGCGCCCGCCTCGAACGGATCTTCGGCGCCTCCGGATCGTCCGAGGTGCGGCACGGCGAGTACGCCGCCGGCGACGGCCGCCGGCTCTACGCGCGCGCCATGCAGGACGGCTGGGAAGGCCTCGTCGCCAAGCGCGCCGACTCGCGCTACGAGAGCGGCCGGCGCAGCCCGAACTGGATCAAGCTGAAGCTGAAGAAGACCGAATCGCTGGTCGTCGGCGGCTGGACCGAGCCGCGCGAGACACGGCAGCACTTCGGCGCGCTGGTGCTCGGCGCGTTCACGCGCGATGCTCCGGATGCCCCGCTGCGCTACGTCGGCCACGTCGGGAGCGGCTTCACCGGCCGCGAGCTGACGCGGCTCGCCAAGCTGCTGCGATCGTGCGCCACCGACAGGACGCCGTTCGACGGCCCGGTGCCGGCCAACGAGACGGTGCACTACGTCCAGCCGTCGCTGATCGCCGAGGTCACCTTCACCGGCTGGACCAACGAGCCGCACCTGCGCCACGCCGTCTATCTCGGCACCCGCGACGACGTCGAGCCGCGCTCGATCACGCTGGCGTCGGCGCGCGTCCCGGAGTCGAAGTCGGCCGACACCAGTCCGTCCGCCAAGCGTGCCGTGCTGATGTGGCGCGGCATGCAGAAAGGCAAGGCCGCCAAGGCGGGGACGCGAGGCACGATGGCGCCGGCCGGCGCGAAGAAGGCGGCGGCCACGGGGCCGGTCGGCATCCCCACGACGCCGGCACTGGACGCGCTGATCGCCACGCTCCGCGAGATGGAGGACGCGAAGAAGGACGGCGCCATCCAGCTCCCCGGCGGCGAGACGCTCGAGATCACCAACCTGCGCAAGGTGTTCTGGCCGGCCGACGGCTACACCAAGGGCGATCTGCTGCGCTTCTACGTCCGCGTCTCGCCGTGGCTCCTGCCGGTGGTGGCCGACCGGCCGCTGGTCATGAAGCGCTTCCCCAACGGGGTGAACGGCAAGGCCTTCTACCAGCAGAAGGCGCCGGACGTGGTGCCGCCCGGCGTCCGGGTCGAGGACACCATCGACGACGAGGGCGCCGACACGAACACCCGCCGCATCGTCGGCGGCGACCTCAAGACGCTGCTCTACATGGCGCAGCTCGGGACCATCTCGCAGGATCCGTGGTTCTCGAAGTACGACACGGCCCACGCCGCCGACTACGTCGCGCTCGACCTCGACCCGATGCCCGGCGTGCCCTTCTCGCAGGTACTGGACGTGGCGCGCTGGGTCCGCGACGAGCTCGAACGCCTCGGCATCCCCGGCGTGCCGAAGACGTCTGGCTCGTCCGGCCTGCACGTCTACATTCCGCTGCCCGAGGGCACGCCCTACGAGGCCGGGCGGCTGCTGTGCGAGATCCTGGCGACGATCGTCGCCCACAAACACCGCAAGGAAGCGACCGTCGAGCGCACCGTCGGCAAGCGCGGGCGGACGGTCTACGTCGACTACCTGCAGAACATCCTGGGCAAGACCTTGGCGACGGCCTACTCGGCGCGGGCCAGCGAGTTCGGCGGCGTCTCGACCCCGCTGACGTGGGACGAGGTGGACGAGGGCGTCAGCCCCGGCGACTTCACCCTCAAGACGGTGGAAGCGCGCTTCGCCGGGCTGCCGGATCTGTGGCGGCCGGTGATCGCCGGGCCGCAGGTCGACCTGCACGGCGTCCTCGAGCGGATGGCCCGCGACCCGAACCGCTGAGCGAACGGCTGCCGGAGATCAGCAGCCGGCGCGGCCTTCGGTGGCGGTTGGCGCGACAGGCGCCGCCCCCCGCCGCGGCGGCGGACGGAGCGCATCGGCGGTGTCGTCGAGCCCGAGCACGGCGAAGCACTGGGTGGTGGTCTCCCGCTCGCCGTCCGCGCGCGTGAGGATGGCCTCGACGCGATAGGCGCCACTCGGCAGCTCGCGCCAGTTGAACTGGTGCGTCGCGGCGGCGTCGGCACCGTCGAGCTGCACGTCCGAACTGGCGTAAAAGTCGGCGGCTTCGACCACGACCCGCAGCTCGCGGTTGCGGGCGTCGCGCGGCGTGCGGACGGTGGCGCGGACGTCGCGGCCGGCGAAAAGGACCACGGGGCGTATCGACAGGGTCACCGGGGCGTCGGCGGCCTGCGAGACGGCGCCGGCGATCAGCAGCCCGATGAATGGGATCAGGAAACGGTCTCGAGCGTGGTTGGCATATCGCATCGGCCCCTCACCAAGGAGAACGTCGGAAAGGGCCGCGCTGAACGACGGCGTGAGGAGGAACGGTCCGGCGCCCGGATCGGTACCGGGCGCCCACGCCCGCCGGGCAGCACGGATGAGTCGTCTGTTCGTCGGCTCCGCGTCGTACGTTTTGCCTTATGCTGAAGCGTTTCCGGCCCCGGGCGCATCGCCCGTCGTGGGCGAAAGGAGCTGCACATGCGTCGTGATTTGCGAGTTGGCACCATCGCGGCGGCCGCCGCGCTCTGTCTGCCGGTGGCCGCGTTCGGCCAGCGGCCGGTCGTCGAAGGAATGTCGCAGCGCCTGACGGTCGCCTGCGGGGCCGAGGGCGCCAAGGTCCAGGGCATGAGCAACACCGTGACCCTCACCGGTCGGTGCTCGACGGTCCTCGTCGAAGGGTCCGACAATACCGTCCACATCGCCACCCTCGGCCGCCTGACCGTCGCCGGGATGAACAACAAGGTCTACTGGACCGCCGGCATCGACGGCGCCACGCCCAAGATCACCAAGGAAGGCATCGGCAACACGGTCAGCCAGAAGACGCCGGCCGACAGCGGCGCGCCCGCGACCAAGCCCCAGACCGCGGCGCCGTCGACCGGCAGCGGCACGGCCGGCGCGACCGCCTCGTCGCCGACGTCCTCGGCGACCGCTACCGCCAGGCCGGGCAACCCGACGCTGACCGTCGGCTCGGGCGACCGCAAGGTCGGGATGGGCGCAGGCGGCGACGGCGCCTCGATGAGCGCCAAGCGCGGCGACCCGGCTCCGGCCAAGCCGGCGGCCTCCTCGGCGCGGTCGTCGTCGACGGCGCCCGCCACCGGCAACGGGCTGCCGATCCTGGTGCCGACGAATCAGCAGGTCAAGACGATGGAGTGCGACGGCCGCGCCGTCTCGGTCCAGGGCAACGGCAACCGCCTGACGCTCAAGGGCCAGTGCGGCCCGGTGACGGTGGGCGGCAACGAGAACATCCTCGACGTCGGCTCGACGACGCGGATTGACACGTCGGGCAATCGGAACGTCGTGAAGTACCGCGATCTGGTCAACGACAAGGCCCCGGTCGTCACCTCGGGCGGCACCGGCAATCGCGTCTCGCGCGCCGAAGCCCAGTAGTCTGCGCTGCGAGCGGCCTCGCCTCCCCGGCGGGGCCGCATCGCCGCTCTCCCGTGCTAAGCTAGCCCGGTTGCGCGCCCGTAGCTCAGTTGGATAGAGCATCAGGCTTCGAACCTGGGGGTCGGGGGTTCGAGCCCCTCCGGGCGCACCAGTTCTGCTCGACGCAACTCCCCCACCCGCGCCCCACTGGCGCCCGTAGCTCAGCTGGATTAGAGCGTTGGCCTCCGAAGCCAAAGGTCGCAGGTTCGAATCCTGCCGGGCGCACCATCTCCGCGGTGCGGAGATGGTCGCGTCCCGACCGTCTTCAGCCTCACGGCTCCGTTGCTGCGCACCTCGCCGTTGAGGTCGAATCCCGGTGGCCGCGCACTGCGCGCGCCAACTCCTCGGCAATCCTCGCCATCGCTTCGCCCGGCTCGCCTCGCGTGTCAGGCCTGGGGGGCCGCGAAGTCGAGGACGATGACTTCCCACTCCTCGCCGGTGGTCGCGTCCGCATAGCGGTGAAGCGTCTGGAAACCAACGCGCGCGTGCGCCCGGAGCGAGCGCGTGTTCCGCGCCGCCACTTCCGTGACCGTGAAGTCGTAGCAGTCGCGATACAAGTCGGCCATGGTCCGGTAGAGGCCGTCGAAGATCCCGCGGCCGCGATAGCCGTCCGCGATGCAGATCTGGCCCATGACGAACCACCGCGTCTGATCGCGCAGCGACCTCCCCCGCCACGACAGCGCATCGAGCAGGTTGAACATCGGCCGGAGGATGGCCACGTCCGCGGCGAACTCGCGCCGCATCACCAGGGCGTAGCCGACGACGCGCTCGCCGTCCGTGGCGATGATCGCCGGTGCGGCCTCGTTCATGCGCGCCAGCACCTCGGGCTCGTGGCGGACGGTGACGAACCCCTGGCTCGCGATCGTGTCCGGGCTGAGGGCCGCAGGCAGGTTCATCGCCTGCAAATCGAGAATCTGGCGGACCTCCGCGGCAGTCGAGGCGGTGGTGAGGCGGACGGCTCTGGACACGAGGAGCGCAGGCTGCCGCGCTGAGGCGGTCAGCAGCCGGAACGGGCGGTCGTGCTCTCGGGCGTCGGCGGTTGCCGTTGGCGGCGCCGCGTCGGCATCTGGGCCGGGATCGCATCGCCGTCGTCGCTGGACAGCACCGCGAAGCAGTTCGTCACCGTGGTGCGTTCGCCATCGGCGCGCAGCAGGATGGCGTCGACGCGGTAGGCGCCACCAGGGAGCTCTCTCCAGGTGAACTGGTGCGTGGTAGCGGCGTCGATGCCGTCGAGCTGCACGTCGGAGCTGGCGTAGTAGTCCTCGCCCTCGACGGTGATGCGCAGTGCGCGGTTGCGCGCATCCCGCGGGGCGCGCACGGTCGCTTTGACGTCGCGGCCGGCGAAGAGGACGACCGGCCGTATCTTGACGGTCACCTTCTCGGGCTCGGGATCGTCCCCGTTGGCCACCGTCGGCAAGAACAGGCACAGGGCGGCGGCGGTGACCCAGGAGCGAGAGAGGGCGGAACCAAAACGGTGCATTGGCAACCTCGCTGAGGGCGTCTGCGGGGAGGAGAAGCACGGAGCCGCGCCAAGCATGCCCCTTCCCGGGATGGGAATCCACTCCATAAGGGCCCGTCAGGGAATAAGTGATGACATTCTGGGCGTCGCGGCGCCCGCCCGGCAAGGCGCGAGGAGCGAGCATACCGGGCGTATGTGAGCGACGAGCAACGCCGCCCGGCGGGATGCCGCGGCGGCCAGTATGCGTCAGTTATTCCCTGACGGGCCCTAAGCGCGCGCCGCTCCCGCTACCGGCGATCGGCCGGCGGGCCGGACCAGTAGCCGGTGCGCGCGCGGACCTGGCCGCCCCCCTTCACGCGGACGCTGAGCTTGTGCCAGCCGTCGCCCGGTACGCCGGTCGGTGTGAAGCTGATCACGTAGCGGCGGCGGAAGCTCTCGAGAATCTCGGCAAAGCGCTTGGCGACGCGGGCCAGCGACGTCTCCCTCACGAACGTGCCGCCGGTCAGGTCGGTGAGCTCGGGGAGGACGCCGCCTTTCTGGCCCAGCGAGACGGCGCAGACGACGGCTTCGGCGCGGCGGGCCATGTCGAGGACGGCCTGATCGTCGAGGAAGCTGGCGGTGTCCTCGCCGTCGCTGAAGAGGATCACGATCGGGCGGCCGGCGGCCGCGGTGCCGACCAGCATGGCGGCGTGCGCAGCGTCGTTCAGGGCGGTGTCGCCGGCCGGCGTCGGCGCCGCGATCAGCGTCTTCAAGGCGGCCTTGTCGGCCGAGAACAGGCTGCGGATGGCGATGCGCTGCGAGAACGTCACGAAGGCGGCCTGCTCGTCGGGCCGAAGCGCGTCGACGACGGTCGTGCCGGCGGCGGTCAGGTGGGCGCGTTCGGTCGCGTCGAGGCTCTTGCTCGTGTCGAGCACGAGGACGACGTTGACGGGCAGCGCCGACGAGGCGATCAGATCGACGTTCGGGCGGATGCCGTTGTCGAACACCTCGAAGTCGCCGGCGCCGAGTCCGAGCACGGGCCGATCGCTCCGGCTGACGTCGACGTCGACGCGCACGGTGTCGACCCGCGCGGAGAAGAGCGGCTGCTGCGCGAACGAACTCGCGCTCGAGGCGATGAGCGCGGCGGGCACGAGCAGTGCGGCCCGCCGGCGCGTCACGGCACCTCCGCCCGCAGCGCCGCGAGCTGCTCGGTGGCTTCCGGATCGTGGACGCGGTAGTAGCTCTCCCAGACCTCGGCCTCGGCCTCGACGGAGCGCCCCGGCCCGAGGAAGTCGGTGAGCACGGCCAGGGCCTCCGCCGGGCGTCCGGCCGCCAGCGCGACCTGGGATTGGCCGATGCGCGGCGCCTGGCCCGTCGGCGCCAGCGCGGCGGCGCGCTCGAACGCGGTGCGGGCCTCCTCGAGGCGCCCCGCCCGGAGCTGGTTGCGGCCGAGGATCAGCGACGCGTAGCCCTCGAAGAACGGCGGCAGCTTGGCGCGCAACGCTTCCGTTGCGAGCGCGACCGCGTCGTCGGGGCGCCCGAGATCCCCGACCACGTGCGCCAGACGGATGCGGGCCTCGACGAGAGTCGGATCGAGTTCGAGCGCGTGGCGCAGATCGGCCTCGGCCCGGGCGAGCTCGACGGAGGCCAGCTCCTGGGGGCACGCTCACCTCCGCAAGCGATACGCCGGCGCGCCTCGGGGCGCTCATCGCCGGGCCGGCGCGGGCCGGCGGTTGACAGTCGCCCGCGAGATCGGCACGCTGCTGGCGTGCATACCAGGATTGCGACCCTCTGCGGCCTGCTCGCCGTGTCGACGCTCACGCTGTCGGGACAAGCGGGCAAGAACCCGATCGGCTACTGCGTCGGCCTGAAGGGCCTCGAGCTGGCCAAGGCGGCCGGCTTCGACTACGTCGAGCTCGGCACGACCGAGATCACGGCGCTCTCCGATGCCGACTTCGAGGCCGCGGTCGCCCGGGTGAAGGCGGTCGGCATCCCGACGCCGAACGCGAACCTGTTCCTCCCGGGGACACTCAAGCTGACCGGGCCGGAGGCCGTCTCCCCCGAGGAGCAGATGGTCTACGTGAAGAAGGCGTTCACGCGGCTCGAACGGCTCGGCGTGAAGATCCTGTGCTTCGGCAGCGGCGGCGCCCGGCGCGTCCCGGACGGCTTCCCCAAAGAGCAGGCCTTCGCCCAGCTCGTCGCCTTCGGCAAGCGCATCGCGCCCGAGGCGCGGGCCCACGGCATCACGGTGGTGATCGAGCCGCTGCGCAAGCAGGAGACGAACATCATCAACACGGCCGCCGAAGGCTTCGCCCTGGTGAAGGCCGTGGCCGATCCGAACTTCGAGCTGCTGGTCGACTTCTACCACCTGGCCAGCGAGCAGGAGGATCCGAAGATCCTCGTCGAGGCAAAGGACCACATCCGCCACCTGCACATGGCCAACCCGCAGGGCCGCGTCTTCCCGCTGACGTGGAACGAGTTCGACTACGCGCCGTTCTTCGCCACGCTCCGCAGCACCGGCTACACCGGACGGCTGAGCATCGAGGCGTCGAGCCCGGACGTGCCGGCGCAGGCGCCGCAGTCGATCGAGCTGCTCCGTCGGGCCTTCGCCGGCCAGGCCGGCGCCCCCGCCGCGCGCTGAGTCGGGCCAGAATCGGCCCAGAATCGGCCCAGAATCGGTGCTGAGTCGGCGCAGGGTGGCGCGTGACGGACGAGTCCGTCGCGCCCTGTTGTGCCCTGCCCCTTCACACTGCGCGCCGAGGAGTCTCGACCGCAGAGGCACCCGCGCCCTTGAGCGTCGCGTCGCTCCGACGGTCCCCTTCTTGCTGTGTCTCCGGCCGTGATCGTCCGCCGCGATGAATGGTCGCGGTGGGCGTCGCGCGGACACACGTGTCCCTCAAGGAGGGCTGACTCATGAAGACCCTCACGATCGCGTCACTGTGTTGTAGCTGCCTGCTCGGCATCGCGGCGCTGGCTGGCGCCCAGGATCACGCGGACAAGAAGGACATGATGAAGGACGTCAAGGTGACCGGCTGCGTGGCCGCGGGCACCGAGGCCGATCACTTCATGCTCAACAACGCCATGATGGCGGACAAGAAGGACGGCGCGCCGATGGCTTACGCGCTGATGGGTGGCACGCTCAAGCCGCACGTCGGCCACCAGGTCGAGGTGACCGGGACGTGGGACGAGAAGAAGCCGGCGATGATGGCCGACAAGGCGGCCATGGCGCCGCACGGCCTCAAGGTCAAGTCGGTGAAGATGATCTCGCCGACCTGCCAGTAGCGCCTCTCAGCGCGGCGGCACCTCGCCGGCGCGCTCTCACGACGCGGCTATTTCCGTCGCTCGGACATCTCGCGGCTAGGCGTTCCGGGCGGCAGCCGGAAACGGCGACAGCGTGCCGGCGTCGTCCAGCAGCTGCACCTGCAGCCGCGCCTCGCCGAAGATCCGCTGCCGCTCGGCGTCCGAGAACTCGACGCTGACGTGGACGGCATCGCCCGAGGCGAAGCGCCGGTGCGGCCCGACCGCGACCTCGTGGCCCTTCACCGCCCGCGGCAGTCCGTTGAAGCCGAGGTTGGCCGCGACCGCCGCCGGATCGATCGGCACGTGGTGCCGGATCGCGTTCTCGAACATCCAGTTGAGGGTGATCCAGTTGAGGCCGCGGTTCTCGTTGCCGCCGCCGACGTCGGAGTGGACGCCCCGGAACCACACCTCGCGCAGCTTGGCGAAGGCGTGGCCGGCCTTCGAGAGGCGCGTCAGCGGGAAGAACGCGCGGTTCTCGTCGATGGCCATCGCGTGAAAGCAGGTCACGTCCGGGCAATCGAGGTCGAAGCCGAGGTTGACGAACCGGCCGGGCGCGCCGAACTGCGCGACGACGTCGAACAGCCCGACGAAGCGCACGTCGGCGCCGGGGATCTTCTTGCACGCATGGTTGGCGAAGTCGACCGCCAGCGCCGCGCCGCGGCTGAAGCCGATGATGTCGACGAACGGATCGCCGGCCGCGACGTTGCGCTCGGCGCGGTGCTTGGCACCCTTCAGGCGGGTGTGGCCGCCGAGCCCGAAGGCCTCGGCCACCTTGTCGCCGAGGAAGCTCTGCGCCCGCGTCCCGATGCCCTTCAGATACAGGCTGCCGCGTGGCGCATCGGGGTCGGTGTTCTTGAGCGGATCCTGGTAGGCCTCGAAGAAGTGCAGGACGTTGCTGTCGCGCTCCGTCCCGTCGCGATCCTCGTTGCCGGTGCCGTCGAACGCGTAGAGTGCCATGGGGTTCGCTGCCTCCACCTCGATAACGCGGCGCGGCAGCCGTTCGCACAGCGCTCTGCCAGCTCGGCGGCTGGCTGGCGCTCGGGTTGCTAGGGCTTGGGCGGCCGCTGCGGGTTGATCATGATGTGCGCGGTCCCTTTGCCCGGATACATCAGCCATGGACCGCCCGGCACGGGCGTCAGCGACAGCCCGGTCGACTCGGGCGTGGCGAACGGCGTGTAGACCACCCAGCGGGTGTAGGCCTCGGTGATCGCGCCGGACGCCGCGTCGAAGCCGGTGCCGCTGATGACGCACAGCGATCGCGGCTCCTTGGCCATCTTCAGCGTCCCGGCGGTGATCTCCTTGGCCCGGACATCCTCGCGGTCCGCGTTCTTGACCCCTTCCGCGGCCAGCGCGCGGCCGCGTGCCATGAACGGCTCCAGATCCTTGTGGTAGCAGGCCACGCCGAAGCCGTTCTCCTTCGGGTTGTCGGCTAGGCAGATCTGGTCGTTGGTGCCGGCCCGCAGCGTGACCAGCGCGCCCTTCTCGTCGTAGCCGAGGACGGTGGCGCCCGCGCGGCGATCGGCGGGGGCGGCCAGCACCGCGGCGGCGATCTGCTCGGCGGCCGGAGACGGAGCCGAAGACTGCGACGGTGCCGGCGCGGCGGCGCGCGGCGTCGCAGTGGGGGCGGTGGGCGGGGCTTGATCGACCATCGCGGCAGCGACCAGCAGACACAGGACGGGAACCATCTCGAGCGCCTCCTCGGTGAACGTGTGAGGCGAAGTGTACTCCCGCGCGCCGCGTTCGCGCCGGCTCGTCGGCGACCGGGGCTACAATCCTCGCACCCCGTCCGTCCCCCTCGGCGGCGGTGGTCCCCGGTGAGGCGGGAGCAGTGGCCGAACACGTCCATCGTGCCGGCGGACCGGCCCCGGCGCAGACACCGGCGTCGACCGGTGCTGGGGCGGCGTTCCTGCAGGGCGGCGGCGAGCTTGGCGCCCTGATCCGCGCCAAGGACTGGTCCGGTACGCCGCTCGGCCCCTCCGAGACGTGGCCCCAGAGTCTCAAGACGACGCTCGGCATCGTCCTCAACTCCCGCTACCCCATGTTCGTGTTCTGGGGGCCGGGGCTGATCAAGATCTACAACGACGGCTACCGCCCCATCCTCGGCCACAAGCACCCCTGGGCGCTGGGCCGGCCGGCCCGCGAGGTGTGGCCCGAGATCTGGCGCGACATCGAACCGCTCGTCGCGCGCGCCCTCGCCGGCGACCCGACCTACTCCGACGACCTGCTGCTGGTCATGGAGCGGAGCGGCTTCCGCGAGGAGGTCTACTTCACCTTCTCCTACAGCCCGGTCCCCGACGAGTCGGGCGGCATCGGCGGCATGTTCTGCGCCTGCACCGAGACGACCGGCCGCGTCATCGGCGAACGGCGCCTCCGCACGCTGCGCGACCTCGCGGTCTCCGCCGACGCGCGCACCGTGCACGCCACCTGCCTGCGCTCGATGGATGCGCTCGCCGCCAGCGCCGCCGACGTCCCGTTCGCGCTCGTCTACCTGCGATCGCTCGACGGCGCCGTCCGGCTCGTCGCCTCGAGCGGACTCGCCGCCGGCGCCGCCGGTGCGCCGATCGAGGGCGACGGCGTCGAGGCCGTCTGGCCGATCGCGCGCGTCGCCGAGACCGGCACGGGCGAGCTCGTCACCGGCCTGGCCGCGCGCCTCGGCCCGGTGGCGGCCGGCCCGTGGCCCGAATCGCCGCCGGCCGCCATGGTGCTGCCCCTGGTCGACCGCAGCCTCGGCGCGATCGTCCTCGGGGTCAGCGCCCGCCGGCCGTTCGACGCCGAGTACCGGCACTGGTTCGAGCTGCTCGCCTCGCAGATCGGCGCCTCGGTCAGCAACGCCCGTGCGGCCGAGGAGGAACGACAGCGGGCCGAGGCCCTGGCCGAGCTCGATCGCGCCAAGACCACGTTCTTCTCGAACGTCAGCCACGAGTTCCGCACGCCGCTGGCGCTGATGCTCGGCCCGATCGAACAGGCCCTGGCCACGCCTGGACTGCCCGCCGACGCCCAGCAGCACCTCGAGGTCGCCCACCGCAACAGCCAGCGCCTGCTCAAGCTGGTCAACACGCTGCTCGACTTCTCGCGCATCGAGGCCGGGCGCCTGCAGGCCCACCACGAGTCGCTTGATCTCGGCACCGTCACCGCCGAAATTGCCAGCGTCTTCCGATCGACGATCGAAGGGGCCGGCCTGACCTTCCTCGTCGACTCCCCACCGCTCGACGACCCGATCGCCGTCGATCGCGAGATGTGGGAGAAGGTCGTCCTCAACCTGCTGTCGAACGCCTTCAAGTTCACGCTGGACGGATCGATCGCGATCCGCCTCCGACGCGAGGGCGGGCGCGCTCTCCTCGAGGTGCAGGACACCGGGACGGGCATCCCCGCCGGCGAGCTGCCGCATCTCTTCGAGCGCTTCCACCGCGTCCGCGGCGCCGGCGGGCGCAGCTTCGAGGGCAGCGGTATCGGCCTGGCGCTCGTCCGCGAGCTGGTCCGGCTGCACCAGGGCGACATCCACGTCGAGAGCGAGCCGGGCCGTGGCTCGACGTTCCGCGTGTCGATTCCGGCACAGCACCTCGGCACGCCGGCCGGGGCGGGTCCGGCCGCGACGCCGGACGCCGCCCCGACGGCGTCACCGGCGGTGGCGATCGTGGCCGAAGCGTCGCGCTGGCTGCCGCCCCCCAGCACGGTCCACGAGGCGGGAAGCGCGCCGGCGGCCCGGCCGCGGATCGTCGTCGCCGACGACAACGCCGACATGCGCGACTACGTCGCCGGCCTGCTCGCCGCGAGCAGCCGGGTCGAATCCGTCGCCGACGGCCAGGCCGCCCTCGACGCGATCCGGCGTGAGCCACCCGATCTGCTGCTGGCCGACGTGATGATGCCGCGGCTCGACGGGCTCGAGCTGCTGCGGACGATCCGGGCCGATGCGGTGCTGCGGCGGATCCCGGTGATCTTCGTCTCGGCGCGGGCCGGCGAAGAGGCGCGCGTCGCCGGACTCGAGGCCGGCGCCGACGACTATCTGGTCAAGCCGTTCGGGGCCCGCGAGCTGCTCGCCCGCGTCGGGGCCGTGCTCGACCTGGCGCGGGTGCGGCGGGCCGGCGAGGAGCGGCTGGCCCAGGCCAACCGCGATCTGCGCGACCGCGTCGCCGAGCTCGAGACGCTGCTGGCGCTGATCCCGGTCGGGATCGGGATCGCGCTCGATCGCGAGTGCCGCACCGTCCAGATCAACCCGGCCTTCGCCACGACGCTCGGCGTGCCGGCCGACCAGAACGCGTCGCTGACGGCGCCCGGCGAGCGCCCGGCCGGCTTCCGCATCCTCGACATGGAGGGCCGCGAGCTGCCCGGCGACCAGCTGCCGCTGCAGCGTGGCGGCGCGCGAGGGCCAGCCGTGACCAGCGATCTCGAGCTCGACGTCGTCCACGACGACGGGCGCATCGTCCGCCTGCTCGAATACGCCGCGCCGCTCCTCGACGAGCACGGCCAGCCGCGCGGCGCGGTCGGCGCGTTCGTCGACATCACGCGACCGCCGGCGGGCCGAGGTCCGCGACTCGTTCCTGGTCGCGCTCGACGCGGCGCTCCGCGCCTCGGACGATCCGGCCGCGATCATGGAGGCGGCCTGCCGGCTGCTCGGCACGCGGCTCGACGCCGATCGCTGCGCCTACGCCGACGTCGAGGCCGACGGCGATCGCTTCACCATCCCGCACGAGCACACGGCGCGCCGCCGTTGCGCCGCCGCTGGTCGGCACGTGGACGGTCGCCGCCTTTGGCGAGCGGGCGGCGCGCGAGCTCGGCAGCGGCGGCACGCTGGTCGTGCAGGACGTCGACGCCGAACTGGGACCCGCGACCGCCTTCGCCACCGTCGGCATTGCCGCGACGGTGGTGGCGCCGACCCAGCGCGACGGCCGGCTGGTGGCGATGATGGCGGCGCACAGCGCGACGCCGCGGCGCTGGCGGCTGGAGGAGATCGAGCTGGTCGAGCTGACCGCGCACCGCTGCTGGGACTCGATCGCGCGGGCCCGGGCCGCGCGCGTCATCGAGGCCAGCGAGCGGCGCTACCGGATCGTCGCCGACGCCATGCCGCAGCTGGTGTGGACCGCCGACGCCGGCGGGCTCGTCGACTACTACAGCGCGCGCTCCCGCGCCTACCACGGGATCGAGGTCGGCACCTGGCAGCCGATGGTCCACCCCGACGACCTCGAGCCGACCGTCGCCGCCTGGCAGCGGGCGCTGCTCGCGCAGGCCCCCTACGCCTTCGAGCATCGCCTGCAGATGGCCGACGGCCGCTATCGGTGGCACTTGAGCCGGGCCGAGCCCGTCCGCTTCGGCAGCGGCCCGGACGACCGCAGCCGCTGGATCGGCACCGCCACCGACATCCACGACCTGCGCGAGACGCAGGAGCGGCTGCGGGTGCAGGAAGAGCAGCTGCGCGACGTCGATCGACGCAAGGACGAGTTCATCGCCATCCTGGCCCACGAGCTGCGCAACCCGCTGGCGCCGCTGCGGACGGGGCTCGACGTGCTCCGCCTGTCGCACGACGCCGCGGCGGCGGTGGCCCGCGTCCGGCCGATGATGGAGCGGCAGGTCACCCAGATGGTGCGCCTCATCGACGACCTGCTCGACGTGTCGCGGATCACCTCGGGCAAGATCCAGCTCCAGCCGGAGCCGACGCCGGTCGCGCAGCTGATTCGCGACGCCATGGAGAGCCATCGCGCCGCGCTCGAGGCCGGTCGGCTGACCGCGCAGGTGACGTTGCCGGCCGAGCCGATCTTCGTCTATGCCGACCACGCCCGCTTCGTCCAGATCCTGTCGAACCTGCTGCACAACGCCATCAAGTTCACCGACCCGGGCGGCACCATCGCCGTCGTCGGGCTGCTCGCCCCGGGCGAACGCGGGACGCGGCTGCTGCGCCTGTCGGTCCGCGACAGCGGGGCGGGCATCGCGGCGGAGGCGCTGCCGCACATCTTCGAGCTGTTCGCGCAGGGGCACCAGCCGGCCGGGCTGGGCCGGGTCGGGCTCGGCATCGGCCTGGCGCTGGCCCGGCGGCTCGCCGAGCTGCATGGCGGCAGCCTCGAAGCGTCGAGCGACGGGCCGGGCACCGGCTCGACGTTCACGTTGATGGTGCCGACGCTGCCGCTGGAGCTCGGGAGTGACGCCGGCACCGGCCGATCCGAAGCGAGCCTGGACGTGGCCGGCTGCCGCCTGGTGGTCGTCGACGACAACCGCGACGCGGCCGACGCGCTGGCGCTCGTCCTTATCAGCAGTGGCGCCGCCGTCCGCACCGCCTACGACGGCGCCAGCGGCCTGCGGCTGATCGAGGCCGAGCGGCCGGACGCGGCGCTGCTGGACATCGGCATGCCGGGGATGGATGGCTACGCGCTGTGTCAGCGCATTCGCGAGCTCGATCCGCAGCGGCGGATCCGGCTGGTCGCCCTCACCGGCTTCGGCCAGACCCACGACCGGGTTCGCGCGATGGCGGCGGGCTTCGACGCGCACCTGACCAAGCCGGCCGATGTCGGCGCGCTGCAGGGCGCGCTGGCGGGCCTCTGCCGATCGCCCGGCCCGAGTCGATAGGGGCCACGGACACTAGACGGCGGAGGCACTGGCCATCTGCGCCGTGCCGCGACAGTTGTCGCAGCGGCCGCACTGCTCCCACTCGACGCTCTCGCCGAGCGAAGCCAGGAGCGGCTTCCAGCGGCAGAGCGCCGTTTGGGCGTAGACGACCATGGCGTCGAGCTTGGCGCGATCGGACTCGGCCCGCCGCTCGTAGGCGCGGACGAGGCCCGCCGCCCGATCCGGACTCAACGCCACCCGCCGCCGGAAGCCGGCGCCGCGCCGCTCGGCGACGATCCGCTGCTCCTTGAGCATCGTCAGCAGCGCGTGCTGCTTGGACGCCGCGACGCCGGGCAGCGCGTCGCGCAGCGACGCGAGCGTCGCCGGCGGGTCGCCAGGCCCGGGCAGCACCGCGAGCAGCGCGTCGAGGTCGGCGGCGGTCGGATAGCGGCCGGCCATGAAGAACGCCTGCAACCGGCGATCGGCGCGTTGGAACAGCAGCACGCACGCCGACGCCGCGCCGTCGCGGCCGGCGCGTCCAGCCTCCTGGTAGTAGGCGTCGAGCGAGGCCGGCAGGTCGTCGTGCACGACGTAGAGGATGTCGGCCTTGTCGATGCCCATCCCGAACGCGTTGGTGGCGACCATGATCGGGATCTCGCCGCGCATGAAGGCGTCCTGGTTGGCGTGCCGCTCCCGCGCCGCCAGCCGGCCGTGATAGTGCGTCGCCGGCAGGCCTTCCGCGCGCAGCAGGTCGGCGATCTCGTGGACGTGCGCGATGGTGGCGGCGTAGACGATGCCGGCCCCGGCCTGCTGGCGCAGCACGTCGACCAGGGCGCGCTGCTTGTCGACGTCGCCGGTGACGGGCCGGACAGCCAGCTCCAGGTTCTCGCGCCAGGCGCCGGTCGTGAGGAACGCCATGTCGGGCAACGCCAGCTGGCGGACGATGTCGACCGCGACCGCGGGCGGCGCCGTGGCGGTCAGCGCCAGCACCGCCGGCGAGCCCAGCGAGCGGATGACGTCCGCCAGTCCCAGTTAGTCCGGCCGGAAGTCGTGGCCCCACTGGCTCAGGCAATGCGCTTCGTCGATGACGAACAGATCGACGTTGGCCGTCATCAGCTTCTCGCGCAGCTCCGGCCGCGCCAGCTGCTCCGGCGTGGTGAAGAAGAACTCGGTGCCCGCGTCGCCGATCTGCGCGTGCGCCTCGCGCGCCACGTCGGCGGGCACGGCGCTATTGACCTGCGCCGAGGCCACGCCGAGGTCGATCAGCTTGTCGTGCTGATCGCGCATCAGGGCGATCAGCGGCGAGACGACCAGGGTCATCCCGGGGAGGAGCAGGGCCGGCAGCTGATAGCAGAGCGACTTGCCGGCGCCGGTCGGCATCACCGCCAGGGTGTGGCGGCCGGACAGCACCGAGTCGATGACCGCGCGCTGGCCCGGGCGGAGCGCCTCGAAGCCGAAGAGCGATCGCAGCAGCTCCCGCAGTTTGCGGGCGTGGCTGCGCGTCACCAGGACGGCCCACTGGATGCCCCGATTGGGTCGGCTGCGAGCCTGCGTGGCGTGCGCACGCGGTACACGTTGCAAGCGACGGGCCGCCCGGGCGCGGTGGGCGCCGCCCCGGGCCGGGCTGCGATATCGTGGCGCGCCATGGCCACCACGCACGCCCTGCTCGTCCACTTCCTCGCCGCCCTGGCCTATCGGACGCAGAAGGCGCTGCGGGGCGCGCCGGCGTCGTTCGGGACGTTCAGGGCCGGGCACGGCGTCCGTCAGCCGGCCGAGCTGGTGCGACACATGACCAGCGTCCTCGGCTACGCGCGTACGTGCTTCATCGGCGGTCGCTACCGGCCGGAGGCGCTACCGGACCTCGAGGCGGAGGTCGCACGCTTCCACGAGATGCTCGCCTCGCTGGCCGGGCATCTCGCGGCCGGTGATCCGCTGCTCGGCGTCACCGCGGAGCAGCTCCTGCAGGGGCCGTTCTCGGATGCGATGACCCACGCCGGGCAGCTGGCGCTGCTGCGTCGCCTCGCCGGGGCGCCGGTCGCGCCGGAGAACTTCATCGCCGCCGAGGTCTCCGCGGCGACGCTAGGCCCCGATCAGCCGCTGCCGCGAAGCCCGGACCGCATCTGGCCAGACGCCCCGCCCGGCTGGACCCCGGAGGACTAGCCCGGACGACTCCGGAGTCCTTCGTCAACCACTCCGGAGTTGCTCCTCAACCACTCCGGAGTCGTTCAGCGGTTTTTCAGCGCGGCTGGCGGGGATTGCACTGATCGGGCCCGGAGTCCCCCGCGGCCCAGTTGCAGGAATCGCCATCTTTCTTCCAGCGACCGGAGGCCGGGCGGCACTGATCCGGCCCGTTGTCGTTGGCGTCCCAGCGGCAGGCGTCGCCGTCCTTCTTGAAGCGGCCCTTGGTGGCCGGCGTGCACTGGTTGGGACCGGTGTCGTTGGCGTCCCACTCGCAATTGGCGCCCTGCTTCTTGTAGCGCCCCTTGGACTGCGCGCTGCCCGCCGTGACGGCGAACGCGAGCAGCAGCATCGGAACGACGACGCGACTCACCGATTGACGTGTCATGCCTGCCTCCTGGATGGGTCCGATCGCTCGGACGGCAGGCATTGTATGGTGGGCGGGCGCGCCGCGGCAGCCCGGCCAGAAAACGGGCTAGGAGAACCGGCCTGCCCTGAAGGCAGGCCGGACGTCGAACCATCTTGCAAACGGGCGGCGGACACCGCCCGAACCCGGAAGACGAAGGCTGCCCTCCCCAGGCGAGCCGGGCGCATCGAGCGATGCGTCCGACCCGCCTATCAGCAAGCCCCGTGCCCGCCGCGCGGATCGCGAGAACGCCAGCAAATGCAGCAATGCGCACTGGCGCGCGGGCGAATTTCTCCGATCCGTTGGATTGCCACGATCGCGCGATCCGGATTACCGGCGCGCGACGCGCGCGTCGTGCATCAGCGCGGCGGCGCGCTCGGCCATCGACACGAAGCCGGCGCGATCCTCGTACGGGTCGTCGCCGACGAACGACGCGCCCGCTCGATCGCACGCGCGACGTCGGCCGTGCCGGCGTGGGCCGACTTCGTCCGCAGCAGGCCGAACTCGGCGACCGCCGAGGCGAAGCCGAGGTTCGGTCCGAGTGGACCGTCGCCGGCCTGGACCACCGCCTCGATGCGCTCGCTCCGGCCGGAGTCCGGCCGCGTCAAGCGCAGCGCGACAGTCATTGGCTCGCCGGCGCGGCGATCGTCGGCGGACGACCGCGGCCGCTGGTACTTCAACGGATCCACCGAAGGCCCGGGCACGCGACCGCCAGCCGGGATGATCTCGTAGAGCGCCGTCACCGTGTGGCCGGCGCCCATCTCGCCGGCGTCCTTGGCGTCGTCGTTGAAGTCCTCGTCGTTCAGCCGCCGATTCTCGTAGCCGATCAGGCGATAGCCGGCGACCTGGCGGGGGTTGAACTCGACCTGGATCTTGACGTCCTTCGCCACCGTCACCAGCGTCGCGTCCATCTCGCGGACCAGCACCTTGCGGGCCTCGTCGAGCGAGTCGAGGTACGCGTAGTGGCCGTTGCCCTTGTCGGCGAGCGTCTCCATCGTCGCATCCTGGAGGTTGCCGGTGCCGACGCCGAGCACGGTGAGGACGACGCCGCTCTTGCGCTCCGTCTCGATCAGGCGCACGAGCTGATCCTCGCTGGTCACGCCGACGTTGAAGTCGCCGTCGGTCGCCAGGATCACGCGGTTGACGCCGCCGCGGACGAACTGCTCGCGCGCGATCCGATACGCCAGCTGGATCCCTTCCCCGCCGTTGGTGCTGCCGCCCGACGCGAGGCGATCGATGGCGGCGTGGATCGCCGCCTTGTCCTCGCCGGGCGTCGACGGCAGCGCCAGGCCGCTCCGGCCGGCGTAGACGACGATGGCGATGCGATCGGCGTCGCCGAGGCGATCGGTCAGCAGGTGGAGGCTCTCGCGGACGAGCGGCAGCTTGTCGGCGCTGCTCATCGGGCCCGACACGTCGACCAGGAACACCAGATTGCGGCCGAACCTGCCACCTGCCGCGGGTTTTGCCGCGGGATTTGCCGCGGGCAGGTCGGTGGCGCGGACGCCGACCAGGGCCAGCAGGTGATCCGCGTTCCACGGGCAGGGCCCGACTTCGCTCGAGATCGCGACGGGGGCGTCGCCGGCCGGCGCGGCGTAGTCGAAGCGGAAGTAGTTGACGAACTCCTCGATGCGCACTGCGCCTTCCGGCGGGAACCGGCCCTCGCGCAGGATCCGCCGCACGTTGGTGTAGGACGCGGTGTCGACGTCGGTCGAGAACGTCGACCGCGGCTGGTCGCTGACGCGATGGAAGCCGGTCTCGGGCTGGTGCCGGTAGGCCTCCCGATCGAACCCGCCGCTACCGGCGCTGAACCCCGCCGCCGACCGGCCGCGCCGGCACATGCCAGCCGCGGTGCTCTCGGCGGATCCCGGCGGTGCCGCGACGGCGGCGCCGCTCGTCCCGCCGCTGAAATGGGCCGGCGGCAAGCGCTGGCAGGTGCCGATCCTCGAGCCGATCTGACGGCCGCACGCCCATCGCCGGCTGGTCGAGCCGTTCTGCGGCGGCCTCGCCGTGGCCCTCGGTCTGCGGCCGGAGCGGGCCCTCCTCAACGACGTCAACCCGCACGTCATCGCCTTCTACCGCTGGCTGCAGCGTGGCCTGCGCATCGACCTGCCGCTCGAGAACGACGAGACGCTCTACTACGCCCACCGCGATCGCTACAACGCGCTGCTGCGGGCCGGCGACGGCGCCGAGGCCGCCGGGCTGTTCTATTTCCTGAATCGGACCGGCTACAACGGCTTGTGCCGGTTCAACCGGGCCGGCGGCTTCAACGTCCCGTTCGGCACCTACGCCCGCATCCGCTACCTGCGCGACTTCTCCGCCTATCGCGAGGTGCTCGGGCGCTGGACGTTCACCCACGGCGACATCGAGTCGCTGCCGTTCGCGGACGACGACTTCGTCTACGCCGATCCGCCCTACGACGTCCCCTTCACGCAGTATTCGCGCGGCGGCTTCTCATGGGACGACCAGGTGCGCGCGGCGACGCGCCTGGCGGAGCCCGCGGGCCGGTCGTGCTCGTCAACCAGGCGACGCCGCGCGTCCGCGAGCTCTACGCGCGTCTCGGCTACCGCCTGCAGTTCCACGACGCGCCGCGGCGCATCTCGTGCACCGGCGATCGCACCCGCGCCCGCGAAGTTCTGGCCACGCGGAACCTGTAGACCAAGGGACACCGGCAAGCCGAAAGGAGAGGACGTGACCGAGTGGCTCGAGTTCCACGATTCGACGCTCGAAGCCGTCCGGGCGAGCGACGCGCACGTCGAACTTCTGCTCGACGCGTACATCCACCGCTGGGAACGCGTGAATGACGAGTGGAAAGGAACCGGCTGGATGCGGCGCGTGCGCATCGCGATGACGCGTCCGGCGGCCGTGCCCGCAGTGCCGTTCCTGCCCGTGGAAATCTCCGATGGCGACCTGCAGCTCGATGCGGTGCCACGCCATGTCATGGTGCGGTTCCCATTCGAGGCGTCAGGCGCAGTCCGACTCTGGCTTCAACTGATCACGTCCGACGTCGTAGAATGCACCGGCAGCGCAGTGCGCATCGAAGGGATGGAACCGGCGCGTTACCTCGAAGACTTGCCGGCTGACATGCGGCCGCAAGGCTTGGACTGACCACCGCACGTGGCTACGGCAGCGGCGACGGAACGTCCTTGTCGACCGCGGCCTGGATCGTGGTCATGTCGACCAGGGTCGGGCCGAGACGCGTGAACACGTTGCCGACGTACTGCGCGCTCCACAGCCGCGCGTACTCCCGCCAGTGGTCAGCCGCGGACTGGAGTTCCGTCCGAGCCCGCGCATGCGCCGCGGGATCCTTGGTCTTCTCGTAGCGCGCCAGTTCGACGGCGCCGCGGATCTTGGCGGCGTAGTAGTGGCCGAGCGCGGCCATCGCGCGAATGTCGCCGACGGTCTCCCGCCGCTCGGCGCCCGGCTGGGCATCCGCGACCTCCGGCGATGACAGCCGGCCGGCTTCGGCTAGTTTGTCGAGCTCGCTGGCGACCTCGAGCGGCGTGAGGTGCCCGGCGATCGAGCCACGCTCGACGAAGTCCTTCACCGACATGATGCGCAGCGTCTCGCCGTCCTCGTCGTCGCGCATGGGCGGGAACTTCGGCGTGATGAAGTCGCGGACGCCGACGAAGCCGGCCTGGCTCCACGACGCTTCCGGATACCACATGAAGTCGAAGTAGCCCCAGTAGAACCGGTTCACCAGCGGCAGGATCTTCGACGTCATCGACAGCCGGGCGAAGATCTGGCGGCCCGCCCGCGGGAAGCGCGCCTCGAGGATCGCTTCGAACCGCTCGTCCGGGATGGTCGGCTCGTAGGCGAGCCGGCCCCAGAGCAGAAACCAGTACCACTGCTTCTCGATGACGAGACGCCGCGGCGTCGCGCCCGCCTTGCTGACGAAGTCGCGGCCCCACGTGTAGCCGTCCGGACCGAGCATGAAGCCGGCGATGCAATCCGGCCGCGGCAGCTGCCGCCAGTAGCGACGGACGAACTCCGGATCGCCCCAGCGCAGGTAGTAGAGATCGTCGTTGCGGACGGTCAGCCACGTCTGCTTGCCGGCCGGCATCGAGTCGTACCAGCCTTTCTGGAAGATGAACTTCGGCGCCGTCGAGCCGTGCATGTGCGCCTGCGAGTACTTGAAGCTGAAGGCGAGCGTCGACTCGCCGAGGCCGCGATCGCTCCCCGGTAGCGCCTTGAACGTGTCGACGATGGCGTTCAGGTCGGCCTGGTGGGCGCGGTGGATCAGGGTGATCCTCCGGCCCGGCCGATGGAACGGGCTGGCTGGGTTGGCGGCGTCTTCCATCGCGTCCTTGACGCCGAGCCCGTAGCTCTCCCACATCCACCGTTCCTTGCCGGCGTCGTCGAGGTCGCCCATGTTCTCGCCCGAGGTGACGCCGATGGCGGTCAGCAGTGGATAGGTCGCGAACAGCGCCCGCGTCGAGCGCCGGACGTAGTCCTTGGTGGTGGCGTTGTGCGGGTCGACGGTGATGCCGTAGCCGCTGCCCTCGGTGCCGTAGACGAAGATGTTCCAGGTGAAGACCGAGACGTCGATGCCGCGATCGCGGGCGTACTGCATGACGCAACGCCAGAAGGCGATCTTCTCGTCGATGGTCATCGTCCTGACCGTCTCGAGCGGCCACGACGGATCGAACATGTTGCGGCCCTGATTGGTCGCGTCGAACATCGCGCCGGTCTTGCGCTTGACGTCGGCGAGCGCCACCTTCGGGTACTCGGGCACCTTCACGAGCGACGGGAACGGGCTCAGACTCCACAGCGACAGCACGTTGTAGCGGTGCCGGGCCATCTCGTCGAGGAACCGCGTCCAGAACGCCATGTCCCACATCTCCGGGATGTTGGCCTGGCCGGACGTCGAGTCGTCGGAGTAGCTGGGCGTGCGCGCGTCGAGCGGAATGTTGAACTTGATGCCGCGCTGCGCGATGAACGGGTTGACCTGACGCTCGACGACGTTGCCGAGGTGTCCGTCGATGCGGGCGGCCTCCGCCAGTTCGAGCGCCGCGTACATCGCGCCGGCGGGATCGTGCCCGATCGCCCACCAGCGTGTCGTCCCGCCGGCCGCGATACGCCGGATGGCGAAGCCCTGCGCGGCCAGGCCCGTCACCGCGGGTTGTCCGGCCATCTTGCCGGTCTCGGTCGTGACGATGACGACGTTCGGCGCAGGCTCCCTCGCCAGCTGCGCCGGAGCCACGACCGTCACCGGCACGCGCCACCGTGCGATGGCATCGCTCAGCTCGCCGGCCCCGAAGGCGGCGGCCTTGTCGGCCGGGTCGACGGCGATCACGGTACGGGGTTGCGCCTGGGCCGCGCCCGCCGTGCCGGCGAGGACGGCCATCAGGGAGAGGCATCGAGCGAGCGCGCGCGTCGGCATGCGAGGTCGGGTCTCCGGTCGAAGAAGGGGCGGTGGCGCATCGTATACTGCGCCGACCGACCACGCCGACGTGGCGTCCGAAAGGCCGGTGGAACGTTCGTGTCGCTCGTCACCACGGCGTTCCGACAAGATTGGCGTACCGCGGCCGTCCCTCGCCGACCATCGTCACCACGCGTGAATCGGTGCCCAGCCGACGTTCCGGCTGACCGTGCCCTCGCGGCGCGGCGGAACGCGCCTTGCACCTCGGCTGGCGGACTCCATGGGATCGATGCTTTCATTCGGCAGCGGCGCGAGACGCCGGAGGCCGGCCAGGAAGGGGGCGCTCTCCTCGGCGCGCACCCGCTGGCTGTCGCCGCAGCGCCTGCTGATCGCCTGCCTGGTGGCGGTTGTCGCCGCCGCCGTGCTGGTCGTCTACCTCGAACGCCGGGCCACGGCGCTGCAGCGGGTCCGCACCGACATGGTCGTGCGTCAGGTCTGCGAGCGGACGGCGGACGCGCTGGCGGCGCGGACCCGCGAGCTGTTCGGGGCCGGCGTCCTCGGCACCATCGAAGCGATCGGCCACCGCGAGATCGAGCAGTACCACCTGACCCGGGTCGACGACGTGCTGGCGGCCGGCGTCCGGCAGCACCTCTACGTCAACCGCTTCTTCTTCTGGCACGAGCGGATGCCGCATCGCTACGACGGGCAGGTGCTGTTCTACCGCCCGCCCGGCGAGGCCGGCGGGCAGGACATCCCCACCGGCGCCGGCCGCGGCGGCTTCTACGCCGACCCGGCCCGCGGCGAGACGCTGCGACAGGTCGGCGAGCGCCTCGGCGCCCAGGCCCAGAGCTTCGCGGTCGAGCACGTGACCCTCGGCGGCGTGTCCTACCAGGCCGTGTTCCACTTCATGTGGGCCAACCCGCAGCGGACCGCGGCCTTCAGCGTCATCGGCTTCCTGGTCGACCTGGATGGCCTGCGGGCCGGCCGCTTCGCGGAGATCGCGAGACGCGGCCTGGAGCCGCTCCTCAACCCCGGGGCCGAACTGCCGCGTCTGGCCCTGCGGGTCGAGGACGCGGACGGACGCCGCATCACCGGCGACACGCGGGACGCCAGCGACCTGCCCTCCGCCTCCGAGCGCTTCGACCTCCTCTTCTTCCCCAGCCGCGAGTTGAGCAACTACCTGGCCCCGCTGCCGGCGGTGGCCAGCTGGCGCCTGGTGGTCCGGCCGGAAGCGCCGCTCCCCGACGGCTCCCCGTCAGGGCTCTGGCTCCTCGGGGCGGTCGTCGGGCTGCTGCTGATCGCGGTCGTCTGCGCGGTCGGCGTCAACCGTGAAGCGATCCGCCTGTCGCAGCTCCAGTCCGACTTCGTGCTCAACGTGTCGCACCAGCTCCGGACGCCGCTGGCGATGCTCTCCGGCGCCGCCGAGACGCTCGGCCTCGAACGGCTGCGGTCGCCCGACAAGATCAAGCACTACGCCGACATCGTCCAGGCGCAGACCGGACGCCCTGTCGGCGCTCGTCGACCAGATTCTGCTCGTCCACACGGCCGACCACGCCACCGCCGCGGTCTCGTGGGAGCGCCTCGATTCGGGGCGCTGGTGGCGCGCGCGGCCGCCGACGTACTGCTGCTCGCCGAGCGCCGCGGCGTGGCGATCTCGGTCGAGCCACCGGCCGGCATCGTGCTCGTCGATGGCGATCCGATCGCGCTCGAGCACGTCGTCCTCAACCTGCTCGAGAACGTCGTCAAATACGGACCGGACTCGGGCAACTCGGTCCGCGTCGAGGTCCGCGCCGCGGGCCGGCATCGGGCCGCACGCCGGCATCACCGAGATGCTGATTCCGGCCGGCTACGTGCGGGTCGCCTATGACGCCACGTTCGAGCTGGCCACCGACGCCAGCGGGCGAAAGGTGTATCGCGGCAAGGCAAGCACCACGCCGACCGAGATTCCGGCCCCCGGGCTGCCGTTCCCGATCAACTTCTGGGCTGAGCCGGGCATGGAGCACCTGACGCTGCGGGCGGCATCGGCCTACCAGGCCGCCTCGAAGCGGCGGGTGGCGCCGCCGATGTTCGGCCCGGTGCCCGGCGAGCCTGGCGGCCCGGCCGCCGCCACCGCCTCGGCGAAGCGCTGACGACGCGACGACTCCGGAGTCGTCGCTCCCGCACCAAACGAAAAAGGCCGGGCGTCGTGGTTTCCCACGACGCCCGGCCTTTAGTGCGGCCGCCTGGCTACTACGCCAGCCGGATGTTCTCGGCGCGCGGACCCTTCGGGCCCTGCCCCTTGTCGAACGTCACCGACTGCCCCTCGCGGAGCGAATCGAACGGCGCGTCCTGGCACGCCGACTGGTGGAAGAAGTACTCGGTGCTGTCGCTCGCCTGAACGAAGCCGAAGCCCTTGTCGCTGACAATGCGCTTGATGACACCTGGAACGGAAGGCATATGTGATCTCCTGATCGACCGACTGGCCCAGGAACCGCGACGCGGAACCGGGACGGGTTATACGTGTGAAAGCCCGTCACGGTCGGACGATGGCTAGACACAGCGCGACGTACACGATGCGAGACTGACGACGTTCGATACGGACGGGAGGACAGGCGCGCACCTGCCGCCTCCACGCCGCCCACGACTTGCCTGACCGCGCCACCGAACGAACGGCACGCGGCTTCACGGGCACGGGCGATCGACTGGAAGACGATGGACCCGCGCAAGTGATGCTGGAGCGATGACCTGAACCGCCTCGCCAACTGCGCGCGACTGGCTGCGCAGCTGGACGAAACACACGGGCGGCCGTTCCGGGGGAGCGGCCGCCCTTTGTGTGTCAGGCGCGTCGGATGTTCTCCGCGCGCGGGCCCTTCGGCCCCTGACCCGCGTCGAACGTGAGCGACTGGCCCTCACGGAGCTCGTCGAAACGCCCGTCGACGACGGCGGACTGGTGGAAGAAGTACTCGTTTCCGTCCGACGCCTGGACGAACCCGAAACCCTTGTCGCTGATCAGGCGCTTGATGACGCCCTGCATGCTGGCCATGTGATATCTCCCGACGACGACGAAGAAGACGAAGAAGAAGACGAAGACGACGACGATCGACCGTTGAACGCTGCTACCACCGCGGCTCGCGGCGCGACCGACCGCCGCCGCCGCCGTGATCTCCACCCGACCGCGGCGCCATCGGCCGCGCTTCGTTAACGATGAGCGGCCGGCCGCCGAACGGCTGTTCGTTCAGCTGGCTGATCGCCGCCTGCGCGTCGGCCGCGCTTCCCATCTCGATGAACGCGAAGCCACGGGGGCGACCCGTCTCGCGCTCGCGCACGACGTTGACCGTCTCGACCGTGCCCGCCTGGGCGAAATGGGCTTCGAGGTCGGCGTCGCTCGCCGTGAAGGGAAGATTACCGACGAAAAGCTTGGTTGACATCTCGACTCCTGCGTCCTCTTGGACGGCGCCCGAAACAGGGGCGCAACTGACGGAAACCTGCCTGAGCAACTCGCTCGGCGTTGTCGACACGCAGGAGGATTCGAGGGACTCGATCGCGGCTGGCGCGGGAAAACGGGGGGCGGAGCTTCCAGTGACCGCCCCCATGGTAACGCAAAACCGGGCTAGGCGTTCGCAGACTTCTTCTTGGGGCCCGCGGCGGCCTTCGTGGTGGCCTTCGTGGTGGGGCCCGCGGCGGCCTTCTTGGCAGCCCGGGCGGCCTTGTTGCGCTCGGCGTCGACCGCCTTGCGCTGGGCAGCCGTCGGGCCCGGGTCGGACGTCCGCTCCAGCACCACCCGGCTGGTCACGAACCGCCGCGAACCGAAGCCATCGAAGTCGATGACCGTGTGGTGCACGTCGAGGTCGGTAATCGTACCTGGACCATACTGACTGTGCGCGACACGGTCGCCTTTGGACGGAAACGCCATACCTTCACCACCATTCGCAACAGGGCCGGGTGCCGGCCACGGCAGAGTCCGCGGTCCGGCCGCCCATAAGGATCCTGCATTCCGAGGCGAACGGCGAGCGTTATCTCAGTTCTTGGCCGCCGCCAGCTTCGAGACGGTCAGGTCCATGTTGTGGCTGACCCGGATGCCCCAGACGCCATCGGTCGACTCGAGCTTGCCGGGCCCGACGATGTCCGCGACGGCCAGCGACGCCACCGTGGCGCCGTTGATGACGCAGTCGGCCTTCCCGCCCTTGACCACCCAGGCAATCTCCTGCGTGACGCTCTCCTCAGGCGTGGCGGCCTTCTTGATGGCCGCGTGCGGGGTCCGCGGCATGACGTTGGTGACGGTGTCGCCGTTGAAGCGGCGGATGAGGAAGTTCCCGCTGCGGTAGGCGACGCAGTACATCAGCGACTGCTCGGGCGTTCCGAGCTTGGAGCCGCCGATGAACAGGCCCATCGGGTGGGGGTGGCTGAAGTCCTGCTTGGGCTCGGTGAAGGTGGCCGAAACCGTGTAGTCGCCCTTCACCGCGTTGGCGGGGTTCCAGTAGGTCGTGGCCGGTCCGATGGTCAGGCGCATGACGTCGCCCTGCTTCTCGAACTTCGAGTCCTTGACCGTCAGGCCGGCCGCGGTGCCCTTGGCGTCGACCTTGCCCGTCCAGCCCGGCACGGTGATGCCCCCGCCGGCCACCGCGCGATCCTTGTCCTCGGCCTCGGACGGCTTGGGGGCCGTCGCTTGCGCCGCGGCTGCCGCCGGCAGCGCGATCGCCATGACCCACCCCAGACACACTCGTGAGATACGCATGCACTCTCCTCCAAACTGCGAATACGACTAAGATCCCGGGCGCGTGACGAACGAGCCCGGCGGACCGCCCACCGCCTCCTGGCGGTGGCACCTCGGCCTCGCCCTCGGCTTCACCGCCCTGGCCCTGGCGATGACCTGGCCGCTCGGGGCTCCCGGGGCGCGCCTCGTGCCCGATATCGACGACGCGTTCTTCAGCATCTGGCGCCTGTCCTGGGTCGCCCACCAGCTCGTCCACCAGCCGGCCGCGCTCTTCGACGCCAATATCTTCTACCCTGCCAGGCACACGCTCGCCTACTCCGATGCCATGTTACTGGTCGGGCTGGCCGGGGCCCCGTTCCTGTGGGCGGGCGTCCCGCCGGCCGTCGTCCACAACGGGCTGCTGATTGCGGCCTTCGCCACCTCGGCCTGGGCCATGGCCGCGCTCGCCCGCCGGCTGACCGGCGACCGCGCCGCCGCCGTCGTCGCCGGGGTGATCTTCGGCTTCGCCCCGTACCGGTTCGCCCACATCGCCCACCTCGAGCTGCAGTGGCTGCTGTGGATGCCGCTGGCCCTGCTCGCCGTCCACGCCCTGGTGGAGCGGCCCCGCCCGGCCGCCGGGCTCGTCCTGGGCGCCTGCCTGGCCGGCCAGCTGCTCTGCAGCATCTACTACGGCGTCTTCCTGGCCCTCTTCGCCGGCGCCGCCGGGCTGGCCCTCGCCGCCGTCCAGGGCGCCCGGCCGCGGATCCTCATGTCGACCGCCGTCGCGGCGATCCCGCTGGCGCTGGTCGCGGTCCCCTACCTGGTCCCTTACGCCGCCAGCCGCGGGGCCCATGCGCCGCGCACGCCGCAGGAGGTCGCCGAATACAGCGCATCGCCCGCCGACTACCTGCGCGTGCCCGACCACAACGTCCTGCGCGGCCGGAAGGATGGGGCGACGGCACCCGAAGAGCGATCGCTCTACCCGGGCGCGGCGGCGATCGGCCTGGCCCTCGTCGGCCTGTGGCGGACGCGCGGCCGGCTGGCCTGGGTCTACGCCGGGCTCGCCCTCCTCGCCTTCGACGCCTCGCTGGGCGTGCACGGCCTGACCTTCCGCGTCCTCCAGGTGGCGCTCCCTCCGCTCGGCAACCTGCGCGCGCCGGCCCGGTTCGCCAGCCTCGGCCTGGTCGCGCTGGCCGCGCTCGCCGCCTGGGGCGTGGCCGCCGTGCGCCAGCCGCGCGCACGGGCCGCGGTCGCCGCGGCTGCCGTCCTCGTCTGCGTCGTCGAGTTCTGGTCGCGTCCGGCGTTGCGCGACGCGCGTCTCGAGCCGATGCTGGTCGATCGGTGGCTGGCCACGCTGCCGGGCGACACCGTGATCCTCGAGCTGCCGGTGCCGGACCTGCAGCGGCTCTGGGGCCACGAAACGTCGCACCAGGTGCACTCGATCCACCACTGGCGGCACCTGCTGAACGGCTACAGTGGCTTCATCCCTACCGCCTACGCCAACACCCTCGTCGACATGGCGACGTTCCCCGACGAGCGCTCGCTGGCGCGGCTGCGCCGGCTGTCGGTCGACTACGTCGTCATCCGCCGCGGCAACTTCACCAGCGACGACGGCTACGCGCGGGCGACCGCACCGCTGATCGCCGATCGCGCCTTCGGCACGCCCCAGGTGCTCGGCTCCGGGCTCACCGAAGCCGCGGTCTTCCCGCTCGTCCCCCAACCTTGACCCCGGCTGGAGATCACCCATGCCTGCTCGCGTCACCCTGCTCGCCGTCCTCGCCGCTGCCGCCATGGCGGCGCTGCCTCTCGCCCAAGGCACCAAGAAGGGGAACCCGGAGGAGCACCTGCCGTCGCACGTCCGCCAGCTCACCGGCTTCGGCGAGCGCGCGTCGTGGTCGCCGGACGGGAAACGCGTCGCGTTCATGGCCAAGAGCTTCGGCGACGCCTTCGTCGTCGACGTGGCGACGAAGACGATCCGGCTGCTGACGCCGGCGCCGTCGGCCGGCTTCCTGCGGGTCCAGTTCCTGCCGACGGGCGACTACTACCTGATCGGCGCCCGCACCTTCACCGACATCCGGACGACCCGCGATCGCGACCAGGAGATGTGGCTGCTGCGCGCCGCCGGCGGGCCGCCGATCGCCCTCGGCCACAAGATCTCGGAGGGCGTCGCGATCTCGCGCCAGACCAACCGCATCGCCTGGTCGAACACGCACGGGCAGTACCCCGACGTCGTCGCCGAGGGCGAGTCGGTGCTCTACATGGCCGACATCGTCGAGGAGGGCGGCCAGCCGAAGCTGGCCAACAAGGTCGAGCTGATCCGCGCCAGGCGGCCGGAGTGCACGCTCGAAGCGCAGGACTTCCGCTTCGACGACACCGAGCTGATCTACACCTGCTACCGCACGCCGCATGCCGACGTCTTCGGCCTGAACCTGAAGACGAAGGCGATCACCACGTTCCGCAAGCTGGAGAAGGAATACAACGAGGTCGAAGGCATCTTCCCGGACGGAAAGCACACCCTCGTCGAGTCGAGCAAGGACCAGTCGGCGCAGGACTCGAACCACATCGACATCTGGAAGCTACCGCTGCTGCCGAACGCCACCGAGTACGTCCGGATGACGCACTGGGGCGAATACGACGGCTACAAGGCGTCGAACCCGGTCGTCAGCCCGGACGGCAAGACGATCGCCTTCCAGTCGGCCCGCAGCAAGGACGCGGCGGGCGTCGGCTACGGCATCTACCTGATGGACGTGAAGTAGCTCGCCGGCAAGATCATGGCACCGGCGTGACGACGATCGTCACGCTGGCGCCCCGGCCCGCGACCTCCGGCTCATACATCGCTTCCGCCCGCGGCGGAGTGGCGAAGAAGGTGCCCGGCGTGACGGCGCGCGCGAGGTACGACACCTCGTAGTCGCCGTCCGGCAACGTCGTCGCGAACGGATCGACGCGCTGATCGAGGCGCTCGATGCGGTCGAAACCCGACCGCCACCAGAAGGTCCGGGCACCATCGCCGGCGTCCTGGGCGTCCGGCGCGGCCGTGGCCAGGCTGGTGTCGGCGACCTCGAGCCCCGCCGGGAGCGGATCGCTCACCGCCACGAACAGGCGATCCTCGGGCACGCGGATCGTCAGGATCACCCGGACGAGGTCGCCTGGGGCGAACGTCGTCGCCGCCGCGCCGTCCTTGCCGCCAACCACCGGCACATAGCGGCGACCGAGGGTGAAGCCGTGCGACAGCGGCTCGACGTCACGAGCGGGCCGGGCCACGCTGAGCCGCGTCGTGCAGAACGCGCTGCCGGTGCCCACGGCCTTCACCGTCAGACGCCCGGCACTGCCCGGAGCCACGATCCCCGCCACCTGGGACATCGGGATGCGACGCGACGCCGAGGGCTGCCGCAGATCCAGCGCCGGCTCGAGCAGCCGCGTGGATTCGAGCGTGGCCGAGGCCGTGACGAGCGCTCGCCGGGGCTCGAAGGCGGCCTGATAGGACACCAGGCCGACCAGGCTCCAGACGTTGTCCTGGGTGCCGTACCAGATGCCGGCCTGGCCACGCTGGCGCATCAGCCAGCTGACGATCGGCCGCGCCTCGTCGGCCGACAGCCCGCCCCGCCGGGCCAGCACGTCGAGCACGATCGCGGTCGACTTCACGTTCGACGCCCAGCACCACGCGTAGGGCACCAGCGTTTGCTCCTCGACGTGCGCGGTCGCGCCGACGGTCAGCGCGTTGCGGATCCGGCGCCGCAACTCGGTGACGCGCGGGTTGTCCGCGTCGATCGCCGCGGTGGCGTCGAGCAGGTGGGCCAGCGCGAAGATCGGCAGCGTCTCGCGCGCGGCGTAGAGCCGATCGAGCGACGCCGTCGGACGGCGGCCGGCATCGACCAGCGCCTGGACGGCGAACGCCCGCCAGGCGGAATCATCGAGCCCGGGGCGCGGCGCCGGCATCTTGGCAAGGGCCGATTCGAGCTCCATCGCGTTGCGCGACAGCGTTGCGTCTGGCACCGCGAATCCGTGTCGCCTGGCGGTCTCGAGCACGAACAGCACGTAGGCCGACAGGTAGGGGGATTGCAGGCGGCACTCGCCGCTCCAGTAGTTGTAGCCACCCTCGCAGTGATAGGACTCCAGGCGGTCGATGACCGCCTGCGCCTCGCTGCGGCGCGACGCGTCGCCGACCGGTCCGCCGTCGAGGGTGAAGCGCGGACGAGCACGTCGGTGTCGGGCCAGTGGAACGCGACGTCGACCGCCGGCGTGACCGTCACGTAGTCGACGCGGTCCGCGTCGACACCGGCGAGCGCCACCATCGGCTCCGAGAACCGGATGCTGGCCTGCGTGATCGGACTGTCGACAGGTCCCGTCGGCGTGGCGGCGGTCACCCGGAGCGGCGGTGACGCCGCGCCCTGGCTGCGAACGCTGGACGACGCAGCCAGGCAGACGGCGGCGAAGCCGACCGCTGCCGCCAGGGCCCCACCGAGGCGTTGGTGCATGCGTTCCCAGTATCTGTCCAGCCGCTGTCGAGGTCATCGAGCGGGCTGCCAGAGATGGCACGCCCCGGCTACCCATCCATCTCCGACGGACCGCCGTAGAGCCATTCAGACGCGGGCCACGGTGGCCCGCAACTCAGAGAAAAAGGATACCGACGCCATGAAGCTCTTCCGCCTGACCGCCGCCGCGCTCGCCCTCGCCGCCACCGCTTCGATCAGCTACGCCCAGATGGGCAAGAACCCGATGGTCGGCGGCAAGGAGATGTTCCCGACCAAGAACATCATCGAGAACGCCGTCAACTCGGCCGACCACACGACGCTGGTCGCCGCGGTGAAGGCCGCCGGGCTCGTCGAGACACTGCAGGGCCCCGGCCCGTTCACGGTGTTCGCGCCGACCAACGCCGCCTTCGCCAAGCTGCCGGCCGGTACGGTCGACAGCCTGCTCAAGCCCGACATGAAGCCGACGCTGACCAAGGTGCTGACGTATCACGTCGTCGCTGGCAAGTGGTCGGCCGAGGACCTGATGAAGAAGATCAAGGACGGCAACGGCACCGCCGAACTCACCACCGTCGCCGGCGGCAAGCTGTGGGCGTCGGTCAAGGGCGGCAAGGTCGTCCTGAAGGACGAAAAGGGCGGCTGGTCGACCGTGACGCAGGCCAACGTGTTCCAGTCGAACGGCGTCATCCACGTCGTCGACACCGTCGTGATGCCGGTGTAGCACGTCGCCGCGCGTCGCCGCGCGGCTCGAACTCCCAACTTCCAACTCCCAACTTCCAACTTCCAAAGGCCCCGCCGCTGCGGGTTGGGAGTTGGAGGTTGGTCGTTGGGAGTTGTCGCGTACGCGGCTCAGACCGTGATCGAGACGACGCCGTTGGCGAGCGTCGCGGTGAACTTGCGCAGTCCCTGGGTGGCCGGCCCGCGCACGACGGAGCCACTCGAGGCGTTGAAGCGCGAGCCGTGGCACGGGCACTGGAAGACGCCCTCGGTGAAGCCGTTGATGGTGCACTGCTGGTGCGTGCAGGTCGCGGTGAAGGCCGAAATCGAGGCCGCGTCGTTGCGCACCACGATCATGGTGCCGAGCCCGCTGGTGACGAGCGCGGCGCCGCCGGCCGAGGCGAGCGTGGTGCCGTCCACGGTGAGGGTCGCGGCGCCGTTGGTCACCGTCGCGTTGAGCGACGGGATCGCCGTGATGTTGAAATTGCCGGACGGCTCGTTCGGGTTGCTGCCGCCGCCGCACGCCTGCAGCGTCGCGGCGATGGCGCCGAGCGAGAGCGCCTGGCAGGCCGCCATGCAGAAGTCGCGGCGCGTGCCGAGCATCGCCGGGACCGGGGCGCCGAGCGTGTCGGCAGCCGCGGCGGGTGCCGCGGCGAGGGGGGATTCGACGAGGGTACGCGTGTCCATGGGCCTTCTTCTCCTTCGATCGTGCACACCAGCGCTCGGCATCGCCACATGGCGTGCACGGCTAGAACCGATCCGACGAATGCTGGCAGAAGCGCGGAAGGTGAGCGCCTGAGCAGGACTCAGGCCCTTCCGCCGGGGTGCGGGGACACACGTTCCGAATGGGCACTCAGATAGTCGCACCGGCGTCAGGGTCGATGCAAGCGGCAATTTTCCACGCCTCGCCCACCCTCTCCCAGGCGTTCGGGCCATACTTGCGCCTCAACCTTTCCGCATGAGGAGATCCCGCATGGCTTGGACCGATGCGCGTCTGGCGCGCCTAGCAGCCCGTGGTGAGAGTGCCGCGTCGCACCGAGATGGGCGAGACGCCCGGCGATCCAGGCGCGAGGAGGGAGAATATCGGGAATATTCGACCGACGAGCAACGCCGAGCGCCGGGATGGATCGCCCGTCGAATGCAGCGGGACTTTCACCACGGGCTGCTAGCGACTGCGGTCGCGTTCGCCGCGTTGACGATGCCCCCCGTGGTGTCCGCCCAATCCGCCGCCCCATCGGCGACCAGGACCGCCGCCGTCAAGACCGACGCCGGCCTGGTGAGCGGCGCCGCCTCGAGCGTCGCCGGCGTCCGCCAGTACCTCGGCATTCCCTATGCCGCGCCACCCGTCGGCCCGAATCGGTGGAAGGCGCCGCAGCCCGCGCCGGCGTGGCCTGGCGTCAAGGCCGCGACCGAGTTCGGCCTCCCCTGCGTCCAGCCGAAGGTGTTCGGCGACATCGATTTCGGCGAGCGCATCAGCGAGGACTGCCTCTTCGTCAACGTCTGGACGAACGCCACCTCGGCCACCGCCAAGCTGCCGGTGATGGTCTGGATCCACGGCGGCGGCTTCGTCGCCGGCGCCGGCTCCGAGGCACGCCACGACGGCTCGCGGCTCGCCGCCAAGGGCGTGGTCGTCGTCACCCTCAACTATCGACTCGGTCTCATGGGCTTCTTCGCTCATCCCGAACTGACCAAGGAAGCGCCCTACAAGGCGTCGGGCAACTACGGCATGCTCGACCAGATCGCGGCGCTGCGCTGGGTGCAGAAGAACGCCGCTGCCTTCGGCGGCGATCCCGGCAACGTGACGATCTTCGGCGAGTCGGCCGGCTCGTTCGCGGTCAGCATGCTGATGGCGTCGCCGCTGGCCAAGGGGCTGTTCCACAAGGCGATCGGCGAGAGCGGCGCCGGCTTCCCCGCCGGTCCGCAGCCGCCGCTCGGCGGCGCGGCGCTGGCGTCGGCCGAAGCCGAAGGCCAGAAGTTCGGCGCCAGCCTGAGCGCGCCGACGCTCGAAGCGCTTCGCGCCAAGACGGTGAAGGAGCTGCTCGGCACGCCGCCGTTCCGCTTCAGCCCGATCGTCGACGGCTACCTGTTGCCGATGCCGGTCAACGAGATCTTCGCCAAGGGCCAGCAGCACAAGGTGCCGCTGCTCGCCGGCTGGAACGAAGACGAGGTCCGCTCGAGCGTGACGCTGCGGCCGGCGAAGCCGACCGCGGAGAGTCACAAGGCCGACGTCACCAAGCGCTTCGGCGCGTCGGCCGACGCCTTCCTCAAGGCCTATCCCGCCGGGTCCGATGCCGAGGCCATCGAATCGGCCGCCGCCCTGGCGAGTGACAGCTTCATCAGCTACGGCACCTGGAAGTGGCTGGAGGTGCACCGCGCCACCAGCGGCCAGAAGGTCTATCGCTACCTGTTCGATCGCGACATCCCGATCGAGGCCGGCCGGACGCAGAACGGCGCCACGGTGACGGCGAAGGACATCGGCGCCCGCCACGCCGGTGAGATCGAGTACGTCTTCGGGGCACTCGACTCGGTCGCCGGCGTGACCTGGGCACCCGAAGATCGCACGCTGTCGAACGCGATGATCGACTACTGGAGCAGCTTCGCGAAGACGGGCACACCGACAGCCGCCGGCCAGCCGGCCTGGCCGGCCTTCGACAAGCCGGGCGCGCCGGTGATGCTCCTCGGCGACACCATCCGCGTCGCCCCGGAAGCGCACCGCGATCGATATGAGGCCTTCGACGCCTACGTGAAGGCGGCCGCTCCAGCCCCGGCCGCGGCGCCGAGCCGCTAGCCTTTACCCGACGGCGCCGGGCGGGGTCGTCCGCGCCCGGCGCCCGGCGCCACCCTTTTGTGCCGCGCACCGTCGTCCTCACCCTGCTCGCGCTGGTGGCGTTCGCCTCGAACTCGCTGCTGACGCGCCTGGCGCTCGGCACCGGCGAGGTCGACGCGGCGACGTTCACCGCCATCCGCCTCGTCGCCGGCGCGATCGCCCTCGTCGTCATCGTCCGCGCCCGGGACGGCGGCTTCGGCGCGCTGCGCGGCGGCGGCGTGGTCGGGCCGCTCGCCCTGTTCGCCTACGCCGCCCCGTTCTCGTTCGCCTACGTCCGGATCGGCGCCGCCGTCGGCGCGCTGGTAGCCTTCGGCTGCGTGCAGATCACGATGGTCGGCGCCGGCCTGATCCGCGGCGAACGGCCTTCGGCGCGGACCTGGCTGGGCCTCGCGCTGGCCACCGGCGGCCTGGTCACCTTGACGCTGCCGTCGGTCGACCGGCCCGATCCGATCGGCGTGGCCTCGATGGCGGTCGCCGGCACGGCGTGGGGCGTCTACTCGCTGGCCGGACGAGCCAGCCGCGAGCCGATTGCCGCCAACGCGCGGAGCTTCGTCTGGAGCAGCGGGCTGGCCCTGCTGCTGATCGTGCTCAGCCCCGGCCGGGTGGTCGTGACGGCGCACGGTGCGGCGCTGGCCGGACTCTCGGGCGCCCTGACGTCCGGGATCGGCTACGTGATCTGGTATCGGGCGCTGCCCCGCCTCTCGGTGACGCAGGCGGCGGTGGCGCAGGTGTGCACGCCGATCCTGGCCGCGCTCGGCGCAGCGGCCCTCCTCGGCGAGCACGTCGGGCTGCGCCTCGTCGGCACGGGGATCGCGGTGCTGGGCGGCGTCGCGCTGGTGATGGCGCCGCCGCGCGCCCAGCGCGGCGAATAGCAGCCGGAGCGGCAAGAGAGCGGCCCGCGGCCGCGCGTGAGAGCGCGGCCGCAAACCCAGCAAACGCCTACGCGACGTCGGGGGCGGCGAAGTACTGCTGGACGACCAGCGCCACCGCGCCGCGCAGGCGCGGACGCGCCGCCGGATCGGTCGGGACGATGCGGGTACCGGCCTGGAGCAGGGCGCGGCGCGCGACGACGTCGTTGACGATCGGGCCGACCCGGTCCCAGAGCGCCGTCACCTCGCCGACCACCGTGATCACCTCCGGCGCCAGCGCCGTGATGATGAACGACAGGCCGGAGCCGAGGAAGTGGGCCATCCGGTCGACCGCGGCCAGCGCGCGCGGATCGCCGGCCTTGGCCAGTTCGACGAGCGAACGGAAGCGTGCCAACTGGTCGACGCCGGCCAGCGAGGCAATGGCCTGCTCGCCGTCGATGCCGCGCGAATAGTCCATGACGGCGGCGGAATTCGAGGCGTAGCGCTCCCAGCAGCCGCGCTTGCCGCACTTGCAGGGCGGGCCCTTCTCGTCGAGGGTCACGTGACCGAGCTCGCCGGCCATCGCGTTCGAGCCGTGGACCAATTGCCCGTTGATCAGGAGGCCGACGCCGATCCCTTCCGAGACCGTGACGGCGACGAGGTTGCGGACGTGTTCCGGGTGCTTGCCGAACCAGAGCTCGGAGAGCGCGCAGGCGTTGGCGGCGTTTTCGAGGAAGACCGGCAGGCCGACGACCGACTCGAGCAGGGCCCGCAGATCCATGGCCGGCCAGCCGAGGTTGGGCGCGAACATCAGGCGCCCTTGCGAGTCGACGCGGCCGGGCAGGCTGACGCCGACTCCTTCGACGCGCGTCGCCGGGAATTGGGCGCGCAGGGCGACGACCGTCTCACCGAGCCGGGCCGCGAAGGCCTCCGGCGTCGCCGGAGTGTTCCACTGTTCCTGGGCCTTGAACTCCGCGTCGAGGCCGGCGAGACCGACCGTCGTCACGTCGGGCCGCAGCTCGACGCCGATGGTGCCGACCCGGTCGGTGTTGACGTGGAGGAATCGCGGCCGGCGGCCGCGCGGGAGCAGTCCCAGCTCCCCTTCGTTGACCCAGCCCTCGACGATCAGCTCGTCGATGATGGCCGACACCGTGCTGCGCTGCAGGCCGGACCGTCGCGCCAGATCGGCCCGCGACAACGGCTCATGCCGGCGGATCAGGCTGAGCGCGATGCGACGGTTGATCTGCCGCGCCGTTTCGGAGGTCGCGACCTGAAAGCTGGTGAGGTCGATCTTGCGCATGGGCATGAGACACGAACGGGCCGGGGAGCATCGGCTCCCCGGCCCGTCGTGACCTTACCTCTACTGAACAGGCGCTGTCCAGCGCCGGACAGCAAGTTAAGCGTTTTTGTCGGGCCTAGAACTGGAAGCGGGCCAGCACCTGCAGCACGCGCGGGCTGCGGACGCTGGTCACGGCACCGAACCCGTTGGTCCGGACCAGGGTGCCCGACGCGTCGTAGGGCAGGTTCAGGGGCGTGAGATTGCTGAGACTCGTGAACTGGACGTTGTTGGCCACCGCGTCGAACTGCGTGTGGTTGAGCGCGTTGAACGCGTCGACGCGGAACGCCAGCCGGCGACGACCACCCAGGCCGAAGCCCTTCTCCAGTGACAGGTCCACGTTGTTGAGCGCCATGCGATTCAGGTAGTTGCGACCCGACTCGAGACCGATGCTGCCCACCGACGCCGGCGCATAGATGCCCAGCGCCACCTGCTGATACGGGTCGTCGCTGTGCCCCTGCCCCGGGTCACCGTTGATCACGATGCGCGAACCTTCCGTGTCCGAGCCCGTGATGTTCCGGTTGTTGACACCGTTGACGCTCCAGCTCAGGCCGTAGGGCAGGCCGCTTTCGAGCCGGTAGCCGCCCGAGATCTGCCAGTTGTTGACGAGCCCGCCCAGCAGGACGCCCGCGTTCTCCATCTTCGGCACCTGGTAGACCCAGTTGAAGTTGAAGATGTGACGGCGGTCGAAGCCGGCCGGCCCGTAGTTGGCCGCCTTGTCGAACCCGTCGATGCGCGCGAAGTCGCCATTGCCGTCCTGCGTGTCGAGCGCCTTGCTGAACGTGTAGTTGGCGTTCAGGAAGAGCCCGTTGGCGAAGCGGCGGTCAATCTGCGTCTGCAGGCCGTGGTAGTTGGCGTTGGCGTCGAACAGGCGCAGGTTGATGTTGCCGTAGCCGACGTACGGCCGCAGGAAGTCCTGCGCGAAGGCGTTCTGCCCCGGCGTGCTGTTGGGCGCCAGGGTGGTGTCCTGGTTCTGCGCGGCGAACGCGGCGCCGTACGGGACCGCGTTGGCGTTGACGCGGCGCGGCAGGTGGTTCTGCACCGACCCGACGTAGGCCATGTCCCAGATGATGCCGCCAGGCAGCTTCTTCTGGAAGCCCATGTTGAAGCTGTAGGTCGTCGGGATGTTGCCGGACAGCTGCATCGCGTTGAGCGCTGACGGCGCGAGCAGGGCGGTGGAGGGATCGACGTCCTGCAGCCGGCCCCAGGTGATCGTCGGCTGGAAGGTGGTCGGCGGGTTGACGATCTCGTCGAACGCGATGTTGCCTTCGTAGCGGTCGTAGAACACGCCGCCGCCGAGGCGGAAGATGAACGACTGGTTGCCGGTGATGTCGTAGGTCAGGCCGAAGCGCGGCGCGAACAGGACCCCGTTGTCCTCGATGAGACGATCGGGCACGCCGTTCTGTCCGCCCTGGCCGATGCCGTTGGTCAGGCTGCCGCTGTTCCGCACGATGCGGCCGATGAGCGCGGCGGGCAGCGTCTGCCCGGTGACCGGGTCCTGCGCGACGCGGGTGCCGTTGACGATCGCCGGGCGATACAGACGCACGGCGTCGCTCTGGTTGAACAGCTCCGGGGCGAAGTTCGACGTCAGGCCGGCTTCGTCGTGCTGCGGCTGCACCCAGTAGAAGCGCATGCCGTAGTCCAGCGTCAGACGATCATTGACCTTCCAGTTGTCCTGCACGTACCACTCGACGTTCCAGTAGCGGTACTCGCCGATCGGATAGACCGACGCCTGGCTGAAGGTCTGGAAGACGCCGGTGGCGGCGTTGGCGGCGGCATAGCTGGTGTCGAACGGGTTGGCTGACGCATCGGCGAAGTTGATGATGCCGTTGTTGGCGCCGAAGCCGCTCTGATCCTTCAGGCTCTTCTGCGCGTAGAGGCCGACCTTCGACGTGTGCCGTCCCCACACCTTGGTCAGGTTGCCGAGGAAGTCGTAGGTGGTGTTGAAGTTGTAGAACGGCGCGTTGTTCGACCCGATGTTCGGTGAGGTGCCGAAGCGGCCGCCGAGCTGGAACTGGGGCGGATAGTCGTCGACCACCGCGTCCGGATAGAGGAGCGGCAGCGCCTGGACGCCCAGTGCGGTCCGGTTCCAGGTGCCATCGTTGTCGTGGATGAAGATCGAGTTGTGGCCGGTGCCGAAGGTCGCCTCGAAGAACAGCGACGGGCTGAGGACGCCGGTGGCCGACAACGACAGGTTGTAGACGGGGCGGATGTCCGAGACGTTGGTCAGCGGCAGGTTGGCCCCGAGCACGAACGACCCGTAGGGGCCGATGCCGGCGCCGGCGTTGTTGGTGTTGTTGAAGTAGCGGCCGTAGACACGCCAGGCGGACGAGGCCTGCCAGTCGGCGCGGAAGATCTCCTCGCGGCGGTCGATCTTGACGGCGACCTGCGACTCGTAGTTGTAACCGGCGCCGCTGGCGTTCGGCTTCGGGTAGGCGTTCAGAATGGCCATGCCCGGCGCATACAAGCGATTGGCCGGGATGCGGCCGAGCACGCCGCCGTCCTGGAAGCAGCCGCTGGTGTTGGTCGCCGTGCAAGGCAGGCCGGTCTGGTAGTCGCGGATCAGGTTGTACGGGTTGTTGTTGTTATCACGCGACTGCGAGAAGTCGCCCTGGCGCTCGAGGTCGGTCGGCACCTTGACGCGGTTCGGGTTGGCGGGCGGGGTGAACCGGCCCTGGTTCTCGAACGCGAAGAAGAAGAACAGGCGGTTCTTGTCCTTGTTGTAGCCGCCGAGCGGCACCGGGCCACCGACCGTGAACCCGATATCCGTCTGGCGGTTGATCGCCTTCAGGCCGACGCGCGACGCGGGATCGGTCTGCAGCGCCCGACCGCGCTCGCGGTTGTTGATGAAACTGTTGGCGTTGAACGATTCCTGCCGGCGATAGCCGTAGACCGAGCCGCGGTAGTCGCGGCCGCCGCTCTTGGTCACGAGCGAGATCTGCGCGCCCGACGACCGGCCGTACTCGGCCGCGTAGGCGTTGGTCAGGATCTTGAACTCCTCGACCGCGTCGAGGTTGATCGAGCCGAGCACGCCGTTGTTGCCGGTGTCGAGGTTGCTGACGCCGTCGACCGTGTAGTTGGTCGTGTTGTCGCGGGCGCCGTTGACGTTCATGCCCGTGCCGGCGGACGCGTCGGCGATGCCGGGGGCGAGACGGGCGAGGAGCAGCGGGTCGCGGCCATTGACGGCGAGGTTCTCGATGGCCGCTGAGTCGACCGAGAAGTTGCGCGCGGCGTCGCGCGACTGGACTTCGACGACGCGGGTGGTGACGTTGACCGTCTCCGACACCGCGCCGAGCTCGAGGGTGATGACGCCGACCGACAGACGGTCCGCTGCGTTCAGCACCACATTGGACCGTTCAACGGTCTTGAACGAGTCCATCGTGACTTTGAGGTTGTAGGTGTCCGGCAGCAGGTTCAGGAACACGAAGTCGCCGGCCTCGTTGGCCGTCGACACCTGCGTGTCGTTGCGCCGCGGGCTGGTCAGTTCGACTGTCGCCCCCGGGACCGCCGCGCCTTGGCCGTCCCGCACCGTTCCAGCCACCGAACCACGCGTGGATTGCGCCACGGCGTTCGCCGACCCCATCGCGAGCATCACGGCTGCGCCTGCCACCAGGGCACGCCAGCGTCCGCTCAGGTTGTTCAACACGTCCAATCCTCCCCAACGTCGACCCCGTCGCCCGGCCCATCCGTTGAATGGGTAGAGTCCACCCGGTGCCGTCCGACGGCAGACACACCGGCACGACTCTTCCGAGCAGAGGGATCGCGTCAATTAACGAATGAACGTTTTATAACGGGCGGAGGCCAAAACTGTCAATAGACTGTTGCGGATTCGCGCAATCCAAAAACTCCGATTTTGCGGCCGTTTTTTGGATTTTTCGCAAGAGCGGCGACGTGAACGCTCACGCTCGTTTCGTATAGCGCAACACCAACTCGTGAGCCACGCCGACCGGCGAGACCTCGAAGCGCGCCACCCGGGCTTCGGCGCTCGCGAGGAGCAGCGCGACCTCCGCGTCGCGGGTGAAGGCTCTGCCCAGCCCGACCGACACCAGCTCGCGTAGCCAGGCGACCGCCTGCTCGCGGCGCCGGGCCAGACGATGGCCGCCCGACTCGGCCTGCGCCTGGTGGGCGAGGACCGCCTCCCAGAGCTCCGCGATTCCCTGGGCCTCCGCCGCCGACGTGGTCAGCACCGGCGGCGACCACCGGTCCAAGGCGAGCGGGAACAGGTGCATCGCCCCGGCGTATTCGGCGCGGGCGCGCGCCGCCGGCTCGCGGTTGGCGCCGTCGGCCTTGGTGATGGCGAGGACGTCGGCCATCTCGACGATGCCGCGTTTGAGGCCCTGCAGTTCGTCGCCGGCCCCGGCGAGCAGGAGCAGGACGAAGCAGTCGGTCATCTCGCGCACCGCGATCTCGCTCTGTCCGACGCCGACCGTCTCGACCAGCACCGTGTCGAAGCCGGCGGCCTCGCACAGCAGGATCGCCTCGCGGGTCCGCGGCGCGACGCCGCCCAGGTGACCGCGGGCTGGCGACGGGCGGACGAACGCGCGCGGCTCGACAGCGAGGCGGGCCATCCGTGTCTTGTCGCCAAGCAGGCTGCCGCCGGACACCGGGCTCGACGGATCGATGCTCAGCACGGCGACGCGCTCGCCGCGATCGCGGACCAGGTGGACGCCGAGGGCGTCGATCAGCGTGCTCTTGCCGGCGCCGGGCACGCCAGTGATGGCGACGCGCCGCGCCGCACCGGTGAACGGCAGGATGGCGTCGAGCAGATCGGCGGCCGGTCCGGCGTCGTCGGCGCGCTCGCTCTCGACCAGGGTGATCGCCCGGGCCAGGGTCGCGCGATCGCCGCGGCGGACGCCGTCGACGTAGGCGGGCACGGACAGGCGGGTGCGCGGCAGGCGCGCATCAGGCGGCACGAGCGGCCCCTTCCAGCCGATCGAGGATGCCCAGCGCGCAGGCCGGAATCGGGCTGCCCGGCCCGAACACGGCGGCGACGCCGCTCGCCTCGAGCGCGGCCACGTCGGCCGGCGGCACGACGCCGCCGACCGTCACCAGGATGTCCGGCCGGCCCAGCTCGCGCAAGGCGGCGATCAATTCGGGGACGAGCAGGCGATGGCCGCCGGCCAGGCTCGACGCGCCGACGACGTGGACGTCGTTGTCGATGGCCATCTGCGCCGCCTCGCGCGGCGTCTGGAAGAGCGGCCCGACGTCGACGTCGAAGCCGAGGTCGGCGAACGCCGAGGCGACGACGCGGGCCCCACGATCGTGGCCATCCTGGCCGAGCTTGACGATCAGGATGCGCGGGCGGCGGCCGTCGTGGTCGATGAAGGCGGCAGCCCGGGCCCGGGCGCGCGCGTAGTCGTCGTCGCCGGCCCGGCTCCCCCGCTCCGAGGCGGCGCGTTCGGAGGCATACACGCCGGCGCTCGATCGCGCCGACGCCTGATAGCGCCCGAAGACGACCTCGAGCGCCTCCGAGATCTCGCCCAGCGTCGCCCGCGCCCGCGCCGCCGCGACGGCGAGGGCCAGCAGGTTGCCTGCACCGGTCGCGGCGCACGTGGTCAGGGCGGCGAGCGCCTGTTCGACGGCGGTGCGGGTTCGGGAGGCGCGCAGCGCGGCGAGGCGGGCCACCTGCGCGTCGCGCACCGCCGCGGCGTCGACACGGCGCACGTCGATCGCCGGGCTGGCGTCGCGCACGTACTTGTTGACGCCGACCACCGTCTCGCGCCCGGTGTCGATGCGCGCCTGGCGGCGGGCGGCGGCGTCCTCGATGCGGCGCTTGGGCAGGCCCTGCTCGATGGCCCGGACCATGCCGCCCATCGACTCGACCTCCTGGATGTGCGCCCACGCCTTCGTCATCAGCTCGTGCGTCAGCCGCTCCAGGTAGTAGCTGCCGCCCCAGGGATCGATCAGGCGGGTGACGCCGCTCTCCTGCTGCAGGAACCGCTGCGTGTCGCGGGCGACGCGGGCCGCCGATTCGCTCGGCAGCGCGACCGCCTCGTCGAGCGCGTTGGTGTGCAGCGACTGGACGTGGCCGAGCACCGCCGCCAGGGCCTCGACGGTGGTGCGGGCGACGTTGTCGAAGGGCTCCTGGGCGGTCAGGCTCCAGCCGGACGTCTGCGCGTGGGCGCGCAGCAGCATCGACTTCGGGCTCTTCGGCGCGAAGGCGTGCATCAGGCGCGCCCACAGCGCCCGGCCGGCGCGGAGCTTGGCGATCTCCATCGCGTGCGACATGCCGACGCCCCAAAAGAAACTGAGCCGCGGCGCGAACGCGTCGACGTCGAGGCCGGCGGCGAGGCCGGCCCGGACGTACTCGATCCCGTCGGCGAGGGTGTAGGCCAGCTCGAGATCGGCCGGCGCTCCGGCCTCCTGCATGTGATAGCCGCTCACCGAGATCGGGTTGAAGCGCGGCATCGCCGCGGCGCAGAACGCGATCACGTCGGCGACGATCCGCATCGACGGCGCCGGCGGGTAAATGTAGGTGTTGCGGACCATGAACTCCTTGAGGATGTCGTTCTGGATCGTGCCGGCGAGGGCGGCGGGCGCGACGCCCTGCTCCTCGGCGGCGACGATGTAGAAGGCCATCACGGGGAGCACTGCCCCGTTCATGGTCATCGAGACGGTCATCCGGTCGAGCGGGATGCCGTCGAACAGCACCTTCATGTCCTCGACCGAGTCGATGGCCACGCCGGCCATCCCGACGTCGCCGGTGACGCGCGGATGATCCGAGTCGTAGCCGCGATGCGTCGCGAGATCGAAGGCGACCGAGAGCCCGGTCTGCCCCGCCGCCAGGTTGCGGCGGTAGAACGCGTTCGACTCCTCCGCCGTCGAGAAGCCGGCGTACTGCCGGATCGTCCACGGCTGCCGCAGGTACATCGTCGAGTGCGGCCCGCGCAGGAACGGCGCCACCCCGGCCGCGTAGTCGAGGTGCTCCAGCCCCTCGAGATCCGCGGCCGTGTAGCAATTTCTGATCACAATTCCCTCGGGTGTAGGGACATGATCGGAAGGCAGATCGGGAGCGGCACCCGATCTGACATCGGGAGCCGCATCGGGTGCACGGGGCGAAATGCGTGGGCGAATTGCCGAGGCCAGCGCTTCCGTCGCCGCCTCGACGGCGTAGGCGCCGGCGGTCGGATCGATGACCGCGGTCAGCTGCGCTTCTTCGTCGAGGATGCGGAAGACGTGCTCGGCGAGCACGGGATCGAGGCCGTGCCCGGCGATCGTGATGGTGTCGGCGCCGCCCAGGATCGCGGCGGCGGCAGCGAGCGTGGCGCGGATCAGCGCGTGGCCGATGGCGACCGGGTCGGCCGCCGCGGCGACGCGTACGTCGGCGTGGATGGACGGCGCCACGCCGGCCTCGGTGCAGACGCGGCGCAGCGCGCGTTGGCGTGCGATCTCGAGGAACAGCGTCGCGCTCGGCTCGACGGCCAGCGTGATCGCCTCGCCGGCGTGATCGATCGCCTGCCCGGCGGCCACCGCCAGCCCGTCGACGCCGGGCCCGACCCGGATTGCCAGGCCCGACGCCGGCCCCGGCGCGGAGCCCGGCGCGCGCCACTCGCAGCGGCGATGACGCAGCGGCGCCGGCGGCGTCGCCGAGATCCTCGCGTCGCGCGTAGGGCGGAATGCGGAGGCCGTCGCCGATGTCCCAGGCCAGCGACGCGTCGGCGCCGTCGCCGAGGTCGCCACGGATCGCCGCCGTCCACGCCGCGGCCGGCACGGCTGGAAAGATGGCGGCGAGCTGCAGCGGCAGGCGATCGAAGACCGGCGCGTCAGCCATGGCCGCCCGCCTCGACGATCTCGACCAGGCAGCCGAGGCCGGCGGCGGCGCCGGCCGGCTTCGGGTGGACGAAGAAGACGGTGGTGCCGCGCGAGCCGGGACGGGGCGCGGCGTCAATCAGGCGCTGGCCTTGCGCCCGCATCGCCTCGAAGGCGGCGTGCGCGTCGCGGACGCGATAGGCGACATGGACCAGCCCGCCGCGGCCGCCGCTCTTCTCGAGCTGCCGCGCCACCGGCGACGTCGCGGCGAGCGGCTCGAGCAGCTGCACCGCGCCGAACCCGTCCCCGCCGACCGGCGCGAGCAGGACCTCGCGCACCTGATCGGTGCCGTGGACCTCTTCGCGATGGATTTCGTGGAAGCCGAGGCCCCGCCAGGAGGCGGCGTGCGCCTCGAGCTCGCCGGCCGGCACCGCGATGGCGACATGGTCGAGCCCCAGCCATCCGGGCACGCGCGCGGGATCGAGCGACGGGATGTCGAGGCTCGACGGCAACACGTGGCCAGTCTACCAGTGTGCCGGGGCACATCTGCCAGCGGGCTGGGGCACAATGGGGCGCGCGGCCGGGGCCGCCGACTCGCATGACACACGGGATGCAACCGGCGCGCTGGCGAGGGGCCCGCGCGGCAGGGCTCGCGGCCTGCGCCGCGGCGGCGATGATGGCGATGGAGACGCGCGGCGTGGGACAGACGACGAATGAGGCGGGCCTATCGGTCAGCCCCCCCGGCAGCACCGGCAGCACATCCGACGTGCGCTTCATGACCCTCGATCCGGGCCACTTCCACGCGGCCTTGGTGCAGAAGGAGATGTATCCCGGCGTCTCGCCGCAGGTCGACGTCTACGCGCCGCTCGGCCCGGACCTGCTCGGCCACCTGGCCCGGGTCACCGCCTACAACCTGCGCCCGGCGTCGCCGACGGCGTGGCGCCTCGACGTTCACACCGGTCCCGACTACCTCGCCCGAATGCTGCGCGAGAAGCCGGGCAACGTCGTCGTGCTGTCGGGCCGCAACGCCGGCAAGATCGAGCGCGTCGGCGCCTCGGTCGAGGCTGGCCTCAACGTGCTGGTCGACAAGCCGTGGATCCTCGCCTCGGCCGATCTGCCCAAGCTGGCGAGCGCCCTCGAGACCGCCGAGCAGAAGCGCCTGGTCGCCTACGACATCATGACCGAGCGCTTCGAGGCGTCGAACGCGCTGCAGCGCGCGCTGGTCATGGATCCGGCGGTGTTCGGCGAGATCGTCCCCGGCACGCCGGCCGAGCCCGGCGTCTACATCGAGAGCGTCCACCACCTGATGAAGGTGGTCTCTGGCGCACCCAACATCCGCCCGACGTGGTTCTTCGACGTCGCCCAGCAGGGCGAGGGCTTCAACGACATCGGCACGCACCTGGTCGACCTCGTGCAGTGGACGTTGTCGCCGGCGCGCGCCATCGACGCCAAGGCCGACGTCAAGATCCTCGACGCCTACCGCTGGCCGACGCTGATCCCGGAGGCCGACTTCCGTCGCGTCACGGGCACTGCCGGGTTCCCCGAGGCCCTCAAGCCGCGCGTCAAGGACGGCGCGCTCGAGTACTTCTGCAACTCCTTCGTCACCTACTCGCTGCGCAGCGTCAACGTCTCGCTCAACGTGATCTGGGACTGGGAAGCGCCGGCCGGCGGCGGCGACACGCATTTCGCCGTCTATCGCGGCACCAAGGCCCGCATCGAGGCCCGCCAGACCAAGGCCGACGGCTACAAGCCCGAGGTCTACATCGTCCCCAACCGGGCCGCGGACGCGCCGGCGATCCTGGCCGCGGCCAAGGCCCGCGCCGCCGCGGTCGCCGCCGAGTGGCCCGGCGTCGGCGCGGAGATGAGCGGCGCCGAGATCAAGCTGGTGCTCCCCGACGCGCTGCGGGTCGGCCACGAGGCGCACTTCGCCCAGGTCACGGCGCGCTTCCTGACCTACCTGCGCGACCGCAAGAAGCTGCCGGCCTGGGAGCGGCCGAACATGACCGCGAAATACACGGTGACGACGCTCGGCACCGAGATGAGCCGCGACAAGCCGGTCAAGGCGGCCCCGCGGCTGGCGCCCCGCTAGTTGGCGGCGGTTGCCCTCAGCAACCGCCGCGGGCCGCCCCTGGGGCGTTCGGCTGCTACTCGCGGCGCTGGGCGCGCCGCGGCGCCTCACGCAGGCGGCGGGCGCGAGGCGAGCCCGTTGGCGTCCGGGCCGTCCCGCGGCCGGGCCGGGCGGTTGGCGCCGCCGCCGGGACCGTTCGTCAAGTTGTCACCGCTGGCCGCCCCGGAACGTAGACACTCATGGGGGCGGCCGCGCCCGCACGCAGGCATGAGGGAGATCGAATCATGGCGCGCAGGTCGAGGGCGTGGGGAATCGCGGCGGTGGCGCTCGGCGTGGCCGCATGGGGAGCGCGCGTGATCGACGCCGGCGGACCGACTGGCGTTCCGGCCGCGAGCGGCGCGCCCGTGCCGATCCTCGTCGAGCTCTTCACTTCGGAAGGATGCTCGAGCTGCCCGCCGGCCGACACGCTGCTGGCGCGCCTCGCCGCCGAGAAGATCGTCGGCGGCGCCCAGGTCGTCACGCTCGCCTTCCACGTCGACTACTGGGATCGGCTCGGCTGGAAGGATCGGTTCTCGTCGGCGGCGTTCACCGAGCGGCAGCATCGCTATGCCGCGGCCTGGAAGAGCGACCGCATCTACACGCCGCAGGCCGTCGTCGATGGCCGCGTCGAGTTCGTCGGCACCGACGTCACCCGGGCGCTCGACGCGCTGACGACGTCGGCCGCCCGCCCGCACGCCACGGTGGCGCTGAGCCTGGGCGTGGACGATGCGCCGCGCCAGCGGACGCTGCGCGTCGCCATCGATCCGCCGGCCGGCGCGACGTTCAGCGGCGAGGTGCTGCTCGCCGTCGCCGAGGACGGCCTGGTGTCCGAGGTGACCGCCGGCGAGAACGCCAAGAAGCGCCTCGCGCACACCGGCGTGGTGCGTAACGTGACACGTATCGGCCGCGTCGCGAAAGGCGCGCCGGTCCGCCTCGAATCGGTGAAGGTGCCGATCGACGCGGCATGGTCCGCGGGCTCGTTGCGCGCCGTGGTCTTCGTCCAGGATGACAGGACGCGCGAGATCCACGGCACGGGCCAGCTCACCTTCTGACGTGCCTCAGGCGCGCGCCGGCGGCGCCGACCGCGCGTCCTCAGCCAGGGAGCCTTCGATGACCCGTCGTCTCATGTTGCTGTTCGCCGGCGTCGTTGTGATCACCGGCGTCGTCGTGACCGCCGGCGTGGTCCAGGCCGCCGACCCGGCCGATCGCGTCGGCTTCCCCGCCGACTATCGCGGCTACGCCGTCCTGCGCGCCGCCAACATCACCCAGCGGGCGCGGCTGGGCACGATCTACGGCAACGTGCCGGCCGCGTCGATCCATGACGTCGCCAAGCTGCCCTATCCGAACGGCGCGGTGATCGTGATGGAGTGGGCGACGCCAGTGAAGGGCGCCGACGGCTCGCCGGTCACCGGCGCCGACGGGCTGTGGAAGAAGGGCGAGGTCGTGCGCCTCGACGTGATGCGCCGCGGCGCCGGCTACGGCGCGGGCTGCGGCGCCAAGCGCGCCGGCGAGTGGGAGTTCGCGTCCTACCAACCGGACGGGAGGCCGATCGCGCCGGCGATCGACGCCGCCGCCTGCGCCGCCTGCCACAGCAAGCCCGGCACCGCCCGCGACTTCGTGTTCCGCGGCCGCTTCCCGTCGCTCGACACGATGTAGCACCTACCGCGCCGTAGCACCTACCGCGCCGGCCGCTTCGTCCAGGTCCACTCCTGGCCGACCGTCTTGCCGCCTTTCGGCCCTTCGACGCGCGCGTGGAGCGCGCCGGCGTCGTCCAGCCAGTAGAGGATCCGCTGCGGGAAGTCGTGCGCCGGGTTGGCGAAGACGGCGCGGCGCGGTCCGCTTTCGACCAGCGCGAACCGGGTCGGCGGCTGGCCGCCGGGCTGGGCGACATAGGCGACACCGTCCGCGCCGGTCTCGATGCGCAGGAACTCGAACGACACCATCCGGGCCGCGCCACCGCGCGTCGACACGTCCTTGTGCAGCCCGACGAGCGCGCCGCCGTCGGCCGACGTCCAGATTTCCTCCATCCGCAACGGTCCGTCGCTCCCGGCCCAGTGGCCTTCCAACCACGCAAAATCTGCGATTTGCCGCGGGCTGAGCCCCGGGCTGAGCCCCGGGCTGGGCCCGCGGCCAAGGCCCGGGCTGGTCGTTGCGGCGACGAGGACAAGGGCGAGGGCGAAGCGCGTCATGGGCAGAGTCTGGCGCAGCGGCGGCGCGGCGTCTTGGAGAAATGCGACACGGGCTAGCCGGACAGGAGGCGGAGCAGCCGATCAGGGCGCGTGAAGTGGACGGCGAGCTCGCCGTCGTCGCCGCGCCGCCCGGACGCGCGGCGCGCCGTCAGCGCCTTGAAGTCGCGCGCCATGTGCGCCTGATCGAAGTAGCCGGCGTCGAGGGCGAGGTCGATCAGACGATCCCGCTGCGGCGCCTCGAGCCGACCCAGCAGCGCGGTGAGGCGCACGATGCGGATGAACTGCTTCGGGCTGAGCGCCGTCTCGCGGCGGAACAGGCGCTCCAGCCGCCGGCGCGGCAGGCCCGCTGCCGACGCCAGCGCATCGACACCGATCCGCCCCCGCCGTCGCTGGATGACGCGCACGGCGCCGGCACAGATCGGCGGCGCCAGCCCGCGCCCGGACGCCAGCGCCGCGGCGGCGTGCGCCAGCAGCCACGCCTCGGCGGCCCGCAGCGCGGACGCGGGGCCGCGCGCGCCGCGGATCGCCGCCGCGAGCGCGCGGATCGGCGCCGGCAGCTCGACGAGCGGTACCTCGCGATCGGCGGTGCCGGCCAGCGACGCGCCGAACAGCGCGGTGAGGCCGCCCGGCCGGAAGCGCACGCCAATGGTCGAGACGCGCGGCGGCGCCTGCACGATCCACGGCCGCGACAGCGTGCCGGCCAGGAACGCCGCCGGCTGGCGGACGGGGTGCCCGTCGACGACGCGGGCGTAGCGGGCGGCGAGATGGACGATCAGCTCGGGGCAGCCGTCGGGCACGAGTCGATCCGGCGGGCGCCCGGCCCGGGCCTCGCGATCGCTGACGCTCCAGACGCACTCGATCAGCGCGGCGATGAGCGGCGGCGCCGGCCGTTCGACGTAGTGCAGGGCCACGGCCGGTGCGGCGGGGGCTAGGACGCCGCGGAGACGGCGTCCTCGTCGCGCTTCCAGAGCAGCACGGCGAGCCAGACGACGAAGACCTGCACCGGTAGCGGCAGCGTGTCCGGCAGCTCGGCGACGGCGCGGCGCGTCCAGGCGCCGGCCGGGGCGATGGCGCCGACGGCGCGGCCTTCGAGGAGCACGTCCATCGTCCGCCCCCACGCCGAGCGCGCCTCGAGGGTGACGGTGTGGCCGCCGTGGACGACCGCGAAGCGACGGTGCAGGATGCTCGGCTTCGAGGCGGTCGCCACCACGGTGCCGTCGGGGGCCGTCAGGGTGAAGTCGCCGGAGATGAGCCCGTCCCGCCTGACCCCGTAGGTCCGGCCATCGATCGTCAGCTCGCCGCGCTCACGCCACCAGGAGAAGTCCAGCTCGGCGACGGCGCGGCCGCCGCGCTCGACGGTGAAGACCCAGGAAAACCACCGCACGGGGCTGATCTGCAGCATGGCTGACGCCTCCTGCTCCCAGGGACGAGGCCTCGCACCGCCCGGTTCGCGCGGGCCGCGAGAGTTTACCGAGCCGTTACCTCAGGGCGCCGGCACCAGCCGGACGATCCGCCCGGGCGTGTCGTAGACGAGGTAGAGCGTGCCGCCCGGCCCGGTCCGGACCTGGCGGATTCGGCCGAAGCCGCGCAGCAGCGTTTCCTGGTGCGTGACCTTGCCGCCGGCGATCTCGAGGCGCGCCAGCTGCTGGCCGGCCAGGCCCGCCGCGAACAGGTTGCCCTTCCACTTCGGGAACTTGTCGCCGCGGTAGAACCCGATGCCGCTGACGGCGATCGACGGCGTCCAGTGCAGCGCCGGGCCGACCATGCCGGGGACCTCGGTGACCGTCGTCGGCGTCATCGGCGTGCCGTCGTAGTCCATGCCGTAGCTCGCCACCGGCCAGCCGTAGTTCTTGCCCTTCTCGATCACGTTCAGTTCGTCACCGCCACGCGGCCCGTGCTCGCTGGCCCACATCGCGCCGGTCGCCGGATCGACGTCGATGCCCTGCGGGTTACGGTGGCCGTAGCTCCAGATCGTCTTGACCGCGCCGGGGGTGGCGACGAACGGGTTGTCCTTGGGCGCCGTCCCGTCGTCGTTGACGCGATGGATCTTGCCGTACGGGCTCTTCAGGTCCTGCGCCGTGTCGAGGTGCCCGCGATCGCCGATCGAGTAGTAGAAGCGCTTGTCCTTGTCGAAGAAGAAGCGGCTGCCGAAGTGGCTGTTGTCCGCCCAGTAGAGATCCTGCGAGGCCTGGAACAGCGTCTGCTGCTCGACCAGCGCGCCGTCCTTGATCTTGCCGCGGATGACACGCGTCGTCGAGGCGCCCGGAGCGGCGCCGCCCGTCTCGCTGAAGGCAAGATAGATCCATCCGTTCTTCGCGTAGTCGGGATGGAGGGCGACGTCCATGAGACCGCCGTCCTGTCGCACCCAGATCGCCGGCACGCCGGTGATCGGCGGACCGGCCACGCCGTTGCGGACGATGCGCAGCCGGCCGGGACGCTCGGGCACGAGCAGCCCGCCGTCGGGCAGCAGTTCCACGTCCCACGGGTTCTCGAGGCCGTCGACGACCGTCTCGATCGTGAAGGCGTGCTTCTCGGACTGGACGACGCCGGTCGGCAGCGGCGGCGGACCGTTGCGCGACAGCGGGCTGCTGGCGGCGCGGTCGCGGAGCTCGCGGATGTAGATGACCATCGCGCGGAGGTCCTGCTCGTTCAGCGTGGCGCCGAACGGGGGCATCGCCGTGCCCGGCCAGCCGTTCTTGATGCTGGCGGAGATCTCGGCGTCACTGCCGCCGTGCGTCCAGGTGTCGTCGAGCAGGCTCGGCGCCGAGCCGCCGCTGCCGTTGGCGCCGTGACAGTTGGCGCACACCTGCGTGAACGTGGTGACGATGCCGCGCGGCGGCTGCGCTGCTTGCGCGAGAAGACGAGGCGCGGCGGCTGCCGCACCGAGCAAGGTGGCGGCGAGCGCCAGACCGGCGGACCATCGGAGCATGCGAACAGGGTAGCGTATTTGGTTGGCGGCGAGCCTCTCACGGCCCGCCGCGGGCCGCCCCTGGGCATGACGGCGGGCTGGTCACACCGACGATGCGTCGGGGTGCTTGTAGGGCGCGCGGTAGGGACGGGCCAGCAGCTTGTTCGCCTCGGCGTCGCCGATGATCTCGCCCTTGGCGTGATCCCAAGCCAGCGAGCGTCCCAGCTTCTGTGACATGTTGGCCAGGATGCACGCCGTCGCCGAGATGTAGCCCTGCTCGATGTCCGAGACCGGCTTCTCGCGCGACTGGATGCACGTCAGCAGGTTGCGCATGTGGCCGCGGATGGCCGGCGCGACGTGCTTCTCGAGATCCTTCTCGACCTTGTCGATCGGGTATTCCTCGAGCTCGTAGCGGACGTCGACGTGCTTCGACTCGCCCTGCGTCGGGATGAAGTCGTAGCCCATCACGCCGGCCTTGAGCGTGCCCTTGTCGCCGTAGATCGTCGCCGCCCACGGGTACTTCGGATCGGGCGCCGCGCCGTAGCTGCGGTGCGTCCACATCACCGGCAGGTCGCCGAAGCTGAAGGTGGCGGTCTGCGTGTCGGTGATGTTCGAGCGGCTGGTCTTCTGCACCAGGATGCCGCCCGAGGACGAGATGCGGTTCGGCATCCCCAGGTCCATCATCCAGCGGACCATGTCGAGCATGTGCACGCACATGTCACCGACGATGCCGTTGCCGTACTCCATGTAGGCGCGCCACCGGCGCGGGTGGACCAGCGAGTTGTAGGGGCGCATCGGCGCCGGCCCGGTCCACAGCTCGTAGTCGAGGTTCGGCGGCGGGGTGGCGTCGGGCGGGTTGTCGGTGGCCCGCATGCCGTAGTAGCAGTAGATCTCGACCAGGCCGATCGTGCCCAGCTTGCCCTCGCGGACGATCTGGTCGCGCGCCTCGATCAGGTGCGGCGTGCTGCGCCGCTGCATGCCGACCTGGACGACGCGCTTGTACTTGCGCGCCGCCGCCAGCATCGCCTGGCCCTCGCGCACGTCGACGCTGATCGGCTTCTGCACGTAGATGTCGCAGCCGGCCTTGGCCGCGGCGATCATCGGCAGCGCGTGCCAGTGATCGGGGGTGGCGATCAGGGCGATGTCGACGTCCTTCTGATCGAGCAGCTCCTGGTAGTGCGTGAAGGTGCGCGGCCGCTTCTTCGACAGCTGGCGCTCGGCCACCATGTCGGCGCATTCGTTCAGCATGTTCGAGTCGGCGTCGCAGAGCGACACGACTTCGACCGGCGCCACCTGCAGCAGCCGGAACAGGTCGGACTTGCCGTACCAGCCGGTGCCGATCAGCGCGACGCGCTTCTTCATGTCGGCGAATTGCTGCGCGTAGGCGGGCATCGCAGAGAACGCGAGCGCGGCCCCCGTCGTCTTGAGGAAATCGCGTCGAAGCATGGCTCCCTTTCAGGTTTTCCGGTGACGCGACACTAGCGCGGTGTCGTCACGAATTGCAAGATGTCTCGGATGCCAGATTGCGAGGAAGAAAATCGCGACGCGAACTAAATCAGTCGGCGGAGATCCGGTAGAGGCTCTTCGCCCCGCGCAGGTAGATCTCGCCGTCGACGAGCGCCGGGGTCGTGTCGGTGGCGTCGTCGAGGACGTTGGTCGCCAGCACTTTCGCGGCCGGACCGGCGTCGAGGACGGCGGTCGTGCCCTCGCGGCCGACGACGTAGATCCGGCCGTCGGCGGCGACCGGCGAGGCGTAGACGTTGGGCACCGCCGCCAGCCGCTCGGTGAAGCGCACCGCGCCCGTCTTCGCGTCGAGGCTGGTGAGGATGCCCGAGTTCACCTTCAGGAAGTAGACGGCGCCGCGATACAGCAGCGGCGACGGGACGTAGGGCGTGTCCTTCTCGTAGGTCCACACCTGCGCCGGGGCGCCGGTGACGTCGCCCTTGGCCTCGGCGATGCGGATGGCGCGCGCCATGCTGCCGCGGAAGCCGCCCATCGCGATCAGCAGCCCGTCGGCGAAGACCGGCGACGGGATGGCGTTCATCGTGGTGCCGCCGGCCTGCCAGAGCTGGGTGCCGGTGGCGAGGTCGTAGCCGACGACGCGGTTCGTGCCCGACAGGACCACCTGCGGCGCGCCGCCCGGCGCGATGATCAGCGGCGTCGCCCATGTCGTCGGCTCGTCGCGCGGCGTCCGCCACTTCTCCCTGCCGGTGGCGGCATCGAGGCCGATGACGAAGTCGGCGCCCTCATGATCCCAGGGCGCCACCAGCGTCCCGGCCTGGATCGCCACCGAGCTGCCCTCGCCGAAGCCGTTCCGGGTCTGCATCTGCCCGAGCGACTTCTCCCACAGCACCTTGCCGGTGAAGTCGACGGCATAGAGGCCCCGCGATCCGAACCAGGCGTAGAGTCGCTCGCCGTCAGTGAGGGCCGAGCCACCGGCGTAGGTGCCCTCCGCGTGATGCCCTTCGTGCGGCTTCTCCTCGCGCAGGACGCGCCGCCACTTTTCCTTGCCGTCGGCCCGGTTCAGGGCCATCAGGGTGAACCGGAGAACGCCGCCCTCGCCGGGCACGGCGGTGGTCACGTAGAGGGTGTCGCGCCAGACGATCGGGCTGCTCTTGCCCAGGCCGGGCAGCTCGACCTTCCACTTGATGTTCTTCGTCTCGCTCCACTCGGTCGGCGGCTTGGCGGCCGGGGCCTCGCCCGTCCCGAGCGGCCCGCGCCACGCCGGCCAGGCCTGCGGCCGGGTCTGCGACGCTGGCGCGGCCGGCCGCTCCTGGGCGTCGACCGCCCACCCTGCCGACAGGATCGCGGCGGCGAGGGCCAGCCCCACCGCCACGATGCCGAGGTTCCGCGTCCGTGCTGAGCGCATGTGATTCGATCTCCCGCCTGGCGGCACGCGCCACGGCCTCGCCGCCAACAAACCCCGCCGGGCGCGATATGATGCGCCCGCTCGTCCCGATGCGGATTACTGCCGGTTCCGAGGTTCCGTTTAACCGCCGTGGCTCCCACGAGCGGAAAAGGCCTGCGCCCACGGTGTGGCGCGTCCTGCTCCTGGCCGCTGCCAGCCTGGCCGCGGGAGCCGCGCCAGCGGCGGCCCAGCCCCCGCCTGGCGCCGACACCTACACGCTCGGCCCCGACTCGCAGCCGCAGCCGGGCGTGCCGCGCGGCAAGGTCGAGGGGCCGCTCATCTGGAAGAGCAAGGTGTTCCCCAACACCGTCCGCGAATACTGGATCTACCTGCCGGCGCAGTACGACCCGTCCGGTACCGGCGGCCGTGATGATCTTCCAGGACGGCCACAAGTACGTGAACGTCGAGCAGGAATACCGGGCCCCGGTGGTGATGGACAACCTGATCCACCGCAAGGAGATGCCGGTCGCCGTCGGCCTCTTCGTCAACCCCGGGCACGACGGCGAGACGCTCCCCGAGAACCGCTTCCGGGCCAGCAACCGCGCCGTCGAGTACGACACGCCGAACGGCGACTACGCCCGGATGCTGATCGACGAGCTGCTCCCCGAGCTGGCCCGGCGCTACACGCTGACCACCGATCCGGAGCGGCGGGCGCTGGTCGGGGCCAGCTCCGGGGGCATCTGCGCCTTCACCGCGGCGTGGGAGCGGCCGGACTACTTCCGCAAGGTCGTCAGCCACATCGGCAGCTTCACCAACATCCGCGGCGGCTACCACTACCCCTTCCTGCTGCGGCGCACCGACAAGAAGCCGCTGCGCGTGTTCCTGCAGGATGGCGCCAACGACCTCGACAACCAGTTCGGCAACTGGCCGCTCGCCAATCAGTCGATGGCCGCGGCGCTGAAGTTCAAGGGCTACGACTATCGGTTCGAGTTCGGCGACGGCGCGCACACGCACAAGCACGGTGGGGCAATCCTGCCCGACACGTTGCGGTGGCTGTGGCGTGACGTCCGCTAGGTGATCCCGGAGCATTTTTCATGACCTGGTACTACGCGATCGGCAACGAACGACAGGGGCCCATCGACGACGCGGCGCTCGATCGCCTGATCGCCACCAACGTGGTGACTGCCGACACGCTGGTGTGGAAGGCGGGCATGGCCGACTGGCAGCCGCTGTCGCAGGCGCGGCCCCGCGTCACGCCGGCGCCGGTGATTCCGCCCCCGCCGGCGGCGATCACGCCAGCCCCCATGACGCCGGCTGTCGATCCGTCGGCGGGCTTCGGATCGCCGACCCCCTACACGCCGCCGGCGGCGGCCACGCCGGCACCGGGCGCGTATGGCGGCGCGGGCGGCTACGGCGCGCCGGGCTCTGCCGGCGCCGGCTGGAGCCAGGCCGCCGGGGCCGGCCCCGAGACCGCCGACCAGATCTACACGCGCGTCATGAGCGAGAACAGCGCCGTCGCGATCGGCGAGTCCATCGGCCGCGGCTGGGAAGTGGTCTCCGGCAACTTCGGCCTGGCCATCGGCGCCACCGCCATCTGGATCCTGTGCAACATCGCCGGGGCCATCCCCTGCCTCGGCATTCTGATCGCCCTGGGCGTCACGCCGATCCTGCAGGCCGGCCTCTACCGCCTGTTCCTCAAGCTCCACCGCGGTGAGCCGGCCGAGTTCGGCGACGCCTTCTCCGCGTTCTCAACCTCGTATCTGCAGCTGTTCCTCTACGCGCTCGTCCAGCTCATCCTGATTGGCATCTGTCTCATCCCGGGCTATGCGCTCAGCATGGTGGGCAGCATCCTGTCGCAGCGCAACGAAGTCGTCGGCCTGCTGCTGTCGCTGGTCGGCGTGCTACTGATCCTCCCGCCCGCCATCTATCTCGGTGTGTCGTGGGCCTTCGCGCCGCTGCTCATCGTCGACAAGGGCCTCGATTTCTGGCCGGCGATGGAGCTCAGCCGCAAAGTGGCGACGAAGAAGTTCTTCGGCGTGTTCGGCCTGCTCTTCCTGTGCGGTCTGATCTTCATGGCCGGCTTCATCGCGCTCTGCCTCGGCGTCTTCGTCAGCGCGCCGCTGGCGCTGGCTGCGGTCGCCGTCGCCTATGACGGCGTGTTCGGCCGCGACCGCCGATGACGTGGCATTACGCCGCCGGGGGCGCGCAGCTCGGCCCCGTCGACGACGCCCAGCTCGATCGCCTGATCGCGGCCGGCGTCGTCACCGGCGATACGCTCGTCTGGCACGCCGGCCTCGACGGCTGGAAGCCGCTGCGCGAGGTGCGCGGCGCGGCGCTGTTCGCGGCCACCGCGCCGCCGCCGGGTGGAACCGCCGGGTTCGCGGCCGCCCCGGCCCGGCCGCGCCCTGACCTCGAGGCCGAATTCGCGCGCACGTCCGGGCGCCGCCTCAGCCCGATGGCGGCGATCTCGCGCGGCATGAGCCTCGTCTTCGCCAAGCCCGGGCCGACGATCGGCATCAGCGCCCTGATCATCGCCATGATGATCGGCGCCGGCCTGGTCCCCTGCGTCGGCAGCATCGTGCAGATCGTCGTGACCGGGCCGCTCACCGCGGCCTGGTACGGCTACTTCCTGCGCCACATCCGCGGCCAGTCGGCGAGCATGGACGACGTGTTCTCGGTGTTCTCGTCGCCCGACCTGCTGCACATGATCGGCGTCCACCTGGTCGTGACGGCCATCTCCGTCGTCCTGATCGTGCCGTTCGTCGCCATCGTCTTCTTCACGATGATTGGCACGGTCGCGGCCACCGCGGCGGCCGCGAATGGCGACGCGGCGCCCTTCGTGATGGGCCCGCTGGCCCTCCTGCCGTTCCTCGCGTTGCTGCCCGTCATAGCCGTACTGATCTATCTGACGATGGCGTTCATGTTCGCGCCGGTGCTGGTCCTCGACCGCGGCCTCGCGTTCTGGCCGGCGATGCGGCTCAGCATGCGCGTCGTCAACCGGCAGCTGCTGCCGATGGTCGGGCTCGTGCTGCTGGCCTGGCTGATCGGACTGGCCGGTCTGCTCGCACTCTGCCTCGGCATCTTAGTGGCCATGCCGGTCATCGTGGCGTCCTACGCCTTCGCCTATGAGGACCTGTTCGGCGAGACGGGAACCCCCTAGACTGGGTTCATGGCGCGCGGCTGGGAGAGCAAGTCGGTCGAGGAGCAGCAGGACGCCGCGGCGCGTGAGCGCGCCGCGCGGCAGGCGCCGGCGCCGACCGCCGTCGACCAGGCGAAGGCGCAGGCGCGCGAGGGCCTGCGCCTGGCCCGCGTCCGCACGCTGGCCTCGCTCCAGGGCGCCTGCCAGCCGCGGCACCGCGCCATGCTCGAACAGCAGCTCGCGCATCTGGAACGCGAGCTGGGCGCGCTCGAGTAACGCTCGTTCGCGCCCTCGCGTCTTCTGCGCTCGAACTCCCAACGACCAACTTCCAACGACCAAGGAACTCCCAACCGCCAACGCCCAACATCGCTGGCCCGGTTTCGGTCGTACGGGCCTTTGGGAGTTGGGAGTTGGAAGTTCCTTGGAAATTGGGATGTGGAGTTTGGAAGTTCCGGCGGCAGCGCTCAGTTCGCGCTGCCGCCGGCGGGCGCCGGCACGAGGCGCGCGACGCGATCCGGCTGGTTGAAGGCGATGTAGACGTAGCCGTCCGGCCCGACGACCATGTCGCGGATGCGGCCGACGTCCTTGAAGAGCACCTCCTGGTGGGTGACCTTCTCGCCGGTCAGCTCGAGCCGCCGCAGCTCCTGGAACGCCAGCGAGCCGAGCAGGATCTGGCCCTTCCACTGCGGGAACTTGTCGCCCCGGTAGAACGCCAGCGACGACACCGCCAGCGACGGCGTCCAGTAGGTCAGCGGCTGGTCGAGGCCGTCCTTGGCCGTGATCCCGCCTTCCCAAGGCGTGCCGTTGTAGTTCATCCCGTAGGTGATGAGCGGCCAGCCGTAGTTGTGGCCGGCACGGACGATGTTGAGCTCGTCGCCGCCGCGCGGCCCGTGCTCGACCTCCCACACCTGGCCGGTCGCGCGGTTCAGCGTCAGCCCCTGCGGGTTGCGGTTGCCGTAGGTGTAGATCGACTTGATGGCGTCGGCCTGGGCGACGAACGGGTTGTCCTTCGGGATCGTGCCGTCCTCGTTGACGCGGTGGACCTTGCCGTTCGGCCGGGTCAGATCCTGGGCGTCGGTGCCGGTGCCGCGCTCGCCGATGCTGAAGTAGACGTGGCCCTTGCCGTCGAACACGAAGCGCGAGCCGAAGTGGACGTTGGCCTTCTTGTAGAGCGCGATCGGCGCCTTGAAGATCTCCTGCTGCTCGACGAAGGCGTTGCCCTTCAGCTTGCCGCGGATGACCTTGGTCATCGCCGTGCCCTCAGGGCCGGGATCAGCGAGCGACAGATAAATCCAGCCGTTCTTGCCGTAGTTCGGGTGGACGCCGACGTCGAGGAGCCCGCCCTGCCCTTCCGACCAGACGGCCGGGATGCCGGTGACGGGCTCGGGCAGCAGCGTTCCCTTCTCGACGATGCGCAGGCGGCCGGCCTTCTCCGTGACCAGCATCCGGCCGTCAGGGAGAAAGTCCACGCCCCACGGCAGGGCGACGCCTTCGACCACGGTCTCGAGGCGGAAGGCGGCCTTCTCGCTCTGCACGACCATGTTCGGCTGCGGCTTGTTGAAGGTGGTCTTCTCGCGCACGGCGCGGGCGCCCTGCTCGCGGATGTAGATGACCATGGCGCGGACTTCCTGGCCCGAGAGCACCGCCGCGAACGGCGGCATCCCGCCCGGGTTGCCCTGCTGGATCATCCGCGTCAGGTCGGCGTCGGTGCTGCCGAACTTCCACACGTCGTCGACCAGGCTGCCGAACTGGGCGCCTTCGAGCTTGGGGCCGTGGCAGCTGGCGCACAGCTCCCCATAGAGCTTGCCGATTTCACGCTCGGGCCGGGGCTGCTGGGCACGCAAATAGGCGCCGGACGCCGCGATCCCGACGCCGAGGACGATGGCCAGATGGCGAACTGTCTTCATAGAACTCCGGAGCTTAACATGCGCCTCGGTCCGCCCATCGCGGGGGCGTCCGGATCCGCACCATGCCGAGCGCGAACGAACACCCGGTCCATCCCGGCGGCGTCGACAGGCGCGTCTGTCAGCGAGTTACGACGGCCGCCGGCGACCCGCGACTGGCACGGCGCTCGCAGCGGCCGAGCCACATGAGACACCTTCTGGCCGACCTACACCTGGCGGCGCGGAGCCTGGCCCGCGCGCCGCTCTTCAGCCTCGTCGCCATCGTGTCGATCGCGCTCGGCATCGGCGCCAACACCGCCGTCTTCACCCTGCTCGATCAGGTCACCCTGCGGCCGCTGCCGGTGACGCGGCCCGAGGCGTTGGTCCAGATCCACGCCCGCGACGCCGAGAGCTACGGTGGCGGCATGGGCAACGGGACCGAGCTGTCGTGGCCGATGTATCGGGACTTCCGCGACCGCGCCAAGGGCTTCGACGGCCTCGTCGCCCAGTCGACGACGTCCCTCCACGTCGGTCACCATGGCCGCAGCGAGCGGGTCGACGGGGATCTCGTCTCGGGCAACTTCTTCGAGGTGCTCGGCGTCGGCGCCGCGGTCGGCCGGCTGTTCACGGCCGCCGACGATCGCACCCCGGGTGGGCATCCACTCGCCGTCCTCGGCTACGACTACTGGCAGCGCGCCTTCGGCGGGCGCGCCGACGTCATCGGACAGCCGCTCCTCGTCAACGGACACCCGCTCACCGTGCTCGGCGTCGCCGCCCGCGGGTTCTACGGCCTGGAGCTCGGCACGCCGAACGACGTCTACGTGCCCCTCGCCATGCAGCCGCAGATGGGCCCGGCCTGGCTGAAGCTCGAGGACCGTCGCTTCCGCTGGGTGCAGATCTACGGACGCCTGGCGGCCGGGACGAGCGACGTGCAGGCCCAGGCCGCCCTGCAGCCACTGTTCGCGGCGATCCTCCAGCAGGAGGTCAACGACGGCGCGGCGTTCGCGCGGGCGTCGGCCGAGACCAGGAAGGCGTTCCTCCAGTCGCGCATCGCCGTCGAGGACGCCCGCTACGGGCAGGCCGAGCTCCGCAGCCAGATCCTGCGATCGCTGCGCATCCTGATGGCAGTCGCCGCCGGCGTGCTGCTGATCGCCTGCGCCAACGTCGCCAACCTGCTGATCGCCCGCGGCGCGGCCCGGGAACGCGAGCTGGCCCTGCGCCGGGCGCTGGGCGCTGGACCGCTGCGTCTGGCGTGGTTGCTCGTCGCCGAGGCCGGCGTGCTCGCCGCGGTCGGCGCCATCGGCGGCGTGCTGGTGGCGACGTGGGGCGTGACGCTCCTCGTCGACGTCTTTGCCAAATCGGACTCGACCGCCGCGGTGGCGACCTCTCCCGACGGGCGCGTCCTGGCGTTCACTGCTGCGATCGCCATCGGCACGGCGCTGCTCTCCGGTCTCGCGCCGGCGCTGCGCGCGGCACGCGGCAGCGTCGCCGCGGTGCTCAAGTCGGCCGGTGGCGGCGTCGTCCGCGAGCAGCCGCGGCTGCGCAAGACGCTGGTCGTCGCCCAGGTCTCCCTCTCCTTCCTGATGCTGGCCACCGCCGCGCTCTTCGTGCGCAGCCTCGACAACCTGCTCCAGATCCAGCCCGGCTTCGCCACCGAGCACGTCACCTCGTTCAGCGTCGACCTCGAACGCAGCGGCTACAGCGATCCGCGCAGCGTGCAGTTCGGCCGCGACCTCCTCGAGCGCCTGACGGCGATGCCCGGCGTCGAAGCGGCTGGCTTCGCCACCATGGGCATCCTAGAAGGCGGCGGTTGGGGCATGGGCTTCACCGTCGAAGGGTTCTCGCCCAAGCCGGGCGAGGAAGCCGGCTCGATGGTCAACGCCGTCAGCCCCGGCTACTTCGAGGCGCTGCAGGTGCGCCGGGTCCGCGGCCGTCTCATCGAGCCACGCGATCGCCGGACACCGTCCGAGGGCGAAGAAGGCTGGCCGTACCGGGCGGTCGTGATCAACGAGACGTTCGCCACCCGCTACTTCGCCGGCCGGGATCCGATCGGCCGCCACATCGGCGTCGGCACCGATCCCGGCACGCCCATGCCGGTAGCGGTCGTCGGCATCGTCGCCGACGCCAAGTACACCCGCATCCGCGAGAATCCCCGACCGCAGGTCTTCGTCCCCGCCTTCGAGAACGGCGGCCTGAACAACGTGACCGTCTACGTCCGCAGCCGCCTGCCGGCGCCGGCCGTGATCGGTGGCATTCGCGGCGTGGTCGCCGGACTCGATCCCACCCTGCCGATCTTCAACGTCGCGATCCTCGACGAGCGGGTCGCCCGCTCGCTGCGCAACGAACGGCTGGTCGCCGGCCTCTCGGCCTCGTTCGCGACACTGGCGACGCTGCTGGCGTTGGTCGGGCTCTACGGTGTCATGAGCTACACGGTGACCCGTCGCTCGCGCGAGATCGGCATCCGCATGGCGCTCGGCGCCCGCGCGCTCGGGGTGGCGGGGCAGGTGGTGCGCGAAGCCGGCCTGCTCGTCGTCGGAGGCTTGCTCCTCGCCGCGCCTGCCGCGTGGTGGCTCAAGCGCTACATCGGCGCCGAGCTGTATGGCATCGGCGCTTATACGCGGACGATCGCGCTGGCCGCGGCCGGCCTGATCGCCGTCGGGCTGATCGCCGCGGCGATTCCGGCTCGCCGGGCCGCGCGCGTCTCGCCGATGACCGCGCTGCGCGACGAGTAAGCAACGCGGCACGCCCGAAGGGCTGCCGCGGCGGGGCCTGAGGGGCCCCGCCGCCATAAAGAGAGACTAGGGCGCCGAGGGGGTCGCCGGCTTGGCGGACACCGGCGTCCGGCCGAGCATCGTGTCGGCCCACGGGATGAAGTACTTCCAGTTCGGCTGATCGGTGTGGCCGCCGTCGTGCTGCCGCCACGCCAGCTGGCCGCCGATCTGCGTGTTCACCGGCGGCATCGTTTCCTTGGTGTAGTCGTCGGAGCGGCCGAGGTCCTTCGCGCCGAGGAGCCGGAAAGCCGGCTGCGCGCCAACCGCCGCCATGAAGCTGCCCTGCTGATCGAGCCACAGGGCGTCGCCCTTCTCGGGCACGCCGTAGCTGACGAACGTCGGCCGCGGCGCGCACAGCGCGATCAATTGGTGCGCGTCCACCGGAATGTCGTTCGCGGTCTTGGCCCCGAACGTCGACTCGCTGGCGCCGTACTTCAGGAAGTTACCGGCCATCCAGTGGTACTGGCCGCTGGCGGTGAGGTTCTCGACCGCCTCGCCGAAGTTGCGGCGGTGCAGCTTGGCGCCGCCCTCGCCCGACGAGCCGACGAGGACGACGGCGAAGCGCTGATCGAAGGCCATCGTGACGAGCGCCGCCTTGCCGTAGCGCGACACGCCGTCGATGCCGATCCGCTTGGCATCGATCGTCTTGTCGGTCTCGAAGAAGTCGAGGGCGCGGCTGGCGCCCCAGCCCCAGGCGCGCAGCGAGCCCCAGTCCTCCGGCTTGCGGTGCTGGCCCTGGTTGATCAGGCCGATGATGCCCTTGGTCAGCCCGGCGCCGTTGTCGGCCTGAACGGTCGACGGGTTGAGGAACGCGTAGCCCCAGCCGGCCTTGATCAGCTGTTCGGTGCCCGGTGGGTCTTCACCGGGTCCCGGAGGCGGCACCGGCCGGCCGAAGAAATCGAGCACCGGCGATCCCGGCGGGCCGGGCAGCTGACCGCCGCGGAACATGATCATCACCGGCACCGGCTTGTCGGCCTTGGCCGGGGTGACGACGATCAGCGCCATCTCCACCTTGATGTCGGGCGCGGCGCTGTTGTCCGGCCGGCCGATGACGCGGCGGCCGATGACGGGGACGCCGCCGGCCGACGTGTTGACGGTCTCCTCGACGGTCCAGGTCACCTTCGGCACGACCTTCGGCACGCGGCCGACGACCTCGCGCTCGAACTCCTCGAGAAGCTCCTTGCGGCGCGTCTCCCACTGCGCCTTGGTGGTGACCCTGGTGCCGTTCTTCAGCACCATCAGCTCGGGCAGCTTCGGGTACGGGTTGGCCTGCGCCTCGTCGTAGTTGGCGGCGTTGGGCTGATCGGCTCGCGAGTTGCGCCCGGGGCGCAGCGCCTTGATGCCCAGCTGCTCCATCATCTGGGCGTGGTCGGCCTTGTTCTCCTCCTGGAGCTTGGCGCGGGCCGCCTGCTGCTCCGGCGTCAGGGGCGGCGGACCCGCGGGCGCGGCGGCGGGAGCCGGGGCGGCAGGCTGCGCGGGCGGTGTCGCCGGCGCCGGTTGCTGCCCGGCGAGGGTGACGGCCGCGAGCGCGACCGCCGACAGGGTCGCCGCAGGCGCGACCAGACGGATATGAAGTCGCATAGGATTCGTTTCAGTCTACGACTATGACCACGCGATCATGTCATTCGTGGCGCGCCGGGCTGCTGGCGGCCGCTCTGGCCGTCCTCCCGGCGGCGCTCGCCGCCCAACCCGCTCCCGCCCCGACGCCGGCCGTCAAGCCGGTGTTCACGCCGAGAAGCGCCACCGGCATGTATGCCGTCGGCGACACGGTCGCCTGGACCGCGACGCTGCCGGCCGGCCAGGCGCCGGAGCCGGGCGGCTACCTCTACAAGATCCGGAAGAACAACCTCGAGGTCCTCGAGACCGGCACCCTCGACTTCTCGAAAGGCCCAGCGACCATCGACGTCGTCGTCCGCGAGCCGATGATGGTCTACGTCGAGGTCACCGTCCCGGGCTTCGAAGCCGGCGCGGTGGCCAAGCTCGGCGCCGCGGTGGCGCCGTCGAAGCTGACGCCGTCGGTGCCGCGGCCGCCCGACTTCGACGCCTTCTGGGACGACAAGCTGAAGGCCCTCGGCCAGATCCCGATCGACCCGGTGCTGACGCCGATGGAGAGCGGCAACCCGGACGTCGAGCTGTTCGCGGTGGCGCTGCGCAGCCTCGGCTCGACCGCCCGTGCCTACCTCGCCAAGCCGAAGAAGCCGGGCCCGTATCCGGCCCTCGTCATCCTGCAGTGGGCCGGCGTCTACCAGCTGAACCCGAGAGCGTCGGTCGATCGCGCGGCGGAGGGCTGGCTGACGCTCAACGTCAGCTCGCACGACATGCCGCTCGCCCAGGATGCGGATCCGGCGGTCGCCCGCCGCTACGGCGACGTCGGCGCGCTCGATCGCGAGACGTCCTACTTCCTGAAGATGTACCTGCGCGACGTGCGCGGCGTCGACTACGTCGCGGCGCGGCCCGACTGGGACGGGAAGACGCTGGCGCTGATGGGCACCAGCATGGGCGGCCAGCAGAGCCTGGTGACCGCCGGCCTGCACCCGACGATCACGGCGGTGCTGGTCAACGAGCCGGCCGGCGCCGACTCGAACGGCGATCGGCACGGCCGCAAGGCCGGCTACCCGAACTGGGACGCCGAGTTCACCCCGATCATGGACACCGCGCGCTACTTCGATGTCGTCAACTTCACGTCGCGGATCACGGCGCCGGCCATCGTCACCGTCGGCTTCATCGACACGATCACGCCGCCGGTCGGCATCCTGATCGCCTTCAACCAGATGAAGGGGCCGAAGGAGCTGATCCCGATGATCGAGTCGGACCACAACAACCGGACGCCCGAGAAGCAGGGCGACTGGGAGAAGCGGTGGCGCGAGGTCCTGGCCTCGCTCGTCACGGGCGGCCGCCTCGCGCCCGTTCCGACGGCCATGCCGTAGCCCCAGGGACCCGCTTCGTCATCGCGATTCGGTCCACACCTCGAGCCAGAACGGCGGCGTCGACCGCGGCGCGCGCGCACCCCAGGTGCGGATCAGCAGCGTCGAGGCCCGGTCCACGCCAGCGGGGGCGACACGGAGCGGGACGACGATCTGCGGCGCGCTCGCCGGACGCGTCACCATCGCGTCGGCCAGGCGGGAGGTCAGCTCCAGAACGGGAGCGAGTACGGGAGCCGCACCGGCGGGGCCGGCCTCGACGCGGAGACGCGTCGGCCAGGTCTCGGGGCGGTTTAGGTCGAAGGTCCATCGCGCCGCGGCGATGGCTCCGTCGGGGAGCGGGCAGGCCCAGGTGGCGGCCACCGACGGCCTCGACGGGTTGGCGCCCGGGGGTGCGGGCACGCCAGCGTCGAGGTATCGGCAGGAGAGGCGCTGCGGCGGGCCCCGCTCTGGGGGCGACGTCAGCGCCGCCAGTCGCGGCAGCGGATCCTGGAGCTGCAGCGCCTGCACCGTGTCGAAGGCCTGCGCCACGCGGACGTGGGCCCGCGCCCCGAGCAGGCTGGCCTCGTAGCTCTCGGCCTCGGCCGGCGTGCGGAACTCGTCGCGGTGCAGCAGGACGTAGCGCACGCCGAGGCGGCGCAGCATCTCGAGCCCGGCGTCGGCGTCGAGCGGGGCGCGGAACGGCGATCCCTCGCCATGCAGCCACCGGCCGAAGCGGGGCAGGAAGTCGGTGCCGCCGGTGACGGTCGGCTGGCCGTGCAGCAGCGTCGCGTAGTGGAAGGTCAGCTGGACCGAGGCGTTGGCGATCTCCGGCCGCAGGTCGGCATCCGCGATCGGCAGGTGCATCACCGGGCCGGGGCCGTTGGCCGCCATCCACGCGTGGACGCGGCGGTCCTCGGCCGATCCGCGCGCCTCGATCCGCGCGATCGGCAGCGGCCCGGCATAGCCGTCGACGACGACCAGCGCGGCGACGGCGGCCAGCGCCGGCGCGGCGCGACGCAGGCCGATCGGCCAGGCCAGCACGCGCATCGCCCCCAAGCCGGCGAGCACCGCGAGCGCGAACGACACCATCAGGCCGTGCCGGGCCGGCATGCGCAGGCCGGACGCGCCGGGCAGCCATTCGAGCAGCCAGGCGTGCGGACCGCTCGCCGCCATCGCCGTGCCTTCGAACGCCGGGACCGGTCCGAGGGAGAGCAGGCAGGCGAGCACGGCGATCCGGCCGTAGAGCCCGACCGTCGTCGCAGGTAGCGGCCACAGGGCGCGCAGCAGCAGGAGCGCGAGGCCCAGCGTGCCGGCGAGGCCCGGCCGGCCCTGCAGCACGCTGGCGGCGCACAGGAGCAGGCCGATGACGGGCGCGCCCCACGTCCATCCGTCGCGCGCCGTCCAGGACGGCCGGCGCCAGGCGAACGCGGCCGCGGCGAGCGCCAGGATGATCACGCCGGGAAAGAGCGCCTTGACCACGGTCCGCTCGTCGCGCAGGAACGGCCGAAAGTCGGCCTGGTGCCAGACGCTGACGTAGGACACGACGTCGGCGCTGTAGCGGTCGCTCTCGACGGTGGTCCGCTCGAAGCCGTGCGCCTCGGCGACGCGCTGGTAGCGCAGCAGCACCGGCGCCAGGACAGACGCCGCCAGCGCCACGGCCAGGGCGGCGTGGCCGGCGAGCCGCCGGTCGATGCGCTGCTCACGATGCTGGCGCAGCAGCGCGATCGCCGCGTAGCCCAGCGGCACGATCAACACGAACGCGAAGTAGAGGCTGGTGAGGATGGCGAGGACGCACGACGCCGTCGCGACCAGCGCGTCCACGAGGCGGCGCCGCCCGGCGTAGCGATGCAGGGCCCAGAACGCGAGCGGCACCCAGCCGCTCACCTGCATGTGGAGGAAGGTGTGCTGCCCCGACGTCCGCAGCAGCGGGAACGCGAACGCCAGCGCCGCGATCACGGCGACGTCGGTGCGTCCGGTGAGACGCCGCACCAGCAGCCACATCGCCAGGCCGGCGTGGACGAACGACGCCAGGTAGGCGACGTTGTGGGTCAGCACCGCGTTCTGCGACAGCCAGTAGATCGGCGCGACGAAGATGGTGATGCCGAGGAGGTGTTCGCTGAACGCCGTCGTGTCGGCGTGCGGGAAGAAGGCGCGGCCGTCCCAGAAGCCGTGCAGGCCCGCCGGCAGGCGCTCGCTCCCCCAGCCCAGCGTCCAGGCGTTGAGCAGCGGATCGCCGAGGTTGCCTGGCAGCGCCGAGCCGAGGCCGGCAGCGAGCGGCCACGTCACGGCCACGGCGACCGCCGCCAGCAGCAGGGCGACGAGCGCGGGGCGGGCGTGGAAGGGACGCGGCATCGGCACGAAACAGGGACGCCCCGGCATCTTTCCACAGCGCGGCCGCTGCGATTTTCTTTATGTTTATCTGCCAGTACTGCGTTTATCGTTGAACAATCATGGCGACGACCGCACCGCCCGATTCCCGATCCGCCGCGCGTGCCTCGAGGCGCGGCCGGCCGCGCAAGTTCGGCCGGGCGGCGCGGTCGGTGGCGCTGACGCTGCCCCTCGACGTCATCGCGACGCTGGAACGGCACGACTCGGATCTGGCCCGCGCCATCGTCCAGCTGACGGCCCGATCGGGGCCCGAGCGCGCCGCGGCGCGCGAGGCCGAGCTGTCGCGCTACGGCCGGCGGGCGGTGATCGTCGTCAGCCCATCGCGGACGCTGCGGCGGATTCCCGGCGTCGAGCTGGTGCCGCTGCCGAGCGGCCGCGCCCTCATCTCACTGGATCGAACGCTGACGCCGGAGGCGTTCGAGCTGCGGCTGCGCGACGCCCTCGACGCGGGCGTCCCCGAGCCGGATCGCGCCGGGGTGCGCGAGGTGATCCAGGTGCTCGCCGACGCGCGCCGCAGCGGCAAGGTCCGGCTCCAGACGCGGACGCTCCTGGTGATCGAATCGCTGCGGACGCGGCGGTGACGCGCGGCCGAGCCGTCGTCTGCGCCGTCAGCGCTTGCTGAGGCGCCGTGCCATGGCGCAGGCGTCGCGGAGCGAGTCGGTGAAGGCGACGCCCTTCCAGGCGATGTCGAACGCCGTGCCGTGGTCGACCGAGGTGCGGACGATCGGCAGGCCCAGCGTGACGTTGACGCCGCCGCGGAAGTCGAGCAGCTTCATCGGGATGTGGCCCTGGTCGTGGTACATGCAGACGACCGCGTCGATGCGGCCCTGCACCATGTCCAGGAACACCGTGTCGGGCGGGTGTGGGCCCGACACCTCGAGGCCCTGGCCGCGGGCCGTGGCGATGGCTGGCGCGATCCGCGTCGCGTCCTCGTCGCCGAACGCGCCGCCCTCGCCGGCGTGCGGGTTGAGGCCGGCCACGGCGATGCGGCGCGTCGGCCGCAGCCGCCGCAGGATCTCGTCGGTCTGGACGATCACCTCGAGGATCCGCCCCGGCTGCGCCAGGTCGATCGCCTCGCGCAGCGACACGTGCGTCGAGACGTGGGTGACGACGGCGCGCTCGGAGACGAGCATCAGCGTCGACGACGTGCGCCCGCACAGCTCGGCGACGAACTCGGTATGGCCGGTGAACGTCGGCGCGCTCAGCCGCGTCGCCGCCTTGTTGATCGGCAGCGTCACCACCGCCGCGGCCTCGCCGGCCAGCGCCAGCCGGGTGGCGCGCGCGACGTAGGCCAGCGCGGCGGCGCCGGAAGCGCGATCGATCTCGCCGATGCGCAGCGCCGATGCGGCCAGGGCGCCCTCGTCGATCACGCCGAGGGTGCCCGGCGAGCTGGGACGCGGCGACGTCAGCGGCTCCAGCGTGACGCCGCAATGCAACCGGCGGTTGCAGAGGTCGAGCACGGCGTGGTCGCCGACGGCGACCACGTCGGTGCCGAGCTCCCCCGAGGCAAAGGCCCGGAGCAGGATTTCCGGGCCGACGCCGCTGGCGTCTCCCATGGTGATTGCGAGTGGTGGCGTCGTCATCCCAAGGTTCAAGACGTGGTCGAATGTATCGCCGGCCGGCGGCCGGACGTGAGCCGCCGCACCAGGCGGCGGAGCGTGTGGGCGTCACCGAACGCGCCCGACTTGGTCACCAGCCAGCGCGGGCCGGTCGATCGGCCCGCCGGCGCCGCCAGGCGGACGACCGCGACGCCGGGCCCGAACGCGCCCGCCACCGCCAGCGGCGCCCAGCGCATCGCCGCGGCGAGCGCGGCGGTCGTGTCGCCGCCCACGGTGAATACGGCGCCGACCGGCCCAGCCGTGACAACCGCGCGGGCCGTCGCGGCCAGGCGCCGCGCCGCAGCGGCGGCGCGCGCGGCGGAGAGGCGGGCCCCGGGAGCGAGGGCCGGGCACACCAGCACCACCGATCGCCCCGCGGTCAGGGCGCCGATCGCCAGCGCCTCGGTCGCGCGCTGATCCTGGCGGGACGTCCGCGCCTCGACGGCGACGACGAGGCCGAGCGCGCCGCCAGCCACGAGCGCCCGCGCCTGCACCTGCGCGGCAGGATGGGCGCTGCCCGAGACGACGAGGACGCCGCCGGCCGCGGCACCGAGGCGAGGCGTGGCCGATGGTCGCGGCGCCGCCGCTCGCCGTGCCGATCCGAACCGCGCGGCGATCGCCCCGGCCAGACCGCCCGATCCGACGACGGCGCCGAGCCGGGACTCGCGCCCGAGCCGCGCCGCGAGGCGCCGCAGGTCGGCGTCCGTGCGGGCGTCGAAGACGTCGAGGGCGCCCGGCGGCGCGAGGCGTGCCAGGTCGCCGGAGCCCGCCGGAGCCCGGGCGTCGCGCGCCGACGCCGACTGCGCCAGGGGCACGTCGTGCACCCACACGGCGCCGTCGCGGGTCGTCCGGCCCTGGGCCGGGAACGCCGGCGCCAGCGGCAGGCACGCGGTGGCGGTGGCGGCGCGGAACGCGGCCAGCTCCGCGGCGACGTTACCGCGCAGCGTCGAGTCGATCTTCTTGTAGAACCCGCCTTCGCGGGCTTCGCCCGCTTCGGCGCGGCGGGCCGCGGCGACGACGGCACGGACGCGGCGGGCAGCCTCGCGCGCCGCCACGTGCCGCGACGCGGTGTCGATGACGACGACGTCATGGCCGTTGGCCGCGGTGCGAACGGCGGCCGCCAGCGCCCGCGCCGACGAGCCCGGCCACGGCACGACGCAGGTGCGCCAGCCGCGCGCCGCGAACGGCGCAGCGGTATCGAGCGCGCCGGTCAAGTCGTCGGCGATGACCCAGAAACGCAGCCGTTGTGGCATGAACGACCGCCAACTCTATCAGCCCGCGGTGCCAGCGCCACGGGCCGACATCAGGAGCGGTTAGAATCGTCCGCCGAACGAAGCGGCCCCCGCTGCCATGATTCGCCACCTGAGGGCTCGGACGAGAATGGACGAGAATAGAGTTAACACCGTGGCCGCCGATGCATCCCGCCGGGCTGCGTTGCTCGTCGCTTGCATAAGGCCGGTATGCGCGCTCCTCACGCCTTGCCGGGCGGGCGCCTCGACGCCCACGGAATCAACCCTATCCTCGTCCGAGCCCTTATGCCTGTCGCAGCGCTGACGCCCGCCGCTCTCCTCCCCGCACTCGACGGCCTGTTCACCGCCTCGGCCGCCAAGATCGACGCGACCGAAGCCACCTGGCGCCGCGAAGACGGCTCGCCCGTGTTCACCGTCGAGGGCCGCTGGCGCGCGCGCGGCTGGACGGAATGGACGCAGGGCTTCCAGTTCGGCTCGGCGCTGCTGCAGTTCGACGCCACCGGCGACACGCACTTCCTCGAGCTGGGCCGCTCGCGCACGGTCGAGCGGATGGCCGGCCACCTGACCCACGTCGGCGTGCACGATCACGGCTTCAACAACGTCAGCACCTACGGCGCGCTGTGGCGGCTGGCGCGCGAGGGCCGCTACGAGGCGTCGGCGTGGGAGCGGCGCTTCTACGAGCTGGCGCTGCAGGTCAGCGGCGCGGTCCAGGCCCGCCGCTGGACGCGCATCCCGTCGGGCGGCTACATCCACTCGTTCAACGGCGCCCACTCGCTGTTCGTCGACACGGTGCGCTCGCTGCGCGCGCTGGCCGTCGCCCACCGGCTCGGGCACCGGCTCGCCGAGGAGCAGGACGCGCAGATCAACCTGCTCGAGCGACTGGTGCAGCACGCCAAGGCCACCGCCGATTTCAGCGTCTACTACGGCCGCGGCCGCGACACCTACGATCGGCGCGGCCGCACCGCGCACGAGAGCCTCTTCAACGTCGTCAACGGCACCTATCGCGGCCCGTCCAGCCAGCAGGGCTACTCGCCCTTCTCGACCTGGACGCGCGGCCTTGCCTGGGCCATGCTCGGCTTCGCCGAGCAGCTCGAGTTCATCGCGACGGTCGCCGACGAGGAACTGGTGCCGTGCGGCGGACGCGAGGCCGTCGACGGGTTCATGCGCGAGGCGGCGCTGGCCACCTGCGACTTCTACATCGACGAGGCGGTGGCCCAGGACGGCATCCCCTACTGGGACACCGGCGCGCCGGGGCTGGCCGCGCTCGGCGACTGGCGCCACCGTCCGGCCGACCCGTTCAACGATCACGAGCCCGTCGACAGTTCGGCGGCGGCGATCGCCGCGCAGGGGCTGCTGCGCCTGGGCCACTACCTCGCCGCCCGAGGCCAGGACGGCGGACGCTACACCCAGGCCGGGCTGCGGGTGGTCGCCACGCTGACCGATCCGGCCGGCCCATATCTGAGCACCGACGCCAGCCACCACGGCCTGCTCCTCCACTCGGTCTATCACTGGCCGAACGGCTGGGATCACGTGCCGCAGGGTTCGCGCGTGCCGCGCGGCGAATCGAGCCAGTGGGGCGACTACCACCTGCGCGAGGTCGCGCTCTACGTGCGCCGCCTGGCAACCGACGCGCCCTACCTCACGTTCTTCGGTCCCGCCGGCGTGAGGGAGCGGGCATGACGGGCGCGGGCTCCAGGGCCGCCGACTCAAGGGCGGCGCGCACCGCGATCGTCACCGGCGGCACCCGCGGCATCGGCCTGGGCATCGCCACGGCGCTGGCGGCGGAGGGCTGGCAGCTGGTCGTCAGCGGGGTCCGCCCGGCCACCGACGTCATCGCCACGATCGAGGCGCTCACCGCCGCGGGCGCGGCGGTCCACTACTGCGCCTCGGACGTCGCGGTCGCCGCCGATCGGGCGCGCCTCGTCGCCGAGAGCGTCGAGCGCTTCGGCGCCATCGACGCCCTGGTCAACAACGCCGGCCGGGCCCCGGCGGTGCGGGCCGACATCCTCGAGGCCGGCGAAGAGAGCTTCGAGACGCTGCTCCGCACCAACCTGCAGGGGCCGTACTTCCTCACCCAGCTGGTGGCGCGGCACATGCTCGAGCGCGGGTGCGGCGTCGGCGTCGTCTTCGTGACGTCGGTGTCGGCCGAGCTCGCCTCGATCAACCGGGGCGACTATTGCGTCAGCAAGGCGGGCCTGGCGATGGCGGCGCGGCTGTTCGCGCTGCGCCTGGCCCCGAGCGCGATCCCCGTCTTCGAGGTGCGGCCGGGCGTGATTGCCACCGACATGACGGCGCGCGTCAAGGACGTCTACGACCAGCGCATCGCGGACGGCCTCGTGCCCGAAGGACGCTGGGGCACACCGGCCGACGTCGGCCGGGTCGTCGCGGCGCTCCTGCGCGGCGATGCGCCGTACGCGACCGGCTCGGTGATCCACGTCGACGGCGGCCTCGCGCTCGGCCGGCTGTAGGCGCCGGCTGCGCTGACCCGCTGAGCTGATCGCGGGGTCGCCCGCGCATTGCTCCGTGGCCCCGCCTGGCACGCACACGCCGTCGGGCCATGGAGGCTCCGCATGCGCGTGCTCGTGCTCGCTGTGTTCCTCGTCCTGGCCGGGCGTCTGGCGGCGCCGTCCGAGGCGACGGCCCAATACCACCGCCTGACCGACGCGATCGTCGTCGGCGGCACCCTGGCGTCGGCCGGCTCCGGCTCGGACACGCTCGCCGGCGGACCCGAGGTCGGCGGCCTGATCGAGATCCCGGTCGGCGACGAGTACCGTCTGCGCGGTGAGGCGGCCGCCGGCGTCTGGCACTTCAACGGCTACGCCTACGATCGGATCACGGGCAGCGCGATGCGTCGCCATCGGCTCACCCTCAGCGTGCTGCGCAGCCGCGACGTCCTCGGCCCGTCGCGGCGCCTGGCCGGCTACGGCGGCGGCGGCGCCGGCCTCTACTTCTATCGCTTTCCCTCGCACCCGGACAGTGGCGCGTGGGGGATCCAGGGCGTGATGGGCGCAGAGTACCTGCTGCCGACGATCCGCTCGCGCTGGATAGTGGCCGGCGAGCTGCAGATCCACGCGCTGGGTGGCCCGAGCGGGCCGGACGGCCTCCGCGGGCTGCCGACGCTCAGCGCGCACGTTGCCGCCCTGGTCAAGTACCGGTTGCCCTGACGCGCTCGGTCACGACAGATCGGCGGCGAGTCGATCCGCGATCCACGGCGCCATCGAGTACTTGCCGGTGTCGATCGACAGGTAGCGGCCGTTACCGAAGACGCCGGTCCGATCGCGGCGATGCAAGGTCGAGTGGGGATCGTCGAGGGCGCCGCGCCCGGCCGCGTAGACCCAGCCGCCTTCGACCTCGACGGTCTCGATCGCGGACCGCACATTGGCGACCGATGGCAGCACGGCGCCGAGCTGTGTCAGCACCGCGTCGATCAGCGCCGCGCGCTCCGCGGCGTCGAGCGGCGGCACCGGCGGCGGCTCCAGCTCCGTGCCTTCGACCGCCAGGCCGGCGGGGTACCACGAGAGGTAGAGATCGCGGCCGTTGTAGTTCTTGATGTCTCCGAACGGCCCGACACCGATCACCACGCTCGGCACCGTCACCGGACGGGACGTGCGGACGAAAAGCGACCGACGGAAGCGATGCGACCACGTCGACGGCGGCGGCAGGCCGCGCGCGGCGTCGACTCCGAGCCGGCCCTCCCAGAGCGCGTTCACGACCCGGTCGTAGGGGCCGTCGGCGCCGTCGCTGGTCTCCACCAGCATCGGCGCGTCGGCGCCGGCCGCCGGACTCGGGACTCCGGTCACGCGCACGCTCCACCGGCCCTCGATGCGCCGTTCCGCGGCGACCGCGGCGACCAGGCGGTCGGCAATCCACGCCGTCGACACCGAGCGCTCGGGCACGCGGAATCCAGCCACGATGGTCGAGGTGTCACAGAGCGCACCCAGCGCCGATGCGGACAGGCGCTCGGCGGCCGCGTGCGCAGCGGGACGCAGGTAGCCGTTCGCGGCGGGGTGCTCGCGGACGAGTGCCGACACGGCGGCGTAGTAGTGCGCGATGGCCTCGGCGTCCACGACCGACTGCCGGTGCACCAGGTAGATGTCGTCCTCCGGCGACGTGGCCGCGTCGAGCGATGCCCCGATCAGGCGCTCGACCAGGGGCTTGAACAGGAGGCCGCCCTCGAGGACGCGTCGCGCCGTCGCCAGCGACGGATCGGCGGCGTAGAGATAGCCGAGGTGAATCTTCCCTTCGTTCCAGCGACTGGCGCCGACGCATGGGCGTGGCGCGGCATCGAACAGCGTGACGCGGGCACCGCGCTGGGCGAGACGCAGCGCGGCCGTGCAGCCCATGATGCCGGCCCCGAGCACGGCGACGTGCATCACGAAATCGGACGGACGGCCCGCGGGGTCATGCGCGGATTGTATGCTTGCGGGGCCGCCGATCGGTGTGCGGCGACCTGCCGATGAGCCCGCCTCCCCTCGTCTCCATCGTCGTCGCGACCTACAACCGCAGCCAGGTCGTCGCGCACGCCATCGCCAGCGTCCAGCGGTCCACCGTCACCGACTGGGAACTGATCGTGGTCGGCGATCACTGCACCGACGACACCGAGGCGATCGTCGCCGGCTTCGCCGATCCGCGCATCACCTGGGTCAACCTGGCCCAGAACGCCGGCGAGCAATCGGCGGCCAACAACGAAGGCATCCGGCGCGCCCGTGGCCGCTACCTGGCGTTCCTCAACCACGACGACCTCTATTTCCCCGATCACCTGGCCACGTCGATCGCCTACTGCGAGACGACCGCGGCCGACTTCGTGTGGTCGCCGCTGCTGGTCGCGCTGCCGGCCTCCGAAGCGGACCTCGCCGGCGGACGCGAGGACTTCCGCCTCAGCGGCGTCACACCCGGCGACGACTACGACCCGCGCGTCTTCGTGTTCGCGTCGTCCTGGCTGATGCGACGGGAACTGGCCGAGCGGATCGGGCCGTGGCGGTCGGGCCGGACGACCTTCGTCACCGCGTCACAGGACTGGATCTTCCGGGCCTGGCGGAGTGGGGCGCGGCTGCGCTGCCATGCGCACGTCGGCGTCCTGGCCGTGCCGGCCAGCGCGCGCGTGGGCAGCTACCTTGCCGCCGGCAGTCCGGAGCACGATCATTTCGCGTCCCGGATGGCCGCACCGGGGTTCCGGGAATCCGCGCTCGAGCGGGCCGCGATCGCCGGCGAGCGCGAGACGAACCGCTTCCGGTTCGGCCAGGCGGCGGCCGCTGCGCTGCGCGGGCTGATGTTCCGGCCGGCCAGCGCCGCCGCGCTGGCGGTGGGTGCCCATCCCTACGCGCTGCTGCTGGCCCTCCGGCACGGACGCCGCGGCAATCTGGTGAGCGCGCTGCGCAGACGCACCGGCCTCGGCCGGCTGTGAGCAGCGCGGCTTCAGAGCCGCGGCGCGGGCCCGCCCGTCAGCCGATCGCGGGGTGAATGACGAAACCCTCGGCGGCGGCCGCTTCCGCAAGACGCGCGTCGAGCGTCACGAACCCCTCGCCGTGCGGTTGTTCCTCGCACCAGATGAGGGCGGCGGCCAGCTGCAGCGCATCGGCGGCACGAAGCGAATGGACGGCGAGGAGCCGACCGGCCCGTCGCCGCAGGTCGTCGGTCGGCGCCACGGTGTCGGCGTGCTGGACCAGCAGCCGCAACCGCTCGGTGGCGGCAGCGAGCTGGTCCGCCGGCCACGGGGCCTCGCGGTGTCGGCGCCGCACCGCCGACTGGCATTCGAGCGGCGTCGCCCACCAGATGACCGGCTCGTCGTCAGCCGCCAGGAGCGCAGTGACGACGGCCGACCGCGGCTCGGCCACGATCACCGGAACGAGCGCGGAGCTGTCCCAGAACATCAGCGATCGCCGGCCACGTCGAGGCGCTCCTCGAGCAGCGCCTCGACGACGGACTGGCCCTCGTCTGGACCGGTGGGACAGCGCCTCAGCGTGGCCGGCAGCTTGCCGCGGCCCGGTTTCAGCGCCCCGCTTCGGGTCAGGCGCAGGCGGCGCGTCGATCGGCGCTCGCCATCGTCGAGCGGCAGCATGCGAGCGACGGGGATGCCGCGCTCGGTCACGATCAGCTCGTGGCCCGACTTGACCTGCCGCAGGTGCTCGCTCAACTTGGCTTTGAGCTCGACGACGCTGACCGCCCGCTTCATCTGACCACTATGGTCAGTTGACGGTGACCTGTCAACCCACCGCCCATCGGCGCCGGACGGTCAGCGCGGCGGGGGCCGCAGGTCGCGGGCGGCGGGCAGGCCGCCCGACGCCTTGGCGGCCAGCGCGGCGCGGACGATCGCCTCGCTCATCACGTCCGCGGCGAGGGCGCCGATCCGCAGGATGTCCGGCTCGCCGGCGCGGGTGCCGGCGGCGATGGCGAAGATGGTGTCGCCGTCGGCCGGCGTGTGGATCGGCGAGATGGCGCGGGCGTAGCCGTCGTGGGCCATCTGCGCCACCTTGCGCGCCTGGGCCTTGCTCAGGGTGGCGTTGGTGGCGACCACGCCGAGCGTCGTGTTCTCGCCCGGGCGGGCCGCGTACGCCGCGCCCGAGCGCAGCAGCAGGCGCGCGTCAGCGAGGCGCGTGCCGTCGGCGGTGCGGACGCCGGCGATCACCAGGTTGGTCTTCGGATCGATCACGTCGCCGACGGCGTTGACGGCGACCAGCGCGGCGACGACGAGCCCGTCCGGCAGCACCAGCGCCGCCGAGCCGATGCCGCCCTTCATCGGGCGGCGCGGCTCACCCAGCTTGCCGACGGTGGCGCCGGCACCGGCGCCGACGTTGCCCTCGGCGACGGCATCGGCGGAGGCGGCGGACGCCGCGCGGTAGCCGCAGTCCGGGCCGGGCCGGACCTCGGGCTTGCCGCCGAAGCCGAGGTCCATGAGGATCGCGGCCGGCACGATCGGCACCTGCGTGCCGGCGATTCTTGAAGCCGATCTTGCGCTCGTCGAGATAGCGCATCACGCCGCTGGCGGCGTCGAGCCCGAAGGCGCTGCCGCCCGACAGGACGATGGCGTGGACGCGCTGCACGCTGTTCGACGGATCGAGCAGCTCGATGTCGCGGGTCCCGGGCGCGCCGCCACGCACGTCGACGCCGGCGACCATGCCGTCCGCCCCGGTGAGGATGACGGTGCACCCGGTCGGCCGCTCGGTCAGCGTGTGCTGGCCGACCGTGATGCCGGCGACCGCGGTGAGGCCCTTCGCCGCGTCGGCCGGAACCCGGCCCGGGGCTGAGCCCGGGGCTGAGCCCGGGGCCGAGCCCGGGGCTGAGCCCGGGGCTGGGGCCTGGGCCGCGAGGAGGCCGGCCAGGGCCAGCGCGGCAAGGCCGGTCGACGCCGCCGCGAGTTTACCGATCATGGCTGTCGAAGTACCATGACTCGCGGATGACCCACCTGACGCTGCTGGCCGTCTTCGCCGCCGCGCAGATCGGCCTCGGGCTCTACATCGGCCGGCGCGTCTCGGGGACGAGCGAGTTCTTCGTCGCCGGCCGCCGCCTGAGCGCGCCGATGCTGTTCGCGACGCTGCTCGCCGCCAACATCGGCGCCGGCTCGACCATCGGGGCGGCCAGCTACGGCTACCGCGACGGGCTGTCGGCGTGGTGGTGGGTCGGCTCGGCGGCGATGGGCTCGGTGGTCCTCGGCCTGTGGGTCGGACCGGCGATCCGCCGCATCGCCGCCGATCACGACCTGCGCACACTCGGCGACTTCCTCGAGTGGCGCTACGACTGGCGCGTTCGCGCCATCAGCAGCGCGCTGCTCTGGATCGGCACCGTCGCCATCCTCGGCGGCCAGCTGCTGGCGCTGTCGCGGACGCTCGAAGCCGTCGCCGACTGGCCGCGCTGGATTGGCGCCGTCCTCGGCGGCCTCGTCGTCGTGATCTATTTCACCGCCGGCGGCATGCGCTCGTCGGTCTGGGTGAACCTGGTCCAGCTCACGGTCAAGCTGGTCGCCTTCCTCGTGGCGCTGCCCTTCGCCTTCCACGCCATCGGCGGCTACAACGGGTTGGTCGCGGCGACCGACGGCGGCTCCTACTGGAGCCCGTGGCGCGGCGGCGCTTCGGGCTGGATCTACCTGGCGATGCTCGGGCCGTCCTTCTTCCTGTCGCCCGGCATCCTGCAGAAGGTCTACGGCGCCAAGGACGATCGGGCGGCGCGCGTCGGCGTCCTCGCCAACGCCGCCGCGCTGTTCGCCTTCGCGTTCATGCCGGTGCTGCTCGGGATGATCGCGCGCGGCCTGCACCCCGACCTGCCCAACATCGATCTGGCGTTGCCGACGCTCCTCGTCCACGACGTGCCGCTCGCGGTCGGCAGCCTCGGCCTGGCCGGCCTGGTGTCGGCCGAGATCAGCGCCGCCGACGCGGCCCTGTTCATGCTCTCGACCTCGCTGTCGCAGGATCTCTACAAGCGCTTCGTCAACCCGGCCGCGACCGACGCGCAAGTGCTGAAGATGGCGCGGCTCGCGTCGATTGCCTGCGGTGTCGCCGGCATCGGCATCGCTCTGGTGTCGCCGACCGTCGGCGACGCGCTGAAGTTCTTCTACACGCTGCTCAGCGTCAGCCTGTTCGTGCCGGTGGTCGCGGGCCTCGCCTCGCGCCGGACCGGCCCACCGGAAGTGCTCGCTGCCATCCTCGGCGGCGTCGCCGTCACCGGCGCGGCGCAGCTCGGTTTCGGCGTCCGCCTGCCGCCGGGGCTGACGCCGGCTGTCCTGGGGCTGATCGCCAGCGTCGCGGCCTGGGCCCTGCTCCGCGCGCTCCGGCCACCTTCCGCGGCGAAGACGATCGTCCCGCTCGTGCTCGTCGCCGCGTTGGTAGCGCCGGCGCGCGCCCAGGCACTAGCGCCAGCCCCACTTCACGCCGAGCTGGACGATCCGCCCGTCGTCGGCGCTGGTCATCTGGCCGAACGTCGGTGTCCCGATGCTGAGCCCCGGATTGCCCAGCCGATCCTGATCGAACAGGTTGAACGCCTCGAGGCGCAGCTCGAGGTGCTGCTGGCGCGGCAAGGCCATGCGCCGCACCAGCGACAGGTCGGTGCGCGCGAAGCCGGGGCCGCGGACGATGCCGCGGCCGGCATCGCCGATCGTACCGGCGTTGGCGGATAGCGTCAGGCGCGTGAAGCAGCTGGTGTCGAACCACTGCCCCACCGTGCGGGCGCCGCCCGCGTTTGGATCGCAGGTGACGTTCGGGCGATTGGTCAGCGACATCAGCGCGACGTCGACCGGCTCGGTGACGGTCAGGGCAAAACCGGTCTGCGCCTGGACGATCGCGTTGAGCGACCAGCCGCCGAGCGCGTGGCGCAGGATCGGCGCGCGTCCGTCGAAGGCCGGCAGCACGTAGTTGGCGCTGAAGACGACGCGGTGCCGCGCGTCGAACAGCGCGTCGCCCTTCTCACGGGCCAGCATCGCGTCGATCGACGGCCCTTCGCCGGCGTCGAGATCCGCGAGTGACACGGGCAGCATCGGCCGCGCCTCGCCGCCGATGTTGAGGCCCGAAACGTCGTCGATGGCATGGCCCCACGTGTACGCCAGCAGCGCGGTGAGGCCCTGCCACCTGCGGACGCGCGCGCTGGCCTGCAGCGCGTCGTACGACGAGCGTGCCGCCGCCAGACTCGGGCGCACCAGCCCGAAGGCGGACAGCAGGCGCGGCCCCTGGCGCGGCGTCGGCACGAGCACCGGCGTCGTCGGGTTCACTTCAACGAAGAGGGGCAGATGGCGCGCGCGCGACCCGACATAGGCGACTTCGAGCCCGACGATTCCGCCGACGGTGTGCTGCACGGACAGGTGGTGATGCCGGGCGAGCGGGGTCGTGAACCGCGGCCCCCACCCGATGAAGATCAGCCCGGGCGGGAAGCCCCCCGCACCGCCGCTCACGCCGGCGAGCGGCGCGCGCAGGTGAGGCTCCGTCGAGGCAAGCGAGTAGGTCACCTCGGTCAGCGGCTGGAACGGCGGCGCCAGCGTCCCGTTCTGGAAGAAGTCGCCCTGTCCGGCCGGCGTGTCGTAGAAGAGGCCCCAGCCGCCGCGGACGACGGTCGTGGCGTCTCCGGTCACGTCCCACACCACGCCGAAGCGCGGCGCGACGTTGTTGCCGTCGGTCCCGTAGGTGCCGCGCGGCACGCCCGGATCGCCCGGATACACCAGTCCCGTCGGAGCCGCCGGGAAGCGCGTCGACTGCTGACCAGGATGGAAGGCGTTCAGCTTATCGCCACGCTCCACGAACGGCGCCGAGCGCTCGTAGCGCAGCCCGGCCTGCACGGTGAGTCGATCCGCCACGCGCCAGTCGTCCTGCACGTAGAGGCTCGTCGCCCAGGTGTGGCCGTCCATGTTCGGGTCGCCGGACGCCTGTCGGTACTGCTGCGGCAGGCCGAGCAGGAAGTCGGCGGCGGCGTTGCCGGTGTACTGGCCGCTGAAGGTGAAGTTGCCGTTCGGCCGGTTGATGAACGCCAGCGCGATCCGATCCCGGCGGAGCTCGACGCCGGCCTTGACGCTGTGCCTGCCGGCGACCTTCGTGACGTCGTCGGCGAAGGTCCAGGCCTCGTTGACGCGCCGACGCGAACGGCTGCTGCGCGTCCCCCAGCGTGAAGAAGCCGGTGACGCCGATGTTGGGCAGACCGAGCGCCGTCTGGTTGCTCGGCGTGATCGCGAAGCCGAGGTCGCGCGGATCGAGGCCGCTGGTGACGTTCGGCTCGGCGTCGATGCGGTTGAGCGACAACCGCGTCTCGTTGACCAGGGTCGGGCCGAGGACGATCGTGTTCGAGACCAGCGCATCGGCGAGGCGGGCCCGCGCGACGTTGCCGGCCGGCGAGAAGTTCGCCGGTCCGAGCGGGTTGCGCTGCCTCGTGTCAGCGACGTGGACGCGCCCCATCAGCCGGTGCACGTCGCCAAGGGTCTGGTCGTAGCGCACGCCGAACTGGTGCCGGCGATCGACGACGTCCGGCGACTGGGTGTAGCGGTTGCCCGGCTGGTTCGGCAGCGGCACGTAGTCGGCGAGGAGCCGCGTCGCGATCCCGTCGAGGCGGGCCTGCGGGATGACGTTGCCGGGAAACGGCTGCCCGGTCAGCGGATCGCGGATCGCCGGCCCGCCCGAGAAGTCGCCGGCGCGCTGCGCCGCGCTCGGCACGACGCGCGTGTCCGTGGTGCCGCGCCGGTTGCGGAAGCCTTCGTAGTAGCCGAACACGAAGGCACGATTGGCGACGACCGGCCCGCCGACGGTGCCGCCGAACTGGTGCTGGTCGAGCGCCGGCTTCGTCACGGCGAAGCGGTTCCGTGCCTCCAGGGCGTCGTCGCGATCGAACCACCAGCCCGAGCTCGCCCACCGAGACGAACCGGCCTTCGTGGCGACGCTGACGACCGCGCCAGCGTTGCGCCCGTACTCGGCGCCGAACGCGTGCGTCAGGATGCGGAACTCCTCGATCGCGTCGGGCGGCGGGCGCAGCACGAAGCCGGTGTTGAAGCTGTCGTTGTTGGGTGCGCCGTCGAGCAGGAAGTTGTTCGACTGGTTGCGCATGCCGTTGACGTTGAAGCCGCCGGTGGCGTTGCCGAAGCCGCCCGGGGTCGCGTCGCCGGCCTGTCCGCCGAGTGCGGCCGGCGGGGCGATGACGCCGGGCATCAGCGTGCCGAGCTGGGTGAAGTTGCGGCCGTTGAGCGGCAGTTCCACCAGATCGCGCGCCGGGATCAGGAGGCCGAGGCCGGCGGCCGTCCGGTCGATCAGTGGGGGCTCGTCGGCGTAGACGTCAGGCCCGTCGTCGATCAGCACGCCGATCTTCATCGTGATGGTGCCGACGTCGCGAATCTCCCCGGGCGCCAACGTGACCTTGCGGTCGAGGGTGTCGAAGCCGAGCACCTCGATCGTGAGGCGAATCTGTCCCGGCGGCACATCGCGGAGGACGAAACGGCCCTCGCCGTCGCTCGCGACAATCCGCGCGGCGGTGCGTGACACCGCCCGCACGGTGACCGTCGCGCTTGGAATGACACCACCCGATGCGTCCGCGACGACGCCGGTGAGCGTAGCGGTGGTTTGGGCGTGGAGGAGGACGGGAACGAGGGCGAACACCAGGCCGGCGATCACGCCGGCCTGGCGGCATTGCTTGAACACAAGCAGTCTTGCGACTTTCCGGCGCGACGGCCGCGCCTCCGTGCTCGAACGACTCGGGAGTCGTCCTTTCGTTAGTAAGGCTTCGCTAGTAAGACAGGCCGAACCCGAACGGGTACAACGGATCGTAGTTCTTGTCGCCCTTGTTGATGGGGATCTGGGCGATCGTCTTCGGCCACGTGAAGGCCAGCTTGCCGGTCGGCTTGTAGGCGCCGGTGAGCACGTCGGCGACGCCCGCGCCCTCGGTGCCCGGCCACCAGGCCGCGACGATGGCCCGCGCCTGCGTCGCGATGTCGCCCAGGATCACCGGCCGGCCCGAAACCACGACCACGACATACGGGACGCCGGACGCCCTGACGGCGGCGAGGGCGGCCAGGTCGTCCTTGTGGATCGCCAGGTCGATCGAGTCGCCGAAGAACTCGGCGTAGGGCCGTTCGCCAACCACGACGACCGCGAGATCGGCGCCGGCCGCGCCCGAGCCGTCGGCCGCGTAGGTCACCGCCGTGCCGGCCTTCACCGCCGACTTCAGGCCGTCGAGGATCGTCGTGCCCTTGGTGATCGGGCCGGCCTGGCCCTGCCACGTGATGGTCCAGCCGCCGGCCTGGATGCCGATGTCGTTGGCGCCGACGCCGACGACGTGGATCCGCTTGGCCGTGGCCGCGATCGGCAGCAGCTTGCCGTCGTTCTTCAGCAGCACCAGCGATTCGCGGACCGCCTGCCGGGCGACGGCGCGGTGCGCGGCCGAGCCGACGCTCGCCTGCAGCGACCGATCGGCGAGCTGGCTGCGCTTGGGATCCATCAGGCCCATCGCGAACTTGACGCGCAGGATGCGCCGCACCGCGTCGTCAATGCGCGCCATCGGCACTTCGTTGGCTTCGACCAGGCTCTTCAGCGTCGTGTAGAACAGCTTGTACTTCGACGGCACCATCATCATGTCCATGCCGGCGTTGACCGACGTCTTGACGTCGCTCCGGTAGTCGCCGGGCAGGTCGTCGATGGCGTTGTAGTCGGAGATCAGGAAGCCCTCGAAGCCCATCTTGACCTTCAGCAGGTCGGTCAGCAGCTCCTTGCTGCCCGAGGCCTTCACGCCGTTCCATGAGTTGTAGGACGGCATGATCGTGCCGACGCCTTCCTTGATCGCGGTCACGTAGCCCGGCCCGTGCAAGCGCAGCAGCTCGGCCGCCGACAGCGTCACGTCGCCCTGATCGAGCGGGAAGCGCGGCTTGTTCGGACCGTCCGGCTTGCCGGTGCCATAGATGGTGCCGCCGTCGCCGATGAAGTGCTTGGCGCAGGCGAGGATGCGCAGCGGGTCTGCGAGGTTGGTGCCCTGTAGACCGCGGACAGCAGCGGCGCCGAGCTCCGCGACCAGCGCCGGATCCTCGCTGAAGCCTTCGTAGGTGCGGCCCCAGCGCTCGTCCTGCGGCACCGTCACGCACGGCGCGAACGTCCACTGGATCCCGGTCGCCCGCACCTCTTTGGCGGTCAGCCGATGCACTTCCTCGACCAGCTTGGCGTTGCGCGTGGCGCCGAGGCCGATGTTGTGCGGGAAGATCGTCGCGCCAACCACGTTGCTGTGCCCGTGCATGGCGTCGACCCCGAACAGGATCGGAATCTTCAGCCGGGTCAGCAGCGCCCGCTTCTGCAGGCGGTCGTACATGTCGGTCCAGTCCTGGACGGTGTTGGCCGGCGTCGGGTCGGAGTTGCCGCCCGAGAGCACCGAGCCCAGGGACAGGGCGTCGACGTCGCTGAAGTCCTTCGGGAGCTCGCCCTGCTCGGCCTGCGTCATCTGGCCGATCTTCTCGCTCAGGGTCATCTTCGCGAGGAGCGCGTTGACCTGCGCATCGAAGGCCGTCAGGGTGGCCTGGCCCGCCACCGGGGCCGCGGCTGGGGCTGCCGCCGCCGCTTCGGCGGGCATGTCTTGGCGCAGGACCACCGTCCCGGCCACGATGATCGCTACCAGGGTCAGGACAGCGGAGAACCAATGTTTCATGAGTCGGGATTCTACTGCGCGGCTCGGCCGTAGCAATGGCCGGGCTCGTCGCGGGTTGGTGTAGGCTGGGCGATTCATGCCGGAAGCGACGACTCAGACGATCGCGACAACGACCCACGGCCGCTACCTGGTCCGCCCGCCGGCGACCGGCCCGGCCCGCATCGCCGTGGTCGCGTTCCACGGTTACGGCCAGCGGGCGCAGGACCTGCTCGACGAGCTCGAGGCGCTGCCGGGATCGGACGCCTGGCTGCTGGTGTCGATCCAGGGCCTGCACCGCTTCTACGAGCGAGCGAGCCAGCAGGTCGTCGCGCACTGGATGACCCGCGAGGACCGCGAGCTGGCCATCGCCGACAACGTCGCCTATGTGGCCGCCGTCGTCGCCGCGGTGGCGGCCGCGCATCCGTTCGAGCGGCTGGTCTTCCTCGGCTTCTCGCAGGGCGCGTCGATGGCGTCGCGGGCGGCGGCCGACGCCGGCGAGCGCTGCCAGGGCCTGGTGCTGCTCGGCGGCGACGTGGCGCCCGAGGTCCTGGCGTCGGGCGCGCGCCTGCCGCGGACGATTCTGGGCCGCGGCACCACGGACCCGTATTACAGCGCCAAGCAGTTCGCCGCGGACAGCGAAGCGCTGGAGGAGCGCGGCGCCCTCGGCGCCGCCATCGAGTACAACGGCGGCCACGAGTTCACCCCGACGTTCCGCGCCACCGCGGCCGCGTTGATCCAGGCGCTCGGGTAGGACGGCGCGCCGACCGGCGCGTCGAGAGGAGGGTGCGTGCGGCGACTTCGCTATCAGGTAGCAGCCAGCCTGGACGGCTACATCGCCGGTCCGAACGGCGAGTTCGACTGGATCCCGATGGATCCCGAGATCGACTTCGCGGCGCTGTGGGCGCAGTACGACACCGTCGTGATGGGCCGCAAGACGTTCGAGGCCTCGGGCGGGATGGCGACCGGCCAGAAGGGCATCGAGGTCGTCGTCTATTCGACCACGCTCGATCCCGGGACCCACAAGAAGGCGACGATCGTGAAGACCGACCCCGTCGCTCACGTCCGTGCATTGAAGGCGCGGCCGGGCAAGGACATCTGGCTGTTCGGCGGCGGTGCGCTGTTCGGATCGCTGCTCGCGGGGGGTGTGGTCGACACCGTCGAGCCCGCGGTCTGCCCGATCCTGCTCGGCGGCGGCATCCCGCTGCTGCCAACACCGGCCGCGCAGACGAAGCTGTCGCTGACCGCGCACAAGGTCTACCAGACGTCGGGCATCGTGCTGCTCGAATACGCGGTCACGCGCTGACGGAGGTCGAGATGTCGGTGCCGGAATACGCCCAACGCCTGCGCGAGGCCGTCGAAGCCGCGGCGCCGCGCCTGCTCGCCGTGACCGACGACGACGCCGGCCGCGCCCCGGGCCCGGGCAAGTGGTCGCCGCGCGAGGTCGTCGGCCACCTCGTCGACTCGGCCGCCAACAACCACCAGCGGTTCGTCCGCGGTCAGCTGCAGGACGATTCCGTGTTCCTCGGCTACGACCAGGACGAATGGGTCCGCGTCCAGGACTACGCGCACGCGCCGTGGGCCGATTCCGTCGCCCTGTGGCGGCTCTACAACCGCCACCTCGCCCGGGTGATGGAGCTGACGCCGGTCGATAGCCGGCTGGCGCCGCGTGAGAAGCACAACATCCAGGAGATTGGCTTCGCCGCGCCGATCGAGGCGACCGCCACGCTCGACGGCATCATGCTCGACTACGTCGAGCACCTGCTCCATCACCTGCGTCAGCTGGGCGTCGCATGATGCGGCACGTCGTCCTCGTCACCGTCGCCGTCCTGGGCCTCGGCCTGGTGCCGCCGCGCGAGGGTCCGCGCGCCGACCACCACCAGCACCTGTTCGGGCCGGCCATCGTCGCGCGAGCGCCGACACCGATGGCAACGGTCGATGCCGATCGCCTCATCGGGCTGCCCGACGAGGGCGGCATCCGCAAGGCGGCCGTGCTGTCGCTCGCCTACATGTACGGCAACCCGAACCGGCCGCCGGTCGAGCAGGAGTACGACGCGGTCACGGCCGAGAACGACTGGACCAGCGCGCAGGCCGCGAAGTATCCCGACCGGCTGGTGGCGTTCTGCAGCATCAACCCGCTGAAGGCATACGCCCTCGACGAGATCGCCCGCTGCGGCCGCGACCCCCGGCTGCGGGCCGGCCTCAAGTGCACTTCGGCAACTCGGACGTGAACCTCACCGATCCGCAGCACGCCGCCCGCCTGCGCGGGGTGTTCGCGCTGGCCAACCGTCAGAAGATGGCCATCGTGGTCCACGCGCGGACGACGATCTCGAAGCAGCGGCCGTACGACGCCGGGCAGGCGCGGGCGTTCCTCACGCTGCTGGAGGCGGCCCCCGATGTGCCGGTGCAGATCGCGCATCTCGCCGGAGCCGGCGGCTACGACGAAGCCGGCGTGGACGAGGCCGTCGGCGTCTTCGTCGAGGCCATCGCCGCCAAGGATCCACGGGTGGCGCGGCTCTGGTTCGACGTCTCGGGCCTCGCCCTGATGGGATCGTGGCCGGCGCCGGCGGCCAAGGTCGCCGCGCGTCTCCACCAGATCGGACTCGATCGGATCGTGTGGGGCGCGGATGGCGCCACCGGCGGCAACACGCCGGCAGCGGCCTGGCAGGCCTTCACCGAGATTCCGCTGAGGCCGGCCGAGCTCGAGACGATCCGCACCAACCTCGCGCCGTATCTGCACTAGCGCTCAGAGCCGCGGCGGAGCGTAGCCCTTGACGGCCCAGGCTCTGGCGGTGAGCACGAATGGACCGCCGCCGGTGCCGCCGACGAGCAGGTGGCGCAGGCGATCGCGGAGGACGTCGCGTCTGTCGGCGGCAAGACCGGCGACGTAGCTGCCCGCCGGGCCCTGGCCGCCGAGGAACGGGTTCCAGTAGTCGTCGAAGGATGCGAAGGGCTGCTGGATCGAGAGCGGCCGCTCCCCCACCGCGAGCATCCCCTGCGACAGCCAGAGCGCCGAGAGTTGCGTGTGGCGGCACAGCCGCATGTGCCGCTCGTCGCGAGCCTCGGCGGCGGGATCGGCTGCGACCGCCTCGTTCCAGAACGCGCGCAGCATCTGCATGCCTTCGCCGTAGTCCCACACCGCGGCGGCGATCAGCCCGCCCGGACGCGTCACCCGGATCTGTTCGGCGAGGGCGCGCGCCGGATCGGCCACGAAGTTCATCGCCAGGAGCGACACCGCGCGATCGAAGGTGCCGTCGGCGAAGTCGAGCGCCTGCGCGTCGCCGACGACGAAGCGGACGCCGCGGCCGACCGCCCGCTGTCGGGCCGCGGCCACGTAGTCGGGCGCCACGTCGAGGCCGGTGACGTGCGCCTTCGGCCGCGCCTCGAGAATGGCGGACGCCAGCGCGCCGGTGCCGGCGCCGACGTCGAGCACCGACTCGCCGTCCTGGACGCCGGCGAAATCGACGAACAGCGGCGCGAGACGGCGGCTCCACCGGCCCATGAAGGGCTCGTAGGCGTGGCTCTGCGCGAACATGGGCGCTCCCGGAGGATCCGCGAGTTCAGAAACGTGGGCGAAAAGGCCGCTACAGAATCCCCCCGGCTCGACTTGGCGTCCAGAGACGTTTGGGTCTTGCGGCCATGACGCCAGCGCATGCTTGAGCGCGAGCCTAGCGGCGGACTGGATGTCATTCCGAAGAATCTCCTGAACTACTGGGCAGATGCGCCGTAGTCATTAGAGAGATGTACGCATCGTTCCGCCCTCGACTCGGTATCCTCCACTTCACGCTCGCGATCGTGTTCTTCCCGTTTGGCGCTCCACAGGCTCAGTCGGTGCCCGCGCGCGTCCGAACGGCGCGCAGCGTGGCCGAACCGTCCATGGCCAAGCCTCCCGTCCCCCGCGCGACGCGGGGAATCATCGACTGCATCGCCCAGGGTCGCTGACGACTCGACGGCCGACCCGGGTGTGGTATCCTTCCGGGTCGCCGTGGTCCTGGTCGCTCTCACCGAGCACTGGCCGATGCGGCGGACCCCGAAGCCCTGGGGTCCCCACCCCGAGTGGGCCGGTAGCTCAATTGGCAGAGCAGCAGACTCTTAATCTGTTGGTTGAGGGTTCGACTCCCTCCCGGCTCACCAACTTTCGCTTCGCTCAAGTTGGCTTCGCCGGGAGGTCGTCAGCCGCACGGCTCCGGTGCTACGCACCTCGCCGTTGAGGTCGACTCCCCGCGGGCTCCTTGGGGAGGTTGATGTCGTAACGAGCCACAAACTGCGTGCGCGGCGGCCTGGACGGACGAGTTACCGCCGAGCCAGCTGCGACTGCGATAGCCCCGCTGCAGCCCGCGCCTCGATCAGGGCTCGAGCGAGGTCGAACTCCTCACCAAGGGCGTCGTACTCTTCCTTGTAGTCGGCGTCCTTGGCCCAGCGGCGATGGAGATCGCTGATCTTCGTCATGACTTCAGTTCCTTGGCCCTTTCCAGCCGCCAGATCGATTTCACCCGCCGGCGTCTTCGGAGTCTTCTTGATGAAGGCTCTCAGGATGACCACACGCTGCTCCGGAGCAGTCACGTAAAGCGCGTGCGATGCCCGCTTTCCCTTTGAGGCGAATCTCCCAGAGCTGGCCACGGAGCGCTGACCGCTGAGCTTGGCGAGAATGACCACGTCGCCATGCTGATCGACACCTCGTTCGACTTCAGGAAGGACACGGCCGGCTACCCGAAGAGGGATCTCGTCACGGACGATTAGTCCTCGGTGACGTTTTGCATGCCGTTCGATGACTTCAAGACTCCATCGGTCCCGAAGGATTTCGACACGTATGTGGAGTACCGACGCCGGAGCATCGAGTTCATCAAGGCTCGGAACCGGAGGATTGCGCAGTACGCAGCGTCCCAGTAGCGGCGAACGCTCAGGGCACCAGAGCCCCCCGACGGTTTCACCCCGCCCGTCTCAGCCCCTCGACTTGACGCAGCCAGCCGTCCAGCTGGTTCCAACCCGTGCAAATGCGGCTCAGCAAGTTGATCCCCTTCGATATCAAGCGGTTCCACGGATCCCGGTCGGTCCGCCTTTGGTACTGCGGATCGGGCTGATTGCCTGACGTCGTCGCAATGGTGGCGTCGCCGAGGACGTCCCGGACGTCGCGGCGCAGATCGTTGAAGTGAAAATCGAAGAGACCGTCCGCATCGGTGCGCCGCATCTCGAGCATCGCTCGCGGTCGGTCGCCGCTGGTGCGGAACGAGATTCTCGAGGTTCTCACGGCACGGGGACCCGATAGATGTTGCGCTGCGTGGCCACCTTCGTGAACGCATAGATCGATGGGTTCGGGCCTGGATACACGCTGTGTTCCGCAACCAGCCGCGCGCCTGGCAGGCCGGCCACCGCGTCCTTCGATGGAAGGCCTGCGGCCGGGGTGGGCGGCAGCATCTGGCCCGGCTGCAACGGAATCGCAAACGTAGAATCTGCAAACTTCAGATAGACGAATCTCCCATCTGGAGTCCAGCTCAGGCCGGCAGGTATCGGCTCGATGCCCTGCGGCTGGCCACAATTGCCACACACTCGGATGGGAGCGCCGCCTCCGGCCGGATACACGATGGTGTCGCCGAACTGATTGGGCGTCTGCGCAACGATCCATCGCCCATCCGGCGAGACAGCCGACGGCATGAGCATCGACGTTTCTATCATGTGTCGCAGTGCACTGCCGTCTTCGTCGATGCGATAGACGAACGGGGCCGCATTGTCCTGGCTCCCGAACACGACCTCGCCGGGCGCGCCGAAGAATGCTTGCGAGCTATCGATGGTGCTGAGCTGCCGGGGCGCCGTCCGGCCGTCGAGCGAGGCCAGCCACACGGGCGTGCGACCGGTGTCGTCCACGGCGACGAACACCACGCGCTGACCGTCCGCCGAGATGCTGTAGTGCTGCATCAGCAAATCGGGCAGCACTCGCCGGCGTTGCCCGGAGGTCAGATCCGCGACCCAGAGGCCGCCCGACATCCAGTTCCTCACGCCACCGGCACGTACCAGGTAATACAGCCTCTTGCCATCGGGAGAGATGGATGGGAGGAAGGCGAACCCTTCGGACGTCATCTGCCGATCACCTCGCGAATCGTGGACCCACACGGTGCTCTGGCTGGTGCCGATCGACGTGACGAACGAGCGGCCGTCGGGCGCGAAGTGAATCCCTTCTTCGTCGGTCACCCCGAAGGTGACCTGCTCGGGCGTCCCGTCGGGGAAACGCTGCCGCCACGTGTGGACACCGCTCCCCGTGCTCGCCGAGAAATACATCCACCTCCCGTCGGGTGACCAGGCGGCATCCGTGCATTGCGCCGGCGCCGGCCCGACGGAGGTTCCGACGGAACTGCCATCGAAGGGGACCAATCGGCAGGAGAGCCAGGAGCGGGCGTCCATCTCGATCACGACGACCCACTTGCGATCGGGTGAGAGATAGGAGCGGTGCGCCATGCCGTCCTCGGGCGGCAGATAGACGGTGCGCTGGCCCGCCCGGCTCTCGGTCGAGGTCACGATGGACATCTGGACCCCGCGACCCGTCATCTCGGAGAACAGCACCAGCGGCGGCCTGGCGCCGGCGCCGTTCGGTTCGGGAACCCAGGTCAGGCCTTCCGCGTTGGCCAGCAGCAGCCGCGGCTGCCCGCCGAGCACGGGCACGATCCAGGAGTCCATCGTCTGCCCATCGGCCGCTGCGGTCGAGTACCGCGATCCTCGTCCCATCCGGAGAGAACTTGGGGCTCATCTTGCGAAGGGTGTCGTTCGTGAGCGGTACCGGCTCGCCGTCCGGCAGCAGCTTGAGGTAAGTCTGCCCCGCACCGACGAGCGTGCTCCCGCCACGGATGAACGCGAGCATGCGGCCGTCGGGTGAGAGCGCTGGGGACGTGGCGGAGTCCGCGAAGCTGGTGAGTTGCGTGTACTCCGATTCGTGCGGGTGCGACCGAGCCGCCGAATCGGGCCATGAACGCCGCACTCGCACCGGCGAGGGCCACGAGCGCAGCGGCGGCCCCCAGCCAGCGTCGGGCACGCCTGGACCGAACCGTCATCGCGGTCGGCGCGTCCGCGCTCTGCACGCAACACACGGCGAAGATCGACCACCAGGTCGCGCATCGACTGGAAGCGGTCTGCCGGATTCTTCTCGAGGGCCTTCTCGACCACCATCCGGAGCGGCAGCGGCACCTCCTCGGGCAACGGCGCTGGCGGGATGTGGAGAATGGCGTGCAACACGTCGGGATGCGACGCCCCGGCAAAGGGCCGGTGTCCGGACAGAGCCTCGTACAACACGACGCCGAAGGAGAAGATGTCGCTGCGCGCATCGAGCCGGAGACCCGCCGCCTGTTCCGGCGACATGTACGTCACGGTTCCAACGATCATTCCCTGCTGCGTGCGCGTCTCGGCGACGGGACGAGTGGCATCGTCCGACGTCGCACCTTCGTCGAGTTTGGCCAGCCCGAAGTCAGCCAACTTGGCGTACCCGCCTGCTGCAATCAGGATGTTTTCGGGCTTGATGTCGCGATGCAACACGCCGGCGTCGTGCGCTGCGGCGAGCCCGTCCGCCACACCCGTCAGCAGCTCGATCGTCTCGCGCCAGCTGCGGCTTCCGTTCCGCCAATCGCGGAGGGTCCCTCCGTCGACGAGCTCGGTGACGATGTACTGCCGGCCCTCGAACTCGCCCGCGTCGTGCACCGTCACGATGTGCGGGTGATTCAGGGACGAGGTCGTGCGCGCTTCGCGTTGGAAGCGGTGGCGGGCGGCCGGCGCTGCGAGATCGTCGGCCAGGAACTTGATCGCGACGGGTCGATCCAGTTTTCTGTCGAGGGCCCGGTAGACCACACCCATTCCGCCGGCGCCGATCGGCGCCTGCACCTCGTACACGCCGAACCGCAGGCCGGTCAGGACGGGCGTCGCCGGTGTGCTCAGGATCTGCAGCGGCGAGGTCGGCGACCGGCCGGTCCAGAAAGACCTCCGCGCTCGCCGCCCGACTCAGAAGTGCCTGCACCTCGAGCCGGAGGTCATCGTCGCCGCGGCACTCGGCCTCCAGGAACGCGTCACGCTCGCGCGGTGGTCGTTCGAGCGCGGCGTGGTAGAGGCGCTCGATGTGGCGCCAGCGTTCGGGGTCCACTGGAATCGTCCCTCGTGGCGTCCGTTGCCGTTATCGGGATCCGTCCTCGAGCTGGTTCAGGAGCCAGCTCCGCGCCATCCGCCAGTCGCGCGCGACCGTGTCCGGCGAGACCTCGAGCACCGCGGCCGTCTCTGCCACGGTCAGGCCGGCGAAGAACCGGAGCTCGACGACGCGCACCTTACGCGCGTCGATCGCGCCGAGTGCATCGAGCGCGCCATCCAGCGCCACGAGGTCGAGAGACGCGTGTTCTGGCCCTGGAGCGGCGATGTTCTCATCGAGCGTCACGTGCGCCTGGCGCCCACCGCGCTTCGCCGCGGCCTTCGCGCGCGCCAGATCCACGAGCACCCGCCGCATCGTGCGCGCGGCGATCGCAAGAAAGTGGTTGCGATCGCACCAGTCGACCTGACGCGCGTCGTGCAACCGGACGAAGGCTTCGTGGACGAGGGCCGTCGCCTGAAGCGAGTCTCCGGGGCGTTGGCGGCGCATATACTGCGTCGCCCGTGACCGAAGCTCGTCGTACAGCAGGGCCGACACACGCGCGTACGCGGTGTCGTCGCCGGCGTGCCATGCCCGCAGCAACTCGGTGACGTCGCCGACTGGTTGATCTGCCACGGCCTCGTTTCGCCCGCCCATTCTAGTTCCTGCCCTGGTTTCACGCTTAGACGATAGGACGGCTTCGCGGACGCGTATGCGGTGCGGTAGCTGTCCGGCCGGGGCGGCGTCCAGCCGTGCGCAAAGAGCAGACGCTACCCGGACGAACGAGTCGCTACACCAACGACAGCTGGAGGTCACGATGAACGCACGCGGATTGACGATGGTCGCTGTGGTTCTGAGCGTCGGGTCGTTAACCCTGGGAGGCCCTGCCCTCGCGGACGAGGCAGCGGGCCGTGGGCGGTCGGAGAACGTCACTTGCTACAAAGTCCAGGGCGAGGCACGCGACACGTGGCCGGGCGCCGGCAACGTCTCGACGGGCGTCATTGCCCGTTCCTGGCTCCTCAGCGGAACGACAGAGTACGTCTACGACACGGACGGTTTCCCGACACCTGACCCCAACGTGGTCACCTTCGGCGCAGCGCTCACCCTCACGACGAGGCACGGGAATGTCGCGGCCCGAGTACTCTTCCTTTTCGGTTTCGCGACAGGCACGTGGACGTCGATCGCCACGATCGATCCCACGTCGAGCACCGGGAGGTTCGCCGGAGCGACAGGGACGCTCTGGTTCCCCTCAGGCACCACCGTCAATCTGGATGGCGGCGCCCAGGCCTACCCGTCGTACGTCACCGGCGATGTGTGCCTCGCCAGGTAGAGGACGACGCGGATTGGTGGGGCGCTCCTGGTAGCGGTCGAACACCGGCGGGGCGGGGCGGGGTGGCGACGGAAGACTCGTCAGCGAACCCTCGCCCCGCGAGCAACAGCTACGCCACAGACCTGTCGGAGACGCTCCGGCGACCATCCCCGTCGGCGGCGCTGTCCGAGACAGCCGCGCCCGAGGACTGGCAGCGGCTCACGCCGGCCGTCGTAGAGCCTCGACCTGCCGCAGCCAACAGGCGAGGTCTTTGTTTAGCGGGGCCGTCTACGCTGGCGACACGAAGGCGGGGGCGACAATCGGCTGACGTGCGTGCAGCAGCGGCGTGAGGACGTCGGTCGGGTCGAGGCCGCGCTGATCGAGCGTGCGGAGGACCGAGGCGAGGATCTGTTGGGTCTCGGCGCCGCGCGCGGTGCGATGGCCGCCGCAGACCTTGCGCGTGACCACCGCCGGACGGATCGCGTGTTCGGCGCGCCCAGTTGGTGGCGTCGACGGCGGGATTGGCTAGAAAGACGAGCAGGGCGTCGGCGTCCGTGACGAGATGGCGGGCGAAGCGCTGGACATCGAGCACGGTCGAATCCGCGGCGAGAGCGTCGAGGATCCGCGTGTGCACGCGGCCGCGCGCCACGGCGAGCCCGTGTGCCGAGATGGTTCCCCTGGCGACGCGATCGCGCAGCGCCAGGGCCTGCCGGAGTGCGGTCTGGATGCGGCCAGGCAGCCGATGGTGCGGATGATCCTGACGGAGGATCCGACAGCGACGCAGCAGATGCGCGAGACACGCGCGCGCCGCGCCGCGTCGAGCTGATCCTTCAATCGATCCCGCTCACGCTGCAGCCGATCGCGTTCCCGCTGCAACTGCTCCCGCGTGCGCTCAGCCCGTGCCAACTCCTCGCGCAGCCGCACGATCTCCTGCCGGAGATCGTCGGGCGTCGCGTCATCGGGCATCGGCTTCTGCGCCACGCCATCGTTATGCCAGACTCGCGATGTTGGTACAAGTACCGAACTCTTGGATTCGTCAGCCGAGGCTCTGCTGACCCGCTAAACAAAGACGGCACGGGCAGCAGCGACGAGGCGGCCAATGTCTCGTGCGTCGCGGTCAAGCCATTGGTGCCAACGCCGGCGCGACGGACCACGACCGGCGGATAGCCTGCGACGCAACCTTTGGCGGTCGTGCGCCGGCGATAGGGCTGTCGCTCGCGTCGGCGGTCTGACGTGCGCACCTGCGGTAGAGTGGGCGGCGTCCCGTGTCGCTGACTTAAGTGTGATAAGTGTGGATGACCTTGGAGCCTGACTTGGTCGCTCGCGTGGATCGCGCTGCCCGACGATTGAAGACGACGCGATGTGGATTCACCCGGCGCGCACTCCGTGAAGCGCTGAAAGCGCTCGCGGTTGCGGAACTGGAAGCCAAGCATCGGCGAGGCTATGCGGCCAAGCCCGTCGTCCGCGGGGAGTTCGACGCCTGGCGTGACGAGCAGGTGTGGCCGGAGTGAAGCGCGGTGAGATTCGGTGGTACTGCTTCGCGCCGCAGGCCAAGCGCCGGCCGGTCGTCGTGCTGACTCGCGACTCGGTGCTGGCGTACCTCAGCGAAGTGACGGTCGCGCCCATCACGCGCACGATTCGCGACGTGCCGTCGGAGGTTGCGCTCGGTCCGGATGACGGTGTGTCGAAGGCCTGCGTGATCAACATCGATCACGTGCAGACGGTTTCGAAGAACCGTTTGGGCGGCATCATCGCGACCCTACCGAGTTCCCGCATGGGCGAGATTCGCGAGGCGCTGTTGTTCGCGCTTGACTACTGAGCCTGGCCACGACGCCCGCCGCACCACCGTTGGTCCGTCATGGCAATAGTCTCGCCATCTCAACTGCATCGCTCGACGCTGTCTTGAGCTTGACGGCCGGCACCCGGTTCGGGGCGTACCGAGGTACTGGGTCCGCTCGGCGCCGGCGGCCTACATGGTCCAGAGCAAGCGAAGGAACTGTTCGCTGCCGATTGGAGGCGTGATCAGGCCGACGTCGGCGAGGCGCCGCGGGCTCAGATCAACGCAACGTTTAACTGGGGGAACGAACTGAAGCAGCGCGTGCCGACGAAGTAATCGCGCCCCAGAGGCGTCGTGACATCGCCGTCAGATCCTCCCTTGTCGCGAAAGGACTATCCAGCATGGCGGCGGGGCCAGAACACCACTACGCCGTTTGACCACGACCTGTGCAAGGCCGTGGTGCGCGTGCTGCTGCGCGAGGTGCATCGGCATCTGCGCACCCGAGCCCGCGAGCGCGGCCTGACGGATGTGCGCAGCGGCGCCGTAGCGGCTCTTCAACGGTTTGGGGGTGCGCTGAATCTGAACGTGCACATCCACGCGCTCGTGCTCGACGGCGTGTTCGCGAGAGGACGATAGGCAACATTAGCAGGGTCTGGGGGCGACAGAATCAGCGTTATCCGACCCTGGCCGCCCACCCAGCCGTCGCCCCCAGGGCGGATGTCCCCGCCCTTGGCACAGCGGAGGTCCTTGGAACAGAACACGGATCGGCCGCACGACTTCGTGTTCAACTTCATCTACCAGCCCCCGTTCCTGAAGAACAGCGAGAGCCGCCTCGGCAAGATCGCGGGCGACTGGCAGGTGTCGGGCATCTACCGCTGGACGAGCGGCCGGCCGCAGGGCGTCGGCTTCTCGATCCCGGGCATCGGCAACGCCAACCTGACGGGCAGCGCCACCGGCGAGCCGGGGGCGCGCGTCCGTCTGACGTGCGATCCGGGCGCGGGCTACGGCGCCGACCCGTACGCGCAGTTCAACACGTCGTGCTTCGCCCCGCCGCAGCCGGGGAGCGACGGTGCCGAATCGGCGCGCTTCTTCATGCGCCAGCCGCCGATCAACAACATCGACGTCTCGCTCTCGAAGATCTTCTAGGGTCCGAAGGACCTGAAGTTCGAGGTCCGCATCGATGCGTTCAACGTCCTCAACCACACGCAGTTCACCGGCTTCAACGGCACGGTGAACTTCGCGAGCCTGACCAACCCGACCGTCGCCAACCTGCCGCGTAACGCGGCCGGTGACCTGACGAACCGGACCGGGTTCGGTTCGGTCAGCGGCGTGGCGGCTCCCCGCACGCTGCAGCTCGTCACCCGCGTGACGTTCTGAGGTCTGGCGGCGGCCCCCCTCAGGGGCCGCCGCGGCCGGCCTTGGAGCCCGACCTCGCGGCGCAGCCCTCCGGCCGCGCCCCACTCCCTCCCTGAAACACGACCGCTCGCTCCACTGCCTGACCGGCACGTCGATGCGGCTCGACGACGCGGCTCGTCACGTCCATACACACACTGTCGCGGAAAAATGTGGCGCACCGCCGTCGCCCATCGCCCTCGCGCCGTGTCGGCCGCCCGCGCCTACCGCGTGTGAGACACCTGTCCCACAACGCGACGCGTGCCGCCACAGCCCGTCGTACAAGGGGATCAAGCACGACGCGGCGTCTGGGGACGCGCCTCCCCATCTCGAGTTGAGTCACGGCGTCCCGGTCCCGCCGGCGCCGTCGCGACCGCTATCGTCCTCATCCGACTCGAGTTGACTGCAGTTGCGGCGGACACGGGCGACACGGCACGAGCCCTGCAACGCACGTGGACGTGTCGACTCCCCTGCGCACCCTGATTGCCGCCCTTTTCACAGTTACGCTGATCATCCCTGACGCGGCGCTGCACGCCGACCCCAGACCGACGAGCCGCAAGCTCGACCCGGCGCTGATCGAGCGAACCCGCCTCGGACACACCTGGCACGAGGTCATCATCCGCACGACCTCCGGGCAGCGCGACGTCATCGACCGGGCCGTTCGCGATCGAGGAGGCCGTGTCTCGCGCAAGTTCTCGCTGGTCGAGGCCGTGACGGCGGACGTCGTGACCGCCGACCTCGCCGCGCTGGCCGAACGGCCGGATGTGCTCTCCATCTCGCTCGACGCGGTGGTGCAGGCCGCCGGCGCGGGCAGGACGACGAAGAAATCGACGACGAAGCTGACGGGAACCGAGACGCCGAGCAGCACCGGGACGACGAGCAACGTGCAGTTCGAGACGACGCAGAACTACATCCTGCGTGGAAGCCTGGGCCTGCACTTCACGCCGTTCTCCGGGACCGGCGTCGGGATCGCGGTAATCGACTCGGGCATCGCGGCCGACAGCGTGGACTTCGGCAACCGCATCAGCGCCTTCTACGACTTCACCAGGGGCGGGCGCAGCGCGACGCCGACCGACGCCTACGGCCACGGCACCCACGTCGCCGGCCTGATTGCGGGGAGCCGGTTCGACATGGCGGCCGCCGGTGTGGCGGATGGGGCGCGCCTGGTGGGCCTGAAAGTGCTCGACGAGACGGGCGCAGGCAGGACCAGTCATGTCATCGCCGCCCTCGAGTTCGCAACCGCCAACCGCGCCTCCCTGGGGATTCACGTCGTCAACCTGTCGCTCGGGCACCCGATCTACGAGCCGGCGGCCACAGACCCGCTCGTCCAGGCCGTCGAGGCCGCCGTTCGCGCCGGGCTCGTCGTCGTCGTCTCTGCCGGCAACATCGGCCGCAATCCGACGACGGGCGAGCTCGGCTATGCGGGGATCACTTCGCCGGGCAATGCCCCGTCTGCGATCACGGTCGGCGCGCTCGACACGCGCGGCACGATCTCGCGCCTCGACGATGTCGTGACGCCCTACAGCTCGCGTGGGCCGAGCTGGTTCGACGCCTTCGCCAAGCCGGACGTGGTCGCGCCTGGGCATGGTCTGGTCGCGACCGTCAGCCCGACGAGCACGCTCGCCACGACCCTCGCATCGATGCGGGTAGGCTCGGAGGACCTCCGCCTCAACGGCACCAGCATGGCAACCGCCGTCACGAGCGGCGTCGTCGCGCTCATGATCGAAGCCAGCCGCTGGAACCCCGCCAACGCGGGTCGCGCCCTGCCGCCGAACGCGGTCAAGGCGTTCCTCCAGTACAGCTCGATTCCGGTCTACCAGGCGCCGGGCATCGAGTACGACCTGCTGACCCAGGGCGCGGGTGGTCTGAATGGGCACGGCGCGTTGACGCTCGCCTCGAAGGCCAGCCTGTCGGTGGCGCCGGGAACGCCCTGGATCACGGGAACTCGGATCGAGTCCTCGTATCTGGGATTCGAGACGCTGGCATGGACCCGGCGCCTGCTGTGGAACGACCTGCTCGTGCAGGGTGACGCCCCGGTACTACAACTCGCCGGTCTGGGGCACGACGATCGTCTGGGGCGACACCATCGTGTGGGGCGACACGCTTGTCTGGGGCGACACCATCGTGTGGGGCGACACCCTGGTCTGGGGTGACACGCTCGTGTGGGGCGAGTCCCTGGTGTGGGGTGACACGCTCGTGTGGGGCGACACGCTTGTCTGGGGCGACACGTCGATCGGCACGAGCTACGGCACGACCATCGTGTGGGGCGACACGACCTTCACGTGTGCCACGATCGCGTGGGGCGTGGTCGGCCCGGGCGCCGGGTCCGGAGCCACGACGGTGGCCTCCGACCGATCGCCCTAGCAGGCTGCTGAAAAAGTGACTTGCGAGATGAGTGGTACTCGGTGTGAGCGGTTCATTCGACAGAGGGACGGGGCCATGTGTGTCGATTGATCGTCACGGCGACGAGATGGCGAGGCTCCAGAGACACTACGCCCTTGCCAGCAGGGTCCGAAGGCGGACCAGGTTGTACGCCGCGGCCGTGAAGGTCATGATCCAGTCGACGAGCTCGCCCCCGCGATGGCGCAGTCTGCGCAGCCCGCCGATCGTCTTCATCCAGCCGAAGACCTGCTCGATGAGCTTCCGCTTCTGTTGGCTGATCGCGTAGCCCGCATGCCGCGTGGTGCGGCCATCGATCGCACTGCCACGGACCTTCTGGGCGACGTGCGGCGTCACGTCCTGCGCGCGGACCGCGGCCACGAAGCTGGGCACATCAAAGCCCCTGTCCCCGCCCACCGTCACGGCGGTCGTGGCGTGCTCCAGCAGCAGCAGCGCGGCCTCGCGTTCCGCCGTGCCCGTCGCGGCGGTCACGCAGACGTTCGCGACCAGGCCGTGCCGGTTGTCCAGCAAGACATGGCCGGCGTACGACAGCTTGGCCTCGCGCCCTCGCCCTTTCCGCGCCAACATCGCGTCGGGATCGGTGGTCGACGCATGCGTGTCATTGCGTCGCGATTCGCCGTGGAAATCGACGGTCGGGTTCCCGGGATCATCCGGCGGTGGCGGCGGCGCCTGATCGGTGCGCTGGAAGCGTTTGAGACTGGCCCACGCCTCCAGCAACGTGCCATCGACGGTGAAATGCTCGTCGGACAGCAGGTCGCCCTGGCGGGCCTGGTCGATGACGGCATCAAAGAAGGCCGCCGCGATGTTGCCCTCCAACAAGCGGTCGCGGTTCTTGCTGAACGTCGTCGGCGACCAGATGGGTTCGTCCATCCCGAGGCCGACGAACCAGCGAAACAGGATGCTGTAGTCGATCTCTTCCATCAGCAGCCGTTCGCTGCGAATTGTGTAGAGGGACTGCACCAACAGCGCCCGCAGCAGCTGCTCCGGCGGAATCGATGGCCGGCCGATGTCCGAGTACATCTGGTCGAAGCGCGGCGACAGCGTCGCCAGCACCGCCTCGGTCATCTGGCGGATGGCGCGCAGTGGATGGTCCTGACGCACGCGCTCTTCTGGCACGACGTAACTAAACAGGTGGCTGGTCTGCTGGTCGGATCCACGCATGCGGTCGCTCCCTCTCGAAGACGTGGGAGCATGGTAGTACATGGCGATCACGATGTCGATCCCCCACAGGCCACTTTTTCAGCAGCCTGCTAGAGTGCCCGCACCGCCGCCGCGATCGTCTCCACGTTCCCGGTGACCACATACGTGATGCGGCCGTCCGCGCCGACGACGTACACGATCGAGGGGTGTGAGATGTCGCCGGTTCGCTCGTTGCGCGCGCGCGGCACGAGCCAGGCGTTCAGGGTGCGCTCGACGAGCTCGGGCTGGCCCGAGAGCACGTGGGCGTCGTCGCCGAGTCCCTACAGCTTCGCGATCGACGGCAGCCGGCTGGGCGTATCGCGCCACGGATCGAGGGTAATGAGCAGCACGGCCGGCTGGTTGCCCTCGAATCGACCGCGGGCCGCCAGCACGTCCGACACGATGAGCGGACACACCGTCTGGCAGTGGGCGAACGCGAACGCGACGAGCACGGGGCATCCGCGAAACGACGCCAGCGTGACCTCCCGTCCGGCCTGATCGACGAGCGCCAGCGGAGGGGCGACGTCGCTCACCCGTGTCAACTGGCTGGCGAGGTCCACGGCGCCGACCGAGAAGGGTTCCTGGTACGAGCTGCGGACACGGGCGGCGACACCCACCACGCCGGCGACGAGCAGCGCCATCACGATGCCGATCGTGACCTGGCCGAACGCCCGCGCCAGCGTCAGCGCGATCCCGGCCTTCAGGTCGCGCCCCCACACGGCCGCCAGCAGCGCGACCATCCCCACCGGCTGCCCGACCAGGAGCAGCCACCCGCCCGCGGTCGGCAGCGTGTCGACCTTCGCGCCGAAGCAAACGTCGCGCGTGCGGAGGAACCACTCCGGTGCCTCCGGCCCCACGGGCCAGAGCGCGAGCGCCCACCACGCCGCGGTCGTGACCAGGATGAGCGCGAGGGCGCCGACCGCTGCCCGCGCGCTCGTCAATCGGTTCACCCGATCCTCCAGAGGAACGACAGGATCTTCCAGTTCACGAAGAAGTAGAGGACGAAGGCGGCGAGGAAGACGAACACGAGCCCGATCGTCCCGGGCGCCGGGCCGATGAGGCCGGGGGCCGCGGCCTGGAGCGCCGCGTATCGCGCGTCGACGTCGGGCGCGTGCACGGACGATAGGCAACATCAGCAGGGTCTGGGGGCGACAGAATCAGCGTTATCCGACCCTGGCCGCCCACCCAGCCGTCGCCCCCAGGGCGGTCGGCCTCCGGTTCGGCGGGCCAGACCCGTTCAGCGTCGCTTACTCCTTCCGCGCATCGATCAGGACGGGGATGTCTGGATCCGCGTCTTTCCACAGCGTCAGGAAATCCTGATAAGCCTTCCTGGCTCTGGCGGTATCGCCCATCTGCGCCGTAGCCCGGGCGAGGCCGACGTAGGCGAGCGGGTAACGTGCGCCCCAGTTCGCACCCTTGTGCTCCAGGATCTTTTGGAACTCGGTGGCAGCCTCGACGCTCCTGCCCGCCCTCAGGCAGGCAAGTCCGCGGAGATACACCACTTCGGGATACCGGCGCTCGTAGGGCGCGGCAGCCTCGAGCAGCTCGATGGCCTTCCCCGGCCTATTCCGCTTCAGTTCGATCGCGGCACGACGCATCGGCAGGAGCACCGCAATCAACAGTGTGTCAGCCGGCCGCTCCCGCAAGGTTCCTTCCGCATCCCTCCACATGGCGTCGATGTCGGCGCAGGGGCGCAAGGAGCTGACGAGGCCGTCTTCCGTCTGGCACTCGCAACCGGTGGAACTTGCAGCTGTGGAGCGGAGCGGCGTGAGGCGATTGAGCGAGTCAATCAGCAAGAGGCTCGACTTGCGGCAGGTCATCCCAACGGTTGAGTCGCCGACAGCGGCCTCTCGCTGAATCCCGAGAATTAGATCCGGGCACATCGTCCGCGAATGCCGATCCCGCGCTCGGTGGAACGCCCACCGACCCTGCCTCGCGCACGCGGACGGGCAGGGTCACCGTGAAGACCGAGCCCCGCCCGGGCTCGCTCGCCGCGTGGATGTCGCCGCCCATGAGCCGGCAGAGATGGCGGCTGATTGTCAGGCCCAGGCCCGAGCCGCCATACTCGCGGGTGGTCGAGCTGTCCGCCTGCGTGAACTCCTGGAAGACACGCGCGAGTTGGGCGTCGGTCATGCCGATACCGGTGTCCGACACGCGAAAGGTCAGCTCGCCGTCGAGGCGAGTGTCGTCCCGCTCCACGTCGAGCCGAATCCGGCCGCCTTCCGTGAACTTTCCGGCGTTCGCCAGCAGGTTCAACAGCACCTGTTTGAGGCGTGTGTCATCGCCGACCATGCTGCCGAGGTGGTCGAGCGGGCCCACCTCCAGCACATTCGCGCGCTTCTCGGTGAGCGGCCTCGCCAGCGACTCGACGTCGTGGGCGAGGGCAGCGAGATCGAACTCACCGATGTCGAGGTCGGTCTTGCCCGCCTCGATCTTCGACAGATCGAGCACGTTGTCGATCAGCTGGAGCAAGTGCTTCGCCGCCAACTGGATGCGGAGCAGATCCGGGATCATCTCGGTGCGACCGGCGTCCTCGGCGTCCTCGGCCAGGAGCTCGCTGTAGCCGATCACCGCGTTCAGCGGCGTCCGCAGCTCGTGGCTCATGTTGGCCACGAAGGCGCTCTTGGCCCGGCTCGCTTCCTCGGCGGCCTGACGAGCGGCTTCGAGGAGCCGCCGGGCTTCGACGCGCGCGGTGACGTCGCGCATCACCGCGATCGCACCGGTGCCGTCCGCGCTGGTCCAGGGCGCCAGGGACACTTCGACGATCAGCGGCTGGCTTCCTTTCTGCAGCGCTGCAAACTCGACGGTCATCGCCGCGTCGCCGTCGGCGTCCGGCCTCGTCAGACAATGGAGGCGGGCCGCGAAGTCGTCCCGGCTCGAGGGAGCGATGACCGTGAGCGCGGGGGCGCCGGTCAACTCCGACTCCGTGTACCCGAACAGGCGTTCCGCTCCAGGATTGCAGAGCGTGATGGCCCCGGCGGCGTCGATGGAGAGGATGGCGTCGCCCGCGGATCGCGTGACGGCGCTGAATCGTTCGTACGCCGCGGCCAGCTCCGCCATGCGTGCCTCGGCTTGCTGGTGCCAGTGCACGAGCGACGCCGTCATGTCGTTGAACGCGTCGGCGAGCAGGACCGCCTCGCGGCTGCCCGTGCCCGGGACCCGCTGATGCCAGGCGCCGGCAGCGATGTCTCGGGCCGCCCGCGCGAGGACCCGCAAGTGGCTCGACAGCCGTCGGCTGAAGAAGACCATCCCGGCGATCGCGAGCCCGAATGTCGCCGTCGCCGTCGCCAGCAGCTGCGCCCTGATGCGCGCCAGCAGTTCCTCGGTCGGGGTCCAGTTCGACATGAGGAGCAGCGAGCCGCCGGAAGGCGCCACGCCGTCCGCCGTCCCGCCCAGCCCGAGGGCGTAACGCCGGGCGACATAGCTGTCCGCGCCGACCTGAATCCGCTGATCGATCGCCCCGGTCTCGCCGGGCGGACCCGCGGCGCGCAGGGCGGCCCGCGCGGCGCCGCGCAAGCTGCTGGCGACCACCCGCTCGGAAGCCAGGAAGGTCACCTGCGTCCGGGTCAGCTCCCCCAGCTCGCGTGAGAGCTCGTCGTCCAGGCGATAGGCGGCGGACAGCGTGCCAAGGTTCTCGCTCGCGAACGTCGCCGTGGCGGGGACCACCAGGTATAGCTCGCGCTCGAGCGTCAGGATTCGGGGTGACGTGCCAGCCAGGATGGAGCGAACCGCATCGGGCGAGAGCGGCCGCTGGCTGGCGAGCCCGATCGACTGGCGGTTCCGATCGGCGATGAGGCAGACGTCTGCCCGCAGCTGGTCGCAGTAGTGCTCCGCCAACGCGTTCATCGTTGGCGGGTCGGCGCGGGCCGCTGAGTCCGTGAGGTGCGCTCGAAAGACGGGGAGCTCGGCGATCAGGTGCAGCTCATCGCGGGCCACGTTGGCGCGGTCGACCAGCAGCCGATCGAACCCTGACTTGGCGGCCTGGAGCTGCTCGGAGGCGCGGCGGAGCTCGTTGACCGACACCAGACGTTCCGCCACCAGGACAACTGCCGCCAGGCATACGCCACAGACGACGACGCTCGCCGCGAGCACGCGCGCGTCGAGGCTGTGATGCCAGGGGATCTCAGACGAGCGACGGCCCAGCACTACCGACTCGCGCGAGCCGAGAGCGTAAGCGCCACATCGATCGACGAATGCCCCTCGTGCCCGGTTCGGTCCCGGGGCTGATGAATCACGTTCACCTGCCCGACCAGCCGGCTCGAGGCGCGAATCTTGGCGCCCACGCTGTAGCGGCGCGGGAACGCCGAGAAGCGGCCAGCGAAGTAGTCGAGTCGCTCGATGCGCGACACGAGCGTGACGGCGCCCATCCGTGGCCGGTGGACCAGGAGATCCACGTAGCCGCCCTGGGTTACGGCGTTGTCGAACGGCCGGCCCGTGAGCCATTCCCCGCGCACCTGCACGCCGGCCAACATCCAGCGCCCGTCCACGCCCGTGAACTCGGCACGCCCCGTCGCGAACCGCCACTCGGCCGACGGGCGCGTGCGGATGTGGCTCGCCCCGACGATCCAGGTGCCTGCCGCCCCCTGGATCCTGACGACACTGTTTGCGCCCCCTGGCCGGGCATACTCGTCCTCGTCCGTGGCCACGCCGATGCTCCCCTCGGCCGAGAGCCAGGATGCGCCACCCATCACGCTCGCTCCGGTCTCCAGGTAGTTGTTCGACAGCGCCCAGTAGTCGCTGTATCTGATCAGGGGCGCTCGGAGGAACCCGGTGTAGCCGTGATCGCTTCGACCGGAGATGCCGAATGGCGTGCGAAACCGGCCGACGCGCGTGCCGATGACACGCGACCCGCGCACCGAGGTCTTCTCGAGATAGAGCTCCATCGGCCGCAGGCCCGGCTCATACGGGTACGCGGCGCCGAAGGCATCCGACTCGGGGCCCCGCTGCTCCGCCCACGTCGCGTCCCCATAGAAGCGCCAGTTCCGCGGCAGCTCGCCGTAGGCCCGCAGCTGCGTGGCCGCGGCATGAATCCCCTGGCTGGAGGAGCCGACGGTGACGTCCGCCTCGGCGGTCACCGATTGTGCCGACGCGACGCTCGTCGTCGCGAGCATCAGGAGCGTGGTGATGAGGGTCAGCGCGCGGGCCATAGGACCTCCAGACGCGCGTCCGCGTCAATCGTCAGTCGGTTCGACACCACCTCGCCGCCGTCGGCACGCCACGCGTGATAGGTGTAGTCGCCGGCCGGAACGCCCTTCAACAGGAAATCGCCCTCGCGATCGGTCAGCGCGTAGAACGGGCTGTCGACGACGACTATGTAGGCCGCCATCTTGGGGTGGATGTTGCAGAACAAGCGGCTGACGCCCGGCTTGTCGAAGACGATGCGCCTGGACTTCCCGACGGGATACAGACCGAGATCGAATTGCTTGCCGTCGCGGAACGAGAATACGTTGTGCAAGACACGGTCGCTGTTCGGGAACTCGACCGTCGAGCCGACGGAGGCGACCACGACGCCCGGATCGAACGCCAGGTTGCGCTGATCCAGGACGACCGTGCGCGGGGCGCGATGCGCGTGCGGGGCCTCGAGCCAGACGACCACGTTGGCCGTGGGCTTGGCGCCGACGAGCACCCGGCCGGGAACGTCGATCGGCGCGGCGGCCAGGACGGAAGTGATGGCCCCAGCGACCATGGCGACGCAGCTGATGGTCAGCCAGAGGAATGGAGGTCGAATCATGAGCACAGAATCGACACGCGGCGCCCGCGCTTGACTCACGCGGTTCAGACTGTGCACGGTCTTGCCGCCTCGCACCGACGGCGCCGCGCGCCTTCGCGGTTCGGCGCGGGACGGCTCGAGGGCACACGGCAGCGGTATCAACCTTTCGTCCGAGCCGCCGATTGCCCCCTCATGGACGTGCGGCGTGCCTCGTTCTTCTCGCCGGCCTTCCCGTATGCGGAGACGTGCGCCGGAGCGTCGACCGGTCCCGCCGGTTGACACCCGGTCGCTTGCTCACGTCGGTGGCCGTTGTGGCCATGTGGTCGCCAGGGATGCCGCCGACGCACAGCGTCTGAGTTCGAGCCGGCTCGATCTCGCCAAGAGCGGGCGGAGCACCCGGCTGAAGAAAAGACGCGTCGTGACGCGGGGAGTCGAAACCGATGCGCGTGCTCATCGTCGAGGACAACCAGGTGAACCGGGAGATACTCGGACGGCGGCTCCGGCGATCGGGTCACGACGTCCTGTTCGCGTTCGACGGGCTGTCCGGGGTGGAGCAGGCGCGGGTCGAGCGCCCCGACATCGTGCTGATGGACCTGAGTCTGCCGATCCTGGACGGCTGGGCGGCCACCCGTCGCCTGAAAGCGCAGCCCGAGACGTGTGCGATTCCGGTGGTGGCCTTGACGGCGCACGCGCTCGTCGAGGAGCGCGAGCGCGCCCTGGACGCCGGCTGCGACGGCTTCCACACCACGCCGGTCGATCTGCCGAGCCTCCTGGCCACGATGGTCCGCCTGTGCCCGGCGAGGAGCCACCCGTGAGCGCAGTGGGCTTCCGGCTGCTCGTCGTGGACGACGAGGAGTTCAACCGTGACATGCTGTCGCGACGGCTCGTCCGTAACGGCTACGAGGTGGCGGTGGCCGCGTCCGGCGTCGAGTGCCTCGACCTGGTTCGACGCGAGGCGATCGACCTCGTGCTGCTCGACATCCAGATGCCGCGCATGAGCGGTCTGGAAGTACTCGAGCGAGATCCGCACGCGCCTCAACTCGACGCAGCTCCCGGTCATCATGCTGACGGCGAAGAACCAGAGCGGGGACGTGGTCGAGGCGCTCGATCTCGGCGCCAACGATTACATCACCAAGCCGATCGACCTCACTGTGGTGCTGGCGCGCATCCGCACGCACACCGCGCGCAAGCAGGCCGAGCGGCACGCCGAGCTCTTCGCCGCCAACGAGCTGCTCCGCGCCGCCAACGCCGAGCTCGCCCTGGCCAAGGAACGCGCCGAGGACAGCAGCCGCGCCAAGAGCGAGTTCCTGGCGAACATCAGCCACGAGATTCGGACGCCGATGAACGGCATCATCGGGCTGACCGAGCTGGCCCTGCAGAGCACGCTGACACCGGCCCAGCGCGAGTACCTGAACACGGTCAAGTCGTCGGCCGAGGCGCTCCTGACCGTGATTAACGACGTGCTCGACTTCTCGAAGATCGAAGCCGACCGGCTCGAGCTCGATCCGCGTCCGTTCGACCTGCGCGACGAAGTGTACGGGGCGCTCAAGGCGATCGCGTTCGGCGCTCACCACAAGGGGCTGGAGCTGGTCTGCGACGTGCCGCCCGACGTGCCGGCCGCGTTCGTCGGGGACCCGGATCGCATCCGGCAGATCCTGCTCAACGTGGTGGGCAACGCCGTGAAGTTCACGGACCAGGGTGAAGTGGTGGTGCGTGTCGCGCATGAGGCCGCGGGCGGCGAGGCCCTCCTGCACGTCTCGGTGATCGACACCGGCATCGGGGTGCCGGAGGCCAAGCGGCACGCGATCTTCGAGGCCTTCTCCCAGGCCGACACCTCGGCTGCGCGCCAGTTCGGGGGCACCGGGCTCGGCCTGACGATTTCGCTGCGGCTCGCCCGCCTCATGGGCGGCGATTTGTCGCTCGACCGCTCCGACGACACCGGCAGCCACTTCCAGTTCTCCGTCCGCGTCGCACCGGCATCGGCGGGAACGGTCGCGGGCTCCGAGGCTGGGCGCGGCGTGCGTGGCCTTTCGGTGCTGGCCGTGGACGACAGCGCCACGGGCCGCGAGATCCTAGGCAGGACCCTCGCGAGCTGGGGGATGCAGGCGACGGTGGTGGAGCGGGGCGAGGACGCAGTCGCGGCGCTCGAGCGCGCACACGACGAGGGGCACCCGTTCGCCCTGTTCCTGCTCGATGGGGAGATGCCGGGGCTGTCCGGCGTCGAGCTGGTCCGCCGCGCCCGGGCGGGCCGTGGGCACGCGACGCCGATCGTGGCGATGTTGACCTCGGCGGGGGGCCCGGCCGAGATGGGACAGTTCCACGACCTCGGCGTGTCGGCCTGCGTGCTGAAGCCCGTGCATCCGGGCGACCTTGCGGCGGCGCTGGCGTCAGCCGCCGGGCAGGGCACGGCGGGCGGGCCCGCGACCACGGGTTCTCGTGCCGGTACGTGCGACGGCGCCCCTCCCGCGCCGGCAACGCGCCCGCTGCGCGTACTGGTCGCCGAAGACAACCCGGTGAATCGCCTGGTGGCGGTCACCCTCCTCCAGAAGCGCGGCCACTCCGTGGTCGTGGCTGCCGACGGCTGCGAAGTCATGACCGAGATCGCGCGCACCCCGGTCGATCTGATCCTGATGGACGTGCAGATGCCGGAGATGGACGGGTTCGAGGCCACCGCCGCCATCCGCGCGCTCGCCGACGAGCGGCGGCGGTTGCCGATCGTGGCCGTGACCGCGCATGCGATGAAGGGGGACCGCGAGCGCTGCCTCGCTGCCGGCATGGACGACTACATCACCAAGCCGCTCAAGTCGGAGGAGCTCTTCGACGCCATCGCCCGCCTGACCCCCGCTGCACCCTGACCGGACACGTCCGCGGCCCCTGGCGGATGGTACGACAGCGAATACGCTATAGGCGATCTGACGACATCACGACTCCCGACCGGGCCGACGGCTGCTCAGTTGAATGAGCAACGCCGGCCCGGTGGACAGCGCGCAGCACCGATCATGCTCCGCTGTGCGCAGTTGACAACCGGCGGTGGGCCAATCGAAGGGCTAACGAATCCGCGACCGGCGTGGTTGGAATCCCATCCTTCAGCGTGGCGCGTAGTCGCCACGCCGCCTCGGGCACGTGGAGCCGCGTCGAGCCGGCACCCGTCGGGTTCGCCACGACGCGAGCAGACCGGAACGGTTCGCGACGATCGCCGACCACTGGAGGACGATAGGCAACATTAGCAGGGTCTGGGGGCGACAGAATCAGCGTTATCCGACCCTGGCCGCCCACCCAGCCGTCGCCCCCAGGGCGGATGTCCCCGCCCTTGGCACCGCGGAGGTCCTTAGAACGCCTTTGGCCGGTCGACGACAACCTCTCGTCGGCGCTGATGCGCGCGTTCTACGGGCACCTGGTACGAGGCGAGACGCTCATCGAGGCGCTGCGTCGCGCGAAGATCGAGCTCGGCCAGCGGTTCGGCGCGAAGTCGTCGGGAACCCTTGGCGCGTTCCAACTAATCGGCGACGGCTCTCAGCGGCTCCGCATCGGTGCGGGCGTTGCGCGAGCTACGGGAGGCAGCGACTGACGCCGGAGGCGAACCGTGACAGGCACATCTGGCAACGAATTCCAGCTCCAGCCGAGCACGATCCGCGCGATCGTCAAGAAATCGGTCGACCTCCTCGAGTCGAAGTGCATTCGCCCTCGGCGACGTCACCCAGGATTTGGCGCGGCCTGTTCGCAGCCGACGAAACTTCACTCGAACGGGCAAGATCGCGGACCGCGTTCGAAGCCGAGATGAACCGCGTCCTCGCGCAAGGGCGACTCAGCCATGTGGCGTTCTTTCACAGCAGTGGCAGCAGTGCGCCTGCCAGATACGCCATCAACGCGACCTTCGGTCCTGCCGACATAGACGGGACGGGCGAGCGGTGGATGTTCCAGGACGTTCACCCAGGCGGGCCGGCCGAGTGTGCGGGCGTTCGGCCTGGCGACCTGCTGCTCGAGGTGAACGGCAAGCCATTCTCGCCGCCCATCCTGCCAACGTTCTCTCTGGGCCAGGACGCCGACATCCTGGTCTCTCGGGCCGACGGTTCGACGGCCAGTATCAACGTCGTGCTGCCCAAGGCCCCGGCCAACGGCAAGCCGGGTGCCCGGCCGCCGATGGCGGAGCCGACCAGCGTCACCGCGTCGATGCTCGATCAGGATGTCGGGTACCGGCGCGTCGCGTTCTTCCCAGGAGTGAACGGACAGCGATTCGCCCGCGAGTTCGAAACCGCGCTGGCCAGCATCGGAACGTGCCGGCGGCTGGTTGTGGACTTGCGAGGAAACCTTGGAGGATTCGTCGGGTCGCTCCGGCTGATGAGCGCCTTCACGCCGGAGCGGATTCCAGTCGGCTACAGCCTCACGCGGAAGGGCAGCGATCGCGCATGGACACGCGAATCGCGACCTTGCATCGACCGCCTGCCTGAGAGTCGATTCGACACCCTGCTCATGGCGCTGCGGTTCCTCGTCCTGAACCGAGACCGATCGATCCGGGTGGCTACGGAGGGTTTGGGCCCGAGACCGTTCCACGGACGCGTCGTGATGCTGACCAACGAGCACACGTTGAGCGCGGGCGAAATGGTAGCGGCGTTCGCGGAGGAGAACAGACTGGCGACGCTAGTCGGAGCGCGGACGGGCGGTCAGGTACTCGGTGGCGGCAACTTCTTAGTGGGATCGGGGTTCGTGCTCCGGTTTCCCGCAGCCGCCTGGTTCATGTGGAGCGGGGCGATCGTCGAGGGCGTAGGCGTGGCGCCGCGGTTGGATGTTCCCCTGAAACTCGCGGCGCCAGGCACCGGCGTAGACAGTCAGCTGAGGGCGGCACTCGCTACGGTCCGTGCGCTCTGAACACCCCCTGGCACGTCACCTGTAGCTACACACTGCGCGACAGATCAGGAGTTGAGACGGGCGGGAGATTGCGGGAGATACCTGTGGCCGGAGCCTCACAGTCTGGGCGTGTCGCCGTGACAGAATGGACCGCTCGGAGGCGCTGTGACCCTGCCCGTAGACCCGTCTGCTCCAACGGATTTCGATTTCTATATCGGCAGCTGGCGCGTGCGGCACCGCCGATTGAACGACCGACTCGTCGGTAGCACAACATGGGAGGAGTTTGACGGACGCTGCATCGTGACCAAGCTTCTCGGCGGGTTCGCCAACCTCGATGACACCATGCTCGAGATGCCGTCAGGCACGTACCGCGCGTTGGCTCTCCGCGCGTTCGACCCCAAGACGTCGACGTGGTCGATCTGGTGGCTGGACTCCAGGGACCCTCGGTCGCTGGGAGTGCCGGTGGTTGGCCGCTTCGAGGACGGCGAAGGAACTTTCCTGGCTAACGAGACCCTGTCAGCGCAGCCGATCGTCGTGCGATTCCGGTGGACTCGCGTCCATTCGCCGTCGCCGCATTGGGAGCAGGCGTTTTCAGCCGACGGTGGTGGGACCTGGGAAGTGAACTGGACCATGGACTTTCAGCAGGAATGAAGGTGCCCGGGCGTCGGCGCCTTCCCTGTCTGAGCCGAACTTCCGACTGACCCCAGAGGGGCTTTCTGGAATTTCTCCGCTTCAGGATCGCCACTTTGCGACTAGTGCAGAGTGCTACCTCAGCCGAACCCCAAGTTGAGCCGAACGGAGGCATCCCCGAGACGTGACGTCTGGGAGAGGCGCTTCAGTCAGCCTGGGGCGCCACCGGTACCGCGTAGTGGAACACCGACTCCTGGCTCGTCGGATGGTACTCCGCCCCGTAAATCTCTAGGTCGGGGCCGTAGGTGTGACGTAGGCCGGATTGGGCCAGCCACGTCGAGTAGACGTAGCTCACCGTGCGGTCGACGTGCTGCGCCGCTCCGCGGTGCGCGAACTTGGCGTACGCGGCGGCGGGCACTTCGAGCGACACCATCCCCTGAGGAAGCGCGTCGACTTGGGTCACTTCAATCGCCGCGTGGTACTCGAGCCGGTCGCTGTCCTCGCTCTCCTGGCGGACGACGCCGTAGCATCGGTCCGGAACGGCGTACGCCACGTCGTGCAACCTCGGTAGGAAGGCTTGCCACAACGGCGGCAGCTGCGCACCGATGTTGTTCTTCTCGGAGTCGACGCTGTAGAAGACCGTACGCAGCCCCACCAGCGTCATCCGCGGCTGCTCGTAGAACTCGGGCTCGGTCGACACGTTGTGGCGGAGGTGCTGCAGATACTCCGCGTCGATCTGCAGCTTCTTCAGGAACAAGTTCTTGCGACCGATCCGCCGGTACTGCTGCGGCGTGAGGCCAAATGCCTGCCTGAACGCGCGTGCGAACGCCTCTTGCGACTCGAACCCGGCGAGCATGGCGACGTCGAGCACGCGCAACTTCGTCGTGAGCAGCCGGTCGAGCGCCATCGCGAGCCGACGCGACCGGATGTACGCCTTCAACGTGTCACCAGTGAGCGCCTTGAAGATGCGCTGGAAGTGCCATTGGCTGAGGCCTGCTTCTGCAGCCACGCTCGCCAGCGGCACGTCCTCATCGAGGCGGGCTTCTATGTAGTCGACACCACGCTGAATGCACCCAAGGTAAAAGCTCACGGCTTGGTTCCGGGTACGTCGAAGAAACCCGTCATCCTGACGAGCTTTCCTGCGGCGTCGTACTCACCGTAGCTCATGCCGTCTCCGACCGGCTGGCCCGCCCCGTTCACCATCGTCCAGACCGCGATCGACGTGTCGTGATGGCTGAGAAAGCGTTCCGTCACGAACGCGCCGCCGGGAACCTGCCGATGAAACTCGACCATGTAACCTTCGAGGGCGTTCCATCCTTCGGCGCGGACGAGCGGGTCCGTGTACACGCAGTCCTGCGCCAAGCATTGTTCGAACAGCCGCTTTTCGGGGCCCCCGCCTGCCTTCCATGACGCGGCGTAGAGGTCCCACGTCGCTCGGTGCGTTGCATCCATGTCTCGTCCCTCCACGCACGAGAATACGGTCCACGCGCGGGGGACTTCTGACATTTTGTGCGACTCGACTGGCTGGGCGCCTGTGAAACTCGGCGATGTCATCAGCGATTGCCTCCGGCTCCGCCGACCGGCCTTCACCCTGTGCGTCTCGTGGCTGGAGGGTACCTTCGAATTCGGGAGCGGACCCAGCCAGGTCAGAGAAATCAAGAAGACGCCAACGGCACACATCGCGCAGTTCAGGCAGTCGCTCGGCCTTGCCGCGACGACCTGGCGTCCACATGTCTGGTCGATCGTGGGTCGAGGACGCGAAGCACGCGCAGATCTGAGGCGCGGACGGGGCGCTGGTAGGCGCCGGTCTTTGAAACCGCCCTCGATCTCACAATCAGATTGCCCACTGATCGAGCCCGGCCACGCGGTGATAGCCGATCTCCGTGCTGCTGCCCGGAAGGGTCTCGCCCTTGGGCCCGCGAAACTGCGGCGTCTGTCCTCGATGTTTCATGGCTCGCTCCCTGAGGTTGCCAACGCGAGCACACATCGCTAGTAACTCATCTCTCGGTTCGATGCGCAGCCGCCGCCGACTTTCTGAACACCGCTACGTAATGGTCCCAGCGGGGCCACTCCTCGGTTGTCACCACCTCGAAACCGACGGCGGTGACCGCCTCGATCAGCGCAGCCCGATCGACTCCCATCCGTGTCGCCCTGCCGACAAGCCCGTCGGGCCTGAACTCGATGATGACGAGTCGTCCACCCGATCGGAGCGCCTCATGGATGCTAGTCAGGATGGGGGACGGATCGCTGAGGTGGTGGTATACACGCCGCATGAAGATGGCGTCACAGCAGGCCGCTGACAGGTTGGTCGCTCGCGCGCCTGCTTCCAACGCGGTCACATTTCGCAACCCGGCTTCGCCAGCGGCCTGTCGGATCTCGTCCAGGCGGACCGCGGTCAGCTCCGTCGAATAGACGCGGCCAGACGGGCCGACGCGCTGTGCGACTTCGACCGTGAGCCAACCGCTTCCAGCGCCGATCTCGGCAACCGTCATGCCCTCACGGAGTGACAGCAACTCGGCCAATCGACTTACTTCGGCACGTCGCGACCGATCCACGCTCCGCAGCATCGTCGCCATCAAGACCGCGAGAAGAACAACGGCAAAGACGAGAACGCGTCGGCGTGTGGTCCTGGGAGCGAGACGAGGGCTGGTTGGATCCGTCATCGAGCACCTCCGCACATCCGATTAGTCGAGTGCGACCCATCAGGGATGAGTCGCGCACGAGCCACCAGTCTATTCCTGCACGTCACTTGACGAAGACGGCTTCGTAGGAGCGCCACCGGGCGGCGTTGTAGACGCTCTCGAGACCAAGTGCCGCAAAGGCGCGGTCGAGGTCATCGCCGGTGAACACGCCGGACCGACCGCCAAGGACCGCCCTCAAGCGCGTCGCCAGCCAAGTCGGAAATGTGACATCCGAGTAGATCAGGTACCCACCCGGCCTCAGCACTCTCTCCATCTCCCCCAGGGCTTGTCGCCATCGCGGAATGTGATGCGTGGTCTTGTTGGTGGCGACGATGTCGAAGCGGCCATCCTCGAACGGGAGCTGGGTGGCATCGGCGGGAAGGAAGACGACATCGCGTCGCCCTTCAGCCGCCTGTCGCGCCAGCCGAATTTGTTCCGGGTCCACGTCGACGCCGACAACTGGCAGCCCGAAGGTCTCAGCGACGTGGAGGGCCGCCATACCGTTGCCGCAGCCGACGTCCAAGTACGTCCAGCCGGGTACAACCGGCAGGCGACGAAGGCGTTGCTCCGCCCGTTTAGCAACGCCACGGCTATGGCCACGGCCGTTGACGAACCGCTTCTCAAGGCCAGCCATTTTCATTGGTGGACTCCCGCTCCGACGTTCGGCGCGGAAGCGTGCCCTGGGCACGCGTGTTCGACCTTTCGGCGAACTGCCTCGAGAACACGGAGCCCAAGAGCCACAGCGGGCGGTGGGCATCGCGGCCGCGCACGACGTCAAGACCAAGTCGCATCCGTTCGTGCCCGTCACGCGGGTTGGCCTGGAACGTGCCGAAGACCAAATCCCAGATCGGAAAGACGGCGCCGAAGTTGCTGTTCGTCTCGGGCTTCCGTGCCGAGTGGTGCACCCGATGAAGGTCCGGCGTCACGACGAGGTACCGGAGAACACGATCGACAGTACGCGGCAGGCGAACGTTGGAGTGGCTCCAGAGGTTCACCACCGCATCCAGCACCTCGTAGCACATCAGCACCCACGGTGTGAGGCCGAAGGCCACCACTATCGGGACGCCGGGAACGAGCGCGATGAAGAACTCGAGCGGGTGGAAACGGACGGTGCTGCTCACGTCGAGTTCCGTGTCGAGGTGGTGCACGCGGTGCACGCGCCAGAGCGCCGGCACCATGTGCATCAGATAGTGCGTGAAGAACGAGATGAATCCTCGCACCAGCAGGTTTGCGGCAACGAGGGCGGCGAGGGGAAGGTGAATCTGATGAAGAACACCCCAGCCGTTCGTTTCAGCCCAGAACGCCGCACCGATGAATGAAATCGGAAGGGCGCTCAACGCGAGGACGTTGACGAAAGTCAACAAATAGTTGGTTGGCCAGCGAACCCAACGGTCCATTGGCCCTGTCCGGCGCGGAGCAAGCCGTTCGGCGATGGCCAATACGGGGAGCGCCGCGAAGAAGAGGATGAACTGCAGGTTCTCGCCGTTGGTGAGAATCCATTCCGAGAAGGTCATGACGCCCTCCTTTTCGTTGCTCAGCGTCTATACGCTGACGCCATGACCGGTTATACGGAAGGAGCGGCCGGAAGACATTGACGCCGTCGGCCGAAACTGTTGTCCTATCGCGCCACGGGGTAGGCTGGACTCCGATTCCGGGGCGCGGCGCGGCTCAATCAGTGTCGGGAGTGGAGTTCCTGCCGGAATTCGACTGGCGTGCGGCCGCTCCAGCGTTTGAAGGCGCGATAGAAGGAACTGAGTTCTGAAAAACCGAGAAGGAACGCCACTTCGGCAATCGACACGCGATGGTCGGCAAGGTGACGGGTCGCCAAGTCGTGTCGAAGCTGGTCGAGCAGGGCTCTGTACGTGGTGCCTTCCGCCGCTAACGCCCGATTCAGTGTGCGTACGCTCATCTTGAGCTGCGCCGCCAGCCGTGCAGCGCCAGGTTCTGTGCCGACCAACTGCTCGGCGAGCGTCGTGCGAACTCTGTCGGCCAGCGTATTCGTCTGCGGTGCCCGAGCAAGCCGGTCGGTCGCGTATCGGTCGAGCACGGCCAGCAACGCGGGATCGGCACGGACGCACGGTGTCTCAAGCAGCGCCGTTGGCAACGCGAACGCGTTCTCGCCGCAGGCGAAGTGCACGGGCGCACGGAAGAACCGGGCGTGCTCGCGCACGTCCTCGGGTTCGGCGTGCGCGAAGTGCACCTCGAGAGGCGCCCAGTCGGTTCCTGTAGCAATGCGACCAGCGCGCACCCAGACAGCCAGCAGAAACTCCGCTGTGTGGCGAGGGGCGGCAAGCCCTCCTGGCCGGCGGTGGCGAAGCCAGGTGCGCTCGCCCTGCCTGTCGAGTTCCACGAGGTTGGTTTCGTGAATGAGTCGCTGATACCGACAGACGCGTTCGTAGGCAGCCCCGAGCGTCGGGCTCGACACAATCGCGTAGAAGTGGACGTCGGCCGATCCGACATCCGTATGCTCCGCCAAGTGGAACCCGAGGTTGCCGTCGCCGGTCGCTTCTACGGCTCGCGCCATCAACGACATCACCACGCGCATGGGGACCCGCGCGTCGGGATCGTGCAGCATCGACTCGTCGAGACCTGCCAGTGCGAGAAGCGGCTTGGGGTCGTGTCCCATGGCCGTCAGGCCGGAGACCAGCGGTTGCACGGCGCGAACGGTCAGGAACGGCTCGGGCGAGGAGACCATACGGCTACGATGAAGCCCCTAATATATGGATGCACGCTCGGCATGCTCCAATGCCTCGACCGGCCGCACCGCCTCGCGTACGTGCTCGGCGAGATCCTGGACATGCCAGGGCCGGCGGCGGCTGACGCGCTAGAGATCACACCTGACGCCTTTCGCAAGCGCCTTCAACACGCGCGCGCGGCCATCTTGTCGTTCACGCGTTCCTACTGCGGGCTGGCGTCAGACACAGCCGCGTGCGCCTGCAACCGTCGCGTGTCGGCAGCGTTGCGCGTCGGAAGACGATAGGCAACATTAGCAGGGTCTGGGGGCGACAGAATCAGCGTTATCCGACCCTGGCCGCCCACCCAGCCGTCGCCCCCAGGGCGGATGTCCCCGCCCTTGGCACAGCGGAGGTCCTTAGAACACGCGCATTGGCGAGTTCGAGGCCACGCCGCGGGCGCAGCCGACCGATCCACCCCACCTGCCGGTCGCCTGGCCACACCTCCGGCGGGACCGCGCCGAGGGAGCGGGTCGCTGCTCCTGCGCAAGGGGCTGGTCGCCGCGCAGGTGGCGCTCAGCTTCCTCCTGCTGTTCGGTGCCGGCCTCTTCGTGCAGAGCCTGCAGAACCTCGAGGGCACCGACACCGGCATCCACGCCATGAACAACCTCGTCACGTTGCAGGTGTCGCCGGCGCTCAACGGCTACACCAACGAACGCGGCACGCTCTTCTATCAGGAGCTGCTCCAGGGCATCCGGGCGCTTCCGGGCATCACCGGCGCGGGCATCGCCGGCGTCTCGATCCTCAGCGGCAACGAGTGGGACAGCAGCATGTCGGTCGAGGGCCACACGGCGCGTGACGGCGAGGACATGCAGGCGTTCATGAACTCGCTGTCGCTGGCTACTTCTCGACGATGGGCAGTCCGATGCTCGAGGGACGGGACTTCACCACCCTCGACGTCAAGGAGGAGTCCACGGTGGCGATCGTCAACCGGCGCTTCGCCGAGCGCTTCTTCAAGGGCAAGAGCGCCATCGGCCGTCGCCTGGGCTGGGGCGGCGGGCCGAACACGAAGCTGACGATCGAGATCGTCGGCGTAGTCGAGGACTCGCTCTACGAGGGGCCCCGCGAAGGGGTACGCCGACAGGTGTTCGTCCCCAACTGGGGCGCCCGCAGCGTCACCTTCTACGTCCGCGCCCGGACCGGATCGGATTCGGCCTATGCGCTGCTCCGCAACGAGGTCCGGCGGGTCGATTCCGCGATGCCGGTCTACGAGATGAAGACGCTGGAACGTCAGCTGGACGAGACCCTGCTGAGCGATCGACTCATCGCGCTGCTCTCCGCCGGCTTCGGGCTGCTCGCGACGCTGCTCGCCTCGATCGGCCTCTACGGCGTGATGGCGTTCGTCGTCGCGCGCCGGACGAAGGAGCTGGGGATCCGCCTCGCACTCGGCGCCCAGCGGTCGCAGGTCATCTGGATGGTCATGAAGGAAGTGCTGCTGCTGCTCGGGATCGGGCTGGCGATCGGCCTGCCCGCCGCGCTCGGCCTCGGGCGGTTCGTGGCGACACAGCTCTATGGCATCGAGCCGAACAGCCCCTGGGTGCTCGGCGGAACGGCGCTGGCCCTGGCGCTCGTCTCGTGCGCGGCCGGCCTCATCCCGGCGCAGCGTGCCAGCCGGATCAACCCGATTCTCGCGTTGAGATACGACTGACCTCGCCGGTCGCCCGGTCTGGACGGTTGCGCGTGGCTGCATCAGGCCGCGACGCGCCCCGTCTCCCCATATCCGTGATCGCCTAATCCACGTCGAGACGCCTGTCTCGATGTGAGAGATGCGGCCTAACGACAGCGTCCAGCGTGAGTTACGCGGTTTCCCGCCGGACACCCCGTCTCCCCTTGGGCCACGGAGCACCGCTGCACGTAGCGACGCGGACGCAGCGAAGTGTCTTGGAATCAACGAGTTGTGGTGGCGTCCGGCGCTCCAGGCTCCTGGCACGCGCCCTGCTGTCGGGAGCAGCCATGGTACCCAGGCTCCCCCTCGCAACGCGCCGGCCAGGCCGGCCGATTCCTCACCGGTGGTCCGGTCTGCGCGGCGTCGTAGCGATGGTTCTGGCCATCACGGGGCTGGCGGCGGGTGCCGTCGAAGCGGGCTCGGGCCGCACGTCGAAGTTCGACCGGCTCGTTGAGCGCCAGGTCGACCGGGCGGCAGACGATGCGCGAGTGCCGGTGATCATCACCGTGCGGCCCGGGGCCAAGCAGCGCGGCCTGCTGCGCGCGCTCCAGGCGCAGGGGGCGCGGGTCCGCGCGGACTTCGGCGTGATCGAGGCGTTCGCGGGCGAGCTGCCGGCCCGGCTGCTGCGCGCGCTCGAGCACCATCCCGATGTCCTGAGCATCTCGACCGATGCGCCGGTCACGGCCGCCGCCGTCACCAGCGAGGTCGCGGGGACGGCGCTCAACTCGGCCTACAGCCTGCGCAGCACGCTGGGGCTGCAGTCCCCGGGCGTGACCGCCTCGACCAAGACGTTCCAGCTGGGCGATGCAAGCGGCTATGCGGGCGCGGTGGACGGCGGCGTGAACAGCGGCTCACCGGCGACGAGCTACGCCAACGCCGCAAGCCTCAAGATCGAGGAGGCGTCGGGGGCGCTCAGGGGAATGCTTCTCCGCTTCGACGCTCTGTTCGGCACCGGCGCCAACCAGATTCCACCGGGCTCGACCATCACGTCGGCGACCCTGCGCGTCACCCTCGTGCCGGACGGCAGCACGACGGGGTCGACTGGGCTCCATCGCATGTTGGTCGCCTGGAATGAGACGTCGACCTGGAACTCCATGACCACGTCTGGCGCGGGTCTTCAACGCGACAACGTCGAAGCGAGCGCGGCCGCCGACGCCGCTGTCGCGAGCACGACGACGACAGGCACTCGGACATTCAGCGGCAACGGCGTGACCGCGTCAGTCCAGGCCTGGGCAAACGGCCAGCCGAACTACGGCTGGCTCTTGTGGCACCCCGGCGATGACGGATGGACCGTGCGGACGGCCCAAGACGCCACCCTTTCGAATCGGCCGCTTCTGTCCGTCACATTCCAGCCGCCGGTCCAGACGACCACCCGTACCGGCGCAGGCGTCACGGTGGCCGTGATCGACTCCGGCCTCCTGCAGGACGGCGGCGGGACCACCCGCATCAAGACGACGCGGGACTTCACCGGCGGCAGCGCCACGCCGTCGGCCGTGGCCCCGCTCGACCCCTTCGGCCACGGCACCCACGTCGCGGGCCTCATCGGCGGCGACAAAGCGGAGGTCAAGGGCGTCGCGCCAGGCGTCCAGTACGTCAGCCTGCGTGTGCTCAACAGCGTGGGCGCCGGGTCCACCAGCCACGTCATCAACGCCATCCAGTGGGCCGTCGCCAACCGCGTCACCTACGGCATCGATATCCTCAACCTCTCGCTCGGCCATCCCATCTTCGAGCCGGCCGCCAACGACCCCCTCGTCCAGGCGGTCGAAGCCGCCGTGCGCGCCGGTCTCGTCGTCGTCGTCTCGGCCGGCAACGTCGGCGTCAACCCGCTCACCGGCCAGGTGGGCTACGCGGGCGTCACCTCGCCCGGCAACGCGCCCTCGGCTCTCACGGTCGGCGCCCTCAAGACCTTCGACACGACACGCCGCACCGACGACCTCGTGGCCGACTACAGCTCGCGCGGGCCCACGTGGTTCGACGGCTTCGCCAAGCCCGACGTCGTCGCGCCCGGCCACAAGCTGCTCGGCCCGGCCACCAGCGCCCAGACGCTCTACAGCCTGTTTCCCTCGCTGCGTGGCCCGACCTACAGCGGTCGAACCTACCTGTATCTGAGCGGCACGAGCATGGCGACCGGCGTCGTCAGCGGCACGGTCGCGCTGATGATCGAAGGCGCCAAGGCCGGCTTCGGCGTCAAGCCGACGCCGCACGCCCTCAAGGCGATGCTGCAGCACACCGCCTTCCCGATGGGCCCCAGCGGCGGCACCCCCTACGACGAGCTGACGCAGGGCGCGGGCAGCCTCAACACCGCGGGCGCCCTCGCCCTCGCGGAGGGGACCAACGCCACCCTGCCCGTCAACACGTGGTGGCTCGGACCGAGCCTCCTCGAGACGAGCGCCGTCGATGGCCAGACAATCAGCTGGGGCCAACACGTCGTCTGGGGCGACCACGTGGTCTGGGGCGATGCCGTCTATACGAACCGCACGGCCTGGGCCACGCACGTCGTCTGGGGCGACCATGTCGTCTGGGGCGACAGCCTGCAGGCGTTCACCTTCCAACAGGACATCGTGTGGGGCAACCACGTGGTGTGGGGCGATCACATCGTCTGGGGCGACCACGTCGTCTGGGGCGACCACGTCGTCTGGGGCGACCACATCGTCTGGGGCGACGCCTGGACGGCGGCGCAAGCCGTCCTGACCACTCCCTATTGACGCGGACGCTCATTGACACGCTCAGGAGTGCCCGCCATGACACCTTGCCTGGTCAGGACCGCGTCGGGGATGGGTGAGCCAGACCCTCCGTTTCCCGGCGGCCCTCGCCCACGCCCGGCCCCTGCTGCCGCGTCGGCGTCTGGGCCCGCGGCCGCCGGCAGCGGAACGGTGGCCACTGATCGCGCCCCCCGCCGACTGGCGGGACGGTCTGCCGGTGCTGTCTGGGGCGCGCCTCGCCCTGCGCGAGCTGCGCGCCGCGGACGCGCCCTCGCTGCTCCAGTTGCTCGCCACCGAGGAAGTGGCGCGCTACATCGCGCCGCCCCCCACGACCGTGGAGCAGTTCGCACGCTTCATCGCGTGGACGCACCAGAAGCGCCGCGACGGCCGCTACGTCTGCTTCGCCATCGTCCCCGAGGGCGGTGACGCCGCCGTCGGCTTCTTCCAGCTTCGCGCCCTCGACCCCGACTTCACCACCGCCGAGTGGGGGTTCGTGCTCGGCGCCCCGTTCTGGGGCACGGGCCTCTTCCTCGAGGGCGCGCAGCTCACGCTGCGCTTCGCCTTCGACACGGTCGGGATCTGGCGGCTCGAAGCGCGTGCGCTGGCGGCCAACGGCCGCGGCACCGGCGCCCTCCGCAAGGTCGGCGCCCGGCTCGAAGGCCACCTCCCCCAGTCCTTCCGCAAGGACGGCCAGCTCCACGACCAGACCGCCTGGGCCCTGCTCGAGCCCGACTGGCGCCGCGTCAACGGCCTCTGGCGGCGCGCCGGTGTGCTCGACGCGCCCCGGAGTGGTGGCTCGCGCATGCAGTAGAGCTCGTTCAGTCGTGCAGTCGTGCAGTCGCTCCCTCGCCATCCCGCCGATCTCCTCGTCGAGCAGTAGCCCACCGCGATCAGGAGCGGAGCGGCGTGGCGGGCGCGACCGCCCGGACGCCGATGGATGCCGGGGCAACCGCGCACGGCGTCCCGCCTCTGCTCCTCAATCCGTGATCGCGTGGGCCAGATCGAGACCCGCGTCTCGCCCTGAGAAAGGCGCCTAACCCTCAGGGGCCCTGTGCTTTCCGCGGTCCTTGGCCGTGGCGCGATCCTGACTTGGATCAGGCGCCGTCCGTGCACGGGCTTGCGCACGTGCCGCTATGACCCATGAAATCAGCACGTTACGCGCGGCAGGGACGGCGCGGGCGGTGGCACGCGGCCTGCTACATGGAGGCCGAGGCTATGGTACCCATGCTCCCCTTCTTCGTGTCCCTCGAACGCCGAGCGCGTCGGCACTCCCGTCCACGGATGGCCAGCTGGAGCGGCCTCGTGGCGGTCGCCCTGGCGATGGCGCTCGGCGCCGGGGCCGTCAGCCCCGCCGAGGCCGGTCCGCAGCGCGCGCGCAAGGCCGACCGTTTCCTGCGGCAGCAGATCGATTCGGCCCAGGATGAGGCCCCGATCAAAGTGATCCTCACCGTCCGGCCGGGTGCGCGCCTGCGCGTGCTGCAGAAGCTCGCGCTCCACCGGGCGCGCGTCCGCGCGAATCTCGGGATCATCGACGGTGTGGCCGCTGACCTCCCGGCCGGGCTGCTCCGCCGCCTCGACGAGGACAACGACGTCCTCGCCATTTCCTACGACGCCCCAGTCACTGCGACGCAGTCCGGGTCCGGCGCGGTCTTCACCGTCACCAACACGAACAACTCCGGCGCCGGATCGCTGCGCCAGGCCATCCTCGACGCCAACGCCTTCGCCGGCGCCGACACCATCGTCTTCAACATCCCGCTGACCAACGCGAATCACGTCTACTACCGCGACAACGGGGTCGCGGGGACCTTCGCCACGCCGATCACCACGACGAAGGCCGACTCGGCCATCGCGGACTTCGACGCCGACTACCCTTACGGCACCGCCCGGTCCTGGTATCGGATCTCCCTGAGTGGCAGCGACCTGAACGTCACCGGCGCCGTCACCATCGACGGCACGACGCAGCCGGGTATCCGTGGCGGGCGGGCCCGTGATCGAAATCAACGCGGCGGGCGTGACCGCCTCGGATGCGAACGGGCTGACGCTGACGACGGGCGCCTCGACGGTACGTGGTTTGGTGATCAACTCGGCGGGCGACCAAGGCATCGAAGTTGATACCGGTGCTGGCGGCTCGACCATCGTCGGCAACTACCTCGGCACCGACGTGTCCGGCACCGTGGCGCGCGCCAACAGATGGAGCGGCGTCGGCATCAAGTCCAGCAACGTGCTCGTGGGCGGCACGTCCGCCGCCGACCGCAATGTGATTTCCGGTAACGCCACGTCCGGCTTCGGGCGGCGTCGAAGTCTACAGCTCCGCGAGCGGCGCCATCATCCGCGGCAACTACATCGGCACGACCGCGACCGGCACTGACGTGCTCGCCAACAACGGGCCCGGCGTCCGCGTCTTCGAGAGTGCGACCGGCGCCCGGATCGGCGGCGTCAACGCGGGTGAAGGCAACGTCATCGTCGGCAACGCCACGCGCGGCGTCTGGATCGAGTCGGGCACGGGCACGTCGGTGCTGAGCAATACGATCCACGGCAATGGCGCGCTGGGCATCGACCTGGCGACGAGCGGCGTGTTGACGAATGACAGCGGCGATGGTGATACCGGTGCGAACGGGAAGCAGAACTACCCCGTGCTGACCAAGGCGGTGACCACGGGCAATCTGGTCGAGATCACCGGCACGCTGAACAGTAACGCCAACAGCTACTTCCGGGTCGAGTTCTTCAGCAGCGCGACGGCGGATAGCACGACCAACGGCGAAGGCCAGACCTATCTCGGGTTCGTCCACGTGGCGACCAACAGTTCGGGGAACGCCACGTTCAGCACGACGCTCACCGCGCCGGTCGCCGTCGGCGCAGTCGTCAGCGCCACGGCGACGAAGAGCACGAGCGCCTACACGACCTTCACCGATACGTCGGAATTCGCCAAGAACGTCACGGCGACGCTGGCGCCCTACAGCCTGCGCAGCACGCTGGCGCTCGATGCGGCCACGAGCAGCACGCCGACGACGCCGCGCACCGGCGCCGGCGTGACGGTGGCGGTGATCGACTCGGGGCTGCTGCAGGACGGCGGCGGCACCAGCCGCATCAAGACCACCCGCGACTTCACGGGCGGCAGCGCCACGCCGCCGGCCGTGACGCCGCTCGACCCCTACGGCCACGGCACCCACGTCGCCGGCCTCATCGGCGGCCATCAGGCCGAGGTCAAGGGCGTCGCGCCCGACGTCCAGTTCGTCAGTCTGCGCGTGCTCAACAGCGTGGGCGCCGGGTCCACCAGCCATGTGATCAACGCGATCCAGTGGGCCGTCGCCAACCGCGTCACCTACGGCATCGACATCCTCAACCTCTCGCTGGGTCACCCGATCTACGAGCCCGCGGCGACCGACCCCCTCGTCCAGGCCGTCGAAGCCGCGGTACGCGCCGGCCTCGTCGTGGTCGTCTCGGCCGGCAACATCGGCGTCAACCCGCTGACGGGCCAGGTCGGCTACTCGGGCGTCACCTCGCCCGGCAACGCCCCCTCGGCCCTCACCGTCGGCGCCGTCAAGACCCTCGACACCGCGCGCCGATCCGACGACGTCGTCGCCGACTACAGCTCGCGCGGGCCGACGTGGTACGACGGCTTCGCCAAGCCCGATGTGGTCGCCCCCGGCCACCGGCTGCTCGGTCCGGCCGCCACCACGCAGACGCTCTACACGCTCTACCCGTCGCTGCGCGGCCCCTCCTACGGGGGGCGGCCGTACCTGTATCTGAGCGGCACCAGCATGGCCACCGGCGTCGTCAGTGGCACCGTGGCGCTGATGGTCGAGGCCGCGAGAGCCAGCCATGGCGCCGCGCCGACCCCCAACGCCCTGAAGGCGATGCTGCAACACAGCGCGTTCCAGATGAGCGCGGGCGGTGCCCCACCGTACGACGAGCTGACGCAGGGGGCGGGCAGCCTCAACGCCGCCGGCGCCCTCGTGCTGGCGGAGGCCATCAACCCCACGCTGCCGGTGGGCAACGCGTGGCTCGTCGCCACCGTCACCGAGGCCAGCGTCGTCGACGGCCAGACGATCAACTGGGGCCAGCATGTCGTCTGGGGCGACCACGTCGTCTGGGGCGACACCGTCTATACGAATCGGACCGCCTGGGCGAACCACGTCGTCTGGGGCGACCACGTCGTCTGGGGCGACAACCTGCAGGCCTTCACCATCCAGCAGGACATCGTCTGGGGCAATCAGGTGGTCTGGGGGGACCACATCGTCTGGGGCGACCACGTCGTCTGGGGGGACCACGTCGTCTGGGGCGACCACATCGTCTGGGGCGACCACATCGTCTGGGGCGACGCCTGGGCCGCCGCCCAGTCGGTGCTGACCACCCCCAACTGAGGCCGGCCGTCACCAAGCGATCGAAGCACCACCGCCATGACCCCCTGCCTGACCCAGCCTGTATCGAGCGGACGGCCGGCGATCCTGCCGCGCCACACCGTCCGCGAGCGCGCGAGGCTGGTGCCGCCGGCGCACCCGCCGCTGGCCCTCGCGCGGGACTGGCGGCTGGGGCTGCCAATCCTCCATGGGACGCGCTTGACGCTGCGCGAGCTGCGCCCCACCGATGCCCCGTCGCTGCTCCGCCTGCTCGCCACCGAGGAGGTCGCGCGCTTCATCGCGCCGCCCCCCACCACCCTCGAGCAGTTCGAGCGCTTCATCGCCTGGACGCACCGCCGCCGGGGCGAGGGGCGCCATGTCTGCTTCGCCATGGTGCCCGACGGGTGGGATGTGGCGGTCGGCATCATCCAGCTGCGCGCCATCGACGCCGACTTCAGCACCGCCGATTGGGGCTTCGCCCTCGGCATGCCCTACTGGGGCACCGGGACGTTCCTCGATGCCGCCCGGCTCACGCTCCGCTTCGCGTTCGACGAGGTCGGCGTCTCGCGCCTCGAGGCGCGATCCCTGACCGCCAACGGCCGCGGCAACGCCGCGTTGCGCAAGACGGGCTGTGTTCAAGAAGGGACCCTGCCCCACTCGTTCCTGAAGGACGGCCGCCTGCACGACCAGACCACCTGGTCCCTGCTGGAGCCCGACTGGCGGCGCGTCAACGGCGTGTGGCGGCCGGACCGCACCACCGGCCTGGCCAGCCCGCACGTCGTCGCGAAGGGCACCCCCGCTCAGGCGGCCTGACCGCGCACCGCCGCCATCGCCCTTGCCAAGCGGTCACGCCGCTGCGTGGGGGAACCCACCTTGCCGCGCAACCCCCTGCTCCGGCTCCACGACCAGCAGTAAGGGGTCTTCTGTCTCCAGCCTCGCCTGGTCGCACACGGTTGCCGATGGCAGCAATCGGCTCCTCGTCGTGAGCACGGCGCACAAGGACGGAACGAAGTACGTGTCCGGGGTCACCTACGGCGGAGCGCCGCTCAGCATCAGGATGTCGGCGGGCTCCTCGAACAACAGCGCGGCGATCTACTACATGGTGATCCCGCCGGTGGGCACGGCGACCGTCCAGGTCACGATGACCGGGTCCGTCAACCTGGCGGCGTCGGCCACGACGTTTACGGGGGTCGACCAGGTCACCCCCTTCAGCCCCGGCGCGGCGGCCGTGGGGACGGCCACCACGGCGTCGGTCTCCCTCATGAGCCAGGTGGGAGAGGTCGTGCTCAGCGCGATCGCCGCCAACAGCGACGCCAACAGCCTGACTCGCATCGGCACGGGCACAGACCTCTGGAGTGATGGCAGCGGCGGCGGCAAGACCCAGATCCGGGGTGCTGCGGCGACGCGGCCCGGCGGCGGCTACGTGACCGTGGGCTGGACCCTGGCAGCCGGGAAGTCGTGGGGCCTCGTCGCGACCACGCTGCGCCCGGGGCAGGCCCCCTTCTCGGTGCCGAGCACGACGCACACCTAATCGTTGAGGATTGCGCTGCTCGTCGGGAACGAAGCTCGCCCGCCGGACGAGCTACCGCGAAGCAGGCGCTTCGAAGACGATCCGGAGGCGCGTGCGCGTCGCGCGCGCGAAGCGCTCCAACGCGTCTGTGGACGGACGCACCTTGCCGCCCTCGATGCGCGCGACGTAGGACTGCGAGGTCTTCATGCGCCGGGCCAGCTGCGACTGCGATAGCCCCGCTGCGGCCCGCGCCTCGATCAGGGCTCGAGCGAGGTCGAACTCTTCACCGAGGGCGTCGTACGCTTCCTTGTAGTCGGCGTCCTTGGCCCAGCGGCGATGGAGATCGCTGATCTTCGTCATGGCTTCAGCTCCTTGGCCCTTCCCAGCGCCAGATCGATTTCACCGGCCGGCGTCTTCTGAGTCTTCTTGATAAAGGCTCTCAGGATGACCACACGCTGCTCCCTCGCAGTCACGTACAGCGCGCGTGCGATGCCGGCTTTCCCTTTGAGGCGAATCTCCCAGAGCTGGCCACGGATGTGGCGAACGTGCGGCTCCCTCACGTTCGACAGACCCACGGATTCGATCAACTCGGAAATCCTGGCCAACCGCGCCCGCATGTCGACTGGCAGTTCAGCCAACTCGGCGTCAACCGTCCCGTTCAGCGTCTCGACGGTCCACGCCATTTGAGCCATCATACCAGATGTGGTATTGCCGGTGGTCGGAGGCGCCTCACGCCGCGCGCCGCAACGCCTCAACCTGCCTCAACCAGCCGTCCAGCTGGTTCCAACTCACGAAAAATGCGGCTCACCAACTTTCGCTTCGCTCCCGTTGGCTTCGCCGGGAGGTCGGCAGCCTCACGGCTCCGGTGCTCCGCACCTCGCCGTTGAGGTCGAACTCCCCCCGGCTCACCAGCATCCCCCAGCGCCGTACGCCAGCCGAGTCACGGCCCGCAGCCAACCCGCATGTGTTCGACGAGCGCCCCGAAGCGCCTCGTGAAGCCTACCGCGACGGCAAGATGAGTGCTGCGGGTGTCATCCCGCGAGCGGTGTGGACACCCCGAGCTTGAACCCGTCCAGATCGTTGAACTGGAACATGCGCGCGCCCCACGGACGGTCCGCCGGCTCACTCAGCAGCGTTCCACCGGCGGCCTTGATCCGCGCAGCAGCCGCGTCCACATCGGCAGCGCCGGCCACGTTGATCTGCAGGTAGAAACCCTGCCCCTTGATCCGGTCCCAACCGAGCTTGCCATTGTCCTGGTTGAGGACGATGTGGCAATGACCCGCGGCGACCACCGCCGCAACGGCCTTCCCTTCGTTCTCGAACCTCTGAGCCACCGCAAACCCGATGGCATCGCGGTAGAAGCGAATAGACGCCTCGAGGTCCTTGCAGGTGATCGAGCAGCCCAGATTGGTCGCGTTGATTGCGGCCGCCGTATCGGTCATTGATTGATCTCTCCGTTGGTCGTGATGAAGGTCGAGGATGGTGCGTTCACCCGAGGAAGAGCGAGTCTACGGTGAGACTCGGTCGGGCGCAATCCAAGGGTTGGGGCCCAGGTCGCCGGTTCTAGTCGGCAGGGAGGATGCCAGGAGGGGGAACACCCTGCGCGACGCCCGCCGCGCGAATCTGCGAGACGAAGTGGTTCGCCGACTTGACGAGCGCGTCCATGACGGCCGACGCGTGCGAGGCCGGCGAGCCGCCGGCCATCCCGCCTTCGTGCAGGAGCTGCACTGGCACCGAGACAAGACCCTTCAGGTACGGAAACGTCGCGTCGGCCTGCGTCACGAGCGATGCGTCGTATCGGGACACGCACGTGCCGTCCGGCAGCCTGCTCGTCACGACGGCGAGCAACACGTAGGTGTCTTCGTTGCCGAAGCGCTCCGTCTTGAAACCGGCATCCGCCAGGATGCGCGCGATCGAGGTTTTGATCTTCTCCTGATCGAGCCCGCACGCCTTGCCTTGCGCGCTCAGATCCTCGACGACCGTGCCGATCGTGGTCAGACCGCGCAGCTCCGACCCGGGCGGCAGCACGGGAGGACGCGCAGACGACGGCGCGGCGTCCGGAACGCCAGGCGACGTCGAGGCTGACGCTGACGGCGCGACGGGTGACGCCTGGGCTCCTGACACAATCGCGCGTTCATGCGCGCCCGGCGGCTCGTAGGTGAGCCGCACCTCGTCGCCTTCCCGCCCCCGCTCGAGGAACCGAATGTTCACCTGCAGCCGCGTCGGGTCGGCCGACGGTGTATACGTGTAGCGCAGCTGCCGCCCGGTCTCGACGTCGTAGACCACCACCAGGCTGGCCCCATCCCACCGTGCAGTAGTGGGCAGCGGCACGGTGCCGATCGTCAGTTCCTGGAGACGCCCGTCGGGACGGAAGGTGCGCGCGCGCCCTTGATCGTCGGCGATCGCGACGGTGGTGTCCTTCTGGATGATCGTGAGTCGTGAGGGCGGCGTCCGCGCGTCTCCGGTGAGTTGCTGCACCCGCGTGCTGTCGTCGAGGCTCACGCGCGAGGTCGCCGACACGCCCATGTCTCCGCCGCCGGAACCGGAGCCGCCGCGACGGCCGCGGCCGCCGCCGGATCCCTGCGCGCGCGCCCACTCGGGGTTGAACCCGATCTCTTCGGGACGCTGCGTCAGCGCCGGATTCAGCACCCAGGCACCGGCGATGGTCGGCGCTGTAGGTTGAGCGATCAGCGCCGCGTGAGGAGCGGAAGTGACGGCGAGCGCGATGAAGAGCGGGAACGCAAGGACGAGCCGAAGGGGCACACGGACTCCTGTTCGCACAGTAGCATAGCGGCGGCCCGTCCGCGCCCGCTCGCCGGTCGCCGCGATCACCGACGTCGCGCCGACCGGGACGAGATCATCGGGCCGGGTGCTGAGCCCCGCACCGACATCACCGAGCCTCTGCTCTCAGCCTCGCGCGTGTTGACATCTCGCCACGCGCGACGCGCGCAACGCCTGCACCTCGGCCGCACGCAGCGTCAGGACAGGCATGCGTGGATCCATGAGGTCCTCCGAATCGATTGCCGCTCGCATCAGCCCCCGGTCGGCATGGCTGGGTGACGCCAGCAGGTAGTGACCGATCTCGTGCGCCAGCGCGCGGCCGATGATCCGCCCGAGCGCGTCGCTCCGAAGGCGGTGCGGTGCCTCACTGCGGCGTGATCTCCACGAAGCAGACCTTGTTGTTGCTGGCGCCGGCGCCACTCCGGATCGTCAGCCGCCCGTCGGTGACCGTCACCGTCTGCGTGTCCTCGATCCAGCGCGTCGACGTCGTCGGCGTGCCGCTCACGGTGAGCACGCCTTCGACCGTTGTGCGGAACACGCTGTCGGAGGCACCCGGATCGCCCGACACCACCCGGACGCGATAGGTGCCGTTGATGACCGCGATCTCCCAGATCGCGTCCGGATAGGCCGGCTTCTGCAGGTGCGTCAGCGTGTCGTAGCGCTGGTCGGGTGAGTTCGACGCGTTGCGATCCCGCGCCTGCGCGGTGTTGTCGATCGTCCAGCCGTAGGTCTGGCCGTTGCCGCGGCTGGCGTAGACCAGGCCGCCGTCGGCCAGAAAGCCGGCCGGCACGGGTGACGCGGCGGGCTGGAAGTTGACCAGGATGGCGGTCGGCGGCGGCGTCGAGGCCGGATAGAGGTTCGCCGTCGGCACGACCGCCTTCGGCGTCGACGCGCTGCTCCACAGCAGGCGCGCGGTCGCCAGGCCGCCGTTCTCGAAGAACTCCATGCGGATGTCGTAGCGCTGGCCGGCGATGAGCGCGATCGTGCCGCTGTTCTCGGTGATGGCGTGATCGGTCCAGCTGTTCACGACGGGAACGTTGTTGACCCACAGCCGGACGCCGTCGTCGCTCTGCGTGTAGAACGTGTAGGTCTCGCTGACCTGCGCCTGGACCTGGCCGGTCCAGCGCGCGCTGAACGTGTCGACGGCGATGGCGACGCCGGGCGAACCCGACGCCCAGTCGAAGTTCACGGTCGGATCGGTGCGGACAAGCGTGGTGCCGGTGAAGTCGATGTTGTTGTAGTAGGTCGCGGCGAGGCCGGTGCCGGTGCCGCCCGTCACCGTGCGGTGGGTGGCGGTGTAGGTGGTGTTCACAGCCGGCGTCGAGATGTTGTGCGACGCGGCGCCGCCGTCCGACCACGAGACGAACTCGTAGGTGGTGCCGCCCACCGTCTCCGGCGTCGCCGCGCCGATGGTACGGACGATGCCGACGACGGCCTGGAAGGTCGAGGGCGCGGTGACCGGCTGGCCGTCGAGGCGCAAAGACAGCGGCACCGGGCTGGACGCCAGCGTGATCTGGACCGCCGCGGGAGGACGTCGCGCTGCGCGGTGTGGGTCAGGCCGGCGCTGTCGCGCACGGTCAGGTAGATGCGGTACCACACGTTGGCCGCCGTCTCGCCGGTGGTCGGAATCGTGAACGATCCGCTGCCGGCGCCCGACGTCGGCGCGATGAACGGGTGCGAGTGCGTGTCGTGGTGGAAGTCGACTTGCCAGGTGAGGGCGCTGGCTGGCAGCGCGCCGTTCTCCGGATCCGAGCCGGTGCCTGAATAGGCGATCACGGTGCCGCCGGCGTAGGTCGTGCCCACGGTCGGCTGGACGATGGTGGCCGTCGGCGCCTGGTTCGCGCTCACGGTGAGGAGGGCGTCGGCGCTGGTCGCGCTGCCGGACGTGTTCGAGACGACGACGCTGAAGCGCGCGCCGTTGTCGGCCTGGACCACGGACGGGATGATGTAGTCCTGCGCGGTCGCGCCGGCGATGTTGACGCCGTTGCGCCGCCACTGGTAGCTGAGCGGCGTCGCGCCCGATGCGCTGACGCTGAAGGTGACCGAGGCGCCGACGGCGACGGTCCGGCTGGCCGGCTGCGTGGTGAGATGGCCGGTGCGCTGGCGCCGAAGTCGACGCGATAGACGACGCCGGTCGTCGCCCCAGAGCCGCGCGCCAGGTAGTACAGGAAGCCGTCGTCGCTGACCTTCAGATCGACCGGCGACACGATGCCGCTGGCGAAGTTGGTGAGCGTGTTGCCGGTATTCGGATCGATGCGGCGAATCCAGCCGCCGCAGAAGTCGGCGAAGAAGTAGTCGCCGGCGTAGTCCGCTGGGAAGCGCGCGTTGAGCGGCGCGTAGAACGCGCCGCCCGTGATGGCGCAGCCGCCGCCGGAGTGGTTGTAGGCGTAGCGCGGCGACAGGAAGCGCGGATCGCCGGTGGCGCCCTCGGTCTCGGGCCAGCCGTAGTTGGCGCCGGCCCGCCCATCGTTGATCTCTTCCCAGGTGTTCTGCCCGACGTCGTTGATGAACATCTCCGACCCGTTCGGGTTGAACGCGAAGGTGAACGGGTTGCGCAGGCCGAGCGCCCAGATGGCGCGATTGCGCCCGCTGGTCGTGGTGAAGAACGGGTTGTCGCTGGGGATGGTGCCGTCGCTGTTGAGGCGGAGCATCTTGCCGAGCAGGTTGGCGAACGACTGCGCGTTGGCGCTGTTGGCGTTCTCACCGACCGCCGCATAGAGCTTCCCGTCGGGCCCGAACGAGAGCGCACCGCCATTGTGGTTGGTGGCGCTGCTGAGATTGTCGAGATCGAGGATCACGACCTCACTGCCGGGCTGGGCGACGTCGCCGTTGGCGATGAAGCGACTGATGCGATTGTGAACACTGGGCGTGGTCGCGGTGCAATGGACATACACGAACTGATTCACCGCGAATGCCGGGTCGAAGGCCACGCCGAGCAGGCCGCGCTCGCCGGACGCGTTGACCGTCACCGTCAGGAACGGCGGTGCCAGCAGCGCGCCATCCTTGATCACGCGCAGGCGTCCGCCCTGCTCGCACACGAACAGGCGCCCGTCCGGCGCAAACTGCATCGCCGTTGGACTTGCGAGGCCACTCGCGATCTGCGCCTCGGTGAAGCCGGTGGGCAGCGTCGCAGCCGCGACGGGTGTCCACGCCGCCATAGCGAGCGCGAACACGAGACCGAAGACGGGCGCGAAGTAGTGCAAGGGCGGGGGTTCATGACCTCTCCTCGTTCGAGCGAAGGCTCGTGGCGTGGGACTGGGAGCGGTCGCACCTGCGCAAGATTCACGCCCTGGCCGGATCGAGGAACGGCATACTGGCGGTCCATGCTGCGCCAAGCTATCGAGACGCTGGCCGTCCGGACCCGAGGCCGCGCCTTCTACGAAATCACGCGGGAGATCCAGACGCGGGTCCAGCAGGCCGGGATGCAGACCGGGCTCTGCACGCTGCACCTGCAGCACACCTCGGCGTCACTGCTGATTCAGGAGAACGCCGACCCGGACGTGCGGCGCGACTTCGAGCGGTTCTTCGCGCGCCTGGTACCGGACGGCGACCCGCTGTTCATCCACACCATGGAGGGCGACGACGACATGCCGGCGCACATCCGGACGGCGCTCACGGCGGTCAACCTGAGCATCCCGATTGTCGAGGGGCGCCTGTGCCTCGGCACCTGGCAGGGGATCTACCTGTGGGAGCACCGGACCGCGCCGCACACGCGAGCCGTCGTCGTGCACCTGATCGGCGGGGGCAGCGAGGCGTAGCCGGTCATGACCTACGTCCTCCTCGGCGCGCTCGTGGCCGCGGGCGCGGCCTGGCTGCTCTGGCGCGCAGCCCTGAAGGGGCTGCGCGGTTTCGTCAGGAACCTGTGGCCGCATTGAGGCCTGTGAAACAATGCCCGCCATGCCCCTGACGAAAGACCAGCTCGTGGAGCTGAAGAAGCAACTCGACGCCAGCGAGCTCCTCCACCACCGCATCATGGCCAAGATGGGCGATGCCGGCTTCGACCTGCTCGAGGCCTGGGAGCGCAAGGAGCGGCTGGACGGCGAGATCGGCCGGTTCATCCGGGCGGCGACGGCGTAAGCCGCCGCCACCCGGGCGATGGCTACAGCGTCCAGCCGTCGCGATACTGGATCTTCAGCAGCGCGTTCGCCTCTTCGTTGTTGGTGAAGCGCAGGTTCTTGCTGTCCCACTCGAGCCGCTGGTCCTTCATCCGGATCGCCAGCACCCCGAGCAGCACCATTTCCGTGAGGGCGCCGCCATACTCGAACGGCGAGCTGCACGGAGCGCCCTTCGAGCCTTCCTTGATGGCGCGCATCCAGTCGGCTTCGTGCGTGCCGACGACGCGGCGCAGCGTCTGCGGCGGCCGCTTGTAGGCCTGCATCCGCGTCTCGGGGATCAGGCGCACGCCATCGGCGCCGTGCGACCCGTGCAGGATGGTCCCCTTGTCGCCGATCAGCAGGGCACCGCTGCCGGGCAGCTTGCGGCCCGGCTCCATCTCGGCCGGCCGCGGCGGCAGCAGTCGCCCGTCGGTCCAGGTCAGCTTCACCGGCGGTCGGTTACCGCGGGCCGGGAACGTGTAGCGGACGATGCAGGCGCGCGGGTAGGTCTCCGAGGCCACCGCCGGCTCGAAGTGGGTCGACGTCGCCTCCACCGTCGACGGCGGTCCGAGCTCGAGCGCCCAGAACGCGGGGTCGAGGATGTGGCAGCCCATGTCGCCAAGGGCGCCGGTCCCGAAATCCTGCCAGGCGCGCCACTTCAACGGGACGTAGGCCGGGTGGTACGGCCGGAAGGCCACGGGCCCGAGCCAGCGCTCCCAGTCGAGCCCCTTGGGCACCGGCGGCGTATCCGCCGGGCGTGACCGCACCTCGAAGTCGGACCACGGGTCGCCGCCCACCGGGCGGTCCGTCCAGGCGTGGACCTCGGTGACGTTGCCGATCGCGCCGTCGTCCAGCCATTCCTTCAGCAGCTTCATCGACTGATAGGACTGGCCCTGGTTCCCCATCTGCGTGACGACCTTGGACTGGCGGGCCGCCTCGGTGATGGTCCGCGCCTCATAGACGGTGTGCGTCAGCGGCTTCTGGCAGTAGACGTGCTTGCCGGCGCGCAGCACCGCCATCGTGATCGCCGCGTGGGTGTGGTCCGGTGTCGCGATGATGACGCCGTCGATGCTCTTCTCTTTGTCGAGCATCTCCTTGTAATCGAGGTAGACCTTGGCGTTCGGATAGAGCGCGGCGGTCTTCGCGGCGTAGTCCTTGTCCACGTCGCAGAGGGCGACGATGTTCTCGCCGGCGCAGGCCTTGAGATTGGAGGCGCCCATGCCACCGATGCCGATCGCGGCCAGGTTCAACTTGTTGCTGGGTGCGTCCTGGCCGCCCAGCACGCGGCTGGGGACGATGGCGGCCGACAGCGCCGCGAGGGCGGCCGCCGACGTGAACTGCCTGCGGGACATGCCGTGGGTCGAGTCGTCGCTCATTCGAAAAGTCCTCCGTGCGCACCGGGCAGGCACCTGCCGGCAACCGAGCCACCAGATGCTACCGTGAAGCGCACCATGCGGGCACTACCCCTGATCGCGACCATCGCGGCCGTCACTCTGGCCGGCGGGTCGGGCCTCGCGCAGTCGCCACCACGGGAAATTCCGGTCCCCCGCATCGCCACCCGGCTCGGCCCGCTGCCCGGCGTGAACGAGCTGCCGGCCCGCCCGGCGATGCCCGATGTCCTGGTGATGCACGACGGCACGCGGGTCACGACCCGGCGCCAGTGGCAAGCGCGCCGCCAGGAGATGCGGCGCATCCTCGCCTATTACGCCGTCGGGCAGATGCCGCCGGCGCCAGGGAACGTCAAGGGTCGCGAGATCCGATCTGAGCTGGTGCTCGATGGCGCCGTGCGGTATCGGCTGGTGCGCCTCACGTTCGGCCCGAAGTCCGGACTCGGCCTGGACATCGGCGTGTTCACGCCGGTCGCGGGAGGCCCGTTCCCCGCGGTGATCCTCCAGGGCGGGACGCCGCCAGGCGGCACGGTGCTGCCGCGCCTCCCGCAGGGCCCGAACCAGGGACGCGGCGAGAACGTGCTCCTGCTCGTTGGACCGGGGCCTTCGGCCGCTGGCGGCGCCTCGACGTCCGGGGCGGCGTCGGCGGCCGCGGCGGCTCGCGTCCTGGGCACGCCGCCGACCGCGGCAGCACTGGCCGCCGATCGCGCCGAGGTGTTCCGGCGCGGCTACGCACTGGTCCTGTTCAACACCAATGACTGCGCCGAGGACACCACGCTGCGCAACATGGACGGCAGCTGGGCCTTCCGCAACACGCGCTTCTTCCCCGCCTACCCGGGCTACGACTGGGGCATCCTGGCCGGCTGGGCCTGGGGCGCGTCACGGGTCGCCGATTATCTCGAACGCGATCCCTCCATCGACGCGCGCACCCTCATCATCACGGGCGCGTCTCGCAACGGAAAGTCGGCGATGGTCGCGGCGGCGTTCGACGACCGCCTGCTCGGCGCGCCGGTCGTGACGGGCGGGGGCGGCGTCGGCGCGTATCGCTTCGCGGGACCTCGTGGCAGCGAGACGCTCGACATCATGGAGACGAAATACCCGAACTGGTTTTCACCGAACCTGCACCAGTTCCGCGGCCAGCGCGACAAGCTGCCCTTCGATCAGCACTGGTTCCTGGCGCTCGCGGCGCCGCGACCGTTCATCGTGCTCGAAGGCGATGCCGACCGGATCTCGCTGCCCGAAGCCGTGCGGGAGTCGATGCTCGCCGCCAGGCCCGCCTATGCGCTCTTCGGCGCCGAGGATCACCTCGGCGTCAACTACGCGCGCCATGGCCACGCCTTCACGCCGGATGATTGGACCGCGCTGCTCGATTTCTTCGACAAGCACCAGCGCGGTAAACCAATCGACCGCACGTTCGATCGGTTCCCCACCGAGCAGGAGCTCGATGCGGCCCGGCCGCACGGCTTCTGAGGCTCGAGGACCGGAGGCCCGACGCCATGGTACAAGACACCGCCATGCGACGGTGGCCGGCGTGGGCCATGGCCTTTCTCGCCGTGCAGATCGTTGTTCCGGCGTGGCAGCTGACGAGGTCGCGACCCGCTCGTTTCGGCTGGCAGATGTACGCCGCCGGAGCCCCGGCCTCGGCGTTCTCCGTCGTCGGCCGCGATGGCGCGGTGACGTCGATCGCGCTGGAGTCGTACATCGTCCGGCGCCGGGACGACCTCGACCTCCTGCGCTACCTGCCGCCCGCCATCTGCGCGCGAACCGGCGCCGTCGCGGTGCGATATCGCCCCGCCCCCGGCGCTGAGCCGGTCGAGATCCCGTGTCCCCGCTGACCATCGCGCGGGTCGGGATCGGGCTGACCGCGGCTTTCAAGGCGCTGGAGCTCTGGCCCGTACTGGCTCGGCTCGCCGCCGATCCACGGGTCGTGGCGATGCCGCTCGCGCCGTGGCCGCGGCCATCGGCAGCCGCGGTGCCGTGGCTGGCGGTCGCGTGGGCGGGCCTGGGCCTGACCGTCGCCGCCGGCAAGGCCGTGCCGGTCACGGGCGCGGCGCTGGCCGGCCTGATCGGCTACGTGCTGACGCTGGATCAGCAGACCTACTCCAATCACCTGTATCTGCTGGCGTTGCTCTCCGGGCTGCTCGCGCTCGCGCACACCGAGCGGCACCGCAAGGCGGCGCTGGTCCTGCTGCGCTGGCAGCTGGTGATCGTCTATGCCTTCGCCGCGGCGTCGAAAGTCAACGTGGACTTCCTGTCCGGGCGCGTCATCGCCGAGAACCTGCAACCGGCCTTGGCCGAGCTCGCCGCGGGCCGCGGGCCGGCGGCGCTCGCCGTGGCCGCGATCGTCACCGAGGGCTTCGTCGCCTGGAGCCTGCTGCGTCCCAGATGGCGCGTCGCTGGCGTCATCGTCGGCATCGGCCTCCACCTCGGGTTCATCCTGGCCATCACGCAGACGGTCGCCATGATCGCGTTCGCCGTGATCTGCCTGTCGATCTACCCGCTCTACTTCACCTCAACGCCGGATGGAGCCGGGGCGTAGGTGCTTCCAGACCCAGCCCGGAGACCAGCCCCATGACCCACACCCGTCGTCGCCGTTTCCTCGAACAGGTCGCCGCCGGCGCCGCGCTGTCCGCGGCCGCCCCGACCCTCACGTCTGCCGGTTCCCTCGCCCAGGATTCAGGTCGACAGCCCGGTGCCGGGCCCTACGACTACCTGGGCCGGACGCCCGGCTACAAGGACTGGGCGGTGGTGCCGCACGGGCTGACCGTGAAGTCGATCGAGACGTTCCAGCGCGAGTCGCTGGCGCTGGTCCGCATCACGGCCAGCGACGGCAAGGTCGGCTGGGGCCAGATCGCGCCCTACGAGGCGGACATCTCGGCGATGGTGCTGCACCGCCTGATCGCGCGGCGCGTCGTCGGCAAGGACATCGCCGACATCGACGCGATCAACGACGACATCATCGACGCGCAGCTGAAGTTCCCGTGGTCGTTCCTGTGCCGCGCGCTGGCCGGCGTCGACACGGCCTTGTGGGACCTCTACGGGCAGATCACGGGCAAGCCCGTGGCGGTGCTCCTCGGCGGCAAGGTGGGACCGCTGCCGGCCTATGGATCGAGCATGCGCCGCGACATCACGCCGGCCGACGAGGCGACGCGGCTGGCGAAGCTGCGCGACACGTTCGGCTGCAAGGCCTTCAAGATCCGCCTCGGGACGCCGGGCGGCCGCAACAAGGACGCCGCACCAGGGCGCAGCGAAGCGATCATCCCGGCGGTCCGCAAGGCGGTCGGGCCGAACATCGAGCTGCACGCCGACGCCAACAGCTGCTACACGCCAGACGTCGCGATCGCGATGGGGCGCCGTCTCGAGGACTCGCGCTACGCCGCCTTCGAGGAGCCCTGCCCGTACTGGGAGCTCGAATGGACGCGGGAAGTGACGCAGGCACTGACGAAGATCGACGTCCAGGGCGGCGAGCAGGACAACGACCTGGCCCAGTTCCGCCGGATGATCGCCATGCGCGCCGTCGACATCGTCCAGCCGGACATCTGCTACGTCGGCGGCCTGACCCGCGCCTGGCGCGTCGCCAAGATGGCCGAAGCCGCCGGTCTCGTGACCAAGCCGCACGCCGCCAACGTCTCGCTGGTCACGGTGTTCACGATGCACCTGCTGGCCGCGCTGCCCAGGGCCGGCGAGGTCGAGTTCTCGATCGAGGACGACGCGGCGATCACCCGCCAGGCCCGGGCGATGTTCGATCCCATGCTCGAGATGAAGGACGGCCGCGCGGTGATGCCGGACGGCCCGGGCTGGGGCGTGCGCATCAAGCCCGATTGGCTGGCCGGGGCCACCCGCCAGGTCACGCCGGTCTAGTCGGCGTGGCCCTTGCGTTCGTCACGGCCGAGACTTAGGGTATCGGCAGAGGTCGGACACCATGGTCACATTCACGCTCAACGGGTCGCGGCGCACCTTCGACGGCGACGCCGACATGCCGCTGCTTTGGTATCTGCGCGACGAGGCCGGCCTGACCGGCACCAAGTTCGGCTGCGGCGGCGGCTTTTGCGGCGCCTGCACGGTGCACCTCGATGGCCAGGCCGTCCGTTCCTGCCAGATGACGATGGCCTCCCTTGGCGGCCACAAGGTCGTGACCATCGAGGGGCTCGGCGCCGGCCAGGATCATCCGGTCCAGCGCGCCTGGATCGCGGCCAACGTCGCGCAGTGCGGCTACTGCCAGACCGGCCAGATCATGCAGGCGGCGGCGCTCCTGGCCGAGAAGCCGAAGCCAACCGACGCCCAGATCGACGAAGCGATGGCCGGCAACGTCTGCCGGTGCGGCACGTATCAGCGCATCCGCGCGGCCATCAAGAGCGCCGCGGGAGTCCGGGCATGAACGCCTTCGCTCCGCTCCCGGCTATCGTCACCAGCAACGTCAGCCGCCGGAGCTTCCTCGGCGGAATGTTCTCGGCCGGCGCCTTCGTGGTCGCCGCCCGCTTCGTGCCGGATACGCTGCTCGCGGCGGGCAGCGTCGACGAGTTCCGCACCGCGGCCGACAAGGCCGAACTCCATCCGAGCATCTACCTCGGCATCGATCCCGACGGCACGGTCCACATCGTCACGCACCGTTCCGAGATGGGGACCGGCATCCGCACCTCGCTGCCGATGGTCGCCGCCGACGAGCTCGACGCCGACTGGGCCCGCGTCAAGATCGTCCAGGGCATCGGCGACGATCGCTACGGCGACCAGAACACCGACGGCTCGAAGTCGATCCGCGACTTCTTCGACGCGTTCCGCCAGGCGGGCGCCTCGGCGCGCGCGATGCTGGTACAGGCCGCGGCCACGCAGTGGGGCGTGCCGGCCGCCGACTGCGCGACCGGGCTGCACGAGGTCGTGCACAAGGCCAGCGGCCGCAAAGCGTCCTACGGCTCACTCGTGCCCGCGGCGGCCAAGCTGCCGGTACCGAAGGCCGAGACACTGACCCTCAAGCCGCGTAGCGCGTGGCGCTACATCGGCAAGGACCGCGCCCTCTACGACCTCGCCGACATCGTCCACGGCACGGCCGTCTACGGCATGGACGCCAAGGTCGACGGGATGGTCCACGCGTCGATCGAGCGCCCGCCGGTGCTCGGCGCGACGCTCACGTCGCTCGACGACTCGGCGGCCCGCGCCGTCAAGGGCGTCCGCGACGTCGTCACCCTCGATCCGCCCAAGCTGCCGCTGATGTTCCAGCCGCTCGGCGGCGTCGCCGTCATCGCTGACAGCACGTGGGCGGCGATGCAGGGCCGCAAGAAGCTGAAGATCGAGTGGGACCTGGGCCAGCACGCGGCCTACGACTCGGCGCGCTACAAGGCGCAGCTGCTTGCCGCGGTCCAGCAGCCGGGCAAGGTCGCGCGCAGCCGCGGCGACGTCGACGCCGTCTTCGCCCAGGCTGCTGCCAACGGGGGCGGCAAGGTCGTCGAAGCCAGCTATTACGTGCCGCACCACGCGCACGCCACGATGGAGCCGCCCGTCGCCGTCGCCGACTTCCGCGACGGCACGGTGACGGCGTGGGCGCCGGTGCAGAACCCGCAGGCGGCCCAGGACACCGTCGCCGCGGCGCTCGGCATCGACAAGAAGAACGTCGTCTGCCACGTGACGCTGCTCGGCGGCGGCTTCGGCCGCAAGTCGAAGCCGGACTTCGTCGCGGAAGCGGCGCTGCTCTCGAAGAAGGTGGGTAAGCCGGTCAAGGTCACGTGGACCCGCGAGGACGACCTGCAGTTCGACTTCTACCACGCCGTCGCGGCGGTCTCGCACAAGGCGACGGTCGACGGGCGCGGCCGACCCACGGCGTGGCTGGCGCGGTCCTCGTTCCCGCCGATCGCGTCGACCTTCACCGCCGGCGAACGCTACGCGATGGACATCGAGCTGGGCATGGGGCTCACCGATCTGCCCTTCGACGTGCCGGCCTACCGCGCCGAGAACTGCCCGGCCGAGGCACACGTGCGGATCGGCTGGTTCCGCGCGGTCGCCAACATCTACCAGGTGTTCGCGGCCTCCAGCTTCGTCGACGAGCTGGCGCACGCCGCCGGCCGCGATCCGCTGGAGTACCAGCTGGATCTCCTCGGCCCTGGCGCCATCCTCGACTTCACCGCCGACGGCGTCAAGAACTACTGGAACTACGGCGTGCCGGTCGAGAAGTACCCGTTCGACACGCGACGGCTCCGCAAGGTGCTCGAGGTCGCCGCGGAGCGGGCCGGGTGGAGCAGGCGGTCGCGGGCGAAGGGCCACGGGATGGGCATCGTCGCGGCGCGCAGCTTCACGAGCTACATCGCCTCGGTCGTCGAGGTCGACGTCGACGCGCAGGGCCGGGTGCGGATTCCGCGCGTCGTCCAGGTCATCGACGCCGGGACGGTGGTCAACCCGGATCGCGTGCGCGCCCAGCTCGAAGGCGCCGCCGTGATGGGCATCGGGCTCGCCATGACCGGCGAGATCTCGGCCGCCGGCGGCCGCATCACCCAGACCAACTTCCACACCTTCACGGTGCCGCGCATCAACGACGCGCCGCGGCAGGTCGACGTCCACATCATCGAGAGCGACGCGCCCCCGGGCGGCGTCGGCGAGCCGGGCCTGCCGCCGATCGTGCCGGCGCTGGCCAACGCCATTTTCGCGGCCACCGGCCAGCGCGTCCGCGAGCTCCCGATCTCGAAGGCCACGCTGGTGTAGACGCGATCAGCCGCAGCTCACGGCGCACCGATCGCGCCGCGCCAGTCGGCGCGGATCCGATCCATCGAGACACCCGCCACCTGCTCGATGCGCGGCAGGAAGCGATCGGCGAGCTCGGGCTGGAGCGGCGCTACGAGCGCGAGCTGACCGAGGGCTGGTGGAACGGGCTCTACGTCAGCGTGCTGAAGACGTGAGCGACGCCCAGCCGGCCTGGACGATCGTGCCCGCCAGCGTGTCGGCGGTCTTCGACAGCCTCTCGGTGGACGCCTCGCGCCCGGCCGGCCCGGGAACCGGCTGCATCGCCATGACGACGTAGACCAGCGGACCCTTGGCCGTGTCGTACCAGCCGGCGCGAACCATGGTCAGGGGATCGGAGTCGAGGTCGCCACCCTTGTCGTAGTGCCGGCCCAGCGCCGGATCGTCCGGGCGGCGCAACGCCTCGACAATCGCGTCCATCGCCGCCGCGTCGATGCCGGCGAAGCGGCGGCTCGCGAGGCGCTGGTAGAGGACGCCCAGCGCCCGCGCCGGTGCCTCGTTGTCGCCGCGCTCGCGCCGGTTGCGGAGCATGTAGCGGCGCGCCGCGACGGCGGCGAACGCCGGATCGCGGCGGCGGATGGCCGCGGTCAGGCCGTCCGGACCGCCGAGGGCGACGGTCACCAGGTTCGCCGCGGCGTTGTAGACGATGTTCGACGCCGGCGCGCTGCCCATCATCACCAGCGCGACGCGGCGCACCGACGCGCCGCCCAGCTCGCGCCGGATCTCGGCGCGCTGCTCCGGCGTGAAATGCGCGATCGCCGGATGGGCGTCGTCGGCGAGCGCCGCGTCGACGCCCGGCAGCGGCCGATCGAGGCCGCCGGCGAAGCGCGCGTAGAGCTCGACGAGGTAGAACGTCTTGATCGCGCTGGCCGTCGCGCGCGGCGTGTCGATGTCGCGGGCGAACCACGCGTCGCCGTCGGCCCCGCCGAGCCACAGGCTCGCGGCCACGCCTTCGCCATGGGCGCCGAGCCTGGCGTCGACGTCCGCGGCCAGGCCACGCGTGTCCAGCGGCCCGCCGGCCGGCCGCGGCGCCGGCTGCGCCCGAAGCGTCATTCCCAGACACAACACGACGACGAGCGACCGCCAGATCATGCCGATGACTATGCCCGGCACGCCGCCGCCGACGCAAGGCGGCGCGTTCGGCTGCACGACGCCATCGCCACCGTCGCGTCGCGGTGCCCGCGCCGCCGTGGCAATTTCTGCACTTTGCTCGGAGCATGCTCGGAGCACGCTCGGAGCATGCCCCGAGCAACTGGCACTGTCTGCGTATAATTTCGGGCGGCGCGTCGGGGCGCCTCCCGTCCGCGGAAAGGGCCGTGCCCACCCACGTCGATCCGTTGCCGACGGTTCTTCTTTCAGCCTGGTCTCGGGAGCCCGTGGCGGACGCCAGGCGCGATGAAAGGAGACTCGTATGCCCGGCAAGGCCCTCCCCGACCGGCCGAACCGCGATCAGTACAAGAAGCAGGCCAAGGAGCTGCTGCGCGCCTGGCGCGCCGCCGATCCCGAGGCGATCGCGCGGGTCACGGCGCATCATCCGCGGCTGCGGGCGCGCGCCGCGGGGCCCGACACCGCCTTCCAGCTCGCGGACGCGCAGCTGGTGATCGCGCGTGAGCACGGCGACGACAGCTGGACGGCGTTCGCCGCCCGCATCGAGGCGAGCGCCGGCGCGCCGCCGGTGCCGCCGTGGAAGCTCGCCGAAAACGCCGAGGTCGAGGCGCAGGCGATCATCGCGCGCGAGCACTTCTTCGACAGCTGGGACGCCTTCGCGGCGTTCGCCGCGGCGGGCCGCGATCCGCGCTCGCCCGTCGCGCGCTTCGAGGCGGCCGCCGACGCGATAGTCGGCGGCGATCTCGCGACATTGACGCGCCTGCTCCGTGAGGATCCCGGCCTCATCCAGGCGCGCTCGGCGCGTCGCCATCGCGCCACGCTGTTCCACTACGTCGGCTCGAACGGCATCGAGGGCTTCCGCCAGCGCGCCCCGAAGAACCTCGTCGCGATCGCCGGGGCGCTGCTCGACGCCGGCGCCGACGTCAACGCCACCGCGCCGATGTACGGCGCCGACGACACGACGCTCGGTCTCGCCGCCACCAGCATTCATCCGGTGCTGGCCGGGGTCCTCGAGCCGCTGCTGACCTTCCTGCTCGCTCGCGGCGCGACGGTCGGCGGCCCCGGCGGCTGGTCGGCGCTGATCAACGCCTGCCACGCCAACGGACGCCCCGACGCCGCGATCTACCTGGCAGCCCGCGCCGATCGCCTCGACCTCGAAGCGGCCGCGGGTGTCGGACGACTTGATATCGTGACCGCCTGCTTCACCGCCGAGGGACATCTGAAGCCGCCCGCCACCGAGCGGCAGCGCGACGACGGCTTCATGTGGGCCTGCGAGTACGGCCAGACGCCGGTCGCCGCCTTCCTCCTGGCGCGGGGCGTACCCGTCGGCGTGACGCGCCGGCCGCACGGCCAGACGGGATTGCACTGGGCTGCATGGGGAGCGCACGTCGAGACCCTGCAGACGCTGTTGGACGCCGGCGCTCCCGTCGATACCCGGGATGACAGCTACGGCGGCACCGCGCTCGGCTGGGCCCTCCACGCGTGGGGTGGGGGCGGGTCGCGCCCGGGTGACGTCCGCTACCACGAGATCGTCCGCCGGCTCATGGCCGCGGGCGCGACGGTGGACCAGGTGTGGATCGACGAGAGACAGCCGCCGACGCCGCTCGGCCAGGCCCTGCGCCAGGATCCGCGGATGCGCGCGGCGTTGCGGCTCGGTCCGCCGTGACCCGCGCCGGTCTGCGGCAGGTCGGGCACCTGGCCATCGCCGCGATCCTGCTCGCGCTGGGCGCGCGGGCGGCGCATGCCGATCCCCTCGACGTACGCCACATCGTCGCGTTGACCAACGAGTCGCGGCGTCAGGCCGGGCTGCCGCCGGTCACCGTCGACGATCGGCTCGAGGCCGCGGCCAAGGCCAAGCTGTTCGACATGCTGAAGCAGGACTACTTCGACCATCGCACGCCGGACGGCCGCCAGCCCTGGAGCTTCATGCAGGCGGCCGGCTACCGCTACCAGGTGGCCGCCGAGAACCTCGCCAAGGGCTACGACAACGAGCCGGAGCTGCAGCAGGCGTGGATGAAGTCGCGCGGCCACCGCGCCAACATCCTCAACCCGCTGTTCACCGAGATCGGCGTCGCCGACGCCAACGGGATCGTGGTCGTGATGTTCGGACGGCCGGCGCCGCCGAAGCGCCCGTAGCGAGCTACGGCGTCCGCGGCAGGTCGGGACCGAGGGCGGCGCGGAGCGCCTCGAGGAGGCCGGGCGCCCCGGCGGAGAGCGGCACGATCCGGAACAGCTCGGGCCGCCGGTGCAACTTCATCGCGCGCGCCTTCCCTTGCAGGAGCGCGGTCTCGCCCTCGGCCGGTGTCGAGCCGCGGACGAGGGCGATCACGGCGTCGGCAGCGCGGCCGCTCCCTTCGATCAGGATCATCGGTCGCCGGGCGTCGATGTTGGCCGCGACCTCGTCCAGCGCGATGCCGCCGCCGTTGGCCACGATCGCCACCGACGGCCGCCCCTCGTCGAGCCGATCGAACAGCCAGTACATCGTCGCCGTCTCCGAGCCCCAGGCCGCCTCGCCCTTGGGCAGCGCCGGATCGTCGACCGCGACGATGTGGGAGTGGTTCGGATCGATCGGTGTCGCCCCGGCCGGCGAAATCTCCCGCGCCGGGGCGATGCCGATCAACGGGAACGCGCCGCCGCTGGCGAGCCGCACCTGGCCCGCCACCTCCATGATGCCGGCCCTGGTGCCGCCGTCGCCGACCGCGATCGGCCGCTCCTTGGCGAGCGTCCCGATCGCCTCGAACATGACGAGCAGCTCGCGCTGGCTGGCCTCGCTCATCTTCGAGGCTCCGCCGATGAGGACGACGATGGCGTCGACCTGGCGCCGCACCGCGTCGATCAGCGCCCGCAGCTCGACGTTCCGCTCGAGGTGGGCCTGCTGGACGGCGATCATGTGCGGCTCGCCGGCGGCGCCGGGCGCGGCGCCCGACGCCTGGCCGCCGAGTGAGAGCAGACCCAGACCCGCCACGAACGTGGTCATCCGCGGCATGGACGCCTCGCCGGCCGGCCCGTCTCGCTCACTCATCCCGTCACGCAGTCATCCCTTGACGTGCTTGGCGAAGTGGGCCCGCGTCCGCTCCCACGCCAGCTTGGCCGACTTCTCGTCGTAGCGCGGCGTGGTGTCGTTGTTGAACCCGTGCTGCGTCCCCGGATAGATGTGCGCCTCGTAGGGGACCTTCGCTTCCTTGAGCGCGGCCTCGTAGGGCGGCCAGGCGGCGTTGACCCGCTCGTCGGTCTCGGCGAACTGCAGCAGCAGCGCCGCCTTGATCGTGGGGACGTCGGCGACCGGCGGGGCGCCGCCGTAGAACGGGACGCCGGCGGCCAGCTCCGGCACGCGGGTGGCGAGCATGTTGACGATGGCGCCGCCGTAGCAGAAGCCGACCGCCCCGATCTTGCCGGTGGCATCGGCCCGGCCGCGCAGCCAGTGCGCGGCGGCGACGAAGTCCTCGCGCGTCTTCGGCTGGTCCAGGGTCTGGAACAGCGTCCGCGCCTTGTCCTCGTCGCCGGGATAGCCGCCGACCGGGAACAGCGCGTCGGGCGCGAAGGCCATGTAGCCGTCCAGGCCGAGCCGGCGGGCGATGTCCTCGATGTGCGGGTTCAGGCCGCGGTTCTCGTGAATCACCAGGATCGCCGGCAGCTTCTTGCCGGCGCTGCCAGCGGGCCGCACCAGGTAGCCGCGGGCCTTGCCGCTGCCCTGCGGCGACGGGAACTCGACCGACGACGTCTCGACCCGCTGGTCGTCGGTCTTCACCTGCTGGGCTTCGGCGAACTTCGGGCTCAGGGCGTCGAGCAGCATCGCCGCCGTCATGCTCCCTACCGCGTACTTCTTGGCTTTGTCGAGGAAACCCCGCCGATCCAGGGCTCCGTGGACATAGGCGTCGAACAGAATCAGGACGTCCGGATCGAAATCAGCCGCGGTCAATCTCTGCGCCATCGACTCGCCTCCTCAGGTAGTGGGCCGAGCATACCCGACCCGCTTGCTGGACGAACCGCCGATGGTATTGTTCAGCCACATGAGCGACCAGTGGAGCGGCGGTATCAAGACGGCGAAGATGGACGTGGTGTGGGACGTGTCCGAGGCCGCCCCGGACGTGTTCGCCGCGGTGTCCAACGACTCGCCGGCGGTCCCGGCGGCGATGGATGGCCTCCGGTCCGGCGTCCCGTTCATGGCCTCGGCGGCTCCCGGCGAGCAGGGCGATCTCTACCGCATCCGCGGCCACAACCGCTCGGTCTGCATCGCCCTCTCCGGCGACAAGTCGACCTCGGACGTCGTCGTCATCAAAGGCTCCGAGCCGCTGCTCCCGGACTTTGAACGGTATCTGGACTGGATGCAGTTCAAATCGTTCGGCGCCTGGCCGCGGCCGATGATGGAGCACTTCCCGTTGTTCGAGGGGAAGACGCCGGGCACGGTGGCGCTCGACGAGGCGCACAAGGAAGCGGAGCTGGCCCTCGACGTCCAGGCCGCGCACTTGCGCCACTACGGCGAGCTGATCCGCCTGCCGGTGCCGCTGATGGTGCTGGCCGTGCCCGAGGCGACGCACGACCGGGTGATGGCGCAGCTCCGCCGCCGCATGTCGGCGCCGGCCCTCGAGCGCGTCGAGCCGACCCTGTCGCGCGGCATCGGCATGTTCGTCTACCACTACCCCGGCCCGCCGGTCCGCGTCACCGCGGTCGGCCGGCCGCGGCACCTGTGGCCGGGCTCGCCGGACATGGCGTCGCGCAAGAACGTCATGGAGAAGATGATCCCGGGCTGGATCCAGATCGCGGCGCGCCTGCTGTGGCTCGGCTTCCTGCCGTCGACGCCGCTGGCGTGGCGGCTCGGCGCCATCTTCGACCCCAACAACTCGTGCCTCGACGGCGGCGCCTGTGATATCGCCTCCGTCTATTCGCTGGCCGATGCCAACCACGACGCCTTCGTCATGCGCTCGCTGGCCGAGATCGTCGGCGCGCTGCGCGTCGTCATCGCCCGCGCCTTCGGCATCCAGCTGCCGGAGCTGGCCCAGAGCTACGAGCAGGACTTCATGATGTTCTCGCTCGGCCAGTGGGTGAAGCGCGAGGTCGAGCGGGCGCTGGCCGAGGAAGGCCGCGACACGCTCACGCTGGATCGGCGCATCAGCGAGGTCCTCGGCGGCGACAAGTCGCTGCCCGAGCTGATGACCCTCTTCCAGCAGGTCCTCCGCCTACCTGACCGTCGACGACTACGCCTAGGAACCGATCCGGGTGACTGACGCGCCTTCCGACGATCCCTGGCTGGTGGCGTTGGCGGCCGCCGTGTCGTCGGGCGAGGCCGTCGACTGGCCGGCGGCGCGCGCCCGCGCCACCGGTGACGAGACGCCCGTCGTCGAGGAGTTGCTCCGCCTCAGCCAGATCGTCCGCCGCCGCGGCGAGGCCGGCGACGGCGCGGCCCGGCCGAACGGATCGGGCGACGGCGCCTGGCCGGCGGTCCGATCGTGGCGGACGCTGCTCGTGCTCGAGCCGCTGGCGTCGGGCTTCTCGGGCGATGTCCATCGCGCCTGGGACACGCAGCTCGATCGCGAGGTCGCGGTCAAGTTCCTGCACCCGCTCGCCGACGGCACAGCGCCGTCGCTGCGCGAGGCGCGGGCCCTGGCCCGCGTCCGCCACCCGAACGTCGTCACCGTTTACGGCGCCGAGCACGAGAGCGGCCAGTCGGGCCTGTGGATGGAGCTGGTCGACGGCGAGACGCTGGCCGAGGCGGTGACCGCCCGCGGGCCGATGAGCCCGCGCGAGGCGGCCGGGATCGGCATCGACGTCTGCCGCGCCGTCTCCGCGCTGCACGCGCACGGCCTGGTCCACCGCGACATCAAGGCCGCCAACGTGATGCGCGAGGTCGGCGGTCGGATCGTGCTGATGGACTTCAGCGGCGCGCACGGCATCGACGACGTGTTGCCGCCCAACCTGCAGGGCACGCCGATCTACATGGCGCCCGAGCTGTTCGCCGGCGAGCGGGCGACGGCGGTGAGCGACGTCTACGCCATCGGGGTGCTGCTGTTCTTCCTGCTCACCGGCCGCCACCCGGTCGAGGGCGAGACGCTCGCCGACCTCGAGGCGGCGCACGAACGCCATCAGCGCGTGCGCCTGCTCGATGCGCGGGCGGATCTGCCCGAGGCGCTGGTGCGGGTCGTCGAGCGGGCCATCGCCGCGCCGCCCGACGGACGCTTCCACACCGTCGGCGAACTGGAGCACGCGCTCGGCGCGATCTTCGGCGCCGGATCGTCGGGACGCGCCCGGCTGGCGCTGGCCGGGTTGGGCGGCCGCCGCTTCGCGCTCGCCGAGCTCGGACTGGGCGTCGCGGCGCTCGCCCTGATCGTCGCCGCCGTGCTCCTCTGGCGCAGCAGCATGGCACCGCCCGCCGGCGTCGCCGTCACGCCGATCGAGTTCGACGTGGTCGCCGAGGAGCCGCTGCGCCTCGACCCGACGTCGAACGACGCCCGCGTCTCACCGGACGGCCGCGTCGTCGTCTTCTCGGCCTGGGCCAACGGCACCCAGCTCCTCTATCGCCGCGGCATCGGCTCGCGGACGATCTATCCAATCGTCGGCACCGAAGGCGCGGCGATGCCGTTCTGGTCCGCCGACAGCACGTTCGTCGGCTTCCACGCCAGCGGGCTGCTGAAGCGGGTACCGATCGACGGCGGCCCGGTCAGCAACATCTGCCCGATCAACCAGTTCGGCGGCGGGGCCTGGAATCGCGACGGCGTCATCGTGTTCTCGCAGGTGTCGTCGCTGTGGACGGTCAGCGCGAGCGGCGGCTCGCCGCAGCCGTTCTCCATCCCGTCCGAGATCGGCCCTGACGCCGTCGCCGTCGGCCCCGCCTTCCGCCCCGACCAGCGCACCTTCACCTACCGCATCGGCTTCGGCGCTCGCGACACCGCCGGCATCTACCTCGCCCGGCTCGAGCCGCGGACCAGCGCCCGCCTCTTCGACCTCGGGCCCAATGCCGTGCTCGGCCCCGCCTCGATCACCTGGATCGCCAACGGCGCGCTGCAGACGCAGGCGCTCGATCCGGCGACGCTGCTGCCGACCGGGCCGATCGCGACGCTCGAAGGGGGCGTCCTCGGCAACGACGGCCAGGCCGTGACGCCGGCCCTCTCGCTCTCGGAAGCCGGCGTCCTCGTCTATCGCAAGCTGCGCGAGTCCTCGACGCGGCTGGCGTGGTTCGACCTGTCGGGGCGCGAGCTCGGCGTCCTGCCGGCGCCGCCGCTGTGCCGGAACCCCGAGTTCTCTCCCACCGGCGATCACGTCGCCGTGGAGTGCACGGACAAGACGACGGGACGGCGGGACATCTGGATCGTAGGCGAGGCCGAGCCGCCGAGCCGCCTGACCGACGCCCCCGGCGGTGCCTCCGATCCGGTCTGGTCGCCGGACGGCCAGTCGATCGCGTTCTCGTCGAACCCGCGCGGCATCCGCGACCTGTTCGCGCGGCAATGGGCGACGTCGGACGAGCCACGTCCGCTCTACGGCTCGGCGTCGACGAAGTACCCGAACAGCTGGTCGCGCGACGGCCTGCAGCTGGCGTTCACCGAGCGCGGCATGGGCCGCGGCTGGAACATCTGGGCGCTCGACACCCGGACCGGCAATGCCAAGCCGCTGGTCGCCGAGCTATACGACGACATCGAGCCGCAGTTCTCGCCCGATCGCCACTGGCTGGCGTTCACCTCGAATCGCAGCGGCCGCTGGTCCGTCTACGTGCAGGACCTGCTGGCGCCGGCGACGCCGCCGCAGATGGTGTCGCCCGGGCTCGGCGAGTCGGATCCGCGCTGGAGCCCGTCCGGCGACACGCTCTACTACCTGTCCGGCGATCGGCGGCTGCTCGGCGTCCCGACCCACGGACCGGACGGCCGGCCGCGGCTGGGCGCGCCGAAGGCGCTCTTCACGTCGGCGGCGATCGGGCCGATCGGCCTCGGGCTGCGCTTCAACTACGCCATCCACCCGGACGGCCGCCGGCTGCTGATGCTGGTCGGCGACGGCAAGCGCGAGCTGCCCGCGCGCACGGTCCGCGTCGGCTTCGTGCCGCCATCGGCGCCCTAGCTTGGTGGCGGCCGCGCTCTCACGCGCGGCCGCGGGCCGCCCTCCGGGCGTGCCGGCTGCTATTCGCCGCGCTAGGCGCGCGGCGGCGCCGTCACGCGGGCGGCGGTGGCTTGGCCGTCAGCGCGACGCGGTCGACACCAGCTTCTTGGCCCCGACCAGCTCCGGCCGGGCGGGCGCATCGGCCTTGGCGCAGACCTTCAGCAGCGCCTGGGCATGCTCGCGGGCCCGAGCGCCCTGGCCGGCGGCGGTCGCGGCGCTGATCGCCCCAGCCAGCGCGCGGAAGCGGTTCGGCTCCTTCTTCAGCGTCGCCTCGAAGGCCTGCAACGCCTCGGCCGGCTGCTTCATCGTCAGCCGCATCTCGCCGACCAGCTCGCGGGCCGGCGCCAGGGGCCCGGGCGTCACCGCGGCCTTCTCCGTCTTGTCCTCGAGATCCGCCGCCGCCATCATCTCGGTCAGCGCCTCGGCGGATCGGCCTTCGACCAGCGCTAGCCAGGCCGTCGCCGTGCGGCGCTGGATCTCGGTCTGCTCGGCCCAATAGGCTTCCTTGTTCGCCGTCAGCCCGTCGCGGATCCGCGTCAGCTCGACAATCGCGGCCTTGGTGGCGGCGGCGTCGCCCGAGCGCGCGGCGCCGATCGCCTTGGCGAACCAGGTCTGCGCGTCGGGGAAGAGGAACCGCGTCGTCTGCGGCACGAGCGCGGCCGCCGCCTTCCAGTCGCCGCGTTCGAGCGCGTAGCGCGCCGGGATCGCGGCCATCGCGAAGAAACCGGCCGAACCGGGCGCGGCGCCGCCAATCGCGTCCGGGTTGAACCGCGCCTGCAGGTCGGGCAGGGCCGCCATCAACGCGCGGACGATCCCGTCCTGACCGGTCTGGAGCGCGGCGTAGGCCTGGTAGTCCATCGCGTGCAGCTCCTCGGCGGCCGAGCCGACCGCCTTGGCGGCGTTGGCCGAGGCGATGTTCGTCTCGATCGACTCCTGCCACGAACCGACGCGCGTGAAGGTGTGCGACGGCATGTGGAGCGCGTGCGGCGCCGACGGGGCGATGGTGGCGTAGCGGCGCGCCGCGACCAGGGCGCGGTCGGCGAGGGCCGGGACGTCGTAGCTGTGGATGATGTAGTGCGCCAGGCCGGGATGCTGCGGCCTGGTGGCGATCAGCTTCTCCAGGATGTCGCCGGCCTTCAGCAGATCGGCGTAGGTCTTGTCAGAAGGCGTGTTGGCGCCGGCGATCGACAGGGCGTAGAAGATCTGCGCCTCGACGTCGCCGGGATTGGCGGCGGCCTGCGCGGCCATCGCATCCCGGTAGCGGACGAAGCGCGTCCGCTGATCGACGGTGTCGGCCTCGGCGAAGAGGACAGCGACCGCGTTCAGGTAGCCGGCCTCGCGCGGCGTCTTCGGCGCCAGCGCCTGGCCGCGGGCCACCGCGGCGGCGCCCTCCTTCAACGGGCCGGCGGCGCGCTGCGCCTGGCCGAACGGATTGCCCCAGCGGCTCATCGCGATGCCCCACTCGGCCATCGCGCAGGTCGGGTCCTTGGCGAGGGTGGCGGTGAAGCCCTTGATGGCGTCGCCGAACTCGAAGGAATGGAGGAGCGCGACCGCCCGGTTGAACAGCGGGCCGGCCTCGGCGCTGCACGACGTGGCGAAGGCGACCGTCCCCAGCTGCTCGTGGCCCGCGGCGGCGTGCGCGTGCGGGGCAGGGGCCTGGGCCGGGGTCGTGGCCGGGGCATGCTGATGCTGAGCGGCGGCGCTCGGTGTGGCCAGCGCCAGCGACAGGACGGCGGCGGAACGGAAACAGAACATCATGCGGACCTCATCTGGGAGTAGCGTAACGCCTTTTCACTCCGAGAACGTCGCGTCACCCTGGGGCCGAACACAGCTCTGCTATTCTCCGCGGCCATGACCCAGCCGGCCGCGCCCGCGCTTCCGCCCAACGTCCGCATCTTCGAGATGGCCGCCGCCATGGTCCCCGCGCGAGCGGTGTGGCTGGCGGCGGAACTGGCCGTCGCCGACCACCTGGACGCCGGGCCGCGCCCGGTCGAGGAACTGGCCGCGGCCACCGCCACCCATCCCGACACGCTGTACCGCGTGCTGCGGCTGCTCGCCGCCCACGACGTGTTCAGCGAGCACGACGGCCGCCGGTTCTCGCACACGGACATGAGCCGGACCTTGCGCAGCGACCACCCGGCCAAGACCCGCGCCGCCGTCCAGATGCTGGGCAGTGACGGCATGTGGCGGGCCTTCGGCGCGATGCGAACCTCGCTCGAGGCCGGCAACCCGGCCTGGGACGTCGCCATGGGCGAGCCGCTCTTCGACTGGATGTCGCACGAGCCGGAGGCCGCGGCGATCTTCAACGACGCGATGATCGGCATCCACGGCGGGGAGCCGCCGGCGGTCGCCGCCGCCTATCCCTTCGCGGGCACCGTCATCGACATCGGCGGCGGAATCCGGCAACATGATCGTCAACGTGCTGCGCCAGCACCCCGACGCCCGCGGCGTGACCTACGACATGCCGCACGTCGTCGCCGAGGCCCAGCGCCGCTTCGAGGCCGAGGGCCTGACCGGGCGCGCCCGCGTCGAGGGCGGCAGCTTCTTCGACGGCGTCCCGGCCGGCGGCGACCTCTACCTCCTGTCTCACATCATCCACGACTGGGACGAGGCCCGCTGCGTGCGCATCCTCGAGCACTGCCGCAAGGCCAAGGCGCCCGGCGGCAAGGTGCTGCTCGTGGAGATGGTGGTGACGCCGCCCAACGTGCCGCACCCGGCCAAGATGCTCGACCTGGTGATGCTGACGGTGCCGGGCGGCCGCGAGCGCACGCCGGAGGAATACCGCGACCTCCTCGCCAAGGCCGGCCTGCGCCTGACGCGGATCGTGCCGACGGCGAGCCCGGTCAGCGTGGTCGAGGCGGAGTGATCTCGAGCCGGACGGGGCCGACGAGCCCCGACGGCAACGGCCGGACCTGCTCCATCGTCTGCGGCTGGAAGCGGTCGCCGTAGCGCAGGTTCAGCAGGCGGTAGTCCGGCAGCGGCCGGCCCGCCATGTGGTTCAGCGCCGTGTTGCCGACCCGGATCGAGACGGCGTTGCGGCCCGGCTTCACCAGCCGCGTCACGTCGAGCCGGAACGGCGGACACCACACCGCTCCGGCCGGCTGGCCGTTGATCGCGATCACCGCGGCGTCGCGGATCGGCGCGTCGAGCCAGGTGCGCATCCCGGGGCCGCGATCGTTCGGCGTCACCGCCGTGCCCGGACCGAAGTCGAGCACGACGGCGGCGCCGGCCGGGATGGCCGGCAGTTCGAGGGCCGCCTCGTAGGTGGCGACACCCGAGAAGTAGCGCGTGTCCTCGTCGGCGTCCCACGACGCCAGCGAGTCGCGGGTCCGCGGCGCGATCGATCGATCGGCGAAGGCGATCGTCCAGGGACCGGCGATCGGCAAGATGCGCGGGGCAGGCGCCGGAAGAGCGGTCAGGCGGGACGACCGCGGCGCGGGGCCCCGCGCCACCACCAGCACCGTCGATCCATAGGCCGGCAGATCGAGCGCGACCGTCATCGTGTCGCGCCCGACCGCGACCGGATCGGCGCGGCGGCTCTCGCCGGTCAGCGGATCCCACCATTCGGCGCGCCCCATCGTCCGCACCGTCAGGCGCGCGGCGCGCGGCGTGTTGGCGGTGTTGGCGACGAAGTAGACGTCGGCGTCACCGACGCGGCGATGGTGCTGGCCGACGTCCGGCGAGGCCGGCTCGAGCCGGATGTCCGGCGTCAGCGCGGCCTGGAGGGCAGCGCCCAGCGACGTCGCGGGCGTCGGGGTCAGCGTCAGACCGGCCGGCAGCGGCTCGCCGCGCAGCCCCGGCGTCCGCTCGGGCAGGCGATCGACGGCGACGACGCGTCCGCCCCCAGCGATGAACGCGCGCAGCGTCGCCTGCGTCTCGGCCGGCATGGTGACCACGGCCGGCAGGACGATGACGCGGTACGACTGGCCGCCGACGGTCAGCGCGCCGCCCGCCATCGACGCCGGGGTGCCGGTGCCGAGCGCGGCGTCGTCAATGACGTCGAAGCCGAAGCCGGCGTCGAGGATCGCGGCCGGCACCACCGGGCCGATCCGCTCGCGCAGCAGCTCGAGCAGGTGCGCGGTGCCCGGCTTGATGTCGCCCAAGGCGTCGTCCGTGGGCAGGTAGAGCGCGACGTCGTTGACCGCTCGGCCTTCACGCAGCAGCGCGCTGACGCGCTGCAGGTAGCGCGACACGTCGGGCATCGCGATCCACCACGGGTTACGGTCGTTGAGGGCGGCGGCGGCATAGAACCGCCAGTTGAACCGCCAGGCGCCATCGTCGACGGCGTCCGGCGTCGACGGCCAGCCGTGGCCGATCATCTGGTTGACGCCCTGCAGGAAGTGGCGATCGGCCTCGGCCTTGAGATCGAGCGGCGTCGCCGCGAACGACGGCGAGTGCAGCCAGGTCCACGTCTCGGACGCCGTGACCGGCCGATCGAACAGGTGGTTCGCCGACGAGGCCCAGCGCGCCGGCGTGATCGTCTTCCACTGCGCGCCCTCGCCGTCGGTGAGGTCGGCGAGGCGGTTGCTCGACAGCGTCGCCGGCGGGATGCCGTAGCCCTGGATGCGCAGCTTCGAGCCGCGGGCGTGCGTCCACGCGGCCAGCGGTGCCAGGAACCGCTCTTCGTAGAGCTCGCCGAGGGTGCGGCCCCAGTCCTGGCGCAGCCCGACGGCGCGGGCATCGGTGCCGGTCACGAGCGCCGGCAGGTGCGGGCGCAGGTCGTAGCCGCGGCGCCGCGCGAACTCGGCCAGCAGGTCGGGCGTCCAGTCCGAGCCGAACACTTCCAGGCTGTCGCAGAACACGGTGGCCGGCGCGAGGCCGCGCAGCGCGTCCAGCAGCGGCGTGCCGACCGCGTCGAGGTGCGCCTGCAGCGCCGCGCGATCGTAGTGATCGAGGACGTAGCCCTCGGCGCCGACCGCGGCGCGCTTGACCATCATGCCGGTCGGGCCGGCGATGAACACCCACAGCTCGGACGGCCGGGCGCCCTCGGGCAGCCACACCGCGTCGCCGCGGATGTCGGTCAGCTCGGCGCCGCCCTCCGGCCGGGTCACGGCGATCAGCCGCTCGCCCGTCGTCATCGGCGGCAGCGGCACGCGGCGTGACGCCGCTGGCACCGGCACCTTTTCCCAGCGCAACCGGCCGGCGGCATGATCGATCGAAATGTGCGGCCCGCCGTACGGCCAGCCGCTGCCGAGGGTCAGGTCGAAGCGCAGGCCCAGTCGGCGAGCGGTCTCGGCGCTGTGGCGGACGGCGTCCAGGAAGGGCGCCGACAGGAACGGATGGTTGACGAGGCCGCGGCCGCGATCGTCCGGCACGAGCGGGTAGACCGGCTGGACCTCGACCCCGCCGAGGCCGGCGTCGTGCATCGCCTGCAGCTCGCGGTCGAGGCCTTGCGGCGTGACCGCGGGGCCGAACCACCACCAGCGCATCATCGGCCGGGCGGCCGGCGACGGCTCCTGCCAGACGCGCCGCAGCGGCGCCAGCGAATCGGCGGGCTGCGCCGAGGCGATCGACAGGGCGCCGACGATGGCGATCGACAGGGCGCCGACGATGGCGATCCCAATCAAGTAGGCGTGCGCTCGTCCCACAGGGACTCCGAATGGCGCCGGCGGGGGCCGGCGCCTGGATGATGCCTCAGTCGTCGTGCCCGTTGCCGACCACGTCGACGAACCCGAACATCCAGTCGTTGAGGAAGTGCGTCCGGTTCATGCAGATGACCAGGTAGCGGCCGTTCTTCCGGAACCGGTAGGTCACGAGCTGGCCGTTTGACGTCGGACCCGCCGGAACGGTCCCGCCGTTGAGGAACTGCTGGGCGCCGGCCGACATCAGCCGGCCCGGCTCGGACCACACGCGGTTGTCCGGATGCGTGTTGGTGACGTTGGCCTCGGCGACGATGACGACGTCACGGCTGCCGTCCGTGATGACGTGCTTCGCGCTGGCGTTCGCGGCGAGCAGGTTGCAGGGATGGAGCCCCGGCTCGACCAGCGTCGCCGGATCGGGGCCGGCACAGAGGAACTGCCCGAGATCCTCGCGCGTCGTCTTCTTGCTGACCTCGTAGATGGCCAGCCCGTGGCCGCCGCCGTGGATCTGGAACGTCACCTGGCCGCCCTTGGCGACGGTCACCTCTTCGGGCGTCAGGCGGTGGAGCAGGTAGGCGCAGGGATCGGCCGGACCGCCGATGGCGCCGGCTTGCAGGCACGGCGCCGGGCCGAGCGGGGCCAGCGGCAGTACGCCGAAGTCGACCGCGGCCTCGGCCGGAGCCGACGGACGCGGGTGGCGATGGTCGCGGTCCTTGTCTTTGTCCTGCTGCGCCCATCCGCTCGAGGGCAGCACGACGGTGGCTGCCCACACCACGAGTAGAGACGTGAATCTGGCTTGCATGCCTTCTCCTCCGCAATCACGGTTGATGGGCGTCAACGTGGCAGGAGGAGCGCATCGTATCACCAAGGTTGACACCGGGCGCGACGCGACCGAGACTGGCCGCCGGGCGCCCTGGGCGCCGCGCATCCGGGCGTATCTCGAAGGAACCGTCCATGCAGAACGGGCCGCTGGAACGCATCCTCGCCGCCGCCGACGCCGGGGACGTCGTCGGCCTCGCTGCGCTGCTCGACGCGCATCCGGATCTCGTCAGCGTGCCCGGCACGCTGCCCGGCCACACCGGCCGGCGCACCGCGCTGCACTTCGGCGTGTCGCGCGAGCCGGTGGTACGCCTGCTGCTCGAGCGCGGCGCCGATCCGAACGTCCGCGACGACGGCGACGCCGCGTTCCCGCTGCACTTCGCCGCCGAGAACCAGGACCTCGCGGTCATCGAGCTGCTGCTGGCGCACGGCGCCAATCCGATCGGGACCGGCGACGGCCACGAGCTCGCGGTCATCGGCTGGGCGACCTGCTGGGACTACGTGACGGTGCGGCCCGAGGTCCTCGCCCGCCTGCTGGCCGGCGGCGCCCGGCATCACCTGTTCTCGGCCGTCGCGGTCGGCGACCTCGACGCGATCCGCGCGGCGGCGGCGGCGGATCCGGCGTCGCTGTCGCGGGTGATGGATCGCACCAACCGCCGGCGCACCGCGCTGCACCTGGCCGTCGTCAAGCGCCAGCCCGAGGCGTTGGCCGTGTTGCTCGCGCTCGGCGCCGATCCCGACGCGCCCGATCAGGCCGGCTTGAGCGCGCTCGATCAGGCGGCGCTCGGCGGCGAGGCCGACATGGCGCGGCGCCTGATCGAACACGGCGCGCGCATCGCGCTGCCGGCCGCCGTCGCGCTCGGCCGGGCCGGCGACGTGGCCCGCCTCGCCGCCGCCGATCCCGGCAGCCTCGCGCCGGGCGGCCGCTGGGGCGCGCTGATCGTGCGCGCCGCGGAACGCGCGCCGGGCACGGTGATCGAGGCGCTGGTGCGCGCCGGCGCGTCGCCCGACGCGATCGACGATCGGACCACGTCGATCGACGGCGTCGGCGGCTGCACCGCGCTCCACGCCGCGGCCTGGCACGGCAACACCAGCGCGGCGGACGCGTTGCTGCGCCTCGGCGCGAACCCGCGCATCCGCGACGACAAGTACGACGCGACCGCGTCCGGCTGGGCCGACTTCGCCGGCCACGCGGCGACCCGCGATCGCATTCGCGAGGCCGACGTCGGCTGACCGCCGCCCCGACGCCTGATCCCCGGTCGATCACATCGGGGTTGCGCCGCCGACCTGTCGCGTGGCAACATGTCGACACTAGACATGTCGATACGAAAACCGGAAACGGTCCCCTACGGCACCCTCGACATCCTGATCCTGAAGACCCTGGACACGATGGGGCCGCTGCACGGCTACAGCCTGGCGCGGCGCATCGAGCAGGTGTCCGAGGATCTGCTGCGCCTCAGCCAGGGCTCGGTCTACCCGGCTCTCATCCGGCTCGAGCAGCAGGGCTGGATCCGCACCGAGTGGGGCGTCTCTGACACCAACCGCAAGGTGAAGGTCTACGCCCTGACCGACACCGGCGGCGACCAGCTCCGCGTGGCGGTCGCCAACTGGGAGCGGGCCAACGCTCTCGTTGCCCGATTCCTAGAGGCCAAAGCATGAGCCCATCCCATAAATGGGCCGGCATTCGGCCGGCGATGCATCCCGCCTCGCTGCGTTGCTCCTCCCTTGAATACGGCTCGGTATTCGCGGTCGTCGCGCCTTGCCAGCCGGGCGCCTCGCCGGCCTCGGTGCGTCGCCCCATTTATGGGATGGGTTCATGAGCCCGCGTCGCACCGTCAGCCGCCTGCTCGCGCTCGGCCGCGCCCGGCAGCTCGATACCGAGCTGGACGACGAGATCGCCGCGCACCTCGAGCTCGCCGAGCGCGACCTGGTCGCCGCCGGCTACTCGCCCGAGGACGCGCGGCGCACGGCCCGCCAGCGCTTCGGCGGCGTCGAGCCGATCAAGGAGGCGCACCGCGACAGCCGCAGCGCCCGCTGGATCGAGGCGTGGTGGCGCGACCTGCGGCTCGGCGTCCGCGGCCTGCGGCGCGCGCCCGCCTTCTGCGCCGCGGCGGTGTTGATCCTCGGTCTCAGCATCGGCGCCAACACCACGATGTTCAGCGCCGTGCGAGCGATCCTACTGCAGCCGCTCGGCTACGGCGATCCCGACCGGCTCGTCATCGTCCTGCACGAAGGCCGCTTCCCCGTCGCGCCGGCCAACTTCCTCGACTGGCAGGCGCAGACCCGCTCGTTCGAGGCCATGGGCGCGGCGGAGGTGTGGTCGCCGAATCTGGGGCTCGCGACCGGCGCCGAGCGCGTCAAAGGGCTGCGGCTGTCGCCCTCGACGCTGCGCCTCCTGGACGTCGCGCCGCAGCACGGGCGCCTGCTGGCCACCGGCAGCACCGAGGCCGCCGAGCTGCATACCGTCGTCATCAGTCACGGCCTCTGGCAGCAGCGGTTCGGCGGCGCCGCCGATGTCATCGGGCGGACGATGCGGCTCGACGGCGAGTCCTATACCGTCGTCGGCGTGATGCCGCCGCGCTTCATGTTCGCGCCCTTCTGGGCCACCGAGGCGCAGCTGTGGGCGCCGCTCCCGCTCGACGGCCGGCGCGACAGCCGCAGCGGCAACAGCCTGCGCATCTTCGCCCGCCTCAAGCCCGGCGTCGCCGCCGCCGGCGCCCAGGCCGACGTCGACTTCGTCACGGCGCGACTCGAGCAGGCGTTCCCGGGCACCAACCGCAACGTGCAGGTCGTGCCGCTGAAGGAGCGCGTGGTCGGCCACACCCGGATCGGTCTCTCGGTGCTGCTCGTCGCCGTCGGCTTCGTCCTGCTCATCGCCTGCGCCAACGTCGCACACATGCTGCTGGCCCGGGCCGCGGCCCGGCAGTCGGAGATCGCGGTGCGCCTGGCGCTCGGCGCCACCCGCTTCCAGATCATCCGCCAGCTCCTCACCGAGAGCCTGCTGCTGGCCGGCCTGAGCAGCATCGTCGGCCTGGCGGTGGCGGCGCTCGGCGTGCGGGTGATCGCGGCGACCGCGCCGCCGGATCTGCCGCGCGTGGCCGACATGGCGATCGAGGGCTGGACCCTGGCCTTCACGCTCGGACTGACCGTGCTGACCGGCGTGGTCTTCGGCCTCGTCCCGGCGTGGCAGGCGGCACGGACGCGGATCGGCGATCGCCTCGCCGCGCGCGGCGTCGCCGGGCACAGGCGCGAAGCGTTCCTGCGCGACCTGCTCGTCGTCTCGGAGATGGCGCTGGCGCTGGTGCTGCTGATCGGCGCCGGCCTCACTCTGCGCAGCCTCGCCGCCGCGTCGGCGATCGATCCCGGCTTCGACCCGAAGGGCGTGCTCTCGCTGTCGGTCTCGGTGCAGGGCTCGTCCGCCGCCGAGCCGACGCGGCGCGCCGCCTTCTTCACCGCGGCCGTCGACGCGATCCGTGGACTCCCGGGCGTCGAGACGGCCAGCGCCGTCAATCACGCCCCGCTGGTCGGCGACGTCTGGACGCGCGGTTTCGACATCGCGGGACGGCCGCGGACGACGGTCGACGATCGGCCGGGCGCGATCTATCGCGTGGTCCTGCCCGGCTACTTTTCGACGCTGCGGCTGCCGCTGCACCGCGGCCGCGACTTCACCAACGCCGACACGCGGCAGTCGCCCGACGTCGCGATCGTCAGCGACGAACTCGCGCGGCGGAACTTCCCGAATGGCGACGCCCTGGGCCAGCGCATCACGTTCGACGATCCCACTGGCGACGCGCCGCAGTGGCTGACGATCGTCGGCGTGGTCCGCGATGCCGTTTCCAGTTCCTGGGAGGGCCATGCCGACCCGACAATCTATCTGCCCTACCTGCAGTCGGCGTCGTACCTCGACGGCTCGGCGGGACACCACGCCTACCTGACCGTCGTCGCGCGAACCAGCGGGGATCCCGCCGCGCTCGCGCAGCCGGTCCGTCGCGCCATCTGGGAGGTCCATCCCGGGGTCTCGATCTCGGAGACGACGACGCTCGCGGCCGCCGTCGATCGCGCGCTGGCCCGGCCGCGCTTCCAGTCGTCGCTGCTCGGCGCCTTCGCGGCGCTGGCGCTGGTGCTCGCCGCTGCCGGCATCTACGGCGTCATGAGCTACGCGGTGTCACGGCGGACTCGCGAGATCGGTCTGCGCCTGACGCTCGGCGCCAGGCGCGGCGACGTGCTGCGGCTCATCCTCGGGCAGGCGCTGCGGCGGCTCGCCATCGGCGGCGCGCTCGGCCTGGCCGGCGCCTGGGTCTCGACCCGGGTGCTCACGACCATGCTCTACGGCGTCCAGCCGACCGATCCGTTGACGTTCGCCGCCGTCCCCATACTGCTCGCCATGACCGCGCTCGCGGCCACCTACGTGCCGGCCCGGCGCGCTTCGCGGGTCGATCCGATGGTGGCGCTGCGGGTCGACGGCTGAGGCGCCTTCAGCTCATGCGCGACAGGTTTCGCGGCGTCACGGATTGGAGGTAGGCTGGACTCCGTTGATTGGAGGTCACACATGGGCTTGAGAGACACGTACGCGTACGCCATCCAGACCGCGAAGGGCAAGTTCCAAGGCAATGCCGAGGAACACGAGGGCAAGCTGCACTTCAAGGGCACGGTCGCGACCGAGGCCGAGAAGAACGACATCTGGAACGCCATCAAGACCATCCCGACCTGGGAACGCGACATCGTCGCCGACATCAAGGTCACGGGTGGGGCCGGCACGACGCCGGGCACGGCAACCGCAGCGGCCAAGGCCACGGAGGCCGCCAAGACCTACACCGTCCAGGCCGGCGACACGCTGAGCAAGATTGCCAAGGAGCACCTCGGCAGCGCCAACGCCTACATGAAGATTTTCGACCTCAACAAGGACCAGTTGAGCGACCCGGACAAGATCAAGCCGGGCCAGGTGCTCAAGCTGCCCTGACCCTTCCTGCGGTCCCAACCCGACCCCGGAGTCGGGTTCTGCAACGACTCCGGAGTCGGGTTCTACAACGACTCCGGAGTCGAGTTCTACCCCGGAGTCGTCCTTTTCCACCCGCCCGCCCGAAGGGTCGCTTGAGCTATCGTCGGCGTCATGCGACTACGTCGAGCTCGCGCCGATCGACCCGCCGATCCTCACGCTGATCCCGACGGCGATGTTCGGCCCGCCCGAGAAGGTGTGGAGCGACAAGACCGAGACGGCGGTGCCGGGCCTGGTGATGGCGGCGCACGGCGCCGGCCGCGCCGCCTACCTGCCGTGGGACGTCGGCGGGCTCTACTACCGCCACAGTGCACCGGCCCATGCCGGGCTCGTCGCCGACGTGATCGATCAGCTGCTACCGACAGGACGGCAACTGCGCACCTCGGCGCATCCGCTGGTCGAGATCACGCTGATGGCGCAGCCGGCGCGCGGCCGCACCCTGCTGCATCTGGTCAATGGATCCGGCCACCACGACACGGCCTACTTCGCGCCGATCGCGATGCGCGCCATCCGTGTGGAGCTGCCGGGAACGGTGCGTCGGGTGCGGGCCGTCGCGCTGGGACGGGATCTGCCGGTGACGGCGCGGGACGGATGGTCCGCGGTGACGCTACCGAGCCTCGAGGCCTACGAGGTCCTCGAGATCGAATGGTAGAAGACGACTCCGGAGTGGAAGTCGACTCCGGAGTCGTTTCGCGGTCGACTCCGGAGTCGTTCGGAGCGAACGCTAGCTCGTGGCCTTCTTGGCCACGAACTCGGTGACGCGGTCGCCGCCTTCGCGCTGGCGCGTGAACTTGATCTCTTCGCCGGCGATGGTGCCCTTGTAGAGGATCTTCGCTTCCTGGCCCTGGAAGTTGGCGACGACGGTGAAGGCGATGGCGTCGCCCTTGACGGTGCCGTCGGTGATGGGCTGGTCGCCGCCCATGCCGGTGGTCGTGCCGGTCAGCTTCTCGCCTTCGACCTTGAAGGTGAAGGTCTGTTCGCGGGTCTGGCCGTCGCGGCCGGCAACCTGCGCGGTCCACTTGCCGGTGATGTCGGCGGCTTGCGCCACCAGGGTGGCGGCCAGCACGAAGGCGCCGGCGAGGGAAAGGGTGCGGACAGTCATGCGGGAAATCCTCTGGCCCGCTCGAGCGGACCGATCGAGCGCGGACGATTCCGCGCTCGACCGATTCTTCTCGAAGGCGCTCCCGCCGTTTGCAAAAAGATTGTTAAGGGTTCGGGACGGCTCCGCCTCGTCATTTCACCTCGATCCGGCCGGTCATGGTCGGATGGAACAGGCAGCCGTAGTCGGTCGCGCCCTTGGCCGTCACCGTCAGCCGCCAGGACGCCCCGGCGGCCAGGACCTTCGAGTCGAAGGCCTTGGATGTCGCCGTCGCCGTGTGCGGAATCAGGTCCTTGTTGACCCAGACGACGGTGTCGCCGGGGTGGACGACCAGCCCGGCCGGCCGGTAGCTGGTCGCGTCGATGGTGATGGTGTGCGTCACCGGCTTGGCCCCGCTGCCCCTGAAGACGCCGGTCCTGGCGCCGCCGGCGGCGGCGATGGCGGCCGCCCAGATGCCGACCATCGCGGGGCCGCGCCAGCCCGTCATTCGTGGGCGCCGCCGAGCGACGCCTGGACCTGTTTGGCGTGCTCGAGGTGCGCGACGAACGCCGGGCGGACCTTGACCAGCAGGGCTTTCAGTTCGGCATTCGAGGCGCCCGGGATCAGCACCTTGTCGACGGCGTCCAGCACCGCCGCGTGGTAGGCCACCTCCTGGTCGACGTAGGCCTTGTCGAAGGCGGCGCCCTTCAGGGTCTTCAAGTGGGCGACGTTCTTTTCGCCGCCCGCTTTCAGGCTCTGGCTGGTCGGGTTGTCCTGGGGTGTCACCTTGAGCTTCGTCACCAGCTCCACCGCGGCCTTGTTGACGCCGGTGTGGTCGGTGACCATCAGGGCGCCGAACTGCTTCACCTCGGCCTTGGCGGCCCGTTCGGAGGCCAGCCTGCCGGCGTCGATGTCCACCTGGTTGGCGGTCACCACGATGGACGCAATCTGGGCGTCGGTCACGGCCTGGGCACCGGCCACGGCGGGGAGGGCCAGGGCGACGGCCACGATGAGCAGGGTCGGGGTCTTGGAATGTCTGGTCATGTCCGATTGGAGTCGCCGCGCCCGGATCGGTGACAATGTCGGCCATGGCCTTGGACGAGCGGGCGTTCTTCACCGAGAAGCCGGAGATGCGCACCGGCAGCTATCAGTGCCCGCGCTGCAAGCGGACCGGCGACTACAGCATCAAGTGGGTGCGCCGGACCCGCAAGGACCGGCCGCCGCCGAACGCCGACGACACCGACCGGGCCAAGTTCGCCAAGCTGCGCGACTACGTCCTGCGGGTCGACGACGAGGTCACCTGCAAGGCGTGCAACAAGCGCTTCGAGATCCCGTCGATGAACTCCCTGGTCTTCGTCGATCAGCTGGTCGGGCTGCCGGACGACGCCGCGCTGGAGCGCGAGATCGCGGCCGCCGCCGGCGAGGACACGCCCCCGCCGCCGCCCAAGCCCGCCCTCCCCGCCCGCTTCACGCGCAAGCCGACCGGCTGGAAGTAGTGCCCCTCTCGCGCCTGCGGATCAGGACGAGCGTCCTCGTCTTCGCGATCGCCACGGTCGTCGCGGGGCTCGCCCTGTCGTCCGACCTCGGGTCGTGGGACGTCGAGAACGACGAGGCGATCTACACCTACGCCGTCGAGCGGATGATCGACACCGGCGACTGGATGACGCCGCGCGAGATCCCCGACGACCTCGCTTTCCTCGAGAAGCCGCCGCTCAAGTTCTGGATGGTCGGCGTGCCGATCCGGCTCGGGCTGCTGCCGCGCAACGGGTTCGGCTTCCGCGCCGTCGACGTGCTGCTCGCGGCCATCGCCTTCGGCTACGTCGCGCTGCTCGGCTACCGCCTGGCCGGACCAGCCGCCGCGATCGCCTCGGGCCTCATCCTGTTCGGGCTGCGCGACCTGGTGCTGGTCCACGGCCTGCGCAGCAACAGCATGGAGGCGCCGCTCGTCGTCGCCTACGCCGGCGGGCTCTATCACTTCCTGCGCTGGCGCCATGCCGGGGCGCGCCGCGACGCGCTGATCACCGGCGGCTGGTTCACGCTCGCCTTCCTCACCAAGTTCGTCGCCGCGGCGTTCCTGCCGCTCGTCGCCGTGGTCAGCCTGGCGCTCCCCTGGCCCGGGCTGCTGCCCAAGCCCCTCCGCGCCTGCCTCGCCGACTGGCTGTGGGCGAGTGCGCTGGTCGTTGGCGTGTCGGCGCCGTGGTTCGTCTACGAGTACTGCCTGTTCGGCCACCAGCTGATCGAGACGATCTTCCTGCAGCACGTCCTCGCGCGTTTCACCGGCGCGCTCGATCCGCGTCACCTGCATCCGGGGGACTACTACTATCGCGGGATGTGGCGGATGCTCGAGGAGGCGCGCTGCCAGTGGCTGGTCGTCGCCGGCGCCGCCTTGCTGCTCTACCGCATCGTCCGCCGCCGCGACGGCCTGGCGTGGACGCTGGTGGTCTGGGCGGTGCTGCCGGTGGTGTTGATCTCCGGCCTGTCGTCGAAGCTGCTCCACTACAGCTATCCGTTCCTGCCGCCGCTGGCGCTCGCCGGCGGCGTCGCCCTGGCGGCGCCGCTGGCGATGCTGAAGGGCCCACTCGAACGGCTGGCGGCGCGCCTCGAACAGTCGCGCCTGTTCGGCCTGCCAGCCCTGCTGTCCAGCCCCGCGGCGCGGGCCGTGTGCCTCGGGATCGGCGGGGTGGCGGTCGTGCTCGCGGCGCTGGCGCTGCTGGTCGGGACGTCGAAGGTGGTCGTGGCCGGCGTCGTGCTCCGCAACTCGTCGGTGATCCGCCCGCTCGCGGTCGCGGTGATCTGCTTCGCCCTGCTGCGCGCGTGGCGCCACGTGCTGACCGTCGTCCCGGTCGCGGTGATGGCCCTGTTCCCGCTCGGCGCCACCCGCGAGACGCTGATCGGGGCGCACCGGCCGCGGCACGTGCTGCAGACGCTGCGCGGCTGCAAGGCGCCCGGCGTGGCGGCCGGCACCGTCGCCGCCGGCGCCTACGCCGTCTCGAAGGATCCGATCCCGCACCCGTATGCGTTCTATCTGGCCCTTCCGGGCCCGTGGGAGCCGGTCGAGGCCGACCACCCGGCGCTGGCCTCGGCGGCGCTCGCGGCGCCGACCGGCCAGCGGCCGATCGTGCTCTCGGGCCGCGCCTTCAGCGATCTCGCGCTGCGGCTGCTGCACGAGAACCGGCCGGTGCCGGCGGCGATCAGCCTGGATCCGGGCCTCGTCGTGCTGCTGCCGGGCCGGCTCGGCGGCTGTGTCGACGACGCCGTGCGGGCGGGCGCGCGCTCGGTCGGCGGACCGGTGGGAGGCGGCGCGTGACCGCGCCCGGCGCGATCGATCTGTCGGTGGTGATTCCGGCCTACAACGAGGCCGGCCGGATCGGCCCGACCCTCGACCGCCTGATCGCGACGCTCGATCGCCTGCCGCTGCCGTGGGAGATCCTCGTCGCCGACGACGGCTCGACCGACGACACGGCGGTCCTCGTCGCCGCGGTGGCGGCGCGCGAGCCGCGTGTCCGCGCGCTGCGCCTGCCGCACCGCGGCAAGGGCGCGACGCTGCGCGACGGCCTCCTCGCCGCGACCGGCGCCCGCCGCTTCCTGTGCGACGCCGACCTGTCGATGCCGCCGGATCAGATCACGCGGTTCCTCGACGTCCTGCCGGCGCAATGCGACATCGCGATCGGCAGCCGCGAGGGCCCCGGCGCGGTGCGGATCGGCGAGCCGCTCCACCGCCACTTGCTCGGCCGCGTCTTCAACACGCTGGTGCGGGCGATGGTGCTGCCGGGCATCCAGGACACGCAGTGCGGCTTCAAGCTGTTCACCGCGGAGGCGGCCCGCGCGACCCTCCCGACGACCGCCATCGACGGCTGGAGCTTCGATGTCGAGCTGCTCGCCGCCGCCCGGGCCCAGGGCTGGCGGATTCGCGAGGTCCCGATCGAGTGGCACTACGGCCAGGCCTCGCGCCTGCGCGTCGTGCCGCACTCGCTCGAGATGCTGCGCGATCTCTACCGGGTGCGGGCGAAGGTCCGGCGCGGCGGCTTCGGGCGACGGAAACCCTGACCCGCTCCGCACCGTCCAAGGTTGCCATGCGACTGCTGATCCTCGTGCTGCTTGCCGCCGTGACCGTCGGCGCGCAGCCCACGCCACCGCGCCTGACGCCGGACACCGTCGGCGGCCTGGTCCAGGCCTGGAGCTACGACACGCGCGAGTCGACCGAGCCAGTCGCGCCCTGGCGGCGCAAGCCGGCCTTCGAGGCGACGCCGGTCTACGCCGACGGCCGGCTGTATCTCTCGACGCCGGGCGGGCTCGTCATCGCCCTCGACGCCGAGAGCGGGGCGGAGGCCTGGCGGGTCGACCTGGCCGTCGACCGCGGCCTGAACTACGGCGACTTCGCCAACCGCGGCGTGGCGCTCACCCCGGCGCGCATCTACGCCGGCACGGCGGACGCACGCCTCGTGTGCCTGTTGCGGGCCGATGGCGCCCCGTGCCGCCAGTTCGGCGTCCGCGGCCAGATTCGGCTCGACGCCGGGCTGCGCCGGCCACCGAAGTGGAAGGGCGAGTGGACGCTGACGTCGCCGCCGGTCGTCTACCGCGACCTCGTGATCGTCGGCTCGTCGATCGCCGACAACAGCCGGCTCGACATGACGTCGGGCGAGGTCCGCGCTTTCGACGCGCTGAGCGGCGTGCTGCGCTGGACGTTCCATCCGCTGCCGGCCGATTCTCCGGCCGGCGGCGCCAACACCTGGTCGCGGCTGACCCTTGACGAGGCCAACGGACTCGTCTACCTGCCGGTCGGCAGCGCCAGCCCCGACTACTTCGGCGGCAACCGCCCCGGCGACAACGCCCACGCCAACAGCGTCGTCGCGCTGAAGGCGGCGACCGGCGAGGTCGCGTGGGCGTTCCAGACCGTCCACCATGACGTGTGGGACTACGACGTCGCCTCGCCGCCGCTGCTCTTCCCCGGCCGGCGCGGCCCGTCGGTCGCGGTCGGTTCGAAGACCGGCCACCTGTTCCTGTTCGATCGGATCACCGGCGCGCCGCACTTCCCGATCGTCGAGCGGCCGGTGCCGCAGAGCGACGTACCCGAGGAGCGGACGGCGCCGACGCAGCCGTTCCCGTCGAAGCCGGCCAGCCTCGTCGCCCAGCAGGTCACCGAGGCCGACGTCTGGGGTGCGACGCCGGCCGAGCGCGACGCCTGCCTGGCGACGTTCCGCGCGCTGCGCTATGAAGGCGTGTTCACGCCGCCGAGCCGCCAGGGCAGCCTGCACGTGCCCGGCAGCATCGGCGGCCTGCAGTGGGGCGGCATGGCCTGGGACGAGACGCACCGCCTGGTCATCGCGCCGGTCAACCGGCTCGCCGCCATCATCCGGCTGATCCCGCGCGCCGACTTCACCGCGGCACGGCGCGACGCCGGCCGAGCCCAGGTCACCGAGCAGGACGGAACGCGGGCGAGCCGGGAGATGCCGGCACCGCCGACGCCGGCAGGCCGACCAGCTCGCGCATGTCGCCGAGGACGCTGCGCCAGGCGATCTCGCCGGTGTCGACGCGGACCGCGACCAGCTCGCCCCAGGGCGGCGACAGGCACGGCCGGCCCTCCGGGCTGATGAAGAACTGGCGCGACATGGCGTAGGGCGCGCTGGGCGGGCCGGCCGTCGCGGCCAGCGGCGTTCTCTTCATCGGCGCCACCATCGATCCCTACCTGCGCGCGTTCGCCACCAAGACCTTCGCGCCCCGCCTGCTGCACACCGTCCGCGGCGTCGGTTATGTCCTCAAGGTGGAGTGACGGGCTTCGCACCGCGCTGACGCTGCGGCTGGGGCTGTGGTACGCCGGCCTGTTCGCGATCAGCGCGGCGCTGCTGCTGTCGTTCACCTATCTCCTGCTCGACCGGGCGCTGGCGACGCAGGATCGCGAGGTGCTCGAGTCGATGCTGCAGCGTTACGGCGTCGCCTACCAGCGCAGCGGGCTGGCCGGGCTGCGGACCCTGATCGAAGCCGACGAGAGTGAAGGGCGACATGAGCGGCTGCTCGTCCGCGTGACGAACGACAAGGCGGAGCTCGTCTACTTCGCGCAGCCACCCGGCTGGAGCGGCTTCGACCTGGCGGCGCTCGACGACGGACGGGCATCGCAGGCCGGCTGGATCGCCATCGACGACTCCGTCGACGGCAGCGAGCTCGAAGTCGGCACGCGCCTGCTGCCGCACGGCATCACCGTGCAGATCGGGCGCAGCTCCCGCGTCCGCGACGAGGTCCTCGCCCACTTTCGCGCCCGCGCCGTCGAAGTCGGCGTCGTCGTCGCGCTCATCGCCATCCTCGGCGGCGCCATCGTCGGCTACCTGGCGCTCTGGCCGGTCCGCGCGCTCGAGGCCGCGACCCACGCCATCCTCGAGACCGGCCGCTTCGACACGCGCGTCGTCACCCGCGGCACGCGCGATCCGCTCGACCGCCTCGGCACCAGCATCAACACCCTGCTGGCGCGGCTCGAACGCCTCGTCCGCGGCATGCGCGACGCCCTCAACAACGTCGCGCACGACCTGCGGACCCCGCTGACGCGGCTCCGCAACGTCGCCGAGAGCGCGCTCGACGAGCGCGACCCGGCGGCGGCGCGCGAGGGGCTGGGCCGCACGCTCGAGGAGGCCGATCGCGTCAGCGCGACGCTGACCGCGCTGATGGACATCTCGGAGGCCGAGACCGGGACGCTGCGGCTCGCGCCGGAGCGCGTCCACGTGGCGGCGGTGGTCGAGGAAGCGCTGTCGCTGCACGCCGACGAGGCCGAGGACGCCGGCATCGGCATCGCCACCCGGATCGATCCGGCGCTGACGCTGATCGCCGACCGTACGCGGCTGCGCCAGGTGGTCGCCAACCTGATCGAGAACGCCGTGAAATATTCGCAGGCCGGCGGCCGCATCGACATCGAGGCGGCCGCGACGACGCCGGAGGCGATCGCCATCACGGTGCGGGACACCGGCGTCGGCATCTCGGCGGCCGACCTGCCGTTCGTCTGGGATCGGCTCTATCGGGGAGACGCGAGCCGATCGGCGCGCGGGCTCGGGCTGGGGCTGTCGCTGGTCAAGGCCATCGTCGAGGCACACGAGGGACGCGTCGAGGTGGCGTCGACGCCGGGCCAGGGCAGCGCCTTCACCGTCACGCTGCCGACGCACGGCCACGGGCGTGGCCCAGGGCCACACCCATGACCGGGCGCCGCTCCGACGCCCATCGGAGCGGCTGGCGGGAGCAGCCCGTGGTCAGCCCTTCTTGGCCGGCGCCTTGGCCGCCGCCGGCATCGTCACCTGGACGCGATCGGCGAGCTTGGTGGCGCCGCTCAGCGTGTAGCGGACCTTGACCGTCTTGCCTGTGTCGGCGGCCAGCTCGGCCAGCTGGATGGTGGTGGCGCCCTGGGTCAGGGTGGCGTCAGGCACGAGATTGAACGTCATCTCGTGCTTGCCCTGCTTGACGACGACCGAGCGGGCGGCGGTGTTGACGCTGCCGATCTGGCCGGTGGCCCAGGACTCCTTCTTGGCGGGCGCCGCGAAGGCGGTGGTGGCGGCGAGGGCGAGGATCCCGGCGGTGGTGGCGAGCGAGCAGGTAGGCATGATCGTGGTCTCCTTGTGAGCAACCGGCCGCCGGGGCGATGGCCCCGCACTGCGGCCGCGTTCTATAGAGACCATACGGGCCGGCCGCTGACGGCCGGCTGTCGCGCACATGACATCGTTGACATTATTCGTGGCGGCCGCCGCCCTCAGCGGCGGCCGATCACCACCCGACGCGGATGCCGCCGTTCCAGGTGCGGCCGTCGAGCGGAGCCCAGGCGTCGACCGTCCAGCGACCGTCGGCCCGCCGCTGCGGCAGCACCAGCGGCGCATCCTTGGTCTGGCGGACGTCGGCGAGGTTCTCGACGTTGAGGAACAGGCGGAGGCGCCCGATGCGCCGCTCGACCAGGCCGCCGAATAGCACGTGCCGGCGGCCGGCGTCGCGATACGGATCGTCCTCGAGCGCCTGCCGCCCGATGTAGTAGGCCTCGACGCCGGCGCGGCCCCAGGACGCCTCCCAGGCGCCGTTGAGCGAGGCGGCGTGGCGCGGCGTCAGCGGCACCTCGCGCCGGCTCCCGGCGTCGACGTCGAACTCGGTGGCCCGCGTGAACGCGTGCGTCGCCATCAGCCCGAGGCGGCCGCGCCGGAAGCGGACCAGGAACTCGGTGCCGTAGGTGCGGACCGGCTCCGGCGCGTTGACCAGGCCGGCGCGATAGTCCGGCGCGCCGATGACCGCCAGCTGCGCCAGCGCCGCCAGCTGCACGGCGTCGTCGACGATCGACCCGAAGACGGTGGCCGAGACCTCGAACGGACCGCGCGTCCAGGTGACGTCGGCGGATCCCGTCCGGGCCCGCTCGGCCTCGAGGCGCGTCAGCGGTGCGAGCCGCGACAGCCCGCTGTCGTCGGTCTCCTCGGTGAAGGGCGTCGGCGCGAAGGCCCCGCCGCCGATCGACAGCCGCGCCGTCCACGCCGCCGACGGCTTGAGCAGCGCCGACAGGCGCGGGCTGACCAGCGTGCCGTACTCGCTGTGGACGTCGACGCGGGCGCTGGCCGAGATCGCGGCCCGCCCGCCCAGCGCGATCTCGTCCTGGACGAACACCGCCGGCACGGTGAAGGCGTAGTCGAAGCGCGCCAGGTCGGGCGCACGGAACCGATCCTGCTGCAGCGCCGCGCCGAGCACGACGGTGTGCCGGCCGGCCGGCACCGTCATCGTGCCCTCCCCGAACGCGGTGTGACGCGTGCCGCGCTCGAGGACGTCACCGAAGGTGCGGCGCTGGCCGTTCCGGGCGTAGGCGGCGCGGGCCGCGAACAGCCGCCGGCCCGAGACCCACCGGCCGACGGCGCCGACGTCGGCGCGGAACGTGTCGAGATCCTGCGCGAACGGCGCGCCGTCCGGCGCCACCTCCCCGGGCTCGGTGCCGCCGGTGCGGCGCTCGACGATGGCTCCGCCGGTCACGAAGAGCGCCCGGCCCGAGTCCGACTCGACACGGAAGCGCGGCCGGACCACCGCGCGCGTGAACCCGGGCAGGTCCGACCAGCCGTCGTCGTCCAGGTCCTGGCGATGCTGGGCGTGGACGCCGGTGAGCAGCGTCCAGCTCTGCCCGCCGGCCGGCGCCGAGGCCAGCCAGAAGGTGCCGTCGATCCCCTGCTGCGACGTCACGTTGACGAGCGCCTCGGTCTCGGCCGCCGACGGCCGGCGCGACACGAGGTTGATGATGCCGCCGAGCGCGGCCGGCCCGTAGAGCGCCGACGCCGCCCCCTTGATGACCTCGACCTGGCCGAGGTCGAGCGGCGGCACCTGCAGCAGGTTGAGCGAGTCGCCCCCGGCGCCGTAGAGCGGCAGGCCGTCGGCGAGAAGCTGGGCGTAGCGGCCGCGCAGGCCCTGGATGCGGACGTTGGCGGCGCCGAGCGACGGCGCGACGGTCTGGACGCGCAGCCCGGTGGTCTCGCCGAGGAGCATGGCGACCGAGCCCGGCGTCATCAGCGCCTTCTCCTCGATCTCTTCGCGATCGATCACCTCGACGCGCACCGGCTCGTCCTGGAGACGACGACCGGTCCGCGTCGCGCTGACGGTGATTTCTTCCTTGACCTCCGGCGGCTCGGCGTCAGGCGACGGCGTGCCCGAAGGTGCCGCGGGCGGCGGCGGGCTGGGCGTGGGCGGAGTCTGCGCCGGCGGCGTCTGGATGAGCAGGAGGACGAGCGCGAGAGCGGGACCCACGCTCCGATGTTAGTGTCCCGTCCGCGTGATGGGCATCACGATTCCCGGGCGGGGCATCCCGCCTGGCGGCGTTGCTCATCGCTCACTTATCCCCAATAAGCTCGCTCTTCGCGCCTTGCCCGCCGGGCGCCGTGCTCCGGGACTCGTGCCGCCAATCACGCGGACGGGACACTATAGGGTGTTCAGGAAGCGGAGCAACGCGGCGCGCTCGACCTCGCTCAGCCGATCGTAGCCGGCCCGGGCCCGCGCGGCTTCGCCGCCGTGGCGGAGGATCGCGTCGACAATCGTCGCCGCCGAGCCGTCGTGCAGCAGCGGCCGGCGATGGCGGACGCCCCACAACGCCGGCGTGCGGATCTCGTCGGGCTCGGCCGACGCCTGGCGGATGCCGTCGCCGGTGGCGACGTCGTGCAGCAGCAGATCCGAGAACAGCGCCACGGACTGGCGATCGAACAGCGCGCGGCGGCTCTCGGCGGTGGTGAGCGCCGGCACATGGCAGCTGGCGCAGCCGATGGCCGCGAAGACGCGCTCGCCGTCGCGGCTCGTCTCGTCGCCCGCCGCGCGATCGATCGGCGCCAACAGGCGCATGAAGCTGGCGAAGTTGTCGATGCCGCGCCGGCGCGTCAGCGGATCGGGGATGTCCTCGGTGTCGGGGATCGGATCGCAGACCCGCATCCGCGCCGCGTCGACCCCGACCGCCAGCTCGTCGGGGAACAGATCGTTGGTGATCCCCATCTCGTTGCGGTAGGCGTCGGCGGCGAACGCCAGCAGCGTCGCGTGCTGCGCCTTCCAGCCGAAACGGCCGACGCGGCGATCGCCGGTGCCGCGATCGGTAACGATGGCGGCGCGCCCGCTGACGCCGTCGCCGTTGCGATCATCGGGATCGGCCCGGGCGAGGATCGCGTCGTCGGCGATCGCCTCGACCAGGCCGGCCCCGAACACCGGGATGGGGATCCGCCGGATGATGATGTTCGCGTCGGCAGGAATGACCGGCTGGCAGGCGTGGCCGGGCAGGGAGAACAGGTGGACCAGCGTCTCGCCGGACTCGTCGAGGCCGAGATGGCGGCCATCGGCGGTGTAGCGGCCGGCGCGGACTTCGGCGACCGGGCTCATCCCGCCGACCGCCGGCACCGAGTGGCAGGCGGCGCAGCTCGTGCCGTTGAAGGCCGGGCCGAGGCCCTCCTCGGCCGTCTCGACTTCGAGGAAGTCGTCGAGGCCGAGACGGAACTCCTCGAACTCGGCGGCGGTGATGCCGGGCAGCGGATCGCCGGGCTGCGGCGCGCGGGTCTGCGCGACCAGCAGGCCGGTGGCGGCGAAGACGCCCGCGGCGAGAGCCACGACCAGGCGAGGCGGCGGCGTCACTTGGCGTCGCTCCCGCGCTCGACGACGACGATCGTGCCGCGCATGAAGCCGTGCCCGGCCCCGCAGATCCTCGAACACTCGAAGGTGTACTTGCCGGCCTTCGCCGGCGTGAAGGTCGCCGTGATCGTGCCGCGGCCGCGCTTCGGGATCTGGACGTTGACGCCCTCGCCCTTGATGCGGAAGCCGTGCGTGGTGTCGTCGCTCTTCAGCACCACCTTCAGCGTCGTGCCGACCGGGACGGTGATTTCGGAAGGCTGGAAGGCGAAGCGCTCGGCCGTCACTTCCACGGTCAGCTCGGACGGGGTCTGCCCGGGCAGGGTCTGCGCCGGCACCGGGTCCTGGGCCCACGTCGCCGTGGCGACGGCGGTCGCCAGCAGGGCCATGAGCATCACCACCGGGCGAGTCGTCGCGCGCATCAGAACCACCATCCCAGGCCGATGTTGAGGGCGTTGGGCGCCCGGACGACCGTGCTCTGGTTGCGGGCGATCACGTAGTCGACCTTCACCGCGATGTCGGGCTCCGGCCAGTAGGTGGCGCCGACGACCCACGCGTCGCGATCGAAGGCCGGAATCGGCAGCGCGCCGGCCGGCATCCGGAACTGCGTATCGTAGTTCTCGTAGCGCGCGAAGACGCCGACGTCGCCCCAGCGCTGGCCCTCGACGACGCGATAGCTGGCCTCGGCGTAGGCGCCGCGCAGGGCGCGGGCGATGTTCGGATCGACACCGGTGGTGCGCGCGACGACGTCGTTCAGCTCGGCGGCGTTATCGATGGTGACGCGGGCGACCTGGGCGCGCAGCTCCAGGCGATCGCGGCTGTAGCGGGCGTCCGCCTCGATCAGGTGCACCGGCACGTCGAGGCGCGGCCGCAGCTCGAAGCCGGACTTGCCGGTCCAGAAGCTGACGCCAGTGGTGAGGCCGCGGACGCCGACGTATTCGGCGCGTCCGGTGAGGGCGGCGCGCCCGATGTTGGTATCGCTGCCCTTCTGGCGTCCGTTGCGAAGGCCCTCGTCGGCGCTGAACTCCAACGCGTTCAACGGCGACGTGACGAACAGGCGATAGCGCCAGCCGCGGCCGACCTCGCCGTGGACGCCGGCGCCGACCTCGAACCACGTCGACGGCACAATCAGCGTGTCGACGAACGTGCGCTCGACGCCGTAGTAGACCGGCGGTTCGTGACGTTCGTTGAGGATGCCGATCGGCATCAGCAGCATGCCGGCCCTGACGTTGAAGCTGCGCGACAGCAGGAAATCGACGTAGGCCTGCTCGAGCTCGAGCTCGCCGCCCTCTTCGAGGCCTTCGACGAAGGCATGCTCCAGCTCCAGCTCGCCGACGAAGCGGATCTTCGGCGAGAACTCGTGCGTGACGAGCAGCACGAAGCGGTGGAAGTCGAGCCGGCCGTCGGCGAGCTCGGGCTTGTTGTAGTGGAAATCCATGTAGCCCGAGAGGCGGGTCGACGGCTGCTGGTCGTCGTCCGCCGTCCCCTGAGCCCAGGCCGGCCCCGCCGCGAGCGTCAGGGCCAACGCCACCACGACGGCGCTCGATCGCGCAAAGATTGTTTTTTGATAACTCAAAACAGGAACAGTGAAGCACTGAAACCACCGGGGTGTCAAGTCGGGCTCGCGGCCGTCCGTTTTTGACCGATGTGGACAGTCCTCTATGACAACAAATACCTGAGCTCACAGGACCACTACGAAATATCGGATCAGATTCAAGCGGTCGAGCCTTCGTTCGAGACGACTACCATAAACGACTACGATCGCCGGTGTTCATTGACTATTGCGTCGGTCGATGCCGGCGGCGACGGACCCACGACGCCAGTCCATGTGGTGTCTCAAGACACAAAGCTCTTGACCAATTGGTATTACCTCATCTAGTCTTCCGCGAATTAGTACACCCCAGACGATCGCGTCGTGCACCATGCGTGCGCTCAGGGCGCGGTGTCGACTCGGGGGTGGTGTGTGGGAGGACTCAACGTGTCAAAGACGTGCAATCCATTGAGGCTGCTGACCGGCGGCCTCGTCGCCCTGCTCCTGGCGCTGGCGGCGCCGGCGGAGGCGCAACAGTTCAACGGCACGCTGCGTGGAACCGTCCAGGATTCCACCGGCGGTGTCGTGCCGGGTGCCAGCATCTCGGTCGTCGAGATCAGCACCAACGATACGCGCGGCCTGACCTCGGACGCCCGCGGCAGCTGGGTGCTGCCGAATCTGAAGCCGGGCATCTACCGGATCGTGGTGTCGCTCGACGGTTTCAAGACCGCCGCCATGGACAACGTGAAGCTGGACGTCCAGGGCATCCGCGACGTCGAGATCAAGCTCGAGGTCGGCGCCGCCGCTGAGACGGTGACCGTCAGCGGCCAGGCCGCCGCCGTCGAGGTCACGAGCTCGACGATGAGCCAGACCATCGAGAACAAGCGGATGGTCGACCTGCCGCTGAACGGCCGCAACCCGTTCTCGCTCGCCACCCTCGCCCCCGGCGTCACGCCGACTTCGAACAACGGCGGCTCGTCGCCCTCGATCAGCGGCGGCCGCAACGCCACCAGCGAGGTCGCCATCGACGGCGTCTCCAACGTCAACGCCGAGAACAACGTCTCGATCCTCGACCTGAACTACACGCCGTCGGTCGACGCCGTACAGGAGTTCAGCGTCCAGACAAACGCCGTCAGCGCCGAGTTCGGACGCCTCGGCGGCGGCGTCATCAACCTGATCACCAAGAGCGGCTCCAACTCGCTGCGCGCCACCGCCTGGGAATTCGCGCGTAACGCCAAGATGGACGCGACCAACTTCTTCACCAACCGCGCCGGCGGCAAGAAGGGTGCCTTCAAGCGCAATCAGTTCGGCGGCAACCTCGGCGGCCCCCTCAACAAGGACAAGACATTCTTCTTCGTGAACTACGAAGGTCTGCGCCAGGAGAACGCCAGCGTCCAGACCTTCACGGTGCCGCTGCCGGCGTGGCGCAACGGCGACTTCTCGGACTTCCGCAACAGCGCGGGCCAGCTGATCACCATCTACGACCCGCTGACGACGCGGGCCGACCCCGCCAACCCGGGGCAGTTCATCCGCGATCCATTTCCCGGCAACATCATCCCGCAGAATCGCATCAGTCCGATGGCGCGGGCCATGGCGGCCTACTGGCCGCTGCCGAACACGACCCCGACCAACCAGTTCACGCAGACCAGCAACTTCTCGGCGTCAGGCGTGGCGGCAAGCCAGGCCGACCGCATCGACTCGCGGGTCGACCACGTGTTCAACGATCGGTGGCGCACCTTCATCCGCTACTCCTTCTCGGACGAGGCCGGCCTGCCCTTCAACAGCTTCGGCAACGCCGCATCGTCGGCCGGCGGTGACGGCCCGACCTACACCAAGACGCACAGCCTGTCGGTGGATCACAACTACACGCTCGGGCCGACCTGGATCGTCAACGTCCGCTACGGCCTCAACCGCCGTCTCGTCGACCGCCTGCCCCTCTCCGCCGGCTTCGACCTGGCCAGCCTCGGTTTCCCGTCGAACGTCCTCAGCACGGTCGATGCCTTCGAGTTCCCGCGCGTCGGCGTCCAGAACTTCCAGGCGCTCGGCCAGAACACCTTCACCGACCTCAAGATTGCGCCGACGACGCACAGCGTCAACGTCAACGCGACCAAGGTGTGGGGCGAGCACACCCTCAAGATGGGCAGCGACTTCCGCGTCTTCCAGTTGAACTTCACCCAGCTCTTCTTCCCATCGGGCCAGTTCAGCTTCAACAATGCGCAGTGGACCCAGCGCAACCCGAACGTGACGAGCGGCACCCAGGGCGCGGCCCTGGCCTCGATGCTGCTCGGCATTCCGAGCGGCGTGAACCTGAGCCACAATCCTGATCCCGCGTCGACGAGCCAGTATTTCGGCGGCTACATCCAGGATGGCTGGAAGCTGGCGCGAAACTTCACCATCAACCTGGGCCTGCGCTACGAGTTCGACGTGCCGCGCACGGAGCGCTTCGATCGCCTGAGCTACTTCGACGAGACGGCGACGTCGCCCCTCGCCAATCAGGTGCCGGCCAACGGCTTCTTCAATCCGTCGCAGCTCAAGGGCGCGGTGGTGTTCGTGGATGATGCGAACCGCCGCCAGGTGGCCACCGACTACAACAACATCAGCCCGCGCGTCGGCTTCGCCTGGAACTTCGCCGAGAAGACGGTCGTCCGCGGCGGCTACGGCGTCTTCTACATGCCCTCGCACGTCCAGGCCGCCGGCCACTCCGGCTCGGCCGGCATGATGGGCTACAACACCCAGAGCGACATGATCGTGAGCCTCGACGGCCGGACGCCGTTTCGCTACATCGACAACCCGTTCCCGGACGGCTTCAACCTGCCTCCGGGCGACACGCTCGGCGCGTCGACCAACCTCGGCCTCGGCATCGGCGGCGGCACTGGCGGGGTCTTCACGACCAACCAGGTGCCGCACATGCAGCAGTGGAACTTCAACCTGCAACGCGAGCTGCCCGGCAACATCATCACCGAAGTGGCCTACATCGGCAGCCGCGGCACCGACCTGCTGATCGGCGAGAGCGGACTGCAGTTCGCCCAGGTCGATCCGTCCTACCTGAGCCTCGGCACGGCCTTGCAGGACCAGGTGCCGAATCCGTTCTTCGGGATCATCACCAACCCGTCGTCGCCGCTGCGCTTCGCCACGGTGTCGCGCAACCGCCTGCTCCGGCCCTATCCGCAGTACGACGGTGTCTCGGCCTTCCGAGTGCCGGGAGCGAAGTCCATCTACCACGGCTTCACGGCACGGGCGGACAAGCGCTTCGCCAACGGCCTCAGCCTGCTGGCGTCGTACACGCTCGGCGAGCTGAAGGACGACGCATCGACCACGGTCGGCTTCCTCGGCCAGGCCGGCACCCAGCAGAACGCCTACGACCGCGTCGGCGACTACTCGCTGTCGTCGAACGACGTGAAGTACCGCTTCGTCAGCGCCTTTGTCTACGACCTGCCTTTCGGCAAGGAGCAGCGCTTCGGCGGCAACGCCAGCGGCGCGCTGGGCGCGATCATCAGCGGCTGGCAGGTCAACGGTATCGTGACCTTCCAGAGCGGCTATCCGCTGCTCTTCTCGCAGGGTGCGAACAACGTCAACCTGTTCAACCCGACGCAGCGACCGAACTTCACGGGGCAGGACATCACGTTGAATGATCAGTCGCGCGGCGACTCGATCCTGAAGTGGTTCGATACCAGCCAGTTCAGCGTCACCCCGGCGTTCCAGTTCGGCAATACGCCGCGCGTGACGGCGTTCCGATCGGACGGCACCAAGAACGTCGACTTCTCGCTCTTCAAGAACAACCGGTTCAAGGGCGGCAAGTTCAACGCGCAGATCCGCATCGAGGCGTTCAACGTGCTGAACCGGACGCAGTTCAACGCGCCGAACACGCAGGTGGGCAACGCAGCGTTCGGGACGATCAGCGGTGCCGGCGGTGGCCGCCAGGTCCAGATCGGCCTCAAGATGCACTTTTAGCATCGGCGTTCACCCGCGGCTCCGACGATTCCGGAGTCGCGCTGCAGTCCGGCGTCGTCGCGGCTAGTCGGGAATCGTCAGGTCGATCCGACCGTCCGCCACGGCGAGCGTGACGCCGGCCTGCCCGGCCGCTTCCTGCAGTGCCGCGGCGAGCACCGGGATCGGGTCTGGGCCGTTGGCGAGGCGCCGGAGCAGGCCTTCACCGTTGCGGACGGCGCCGGCCGCATTCTTGACGGTCAGCACGATCTTCAGGCCGCGCCGCTTGCACTTCACGGCGATGCCGTCCTCGCGCTTGGCGCTCATCGCCTTGAGGTAGGCATCGACGTAGTGGACGCCGACGCCCGACTTGTCGTCGGTCTTGGCCGGCAGCTTGTCGAGGGCGCCGGCGGGAACGGGGCACAGGGTGACGGTCATGATCGGCTGCGGTCTCAGGCGCGGGTGGCGGCGAGATGGGCGTCGAGCAGGCGCCGGAACTCGCGGATGTGATCGGGCGTGCTGCCACAGCAGGCGCCGACGATGCCGGCGCCGGCCTCGACGAGCGGCACCACACCGCCGCCCATGTGGTCGGGGGTCTCGTCGTAGATCACCTTCATGTTGATCAGCTTGGGCACGCCGGCGTTCGGCTGCACCATGATCGGCAGGTCGGTGACGGCACGGTAGCGCAGCACCGCGTCCCGGGCCCGCTCCATCTCCATGCCGGTACCGCAATTGAGGGCGACGACATGGGCTCCGTGCTCTTCCATGAAGGCGGCCGCCCGCTCGGGATCGATCCCCATCATGGTGCGGAACGTCGAGCCGTCGAGCGTCACGTCGTAGGCCATCGAGCCGATGATGCACGGTGCCCCGGCGGCCTTGGCCGCCTCGATCGCCAGCTGCAGCTCCTCGAGCGAGGTCATCGTCTCGATGATGATGGCGTCGGCGCCGCCCTCGACCAGGGCCTTGGCCTGCTCGTTGAACGCCTCGCGCACCTGGGCCTCGGTGAAGTCGCCGTACGGCTCCATCAGCCCGCCGAACGGGCCCATGTCGCCGAGCACGTAGCCGGCCCGAACCGACCCGGCAGACCCGCCGAACGCCTCGCGAGCGATGGCCGCCGCGGCCTTGTTGACCTCGGCGACGTCACCGGCGTGGCCGTGCCGGTTGAGCATGATCCGGGATCCGCCGAAGGTGTTGGTGATGATGCAGTCCGACCCCGCCTCGGCGTAGCGCCGCTGGATGGCGAGCACCTTGTCGGGATGGGTGAGGTTCCAGGCCTCGCCGCAGCCGCCCTGCTCCAGGCCGGCCAGCATCAGCTGCGTGCCCATGGCGCCGTCGCCGATCAGCGGGCGGGTCTTGACGATGTCGAGTAGCGGGATCTTCATGCGCGTCCGGTCGTCTCCTGCGGCGTCACCGGCCGTCTCCGGGCCAGGGCGTAGTGAATGGTCTCCAGGACCAGGCCCCACTTGTGGACCCGGCTGGCGTCGTCGCAATAGCAGCCGGCGACCGAGGTCGGGCGGGACCAGCCGATGATCGCGCTCAGCGGCTGGCCGGCGAGCGGCGCCTCGGCGGCGACGAGGTCGATGAGCGCGTCGCCCATGCCCGTGTAGGTGCACATCCTGGTGTGGCCGGTGTCGTCAGCGGCCGGCATGCAGCGCTGGCCCGCGATCGGATAGCCGTCGCGACGCGGTCCGAGGCGGACGTGGTAGTCGAAGCGGAGCGGCTGGCCCATGTTCGAGCAGGTCGTGCCTTCGTAGCGGAACAGGGCGTCCGTCGAGCCGTCGGCGCGCGGGGTCAGGGTCAGGCGTTCGGTCGCCCAGCGCCGCAGCGCCCGCGCGTTCACGGTGTAGGCGGCGGCCGGATCGAGCGCCGGCGGACCGATGGCCTGCGGCGCCTCGTCGCGGACCGGCTCGTCGCCGACCGGCTCGTCGAAGGCGCGCGCCGTCGACCGTAGGATGCCGCGTCGATACGGTGCCCGTCGATACTGGCACGGGGCGAACGAGCAGCGCTCGCACGGCACCAGGTCGCGGAGGTGGGCCAGCCGGTCGACGTGCCGGGTCAGGCCGAACACCGCGATCAGCGACTTCTTCGGCCGCAGCGCGCCCGAGTCGAGGACCTCGAGGGCGCTGGGCAGCGGCGCCGCCGTCGACGTCAGGAGGGCGTGCAGGCCGGCCTGTTCGGCGATGTCCCAGTCGGGATAGCCCGGGCTGTCGTGGGGCAGCACGGCCAGCCCCTGCACTTCGGCCCAGCCGCACAACCGCGCCCCGGCCTGCGTGACCAGATGCTCGACGACCGCCGATCCGTAGACCTCGAGGAAGAAATACTCGTCCGGCTTCTCGTCCTGCCACCGGCGCGCGGCCTCGGCTTCGAGCTCGGGGCCGGCCCCGACCGCGACCAGCACCGCGCCGTGCGCGCCGGCGTCGACCAGCGACTGGCGCAGGCGGGCGCTGGCGAAGCGGCGGCCGTCGATGCGCACGCCATCGGCGTCGAGCCCCAGCGCCGACGCCTCGCGGGCGAAGATCCAGGGCCGGCCGTGGTCGGCGTACCAGGCCTCGGCCTCGGCGGCCAGGGCCGCAGCCCGCCCTTCCAGCCGGTGGCCGCGCGGATAGCCGAGCAGCCGCGCGTACTCGGCCGGATCGACCCGCACCGCCGGCCGCACGTCCGCGAGCGCGATCATCGCGCCGCCTCCGGTTCACCGAGACCTGCTCGGAGCGTGCTCGGAGCAGGCTCCGAGGTTGCTCGGAGCATGCTCCGAGGACGCTCCGAGGAGATTGCAGAAACTGCGATCGGGGCAAACTGGCAGCCGTCGACGAAAAAGTCAAAGAAATCAGGGTGCGTTTCGAGGCGGCAGTGCTCGACGCGCCGAACGGTCGTTTCCAATTCTGCGCGCTTGGCCCGCGACAGCAGCGCCAGCGTCGCGCCTTCGATGGCGGCGTTGCCGACCTGGACGATCCGCTCGGCCGGGATCGTCGGGACCAGGCCGATGCGCTGCGCCGACTCGAGCCGCAAGTGCCGGCCGAACCCGCCGGCGAGATAGAAGACGTCGATGGCGTCGAGGTCGACGCCGAATGTGTCGAGCACGACCTTCAGGCCAGCCACGTTGGCGCCCTTGGCCTGGGCCAGCTCGTTGACGTCGCTCTCGAGCAGCCCGACGCCGGTCGCCGCATCGAGCGTGATCTTCGGCTCGCCGTCCTCGAACCGGCCCATCGCGTTCATGCGCCCGGTGCGCAGCAGCTCGCTGAGCGCGTCGACGAGCCCCGACCCGCACAAGCCTTCCGCCGGAACGTCGCCGATGACGCCGAGCGCGAACGAGCCGTCGTCGCGCGCCTCGACCGTCGCGACGGCGCCGTCGAGCGCCGGCATGCCGCACGAGATCGCGCCGCCCTCGAAGGCCGGCCCGGCCGGACACGAGGCGGCGAGGATGCGGCCGCGATGCCCGAGCAGCAGCTCGGTGTTGGTGCCGATGTCCATCACCACCGTCAGCTTGTCGACGTGGGCGAGGTCGACGGCGAGCAGGCACGCCGCGGCGTCGGCACCGACGTGGCCGCTGATCACCGGCAGCCCGTAGGCGCGCGCCTGCGGATGGATCGGCAGCAGCAGCCGGCGGCCGCTGGCGACCAGGCTGGTGGTGTCGCGCTTGCCCTCCGCCACCTCAAGCTCGGTGATCGACTGATACGGGCTCTGGCCGATCGAGTGCACGTTCTGCCGGAAGAACAGGTCGCGCATCGTCGCGTTGCCGACCACGACCAGCTCGTAGATGGTCTGCGGATCGACCGGGAAAGCCTCAATCGCGTGGCTGACGTAGCCGGCCAGCGTCCGCATCAGCAGGAAGCCGCCGTGCTCGGTGTCGTACTGGATCCTCGCCATCACGTCGGAGCCGCCGAACCGCTGCGGGTTCTCGAACGACGTGTCGGCGACCAGCGCGCCGGTCTCGAGATCGTAGAGGCGCAGCACGACGGTGGTCGTGCCGAGGTCCATCGCCAGGCCGTGGATGGGCGCGGTCGAGCGGGCGACCTCCGCGCCGTCGATGAGGATGCGATCGCCGTCGCGCGTCACCGCCGGGTCGAGGACCAGCCCGGCGTGCCGCGCCGCGATGTCGGCGCAGCCGGTGACGACGCGCATCTGGCCGCGCCGCATCGTGTGGCAGCCGACGTGCCCGTCGCCCTCGATGGTCGTGCGGCACGACAGCCGGAAGCGGCCGCGCAGGTGCTGCTCTTCCGGCGTCGACGGCGACAGCGCGTCCTGCCCCTCGGTGACCTCGACCAGGCACTCCTTGCACTTGCCCTGCTTCTTGCAGGACGTCGGCACGCGCACGCCCAGCCGCTCGGCGTGCTCGAAGAGCGTGAGCCCCGGCACCGCCGCCGTCGTCTGGCCGTTCAGGGTGAGCGTCGCGGTCACGTTGTCGTGTGTTCCTGTCCTGGGGAGGGCCGCCGCCCCGCCAACGAACTCAGAAGCCGGCCTTCGCCTCGAGCTCGGCACAGACGGCGTCGGCGACATCCTGCGCCGACCCGTCGCGCTCCACGTCCTCGCTCCACTGCCACTGCGCCAGGTAGTCGTCCGACCCGCCCAGGCCGCGCTCGGCGGCCAGGCGATCGATGCGCTCCTGGAAGCGCTCGGGCATCGGCAGCGTCACGTCGTCGGTGTCGTCCTCGACTCTGATCTGCGACGGGACTTCCTGCCAGTACAGGACCTTGTAGGTGGCCATCAGGCGGACACCTCCGCCGCCTCGGCCGCCTCGGCTTCCCGCGACAGCCGCAGGAACAGGTCGACCGCCGCGGACGCGTTCTGCCCGTAGCCGTCGGCGCCGATCTCGTCGGCGAACATCTGGCTGATCGGGGCGCCGCCGACCGCCATCTTGATGTGGCCGCGGCCGGCCGCCTCGAAGCCGTCGATGACCTGTCTTCATGTAGGTCATCGTCGTCGTCAGGAGCGCGCTCATGCCGATGATCGTCGGCTGGCACTTGTCCGCCGCGGCCATGAACTTGTCGACGCTCTGATCGACGCCGATGTCGACCACCTCGAAGCCGGCCCCCTCGGCCATCATGCAGACCAGGTTCTTGCCGATGTCGTGCAGGTCGCCGCGCACCGTGCCCATCAGCAGCGTGCCGACGCGCTTGGTCGTGCTGTCCTTGGCCGAGAGCAGCGGCTTGAGCACGCTCATGCCGGCCTTCATCGCCCGCGCCGCGATCAGCACTTCCGGCACGTAGAGCACGTTGTGCTTGAAGTCCTCGCCGACGACGCTCATGCCGGCGATCAGGCCGTCGTTCATGATCTCCTGCACCGGACGCCCGTCGGCCAGGGCGTCCTTGGTCATCTGCTCGACCTCGCTGGCCTTGCCCTCGTAGAGGCACTGGTTCATGTAGGCGTAGTCGATCATCGGCCGCCCGCCATCGCCAGCTTGCGCTTGCCGTTGAACTCCGCCAGCGCGTCGAGCATGGCGCGGATGTTCTGCCGCGGCATGCCGGGACTGGTGCCGCCGCCGACCGACAGGATGATGCCCTCCCCTTCGGCCCCCTCGAGCACGTCGAGCGTCGCCTCGCGGACGTCGTCCTCGTCACCGCGGACGGCGATCTCGAGCGGGTTGACGTTGCCCATCAGCACCATGCGGTCGCCGACGCGCCGCTTCACCTCGCGGATGTCCTTCTGCTTGCCCCAGTTGAGGACGTTGAAGCCGGCGTCGGGCAGGTGGTCCAGGCAGGCGTCGACCTCGGCGTCGTTGTGATAGAGCTTCACCCAGTCCGCCGGGAAGGCATCGCAGATGCGCTTCAGGTAGGGGTGGGCGAACTCCTTGTAGTGCTCTTCGTTGATGAAGCCGACGATGTCGTCGAGGATGAAGATGCCCTCGACGGTGTCGCCCATGGCGGCGTGCTGCGCCTTGAGCCAGTCGATGATGACCCGCGTGCACAGGTCGATCAGCTTGTGCGCGCCCTTCGGGTCCTCGACGATGTCGATCATGAAGTGGGTCGTGCCGCGGACGAACCCGGCGGTACACAACGGCCCACGCGCGGTGACCATCGGCAGGATGTGTCCCGTGGTCGAGGATCCGCTGCCGCTGCATGCGGATGCGGTGCAACGTCATCGCGGCGAAGGCGTCGGCGTCGACTTCGTACTCGGGGAAGTTGTCGATGTCCTCGAGCCGGTAGAGCGTGTGGTACTCGCTCGGCGTGTTGTCCTGCCAGAACTTGATCTTCGAGCCGAGGATCGACGGCTCGGCGGCCATGCCGTACTCCATCCACCAGCCGGGGACGAAGATGATCTCGGGGAACTCTTCGTAGATCTTCAGATTGGCGTCGAACCAGACCTCGGGATCGAGGTAGTAGTCCATGTGCTTGATGTCGAGATACCCCGGAATCCACGGGCTGTCGACGATCAACGCCATCGGGATCTCGTCCAACTTCTCGCGGCGGACGGCACGCTTGAAGATGTCCCACTGAGCAGGCAGCATTCGATTAGGTCCTCTTCTGACCGCCGGGGGTAGTGCCAACAACCGGGCAGCCCTGGTCCATGACCCGAACAAAACATGAAGTACACCACCGTGAACGCTCACGTGTCAACGATTTGTGACGTCATGGCCGGGGTGCAACCGCTGGCAGGGCCGGCACTTGCCGTGCGGCTGACCGGCCGGAGCCAGCCCGGCTGGGACGACCGGCTCCGTTTTCGGGCCGGAGCGCTCGGCGGCACCGGCAGCGGGACTCTCACCTCGGCCTGCTAGACTGCCAGTCACGGCCCCCGCCGTGCCAGCTGCGCGGCCCCCGACGCGCGACATCGCCCGCAGCCTCCCCCGGGGCAGCGAGTGGACGCTTCCACCGTCGCTCTTTCGGGAGGATCTTCATGCCGCGATCGCTTCTGGCTGCCAGTCTGGCTGCCCTCACCCTGACCATCGGTTCGTCGCTCGCGGTCGTCGCCTGCGGCGGCGGAGACTCGCCCAGCGCGCCGTCCCCCACCCCGGCCCCCACACCCACGCCGACGCCGTCGCCGAGTCCGTCGCCCAGCACGACGACGACCATCACGATCACCGCGGCCGGCGTCTCGCCCAAGGACATCGTCGTGGCGCGCGGCGCCCGCGTGACCTTCGTCAACAACGACGCCATCGGCCACGACATGAACTCGGATCCGCATCCGCAGCACAGCAACTGCACGGACATGAACGTCGGCTTCGTGTCGAGCGCGCAGAGCGGCCAGACCAACGTCCTCAACATCGCCCGGACCTGCGGCTTCCACGATCACAACCAGCCGTCGAACACGAACCTGTGGGGCACCATCAAGATCGAATAGGCGGGCGGAACCGGGGTGGGCTGGCTTTCCCTTGACTGCAGGCGGGCGAAGGGCAGCCGGCCGAGATCCAGTCTGGAACGGTTCGTCCGCACCTTCCTGGAGCGCGTCTCCGCCAGCCGCGACGGCTGGATTCACCAGCTGAGATCGCTCGCTTCTCGATCGCCGGCATCCGCGCCATCCGCGACGCAAGGACCTGGAAGGGCCCACAGTTGGATTCCGCCGTGTGCGGCCTGAGCGCGTCGGGCATCCGATCTCGCGACTGCTCCGCAGGCCGGCAAGCCGTGCTCCGGCCGTTTCTCGGCGAGAAGAACGCGTGGGGACCCCCATCCCCACGCGGAGCGCGAGCCTGCGCACGTCTTGCGAGACTTCGCCGCGTCGGCCTGCTGCGCAATTGTCGCGAGATCGGACGCCCGACGCGCACCGCCCCGCCCCACCTGACTGCCAACACCATCGCGGGTGCGCGCCGAGTGTTCGGTTGACAGGAGCGAACGCCGGGAATGCTAGAGTTCGGTCGGGTAGCTCGCGCTCTGCTTCATGACACCGTGCACAGAGAAGGAAGTCGCCGCCTTTCGCGCCTACCAGTGGGCGCGATCCGATACGGCATCTTTCGTCGTTGCACTCCTCGATCGGGTTACGCTCCACCGGACCTGCGTGATCGGGGTCTCGGACATCGGCCGCCTATGCAGCTTCTGCAAGAACATCGGCGATGCGCATGCGATCGATCACGTCGGCACGGAGCGCTTTTCCGTTGCGGCGGCAGTCCAGCTACTCGAAGACGCGAGGTTCAGGCACAACTCGGGTGTTGCAGACGCCAAGCCGAAGGTCCTTGAATACCTGACGAGATTGGGCCAACGGGAATCGTCTCCTTGGGTCACGCTGGTGCACTTCCGGGATGGCGTTGTCGTCCTCGATGGCAACAAGACGTGCCTGGCCGCTTTCATGCCTGCTCGGCGGGTTCCGGACTACGCGCTCCCGGCCTACTGCCTGGAAGAGTCGACGATGACAGTCCGGCAGGCGCTCGGGTACCGGCCCTACGTCAGGAAGTTCTCAGGCATCGGCGCGGCCGGGCGAATCGCGGCGGGCGTCCGGTCTCGCGACAGTTGCGCAGCAGCGCCGACGCAGCGCAGCCACGTAAGCCGTGCGCAGGCTCGCGCTCCGCGTGGGGATGGGGGTCCCCGCGCGTTTGTCTCGCCGAGAAACGGCCGAAGCACGGCTTACCGGCCTGCGGAGCCGTCGCGAGACCGGATGCCCGCCGCGGTCTGAGCCGCGCTCACCTCCGATCGATCTTGCCCGCCGCTCGATCCCCTGTCAGCCTGCCCCGAACTCCGGGCGGGCGAAGGATTCGAGGAACCCGCAGCCCTCGCAGCGGAATGCGCCGATTGGCACGCCCTTGATGTCGGCCGCGGTTGTGCCGTGCCAGAACGACTTCTGTGGCGCACCTTCCACCCAGCGGCTGACCAGCCGGGAGCCGCCCTGGTGAAAGTCGACGACGAACCCTTGTGCCATCCGGCCCCCGCACTTGGGACACCGGCTCTGATCGGTACTCATGTCGTCCTCCCCGGCAGCCGGTCGGTCATCTCGCCGTTCTGCCGGTCCGCGCCGTTCGTTCTCTGGATCGCGCGCGGACACCGCCGCGCCGGCGACAACTCCGGAGTCGGCCACAACCGCTGCGATACGATGACACACCGATGCCGTCCAAATTGCTGATCGCCATCCCGAACTACGGCAACAACGCGCCCGGCCTCTTCCTCGACTCGATGGTGCGGCTGATGACCCATCTGGCCCGTAAGTTCCGGCCCGGTGAGATCGACTACATGCGCGTCGGCCTGATGTACATCGACATCGCCCGCAACATGATCTGGGACGAGGCGCGGAAGCGTCAGACCGAGGCGCTGCTCTGCCTCGACGACGACATGACGTTCACGCCGCAGACGTTCGAGGCGGTGTGGAACACGCCTGGCGACGTGGTGTCCGGCCTCTATTTCCAGCGCCGCCAGCCGCCGACCGCGCCGTGCATGTACCAACGGATGCCGAACGGGCACCACTCGGCGGTCATGGCCTACCCGAAGGACGCGGTCATCGACGTGGACGCGGTCGGCTTCGGCTTCGTCCTGATCCGGAAGCCGGTCATCGACGCCCTCGAGCGCCCGTTCACCACCAAGACCTCGAAGGGCGAGGACATCGCCTTCTGCGAGAACGCCAAGGCGGCCGGGTTCAGCGTCAAGGTCAATACGGCGGCCAAGGTCGGCCACATCCTCACCGTCCCGCTCATCATCGAGGAATCGAACGCAGGGCCCGAATTCGGGTGAAACGGTCGGCCCGGGTCCGGAGTAGCATCTGGCACCATGGCCAACATCCACGACCCGAACTATTCCCGGCGATGGTTCCTGCAAGCGGCCGGCGGCTCGCTCGCGGCCGTTCCCCTGCTCGGCGCCGTCGCCCCGGCCGCGGCCCAGGTCCCCGACATCCGGCTGCCCGAGGTTCCCGGACAGAAGGTGGGCTGGGCGCTCGTGGGCATCGGCGGCCTGACCGCCAACCAGATCCTGCCGGCGTTCCCGAAGTGCCAGAAGTCGAAGGTCGTCTCCTTCGTCAGCGGACGCCCCGAGAAGGCGGCGCGGTTCGCCCAGGTCCATGGGGTCGACCCGAAGAACATCTACAACTACGAGAACTTCGACACGATCGCCGACAACCCCGACATCCAGGCGGTCTACATCGTGCTGCCCAACAGCATGCACGCCGAGTACACGATCCGCGCGCTCGAAGGCCGGCAAGCACGTGCTGTGCGAGAAGCCGATGGCCAACAACGCGGCCGACTGCGAGAAGATGATCGCCGCCGCCAAGGCGGCCAACAAGAAGCTGATGGTGGCGTATCGCTGCCGCTACGAGCCCAACAACCAGCTCGCAATCCGGTGGGCGCAGGATTCCAGCGAAGGGCCTGCTCCGGCCCCCACGCCCGGACAGCCTCCGCCGCTCGGCATGGGCCCGACCCGCGTGATCATGGCCGAGATGGGCTTCAACATCGGCAACCCGGGCCAGTGGCGCCTGAAAAAGGCGATGGCCGGCGGCGGCTCGATGATGGACATCGGCATCTACGGCCTGAACGCCGCGCGCTACCTGACCGGTGAGGAGCCGAACGAGGTCTATGCGATGATCTCGACGACGCCCAACGACGTCCGCTTCGCCGAGGTCGAGGAGAACATCACCTTCCAGCTCCGCTTCCCGAGCGGCATCCTCGCCAATTGCGTCTCGAGCTACGGCACCAGCTTCAACAAGTTCCGCGTCAACAAGAAGCTCGGCGCCTTCGAGCTCGATCCGGCGACGCCTTACACCGGCCTGCGGATGCGCGTCTTCCGCGGCAACACCATCGAGGACCGCTCACTGCCGCAGCGCGACCACTTCCAGCTGGAGATGGACCACTTCTCGGAGTGCATCCAGACCAACAAGGAGCCGCTGACGCCCGGCCAGGAAGGCCTCAAGGACATGAAGATCATCGAGGCGATCTACCAGTCGGCGCGCGAGGGCAAGCCAATCAAGCTGGCCTGAATCATCCGATCGCGCCCCGCGGCCGGGAGGGGCGCTTCTCAGACGGTCGGGTCCGGTTCGCCGGACCCGGCCTCGCCCGCCCACGACGCCAGCAGCAGCGGATACCCGGCCGCGACGACCACGGCGAGGCTCACCGCCACGCCCGCCGGACCGCCCCACCACGCGGCCAGCGGCAGCGTGACCGCCAGCGACAACACCAGGCCGGCCGCGTTGAGCGCATCGGGGATCCAGGCGGCCGTCACCGGCCGCTCCGCCGCGACGCGCGCCCGCACCGCGTCGACCAGGCGCGGCGACGGAGCGGCGCCGTGGAAACGGAGCGCGAGCGCGGCGTCGAGCGCTGTTTCCCGCTCGAGGAGCGCGGCGCACGACGGACACGTCGCGACGTGCGCAGCCAGCCGCGCGTCGTCGGCCGGCGACGCCTCGCCGTCGAGACGCCGCTCGATGAGGACGCCAGCGTGCTCGCACGCGATCATCGGACGCCTCCCGCGGTCACCGGGGTCGCCATCAGCCCGGCCAGCCGCTTGCGGGCGCGATGCAGGTGGCTGCGCACGGTGTTGATCGGCATGTCCAGCATCTCGGCCACCTGCTCGTAGGAGCGCTCCTCCAGGTAGAACAATCGCACGATCCGCCGTTGCGGCTCGTCGAGCATCTCGACCAGCGTCTCGCACTCGAGCCGGCGGTCGACCGCCGACCCGGCCGCCCTCGGCGACGCGGGATCGACGGGGTCGTCGTCGAGCGACGCGGTCAGCCGCGCCCCGCGCCGCCGCAGCTCGCTCAAGCAGGCGTTGCGCGCGATCACGTAGAGCCAGGTCGAGAACGACGCCCGTCCGTCGTAGAGCGGCAGCGCCCGCCACAGCCGCACGAACGCCTCCTGGGCCAGGTCCTCGGCGTCGGCCGGCGTCCGCAGGTAGCTCAAGGCGAGCCGGTAGACCCGGCCGCGATAGGCCGCCAGCAGCCGCTCGAAGGCGCGGTCGCGCTGCCCCGCCGCGAGCAGCCGGCACACCTCGGCGTCAGGGGTTGGCTCGTCCGGCACGCGCAGGGTGATACCCGCGGCGGGCCGGAAAAGTTGCAGCCAGCCCGGAGCGTCCACCGCGTGCAACCTTGCCGGCATCTCCCGAGTATCAACCACGGAGGTCAGCGCGCCATGGAGTATGTGTGGTTCCCCCTGTTCGTCGCGTCGGTGCTCGCGTTCGTCGGATTCCGTCAGTGGTTGCGGCACCAGCAGCGGGCGATGGTGCATCGCGAACGGCTGGCGGCGCTCGAGAAGGGCGCCGATCTGCCGGCCTGGCCCGACGAGGCGGCATCGCGATTCGACTTCGGGCTGGACAGCTTCCTGCTGCTGTCCGGGCTGATCTGGCTGGCCATCGGGCTCGGCGGCATGGTGGCCGCGTTCGTCATCGTGTCGCAGCCGCAGATCCAGCGGATCCCCGACGCCCCGCCGTCATACATCGCGCTCATCGGCCTGCCGGTCGCCCTGGTCGGCGTCGCCCATCTGATCGTCTACGGCGTGCGGCGACGAGGACCGCGCTGAGGGGCGGATCTGGCGCGGTCAGGCCCGGGCGGATCCGAAGATCTGCAGCATCGCGAACACGACGACGCCGGTGATCGACACGTAGAGCCAGATCGGGAACGTCCACCGCGCCAGACGGCGGTGCGCCGCAAACCGTCCCGACAGCGACAGGTAGAACGTCGACAGCACCAGCGGCAGCGCCACCACCGACAGCAGGATGTGCGAGATCAGGATGGCGAAGTAGATCGGGCGGACCACGCCCTGGCCGAGGAAGCGCGAGTCGCCGTGCAGGGCGTGGTAGGTGACGTAGGAGACCAGGAACACGCCGGATGACGCCAGCGCCGTGAACATCCAGCGCTGGTGGACGTCGCGGCGGCTGCGGCGGATCGCCGCAACCCCGAGCACGATGGCGGCCGCGCTGACGCTGTTGAAGAAGGCGTTCACGAACGGCAGCCAGCCGACCCAGGGCGGCTCCGGCCCGGCCACGCCGCCGCGGTAGACGAGCGCCAGCAGCGCGGTGGCAATCACCGCGCTGGCGACGGCGATCGAGACGATGCCGCCCTTCATAGGATCCGGAACGCGACCACGGCCATCATCGTCGGCAGCAGCGCCCCCGCCAGCAGCCACAGCGGCGACACCGCGCCGTCGAAGAACCGCGCCAGCAGCGCCTGCCCGGCCGGGTTCGGGGCGTTGGCGATCACCGTCAACCCGCCGCCCGTCACCGCGCCTTCCATCACTGCGGTCTTCAGGCCGTCGCTCAAATTCGGCACGAGTGTCGACAGGTAGGTGATCAGCGCGTTGTCGTTGAAGGCGGTCAGCAGCGTCGCCGTGGCGAACAGCGGCGTCTCGCCGAGGCTGGCCAGGACCGGCGCGATCCACCACGCCTGCAGGCCGCCGTGAATCACCAGGCCGGCCAGGAAGAAGCCGACCAGCAGCGGCGCCTTGAGATCGACCCGGCTCTGGTACGGCGCCGTCGCCCGGACGAACCCCAGGAAGATCAGGAAGCCGCCGAGGAACAGCGCCGGGTAGTGCGCGGTGAACACCGTCCAGGCCATGAAGGCGGCATGGGCGACGGTGATCCACACCGGCACCGGCAGCAGCGGTGACGTCGCGCTCCGGTCCTCCTCCGGCACGTCGGCATCCGGCTCGGCGCGCCGCGTGCCGAGCTCGACCAGCTCGCGGCGGAAGACCAGGCCGTAGACGAGGACCGACGCGACGATCGCCGCGACCGCCCGCCACCCGAAGTGCGCCAGCATGAACGGCGTGTCCCAGTTCCACAGCCGCGCCACCATCAGCACCGGCGGCGCCGCGAAGTGGGTCAACGTGCCGCCAATCGAGACGTTGACGAAGAGCAGGCCCAGCGTCGCGTACTTCAGCCGCGCCGACGGCTGCAGGTCGTAGAACTGCCGGGCGAGGAGGAGGGCGCAGATGGTCATCGCCGCGGGTTCGGTGACGAGCGAGCCGAGCAGCGGCCCGACGATCAGGATGGTGGCCCACCACGCCGCCGGGGTCCCCTGCCCGAACCGCGCGAGCACGCCCAACGCGTCCTCGGCCAGCAGGACGATCGGGCGCGTCGAGGCGAGCGCCATGATGACGATCACGAAGAGCGGCTCGGTGTAGTTGACGGTGCCGTTGAAATAGCCGGCCGCGGTGTGCCAGCCGAACGAGGCGGTGATCGCCGCCAGCAGGACGATCGCCCAGAGGCCGAACACGACCTCGACCTCGCCGAAGAAGTGCAGCGCCTCGCCGAGCACGCTGGGCACGGCGGGGCGGCCGAGCTGCCGCTGCCGCGCGGCGTGGCGGTGCTCGATGCCGTGCGCCAGCGCGGTGAAGCGAGGGGCGGCGAACGTGTGCAGGATGGCCAGCGCGAAGAGACCCGAAGCGACCGCGTTGAAGGGCTCGTCGGCGATGCGGCCCGACAGGGTCGCGAGCAGTGAGTCTCCGGCACCGGGGTAGGACTCCAGCGGTCGAGGGAACGAAGCGGGGTGAGGCTCCACGGCAGACACCTTATGCGAAGTTCCACGACGGCTCGACCACGACAGGTCGTGGCCGCCACGACCTGTCGGAGCGCGGCCCTCGCGCCGGCCGGTTCACCTGCCATCGGCCTCGACTGATATCTCGCCTGTGGTCAATACGTTGACTGGATGTACGTGCGCGCAATCCTGGACCGTCGCGCGAGCTCACCACTCGGCCCCCTCGTTGCACTACAGTCCCGCCGGTATGGTCCGGATCACCTGTACGACGGCGGCGAACGGGGTGTCGACCCTGAAAGTGGAAGGCCGGCTGGTCGACGCCGCCATCGGCGAACTGGCTCGGACCGCGTCCACGTGCGCCGACCGTGGCGAACGCGTGCGGATCGAGCTGTCGGGTGTCACGTTCGCGGACCAGGCCGGTGCCGAGCTGCTGCGCCAGCTCGTCAGGAGCGGCGCCGAACTCGAAGGCGAATCGGTGTTCCTGCGCAGCGCGATTTCTGGAGGATGATGTGTTGACACAGGCGGCAGTCAGCAGCAGTCTCACGATGACCGGCCTGCCGGTCCAGGCAGCTCTCGATCCGACCGAGTCGGCATTCGTGGTCCGCCTCCAGAGTGGCGACGACACGGCGTTCGCCGAGCTGGTGCGGCGCGAGGGCGGACGCATGCTGTCCGTTGCACGGCGCATGCTGCGCAACGAGGAGGACGCCCGCGACGCCGTCCAGGCCGCTTTTCTGTCGGCGTTCAAGGCGCTGCCCCGCTTCCACGGCGACAGCCGGCTCTCGACCTGGCTGCATCGGATCGTCGTCAACGCCGCGCTGATGAAGCTGCGGTCACGCTCGCGCCGGCCGGAGGAGCCGATCGAGGCGCTGCTACCCCGCTATCTCGACGACGGCCACCAGGCCGAGCCCGTGGCCAAAGGGCAGATCTCGACGGAAGCGATGCTGCTGCGGCGCGAAGTGCGCGTGCAGGTCCGCGCCGCCATCGACCGGCTGCCCGCGTCCTACCGGACGGTGATCCTGCTGCGCGACATCGAGCAGCTCGACACCGCCGAAACCGCCCGCATCCTCGAGCTGACGGACAACGCCGCCAAGCTGCGCCTGCACCGTGCCCGCCAGGCCCTCGCCAAACTCCTCGCCCCGGTGCTGAGGCCAGCCGCCCGCCACTCCTAGAGCCGGCGTCGGGTCGGGATGCCCAGCTTCTTCATCCGGCTGCGCAGCGTGTTCGGATGCAGGCCGAGGATGCCGGCGGCGCCCTTGTCGCCTTCGATCACGCCGCCGGTCGTCTCGAGGACGCTGACAATGTGCGCCCGCTGGACGTCGTCGAGCCGATCGTCGGCCGGCCCGGCCGCCGCCCCGACAACCGACGGCGCGCGCAATCCGGGCGGCCCCACGTCCACGTCGAGCACCGGACCCGTCGCCAGAATCGCCGCGCGCTCGATGACGTTCTGCAGCTCACGCACGTTGCCCGGCCAGGCATAGGCCGCGAGTCGCGCCATCGCGTGCGTGCTGACGCCCTGGATCGGCTTGCCCAGCTTGCGCGCCAGCCTCGACACGAAGAACGCGACCAGCAGGCGGACGTCGCCGTCGCGCTCGCGCAGCGGCGGCACAGCGATCGGCACGACGTTGAGACGGTAGAGCAGGTCGGCGCGGAAGCGTCCGTCGCGCACCGCCTGCTCCAGGTCGCGGTTGGTGGCCGCGACGACGCGGACGTCGACGCGCACGGTGCGGCTCGAGCCGACCGGCTCGAACTCCTGCTCCTGCAGCACCCGCAGCAGCTTGACCTGTGCCTCGAGCGGCAGCTCACCGATCTCGTCGAGCATCAGCGTGCCGCCATCGGCGACTTCGAACCGGCCGACGCGCCGATCGATAGCGCCGGTGAAAGCGCCCTTGACGTGCCCGAACAGCTCGCTCTCGACGAGCCCGGGGGCGATCGCGCCGCAGTTCACCTTTACCAGCGGCCGCGTCCGCCGCGCGCTGCGGCTGTGTACGGCGCGAGCGACCAGCTCCTTGCCGGTGCCCGTCTCGCCGACGATCAGGACGGTCGATTCGGTCGGTGCCACCCGCTCGACCCGGTGCAGCATGTCGAGCAGCGCCGGGCTGCGTCCGACGATCTCGTCGAAGTTGATGCTCGGTGCGGATTTCCTCCTGCAGGTAGACGTTCTCGACCTCGAGCCGATCCTTGAGCGACTGCAGCTCGGCCAGAGCCGCGCGCAGCGCCGTCTCGGCGCCGGCCCGCCTGGCCACCTCGGTCTTCATCTCGGCGTACAAACGGGCGTTGTCGATCGCGATCGCCGCCTGGCCGGCGAGGATCCGCATCAGCTCGGCGCGAGCCGGCGTGAACGCGTTGGCAGCCAGGCTGTGCTCGAGATAGAGCAGACCGACCTGGCGCCCCTGGTGCGCGACCGGCACGCACAGGATCGATCGCACGTTGGAGCGTGCCACGTGCGGGTCGCCGGCGAACCGCAGGTCGGCCGCGGCGTCGCCAACGACGATGTCGTCGCCGGTGCGCTGGACGTAGCGGATCACGCTGGCGGCGAGCGGGACGCTGTCCCACGACGCCCCCTGCGCCGGCGGACCCGGCGCCGCCACCGGCCCTACGGCGACGGCACCGTCGGCGGTGGCAACCGCCTCGACGCGCAACGCGCCGTCATGCGTCAGCAGCAGCACGCCGCGCTCGGCGCCGGCGTTCTCGAGGGCCAGTCGCATCAGATCGCGAAGCAGGTCATCCAGCTCGATGGCGACGGCCAGGGTCCGCGCCACTTTGACGACCGTCTGCATGTCCACCGATGCGGCGTCCGCGGGCGGCGGCCCCGGGAGGGTGGCGGCAGGGCGCATGCGTGTCGACCGATCGGCCGGCGGCCAGAGCCAGGCATGCCGATCCTCGAGCTGCGCGACTTTGGCCGTCGCTCCCCAGGTGCCATACGCGCGATGCGCATCGCGCAGGTAGGGCGTGGCGGCGGTCCGATCGCCCCTGGCCAGCCACCAGCGCGCGGCCAGCTCCGCGGCGAGCGCTTCCTGCTGGAGGTTGGCCGTAGCGCGGGCGTAGGCCAGGGACTCGACGTAGGCGGCGAGCGCCCCGTGGGCGTCGCCGGCCAGGCGGCGGGACTCGCCAGTCAGCGCCAGCCAGCCGCAGCGATAGTTTTCCGCGCACGAGGCGGCTAGCGGCTCCAGGACGTCGCGGGCCGTGTCGATGCGCGCCCGTGACGCCGGCTGGTCCGCCTCGGGTAGCCGATCCCAGGCCGCCGCCAGCGCCAGGCCGCCCCAGAGCTCGCCCAGGACCGGCCAGATGGTGCCGGGGATGGGAGTCTCCCACACGTCGCGCGCTGCCGCGACGCCGGCCTCGAGCGCCTCGAAGATCACGGCGAGGTGGACGCGCGCCGTGTAGACGAAGCAGAGGAAGAACGGCGCTGCGCGGTGCGTCTCGATGAAGGCGGCTTCGTCGAGGTCCTCGTTGGTGAGCGACAACGGGCCGGCCGTCAGGCCCTGGAGGGCCCGCGCCCAGTTCAGGATGACCTGCAGGGCGCCGCGAAAATGCGCCATCTGGATGCGGGCCAGCAGGTCGATGGTCGGCGCGTGCGTGCGGACGAAGCCATCGAGGTCGCGCGCGACCAGCCAGTCGGGCCAGCTCTCGGTCATCGCGCCGTAGCCGGCGTAGACGAAGTCGCCGCTCTCGAGGCCGGCGCGGCGCGCCTCGCGCGCGTGGACGGCGCACACCGCGAACGGCCGGCACCAGAGGGCGACGTGGGCGTGGAACTGCTGGTGGATCTTGGCGCGCCGGCGGGCGTCGTCGAACCGCGCGTTGACGGCCAGGGCCAGCTCGCCCCAGGCGTAGGCCGACGCGTAGTCGCGCCGGATCGGGCCCACCGTGATCGCGTGGGTCACGTAGCCGTAGGCCGAATCCTCGATGTTGCCGTGCTCGAGCGAGAGCCGGACCAGCGTCGCCGAGATGAGGCGCGCCAGCCGTTCGTCGCCGGCGATGTAGGCCGGCGCCCACATCAGGGTCAGGAGCCGCATGGCGGCGGCGACCTCGGCGTCGCGCATCGTCGGCAGATCGATGAGCGACGCGATCGTGCGCCCCGCAATCGCCGACTGGATGCGCGCCAGCTCGGCCTCGAGCGCCGCGTCGGTGGCCGCAGGCCCGCTCGGCAGAACCAGCCCGAGCGCCGCAAGGCCGAGGCGTCCCCGCGCGACGGCCTCCGGGTAGCGCGACTGGTTCTCGTAGCAGACCACTTCCAGGCTGCGCACGCTGGCCTGATCACGAGGCGTCGCGGCTCGCGGAAGCAGGGTCTCGAACGCCGCCTCGGCGTCGGTGAAGCGACCGAACAGGTAGGCCGCCTCGGCTTGGTCCTGGTGCAGCGCGAAGGCCAGCTCGTAGTCGGTGGTCCAGTGCCTGGGTTCGAGACAGGCCAGGCCGGCCGCCACGTAGGTCGCAGTGGCCTGGTAGGCCGCCGACGTCCGCGTCGACCGCGCCGCAGCCAGGTTCAACCGGGCCAGCGCCACGCGCTCGGCCGGATCATCGATCAGCGCCGCGCCGAGATTGAGGTGGTTGACGACCTCGAACAGGCGCTCACCGGCGACGCCGCCCGGCCGCGAGCGCAACAGGCGCCCGATGTCGAGGTGCAGCGGTCCGCGGCCGTCGGCAACCAGCCGGTCATAGGCGGCCAGCTGGACGCGGTCGTGCAGGAAGGTGTACGCGGCCGGAGCGTCGTTGGCCATCGCGTCGAACGGCACGGCCGGCAGCACGAGGCCGGCCGCGACGACCTCCGACAACCCGGCGGCGAGCGCGTCGGCGGGCTGCCGGCTCACCGCCAGCAGGGTCTCCCAGTCGAAGCGGCTGCCGATCGCCGCAGCCAGGGTTAGCACGTCCTGGGCCCGAGCCGAGAGCCGCTGGACTTTGCGCGTGACCAGATCGATCACGTTGTCGGTGAGCCCGGCACCGGCAATCGCATCGAGCCGGAACGTCCAGCGGCCGGCCGCGCGATCGAAGACGAACAGACCGTCCTGGCGGAGCGTCTCGAGGAACTGGATGACGAAGAACGGGTTGCCGGCGGTCTTCTGCAGCACCAGCCGGGCCAGCGGCTCGACGTCCGCGGCCGCGCTCCGCAGCGTGTCCGCGAGGAACCCCTGCACGTCGGCGAGCGAGAACGGACCGAGGGCGAGACGGCGCAGGTCGATACCGAGCGCCTCGGCGCGCTCGACCATGAGCGCCAGGGGATGGGCCGGATGCACCTCGTTGGCGCGGTAGGCGCCGATGACGAGCAGGTGCGTGATCGCCGGCGCGGCAATCAGCGCTCGCAGCAGATCGAGCGTGGCGGCGTCGGCCCACTGCAGATCGTCGAGGAAGATCACCAGCGGCCGATCGGGCTGGGCCACAGCGGCGATGAAGCCGTCGATCACGTAGCGGAAGCGGTTCTGCGCCTCAGCCGGATCGAGCGCCGGCGGCGCCGGCTGTTCGCCGAGCACTATGCCCATCTCCGGCACGACCGCCGTGAGCACGCCGCCGTTGCCGCCCAGCGCCGCCAGCAGACGGACCCGCCGCGGCGCCAGCTGCTCCTCGGGCTCGGTCAGCATGGTCGCCGCCAACGCGCGGAAGGCCTGGAGCATCGCGCCGTAGGGGATGTCGCGGACGACCTGATCGAACTTGCCGGTAACGAAGGTGCCGCGCTCGCGCACCACCGGCCGGCACAGCTGCTGGATGAGCGTCGTCTTGCCGATCCCTGAATAACCCGAGACGAGCAGCAGGACCCGCCCGCCGGCACGAGCGTCCTCCACCGCGCGCGCGACCTCGGCGGCTTCGCGGTCGCGGCCGTAGAGCCGCCGTGATGCCAGGAACCGATCCGGTACGTCGTCGGTGGCCAGGACGTCGAGGGCGATGGGCCGGCCGGCGGCGAGCGCTGCGACGCAGGTGTCCAGAATCCCGGGCCAGGCCGAAGGCGCTCTGGTAGCGATCCTCCGGGGCCTTCGCGAGCAGACGCAGGACAAGGCGCGACACCGGCTCGGGGATCTCCGGTTGTCGGGCGGCGGGCGCGATTGGCGTCCGCGCCAGGTGGGCATGCATCAGCTCGAGCGGATCCGCGGCTCGAAACGGCGGCGTGCCGGTCAGCAGCTCGTAGAGCGTCACGCCGAGGGCATAGAGATCGGCGCGGGCGTCCACCGGGCGATCGGTGCGGCCGGTCTGCTCCGGCGCGAGATAGACCGGATCGAGTGCCGCGACGCCCGGGCTCGGATCGCCGGTACGGCACGCGCCGCTGAAGTCCATCAGGTGGACCTGGTCGCTGCGCTCGGGCTCCAGCCAGACGGCGCCCGGACGCGCGCTGCCGTGGACCACGGCGCGGGCATGCAGATCGACGAGGATGCGCGCCACGCCGGCGCCGATGCGGAGGGTCGCCGCCAGGTCCAGCGCCGGTCCGCCACCGGGCGGCTCGGCCAGCCGGTCGGCCAGCGGCACCAGGCCGCGATCCTCCACGGGAAGGGCGGCGATCCCGTCTGCGATCACCAGCGGCAGCGGTCGCGGCACGCCGTGGATCCCGGCCAGATCGGCCAGGAGCCGGTGCTCGCGCTCGAGTGCCGCGACGTCGGCAGGGCGGGCCGGCAGGTCGATGGGCACTTCCAGGAGCACCCGGAGGGGCTCCGGGGTCCGACGGCCCCGGTAGATGGCGCGGCTGGCCGTACGGAGCACGACGGGGCCGAGCTCGTAGCCCGGAACGTGCAGCGGATGGCCAGGTGCGCGCATGAGCCGCCGCTACTCTGCCAGAACTCGGGCTATGCTGATAGCGCCTTCCCCCCTTGGAGGCAGCCTGCCAGAGCGTCAGCCCGCCAGCTGCCGTGGAAGGAGTTGCGCCGGTGCGTCGACGCACGTGGATGGTATGCCTCGGGGTGGTCGCGGTGTCAGTCAGCGCACTCCGCGCACAGGTCCCCGGTCAGCCGCCCGCAACGATCGGAAACGACGAGTGGCCGACCTTCAAGGCCGGCACGCGGCTCGCGACGGTCGACGCAGTCGTAGTTGACGCCCAAGGGCGGCAGGTCACCGACCTGAAGCCGTCGGACTTCGAAGTCCTGGAACGCGGCGCGACGCCAAGGATTCACCAAGCCGTCTACATCCGCGTCGGACTTGCGGACAGCGGGCCGGCGGTCGCCAGCATGCCGCCGTCGCCGGAGAGGCCAGCCGCGACGCCGCGCTCGCGGCCGCTCGCGACGGGCCCGCTCACGACGGGTCGGGTGTCGACGAGGTCGAATCCCCGGGTCCTGGCCCTCGTCGTCGACGACCTCGGCTTGTCCTTCGAGAGCACGGCCTCCGTCCGGCGGATGCTCACCCGCTACGTCGAGACCCAGCTCGAACCGGGCAATCTGGTCGCCATCATCCGCACCGCCGGCGGCGTCGGCACGCTGCAGCAGTTCACCACCGATCGACGCCTGCTGCTCGCGGCCATCGACCGCGTGCGATGGACGGTGATTAGCCGCACCGGGGTGAGTGCGTTCGCGCCGGTGGTGCCGCCATCGCTGTCGGTGTTCGACGAGAAGCCGAAGGCCGGCCATCCGCGCCACGGCGAAGTTCCGGCGTCGAGCGTGGATCAGGACGGTGGACTGCGCGTCGACATCGACAAGGTTCGCGGCGAGTTGATGTCGGCCGGCACTCTCGGCGCGCTCGAGTACGTGCTGCGCGGCATCGAATCGGTGCCGGGCCGCAAGTCGGTGGTGTTCGTCTCCGAAGGCTTCGACCTGGGCCTTCGCGAGCACAAGGCGAGCCGCGTCTGGTCGACGTTCACGCGGGTGATGGATCGGGCCAATCGCGCCGGTGTCGTCGTCTACTCGCTCGATGCGCGCGGCCTGCAGACGGCCGGGCTGACTGCTGAGGACAACCCGCAGACCGCCCGCAATCCCTACGTCACCGGATTGCCGACGCCTCCGAATGCCGCCGGCAATCCCGGCCGGGCTGACAACGACTTCCGCAAGCAGGTCACGAAGGGACGGGCCGATCGGACGCGCGAGCTGCTCGACACGCAGGAGTCGCTCGTATACATGGCCGAGCAGACCGGTGGCCTCGCCATCCTCAACACCAACGATCTGAGCGGCGGCCTCGGGCGCATCGTCGACGACACGCGGGGCTACTACCTGATCGGGTTCGAGACCCTGATCCCGAAGGACCAGGCCTGGGATCCCAACGATGTGCGCGTGCGCGTCAAGTGGGCCGGCCTCACGGTGCGGGCGCGCCGCGGTCTCTTCGGCCCGGCCGACACGAGCCGGCCGCGCGATCCGGCCACCGCCGATCCGCTGGTCTCGGCGGCGCTGTCGCCCTTCGGCGCCGGCGCCATCGACGTCCGGCTGACGACGCTGTTCGCGCACGACGCCAAAGCCGGCTCATACGTCCGCTCGCTGTTCTTCATCGATCCCGCCGGCCTGACCTTCGTCGACGGCCCCGACGGCCGGCGCGACGCCGACCTCACGCTGCTGCTCCTCGGCATCGGCGACAACGGACGCGCCGTCGGCCAGGCGCGGATCCAGGTGCCGCTGCGCCTCGAGCCGGCCGCGTACCGGCTGCTCCAGCAGCGCGGTCTCCTCTACAGCGCGCGGCTGCCGATGAAGACGCCGGGCGGCTACCAGGTGCGCGGCGCCGTCCAGGACATGCGATCGAAGGCGGTCGGCTCGAGCGCGCAGTTCGTCCAGGTGCCGAAGGTCGGCAGGGGGCAGCTCGCCTTGTCGGGCGTGGTGATGATGGACGTGGCGTCGGCCGCGCCAGGTGCCGGTATGGCCGTCGCCACCGACTCGCTGTCGGACGGCGTCCTCGGCGAACCGGCGGTGAAGATCTTCAAACCCGGCGCCGACGTCGCCTACACCTGCGAGATCTACGATGGCCGCAAAGGTGCGCCTGACGTCTTCGCGACGACGGCGACGCTGCTGCGTGACGGGCGGTCGATCTTCAGCAGCCCGCCGGCGCCGGTGAAGACCGTCGTGGGCGGCGCCGACGTCCGCAACATCCCGATCGGCGGGCGGCTGTCGCTGGGCGAGAAGCTCCCGCCGGGCAGCTACACGTTGCAAGTCTCGGTGGCTCCGGAAGGCGCGCGTGGCTCGCTCGCGACGCAGTGGGTGGAATTCGAGGTGCGATGATGGCGATGCGCTATATGTCCGGTTCGTCCCGCGCCAGACGGGCGGCCAACGTCGCCGCGGCCGCCGCTCTCGTCCTTCTCGGCGGACGAGCCATTCTCATCAGCCAGGAGCCGCAGGCTCCGCTTGACGGCCCGACCTTCCGCGTCGGCACGCGCCTTGCGACCATCGACGCGGTCGTCGTCGACAGGGACGGCAAGCACGTCACCGACCTGACGCCCGACGATTTCGAGGTCGTCGAGCGCGGCAAGTCGCAGGCGGTGCGTCAGGCGCTGTACGTGCAGGTCATCGGGCCGGACGGACGACCGGTGCCGGCGCTCGCTGCCGCCGCCGCGCCCTCGCCGCCGGCAGCCACCACGACGCCCGATCGGCCGCGGCTGCTCGCCGGCGCCAGGGGGCTGGCCGCCGCCGACCGCACCGGTCGCGTCATCGCCATCGTCGTCGACGATCTCGGGCTGTCGTTCGAGAGCACCGCCGCCGTCCGAACGATGCTGGCCCGCTACGTCGAGACGAGCATCGCCCCCGGCGATCTCGTCGCCATCATCCGCACCGCCGGCGGCGTCGGCACGCTGCAGCAGTTCACGACCGATCGGCGGCTGCTGCACGCCGCGATCGACCGCGTGCGCTGGTCGCTGCAGAGCCGGTCGGGCGTCGGCGCGTTCGAGGCGGTCGTCCCGGAGTCGAGCACCGCCCTGGTCAGCGGCGCCGGCCAGAGCATCGAAGCGCTGCGCACCGAGCTGGCCACCGCCGGCACGCTCGGCGCGCTCGAGTACGTGCTGCGCGGCATCGAGGCCCTACCCGGACGCAAGAGCGTGGTGTTCGTCTCGGAGGGTTTCGACCTCAACGTCAAGGACGCCAAGCTGAAACGCACCTGGTCGGCGTTCACGCGCGTGATGGACCGCGCCAATCGCGCCGGCGTCGTCGTCTACTCGATGGACGCGCGCGGCCTGCAGACGGCCGGCATGACCGCCGAGGATGATCCGCAGACACAGAGGATGTCGATGCCCGGCCGGACGACGGACACCGGCGGTGGAGCGATCCGCGACGTCGTCGTCGGCGCGGGCAAACGCCGGATGGACGATTTGCGCACCTCGCAGGAGGCGCTGATCTACCTGGCCCAGCAGACCGGCGGCTTCGCCGTCCTCAACACCAACGACCTCATCGCCGGCCTCGGCCGGGTCATCGACGACACGCGCGGCTACTACCTGCTCGGCTTCGACACGTCGATCCCGGCGAACGACCCGTGGGATCCGAACGACGTCCACATCCGCGTCAAGCGGCCGGGGCTGACGGTGCGGGCGCGCCGCGGCCTGTTCGGACCGGCCGACAAGGATCGCCCGCGCGACGCGCTGCCGACCGACACCCTGATCGCGGCGACGCTCTCGCCGTTCGCCACCGGCGCCATCGACGTACGCCTGACCACGCTGTTCGCGCACGACAAGAAGGAAGGCTCCTACGTCCGCTCGCTGTTCTTCATCGACCCGGCCGGGCTGACGTTCGTCGACGGCGTCGACGGCAAGCACGAGGCCGACCTGTCGCTGCTGCTGCTGGCGATCGGCGACAACGGCCAGACGATGGGGCAGGCGCGGCGCCACCTGCAGCTGCGTCTCGACGAGACCGAGTACGCCCTGCTGCGGCAGCGCGGGCTGCTCTACAGCGCGCGTCTGGGCGTGGCGGAGCCGGGCGGCTACCAGATCCGCGCCGCCGTCCAGGACGACCGGTCCAAGGCGATCGGCACCAGCGCGCAGTTCGTCGAAGTGCCGAAGGTCGGCCAGAACCGCGTCGCGCTGTCGGGCGTCGTGATGATGGACGTGGCCACCGTCGAGGGCGCCAAGCCAGGAGACGCCGCGCCGGCGACCGCCATCGGCACCGACGCGATCGGCGACGGCGTTCTCGGCGAGCCGGCGATCAAGATCTTCAGGCCCGGAAGCGAGGTCGCCTACACCTTCGAGATCTACGACGGCCGCGGCAAGCGCGAGGAGGGGTTCTCGACCCGCGCCACGCTGCTGCGCGACGGCAAGCCGTTCTACACCACGCAGCCGGCCCCGGTCGGCGCCGCGCCGAAGGACGCCAAGCCCGTGGGCGCGGTACCCGTGGGCGGCACGCTGTCGCTCGGCCGCGGCCTGCCGCGAGGCACCTACACGCTGCAGGTCAGCGTCGGGCCGCGATCGGGCAACGCGCGCGATCGGCAGGCATCGCAGTGGGTCGATTTCGAAGTGCGGTAGGCGGACGGACGGACGGGCGGGCGGTTCGGCAGACGTGGGGGGGCGCTATGACGTGGACTCGGTCGAGGATGTCGTGCCTGGTCATGGTGGGAACGGCGATGACCACAGCGTTGGTGGGTACCGCCCACGCGCAGACGGTGCGGACCGCCGGCTCACCGGTGCGCGCGGGCGGACAGGTTTAGTTCGTCGTCGAGGTGCCCGTCGAGTGGCAGGTCGACGGCATCACGGTCGATCCGATCGGCCATGGCCTCGACACCTTCGTGCGGCGGCTGGCTCGCTGGTACGGTGAGTGTCCGTCCGGACAGCGCTGCTTCTACGACCAGTCCTACCCGCGTCGACGAACGGACGGCTGTCGGCGAGCACCGTCCCGTTCACGGCGACGGGCGGTGGACAGACCCGCACGTTCACCGGACGCTTCAGGGTCGAGCCGTTCGCCGACGACGATCACGACGGCATGCCGGATACCTGGGAGCGGCGTGAAGGCCTCGAGCCCTACGATCGTCTCGCCACCAGCGCGCCGGGCGACGACCCCGACGGCGACCTGATCGGCAACATCGACGAGTTCCGGGCCGGCACCTCGCCGATCGGACGCTATCGCCAATACTTCGGGGATGCCTCGCCGGGCGATCGCCAGCAGATGTATCCGCGACTGGCCGGCCTGGCGGCGATCCGGGACACGCTGACTCATGTTGAACGCGTCCGCGTACGCGTGGTCGGCGACGACGGCCGGCAGGTGTTCGTGTTCGGGCCGACCAATCTCGATTACGGCCTGGCGCTGTTCGACTGGGAGGTGAACGTCTCGCCGGCGGCGCGCGTCCTGGCCATCGAGATCGACTCGCCGAAGCCGATCGTCGTCGAGCAGCGCCTGCAGTCCCAGGCGACCGGCACCCTGTCGACACACCGATCGGTCACACCGTCCACCGACTGGATGTTCGCGGCGGGGCCGACATCCGAGCCGGTCGATTCGTTCCTGCTCGCCTACAATCCGGCGTCAACGGCGGTGCGCGCGACCTTCACCTACTTCCGATCGCCGGACGAGGCGCCGGTCGTGACCGAACGAATCCTGCAGCCCGGCCGCACGACGGTGTGGACAACGCCGACGAGAGCGCGCGCGCCGGCCGCGACTTCGGGGTCGCCATCCATGCCGATGGCGCCGTCATCGTCAACCGCGGGCTGCGCTGGCAGCCGCCCGGCCGCACCGCACCGCAGGAACACGTCAGCCCGGGCGCGTCGCTGGCCCCGCAGTGGTACTTCCCCTATGTCAACGCGTCGCGGCAGTCGGACGAGCAGCTGGTGCTGGCCAATACCGCCGATCGCGAGAGCGGCATCGAAGTCGCCATCTTCCGCCGCGAGGGCGAGCCGCGCGTCCGCTACACGACCATTCCGGCCCACGCGCGCATCACGCTGCGGCCAGCCGAGTTCGATCTCGACACGCTGGCGGCGGTGCGCTTCGCCACCACCAACGGCGTCCCGTTCGTCGCCGAGCACATGCAGCGAGGCGCGGTGCCCGGACGAGGCCGCTGGGCCTCGATCACCCCCGGTGTCACCGCGACCGGCACCCGCTGGGGCCTACCGCTGCACGGTGGCCACCTCGTGGTCTGGAATCCGTCCGACACCGACGCGGTCGTCGACGTCACGGCGTACTGCCCGGCCACTACCTCGGGAGCATCGAAACCACGCTGAGGATTCCGGCGCGGTGTTCAGCAGGCCGCGCGCGGATGGTGCGCCGGGTCCGGCCATCGTCGTCGGCCGCGCCACCCCGGCCGGCGCGCTCGGCACGCGCAACGTCCGCATCGAGCCGTTCATCGCGACGCGGGTGGACTGACGGGCGGCGGGCCGGCCCCTGGTTCGACCTCGCGGCGCCTGAACGGGTGCGCGAACTGGCGCGCGAAGCCTTCCGGCACCGGCCGTTCGCCGTGCACCCCGTAACCCGCCGGCCAGCGGCCCGCCGGCAGATGGAACGTCCCGAACAGCCAGTCGAGCAACGGCAGGTGGATGGCGAAGTTCTTGTCGACTGCTTCCGGCTCGATGCCGTGATGCCAGTGGTGGAAGCGCGGCGTGGCGACCACCCAGGCCAGCCGGCCGAACTCGAAGCGCACGTTGGCGTGGATGAAGGTGGCCTGGACGCTGACGAAGACGACGTAGGCGACGAGCGCCGACTGGTCGAAGCCGAGCACGTAGATCGGCACGTAGGTCAGGCCGCGGGTCACCGCCACATCCACCAGGTGGAGCCGCGCTCCGGCAATCCAGTCCATCGTCTCGGCCGAGTGATGGATCTCGTGGAAGCGCCACAACAGGGGCACGCGATGGAAGGCTCGATGAATCCAGTACCTGGCAGAGATCGGTCAGCGCCAGGATCTCGAGGAACTGCACCCACGCCGGCTGGCTGGACACCCAGGCCTGTACCGGACCGCTCGCCGCCCAGTCGAAGAAGACCATCGCCGGCCGCATCGTGAGCAGGGTCGTGAGCTGGAGCAGCAGCGCGCTCATCCCGAAATACAGCAGGTCGGTCCGCCAGGCCGGCCGGAACACGTCTTGATCGGGCCTGAGCGCGAAAAGCCGCTCGAGCGGCACGAAGGTCGCCGAATACAGCATCAGCGACAGCAGGAACCAGTCGAGGCCAAGGAACGGCCCCTGGGCCAGCTCGCCATCGACCGGCACCTGCGATCCGCCGAGCAGGGCCGCGGCCAGCGCGAAGCCGATGCCGCTGACGCCGAGCGCCTTGTTCTGGCGGAGCGTGACGCTGATCGCACCGAACACGAAGGCGGCCACCAGCACGAGGTGGAGGAGCGCCCGCATGTAGGCCAGTGGATAGAGCATCCGCAGCTCGGGCACGGTGAACACCGATGGATAGTGGAAGCAGACCACCGCGCCGAAGCCGATGAAGCCAAGCGCGGCGGCCAAGACCCCGCTGATCCAGCCGCTGCCGAAGTGGCGCGGCTCGATCGTGCGCAGCGTGAAGCGCCACGCCCTCATCGCGGCGCCTCGTCGGCGCGCGGCACCAGTCCGGTGAACCGGGTCACGATCCGTTCGAGGCGGACGAAGACGCCGGCCCGCGCCGTCCACGCGTTGTTCCAGCCGGTGGCGATGCAGTAGTGGGTGGCGTACGGCGAGGCATGATGGACGCCGTGTCCCGCCGGCGGCAGGATGACCCGGGCCCGCTGCAGCCAACGGACGGCGCGCGGCGGCCGGGCCATGTGTGCCCACTGGTGCACCTGGTTGGTGGGGAGCGCCCACGCGGCCCAGGCAGTGAAGAACGTCGCGGCGACCACCCCTCCCTGCGAGCCCGTCGGCATCAGCCAGGCCGTCGCCAGGAGCGGCAGCGTGAGCAGGGCCACGTCGCCGTTCAGGTCGAGAAACCTCCGGCCGAGCATGTCCTGCGGGTTCAGGTGGTGGACCCGGAACGGCCGGAGCACGCGCGGCCCGATCAGCGGCCACTCCTCGTGCCCCCACGTGTCGGCCACCCAGTGGACGACGCCGGACATGAGGTCTGCCACGACACCGGCCGCCAGCACCACAATCGGCAGCCACCTGGCCAGGCCGACCGCCGGTCCGAGCCGCCCGATGAGCAGTGTCAGCGCGACGCCCGCCGCGACGAGGCTGGCGAGCTCGATGGCCTGCGACGCGCGTGAACCGACCGCGAGCTGGGGAAGGGCGGACCGGAGCTCCATGGATTTCCTCGGCACCCGCCGACCGCCTATTTCGCGGCCAGCCGGGCGCGGGCCTTGTCGACGTCGCGGTGGAAGACGAACAGCGGGTCGGCCTGTCCCTTGGGATCCTCGAAGTTCCAGGTCCGCCCGCCGCGCCGCTTCACCCGCAGGCTCTTCTTCAGGTAGTCGACGACAAAGATATCGACATCTTCGAAGCGCAAGGTGAACGCGTCTTCACGATTGGCCGTCTCGTAGCGCAGCCCCGACGGGTCGGCGACCAGCTGCCCGGTGCACGAGCCGACGCCGTGTTTGTGAACGACCGGTACGCTGGCGTTCAGCCGGACCTCCTTGAAGCGCACGTCGACGTCGGCCGGCGTGGCGCCGATCTCGACCGACTGGGCGTGGCCATCGTAGCCCTCGACCGACACGTTCAGCCGATGCGAGCCAGGGTCGAGGCCATCGAGGTCGAGCGGCGTGTTGCCGAGGAACTTGCGATCGAGGAAGACGGACGCGCCCGGGACGTCGCTGCGCACGCGGAGCACGCCCGCGGTCCGCGCTGCCGGCGCCGCCGCGGCCGGTGGCGCGTCGGCGGGCGTTCGCGACGGTGCCGCCCGTTCGGCGGCCGGTGCCTCGCGGGTCGGAGCCGGCTCGCGCCGCCCGGAGGTGCGGGGCCGCGGCGTCGTGGCGCGGGCCGCCGGCGGCTCGGCGGGCGGCGGGGCCGGACGCAGCAGGAAGAACCAGGCAGCGGCCGCGGCCAGCGCCGCGCCGACCACCAGCGCCAGCAGGATCGGGCCGCGCCGCGAGGGCGGGGCCGGCTCGTCGAACACGCTCATTCGGGCGTGAGTGTAGCGGAAGTCGCCCGCCCCCTGGACGCCACCATCCGGTTCGCACGCAGGAGTTCGCCCACCGACCAGGCCTGGAACGGACAGCCGCGCGGCGTGAAGGGCGGCTCGGCGTCGGCGATCTCGCTGACGTGGCCGATGCCGGCGTCGTCGAGGTGGGCGTGGAGCGGCGCCAGGAACCGCGTCCCGCGCGATCGCGGCGGCATCGGCATCGCTGCCGTGGACGCGCAGCCAGGCATCGACGAACGCCCCGACGAGCCACGGCCACACCGTGCCCTGGTGGTAGACCGCGTCGCGGACCTGCGGCGGCCCGTCGTAGTGAGGCGCGTAGCCGGGCTCGCCCGGCGCCAGCGAGCGCAGGCCGAGCGGCGTCCACAGCGTCGACTCGACGACGTCGACGACCGATCGCGCGCGGTCCCCGGTCGAGCAGCGGCGAACCAAACCCGCCGACGGCGAAAATCTGGTTCGGCCGGATCGCGCCGTCGCGCCGGCCCGGCTCATGGTCGACGTCGACGACATCGTAGAGGCAGCCGGTTGCTTCGTTCCAGAACAGCCTCGGCGAAGCGGGAGCGGCCGCGCGCGGCCAGGTCGATCCAGGCGGTGGCCTTGGCGCTGGCCGCATCGGCGGCGCGCTCGAGCCGCGCCGCACAGGCCAGCGCTTCCAGCCAGAGAGCCTGCACCTCGACCGGCTTGCCGATCCGCGGCGTCACCACCCAGTCGCCGATCTTGGCGTCCATCCACGTCAGCTGGACGCCCGGCTCGCCGCACGCCAGCAGCCCGTCAGCATCGGCGCGGATGCGGTAGCGCGTGCCGCGCAGGTGGCCCTCGACGATGGCGGTGACCGCGGCGCGCAGGCCGGGCGCGATCGCCGGTATCGAGCCGGGCCCTGCCGCTGGCATCGACGGCGTCGATCAGCTCGCTGACGGCGACGACGAACCACAGCGACGCGTCGACGGCGTTGTACTCGGGTGCGCTCCCGCCATCGGGGAACCGGTTCGGCAGCATGCCCTCCGAGACGACGTCGGCCCATTCGAGCAGGATCGAGCGCGCCACGTCGAGCCGGCCGGTCGCCAGGCACAGGCCGCGCAGCGCGATGAAGGTGTCGCGGCCCCAGTCGGTGAACCACGGGTAGCCGGCCACGATCGTGTGGCCGCCGCCGCGGGCCACGAGGTAGGCGTCGGCGGCGCGGGCGAGGCGCGACGGAAAGGCAGCTCGCCGGGCGCGCTCGGTCTCGAGCCGCGCTGCGGTTGTTGCGACGACGCCGGCGTCAGCATCGGCGACCGGGCCGGTCCGGGCCGGCGCCAGCAGCCACACGGCGTCGCCGTCGCCGAGCGCGAAGGTCAGCTCGCCGGGCGACCAGAGGATCCTCGCGGTCGTCGAGGCCGCGGTCACGCTCGGCGCTGTAGAGGAACTGCCGGTACCACTCGGGCCGATGCGCGTAGGCGGCGTTGGCGCGCGAGACGATCACCGGCAGGTCGGCGTAGAGGTGCCAGCTCACCAGGGTGCCGTCGACGCGCGGCTCGCCGCGCAGCGCGCCGTTCTCGTGATGGGCGGCGTGGTAGTCGCGCCCCGACAGAAGCGGCCGGACGACGAGGCGGACCGACTGGCGCGGGTGCGGCGTCTCGATCAGCCGCCAGCGCACCACCGCGCCCGCGTCGCCGCGCGGCACCACGATCTCCTGGCGGACGCGGGTGCCGTCCTCGGCGCCGAACTCCCACGTCGGCCACGGATCGGCGGTGAAGGCGTCGATCCGCGCTGCGCCATCCGGGAACACGACGTCGGGCGCATAGCGCTGGCTCGAGAGCGGAATCCGCCCGGCCGGCGTCTCGAGCCAGGCCTCGAAGCCGTTGACCAGCACGACGCGCCCGGTCGGCGGTGTCGTCGCCGTCAGCAGCAGCGCGTGATAGCGCCGCGTGCGGACGCCGCTGATCGTGCCCGAGGCGAAGCCGCCGCAGGCCGTCGGCCTCCAGCCATTCCCGCAGGTCGTTCGCGAAGGGTGCCGTCATCGAGCCTCCATCGGCGTCCGATGCCGGCCCGGGCGGTTCGGGTCGCGCCGGCCAGCTCGACACGCCTGGGCGCGCTCCGCCCATCAAAGGGGCCATGACGACGGCCACCCTCACGTCCGCGCCCCGCCTCGGCGAGATCTCGATGCGCATCGCCAACCCCCTGACGCCTGGCCTGCTGCTGCGCATCCGAGGCGAATACCTCGAGATGCCCGGCCTGCGACTGACCCTGTACCAGGCCACGCGCCTCTTCAACCTCGACGCCCTGACCTGCGACGTCGCGCTGCGCACGCTGGTCGAGGACGGCTTCCTGTGGCAGACGCCGCAGGGCGCCTTCCTCCGCCGCGACGACTGCATCCGGCTCGAACGCGTCATGCGCCGGCACCCTTCCCGCAGTCAGTACGCGCTCCGAAGCTCTTGCCGCCTCGGCCTGTTCATGGTCGCGGCCGTCGGCGGGGCGACGCTGCTCGAGCACCCCGGCCTCGCCGCTGCGCGGGGCGGTCGCGGACGCGGTCCCCGCCGCGGCCTGATGGGCCTGGCGATGGGCGCGACGTCGGTGGCACTGGTCTACTCGCCGATCGGCGCCCGATCGGGCGGCCATTTCAATCCCGCCACCACCGCCGATGTTCTATCGCCTGGGCCGGGTGGCGGGCAGCGACCTCGCCGGCTACGCGCTGGCGCAGGCGCGCGGCGGCCTCGGCGGGCTGGCGCTGGCCCGACTGCTTTTCGCGCCGTGGATCGCCGACCCCGCCGTCCGCTACGTGGCGACGTCGCCCGGCCCGTGGGGCCAGGCGGCGGCCTTCGCCGCCGAGGTCGCGATGACGTTCGTGCTGATGACGGTGGTCCTGCGCGTCGCCAACCATCCACGCTGGTCGCGCTGGACCGGCCTCGCCGGCGGTTGCCTCGTCGCGCTCTACATCACCGTCGAGGCGCCGGTCTCTGGCATGAGCCTCAACCCGGCCCGCTCCCTGGGTCCGTCGCTCGCCACCGGCGAGCTCGATAGCTTCTGGATCTACCTGCTGGCCCCGGCCATCGGCATGTTCGCCGCCGCCGAGCTCTACGTCCGCGAGCGCGGGCTGCGCGCGGGTCTTCTGCGCCAAGCTCCACCACCACACTGCCGCCCGCTGCATCTTCCATTGTCGGTTCGGCGAGTTGGAAGGCCACTAGCGATGTCCAGCGAACACTACGACGTCATCATCATCGGCATCCGGCGCCGGCGGCGGCACGCTCGCCTATCGCCTGGCCCCGACCGGGCTCCGCATCCTCATCCTCGAGCGCGGCGGCTACGTGCCGCGCGAGAAGGACAACTGGAGCCCGCGCGCGGTCAACGTCGAAACCAAGTACCACCCGAAGATGCCCTGGCACACGCCGGACGGGCACACGCTCCACCCGCACACGAACTACTACGTCGGCGGCAACACCAAATTCTACGGCGCCGCCCTGTTCCGCCTCCGCCGCGAGGACTTCGGCGAGATCCGCCACGCCGGTGGCGTCTCGCCGGCGTGGCCGATCAGCTACGACGACCTCGAGCCGTACTACACCGAGGCGGAGCGCGCTGTACCACGTTCATGGCGCACGCGGCGAGGATCCGACCGAGCCGGACGCGAGCGCGCCCTACCCGTTCCCGGCGCTCGGGCACGAGCCGCGCATCCAGCAGCTGCACGACGACCTGGTGCGCACCGGCCACCGGCCGTTCCACGTGCCGATCGGCGTCATGCTCGACGAAGCCGAACCCGCGCGACGAGCCGCTGCATCCGGTGCGAGACGTGCGACGGCTTTCCGTGCCTGCTCCACGCCAAGGCGGACGCCGAGGTGTGCTGCGTCGAGCCGGCGCTGCGCCATCCCAACGTGACGCTGCGCACCGATGCCTACGTCTCGACGCTCGAGACCGACGCCGCGGGCCGGCGCGTCTCCGGCGTCGTCGTCGAGCGCCAGGGCGCGGTCGAGCGCTACACCGCCGACGTCGTCGTCGTCTCGTGCGGCGCCATCAACTCGGCGGCGCTGCTGCTGCGGTCGGCGAACGACCGCCACCCGAACGGCCTCGCCAACCGGTCCGACGTCGTCGGCCGCCACTACATGGGCCACGTCAACTCGGTGCTGATGGCGATTTCCCGGCAGCCGAACCCGACCGTGTTCCAGAAGACGCTCGTCGCTGAACGACTACTACTTCGGCGACGCCGGAGTGGCGGCTTCCCGATGGGCCACATCTCGTTCGTCGGCAAGCTCGACGCGGTCACGCTCGGGGCCGGCGCGCCGCCCTTCGCGCCCGGGCTTCACGCTGGAGATGATGGCCCGGCACTCGCTCGACTTCTGGCTGACGTCCGAGGATCTGCCGGATCCCGACCAACCGGGTCACTCTCGATCGCAACGGCGGCATCGTCCTCGCCTACCGGCCGAACAACGAGGAGGCGCACACGCGGCTGACCGCCAAGCTGAAGAGCCTGCTGCAGCCACCTCGACTGCCACGAGCACCTGGTGCCGCGCGAACCTGTTCCTCGGCCAGCGCATCCCGCTCGCCGGCGTGGCGCACCAGAACGGGACGATCCGCTTCGGCCACGATCCCGCCACGTCGGCGCTCGACGCCACCTGCCGCGCCCACGACGTCGACAACCTCTACGTGGTCGACGGCAGCTTCTTCCCGTCGAGCGCGCGCGGTGAACCCGGCGCTGACCATCGCCGCCAACGCGCTCCGCGTCGGCGATCACCTCGCCGAGCGCCTCGGCGCGCGCCGGCCGTCGGCGGAGGTGGTCCGTGCGTAGGGCGCTGCGGATCCTGCGCGGCGGCCTCGCTGCCGCAATCATCGCCGCGGCGGTCGCGCTGGCCAGCCCGCGCGTCCTCGCCATCGCCCTCGGTACGCCGACCGATCTGCCGATCGTCGCGGCGCCGGTGTCCGAGGTCGTCAGCGTCGGCATGACGGTCGCGAACATGGACCGCGCCGTCGACTTCTACACGCGCGTGCTGCCGTTCCGGAAGATCTACGAGACCGAGGCGTCGGGGCGGCCGTGGGAACAGCTGCACGGCGTCTTCGGGGCCCGGGTGCGAGTGGTCGGCCTGCAGCTCGGCGACGAGCGGCTGGAGCTGACCGAATACCTGGCCCCGCGCGGCCGGCCGATGCCCGCCGACACGCGCGGCAACGACCGCTGGTTCCAGCACGTCGCGATCATCGTCCGCGACATGGATCGCGCCTATGACCGGCTGCGGGCCCACGGCGTCGTCCACGCCTCGACCGCGCCGCAGCGGCTGCCCGACTGGAATCCCGGCGCCGGCGGCATCCAGGCCTTCTACTTCCGCGATCCCGACGATCACTTCCTCGAGATCCTCGCCTTCCCGCCCGGCAAGGGCGATCCGAAGTGGCGCCGGCCCGGCGACGACGCTGTTCCTCGGCCTCGACCACACCGCCATCGTCGTCGCCGACACCGATACGATCGCTCGCCTTCTACCGCGACACGCTCGGCCTGCGCGTCGCCGGCGAAGGCGAGAACTACGGCGTCGAGCAGGAACACCTGAACAACGTCTTCGGCGTGCGGCTCCGCATCACGACCCTGCGCGCCGCCAGCGGGACCGGCGTCGAGCTGCTCGACTATCGCGCGCCGCGCGACGGCCGCGACGCGCCGGCCGACCTGCGCGCCAACGACATCGCCCACTGGCAGATCACGATGCGCGCCGCCGGCGTGGCGCCGCTGCTGCGGCCGTCGCCCCTCTTCTCGCTCGTCTCGCCCGACGTCACCGCGCTCGACGCGGCGCCGCTCGCCTTCGCCGAAGCCTGCTGGTCCGCGATCCCGATCGCCACGCCGTCCGCGTGGTCCGCTGACGGCCGCAGAAATCCGCGACCGCGCCGACACATCGCGCGGTCGCGGCCATCCAAGCAACAGAAGCGGCCGCACTGACGCTGCGCCGGTCTCAACCGGAGGATCGATGATGATGCACACCAACCGCCGCAGCCTGCTGTCCACGCTCCTCACGGGGGCCCTCGTCCTCGCCGGCTTCGCCGTCGCGCAGCCGAGCGCCGCCGCCCAGGCCAGCCACGTAGCAAGAAGTTCTCGGGCGCCAAGGTCAACGACGGCACGGTGACCCGCACCGTCGTAAACGGCAAGAACGTGCTGACGCTGTCGGCCGACTTCGAAGGATCCCGGCACGCCCGATCCGCACTGGCAGGTCGTCGACTCGAAGGGCAGCGTCTACCTGCTGCAGCGCCTCGGCATCAAGGGCGACAAGGTCAACACGTCGATCACGCTGCCCGAGTACGTGAAGGACGTCGCCAAGGTGCAGATTTACTGCGCGTGGGCGGAAGCGGTCCTCGGCGAGACGACCTTCGGCAAGACGGTCGGCACCAACTGACCCGGCCGCCCGTGTGACGCGATAAGGTTCCGGACATGCGACACCTACCTGGCATGCCAGTCGCGTCGTCGATGACGGCGCTCTCCTCGGTCTGGGCCTCGCCGCGTCGGCACGGGCCCAGGTCGCCTCCCCGCGGGCCTCACGCTCGACGGCGCCAAGGCGGTGGCCGCGCAGCCGCCGCCGAGGCCAGCCGCCTCCGGGCCGGCGGCGCCATCGCCGTCGTCGACGAAGGCGGCGCGGTGCTCTACGTCGAGCGGCTCGACAACACCTTCGTCGCCTCGACGACGGTGGCCATCGAGAAGGCGCGGACGGCGGCCCAGTTCCGCCGCCCGACCCGCGACTTCGAGAACGCCATCGCCAAGGGGCGGACGTCCCTCGTGGCGGTCAGCGCGATGACGCCGCTCCAGGGCGGCGTCCCGATTCAACTCGACGGCGCCATCGTCGGCGCCGTCGGCGTCAGCGGCGCGATGAGCGCGCAGCAGGACGACGACATCGCGACCATCGCCGCGAGTGCGCTGCAGGCGCCGACACCGGGCACCGCGCCCGCGACGACCATGGCCGCACCGCCGAAGGCCGACGGCGACGGCGTCATGGTCATCGGCGGCGACACGACGCGCGAGGCATTCATCAAGGGCCGGCCGCTGATCGAGACCGGCGCCTACAAGGTGCACGCGAGCCGGCGCGACGGCGCCGGCGGAGCTGAAATCCACGGCCGCGACACCGACATCTTCTACATCCTGGAGGGCACGGCGACGCTCGTCACCGGCGGCAAGACCGTGGATCCGAAGACCACCGCGCCGGACGAGATCCGCGGGCCCAGCCTGGAGGGCGGCACGACGCGCGCGGTCGCCAAGGGTGACATCGTGATCATCCCTGCCGGCGTGCCGCACTGGTTCAAGACGGTGCAGGGCTCCTTCCTCTACTACACCGTCAAGGTGACGGGGCCGGCCGCGGCCGGAGGCGCGAAATGACCACTCGCGCCACGAGGATGATCGCGCAGCGCGCGGCCATCCTCGCCCCCGCGCTGGTGGCCGGCGTGCTGTCGATGGGCGTCGACGGCGCGTCGGCGCCGGTCTCCGGCCCGGCTTCGGCTTCGGCTTCGGCTTCGGCTTCGGCCGCGGTCGCGGCCGCGGCAGCGCCCGTAGCCACCGTCGATCTGGCCACCGAGGCCGGCGTCGCCCTGGTCAAGGGCGCGTGGCGCTTCAGCGACACCGAGATCGTCCCGGTGGCGTTCCGCGGCCCCGGCCCGGACGGCCAGCCCACCGGCGCGCCGGTGATGACCTACGACTACCGCCCCAAGGCCGGCGGCGCCGACTTCGACGACTCGACCTGGCCGACGATCGCCCCGGCGTCGCTGATGGAGCGCCGCGGCCGCGGAAGGCTCTCGTTCGTCTGGTATCGCCTCGCCATCACCATCCCGGAGCGGATCGGCGGCTACGACCCGACCGGCGCCACCGTCGTCTTCCAGACTTCGATCGACGACTACGCCGAGATCTGGGTCGACGGCGAGCTGCCGCGCGGGATCGGGCAGATGGGCGGCTCGATCGTCAGCGGCTGGAACGCACCGAACCGCCTCGTAGTCGCCCGCAACGTGCAGCCGGGCCAGCGGATCCAGCTGGCGGTGTTCGGCTCGAACGGCCCGCTGTCGAACCCACCGACCAACTTCGTCTGGATGCGCGAGGCGCGGCTCGACTTCATGCCGGGACCGACCGGGCCCGAAGCGGTGACGCCGCAGGAGGTCAACGTCGAGGTCCGGCGCGAAGGATCCGGAGATGGACACGCCTCGTCGGCCTCAACCCGAAGGTGTTCAAGCTGGCCGAGGGGTTCGCCTTCACCGAAGGCCCCGTCTACGTGCCGGCCCGCCAGGCGCTGCTCTTCAGCGACCCGAACCGCAACACGATCTACGAATACTACCGACGCCGGCGCGCTGTCCGTCTTTCGGACGCCTTGCGGCTACGATGGCGCCGACATCGCCGACTATCGCCAGCCGGGATCGAATGGCCTGGCGCTCGACCCGCAGGGCCGCCTCACGATCGACCAGCACGGCAACCGCCGCGTCGTCCGGCTCGAGGCCGACGGCCGCGAGACGGTGCGTCGCCGATCGCTTCGACGGCCGCCGCTTCAACTCGCCCAACGACCTCGTCTATCGATCGGACGGCGCGCTCGTCCTTCACTGATCCGCCCTTCGGCCTGCCGAAGCTCGCCGCCGATCCCCGCAAGGAGCTGCCCTTCAGCGGCGTCTACCTGCGCTCGACGCCGACGGCCGGCTGCGGCTCGTCACCACGGACTCTGTCGGGGCCGAACGGCCTCGCGTTCTCGCCGGACGAAAGCATCCTCTACGTCGGCAACTGGGACGATCACGAAAAGGTGGTGATGCGCTACGACCGCCAGCCCGACGGCAGCTACGGTGCCGGCCGCCTCTTCGCGGACCTGACGCAGACGCCGGGCGAGGACGCCATCGACGGCATCAAGGTGGACGCGCGATGGCCATGTCTTCGTGTCCGGCCCCGGCGGCCTCTGGGTGTTCGCGGCCGACGGCCGCCGCCTCGGTGACGATCGTGACGCCGCGGCACGTCCACAACATGGCGTGGGGCGGCACTGACCGCCAGACGCTGTTCCTCTGCGCGCGCGATCGCCTCTACCGCATGCGCCTGATGATTCCGGGAAGCGGAGCCCCGCCACGATCATGACTGCCGAACACCGCCGCCTCGAAGCCGCCCGCGAGCGCACGACGCACTGGAAGCGCTGGGGGCCGTACGTCAGCGACCGCGCCTGGGGCACCGTGCGCGAGGACTACAGCCCCGACGGCACGGCCTGGGAGTACTTGCCGCACGACCACGCGCGCTCGCGCGCCTATCGCTGGAACGAGGACGGCCTGGCCGGCGATCTGCGATCGCCACCAGGAGATCTGCCTCGCCCTCGCGCTCTGTGGAACGGCCGCGACCCGATCCTCAAGGAGCGGCTGTTCGGCCTGACCGGCAACGAGGGCAACCACGGCGAGGACGTCAAGGAGTACTACTTCTACCTCGACTCCACGCCGACGCACTCCTACATGCGGATGCTCTACAAGTATCCGCAGGCCGCGTTCCCCTACGCCGAGCTGGTCGACGAGAACCGCCGCCGCGGTCGCGGCGCGCCCGAGTACGAGCTGATCGACACCGGCGTCTTCGACGGCGACCGCTACTTCGACGTGTTCGTCGAATACGCGAAGGTCGACGCCGACGATCTGCTGATGCAGCATCACCGTGGCACAACCGCGGGCCGGAAGCCGCGACCGTCCACGTCCTGCCGACGCTCTGGTTCCGCAACACCTGGTCCTGGGACCGCACGGCGCGCATCGCGCCCGCCTCGCAGGCTCGTCCGCGCGGTCCACGGCAGCGCCATCGATCGCCGCCGAGACGCGGCGCTACGGCCGCCGCTGGCTCTATGCCGACGGGCATCCGACGCTGCTCTTCACCGAGAACGAGACCAACGCCGAGCGGCTGTTCGGCATCGCCGACGGCCGCTCTATACGTCAAGGACGGCATCGACGACGCCGTCGTCGAGGGTCGGACCGAGGCGGTCAACCCGGCCCGCGTCGGCACCAAGGCCGCCGCCGACTACCACGTTGACCATCGCCGGCCGGCGCCAGCGTCAGCGTCCGCCTGCGCTTCTCGCCGCGCGGCCCCGAAAACTTCGACGAGTGCGTCGCCGTTCGGCCGACTTCGATGCGACGTTCGCGGCGCGGCAGCGCGGAGGCCGACGAGTTCTACGCCACCGTCATCCCGCGCCGATCTCACCGACGACGCCCGCGCGCGTGATGCGCCAGAGCCTCGCCGGCCTGCTCTGGTCGAAGCAGTACTACCACTACGTGATCCAGGACTGGCTCGAGGGCGACCCGGCGCAGCCCAGCCCGCCACCCGAGCGGAAGCATGGCCGCAACGCCCAGTGGGGCCATCTCTACAACGCCGACGTGATCTCGATGCCGGACAAGTGGGAGTACCCCTGGTACGCGGCCTGGGATCTCGCGTTCCACTGCGTGCCGCTGGCGCTCGTCGACTCCGAGTTCGCCAAGGAGCAGCTCGTGCTGATGCTGCGCGAGTGGTACATGCACCCGAACGGCCAGCTGCCGGCCTACGAGTGGGCCTTCGGCGACGTCAACCCGCCGGTGCACGCCTGGGCGGCGTGGCGCGTCTACAAGATCGACGAGAAGCGCAGCGGGCAAGGGCGACCGCGTTTTCCTCGAGCGCGTCTTCCACAAGCTGCTGCTCAACTTCACCTGGTGGGTGAACCGGAAGGACGCGACGGCAACAACGTCTTCGAGGGCGGCTTCCTCGGCCTCGACAACATCGGCGTCTTCGATCGGTCGGCGCCGCTGCCGACCGGCGGGCTTCCTCGAGCAGTCCGACGGCACCAGCTGGATGGCGATGTACTCGCTGAACCTGCTGGCGATGGCGATGGAGCTGGCCCGCGACAACCCGGCCTACGAGGACGTCGCCAGCAAGTTCTGGGAGCACTTCCTCTACATCGGCCACGCCATGGGCCACCACGGCAAGGAAACGCAGCTCGATCTGTGGGACGACGAGGACGGCTTCTTCTACGACGACCTGATCCTGCCGGACGGCACGCGCCGGCCGCTGAAGGTGCGGTCGATGGTCGGCCTGATCCCGCTGTTCGCGGTGGAGACGCTCGAGCCGGAGATGATCGAGCGCCTGCCCGGCTTCCGGCGGCGGCTCGACTGGTTCGTCGCGCACCGGCCAGACCTCACCGACAACGTCGCCTGCATGAAGACGCCGGGGCACTGCGATCGACGGCTGCTCTCGGTCGTCACCGCGGATCGCCTGACTCGGGTCCTGGCGCGGATGCTCGACGAGAACGAGTTCCTCTCGCCGTACGGCATCCGGGCCCTGTCGCGGGTCCATCAGGACCAGCCGTACCTCCTGCCCGTCGACGGCCACGTGCACCGCGTCGACTACGAGCCGGGCGAGTCCACGACCGGGCTGTTCGGCGGCAACTCGAACTGGCGCGGTCCGGTCTGGTTCCCGGTCAACTTCCTGCTCGTCGAAGCGCTGCAGAAGTTCCACCACTACTTCGGCGACAGCATCCGGGTGGAGTGCCCGACCGGGTCGGGCACCATGATGACCCTGGGCGAAGTCGCGACCGAGCTGTCGCGGCGGCTGTCGCGGATCTTCCTGCGCGACGAGACGGGCCGGCGGCCCGTGTTCGGCGGAGTCGAGCGCTTCCAGGACGACCCGCACTGGCGGGACTACGTGCCCTTCCACGAGTACTTCCACGGCGACGACGGGCACGGCGTCGGGGCGTCGCACCAGACCGGCTGGACCGCCCTGGTCGCCAAGCTGCTGCAGCAGAGCGGCGCGGCCGACACCTCCGCCGCCGCGCTGGCATCACAAGAGGCAGGTAGGAGGAATGGCCAGTGACGTGCCGGGATTTCGCTGAGTTCTTGCTCGACTACGTCGAGGGCGAGCTACCCGTCGAGGCGCGCCGGCGCTTCGACGAGCACCTGGCCATCTGCCCCGATTGCGTGCAGTACATGCAGCACTACACGGAGACCATCAAGGCGGGGCGGCTGGCGATGGCCGACGACCTGCCGGAGGACGTGCCCGACGAGCTGGTCACCGCGATCCTGAAAGCCCGGGACCGCTAGCGCAGCGCCTCTGCTGGACCTCCGGACAGCGGGTCGGCGAGCATGTCGGCATGACCACACCGACGGTCGTCGACGAGGCGCGCTTCATCGAAGACGGCTTCGTCTGCCTGCCCGACGCGTTTCCGGGCGACGTCGCCGCGGCCGCGCGGACCATCCTGTGGCGCGACACCGGCTGCTCGCCCGCCGATCGGACCACCTGGACGCGGCCGGTCATCCGCCTCGGGATGTACGCGGACGAGCCCTTCGTCGCCGCCGCCAACACTCCGGCGTTGCACGCGGCGTTCGATCGTTTGGTCGGCCCCGGCCGCTGGCTGCCTCGCGACAGCCTCGGCACGTTCCCCGTGCGCTTCCCGTCGCCACATGATCCAGGGGATGCCGGCTGGCACGTCGACGCGAGCTTCGGCTACGACGATCCCGACTTCATGAACTGGCGCATCAACGCGCGCTCACGCGGCCGTGCCCTGCTGCTGCTGTTCCTGTTCTCCGACGTCGGCGACGACGATGCGCCGACGCGAATCCGGGTCGGCTCACACCGCGAGATGGCCCGCCTCCTCGCCCCGGCCGGCGACGCCGGGCTGTCGCTGCGCGAGCTCGCCGCCAACGGCTTCGCCGAGACGGCGCACTGCCGCGAGGTCCTCGCCACTAGCAGGGCCGGCACCGTCTACCTGTGCCACCCGTTCCTGGTCCACGCCGCGCAGCCGCACCGCGGCGCGGAGCCCCGCTTCCTGGCCCAGCCGCCGCTGCTGCCGGCCTCGCCACACGGTCTGGACATCGAACGCGGCGAGGCGCCGGTCGAGCGCGCCATCACGTTGGCGCTGGCGTAGCATTGCCCCATGGCTCAGCGGACCTCGTTCGCCGTCGCCCTGACGCTGCTGCTCGCCGCCGTCGCCGGCGCTGAAGCACAGGCCCAGACGACGCCGGCACCGCCGGCGCACCACGGCGCGCTGCCAGCGGTCTCGCCGGACGGACGCCACGTGGCCTTCATCAGCACGCGTGACGGCCAGACCGACCTCTACGTGATCGACGCGGACGGGCGCGCGACGACGCGCCTGACGACGTCGGCCGCCGAGGAGAGTCGGCCCGCGTGGAGCGCCGACGGGCGCGAGATCCTGGTGTCACGGACGGCGGACGGCTCGTCCACGCTCTCCGCAATCGCCTGGCCGGGCGGCGCCGAGCGCGTCGTGACGAAGGTCCAGGGACGGCTGCCGCAGCGGCTCGGGAACGGCCGCGTCCTCTATGCGACCGCCGACTGGGGGTCGATGCAGTTGATGAGCGCGGCCGCCGACGGGACTGGCGGGACACGGGTCTCCGACGGCGTCGGCGCCATCTGGGGCGCTGCCGTCTCGGCCGACGGGGACCGCATCGCCTTCGGCCGCAACGCCGACAAGGCCCTCCAGGTCTTCACAATGCGCGCGACCGGCGAGGATGTCCGCCCGGTCGGGCCATTCGAGGGGCGGGCCCAGATGCCGGCGTGGTCGCGCGACGGCCGGCGCCTGGCCGTCCAGGTCGACACGCGGGTCGACGGCGTGGCGCAGGCCCACCTCTGGGTGGTCGATCTGGGCACCGGCGCGCGCCGTGAACTGGCCGCCGGCGGGGCCCATCACGACGAGGTGCCGTCGTGGTTTCCCGACGGCCGGCGCATCGCCTTCCAGTCCGATCGCAGCGGCTCGCTGGAGGTCTGGACGATCGACGTCGAGAGCGGCGAGCTGCGCCAGCTCACCAGGTAGCGCCCGCTTCCGATGGAACCCGCTACTGCTCCTGGTAGAAGACGGTCAGCCCGCCGTCGACGAGGTAGGTCGAGCCGGTGACGTAGGCCGACTCCGCGGAGGCCAGGAACACCGCCAGGCCCGACACGTCGTCGGGCTGGCCGAGCCGCCCGAGCGGGATCTGGCCCTTGAGCGACGCCAGCTTGGCGGGATCGTTCAGCAGCTTGGCGTTGATCGGCGTTTCGATGGCGCCGGGCGCGATGTTGTTGATCGTGATCCCGAGCGGGCCGAGCTCGACGGCCAGCGTCCGCGCCAGCATCCGCAGGCCGCCCTTGGCCGCGCAGTAGGCGGCGAAGTTCGGGAACGCCAGCTCCTCGTGCACCGAGCTGATGTTGACGACCTTGCCCGGCTGGCCGGCGGCGCGGCAGTGCTGGACGAAGGCCTGGGTGGCGAAGAAGACGCCCTTCAGGTTGACGTTCAGGACCGCGTCGAAGTCGGCCTCGGTGACGTCCCAGAACGGCGCGTGCCGCTCGATGCCGGCGTTGTTCACCAGCACGTCGAGGCCGCCGAGGGCCTTGGCGCTCTCGTCGACGAGCGCGCGCACGTCGTTGACGGTGCCGACGTTGCCCTGCAGCGCCACCGACGTCCGCCCCATCGCGCGGATCTCGGCGACCGCCTCGTCGGCGCCGCCCGGATCCGAGTTGTAGTTGATGACGACGTCGGCGCCTTCCTGCGCCATCCGGATCGCCACGCCGCGGCCGATGCCCTTGCTGCTGCCGGTGACGAGCACACGACGGCCGTTCAAACGTCCACTCATTCTGCCTCCTGGCGTCCGCGCTGTCACGCGCGGCCGCGGGCCGGCCTCCAGACGTGCGGGCTGCCATTCGCGGCGCTGGGCGCGCCGCGGCGCCCGCACGATGGCCGGCGTGTCAACCCTCCGGAAACTATTCGAGGTGCCGGCCGCCGTCGACGCGGATGGTTTCGCCGGTGACGAACTCGGTCTCGCAGAGGAACAGCACGGCCCGCGCGATCTCCGCCTCGCCGCCCCAGCGGCCGAGCGGGGTCGCCGTGGCGACCTCGGCGATCTCCGCCTCGGTCATGTCGGGCGGCGGGACGATCGGCCCGGGCGCGATGGCGTTGACGAGGATGTGATCCCCGGCCACTTCGAGGGCCAGCGCTTCGGTCAGCGCGATGACGCCGGCCTTGGCGACGTAGTACGAGGTGAAGCCCTGGTAGTGCGGCCGGCCGCTGCGGGCCAGCCAGTCGGCGAAGTTGACGATGCGGCCGCCGCCGGCCCGGCGCATGTGCGGGATGGCGGCGTGCGCGCACAGGAACGCGGATCGCAGGTTCACGTCGAGGTCGGCGGCCCAGTACTCGGGCGTCACGTCGTCGAGCGGCTTCGACCGGTAGATCGACGCCATGTTGACGAGGACGTCGACCTTGCCGAACGTCTTGACGGCGTGGTCGACGATGGCGGCGCAGTCGGCCGGATCGGCGACGTCGGCCTGGACGATCGTGGCGCGGCGGCCGGCCGCTTCGACGTCGGCGACGGTCGCTTCGGCCTCGGCCTTCGAGCCGCGGTAGGAGAGCACGAGGTCGGCCCCGCGCTGCGCCAGCTCGCGCGCGACGACGCGGCCGATGCGCTTGCCTCCGGTGATGATCGCCACGGCGTCGGTCAGCATCATGTCCACTATGATGCGCGACGTGCCTGCTGGTGTCGAAACCCGGCCGATCGTCATCGTCGGCGCCGGAGCAGCCGGCCTCGCCGCCGCGATCCATGCCGCCGGGCACGGCGTCCCCGTAGTCGTGCTCGAGGCGACGGCTGACGGCGGCCGCAAGATCCTGATCAGCGGCGGCGGGCGGTGCAACGTGCTGCCCCAGGCGCTCGAGCCGGCCCGCTTCGTCAGCGACGGCCCGGCCCACGTCGTCCGCCACCTGCTCCGCTCCTGGCCGCTCACCGAGCAGCTCCGGTTCTTCGAGGACGAGGTCGGCATCCCGCTCACGCTCGAGGCCGAGTCGCGCAAGTACTTCCCGGCCTCGAACCGCGCCCGCGACGTGCGCGACGGCCTGGTGGCGCTGGCCCGCCGCCGCGGCGTCACCTTCAGCGTCGAGGCACGCGTCACTGGCGTCGCGCCGGACGGCGACGGCGGCTGGTCGCTGGCGCTGGCCACCGGGCACACCATCGACGCGCGCGCCGTGGTGATGGCCACTGGCGGCTGCTCGGTGCCGCAGACCGGCAGCGACGGCAGCGGCCTGCGCCTGCTCGAAGGGCTCGGCGTGCGCCTCCAGCCGACCTACGCCGCGCTGACGCCGCTCCTCGCCGTGCCGGCGGTCCACGCCGGGCTGTCGGGCGTGTCGCTGCCCGTGACCCTGCGCGTCGCCGGCACGAAGGCGTCGGCGTCGGGCGGCTTCCTGTTCACCCACCGCGGCTACAGCGGCCCCGCCGTCCTCGACGTCTCGCACCACGCCGTGCGGGCCGCGGCCGCCGGCCGGCCGCAGCCGATCCTCGCCCAGTGGAGCGCCGCCGACGACGGCGCGTGGCACGCCGTGCTCCAGGGCGGCGACGGCCACGTCGTCTCGCGGCTGCGGGCGACGCTGCCGGATCGGCTGGCGCAGCAGCTCGTCGCCGAAGCGGGCCTGGACGCCGACCAGCGGATCGCGACGCTGCGGCGCGAGCAGCGCCTCGCGCTGGTCGAGCGGCTGTGCCGCTATCCGCTGCCGTGGACCGGCGACGAAGGCTTCCGCAAGGCCGAGGTGACCGGCGGCGGCGTGGCGCTCGACGAGATCGATCCGCGGACGATGGCCTGCCGGCGGCATCCCGGGCTCTTCCTGTGCGGCGAGCTGCTCGACGCCTTCGGGCCGATCGGCGGCCACAACTTCGCCTGGGCCTGGGCGACCGGCCGTCTGGCTGGGCGCGGAACCCTGGCGCACAGCGCACGTATTCCGATCACGACGGCGTGACGGCGGGTAGAATGCTGCGGTTGCATTTCGCGCGCCGGTACTCCGGCTGGACGGCTCGATCGAGGAGAGACACGACATGGCCCTGATGGACTTTTTGAAGCGGCAGTTCATCGACATCATCGAGTGGACCGATGATTCGCGCGACACGCTGTCGTATCGCTTCCCGGACGACGACAAGGAAATCAAGAACGGCGCGCAGCTGATCGTGCGCGAGTCGCAGGTCGTCCAGTTCGTCTACACGGGCGAGTTCGGCGACACGTTCGGTCCCGGCAGGCACACGCTGACGACCGAGAACATCCCGATCCTCACCAACCTGAAGTCGTGGAAGTACGCCTTCGAGTCGCCGTTCAAGGCCGACGTCTACTTCGTCACCACGCGCCTCTTCACCGGCAACAAGTGGGGCACGTCGAACCCGATCATGGTGCGCGACGCCGACTTCGGCATCGTCCGCGTGCGCGCCTTCGGCACCTTCGACTTCCGCATCGTCGACCCCAAGCTGTTTCTGAAGGAAGTGGCCGGCTCCGACCACAACTTCCGCCTCGACGAGTTCAACGACACCATGCGGTCGCGCCTGGTCAGCGTCTTCAGCGACTCGCTGGCGACGGCCAAGATCCCGGTGCTCGACCTGGCCACCCGCTACCAGGAGATCGGCGACGCGCTGCTGCCGCTGATCAACCCGGTCGTCGGCGCCAAGTACGGCCTGCAGATCGAGAGCTTCGTCCTCGAGAACGCGTCGGTGCCGCCCGAGGTCGAAGCGGCCATCGACAAGCGCTCGAGCATGAGCGCGATCGGCAACCTGAACGATTACGTGAAGTTCCAGATGGCCGAAGGCATGGCCAAGGGCGGCAGCTCGGGCGGCGCCGCCACCGAGCTGGCCGTCGGCATGGCCATCGCGCAGCAGATGATCAAGGACCAGGGCGGCTTCGCCACCGGCGCCGGGGCGCCGGCGGGCGGCGCGGCCGTGCCGCCGCCCGTCCCCACGACGCCGCAGCTGCTGACGCCGGCCGACGCCGCCAAGGCGCTCGGCGTCACCGAAGCCGACGTCATGGCCAGCATCGACGCCGGCGACCTGAAGGCCAAGAAGATCGGCAGCGCCTATCGCATCACCCAGGCCGCGCTCGATTCCTTCCTCGCGCAGTAGCCGTCTGTCGGGCGGGCTCCGTCGCGGAGCCCGCTCTCCACCCCACCGTTCCCGCCGATGACCGAGGTCGCCGCCCTCGACAAGCACGCCTGCCCCGCCTGCGGGGCGATGGCCAATTGGAACGCCGCGCAGAAGGCGCTGGTGTGCCCGTACTGCGGCGCCGTGTCGCCGGTCGAGCTGGCCGCCGACGGCAGCGTCATCAAGGAGCACGATCTCGTCGCCGCGCTCCGCGCGGTCCCCGACGACAAGAAGGGCTGGGAGTCGGATCGCGTCTCGGTGCAGTGCCAGAGCTGCAAGGCGATCACGCTGTTCGAGCCGGGCCGCGTCGCCCAGAACTGCGAGTTCTGCGGCTCGCCGAAGATCATCCCGCAGAGCGCGGTGCGGGCGCCGATCGTGCCCGAGAGCGTGCTGCCGTTCGTCGTGCCCGAGACGAAGGTCCGCGAAGACCTGCGGACCTGGTACGGCAGCCGCTGGTTCGCGCCGAACCGGATGAAGAGCGCCGCGCTGACCGACAAGGTGCACGGCCTCTACATCCCCTACTGGACGTTCGACGCGCAGGTCGCGGCCCAGTGGACGGCCGAAGCCGGCCACTACTACTACGTGACCGAGCGGCGTGGGAACAAGACCGAGCAGGTCCGCAAGATCCGCTGGGAGCCAGCCGCCGGCTCGGTCAGCCACTTCTTCGACGACGAACTCGTGCCGGCGACGCAGGGCGTTCCGCCAGACCTGCTGCGCAAGGTCGAGCCGTTCGCGACCCAGTCGCTGGTGCCGTACGACGCCGGCTACGTCTCTGGCTGGGTCGTCGAGCAGTACCAGATCGACCTGGTCGCCGCCGCCCAGAGCGCGCGCACGCGCATGGACGCGACCGTCCGCCAGCTGTGCTCGGCGCAGGTGCCGGGCGACACGCAGCGCAACCTGCAGGTGGACGCCGACTACTCGCAGCAGACCTTCAAGCACGTCCTCGTGCCGCTGTGGATCGTCGCCTACAACTACGGCTCGCGCACCTTCCAGGTGCTGGTCAACGGCCAGACCGGCCGCATTGCCGGCAAGCATCCCTACAGCTGGGTGAAGATCGCCTTCGCGATCCTGTGCGCGCTGATCGTGTTGATGATCATCGCCTACATCCAGGGCAAGTAGCCGGCTGCGCTTGACGGGATCTCGCTGCGCGGGATCCGTCAAGCGCCCCTCGCTCCGCGTGTGGGTGTGCTCAGTCGCTGTCGGGAACCAGGCTGACGTTGACCGGAGTCGTCCTGCCGGCCTCGACGTCGATGTCGAGGACGAACGGCACGTAGCCCAGCGCGGCGACCCGCAGCTGGTGCCCGCCGGCTGTCACCGCCAGCTGGAGACGCCCCGCTTCGGGCGTCCGCCAGGCCTGTCCGTCGAGCACGATCGAGGCCTCGGCCGGCCGCACGCGGATGTCCAGCGTCGCCGTGTGGATCGAGGGCACGGCCGCAGACGTGTCGTCGCGCCACCACTCGGGCAGCGGGACCGGCGGCGGCGGCTGCGGCTCTCCCGGTGCCAGGAGCGCCAGCGCGTCGGTCAGCGTGAACGTCGAGCCGCGCTGCAAGTAGACGTTGTGCGTCGACGGCCGGTAGCCATGGCGATAGAGGACGATTTGGTGGCCGCCGGGCGACAACGGCAGCGACTGCAGCACGCCGTCGAACTCGTCCACCAGGCCGGCGTAGTAGCCGTCGGCGTAGACGGAGGCGTCGCGCGGCGTGGCCTTGACGCGGACGAACGCCCGCATCTCGTAGAGCGGCGCGTACCAGTAGGGATGGACCCCGTACGGCCAGAACGGATAGGGATCGATGAACGGGTCGTAGAAGTAGCCGCGGACGAACACGCGCCCGCGAACGACGACCGGTCGCCGCACCGCCGGGACGGCCTGGCGCTGATGGTCCCGATCCGGCTCGCAATCGCGATCGCGGTCGGCGCGTCCGGAGCCCGTACGGGCGGGCGCCCGCTCCGGGGCAGCCTCGCGAGGCTTGGCCTGACGATCGGGGGCGGGCGTCGGCTGCCGTTGCGGCTCACGAGCGGGCGGCGGACGACGTTCGGCCTGGGACGCGGCGGCGACCGGTGCCAGCAGCACGGCGGCGAGCCCCAGGGCAAGGGAACGCGAGAGGCGGGACATGACGGCTCCTTTCGGCGCAGCCGGGGCGCGAACGGCTTCGTCTGTTCCGGATCGAGGCAAGAAGCGCACCGCCGGCCGGGCCGGTGAATCCGGTTGGAACCGGGCGATCCGCCCGCTGGCGGCCGGTGGCGACGCGCGAAAACGCCCGCTGGCCGCGATAAATTCCGGCCCCGTATGCACGAAGGGCCCGGCCATGGCCGAGCCCTGAGGCGTCAGCGAGCCGCCGCTGGTCAGGCGCGCGGGATCTTCAGGACCTGGCCGGGGTGGATGACGTCGGGCGTCTTCAGGATGTCGCGGTTGGCGTCGAAGATCTTCTGGAACGCGCTGGCGTCGCCGTAGATGTAGCGCGCGATCTTGGACAGCGAGTCACCGCCCTTGACCGTGTACTGACCGTGCAGGTCGGTGTTGGCCACCTTGATGTCCGCCGCGACGTCCTTCTCCCAGCCGCCGTGCCGCTTGATCGCGTTCCACAGCTCGTCCTTGGCCAGCTGGTAGCTGGCGGTCCCGGTGAGCTGCAGCTTGCCGTCGGCCTCGACGAGGCCGAAGTTGATGATGCCGAGGTCGTTGGCGGTCTTGGTCAGGTCCGCGTATTTCTTGCGAAGGGACGGCGCCGGGGTGGGGTTCATGAGGGCCTCCTCCTGGGTCAGACGGGCCGCGAGGTGCTGAGCCAGCGGGAGACGCGGCCCGAGACGTCGGCGAGGTACGCGGCGTCGCCCCCTTCGAGCTCGGTCGTCACGTAGCCGGCATACCCGATATCGGCAAAGGCCTGGCGGACGGCCGGCCAGTCGATGTCGCCCTCGCCGATGTTCTTCCAGGCGAAGGTGCCCTTGCCGCGATCCATCGAGAAATCCTTGAGGTGCACGCGGACGATGCGAGGCCCCAGCGTGCGAATCCAGTCCTGCGGGTAGCCGTAGAGGACGACGTTGCCCACGTCGAAATAGGCCTTGGCCCACGGCGAGTCCAGCTCGTCGACGTAGCGTGCCATCTCGAGCGGGCTGAGGAGGAAGCGGTTCCAGACTTCTTCGACGGCGATGACCACCTTGAGCTCGGCGGCGAGCGGCAGGAGGCGTTCCTTGATGACGCGCTGCGACCGCGTCCAGGCGTCCTTGTAGGAGGTCTGCGGGTTGACGACCGCGGGCACCAGCAGCACCACGCCGGCGCCCCAGGCCTTGGCGTTGCGCAGCGACGTCTCCATGCCGGCGACGCTCTTGGCGACCACGGCCGGATCGGCGCTCGAGAGCGGCGATCGCCAGTGCTCCATGTTCATCACGGAGTGGATGGCAACGCCGGTCGACGCCGACGCGGCGCGGGCCGCTTCGACCTCGGCGGCGTCGGCCAGCGTCTGCATCTCGACGGCTTCGAAGCCGGCGGCCTTGGCGGTCGCGAAGCGAGCCGCGAACGGACCGGCCGGCAGCATCGAGATCAGGACCGCGCGCTTGGGCGTCGCGCCGGCAGCGGGCGGCGGGGCCGGCGCTTGCGCCGCGGCGGACACCACCGCGCCGGCAGCGATCGGAATCGCCGCGGCGGTTTCGAGGAAGCGCCGACGCGAGGGGGACTCGGGCAGCATCGCGGACCGCAGGGTGTTAACCATGCGCCGGGTGCTTCCATGTGTCAATACACGAAAGCGTGATTGTCAACGCGAAAGCGTGATAATGCATACGAAAATGTGATGGCTCATATCGCCGCCGCTTCTGGCTGACTCGGCGCTCAGGCCTTGGCCTTCAGGAGGTCGCGGATCTCGGCGAGCAGCACTTCCTGGTGCGGCGGAGGCGGCACCACGGCCGGCGCGACCGCTTCCTGGCGACGCATCCGATTCATGCCGCGAATGAGCAGGAAAATGGCCCAGGCGACGACGAGGAAGTTCAGGACGGCGTTCAGAAAAAGTCCGTAGTTCAGCGTGACCGCGCCAGCGGCCTTGGCCGCAGCCAACGTCGGATAGTGGCCCATGTAGGGCGGCGCCGCAGCATTCGGATCCTTCAAGACGGCGAAGAAGTCCTTGAAGTCGACGCCGCCCAGCAGCAGCCCCAGCGGCGGCATGACGATGTCGGCGACCAGCGAGCTGACGATGGCGCCGAACGCCGCGCCGATGATCACGCCGACGGCGAGATCGACGACGTTGCCCTTCATGGCGAACTCGCGGAATTCCTTGAGCACGACTGCCCCCTTTGCGTGAGGTGAGGCCGCCGGTCCCGAACGGCCGGCGGCTCACAACTTGTACACCACCAACGTCACGAACGAGACGTCGTTCTTCTCGACCGTCAGCGCCGGCGGGCGCAGAAAACGCATATACTCGCCGGCCAGCACGACGCATGCAACGTGGGCGCGAGCCATCACGACCGGCGTTCCCGTATCTGAGGGTCCTCGAGGCGCTCAGACAGGACGTGCTGGCGCTCGCCCCGGGCTCGGCGGCGCCCTCCGAAACGGAGCTGGCGGCGCGGCACGGCGTCAGCCGGATGACCGCCCGCAACGCCGTCCTCGTGCTCCGCCAGGAGGGCCTGCTCTACGTCGTCCGCGGGCGCGGCGTCTATGTCGCCCGGCGCAAGCTCGATCTGCACGGCACGCCGGCCCCGCTCGGCTTCACCGAGATGGCCCGGCAGCACGGGCTGGCGCCGACGTCGCGGCTGCTGCGCTTCGACCGGGGCACGGCCGATTCCGCGCTGGCCGGCCGGCTCGGCCTGAACGGCGGCGACGCGGTCTTCTTCATCGAGCGCCTGCGGTTCGCGGACGCGGCGCCGATGTGCCACGAGCTGACGGCGGTGCCGGTGGCCGTCTGCCCGACGCTGTTCCGGCGCAACCTGGCGGCCGATTCTCTCTATCGAATCCTGGTCGAGGACCACGGGCACGCCCTGAGCGGCTACGCGGAGGAAGTCGAGGCGGGTGCGGCCGGGCGGACGATGGCGCGCCTGTTCCGCATCGCCGCGGCCGATCCGGTGCTGATTGCGCGCCGGGTGGTCTACGGACGACAGGGCAAGCCGGTCGAGTGGACGCTCGGCACCTATCGGGCCGATCGCTACCGCGCGACCTATCGCACCGGCGCCGCGCCGGCGGCGACGGACACGTACGCGGGGCCCCGGTGAGCGAGCATCGATGATCAGCGCCGACCAGCCGCCCCTCGAGTTCGAGACCGTCGCCAAGCTCGACGCCCATCTGCGCGCCGGCCGGCCGCTCACCGGGTGCGTCTTCCAAGGGCTGGACCTGCGGCTCCACACGGCGGCGCTGACGGGGGGCCGGCTGACCGGCTCGGCCTTCCTCGGCTGCCAGCTCGAACCGGCGGCCAGCACCCACGCCCTCGCCGACAAGGCGCTGGTCGTGCCGCGCCCCGAGGGCATCCCCTTCGATCCGTTTCGCGGCAGCCTCTACTCGGTCGAGCAGGATCTCTACGCCGGCTACGTCATCGGCCAGCCGGGCGGCTACGCGGCGACCCGCGACGCACGGATCTACGCCCACTTCTGCGCCACCGGCCGGTCGAACCCGCCCAACATCCTCGAGTCGCTCTATCGCCGGCTGCACGACCACGGCATGTCGGACGCCCTCGAAGAGACGCTGGCCGGGCATCGCGTCGTGGCGATCATGGGCGGCCACCGCCTGGCCCGTGACGCCGAGGAATATCGCGCCGTGGCCCTGCTCGGGCGGGCGCTGGCCCGGGCCAGCATCGTCGTGGTCACCGGCGGCGGGCCGGGGGCGATGGAGGCCGCGCATCTCGGTGCCTGGCACGCCGGCCGGCGCGACGAGGATCTCGACACGGCCATCGCCATCCTGTCGCATGCGCCGCTGCACACGCCGGTCGAGCCGTGGCTCGACACCGCGCTCGAAGTGCGGCGCCGCTTCGACGGCGGCCGGCCCGGGCTGAGCATCGGCGTCCCGACGTGGCACTACGGCCACGAGCCGTCGAACGTGTTCGCGACGGCGATCGCCAAGTACTTCGCCAACAGCGAGCGCGAGGACGGCCTGCTGTCGCTGGCGACGCACGGCGTCGTCTTCGCCCCGGGCAGCGCCGGCACAATCCAGGAGATCTTCCAGGACGCCGCCCAGAACCACTACCGCGTGACCGGCTTCGCCAGCCCGATGATCTTCCTGGGGACGCGCTACTGGCAGCACACCAAGCCGGTCTACCCGCTGCTGCAGCAGCTCGCCTCCGGCGAGACCTATCGCGACCTGCTCTGCATCACCGACAGCGTCAGCGACGCCGTCGACCGCCTGAAGGCCTTCAAGCCGCCGGCGTAGCGCACGGTCCCTATTCTTCCGTCGACAGCTGCGCCGGCAGCTTGCGATCGACCGCCGGCCGCGCCGGCTGGTCGGCGATCGCGTAGCCCGTCGCGTAGATGGTGCGGGCGACCCGTTCCATCTTGGCGAAGTCGATGGCGCCGATCTCGTCCGAGGCGCGGTGGTAGTCGGCGTGCACGCCCGAGAAGTAGAAGATGATCGGGATGCCCTTCTTCGCGTAGTTGTAGTGGTCGCTGCGGAAGAAGAAGCGGTTCGGATCGGACGGCTCGTCGTACTTGTAGTTGAACGAGAGGTCCAGATAGTCCTTGTTGACGCGCTCGCTGAGCGCGCCGAGCCCGCTGCTCATCATCTTCGAGCCGATGACGTAGGTCTCGTTCGGGCCGGTCAGCGAGCTGTTGCCGCCGCTGGTCACGTCGGCCGCCTTGCGGCTGCGGCCGATCATGTCGACGTTCAGCTGGACGACGATCTTGTCGAGCGGCACGGTCGGGTGCTCGACGAAATAGCGCGAGCCCCACAGTCCCTTTTCCTCGCCGGCGTGCCAGACGAAGATCCACGAGCGCTTGGTCCGCACGCCGCCGCGGACGAGCGCCTCGGCCATGTTGAGCAGCGCCACCGTGCCCGACCCGTCGTCGTCGGCGCCGTTGTTGATGCGGTCGGTGCCGGCGCTCGAGAGGCCGATGTGGTCGTAGTGCGCGCCGAGGGCGACGTACTCCTGTTTCAGCGCGGGGTCGCCGCCCTCGTAGATGGCCACGACGTTCTGCGTCTTGACGGCCTCGACGCGGGCGCCGAGATCGAGCTTCAGCCGCTTCTTCTCGTCGAGGACGACCGGCGCGTGCGGCTTGCGATCCTGCGCCCAGCGCGCCACGTCGCTGGCGCTGACCGTCTCGCCCGCGAAGATGGCCGAGACCAGCGGGAGAGACGCCGTGATGACCGGCACCGGCGCGGGCCGTCCGGCCTGGAATGCGTCGACGGTGAGCGAGCCGCGCGACGTGGCGGCGTTCTCGCGGCTGGTGCGCCAGCCGGCCAGCGTCGGATAGTCGGGCACGAGGACGACGCCGAGCGCGCCGTGCCGGGCCGCGTAGCTGGCCGGGCTCTCCCACGTGTCGGGCCCAGAGTCGCCGCGCAGGTCGGCGCGGGTGACGCCCTCGGGATACCCGGCGTGGGCGACGACGATCTTCCCCTTCACGTCGGTGCCGGCGTAGGCGTCGAGGTCCTTCTTCTTCACGACGTAGCCGTGCCCGACGTAGACCAGCGGCCCCTCGGCGGTGCCGGGCGCGGTGCCCAGGAAGTCGTCGTTGGAGGCGAACGTGCGATCGCCGAGCGTGACCACGGCCTTGGTCGGATCGACCGTCCGCCGCGTCGTGCCGAAGCGCTGGAAGTAGCCGCCGTCGTCGCCGGCCGGCTTCAGGCCGAGGGCCTGCAGGCGGGCGGCCAGGTAGCGTGCCGCGAGGTCGAGACCGCGCGACGGCGTGTCCCGCCCCTCGAGTTCGTCGGAGGCCACGAACGAGAGGTCGGCCCGCAGGCGGACGGCCTCGATCTGCTCGGCCCCGCGCGGCCCGGCGGCGTTCTTCCGGGCGGCCGAGAGCAGGCCGGTCGAGGAGACGGCCAGGCCCGAGGTGAGGACGACGGCGAGAGCGGCGGGCGCCAGGGCGCGAAGGCGGCTGGACATGCTCCCCAAGTGTCGCATAGCCCTGCGCGTCCGGGTGCCTGGCATAGACTAGCGCGCCATGAATCAGCCAGGGTTTGGGCGGTCGGCCGGCACCGGCCGGACGGCGCTCGTCGCCGGCCTCGCCGCGCTCGTCGTCCTGGTCGGCGTGGCCGCGGCCACCATCGCGCAGCACCGCCGCGGCGTGCCGACGCCAGCCACTGTCGACTGGGCCGCGCACGGCGCCGACGCCGCTCATACGCAGTCCTCGCCGCTGGTCCAGATCACGCCGCAGAACGTCGCGTCGTTGCAGGTCGCGTGGACCTATCACACCGGCGACTCGCGGCCCGACCGATCGCAGATCCAGTGCAACCCGATCGTGGTGCGCGGCGTGCTCTACGCCACCTCGCCCCAGCTCAAGGTCTTCGCGCTCGACGCCGCCACCGGCGCGCCGAAGTGGGTGTTCGACCCGTTCACGGCGGGCGGGGCCGACGCCAGCGCGCTCGGCGTCAACCGCGGCGTCGTCTATTGGGAAGACGCGGGCGGCCGCGACGCCCGCATCCTGGTCGGCGCCGGCTTCACGCTGTTCGCGCTCGACGCGGCGACGGGCCGGCTGATCGAGACCTTCGGCAGCAAGGGCGGCGTCGACCTGCGCGCCGGCCTCGGCGATCGAGCCAAGGCGCTCTACGTCGTCGCCAACACGCCCGGCACCATCTACCGGGACCTGCTGATCCAGGGCACGCGCGTCGGCGAGGGCCCGGGGCCGTCGGCGCCGGGCTACGTCCGCGCCTACAACGTCCGCACCGGCGCCATCGCCTGGACGTTCCACACGATCCCGCAGCCGGGCCAGCGCGGCTACGACACGTGGCCCTCGGACGCCTGGACGCGGGTCGGCGGCGCCAACTCGTGGAGCGGGGTCACGGTCGATCGCCAGCGTGGCCTCGTCTTCCTGCCGCTCGGCTCGGCGGCCTTCGACTTCTGGGGCGGCAATCGCCGGGGCGACAACCTCTACGCCAACAGCCTGCTGGTGCTGAAGGCCGATACCGGCGCCTACGTCTGGCACTACCAGTTCATCCGCCACGACATCTGGGATCGCGACCTGCCGCAGGCCCCCGTCCTGGTGACGGTGCGCCGCGACGGCCGGTCGATCCCCGCGGTGGCCCAGGCCACCAAGACCGGCCACGTCTACGTCTTCGACCGCGAGACGGGCGCGCCGCTCTTTCCGATGGAGGAGCAGCCGGTGCCGCCGTCCGACGTCGAGGGCGAAGCGCCCGCCGCCAGCCAGCCGGTGCCGACGTCGCCGCCGCCGTTCGCGCGCCAGCTGTTCTCGGAGGACCAGATCACCGACCTGTCGCCCGAGGCGACGGCCAGCGTCCGCGAGCGCTGGCTGGCGGCCCGGCGCGGCAGCACCTGGGCGCCGCCGAGCACGCAGGGCACGATCATCTTCCCGGGCTTCGACGGCGGCGCGGAATGGGGCGGCTCGGCCTACGACGAGCGGTCCGGGCTGTTCTACGTCAACGCCAACGAGATGCCGTGGATCCTGCGGCTGGTGAAGCTGGGCAAGCCGGGCGAGGGGAACGAGCCGGCTGGACGCCGGACGTATCAGGCGTTCTGCGGCACCTGCCACGGCGAGAACCGGCAGGGGGATCCGCTGCGGACCGTGCCGTCGCTGAACGGCATCGAGAGCCGCCTGTCGCGCTCCGCGGTGGCGACGCTCATCGAGAACGGCCGCGGCCAGATGCCGTCCTTCAAGGCGATCCCCGCCGCCGATCGCGAGGCGCTGATCGGCTGGCTGTTCCACGACGTCCAGACGCGGCGGCCGGTCCGGACCGAGAACGATCCGGCCGATGACGTCGTCTACGCCCACACCGGCTACAACCGGTTCCTCGATCCGCAGGGCTATCCCGGGGTGAAGCCGCCCTGGGGCACGCTCAACGCCATCGACCTGAACAAGGGCACCATAGCGTGGCGGGTGACGCTGGGCGAGTTCCCCGAGCTGACGAAGCGCGGCATCAAGCCGACCGGCACCGAGAACTACGGCGGGCCGGCTGTCACGGCGGGTGGCCTGGTCTTCATCGGCGCGACCCGGGACGACAAATTCCGCGCCTTCGACGCGGCCAGCGGCAAGACGCTGTGGGAGGCGACGCTGCCCGCCGGGGGGCATGCCACGCCGGCCGTCTACGCCGTCAACGGCAAGCAGTACGTGGTGATTGCCGCCGGCGGCGGCCGGGGCGCGAAGTCCGGCGACGCCTACGTCGCGTTCGCGTTGCCATAACTGCCACGTTCGAGCCGGGCTCTGAGCTGAGTTCAGAGATCGGTTGAGAGCTCGGTTCAGAGCTCGGTTCAGAGCTCGGTTCAGAGCTCAGTTCAGAGCTCGGATGCCCGCCAAGTCGGCGGCGACGCCGGCGGCCTCGACCAGCGCGCGGAGATCGGCGGGCAGCGGCGCCTCGATCGCCAGCGGCGCGCCCGTCACGGGATGCGCGCAGGTCAGACGCCAGGCGTGCAGCGCCTGGCGGGCGAACGTCGCGCACACGTCGCGCAGGCGCGGCTCCGCGATCCCCTTCCAGCGCGGCTCGCCGTAGATCGGATCGCCGACGATCGGCAGCCCGACGCCCGCCAGATGCACGCGGATCTGGTGCAGCCGCCCGGTGATCAGCCGACACCGCAGAAACGTCAACGTCGCCCCGCCCCGTGCCAAATCTCCCCGGAGCGTAGCCTCAGTATTCTCCGGCTGTTCGGCGAGCGTGCTCGGAGCATGCTCCGAGCAACTTGCCAGAACTGCGATCTCGGTGGACGCCTGGAGGCCCTCGTAGCGGCTGGTAACCATCCGCCGCGTTGCCGGATCGCGACGCATCCGCAGATCGATCCGATCGCGCGGCGCGCGCGGCGTCCCGTAGACGACGGCGAGGTAGTCCTTGTGGACCGCCCGTCGCGCCATCCCGCGGGCCAGCGTCGCGTGGACCGCCGGCGACTTGGCGACCAGCACGATCCCCGACGTCTCGCGATCCAGGCGGTGGACGAGATGGACGCGGCCGGTGCCCCCGGGGTGCAGATGCGCCAGCAGCGCGTTCGTCAGCGTGCCGGAAGGATAGCGCCGCGTCGGATGCATGACGAGGCCAGCCGGCTTGTCGATCGCGAGGAGCGCGTCGTCCTCGTAGAGGACCGCGAGCGGCCGGGCCTCGGCAAGGTGCGGACGCGGCGGCGGCTCGGGCAGGTCGAGGGCGATCGCCTGGCCGGGGCGAAGCCGCTGCGCCGCCCGCGTCGCCGGGACGCCGTCGACCTCGACCCGCCCTTCGCGGATCCACGCAGCGAGCCGCGTCCGCGACAGCCCGGCCGCGTCCGGCAGGCGCGCCACGAGCAGCCGATCCAGCCGCAGCCGGGCATCGCCGCGATTGACTTCGAGCACGCGCCGCATGGTGTGTCCGCGCCCGGCCATGCACCGCCAATCACGCGGCCCGGACCTTCGCGGAACAGGATACAGTGGACATCCGCGCCGCGCCTTGGCGCTTCGGAGGGGCCATGATCACCGCCGACCCGCAACGTCGGGTCTCGACGCTTGCCCGCATCCTCGATCACGTCAGCCGCTCCACGCCTGACGCCGATCGCGACCTGCTCCTCGCCCTCGCGCCCGTCGTCTACGGCGACATGCCGGATCCGCTGGCGCTGCGGCTGTCGCCCGAGGCGATCTCGGCCCGTCTGGCGGGGATCTTCCGTTTCGTGGCGCGGACGATGCCGCCGGCGGTACAGCTCTACAAGGGTCTGCCCGGGCTCCACGTCACCGTCCGAAACCCCGACGACGCCGAAGCGCGCGCCGAGGGCTCGACGCACGAGGTGACGATCGTCGAGACGCACTCGCCCGACGCGCCGTTCGTCTTCGAGAGCCTCAAGAACTACTTCCAGAAGGAAGGCCTGCGGGTCTTCTCCTCGATCCATCCGATCTTCAGCGTCCGCCGCCAATGGGAGCGCGTCGTCTGGATCGGCGGCCCGCAGGAGGACGGCTCGCGCGAGCTCTATTGCCAGTTCCGCATCGAGCGCGTCGAGGCTCGCGATCGCCTGCGCCGCATCGAGCACCAGGTGTTCTCGGTGCTCAAGGCGGTGTTCCTCGGCGTCGAGGACTTCCCGGCCATGCGTCGTGGTATCGCCGAGCTCGCCCCGCGCCTGCGCGATCGCCGCGGCAGCTCGAAGGACGCCGACGCCGCCCGCGCCTTCCTCGACTGGCTGATGGCCGACAACTACGTGATCCTCGGCGTCGAGCGCTACACCTTCGGCCCCGACGGCCAGCCGCACGCCGACTCCACGACCGCGCTCGGCGTGTTCAAGGATCCGACCCTGCTGCCGGTGGTCTTCCCCGGCCTGATGGAGGTGCAGCGCACCCACCTGCGGCCCGTGGCGAAGGACGACCGCGTCATCGACGTCGACTACTGTCCCAACGCCCAGGCCATCCATCATCTCGAGCCGATCGACGACGTCGTGATCCGCGAGTGGGGCCCGGACGGCGCGCTGCAGGCGTCGACGCTGCTGCTCGGCCGCCTCGCCAAGGGCGCGCTGACCGCCAAGCCGCAGGACGTGCCGCTGATGCGCGAGAAGCTGGCCTGGCTGCTCGAGCGCTGCGGCGAGTCGAAGAACTCGCACGCGTATCGCGAGACCCGCGCGCTGTTCAACCACTTGCCGCGGCGCGAGCTGCTCTACACCGACGTCGCCTCGCTCAAGACCCTGGTCGATCGCATGGTCTACATGTCGAGCGACACCGAGATCGTGGTGACGACACGGACAGGCCAGGGCTACGAGACGGTCTCGGTCGCCTTCTCCGACCTGCGCTACTCGCACCGCGTCGAGGAGAACCTCAAGGCGGCGCTCGGCGAGGCGTTCGGGCCGATCGCGTTCAACACCTGGGCCGACATGGGCGTCATCGCCCTGCTCGTCTTCTATTTCGACCAGAGCGCGCTCGAGCATCCGATTGAGGTCCCGCAGGTCCACGCCATCGTCGAGCGCGTCATCTCGACCTGGGAGGATCGGGTCGGCGCCACGCTCGAGCAGACCTACGGCCCGGCCGAAGGCCGCCGCCTCTACACGCGCTACATCCGCAGCGAATCGCGCAGCGGCATCTACCGCGAATCGACCCGGGCCGAGGACGTCCCCGAGGATCTGCGCCGGCTCGAGACGATCGAGGGGCAGCTCGAGACCCACGTCCGCGTCGACACCGCCGACTCGGCGACGCTGACGATCTACTCGCCGCGGCCGCTCGGCCTGACCTCGACGCTGCGCACGCTCGAGTACCTCGCCCTGCCCGTGCAGGAGGAGCTGTCGATCCCGCTGACGCTGCCGGACGGCCGCACCATCGCCCTCGAGCGCCTGCGGATCGAGGCCTCGCCGACCATCATCGCGGCGATGGTCGAGGGCGAGGATCGCCTGTGCGGCGCGCTGCGGGCCTTGCAGGAAGGCCGCGCCACCGACGATCCGCTGAACGGCCTGATCCTGACGGAGGGCCTCGACTGGCGCGAGGTCGAGGTGCTGCGGACGCTGCGCAACCACCTGTTGCAGATTCGGCCGGTGCTCAACGCCGAGACGGTCAACGGCGTGCTGGTCCGCAACTGCGGCGCCGCCGCGGCGATCTATCGGGCCTTCGCGGCCCGCTTCGATCCGGCCTTCCAGGGCAAGCGGGAGACCGCGATCGAGCACGCCGACGACGTCCTGCGCGCCCAGATGCGCGCCGTCGCCAGTCTGTTCGACGACGAGATCCTGCGCGGCATCGAGAACCTCGTCCACGCCGCGCTGCGGACCAACGCCTACCAGCGGCCGGAGCGGCCGGTGGTGGCGATCAAGGTGGCCAGCGGCAAGGTCGACGGCATGGCGTCGCCGCGGCCGCTGTTCGAGATCTACGTCCACTCGCGCAAGCTCGAAGGGCATCCACCTGCGCGGCGGGATGGTCGCGCGCGGCGGCCTGCGCTGGAGCGATCGCCACGACGACTTCCGCACCGAGATCCTCGGGCTGATGAAGACGCAGCAGCTGAAGAACGCCATCATCGTCCCGGTCGGGTCGAAGGGCGGCTTCGTGCTCAAGGGCCAGCTGCCACCGCGGCCGGCGCTCGACACCTACTTGATCGAGCGCTACCGCGAGTTCGTGTCCGGCCTGCTCGACGTCACCGACAACCTGGTGCACGGCGAGGTGGTGCACCCGCCGGACGTCGTCCGGCACGACGACGACGACGCCTACCTGGTCGTCGCCGCCGACAAGGGAACGGCCCACCTGTCCGACACCGCCAACTCGGTGTCGGCGCAGTACGGGTTCTGGCTCGGCGACGCCTTCGCGTCTGGCGGCAGCAACGGCTACGACCACAAGCGCGAGGGCATCACGGCGCGCGGGGCCTGGGAGTGCATCCGCCACCACTTCCTCAATCTCGGCGTCGACGTGCAGACGCAGCCGTTCACCTGCGCCGGCATCGGCGACATGGCCGGCGACGTCTTCGGCAACGGCATGCTGCGCAGCAAGGCGATCCGCCTGGTCGCGGCCTTCAACCACCAGCACCTGTTCATCGATCCGTCGCCCGACCCGGAGCGGAGCTTCGCCGAGCGGCAGCGGCTGTTCAACCTGCCGCGCTCGAGCTGGAAGGACTACGACGCGTCGACGATCAGCGCCGGTGGCGGCATCTACGAGCGCGCCTCGAAGGAGGTGCCGCTCAGCCCCGAGGCCCGCGCCGTGCTCGGCATCGACGAGGCCGCGCCGAGCGGCGAGGAAGTGGTCCGCGCCATCCTCTCGGCGCAGGTCGACCTGCTCTACAACGGCGGCATCGGCACCTACGTCAAGGCGTCGAGCGAGGAGGACGCCGACGTCGGCGACCGCACCAACGACCGCGTCCGCGTCGACGCCACGGCGGTCCGGGCCCGGGTCATCGGCGAAGGCGGCAACCTCGGGTTGACACAACAGGCGCGGCTGGAGTTCTGGGCGCGGGGCGGCAACCTCAACACCGACGCCATCGACAACTCCGGCGGCGTCGACATGTCCGACCACGAGGTCAACATCAAGATCCTGCTCGACGTGCTGCTGCGCGCCGGGCAGCTGGAGAGCCGGGCGGCGCGCAATGACGTGCTGCGGTCGATGACCGACAACGTCTCGGACCTGGTCCTGGCCGACAACCAGCAGCAGGCCGTGGCCCTGACGCTGGACGGCCTGCGCAGCGCCGCCGCCTACGAGAGCTACGTGGCCTTCGTGCAGGAGCTGGCCGCGGCCGGTCTGGTCCACCGCGACGACGACGCCGTCCCGTCGCGCGACGAGCTGATGGCCAACCCGGCGCGCGGGCGCGGGCTGCCCCGTCCGCTGCTGTGCGTGCTGATGGGCCACGTCAAGAACTGGGCCTACGCGCGCGTCCTCAAGACCGGCCTGCCCGACGACCCGGCCAACCGTCCGTTCCTGGCCAGCTACTTCCCCGCCCTGATCCGCGAACGCTTCGACGGCCAGATCGACCGGCATCCGCTGCGCCGCGAGATCATCGCCACGGGAGCGGTCAACTACGTGGTCAACAAGGCCGGCATCCGGCTGCTGTGGGCGCTCGCCGGCGGCAGCGACGGCGACCTCGGCGCGGTGATGCAGGCCTACCTGAAGGTCGACGCGGGGGCGAATGGGTCGACGGTGCGCGGCCGGATCGTCGCCGCCGGCCTGGCCCCGGCCAAGGAATACGAGGCGCTCCTCGCAGTCGAGAGCCTGATCGAGCAAGGCGTCCGCGACGTGCTGGCGGGCGGCACGCCCGACCTGAAAACCCTGCTCAGGCGCGCCCCCCAGCCGACGCCCTAGGCCGGCTTCGCCCAGGGCGGAGCGGCGGGCTTCGCCCAGGGCGGAGCGGCGGGCTTCGCCCAGGGCGCAGCCCGGGGCTTAGCCCTGGGGAGTTCGCAGAAACTGCGACGATGCGCCGTCATCGTCGCTGGCCGGCTACGAGCGAGAAGTGCGTCGCGCGGCGCGGGCCGGTACGGCCAAACTCGCCAGCCGCAGCCGTTCACGCGTGATCGGCTGGCCCGCCTGGGTGCGGACGCGAATCAACGCGATGTCGCCGGTCGTGTCTTCGTTGTTGATGAAGGCCAGCCAATCAGTGGGCCGATCGAGCGGCCACGTGGCAAGTGGGATGCGGTCCCGGCTACGAAGTGGAGCGGCGCTGCACCAGGGCCAGTTCTCAGGACGACCAATCAGGCCGGCGCGGGCTGCGTTGCGCTCGACATACCGCATCAACCGGTAGAAATACGTTTCCGCTTCGACCGGTACGGCCAAATAGCGGTCCTGGTAGACCGCTCCCTTCCCGCGTGTCCCTGTCCACGTTCTCACGTGCATCGCGTGCATGAACGACAGCCAGCCGATGAAATCGCGCAGCTGCGTGTCGCTGTCGACCCAGACGGCAAAATGCCAGTGGTTCGGCATCAGGCAGTAGGCAAGGATGCGGATGTCCGTCCGGCGCTGCGCTCGCCGCGTCAGTGCGATGAACGCGTCATAGTCGGCCGGCCCAGCGAACAGGACCTGGCCGAGTGCCGCTCGGTTGATCACATGGAACACCACGCCTGAAATATCCTTCGGTCTCGGTTTCGACACGATGCGCCCTCCAACGACCCCGCAAGGCGCAATCCACGTCGCGTGCCGTCTCCGCGCTTCCGCCCTGCTGTTGCAGAACCTGCCAAGTTCCGCGGGCTCAGCCCCGGGCTTGGCCCCGGGCTGAGGCGCGGGCTCCGCCCGCGGCGCAGCCGCGGGCCACGACTATCCCATCACTGGGACGCATGGCGTCGATGCATGCCCGGAATCAGGGGTGTCGCGATGGTCCATGCCGATCAGGCATGGAAAGAATGATAGGTTTCTATTTCCCTTCACTCGGCGTTCCAACGCCTAATGAAGGCCCGCGAGGCGGGGATCCGTGTCCCTCCGCCGCCGCATTTCCTTTCGGGGTACCAACATGGACGAACACGCCACGGACCGTGCGCCCGGTACGCGCGTCGGGCAGCGCCACCTTCTCGAGCCGTCGCTCGCGGACCCGTCCGCGCCGACGCTGGCCGCGCCGCCGGAGGCCCAGGGCCTCTATGACCCGCAGCACGAGAAGGATGCCTGCGGCGTCGGGTTCGTCGTCCACCTGAAGGGCCAGGCCTCGCGCTCGATCGTCGCGCAGGGCCTCGAGCTGCTCCACAACCTCGAACACCGCGGCGCCTGCGGCTGCGAGGCCAACACCGGCGACGGCGCCGGCATCATGGTGCAGATCCCGGACGGGTTCCTGCGCAAGGTCACCGCGCCCCTCGGCTTCTCCCTGCCCGAGCACGGCCGCTACGGCACCGGCCTCGTCTTCCTGCCGCACGACGCCGCCCAGCGCGCCGATTCCGTCGCCCGCTTCGAGGCGCTGGTCCGCGACGAGGATCAGGTCGTCCTCGGCTGGCGCGACGTCCCGACCGACGACTCGACGCTCGGCGATTCAGCCCGCCGCGCCCAGCCGGTCTTCCGCCAGATCTTCGTCGCCGCCGGCGCCGCCACCGCGGCGTCCGCGGATCCGCTCGCCTTCGAGCGCAAGCTCTACGTCATCCGCAAGCGGCTCGAGCACCAGGTCGACGCGCTCGCGCTCAGCGAGAAGAAGGCCTTCTACGTCGTCAGCCTGTCGGCGCGGACGATCGTCTACAAGGGCATGCTGACGGCGGCGCAGCTGCCGGAGTTCTTCGTCGACCTGCGCGACGCCGATGTCGACGTCGGCGCTGGCCCTGGTCCACCAGCGCTTCAGCACCAACACCTTCCCGTCGTGGCCGCTGGCCCACCCGTATCGCTTCATCGCCCACAACGGCGAGATCAACACGCTGCGCGGCAACATCAACTGGATGCGCGCCCGCGAGGGCCTGCTCGCGTCCCCGCTCTTCGGCGAGGCGACCTCCAGAAGCTGCTGCCGGTCATCCGCGAAGGCGGCAGCGACACCGCGACGTTCGACAACGTGCTCGAGTTCCTGATCATGAGCGGGCGATCGCTGCCGCACGCGATGCTGATGATGATCCCCGAGCCGTGGCAGAACCACGAGTCGATGGATCCGGCGCGCCGCGCCTTCTACGAGTACCACTCCTCGCTGATGGAGCCGTGGGACGGCCCGGCGTCGATGGCCTTCACCGACGGCACGATGATCGGCGCCGTGCTCGATCGCAACGGCCTGCGCCCGTCGCGCTACTACGTGACCAAGGACGACCTCGTCATCATGGCGTCCGAAGTCGGCGTCCTCGACATCCCGGCCGAGAACATCCGCTGCAAGGAGCGGCTGCACCCGGGCAGGATGTTCCTCGTCGACACCTCGCTCGGCCGCATCGTCGACGACGAGGAGATCAAGAGCGCGCTCGCCGCCGCCAGCCCTATCGGCGCTGGCTGTCCGAGCACCTGATCGACATCCGCGACCTGCCGGACGCGCCGCACCTGCCCGCTGCCCGATCACACGACGGTGCTGCGCCGGCAGCGCGCCTTCGGCTACACCGAGGAGGACCTCCGCCTGCTGCTGGCGCCGATGGCCCAGAACGGCGAGGAAGCGATCGGCTCGATGGGCACCGACACGCCGCTGGCAGTGCTCTCGGACAAGCCGCGGCTGCTCTTCAACTACTTCAAGCAGCTGTTCGCCCAGGTCACCAACCCGCCGCTCGACGCGATCCGCGAGGAGCTGGTCACGTCGATGGCCTCGACGATCGGGCCCGAGGGCAACCTGCTCGATCCGACGCCGGAGTCGTGCGGCAGATCGAGGTCAAGTACCCGGTCCTCAGCAACGAGGAAGTGGCCAAGCTGCGCTGCATCGGCAGCGACGACAACGCCACCGCGATCCAGCCGGCCTGTCCGACGCCGCCGGCGTTCGGCGGCTTCAAGACCCTCACCCTGCCGATGCTGTTCGACCCGACCCTCGACGGGCCCGGCCTCGAGCAGGCGATCGCCGAGCTGTGCGCGGGGGCCAGCGCCGCCATCAAGGACGGCGTCAACATCCTGATCCTCTCGGACCGCGGCCTTGACGACACCCACGCGGCCATCCCCAGCCTGCTCGCGACCGCCGGCGTGCACCACCACCTGGTCCGCGAAGGGGCCCGCACGCAAGTGCGGCCTGGTCGTCGAAGCCGGCGACGCGCGCGAGGTGCACCACTTCGCGCTGCTCATCGGCTACGGCGCCGGCGCGGTCAACCCGTACCTGGCGTTCGAGACCTTCGACGACATGATCCGGAAGGGCATGCTGCCGGGCCTGACCCACGAGAAGGCGGTCGCCAACTACGTCAAGGCGCTCAACAAGGGCATCCTCAAGGTGATGTCCAAGATGGGCATCTCGACGCTGCAGAGCTACTGCGGCGCGCAGATCTTCGAGGCGATCGGCCTGCAGCAAGGCCTTCGTCGACCAGTACTTCACCTGGACGCCGTCGCGCATCGAGGGCATCGGCATCGAGATGGTGGCCGAGGAGGTGTGCCGCCGCCACGAGCTGGCCTACCCGAAGCGCGCCGGTCAAGGTCGACGCGCTCGAGGTCGGCGGCGAGTACCAGTGGCGCCGCGACGGCGAGTACCACCTGTTCAACCCGGAGACCGTGTTCAAGCTGCAGCACGCGACGCGGAGCGGCCAGTACGAGCATCTTCAAGGAGTACCGACGGCGGTCGACGACCAGAGCCAGCGAGCTGCGCACGCTGCGCGGCCTGCTCGACGTTCAAGCCGGCCGCGTCGGCAGCCGATCCCGATCGACGAGGTCGAGCCGGTCGAGGCGATCGTCAAGCGCTTCGCCACCGGCGCGATGTCGCTACGGCTCGATCAGCGCCGAGGCGCACGAGACGCTGGCCATCGCCATGAACCGCATCGGCGGCCGCTCCAACACCGGCGAGGGCGGCGAGGACAGCCGCCGCTACAGCCGCGACGCGAACGGCGACTGGCGGCGCAGCGCGATCAAGCAGGTCGCGTCGGGCCGCTTCGGCGTGACCAGCGAGTACCTGGTCAACGCCGACGACCTGCAGATCAAGATGGCGCAGGGCGCCAAGCCCGGCGAGGGCGGCCAGCTGCCCGGCCACAAGGTCTACCCGTGGATCGCCAAGGTGCGCCACTCGACGCCCGGCGTCGACGCTGATCTCGCCGCCGCCGCACCACGACATCTACTCGATCGAGGACCTCGCGCAGCTCATCCACGACCTGAAGAACGCCAACCCCGAGGCGCGCATCAACGTGAAGCTGGTCGCCGAGGTCGGCGTCGGCACGGTCGCCGCCGGCGTCGCCAAGGCGCACGCCGACGTCGTGCTGATCACCGGCCACGACGGCGGCACCGGCGCGTCGCCGCTGACCAGCATCAAGCACGCCGGCATGCCGTGGGAGCTCGGCCTGGCCGAGACGCAGCAGGTGCTGGTGCTGAACGGCCTGCGCGGCCGCATCGTCGTCCAGGCCGACGGCCAGATGAAGACCGGCCGCGACGTCGTCATCGCCGCGCTGCTCGGCGCCGAGGAGTTCGGCTTCGCCACCGCGCCGCTGGTCGTCATCGGGCTGCGTCATGATGCGCGTCTGCCACCTCAACACCTGCCCGGTCGGCATCGCCACGCAGGACCCGGAGCTGCGCAAGCGCTTCACCGGCAAGCCCGAGCACGTCGATCAACTTCTTCCGCTTCATCGCCGAGGAGGTGCGCGAGATCATGGCGCAGCTCGGCTTCCGCACCGTCGACGAGATGGTCGGCCGGGTCGACCGGCTCGACGTGCGCCAAGGCGCTCGACCACTGGAAGGCGCGCGGCCTCGACTTCTCGCAGATCCTGCACCAGCCGGCGCGTGCCGGCCGAGCGTCGCCGCTGCGCTGCGTGTCGACGCAGGACCACGGCCTCGACAAGGCGCTCGACAACGAGCTGATCGCGCTGGCGCGGCCGCGCCATCGAGCGGCGGACGCCGGTCGACGTTCGAGCTGCCGATCCGCAACGTCAACCGCACGGTCGGCACCATGCTCGGCTACGAGGTGACCACGCGGCTACGGCGCGGCCGGCCTGCCCGACGACACCATCCAGCATCCACTTCACCGGCTCGCGCCGGCCAGAGCTTCGGCGCCTTCGTGCCCAGGGGCGTCACGCTGACGCTCGAGGGCGACGCCAACGACTACGTCGGCAAGGGCCTGTCCGGCGGCACGCGTCGTGGTCTTCCCGCCGCAAGGCGTCGACCTTCGTGCCGGAGGAGAACATCCTCATCGGCAACGTCGCGCTCTACGGCGCGACCAGCGGCGAGGCCTTCTTCCGCGGCATCGCCGGCGAGCGCTTCGCCGTCCGCAACAGCGGCGCCGACGCGGTGGTCGAAGGCGTCGGCGACCACGGCTGCGAGTACATGACCGGCGGCCGCGTCGTCGTCCTCGGGCGGACCGGGCCGCAACTTCGCCGCCGGCATGAGCGGCGGCATCGCCTACGTGCTCGACGAGGACGGCCGCTTCAAGACGCCGCTGCAACCCCGGGCTGGTCGATCTCGAGGCGCTCGAGGACTCGGACGAGGAGCTCGCTGCGGCTGCTGATCGCGCGGCACATCCAGAGCGCACGGGCAGCGACCACGCCGCCAAGCTGCTGCTGCACTGGAGCCGACACGCGCGAGCAGTTCGTCAAGGTGATGCCGCGCGACTACAAGCGCGTGCTGGCGGCGGAAGCCGCGGCGCGCGCCGAAGGACGGGACGTCGGAGTTCGCCGAGCTCGTCGGAGCACGGGGTACATGGGCGAAGCCAACCGGGTTCATCGAGCTCGAAGCGGAGCAAGCAGCCGTCCCGGCGCCGTCGCGGAGCGGCTGCAGCGACTGGCACGAGGTCTACATGCAGCCGAGCCGGGCCGTGCTCGCGCGAGCAGGGCGCGCGCTGCATGGACTGCGGCATCCCGTTCTGCCACCAGGGCTGCCCGCTCGGCAACCTGATCCCGGACTGGAACGACCTCGTCTACCGCGACCGCTGGCAGCGAGGCGCATCGACGCGCGCTGCACGCGACCAACAACTTCCCGGAGTTCACCGGGCGGCTCTGCCCGGCGCCCTGCGAGGGCGCCTGCGTCCTCGGCATCAACGCCGACCCGGTGACGATCAAGTCGATCGAGCGGGCGATCATCGACCGCGCGCTGTCGAGGAGGGCTGGATCAAGCCCGCAGCCGCCGGCGTCGCGCACCGGCAAGACGGTCGCGGTGTCGGCTCCGGGCCCGCCGGCCTCGCGGCCGCCGAGCAGCTGAACCGCGCCGGCCACCACGTCACCGTCTTCGAGCGCGACGACCGCATCGGCGGCCTGCTGCGCTACGGCATCCCCGACTTCAAGATGGAGAAGCGCGATGCTCGATCGCCGCGCTCGCACCAGATGGAGGCCGAGGGCGTCGTCTTCAGCACCGGCGCCAACGTCGGCGTCGTCGACCGGACGCCGAGACGCTGCAAGACGCGAGTTCGACGCCGTCGTGCTCTGCCTGCGGCGTGCCGGTCGGCGCGCGACCTGCCGATCCCGGGCCGCGAGCTCGAGGGCGTCCACTTCGCGATGGAGTACCTGCCGCTGCAGAACCAGCGCTGCGAGGGCGACGACGCGTGCCCGAGGAGAGCCGTTCATCTCGGCCGAAGGCAAGCACGTCGTGATCCTCGGCGGCGGCGACACCGGCGCCGACTGCCTCGGCACCGTCGCACCGCCAGGGCGCCGAGTCCGTCCACCAGTTCGAGCTGCTGCCGCGAGCCGCCGGACGTCCGCGCCGCCGACAACCCGTGGCCGCAGTGGCCGAACATCTTCCGCGTCTCCTCGGCGCACGAAGAGGGCGGCGAGCGCGACTACTCGGTGTCCACCACGGCTTCGTCGGCGACGAGCACGGGCCACGTCCGCGGCCTGGTCGGCCACACCGTCCAGGCGACGCAAGGAAGACGGCCGCCTGGTGTTCAAGCCGGTGCCGGGCACCGAGTTCGAGCTGGACGCCGACCTGGTGCTGCTGGCGATGGGCTTCACGGCGCCGAGCCGAAGGGGCTGGTCGATCAGCTCGGCGTCGAAGCTGACCGCCGCGCGGCACCGTCGAGCGCGACGCCGAACTGGATGACCAGCGTGCCCGGCGTGTTCGCCGCCGGCGACATGCAGCGCGGCCAGTCGCTGATCGTCTGGGCGATCGCCGACGGGCGCAGCACGGCCCGCGGCGTCGACGCCTACCTGATGGGCGCCTCGGAGCTGCCGGCGCCGGTCCAGTAGAGAGCGCGGCGGCGATCAGGACGCGTGCCGCAGCGGATCGATCGGGGACGTCGCCCGGATCGGCTCGCGGCCGGCGCGGGCGCGCATCGTGATGGCGACGCCGGCGAGGACTTCCTGCCGCGCCGCCTCGGCTTCGGCCGTCCCGCCGGGGTGATCGGCCATGCCTCGATAGTACGCGGCCAGGGCGATCCGCCGCGGTCCGTCGCCGCCGGCGCCGACCTGATAGACGAGCGAGCCGACGCGGACGTCGGTCACCGCGATCTCCGGCGCGGCGTGCGACAGGTAGTCCACCAGTTCCTGCCGGACGGCGGCCCGCCAGGCGTGCCGCGCCCACAGGGCGAGGATGACGCCCACGGACGCCAGGAGTCCGGACCAGCCCGACCAGGTCAACGCCAGAGCCATTGCGGTGCCTCTCTGCCCAGCGCGGGGGAGCGCGCTCGCAGCGTAGTGTGCTCAGAAATCGGCGCGACGACCCGCCGGCTGCAGCGCGGCAGGGCCCTGCGCCGGAGCTTCTCGCGGCTGCGCGCGGCTATCAGGTACGCGCGTAGATCAGGACGTCGAGCGGCGCGTCCAGGCCGCTGTTCGGGAATAGCGAATGGCGGCGGAACACGCCTTCGCGAACGAAGCCGCACTTGTCCAGGACGTGAGCAGACGCGACGTGGTCGGCGTGGCAGAAGGCGTGGAGCCGGACCAGGCCGAGCGATGGCGTCAGCTCGACGATCGCCCGCAGCGCCTCCGTGGCGAGGCCCTGGCCCCAGGCGTCGCGGGCGAGCACGTAGCCGGTCATGGCTCGCTGTGGCGTCTCGAAGCCGAATCCGGTGGCACCGACGAGGACGCCGTCCGCGCGGCGCTCGATCAGGTAGGGCCCGGCCAGCCAGCGTTCCCACTCCGCCCCGCTGAAGCCGAGGAAGCCTTCGGTGTCGGCGATCGTCGTGTGCCGCGGCCAGCCGAGCCATCGTGTCACCTCGGGATCGCTGGCGTAGCGCTCGAAGATCGCCCCCGCGTCCGCCATCCGCGGCCGGCGGAGGATCAGCCGCGCCGTCGCCACGCGCTCCGGTGCCTGCATGACCGCATGTTACCGTCAGACGGTCGCGTCAGACTCGCAGGAACGTGAAGCGAGCGCGGCTACTTCACCAGCTCGATCGGCCGGCCGGGCCGCACCGGCGAGACGTAGGCGCTGACCAGACTCTCGTGGCCGCCGGCGCCGATCGCGGCGACGCCGAACACCCAGTCGTCGATCGACACGCCGGGCAGGACGACTTCGGTGAGTTTGCCAAGCGTCCGCGTGTGCTGCCAGTCGTGCCGCCACGTCTCGCGCCAGTAGATGCGATAGCCGGCCGCGCCGGCCGACGCCGCCCAGCGCAGCGCGGCGTCGTAGCCGGACGGATCGCGGGCGATGCGGGCGGCGCCCCGCTCCGTCGTCACGACGGGCGCGGCCGGCGCCAGCGCCAGCGACGCGACCGCGGCGGCGTTGACCCGTGCGTTCTGGCCCAGGTAGGCGAAGTCGACGCCGTCGAGGGTGTCGCGGGCCGAGTGCTGCCGGTCGAAGTTCTCGTTGGCCTCGCGGAAGACGACCGCCGGATAGTTCTGCTGCGTGAACGAGGACTGGTCGCTGCCGCGGCCGAAGCGGTCTTCGCGGGCCATCGGCCGGACCCGGTGCGCCGGGACGTAGGTCGCCGCCGCGGCGACGATGTAGCGGGCCAGCGACCGGGCCGGCGAATCCTCGGGCCCGACCGCGTAGACGCGGACGCTGCCGGCGTCGACGACGCCGGTGCCGCCGCGCGAGTTGCCGACGATGTCGTTCGAGATCATCGCCTCGACGGTCACCTTCTCGGCGGCGATGCGCTGGGCGTGCGCGGCCGACCCAATCAGCCCTTGCTCCTCGCCGGCCCAGCAGATGAAGACGAGGGTCGCGTCGAAGTCGAGGCCGCTCTCGGCGAAGACGCGGGCCAGCTCCATGGTCAGCACGGTGCCGCTGCCGTCGTCGTTGGCCCCCGGCGCGTCGATGTTGTAGTCGATGTTCGGCCGGACCAGCGGATCGGCCGCCGTCCCGGACAGGCCGCCGGCGACACTGCCGCCGGCGCCAGGAGCCCGCGAGTTCGAGGCGATCTGGCCGCCCGGGCCGAGGTTCAGCGAGTCGTAGTGGCCGCTGACGTAGATGCGCCGCGGCGAGCGCCCGGGCAGGATCGCCATCACGTTGCGCAGTTCCACCGGCCGCGTGATGCGGCCCTGCGTGGCGATCTGATACGTGTCGAACGACACTCGCAGCTTGGCGCTGGATCGCGTCAGCTCGTCGAAGATCCACTGCCGCGCCGCACCGATGCCGCGCGCCGCCGACGTCGCGTCCGACAGCGTGTTGCGCGTGCCGAAGCCGACGAGCGTCGTGTCGAGCGCCTTCAGACGATCGACCGAGATGGCGGCCACGAGGGCCTGGATGCGCGGATCGGCCGTCGGCATCGCCTGGGCGCCGGCCGAACGAGGCGCTGTCACCACGACGGTCGCGAGCAGGACGGACGCCAGGCGGCGGTTCATCGCGTCCCGCCGATCTCGCGCACGATCTTCAGGCGATTGCCGCTGTCGTCCATCTCGAAGAAGCGGGCGCGCTCGACGCGCCGGTTCGGCTGGTGAATCGCCATGACCAGGCGTCCCTCGAAGGTCTTGAAGAGCATCGGATGTCCCCCGTCGTCTTTCCACAGCGGTTCCGGGTCCTGGACCCACGGCCCGGCGAGCGTGCCGCTCGTCGATTCGGCCTGGCCGACTGCGTACCTTCGCCGGTCCATAGCTGGACCACAACATGATCAACGTGCCGGTCCTGGTGCGATGGAACCAGGGCCCATCGGTGATCGAGGCGTGATACCGCTTGCCTTGGTAGAGCTCACCGAGGTCGCTGCGGCAGCGCGTCCACGGCGCCGCGGTGGCGTGGAACAGCGTCGTCGGCGCGCCGACCGGCTTCGACAGGTCGGGCGAGAGCCGGACCATGTCCATGCTGCCGTCGGTGATCTGGATCCACTCGTGGCAGAACACCATGTAGGGCACGTCGTTCTCGACGTAGAGCGTGCCGTCGAGCGCCATCCAGTCGGCCGGCGTCTGCGGTCCGCTGCCCGAACGGCGTGAACGGCCCCTCCGGCCGATCGGCGACGAGGATTTCGGTGCCGCGCTTCCAGTTCGGCGGACGCCCCGGCGGCGTCGGCAGCGGATCGGCCGAGGTCAGCGTCACGAACAGATAGTACTTGCCCTTGTAGCGGTGCACTTCGGGCGCCCACACCGTCTCGCGCCCCCAATGGTCGGCCGGCACCGCCCACGCGGTGATCGGCTCGCCCCAGTCCTCGAGGTCGCGGGTCTTGTAGACCACGACCTCCTTGCGCGGGTCGCTCGGACTGAGCCCACGGTTGGTGCTGCCGTAGATGTAGTAGACCTTGGCGGCCGGATCGGGGAGGACGAACGGATCCCGGATCCGGATCTGCGACCGGTGTCCGGCGTCGCGGGATTCCCCCAGACCGAACGGATTGGCGGCGGACGGGGTCTGTGGCGCCGTCGCCTGCGCGACGACGGCGGCGAGCCAGAGGATGAGCGGCAGCATGGCCGCTATCGTATCGCCCGTCGGGCCAGGCGGGTCGCCAGCCTCAGAACCCGACCCGGACGACGGTCGGGCCGTCGCGCTTGACGTGGTCGACAGCGAAGACGCGGGTCTGGCCGCGCCACGTCACCGTCACCTCGTACTGGCCGAAGAAGGCGCGGGTGGCGAAGCGGCCATCGTCGTCGGAGCGGCCGGCGGCCTGGGTCCGCCACACTTCGTGCACCAGCCGGCGAAACGTCTCGCCGTTCGGCTTCTCGCTCCAGTCGCGGCGATACAGGGCGCCGCGCGGCAGCCAGTGGGCACCCTCCCAGAAGCCCCACATCTGGAAGCCGGTGACGGCCGGGTGGCTGAACACGGCCGTCAGGAAGTCGCGCGTGTAGTCGGCCTGCAGCGCTTCGTCGGCCGTGTTGATGTCGAACTCGGTGATGCGGATCGACAAGCCGAGCGCGGCGTAGCGGTCGAGCAGGCGTGTGACGGTGGCGATCGACGTCGGGCTGGCGCCGAAGTGGCCCTGCATGCCGAGGCCGGTGATGGGCGCGCCCGACGCGAGCAGGAAGCGCGCGGTCGCCTCGAAGTGATCCTGATGGGCGCGCTGCGCACCCTGTCGGCTGAGGATGTCGTAGTCGTTCAGCACCAGCCCGGCCTGTGGCAGGTGCTCGCGGGCCCGGACGAACCAGTCCACCATGATGCCGGGCCCGAACTGGTCCATCAGGTCGTGGTTGGTATACGGCTCGTTGATGACGTCCCATTCGTCCATGTAGGGCGCGGTCCGCGTCGTCAGATCGTCGATGTGCTCGAGGACGCGCTGCGGGATGCAGCGTCGCGCCGTCGGGCGTGCCGCGCAGGCGCTGCAGGCTCTGCGGCAGGTTGCTCCAGCCGGGCCAGACCAGGACGTGCCCGCGCGTCCGCATGCCACGGGCCCGCATCCAGTCGAGGGCGGCCAGCGCCTGCGGCTGATTGAAGGACGCGCCCCAGTCGCCTTCCCAGGGCGGCCACTTGGTGTCGTTCTCGAGGCAGCCGGCGTTGAACAGCGTCTCGACGACGTGCCGGTAGGCGGCGTTGTCGTCCGGCTGCCCCTCCGGAGCGGGACCGGCGGTCAGCCGCGCGGCCTGGAGCGCCGAGCCGAACGGGAAGGCGTGACGGCGCTGCTCGACGCGGACCTCGGCATCCTCGAGCCCCTCGCCCTTGTCGTCGAGCACCTCGATGACGAGATCGCCCTTACGGATCGCCTCGATGCGGGCGGCGGCCTCGGCTCGCCACGGATCGTCGGCACCGCGCCCGGCGTAGGAGAACTGCGCCGGCGGCAGCATGTCGAGGGTGACGCCCGGTCCGAAGCCGATCACCTGGATGCCGCCGATCTCGATGGCCTGCGACGAGCCGCCGACGCCGAACACGAAGCTGGCCTGCGTCGCCGCGTAGCCGGCGCCCCACGCGAACGGCAGCGCGAAGCCCTGCCAGTCGGCGCCGACGGCCAGGGTCTCCTGCAGCGACTTGTCCCAGTCGGGCGACGCCTTCTGCGCGTAAACGCTGAAATACGCCTCGCCGGTGTCGCCGGCGCCGCGGATCGCGCGGGCGTGGAAGGCGAGGTAGGCGACCTCGCCGCGGTTGACGGCGCGGCTGAGGCGGGCGCCGAGCTCGACGTCCCACGTCTCGCCGGGCTCGCGCACGTCGATGCGGACCGCCCGCGAGAAGCCGGGGCCGTCGACGTCCACCAGCCCGGTCGTCGCCCGCGCCGACGAGACGCGGAACGCCGTCAGCGGATCGCCGCTGACCAGCGGGAATCCGGCCGGTTGGGCGGCCGCCGTCGCCGCCGCGAGGACGACGGCCAGGACGGCGCACGGCCGCAACCAGGCGTGTGGCATACGTCTACAATATCGCTACATGCGCCGCCGGACATTCGTTCAACATGCACTCGCGACAGGGGTCGTGGTCACACCCCTGGGCGCCGCCGCGGCTGCGTCGGCGGCTGCGCCGAGCCAGGCGCTGCCGAGCCAGGCGCTGCCGAGACAAACCGCGCCGACGCGCGCAGCCGCGCCGGCCGACGCCGCGACCACTGTGCTCGGCCGCGGCGGGGCGGCGGAGCGCGCCGCCTGGGTCGCCCAGGCCAGTCGCATCGCCGAGCCCGTCCTCACCCACCTCGCCGCTGGCACCTTGAAGCAATCGATGCCGGTCGAGCAGGCCGACGGCGCCAACCGTGCGCCGGTCACTCACCTCGAGGCGATCGGCCGCCTCCTGGCCGGCCTGGCGCCGTGGCTGGCCCTGCCGGCGGCGGACACCGCCGAGGGCCGGACGCGCGCCCGCTGCCTCGATCTGGCCCGCAAAGCGATCGCGCAGGCGGTCGATCCGTCGTCGCCGGACGCGCTCAACTTCACCACCGATCGCCAGCCGCTGGTCGACGCCGCCTTCCTCGCCCACGCCGTCGTCCGGGCGCCGGCCGCGCTCGGCGAGGCCCTCGACGCGGCGACGCGGACGCGCCTCGTCACCGCGCTCGAATCGACCCGCGCGATCACGCCCGCCTTCAGCAACTGGCTGCTGTTCTCGGCGATGGTCGAAGCCGGCCTGGCCCGCCTCGGCGCCCGCTGGGATCGGACGCGGGTCGACTACGCGCTGCGGCAGCACGAACAGTGGTACGTCGGCGACGGCCACTATGGCGACGGGCCCGACTTCCACTGGGACTACTACAACAGCTACGTCATCCAGCCGATGCTGCTCGACGTCCTCGACGTCGTGGCCACCGGGGCGAACTCGCCGTGGGCCGGAATGCGGGCCCCGGTCCTGGCCCGCGCCCGCCGCTACGCCGCGGTGCAGGAGCGCCTGGTCGGCCCGGACGGCACCTTCCCGGCCATCGGCCGGTCGATCGCGTATCGCGCCGGCGCCTTCCAGCTGCTCGCGCAGGTGGCGCTGCGGCGGGCGCTGCCTGACGGCGTCGCCCCCGGCCAGGTGCGCTCGGCCTTGTCGGCGGTGCTGATCCGGACGCTGGACGCCCCCGGCACCTTCGACGCCGGCGGCTGGCTGCGCATCGGGCTGGCCGGGCACCAGCCCGCGGTCGGCGAGCGCTACATCTCGACCGGCAGCCTCTACCTCTGCTCGACTGCGTTGCTGCCGCTCGGGCTGCCGGCGGACGACCCGTTCTGGACGGAGCCGGCGCAGCCGTGGACGTCGAGGCTGGCGTGGTCGGGCGCCGCGTTCCCGATCGATCACGCGCTCTAGCGTCCTAGCCGCGCGACCCGGACTGCAGCGCTGGTGCCCTGCCGCCGATGGATCGGACGAGAAGGTCAGGTCACCCGCGGCGGCACCGCCTCGATGATCGACACGACTGCCCTCGTCAAGGCCGCGCAGGGCCTCGATCCGCTCCCGGCGACCGTCGCGCGGCTGGCAGCGCTCGTCGTCCGCCCCGACTGGTCGCTGAACGAAGCGGCCCACCTCGTCGAGTTCGATGCGGCGCTGACCGGCCGCCTGCTCCGCCTGGCGAACTCCGCGGCGATGGCCGGGCTGGCCCCGGTCAACACCGCGCGCGATGCCATCATGCGCGTCGGCATCGGTCCAGCTCTCGCCTTCGCCGCCGCCTCCGGGCTGCGCAAGGAGCTGAAGCGGGCCCTGCCCGAATACGGCCTCACCGACGGGCAGTTGTGGCGGCACTCGGTGGCCAGCGCGCTCGCCGTCGAACCGATCGCCCGGCGCACCCGCCGGGACGTCCCGCCCGAGTGCTTCACCGCCGCGCTGATCCACGACATCGGCAAGATCGTGGTGGCCCGCTTCCTGTCGCCCGACCAGCTGCGCTGGCTGGCCGACGCCCGCGACCTCGGCGGCCTGTCCAGCCTGCAGGCCGAAACCGAGGTGCTGGGCATCACCCACGCGGAGCTCGGCGGCCTGATCGCCTCCGGCTGGAAGCTGCCCGATCGCCTCGTCCACGGCGTCGCCTTCCACCACCTGCCCGACGAGGGCGACGACATCGTCTGCGACGTCGTCTATCTCGCCAACGTCGCCGCCAAGCGGATCGGCGAAGGCGTGGTGCGGGTGCCCGACGAAGTGGTGGCGCGCGACAGCGTGCTGGCACGGCTCGGCGTGACGCCGAGCACGTGGGAGGACCTGATCCTCACGCTGCCGTCGGCCTTCGAGGCGACGCTCGCGCAGTACACCAAGGACTGAACGTCGCGCCCACTCGCCCGCCGGGCTCGGTGCATGCGCCAGCGATCGGCGAGCGCTTCCGCACACCGATCGCACACGAAACACAGACGGATCAGCTTTGTTTTGCGCTTGCATCTGCCGACGTGCGTCCCCATACTTGCACCGCGCTGCACGCGACGCGGCGCTCCACGCAGCACGTCGGACGTGAATTCCAGCGTTTTCCTGCGCCCCGAGTGAGACCTCCCGGCAGGAGACTCGATGACTGATCGCTTTCCGGCCGAGGATCTGCCCCACATCGACGACCTCGGTGCCTGGCTCCGTCGTGAACGCGAACGGACCGGCGTCACTCTCGAAACCATCGCGACCCGGACCAAGGTTGGACGGACGCTGCTCGAGGCGCTCGAACGCAACGATGTCTCGCGCTGGCCGAACGGCATCTTCCGTCGCGCCTTCGTCCGCGGCTACGCCAGCCAGGTCGGGCTCGATCCCGACTACGTCGTCGCCCTGTTCCTGCGAGCCTTCCCCGATGCGTCGTCCGGGCAGTCCGGCCAGGCTTCGGCGCCGCTCGATCGCGCCACCGCGCGAGCGGCGGGGATCGCCGTCAACCGCCAGGAATCCTCGCTTCGCCTGACGCTGGCCCCGGAAGTGAGCCGGTGGCAGGAAACCCTGGCCCGCCTCGGCGCGGCCACGACCGACCTCATGGCCCCGATCACGCTGGCGCTGCCGAGCGGCTTGCTCGGCGGCCTGTCGCTGTTCTGGGTGGTGCTGGCGGTGGTCGCCGTGCTCTACCTGACGGTCGGCACCCTCGTCCTCGGGACCACGCCCGGCCTGTGGATGATGCAGCGGGTCGGGTCGCACCCGCTCGGCGCGCGCCGCCTGCCCTTCGGCAAGGCGCATGGCACCATCGGGTTCGGCGACCGTGGCGTGTTCGGCGACGGGAGCGACGCAGCGCTCGACACCGAGGCCAACCCCCGCGAGGCCTGGAACTCAGGCGTCGGCGTCTAGTCGGCCCCCGTCAGCCTGGTCAGGGCCGGCTGGTCAGGCCCGCCAGGTCAGGCCGCCCTTGACGACGGCCCCGAACGGGCTGCACGCGTAGTCGCCGCCGCGATGGTTGCCGAGCAGCGGCGGCCAGTCGCACCAGCTCCAGGCCGTCCAGCCGACGGTCGTGGCCTCCAGGTAGGCGAGCAGCCGTCTGCCCCACTCGACCCGGGCCTCGTCGCCGCCCCATTCTCCGGCGAACACCGGATACGCCGCCGCGAGGTGGCCGAACGCCCGGTGCCACTCCTGCTCGGGCCGGCCCGGCCACATCCCGAGCGTCAGCCACGGGTAGACGTGGGTGCTGTAGACCAGGCCCTCGACGGGCACGCCCGAGCGGCGCCGCAGCGGGAACCCGCGCAGATCGTAGGCCCAGCGGACGCCTGACACGAAGATCACCGCCAGCGGATGGACGGCCCGGATCTCGGCGATCAGCCGGAGCGCCCACGGCTGCCATTCGTCCATCCCGACCACGCGGGCCGGCAGGCGCCATAGCCCGCCATCCGGCAGGACGCCGACGAGGGGCGCGTCGTCCGCCTCCATCGGCGTGTGCGGCTCGTTGAACAGGTCGAACAGCACCGACGGGCGATCGCGATAGCGCGCCGCCAGGAGCCGCCACAGGTCGATCGACCCGGCGTCGGGGAGCGCCGGCACCCGGTTGATCGATCCGTCCTGGCCGATGCCGCGCGGCGTGTCGGCGTCGATCCACTGCAGATCGAGGAGGGTGTAGAGCCCGCACCCCTCGGCCCAGCCCACCACCTGGTCGAGCGCGGCGAGGTAGTCGGCCCCGGTCGCGGCACCGCGTCCGCGCAGGACGAAGTCCTGCGTGAACGGGACCCGCACGACGTTGGCGCCCCAGGCCGCGATGCGGCGGAGGTCGGCCTCGTCGAAGCCGACGCTGTCGAGAAACGCCTGCGGCCCCGTCCCGGCCGGGCCGGGATCGGCGTACTCGAGGCCCGAGCGGTTCACGCCGCGGAGGCGGATGCGCTCGCCGGTGTCGCGGAGCACGAGGTCGCGGTCGCGCACGGCGAGCGGCGGCAATGGCGCCCCACGTCCACCGTCAGGGAAGGTAGGCAATCACCTTCAGCACCGCGCCGACCGACGAGAGGCCGACCTCGACGAGGTCCCAGGCCGGTCCGCCGCTGGCGCGGTTGTGCTGTCCCAGGTCGGCGAACACACGTTCGGCGCGCAGCCGCTCCTGCGCCAGGCGCAGCGGCAGCATCGGATCGACACCGGCCGCCGGGTCGCGCCGCCCGCCCATCTCCGGCGCGGCATCGTCGGGAAACGCCCGCCGCCGCCGTGCCTCGCGTGCCTCGAGCTCGGCGATGGTCCGCTGCAGCTGATCGGGATCGATCATCGCGATCGGGGCCCGGCAGAAGGTGCAGGCCGAGGTGGTGCGCACGTCGACGGCGGCGCCGCAGCCCGTGCACTTGACGCTCTGGACGTGGCGCCGGAGCTCGGTCATCTCCGCCGGGGTGAGGTCGCGCATGAAGTTCTTGGCGCGCAGGAACGCGCCGAAGGTCATATAGCGGCCGTGGCCCTGGGGACAGCGGAAGGCTTCGAAGGTCGTGGTTCGCTGCTTGTCGAGCTCGCCAATCAGGACGGTCTGGCAGCGCGGGCACGGCTTGCGCTCGCCCAGCGGCCGGTTCGCCTCGGCGACGGCCTCGCCCATCCGCTTGAAGAGCGTCAGCGTGGCGCCCGGCGTGAGCTGGTGGCTCTCCATCCCGTCGAACCAGATGCCGTTGCACCCGGCGCACAGAATCGATGGCGACCACTCGGCCATGGTGGCCGTCGAAGCGGGCCTCCAGCATGCCGCCGGCGCAGGCGGGACAAGTCACGCGGAGGAGTATAACGGCCCCCGGGCCGTGTGCTCCTGCGCGAACTTCCAACTTCCAACGACCAACGCCCAAGGAACTCCCAAGCGCCAACTCCCAATCGGCCTGGCAGGCCGGCTTGGAAGTTGGGAGTTGAGCGTTCCTTGGGCGTTGGAAGTTGGTAGTTGGAGTTGGGAGTTCGAGCCCTACGCTTCCAGGGTGCGCGTCGCGGGCGCGGCGGCCTCAGGCACGCCGCCGTGGGGCCGCTCGGCATGGTGGCCGACATGGGCGAGCGGCTTGCCGGTGACCTTCGACGTCAGCCAGTCGCGCCACTCGGTGAGGATCTCGTAGAAGGTCGGGATCACCAGCAGCGTCAGGAGCGTCGAGGTGATGACGCCGCCGATGACCGCCTGGCCGAGCGGGGCGCGGAAGTCGGCGCCTTCGCCGGCGCCGATCGCAATCGGGATCATGCCGGCGATGAGCGCGAAGGTGGTCATCAGGATCGGCCGCAGCCGGATCGCGGCCGGCCTCGATGATGCGCCTCGCGCCGCGACATGCCCGCCTTCCTCGGCCCACTTGGCGAAGTCGATCAGCAGGATCGCGTTCTTGGCGACGATGCCCATCAGCAGGATCACGCCGATCATGCTCATGATGTTGAGCGTCGAGCCGGTGACGAGCAGCGCCGAGCATCACGCCGATCAGCGAGAGCGGCAGCGACAGCATGATGGCGAACGGCTCGAGGAACGACCCGAACTGCACCACCAGCACGAAGTACATCAGCAGCACCGCGAGGCCGAGCGCGACGAAGATCTGGCCGAAGACCTCGGCCTGGTCCTCGCCTTCGCCGCCGGTCGTGAGCGCGTAGCCGGCCGGCAGCTGGCACCGTTGCTGGCGAAGCGCGCCTTGATGTCGCTGAGCACCTCGTTGAGCGAGCCGCACCTCCGTGTTCGCCTGGATCACGATGACGCGCTCGCGATCGAGGTGGTCGATCCGCGCCGGACCCGAGGTTGGTCGAGATGCTGCGCCACCTGACCGAGCGGCACGGCGACGCCGCGCCCCTCCGGCCCGCTGACGAACAGCGGCAGCGACGCGAGGTCGCGGACGCTGGTCCGCGACTCGGGCTTCAGGCGCACGTAGACGTCGCGCGTCTCGCCCGCCGGATCGATCCAGTCGCCCGAATCGAGCCCGGCGAAGGCCGACGCGCAGCGCCTGCGCCGACCTGGCCGACGCGTCACGCCGAGCGACTGCCGGCGAGGCCGCGGTCGAGCGTGACGTCGATCTCCGGCTTCTGGCCGCTTGGTCGAGAGGCCGACGTCGACCGCGCCCGGCACCTGCTCGCACCTCCGCCTCGAGCACCGCTGCGCCAGCCGGTTCAGCTCGCTCGCGTCTCGGGCCCGCGCAGCTGCAGCTGGATCTGCTTCTGGTTCTCGAAGTTGCCGCTGCCGATGGCGGCCGTCACGCCGCCGAGCTTGGACAGCTTCGCGCCGCAGCTCCGCCTCGACGGCTCGGCTGCCGCGGCCGCTCGCTCTTCGGCGTCAGCCGCACGTAGACGATCGCCTCGTCGACCGCCTCGGTCCGGCCGCCGATCGTCGTGTAGGTGTAGAGCGACTTCCGGCGTGACCGCGCGCGATGCGCGCCACTTCCTCGCGCCTTGAGCTTGGTGTAGTCGAGGCTCGAGCCCGGCGGCGTCTCGATGTTGATCAGGAACTCCGACTTCGTCCGAGTCCGGCAAGAAGCCGCCGCCGACCAGGCCCAGCGCCGGCAGCGCCAGCGCGCCGACGAACGAGGCCAGCGCCAGCACCACCATCGACGAAGCGATGGTCGAGCGCCCAGCCGATGACGCTCTTGTAGCGCTCGGCCTGCCGGTCGAACCAGCGGTTGAACCGGTCGAGCGCCGCGCGAGATGAAGCGAGCGCTGCTCCATCGGCATGTGCGGGATCGGGCCAGTAGGCCGACAGCATCGGGTCGAGCGAGAACGACACGAACAGCGACACCAGCACCGAGCAGGCGATGGTCAGCGCGAACGGCTTGAACCACTGCCCGGCGATGCCGCCCATGAACGCGATCGGCACGAACACCACGACGATCGAGAACGTCGTGGCGGCGACCGCCAGGCCGATCTCGGCGGTGCCCTCGCGCGCCGCCGTGTAGTGGTCCTTGCCCATCTCGACGTGGCGCACGATGTTCTCGCGCACGACGATCGCGTCGTCGATGAGGATGCCGATGGCGAGCGAGAGCCCGAGCAGCGACATCGTGTTCAGCGTGAAGCCGAACGCCCAGACCGCGACGAACGAGGCGAGCACCGAGACCGGCAGCGCCAGGCCGGTGATGACGGTCGAGCGCCACGAGTTGAGGAACAGGAACACCACGAGCACGGTGAGCAGCCGCGCCCTCGATGAGCGCGTCCTGGACGTCGGCGACCGAGTTGGTGACGCGCGGGCCGGCGTCGCGGGCGACCACGCAGCTCGACGCCCGGCGGCAGCGTCTGCTGGATGTCGTCGACCTGCTCGCGCATCGCGGTCGCTGACCGTCGGTCGTGCTGAAGCCGTCGGCCTTGATGATGTCGATGCCGACCGCGTCGCGGCCGTTGTAGACGCGCCGCCGTGCGCGGCTCCTCGGCGCCGTCCTTGGCCACGCGCGACGTCGCCGAGCCGGACGAGCCGCCCGTTGCGCTGCGCGACCACGAGGCGCGCGAAGTCGGCGGGCTGCTCGAGGCGGCCGCGCAGCCGGATCGTGCGCTCGTCGAGCGCCCGTTCAGCCGCCCGACCGGCGCCGCCAGGTTCTGCGTCTGCAGCGCGCTGCACGACCTCGCCGACGCTGACGCCGGCCGCCTGCAGCGCCTGCGGATCGAGCTCGACGGTCAGCTCGCGCTCGATGCCGCCGACGACGCGCACCTCGGCGACGCCGCTGATGCCGCGCAGCTGCGTTGGTCACGCCGGGATCGGCGATGCGCGTCAGCTCCGGCGCCGGTCAGCGTCTTCGACGTCAGCGCGAGCAGACGATCGGGAAGTCGTTCGGGTCGAAGCGCGTGAGGATCGGCTCCTCCATCTCGGGCGGCAGGTCGTTGCGGATCTGCGAGATCTCGTCGCGGATGTCCTGCGTCGCTTCCTGCAGGTTCTTCGAGAAGTCGAACTCGACGATGATGACGCCGAAGCTGTCGAGCGAGTTCGACTGATCTGCTCGACGCCGCTGATCGCCGCGATCTGCTCCTCGATCGGGTCGACCACCTCGCGCTCGACCGTGTCGGGCGAGGCGCCCGGGATACGGAATCGACACCGCGACGATGGGCGGCGAGACCTCGGGGAACTCGTCGGTGTTCAAGCGCAACAGCGCGAAGATGCCGAAGACCGAGATCGCGACCATCGGACGATGGTGACGATCGGGCGCTTGATGGCGAAATCGGAGATGAACATGCGCGGTCCTGTTGGGCCTCAGTTCGACGACGACGGCTGTGCGCGGACCTTGAGCGGCGTGCCGGGCGTCATGCCCTGGGCCGCGCCGACCAGCAGCAGGTCGCCGGCGACCACGCCCTTGGCGATCTCCAGCCGCTCGGTCTGCTCGTCGCGCAGGCCGAGGGTGACTTCGACGCGCTCGCGCCTTGCCGTCCTGCACCTTCAAGACCCACGGCGCTGCTACCGTTCTCGTTGACGGCGATCTGCGGCACGACCAGCCCGGTCTTCGACGCCTGCGCGACCCGCCCCTCGGCGAACAGGCCGGCGACGAGGCGCCGCTGCTTGTTCGGGATGGTGACGAAAATGGGCACCTGACGCGTCGCCGGATCGGCGCTCGGGCTGACGCGCTCGATGCGGCCCTCGAAGCGCTGCCTGGGGATAGCCGCGGACCTGGAAGGCGACCGGTGCCGCCGACCTGGATGGCCGCAATCTGCTCCGACGGCACCGACGCCTCGAGGCGCATGCTCGACGGATCGATGATCGTGTAGAGCTCGCCGCCCGGGCTGACGACGTCTCCGGCGTTGACGTGGCGCTTCGACACGATGCCGGCGATCGGCGCCTTGACGGTCAGATCCTCGAGCGCCTTGCGGGCCGAGGCGACGCGCGACCGCGCGTCGTCGACCGCGGCCTTGGCCTGGGTCGCGGCGTTGCGCGCCAGCTCGGCGTCGCGCTCGGCGAGCGCCCCGCCCTTGACCAGGTTCTCGATGCGGGTCGCTTCCTTCTGCGCCCACTCCGAGTTCTGCTCGACCGAGCGCAGCTGCGACTGGGACGAGGCGTAGGCGTCCTGCACCGGCCGGCCCTCGATCCGGGCCAGCAGCGTGCCGGCAGCGACCGATTCGCCTTCGCGCGGATAGACCTGCAGGATGGCGCCGCCAATCTCGGCTCGGACCGTCGCCTCGCGTTCGGCCTTGAGCTCGCCCGAGACGAGCGGACCGACGCGTGATCTCCTGCAACGTGACCTCGACCACGTTCTCGCGGCCGATCTCGATCACGGGTGGGGCCTTCGGGCCGGCCGCCTCGGAGGTGGTGTCGCCGCCGCAGGCGGTCAGCGCCAGCGCGCTGGCCACGAGAATCGAGCCGGTGATGAACGAAGCTGTGGCGTGTCACTGTCGCGCTCCCTGGGCGCCGGCAACGGCCGGCGTCGTCGTGGCTCCCGCGGCCGGCGCCTGCGCCGTCCCGGTCGAAGCCGTTGCATTCGAGCCCGTGCTTTGGGCAGTCCCACCCGTCGCGGCGCCAGCGCCCGCGCCCGCCCCGAGCGGCAGCTCGGGCAGGAGCGCGAGGCGAACCCGCGTCAACTGCAGGTCGCGCGCGGCGCGGGCCCGGTTCACCTGGGCCTGGGCGAGCAGCAGCCGCGCATCCGACAGCTCGAGCTGCGTCGACAGGCCTTCCCGGAAGCGCAGCTCGGCGATGGCGTAAGCACGGGCCGCCTGCTCGATCGTGCCGGCCGCCACTTCCCAGTCGGCGCGCGCCGCGCCCAGCGAGGCGCGGGCGCTGGCGTCGTCGAGGTCGGACAGCTCCTTGGTCAGCTGCAGCTGCGCCTTGGCGCTGTCGAGGTCGGCGCGGGCGATGTTCTGTTCGGCCTTGATGCGGCCGCCGGTCAGGAGCGGCAGCTGGACGCCCAGGCTGACCGTCCAGTTCTTGCGCCAGTCGTTGAACCCCGGAAACGCCGAGGGGTAGTTCACGATCCCGGCGGCCGACTGGAGCGCGACCGCCGGCTTGCGCTGCGCGTCGGCGATGACCACGCCCTGCTCGCTCGCCTGCACGCCGAGATCGGCCTGGGTGACCGCCGTGCGCAGTCGCGGCAGCGCTGCCGCCTCGGCTTCCGCCAGGCGCGTCGCGAACCGGGCCGCCGGCACCAGCCGGGGATCGTCGAGCTGCGCCGCGAGCTGGAGCGGCCCGCCGAGCGGCAGATCCAACAGCTGTTTCAGGCGGAAGTAGGCGACGTCGCGGGTGTTGCCGGCGCGGACGCGCGGCGACTGCAGCGTGTCGCGATCGACCTGCGCGCGCAGCAGCTCGAACTCGGAGACCAGGCCGGCCTCGCGCTTGGCCCGGGTCTGCTCGAAGGACCGTGTCGCCTGGGCCAGCGTCTCGTCGGCGATGGCAACGAGCCGATCGGCCAGGGCGGCGTCGTAGAAGGCCTGGGCGACGTCGAGCGCGAGCTGCGCCTTGGCCGACGTCACCGACAGCGTCGCGACGTCGCGGCCCAGCCGGGCCTGCCGTTCGAGGGCCCGCTCGCGGCCCCCGGCATAAATCAGTTGGGAAAACGACAGACCGAGGCGATAGGCGTTGGGCTGACCGAACGGCAGATCGGCGAAGGCGTTCTCGTCGCCACTGGCGTTGTCGAACAGACCGTCGTACTCGGAGGCAAGGGTGCGGTCGTAGGACGCGGTGCCGGCGAGCTGGGGCAGCCGCTGACTGTGGACCTGGGCCTCGACGCCGCGGGCGCGGCGGACGCCGGCCTCGGCAATCAGGACGCTCTCGTTGCGGGCCTCAGCCAGCGCAAGGGCGTCGTCGAGCGTCAGGACCCGCGGCCCCGAGGACGCCGCCTGCGGCGGAGCGGGCAATGCGGCGCCGGCGAAGCGCGCCGGCGACCTGGGCCGCGCCCATCGACGAGGCGGCGAGCAGGGCGGTGAGCGACGTCGCGACGATTCGGACCGACAGGCGGGACATGAGAGCGCACACTCCTCGAACGAACGCCTCCGCTAGCTGCGGGAGGCTGTGGTCTTGGCGCGGGCCGCACGCGCCGGGCGGCGGACCGGCGACACCGGGGCCTCCGCGCGCCGGGCCGCTCCCTTGCGGGCCCCGATGGCCTGCAGGAACAGCGCGACGTAGTGCTTGACGCCGTCGCGCTCCGAGTACGGAAAACGCTCCGGCATGCAGTCGCGGCCCATGGCGTCGTTGAACAGGACGCCCATCAACATCGCCGCCGCCGCTTGCGGGTTCCAGTCGCCGCGCGCCTGGCCGGAGGCACGCAGGCGCTCGAGATAGCCGCGCAGCGCGTCCGAGATCATCACCGGCAGCTGGCACGCCGTCCGCGTCGTGTCGGGGTGCTCTTCGAACTCCCCCATGCACTTGCGGATGATCGAGCGCGACTCGAACAGGGCCTGGTGATGGTGCCGGCAGAAGTCGGTCAGTTCCGCTTCGGGGTCGACCGGCTTCTCGGGCAGGTGCGTATCGACGAACGACATGGCCCGTGGCCCGGTGGACAGCGCCGCGCGCAGCAGGCCTTCCTTGGAGCCGAAGTGGCGGAACAGCGTCACTTCGTTGACCCCGGCGGCCTGCGCGATCCGCCGCGTGGTGGCGCCGCGCGTGCCGTGCTCGGCGAAGACCTTGAGCGCCGCATCCAGCAACAGTTCGCGTGCGTCCATCACCATCCAGCCTAGATCCGCGACGGCGGTCGATGCAAGCACTTACTTACATGCTTTTTACGACTGACGCCTATGCGATTACTGCACGGCGTTAACCACGCGCGTCGGTCTCCTGATACGGAGACGAACGACGCCCGGTTCCCTGGTGTCCCCGAGTCGGAGGTTGGCCGACGCGGCCGACGCCAGCCGGCGCAGATTCAGTGCAGCGGAGGGAAGGCGCCGGCACCGGATGAGCCGATTCTGAAGGGGTATGGATCCCCTGCAGAACGACATCTGGTCGCATCTCGGGCACGAGCCCGAGGTGCCCGCCGAGGCCTCTGCTCCGGCCGGGACGCCCGTGGACCAGCGGCACTCGAGCGATGCCCGCCGCCGCTTCGACCGGGGGGGCCGCCGTCGCGTCGACTGGCCGGAGGACGCCGGCCTGTCCTGCTGCCCGGGCTGCGGGCACGAAAGCCTGCAGAGCCTGGGCATGCTCGATTCGGGCGACTACCTCTGGCAGTGCCCGCAGTGCGATCGCCGCTTCCAGACCGGGCGGGCGACCCGCACCCTGTTGTAACAGCCAACGACAGGTCCGGCGGCGGCCGGTCGAGCCGCCGTCACAAAGCGGATACAATCCGCCGGCATGCGGCTGACCGCGCTGGACTGGCTGATCGCCATCGCCTCGGTGGCCATCTGCTTCATCCCTGCCCTCTACGTCGCCCGCCGCGGCAGTAGCAGCACCACCGAGTTCTTCGCCTCCGGCCGCGCCGTCCCCTGGTGGCTGGCCGGGCTGTCGATGGTCGCCACGACCTTCAGCAGCGACACCCCCAACCTGGTCACCGACATCGTCCGCACCACGGGCGTGGCCGGCAACTGGGTGTGGTGGGCCTTCGTGCTGACCGGCATGGCGACGGTGTTCTTCTACGCCCGGCTGTGGCGGCGCTCCGGCGGTCCTCACCGACCTCGAGTTCTACGAGATGCGCTACTCCGGCCAGGCGGCCCGCGTCGTCCGTGGCTTCCGCGCCGTCTACCTGGGCCTGGTGTTCAACGCCATCATCATGGCGACGGTGAACCTCGCCGCCTGCAAGATCGCGGCGGTGCTGTTCGGCCTCGAGCGCTGGCAGACGCTGCTGTTCGTCGGCGGGGTCAACGTCGTGTTCGCGGCCTACGCCGGCCTGTGGGGCGTGCTGGTCATCGACATGATCCAGTTCGGCGTCAAGATGACGGCGGTCGTCGCGGCGGCCTACTTCGCGCTGCAGGCACCCGGTGTCGGCGGCCTCCACGGGCTGGTCACGCAGCTGTCGGCGCGGCGCGGTCCCGACGGCCTCGACTACCTGCGCGTGATCCCCGACTTCAGCAACCAGTGGGACCTGGCGGTCGCGGTCTTCCTGATGCCGATCGCGGTGCAGTGGTGGGCGGTGTGGTATCCCGGCGCCGAGCCCGGCGGCGGCAGCTACGTCGCCCAGCGGATGCTCGCGTCCAAGACCGAGAAGGACGCCCTCGCCGCGGTCCTCTTCTTCAACGTCGCCCACTACGTGCTGCGGCCGTGGCCGTGGATCCTGGTCGGCCTGGCGTCGCTGATCGTCTACCCGACGCTCGCCGATCTCGCACGCGCCGTCCCGCACGTCCCGGCGGGGCTGATCGGGCACGACCTCGCGTATCCGGTGATGCTGCGCTTCCTGCCGGCCGGCTTCGCCGGGCTGATGGTCGGCGGCCTGGTCGCCGCCAACTCGTCGACCATCCTGACCCACCTGAACTGGGGCGCCTCGTACCTGGTGCACGACCTCTACCGCCGTTTCATGAACACCACGGCCAGCGAGTCGCACTACGTCCGCGCCGGGCAGCTGGCGACGGTCGGCCTGTTCCTGGTGTCGTCCGGCGTGGTCTACGCCCTCGACACCGCCAAGAGCGCGTTCGACATCATCCTGCAGGTCGGCGCCGGCACCGGCCTGCTCTACCTGGCCCGCTGGTTCTGGTGGCGCGTCAACGCCTGGTGCGAAGTGGTCGCGATGGTCAGCTCGCTGCTCGTGTCGGTCGTGCTGCTGATCCTGGCGCGCCAGGGCATGGGCCTGTCGTCGCACCGGGCGCTGGTCGTGACCGTCATCGCGACGACGGCGTGCTGGGTCGCGACGGCCTATCTCGCGCCGCAGACCGATCCGCAGGTGCTGCGCGATTTCTACCTGAAGGTGCGGCCCGGCGGCCCTGGCTGGGGACCGGTGCGGGCCTCGCTCGGCCTCGAGGCCGACGACGCCGTCGGCGACCCGCTGCCGCTGGCGCTGGTCGGCTGGGCGCTCGGCTGCACGATGGTCTGGTCGGCGCTGTTCGCGATCGGGCACGCGCTCTACGGCGCGTGGGGGCTGGCCGCCGGGCTGGCCGCGACCGCCGTCGTCAGCGGCACCACGTTGGCCTCGCTGACGCGCCGGCTGTGGCCCGATGCCGTGCCGGAAGCCGGGCCGAACCCGGGAGACGCGGGCCGGTGAGGCGCGAGCGGGCCGTCATCCTGGCGCGTGGCCTGGGCACGCGAATGCGGCAGGCGACCGACGGCGAGCTCGACCTCGAGCAGGCCCAGGCGGCGGACACCGGCGCCAAGGCGATGATGCCGATCGCCGGCCCGATGCGCGACCCGGCCGGGGCGTTCGTCTCGGGCTCGGTCAGCCGCCCGTTCCTCGACTACAGCCTGTCCGCGCTCGCCGATGCCGGCTACACCGACGTCTGCCTCGTCGTCGCCCCGGACCACGAGGCGATCGCGGAGCACTACGCGGGCGCCGGCCAGCCGCGTCGTCTGTCGCTCGCCTTCGCCGTCCAGGACGAGCCGATCGGCACCGGCAACGCCGTCGCCGCGGCCGAGGCGTGGACCGGCGACGATCCGTTCCTCGTCATCAACGGCGACAACTACTATGCTGTGCCGACGCTGGCCTCGCTCGTCGGGCGGGCCGGCGCGGCCACAGCGCTCTATCCAGCCGAGACGCTGGTGGCCCGGAGCCACATCCCGCTCGAGCGGATCCGCGCCTTCGCGCTGGGCGTGGTCGAGGACGGCCACCTGGCCCGCATCGTGGAGAAGCCGACACCGGAGCAGACCGCGGCCCTCGGCGACGCGGCTCTCGTCAGCATGACCTGCTGGCGGATGCCGCCGGCGATCCACGCGGCGTGCCGCCGGGTGACGCGCTCGGCGCGCGGCGAGTTCGAGCTGGTGGACGCGGTCAACGCGCTGATCGCCGACGGCGTCCGCTTCGAGGTCGTCGTCGCCGCCGAGGGCGTCCTCGATCTGTCGCGGCGCGGCGACGTCGCCGCCGTCGAGCGCGCCCTGGCCGGTGTCACGGTCCGTCCATGAGGCACCTGCGCGACGAGCTGGCGGCGGCGGGCCTGAGCCCGGACGAGGCGGAGCGCAAGTCGCGTCTGCTCGCCGCGACGCGGGCGGTGCTCGACGCCCGCGGCATCGCCGGGCCGCCGCGCCGTTACTGGGTGCCCGGCCGTGTCGAGGTCCTCGGCAAGCACACCGACTACGCCGGCGGCCGCGGCCTGCTCTGTGCCGCCGAACGCGGCTTCGTGATGTCGGTGGCGCCGCGCGAGGACGCCGTCGTGACGGTGATCGACGTCGTCCACAACGCCGAGGCGACCTTCGAGCTGTCGCTCGATCAGGCGCCCTGCCCGCACTGGCACAACTACCCCGCCACCGTCGTGCGGCGCCTCGTCCGCAACTTCGGGGCGCCCCTCCTCGGCTGCGACATCGCCATCGCCAGCGACCTGCCGCGCGCCTCCGGCATGAGCAGCTCGACGGCGTTCATCATCGCGGTCTTCCTGGCCATCGCCGATCGCAACGCGCTCGACGCGCGTCCCGACTGGGACGACCAGATCGCCAGCCTCGAGGAGCTCGCCTCGTACCTGGGCGCCATCGAGAACGGCGCCTCGTACGGCGATCTCGCCGGCGACCGCGGCGTCGGCACGCACGGCGGCAGCCAGGACCACACCGCGATCCTGTGCGCCGTGCCGGGCCACGTCGTCGGCTACCGCTTCGGGCCGGTCCAGCGCGAGGCGTCGGTGCCGCTCGGGGATCGCGTCTTCGTCATCGGCGCCAGCGGCATCACCGCGTCGAAGGCCGGCGAGCACCGCGAGCGCTACAACCAGGCGGTCGAGGCGCTGCAGGCGCTGCTCGGCCTGTGGCGGACGCGGACCGGCGAGACGCCGGTGACGCTGGGCGCGCTGCTCGAGGAGGGGCCGGACACGATCGCCCGGCTGCGCGGCTTCATCGACGACGCGCCACCCGGCCCGGTGTCCGCCGAGGTGCTCCGCAACCGGCTCGATCACTTCCTCGCCGAGGCGCATCGCCTCGTCCCCGGCGCGACGCGGGCCCTGGCCGGCGCCGACTTCGCCGCCTTCGGCGCGCTGGTCGACGAATCGCAACACCTCGCCGAACAATGGCTCGGCAACCAGATCCCCGAAACGAGCGCGCTCGCCCGTCTCGCCCGCCGGCTCGGCGCCGAGGGGGCGTCCGCCTTCGGCGCCGGCTTCGGCGGCAGCGTCTGGGCGCTCCTGCCCGAGCGCGACGCCGATCGGTTCATCCACGCCTGGCGGGCGGCCTATGAGGCCGAGTTCCCGATGCTCGCCACCCGCGCCTCCTTCTTCCGCTCCCACGCCGGCCCGGCGGTGCTCCGATTGTGAGTGTCTCCCGATGCGGCTCCCGATGCCACTTCCGATCATCCTCCCTGACGACCGGGAAAACGTCGCAAAAATTGCAATAGGGCAATGCGTTGGTTCGTTGACAACGGTCCGGCCCGCCCGGACAATTGTCCATGGCGCTGAAGACGATCGACATCACCCGCACGACCACGCCCCGGCCCCGGCCGGACGAATCGCAGCTCGGCTTCGGCAAGTACTTCGCCGACCACATGCTGCTGGTCGAATACGGGCCTGAGGGTTGGTCCGAGCCGCGGATCGTGCCCTACGGGCCGCTGTCGCTCGATCCCGCCGCGTCGGTCCTGCACTACGGCCAGGCGATGTTCGAGGGCCTGAAGGCGTTCCGCCACGCCAGCGGCCGCGTCGCCCTGTTCCGCGTCGACGACAACGTCAAGCGCCTGGCGAGCGGCGCGCCGCGCCTGTCGATGCCGGTGCCCGACGTCGCCGCGCTCAAGGACGCGATGGTCGCGCTCGTCGCCGCCGACAAGGACTGGGTGCCGTCGCAGCCCGGCACCGCGCTCTACCTGCGTCCGACCTACATCGCCACCGACGCGTTCCTCGGCGTCCGCCCGGCGACGCGCTACCTGCTCTACGTGATCACCTCGCCGGTCGGCGCCTACTACGCGTCCGGCCTCAAGCCGGTGAAGATCTGGGTCGAGACCGAGGCGGTGCGCGCCGTCCGCGGCGGCATCGGCTGGGCCAAGGCCGCCGCCAACTACGTCGCCAGCATGAAGGCCGCCGACGACGTGCGCTCGCGCGGCTACGAGCAGGTGCTGTGGCTGGACGCGATCGAGCGCCGCTACCTCGAGGAAGTCGGGACGATGAACCTGTTCGTCGTCATCGGCGACGAGATCGCGACGCCGCCCCTCGCCGGCTCGATCCTGCCCGGCATCACCCGCGCCACGGTCCTGACGCTGGCCCGCGAGTGGGGCCTGAACATCGTCGAGCGGCCCATCGCGTTCGACGAGCTCCTCGAGGCCGACCGTCAGGGCACGCTGCGCGAGATCTTCGGATCGGGCACCGCGGCGGTGGTGTCGAGCGTCGGCGAACTGGGCCACGCCAAGGGCACGCTGACGATCAACAACGGCCAGGTCGGCCCGGTCGCCAAGCGCCTCTACGACGCGATCACGTCGGTGCAGTACGGCACCGCGCCGGACACCCATAACTGGCTGACCTTCTGCGACTGAGCGCCGTCGATGCTGCCGACGTTCGAGCTCGACGCGCTCGGGCTCGGGCTCGGCCTCTCGGTGGAGATCATCTGGCCGGCCTCTGGACGATCCGCGGCCTTCGGCGGTCGTATCGAGACGAGCCTGACCCGTCTCCCGTCGATGTCAGGGGCCTCGGGCGGTCATCCCCGACTCGCAGCCGCGCGACTGAGCCGGCTGACAGCCGCGACAGGTGGCGGTTCGGCACGCTTCGACGCGCCTGCGATCCATCTGACACGGCGCTCCGCGAAACGCCAGCAAACATCGGCATGACCCTCATTCGCCGAGGCCCATGGTCCGATTGACGGGCTACAGCCGCCGTAACAAAACACGCGGCGCGCGTCTCATGTCGAGTCACTCACAGCGGCGGCGCTGGAGGATCCGATGACTGGCGTTCTCGCACTCGCTCAAGCACTCGACCGTCCGATCGCCGCCATTGCGTCAGAACGACAGTCCCGCGGAGACGTGGGCGCGCGTGCCGCGGCCCTGGCCGTGCGCCACGTCCAGCCGGAACTGGAACACCGTCGCGATCGCGAACACCCCGGCGCCGTAGCCCTGCGTCCAGTCGGCGTCGGCGAGGCGCTGGTCGTAGCCCCACACCGCGCCGCGATCGACGAACACGGCGACGCCGGTCCTGGCGACGCGCAGCGGCGACGAGAACGGCAGGCGCAGTTCGATCGATCCCGAGGCAACGCGATCGCCGACGGCGCTGCCGGTGCGGAAGCCGCGGACCGACGACGGCCCGCCCAGCAGCCATTGCTCGTAGGCCGGCAGCGGCCCGTCGGCCCGGCCGTGCATGGCGCGGATCGCCAGCACCGACGACCCCAACAGGCCGACGTAGCCGCGCCCGTCGAGCGTGGTGCGCTGCCGCGACGGCGCCGCGTCGAACCGCAGGTGCTCCCACGCCGCCCGGGCGTAGACGGCATTGCGCGGGAAGGTCGGGTCGACGCGCGTGTCGAGCGTCACGTCGACGCCGGAGGCGAGCAGCCGATCGTCGGCGTCGAGAGCCGGCGTCGACGCGCTCCCGAAGGCGATGTCGCTCCACCGCACGCCGCCGCCGACGCGCAGGGCCAGCGGCAGGGCCCGCTCGGCGCGGACCCACAGCTCGCCGCGGCGATCCGGCACGTCGAAGAAGGGATGCTCGCGCCGGACGACGCCAGCCCCGCCCTCGATCCGTGAGACCGGGCCGCGCGTGAACCGGCGCTCGATCTCCATCGCGGCGCGCCGCTCGGCGCCCCAGGTCAGCGGTACGCCGATCCGGCTGCGCTTGCCGAGCACGTCGGCGAAGGTGAACTGGGCGCCGTAGCTGAGGCCGTAGCCGTCGGCGAACGAGACGAGCGGCAGGAACATCAACCCGTCGCGCAGCGTGCGGAACGGCTTGAGCACTGGCGGCGTCGGCAGCGCCATCGGGTGTGGGCGCTCGTCGATCAGGATCACCAGCACCACCTCGTCGGCGTGCGCGATCGAGCGATACCGCTTGCGGACGTCGACCGCCTCGAACTTGTCGGCCTGCTCCAGGCGACGGGTCGCCGCGGCCACCGCGTCGAGCGGCAGCGGCCCGCCGACGGTGAGGCCGGCGATGGCGATCACGTCGGCGTCGGGCGTGGTGTGGTTGCCGTGGACGAGGACGTCGACGAGGCGTTCGGCCACCACCGGCGCCGGAGCGGGCTGGGCCTCGCCCTGAGCGGCGGCCGCCTGGCCGGGCACCGGCGCGGGAAGGACCGGCGCACGCAGGGCCACGGCGCAGCCGAGGGCGAACAGCAGGCCGGCGATCATTTGACGTCGCCGTAGCCGCGGATCCGCGCCGCGGTCTCCGCCTTCCGGTACTCGAGGAACTCGCGCCGGTAGTCGATGTCGAACGAGCCGATCGCGACCTGCAGGTCGCCCTTCATGACGATGGCCTTGGGCAGCCACACGCCGTCGAAGTAGCGGCCCATCGTCATCGACGCCGAGGTCTCGCCGACGCGCACCAGCCACTGGCCCGGGAAGAAATCGAGGCCCAGGTTCTCGAAGTCGTAGCGGACGATCTGCGACTCGGCCGGGTCGACCCACAGCGTGACCATCGACACCTTGTTGAACTGGCGCTCGATTTGGTCCTGGCGGGCCTTGGCGGCGTCGCGCGCGGCCGGATCCGGGCTCTCCTTCGGCGGCTTGCGGCCGGGCTCGTCCGAATCGACGATCAGCTTCTTCGGGTAGTACTCGATCTTCAGCACCGGCCGGCCGTCGAGGACCTCGCGGCCGACCAGGACGTAGCGACCGGGCTCGAAGCGGAAGCGCAGGAAGTTGGCCTCGGACACGAAGCGCGGCTCGAGCCCCTTGGCGACGACCTCGGCCGGCGCGTCGCCCGGGTTGGCCCCGGCCGCCGGGGGCGCCGCGCCGCCGGGGGCCTCAGCGCCGCCGGGGGCCTCAGCCGTCTTCGCCGCGGTCCCGGTGTCCGCGGCCCCTGGATCCGCGGCCCGCTTCTTCTGGCGCTCGGCCCGGGACTGCTCGTCCGTCACCCACTTGGCCTCGTAGTCGCGGCGGTCGGCCTCCGGCACCGCGACGCCGTTTGCCTTCACCGGGCTGCGGACCAGGATGCCGTCACGGACGTACCAGGTGTAGTGGCGGTCCTGCCCGAATAGCCGGACGTCCGCGGGGCCGGACAGGCCGAACCGCTCGCGCTCGTCGAGGACGTAGTCGTGCAGCGCCCGCCACGTCTCGTTGCGGCGCTCCAGGGCGCGCGCCATCAAGGCGTCGAGATCGCTCTCCTGGGCGCGGGCGCTCGGTCCGATGAACGTGAACAGGCAGGCGAGCACGGCGACCGCCGACGCCGTCCGTGCCGGCCAGCGGGTAGAATCCACAGCCATGTCAGACGCAGGCGGCGGCCGGCGGGTCTGGGACCTGACCGGATACCAATGGACCGTGGTCTTCGCCGCATGGCTGGGCTGGGGCTTCGACGTCTTCGACGGGCTGCTCTTCAATTTCGTCGCGCCCAACTGCGTGCCGACACTGCTCGGCCTGCCAATCGGCTCGCCGGAGGCCCGCAGCGCCACGCTGTTCTGGACCGGGGTCCTCACGTCGCTCCTCCTCATCGGCTGGGCCATCGGCGGCACCATCTTCGGTAAGGTCGCCGATCGGCTGGGCCGCACCCGCACGCTGCTGCTGACGATGCTGATCTACTCGATCGGCACCGCGCTCTGCGCCGTCGCGCCGAACATCTGGATGCTCGCCGCCTTCCGCTTCGTCGCCAGCCTCGGCATCGGCGGCGAATGGGCCGCCGGCGCGTCGATGGTCGCCGAAGTCGTGCCCGAGAAGCGCCGCATCGAGGCCGGTGCCCTGCTCTACACGTCGGCGCCGTTCGGCCTGGGATTGGCCACCCTGGTCAACTACGTCGTGGCGGGTCGCCTGTTCCCCGACCATCCCGAGGTGTCGTGGCGCTACGTGTTCCTGAGCGGCCTCATTCCGGCGGCGCGTGGCGCTGCTGGTCCGGTTCTTCGTGAAGGAGCCGGAACGCTGGGTCGCCACCAAGGACCGCACGCCGCCGAGGGTCGCCGAGCTGTTCACCGCGGCGGTGCGTCCGTCCACGATCAGCGGCCTCATCACGGCGCTCACCGCGCTCGTCCTGTGGTGGAGCTGCAATGCCTTCATCCCGGTGATCGCCAGCGGCCTGGCCAACGTAGAAGCCGCGGCCCAGGGGCTCGACCGGTCGGCGACGCTCGCGCTGGCCGAGAGCTGGAAGGCGCACGCCACCAACTGGTTCAACCTCGGCGGCCTGATCGGCACGCTGCTGACGGTGCCGGCGGCCAAGTACATGGGGCGCCGGCCGATGTTCGCGATCTACTTCGTCGGCGGCGCCGTGTCGATGATCGCGGCGTTCGGCCTGCCCCTCTCGCCCGAGACGCGCATCATCATGTACTTCCCGATCGGGCTGACGGTGTTCGGCGTCTTCGGCAGCTTCACCTACTACCTGCCCGAGCTGTTCCCGACCCGCCTGCGCGGCACCGGCTCGGGCTTCTGCTACAACATCGGCCGGGTGGCGGCGGCGATCGGGCCGTTCATGGTCGGCGAGATCGCCCGTCGCGGCGGCGTCGACGCGCTCGAAGCGGCGATGGCGGTGCTGTTCTGGGTCGGCTTCGCCGGATTCCTCGGTTTCATCGGGCTGCACTGGGTCGTCGAGACCAAAGGCCGGCCGCTTCCTGACTAGGTTGACCTTCATGCACTCCACCATCGCCACCCGCGCCACCACCGTGCTCGGGTCGAGCCGGCTGCTCGAATCCGGCCGCCTCCGCGGCAAGCGGGTCGGCATCGTCGCCAACCCCGCGTCGATCGATCAGCAGTTCGTCCATGTGGTCGATCGACTGGTCCGCGCCGACGGGGTCACGCTGGGCGCGATCTTCGGCCCGCAGCACGGCTTCAACGCCGACCTGCAGGAGAACATGATCGAGACGCCGCACGCGGAGAGCCCCTCCCACCGCGTCAAGGTCTACTCGCTCTACAGCGAGACGCGCGAACCGACGCCGGCGATGCTCGACGGCCTCGACGTGCTGGTCGTCGACCTCCAGGACGTCGGCACGCGGATCTATACCTTCATCTATACGATGGCCTACTGCCTGACGGGTGCAGCCAAGGCCGGCATCCCCGTCATCGTCTGTGACCGGCCCAACCCGATCGGCGGGGTGGCGGTCGAGGGGCCGATGCTCGAGCGCGGCTTCGAGTCGTTCGTCGGCCTGTATCCGATTCCGATGCGGCACGGGCTGACCATCGGCGAGCTGGCCCGCCTGTTCAACGACACCTTCAAGCTCGGCGCCGACCTGACCGTCGAGCCGATGAGCGGCTGGTCGCGGCCGATGTTCTGGGACGAGACCGACGTGCCGTGGGTGCTCCCCTCGCCCAACATGCCGACGGTCGACACAACCATCGTCTATCCGGGACAAGTGCTGTTCGAGGGCACGATGCTGTCCGAGGCGCGCGGCACGACGCGGCCCTTCGAGCTGTGCGGCGCGCCGTGGCTCGACGCCAACGCGCTGGCCTCGCGGCTCAACGCCTACCGCCTGCCCGGCGCGATGTTCCGCCCCGTCACCTTCGAGCCGACGTTCCACAAGCATGCGAAGACGCCCTGCCACGGCGTCCAGATCCACGTCACCGACCGCCGCACCTTCGAGTCGGTGCTGGCGTCGACGGCGATATTGCACGAGATGCGCCAGATGGATCCGGCCCAGTTCGCGTGGCGTCCGCCGCCCTACGAGTACGAACACACGCTGCTGCCGATCGACATCCTGGCCGGCACCGCGACCTATCGCGAGGACATCGAGCGCGGCACCGATCCACGGCGGATGGCGGAGTCGTGGCAGCCGGCGGTCGCCGAGTTCGATCGGCTGCGGCAGGAGTATCGGCTCTACTGAGGGGGGCCGAACGAGAACACCATACCTACCTCGGGTGTCCAGTCGGTGGCTTTCGAGGTGAGCCCGACGCCGCTGTTGAACCTGACGAAGGCGCGCGGGGTGACGTGCCACTGCATTTCGCCGATGAGCGACAGTTCGTCCTGGGTGCCTTCGACTCCGGCATACAGGCGCCACCTCGGCGAGAGCCGGCGGAGGTATTCGACGGCGTATTCACCGGTGTCGAAGTGGCTCGTCGACCCTGCCGAATACTCGATCGCGGCGCGCGCGGTGAGTGTGCCCCAGTCGAACCCGCGCGTGATGCCGGTGCCGAACTTCAGCTCCACCCCGCTGGTCCCGATGAGCGGCTTGTCGCCGTGATGCGGCACGACGACCTCGCCGTAGCTGAAGAACTCCGGCCGTCGATCGGTCTCCCGCTTCCACCGCCAGCGTAGCTGTCCCTCGATGTCCCCAAGACCAGACTCCTCGAGACGGACCGGCACGCCGGAGTGGTCGTCCGGTGACCGATCGAGCGACGCGCTGATCACGGCAGCCTCGACCTCGAACGCCAGATCGTCGGTCAGGCCGTAGCCGAACCAGATCAATCCCTCGTTGGCCCGGTAGCGGCCGCGGAAGTCCTCCTCGCCGGGGACGCCGAATTCCGACGGCTTGTACTCGAAGTCCTTGTCGCGATAGTGCTCGAAGAAGGGATAGACGAGCAGCTCCCCCTTCCGTACGTAGGTGCCGAACATGGACGTGGCGACGCCCTCGCCCCAATCGCGCTGGCGATCGAGCGCCGGCGGCGCCGCCGGCGCCTCCTGGCTGCGGGCGTCTCCGGCTCCCGCAAGCAGCAACAGCCCGGCAAAGCACAGGCGGACGACCAGAGGCAGATGGCGCATGCCCGTGAGAGGGGCGCTCCGCGGACGATCCTTCGCGCAGCGATTCTTTCTGCGCAATGTCGCCGCTGCGACCGAGCCGGCGAAGGATGTGGCGTGGCAGCGACCTCTAAGGGGCTGGAGGTTCGAGACATGACTACACGTTTTCGCCGGTTGCCAGCATTCGTTCTCTTCACGGCCGTCCTCACGTTCGGCGCCGTCGGCGCTGCGACGCCGAAGGGCCAGACTCAGACCCTTCCCTTCCCTGTCGCGCAGCTCTTCTTCGAGCTGAACGACAGTGCCGGCGACCTCGGCATCCACGCCGAGATCGACGGCAACGCCTGGGCCAGCCTCGAGATCGAGGGGCCGGGCGATCGCCCCCTCCTCAGCCTCGTGAGCAAAGGCAAGCTGCGAACGCAGGGGTTGACGCAGCTCGCCTTCGAGAGCGCCGAGCCATCGTTCGACGAGCTCGACCCCGCCGACTTCTTCCGCCGCTTCCCGCAGGGCAAGTACGACATCGAAGCGCGCGCCCAGGGCGGCGGTACCTACGAGAGCACCGTCTACCTGTCGCACGTCCTCGCGGCGCGGCCGGGCAACATCACGGTCAACGGAGTGCCGGCGGTCAACTGCGACGAAACGCACTTGCCCGAGGTGGTGGCCCCCGTGGTCGTCCGCTGGGATCCGGTGACGACCTCGCACCCGCGCATCGGCAAGACCGGGCCGGTGCAGATCTCGCGGTACCAGTTCTTCCTGGAATATCCGCAGGGCAAACTGAGCATCGATCTCCCGCCGACCCAGCTCGCCTACGAGCCTCCCTTCGCTGAGACGGATCGCGGCCGCACCTTCAAGTTCGAGATCATCGCCCGCACGGCCACGGGCAACAACACGGCCGTCGAGTCCTGCTTCACGCTCAAGTAGCGACGTCGCCAGCCTGAGGAGCACACCATGTGGAATGGACCCCGTCGTCGCCGTCGAGCCGGCGGCTTGGCCTCGCTCGCGGCGTGCGTGCTGCTGCCTGCGGCTGTTCCGCAAGCCGTCTCCCGCGGCGTCGCCGCCGCCGTCGCCGCGGCCGTGGCCGACGCCGATCCCGACGTGCGGGAGGAAGCGATCCTGGGCCTGCACGGCAAGCCCAGCGAAGCCGAGCTCGCGCTGCTGCGCCAGGCGCTCGGCGACGTCGCGGCGCGGGTCCGCCGGGCGGCGGTCGGGCGTCTGGCCGACATCGGCGGCAGTCAGGCCGTATCGGCGCTGGCCTTCGCCCTGAGCGACCCGGACGCCGCAGTCCGCGAGGACACGGTCTACGCGCTCGCCCGGATCCGCACGCCGGCCGCGATGATGGTGCTCGAGCCGGCTCTGGGCGATCCCGAGGCCGCCGTGCGGGACGCCGCCGCCGACGTCCTCGAAGAGGTCGCCCGGGAGGCGGCCGCGCGCGCCCGGACCCCGCGTTGAGGCGCGCGATCCAGCCGGGAAGAAGGGAGCGGTCTGCGGTTGCTGCCAGCGGCGAAGGATTGTGGACCGCGCTCCCCTCTTACGGTAAGACTGAGATCAATTGATGTCCGAGCCGTACCAGCACGACAAGATCGTCGTCGGCCGCCTGATCGCCGGCGACGAGCTGGCGTTCGAGGACTTCTTCGGGACCTACTTCCCACGGTTGTTCCGTTTTGCACTGGCTCGGCTCGATCATGATGCAGACGCGGCCGAGGAGGTCGTCCAGTCGACGCTGTGTCGCGCCGTGAGGAAGCTCGCCACCTATCGCGGCGAGGCCGCGCTCTTCACCTGGCTGTGCACGTTCTGCCGCCATGAAATCAGCGCCCACGTCGTCCGCGAGCGGCGAACCGCCCACGACACCCCGCTGCTGGAGGATGCGCCGGACGTCAGGGCGGCACTCGAATCGCTGGGCGCCGCGGCGGTCGACGGGCCCGACGAGCCGCTCCGTCGCCAGGAGCTGGCCCGTCTCGTCCACCTGACGCTCGAGTATCTGCCCGAGCGCTACGGGGACGCCCTGGAGTGGAAGTACATTCACGACCTGTCCGTCGCCGAGATTGCCGAGCGATTGCAGGTCGGACCGAAGGCCGCGGAGTCGCTGCTGACGCGAGCCCGGGAGGCCTTTCGCGACGCGTTCGCCACGCTGCACACTGGCGCCGAGGCATGGGAGAAATGAGCGATTCGCACGAACCCGCCCGCTTTGGACGTCCCCGGCCGGACGACCAGTCCATCGGGCCCCTGGTGCGCCTGGCCGGGCCGCGCGAGGCGGTGCCGGCCGAATCCATGCGACGCGTGCGGGCGGCGGTCCACACCGCGTGGCGCCACGAGAGGCGCGTGCGTTCGCGGCGGACGGTGCTGCGGTGGTCGATCGGGGCGCTGGCTGCGGCGGCGCTGTTGCTGGTGGCGGTGCGTCTGCGCGATCGCCTCGACCCGGCCGGAGCGCCTGCCCTCCGCGTGCTCGCCACCGTGGATGCGCTGAGCGGCACGGTTCGAGTCGTCTCGCCGCCCGACCGTCCCGGGATCGCACCGCGGGCAGCCCGCATCGGGGACCACCTCCAGGTCGGCGATGGCGTGGAGACGACGGGCGGCGGTCGCGCCGGGCTGCGCCTGGCCGGCGGGGCGGCGGTGCGGCTGGACCGCGACACCCGGTTCCGGCTCGTCGCCGACCAGGCGATGGTCCTCGACGCGGGTGCGGTCTACGTGGAGGCGGATTCGGGCCGAGGCGGTTCGCCGCTCGAGATTCGGACCACGTTCGGCGTCGTCCGCGACATCGGGACGCGGTTCGAGGTCCGCTTGCAGGGACCGGCGATTCGGGTCCGCGTGCGCGACGGCCTCGTCCGGCTCGTCCAGCCTCGCGACACGCACGACGTCGGGCGCGGCGACGAGCTGACCCTGGAGAGCAGCGGCCGCGTCGTGCGGCGGACGATGCCGGTCGATGGCCCCGAGTGGGTCTGGGTGCGGGAAATGGACCAGACCTTCGACATCGAGGGGCGGTCGCTACGCGAGTTCCTCGAGTGGGTCGCGCGCGAGCACGGCTGGCAGCTCCGGTTCGCCGACCGGGCGGTCGAAGAGAAGGCCCGCACGACCACGCTCCACGGGTCTATCGTGGGCCTCACGGTCGAGGAGGCGCTCGCCGCCGTCCTGCCGACGAGCGGGGTCGAACATCGGCTCGAGCACGATGTCCTGGTGATTCAGCTCAGCGCCGGGGGGACGAAGGACTAGAGATGGGCCGCGGGGCGGGGTCGATCGCGCTCCTGGTCGTGGCCGCGCTGTGCACGGCGAGCGCCGCCGTGTACGCGCAGCCTGCGCCGCCGCGAGCGGAGAGCCGGCGCCTGGACGAGGCGCTGGTCGACCTGCAGCAACGCGGGCTGAAGATCATCTTCAGCAGTCAGGTGGTGCGGCCGGAGATGCGGGTCCACACCGAGCCCCGCATCACGTCGCTGCGGCGCCGTCTCGACGAAGTGCTGGCCCCGCACGGCCTCATCGCGCGTGACGGCCCCGGCGGCACGGTCCTCGTGGTCAAGAACCCGCGCGCCAGGCTCGACCAGCGGCCGACGCCAGCGGCACTGCGTGCATCGGCGACCGGCCTGGCGGTCGACGCGGCCGCCGCGCCGCGCTTCGAGGAGGCCGTCGACGTCACCGACACGGGGCTTGGCGGCGCGGGCAAAGGGCCAGCCCCGCTCTCGGTGCGGCCGCTCGACGTCCGGTCCTTCGCCGGCGGGTTCGAGAACGTCTACCGCACGCTGCAGGCGCTCCCGGGCGTGACCGGCACCGACGAGCTCGGCAGCCGCATCGCGGTCCGCGGGGGCGGCCCGGACCAGAACCTCACGGTGATGGACGGCGTCGAGATCTACAACCCCTTCCGGCTGGTCATCCCGATCGAAGACCTCGCGATGATCGGACTGGCCAGCGTCTTCAATCCCGACACCATCCAGCGCGTCGAGCTCTTTCCGGGCGCGTTCGACGTCGGACACGGCGATCGACTCTCCTCGCTGCTCGTCGTCACCAATCGCGAAGGCTCCGAGGCCGAGGCGTTCCAGGGTTCGTCGTCGTTGAGCCTGGTGGAGGCCAACGCAATCGTGGAGGGCAAGCTGCCCCGTCGCGCCGCGGGGTCGTGGCTCGTCAGCGCGCGCCGGTCCCACCTCGACCTGGTCGCCCAGCGCCTGGTGGACACGGCGCTCCCGTCGTTCGAGGACGTCCACGCCAGGATGTCGTGGTGGCCTCGCCCGCGACAGCGGCTGTCGGTCGTCGGGGTGACCGGGCGCGAGCGGACCCGACTGGGCGACGGGCGCGTCTCCGATGCCGGTCATGCGTCGAGAACGCGCAACGACCTCGTCGCGGCGACGTTCGAGTCGAGCCTCGGGACCAGCGCTTCGGTGCGGACCACCGCCTCGTTTTCGCGCTTCAGCGACGCGTTGAACGCCTTCGAGCGATCGCTCGACAACAGCCGCGGCGCCAACACCATCGCGAGCATCGCCTCCGGCAGCCCGCTGACCTTCGAGTTCGACCGGCGGATTGCGGTGCGCGATGTGGCGGTCAAGCAGAGCGTCGCGGTGAGACTGTCGCCGCGGCACGGAGTCGACTTCGGAGTCGAAGCGCGCGCCCTCGACACGCGCTGGGCCTGGGCGATTACCGGCGATCGAAGCCAGTTGCAGGCCAACGGGTCGAGCGTGCGACTCGGCGTCGGCCTGCCCGCTGTCCTCGATTCGTCCCGGGACTCGCACCGCGTCGCCGCCTGGGCCCAGGACCTGTGGCAGGTCTCGTCGCGCGTGGCGCTGCAGCCCGGCCTGCGGGTGGACCGCAGCTCGCTCACCGGGCAGACCACCCTCTCGCCCCGCCTGAGCGGCACCGTGACGCTCGGGCCGACCTGGCGGCTGGACGGGGCCCTGCGGATGCATACGCAGACTCCCGGCTACGAGAAGATGCTGCTGTCGGACTACTTCGTCGATTCTGACGTCCCCAGCCGCCTCCGCCCTCGCCGCCGAACGCGCGGTGCACGCAGTCGCCGGCCTGCAGCACGACCTTGGCGGCGGCTTCAATGCGCGGGTCGATGCCTATTACAAACGCTTCGACCACCTCATCGTCGGACGCCTCGAAACCGAGACCGAGCGGGTGGCACGGCTGGCCGGCTACGACGTGCCGCCCGAACTGTCGGCGAGTGTGATGCGGGAGGCCCAGATCACGACCATCCCTGACAACGCCGCGACCGGCCGCGCCTACGGCCTGGAGGTCTGCGTCGGGCGTGCCGGCCGATCTGCCGCCGACCCGCTGACCGGCTGGGTGGCCTACAGTCTCGGCCGGGCCGACCGCACCGCCTACGGCATCACTCGCCCGTTCGACTACGATCGTCGTCACGCGCTCAGCCTGGCCGCCAATCTCAGACTCGGCGCCCGGCTGGACATTTCGGCGACGGGGCGCTGGGCCAGCGGGCTGCCGCGGACACCGGTCCGAGGCGTGCGGCTGACGCTCGCGCCGGATACCGGCGACGTCGATGGCGACGGCAATCGGCACGAGCAGATCCCGAAGCGAGACGCCCTCGGCTTCCCCATTTACCAGCCGGACCTGGGCGACGTGGCGAACATCAACTCGGCGCGGCTCCCGAACTTCACTCGGCTCGACGCCCGGCTCACCTATCGTCCGAGCTGGAGCGGCGAGCGCTGGGCGTTCTACGTCGATGTCCTCAACGTCCTCAACGCCAGCAACGTGGTCCAAATCGACGCGGTGCTCTCCGTCGACGAGGCCTCGGACCGCCCGCGCATCACCGAGCGCGCCCAGGATCGCGGCATCCCGATCTTCCCGTCCGTCGGCTTGCGATTCTGGTTTTGACCAGCGCCGCCTGCGTGCGGCGCCGCTGGCGCGCCCAGCGCCGCGTGACGAATGGCGAGGACGAAGTCCGGAGCCATCGTCCGGTCGATGCGCGAACGCGCGTCGACAAACAGCAGCCGCACGCTCAAGAGGCGGCCGCGGCCGGCCGTGAGAGGCCGGCCGCCACACTAGGACTGCGTCTTGGCGAGCCCGGGCGTCTTCTGTTCCTGCTTGGTCGCCGGCACCAGGTGGTTCGCGACCAGGAAGTCGCGGAGGATGACGAAGGCTTCCTCGGGCGTGCTGGCCGGCTGCAGGGTCTTCAGATCGTCGGGCCCGATCATGCCCCACTTGGCCATCGGCTCGATGTCCATGACCTCGTTCCAATAGTCGGGCCCGTAGAGGACGACCGCCAGCTTCTTCGACAGCTTCTGGGTCTGGGCCAGGGTCAGGATCTCGTACATCTCGTCGAGCGTTCCGAAGCCGCCGGGGAACACGACCAGCGCCTTGGCCAGGTAGGCGAACCACAGCTTGCGCATGAAGAAGTAGTGGAACTGGAAGCCGAGGTCCTTGGTCGTGTAGGCGTTCAGCCCCTGCTCGAACGGCAGCTTGATGTTGAGGCCGATGCTCTTGCCGCCGGCCTCGAAGGCGCCGCGGTTGGCCGCCTCCATGATGCCGGGGCCGCCGCCCGAGCACACGACGAAGCGGTGGTGCTCGAAGCCGAGCGACAGGCTCCATTCGGTGAGGAGGTGCGCCAGCGTGCGGGCGTCCTCGTAGTAGCGCGACATCGTCACCGCGCGCCGGGCCCGGGTCAGGGCCAGGCGCTGGGCCTGCGTCGGCCGTGCCGCCCCCTGGGCCCCCACCGACCGGCCGCGGCTGGTGCTGCGCTTCAGCAGCTGATGCTCCAGGCGGGTCAGGGCGTCGTCGGCCCGCTCACGGCTGCGGATGCGGGCCGAGCCGAAGAACACGACCGTGTCCTGGATGTTCTGCGCCTTGAAACGGCGCAGCGGTTCCAGGTACTCGGCCATGATGCGGATCGGCCGGGCTTCATCGCTCTCGAGAAACGCGGCGTCGAGAAACGCCAGCTCCTGGTCCGACATGGCGGGAAGAATGTATCATCGGGCGATGAACCGATTCCTGGTTGGGTCAACGGGACTCGCGCTCGGGCTGGTCGCCACGATCGCGACGGCACAAGACGGCGGGGACGGCACCAATCGCCGCGGGTGGACCATCCCGCCGGGGGCGGCCCAGGAGGCCAACCCCATCGCGGCGTCGCCTGAGGTGCTCGCCAAGGGCAAGAAGCTCTACGAGGACAACTGCCAGAAGTGCCACGGCAAGTCCGGCAAGGGCGACGGTCCGGACGGGGATCCGGATCACATGCCGGACGACTTCACCGACCCGGCCCGCATCGTCCGCAACCCCGACGGCGTGATGTTCCACAAGATCTGGAACGGCCGCAAGTCGCCCAAGATGCCGGGCGTGAAGACAGAGGGGTTCGCCAAGGACGACGTCTGGACGGTGATCCACTTCGTCAAGACGTTCCGGCCCAAGGCGTAGCCCCCCCGACTACTTCACCGAGACGAACACCCGGACCTTGGGCGTGACGCCGGCAGGCACGCCGCGCAGCACCACCCAGGTGCGCATGGTGCGGCCCGGACGCAGCTTGCGCACCCAGGGCACCCGCACCGCGGGCAGCGAGGCGATCGTGCCGGTCGCGTTCAGCACGGTGGCACCCGTGGGCAGGCCGTGGATCCCCAGCACGAACGGGCCGTTCAGGGTCCGCCCGCTGACGTTGGTCACGTCGACCAACGCGTAGGTGACGCCGCGGTGGTGCCGCGGATGGAACCACTTCCAGACGCGGACGCGGACCAGCCCCGTGATCTCCGCTGGCGTGGCCGGCGGCGGTTCGGGCGCGGCAACCTCGAAATAGACCACCGGGACGTCCGACGCGGTGGCGCGCTCGGCCCGGGTCCCGTCGTTGCGCCACGCATCCGGCAGGTCGGCGTTGGCGTGGGCGATGAAGGCACGGGACTGCAGGTCGGCGGCTGCGCCGTTGACCAGCACCTGGAGGCGCTGCTCGGCGTTGCCGGCGGCAGTAGACGTGTAGCGCGACGCCGGCGCGACGTCGGCCAGCGCGTCGCCCAGGTTCGGATCGACGAGGTCCGCGGTCGGCGTCGCCGCGGCCGTGGCCGGGACCGGCACGCCGGCCATCGTGCCGGTGGCGTCGACGTAGCCGTCGTTGAAGGCCGGCGCGTCGGCGTCGGCCAGCACGATCAGCGGCTCGCCAGGCGCCGCCATCTGACGCTCCTGGACGAGCGCGGCGATCGCCTCGGCCTGGCCGGCCCGCTGGCTGCGGGAGCTGCCGCCGAGGTACGGATCGGCCATCTCCGCGGCGCGGCGCAGGTGGGCGACGATCACCGTCACCGTCACCGGGCCGCCGGGCATGGCGATCGACGCCCGCACCACGAGGGGCGCCCGGTCGTGCAGCGGCACGCTCCAGCCCCAATACGGGTCGACGAACATCGCCTCGCGTCCGACCTGCTCGACGCTGGTGACGGTCACCCGCGCGGTCCGGGCCAGCACGCCGATGTCGAGCCCGGTCGCATCCTGGCCTTCGATGAGATGGGCCTGGTAGCCAGGGCTGGGCTGGCCGGCGGCGACGGCGTCGGCGTTGATCCGCGCGGCGAGCGCCTCGAGCACGGCCAGCGTCTCGACGTCCTGGACGGCGATCAGATCGGGCGCCTGCAGGACGGTGCGCACGTGCCGCGACAGCTTGGCCAGACGCCGCGCGAACGCCGCCGGGTCGATCGCGATGTCGTAGTGATCGAGCGACTGTTCGGTGTCGAAGAGCTGCTCGGCGTCGAGCAGCGCGGTGGTGAACTCCGAGGCGCGCGGCGCCGGCAGCGCCGCTGCGGCAGCGGACGCCGGCCCGGCGGTCACGCCGGGCGTGACTTCGGCCAGGATCGTGTACGTGCGCTCGGCGTAGTGCAGCGGCCCGACCAGGTTGGCGAGCGTCGCGCCGGTCGACACGTCGAGCGGCGCGAGTCCCAGCGCCGTCGAGTCGACGCGGAGGCGCTCGAGGTTGGCGTCGAAGATCGGCACGCCCGCAGGCGCGTCGGCGGGCAGGCCGTCGTGGACGTCGATGCCCGGCTCGCGGAACGGACGGGCGACGCCGCTGACGACGCCGTGGAAGACGCCGGTCGACGCCGACGAGGCCGTCGCGACATCGACGACGCCGCGGGTCGGCGCCACGACCGACAGCGCCGCCACCCGCACGCGCATGCCCTCGAAGCGCTCGAGCGCATCGACGGCGGCGCCGGCGGGCGTGTCGGCGGCGGTCAGCGTGACCGGCGCCGGGAGCGGCTGGCTGGCCGCGACGAGGACGACGCGCCGCGGCAGCAGCTGCGTGATCGGTCGGGCGCCGCGCTCGTCGGTGGCGGCGACTTCGACGACCGCGCCTTCGACGCACACGGCGTTGCCGGGCATCGCTTCGAGCGGCGGCTGGCTGGCGTCGGTGGCGACGAAGATCGCGTCCGACGTCGACGGATCGCCGTCGCCCGCCGGCATCTGCAGGAAGAACCCGGGGCGGGCGCCATTGGTCAGCCGCGCCGTGACGACGCCGGCCAAGGCGACGTCGGCGCCGACCCACGGCGACAGCGCGCCGCTGCCCTGCACCTCGGCGATGGTATGCGTCGGCAGGCACGCCGGGGGCGGCGGCGGCGGTGGAGGCGGCGGCGGGGCCGCGCAAACGGCCACCGGCGAGGCCTGAGATCGGGGCGCCGGTGCGAAGGGCGCGAAGTCGGCCAGGCTGTCGTTGGTATCGACGCAGCCGGCCCCGGCCCGCTGCAGGCTGACGTCGTACCACGCGCCCTGGGCCGCGCCCTGGGCGCCTTCGAAGTAGTCGGCGTTGCCGTAGCCGAGCAGGTCGACGATGCGCGACAGCGCCAGCGAGTCGCAGGGCGACGTGCCGCCGTTGCACAGCAGCCCATCGAGGCCGCGCACCAGGGCGACCTTGCCGCCGTAGAAGCCGAGGTCGACGTCACCGACGTCGTCCGGCGCCGGCAGGGCGGCGCCGCTGCCGCCGCTGGCCATCTGCACCAGATGATAGGCACCAGCCGGCAGCGTCCCCGAGAGCAGCGTGATCGGCTGCTCGCTGAAGTTGGGGAACCCGCCGGCGGGCGCGTACTGCAGTGACAGGCCGTCGAGCACGACCGGCGCCTGGCCGACGTTGTGGAGCTCGACGAAGTCGTTGGCGTAGGGCGCGCCGACGCCGCCGCTCCCGCCAGACACCTGGCTGATGACGACGGTCTGCGCGGACGCCCCGGTGGCCATCGCCAGCAGCAGCCCCAGCGTCGTGCCCAGGGTGCGCAGACGCGCCCCCGTCGAACCTGCACGCGGGTCGGACGACCCGCGCATACCTGATTCGCTCGGCATGATCGGCCTCGGTCTTCGCTTGGGGAGCGGACCCAACCGTAACACCCGCGTACAGAAGTGCTGTGCAGCTCGTCAATGCGACTGACAGTTTCGATGCGGGAGCATGCAGACCCGCGATGCATCAGCGCGGGACAGCGCGACGCCGCGTGCAGGGGCGACGACCCGCCGTCAGGCGCGCAGCTGGCGCGCCAGCGACACGTAGTCGGAGACCGCGCGCTCGAGGTGTGGGACCTCGACGTATTCGTCGTCGGTGTGCGCGACCAGAATCGAACCCGGACCGTAGAGCAGGGGCTTGCCCCACCGCGGCAGCAGCGCGATGTCGGTCATGTACGGGAACGCCGCCGTGGCGAAGCCGGGCACGGTGTGCATTCGGATCGGCGCGCTCTCGAGCACTTCCTCGATGGTCACGACCGGGGCCAGCGCCGCCAGCACGTCGCGCACGGCCTGGGTCTCGGCCACGGTGCGGAACAGGATCTCGGCCATGGCATACGGCGGCGTCACGTTGGGCGCGATGCCGCCGGTGAGCAGGCCGACGTTGTAGTGCGTCGTGCCCATGTCTGGATCGACCGGCCAGGGCAGGCTCCGCAGGCGTACCAGCGCGTCGATCAGCTTCTCGGTCGCGGATTCGCCGAGCTCGGGGTAGGACGAATGCGCGGCGCGGCCGTGCGCGTGCAGTCGCACCCGGTAGACGCCGCGCGTCGCCAGCCCGAGCCGGTTGTCGGTCGGCTCGCCGTTGATCAGGAAGCGGCAGGACGCCGGCGCCTGCACATTGGCCCCTTCGGCGCCGTCGCTGCCCCGCTCTTCGCCGACGACGAACAGCATCGCGACGTCGCGGATGCCCTCGGCGCGCAGCTGCTCCACCGCTTCCACCTGCGAGGCGAGGATGCCCTTCGCGTCGCACGATCCGCGCCCGTAGAGCCGGGTGCCTTCCAGCCGGCTCGGGAAGAACGGCGGCACGCAATCGAAGTGCGTCGACAGCGTCACCCGCGGCGAGTCGAGCGTCGCCAGCACGTTGAAGCGCGCCGCGTCGACCGGCTGCTCGGTGACGGCGAAGCCGCGGCCGCGCAGGTAGTCGGCCAGGACGCGCCCGCAGGCGCCCTCGACGCCGGTCGTCGAGTCGATGTCGACCAGCCGGCGGGTCAGCCCGACCAGGCCCAGCCGCTCGACGGCGGGCGGCGCTACCGGATCCACTGCTCGAGCTCCGTGCGCGTGTCGGTGCGGGCGTCGCGGTACTTCACGATCACCGGCGTCGCCAGCGACAGGCCCCAGTCCTTGCCGGCGCCGACCGTCACCGCACGCGCGCCCGGGACGACGACCGCGCCCTCCGGGACGACGAGCGGCTGGCCCGGCTCGGGCTTGATGATGCGGCCGTTGGGCAGGTCGTAGATCGGCGTCGATCCGGTCAGCACCGTGCCGGCGGCGATGACCGCCCGCGCCTTGACGACCGCGCCCTCGTAGACGCCGGTGTTGCCGCCGACCAGCACGTCGTCCTCGATCACGACCGGCAGCGCGCCGACCGGCTCGATGACGCCGCCGATCTGCGCCGCCGCGCTCAGGTGGACGCGCTTGCCGATCTGCGCGCACGAGCCGACCAGCGCGTGCGAGTCGACCAGCGTGCCCTCGCCGACGTAGGCGCCGATGTTGATGTACATCGGCGGCATGCAGATGACGCCGGCGGCGACGAAGGCGCCGTCGCGGATCGTCGATCCGCCGGGCACGACGCGAACGTTGTCGGTCACCGCGAAGCGGCGCAGGGGCAGCGTGTCCTTGTCGAAGAACGGCCAGCGGCCGTGATCGGCGGAGGCGTCGACCAGGCCGCCGCTGCGGAACCCGAGCAGGATGCCCTGCTTGACCCAGGTGTTGACGCGCCAGCCGGTCGGCGCCGACGGATCGGGCTCGGCGGCGCGCACGGTACCATCCGACAGCGCCCGGCGCAGATCGGCGAACGCTTCGCGCGCCTCGTCGCGGCGCGCCGCGAGGTCCGGCTCGGCGACCAGCGACTCGATGCGCGCGCGCAGGCTCATGCCCGCGCCCCGGCGGCCGCGGGCAGCAGCTCGAGGTCGGCGAGCACGCGGTCGATGCGGCGGCGCGAGGCCTCGGACGGCGGCACCATCGGCAGGCGGAACACTTCACCCAGCAGGCCCATGCGGGCCATCGCGGTCTTGACCGGGATCGGATTCGATTCGACGAAGTTGACGGACATCAAGGGGTGGAAGCGATGATGCAGCGCTCGGGCGGCCGCCCAGTCGTTGCGCTCGACGGCTTCGACCATCCGCGACAGCTCGCCGGGAATCTCGTTGGCGGCGACCGAGATGACGCCCTGACCGCCGACCGACATCACCGGCAGCGTGATCGCGTCGTCGCCCGAGACGACCAGGAAGTCGGCCGGCAGCGTCCGGCGGACGTCGCAGAATCTGAGCGATGTTCCCCGACGCTTCCTTGACGCCGACGATGTTCGGGATCTCCGAGAGCCGGACCAGCGTCGCGGTCTCGACGTTCGAGCCGGTGCGGCCGGCGACGTTGTAGACCATGATCGGCAGCGCCGTGCTCTCGGCGATGGCGCGGTAGTGCTGGTAGAGGCCTTCCTGGGTGGGCTTGTTGTAGTAGGGCGAGACCGAGAGGATGCCGGTGGCGCCGGCCTTGGCCATCTCGCCGACGGCGTGGATGACCTCGCGGGTGTCGTAGCCGCCAGCCCCGGCCATCACCGGGACGCGGCCGGCCGCGGCCTCGACGACGAGCTCGACGACACGGCGGCGCTCGCGGGCGTCGAGGGTCGGGCTCTCGCCGGTGGTGCCGCAGGGGACGAGGAAGTGAATCCCCGCGTCCACCTGGCGCCGGGCGAGGCGGGTAATCGCCGGCTCGTCGAGGGCGCCGTCGGTCGTGAACGGCGTGACGAGCGCGGTGCCGCACCCCGTGAAAGGCGTTCGCATGATCAAACCTCCAGGACGTCGCGCATCGTAAACCAGCCGCGGCGGCCGCGCACCCAGCGCGCGGCGACGAGGGCGCCGTGCGCGAACGTGGCGCGATCGCGGACGGTGTGGGTCAGGGTGATGGTCTCGGCCGGGCCGTCGAAGCCGACCGTGTGGATGCCGGGAACGAAGCCGACCCGCGTCGAGGCGACGTCGATCGGCCGCGGGAAGCCGCCCCGCTCGAGCGCGCCCTTCAGCAGCAGCGCGGTGCCCGACGGCGCGTCCTTCTTGGCCGCGTGGTGGGTCTCGTGAACGAAGGCGCCGTAGAGATCCTGCGGCGCGAACAGCTTGGCCGCGCGCTCGGTGAGGGCGTCCATCAGCGTCGCCCCGACCGAGAAGTTGGCGGTGACGACGGCGCCGATGCCGGCCTGGTCGATCAGGCGCCGGACCTCGGCGTCGTGCGCCTGCCAGCCGGTCGTGCCGACGACCAGGCTGCAGCCGAGCGTGCACAGCGTCGGCAGGTTGGCGACGAAGGCCTCCGGCGCGCTGACGTCGATGGCGACGTCGACGTCGCGCCAGCGGCCGCGATCCGCGAGGTCGCCGGTGTTGGTGTCGTCGATGGTGCCGGCGATGGTGGCGCCGACGGTCGGCGCCGCCGCCGCGATCAATTGACCGAGGCGACCGTGGCCGACGAGCAGGACGTTGAAGCGGTCGGCCATGGTCTCAGCCCGTGAGAATCCGCAGCATGCGGCGCAGCGGTTCCGCCGCGCCCCACAAGAGCTGGTCGCCGACCGTGAAGGCCGACAGGTAGGTCGGGCCCAGCTGCATCTTGCGCAGCCGGCCAATCGGCACGTTCAGCGTGCCCGACACCGCGGCCGGCGACAGGCTGGCCAGCGTCGACGCCTTGTCGTTCGGGACGATGCGGACCCAGTCGTTGGCCCGGCCGAGGACGTCGGTGATCTCGTCGAGCGGCACGTCGCGGGTCAGCTTGATGGTCAAGGCCTGCGAGTGGCAGCGCATCGCGCCGACCCGGACGCAGACGCCGTCGACGGGAATGGGCGTGCCGGTACCGAGTATCTTGTTCGTCTCGGCAATGCCCTTCCATTCCTCGCGGGTCTGGCCGTTCTCCATCGCGCTGTCGATCCACGGGATCAGGCTGCCGGCGAGGGGCGCGCCGAGCGCGGCGGTCGGGAAGCCGTTGCGCATCGCGCCGGTGATGAGGCGGTCGAGCGCCAGGATCTTGCTGTCCGAATCGAGCTCGGCGGCGCCCGCTTCACCGAGCGCCTTCATCTGCGAGACGAGCTCCCGCATCTGCTTGGCCCCGGCGCCGGAGGCGGCCTGGTAGGTCGCGGTGCTGACCCACTCGACCCAGCCCTGCGCGAACAGGCCGGCCGTGGCCATCAGCATCAGGCTGACCGTGCAGTTGCCGCCGATGAAGTCCTTGCTGCCGCGGGCGACGGCGGCGTCGATCTGGGCGCGGTTGACCGGGTCGAGGACGATGACGGCGCCGTCCTTCATGCGCAGCGCCGAGGCCGCGTCGATCCAGTAGCCGGCAAAGCCGGCGGCACGCAGCGCCGGGTGCATGGCCTTCGTGTAGTCGCCGCCCTGGCAACTGATCACCGCGTCGAGGCCGGCGAACGCCTTCGCGTCGTTGGCGTCGAGCAGCGGCGCCGAGCCGCGGCCGACGTCGGGGCCCGGCGCGCCGACTTGCGAGGTCGAGAAGAAGACCGGCTCGACGTAATCGAAGTCGTCCTCGGCGCGCATGCGCTCGAGGAGCACCGACCCGACCATGCCCCGCCAACCGATGATGCCAACGCGTCTCACTGCCATGACTCGAACTGTCTCCGGGTTCTACCCGTCTGCTTGCCTCGTGTCGGGCGCCCTCGGGCGCAAAAAAAAAGCCGACTCGGCGAGGCCGGTCGGCGGGTGGTGTGTGTGTCGTGCGACGTGGATGGTTCAGGACACAGACAGGCCCGCCGTGGCGCTCGTCTTGCGCTTGAGCGACTTTCGCGTGCCGATCGTGGGAATTCGCTGTGCGTGAAGCATCGGTCGAGCCAGTAGTATAGGGACCGCGTCGCCGGGTCGTCAAGACGGCGCGCCGCCCGCCATGCCCTCGGTCGATCACACGCTGGAAATCTCGGCCGATCCGGCCGCCATTCTCGGGGCGTTCTTCGATCCCGGCGCCCTCGGCCGGTGGTGGCGCGTCCTCCGCTCGGTGACCACGCCGCGCGTCCTCGGCGTGTATGCCGTCGAATGGCGGCCGACCCCGTTCGTCGACGAGGTGTTCGGGCCGCTCGGCGGGGTGCTCCACGGGACCGTCGTCGACTACCGCCCCGACCGCGAATTCCTGGTCGCCGACGTCCATTGGCTGCCGCCGGCCGGCGAGCCGGTCGGCCCGATGGCCCTCCACGTCAGCGCCATCCGCCAGGCGGGGGCGACCACGACGCGGCTGCGCGTCCTCCAGACCGGCGGCGACGACACGCCGCGGTGGCGGCGCTACTACGAGCTGATGGGCACCGGCTGGACCGGCTCGCTCGCCGCCCTCAAGGACGACGTGGAACAGGCCAGCCGATGACCGACGACGCGTCCCGCCCGCCCTCTCCGGAACTGAAGCGGGTCCTCGGCCTCTGGGACGTCGTCTTCTTCACCGTCGTCGCCGTCACCGGGCTGCGCTGGATCTCGCGCGGGGCCCGCGTCGGCTCGCCGTCGGTGCTCCTGTGGGTGCTGGCGTGGCTCGCCTTCTTCGTGCCGCTGGCCCTCGCCGTCTCGGTGCTGGCGAAGAAGTATCCGGAGCAGGGCGGCATCTACGCCTGGGTCCATCGCGCCTTCGGCCCGTTCGGCAGCGCGCTGTGCGGCTGGTGCCTCTGGGTCAACAACCTGTTCTACTTCCCCGCCCTGCTGCTCTTCGCGGCGGCGAACGCGGCGGCGATGTTCGGCGGGCTCTTCCCGGGCCTGGGCGACAACCGGCTCTTCTCCCTGATCTTCGTGCTCGGGTTTCTCTGGTTCTCGGTCGGCATCAGCATCCAGGGCTTCGAGGCCGGGCGCTGGCTGCAGACGCTGGGCGTGGTCGGGACGTGGGTGCCGGTCGCGCTGCTGATCGTCGCCGCGGCGGTGGCGGTCGGGACGCGCGGGTCGGCGACCAGCTTCGCGCCCGCGGCGATGGTGGCGCCGTTCTCGAGGCAGCTGCCCTACGGCGAACTGCTCGGCATGCTCAGCCTGTGGTCGACGTTCTGCTTCGCCTTCGCCGGCTTCGAGATTCGGCGCCTTCTCGAGCAAGGAGATCCACGACCCCGAGCGGACGCTGCCGCGCGGCATCGCCATCTCGGGCGCGATGGTGACCGCCATCTACATCCTGGGCACGGTCTCGCTCCTCGCCGTCGTGCCGGCCGCTGCGCTCGCCGAGCGGAGCGGCATCGCCGACGCCGTCGACGAAGCACTGACCCGCCTCGGGATGCCGGCGGTCGGCCCGATCACGGCCTTCCTGCTCAGCACCTCGGCGATCGCCGGCTGCGTGTCGTGGATGACGGGCAGCGCGCGAGTCGCCTACGCGGCGGCACGCGAGGGCCAGTGGCCGGCACCGCTCGGGGCGCTCCACCGGCGATACCGCACGCCGCACGTCGCGCTGATCGTCCAGGGCGTCATCGCGACGGTGATCTTCCTGTCCAGCCTGTTCCTGACCATCGGCGGCGGAACCACCACGGTGCAGGAGTCGTACGACATCCTCGTCAACCTGACGATCGTCGTCTACTTCGTGCCCTACCTGTACCTGTTCCTCGGCCTCGGCCGCCTGCTGAAGGGCACCGAGCTGACGCTCGGCCTGCGCGTCGCCGCCCTGGCCGGCCTCGCCGCGACGACGATCTCGATGATCCTCGTCTTCATCCCGCCGGCGGGCACGACCAACGTCCTCAACTACGAGGTCAACATCGTGTGGCAGACCGCCGCCGTCATGGCCGGCGGCATCGGCCTCTACTACTTCGGACGGCGGAAGACGCGCCCTCTCCAGTAGGCCGGCTCTCGGGTGGGGCGAACTACCGGCCCCGCTCGGCCCGGAGCGCTTCCAGTTCGGCGATCGCTTCGAGATCCTTGGGGCGGCCCGCCGCTCGTTTGAGTCGAATCAGGCCCTCGAGGGTGACGCAGCGGCACGTCGTACCGAGCAGCGGAATCGACTGGCTGTGCGCGAGCAGATCCTCGTACCCGCCGCCGCCGGCGACATCACCGAGCAGATCGATGTCGCCCAGTGCCGTCGTCAACGTGAAGTTGAGGCCCTGCCTGAGTGTCTGGACATCGAACGAGAACGGCAGGCCGGCCGGTGCGCCACGCAAATAGGGGCGATGCGGCGCGAGAGCCATGACCAGACGCGACAGATTGTCCGGCGAGCGCCGGTAGACGACGTCTACATCGTAGGTGGCTCGGGCCGCCCCGTGCATGGCGCCAGCGACGCCTCCGACGAGGATGAACTCGACCGCCTCGTCGAGGAGAACGCGAAGGAGCTTCGCGAAGTCGATGGGCGTCGGCATCAGGACCGGGCGCGGCGGCCGGCCTCCCGGAGCTCTGCGGCGAAGCGGACGAAGGCCTGGAGTTTCTCGAGGCGCTGGTCCGGCGTCAGCTTCAGGTTCTCACGCAGCAGGGTGCGGTCGACGTCCTTCTTGTAGGCCTCGATGACCGGGTTCGGCTCGAGGCTCACGAGATCGTCCGCCATACCCGGAGTCTAGCACCGCAGTGCTGGCGCACCCCGCAAGGCGCGGGCTGCGGCCGCTCGTCGCTACTCGCCGCCGGGCGCGGGGCCGAGCTGCAGCGCCGCCAGGTCGGCCTTCAGCTCTTCGTAGCTTTGTTGGTGCGGCCGCGCTCTCACGCGCGGCCGGGCCGCCCTCTTGGCGTGCGGTCTGCCATTCGCGACGCTGGGCGCGTCGCGGCGCCCGCACGCGGGCGGCCGGAGCTACTCATCGCTATTCGCCGCCGGGCGGCGGACCCATTTGGAGGGCCGCCAGGTCGGCCTTCAGCTCTTCGTAGCTCTCGACATCGTTCTCGTCGCCGGCCTGCTTGAGCGCGTCGGCCATCGCGGCGAGCCAGCGGGCGCCCTGCTTCGGGTCTTCCAGCTCGCGGATGTAGCAGCCGGCGAGGGCGTCGGAGATGGTCAGCCGGCTCTCGACGTCGGCGCGCTGGCCGGCGATCTTGTAGGCGCGCTCGAGCAGCTTGACCGCTTCGTCCGGATCGTCGAGGAAGTCGGCGCGGGCGGCCAGGATGCCGGGCAGCGGGCCGAACTTCTGCTCGAGGCCCTCGAGCAGGGCCAGCAGCTTCTGGGTGACGTCGGCCGCCGCGGCGTCGTCGGCCTTGCCGCTCGCCGCGGCCGCGGCCAGGGCCAGCTTGGTGACCTTGGCCCATTCCTTCTCGGGGACGCCATCGGGCGTCTTCGGGTTCATGGCGTCGGAGAGTGTACCCGGAGACGCCCCGCCCCCGGAAACAAAACGGGTAGACAAAACAGGCCGGACGCCCGTGGGCGCCCGGCCTTTCGTCGTGCAAACGAACCGTCTGCGGCCGAAGCCGCCTGCTTCCTAGAAGAGGAAGCGCAGCGTGACGTAGCCCTGCGTGCCGGGTTCGAAGAGGTCGTCGCGCTGGAAGCGCGGGTCGTAGGCGTTGGCGCCTTCCGACGACGCGTTGATCAGCGCGTTGTAGTCGTAGCCGTCGCGGAGATCGACATTGGCCAGGTTGATGGCCGACGAGGCGCGCGGCGAACCGGCGCCGCGGTTCAGGAAGTTGAACTGGTGCCGCGACGTCTTCTGGTTGAAGACGTTCAGCACGTTCAGCTCCAGGCGGACGCGCTTGTTGCCGCTGCCGACCTTCAGTTCGTGCGAGACGAGCAGGTCGGTGCGGGTCAGCACGTCCGTGCGGCCCATGTCGCCGCGGCCGTTGACGAACGCGTTCGTCTGGTTGACCGTGTCGACGTAGGTCGTCAGCGGCGTGCCGCTGCCGCCGTAGAAGAACGACGCCGAACTGGGTGCCGAACGGCGACAGGTAGGCGCCGTACAGCTTCACGACGTGCGGGCGATCCGTCGGCAGACGGCCGAGGACGTCCAGGTTGCCGCGCGAATCCCAGAAGATCTCGTCGATGTCCCAGGCCCGGTTGGCGTTGCCGCCGGGCCGCGCGATGCTGCCCGCCTGCTGCTGCGCCGTGCCCGACGCGACGCCAGTCGTCGGCGTGCTGATCTCCTCGCTCGCCGCGATGCCCGAGTAGTTGCCGTACAGGCGGCTCAGGACGTAGCTGGCGCTCCAGAAGTAGTTGTTCGAGAAGCGCTTGCTGAGCGTCAGCTCGAGCGCGTCGTACTGGCGCTTCGGCTTCGGCACCGGCTGGCCGAGCGGCGTGGCGCCGGACGGCGAACTGGATCGTGGCCAGACCCTCACCGGGGTTGCCGATGACGTAGGTCTCGTTGCCGAACGCGTCGACCGCGCCGATGTCCTCAATCGTCCGCCCGAGGTTGTTGTGGACGTAGTGCGGTGCCGAAGACCATCGTCGGAGCCGAGCTGGTACTCGGTGCCGACGCTGATGCTGTCCTGGTACATCGGCTTGATGTCCGGGTCGGTCGACGTCGAAGTTCGGCACGCGGCGATCGCGGAAGCTGCCCGGCACCACCCACAGATCGCGGCCCGGCATGTTCGACAGGTTCAGGCTGGCGAGGTCCAGCGTGTCGAGCGACCGGTAGTAGATCTGCCAGGTGTCGCCGCCGTAGGAGCCGCGCGGCAGCTCGTACTTGGTCCAGTCGTAGTAGCGGCCCCAGCTGCCGTAGACCTTGAACTTGCCGTCGCCGCGGACGTCGTAGGCGCGCGCCGAGGCGCGGCGCGAGCTTGTCGGCCCAAGCCGAAGCTCGATCGCGTCGATGCCTTCGCGGAACGACGGGCACGGTCTCGTCCTCGGTGCGCAGGCCGAGGTTGAGCGTCAGGCGGTCGCCGAGCGTCCACTGATCCTGGACGTAGAGCGACAGGATGTTGGCGCCCGCCTCGCCCTGGACGCCGCGGTTGTTGACCTCGTAGTAGCCGTAGGTGCCGCGGCCCTGGTTGGCACCGGTCGGGGCGACGAAGTCGCGGTCCCAGAAGATGTCGACGTAGCCGCCCGGGTAGGCCTGGTCGGCGTCGTTCACCGTGTTCTGGAAGCCGAAGCCGCCCTTCAGGGTGTGGTAGCCGGCCGCGTTGAACGCGTGGTTGTAGTCGACGTTGAAGAACTTCCGCGTCGGTGGCGTCCTTCTCGACGATCAGCGCGCGCGGCGTGTTCGGCGTGCCTGGATCGGCACCTGCAGATTGGCTGGCAGGCCGGCCAGACCGACGCTCGACGTCTGGTAGGTGTAGTTGGTGATGTTCGGGATGCCCGTGTCGTTGTAGTTGTCGTGGAAGTAGCCGCCGCGGACCGTCAGGAACGACGAGTTCGACAGGACGATGTCGACGTTGCCGCTGGCGTTCGTCTGGGTCTGCTCGAAGCCGCGCTGCAGGTTCACCGCGTTGGCCGCCGCGGAGCTGGTCAGGACGTTCGTGCCGGCACCGTTGTAGGCCGGGAGCGTGCCTTCCGAGGTCGTCGGCGTGAAGAGGCCCGAGCCCGAGGCGGTGACCCGGCTGCCGCTGTAGGTCACCTTGCCGAACAGCCTGCGTCAGGGTCTGCTTGCGGGCGATCTGGCCGTTCTCGCTGCCGTTCGAGAACGCGTAGTCGTTGGTGCGGCGGACGAACCGCGGCGAGTAGGAGCCGAAGAAGAACAGCTGGTCCTTGACGATCGGGCCGCCCATCGAGCCGCCGATCTCGTTGCGGTGATCGGGCTGCCTTGGTGTCCTGCACGTAGGTGACGGTGACGTCGTCCGACGGGTTGAGCACGAGCCGCTTGACCGGACCGGCGCTCAGCGGCCGAGCCCTCGTAGTAGTAGTGCGCTTCGCCGCGGAAGGTGTTGCCGCCCGACTTGGTGACCGCGCTGATGACGCCGCCCAGCGCGCCGCCGTACTCGGCCGCGATGCCGGTCGTCTTGACCTGCACTTCCTGCAGGTACTCGAACACGGTGTTCTGTCGCGACGAGCCGTTGATCAGGCTGTTGGTGACGACGCCGTCGACCGTGAACGCGTTCTCGGCGCCGCTGGCGCCGTTGACCTGGAAGCCGCCTTCGATCTCGCCGGAGTTGACCGACGGCGCGGTCAGCGCCAGCGACTGGAAGCTGCGGCCCTTGGGCAGGCGGTCGATTTCCTCGGCGGTCACGTTGTGCGCCACCAGCGTGCTGCGCGAATCGATCGCGGGACGCGCTTCGGCCTTCACCTGGACGACTTCGGACATGTCGCCGACCTTCAGCTGGCGCATCGACCTTGAGGGTCTTGCCGAGGCTGACGGCGACGTCGTCCATCGACAGCTTGGCAAAGCCCTGGAGCTCGACCACGACCGTATAGCGGCCGGGATCGAGGTCCGGGATGTTGTAGAGGCCATCGGCCCCCGTCACCAGGGTCCGCGACGCTCCCGTCGTCTTGCTGGTTACCGTGACGGTCGCTCCGGGGAGCACGCCGCCGCTGGCGTCGGACACGAGACCGGTGAGACCACCGAACCGTTCCTGCGCTGTTGCCACTCCCGCCCCGGCCGCCACGAGCACGGCGATCAGGAAGGCCACGAATCGTTTCTGCATATGTCCCTCTCCGTTGAGGACTGCTGGGCGGCCCGCGGGCCGCCTCGACCGACACACTGGCCTTCACAGTCGAGGGCCAGTGACCGGCCGGATGTAGAGCAACCGAGTTGCCGGAAGGAGGGCGATCGCGACCATTCCAGCGCCCTATGTGACCAACAGGAGCGAGCCGGGGACGGACGGAGGTGGCGTGGGCCGGTGTGGCCGCGGGATGACGCAGATGGCGGGCGCATGGGGGCCATGACGCACCCCTGGAGGGATCGCAACGTCGGAAACATGGATCCCAGGCCGATCCTGGTCCATGGATATGGATCCGCTGGCCCGTGACGGGACGGCGAACCGTGCCTGGCCTGGGACGAAAAAGGGGCTGGACCGCGACCCGGACTTCCCTCACGGGCTGCCGGTGGCTGGGCGCCACCGATCGGTCAGATCCGGCGGATGCGGAGGAAGTTGGCGTCGGCGCGCGTCAGGTCGGCGTTGACCGACACGAACACGACGACGGCGCCGGCCGGGAGCAGATTCCGCTCGAGCAGCTGGCGCTCGACCGCCAGCCCGGTCGGATCGATGTCGGCGACGAGCGGCAGGACGCCGCGGTAGAGCGCGAAGCGGCGGGCGATGGCCGCCTCGGGCGTGACCGCGAAGATGCGGACGCCGGGCCGGAAGGCCGAGAGCATGTGCGCGGTCTTGCCGCCGCGCGTCACCGCGACGATCGCGTCGGCGTGCCCGCTCGCCGCCAGCGTCACCGCCGACTGGCACAGCGCGCGATTGTGCGGCACGTCGGTGACCTCGAGGCCGGGATCGATCTCGAGCGACGGCGTCAGCGACTCGGCGGCCCGGATCACGGCGTCGAGGGTCTGGACGGTGCGGGTCGGATCGATGCCGACTGCCGTCTCGCCGCTCATCATGATCGCGTCGACGGCGTCGTCGACGGCGTTGGCCGCATCGCTGACCTCGGCGCGCGTCGGCCGGAACTCCGTGCGCATCGAGTCGAAGACCTGCGTGGCGACGATCACGGGCCGTCCGAGCCTGCGGGCCCGCCGCGTGATTTCCTTCTGGACCATCGGCACACGCTCGAACGGCATCTCGAGGCCGAGGTCGCCGCGCGCCACCATCACGGCGTCCGCAACGCCAAGGATGGCGTCGATGTTGTCGACGGCCGCCGGGCGCTCGATCTTGGCGACGATCGGCGTGCGACCGTCGCCAGATTCGGCGATGATCGCGCGCGCCATCCGCACGTCCTCGGCCGTCTGCACGAAGCTGAGGGCGACGATGTCGACGCCACGGGCCAGGCCGAAGCGCAGATCGGCGATGTCCTTCGGGGTCAGCGCCGAGGCCGGCAGTTCGACGCCGGGCAGGTTGATGCCCTTCTTCTCGCCGAGCGGCCCGCCGGCGATCACCGTGGTCGTCGCCGTCGTCCCGTCCGACGACTCGACGCGCAGCTCGATGCGGCCGTCGTCGAGCAGCAGGCGGTCGCCCGGCCGGACCGACTTGGCGAGGCCGGCGAAGGTCGTCGAGACGCGACCGGGCCCGCCGACGAAGTCGCCGGTGGCGATCTCGAGCGTGGCGCCGGGCACCAGGTCGATGGCCTTGCGGTCGACCAGCGAGCCGGTGCGGATCTTCGGCCCCGACAGGTCCTGCAGGATGGCCACGTGCCGGCCGGCCCGCGTCGCGGCGGCGCGGATCCGCGTGATGACCGCGCCGTGTTCCTCGTGCGTCCCGTGCGAGAAGTTCAGCCGGAAGACGTCCGTGCCGGCGGCGATCAGCGCGTCGATGGCGCCCTCGGCGGCACAGGCCGGGCCGATGGTGGCGATGATTTTGGTGAGTCGGCCCATGAGGGAAGGAAGTGGCGCGGTGAACTCGGCCGTCAGGCGCCCTAGGTTAACATCGTGTTGGACATGCTGCCGGACTGGTTCGAGACTGCACGCGCCGACGCGGAACGCCGCGGTCTGGGACAGATCGTGCCGGTACTGGAAGCCCTGCGGGCGTCCGGCGAGCGGCTGCGCCAGGCGGCCTGGGCCGAACACGCGACGGCGCGCATCGCCCTGCGCGGTGCGGCCATCGCCCCGGCCGCCATCGCCCCGCCACCGCCGGAGGGCGGCGCGATCGCGGCAGCGGTGCCCCTGCCGGGCATCGCCGAGACCGCGGCCCGGCTGCGCGCCGGCGATTTGACCGCGTCGGCGCTGGTCGACGCCGCGCTCGACGGCATCGCCCGCGACAACCCGCGGCTGAACGCGTTCATCACCGTCACCACCGATCTCGCCCGGGCCGATGCCGCGGCTGCCGACGCCGACCTGCGCACCGGTCTCGACCGCGGCCCGCTGCAGGGCATCCCGATCAGCGTCAAGGATCTGATCGACGTCGCCGGCTATCCGACGACGGCGGCGTCGCGGGTGCGCCAGTTCGACGTCGCCGGCGCCGACGCCACGGTCGTGACGCGGCTGCGCGAAGCCGGCGCGGTGATCATCGGCAAGACCAACCTGCACGAGTTCGCGCTCGGCCCGACCAGCGACGAATCGGCCTACGGTCCGCCGCGGCATCCGCGCGACACCAGCCGCATCACCGGTGGATCGAGCGGCGGATCGGCGGCGGCGGTGGCCGCCGGCCTCGGCTTCGCCAGCGTCGGCACCGACACCGGCTGCTCGATCCGCCTGCCCGCGGCGCTGTGCGGCCTGGTCGGCCTCAAGCCGCGGTTCGGCGACGTGCCGACCGAGGGCGTCGTCGCGCTCAGCCGGCGCCTCGATCACGTCGGACCGATCGCGCGCAGCGTCGCCGACGCGCGGCTGCTCTACCAGGTGATGGCCGGCCGGCCCACCGGCCTCGACGCGCTGACGCCGGAGCTGGCGTCGCTGAGCGCCGGCATCGTCACCGCCGGCTTCGCCGAACGGCTCGCCGACGACGTCCGCGCCGCCTACCAGGCCGCGCTCGATCGGCTCGGGGCCTGCGGCCTGACGATGACCGCCGCGCCGCTCGGCGTCCTCGACGACGCCGCCGCCGCCTATCTCCCGATCTGCCTGGCCGATGCCGCGGCGCTGCACGCCGCGACGCTCGAGACGCAGGGCGCCGACTACTCGCCCGGCGTCCGGGCGCGGCTCGAAGCCGGCCGCTACGTCGCCGCGGAAGACTACGCGCGCGCCACGCAGGCGCAGGCCGTCCTGCGCCAGGCCGTCGATCGCGCGCTCGGCCGCGCCGACGTGCTGCTGCTGCCGACGTCCCCGGTGACCGCCCCGACCTTCGGCACGGCGTCGATCCGTTTCGGCAACGTCGAGGAGCCGATCCGGAGCACGCTGCTGCGCCTGTGCCAGCCATTCAACCTGACGCGCCACCCCGCGATCACGCTGCCCGTGCCGACGCCTCCCGGCGTCCTGCCGGTCGGCCTGCAGCTGGTCGCCAGCGACACCGAGCGCCTGCTCGAGATCGCCCTCGCCGTGGAGGCCGCGCTCGCCGCCTAGATCGTGGTAGCACGTCCCTTTTTTCACGCCTGGGAGCGTCGCATCCACGCCGGCTCCGTCCGGGTCGTGCGTCCCTTCGACTGGGGCCTCGACTGGCTGCCGCGCGCCGGCCTGCCGTCGATCGCAACCGACGCGCTCGCGGCCGGCCTCGACGATGCCTCGATCACGGCCGCGCTCGTCGCCGCCGGCGAACGGGCGACGGCGGCATCCGGGTCGTTCTTCGCCGTCGATCCGGCTCCGGCCTACGAGCTCGACGGCGACAACGTGCTCCGCTTCGAGAGTGCGGTCGTCACGCCGCATCCCCAGAACAACGTCGTGCACGCGCGCTACGTGCCGGCCGAGAACGGGTCGAAGCGGGCCGGCGTCGTGCTGCTCCCGCAGTGGAACTCGGACGCCGGGGGCCACATCGGCCTGGCCCGGCTGCTGGCCCGCTTCGGCATGAGCGGGCTGCGCCTCAGCCTGCCGTACCACGACGTGCGCATGCCGCCCGAGCTGACCCGCGCCGACTACATCGTCAGCGCCAACGTCGGCCGCACGCTCGCCGTCTGCCGCCAGGCCGTGCTCGACGCGCGGCGGGCGGTGATGTGGATGGCGGCGCAGGGCTACGAACGCGTCGGCATCCTCGGCACCAGCCTCGGCTCCTGCCTGTCGATGCTGACCGCCGCCCACGAGCCGCTCGTCCGCGCCGCCGCGCTGAACCACGTCTCGCCGTACTTCGCCGACGTGGTGTGGGACGGCCTCTCGACCGAGCACGTGCGCGAGAGCCTCGAAGGCCGCCTCGAGCTCGACGCGCTGCGTCGCATGTGGCTGCCGATCAGCCCGCAGCCGTATCTCGAACGAATGCGCGACACGCGGACGCTGCTCGTCTACGCCCGCTACGACTTGACCTTCCCGGTCTCGCTGTCACGCCGCCTCATCGCCGACTTCGGCGCGCGCGGCCTGCCGCACCAGTCCTTCGTGCTGCCGTGCGGCCACTACAGCACCGGCGTCTCGCCCTTCAAGTGGGTGGATGGCTATGTGCTGACAAAGTTCCTGCACGACTCGCTGGTGAAGGGCTACACGACGTAGGGCGCGGGTCGGCCGCGCGGTGCGCGGCCGGCCGGGACCTACGTGGAACTCCCAAACTCCAACCGCCAACTTCCAAGGAATTCCCACGCCCAACTACCGACCATCTGCCTCCCGCGGCGCGGCCGAAGGCCTCTTGGGCGTTGGAAGTTGGGAGTTCCTTGGAAGTTGGCAGTTGGGAGTTGGAGGTTACGGGCGCGCGAGGCGAAGCCACGCGCGCTAAATGTACTTAAACAGTCCCTTCATCGCGTCGTAGATCGCGCCGGCCAGCGCGCGGACGAGGGGCGAGACGTCGCGACGCTGGACAGCGTCGGCGACGGTGACGGGATCGGTCAACAGCAGCCAGATCGTGGCGACGGCAAGTGTCGCCGCGATGGCGCCGAAGACGCCGAACACGCTGAGGCCGAGTTTCGCGAGACGCACGGATAGCTCGCCAGAATCAGACGCACGAGTCGCCGGGGAGGTTCGTCACGGTTCGGTCAGCTCGCCGCGACGCCTGGATCATACTCCGTCCCGTCCCGGCGCCCCCGTCCTGAGGACGGCGACGGGTCAGTCGTCTGACATCGACCGCTCGACGGCCGGGCCGAGGCCCAGCGCGTCGGCCACCAGGTGCGACCGGTCCCCGACGACGACCACGTGCAGGTCGTCGGGCGCGGCGTAGCGCCGGGCGACATCCGATACCTGCTCGGCAGTGACCAGGGAGACGTCGCGGACGAAGCCGTCGAAATAGTCGTCGGGCAGCCCGTGCAGGGCGATCTGGGCGACGGCGCGGGTCACCTGCTCGGCGGTCTCGAAGCTGCGGGGATAGCTGCGGGTGAGCGCCGCCTGCGCCCGCGTGATCTCGGCCGCCGTCGCCGGCCGGTCGCCGCCGATGCCGCGGATCTCGGTCAGGATGTCGGCGATGGCTTCCGTCGTCGCCGACGCCTGCACGCTGGTCAGGACCGCGAACGGGCCCGGCTCGCGCCGGTAGTCGAACGTCGATCGGACGCCGTAGGTGAAGCCCTTCTCTTCGCGCAGCTTCGAGTTGATGCGGCTGACGAAGGTGCCGCCGAGGATCGTGTTCATCACCGCCAGGGCGGCGTAGTCGGGCGTCGAGCGGGCGGCGCCGACGCGGCCGACGCGGAGCTCCGATTGCGCCGCGGCGGCGCGGTGCACGAATGACAGCGACGGCCCGCGCGGCAGCGCCGCGGCGCCGGTCGGGCGGGTCTCCGGTCGGAAGGCCTGATCGCGCAGCGGCCAGGCGGCGTCGACCCAGCGCACGACGTCGGCGTGCGCGACGTCGCCGACGGCCATGATGGTCGGCGTCGTGGCGAGCAGCACCTCCTCGTGGAAGCGGCGCACGTCGTCGAGCGTGGTCGCCCGCAGCGACGACACGACCCCGACCGGCGAGTGGGCGTAGGGATGCGCACCGTAGATCTGCTGGCTGAAGATGCGTTCGGCCACCGCCGCCGGCACGTCGCGCATCTGCACCAGGCGGCTGACGCGATTGTCGCGGACGCGCGCGAAGTCGTCCGGATCGAAGCGCGGATGGCAAGCGACGTCGGCGAGCAGCGCCGTCGCCCGGGCGCCGTTGCGCGACAGCGTCACCAGGCCGAGCGCGGCAGCGTCGGGCCCGACCTCGCCCTCGAGGTGCGAGCCGAGACGCGCCAGCGCGTCGTGCAGGGCCAGCCCGTCGAGCGACAGCGTGCCCTCGTCGAGCAGATCGGCCGTCAGCGAGGTGAGGCCGAAGCGATCGGCCGGATCGCCGGCGCTGCCGATCGGATAGAGCACGCTCAGGCAGACGACCGGCAGGCCGCGGTGCTCGACCGTCCAGACCCGCGAGCCGTCGGCGCGCGTGTGCTTGGCGATCGGCGGGAAGTGGATGCCGCGCGATTCCCCGACCGCCGGCAGGCGGCGCGGCGCACTCACGACGCCACCGCCGTGACCGACCCGGCGAGCGCCTGATCGCCGGCGCCCTGCGGCACGACGCTGAGCGCGACCCGCGGCCCGGCGGCCAGCCGCCGCGCGGCGTCGCGGACGTCGCCGGCGGTGAGGCGGGTGTAGCGCGCCAGGTCGGCGTCGAACGAGCCGGGGTTGCCGCGATAGACGTTGTAGGCGTTCAGCTGATCCGACTTGCCGCTGAAGCCGCCGACCGTCTGCAGCCGGTAGACGAAGTGGGCCTCGGCCTGGGCCAGCGCGCGCTCGAGCTCGGCGTCGGACGGACCGGTGGCGGCGAGCTCGCCGATCGCCTCGTTGATGACCGCCTCGATGTCGGCCAGTGTGCGATTGGGCGCCGCGGTGGCGGCGAGCTGGAAGAAGCCCTCGAGCTCGCGCGACTGCTGCCCCCCCGAGACGTCGAGGGCGAGCCGCCGCTCGTGCACGAGCGTGCGATAGAGCCGCGAGGTCTTGCCGCTCGCGATCACGTCGGCGGCGACGTCGAGCGCGGCATCGCCATCCTCGAACAGCGCCGGCGTCCGCCACGCCAGGTAGAGGCGGGGCCGGTCGACGCGATCCTCGAGCACGATGCGCGTCTCGCCGGACAGGCCGCCCTCCGGCACCGCCACGCGCGGCACCGGCGGTCCGGTCGGCAGATCGCCGAAGTAGCGTTCGACCAGGGCCAGCGCCGAGGCCGGGTCGATGTCGCCGGCCAGCGCGATCGAGGCGTTGCCGGGGTGATAGTGGCGCGCGAAGAAGTCGCGCACGTCGTCGAGCGTCGCCTGGCGCAGGTCGGGCGTGTAGCCGATGGTCGGCCAGTGATACGGGTGCTGCGCCGGATAGAGCGCCGTCGTCGTCGCGATCCCGGCCAGGCCGTAGGGGCGGTTCTCGTAGTTCTGCCGCCGCTCGTTGATGACCACCTCGCGCTGGGTGGTGAACTTCTTCTCGGTCAGCGCCGGCAGCAGGAAGCCCATCCGGTCCGACTCGAGGAACAGGGCGAGCTCCAGCGCGCCGGTCGGCACGACCTCCCAGTAGTTGGTGCGGTCGGCGTTGGTCGATCCGTTGACGGCGGCCCCGGCGTCCTGCAGCGGCGGGAAGTAGCCGTGATCGTGGTTGGCCGAGCCCTCGAACATCAGGTGCTCGAACAGGTGGGCGAAGCCGGTCAGGCCGGGCCGCTCATCCTTCGAGCCGACGTGGTACCACACGTTCACCGCGACGATCGGCAGCGTGTGATCCTCGTGCAGGATGACGTCGAGACCGTTGGCGAGCGTGGTCTTGGTGTAGGCGATCTCCATCAGGGCACCGGGGTCAGCGGAATCGTCCGCGCGTAGCTGGCGATCGAGATCCGCGCCGCGACGCGCTCGGCGACGGCGACGAGGGCCTGGGCCGGGAGCGAGTCCGGCTCGCCGATCACGATCGGCACGCCGTTGTCGCCGCCGGCGCGCACCGGCTCGTAGAGCGGGATGCGGCCGAGGAACGGCACGCCGAGCTCGCCGGCCAGCCCTTCCCCGCCGCCGCGGCCGAACAGGTCGGCCTCACGGCCGCAGCCTGGACAGACGAAGTGGCTCATGTTCTCGACGATGCCGAGCACCGGCGCGTTCAGCTTCTCGTACATCTTCACGGCCCGCCGTGTATCGGCCAGCGACACCTTCTGCGGCGTGGTGACGACGACCGCGCCCGACACCGGCACCGACTGGCTGAGGCTGAGGGCGACGTCGCCCGTGCCCGGCGGCATGTCGACGATCAGGTAGTCGAGCTCGGGCCAGCGCACGTCGCGGAAGAACTGGGTGACGACGCCGTGCAGCATCGGGCCGCGCCAGATCACCGGCGCCTCGTCGCTGGTGAGGAAGCCCATCGACACCGCCGAGATGCCGTACTTCTCAGCCGGCATGATCTTCTCGCCGTCGTGCAGCAGCTGTGTCCGGACGCCCAGCATGATCGGCACGTTCGGCCCGTAGATGTCGCCGTCGATGATGCCGACGCGGCTGCCCAGCCGGGCCAGCGCGATCGCCAGGTTGACCGCGACGGTGGTCTTGCCGACGCCACCCTTGCCGGCGCCGACGGCGATGATGTTGCGGATGCCCGGGATCGGCACGCGGCCGCCGTCGGGAAGCGCCGCCGACCGCACGCTCGCCGTCATCTCGACGTCGGCGCGGGTGACACCGGCGATCCCGCGGATCGCCGCCGCGGCCTGATCGCGCAGCTGATCCTTGACCGGACAGGCCGGGGTGGTCAGCTCGATCGTGACGGCCACCACGCCGCCGTCGATGGCGACGCGCTTGACGAACCCGAGGCTGACGATGTCCTTGTGGAGGTCCGGGTCCTGGACGACGCGCAGGGCGTCGAGGACGGCGGTCTCCGTCACCGGAGACGAACGGGAAAACATCCCTGCATTGTAGCCGTGGCGGGCCCGCTTCGGGCGCGCCCGCCGCCACGGACGGTTACCGCTCCGACGGCCACACCTGCTTCTCGGCGACCTCGCCGAGGTAGGGCAGCTTGAACCGTTCGCCCTGGAACGCCTTGAACATGCAGAAGAGCCAGAGCCCCAGGAAGCCGAGCGCGAGCAGCAGCCAGCCCAGCGAGCCGAAGATGCCGGCGATCCAGCCGATGAACGGCAGCCGCCACAGGATCATGAAGACGATCGTGTAGACGATGTAGACGACGATCGCGGCGACCGAAACCAGCATCGACTGCATGGCGTGGAACTTGACGAAGCGGCTCTCGTTCTCGATGGCGAAGAAGAGCGCGCCGCTCAGCAGCCCGAAGAAGTAGCTCAGCGCGGCGGCGATGTTGGCGTCGAGGCCCGTACTGGATCGTTCACTCGTGCTCATGAATCACCTCGGAAAACGTGGTCGTGGGGCCGGGGAGCCGCCAGCAGCAGCCAGAGCGCGTAGACGCCGTGCGCGGTGCCGAACGGAGGCAGGAACAGGTTGGCGAAGGCCAGGCCGAGGGCACCGCCGCGGGCCCAGCGTCTCCCCCGCCGCAGGCCGCTGGCCACCACCCCCGACACCGCAGCGTAGCCCAGGGCGCCGAGCGCGATCAGGATGCCGAGCCAGCCGGCCACCGCAGCCACCGCAGGGGCACCGGCCGGCGCGCCGATGGCGAAGGCCGCGGCCGACAGCGGCAGCACCGCCAGGCCGGCGACGGCGGCGGTCCACGCCGACGCGAGGGACAGGAAGGCCAGCCAGGACGCCCGAGCCGGCTCAATCACGTGAGGCTGACGTGCAGGGTGACCGCGGTCGGCACCACGTGGCGGCCGCCGAGGCGGACCAGGAGGCGATCCCCGTCGGCCAGCCCGCGCGGCAGGGCGATCGTGATGTCCCGCGTCTCCTCGGTGTGGCCGGCCCCGGCGCACGGCGCGCAGGGTTCACCCCACGCCTCGCCGCGGCCGCCGCAGCGCTCGCAGGTGCGCCGAACCGGCAGCTGGACCGAAAGGTCGCCGCCCTTCAGCGCCGTGCGGCGGGCGACGTCGACCGGAATGTCGAGGGCTGGGCCGGCGTCGGCGCCAACGAACGCGTGGCGCATCCGCTCGACCGCGACCGCGAGGGCCGGAAAGTCGATGCCGGCTTCATCGGCAAAGCACGCCCGACCAGGATCGGCCTGATGGGCTGCGAGACGATCGACACGGGGCAGGGGGGACGAGGGCATGAGCCGCTGGCGCGTTCGGACTGCTAACGATAGGAACGGCCGGGCGGGTTGTCAAGGCGCGGCGGCGCCTGGAGATCGGGCACGGTCGAGCCGATGATCGGAGCGATCATGACGAAAGAATGCCCGATGTGCGGCGAGCTCATGCGCATGCGCCAGGCCGAGCGGGTCGACACCATTCCCGGCACCCAGCAGACCGTCAAGCGCGAGTACAAGGAGTGGATGTGTCCGGAGTGTGACTATTTCGAAGACGTCGATCCGGACGATCTGCTCGAACCGCGCTAGCCCTGCCCTATTCTTCGGCGCCGTCCTCGTCGCCCATCCCGTCGGGTTCTCCGAAATGGATGACCTGGCCGGCACGGTGTCCCGCGAATACGCAGTGGGGGCCCTTGGCGTCGAGCGAGAATCAGCGTCACGTCCCAGAGCCGCGACCGGTAGGCAACCGCCACGCACCCGCACGGCAGCCCTTCGAGTGCTTCGAACTCGAACGTCGCGGGTCGCGGCCGCTTTGCCGGAATCGTGGTGGTGGTGGCTCGCATCATGGCCCTTGGCTCCTCGCTCGCGAAACGCTGCAAAACTGTCTCCACAGCCTCCAGACAGCCGTCCCGCGTGCCCCTGGTCCGCTCGTTCCGCGCCTCTTGCCTGGTTTGACACCAGGCCAGGCCCCCGGGTTTGGCTCCCCTATCTAATCGGCGCCGAGGGTCCGGACGTTGAGGCTCGGTGGGATCAACGCCCGCCGAAGCGTGAACGCACGCTCCGTTATGTGGAGTTACGGATGGACGAGACATCCGGTTGCACGGATCGCCGGACCGAGTGCCTGGATCGCTCCGAGGTAGGCCTCGAGCTGGCGCTGGTGCTCCGGTCGCGGCGGACCGGTCTTCACCTCGACCACCACCAGGGCCCCGTCCGGACGGCGGATCAGACAGTCGATCGTCCCGCGCAGGACACGGCCGTCCTGGACGAGCGACACCGGCACCTCGAACGCCGCGGCGCCGTCCGCGAACAGCGCCTGCACCTCGGGGCGCGACACCAGCCGCTGGTGGAGGGTCACCGCCCGTGCGATGGCCGCGTCGAGCTCGGGGACCTGGGCCCGCTCGTCATCGGTGACGAGCGCCGGCACGGTCGCCTCGACCTCCGGCGTCTCCGCCGACGAACCGGGCGGGAAGCGCGCCAGCAGGCGGTGCACGAGACGGCCGACCAGGCGTCCGCCGGCGGGCTCCTCGTCGCCGCGCACCGCGGCCTCCGCGGCTGACGCGTCGGCACCGTCCGACGCCAGAATCGGTGACCGACGCGCGCGGCACCGCCGGCACGAGCCGGACGCGATCGATGGCCGGCGCCGCCGCGGCAGCGGTCCCCGCCACCACCGCGTCCGCGGCCCGTGCCGCGACGGTCGAGGCCCCCGCCTCGACGGTCGCGGCCGGCGTGTCGCGAGCCACCCGCAGGACGTGCGACCGCAATCGGCCGGTCCACGTCAGGCGCTCGCCGTCACCCATCGGCACGACCGTCGTGATCTGCTGCTGCAGCCCCAGTGGCAACGACTGGCCCAGGCTGTGCGGCCCCATCTTCACCGCCCCGTCCTTGGCCGCCGCCGACAGGTAGAGCCGATCGCGGGCGCGGGTCAGCGCGACGTAGAGCAGGCGCTTGGTCTCCTCGCGCTCGAGCTCCGGCTCCAGGTTGTCCTGGTCGGACAGGAAGTCCTCGATCGACACGGACGCCGAGCCGCGGTCGCTGTCGTCGTCGCCGGACAGGTGGACGCGCACCGGCAATCGACGGCGGTTGACGCCGCGGCCGATGTTGACCACGAAGACGATCGGGAACTCGAGCCCCTTGGAGGCGTGCACCGTCATCAGGTTGACCGCGTGCACCGCCTCGCGGACGGCGTTGGCCTCGTCGCCGGTGGCCAGGCAATCGATGTGCTCGGCGAGGCGGGCCATCGTCGCGTAGCCGCGGTTGCTGACCCGCCGGGCCAGGCCGCGCAGCTTCTTGACGTTCTCGCGTGCCTGCTCGAGCCGCGGGCCCGCCAGCACGTCGCCGTAGCCCGACACCGCGAGCACGTGGTCGAGCACGTCGGCCGGCGGGAAGCGATCGACCATTGGCAGCCAGGCGGCCAGCCAGGCGCGGACCTGTGACAGGCGGCGCGCGTCGGCCGGGTCGAGCGCGGTCGGGGCCTCGGGAGGGTTCGGCGCAGTGAAGGCGACGGCCAGGTGCGGCGCCAGGCGGGCCAGCGCGTGGTCGGTGAGCGCGACCAGGCGCGACCGGGCAAAGGCGGCCGCACGCAGGTCCGAGGCCGGCGCGGCGAGGAAGCGGATCAGCGCCACCAGGTCCTTGATCTCGTCGGCGTCGAAGAAGCCGAGGCCCTTGTAGACGTAAGCGGGGATGGCGCGCGCCTCGAGGGCGCGCTCGAACTCGCGGTGCGCGTCGCGCGACCGGAACAGGATCGCGATGTCGCCGGGCGCGGCCGGGCGCGGCAGGCCGGTGCCGCGATCGCGGACCGTGCCGGCGTCGAGCAGCCGGGCGATTTCGCCGGCGACGGCCTGGGCGGTGGCGTCGCTGCCCTCGGCGACAATCACGCCGAGCGGCGAGTCGTCGTCGCCGGCGGCACCGGCGTCGAGCGGGAAATGATCGGTGGCGTCGTAGCGGAACGCATCGGCCCGCACCGGCGTCGGGCCGGCGATCTCGGCGCAGACGTCGTTGACGAAGGCGAGCAGCGCCGGCCGGGCCCGGAAGCTGCGCGAGATCGCCCGCCGCCCGCCCCCCTCCGGCCGCAGGCCGCGGATCGTCGCGGCAGCCTGGTCGAGCAGCGTCACGTCGGCGTCGCGGAAGCGATAGATCGACTGCTTGCGGTCGCCGACGATGAAGAGCGAGGGCAGCACCGGCGCCTCGTGCACCAGGCCGAAGCCCTCGCCCCACGACCGCACCAGCAGATCGACCAGCCGCCACTGCAGCCGGCTGGTGTCCTGGAACTCGTCGACGAGCACGTGGTGGTAGCGCGATTCGAGGCGATAGCGGCTCTGCGAGAACTCGTCCATCTGCTGGAGCAGGTCGACCGCCCGCTCGAGCAGCTCGGGAAAATCGACGACGTCGTGCTCGGCCAGCGTGCGCTTGTGCTCGTCACGCGTGATCGCGAAGACGCGCTCGATGCCGCGCGAGAGCAGCACGTTCAGGTCGCGGGCCCAGGCCTGCAGCGCCGCGTGCACCTCCGGCGCGGCCGCCCGCATGGCCTCGGTGTGGCGCTTCCAGCCGGCCTCGGAAACCGCTTGCTCTTTCTTGTAGCCGGTCGGCATCCGCTGCCGCGGCTTGATCGGCCTTGTCTGCGTCAGGAAATAGAAGCGCAGCGTCTCGACGAGCGCGGCGAGCGTCGCCGGATCGGCGACGTCGCCCCGCGCCAGCGCCCGCAGGTCGGCGGCGATCAGGCCGAACCGCGGATGCTCGATCGGGCCCTCGGCGAGAAACGCCGGCAGCCCGCCCGGCAGCGCCTGGAGCGCGCGCTGGAAGCGGACGACGGCCCGCGCCGTCAGCGCCTCGAGGCCGACGGCGGGCTCGCGGCCGATGTAGCGATCGAGGCCGGAGCGGGCCACCAGGCGGCGATCGACGAGGTGGGCCAGCGCGACGCGCAGCCGCGGCGGGGTGATCCGCGTCAGGACCAGCTGCATCGCCGGATCGTTCTTGGCGATGGCCCGGCACCGGGCCAGGGCGCGGTCGATGGCATCCTCGGCGAGGCGCGCCGATTCGGTCTCGTCGGCGACCGTGAAGCCGGGCGCCAGGCCGGCTTCGAGCGGGAACTCGCGCAGCAGCGCGTAGCAGAACGCGTCGATGGTGCTGATGGCGATGTCGCCGACGCGGTCGCGCAGGGCCAGCCAGCGCTGGCGGCCGTCCTCGCTCTCGGTCGCGGCGCGGCGCAGCGTGGCGATGATCCGCTCGCGCATCTCGGCCGCGGCTTTCCGCGTGAACGTGATCGCCAGGATGTTGGCGGGGTCGACGCCGACCGAGAGCAGGTTGACGTAGCGCGTGACCAGCACCGTCGTCTTGCCGGTGCCAGCCGACGCTTCGAGCACGACGTTGTGGCGCGGGTCGACGGCGTAGGTGCGCGCCGCCTCGTCGGCCGCGAACGGCCCAGGCGCGGGCACCACCCGGGGCGAGGGCGGCGCCGACGACGGCGGACGCTCCGGGTCGAAGTCGAACAACCCGGGCTGCGGCCTATTCGTCACCGACGTAGTCCTTCCGGCAGACGGCGGCGAAGCCGCAGTAGTTGCAGGTGAAGAGGTCGTCCGGGGCGACCGGGAAGGTGCCGGCTTCAATCGCGTCGGCGACCGCGCGCGCTTCGGCGCCAGCCTCGGCGAGGACCTGGGCCCGCGTCTCCGGCGTCACCACGGCGGCGAACAGGTCGTCGCCCCGGCCGAAGGCCAGGTAGCCGGCGTCGCCGACCGTCCACGTCCGGCCGAGACGACCGTGCAGACGCGTCTCGGCGAGCGCGCCGTAGACCTTCACCTGCAGCAGCTCGCGGGCGTTGCTCGCCTTGCCGGTCTTGTAGTCGATCAGCCGCAGCGTGCCGTCGCCGAGCAGATCGATGCGATCGGCGGTGCCGCGCAGCCGGATCGGCGGCGTCTCGGGCGCCAGCGTGTACTCGCCGTCGAGCGGCACCTCCAGCTCGCGCGCCACCAGCGCCTGCGGCCGGGCGGCCTCGAACCGGAAGGCGCGCTCGCCGAGGCCGGGCGCGACCGCCGAGCCGAGCAGGACGGCGCGCTCGATCGCCCGCTCCGACGGCGGGATGGTCTCGAGCAGGCGATCGACGACGACCGCGAACTGGGCGCGCGCCGCCGGCAGCGCGGCGGCGTCGATGGCGCCGTAACCGGCCGCCGTCCACTCGTCGAAGAACGTCTGGAACACCGCGTGGACCAGCGTGCCGCGGGCGCGGGCCGACAGCCCCGTCTCCTCGACGACGTCCTCCTCGAGGCCGAGCACGTCGCGGGCGAAGTACTTGAACGGGCACTGCCGGTAGCGATCGAGCGCGGTAACGGCGTAGGCGATCGGCGAGCGCGGCCCCACATCAGCCGGGCCGGCCGGCGCCGCCGCCAGCGGCCAGCGCGACGGCGCTGCTGCGGGCGATGTCCCGTCGACCGCCAGCGGCGCCACGGCCAGGGCGAGCGCTGCCTCCGCGGTGCCGGCGAGCGGGACCGTGGTGAACGTCAGCGCGTCGAGATCCTCGAGGTAGGCGGACGGCCGGACGATGGCGTCGTCCTCGAGTGTGAACGCCGACAGGGCCAGGGTTCGGCGCGGCAGGTGGAGCAGGTCGTCGAACATCGCCCGGGACGCGGCCCGCCGGTCGGCGTCGTTCGGCCAGCCGAGGATCCTTCAGCAGGCTGCCCGGCAGGAACACGTTGCGGCCGGATCCGGTCGGCCACTCCCCTTCGACGAGGCCGGCGAGCGTGACGTGGGCGTAGCGGCCGAACGCCGCCGCCGACGCGTCGACGACGTGGACCAGGCCCGGCCCGACGCGCGGGTTGAAGGTCTGCGCTTCCATGAGGCGGCGGATCAGCGGCGCCAGCTCGTCGATCGCCATCGGCGGATCGCCGAAGCGCAGGTAGGCCTCGCGGGCCCGCTGCAGCAGGCCGCGGATGGCGCCCCGCGCGCGCAGGTGCCGCTCCCGCGCCGGGCCGGCGATCGGCGGACGCTCGGCCGCGGCCAGTGCCGCCGCCAGGGTCTCGAGCTGCGCCGACGCCGGGCGCGCCTCGGCGAGGGGCGCCAGGGCCTCGGCGGCACGCAGCAGCGCCTCGACAGCCGTGAGCGCGCGATGGCGGCGCGGCCGGCCGCGCCCGCGATCGAGCGCCTCGCGCCACCGCGCCGCGAGATCGACGAGCCGCTCGCGGCCGCCGACGAACAACGCGTCGGCCAGCTCGCGATCGGCACACGCCACCGCGTCCAGGGTCAGCGGCCTGGTCGTCGGAGGCGCGGCCTCGACGTCGAGATCGGGCTCGGCGTCGCGGTCGGGAGCGGCGTCGAAACGCAGGAGGGGCGTGGACAGGAGCGCGACGCCGGCCGCGCGCGAGGCGTCCGAGGCCGCGAACGTCAGGACGACGTCGACGGCGGCCGCCCACGGCTCGGCGGCCAGCGGCAGCGCGTCGACCGCCTGCCACGACACGGCGTGCGCGCCGAGCACCTGTCGCGCCAGGTAGAGATACGGCAGCGGCCGCTGATGCACCAGCGCGATGGCGCCGGCGTCGGGCGCCGGCGGCTCGGTCGCGCGCACGCGGCGTGCGAACGCGTCCACTTCGTCTTCACGGTCGCGGCTGACCAACACGATCCGATCCGCGCCACCCGTCGTCAGTGCCGGCGGCGCGGCGCCGGCGAACGTCACCAGCTCGACGTCGGGCAGCGTGTCGAGCAGGCGCGTCAGGTAGCCGGTGCCGAGCAGGCCTTCGGTGGCCACGACGGTCAACGACTCGAGGCCGGCGACACGGGTCAGCAGGTCGTAGTCGGCCGGCCACAGGCCCTCGCTCGCCGCCGCCAGATCGGGCACGGCGACGACGACGCTGGCGAGCGGCATCGCCCGCGCGTCGAGGGCGAGGAGCCGCGCCCGCAGGCCGTGCTCGTCGACGAGGCCGGCGTCGGCGAGGGCGGCGTCGTAGCCGCGGAAGGCGGCGGCGAGGAACCGCGTCTCCTCGAGCAGCCGGGCGGCGCCGCAATCGTAGGAGGCGCCGCTCTCGAGCGCCGTCCCGACCAGGCGCTCGAAGTCGTCGACCGTGCGCCGGTTGCGGTGCAGCGCGTCGTAGAGCTCGAGCATCGCCGCGACCAGCGCCGGGCGGAGCGCGAACGGCGGCGCCGGACCGGCCGCGGCGACGCGGCGCGCGACCGCGCCGGCCACGACCTCGCGCGCGATCGGATCGATGCGCGGCACGGCGCCGAGCGCCGCGCCGAAGACGGCATACAAGCCGGCCCGGGTGACGATGTGCGGCAGCGCGATCGCCAGCGGCGCGGCGTCCCCGCCAGGCGTCGGCAACTCCCGCACCGGCCAGTCGTGCGCGCCGAGAACGGCGCGGTCCTCGTCGGTCGGCACCCAGCGCGCGACCAGACACAGATCCTCGAGGGTGTGGCGCAGCACGTCGGCGGCGCTGGCGCTCGGGACGACGACCGCGGTGCGGCGGGCCTGGAAGGGCGACGCGCCGACCGACGTCAGCGCGATCGCCTGCTGCAGGCGGGCGAGATCGGGCACCCGCACCAGGCGGGTGCGGCGCGGCGTGATCGGCGCCGGCGCGAGGATCGACTCGCTCACGGCTCGGCGGGCGGACGCAGCAGCGCGACGACGTCACGGGCGGCCCGCTCGGCCATCTGCAGCGCCCCGGCGGCGGCGGCGGACGCTTCCCACGCCACCGACAGGTTCTGCGATTCGATGGCGCGGGCGCGGCCGCGGCTGGCCGTCTCGGCCAGGCCGATGGCGCCGAGCATCGAGGCATGGGCGGCGCGCGCCTCGGTGGGGACGTCGACGGTCTTGAGTAGCGGCGCCAGTCGGGCCAGCGCCAGGTTGAAGGCGCCGAGGCGATCGACCGGCGGACCGGACAGGGCGCGGATGTCGTCGAGCATGCGGCGGTGCTGGACGAACAGGTCGAGCCACGGCGCGACGTCGCGCTGGTAGCGGCGCAGCACCGGGGCGCGGCTGGCCCATTGATCGCGGGCCAGCTGCAGGCGCCGCGCCGCGTCGAGCCGGACGTCGACGAGCGCCAGGAGGCCCTGGACGGTCTCGGGCCGGGCGCGCCCGAGCGCGGCATCGCGCTCGACGACCCGGGCCCGGACCCGGAGCAGGCCGGCGACGTCGTAGCCGCGGCCCGGTCGATCGAGGGCACGGGCCGTGGACCGCGACAGCACGGCGTAGCGGGTATCGATGCGGCGCTCGGCGTCGAGGACGCGATTGGCGCGGGCCCGGGCGTCCGCGAGCCACGGCGCCGGCGGCGCCGCCGCGATGGCGGTGCGCGCGTCGCTCGCCAGCGCCGTCCGCTCGGCCCCGGCGTCCGCGAGCAGCGACAGCCGCAGCGCCTGCTCGATCGAATCCTGCAGGGTCGGCGGCGGCAGGACGGGCTGTGGTGGCGGCGGCAGCACGTTGGCGACGAACGCGACGTCGAAGTTGGTCTGGCCGCTGGCGGCGCGCAGGCCGGCGATCACTTCGTCGAGCAGCGCCAGCGTCTGTCGAACCTCGTCGGCGCGATAGCCATAGTGCTCGCGCGGCCACTCGGCGAGCTGGCGGCGGGCCCGCTCGGCGAGGGCGAGCTGCGCGCCCCGGCCCGGGGTGATGGCGACGTCGCTGAGGGTGCGGGCGACGACCACGCTCATCACCGCGAAGTCGGACTCGCCGCGGGTGGCGGCGTAGTGCGCGGCGCGGACCGCGTCGGTGTAGCGATCGGTCCGGGCCCAGTCCACCTGCGCGGCCGGCACCGTCGTCATCGTCAGGCGATCGCCCAACCCGATCGTCACGACCACGCGGTCGCCGGTCCGGGCGAACTCGCCAACCGTCGCCACCGACGATCCGTCCCGCAAAAACAGCCGATATGTCGTCGACGGCGGAGCTGGCGCCGGCCCGTCGGCGGCCGCCGGGACGCCCGCCGACGCCACGATCGCGACGGCCAGGAGGGCGCCGGCGAGGCGGTCCGGGACGGACGAAAGACGCCAATGTGGAAAACGTGTGGACAACTGGTGGAACACCTGTGCAGAGGTCGCGGACGGGAAGAAAAGATCGGCGCCCGGCGCCAGTCGATCGGCCGGTTCCGGCGCTGTGGACGAACTTCGTGCCTTTGTTCGCTTGATCGCCGCTGTGCGATCGCTAGAATACCGCTTCGCCAGCACGGGGTTCGACCTCCTTGACCACCACAACCCAACCCATCGTCCAACGTATCCAAGGGCGCGACTATCGCGTCGAAGTCACGCAAGTCGCTTTCGAGCGCTGGCGGGCCCACGTGATCAACGCCTACGGCGGTCCGACCGCCCTGATGCCGTTCTACGCCACCACCGCCGACCTGGCGGTGACCCGCCTCACCGACTGGCTGTCGATGGCACACAAGCAGGCCGCTGCTGCACCAGCCCCAAGCACCGGCCCGAGCATCGGCCAAGCATCGGCCCAAGCATCGGCCCAAGCATCGGCAAGAGCGCCGGAACAGGCACCGGCACCGGCATTCCATGATCCGGGCGACGGGGCGTCGCCTCCTCTTCCTCCTCCTGATCACAGGACTCCCCAGCGGCCTGGCCCTGACCGCAGCCCCGACGGCGGCCGCGGCGCGGGCGCAGGCGCTGCCGCGGGTCCGGCTCATCGCCACCGGCGGCACCATCGCCAACCGGACCGGATCGCGACTCTCGCCCGCCGAGCTCGTCCGCCTGGCGCCGGCCATCGATCGGCAGGCGCGGGTCGACGTCGAGGCGTTCAGCAACGTGTCCAGCGGCCAGCTCTCGCTCGAGCAGTGGCTGCAGCTGACCAAACGGGTCTCGGCGATTCTGGCCGACAGCGACGACGACTACGCCGGCGTCGTCGTCACCTCCGGCACCGACACGCTCGAGGAGCTCGCCTACTTCCTGCACCTCACCGTCCGCAGCGAGAAGCCGATCGTCGTGGTCGGTTCGATGCGCCCGCCCGACGCCGCCGTCTTCGACGGCGCCGCCAACCTGGTCGCGGCCGTCCGGGTCGCGGCCGCCGCCGAATCGCGCGGGCGGGGCACGCTGGTGGTGATGAACGAGGAGATCCACGGCGCGCGCGACGTCACCAAGGTCGACGCGCAGCGGCTCGACGCCTTCCAGTCGCGCGACGGACGCCTCGGTGTCGTCGACGCGGATCGGATCGTCTACGCGCGTCGCGGCGACAAGCGCGGCGGAGCGCAGTCGGAGTTCGACGTCCAGGCGCTGACGGCGCTGCCCCGCGTCGACGTGCTGCTCACCTACCAGGGCGCGCCCGGCGACCTGATCCGCGCCGCGGTCGACAACGGCGCCGCCGGCATCGTCCTGGCGTCGGCCGCCGGCGGCACCAGCGGATCGCAGCTCGACGGGATCCGCTACGCGACCGGCCGGCGCACGGTGGTCGTCACCGCGACGCGGACCGGCGCCGGGCGCATCGTCGCCCAAGGCGAGCCGGGCCGCGTGATGGCCGTCCCCGGCACCCTCGCCGCCGAGGATCTGACGCCGATCAAAGGGCGCATCCTGCTGATGCTCGCGCTCAGCCGCACGTCCGACGCCCGCGACATCCAGCGGATGTTCCGCGAGTACTCGACCTCCCCCGAACGACTCCGGAGTGGTTCGCCAACGACTCCGGAGTGGTTCGGGAACGACTCCGGAGTCGTTCGGGCGGCTACGGCGTGAGCCGCGCCAGTCGATCGAGCACCTGCAGGAGTGCGCGCCCGTTGTGGTAGCCGCCCTTCCACGGCGTCGCTTTGTTGCCGCGGCTCGGCGTGCCGTCCGGGGCAATCGACTCGAACCACTCGCCGTTGGTCCAGTCGGTCTGGGCGGTGTCGATGAACGCCCACGTCTTCTGGAAGATCTCCAGGTAGGCCGGATCCTTCGTCTGGCGATACATCTCGAGCGCCGCGACGATGACCTCGGCCTGCACCCACCACACCTTCTGGCGGCGATCGGCCGGCGCCGCCTTCGGACCGCTGTCGTAGAAGCCGCCCTTGGCGTCGTCCCAGCCGTACTGCCGCGAGTAGGCGAACACGGTGCGGAAGAACTCGGTGTAGGGCGCGACCGGCTGGTTGAGCGCGTCGAGGGCGTCCGACACGAGCCAGATGTTCTCGATGTCGTGGCCGTAGGAGACGCGCGCTGTCGTCGCGTCGAGGATCGGCGTCCAGTCCGCCCGGTGGCGATCGGTGTGCGCCGTCCAGCCGGCCCGCACCACGGCGTGGGTCTCGATGCCGACCAGCTCGATGAGGCGCTCGCGGACCAGCGGATCGGCGCTGGCCCGCAACAGCGTCGCCCACGCTTCGAGCAGGTGCAGGTGCGTGTTCATCAGCTTGAGATCGGCGGGCGCGCCGAGCGGCGAGTCGTCGCCGGCGGGTGGCGCGCTCCAGTCGGCGGCGAAGTACCTCGCGATAGCCGCCGTGGACGCCGTCGTGCGCCTTGGCGTCGATCAACCGGAAGGCCTTCAGCGCGAACGCGAGCGCCTCCTTGTCGCCGGTCGCCAAGGCGTACTCGCTCAGCGCGTAGACGGCGAACGCCTGGCCATAGAGGTGCTTCTGCGGCCGCATCACCTGCCGGCCGGTGGCGTCGACCTGCCAGTAGAAGCCGCCGTTGGTCTTGTCCCACATGACGTCGCGCAGGAAGCGATAGCCGTGATCGGCGGCCTCGCGGAGGCCCGGGATGGCGTAGCGGCTGCGCAGCAGCGCCGACGCCAGCCACAGCTGGCGGCCCTGGGTGACGATCATCTTCACGCCGCCGGGAAGCGGCTCGCCCTTCGGCCCGTAGTGCACGGTGTAGCCGCCGTTGACCGTGTCGACGCAGCGCGGGAACCAGAACGGGACGACGTTCTGGCGCAGGTTCTGCTCGATGCGTGGCCCGAGCGCCTTGACAGCGGCGACGGTCGGCGCGGCAGGCGCGAACGGGGCCGGCGCAGTCTGGGCCGGCGCAGTCTGGGCCGCCGCACTCTGGCCCTCGGCCGCCGTCGTGGTGACGGCGAGCACGACACACGCGGCCGCGGCCGCCAGCATTCCTTGCCCCTTGATCATCGCGTCCCTCGTTCACAGCCGTCCGGCCCCTGCCAGACCGACCGGGGCCGGCTCGTCCCCGGGGTCAACTCCACGATCTCGAGGTGCGCGCCATCCGGGCCGCGCGTCACGAACAGCCAGGCCGCCCGCGACGGCCAGGCGACGGTCGCCAGCGGCGTCCGGAACACCGACTGGTGCCCTTCGACGTCGCTGAGATCGACCTCGGCGTCGACCGTCTCGCGATCGCCGGCCACCTGCACGAACACGTGGCCGGTGGTCCGGATCTGGCCGATGTCGGTGCGGCCGCGGAAGCCCTGGTAGTCCTTGCGGCCTTCGAGGTAGTAGCTCTTCGCGGCCGCCTGCGGCAGCCCCTGCCGGACGATGCGCGTCCAGGTGACAGGACGCTCACGGCGGGCGGCGAAGCGCGGGAAGCCGGCCGGCAGCTCCTCGGCCTCCAGGGTCAGCGTCTCGTCCTCGGCGCGATGGAAGGCCGCGGCCGCCCGGGCCGCGAGCTGCCGGCCCAGCTCGCTGTCGGCGGTGACGGTAACCGGCAGATCGGGACGAAGGTCGGAGCCGCGCAGGGCGATGCCGAGTGGCGTGGCGCCGTCCGGAGCGGAGGCCGCGGCTGTCGGGGCCGCCACCAGGCCTGCTTCGAGGCCCGAGACCGCCGCGCACGCCGTGGCTGGGTCGGCGGCGGCCGCCGTGACGGGTCGGGCGGCGCGAACCGCGAACGGCGACGTCTTCACGATCGGATCGTCCAACAGCCAGAGGCGCCAGTCGCCGGCGGCCTCGGCCGGCGCGAGCGGGCTCCACTTCTCACCCTCGACGCGCACCAGCGGCTGCAGACGTCCGTCGCCACGGACCAGCGCGACGGCGATCTGGTCCGGCGCGCTGGCCGCGGTCCCGGCCGACGCGACGGCGCCGGCGAGCCCCAGCAGGAGAGCGCGGACGAGGGTCGACATCAACGGCGCAGTCTAGCAGCCCGTGGTGGAAGTGCCGCGTGGCACCGAGACGGGCGAGGCGCCCGGCGATCAAGCGCGAGGAGGGCGAATATCGAGAATATTCAACCGACGAGCAACGCCGAGCGTCGGGATGCATCGCCCGTCGAATGCCGTGGGACTTCCGCCACGGGCTGCTTACAGCCGTGGGGCGCGCGGCCGGCGCGAGCGTCGACAAGCCTGTCGCCTGGCGCATTTCTCCGACAAGGCTGTCGCCCGGTGCCAACTTGGGCGGGCGGGCGCCGGCATTCCTCAATATGATGCCGACGGAGGGCCGGGCCCCGACTCCTGAACCGGCCCGGCGCACATGGCCATCCACGTCGCCCTGACCCACCGCACCACCTACCGTTACGACCGGCCGGTCACGCTGTCGCCGCAGACCATCCGGCTGCGGCCGGCGCCGCACTGCCGGACGCCGATTCTCAGCTACTCGCTGGGCATCGCGCCCGAGGCGCACTTCCTCAACTGGCTGCAGGATCCGCACGGCAACTACCTGGCGCGGGCGGTGTTCCCCGACCTGACCCGGTCGCTCGAGGTCACCGTCGACCTGGTCGCCGAAATCAACGTCATCAACCCGTTCGACTTCTTCCTCGAACCGGCGGCGGAACAGTGGCCGTTCGCCTACGAGCCGGCCCTGTCCCGCGACCTGGCGCCGTTCCGGACGCCGGCCCCGCCCGGCGCGCGGCTGCGCGCCCTGATTGCGTCGGTGCCCCGGCGCGAGACGCGCACGCTCGACTTCCTGGTCGGCCTCAACCAGCGCCTCGCCAACGACATCGGCTACATCATCCGCATGGAGCCGGGCGTGCAGGCGCCCGAGGTGACGCTCGAGAAGCGGACCGGCTCGTGCCGGGACACCGGCTGGCTGCTCGTCGAGCTGCTGCGGCATCTCGGCTTCGCGGCGCGGTTCGTCTCCGGCTACCTCATCCAGCTCGCCCCGGACGTCAAGGCGCTCGACGGCCCGTCGGGCACCACCGTCGACTTCACCGACCTCCACGCCTGGGCCGAGGTCTACGTGCCCGGCGCCGGCTGGATCGGCCTCGATCCCACCTCGGGCCTGCTCGCCGGCGAAGGCCACATCCCGCTGGTCTGCACGCCGCAGCCCGAGAGCGCCGCGCCGATCAGCGGGGCCGTCGACGAAAGCGAGGTCGAGTTCTCGCACCACATGGCGGTGACGCGCGTCTTCGAGGCGCCGCGCGTCACCAAGCCCTACACCGAGGACACGTGGGCCCGGATCGAACGCCTCGGCGACGAAGTCGACGCCGCGCTGCGCCGCGGCGACGTGCGCCTCACCATGGGCGGCGAGCCGACCTTCGTCTCGATCGACGATCCGGACGGCGACGAGTGGAACACCGCGGCGATGGGCCCGCGCAAGCGCCTCCTCGCCGGAGAGCTGCTGCGCCGCCTGAAGGCACGCTTCGCGCCGGGCGGCCTGCTCCACTACGGCCAGGGCAAGTGGTATCCGGGCGAGCCGCTGCCGCGCTGGGCGCTCGGCTGCTGGTGGCGCGACGACGGCCAGCCGATCTGGCACGACGAGACGCTGATCGCCGACGAGTCGAAGGATCTCGGCCACCAGGCGGGGACGGCGCGGCGCTTCGTCGATGCGCTGGCGGCGCGGCTCGGCGTCGAGCCCGACTGCGCGATCGCGGGCTACGAAGACGTCTGGTACTACCTCTGGAAGGAGCGCCGGCTGCCGGTCAACCTCGACCCGCTGCAGGCCAAGCTGGACGACCCCGCCGAGCGGGTCCGCCTGGCGCGCCTCCTCGAGCGCGGCCTCCGCACGGTCGTCGGGTACGCGCTGCCGCTGGCCCGCCGCGACGATCCGGATGCGCCGACTGGCTGGCGGTGGCGCAGCGGGCCCTGGTTCTTCCGCGGCGAGCATCTCTTCCTGCTGCCGGGCGATTCGCCCATGGGCTTGCGCCTGCCGCTCGATAGCCTGCCGTGGATTGCCAAGGCCGATCGCGAGGCGCTGATTGGCCCGGACGGGTTCGAGAAGCGGCCGCCCCTGCCGCCACCCGCGGCTCCCCCGACGCGAACGATGGACCGCCTGCCCGGCGCGCCGCCGGCCGGCGCGGCCTGGGGCCAGGGACAGACGCTCGATCCGCCCGACGACGAGCGCGACCTGCTGCCGCAGCTCGGCGAGTCGGCCACCGGGCTCGTCCGCACCGCGTTGTGCGTCGAGCCGCGGCATGGCCGGCTGCACATCTTCCTGCCGCCGGTGAAGACGGCGGAGGGCTACCTCGAGCTGATCGGCGCCATCGAGGCGACCGCCGCGGCCCTGCAGACGCCGATCATCCTCGAAGGCGAGCCGCCGCCGCACGATCCGCGGCTGGCGAACATCAAGGTGACGCCGGACCCCGGCGTGATCGAGGTCAACCTGCAGCCGGCCGCGAGCTGGGCGGCGCTGACCGATCACACCACCACGCTCTACGAAGAAGCGCGCCTGACGCGCCTCGGCACCGAGAAGTTCCTGGTCGACGGGCGCCACACCGGCACCGGCGGCGGCAACCACATCGTGGTCGGCGGCGCCACGCCCGGCGACAGCCCGCTGCTGCGCCGCCCCGATCTGCTGCGCAGCCTGATCGCCTACTGGCACAACCATCCGTCGCTCTCCTACCTGTTCTCGGGCATGTTCATCGGCCCGACCAGCCAGCATCCGCGCATCGACGAAGCGCGCGGCGACCAGGTGCACGAGCTCGAGATCGCGATGGCCCAAATCGATCGGCTCGACGATCGGGCCAGCCATCACGCGGCCGGCCCCGTGCCGCCCTGGATCGTCGATCGCATCTTCCGCAACACGCTGATCGACGTCACCGGCAACACCCATCGGGCCGAGTTCTGCATCGACAAGCTCTACGCGCCGGAGGGCGGCAGCGGCCGGCAGGGCCTGCTCGAGCTCCGCGCCTTCGAGATGCCGCCGCACGCCCGCATGAGCCTGGCCCAGCAGCTGCTGCTCCGGGCGCTGATCGCGCGCTTCTGGGATGCGCCATACCGCCACGCGCCGGTGCGCTGGGGCACTCAGCTGCACGACCGCTTCATGCTGCCGCACTTCGTCGCCGACGACTTCGCCGACGTCATCGGCGGCCTGAACGAGGCCGGCTTCCCGTTCGAGGCCGAGTGGTTCGCGCCGCACCAGGAGTTCCGCTTCCCCCGCGTCGGCGAGGTCGCCTACCGCGGCGTCCACCTCGAGCTGCGGCACGCGCTCGAGCCGTGGCACGTGCTCGGCGAGGATGCGACCGGCGGCGGCACGGCGCGCTACGTCGATTCATCGCTCGAGCGCCTCCAGGTCAAGGTCACCGGCCTGGTCGACGGGCGCCACGTCATCGCCTGCAACGGCCGCGAGGTCCCGCTCCACCCGACCGGCACGCACGGCGAGCACGTCGCCGGCGTCCGCTATCGCGCCTGGCAGCCGCCGAACGCGCTGCACCCGACCATTCCGGTGCACGCGCCGCTCGTCTTCGACGTCGTCGACAGGTGGACCGGGCGATCGCTCGGCGGCTGCACCTACCACGTCAGCCACCCGGGCGGCCGCAACCACGACACGCGCCCGATCAACGCCTATGAGGCGGAAGGACGGCGCCTGGCCCGCTTCCTGGCGATGGGCCACACGCCCGGTCCGTTCGAGACCACGCGTGCCCCCCGGAACCCGGATCATCCGTTCACGCTGGACCTGCGTCGGTCCTGAGGCGGCGGTGGAGCCCCGTCGATTCCTGACCGGACCGTTTTGATGCCGGAGACGACCGCAACGTGGAGCGGCTTTGCCGACTACGCCCCGGACGGGCGCGCCTTCGACGAGATGGTGTCGTCCGGCGGCGTGGTCCGCCCGCACGGCGCCGGCCTCGTCGGCGCCCTCGAGGCGCTCGGTCCGGCGGAGCTGTCGGCCCGCCTCGAGGCGGCGCGGCAGACGATCCGCGATCACGACGTCACCTACAACGTCTATGGGGATCCGCGCGGCATCGACCGCCCGTGGCAGCTCGACATCGTCCCGCTGGTGGTGGCGCCGGCGGCCTGGAGCCGCCTGGCCGCCGGCCTCGCCCAGCGCGCCCGCCTCCTCGATCTGATCCTCGCCGACATCTACGGCGCCCAGCGGCTGCTGCACGAGCGCCTGCTGCCGGCGGCCCTGGTCTACGCCAACCCCGGGTTCCTGCGCCCGTGCCACGGCCTGCCGGTGGTCCGCGGCCGGCACCTGCACCTGCATGCCGCCGATCTCGCGCGGACGCCCGATGGCGCCTGGTGGGTGCTCGCCGACCGGACGCAGGCGCCGTCGGGCGCCGGCTACGCTCTCGAGAACCGGATCGCCCTGTCGCGCAGCCTGCCCGAGGCGTTCCGCGACTGCCGGGTCCAGCGGCTGGCGCCGTTCTTCCGGGCCATGCGCGAGATGCTGAACGGGCTGGCGCCGCGCCCAGTCGACGCGCCGCGGGTCGTGCTCCTCACCTCGGGCCCGTTCAACGAAACCTATTTCGAGCACGCCTATCTCGCCCGCTACCTCGGCTTCACGCTCGTCGAGGGCGGCGACCTGACCGTCCGCGACGAGGCAGTGTTCCTGAAGACGGTCGAGGGCCTGCAGCCGGTCGACGTCGTGCTGCGCCGCATGGACGACGGCTTCTGCGATCCGCTGGAGCTGCGCGGCGAGTCGTCGCTCGGCATCGCCGGCCTGGTGCAGGCGGTGCGGGCCGGCCGCGTCGCGGTAGCCAACGCGCTCGGCAGCGGCATCCTCGAGACCGCGGCGATGCTGCCCTTCCTGCCCGGGCTGTGCCGCCTGCTCCTCGGCGAGGATCTCGCGCTGCCGTCCGTGCCGACGTGGTGGTGCGGCCAGCCGCGGGAGCGCGAGCACGTCATCGCGCGACTCGACGACCTGGTGATCAAGCCGGCGTTCCCGCGGCTCCGCCGCGAACCCATCTTCGGCGCGGGGCTGTCGCGGCGCGAGCGGCAGGCGTTGATCGACGAGATCCGGGCCCGGCCCGGCGAGTTCGTCGGCCAGACGGCGCTGGCGCTCTCGACGGCGCCGGTGTGGGGCGCGGCGGGGCTCGAACCGCGCGCCATCGTCGTCCGCGCCTTCGCCGCCGCCGACGGCGACGGCTACGCGGTGATGCCGGGCGGCCTGACCCGGGTCGCCGACGACAGCGCTTCCTCGATGGTCTCGACCCAGAGCGGCGGCGGCAGCAAGGACACCTGGATCCTGTCCGACGGCCCGGTGGCGCAGGTGTCGCTGCTGGCGCCGGCTGGCAGCCCCGTCCCCGTCGACCGCGCCCCCAAGGACCTGTCCAGCCGCGTCGCCGACAACCTGTTCTGGCTCGGCCGCTACGCCGAGCGCTGCGAGAACCTGGTCCGCGTCTATCGCGCCGCCACCTCGCGGCTGGTCGAAGCGGCCAGCATCGACGACGCCCCGGAGCTGGCGGCGATGGTGCGGGCGATGGCGACGCTCAAGCTGGTCCCGGCCGACACGCCGGCCTGCGCCTCGATCGCCGAGCTCGAGGCGCAGGTGCTGGCGGCGATGCTCGACGAGGACCGCCAGCCGGGCCTGCGCCACACGCTCGGCCAGCTGCGCCACGTCGCCTGGCTGGTCCGCGATCGCCTGTCGGGCGATGCCTGGCGCATCCTCAACCAGCTGCACCAGGACCTTCGCGGCGACGTCGAGTGCGAGCGCGCCGGCGACGCCCTCGTCCTGCTGAACCGCATCGTCATGACCCTGGCGGCGTTCAGCGGCGTCGAGGCCGAGAACATGACCCGCGGCCACGGCTGGCGCTTCCTGAGCGCGGGCCGGCGCCTCGAGCGCGGCGCCACGCTGGCGACGGTGGTCCGCGCCATGCTGCCGGCCAACGGCAGCGACACCGCGGCGCTGTGGCCGCTGCTCGAGATCGGCGACAGCAGCATGACCTACCGCCGCCGCTATTACGCCCATGCGAGCCTGGCGCCGGTGCTCGACCTGCTCATCGCCGACGACAGCGTGCCGCGCTCGATCGCCTTCCAGCTGCAGGCCCTGGCCGCGCACGTCGACGGCCTGCCGCGCGACCCGGGCGCCCCCGCGTCGACCCGCGAGCAGGCGCTGGCGGCGCGGCTGCTCGCCGCGATCCGCGGCGCCGACGTCACGGCGCTGTGCGCCGCCCGCGGCGCCGGACGGCCCGACCGGCTCGATCGCCTGCTCGCCGAGACGGCGCGCGGCCTCGCCGAGCTGTCGGACACGCTCTCGCACTATTACTTCAGCCACGCCGTGTCCCGCGTCAGCTAGAGTCCCTTGGAGACGTGATGGCTTGCACAAGGCCCGGAGCGCGGCGCCCCGATGGCAAGGCGCGAGGAGGAAGAATATTGGGCATATTCGCCCGACGAGCAACGCCGCTAGCGGGGATGCCCCGCCCGGGAATTGTGTGAGCCATCACGTTTCCAGGGGACTAGAGACGCGATGATCTACGACATCACCCACGTCACCCGGATCGACTACGACCAGCGCGTCTCGGTCTCGCACCACGTCGCCCGGCTGCAGCCGCGCCGCTCGACCGGCCAGGCCCCGCTCGCCCACACGTGGACGTTCGATCCGCCGCCCGCCGTGCTCCGCGAACACCACGACCTCTACGGCAACCCGGTCGCGTTCTTCGCGATGCAGGGCCCGCACCGCCGCCTGTTGGTGACGTCGCGCGCCGCGGTCGAGGTCGACGCCGCGTCGCCGCTGCCGGTTGGTTCGCCGGCCTGGGAGTCCGTGCGCGACGGCATCGACACGCTGCCGGTCGACGTCTTCGACTTCGTCGTCGACTCGCCGCTGGTCGAGGCCGGCCCGGCCTACGCCGCCTACGCCGCCGCGTCGTTCACGCCGGGCCGCGCCGTCGTCGACGGCCTCGTCGACCTGACCCGCCGCCTGCATCGCGATCTGACATTCGCGCCGGGCGCGACGACGATCGCGACGCCGGTCGCCGAGGTCTTCCGCCAACGCAGCGGCGTCTGCCAGGACTTCGCCCATCTGCAGATCGCCTGCCTGCGGTCGCTCGGCCTGCCGGCGCGCTACGTCAGCGGCTACCTCGAGACGGCGCCACCGGCGGACGAGCCGCGCCTGGTCGGGGTCGACGCCTCGCACGCCTGGGTGTCGCTCCACGTGCCGGGCCTCGGCTGGATCGACGCCGACCCGACCAACGATCGCGTCCCCGCCGATCGACACGTCACCCTGGCCTGGGGCCGCGACTACGCCGACGTCAGCCCGCTCCGCGGCGTCATCCTCGGCGGCGGCGAGCAGCGCACGAAAGTCGCCGTCGACATCGTCCGCCGCGGCTAGACTAGTGAGCTGATCACAATAGGGACGACACGACAGTGCCTGCGCGTAGACGGCCCGATGCGGGGCGGGCATCAGGGCGTCTACCCGCAGCTTCACGTGCAGCTTGTCGACGACTACGAGTCGATCGGTAGTCTGATCAGCTCTCCAGTCGCCGGGCGACCGGAGGGGCAACGCTCACGATGACGACAACACGCGACCCAGGCTGCCGCGATAGCCCGTCATCTCGAGGTAGCCGCGGCCACGCACGGGCGCGCCCATGGCGCGGCCGGCGACGTCGATCAGCCCTTCCCAGTAGGTGATCCCGGACGACTTGTCGGCCGACAGCTCCTGATCGGCCAGTGGCGTGGTCACCTCGAGCGCCAGGCGCTCGGACGGAACGGCGACGGACCACGCCACCGGATAGGTCGCGCCGGACCGCGCCTTGACGGTGCGGCCGGACGGCGTCAATGAGAATTCAGCCGCGCCGAGGTGGCGGGTCCGGCCGTCGCGACCGACGAGCGTCCCGCTCGAGTGCGGGTCGCGGGAGCCGTCGGCGCGACGCAGCTGATAGAGCATCAGCTCACGGCCGTCGTCGAGCTGGAGCGACAGCCAGTCCCAGCCCTGCTGACCGGCCTCGAGAAAGCTGGTGCCGAACTCGTGATCCATCCAACTCGTTCCGGTGACGGCCACCGTCTTGCCCGCGATCGACAACGCGCCGCGCGTCGGCATCCGGGTGAGTGAGTAGTAGTGCGAGGCGTTGCCGGCCTGGGCGCCCTTCTGCGAGATGCCGCCGACGCCGTTGATCGCGGGCGGCTTCCCTTCGTCGAGCGTCAACGTCAGGCCGACGCGCGAACCGTGCGCCTCGAGTACGTGACGACCGCTGCCGTCGAGACCGGCCGTCCAGTCGTCGTTCCAGACGTGGTAGCGCGTCGTCTCGGCGCCGGCGAGACCCGGGCCGCCACGGCCCAGCCGTTCGTCGAACAGATAGCTGCCGGCGGCGACGTCGCTCACGGCCAGATGGGTGATGAACAGATCGCGCACCGCCCACTTCGAGGGATTCGTCGGGGCCTGGTCGATGCCGACGCGGAAGAAGGTGACCTGGTAGCCGAAGCGGCGCCCGTCGGCCGCGTCGAGATTGCCCGTGTAGTACCACCACTCGATCTTGAAGTCAGGGTGGCTGGCATGGTCGCGCGGAAACGCGAAGGCATAGCCGGGCGCGGCCTGCCGCCACGATCCGGCGGCCGGCAGCGAGACGAACGCGCCCAGCACCAGCGACGCGACGACGCCTTGTCTCCACATGCCCTGCCTCCCAGTCCTACTCGCCGTGCTCGACCACCAGCGCCGACGCCCGCTGCGCGGGATAGATGCCGGCGAGCGCGGTCGCCACCACCACGGCGATGGACGCCTGCACCAGGAAGGCGGCCGGCAGCCGGAACTGAATCGTCCAGCCGAAGCTCTGCACGTTGATGACGTAGATCAGCACGATCGACAGCGCCAGGCCGACGGCCAGCCCGATTGCCTGGCTCATCGCGCCGATGAGCGCCGCCTCGATCACCACCATCCGCCGCACCTGCCGCCGATCGGCGCCGACGAGCCGGACGATGGTGAACTCGCGAGCGCGTTCGATCACCAGCGTCAGCAGCGTGCCGGCGACGCCGAGCATCGCCACGACGATGGCGATGACCTCGAGCGCATAGGTGATGGCGAAGGTGCTGTCGAAGATCCGCAGCACTTCTTCGCGCAGCGCCCGATTGGTGTAGACGAAGGCCTGGTGGCCCTGATCGAGGGACGCCAGGATCTCCCGCCGGACCTGCTCCGCGTCGCTGCCGTCGCGCAGGAACGCAGCCATCCCGGTCGGCGACAGGTCGCCCCAATACGTCCGGAAGGTGCCGCGATCCATCACGATCACCCCGCGGTCGACCGAGTAGTCGTAGTAGACCGCCACCACGTCGAAGGGACGGGGTCCGCGTGGAGTGTCGATCGTCACGGTATCCCCGTCGGCGACGCGGTACTTGTTCGCGAACGCCTCCGACACGATCACCGCATCGCGGCCGATGGCGTCGCGCAGCCGCTGCCGTCCGTCGGCTGGGCTCTTGAACAGCAGGGAGCCGCGCGCCCGCACGACCTCGAAGGTCGCGGCGCCGAGGACGACGAGGTTGCCGCGGTAGGTGAGGTCGAGGTTGCGGAAGGCGTCCACCGCCTCGACCCGCGGATGCGCGGTGACCGCGGCGATGACCGCCGGCGAGAGTGTCTGCTCCGAGCCGACGGTGGGCTGCAGGCCCGGGCCGATGAAGAGATCCGCCTGCAGCGTCTGGCCGACCCAGTAGGCGACGGTGTCGCGGAAGCTGCCGATCATGACCGCGATCGCCACCATCATCGACAGGCTCACGGCGAGCGCCGCGATCGAGATCGCCAGCCGGGGAATGGCCGCGGCGAGGTTGGCGTGGGCCAGCAGGCCCTCGACACCGAGCCAGCGGCGGAGCGGCGACCGCAACACCCGCGCCAGGGCGTAGATGATCGCCGGCACCAGCAGCGAGGCGCCGACGATGATGGCGAACGACGAGAGGTAGCCGAAGAGCGGCCGGCCGTCGACCGGTGGGAGCAGCGCCAGGCCGACCGCGGCGGCGAGCGTCACGCTGGCCGGCACGAACGCCGACGCCGGCACGCGCAGCCGCAATTCGACGGCGTCGCCGCCGCGCATCGCGGCGGTCGGGGGCACCCGGCTGGCTTCGCGCGCCGGCAGCGCCGCCGCGATGAGCGACAGCGGCAGACCGATGGCGAAGGCCAGCATCACCTGCGCCGCCGTCATCTGCGGCGGCGCGGCCGCGGCCGCGATGTACAGGGTGCTGACCGTCGTGCTGGTGAGGCCGACCGCGGCGTCGGCCAGCAGCCGGCCACCGGCCAGTCCCAGCACGGTGCCGGCGAACCCGAGCGCCGCCGCCTCGCCGAGGAAGAGCGCCATCACCTGCCAGCGCGTCACGCCGAGCGCGCGCAGCATCCCGATCTCGTCGCGTCGGGCGATGACCGAGATGGTGACGGTGTTGTAGACCAGGAACAGCCCGACGACCAGCGCGACCCACGACAAGGCGGTGAGGTTGAGGTGAAAGGCCGCCAGCATCTGCTCCACCTGCTTGCCGCGGCGGGCCGGCCGCTGCGCGCGAAAGCCGGCCGGCAGGCGCGGCGACACCGCCGCGAGCGCCGTCTCGACATCGGCGCCATCCGGAAGGCGGACGTCAATGCGGTCGAGACGGCCGAGACGATCGAACGCCAGCTGCGCCGCGGCGATGTCCATCAGGACGAAGCTGCCGTCCTGGACGCGGGCCGGGCCTTCGTCGCGCAGCAGGCCGCGGATCACGAACGGCCGCACCCGATCACCGGCCATCAGCCGGATCTCGCCGCCGAGCCCGAGGCCCGTGCGCCGCGCCAGCTTCTCGGGCACGACCACCGCTCGTTCGTTGGTGAGGATCTCGAGGAACTTCTGCGTCGTCACCTCGGCGTCGTGGGCCGCGCTGCCCTCGACCTGCAGCAGGCGATAGTCGCGAAAGGGCTGGTCGCGGAGGACGTCCACACCGAGGACGCGGACCGCCTCGCTGCGGACGCGCCGACGCCCCTGCCCGGACGCCCCGGCCGCGCTGCTGCCGCGGGCATCCTCGTCCGGGCCGGCTGCTGGACTCGAGACGATGGCCATCTCGCCCTGCACGACGGGACTGATGACGCCGAACTGGCGCAGCCAGCCGAGTTCACGCAGCCGGGTCTCGTCGATGCCGCCGTTGCCGACGATCTCGATCGACGTGTGCCCCGCGACGGTGTCGAGCGCCGTCTCGAAGCCGCGCAGCGAGCTGGCGTTGGTGAGCTGAATCCCGATGACGACGGCAATCCCCAGCGCGACGCCGACGATCGTCGTCGCGGTGCGGACGCGCTCGCCGAGGAGCCGCCTGATGATGAACTGGTGGAAGAGACGCCAGTAGATCACCGAGCACGACCGGGCGCGACGAGATCCCCGGCGCGGGCGGCGCCGGCGTCCGCACCATCGGCAATCCGGCCATCGCGCAGGCGGATCACGCGGCCGGCGGCTGCCGCCACTTCCACCGAGTGGGTCGCGAGCAGGATGGTGATGCCGGTTTCGCCGTTGAGCTCGCGCAAGAGCGAGAGCACGCGGCCGCCGTTGTCGGAATCGAGGTTGCCGGTGGGCTCGTCGGCGACGAGCAGCGACGGACGATGGACCAGCGCCCGCGCGATCGCCGCCCGCTGCATCTCGCCGCCCGAGACCTGCTGCGGATAGTGCGCGAGACGGTGCGAGATGCCGACCCGGCCGGCGAGCTCGGCGGCGCGGCGGCCGGCCTCCTTCGCCGGCAGACCGGCGAGCAGGCACGGCAGCGCGATGTTGTCGCCGAGGGTCAGGGTCGGCAGCAGGTTGAAGTCCTGGAAGACGAAGCCGACGCGCTCCCGCCGGACCCGCGTCAGCGCATCGTCGGAGAGACCGGCCAGCGACCGGCCCTCGAAGCGCAGATCGCCGGCCGATGCCGCATCCATGGCCCCGCAGATGTGGAGCAGCGTCGACTTGCCGCAGCCCGACGGCCCCATCAGTGCCACGAAGTCGCCGGCCTCGAGCGACAGCGACACGCCGGCGAGGGCGACCACGGCGGAGTCGCCTCTGACGTATCGCTTCTGCAGGTCGCGCGCCTCGAGGATCGGCATCGCTGTCAGTATGCCAGCCGGCCGGGACCAGCGCGCTACCACGGCTTGGGCATCAGAATCGTGTCACTGGACCGCGCGCACGTCGGCGATCACGTCCAGCGTCCCGTTGGTCAGCGACCCGACGACATAGAGGGAGTAGAGGTTGTTCGGGGACAGCCCCAGCCCGACCGGTCCGAAGGCGGCGGTCGGCGAGCCGGCGGCCGTGATGGCGAGCAGCTGGCGCTCGCCCGGAATCGGCAGGACGGTCTGTTCGCCCGGGACGAAGCCGGTCGTCAGGGCGATGGTCGAGGAGGGGGTGCCGAAGGCCCGAGTGAGGTAGACGTCCACCGCCGGCGCGTTGGCGGTGTGGTGGATGGCCACCCGGGCGCGGCCGGCCGGAGTCGCGCTGAGGTTGTTGAGGAACTTGCTGGCGGTGGGCGCGCCGTTGGCGCCGACGTGGGCGATGATGGTGGCGCTTTCACCGCCGTTGAACGGCACGGCCGCCGGGCCGATGGCCGCCGCGGATGAGCAGGATCCAGTGGCCGGGTAGTGCACGGCGATGCTTCGCGTGCCGGCCGGAATGCTCAGCGGGCCGATGATGCTCCGGTAGGTGACACGGGTCAGGGCGCACGCCCCGTCCACCGAGATGTCGACGGGCAGCGCCGCCGGCTGCTGCAGGTCGCCGCCGGGCAGGCCGTGGATGATGATGACGCTGGCCGTCGTCGACTGGCCGAGCGCCGGACTGGCGGTGAGCACCGCCGCACCGAGCACGAGGGACGCGGAGGAGAGCGCGGATCTGAACGAGTTGAACATGGGGGCTCCTTTCGATTGAACATTGGAGTAACGGACTGCGCCCCTCGCTTGGATCACCGCCATCGGCAACATTTTTTCGGCCGCGGTGATCCAGGAGCTCAACGGCTTCCGTAGTAATGAGTGCCGACGTGGACACACCAGACGGCGTGCTCGAGCGGGCTGCGGATTCCGAGCTGATGGCGCGGCTGACTTTGCGCGACCAGCGCGCGCTGGTCGAGTTGTATCGACGCCACGGGCGCCGCCTCTATCCGCTGATCCGCCGCATCGTGACCAACGAGGGGATTGCCGAGGAGGTGCTCCAGGACGTGTTCGTCCGTCTGTGGACGCGCGCCGCGCTCTACCGGGCCGAAGAGGGTCAGCTGCTGGCATGGCTGATGACCATGGCGAGGAATCTCGCGCTCGACGCCCTGCGTAGGGACAGCAGGTGGCGCGGCCAGCTGGAGTTCGAGGAGTCGCTGCACGAGAGTTCGCCGGTCGATCGGCGGGGTTCCGACGCCGACACCACCCTGTCCGTTCGGCATGCGCTCAGCGGGTTGCCCGACGACCAGCGCCGAACGGTCGAACTCGCCTACTTCGCCGGGATGACGCACGCCGAACTCGCTGAGCACTTGAACCAGCCGCTCGGCACCGTGAAATCGCGCCTCCGGCTGGCGCTCGACAAGCTGCGCGGGGCCCTCGGGCCGGTCGCCCGGGTGAGGATGGCGCCATGACCCTGCCGTGTCGTCAGTTCGACGCCGAGTGGGAGCTGCTGGTGCTGGGCGCGCTGGACGCCGAGCGCAGCGCCGAGATGCGGACGCACGCCGGCGGCGGGTGCGCCCGGTGCCAGGAGCGGATGCGTGCCGCCCTCGACGTCGTCGGCTCGATTGGCGCCGCGCTCGAACCGGTGGACCCGCCGGCGCACGTCGAAGCACACCTGCAGCAGCGGCTGCGGGCGCTCGAGGCCGACCGGGGGGTGCGTGCGAACCCGTCGCCGCGGCGCGCAGCCGGGGATTCTGATCGCCCGATGGGCGGCGGTGGCCGCGCTCGTCGCGTGCGGGATCCTCGTGTGGCAGGACATCGGGCAGCGGCGCGAGCTCGCCGCACTTCGCGAGCGGGCGGAGCGGGGGCCAGCAGCGATCGAGCCAGCCGCGCCGCGCCCAACCGCCCCTCGCCCCGGTCCGGCGCCCATCCCGGCGGCGCCGGCGGCGCCAGGGCAGCCCGTCGCCCCGCGCGCCGAGCGCGAGTGGGCGCTCGAACGGTCTCGCCTGGAGGCGGCCATCGCCCAGGCGGAGACGGCCCGAACCCGCGCCGAGGCCGAGGCGGCGCGGTGGCGCTCCGAGGTGACGCGGATCGAGCGGACACTCGCGTCGAGCGCCCCGGCGGCATCGGGCGTCTCGCCACCGGGCGTCGTCGATCCGGGCGTCGTCGGTCCGGATCGGGGCGTGGACGACCGGCGGGAGGACGTGCGCAGGCTCGCGGCCGACGTGCGCCGGCTGGAAATCGAGGCTCGGGGAGCGGCCAGCCGCGCCCGCGACTACCAGAACGCCTTGCAGCTGGCGCTCAATCCCGGGAGCCGGCGGGTGGCGCTCAGGGCCGTCGATCGGGCGGCCGGAGGAGCGACGGCGAGCGCGCTGCTGGCCGCGGACGGCCGACTCCTCGTGACGACACGCGACCTGCCGCCGCTCGGCAGCGACAAGTGCTATCAGCTCTGGATCATCCGTCGCGATACCCCTGCCGTCGTCAGCGGCGGCGTGCTGAACGACGCGCCCTCCGGGCAGGTCGTGCACATCGCCCGCGTCGAGGGCCGCGCCGATCGCGTGACCGGGTTCGCCATCACGGACGAACCCGCTGGCGGCAGCGACTCCTCGCGCGGCCGCAAGCTGCTCTTCGGTGCGCTGCCGTAGCGTTCGCCGGCGGCGTGGCGGAAACGACCGCGACGACGGCTAGAAGTGAAAGCCGCTGCGCATGGAGGTCGTCAGATAGGTGCGGCCCGTCGACGAGCTGTGCACGCGGACGTCGAGTCCGAACGACAGCCCCGACGTGATCCGGTACTCGACGCCGGCGCCGGTCTGCACCCCGATCTCGAGGCTGCCCTGGCCGGAAGGGATGCCCTGGGCGACGAGCTCCTGCGCCGACGTGATCTGGCCGCCAATCAGGGCGCCGGCGAAGGGGGCCGCCGCCCCGTCCGGGCGCGTCCGCTGGTTGGTGATCGTCACGAACGTCGTCAGGCCGGCCGCGACATACGGCCGCAGCCTGACCCGATCGAGCGACGTGACGACGTACTTCAGGCCGAACGGCTCGACCTCGAGGAGTTGGAGGCGATTGGTCACGTCGTAGCGGACCGGAAACGGCGCCGGCGGCTGTCCCTCCAAGGCCGCCGTCACGTTGGCGGCCCCACCGCCGGGCGCGATGTTGGCGAGCACGGCGAGATTGGCGACCTGGGCGACGTTGGAGGTGACGCGCAGGGGCGTCTCGCCGCGACCGAGGGCGGCGCTGAACTCGTAGAGGACGCGGCCACCAGGCGCCCGGAAGAGCGGCAGCTCGACCGATCCGCCGATGTACGATCCGGGCCGTAGACCGAACGGGCCCGAGTGCGCGCCGGCGAAGAAGGTCGCCGCGGCGCCAATCTTCCCCAGATCGGGCAGCAGTTCCTGCGGCATCGACTGCCGCGGGGCCGGCGCGTCGGGGCCGGCGACGTCGGGCCGAGGGCTCTCCGGCGTCGGGCTCGCCAGCACGAGGTCGCCGCGGTCGCCGCCCGTGGTCGCGGCGCCCTCCCGGTCGGCCCTGAGCCGCTCGACCAGCATTTCGAGTTGCCGCACGCGCGCTTCGAGCGCCGCCACCCGCTGGTCGCGGGGGTCGGCACTCGCCTGCGCGGCGCTGGCGGGCGAGACCATGAACAGCAGCGCCGACACAGCCGCTCCTGACATTCCGCGCCTGAGCGTTCGCATCATGGATATCGAGGATACACGGGGCGACACGGGAGCCGTGCGTCGGACACTAGCCATCGAGGGCTTCGCGGATCCGGCGGCGCAGCACCGCCGGCGTGTACGGCTTGCTGAGGAAGCGCCGCGGATCGTCGAGGACGCCGTGGCGCAGGATCGCGTCCTCGGTGTAGCCCGAGGTGTAGAGGACACGCATCGCCGGCCGCAGCACGGACAGCCGCGCCACCAGCTCGCGGCCATTCATGCCGGGCATGACGACGTCGGTGAACACGAGGTGCACGGGATCGTCGTGGCGCGCGATCAGGGCGAGCGCCTCGGGCCCGTTCCCCGCCTGCAGGACGGTGTAGCCGGCCGCGGCGAGGACACGGGCGGCGAGCTCGCGCAGCGGCGGCTCGTCTTCGACCACGAGCACCGTCTCATGACCACGGGCGCTGACCACCGGCGGTGGGGCCGGTCGCGGCGTCGGCGGGCCGAACACCTGCGGCAGGTAGATGGTGAAGCGGCTGCCGTGGCCCGGCTCGCTGTGGAACCAGATGCTGCCGCCGCTCTGCTTGACGATGCCGTAGACCATCGACAGGCCGAGGCCGGTGCCCTTGCCCTGCGGCTTGGTGGTGAAGAACGGCTCGAAGATGCGCCGCCGGATCGCGTCGTCCATGCCGATGCCGGTGTCGCGCACGGCGAGCATCGCATGCGGACCGGGCCGCGTTCCGGGATGCTCGCTGGCGTAGACCGCGTCGAGATGGACGCTGCGCGTCTCGATCGTCAGCGTGCCGCCGTCCGGCATCGCGTCGCGGGCGTTGACGACCAGGTTCAGCACCACCTGCTCGATCTGGCCGGGATCGGCCTTGACGCTGGCGAGCTCGGACGACAGCTCCAGCACCAGCGCGACGTCCTCGCCGATCAGCCGCTGGAGCATGTCGCGCAGGCCCGTCACGATGCCGCTCAGCTCGACGATCTCGGGCTTGAGGATCTGCCGGCGGCTGAACGCCAGCAGCCGGCCGGTGAGCGCGGCCGCGCGGTCGCCGGCCTGCCGGATCTGGGCCAGGTCGAGCCGCGCCGGATCGTCCTCGGCCAGCCCGCCGATGACCAGGTCGGTCATCCCGTTGATGATCGTCAGCAGGTTGTTGAAGTCGTGCGCCACGCCGCCGGCGAGGCGGCCGACGATCTCCATCTTCTGCGCCTGCTGCAGCTGCTCCTCGAGCTGCCGCTGCTCGGTGATGTCGGCGGCGGTGCCGACCAGCCGGTGGACCTCGCCGGCCTCGTCGTAGATGTGGAAGGCGCGGTCGCGGATCCACCGGACCGCGCCGTCGGGCCGGACGATGCGGTAGACCTCGTCGTAGTCGCCCCGCCGCAGCCGCGCATATGCGGCCTGCTCGACGCGCTCGCGATCGTCCGGGTGCACCGCGTCCATCCACAGGCTCGGCGACGCCGCGAGGCTGTCGCACGGCCGGCCGAAGATGGTCTCGAAGGCCGGGCTGACGTAGAGGTGCGTGCCGTGCGCGTCGGTCATCCAGAACACCTGCTGGATGGTTTCGGCGAGCTGGCGGAAGCGATCCTCGGCGGCCCGCCGCTGTTCCTCGGCCCGCTGCCGCGCCTGGTCGCGCTCGTGCGCGCCGATGGCGAAGCCGATGTCGCCGGCCAGCTCCTCGAGCAGGCGGCACTCCTCGGGAACGAAGGCGTCGGCCGCGTCGGCGTAGATGTTGAAGGCGCCGACCGCCTTGCCGTTGCAGACCACGGCGAACGCCGCCATGCTCCGATAGCCGCGCGCCAGGGCGGCCTCCCGCCACGGCTCGGCCTCGGGATCGTGCGCGATGTCCGGACAGGTCGCCGGCCGCCCCGTCGAGAGCGCCCGCTCGGTGAAGGCGCACCCGGCCGGTCGTTCGCTGCCGACGACGCGGTCGACGACTGCCACCGTCCCGGCGTCGCCATCGGCGCAGGCTCGCCGGACGATCCGCCCGGTGTCCGGATCGAGGAGGCCGAGCCACGCCATCGGGAAACCCCCTCGCTCGACGATGATCCGGCAGGCCTGATCGAGGAGCCGATCGAGATCGGGCTCGCGGACGATCGCCTGGTTGATGTCGCTCAGCACCGCATAGACGCGGTTGAGGTGACGGATGCGCTCGAAGTCGCGCTTGCGGTCGGTGATGTCGAGGTCGACGCCGGTCAGGTAGCGTGGCGCGCCGTCGGGGTCGACGAGGCAGCGGCCGTGCGACGAGACCCAGCGGACCTCGCCGCCAGGCAAGACGATCCGGAACTCGGCGACGTAGGCTCCGTCGCGCCTGGCCCGATCGATGTCGGCGGCGAGCGACGTCCGATCGTCGGGATGGACCAGCGCCATGAACGCATCGGCCGTCGCCGGCGCCAGCTCGTCCGGGAGCCCGGTGATCGGCCCGCCGGCCCGCAGCCGCCCGATCTCGCCGGTCTGCAGGTCGCCGAACCACACGCCCATCCCCGCCACCGACAGCGCGGCGTCGAGCTGCACGCTCTGCTGGTGCAGCGCGTCATGCGCGCCCGGTCCGGGCGCGGCGGCGTCGAGGGCCTGGCGGCGGAGCTCGAGCTGCGCCATCGCCTGGCGCCCGAGCACGCGCAGGGTGTCGAACTGCTCGTCGGTCAGCTGCCGGGGCACGGCGTCCGCCACCGCGAGCGTGCCGATGGCATGGCCATCGGGCGTTCGCAGCGGCGCGGCGGCGTAGAAGCGGAGATGCGGCTCGCCGACGACGAGCGGATGGTCGGCGAAGCGATCGTCCCCGGCGGTGTCGGCGACGATGAAGAGGTCGGTCGCGTGGATCGCGTGGGCGCAGAACGCAGTCCGCCGCGGTGTCTCACTGAAATCGAGGCCGATGCGCGATTTGAACCACTGCCGCTGGTCGTCGACCAGGGTCAGCATCGCGATCGGCGTTCGACACACGTACGCTGCGACCCTGGTCAGCTCGTCCAGGGCCTCTTCGGGCGGCGTGCCCAGTAGCTGGTAGCGCTTGAGCGCTTCGAGCCGCCCCGTTTCGTCCGCAACCGGCGGAGGGGCTTGCATACGAACTGGAGGACGTTACCACCGCCCGGGGCGCTTCGCCAGCGGCATCGGGCCACCGGCATCAGCCGCGTCCTGGCCGTGCCCGCGGCACGGCCGGGAATGCGCGACGGCCCGTCCAGGGCCGTCGCCCTTCGCCTTACGACAGGACGCGACGGCCGGAGAGTCAGACGGACGACCACCACGACCAGGGCGATCAACAGCAGCACGTGGATGAAGCCGGACATCGTGTACAACGTCACCATCCCGAGCAGCCACATCAGCACCAGAATCACGGCAAGGGTTTCGAGCATCGACGTCTCCTCGGCGAGGCACCGCCGCGGTACCGCGCATCAGCAAGGCCGTCGGAGCGCCACCACCACGGTGGCGCCCACGGCGTCCTCAGGGCCCAGGGACAGCCGGCCGGAGCCGGTCCGCACGAATCAGACGCGCGGATAGGCGCCGGTCGAGAGCACGTCCGACGCCTTCTCGACGGCGTCCTCGACGGTGTTCTCAACGTCCTTGCGCGTGCGATCGAAGGCCTCGCGGCCGCGGTCGTAGGCGGTCCGCGCCTTCGAGACGGCGGCGTTGGCGCCTTCGCGGGCCTGCTCGTAGGTCCGCATCGCGCCCTCGCGGACGTTCTTGCCGGACTCGGCGATTTGCCGGCGGGTGTCGGACCCGGCGCGCGGGGCGAAGATGACGCCGAGGGCCGCGCCGACGGCCGCGCCGAAGAGCAGACCGGTGACGAAGCCGCCGCCGGGCTGGTTGTAACGGGTGTCGAAGTCCTGCATGGTCTGTACTCCTATCGAGTGGGGACACCCGCGACGTGCGGGGTGCCCGGGGATGACGCCGAGGTGGCAGCGCGAGACGTGAACGCCTTGAACGCGGCGCCGACGGCACGGGTGATGCCGACCACCGGCCACACCTTGGCGCCGATGGCCTGACCGGCCACGTGGGCCACGCTGTCGAACCGATCGAGCTGGGCGCGGACCGCATCGTCGGCGCGGCGCACCCGGGCAATGACTTCCTGCACGTCGTCGGCGACGGCGGTGACGCGCTCGCTCACTGCCGTGACGCGCGCGCTCAGCGGCACGAGGTGACGCGCTTCGAGCTGGTGCAGCGCATCGGCCGCCTGGCCCATCGCGCGCCAGGCGATGACGGCGATGCCGATCATCAGCAACGTCTGCACGACGATGGCGATCGCCATCACGGCGAGCCAGGCGTTGGTCGTATCCATCGAGGTCGGCATGGTCGGCTCCGTGCGGTGCGGCGCAGCCTAGACGACGCGCGGCGGTTCAGCCGTATCGTGGGTGTCGCCCGGGCCGGTGTCGTCGGCCTCGCTCTCGGCCGGGCGCGGCGACGTCCAGCGGCCCATGCCGATGCCGACGAGCGCCCCGCCGGCCGCGAAGCCGACGCCGCCGGCGATGATCATCGCCGTCGCTTCCCAGGCGTGCAGCGCCGGCGCGCCACCGATCGCCACGGGCGCAGCCGGCGCGAGCCAGACCTGGACCAGCGCCAGCGATCCGATGGCGAGCGAGATGAGCGCGAGGAAGAATCCGCCGACGACCATCAGGGTCCGACGCGGCGTCTCGGCATCCGCCGGGTAGGCGCTCGGGTTACGGCGCTGCCCCGCAGCGGGCGGCGCGAGGTAGGTGTCCGACAGCGACGCGCGGTTGGTAGTGGCCATCTTGTGCTCGCTCCAGTCATTGCACGTGCGGTGCCAACCCGTCGCGCGACTCGACCAGGGGGAGTTGGGTAGCGGGGGTGCGAGGTACGGAAGCAACACGGCTGTTCCCCGCGGGAATTTCCACGCCGCCGGGAATTAGTGGGCGCGGTTGGGCTGGCGGCGCGTGTCGACAGGGCCGGTGCGATCGAGCGGCGTCGGGGCGGAGAGCTCCGCCGACAGCATCACGTTGCGGACGATGCGGAGGAAGTGCGTCGCATCGATGGGCTTCGAACAGTAGGCGGTGAAGCCGGCGGCCAGCGCCTTCAGGCGATCCTGGGGATAGGCGTAGGCGGTCACCGCGACCGCCGGCAGGCGCGCGTCGATCCGCCGCACCTGGCGGATCAGGTCGTAGCCGTCGACGTCGGGCATGGCGATGTCGGCGACCAGCAGCTGCACCGACGACGAGAGGAGGGTCGACAGCGCCGCCGGTGCGTTGGCGCACTGCACCACGTGCGCGCCGCACTGCTCGAACAGCGCCGCCAGCAGCTCACACGAGTCGCGCTGATCGTCGACCACCACCACCTTGGCGCCATCGAGACGCAGCGCCAAGCTGGAGGGCGTCGTCACCACCGGCGCCACCGCGTGTCCCTGCGGCAGGGCGCGGGCCGGCAGCCGCATCGTGATCGTCGTGCCGCACCCGGGCCCGTCGCTGTCGGCGCGCATCTCGCCGCGGTGCTGCTCGAGCACGTGCCGGGCGATGGCGAGGCCGAGGCCGAGGCCGCCATGACGGCGCGTCGCGCGGCTGTCCGCCTGCCGGAAGCGATCGAAGACGTGGGGCAGGAACTCGGCCGGGATGCCGGCGCCGGAATCGCGCACGGTCAGCTCCACCGTGTCGCCGTCGACGACGGCGCGGATGTCCACCGTGCCGTGCTCCGGCGTGAACTGGATGGCGTTGGCGACCACGCTCGACAGCACCTGGTGCAGGCGCTTCGGGTCGCCGTCGATCGGCGGCAGGCCGTCGGGGACGTGCTTGCCGATCGTGATCTGTTTGGCCCGCGCCGCCGGCAGGGCGGCGGCGACGACACCGTCCATCAGATGCGCCACCGAGAGGATCTGCGTCTCGATTTCGAGCTTGCCGGTGATGATGCGCGAGATGTCGAGGATGTCTTCGATCAGCTGCGCCTGCGCCTTGGCATTGCGGCCGATGATGTCGATCGCCTGGCGGGCGCGATCGGCCGGCAGCGTGCCGGCGAGCAGCATCTGCACCCAGCCGAGGATGGCGTTGAGCGGCGTCCGCAGCTCGTGCGACAAGGTCGCCAGGAAGTCGTCCTTCAGCCGGCTCGCCTCTTCTGCCGAGGCCAGCCGGGCGTGTTCGGCTTCCTTGCGCGGCGTGACGATCAGGCAGACGCCGGTCATGCGGACGGCCCGGCCGCCGTCGTGCTCGACGTGGCCCTTGCCCTCGACCCAGCGCTCGGTGCCGTCCGCGGCGACGACGCGATATTCGACGTCGTGCGGCGTGCCCTCGGTGATGGCCCGGCGCAGCGAGTCCATCACGCACTCGCGGTCATCGGGGTGGATGTGGCGCTCGTAGCTGGCGAACGTGCTGTCGAAGGCGCCGGCCGCCAGGCCGTGCAGCCGCTCGAGATTGTCCGACCACTGCACCGTCTGACGGACCAGGTCCCAGTCCCAGGTCCCCAGCGCGGCCGCGTCGAGCAGGTAGCGCATGCGCGCCTCGCTGCGGCGCGCCTGGCTCTCGGCGCGGGTCCGCTGGACGGCGAAGGCGACGTGGGCAGCGATGACCGACGCCAGCTGCAACTCCTCGTCGGTCAGCGTCCGCAGCTCGTTCAGGTAGACCATCAACGTGCCGATGACCCGGCCCAGGTTGACGAGCGGAATGAAGGCCATCGCGGCGATGCCTTCGGCCTGGATGGCGGGCAGGAAGGCCGCCAGGGACGGATCCGTGGTCACGTCGGGCACGACGATCGGCTGTGCATCGACCGCCTCCGGCGTCCACGGCGAATGGCCCTCGACGGCCTGTCGATAGGCCTCGGACAGCCCGCGCGAGGCGGTGAAGCGCATGACGCCGGCCGCGTCGAAGACCAGGATCGCGGCCCGTGACACGCCGAGCCCGCGGGTCAGGGCGTCGAGCGCCGTCTCGTAGATCTCGTCGACGGTCCGGGTGCCGCTGATCGCCAGCGCCAGGCTGTGACACACCGCTATGGAATGGTTCGCCGAGTGCATCACGCCTCTTTCTGGGTCCCTGTCCGTCGTGCCGTCCGCCGGTCGGACCGCGTCAACCGCCGTTCGGCAACGGCGGATTCCCCTTCCGGGGAGCGCGTGGATGCGGCTCGCAGATTCTTGTACTTCTTCAGCTTGCTGTAGAGCGTCGGTCGATACATGCCGAGCGAATGAGCGGCGGCGCGCTTGTTCCACCGGGTCCGCTCGAGCGTCTGGACGATGGCCATGCGCTCGAGCTCGGCCAGGGTGTGGTCGGGCGGGATGTTGAAGGTCGTGTGCGGCGTCGGCGATGCGCTGCGGATCCCCTCGGGCAGATCCGAGACGCGGATCAGGTCCCCTTCGCCGACGATCACGGCGCGCTCGACGACGTGCTCCAGCTCGCGCACGTTGCCGGGCCAGGGGTGGCGGACCAGCAGGCGGCGCGCCTCCGGCTCGAAGCCTCGCAGCTCGCGCTCGTGCTTGTCGGCGCACGAGAGGCGGAAGTGCTCGGCGAGCAGCGGGATGTCGTCGGGGCGCTCGCGCAGCGGCGGCACCGTCAGCGTGATCGTGTTGATGCGGAAGTAGAGATCGCGGCGCAGGGAGCCGCTCGACAACGCCTGATCCAGGTCGACGTTGGTGGCGCACATCAGCCGGAAGTCCGGGGTGATGGCGCGCGTCCCGCCGATCGGGCGGAACTCGCGCTCCTGCAGGACGCGCAGCAGCTTGGCCTGGAGGGCCGGCGCCATCTCGCCGATCTCGTCGAGCAGCAGCGAGCCGCCGTGGGCGAGCTCGACCAGCCCGACCTTGTCGGCGATCGCGCCCGTGAACGAGCCCTTGCGATGACCGAACAGCTCGCTCTCGAGCAGGTCGGCGGGGATGGCGGCGCAGTTCAGGCGGATGAACGGCTTGCCGGCCCGCTTGCTGTTCTGGTGGATGGCCTCGGCGATCAGCTCCTTGCCGGTGCCGTTCTCGCCGAGGATGAGGACGTTCGCGTCGGTCGGCGCGACCACGCTCATCAGCCGGAACAGCTGCTTCATCACGTCGCTCTGGGCGACGAGCTTGGGGAAGGTCGGCGTGCCTTCGAGCGCCGCCTGCAGCCGGCGGTTCTCCTGGACCAGCGCGACGCGCTCGCCGACCTTGTCGAGCAGCGCCGAGAGATGCCCGGCGTCGACCGGCTTCTCGAGGAAGCTGAAGGCGCCGCTGGCCATCGCCCGCACCGCGGTGCTGACGCTGCCGTGGCCGGTGATCATGATGGCCTCGACGTCCGGGTGATGGCTCCGGGTGTAGTGCAGCAGCTCCACCCCATCGGCGTCCGGCAGGATCATGTCCAGCAGGGCGACATCGGCCGGCCAGCTGGCCAGCGCGTCCCGGTAGGCGGCGCCGGTCGCGACCTGGCGCACGGTGTGGCCACGGCTGGTCAGGAGCACGGCCACCCAGGCGCTGCTGTCGACGTCGTCGTCGAGGACCAGCACCCGAAGCGGCGTCGCGGCGAGCTCGCCCATCCTCGGCATGGTGAAGCCGGTGGACGGCAGGAGCGGGGTGTCGGTGCTCCAGCTCTTCGTCGGCTCGAACGGTGTGTCGGCGTTGGAAGACATAAGGGCGTGGGTTCGGCAATCCCGGATCGAGCCGGTGGCCAATCTCCGGTCACTTCGGGTGCATCGGGTCACTGCACATGTAATGCCGGGGCCAATGAGGGCAAACCACCAGAACCGTGGGCGCCGCCTATCCCAACCAGGGAACCCGCGTACCACGGTTGGGTCTCCGGGGGGTCTGCGGCAATCGGTTGGCGCGCCCGGGGACCGGGCCGGCTAGCGGCCGTTCCGCAGACGGGTGACCAGGGCGTGCTGGCCGTCGCTCGCCCGACCGAGCCCGTCGACCACGAACGGAATCACCGGATCGCCGGGTCGCGCCTGATCGGCGTCGTCGAAGACGAACCGGTCGTTGGCGTAGACCGCCCCGGAGAGCGATTGGTGCATGTAGAACCGGCCGTCTTCGAGGAACCCGTCGGCGCCGCCGTAGGCAGAGGCCAGGACGTACAGGCGATCGCGCCAGGTCCGCTGCCAGACCGGGACGCCCTGCATCCGCGCGGCGGCGTCGGGCGCCCCGAGCAAGGCCAGAAGGGTCGGCGCCAGGTCGATGTGCGAGGTGGGGGCCCCCAGCATGGTGGGGGCCGCCACCGCCCGCGGCGCGTAGATCAGCAGCGGCACCCGGAACATCACGTCGTTGAGAAAGCCGACCCGGAGGGCCGGGTACTCGGCCCGGGTGCGCAGCCCGTGGTCGGCGGTCACGGCAACCACCGTGCGATCCAGCCGCCGCCCGGCCGCGATCACGTCGAGCAGCTCGTCGAGCCAGGTCTCCTGCAGATCCATCAGGGCGCGACCGCGATCGAGGACGTCGGTATCGGACGGCTCGAGAACCGGCCACGGACCGTGGCCAATCTCCGGGAAGAACAGCACCGCGTAGCGCCCGCCGCCGGCGATGGTCCGGGCGACGTCCGCTTTGAGCCGCTCGAGCGCCTGCAAATCGCTGACCAGCAGCCCCCGGAGGCGGTCGCGCGTCGCCGGGTCGAGTCGCGCGCCGCCGAGACCCCGCAGGGTCGCCTCGGCCCGCGCCTCGGCCACGCCCCGGAGCGGATCCGCCGGATGCTGGTCGGCCGCGTAGAGCGTCCGCGCGCCGAACGCGCCGTACATCCGGTCGTCGAGCTCGATCTGGTAGAGGCTCGGCAGGTAGACCCCGCGCCAGCCGACGTCGGCCGGCAGCCCGGAGAAGAGCCCGTTCACCTCCGGCGCCTCGAGATCCTGCAGCAACAGCCGGCGGCCGTGCGGATAGGTGCCTGACAGCACCGCGAACAAGGCGTCGCTGCTGTAGGGGTGCGCGGTGTAGTGCCGCGGCGAGACGATGGCATGCGGGCGGAGGCGGGCGATGCCGCGGCCGGCGGCGGCATCGCCGCGCTCGAAGGCCTGCGCCGGCCCCGTCTCCATCATGAACAGGAGCAGGTCCGAGCCGGCCTCGGCGCCGACCATCGGGTGGGCGCGGTCGAATGGCGAGGTGTGGGTCAGGCGGCGCAGCGAGCCGAGCGCGTCGTCGAGGCTCAGCCACGGCGACCCGCCGTCGGCCGCGCCAGGGGTGGCCATCAGCGACCTCGCCGCGCGCTCCACCGCGCTCGTGTTGAGCGGCGAGTGCGGCAGGCGGATCGCCCAGGCGATGGGCGCCAGGACCACGCCGAGCGCGACGGCAAGGACGGCGGGCGTCGCCAGCGTCCAGGTCAGAGCCACGCGGGACCGGCGCGCCCGCACGCGACGGACGGCGGCCGCGACGATCAGGACGCCGGCCAGCACCGCCAGGAGGAGCCCGAGCTTGACCACGCTCGCCGCCGTGACGTAGTCGGCCGCCGACGACTCGTGGGTCGACGACCAGCCGACGAAGTCGCGGAGCATCTCGCCCGAGATGTACTGGCCGACCTCGCTGCTGGCGCGCAGCTCGATGAAATACGCCAGGCTCAGGACGCCGCTCGCGACGCCGGCGGCGACGACACGCCAGCGGCCGAACAGGAGGCTGACGATGGCCGTCGCGACAATCGGCACCAGCAGCAGGTTGAGGGCGAGATCGCTGGCGAAGAACCCGAGCGGATCGAGCCAGCCGAGCGGCTCGCCGGGCTGCTTGCCGAGAAAACGCGCGACCGCGCCCCAATGCGGCGCCAGCAGCGACAGCTTGAGGTAGACGCCGAGCAGTCCGAGCACGACGAAGGCGTCGAAGACCGCCAGCGTGTCGCCGTCGAACCACGACCACGTCCGCACGTGCGTCGTCGCCCGCTCCGGATGTCCGTCGGTCGGGGCTGCCATCGGCAGCGGCGCGGCGGGGGCGGCCAGCGACCTATCGTGCATCCACGTCTTCGCCGTACGAACGTCGGCACTTCGCCACCCTGTGCGCCTCCCCGGTACACGGCGAGCACGACGCGTGCCGTCGCCGCACGTCGACAAACGCGCGTCACGGCATCGTCATCCGGCTGGTCGGTGGAAGCCGCGGTGTGTTTCGTTGGCATCCCGCGACCCTGAGGCCGCGGCTCAGACGGCTACCAGTAGATGATCCACTGCCCGTCGACAGGCAGCGCGTGCGCCTGCATGGTGATGCGCTCGTCGGTCGGCTGCGGATCGTGGGCCGGCGCCATCTGGTGGAGCTGGTGACCGGAGTGCACGGCGAGGTGGCCGGGCGTGTAGGGATGCCGCTCGGCGTGGCGGTTGACGCGCATGTGCTCACGCCGCGCCTCGTCGGTCATCGCCTCGATCGCCATCCGGTTGATGTTCCAGACCATCAGGCCGCCGCCTTCGGCGGGCAGCGCGATGGCGAGCGTCAGCGACAGCTGCTCGCGGCCGTCGGCGACGCCGAGCTGGTTCCAGTCGATCAGCTCGAACTGCAGATCGAAGTGGATGCTGGCCGGCGGGATGGCCTGCTCGGGATCGCGCAGGTGGACGTGGAAGCCGGGCAGCGCCAGGCGATCGTCGTAGCGGGCCTCGGAGCCGACCACCGCCGACACGGCCCGGCGCAGCTTCTCGTGCACCCAGCCGAACGTGGCGGCCAGCTCCGGGTTCCCGGCCCTGGCCAGCGTCTGGTAGTGCGGGAACTGGCCCTTCCGGGCGTCCAGGTAGCTGGCGGCGCCGAGCGTGAAGAAGGGATGGACGGGATCGCGCCGCGTCCAGCGCGGCCGCGCGGCGTGGACGTCGGCGTGGACGCGGGCCACTTCGCCGGCGTCGAGGACCGGAATCAGGTCGATGATCTTGTGCATCCTCATGCTCCGAACTGGCGCAGGTGATGGTCCATGTGCAGGTAGGCCCAGCGCAGCCACGCCCGCTCCGACATGCGGCCGAAGATCGGATGGCGCGGCCAGGCCGCACGGTCGGCGCGGGGCACGATCCGGCCGAGCAGCTGCTCGAGCGTCGCCACGTCGGCGGCGAAGTCGATGGGGCGGGTCCCGGCGGACCGCTGGTCGAACTCGGCGACCGTCTGGATCCCGGCCGGCCAGCGCATCGGCGCGTAGAGCGCGACGACCTTGATCACGGCGCGGCCGATCGGGTGGCCGACCTCGCGCGGCTGCGTCTCGCCGCAGGCCATCCGGCAGGCATCGGCGCAATGACAGATCATCTGGTGCGGCGTCATCGTCCCCCAGCGGCGCGCGCTGTCGGACCGCACCGATGTGAGCCGCTCGATGATCTCGACGCGGCAGGCGTCGCGGGCACACGTCTTCATGGGGCGGACGACCGGGTGGTGGCCCCGAGCAGACGCTCGCCGCCCGCTTCGCGGAACGCCTGGAGCGCCCGGGCCCGGCCGGCCTCGGCCGAGGCCAGCAGCGCCTGGAAGCGCGGCTCGGCGCGCAGCGCGTCGAACTGCGGCCAGCGCGTCAGCGTCGGCGCCACGAAATAGCCCTTGGCGATCGCACGCTCGAGATCGGCCAGCCCGCTGGCGTGCTCGCCGACGTCGCACGACATCCAGCCTTCCTGGAAGATCGCCTCGGGATCGTCCTGGATCTTGAGGACGCCGAGCCCGGCACGCTCGATCTCCTCGGACACGTTGCGGGCGCTGCCGTCGAGCCAGGCGCCGATGTAGTCCATCCAGCCGACGAACAGCGGGATGCGCGACGACTCGCGCATCGCGGCGAGACGGAGGCGGGCCTCGTCGCGACGGCCGGCCAGACCGAGGGCGATGACGCGGATGCCGTCGTCGGCGCCGGCGATCAGCTTGGGCGCCTGGATGGCCAGCATCGCGTCGACCTGGCCCGCCATCAGCAGCGTCTGCTCGACGCTCGTCGTCACGTTGGGATCGAGCCGCCGCGCTTCGGCGTGAGCGGCGATCGACTGCTCGTAGAGGCCGCAGTAGCGGCACGCGTGCACCAGGCCGGCGAACAGCTCGGGATCGTTGCCGTGCAGCGTGGCTTCGCCGAGCAGCCGGCGCAGCGCCCCCGACGCCTGACCGATGTCCGCCTCGAGGTTGGCGTAGAACTTGTGCGCCAGCGACAGCCGCGGGTTGAGCGCCAGGGCGCGTCGGAAGGCGTCCTCGGCGCGGGCGTCGCTGCCCGGATCCGGGTCGATGTACTTGCCGATGATCGCGGTGGCAGCGGCCGAGCCGGGCCCAGGCCGGGGCGAAGCGCGGATCGCGCTCCAGGCACTGCTGGTAGAGATCGCGCGCCGCGACGACGCCGTCGTAGGTGCGCGCCAGCTCGTTGCCGCGCAGGTAGAGCTGGTAGGCGTGCGCATCGGCCGGTCGATCGGACGCCGCCGGCGGGGCGCCGGCGAGCGGCAGCGACAGCGCGTCGGCGACGCGGCGGGCGATGTCGTCCTGCAGGCCGAACAGATCGCCGAGCGGCGACTGCACGGTGTGCGACGTCAGCAGCGTGCCGCCTGGTGCGTCGACGAGCTGGGCGGTGACCCGCAGCTGATCGGCGGCACGCAGCAGCGTGCCCATCACCACGCGGTCGACGTCGGCTTCGGCGGCGAGCGCCTTCAGGTCGGGCGTGCCGGTGGCGAAGCGGGCCGCGACGGCGCTCGATCGCACGATCAGCGCGCTGTTGCCCGAGAGCGACGTGGCGATGGCGTCGGGCAGGCTGAAGGCGAGGAAGTCGGTGTCGGCGTCCGGCCGCAGCACGCGGAACGGCAGGACGACGAGCCGTGTCAGCGTCTGGGCCATCGCCTGGGTCGATCCGCTCTCGATGCCGCGGATGGCGCGGAGCTCGTCGGCCATCGCGTCGGCCGAGACCGGCCGGTCGCCCGGACGCTTGGCCATCGCGCGGCGGATGACGCGATCGACGGCGGCCACCGCCGGCGAGCCGGTCAGGGCCGGCGGCTGCTCGTAGCGGGTCGCGTGCAGCACCTCGACGATCGATTTGCCGGCGAAGGCCGGCCGCCCGGAGAGCATCTCGAACAGGATGGCACCGGCGGCGAACAGATCGCTGCGGACGTCGATCGGCTCGCCGGCGACCTGCTCGGGCGACATGTAGCGCGGCGTGCCCATGACGACGCCGGTCCGCGTCAGCCCGCCGCCGAGACCATCGCCGCCGACCAGTTCCGGCTGGGCGAGGCCGAAGTCGAGCAGCTTGACGCCGTGCGCGGTCAGGAAGACGTTCGACGGCTTGAGGTCGCGATGGACGATGCCGCGCGCGTGCAGCGCCGACAGCGCCGCCAGGATGCCGAGGCTGATGGGCAGCGCTTCGGTCGCGGTCAGGGCACCGCGATCGAGGCGGGCGATCAGGGCCTCGCCCTCGAGCAGCTCCATCGCGATGAAGACACGCCCGGCATCCTCGCCGATCTCGTAGATCTGGCAGATGTTGGGATGATTGACGCTGGCGGCGGCGCGGGCCTCGCGCCACAGGCGCTGCCGGGCCGTCTCGTCCGCCGCCGGCGCCGACAGGGTCTTCAGCGCGATCGTCCGGGCCAGCCGCTCGTCACGGGCCGAGTAGACGACGCCCATCCCGCCTTCGCCGATCTTCCGCTCGATCCGGTAGTGCCCGATCCGGTCCGGCATCGGTCCGCCTGGCGCCGGAGCGTCCCTGGGCGCCTCGCCGGTCGGATCGTTGGGCCCGCTCGAGGACACGGCGACGGGCGCCGACCCGGTCAGCCACTGGTAGAAGGCACGAAAGCCTCCCCGCGATCCCTCGGTTCCCTGGCCCGCCACGGTAGCCGTCGATGATACCTCGCCCGGCCTGCGGGGGCCGTTCACCGAGGCAGTGGAGGCGCTCGCCGGGAGGCGCACACGCCTGCGCGGCGACTCGGCGAGACTGTGGACATGGCCCAGTGGCCAACGCTCTACCAGATCGATCGCATCTCGATCCGAGGCGGCATCGGCACCGGGCTGTTGATGGCGCTCGTCGTCGCAGGCGTGGTCGAGTCGCTGCCTGTCCTGCGCTGGCCCGTTCTCGGCGCGATGGCGGTCGGCACGCTCGGCGGCGGCGGCTGGATTCTCGCTCGGCGCCGGCGGCCCCTCGACGCGCGCACGCCGCCGCTCAGCCTGGGCCTGTCGACAGCACGTCGACGACCGCGCTGATCTCCCCGGCCCACGTGGCCACGGTGTCCGCGTGCGCCGGGCCATCGCAGCCGATTGGCAGCACGCGCGCGTGCACTTCGCGGACGCCGGTCTGCTGGACGAGCGCGGCGACGTTGTCGGCACGCACGCCGCCGCCAGCCATCACGACCAGCGCGTCGCCGGCCCGCGCCACCATGCGCGCGATGGTCGCCGCGCCGACCGCGGCGGTGTCGGCGCCGCCCGACGTCAGCACGCGGTCGACGCCGAGCGCCAGCAGCGCGTCGAGTCCTTCGAGCGGGTCGCGCGTCGCGTCGAGGGCCTTGTGGCACGTCACCGGCAGCGGGCGCGCGCGATCGATCAGGCGCCGCATCACCTCGACGTCGATCGTCCCGTCGGGACGCAAGGCGCCGAACACGACGCCGTGCGCCCCGGCGGCGATCGCCATGGCCAGGTCCGCCTCCATCGCCGCGATCTCGCCGCCGTCGAAGACGAACCCGCCGCCGCGCGGCCGGATCATCACGAAGACCGGGATGGCGACCGCGGCCACGCAGCGCGCGATCAACCCGGCGTCCGGCGTCGTCCCCCCGACGTCCAGCCGCGCGCACAGCTCGACCCGGCCGGCGCCGCCGCGGGCCGAGGCCTCGGCCGCGGGAGACGAATCGATGCAGGACTCGAACAGCGGCGCCACGCGCCGGAGCATACAGGCTCAGCGCCGCGAAGCGTTCCAGATCGCGGTGCCACTGCCACAGCCAGGGTAACCGGCGAAGATGATCGACCCACTGGCGGAATCAGGTGACGTGAACGCACCGTAGACCTGGGTGTAATCCTGCTCTTCCGGCGAGCCCGACCCATACCCGAAGCCGGGGTTCGAAAACGGGCTCGGCACCTGTGGGTTGCCGGTTGGAAGCTGCGATGTTCCGATGACAAGCGAAAGTCCGCTGAATCGGCGCGAGCCCGAACACCCGTTGAAACGATACCCGACGGTGATGGCGGTCACCCGCTGCACGGCGGAGACCTCGACCGTGATTGGGGCGCCCTGGGACGTCGTCCCTATCCATTGGCCGGCGTAGCCTCGGTCCGACGGTCCGGTGGCGTCGTTGGAGCACCCGGCGAGCGCGACGCACAGCGCGCCCGATAGCACGGTCAGGCCGAAGGGTGAGGTCTTGGTCAGCATCCGCTCAGTCGTTGGCTCGGTCGAGGTCGGCGAGGCTCTGCGCCCGCCCGCGCACCGGAAAGGCCGCCAGCACGGCGTCGAGCTGCCGGATGGCCTCGGCCAGGTAGCTCGGATCGAGCGCGAACGCGAACCAATGGCCTTGGGTCTGTGGCTCGGGCGTCAGCTCGACGCGGACGTGCACGAGGCCGAGCCCGTCGGCGGCTGCGACCCGCACGACGATGTTCGGCTCGGCGCCGCTCAGCATCGCCTCTCCCGCCTGCGAGGTCGCGATCGCCGCCAGCTGATCGCGGAACCGCAGCAGGTCGGAGGTTTCGAGGATCGGCCCGCCCGTCGCCACGATCGCGCCGGCCTGCGCGCACTGCGCGGTCACGTGGAGCCAGTTGCCATCCCAGCGATCCTGGGCATCGGGGAACTGCCGGCGATGGACCGTGAGCTGGAAATCCCCCAGCTCGATCGCTGGCGCCTGGGCCGGTGCGGGGGCGGGCTGCGGCATGGGCCCTAGTGTGTCGCATCCGGGCCCGCCGTCGTATCTTCACCTCATGACGACCGTCGCTCGAGCGTGCCTGCTCACCTTCCTCTGCGGCTGCCTGGACGCCGGTCCGGCGCTCGCCCAAACACCGCCCCAAACAGCGCCGCCCCAACCCGCGCCGGCTCCGGCCGTCGGCCCGCCCCGGCCGGCCGCGCCGACCCGGGATCCCAAGACGTCGGGCTACGCCACCGCCACCCTCGCCACCGAGCTGCCGGACGGCGCCATCCCGCCGGTCGATGCGACCGGCAATTTCGTCGTCGGGCCGACCCATCCGCCGGCGCCCGAAATGACCGACCAGGACGGCGTGCCGCACGGGCTCGTCCACACGTTCATGATGGATTCGAGCGCCAGCAAGCTGTATCCGGGCATCGCCCGCACGCCGGGGACGCGCCCGGAACTGGACCCGTCGAACCCGGCCAAGCGCATCGTCCAGAGTGGCCCGGCGAAGTACGCGCGGCGTGTCGCCGTCTACATTCCCAAGCAGTACGTCGCCGGCACGGTGGCGCCGTTCATCGTCGGCGCCGACGGCCCCGACCCGCTGCTCTTCACCGCGCTCGACAACCTGATCGCGCAGAAGCGCGTGCCGCCGATGATCGCGATCTCGATCGCCAACGGCAGCGGCGACGCCCAGGGCAGCCAGCGCGGCCTCGAGTACGACACGATGTCCGGCCGCTACGCCGAGTTCGTCGAAACCGAAGTGCTGCCGCTCGTCGAGCAGCAGTTCGGCGTGAAGCTGACCCGCGACCCGGCGGCGCGGGCGACGATGGGCTGCAGCTCGGGCGGCTCGGCGGCGCTGGCGATGGCCTGGTATCGCACCGACCTCTATCACCGCGTGCTGACCTACTCCGGCACCTACGTCAATCAGCAGTGGCCGTGGAACCCGGAGACGCCGGGCGGCGCCTGGGACTTCCACAAGACGCTGATCGCGAAGGAGCCGACCAAGCCGCTGCGGCTGTGGCTGCAGATCAGCGACCGCGACAACTTCAACGACAGCGACGGCATGCACGACTGGGTGCTGGCCAACCAGCAGATGGCCAAGGTGCTGGCCGACAAGAAGTATCCCTACCAGTTCCTCTTCACCCGAGACGCCGGGCACTGCGACCGCGCCGTCAAGCTGCAGACGCTGCCGCAGGCGCTCGAGTGGGTGTGGAAGGACTACAAGCCGGCGGCACGCTGATCCGGCCAGACGACTCCGGAGTCCTTGGAGCGAAGACTCCGGAGTCGTGCTCGGATCAGAACGTGAAGCGGGCGCCGAGCTGCACCTTCCGCGGCGCGTAGCTGGTGCTGTAGGCCCTGAGCAGCAGGAACTGCGCGGTGTTGGATGAATCGGCAGTTGGGTTCGCGAAGTTGGTGCGGTTGGTCAGGTTGAAGATGTCACCCACGATCTCGACGCGGCGCGGGCCGAGTTGGAAGGCGTAGCTCAGCCGCGTGTCCAGGTTGAAGAAACCAGGCCCGCGGGCGCCGTTCCGCTCGGCCTGATAGTTGTCGACCGTATAGGCCGTAAAGCCGTTCTGGGCGGTGCCGGTGTAGGTGCCGGCCGGCAGCGGCTCGGCGAAGGTGCCGTTGCGATCGGGATCGGTCAGGCCGTTGAACAGGGTGAACGGCGTCCCGCTCAATGCACGCGCCACCCAACTCACGTTGAGGCCGCCGGTGTGGGGCACGACGGCACGGCCGCTGAGCACGAAGTTGCGCTGCGTGTCGAAGTTGGACGGCCCCTCGTTCAACTCCAGGTGCAGGTCGTCGAGTACCTGGAACCCGCTCGCCGCGACGCCATTCCCGCCCGTGTTGCCGCGCGAGGACGACAGCGTGTACGACAAGCGGGCTTCGAAGTTCTGGCCAAACCGCTTGTTGACGCTGAGCAGCAGCGCGTCGTAGTCGAGCTCGCCGATGTTCACCGGCTGGGTCACGCCGGTCGTGAAGTTGGCGAACCCCGGATAGATGGCCCGCAGCGCGACGTAGGCCTCGTTGAGCGTGGCGCTGCCCTGCCGCACCAGCGGCGACGTCCCGACGGTCGTTCCCCGCAAGCCAGGGTTGAGGTCCTTCGACATCAGCACGTCGCGGTTCGACGAATGCACGTAGTCGGCGCTCACGGCCAGCGTGGCCGCGAGCTGGCGTTCGTAGCCGACGGTGAACTGATCGGTGTACGGCACGCGGCGATCGGCGTTGTCCCAGCTGGCCCCGGTGTTGCGCAGGAGGCGTCCCGACGGGTACTGCTGGTCGAGCAGCGTGCGGTTGATGACCGGCCCGTTCACGAGAAACGGATCGGTCGGCAGACGGCCGGCGCGCGGCCCAGGATCGGCGGCCGACGTCGGGAAGTTGACGACGAACGAGTCGGTGAACGGCGTCCCGGTGTAGAGCCCGCCAATCAGCTCGAAGTGGGTCTTGTCGAAGAACCGCCCGTAGCCGGCGCGCACGATGCTCTTGCCGCCACCCAGGTCGTACGTGATCCCGAGCCTCGGCTGGACATTGTTCTTGTCGACGGGATAGGAGTCGAGGAGCGGATCGTCGGTTTCCGCAATCGGGACGACCTCGAGGTCGTAGCGCAGGCCGATGCTGAGCGTGAGCCGCGGCGTCAGCCGCCACTTGTCCTGCGCGAACCCGGAGAAGTACGTGGCCTTCTCGTAGAAGCGGCTGGGCCCGCCGACGCGGATGCTGAAGCGATCGGGATACGTGAACGGATTGGCCGCCGTGAAGTCGAGGTCGTTCTGGGCGAACGTGAACGTGCCGTTCAGGTTGCCGTGGTTCACGTTGAGCGCCCCTGAATACGCGTACTGCACGCCGACCTTGATGTCGTGGTCGCCACGCTTGCCGGGCAGGAACCACGCCAGCGTGTCGTCGAACGAGATCCCGTCGTTGATCCGGTACTGCCCGGTGTTGTCCTGCTGGTCGGTGAAGTTCCGGTAGGCGAGCGTCGGTTCGCACGCCGCCAGGTTGCGGTCGTTCTCGGTGTAGCACGCGTTGCCGAAGGTCACGTTCTCCCTCGTCCAGGTGACGCGCAGGGTGTTCACCTTGGTGTTCGACAGCACCGAGTTGAGGTTGACGGCCAGCGACTGGTCAACGTCCGTCTCTTCGCGCGCGGCCCGCCCCGTCGGAAACACGCCGGCGGCGGTGGGCACGATCTGGTTCGCCTGCGGCGACTGCTCGCGCAGCCAGCGCACGTTGTAGGTGTGACTCGGCGATAGCTGGTGGTCACCGCGCACGATCGTGTTCCAGACGCGGTCCTTGGTGGTCTGCTGGTCGTTCAGGTCCGGACGCGCCGGGAAGACGATGGTGTTGGCGCGATCGATGGCGAACCGCTCGAGGCTGCCGAAAAAGTGCATGCGGTCCTTGACGATCGGCCCGCCGATGACCCCGCCCCAGCGCTGGTAGCTGGTGTTCGCCTTGGCCAGGTTGCGCTGCGTGGCCAGGAAGTCCTTGGTCGTCATCCCGCTGTCCTGGAAGTAGCCGAAGGCGCTGCCACGGAGCGCGTTGGTGCCGTTCTTGATGACGGCGTTGATGACCGCGCCGGTGGTGCGGCCGAACTCTGCGTCGTACTGGCCGGTGATGACCTGGAACTCCTGGACCGCCTCGATCGGCGTCCGCGCCTGCATGCCGGCGCGCTGGCCGATGACGTCGTCGTTGTTGTTGCCGCCGTCGACGGTGTAGTTGTTGTTGCGCGGATCCTGGCCGTTGGCGCTGATCGAATCGCTGCCGAACGATTCCGTGCTGATCGACGGCACGATGCCGGGCAGCAGGCCGATGAAGCCGATGAAGTTGCCGTTCACGCTGGGCAGCTGGGTGAGCGTCTCGCTGGTGATGTTGCCGCCGATCTCCTTCGACGTGACGTCGACGAGCGGCGTCTCGGCGGTGACGGTCAGGGTCTCCTCCATGCCCCCGACCTCCATCGTGACGTCGATCGTGGCGGTGCGTCCGACTTCGAGCTGCAGATCGCTCCGCTTGAAGGTCTTGAAGCCCTGCAGCGTGGCCGACACCTCGTAACGTCCCGGCACGAGGGCGGTGGCGAGGAAGGCACCGCTGTCACCGGACAGCGTCTCGCGGAACATCCCGGTGTCCTGGTTTTTCACCGTCACCGTCACGCCGGGCAGCGACCCGCCGGTCCCGTCCAGCACCCGGCCGCGCAGCTCGGACGTCCCCTGCTGCGCCCCGACCGCGGCCGCCATCAGCAGCCACGCACACATCCAACCGAAAACACGTCGACTCATCAATGCCTCCGAGGCTCAGGCTCTCAAACAAGGGGCCCGGCGCTGTCCCGGAATACGAAACGATGAATTACCCGATGGGTGTTTTTGGATCTACGCCGCGGCGGGGGCCACGCGTTTCGGCACGTTTGCGGGCTTTTGGCTCGGTCTGACGTGCACGCCGGTACAGCAGAGCAAGCGGGATGCCGTCCGCGAGCCGTCACAGACGAGGTGGCGTGCCGCGACTCATGTACAGTCAGCGCCGTGCCGCGCCTCTCGATGGGCCGTTCCGGATCCGCCCGGCTGTGGATGGCGGCAGCCGTCTCGCTGGCCGTCAGCCTGACGCCGGCGGTGGACATCGCGCTCTATCCCTTCCGGCTGTTCACGACCTGGGTCCACGAGGGCGGCCACGCCGTGGCGACCGTGCTCGTCGGCGGGCAGGTCTCGTCGATCGTCATCCGGCCGGATGGCAGCGGCCTCACGCACAGCCTGGTACCCGACAACCGGATCCTGCAGGGCGTCGTAGCGTCGGCCGGCTACTGCGGCGCCGCGCTGGTCGGGTGCCTGCTGGTCGCCGCCACCCGCGTCAATCGCCGGGCGACCACCCTGCTCGCGGGGGTGGGCGCGTGCATGTTCCTGACGCTGCTGCTGTGGGTCCGCAACCCGTTCGGCGCGGCGGTGGTCCTCGCCTGGGCGGTGGCCTTCCTGCTGCTGGCCCGGCGCGGCCTCGGGCGGACGGCGCAGTTCCTGGTCGGGCTGCTCGCCGTGCAGGTCGCGCTCAACGCGGTCTACGACATCCGCGTCCTCTACCTGGTGGATGGACCATCGGACGCCGTGACGATGGCGAGGCTGTTCCTGCTGCCGGCGTGGCTGTGGGCGTCGGCGTGGATGCTGCTCGCGGTCGGCATGCTGGGCGCGACGCTCTGGCTGACGCGCTCCCGGCGCTGACCGGCGTCAGGCGGCCGCTACCCTCGGATCAGATACACGGCGGCCACGATCACCGCGACGGTGACGACGATCGCGCGCAGCGTCGCCGGCCTGATGCGGCCGGCGAGGCGGCCGCCGATGGTGCCGCCGACGATCGCCCCGACGCCCATGACAAGCGCCACCAGCCACGCCACCTCACCGGACGACAGGAAGAAGATCGCCGCCGCCAGGTTCGCCGCCAGGGCGATGGCCTGCTTGAGGGCGTTCAGGCGGGTCAGGGAATCGTCGAGGACCAGGCCGAGCACCGCGAGCAGGATGACGCCGAGCCCGGCGCCGAAGTAGCCGCCGTAGACGGCGCCGCCGGCCACCGGCACGACGAGCCGGAGCGGCGACACCGGCCGATCGTGATGCCCGGCGTGCCCGACCAGCCAGGCGCGCAGCCGATCCTGGGCCGCCAGCAGGACCGCGGCCATCAGGATCAGGTACGGCACCAGCGTCCGGAAAGCGTGCTCGCCGGTCTTCAGGAGCAGGATGCCGCCGGCGATGCCGCCGAGCGCGCCGATCGGCACCGTCAGCCAGAGGCGGCCGCGCTGGCCGTCGAAGTCGCGGCGCTGCGCCAGCACGCCGCCGACCATCCCCGGCCACAGCGCGACCGTGTTGGTGACGTTGGCGGCGATCGCCGGCATGCCGATGGCGGTGAGCGCCGGAAAGGACATCAGCGTCCCGCCGCCCGCGATGGCATTCACCAGGCCGGCGGCCATCCCGGCCAGGCCGACCAAGGCGAATTGCAGTGCGGTGGGGGTCATGGTGGACGGGCGCGTTCGTGGTCCGGCCGAGTCTATCCGACTCGGTGCGCCGTCCGGCCGCAGCGGCCCCGACCCTAGTGTGGAACCCAACATAGGGTGCCGCCGTCCAATGGCGCGATGGCCCCAACCGACTCCTCCTCCCCCGCGCTCAGCATGGGGGCCGTCGCGGTCCTCCATGCCGTCGCCACCGGACACGCGTTCGGTTTCGACATCATCGACGCGACCGGCCTGACCAGCGGCACGGTGTATCCGACGCTCGATCGCCTGGAGGAGCTGGGTCTGCTGCGCTCTCGGTGGGAAGACGAGGACGCCGCCCAGCGGCAGGGACGCCCGCCGCGCCGTAACTTCGCGGTCACCGCAGCCGGCGCCCGCGCCCTGGCCGCGGCCCTCAAGCGCTACAAAGTCTTCCGGCCGGTGCGGGTGAGCTACGAATCATGACCGATCCGGCGATCTGGCTGCGCGTCGCGCTGGTCGTGGTGCGGCTGGGCGTCCGCCTCGCGCCGGCCGACGAACGCCGCCGCTGCCGGGCCCAATGGGAAGCCGATCTCACCCATCACTGGCTGGCGCTCGAACGCGCGCGGCTTGCCACTGCGTCGGCCGGCTGGGCGCTGCTGCGCCGCAGTGCCGGGGCCTGGGCGCACGCAGCCTGGCTTCGCCTTCGCGTCCGGAGACTCGACATGCTGTTGACCGATCTGCGCCACGCCTTCCGCCTGCTCGCCCGCCGTCCGCTGTTCACCGCCCTCGCCACGCTGACGCTCGGCATCGGCATGGCCGCCAACGCCGTGATCTTCAGCTGGGTGGACGCGTTGCTCCTGAACCCGCTCGGCGACGTCGCGGCCCAGCGTGAGCTGGCGACGGTCACCGTCACCACCGCCAGCCGGAACGGCTTGAGCTTCTCCTACCCGAACTACGAGGACGCGCGGGCCGCCCGCGGCGGCGCCATGCGCGACCTCGCGGTCTTCAGCACGACGGCGATGAGCCTGCGCACCCGTGACGGCGCCGAACGGGTGTGGGGACAGCTCTATTCGGGCAACATGTTCGATCTGCTCGGCGTGCGGCCGGTCATCGGGCGCCTGATCGCCGAGAGCGACAATCGAGCCAAGGGCGCGCACCCGGTCGTCGTGGTCAGCCACGCCTTCTGGCAGCGCCGGTTCGGCGGCCGCGCCGACGCGCTCGGCGAAGTGCTCAATCTCAACGGCACGCCCTTCACGGTGATTGGCGTCGCCTCGCCGGGGTTCAAGGGCACGCAGGTGGCCTTGCACTTCGACCTCTTCGTCCCGGTCATGATGGAGCCGGTGTTCTACCAGGGCGATCGCCTGGGTGACCGAGCGCACGGCTGGCTGCAGGCGCTGGCGCGCGTGAATCCCGGTCACTCGCTGCGCCAGGTCCAGGCCGAACTCGACGTCCTGGCCGCACGGCTGGCCCGCAGCTATCCGGATTCGAACCAGGGTCGCGGCTTCCGGGCCTTCGCCATGTGGCGGGCGCCGAACGGCGGCCAGAGCATGCTGATGCCGGCGTTCGCCGTGCTCAGCGGAATCGTCGGCCTGCTGCTGGTCCTGGTCTGCGCCAACATGGCCGGCCTCCTCCTGGCCCGCACCTCGGGACGGACGCGCGAGCTGGCCCTGCGGCACGCGCTGGGCGCCAACCGCGTCCGGTTGATCCGGCAACTGCTCGTCGAGAGCCTGCTGCTGGCCGTGCTCGGTGGCCTCGTCGGCCTTGTCGCCGCCCGCTGGAGCGGCGCCTTGCTGATGGCATTCCTGCCACCCCTCGCCATCCCGATCGACGTCGACGCCGGGCTGTCGGCACGGGTCGCCCTCTTCACCTTCGGCCTCAGCTTGCTGGCAGGCGTCGCGCTCGGCATCCTGCCGGCCTGGCAGGCCAGCCGGGTCTCGGTGCGCGCGTCGCTCCAGGACGGCTCCGGCGCGTCGGTGCCCTGGCGGCGCGGCCGCCTGCGCCAGTGCCTGGTCGTGGCGCAAGTGGCGGTGGCGCTCGTCCTGCTGGTCGCCGCGGCGCCTCTTCGTCCGATCGATGCGCGCCGCCGGCCGGATGGACCCCGGCTTCTCGGCCCGCCAGGGCCTGATCGGCGCGGTCGACCTGCTCGCCGCCGGCTACGACACGGCCAGGGGTCGGGTCGCGCAGCAGCGCCTGCTCGACGAGGTGCGGTCGGTTCCGGGCGTCGAGGCCGCCGCGCTCGCCCGCCGGGCCCCGCTCACGCCCACCGACAGCAGCGACCGTGGCGTCGAGGTAGAAGGCTACCGGCCGGCGCCGCGCGAAGAAATGAGCGTCTTCTACAACCAGGTCAGCGAGGGTTTCTTCGAGACCCTGGGCATCGGCATCGTCGAGGGCCGCGGTTTCACGCCGCGCGACGTCTCCGACGCGCCGCGGGTGATCGTCGTCAGCGAGCTGATGGCGCGCCGGTATTGGCCCGGGCGATCGGCCGTCGGCGGCCGCGTTCGCCTGGCCGGCGACTGGGCGACCGTGATCGGCGTCGCCCGCGACGGCAAGTACGGCAGCATGTCGGAGGAGCCGCGGCCGTTCATGTACCTGCCGCTGGCGCAGTACTACCGCGGCGACGTGCGCGTCATCGCCCGGACGTCGGAGATCCCCGGCACGGTGGCCGCGCCGCTGCGGGCCGCCGTCGCACGAGTCGATCCGGGGCTGCCGGTGTTCGACGTCGGCACCCTCGACGAGCACGTCGCGTTCTCGTTCTTCCTCTTCAACCTGCTGGCCTCGCTGCTCGCGGTGTTCGGCGCAGTGGCGACCGGGCTCGCCGCGCTGGGCCTCTATGGAGTGCTGGCGATCGGCGTCGCTCAGCGGACGCGCGAGATCGGCGTGCGCCTGTCGTTGGGCGCGGGCACCCGCGATGTGCTGTCGCTGGTGCTCCGCCAGGGCCTCGGGCTGGTCGCGGCCGGCCTGGGCGTGGGTCTGAGCCTGGCGCTGGGCGCGGCCCGTCTGGTGGCGTCGCAGCTGGTCGGCGTCTCGCCGTTCGACATCCCGGCGTTCGCGGCCACCGTCGTCGTCGTGGTGATGACGGCGGCCCTGGCTTGCCTCGTCCCGGCCCGGGCGGCGATGCGCATCGATCCGCTGGTGGCGATGCGCCGCGATTGATTCGCGCAAGGGCCGCGCCGACTGGTACCATCGCAGTCGATGAGCGAGCAGACAGAGGCCGCGTGGCCGATCGTGGTGTTCACCGACGGGGCGGCCAAAGGCAATCCGGGCCCCGGCGGATGGGGCGTGATCGTGGTCACGCCCGACGGTCAGGTCAGCGAACTGGGCGGCCGCGCCGACCACTCGACCAACAACCGCATGGAGCTCACCGGGGCCATCAACGGGCTGGCCGAATGCCAGGCCGTGCCCGGCCCGGTCGCCGTCTACACGGATTCGACCTACGTGATCCAGGGCATCCGCCAGTGGATCTGGGGCTGGCGCAACCGCGGCTGGCGCACCGCGACCGGCACCGAGGTGCTGAACCGCGACCTGTGGGAGCGCCTGTCGGCGCTGGTCGACGCGCGCGGCAAGGGCGGCATCGCCTGGCACTACGTCCGCGGCCACATCGGCACGCCGGGCAACGAACGCGTCGACGAGATCGCCGACGGCCTCGCCCAGCGACGCGACATCCAGCTCTATCGCGGTCCGCTGAGCGGCTATGCCCTGCCGATCCTCGAGCTGCCGGAGGACACCGACGTGCCGGCGCGGCGCACCGGATCAGGATCGTCCGGCCGATCGTCGTCGAGCGGCGGCGGCAAGGGAGCGCACTCGTACCTGAGCGTGGTCGACGGCACGGCGATGCGCCACGCGACGTGGGCCGACTGCGAGCGGCGCGTGAAGGGACGTTCGGGCGCGCGCTTCAAGAAGACGATGAGCGCGAGCGAGGAAGCCGCCATCCTGCGCGGCTGGAACATCGAGCCGGGGAGCCTCAGATAACTCCCAACTTCCAATTCCCAACTTCCAAGGAACTCCCAATTCCCAACGCCCAACCCATGGGGAGTTGGAGGTTGGGAGTGCCTTGGGAATTGGCGGTTGGCAGTTGGGAGTTATCGGCGAAACGCTCACAGCTCGACAATCGTGACGCCGGCGTTGGCCGGGTCGAGACGGAAGGCGCGGACCGACGGCAGCTCGCGGAGCTGGCGGTGCAGCGCGCCGCGCAGACGGCCGCCGCTGCGGCCGTGGATCACGCGGAGGCGGCCATGCCCGGCCCGGATCGCGGCATCGACGCCGGCCACGGCGCGCTCGAGCGCGTCGGCGACGATCAGGCCGTGCAGGTCGAGGTCGGCCGCGGCCCGGCGGCCCCGATGGTCGTCGGCTGGCGGGGCGTCGTCGGCGGGCGCGGCGTCGACGGCCGACGCGGATCGTCGCCTGGCCTTCGGAGGTGGATCGCCGGGAGTCGCGTCACGCGCGTCGACGACGACGCTGTGGTTGCCGATCAGGACGAGCAGACGGCCGTGGTGACGGACCTGCTGCACGACGCCCTTGCCCAGCGGCGTCCGTACCGTGTCGCCGGGGACGAGGGTCGTCATCAGGTCCGCGCGTTCGTCGCCGCTCGCTGGCCACCATACTGTACGCCGGTTTCTCGATGATGCTGCCGCACGAACGGTTCCGCGCCCTGCTGAAGACCGGCCCGCCGCTGCTGACGCTGGCGCCGATGCAGGAGGTCACCGACGGGGCGTTCTGGACCCTGATCCACCGCTACGGCGGCGCCGACGTCTACTGGACCGAATACTTCCGCGTCCACGCCGACTCGACGCCCGAGAAGTGGATCGTCGACTCGATCCGCGACAACAGCACCGACCGCCCGGTGGTGGCGCAGATGATCGGGAACGACGTGCCGGCGCTGGTGCGCACGGCCCGGTTCCTCCAGACGCTGCCGATCGTCGCCGTCGACCTGAACCTGGGCTGCCCGGCGCCGATCGTCTATCGCAAGTGCGCCGGCGGCGGGCTGCTGCGCGAGCTGCCGCGCATCGACGCCATCCTCGGCGCCCTGCGCGACGCCGTCTCGATCGCCTTCACGGTGAAGACCCGCGTCGGCTTCGCCTCGATCGAGGAATTCGCGGCGCTGCTGCCGATCTTCGCCCGGCACGGCCTCGACGCGCTGACGGTGCACGCGCGCACCGTGGCGCAGATGTATCGGCCGCCGGTGCACTACGACCTGATCCGGCAGGCCGCCGCCAGCATGCCCTGCCCCGTGATCGCCAACGGCGACGTCCATTCGCCGGCGCAGGCGCGCGACGTGCTGGCCCGGACCGGGGCCCGCGGCCTGATGATCGGGCGCGGCGCCATCCGCAATCCATGGCTGTTCGAGCAGATCCGGCAGGAGCTGCGCGGCGAGGCCATCACCCAGCCGACCGGGCGCGACGTGTGGGACTACATCCGCGCGTTGTGGGCGTCGCAGGCGTCGTTCGACAAGCCGGAACGCGTCCAGTGCGACCGGATGAAGAAGTTCCTCTGCTTCGTCGGCGAGGGCGTGCCGGCGCCGTTCCTGCACGAGATCCGGCGGGCCCACACGGCGGCCGAGTTCCATCGCCTCTGCGCCGCCTTCCTCGATCACGACCAGCCCATGCCGCTCGAGCCGATCGCCGCGCCGTCAATCGAGCCCAGGCAGGACGTGCCGGCCGGCGTCGTCGAGCCCGACCTCCGACACCCGGCGCACGGCTGACAGCGGCAGCGGCCCGTACAGGTGCGGGAACAGGGCGCCGCCGCGCGAGACCTCCCATCGCAGCGCGTCGCCCAGCGCTGTCGCGTCCACCGCGACCAGGAGCAGATCCGGCTGGCCGGCGAAGTGGCGGGCCGCCGTCTCGGACACCTGCGCAGCGGTCGAGAAGTGGATGAAGCCGTCGCGGGCGTCGACCGCCGATCCGGCGAAGGCCCCGGCCGCTTCCGCGGTGCGCCAGGCCAGGCGATCGATCAGCTTGAAGACCAGGTCGGTCATCGCGGCGGCGTCCTTGGCCACGTCATTGGCCGGGCCGGAGCACGATGATGTGCTGCCAGGGCAGCACGTCGATGACGCGCTCGATGCGGAACCCGTCCGCACCAAGCTCCTCGCGGACCTGGCTGACGCTCATCTTGTGCTCCTCGCGGATCGGCACGCGCGGATCCTCGCGCCGGAACTCGATCAGCACCAGGCGCCCGTCGCCCTTCAGGGCTTCCTTCAGCTTGCGGACGAAGACCTGCGGCGACGCCAGCTCGTGGTAGACGTCGACCATCAGCAGCAGATCGAAGGTCTTCGCGGGCAGGACGGGATCGTCGGCGCGTCCCTGGACGAGCTCGACGTTGCCGATCGTCTCGCGCGCCAGCCTGGCCTTGATGATCGCCAGCATGCCGGGCTGCAGATCGGTGGCGACGACGCGGCCGGTCGGGCCGACGGCCTCGGCCAGCCGGACCGTGTAGTAGCCCGATCCGGCGCCGACGTCGGCGACCACGTCGCCCTTCTTCAGGCCGAGGGCGGCGATCGCCTTGGACGGCGCCTCCTCGCGTTCGCGCTCCGGCCGATCGAGCCAGTCGGCGCCTTCGACGCCCATCGTCGGCGCCAGCACACGGCCGCTGACCGGGTGTCGCGCCGACTGCGCGGCCAACGCCACCGCGACCGCCGCGATCAGCACGGCGATCAGCGACGTCAGCCCGCCGATGCGCCAGCGCTGCCGCGTCATCGGTAGGTCAGCCCGTAGCCGAAGGGAAACAGCGTGTCCGCCTTCGGGTAGCCCGGGGCGTCGGGCTCGTTGTCGATGACCGCCTGCAGCGTCCGGGCCAGCGCGAAGGGCATCTTGCCGACCGGCTTGGACTTGCCGCTCAGGACGTCCAGCAGGGCGACATCGCTGACACCGAAGCTGGCGACGATGGCGCCGGCATCCTTCAGGCCGCTGGCGTCGTCGAGGACGTAAGGATTGCGGAAGTAGATGGCCAGCACGGTGCGGCGCGGCCCGACCTCGCGCATCACCGCCTGGATGTCGGCCAGCGACGGCGTGATCTGCCACGACTGCGCGGCGGCCATCGTGGTGAACGACAGGCTGTCGGCCTCCCACGGCAGCGCGCCGCCGAACAGGAGCCCGACCGGACGTCCGCCACCCAGCCGGCCGTCATCGCTGCAGTTCGGGTTGACGTCGGGGAACAGGACACAGGGATCCTCGGCGCCCCACGGCTGGCCCGTGCGTGGGTTGAGTCGGGCCGGGTTGGCGCCGGTGGCGGGATCCTTCGATCGGTAGTTGCCCGTATTCGCGTTCCGCACCTGGACGCGGATGATGGCCGCGTCGTGCCCGGCGGCGGACGGCCGGGCCCGATCACCCGCGGTGCCGGCGGCGGCGTTGCCGTCGGTGACGACGAAGCCGTAGCGCTCCACGTCGGCCTTGCCCATGCCGATCGTGTAGACCTTGGCGCCGGCGGCCAGCGGCAGGGTGGCGCGGCCGCGATCGGCCTGGTTCTGCAGCAGCACGATCGACTGCCGCTGCACGGCCAGCCCGCGCGCCCGGTGGGCGGCGCTGCCGATGACCTGGGGCGCCATGGCGGCATCGACGTAGGGGTTCTCGAACAGCCCGAGCTGGAACTGCTCGGTGAGCAGCCGCGCCGCAGCCTCGTCGACCCGGGCCTGCGTCACGAGACCGGCCTTGACGAGATCGGTGATGGTGGCGTTCGTGCTGAACCCGGACAGCACGTCGATGCCGCCGTTGACGGCGGCGGCGACGCGCTGCGGGATCGTCCGCTGCTCCAGGCCCCAGGCGCGGTCGTTGATGATGCCGGTATCGGAGTTGACGTAGCCCGTGAATCCGAGCTTGGTCCGCAGCAGGTCGGTGACGATGGCGCGCGAGAACGCGAACCCCGTCTCTTCGAAGCGGACGCCCTGATGCGTCACGTTCACCGGGACGCCGTAGTACGGCATCACCGACGAGACGCCGGCGTCGATGGCGGCGATGAAGGGCTTCAGGTGATCGGCGAAGCGGCCGCCCGGATAGACCTGCCGCTTGCCGAACGAGTAGTGCGGGTCGAGCCCCATCTCCTGCGGGCCGCCGCCGGGAAAGTGCTTGAGGGTGAGCGCGACCGACGTCGACGGGCTGACCGGCCCGCCCTGCAGGCCGGTGACCAGCGCGCGCATGATGCGCGCGTCGAGGTCGGCATTCTCAGTGAACGTCTCGTTGAGGCGGTACCAGCGCGGCTCGGTGGCGAGATCGGCGGTGTAGCCGTACATGCCGCGCAGGCCGATGGCGCGCCACTCGGCGCCCATCACCCCGGTGAGCGCCGTGACGGGATCGAGCGACCCGGTGCCGAGCACGGCGGCGGCGATGCCGGCCTCCTTCGGAAACTCGGTGAACGCGCCGGCGCCAGCCGAAATGCCGAAGCGCGGATCGGTCTCGTAGTGGTTGCGGGCGTTGTCCTTGAAGAGGACCGGGATGCCGAGGCGCTGCCGCTCGGCCAGCGCCTGCACGGCATTCGTGAACTCCGCCGCCTGCTGCGGCGACACCGCGACGCCGCGGAAGCCGGCCGGCGCGGCGCCGTCGCAGGGATCGCCTGCGCCCTTGACCGCGCTGCGCATGATGAAGCGGGTCATCTTCTGCGTGTCGACGAACGCCGTCGCCGCCGGCGTCAGCGCGCCGCCACAGCCGGCGTTGAGCGTGTCGATCAGCATCAGCCCGGCCTTCTCCTCGAGCGTCATGCGGCCGACCAGATCGCGGACGCGCGCGTCGACGGGGAGCCGCCAGTCTTCGTAGGGATCGAGCTGACCGCTGCCATTGGCGTCCTTGAAGCGCCGGCCGTCGACGGTGAGGACGGGCTTGCTGCGCGAATCGACGACCGGCTGCGACGGTCGGGCCTGGCCTGGCGAGCCGGACGGTGCGGCGATCGCCGGCGCGATGGCCAGCGCTGCCAGGAGACCAACGACACCACGGGGGGGCATGGCCGGATGCTAGCCTCCTGGAACCGTGATTTCTAGGACAATTCCGGGCGGGGCATCCCCGGGGGCGGCATCGCCAGCACGTAGACACCGCGCGCGGGCGTCGTCGCCACGCCCTCGGCGACGAGCGCGCGATTGCCGAGGCCGGCCTCGGGCCGCGACAGCCCGGTGACGCGCGCCAGCTCGCCGGGCACCGTCATGCCGGCTCGGGTCAGGAAGCAGCGGGCGATCTCGCGCACCGCCGTCCCGCGCGCGACGCGCCGGCCGTGCAGCGCGTCGGGAAAGCGCGACACCGCCAGCGTCCAGATGTAGGTGAACTTCGGGACGTAGGCCACCTCGCTCGGAATCACCAGCATCGCCGCCTGCAGTTCATCCATCGCGCGCCCGAACGCGACGCGATCGGCGATCTTCGCGTCGGCGCGCAAGTCCGCGGTGGCCATCTCCCACTCGGCGCGCAGCACCCTGAGGATGCGCCGGGCCGACGGGCTGAGCCGCCGCGCCTCCTCCGCCTGGCGCACGCCCCACACGGCGTGGAAGTACGGCAGCATCGGCGGCGACACGAACATCGCCTTGCCGCGCGCCAGCTTGGCGTAATAGACCTTGCCGCGCCGTACCAGCTCGTCCTTCAGCAGCCAGGTCTCGGAGGCTTCGGGATCCTTCTGGACGTTGCGCGGCAGCATCGCATCGCGGCGGCCGCAGACGGCGACGAACAGCGACGGGCCCGGGCGGCGGGCATCGGTGAGGCAGTTGAGGAAACCGACCTCGGCGATGAAACGCTCGGCGGCGAGGGGAGACGTCACCGCGCGCGACGGATCGCGCCGCCAGTGATGATCGCGGTGCAGCTCGAAGGGCTCGGGCAGGGGCGGACGCGGCAGCATGCTCCGCATCAGTATCACGCCCACCCGAGCGGCCGGCCAGGACCCCTGGTTACGGGCGGACTACGGGAGCGGCGACGCCACGATCGGCGGCCGCTGGAACGGACGATCCGGCTTGGCGATCTCGAGCTCCTCGAACAGCAGGTTCGGCGCGATCAGCGAGACGATCGACTCGCTCGACTGCCCGCCCTGCATCATCGCCAGCATCTGCATCGGCGGCGGCAGCGTCGCCCGGTAGCTGTACAGACTCCGCTCGCTCGAGGCGTCGAGGATGGCGCGGAACGCGGCGTGCGGCACCGTGTCGAACTGCAGGCCGCGGACCAGCGTCTCGGCGCCGTCCGGCGTCACCCGATAGGCGCGCACGATCGCCGGCCCGGAGGGGCCGCCCTGGCCGCGCATCATCATCCCGCTCATCATGTCCTCGGGATCGCCGCCGCCCTGCCCGCCCGCCGCGACGCCGCGGACGATGTAGCCGAAGGCCCGGCCATCCGCCTTCAGCCTCGCCAGGTACTTGTCCTTGAGCGCCGCCGCCGAGACGGCGCTCGCGGACTGGAGCTGGAAGACGCCGGCCGACGGGACGCCGCCGCGTCCGTGCCCGTTCGAGGTCACGAAGCCCTTCTGCGGCGTGCGGCTGGTGAGCAGCGTCTTGAGCAGCCCTTTCTCGACCAGCGTGACGTCCTGGGCCGGAATGCCCTCGTCGTCGACGGCGTAGGCGCCGGCCACCTCGCGGCCGTCGAAGCGGGCCAGCGACGGCGTGTCCGAGGCGGTGAAGCTCTCGGGCAGCACCCGGCTGCCGACGCGCGTCAGGAACGGCGACGACGGCGCGCCGCCCATCGAGCCGAACATCTGCGGGTTCTCGAGCTCCGGGCCGCGCAGGGTGAGGAACAGCGGGACCAGCGCCTGGGCGAGGAGCTCAGAGGCGCCCTGCCCTTCGACCAGCACCGGCCCGGTGTAGGCCTCGCCGACCGGCGCCTGGCGCAGCCCGACGAGCGCGGCCGACAGCTCGCGGGCCCGGGCGGTCAGGTCGGCCAGCGGCGGCAGGCCGGTGACCGTTCGGGCGTGGACGCTGACGCTGTCGCGCAGCGGCATGCCGTCGGCGGCCTGGGTGTCGGCGGTCAGCCGCACGACCGCGGTCTGGATCGGCGCCACCGTCGTGAAGCCTTCGCTGTTCACGCTGTAGCGCGTGCCCTGCGTCACGGCGACCGAGGCCTCCGATCGGGTGATGCCGGCGACGGCCAGCGCCGTCGACAGCGCCCGCACGTGATCGGCCCAGGCATCGATGGCGACCTCCGGCGCGACGACCGGCAGCCGCGTCGTCCGCGGCGTCTCGCGCGACCAGTCGGGAATCGGATCCGGCGTCGCCTGGTTCTGCTGCGCCGCCTGCTTCTTGGCGAGGTTGCCGAGGGCGCGGCGATAGGCGGCGTCGATGACCAGCCACAGCTGGCGGCGCAGCACCGCGACGTCGTCGTCGAGCGGCGCCTCGGCCGTACCCATGGCATACATCGACGTGATGCCGGGGTCGCGGTCGAAGCTGAAGAAGCGCGAGCTGTCGCGGGCGTAGTCGCCGACCCGGACGTCGACGCGCAGCGTCCGGCTGCGGCGGCGGCCGTCGCCCAGCGTCGCGCCCAGGGTCGCCGAGATCTGCCGGCCGGCGATGTCGTCGATCGAGCAGCCGATGTAGTACGGCGCCGGCTGGTTGGGGATGCGCAGGCTGCTCATCGCGCGCGTCAGCTCGTCGCGCATGGCCTGGAGCAGCGGGCTCTCCTGGGCGGCGGCCGGCGGCGCGAGCAGCGTCATCACCGCCAGCACGCCGGCAGCACGGAGGATGGCTCGGAAGCAAAGCAGCATCGTGATGCCCATTTTGGGAGTTGGAAGTTGGGAGTGGAATTGGACGCTGGGCGTTCGAGAGCGTCCCTAGGTCTTCGCTCGGCCTGGCGGCGCCGGCAGCACCGGCAGCCCTTCCTGCGACTTCAGCTTCTTTTGCACCTCGACCTCGCCGACGAGCAGCGCCGGCGACGACGCCGACACGGGCACCATTCCGCTCTCGGCGCCGCACATGCCGTTGAACGTCTCGCGCTCGCGGCTGGCGGCGAGAATGCGGCCGAAGGTGGTGAGCGGCGTGCCGATCAGGTCGACGCCGCGGACCAGCTCCATCGGCCGATCGTCCGGATAGATGCGATAGACCACGTTGGGCAGCACGTTGAAGGCGTTCGGGATCATCCGGCCGGTGAAGGTGAAGCCGCCCTCGATGTTCTGGAAGTAGAGGCCGAAGGGCCGGCCCTGCTGCGTGATCTCGCGCTTCAGCCGCGCCACCAGGTCGTCGAACGGGACCGTCTCGCTGGCGTCGACGACGAGATTGGACTGGCGTGAGACCGGCGCCAGGCCGGCCATCGCCCGGCCGTGGCCGTTCGATTGGACGATGCCCGCCACCGGCGAGCGGCTCATGAGGAACGTCTTGAGGATGCCGCGCTCGACGGCGACGACGCGCCGCGCCTTGACGCCCTCGTCGTCATAGGCGTAGTGACCGACCAGCTCGGTGGCGCCGTCCCGCTCCAGCGTCGGATCGAACACGACGCTGAGGAACGTGGGCAGCACCGGCTGGTTGAGGCGCTTGGCGAACGTCTGCGCGTCGTCGGCCTGCTTGGTCCGGTGCCCCTCGATGCGGTGCCCGAAGATCTCGTGGAAGAAGACCCCGGCGGCGCGGCCCGACAGGATCGCCGGGCCGGTGTAGGGATCGACGACCGGCGCCGATCGCAGCTTCTGCAGCAGGCCGACCATCTCGCGGGCGTCGGCGACGAGCTGGGCCTCGGGCGGCAGGCCATCGGGCGACTTGGCGAAGTAGGACCGGTAGAGCGGCAGGTCCATGCCGTCGTCGGCCTTGGTCGTCGCGGTCAGCATCAGCCGCGCCGTCGTGTCGCTGGTCGTGATCTGCGAGCCCTCGGTGCTGACGAAGTAGCGGCGGGTGGTCTCGACCGAGAGCGTCGCATCCGAGGACAACACCAGCGGCTGCTCGCCGAACGGCGCCGAGATGCGGCGCAGCCGGGCCTCCCAGGCGGTCACGTCGGGGGGCGCCGGGCGGGGCGGCTCGGAGTAGGTCTGCGGCGGCTCGCGCGACAGGTCGGCGACCTCGACGCCGTCCTGGACCTTGGCCGCGACGTTGGTCTTGACCTTCGTGAAGCGCTCGAGCGCCTGCTTGTACTTGCGATCGGTCGCCCGCCACAGGGCGGTGCGGACCGCGTCGGCCGGCTCGCCCTGCGGGCCGGGCAGCGGCAGCGCGGTGCGGTTGAAGCCGCGGAAGCCGCCCATCATGTCGCCGCGGATCTCGCGGGTGCTGTCGAGGGCGTAGTCGCCGACGCGGACATCGACGACGGCGCTGCGGTTGCGATTCTGGTAGCGCGAGACCAGCGCCCCGAACGAGGCCCGGAGATAGGCGGTCTGGACGTCGTAGACGGTGTAGCTGGCGAAGTAGGGAGGCGTCGCCTCGCGCTTCAGGCCGTCGACGTTCCGCTGCAGCTCGGCCGTGAGAATCGGCAGGAGCGGATCGCCGGGCGGCGGCGATCCCCCCTGACCGGCGACGTCCGCGCCGGACGGGAGCAGGACGAGGAGGCCCAGCAGGGCCCAGCCCGCCCGCATCGGCAGCCGGCGTGGACGCACGGAACCGGCGGCACACTGGAGCATGGCTTCTCCCTGCGCGCACGAAGGGGGTCGGGCGCCGTTCTCTAGAACGCCGCGGCCCCTGAATCCGAACGAGACTACGGCTTCGACGCCAGGCGGTCGACGAAGTCCAGCCGCTCGCGCCGTGGATCCGGCCCCGGCTTGGGCCCGGCGATGGTGAAGTCCATGATCTCGTCCTTGGCGGCGGTGTAGAGCGGCCACTGCGGGCGACCCGGCAGGTTGGGGCTGCCGGTCTTGGCGAAGGCCACCCAGTAGTCGGTTGCGGCCGCGGCGAGCGCCAGGTCCTCGGGCGTGGCCGCGGCCTCGTACTTGGCCTTCACGGTCGAGAACACGAACGGGATCTCGGTGGCGTGCGAGGGCGCCCTTCTCCTTGAGCCGCAGCGACGAGCGCCACGTAGGAGAAGCGGTAGGCATAGGTCGGCTGCACCGGCGCCGTGAGTCGGGCCAGGAACCGGGCCGGCTCGCCCATCGCCTGGTCGCTCATCAGCTGCACCGCCGCCTCGCTCGGGTTGGTGCCGTCGGGATCGTAGGCGCGCAGCGCCTTGTCCTTGTCGGCGCCGAACGGCGCGAACATCGCCGCGGCGCGCTCCGCCGGCAGCGAGAAGAAGCCGAACTCGCGATCGTTGGCGCCGACCAGGTACGGCACCCGGGCCTGGCGGCCGGCGCGGAAGGCCGGTTCGGCCTCCTCGGTCAGGAAGACGCCGTCGATCATCGGGCCCGAGTAGGTGTCGGGCTGCGCCGCCATCAAGTTCATCTCGTTGACGACCGCGGCGGCGGGCAGCGCCCGCAGCGCCGTCAGCGCCTCGGCCCCCTCGGCGGTGATGCCGTTCTTCTTCGCGAACGCCACCCCGATCGCCTCGGCCGAGGGTGACCCGTTGGCGCCGGCCTGGCTGAGGTGGCGCATCGAGATCGGACCGCGCGAGCGACCGCCGCCCGACTGGACGATCGCCTTGTGGAACAGGCCCTTGGCGAGCGGCGAGATCATCAGCGCGTTGACCGATCCGCCGCCGGCCGACTCGCCGAAGATGGTGACGTTCGAGGGGTCGCCGCCGAAGGCCGCGGCGTTGCGCTTCACCCACTGCAGCGCGGCCAGCTGATCGAGGAAGCCGTAGTTGCCGATCGGGCCCTTGGGCGTCTCGGCGGTCAGCGCCGGGTGGGCGAAGAAGCCGAAGCGGCCGATGCGGTAGTTCATGCTGACGACGATCACGCCCCGCTTCGCGAACGCCGATCCGTCGTAGACGGCCGGCGAGCTGCCGCCGTTGACGAAGCCGCCGCCGTAGATCCAGACCATCACCGGCAGCGGCCGCGCTCCCGTGGCCGCCGGCGTCCACACGTTGAGGTAGAGGCAGTCCTCCGCGGGCGGCGTGCCGAGCGGCGCGGCGTCGCCGCCGAACGGCTTCTGCATGCAGTCGGACGCGCATCGTGCCAGCCGTTTTTCCGGCCGTGCCATAATCGGGCCGTGGCACTGAACGAATTGAGCCTCCAGGAACGAAAGCAGGAGCTGGTCCGGGCGGAGCTGTTCAACGCCGCCTGGCAACTGTTCGGCGAGCGCGGCTACGAGGCCACCACGGTGGCCGAAATCGCCGCCGCCGCCGGGGTGTCGCGGCGCACGTTCTTCCGCTATTACGCCTCCAAGGAAGACGTGCTGGTCGAGACCAGCGACGAGGTCGCCGAGGCGATGCTGGGGGCGATGGCCGAGCGCCCCCTCGACGAGCCGCCGCTCCTCGCCATCGAGCGCGCCCTCGTTCCGGTCCTCGAGAGCCGGATCGCCAATACCGAGCGGCTCCACACGATCATCCGCCTGCTGCGCGAAAGCCGGACGCTGCGCCGGGCGATGCTCGAGCGGCACGCGCTGATGGAAGAGCGCCTGGCCGTCCAGCTGGGCGTGCGGCTGGGCCTGGACACGGCCACCGACAGCACGCCGGCACTCCTCGCCTTCGTCGCGCGGGCGATGATGGACACCGCGTTCAACGTGGCCTACGACCACGGCCGCAGCGACGTCGCGGCGCTGGTCGCCGAGCTGTTCGCCAAGCTGGGCGAGCACACGACACTCCGCGCCGCCGGCCTGCCGCCACGGCCCTGATACCCATCGCCGCAGCCTTCCAGTAGAGTGTGCGGCGTGCCGCAGACCTCGACCGACGTCATGGCGCCCCCCGAGACCCGGACCGAGACCCGAACCGAGACCCGGATCGCGATGTGGTCCGGGCCCCGCAACATCTCGACGGCGCTGATGCGCGCCTGGGAGAACCGGCCCGACGCCTGGGTCGTCGACGAGCCGCTCTACGCGCACTACCTGACCCAGGTCACGGTGGCCCACCCGGGCGTCGACGAGGTCATCGAGCGGCACGACAGCGACTGGCAGCGGGTGGTGGCCGGCTTGACCGGCCCGATCCCGGAGGGCCGCCGTGTCTACTACCAGAAGCACATGGCCCACCACTGGCTGCCGCACCTGCGCGGCGAGTGGGTGTTCCGCCTCACCAACGCCTTCCTGATCCGGCACCCGGCCGAGATGCTGGCCAGCCTGGCCGCCAAGATGGGGCCGCCCGTGCTGCGCGACACCGGGCTGCCGCAGCAGGTCGAGATCTTCCGCGAGTTGCAGTCGCGGACGGGCACCACCCCGCCGGTGCTCGACACCGAGGACGTGCTGAAGGATCCGCGTGGCGTGCTCGAGCGCTTCTGCGCCGTCGTCGGCGTCGACTTCGACGAGCGGATGCTGCACTGGCCGTCCGGGCGCCGATCGACGGACGGCGTCTGGGCCAAGCACTGGTACGACGCCGTCGAGCGCTCGACCGGCTTCGAGCCGTGGTCGCCGCGGCCGCGGCAGGTGGCGCCGGAGCTGGAGCCGCTGCTCGCCGAGTGCCTCCCCTACTACGAGGAGCTGGCCGCGCACCGCCTGCGCGCCTAGCACCCTCGCCCGGGACAGCCTCGATGCTGCAGTCGTTCGACCCACGCAACGCCGACCTGATCGTCAACATCAACGGCCGGCTCGTCCACCGCGACGAGGCCGGCGTCAGCCCGTTCGATTCGGTCGTGCAGGGCGGCGACGCCGTCTGGGAAGGGCTGCGGCTCTACGACGGCCGGATCTTCCGCCTGCGCGAGCACCTCGACCGGCTGCGGCACTCGGCGCTGGCGCTCGCCTTCGCGCCAGATCCCCGACGCACGACGTCGATCACCGCCGAGATCCGCCGCACGCTCGCCGCCAACCGCATGACCGACGGCGTCCACATCCGCCTGACGCTGACGCGCGGCGTGAAGACTACGAGCGGCATGGACCCGCGGCTGAACCAGTCGGGGCCGACGCTGATCGTGCTGGCCGAGCACAAGCCGCCGGTCTACGGCACCAGCGGGCTGATCGCTGATCACCAGCGGCGATCCGGCGCTTCCCGCCCGACTGCCTCGACCCCAAGATCCACCACAACAACCTGATGCAGTCGATCCTGGCCAAGATCGAGGCCAACGCCGCCGGCGCCGACGACGCGCTGATGCTCGACACGCGCGGCTTCGTCGCCGAGACCAACGCCACGCACGTGTTCTTCGTCGAGCGGCGGCGTGGTGCGCACGCCGACCACCGTCGCCTGCCCCGAGGGCATCACCCGGGCGGTCGTGCTCGAGCTGTGCGCGGCGCACGGCATCCCGTCACGCCGTCGCCGACCTCTCGCTCGACCGAGGTCTACCGCGCCGACGAGGTGTTCTGCACCGGCACGATGGGCGAGCTGGCGGCGGTCACGACGATCGACGGCCGGCCGATCGGCGACGGCGTCGTCGGCCCGATGACCCGCCGGCTGACCGCGCTGTTCCGCGAGCTGACGGCGCGCGAAGGCGACGTCGTCGTGGATACTCGATGACTCTCCTGGCCGGCAGGCGGCTCGGTCCGTACGAAGTGCGTGAGCCCATCGGCGCCGGTGGGATGGGTGAGGTCTACCTCGCCATCGACACCCGCCTGCAGCGCCGTGTCGCGGTGAAGGTGCTGCCCGCGGCGGTCGCCGAACGCCCCGACCGCCTGCAGCGCTTCGAGCAGGAAGCGCGGGCGACCGCCACCCTCAACCATCCGAACGTGATGGCCGTGTTCGACGTCGGAGTCGACGACGGCGTCCCCTACGTCGTGCTGGAGCTGCTCGAAGGCGAGACGCTGGCGGCGGCGCTGCGCCAGGGCCCGCTGTCGCCGCGCCGGGCGACCGACCTGGCCGTCCAGATCGCCCAGGGCCTGGCGGCGGCGCACGCCAAGGGCATCGTCCATCGCGATCTGAAGCCCGACAATGTCTTCGTGACGGCCGACGGTCGCGCCAAGATCCTCGACTTCGGGCTGGCCAAGCTGACCGAGGACACCGCGACGACCTCCGGCGTCACCGTCACCCATCTGGGGACCACCCCGCCGACCGGCCCCGGCCACATCCTCGGCACGGCCGGCTACATGGCCCCGGAGCAGGTGCGCGGCGAACAGGCCGACCACCGGGCCGACATCTTTGCGTTCGGCGCGGTGTTCTACGAGATGCTCGCCGGCCATGCCGCCTTCGCCGGCGATTCCACGGTCGAACGGATGACGGCGATCCTCAAGGTACGATCCGCCGCCGCTCGTGACCGCCGGCGTGCCGCCGCACCTCGATCGCGTCGTCCACCGCTGTCTCGAGAAGAGCCCGTCGCAGCGCTTCCACGCCGCCCGCGACATCGCCTTCGCCCTCGAGGCGATGGCGGCGACGCCGTCGGCGTCCGCGTCGGGGCCGGTCCAGCCGGCGGCGACCGCCGCCGTCGCCGCGGCCGGGGCGACGCGCTGGTGGTGGCTGGCCGGCGTGGCGGCGGCCGGCCTGGGCGGTGTCGCGCTCGGGGCGCTGGCGATGCGCCAGTCGGCGCCGGCGCCCGCCGGCGTCGTCAGCTTCGACGCCCGCACCTTCAACCGCCTGCCGATCACCAACGCCCGGTTCATGCCCGACGGCAAGACGATCGTCTACAGCGCGACCCCGAGCGGATCGACGCCGCAGCTGTTCGTCATCAGCCCGACCGCCGAAGCGCCGCAGCCGCTCGGCGTCGCCAACGCGCACCTGCTCGCCGTGTCGAAGACGGGCGAGCTCGCCGTCATCGTATCGCCGCGGTTCCTCGATCAGCGCCTCTACGGCGGCACGCTGGCCCGGATGACCATCGGCAGCTCGCCGCGGCCCGTCGCCGAAGACGTCCGGGAGGCCGACTGGTCGCCGGACGGATTGGCGATGGCGATCGTCCGCGACCTCGGCAACCTGCGCGACCGGCTCGAGTTCCCGGCCGGGACGCGGCTGCACGAGGCGGGCGGCTTCCTGAGCAATCCGCGGGTGTCGCCGGATGGCGGCCGCGTCGCCTTCGTCGAGCACCAGCAGCGCTTCGACGATCGCGGCTGGGTCAAGGTCGTGGACCGGGCCGGCACGGTGACCACGCTGACCGAGGAGCTCTTCGCCGTCCAGGGGCTGGCGTGGACGCCCGACGGCACCACCCTCGTCTTCTCGGGCAACACCGACGCCTCGTCGATGCTGCAGCCGATGTCGGTCGCGGCGGCGGGCGGCGCGCCGCCCCAGCGCGCGTTCGGGGTGCCGGCCCGGTTCATCGTCTTCGACGTCGCCACGGACGGCCGCTGGCTGGCGGTGCGCGAGGACCTGTCGGTGGGGGTGCGGGCCCGCGTCCCAAGCCAGGAGGCGGAGCGCGACCTGTCGTGGATCGGATCGACCGGCGCCCAGGCCCTGTCGGCCGACGGCCAGTGGCTGCTGATGCTCGACGTCGGCACGCGCAGCGGCCGCAACTACGGCGTCGTGCTGCGCAAGACCGACGGATTGCAGACGATGCGTCTCGGCGAGGGCCTGCCGCAAAAGCTGTCACCCGACGGCAGGTGGGCGGCGGCCATCGTCGCGACGCCGGCGCAGCTCGTGCTCTACCCCACTGGGGCCGGCGACGCCATCCGCCTGGGCATCGGGTCGATGACCCGGCTCGTCTCGGCGGAGTGGTTCCCGGACGGGATGCGACTGCTCGTCTGCGGATCGGAAGCCGCGCACGCGGCCCGCTGCTACCGCGTCGACCGGGCCGGTTCAGCGCCGCCGGCACCGATCACGCCGGAAGGCGTCCTCGCCTCGCTGGCGCCCGATGGGAAGACCCTGCTGCTGGCGCTGGCCGACGGTGCCTTCCAGTTGTCGTCGATCGACGGCGGCAGTCCGCGGCCCGCCCGCGGCCTGCGCTCCGGCGACCGGCTGATCGCGTGGAGCCGCGACGGCCAAGCCGTCTACGTCCAGCAGGGCGTCCAGGTGCCCGCTGCCGTGGAGCGTGTGATGCTCGCGACGGGCGAACGATCGGTCGTACGACAGCTCGCGCCGGAAGGCGTCGGTCCGATCACCGCGCTCTACGTGATGGACTGGGTCGACGACGGCCGCTGGTACGCCTACTACTTCACCGCGCTGCCGTCGACGCTGTTTGTCGTGAGTGGAGCAATCCACTAGACTGCCGCCAACTGGAGGCAGCGACATGAAGGCAGGCGACAAGGCAGGCGGCATGACCGGCGAATTCGGCGGATGGGATCCGACGACGACGGCGGTGAAGAAGACGGCCGCGAAAAAGGTGAGCGCGAAGAAGACCGCCAAGAAGGCACCGGCGAAGAAGGCGGCCGCGAAGAAGAGCCCGGCGAAGAAGAGCGCCGTCAAGAAGGCGGCGCCCAAGAAGGCGAAGAAGCGTTAGCCGGCCGACGGCTCACCGCAACGGGTCGAGCGCGATCCGATTCCCACCCGGTGGCTTGGCTCAACGCCAGCTGGCGGTACTGCGTGGCATCCCATTCGGCCAGGGCTTCCTTGTAGAGGTGGGATCGGTTGAGGTGCGCGGCCTGCACCGGCCGGTAGTAGAGGCCGACGCCCCGGTGCCGGCCCTGCTGGGAGCGATGCCAGGTCACCAGGCGGCGCTCGACGACCTCGGCGAGCGCCCGCGCGGGTCCGGCCACCGGGTCGCGCTCGAGCCTCGCCAGGTGCTCGCACATCGTCGCCACGTCGAGCAGCGCCGGGTCGCCGGGCGCGGCCTGATCGTCTGGAAAGCCGACCCGCGACGCTTCGAGGGCGGCCGCGCACGCGGTCCTGCGCCCGGCGTCGCTCCGGGCCGCGTCCAGCGCGTCGGCGAGCGCCTTCAAGGGCTCGACGATGGCGCCCGCGCCGCCCAGATCGATCAGCGAGTAGGGCACGTCGGCGAATGGCTCGCGGTTGGCCGGCGTCTCGAGGAACCGCGCCAGCTGCTCCGCGATGTCGAGGGCCACGTCTCCTGATGCGGCACCCGGCTTCAGCGTGGCGAGGAAGGTGTCCCAGGGCCAGACGCCGGCGATCGGGACGATCGATTGCGAGGCGAGCATGAACTGGCCGGCGTCCCGCAGCTGGTAGGCGGCCTCCAGGGTGCTGGCCTGGCAGGCCCGGAACACGACGACCGCGGCGCGCTCGCCGACCAGGTCGAGGGCGTCCGACAGGGTCGCCAACGGCATCAGGCTCTTCACCGAGGCGTCGTCGGCATCGGCGTCGAAGAAGAGGCCCCGCGGCCCGTAGCCGTGGCCATAGAAGAAGACCACGTAGCGATCCGCCGGGCACTCCCGCTGGCCGAAGCGCAGGAAGCTCGTGATCACGGTGGCCCGCGCCGCGTTGAGGTCGTCGACGTCCTTGAGCACGCGCAGCTTGGCGCGATCGAGCTTGGCCTTGATGCTCCGCCACAGCGGATGCGAGTCGGCAGGGATCGACTCGAAGCCGCGCGTCTTCGGCGGCGGCTCGGTCAGCACGCCGCGGAAGACCCCGCGCGTGTGCTTGAAGTCGACCTGGGCGGCCACGCTCACCTGGCCGAAGTCGGCGGCGTTGCAGAGCGCCTTCAGTTCCTCCTTGGCCGCGGCGTCGAGGGAATCGCCGGTCCCCTTGTCGTCGGCGACGGTGTAGGCCAGCACGGCCCACGGCTTGCGCGCGCCCGGTCGAGCATCCATTGTCGCGGTCTCCGTTCGTGTCTCGCTCCCGCCCACTCGTCACGGCCCGGTCGTCATGGCGATCCCGACTGCAGGGTGATCGGCGTGTCGCCGGGCGACTCGAAGGCGTCGCGGGTGAAGGCGAAGCCGAACGGCTGGCCCAGCACGTCGCCGGCATAGGGCGCCGTCGCCGCGGTCCCATTCGGTCCGCCCTGCTGCGCATACGACCAGCCGAGCCCGCCGACCAGCAGCCCGCCGCCCTGGTTGACGAACTCCTCGATGAGCGGGACGTGCCACTGGGCGAACTGCGCGGGCGGCTCCCAGTCGCTCAGATACCACAGCACCTCGGCGCACGTCAGGTCGTCCTCCAGGGTGTCGGGCGTCGTCTTCTGCAGCACCCAGCCGCGCCGTTCGATGAACTGGCGCACCCGCTGCATCCGCTCCAGCCTGGCGAAGGTGCCCTCCCAGGCCAGGATCGTGACCTTGTTCGGGCACCCCTCCGTCAATGCCAGCGGCGTCAGCCAGGCGAGCGCGTTCTGCGCGAAGAGCAGGTTGTCGCTGCCGTCGGTGATCTCGTCGTCCAGCGTCAGCGCATCCTGCGCGTAGACGACCACGCTGCCAAAGCCGAACTTGCGGGACGCGGCGAAGACGCGGGAAGACGGCGGCCCGGCGAAGCTGGCCATGCGGTCCGGCAGCTGTCCGAGCGAACGCCACGCGTCGTTCCCGTCGCCGGTCGGCGCCTGGTCGCACAGGCCGGCGACGCACAAGCTGCCCGGCTGGCCCTCGTTCATGTTGAGGCTCAAGCCCTCGAACAGGCTGAGGAGCGCGCGCTCCTGCTCCTCCTCGGCGGTCGCCCGCTCGAGCAGCGCCCAGACCGTGAGCGCCATCAGCGACACCAGGGCGGCGAGCGTCAGCGCCCATGCCACCTGGCGGCGGCGCCGATTGCGGGTGACGCTCTTCCTGACGAACCGCACCTCCCGGTCGTTGAAGGTGTGCTGCGGATCCTTCAGCGCCCGCGCCGCGATGGCCAGGTTGGGGTTCTTGTTCCACAGCAGCTGCGTGTCGCCGCTGCGCGCGTACTGGTCGGCGTCGGGGGCCATGCGCTGGCCCAGGATCAGGGCGTCGCGGCCGACAGCGTGGATCCATTCGTGCAGCGTCTTCCAGGCCCGGACGAGCGCATCGTGGGCCGGCTCGACGTAGTCCGCGCCCTTCACGATCAGCCGGGCGTCGACGAGCCGCTCGATGACGGCCTGGACGCGCGGGTTCTCGTCGACCGAGAAGTCGAGGTCGGCCATCGGCACGCGCCGGCCGGCCAGGTCGCCCTCGACCGCGACCATGCGCAGCATGATCTTGCGCATCGTCGCCTGCTCGGCCGGCGCCAGCGACTGGTAGAGCGCGTCGGCCTTGCTGCGCAGCGCCCCCATGACGCCGCCGAGCGCCTCGTAGTCGCTCTGGCGCAGGGCGCGGTCCTGGCGGCCGCTGGCGCGGTAGGCCTCGTACAGCTCGCTCAGCGCGTAGGCCAGCAGCGGCAGCGCGCCGGGCGACTGGACGACGTCGCCGACGATCTGGTCGACCAGCTCGGGCGGGTCGAAGATCAGCACCTCCTGCATGGTCGGCATGACGATGACCTCCTTCAGCTCTTCGAGGCTGAAGGGCGGCACGGTGCAGCGGCCGGCGTTCCACGCCGCCTTGAGATCGCCGCCGCTGACCTGCGGCTCGAAGTCGGAGCGGACGGTGACGATGACGCGATGGATGCGCGCCTCGTCGTCGACGACCTGGCGCAGCCGCGCGATGAACGCGGCGCGCTCCTCCGCGTCGGGGCAGCGGGTGATCAGCTCCTCGAACTGGTCGATCACCAGGACCGCCGTCGGCGCGCCGGCCGCGCCGATGTCCGTCAGCGCCTCGGCCAGCGCCGCCAGCGGATGGACGCCCGGCCGCATCACCGGCAGGATGCGATGGCCCGCCTCGCGCAGCAGCGGCAGCAGCCCGGCCTTGACGAGCGACGACTTGCCGCTGCCGGACGCGCCGCTCACGACCAGCAGGCGGACCGCGTCGCACCGGGCCTGCAGCTCGCGCGTCGCCCGCTCCCGTCCGTAGAACAGCGTCTTGTCGGCTTCGTCGAACGACTGCAGGCCCTTGTAGGGGCTGCGGGCCGGGATCGGCGGCAGGTTCAGCCGGTGGTTCGGATGCAGGAAGACGAACTCGCCCTTGTCGTGCTTGCGCAGCGGAAAGAAGCCGGGCGTCTGGCGCTTGCTCTGCCCGGCGTCGATGGTCTCGGGCTCGACCCGATCGCGGACATAGGCGTAGACCTCGGTGGCGGTGATGACGCCGTCGCCCTCGCGCCCCGTCCGCATGTCGGCGTCGCCGGCCAGCGCGTCGAACAGCGCCAGCGCGAACGGCGAGTGCGCCTCGCCGGCCGCCGGCGCCGCCAGGCCGCGGTCGCCGGTGGCGCGGCCCTGCAGCACGTCCATCGCCTTCTGGTCGTAGGCGGCCGAGGTGATGACCTGCCAGGCCGGATCGAAGACGAACCGATCGAAGCGCTCCTGGTAGATCCGCTTGGGCATCAGCGAACCGATGGCCCGCATCCGGCTGGCCCACTGGAAGGCGCCGGAGAAGCAGCAGTCGAGGATCAGCAGCAGGTGACGGCACGGCAACGCCTGCAGGGCGTCCTGCAGGTCGGCCATCGGGACCAGCGTCTTCAGGTCGGTGGGATCGGCGTCGGCCGGCACCAGGTAGCCGGCCGGGCCGTCGTCGCCGTCGGCGGCGATGCCATGCCCGGCGAAGTAGAAGACGACCCGGTCATCGGCCCCGACCAGGCCGGCCATCGTTTCGTGCAGGAGCGTGCGCAGGGCGTCGCCGCGCGCGTCCAGCAGCGGCGGATGCACGTCGAAGTGCTGCTTCTCGGCCAGCACCTGGGCCAGCCGCCGGGCGTCGCCGACCGCGGTCTTGAGCACCGACACCTTCTCGTAGGCATCGATGCCGACGATGAAGGCGTGATGCCGCGCGAAGGGCAGCGCCTGCTGGTCGCCGGTCGTGTTCACGCCGATGCCCCACCTGCGGCGGACGATCCGGCCGGCTCTCGCACGACGCGGGCGCGGAAGTCCTTCGTGAACCATTCGTTCGTGTAGACCGGGCGAGACGCCTCGGCGAGCTCGATGGCGGCCCGGGTCGCCCCGTACTCGTCGCCGAGGCTCAGCTCGGGCTGCGCCAGCAGGAAGTCGTCGATCTTCTCGGTGCCGACGATCAGCGTGAAGCGTTCGAGCGACTGGTCGACGCCGTCGGGGAGGTTGAAGGTGTCCCGTGGACCGTCGCCCCACATGGTCAGCCACGCATCGCCCGGCGCGATCGCCTCGTTGGCCAGGGTGTGGATGCCGTAGGCGTCCGAGAAGTAGACCAGCAGCCCGAACAGCGTCTGCCCTGTGCGGTTGCGGACGCGAAGCCGGCCCGGGACGTTGCGCCACTGCCCGCCGACGCGGGTGTAGGCGAGCACGGCCTCGCCGCCGTCGTGGGTCCGTTCGCCACCGTTGGCGAGACGTTCGACGTAGACGACGTCGACGTCCGACCGGTCGAGGGCCGAGCGCGGGTTCTGCAGCGCGAGGCCGCGCTCCCACTGCCGCACGTGCTGCAGGACAGGCGCCAGCGCCGAGGCCGCGCGCTCGAGCGTCGTGCCGGTCAGCCCGGCGAAGCCGATCTCGACATCCCGGGCCACCGAGCGCAGCGCCAGGCGTCCGTCGCGGATGGTCAGGGCGTAGCCGGCCGGGTCGCCCGCGCCGAGCAGGCTGACCGCCACGCCACCTTGGCGCAGAGCGCCTTCGATGGCCGCGCGCTGCCCGTCGTCGCCGGCGAGGGCGACGGGCAGCGGCGCCGCCGGCAGGCTGGTGATCTCGGCCACGTAGCGCGCCGATTCGGCGCTCTCGAAGTCGAGCGCGATCTCGCTCTTCTGCGGCCCGACCTGCACGGCGCGGGCGGTGCCGGCCGGCGTCGTCGGATCGCCGGCCGGATACAGCGCGAAGGCAACGTCGGCGCCGAGGCCGGTCGGGACGCCGCTGATGGCGCCGCACTCGACCGTCCAGACGCCCTGGTCGCAGTAGGCAAGATAGCGGCCGCGCGAGGCGCGCGCCAGCGGACGGCCGAGGAAGCCGGCGCCGGCGTCGAACCGGTCGTAGGCCTCGAACTGCGGATCCTGGTCGAAGGCGCGCGACCGGACGGCGGCCCGGCAGCGCACAAACAGGTCGGCGTAGCTCAGCGCGCCGCCGGATTTCTCGAGCACGTCGACCAGGGTGCTCGTGAAGACGCCATGTCCGGTCGCCTCCTGCGCCAGCTGGCCGCGTTCGCACGCCGCCAGCAGGATGTGCCGGCCGGCCGGCACGAACAGCGAGGATTCGCCGTCACGCAAACGGGCGTAGTGCCCGTCCAGGTAGGTCTCGAGCGGCCGCTCGGTGGTGACCTCCTGCGTCAGGCGCGGCTTCAGGCGCTGGCGGGCGTCGATGCCGCGCGTGGCGGAGCCGGAGTGGCAGCAGTCCAGCAGCACCACCGTCTGCGCCTGGTTCGCGGCCACTTCGGCGATCAGGACGGCCAGCTCCTTGTCGGCGAGGTCGTAGCCGCCCGGGCCGCGACGGCTGTCGTAGCAGACGAGCCCTTCGTCCCGCCCGTCCGGGAAGGCCTCGCGGAAGGCCGCGCTCGATGCCCAGCGCGCGCCGTGGCCGCAGAACTGGAACAGCGCGACGTCGCCGGACCGGGCCTGGCCCAGGTGCGACCGGAAACGGCGGATGACGTTGGCGCGGGTCGCCTCGTCGTTTTTGAGGACGTCGACCGCGAGCGCTGCCGGATCGACCTGGCGGCGCAGGTAGTCGTGGAACAGATCGACGTCGTTGAGGCAGCCGTCGAGGGCCTCGACGTCGGGGCCGTAGTCGTTGACCCCCACGAGCAGCGCGTAGACCCTGTTCACCATCGGCATGATAATGCCGGCGGCGGATACGGCCGCCCGCGCCCGAAGGGTGACCCCTTGAACACGGCAAAGGATGCACTGGCTGTCGGAGCGGCCGGCGCCGCGACCCTGACCTTCGTCGGCTGGAGCCTGCGCCGGGCGCTCGGCACCCGTCACTGGCGGCAGACGACCGGCCGTATCGTCAGCGCCACGGTGCAGCGGACCGACGTGCTGTCGGACGGCGACGCCAACATCGACGTGATCGCGCGCTTCGCCTACACCGTCGACGGGCGCGAGTACATCGGCGAGCGTCTCGGCCTGTACACCATCGACACCCGGCACAATACGATGGGCGGCGCCTCGGCGCACGTCGCACGCCTCGCACCCGGCACCGAGATCCCGGTGTGGTACGACCCGGCCAACCCGGCCGAGGCGGTGTCGAACCGCTCGATTCCCTCACTCTATTGGGTCGCCGCGGGCATCGGCGCGCTCCTGCTCATCGGCGCGATCGTGGCTGTCGTCCGCGGCGTCGCCCGATGACCAGTCCCGCACCCGTGCGTGAGCCTGCTGCCAGGCTGTTGTTCCTCGACGTGGTCCGCGGGATCACGATCGCCTTCATGATCATGGTAAACAACAACGGCGGGAGCGGGTCCTGGCCGTTCATGAACCACGCCGCCTGGAACGGCCTGACCGCCACCGATCTCGTGTTCCCCGCCTTCGTCTTCGTGATGGGGGCGTCGGTGGTGTTCGCGATCGAGAGCCGGCTGGCGCGGGGGACGACACCGGCGCAGCTCGTCGGGAAGACGCTCCAGCGGGCGGCGATCCTGTGCCTGCTGGGCATCGTGGTCAATAGCTTCCCGTTCTTCGAGCTGGATCACCTGCGCTTCTACGGTGTGCTGCAGCGCATTGCCGTGTGCTACCTCGCGGTGTCGCTGCTGTATCTATGGGGCCGCCGCGCCTCGCTGATCGCGACCACCCTGGTGGTCGTGCTGGTCGGCTACTGGGTGCTCCTCCGGTGGGTCCCTGTGCCCGGCGCGGGCGTCCCGGGCCGCGACGTGCCATTCATGGACATGCAGCAGAACCTGGTGTCGTGGCTGGATCGCCAGCTCTTTCCCTACCACCTGTACCGCGACCTGCCGGACCACAACATGCGCGACCCGGAAGGCCTCCTGAGCGACCTGCCGGCCATCGGCACGGCGCTGCTGGGTGTGCTGACCGGCATCTGGCTGCGGACGCGCGGATCGGTTCCAGCGAAAACGCGAGGGCTGGCCGCGGCCGCCTCGGCCAGCCTGTTGCTCGGCTATGGGTGGGCGCTCTGGTTTCCCTTGAACAAGAACCTGTGGACCAGCTCCTACGTCCTGGTCGCGGGCGGCTACGCCCTGGCGCTGATGACGCTCGCCTACTGGGCGGTCGAGCAGAAAGGCTGGCGGACCGGCTGGACCTGGATCTGGCTGGTCTTCGGCTCGAATGCGATCGGCGCCTACATGTTCAGCGAGCTGCTGCCGGCGGTGTTGCAGAACATCTATGTCGGCTCGGGCGCCACGCGGACCGACGTGATCACCTATGTGTTGCGGCACGTGTTCGCGCACGTGCCGGATCCAGGGTGGGCTGCGTTCGCCTACTCGCTCAGCTTCACCGCTCTGTGCTTCGTTCCGGCGTGGCTGCTCTACCGCCGCCGCATCTTCCTCAAAGTGTGATCAACGCGGCGCCGGGTCGCGCCTGGGCGCGCCCGCGCCTCTCGGCACCCACGCGTAGGGAATCTCCGGTGAATCCCACGGCAGCCGATAGTGGTCCGGATCGGCGTAGTCGTAGGCGTGCGTGGGCAGGTTCGGCATCAGGGCATCGGACGAGCCGAGGTTCTGGAGTCCGTGCCAGACCCCCGGCGGAATCACCAGGAACGCGGGGCGCGCATCGCCGACGTGCAGCTCCATCAGCTGGCCCGCCGTCCGGCCGCCGTCCCGTCCGTCGAACAGCACGATCTTGAGGTGCCCCTGGTTGACGAACAGGCGATCGATGCTCTCCATGTGACAGCTCCAGGCGCCGATCGCTCCCGGACACAGCCGCGACTGATAGAGGTGGACCACCGGCAGGGCGGTCGGATCCCATTCCGGTGGGAACACTTCGGTGACGACGCCGTGATCGCGGGGCACGTGCAGGACCTCGCGCACCACGACGCCGTCGATGCATCGACAACGGCGCCGAGAAGCGGCCTTCCGCCGGCCTCGGGACGATCGTCCACAGCGCGCCGTCGCCATCCACGTTGAGCGCGAGGGCGTAGGCCAGATCGCACGCCGTCCGATCGAACGCGCCGACGAGCGAGGCGAGATGGTGTGGCAGCCAGAGATCGTCGTGACCGAGGTAGGCCACGATCTCGCCGCGGGCTCGAGCGAGCCCTTCGTTGTTCGGTCACGCGCTCTACGCCGACGCCAACGGCGTCCGCTGGGCGGCGGGGAGCTGCGCGGCAGCGACGCCGCTGCCGTAGCGGCCCGGGGCCTACGCCTTCTTCGTCAAGACCGCGCTGAGCCGGCGCGCGACGATGGCGTCTTCGCCGGGCTGCATCATCCAGACGCCAATCAACAGCTCGTCGCCCGGCCGGACGCCGATCGATGGCGTGCCCTCGCGCATCCGCTTGGAGATCTCCTGCCCGGTGATGCCGGCGACCGCCGCGTCGAGCTTGATCGCGACGTGCGGGACGTGGTTCGCCACCTCGGGCACGGTGATGCTGGCGGTGACGCCCTTGATGCCGGCGAGGCTGGCCATGATCACGCCGCAGCGGCGCTGATACTCGCGGTCGAGAGAGGCGTGATCGAGCTTCAAGAAGCGCTCGACGGCCGCCAGCATGCCGACCATCTCTTCCTTGTTGACCTTCAGGCCGCGGCCGATGGCGTTGCCATTCGGCGCGGCGTTGGCGCGGGCGGCGGCGATCAGGTCCTTGCGGCCGAGCAGCAGGCCGGCGCTCTGCGGCCCGCGGATGCCCTTGCCGCCGGAGAACACGACCAGGTCGAAGCCCATCGCCGTGTACTTCCACAGGTTCTCGACCGGCGGCACGTCGGCGGCGCAGTCGTTCATCGTGACGACGCCATGCTTCTTGCCGAGCCGCACGAACTCCTCGTCGCGAATCTGCCCGAGCGAGTTGTTGTTGTTGTAAAAGAGCATCATCGCCGTCTGCGGCGTGATGGCGGCCTCGAGCTGGGCGGCGGTCTCGACCTCGACGATCTTCACGCCGCAGTTGCGGACGGCGTGGTCGTAGCCGAAACGGTGCGCCTTCTGCATGATGACCTCGCTCTTCATGCTGGCCAGGTTCGGCAGATCGACGATCTTCTGCTGATCGAGGCCGGTCAGGACGCCGGCCGTGCCGAGCGTCATCGCCGACGCGGCGCCGGACGACACCATCGCCGCCTCGGCCTTGACCAGGGTCGCGATCCGCTCGCCGATGCGATCGTGCAGCTCGGTCAGCGGCACGAACTGCTTCGACGCGAAGTTAATCGCCGCCATCACCTCGGGCGGCATCAGCGACGCGGTCATGTCGGTGAACGTACCGGCGGCGTTGATGAACGGCCGGACCCCGAGCTCCTTGAAGAAATCGCGGGCGACCGGCGCGGCGGCCTCGGCCGGTGTCACCGCGGCGCCGAAGTAGGCGCCCACGAGCGGCAGGGTCGACAAGCGGCCGAAGAACGTACGTCGGGTCAGCATCTGGTCCTCGCAGTGGTCTAACGCGCGGCGATTGCGGTGAGTCGAATTCGTTCGTTGGCCTGGGGCTGCACGGCAATCGTGATCCGGGCTGGCGCCGCCTTGGGAAACGTGTCGAGGAAGGCGGCGTTGGCCGCGGCCAGATCGGCGGCATTGGTGAGGTACATCGTCACCAGCGCCACGTCAGACAGCGTGAGCCCATGCGCCTTCACCTGATCGCCGAGCCGCGTGAACGCCTGCCGCGCCTCGGCGGCGGCGTCAGCGCCTGGCGACGCGCCGGCATCCAGGTAGGCCGTCGTGCCCTTGCCCCTGGTCGCGACGAAGGTCAGCTCGGCCCGGATCGGGCCGGGCAGTCTCGGCACCGACACCAGGCCGTGCGGTGCCTTCACCGCCGCGCCGAGCGCCGACGCCAGCGCCGACGCCTCGGCGACGCGCGTGGCATAGCCCTGCGCCCAGACGACGTCGGAGACGCCGAGGCCGGCCGCCTTGAGCGTGGTCGTGATGTTGGCGACGGTCTGCGCCGCCTGCGCCTCGACCGATTCCCCGACCGTCTTGGTCGCCGGATCCTGCCCGCCCATGCCCGACACGTAGAGCGTGTCACCGGCCCACACCGCCGGGGAGTACGGGCCGAGTGGAGCCGGCAGCGATCCGGCCGGCGGACGCACGACCGAGATGCGCGCCAGATCCTTGAACGCGACGCAGCCGATCTCGACGCCGGCCCCGGCGACGAGCGCCGCGGCCTGCACCGTGGTCCGGGCCGGCACGCGGTCGGTGAAGTAGGAGCCGTAGGCGCCGTTCATCGCCGCGTAGTCGTCCATGTTGGCCAGGTAGACGTGGCACTTGACCAGGTGCTGGAAGCCGAGCCCGGCGTCCTTGAGCACCGCGCCGATGCCGTCCATGGCCTGGCGCGCCTGCGCGTCCATCGGCGCCGGGGTCGGGCCGGAACCGGGCAGGCCGAGCTGACCGGAGATGTAGAGCGTGTCGCCGACCAGCACGCCGGGCGAGTACGGGCGGCCGGCCGGCACGCTCGCGGGATAAATGGTGCGCCGCTCCGCGCCCACCGGCGCGGCGGATACCATGGCGGCCAACGCCGCAGCGCCGACCGTGAAGGTCCCGCGCCTCATGGCCGGGCCGGCGTCCCGCGCGCCGGACGCGCCGTGCTGCCCTGCGGCACCACCGGCATCGTCGACCAGTCCGGGGCGGCGCGACCGTTCAGATCCCACACCACCTGGCCGGCCCGGATGGTGACCTCGCATTCGACCTTCTGCGTGCCCCTCATGCGGCCGCCGGACGAATCGATGAAGCCGAAGTCGCCCTTGCGCACCGCCAGCACGGCGACGTCGGCCTCGGCGCCGACGGTGAGGTGGCCGAGGTCGTCCCGCTTGATGACCGCCGCCGCCTTCACCGTGTTGGCCGCGATCGCGTCCTTCAGCGGCAGACCCAGGTTCATGATCTTGGACATCACGTTGAGGATGTCCTTCATCCCGGCGTTCTCGCTGCCGGTGTGCAGGTCGGTGCTGATGACGTCGGGGAAGAAGCCCTGCTTGGTGGCCGGCACCGCCTGCCGCCACAGGAAGCTGCCGCCGCCGTGGCCGACGTCGAAGAGCACGCCGCGCTTGCGGGCGGCCAAGACGAACGGCTCGACCTGGCCCTGCTCGTTGACGATCGGGTAGCGGCCGCGGACGTGCCCGTACATGTGGGTGAGGATGTCGCCCGGCCGCAGGTGCTTGTTCAGCAGGTCGTCGAGCGACAGCGGCGGAATGTGGCCGCCGAAGTCGATCATCACCGGCACGTCGGCGATGCTGCCGGCTTCGACGGCACGGTCGACCGGGTTCCAGTCGGGCCCGTTGTAGTGCGCCACCTTGATCCCGACGATCAGCCCCTTGTGCAGGAGGATGCGCATCGCCGTCAGGCGCGCGTCCATGTCGTTCAGATCCTGCTCGGCCGGGCCGCCCTTCATCCCCGATCCGACGATGTTGATGAACGACAGGACCCGCGTCTTCGACGTGTCGATGATGTTGGTCTTGAACTGCCCGAAGTTCCGCCAGCCGGCGCCGCCGACGTCGACCAGCGTCGTCTGGCCGCTGCGGAACGAGTGGCTGTCGGGCAGCACCGCCGACAGCCCGTTGCTCAGGTACGCGTCGGGCTCGGTGCCGTGGAACACGTGGGCATGCAGGTCGATCAGCCCGGGCACGACGTAGAGGCCGGCGGCATCGACGATCCGGCTCGCCTTGGCGGCGTCGATCGAGGCGGCGACCTCGGCGATCTTGCCGTCGGCGATGGCGACGTCCATGAGGCCGTCGCGCCCGTTCTTCGGATCGATGACGTGGCCGCCCTTGATGAGGACGGAGTACGGCGGCTGCGCGGCGGCCGGCGCGGCCCAGAGGACGGCGACGCCCGCCATGACGGCGAGGGGGCGGATTCGTGATCGGAAGGACAAGGGGGGTCTCCTGAGCAGCGGGCGGGGTCGATGGCCGCGTGTTATAGCACTAATCGCGTACACACCGGATGGCGAAGGCCCCCGACTTCTCGCCGGTGGCGTGACGATTGACGCTGAGGCCGTTTCGCCCGAGGTTGTAGAACCAGGCGGTGGCCGGTCCCGTCTCCGAAGCGGTCCAGTAGAACCCGTGCGCGTCGCCACGCGCGTACTGGCCGTCCTCGGCGCGGCCTCCGCCGAACACGGCCTCGAACCCCGAACGTCCGCCGGCGATGAGCGCATCGTATGCGGCCCGCCCCTTGTCGGCGGTCTCCTCCCGCAGCCCGCCGTAAGCCGCGGCCAGCCCCCGCCACTCGTCGTTGGTCGGCAGCCGCCAGCCGTCCCCGAGCGTCGGGCAGGCTCGCTGCGCCGACGCCCACGTGTACAGCCGGCCGTAACGCCGGCAATTCGCCTCGGCGTCGTCGTAGCAGGTACCGACGGCGCGACGTCGACCTCGAGATTCCGCGTCGTCCAGGTGCGGCCGTCCGCCATCCGCCTGGACGGCGGCTCGCCCGGCGCCAGCGCCAGAACCACGGCGATCGCAGCGATCGACCACGAGAGAATGGAGGTGCCCAGGTGGACGATTCTAGCGCGACCACGCACGGCCGAGCCGGACGCGTGGCGTCGTGACATTCGACGGGCGAAAGCAGGATCATGGCGCCACGGTCGTCATGGGCGCACGCTTTCGACTCACCGCGCGGACGCTGCAGACGCTGGCGATCCTCCTGCTGGCCGGCGCGGGTGCCGCGCGGCCGATCGCCGTCGGGGCGCAGGCGAAGCCTGAGGGCGCCGCGGCCGCGACGCAGCTGTTCGCCCGCGGCGTCGAGCTCGAGCAACGCGGCGACTGGGCCGGCGCCGCGGCCGCCTTCGAAACGGCACTCGCGCAGGCGCCCGACATGGCCCGCGCCTGCGATCGGCTCGGCTTCGCGCTCGGCCAGCTCGGGCGCACGACCGACGCCATCGCCCGCTTCCGCCAGGCGGCGGCCATGGCGCCGGCGCTGTTCGACGCCCACTATCACCTCGGCGCCACGCTCTGGTGGACGCGCGACGGCGACGGCGCGCTGGCCGCGCTGCGGCGGGCCGTGGCGCTCGATCCGCGCCACGCGGAGGCGCGGTACTACCTGGGGGTCGTGCTTCGCGAGCGCGGGGAGACGCTGCCGGCCGTCGAGCACCTGCGCGCGTCGATTCGGCAGAACGCCTCCATCGCCCTCGCCCACTTCCAGCTCGGGGTCGCACTTCAGACGCTGGGCGATCTCGATGGAGCCGAGGCATCCCTGCAGCAAGCCAGCGCCCTCGACTCCCGCTCGGACGACATCGCCAACAGCCTCGGGCTGGTGCAGATGCACCTCGGGCAGGGTGACGCGGCGATCGCGGCGTTCACGGCCATCCTGGCCCGTCACCCTGACTACGAGGCGGCCCGTCACAACCTCGGCACCGCCTACTTGCACAAGGGGGACCTCCGCCGCGCCGTCGAGGTCTTCCAGGACGTCACCCGACGCAACCCGCAGAACGCCGAGGCCTTCTACAACCTTGGCGCCGCGCTCAAACAGCAGGACGGCTTCGAAGCGGCGGAAGCCGCGCTGCGCCGCGCCACCGAGCTCGACCCGGCGCTGCCGGAGGCGCACTTCACGCTGGCGGTCGTGCTGTGGCAGACCGGGCGCGCGGAGCCCGCCGTCGCCGCGCTGCGCGCCGCCATCGCCCGCAAGGACGAGTATGCCGAGGCGCACTACATGCTGGGCACGATCCTGCGGCAACAAGGCGCCGCCCAAGACGCGATCGCCGAGTTCCGCCGCACCCTCGCGCTGCAGCCACGGTCGGCGGAAGCGCACCTGAGCCTCGGCCAGATGCTCGAACGCGGCGGCGATGCGACCGGCGCCAGCGCGGCGCTGGCCGAAGCCGGGCGCCTGAACGCGCAGAAGGCCGACGAACAGGCGGCCGCCTTCGCGCTCAGCCGCGGCGCCGGCAAGCTGCGGGAGGGCCACGTCCGTGCCGCCGTCGCCGAACTGAAGGACGCGGTGCGACTGGCGCCGGGCCTGGCCCGGGCCCACTATCAGCTGGCCCTTGCCCTTCGCCGGCAGGGTGCGCTGGCCGACGCCCGGGCGCATTTCGCCGAGGCTCGACGGCTCGCACCGTGGATCGAGATTCCGGGGGCCGCTCGGTGAGCCGGCAGCGCCCGCTGGCGCTGGCCGCGGCCGGCCTGCTCGGGCTGGGTCTCGCGATGGGCCCCGGCGCGTCGTCGCAGGGCGCCGCGCCGCCCGGCTTCGCCTTCACCAACATCGCGCGGGAGGCCGGCCTCTCGGCGGTCACCGTCTTCGGCGGCGAGCGCGGCAACCGCTACCTGCTCGAAACGACGGGCTGCGGCGTCGCCCTCTTCGACTACGACAACGACGGGCGGCTCGACATCTTCGTCGTCAACGGGACGACGCTGGAGGGCTTTCCGAAAGGCGACGCGCCGATCAGCCATCTCTATCGCAACAAGGGCGACGGCACCTTCGAGGACGTTACGGCGAGGGCCGGCGTCGGCGTCAGCGGGTGGGGCCAGGGCGCGGCCACGGCCGACTACGACAACGACGGCGACAGCGATCTGTTCGTCACGTTTTACGGGCAGAACCGGCTCTTTCGCAATGACGGCCACGGCTCGTTCACCGACGTCACCACGCGCGCCGGCCTGACCACGCGCACCCGGTGGGGCACCGGCGCCGCCTTCCTCGACTACGACCGTGACGGACGGCTCGACCTCTTCGTCGCCAACTACATCGACCTCGACCTGGCCAAGGCGCCGACGCCCGATTCGGGCCTCTGCCGCTACAAAGGCATCCCGGTCGCGTGCGGTCCGCCCGGCTTGCCGGGCGGCGCCAACGCGCTCTACCGCAACAAAGGCGACGGCACCTTCGAGGATGTCTCCGAGCGCGCCGGCATCCTGACGGCGAGCGGCACCTACGGCCTCGGCGTCACCACCTTCGACTTCGACGACGACGGCTGGACCGACGTCTACGTCGCCAACGATTCGAACCCGAGCGCGCTCTACCGCAACAATCACGACGGCACCTTCACGGACGTCGGCGTCCGCGCCGGCTGTGCCTACAGCCAGGACGGCAAGCCGCAGGCCGGCATGGGGGTGGGCATCGGCGACTACGACCGCAGCGGCACCTTCGACATCGTCAAGACGAACTTCGCCGGCGACACGACGACGCTCTACGCCAACCTCGGCCGCGGCTTCTGCGAAGATCGGACGTTCGCCAGCGGCCTTGGCCTCAACACGCGATGGCTCGGCTGGGGCGCCGGGTTCGTCGACCTCGACAACGACGGCTGGCTCGACATCTTCCTGGTCAACGGCCACGTCTATCCCGAGGTGGATCAGTTGAAGACCGAAGCGGCCTATCAGCAGCGGAAGGTCGTCTATCGCAATCTCGGCACCGGCCGCTTCGTCGACGTCACCGAGCGCCTCGGGCCGCCCGCCTCGACGCCGAAGGCCGGCCGCGGAGCGGCCTTCGGCGATCTCGACGACGACGGCGACGTCGACGTCGTCGTCAACAACGTCCACGACCGCCCGGACGTCTTCCGGACCGACGTCACGACCGACCATCGCTGGCTGACGGTGCGGCTGGTGGGCACGACGTCGAACCGCAGCGCGATTGGCGCACGGGTCCGCGTCGTGGCCGGCGACCTCGCCCTCGTCGACGAGGTCCGCGGCGGCGGCAGCTACCTGTCACAGAACGATCTGCGCGTGCACTTCGGCCTGGGGACGCACGGCGGCGCGGTGCGGATCGAGGTGCGCTGGCCGAACGGGAACGAGGAGCGCTTCGACGACATCGCGACGAACCGCATCGTGGTGCTGACTGAGGGCGAAGGCCGGCGCAGGTGACCGACCCTCCCTTCCGGCCCCGACCTCGCGGCGATAGACTACCGTCGTGAGGGACCAACGGGTGCTCTGGCTCGTCGGCGTCGCCGCACATGCGATGCTCGCCAGTGCGGTCCCTCGAACCTCACACATCGCCAGCACGACGAGAGCGGACCAGCGCGTCCGTGTCCTCGACTTGTCCGACCGGATCGTCGATCCGCTCGACGAGGCCGGTGCTCGCGCGATCGTCTTCATCTTCACGCGAACCGATTGCCCGATCGCGAATCGCTACGCGCCGGCGATCCAGCGCTTGCACCGTGCGTTCGGGCCGAAGGGAATCGCATTTCGGCTCGTCTATCTCGATGCCGGCGAATCCGTGCAGGCGATTCGGACTCACCTCCGCACCTACGGATATGAGATCCCGGCCGTGCGGGATCCTGGCCACGTCCTGGTGGCGCTCACCGGGGCGCGAGCGACGCCCGAGGTCGCCGTCTTCACGGCCGAGCGCCGGATGGTCTACCGCGGTCGCATCGACGACCGGTACGTGGACCTCAACAGAGTCCGTCCGTCGGCGACGCGACACGACTTGCGAGAGGTCCTGGTCGCCCTCCTCGCCGGCACGCCCGTCACGCCGCGGACGACCGACGCCGTCGGCTGCCTCATCTCGGACCTGCGATGACGTGCGTCGCCCGAGCGTGGGAGCGGCCGCCACGACCGCCGCCTGCCGCCCGTCTGAAGCTCGTCAGCGCGCTCGCGGCCCTGCTCGTCTCGGGGTGCTCGAAGTCCGGAACCCCGAGCCAGGAGGGCCCCGCCCTCACCTTCAGGCGTGACGTCGCGCCCATCGTCTACCAGCACTGTGTTCCGTGCCACCGTCCCGACGGCGCCGGACCGTTCAGCCTGGTCCGCTACGAAGACGTACGGAAGCACGCCCGCGACATCGTCGAGGTCACCAGCCGCCGCTACATGCCACCGTGGCCGCCAGAGCGAGGAGAGGTGCGGTTCGTCGGCGAGCGCGGGCTCACGGATACCCAGATCGATCTCCTCCGCCGGTGGGTGGCGCAGCACATGGTCGAGGGCGATTCCCCGGTCCCGACGCCCCCGCTGCTGGCGCAGGACGGCTGGCAGCTCGGGCAACCGGACGTGGTGCTGACGATGCCCCGTGCCTACACGCTCGCCGCCGAGGGTGAGGACGTGTTTCGGAACTTCGTCTTCCCTCTCCCAGGTGTCGCCTCGCGCTATGTTCGCGCCATCGAGATCCTCGCCGGCAACAAGCGGATCGTCCACCACGCCAACGTCATCGTCGACCGGACCGGGGCCTCGCGGCGCCGCGACGAGGCCGATCCCGAGGTCGGATTCGCGGGGATGGACGTCGAGATCGCGTCGGATCGCTTCGAACCGGACAGCCACTTTCTCTTCTGGAAGCCCGGGACGCCGCCGGCCGTCGAGCCCGATGACATGGCCTGGCGGATCGACGAGGGGACCGATGTCGTCCTGAACGTGCACCTGCAGCCGTCGGGCAAGCCGGAGCGGCTCCAGCCGTCGATCGGCCTCTACTTCACCGACCGGGTGCCGACCCGGTTCCCGATGCTGCTGCAACTGGAGCACGACGGGGCGCTCGACATCGCGCCGGGCGTCCGCGATTTCGAGATCACCGACTCGTATGCCGTCCCCGTCGACGTGGAACTTCTGGCCGTCTATCCGCACGCGCACTACCTCGGGAAGGATCTCGTCGGCGCGGTCTTGCTACCGGACGGAACCCGGAAGACGGTGATCCACATCAGGGATTGGGACCTGAACTGGCAGGCCGTCTACCGTCTGGCGAAGCCCCTGTTCCTGCCGAAGGGCTCGGTCGTGTCGATGCGCTATCGGTACGACAACTCGAGCGACAACCCGCGAAACCCCCATCAACCGCCACGCCGGGTCGTGGCGGGCAATCGCACCTCGGATGAGATGGGACACCTGTGGATTCAGGTACTGCCGCGACAGCGCGGCGACTTGACCCTCCTCCAGGAAGCGCTCATGCGCCGACGCCTGGAGAAGTATCCGGACGACTTCGTCGCGCATGCCAATCTGGGAGCGACGCTCCAGTCGATGGGGCGCCTGGACGAAGCCCTGGTGCATCTCGGCGCCGCCGCTGCCGCACGACCCGACGAGGCCGCCGCCGCCAACAATCTGGGCGCGGCGCTCCTCGCAGCTGGCAAAGGCGGAGACGCGATCGAGCAGTTTCGCCGGGCCGTACGGCTGTCGCCCGCGTTCGTCGACGCCCGCTACAACCTCGGCGTGGCGCTGCTCAGGCGTGGTGAGACCCGCGCCGCCATCGAGGAGTTGCGGCGGGTCCTGACCGTCACGCCCAACGACGCGAGCGCCCTCAACGATCTCGGCAGCGCCCTCGCGATGCGAGGCCAGCCGGGGCAGGCGGCAGAGCTGTTCTCGCGGGCGATCCGCCTCGACGCCGGGAACGCCTATGCCCATTACAACCTCGCCGGACTGCTGGCGCAGCAAGGTCGCTTGCGTGGAGCCGTCGAGCACTACGAGATCGCCCTCAGGCTGCGGCCGGGCGACGAGGACATGAAGCGGGAACTCGAGGCGGCCCGCGCCGCGCTGGCACGAACCGGGCGTCGCCCCGAGTGACGCTGGGAGCGAGACGTCACGACGGGGCCGTGGACGTGGCGGCTCGATCCGAGCCGCCAGCGTTCACAGGCCCACGCCTCGGGCGGTTTCCTAGAAGGCGAACTTCAGCGCAAACTGCAGGTTCCGTTGCAGGTCGCCGGCGGCGGTCCCGGTGATGCGCCCCGCATTGGGATTGTTGTTCCCCGGCACGCCGACCTGCGAATCGGGGTTGCCCAGGTTGACGTGGTTGAGCACGTTGACCGACTCGACCCGAATCTGCAGCGACTTGCTGCCGCCGAGCGCGATGTTCTTGAACAGCGAGGCGTCGACCCGCCAGTAGCCCGGCCCGCGGAGCGAGTTTCGCTCCATGTCGCCGAACGTCCCGACGGCCGGGCGTGAGAACGCGCTCCCCGGCGAGCCGATGGGCGTCACGTTGAACCACTGCGCCTGTGTTTCCGGCCCCTTCGGATCGCCGACGAGATTGACCCGGCCCGGGCCCGTGTCTCGATCGGCGCCCGAATCACGGTAACCGACGTCGTAGGGCAGACCGCTCTGAATCGAGGTGTTCGTGTTGAACTGCCAGCCCCCGATCACGGCGTCCAGCGCCGGCGAGATGTCCGACATGTACTTCTGGCTCCGACCGATGGGAACCATGGCCACGACCTGGAAGCCAAGGGCGTGCGTGCGATTCCACCCGGTGACCCCCGTGTTGAGCGCCCGATCGAAGAAGAAGTAGTCGCCGTCCTCCTGCTCGGCCCTCTGCAGCGTATAGCTGGCGTTGGCCTGCAGGCCGCCGCTGAAGCGCTTGGTGAAGCGCGTCTGGAACGAGTCGTACCAGTTGTCGGCGCAGTTGCAGAAGTAGTCGATGCCCTGCGTCCAGCCGAAGTTGCCGCCGAGGTCCTCGATTCGTGCGTACGCACGAGGCCGTTGAAGAACGGCCGGCGCTGATCGCGGATTCAGCGTCCCGAACCCGACGATGCTCGGCTGGTTCGGGTTGACGGTCGGACCATCACCGGCGAACACGCCGTGGCCGCGGTTGCCGACGTAGCCGGCTTCGATCGACATGGTCGACGACAGCTGACGCTGCACCGTCACGTTGAACGCGTCCACAGCCGGGGGCCGCTGCTTCTGCGGCATGGCGCGAGTGAAGACCCCGCCCGGCAGCATGGAACCGGCCGCTCGATCCAGGATCCGGGAAGGTCGGCGACGGCGGTCCCTGCGCGAGCGTGAAGACGCGGTCGAAGTTGTTCGGCGCGGTCACCTACTGGGCCGAGAGCACGGGCAGGTTCTGGGTGACGCTGTGCCCGAACAGCGAGCCGAACACGCCGATGTCGTAGCTTCGACCGTACCCCGCGCGGATGACCGTCTTCTCGTCGAGCTGATAGGACACGCCCAGGCGAGGTGCCCAGTTGTAGGAGTTCTCGACGTTGCCCGCGAGGTTGACGTCGCCGACACCGCCGACGAGGATCTGGCCGGTGGTCAGGTCGAGCCAGCCGCCGTTGCCAGGCTCGTTGACCGTCTGCGGATTGATGACGTCGAGCCGGACACCGTAGTTCAGCGTCAGCTTGTTGCTCACCTTCCACGTGTCCTGCGCGTAGTAGAAATGCCGCCACTGCAGCTCGCGCGCGTCCGTGCTGGGGCTGGCGTACCGGCCGAAGCTGCTGACGTCGCCGAGCAGGAACGTCGCGAGGCCCAGGCCGCCGCCAGAGGGCCCCCGGGTGCGATCTGCGCTGAACCGCAGCTCGCCCGACCGGTGCACGTCGCTCGGCACGCGCAGGTTGAAGGCACGACGCACGTCGACGCCGAACTTGAAGCTGTGGTTGCCCGCGCAGCTTGGTGAGGTTGCCGACCAGCTGCCACTGCTTCTCGTTCTGATCGAGCGGACAGTTGCAGCTGGTTCACGCCGAGTCCCGAACCGAAGTTGATGTCGGCCTGATTGCCGCTGAGGAAGAAGGCGGGCAGACCCGACGTGAACGTCTCGTCCAGGTTCAGATCCGGGAATACCCGCGTCGGAGGCCGGCGTCGTGCCGAAGTCGAACGGCAGCACGTTGACCTTGTATTGGAAGAAGCCGAAGCGGAAATCGGCCAGGAGCGTCGAGGAGAACGTGCGATCGACGCCGATGGCGATGCTGTGGTTGCGAACCTCCGAGACGCCGCCCAGGCTCACGAGCGCGGCGCCGCCGCCCCGTTCCGAATGCCGTCGGCCCGTCGCGGGAAGAAACCGCCGGTGCTGTAGCGTCCGAAGATGTTCAGGTTGTCGGACAGCCGGCCGTCCACGCGGCCGTTGATCGAGTTCTCGTCGAAGGTCTCGGAACCCGACGCCACGTAGTTGTCGCGCGTGCCATTGTCGCGACCCGGCGCGTTCGGCACCGGAATCAGGCCGAGGACGGCGAGGGCCTGGGCCGACAGCCGGCCTTGCGGAATCTCGTTGCCGCCGAACTGGACCCGGTCGGCCGGGGTCGCGCCCGAGGCCGGGTCGAAGATGTTCACCCCGAAGGCGCTGAGGTCGCCGCGCCGCGCGGCCTCGGTCGGCACGGTCAAGCAGCCGGGAGCCGCCCTGCTTGTCGCGCGTTCCCTGGTAGTCGCCGAAGAAGAAGAAACTGTTCGGTCCTGATCGGTCCACCGAGCGAGGCGCCGAACTGATGGTGGGAGGTCTCTGGAATGAAACGCCCGGTGAGCGGGTCTCGCTGGAACTGGGTGAAGGGGTTGCGCGCTTGAAACTTGGCGCCGCGATAGAACTCGAAGGCGCTGCCGTGGAGCTCGTTGGTGCCCGACTTGGTCCGCACCGACACGACGCCGGCCGTCGCCTGCCCGAATTCCGCGTCGTAGTTCTGCGACGTGATCTTCGTCTCGGCGACCGACTCGAGCGTCGGAGTTGATGACGATGATCCCGAGGATCGGGTCGCGATTCTCGGTGCCGTCGAGCTGGTAGGCCGTGCCGCTGAAGTGCTGGCCGTTGACCATGATCTGCGTCGATCCCTGCGGGTTCTCGCTGGCGGCGTGCTGCCAGCCCAGTTGCTGCGTGCCCGGCGTCAGCAGGACGAACTTCGTCAAGTTGCGGTCGAGCACGGGCAACTCGGTCATCTGGCGCGAGTCGAACGTCGTCGAGCCACGTCGGCCCGGTCGGTCTTGAGCAGCGGTGACCCACCGGTGACCGTCACCGCCTCCGTGACCGCTCCGACTTCGAGCTTGAAGCTGACCGGTGTCTGCGTGTCGACGCTCACCGTGACGCTCGGGACGACGGCGGTCTTGAACCCGGCGAGCTCCGCCTTGACCTCGTAGGTGCCGGGCAGCAGCCGGTCCTTGGCGTAGAGGCCCGACTCGTTGGCCACGACCGTGTCGACGGTCTTGCGTTCGAGACTTTGATGGTGACGGTGGCTCCGGGCAGCGCGCCGCCGCTGTTGTCGGCCACCGATCCGCTCAGGCTGCCGTACGACCGCCTGCGCCATCGCGCCCGCAGGCGCGCCCGCGACGGCAAGCACGGCCGTGGCCAGAGCGCCGAGAAGATGGAGCGATTGCACTCGGCGGAACCATCAATGGCCTGGCGAGCGAAAGACGACGCGTCATGACTCGTTCCCTCCCGGGCGCCGTGGCGTGGATCGATCGCCCCGGGCGTCGGGGCCATCGACGCCCGGCGTCAAGCCGCCAGCGAACGTGGGATGAAGATCACCTGAACGCGGGGATGGTATGGCTGGTTTCGGTGATGGTCAATCGGGATCTTGCCGTCGATCGATCATTCGTCCTCTTGAGCTAAGCGGCTGGGCGCACGATTCGATCGAACACCAATCCATGGACGCGATGAGCGCGTCGCATGACCAGAAGTTGGTCGATGAGCTTGAAACGGCGACTCGACCGTGTGCGTCGAGCTGGCAGGAGCGCAGCGCGCTAGTTCGCACGCTCGCGGATGGTGACGACGCGATCCACCGCGGCACCGGTCGATCACATCCACGATCGCCAGCGGGCCAGCGCACCTCGATCCGATCGGCGACCGTCGCGTCGCCGAGCCCGACCGACGGCCGCGAGATCGTCGACCGAGTAGTAGCTCGTCTGGCTGAGCACCGCACGCGCCTGCGTGCGGCCGCCGCTGCTGACGAGGACCGTGGCGCCGATGCCCTGTCGGTTCGATCGGGCGCCCTCGAGCCGCACGACCAGCCAGTGGTGGCCGCGCTTGACGATCGTTGCGCAGCAACGACGGCGGCGCGTTCATGTTCATCACCAGCGCGTCGACGTCGCCATCCTGATCGATGTCGCCGAACGCCGCGCCGCGACTCGACTGCGGCGTCGTCACTCCGCGGCCGCTCGACGCCGTGACGTCGAGAAAGCGCCCGCCACCCGTGTTACGGAAGACGATGCGCGGGCTGCGGTGGGGATAGCCGGGCAGCTTCGCCTCGATCTCGGGATAGACGTTGCCGGTCACGTAGAACACGTCCATCCAGCCGTCGTTGTCGAGATCGGGGAGGCCGGCGCCCCATTGCACGAAGCGGTTCTGGACGCCCAGGCCGGCCTGCACCGCGACGTCCTCGAACAGCCCGCGGCCGCGATTGCGGTACAGCGCGGGAATGTCGTCGGCGAAGTGCGTCTTGAGGATGTCGAGCGCGCCGTCGGCGTCGATGTCGCCGATGGCCACGCCCATCCCGGCCTGCGGTGAGCCCAGCTCGTTGTAGGCCGCGCCACTCGGCAGCGCGACGTCGGTGAACGTGCCGTCGCGGTTGTTGCGATAGAGGATGGCGGCGGTCGAGTCAGTGGCGACATAGATGTCGACCCAGCCGTCGCCGTCGAGATCGGCGGCCGCCGCCGTCATCGAGTAGCGGCCGGTCACCCGTGCGATGCCGGACGCGACGGAGACGTCGGTGAAGGTACCGTTGCCGTCGTTGCGATAGAGCAGGTTGGTATCGGTCGCCAGCCCCTTCGGGCCGCAATTCGACCGGCAGCCCTTTCCAGGTGCAGTTCGACCCCTGCCCGGGCTCGGCCGCCGTCGCCAGGTCGAGCCCGAGGTAGTTGGCGACGAACAAGTCGAGGTCGCCGTCGCGATCCATGTCGAGGAACGAACAGCCAGACCCCCACCGATCGCGGCCGGCGCCGAGACCGGCCTTCGCCGTGACGTCCGCGAAACGCCCCTGCCCGAGATTGCGATACAGCACGTTGCGGCCGAAGTAGGTCAGGAAGAGATCGACGCGGCCGTCGCCGTCGGCGTCGCCGGCGCAGACGCTCGATGCCCAGCCCGACGCGGTCGAGGCCGGACGACGCCGTGGCGTCGACGAACCGGCCGCGGACGTTGCGATGGAACCGGATCCGAGGCTCGTCGCCCGCCGGCCAGGCGCGATCGCGACGCCCGCCCGGCTCCAGCTGGGTACCGTTGAGCGTCACGAGGTCGACCCATCCGTCGTCGTCGAGATCGATCATCGCCACGCCGCAGCCGTTGGTCTCGACGATGAAGCGTTTGCGCGACGCGTCGCCGTAGGTGATGGGCTGGGTCAGGCCGGCTTCCGGTGCGACGTCGACGAAGCGCACGGGCCACGGGGGCGGTGCCGGCGAGGCAACCAGCCCGAGCGCCGCCACGCCGGCACAACCGGCGAGCACCGCCGCCCACACCGTCATTCGCCACCCCGGGTCGAGAGCCGCTCGGCGATGGCGAACTCCTGCCTCGCCTCGTCGGCTCGGCCCTGCTGCTGCAGCAGCTGCGCCAGCAGGTAGTGCGCGGCGCGATTGTTGGGGTCGTATTCGATGGCGCGCCGCAGCATGCCTTCGGCGGTGGCCGGCTGCGCCTTCTTCATGTAGGCGCGGCCGAGCAGGATGTAGGGCCCGCTGTAGAACGGGTTGAGCCACAGCGATCGCTGGAGCGCGGCAATCGCCTCGTCGCCGCGGTTCTGGCGCAGCAGCGCATCGCCGAGCTGATACGACGCCATCGCATCGGACGGGTTGAGCGACAGCTCGCGCGTCGAGCGGTCCACCGCCGCCTCGAGCTGCCCGCGGAACAGCGCGATCTGGCCGAGCAGATAGTTGGCGCGCGGCGTTTTGGGATCGCGGGCCAGGGCCCGCTCCAGCTCGGCTTCCGCGAGCGCCTCCATCTGGAGACGGATCATCAGCTGCGCGGTCACGACGCTGGCGGCGGTGGAATCGGCGGGCACACCGAATGTCCGGGCCAGCGCCGCGCGCGCCCCGGAGGCATCGCGCGTCTGGATGTAGGCCTGGCCGAGGGTGAAGTTCACCTCGAGGTTATCGGGCACGGTGGCGCGGGTACGCTCGAGCCATGGGATGGCGTCGGCGAAGCGGCCCTGGAGAAAGAGGGAAAGGCCGAGCACCTGCTCCGCCTCGCGCCGCTCGATCGAGCCGTCCGGCCAGCGCGCTCGGACGCGATCGAGCGCGGCGATCGCCTCGCCCCAGCGGTCGGCGTGATAGAGCGCCACGCCGGTGAGGAGCTGGACACGGGGCTCGGCCTGGTCGAGCGCCGTCAGCCGCTCGAGGGCTTCGGCCGGCCGGCCGCCGTCGATGCGGGCCCGGGCGTCGGCCAGGGCGATGGCCAGCGCGTCGGCCGGCGCAGTCGGCGCACTGGCCTGGAGCTGTGCCAGCGCGGGTTCTCCGTTCGTGGCCGGCGTCTGGTTCGCGCGGATCGACGGGCCAGCCGCCGCCAGCGCCACGCACAGCATCGCCAGCAGCCGCATCGCTGCATGTTAGCGGAGGCGGCGGCGGGGAGACGCCCGGATCCGCCCACCGGTCTCAGCGACGCCGCCACTGCACAGGCGGCGTCCCCATCAGCTTCTTCGAACGGTGGCGGCGCCGATCGCGCGCCGCATCGCATCGGCGGAGTGCTCGCGGAACCGCGCCTGGAGGATGCGGACGTAGGGCTGGCCGATGCGGGCCAGCCTCGCCTGCGGCCACGAGATCGCACGAATGCAGTAGCTGACCTCGTCGGTCTGCGGATCGAGGACCACTGCGAAGGCTTCTTCGCCGCTCTCCGCATGGTTCGTCAGGGTGCCGTAGGCGTAGCCACACCGGGCCTGATCGCTCGGGCTGCCGACACGAGAGACCACGCGGCAGCCGTTCAACGACCAGAAGCCGAGGTGTCGAATCAGCAGGGCCACGACGGTTCCGGGCGCGACCGGCGCGCGCCGGGGAAAGACCTCGACCCAGCCGAGATCGAAGTGCCGCCACGCCATCAGCGCCGCGCGCGCCCGCGCGAAGTCGCCAGCACCGCGCCCGATCACGACGGCCGCCTGGTCGCGGGTGCCGGGCACGGACGGGACGTCGATGATGCCGCTCGAGCCATACGACAGCGGCGCATCTCGGGACGCCTCGAGGAATCGGTCGATGGTGTCGGAAGATGGTCGACGCGGAAAGAACATGGCCGGCTCAGGCTGACGCCGGCTCGCTGAAGAGTGCGTCGCGTACCAGCTCGTCGACCGCGATCGCGAAGCGTCGGACCGGCGGCGTGCGAAGCGCGAGCGCCGCGGACGGCAGCAGCTGCTGGGTGAGCGCGACGAGGGCCGCCGTGGCGCGCTGCTGAGCGCTCTTGTCGAGCAGCCACCACAGGAGGACGGCCAGGTGCGCCAGGTAGAGCAGCCGGCCGAGCGCGCCGGCGAGCGGCGCCTTCGGGGCGTCGCGGGCCCCGGCGACGGCCGCTTCGAAGACCTGCTGGACGCGCCGGCGTGAGAACGCGGTCGCGGGCGAGAAGATGCCTTCGTCCGGGTCTCCAACCAGCACCGGCGTGAGCGCCCTGAGCGCTACCCGGTGCGGCTCCAGCACCTCGAGGCTCTTTCGCAAGGCGAAGGCGAACCGGTCACGCCACGGCCCGGGCGGCAGCTCCGCCGCCTGGCCGGCGAAGGCGGACGACAGCTCGTCGTAGAGCGCGATGACCACCGCCTGCTTGCTCGGGAAGTAGCGATAGAGGAGCCCGACGCTGACGCCTGCCTGCTGGGCGACCTCCCGCAGCGTCGTCGCTTCGTAGCCCCGATCGGCGATCAGCTGCAGGGCGGTGGCATACAGCCGGTCCCGCGCCGCCGCTCCTTGTGGCGTCTGGCCCGGCGGCCGGCCCCGTTTTCGTGGCTTGCTATTTTGAGTGAACACGTTCAGTAATATTAGCACACGGCCCGTTCTGGCCGAGGGAGAAGGCATGAGAGTCGTCATTCCGGGCGGATCCGGGCAAGTCGGGACCATCCTCGCGCGCAGCCTGCACCGGGACGGCCACGAGGTGGTCGTCCTGAGCCGTCGTCCCGCTCCGCGCCTGTGGCGCGTCGTGGCCATGATCTCTGCCGACCGGCGCGGACAGGGGACGCTCCGTGGGTAACATGACCGCATGCCACCACCGACCTGTCGGCTCGCGATCGTCCAGCATCCGCCGGTCTTCCTCAATCTCGCGCGGAGCGTCGAGCGGGCCGCCACGCTGATCCGGGACGCGATCGGGCACGGGGCTCAGGTCATCGTCTTCCCCGAAACCTGGCTGCCCGGCTACCCCGTCTGGCTCGACGAGGCGCCGACGGCGGGCTTGTGGGACTACCCGCCCGCGCAGGCGCTCTACCAGGTGCTCTCCGACAACGCCATCACCGTCCCGGGCCCCGAGCTCGAGACCCTGCGGACGCTGGCGCGGGAAGGCGCGGCGACGATTGTGATGGGGGCGCACGAGCGGGTCGGCGGGACGCTCTACAACACGATGCTGCTCGTCGGCGCCGACGGCAGCTACCGCCTGCATCGCAAGGTGATGCCGACCTATACCGAACGGCTGATCTGGGGCATGGGCGACGGATCGACGCTCGAGGCGCTCGAGACGCCGTTCGGACGGATCGGCGGCCTGATCTGCTGGGAGCACTGGATGCCGCTGGCCCGCGCGGCGATGCACGCGCAGCGCGAGACGATCCACGTCGCGCAGTGGCCCGGCGTGAAGGACCTGCACCTGCTGGCGAGCCGCCACTACGCGTTCGAGGGCCAGTGCTTCGTCGCCGTCGCCGGCGCCGTCCTGACCCGCGGCGACGTGTTCGCCGGCTTCGATTCGCTGGGGCTGGGAGCGCACCCGGCCCGGACGCTGCTCGACGCAATGCCGGGCACACACGAGACGGTGCTGCTGCGCGGGAGCAGCGCCATCGTCGCGCCCGACGCGTCCTACCTGGCCGGGCCGGCGTCGGCCGAGGCGACCACGCTCTACGCCGACCTCGATCTCGGGCGCATCACGCGCGGCCACCTCGCGCTCGACGTCGATGGCCACTACGCGCGGCCCGACCTCTTCCAGTTGACGGTGAACGATCGCCCGCAGTCGAACGTCCGGTTTGCGTCCGACTCCGCCCGGCCGGTGGAAGGCGCGTCGAGCGACACCCCTTCCGTCGGCTGACCAGGTCCGTCCCAGGCAGGCGGCATCGGCCGCTCAGCCGAGCAGGACCTCCTGACTGCTCGCCGGGCGTCACTGCATGCAGACGTTGTCGATGTAGACCTGGATACCGCCGATGGTGAACTTCTCGATCGAGCCCGGTGCGTGCCAGCAGCGTCACCGTGCCCTGTTCGGGGCTGGTGCCGACCGGCCCGTTGAGCACCACGGAGACGTCGACCGTGCCGATGGCCGGGTCGCCCATCACGGCGCCATCGAGGCTGGCCAGACTGGTCGTCACCTCGGTGAGCGATCCGTTGACCCCGAGGTTGGCCTGACCGCCGCCGAGACCGAGCTGATGACCGAAGTTGAAGGTCACGCTGTTCTTCGGCGTGTTCGGCTCGACGTGGGCGTTGATCAGGTAGAGGCGGAACTCGGGCGCCGGGCCGCCGCCGATCTGCGTCTGCTGCGCCCGCCCGAGGCCCGCGGGGTTGGTGTTCAGGTTGCCGTTCAAGAGGTAGTGCTTCATCTCGATGGTGGCGTTGGGCGCCACGAAGATGTCGCCGAGACGATAGGGACTGGCCTGCTGGAGCGTGCTGAAGTCCCAGCACGCCTGGACGGCGGCTGGCCCAGACCCCGCGGCGAGGGCGCGCGAACCCGGCAGCGAGAGGCCCGCGACGATGGCGGCGGCGGTCAGCGGCGACGGCGATGCGTGATCGGTGGTGCGTGCTCATGTCGGTCTCCTGATGGGCCGACACGAGAAACGTTCGTGCGGCGCTATCGGTGATCGCGACAGAGACCGCCGGATGTGGACATCCGCCTCACGGGACGGCGCCGACGGTCGACGCGAGGCTCGGGCGCAGCTCTTTGCGCAGCCACGCGCGCGCCGTCGTCCAGGTGCGCTGCACCGACTTCGACGAGATGCCGAGCACGTCGGCGGTCTCCTGCAGGGTGAGCCCGGCGAAGACCCGGTACTCGACGACCCGGCGCGCGCGATTGTCGAGCCGCGCCAGCCGCTCGAGCGCGACATCGACGGCGAGCACTTCATCGGCCTCGATGTCGCTCAGGAGCCGCACATCGTCGTCCGTCTCGAGGCGCTCCGGACGCGCCGCGCCGCCGCGCTTCTGGCGCGTCCGCGATCGCGCGTGATCGACGAGGACGCGGCGCATCGTCAGCCCGGCGATCGCGAGCAGGCCGTCCCGATCCAGGGCCTGCACCTGGTGCTGCTGCAGCAGGCGGAGATAGGCCTCGTGGACGAGGGCCGTGGGTGAGAGCGTGTGATCGGGCGATTCGCGACTGAGTTGGCGTCGCGCGACCTTCCGCAGCTCGTGATACACGAACGGCACCAGCGACTCGAGCGCCGAGCGATCGCCAGCTCGCCACATCGCCAGCCAGTGCGTGAGGGTGCCTGCGGCCTGGCTGGCTTCCACAATCGGGCCGGCGTCGATGGGTGCTGCGACGGATGTCGAAAGCGGCATGGGTGTCCTGGCGGTGTCACGGCACGGGATGGGGGGTGAGGCGCGCCTGCCTGGGTCTGCCCTCCGCGTACAGCTCGGCGAGGCGCGCCCGAGCGGCCAGCGTTTCCTTGGCGGTTGCGCCGCGGTGGGCGCGAAGCCCCTGGTACGCGGCCTGCAGGTCGGCCTCGGCGTCGACCAGACGTCCGGCGCGCAGGCGGGCGAGGCCGACGAGACCGCGCGCCTCGTCGATGCGCCAATGGCCGGGCGGGTGGAGCCGCTGCCGCACCGTCAGGGCCTGCAGGAAATACTGCTCGGCGAGGTCGAGCCGGCCACGCTCCAGTCCGTGCTGTCCCAGTTCGGCGAGGCCGGTGGCGACGAACACGTCGTGGTCGCCCAGGACCCGAGCGGTACGGGTCAGTTCCTCTCGCCGCACGGCGAGTGCTTCCGGGAAACGGCGCTGCTGTTCGAGCACCGTGGCGAGCCCCCGGGCGGTCACGATCGTCGTGGAGTCGCCGTCCCCGAGCAGCGATCGCGCGTGCGGGAGGGCGTGCCGCAGGATCGCTTCGGCCTCCTGCGGCTTCTGCGCCGCCCGCAGGACGCGCGCCAGCGTCAGTCGCGCCGTCAGCGTCGCCTCATGGCGATCGCCGTGCAGCCGCTGCGCCATCGCCGCGCTGTCGCGCGCCACACCCTCGGCATCGGCCACCTTCCGCTGACCCAGCAGGTTGCCCGCCAGCGCGGCCAGGCAGATGGCGATGTCCCCATGATCACCGGCATGAATGGTGCGGGCCATGCCCAAGGCCTCGCGCAACAGGGGTTCGGCCCGCGCCGGCACGCGATCGAACACGGCGACGAGCTCGGCCTTGTGCAACAGACTCGTCAGCTTCGCGGTCGAGGGGCCGGCGATGCGGTCGCCCACCGCGACCGCTTCTCGAAACAGCTGCTCCGCCCGAACGGCGTCGCCGGCGAAGTGCACGAGCAACCCGAGCTCGTGCAGCCCGGACATCAGGTCGGCGTCCGACGTACCGGCATCGCGTCGGCGAATCGCGAGGGCGGCTTCGAGCGCCGCCCGGGCCTCGACGAACTTGCCGGTCGCGTTGAGGGCCCGCCCCAGCCCCTCGAGCGTGACGGCCACGTCCGTGCCGGCCGCGTGCAGCTGGCGGCGCAGCGCCAGCGCGGCACGGAACTGCCGCTCGGCGCGGACATATTCGCTCTTCGAGGCGAGACGTTCGGCGAAGAGGTGGAGCGTCTCCGCACCGGCCAGCGTGCCGCCGGCGGCAGCCGCGCGCTCGCGCTCGATGGCCTGCTCGAGCACGGCGATGGCGGCGTCGTGCAAGCCGAGGTTGCCGTAGACGCGCGCGAGGGCGTTGAACAGGGCGACCTGCGTCTCCGGATCGCCCCGCAGCTCCACCGCGATGCGATGTGACCCGCGATCGAGCAGCTCGCGGGCGGTGATGGTGTCGCCGCGCCCAGGCCCGGGCTCGGCCAGCTTGAAGAGATCGGTGACGAGGACAGCGACGCGCTCGGCGCGCTGCGCCTCGAGCCGGGCGCGATCGCGCTCGACCGCGATCGACCGCGCCTGGAGCCCCGCCACGGCCGCGAACGACACGACGAGCGTGCAGAGGGCCGACGCCAGCGCCGTCGCCAGACGGTGGCGGCCGACGAAGCGCCGCATCCGGTAGGCGCGGCTGTCCGGCTGGGCTACGACCGGCCGGCCATCGAGCAGGTGCTGGATGTCGTCGCCGAGCTGGCCCGCCGAGCCGTAGCGTCGATCGGACTCGGGCTGCAGCGCCTTGAGCACGACGCGATCGATGTCCCCGGCCAGTCGTCGGGCCAGGCGCGCCGGCGAGGTACGGCGCGCCGCGGCCAGCGTCGACGCGACGGCGGCGCCGTCACGAGTCTGCCTTGGCCAGCGGCCCACGGCGACGCTGGGCGCCGGCGGCACCAGAGGCCGGCCGCCCGCGGCACTGACTCCCACGTCCTGTCGTGCGGCCCGCTGCCCGGTCAGCAGTTCGTAGAGCACCGCGCCGAGCACGTAGACGTCGGCCGCCGCGGTCACCGGCTCGCCGCGGATCTGCTCGGGGGCGGCGTAGGCCGGCGTCAGGGCCCGCAATTCGGGCGAGGTCTGATCCGCCGGCGGCTGATCGGGTTCGAGCAGCGTGGCGATGCCGAAATCGAGAAGCTTCACCTGTCCGGCGCGGGAGACGAGGATGTTCGCCGGCTTCAGGTCGCGATGGACGATGAAGGCGCGGTGCGCGTGCTGCGTGGCGTCACAGACCACGCGGAAGAGACGCAGGCGTTCGTCGACGGTCAGCCGGTGCGCGTCGGCATAGGTCGTGAGCGGTGTGCCGTCCACGTACTCCATGACGAGATAGGCCGAGCCCTCCGGCGTATGCCCGGCATCGATCAGGCTGGCGATGTGGGGATGCGAGAGGCGCGCGAGAATGGCGGTCTCGGTCGAGAAGCGCGTCGAGGCCCGCGGGTGCGCGGCCACTCGCACCAGCTTCAGCGCGACCCGTTGCGTGTACCGTCCGTCGTCGCGCTCGGCCAGGTAGACCGTGCCCATGCCGCCCTGGCCGAGCACGTCGAGCACACGCCACGGGCCGAGCCGGATGCCGAGGAACGGATCGGCCTCGCCGGCCGCGTCCGCGTCGTCCACGAGCCGTTCGACCGCGAGCGCGCCCTGCGGCCCGTCGGCGGCGAGCATGGCCGCGACCTCGGCCCGCAGGTCCACATCGGTGCCACAGGCGTGATCTACGTAGGCGTCGCGTTCAGCGGTGGGCGACTCGAGGGCGCCGTGGAAGGCGGCGACGAGTCGAGGCCACCGCGCCGCGTGCCGTGTCTGGGCCGTGTGTCCTGCTGCCATCGCAATGCGGGGGCCGCTCCGCCACCGTGGGCAGCCCCCTTTGACACAACGATGCGATGAGGACTCGCGAACAGCAATCCGACAACGCGGTGGACGCCCAGCTCTGCTGCAGGAAGACGCCGGGCGGCGTGCGTGCGCGTTCCTTCGACTCAGCGCACGACCATCTCGGTGAAGGGATAGATCTTCGCCTGCGCATAGACCAGCAGCCCGACGAGGGCCGCGAGGGCGATGCTGTGCCAGAAGACCGCGCGCAGCACGGTGCCGGCATCGGGGCTGTCGGGGCGGCCGCCCGTCGCCACCGCGGCGACGACGATGCTCTGCGCGTCGATCATCTTGCCCATCACGCCGCCGGAGCTGTTGGCGGCACACATCAGCAGCGGCGAGTAGCCCAGCGCCTCGGCCGACACCTTCTGCAGGTTGCCGAACAGCACGTTGGACGAGGTGTCGCTGCCGGTGAGGGCGACGCCGAGCCAGCCGATGATCGGCGAGAAGAACGGGAACAACCCTCCGGTGCTGGCCATGGCCAGCCCCATCGTCGTGTCGGTGCCGCCGTAGCGGGTCATGAAGCCGAGCGCCATCATGCCGGAGATGGTCAGCAGCGACACGCGGACGCGCAGCACGGTCTGGCCGTAGATCTGGAGCGCGCGGCGGAAGCCGACGCCGAGGCACAGCGCCGAGGCGATGCCGGCGAGGAGCAGCGGCGTGCCGGTGGCGGACAGCAGATTCAGGCTGAAGATCGTCTTCTCGAGCGTTGGCACGGGCACCACCGGCGGCATCCGCTGCACCGCCAGATGCAGGGCCGGCACCGGAATCTGCGGCGCGAACCAGGCGTTGAGCTGATTCTTCACGGGGTTCATGCCCCACAGGAACACGAACCCGGTCAGGAACAGCCACGGGAGCCAGGCCTTCCAGGCAGGCCCAGTCGCCAGCGGGGCCGCCGTCGCCGCGGCAGGAGCATCGGGCGTGGCGTTGATCATCTCCTCCGCCGGCTTCCAGAACCGCATCAGGACGACCAGCGAGACCATCGACACCGCCGCGCTGACGATGTCGACCAGCCACGGCCCGTGGAAGTTGCTCATGACGAACTGCATGATGGCGAAGGTGCCGCCGGCGGTCAGGCAGGCCGGCCAGACCTCGATCATGCGCCGCCAGCCGACCTGCGCGGCCACCAGCCAGCACGGGACGATCAGCGAGAACAGCGGCAGCTGCCGGCCGACCATCGCGCTCAACTGGTGCAGATCGAGCCCGGTGAGCGGGGCCATGGTGACGAGCGGAATGCCGAGCGATCCGAACGCCACCGGCGCGGTGTTGCCGATCAGCGCCAGCTTGGCGGCTTCGAGCGGCTTGAAGCCGAGACCGATCAGCAGCCCGCCGCTGATCGCCACCGGCGCGCCGAAGCCGGCCGCGCCCTCGATGAAGGCGCCGAAGGCGAAGGCGATCATCAGCGCCTGGATGCGGCGATCGCGCGAGATGCCGGCGATCTGCTGCTGCAGGACGACGAACTGGCCCGTGTCGACCGAGAGCTGGTAGATGAAGATCGCGTTCACCACCAGGTAGCCGATCGGCAGCAGGCCGAACGCCGCGCCATAGCCGGCCGCGGCCACGGCCAGCGAGACCGGCATGCCGTAGACGGCCACCGCGATGGTGCCGGCCGCCAGCAGCGCGACGCCGGCGGCGATGTGCGCGCGCACATGCCAGAAGGCGAGCAGCGCCATCAGCACGACGACGGGAATGGCGGCGACCAGCGCCGAGACGCCGATACCGCCGAGGGGAGCGTAGACTTGGGACCAGGGCATGGGTGGATGAAGGGTCAGGGTCTGTCCGGCCACAACACGGTGCGATCGATCTGCGCGATCGTCGTCCGCCCCGTGAGCGCCATCGCGGTCTCGAACTCGCGGCGCAGGATCTCGACGATGTGCCGCACGCCGTCGCTGCCGTCGACCGCGAGGCCGTAGAGATACGGCCGCCCGATCAGGACGGCGCTGGCGCCGCGGGCCAGCGCCTTGAGGACGTCGCCGCCGCGGCGGATGCCGCCGTCCATGAGGACGGGCAGGCGCCGGGCGACCCGATCCGCGACCCGCGGCAGCGCGTCGATCGTCGCGGCGACGCCGTCGAGCGCGCGCCCGCCGTGGTTGGACACGATGATCGCGTCGGCGCCGGCCTGGACCGCCTGCTCCGCGTCGTCAGGGTGCATCACGCCCTTCAGCACGACCGGCAGCTTCGTCACCGAGCGGAACCACTCAAGGTCCTTCCAGGTGAGCGATCGGCTGCGGCTCGCGCTGGTTTGCGTCAGGCCGCCCGGGCCGGGCGTTGGAATATTCGGCAGCGGCAGCGCCCGCAACGGGTCGGCGAAGCGGCTGCTCCGGTCGCGCGTGTAGATGACGGGCTGGTCGACGGTGACGCACAGCGCCGCGCAGCCGGCCTGGTCCGCCCGTTGAATCAGGTCCCTGGCGATGGCGCGGTCGCGGTTGACGTAGAGCTGGAACCAGAGCGGCTGCGTCGCCACGGCGGCCACCGCTTCGACGCTGCAGTTCGAGTTGGTGCTGAGCACCATGATCGCGGACGCCGCGCTGGCGCCGCGGGCGGTGGCCACCTCGCCCTCCGGGTGGACGAGCATGTGCGCCGCGGCCGGCGCCAGGAGGATCGGATGCGGCAGGGCCCGGCCGAGCAGCGTCGTCGCGGTATCAATCCGCTCGACGTCGACCATGACACGGCTCTCGAAGCGCAGGCGCTGCAGCGCCTCGCGGTTCCAGCGCACGGTGACATCGTCGGCGCAGCCCTGGTCGTAGTATTCCCACGCGGGGACCGACATCCGTCCCCGGGCCCGCTCCTCGTATTGCGGGACGCTGAACAGGTCGGCGGCGGTCGCCACCCGAGCGGCGGCAGCCGCGCCTGGGCCCGCGGGTGGAGCCGCCGGCGGCGATTGCGCTCGCGCGGTCGCGGTCGCGCCCGCCGTGGCAGCGCCGGCGGCAAGGGCGAACGACGTGAGCGCCTGTCGGCGGGTCACGCGGGGCGGTTCAGGCATCGGGTCGGGGCCTGAACATAGCACAGTGGTGACGGAGCACCGCGACGTGTGAGACAGTGCGGCGTCATGAAGCCGTGCCTGACCTCGACGATGGTGTTCTCGGCCGCGCTCTGTGCCGCGTTTTGGGCCGCGCCCTCACTCGCGGCGGCGGAGCCGGGCCCTCAAGTGGCGGCGCCACCCCAGGCCGCACGGCCAGGAGCGCCTCCCGTCAAGGCCGACTCGCAGACGTTCAACAGCGTCATCACGAAGCTGAAGGAGGGCAAACAGATCTTCAGCAACACCATCATCGGTCCCGACCTCGACGCCGCGAAGAAGGCCTGCGAAGGGGTCGACTTCATCTGGATCGAGATGCAGCACAGCACGCTCACCTGGCGTGAGACGCAGCAGCTGATCAAAGTCGTGGCGGAAACCGGCAGCATTCCCTTCGTCCGCGTCCCGACCGCGAACGAAGGCGACATCCAGAAGGCCACCGATGCGGGCGCCCTCGGCGTCATCATCCCGATGGTCGACTCGGTCGAGGAAGCGCGGCATGCCGTCCTGTTCTCCAAGTTCCCGATCGGCCACCGCGACAACCCCAACGCCAAGCCGTGGGGACATCGCAGCTCGGGCCAGATGCAGGCGCCCAGCCTGTGGGGCCCCGGCTACGCCGTCAACGCCAACAACAACGTCCTCGTGATGATCCTGATCGAGAACCCGCAAGGCGTCGGCCTCATCGACGACATCCTCGAAGAAGTGCCGGGCATCGACATCGTCATGGTGGCGAGCAACGACTTCGGCATGCACGGCGGCGATCGCGACGGCGATGCCAGCTACAACGCGCGCGAGACGCTCGTGCGCGACGCCGTCCTCAAGCGCGGCCTGATCCTCGCCGGTCCTTCGAGCTGGCGCGATCGACCCGGCTACCGCCTGTTCCAGGGCCCGCGCGGCGCCGCCACCACTGGCTACGAGGCCCCGGCCGCGCCACCGAAATGACCGCGCCAGGGCTGCGACTCGCGGGCCTGGCGGCCGCCGCATTGACCGTGTCGATCGCTGCCGCACAGGACACGCCGCTGCCCGCCGCGCGGTCCGCCTGGGACGGCGTCTTCAACGCGGACCAGGTGGAGCGAGGGCGCACGCTCTACAACTCCCAGTGCGCCCGCTGCCACGGCGAGACGCTCGGCGGCGGCGAGAACTCCCCCGCCCTCGTCGACGACGTGTTCTTCGCCTTCTGGGGCGGCAAGACCGTCGCCGACCTGGTCGAGTACACCCGGACGACGATGCCCTCGGACGGCCCCGGCACGATCAGCCGCAAACGCTGCATCGACATCGCCGCCTACCTGCTCAGCAGCAACGGCTTTCCGGCCGGCGAGCAGGAACTGCCGGTCGAACTGGACGCCCTCACCCAGATCACGATCATTCGAACCAAATGAGACCCCAAGCCGCCCGCCTCCTCGCCGTGTCAGCGCTGCTGCTGGCACTCCCTGGCCGCCTGCCCGCGCAGCAAGGCGCGACGAAGGGCGAATGGCGCTACTACGGCGGCGATGCCGGCAACTCCAAGTACTCGCCGCTCGATCAGATCGACGCCAGGAACGTCAAGGAGCTCGAGATCGTCTGGCGCTGGAAGGCCGACAACTTCGGCCCCACCCCCGACTACAACTGGGAAGTCACGCCGCTGATGATCGGCGGCGTGCTCTACTTCACCGCCGGCTCGCGGCGCGATGTCGTCGCCGTCGACGCGGCCACCGGCGAGACGCTGTGGATGTATCGCCTCGACGAAGGCGAGCGCGGCGATCGGGCGCCGCGCCGGCAGAATCGCGGGCTCGCCTACTGGACCGACGGCCAGCAGGAGGCGCGGCTCCTGCTCATCACGCCCGGTTATCAGCTGGTCGCGCTCGACGCGAAGACGGGCCGCACCATCCCGACGTTCGGCAAGAACGGCGTCGTCGAACTCACCGAAGGCCTCGACCGCGACGTCGTGAAGCCCGGCCAGATCGGATCGAGCTCGCCCGCGCTGGTGATCCGCGACGTCGTCGTGGTCGGCGCCGCGATGATTGCCGGCACCGCGCCGCCCTCGAAGACGCACGTGCCCGGCTACATCCGCGGCTTCGACGTCCGTACCGGCCGCAAGATCTGGACCTTCAAGACCATCCCGCGTCCGGGTGAGTTCGGCCACGAGACATGGGAACAGAACTCCTGGGAGTACACGGGCAACACGGGCGCCTGGGCGCCGCTCGCGGGGGACGAGGCGCTCGGCTACGTCTACGTGCCCGTCGAGACGCCGACCGGCGACTTCTACGGCGGGCATCGCCTCGGCGACAACCTGTTCGGCGACACGCTCCTCTGCCTCGACGCAAACACGGGCAGGCGCGTCTGGCACTTCCAGATCGTCCACCACGACATCTGGGACTGGGAGCCGTCGGCGCCGCCGATCCTCGCCGACATCACGGTCGGCGGAAAGGCGATCAAGGCGGTCGCGCTGGTGACCAAGCAGGCCTTCACCTACGTCTTCGACCGCGCGACGGGCACCCCGGTATGGCCGATCGAGGAGCGTCCGGTGCCGCAGACCGATGTCCCCGGTGAACGGACCTCACCGACGCAGCCCTTCCCCACCAAGCCCAAGCCGTTCGATCGCCAGGGCGTCACGGTCGACGACCTGATCGAATTCACGCCGGAGCTGAAGGCCGAGGCGATCGCGATCTTCAATCAGTTCAAGACCTCGACCAACCCATTCCTGCCGCCGATCGTGCCGGGCACCGACGGGAAGCTGGCGTCGCTGTGGCTGCCGAATCACATCGGCGGCAGCAACTGGCCGGGCGGGGCATTCGACCCGGAGACGGGGATCATGTACGTGTCCTCCATCACCAACCCCGACTCGGTGGCCGTGCAGAAGGGCGATCCGAAGCGCACGGACATGGCCTACGTGGCCGTGCTCGGCGCGCATCCGGGGGCGCCGGCCGGGACCGTCCAGATCGCAGCGCCGCCCGCCGCCGGCGAGGCTTCCACCCGTCCCAGCTTCGGTCCTCGAGGCCTGCCGCTCGTCCGGCCCCCCTGGGGCCGCATCACGGCGATCGACCTCCACACCGGCGACCACGTCTGGATGATCGCCAACGGCGCGGCGCCCGACGTCGTCAAGAACAACCCGGCGCTCAAAGGCCTCAACCTCGATCTCTCGAAGGCCGGCAAGCCCGAACGCTCGCCGTTGATGGTGACCAAGACGCTGCTCTTCGGCGCCGACGGATCGGGGCTCTTCAGCTCCGGCCCCGGCAGCGGCGGGCCGATGTTCCGCGCCATCGACAAGAGGACCGGCGAGATCGTGCACGAGATGAAGCTGCCGGCGAGCACGACCGGCATTCCGATGACCTACCTGGTCGACGATCGGCAGTACGTCGTCGTCGCCATCGGCGCCCGCGGCGTTCCCGCGGAGCTCATCGCCCTGGCCGTGCCGTAGCCACCCCGGCTCATCCGCTGTGATATACGGCGCGAGTCACCACCGCTGATCGGAGCCTATGACTCCCGTGCGGTGTGAGCGTGGCCAGGAACTGGGCCCCATTCCGCGCACTGTTGATGATCGCGACGGATGATGCCTCCCATCCACGGGCCGGCGGCTGCGCCTGCCGACCGGCTGACCCGCTTTTCGCAGACGATCGGTCGTGTCATTCCGGACGCCATGTCCACGGCGGTCGCCCTACTCCGAGGTCCGCCTCAAAGCCGAGCGGCTCTGGCCGCTGTGGCTGTGAGCCGGGCACACGGCCCGAACGCCACGTCCGTGTGAGGCTCAGCCCGGCCTTCCCGTCATCGGCACGAACCGCACCGGCAGCGTCGCCAGCGTTTCCAGGCCACCGGCCGTGCGGCGGAGGATCAGCAGGTGCTGATCGGTCGTGCCCACCGGAATGGCCATGAGGCCGCCGAGCTTCAGCTGCTCCACGAGCGCAGGCGGCACCTCCGGGGGCGCCGCCGTCACGATGATGCGGTCGAACGGCGCCTCCTCCGGCCAGCCGAGATAGCCGTTCCCGGTCCGCACGCGCACGTGACCATAGCCCAGAGCCGCCAGCGTCGCGCGCGCCCGATCAGCCAACGGCGGCAGCACCTCGATGGAGTAGACGTCGGTCGTGAGTTCGGCGAGCACCGCCGCCTGGTAGCCCGACCCGGTGCCGATCTCCAGCACCCGATGGCCCGGGTGTACGTCGAGCGCCTGCGTCATGAAGGCGACGATGTACGGCTGCGAGATCGTCTGTCCCAGCCCGATCGGCAGCGGCGAATCGTCGTAGGCGCGATCGCGCTCCGGCTCGGGCACGAAGAGGTGCCGCGGCACCTTGCGCATCGCGTCCAGCACGCGCGCACTGCCGATGTCGCGTCCGCGCAGCTGCTCGTCCACCATCCGCACCCGGTGAGCCTCCCGCTCCGGCGGCCGCGATCCCACCCGGTTCGCCGGCGAGCCGCACGCCGACGAGATCAGCAGTGCGGCGAGTCCGACGCCCACGCCGCTCGAGAGAGAGCGAAGCCAGACGGAGACCACGAGCTTCTCCTTCGACTCACCCCAGCCCGCAGCGTCGGTTTTCCGAACCAGCGCTGAACCCCGGCTCGATCCGCAGGTGGCTTCTCGGGCGACGAGGGCCTCGGATGGCTCTGGAAGGCGCCCGTCGTGCACGACGCAGTGAGCTTCGGCGAGTCAATCACACCCGGCACCTCGCCGGCAACGGGTGCCCGCTTTCCGCGACGCGATTCGTTCGGCATGGGATCCAGAGGCTCGATAGACTGCAGGTGGCGGGTTGCCGACATGCTTCAGACGAAATGGCGCCCGCGATCGAGGAGCTGCGATCATGGAGCGTAAGAACGCGTCCGACTCTCCGCAGGAACCGCTCGATCGCTTTCACGAATATCAGCACGGGCGCATCGACAGGCGAACGTTCCTCGACGGCGCGGGGAGGTTCGCGGTGGGCGGGCTGACGGCCGGCGCCATCTTCGAGATGATGCGGCCCAACGACACGTGGGCCTAGCCGGTGGCGAAGGAGACCCACCCGGCCTCCGCCCGCGTACTCCATCGGCTCACAACCCGCTTCACGTTCCAGATCTCGGTCGACGTGGCCACCCTGGAGCAGGGTCGCGCCGTTGCCGGTGCGGCGGTGGCGGGCGGGATCAGCATCATCGAAATGGGGACGCCGCTGCTCAAGAACTCGCCCGCTACGACCTGCCGCCAGCCCAGCTCGAGCGGTACGTCGCCGGTTTCATTGCCGAGGTCTCGAACGCCTAGTAGCGCAAGGGATCGCAGTCTGCTCGCAAAGGCAGCTCATCTGCGTGCTACCCTAGCGCGGCTGACGAAAACCCACTCATGTCCGCGACGCGCTGCGGACGGGAGGACACGATGCGAAGGATAAATCGCCGATCGGGAAGCCGTCGCTCGCTGCTGATGGCGGCCGGTCTCGGCCTGGCTTGGTTGGGCGCGTGCTCGAAGGCACTCGAAACCCCGGCGGCCACCAGCGCCCCCGCCGCGGTTCCCACTCCCGCGCCAGCGCCCGCCCCGGCACCCGCGCCCCCGCTCGCCGCGGCGCCTGCAGCGGCCCCGGCGGCCGTCCTCGCCCGTCAGTCCTTCAACACCAATCCCGATCTCAGTTGCGAGATCCTCGAGGTGCGGCGCGTCTCGGGCGGGGCACTGCTGGTGAGATGGCGGCTGATTCGCCCGCAGGTGGCGGCAGGTCTCGCCGCCGATGCGAGCCCCGGCATTTACCACACCTGGAGCTGGGCAGACGTCTACTTCACCGACGCCGCGGAGAACAAGAAGTACTCGGGCCTGAGGGACTCTGCCGGCAGCTGGCTCGCCCAGGGCGACACCAAGACCTACAAGCCCGGTGATCAGCAGGCGATGTGGATGAAGTTCCCAGCGCCCCCCGGGGCGTCCACGCTGATCACCTTCGTCTTCCATGGCTTCCCGCCCTTCGAGGACGTGCCGATCGCCCCGTGAGATCCACCATGGCGATCGCCTGGCTTCGTGGCGCCGTGCGCGCGGCGCTGTCGGTCGCGAGCCTCCTTGCGCTCGCGACCGCGGCCGCCGCGCAGCACGCCCTCACCGATCCGATTCCGCCCGGGGCGAGCGGCGACGTGCGCACGATCTCCGGCGACGTCCGCGACATCGTGGGTCTCGCCGCCGCCGTCACCGGTCGTATCGACCCGGTGGCGACGGCCCTCAAGGACCTCGGCGCCCGCACGACCGACACCGAGATCCGCATCGAGATGTCGGCGGACGTGCTCTTCGACTTCGACAAGGCGGATCTCAAGCGCGCGGCCGAACCGTCCCTGGAGAAGGTGGTCACCGTGCTGCGCAGCCTCCCGGCGTCGAGCGTGACCGTCGAAGGGCACACCGACGGCAAGGGCACCGCAGCCTACAACGAGCAGCTGTCGCGGCGGCGCGCCGCGGCGGTGGTCTCGTGGCTGGAAGCGCGCACGACCGATCGCAAGACCAAGCTCACGGTCCGCGCCCTCGGCGCCTCGAAACCGGTCGCCCCGAACACGAAGCCAGACGGATCGGACGATCCGGATGGCCGTCAGCGCAACCGCCGCGTTGAGATCGTCGTCCAGAAGTAAGGGCGGCTCGGCGCGCGTGAATCGCCAGACGGTCTAGACTACGCGCCATGAGCGCGATTCGGTGTACCTCCATGTCTCGCCCGTTCCCTGCAGTCGTTGCGGCAGTGGTCCTGTCTACCGCGTGTGGGAGCGCACCGCAGGCCCCGGCGCTGTCCCCCGTCGCACCGGCCGCTCAGGCTCGAACCTTCGACGTGGTGATCGCCAACGGCCGCGTGGTCGACGGCACGGGCGCGCCGTGGTTCCGGGCCGATGTCGGCATCACCGGCGATCGCATCACCGCGATTGGCAACCTGTCGGCCGCCCGGGCGCTCACCCGCATCGACGCCGCCGGGCAGGTCGTCGCGCCAGGCTTCATCGACCTGCTCGGCCAGTCCGAGTTCAACGTGCTGGTGGATTCGCGGGCCGCCAGCAAGATCACGCAGGGCATCACCACCGAGATCACCGGCGAGGGCGCCTCGATCGCGCCTGTCAACGAGGCGTTGAAGGCCGACCGCAAGGCGAGCTACGAGTTCTTCACGATCACCCAGGACTGGGCCACGCTCGACGAGTACTTCGCGCGGCTGACGAAGTCGAGCACCGCCATCAACGTCGGGACGTTCGTCGGCTCGGGCGGCATCCGCGACTATGTGGTCGGCAAGGACGACCGCGTCGCCACGGCCGCCGAGATGGCGAAGATGAAAGCGCTCGTGGCGGAAGCCATGGCGCACGGCGCGCTGGGACTGAGCTCCTCGCTCCAGTACGTCCCCAACCGGTTCTCGACCACCGACGAGCTCGTCGAGCTGGCCAAGGTCGCGGCGGCGCACGGGGGCGTTTACATCACGCACCAGCGCTCGGAGGGAAACAAGGTGTTCGAGTCGCTCGACGAGGTCCTGGCGATCGCCGAGCGCGCCAGCATCCCGACCGAGATCTGGCACCTGAAGACCGCCTACAAGGCCAACTGGGGCAAGATGACCGAGGTCCTGCGCCGCATCGAGGCGGCGCGCGCCCGGGGCCTGCGGGTATCGGCCAACATCTACCCGTACGATCGCGCCTCCAACGGACTCGATGCGTGCCTGCCCGTCTGGGCCCGCGAGGGCGGCACGGACGCCATGCTGAAGCGCCTGCAGGATCCCGAGACCCGGGCGCGGATCAAGCGGGACATGGACGATCCGAACGCGCCCTACGAGAACCAGTGGTTCGGATCGGGCGGCCCCGCCGGCGTCATGCTCAGCTCGGTCCTGGATCCCGCGCTGCGCAAGTACGAGGGCATGTCCTTCGACGCCATCGGCCAGGCGATGGGCAAGGATCCGCGCGACGCGGCCATCGACCTCGTCATCGCCGACAAGGCGGAGTCGTCGGTCATCATCTCGATCATGCGCGAGAGCGACGTCGTCGAGGCGATGCGGACGCCGTGGGTGTCGTTCGACACCGACTCGGGCGCGCGCGCGGAGGACGGCCCCTTGTCGGCGTCCAAGTCGCATCCGCGGGCGTGGGGCACCTTCACGCGCGTCCTGGGCAAGTACGTGCGGCAGGACGGCGTGCTCACGCTGGAAGACGCCGTCCGCAAGATGACCTCGCAGGCCGCGATTCGCGTCGGCATCACCGACCGCGGTCTGGTGCGTCCCGGCATGATGGCCGACCTGGTCGTCTTCGACCCGGCGACGGTGGCCGACGTGGCCACGTTCGAACAGCCGAACCGCTATTCGGTCGGCGTCCGGCACGTATTCGTCAACGGCAGAGCCGTCGTCGCCAACGGAGCGATCACGAACGAACGTCCGGGTCGCGCGCTGCGCGGTCCGGGATATCGTGGGCGCTGACACTTCCCCGTCACAAGGAGCACATCGGTCATGTCCATCACGAGGCGCGAGTTCGGACGAATCGCCCTGGTCAGCGCACCAGCCATCGGGACCTTGCTGCGAGGCGACCTCGCCGCGGCGGCCGTCGGGCAGGCTCAACCGAAGATGTCGCAATGGGCCGGCGTGCAGCTCGGGCTCAACGTGCCGTACAGCCTGGGCACGGGCAACAGCATCGCCGCCGAGGACCTGCTGAAGCGGGTGGTCGAGGTCGGCGTCGGCTCCCTCGAGCTGCGCGCCCAGCCAGTCGAGCACTTCCTCGGATCGCCGACGGTCCGCGCCGCCGCGGAGGCCGCGAAGGCGGGCCCGGCGACCCGACCGACTGCGCCTACGCCCGAGCAGAAAGCCGCGATCCGGTCGTGGCGCCTGTCGGCCCCGACCAGCAAGCTGAAGGAACTCAAGCAGATGTACGAGAAGGCCGGCGTGGCCATCGACATCCTGAAGGTCGACGACCTCTACACGATGTCCACTGAGGAAGTGGACTTCTTCTTCCAGATGGCGCGCGACCTCGGCGCGCGGGCGATCTCGGCGGAGCTGCCCGAGACGCGCAGCGACACCAAGCGCATCGGCGCGTTCGCCGACAAGCACAAGGTCTTCATGGCCTACCACCATCACGCCCAGGCCGCGGCGGCGATCTACGAAGAGGCCTTCACCGAGGCCCGCTTCAACGGCGCCAACGTCGACATCGGCCACTGGACGGCGACGCAGAACGCCTCGCCGCTGCCCTTCATCGCCAAGCACCACGACCGCATTCCCCACATCCACGTCAAGGACCGGAAGCTCGGGACCAACGGCGGCGAGAACACCCCGTTCGGCCAGGGCGACACGCCGATTCGCCAGGTCCTGCAGGCCATCCGCGACAACAAGTGGAACATCCGCCCGATCATCGAGTTCGAGTACAAGGTCCCCGAGGGCTCCACGCGCCTGGCCGAGATCAAGAAGTCGGTGGACTACTGCCGCGACGTGCTGCAGGCCTGATCGACGGCCTGATCGAAGGCCGGATCGACGGCCTGATTTCTGGGCGGCGGCGGCCGGTGCGCTGGCTATAATCGGCGGCCATGATTCGCGCGCTTGCCGTCGCCATCGCCGTCGCCGCCGGGACCGCCTCGCAGGCCCCCGACCGCCAGCCGGACACCATCGTCGCCTTCGAGACCGAGAAGGGGACGATCGAGCTGGCGGTCGACGGCGCCCGCGCGCCGGTCACCGCCGCCAACTTCCTGCGCTACGTCGACGGCGGCTTCTTCGACGGCGGCACCGTCAATCGCGCGGTCCGGCCGGACAACACGGTCCGGCACGACATCGAGATCCAGGTCATCCAGTTCCAGGTCGACGCGGCCCGGAGCCGGCAGGAGCTTCCACCGATTCCGCTGGAGCGGACGAGCGTCACCGGACTGACGCACGTCGACGGCACCATCTCGATGGCGCGCGGTGGCCCCGATACCGCGACCGGGTCGTTTTCCATCGTCATCGGCGACCAGCCCTCGATGGACTTCGGTGGGCGCCGCAACCCGGACGGTCAGGGGTTCGCCGCGTTCGGTCATGTCGTGCGCGGGATGGATGTGATCAAGGCGATCCACGCCTCGCCCACCGGCCAGGCCGGACCGTATGGCACCGAGTCGCTGACGCCGCCGATCAAGATCCTGAAGGCGTATCGACGCACACCCGGAGCCTGACCTTCAGTGCCCATCCTCCGCGCGGCGCGGAGCTGGTGTGCACAACCAGACAGCTTGACCAGGCAGGCGCCGGCTATAGTCACACCCGGGAGCCGGCTGAGCAGACGCACGTTCGGAGCCCGTCGCCGTGGGCTGTCTGAGAGGGCCTCTATGCTGCATGAATTCGTCACCGCGAATCGCGAGGCGCTGATCCGCCGCTGCCGTGCGAAGGTCGAGTCGCGGTCCGTGCCGCCACCGACGCCAGCGGAGATCGAGGTCGGGGTGCCGCGCTTCCTCGACCAGCTCGTCGACGTCCTGCGCCACCACCTCGGCTCGAATCACGAGATTCACAAGAGCGCGGCCCAGCACGGGCGCGATCTGCAGCTGCAGGGATTCACGGTGTCGCAGGTGGTGCACGACTACGGCGACGTGTGCCAGTCCATCACCGACCTCGCCGTGGAAACGGGCGCTCGAATCAGCGCCGGGGACTTCCGCATCCTGAACCGGTGCCTCGACGAGGCCATCGCGAGCGCGGTCACCGAGTACGGCCGAGAGCGCCCGGCTCTCGGCGCAGTTGCCGGCGTCCCAAGCGATGGCGAGCGCTTCGGGTTCCTGGTGCACGAGATTCGAAACCTCGTGAACACAGCGACGGTGGCCTTCGAGGTGCTGAACACCGGGAATGTCGGCGTCAGCGGGAGCACCGGGGCCGTGCTCAAACGCAGCCTGTCGGGCCTTCGCGACCTCATCAATCGTGCGGTCGCCGAGGTTCGACTGGGCGAAGGCCTCCAGGAGCGCGTCCACATCGGCGTCGCCGAGCTGATCGACGAACTGACTGCGGCCGGCCGCAATGGAGGCCGCGAACCGCGGACTTCGGCTCACCGTGCGGCCAGGCGATGCCGACGTCGCCGTCCATGCCGATCGCCAGATTCTCTCGGCGATCGTCACGAACCTGCTGCAGAACGCCTTCAAGTTCACCCGCCCTCGGACGAGCGTGACCCTGACGGTCAGCGCCAGCGCCGATCGCGTGCTCATCGAGATCGAGGACGAATGCGGCGGCCTCGGCAACGGCAACGTCGACGAGCTGTTCCAGCCATTCGAACGGCAGAACGTCGATCGGACCGGCCTCGGCCTCGGACTCGCCTTCAGCCGATGGGGCGCCGAAGTGAACGGCGGCCAGATCGTGACGCGCAACGTCCCGGGGCATGGGTGCGTGTTCAGCATCGACCTGCCGAGAGTCCCAGTGCCCGTTCTTGCGACGGCGTGACGCGCGTGCCCAACCGCGGCAGGGACTCTCACGTCGGACACCCTTGTGTCCGGGAGCGTCGCGTTCAGAAGCCGAACGCGGCGCGCAGCAGCCCACGGCCCGCGGCTGTGACCGCGGTCGTGGTCGCCAGCAGATAGGCGGCGACGAGGACGACGAACCCGCCGGTGATCCAGCGATCGAGCCGAGCCGCGAGCCACGCACGGGCGCCGACGAGGATGACGCCGATCGTGAAGATCGGGCCGAAGATCCCCTGCCACCCGGCCTCGCCGAAGATGGGATGGAAGATCGGCATATGCGCCACGACCAGTGTCGTCACGGCCGGGTCGATCGTGCGCTCGCCCATGCCGACGCCGCGCAGGTAGTACCGATGGAAACCGGCGATGGTGAAGGCGAGCAGCAGGACTGCCGCCGCCGTGTGGAACCAGCGGCGTCCCACCGTGGTCACCGAAGTATGGGAGGCCGCGTGGGAAGGCAAGCCCGCGAAGCATAACGCCACTTCAACAGTTCCAGCCTCGGCCGCGTCCTCGAAGGGGGCGCAGACCGTCACCGGCGATCGGGCGAGCGACGGCGGAGCGCGAAGTGCGGATACGCGAGAATCAGCCGCTGGACATCCGATCGGGTCAGGGTGCAGATCACCGAATCCGCGGTGGCTTCGGCGAAGCACTCATCGCCTGCCCGATGCAGGCCATCTCGCCGAATGCTTGAGTCCTTCGATCTCGGCGGTCGGAACGCGGCGGCTGGACATGCACTCGACTCCCGGCGCGCCGGCTCGCAGCCCGCGCTCCAGGAGCCGGGACCACGATAGCGGGCCCGCTGCCTGTGATTCTGAGAGAGAGCTTACAGTGCGGCCCGACGTCGGAGGAGGGTCCGGACGGCCTCCGTTGGCGCGGCGGCCAACGCTCGCTCGGTGTGGTGACGGGCCAGGTCGGCGTGTCCGGCGCGTCGATGCAAGTCACCAGCGGCCGCGTCCCACAGGTAGGAGCTGGCCAACCAGGTGGGCGGCGACGACGCCAGCAGGACTCCGAGACCAGCCTCCGGCCCCTGCCACTCGGCGACGGCGATGGCTCGATTCATCGCGTGCAGCGGCGACGGATCGATGCGCTCGAGCAGCGCGTAGAGATCGGCGATCTCTGCCCAGCGGGTCTGCACGAACGAAGGCGCAAAGCAGTGCTCGGCGGCGATGGCGGCCTCGGCGTGATACCGCGAGAACTGGTCGCCGCCGGCCGATCGCGCCAGCCACTCGGCTCCATGCGCCATCTGTTGCCGATTCCACCGCGCGCGGTCCTGCTCCTCGAGCAGCAGGAGGCCGCCCTCGCCATCCTGCCGGGCAGCCAGCCTGGCGGCGTGCAGGTGCATGAGCGCAAGCAGCGCGAAGGTCTCGGGCACGGCACCGACCGGGTGCTCGGCCAGGAGCGTGGCGAGCCGGATGGCTTCGTCGCATAGTTCACGGCGGATCGCCTCGTCCGCGTGCGCCGAGAGGTAGCCCTCGTTGAAAAGCAGGTAGACCACCGCGTGCACGCTCGGCAGCCGCGACGTCAGCGCCTCGGGCGACGGCGTGCCGAGGTCGAGCGGCACCCGGCGCAGTCTGGCGCGAGCGCGGGCCAGCCGTTTGTAGACGTTGGCCTCGGAGGTGAAAAGCCGCAGCGCGATCTCGCCGGTGCTGAACCCGCACAGCGTCTTGAGCGCCAGGGCCAATCGTGATTCGCGAGGCACGGCGTCGTCGCAACAGACGAACAGCATGCGCAGCATGTCGTCCCCGACCTCGCCGGCGAAGTGTGGCCCTTCGGATCCGCCAGGCACCAGCAGTACGCTGGCAGCACGTTCCAGGATTCGGAGGCGGCCGGCCCCTCGGCGCAGGTCGCCGATAAGGTTGTTGGAGGCGACGCGGTAGAGCCACGCCCCCGGGTCGTCAGGGAGCCCTGAGGCCGTCCAGGCCGTGAGCGCCGTCATGAGCGCTCCCTGGACGGCATCCTCCACCCGGGCCAGATGCCGGACGCCGACCTTGCGTGCGAGCAGCGCGACCAGCCGGCCGTACTCGTGCCGGAAGAAGTGTTCGACCAGGCCCGTCGCGACCGTCGCGTCCTGAGGACGTCGGGGCGCGAGCGGACCGGTCACGACTGTGGCATCTCCTGGATCTCCCGGACCTCGACGCTCGAGCCGGGCATCATCACGCCCGGGCTCTCCCGCGCGACCTCGAGCGCGCGCTCGAACGTCTCGGCGGACACGAGCATGTAGCCGCCGACGACCTCCTTGGCTTCGACGAAGGGACCATCGGTCGACCCGGACGTCGTCACGACCGTCCCACCCGGCTTCAGCTTGCCGCCCATGTCGACGATATTGTCAGCGAACTTCTCCTTCCACGCGTTGAACGCGGCAAACATCTCCTGCATCTGCGCGGGCGACGGCGGCTGCGCCGATATGCCGGGGACACTCCGCTGGAGGAACAGGTACTTTGGCATCTTGGCTCCCATGAATGGCCGGCAGCATCGCCGGTACCCCGACGACGCGCGAGGGCGCAGGAATTGGACACCCTGCGGTGCCTGGTCAGCTTCACGCACGTCCGCGGCCGCCCCCCCCGACAACTCGCTCACGGATCGGGGCTCTCTAGCGCGACAGGTCCAGGCGAGCTGGGGACCAGGCGTCGACGGCCCTGACCGGCATTGCGCCAGCCCAGACCTCGTGCCACACGCCAGCAGGGATGGCGATGGTCTCCCCGGAGCGCACGCACACCTGACGGTCATCGAATCGAAAGTAGAGCTCGCCGTCGATGACGAGGGTGATCTGCTCGCCTTCATGGCGGTGCCTGTCGAACCGGCAGGTCGGATCGACCTCGAAGTAGCTCAGCGTCGTGGCTGTCAGCGATACGGCGAAATGACGGGCTCCCGCAACGCTCTCGCGAAGGGCCAGGCCGTCGCGCGAGAAGTAGCACGCCGTCTGGCCCAGTCTCCGTGAGTAGAGCCGGGTGCTCGACGGACAGAGGCCGCTGAACTCCGCGGTCGCCTGAATGCCCTGCGGTGCCTCGAGGCGCGGCACCGGGCCAAACCCCAACCCGGTGAAGAACCCATCGGCCGTGTTCGTCAGGCAGTAGAGCGCGGTGATGCCCGCCTGGCTGGCGTCGGCGAGGAGCCGCTCATAGAGCGACCTCGCGATGCCGCGGGCGCGACGGTCTGGCTCGACCGCCAGTGACCGCAGCAGACCCACGTCGTCGACGCGTTCGAGGCCGATGGTCCCGACCAGACGCTCGCCCTCGAATGCGCCAAGGAACCCGACTCTTCCCGCCGAGATATCGGACGTTGGCAGGGTTCGCCGCCGCGAGCAGGGCGACGACGCTCGGCATTTGCTCGGCCGTGACAGATGCGATGACGAGAGCGAGCTGCTCAGACATCAGGCCGCCTCCACCGCAGTGTTCCGTCGATCCAGCAAGCGGTACGACGCCATGGCGAGCGCCGCGAAGACCAGGCCCAGGACGCCGACGACGGCCCCGTATCCAATCGCCGCTGCCAGGGCTGCGGCACCAATCGGTCCCACGGCGCGCGCCAGCTGCTGCCAGCGAGCGACGCGGCCATTCAGGTAGCCGGACCGGTGGACGCCGAAACAGGTCTGGGTGAAGTGTGGTCGGGCCAGCGTCGCCAGGCCCGCACCGCCCGCGAACACCATCAGCGCCGCGGCCACCCAGCCGACCGAGGGAGCCAGCGTCACGCCGACGAGCCCGACGGCCTGCAGCGCCAGGCTGACGACGATGAGCCGTACCGGCGAGCTGCGCAGCGCCCCGGCGGAGAGCAGCAGGCGCCCCGGCAGCTGCATCGCGCCAAAGGCGCCGCCGAGCAGGGCCGTCGTAGCGGGACTGACGCCGCGCTCGCCGAGCGCTGGCACCAGGTTGGCGGTGAGGCCGGCGCTGGCAAAGCTGGCGAACGCAAACGTCAGCACCGCCCACGCGAAGAGGCCTTCAGCGTCGTCATCGAGACCTGACGGCGATGACGCACGCGGCAGCCGAGCCCCTGGACGTTCCGGCTGGAGTCCGGCACAGACCATGGCCTGCGTGAGCAGCGTCGACAGCGCCACGGTGACGGCCAGCGCCACAACGGCACTCCGCCAACCAACGGCGCGGACGAGAAGGTCCGTCGAGGGCAGGAATACCGTGCTGGCCACGCCGCCGAAGACCGTCACCAGCGCCAGGGCTCGGAGGCGTTGCGCGGGATCGGCCTCGGCTCGAGCGACGATGGCGAAGGCGGGTTCGTACAGGGTCGTCGCCATGCACACGCCGAGCCCGATCCACACGGCATACAGTGACGCCACGCCAGGCAGGCTGGCCCAGAGGAGCAGCAGCGCCGCCGCTGCCCATCCCCCGCCGCGCATCATCGATGGCCCATGACCACGGTCGATCCAGGAGCCGACGACGGTAGACAGCAGCGCCGACACCAGGAGCGCCAGTGAGAAGGCCCCGGTCACGACCCACGGCGACACGCCAAGGTCCTTCGACACGGGCACGACCAGCACCGTGAAGGCGTAGTAGAGGACGCCCCAGTTGATGCACTGGGCAATCCCCAGCGCGATGACGGCACGGCGTGTCATGGGCGATGCGACGTCACGAACAGCAGCCGGCCTGGGTCGTCGCCGCGGCGGCGCCGTCGAGCGAACACACGCCCGTCTCCGGCAGCGCGAGCTCGACACGACGCGCGGCATCCCAGTCGCCGGCGATCGCGCTGACGACCGATCGGGCCTGCTCGTAGCCGGTGAGCATGAGGAAGGTCGGTGCCCGACCGTAGCTCTTCATGCCGATCGCGAAGAGGTTGGCGTCGGGGTGCGTGAGTTCGTCCGCGCCATGCGGCGGCACCGTGCCACAGCTGTGGACGTTCGGATCGATGAGCGGCGCCAGCGCCTTCGGACTCTGCACGGCGGGATCGAGATCGAGGCGGACTTCCGCGAGCATCGACCAATCGGGCCGGAAGCCGGTGGCCGCGATGATCTCGTCGACCGGCCGCAGGCGCTGCGCGCCGGCGCTGACGACGAGTCCATCCAGCTCCTTCGCGACGGCATCGCAGCGGAAGCCGGTCACGAGTGCGAGCCGGCCCGAATCCAGCAGCCGTCGCACCCGGGCGCCCAGCTTGCCTCGCTCTTCGAGCTGATCGGCGCGTGCTCCACCCAGCAGCGAGCCGAGTGACGGACGGCGAATGGCCCACGTCACCTGCGTCGTCGAGTCCTGCTCGGCCAGCGTCGCCAGGTCGAGCAACGCATTCAAGGCGGAGTGGCCGCTCCCGAGCACCAGGACGCGACGCCCGCGATAGCGCTCACGATGGACGCCAAGCACGTCGGGGATGCCGTAGAAGATGCGATCGGCCGCAGCCCGCTCGCCTCTGGCCGGCACGCCGGACGATCCCAGCGCGCCGGGCGTCTCGATGGTGCCGGAGGCGTCGATGACGGCCTGGGCCAGGATGTCTCGCTCTCCGCCAGGGCCGCCGACCCGCACGACGAAGGGTGCCGCAGCCCGATCGGCGTTCTTCATCAGATCGTGGTCGACGCGCGAGACGGCGACCACGCGGGCGTTGAACTGGACGTGCGGCGCCAGTTCGGGCAGCGCGGCCAGCGGCAGGAGATAGCGCTCGACGAGATCGTGTCCGGTCGGATACGCGTCGCCATCGGGCCTCACCCATCCGTGCCGCTCGAGCAGGACGGAGGCTTCCGCGTCGACGTTGTAGCGCCACGGCGAGAACATGCGGACGTGCCCCCACGTCCGGATGCCGGCTCCCGCGCTCGCCCCGGCTTCGAGGACGAGCGGGGTCAGCGAACGCGAGAGCACGTGAGCCGCGGCGGCGAGGCCGACCGGCCCCGCCCCGATGATGACGACTGGCAACTGCTGCTGTGACACGGGCTACTCCTGAGGCTGGGGCGAGTCGAGGTTTTCGGGAATGACGCGCTCGACGATGACGACGTCGAGCCACCGGCCATCGAGGCGTCCGTGCTTTTCGTAGACGCCCACTTCGCGGAAGCCACAGCGCCGACAGAGCGCCAGGCTGGCGGTGTTGAAGGGGAAGATGCGCGAGACCAGCTTCCAGTAGGCGCGCTCGCGAGCGGCGTCGACGAGCGCGTCGAGGAGGCGTCGGCCGAGGCCGTGGCCCTGCGCCCGCGCATCGAGGTAGATCGAGAATTCGGCGATGCCGGCGTAGCAGGCGCGAGGTCGATACGCGCTGAGATTCGCCCACCCGACCACGGCACCGCCCTGCTCGACGACCAACGTCGGATAGCGGTCGGCGTTCGGGAACCAGCCTTCGATGTCGGCAGCCGATCGCGGCGTGGTCTCGAACGTCGCGGCTCGACCGGCAATTCCCTGGTTGTAGATCCCCGCAATCGCCGACGCGTCGTAAAGCGAGGCCAGTCGAATGACGGGATTCATAATTGTCAGTAGCAACCATACGAGCCTCGGTGACGACAACCGAGACTCATTGAGGTTGCATTATAGTTGCTACTGACAACATAGCAGCCCATCCGGCAGCCGTCAAGCGTTTCAGCCGCAGCAGCCAGAACGAACGGGGGCCAGCCTGGGGGTCGCCGGCACGGAGTTGCACCCGCACCCGGTCCCGCCGGTGGCCTTGACCTCCGCGTCGCGCGCGCAGCAGGCACCGGCTCCCTCCGGCGCAGGGCCGCCGCAACAGCCGGTTCCTGAAACAGTGGGATCGGTCGAGGTCGTGCTCGTGGACGTGGCGTTCGACATGATGGTCTCCTCAGATCGAGGCCGCGTCTATCGCGGCGCTCGATCCTGAAGACGCCGGTCCCGTCGATCGGACGCAGCCGGTGCCGTGGTCTGGGAGGAACACGAGTCCGCTGCACACGAACCGGAGGTGCCGGCAGCCCCCGTCGGTTGGCAGGCGCCCGCGCTCCGCGGCGAGAAGTCCGAGACACCGCCGCGAACGTCGACCGCGATGGCACAGCACTGGACCAGCATCTCGCGAAGCCGGTCGCGCCCGCGCTGAACACGGGACTTCATTCCGGAGGTAGAGATCCCAAGCTGTCGCGCGGCCTGAGCCTGGCTGGTGCCCTGCAGCGTCGTCAGCGTGATCGCCGTCCGATACGGCTCCCGCAGGCGACCGACCATCGATGTCAGGCACGGCGCCAGCTCCGCTTCCGCCGCCCGCTCGGCCGTCGCGCCCGGCTCGGCGGCCAGATCATCGTCGCTATCGATGGCGTCGTTTCGACCATCCCGGCGGAGGCGTGCACGCAAGGTGTCCCGCAGGGCGTTGCGGGCGATCTGAAACAGCCACGCCTCCGGCCGGTCCGTGCCGCGCAGGCTGTCAGCATGGCGAATCACTCGCAGAAAGACCTCCTGCACCAGGTCCTCCGCATCCACGCCAGGCGGAACCCGCCTGGCCAGGAAACCGCGCAACGGCGGTGCGAAGTCCGCCCAGAGGGCCGCGGCGTCGGGTGCGGCCCTGGCCATCTCGGCGGCTTGCCACGGTTCCCGCAGGCCTTCCGTCATCAGTCCCCCTGGGGCGCGGCGGCCGCGATGCCTGACTCGGGGTCCGAGAGCAACCACCGCAACAGCGCAGCCCCTGCAGCGCCGCCGGCGAGCTGCGCCAGGACGAAGCCGTCGACGTCGGCCGGCCGAATGCCGGCAAACGTGCTGGTCATGCTTCGAGCGATGGTCACCGCCGGGTTGGCAAAGGCCGTCGAAGCGGTGAACCAATAGGCGCCGACGATGTAGGCGCTGACGGCACCGGGAATCGCGTCGGGCCGCCGGCGGGCGCAACCGAGGATGACGGCGACCAGGCCGAACGTGGCGACCAACTCGCTCACGATCGGGCCGACGCCACCGCGGTCGTGAGTCGACACGCTGATCCACGGTTCGCCGAACATGACGTGGGCCAGCCAGACACCGAACGCCGCCCCCACGACCTGCGCGACGATCACGATCGGCGTCTGCCGCCATGGCAACCCACCCTCCCAGGCGGCGACGAGGGTCACCACCGGGTTGAGATGAGCGCCCGAGATCGGCTGGAAGGTCGCGATCAGGGCGAGAAGCGCGCCGCCCGTCGCCAGGCTGTTCGCGAGCAGGGCGATCGCCACGTTTCCGCCGGCCAGGCGCTCGCCCATGATGCCGGACCCGACGATCGCCGCGAGCAGGAACATCGTCGCGACGAGTTCCGCGACGACACGGCGTGGGAGCGCGCCGGGCATCACTGGCGGCCGATGTCCTGTGCCCGCTCCTGGATGGCCAGCCGGGACAGCTTGTCGAACGGCAGGCACGCGAAAAGCTCGATCCGGCGGCGCAGAGCCAGGAAGGTGTCCCGGAAGGCCTTCCGCTTCGCGTCATCGGTCCCCTCCACGGCGGCGGGATCCGGCAAGCCCCAGTGCGCGGTCACCGGCTGTCCAGGCCAATAGGGGCATGCCTCGGCGGCCGCCTGGTCGCAGACGGTGAAGACGAAGTCCAGCTTCGGCGCATCCGGGGTCGCAAACTCATCCCAGCTCTTGCTGCGCAACCCTTCGGTCGAGATCTGCTGCGTCTCGAGGAACTCCAAGGCGAACGGGTTGACCTGCCCCTTGGGATGGCTGCCGGCGCTGTAGGCCCGGAATTGCCCCTGGCCGACCGACAGGTTGTTGAGCGCGGCTTCAGCCAGGATCGACCGGGCCGAATTGCCCGTGCAGAGGAAGAGCACGTTGAAAGGCGTCATGAGAGCGTCTCGAGCACACGCGTCATCGGCGGCCCGCTGTTGTGCGGGGCGCACAGCAGTCGAACGATGGCTGGCACGCGTGCGGCGGCATGGTACAGCCGGTGGTCTTCTCCAGGGCTCGCGTGTCGCGGCGAATGGACTCGACGTGCCCAAGGGCGTGCGTCACGGCGTGCACGATCGTGGCGAGCACCGGGTCGGTGGCCTCGGCGAGCCGGTAGTGCACCCACAGACCCTCCCGGCGCGTCGCGACCAGGCCAGCCCGGCGCAAGTAAGCCAGATGCCGAGAGACCTTTGGCTGCGGCTCGCCGAGGCTTTCGTGCAGGTGGCAGACGCACACTTCCCCGGACAGCAGGAGGCCGAGAATCCGGAGCCTGGTGCCATCGGCGAGGGCTTGGAACACTCGCTCGAGCCCATGCATCTGCGTCGCCATATATTTGCGCACGCAGATATATCACACCCGGCGTGACGCAGGTCGATAGACGCCTCGATGAACTCGAGGCGGCGCTGACCAGACACGAACGCTCGCTGGAATAGACCACGCGTCAACTGAAGCGCGCCCTGGTCGCCTCGACCGACGCGACGGCGCCGATGGAGTTCATCGTCGACAATGCCGGCTACTTCAAGACGTCAGTGTCGACTACCACGGCGGGCTGCGCTCCCCACACCTGGAACGCGTCACCTACCGCTGCACGGCCTTGTTCGTCCGTCCGTCGATCACGGTGACCTTGTCGCTCAGGCGGTCCAGCGCCAGCAACTGGCCGGCCCTGCCGGCCCGCGTGAACGCCGACGACCCGACGCACCCGATCCTGACGGGCCTGCCGGCGACGTTCGTCGCGCCGATCAACGAATGGTCACTCGTGGACGCCGAGCCCGCGCGCCAACCCGGGCGTCAAGGTCCTGCTGACGCTGGACGCCTCGAACTTTCCGCTCGGCATCAAGAACACGCTGAACGGCGGGGACATTCCGGTCGCCTGGATCAACACCAGATTCCGGATGGTGTACGTCAACTACGGTCACGGCGATCGGATCTACTCCACGCCGCACCTGCCGACGATGACCGACAACGCCTTGCGGTGGCTGCTGTCGCGGTCGACCGGCGGCGGGCCCGCGAACAGGTAGCGCGGGTAGCTGTCCTTGGCGTTCGCCGCCCTGGCCAGGTCCAGATCCCGGGTCGCGCACGGTTCGGCGGCCGAGGTGACCGACAGGACCTCGCCGGCCGGATCGATGATCCACCCGCTGCCGCCGGCCGAGCCGGTCGTGTCGACACGATTGGACGACAGGCTGAACGCACCCGCGCGCACGGCCGCCACGACCCCGACCGCCAGCCAGCTGGCCGTCGTTGCCAACGCGGTCGCGCGCGGCGACAGCAGGAGGTCGACGCCGAGGGCGGCATAGGCCGCGTACGTCTCCAGCGCCCACAGCTCGGAGCAGATGTTGACCCCGAACGACGCCGGTCCGGCGCGGTAGGCTGGAAACACCGGATCTCCCCGCTCGAACCACGTCGCCTCCCACCCGCCGGGCTCCTCGGGCAGGAAATACTTGCTCCGGAGCGGCTGCACGCCGGCAGCCGGAGACCACAGATACGCCTGGTTCAGGCGGCGCCCGTCCAGGCGCACCGGTCGCGTGCCCACGACGTAGTCGACGCGGAGCTCGCGGAGGCGGCGTAGTCCCATGTCGCTCAGGGTCTCGACCATGGCCCAGCGGGCAGGGTCGAAGTGGTCGAGCTCCCAGACCGGTTCGGCCATCGCCAACTCCGGCAGCACCACGAGCTGCGAGCCGTTGGCCACGGTGTGTTCGCACAGGGACGCCCACGCGTCGGCCAGGGCGTCCGTACGGTGTGGCAGCTCGCAGACGGTGACACGCATGCGATGCGACGGTAGCAACCCGGCGGGGCGCTGTCGCATCGTCGACCGACAGGTTTCGATCGCTTTCGGACATATGACAGGCCGTCGAGCAGCCTCACGAGCGTCCGCTGCAGTCCGCCGGTAGGTACGTTCAATGATGCACATCCCCCGCCGACGCCGTGCGCTACTGTTGTGGCGGCCGCCCTGATAGGGAGGGACGAGAACATGGAAAGCGACATGGAGCGTCGTCACGTCGCCGCCGAAGCCGTACGGCAGCAGCGCGAGACCGAGCGCCAGACCGCTGAGACGGCGCGCATGGCCGCCGAGCAGGCGCGCGTCTCCGCAGAAGCCAGACGTCGTGTCGTCGCGGACGAGGTACACGGAACGATCGCCACCCTGAGGACGCTCGTGGATCGGATGGAGGTCGTCGAAGCGCTCAGACGCGACGCGCGCAAAGCCATGCCGTAGCGGCCATGAGCCGCGACGGTCGCGATCGGCTGCCGGCCTATGGTGCGAAGTCGGCGCGAGCGTCAGGTGGCGCCCGCTCGCCGGCCACGGCACCGACCGAGGCGGCAATGATCGCGCCGATGGCCAGGCACTGCAACGCGGTCAGGTGCTCGTGCAGGACGATGACGCCGGCGATCGCCGCAATCGCAGGCTCGAAGCTCATGAGCGTGCCAAACGTCTTCGCGGACAGCCGTCTGAGCGCGACCATCTCCAACGTGTAGGGGAGCGCGCTCGAAAACACCGCCACGGCGAGCCCGAACGGCAGCACGCTCGGCGCGACGAGTCCACGACCGACATCGATCGCGCCGATCGGCATGGTCAGCAGCGCCGCGATCATCAAGCCCCAGGTCGAGGCGCTGGCGCCATGCGCCCGCCCCGCCTTCTGACCGAACACGATGTACAGCGCCCACCCGACGCCAGCCGCCAGCGCGAACGCGACGCCGGCGGGATCGAGCGCGGCACTGGCCCTGGTGATCGGTAGCAGCAGCGACAGGCCAGCCGCCGCCAGCGCCACCCACACATAGTCGAGGCGGCGCCGAGACGCGAAGACGGCCACGGCCAAGGGGCCGGTGAACTCGAGGGCGACGGCGATGCCCAGCGGGATCGTCCGCAACGCGAGGTAGAAGACCGAGTTCATGGCACCGAGTGCGATGCCATAGGCCAGGACCACTGGCCACGCCTGGCGCGACGGGATCGACCGCCACGGGCGCTGCAGGATGACGACGATCAGCGCCGACAGGCCGAGACGCAACGCCGTCGTGCCGGGCGCGCCGACCACCGGAATGAGCTGCTTGGCGAAGGTCGCCCCGACCTGGAACGAGACCATCGCCACGATGGCACTGCTGACGGCGGCGGTCCTCGATCGGGGCTCCACTAGTACCTGATCGAACATCCGCTTGATGTCCTTGGGATCCGTGGTCCTGGTCAGGGCCAGCATCAGGAGGATCCGTGCCTTCTGCGGATTCAGGTTGTCGCCAGGCACGGCACCGATCTCGTCATACTCCCGCCGGCCAATCACGCGACCGTTGCCGACGCGCGACGAGCGGACGATGACCGGGCGAGCGGTGGCCGGCAACTTCGAGAGCGCGGTCACCGCGGCCATCTCGAACTTCGACAACCCGCCGGCGCCGGTCCCTGCCAGGACCAGTCCCTGCGCCTTCTGGGCCGCGGCCGTCTCGATCATCGCGGGGTCTGGTTCGACATACGAATAGACGATGTCGACGCGCGGCAACCGGGTGAGCGCGCTGACGTCGAACTCCGAGTCGACGGTGTGGCGCCGCGTGCTGGCTCGATAGAACGCCACCGTGTCTTCGTCGACGTAGCCCAGCGCGCCCAACTCCGGCGACCGAAACGTTTCGACCCGCAAGGTGTTGGTCTTGGTGACGTCGCGGGCGCCATTGATCTCGTCGTTCATGACAATCAGCGCGCCCTTGCCGCGGGCGTCACGGGAAATCACGGTACGGACGGCGTTCAGCAGGTTGAGTGGACCATCTGCGCTGATCGCGGTGGCCGGCCGCATCGCGCCCACCAGGACGACGGGGCGATCCGACTTCACCGTCAGGTTGAGGAAGTAGGCGGTTTCCTCGAGCGTATTGGTGCCGTGCGTCACGACGATACCGGCGACCGCGGGATCGTCAGCCAGGATCTGATTGATCCGCTGGGCCAGCTTCAGCCAGATCTCCAGCGTGATGTCGCTGCTGTTGACGTTCGCGATCTGCTCGACCTTGACGTCGGCAATCTGCCTGATCTGGGGCACGGCGTCGACGAGCGCCTGGCCGAGCAGCGTCCCCGCCCGGTAGTTCGACAGATCCGTTGGCGACGAACCCGTGCCGGCGATGGTGCCGCCCGTCGACAACACCCAGACCTTCGGAAGCGCAGCGGTCGGGGACTGCGCGGCGGCCGGCGCCGATTCGACTGGACAGCCGGTGGTGCGCGACGAAAAGGTCAGGTTCATCACCTTCCACGTGCCGTGGTCGCGGACGAGATCGAAATGATCGACCCCGCAGTTGCTGACCGTGCCGCCGACGCGCACGACGAAGGGCGCCCAGACCAGCGCGATGTCGTCGTCGATCTCGATGACGGGATCGGAGATGCGCTCCGTGAACGCGCGATCGGGTCGAACGCGCCCGGCGAACTCGGTCCAGCTCTGCTGGCGAAGGTTCGACGCGCCGTCCCCGCGCCTGCCCGACGCGGTCACGCGGCCGTCGGGATGGACGTGCCGCAGCATCGCCGCCGCGTCGCCAGCCTCGAACGCGGCGAAGAGCGCCGTGATGGGCGCCAGCACCTCGGTGGCCGCCGGTCCCTGGGCCGGTGGCCGATCGGCCGGCTTTGGCGTCGGCTGCGCGGCGACGGCAGCCGGAAGACACAGCGCGGCAGCCACGACGATGGGCAGCAGCGCCGCGATGACGCCCGCTGCCCCTCCCGGTTCACTCAGCTTCATCGGTGCCTCTTCCTCGAACATCGCCGTGGAATCGCCAGTTCCCGGGCGATTCTCACAGCTCGACCGTTCGTTTTCAACTTGAGATACTGAGTCGTGGCCTTCCTCGACTGTCGAAGACGATGACCTCCGCGAAGATCGGATCGCATTTCGCCGAGCTCCTGGATGCCCTTCCCGACGTGCTCGCGTGGGTGAAGGATCGACAGGGTCGCTACCTATGGGTCAATCGAGCGTTCCGCGTTCAACACTCGCTCGATCACCCAAGTGAGCATGAAGGTACCTCCGTCGAACGCATTCTCGGCACGACCGACTACGAGCTCTCCCCGGCGTTCCTGGCCGATCAGTATCGACTCGACGACGAACAGGTCCTGGCCGGCCACCGCGTCGTCAACCGGCTCGAACGCGTGGGAGAGTCTCGAGGCACCGCGGCGTGGAACGTCACCGACAAAATTCCCGTCGTCGACGCCAAGGGCGCCATCATCGGCACCGCCGGGCTGACCCGCACCGCCGGTCCCGCCAGCGGCGTCGAGACCACCGGTCCCGGCTTCGGCGCCGCGCTCGCCCACATGCGCGCCCATTTCCATCGCGAGATCACCAATCGGCGCCTCGCGTCGCTCTCGAACATGTCGCTTCGCGCCTTCGAGCGGCGATTCCATGCCGCCTTCCATCTCACTCCCCAGCGCTTTCTGCGCAAGCTCCGCTTGCAAATCGCGAGTCGCGCCCTGGTCTACACGGACGACTCGCTGTCCGACATCGCCTTGAACTCCGGCTTCGCCGACCAGAGCCATTTCTCGCGCGAATTCCGCCGCCAGTTCGGGCGCACCCCACGCGAGTATCGCGACCACTACCGGGCGGCTGCCACTCCGCGCCAGCCCTGACGTTCCTGTCACAGATTCCGCCGCTCCCGTGCAATCGCCCCCCGTCGACACGCGATGTCATGTCGCCGTGAGGTGGGAGTGATGAGAAGGCGTCTCGCGGTGTGCGTCGTGACGATCGCCGCGGCGGTGGCCGTGGCGACCGTGGCCGCAAGGGCCGCCGGCCCGTCACAGACCGGCCGGGCGCCGCGCGCAGCGCCGGTCGATGTCCCGACCTACTCGAAGGACATCGCGCCGATCCTCCAGCAGACTGCCAGACCTGCCACCGGCCCGGAGAGGCCGGGCCGTTCTCGCTGCTGACCTACCAGGATGCGCGCCGGCGGGCGTCGAAGATCAGGGACGCCGTCGCCGACCAGGATCATGCCGCCGTGGTTCGCCGATCCTCACTACGGCACGTTCTCGAACGCCCTGGGGCTGAGCGCCTCGGAGCGCGACGCCATCCTGCGATGGGCCGATGGCGGCACGCCGGAAGGCAATCCGCGCGACCTGCCGAAGCCGGTGGCGTGGGTCGAGGGCTGGGGCATCGGAAAGCCGGACCTGGTCGTCGAGCTGCCGATGCCCTTCGAGGTGCCGGCCACGGGCGTCGTCGAGTATCAGCACGTCATCGTGCCGACGAACTTCACCGAGGACCGCTGGATTCAGGCGGCGGAGATTCGTCCCACCGAGCGGGAGGTCGTGCATCACCTCATCGCGTTCGTCCGCGAACCGAAATCGAAGTGGTTCCGGGGCCAGCCGGCCGGCGTCTTCTTCGCCGCGCCCAAGGTCAGCGCGGATGCCGAGACGGAAGCCGGCGCGCTGCCCAGCGACTTCCTGGTCGGCTACGCGCCGGGCCAGCCGGCGGAAATTCTGGATCCCGGCCAGGGAAAGCTGATCAAGGCCGGCTCCGACATCGTCTTCCAGATGCACTACACGCCGCACGGGCATTCCCGGATCGATCGCACACGCCTGGGCATCGTCTTCGCCAAGGCGCCGCCGACGCAGCGCGTCCTGACGCTGTCGGCCGTCAACGACACGTTCACGATCCCGCCGGGCCATCCGAACTATCGCGTCGATGCCAGCTTCGAGGTGGGCGCCGACGTCACGCTCCTCAGCCTGCATCCGCACATGCACGGACGCGGCAAGGACTTCGAGTACCGCGTCGTGTTCCCCTCCGGCAAGACCGACACGTTGCTGCGCGTGCCCCGCTTCGACTGGCACTGGCAGCAGTGGTACAACATCGAGAGCCGCTCCCGCTGCCGAAGGGCACGCGGATCGACTGCACCGCCCACTTCGACAACTCGCCGAACAACCCGGAGGCCGCCGATCCGACCAAGGAGGTGAAGTGGGGCGACCAGAGCTGGGAGGAGATGATGATCGGCTTCATCAACATCGCGTTCCCAGCCAACCTTCCGGTCGATCAAGCTGTTCGTCAAGAAGCCGAAGGCCGAGATCGCCGGCAGTGGCACGCGTCGCATCATCGCGCTGGCCGAGCCGGGCCAGACGATTCACCAGCCCTTCGCGGACGCGGCGCTGCGCTGGCTGCAGGAGACGGCGCCGAAGGAAGGCTTCACGGTCGACTACATCCGCACGACCGATCCCATCGACGAGGCCTATCTGGCCGCGCACGACCTGTTCGTGCAGGTCAACTATCCGCCATATCGCTGGACGCCAGTGGCCGAGGCCGCGTTCAGGACGGCGATGGAGCAGGGCACGATTGGCTGGGTGGGCTTCCACCACGCGTCGCTGCTCGGGACGTTCGACGGGTTCGAGATGTCGCCCTTCTTCCACCGGTTCATGGGCAGCATCGTGTTCAAGAGCTACATTCCCGACTTCGCGACCGGGACGGTTCGCGTCGAAGACGCCGCGCATCCGGTGTTCACGGGACTGACGGCGGCCTTTCCCATCGAGAACGACGAGTGGTACACCTACGATCGCTCGCCACGGCCGGACGTCCACGTGCTCGCCAACGTCGATGAGAGCAGCTACGTGCCGGCGCGCAGCGTGAAGATGGGTGACCACCCCGTCATCTGGACGAACCCGCAGTTCAAAGGGCGGAACGTCTACTTCCAGTTCGGACACAAGCCCGATCTGTTCCAGAACACCGCGTTCACCACGCTGTTCCTCAACGCCATCCGCTGGGCTGCGGAGAAATAGCCAGGACGCGGCTAGAGTCGCGTCACCAGATACTTCTTGCGGAACGTGCGCGTCAGGTGACTGTTCGGCGCCTTGCGATTGGTCACACGCATCGTCGCCGGATCGTAGGCCAGCGTCTCGTTGGGGTGGTGCTCGGCGACGCTGCCCAGCAGCACGGCTTCGGTGACACGCGCGGCATACTCGAACCCCGCCGAGCAGACGGTTCCAGGCCCGGCGAGCACGGCGTCGAGGAACTCGTGATAGTGGTTGCGCACCGGAGCCGTGGGAATGCCGCGGTCCGCGAACTTGGCGACCGGGAACAACGCAGGAACGCCGATGTGCGGCAGCAGGATGGCGCCCTCGGTCCCGAGAATCGCCGCACCGGACGCCGGCAGCGTGCCGCCAACGGCCTCGGCGACCGACTCCGGCGGCCGCGTCGCGCCGTCGTACCACCAGAAGTCGAGCGTGCTGCCGGCTGTCAGCGGCGTGCCGGGAAAGACGAATTTGAGCTTGGCGTCGATCGGCCAGTTGCCGAGCGCGGCGCCAGGGCCGTACGAGGTGATCTCGGTCGGCAGGTACAGGTTCACGCCACGAATCGGCGTGCTGAAGATGTGGCAGCCCATGTCGCCGAGCGTGCCGGTGCCGAAGCCGACTCGCTTGCGCCAGTTGCCGGGATGGTAGACATCCTTCTTGTAGGGCCGCTTCTCCCCGACGCCGAGCCACATGTCCCAGTCGAGCGACTCGGGAATCGGATCCGAACCGGACGGGATGGGAGACGGGTCGCCCCACGTCTTGTTGCAGAAGGTGTGCACCTCGCGGACCTTGCCGATGACGCCGCTCCGGATCATCAACTCGGTGGCCAACTGCGTCGGATGGGACGAGATCTGGATGCCCATCTGCGACACCAGGCGCTTCTCACGCGCCGCGGCCGCCAGCCGACGTGTCTCGTAGACCGTCGTCGCCAGCGGCTTCTGCACGTAGACGTGCTTGCCGAGCGACATCGCCGCCATGGCGATCGGCGCGTGCATGTGATCCGGCGTCGAGACGTTGACCGAGTCGAGGTTGTCGGCTTCCTTGCGGAGCAGCTCGCGCCAATCCTGGTAGACCCGCACGTTGGGAAACAGCGTCCTCACCGCCTCGGCGCGGGACAGGTCGACGTCGGCCACCGCCACCAGGTCGAAGGCGCCATGGCTGGAGAAGGCGCGGATGTCCGAGAGTGCCTGGCCCGAGGCTCCGAAGCTGGCGTGGCGGACCTTGCGTCCGACCTGGCCCAGCAGGAGGCCGCTAGCGAACGGCACGGCCGCGGCGCCGACGGTGATGTTCTGCAGAAACGTGCGACGACTGACGGGGGACATACTGGGGCAACCTCCAGGCGGGTCTCGGCCAGGGCCGACGCTCCCTGCCTGGGCCATTCTCCCCGATCCGTGCGCTCAGCTGGCGTGGAGGATCCGGAAGCGATCGGGATCGGTTGGATCTCGATCGACGACCTGGACGGGCGGCCACGCCCATTCCCACACGCTGCTGCCCGGCGGGCGGGAGAACCGGATATGGCCGCGGGTGCCTGCGACGGCCACTCGCCCCCAGGATTCGACGACGCGCGCCCGGTCCGTGCCGTGCGAGCGCAGCACGTCGGCGAGAACGGTGATGGTGTCGTAGCCCTCGAAGGCGACGAAGGACGGCGCCGCGGCCAGCCGCTCGCGGAGCGCCATCTCGACGCGTGCCCCGAGGGGGCCGAGACTCTCGGGCAGGTAGCGCAGGAACGGGATCGCGGCGCCCTCGGCGCCCAGCACCGTCGCCCATTCGCTGAACTCCGGTTGCCCGGCGGGAGCGCCAATCAGGATGTCGGCGAGGCGCGGATCGCGGCGGACGGACGTGACGATCGACGCGGCCGGCTCCGGGGAACCGACGAGCAGCAGCAGGGCTGTCGCGCGATGGCCGACGACCGCGTCGCAGACGGCCGCGGGGCCGAGCGCGCCCATGTCGAGTTCGCTGACGGCGCCGCCGCGCGGCGCCAGGGAGTCCCGCAAGATGCGGGTCCCCGATGCCCAGTAGATACTCGACTGGACGGCGACGGCGATTCGACGGTGGCCCGCGCCGAGGAGGAAGTCTGGGTAGATCCGCCAGCCGTGCGACTGCGCCGGGGCCAGGCGCGCGACCCAGGCCGTCGGCTGGTCGGTCAGCGCGTCGAGCACCGCCGACGAGCAGAGGAACGGCAGGCCAAGGGCGTCGGCCCTGGCCGCCGCAGCGCGCGCGACGACGCTGTGATACTCCCCCGCCAGGGCCGCCACGCCCAGGCGGTCCAATTCATCGACGGCCGCCGCGGCCCGCTGTGGGTCGGCCGCGGTGTCCCGGACCACCAGCGCCAGCGGGCGTCCGGCGATCCCGCCGGCGTCGTTGACGTCGCGAACGGCCAGCTCGAGCCCGGCGAGCAGGTGCCGGCCTGCCTCCACCCAGCCAGGCCGCGTGAGCGGAACGAGAGCGCCGATCTGGACGGGTGATCCGCCCGTCCGCTCCGCTCCAGGTTGCGATGGTGGCGTCGTCATACGTTCGCCGACGCACCATACCAGACCTGCCTTGCCCGCCTGCACCGTCGGCGGTACGCTGCCGCGATGCAACCCCATCGCACCGGATCGACGGCCGCGACGTCAGCAGCAGATCTCTTGTGGGAACACTGGCACGACGGCCGGCGGATGGCGGCGCTGCCCGAAGCGGTCAGGCCGCGCACGCGTGCCGGCGGCTACGCGGTGCAGGCGGCCTTGGCCGGGCGCAGCGCGCACCCGCTGTTCGGCTGGAAGATCGCGGCGACCAGCGTGGCGGGCCAACGGCACATCAACGTCGATGGCCCGCTGGCCGGCCGCCTGTTTCGTGAACGCGTGTTCGAGCCGGGTGCGGAGGTGCCCCTCGGAGCCAACAGCATGCGCGTCGCCGAGGCCGAGTTCGCGTTCCGGATGGCGGTCGACCTGCCGCCGCGGGCCGAGGCCTACACCGTCGACCAGGTGCTCGACGCGGTCGCCACCCTGCACCCGGCGATCGAGATTCCCGACTCGCGCTACGACGATTTCACGCTGGTGGGCGCCGCCCAACTCATCGCCGACAACGCCTGCGCCCACGACTTCGTGCTCGGTCCGGCGACGATCGCCGACTGGCGGCGGATGGACCTGGTCGAGCATCCGGTGATCGCGACCGTCGCGGATCGCGACACGCGGACCGGGAAGGGCGGGCACGTGCTCGGCGATCCCCGCATCGCGCTGGCCTGGCTCGTGAACGAGCTCTCGGGCCTCGGCCTGACGCTGCACGCCGGCGAGGTCGTCACGACCGGCACGTGCATCGTGCCGCCGCCGATCGGGCCGGGCGACCGCGTCCGCGTCGACTTCGGCGCGCTGGGTGGCGTCGACATACGGATGGGCACATAGGGCGTCACTTCGACTCCCGCGTCAACCGTCGCCGCAGTTCATCGGCGAAGTTCAACAGCATGGTGACGTGATCGGGGCTCTGGCGGCCCTCGCTGGTCGCCGGCAACAGGGCCACGACTCGAGTGCCGTTCGGCGCCAGGTCGAGATTTGAAATCACGCCCGTGTCCGCGATGGTCAGCGGCGACCATGCGCGTGGCTTGTCGACGAGGAACGAGCCGTGCTCCACCCTGTACGCCGCCACCATCAGCCGCTGATCGTCGGTACGATAGAGCAGCTCGTGGCCGTTCGGCAGCCAGTACGGGATCCGGCCCCCTCCGTCCGACACGCGGACCTCCTTCGAGCTGTCGTTCGGGAATGGTCGGACGTAGACGTCCCACCGGCCGAATGCCCCCGAACCGTAGGCGATCCACCGGCCATCCGGAGAGAACGCCGGATACGTTTCGTAGGCGGCTGTTCGTAGGAACAGCTCCGGTTCGGCGGCCTTCAGGCCGTCCTGAGTGGCGGTGACTCGAACGGTCCACAAGTCGAAGCCAGTCGTTTCGCTCAGCTCGTGAAAGGCCAGCCGACTGCCATCCGGTGAGAACGACCACGGCACCTGAAGACGTGGGCTGCGAGTCAACGAGCTCGGTTGCGCGTTGTCGGTCGCCGCCGTGGCGTACAAACCGGACCGGCTGCCAAAGACGACGCTTCGGCCGTCGGGGCTCCAGGTGGGCGAGTACTCGGCGGGGCTGGCTCGGAAAGCCGTCAGCCGGTCGTGATCGTGGTCATAGAGCGAGACCGTGGCGCGGCCGCTCTCGGTGGAAGCCACGGCCAGGCGACGGCCATCGGGAGACAGCCGCGGGAAGGTGTGACCGACCAGGTCGCCCGAGGAGCGGTTCGGCCCGGCCGCTTCGATTCGATCCACGACGCCACCAGTTGGCCGCGGCCGCTGCTTCGTCGGTAGACAAGGGTTCCGGTGCGCGATATGTCGATCTGGCCGAAGCCGAACGTCGAAGAGTAGGCGACGTCGGCGAGGATCGGGATGGGCGTGCGCGAGGTGACGTCGAGGCGGTCCAGCGAAAACGGCAGCGCGAAGAGGGTGCCCTGATTGAGATAGGTCAGGTAGCCGCCGTCCAGGTAGCGACCGAACGTCCCGCCCCCCGCGACTACCTTACGCGTGCCATCGACGAGCGAGAGCAGTTCGATCGTGGCGGCATTGGGCCCTTGCGGACCGACGGCCGTCAGGAGCACGTGCGTTCCGCCAGGCAGGATCTGCGGCCAGCGCGGGTCCCTGGCGTCGCGCGACATGTCCACGATCAGGGTGGGTTCACCGGAGGTGGTCGGGATCCGAAAGAGTCTTCCGAAGCTGAGCGCGGCGACGATCGTCCCGTCCTCGCCCCAGCTGGCGCCGTAGAGATCCGTCGCATCACACAGCGCGACGGGCGAGCCACCGTCGACGGCGACCTTCTTGACGCGGCCGCCCGCCCAGAAGCCGACCCACTGGCTGTCCGGGGAGAAGAATGGAACGCGGGCGCCTTCGGTGTTCGGGAGCCGGTGCACGACGCCGTCCTCGAACCGGAGAGTGTTGAGGAACGCGACGCCGTCCGTCGATCGCGACACGAACACGAGCCGGGAAGCATCCGGTGAGATCACCACATCGATCCCGACTTCCGATCCGAGCGAGCCGTCGGACTTCAGCTCGACGTCGAGGCGAACCAGTGGCAGTCCAGGCCCCAGGCCGGGGCGCACCCATGCCCACCGACCCCAGGCCGCCGTCGCGATCACGCCCACGGCGACGCCCAGCGCCACCCACGAGAGCCGTCGCTGGGTGGACCACGACGGCGAGGGCGGCGGAGTGGGATCGGTCGCGGCGCCCGGCGCCGCCGGCGTCCGAAGCGAGAACCGCGGCACATAGCTGCCCTTTGGCAGCTCGATCAGCACCGCATCGTCGCGCCCCGCACCAGCGTAGTAGCGCTCAAGGCGCGCTCGCAGCCGCGACGCTTCTGCGCGGACGATCGGGTCGGTGCGCGGGTCGAAGGCCTCGCCCTTCCCGAGCCCTTCCGCACCCAGGGTGTATTCCTTCAGCCGGTCGGTCCGCCCTTTGACGACCTCGTCGACCAGGAATCCGAGCAGCGTCGTCGAGCGGGTGGCGCCTTGAAAGGCCTCGCTCGCCAGCACCTTCTCCAGCTGGGCCAGGACGGCGTCGCCGGCGATCTCCGTGTTCCTGCTCACCGGTCCAATGATAGCGGCCCACTCCTCGGACGGCGCTAAGTCGTTGATTCCGCTGCGCACGTGCGGTTCGGCGCCGCGCGGTGCTTCCATTTCTCCCTGTCTGGAGCCAGGTTCGACGGACCGAGTGGCGACCGCGGACATGCCCGTCCGCGATGGCCGACGGGAGACGGAGAAGACCACATGCGATTCCCCACGGCGTTCGACATCCGAGGCTCCTCAGTTCGGCTTCGGCTGACCTGGCGCCAGGCCATCCTCGCGACGACGGGGTTGGTGGCAAGCCTGACCGCCGCGCTGTTCATGGGAGGCGCGGTCTCGGCGCACGACAACGACCGCATCCGGCCCTGCGGCGTGCGGACGCTGCGCGGAGACTTCGGCTTCCTCGCCACCGGCACGCGGCTCGTGCCGTTCGGACCGAACGCCGGCCACACCGAGCTCGTCGTGGGCACTGGCCTCCGCAGCTACGACGGTTCCGGCGGGTTTACCGAGAGTGGGGCCGATCTGCATGGCCAGTTGACCGGCGTGACGCCGGATCCGGGCGGCATCGCCGGGACCTACGAGGTCAACCCGGATTGCACTGGCAGGTCGACGCGCTACGTTCCCGGGCTGCCCTTCCCCATCATCAGCAACTTCGTCGTCGTCGGCGGCGCCATGCAGGTCAAGGAAGCGGTCATGGAACCGGGGCCGAACGTCATCACCGTGGTGCTGGATCGACGGTGATGGCGGCACAGCGGCGAACAACCGGGTGAGTACCGTCATGAACACAGCCATCCGTCGCGTGCGAGCCTTGTCGGTGCTCGTGGCCCTGTGCACGTCCGCCGTCGTTGCGGGGAATCGCCAGGCGGGAAAGGCCCCGGCCGCGAAACCCAACATTCCAAAGGTCTGGGACGAAACAGCGCTGGCGGACTGGGCCACGCCGGTGGCGGGCCTGAACGTGCGTCCGACGAACATGTCCGCCACCGACTACTACGCGATGACCGTCGAGAACCTGCGCACCTACCCAGTCTATTTTCCCGGCCGGGAGCCGGCGGGTTATTGGGAGATGCTGCAGCGCGTCGGGCCGCAGCCCTTGATCGAACCCGAACGGCTGACGACGGAGGCAGACTGGATCACGGCAGGACAGAGGGTCTTCGACGAAGCCGATCATCTGCACCTGCGATCGTTGAATGTCGACGTGATCGCAGCCGCCAGGAGTGCGGAGACGTTCAAGAACGCTGAACCGTTACCGGACGGGACCATGCCGTCGATGCGATGGGTGCCGACGAAGACTGGTGTCGCTCTCAGTTTTGCCAACTGCAGCAACTGCCATGTCCTCCCGCTGCCGAACGGCACCCGCATTCCTGGCGCTCCGGAGTTTGGGACTGGCGCCGAAAATCAGGACCGTTCCCGAGGCCCTGCCCGGAAACTGCGCCTTCAGGTCTATGCGGCGAACGGTTCGTTTCCGATCGGCGACGCGCCTTTCGTCACCGGAGCGGAACCTCCGGGAGAGAAGCGCTACCAGGCGTACGGCGTGCCGTGGCGCGCGGACGATGCCAACCTGAAGCTCAAGACCATCACGGAGGACGAGGACCGCGAACTGCAAGTGGCTTTCAGACGGAGCGGCGGTCTGCCGCGCTGGAACGGGAGCCTCTACTACCCGACCAAGATGCCCGACCTCATCGGGGTCAAGGATCGCAAATACTTCGACCACACGGCGACCCACCTGCACAGGGGCATTGGCGATTTGATGCGCTATGCGGCGTTGGTGAGCTTCGCCGACTCGGTCGACTTCGGGCCCCATCACGTCCTGTCATCGGGATCGACCCGCGTCAAGGCACGGCTGTCGGACGAGGCCCTCTACGCGCTGGCCCTGTATATCTACTCGCTCGAGCCGCCCCCGAATCCACATCGGCGTGACGACAAGGCGGCAGGCGGCGAACGCATCTTCGAGGGCGAAAGGTGCGGGCGGTGCCATACGCCGCCCCTGTACACGAACAACAGACTGACGCCCGCGGCGGGCTTCTCACCACCGAAGGATCGTCCTGCGTCCCTCGATGTGATGTCGACCTCCGTCCGGACCGATTCGGGACTGGCCCTGGCGACCCGTAAGGGGACTGGCTACTACAAAGTGCCCTCTCTCAAGGGGCTGTGGTACCGCGGGCACTACCTGCACGACGGTTCGGTGGCCACACTGGAAGAGCTGTTCGATCCGGACCGCGTGAAGGAGACGCCCCAGCCTGGCGGATGGCGGCTCCCGGGTACGTCGACCCGTGCCATCAAGGGTCATGTCTTCGGCTTGGACCTGGAGCCGAGCGAGCGGGAGCAGCTCATCGCGTTCCTGCGGACGCTATGACCGCGAGCTCCTCCTACTTGCGCCCGAGCAGGTCAACGGCCGCGCGCACGGCCAGAGCCAGCTTCGGAGCGGGCCCCGTGCCGTAGTAGTGCAGGAAGATGACCGCGGGCGTGACGCCCGTCATGTGATGGTGGATCGCCACCACGCTGATGCCGTTGGCGCGAAGCGATCGAAGGACTGGCGTCAGCTCGGCCTCCAGCAGGGCGACGTCGCCGGCCACCACCGCATCGGCATCGGTCCCAGTGAAGGCCGCCCAGGTGTTCAGGCCCATGCGAGCGTTGATCAGCGCCCCATGCTCGCGCACCTGTCGATCGGACCGGCCGATCGTGACCGGCGAGAGCCTGCCGGTAGAAAGGGCAGGTCGGCGCCGGTGCGGGACGGAACGCTGGTCGGCAGCACCGGTGCGGCGACTGGCGGACCGGGTCGCCGCCGATGTCGGCATCGCGATGGGGGTCCGTGGAACCCAGGCGGCCATCGAAGCCGCCGACATCGCGCTCATGGGCCACGATCTCGGCCCAATCGCCACCGCCCGTACGCTGGCATCACCGCCGTGACCGCGCCAGCCGCCGACCGCGGCTCAGAGACGCCACGCGTCTTGAGCCTCGACCACGAGCTGGTTCGAGTCGAGTCCTCGCGCTATGGCTTCTCCGGCGAGGCCTGCCGCGCGAGCTCGTCAATCAAGGCGATGACGCGCGCCCGAATAGCCTCGTCTGCCGCGGTGAAGTTCGCGCTGGGTGATGGAATGTCGTCCCACGCCCGCAGGGTACCCCGCGGCGTTGGGAGGCCCGACAGGTCGCAGCCGAGTGAGATGACGAGGTCAGCCTGGGCGAGGTCATTGGCGGTCACCTGCCGCGGAGCCGCCGTCGGCGCGTCGTATCCCTGCCGCCGCGAGATGGGACGCCACGGCCGGGGCGATTTGAGCGTCAGGTTCCGTGCCCGCCGTCGTGACACGGACGTTCAGCCCGCGCTCCCGCGCCAGACGCTGAAAGTAGGCGGAGGCCAGAACGCTCTTCGCGGCGCCATGGGGGCACATGAACAGGATGCTTCGAGGCGGCTGGACTTCGCGGGTCTCCTGCGAGATGACGGAGTGGCTCGACCCCGTCGGCAAGAGGGCGGCTGCGGTGACGACCGCGATCAGGGCGTTCGTGAGGGGCACTTCAGCCTCCGAGGCGCCGTGAGCGCAGGCCAGGACGAATGCGGCTGCTGACGGCGGATGCATGGTTGTTGTTCGTGGCGCTTGACCCGATTCTTTGCCTCGAGACGCTAGCGCAACATGGGCGGTCACGGATGATTCCTGACGAGCACTTCAGGGATTCTTCAGGATCGGGGACGCCACGTGCTCGCTACCATGCCCACGTAGCGCACAAGGACGCGCACTGGAGGCATCATGAATCGGCGATTTGGTGGACGGGCGATGGTGTGCATGGCCGCTCTGGGGCTGACGTGCACGGCCACCCTCGTCCAGCTGTCCCGGATGTCGCTTGCCGACGCCGTCGCGAAGGCCGAACAGGGCCAGGGCGGCACGGCGTATTCGGCGATTCCGACGGTTCACGAAGGTCGCCCCGTCGTCGAGGTGCTCGTCGCGACGAAGGCCGGACAGAGCAAGCACGTCACGATCGACCTTGCGGTAGCAGTCGGATACAGTCGGCCCTGTGCGAGGTACCTGGTCATCGAGGACGAGCGGAAGGTGGCACGTGCCCTCCAGCAGGGCCTGGAGGGCGAGCACTGTCAGGTTGAAGTCGCCGCCAGCGGCGAAGACGGGTTCTTCACGGCGTTCTCGCGGTCCTTCGATGTCATCGTCCTGGACCTCATGTTGCCCGGCCGTTCCGGCCTGGACGTGCTGGCCACGCTCCGCCGTCAGGGATATCGCACGCCTGTGCTGGTGTTGACGGCGAAGGACGCGATCGAGGATCGGGTCACCGGGCTGGACACCGGGGCCGACGACTATCTGGTCAAACCGTTTGCGTTCGCCGAACTGTTGGCCCGCCTCCGAGCGCTCGTCCGTCGCGGCCGCCCTTTGCTGCCGCCGCGGCTGCGTATGGGTGATTTGGAGGTGGAGGTGTCGACACGCGCCGTCACTCGAGGCGGCGACAGGATCGAACTCACGGCGCGAGAATACGAGCTGTTGGAATACCTGCTGCGCCATGACGGCGCGATCGTCTCGCGCGAGATGCTGGCGCGCGATGTGTGGCGGGAGCCGGCCCGCGGGACGCCCCTCGACAACGTCATCGACGTGCACATCGCGAGACTCCGCAAGAAGGTGGACACAGAGGAGCGTGCCAAGTTGATTCACACGATCCGCGGGGTCGGCTTTCTGGTGCGCACTGAGGAGCCATGATCCGCCGGTGGCATGCCCTCGACCTGCGCGTCCGCCTTGCCGTCTGGTATGCGGCCGCGGTCGCATCGGCCGTGCTGATTTACGCGGGTTTCGTCTACCTTCTCGTGAGCCGCGGCTTGCAGGAACAGCTCGATCAGGCGCTGCACGACGACTTCGAGACGGTCGAGCGGACTCTCGACAACGGAGAACTTGCCAGCGTCTCCGGCCGCGCATCCGACCATCGAGGACCAGGCAGGGCCGCGGCGCGTCGTCGAGGTGTGGAGTGTCGCCGGTGTGCTGCTGGCGCGGACGCCTGGCGTGGCGTCCCTACCGCGGCCGACGAGACCCGAGGCCGAGTACGCCTACGGCTCGACCGTGGACGACCTGGGCCGGCCCCTCCGGACGGTCGTGGGCATGCACAACGTCGGGGGCGCTCCCGCGCTCATCCGAGTCAGTCGATCCGAGGAAAGCCGTCCGCCACGAACTGCGTGAGCTACTCGCCGGTCTCGCAATGGGCCTGCCAGTCGCCGTGCTCCTCGCGGGTGCGTGTGGGTACTATCTGGCGCGACGCGCCCTGCGGCCCGTCGATCGCATGACCACAGAAGCGGCGGCAATCACCGCCGAGCGACTTCGCGCTCGGCTGCCGGTCGAGAACCCACGCGACGAGCTCGGGCGCCTGGCCACCGTCTTCAACCAAATGCTCGAGCGACTGGAGGAAGCCTTTGGCCAGTTGCAACGATTCACGGCCGATGCTTCGCACGAGCTGCGGACGCCGCTCACCGCCATCCGCAGCGTCGGCGAGGTCGGCCTGCGCGAGCCACGAGACCCGCACGCCTATCGCGAAATCATCGGCAGCATGCTGGAGGAAACCGACCGGCTGACCGGTCTGGTCGATGGATTGCTGTACCTGTCGCGCGCTGACAGCGGGCGGACGCCGGTCCGGCGGGCCGACATCGACGTGCGAGTGTTGGTCGATGACGTCGTGGCGCATTTGTCCGTGCTGGCCGATGAGCGAGACCAACGCATCGTTGTCGGAGGCGAGCCATCCGTCATCGTCTACGCGGACGCGGTCCTCCTTCGGCCCGCCCTCATCAACGCTGTCGACAACGCCATCAAATACAGCGCGCACCGGTCGGAAATCCGCATCATGCTGGGGGCAGGCGCGTGGGACGCCGTGATCGAGGTCCGCGATCAGGGACCAGGCATCGCACCCGAGCATCAGGCGCGGGTCTTCGAGCGGTTCTATCGCGTGGATCCCGGCCGTTCACGAGACGAGGGTGGCACGGGGTTGGGCCTGGCAATCGCACGCTGGGCCGTTGAGGCCTTGGGCGGAACGCTCGAACTCCACAGCGACGTAGGCGTCGGTAGTGTCTTCAACATTCGTCTCCCGTTGGGCGGGGCCGGGCGTTCCGAAGCCGCGGCTCGTCCGGACCCCGCATCCGTAGAGGCGAACTGACCCGACCTTCCGTAGGCGACAATCGAGGGGAGTTCACTATGCGTACTTCAGAGTTCGTGTTCGTTGTCGGCAGCCTGCTCGCCGCATCGTCATCACCGGCGGCTGCCGACATCAAGAAGGTCGACTTTTCCGGCGACGCAGTCGGCCAGTCGCCAAAGGGCTTCGTCTTCGCGCACACAGCCAAGACCGGCAATCCCGGCAAGTGGGTGGTCCAGCAGGACGGCGACAACAAGGTGCTGGTCCAGACCGATCCAGACCCCACGGGGTCGCGTTTCCCGCTAGCCGTGTTGTCCGATGTCAGCGCCGCCGACGTCGACCTCTCTGTTCGGGTCAAACCGATCTCCGGCCGGGCCGATCGGGCCGCCGGCCTGGTCTGGCGTTACCAGAACGCAGACAACTACTACCTGGTGCGAGCAAACGCGCTGGAGAACAACGTCGTCCTCTACAAGGTCGAGAACGGCAGGCGCACCGACCTCCCGGTCAAGGGCAAGGGCCGGACGTACGGCCAGAAGGTCACGGTGCCGTCCGGCCAGTGGAGCACGCTGCGTGTCGTGGCCAATGGTCCCCTCACCGAGGTCCACTTCGACGGAGCGAAGCTGTTCGAGGTGGAGGACACGACGTTCCGCCAGGCTGGGCAGGTCGGTGTCTGGACCAAGGCCGACTCGGTGACACAGTTCGACGACCTGACCGTGGTCACGAAGTAGATCATGATCAGTCTCCGCGAGGCTGGTCTCGCATGTGCCCTTGCCGGGTCGGTGGCCGGGTGCCGCGCGTCCGATCCCGGTTCGCCGGCCGCCGCAGCGGTAACTGTCTACGTCTCTACGGATCGGGTCTTTTCTGAACCCGTCCTTCGCGAATACCAGCGTCGCTCCGGCGTGACAGTCAGGACGGTCTACGACACCGAGGAGACCAAGTCGACCGGTTTGGCGAACCGGTTGATTGCCGAGAAAGACCGGCCGCAAGCGGACGTGTTCTGGTCGAACGAGCCGGTCCGCACGTTGATCCTGAAGTCTCGGGGGCTGCTCACCCCGTATCGCTCGCCGGCGGCGGCCGGCATTCCCAACGAACTCGTCGATCCCGAAGGCTACTGGACCGGCTTTTCGGCGCGTATGCGCGTCATCGCCTACAACACGAAGTCGGTCGGCCCGCGCGAGGCGCCGAAATCAGTCTTCGACCTGGCAGACCCCCGGTGGAAGGGTCAGGTCGCGATCGCGGATCCGCGCTTTGGATCGACGTCCTTTCACGTCGCCGCCCTCTACGCCGTGGCCGGCGACGCCCGGATGGACGACTTCTTCCGGCGCCTCAAGGCGAACGGCGTGCGCGTCGTCGACGGCAACTCGGTCGTGCGGGACCTCGTGGCCCGAGGCGAGGTCAAGGTCGGACTGACGGATACCGACGACGTCAACGTCGCGATCGAGAATGGCCAGCCCGTGGCCATGGTGCTCCCAGACGGCGAGGGGCTTGGCGTGCCGATGATGCCCAACATGGTGTCCTTGATCGCCCGATCGCCCAACCCGGTGCAGGGACAGCGGCTGATCGATTACCTGCTGTCGGCCGATGTCGAGCGACAGCTGGCCCAGTCCGAGGCCGTGCAGATTCCGCTCCACGCCGGGGTGCCGGGTCCCAAGCACATCCCGGCGATCGGAACCTTCAAGCCGATGACGCTCGACTACGCCAAGGCGGCAAGCCGCGTCGAGGACGTCACGGCACGCCTGGCGCAGCTGCTGGGACTCTGAAGCCACGGGGGGCGGCATGTGGCACTGGAGGTCGGGCCGGACGCCCGTTGTTGGCACGGCGATTCTGGCGTTCGGCCTGTTTTCGCTGCTGCCCTCGCTGTACGCGCTCGGCCTCGCGTTCGCCGACATCGACGGACTCCCCGCCTTGCTCCTCGACGCCCGGCAACGCCGGCTGCTCTTGACCACCGCCGCGCTCGGCCTGAGTGCTGCCGCAGTGGCGGCATCAGTAGGCGTGCCCCTCGGGGCGATTCTGGCCAGGAGCACCCTGCCGGCGGTTGCCGCCATCCGGGCATGTCTCACCGCGCCCGTGTTGCTCCCGCCGTACATCGTGGCACTGGCGTGGACGTATCTCGCCGGCCACAGTGGATGGATGAGCGGCCTGCCCGGCGCGGCGATTGTGCTCGGCCTGGTGCTCTATCCAATCCCGATGCTGGCCACGGAAGTCGCCTTTCACCGCGTCGACGCCAGGCTCGAGGAGGCTGGGCTGCTTGTCGCGAAGCGAAGCCGAGTCATGCGGCGCATAACGCTTCCCCTGGTGGCGCCGCCTATCTTGGCCGCGTCGCTCGTGGTGTTCGTCCTCGCCATCTCGGACTTCGCCGTTCCCGGGCTGCTCGGCGTTCACGTCTACACGACGGAAATCTTCACAGCCTTCGCTGCCCTCTACGATTTCCCGAGGGCCATGGTCCTGGCGGTGCCCCTCGTTCTCCTGTGCGTGGCGATGGGCTCAACGGCCTCGATGGTGATGCACAAGGCGCCGACCGTGGCACCTCGATCCACGGGGGCATCGTCCTCCCTGGTGCGCATCCCACCCCTGGTTGCGGCTGCCGTAGCACTGGCGGTTGCCGTGGTCGCGCTCGCAGTACCAGTGGCGCTCCTCGTGAACGAGGCGCGGAGCGTCCGGTCCTGGTCGGGCGTCGTCGAGGGCTCGGCGGCGGCCATGTGGAACAGCCTGCTGTTGGCGGGCGTCGGAGCAACCGTGGTCCTCGCCGTGGGCGTCGTGCTGGGTTACGCCGCAGCCCGCACCACGACGCCTGCCGCCCGGATGGTCGACACCTTGTTGGTCAGCGTATTTGGCATCCCGAGCACGATCGTCGGCGTTGGCCTGATCGCGCTGTGGAATCGTCCCGGTGCGCTGGGCGGCGTCTACGGCACCGAGGCGATGCTCGTGTTGGGCTATCTCGCCCGCTACCTGCCGGTGGCAGCGCTCGTCATGGCGGCAGCGATGCGACACGTGCCCGCGTCGCATGAAGAGGCCGCCGCCGTGAGTGGCGCCGGCTGGTTGACATCCACCTGGAGAATCGTCCTGCCGCAGGTCCGCCTCGCCATGACCGCGACGTGGCTCCTGACGTTCATCCTTGCCTTCGGCGAGCTCGGCGTCAGCCTGCTCGTGGCGCCGCCTGGTGAATCAACCTTGCCGATTCGGGTCTATACACTGATCGCCAATGCGCCCTCCTCACAGGTGGCGGCGCTGGCGCTGCTGCAAGCCCTCGTGATTCTGGCTCCCGTGGCGCTGTTCGGCACGCTAGTGTCGTCAAGGTGGAGCGAGCGGTGACGCCGCCGCATCTGTCCGTTCGTGGGCTCAGCCGTCGGCTTGGCAGCCGCCTGGTCCTCGACGGACTGTCTCTCGACGTGGCACACGGCCGGCTCGTCGTCCTTCTCGGTCCGAGCGGTTGCGGCAAGACGACGCTGCTGCGCGTCGTGGCCGGACTCGAATCAGGCGGACGCAGGCGACGTGTGGATTGCCGGCCGGCAGGTCGCTGTCGCGGGCCGCAACGTGGTCCCGCCTAACCAGCGCCACATCGGGTTCGTGTTCCAGGACCTCGCGTTGTGGCCACACATGACCGTGGAGCAACAGCTCGACTTCGTCCTTACGTCCGGGGGGACCCCACCGGCCGCACGCCGGGCCCGGACGCAGGCCGTGCTCGCGCTCGCACGCATTGAGCTTCTGGCGGGCCGGCGCCCCCACGAGCTATCGGGGGGCGAGCAGCAACGCGCCGCGCTCGCTCGGGCACTCGTCGGGCGCCCTCAGCTGCTCCTGATGGATGAGCCCTTCTCGAGCTTGGACTCCGACCTGCGCACGGCCGTTCGCGCCGACTTTCGTCGCTTGCAGCGGGAGGCCGAGGTCACAACGCTGTTCGTGACGCACGATCGCGAAGACGCCGCCGACCTCGCGGACGACGTTGTCGAGATGCGCGACGGCCGCCTGACCGGCCCGACGGCGGCTGCGACACCCGGGGGGCTCGGCTCTAGTGGGTGACCGCGGGCGACTTCCCCAACACGTCGAGCGCTGCGCGAACGCCCTTGGCCAGCTTCTCGGCGGCACCCGTTCCGTAGTAGTGCAGGAAGATGACTGCTGGCTGCGTGCCCGTCATGTGGTGATGGATCGCGACCACGTCGATGCCGTTGGCACGTAGTGCCTTCAGCACCGGCGTGACCTCCTGCTCGAGCATCGCGACGTCCCCCGCGACCATGGCGTCGGCGTCCGTGCCGGTGAACGCGGCCCACGTGTTGAGACCCATGCGGGCGTTGATCCCCGCCCCGTGATCCTTCACCTGAAAGTCCGAACGTCCGATGGTGATCTTGTAGACCGGCCCGGTCTGGTCACCCTGGTGGCCGATCGCCTGACCGAGCGCGGCCGTGTTCAGGCCGGTAGGCGCGGCCGCCGGCGCTGAGCTGGCCGGCGGTTTGGCCGCGGGAATCAGGTCGAGCGCCGGCTTCACGCGAGTCGTGAGATCGGCCGCGGTTCCCATGCCGTGTACGTGCATGTAGAAGATCCGTGGCTGATCCCAGAAGAAGTGGTTGTGGAGTGCCGTCACCTCGAGCCCGTTCGCCAGGAGGGCCGACATGACCGGATTGACCTCGTCCTCGGTGAGCACCAGATCGCCCATCAGGACCTCCTGCCCACCGGTGGCCTTGGTCATCGCAAGCCAGCCGCCAAATCCGAACGGCGTCGGGGCGGGTCGACCTTTGATGGTGACCTTCAGGTCGGCTCGCGGCACGTTGACCTTGAGCACACCGTCCCTGACGTCACCCGTTCGCTTGAGCGTGTCGAGCACGGTCTTGTAGTCAGCGGACATCTCCTGGGCACGCGCAGACCCTGCCAACAGCACCGCCGCGACGAACACACACGCCGTGAATCTCAGCCTTGCCATGATCGCTCCTGTTCGACACCCTTCAACGGTCCGGCGCCCGGGCTTCGGCGTCCGACCGATCGTACACGATGGGCCGCGGTACGATGCGCGATGAACGGTTCCTGACTTTGAATTCAGGAACTCTTCAGGATCGAGCGCCAGCCCCATCGCGCTACCGAGGCGCGACTACGGGCGAGACCGGTCGGCTTGGTCGACGTGCGACGAACACCGCCTGTACAAATCGGACCACGGCTGCGTTACGAGGATAGGCGGGCGGCGACCGGCCGGCATCTGCGCGGCTCGGACGTCGGCACGCGAGGGAGCGCACCATGGACGAGTTCCTGGCACTATCGAGCCTTCTGACCGGCCTGCCGGCTCTCCGAAGCATCAACGCACTGTCGGTCGAGCACCGGATGGCGCGCGACTATCTGCGCCTGATTAAGGAGCAGTTCGGCCCCGGCTTCGACCAATTGCTGGTCATCTACCGCTCGGTCGCGGCGGCGCCCGACCCGCTCGCTGCCCTCCTGCAGGACGCTCGCTTCAAGGACGCCGTCGAGACGGCCGCACGGCAACTGGTCACGCTGTGGCTCCTGTCCCAGTACAGCAGCGACAACAAGCCACCCGATCAGGATGGCGGCTTCTTCGAGAAGGGCTTTGCCTGGTCGGAGGTCAAGTCCCATCCAATCGGGTTCTCGCACTTCAACTACGGCTACTGGGCAGCCAAGCCCTGACCCAGGAGACGGCTATGTCCTTCTTCAAGCAGCCCGACCGCAGTTTGTTCGACTTCGACGTCATCATCGTCGGCTCCGGTGTCGCTGGCGCGCTCGCGGCCTGGAAGCTGACAACGTACGACGACTACCGCATCCTCATCCTCGAGGCTGGCGACAACGGCATCAACGTGGGCCAGCGGGTCGAGTTCCATCACGCGATGGATCGCCAGGGCAATCGCGGCGACATGTACACGCCGTACCTGGAGCTCCCGAGCCGGCGCATGGTGCCGTCTCCGGAAAGGGCGACGGCTGCGAAGCCCCAGCCGGGGCAGCCGTTTGCCGAGAAGTACTACGACTACGGGGAGACGCCCGACACGTTTCGCGCGGGATACACCCGGCTGGTTGGCGGCAGCACGTGGGCCTGGCGCGGGAACTGTCCGCGATTCCTCCCGACCGACTTCCGGCTCCGCAAGACGTACGGCGTCGGGCGAGATTGGCCGATCGACTACGACGATCTCGAGGATTACTACGTCGAGGCGGAACAGGAGCTCGGTGTCTCAGGCAATCACGACGAATTGGACGGGCTGTTCGGAGCGTACCGATCGCGCCCGTTCCCGATGCCAGGGCAGGTCCTCGCCTACAGCGATCAGCTGGTCAAACCCCGCATCGAGGGGAAGAAAGTCGGCGACACGACGATCCTGGTGACAACCACGCCACAAGCCCGTAATTCCGAGCCGTTCGACGGACGACCGGCCTGTGAAGGGCATTCGAGCTGCATTCCGCTCTGTCCCAGTCACGCGAAGTACGACGCCACCGTCCATCTGCGTCGGCTCTCGCGCCGGCCGAACGTCGAGCTACGCAGCGGCTGCGTCGTCACGAGGCTCGAGAAGGACGCGGAGGGCCGCGTCACGCAGGTCCGCTACAAGCGCTGGACCGAACCCGGCGCTCCAGAGACGGTCGTGAGTGCACCAATCGTGCTCGTAGCCGCCCACGCCATCGAGACGCCGAAACTGCTGCTCATGTCCGGCTTGGCGAATTCCAGCGACCAGGTCGGACGCAACCTGATGGATCACATCCAGTGGGAGGTCACGGCGCTCTTCGAGGAGCCGGTGTACCCGTTCCGCGGCCCACAGAGTGTCACGGCCATCGAGAGCTTCCGGGAGGGCGCCTTCCGGTCGCAACGAAGCGGGTTTCGGATGACCATCGGCAACGATGGCTGGGGGCGAACCGGCTCACCAACCAGCGTGATCGCCCGCCTGCTCGACAAGGACAAGTACGGAGCACCTTTGCTGGACCAGGCCCGTCACGAGATCACGAGGATGATCCGTCTGAGCTTCTCGACCGAGATGCTCCCGAGCCCCGACAATCGCGTCCAGGTGTCCGCCAAGGTGGATGATGCCCTCGGCCTGCCGAGGCCGTTGATTCGATTCGAGGTCGACAGGTATTCCCAGGGAGGTCTCACCGCTGGCTTCGAGGCGTCGAAGGCACTCTTCGCGTTGATGAACGCAGAGCTCGCAGAGGCCAAGGCGCCCGTGCAGCCGGACGGGACGCTGAACTGGAACACGGCAGCGCACATCATGGGCACCTGCATCATGGGGCGGGACCCGAAGGACTCGGTCGTGGACGGGTGGGGTCGCTGCCACGACCACGAGAATCTCTTCATCGCAGGATCGAGTGTGTTTGCCACGGGAGCGACGGCCAACCCGACGCTCACGCTCGCGGCCATCACCTTGCGGACGGTAAAAGAGATCCACCGGCAGCTGCGGCACGGAGGCCGAACCTAACATGCCACCCCTATCGCCCAGCCCCACTGCGCCATATCGCATCATCACCGGTGAATTGCAGCTGTTCTACCGGACCGCCAAAGGCGTTCACTCCGGGTCGCAGCCGGACGGCGACACGATCAAGTTCAGACCGGATCGAGGAACCACAGCGTTCAAGGACGTCGAAGAAGTCCCAGTCCCCGGTGGCGTCACGCCGACTGAGAACCAGCAGCGGCGCCGCGTCGACTTCAACGGCGGACAGCAGTGCAGTCTCCGCTTCGAGGCGATCGACTCGCTCGAGCTGCACTTCCAGGGAGTGCAGCAGGACGACACCCTGGCTCGCGCCGCTCGCGACACGATGCTGAAGCGCGTCGGCTTCGATCCAGTGACATTCGCGCCGACGAAATTCATCGAAGTGCGGAGTGCGACGCCGCATCCCATTCGCGGCTACGTCATTACCCGTGGCGTGGACGTGTATGGACGGCCGATATCCTTCGTGTTCACCGGAAAGCCACCGAAGCCCGACAACGCGACGTTCTTCCTGACGTCAGCGCAGGTCCGCCAATCCGTGAACGCGGCGATCCTTCGCGCCGGCCAGGCCTATCCGACGTTCTACGCGGGGCTGCCGACCGACCTGCGCAACACAATGGTCGCGCAGACACGGGTGGGCCGCAAGCCGGCGAAAGGTTTGTGGCTCGGCTTCAACCCGCTCACGCCTTCTCCCGCCGGCAGCTTGGCCGCTCTCTCGGCATCGCGCGTCTGGCCCAAGCTGTTCCGGCGTCTGGCCGCCTACTTCAAGGCGACCGGGAAGCCGCTATCCGGCTTCGATTCCTGGCTGCGCGGCCGGGACGATGACGACGTCATTTGGATCATCCCGCAGGCGCATCGCGGCAACCTGCACGATGTGTTCGAGGTCTCCGGCTCGAAGATCGCCCTGAAGTTCACGACCGACCAGCTCGTCATCGTGCCGCGGTAGCGGGCCGGGTACCACGGACGGGTGGACGCTGGCCGGACGCGATTGCCATCCATATTGCGGCACCCGCTCACGCGCTGCGCCTGGGCAGGCTGGAAGACGCGCCTTCGTCAACATACCGGCGGCGAATCACATCGCGGTACTCGATCGCGACGCCATGAAGGTCAGCGCGACCTGGCCCGTGACTGAGGCCCGTGCGAACTTCCCGATGGCGCTCGACGAAGACGGCCACCGCCTGTTCATCGGCTGCCGTGGTCCCGCGAAGGCTCAGATCTACCACCCGAGCACGGGCAGGATGATGGGATCCGCGTGTACGAGGCCAAGGACTGACGGCTAGAAGGCGTTTGCCGAGGATGGATGGTCTCGGGACAGGCCGCGCATATAATCCGCGTCGACAGGGGACATCGCATGCCTACCAATCGTCGCGTGTTTCTCACGACTCTCACGGCGGCTGTGGCCGCGCCAACTCTCCTCCGCGCCCGTCCGGCAAAGCGCTACCCGCTGGCGTTCTCCACCCTGGGCTGTCCGGCCTGGAGCTGGAAGACCATCCTCGATCAGGCGGATCAGCTCGGCTACGCCGCGCTCGAGCTGCGAGGCGTGGCGGGCGAAATGGACCTCACGAAGGTTCCTGAGCTGTCTGGTGCGCGACTGGCGGGGACCAAGAAGGATCTCGCGGCCCTCGGCATCATCGTCTCGGACCTCGGCGCATCCGCCCGCATGCACGAACAGGAGTCCGGCCATTCGAGCGGCGCAGCTGGACGAAGGCCGCCGGTTCATCGATCTCGCCCACGCGCTCGAGGTGAAATACGTGCGCATGTTCGGCGACAAGATTCCGGAAGGCGAGCCGCGCGAGGACGTCATGAAGCGCGTGGTCGAAGGCTTCCAGCAGATGGCCGCGCACGCCAAGGCCGCCGGCGTGGTCGTCCTGATGGAATCGCACGGTGACTTCACCAAGTCGAAGGACCTCGTCGCGATCGAGAGCGCGGTCCATTCCGAGGCCTTCGCGCTCCTCTGGGACGCCCATCACACGTTCGTCGCGGGGGGCGAGGCGCCGGCCGACACCTATGCCGCGATCGGCCGCTTCGTCCGGCATACGCACCTGAAGGACTCGAAGCCTGCCGGAACGGACCGCCGATATGTGCTGACCGGGACGGGCGACGTGCCGGTCAAGGCGCAGGTGTCGGTGCTCGCCAAGGCCGGCTACCAGGGCTACTACTGCTTCGAGTGGGAGAAGAAGTGGCATCCCGAGATCGAAGAGCCCGAGGTGGCGTTCCCGCACTACGCGCGCACGATGGCCGAATACCTGACCGCCGCCGGGGTCCGCCCGACGTAGGAGATGATGACGACGATGATGAACAGACGCGATTTCGTCTGGGGTGCGGCGACGGGTGTCGGCGCGATGACGGTCATGTCCGCCGATCTGGTCGAGGCGGCAGACCCCACGATGAGCCTGAACGTGATCTATCCGAACCGCGACGGGGCGCGGTTCGACGCGAACTACTATCGAGCCACCCACATCCCACTGGCGATGAAGGTCATGAAGGCCACCAGCGTCCTCCTGATCGAGGGTGTGCCGATGGGGACGACGGCCGCACCGTACGCGATGATCGCGCACTTCCAATTCCCTTCGTTGGCAGCGCTGCAGGCGGCTGTCGCCGATCCCGCGATGGCCGAGGTCCGGGCCGATGTCGCCACGTTCACCGACATCGCGCCGACCGTCATGCTGGGCAAGTCGGTGTAGCCAGGCGGATGGCCTTCGACTCATCGATCAGGCCGACGCCGTCCGACGGCTGGGCCTGATGTTCTGGTTCAACCGGAACAGGTTGTCGGGGTCGTAGCGGTCCTTCAGGGCGACCAGGCGCCCATACTTGGCCTCGCCGTAGCCCTCGCGGACGCGGTCCTCCGGCGTGAAGTTCAGGTAGGCGCCGCCCGTGGCGAACGGGCGCATCGCATCGCAGAACTCGAGGTTCGCCGCTATGAGCCGCTGATCGTCGTCCGGCGCGTTCCACACCGTGATCGGGTGGAACAGGTAGCGAGCATCGCGGTGCGAGAACGCCGTGGCGTCCTCCGCCACGGCCGCGACGCCCTGGCCGATGCGAAAGACGACCATCTGGCTGAGTGGCATGGCCGCGGCGGCGAGCGCGGCCCCGTGCCCGACGAACGCGTCAATGGCGCCGTCGGGCAGGCTCGCGAGGTACTCGCCGCGCCAGTAGTTCCGGAGACCTTTCGGGGCCGCCGCATCGATCATCGACTGGAACACGGTGTAGGGCATCGGCTGGATCACGTCGACCGCGGGGCCGAGGTCCTTGATCGACTGCATCACGCGCGCCCCCTCGACGGGATCGCCGACGTACATCCCCATGATGCCGATGGCCACCTGGCCTTTGAGGATGTCGGGCACGAAGGGCTCTGGCGGCGCCGTCAGGAGCACGCACGTGGTCGAGAGCTCGTCCGGCGCCTGGTCCACCCAGTCGCGCCACGCGCGCATGACCTCGCCGGCGCGCTCGATCGGCCACAGCGTGAGCCCGGCGAGCACGATCGGACCGAGCGGGTGCAGTCGGTACTCGAACTCGGTGACGATGCCGAAGTTGCCGCCGCCGCCCCGGATGCCCCAGAACAGGTCGGGCTCGTCGCGCTCGCTGGCCGTAACGATTCGACCGTCCGCGAGGACGACTTCCGCCGACAGCAGGTTGTCGCAGGTGAGTCCGTACTTCGACGACGTCCAGCCGTAGCCGCCGCCGGTCGTGAAGCCGCCGACGCCGGTCGTCGTGACGCGGCCGCCGGGCGTGTGCAGCCCGTGCGCCTGCGTCGCGGCATCGAACTCGCCCCACAGCACGCCGCCGCCGGCGCGGGCCGTGCGCGCCTCGGGATCGACGGTGATCTGCTTCAGACCGGCGAGATCGATGAGGACCCCGCCCTCGCAGGTACTCAACCCGGCGACGCTGTGGCCGCCGGACCGGACTGCGATCTCCAGCCGCTCCCGGCCGGCGAAGCTGACGGCCGCGGCCACGTCCGCAGCCGTCCGACAGCGGGCAATCAGGGCCGGCCGCTTGTTGTACATCCCGTTGAAGACCTGGCGGCAGGCGTCGTAGCCGCTGTCTCCTGGCAGGATCAATTCACCAGTGAAGTGTGTCCTGAGGATCGCCGCTCGGTCTGACGTACTCATGGAGCCTCCTTGACGTGATCGGCCCTGAGATGCCGCCGTCACGCCAAGGTGTCGCAGTCTCTGAGAACTGAATCGGCACCTGGCCCCTCGTCAGCCGTCCGTGTGTGGTGCGGTGGGTAGTTGCACGGTGACGCGGAGCCCGACCGCGGGGCGGTGGGTCAGGGTGAGGGTCCCGTCATGTGCCTCGGTGATGCTCTTGACGATTGCCAGGCCGAGGCCGACGCCTGCGTGGTCGGTGCGAATGCGTTCGGTGCCGCGCTGGAACGGCTCGACAAGCGTAGACACCAACTGTGGCGCGAGCGTCTCGCCGGTGTTCTCCACAGGGAGCACCACCGTCCCGGGCTGAACACTGGTCGTGACCCACACCGTGCCCTGTTCAGGCAGGTTGTGAGCGATCGCGTTGTGGACGAGGTTCGTCGTCATCTGCAGCAGGAGCGCGTGTCAGCCGAGGGCTGGAGCCAGGTCGCCCGTGGTTTCGATGGTGAGCCTGCGCCTTTCTGCGAGGGAAAGAAGTGTCTCGGTGGCCTCCTCCGCGATGAGGGACAGGTCGACGCCTACTCGTGTGAAGGACCGCTGGCCGGCGCGGCTGAGCAGGAGCAGTGCTTCCGTGAGGTCGATCGCTCGAGGGTTGATGACCTGGAGGCGGTCGACGAGGTCGCCGGTGTCGCGATTCGGATCGGTGCGGGCGACGTTGAGCAGTGTTCGCGTGATCGCCAGCGGGGTGCGCAGTTCGTGGGAGGCGTTGGCGGCGAACCGCCGCTGCTCGCCGACATGGGCTTCGAGCCGCTCGAGCATGGTGTCGAAGGCGTCGGCGAGGTCGCGGAACTCGTCTCGGCGACCCGGTAGCCGGATGCGGTGGGCGAGCGATCCGCTGGTGGCCAGGCGGGTGGCGTCGGCAATGCGCCCCAGCGGCGCGAGCATGCGGCCGGCGAGAAGCCGCCCACCCACGAGACCGAAGACCAGCAGGAACGCCAACGCTGCGGCCGCTCTCGGAGCGAACACGCGCAGGAGGTTGGACCGGACCGGGAAGACCCCATTCATGCCATTCATGGGGTCAGCGGAGATCATGAGCGCACGATCGGGGACGTAGCGCAGGAGAAACACCCATACGGCGGCGAGCAGCACGCCACCCGCGAGCATCAGGAATCCCGCGTAGCTCAGCGTGAGCGTGAGGCGAACGCTCATGCCGGGGGCTCTATCCACCGTCTGCTCTCTCGTGACCAGGGCCCGGCGCTGACTCGATGCGGTATCCGGCGCCGGCCACCGTGGCGGTGACCCAGGGCTCGCCAAGCCGCTTGCGCACTCCCGAGACCGTGATGCGCACGGCGTTGGTGAACGGGTCGGCGTTCTCATGCCAGGCTCGTTGCAGCAGCTCTTCGGCACTGACGAGACCGCCTCCGGCAGCCACGAGAACCTCCAGCACGGCGAACTGCTTCCCACAGCGCGCCAGCCCGCCTCTCCGACACCGCCGCCCAAGACGTGCGTCACGCGCTGCGACTGATGCGACGCGATCCGACCTTCACCGTCGCCGCGCTCGCCACGCTCGCGCTCGGCATCGGCCTCACCACCGCGATCTTCTCCGTCGCCTACGGCGTCCTCTGGGCGTCCGCTGCCCTATCCCGCTGCCGATCGCCTCATCATGATCTCGTCGGCGCAGCAGACCGCAACGGGCATCAAGACGTTCGGGACCTGGGCGCCCGCCTCGTACGAGGGCCTGCGCGCCCGCGTCACCGCCCTCGATGCTCTCGCCGCCTACAACTCGCTCACCGTGGAACTCACCGGACGCGGCGAGCCACTGGAGGTGCCGGCGCTCGACGTCAGTCCCAACTTCTTCGCCACGCTGGCTGTCACCCCCGCCCGGGGCCGCGCCTTCCTGACCGGCGCCACGGCGATGGACGACGATGGCAGCGCCATCGTCAGCGATCGACTGTGGCGCACGTGTTTCCAGGCCGATCCGGCCATCGTCGGACAGACCATCGCCATCGACGGTCTCCCCCGCACCGTCGTCGGCGTGCTGTCGCCGGAGTTCAGCTTCAGGCCGACGATCCGGATCGGCGCGCTGCCTGAGGTGGACGTCTTCCTGCCGAACCGTTGGCTCGCCGACGCTGGCAAGAGCGCGTTCCTGTCCCTGCTGGGACGCATGAAGCCAGGAGCGACGCGGGAACGCGCGGAAGCGGAACTGACGGCGCTCTTGCGCGACCCGTCGATCGTGCCCGCCGGCGCGGTCGCGCAAGCCGGCGCCTTCGTCGCCAACGCCCGCACGCTCGCACGCACGGTCAGCTTGCAGGAGTACGGCACGGAGTCGGTTCGCACACTGCTGCTGGTCCTGCTCGGGGCGGTGTCGTTCGTCCTGCTGATTGCCTGCGTCAACGTGGCGAACCTGCAGATGACGCGCCTCAGCGCACGCCGCGGCGAACTCTCCCTACGCATGGCCCTCGGCGCCGGACGCGGGCGGATCGTGCGTCAGCTCCTGACCGAGGCCGTCGTCCTGTCGCTGCTGGGGACGTCGCTCGGCGTGATGCTCGCGCAGATTGCGGTTCACGTCACGCTGCCCCTGGTGCCGCCACTCGCGCTGCCACGCGTCGGCGGCATTGCCATCGACGCGAGGGTGATGGCGTTCTGCTTCGGCTTGTCGCTGGTCTCGACGCTGTTGATCGGCCTGATGCCGGCGCTGCGCGTCGGCGGGGCCGCCTTTGGCGAGGCCCAGGCGCTGCACGCCGGCGCAACGCGCTCGACTGGCGACCGCCAGGGCGAGCGGCTGCGGACCCTGCTGGTCGCCGGGCAGATCGCCATGACGCTCGTCCTCCTGATCGGCGCGGGCCTGCTGATCTACAGCTTCCTGCGTCTCACATCGGTGTCGCCCGGCTTCGCATCGAGCGGCAGCGGCGGTGTGGTGCAGACCGTGCGAGTGACGCTGCCCGAGCGCCTCCACGACACGCCCGAGCGCATGCAGGCGTTCGCGCGCGGTGTGCTCGAGCGCATTCAGCACTGCCCGGCGTGACGTCCGCGAGCGTGATCAACTCAGCCCCGTTTCACATGATGTTCATCCAGGGCGACTTCGCCATCGAAGGTCAGGCGAAGCCGACGCTCTCGGCCGGTATGCCGAAGATCGAGGCGGGCTATTTCACCACGATGGGGATCCCGCTGCGGGCGGGACGTGACTTCACCACCCGGGACACGGCCGAGGCACCGAAGGTGGCGATCGTGCGCGAGTACTTTCCCGGTGGTCCGAACGAGGCCCTCGGCCGGCGCGTGCGCTTGGACGATGACGGCGAGTGGCTGACAGTGGTCGGCGTGGTCGCGGACATTCGGCGGGGTGAAGACGCTCGAGCAGCTTGGACTCTTCCCGATCCTCGGCGTGGACTGGCCCTTCTAGCTGTTCGGAGACTTCGGCTCCTCGTCGAGGTGTGGCGCCGCCCTCAATGCTCCGGCACCGAGCACGACGGGAACTCGGGGAGCAGGGTGTTGCCCTTGTAACCGAGCTCGTCGACCAGGCCGACGCGGGATGTGTAGTAGCCGTCCGCCGTGAGGTTCTTGAGCAGACGAAAGAATCCCACCGGCACGTCCGCGGGTGACATCGGCGACTCAGCCGGCGGCGCAGTGGGATTTGGACGCTGCCCGGTCTCCGTCGCATCGGTCCGGGGCGCGTAGAAGGTGCCGCCCGCGCCGCCCCGGTACCTGGCGGTCAATGCTGCCCGCCGCTGCCGATCCACTTCATCGCTCAGCGGCTGCAGCAGCTGGATCTGCTGCGCCTCGCTGGCCTCGAGAAAGCGCTCGGCGAACAGCTCGCGCGACCGGTCGTCGATCCACTCCACGCCGGCCCGCATCAGCCCCTGATGCTCCGGGTTCAGCGACACGACCCGGTCGACGTACTCCGGCACACCCGCGCCGAGTGCCCCTGCCGTGTCAGTCGCAGGAATGATGAGATCGGCCAGGCGCGAGACCAGCTCGTACTCGACCATGCCGAAAAAGACCGGCTGGTAGGCTCCGGTGCGCGCAGCAGCCGGTTTCGCGTCCTTCGCATGAACGTGCTGCCCGTAGAGCTCGTCCGCCGGGAACGGGAAGGCACACGTTGCGCCGATCGCGCCCAGGATCTTGAGCGTTTCTCGACGGGTCTCGCTCATAGCTCCCCCTTCTGCAGCCGCTCGGCGATGTGCCCGGCGGTGCGAGCCGCCAGCGCCATGATCGTATGGGTTGGATTCTTCTCCGAGGAGGAGGGAAACACGCTCCCATCGACCACGTAAAGATTGGCCACGTCGTGCGTCCGGCAGTCGGCGTTCACCACCGCGGATCGCGGATCGCTGCCCATCCGGCATCCGCCCAGTTCGTGGTTCGTCGCGGGTTCGGCGGGAACTGACAGGATCTCCGCGCCCGCCTGCTCCAGCATCGCCAGGCTCCAGTTCACCATGAAATGGAACAGCTTCTGCTCGTTCTCCGCCCAGTGGACGTGCCGGCGCGCCCGGGGCAGCCCGAAGGCATCGAGCTGTCCGTAGTCGAGATCGACGAACGACTGCGCGTTCGGCAGCATCTCGCCGTAGGGCGTGAACTGCAGGAAGGCTGGATACGACCGCTTGACCGACTCCTTGTAGGCCCGACCGAAGCCCCCGACGGAGCGCGCCCATCCCACCAGGCGGTGGTTCTGATAGTTGAACTGCGCGCCGAAGCTCCGCGCGAAGTCGCGCTTCCGACTGTGCATGAACGAGGGCAGGTAGGCGTGGTCGAGGAAGCCCTCGTCGTTGGTCGCACGCGCTCCGCTGAGCTCTTTCACGAAGCACTCGATGCCGCCCGTGAAGTGCGGGATGAAGTGTCGGCCGAGCGCTCCGCTCGAGTTCGCCAGGCCCGTCGGGTACCGGCTCGACGCCGACATGAGCAGCAGCGCCACGCTCTGGACGCACCCGCAGGCCACGACCACGCAGCGGCCGTTCACCTCGCCGTCGCGCTTGTGGACCCGATTGAAGAAGCCGACGCCGGTCGCCCGATTGTCCTTCGAGACCAGGACCTCCCGAACGACGGAGTCGCTGAAGACCGTGACGCGGCCGGTCTTTTCGGCCGGAGCGATGTGCACGTCCGCCGAGTTGTACTTCGCGACCACGTCACAGCCCGCCATGCAGTTCCCGCAGAAGTGGCAGGCCGGGCGGGTCGGCGTGGACCTGGACAGCGTGGCCTTCCTGACGTGAATCACGTCGGCGCCCAGCTTCCGCGCGCCGCGCTGCACGATCAGGTCGCTGCATTTCATCGGGACCGGCGGCAGGAAGATGCCGTCGGGCAGATCCTCGAGGTGGTCGAGATTCCCGCAGACGCCGACCTCGCGTTCGACGACGTCGTAGTACGGCGCGAGGTCCGCGTAGTCGATGGGCCAGTCCTCGCCAGCCCCTTCGGACGACCGCCCCTTGAAATCGCGCTGGCTGAACCGGAGGGCCACGGCGTTCCAGAGCATCGTCTTCCCGCCGACGCCGCGGGTGCGCTCGGAATCGAACCCGGGCTTGCCGGGCCTCATGGTCGGGATGTGCCGGTTCGGGTAGTCGAACGGCATCGCGTGGGTGTTGAAGTCGGTCCGCGTGTCGACGCGAGGCCCGCCTTCCACGATCGCGACTCGCGCGCCGCACTTGGCCAGGTGCGCCGCCAGCGTGCCGCCGGCCGCACCCGACCCCACGATCACGACATCGAACATGGTGCCTTGCATGTGTCTCAACCCAAAAGGCAGGGGCCATGCTGGTCGAAAATCGTTCCGGTGTCCAGGAGCGAGTCGCGGCGAGAGCCGTGCTGGCGCGAGAGCGAAGCCTCAGCACGCTGAGCCCTACGCTCGCCAGGGTCAAGCGCCGAGCCGTTCGGTAGGACTCCTCGACGACGTTCACGGCGGTGCACACGCGGACATGATGGTGATGGTGTCACCGCGAGCCGCAGCGAGCGCGAGCGGTCGGCGCTCGGTGCGGTAGCATGAGGCAGGCTTGACGTGTGTCTCGGGGCCCGTTCCGCGCCGGCGCACGCCACCAAGGGGAAGAGTATGCTCCGAGTCCTGTCCCCTGTCGCGACCCTGGCCGCGGCTTCCGCGGTTGTCGCTGTCGTCGGACTCCGTGCGCAACCGCCGGCACAGTCCGCCGGGGCCGCGGCGGCGTTCCGCAGCGGCGTCGACCTGATTTCGCTGAATGTGACGGTGACCGACAGCACGCGCCGATTCGTCACCAATCTGGGCCAGCAGGATTTCGTCGTCCTGGAAGACGGTCGCCTACAGGCCGTGACGTTCTTCGCTCAGACGGGACTTCCGCTGAACGTCGCACTCGTGATCGACAGTAGCGCAAGCATGCAGGGCGCACTGGAGGTGGCGCAGGAAGCAGCGGTGGGCTTCGTCAGACGACTCGGCGCCGAGGACCTTGCCGCCGTCGTCGATTTCGATACTCGAGTTCGCATCCTCCAGCCTTTTACCGGGGACAAGGAGGCGCTCGAGCGGGCCGTCCACTCGACCATCGCCGATGGCTCGACCGCGCTCTACAACGCTGTATACATTTCGCTCAAGGAGCTGAACAAGCTTGCCCTCGCCAGGACCGACGTGCCAAGCCGACAGGCTATCGTCCTGCTCTCCGACGGCGAAGACACCTCCAGCCTGATGGAGTTCGAGGACGTCCTCGATTCTCGCGAATCGCTCGAACACGGCCATCTACACCGTGGGCCTTGGCACTCGCGACGCAACCGGGCACCTCGCCAAGCACGACGCGGATTTCGCCCTGCGGAGACTCGCCAACCAGAGTGGTGGCCGCGCGTTCTTCCCGACGGAGATGCGGCAGCTGCCGAGTATTTACGGCGAGATTCGAGAAGATCTGGCCAGTCAGTACGCGCTGGCCTATGCCTCGAGCAATGGCCGCCGTGATGGGCTGTGGCGGCGGGTGACGGTCCAGATGCAGCAGCGCGAACTCGCGGCGCGCACCAAGCCGGGCTACTTCGCCTCTCGCTAGTCGCGTCAGTCGGACGAGTCGATGGCGGACTATTCAGCGAGGACTCTCCTCTGAGCAGGCGGTACGTCGCGTGGGCCGCCCAGGTCGGGTGGGCCGCATCGCTGTGTCTGGGCTGGCCGATGTCGGCACGGGCGCAACAGCCCTTCGTCATCGACGACGCGGAGGTCACCGCACCGCGACACTGGCATGTCGAGCTCAGCAATCAATTCGACGTGTTGCGTCGGGTGGCGCGGCCCGCGCGCTGGCAAACCGTGTTCGAAGCGGAGGTCGACGTGGGGGTTGCTCCCCGGGTCGAGCTCGCCGTACTGGTCCCGGTGATTGGGCTGATGTCCACGTTTCCCGATGGGCGTCGCCTCGCGGCCGGCATCGGCGACACGTCGTTTGGTGCGAAGGCACGGTTCACCAATGACGGCAATGCCCGGCACGCGCTCGCGGGCAGCGTCACGCTCGAAATACCGAGCGGCGATCGCGACCGCGAACTCGGCTCCGGCCTCGTCGACTACGGCATGAACCTGATTTCGCAGCACCGTTTGAATGCGCGCTGGACGGCGCGGCTCAACGGCGGGCTCGTGCTCGCTGGCAACACCCTGAGCGGGGCTGTCGGCATCAAGGAGCGCGGCACGGTCGTCACCGGCGGCGGCTCCCTCGTGACCCAGGCGACGCCACGTGTCCAGCTGGGGGCCGAGGTCGCAATCGCCTGGTCGGAGAAGGCCACCTTGGGTGGATCGTCCGTCGGCGCGCAGGTGGGCGGCAACGTGCGGCTCAGGGAGGGCTGCACATTGGACGTCGGCCTCAGCACCGGTTGGCTCGACGCCAGCCCGCGCGTTGGGGTCCAAGTGGGCCTTTCAATCGACCTGGATCGGCAATGACACACGCGGGGCGGGGCGCATGATCGTCATACCCGTCGCCGTGGCGGCGTACGCGATGATGGCGATGGCCCATGGGACGTCCCCGCAGCCCGCCGAGCCACCCGCGCCGTCGGCCGTGACCATTCCGCTCGAACTCAGCGCCGGCCGTCCGGTGCTGTCGGTGCGCGTGAACGGTGCCGGCCCATTCCGTCTGCTCGTCGATCCTCTGGCGGCGGTCACGCAGCTCGACATCTCCCTCATCGAGGAACTGCGCCTGCGACGGTCTGCGGCGAGGAGCGGGCAGGCCGCCGCGACGCACCACGTGGATCTACAAATTGGCGCCCTACCCATGCTGGGCGTTCGAGCGGAGCCTGTGGATATGGCGCCGTGGGGAGCGGGCTTCAGTCCTCTGACGCGACCGCGGGGCATCCTGGGCGGCGACGTCTGGCTAGGGCGGCTGCTCACCCTCGACTTCGGCAGATGGCGGGTCGGGCTCGCCAGCGGCAGCCTGCCTCAACCTGACGGGGCTTCGGTCTTCAGTATCGACCCAGGCGATATCGCCGCCGGCATTCCCATCGACGTCGCCGGCAGCCGGGCGACGACCACGATGGACGTACTGTTTGCCGGTGGACTGGTCCTGCCGGCATCGACGCCGCTACGGCCGGCGCTCGCCAAGGGCCCTACTTTGGTCAGGACCATGCCTACGCGTGAGACGGCCATCGTCGTCGAGGAAATGACGCTGGCGGGGGACATCACGCTGTTGACTGTGGTGTTCGGGCGGCCGGCCCTTTTGATGTCTCGCCAGGTTCGCGTCCCCACGCTGGGGACGGCGTGGCTCAGTTCGTTCGTGGTCATCATCGATGCCGCGAACCGTCGGGTACGACTGGTGCCGCGTCCCCCCTCTTAGCGGCAGCAGCCACCGACTAGGGTGAGCCGCTTCCCGCAGCGTGGTCACGCGAGTCGCGGCGGGCCGGAAACGCTGGCCGAGCACCGCCGGCGAAGTAGCCGCTCCTGGCTCGAACTACCGCATTCTTGAGCCGCACGCGGACCTCGAGGTCGTACCAGCCAGCCTGCGACGCCGACTCGAAGGTCAGCACGTACTGGTGGCGAAGCTGCGTGAGCAGATCGCGGACGGCCGCGCTGACGTGCGCCGGTGCACTCGCCATCATCAAGTCACCGCCAGTCCACACGCAGAGACTCGTCAGCTGCGTGGAGACGACCGAGCCAATCGAGCTGGGAACCGCGTAGTCCGTACCCGGATGGTCGAGCGGGGACAGCAGGGCGATGACGTAGACCGGGACGTCGATGGCGCTGGCGAGGCCCGATACCTGGCCTGGCGTCAGCGTGCTGCTGGTATCCATGCCGTCTGTGACGACGATGACGGCCCTCCGGGGCGACGGCCGCTGGTCGAGCGCCTTCGCAGTGGACGCGATCGCGTCGTACAGGGAGGTCGTGCCCATACCATCCAGGCGGGCCACGCCGTCTCGGATGCGCGCCGGATCCTTCGTGAACGGAACGTCGAGGCGAAGCGTCTGATCGAACGAGAACAGACCGATCTCGTCGGTCGCAGCGTCGATCCAGGTGAGGATGTGCTCGACAGCATCACGTGAGGCGGCGAGCTGCCGGCCGACGCGCATGCTGCCGCTCGTATCCATCAGGATCGCCAAGCTCACCGGTCCCTGGTCGCCGGCCTTGAAGTCGGTGACCCTGCGAGGACGCCCGCGCTCGAGAACGACAAAATCGCGCGACTGCAGGCCAAGGAGCGTGCGGCCTCGACCGTCGCGCACCACGGCTGTCACAGGGACGAGGTCGACGCTGGCCCGGAAGGTTGGGGCCGGCTTGGTGGCTATCTGAGCGGTAGCCATCGTCCCGCCGGCCGTGACCAGCACGACGAGCGCGAACGAACGAAGCAGGTGTCGCCACGGCATCAGCAGGGTCAGGCCTCGGCAAGACTATCGGCACGTGGCCGCACCGCCACCAGACCTAGCCGCCCAACCGCTGGACCCGGTACTGCTCTGCGAACATACGGCGGCTGATCGTCCTGTCACGCAACGATTTCACCAACGAAAGCGGCGCCTTGACGCGCATCAGCGGCATCGGCACGACCAGCTCGATCTCGGTAAAGAACGGCAGCCAACCCTTCCGCTCGAGCACGCCATAGATCGACGAAAAGTGGTTGACGAGCTCCTCGGTCAGCAGTTGCTCGGACTGACCGACGTACGCGGCACCGACGACCAGAACCCGATCGGTGGGCTTCTCTCCAGCTCTGAAATCGACGAACGTGGGGTTGCTGGCGCCGCTGACGGCCGCTAACGCCTCTTCTACGACCGTCGCCCTGGGAGCGCCCGACGACTGAATGGCCTGCGGAGTTGCGCTCAAGACGACGCACAGGACAGGCACTGCGAACCCACGGGCTGGCATGCTTCAATCCTAGCAGCCACGAGCTGCCGAGTCTCCTACAGCTGGGATCACGCCGCTCCTGACCCGCCGTCCTGATCACGCCAGCGGCCTGCATGCCTCGTTCACCACTTGCAGCGATCAGACGGCTGAGCACCCGCCGCCTGACAGCAGACCCGCGCCGTGCTCGTCACGCCGCACGTCATCGCGTCTGGTCCGTGAATGCGGTCCCGACTCGCAGCGCCAGCGAGGACGTGTTCGCGTGCGCCATGTTCGACGTGATGGCGACGGCGAGGCCGCTGTCGCGCCGCGTCATCAGCGACATCACCATGCCGCCGGCGAGCTCACCGTTGACGCTGGCCGGGTTCGTCGCCAGCGCGAAGCGCACGAGATCGGACGGCGTGGAAGAGAACGCCATCCCGTTCGCGCAACAGGCCAGGTCGCGCATGTACATCAGTCGTCGGCCACGGCCCGGATGGTCATGGGATCTCGGAACGTAGAAGGTCGCGCGATGGCCAGCCAGCGGCGTCGCAGGAGCGAGGCCGATCGGCGTGAAGACGACGTGGCGGATGATCGTGAAGAGCGGGAAGTCCTCCTCCGGCTCGCCGATATGCTCGGGACTCCATTCTGCCGCCGAGTCAGCGCCGGTATTGGTCAGGCCGAGCGGCCCGACGGCGGCGGTGACCGTGGACGCCGCCGTGCCAATGTTGAATCGCGTGTCCGGGGTGACGGGCGTCCGCGTGTCGACGTCCCTCCAGCCGAACCCTTCGGCCCAGACGACCGTGCCGCCGGCACCGACCGCCACGGACACCCCGGGCAGGTTTTGCTCCAAGACCGCCGCCCGCACGAGCTCCCGCGCGCGCTCGACGGCCGCCGCATAGTGCGCCGACGGCGCCGCGTCGACGACCGACGGCACCTCCTGCGACTGCGGGAAGAGAGGCGCGGCTACGGCCACCGCATGAGTCAGAAATGCCGCGAACGCGGCGACGGTGACGCCGACGGCAAGCGCGGTGCGGGCAGCCCACATCGGGAGCCGGTTGCGCGCGGCCCTGACCCCCAGGACGACCCCGACCACCATCAGCGCCATGCCGATGACCGCGGCCCCTGGCGCGTCGTCGGCGTCGGCCACGTAGATTCCCATGGCCGCGATGGCCAGACCGAGGGCGACAAGGGTGAACCCCTTCACGGGGGTCATCACAGTGGTTGTCATGCCTGCAGTGTGACCGGGGCCCGCCCGCGGAGTCCTCACCAAACCGTGAGCGTCCGCTGAGATTCGAGTGACATGCCGCGAAAGCCCCCTCCGGACCGCAGCTGCGACCTCTCAGCGCCGCGCGGCGCGCTCGTACACGACACGGCCGCCGATCACCGTCATCTCCGGCTGAATGGCGCGCAAGCGGTCGGGCGGGCAGGTCAGGATGTCCGTGTCGAGCACGACGAAGTCCGCCAGCTTGCCCACTTCGATCGATCCCCGCGTCTTCTCGTCGAAGCTGAACCGTGCCGCCGCGCTCGTCATCATGCGCAGCGCCTCCTGGCGTGAGACCGCCTCGTCGCCGGAGACGATCGCGCCGGACTGGGTTCGCCGCGTCGTCGCGGCGTAGATGGTCAGGAACGGATTGAACGGATTAAACGCCTCGTCGCGATCGAGGCCGAACATGTGGTCGGTGTTGATGGCGACGTCGACGCCGGCCTGCCGGAGCGTCCGCAGTCCGATGAAATGGGCCAGGCGCTCGCGTCCGAGCCCCGCGGCGAGGGCGTCCGCATCCTGGTAGTACCACGCCGGCTGGGTGTCCACGAGTACGCCAAGGCGCGCCGCCCGTACGGCCGACTCGGGATGGACGAAGTAGGCGTGAATGAGCGTATCGCGCCGATCCGGCCCGGGCCGCTGCGCCTGCGCCGCTGCGAACGCGTCGAGTACTGCGTCGACGCCGGCGTCGCCGGTGACGTGCGCGACCATCTGCCATCCGTGCTTGTGGCCGGTGGCGATGGCGGAACGAATCTGCTCCGGCGTCAGCGTCAGGAAGCCTCGATACGCGGGGTCGTCGATCGCGTAGAGATCGTGGGCGCCGGCGCCGTACGGATCCCGCATGAACGCCGTCCCGAGCAGAATGCCACCATCGACGAAGATCTTGAGCGGACCGACCTTCAGCCAGTCGTCGCCGCCGCCGAACCGGAACGGCAGGCCGGCGATGAACTGTTCGACCTGGGCCGCGTCTTCGGGATGCGGGATGCGAAACGTCACGGTCGCGCGCACATGCAACCGGCCGGCGCGCTGCAGGGCCTCGTAGGCCCGGTATCCCTCGACCGTTCCGTCCCGTTCGATCACGCTCGTGATGCCGGTCCTGACGTACTGCTGGTGCACGCGTTCGAGCATGTCCGGGGGCGGAATCGCCGATGCGCTGGGCCGGAAGGGCGCGAGCATCGCCCCGACGTTGCGAAGGAGCCCCGTCGGCTCGCCGCGCGCATCCTTGGCGATCGCGCCTCCCGGCGGATCCGCTGACGCGCGGGTCACGCCCGCCGCCCGCAACGCCATGCTGTTGAGCGAGAACGCGTAGGCGCCATCGACCGCGACCGGATGATGCGGCGCCGCCTCGTCCAGCTCCTGACGGGTGGGAAAGCGGCGCTCGCGCAGGCGCGGCGGATAGACCCGCGGCGTCCATATCCACGTGTCCCGCGGGACCCGCCGTGCCGTGGCTCGAATCCAGTCCTGCAGCTCTCCAATCGATCGCAGGTTCTGAAACGGCTGCGACGCCTCGGCCGCGGCCACGCCGAGCGCGTGCACGTGCGAATCAATCAGCCCCGGGATGACCGTGCGGCCGCCTCCGTCGATCACGCGCGTCGCGGCGCCGATGCGAGCACGCACCTCGGCGGTCGATCCGACCGCGACGAACCGTCCGTCGCGGACGGCGAGGGCCTGCGCTTCACGGAACCCTGCGTCGACGGTCAGGATCTTCGCGTTGAGCACGACGAGGTCGGCCGGTTGCATGGCGTTCTGTCGAACGACACTGCCGCCCACTGCTGCAATCAACCCAACGATGGCAAGGTATCTCAGCATCCGAGCCACTCATCCAGATGGGCGCGAACGAAGGCGTCATCCCCGAGATGCGGATAGGCGCGGCAGACACGATCGATCTCGGCGGCCTGGCCTGGGCTGAGGACGTCGGCCGCGCTCAGGCACCGCCCGCTCCGGACAAGCCCCTGCCGCCGCAGCACTTCCTGTATGCCGGCGATGCAGCCGGCGAAGCCATGGGCGGCGTCGAAGAACGCCGCGTTGGCGTCGGTCACCTCGACCCCGCGTCGCAGCAGCGGTGCAGGAATCTGTCCGGAGCGCGCCGTTGCCTGACATTCGTCGAGCAGCGACACGGCGCCCCGCGTCCACACGGCCCAGTGGCCGAGCAGCCCGCCAACGACACGGCGCTCCACGATGCGTCCGTCGATGGCAAACCGGAATGGCGTCACGAGGTCGGCGACGATGGCATCGTCGTTTCCCGTGTAGAGCGCGATGTCATCGCGCCCCGCATCGACGACGGCCCGGATGACGTCGATGGTCTGATAGCGGTTGAACGGCGCGATCTTGATGGCGACGACGGCGGGTATCTCGGCGAATCGGCGCCAGAAGGCGTACAACAGCGGCCGGCCGCCCACCGATGACTGCAGGTAGAAGCCGACGAGCGGGATACGGGCGCCGACGGCCGCGCAGTGCGCGACGAGCGCGGCGTCGTCCGCGTCGGCCATCGCAGCCAGGCTGAGGAGTCCGGCGTGGTAGCCGAGGCGCGCGAGCAGATCGGCCTCGTCCAGGGCTTGATCCGTCCGACCGCAGATGCCCCCGATCCGGATCAGCGGCTCGGCGCGGCGCGCGTCCGCGCGATCCATTTCTTCGGCAGCGATCGAGAGAACTGGCTCGAACAGTCCGATCGCCGGATCCCGGATCGCGAACTGCGTCGTGTGCACACCGACAGCGAGTCCGCCGCTTCCGGCCGCCGCGTAGTAGCGGCTCAGCGCCCGCTGGCGCTGCTCATCGAACCGGCCGTCCTCATGGAGTGCCAGCGGATGGGCGGGAATGACCCGGCCGTCCTGGATCGCCGCGAGCACGCTGGGAGGGAGCCCGCTCATCAGAATCGTCCGGCGCGCGATTCGAACTGGGTCGGCTTGCCCAGATGGTCGCCGCCGCGCCGCGTCCAGTCGGCGGTCCACGCGATCAACCGTTCGACATCGACGCGCGGCTGGCCGAGCAGCGCCCAGCCACGCGATCCGTTGCTCAACAGCGCATCGTCGGCCTCGCGGCCCGTGAACGTGACGTCGGTATCCAGCAGCCGCGCCAGTTCGGTGGCAGCGCTGCGGACGCTGACCTCTTCAGGTCCCGCGATATTGACGATCGAGGCCGGCGTCGACGCGTGCGTCAGCGCCGCCAGGGCCATGGCGTTGGCGTCCCCCTGCCAGATCGTGTTGAAGTAGCCCATCGTCACATCCACGGACTCGCCCCGGGACACGCGGCGCGCGAGATCGACGAGCACCCCGTAGCGCATCTCCGTCGCGTAGTTCAATCTCAGGATGGCGACGGGGATACCGGCCGTGTCGCTGAAGTACTCGACGATGCGTTCGCGCGCCAAGCAGCTCATGGCGTATTCGCCGATGGGAGCACGGAGATCTTCTTCGCGTGAGCCGGCGCGGCCATGTCGTGTGAGTCCGTAGACGTTGCCGGTCGAAAACACGACGATTCGGCTGCTGCGATAGCGAGCGCAGACGAGAGCCGGGAGATGCGCGTTCATCGCCCACGTGAGGGGTTCGTTGCCGGCCGACCCGAACTTCCGGCCGGCCATGAAGACGACGTGGGGCGCGTCAGGCAGTCGCGCGACCGCGGACTCGTCGAGCAGATCACAGCGAATCGTCTCGACCCCGCACGCCTCCAGCGTCCGCTGCTGGTCCGGGGACGAGAAGCGGGAGACGCCGATGACGCGGTGCGACCGACCAGCCGCGTCCATCGCGCGCCGGGCCATTCGCGCCAGGGTGGGCCCCATCTTGCCGGCGACGCCGAGGACGATCACGTCGCCGTCCGCCTGGCGCATCGCGTTGACCGCCGCGTCGGAGGGCTCGCTCAGCAGCTCTTCGAGGTGCGCGACATCGCGTATCGAAGCAGGCATCTCCATCGGCGGCTATTATGACTCCGATGCTCCTGCCCCACGGCGTGTCGGTCCGCGACATGGCACCGGATGATATCGCCGCCGGGTTGAGGCTCTGCCGCGCCAGCAACTGGAATCAGACGGAGCAGGACTGGCGGTTCTTCCTGACGGCTGCTCCGCAGGGCGCGCTCGTCGCCGAAGAAGAGGGACAGGTCATCGGCACGGTCGCGACGCTTCCGTACGGTTCATTCACCTGGATCTCGATGGTGCTCGTCGATCCCGTCGCGCGCGGCAGGCGTGTGGGCACGACGCTGCTGCAGCGCGGGCTCGCGCTCGCCGGCGCAGACGTGACCGCGCGCCTCGATGCGACTCCCTCGGGCGAAGCGATCTACCGCAACATCGGGTTCGTCAGCGAATATCGTCTCGCCCGATGGTTTCTCGACGTCACGCCGCCGGCCGCCACTGGCCATTCCAGCGCGCGGGCACTCGCTCGTGCGGATTGGCCGGCGATTCGCGAGATGGACCAGGGCGCGTTCGGCGCCTCTCGCATTGGCTTGCTGCAACGTCTCGCTGACGAGGCTCCGGAGTACGCACGAGTGGTCACACGCGGGAGCACCGTGCAGGGATATCTGTTCGGGCGTCACGGTCACAACCGGGAACACCTGGGTCCGCTCGTCGCCGATAGTCCAGGCGCCGCGGCGGCGCTGCTCGACTCGATCCTGGCGGAGCAGCCGAACCGCCGCTTCTACCTCGACGTGCCCGATGAGCGGCAGGAGTGGCGCGACGTCCTCTCGAGGATGGGTTTCGCGATCGAGCGGCCGTTTCTGCGGATGCACCGGGGTCCGCTCACGACGCCCGGACAGCCGTCCTCCACCTACGCGATCGCTGGACCCGAGTTCGGCTGAGGCCCGTCGCGTCGACGTGAAGCCTACGGCTATCGCGCGGCCGCAAGCGCACGAAGGTAGTTGACGATGCTCCACAGGTTCTCGTCGGACACGGCTCCGTCGAAGCCGGGCATCATCGTTGGCGGCAGGCCCCTCTTCAGGGCGGTGTAGATCTCGCCGTCGGTCGCGCCGTGGTCCCACTGCGCATCGGTGAGGTCCGGGGGCTGCTTGCCACCCTGTTCCTCGATGATCGAAATCGTCAGTTTCGCCTGCACTGCCCCCTGTGCGCCGTCGCCGTGGCAGGCGGCGCACGTCGCGTCGTAGGCGGCGTTGCCGGCGGCAATCGACGCCGGAGTGGGGGGGACCGGATTCGTCAGGGCCGCAGCCGCGGGCCCGGTGATGCCCGTTGCAGAACGCGCCGTGGAGGGAGCGGGCGCTGACCCGGGCGACGGCGCCGCGGAGGTCGTGGCGAGCGGTGCCGTCGTGACGGTGGCGCCGACGACCTTGCGGATCATGCCGTCCGGCTTCGTCAGGACATACAGCTCGCCGGCCTCGTCGACGGCGAACCGCAGGTCCACGCGCCCGCGGCCTGAGATTTGGGCGGCGCCGGGCAGCTCGGCCCCCTTGCCGCCTCGCCTCCGATAGGCTCGGGCCACCAACTCCCGCAGACCGGTGTCCATCTCGTGGATCGGCGCTACCGAGTCCGGGTCGCCGTCGTCCGCCGCGAGGAGAGCGGCACGGTCGGCGTACCACACCCGGCCGGTGGTGATGTCGCCGAACACGAGCTTGTCCTTCAACGCCGGGACCTGCCTGCCTCGATAGATGAAGCCGTTGGCGATGGCGTCGCCGCCGCCGGCTCGATGCGGGTACTGCAGGATCGGATAGGTCGGCTTGGCCGAGCCGCGGGTCAGCGTGTCCGACACCTGGATGGGGATCGTATCGTCAGCCGGAATCGGTCCCAGGCCGTCGAGCGCTCTCGCCTGGGTGCCCTCGCGCAGCGGCCACCCGTAGTTCCCGCCCTTGCGAATGACGACCACCGTTTCCCACGACACCAAGCCGATGTGGAACGCCAGGAGACGCGGCTCCTTGGGTCGCGCCGGATCGACGTCCCAGATCAGCCGGTGCGGGTTGCGCAGACCGTACGCCCAGATTTCCTTGCGGGCGCCCTCCAGGGCGGTGAACGGGTTGTCGTCGGGAATCCGGTAGCGGCCGTTCTCGCTCACCGTGCTGGTCTTGGTGTGTTCGCGCAGGTCGGGCACGATGCGCAGGATCTTGCCAACCAGCGTATCGAGCCGCTGCGGGTTGATGCGGCGGCTGTCGCGCTGGTCGCCCGAGCCGGAGTCGCCGGCGCCCAGATACAGCACCCGCCAATCGGGGTCACCGCGCCGCGCGACGGGGTTGAAGGTCAGTTCGCCCAGCGGGTGCTGCGGCAACGGATGCTGCACCCGGAGCAGTTCACGCGCGGTACCCTCGAACGTCGTGTTGGCCGGGTTGCGATCGGTCCATTCGACCAGCACCACCTCGCGCTCGATCCGGCCCTCGACGGTTGGTGTCGGAACCGCTGGCGTGGTCGTGTAGCCGGCAAGATCGAGGCCCGGCACCGACCCCGGCTTCGGCGCCGGCGAACTGGCACCGTTCGGGTCCTCCATGTGCAGCGTGTAGAAGACGCCGTTACGCGCGTAGTCGGGGTCGAACACGAAGTTGGTGAGCCCCGTGGCGAAGTTGCGCTCGAAGGTGAACTTTGGGAAGAGGCCAGGCCGCCCACCGAGGCCGTTGAAATCCAGGTAGACGGTGAACGTCTTGGTCTGCTTGTCGAGGATGTAGAGGGGGCCGTTGAGGTCGTTGACGAAGAACCGTCGACCGCCAGGCTCGTCGTGCAGCACGTTGACGCGAGCGAGCTGCCCTCGCGTGTTCTGGCCGTCGAGCTCGCCGGTGATGGGCAACGGCGCATAGTCTTCGAACTGGAGCTGCAGCCGCGATTCCGGCTGCACGGCCAACGCTCGAACGGTCACCGCCGCCGCCAGGGCCACGGTGAAGACAGCAGCGATCTTCCTCATCTCTTCTCCAGAACTCGACGGCGCGGCCCAGCCGTTGCCCTACCGGGCAAGCAGCCTCGTCACCGCCGTCATCGCTGCGGTTGCCTTGCCCCAGCCGGCATAGAAGCCGACGTGGGTCATCGCCTCCGCGATCTGCTCCCGGGTCAGGCCACTGTCGAGGCCTCGCCGCACGTAGAGCTCGAGCTGATCGTCGTCGCCCATCGCGGCCAGCGCCGCGAGCGTGACCAGGCTGCGATCCCGCGGCGTCAGATCCGACCGCCGCCAGAGATCGTCGAACACCACGGCAGTGGTCAACTCGACGAACTTCGGCGCTGCCGCGCCCCACTGCTCCTTCGCGGCCTTCGCCTGTGAGGCGTCCGACGCCGGCGCCGCGAGGCGCGGCCCCACTGTGCGGAGCGTGGCGGTGTCGACGTTCCGAGCCGTGTAGACCTGTTCGTAGACCTCGAGCGCCGAAACGGCATTCGGCCAGCCAGCGTAAATCGCCAAGTGCGCCAGCAGGCCCGAGGCCTCGCGGGGCTGGATGCCGTTGTCGAGGCCGTGACCCAGGTGGCCGGCGAGCTGCGCCGTCTTGCCCGTCGCGATCAATGCGGCAAGGGTCACCAGGCTGCGGTCGCGTGGCGACAGCTCGGGCCGCCTCCACACGTCGCCGTAGAGGACGTCGTCGGTCAAGGCCGCCAGACCAGGCGCGAGTGCCTGCTGCCGCGGTCCCGACGGTCGGCTGGCGCCTTGCGGCGAGCTGGCAGCCGCGTCGTATTGCTGGTCGGTCACCTTCTCCATCCACTCCACGGCCGTGCCGTCGCGATGCTCGCTGACGGCGAGATGTGTCATCGCCGACTGCGGCGAGGCCCCGTGCCAGTGCTTCTGCCCCGCGGGAATCCGGACCACATCGCCCGCCCGAATCTCGTCGATGGGTCCGCCCCACTGCTGGACGCGGCCGATGCCGGCCGTGACGATGAGGATCTGGCCGCGTGGATGCGAATGCCACGCGGTGCGGGCCCGGGGCTCGAACGTGACGTACCCGCCGCTGGCATGAGAGGGGTCGAGCGCCTCGAACAGCATCTCGACGCGAACGCTCCCGGTGAAGTTGTCCGGAGGTGGCGTCCGGACGCTCCGAGAGCCGCCGCGCGAGATGTCCATCTGAGCCTCCAGCAACGTCGGGGCACACAGTGCCATCGCCGAGAGCCATACCGCCAACCGCGTCACGCCAGTCTCCTGTCCCCGGTCACTTCTGTGCTGGCGCGCGCCTGCCGACGCGCTCGTCGATCCACGTGAGAATGAGATCGGCGATCTGGAGGTGGTTCCTGTCCTGCATGATCATGTGGCTGTTGCCCTTGATCCCGCGTTCGGCAGGATCGAGCATTTCGGCGTGCCCGCCCGCGGCCTTCAGGCGTCCGATCAGCTGCTGACAGCTCTCGAACGACAACTGCCAGGACGGCCGTATCCCGATGCCGGTCGGCGTATCGCGGTGGTCGCCGAAGACCGCCAGCACGGGTATCGCGGCCAAGGTCTTGATCTGCGCGTCGGTGTAGTCCGCCGGACAGCGCCCCGGTTCGACGAGCACGAGACCCTTGGCAGCGGCAGGATTGAGGAGCGCCGCGGCCAGCGGAAACGACCCGGACTGCGAGTGCCCCATCAGCACCGCCCCATTCAGCTGCAGCGCGAGATCCGACAACGCCTTGAAGGTCGGGTTGGGCGTCGGCACGCCGCCAAAACTCACATCGGGCACGCCCTGCTTCGAGAGCTCGTCGACGGCGGCGACAGGGAACCGACTATCCGGATACGGCGCACCGGGATTCGATCCGAAGCGGAAGTTGGGCCAGACCACTTCGTCGCTGAACCGGATCCACCGCGGCAGGCCGGTTGGGGGCGCCGCGCCCGCACGGGCGTTGTTGAAGGCTGCCTGATTGAAACCCGATCGGCCGCGCCCGACCTGGTCCGGCACGTAGACCGGATGGCCCTTCCGCACGAAGTACTCATCCCAGCCGATGCGGCCATCAGGGGTGGTCTCCCAGGACTTCCCGGTCAAGGTCGCCCCGTGCACCATCACGACCGGCACGTTGCGGTCACCGCCCTGAGGCACCATGTAGCGGACGTACATCTGGTTGACGGTGATGTGGCCGCCAGGGCCGAGGTCGCCCAGCTCGCCTGCCGTCTGCTCGACCTTCTCGCCGCCGACGAAGAAGCTGCCCTGGGCCTTGAGCACGAGCGGCGTGTCGGCCACCTGGACGTCCTTCAAGGCCTGCGCCAGCGCGCCGGTGGATGCACCGAGCACGGCGCTGACGGCGACCGCGACCAGAACCGCCGATCGACCGATCGAGACTTGCTGACTCTGCACGTGTCACTCCTCTGCACGGGAAACGGGCGCGCTGGCCCGCGTGGTCAATCGAGCTTCTTGTCGGCCAGGAACTTCGAGAAGTCTCTACCTGGCTCGAACGACGCGACGGCCTTGATGTTCCGATTCGCGATCGCCGTCCGCCACCCCAGCGGGCCGCTCTGCGAGTGGGTGACCAGGACGCCGGGGCCGATCTTGTCGAGGAGCGACAGGACGACTGATGCCCACGAGTGCATGACGGCATGGCTTCCAAGCATGGTGGCCAGACCTCCCGGCTTACTGTGCGACCTTCAGCGCCTTCAGTTCCTTCTGTCCACGCACCAGCAGCGTGCCGTCGACGAGCGCGAGAGGAGCCCAGTTGTCGCCCGCCTCGAGGATCACGGCGCTGGCCAGCGGCTTGAAACCGGCTGGACTCGGCTCGACCAGATACAGCTTCGTTGTGCCGTCGGTCGTGAGCAGCAGCCCGTCGGCCAGGATGGACCCGCCCCGGACGAACGCCGGCTGCTGGTCGGTCTTCCACGTGATCTGGCCGTCCAGGCCCATCGCCACGAGTCCGTCACTCCGCTCGTTGATGGTGTAGTGGGCGTAGAAGTACCCGTCGTGCAGCACCGGCGGCTGGGTGTGGGCGCCGAAGTCCGGGTTCTTGAAGAGTTCGGTTACGGAGTAGGTCCCGTCAGCCTTCTTCTCGACCTGGATCATCGCCGAGCCGGCCCCATAGGCGCCGGTAACGAGCACGCGTCCCTGGCCGGCGTCCACCGCCTGGGGAACGGGGATGATGCACTGCCAGTTGGTGTAGGTCCAGAGCACCTTGCCGCTGCGCGGATCGAGGCCATTGACACTGCCATCCTTGGCATTGCGGCCGCGGCCGGCCGCCGCGGTGATCATGACCAGCTGGTCCTCGCCGGCGACCTTCACGAGCGAGGGCGTGACGTAGCCCGGAATGCCGGAGAGGGCGGCCGACTTCCATTTCACGGCACCCGTCAGCTTGTCGAAGGCGACCAGGCCGACCTCCGGTGTCTGGGCCGCCACGATCAGCAGATCGCCATGAATCAGCGGATTCTGGACGATGGCCCAGCGCGGCAGCTCGGTGCCGCCGCCGAAGTCCTGCCAGATGTTCGCGCGCCACACCGGTTTGCGGGTCTTGATGCTGACCGCGTGCAGGTCCCCCATCGGGCCGACGGTGTAGACATGTCCGCTGTCCACGGTCGGCGTCGTGCGGGAGCCCGCGAACATGAAGGCGCCCGGCGCGTCGTAGGCGAACGTCCAGAGCTCCTTGCCGCTCGCCAGGTCGAGCACGCGCAGGGTGTCGCCGACCTTCTCGTCTCGGTCCAGCAGGTAGACGTGCCCGCCGCTGACAGCGGGTCCGCCGAAACCCGCAGCCATCGGGACGGTCCAGAGCACTGCCGGACCGGCCTGGGGCCATGTCCGCAGGAGCTTCTTCTGCTCCGAGGTGTGGTCACGCCGCGGTCCATAGAGCCACGGCCATTCGGCCGCGACGGCGGACGTGACCGACAACACGAACATGATGCCGACGAGCTTCGCCCTGTATCGCATGGGATCCACGGTAGCCGCCGGCGGCATCGTTCAGTTGCCTATTACTTGGGAATTCTTCCGCGTTGCCCGGTCATCCTCGGAGATTTAGGCAATCCGACCACTGCGGCTGCGCGTAACATTAACCGCATGAGTGCCATCGATCTCCCCGTGCGTCCACACCCGTCGACACACAATGGGAGCGTCGATGGGCGGACCGCGCGCCTCGGCCGCCGCGGCGAGCGCAGCGCGTCATCGGCAGTCGCCGCTCCGGCTGATGTTCTGGCGCTCGCCGGCCCAGGGGCGCTGGCCCTGCGGAGACTGGCGAACCTGATCGCGGAGTGCGCTCCGCACGATGGGGTGATTCCGCTCCGGCTCCCGGGGACGTATGCCCTGCGGCGTTCGCAGATGAACGCCGAGCCCGCCTACGCCACGCTCGGCCCTTCGCTATGCCTGGTGGCTCAGGGAGCCAAGGCTCTGATGCTGGGCAATGAGGTCTTCGAATACGACCCCGCGCGCTTCCTCGTCTTCGCGGTGGACCTGCCGGTGTCCGGGCAGGTGACTCGCGCCAGCCGGCGGGATCCGTTTCTCGGCTTCAAGCTGGACTTGGACCCCGCGCGCGTGGCGGAGCTCGCGTCGCGAGTCTTTCCGCGCGGCGTCCCCAAGCCATCGGACAACCGTGGGCTCTACGTCGGACGGGCGACGGACGACATCATCGATGCCGTGAGTCGCCTGCTCACGCTGATGGCTCGCCCCGAGGACGCCGATTCTCCTCGGCCCGCTCGTCATCGACGAAATCCTCATTCGCCTGCTGCGGACCCCGATCGGTTCGCGCCTGGCGCAAATCGGCGAACCAAAGTCGGGTGTCCATCGGATGGGCGAGGCCATCTCGTGGATCCGCGCCCATTTCGCCCAACCCGTCACCGTCGACGAGATGGCCGCCTCCGTCCACATGAGCGCGTCGTCGTTCCACGAGCGCTTCAAGGCCGTCACGTCGCTGAGCCCCTTGCAGTACCAGAAGGTACTCCGGCTGCACGAGGCACGCCGGCTCATGCTGTTCCAGGACATGGACGCCAGCGATGCGTGCCGTCGCGTCGGCTACCTGAGCCCGTCGCAGTTCAGCAGGGAATACGCCCGCTTCTTCGGCAGCGCTCCGATGAAGGACGCGGCGCGCCTCCGAGCGGAGGGACTGGCCCCGGCCGGGACGGGCCGATAGGAGACCGCGGCTATCGGCCGTAGCAGCCTTGCCTATTGCTCTGCGAAGAGTTCGTTTCTCGCGGAATCGGCTGGAGGCTTGGGCAACCGGTCTGCCGATGCTGTCGATACGATGACGGCGTCTGACAGCGAGTGCCTTCCGAGACCGGCGCCCGCGATCGTGCTGACAAGCAAAGGACGGGGTATGCGCGGACGACGGAACGATCGAGGAATAGCCATTTCCAGGGCAGCGAGAGTCGTGGTGGGCTCGCTGGCCGCGCTCGCGGCCGCGATCAGCGTCGGCACCTCGGCGAGTGCCCAAGCACCCGCGGCCGTGCGGGTGGACAGCGGCGAGTTGCAAGGCGTGGTCGACGACGGAGTCGTCTCCTACAAGGGCATCCCCTTCGCCGCACCTCCAGTCGGCGACCTTCGGTGGCGGCCGCCTCAGCCGGCGGCGCGGTGGACGGGCGTGCGCCAGGCCGCGGACTACGGCGCGAACTGCATGCAAGGACGATTCGGTGGACCGCCTCCGAGCGCGGGTGCGCGCCCAGGCGCGCCTCCGGCTCAGGGCGCTGCGCCGGCGCGGCCGCTCCTCCTCGACCCGCCGGCGCGCCCGCCGTCCAGGAGCCGTCTGAAGACTGCCTGTTCCTGAACGTCTGGCGTCCCGCCGACCCGAGCGCGCGCAAGTTGCCCGTGATGGTCTGGATCTACGGCGGAGGATTCGTCGGCGGATCAGGCGCCTTGTCTGGCGCTGGAGGAGGCCTGTTCGCCAAACAGGGCGTTGTCCTCGTCAGCCTCAACTACCGCGTCGGGCGCTTCGGGTTCTTCGCCTTCCCCGCGTTGAGCCGCGAGCACCTTGAGGAGACCAAGGGCAACTACGCCTACATGGACCAGATCGCGGCGCTGCAATGGGTGAAGCGGAACATCGCCGCCTTCGGCGGCGATCCGGACAACGTCACCATCTTCGGGTTCTCCGCCGGCGGCGTCTCCGTCCACAGCATGCTGGCCTCGCCGCAGGCGCGCGGTCTGTTCCACAAAGCCATCGCGCAGTCGGGCGGCTCGAGGGACAGCGTCCTCACGGCCCGGCCGATCCGCGAGGACGGCGTCGATCCGAACTACCCGGTGTCAGCGGAGACGATCGGGCGCACCTTCGCCCGCTCGATGGGGATCGAAGGCACGGACCAGGCGGCGCTGGCCCGTCTCCGCGCCCTCACTTCCGAGCAGGTCCTCCGGGGCGCCCCGGCCGCGGCGGGGGCCAACACGCCGCAGATCGAATTGACCCCGATCCTCGACGGCCGGCTGATCACCGAGACGGCCGAAACTGCCTACAAGGCCAGGCGGCAGCCGCGCATCCCGCTGCTCGTCGGAAGCAACAGCGCGGATACCGCAGGCAACCGGATCAAGGCGACGACGAAGGACGAGTTCTTCGCCCGGTTCGGCCAGTGGAGCGCCCAAGCGAAAGTGGCCTACGACCCCGACGGAACGACCGAGCTCGCTGCCCTCGTGTCCCGCGCCAACGACGACTTCGGCCAGGCCGAACCGGCGCGCTTCGCCGCAAGCGCGTTCGCGGCCAACGGCTCGCCCGCCTATCTGTACCGCTTTTCCTACGTCGCGAGCGCGATGCGGGAACGGATGCGAAACGGAGCCCCGCACGGCGGCGAGATCTCGTTCGTCTTCGGGACACTCGGGACCGGCCCGGGGCCGGCATCGACGCCCTCGCCCGAGGATCTCGGCGGTCTCGCACATGGCGCAGAGCTATTGGGTCAACTTCGCCAAGACCGGCGACCCGAACGGAACGGGCCTCCCGGCCTGGCCCCGGCACGATCCGAAGAAGGACGTGATCTTCGACTTCCGGCCCGACGGCTCTGCGGGGGCCGGCCCGGACGTGCGCAAAGCGCGGCTCGATGTGATGCAGCTGAGTACCGACGCCGGCAAGCGAGCCGACCCATAGGCTCGCAGGAGTGCGCTGCCACTGACCCATCCGTCTCGGACTGACCCTGCCGATGGATTGACCCGGGGCCGTCGAGAACGAACAGCTGGAGTCGGTCGACGGACGGTAATGGCTGCGCCCCGAATGGCCCACGCTCGCACGGGCGTTGCAGGAATCGGACGAGCCGCCGCGCCGATCGAGAGGTTCGTCGTCACTCGTTCGACCGCCGCGATCACATCGCCAAGACAGCAGCTGCCGCGAGGGTTCCTGACCTCGCACAGGCATCGGCCCGCCGCGATGTGCTCGCGAATCCGTTCACTCGCCGACGAGTGCCCGTGGGCCTCGATCTCCCGGCGAATCGATGCCTCGGACTCCTCGAAGCAGTAGCAGACCTGGCGATCGCCGAAGGGGCGCTTCTGCCAGACCGGGACGCGCACGTCTTCGGCGGTGAAACACCCGTCGTGAGCGCCGAAGTAGACGACCGGACAGTCCGCATCGGGACAGAAACGATACTCGCCTGGTGACAGGCGCACCAACGCGGGCGCTGTGAGGAGCGCCTCGATGGTCTGTCGATCGACAGCCTTCCCCGGCGATCCACTGCGAGGACAGCGCCCGGCGGTCCCCGTGTCGGCCGGCTTCTCCGAACAGCAGCACTTCGACATCGGTCTCGAGGTCCAGTATCGCCCCTGGAGCGCTCTCCCGAAGCAAGGTGGTCGTGCCTTCGGAGCGCGATCCCAGCGAACGGCCGGCCTGGGCTACCCCCGATCTTCCTCGATCGAGCAGAATCGGCAGGTGGACCAGCCGACACAGGTCTCCCTGTTCGCCACAGAGGAGGACGCCTCAGCGATCGCGGGCCTGCGTTCCGCGACCGCCGCGCATCTCACCCGCACGTTCGGCCAGGGTCACTGGTCCCGCATCGTCACCGAACGAGCCGTACGCTCCGACCTGAAGACGGCGCGCGTCCTCGTGGCGCGGCGCGGTCCGTCGATCGTCGGGACGATGACGCTGGCCACCAAGAAGCCCTGGGCCATTGAACTCGCCTACTTCACAGCCGTCCCGAGAGCCCTCTACCTCCGTGAGATGGCGGTGGCGCCAGCGCTACAGCGGCAGGGCGTCGGACGGGAGCTCGTTCGCGACGCGATCACGGTAGCCAGGGCGTGGCCGAGCCAGGCCATTCGACTCGATGCCTATGATGCGCCGGCTCGCGCCGGTGGCTTCTACGCCACGTGCGGCTTCCGCGAGGTCGGCCGTGTTACGTACCGGCAGGTGCCGTTGATCTACTTCGAGCTGCTGTTCTGAGGGCCGCCATCTCCGGCCTCACCTGAACCCCACTCCCAGCACCGCAGCCGACGTCCTGGCCTCCGCGGCCCGGCCGAAGCGATCGTAGAGGATGGGCACCACCACCATGTTCAGAGCGGTCGAGCTCAGCAGCCCGAACATGATGACCATCGCCATCGGCGCCTGAATCTCGCTGCCCGGCTCTCCCGCAGAAAGTGCGATCGGCACGAGGGCCAAGCCGGCCGCGAGCGCCGTCATCAGGATCGGCACCAGCCGTTCGGTCGCGCCCCGCACCACCGCCTCTCGGAAGTCGACGACCCCCTCCTTCTCAAGGAGGTGCCTGATATGCGACACGAGCATGATCCCATTCCGCGTCGCGATGCCGAACAACGTGATGAAGCCGACCAGAGACGCGACCGAAAGCACGCCGCCGGAGAGGTAGACGCCAATGACCCCGCCGATCAACGCCAGCGGCAGGTTCACCATGATCAGCGCCGCGTCGCGCGCCGAGCCGAAGGCGGTCGAGAGGATGAAGAAGATGGCGACGACGACGCCCAGCGACAGCCAGAGCAACTGGCGCGACGCCTGCGCCTCGTTCTCGAACTGTCCGCCGTACTCGATGTGATAGCCCTGCGGCAGCCGCACCTGGCGTCCGACACGGTCCTGGATGTCGTTGACGACGCTGCGGAGGTCGCGGCCGGCGACGTTGCTCTGGACCACGATGCGACGCTGGACGTTCTCGCGCATGACGAAGTTCGGACCGCGGTCTTCGCGCAGTGTGGCCACCGAGGCCAATGGCACCTGGCGTGCGTCGGAGGTCTGGATCGGTGTCTCGCCCACGCCCTCGAGCGTCGACGATGCCTCTGGGGCGTAGCGCACGACCAAGGGAAACGCCACCTGTCCTTCGAGAACCTGACCAACGATTCGGCCCACCCGTGCCGTCTGCACCGCCGCCGATACCGCCCCTGTCGTCAGCCCCTGGCGCGCCGCGGCTGCGGCGTCCACCTGCACCTTCAGGGTCGGGATGTCCATCTGTGACTCGGTGGCGAGGTCGACGACGCCGGGGACCTGCGCCATCTCGGCCTGCACCTCGCGCGCGAGCTGCCGCAGCGTCTGCAGGTCGTCGCCGAACACCTTGACGGCGATGTTGGCGCGGGTGCCGGACAGCATGTGGTCGATGCGGTGCGAGATCGGCTGCCCGATGGTGACGTTGGTCCCCGGCAGCAGCGAGGCCTTCTGCCGCAGCTCGGCGAGCACGTCCTCGCGGCTGCGGTCTTTCATCGACAGGTGAACATCGATTTCGGCGGATTCGACGCCCTGGACGTGCTCGTCGAGCTCGGCTCGACCGGTGCGCCGGGCGGTCGACGTGACTTCCGGCACGCTCAGCAGCAGCCGCTCCAGTGCGCTTCCGAGGGCGGTCGAGTCGGCGAGGCTCGTTCCAGGAATGGTGACGGCGCTGACCGTCAGCGCCCCTTCGTTGAACTCGGGCAAGAAGGAGCGCCCGGCGACGACGATCCCGGCCATGGCCGCCAGAAGCAGGGCGACCGCCGCACCGACGACCAGGCGCCAGTGCCGGAAGGCGTGCTGCAGCCAACGCTCGTAGGCGGCCTTGGCGCGTCGTGTGAGTCTCGGCTCTTCGCCAGCCGCGATCAGTCGTGAGCGCGGCAGCCACCATGACGCCAGCACCGGGGTGACGGTCAACGCGACGACGAGCGAGGCCGTGAGCGCGACGACGTAGCCGAAGCCCAGCGGCCGCAGCAGACGTCCTTCGACGCTGCTCAGCATGAAGAGCGGCAGGAACACGAGCGCAACGATCAGCGTGGCGAAGACGACCGACTGGCGGATCTCGGCGCTGGCCTGATAGACCACCTCGATGGCGGGCAGCCGCGCGTCGGCGGGGCGCGCCGCATTCTCCCGCAGGCGACGGACGACGTTCTCGACGTCGATGATCGCGTCGTCGACGAGCTCGCCGATGGCGATGGCCAGTCCGCCCAGGCTCATGCTGTTCAGCGTCAACCCGAGGCGATCCATGCCGATGACGGCCGCCACCAGCGACAGCGGCAGCGCGAGCAGCGTGATGATCGCCGCCCGGGCGTTCATCAGGAAGACGACGACCACCACGACGACCAGCCCGGCGCCCTCCAGGAAGGCCTTGAACAGGTTGTGGAGCGACTGTTCGATGAAATCGGCCTGGCGGAAGAGGTCGCGATGGATGCGCATGCCAGATGGCAGGCTGCGCTGGATGTCGTCGAGCGCGACTTCGATGCGCCGGGTCAGCTCCAGGGTGTTGACGCCTGGCTGCTTCTGGATGCCGAGGATGACCGCCGGGTGGGCGTTGTGCGATCCCTCGCCGCGCTTGGTCGCCGCGCCTTCGCGAACCGCGCCGACATCGCGGACCAGGACGGGCACCGTGCCGACCGTCTTCACCGGCACGTTGGCGATCGCCGCGACGTCGCCCAGCCGGCCGACGGCTCGCACCAGGTACTCCTGCCCCTGGGCGACCTGAAAGCCGGCCGTCGCATTCTGGTTGGCAGCCGTCAACGCCTCGGCCACCTCCTCAATCGAGACGCCGTGTGCGGACAGCCGCGCGGGATCGACGAGCACCTCGGTACTGCTTCTGTTCGCCCCCCGTGGCGATCACCTGCGAGACGCCTGGGACGGCGAGCAGCCGCCGACGCACGACGACCTCGGCGGTGGTGCGCACGTCCAGTGGCGAATGCCGATCCGACTCCAGATCGACGAACAGGACCTCGCCCATGATCGAGGAGACGGGCGCGAGGAACGGCGGCTCGACCCCCGGCGGCAGCGCACCGGCGACCAGCGTCAACTTCTCCGCGACCGTCTGGCGCGCCCGCTGGATCGGTTCGCCCCAGTCGAATTCCACCCAGACCACGGCGACGCCGACGGCCGTTGCGGAGCGCACGCGCCGGACGCCGCCCGCCCCGTTGAGCGCCGATTCGATCGGCAGGGTAACCAGCGCCTCAATCTCGAGCGGATCCATCCCCGGCGCCTCGGCCAGGATGGTCACCGTCGGCGCGGTCAGGTCCGGCAGCACGTCGAGCGGGATGCGGGAGGCCGTCCACCCGCCCCAGACCAGGAACGCCGCGGCCAAGGCCACCACCAGGGTTCGGTGGCCAAGTGACCAGCGAATCAGAGCGTCGATCATCGCAGGCCTCGATCAGTGGACATGGCCGTGGGCCGGAACCGAGGTCGACAGCGACGCCAGCCGGACCAGATAGGCGCCCTTGGTGACGATGCGTTCCCCGGTCTTGACGCCATCGAGGATCTGCACGCGATCGCCGCTGCGGGCGCCGAGCCTCACCGCCCGGCGCTCGAACGTCTCGCCCTCACGCTGGACGAAGACGATCGGTCGGCCGGCATCGTCGACGACGGCGTCGGCTGGCACCAGGGGATGCACTGCCGTCTCCGCCATGAGGAGGTACAGCGAGGTCGTCTCGCCCACGGCCAGCCGCTTCGTGCGGTTGTCGAACGCAAACGTCATCGCAAGGGTCCGCGTTCCTGGATCGAGGACCCCTGCTATCGACACCGGCGGGCCCAGCCCGACGCGGCCGGTCTCGCCCGGCAACTCGATTTCGCCGGCTTCGGCCCGGCGGGCGCGGGGCACGTCGGTCTCCGGCACATTTCCCACCACGTTCAGTTGACGGACGTCGACGACCGTGAACAGGCGTGTGCCGGCGGCCACGTTCGCGCCGGCGGTGGCCTCGCGACTGGCGACCACGCCCGCGAGCGGCAATCGCACGGTGAAGGCACCCGCAGCATCCGAGGCCGTACCCGCTCCGCGCGGCGTCGAACTGCGACAGGCTGGCTTCAGCGGCGGCCTGTCGCGCCTTGGCCTGGTCTTCCGCGGTGCGCGCTTCGTCCAGACGCTTGGCAGGCGCCGCCCCGGCCTGGGTGAGACGCTCGGCTCGCTCGCGGTCGCGCGTGGCCAGCGCCACCGCCGACTCCGCCTCGGCACGTGCCCGCTGCAGCTGCGGCTGATCCGCCGGTGCGCTCGGCGGTGGCATCAGCCGGGCGAGCACCTGCCCCTTGGTCACGGGCGCACCAACGGGCGCGTCGGCGGCCCACGTCAGCCAACCGTCGATCGGCGCGAGGACGTCGGCCGCGCCACCCGGCCTCGGTGTCGCCCGCGCTGCCACCCGCAGCGCGTCACGCACTCGCCCTTCGGTGACCACCGCGGTGCCGAAGTCCAGGCTCCACTGCTGCTCCTTCAGAAAGCTGATGCCGGGTGACCCTTCACTCTCGGCCGGAACGGCTTCGACGGCCGCCTGCGTCGGATGGACGACGACGCCGTCGACGCGATGCTCGTCGCTCATGCCTCGCGCCCGCAGGAGAACGACCAGCGTTCGCGCACCCGGCCTGGTGGGGCGCACGTCGACGCCGAAGATGCCTGGGCGTGACGGCGCGTCGGTGGCGAACGACTCCGCGGGCCCTGCCCCGCCCTCCAGCCGCACTTCGACGTGGCCATCGGTCAGCGCCTTGAAGGAATCGAGCCGGGTGAGGTGAATGGCGAAGCGCGACGTCTTTCCGACGACGAGGGCTGGGTACTCGGCAAACAACTCGCTATCAGCGGTCCATCTCGTGACGCTGAGCGGCTCCGGCGTGTGGGCCTCGGCTGAGGCGGCGGGTTCGCGGCGGCAACCGGTCAGCACAACGGCGACCAGAACGATCATGGCGTGACGATCGATACGAGCTACGGCCACAGGACGCCTCCTACTGCGCGTTCCAACGCGACCTGGGCCAGGCGCGCCTCGAGTTGCTGGTCGATCTCGCGAATCTGGGAGCGGGCAGACGCTCGCAGGGCGTCGAGGAGCGTCACGATGCCGATGTCACCCTCCCGGTAGGCGACGTCGGCCATCGCCACGAGGTCGTCCTCGGTGCTGGTCGACGCGGCGGCCGAGAGTGCCTCCTGACGCACTTTCAACACGGCGGCGGCGGCAGCGACTTCGGCGCGCACACGCTGCTCGATGGCGGCGCGCTCGGCCTCAGCGCGACGCGCTTCCGCATCCCATCGGGCGGCCTCGCGACGGCCTGTATCGAACAGCGGGATGGTGACGCCGACGCCGATGAGACCGCCTCGCTGACGCTCACCGTCGTTGTCCGCGCGCTTGAGGCCGCCGGTGACGACAGGCTGTGGGGTTCGCTGCCGGACGGCGACAGCCGCTTCCTGGCCCGCTCCTTCAATCGTCAGGCGCAGAGCCCGCAGCTCGGCTCGTGTCCCGGTCGCCTGGGTGGCGACGGCTCCCTCGTCTGCGAGCGGGCGTGCGGTGAAGAGCGGTTCGACGACCGCCGGCAGTGGCGTATCGGGCGGCAGGAGACCGGCCAGGACCGCCCGAGCCTCAACGACGGCTACGCGAGCCTCGCCAACGTCCCGTCGCGCCTCCGCGAGCTCATGCCCGGCCCGGACGCGATCGAAGCGCGAGCCCTCGCCCTCCCGCTCCCGGATTCGAAGCGTCTCGATCAACTGGACCACACGACCGACCTCGGTTTCGGTGACGCCGATCCGGGCCTGCGCCGCCACGAGTCGCGCGATTGCGGCCAGGGCTTCGGCACGCAACGCCCACAGGCGGCCGTCTCGCTCGGCTTCGGCGGCGGCAACGGCCGCCACTCCGGCTCTGGCGAGCGCGGAGCGGACGCCGAAGATCGGCACCGACAGCTCGACCTGCAGGAACTCCGTGAAGCCAGCCGACTCACGGCTGTAGGCGATGGATGGATTGGGCCAGGTCCGGCGAGCGGCTTGCTCCCGCCTGACGACCTCCACCTCGGCTCGAATGGCAACGGCACGCGGTCCCTCGCGCAGAACCAGCTCGACCACGTCCTGGGCCCGCTGCGCATGCGCGGCGGACCAGGAGGTGAGGCTGAGTGCGCACGCCGCGAGCCCGGCACGCAACGGTGCTCGGCTCGGCATGACGGCGATCCTTGATGTACGGACGAACACACGACCGGCGGGCGGCCGGTCAGGATCAGGCGGGGAGGGCGGGGGGCGGGGCGCGGAGCGGAGAGTCTGTCAGTCCAGGGGGACTATGGGCGCGCACCTCGCGCCGAGCCACGAGCGGACGGGGAGGTGCTGGGGCGAGCCCGGACACGACGGTCGGAGCAACAGCGGAAACGCCGTGATCCCGCGATGCCGCCAGCGTCGCCTGCAGCGCCAGTACGTGCGCGTCGGGGTCACACGGACCGATTCGCGGCCCTGCCGGCGAGCCGGACGGCGCCGCGTGCTCCAGGGCCAAGTGGCCATGGCTATGCACGGCGGGGCCGTGGTGGTGCTCAGGATGGTCGTGATCGCCGTACAAGTGAACGTGCAGCAGCGGCGACGACCCGTTGCCGACGAGCAGCGCGACACAGGCGAGAGTAGTGACCAGCCGCTTCACGTGTCGCGAGTCTACTGCATCTTGCGCCAGGACTAGGGTGAGCCGGCGGAAGGGCCACGAGGGTCGCCGGACAGTGGCGGTCCTGGTCTTGCCGCGTGGCGCAGGAACACGTCGGCAGCCCACGTCACGTTGTGCGCGTGGCTGACGAGATCGAAACCAGCCTGCTCGATCAACCGGCGCATGTCGTCTTCCGGGTGCACGAACGTCCGAAATCCGCTCTTCGTTCGCATCAGGACGTTTGCCAGCGCCATGGCGGCACGCATGAACCAGCGCTCCCGAGGGTACGAGAACGCGAACCCATATTCCGAATGCCCGACAGCCGCCGCCAGCAGCTCTGCATAGCGTGGGTAGCAGCACACCACCCGATCGAGGGTGACGATGCCCGCCGACGGTACCTCGCCAGCGACGTTGAGGAAGTCTCCTCGGACCACGCGGACCGTTGACGCGTGCCCGCGACGGGCGGCTTCCGAAGCCACGACATCGGCATACGCCGCCGACGCTTCGACGACCACCGCGCCCTGAACCCCCTGCTCGAGCAGCTCGAACGTCAGGCCGCCGATCCCGGCGCCGACGTCCAGCACAGTGCCTTCGAGCAATCGGGCCTTGGCGAGACCGGCCAGCAGCATTCTGGCCGTCGCGCCCACGCCGCGGCGATGATACCGCCGCAGCTCGCGCCGAGCGTTCTTCGCGCCGAACTGCTGGTCGACGGCGCCCTCGAAGCTGCAACAGCCCATCTCTGCCTCCCACTTGACGCTCGGGTGCGACGTGCCTATATTCAAACGTACATTTGACTACTGTACCAGGAAGAGCACAACCCCGCTTCAAGGCCGCCATCTACGAGCAGATTGCCCGCATTGGCAAGGCCGCGTCGAGCCCGGCCCGGCTCGAGGTCCTGGATCTCCTGAGTCAGGGCCCTCGGACCGTGGACGCAATCGCCGGTCAGATCGGCCAGAGCGTTGCCAACACGTCGCACCACCTGCAGGTGCTGCGTGGCACGCGGCTGGTCGAGGCCGAGAAGGCTGGCACGTACGTCACGTATCGACTGGCCGATCCGCTGGTGGTCGCGTTCGTCCTCCAGTTGCGGAAGCTGGCGCAAGCACGTCTCACCGAGATCGATCGGGTAAACCGTGACTACCTTGAGCAGCGCGGCGCGTTGGAGGGCGTTGACGATGGCGAACTCCTCCGCCGCGTGAAGGCCGGCGAGGTCACGGTCATCGATGTTCGTCCTCGCGAAGAGTTCGACGCCGGCCACATCCCCGGCGCCCTCTCGATTCCGCTGGCGCAGCTGAAGAAGCGCCTGCGCGATCTGCCCAAGGGCCGCGACGTCGTGGCCTACTGCCGCGGTCCCTACTGTGTCATGGCACTCGACGCCGTCGAGGTCCTCCGGAGCAAGGGGTTCCGCGCCCACCGCCTGGAGCACGGCGTCGTCGAATGGCAGGCCGGCGGTGGGAGGGTGCAAACGGGCATCGGCGCAGAGGCACGGTCATGATCCGCCGGACCGCGAGGCCGGCGATCCGCTTGGGGCTGCGGCAGAACCTGTCGCAGTTCTCCCTGCTGGTGGTCGTGAACGCGTTCGTGGGCGCGATGGTCGGCCTCGAACGCACCATCCTGCCGGCGATTGCGGAGCAGGAGTTCCAGCTCGCGGCACGGTCCGCGATCCTCTCGTTCATCGTCGTCTTCGGCGTCGCGAAGGCCCTCACCAACTATGGGGCCGGCCGCTGGGCGGATCGCGTGGGCCGCAAGCCGATCCTGATCGCGGGCTGGCTCGTCGCCGTACCGGTGCCCTTCCTCCTGATGTGGGCGCCGAGCTGGACCTGGGTGCTCGTGGCGAATCTCTTCCTGGGGATCAGCCAGGGGCTCACCTGGTCGACGACCGTGATCATGAAGATCGACCTGGTTGGGCCGCGCCAGCGCGGTCTCGCGATGGGGCTGAACGAGTTCGCGGGGTACCTGGCGATGGCCGCAAGTGCACTGGCCACTGGATGGATGGCGTCCGTGTACGGCCTGCGGCCGCAGCCGTTCTACCTCGGTGTCGGGTTCGTGCTGGCGGGCCTCGCCTTGTCCGTCCTGGCCGTGCGGGACACCAGCGGCCATGTCAGCCACGAAGCGGTGACCATCGACGCAGGCACGCCCACCAGGCTGCCGTCGCCGCGCGAGGTGTTCTGGCGCACGACGCTGGGCGATCGTAACCTCTCCAGCGTGAGCCAAGCGGGCCTCGTCAACAACCTCAACGACGGCATGGCCTGGGGACTCTTTCCCATCATCTTCGCCGCGTCGGGCTTGCGGCTCGAGGCCATTGGCGTGCTCGCGGCCTTGTATCCAGTCACATGGAGCCTCGGTCAAGTCGTCACCGGCGGCCTCTCCGATCGCACCGGCCGGAAGCCGCTCATCGTCTGGGGAATGTGGTTGCAGGCCATCGGCATCGCCCTGGTGGCGTGGTCGAGCGCCTTCTGGGGGTACGCGGCGGCCGCGGTTCTTCTGGGCATCGGCACCGCCATGGTCTATCCGACGCTGCTGGCCGCCGTCGGGGACGTTGCCCACCCGTCGTGGCGCGCGTCAGCGGTGGGTGTCTATCGGCTCTGGCGGGACCTCGGCTACGCCATCGGCGCGGTCCTCGCCGGCTTGACCGCCGATGCCTTCGGCGTGACGGCGGCGGTGTGGTTGGTGGCGGCCCTTACGTTCGCGTCGGGCCTTTTGGCCGCGTTCCGAATGGATGAGACCGCGCCGTCGCGCGCTGCGGCCGGCCGCCGAACAAGAGTGAGCTCATGGCACACACGCTCTTCATCCTGAACGATGGCCCGTACGGGACCGAGCGCAGCTACAACGCGCTCCGGCTGGCTGGCGCCCTGTCCACGCGCGAGGGCGAGCAGGTCAAGGTGTTTCTCATCGGCGACGCGGCCAGTTGCGCCAAGAGCCATCAGAAGGTTCCTCAGGGGTACTACAACACCGAGGTCATGCTCCGGAACGTCGGTCGCCACGGGGGTGAGATCGCTGTGTGCTCCACGTGCATGGATGCCCGCGGCCTCGCCGACAGCGACCTGGCTGACGTCACCCGACGGGGCTCGCTCGAGCAGCTCGCGGACTGGGTCCAGTGGGCCGACCGCACGTTGGTGTTCTGAACCACCAGCCGCGAGGGAATGGTATGAGCAATCAGATCGATACAGACACGCTCCGTACGTGGCTGGACAACGGACGCCCTGTCGTGGTGCTGGACGTGCGTGACGACGAGGCCCGGTCTCAGTGGGCCATTCCCGACAGTGTCCACATCAACGCCTACGACGAGCTACGGGAAGGACGTCTCGGGAGCCTCGCGTCTATGGAGCTGCCGCATGATCGCCCCATCGTCACGGTCTGCAACGCCGGCCGCGTGAGTCAGACCGGCGCCGACCTGCTGGCCGCCCGCGGCCTGGACGCACGGTCCCTCGCCGGCGGCATGAAGGCGTGGAGCCTCGCCTGGAACGTCGCGGAGGTGACGCCCACAGCAGGCGCCCGCGTTATCCAGCTGCGCCGCACAGGCAAGGGATGCCTGTCGTACGTCATTGGGTCAAAGGGTGACGCTCTGGTCATCGACCCGTCGCTGCCGACGGAGATCTACCTCGACGCCGTCCGACGTCAGGGCTGGACCTTACGGCAGGTCCTCGAGACGCATGTCCATGCGGACCACCTTTCCAGGGCCCGGCAGCTGGCTGCTGAGGCCGGCGCGACACTGCGACTCCCCGACCAGCGCCGGGTGCAGTTCCCATTCGCGCCTGTTCACGAGGGCGACGCCATCGCGTTCGGCGCCTCAACACTCACCGCGCTTCACACGCCAGGGCACACCGACGAGAGCCTGTCGTATGTTCTGGACGGCGCCATCGCGTTCACCGGCGACACGCTGTTCGTCCGCGGCGTCGGCCGGCCGGATCTACACGCCGCACCAGCGGAGGCCGAGCGACGCGCCCGGGCCCTGTTTGCTTCATTGGCCCGGCTCAGGGCGCTCCCGCCCGACACCATCGTGTTGCCGGCACACACCAGTGAGGCCGTTCCCTTCGACCGGGTGGCCATCGCAACCACGCTGGGCGACCTCGACTCGTGGCTGGCAGGCTGGCTATCGTCTGAACGGGCGTTTGTGGACCGCCTGCTCGCCCGGGTGCCCCCCACGCCGCCCAACTTCTCGACCATCGTCGGCCTGAACGAGTCGGGCGAACAGCCGGACGGGGATCCGACGGACCTGGAAGCTGGCGCCAACCGCTGCGCGGTCGCGTGACTGGCACACGAGGACCGGGCCAAGGTGTAATTGGGTCTCCAGAGGTGCGACCCTTATGAACAAGCCCGTCCTCGGCGTGTTGATCGGCGGACTCCCGGGAGTCCTCGATGGCCTGTCAGCCTGGTTTTCTCCCGACGCCCGGCCAATGATGCTCGCGATCGTGAGCGGCTCGACACTGAAGGGCGTGGTGACGGGTCTCCTGGCCGGTGTCATCGCGCGCCGGTGGCGCTCGACCGCGTTGGGGGTTCTGGCGGGCCTGGCTATCGGGTTCATCCTGAGCTCCATCGTCGCGTTGGGCCAGGATGGGCACTACTTCGAGATCGTCCTTCCCGGGATGCTGGTGGGTGCGCTGGCTGGCTTCGCAACGCAGCGCTCCCCGCAGCAGACCACCGGCGTCCGCGCAGCGGGCGTTCTCGTCGCCGCGGCGCTGACCCTGGGTGCGAGCTTCACTCCGGTACTGCTGTCGGCGACCCGTCAGGCCGCCGCACCGACCGATGCGCTGGCGCCGCTGGCGGGGCTCGTTGGCCGCTGGGCGGGAACGACCGAGGGCCAGCCTGGCAAGGGCACGGTCGAGCGGGCGTACGAGCGTGTCCTTGGCGGGCGTTTCATTCAGGTGCGGAATCGGAGCACGTATCCTCCGCAGGAGAAGAACGCGAAAGGCGAGGTGCACGAGGACGTCGGGTTCTTCAGCTTCGACGGGGCTCGCAAGCGGATCGTCCTTCGCCAGTTCCACACGGAGGGCTTCGTGAATCAGTACGTCCTCGATCCAGGCTCCGCTGCGGAACGCCTCGTGCTGGTCACCGAGGCAATCGAGAACATTCCAGCCGGTTGGCGGGCACGAGAGACGTACGTTGTCACCGGAACGGATCAGCTCGAGGAGGTCTTCGAGCTGGCGGCGCCTGGGAAGGACCTCGAGCCGTATTCGCGCACTCGACTGACGAGGGTTCGATAGCTACGAGACCGTGCTGCGCTCTCGCGGTTACTGGTCTCCCGAGACGCTCAGCGGATCGCCCGTCGAGTGTTCAGTGATCTGAAGACGATGGATGAGAACGGTCATGAGGGCGTAACGGCGGCATCGCGTGATGGCAGCCCTTCCGTCGCATCGGTTTTCCTTTTTGGTCAGCGGCCGACGACGGTGCCCTTCAGCATGTCCATGCCGCACGCGAAGGCAATCTCGCCAGACGCCGGGGTGAAGCGCACATCCACACCCTGGTTCAAGGGAAGGGCCTTTCGAATCTTGAGCGACGGGAACACAATCTCCTTCGCACAGGTGGTGTCCGTGACGCGCGTGAACGTCAGCTTCGCAGGCACGCCCACGCGGAGCTCGACCTTCGCTGGCTCGAAGCCCTTCTCCGTGACCTTCACGTGGGCGCTCTGCTCGGCCGGTGGTTGCTCCGATGCAAGTGGAGTCGCCAGCGACGGTGAGGGCTTCGCCGGAGTGCTCACGCTCTTCGCGCGTAGGCCCAGACGCTCCAACTCGGCGCGCAGGAAGAAGCTGCCGCGCACGACGACCGACTCGCCGGCCGTCACGCCCGACACGATGCGGACCTGCTCGCCTGCCGCGTCGCCGAGTCGAACCTCGCGCTCGGCGAAATGTCCGGGGATCCCGGCAGAGGCCACGTACACCACCGTCCCATCGCCGACGGTCTGCACGGCGGCTCGCGGAATCGTCACGCCGGCCGCAGCGCCACCCGACGACGACACGCCGAGCTGGACGTCGGTGTACATCCCCAATCTCAGTCGCTGCCCGGCATTGGGCAGCTCGATGCGGACCTTCGCCGTTCGCGTCGCAGCCGACACCTGCGGGTCGATGTAGCTGACCCGAGCCTCGAGCTGGAGCTCGGGATAGGCCGGGAGCGTGACCGTCGCAGCCGTACCGACGCGGACACGGGCGAAGTCCTGCTCGAACAGCTCCGCCACGACCCACACGGTCGAGAGGTCGGCGACGGTGAAGAGCGGCGCGCCCGCCTCGACGTTCAGACCGGCGTTCGCCGAACGCTCGGTGATCGTCCCATCGAGCGGGGCGAACACGTCGACAGTCGTCGATGGGCCGGCGTCGGCACTCCGGTCGACGGCTGTCCGTCCGCCGAGCAGATCGAGCCGCGCGCGTGCGCTCTCGACCACGGCGAGCTGGGCGGTGTGCTCGGCGTGGATGCGGTCGAGTTCCTGCCGGCTCGCCGCCCCAATCGCGGCGAGCTTCTGGGTCCGCTGGAGCTCCCGATCGTGGGCGTCGAGCTCGGCGCGGGCGCCGCGGAATCGCGCCTGCGCCTCGGCCAGCTCCGGGCTGTAGACGCTCGCCAGAAGCCCGCCGCGGCGAACGTGCTGTCCAAGCTCGGCCGGCACGCGAGTGACGCGCCCCGCTGCCAGCGCCGTGACGACGACCTGTCGGTAGTGGTTCGCTTCGACCACGCCGGGTACACGCAGGGATGCGGCCTCGGTGCCGGGCGCGACCGTCGACACCACGATTCCAGCGCGTGCGACGGCTTCCGGCGACAACGTGACGACGGCGTCGCTGACCTTGGTCGACCGCCAATCCGACGGCGCTCGGGCGGTGCTCGCGGGTGAAGCTCCCTCCGCCGGGCTCATCGCCGCGCGCGTTGGACTGGAGCCGCCGCCGGCCTTCAGCCATGCGAGCGTCCCCGCCACGCCAACCAGCAGCAGCCCAAGGGACGCGGCCACGGCCGTCCGGCGATCGATCGTCATGGTATGCCTCGTCATCGGATAGCTCCTTTGGCCAGCAAGAGCGACGTGCGGGCGGCGTAGGCGGCTCGCAGCGTGTCCGAGAAGGCGCGTTCGAGCTCGAGGTAGCGGCGGCGCTCGGCGAGCACGTCGAGCAGCGTCAGCTTGCCCAGGTCGTAGCTCTGTTCGACCGTCGAGACGTTCTGTCGCGCCAGAGCCTGCAGCCCTTGCCGATAGACCTGCACGGCGGCCCGCGCGCGCTGGTCGCTGGCCGTGGCGGCGGCCAGCTCAGCATCCGCGGACAGACGCGCCGCCTCGAGCGAGGCCTGCGCCGCGGCGTGTTCGGCGTCAGCCACGGCAACGCCGCCTTGATTGCGATTCATGGCCGGCAGGGTTACGCGGACGCCGCCGGCAACGTAGTGGAAGACCCCGCGGACGCGCTCGAGACCGCCGCCCGCGGCAAACCCGGTCTGCGGAAAGCCGGCGTCCATGCGCGTGTAGGTGCCGAACACGCTCATATCGGCCCGGCCCTCGCGCTGCGCTCGCCCGACAGCGGCGGTGGCCACCGCCAGCCGCGCCTCTGCCTCCTGCACGTCGGCCCGCGCCGATGGTGCCGCCGTCGAGGCGCTTGCTCCAAGGTCGGCATCCGCTTCGACAATCTGCGCGAGGCGGTCCCGAAGGACGAGCGGCGCCTGGATCGGCATGCCCAGCAGCCGCTTCAGGTGGAAGAGGGCGGCTTCGACCCGTCCCGTCTGCAGCAACCGGTCCGCCTCCAACCGCCGCACTTCGACCTGCAGGAGGTCGTGCTCGAGCGGCGGCGCCGCCCCCTCCTCGACGCGGGCCGCCACCAAATCGCGCTGACGGGTCGTCGCGTCGATGACGGAATCCAGCACCTCGAGGTCTCGCACGGCGGCGATGACATCCCCGTAACCTGTCCGCACGTCGCCGGCGAGACGCCGCTCACGATCGGCGACCGCGGCCGCCGCTGCCACTCGTCCGGCGTTGGCCACCGCCACGCGTCCACTACGCCGGAACAACTCCAGTGGCCATTCCACGGTGACCATCGTCGCGGCGTCGGTGCCCCGCGGTTCGGTGCGCTGTTCGTACGTCAGCACCGGATTCGGCCGCAGGCCGGCCTGCTGCCGCTCGCCGCGCGCGACCTCCAACTGGTGCCGGAGGGCGACGAGGGATGGCTCGCGCGCCAAGGCGAGCGCGATCGCATCGGCGAGGGAGAGGCCGTTGGCCGGATCGACGAACGCCGACGTCTTCACGGACGGCAGATCTGGACCCTGGCCGTACGCCGCCTGACCGGCCAGAAGCAGGCAGAGTCCGATGACGACGGGGCGCGATGCGCTCACTGGACACCTCCATCGAAGCGCACCGAGCCGGGGCCGCTCGGCCCGTCCCAGTCGACGGCCATCTGCCAGGCCCCGGCCATGCCGAACTGGGCGGTCGCGGTGAACCGGCCTGGCACGTTGGTGGGGTGCACCTCGAGGCCGCTCGACATCACCATGCCCGGCATCGGCATGTTCCCGCTGGCCCGCACGTTGCTGACGTTCACCATGCTCGTGGCTCCGGCCCGGCGGAACTCGATGAAGAACTGATTGCGCCCCTGGCGGAGCGCCCCGGCGGGCGACAAGAGCACGACGTCGAGGTCACCGGCGCGCAACGAGCGGATCACCGTCGCATCGAGCGGCGCGGGCGCGGTGCCCGTCACCCACGGCGCCCTCCACAGCACGGCGAGCCCGGCAGCCGCGATGAGGACCGCGGCCCCGCCGATCATCTGCCGGCGGGACAGCACCGACCGTGGCTGGGCCAACGACGGCTCGGCCACCAGGCCCAGACGCCGCTCGTGAATCCACAGGAAGATCACCGGCGTGACGATGAGCACGTGGACGAGCGACGACACCATGCCGCCGAGCACCGGCGTCGCCAGCGGCTTCATCACCTCCGCGCCGACGCTGGTGCTCCACATGATCGGCAGCAGGCCCGCGACGACCGTGGACACGGTCATGACCTTCGGCCGCAGACGCAGCAGCGCGCCCTCCATGACCGCCTCCCGCAGGGCCGCGCGCGTCAGGACGCCATCGAGCTCCCGGCGCTTCCGCTCGACGGCTTCTTCCAGGTAGATGACCATCACCACGCCGGTCTGCACAGCCGTGCCGAACAGCGCGATGAAGCCGACGAAGACGGCGACCGAGAAGTTGTAGCCGAGCCACCAGAGCAGGTAGATACCGCCCGTCAGCGCGAAGGGCACGGCGAGCAGGACGTGCGCCGCCTCGACGAGCGAGCCGTAGGTGAAGTAGAGCAGCACGAAGATGACCAGCAGCACCACCGGCATGACGACTTGGAGTCGCTGCCGGGCCCGCGCCTGGTTCTCCCAGCGTCCGCTCCATTCGAGGTAGTAGCCGGCCGGGAGTGCCACGCGACTGGCCACGGCCGCGCGCGCCTCTTCCACGAAGCCGCCGACGTCGCGCCCCTGCACGTTGAGCAGCACCGTGGCCAGGAGCAGGCCGTTCTCAGCCGTGATCATCGCCGGGCCGCGGGCCGGCGAGATCCGCGCGAGCTGGCCCAGGGGCACCTGCGTGCCGCCCGGCCCCGTCACCAGGACCTGCTCGAGGGCTTGTGCGTCGGCGCGGTAGCGCTCGGCGTACCGCACCCGGACCGGGAAGCGCTGGCGTCCCTCGATGGTCATCGTCAGCGTCGTCTCGCCGACCGCGTGCGCGATCACCTGCTGGACGTCGCCCACGCCGATGCCATAGCGGGCCGCCGCGACGCGGTCGATCTCGATGTTCAGGTACTGGCCGCTCGTCACCTGCTCGGGATAGACGTTGCCCGCGCCCGGCACCGGTCGAATCGCGTCCGCCACCCGCCGCGCGAGGTCCTCCAGCACCGTGAGGTCGGCGCCGAACACCTTCACGCCGACCTCGGACCGGATCCCGGTCGTCAGCATGTCGATGCGGTTGATGATCGGCATGGTCCAGATCGTGGAGACGCCGGGCAGCTCCACCGCCTTGCTCATCTGCGCGCGCAGACTGTCGAGCGTCTCCCCCGCCCGCCACTCGGCTCGTGGCTTCAGGTGGACGATGGTCTCGGTCATGTTGAGCGGCGCCGGATCCGTCGACGTCTCCGCGCGCGCCACCTTCGCCACCACCGACGCGACCTCCGGAACCCGCAACAACGCGGCATTCTGGCTCGCGGCGATGCGGGTGTTCTCCTCGAGCGCGATGCTCGGATCGGCGATCGGCATGAACATCAGGTCGCCCTCGTTCAACGCTGGCATGAACTCGCTGCCGATGCCGCGCGCGAGCAACAGGGCGCCGCCGAGCAGCAGCACCGCGAGGGTCAGGGTCGCGATCCGATGCGAGAGCGCTCGTTCCAGCGCCGGTCGATAGATGCGCTGGAGCAGCCGCATCACCGGGTTGGCGCCCTCTGGACGGAGGTGGCCGCCGAGCAGCAGCGTGCAGAGCACCGGCACGAGCGTCACCGCGATGATCGTGGCGGCCAGCACGGCGAACGTCTTGGTCAGGGCGAGCGGGTGGAACAGCTTGCCTTCCTGCCCCGTCAGCGCGAAGACGGGCACGAAGGCCAGCAGGATGATCGCCATCGAGAAGAACACCGGACGGCCGACCAGGTGGCTGGCGTCGCGGACCGCTTCCCACACCGCGGGCCGGTCGCGTGGATCGATGCCGCGCTGCTCGATCCGGCGGAAGGCGTTCTCGGTGACGACGATGCCGGCATCGACGAGGACACCGATCGCGATGGCGATTCCCGCGAGGCTCATGATGTTGGACGACAGGCCGGCGTAGTACATGCCGAGGAACGCGGCGAGCACGGCGAGCGGCAGCGGCAGCGTCACGATCAGGATCGAGCGGACGTGCAAGAGGAACAGCACGTGCGCGAGTGTCACGAGCAGCACTTCCTCGATGAGTGCTCGTCGCAGCGTGCCGACGGCCTGGTCGATCAGGATCGAGCGATCGTAGAAGGGCACGATCGTCACACCTGGCGGCAGCCCCGGCTGGATCTGCGCGATCCGCGCCTTGACCGCCTCGATCACCGTCTTGGTGTTCACCCCGGTCCGGGCCACGACCACGCCGCCGACCGCTTCCGTGCTGCCCTTGACGAGCGACGCCACCCGGAAGGCGTTGCCGATCTTCACCTCGGCGACCTGCTCGACGTAGACCGGCACACCATTGGCGGCGCCGATCACGATCCGCTTCACGTCGTCGACGGACGCCAGCAGGCCGACGCCGCGCACGATGAGCCATGCTCCGTTCGACTCCAGGACGTTGCCGCCGACATTCAGATTGCTGGCCTGGACCGCCGAGACGACCGCACTCAGCGGGATGCCGTAGGCGCGGAGGCGGTTGGGATCGACGTCGATCTGGTACTGCTGGACGTGGCCGCCCACGGACGCCACTTCGGCGACGCCCGGCACCGCATTGAGCTGATAGCGGACGAACCAGTCCTGCAGGCTGCGCAGCTCGCGGAGGTCATGGGTCGGGCTGTCGAGCGTGTACCAGAAGACGTGGCCCACGCCGGTGGCATCGGGGCCGAGCGTGGGCACGATGCCCGAGGGCAGGCTACGGCCGACGAGACTCAGGCGCTCCAGCACGCGCGTCCGGGCGAAGTAGAGATCGACGCCGTCCTCGAAGACGACGTAGATCATCGAGAAGCCGAAGGCTGACTGCGACCGGACGGCCCGCACCCCCGCCAGTCCTTGCAGATTGGTCGTCAGCGGATACGTGATCTGGTCCTCGACCTCCTGAGGGCTGTGCCCGATCCAGTCGGTGAAGACGATGACCTGGTTGTCCGACAAGTCCGGAATCGCGTCGATGGGCGTGGCCCGCATCGCCCACCATCCCCAGCCGGCCAGGCCGAGGTACAGGAGCACGACGATGGCGCGGTGGCGGAGCGCGAAATCGATGAGGGCTTTGATCATGGCGAAGACGTCCGTCCGGGCAGCGCGCGTAGACGCGCGAACCTTCAGCCCGGCTGCGGTCCGGGCGTACACACGACGGCGGTCTTCGGCTAGATCAGGATGACGGAGAGGAGCAGATGGCGGCGAACCGTCCGACCAGGCGGCGGCGACTCGAACGCGCGCGACGCGGGGCGCCCATGAGGGCCGAGGTCGAACGCCGGCAGGACGGCGGTCAGCATCGCCACCGGCCCAGCGAGGACGTAGGCGGACGAGGGAGTCGCATCGCTACGGTCGGCCGCAGCGCAGCACGCGTCCGCCGCCGCTTGCGTGATGGCGGAATGGGCCGCCGCCGTGGCGCCACGGTGCGCCCGCATCGGGCAGATGGCGCCTCTCGCGCAGCACGCCATGCGAGCTTCAGGCGTTGACTTCCAGCCGGCGCACATCGCGAGGTTCCCCGGAGCTGTCGCCAGCACCAGCAAGAGCACCGCGATCAGGTGGGAGAAGCGCCGCACCTTCCCAGGATGGGGGCTGCTGCGACAAGTGTCAAACTCTGAAAGAATCCTGGCGACCGTCCCTTCGCTACTTCGGCCCGCTGAAACCCTCGAAGGTATCGACCGAGTACTTGCGATAGCCAGAAAACTCTGACGTCCCGCCGCGGCGGAGCGTGACGAGCAGACCCACCCGTACGCTGCCGTTGTAGCTGACAACGGCAGGCAGCCAGACCTCGCCGTTGACCTTGCGGCGCAGGAACGACAGTCGGGCACCCGTCGAAGCTAGCAGCCCGTGGTGAAAGTCCCGCTGCATTCGCCGGGCGATCCATCCCGGCGCTCAGCGTTGCTCGTCGGTCGAATATTCCCGATATTCTCCCTCCTCGCGCCTGGATCGCCGGGCGTCTCGCCCGTATCGGTGCGACGCGGCACTTCCACCACGGGCTGCTAGGAACCTCCAGAGCGCCGCCCTCCGCTCAGACGCCGACGGTTGAGTCGCACGATGTCCGCGACTGGTTGATCCCACGCGACAGAGCACGACAGGAGCCGTCATGTGACGGCAACCTGTTGATATCACCCCGGATCGCTTGGTCCGCCCGCACGTGGGTCCTAGGCTGCGGCGCATGGCGCCATCTGGCCCCCCCGCCTTCACGCTCAGCTATCGAGCCCCCTCGGACCTCTTCGCCATCGAGGCGACGGTGAGCACGATCACGCTCACCTTCGAGACCGGAACGCTCCACGACGCCGACAAGGGCGCGTTCCCCCTCGACGGTCTCGACCTGGCCATGCACCTGGTGAACGGCCGCGTCGAGCCGGTCGCCGTGCGCAATCCGGGTGTCCTCACCGAGTTCCAACAAGAAGGACTGATTGATGCCGTGAGCAGCGCGCTCCACAGCGTCGCCGGCCCAGTGCCCCCAACGTTCAAGGAGTGATGCGATGAATCCCCAGCCCACGTGCCCACAGAGTCGTGCCAGAACCGCAGGCGCGCCGGAACGAACGGCCAGGACGAAGCGATCCGTGCTGAAACTGGCCACCCTCATCACCCTGTTGATCGTGGTCGGTCAGACGCTGTCGACCGGCCAGGGGCAGCTGCCACCGGGCACGCTGCCGGCCGGGGCGCACCATCGATGGATGGACGAGTTGTTCACGGAGCGCCCCACCGCCATGGACCAGTCCTTGGCGCGCTTCGTGTTCCCCGGCAGTCACGACGCCGGCACCTGGCCGCTGTCGGACGACGTCGCGTGCGAGGACTGCCAGAGCGTCGACTACCTCGCCGTCGCCACGTCGGGCTGCCGCGAACAGCTGGGTGAACTGCTCGGCATCTGCGATCTCGTCCAGTCGCTGGCCGGCGGCGTCGGCCAGGCGTGGGGCCAGGCGCAACATTCCTCGATCGGTGGTCAACTGGGCGACGGCGCTCGCTTCCTGGATCTCCGGTTCTTCCGGGCGACGAGCGAGGACGCCGCGCGGACCAACGGCCGGTTGCAGCAGGGCCGCTTCTACATCCACCACACATTGGCCGGTGTCGACAGCTCCGTGATCCTGGACGACATTGCCCGGTTCCTGGCCCAGCCGACGAACGCCCGGGAAATCCTCATCCTGCAGTTCGGACACATGAAGGAGGGGTCGGGCGACATGGGCGCGGCCTCCCTGAGCGTGTTCTTCGATCAGGTGAGGGCGGCGATCGGGGACAAGATGGCGCCGAAGGTCTCGCCGGCGTGCGCGGGCAACCCTGACTGCCTGGCGACCGAGCGGCTCGGCGCCGCCGCGACCCTGCGCGAACTCCTCGCCCAGGGCCATCAGGTCGTCGTCATCGGCTCGGGGTACGACGCCCCGGATGTCTGGACGCCGATTCCCGGCGACGGATCCCAGCTTTGTTGGCGGCTATCCGACGCCGGATGACACTGCCCACGGCTGGAAGAGCGACAAGTTCATGCAGACGCTGATCGACGGGCTCTCGGCTGAGCGGGACGAGGCGTCCCAGAACGAGATGTTCTACCTGGGCGTTCAGGTCGGACTCGATGACGGTGGCCAGGCGCTCATCCGCTCGATCGCGTGCCCGATCGACACCCTGAACGCCGGGGGCATCTGCGATGCCGTGAACGACGACTGGGACCAGTTCCAGGGCCTCGCTGACATCGCGAACTACACCAACCCGATGGCGCTCGCGGCGCTCGTCAGTCTCCGTCGCGACCGGGTGAACATCGTCGCCGCCGATCACTACAGGCCGGCGTTCACCGAGGAGGCGTTCAAGCTGAACTTCGGATCGACGCGCGTGCAGTACAGTCATCAACAGCGTCCTCCAGATCGACCGGCTCGACGCCACCTCGCAGGCCGACTACTACCCCGAGTTCCTCTACCCGGCGGTGGCCCCGAGGGCTTGGGACCAGCGGCCCCAGCGCAACGTCCAGATTCAAAACGACAACGACATCACGCCCAACTGGCCCGCGTGGAAGGCCTATCCCAACAACTGGGGGACGGCGGTGCTCGGCTTCCGGCTCTGGGATGCCGATTCGCCAGACGCCGATGATCCGTCGCCGACCCATCTTCCGGCACCACCTCCGATACCGGGGGGCCTCGACGCCGACCTGTTCCTCGAGCAGGTGCCCATTGCCGCCTGCGTGACCAACGCCGCCGATTGCGTACAGCTCGCCGCGACGCAGAGCACCAGCGGCGCCGGCCTGGCCAACAGTTCCGCGGTGGAGTTCCAGCGCGCGGCCTGCGTCTGGTCCTGGCTGCCCGGCGACATCGTCGACGCCGACTCACTGTGCACCGCAGGGCTGCCACAGGTCAGCGTCTACGACGTCATCCGGCGAGAGGGCAACACCGGCCCGACGCCCTTCGACTTCGTGGTCACCCTGAGCGCGCCGAGCCTGTCGCCGGTCACGGTGCAGTACTCGACCGCCGATGGCGTCGCCACCACCGCTGACAGCGACTACACGCCGGTCGCCGACGGCACCGTCACGTTCGCGCCAGGCGAGACCCGCCAGAGGGCGACGGTCTACGTCACCGGCGACACCGCGATAGAAGGCAACGAGACCTTCACCGTGCGCATCGCGCACCCCACCGGGGCGACGATCGAGACCGCCAGCGCCACCGGCACCGTCGTCAACGACGACGTCTACATCCCCCAGGTGTCGATCGACGACGTCAGTGCCGCCGAAGGCCACGCCGGCGTGACGCCCTTCACCTTCACCGTGTCGCTGAACCAGGCGGCCACCGGTATCGCCAGCGTCTTCTACACCGTGACGGATGGCACCGCCACCGTGGGCAGTGACTATGCGGCCGTGCCGAGTGCGCAGCTGGTGTTCCAGCGCGGCGAGATCACCAAGACCGTCACCGTCAACGTCAACGGTGACACCGCGGTCGAGAGCAACGAGACCTTGTTCGTGACGCTCAGCGACGCCAAGGGCGTTGCGATCGCGGTCGGCCAAGGGACCGGCGCCATCCTGAACGACGACCTGGTGCCGACGCTCGTCCCGCCGCCGCCGCAGTCGGGCCACGAAGGGGCCAGCGCCGTCTTCACGCTGGGCAAACTGGAAGATGCGCGACCCGGCGCCGGCCCGTGGACGATCGGCGTCAAGTGGGGCGACGGCACGGCGGAGACGTTCACGGTCAGCGCGACCGGGGCGGTGAACCGCTCGCACACCTACGACGACAACCGCAGCTACAGCGTCTCGGTGTACGCGGCGGGCGCCGACCGCGTGCAGTCGCCGGCGATTGCGCTCACCATCGACATCGCCAACGTGGACCCGACGGCGACGCTCGGGAACAACGGACCGGTCAACGAGGGCAGCACGGCGACGATCAGCTTCAGCGCCCCTGTCGATCCATCCGGCGCCGACGCGGCCGCTGGTTTCCACTACGCGTTCGCGTGCACGAACGCGCCGCTCAACGCCGCGACCTACGCCAACAGCGGCGGCAGCCCCAACACGACCTGCAGCTTCCCGGACAACAGCGCCAGAATCGTGAGGGGCCGCATCATCGACAAGGACGGCGGGTTCACGGACTACATCACGGTGGTCACAGTCAATGACGTGCCGCCGGTACTGACCGCGCCGGCGCCGCAGACGGGCAGCGAAGGCGCGGCCGGCGCGTTCAGTCTCGGCACGCTGTCAGACCCGGGTGCCGACGGTCCTTGGGCGATCACCGTGAACTGGGGTGACGGGCGCAACGACAACATGACGAGCCAGGCGGGCCCGCTCGCCGGCACCCATGCCTATGCGGACAACGGCACCTACACCGTGTCCGTGTCGGTCCAGGACGCGGACAACGTGGCGTCGAACACCGTGACGTTCCCGGCCGTCATCGCCAACGTGGCCCCGCGGGTCACAGCGGGCGGCTCCGCCACGAACGAGAGCGGCGTGGCGACGGTGATGGGGATCATCGCCGACCCTGGTGTCTTCGACGGGTTCACCATGACGGTGTCGTGGGGCGACGGGGTCACCGGCCAGTACGCCCTCGCACCCGGCACCGCCACCTACTCCTTCACGCATCAGTATGTCGACGACAGCCCGACCCGCACGCCCGTCGACCTGTTGCCGGTGCTGGTCGCGGTCGCCGACAAGGACGGCGGGCTGGGCAGCGCCGCGGCCGCGGTCACCGTCGCGAACGTCGCGCCGGTCGTCAGCGCGCTGGCGCTGGTCGACGAAACCGGCGCGGCCATCGGTGGCGCGACCCTCGCGCTGAGCGGCCTGCCCGTCACTCTGGCAGCGCCGTTCACCGACGCCGGACCGCTCGATACCCACGTGGCCACCATCAGCTGGGGAGACGGCACGTCCGAGCCGGGCACCCTCATCCAGGGGGTCGGCAGCGGTACGGTCGGCGCCTCCCACACGTGGAACCAGGTTGGCACGTTCATCGTGCGCGTCGCCGTGACCGACGACGACACCGGCGTCGGCAGCCGAGACGTGACCATCGGCGTCGTCGATGGCGGCGGTGCCGTCTGCGGCCTCGGCCAGCTGCTCAAACCACTCCTGAACGACTCCAAGGTGTCAACGGTCACCAAACTCAAGCTGAAGCTCCTGGCCGGCGAGATCGAGCTGGCGTGCGGCCTGTTGACGAAGGAGCTCTACGTTCCGGCCCTCGTCAAACTGGTGATCGCGGTTGCGATCGGCGACTCGATCATCAAGGGCGGCGGCCTCTCCGCGGCGAATCTGGCGGTGCTGCAGCAGGTGCAAGCCCGTCTGATCCTCGCGGCGAAGTGGACCTACCTCAAGCTCACGAGCCACGTCACCACGACGACAATCCGGGACAACGCGGCCACTCTGGCGGCGCTCGCCGAGAAGGCGTTCACGTCGCGCGACCACGTGCGCACGATTGGACACTGGGCCGAGGCGGTGCGGCTGCTCTGTTCGGCGCAGTAACGCGCACCATCGACGCGCCCGGTCAGCGATTGGCCGGGCGCGTCGCGTGGGCTACTTCGAGGTTTCGAGGAGCAGCAGGTCGCTGATGGGCGGGACGACGCGGGTGGTGAGGGCATGGCGTCCGTCGGCGGAGACCGACAGGCCGCGGCCGGCCGGCCGCGTGTATTCCTGCAGCAGCGTGACGACGCCGTCATGGGTGCGGAAGTAGAGCGCCACGGGCGCCAGCGGGCGGTCGGCTTGACGGGCCATGTAGTAGACGCCTGTCGGGGTCACCCAGGCGTCTTCGGGGACGTTCATCACCGCAAGACGGACCGGAGGGCCCTTCGGGAGCGGCACGTAGTAGAGGGTGCTCAGATTGCGAGGGTCGGTTTGCGTCACATAGAGCCCGACGCCCCCGGGATCTACGCCCCTGACGCTCCGGTAGTCAGGCAGCACGATCTCGGCGGCCCCACCCTCGACCGGCACCCGAAAGATGGCGAACCCACTCTTGCCGGCCGCCGCGAAGTACAAGCGCCGTCCGTCGGGCGACCACTCCGCATGACCGTACTGCAGCGCCTCCCGCGTCACCTGTGTCGCGATCCGCGTCGCGGCATCGACGACGAACACCTGGCTCGTCGCTGATGGTCCGACGCCGGTGAGCGCCACCTTCGAGCCGTCGGGCGACCAGGACGGCGGAGGCGGATTCGCCTCGAACGCCTGCGTCCACTCCGTGGGCCTCTCGCCCGCTGCCGTGGCAACCCACAGCTGGCGACGCCCCGTGCGATCGCTGATGAAGGCCACCCGCGAACCATCGACTGCGTAGGCCGGACTGCGGTCGATGAACGTGGACTCGAGAAACCCCAGCGCTCGTGGTTCTTCCGGAGACGGTGCCGGAGCGGGAGGGATCTCGAAGCGCAGGTACGTCGCTCTGGTCGCGGTAGGTCCCCATCACGATGCGGCCGCTCGCCTCGTGGACGGCCGACTGCGTCGCGTAGTCGCCGATGATGCCGAGCGACACGGGCGGCCCGGTCCCGTCCAGGCGCTGGCGCCAGAGCGACAGGCGGGGAAGGCTCCCGGCGGAGGTCAGCACCTCGCCGCGCTGCTCGAGCAGCCGCGGGGTGCCATTCCACGGTGCCGTCGATGGCAACTTGCGAGGAGGGCCGTCCGGCGTGTACCCCGCGCCCAGCCGTTGGACGAACACGTCGCTTTGAAACTCGGCGCGCACGCGATTGAACAGCAGGAGCCGTCCATCCGACGAGATCGACGGTTCCACGTCGATCTCGCCCGACGCCGGCGAGGTCAGCACCTGGCGTGTTCCAGTTTGCGTATCGATCAGAAAGAGTCGACTTGCGTCACCCGGGCGGTCTGGCACGATCACGTGACGACCGTCAGGGGCCCAGGCGAGCAGGTGGCCAATCAAGTTCGAACGCCGCTGTGGAAACGGGCGCACGTCCGCGATCTTGCGCTCCTCTCCGCCGAGCCTGGAGATGGTGAACACCGTCGCGGCGTCATCCTGATCGCCGCGAAGGAAGGCCAGGCGCGCCCCGTCAGGCGACCAGACCGGACTCGACTCGTTGGCGGCCGCCGTGGTCAGTGACTGCGGTTCGCCGCCGTCGATCATCCGGATCTGGATGCGCGCGCGGAGGTTTGGCGCCGCCGACACGTAGGCGACGGCCTTGCCATCGGGCGAGATGTCGGGATCGCGCTCCAATCCCGGATCGGACGTGATCGGACGGGCCGTCAACACGGTGAAGGGCAGCGGATCACGGCGTGTGAGCAGCAATGTCCCGACCCCCGCCAACACCACGAGGATCACCAGCGCGGCTACGATGACGCGCGTCGGGTCTCGGTGCGCCGGCAACGTTGCCGGAGTCGGCGGGGCTGTCGTGACGGACCGATCTTCGGGTGTGGCGTGGGACGGCCCGGGACTCTGCTGGCGGAGCCACTCGTCGAGGTCGGCGGTGTAGGCAAAGACGGCGCGCATGCCGGGCTTGTTCAGCCGCCGGATCGGCAGGTTGGCGGTCTTCTCCCAGCGCTGCAACGTGCGGAGATCGCGATTCAGATACGCCGCGATCTCCTTCCACGAATCGAGCCTGGTGCCGCGCTCGGGAATCGTCGTCCGAGATGCCCCCGGTGCCTCTGGCAGCTCGTCCATCGCGGTATCTTATCGCCCCTGCCGTCCTCGGCCCGTTTGGCGCCGCTGGCCGACTCACGCGATCGCGAGGAGTCCGTGGGTGGCGCTGCCGCCCTTGTCGGGAATGCCGAGAGTATCCTGCGTGGGTGCCCGAGCTGCCGGACATCCTCCTGTACATCCACGCGCTCGAGCCCCGGGTCGTCGGGCGACGCATCGAAGCGATCGAGCTGGGTTCTCCGTTCGTGCTGCGCTCGGTGGAACCGCGGCTGAATCAGGCAACCGGCCGGACGATCGAGGGTCTGCGCCGTCTCGGCAAGCGGATCGCGTTCGAGTTGGACGGCGGGCTCTTTCTCGTCTTCCACTTGATGATCGCCGGCCGGTTCAAGTGGAGCGAGACGAAGCCGGCAGCCGGTCGCAAGCGGGGCGCTCGACCGTCGGCGCTGCTCACGATCCACTTCGCGCACGGCGCGCTGACGCTCACGGAGGCCGGGAGCGTGCACCGCGCGTCGCTGCACGTCGTCGACGGTGCCGTGGCACTTGCCGCACACGATCCCGGTGGACTGGAGGTGCTCGACAGCGATGCCGCGGCGTTCGACCGCGCCTTGAAGCAGGCCAATCACACGCTCAAGCGCTCGCTCACCGACCCGCGCGTGTTCAGTGGCATCGGTAACGCCTACTCCGACGAGATCCTGCACGCCGCGCGACTCTCGCCATTCCGCATGTCACAGAGCCTCTCGGTCGACGAGAGCCGCCGCCTCCACGACGCTACACGCGCGACGCTTCGTGAATGGACCGACAGGCTGCGTGAGCAGGCCGGCGGCGGGTTTCCCGCGAAGGTCACCGCGTTCCACGAGGAGATGGCCGTCCACGGACGTTACGGGAAACCGTGCCCGCGCTGCGGCTCGCCCGTGCAGCGGATCGTCTACGCGGCGAACGAAGCCAACTACTGCGCGACGTGTCAGACCGACGGACGCCTGCTCGCGGACCGGGCACTCTCGCGCCTGCTGAAGAAGGATTGGCCACGCACGCTCGAGGAACTGGAGCGCCGCCGCAGCGGCCTCGAGCCGTAAACAGGCCGCCTGCTGGCACGCTCCAGCGGCGCGTACACGAACCGCAGTTTGAATGCCGCGCGCTGCTACACTCACGACCATGCTGAGCCACTCTGTGTCTGTCGTCGCCCTGGTGGTCGCTGTGTTCGTGCAGGCGCCGGCCGGCAGAAGACCGCCCCACCGGATTCAGCCGCGGACGCCGGGTGGACACCTCTCTTCAACGGGAAGGATTTCACCGGCTGGAAGGTCAGCAAGCCCGAGTCGTTCACGGTCGAGGACGGGGCGATTGCCGCGAACGGCCGCGCGAGTCATGCCTATTACGATGGCCCGTTCCTGGGACACGCGTTCCGCAACTTCGAACTGAAGGTCGACGTGAAGGTGAAGGCGAACGCGACCGGCGGGTCGAACGGTGGCGTCTACATCCTCACCGAGTTCGAGGAGAGGGGCGGCAACGTCCGCGCCTCCGGCGACTTGCCGTCGAAGGGCTTCGAGATCCAGATCAACAACGCCTACGCTCGGGATCAGGTCAAGACCGGCAGTCTCTATCATGTCGCCGACATCACCGAGTCGCCGGTGAAAGACGACGAGTGGTTCACGTTCCATATCATCGTGAAGGATCAGACGATCACGGTAAAGGTGAACGAGCAGCAGACGGTATCGTGGACACAGCCGGCGGACTGGAACGGCGGGCGAGAGGGCCCGGGACGCGCGATCACGCCGCAAGGCGGGACGATCGCGCTTCAAGCGCACGATGCCAACAGTGTCGTCTACTACAAGAACATCCGCATCAAGCCGCTGACGTAGAGCAAATGATCGCAGAGGTCTTCGGCGCTTCACGTCCGGCCGGACCGTGTCGACTGTCGTTCGGTTCGGACGGGACGCCCGCCAATGGCCGGAATATACTGCGGTCCACTCGACGTGACTGAGGTGCCCATGTCCGACAGGAACAAGGCTCGCGTCGGTGAATTCCTTGGCCGTGTCCTCACCGGTGGCGACATCGAGGCGACCGGCGACTACTTCGAGCGCGACATGGTGGAGGAGGTGCCCTTCCCAGGACAGGGCCCGGGACTCGATGGTCTCAAGGACACGTTGATCCGCATTCGATCCGCGTTTCCGGATTCGAACTGGACTGTCGAAGAACAGATCGCGGAGGGCGACAAAGTATTGAGCCGGTTCGTCTGGTCCGGCACGCATCAAGGTGAGTTCCTGGGCATTCCGGCGACGCACCGCCCGATTCGCGTGTGGGGCATGGTGATCGACCGATTCGCTGGAGAGAAGATCGTCTCGACGCGAATCCTGATGGACATGTTCGGCATGATGATGCAGCTGGGGATCATTCCGAATCCCGCACAGCAGGCGAGATAAGACATTCTCACCATTTCCATTCACTCCGCTCACCACTCACCGCACGGTCATCCGCCTTCAGTGACACGCCGAATCACCCGGAGCCAGTTCAGGCCCAGGATCTTCCTGATTCGCCGATCGTCATAGCCCAAGTTCTGCATCGCGATCGTGATCTGCGGATAGTCGCTGATGTCCTGGATTTCGTGCGGCAGTTCAGGCCCGCCATCCAGGTCGGAGCCCAAGGCGATGTGATCGTCGCCGACCAGCCGCACGCCGTAGTCGATCACTTTGGCGAGCTGGTCGACATGCATCCAGTACTCATCGGGGATGGTGCCGCGGAAGTTCAGCGGAACCGTTGGCGCCAGCGCCTTGTCCACGTCCTCGATGGTCTGCGTGGTCGTTTGTGAATCGAAGATCCACGGCGTCTTGGGTTGAGGCACCGGCTGCGACTTGATGCGAACGTTCGGCTTCTGCCACTGCCAGTACTTTGGGTTGTTGAACAGGCTCCCGAAGTGGATGCCGATCACTCCGCCCTTGGCGGCGATCGCCTTGGCCGCTTCGTCGCTGATGCAGCGCGGATGATCGACGATCGCGTAGAAGCCGCCGTGACTATAGATCACCGGATGGCGGCTGGCCGCGGCCGACTGGATGATGCGCGTCGTTCGAGGCGTGAGCGACGTTGATCACCATGCCGAGATCGTTCATCTCCTTGATCACGGCTTTTCCGTGAGCGTTGATGCCGCCCCAGGTGTAGACGTCGTTGCAGGCGTCGATGAACGCGTTGGTGGTGTTGTGCGCGGTCAACTGCAGGGAGCGCAGCCCAAGCCTGTGCAAGGCGCGCAGCAGATGCAGGTCGCCATACAGGTCATAGCCGCCTTCGAGATCCAGGAAGGCCGCGATCTTTCCGCTCTTGTTGATCCGGTCGATGTCCGAGGCATTCAGGGCCAGGCCGATGGCGTTGCTCGTTCTTCTTGATCTGGTCGAGCGCCAGCTGCACGACCCGGAAGGTGTTCTTGATCTCGAATCGTCCGGGATAGTAGTTCTCCGGCGTGTAGACCGAGAAGAACATCGCGTCGACGCCGCCCTCCTTCGCCCTGGGCAGGTCGACGTTCCCGTCGTGATACCGCTGGCCGATATCGGTGCCGAGCAACAACTCACGGGTCATGACGTGCGTATGCCCGTCCATCACGAAGGCGTCGCGATGCAGCGGTGGCATCGGTTCTCTTGGCGGACGAGGCGAGGGCGCCTGACCGCCGGGGACAGCAGCAGCGGGCATGGACGTGCGCGGAAGCACACCTCCAGCCATCGACAGGAGCGTCAATCGCTCGATCGCATCTCGGCGTTTCATGATCTCAGTCGCCCGGCGCCTATTTGTCGAAGCCGCGGATGTACGGCCTGTTCGGCGGACGCTCGCCCTTCTCGAACATCGCCCCGTGCGTCGTGCGGTATGTGCATGTTCATGAACGGCGTCTCGATGCGGCGCCCGACCGCCGAGTAACGGCCGTTCTCCCAGTTCGATTCCATGTAGTGGTTCGCGATCCCGGTGGACAACAGCAGCCGCTCCGCATTGAATGGTTCGCTGCTTCGTCACCATCATCTCGGTAATCCAATGCGGTTGCCCGTTCGCGGCGTGATACTGCGAGTACGGGCCGGGCCAGCCAAGCATCGAGACGATCGCCGGCTCTTACTGCCCTTCGATTTCGCCGGCGAACGTCCAGCCCACGTCCCTGCCCGGAGATCACGGCCCCTCTCGTGCCATCGTTGTAGTCCACGACACAGACGTTCGCCCGGTCGTTCTCCTGAAAGCGCTGCCGGCTTCAGGTCTGAAACGCCTCTCCACTGAATCAAGCAGCTTGCCCGCCCAGTGGATTGCGTGCGACCCACTTCCATGTTTCAGGTCCGCGGATGGACTGGACGGCTTTGACGCCTGTCTCGCCGCCCTTGCGGCGTTCGACGAAGGCCTGCAGCACGTCGATGGCAATGGAAGATGGCCCCCTCATCCGCAGCGCCTCCAACCACGATCGAGTGCTTTATAGGCGTATCGATGGCGAGGTCGATCTCCGGCTTACGGAAGTAGGTCGGGATGGAGGAACCGCCGGTCAGCGGAAAGCCCAGCTCACGGGATTTGTCGAACATCCACTTGGCATCGTCCCAATTGTAGGAGAGGTGCTTGTCGTTGAAGACCGGCACCGAGCGCTTGCTCTTCTCGAAGACCCGGACGACCTGCTGGTAGATCCACCAGCGCGGCAGGAGCCAGTGGCCCTTGAGATCGGTCGGATAGTCGCCGTGTTCTCCGACGATGACGACACCATCCACCGCAAGCTCCGTCCCGCCAAGCGTGACGGCCTCACCTACTGTCTTGTAGATCGGAATGTTTTTCGCTTTGACAGATCTTCTGGCCCAGGAGGCTGGTGTCGAACTGATGGATGTAGACGGAGACAATGTCGACGCGCGAAGGCGTGTGGGCGCCCTGCCACCAATAGCCATCCATCAGCTTGGTGATGATCCAGTCCGCATGCGATCCCGGAGCACCCCAAAAGCTCACCAAGCAGGCGATCCGGGGTCGACCCGGCACGGTCTGCGGTGCCGCGGCAACGCCGCTACCGGCGACAGCTGTGATGCCAGCCAGCCCGGCGACTCCGAGCAGTTCACGGCGCGTCAAGAGATGTGTCCTGGCCATGGTCAGCGTGGCGGCATGGCTGCGAAGGTCTTCTCGATGTTCTCGAGCACGGCGAGGGTCGATTTGACGCCTAGGGCGAGGAAGCGCTCGCCCATCTCGGGCGTAGCCGTGGTGGCGTCTCCCCACGTGCCGCTCCTGGTCGCCCGGAAGACCGAGCCGGGCGAGGTGAAGAAGAACGCGGTGTGGACCGGGCCCGAGTTGACCGTGAACTCCGGAAACGGCGGGAACTCGGCGTTCGCCTTCGACATGTCGACGAGGTTCGGGTTGATGACGAGGATGGCGGCCGTTTCGGCCGCGTGAGCGTGCATGCCCTTGGCCAGGCTCGTGTACTCGGCGGCCTCTTCAGCGGACATGCCGTCCCAGTAGTTGATGGGAAACGCCTGGACGCCGCGCGGCAGCCTGTCGGCGGCGTTGGCGCAGGCGTAGGCGATGGCATAGGTGTTGTCGTAGTGGCCGTTCAGGAACACGATGCGCTTGAAACCGGCGTTGGCGAGCGAGACCGCCACGTCCTCGATGAGCGCCATGAAGGTGGGAATGCGGATGTGCACGAGACCAGTGAACCCGACGTGCGGATACGACAGCGCATAGCTGATCGGCGGTGCCACCAGCGCGCCGAGCGTCGGCGCGGCCCGGCGCGCCACCTCCTGCGGAATCAGGACGTCGGTCAGGAGCGCGAGGTGCGGGCCGTGCTGTTCCACCGCACCGACCGGCACGATGACGGTGTGGTGCGACTTCAGGAAGGCTTCGACTTCGGGGCTCGTCATCTCGCCCAGGAACACGGTCTTCGGCTTCATAGGTCCCTCGTCGTCTCAGTGTGACGTCTGGCGGAGCAAACGCTGGCATTGCACAGACCTTCACGTGTTGGAATCCATTGCTGATCTGGATACCTCGGATGGAGAGCCGGGCGCGGTGGAGTCCGGCGGCACGGGCGCTGAGACTGCAGCCGGCTGCACAGGTGCCGATTGCGGCAGCTCGCGGTCAGGACTCCGCTGCCGCATCGAGAGCCAGCAGACGCGGTGCAGCGATCGCAACGAATCGATCCCTTGCGCGTCCAGCAGGCCAGCGGCCGCGTCGCGCTCTGCCTCGGACAAGAGGTCGTGTGCGTCGCGCATCAACTGGTGGGCCTCGCGCGGATCGGGGCTCGCCTCGACGCGCTGCCGGATGGCATCCAGCTTCGCGAGCTCCAATCGGAGCAGGCGGCTTCGCCCCTTCACTTGCTCGTTCCGCCGATACCGGACGGCGAACTGGAGCGCCGCCGCAAGCGCTGCGAGGCTCGACGCTACGAACGACAGGCGGCCCAGCCGGTCGGACGTCAACAGATCGTTGCGGTGATAGTAGATGTCGGCCGCTGGGTGCAACAGCAGGCTCGCGACGGCGCGCCCGTTCTGCTCGCTGAGGTCGTAGTGCAGATCGCGCGCGAAGCGCGGGTCGTAGATGACTTCGAGCAGATCGCGAACCACGCGGCCCGGTAGATCGGCACGGGCCACCAGCAGCTGAGTCGTAGTGATCGTCGGCACGGGTTCAGTCGGAAGCCGCCGATCCGGCCCATAGAGTCCCGACGGAATGAATCCGGGCCGCGTGCCGGGTATCGACATTGCCAGTGCATCGTGATCGCGGATCGGCACCAGACGGTACGCCCCGCCACTGACCAGCCCTTCGATGAGGTCGCTGTGCAGCGTCTGTGTCCTGCTGACCGCCGTCATCAGCCCGGCCTCGAAATCCGTGGCCATGCCTCCCTTCGGCCGCACGATCGCGACGCGCGGGGCCGACCCGTCCGGAGATCCCGACGTCAGGCCGTCGTACTCCAGTACCCGCTCGCCGAGCGTCGCCGGCTGTCCGTGCTGCCTCGCGCCCGGATTCACGGCGCCGGCGAGGTCGCGGAACTCCTGCACCGGGCTCGCCTTGGGCACCAACACCATGAAGTACTGCGGTTCCAGCGCCGCGAGCGCCACGACGCCGCTCGCCTTGGCCGCGTCGTCGTCCGCGCTGTTGATGGTCGCGAGATCGATGCGGTCAGTCCGGTCGAGGAGGGCCCCGACGTTTCCCGGCGCCGCAGTGGCGAGCAGCTCCAGCTGGTAGCCCGACTTCTCCTGCAGGTAGCGGTTCAGCACCGTGCCTATCCGGTAGCTGGAGCCGGTTTTGGCGCCAAGTGCGATTCGGAACGTCCGGCGGCCGTTGCCCGAAGCGACCTCACGGGCACGGTCGCGGAGCTGATAGGCGAGAGCCGGCGCCAGGAACTGCAACAGGGCGGCGATCACCAGCACGCTCCCGACGCCGATCGCTCCCGCCAGCCCCGCTGCCCGCCAGCCCCGCATGCGCATGCAAGCGAGATATTAGCAACCTTGCGGAGAGGCGCCTGAGAAACGATGGCGGCCGGCCGTCGACGGCCGCGGGTGGCTCCACGTGCGTACAGCCGTGACGAATGGACTCGACACCAACGGGCGGCCGCCCAGTCGCTGCTCATGAGCCTTTGGCCAGTGAGCGACTCGCGGACCGAGCGGCAGATGCGGAGCTATTGCCAGAATCTCACGTCCGGAAGGGCTCCGGCGACTGGCCTCCGCTCAACGCGACCGCGCGCTGAAGAACGTCACGAAGGCGAAGCTCGAGACGCTCTTGACCGACGAGCTGGCGCGGCTGCAACCGACCGCAGGCTACATGCGGCTGCTGAAGGAATCAGTGCTGGGGATCTGGAAGGCGCAGCAGGCCGCCGTCCGCGCCGACATGGCACAGGCGCAGCGAACAGCCGACGCGATCCAGCAGAAGCTCGACCGTCTCGACGAAGCGTTCCTGTTCCAACGCTCGATCGACATCGACACCTACGACCGGCACGCCGAGCGGCTGCGCGAGGAGTCACGCTTGCGCGGAATGCGAAGGTCGGCGAGTTCACCTGGCAGCTAGCCGAAGTGGCGTTTGGCGAAGGCGCGGCCCGAACCGGACTTCAGGTAGCACTCGAAGGCGCAGGCGGCGCGCTCGGTCGAGAACGCGACGACGACGTGCTGTCGCCAGGGGCGGTACTTGGCGGTGTGCGAGCACCGGCCTTCGTTGTGGTCGCTCAGGCGTCGCGCGACGTCTTCGGTGACTCCAACGTAGTAGCGCGGCAAAGCCTCGGTATTGCGGAGCACGTAGACAAAGCGTTTCACCGAGGAGGCACCGTCGCAAGAACGGCGCCCGCAATGCTCCACAGGATTCGTCGACCGAAACACGGAGCCACCGCAGTTTCCGCGCATCTCCAACCGGCGGCGGTACGCGCTCCCTGCACTCACGGAGCGTAAGGCAGAGCTTCGGGCTGGCTGGGGAAGCTTGCGAGAGCCCGCCTTCGCCCCTCCGGGGCTACGGCGTGGCAGCCTTCGGAGGCTTGCCGAGCCGAAGCTCACGCTTCGTCTCGTCTACGCGTGAGCGAAGGCTGGTGGACCAGAACAGCGCCAGTTGGAACCAGGTCAACGCCTGGCTCCGGCGCATCGACGCAGTTCGGACCGCAGCATGAACGATTCGGCCAGCGACTACACGACGCTCAGAACTGAGGTCACGAGCATGTTCAGGGAGCCCCGACGCTGGCTGCCAGATCTTCTCTTCACACTGGCCACAGTGCTGCCGACTCAGACGACCTGCTTGATCCAGTCACGGAGGTACATCTCTAGTCGAAGGGCCTCCTCGGCAGCGAGCACGTTGGTGTGCGCTATCACATTGCGCGTGCGCTCAGCCTCTTGGATCCGACTCAGCACCCACGCCTGATTCTCGAAGAAATCTTTGAACACCGCCCAGTGCGTGGTAATCAGCGCGCCGAGATCACCAGAATCGAGATAGAAGATTGCGTGGCTATTTCGGCCCACGTGCCACTGGTTCTTCTCTTCCTTCTCCTTCCTGTCTGTTACCTTTCTGCTTCATCGCTGCTGAGCCCCGTTTGTCGAACCAGTCCTCTCCGTCGGTCTCGACAAGCCTCACGGCAATGAACTCGCGAATCACATTCTCAAGAACGAACAGAAGTCGGTAGTTCTCGCTGCATCGCCAAGGAGCTCGTCCTGATCGCCTCTGGCACCGGCGCCATCAGGTCGTGGTCGGCCCGTTCAGTTGAGGTTGCCAGTGGGCAAACGCAGCAGACCCTTCTGCTGAAGTTCGGTGACGCACTGGCGCCCCAGTAATCCGCGAAACGCGAAGTCATTGAGCACGGCCCTCACGGCATCAACTCCTCGCGGAGCGCCTTGAATGTCGCCCGAAACGTTTCGACATTCTGCGTGTCTGGGAGATGAATCTCAATTCGGTAGACCAATCCGAGCTCCGTCTTCCCGCGGTGGAGAAACGGGTGCTATCGGCAGCGTAGGCATGGCAGGTGCCTTGTGGGGCTCAGGTGGAAGCTCAATCGGAGGTTTCGGTGCCTCCGGAACTGGCCCGGTGAAGTCCGCGTACTGCGCCAGAGAGCGGAATGTCGTGGCAATCTTCTTCGCGACAGCATCGCCTTCGCCGGTCTTGGTCTTGAACCATCCTTTCAGAGATTCGACCGTGCGAGTGTGTGCGTCTTTGTCACTCAGGTAGAGATCGTCGTACGCAGGCTCTGAGCCGAGCGGCGAGTACCTTCTTGGCCTTTGTGTGGTCGACAAACTCACGATATGCCGTTGTGTGGCCGCCCCGACGCGTCCAGCAGTCCGATGTACTTGAATACCTTAATGACCGGCCGGTCGTTCGAGCTGGTGAATTCCAGGTCCCTCAGGAAGTCGATGTTGAAGACTTCGGGAACGCCCGCGTTCTGGATCTTGTCAAGAACCTTATGAAGATTTGTGACCGACGGCAAATACGGAACGTTCACGTTCCACTCTTCACCTCTTCCAGAGACTCGCGGGCGATAAAAGTGTCCGCGGCTTGAGAATCCTGTCACGCGTCGATGAAAGACTGCAGGGCCCGCTGAGCCAGTGCTACGTCGATTACTTCCCGAAAGCCCAGGCTCGAAGATAGGCAAGTTGCCGGTCAGCTGAGTCACGCCGCGAGAGTTTCGACCAGCCCAGTGATGTTGGACCCTCGTCGCACCGAGGATGGTGCGATCGAGGGATCGATACGAAGCATGACTTGACCGAGTGCTCCGCCAAGTCGAGGCCCACGAAGAAGAACGACATCACCGTGTCGCCTTGAGCCAGGAGAGCCAAATACTTGTCGATATTGTAGGCCTTCGGACTCGCCTGTAGGGCCAAGATCTTGGTCTTGATGTCAACGACGACCGTGGCTCCAAGCTTCAGCGTGAACACGATGTCGTCAAGGCGATGGAAGTGACCGGCGTCCGTCAGGAGCTGTTCGATTCGATTGCCGCGAAGATTGACGTTGTCGATTGCACCGGCGGCAAGCACCTGCTCCCGTCGTGCGGCCAAAGCGGTGCTCAGACGGCGTCCGACTTCCAGGTACTCGTGGTGCTCGGACAGCCGGGCGGCCACTTCAGGCGCGGTCAGGATGATCGCCCTCTCCCGCTCGCCGACGGGAAACCTGCGTCCCGTCCCGACGATGTTGCCTGTGGCTTCGACAAGTCGAGCAAGGTTCTCGTCCCAGGTGAATCCACTGTGCAGCGCGAAGAGCGCTGCGAAGTTCTCCGGTGCGTTCGTGAGGCCGTCGATCTCCCGGATGATGTCGGAGCCGTTGAAGCTCCCGCGAACGTTGTCAAGCGCCAGGTCGCGCGAACTGTGGCTCACTTTTCGCAAGAACGTGCTGTTAGCCAGGAGGAACTCGGGGCCGATGGCCCGAAGAACGCACACCAGAACCGGTTGCTCATCGTGCGGTTGAAGGGCCGACAGCGACAGGATGGTGTTGGACAGCCCGCTGCCGCCGGCAACGGAGAACCTGACGCTGAACGCCGGTCCAACGTAGAGGCTGCGAACCCTGGTCAGTCCGAACGCTTCGGCGGCCGCCTCCGCAACTTCAGCCTTCGAGGTTCGCGGATTCGCGGCACTGAACCTGGTTACGAATGAGACCAACTCATCAAGCGGGGTCATTCGCCGTCGAAGGCGAGCTGCGCAGGAGAGGCCGATGGCCGAGGCGGCTGCGAGTTTCGCTCCCAGAAGACACCATCGGCGAATCCCTGAATCGAGGTCACCTCCGCGGCGATCTCCAGGCGGCGTTCCGTTAGTAGGCAGTACTCTTCGTCGATCTCGACTCCCAGGAATTGCCGCCCAAGCTTCTTGGCGACGACGGAGGTAGTTCCGCTTCCCAAGAACGGGTCCAGGACCAGATCTCCGGCGTTGGTGCTCGCTAACAGGAGCTTGGCAACGAGCTTCTCGCTCTTCTGCGTCGGATGGTCCGTGTTCTCCGGCATGGACCAGAATGGAACGGTGATGTCGGACCAGAAGTTCGACGGACAGGTGTCCCTGTGGCCGCCGGTATCGTCCCTCTGCCAGTCTTTGGGGGCACCATCGCCGTGGGTGTACGGAGCCAGAACGCGACGGCGAAGCCTAACGGCGTCGAGGTTGAAGGTGTAGTCGTCCGCCACGGTGCAGAACCAGATGTCCTCTGACGAGTTCTTCCAGTTGGCGCTCGCGCCCCGGCCCTTCTCCCGCTCCCATGTCACGCGATTCCTGACGATCAGGTGCTTGGACGCTGCCGCGAAGATCGAAGCGGATGACAGCCAGTCACCGCAGATATAGACGGAGGCAGTTGGCTTCAGCTTTGGCCGCAATCTCGACAGCACACCCTCGAGCCAAGCGGTGTAGTCGTCCACGCTCCGCCGAGCGAATCGCCGCCCATTGAACGACTTGTCGAGGTTATAGGGGGGGTCGAGGAAAAGCAGGTCCACCGCTTGGTCTTTGATCGCGCCACTGAGTTCTAGGCAGTCGCCGTGAACGGTGGAATCCAGCTTCATCGGGGTCGAGATCTCTGAAGTGAGCCTCGGACGAAGGCGCGCCCGATCTGCGTCAGTGAGAACAATCGTCCGGTTTCTCGGAGCACGCAGTTTGCCTTGATCTGCTGGCCTCTCCGCTACAGCCGCTCGGTTCATCGCTGTACCGCACACTTCTCTTTGCAATTCCCGATGGTCAATCCGTCTGCCGACCGAAGTCAGGAACGCGCTTGCAGGGGATGTCACGACGCGTGCTGGCCCAGCCGAGTCCGCGCGTTCAGCCTCTGGCCAGCAGTCGTTCCCCGATTCCGGTCGAAGGGAATCGCCGCTCGGTCTCTTCCCGAACGCGCTCAGCGAGCGCCTCGCGTTCCTTCAGGTAGGCGCCGACTTCAGGCTTGTGCCGGAGGTAGTAGGTGATGACGGAGTACACATCGACCAGCGGAACCGTTGGGTACTGCTGCGCGATTTCCTCGGCAGTCGCACCGGTCTCGAACGCCTCGACGATGGTGTCGAGCGTGACCCGGGTACCCGCCACGCGCACCACGCCGTGGGCGTCGGTGTGGATGGGCACTCGCTCGAGCACATTCGTGGCGTTCATGTTGAGGCCTTGGTCGAATTATACGCGGGCTCTCTCCCCCTGGCCCGCTGCCCTGTGGGAGCCGACTTGATAGACAACAGGGTAGACATCGGCCCGGGAGCCGCTTGTCTAGCCAACCGCTTCCGCCGGACGAGCGCTCGACTGAGCCTTCTCCAAGGGGCTGACGGGGGAGCTAACACCTTGCCAAGCTGTCGGCGCTCGGCTGTTCCATGCGCGCAGGCCCTTGACTCACGGCACGATAGGGCCAGGCGCGCACCGGAAGTCACTCGTCGGACGGAGCTTGCGCGCGAATACGCGGTTCGACACGGCGGCGCTCTGAGCCGCCGGCTGGCAGGGTCACGTGAGGAGACGGGGCGTGAGCGACCCCCTCTTTGAACCCGGCGATCTGAAACTCCGCGGCCCCGGGGGTCGCTCACGCCCCGCGTGTCGGCGTCACTGTCTGGCCCGGCGGCAACCGGTCGCGCGTGCCCGGCGACAGGCCTCGTTGTAAGGAATCGACGCGTCCAAGCGTTCATCCTGAGAGAGGGACGCCAACTTCCGCCCACCGATCGTCCCTCCCCTGGCTCGCCTCAGCGGCGAGCCAAGGCACCGCGATAGCAGCCGCAAGTTCCGCACGGCGCTGCCCAACGCCGCGGCGGCCCGCATGTCAGGCGACCCGGACCATCACGCGGTCGATGGTGGGCTCGCTCTCGTTCCCGTCAAGGCGCCTCGCTGACGCTCGGCCCACGCCTGCGGCGTGGCTTCGGCCTTGACGGGAGCCTCGATCGAGCCGAAGACCGGCAATTGCGTGATGGCCCGGGCAGGTCCGCACCTTCACATCGTGCCGGTCGCCGTCCACGACGTGCACAATGCACGACCCGAACGAAAGCGAACTCGGTCCGGAACGAGTCCGATCACGCGTTGCCGCGAGTTGCTCGGCGACGAAGCGCTGGAGCTGTCAGACGAGGACGTCGACGCGATTCGCCGCCACGCGCACGCGATGGCGCACACGTTGATCGAGGTCTTCCTGCAGCGGCAGGACCACGGCCGAGGCTGACCGCATGGCCACGTCGATAATCGGCTTGAAGACGCCGGACGAGGGGACTAAGCTGCGATCCATGGTCGGCGCCGTCATCTACATCCGCGTCAGCACCAAGGAGCAGACGGAGAACCTGAGCCTGCCGACCCAGCTCCGGGCCTGCGAAGAGTACTGCCGCCGCGAAGGGCTCGAGGTCCTCGAGCGCTTCAAAGAAGAAGGCGAGAGCGCGAAGACCGCGGACCGGACCGAGCTGCAGCGAGCTGCTCACGTTCTGCCGCACGCAACAAGGGCAAAGTCCACTTCGTCGTCGTCTTCAACCTGACGCGCTTCGCGCGGGACAAGTACGACCACTTCGCGTTGCGCTCGCATCCTGAAGTCGCTCGGCATCTCGTTGCGGTCGGCGACCGAGCCGATCGACGACACGTCCACCGGCAAGTTGATGGAAGGCGTGCTCGCCGCGTTCGCGCAGTTCGACAACGACGTGCGCTCGGATCGCACGCGCGCCGGAATGAAGGCCGCGCTTGAGCTCGGACGATGGACATTCCTGGCGCCGCTCGGCTACCTGAACGCGCCGCGCGCAATGGGCAAGAGCCTGATGCCGGACCCGGAACGCGCGCCGATCGTCCGCCGGGCGTTCAAGGACTACGCGACCGGCCGCTTCACGCAAGCAGCAGATCCTGCGAACGCTGAACGCCGCGGGGCCTGACGGAATCGCCGAGGACCAGCCGCTCAGCTCACAAGCGATCGGCATGCTGCTGCGAAATCAGCTGTACATCGGCATCATCGACGTCCGGAGTACGGCGTGCGCGACAAGCGCGGCGACTTCGAGCCGCTGATCAGCGAAGAGATCTTCTACCGCGCCCAGGCCGTTCTGTCAGGCCGCATGCCGATCACGGCTCCGACGCTGCAACGCGCATCCAGACTTCCCGCTACGCGGCTTCGTGCGGTGCGCCACGTGCGATCGCGGCCTGACCGGGAGCTGGTCGAAGGGCCGCAGCGACTACTACGCGTACTACCACTGCCGCCCCGGCTGCCGCGGCGTGAACGTGACGAAGGCGAAGCTCGAAGGCCTGTTCGTCGACGAACTCGCCCGACTGCAGCCAACGCCGGCTACATGCGGCTGCTGAAGGAATCAGTCCTGCAGGTCTGGAAGGAGCGCAAGGCTACGGTCCAACCGACCTCGCGAGCGCCGAGCGGCGCGGCGAAGGCGATTCAGCAGAAGCTGGACCGCTCGACGAGGCGTTCCTCTTCGAGCGCTCGATCGACATCGAGCACCTACGACCGCCACGCCGAGACGCTGCGCGAGGAGCTGACGCTTGCTCAAGATCGACCGACACACCTCGAAGCTCGAAGAACTCGACGTGGAAGGCATCCTGGCGTTCGCTGAGCGCGTTTTGCCGCGCGCCGCCGACCTGTGGGTGCAGGCGTCACTCGAACAGCGACAGCGGCTCCAACAGCTGTTCTTTCCCGAGGGAGTCGCGTTCGACGGAAACGGCTTTGTTGGAACCGCCGTAACCGCACCGGCTTTCAGTTACTTGCAGCCGGTTGAGGATGGAAAGAAAGGATGGTGGACCAGACCGGGATCGAACCGGTGACCTCCTGAATGCCATTCAGGCGCGCTCCCAACTGCGCTACAGGCCCATTCGTCGAAGCCGAACGAACACGCGATTCTAGCGCAGCCGTCGCGCCCTCGTCAAAGGCCCCCGATACGCATGGTAATATTGGGGCGCTTTCGGTCTGCTCCGCCGCCATCTCGTGCGTAGCGAGCCGCCGTTCGAGCGCATTGAGATGGGTTCACACCTCGCCTCCCACACGCTGCTCCCGGACGACGACGACTACGACGGCGATCCCGACGACGACCTCGACGACGACGACGAGGACGACGAAGAGGACGACGACGAGGACGACGAAGTTGAAGGCGGATACCGCCTCGCCTCACTCCACGGTGGAGGGTGCGCGACCGCTGTCTAGGTAGTAGTGCTCCGGCTGGCAGCCCGGAGCCAGCGTCCGCCAATCGCCGGTGGCCGTTGCCGTCGGTTCCGTCCGCGGATCCGAGTTCGTGCCCGGTGGGGCTCAGCGACGTCCGTCGAGCCGCGCCGCAACCCGGGAAGCACCCCGGGAGTTCCAATCGGAGGGGTAGGCTATGCAGACTGGGACGATCGCGCGTCTCCTGATCGACAAGGGTTTTGGCTTCATCCGCGATGAAGGCGGGACCGAACATTTCTTCCACCGCAGCGCCGTCCGGGGCGCCGTGTTCGAGTTGCTCCGTGAAGGCCAGCGGGTCGAGTTCACGGTCGAGGAGTCGCCGAAGGGTCCCCGGGCCGGCGAAGTCCGACTCGTCGAGGGCTGAGGCTTTTCGTCGCCGATCCAAACCCGGTCGTCGCCCTTCACGGGGCGGCGGCCGGGTTTTTTCGTCTACGGATCGTGGCGGGCCGGATCGGGCCCGGCCGGATCAGCCGAGGAGCGCGCCGAGCACCGCGTCGGTGTCGGTGAGGTCGGCGAAGAGCGCGTCGGGGCTGTGGCGCTCGAGCGAGGCGAGGTCGTAGTTGCCGGTCGCGACGGCCACCGCCTTGGCCCCGCCGGCACGGGCGCAGCGGATGTCGTGCGGCGTGTCGCCGATGACCACGACCGACTCGGCCTCCATGAGATGGCCGTGCTCGGTCTCGTGCCGCGCGTGGGCGACGGCGATCAGGTCGTCGCGCTCGATGGCGTCGTCGGCAAACGCGCCCCACGTGAAGAACTTCCACACGTCGAAGGCGGCCAGCTTGATCTCGGCCGAGGCGCGGAAGTTGCCGGTGAGGAGCGCCAGCCGGACGTCGTCGCGTCCGGCCAGGGCCTCGAGCAGCGGCCGCACCCCCGGCAGCAGGCCGCGGCGGCCGTTGCCCGGCAGCTGAATCTCTTCCCGCAGCGCGGCGCAGTAGGCGGTCCGGAACGCGTCGACGTCGACGTCCTCGTGCGGCAGGCCGGCGTTGGTCAGCGCGTCGCGCATGATGATGCGATCGGTGCGCCCGGCCAGGTCGACCTTCTTCAGCGCGTCCTCGAGGCCATGGGTCTGGGCGAAGGCCCGCGTCATGGCGCGCGAACCGGCGCCGCCGGTGAGGATCAGCGTTCCGTCGATATCGAACAGCAGCAGTCGCACGAGATCTCCTGAGGAATCACGCAAGGAAGCGGCGCCAGCCGCGCGTCGAGGTGAGCGCGCCGGTGCCGCCGTTGAGTCTATAGGCCCGCGTCGCCACGACGTCGGCGAACGCCGCGTCCTCGGTGAGCGCGACCAGCGTCAGTCGGCGCGCCTCGGCGACGCGCCGCACGGTGTCGGCGAACGGCCCGACGTCCGCGGCGTCGATCGACAGCGTCGGATGCTCGAGCAGCACGACCTTCGGGTCGAGCGCGAGGGCCTTGGCCAGGTGGGCGCGCAGGCGGACCAGCGGCGGCAGGTCGCCGATCGGTCGATCGAGCCGCTCGGCCGGCAGCTCGACCTCCGCGGCCAGCGCCTCGACCTGGGCCCGCAGGGCCGCCGGCATCGGGTCGAAGTCGAGCGACAGCGGCAAGGCCAGGTTCTGGGCCAGCGACGAGGACTCCAGCAGCACCGCCCGCGGCGTCAGGATGCCGAAAGCGTCCAGCCACGTCAGCCAGTCGTCGGCCTCGGTGATCTCGGCGGTCGCGCGGCCGAGCACGCGGATGACTCCGGCGTCGGGGAGCAGCGCGCCGTTGACGAGATCGACGAACACCTCGGCGGCGGCGCGATCGAGACCGGCGATGGCGACGCGATCGCCGGCCTCGACGGCCAGATCGGCGATGCGCAGCGGCCGCAGGCCGCGGTAGTCCTTGACGACGCCGGCGAGCTCGAGGGCGCGCATCAGCGCGACGGGCCCGTCTGGGCAAGCCGGGCGGTCAGGCGAGCGAACGCCTCCGGCGGCGCGCCGACCACGCCGACGCGGTAGACGCGGCCGGTGTCGTCGCCGTGGAAGTCGGAGCCGCCGGTCATCAGCAGGCCGAGGCGCCGGGCGAGCGCGCTGTAGCGCGCCACCGCGTCGTCGTCGTGGTGGCTGTGCCACACCTCGATCGCCGGCAGCCCGGCCTCGACCCACCGCTCGATCGCGTCGTCGCGCTTCGTCTGCCCGGGGTGCGCCAGCGAGGCGATGCCGCCGGCCCGGGCAATCATCGCCACGACCTCCGGCACCGGCGCGCCGGTCCGCGGCACGAAGGCCGGCTGGCCCGGCGTCAGGTACTTGTCGAACGCTTCGGAGATCGACGCGACGTGGCCGGCGGCGACGAGCGCGCGGGCGACGACGGGCCGGCCGATGGCGCGTTCGTCGTCGGAGTTGGCGCGGCGCGCGTCCGCGGCCAGCGTCACCGGCACGCCGAGCGCCGCCAGCCGTTCCTCGATCGCCACGATGCGGGCGCGGCGATACCCGCGCTGCTCGGCGAGGAAGGCGGACAGCGGCGGCGACGTCGGATTGATGCCGTAACCGAGGACGTGGACGTCCTTGCCGTCCTCGATGGCCGTGATCTCGATGCCGGCGAGGAAGCCGAGGCCGGCCGCCCGCGCCCCCTCGGCGGCGGCGGCGATGCCGGCCGTCGTGTCGTGGTCGCAGAGGCTGAAGGTGGTGACGCCGTCGCGGGCCAGCCGGGAGGCGAGCGCCTCCGGCGGCAGCGTCCCGTCGGACGCCGTCGAATGGACGTGGAGGTCGATCACGCGCGCGTCGACCCGGGCTTGGCGCGGGCGCCCCTGTCCGACCGAGGGCCGCCCGACCCGGGGCCGCCCGACGACGCGCCGCGGGCCTGAGTGGCGGCCTTCGGCTTCGGCTCGCGCCGGACCAGGTCGCGGTACTCGCGAATCAGCAGCTCGAGGTGCTCGCGCTCCTCGTCGGCGAACTCGAGGAAGATCTGCTTGCCCTCGGAGTCCTCGAAGCGCTCGCCGTACTTCTTGAAGAAGCGGTGCGAGCCGCGCTCGCAGCGGATGCCGAGCATCAGCGCCTCGCGATCGGTCGTCACCTTCGACAGCGCCTCGGCCCCTTCCGAGAACAGGCCGTTGGCGGCGCCCTTGAAGAAGAGGAACGTCGGGCGCGACTCGAGCTCCGGATCCTTCTCGAGCAGCTCGCGGTAGCGGCCCTCGAGCCGGCCGAGGTGATCGACTTCCTCCTCGGAGAGCTTGAGGAACACCGACCGGGCGCGCGCATCGCGGGTGATCTTGGCGGCACGGGTATAGAAGTCGCGGCCGCTGCGCTCGGTGGCGATGGCGATGCGCAGGGCGTCGCGGGCGAAGAGCAGCTCGGGCTGGCCCCCGGACGCGGTCGCCGGCCGGCCGGTCCGGCACGCCTCGCAGGTCCCGTAGATCTGGACCACGCTCTGGCGCGGGCTGAAGCCGCGCGCCGAGGCCACTTCCTCGATCAGGGCCTCGATGTCCGAACTGAGGAACTCGGACGAGTTGTTGCAGCTCTTGCAGATGAGATGAAAGTGCCGCGGGTGCCGGTAGGAGTGCTCGAACCGGTAGCGGCCCTCGCCGAAATCGACCTTCCGGGCGATGCCGGCTTCGACCATCCACTGCAGCGTGCGGTAGACGGTGGCGCGGCTGATCCGCGCGTCTTCGCGCCGGATGATCTCGACCAGATCGTCGGCACTGATGTGGCCGTCCTGGCGCAGGAAGACGTCGACGATGAAGTCGCGCTTGCTGGAGCGCTTGCTCCCGGCGGGCCGGAGGCTGTCGACGTAGGCCGAAGTGGACTGCATGGACGGACCGCCCCGCGACCCGGCTGCCCGGGCGGGGCTGCGAACCGGACGTCGCGGACTAGGCGCTGAAGGACGAGCCGCAGCCGCAGGTGGACTTGGCGTTGGGGTTGCGGATGGTGAAGCCGCCGCCCGCCAGGCTCTCCACGAAATCGACTTCGGCGCCCTTCAGGTAGCGGACGCTGATCGGATCGACGAAGAGCCGGACGCCGTTCGACTCGATGGTCTGGTCGGCCTCGGTCTTGGCCTCGCCTTCCTCGATCATCAGCCCGTACTGGAAGCCCGAGCAGCCGCCGCCCTGGACGAATACGCGAAGGCCGGCGTCGAGCTTGTTCTCCTCCGTGAGGAGCTCGGTGATCTTCTCGGCAGCCGTCGGAGTCACGCTGATCATGCTTCCAGTATACCCGGCGGGGCCGGGCGGCGGCAGCCCGGCCGGCCGGGCCGGCGGGCCCGCGCCCGGACCCCGGACAGGCCCCCGGACGGGTCCCGGTTGGGCTCCCGCCCCCTACGCTATCCTGCTGCAAGCGCTTCAGTTACACTCACGTTCCATGACCGAGCCCCGGCAACGGATCAAGCACATCCCGGTGGTCGTCGCGGATGTCGTGCAGGAAACCGCCGACACGGTGACGCTGTTGCTCGACGCGGGCGACGATCCGCGCGACTACAAAGCCGGACAATACGTCAGCGTCGACCCGCACCAGTTCCCCGCGATCAAGGGCTACGCCGCCTTCCTCGAGGACAGCAAGGGCCGCAAGGAGCCGCCGCGGGCCTACTCGATGGTCTCGACGCCGGACGAGCGCTACCTGGCGATCACCGTCAAGGAAGAGCTCTACGACAAGACGGGGATGAAGTATCCGCCCCTGCTGTCGCCGTTCCTCGTCCACCACCCGCTCAAGGGCGTCCGCATGGAGGTCACCGGCTACGCCGGCGGCTACTACCTGCCCGAGGACATCGCCACCCGCACCGACCACGTCGTGCACCTGTGCGCCGGCTCGGGCAGCGTGCCGAACGTCTCGATGATCAAGTGGGGCCTGGCCCACGTGCCGGGGCTGCGTCAGACGTTCATCTACTCGAACAAGACCTGGAACGACATCATCTACCGCGACGAGCTGGCGCGGCTGGAAGCGGCGCATCCGGGCAAGCTGCGCGTCGTCCACGCGCTGACCCGCGAGCCCGAGACGTTCCCCTACAGCGACGGGGTCCGGCGCGGACGCGTCTCGCCCGACCTGATCCGCGAGCTGGCCGGCGACGTCGCCGCCTGCTTCTTCTTCGCCTGCGGCCCGGCCGTCACGGTCTGGGAGAAGCGCGCCGCCAAGGCCGAGAACCGCGAGCCGGCGCCGCGCTTCATGGAATCGGTCCATGCCGCGATGCACGCTCTGGCGGTGCCCAAGGAACATTTCCGCGAAGAGGCCTTCGGGTGACGATCGGCAATGACGCCGAGCGCGACGGCATGGCCGCGGTCGGCCGCCTGGTCGGCGAGGCGCTGCGCGCGATGACCGCCGCGGTGGCGCCGGGCGTCACGACGGCGGCGCTCGACGAGGTCGGGGCCAGCTTCTTGCGCGCCCAGGGCGCCGAGTCGGCGCCGCAGGCGATCTACAACTTTCCCGGCTTCTGCTGCATCAGCGTCAACGACCAGGTCGTCCACGGCGTCCCCGGCCCGCGCCGGCTGGTCGAAGGCGACCTGGTGAAGCTGGACGTGACGGCGCGGCTCGACGGCTACATCGCCGACGCCGCGGTCACCGTGCCGGTCGGCCGTGTCGCCGCCGGGCACACGGCGCTCTGCGAGGCGGCGCGGGCGGCGTTCGTCCGCGCCCTCTCCTACGTGCGTCCGGGCGAGCGCGTCTCCGACGTCGGACGGGCCATCGACGCCGAGGTGCGCGGCCGCGGCTTCGCGGTCGTGCGCGAGGTCGCCGGGCACGGCGTCGGCCGCACCATTCACGAGCCGCCCGACGTCCTCAACTATTTCAACCCGCACCAGCGCGATCGCTTCGAGGACGGCCAGGTGGTGGCCATCGAGCCGATCATCACGATGTCGCAGACGCGGCTGGTCGAGGATCCGGACGGCTGGACGCTGCGGACGAAGAACGGCGTCTTCGCCGCCCACTACGAGCACACCGTGCTCGTGACGGGCGCCGGGGTGCGGCTCCTCACCGCGTAGCGAGCTCGTCGGTCACGGCGCGGCCGACCCGGACGACGATGCCGGGCACGGCCTCGACGTCGGCCAGCGTCGTGTGGAAGTTCACGATGCAGGCGCGCAGCACGTAGCGGCCGCCGACGACGGCGTTCGAGACGAACAGCTCGCCGCCGCGCTGCAGGCGATCGAGCAGCTCGCGGTTGAGCGCGTCGAGGCGCGCGGTCGACGGCCGGGTCGCCGATCCGCCGCGGCGAGATCCGCCGGCACGTAGCGGAACGTCGTGATGCTGAGCGCCTGCGTCAGCAGCTCGAGCTCGGGCATGCGCCGCACGGCATCGGCCATCGCCCGCGACAGGCGCATGTCGTCGGCGATCATCGTGCCGATAGCCGGCGGCGCCGACCTGCCGCAGCGCCAGCCACACCTTCAGCGCGCGGAAGCCGCGCGAGTTCTGCGGGCCGTAGTCGACGTAGTTCGTCGCCCGCTCTTCGAAGTGGTAGTAGGGCGGGTGGTAGGCGAACGCGGCGCGCAGCGTGCTCGGCGTCGCGCACGAGCGCGCAGCCGGCCTCGAGCGGCGCGTAGAGCCACTTGTGCGGATCGACCGCGACCGAGTCGGCGAGGGCGATGCCGCGCGCAGGTCGGCCGGCGCCTCGGGCACGGCCGCCGCGAAGCCGCCGTAGGCGCCGTCGACGTGGAACCAGACGCCGTGCTCGCGGCAGACCGCGGCGATCGCCGGCAGCGGATCGACCGCGCCGGTGCTGACCGAGCCGGCGGTGCCGACCACCAGGAACGGCCGATCGCCCGGCGGCGACGTCCGCCTCGATGGCGCGCCGCAGCGCGTCGACGTCCATGCGCTGATCGGCGTCCGTCGGGATCCAGCGGATCGACGCGGTGCCGAGGCCGGCGAGGTCGGCGGCCTTCTGGATCCAGGTGTGCGTCTCGGCCGAGGCGTAGACGCGCAGGGCCGGCATCCCGGCGCCGCCGGTCCCCTGCTGGCGCACGTCCCAGCCCGGCCCGCGCGGCGCGCGCCGCCCAGAAGCACACCAGGTTGGCCATGTTGCCGCCGCTGACCAGCAGCCCGCCGCAGGACGGTCGGAAAGCCGATCAGCTCGGCGATCCAGCGGACGGTCTGCGCCTCGATCTCGGTGGCCGCCGGCGACAGCACCCACGCGCCGACGTTGGGGTTCAGCGGCCGAGGCCAGGAAATCGCCGAGGATGCCGATCGGCGCCGGCGAGGCGGTGATGTAGCCGAAGAAGCGCGGATGCGCGTTGAAGCAGCGAGTGGTCGAACAGGCGCTCGCGCGGTCTCGGCGAGCAGCGGCCCCGGGGCGGTGCCCTGCTCGGGCAGCGGCCCGTCGAGATCGAGCGCCGCGCGCACCGCCGACGGCGACTCGTCGCGCGTCACCGGCCGCGTCCGGCACCGCGGCGAGCAGCGCCGCGAGCTGATCGACGAGCGCGTGGCCCAGCGTCCGGAACGCCTCGGCGTCCAGCGCGAGCGGCGCGTGTCGCGGCGAAGCGGGCCCGTTCATGCGATCACGCCCGGAGCAGCGCCAGCTTCTCGGCCGACGCGGCTTCGATCTCCTGATGCAGGCTCGTGCCGTGCGCGTCCATGGTGACGATGGCCGGAAACGCGTCCAGCTCGAGGTGCCACATCGCCTCGGGCGTCCCGAACTCGAGCAGCGAGACGCCGTGGACCTTCGGGATCCGCCGCGCGTAGAACTGCGCCGCGCCGCCGATCGCGTTGAGGTAGACGGCGCCGTGCTCCTTCAGCGCGGCCAGGGTCTTGGCGCCCATGCCGCCCTTCCCCATCACGGCGCGCACGCCGTAGCGCTTGATCACGTCGGCCTGGTACGGCTCCTCGCGGATGCTGGTGGTCGGCCCGGCCGCGGTGATGCGCCAGCCGTCGCCTTCCTTCTTCACCACCGGCCCGCAGTGGTAGAGCACGCTGCCGTGCAGATCGACGGGCGGCTCGTGCTCCATCAGGTGATGGTGGACAGCGTCACGACCGGTGTAGGCGCGGCCGGACACCAGCACCACGTCGCCGACCCGCAGCGAGCGGATCGTCGCTTCGTCGATCGGCGCGCGCAGCACCTTCTCCTGGCCGGTCAGCGCGAAGGCCTTGGTGCCAGCGGCGGCGTCGACCATCGGGATCGCGGCCTGGGCCGGATCGCGGAACTGCCACGAGCGGATGGCGCCGGTCTGCGCATCGAGCAGCACGCCGAGGCGGCGGAAGGCCCAGCAGTCGTAGGCGATCGACACGAAGAAGCTGGCCGGCAGGCGGTTCTGGACGCCGACCTTGCAGCCGATCAGCGTGGTGCCGCCGCCGAACCCCATCGGCCCGACCCCGAGGCTGTTGACCGTCGCCATCACCTGCGATTCGAGCGCCGCCAGCCGCGCGTCCGGGTTGGTGTCGTCGAGAGTCCGGAACAGCTGCTGCTTGGCGAACGCGTAGCCGGAGGTGCGATCGCCGCCGATGCAGACGCCGAGCGCGCCCGGCCCGCAGCCCTTGCCCTGCGCGTTCCACACCGCGTGGAGGATCGCCTTGCGGACGCCGTCGATCGATCGATCGGCGCGCCCCAGGTTGGCCAGCTCGGTCGGCAGCGAGTACTGCGCGTTGGTGTTCTCGCAGCCGCCGCCCTTGAGGATCAGCCGCACCTCGATCTCGTCGCGCTCCCACTGGTCGAAGTGGATGATCGGCGTGCCCGGCCCGAGGTTGTCGCCGGAGTTCTCGCCGGTCAGTGAATCGACCGAGTTTGGCCGCAGCGTGCCGCGCGCGGTCGCCTCGGCCACCGCCTCGCGGATGGTCTGGCGCATCGCGATCTGGTTGGTGCCGACCGGCACGTGCACCTCGAACGTCGGCATCCCGGTGTCCTGGCAGATCGCCCCCTGGACCTGGCAGGCCTGGTCGATGTTCTCGGCGATGATGGCCAGCGACTGCGAGGCGCGCGAGCCGTCGATTTCGGCCTGCTGGGCCCGCTTCATGGCGGCGCGGACGTCCGGCGGCAGGTTGGTGGAGGTCTCGGTGATCAGCGAGACCACACTGTCGAACAGCGCGTGCATCCGGCAATTATAGGTCTGACCACTTATGCCCAACCGCGCAGATGTGTCGACGCGGCGGCGCGGCATGGCGGCGGTGTCCAATTCTCACGCAAGCGAGCGCAACGCCCGCCGGCCGCGGCTCGGGAAGATGGCACCCTGTGCCGATGTGCGGAGGGAATTCGTACCCGACGGGACGCACGCTCCGCAGCATGCTTCAACAGCCGAACGACCACCCGGCCGACGCGCCCGCCGCCTTCGCGTCGACAGTCCGCGACCTCCTGACCCAGGGCGGCGACCTCGTCCGGATCGTCAAGGGCGGTATCGAGATGCACCTCGTACCGGCGTCCGGCCAGGTCCGGCTCTCGCACGAGCTGTCGGACGCCGTGGTGCAGCGTCTGCTGGATCCAACCCACCCCGCCCGCGTCGAGCGGCCGCCCGCGCCTGAGGCGCTGCCGATGCTGCCGCACGCGGCCCGCCCCTTCGAGCTGCTCTGGCTGCTCGGCATCGCCAGCGGCGGAGACCGGCTGCTGGCGCCGCTAACGGATGCGACGCCGGTCATCCTGAAACAGTGGCCGGATTTCGGCCGGCTGACACCAGTGCCCGTCCACATGCAGCTGACAGCGCGCCTGGTGCGCCGGCCCCACACGGTGGACGAGCTGTCGGCAGCGGTGTCCGTCGGCGTGACCGATGTCCGCGCTTTCCTCAATGCCGCCGCGCTCTGCGGCCTGATCGGCACCCGGCCGACGCCGCCGTATCCCGCACCCGACCCGCCAATGGCGGCGGCCTCGGCGCCGCGCTACGGCCGCTTCCTGCGCTCGATTCGATCCGCGCTCGGTCTCGGAGGGCCATGACGTGGTCCTGCGATCACGGCTGACGGAGGCCTGACGCGATCGCCCTGTCGAAGCAGGCACGCCTGCGGGCATCATAGGGCGGTGACCGACGCCCGTTCCGATGCCGCCCGCGCTCGCCTCCTCCACGGCGGCGACGCCCCCCTGCCCGAACGCCTGGCCGTCAACGCCGGCCCGCTGTCGCTGGTGATCGAGGCCGGCGACCTCCGCCACGTCCACCTCGAGGGGCGGGAGGTGGTGCGTCGCATCTATGGCGCGGTCCGCGACCACGCCTGGCGGACCATTCCGGCGCAGCTGTCGGGGTTCACGCTCGATCGCGGCACCGACACCTTCCGCTGCCGCTACCGGGCCGAGCACCGCCATGACGCGGTCGCCTTCACGTGGGACGCGACCATCGAGGGCGCTGCCGACGGGACGCTGACGTTCACTTTCGACGGCGTCGCCGACGCGACCTTCGATCGCAACCGCATCGGCCTGTGTCTGCTCCACCCGCTCCCCAGGCTGTGCGGGGGACGCGTCCACGTGACCACCACCGGCCGTGAGACGCGCGTGTTGCATTTCCCCGACCTCGTGGCGGTCGAGCAACCGATCGCCGGCTTCGACGACATCGCCACGTTCGCGTGCGAGGTCGGACCTGGCCTGTGGCTCGATGCCGCCCTCGAGGGCGATGTCTTCCAGGCCGAGGACCAGCGCAACTGGATCGACGCCAGCACGAAGATCTACAGCACGCCGGTCGACCTGCCCAAGCCGGTGACGGTGCAACGGGGCACGCGGATCGCCCAGCGGATCACGCTGCGGTTGCGGACCGAACGCGGCGACGCGGCCCAGGTCGACCCGGCAACGTTGGCCGCAGAGCCGTTCGTGATCGATCGCGTCACGGGCGCGCTCCAGTTCGGCGACGGCGCCACCGGCCGCGTCCCGGCCATCGGCGTGCGCAGCACGGCCGCGGTCCGGCATCTCCGGGCGGCGCATCTTCGCGTCGACCTCGACCTGTCGGACGCCGCCACCGCCGCGGCTGCGGCCGCGGGGTTGTCGCGAACAGGCGCAGCGGACGGCCCGCCGATCGAGCTCGCGCTCCGCCTGCCGGACGACCGCGCGTGGGCGGCACGGGCGCTGGCCCAGCTCGATCTCGCCGGCGTCGACCTCGCCCGCGTGCTCGCGTTCACCGCCGGCCATGACACCACCCAGCCGGCGACCCTCGACGCGGTGCGGGCGTGGCGCGCGAAGCAGGCGGGTCACGCGTCCGTGCCGATCGCGACGGGCACGGCCAGCGATCTCGCCCGCATCCATCTCGCGCCGGCGCCGCTCCCTGCCGCCGACGTCGTGTGCTGGGCGATGGATCCGCAGGCGCACGCCACCGACCTGACGACCATCGCCGAGTCACCCGACGGCGCCCGCGATCAGCTGCGCACCGTCCGACACCGGTATCCGGGCCGTGCGACCGCGGTGGCGGCCTCGTTCGGCCGTCATGGCCAACCGGATGCGCGGGCCGGCAGCCTGTTCGCGGCGGGCTGGACGCTGGCGCTCGTCGGCGCCCTCGGCGAAGCCGGGGCCGACAGCGTGACGCTGCTCGATCGCTGGTCAACGGACGATCGGGGGGCCGAGGACGATCGGGGGTCCGGGGACGATCTGGCGTCACTGCCCGTGATCCGCGTCCTCGCCGCGCTGGCGCCGTTCGCTGGCGCGCGCGTGCGGCCGATGACCTGCCCGCTCTACACGCTGCGCGCGTTGTGGATCGAGGCCGACGGGCGCGCCGTGCTGTTCGTCGCCAACCTGGCGGCGCGCGCCTGCGAGGTCACGCTGCCGGCGGGTCACAGCACGTGGCAGGCCCGCATCCTCGACGCCGAGACGACCTTCGCCGACGACGCCCGCTCCGTCGGCAATCGGCTGGCGCTGGGCCCCTGCGCGATCGCCTGGCTCGAGGCGCCGCCCGCCTGATTCATGAAGACGTCCAAGGTGACCGCCATGCTCCTCCGCCGCTCGTCGACCCGGGCCGGGCGCGCGCTCCGGCCGATCCTCGGCCTGGCCGCGGTCCTCGCCGCCGGCACGGCGCTGCCAGCGCAGCCCGCCCCGGCCAAGCCCGCCCCCGCTGCCCTGCCCCGCCTGCAGGTGTCCGCCAACCAGCGCTTCCTGGTCACCGCCGACGGCCGCCCGTTCTTCTGGCTCGGCGACACGGCGTGGGAGCTGATCCATCGCCTGACCCGCGAGGAGGCGGACACCTATCTCCGCAACCGCGCCGAGCGCCGCTTCACCGTCGTCCAGGCGGTGGCGCTGGCCGAGCTCGACGGCCTCGACTCGCCCAACCCGTACGGTGAGCGGCCGCTCGTCGATCACGATCCGACGCGGCCCAACGAGCGCTACTTCGCCCACGTCGACTGGATCGTCGCCCGGGCCAACGCGCTGGGCCTCTATGTCGGCTTCCTGCCGACGTGGGGCGACAAGTGGAACAAGAAGTGGGGCGTCGGGCCGGAGATCTTCACGCCGGAGAACGCCGCCGTCTACGGCGAGTGGCTGGGCCGCCGCTACCGCGACGCCGGCCTCGTCTGGATCCTGGGCGGCGACCGGCCGGTCGAGACGGACGCCCATCGCGCCGTCATCGCGGCGATGGCGCGCGGCCTGCGGGCCGGCGACGGCGGTGCGCACCTGATCACGTTCCACCCGACCGGCGGACAGAGCTCCGCGGTCCCGTTCCACGACGAGCCGTGGCTCGACCTCAACATGCGGCAGAACGGCCACGTCGCCGAGTTCACCGGCCGCTACGACCAGACCCGCGTCGACTACGACCGCACGCCGATCAAGCCGGTGCTCGACGGCGAGCCGATCTACGAGGACCATCCGATCGGCTTCAAGCAGAAGGAGCACGGCCACTCGATCGCCATCGATGTGCGCCGGCCGCTCTACTGGAACCTGTTCAGCGGCGCGTTCGGCCACACCTATGGCCACCACTCGGTGTGGCAGATGTGGGGGCCCGGCCGGGCGCCGATCAACGATCCGCTGCTGCCGTGGATCGAGGCGATCCGGCAGCCCGGCGCGGCGCAGATGCAGCACGCCCGCGCGCTGCTCGAGTCGCGGCCGTTCCTGACGCGGATCCCCGACCCCGGGGTGATCGTCGCCGACCGCGTCGCCACCAGCGTGCCCGGCGCCGGTCGCTACGCGATGGTCGCGACGCGCGACAGCGCCGGCAGCTACGCGATGGTCTACACGCCGGCGGGCCGGCCGTTCACCGTGCGCCTCGGCACGGTCACCGGCCCGCGGGCGACGGCGTGGTGGTTCAATCCGCGCGACGGCAAGGCGACCGCCGCCGGGACGTTCGCCACGTCGGCCGACCACACCTTCACGCCGCCCGATCCGGGCGAGGCGCTCGACTGGGTGCTGGTGCTCGACGACGCCGCCCAGGGGTTCGGTCCGCCCGGCGCCCGGCCCCGCACCCCGCGCCGCTGATCGGGCGCCGCTGATCGACAGGGCGCCGCTGATCGATTGACGCGGCGAAGCGCCCGGGCGACGATGGATCCATGTCTCCCACCCGGCGATCCTGCCTGGCGGCGCTGGCCGCACTCCTGGCCGCGCCCGCGCACGCACTCGGCGGGCAGGAGCGCCGGCACTCGCGGCCGTTCCCGGCCGACAAGCTGGGCGAGCTCGAAGGCCCCGACCGCGAGGCCTGGCAGAAGCCGGACGACATCATGGACGCGCTCGGCGTCTCCGACGGATTGGTGGTGGCCGATCTCGGCTCGGGCGGCGGCTGGTTCACCGTCCGCCTCTCACGCCGCGTCGGGCCGACCGGCCGGGTCTACGCCCAGGACATCCAGAAGCCGATGATCGAGTCGATGGATCGGCGCTTCCGGCGCGAAGGGCTGCGCAACGTCACCACGGTCCTCGGCACGTCGGTGGATCCGAGTCTGCCGGCGCCGGTCGACGCGGCCCTGATCGTCGGCGTCTACGGCGAGCTCGCCCAGCCGCTCGAATGGCTGACCAACGTGGTGCAGTACCTGAAGCCGGGCGGCCGCGTCGGGGTGGTTGATTTCCGGAAGGACGGCTTCGGCCCGGGTCCGGACCTCCTCGACGAGCGCGTCGACGAAGAGGTCGTGATCAAGGACGCGAAACAAGCCGGGTTGCGGCTGATCTCCCGCAACACACCGCTGCCGTTCCAGTTCGTGCTGGTGTTCGGGAGGTAGCGGGCCAGGCGAGGCCCGCCGACCCGGCTACGCGCGCCGACCGACGAAGCGCCATACCGTCGGCAGCACGGCGGCCGCGAGGCACAGCTTGACGAGGTCGGCGGCGAGGAACGGCGTCAGCGCCGTGGCGACCGCGCCCGACAGCCCGAGCCCGATCGGCCCGTAGGCCAGCCACGACAGGCCGCCGGCGAAGACCACCACCAGCCCCGCGGTCATCGCCGCGAGCGACGTGAGATACTGCCGATCGAAGCGCCGTTCGGCGAGCCAGCCGGCGACGAACGCGGCCAACGGATAGCTGACGAGGAAGCCGGCCGTCGGCCCGATGAGCCGGGCCGCTCCCTGCGGGAGCAGCGGCGAGGCCGCGAAGACTGGCAGCCCGATCAGGCCGAGCAGCAGGTAGAGGGCCTGGCTGGTCGCACCGAGGCGGGCCCCGAGGGCCGCGCCCCCGAGCAGCACGACCATCGGCTGCAGCGTGAACGGCACCGGGGTGAACGGCAGGGGCATGCTGATCTGTGCCGCCAGCGCCGTCAACGCGGTGACGAACAGCACGGCGGCGGTCTTGAGCACCACCGAGTCGCGGGCGACCGAGGTCCCCGCTCGCACACCCGACAACGTCCCGACCAAAGTCACTGCGGCACCGGTCGACATAGCGGCGGATTCTACCATGCGGCGCGCACTCACCATCGCCGGCAGCGACTCGGGCGGCGGAGCCGGGATCCAGGCCGATCTGAAGACCTTTGCCGCCTATGGCGTCTTCGGCGCCTCGGCCCTGACGGCCATCACCGCCCAGAACACCGTCGCCGTCTCGGCCGTCCAGGTGCTGCCCGCGGGCCTGGTCCGGGCCCAGATCGACGCCGTCCTCGACGACATCGGCGCCGACGCCGTGAAGACCGGGATGCTCGGCAGCGTCGAGGTGGTCCGCGCCGTGGTCGACGCCCTGATCGCGCACCGCCCGCCGGTGGTGGTCGTCGATCCGGTGATGATCGCCAAGAGCGGCAATACGCTGCTCGACGCCGAGGCGGTGGTGGCGATGCGCGAGTGGCTGCTGCCGCGCGCCGACCTGCTCACCCCGAACGCCCCCGAGGCGGCGGCGCTGACCGGGCACGAGGTGCATTCGCTGGCGACGGCCCGCGAAGCGGCGCTGCGCCTGCACGCGCTCGGGCCGAAGGCGGTGCTGGTCAAGGGCGGCCACCTGCCCGGCCCGGACGTCGTCGACCTGCTCTACGACGGGCACCACGTCCACGAGCTGCGCGGGCCGCGGATCGCCAGCCGGCACACGCACGGCACCGGCTGTACGCTGGCCGCGGCGATCGCCGCCGGCCTCGCCCTCGGCGTCGAACTCGAAGCGGCGGTGATCGACGCCCGCGCCTACGTCGCCGGGGCCATCGCCCACGCGCCGCGCCTCGGCCGCGGCCACGGCCCTCTCGACCACGGCTGGCGCGGCCGGCCGGCCGCAGCCGCGCGATAGACTGGTCGCCAGGATCGATGGCCGCTGCCCTCTTCGCCGTCACCGCCGCCCCGCTGGACGCCCCGCCGCTCGAGCGCGCGGTGGTGTCGGCGCTCGGCGAGGACGCGGCCCGCACCGGCGCACCCGGCGTCGGCGCGGTGGCGACCTTCGTCGGGCTGGTCCGCGACCAGAACCTCGGGCGGCGCGTGCTGCGCCTCGACTACGAAGCCTACGAGCCGCTCGCGGTGCGCGCCTTCGAGCAGATCGCCGCGGAGGCGGCGGCGTTGTGGCCGTCGAGCCGCCTGGGGATCCACCACCGCACCGGTCCGGTGGCGATCGGCGAGCCCAGCATCGTCATCGTCGCCGCCTCGGCGCATCGCGGCGAGGCGTTCGCGGCGTCGCGCTACGCCATCGAACGCGTCAAGCAGATCGCGCCGATCTGGAAGCACGAGTACTTCGAGGGCGGCGACGTGTGGATCGAAGGCGCGGTGGCGGCCGCCGACGACGCGGCAGCCCGCGAGAAGGCGGAGAGACTCGCGTGCGCGTGAGCGAGCGACCGACATGCGGGTGACGGTGCGGCTGTTCGCCCGGCTCCGTGATCTGGCCGGCACCAGCGAGCTGGCCGCCGACGTGGCGCCCGGATCGACGATTGCCGACGTCTGGGCCGCCGTCGTGGGCCGGCACCCGGACCTGGCGCCGTACGCCGGCTCGCTCTCGGCGGCCCGGAACCTCGAATACACCCGCCTCTCGGCGGCGGTGGCCGAGGCGGACGAGATCGCCTTCATGCCGCCGGTCTCCGGCGGCTAGGCCCCTGCAGGCCCGCTACAATAGACGGCGACGATGCTGGACAAACTGCAGGCGGTCGAAGCCCGCTACGAGAAGCTGATGAGCCTCATCAGCGACCCCGCGGTGCAGGCGGATGCCGCCGCCTATCGCACCCACACCAAGGCGCTGTCCGATCTCCAGGAGACGGTCGAGACCTACCGCGTCTACCGCGGCATCGTCGAGGAGAAGCGGCAGGCCGAGGAGCTGGCGGGCGACCCGGACATGGCCGACCTCGCCCGCGAGGAGCTGACGCGCCTGAACGCCCGCGTCGTCGAGCTCGAGGCGGCGCTGCGGGTCCTGATGACGCCCAAGGATCCGAACGACGAGAAGAACATCCTCCTCGAGATTCGGGCCGGCACCGGCGGCGAGGAAGCGGCGCTGTTCGCCGGCGACCTGTTCCGCATGTACTCGCGCTTCGCCGAGCGCCAGGGCTGGCGCCTCGAGATCATGTCCGAGAGCGCCGGTGACGCCGGCGGGATCACCAACGTCGTCGCGATGATCGAGGGCAAGCGGGTCTACAGCCGCCTGAAGTACGAGAGCGGCGTGCACCGGGTCCAACGCGTCCCGGCGACCGAGGCGAGCGGCCGCATCCACACGTCGACGGCCACCGTCGCGGTGCTGCCCGAGGCCGAGGACGTCGACATCCAGATCCAGGACAAGGACCTGCGCATCGACACCTTCTGCTCGAGCGGGCCGGGCGGCCAGAGCGTCAACACGACCTATTCCGCCGTCCGCATCACCCACCTGCCGACCGGCCTGGTGGTCTCGCAGCAGGACGAGAAGTCGCAGATCAAGAACCGCGCGAAGGCCCTCAAGGTGCTGCGCTCGCGTCTCTACGAGATCGAGATGCAGAAGCAGCACGACGCCATCGCCAAGGACCGCCGCAGCCAGGTCGGCACGGGCGAGCGCTCCGAGAAGATCCGGACCTACAACTTCCGCGAGAGCCGAATCACGGACCACCGCATCAACTTCACCACCCACCAGCTCGCCACCGTGCTCGACGGCGACCTGAAGGAGCTGATCGACGTGGTGACGTCGCACTACCAGGCGGAAGCGCTGAAGAACGCCTCGACCGACTCCGGCGCCGCCGCCTGATCGATCGGGCGCCGCCCCCGACGGTCAGGCGCCGCCCCGACTGTCAGACGCCGCCGCGGGCGGCGACGAAGGCCGCCAGCGCCTGCTGGAGACCGGTCAGTTCCTGCTCGAGCAGATCGCTGAGCTGCGCGGCGCGGCCGTAGTCGCCGGCCCTGGCGGCATCCTCGATGGCGATCGAGAGCTGCCGGCTGGACGGCCCGCCGGCCATCCCGGCCACGTTCTTCATCAAGTGGGCCTTGTCGCCCAGGAGCCTGGCGTTCTGGCTGGTGATGGCGCCGCGTATCGCGGCGAGCACTTCCGGGTATTGCTCGGCAAACGTGTCCCTGAGCTCCTCGAGCATGTCGACGTGCGCGCCGACGATGGCCAGGAGGTCGTCGCCGCTGAAGGTCGCTTCGAGTCCCACGCCGGGACTGTAGCGCCGGCGGCGGCAGGGATTCAAGGCGGGGGATTCACGGCGGGCATTCAAGGTGGATCGGGCGGCCGTCGATTGCGGATGATGGAGCCGCGTCCGGGCAACGCCCAGCGGCCCGCACGATGCCCGCCACCGATCCACGCCGACGCACGCTCCGGGCCCGACTGGGCGTCGTGTTCGCGGTGGCCACCCTGGTGCCGGCCCTGGGCATCGTCGCGCTGCACGCCGGCCTCGCCGTCCGCCAGGCGCGCGCCGACGCCGACACGACGCTGCGACGGTCCGTGGCGCAGCTCCATGGCCGCGTCGACAGCCACCTCGACCAGCAGATCCGCAGCGTCACGAGCGCCGCCGAGGCGCTTGCCGGGTCGCCGCTCCGACCGCTCGCCGGCCAGCCGGAGCCAGCCGGGCTCGCCGCCTGGTTGGACCGCCAGGCCGCCGGCCGGCCCGCCTTCGAGAGCCTGTTCGTCACCGACGCCGCCGGGCGCGTCGCGGCGGTCTCGCCGGCGGGGACGACGGCCTCCGTGGCAGCGTGGCGGCAGGTCGTCGCCGATCGCGACTACTTCCGCGAGCCGATGCGCGGCGAGTTGCCCTTCCTGAGCGGCCTGTTCCTGGTGCCGGGGACCGGCACCCAGGCGCTCGTCGCCGCCGCGCCAATCCCGGGCGCCCCCGGTCAGCCCGGCGGCGTGGTCGGCGGCGTGCTGCGGCGGTCGGCGTTCGAAGCGTTCGTCCGCGATCACCGGGCCGCCGCGGCCGAGGTCCAGATCCTCGATCCCTCGGGCTTCCAGGTCGCGACCACCGACAGCGGCGGCACCCCGCCTCGATCGCCGGCCCGGGCGGCGGCGCTGGCGCCGCTGGTCGCCGCCTCGCGGCCGACCGACGGCACGCCCTCGTGGTACGTGGCGCCGTCGGGCGACGCCCAGCTCGCCGCGGTCCTCGCATCGCCGCGCGGCTGGCGCACGGCGGTCGTGCTGCCGCGCCGCGCCGTCTACGCCGCCGCGTGGCAGTCGACGCTCACGGCGCTGCTCACCGTCGGCGGCGGGCTGCTGCTGGCCGCGGCGGTAGCGGTGCCGCTGGGGCGCCGCGCCCTGCGCCCGCTCGAGATCCTGGTCGCCGCGGCCGAGGATCTCGCCGAAGGCGAAGCGCTCGCGCCGGTGCCCGACCGGGCGACCGACGAAGTGGCCCGGCTGGCCGCCGACTTCTCGCGGATGGCGGCGCGGGCCACGGCGATCCGCGCGACGCTCGAGCAGCAGGTCGTGACGCGGACCGCGGAGCTGTCGGAGGCGCGCGACCGCGCCGAGCGCGAGGCCCGGCTGAAGGGCGTCTTCCTCGCCGCGATGAGCCACGAGATCCGCACGCCGATGAACAGCATCGTCGGCATGGCGGAGCTGATGGCGGAGACGCCGCTCGACGGCGAGCAGCGCGAATACTGCGACACCATCCGGACCTCGACCGACGCGCTCCTCGGCGTCATCAACGACGTCCTCGACTTCTCCCGGTTCGAGGCCCAGGGCGTCTCTCTCGAGACGCTCGACTTCGATCTGCGCGTCGTGGTCGAGGACGCCGTGGAGCTGCTGGCCGTCAAGGCCGCGACCGCCGGCCTCGATCTCGCCGCCGTCGTCGAGCCCGGCTTCGACGGGCGCTTCCGCGGCGATCCGTCGCGGCTGCGCCAGGTCTTCGTCAACCTGCTCGGCAACGCCATCAAGTTCACCGCCCGCGGCAGCGTCGTCGTGCGCGTCGCGACCGTCGGCGGATCCCCCGACGGCGCCGTCCGCGTCGCGGTCACCGACACCGGCATCGGCATGACGCCGGAGGGCGTGGCGCGCCTGTTCCGGCCGTTCGCGCAGGCCGAGGACTCGACCGCCCGGCAGTACGGCGGCACCGGCCTCGGGCTGACCATCTCGAAGCAGATCGTCGAGCGGATGGGTGGCGTCATCGGCGTCGAGAGCGCCCCCGGCCACGGCAGCACCTTCTGGGTCGAGATCCCGCTCCCGCGCGGGGCGGCGCTGCCGGTGGCGACGCAGCCGGCGCACCGCTTCGCCGACGCCCTGATCCTCGAGCCGCGCGAGGCCAGCGCCGAGGCGCTGCAGCGCCTGCTGACCGACGTCGGCATCCAGCCGCGGCGCGTCGCCACCGCTGGCGACGGCCTCGGCGCGCTCGACGCGGCGCTCGCGATCGGGCCGGGCGGCTTCGCGCTCGCCTTCGTCAGCGTCGACGCCATCGACGCGATGCCCTTCGTCGACGCGCTGCAGCAGCATCCGTCGTCGGCCGGGACCGCGATCGTCGCGATCGTCCCGGCCGGACGCCGCGCCGGCGCCGAGCTCGATCGCTTCGGCTCGGCGCCGCGGCTGACGCGTCCGCTGCGGCGCGCCCGCCTCGTCGAAGGCCTCGATGCGGTGGCCGGCGAGCCGCGCCCGTCGGCGGCCGACGGCGCCGCGCAGATCGTGCCGGCGCCGGCGCCAATGCCAATGCCGCCGCTCCCGGCCGTCGCGGCCACCGAACCGGCCGGGGCACTGCGTATCCTCGTCGCCGACGACTACTTCGCCAACCAGCGCCTCGTGACACGGCTCCTCGAGCGGCGCGGCTACTTCGTCGAGGCGGTCGGCGACGGCCTGGCCGCCGTCGACGCGGCGCTCGCCCGGCCCTTCGACGTCGTGCTGATGGACTGCAACATGCCCGGGCTCGACGGCTACGCCGCGACGGCTCAGATCCGGGCCCTCGAACGCGATCGGCGGACGCCGATCCTGGCGATGACAGCGAACGACTCGCCCGAGGATCGCGACACCTGCCTGCGGGCCGGCATGGACGACTACCTGGTCAAGCCGATCCAGGCGGCGATCGTGCTCGCCGCGATCGCGCGCTGGGGCGCCATCGCGCGCCAGCCGATCGCGCCGGGCGCCGTCGGCCCGGGAGAGACGCGGTGAGCGCCGAGACGATCGCCCGCCTCGAGCGCGAGCTGGCCGAGGCCCGCCGTCAGGCCGACGTCGCCACCCGGGCCCGCTCCGCCTTCCTCGCGGCGATGAGCCACGAGCTGAAGACGCCGATGAACGCCGTCCTGGGGTCGTCGCGCCTGCTGCTCGAGACGACGCTGACCGCGGCGCAGCACGAGCATGTCGCGACCGCCCTCGCCGCTGGCGAGGCGCTCCTGACGATCGTCGACGACGCCCTCGACTACTCCGCGCTCGAGGGCGGCGCGCTGGGGCTGGCTCCGGCGCCCTTCGATCTCACCGCCGTCGTCGACGCCGCCGTCCGCATCGACGCAGCGCGGGCCGAGGAGAAGGGCCTCGACCTGGCCGTGATCGTCGATCCGGCGGTGCCGGCGCTGGTGGTCGGCGACGCGGCGCGGGTCCGGCTGATCGTCCACAAGCTGCTCGCCAACGCCATCACCTTCACCACGCGCGGCAGCGTCCTCGTCCGCGTCGCGCCGGCCGCGGCCGGTGCCGTCCGCATCGAGTTCGAGGACACCGGGACCGGCGTCGACGGCGTCGCCGCGGCGCAGCTGTTCGAGGCCTTCATCCAGGCCGACACGTCGACGACGCGGCGCCACGGGGGGTGCGGCCTCGGCCTGGCCATCTGCCGGCGTCTGGCGGAGGCGATGGGCGGGACGATCGGCGTCGACGGCGTCGCCGGCGGCGGCTCGCGCTTCTGGGTCGAGCTGCCGTTGCCGGCCGTGGCCGGTGAGACGGCGGACGCCCCGCCGTTCGCCGGCCGGCGGGCGGTCGTGCTGTGCGCGGCCAAGGCGACGCGGCAGGCGGCCGACCACGAGCTGCGGGCGGCCGGCTTCGAGGTCGCCCTCGTGGAGACCGCGGGCGGCGTCCTCGATCGCCTGGCCGTCCACGCCGGGACCGACCTGCTGGTGCTCGATCTGCGCCTGCACGACATCGACGCGCTGGCGAGCCAGCTGGCCAGCGCCGCGCTCAGCACGGTGCCGCAGGCCGTGCTCGTCCTCGCCCCGACGCTCGAACGCCAGGCGCTGCCGGCCGTCTTCGCGCCGGGCGCGATCTGGCTGCCGCGCCCGCTGCTGCGCCGGCCGCTGCGCGAGGCCCTGGCCCGCGCCTTCCACCTCGCCGACGCCGATTCGATGGATGCCTGCGGCTCGCTGCGGATCCTCGCCGCCGACGACTACCCGGCCAACCTCCGCATCGTCGCGCGGCTGCTCGAGAAGCGCGGCCACACCGTCGAAACGGTGACGACCGGCGCCGCCGCCGCGGCGGCCGTCCTGGCGTCGCCCTACGACCTGGTCCTGATGGATTGCCGGATGCCCGAGATGGACGGCTACGACGCCACCGCCCTCATCCGGGCCAGCGAGGCCGGCCGGCGGCGGACGCCGATCATCGCCCTGACCGCCAACGACAGCGACGCCGACCGCCGCCGCTGCGTCGAGGTGGGCATGGACGGCTTCGTCGCCAAGCCGGTGCGCCCGGCCGAATTGTTCGCCGCCATCGAGCACGTCCTGGGCTGCCCCATTCCGCCCTGACGGCGAACCATCGGGGCCCCGCCTCCGTCTACACTGGGCGCACCGTCGAGGAGCGCCCATGCCGAACCTTCGTCTCGCCCTGCGGATGCTGTTCCGCACCCCGGCCCTGACCTCGGTCGCGATCCTGTCGCTGGCCATCGGGATCGGCGCCAACGCCGCCATCTTCTCGCTCTACAACCAGATGCTGCTGCGGCCGCTCCCGGTCGCGGATCCCTACCAGCTGGTCAACCTGGGCGGGCCCGGGCCGAAGCACGGGTCGCAGTCGTCGAACAACGCCGGGGGCAGCGAATACACGTTCAGCTACCCGATGTACCGCGACCTCGACAAGGCGAAGACCCGGTTCGCGGGCATCGCCGCTCATCGCCAGGTCGAGACCAACCTCGGCTTCCAGGGCCAGACCACCTCGGGCGTGGGCATGCTCGTCTCGGGCAGCTACTTCGGCGTCCTCGGCCTGACGCCGGCCGCCGGCCGGTTGATCGGCTCCGCGGACGACCGCACGCCCGGGGCGCACCAGGTGGCGGTCCTCAGCCACGGCTTCTGGCGGACCCGCTTCGCGCTCAGCCCGGGCGTCATCGGCAGCACCATCGTCGTCAACGCGGTGCCGATGACGATCGTCGGCGTCGCCCCCGAGGGCTTCACCGGCACGACGCTCGGCGCGGAGCCGCAGGTCTTCGTCCCGATCTCGATGCGCGAGCGGCTGGTCGCCGGCTTCAAGGGCCTCGACGATCGGCGCAACTACTGGATCTACCTCTTCGCCCGGCTGCAGCCGGGCACGACCCTCGTGCAGGCCAAGGCTGCCGTCGACGTGCCCTACGCGGCCATCGTCAACGACGTCGAGGCCGGGCTGCAGAAGGGTATGAGCCCGGCGACGCTGGCCCGCTTCAAGGCCAAGCGGGTCACCGTGGAGCCGGGCGCCCGCGGCCAGAGCAACATCACCCGCGAGGCCGGGCCGGCGTTGACGCTGCTGCTCGGGGTGACCGGCTTCGTCCTGCTGATTGCCTGCGCCAACATCGCCAACCTGCTGCTGGCGCGCGGCGCCGCACGGGCCAGCGAGATGGCGGTGCGGTTGTCGATCGGCGCCAGCCGCTGGCAGGTCGTCCGGCAGCTGCTGACCGAGTCGGCGCTCCTGGCCGCGATCGGCGGCGCCCTCGGCCTGGTCGTGGCGCGCTGGTCGCTCACCGGCATCATCGCGCTCATCCCGCGCGAAGACACCTCGTTCATGAGCGACAGCCTCGATCCGACCACGCTGATCTTCACCGCGGCGGTAGCGATCACGACTGGCCTCCTGTTCGGGCTGTTCCCGGCCCTGCACAGCACCAGGCCCGATCTCGTCACCGCCATCAAGAGCACGGCCGGCCAGCCGTCCGGCGCCCGCGCCGCCTCGCGCTTCCGCACCGGCCTGGCGACCACCCAGATCGCGCTCTCGACGATGCTGCTGATCCTGGCCGGGCTGTTCACCAAGAGCCTGATGAACATCAGCCGCGTCGAGCTCGGCATCGACACCGAGCGGCTGGTCACGTTCGGGCTGTCGCCGGATCGCAACGGCTACACGCCGGAGCGATCGAAGGCGCTGTTCGAGCGCGTCGAGGACGAGCTCGCGGCGGTGCCGGGCGTCAACGGCGCGGCCGGGGCGATGGTGCCGCTGCTGGCCGGCAGCAACTGGGGCAACGGCGTCTCGGTGCAGGGCTTCCCGGCCGGCCCCGACACCGACAACGACTCGATGTACAACGAGGTCAGCCCCGGCTACTTCGGCGCCGTCGGCATGCGGCTGCTCGACGGGCGCGACTTCACCCGCGGCGACATCGACGGCGGGCCCAAGGTGGCGATCGTCAACGAGGCCTTCGCGCGGAAGTTCAAGCTGACCGGCCACGTCGTCGGCGCCCGCATGGCGTCGCAGAGCGGCACCGACGCCAAGCTCGACATCGAGATCGTCGGCCTGGTGAAGGACGCCAAGTACAGCAGCGTCAAGCGCGAGATTCCGCCGGTCTACTTCACGCCTTACCGGCAGGACAAGGAAGTCGGCTCGATGTACTTCTACGCCCGGACGCGGCTGGACGAGCCGGCCCTGCTCCAGGCGATCCCACGCCTCGTCGCGAGCATCGATCCGAACCTGCCGGTCGAGGAGCTGCGCTCGATGGATCGGCAGATCCGGCAGAACGTCGGGGTCGATCGCGTCATCACGATCCTGTCGGGATCGTTCGCGATCGTCGCGACGCTGCTGGCGGCGATCGGTCTCTACGGCGTGCTCGCCTACACCGTCGCGCAGCGGACCCGCGAGATCGGGCTGCGGATGGCGCTGGGCGCGGACGCCGGCCGCGTCCGCCGGCTGATCCTCGGGCGGGTCGGCTGGATGACGCTCGTCGGGGCGAGCGTCGGCGTCGTCTGCGCGATCGGGCTCGGCATCCTCGCCGGGTCGCAGCTCTACGACCTGAAAGGCTACGACCCGCCGGTGCTCGCCGCGTCGACGGGGCTGCTGGTGCTGGTCGCCTTCACGGCCGGGCTCATCCCGGCGCTGCGCGCCTCGCGCGTCAACCCGATGACCGCGCTGCGCAACGACTAGCTTGGTTGGCGGCCGGGCTCTCACGCCCGGCCGCGGGCCGGCCTCCGAGCGTGCGGTCTGCTATTTGTCGACGCGCCTTCGCGCATCCACCTGACGATGGCTCCGGACTCCGTCCTCGCCATTCGTCACGCGGCGCTAGGCGCGCCGCGGCGCCCGCACGCGGCCGGCAACCTCGCCTAGAACGACGCGTCCTGGAGGATTTCCCAGCGCGGCTGGCCCTTGGCCGCGCCCGGTCGCGGGCGGAAGGTCAGCAGCGTGAGGCCGGTTGCCGGCGGCTTGCCGGCGTAGGTCAGCGTCCAGCGCGCCAGCACTGAGGCGCCGTGGACGCCGCCGGGGACGGCCGCGTCGAACGGCGTGATCTCGAGGCCCGACGCGAGCTGCGTCTCCTCGATCGTGAACGACAGCGTGCCGCGGGCCGCGGCGGCGGGGTACTTGGCGCGGTAGCGCGCCTGGACCGCGTCGCGCCCGCGCGTCAGCCCGGTCGGTGACGCGTAGGTCGCGTCGACCGCGTAGACGGAGCAGAACGTCTCGAAGTCGCCGCGGTTCCACGCCGCCGCCTGCGTCTGCAGCACCGCGGCAATGTCGGTGCGCGCCTCGGCCGCCTCGCGCAGCCGCGCCAGCCGGTGGTAGTGGCCGTAGCCCCAGCGGCCCGGATCGATCGGCAGGTCGCGGAAGGTCTCGTCGGCCAGGACCTCGTCGGCCGTCGCGAAGCGGTGGCCGCGCCCGGCCAGCCACGTGAACATCGCGTCCCAGTTGGCGGCGCCGACGGCGTTGGCGTGGATCAGCAGCACCTGCGGCGTGCGCCGGCCGAGGAGCTGGTCGGCCATCGCTTCGGTGCGCGTCACCGCGACGCGGATCGCGGCGAGGTAGTCCTGCCGCACCTCGTCGAGGGCGGCCGCGGCGCCGCTGGCCACGGCGTCGGCCCACCGCCGATCGAACGACCAGTCCGTCCCATCGAGGGTCACCGGGACGTTGCGCAGCCCGCCGGTCGCCAGCGCCGCACGGATCGCCTCGACCTTCTGCGGCGTGTCGCCCTCCTGCAGGAACGGAAAGCGATACAGCCGCAGCGTCCGCTGACGCGGCTTCAGCCAGGCCGACAGGGCCGTTCGCGACGACCCGACGTCCGCCAGGTAGGCCTCGGACGTCAGCGCCGTGTAGCTCGGATGGGTGTGCGAGTGACTGCCGATCTCGTGGCCGTCGTCGAGCCAGCGCTGCAGGATCGCCTCGTCGTCCGGCGTCTTCACGTTGCCGGCGATGACGAAGGCCACCGCCGGGATCCGGTGCTTCTTCAGGACCGCGAGCAGCGCCTCGGTGGTCGCCCGCCGGGCGGCGGCGTCCCCGCGCGACGCGGCGCCGGCCAGGGGCAGATCGTCGACCGTGATCAGGAGCGGCCGGGCCGGCGGCGCCTGGGCCGCAGGCCGACGATCGACTTGGAGGACGAAGGCCGACACGAAGGCCAGGGCCACCACCGCCCGGCGGGCGATGCTCGGGCGGCGCACGCTCATCCGCGGCCCTCGTCGACGATGGCGTCGGCCTCGATCTCGACCAGCATGTCGGCGTCGATCAGGGCCCGGACCTCGACCATCGAGGTCGCCGGCCGGATCGCGCCGAACACCTCGCCGTGAGCGCGCCCGACCGCCTCCCAGTCGCGCGCGATGTCGACGACGAACATCCGCGTCCGGACCACGTCGGCCATCGACGCGCCGGCCCGCTCCAGCGCGCGCTGGATGTTGGCCAGCGTCTGCTTCGTCTGCGCGTGGCGTCGCCCTTGCCGACCAGCTTCCCGTCCTCGCCGGTCGCGGTCGTGCCGGAGACGAAGACGTGCGAGCCGACCCGGACGGCGCGCGAGTAGCCGACGATCGGCTCCCAGGGGGTGCCGGTGGCGAAGAGCTGTCGAGCCATGGATTGCGTTCCTCCCGACGATGCGTCACGGACGCGCCAGGCGATAGAGCACGTGGCGGCGCAGCGGATGCCCCGCGGCCAGCCGCGGATGATCGAAGTCGTCGGCCGGATCGTAGCGCATGCCGAGACGGTCCATCACCGCCCGCGAGCGGACGTTGCCGGCGGTGGTGAACGAGACGACCTCGTCGAGGCGGAGGACGTCCCAGGCGTGGCCGAGAACGGCGCGCCCCGCCTCGGTCGCGTAGCCGCTCCCCCACTGCGCCGCCGCCAGGCGCCAGCCGATCTCGACGCACGGCGTGAACGGCGCGGTGAAGGCCGGCGCGCTCAGGCCGACGAAGCCGGCGAACGGGACGAGGCCGGGGATCTCCAGCGCCCACAAGCCGAAGCCGCGCGCGGCGTGCGCGGCATCGATGGCGTCCGCGAGCGCGTCGCTCTCGGCCGGCGTCAGCGTCGACGGGAAGTGCGCCATCACCGCCGGGTCGGCGTTCATCGCCGCGAACGGCCCGCGATCGGACCGACGCCAGCGGCGGAGGATCAGCCGCGGCGTGCGCAGCACGACGTCCGGCGCCTCGCCCGGCATCAGGATCGACGATGCACGAACGCGATGGCGAGGCTGACCAGGACCACGACGGTGGAGTCGAAGATCACCTGCCGCACGACCAGCGCCGGCGGCATCGGCTGGACGGCGAAGTAGACCAGGTACATGTAAATCGGCAGCAGGCAGGCGGCGGCCAGACCGAAGCGGACGCCCTGGCCGACCCACGGCCGCGGCTGCACGCCGCGCCCGTAGATCCAGGCCAGCGCCCCCGAAGCGACGACGTGCGCGAACAACAGGAACGGCATGTGGGCGGCGCCGTCCGCTTCGCTGCGGAACAACGCCGGCATGGCCCGGTAGTCCCCGGCCAGGAGCACGCCGTGGACCACGAAGCTGCCGAACATCCAGACCACGAACGCGACGACCCAGCCCACTGCAAACGTCTTCATCGAGACCTCCTGCGCGGCGCCTACCACGGCGTCGATTGATAGTCCTTGAGGAACTGGCCCCACACGTGGGTGCCGGTGTTGAACCCGCTGATGATCGGATCGACGATGCGCGCCGCGCCGTCGACGATGTCGAGCGGCGGATGGAACCGGTGATCGGCGGTCTTGCGCTGCGCGATCTCGACCGGATCCTCATCGGTCACCCAGCCGGTGTCGACGCTGTTCATGTGGATGCCGTCGGCATGGTAGTCGGTGGCGGCGGTGCGCGTCATCATGTTCAGCGCCGCCTTGGCCATGTTGGTGTGCGGGTGCCGCGTCGTCTTGAAGGTGCGATAGAACTGCCCTTCGACCGCCGAGACGTTGACGATGTGCTTGTCGCGGTCCGGCGTCTTCAGCAGCAGCGGCTTGAGCCGGGCGTTGAGGACGAACGGCGCCACCGCGTTGACGAGGTGCACCTCGAGCAACTCGACCGCCGACACTTCGTGCATCACCAGCCGCCACGAGTTGCGGCCGCGCAGGTCGACCTGCTGCAGGTCGGCGTCGAGCCGGCCCTCGGGGAACAGGTCGCGCTGCGCCTGCAGCTCCTCCGCGAGCAGCGGCACCTGCGACAGCGCCGCCGCGTGGGTCAGGCCCGAGACATCCAGCCCCGAGACGCCGGCCAGGCGTCGATCGAGCGAGGCCGACTCGCCAGCCGATCCAGCCTCCGGCAGCAGGTGGTAGCCGCGCAGCCCTTCATAGGCGCCGATCAGACGGCGCACCTCTTCGGGCATCTCGGAGACCGCCGCCTGCTCGCCGGCCATCATGTGGGCGTAGAAATCGGGCGGCCGCCGCACCGTCTGGCAGGCGTTGTTGACGATGAAGTCGAGGCGCGATCGGGTCGACACCAGCTCGCGGCAGAACGCCTCGACGCTCGGCGTGTGGCGCAGGTCGAGGCCGAAGATCTCGAGCCGATCAGCCCACTCGTCGAAGTCCGGCTCGCGCGCGTAGCGCAGCGCCGAATCGCGCGGGAAGCGCGTCGTGACGATGACGTGGGCGCCGCAGCGGAGCAGCTTGAGGCCGGTCTGGTAGCCGATCTTGACCCGGCCGCCGGTGAGCAGCGCGACCCGGCCGCGCAGGTCGGCGAGCTCGGTGCGCTTGGCGAAGTTGAACGGCGCGCAGTCCGGGCACAGCTGGTCGTAGAAGTGATGGATGACGGTGAAGCGCGCCTTGCAGACGTAGCAGTGCTGCGGCTCGACCGACTCACGCGACGCGCTGCCGCCAAGGACGACTCCGGAGTCGTCGTCGGCGTCGCGGCCGACGTCCTTCGGCTCGAAGCCCTCCGGCGGGAACACGTTCGGCGTCGTCACCGCCGGCTTCCGGTGCAGCGTGCGGATCGCCGACGAGGCCCTGATCTGGTCGTGGAGCTGCGCCCGCGACGCCTTGCGGTCGCGATGCTCGTCCTTCGACTGCCGCCGGCGCGCGTAGCGATCCGGGCTGTAGACCTGGGCGATGGCGCGCAGCAGCCGGTCGCGCTCCTCGTCCGGCACATCGTCGAGGACGCGGCGATCGGCAGCGATCGCTTCGAGCAGCGCGGTCAGCTCGCGCAGGCGGTCGGTGGCGCTCACGCTCGGGATCGGTGACATGAAAGCGACAGGGTGTTGCCGTCTGGATCCTTGAACCAGGCGACACGATCGCCGTTCGGCGCGGTCCAGATGCCGAGCGCATCCTGGGCCAGGAACGGCAGGTTGAACTGTTCGAACCGGACGCCGCGCGCCGAGAGGTCGCCGACGGCGGCGACGATGTCGGAGACCTCCCAGCCGAGGACGGTGGCCGGGGACGGCGTGAACTGCTGCGCCTTGGCGATGCGCAGCAGGGTCCCGTTGGCGTCGAACGACAGGGCGAAGCCGTCGTCGCCGAGGAAGCCGAAGCCGAGCGTGTCGGCGAAGAAGGTCGTCGACCGCTCGGGCGACGTGGTGGTCAGGAAGCCGACCATCCGGCTCAGGAGAGGCACGAGGACTCCTGGGCGGCGCCGACGGCGATGGGATCACCGAGGCGGATCGTGCCGCCACGCGAGGGCGGCGCCAGGCGCGTGTTCACGGCCAGTCGATAGAAGTGGTTGAACGGCGCCTGGTCGACGCCCGGCGCCAGCGCGGCACGGCGCTGTTCGGCGAACCGCTTCTGGAAGCCGATCAACGGCTCGCCGGTGCGGGCGTCGCGCGACGGCACCACGCAGCGCGCGCACGGGTTGACGAGCACCAGCGGCGCGTCGCCGACGCGGCAGGTCGCGCCGTAGCACCCGTCCTCCCAGAACGCCGGCACCCCGCCGATCTCGATGTTGGTGCGGAAGCGGGCCCGCGCCTGCTCGAGCGACAGGTCGAACCAGCCGGCGACGGCTTCGAGCGTGGCCGTCGCGATCAGGGTCGGGCCGGGCGAGTCGGTGTCGTCGGGGAAGCCGGCGAGCGGGTTCTCCTGCAGCCGGACGACGGTGCCGAGCCGGTCGCTCATCCAGTTCTCGAGCGGCGTCACGTCGCCGGCCAGGAAGAAATGACCGTCGTCGACGACGGCGGTCGAGGCGTCCGGGTCGATGGTCGTGCGGATGCGATGGACGGCCGGGAACTGCTTCCCGTTGACCAGCCGATCCTGGCCGTCGACGAAGGCCCAGCGGCGATCGCCGGAGAGCGCACCGGACGGCAGCACGGTCGCCGCGGCCGTGCCGACGGCGTCGAAGCTCTTGATGGGAAACAGATCGATGCGGGCGACGAACGGAATCGACATCTGCGGCGGTGAACCTGCCGTCATTGTACGCGACCGCCCGGGTCGAGCAGCCCAGAGCGCCGGGCGGTCGTCCCCGGTGTCCAAGCATTCGAGACCGCCCCTGCGCGCCGTCGCCCGACTTGAGCGACGATAGGGGCCGTTCACGTCCATTTCCTGGCCCTGCTCCGGCCTTACCTCCCCTTCGCGGTCATGACACCACTTCCGGCGATCCGGTCCTCCCTCAGCAACGGCGTGCGCAGGTTTCGGGCAGTGGCGTCGGGCGGCTTCGCCGGCCTCCGACGCGGCGCGTCGCTGCTGATCGGCGACGTCCAGTGGCAGCCGCCGGCCTGGGGCCGCTGGACCGGCGCGCGTGTCGCCGCCGGACGCCGGCATCTGGGCGCGCATCCCGTGCACGGCCTCGGCATCCTCGCCGCACTGGCGGCGATCGCCGGCGGGGCCTATTGGTACGCCCACCGGCCGAAGCCGCACTACGTCACCTACGCCGTCGAGGCGCCGGGCCTGACCGAATACAACGACACCGGTGTGTCGTCGGTGAAGCCGCTTCGCGTCGTCTTCTCCGAGCCGGCGGCGCCGCTCAAGCAGATCGAGAAGGCGATCACCGCCGGCATCACGCTGTCGCCGGCGGTGCCGGGCACGTGGACCTGGACGACCGACCACTCGCTGGAGTTCGCGCCCAAGGGCGACTGGCCGGTCGACGGCGAGTTCGACGCACGGATGGACCGACGCGTGCTGCTGGCGCGCGACGTCCAGCTCGAGGACTACACGTTCGAGTTCAAGAGCGCGCCCTTCACCGCGGCCATCGCCGAGAGCCAGTTCTACCAGGATCCGCGCGACCCCAACCTGAAGAAGCTGGTCGCCACGCTCCGCTTCAGCCACCCGGTCGATCCGGCCCAGCTCGAGTCGCGCGTCTCGCTGGGCACCGCCAGCGACGCCGAGTACCTCGGCCTGACGCCAGACAGCCGCCACTTCACCGTCGCCTACGACAAGTTCAAGCTGGCCGCGTTCGTCCATTCGGCGGCGCTGGCGATGCCGAAAGACGACACGCCGCTGACGCTCTACGTCGACAAGGGCGTCCGCGCCGCCCGCGGCGGTAACGAGACGCCGGATCGCCTCCAGGCCGTCGTCACCGTCCCGGGGCGCAGCAGCCTGCGCTTCTCGGACGCGTCGATGACGGTGGTCGACAACGCGCGCTACGAGCCGGAGCAGGTGCTGCTCGTGACCAGCTCGTCACCGGTCACCGAGCGGGCTCTCGTCGCCGGCATCACGGTGCGGCTCCTCCCGGCTCGCCACCCGAAACAGACGCCGAACGACGGCGTCGTCCTCTACCAGTGGAACGACACCTCGGAGATCGGCCAGGACATCCTGGCCCGCTCGACGCCGGTGGCGCTGACCTACGTGCCGTCCGACGACAACGGCGGCACGTCGCACGGCTTCAAGTTCCGCGCCCCGATCGGCCGGTTCCTGCACGTGGTCGTGAAGGATGGGGTGCAGGGCATCGGCGGCTATCTCTCCGGCAAGCCGTACGTCGACACCGTCGAGGTCGAGCCCTTTCCGAAAACGTTGACGTTCCTCGGCGAAGGGGCGCTGCTGTCGCTCTCGGGCGACCGCCAGGTCGGCTTCCTGGTCCGCGACGTCGACCACGTCGAGGTCGAGATCGCGCGGGTGCTGCCCAACCAGCTGCAGCACGTCGCGCCGCTGATGGGCGACATGCTGCGGCCGTCGATCTACAGCGGCCTCGAGGACCGGCTGGTCGAGCGCTTCACCACCGACCGGGCCTACAGCGGCCGCGAGCCGGGCAAGCCGATCTACGACAGCATCGACGTCGGCAAGTACCTGCAGGATCGCGGCCGGCCGGCGCGGCCTGTTCCTGCTGCACATCCGGGCCAAGGCGCCGGATCCGGAGGAGAACACCGCCGGTGACGCGGGGAGCCCGGAGGATGGCGAGAGCGAGGGCGACTACGAAGGCGGCGAGGGCGAGGACGTCAGCCTGGAGGACACGCGGCTGATCCTGGTCACCGACCTCGGCTTCATCGTCAAGCAGGCGAAGGACGGGACGCGCGACGTGTTCGTGCAGTCGATCCGCACCGGCGCGCCGATCGACGGCGCCCGCGTCGCGGTCGGTCGGCGCCAACGGCGAGCCGGCGCTGACGGCGACGACCGGCGCCGACGGGCCGGGCGTCGCTTGCCGGCGCTCGACAAGCTGAGGCGCGAGAAGCGTCCGATGCTCATCTCGGTCGAGAAGGACGGCGATCTGTCGTTCCTGCCGCTTCGGGACCGAGCGGGCGGCAGATGGACCTGTCGCGCTTCGACACCGGCGGCATCGACAACGCCGCCTCGGCCCAGGAGCTGAACGCCGTATCTCTACTCGGATCGCGGCCTGTATCGGCCGGGCGAGACCGCGCACCTCGGGCATGATCGTGCGAACGGCCGACTGGCGCCCGCTGCCGGCCGGCCTGCCGATCGTCGTCGCCATCACCGATCCGCGCGGCATGGTCGTCAGCCGGACCGAGCTGAAGCTGTCGCGCGACGGCGTTCGAGGAGATCACCTACACCAGCACGCCGTCGTCGCCGACCGGCACCTACCAGGCCGAGGCCGATCCTGGCCAAGGACGCCGACAACCCGGTGCCGATCGGCAGCACGTCGTTCACGGTCCAGGAGTTCGAGCCGGACCGCCTGAAGGTGCGGATGGCTCTGTCGGCCGCGCCGATCGAGGGCTGGCTGAAGCCCGACGACGTCGACGCTCGCGTCCACGCCGATCACCTGTTCGGCGAGCCGGCCGGGCGCGCGCCGCGTCGAAGGCGAGCTGAGCCTGACGGCGGTGCTGCCGCGCTTCGCGAAGTACCCCGACTATCGGTTCCAGATCGGCGAGCTGGCCAGCGAGCCGTACCAGGAGACGCTGGCCGCGACGGTGACCGACGCGCAGGGCGACGCCCGGTTCGCGCTCGACCTGAAGCGCTTCGTCGGCCGCGCCTACCGGCTGAACCTGCTGGCGCGCGTCTTCGAGGCCGAGGGCGGACGCAACGTCGCCGCCCAGCAGAGCGCGATCGTGTCGAGCGTGCCCTTACCTGATCGGCATCAAGACCGACGGCGATCTCAGCTTCGTGCCGCGCGGCACGCCGCGCGCGACGCACTGGCTGGCCGTCGACCAGCGGCTGACGCCGGTCGCGGCCGCCGGCCTGACGCTCGAGTGGGTGCAGCGCAAGTTCGTCTCGGTGCTGACGCGGCAGGACAACGGCACGCTGCGCTACGTGTCGCAGCTCCGCGAGACCGTGCGCGACAGCCGGCCGGTGACGATCGCCGCCGGCGGCAGCGCTGCTCCCGCTGCCGACGCAGGAGCCCGGCGACTTCGCGCTGGTCCTGCGCAACGCCGCCGGCACCGAGCTGAACCAGGTGAGCTACAGCGTCGCCGGCCAGGCCAACCTGTCGCGCTCGCTCGAGCGCAACACCGAGCTGCAGGTGCAGCTCGACAAGCCGGCCTACTCCGCCGGCGACACCATCGCCGTCGCCATCCGCGCGCCCTACGTCGGCGCCGGCCTGATCACCATCGAGCGCGATCGCGTCTACCACCACCAGTGGTTCAAGACCACGACGACCAGCTCGGTGCAGCGGGTCACGGTGCCGGCCGGCTTCGAGGGCAACGGCTACGTCAGCGTCCAGTTCCTGCGCGATCCGGCCTCGGACCAGATCTTCATGAGCCCGCTCGCCTACGGCGTCGCGCCGTTCGGGCCGGATCTCGCGGCGCGGACGGCGGCGGTGACGATGACGGCGCCGCGCCAGGTCCGCCCCGGCACGCCGATGACGATCCGCCTGACGGCGCCGCAGCCGACGCGGGTCGCGGTGCTGGCCGTCGACGAGGGCATCCTGCAGGTGGCGCGCTACCGCAACCCGAACCCGCTCGCCCACTTCTTCCAGAAGCGCCGGCTCGAAGTCGACACGCGGCAGATCCTCGACCTGATCCTGCCCGACTTCAAGCGCTTCCAGGCCCTGGCCGCGCCCGGCGGCGACGGCGACGCCGGCTTCGCGCGGCACCTCAACCCGTTCACCCGCAAGCGCAAGCCGCCGGTCGCCTACTGGTCGGGCATCGTCGACGTCGGTCCCGGCGGGCGCGATCTGCGCTACACCGTGCCCGACTACTTCAACGGCCAGCTGCGCCTCGTCGCGATCGCGGTGTCGGCCGGATCGCGTTGGCGTCGCCGCCGGCGCGACCGAGGTGAAGGGCGACTTCATCCTCACGCCGAACGTGCCGGCGATGGTGGCGCCGGGCGACGAGTTCCTGGTCAGCGTCGGCGTCTTCAACAACGCGCCCGGCCAGGGGCCGATCCGCGCTCGAGGCGCAGCCGGGCCGCGGCCTCACGCTGGCCGGCCCGGCCAGCCGTCGATCTTGACCATCGCCGCCAAGGCCGAGGGCGTCGCCGAGTTCCGCCTCAAGGCCGAACCCGGCGCTGGGCGCCGCCTCGATCGCCTTCGTCGCCCGACGCGGTGCCGCGCACCGCGCGGCTCGAGGAGAGCATCAGCGTGCGGCCGGCCGTGCCCTATCGCACGCAGGTCACGCTCGGCCGCACGCACCGGCGGCGCCACCGTGCGCGCTGGACGCGGCACGATGTACAGCGAGCGGCGCCGCGTCGAGGCCTCGGTGTCGACGCTGCCGCTCGCCTGGGGCCAGGGCCTCAGCGTGTATCTCGACCACTACGAGTACTCGTGCACCGAGCAGCTCGTGAGCAAGGGCGTCGCCGCGCTCGTCCTGACCTCGCGGCCGGAGTTCGGCACGCGTCGGCGCCGCCGGCGGCAAGCCGCTCGAGACGACCTACGCGACGCTGCGCGGCCGCGCCAACGGATCGGGCGGCTTCGGGCTGTGGACGTCGACGCCCGAGACGGCCGAGTTCCCGACCGTCTACGCGGCGCACTTCCTCGTCGAGGCGAAGGACCGCGGCCAGGCCATCCCCGCCGACCTGCTCACCGGCGTCGACGGCTGGCTGGCCAATCTCGCCTCGACGCCGGCCTCGACGCTGGAAGCCGGCCGGCTCCGCGCCTACGCCGTCTACCTGCTGGCGCGCCAGGGCATCAAGCCGACCGCGGCGCTGGCCAACGTCGAGCAGGAGCTGGCCAACCGGCACGCGCCGGCGTGGAAGACCGACCTCGCCGCCGCCTACCTGGCCTCGACCTACCGGCTGCTGCAGCGCACCGCCGACGCGGATCGCCTGATTGCCGGCGTGCCGTGGTCGACGCAGAAGCCGGCCCAGCAATCCGGCACGAGGCGGCGGAGACTGTACTACGACCCCGTCGTGCACGACGCGCAGCTGCTCTACCTGCTGTCGAAGCCACTTCCCGGCGCGCGCCGGCGCAGTCCCGCCGACGGCGCTCGACGCGGTCGGCGACGGCGGTCACGTCGACGGCGCGTGCACTCGCTGTCGGCCGCCTACATCCTGCTCGGCGCTCGACGCCTACGCCGCGCAGCACGCCGGCCGGCGTCACGCTCGGCATCGCCGAAGTCGCGCCAGGACGGCCGCCAGCGTGCCGCTGCCGCTGCCGGCCGGAGCGCTGCCGCGCGTCGCGATCAGCGAAGCGGCCCGCGCCATCGTGTTCTCGCGCAGCGGCGACCAGGGGCCGGCCTACTACGCGCTCAGCGAAGCCGGCTTCGACCGGAACGCACCGGCGGCCGACGTCGCCCAGGGGATCGAGCTGATCCGCGAAATCGTCGACACCAAGGGTGCGGTCCTGACCAAGGTCAAGGTCGGCGAGGAGTTCTTCATCCGGCTGCGACTGCGCACCACCGGCCGCGAGCGGCTCGACCAGGTCGCCGTCGTCGACCTGCTGCCGGGCGGCACCGAGGCGGTGATCGAACGGCAGACGACCGCCGACAGCAGCGAGCCCGGCGCCGATCCGGCGTCGACGCGGGCCAGGCCGTCGGCGCTGCCCGTCGGCGTCCCCGGCGTCACGACGTGGGCGCCGAGCCACGTCGATCTCCGCGACGATCGCCTGGTGCTCTACGGATTCATCACCCGCAGCGCCAGCACGTTCGTCTACCGCGTGCGGGCGACCAACGCCGGCGTCTTCCAGGTGCCGCCGGCCTTCGCCGAGGGGATGTACGACCGCTCGGTGACCGGCCTCAGCACGGCGACCACCCTGGAGGTGGTGAAGCCGTGATCGGACGAGCGACGGTGCGGCGTCGCGCCTGGCAGGCGGCGGCCGTCGCCGCGATCGCGCTGATCGCGGTCCGAGCCTGGCCGCGTCCGCCGCTGCGCGACAGCGTCCCGGCCTCGACCATCGTGTGGTCGGCCGACGGCGCCGTCCTGCGCATGACGCGCGCCAGCGACGATCAGTACCGGACGTGGGTGCCGCTCGCGGCGATGTCGCCGGCGCTCGTCGACGCCTTCCTGATCAAGGAGGATCGCTGGTTCTACTGGCATCCCGGCGTCAACCCGGTGGCCCTGGCCCGCGCCGCCGCCCGCACCTACAGCGGATCGGCGCGCCAGGGCGGCTCGACGATCACGATGCAGCTGGCCCGGCTGCGCGGCGGGCTGCGCACCCGGACGCCGATGGGCAAGCTGCGGCAGATGGCCGACGCGGTGTGGCTCGAGCTGCGCTACTCGAAGCGGGCGCTGCTCGAGGCCTACCTGAACGTCGTCCCGCTCGGCGGCAACGTCGAGGGCGTCGGCGCCGCCAGCCGCCTCTACTTCGACAAGACGCCCGACCGCGTCACGCTGGGCGAGGCGCTGACGCTGGCGGTCATCCCGCAGCACCCGGCCGGGCGCGCCGGCCGCGGGGAATCCGAAGCCAGCCTGCTGGCGGCGCGAGCCCAACTGGCGGCGGACTGGACGCGCATCCGCGGCGGGACCGACGAAGAACGGCGGCAAGTGTCGCTGCCGGTCGTGGTCGGCCGTCGCGGCCCGATGCCGATGGCGGCGCCGCACTTCGTCGACGCGCTGCTTGCCAATGGGCCGGCCGGCGTGGGGCGTGCCGGCGGGGGCCTCGCCGATCGGCCGCCGGACGGCCGCGTCGATACCACGCTCGACCTCGGCCTGCAGCGGCTGGTCGAGCGGCAGCTCGATCGCTACCTGCGGCAGTACGGGCCGCGCGGCATCCGCAACGCCTCGGCCGTCCTCGTCGACACCCGCGACATGGCGGTCAAGGCGTGGGTCGGCTCGGCCGACTACTGGAACGCCGACATCGACGGCCAGGTCAACGGCGTGCTGGCCAAGCGCTCGCCGGGGTCGACGCTGAAGCCGTTCGTCTACGCGCTGGCCCTCGATCAGGGCGTGCTGCACCCACGCACCATCCTGCGCGACGCGCCGAGCGCATTCGGCCCCTACGCGCCCGAGAACTTCGACGGCCGTTTCAACGGCCCGATCGCCGCCGAGGACGCGCTGATCCGGAGCCGCAACATCCCGGCGGTCTGGGTGGCGACGCAGCTGCGCCAGCCCTCGCTCTACCAGTTCCTCGAGAGCGCCGGCGTCCGCGATCTGCGCCCGGCCGAGTTCTACGGGCTGGCGCTGCCGCTCGGCGGCGGCGAAGTGACGATGGAGGAGCTGGCCGGGCTCTACGCGATGCTGGCCAACGGCGGCGTGCTCCGACCGCTGCGGGCGACGGCGGCCGACCCGTCACCCGACGGCGTCCGCCTGCTCAGCGCCGAAGCCGCCTTCGTCACCCTCGACATGCTGCAGCACAACCCGCGGCCCGACGGCGACGGGACGCTGCCGCCGCGCACGCGCTGGCCGGTGGCGTGGAAGACCGGCACCTCGTGGGGCTTCCGCGACGCGTGGTCGGCAGGCGTCGTCGGCCGCTACGTGCTCGTCGTGTGGATCGGCGACTTCCGCGGCCAGGGCAACCCGGCCTTCGTCGGCACCGACGCCGCGGCGCCGCTGTTCTTCCGCATCGCCGACGCCGTGAACCTGGCGCGGCCCGACGACGCGCCGCCGCCGGCGGTGGCGCCGCCCGGCGTGACCCGCGTCGAGGTCTGCGCCGACAGCGGCGACCTGCCCAACGCCGACTGCCCGCGCACCGTCGCCACCTGGTACATCCCGGGCCGGTCGCCGATCCGCGTCAGCCAGCTGCACCGCACCGTCGGCATCGATCCGGAAACCGGCCGCGCGGTGTGCCCGCCGTATCCGGCCGGGACGCGCCTCGAGGTGTTCGAGTACTGGTCGTCGGACATGCTGCGGCTGTTCCGGCAGTCCGGCATCCCGAGGCGCACGCCGCCGCCCGCCGCCGAGTGCGCCTCCGACGCCGCCGACGGACCGCGCATCGCCTCGCCGATCCGCGGCCTCAGCTACGCGCTGCGCGCCGCCACGGCCGAGGGCCAATCGGGGCCGCGCGGACCGCGCTCGGACGGTTCAACGCGCGAGACGATTCCGCTCGACGCCACCGCCGCCGGCGACGCCAGCCGGCTGTTCTGGTTCGACGGCCGCGCCCTGATCGGCGCGCAGTCGACCGCCGGTGCGCCGCTGGCGTGGCGGCCGACCGACGCCGGCATCCACGTGGTGCGCGTCGTCGACGATCGCGGCCGATCCGCCGAACGCGAGGTCGACGTCCAGTTCACGCGCTGACCTTCCCACACCACTAGACATCCCTGCCTGATGGTGTTGACTATTTTCGATGACAAGGCGCCTGCGCGGATCCCAGGATGCCTAGACCGCAAGAGGTCTACCATGGCACGCCGCGCCAATAAGCCGCCCACGCATGAAGGTAAAGGTCTCCGGCCAAGGCGGCTTCTCGCCAACGATCGAGTTGAAGATGACGTGATCGTCAAGCTTGGTGCGGGCGGGAAGCCCCTCAACGTGAGTCTCGGCAATCCACACCTCGCAGGTGTCGATCTGCGGCGTCTGGTCACGCGCTCTGGCGAGCTCTTGAGCAACGGTTTGTTCGCTGAAGGCCCAACTCTGCCTCTCTAAGAGAAGCACCCTCCGTTCCGCAGCAACCTGGAGCAACTTAGACACCTTTCGGCGCAGTACCTGCTCTACGGAAGAACCGATATCGAGGTTTCCATACCTGCGGATAAGGAGACGGCCGGCACGGTCAGCAACAATTCTTTGCTTCCGGATGAGCAGCTTGAGAGCGGTCCCAGACGCTTCAGACCACAACCGTTCGTGCTGACCTCCATCCGTTGGGACGCTAGGGAGTTCTTCGAAGAGAAAAGCACGGAGGCTGTTGGCGTAGCAATCGTTGGGTCCCTTGGCGAGAGCCTCTACCGGGACGAGGACGTAGGCGGCGACGCCCTGCTCACACAAGGTGCGCTCGTGCTCAAGTGGGCCATAACGACTGACCAGGCGCTCGACGTGCGCGCGATCACCGAGGTAGGGCTCGACGAGTGAGTGCTCGATCGCAAGTCGCCGGCCTTTGGTGGCGAACACAGCATCAACTCCACCGTCGGCGACCTCGTCCGGGTAATCTGGATCCAAGCCTGCCCACTCGCCGCCTCTGTATACGCTGGCGAAGAGACTCACTAGAGACGCTACCCGAACATCGTGCTTGGCAGGCATCAGCGCTTCTGCGCGTCGATTGGATGCGCGGTCTCAATCGCCTCCAGGAGGAGGCGTCCCAACTCCGTAAGTCCCCTCCTGGGCCGAACGGAAGACTTCGCGATACCTTCAAGTTCCCTGAGCAGACCAAGTCCAACTAGCCTGTCCTCGTGGAACAGGTAAAGCGTCCACCGCTCACGCTCAGCGGCCGTACTGCCGCTGTCCGGCGGCCTAGCCGAGAGGACATCGTCGTGCGCTCGCACGTAGTTTGCGTACGCCTGATCCCCGATGACCCGTGAGAAACTGTGCGCCCTCAGAATCACGATCTCGGCATCGGCGACGTCAGCCAACAAGCGGAGCATCGCGTGCTCGCGGCTCAGGCTTGCCTCCTTGCTCTCAATGGCGTGCCGAAGCAGCGCGGCGAGTTCTCGGCGCCGAACATCACTTGGCGTTTGGACGGCTGCCACGAAGCTTTCTTCGGTCAGTGAGGCGAATGGCGGTTCTTGGAGGCGCGCTTCGAACCTGTCCCGGAGGGCGCCGACTTCGTCGTTGAGTTGCTCGATAAAGTCCTGTAAGCGATCAAGCCGCTGCCTGGGGACGAACTGCGTCAGAAACTCGCCAGCGATAGCCCCAAAAGGCCCCAGCAGGCCGCAGAACCCCTTGATTCCTGCGGCCAGAAGAATCCTGCTGACCGAAGCGGGTAGCAATGTCGCCTGGTGGGTCCTCAAACACGTTGAGACTCCTTGGGAAGAACGGATAGAAGCCATCTCCGATGGTCTTCTTAGTGCTTGCCGTCTTCGACAACCGCGGCCACTCAGCCGAGCACGAGCTTCAGGCGCCGAGATTCTCGTACGCGAAACATCCCGGGATGGTAGTGGCCACCAGCCCGGGATGCCTGCGTCGTCTATCTATCCCAGGATGTCTGGCATCCAGAGACGATCATGGCGATCTACGCGCAGCCGCTCGTCGTGCCGCAGTTGGCGCACTTGTAGCACGCGCCGCTGCGAACCATGATCGAGCCGCAGGTCGAGCACGGCGGCGCGTCTTCCTGGTTCTGCATCGCCGCGAACGCCGCCCGCGACGGCGCCGGCTTGCCCGCCGCCTGGAGCGGCAAGCGAGGCCTGCTGGACCGCTTCGTCGGCGATGGCCGCCATCGGCTCGGGGACGTTGAGGCCCGCGTCGTACTTGGCCTGGGCCGAGAGGAACTTCGCCGCCATCCAGCGGAAGACGTAGTCGACGATCGACTTGGCGAAGCGGATCTCGGGGTTCTTGGTCATGCCCGAGGGCTCGAAGCGCGCGTGGCTGAACTTGTCCACCAGCACCTGGAGCGGCACCCCGTACTGCAGCGCATACGGAGATCGCCTGCGCGAAGGCGTCGGCGAAGCCCGAGATGGTCGAGCCCTCCTTGGCCATCACCAGGAAGATCTCGCCCGGCGAGCCGTCGTCGTAGAGACCGGCGGTGATGTAGCCCTCGTGGCCCCCGATGTCGAACTTGTGCGTGAACGAGGCGCGCTCGTCCGGCAGGCGGCGCCGGATCGGCTGCCGCGCCACCACCGCCTCGGCCGCGGCCTGCGCCGCGACGCCGTTGTCCTTCGAGGTGTTGAGCGGCTGCGTCCGCTTGCTGCCGTCGCGGTAGATCGACACGGCCTTGGCGCCCAGGCGCCACGACTCGACGTAGGCCTCCTGGATGTCCTCGACGGTCGCGTCCTTCGGGACGTTGACGGTCTTGCTGATGGCGCCCGAGAGGAACGGCTGCGTGGCGCCCATCATCCTGATGTGCCCCATGTACTGGATCGAGCGCTGGCCCTGGAACGGCTTGAAGGCGCAGTCGAACACCGGCAGGTGCGCGTCCTTGACGTGCGGCGCGCCCTCGATGGTCTCGTGCTCGTCGATGTAGCCGATGATCTCGCCGATCTCGGCCGGCGTGTAGCCGAGCCGCGATAGCGCCGACGGGACCGTCTGGTTGACGATCTTCATCATGCCGCCGCCGACCAGCTTCTTGTACTTGACGAGCGCGATGTCCGGTTCGACGCCGGTCGTGTCGCAGTCCATCATGAAGCCGATGGTGCCGGTCGGAGCCAGCACGGTGGCCTGCGCGTTGCGGTAGCCGAACTGCTCGCCGAGCTCGACGCACTCGTCCCACACGCTGCGGGCCGCCTCGAACATCTCCTTCGGCACCGAGGTGCGGTCGATGTCCTTGAGCGCGGCGCGGTGCTTGCGCATCACCCGCAGCATCGGCTCGCGGTTCATCTCGTAGCCGGCGAACGGGCCGCCGTGATCGCGAGCGACGCGCGACGACTGGGCGTAGGCCTCGCCGTGCATGATCGCGGTGATCGTGGCGGCGTAGTCGCGGCCGTTGTCGCTGTCGTAGGGCAGGCCGCGCGACATCAGCAGGGCGCCGAGGTTGGCGTAGCCCAGGCCGAGCGGACGGTAGGCGTGGCTGTTGCGCTCGATGGCGCGCGTCGGATAGCTCGAGTTGTCGACCAGGATTTCCTGCGCGGTGATCAGGGTGCGGCAGGCGGCGCCGAACGTGACCGGCTCGAACTCGCCCTGATCGTCGACGAACTTCATCAGGTTGATCGACGCCAGGTTGCAGGCCGAGTCATCGAGGAACATGTACTCGGAGCACGGGTTCGAGGCGTTGATGCGGGCCGTGTTCGGGCACGTGTGCCAGTCGTTCGTCGTCGTGTCGAACTGCATGCCCGGGTCGCCGCAGATGTGCGTCGCCTCGGCGATCGAGTGCATCAGGTCGCGCGCCTTGTAGGTGTCCATCACCTCGCCCGAGGTGATCGAGCGGGTCTGCCACGGCTTGTCGTCGAGCACCGCGCGCATGAACTCGTCGGTCACGCGGACGCTGTTGTTCGAGTTCTGGAAGAAGACCGAGGCATACGCTGGGCCGGTGAACGAGCCGTCGTAGCCGGCGTCGATCAGCGCCCACGCCTTCTTCTCTTCCTCGACCTTGCAGTTGATGAAGTCGACGATGTCCGGGTGCTCGGCGTTGAGGATCACCATCTTGGCGGCGCGGCGCGTCTTGCCGCCCGACTTGATGACGCCGGCGAACGCGTCGAAGCCCTTCATGAACGAGACCGGGCCCGAGGCGGTGCCGCCGCCGGCGAGCAGCTCCTTCGACGAGCGGATCGCCGACAGGTTCGAGCCGGTGCCGGAGCCGTACTTGAACAGCATGCCCTCGGTCTTGGCCAGGCCGAGGATCGAGTCCATCGTGTCCTGGACGGCGTTGATGAAGCACGCCGAGCACTGCGGGTGCGGCTCGATGCCGACGTTGAACCAGACCGGGCTGTTGAACGCCGCCTTCTGGTAGACGAGCAGGTGCTTCAGGTCGTCCGAGAACGCCAGCAGATCGTCTTCGCTGGCGAAGTAGCGCTGCTTCCGCGCCCAGCCGGTAATGGTGTCGACGACGCGGCCGATCAGCTGCTTGACGCTGCGCTCGCGGCCGGGGGTGCCCAGGGTGCCGCGGAAGTACTTCGAGACGACGATGTTGGTGGCCTGCTGCGACCAGAACTTCGGGACTTCGACGTCACGCTGCTCGAAGACGAGCTCGCCCTTTTCGTTGCCGATGAGGGCCGACCGGGTGTCCCACTCAATCGCGTCGAAGGGGTCGACGCCCTCCTGGGCGAAGACGCGCGCGTATTCCAGGCCGGTCGCCTGGCTGGCGCGAGGACGCTCGGTGCTCTCGGCCGTCACGGGGGACGGAACTGTGTCCATGGATGGGTTCATCGCGCTCATCGGCGGTGCCGCCGTCCGCGCTGCCCCGGTTCCCTGACCTGTCGTCCCACGATCAGACGCCGTGCCCCTCTGGTGCATACTGCCCCCCGTCCTGAAGTCGAACCTGCCGCCCTGAAGGCCGGTCCGGCCGCTTGCGAATGTCTATTTTTGACGCGCATCGTGTGTCGCCCGCGGGCTCGATCGGACGATCGATACCCGGACGCTGGGAGGTCAAGGGCTTCACACACTGCACGATGGCGGACGCCATAGTGCGCCCGCGTCACACGGCTGTCAACAACTATTGTACACAACATCTTGGGGCCGCCGCTTAGGGCGAACGCAAGATAGAGGCTAGCGGTTGGCGAGCGACGTGGACAGGGCTTCGGCCTTGTCGGCCAGGGAGAGCGCGAGGACGAGCTGGCGCTTCTCGAGGGCTTCGCCGGCCTGGGCGACGAAGCGTTTGGCGGTGTCGGCCTGGGCCCGGCCGTTGGCGCTCAGGCTCCGATAGTTGACCTTGGCCAGGTTCTGCTCGGCCCGGGTCAGCACGTCGCGGACCTTGCGGGCCGCCTCGACATCGTTGACCGTGTCGCGGGTCCGCAGCAACGGCGCCGGCGTGGGGGCGGACGTCGGCTCGGCGCCTTCGGCACGGGCCCGTTGCGGATCTTCGACCGGGGTCTCGGTGGCGGCGTCGGTGGGTCGGTTGGCCGGGCGCGGCGGACGGGCCGCGGGCCGCTGCGCCGGTGTCGCGGGCGTTTCCGCCACCGTCTGCGGCCGCTCCTCGGGCACCACGACCGGGCCCACGATGCGGGGCGGCACGCTCGGCACCGACAGCGGCACCGGGGCCGGCGCGGCGGCGATCACCTTCTTGGTACAGCCGGCGGCCAGCAGCGACAGGCCGACCAGCGCGACAGCAGCCGGCCAGCCCGTTCGGGACGGGGTCGTCCGTGAGTGGGGCGTCAGTCTCATCAGCGGCGAGAGCGGCGAGGCACGTCTCTTTGGACGTCAGGTGGACTGCGGCGGACGTCAGGTGGCCTGCGGCAGCCGGATGGTGAAGGTCGTGCCGCGGCCTGGCGTCGATTGTACTTCGATGTGTCCATCGTGCAGCTGGATTGTTCGGTAGACCATCGACAGGCCGATGCCGCTGCCGGCCTCCTTGGTGGTGAAATACAGGTCAAAAATGCGCGACAGGTGCTCGGGCGGGATGCCCACGCCGGTGTCGCTGATGGCGAGCTCGACTTGACGGTCGGCGGCGCGCCGGCTCTCGAAGCGGAGGACCCCACCCTGCGGCATCGCCTGGACGGCGTTCAGGGCCAGGTTGAGCAGGGCCTGCCGCAGCAGGCTGCTGTCGGTGCTGACGCGCGGCAGATCGGCCGGCGCGGTGATCGCCAGCCGGACCCCGGCCGCGGACGCCTGCGGGCCGACCACCTCGCCGACGTCGTTGACCATCGCCGCCAGATCGACCGGCTCGAGGGCCAGCTCCTCGGGGCGGCTGAACTTGAGGAAGCCCTGCACCACTTCGTCGAGACGGCGGATCTCGCTGCCGATCACCGAGACGTGGTTGAGCACCGTCGACGACTCGACGGTGACCGACGTCGGCGCCGCATCGGCCACGCGCGCGACGCCACCGGTCCCTTCGGCGAGCCGCGCCGGACGCGCCGCGAGGCCGCCGCCCCCGAGCTTCTGCTTGAGCAGCTCGAGGTGGATGGTCATCGCGTTGAGCGGGTTCTTCACCTCGTGGGCGACGCCGGCGAGCAGCCGGCCGAGCGCGGCGGCCTTCTGCGAGTAGCGCAGCGTCGACTGGACCTGGCCGATGTAGCCGAGGTCGCGCGCCACCAGCATCACGCCCATGAAGCGCTGGTCGGTGTGGAGCAGCGCGTGCGCCATCAGCCACTGCTCGGTCTCGTCGTCCTCGCCGTCGCCCGACAGCGTCAGGCGCCGCGACAGCGGCCCGACCGATTGCCGCGTCGCCAGGGCCCGCTCGACAATCTCGCGGTAGGGATGCAGCTGCGGCCACGCGGATAGCTTCAATCCGGCCGACGCCTCGGGCAGCGCGGCGCGGATGGCGGCGTTGGCGAACACCACCTGGCCATCCGGGTTGACCATCGCCACGGCGTCCTCGAGGCGATCGACGACCGATTCGACCGGCGCCGCGGAATCGGTCGCCATCTGCGACCGCACCGTCGACAGCTCCGCCGACAGCTTGTTGAAGGAGTCCCCCAGCTCGCTGAACTCATCGCCGGCCGGCAGATCCAGCTTGACGCCGAACTCGCCGCGGCCGAGGCGGGCGAAGCCGCTCTGCAGGACGTGCACCGGCCGCAGCGTCCATTGCGCCAGCAGCAGCGCGACCAGCGTGCTCACCGCCAGCGACGCCAGGCCGACGAGGACCGCCGTCCGCATCGTTTTCAGCAGGTCCTCCCAGATCAGCGCCGTCGAGATGCCGATGCGGATCGTGCCGAACTCGTTCTCGCCCTCGCTGCCGAGCAGCAGGCGCTCGCTGACCTCGAACGTGCCGGCCGACGAGAATCGCCTGGATCTGCGTCCACGGATCCTCGTTCAGGAGCGGCTCGAGCTGGGCCTGCGGCTCGAGCACCGTGCCCTCGAGGACCGGCGAGCTGTGGACGATGACGACGTTGCGGGGATCGACCAGCGCGGCGTAGGTGACGTGCCGCGAGTAGGCCATCGACGACTCGAGCAGCGAGCGCAGCCCGCTGTCGCTGCGCAGGGCGGCGTAGGCGTCCTCTTTCGAGGTGATGACGCGCTGGGCCCGTTCGAAGACGAAGGTGCGCAGCATCTCGCCGCGCGACTGCGTCTCGGTGAGCAGCACGCCCGCGACGAGCGCCGTGTAGATCGCGCTCAGCGCGGTCACGGCGAGCGCGACCAGGAGCACGACCCCGACGACCTGCTTCGTCTTGATGCTGAAGCGCATGGCGACCCTCGCCTCGCGACCGGCGTTCCCTGACTCTGTCTCGACTGGGGCGGCTTACCCCTCGGCGCCCACCTCGGGCGACGACGCCGCCGCCTCCTGGGCCTTCAGCCGATTGAGCTTGTTGTGCAGCGTCTTCAGGCTGATGCCGAGGATCTCGGCGGCGCGCGTCTTGTTCTCGCGGGTGTGCTCGAGCGTCAGCCGGATCAGCCGCGTCTCGGCTTCGTCGACGGTCATCCCCGGCGTCAGCAGCACCGTCGCCGCCGGATCGTCCTTCTTGGCATGGGTCAGCGTCGGCGGCAGGTGCGCCGGTTCGATCAGGTCGCCACCGGCGAGGATGGTCGCCCGCTCGATCACGTTGCGCAGCTCGCGGATGTTGCCCGGCCAGCGCGTAGTGCTCGAGCAGCCGCATCGCGTCCTGGTCGACGCCCTTGACCGCCTTGCCGTTGCGGGCGTTGAACTCGTTGAGGAACGCCTGCACCAGCAGGGCGACGTCCTCCTTGCGCTCGCGCAGCGGCGGCAGCTCGATGGTGAAGACGTTGAGGCGGTAGTAGAGATCCTCGCGCAGCTTGCCGCGCCGCACCGCTTCGGCCGGATCGACGTTGGTGGCGGCGATGATCCGGACGTCGACTTCCTGCTCCTGGCGGCCGCCGAGGCGGCGGAACTTGCGCTCCTGCAGCACGCGCAGCAGCTTGACCTGCGTCGCCGGCATCATCTCGGCGATCTCGTCGAGGAACAGCGTGCCGCGGTGGGCCAGCTCGAAGCAGCCCTTGCCGGCGCTCGACCGCGCCGGTGAACGAGCCCTTCTCGTGGCCGAAGATCTCGCTCTCGAGCAGCGTCTCGGGGATGGCCGCGCAGTTGATGGGCACGAACGCCTGGGTGGCGCGCTGGCTCAGTTGGTGGATGGTCTGCGCCACCATCTCCTTGCCCGTCCCGGACTCGCCCCAGATCAGCACCGAGGCCGCCGTCGGCGCCGCCTGCTCGATGACGCGATAGATCTGGCGGATGCCCTGGGTGCTGCCGATGATCCGGCCGAAGCTGCCGTGCTCGCGCAGCTGGCGGCGCAGGATGCGGACCTCGCGCAGCGTTTCCTGGCGCTCGGCGGCCTTCTGGAGCAGGATCTGCAGGCGGCGCGTGTCGACCGGCTTGGTCAGGTAGTCGTAGGCGCCCTCTTTGATCGCCTCGACCGCGGTCTCGACCGTGCCCTGCGCCGTGAGCAGGATGATCGAGATGTCGCTCATCTGGTCGCGCAGCGCCTTGAGCAGCGCCAGACCATCCATCCGCGGCATCACCACGTCGGAGACGATGATGCCGGGGCGGAACGTCGTGATGCGCTGCAGCGCTTCCTCGCCGTCGGCGGCGGATTCGGCGACGTAGCCCCACGAGCGGACCAGTTCGGTCAGCCCGAGACGCGTCGCCCGGTCGTCTTCGACGACGAGCACCCGCTCCGAGAGCAACGGCGGTTCACCGCTGGGCGACGCGGCGGATTCGAGTTCGAGCATGAGCGTTGGCCTCTGCTGATATGTCCACCGTGCCGCGCCCTGAGGCCGGCAGGGTGAAGAAAGGGTTGTCGCGACGGCCGCACCGTGCAACTTTTGGCAGCATAGCATCGGGCAATATATTTTTTACATGCAAATCGGCGAGACCATCCGAAAAGTGCCCACGGTCGACCTGGAGGCGACCGATCCGGTAAATGCTGGTACATTCCGGCGCATGAATTCGGGGCCGCCCTGGCCGCAGGCGCTGCTGGAGGTCTTCCTCTGCTCCGGCGCCCCCACCCAGTTCCTCGTCGCCGGCCTCCTCGCCCTGGCCGGGCTGTCCGCCGGCCGGGACGACCAGCTCACCCTGCACCTGCTCGTCTACGTGACCGGCCTCGACACCGTGCTCCTGGTCGGGCTCGTCTTCGGCCTGCTCGTCCTCGGCGGCGAGTCGCCGCGCCAGGTGCTGCTCGGGTCGCGGCCCATCGCCGGCGAAGTGCTGCGCGGCGTCGGGCTGCTGCCGTGGGTGTTCCTGCTGTTCGCGGTGACGGGGATCGTCCTGGTCCGCTTCGCGCCGGGCCTGTTCACGCCGAACCCGTTCGAGAAGCTGGCGACGACGCGGAACGAACTGATCCTGTTCGGGGCCGTCGCCGTCATCGCCGGCGGCGTGCGCGAGGAAATCCAGCGCGCCTTCATCCTGCACCGCTGCGAGCAGCGGCTCGGCGGCGCCCTCGTCGGCGTCATCGGCTTCGGTCTGCTGTTCGGCCTGATGCACTACGTGCAGGGCTGGAGTGCGGTCATCATCACCGGCCTGCTCGGCACGCTGTGGAGCCTCGTCTACCTGGCCCGCCGCAGCATCGTCGCGCCGATGGTCAGCCACGCCAGCTTCAACCTGATCGAAGTGATCGGTTTCGGCCTCTTCGCCAGCGCAGGCGGGACATGAGACGCGAGCTGGCGGTGCTGGTCGCCGCGTTCGTCGTCACGCTGCCGCTCGTCACGCCGCGCATCTACGCCTCGGACGAGATCCAGTACTTCTCCTACCTGCGCTCGCTGTGGTTCGATCGCGACGTCTCGTTCGAGAACGAGTACCAGCACTTCTGGGACGCCGGCGTCGCGCGGGGCCAGGACTTCCACGAGACCTATCTCGAGCGCCAGACCGACACCGGCAAGCGGATCAGCTTCGCGACGATGGGCGCCGCGATCCTGTGGAGCCCGTTCTACGCGGTCGCCGACGGGCTGGTCGCGGTGGGCGTGGCTGGCGGCGGCGTCCGCGACGGCTACGGGGCGCCCTACGTCCGCGCCGTGGCCTACGGCTCGGCGCTCTACGGCTGGCTGGCGGTCGTGCTCGGCTGGGCGATGGCGCACCGGCTCGGACTCGGCCGCGGCGCGCTGGCAGCCGCGCTGGCCGCGTGGTTCGGCACGCCGCTGATCTTCTACATGTGCATCGCCCCGCCGATGGCGCACGCCTGCGAAGCCTTCGCCGTGGCGGCGTTCTTCAGCGTCTGGCTGCAGGTCCGCGAGCGCTGGACGGTGCGCGGCGGCCTCGCCCTGGGCGCGCTCGCCGCACTGATGGTGATGGTGCGCGAGCAGGCGCTGTTCCTCGTGGTGGCGCCGGCGCTGGACTGGGTGCGGGCGGGGTGGCTGGCGCCGCAGGACACGCCCGGCTCCTCCGGCCACCTGCCGCGGCGGCAGCTGCTCGGCCATGCGCTCGCTGGCGGCGCCGCCTTCGCCGTCTGCTACGCGGCGCAGCTGTGGGCCTACGTGTCGCTGAACGGCGCGCCGCGCCCGTCGCCCCTCGTCGCCCGCAAGTTGAACTGGCTGTCGCCGCACGCCTTCGGCGTCGTGGCGTCGCCCGAGCACGGCCTCTTCTTCTGGACACCGCTGGCGCTGCTGGCGATCCTCGGCCTCGCCGCCGGCGTCTCCGGGCGGCTCGGCTGGACGGCGCGGCCGACGCTCGCGCCGCGGCGCGGCAGCGCCTCGACCGCGTGGATCGCGCTGTGCCTGCTCCTCGCCGTCGCCTCGCAGGTCTACATCGCCGGCAGCGTCGAATCGTGGACGGTGGCCGGCGCCTTCGGCCAACGCCGCTTCGTCGGCCTGTCCGCGCTGCTCCTCGTCGGCCTGGCCGCCTGGTGGCCGATCGGCGATCGGCGCGGCGCCAGCCCGGTCCGCGCCCGCGCCGTGGTGATCGCGCTGTTCGTCCTCGGCACGTGGTGGAACCTGGGCCTCATGGCCCAGTTCGGCAGCGGCCTGATGGATCGGCAGCGGCTGACGCTGGCCGACAACGCGTACCATACGTTCGTGACCGTGCCCCTGCGCCTGCCCGAGCTGGTCTACCGCTACGTGTTCGCGCGCCAGTCCTTCTACGCGCCGCCACCCTCGGCCCCCGCTCCGTCCGGGACGCCGTCCGGGACACCCTCCGGGACGCCGGGGCCGGCGCCGCCCGCCTCTTAGGGCGCCGTGGACCTGCTCTACCTGGCCGACATCCGGCTGCCACTCGAGCGCGCCAACGGCTTGCAGACGGTGTCGACGTGTCACGCGCTGGCGGCGCGCGGCCATCGCGTGACGCTGCTGGTGCGGCCCGACACCGCCGCCGAGTCCCGCGACCCGCTCGCCTTCTACGGCCTCGAGCCGATCGAGCCGCTGACCATCGCGCGCGTTCCGGTGGCCGGGCCGGCGCCGCTGCGCCGCGCCCACTACCTCGCCGCCGCCGTTCGCCGCAGCGTGGCGCCGCCACGGCCGACGGTGGTCTTCACGCGCGACCTCGGCGTGGCGTCGCTGCTGGCGCGGCTGCCGCGGGCCGGGCGTCCGCCGCTCGTCTACGAATCACACGGCTACGCCCCGACGGTGTCGGCGCTGATGCCGACGCTGCACGCCCGCGCCGCCTCGGCGTCCGCGGCCAAACTGGCCCGGCTCGAGCGGCGCGAGCGCCGCGTCTGGGGATCGGCCGACGGCTACGTCACGCTGACCGCCGCGCACGCCGAGGAGCTGGCCGATCGGTTCGGGCCGCGGCGCAACGTCGCGATCGTCCCGGACGGCACCCGGCTCGGCGCCGATCGCACGTTCGCGTGGACCGGCCCGCGCGCCGCGCCGCCGGTCGTCGCCTACGCCGGGCATCTCTATCCGTGGAAAGGTGTCGACGTCCTGATCGAGGCGCTCGCGCTGGTGCCGGAGGTCGCCGGCCGCATCGTCGGCGGGCATCCGCGGGAGGGCGACCTGGCGCGGGTCACCGCCCTGGCGACGGCGCGCAGCCTCGGATCGCGGGTCGCGTTCACCGGGCTCCTGCCGCCGCAGGACGTCGCCGGCGCCCTCGCCGACGCCGACATCCTCGTGCTGCCGAACACCGCGACCGAGGTGTCGGCGCGCTACACCTCGCCGCTCAAGCTGTTCGAGTATCTGGCCGCCGGGCGCCCGATCGTCGCGTCGCGGCTGCCGGCGCTCGCCGAGGTGCTCGAGGACGGCGTCAACGCGCTGCTCGTCGCGCCGGGGGATCCCGCGGCGCTGGCCGACGCGATCCGCCGGCTCGCCGCCGATCCGGCGCTGGCCCGGCGTCTGGCGGCGCGGGCATTCGCCGACGCCGAGCAATACTCCTGGGCGCGCCGCGCCGAGCGTCTCGACGTCGTGCTCGCCCGCGCCCTGTCGCCGAACCCGTCCGCATGATCTCCGCCGCCCTCCTCGCCCTCGTCCGCTGCCCCGCCTGCCATGGCCCCCTGGCTCCCGATCCAGGTCCCGATGCAGGACCCGATGGCGCTTCCGATCTGGCTCCCGATGTCACTTCCGATCATCCTCCCCGCCTGCCCGATTTTCGGTGCAGAAACTGCGATGCGCGGTATCCGCAGGCGGCGCGCGACTACCTCGACCTGAGGCCGACGTCGGCGTTCGCAGAACAGACCAAGTACCTGGATGAGGCGCTCCACCAGGACGCGCGGCACGAGTCGGTGTCGCCGCCGCTGCTCCAGTCGGGCGTCCGCCAGCGGCAGATGCGCCGCTTCCTTCGCTTCGCGCCCAGAGACCGGGTGATCGATCTCGGGCTGCGGGAGCGGACGCTCGATCCTGTGGAACGCGGCCAGCGGCGCCTCCTTCACCGGCGTCGACGTCAGCCCGTTCTTCGCGCACGAGGCGCGCGCCACCGCGGATCTGGCGCTCGCCGACCTGCGCCAGCTGCCGTTCGCGGACGGCGCCTTCACCAAGGCCTACGCGCTCGACGTCCTCGAGCACCTGTCGCCCGAGGCGCTCGACGCGATGCTCGCCGAGGCGGCCCGCGTCCTCGCCCCCGGCGGCGCCCTGTTCGTCTACTCGCACGTCCGCAAGAACGCGCCGATCGCCAAAGGCCTGCGCGCCATCAACACGCTCGCCCGCGGCCTCGAGCGCGTCGGGCTGATCGACATGACGCAGGAGCGCCTGCGCAAGTCTGACCACTTGAACCCGCTCCAGGACGTGCCGCACCTCGAGGCTGTCGTGGCGCGCGCCGGCTTCCGCCTCGATCGGATCCGCTACTACACGCCGATCGTCGGCGGGTTCGTCGAGAACATCCTGATGCGGATGACCGAGCGCGCGCTCGCCCGCCGCGCCGACCGCCGCCGCGCCGCCCAGGGCCGAGCCCAGAGCCCAGCTCAGAGCCAGGCGGCGGACGTCGCAGATTCTGCCGACACGGGGCAGAGCCAGAGCGCCGGCCTGCGGGACGCGCGGCTCGGCGCCAAGGCCCGCCTCGCTCGCCGCGGGCCGCTCCTCCGCGTCCTCCAGGCGGTGACGGTCGCGATGGACGTCGACCTCGTGCTGTTCGGCCGAATCCGTTCCGGCCCGTTCTTCGCGCGGCTCGTGAAGCGTTGATGCCGTGAGGATTCTCTACGCCGCCATCGATCAGGTCGTGCCGGGCACGCTCGGCGGCTCGACGCACGTCCAGGCGGTCGCCGAGGGCCTCGCCGCCCTCGGCCACGAGGTCCACGTCGCCGTCCGCGCCGGAGCCCCAACGAGCCCTGGCCGCCGCCGCGGGCCCAGCCCGGAGCCCAGCCCGGAGCCCAGCCCGGAGCCCAGCCCGGAGCCCAGCCCGGGGCTCAGCCCGGGGCTCAGCCCGCGGCAGATCGCGGATCCTGCGTACCACGATGTTCGGACGCCGCTCGGATCGCCGAACCTGCGGCTGCTGCGGCGCGGACGCCTGCGCGCGCTGGCCACGGCGCTGCGCCCCGATGTGGTGATCGAGCGGTATCACAACTTCGGCGGTGAGGGCCTGCTCGCGGCGCTTGCCGTCGGCGCGCGCACCGTGCTCGAGGTGAACGCGCCGGTCGTCGACTACACCGGCTCGCCGAAGCGCACCGTCGATCGCCTGCTGCTCGTCGAGCCGATGCGGCGCTGGCGCGAGTGGCAGTGCCGCGCCGCCGACCTGATCGTCACCACCGATCGCGCCATCCTGCCGCCGGAGACGCCCGCCGCCAAAGTCGTCGAGACCGAATGGGGCGCGGACACCGCGCGCTTCCACCCCGGCGCGGCCGGTCCGGTGCCGTTCGCGCGCCAGCCCGGCGATCTGATCGCGGTCTTCGCCGGCGCCTTCCGCGCCTGGCACGGCGTCGGCCGCCTGATCGACGCGCTGGCGGCGCTCGAGCGCCGCGGATCCCCGTGGCGCGTCGTCCTGATCGGCGACGGCCCCGAGCGGCCGGCGCTCGAAGCGCGCGTCGCGGCGGAGCGCCTGAGCCGCGTCGCCTTCACCGGCTCGCTGCCCTACGAGGCGATGCCGGCGGCCCTCGCCGCCGCGGACGCGGGGGTGGCGCCGTTCGATCCCGAGGCGCACGCCCCGCTCCAGCACGGCTTCTACTGGTCGCCGCTGAAGGTGTTCGAGTACATGGCCTCGGGCCTGCCCGTCGTCGCGCCGGCCCTGCCGCGCCTCCGCGCCATCCTCGCCGACGGCGAGGCCGGCGTGCTCTATGACGGGTCCGCACCCGGTGCGCTGGCCGACGCGCTCGACGCCCTCGGCTCGGACGCCGACCGGCGGCGCCGGCTCGGGGTCGCCGCGCGATCGCGCGCCGAGCAGCACTACAGTTGGGCGGCGCACTGCCGCGCCCTCGACGCGGCGATCACGGCGATGCGGGCCGGGCCGCGCGCGGACCTGAAATGACGATGGCCGCCACCCGCCACGTCCTGCTCGTCACCGATGCCTTCCCGCCCGTCTCCGGCGGCAGCGGCTGGAGCACCTACGAGCTGGCGCGCGGCTTGCGGGCGAGCGGCGATCGCGTCACGGTGCTGCGGCCGCGTCCCGGCACGCCGGCCGGCCTCCGCGTCATTGCCGACGCCTTCGACGGTTTCGACGTCCACGAGCTGGGCGGACCATCGCCGCCGATTCCGTTCGTCCGCAACTACGTCAAGAACGAGCGCCTGGCCGTCCGCCTCGCGCCCGTCGTCCGCGATCTCGTCCGCGATCGCGGTGTCGACATCGTGCACGGCCAGCACCTGCTGTCGATCCCCGGCGCCATCGCCGGCGCCCACGCCGCCGGTGTCCCGGCCGTCGCTACCATCCGCGACTACTGGCCGGTCTGTTACTGGTCGGACCTGATCCACGATCGATCGAGCGCGACGCTGTGCCCGGCGTGCTCGGCCGGGATGATGACGCGCTGCGTCCGCGCCCACGCCGGCGCGGCCTGGCCGGCGGCGCTGCCGGCGATCCCGTACATGCTGGCGAACCTGCGCTGGCGAGCCGCGCGCCTGGCCGAGGCCGACGCCATCGTCGCGGTCAGCTCGGTGATGGCGCGCGACCTCGTCGCCCGGGCGCCGGTATTGGCCGGGCGCCGCGTCGAGGTCATCCCGAACCCGGTCGACCTGGCGACGCTCGAGGCCGCGGCGCGGGCCGCGCGCCCCCCCGCGCTGCGCGACATCGCCGGCCCGTTCGCGATCTACGTCGGCAAGCTAGCCTTCAACAAGGGCGTGCAGCACCTGATCCCGGCCGCCGTCGCGGCCCGGCTGCCGTGGCCGCTGGTCGTCGTCGGCGACGGACCGGATCGCGCCGCGCTCGAGCAGGCGGCGCGGACGTCCGGCCTCGACGTGCGCTTCACCGGCTGGCTCGATCGCCCGGCCTCGCTGGCGCACGTCGCGCACGCGGCGCTGCTCGTCTTTCCGTCGCACGGTCCCGAGTCGCTCAGCCGCGTCCTGCTCGAAGCGAGCGGGCTCGGCGTCGCCATCGCGGCGATGGACACCGGCGGCACGCGCGACGTCGTCGTGCCGGGCGAGACCGGCCTGCTGTCGACGTCGCCGGCCGGGCTCGCCGCGGACGTCGCGCGACTCGTCGCCGACGACGGCCTCCGCGCCCGCCTTGGCGCCGCGGCGCAGGCGCGCGTTCGCGCGACGTGCTCGACCCCGGCGGTGGTGGCGAGGGTCGGCGCACTCTACGACGGGCTGATCGCGGAGGGCGACCCGTGGCTAGCCGGCCGCTCCGCGTCGCGATCCTGGCCCGCTCGGTGCACCCGCTGCACGGCGTCGGCGGGCTCGAGCGTCACCTCTACGACCTGCTCCACCACCTGGCCGTCCGCGGTCTGTCGTTGACGCTGATCACCAAGCCGGCGACGACACCGGGCACGATCGGCGCCGCCGACGACGTGTCGCCGCTGTTCGCGGCCCCGCCAGGTCGCATCGTCCTCCACACCGTCCCCTACGTGACGTTCCCCGGCGCGGGCCGGCGCGGCACGACGGTGATCGATCGCGCCACCGCCTACCCGGTCTTCGGTTGGCGGGCTGGACGCCTCGCCGCGGACATGGTGCGCGCCGGCGACATCGACGTGGTGCACGCGCTCGGCGCCAGCGGCCTTGGCTACGCCATCGCCGGCCGCGGGTTGACGCCGCGCGCGCCGTTCGTGTTCAACCCGCAGGGCCTGGAGGAATTCGGCGGCACCCATCCCGGCTTCGCCCGCCTGAAGCGCCTCGCCTACCGGCCGCTCCAGGAAGCCGTCCGTGCCTGCGCCCGCGCCGCCGACGCGGTGCTGGCCACCGACCACGCGCTGGTCGCGCCGGTGCTCGCCCACCTCCTCGTCAATCGGGCGCGGGTCCACGTCGTCCCGAACGCCGTCGACCTGGAGACGATCGATCGTTCGCGCCACGACGCCGCGGGAACGGCGCCCCGGCTCCGGGAACGGCTCGGCCTGGCCGCGGGCGAGCGCGTGCTGCTCAGCGTCGGCCGGCTCGAAGAGAACAAGGGGTTCCACGTGCTGGCCGCCGCCCTCGCCCATCTCCAGGCGCGCACCGGCGGCGGGACGGGCTGGCGCTGGGTGCTCGTCGGCGACGGACCGTTCCGACCGACGATCGCGTCGACGATCGCGAGCGCCGGCCTCGCCTCGCGCGTCCATCTCGCCGGCCGCGTCGGCGACGCCGAGCTGGCCGGGTGGTACGAAGCCGCCGACGTTTTCGTGCACCCGACGCTCTACGAGGGCAGCTCACTCGTGACGCTCGAGGCCATGGCCTACGGCAAGCCGGTCGTCGCCACGCGGGCCGGCGGCCTGCCCGACAAGGTGCGGCCCGGCGAGACGGGCTGGCTGGTCGAACCCGGATCGGCGCCCGTCCTGGCCGAGGCGATCGCGGAGGCACTGGCCACGCCCGGCGATCGGCTGGCGCGCTTCGGTGCCGCCGGCCGCGCGATCGTCGAAGGGGCGTTCGCCTGGCCGGTCGTTGCGGCGCAGCTCGAGGCGCTCTACGACGCGCTGCTGCGCCGGACGTGACGCGGTCGGCCCGACACCGCTACTCCGTGCCCCAGCGGATCCGGCGCACGGCGACGCCGCGATCGGCGCCGCCGGTGCCGTCGCTCGCGACCGGCCGCACGACGATGTCGAGGCGGCGCGGCAGGATCCGCATCCGGCGCAGCGGATAGACGGCGTGCCGCCAGTCGCCGTCGTCGAGGCGGATGCGATCGACGAGGCGTGCGTCGAGCCACACCTCGACCTCGCGTGGCGCCGCGCCGGGACGTCGCAGATCGAACGACAACTCGGTCGCCTGGCGCGGCACGGTCATGACGGCCCGGGCACCGGTCCACTGGAGGTACTGCCCGTCCTCGCCCAGGACCGGCGCCGAGAGGCGCTCGCCCGCCAAGCTGATCTGGCGATCGCGATAGCCCTCGGCGAGGACGCCGGGCATGACGTAGCCGTGGAAGAGGTGCGCCGCCAGCGCCAGCGCGAGCAGGCCGGTCACCACGCCGAGCCGCGCGGTCGCCCGCGCCGCCGGTGCGCCCGGCGGCTCGAGCGCCAACGCCAGGCCGAACGCCGCGAACACCGTCAGTTGAAGGGCCGGGATGTAGAACACCTCCTGCACCTGGCCGTAGAGCGCGAACGCCGCGACCATGCCGAGCGCGACGGCCGCCACGACCCGCGACGACGCCGCCCGATCGGCGTGGCGCGATGCCCGCACCGCCGAGGCGGCCGCGGCGAGCACGACCAGGATCAGCGCGACCAGCCCGACCGCGCCCTTGCCGGCGAAGGTCTGCGCGAACACGTTGTGCGCGCTGCCATACATGCCGAGCACGGGCGAATAGCCGCGGGCGTAGAAGTGGCCGCCGGCCCGCAGGTACTCCTCCTCGTAGCGCATCGCGAACGACTCGCTGCCGGCGCCGAGGATCGGCTGCAGCGCCCCGATGCGCAGCCCGGCCAGTACGTGCGCCTGCCGGTCGGACACCTGGGTGATGGTCCGCGCCCGGAACGCGAAACGGCCGAGGGCATCGGGCCCGCCGGTGATCCGCACGATGCCGATGCCCGCGATCACCGCCCCCACCATGACCAGCAGCGCGATCGCGACCAGCCGCCGCACCGGCACCTCCGTGCCGCGCCGGCTCCCCTCCGCGACGGCCAGGCGCACCACGCCGGCGGCCACAGCCGCGCCCACGATGGCCCAGGTGATCCAGCCGCCGCGCTGATAGCTGAGGACGATGACGGCCAGCGACACGGCCAGCAGGACGCCGGCGGCGGCGACACGGAGGATGCGGCGGCCAGTGGACGCGACCGCCCCCGCCGGCGGCCACAGCCAGAAGGCGAGCACAGCCGGCGTCGCGTAGCAGACGTACTGGGCGAACCAGCCGGCATGCCCGAAGGTCGCCTGCAGGCGCTCGGCACCGCTCGGGTTGGTGAACGGATCGACGGCGCGGATCAGGCGCAGATCGAAGAGCCCGAGGCGATCGAGCGCGCCCAGCGCGATGGTGATGACGAGGCCGGCCAGGATGCCTCCGGCGACGAGCGCCGCGGAGGCGACGCCGGCCTGCGGCGATCCAGCCGGCGCCTCCGCGGTCGGCCGGTCCGCGTCGCGGCGGACGGCGACGCCGACGACGAGCGCCGCAACCAGCGCGTGGAGCGTCAGGATCACGGTCAGGACGGGGTAGACCAGCGCGGTCACGTCCGCGCCGGCGAGCGCCGACGGCAGGACACGAATCGCCTCGGCGAGGGTGGCCGCGCCGACGATGTCGGCCGGCGCGTAGATCGGCAGGCTGCTCAGGCTGAGCAGCGAGGCGCCGGCGTAGGCGCAGAGCGCCAGCCCCAGCGGCGTCCCCAGCCGCTCGAGGAGGCGCGCCCGATCGCGCATCGCCAGCCGCGCCAGCCAGCCCGGGACGGCGCAGGCGGTGAGCGCGGCCAGCGCGAGGAACGGACCGGTGGTCGGGCGGGTGCCGCAGATCGGCGCCAGCGCCAGGAGCAGCGCGACGGCCAGGACTGGCCGGAGCCAGGCGACCGCGGCGAGCGCCAGGCCGGCCGGCACCGCGACCGCCGTCCAGGCCGCCGGGCGCGCCAGCAGCACGACGGCGCCGGCCGCGGCAACGGCGGCGAGCGCGACGGGCAAGGCGATGCCGGCGGCACTCCCGACGCGTGCCGCCGCCCCTGTGCGGGCCGCGATCATGGCGGCGAACCCGCCGCGGGCACCAGGACGACGACGGCGCGGCGGCGGAGGCCGGTGATCCAGTCGTCGATCAGCGACTGCCGGCGGTCGGCCGCGAGGCGGGCCCGGACCTCGTCGCGCACGTCGGCGAAGGCGCGCGGCCGGCCGTCGCGCAGGTAGTCGCGCTCGTTGATCTGGAACCAGGTCAGGGCTTCGTCGTCGGACGGCTGCGACGCCGCGTCGAAGCGCTGGCGCACGTAGTGCTCGGTGCGGATGTCGTCTTCGAGCCAGGCGAGCAGGCGGCCCGGCGTGAGGCCGAAGACCGCCAGGCCGGCCTCGCCGCCGGCGCGCGCCGTCCGCGCCGCGGCGTCGGCGCGGCCCGCCACGCCCCGGTCGACGTCGGTGAGGGTGGTCGAGAATCGTTCGACCTCGGCCCGCATCAGCTCGCGGACGACAAGGCGATCGATCAGCGCCGCGTCGTCGAGCGCGGCCGCTCCGGGCACCAGCTCGAGGGCGCGCGAGGCGCGCAGATCGGACGCCATGATCGGCTGGCCGGCCACCACCGCGACCAGCCGGTCGGCGATGACGCCCTGCGCCGCGGCGACCGTCGGGGCCGCGCCGAGGGCAACGCCGATGGCGGCGAAGAGAGCGGCCGAGGCGAACGTGACCAGCCGTGGCAGCGGCATCAGAAGGCCTGTCCGATGCTGAAGTGGATGGCGTAGTTCGGCTCGCTGCTGTCCGGCACGCCGCGCCGGCTGCCGAGCCGGAAGCCGAAGTCGACGCGCACCGGTCCGACCGGTGACTTGTAGCGGACGCCGAATCCGGCCGAGGCACGCAGCGCGCCGAGGTCGAGATCGCCGACCCGCCGGAAGACGTTGCCGGCGTCGACGAACACGACGCCGCCGAGCTCGCGCCAGAGCGGCGCCCGCAGTTCGGCGTTGAGCACGGTCAGGGCGTGGCCGCCGGTCGGGAAGCCGTTCGGATCGAGCGTGCCGATGTCGCCGAGGCTGTCGCGGGCGAAGCCGCGGACCGACGTGTCGCCGCCGGTGAAGAAGCGCTCGCTCGCCGGCAGGTCGGTGACGACGTCGATGATCGCGCTCGCCGTCGGGCCCGACGACGACGCTGCCCGACTCGCTGACGCGGGCGGCGTCGCGCTCGAAGCCTTTCGCCAGGCCGATGCGGACGCCGCCGGCCAGCACGATCCGGCGCTGCGCCGACACCCTGCGATAGGCGAACAGCTCGCCGTAGCCCTTGAGGAAGCCGACCTGCGAGGCGAGCGCCCGCGCCGCGACGTCGCCGTCGAGGCCGACGACGAGGCCCTTGGTCGGGTCGAGCAGGTCGTCGCGGGTGTCGCGCCGCAGCGCGCCCTGGAACTTCGAGATGCGGAGCTGCGGGAACAGGCGATCGATGTCCGGCCGATCCTCGGGCGCGATGCGCTCGTCGAAGAGCCGCACCGTGCTGAGCGAGTACGAGCCCGACCAGGGTGATCCGATCCTTGAAGCGGCGCGGCGCCTTCCGCGAGCACGCCGCGGCGGACGAAGTTGAAGCTCGATCGCACCGCCTGCTCGAAGTAGCCGGTGATGCGGGCGTCGGCGACGTCGAAGACGCGCGGATCGCGGAAGCTGAGCAGGACGCGGTACTCGTTGAGGCCGAAATCGCTGCCGCCGCCGGCCTGGGCCACGCCGGAGGGCCGCAGGCTGAGCGCGCGTGAAGAGGTTCATCGAGCGGTTCGAGCCCCAGAGGTTCTGCCGGCCGACCTCGAAGAAGCCGCGCCCGGCCAGCTCCAGCCGCTCGCTCGCCTGGCCGCCCGGCGTGTCCTGCCGCAGGTAGCGGCCGACCTCGACGCCGGCGCCATAGCCGATCGACGTCGGCGCCGCCTCCTCGACGGTGACGACCAGGTCACGCTGCGCTTCGCCGCCCTCGCCGACGTCGGTCATGGTGACGCGACGGAACAGGCCGAGCGCGCGCAGGCGGCGCTGGCTCTCGAAGACCTCGGCGAGGCCGAGCGGGTCGCCCGGCTTCAGCGTCAAAGCCCGCTGGATCGTCGTCGGTGGCGGTGCGGCGGTTGCCGACGACGAGGATGCGCCCGACCCGCACCAGCGTGCCCTGGGCGACGTCGTAGGCCGATGTCGACGGCCGGCTGGCCGGTCACCGGCGTCACCGTCGACATGAACGCGGGCGCGATCGTAGCCCCGGTCGAAGAGCACCGCCGACAGCGTGTCGCGATCGGTCGCGATGAGCGGCTCGTAGAAGGGCGCGCCCGGGGCCAGCGCCAGCTTGGCGCGCAGGTCGGCCTCGGACACGCCGGATACCCGGCGAGGCGCACCGCGCCGACGCGGACCAGGGCCCCCTCCGCGACGAAGAGCCGGACGTCGACGAGCCCGCCGCGGCCGACCTGCGCCGCCGCCGTCGCGGCGTCACGCTCCTCCATCGTCACGTCGATGCGGACGTCACGGTAGCCGGCCCGCCGGTAGCGCTCGCGCAGCGCCAGGACCTGGCTGTCGACCGTGCTCTCGACGAAGACCTCGCCGGGCATGAGCTTGCAGGACGGTCGCGATGTCGGCGCGGGTCAGCGCCTGGGCGCCTTCGACGTCGACACGACCGATCCGGAACACCTCCCCGGCCTTGACGGTGAACGTCACGGCGAGGCTGCCGGGGGTGGCATCGCGGCGATAGCCGACCGCCGCCTTCCAGTGGCCCTGCAGCTTGCAGGTAGCTGGAGGATGCGGCGTTCAGCGAATCCTCGAGCAGGTCCTCGTCGACCGACGCTTCGCGGGCGACCGGCACCAACTCGGCGCGGCGCGCCTCGGGCACCGGATCGCCCTCGAAGCGCAGCGTGACGAGCGGCCCCGGGACGATCGTGATGGCGAGGTCGACCAGCGGATCGCCGGCCGGCGACGTCCCCGCCGGCGTCGCGCCGCATCACCGCGGACGCTTCGTAGTGGCCATCGCGGCGCAGGCGCGTCCGCACCTCGTCCAGCTGGCTGCTCGATCTCGGGCCCGTCGTAGAGCGCCCCGGTTGCCACGTCGAGATCGCTGCGCAGCCGCGGCGGCAGGCCGTCGCCGTCGATTCGATACCTTGCCGACGCGGGCCCGGCGTCCAGCGGCGACGTCGAAGCGCAGCGTGGTCCGGCCGCGCGCGTCGGGCTCGAGAGCGGTGGTGACGCGCGCCTGCAGGAAGCCGCGGGCCGCGAGCCGCGCCGTCAGCACCTCGGCGGCGGCGTCGGCGCGGCCGGCGGCCGGCTGGGCGCCGAAGCGATCGACGACGAGCCGGCGCAGCTCGCCGGCGTCGACGCCGAGATCGCCGCGGAAGGCGAAGCCGCTGACCGTGTGGGCCGGCGTCAGGCGGTAGGTGACGCGGATGCCGCCGGCGTTGCCGACCGGCGTCGATCGCGGCGTCGGCAGCGTCGAACATCCCGGTGTTGAAGAAGTGCAGCAGCGTCGCCCGCAGGTCGACCAGCGACAGCCGCGACCCCGGCGGCGTCTCGATCAGCGACACCCAGCGCGGCTCGACCGTCGGCTGCCCGCCGATGATGACGGCGACCTCGAGGACGGTATGACCGGCCCACTGTGCAGGATCCGGTATCCGCGCCCAAAGCCCCGGGCAGCGCCCCGGGCTGAGCCCGGCTGAGCCCCGGGCTGAGGCCCGGGCTGAGGCCCGGCCTGGAGCCCGGCTCGAGGCCGGCCTGGACCGACGCGGCGCAGGCGAGCGCCGCGATCGCGCCGATGATCGCCGCGCGCCACCTGCGGGCGCTCCGCCGACGATCCACTAGAAGACGTGCCTCACGCGGACGTCGATCGCGTAGGTCTCGTCCTCGTTGCGCGACAGGATCCACGCGAAGCGATCGCTCTGGTTGTATTCGATGAGCAGCAGCTGCTCCGGCCGGGCCGAGGTCAGCGGCTGGGCGTAGGTCAGGAACAGCCGGTCGGACAGCCGCTTGCCGATGGTGAGGCGGGCGGATGGGGCTGAGGCGCGCCGACTGCAGGTTCGACAGGTCGCCGAGCGACGGCGTGATCGAGACGCTGTCGACGCCGAACGTCTTGCGCACCACCTTGCCGACTTCGGACGAGATCGGGTTGGCCAGCAGACGCGTGGCGCGGGCCATCAGCAGCTCCTCCTCGGTCCGATCGCGCAGTCGTAGCGCGTTCAGTTCGGCGTCGCGGGTGTCGCGCAGGTCGCCGAACAGCATCGCCAGGATGTCGACGGTCGACAGCGGCGGGTCCGAGGAGAAGTCCCAGGCGAAGCGATCACGCGTGCCCGAGGCGCGGAACGTGACCCGATAGGTCTGGCCCGGAGCGCGGGCCCGCGTCTCGGCCTCGACGTCGAAGAACGGATCGATACGGGTCGGGTTGGTGAACTCGATCGAGCCGCGCGTGACGAGGTAGCGGTTGCCCTCGAGGAGCAGCTCGCCGCGATCGATGTCGGCGCGGCCGATCAGCGACGGGCGATCGTAGGTGCCGCGCAGCGTCAGCTCGGCGCTCGACACCAGGCGCGCCGTCGGGCTGTCGATGCGCAGCGCCGATGGCGCGTCGATCTTCAGGTCGAAGCGCAGCGGGAAGCCGGACAGCGCCGTCGTCGGCGCCGCGGCGGCGGCCCCGGCCGAGGCGGCCAGCCCGAACAGGCCGGCCCCTTCCGTGTCGACCGACTTGATGAAGAGCGCGTCCTTGACGTGGACGGTGCCCGGTGAGCACCGGCGCGCCGACCGGGCCGCGCAGCGCCAGATCGGTGTCGACCTGGGAGCGGAAGCCCTCCGGGTAGCGGACCCGCATGTCGCGGCCGACGGCGGTGAGGTTGTAGCTCTCGAGGGTGCCGTTACGGACGCCGATGCGGCCGCCGAAGCGGACCTCGCCGCCGCCCATCCGGCCCGGCAGCGTGTCGATGCGGACGCCGGCGGCATCGAACTCGACGCGGCCGTTGACGCCGTCGATCGAGTGCGGCAGGCCGAAGTAGCGCAGCCGGCCGTCGGTCAGCACGGCGCTGCCGGTGATCACTCGGCGCCGCGGCGTCGGGCCGGTGATCTCGGCCTGGATCTTGGCCGAGCCCGACGACCGGATGTCGCGGAAGAAAGCCTTGCAGCAGGCTCAGGTTGGCGTCGCCGAGGGCGCGGACGCGCAGCCGATCCGCGGCTGAGGCGGCGTCGCCGACCAGCTCGAGCGTGGTCCCGTCGCCGACGACGCGCAGCTTCTCGATGCGGGCGACGTCGTCCTTGAGCGACAGGCGGATCGGCCCGTCGTTCTTCAGGTGGTAGTCGAAGAGGCGCAGGTCGAGCGTCGTCCATCGAGCCTTGCGCGCTCAGCTCGTGCTGTCGCGCAGCGGACCGACGATCCGGAAGCCGCCGCTCGCCACGACGGTCGTGAACGGCGAGAGGCGCGGCTCGAGGAGGCGGACGTACGGGATCGAGCGACGTCTGCGAGAAGCGCAGCGTCAGGTCGGCATCGCGCGCCGGCGACAGCGTGATGCGGCCGCCGCCCGACACGGCGAGGCGCGGCGAGGCGCCCTCGAGCTGGGCGATGCTCAGCTCGTCGCCGCGCACCTCGATCCGGCCGGAGAGCTGGCCGAGGCCTTCTTCCCCGGCGAACAGGTCGACGACGCGGCCGCGGACGCTGTAGCGCGGCTCGTCGAAGGTGCCGCTGCCCGAGGCCGAGAAATCGAGCAGGCCGGTCAGCGGCAGGGTCGGGAAGCGCGCGATCGCCAGGCTCTCGACCGGGACGCGGCGGCCGTCGGCGTTGAACGAGTAGGTGCCGTCCCAGCCGACGAAGGCGGCGCCGGTCACGCCGCCGGTCGACTTGCGCACGTCGAGGGTGTCGAGCCGGACGCCGGTGCCTTCGAAGCGCAGCGCCGCGGACGCCGTCTCGAAGGCCTCGCCGTAGGACGAGCCGGCGTCGATCTGACATCCGGCCGAAGCCGAACGGGCCGCGATACGGCCCGTAGATGCGGAACTCGCCCGTCAGGGCGCCGTCGACCTGGTAGTCGTCGAGCTCGAAGGCGTGCTTCAGGTCGTCGACCGGCCGGCCGGCCATGCGGACCCGCGCGTTCATCTCCTCGCCGCCGATCCTTGCGCGGGAAGCCGAGGCTGAAGCGGCCGTCGATGTCCATCGTCGAGGCGCCGCGGGTGACGCGCGCCGCGGTGATGTCGACGTAGCTGTTCTCGATGACGAGGCCGGCGGTGGCCGCGCCCCACTCGACGTCCCAGGCCTTCATCCGCTCGCCGGCGAAGCGGCCCTCGACGCGCGGCCGCCGGAAGGCGCCGAGCATCGTGCCGTCGAAGCGTCCGGCGCCGCCGACCGGGACGGGCCGGGCCGGGCTGCCGAAGGCCGTCATGATGGCGGTCAGCCACTGGTCGCTCTCCTGCCAGTCGCCGCTCGTGACGTGGAAGGCCAGCGCCGATCGATCGCCCCAGGCGGTCTTGCCCTGCAGCTCGACGTAGGTCGACGGCGTCGCAATCCAGCCGGGCGCGAAGGTCACCCACTCGGGACCGTAGTCATAGCGGAGGGCGCCGCCAATCGGCGTCGTGAACAGCGCCGGGAACGTCACGGCCTGACGGCGCGGCGTGATCGGGAAGCCCTTGGCGTTGAGGACGCGCGGCGGCGAGGTGAAGGCCGGCGCCAGCTCCGCGCCGGGACCGGTCGCGGCGATGATGTCGCGGACGAGGTCGCCGGTCATCGGCACCGCCGGCGGCAGCTGCCGATCCTGCAGCCGCGTCGCCGCCGCGACGCGGATCTCGCCGTCGCCGCTGTGCTCACGGAAGCGGCCGAGCGGCCACGTCAAGAGGTTGCGGCCGGTGGCGCGGCCGTCGAGTCGCAAGCCGGCGAACTCGCGCGCCGCCATCAGGTCGGCGACGTCGACGCCTTCGTAGGCGGTCTCGAGGCGGGCGATGCCGGGCCGCAGCGGATCGCCGAGCGGCTTCATCGAGTAGTCGATCGCCAGGCGTCCGCCGTAGAAGCCGGAGCGCGTCTTCGTCACCTCGAAACGGTCGCGGGTCCACACCAGGGACCCTTCCATGCCGGCGAAGCGCCAGGCGTTGAGGCGCATGTCGAGGCTGGCGAAGCGACCGGCCAGCTCGCGGCCGCCCTTGAAGAGGTGGTACGTGCCGGCGAACTCGCCCTTGCCCGTGAGCGTGAACCGGTCCCGCGCCCAGAAGATGGCCTTCGACCGCGGGAAGTCGATGCGCGAGCGGACGGCGTAGGTCTGCTCGGGCCACCGCGCGGTATCGACCTCGCCGACCGCGTGGGTGACAGCGCCGTCGGTCTTGAGGTCGATGCTCTCGAGGGCGATCTTGCCCCCGTCGATGCGGAAACGGCCGTCGAGCGCGGCCCACATCGGCTGGAAGCGCGCGATCCGGATCGACGCCCTTGTCGAACGCTGCCGTGCCACGGTAGGTGTCGGTCTTGCGGATCCGCACCTCGAGGTTGGGCGCGACGACCGACCAGGGCGCGCCGTGGTCTTGCAGCTCGAAGGTGCCGCGCGTGGCCGTGACCGACCGCACCGTCGTGACGAAGCGCTTCGGCCCCTTCGGTCCGTCACTCGTGAACTTGGGGAAGTTGTGGCGGCCGTCCTTGTAGGTCTCGACCGTCATGTACCAGTCGCTGACCTCGACGTCCTCGACGATCAGGTTGCGCCCGATGATCGTCCACCACGGCACGTGCAGCGTGATCCGCTTGGCGGTGAAGAACGGGCGATCGCCGGCCGACAGCCCGCCGATGGTGAGGTCGCTGACGACGAACCGGCCGCTCAGCAGTTTGGCCGACAGGCCGCCGATGTGGAACTCGCGCTTGAGGAAGGCGGCGCCGCGGCGCTCGGCCTGGCCGCGCAACGACGGCCCGAGATCGACGCTGAAGAGGGTGACCAGACCGACGGCGAGGACGATGGCGAACGCCGCCAGCGTCAGCCGGACGACCCGCCGCAGGCGCGGGAAGCGACGGCGGGGAACGACGTCGGGCGACGCCTCGGGCTGTTCGGGGGGTGGCTCGGCTGGATCCACAGTCACACGTCGGACGCTGGTGCCGGGCAGGCCACCCCTCACTCTAGCAGAAACACCGCGCGTTTCAGGGCGGATCGGCTCGCCTCACCGGTCTCGGGCGCAGCACGGCTCGGCGCCGGCGCAGCGCGGCCTTGAATCCCCGGGGGCGAGTCACGACAATAGAGCCGCACCGTGCCCGCCGAGCGTTCCGCGATCCCTGTTCCGCTCATCGCCACCACCCCGCCCGTCGCCGCGAGCGCGGCGCGCTGGTCGTGGATCGCCGTCGGCGGGCTGGTCGCGCTGGCCCTGGCGCTCCGCCTCGGCTGCCTGTTCTACCTGCTCGGTCCCGGGTTCACCTGGTACGACGCCGACGCCTACCTGGCCAAGGGCGCCCGCCTGGTCGAGACCGGCAGCTTCCGCTGGACCTACCAGGCCGTGGCCTACCCTTGGGGCGGACGCGTCTACGCGCTGCCGCCGCTCTTCTCGCTCTACCTGGCCCCGTTCGCGTCGTTCGCCAGCTATCCGTTCAACGCCTTCGTCGGTCTCGCCGTGCTGAACGCAGTGGCCATCCCGTTGGTGGTGCGGCTCGGGACGCGGCTGCACTCGCTCGGCGCCGGCCTCGTCGCCGGCCTGCTCTACGCCTGCTGGGGCTCGGACATCGTCGGGCTCGGCCAGGTCCGCCAGGAGCCGCTCTACCTGCCGCTCGTGATCGCGGCCACCCTGGCCCTCGTCGTCGCCTGGGAGCGCCGCGGCGTCCGTCCCTTCGCGCTGGCCGGCGCCGCCTTTGGCCTGGCGGCCTTGTGCCGCTCGATGCCGATCTACTTCGTCGCCGCGGTTGCCGCCGCCCTCGTGCTGCGCGATCGGCGGGGCGCTGGACCGCGCGAGGCCGCCGCCCTCGTCGGCGGCTTCGCCGCGCTGACGCTCCCCTACAGCCTGGCGCTGTCGATCCACCTCGGTCAGCCGACGCTGATCGAGAACCACGGCGGCATCCTCGTCGCGTCGCGCTACCTGCACGGCGGCAACCGGCTGGCCGCTCCGGGCTTCGGTGCGGTGGTCATCGCCATCCTGCGCGAGCTGACGACGACCCCGGTCGCGTTCGTCACGACCACCCTCGACCAGGCGCGCTCGCTGCTGCCGCTGACCGGCGGCCGCTACCTGCAGGACGGCGTCTTCGCCGACTCGGCGTCGGCCGCGTCGACCTGGAAGCTGGCCGCGCACGCCTTCATCGACGGGCCGTGGCTGCTCGCCATCGTCCTGGCGCCGCTCGGCGTCGCGGTGGCGCGCCGGCAATCCGTCGCCTGGATGCTGGCCGGCTGGGCGCTCCTCAACCTCGTGCTGACGGCGCTGACCGGCTTCGGCGGGTCGCGCCTCCGCTGCCCGTTCGAGGTGCACGTCGCGCTGCTCGCCAGCGCCGTGGTCGCCGGCGGCTGGCCGAGGCCGCGCCCGATCGCGCTCGGCCTGGGCCTGGCCGGCTCGCTGGCGGCGGCGCTGGTGATGGTGCCCGAGGTGGCGCGCACGGCGGCGGCGCGCGCCAACTATGGCTCGCGGTGGACGCGGACGGAGGGCGGCGCGGTGGCCCAGGTCAGCGGCACCAGCGGGGGCAACGTGCCGGCTGCGCCGGGCGGCCTCGACCTGACGCTGCGCAACCCCGGCCCGGCGCCGATTCGCGTCGGCCTGCGTCTGGACGGCGTCGCCGTCGTCGAAGCCTCGACCGTCGAGCCGGGCGCCGAGCGGCGGCTGCAGTGGCGCGGGATCCGCACCGGCCTGCTCTTCGTGGAAGCCACGTCGACGACGGTCGACGGGCGGCCGGCGCCAGTCGACGTGCGCATCGATCGCCGGTAGCAAGCCGCGGGGGAAGTTTCGCCGCATTCGACGGGCGGTGCCGCGCGATTGCGGCGCGCCGGGAGGCCGGCGTCAGCTGATGACGACGAGGAGACGGCCGGCTTCGACCGACGTGCCCTCGGTGACCGCCACCTCGGTCACCGTGCCGGCGCGCGTCGCCGTCAGCTCATTCTCCATCTTCATCGCCTCGACGACGACGAGGCCTTGGCGAGGCTCGACGGCCGCGCCGACCGCGACCAGCACCTTCACCACTTTGCCCGGCATCGGCGCGACGATGCGCTGGGCGCCGTTGACGGCGCCGAGCATGGCGCGGGCCCGGCGGCGGCGGTTGGCGAGGGCGACGGGTACGGCGTGACCAGCGACGAACGCTTCGCCATCGCCGGAGGCGGCCAGCGTCACCGCCGCGGTCGTGACGACGCCGTTCCCGACGTCGCGCAGCGACCACGTCGTGGTGCCGTTCGACGCGACCGCCGCCGCCTCGAGCACGATCGGATCGCCGTCGTCGATGCGGACGCGGACCCGGCCGGCGGCGTCGACCGGTTCGATGACCACGCTGTGGACGCGGCCGCCGGCGACGACCTCGACACGCGACCCGCTCATCGCAGACCTTCGCGCCAGCCGGCTTCGGCCCAGCGGCTCACCGGCGCCGACGCCGACGTCGCCGCCGCGGCCGCCGGCTGGGCGGCACGGGCCCGGGCTTCGAGCGCGGTCGCGATGATCGCGGTGCGCACGACCTCGACCGGCGTCTCGACGAACGGCCGGCCCTGCCGCGACGCCAGCTCGGCGTCGAGCGTCGTCGTATCGAAGCGCGCCGCCGCGAAGTCGTCCTGCGCCGACCAGCCAGCGGAAGAACGGCAGCGTCGTGCGGATGCCGCGGACCTCGTACTCGTCGAGCGCGCGGCGCAGCCGCGCGATCGCCTGGGTCCGGTCGCTGCCCCACGCCGCCAGCTTCGAGATCATCGAGTCGTAGTGGACCGGCACGGTGAAGCCGGCGGCGACGCCGCCGTCGTCGCGGATGCCGGGCCCGGTCGGCTGGCGCAGGTGCGTGATGCGGCCCGGCGCCGGCATGAAGCGCGCGTCCGGATCCTCGGCGTAGACCCGGCACTCGATGGCGTGCCCGGACGGCATCGCGGCGCGGGCGCGATCGATGGTCAGCCGCTCGCCGCGGGCGATGCGGATCTGCCACTCGACCAGGTCGATGCCGGTGACGAGCTCGGTCACCGGGTGCTCGACCTGCAGCCGGGTGTTCATCTCGAGGAAGTAGAAGGCGCCGCTCGCGTCGAGCAGGAACTCGATGGTGCCGGCGTTGGTGTAGCCGACGCTCTCGGCGACGGCCGCGGCGGCGGCCAGCATCCGCGCCCGCAGCGGCATGGTCATCACCGGCGACGGCGATTCCTCGACCACCTTCTGGTGGCGCCGCTGGATCGAGCACTCGCGCTCGACGAACGGCACGACCGTGCCGTGGTGATCGCCGAGCAGCTGCACCTCGACGTGGCGCGGCCCGACGATTCGCCGCTCGAGGTAGACCTCGGCCGAGCCGAAGGCCGTGGCCGCCTCGGATCGCGCGGCGCGCAGCGCGCGCCGCCAGCTGCTCCGGGCCCTCGACGACGCGCATGCCGCGGCCGCCGCCGCCGGCGACCGCCTTCAGCATCACCGGGTAGCCGATGCGCGCCGCCACGGCGGCGATCTCGGCGTCCGGGGCGTCGGCGGAGAGCGGCGACTCGGTGCCGGGCACGACCGGCGCGCCGGCCCGGATCGCCGCCTGGCGCGCCCCGGTCTTGCTGCCCATGGTGCGGATCGCCTCGGGCGTCGGTCCGATGAAGGTCAGGCCGGCGTCGCGGCACGCCTCGGCGAAGCGGGCGTTCTCGGCCAGGAAGCCGTAGCCGGGATGCACCGCGTCGGCGCCGGCGCGGCGCGCGGCGTCGATCAGCTGGGCGATGTCGAGATAGCTCTGCGCCGGCGGATCGCCGGCCAGCGGCCACGCCTCGCCGGCCGCGGCGACGTGCAGCGCCTCGCGATCGCACGGCGCGTAGACGGCGACGCTGGCCAGGCCGAGGTCGCGGCAGGCGCGCGCCACGCGCACCGCGATCTCGCCCCGGTTGGCGATCAGGATCTTGCGCATCCGCCCCGTCCTCCCGATCTGAGATCGGGAGGACCTTCCGAGATGATCCCCTCCCGGGTGCCGCAAAACGTGGCAGATTCTGCCCGGTCACAGCGGGATGTTCCCGTGCTTGCGCGGCGGGTTGCGATCGCGCTTGGTCTCGAGCCTGGCCAGCGCGGCGATCAGGCGGCGGCGCGTGGTCCGCGGCTCGATCACCTCGTCGACGTAGCCACGCGACGCGGCGACGTAGGGGTTGGCCAGCTTGTCGCGGTACTCGGCGACGTAGCGGGCGCGCTCGGCGACCGGATCCGCGGCCTGCTCGATCTCGCGCTTGTAGAGCACGTTGACCGCGCCCTCGGCGCCCATCACCGCGATCTCGGCGGTCGGCCAGGCGAAGTTGACGTCGGTGCGCAGGTGCTTGCTCGACATCACGCAGTAGGCGCCGCCGTAGGCCTTGCGCGTGATCACCGTCACCTTCGGCACCGTCGCCTCGGCGTAGGCGTAGAGGAGCTTGGCGCCGTGCGTGATGATGCCGCCATACTCCTGCACCGTGCCGGGCAGGAAGCCGGGCACGTCTTCGAAGGTCACGAGCGGGATGTTGAACGCGTCGCAGAAGCGGACGAAACGGGCCGCCTTCACCGACGCGTCGATGTCGAGCGTGCCGGCGAGGTGGGCCGGCTGGTTGGCGACGATGCCGACCGATCGCCCGGCGAGGCGGACGAAGCCGACCAGGATGTTCGGCGCGTAGTGCTGGTGGACTTCGAGGAAGTGCCCGTCGTCGGCCACGCTCTGCACCAGCGTGTGCATGTCGTAGGGCTGGTTGGGCGACTCGGGGACCAGCGCGTCGAGCGCCTCGTCCTGGCGATCGACCGGATCGCTGGTCTCGAGCCGCGGCGCCGGATCGAGGTTGTTCGAGGGCAGGAACGCGAGCAGCTCGCGGACCAGCGCGATCGCCTCGCGATCGCCCGGCACCGCGAAGTGCGCGACGCCGCTCTTGACGCTGTGCGTGTGGGCGCCGCCGAGCTCCTCCTTGGTGACGTCCTCGTGGGTCACGGTGCGGACCACGTCGGGCCCGGTCACGAACATGTAGCTCGTGCCCTCGACCATCACGGTGAAGTCGGTGATGGCCGGCGAGTAGACGGCGCCGCCGGCGCACGGGCCCATCATCGCGGAGATCTGCGGGACGACACCGGAGGCGAGCGTGTTGCGGAGGAAGATGTCGGCGTAGCCGGCCAGCGAGACCACGCCTTCCTGGATGCGGGCGCCGCCGGAGTCGTTGAGGCCGACGACCGGCGTGCCGAGCTTCACCGCCAGATCCATGATCTTGCAGATCTTGGCGGCGTTGGTCTCGGACAGCGATCCGCCGAAGACGGTGAAGTCCTGGGCGAAGGCGTGGACGACGCGGCCTTCGACGCGGCCGACGCCGGCCACCACGCCGTCGCCCGGGATCACCTCGTCGGCCATGCCGAAGTCGAGGCAGCGGTGGGTGACGAGCTTGTCGATCTCCTCGAACGAGCCGGCGTCGAACAGCTCGGCGATCCGCTCGCGTGCGGTCAGCTTGCCGGCGGCGTGCTGCCGCTCGACGCGGGCCGCGCCACCTCCGGCTTCGGCCCGGCGTTCGAGATCGGCGAGCGTGTCCCGGCGGGTCACCAGGCAACGGCAGCGCGGACGCTAACCCTTGGTCGCCGCCGCGGCCTGCGCCTTTTCCCAGTCCTTCAGGAACCGCTCGAGACCCGAGTCGGTGAGCGGATGGTTGAACATCTGCTCGATGACCTTGGCCGGGCAGGTGCAGACATCGGCGCCCATGCGGGCCGCTTCGACGATGTGCTGCGGGCCGCGCACGCTGGCCACCAGCACCTCGGTCGTGTAGTCGTAGTTGTCGTAGATCTCGACGATCTGCTCGATCAGGCCCATGCCCGACGTCGCGATGTCGTCGAGGCGTCCGACGAACGGGCTGACGAACGTGGCGCCGACCTTGGCCGCGATCAGCGCCTGCGTCGGCGAGAACACCAGCGTGACGTTGACGCGGAGGCCTTCGCTCGACAGCGTCTTGCAGGCGCGGACGCCGGCCTGGGTGAACGGCACCTTGACCACGATGTGCTCGCTGATCTGCGCCAGATCGCGGCCCTCGCGGACCATGCTTTCGTAGTCGGTGCCGACGACTTCGCCGCTGACCGGTCCTTGGACGAGGTCGCAGATCTTCTTGAGGATCTGCTTGGGGTCGCCGCCTTCCTTGGCCATCAGCGACGGGTTGGTGGTGACGCCGTCGATGATGCCGAGGGGCACGAGCGCCTCGATTTCCTTGAGATTGCCTGTGTCGATGAAGATCTTCATAGGTGTCGCCTTCTGCTTGATCACCGGGCGCCTTCTTCGACCCGGTTGGATTCGACGCTCCGGTTGGGCGGTGTCGCGCCGTCGATCGCGACCACCGCATAGACATAGCGGGCACCACGGCGCGGCGTGTCGTCGCGATACGTCGTTTCGCGAACCGCCTGCGCCGTGAGCTGGGTGAGCGTGGCCGGCGGCCCGGCCGCACCGATTTCCCCGCGCATGATCAGGTAGCCGGCCACGTCGCCGCCGGGGCTCGGATCCCAGATCAGGCTGACGCCGCCCTCGCTGCCGACCGCGGCCAGGTTGGCCGGCGCGGGCGGCGGGAACGTGTCGACGAACGTCGTGCACGCCGTCTCCGACGGTGCGCTCTCGAGCCGGGCGCTGCCGTAGACCCGCACCGCACGCACCTGGTAGCACCCCTCTTCGCCCAGCGTGATGGGGTTCTGGGTGAACCCCGTGCCCTCGATCGGCGTGGCGTTGACGGGCTTTGCTGGAGCAGCTCCGATGCCGCCGGCGCGCCCGACACGGTAGATATTATAAGTCGTCGGGATGACGCCGGGCGCCAGGGAGCGCGCCTCGATCTCATCCGGCTTGGCCGCCCGCTGCACCCGATGGAATGCGCCGGCCGGCTCCGTCCACAAGACCGTGGCGCTGGTTTCGGCGTGGACGACCGTCACCGCGGACGGAGGACCCGGCGCGTCGGCCAGCGGGATGGCGACGCGGTTCGAGACCGCCGCCTGGGTGCCGTGCCGGCTGACGCCGACGGCGACGTAGGTCCGCGAGAACGGCTCTTCCGCCGGGGCCGTCCCGAGCGGCCGGACGAGCACGGCCTTCACCGGGGGCGGCGGCAGCGGCCGCTTGCCGGGATGGACGAACGGGGTGAAGTCGGCCTTCGTCAGCGGCTCGACGATGCGGCCCGTCGATCCCTGCCCGGGCAACGCCATGCGGGCGGCGATCTCGGCGGCGGCGCGAGCCCGCTCGGCCACCGAGCCGGTGGTTGGATCCGGGGTCTCGCCAGGCGTCTCCGGCGGCGCGACCTGGATTCGGCCGACCAGGTCGGCGAGCCGGAGGAACTCGACGCCCGACAGCGCATTGCCGGCCGGATCCTCGGGCTTGCCGGAAATGGCGTAGAGCTCGACGGCGACGAGATCGGCCGGCTTGGACTGGTCGACGTTGGCCGACGGGATGGTGAACTGGGCCCGCACCTCGTCGCCGGTCTTGGCCAGCGCGAGGTCCTCGATGCGTGCCGGGGCGACCCGCAACGGCGCGAGCGGCGGCCCCTTTTTGCCGCACGCGACGAGGGCGAGGAGCAGGACGACAATCGCGCGGTGCGCGACGACAGACCTTGACATCAGCCGGCAATCGTCGGCCGCGACGGCGCAGTCTGTCAAATGCCGCGCCGCCGACGCCAATCCGGGCCAGCCCGGCAGACCCCGGCGGAGGACACGGCTGAGGACACCGCACGGCCGGCGAGACGCGAGATGCCACGGTGGCGTACACTCCATACTGGCAAGGGTGTTGCACTCACACCGGGAAACGAGCTTGGCAACCGAGCACCCTGCCGCCTCGTGAGGACGGGACTCGCGGAGGACCCTTATGAAACACCTGATTTGGACACTCGCCCTCACGGCCAGCCTGGCGGCCCCGCTGCCCGCGGCTGCGCAGCATGCCGTGCCTCGCGGCGGTGGATCGGACGGCGGCGGTGGCTCGAGTTCGTCGGGTGGCAGCTCCAGTGGCGGCGGCTCGACCTCCTCGGGCGGCGGCTCGACTTCGTCCGGCGGCAGCTCGGGCGGCGGCAGCAGCTGGGCCCCGCCCCGCCACCCCGGCGGTTCGTCGTCGTCCTCTGGCCGTTCTCGCGGCGGCGACTCGGGCTCGACGGCCAGCGGCCGCTCGCCGGGCAGCGCCTCCAGCTCGGGCTCGTCGGGTAACCCGGATCGCGTCGTCGGCGGCACCAGCGGCCGGACGCGTGATGGACGGCCGATCACCGGCTACGCCGTCCCGCGCGGGGCGGTCGTGCCGAGCGGCCGTCCGGGGGGCGACTACTACTACTACCCGCGTGGCACCGACTGGTACTACTCGCCGTGGTACTACTCGCGCTACTCGCCGTTCTACTACTCGGGCTTCGGCGCCAGCATGTGGGGCCTGGGCTACATCTGGGATCCGTTCTGGTTCGGGCCGGGCTATGGCTTCGCCGACCCGTTTGGGTTCGGCGGCGATCCGGGTGGCTACGGCTACGGCGGCGGTGGCGGCTACGCCGCTGGCGACGATCCGGACGAGATCGAGGGTCAGGGCGGCCTGCGCATCAAGGTCAAGCCGCGCGAGGCCAAGGTGCTCGTCGACGGCACGTTCGCCGGCACGGTCGACGATTTCGACGGCAACTTCCAGAGGCTGCGCCTCGACGAAGGAGCGCACAAGGTCGAACTCCAGGCCGACGGCTTCGAGCCGCTGCGCTTCGACGTCCTGATCGTCGACGGCCAGACGGTGACCTACAAGGGCAACCTGCGCCAGCGCTGAGCGGCGCCGCCTCACGCCTCACGCTACGAACGGGCCGGTTCCACCCCTGGAGCCGGCCCGAACGTCACCACGAACACCGACCCGCCGGCCGCTCCCGACTCGACGAAGGCACGTCCCCCGTGCCGCTCGGCGACGGTCCGGACGATCGCCAGTCCCAGCCCCAACCCCGGCACCCCGCGGCCGACGCCGCGCCGGAACAACCCGAACACCTCGTCGCGCAGGTGGCGCGGCACGCCCGGCCCCTCGTCGATGACGCGGAAGCCGACGTCGCGACCCGAGAGCGAATAGCCCTCGACGCAGACCGGCCCGTCGCCGCCGAAGGTGAGGGCGTTGTCGAGCAGGTGGACCACCGACTGGATGGCCCACTCGGCATGCGCCCGGAGAAGGGGGAACCCGGCGCGCATCTCGATCCGCCCGGCGAGGTCGGGGCGCTCGGCGCGGACGCGACGGACCGCTTCGCGCGCGACGACCGCTCCGTCGACGAGCGGCTGCTCGGGCCGGATCGCCTGGGCCCGCACCAGCGTCGACACGGCGTCGACGAGCGCGTCCATGCGGCCGGCGCCGCGCATCAGGCGATCGAGCAGATCGCAGCCGTCGGTCCCCAGCCGCTCGCCGTGCTCGGCGCGGACCAGGCTGGCGATGCCGGAGAGCGCCCGCAGCGGCTCGCGCAGGTCGTGCGTGGTGACGCTGAGCAGCGTCTCGAGCTCGCGGGTGCGCGCCGCCTCGAGTTCGGCGGCCCGGCGGTGGACGCTGACGTCCTCGACGAAGGCGACACGGCTGGCCGGCGCCAGGCCCTCGGCGACCTCGGCCGCCTGCAGCACCGTCCACACGCTCCGCCCGTCGCGATGGACGAAGCGGGCGTCCTCGAGAAACGGCGCCCGCAGGTCCGCCGCCGTCTCCCAGCCCGCGACGACGCGATCGCGATCATCGGGGTGGAGCGTCGCCGCCCAACCTCGACCGATCGCCGATCCATCGGCCAACCCGGCGATGGCGCGGAACCGCGCGTTGGTGAACAGGCAGTCGCCGGCGCGATCGGCGACGAAGAGGCCGACCGGCGACAGGTCCCAGATCGCCTGCCACCACGCGGCCAGGTCCGTCGGCGGCGCGCCGCTTCGGGCTACGATGACGGGACGCTCCTCGATGTCCACGATCCCCTCACGCCGCCCGGTGACCGTGCTGAGCGCGGAAGACGACGCCGACTTCCGCCTCCTGATGAAGCGCGCCGTCGATCGCAGCACGCTGGGCGTCGACCTGCGCTTCGTCGAGGACGGCGAGCAGCTGCTCGACTACCTGCGCGGCCGCGGCCCCTACGCCGGCGGTGCCGCGCCGCGACCCGGCCTCGTCCTGCTCGACCTCAACCTGCCGCGCACCGACGGCCGCGACGCGCTGCGCGCCATCAAAAGCGATCCGGCGCTGCGCCACATCCCGGTCGTCGTCTTCACCACCTCGAACGCGGTCGAGGACGTCGCCCTGTGCTACGACCTCGGCGCCAACGCCTTCGTGCGCAAGCCGATGGACATGCCGGCGCTGGTCGACCTGGTGGCGACGATCGGCCACTACTGGCTCGACCTGGTCGAACCGCCGCGCTGAGCCCATCACGCGGCCGCCTCGCGGCGGCGGTGAGCCGCGGGCATCGTCACGATCAGCGTGGTGCCGACGCCGAGCTGTCCCTCGGCGCGGATGCGGCCGCCGTGCCGCTCGACGATGCGCGCGCAGACGGCCAGGCCGAGGCCGCTGCCCTCGAACGATCCGTGCCCATGGAGGCGCTCGAACGGCTTGAAGATCTTCTCGGCGTGGGCCGGGTCGACGCCGATGCCGTTGTCGGCGACGCGCAGCTCCCAGACGATGTCGTCGGCGTCGCCGCGCGGCGCCGGGCTGGCCGTGACGACGACGTGCGGGGCGACGCCGGGGCGGCGGAACTTGATGGCGTTGCCGATCAGGTTCTGCAGCAATTGCCGCATCTGCAGGCGATCGGCCTCGACCGCGGGCAGCGGACCGATGTCGACGGTGCCGCCGCTCTCGGTCAGCCCGTGGGTCAGGTCGGCGACCACTTCCTGGGCGATCTCGGCCAGCTGCACGGTGGCGAAGGGCTCGCCCTTGGCGCGGACGCGGGCCAGCGCCAGCAGGCCGTCGATCAGCCCGGTCATCCGCGACACCGCGGCCTTGATGCGGGCGACGTAGGTGCGGCCTTCGTCGGTGAAGGCGTCGCCGTAGTCCTCCTCGATCAGGCTGACGAAGCTGGTGACGCTGCGCAGCGGTGCGCGCAGGTCGTGTGACGCGACCGAGGCGAACTCGGTCAGCTCGCGGTTGCTGCGCTCGAGCTCGCGGGCGGTCTCGGTGACCCGCTCCTGAGCGAGGCGGCGTTCGGTGACGTCGCGCAGCACCAGCATCGAACCGTTCAGGCCGGCCGGCAGCGACAGCGGCCGGGCGAAGACGCTGACCCAGCGCGGCTCGCGGCCGTCGCTGCGGCGCAGGCAGATGTCGAGATCGTCGATGCTCTCGCCGCGCAGGGCGCGCTCGAGCGTGTGGTCGCCGTGCGGCCAGACCTGCGGATCGGCGGCGGCGGCCATGTCGGCCCACTCGATCGCCGCCGGTCCGACGTCGCCGTCGGAGCCGAGCAGCTCGCGCGCGGCGCGGTTGAACACCAGGAACTCGCCGGTGGCACTGGCGGCGACGACGCCCTCGCCCATCGTCTCGAGCACGGTCTGGAGCAGCGCCTCGCGCCGTTCCAGCGCGTCGCGGGCGATGTTGCGGTCGACCAGCGCCTCGAGCAGCTGGTGGCTGGTCTGCTGCGCGTCCGCTGATCGGGCGCGGGCGCGCTGCCCGAGCGCGACGACGGCGGCGAGGAGGCCGGCCAGCGCCAGGCCCATCCCCAGCACCGCGGTCGGCAGATGCGACGTCGTGGCCCCGCCGGAGGCGGCGGCCAGGCCCACCTCGCGTGAGCGCAGCGCCCACCACAGGACGAGCGAGATCGCGCCGGCGAACGCGCCGGCAAGAGCGGCGAACCAGCGCGGACCGCCGGGCTCGGCGCGGCGCGTGTCCAGCCAGGCGGTGGCGGCGATGGCCACGCCGGCGAGGCCGGTGGCGAGCGCGATCCGCGGGAGGCCGCCGATGCGACCGGCCCAGCCCAGTTCGATCGGGACCCCGGTGGCGGTCGCCCCGATCGCCGTGATCGCCAGCGCGATCAGCAGGACGGCGGCGTGGCCGAGCAGTTCGGCCGGCGGCGCGTTGACGTTGCGGTCGTGGGCCAGCACCGCGCCGGCGACGACGCAGACGGCCACCGCGTCGAGCGGCGACGCGGCCCCGGACAGCCCCGCCCAGCCACCGACGGCCAGGCCGAGCCAGCCGAACGCGAGGGCCGCCGAGCGGCGATGCGCGCCCGAGCACCAGGCGGCGAGACCGGCGAGCGTCCAGGCGGCGCCGAGCGTGTGCGGCGCGCTCAGCGGCTGGCCGACGACATGCCAATGGACCGGCGACAGCAGGCCGAGCGCGGCGGCCAGGCCGGCCGACAGGCGGCCGCCGGCCGCGACCGCGCGATCGGCGCGGGGGCGGGCGGCGGACGGGTCGGCGGGGAATCCAGGGAACATGTCAAACCGGCACGAGGCCGGAATCATTCATGAGGCGGCAGCGGGAACCGGCTCGGGCCGCGGCGCCGGCGTCGCCGCCGCGGCCGCGGCGGCCACCAACTGCAGGACGAACTGGATGCCGCCGTCGGCGGTGTGGACGGTCACCTGGATGCGGCCCGCGGCCCCGTCCGACAGGTCGCCGGCGCCGGCGATCTGGTGCGTCGCCGGCTGCACGGCGACACGCGCTCCGGCGCCTTCGAGCGTGGTCTTGATCCGCCCGGCGATGATGCCGAGGACGTTGGCGGCGGCCGCCTGCGCGCCGTCCTGCGCCGACGCCGGCGCCGCAGGTTCCTGCTTGGTCCCGTCGGCCTGCTTCATCCCGTCGGCGATCTTCGCCGCCGACGCCAGGTCGGTGCGGACGGCCATCGTCAGCACTTCGGCGGTGTCGGGCAGATCGATGGCCAGTTCGGCGACGATCAGCTGGGCCACCGGCCGCGGCTGGATCTCGAAGGAGTGCTGTACTTCGAGCTGCAGCATCATCCCGAACACCTGGTTCGCGGCGGCGGCCACCTGGTCGCGCAGCGTCGGATGCGCCGCCAGGACGCCGGCCTTGCGACCGGCCCCGGCGATCTTGCTCAGCTGGCCGCGCAGCTCTTCCGCGACCATCGTCCGGATCACGACCGCGTCCGCCTGCTCCGGGATCGCCGTCTCGCCGCCCTTGGGCACGACCGCGACGATGCGCGTGTCAGCCAGCTCGCTGGCTGCGCGCAGCTTGCGCATCAGCAGGTCCGGCCCGAGCAGGCCCAGGTCGCTGCCGACCAGGACGATGCCGGGCCGCATCTCGACGGCCCGCGGCAGCGCCGCGACGCCGGACTGCGCCTGCTGGACGACCCGGTGCAGCCCCAGTGCCAGCGCCACGAACTGCCGGAACTCCGCGCTGCCGTCGGCGACGAGCACCGAGGTGCCCTCGTCCGCGGTCGCGTCCTCGCTGGCGCGCGTCACGCGCTCGACGACGGTGCGCAGCCGCTCGGCGACGCGATCGGCCTGGAGAGGCTTGAGCAGGTAGTCGGTGACGCCGAGCTCGATGGCGCGGTGCACCGGGCCCTGCTCGCGGGCGGCCGTCATCATGACGACCGGGATCGTGGCCAGCGCCGGCACCTGGCGCAGGGCCTCGATGAGCTCGATGCCGTCCATGACCGGCATCCGCAGGTCGGTGATGATGAGGTCGGGCCGGGTCGTCCCGCAGCTCGACAGCGCGTCCAGGCCGTCGGCGGCCTCCGACACGGTGCATCCACAGTCCCTGGTCAGCACCCGGCGCAGCAGCGACCGGGTCATCGGTTCGTCGTCGGCAATCAGCACGTTCATGGGCGGACGCGAGTCTTGCGGCGACCGCCCCGGACCATGCCGGAGGCGAGACGGAGACCCTTCTGGAGTATCGACACCTGGAGGTCGTCCCTTCAGAGGACGGATGCCCCAAGGGGCAGATGTCCCCTCTCCCGAACGCCCTAACGGGACCTAGTGGCCTGTATCAGTCATTCCGGTAGTGGATCTCGGGCGCGGCGCCCGGCTGGCCAGGCGCGAGGAGCGCGCAAATCGGGAATTTGTCAGCGACGAGCAACGCCGCCAGGCGGGATGGCCCGCCCGAGAGGCACTATTGAAATGACTGATACAGGCCACTAGTCGGTGCAGACGACCTGGTTCCGGCCGTTTCGCTTCGCCTGGTAGAGCGCGGCATCGGCGCGGGCGATGAACTCGGACGGCGTACAGGCGGTGGACCCGGGCAGCGCGGCGACGCCGATGCTCAGGGTCAGGGGAATCGTCCCGGTGGCGACGGAGGCGTCCGGCGGTGTAGCGATGCCGCCGGCGGCGACCTTTGCCCGGATGCGCTCGGCCAGGACGCAGGCGCCGACGTGGTCGGTTTCGGGCAGCAGCACGGCCAGCTCGTCGCCGCCGTAGCGGGCGGCTCGGTCGGTGTCGCGGGCACAGTGGCCGACCACTCCGGCGACCCCCCGCAGGGCGGCGTCACCAGAGACGTGGCCGTAGGTGTCGTTGACCTGCTTGAAGTGGTCGAGGTCGATCAGGATCAGGGCGAGCGGATGGCCGTAGCGATGGCTGCGGACCAGCTCCTCGTCGAGCACGCGGTCCATCTCGCGCCGCGTCAGGAGGCCGGTGAGGTGATCGTGGCGGGCCAGCGAGCGCATCTCGTTGAGCAGCCGCGACCGCTCGATGGCGTAGCGAATCGTGCGCGACAGGACGCTCGGGCTGAGCTCGGTCTTGAGCAGGTAGTCGGCGGCGCCGGCCCGGACCGACGCCAGGTCGACGTCGGTGCCAGCCCCCGACGTGAACATGATGATCGGCGTGGTGACGTTGCGTTGCAGCGCTGCGCGCAGCACGTCGAAGCCGGTCTCGTCACCGATGTGGTAGTCGAGCAGGCAGGCGTCCCAGCGCTCGCCGAGCAGCGCGGCGAGGCCCTCTTTGGCGGTGCCGCGCCATTCGAGGACGTAGCGCGACGGCTTCAGTTTGCCGAGCAGCGAGCGGACCAGAATCGCGATCGACTCGTCGTCGTCCACCAGCAGCACGCGGACGTGCTCGCTCACGGCTGCCGGGGGACGGGCCGGGGAGGCCGGCTCATTGGCCATAGGACGACGCCGGAACTGTATCCAAAGGCGAGGCCCGCCGCAAACGGCGCCCGCCCCTCGGCGGCGTCGAACGCCCGGCCGCGGTGGCGTGTCAGGCCGACGGCGCGCGGTGGCGGAAGAGGTAATAGATGGGGATGCCGCAGCCGATCACGATCAGCCCGGCGGCGGCCGGACCGGGCTCGCGCTGCACCTGGTTGACCACCATCACCGCGCTCATGATCGTGAACAGGGCGGGCGCCACCGGGTAGCCCCACGCCTTGAAGGGGCGGGCGGCGTCCGGCTCCCGGTAGCGGAGCACGAACAGCGCGGCGACGGCGATCCCCGCGAAGAGCACGATCGCGAAGCCGGTGTAGCTGGCCAGCTGGGAGAACGTGCCCGACAGGACCAGCACGGCGCTCCAGATCCCCTGGGCGGCGATCGCCGCGACCGGCGTCCGCCAGCGCCGATGGACGCGGGCCGCCGCCGGCAGGAACAGCCCGTCGCGGGCCATCGCGTAGTAGACGCGCGGCCCGGCGAACACCATCGCGCTGATCGTCCCGGCCGTGATCAGGATCGAGAGCAGCAGCAGCGGCCCGGACGCGGCCCTGCCGAACAGCTGAGCCGCCGCGGCGTCGATGACGCGCAGTTCCAGTCCGGTCAGCGTCGCCATCGGCAGCGCGTAGAGGTAGACCGCGTTCATCGCCAGGTAGACGAGCACGACGATCGCCGTCCCCAGCGCCAGCGCCCGCGGCAGCCGCTTCGACGGCTCGCGAATCTCCTCCGAGACGTAGGCGGCGGCGTTCCAGCCCGAGTAGCTGAACATCACCGGGACCAGGGCCAGCAGCCAGCCGCTGATGGTCACGCCCCCGGCCACGGACCCTGCCGCCGGCGCCGCCGCCGCGGCGGCCGGCGCGGCCTGGCCCCACGCCAGGCCGGCCACGGCGAAGCCGACCAGGCCCAGCACCTTGATCGCGGCGAGGGTGTTCTGGACGAGGCGCCCGGGGCCGAGGCCGAGGGCATGGACGACGCTGAAGATGGCGATGATCGCGATAGCCGTCAGGTTCTGCGGCGAGATGGTCAGCGACAGGACGCCGAGCGGCAGCGCCGCCCACGGGGTCCGGTCGCCGAACACCGGGACGACGGTGCCGAGGAAGCCGGCCAGGCCGACCGCGGCCGCGGCGATGGCGCCGGCGAAGCCGGCGACGAACGAGGTCCAGCCGGTGAGGAAGGCGGGCAGCGGACCGTAGGCGGCGCGCAGGTAGACGTACTCGCCGCCGGCGCGCGGACGCATCGTCGCCAGCTCGGCGTAGGCCATCGCGCCGGCGAAGGCGAGGAGGCCGCCGGCCAGCCACGCCGCCATCAGCGCCCAGTAGTCGGGAGCCATGCGCGCGACGATCGCCGGCATCAGCAGGATGCCGCTGCCGATGACGTTGGAGACGACGACGGCAGCCGCGTCAATCGTCCCGAGCCGACGCTCGAGGTCGCCCCGGTTGCCGTCGACAGGCGCGCCGGTCTGAGGGTCCGCCGGGGAGCGGCCCGTCATCGGGCGTCCGTCATTTCGTGAAGAGCTGGCGGTCGATGCGGTATTCACCGAGCCGCGCCCACTGCCGCGATCCCTGCTTCACGAACAGCTCGACCTTGGCGTCCTTGAACATCGAGTGCTGCAGCATCTGCGTGCGCGGGGCGGGGCTGGAGTAGCCGAGATCGCTCGACAGGTTGAAGGGACCGAGGCGGGCGCCCGGTTGCAGGTCGTCGCCATGGGTCGCCCAGATCACCTTCGAGCCGAGCTCCTCGGCGTCGTCGACGATGCGGAACACCGCGTTGATCTGGAGGTACGACAGCGGCCGATCGGCGCCGTTCCTGACCTTGAGCGAGATGGTCGGGACCAGCTTGTTCTGGCCGTCGACGATGCCCTTGTCGAGCCAACCCGTGACGACGTCGGTGACCTTCAACGCCTGCTGGGCGTCGGGCTCCGCGCCACACGACACGGACCCGGCCAGGAGAACGACGAGCAGCCACGCGCGGCGCATGCCCTGCATTGTATCCGCAGCGCGCCAAAGGTCCCGGGACCGCTGGCCAGCAATCAGAACTCGCGGACGTCGACGCGGCGACGGAGTTCGTCGATGCTGACGCGGCCGGCCAGGCGGTCGGCCAGGTCGCTGCCCTTCACCCGCAGGATGATCGTGACCACGTCGGGTGAGGCGCCCGGCATCACAACGTCCTGGTTGTCGCGGGCGGCGACGGTGAGCCACTCGTCCGGCCCGAGCGGGAGCAGAGCGCCCCAGTCCAGCATCGCGCCGATCAGTGCCTCGCGGACGTGCTCTTCGTAGGCCAGGTCGGGGCTGCGCCACAGCAGCGCATCGGCGTCGACGACGGGCGCCTGAGCCGCGTTGGCCGGGTCGGGCGCCGGAGACGGGGCCATCGCCATCGTGGACGTCGCCGCCTCCACCGCGCCGCCGGACGACGACGGGCTCGACATCGGCCGATCCATCGGCCGGCCACGCGGCATCGGCCGCACGACCACCTCGAGCTGGGCCATCGCCCGCTCGGCCTCGGCCCGCGCCTTGGGATCGAGCTCGCCGGTGAGCCGCTTCAGCGAGCCGAGCGCCTCGGACACCCCTTGCTGCTGCTGGCGCATGACGCGGGCCGTCCAGCCCATGGTCTGCCGCATCGCGGCCGGCACTTCGACGTCGAAGAAGAGGCCGTAGCCTTCGAGCCGGTAGCCGCGGGCGTGCGCGGCGCCGGCCAGCTGGATGAGATCGGGCGAGACGCGCTGCAACTGTTCGTTCAGCCGAAGCGCGGCCTGCTGCACCGATTTCTCGAGCACACCCTCCATGACCCGGACCTTGTAGCGGGCGTCGGCGGACTGACGGACCCGCTCGGGTGCCGGCGCAGCGGACGGCGCCGGCGGCGCTGCCGCCTGCGCGGCGGCGCGCCCGGCGCCGGCCGCCGAGGCCCCCACCAGCAGCACGCCGACGAGCATGTGCCGGCCGCGGATCGACCGCGTCACTGCTGCGGCACTCCGAGCGAGACGCGGCGGATGGCGTCGAGCATCAGCTGGCGCTGCGTTTCGGCCCGGCCGAAGCCCTGCTCGACCTGGACCAGGTCCTGGCGGCGCTGCAGATCGAAATCGCGGGTGACTTCGCTGATGCGCAGCTGCAGGTTCTGCTGCTGGCGCAGTTCGCTCTCGTCGAGCGCCTGGCGGAAGCTGCGAAGCAGCGAGGCGCCCTGGGCGGCGTTCATCGCCTCGCCGTTCGACGCCGTCGTGCCCGTCGACACCGGCCCAGTCGAGACAGGCCCAGTCGAGACAGGAACCGCCGACGGATCGCCGGCGAGCGGCGCCGAGGTCGCGGTCACGGTCGCCGCCTGAGTGGCGCCGAGCCGCGCGATCTCCCCGCGCAGCGCGGCCAGCTCCTGACGCAACGCCGCGGCGTCGCCGCCCGAGGCGGCCCCGTCCGCCGGCGCGGCGTGGCCCCACCCGGTGCGAACGCTGAGGCCGGACTGATCGTAGTGAATGTCCAAGCGGCTGAGCGCCATCGCGCCACCCAGGACGAGGATGGCCGCCGCAGCGGCCGGCAACGCCCGGTTGCGGGCGGCCCACGCCGCGAACGACGGCCGCCAGGCGAGCGGCTCGCGCCCGCCGGTCCGGACCACTTCGAAGTCGAGTGGCACGTCCGGCGCCCGCCAGGCCGCCAGTTGGGCGCGGACACCGCCGAGCGCCTCGAACTCGGCGAGGCAGGTGGCGCAGGCGCGCACGTGCGCTTCCAGGTCGTCGCGCGACGGGGTGGCGCCGGGCTCGATGTCGTCGTAGAGCAGGCTGACGAGCGAGTCGCCGCCCGGACAAACGCCAACGGTACTGGGTCGAAGAGTGCTCATGTCGGTTCAGCCAGGGGCCGCACCAGGCGGTACTCCCGTGTCGTCCTCGCAGGGCTGGTGACGGGTGGGGAGGCCGGCGTGGGGCGCACGGCCTTCCCGCCTGCCAGGGATTCGATGCCCTGCCGATCGAGCTCGCGCCGCAGGACCGTGAGGCCCTGGTAGAGGCGCGTCTTGACCGTGCTCAGGGGGCACCCCTGCAGGTCGGCGATTTCCTGAAAGGTCAGCCCCTGGTACTCCTTCAGGATGATGGTGCTGCGCTGCTCCTCCGAGAGCTGCGTCATGGCCCGCTGGACGTGGGCGCTCAGGTTCTGCCGGGCGACCACGTCCTCGATCGACTCGCCCGGATCCGGCTCGGACGCCATCTCGATGACGTCGACGCCTTCCGGCGCCTGGACGACCGGGGCCCGGCGCTGCTTCCGCATCCAGTCCCGGCACAGGTTCAGCGCAATCCGGTAGAGCCAGGACGAGAACTTGGCCTGACCCCGGAAGCCCTTGATCGAGCGAAAGGCGCGGAGGAACGTCTCCTGCGCGACATCGCGGGCATCCTCGTCCCGCCCGAGCGTGCGGTAGGCCAGGGCGTAGATCGGCCGCTCCCAGCGCTTGACGAGCTGGTTGAAGCTTTCGGTATCGCCATCGATCGACCGGGCGACGAGGTCCTCGTCCGAGGTCATGGTCGTCACATGCTCTGACGTCGCGGGCGGCTGGCTGGCCGGGGCCAGTCTACTACCCGGGGTACGTCCGGGTCGGCAACGGTAGAATGTGTGGTTCCTGTGCCCCTCCGACCGTCCCCATGATCCAGCTCGCGCAGCTCCACAAGACCTTCGGCGACCGCGTCCTCTTCGACCACGTCACCTGGCAGATCGGCGACCGCGAGCGGGTCGGCCTGTGCGGCCCGAACGGGGCCGGCAAGACCACCCTGCTGCGGATCCTGGCCGGCATCGACGAGGCCGATGCGGGCCAGGTCGTCACCCCGAGCGGCCTGACGGTCGGCTACCTCCCCCAGGACGGCCTCGACCACCGCGGCCGGACGCTCCTCGACGAGGCCTCGATGGCGTTCGCCGAGCTGCTCGGCCAGAAGGCCGAGATGCACGCCCTGGAGGCGCGGCTCGGCGACGACAGCGTGCCCGAGGGCGAGCACGAGACGATGCTGGTCCGCTACGCCGAGCTGCAGGAGCGCTTCCGGCGCGACGACGGCTACAGCATCGACCTGCGCATCGCCACCGTCCTGCGCGGCCTCGGCTTCAGCCAGGACGACTTCGCCAAGCCGACCGAGACGTTCTCGGGCGGCTGGCAGATGCGCATCGCGCTGGCCAAGCTGCTGCTCGGACGCCCCGGCCTGCTGCTGCTCGACGAGCCGACCAACCACCTCGACCTCGATGCCCGCAACTGGCTCGAGGAGTATCTCTCGACCTACCCGGCACGCGGTCATCCTCGTCTCGCACGACCGCTACTTCCTCGACGCGGTCGTCACCCGCATCACCGACCTGAACCTGCGCACCCTGACCGACTACGTCGGCAACTACAGCAAATACGTCGAGCAGCGCGATGCGATGCTCGAGCGCCTGCGCCAGACCAAGCGCGACCAGGACGAGGAAGTGGCGCGGGTCAAGATGTTCGTCGACCGCTTCCGCTACCAGGCGACCAAGGCGGCGCAGGTTCAGAGCCGCATCAAGATGCTCGAGAAGGTGGTGCCGATCGAGGTGCCGCCGGAGCGCAAGCGGGTCCGCTTCACCTTCCCGACGGCGCCCAAGAGCGGGCGCACCGTGCTCGATCTGAAGGGTGTCCGCAAGAGCTACGGCGCGACCCGCGTCTTCGCCGGCATCGACCTCCTCATCGAGCGCGGCGATCGCGTCGCGCTGATCGGGCCGAACGGCGCCGGCAAGTCGACGCTGATGCGCATCCTGTCGGGCGCCGAGGCGCCCGACGGCGGAACGCGGACCGAGGGCCACCAGGTGGTCATGCAGTACTTCGCGCAGGACGAGGCGACCCGGCTCGACCCGACCCTGACGGTCTACGAGACGCTCGAGTCCGGCTCGCCGATCCAGATGGTGCCGGCCATCCGGACGATCCTCGGCGGCTTCCTCTTCGGCGGCGACGACATCTACAAGAAGGCCGGTGTCCTCTCGGGCGGCGAACGGACCCGGCTGGCGGTGGCGCGCATGCTGCTGCGGCCGGCCAACACGCTCCTGCTCGACGAGCCGACCAATCACCTCGACATGGACTCCAAGGACGTCCTGCTCGACGCCCTCGAGGACTTCGGCGGCACGCTGATCCTGGTGTCGCACGACCGCTACTTCATCGACAAGCTGGCGACCAAGGTCATCGACGTCGGCGGCGGCACCGTCCAGGTCTATCCGGGCGGCTACGAGGAGTATCCGCTGGAGCCTCGCCAAGCGGGAAGAAGAGGCCGCGGCCAGGGCGGCGGCGCCAGTCAAGGCGGCCCCGGTCAAGGCCGCCCCGATCAAGGCGGCCACGGCCAAGCCGGCGGCGCCTCCCCCGGCGACAGCGACGCCGGTCGCCAACCAGAAGCCGATGGCCACGAGGCCTGGGCCTGCCGCGCCGAAGCCGGAAGGCGACGGGCAACCGCCGAAGGCGGGGGACGGCCGCGACGAACGCAAGCGGCAGGAGGCCGAGGAGCGGCGGCGCAAGCGGGCGCGCGAAGCGGTCGAGAGCCGGATCGCCGCGCTCGAGGGCACCATCGCCGAGCGCGAGGCGACCATGAAGACCCTCGAGGCCACCATGAGCGTGCCCGGGTTCTACGAGAACCACGACACCTCGAAGCCGCTCATCGATCGGCACCAGACGCTGATGTGGGAGCTCGGCGACCTCATGCACCGGTGGGAGGAGCTCCAGCAGGAGCTCGAAGCGGCCAGCCGCTGAGGCTCCTCGCCTCCTGCGCGTCGTGCGCCCCCGCGAAGCGCCTCCTGGCGCGGCCGGCTGAGAGATCGGCGAGCATCCCGCCGCGGGCGCCGAAGTGTGCGCTTCGTCGCCCGCGTTCCGTTTGTGGCCATCTTCGTATTACACTTTAGTAATTCACTGACAGATCCGTTAGAGCTCAGCTGCTGCCCAGGAGTGCGGCAAGTTCTTGAACGCCAATCATTTCGGCCCGAACCAAGGTCGGTTGGGCAGGGCACGGGCCTTGCGACAAGACTGTGCGGGCGGCGGCACGGAAAGCAGGCCGACCCGACCAGGAGCTGGCAGGTAAGAGTGCGAGAGGTAGACATCGGGCTGCGGCCCACTGCACGTCGTCAGTCGAATGGACCCATCCTTCGAACGTCCGCTGCCGAACGGCCGTCGCTTCGGCCGCCAATGCCCATCATGGTGAGCGCTACCAGCTCCGACCGGTTCTTCCGGGACATCGTCGGCAGCATGCGCAACGGCGTCATCGCCATCACCCGCGACGGCCACATCGCGGTGATGAACGACGTCGCGTGCCACGCCCTGCACGTCCCGCTGCGCGCCACCAACATCGGCGGGCACTACGCGGACGTGCTGCACGGCGCGCCGGAAGTGGTTCGCATCCTCGAACGCCGCTTTCGAGGCCGAGCACCTGCCCAACCGCGCCGAGCTGCGGCTGAAGTCGACCGGCCGCGTCATCGGCTACACGCTGTCGCTGATCCGCGGCGACGACGGCGAGGTCAGCGGCGCGACGCTGTTCTTCAAGGACCTGACCCGCGTCGAGCAGCTCGAGGAACGCGAGCGGCTCCGCGACCGGCTGGCCGCGCTCGGCGAGATGGCGGCGGCGATCGCCCACGAGGTGAAGAACCCGCTCGCCGGCATCGAGGTGATGGCCGGGCTGCTGCGGCGCCGCCTGGCCGGCCAGGCCGAGGCCCAGGCGACCCTCACCGACATCATCAACGAAGCCAAGATGGCCAACGCGATCGTCATCGAGGTGCTCGACTTCGTCCGGCCGATCCGGCTGCAGGTCGAACCCGTGCCGGTGGCGCGGGTCGTCCACGACGCCGTGCACGGCGCCGAGGCGATGGTGCCGCGGCGCGGGACGGCGCTGCGCGTCGACGTCCCGGATTCGCTGCCGTCGATCGAAGGCGACGGCGGCCAGCTCCGGCAGCTGTTCACCAACCTGGTCTCGAACGCCTTCGAGGCGCTCGACGGCCGCGGCACGGTCACCATCACCGCGCAGTACGTGCCCGGTGACGACGGCCCGGGCTCCGACTCGCTGGGCTCGATGCCGACCGTCGTGGTCGACGTCGCCGACGACGGCTCGGGCATCCCGGACGACCTCCAGGACCGCATCTTCAACCCGTTCTTCACCACCAAGCCGCGCGGCTCCGGTCTCGGCCTGGCCATCGTCCGCAAGATCGTCGACGCCCACGACGGCCGGATTTCGGTCGCCTCGCCGCCCTCGGGCGGCGCCCGGTTCCGGGTGGTGCTGCCGCTCAGCGGCTTGCCCGATGGAACGGGCGTCCCGGTGCCCCAGGATGGCGGCGCCCCCGGCGGTCCACGCAGACGCTGACGCACAGCACGAGGTACCAGACAGTCATGGGTCGCATTCTCATCGCCGACGATCACGATTCGCTGCGGCGCGGCCTGGCCCGCGGCCTGACCGAGGCCGGTCACGACGTCGACGAAGCCCCCAACGGCAATGCCGCCATCGAGAAGCTGCACGAGGGCGCCTTCGACGTCGTCCTCAGCGATCTCAAGATGGGCGGCATCGGACGGCCTGGACGTGCTGCGTACCGCCAAGGCGCTGCACCCCAACACCGCGGTCATCCTGATGACGGCGTTCGGCTCGGTCCACACGGCGGTCGAGGCGATGCGCATCGGCGCCTTCGACTACGTGCCGAAGCCGTTCGAGATCGAGGAGATGGAGGTCAAGATCGACAAGGCGCTGGAGCACCGGCGCCTGCGTCACGAGATCGACTACCTCCGCCACACCCAGAGCGACATCTACGACTTCGACCGCATCATCGGCGCCAGCGGCGCGCTGCAGCGCGTCCTCGACGTCGTCAAGAAGGTCGCCCGCAGCAACGCGACGATCCTGATCCGCGGCGAAACGGGCACCGGCAAGGAGCTGATCGCCGGCGCCATCCACCACAACTCGCCTGCGCGCCGGGCGCAACTTCGTCAAGGTGAACTGCGCCGCCCTGCAGGAGAACCTGCTCGAGTCCGAGCTGTTCGGGCACGAGAAGGGCGCCTTCACCAGCGCCGACAAGCAGCGCATCGGCCGCTTCGAGCAGGCCGATGGCGGCAGCCTGTTCCTCGACGAAGTCGGCGACATGAGCCCGAACACGCAGGCCAAGATCCTGCGCGTGCTCCAGGAGCACGAGTTCGAGCGCCTCGGCGGCACCCGGACGATCCGCGTCGACGTGCGCCTCATCACCGCGACCAACCGCAACCTGGCGCAGATGGTCTCGACCGGCCACTTCCGCGAAGACCTCTACTACCGCCTGAACGTCGTCTCGATCGAGATGCCGCCGCTGCGCGAGCGCAAGGAGGACATCCCGGCGCTGGCCCAGTTCTTCATCAAGAAGTACGCCGCCGAGCTGAAGAAGAAGGTCGAGGGGCTGACCCCCGACGCGAACAAGCTGCTGCTCCGCTACAACTTCCCCGGCAACATCCGCGAGCTCGAGAACACCATCGAGCGGGCCGCGCTGCTCGCCGACAGCCGGTTCATCGAGGCCGACGACATGCGCCTGGGCGAAGCCACGTCGAACGCGGACGGGATCCGGCGCCGCGGTGGTCAAGCTGCCGCCGACCGGCATCGCCCTCGAGGAAATCGAGCGGCAGGCGCTGGTCGAGGCGCTGCGGATGTCGAACTGGGTGCAGAAGGACGCGGCAGAGCTGCTGCACATCAGCCCGCGGGTCATGAACTACAAGATCAAGGTGCTCGGCATCGAGCTGCCGCGGTCGCGGCGGGCGGCGGCGGCCGTCGCCGAGGCGGTCGGTTAGCCGGGGGCGCCCGAGTCGCCGGGACCGGCGGCACTGCCGGTAAGATACGGGGCGCAGTGCGGACGGTGAACGCCTCTCCTCGGTCGGACGGGACGCCGCGATGAACGACGGCAAGCGCGGCACCCGGGGCTCGGCCCCGGGCCGGCTGTCCACCCTGTTGAGCGCCGTCCTCGAACTGCCCCCGGACGAGCGCGAACGCTGGATCGACGAGAGCTCGGGCGGCAACGCCGGGCTGCGCGCCCAGCTGCGCGAGATGCTGCGGACCGCGCAGGCCGATTCCGGGCCTCACTACGGCGAGGAAACGGCCTTTCTCGAATCGTCGGGGACGCCCCATCCGAGCAGCGGAGGCTCGGGGCGCGGCGCGGCTTTCGGCGACCCGGCCGGCGAGCGCCTGGTCCTGGGCCAGCAGCTCGGTCGCTATCAGGTGCTCGAGCTGCTGGGGGCCGGCGGCATGGGCCGCGTCTATCGCGCCCTCGACGCCACCCTCGATCGCGAAGTCGCCATCAAGGGCCTGGCCGACGCGTTCCGCGGCGACTCGCGCAGCCTGCGCCGGTTCGAGCGCGAGGCCCGCGTCCTCGCCACGCTCAGCCACCCCAACATCGCCGCGATCTACGGCCTCGAACGGCTGAACGGCTCGCCGTATCTCGTCCTCGAGCGGGTCGACGGCGAGACGCTGGCGCAGCGGCTGGTGCGCGGGGCGGTGCCGGTCGACGAGGCGCTGGCGATCGCCGTCCAGATCATCGCCGGCCTCGAAGAGGCGCACGCCAAGGGCGTGATCCACCGCGACCTCAAGCCGTCGAACGTGATGCTGACGCCGGCCCGCCAGGTGAAGCTGGTCGATTTCGGCCTGGCCAAGACGGCGGCGGTCCGCTCGGACCTCGAGGAATCGGTCGAGCCGATCACCGAGGTCGGCCTCGTCGTCGGCACCGCCCGCTACATGAGCCCGGAGCAGGTGACGGGCAGCGCCGTCGACACCCGGACCGACGTCTGGGCATTCGGCTGCGTGCTCTACGAGATGCTGACGGCCCGGCCGGTGTTCGCGGGGCGATCCCTGTCCGAGGTGGCCGCGGCGGTGCTGCGCGACGAGCCGGACTGGACGCGCCTGTCCGCGGCCGTGCCGCGCGGTGTGGTGCGCCTGATCCGGCGCTGCCTGCGGCGCGATCCCCGCGCCCGCCTGCAGCACATCGGCGACGCCCGGGTCGAGCTCGCCGATCTGGAGCAGGACACCGAGCGCAGCGGCGTCGTCGTGGCGCGTCCGGGGCCGAGCCGGGCGATCGTCTGGGCGATCGCCGCCGGGGCGTTGGTGGCGGCCGTCGCCAGCGGGCTTTTGCTGTTACGGCCGCGCGAGCAGGCCGCGGCGACGGCCGTTCGCCTCAGCCTGGAGCTGCCGGCGCCAATCACCCTGGCAGCCGAGTTCTCCGCGCCCTTCGCCCTCTCCCCTTCCGGATCGCTCCTGGCGCTCGAGGCCTCCGAGGGCGGCCTGCGCCGGCTCTACGTGCGCGAGCTGCGCGATCCCGGGCTGCGCCGGCTGGCCGGCACCGAGGGCGCGCGGCAGCCGTTCTTCTCGGCCGACGGCCGCTGGATCGGCTTCTTCACCGAACGTAAGGTGGCCAAGGTCCCGGTCGAGGGCGGGCCGGTGCTCGAAGTCGCCGACGTCGGCGGCAACCACCGCGGCGCGACGTGGGCGGCCGATGGATCGATGGTGATCGCGGCCAGCCAGACGTCCGGGCTGCTGCGAATCCGCGAGCGCGGCGGCCCGCCCGAGGTCCTGACGACGCTGGACCGGGCCCGCGCCGAGTATTCGCATCGCTGGCCCGATGCCCTGCCCGGCTCACCGTGGGTCATCTTCACCGTCGGCCTCGAGGATGCCACCTTCGACGAGGGCCGCATCGACGCCGTGTCGCTCGAGACCCGCGAGCGGCGCACGCTCGTCACGGGCGCCGGGTTCGCGCGCTATCTGCCGGGCCGCGGCTTGCTCTTCGTCCGCGGCGGCCGGGTCTATGCCGTCGGGTTCGATCCCGAGCGCCTCACCGTGATCGGCACGCCGGACGTGATCCTGGACGCGGTGCGCTACGACTGGCGCAACGGCGGCAGCCACCTCGCCGCGTCGGCGGCGGGGACCCTGGTCTACACGCCGGGCGAGCCGGTCTCGCACGAGTACCTACCTGTCGTGGGTCGGCCAGGACGGCCGCATCGAGCGCGCCGTGGACACGCCGCGCCGGTTCCGCGATCTGCGCCGGCGAGCAGACGGTGGCCGCGCCGCCGTGGTGCTGGGGAGCTCGAACGAATCCGACCTCTGGTCGATCGATCCCAACGGGACGCTGTCGCGGCTCTCGTTCGGGCTGTCGCCGTTCCGGCCGACGTGGCTGCCGGACGGCCGCGCCATCACGGTCGGCGCCCAGAAGGACGGCCGGTGGCGGCTGCTCACCGTCCCCGCGGACGGCACCGGCGAGTCGGTCGTGCTGCTCGAGGGCGCCAACCGGATGTATCCCGATTCGTGGGCGCCGGACGGCCGGCACCTGCTCTACCAGGAGAACGCGGCCGCTACGGGCTGGGATCTCAGGACGCTGGAAGTCGACCGCACCGGCCGGGCCGCGGGGCCGCCGAAGCCGTTCGCGGCGTCGCCGTTCCACGAATCGAACGCGGCGATTTCGCCCGACGGCCGCTGGGTGGCCTACGAATCGGACGAGCTCGATGGCGTCGTGCAGGTCTACGTCCGCGCCTGGCCCGACGGCAGCGGCAAGGTGCTGGCGTCGACCGGCGGCGCCCGCTGGCCAGCGTGGGGTGCCACCGGCGAGCTCTACTACTGGCAGACCGGCGAGAACATGCTGCGGGTGATTCGCACACGCGAGCACGCCGGAGCGCTGACGGTCGGGCCCGCCGAAGCGGTCTGGGCCAAGGACGTCGCAGGCGAGGTCCTGCGCCGCATCGTCATCACCACGCCGAACGCGCGCTTCGACGTCAATCCGCGCACGTCCCGCTTCCTGGTCCTCGAGAAGGCCATCGCGGGCATGGGGCCGGAGCTGCGGTCGCCGGTCGTCGTGCTCGGCCTGGACCGGCGTCCTGGGACGCCTGCCCAGTGACGCGGCCCGGTGACACGCCGGCGCCACGGATAAGCTAGCCCCATGCCGGACTGGTCGTACCGGACCACGCTGCGACCGGTGCTGTTCGCGCTGCCGGCGCGAACGGCGCGCGACCTCGCGCTCATCACGATGGGTGCCCTCGGCTCGACCGGGCCAGGGCGGCTGCTGATCGATCTGCTCGGCCACATGCGTCCGCCCGACGGGCTCGGCGCCACCCTGGCCGGCCTCTCCTTCCCGTCGCGCATGGGGATCGGCTGCGGCCTCAATCCCGCCCTGCGCGCGACGGGGGCGCTCGCCCGCTTCGGCTGCGGCTTCGTCGAGGTCGGCCCGATCGTCGTCGACACGCGGGCCGACGTCGGCCTCGGGCGCGACGACGCGATCGACGTGCTCGTCCTGCGCGATCCGCCGGCAGGCACACGCCTGGGTCGCGCCGTCGCGCGGCTGTCGCGGGTGCATCGGGCCGGCGCGGTGATCCTGGCCCGGCTCGACGTCGCCGGCGTGTCGAGCCCGGCCGAGGCGCAGGCGGAGCTGGCCGACGACATCGCGGCGCTGTCGCCGTACGTCGGCGGCTTCACGGTCGCCTGCGGCCACTCGTCGTGGACGCCGCGCGACTGGCGGGTGGTGACCGATGGCGCGCGGGCGGCGGCGCGCGTCGCTGCCAGGCCGCTGTTCCTCGTCGTCCCGCCGCTGGGTGTCGCGTCGGATCTGCGCCCCTGGATCGAAGAAGGATGCGCCTGGGACGGCTTCGTCGTCGACGGCGCGTCGAGGCTTGGCGAAGGCCGGCGGATCATGGGCTCGTTGAATCGCGAGGCCGCGCTCGAGACCGTGCGCCTGATCCGCGCCGCGTGCGGGCCGGCCGTCCCCATCGTCGCCAGCGCGGCGATCCACCAGCCGCAGCACGCGGTCGACACGCTCACCGCCGGCGCCGATCTCGTGTCGATCGACAGCGGCCTGGTCTTTGGCGGCCCCGGCCTCCCCAAGCGCGTCAACGAAGCGCTCGAAGCGTTGCCCGCGCGGGAGCCGGCTGCAATGGGCGCGGCGGCCTCACCAGCGGAAGGGCCGCGGACGCCGGAGTCGGCGTGGCTGTGGACGCTGCTGCTCGGCGTCGGCATGCTCGCCGGCAGCGTGCTGGCCCTCGCCATCGCGGCAACGCGCGTGCTGCTGCCCTACGACGAGCACTTCGTCGGGCTGTCGCGGCACGAGCTGGCCGCCATCAACCCGCACCTGCTGCCCTTCCTGACCCACGATCGGGTGACGCTGGCCGGCGTGATGATCACCATCGGCATCCTCTATACCGGCCTGTCGTGGTTCGGCGTGCGGCGCGGCCGGCACTGGGCGCAGGTCGCGATCCTGGCGTCGTCGGTGGCCGGGTTCGCCAGCTTCTTCCTGTTCCTCGGCTTCGGCTACTTCGATCCGTTCCACGCCTTCGTGACCGCGATCCTGTTCCAGCTGATGCTGCTCGGGATCCATGGCCGGGTCGGCCGGCCGTCGCACCTGCCGGCGCCGATGCTGATCGAAGACCGCGCCTGGCGAATCGGGCTGTGGGGCCAGCTCGGGCTGGTCGTGCACGGCGCCGGCCTGATCGGCGCCGGCCTCGTCATCTCGGCGATCGGCGCGACGCACGTCTTCGTCCACGAAGATCTCGAGTTCCTGCAGACGACCGCGGCGGCGCTGGCGGCGGTGACGACGCACCTGGTCCCGCTCGTGGCCCACGATCGCGCCACCCTCGGCGGCATGCTGCTGGCGAGCGGCCTGGCCCTGCTGCTGACGGCGCTCTGGGGGTTCCGGCCGGGCGAGCGCTGGCTGTGGTGGACCGTGCTGGCCGCGGGCCTGCCGGCCTACGCCGCCGCCATCGGCGTCCACTACGCAGTCGGCTACCAGAGCGCGTTCCACCTCGCCCCGGCGTTCGCCGGGCTGGCGTTGTTCGGCGCGTCGATGGCCGCCGCCTATCCGTCGCTGTGCCGGCAATGACGGGGCCGGCGCTGACCGCTGCCAGCCGCTCGGCTAGGCCTTCGGGTGGGCCTTCTTGTAGACCGACATCAGGTAGGCCATGTCGACGTGCGTGTAGCGCTGCGTCGTGCTCAGGTTGACGTGGCCGAGCAGCTCCTGAATGGCCCGCAGATCGGCGCCGGCCTGCAGCAGATGGGTGGCGAAGGAGTGGCGCAGGGCGTGCGGACTGATGCCGTGCCGGAGCGCGCAGCGCGCGACGTAGCGGGTCACCAGCCGGTGCACGCTGCGCGGGGTGAGGCGGCCGCCGCGATAGTTCAGGAACAGCGCCGCCGTGTCGTCGCGCCGCTGGCGCCGTCCGACCTGCGGCCCGACGCGCCCGGCGCCGCGTCCGCCACGAGGAGCCGGCTCCGGCGCCGCGGCATCCGCACCGTCGCGCGGACGCGTCCGCCGCGCCTCCCGCATGGCGGCGAAGAAGCGGCCGTCGAAGATCGCCTCGCGATCGCGCAGCCACGCCTGCAGCGCCTCGGCGGCGCTCTGGTTGAACGGCACGATGCGCTCCTTGCGGCCCTTGCCGAAGACGCGCACCATCCGCCCGGACAGGTTCACCGACTCGAGGTCGAGGCCGACCAGCTCGCTCAGGCGCAGGCCCGAGGCGTAGAACAGCTCGAGGATGGCGCGATCGCGGCGGCCGAGCGGGTGCGAGGTGTCCGGCGTCTCGAGGAAGCGCGTCATCTCGTCGACGCCGAGATGCTTCGGGATCCGCCGCTCGAGGCGCGGCGCCGTCACCAGCGTGGTCGGGTCGCCCTCGATCAGCCCCTCGCGCCGCAGGTAGCGCGCGAAGGTGCGGACCGCCGAGATCTTGCGCGCCACCGAGGCGCGGGCGATGCCGCGCGCGTGCAACTCGGCGAGGAAGCCGCGCAGGCTCGCCAGCGTCACGTCCTCGGGGCCGAGATCGGCCCGTTTGCGTCCCGAGCCCGCCGCGACGTGGGCCAGGAACTGCGACAGGTCGCTGTCGTAGGCGCGGACGGTGTGGGGCGAGACGGCGCGGTTCAGCGCCAGGAACTCGAGGAAGCCTTTGAGCTGTCCCTTGAGCGACGCCGCGATCTCGTCGTCGTCGGTGCCGGCCAATCGGCCGCGGATGGTGGCGCGTCGGGGGCCGGCCATCGGGGGCGGCTAGCTGAGTGCCGCCGGGCCGAGCGCCGGCTCGCCCTCGGCCTCGACGTCGGCGCCGAGGCCGGAGAGCGCGTCGGCGCCGACGTCGCGCCGGAACGGCTCGAGGTCGGCGAGCGCGCGCCTCGACAGCGCCTCCTTGCGATCGGCCTTGGCGCGCGGCGGCCGATCGAGCGGCGGCATGATGCCGAAAGTGATGTTGGTCGGATCGTAGTGGGCCGGATCGGCGTGCGACGCGTAGTGGGCGAGCGCCCCGATCGCGGTGGTGCGCGGGGCGACGACCGGCGCCTCGCCGCGCACCATCCGCGCCGCGTTGATCCCGGCGAGCAGCCCGGAGGCGGCCGATTCGACGTAGCCTTCGACCCCGGAGACCTGGCCGGCCAGGAACAGATCCGGCCGCGCCCGCACCTGCCAGGTCGGCGCCAGCACCGTCGGGCCGTTGACGTAGGTGTTGCGGTGCACCATCCCGAAGCGGACGAACTCGGCCTGCTCGAGCCCGGGGACGAGGCGCAGGACGCGCGCCTGCTCGCTCCACTTCAACTGCGTCTGGAACCCGACGAGGCTGAAGTGATCGCCGGCCAGCGTGTCCTGGCGCAGCTGCACGATGGCGTAGGCCCAGCGGCCGGTGCGCGGGTCGTCGAGCCCGGCCGGCTTCATCGGGCCGAAGCGCAGCGTGTCGCGGCCGCGGTGCGCCATCACCTCGATGGGCAGGCAGCCCTCGAAGAACTTGGTGTTGTCGAAATCGTGCACAGTCGCCGATTCCGCGCTCACCAGGGCGTCGTAGAAGCGATCGTACTCGTCGCGCGTGAACGGACAGTTCAAGTAGTCGCCTTGGCCGTCGTCGGTGCCGCACGCGGCACCGGTGACGGCCAAACGCGCCATAGCCGATGCGTCGACCGCGTCTGCGGTCGGCGTGCCGGCGACGGCGGGCCCGCGGAGCGACCGATTCCAGCGCGAAGCGCGGAACACCTTGGTCCGATCGATCGACTCGGCGAGGACGATCGGGCTGATCGCGTCGTAGAAATAGAGGTGCTCGGCGCCGACCATGCGCGCCAGATCCGCGGACAGCGCGTCCGACGTCAGCGGACCAGTGGCGAGGATGATCGGGCCGCCGTCGGGGCGCGGCGGCGGGATGGCCGGCACCTCGCCGCGGACGATGGAGATCAGCGGGTGCACGGCGAGCGCCGTGGTGACCTCGGTCGAGAAGCGCTCGCGATCGACGGCCAGGGCAGCGCCAGCCGGGACACGGGCGGATTCGGCGGCGCGCATGATCAGCGAGCCGAGCCGGCGCATTTCCTCTTTCAGGAGACCGACGGCGTTGTCGAGCTTGTCGCCGCGGAACGAATTGCTGCAGACCAGCTCGGCGCAGCCGTCCGTCTTGTGCACGGCGGTCGGCACGACCGGCCGCATCTCGTGCAGCACGACGCGGACGCCGCGCGACGCGATCTGCCACGCCGCTTCGCTGCCGGCCAGCCCGGCGCCGACTATCTGGACGACGGGTTCGGTGGGCACAGACGAATCCGGGGGCTGTCAGGCGCCCTTGCGGGGCGCCGCCTTCCTGGCCGGCGCGCGCCGCGCACCGCCGGCGCTCTTGCGGGCGCCCTTCTTCTGCGGCGGACCGAGCGCCTCGCGCGCCTTGAGCAGCTCGTCGGCCTCGGCGATCGTGACGGTCGCCGGGTCGGCGCCCTTCGGCAGCGAGGCGTGCGTCGTCCCGTCGGTGACGTAAGGCCCGTAGCGGCCCGAGAGCACCTGCATCGCCTTCTCGCTGCCCGGCCGCGCCCCGAGCGCGTTCAGCACGGTCCGCGACACGCTCTGCCGGCGGCTCTGCTTCGGCTGCCGGAACAGCTCGACGGCCTGGTCGAGCGTCACCTCGAACACCGCCGCTTCGGAATCGAGCGAGCGGAAGTCGGTGTTGTGCTTGACGTAGGGCGAATAGGGCCCGAAGTTGGCCAGGATCGGCTTGCCGTCGTCGGGGTGGGTGCCGACTTCGCGCGGCAGGCTGAGCAGCTGCAGCGCCTGCTCGAGCGTCAGCGTCGACTCGCTGAACAGCGATTTCGGCAGCGAGGCGCGCTTCGGCTTCGGCGCCTTGGCTCCCTTGGCGCCCTTCTCCGGCATCTCGCCGAGCTGCACGTAGGGCCCGTAGCGGCCGGTCAGCAGATAGACCTTCTCGGCCGTCTGCGGATGGACGCCGAGCGAGCGCGGCCCTTCCGCCTTGGCGTTGAGCAGGTCGACCGCCTGGCCGACCGTGAAGTCGGCCGGGGCGACTTCGTCGGGGAGCGACGCCGTGTGACCCTCGCCGCCCTCGCCCCGGGCGAGGAACGGGCCGAAACGGCCGATGCGGACGCGGATCGGCAGGTTCGTCGCGGGATCGACGCCGACGTCGACGGCCGGATACGGGATCTGATCGTCGGACTGGGCCCGCTGTTCGAGGCCGGGCCGCCCGTTGGTGCCGCGGTAGAAGTCGCGGACGAAATCGAAGGAGGTGCGCTCGCCGCTGGCGATCTGGTCGAGGTCCTCCTCCATCTCGGCGGTGAAGCCGAGGTCGACGTAGTCGCCGAAGTGCGACCGCAGCAGCCCGGTCACCGCGAAGGCGGTGAAGCTGGGGACCAGCGCCTTGCCTTGGCGGAACACGTAGCCGCGGCCGAGGATCGTCTTGATGATCGAGGCGTAGGTCGACGGCCGGCCGATGCCTTCGTCCTCGAGCCGCTTGACCAGCGAGGCGTCGGTGTAGCGGGCCGGGGGCGTGGTCTCGTGGCCCTTGGCGTCCAGCCGGGCCAGGCTCGCCCCGGAGGCCGCGTCGGCGCCGATCTGCTGGCCGCGCGACAACGTCGGCAGGATCGTCTCCTGATCGTCGAGCGCCGCCGCCGGATCGTCGCTGCCTTCGACGTAGGCGCGAAGGAAGCCGGCGAACTGGATCGCCTTGCCCGAGGCGGTGAACACGGCATCGCCCTGACCGGACGGCGCGGTGATCTCGACCGAGGTGCGGAGCAGCCGGGCGTCGGCCATCTGCGAAGCGATGGCGCGCTTCCAGATCAGCTCGTAGATCCGCGCCTCGTCGACGTCGAGCCCTGACATCTGCTGCGGCCGGCGATCGAAGTCGGTCGGCCGGATCGCCTCGTGCGCTTCCTGCGCGTTGCGGACCTTGGTCTGGTACTGCTCGCGGGCCGGTGTGGAACTCCGCGCCGTAGATGTCCGCGACCGCCTTGGCGGCCTCGCCGAGGGCCTTCTGGCTGAGCGTCGTCGAGTCGGTGCGGTGATAGGAGATGAGACCTTCGTCGTGCAGGCCCTGCGCCGCCTTCATGGTGCGGTCGGCCGAGAAGCCCAGCTTGCGGTTGGCCTCCTGCTGCAGGGTCGACGTCGTGAACGGCGGCGACGGCCGCTGCGTCTGCGGCCGTTCCTCGACGGCCGTCACCGACCACGGCAGCCGCGCGCGCAGGTCCGAGGCCAGCGCTGCAGCGTCCGCTTCGGTCAGCAGGCGCGCCGCCGATTCCTTCAGCTTGCCGGTCGCGGCGTCGAAGTCCTTGCCGCTGGCGATGCGCCGGTCGGCGAGCCGGACCAGGGTGGCGGTGAACTCGCGGCCCCCGGCGGCGATGCGGGCCTCGAGATCCCAGAAGGACGCCTTGTGGAAGGCGCGCCGCTCCTCTTCGCGCTCGACGATCAGGCGGACGGCCACGCTCTGGACACGCCCGGCGCTGAGACCGGTGCCGACCTTCTTCCACAGGACCGGCGACAGCGTGTAGCCGAACAGCCGATCGAGGATGCGGCGCCCCTCCTGGGCCTTGACCAGGTTGGCGTCGACCTCGCGGGCGTTGGCGATGGCCTCGAGGACCGCTTCCTCGGTGATCTCGTGGAAGACGATGCGGCGGGTCGGCACCTTCGGCTGCAGCACCTCCTGGAGGTGCGCGCTGATCGACTCGCCTTCGCGGTCCGGGTCGGTCGCCAGCAGGACTTCGGACGCGTCCTTGAGGGCCGCTTTCAGCTCGCTGATCCGCTTCCTCTTGGACAGCGGCACGACGTAATACGGCGTGAAGTCGCCGTCGACGTCGACGGCCATCCGGCCCCAGGGCTTGTCCTTGATCTCCTTGGGGACCTCGCTCGCACGCTCGGGGAGGTCGCGGACGTGCCCGATGCTCGCCTCGACCCGGAACTTGCCGCCGAGAAACCGAGACAGGGTCTTGGCTTTTGCCGGCGACTCGACGATGACCAGGGGTTTTGGCATAAGCCGCCCTTACCTTACCACTGCTGTCGGAGCCGTCCGGAGCGCTCCGCCGGGCACTCGCGCAATCCGGCCGGCGATTTCGTGCACCGTCACCAGGGCCAGCAGCTCGGCCATCGGCAGGCCGGTGACGGCTTCCAGACGGCTCAAGGACACCGCCTCTCCGCCATCGAGCGCGGCCAGGACCGGGTCGACGGGCGGCCCGGCGTCCTCCGCCGCGCCGGCGGAGCCGGCCGTCGCGGCCGAGCCGGTGGGACGCCGCGTCAGCCCGAGCGCGGCGAGGACGTCGTCCGCCGTTTCGACCAGCGCAGCCCCGTCGCGGATCAGGCTGTGACTGCCCTTGTGCCGCAGGCCGAGCGCCGTGCCCGGAACCGCCATCACCTCCCGGCCCTGGTCGGCGGCGCAGCGCGCGGTGATCAGGGATCCGCTCTTCAGGGACGCCTCGACGACGACCACGCCTAGCGCCAGGCCGCTGATGATCCGGTTCCGGAGCGGGAAGTGCTCCGGTTTCGGCTCGGCCCAGGGCGGCAGCTCGGAAACGATTGCGCCGCTCGCGGCAATCACGTCAGCAAGCGGCCGGTGCTCGGGCGGATAGACGCGGTCGAGGCCGCAGCCGAGGACGCCGACGGTCGCCCCGGCCTCGAGGGCGCCGCGGTGGGCCGCTTCGTCGATGCCCCGGGCGAGGCCGCTGGCGATGACGAACCCGAAGCCGGCCAGCTCGCGAGCCAGAGTGCGGGCCACGTCGAGCGACGACGGTGAGGCGTAGCGCGAGCCGACGATGGCGATGACCGGCTGTGCGAGCGCGGCGTCGTCGCCGTTGATCCAGAGGAGAGGCGGCGGGTCGGCAATCGCCGCCAGCCGGGGTGGATACGCCGCGGCGCCGAAGACGACGGCACGGCGGCGGCCGGCGGCCAGGTCGTCGAGGAGCGGCGCGGCGGCCTCGACGGCGCGGGCCACCGCGACCCGGGCGCGGTCGGACGGGCGCTGCCGATCGAGCGCGGCGTCGACCCGGAAGGTGGACAGGGGCGGGGCCGGCGACTGGGCCCGGAAGGCCTTGAGCAGGGTGGCGCCGAGGGCGCCGGGCAGGACGGACAGGGAGACGGCGGCGGCAAGGTCGAGCACGGGGACCTCCTCGACGCGGCGGCGAGGCCGGGGACCCGTGCGGATGCACACCAGGAGCCGCCCGACGCCGACGCGTCCGGAACGACCCCTCGGTCGTAGTGTAAAGCGTGAGGCAACGTTCGCGCGAGGCGTCGCGGCCGGCAGAAATCGTCAGTGCGGTTCCGGCAAATTCGGCGCTTGCTGGCCTCCGGGGGCAGGACTATAGTGAGAGCACACTCATGGTGAGAACCAGACTGTTGGCCGCGTTCGTGGTAATGGGGCTGACAGCGGGAGCCGTTCCCGCCTTCGGCGACGTCCGCGGCGACTCGAAGGCCCAGGTCGACTTCGGCATCAAGTCGGCGCAGAAGGATCTGTGGAGCGAAGCGCTCTACCGCTGGAAGCGCGCCGTCGAGATCGATCCGACCTACGCCGCCGCCCACAACAACCTGGCCATCGCCTACGAGCACAACGGGCAGTTCGACAACGCGCGGGTGGCCTACGAGAAGGCCCTCGAGCTCGAGCCCAACAACGTGCTCATCAAGCAGAACTACGATCTGTTCCGAGAGATCAATGATCGGGCGAACCGCAACAGCGAACGCTAGCACGCGCACGCTCGTGTCGTTCGGAGCGGGCGCCCTCGCGCTCGCGCTCCTGGCGTCGGGCTGCGTCAGCTTCTACGAGATCCCGATCGAGACGCCGATCAAGGCGAAACTCGACGTGTCGCCGTTCCAGCGCGTGCACGTCGTCGGTTTCATCGCCGGCGGTTCGGACGACGTCGACGCCAACCTCGAGACGGTCCGGCTGCTCCGCAGCCAGCTCCGTACCCGGTCCGGCCTCCGCGTCATCGAAGCGGACGTGCTGCCGCTCGCCGAGATCGCGCAGGAGATGAACAAGGACACGCCGGCCGACGCGCCGGCGGCGACCGAGCCGGCCCCTCCCGAAGTCAAGCCGACGACGTCCGACATCAAGCCGGCCACGCCGGAGGCGGTCGACCCGGCCGGCCACAGCCCGCAGGCGGCCGTCGCCCGTGTCCGCGACGAGAAGAGCCTGGCCAGCTTCGAGCCGATCTTCGCCAATGTCGAGTACCTGGAAGAAGCTCGGCGAGGAATTCCAGCAGCCGCTGATCGTGACCGGCACGGTGCTCTTCACGCCGCAGTCGAAGAGCGGCATGGTGTCGCAGACGCGCGAGACCTACGACAACCTCGGTCGCCGCGTCGTCGTCCCGACCCGCGTCTTCATGGAGCGCAAGGGCTACATCCTGCGCCCGAAGTTCATCTTCATCGACGGCCGGACTGGCACGCGCATCTACTCGGAGTCGTTCCGCGAAGAGCGCCTCTACCCGTCGCAGCAGAACGTGCCGGCGCTGTCGTCCTACTTCGAGCTGATGGACGACGTCATCCCGCGCTTCCTGAACGTGCTGAGCACGCAGAAGGTCCGCGGCACGCGCGTTTTGCTGAAATAGCGGCGGTTCCCTCAGAACCGCCGCGGCAGCCGCTCGAGCGCGTGGCTGCTATTCGCGGCGCGGTCGACGGCGCCGGACTCCGCCCGCCACGGCAGGCGCCGGGGCGCGCCGGCTGCATCCCGGTCTACAACACAGCCGCGAGGCGCTTGACCCCCTCGCGGATGTCGGCGACGCGCATCCGCGAGTAGCCGAGGATGATGCCGGGCCGCGCCGGCTGCGCCGAGAAGTAGGGCGCGATGCCGTAGACGCCGACGCCGCGCGCTGCGGCCGCGGCCACGGCCGCGGCTTCCAATCGCCGCCCATCCAGCCACAGCACGACGTGGGCGCCGGCTCCGTCGCCGGTCACCTCGACGCGGTCGCCGACGTGGCGGCGCAGCGCGTCGAGCAGCGCCTCCCGGGCCACCGCGCTCCGGCGCCGCAGCCGGCGCAGGTGCCGCTCGTATTGGCCGCTGCGGATGAACTCCGCCAGCGTCTCCTGCTCCAGCGTCGCGGTGTGCCGATCGCACAGCCATTTCGCCGCGGTGAACGCCCCGACCAGCGCCCGCGGCAGCACCACGTAGCCGAGGCGCAGCGCCGAGAAGATGGTCCGCGAGAAGGTGCCGACGTAGACCACCCGGCCGCGCCGATCGAGCCCCTGTAGCGACTCGAGGCGGCGGCCGTCGTAGCGGAACTCGCCGTCGTAGTCGTCCTCGACGATCAGCGCGTCGGCGCGCTCGGCCCAGTGCAGCAGCGCCTGGCGCCGCGCCAGGGACAGGATCGCGCCGGTCGGGTACTGGTGCGACGGCGTCACGAAGAGGAGCCGGGCGCGGGCCGGCAGCGCCGCCGGATCGAGGCCGTCGCGATCGACCGGCACGGCGTCGACGCGGGCGCCCGCCGCCCGCAGCACCTGGCGCGTCCCCTGGTAGAGCGGATCCTCGATGACGACGCGATCGCCGCGCTCGATCAGGACGCGCGCGATCAGGTCGAGCGCCTGCTGCGATCCGTTGACGATCACCACCTGCGTCGCGTCGCAGGCCACCGCACGCGATCGCCGCAGGTGCGCCGCGATCGCCTCGCGCAGCGCGTCGATGCCGGCGGCGTCACCGTAGTCGAGACCGCGGACCGCGGTGCGCCGCGCGCAGCGGTGCAGCAGCCGCCACCAGTGCTCGAAGGGAAAGCAGTCGACGTCGCTGCGCCCGTAGGCGAAGTCGTAGCGGAGCGCCTTCAGCGGCGGCGCCGGGAACTCGACCGCCGCGCGGACGCCGGCGGCGAACGCCCCGAAGCGCGACAGCCGCGGCTGGGCAGGGGGCGGCCCCGCTCCGGGTGCCGCGGCGGCGAGCCCGTCCGGCACGTAGGTGCCGGCGCCGACCCGGCCGACGACGAAGCCTTCCGACAGCAGCTGCTCATAGGCGAGCACGACGACGGTGCGCGACACGCCGAGCTGCTCGGCGAGGTCGCGCGTCGAGGGCAGGCGCTCGCCGGCACCGAACGTCCCGGCCAGGATGCCGTGCCGCAGGCCGGCGTAGATTTGCCGCGACAGGGGCTCGCCCTGGCGTTCGAGTGGTATCAGGAATTGCATGGAAAGTGGCTCTTTCACGATGCCACAGGCGGGGCGTAGCGTGAGCAGGAATCGCCCGCGCCTTCACCAGGAGACTTCCGAATGCCAGCCTCGCCCCTGCTCTCGATGGCCCCTCGCCTCGCCGCCGGCCTCTGCGTCATCGCGCTCATCGCCGCTCGGCCGGTCGGCGCGCAACCCTCGCCCATCGCACCGCCCGCGGCCGCCGCCGCACCCGCCCGGGACGGCCAGCACGACTTCGACTGGATGGCCGGTACCTGGAAGGCACACCTCAAACGCCTCGTCAACCCGTTGACGGGATTGACGACCTGGGTCGAGCTCGCCGGCACTCAGCGCACCTGGCACAGCCTCGGCGGCCGGGCCTGCATGGACGAGTTCACCGTCGAGAACCCGGCCGACAAGACCACAATCGAAGCGCTGACCACATCCGCCCATTTCGAGCAGGCCTTCTCGACCGATGCCGGCAAGACCTGGGAGGTCAACTGGATTCGGACCTGACCCGGGCCCGATCTGAGCCAGCCCGGTCTAAGCCAGCAAAGTGACCGGCCGGCGGACGGGGTTCTGGACGCCAAGCCTTGGTTCCTGCTAGGCTTGGTGGTTCGTGCCGTGCCTCAGGGTCCGGCCGGGGGGATCCTCCGGCCACATCGGGCCAATAGGGGTCGCGGACACCAGGTTTTTCGGGAGGCTCACGTGTTTGCGATCATCAAGAGCGGTGGACGCCAGGTCAAGGTGACGCCGGGTGCGGTCGTCGAAGTCGACCGCGTCCAGCTCGCCGCCGGCGACAAGGTGACCATCGACCAGGTGCTGTTCCTCGGCAAGGACGACGGCAGCATGCTGTCCGGCGCCCCGTACGTGGCCGGCGCCAAGGTGCTCGGCGTCATCGCCGGCGAATCGCGCGGCCCCAAGATCCGCGTGTTCAAGAAGCGCCGCCGCAAGACCATGCGGGTGTCGCGCGGCCACCGCTCGACGCTGACCAAGATCGAGATCAAGGGCATCGAGTTCTAGGAGCCTGCCGCGTGCTGCGCGGCGACCAGTAGAAGGACGATTAGCAATGGCAACCAAAAAAGGCCAGGGCAGTTCGCGCAACGGCCGCGACAGCCAGTCGCAGCGTCTCGGCGTGAAGCGGTTCGACGGCAACCTGGTGTCCGGCGGTTCGATTCTCGTCCGGCAGCGCGGCCGGAAGTTCGGCCCCGGTCTGAACGTCGGGCTCGGCAAGGACGACACCCTGTTCGCCAAGGTCACCGGCACCGTGAAGTTCGAAGATCACGGCGCGCACGGCCGCCTGATTTCGATCGTCCCGGCCGCCCCGGCCGAGTAAGCCCTTCCGCCCCGCTGGCCGGCCGTCCCCGTCCGCGGGACCGGTCGGCCGTGGAGTGTTCCGGTGTCCTAGGTCGGAGAGTCGATGCGCGAGGCGCGGAGCGCGGCGCCCGCCTGGCAAGGCGCGACGACCGAGCATAGCGGAAATATGAGAGGGAGGAGCAACGCCGCCCGGCGGGATGCCCCGCCCGCGCGTCGCGCGGCGAATCTCCGACCTAGGACACAAAATGTTCGTCGATGAAGTCGACATCGTCGCGACCTCCGGTGACGGTGGCAGCGGCTGCATGAGTTTCCGGCGGGAGAAGTTCGTCCCGCGCGGCGGCCCCGACGGCGGCAACGGCGGGTGGGGCGGCTCGGTCTACCTGGTGGCCGCGCCGAACCTCAACACGCTCGTCACCTTCCGCTATCACCCCGAGTTCAAGGCCAATCGCGGCGGCAACGGCGAAGGCCAGAACCGCACCGGCCGGAGCGGCAAGGACCTCGACATCCTGGTGCCGGCGGGGACGGTCGCGACGACCGTCGACGAGCACGGGGAGCGCCGCCAGGTGGCCGACCTGCTCTACGACGGCGATCGCGTCCTGGTGGCGCGGGGCGGGCGCGGCGGGCGCGGCAACGCCGTGTTCGTGTCCTCGATCAACCAAGCGCCGCGACGCAGCGATCCGGGCGAGCCCGGCGAAACCGTCGGCCTGCACCTGCACCTGAAACTGCTCGCGGACGTCGGGCTGATCGGCTACCCCAACGCCGGCAAGTCGACGCTGATCTCGGTCATCTCCGCCGCCAAGCCGAAGATCGCCGACTACCCGTTCACGACGCTGGTCCCGAACCTCGGCGTCGTCGACCTGCGCGACGATCGCAGCTTCGTGGTCGCCGATGTCCCCGGGCTGATCGAAGGCGCCCATACCGGTGCCGGCCTCGGCCAGCGCTTCCTCGGCCACGTCGAGCGCAGCGCCGTGCTGGTCCACCTCGTCGACGTGTCGTCGCTCAGCGGCCGCGATCCGATCGAAGATTTCGAGATCATCCGGCGCGAGCTGGCGCTCTACGAGCCCGACCTGGGCACCGAGCAGGCGCGGACGCCGATCGCCGAGCGCGTCCAGATCGTCGCGCCGTCCAAGCTCGACGCCCTGGACGAGCCGGAGCGGCTCGAGAAGCTGGTCCGCCACGTCGAGGCGCAGGGCCTGCGCTGCATCCCGATTTCCGCCGTGACGCGCGAAGGCGTGAGCACGCTGCTCGAGGCGGTGTGGCCGCACGTGGCCGCCAGCAAGGCCGAAGCAGCTGCCGTACGGCTGGCGGCGCAGCAGGCGCTCCTGGCGAACCCCGTGGTCAGCCCGCGGTCGCACGCCGCCGCCCAGGCCGCCGCGGATCGGCGCGCCGCGCACGAATGACGCGGGCCGGCATCCTCGGCGGCACGTTCGATCCGATCCACAACGGGCACCTCGGCGTCGCCGCCGCCGCCCACGCGGCGCTGGGCCTGACGACGGTCCAGCTCACGCCCGCGCGCGTCCCGCCGCACCGCGCCGGGCCGCTGGTCTCGATCTATCATCGGTTTGCGATGGTGGCGCTCGCCGCCGAGTCGGATCCGTCGCTCATCGCCTGCGACCTCGGGCTCGACTCGACCGAGCCGTCGTACACGGCGGCGCTCCTCGACGAGTTCGAGCGCGCCGGGCACGCGGTGTCGCAGATGGTGTTCATCCTCGGTGCCGACGCGTTCGCAGATATCGCCACATGGCGGTACTATCCGGCCATCCTCGACCGCTGCCACTTCGCCGTCGTCTCACGCCCCGGGCTCGGCGTGACGTCGCTGGCGGCGCGCCTGCCGGCCCTGGCCGGCCGCTTCACCGCGCCGACGCCGGACTGGCCGGCGACGCCGCGCGTCTTCCTGATCGATTCGCCCACGCCCGACGTCTCATCGACCGAGATCCGGGCCCGCGCGCGCGCCGGCGCCTCGCTCGAGGGTCTCGTGCCGCCGCTCGTCGCTCGCTATGTTCGCCGGCACGGCCTCTACGCCGACGCCCGACCGGCAGGTACCTTGCATGAGTAAAAAGACGGAATCGACGCCGAGGAAGCGGACACCACGCGCGACGGGCGCGACATTGAACACGGGAACCCGGAAGCGCAGCGCGGCGCGATCGCCAGCCGCGAAGACGGCGGCCCGCAAGGAGGCCGCGACCAAGAAGTCGCTGGCGGCGGCCGGCGAGGGGAAGGCCGCGAGGCAGCCGCAGAAGCCGAACGAAGAGGCGCTGACGCTGGACGACTACTCGGACCAGGTCCAGGCGGCCGTGCGGGCGGCCTCGGCGAAGAAGGCCGAGAAGATCATGGTGCTCGACCTGCGCCATACGTCGGCGTTCACCGACGTCTTCATCGTCTGCACCGGCCAGAACGCGCGCCAGGTGAAAGCCATCGTCGACAGCGTCGAAGAGGCGTTGAAGGCGCTCGGGCAGCGCGCCGTCGCCGTGGAAGGCTACCGCAGCTCCGAGTGGGTGCTGGTCGACTACTTCGACTTCGTCGTCCATGTCTTCACCCCCGAGACCCGCGAGTTCTACGCACTCGAGCGCCTCTGGGGCAGCGCCATCCGCGTCGACGTCAGCGACGAACCCGCTGGTCCCGTCCTCGGCGGCACCCGGCGTCCCGCCTGATCGCCGACCAGGCGACTCCGGAGTCGTCTCCCCGATCGCATCCGGCCACGACGACTCCGGGAGCGTCTCGCGGCACGACTCCGGAGTCATCGCCATTTGGCGCTGGCTCGACGCCGCGCTGACCGTGCTCTTCGCGCCGCCGTGCGCGACCTGTGAGGGGCCGCTGGATCGGCCGTCAGCGAGCGCGGTCTGCGCCGCCTGCTGGGGCGCGATCGCGCGCTGGTCGCCGCCGTGGTGCACCTGCTGCGGCCAGCCGCAGGCGGCGTGGCGCCCGGCCACGGACCTCTGCGGCCGCTGCCGCCGCATCCCCAGCGCCCTGCCGGTCCGGGTCGTCGGTCCCTATGAGGGCCGCTTGCGCGACATCCTGCACGCCCTCAAGTACGACGGCCGGCGCTCGCTGGCGCCGGCACTCGCCACGCTGATCCGCGGCCAGGCGGCAGACGTCCTGGCGGCCGCCGACGTCGTCGTGCCGGTCCCGCTCCACCGCGCCCGACGCCGCGCCCGTGGGTTCAATCAGGCGCACGATCTCGCCGCGCGGCTCGGACCACCGGTCGTCGGCGCGCTGCGGCGGGTCCGCGCCACCACGGCCCAGACCGAACTGACGGCGGGCGCGCGCCGCCGGAACGTCCGCGGCGCGTTCGCGCTCGCGGCGGCGCTGCCGGCCCGCGGACGCTGGTCGGCGGCAGCGCGGCAGCGCGCCACGATCGACGCGATCGCCGGGCGCGTGGTGGTGCTGGTGGACGACGTGATCACGACCGGCGCCACGCTGGAGGCGTGCGCCGCGGTGCTGCGAGCGGCCGGCGCCGCCGACGTGCGCGCGGTTACCGTGGCCCGAGCCGTGATCGGACGGCGGCGCTGACGGCAGCGGCGACGATGTCCTTCGGCTGCTCGCCGTCGATGAGCGTCCAGTTCGCGGTCGTCGCCGCCTGGCGGCGGTAGCTGGCGCGGACGCGGGTCAGCAGCGCCGTGTCGCGCTCGTAGCGGTCGCGGCCCTGCTGCTTGCGGGCGACGGCGGTCTCGGGCGCGATGTCGAGGAGGACGGTCAGGTCGGGCTGCGGCAGGTGGCGCTGGATGTCGACCAGCCAGGCCGGGTCGAGGCCGAAGGCCTCGCCGTAGGCCACGCTCGACGCCAGGTAGCGGTCGCAGACGACGACCGAGCCCGCGGCCAGCCACTCCAGGATCATCGGCTTGCGCTCGTGGCGGTTGGCCACGTAGAGCAGCTGCATCACATCGGGCTGCCAGCGGTCGCCCGCTGGCCAGCTCGGCCCGGATTTCCTTGCCGATCGGCGTGGCGTCGTCAGGAAAGGTCAGCGCCTCGACGCGCTGCCCCGCCGCTTCGAGCTCGGCTCGAAGACGCGCCGCCTGGGTTTCCTTGCCGCTCTGGTCGAGCCCCTCGAACGCGATCAGGGGCATTCGAGCCGCACCATGTCCTCGACCGACTGCGGGCGGCGGATGATCCGCCAGCGCCCCTCGTCGACGAGCACCTCCGGCGCCAGCGGCCGGCGGTTGTAGTTCGAGCCCATGCAGGCGCCGTAGGCCCCGGCATCGAGGATGGCGACCAGGGCGCCGACGGCCGGTTCGACCAGCGTCCGGTCGCCCAGGAAGGCGTCGCTGCTCTCGCAGACGGGCCCGACGATGTCGCAGGGCGTTTCCTGGACGGGACGACCGGGCGGTCCCGAACCGGGCTCGAGCCGGACGATGCGGTGGACGGCGCCGTAGAGCGCCGGCCGCATCAGATCGGTCATGCCGGCGTCGAGGATGACGAACTGGCGCCGAGGCCGGCCAGAGTCGGCCCCCGCATCTGGCTCTGCGTCGTCGGGCGCCGGCTTCGTGTCGATGATCTCGGAGAGCAGCGCGCCGGCGTTGCCGGTCAGCCAGCGGCCCGGCTCGACGATCAGCGTCAGGCCGGTCGTCCGCGCCGCCGCCGCGACGACGGCCGCGTAGGCCTCGACGTCGGGCTCCGGTCCGCCGTCGTAGCTGATGCCGAGGCCGCCGCCGAGATCGAGGTGCTGGAGGGCGATGCCGTCGGCCTTCAGGCCGTCGACGAGGGCGATCATCCGTTCCGCGGCCCGCGACAGCGGCTCGAGCGTGGTGATCTGCGAGCCGACGTGGACGTGGACCCCCACCACCTCGAGGCCGGGCCGCGCGGCCATGTCGGCGAGCAGCAGCCGGGCCTCGCCGATCGGCACGCCGAACTTGTTCCGCTTCATCCCGGTCGAGATGTTGGGATGGGTCTTGGCGTCGACGTCCGGGTTGACCCGCAGGGCGACCCGCGTCCGCCGGCCCTGGCGGATCGACTCGGCGTCGATCCGCTCCAGCTCGCCGCGCGATTCGGCGTTGATGGCCTTGAGGCCGAGCGCGACCGCCCGGGCGATCTCGGCGCCGGTCTTGCCGACGCCGGTGAAGACGATCTGGTGCGGCGCGAAGCCGGCGTGGAGCGCGACCTCGATCTCGCCGACGGAATTGCAATCGGCGCTGGCGCCGAGGCCCTGGAGCAGCCGCACCAGGGCCAGCGTCGAGTTGGCCTTGAGGGCGTAGTGGACGCTGTGCCGGCAGCTCGACAGGGCCGCGGTCAGCTTGGCGAAGCGGGCCCGGATGAGGGCCGCGCTGTAGACGTAGCAGGGTGTCCCGACCTCGCGCGCGATGGCCGCCAGCGAGACGCCGTCACACGACCACACGCCGTCGCGCTCGGCGAAACCGAGCGGAGCGTCGAGCACGGAAGACGGTGGGGCGGGCGAGCCGGGCGCGGCGGCATCGGACGTCACGGGACCACGAGACACAACGCCAATTGTATGTCAGGGCTCGACCGTGCCCGTCCGGGCACCTTTGGCGTTCCTGCCCGGTTTTGTTATCGTAGCCGCCGTCCTCCGCCCCCGCCGGTGACACCGACTGCCAACACGTGACCGAGCCCGATCCCAGCCTGACCGTCGCCCCCATCGATCAATTGATCGAGCGCTGCCTGGCCGGCGACCAGCAGGCGTGGGAGCAGATCGTCCAGCAACATCGCCGGCGCGTCTTCAACGTGGCCTACAAGTTCGTCGGCAAGCACGACGAGGCCGAGGACCTGACCCAGGACATCTTCCTCAAGCTGTTCAAGTCGCTGGACACGTTCGACCGGCGCGCCAACTTCCAGACCTGGCTGATCAGCGTCAGCCGCAACCTGTGCATCGACCACTACCGCCGGGTCCGCAAGGAGCGCGAGACGGTCGACCGTGACGTCGATGCCGGCGACCTGACGCCGGCCTCGGGCGACCTCAGCCCGTTCGTGGTGCTGGAGCGCAGCGACCGCCGCGAGCTGCTCCGCCGCGGCCTCGACGGCCTGGCCCCGACGCTGCGCTCGGCGGTGATGTTGCGGGACATCCACGAACTGTCGTATCAGGAGATTGCCGATCGCCTCGGCGTGCCCGAGGGCACGGTCAAGTCGCGGATCAATCGCGGCCGGCTCGAGCTGGCGCGGCAGATCCGGAAGGTGCAGGAGTCGGGCGGCGTGCCGCGTGAGCGGGTCGGCACGATGCGGCGCGACGGAGAACGGGCATGAAGTTGACGACGGAAAATCGTGCGGACGTAGCCATCGTGCGGGTCGGCGAGAGCCGCATGATGTACCCGCTCCTGAACGAGTTCTCGACCGAAGTGATCGGCCTGATCGGCAAGGGCACCCGCAAGGTGATCATCGACCTGTCGGGGGTCGGCTACATCGACAGCGCCACCATCGGCTGCCTGATGGACCTCTACCGGCAGATGAACGCCGCCGGCGGCGCCGTCCGCCTGGTCGGCGTCCAGAAGCGGGTCGAGACGATGCTGACCATGACCGGCGCGCTCAACTTCCTGCAGGCCCACCCCGACGAGGCCGGAGCGCTGGCCAGCTTCGGAGGCGCCGCATGAAGACCATCCGCACCTCGCGCGGCACCGGGATCCCGCTCGACAACGACCTGCTCGCGATCATCGAGGCGCTCTATCGCGACGTGACGGTGCAGCTGGATCTCGATCGGTCGTTCGACGACATGATGAAGGAGATCCGCAGCCTGGTCGACCAGATGACCGACGCGGAACGGGCCGAATACCTGGTCGAGAGCCTCTTCCTCAACACCGTCACCTACGAGAACGAGCGGCTCGGCGCGCTGATCCGCAAGCTGCCGCACGAATAGCCGGCCCGCGCCTCCGGCCGCGCCCCGACGCAGGTCCCCGTGTCGCTGAACTTCCAGGCCACCCGCTTCCGCTGCTCCTGGCCGTGGGAAACCGCGGTCATGCTGTGCGACGGCCGCGTCGTCTGCGGCTGCGCGGATCCGTACGGCACGCGCGTCCTCGGCGATGCCCGGACGACGCCGGTCGGCGCCATCTGGACCGGCGAGACCGCCTCGACCCTGCGTCGCGACCTGAACGCCGGCGGATCGACGTTCTGCGGCGACTGCCCGCTCAAGCTGCCGCTGGCCGACGACGAACCGGCGCGGGTCCGGCCGCTCGAGGTCGGACCCGGCGGCGTCACGCCGTTCCCGAGCCGCCTCTACGTCGAGACCACCGCGGCCTGCAACATCTCCTGCCTCGATGCCTGCTGCGCGCCGGAGACCGGCATCACCAGGACGCGCCAGGCCGGCATGCTCGACATCGCGCTGTTCGAGCGCGTCCTCGACGAGCTGGGCCCGACGCTCGCCCGCATCGACTTCTTCAACTACGGCGAAGCCTTCCTGCACAAGAAGGCCGTCGAGATGTGCGAGATGGTCAAGTCGCGCTATCCGCACATCTATCTCTACACGAGCACCAACGGCGGCGCCTTCACCGAGGATCGCGTCCGGCAGCTGGTGCGGGCCGGCCTCGACGAGATGACGTTCTCGCTCGACGGCGCCTCGCAGGACGTCTACGTCCGCTACCGCCAGCGCGGCAGCTTCGAGAAGTCGACGGCGATGATGCGCGCCGCCATCGACGAAAAGCGGCGCCTGGGGCGCGACGTGCCGGTCATCAACTGGCGCTACATCCTGTTCAACTGGAACGACAACGACCGCGAGATGGCGCGGGCGCGGCGGCTGGCCGCCGAGTGGGGCGTCGATCGCCTGTGCTGGGAGATCACCGACCATCCCGAGCACGCCTACTCGCGCCGATTCACGCCCGGCACCGAGGACCACGCGACCATCCGCCACGAGATCTGGGACGACAACAACCTCGGCAACGCCATCGCCGGCGCCATGCCGCGGGCCCGGATCGAAGTGCGCGGCGCGCCGCCCGATGCCAGGCTGTTCGCGGCGCCGGGCGACACGGTCCGCATCGAGACGCGCGTCCGCAACCTGTCGCAGCGGCCGTTTGCGGCGACCGCGACCTACGGCCGCCGCCACGTCCGCCTCGGGGCGCAGCTCGCCAAGGCCGACGGCGCCGTCCTGGATCGCGACTGGGCGCGTGCCTTCCTCCCGCACCCGGTAGCCGGCGGCGGCAGGGCCGACGTCGCCATCGAGGTGCCGATGCCGAAGGAACCGGGACGCTACGCGCTGCGCTTCGACCTGGTCAGCGAAGGGATCGACTGGTTCGAAGCGTGCGGCTCCGAGCCGACCGTCCGCGAACTGGTCGTCGGCGCATGATGGCTCTCCTTCGGCGCCTGGCCGCTGGGGCGGCCGTGCTGCTCGGCACCGCCCTGCCCTGCGCTGTCCCGGTCGCCGCCGCTCAGGCTTCACGACACGCGTGTCGGGTGCGCTGCTGCGCGCGCTCGGTCCGGAGCGGGTGAGGGAGGTCGAGCCGGAGATGCCCAGCGAGGACTTTTCCCGCCTGCACGGCGCGGGCGTGCCGACGCTGGCGCTGCGTATCGGCGCCGTCGAGCCGTCCGCCTTCGAAGCGGCGGCGAAGTCCGGCGCCACCCTGCCGTCGCTGCACTCACCGCTGTTCGCGCCCGATCGCGAACGCACCCTCAAGGCCGCGATCACCGCCGAAGTGCTGGCCCTGCGCGAGCTGATGCCCGCGCGCGCGGGTCCGCCGGCGCGACAACTCGCCGCCGCGGCCGTTTGACACGGCCGCTTCGCCGACGCATCGTCTAGGCGATGGTCACGCCTCGGAACTGTCTTCTCTCGGCTGCCCTCCTCCTCGCTGTCGGCCTCAGCGGATCCGTGGCGGCCGCCCAGACCGCGACTGCCGGCGGAGCGGGCGGCTTCGACGCCACGGCGGCGCAGCGGTTCGCCGATCTGGCGCTCGCCTGCGTGCACCAGGAGTACCCGGACAAGATCGCGCACGTCCTGAGCAGCGACCGGGACGTGTTGCCGCCGCGGACGCTGACACCGGCCTTCTTCGGCTGCTACGACTGGCACTCGTCCGTGCACGGCCATTGGCTGCTGGCGCGCCTCGCCCGCACCTTCCCGCAGGCGCCGTTCGCGAGCCGCGCCCGCGCCGCGCTGGCGCGCAGCCTGACGCCGGCCAACATCGCCGCCGAAGTCCGCTACCTGGAAGGCCCGGGTCGCGCCTCGTTCGAGCGCCCGTACGGCCTCGCCTGGCTGCTGCAACTGGCCGCCGAGCTGAGGACGTGGGACGATCCGCAGGCGCGCGGGTGGTCGACCGCGCTGCAACCGCTCGAAGCCGCGGCCGCCGCCCGGCTGAAGATCTGGCTGCCGAAGCTCACCAACCCGATCCGCGTCGGCGAGCACGACCAGACGGCGTTCGCCTTCGGGCTGGTGCTCGACTGGGCCCGCGTCGCCGCCGATCAGGGGATGCTGACGCTGCTCGGCTCGCGCATCGAGCACTTCTACCTGAAGGACAAGGGCTGCCCGCTCGACTACGAGCCGTCGGGTCAGGATTTTCTGTCGCCGTGCCTGGGCGAGGCCGACCTGATGCGGCGCGTGCTGCCGCCGGATCGCTATGCGGTCTGGCTCGCCGCCTTCCTGCCGCAGCTTCCGCGCGACGGATCGACCACGTGGCTGACGCCCGCGATCGTCCCCGACGCCAGCGATCCGAAGCTGGCGCACCTCGACGGCCTCAACCTGAGTCGGGCGTGGATGCTGCTGGGCATGGCGCGCGGCCTGCCCGCCGGCGATGCTCGCGTCGCCGGACTGCGGGCCACCGCCGCGGGCCATCGCGAGGTCGGCCTCCGTGCCGTCACCGGCGCGCACTACGAGGGCGGCCACTGGCTGGGCTCGTTCGCGACCTACCTCGTGACGGCCGACGCTCAGTCACCGCGTTGAGCTGCCAGTGGCCACGGCTGGGATGTCCCCAGCAGAGGCCGGTGCTCGCCAAGTCCCGCTCGGACCCTTGAAATCATTGGAGTTTTTCATCGTTCCGCGAACGGCACGTCGCTTGCTCCTTCCCTGGTCGGGTCAATCGGGACCAGGAGAAGGAAGGTCGACATGAACCGCTTCAAGACTGCCACCGCCGCGTTCCTCGTCGCGTCGTTCATCGGCCTGCAGCCGGTCGCGGCTCTTGCCGACGGCAACCAGCGCCGCCACGGCTACGACGACCAGCGCGATCGCCGCGAGGAACAGCGGGACCGCCGCGAGGCACGCCGGGAGCGTCGCGAAGAGTGGCGTGACCGCCGCGAAGACCGCCGCGCTCGCTACGACGATCGCTATGACGATCGTTATGACGATCGTTATGACGATCGCTGGGATGCGGGCTACGGCGCGTGGGATCCGGCGCCCGACTACCGCTACGACAATCGCCGGTATCGCGCCCGCCGGATGAGCCGTGCCGACGTCATCTACCGCGGCTCGGACGACCGCTACTACTGCCGCCGTGACGACGGCACCACCGGCCTGATCGTCGGCGGCATCGCCGGCGGCGTGCTCGGCAACATCGTCGCCCGTGAGCGCTCGCGGACGCTCGGCACGATCATCGGCGCCAGCGCCGGCGCGATCATCGGCCAGTCGATCGACCGCGGCGACATCGTCTGCCGCTGACGGCTCGCTCCTCGAGCCCCGAGGCCGCTCCATCGGGAGCGGCCTCGGCTACTATCTTCGGCATGACGCGTCGCGCTTTCATCGCCGCGATGGCCCTGGTTGTCGGCGCCGTCCTGCTGGGCGGCCTCGATCGGCCCGCCCAAGGCCAGGCCAAGGGCCGCCCCAACATCATCCTCATCCAGGCCGACGACCTCGGCTACGGCGACCTGAGCGCCTACGGGCAAGCCCAGTTCGCGACACCCGGCCTCGATCGCCTGGCGCGCGAAGGCATCCGCTTCACCAACTACTACGCCGGCACCACCGTCTGCGCCCCGTCGCGCTGCGCGCTGATGACCGGCCTGCACACTGGCCACGCGTGGATCCGCGGCAACGGCGAAATCCCGCTGCGCGCCCAGGACATCACCATCGCCATGGTGCTGCGTGACGCCGGCTACCGGACGGCGGTCATCGGCAAGTGGGGCCTGGGCACGCCAGGCACCGCGGGCCAACCCGACAAGAAGGGCTTCGACTACGCCTTCGGCTTCCTCGATCATCGGCACGCCCATCGGCAGTTCACCGATCATCTCTATCGGAACACCGAGCGCGTCGAGACCAGCCTCGCCGGTGACTACGTCAACGACCTCTTCACGCGCGAGGCGGAGTCGTTCATCACGGCGACGGATCCCAAGCCGTTCTTCCTCTACTTGAACTACACCGTGCCGCACGCCGAACTGCGCGTGCCCGAGGACTCGATGGCGCCGTTCACGGGACGTTTCCCCGAGACGCCGTTCGCCAACACCACCGCCGATGCCCGGCAGAGCGGCGCCACCATCGAGGGCGCCTCGCTCGGCTATCGTTCGCAGCCGTCGCCGCGCGCGGCCTTCGCCGCGATGATCACGCGCATGGATCGCGACATCGCGCATCTCACCGACGTCGTCGGCCAGCGCGGCCTGGACCGGCGCACGCTGATCCTGTTCGTCAGCGACAATGGTCCGCATCGCGAGGGCGGCGCCGATCCGGCCTTCTTCAAGAGCTCGGGTGGGTTGCGCGGCATCAAGCGCGACCTCTACGAAGGGGGCATCCGCGTGCCGATGATCGCGCGCTGGGTCGGCGAGGTTCCGGCCGGCCGCGTCAGCGATCACGCGTGGGCGCACTGGGACATGCTGCCGACGCTGGCCGACATCGCCGGCGCGAAGGCGCCGGCGGCGATCGACGGCGTGTCGATGACGCGGGCGCTCAAGGGCCGCCCGCAGCGGACACACGACTTCCTCTACTGGGAGTTCCACGAGCGCGGCTTCCAGCAGGCGGTGCGGATGGGCCACTGGAAGGCCATCCGGCTGCGGATGGATGCGCCGCTCGAGCTCTACGACCTGGCGGCGGATCCCTACGAGCAGCGCGACGTCGCCGCGGCCAATGCCGGCGTGATCGCGAAGATCGAGCGCTACCTGAAGACGGCGCGGACCGACTCGGCGCGCTGGCCGAGGCGGCTGACGCCAGCGGGCCAGTAGCGGCCGCTCACGCGCCTACAGCCCGAGGGCTGATCGTCCGATTTCTGGCGTAGTGGCCAGCTCAACCGCGCTTCGACCGGAGGGGCGCTGGCTCCGGGCGACGGCGATCGCCATGATCCTGGCGTTCGCGATCGTCTCGCTCGTCGCCCAACTCGCCGGCACGGCCCTCGGCCGCAGCGGCGCCGTTCGCGCCTTCGAGGCGAGCCAGGTGCACGGCGTGCCGGTCGCGGTCGATTCGTCGGCGCTCGCGCTGGCGGCCCTGTGGATCGGCCTCGCTGCCGCGGCCGCCCAGGTGCACGGCGCGCGCGGGGCCGGGGCCTGGTCGCTGCTGTCGCTGCTGCTGGCCGCACTTTCGGCTCAGCGCCTCGCCCTGCCGCCGCCGCGCGACGGACAACTGCCGCGCTGGCTGCCGATCGACCACGTGCCGACCTCGCCGGTGCACGTACTCCTGCTCGCGGCGCTCGCGGCCGCCGGCCTCGTGGTCATCCGCGCCATCCTGACGGCGGCGACGACGCCGGCCCGGCGCCGGCTGGCGCTCGGCGCGGCGCTGCTCGCCGCTGCCGCGGGCCTCGCCTGGTGGGCGCGACTGCTGATGGTGCCCGGCGCCCATGCGCTCACCCTTGCCGTCGCCGCGCCGGCGACTCTGGGCCAGGCTATCGAGCTGACCGGCGTCGCGGCCATCGTCGATGCGGGCTCGCGCCACCTGGCGGCCATCGCGCCCGACGTGCGCCTCGCCGCTGCCGCCCGCGGGCCGGGCCTCGTCGGCGTGCGCGCGCTCGCCACAGGCATTGCCGTCGACGTCTCGGCGCGACGGACGGCCGAGGTCCTCGGCGCCGTGATCGCCGTGCTCGTTGCCGCCAGCACGGGCGGCGTCCTCGCGCACGCCTACGGCTGGCCCGGCGCCGAAAGCCTCCAACGCCTGTTCGACGTCAACAGAGAGGGCAACCTGCCGACGTGGTTCTCGGCGATGGAGCTCCTCGCCTGCGGGGTGGTGGCCGCCGCGCTCGCCGCCGCCAGCTACGCGCGCGACGACAGGCGCTGGCGCTGCTGGGCGCTGCTCGCCGTCGTGTTCACGCTGCTGTCGACCGACGAAGCGTCGGCTCTGCACGAGCTGGTCCAGGGTCCGCTGCGAGCGGTCCTGCATCACTCCTCGTGGCTGCACTACCCGCTCATCATTCCGGGGATCGTCGCCGGCACGCTCCTCGCGCTGGGCTTCCGCCGCTTCGTCGCCACGCTCGGGGCGACCCGCCGGTGGCTGGTCGGCGGCGGGCTGATCTTCGCCGCCGGCGCCTTCGGGGTCGAAACCCTCGGCGGCTGGTACGCACCCGACATCCACGGCGAGAACCTCACCTACGTCCTGCTGGCAACGCTCGAGGAGACGTGCGAGATGGTGGGCGTGGCGGTCGTGCTGGTGGGGCTCCTGAACCACGCGGCGCGGGAGGCGTGCACGCTGCGGCTGGCGTTGCCCGGATTGGAAGACACCCCGGGCGCGACCTAGCCTCTGGAGTGCGCTCAGGCCTGGACGCTGGCGCGGAGGAACGCGAGGCCGTCGAAGGCGATGGCCTCGGGCGTCGGTGCGAGATCGCGCCACACCGCCGCCGCCGTCGACAGCTCACCGAGCGAGAACCCGAAGCTCTCGATGGTCATCCAGCGGTCGTAGCCGAGCTGAGCGACGGTGCTGAAGAACTCGGCCCACGCGACGTGGCCCGAGCCGGGGATGCCGCGATCGTTCTCGCAGACGTGCAGGTGCTTCAGGTGCGGCGCCGCTGCCCGCAGCGCCGCGCCGATCGACTTCTCCTCGATGTTGGCGTGGAAGGTGTCGACCAGGATCCCGACGCGCGGGCTGCCCACGTCATGGCAAAAGCGCGCCGCATCCGCCGCCGTGTTGAGGAAGTAGGTCTCGAAGCGGTTCAAAGGCTCGAGGCCGACGTCGATGCCGGCCGCCTCGACGATCGGCGCGAGCTGCTGCCAGCTGTCGACCGCCCAGCGCCACTCCTCCGCCGTCCGCCGCTGGCCGGTCAGGAACCCGACCGGCGTGTACATCGGCCCCGCCAGCACGGTCGCGCCGAGGTCGCGGGCGGCGTGGACACACGCGGCGACGTGGTCGCGGGCGCGCTGCCGCTCGCCTGCGTCGGACGAGGCGAGGCTCGAGCCGCGCCGCACGTTGGCGACCGCGGTGCGCGCGAGCCCGAGGCGATCGAACTCACCGCCGACGGCGGCCGCGTCGAACGACGCGGGATCCAGGATTCGGGACCTCGATGCCGTCGAAGCCGGCGTCCTTCAGCCTGGGCAGCAGGTGGAAGTCGGCCGGCCCGAAGGTCGCGCCCCAGATGTAGGTGTTGACGCCGAACTTCATGAGCGCAAGGACGGCCCTGGGGCCTGCTCGTCTGGTCGATGCTCGCGTTCGGCTGAACCGAACGGGCGAGGCGGCTAGGCGCGGACGGTGGCCGGCAGGCCGGACGCGACGAGCGGCTCGGACACCGGCATCTCGACCAGCTGCCACGCGTCGGGCTCTTCGAGGAGCTTGGCCGCGAGCTTGGTGTGGAGGGCGTGGCCGCCGCGGTGCGCGACGATGTGGCCGATCACCGGGTGCCCGACGAGGGCGAGGTCGCCGATCGCGTCGAGGATCTTGTGACGGACGAACTCGTCGTCGTAGCGGAGGGTGTTGTTGAGGACGCCCGTCTCGCCGACGACGATGGCGTTGTCGAGCGAGCCGCCCAGGGCCAGGCCCTGCTGCCGCAGCGTCTCGACTTCCTTCAGGAACGCGAACGTCCGGGCCGGCGCGATCTCGTCGATGAAGCTCTGCTCGGTGATCGTGATGGCCCGAGCCTGGTGCCGCAGCAGCGGGTGATCGAACGAGATCGAGTAGGTGATCTTCAGCTCGTCGGCCGGGTAGAGCGCGATGTGCTTGTCGCCCATGGTCAGCGAGACCGGGCGCGTGATCTTCATGAACTTGCGGGGCGCGGCCAGCTTCTTGATGCCGGCTTCCTCGCGAATCAGGTAGATGAACGGCGCCGCGCTGCCGTCCATGATCGGCACTTCCGACGTGTTCAGCTCGACGATGCAGTTGTCGATGCCCTGGCTGACGAGGGCCGAGAGCAGGTGCTCGACGGTCTCGATGCGGACGCCGTCGGCGCTGAGCACCGTCGCGTAGCTGATGCCGGAGACGTGGGAGACGTGGGCCGGGACTTCGACGCCGCCGAGGTCGACGCGGCGGAAGCGGATGCCGGTGTCGGCCGGCGCCGGTCGCAGGGTGAGCGAAACCTTGTGGCCGGAGTGGAGCCCGATGCCCGCACAGGATGTCGCTCGACGAAGGGTACGCTGTGGTGTCATTCCACGCCTAGAGATGGTGCCCGGCCACGGGGAGGATGGTCGAGCCACAAGCCACGCGTGAACAAGCAAGACCTGGGCCGTAGGATGTCAAAAAGTGCCGATTCCTGCGAAACACTTGACACTCAACGATTTACTACGATCCTGACTCGTCTGGACGGCCGGCCCAGCCTTACAATTGTGGCTGTGGAGCCACAGTGTCATCTCATTGCGCTGTGGCTCTGGCGCCACGCCTCGGCACCTCACGCGAGCTTCGCCTTGGCCATCCCCTCGCGATGTTCGCGCAGGAAACGACCCGTGTGGGACGCCCGGGCGCCCTCGACGGTCTCGGGCGGCCCCTGCGCCACGACCTTGCCGCCCTGGGCGCCGCCCTCCGGGCCGAGGTCGATGACCCAGTCGGCCGACCGGATGACGTCCAGGTTGTGCTCGATGACCACCGCCGTGTTGCCCTGCTCCACCAGCTGGTGCAGGACGTCGAGGAGGTTGCGGGTGTCGTCGAAGTGCAGGCCGGTGGTCGGCTCGTCCAGGATGTAGAGCGTCCGGCCGGTGCCGCGTCTGGACAACTCGCGGGCCAGCTTGACCCGCTGCGCCTCGCCGCCCGACAGGGTCGTCGCCGACTGCCCCAGCTCGAGGTAGCCCAGCCCGACCTTCTGCAGGGTCTTCAGCTTGATGGCGATCGACGGGAAGTTCTCGACCAGCGGCAGCGCCTGGTCGACCGTCAGCCGCAGGATGTCGGCGATCGACCGGCCGCGATACTGGATCTCGAGCGTCTCGCGGTTGTAGCGCCGGCCCTTGCACGCCTCGCACATCACGTAGACGTTGGGCAGGAAGTGCATCTCGATGGCCGTGACGCCGTCGCCCTGGCACGCCTCGCAGCGCCCGCCCTTGACGTTGAACGAGAAGCGGCCCGGCTTGTAGCCGCGCGCGCGGGCGTCCGGCAGCATTGCGTAGAGCTCGCGAAGAAAAGTGAACAGGCCGATGTAGGTGGCCGGGTTCGACCGAGGCGTCCGTCCGATCGGCGACTGATCGATCTGGATCACCTTGTCGATCAGCGCGAGGCCGTCGATGCGCGTGTGCGCGCCCGGCTCGTCGAGGGCGCGATACAGCTCCTTCGCCAGCTTCTTGTAGAGGATCTCGTTGACCAGCGTGCTCTTGCCCGAACCGCTGACGCCGGTCACCGCGATGAACAGCCCGAGCGGGAACGCGACATTGACGTGCTTCAGGTTGTTCTGCGTCGCGCCGACCACCTCGATGGCACCGCGCGTGGCGGCCCGCCGCGCCCGCGGCTCGACGACCTGCCGCTCGCCGCGGAGGTAGGCGCCGGTCAATGACTCCTCGCTCGTCGCCCCCGACCCGTCGATCAGCTTTTCGGGGCGGCCCTGGAAGATGAGCTTGCCGCCGTGCTCGCCGGCGCGCGGGCCGAGGTCGACCAGGTAGTCGGCGGTGCGGATCGTCTCCTCGTCGTGCTCGACGACGATGACGCTGTTGCCCTGGTCGCGCAGCCGGCACAGCGTGGCCAGCAGGCGGCGGTTGTCGCGCTGGTGCAGGCCGATCGACGGCTCGTCGAGGACGTAGAGGACGCCGGTGAGGTTGGCGCCGATCTGCGTCGCCAGGCGGATGCGCTGGCCTTCCCCGCCCGACAGCGTCGCGGCGCTGCGGCCGAGCGTCAGGTAGCCGACGCCGACGTCGTCGAGGAAGCGCAGCCGGTCGCAGATCTCGCGCAGGAGCCGGCCGGCGACCAGGTTTTCGCGCTCGGTGAACTGGAAGCTCTCGAAGGCGCGCAGGGCGTCCGAGATGGGCAGCGAGACGTACTCGGCGACGGTCTGGCCCTTGACGCGGACGGCGCGGCTCTCGGGGCGCAGGCGGTCGCCCTCGCAGTCGGGGCAGGTGCGCAGGCCGCGCAGCGGCTCGAGCGCCTCGCGGTCGCTCCACGAGCCGTCGTCGAAGCGGCGGCGGAGGTTCGGCAGCAAGCCCTCGAAACCCTCGCCGAACGGATCGCTCTTCCGCTTGGCGGCGGCGGCCTTCTTGGTTGCCGTGGGCTTGGCCAGCGCCGGCGCCGCACCGTTGCGCTTGGGGCCGTGCAGCAGCAGGTCGCGCTGCTTCTTGGGCAGCTTGGCGAACGGCACGGTCAGGTCGATGCCGTAGACCTCGCCGAGGCGGTCGAGGGCGCCGGCGACCAGCGCCTTGTCGCCCGCCGCCCAGGTGGCGATGGCGCCCTCGGCGAGCGACTTCGAGTCGTCCGGGACGACCCGCGCCGGGTCGAAGTCCCAGGTCGAGCCGAGGCCCTGGCAGGTGGAACAGGCGCCCTGCGGCGAGTTGAACGAGAAGGCGCGCGGCGTCATCTCGGGCACGCTGAGGCCGCACGTCGTGCAGGCCATGCGGCGCGAGAACAGGCGATCGCCGCCGTCGAGCGTGTTGATGACGACGATCTCGTCGGCGAGCTCGAGCGCCACGGCGATCGAGTCGGTCAGGCGCTTCTCGAGGCCCGACTTGACGATCAGGCGATCGACCAGCACCTCGATGGTGTGGTTGCGGCGGCGGTCGAGGGCGATGTCCTCGTCGAGGGGGCGCAGCTGGCCGTCGATGCGGGCCCGCATGAAGCCCTTCTGGCGCAGCGCCGCCAGCTCCTTCTTGAACTCGCCCTTGCGGCCGCGGACGATCGGCGCCAGCACGTTGATGCGCTCGTCGGCCGGGTAGAGCATCACCAGGTCGAGGATGCGCTCGAGCGACTGCGAGGTGATCGGCTCGCCGCAGTTCGGGCAGTGCGGCACGCCGATGGTGGCGAACAGCAGGCGCAGGTAGTCGTAGATCTCGGTCGTGGTGCCGACCGTCGAGCGCGGGTTGCTGGCGGTCGTCTTCTGCTCGATGGCGATGGCCGGCGACAGCCCGTCGATGAGATCGACGTCGGGCTTCTCCATCTGCTCGAGGAACTGGCGGGCGTAGGCCGAGAGCGACTCGACGTAGCGGCGCTGGCCCTCGGCGTAGATGGTGTCGAAGGCCAGGGACGACTTGCCGGAGCCCGACAGGCCGGTGACCACGACCAGCCGGTCGCGCGGCAGGTCGACGTCGATGTTCTTCAGGTTGTGGACGCGGGCGCCGCGGACGGCAATCCAATCGGTCATGGGCAGCTTCTGCCAGAGCCGCTGGCCGGCTCCGAACCACCCATTCTACCAACTCGCCGCCACCTTGCCCGTCCCCGGGCCCCTGGCGCCCGTCTTGCGGCGATTACGGCCCATAATCGCCGCAAATCCGCGGCGAATCCGCCACCCGCACCGCCGGGCTGGCCGGCTGGGGAGGACAGACCATGACCGCACCAGCGATCACCGGCATCGCGCCTTTCTTCATCGTCAGGGACGTCCCCGCGGCGCTGGCGTTCTACCGCGACCGGCTCGGCTTCGAGATCACGTTCCAGGGGCCGGAGCCCGACGACATCTTCTTCGGCATCGTCCAGCGGGACGCGTATCTCCACGTGCCCGATCCGGACGCGCTGGCGGCGGAGTTCGCGTCGCGCCAGGTCGAGTTCTTTCGAACGATCGAGGACAGCGAGAACGGCGACGACGGCCTGCGTGGCTTCGAGCTGAAGGACCTCGACGGCTACGTCTTGTTCTTCGGCCGTCCTCGTTGAGCAACGGCTAGAGCGACGGCCAGCGCCGGGCGCTCAGCGCGGCGGGAACGCCTGCCGCGCGCCGTCGAGGATGTGGACGACGCCCTGGCGCATCACGAAGCGGACGTGCTCGAGCACGGTGACGTCGTCGAGCGGGCTGGTCGCCACGGCGATGATGTCGGCCTGCTTGCCGGGCTCGAGCGAGCCGATCTGGCTGGCGCGATCGAGGAGCGTGGCCGCGTCGATGGTCGCGGCGCGGATCGCGGCGGCCGGCGTCATCCCGGCCTTGACCAGCAGCGCGAACTCCTTGGCGTTCTTGCCGTGGTCCGACACGCCCGTGTCGGTGCCGAAGGCGATGCGGACGCCGTCCTTGATCGCCTTGGCGATGTTGTCGTTGTGGACCAGGATCGTTTCCTCGGCCTTGGCCAGCGTCGCCGCGCTTCGCGCGCCGGCCCGCGCCTGGGCCACCGCGGCGTGCGGCGCGATCATGGTCGGGACAAGCCAGGCGTTGCTGCTCTTGAACAGCGCGTTGGTCTCGGCGTTGGTGTAGGTGCCGTGCTCGATCGAGTCGACGCCGGCGCGCAGCGCCGCGGCGATGCCGTCGTTGCCGTGGGCGTGCGCCGCCACCTTGCGGCCGAACAGGTGGGCCGTGTCGACGATGGCCTTCATCTCGTCGTCGAACATCTGCCGGCCGAGCCCGCCGGCGATGTTGCTCAGCACGCCGCCGGTGGCGGTGAACTTGATGCAGTCGGCGCCCTGCGAGATCTGGAGGCGCACGACGCGCCGGCAATCGTCGGCGCCGCTGCAGGTGTTCGTGGCACGCGACCGGCGCAGCTCCTCGATGTCGCGGTTGACGTTGTTGGCGCCATCCGCGTGTCCGCCCGGACCGGAGATGGCGGAGCCAGCGGCGACGATGGTGGGCCCGGCGACCAGGCCGGAGGCAATCCCATCGCGCAGCGCCGTCACGCTGTGGATGTCGGAGCCGAGGTCGCGCACCGTCGTGAAGCCCGCCTCGAGCGTCCGCCGCGCGTTGCCGACGGCGATCAGCACCGAGTCCTCGATGTCGCGGTTGAGCGCCTCGGCGCGGGCCCGCACCTTGTCGTCGTCCGCGAAGATGTGGACGTGGGCGTCGATCAGGCCAGGCAGGACGAAGGCGTTCTTCAGATCGATCAGCGTGGCGCCGGCGGTCGGCGCGACGTGGCCGTCGCGGATCGCCTCGATGCGGCCGTTGCGGACGATCAGCGTGGAGGCGCCGCGCGGCGGCTGGCCCGGCCGATCGAGCAGGGCGCCGGCGTGGATGAAGGTGACGCGCTCCGGCGCCGGCTGCGCCAGGGGCGCGGCGCCAAGCATCGCGACCAGCAAGGCGGTCGCGATGATTTGTTGCATGAAGGGCATGTCGGCGGTCCTCGAACAGGCGGACCGGCAGGCCCGCGGCAGCGCTAGCCTACCTCGACCGTCACGCCACGTGCGCTCGAACCGTGGCCGACATGTGGCGCGCGGAGGCGTTGCCACGCCGATAGCCTGGCGGGCGAAATAGCGGCTCACATGGCCCGCCTCAACCCCTATCACGCCGGCCAGTCGGCGCAGCCGGCAGCGGCTGACTCCAAATCATCCGCGCTCAAATGGCGGGGACCGCCGGCCCTGCTGCCGGGCCGAAGTCGTGGATGCCGCGTCGCGGCGCTCCGATTGGCAAGCTTCATCGGAAGCCGAGGGGCGGCGCCCTGGGCTCCCACGCGGCCATCGTGGTGCGCTCGATGTCGAGGCCTTCGGACGCGGCAAGGGCGGCCATGGGTGCCGGAGGCGATGGGCGGCATCCATGGCGCGCCTCACCGAGACTGAAAAGTGAAATCCTCGGCGCGAAGCAGGCGCCCGGTACGTTCCCAAAAACGTCATCGGATAAAGACGCTCAGCGCACGCGGGTACAAACGATGCTGCGCGCCTCTTTCGAAACGTCACGACGCTTGCGCGCAGTTGTTGTCGCCCGTCTTCACCTCCACTTTCGCACCGGGTGAATTGTTCACTTCAACCTTGACGCACCCTTGTTGCTGGGTATCCCCGCCTTCCAAAATTGCCTTGGCCACATCTACGAAGGAATCGATAGAGGCTTCCAGCCAGCTCTTTTCTACAATCTTCGGCGGGCCGGTCAAATTCATCGTACCGCTCAATGTAGGACCCGCGAATTGCAGCTGAATTCCGTTCCTAATGGGTGTTGGTCACGCTGATAACGGAATAGCCTTAGCCGTTTTGAACCCTGCCGCGAGTGTCGCATCCTCTCTGCAGGGGCGGGACGAGACCTGCGACCTCCTTTACCCACTGGGTCCTCTGTGGTTTTTGAGCGCGTATGGGACACGGAAAGACAACGCAACGATGGCGACAATTGCCAAGGAGCGCGAGCTGCAAGCGATGACCGGAAAACTCCTCATGCCTACCTCCTTGTCACGCGATGCTCCGAGACACGGCTGGGACGTCACCCTGCAGGTGGGAGCCGACGGGAGAGGCATGTGCGATGAGACAGTTTTCGGAGGAAGAGCCTGAGCTTCAGCAGACATCGGCCCGCACTCGGTCCGTGGCGCCCGCAAGAAGGACTGACGCTGACCGTCCCCAGGGGGCGCTGAGTATCACAAGCGTTCACGGCGTCCCGTCGCGGTGCTGCTGCACGACGCATGAAACAGGAGCCTTCGAATCTCCAGGACGCACGCGAATCGGCCGTAGAACGTCCATCGACCGAAACCGCGGCTCGTAGAGGTAAGCTCATCCAATGGGGTCTGCCAACCGGGACCGGACCTAAAAGGCAGCAATGGACCTAGACGCACCACGGGACCCTGGGCGGCTGTGTGGTCATCCTCGGCTACCTGATCTGTCCTCGCCTCAGACTGCTCTACGTGACGCCGTTCTCCTTCACACCAATCAACTGGGGAGTATGGGCGAGCGCGCCTAGAGCTCATGGCTGGTGGGCCTCAACGAGCAGACTGGCTAGACAAGCTCGATAGCGTGGGCTTCTGGCGTGGTTCGGCCCTGAAGCCGGCCAACACACAATACGAGGCAACGTGGCACGTAGACGCAAAACCCCACAAGCGGAAAGTTAGTGGTGGGTTGTGAAGGTAGGGGTGTGAATATAAATAAAGGTGAAGGTGCGCGTTGGGCAGTTGCTGGTGGGGGGACCCCTGAGCAGTTGGTACGTACGGCGATAGGCGCGGTGTGGTCAAGGGGCTAGATGCGTGTACTCGTGCCTTGACGACTTCTCCAAAGTCGCGGCGCTAGTGCACCGCCGTCGAGATGCGGTCAAGCATTCGCTTGTGGGACTTGATGAGGGCTCGAGCCGGCTTGGTCCACTCGAAGGGCGTCGGGTTTTTGTTCCACGCGCGAAGATAGGCACGAGATGGTCCAGGAGCGGCGCTGGAGGCGAAGTCGGTGAGGGCAGGGACTGCTTGGCCAAGATGCCGAAGAAGCCTTCGATCTGGTTCAGCCACGACGCACTGGTCGGCGTGTAATGGAAGTGCACGCGCGGGTGGGCGGCGAGCCAGGTGCGGACGGCCTCGGTGTTGTGCGTGGAGGAGTTGTCGAGCACGACGTGGAGGTACGCGCGGGGTAGGCGCGCGCGACCTTCTTCATGAACCGGAGGAAGTCCGCGGCCGGTGTGGTGGGGCTGAACCGGTGCGTCACCTTGCCGGTCGCGATCTCCAAGGCCGCGAAGAGATCGAGGACGCCGTGCCGCCGATAGTCGTGCGTGTGCCGCACCGCCCGGCCGGCGCGCAGCGGGAGGGGCGGCTGCGTGCGTTCCAAGGCCTGAATCGGCGTCTTCTCGTCGACGCTGAGCACAATCGCGTGTTCCGGCGGGTGGAGATACAGCCCGACGACATCGGTGACCTTGGCGGCGAAGGCCGGATCCCGACTCACCTTGTACGTGCGCACCAGGTGCGGCTTCAGGCCGTGCGCGCGGAGGACATCGGAGACGCAGCCACTGGTCCGGCCGACCACCTGGGCCAACAACCGCGTCGTCCACCGGCTCCGCCCGGCCGGCGGCGGCGACAGCGCCAACTGGAGGATCTGCTCGACCGTGTCGGCCGGGACGGCATGGTCGCGGCGGCCGGCCTTCGGCTGATCGGGCAGCCCGTCGACGCCCGCCTCCACGAACCGGCGCCGAATCCGCGACACCGCCTCCGGCGACAGGTCGAGTTGCGCCGCAATGTCGACCCCGCTGGCCCCCGCGGCACTCAGGAGAATGACGCGGGCGCGGCGCACCACGCCGGCCGGGGCGGACGGGCGGGCGATCACCGCCTCCAACTGCTTCTGCTGCTTAGGGGTCATTCTCACGCGGGGGGTAGTATGCGCCACCCGCAGAATAGATCACATGGTTGATGCTATGTCAACGGCGGTGCACTAGTGGCGTCGAACTACCACGACCAGCAGAAGAAACAGCAAGAACAAATTCGCCGCGAGGAAAGCGCGAGGCAGGTCGGCGACCTCAACTGCAGACGGCGCAGCACGCCTTGAAGTGGCGGACCCGCAACGGTTGGCCGAGGAAGCCCGCGATCGCACGCTCGCAACGAAATGGAAGCGGCCGGCTTGAAGCGAGGCGCGCCAACGAGCGCGCTCGAGCGGACCTCGAAGTCCGCACCGCCAATCGCTGGATCGAGCCGGACAAGTTCAACAAGATCGTCGAAGCGATGAAGGCGCACCGGGGACAGCGGGCCGACGTAGTGCGTCTTTCCGGTGAACTTCGAGACGACTTCGATCGCAGGGCTCCTGCACGGCGCCTTGCTCAACGTGGCTGGGCGGCGGGCACTACCCCGCAGGCGCTGGCGACTGCCCCGACGCTGATGGCGCAGGGCATATACCGACGCCCGTCCAGACGTGGCTGATGAAGAACGCGACCAGGGACACGAAGGCGGGCGAGAAGAACTGAGCTGGTCCCTCGTGCGGGATGCTCGGCACGTTCGCGGCTTTCGCCGGGTTAGCTGTTGTCGTGCAAGCTGTACCTCTTCACCGCCGCACCGCGATCGGACTCGCCCTTCGACCACCGCCCTGTACGCTTCACTTCGTCCAATCCGGCGAGGTACTCGCTCACCGTTGCGAGGGTCCCATAGGTCCGCCGGGCGGGCCTTTCCGCCGGAGCGGAGCGTCCAATCCTGCACAGCGAGCACCTGCTGGGGCTTGATTTACGCGAGCTTCGCAGCGATCGCCAAGTTCTGCTGGTGTTCCTGAAGCTTCACTCACGGTTCTTCGCGATCAGGTTGAAGATGCCGTTGATGAAGCTCGCGATGACGGCCCCTACGGCGGCCGAGGCGAGAACGATCTGCATCAGTGACGGATTCAATGTGTCGTCTCCTGTGAGGCTCGGTCGCCTGGCTCCTGGCGCGCCGCTGGCGACTCCAACACCGCCGCCGTTGCCGGGAAGTAGGGCCGCAGCATCGCGGCCGCCATGACAGCTGCCAGGGCTCGCCCTTAACGAGCCAGGCGAGATCGACGGAGCCTTCGACGGGCGCGCCGTTATGCGTTTACGGCCATCGGGCAACGCAACCGAAGAGGAGGGTTCGCAGGCAAGACCTGTCCGAGGACGAGGGAGTCGAAGTACAGACCTGATCGCCGCTAAGTGCTTCTTGACGCTCGACTGGCCGAAATCACGCCGCAGTTCATCGGCGTAGGCGGCTACGTTGAAGGGCGTAATCTCATCAAGCGCCAAGTTACTGTCCTCACACCAGTAGAGAAATCGACTCACCGCCCTAAGATGATCTTGCCGGGTTCGCGGGCTGCGAATTAGTCCGTGAAGTAGTTCTGCGTGCGCTCCACCGCTGCAGGGCCAGCGTCACCAACGATCTCGGGCAACCCGCGAGCTTGCCACGGTCCTGAAATTTGCGGGTCATGCAGGTTGCGCGAGCGCCGCTGGCGGCGGTACAGGCCGGCTGCGATTCCGGAGAAGCCCCCGCGTTCAGCACCAACAACAAGACCTGCAGCAGCATCGGCAACTTGTCGAGCGCCCGGTCAATTCTGTTGGCAAGAATATTGATTACAATCGCGTTAACGATTTGACGAATCCAGGCACGCTCTTCCGGCGTTCGAGCCCGGGCGACGGCTGCGTCCGCGCGAACTCCAAGATCGCGAACGTCGTCTTCGGTTTCGGGGACCCGCCCAGCTCGCGCCTCGGCTGCCAGCCGTGAAAGCTGGTCTGCCAAGGCAGGGTTGGCGTTCGCTGCCGCCCATTTCTCGATGGCGGGTAGCTGCGTCCGCCACCGAGGCCGTCAATGGCTGGTGGTCATCCAGCCGCGCACCCATCAAGCAATATCAGATCGACCTGACCGCTCTCCCCGCTGACGTTCCGGAACCCCTTTGCGACCGCCTCAACGGTCAATCGGAGCACGTCCTCGTACCGCGCGAAGCCCTCCGGCGATCCGAAATCACGCGCAAGTCGAGCCCCGACGGCCTGCTGCATCTCGCGGACGGCCTGCGAGGTGGCGACCATGTCCTTTGCGACGGTCCAGGTGGCCTCCATCGCGCGCTGCAACTCCATCGCCGGCTGGCCGATGCCCGCCATCGCGCGCTGCGCGTCGGACGCGAGCTGCCCGCTGGCCTCCATCGCGCGCCGACATCGTCCGGTTGACCCAGGCTGGCCATCGCGCGCTGCGTATCGGACGAAATCAAGCCGCTGGCCTCGCTCGCACGCTGCATGTCAGCGGCCTGGGTCGACGCGGCCTCCATGGCACGCTGGGTGGCGGACGAAATCAAGCCGCTCGCCTTGCTCGCACGCTGCATGTCAGCGGCCTGGGGTCGACGCGGCCTCCATGGCACGCTGGGTGGCGGACGAAATCAAGCCGCCCGCCTCGCTCGCACGCTGCAGGAGCCCGCTCCGCTCAAGCCGCGCCACCTTGTCCAGAACCTCTCGGACCACGCCGTCCCGCTCGATCTGCTCGGCGAGGACGCGATTCTGCTCAACCATCTCGTCCAGTGGCGACAGGGGCTTTCGCGTAAACTTCGCCATGCGCAAGCTTACCACGACTGGTCATGCCATTTTTTCGCTGCCACAACCCCGAGCCACGCGCGTACGGTCCTTGAGATTCGGCCGGGAAGCTCTCAAACACCTGGGCCCACCATCCCACCTCGGCGTCCGAGGCACTAAGGTCAACCGACGCAGACCGAGCATTTCGCGGTGTCGACGGGCTTGTACTCCCGGCAGCCCGTAGCCGCACAAGGCTCGTCGAGCGTCAGGTGCGCGTCGGCCGCGTGCCGGCTTGGCGAGCCGCAGCAGGCGATTCGCACGCGAAGTTGCAGACCGCTCCGATCGCCGCGAACTCGGCCGTGTCAGGAGCTTAAGTGTCACCGGACCCGGCCAGCCGGCTGTCGGGCAGCCTCGATGTGCTCCGGCCGAGCGGCATCGTGTCGACGGGCGCCCTCGACCTACCTGTCAGCGCACCTACTGCGCCACCGCTGGCATGCTCGCGATGCGCTCTGAGTTGGCATTCACCCACTTTCGAAACTCTCGCTGCCAGTCAGACGCAGCCATCTTCCAACTGTGCACCTTCTGCTTGGTGCTGATTTCCGTAGTGTACGTTCCGATTGACACACGGGTTCGGACGATGGGAGCCCGTACGACCTTCCCGCTGCCCATCATGCCCGTGAGTGGGTTCCAACCAGTCCGGTCGCCGTTGTCGGGCGTCGCCGAGGCACGTCGATCACATGGAGCAGAGACCCGCGACGAACTGGCGTGAATTCCTTCAAGCCGTTGTCGAGGACGCCGGTAGGGCGCGGCCAGTCGTTCCGGCTTTCCTGCCCGGCGTGAGCAGACCGTTCTGTCGAAGTGACGCGGGGAGGCCAGATGGGGCTTTCCGCCCAGTGACCTCCCGGTAAGGCAGCAATCGCCACTGCCATGAGGACCTTCATCTGTCCGCTCCCAACTCGCAAGGATGCGCGCGCTGCAGGCCGCTGGCGCGGGCTCAGTGGCGGCCTACCCACCGCTCGCGGTTATACCCTTCAAGCCGCACCTTCGTCTCGTCGGCGTCGCGGTGTGCGTCTGCCACGTCGCGATATGCCTGGCTGCGGTGCAGGTCACCATCCCAATAGATCCGGCACTCCCACCCGACGATCGGATGCGTCCAGATTTCGGCGTGCGCCCAACCGTCGGAAACGCGGACGCGCCAGAGGGCGGCGAAGGGGGCGGGGCTGGAACGTCGTCATCCGTCCGATTCGACCCTCAGGAGGGCCGACCCACGGTGAGCTCGACCGATGAACGACACGACGAAAGGGATGTGCTTCCTCGGCATGCCATGCGGTCGGAGCGCCGCCGAACGGCTCGCCTACAGGCAATGGCGGAAGGAGGTCCTCGAGCCGGCGATCGACGGGGCGGGCTACACGCCCTGGGTGTCCGAACTGGACGCGACAGCCAGCCGACATCGCCTCGGATATTTCTGGGCCGCGTCGAGGCCCCGATAGCAGAGTCGACCTCGCGGATTAGTGCCCCGCGACGCCATCAGCTAGCGTGATGTATGAGCTCGGCATCCGGCACGCCTTCCACAAGCCCGCCATCGTCTACTCGCCGGATCAGACGCTGCCGTTCGACGTGCAGGCGGGCCGCGCGATCCTGGCGCCCCGCTCGATGGACGCCGCCCCCGGCATCCGGGACGCGATCAGGAAGGCCATCGCCGAGGCCGATGCGGGCCGGTTCTGGAAGCCCATGCTAGCCGTTGCCAATCTGGACCGCCTGCACGACATGCTGGCGAAGAGCTCCGACTGGGCGCGGGTGATCGAGCACCTGTTAGCCCTCTCGCGCGACGTGAAATTCCTGATGCGTGAGCGCAGCGGCTGGCCGCGGTCGAGGGCTCATGGGCGCGACCTCCTCAGGCGGCTCGACGATCTCGACGTGATCTCAGCGAGCTCTAAGCAGGTCGAGCGACAGCGGTTCCTCTCCCGCAGCGGCGGCCCTGTCGAGGAGACTGCGCAATAGCGACCCCCTCCCGATTGGCACGGCGAACAGACCCGCGCGCCATCCGCACGCCGAAGCCGACGACGCCGTAGGCGAGCATCGCGGGGGTCTCGGCGTGAGCAGTCCGTCCTCGCTCCTCAGCGCAGATCGACGAATTGCCGCGGAAATGCGCGAGTGATCACTTTTGAGGGCATTGTAGTTTTTTCACGAGTTCGGTAGGCTGCGGAGCGGTGCTGGATCGCACCGCGACCGCGTGGCTGCGCCGGTTGCTGACCTGGCTGGAGCGGTTCGAGGACCGCTTCGGTCGTCAGAGTCAGCGCGGCGCGTTGCGTCGCTACGTGACCGGGCTGCTGAGCGACAGCTCGCGCAAGTCGATGGAGGCGATGTGGGCGCGCCTCAGCGACCCCGGCACCTATCAGGCGTTCCAGCATTTCATCACCGACGCGCCGTGGGACGCCGAGGCGATCTGGAAGCAGCTCCGCGAGGTCGTGCCCGATCGGACGGGGGTCCTGATCCTCGACGGGACGAGCTTTCCGAAGCAGGGGCCCGCGTCGGTGGGCGTCGCCCGCCAGGTACTGTGGCGCGCTCGGCAAGATCGCGAATTGCCAGACGGCGGTCACGGTCGCACTGTGGACCGGGCGACAGGCGTGGCTGCTGGGCGCGCGCCTGTACCTGCCCGAGGCGTGGCTCACGCCCACCCAGCGCGCGCGGGCGCGCATTCCCGCGACGGCCGCGCTCGTCCCCAAGTGGCAGCTGGCGCTGACCTTGCTGCGCCAAGTCCGCTCGGCGCGGATCACCGTCACCGCGGTGGTGGGCGACGCCGAGTTTGGCGACAACGCCACGCTGCGGCGTACGCTGCACCGGGCGCCGCTCCCTACGCGCTCGGCGTCTCGTCCGACTCAAGGTCTTTCTCGGCACGCCGCCCTGCACGCGCTCCGCCGCCGATGGCCGCGGCCGACCCGCACGCGCCCGAGCCTCGCCACCGACACCGCGACGGTCGAAGCCCGCGCGTGGGGCGAAGGCCAGCCCCCGGGCGCGTGGCGCCTCGTGTCGTGGCGCAATGCACGAACCGTGGCGGCGCGCTTCTGCGCGGTGCGCATGACGCCGGCGCACGACTGGCGCGAGCGCCGGCTGGCGCCCAGGTCTGGCTGCTCGGCGAGCGCGAGCTCGGCGACATCCCGCGCACGAAGTACTACCTCGTGGACCTGCCTGCCGCGACGCCGCTGAAGGCGCTGGTGCACTCGCGCATCAGCGCTGGGCGATCGAGCAGCTATCAAGAGCTGAAGGACGAACTCGGCCTCGATCACTTCGAAGGCCGCACCCTCCCGGCTGGGACCGCCACGTCGTGCTGACGGCCCTCGCCTACAGCTTTCTGCAATCGAACGTCGGCGTCGCGGTCAGACGCATCTCACCCTGCCCCGGGTCCGAGCCGTCGTGCAGGAGGTGCTCACCGCCCATTTCTTCATGACGCAACCGCACTACCTGAAGTGGATGCTCCAGCTCAAAGACGTCGAGCTGCGAAACTGACAAAGTAGGTACTAGCAGGCTGCTGAAAAAGTGGCCTGTGGCGGATCGACATCGCGATCGCCACGTACTACCATGCTTCGACGTCTTCGAGAGGGAGCGACCGCATGCGTGGATCCGACCAGCAGACCAGCCACCTGTTTAGTTACGTCGTGCGAGAAGAGCGCGTGCGTCAGGACCATCCACTGCGCGCCATCCGCCAGATGACCGAGGCGGTGCTGGCGACGCTGTCGCCGCGCTTCGACCAGATGTACTCGGACATCGGCCGGCCATCGATTCCGCCGGAGCAGCTGCTGCGGGCGCTGTTGGTGCAGTCCCTCTACACGGTTCGCAGCGAACGGCTGCTGATGGAAGAGATCGACTACAGCATCCTGTTTCGCTGGTTCGTCGGCCTCGGGATGGACGAACCCATCTGGTCGCCGACGACGTTCAGCAAGAACCGCGACCGCTTGTTGGAGGGCAACATCGCGGCGGCCTTCTTTGATGCCGTCATCGACCAGGCCCGCCAGGGCGACCTGCTGTCCGACGAGCATTTCACCGTCGATGGCACGTTGCTGGAGGCGTGGGCCAGTCTCAAACGCTTCCAGCGCACCGATCAGGCGCCGCCGCCACCACCGGATGATCCCGGGAATCCGACCGTCGATTTCCACGGCGAATCGCGACGCAATGACACGCATGCGTCGACCACCGATCCCGACGCGATGTTGGCGCGGAAAGGGCGAGGGCGTGAGGCCAAGCTGTCGTACGCCGGCTTCAGTCTCGCTGGTCAAGACGGTCTGTCGTCGAACGTCTCGTGACCGCCGCGACGGGCACGGCGGAACGCGAGGCCGCGCTGCTGCTGCTGGAGCACGCCACGACCGCCGTGACGGTGGGCGGGGACAAGGGCTTTGATGTGCCCAGCTTCGTGGCCGCGGTCCGCGCGCAGGACGTGACGCCGCACGTCGCCCAGAAGGTCCGGGGCAGTGCGATCGATGGCCGCACCACGCGGCATGCGGGCTACGCGATCAGCCAACAGAAGCGGAAGCTCATCGAGCAGGTCTTCGGCTGGATGAAGACGATCGGCGGGCTGCGCAGACTGCGCCATCGCGGGGGCGAGCTCGTCGATTGGATCATGACCTTCACGGCCGCGGCGTACAACCTGGTCCGCCTTCGGACCCTGCTGGCAAGGGCGTAGTGTCTCTGGAGCCTCGCCATCTCGTCGCCGTGACGATCGATCGACACACATGGCCCCGTCCCTCTGTCGAATGAACCGCTCACACTGAGTACCACTCATCTCGCAAGTCACTTTTTCAGCAGCCTGCTAGACTAGGGGTCCCGACAAGGGCCCCCTGAGCTGGTCGACCGCGCCGGTGTCCGGCGCCCATCCTGCGCCCCGCCAACCTGCACGACGTCACCGCCGCCACATCACCGCCATCGGCACCAGCCGCCCCGCGCCACTTGGGGACATAGAGGCCGTCGGTCCACCACCTCCTATCCGTCGACGCCGTCGCCGTCTACCCGTGGGCTCGTCACGCGACCCGTTGCAAGGTCACGCGCGACGCCCCGAGGATGGCGGAGCGGCGGGTGCCTGTGACGCTCTCGACGGGGCGCGGCGACTGACGCCAACTGTCGTTGCCCGAGTTGAGGCCCGCCCCAGAGCCGGTCTACAGCCCCGACGTGCGAACGTCACTTGCAGGAGCAGCCCAATGGGAAGTGTCCGGCAGACGGAGAAGCTTAGGCCTCCCAAGGGCGACGGGTAGGAGCGCCTTAAGCTGCCGGAAGCTAGTTCGGAGAGGGCTCGGCAGAGAGGGCCCGAATAATGAGATCGGAGCTACCGGTTGGCTCCTCGGCGTAGTGATTTCGACGCGCCTGCTCGCCCATGAATCTCCAGGAAGGTGTCGACGATTAGGGGGTCGTACATCACACCACGTCGGGCCAGCAAGATCTCGATGGCTTCGGCATCGCTGAGCTGCTTCCGATAGGGCCGATCAGATGTCAAAGCGTCAAAACAGTCGACGACTGACAAGATTCGAGCACCGATCGGAATTTCGGTGCCAACCAGCCCTTGTGGATACCCGCTGCCATCCCAACTCTCATGGTGATAGCGAACGATTGGTTCAACCGGATAAGGGAAATTGACTGACGAAATGATGTCCGCGCCCATCGCCGCATGCTGCTTCATTACTTCGAATTCGTCAATTGTCAACGGGCCGGGTTTATTCAGGATGGCCTCCGGGATTGCGATCTTGCCCGTGTCATGCAGCACTGCGGCTGCCTGGATAGCCTTCAACTGAACTTCGTTCTTGATTCCAATGGCGACGGCGAGTTCGCGTGCGTAGTTCTGGACTCGCTTAATGTGCCCGTGCGTGACTTGGTCTTTGGCGTCGATCGCGGCAGCCAATGTCTGGACGGTAGCCAGATACAACTGGTTCAGTTCACCGATGTGGTTGTTTGCATCTGCCACCCGCGCCATTGATTCTCTAAACGTCATGTAGAGAATCAGCAACAGCGGGCCGACTACAGCCAAGAACGTCCAACCACCGCGCTCCGCCTGATAGACGACGACCAGAAGCGACGAAATTGAAGCGCCGCTGAAGTAGTTGAGCGACAGCCACGCAAAGTGGTCGTGCCAGATCTTATACGGCGAGGCTCTTCTGTGCGATGCCGATACCGGTCGCAACGAAGCCACTACTGAAGACAAAATAGACAACAGCAAAGCCAACGAGCGGTCCGATCAGGCGCTGAAGGCCGATCGTGTCGCCCTGCCAGCCGTGTACCGGCGGGACGCCGGCTACCACCATCACGTTGCCGCCTAGCCAGACGGCAAGGCTGGGCGCTGCCAGATTGAACAGCGCACGATCGAGCCGTAGAGCTCTGCGCTGGCTAGCCATCTTCAGGTTGATGATGGCTGCGTCAATGAGAACTGTAAGAACCCCAGCGCCTGGCCCAAAGAGCAGGACAGCTGAGAAGACAAACGTTTCCGAGATGGAGATCTCGGCTCTGACGTTCGGTAGCCTGACTGTTGCGGTGCCACTGATGATCGTGAGAGCAGCTAGGACGAGCCACTCAGGCCCTGGAAAGTCGGAGGCTACGGAGCGCACTGCGTCCGCGACGGCCAGCGCCGCCAGCGCAATGACGCACCACACGTAGGCTCGGACCCTGAAGTCCACGACTCACACCTTCGCTGCACACAGCCCGGCCCCCGAACTAGCGGGGCGGGCCCCCGGACTGCCGCTAGTCGGTCCAAACAATGATGGGATTCATCTTAACTTCCTCTAATGCCCGGGAACGAAATATCGCGGAACGAGTGTGCGACGAGAGACGTCAGTCGCCCCACACGATGGTGTCACCCCAGACGATGGTGTCGCCCCAGACGATGGTGTCGCCCCAGACGATGGTGTCACCCCAGACGATGGTGTCGCCCCAGACGATGGTGTCGCCCCACACGATGGTGTCGCCCCAGACGATGGTGTCGCCCCAGACGATGGTGTCGCCCCAGACGATGGTGTCGCCCCAGACGATGGTGTCACCCCAGACGATGGTGTCACCCCACACGATGGTGTCGCCCCACACGATGGTGTCGCCCCACACGATGGTGTCGCCCCACACGATGGTGCTCGCCAGACACGCCGTCAGCGCGCGGCACTCGGGCGCCCTCGAACCCGATGCTTCCGCTCCGGAAGGTCTCGCCGCCGATGCGGAACGTCGAGATCCGCGCAGCCGGGCCCAGCTTCGCCGTGCGGACGGCGGCGGCGGCGTTCAGGCTGCCGGCGCCGGCGGCGATGACGCCCGCCTGCGGCAGGAAGGACGCCGTCCCCTGCAGGGCCAGCTTGACCTGACGCGGATTGAGGTTCGGGTTGGCGTCGAGGACGAGCGCGGCGGCGCCGGCGACGACGGCGGCGGCCTGGCTGGTGCCGCTCAGTTCCAGGTTCATGCCCAGCAGGCCGCGGCGCTGCTCGGGGTGCTCGAGCCACAGCTTCGAAACGGGCGCGGCCAGCGAGACGAGCTTGTTGCCCGGCGCGACCAGGTCCGGCTTGACGAAGCCGTCGCCGTAGGTCGGGCCGCGCGAGCTGTAGGTGGCCACTTCGTCGTCCGAGCGCTGCGGCGTGCCCTTGGTGTTCAGGGCGCCGACCGTGATCACGCTCGGCGAGTTGCCGGGCGAGCTGATGGCGCCGATGATCGGCTGGCCGGTCACCGGGTGCTTGCCCAGGTTGCCGGCCGAGCAGACCACCACCATGCCGGCCTGCACGGCGCGCTCGACGGCCTGCACCAGCGGGTCGTCGGCGGCGGCCTCGACGGCCGGGTGGCCGAGCGAGACGTTCAGGACGCGGATGTTGTAGCGCGCCTTGTTCTCGATCGCCCAGTCGATGGCCTCGACCACGCTGCTCGACTGGCCGCTGCCGTCGGCGGCGAGCACGCGCAGGTTGATCAGGTGGGCGCCCGGGGCCATGCCGCGGACGCCGCCCGGCAGCAGGCTGTTGCCGGCGATGATGCCGGCGATGTGCGTCCCGTGGCCGTAGAAGTCGCGGCCGGCGCCGTTCTGGTTGACGAAGTCGACGTGGACGGCGATGCGGCCGCCCAGCTCGCCCCGCGAGGCCACGCCGGAGTCGATGACCCCGATGCCGATGCCGCGCCCGGTGTACCGCCCGATGGCGTCCAACCCGGCCCACACCTGCTGCGCGCCCGTCGATTCCGTCGTCGTCGCCATCGTCGAATAGACCGGCCGATCGGCGGCCAGCGCGCCGACCGCCGGATCGGCCGAGAGCGACGCCATCGTGGCCTGGTCCACGCTGACGACGGCCCCCAATCGCAGCCGGCGCTCGACCTTGAGCCCGTGCCGCCGAATCAACGCTTCCACCGCATCCGGTGAGCCCGGCAGAATCAGCTGGCTGCGCTCCCCGCGCGCCACCCGTTCGGCTACGTCGTGCGCCACCCGCGCACGGAATCCATGCGAGGTGTCGGCAATCGCCGCGCCGACCATCGCCCACAGCAGCCACACGGCCACCATCACGGCGACGCACGCGGACGTTCGGCCTTCCTTCCACGCAAGGGGCAGGCCAGCGAGTCTGTTGAGGGGGAAAGCAGCGCGCAGCATCTGAAACCGTCCCAGTCTGTCGGAGCGAGGAGCGCTGAGGAGCACTCGGCTTACAGCCGGGTCTCAGAGCATGACTTGTGCCAGATCGCAGAAACTGCGACATGCACTGGGCTGAGGGTGCGCAGGTATTGAAACGTTTGAGCCGATTTAACCGAACGGAATCGGCCAGCTCAAGTGGCCCTCTTGTTTCCGCCTTGATCGTCCGATGACAAAAACGCGTGCTTCTTGCGGCGTCCCGGATCGGCCGTGATGGCTGGCCCGAGCCGCCTGCGGAACTCGAATTCGACTGCCTGTACAGCGCTAACTGCTGAATAGGCTGGCTTTAACTTCACACGACAAGGGCAAGCCCGCCAGCCGGCCGGCCCGCGTCGAACTCGCCCGACTGGCGGGGGATGACCTTCATGTCTTCGACTCGCCGTTTCATCCCGTCCGCCCTCCTCCTCGTCGCGCTTGGCGGCGGCGCTGCCCTCTTCGCCTCGTGCAACAGCGCGGCGACGCCGCCGACCGTCCCCGCGCGTCCCGTGGTCGCCGCCATCCGCGCCGAGCCGCGGTCCTTCAACCGCTTTGCCGCGGGCGATCGCGCGACGGCCCTCATCGCCCTGCTGGTCCACGCGCGTCTGGTGCAGCTCAATCACCACACCCAGGAGATCGAGCCGGCCCTGGCCACCAAGTGGACGCTCGACCCGGACGGCCGCACTTACACCCTGACGCTGCGACAAGGCGTGGTGTTCTCGGACGGCGCGCCGTTCACCGCCGACGACGTCGTCTTCACCTTCCGGGCCCTCTACGACCCGAAGGCCGAAGGCCCGCTCACGAGCAGCCTGCTGGTGAAGGGACAGCCGATCGCGGTGCGTAAGATCGACAGCCATACGGTCGTTCTGACGCTGCCGGCGCCGTACGGGCCGGGCCTGCGCCTCCTGAACGCGCTGCCGATCCTGCCGGCCCACAAACTCCGCGACGCCCTGGCCAAGGGCGAGTTCGCCAAGGCCTGGTCGACGGCCACAGCGCCGGCCGACATCGTCGGCCTCGGCCCCTACGTCCTCCGCTCCTACACGCCAGGCGACCGGATCGAGCTGGCCCGCAACCCGCGCTACGGCGCCCGCGGCCCCGACGTCCACCCCGAGGTCGAGCGCCTCACGCTGCGGATCATCCCGACGCAGGACGCCGAGCGGCTGGCCCTCGAGGCCGGCGAGCTCGACATCATGGCCGCCGACATCCGCCCCGACGACCTCAAGGCGGTCCGCGCCCTCGAGGCCGCCGGCAAAGTCCGCCTCTTCGACCTCGGCCCGGCTGTCGATGAAGACTCTCTCTGGTTCAACCTCGGTCCGGACAGCCGCAAGCCGGCCGCCGCCCGCCCCTGGCTGGATCGGGCGATGCGCCGGGCCGTCGCCCACGCCGTCGACCGCGCCGCCTTCGTCAACACCGTCTACCTCGGCGCCGGCGTCCAGGCGGACGGGCCGGTGCCGCCTGGCAACCGCGCCTGGCACGCGGGCAACCTGCCGGCCTACCCGCACGACGTCGCCCAGGCCCGGACGCTCCTGACCGGGGCGGGCCTCAAGGACGTCAACGGCGACGGCATCTATGAGACGGCGGCCGGCAAGCCGCTGGCCATCGAGCTGCTGACGCAGCGCGGCCACGCCATCCGCGAGCGCGCCGCCGAGGTGATCGCCTCCGACCTCGAGGATGCCGGGCTCACCGTCAACGTCGTGCGGCTCGACCTGGCGGCCTTGGTCGATCGGCTCCAGAAAGGCACCTACGACGCGGCCTACTTCACCATCTCGCTCAGCGACACCGATCCGTCCGTCAATCTCGACTACTGGCTCAGCTCGGGCAGCTTCCACGTCTGGCATCCCAGGCAGAAGACGCCGGCAACGCCGTGGGAGGCCGAGATCGATCGCCTGATGCAGGAGCTGACCGCGATCACCGATCCACGGGAGCGCCAGGCGCGGTTCGCGCGCGTCCAGCAGATCATGGTCACCGAGCTGCCGACGATCAGCTTCGCGGCACCGTCGCTGGTCACCGCGACCAGCACGCGCGTCCAGGGCCTGGAGCCGGCGGTGATCCATCCGTACCTGCTGTGGCGCGCTGATACGATGCGTCTCGCCCCGCCGCGCTGACGCGGCTGGCCCCCTTTGCCCATCGTGTGGCGCTTCCTCGTCGCGCGCGCGTGCCTGCTCGTCGCGCTGGTCCTCGCCGCGTCGTCGGCGATGGTCGCGGTGACGAGCCTCGCGCCCGGCGACGTCACGTCGGAGGCGCACCTCGAAGGGGCCAGCACCGAGCAGATCGCCCGTGAGCGGGCGCGGCTCGGCCTCGATCGCCCGCTCCTGACGCGCCTCGCCGTCTCGATCGGCCAGACGGCGCGGCTCGATTTCGGCACCTCGTTTCGCTACGGCCAGCCGGTGCTGGGGCTCGTCGCGACCCGCGCCGCCCACTCGGCGCTCCTCGCCGGCCTCGCCTTCGCGGCGGCGGTCGCGCTCGGCGTGCCGTTCGGCCTGCTGTCGGGGAGCGGCCGCTTCCCGCGCCTCGCCGGCGTCGTCGGCGCGACGTCGCTGATCCTGCTGTCGCTGCCGCCGCTGCTCGTGGCCCTCGTCCTGACGGTGGTGGCGGTGCGGACCGGGTGGGCTCCGGCCGGCGGCATGCAGAGCGCCGGCGCCGACGAGTGGACGCTCGGCCAGCGCGCCCTCGACATCGCGCATCACCTGATCGTGCCGGTGCTGGCGCTGGGCCTGCCGCTGGCCGCCTCGATCGAGCGGATCCAGCAGGCGGCGGTGGCCGACGGCGTGGCGGCGCGCCACGTGCTGGCCGCGAGCGCGCGCGGCGTCGGCGTCGGCCGGTGGCTGTGGCGCGCCCTGTGGCGGCCGACGGCGTCGCCGGTGGCGTCGGTGCTCGGCCTGGCCGCGGGCACGCTCCTCAGCGGCTCGCTGGCCGTGGAGCTGGTCACGTCGTGGCCGGGACTCGGCCGGCTGATGTTCGAGGCGCTGGCGGCCCGCGACGTCCCGCTCGCGGCTGGCTGCGGCGCCGCCGCCGCGGTGTTCCTCGCCCTCTGGGCCACGCTCGGCGACGCCCTGGCGTGGTGGCTGGATCCGCGGCTCCGGCCGGGGGCCACGTCGTGACCGCGGCGGCGGTGGATCGCGCCGGCGGCGGCGGCCGCCGGTTCGCCACGCGCGCCGGCCTGCTGGTGCTGGCGCTGATCGCCGGCGCCGCGCTCGCCGCGCCGCTGCTCGCGACCAACGATCCGGCGGCGCAGTTCCGCGACCACGTGCTGGCCCCGCCGATGCTGCCGCGGCTGGTGGACGCCGAGGGCCGCTGGCACCTGCGGCCGTTCGTCTATCCGCTGCAGGTCGTCGATCGACTCGAGCGCCGCTTCGCCGAGGATCGCGCGCACCCGGTCGCGCTCGGCTTCTTCGTCCGCGGCCGGTCTCGTCGCGCCGCTCGACGCCGCGGCCGGCCCGTGGCTGCCGCTCGGCGCCGATCGCCTCGGCCGCGACGGCTGGGCCCGCCTCGTCCTCGGCGCGCGGCGATCGCTCGGCGTCGCGCTCGTCGCCTCGCTCGGGGCGCTCGCGCTGGGCCTGGCGATCGGCGTCGGCGCCGGCTATGCCGGCGGGCTGGTCGATGTCGCGCTGATGCGCGGCGCCGAGCTCGTGCTGGTGCTGCCGGTGCTCTACGTCGTCCTGGCCGCCCGCGCCGCGCTGCCGTCGACGATCGCGCCGTCGGTGGTGTTCACGCTGATGACCGTGGTGCTGGCGCTGCTGGGGTGGCCGATGGTGGCGCGCGGCGTGCGGGCGATCGTCGCCCGCGAGGCGGTGCAGGAATTCGCGGTGGCGGCCCGGGCCCTCGGCGCGTCGCCGGCGCGGATCGTCTGGCGCCACCTCGCCCCGGCCACCCTGGGCTTCCTGCGCGTCCAGGGACTGCAGCTGCTGCCGGCGGCGATCCTCGCCGAGACGACGCTGTCGTTCGCCGGCCTCGGCTTCGCGCCCGACGCGCCGAGCTGGGGCACGCTGCTCCACGACGCCAGCGACATCGGCGTCCTGAACGACGCGCCGTGGCTGCTCGCGGCGGCCGCGGCGGTCGTCACCGTCGTGCTCGCGATCAACGTCGCCAGCCTGTCGATCGATCCCCGCCGCGATCCGCGCTGATCGGCCGCGACCCGCTACAATGTGGCGGTGCCCCTCGATCTGGCCGGGATCCTCCCGCCCGTCGCCACGCCGTTCGTGGACGACGAGGTGGACCTGGGCGCCATGCGCGCCAACTGCGAACGCTGGATGCGCACCGGCCTGCGCGGCATCCTGCTGCTCGGCACCAACGGCGAAGCGCCGCTGATCCGCGACGAGGAAGCGGTGCGGCTGGTCGACGCCGCCCGCGACGCCGTGCCGGCCGATCGCCTGCTGCTCGTCGGCACGGGTCGCCAGGCGACGCGCGACGTGATCGCGCTCTCGCGGGCCGTCGCCGCCGCCGGCGCCGACGCCGTGCTGGTGCTGACACCGTCGGTCTATCGCACCCAGCTCACCCCGGGCACGCTGATCGCCCACTACCAGGCCATCGCCGACGGCTCGCCGGTGCCGGTCGTGCTCTACAACATGCCGCAGGCGACCGGCATCACGCTGTCGCCGGCGATCGTGCAGGAGCTGTCGTCGCACCCGAACATCGCCGGCATCAAGGAATCGAGCGGCGACGTGGGGGTGGTCGGCGACCTGGTCGGCCGCGCGCCGAAGGGCTTCCCCGTCGTCGTCGGCGCCGCGCCGTCGCTCTACGCCAGCCTGATGGTCGGCGCCACCGGCGGCATCGTCGCCATCGCCAACGTGTTCCCCGAGCTGGTCGTCCGGCTCTACGACTTGGCGCGGACCGGCAAACACGACGAGGCGCTCGCGCTGCAGCGCGCCCTCGGCCCGCTCGCCGCCGCGGTCACCACCGGCTACGGCGTCCCCGGCCTCAAGGCGGCGATGGCCCTGGCCGGCTATCGACCAGGCCAGCCGCGCCGGCCGCTCGCCCCGCTCGAGGACGACGACCGCCGCACGGTCCGCGTCCTCTTCGAGACCCTGTCCACCCGGGCGGAAGCCCTCACCGTCAGCTGATCCTCATGTCGAACCCTCCCCTGCCCGACGTCGAACGCCTGCTCCTCGGTCCCGGTCCCAGCCCCGTCTCGCCGCGCATCATGCGGGCGATGGCGGCGCCCGTCCTGAGTCACCTCGACCCGGACATGCTGCTGATCATGGACGACCTGCGAGCGCGCCTCGGCCGCGTGTTCATGGCGCCGGCGAACGGCTACAGCCTGGCCGTCTCGGGCACCGGCACGGCCGGCATGGAGATGGCCGTCGCCAACCTGGTGCGCGAGGGCACGCACGTGCTGGTGATCGTCACCGGCTACTTCGGCGAGCGCCTCGCCGACCTGTGCACGCGCTACGGCGGCATCGTCGGCCGGCTCGAGGTGACGTGGGGCCGGGCCGTCGATCCGGAGCTGGTGCGGCGACAGTTGAAGCAGACGCCGGCCGACGTCGTGGCGATGGTCCACGCCGAGACGTCGACGGGCGTGCTGAACCCGGTCGAGGCCGTCGCCCAGATCGCGCGCGAGCACGGCTGCCTGATGCTGGTCGACGCGGTGACGTCGCTCGGCGCGCACCCGGTCGACGTCGCCGGCTGGCAGCTCGACGCGGTCTACAGCTGCACGCAGAAGGGCCTCGGCGCGCCGTCCGGCATGGCCCCGATCACCTTCTCGGCCCGCGCCAAGGAACGCGCCAGGTCGCGCAGCTTCTACTTCGACCTCGGCCTCCTCGAGGCCTACTGGAGCGGCCGCAAGTACCACCACACCATCTCGGCGCCGCTCGTCTACGCCGTCCGCGAGGCGCTGGTCGCCATCGAGGAGGAGACGCTCGAGGCGCGCTGGAACCGGCATCGCCGGCATCACATGGTGCTCGCCGCCGGGCTCGGCGCGATGGGCCTGGAACTGCTCCCGCCCGAGGGCGAGCGGCTGTGGACGCTGAACGCGGTCTGCGTCCCGGACGGCGTCGACGAAGCGGCGGTGCGCAAATACCTGCTGCAGCAGTTCAACCTCGAGATTGGCGCCGGCCTCGGCCCGCTCGCCGGCCGCATCTGGCGCGTCGGCCTGATGGGCAGCGGCTCGAGCAGCCAGTTGATCCTGCTGTTCCTCAGCGCGCTGGAGCGGGCGCTGCGGGCGCAGGGCGTCGCGGTCTCGCCGGGCACGGGAACGGCGGCCGCCGGCGACGCGTTGTCGTCCCTCACGGCCGTCTGAGCCGGGATTGGATTGATCGGGTTGGCCCGCTGGAAGTACGGCAAGCGCTTCGGCGGGTCGCCGTCGTTCGTGACCCGCATCGGACGATGGCCGATCGCCGCGCTGGCGTTCGGCTACGTCTATCTGAGCGCGGTCTACCTGACCCTGCCGGACGTCCGCCCGCTCGCCACCGACGCGCCGAAGACGACCGCGTTCATCGAGCTGCGCGCGCGCGAGGCGCGGAGCGAATCGCGACCGGTCGAACGCGCCCAGCGCTGGGTCCCGTACGACGACATCTCGTCGAACCTCAAACGCGCCGTCCTCACCGCCGAGGACAGCGCCTTCTTCGACCACGACGGCTTCGACTACGAAGAGCTGAAGAAGTCGGCCGAGATGTGGAAGCGCGGCGACTTCTCGCGCGGCGCCAGCACCATCACCCAGCAGCTGGCGAAGAACCTCTATCTGTCGCCGTCGCGCAACCCGTCGCGCAAGTTCCGCGAGCTGCTGATCACGCGGCTCCTCGAAGGCGCGCTGACCAAGCGGCGCATCCTCGAGCTGTACCTGAACGTGGTCGAGTGGGGCGACGGCGTCTATGGCGCCGACGCGGCCGCGCGCACGTATTTCCGCGTCCCGGCCTCGTCACTCAGCGCCGAGCAGGCCGCGCTCCTCGCCGGCTCGCTGATCAACCCGCGGCGCTACAGCCCGGGATCGCCGCCACGGCGCCTGCGCCAGCGTCAGGCGATCATCCTGCGGCGGATGCTTCGCGGTGGTGGTGCGCTGGCGTCGTCGAGCCCGCGACCGTCGACCCCGCGCGCCGCGCCGATCGAAGAGCCGCCGGCCGAGCTTGAAACGCTCGAGGAAGATCCAGAAATGGCGCCTGATGAGGCAGAGGCGCCGAAGCCCGACTCGACCGAGCCGACTGCGCCGCCGCCGCCCACCAAAGATCCATCCTGAGACACGGATTACAGTAGACTCACGCGCACGCGACGGCGTGCCGATTTCCGTAACGCTCATGATCAACTACACGGAGTGCCTGACACGGTTGATGCGAGACATCGTCTCGCGCGTCGAGCCTCTGTCGTTCATCGATCCGAACGCCGTCCTGATGTTCGGCCGCTTCGGCCGCAGCCGCGCGGAAGGCCCCTACGCCACCTGCCACTGCCTGTGCCTGCCCGAGTCCGAACCGGGCTACTACTACTGGCGTGACACCGCGACCGGCGAGTTGACCCGCCGCTCCGAGTGGTTCGTGCCGCGCACGCCGCAGGTCACCGTCGGCTCGACGCGCGTCGACTACCTGATCTCGGTCGCGCTGCCCCGCTTCACCGATCAGCGCCTGCGCGCGACGCGCAAGGCGGCCTACTACGGCGACGGCGAGCCGTGGCTGGCCAAGCTCGATACGGTGATGCACGAGCTCTATCACATCGATCCGGCCCGCGCCGGCATCCGTCAGCTCGCCAGCGACGACGGCGATCAGTCCAGCCAGTGCCACGGGCCGGCGTTCTACCTGGACGTCGCGACGTTCGTGAAGGCCTACCTGCGGACGCAGCCGGACCCGGCCATCTACGAGTTCCTGCGCTACGACTTCGCCGGTCTCACCCAGCGCTACGGCCAGGTGATGGCGACGACGTTCCGCAACTTCCCGTCGTATCCGCAGATCTACCTCGACCCGCTCGCCGAGCAGCCGCACGGTCCCGACACGCCCAAGATCGTGCCGCTCCGCCGCGTGTCGCAGCCGCGCCTCTACACGCAGCACGACGTCATGGTCCGCGAGTTCACCCTCCGCGGCACCCGCCGCCTGACGTCCCACCGCAAGGCGGCCTGAGCGCCGCTCTCGCGCGGGCGCGGTTACTCGACCGCGAGGCGACGCGCTTCCAGGAACCGGCTCGACCAGTACGGCGCCGCGAACGGCTCGACGCGGACGACGCCGCGCGAGCTGGGCGCGTGAATGAACCGGTCCGGGCCCAGGGCGATCCCGACGTGCGTCGGGCCGCCGCCCTCGGTCGCGAAGAACACCAGGTCGCCCGCTTCGGCGTCGCGCACCCGCGAGCCGACCTCGGCCTGCTGCCGCACCGTGCGCGGGATGCGGATGCCCTGCTGGGCGAAGACGTACTGCACGAAGCCGCTGCAGTCGAAGCCCTCGACGGTCGAGCCGCCGTTCCGGTAGGGCGTCCCGAGCAGGTCGGTGGCGGTCCGGAGCATGCCCTCGACGACCGGGCTGGCCGGGCTGGCGATGGGCGACCGGGCCGTCCCGCCCGGGGTCGGGAACGGCCGGGGGACGGCAGGCCGTCCACCGCAGGCCGCCGCGCCGGCCCCCAGCACGACTGCCACGCACAGGGCTAACCCCTTAGCCAAGAGTGCGTTACAGCGGTACAACGCTTGACATGAACGTCGAGGTTGGTCCACAATCCGACTACGAGCCATGGAGCAGACGCTCCTCCTGAACGCCACGTACGAGCCGCTCAAGATCGTCAACTGGCAGAAAGCCGTGACGCTCTGGGTGCAGGGCAAGGTCGAGATCATCTCGGTCTATGACCGAGAGGTGCGCTCGGTCTCCTTTACCTTTCGGCTCCCGTCGGTCATTCGACTACTCCGTCGCATACGGATCAGGCGAAAATTCGACTACGTCCCGTTCTCGCGCGCCAACATCTACGCGCGCGATCATTACACCTGCCAGTACTGCGGCCACGTCTTCCCCACCGGGGACCTGACGTTCGACCACGTCGTGCCGGTCGCGCAGAGCGGCCGCAAGGACTGGGAAAACATCGTCACCTGCTGCATCACGTGCAACCGGCGCAAGGGCGGGCGAACGCCCGAACAGGCCGGGATGCGCCTGATCCGGCACCCGCGTCGGCCGGACAAGGCCCCCGCGCTGCGCATCACCATCGGGCTGCGCGACACGCCCGAGAGCTGGCGCGATTACCTCTACTGGAACGTTGAGCTCGACGAGGGCGACTGACGTCGCCTGGCCGGGTTCAACGCAACGGCGTCCACCGTGGCTCGGACTGAGCTGACCGGCCTGTCGCCCCACCGCGCCGTGGCGGGGGGACGGGTCCGCCTGTCGTTCACCGATCTGGACGTCGAGGCTGTCGCCCTGCCGCACATCCGCCTCGGTGACGACGCCGTGCGGGCGGCCTTCGCGGCGCCGACCAGCGTCGCCTTCGTGGTGCCGGCGGACAGCGCCACCGGGCACGTCCCGGTGCGGCTCGATGCCGTCCCCGGCCAGACCGTCTTCCTCGACATCGGCTCGCCCCTCGCCACCGGCGTCCACCAGGTCGACAGCCCGATCGTCGACGCGGCCGGCACCGTCTACGCGACGTGCAGCGGCTCGCGCGGCCAGCAGTCGAGCGTGTCGATCTACCGGATCGGCGCCGACGGCGTCCGCGACGTGTTCGTCGCCGGCCTCACCAACGCCACCTCGCTGGCCTTCGATCCCGACGGCCGGCTGCACGTCTCCAGCCGCTTCGACGGCACCGTCTCGCGGATCGACGGGCACGGGCGGGCCGAGACCATCGCCAGCGAGCTGGGAGTCGCCTGCGGCCTGGCCTTCGATCCGGACGGCGTCCTCTACGTGGGCGATCGCTCCGGCACCATCTTCCGGGTCTCGCCAGGCGGCCACGCCGCGGCGTTCGCGTCCCTGCCGCCCAGCGTCGCCGCCTACCACCTGGCGTGGCACCCGGCCGACGGCGCGCTCTTCGTGACCGGGCCGACCATCTCGACCCGCGACCGCGTCTACCGGATCGGCCGGCACGGAGACATCCGGACGGTCTACGAGGGGTTCGGCCGGCCCCAGGGCCTCGCCGTCGACACCGACGGCTCGCTCCTCGTCGCCGAGGCGCTGGCCGGCGCCAGCGGCATCTACCGCCTGCGGGCTGGAGCGACCGAACCCGAGCTCGTGGTCTCGGGCCCAGCCCTGGTCGGCGTCGCGGTCCATCCCGCCGGCGGCTACGTGGTAGCCACCGCCGACTCCCTCTACCGCTGCCAATGACGCGCCGCTGAACGCGGCGCCGGGTTCCGCTGCGCCTGACCCGGCACCCGCCGCGCCGGCGCCGCTCAGGACAGCTTGCCGCCGAAGAACGACGGCAGCGCCAGGCTCCGCATCGTGTGCAGGCCCGGCGTGGCCGCCAGGACCCGCGGAATCGAATTCACCGTGATCGACGCGGTGGCGATGTCGCCGTGGACGCCGCCGGCCAGCTTCATCTTGATCGGCGGCGTGCCCGTAATCTCGACGGCGTCGTACGACTCTGGCGCCCCCAGGTAAGCCTCCATGTGCAGCGTGATCACCGGCTCGCCGTCGCGATAGCCGACGCCGTCCTGGATCAGGCCGCAGACCTGGCCGGCCTCGACGTTCAGGAAATGGCTGGCGACCGGCTTCTCGGCGATCTTCGGCTTGATGTCGTCGGTGATCCGATCGAGCGTCCAGCCGAGCGCATCGGCGATCATCGTGATCGATTCGGCCAGGCCGACGTGGCGCACCGTGCCGGCGTCGACGCGGGCCTGGAACGCCTCGGGCGTCAGGCCGGAGCCGATCTTCTGCTGGAACGGCAGGCGCCGGATGCGGGCGTCCTGGACGCGGTCGACGTGCACCTTGTGCACCGACTCGCAGACGCCGGTCAGCATGATCGGCAGGGCGTCCATGACGAAGCCGGGGTTGACGCCGGTGCCCAGCACGGCGACCCTGGCCTTCTTCGCCAGCTCGTCGATCTGGCGGGCGTAGCGGCGGCGCTCCTTGGTCGGGTAGGCCAGTTCCTCGGTCGTCGAGACGATCGGCACCTTGCGCTTCACGATCGCGGCGACTTGCGGCACCAGCTTGGCGATCGACGAACTGGTGCACAGCACGGCGATGTCCGGCTTGGTGGCGCGGATCACGGCGTCGACGTCGTCGGACACCTTGAGGCGCAGCTTCCGGCCGAGCTCGGCGACGTCGCCGAGGTCGCGCCCGACCTTGCCCGGATCGAGATCGACCGCCCCGACGGCCGTCAGCCCCTTGCGGCCGGCGACCTGGCGGACCACGCCGAGGCCGATCGGCCCCAGCCCCACATGCAACACGCGAATCGGCATCGTTGTTCGTTGTCTGGCGGGCGCCCCGTGGCGCCGAGGCCGGCGATTATAGCGTCGATGCGATATAGCATGGACGGCCGATGCTGGCCCTGAGGGAAGCCCTCGCTGCGTATCGCGACGGCTGGGCGCGGGTCCGGCAGGCGCCGCCGATCCTCGTCCTGCTGGTCGGCGCGACCCTGCTGGTGACGGCCGCCGGCCCGGATGGCGCCCCGGCGTCCCACCCCCTGGTCATCGACCTCTTCGAGCCGCTCGGCACCGCGCTGATGGGCGGCACGCTGGCCGCCGCCCTCGACGCCAGCGACGTCACCGGACGGCTCGGCGGCGAATCGGCGCCGTGGCTGCTCTGGCTGCTCGTGGTCGTCGGCGGCGTGGTGCTGACCGGCGGCGTCATGGACCGCTACGCCCGGCAGCGGCCGCTCGACGCCCGCACGTTCTGGGGCGTCACCGGCGAGCTGTCGTTCCGCCTGATCCGGCTGAGCGCGATCGGCGGCCTGCTGTTCACGGTGCTCACCGGCGCGCTGGTGCTCGTCCTCGACGCCGTCGCCACCGCCATCCTCGGCGCCGTCGGACCGGACCGCACCGAGTCGGTCATGTGGCTGCTCGAGCTCGGGCTGCGGATCCCCTACCTCGCCGCCGCCTTCACGCTCTTCGCGGCGACCGACGTCGGCCGGGTCCGGATGGTCGTCGAGCGGCGGCGCAGCGCGCTCTTCGCCTTCACCGCCGGCGCCCGCTTCGCGTGGCGGCATCGCGCTCCGGTGGTCCTGCTCTACGCCGCCCTCTTCGCGACCGCCGGCGTCCCGTGGGCGCTGGTCTCGGCGGTCGAGCTGTGGCTCGAACCGGCCGCCGTCGCGGCCCGGCTCCTGGACGCAGTCCAGGTCGCGATGGCGATTACCGCGGCGCTCGTCGGCGCCGCCGCCGCCACCTCGCTCTTTCAGGGCGCGCTGGCCCACGCCGGCTACGTCGCCCCGCCGCGCCTGATGTGGCCGGAGTCGCCGGCCATCGAGACGCTGGCGGAGCCTCCCGGCGCCGAAGGCCACTCCGGGCCGCCCCGGCGTGACTTTCCTCCGGCCGTCTGAGACACTCTCGGCGGGAACCCGGCCCGGCCCCTCTCCGGCCCGGGGACAGGCGTCGACATCCGCATGCTCCAGCCGCCCGCCACCACCGCGACGATCCTGATCATCGACGATCAGGAGAGCAACCTGCGCCTGCTGGAGCGGGTGCTGATCAGCGCCGGCTACCAGGCGTTCGTCAGCTCCATCGATCCGCTCAAGGCGGTCGACCTCTACCGGCAGTACCGGCCCGACCTCGTGGTGCTCGACCTGCACATGCCGATGCTCGACGGTATCGGCGTGCTGGAGCGGCTCAACGAGCACATGCCCGAAGGTACCTACGTGCCGGTGCTCGTCATCACCGGCGACCTCAGCCCGACGACCAAGCAGCGGGCCCTGTCGGCCGGGGCCAAGGACTTCCTCGGCAAGCCGTTCGACCCGCTCGAGGTGGTGCTGCGGATCAAGAACCTGCTCGAGGCGCGCTCGCTCTACGTCGAGCTGCAGCGCCAGAACGAAGTGCTCGAGGAAAAGGTGGCCCAGCGCCGCTACGAGCTCGAGGACGCGCAGCTCGAGATTCTCGAACGGCTCGGCCGGACCGCCGAGTTCCGCGACGACGACACGATGCAGCACACGCAGCGCGTCGGCGCCATCTCGGCGCGGATCGCCGAGGCGCTCGGCCTGCCCGACGACCTGGTCAAGACGCTGCGCCTGGCCGCGCCGCTGCACGACATCGGCAAGATCGGCGTTCCCGACAACATCCTGCTGAAGCTGGGCAAGCTGACGGAGGGTGAATACGACGTCATCAAGACGCACACCGCGATCGGCGCGCGCATCCTGTCGGGCAGCACCCATCTGCTGCTGCAGATGGCCGAGCAGATCGCGCTGACCCACCACGAGCGCTGGGACGGCCACGGCTACATCGGCGGCCTGAAGGGCGAGGACATCCCGCTCGTCAGCCGCATCGTCGCGGTCGCCGACGTGTTCGACGCGCTGACCCACCAGCGGCCCTACAAGGACCCGTGGCCGGTCGACGACGCCATCCGCGAGATCGAGCACCAGTCCGGCCAGCAGTTCGACCCGCAGGTGGTCGCGGCGCTGCGCCAGATCCTCGAGGAGGACGCCGCCCAGCAGGACGAGGATTCCGATGGCCCCGGCTCGTCACCGGCCTCGGGGAACCCGATGGGTCAGTCGCAGGCGACGCGCCTGCCCACTGGCGACGAATCCCGCTCGCCGGCGCGCGGCCGCATCACCCGCCGCTGATCGCCGAACGTCGCCCACTATCGCCGATCGCAGCATCGGCGCTGCGCGGAAGCCCTGAACGGGACACCCCGCGTCTGCGTCTCGATTCCGTCGCCCGGGACCGCGATACTCGGGCATCATCACAACACTGAGCGCCACGGGCACTGACTGTCGCTGTGCACCCTGGCGCCCGTAGGTGGCCTGCGTTCGCGTTCCATGGCCCCTCCGTCGGACGACTCCATACGAGCCGCAGCCACGGGGTGTCCCGTCCAGGGGCCTTCGGACCGCTGTCGAGTCGCCGGCTCGGCGCCGCAGCAGACGGTCGAATCAACCGCACTCCCCCGGCCGGAATCAGCGAACCGCACTCTGCAGCCGCGATTGCCCGTGCGCGCCGAGGCCCGTGGACGGTCTCTCGGTCACGTTCTTGCGGCCTACTCCCACCGCCACCACCGTTCGTGCTCGAGGGCGTGACCGCGCCCCGGATACCAGAGTGGCGGATGCCCACGTGCGAAGTTGAACTACGTCCAGCACTCCTCAGGTGTCTCGATCCGGATGCGCGTGTGAGAGCGAAGGTCACGTTGAAGGTCACCATCGAACGTGATGAGCACCGGGATGCCGCCGTCCCACTCGAGCTCTGCGCCGATCCTGCAGTCGTTGAGGCCCTTGTGGTGCTGGCGCAATGCCTCTGCGCGCCTCTCGATCTGCAACCGTTGGTCGTGGTCCGGATTGACCTCGCCAAAGCCGCTGCCGATGAAGCGCATGTGCTCTTCGAGTTTGTCAGGATTGAGGACCTCGGCCGCCTCCTGCTTCACTGTCGGCACGATGAACGGCGAGCAGGTACAGGAAGAGGCGTACTGCCGCTACCCGTTGGGGCGCCAACGGATCGTTCGGAGCGAAGGCGAAGCTGCCGCGGTTGCCGTCAAGGAAGTAGGTCAGGACGTTGGAGTCGAAGCCGACGGGACGACGGTCGTCGGTCATGAGTCCTCAGCGGAGAGTGTAGAGCACTCGCCTGTCGAACGACGCTGACCCTGACGTAGTTGGTACCGTGCCGAATGAACCGCATGCATCACGGCGCTGCGCCGCTGCCCCCCTGGCCGGGACGCCTCGCGGCCGCGGCTCGTATGGAGTCGTCCGACGGAGGGGCCATGGAACGCGAACGCAGGCCACCTACGGGCGCCAGGGTGCACAGCGACAGTCAGTGCCCGTGGCGTTCAGTGTTGTGATGATGCCCGAGTATCGCGGTCCCGGGCGACGGAATCGAGACGCGGACGCGAGGTGTCCCGGCCAGGTTCCGCGAAGCGCTACGCCGGCTTGCGCGCATTGATCGTCACGAACAGCTGCCCGCCGCGGACGCGGAGCGCCTCGAAGCCCGCCTTCTCGACGAACGTCTGCAGCTCCTGCGGCGTCGAGGCCTTGCTGATGTGCGGCGGGCGATCGCCCGGCGGCAGCGCCGCCATCGCCTCGAACAGCGCCCAGCCGTCCGGGCTGAGCAGACTGAAGCTGTCGACGTAGAGGCGGCCGCCCGGCTTGAGGACGCGGAAGGCGCCCTGGATGTAGCGGTAGCGATCCCACTCCTCGAGGTGCATGAACACGGTCGTGCAGTAGACGACGTCGACGGTGCCGTCGAGCGACGCCGGCAGGCCGTCGCCCGTCAGGTGGATCAGCTCGACGTTGGCCGCGCCGCCGAGAGCGCTGCGCGTGTGGCCGAGCATCTCGCGCGAGACGTCGGCGCCGATCCACCTGTGGACGCGCGGCGCGACGTGGACGCCGACCCGGCCGGCGCCGCAGCCGATGTCGAGCACGGTGTCGGTCGACGTCAGCGCCGTCTCGGCGGCGATGTCGTCCGCGGTCGACTGGCCGCTGCGCGTCCACTCGGCCTCGCTGTCGTGCCCGGCGACCGCCTTCATCGCATCGCCGCGGGTCTGCGCCACGCTGTCCCACACCCGGCCGTACTCGCGGCGGTCAGCCACGCTGACGGTATAGAACCGCGAGGCGCGGCGCACGATCGATCGAAGCAATCCCTTCAGCATCGGGCCGGATATTAGTCGATTCGACGCGGCAGGCGCATCGCCAACGGGCGGGCTAGCCGAGGCCGATCTCGTCGGCGACGGAGGCCCACGTCTGGTGCAGGTGCGGCGCATCGGCGGCGACCGGCTCGCTCGTGTCGGGCACCGGCGCGGCCTCGCCGGCCAGTCGAGCCCGGGCCTGGCGGACGGTCTCGCGGAGCAGGGCGTCGCCGGTCGTGTCGATGCGATCCAGCTCCCCGGCGAGCTGCTCCAGGCCGAGCGCGCCGATGGCGTAGACGCCGCACGAGCGCAGCCACGGATCCGGACTGCGCAGCAGCGCCGAGACCGCATCCTCGTGCGACTCGACCCGAGTTCCGAGCACCTCGTTGGCGAGCCGCACCCGCTCCGCCCGCGACACCTGCGGGTCGAGCAGCGGCAGCACCAGCGTGCGGACCTGCGGCTTCAGCACGGCGTCCAGGAACTCGAGGGCGTTGGCGCGCACGGCGGCGTCCTCGGCCATCACCCCGACGTAGGCGCTCTCGACGTCGAAGCGCGGCCAGCGGATCGCCATCAGCCGGAAGATGCGCTCGACCTCGTAGCGCATCGACGTCTCGAGGGCGACCGCCACCGGATCGGTGGCGCGGAGCGGATCGGTCAGCGAGCCGAGAATCTGGTACGAGCGGTAGTGGCCCATCACCTCGGCCATCAGCACCATCTCGATGGCCGCGCGATCGAGCGGCAGGTCGGGGTGGCGCGCCCGCAGCGTGGCCAGCCCGCCGATGACGCGGAGCCGCAGCGTGACGTCGTTCTCGAGCAGATGGTCGACGAGCAGCCGCGAGCCGGCCTCGGTGCCGATCCGGGCGACGATGTCGGGGATCTCGCGGCGCAGCGCCAGCGGCACCGCCGGCTCGGCGAGCAGCAGCGCCAGCGGCGGCAGCGCCGGCGGGCCGAAGGCGCAGAGTGCGTCGTGGGCGGCGCGGCGGACGGCGTCGTCCTCGAGCCGGGTGGCGATCGCCGGCACCAGGTCGAGGCGTGACGCCTTGGCCGCGGCGGCGACGGCGTGCGACGAGACCTCGGGGTCGTCGTCGGCGATCAACGTCGCCAGATCGGCCAGCTCGGCGCCGACGTCGCCGGACAGGCGGCCGAGCAGCATCGCCGCTTCGATGCGGGCGCGGCGGCCGTCGGCGCCCCGCTCGTTGGCCATCGTCCCGAGCAGGACGCGCGCCGCCTCGAGGTTCTGGTAGCGGCCCGGCCGGCTGTAGAGCGCGACCATGCTGGCGCGGATCGAGAAGTCCTCGAAGGCGCCGAGGGCGTCAATCTGGGCCAGCGGATCGACGCGCGCGTGGTAGGCCAGCCAGAGGAGCGCCTCGGTCCGCACCTCGATGTCCGGGTCGTGCAGCAGGCGCTCGGCCTCGGCCCGGATGGTCAGGTCAGGCGCGGCCCGGAGCGCGGCCAGCGCCCGGGCCCGGACCGCCGGCGTCTCGTGCGTCAGCAGCGCGCGGACGGCGTCGAGCGGCGGCCGCCGGCCGCTCTGCGCGAAGGCGCGCAGCACGTAGAGGATGGCTTCGGGATCGCCGGCGTCGAAGGCCTTGGCCAGGACGGCCGAGGCCGAGCGATCCATCGACGCGGTCGCGGCGCGTTCGACGTCGAGCCGGTACTGGTGCAGGCTGTCGGTGATCGCGGTGACGTAGCCGCGGCGCAGGACCAGCGCCAGGCCGACCCAGGCGACACAGGCGAGGGCGCAACAGGTGGCCAGGCCGCGCAGCCCGAGGCCGATGCCGGGCATCGCGATCATGCCGAGGGCGAACCCCTTGGTGGCCAGCCCGAGCAGCAGGCCGCCGACGCCGTCGCCGATGCGGCTGACGAGTACGTCGATGGCGCCCTTGACGCCGCTCTTCACGTGCGACGGCAGCGGCAGGTAGAGCAGCTCGAAGGTCGCCTTGTCGATCGAGAAGCGCAGCCCCTGGTCGAAGGCGTTGGTCAGGACCACGGCGAAGAAGAACGGCGCCGCCACCGTCAGCATCGAGCCGAACAGCAGCGCGACCGGCAGCAGCAGCACGGTCACGCCGACGCCCCAGCGCCGCAGGGCCGGGCCGGTGGCGAGGATCTGGATGACGAAGGCGGCCAGGCCCATCGCCAGGTTGAAGGTGCCGAAGAGGCGGGTCAGCCGATCCGTGTCGCCGGCGTAGCGCTCGCTGGCGATCAGGCTGAACTGGAAGCCGGTCCACTGGGTGATGATCGCCACCAGGAAGACCATCAGGGCCAGCGCCGTCAGGTAGCGCGAGCGGCGGACGACGCCGAAGGCGGCCAGCAGGCGGAGCGGCGGCCGGCGGTCCTTGCGGCGCGGCGACACCTTGCGCTCGGACCAGGCCAGGTTGACGACCACCGCCGCCAGGAAAATCAGAACCGCCAGGACGAGCAGGAGGTTGACGGTGCCGATCCGGCGCGCCAGCTCCCGGGCCAGCAGGCCGCCGACGATCGCCCCGGCGCTGGCGCCGGCCCCGATCAGGCCGAACAGCCGCCGCGCCTGCCGGGCGTCGAAGACCGAGCTGGCGAAGGTCCAGGCCTGCACCGGCACGATCACGCCGAAGCAGTTGACCCAGACGTAGAAGACGCCGGCCAGGCTGGAGCCCTTGAACCGGAACGCCCACCAGAACCACAGGACGTTCAGGCCGAAGAAGATGAGCGACCCGCTGATGACCGCCCGGGTGCCGACGCGCTCGGAGACGAGGCCGTAGATGCGGCACGGCCGATGGTCAGCACCAGCGGCACCGCGACGTAGGCGTAGACCAGGCTGTAGGCGCCGAACTCGCCGAGGAACAGGCCGTTGCGGATGGGCTTGGCGAGCAGGAAGCCGGCCACCGCCAGGGCGACGTAGAGGAACGTCAGGACGACCGCGCGGCCCTCGCCGGGCCTCACGTCCAGCGCGTTCGAGGCCGCCGCCAGAATCCGCCGCACGAGGCGAGTCTAGTGTCCCGGGTCGGAGATCCGCCACACGATTCGCGGGCGGCTCGTGCGCGCGGCCCTCCGACCCGGAACACCGTTCGCCGCCGCCGCTTGGAGCCCGCCCGGCCGGCGGTACCATGCGCGCCCGATGGGTCGCCTGCTCCGCCGCGTGCTGGGTCCGGTCGTCGACGTCAGCGAGCACGAGAGCGTCACGCTCGTGATGATGTTCGCCTACTCGTTCCTGGCGATGACGGCCTACAACATCCTCAAGCCGATCACGCGATCGCAGTTCATCTCGCAGCTCGGCGCCGACAACATCCCCTACATCCCGCTGGTCGCCGCCATCGCCATCGGCGTGATCATGCAGGGCTACAGCCGGGCCGCCGGGATCATCCCGCCGCGCTGGGTGATTCCGATCGCGCAGCTCGGGATGGCCGGGATCCTGGTTGGCTTCTGGGTCCTGTTCCAGACCGGCAACTGGCTGGTCGCGGCCGGCTTCTACTTCTTCGGGCTGATCATGGGCATCCTCCTGATCAGCCAGTTCTGGACGCTGGCCAACGAGATCTACGACGCCCGCCAGGCCAAGCGGCTGTTCGGCTTCATCGGCGCCGGCTCGAGCCTGGGCGGCATCGCCGGCTCCTCCCTGCTGACGTTCGCCACGAGCACGTTCGGCACCAACAACCTCCTCCTGATCAGCGCCATCCTGCTCGGGGTCGCCGCCGTCCTGGTGCTCAGCATCGAAGCGCGCAGCCCCGTCCAGCTCGCGTCGATCGCCAAGGCCGGCGAGGAGAAGGGCGTCGGCGGCGCCGAGGCCCTGCGCATGCTGCGCGAGTCGCGGCACCTGCAGGTGATCTCGCTCGTCATCGCCTTCGGGGCGATCGGCGCCTACCTGATCGAACAGCAGCTGAACATGGCGGCCGAGGCGTTCAAGGGGCGCGGCGCGGTCGACAGCCTGACGGCGTTCCTCGGCACCGTCCAGCTCTACACCTCGCTGGCTGGCTTCGCCATCCAGGTGCTGGCGACGAGCCGCATCCATCGTCTGCTGGGCATCGGCTTCGCGCTGCTGATCCTGCCGGTCAGCCTCGGCACCAGCGCCGCCATCATGCTGGCCAACGCCGCGCTGTGGGCGCCGTCGCTGGCCCGCGTCTTCGACACCTCGCTGCGCTACACGGTCGACAAGACGACCCGCGAGATCCTGTTCCTGCCGCTGCCCGGCCAGTTGAAGCGGCAGGCCAAGCCGTTCGTCGACGTCACCGTCGATCGCACCGCCAAGGGCATCGGCGGGCTGCTGGCGCTGCTGCTGATCGCGCCGTGGGGCCTCAACCTCGACTGGCAGCACGTCAGCTACGCCAGCCTCGCCGTCTGCGGCCTGTGGATCTTCACCGCGATCAAGGCCAAGCAGGGCTACATCAACGCCTTCCGGCAGGGCCTGGCGCGCGGCGACGTCGAGCCCGAGGCGCACCGGCTGCCGACCGCCGACGCCTCGACGATCGAGACGCTGGTCGGCGAGCTGGCCGACCCCGACGAGGCACGCGTCCGCTACGCCATCGACGTCCTCGAGTCGCTCGACAAGCGCAACCTGATCACGCCGCTGCTGCTCCACCACGAGTCGGCGAAGGTGCGGGCGCGGGCGCTGACGGCCCTGTCGGCGGCGCCCCGCGAAGTGGCGGCCAAGTGGCGCACCGGCGTCCAGCGGATGCTCGGCGACGAGAGCGCCGAGGTGCGGGCGGCGGCGGTCGGCGCGCTGGCGGCGCTCGGTGGCGAGGCCCAGACCGATCTGGCCCGCCCCTACCTCGACGACGCCAACCCGCGCATCGCGGCGACGGCGGCCGTGGTGCTCGCCGGCAGCGACCAGGAGGCCGACCGCGAGCTGGCGGAGCGCGCCCTGACCCGGCTGTCCGGCGCCTTCGACGATCGCGCGGCGTCGCGGCGGGAGGTGGCGATCGCGCTGCGGCAGATCCGCGATCCCAGAACCAGCCTGCTGCTGGTGCCGCTGCTGAACGATGCCAACCCGGCCGTCGCCACCGAAGCGATGCGAACGGTTCGCGAGCGCGGCCAGGGCGATTTCCTGTTCGTGCCCACGCTGGTGTCGCTGCTGCGGCATCGCAGCCTGAAGGCGCCGGCGCGCGACGTCCTGGTCGGCTACGGCGAAGAGGTGGTGCCGGCCCTCGCCCACTTCCTGCGCGATCCCGAGGAAGACATCTGGGTGCGGCGGCACGTCCCGTCGACGCTGTCGCGCATCCCCTGCCAGGCGTCGATGGACGCGCTGGTCGCGGCCCTGGTCGGCGAGAAGGACGCGTTCCTGCGCTACAAGTGCGTCGCCGCCGTCGACCGCCTGCACCGCGAACATCCCCAGCTGACCTTCGATCCCGCCCCGATCGAGACGCTGGCGTGGCTGGAGGGGATGCAGTTCTACCAGTTCCTCTCCTACCACGACAATCTGTTCAGGCGCGGCGGCGTCACCACGCCGTGCCTGCTGAAGACGCTGCTCGAGGAGAAGCGAGCGCGGGCCAAGGAACGCGTCTTCTTCATGCTCGGCCTGCTCTACCCGCGCCGCGACGTGATGGCGGCCCGCTGGGAGATCGAGCACGGCGACGCCCGGGCCAAGGCCTCGGCCGTCGAGTATCTCGACAATGTGCTCTCCGGACCGCTCCGCCGCCGGCTCATGCCGATGCTCGAGGACCTGCCGGACGAGGAGCGGGTCACCCGCGGCAACGTGATCCTGCGGACGCGGCCGCGTGACGTCGAGGAGACGCTGCTGATCCTGATCAACAGCGACGACGACGTCGTCTCGGCGGCGGCGATCGATCTGGTCGGGCGGCTCGAGCTGCGCTCGCTGGCCGACGATCTCGATCACGTGCTGGCCCATCGCGACGTCCGCGACTGGCACGTCTTCGAGGCGGCGTCCTGGACGCTGGCCGGCCTGCGCCTGCAGGCGTCGAAGCGCCGCGCCCTGTGGCTGGAGCCGCTGCCGAGCGTCGAGATCGCCAGCCGGCTGCGGTCCATCCCGATCTTCGCCTCGGTGGCGACCGACGAGCTGTTCCGCATCGCCAGGACCGGCCGCCAGGTCCGTCTCGATCGCGGCCACACGCTCTACGAAGCCGGCTCGCTGCCGTCGCACGTGCACCTGCTGCTCGACGGCCAGGTGCGGGCCACCGCGCCGGGCGGTGAGGGCCGCGACATCGGGCATCCCGCGCCCCTGGGGCTCGAAGACGCGCTCGAGCAGCGGCCGCACCCCGACACGGTGCGGGCGATCGACACGTCGGTGGCGGTGCAGCTGACCGTCGACGAAGCGCTCAGCCTGCTCGCCGACAACACCGACCTGGTCCAGGGCCTGTTCCGCTGGATGCTCGATCACCCGGCCTTCGGCACCACCCGCCTCGTGCTGCGCGCGACCACCGCCGGCCCGCGCGAAACCGGCTCGATCGTCGACACCGGCCCGCCGCCGAGCGCGGCCGACCCGAACGGCACGCTGCGGCCGATCGACGTGGTGCTGGCGTTGCGGCGCATCCCGATCTTCGCCCGCGCCTCGGCGCCGGCGCGGCTTGCGCTCGCCGCCATCTCGCGCGAGGAGCGGCTCGAGCTGGGCGGCATCCTGGCGCACGCGTCCGACGCGCCGGCGATCCGCATCGTCGTCGAGGGCGAGCTCGAGGCGCAGCCGCCGGGCGGCGACATGCTGACGATCGGCCCCGGCGACGCGGTCGGCGTCCTCGAGACGTGCGCCGGCGTGCCGATCGGGGCGAACATCCGGGTGACGGCGGCCGGCCGCGTCCTGCGCATCAGCCACGAGGACTTCTTCGACCTGCTCGGCCAGCGCGCCGACCTCCTGCAGGCCCTGTTCGCGACGCTGTTCGGCGCGCGCCGCGCCGAGTGGGAGCTGGCCCGCGAGGTCGGTGTCCGCGAGAGCGAGGCGCGCGCGGCCGCGCCGGAGCCGGTGTGATCGGCCGGCGGCGGCTCGCGGGCGCCGCCGTCGCGGCCGCGGCGATGGCCGGAGCCGCCACGGCGCTCTCCGCGCACGAGCTGTTCCTGCATCCGCGCGGCTTCTTCGTCGCGCCGGGTGCGACGATCACGCTGCCGGTCTTGAACGGCACCTTCGGCACCAGCGAGAACGCGATCGCGCGGCCGCGGATTGCGGACCTGTCGCGGCTCGGCCCGGGCGGGCGCATCGCGATCGCGCGCGACACCTGGACGGCGCGGGATCCGCGCAGCACCGTGCGCGTCGCCTTCGACGGGCCGGGTACCTACGTCGTCGGCGTCGAGCTCGCCGCGCATCCGATCACGCTCAACGGCGCCGCCTTCGACGCCTACCTGCGCGAGGAAGGCATCACCCCGATCCTCGATCGACGGCGCGCCACGCATCGCCTCGGCACCCGCGCGCGCGAGTCGTATGCGAAGGCGGCGAAGACGATCGTCGCCGTCACCGACGCAGCCGGGCATCTCGCGCCGGCGCCGCGCGACGGAGCGTCGGCCGCGCTCACGCCGCTCGGCTACGCGGCCGAGATCGTGCCGCTGGTCGATCCGTATCGCGTCGGCGTCGGCGGCACCGTCTCGGTCCGCGCGCTCGTCGGCGGGCGCCCGCTCGCCGGCTGGACGCTGCGCGCCGGCGGCACGATCGGCACGAGCACCGTGTCGATCCCGGTCCAGGACCTGACCACCGACGCCGAGGGACGCGCCGACGTCCGCCTCACCCACGACGGCCACTGGTTCGTCGCGTTCGTGCACATGGTCGACGCCGAACGCGGCGCGCCGGTGGACTACGTGTCGCGCTGGGCGACGGTGAGCTTTGGCGTGCTGCCGCGCTAGGGAGCGCACGCCGGGCCAACTCCCAACTTCCAAATCCCAACTTCCAAGGAACTCCCAACGCCCAACGCCCAATGGGCCGAAGCGCTCCCACCATCGTTGGTGGTTGGGAATTGGTGGTTCCTTGGTAGTTGGCAGTTGGCGGTTGGGAGTTCCGCGCGCGCCCCCCGTTGACACCTGGCGCGCGCGGTGCTAAGTTTCCAGCACACTGCTAGAAATTGAGCATGTGAATCGATTCGATATGCCGAGATTCGCCGACCGACCCGCTCACCTCGACGTCAGCCGACGCGAGCGCCAGATCCTGGACGTCCTGTTCGCCCGGGGGCGGGCCACCGCCGCCGAGATCCAGGCCAACCTGCCGGATGCCCCGAGCTACTCGGCGGTGCGTGCACTGCTGCGCATCCTCGAGACCAAAGGCCACGTCCGGCACGAACAGGATGGCCCACGCTACGTCTATGTCCCTGTCGTCGCGCGCGACAGCGCCAAGCGGTCGGCCCTGGCCCATCTCGTGCGCACGTTCTTCGACGGGTCGACCGAGGAAGCCGTCGCCGCACTCCTCGACGGCGAGTCCACCCGCCTGTCGACCGCCGAGCTCGATCGGTTGTCGGGCGTCATCGCCCGAGCCAAGCAGAAGAGGTCGTGATGGTGCTCTGGGACGTTCTCGCTCGCTCGTCCGCGGTCCTGCTGGCCGCCGCCCTGACCAACGCCGCCCTGCGCGGCCGATCCGCGGCCTTGCGCCACGCCGTCTGGGCCTGCGGCCTGGCCGGCGCGCTGGCCGTGGCGCCCCTCTCGTGGATCCTGCCGACCTGGCACGTGCCGTTGGTGCCGGCCTTCGCGCCGGCGACGGTGGACGTCACTGCGCCGTCCGCGATGCTGGACGCCCCGATCGACGCCGTCCAGCCGCCGGCCGCCCCGCGTCGCTCGGCGGCGCGCGCGCTGCCGTCGGCGCCGGCCATGGCCACGGCCCCCCCCGCTACCCCCTCGGCCCTCGAGGTCGCGCCCGAGACGGCACACGAGACGGCACGCGAGACGGCCACGCTGGGCGTCTTCGGCCGCATCTCCTGGGGCCTTTGGTTCGCCGGCCTCTGGGCGCTCGGCACGCTGCTCCTGCTCGGACGCATCGGCGTCGCCAACCTGGTGACCTTCCGCGCCCTGCGCCGCCGGACCAGCACGTCGGCGCCGTGGCTCGGCACCGCGCGCCGCCTGGCGCGGCTGTCGGGGGTGCCGGGCACGCAGTTCGTCCGGGCCGAATCGATCACGATGCCGATGGCCGCCGGCTACCTGCGTCCGACCGTGGCGCTGCCGGCCGAGGCCGATGCGTGGCCCGACGAGCGCCTGACCTCGGTGCTGCTCCACGAGCTGGCGCACGTCCGGCGCCGCGACTGCCTGACGCAGCTCGCCGCCAGCGCCACCTGCGCGCTCTACTGGATGAACCCGCTCGCCTGGTACGCCGCCCGCTCCCTGCGGCGCGAGCGTGAACGGGCCTGCGACGACGCGGTGCTGGTCGCCGGGACAGCTGGGCCGGATTACGCGGAACACCTGCTCGATGTGGCGCGCGCCGCGCGTCATGTCACGACACCAACGTGGTCGGGGGGTGTGGCGATGGCCCACCGCTCCGAGCTGGAGGGACGACTCATGGCCATTCTGGACGACGCTCGCAACCGGCAGTCCGTGTCCTACGGCGCCGCGGGGATCGCGGGTCTGCTCTGCTTCGCACTCGTCGCGCCGCTCGCGGCGCTCGACCCGTGGGCCCTGGCCGCCGCCGAGGCGCAGCCGGCCGCGCGGATCATTCCGCCGGGCGGCGGCCCGACGCCGAAGGCGCCCAAGGCGCCACGCCCGGCGACGCCGCCGCGCGCCGTGCTGGCCGACGACATGATCGCGCCGATTGCGCCGATCGCCGCGCTGGCCCCGCTCGCCGTCGAACCCGAAGCCATCGCCCAGGCCGCGCTGGCCGAGATCGATGCCGAGGCGGCCCTCGCCCCGGTCGCGTCGGTGTCGCCGGCCACGCGCGTCTACGCTGTCACCAGCGTGGCGCCGCGAGCGCTGACCGTGGCCAGGGTCGCCGCCGATATGGATTTCGCCTTCAACGTCAACGTCGACATGGACGACCAGAGCCTGCCGACGCCGGCCGCGTCGCCGACGCCGACCCCGACCCCGACGCCCACGCCGAACCCGCCGAACGCCCGGGCGGTCACTCGCGCCGAGCGGCCCCGCCGCGAGGTGGTCCCCGCCGACCCGCGCGTCATCGCCGCGCTCGGCGGCGCCCTCAAGGACACCGACGTCGAGGTGCGGCAGCAGGCTGCCCACGCGCTCGGGCAGATGCGCGACCCGGCCGCCGCCGACGCGCTCCTCCCGGCGCTGCAGGACACCGACGTCGAGGTGCGGCAGAACGTGGTGTTCGCGCTCGGCCAGCTCCGTGACGTGCGCGCCATCCCCGGGCTGACGGTCGCGCTGAAGGACGCCAACGAGGAAGTGCGCGAACGCGCCGCCTTCGCCCTCAGCCAGCTCCGCGACCCGCGCGCCATCGACCCGCTGCTCATCGCCGCCAAGGACAGCAATGCCGACGTCCGCCGCCAGGCGCTCTTCGCCATCAGCCAGATTGACGCCGGCCGCGGCAAGGACGCGGCCATCGACGCGCTCAAGGACAAGGATGCTGAAGTGCGCCGCATGGCCGCGCACCTGCTCGGCCAGCTGGGCCGCGAACGCTGAGTCGTCCAGTCGTCTCCTGCAGGGGCGCCGGCCGCGGCGCCCCCCTTTTCGCCGCACATGCAGTTTTTCTAGCATCACTCGCCCGGAGGTTCCATGTCCCCTGCCTTGTTGTCGACCGCCGGCGCCGCCTTCGTGCTCGCGGTCGGTTTCGGCCTCACTCCGTCGCCGCGCGTGACGGCCCCCGTCCGGGCGACGGCCACAACAGCCGCCGACCTGACCGCCGCCGACCCGGTCGCCGACGCTGCGACCGATGTCGCCGTCGGCGGGAAGGCAGCCGCCGCCGCTCCGCTCGCGACCATGCGCCGCGACACCATCGCCTCGCTGATCGCCCAGCTCGACTCGCCGGTCCCGGCCGCCCGCGCCCTCGTCGCCTGCGCGCTGGCCGAACGCAAGGCCGACGCCGCCGCCGCCATCGCCTCGCTCGTCGCGGTGCTCGACGACGACGCGCCGGTCAGCCCCTACATCTGTCGCGAAGAGTGGTGGCTCAACGACGTCGATGGCGACAACAGCTTCCAGCGCCAGTGGCAGCCGACCGAGCCGACCACCCCGGGCCAGGAGGCCGCCCGCGCGCTGGGCCGCATCGGCACGCTCAGCTTCGAGCCGGTCCTGCGCGTCCTGCCGAAGGGCGGCGGCCACGCCCGCCGCAACGCCGCCTGGATCCTGGGCGCGCTGCGCGACGAACGCGCCGTGCCGCCGCTGATCGCCCAGCTCGGCGACTCGGTCGCCACGGTGCGGGAGAACGTCGTCTGGGCCCTCGGCGCGCTACGCGACGACCGGGCGGTCGAGCCGCTGGCCCGGACCGTCACCCAGGACGACAGCGCCGACGTCCGCCGACAGTCGGCGTGGGCCCTCGGGGCCATCCGCAGCGAGCGTGCGGTCGATCCGCTGATCCGCGGCCTCAAGGATCGCGACCACGGCGTCCGGAAGCAGGCGGCCTGGGCCCTCGGCGCGATTCGCAGTGCGCGCGGCATCGACGGACTGGCCGGCGCGATGGGCGACAGCCAGAGCGAGGTGCGCAAGCAGGCGGCGTGGGCGATGGGGGCGATTGGCGACGGACGCGCCGTCACCATCCTGTCGACGGCGCTCGGCGACGCGGATGCCGACGTCAGGCACCAGGCGGCCTGGGCGCTCGGCGCGATCCACGACGCGCGGGCCGTCGAGCCGCTGGTGCGGGCGCTCAAGGACGCCGACGGCAACGTCCGCAAGCAGGCGGCCTGGGCGCTCGGCGCAATCGGCGACGGCAGCGCCACCGACGGCCTGACGGTGGCGCTGCAGGACAAGGACGCCGACGTCCGCAAACAGGCGGCGTGGGCGCTGGGTGTCGTGGTCAGGCGCCAGTAGCCGCCGGCGCGCGGACGGCAGCCGCCCGCGGCGGTCAGCCGGCGCGCCCAGCGCCGGATGACACCTCGCCGCGGAATACGCGGCTGCCTGCGCCGCCGCTGAGGGCGACGGCGCCAACAAACAACGTCCGCAAACAGGCGGCGTGGGCGCTGGGTGTCGTGGTCAGGCGCCAGTAGCCGCCGGCGCGCGGACGGCAGCCGCCCGCGGCGGTCAGCCGGCGCGCCCAGCGCCGGATGACACCTCGCCGCGGAATACGCGGCTGCCTGCGCCGCCGCTGAGGGCGACGGCGCCAACAAACAACGTCCGCAAACAGGCGGCGTGGGCGCTGGGTGTCGTGGTCAGGCGCCAGTAGCCGCCGGCGCGCGGACGGCAGCCGCCCGCGGCGGTCAGCCGGCGCGCCCAGCGCGGCGAATAGCAGTCGGCACGCCCAAGGGGCGGCCCGCGGTCGCGCGTGAGAGCGCGACCGCAAGACCAGCTAGCAGCCGCACTCGATCCCGAGCTGCCACAGGACGAAGCTGTAGTCGAAGGCGACTTCCTTGAGCCGGTCGTAGCGGCCCGACGAGCCGCCGTGGCCGGCGGCCATGTTGACCTTGAAGACGAGCGGGCTGCTTGTCGGTCTTGCGCGTCGCGCGGAGCCGCGCCACGTACTTGGCCGGCTCCCAGTACATCACCTGGCTGTCGTTGAACGACGTCTTCACCAGCATCGCCGGGTAGGCCTGCGCCGTGATGTTGCGGTACGGGTCGTAGGACTTGATGTAGTCGTACTCGGCTTTGCTGCCGGCCGGATTGCCCCACTCCTCGAACTCGCCGACGGTCAGCGGCAGCGACGTGTCGGTCATCGTGTTGATGACGTCGACGAACGGCACCTGGGCGATGACCGCCTGGAACAGGTCGGGCCGCATGTTGGCGACGGCGCCCATCAGCAGGCCGCCGGCGCTGCCGCCCTCGATGGCCAGGCGGCGCGCCGCGCCGTACTTCTGCGCGATCAGGTGCTCGGCGCACCGCGATGAAGTCGGTGAAGGTGTTCTTCTTCTGCAGCATGCGGCCCTGGTCGTGCCACGGCTTGCCGAGATCGCCGCCGCCGCGGATGTGGGCCATCGCGTAGACCACGCCGCGGTCGATCAGGCTGAAGCGGTTCGGCGAGAACGCGACGTTGCTCGGGATGCCGTAGGAGCCGTAGGCGGTCAGGTACATCGGGTCTGCCGCCGTCGCTTGACCAGCGTCTTCAGGTAGACGAGCGAGATCGGGACCTTCGTGCCGTCGGCGGCGGTCGCCGTAATCCGCTCGGTCACGTACTTGGTCCGGTCGTAGCCGCCCAGTACCTCGGTTTCCTTCAGCAGCGTCGACTGGCCGGTCGCGAAGTCGTAGTCGAACACCGACGGCGGGGTCGTGAACGACGTGTAGGTGTAGCGGAACGTCGGCGTCGTCGAACTCGGGGTTGGCGCCCGGCGCGACCGAGTAGGCGGCCTCGGGAAACGGCAGCGCGGTCCAGGCGTCGGTCGGCTTCGGCGCCGGCCTTCACCACGCGCAGCCGCGGCAGCGCGTTGGCCCGCTCGACGAGGACGGTATGCCCGGCGAAGACACGGACACTCTGCAGCATCACGTCGGCGCGGTGCGGCAGGATCGTCTTCCACTGCGGCCGGCGACGGATCGCTGACCGGGGCCACGGCGAGCGCGAAGTTGCGGCCGCCCTGGTTGGTGCGGATGAAGAACTGATCGCCGCGGTGATCGATGTCGTACTCCTGGTTCTCTTTCGCGCGGCGCGACGATCTTCCAGGTGCCGGACGGCTGGTCGGCGCCGAGATAGTGGACCTCCGACGTCGTCAGGCTGGCGATCTCGAGAAACAGGTAGGCCTTGCTGCGCGAGCGGCCGACGTCGACGCTGAAGCGCTCGTCCTTCTCCTCGTAGAGCAGCGTGCCGCCGCCGTCGCCGCCGATGGCGTGGCGATACAGCCGGTAGGGCCGCTTGGCCGGGTCGGTCGTCGTGTAGAACAGCGTCTTGTTGTCGGCCGCCCAGTCGACCGTCGTGACCTTCTCGGCCGGCTGCTCGAGCAGCTCGCCGGTGCGCAGGTCGCGGACGTAGAGCTTGTATTCGCGGAAGCCGGTCTTGTCGGTGCTGTAGGCGAGCAGGTTGCCGTCGTCGCTGACGCTCATCGCGCCGATGGCCATGAACTTCTCGCCCTTGGCCAGCGCGTTGACGTCGAGGTAGACCTCTTCGGGCGCGTCGAGGCTGCCCTTCTTGCGGCAGTAGATCGGTGTACTGCTGCCCCTGCTCGGTCCGCGTGTAATAGAAATAGGCGCCGTCCCGCACCGGAACCGACAGGTCGGTCTCCTTGATGCGCCCGAGCATTTCCTTGTAGAGCGTGTCCTGCAGGGCCTGGTAAGGCGCCATCACCGATTCGGCGTGGGCGTTCTCGGCCTCGAGGTGGGCCCGCACCTCGGGGCTGGTCTTCTCGCGCAGCCAGAAGTAGTCGTCGACGAAGCGATCGCCGTGCAGCTCGCGGACGGTCGGACGCTTCTTGGCCACGGGCGCGGCGGTGTCGGCGGCGATCATGCTCGGGACCATCGGCGGCAGCGCCACCAGCGCGGCGGTCAACAGGGCGCGGCTGCGTCGACTCGAATGGCGCGTACGGCTCACGGATCCTCCAGTGGTCTCCCGTCTCGCTCGATCCCGACCGTCTCCCAGCCGCCCGGCGTGCGGCGGAACGAGAAGGTCGCGGGATGGCCGCGCCAGCCCGGATGGGCGGCGTCGTCGCCCGTGACCGAAACCCCAATGTACTCTCCGGCCTGGCGGCTGGCGAGGGCGACCGGCAACGGCAGAGTCAGGTCGGCGGCGCCGCCCACCTCGACCACGCGACCGATGGGCTGGCGGGTGCCGGCGGCGTTGTTCCAGACGAACCACTGGGCCGTGTAGCGCTTCGGCGCGTCGGCGACGCCGGCGGCGACGGCGGCGTTCGTCGCGTGCAGCACGCCATCGGCCGACAGCGCCGGATCGACGAGCGGCGTGACGACGTTCAGCCACGTCTGGAGGACCTTCCGCTGCCGCTCGATCAGGACCTTGGTGACGTAGGCGGTGGCGGCTGGATCGGAGGTACTCGCCCTTGCCGACGATGGCAGCGATGTCGTCCGGCGTGAACCGCGAGACGAGGCGGGCGCCCCAGAAGGCATCCTCGGGCCGCATGTTCTGGAAGGCCGGGTTCGGGTACTCCGGCTTCCACGCTTCGGGCGCGAAGCGGGTGCCCTCGAAGCGCCCGACCGAGGGCGGCACCTCCGGATAGCGGATCGTGATCCACGGCTTGAGGTAGAGGCCGAAGGTCAGACCGGTGAGCAGGCCCGGCTTGCCCTCGAAGATGTACTCGTTGCCGGCGCGCGGCTTCTGCGCGAACACCGTGCCGCTGCCCATGATCGACCCGAAGTCGAACATGTAGTGCTTGACCCACGACTTGCCGTCGACCCGCTCGAGCATGTCGAGGCTGTTGAGGCCGCGCGAGTCGTCGTGGTTCAGCCAGGCCGCGAAGACGCGGTTGGCGCGCAGCTCGCGGCGGTGCTCGTGCGGGAAGACGTCGTTGGGATCGTCGGGGCGCTGGCCGTCGTAGCGGAAGCTGCCGAGCGGCGAGCCCTCGGCGAAGCGGCTGGCCAGGACGCGGACGCGGCCGTCCGGACGGCGCGCGGCGCGCGCCAGCACGGCGTCGAGATCGGCGCGGACGAACGGCCGGACGCCCTTCGGCAGCGCCGCCGCCCGCATCCGCGCGGTCGGCGCGATCTGGATCTTCGCCGGATCGACGTCGGCGACGTAGACATCGACGACGTGATAGCCGAGCGCGTGGTAGAACGCCGTCCCGATCACCTCGGCCGCCGACGCCATCTCCGGGTGGGCCGGCGGATCGAACTCGATCTGCCAGAGGTGCTTGTCGGGGCTCTGGACGCGATAGCCGGGCTGCTTGCCCTCGGCCTTGCCGGCGACGATCGGCCAGGCCTGGATGTCGGGCCGGACCAGCCGGTCGGGCCCGCGGACGAGATCCTCGCGCGACAGCCGCTGCCGGCCGATGCGGTTGGTGAACCAGCTGGAGTCGGGGACCTCGTCGAGCGTGTTGACGTTGGCGGCCGGCGCGTTCGTCGGCTTCACCGGCGGCAGGAACGTGTGCTCGACGAAGTCGTAGATGTCGCCGGTCGCGGTCGGCAGCGCGGCGGCCGCGTCGAAGGCGCGGTCGTCGTCGACCCACACCGGATCATCCGGGTAGAAGCGGGGCCCGGGCGCCGGCTGGGCGCGCGCGCCGAGGGTTGCAACGATGCCATCGGCGGCCAGGACCGCGACCGCGGCCAGCGCCAGGCCAAGCAGGATGGGGGGTGCCAGCAGCGGGTTTTTCCGGCCCATGCGTTCGTAATACTATGCCGAGGGGCATGCAGGCACACTACGACGTCGTCATCCTCGGCGGGGGGCTGGCCGGCCTCACGCTCGCCCGGCAACTGCGCCAGGAACGGGCCAGCCTCCGCGTGCTGGTGCTCGAGAAGCGCACCCACCCGGCGCCCGAAGCGGCCCACAAGGTGGGCGAATCGAGCGTCGAGATCGGGGCGCACTATTTCGGCCAGATCCTCGGGCTCGACCCGTACATGGCCGACCAGCAGCTGCCGAAGTTCGGCATCCGCTACTTCTTCGACGACGGCGTCAACAAGGACATCCGCGGCCGCTTCGAGCTGGGCCCGCGCCGCTTCCCGCGCGTCCCGAGCTACCAGCTCGACCGCGGACGCCTCGAGAACTTCCTGTTCGAGGAGGACCAGCGGCAGGGGTGCGAGGTCCTCGGCCAGGCCATCACGACCGACGTCGTGCTCGGCGACCCGCACCACACCGTCCAGTTCACCCAGGCCGGCTCGCCCTACGGCGTGACCTGCCGGTGGGTCGTCGACGCCACCGGCCGCCGCGGCTTCCTCAAAGGCAAGTTCGGCCTGCGGCGGCCGAGCCCGCACAAGGCCAACGCCACGTGGTGGCGCGTCAACAAGGCGCTGAAGCTGGACGACTGGACGGCCGACTCCGACTGGCAGGGCCGGGTCGCCAGCGGCAACCGCTGGCTCAGCACCAACCACCTGATGGGGCCGGGCTACTGGGTCTGGTTCATCCCGCTCGGCTCGGGGATGACCAGCGTCGGCATCGTCGTCGACGCCGAGATGCACCCCTACCCGACCATCAACCGCCTCGAGAAGTCGTACGCCTGGCTCGACGAGCACGAGCCGCAGGCCGCCGAGGTCTGCCGCGATCACAACGACCTGGTCGAGGACTTCCTCGGGCTCAACCACTACCCGCACGGCTGCGCCCGGGTCTACTCCAACGAGCGCTGGGCGCTGACCGGCGAGGCCGGCGTCTTCACCGACCCGTTCTACTCGCCCGGCTCGGACTTCATCGGGATGGGCAACGACCTCATCACCGAGATGATCCTGCGCGACGGCGACGGCGTCGACATCCGCCGGCACGCGGCCGCCTTCAACGTCATCTACCTGCGGCTGTTCGAGGCGTTCACCAAGGTCTACGAGAACCAGTACCAGATCTTCGGCCACGCCCGGGTGATGTCGGCCAAGGTGGCCTGGGACAACGCCTGCTACTGGGGCGTGACGGCGCTGCTCTTCTTCCAGCGCAAGTACCGCGACTACGCCTTCATCCAGTCGATCGACCCGCTGCTGCGCCGCTTCTTCGCGCTGCACGTGTCGATGCAGGACTACCTGCGCGACTGGCACCACCAGGACTCGTCGAAGCTGGTCGAGGGCTTCGCCAGCGTCGTCGACGAGCCCTACCTGTGGCGGCTGCAGAACGAGCTGGACGCCGAGCACGACGACGCCTCGCTGCGGGCGACGCTCGAGGCCAACGTGGCGTGGCTCGAGAAGTTCGCCGCGGCGTTCCAGGCGCTGGCGGCGACTACGCCGGACGCCTCGGATCAGCGGACGATCATCCCGCCGGTCGAGGCGCCGGAGCTGGTTCGGTCCTGAGGGGCGGAGGCGACGCGGCCCTTGACCCGCGATGCCGCCTCTGCGGGCTAGGCGTCATCCCGTCGGCAGCCGCGCCAAAGATGGTCGGTACTCCTCCATGCGCTACGGCCTGTCTCCTCAGTCGACCATCAACGCGGTCAACCTTTGAGAGCCCTGAAAATGTGCGGTTCCACTACCGGCCAGATGAGCGCCACGCCAAGCGCCAGAGTAGCGACGAGCATTGCAAGAATCGTCGCGTGCGCGGGGCCGCGTCCGGTCCGGATGCTGCTGGTGGCCACCCAGGCCCAGGCGATGGCCACGAGCGCGCCCGCCAAGTAGAGGGCACCCCAGAACGCCTGACCGAGCCATGCGACGGCCCCGCCCGTGCCTGCCAGCCCGACCGCCGGCAGGGCGAAGGGTAGGACGCAGCAGACGCCACAGGCAATCGCACCGAGAGCAGTGGTCGTCGCTGCCGTTGAGGCGAGCCTTGATGCACCGCGATGGAGAGGAAGCGGTTGTTCGCTCATTGTCGGCTCCCGTCTAGGTGCAGCAGGCCTTGCCAGGCTGTGAACGGCGCGCGACGGTCGAGCACGGCGCTTCGAACGTCAGGAACGGCTCGAAGCATTGGTCGGCGGCTTCTCGCACCATCTCTGGCGCCGTGATCGTGAGTCGCAGATCACTGCCGGACCCGTCGAGCGCGAAGGTCAGGAACGGGCAACACTCGGACTCCTCTCGCACCAACGCATGGACCCGGTCCCGCGCCGCCGCGGCGTAGCGCAGCTCGAGCGCGGTTTCGTACCGCTGATGGCTGAGCAGGCCGTCTTGATTCAAGCGTGCGATCCACGCGAGTCGCTCGGTGTAGTGCGTCCCGTCGAGGATGCATGCGACAGGCGCGTCGTTCATGGTCATGGGTTCCAGCTCCTTGCTGATCGCCGTCACGCATGCCACGATAGATGCTCAAGTTACTTGACGTTCAAGGGCCTTCTGGCGAGAGACTCATCAGCCACCTGCGCATCGGCGAACTTGCGGAGCGGACCGGGACCTCGGCCCCGACCATTCGCTACTACGAGGAGATCGGGCTGCTGCGGGCAGCGCCACGGCAAGCTGGCAATCAGCGCGTCTACGGACGTGTCGACGTCGACCGGTTGACGTTCATTCGTCGCTGCCGCGAGTTCGACTTTTCGATCGGCCAGGTGCGGACGTTGGTCGGTCTGCTCGACAACCAATCGAGTTCGTGCCTCGACGCCCGCGAGTTGGCCGCCACCCACTTGGAAGCCGTCCGAGCCAAGATGCGTGAACTACGGGCCCTCGAGCGGAGTCTCGTCGGCTTCGTCGCGGCCTGCGACGCGCGGTGCGCAGGCGGGCCAGGGCCCGACTGCGTCATTCTCGGCGATCTGGGCAAGCGCTGCGGATGCGGACCGGCAGCATCGTGACGCCTACGGGGCCGTGCTCACTGCGCCAGCCAGCGGCCAAGATGCGAGTCGCCGGTCAGCGACGCTCGCGCGCCGCGCAGGCCCCGGGGCGTCCCACGACGCAGCCACTTCTCGACCTCGACTGCGGCCAGCACAATGCCAGCCAAGGAGACGGCGAGACCCACATCACCGAACCCCAGGGGCAGGGTGTCGAACACGCGATTCAAGAGCGGCACGTAGATGACGGCCAGCTGCAGGCCTACTGTTGCTCCGACGGCTGTCGCCAGCCAGCGATTCGACAGCACGCCGATGCGGAACAACGAATCGGTGCCAGAGCGGATGGCCATTACATGCGCCATCTGCGAGAACGCCAACGTCGTGAAGACCATCGTCCGCCACCTCGCGTCAGCTGACTGCCAGTACCAATAGCCCACCCCTAACGTGAGCGCGGCCATCATCACCCCGACCCAGATCACATGCACGCCGAGCGAACGAGCGAAGATACTCTCGTTTGGCGGATGTGGCGGACGGTTCATGACGCCGCGCTCGGGGGGCTCAACGCCCAACGTCAAGGCAGTCGGTCCGTCAGTAACCAGATTGATCCAGAGGAGCTGTAGTGGCAGCAGGGGAAGGGGCATCCCCAGGAAGGGAGCCAGCAACATCAGCCAGAGTTCACCGGAGTTGGTGGTCAATAGATACTTCACGAACTTCCGAATGTTGTCGTAGATGACGCGGCCTTCCTCGACGGCGGCGACGATTGTCGCGAAGTTGTCGTCGAGCAGAACCATGTCGGCTGCTTCCTTGGACACGTCGCTCCCGGTGATCCCCATGGCGACGCCGATGTCCGCCCGTTTCAGTGCCGGTGCGTCATTGACGCCGTCGCCTGTCATCGCGACGACGTCGCCCCGCTGACGCAGGGCATCGACTATGGCGAGCTTGTGCTCGGGTGAGACCCGCGCAAAGACGGCTACCTGCCCTACGGCCTCGACGAGCTCCCGGGGTTGCAGTCGCTCAATCTCTGGCCCCGTGAGGATGCGCTCGCCGAGAGCAATGCCCAGCTCCCGAGCGATGTAGCCCGCCGTCAGGGGATGGTCCCCCGTGATCATCACCGGCCGGATCCCGGCGGAGATGCAGGTCGCCACAGCGTCCCTGGCCTCGGCACGCGGGGGATCGAGGATGCCCACGAGCCCGATGAATGTCAGGTCGCTCTCGACGGTCCGATGGTCCTGCGGTAACGCGTGCAGCACCCGAAACCCGACTCCGAGGACGCGCATTCCGTCGGCCGCCAGGCGATCATTGGCACGGAGGATCCGGGCTGCCCACTCATCATCGAGGGGCTCGCGGACATCCCCTGCCCACACGTGCCGGGAGATGTCGACTAACCGGTCGACGCCGCCCTTCGTAAAGGCCACCTGACCAGGTCGCAGGTTGGCGGTATCGTCCTTACACGATCAGTCGGAGCGCATCTGCCAACGGCGTCGAGTCGGAAGTCAGCGTGTGGATCGTGGTCATCCGTTTTCGCTCGGACTCGAACGGCACTTCGGCGCTTCTGGGCCATTGGCGCTCGAGGTCGTTCTTCCGTATCCCGGCCTGTGCGGCCGCATGGACCAGCGCGGCTTCCGTGGGGTCACCGACGGCGGTCCGGGACGCCAAGAGATTGGTCGTGTTGCTCTCGACGGCCGCATCGTTACAGAGCGCGCCGCCAACGAGAAGAAGCGCCAGGGCCAACTCACTCTCGGCTTTTCGATCCGCCGCCTGGACGAGGCCTCCAGGTTGGGTCCACACATCGAGACATAGCGTCTTGTTGTTGGCCAGCTCCACGCGCCGACCTGCAACGTCGAGCACGGCCGCCCGCATACGGTTCTCGGTGAGCGTCCCGGTCTTGTCGGAGCAGATGACGGTTACCGAGCCGAGCGTCTCGACGGCCGCGAGCTTGCGGATCAGGGCATGGCGCCGCAACATCCGTTGCGCCCCGAGCGCGAGGGCGATCGTGACGACTGCAGGCAACCCTTCGGGAACGGCCGCGACCGCCATGCCGACGGCCGTGAGAAACATGATCTTGAGGGCCTCGCCGCGAGCGATGCCCAGCGTGAAGATCAAGGCCACGATCGCGAGTGCGGCCAGCGCCAGCCGCCGGCCGAGTTGGTCCAGCCGACGTTGAAGGGGCGTCGGCTCGTGTCGAACGCCCTGAAGCAGCGTCGCGACCGCGCCGAGTTCCGTTCGCATGCCGGTGTCGGTGACAACGGCGTACCCACGCCCGTATGTCACCGTGGTCCCCATGAAGACCATGTTGCGACGATCGCCCAGAGCGACTGTCGAGCCATCCTCCGGCGCGGCGATCGTCGCAGGATCCTTCTCCACTGATTGGGACTCGCCGGTCAACGCGGCTTCCTGTGTCCGCAGATTCGGCGCGCTGATCAGGCGGCCGTCGGCTGCGACGACGTTCCCCGCCTCAAGCGGCATGACGTCGCCAACAACCAGGTCGCGTGCAGAAATCTCGACGATGTGTCCGTCGCGTCGAACTCGCACGTGAGGTGCTGCCAGGTTCTTCAGAGCGGCGATGGCGTTCTCCGCGCGATATTCCTGATGAAAGCCCAGAAGGGCATTCAGCACGACGATGGCGAGAATCGCGACCGCATCCTTGTAGTCACCCACGGCGACCGAGACCGCGGCAGCGACGATCAGAATCACGACCATCGTGGCTGTGAGCTGCTCCCAGGCGATGACCCAGGCGCCGCGCCCGCGACGCTCGACCAACTGGTTGGGGCCGTCTATCGACTGGCGCCGGAGCGCCTCAGCCGTTGTAAGGCCGCTCTGGGGGACAGGACCCAGTTGGGCTGCGGCAACGTGCGCGTCGACGGAGTACCAGGGCGTCATTGTCCGTTCCAATCACAGGCAGCGGCCGCGCCGCGCGGCGCTCGTCAGTCACCCCCACGAGCGGGTGGCGCGGCTGGGCGCGCGCACGCGCCGCCGGCGACTTGACGATACATGGCAAGCAAGGCGCAGACCACACCGGGCAAGCTGGACCTGGCGATGGCGTGCTGCGCGCGGCGGACGCCAACGTCAGGACCGCGGGATCTTCCCCACCCATGAGGACTTATCCACAGAGCTGGTCGCCGTTTCCCGGGCCGCGCCTACGCCATCAGCAAGATCGGCGACTGGCTCGACACGTGCACCTTCGAAGACGTCCCACCGGCGGGAGGCACCATGCCCAAGATTCAAGAGTTCCGGCTCCTCGTTGCGACCGATGGATCGCCTCAGGCGAGGGGCGCGGTCTCGACAGCGCTGCGGTTCCCGTGGCCCGCACAGGCCCGCGCGCGGGCGGTTGTCGCTCGACGGATGGGCAAGGAGCACAGCCGCTCGATTCTGCTGGCCGCCCTCGATCGCAGCGCTGACGCTGCGGCCCGCGCGGTTCAGCGCAACCTGAGGCGGCGGTGGCCGGAGTCCGAAGCCGTTGTCGTCGATACGACCCCGATCGTGGGAGTCCTCGGCGAGGCCGAGCGGTTCGCTGCCGACGTCATTGTGCTGGGCTGGCGCGGGCACGGTCCGTTGCGGCGTCTGCTGATGGGCAGTGTGTCGCGCGGAGTCGTGCGCGGCGCACGGTGCACGGTACTCGTCGTCAGGCGCCGGTCGCTCGGCGTGCGCAGGATCGTCATTGGCGTCGACGGTTCGCCGAATGCACAGCGTGCCGTGGCGTTCGTGCTGAGGCTTCGGGCCCCTCGGGACGGTCGCGTCGTGCTCTTCACGGCGGTCGAAACTGCCGCGTTGCCTGCCCAAGCGATGGCCCCGGCGGCGATCCTTGCGTCGGTGGCCGTGGAAGTGAGGCGCTTGAACGCCGATCGGGTCGCCGCGGCCGGCAAGCGGCTCACCCGTATCGCCGGGACGCTCCAGCATCGCGGGTGGCGCGTCAGGTACCCGTCGTCAGCACGGGCCCGCCGTTGCGCGATATGCTTGCCGCCTTCGCCCAAGCAAAAGCAGACCTGATGGTCGTCGGCGCACGGGGTGTCAGTGGGGTCGAGCGCTTGCTCGTCGGGAGCGTGGCCGAAGGCGTCTTGAACCACTGTCCTGCGGCGGTACTCGTCGTGAGGTGAGGGTTCTCGGACCGGAACGCCCTGTGACGTTCGTCGAACAGTCGTACCAGACGGCGCGGCGCATTACCCACGCAAGCATCGCCATCAGCGCGGTCCTCGCCAGCAGCAACGTCATCATCGGTCTGCTCGCGCACTCGACGTCGGTGGTGGCGACGGGGTTCGAGCTTGCCGGTGACGTCCTGGCTTCAGGCATTGTGCTGATCGGCATGAGCCTGGCGGCGAGGCCGCCCGACGAGAATCACCCGTACGGACACGGGCGGTTCGAAACCCTGGCTGCGTTCGGGGTTGGTGTCATCCTCGCCCTCGGCGGGGCCATGATCTGCCACCAGTCGTTGCAGGCGGTTGGCGCGAAGCACCCGCCGCCCGGCGTGTCGGCGGCCGGTGCGCTCGTCGGCACGATCGTTCTGCGCGGGATCATGTCGTCGGTGAAGTTTCGAGTTGGGCGAGCTATTCGAAGCTCGGCGCTGATCGCCGATGCATGGAACGATGCGGTCGACATCCTTTCGGCGCTCGCCGCGCTCACGGCGGTGGGATTGGCCGCCTACGATCCGACTCGCTTCCTGGCCGCCGATCACTACGGCGGATTCGCCGTGGGAGTCGTAGTCGTCCTCACCGGGATTCGCGTCGTGCGTGACTCGTCACTCGAACTCGTCGACACCATGCCGCCGTCAGAACTGACGACCGAGATCACGAGGGTCGCAACATCTGTCGCTGGAGTGCAGGACATCGACAAGGTATTTGCGCGCAAGTCCGGCCTGCAGTATCACATCGACCTGCACATCGCAGTGGACCCGACGCTCACGGTCGCCGCATCCCACGCGATTGGAGGACACGTGCGAGCCATCTTGAAGCAGCAGCTGTCGTGGGTAGCAGACGTGTTGGTTCACGTCGAGCCCTCGCGCCGTCGGTATTGACTGACGACGAGTCGCGGCCGGGCTCCGAGGGACGAAGCGCTGAGGTGCCATCCGCCTCCAATTGGGCCCTGACCCTGCGCTCGACGATCCGGAGTTCGCCGTCGAACCACAGGTCCAGCACCGCGCCGTGCTCCGGGCGGTAGCTCTTGTCGCGCACCGCGTCGTCGAGCGTCCGCGCGGCCACGGCGCCGACGAGCAGTCGGTTGAGCCGCTGATGGCCCACCACGAGCAGGTGCCCGCCCGCGCGCAGCGCCGGCGCCAGCCGCTCCGCCACGCGTCGGGCACGCAGCCAGGCGTCGGCCAGGCTCTCGCCGCCGGGGACCGGCGTGTGCAGGTGATCGCGGCTGATGTTCAGCGCCACCGCCCCTCGGACCGTTCCACCGTAGTCGCCGTAGTCGAACTCGACGAGGTCGGGATCGACCCGCGGCGTCAGGCCGCGCGCGTTGGCGATCGGACCGGCCGTGGCGAGGGCCCGGTCGAGCGGGCTGACGTGGACGGCGTCGATCCGGGCCTCGGCCAGCAGATCGCGCAGAGCGTCGGCCTGGGCGCGACCGACGTGGTCGAGCGGCACGTCGGCGCGCCCCAGCCGGCGGTCTTCGACGTTCCACCGCGTGCGGCCATGGCGCGCGACGAGCAGGCGGCCGCGGCGGTCAGACACGGTAGTAGTCGCGGTACCAGGCGACGAAGCGCGCGACGCCCTCCCGCACCGGCGTCCGCGGCGTGTCGCCGATCCAATCGGCCAGGCGCGAGGTGTCGGCCTGCGTCGCCAGGACGTCGCCGGCCTGCAGCGGCAGCAGGTTCTTGATCGCGGTGACGCCGAGCGCGTCTTCGATCGCCTCGATGAAGTCGATCAGCTTCACCGGCGCGTTGTTGCCGATGTTGAAGATCCGGTAGGGCGCGTGGCTGCGCCCGGGATCGGGACGGGCGTGGTCGCGGCCGGGGTCTGGGGCCGGAGCGCGGTCGAGGACGCGCACCACGCCGGCGGCGATGTCGTCGACGTAGGTGAAGTCGCGCTGCATCTGGCCGCCGTTGAAGACGTCGATGGCGCGGCCCTCGAGCATCGCCGCGGTGAAGAGGAAGAGCGCCATGTCCGGCCGGCCCCACGGGCCGTAGACCGTGAAGAAACGCAGGCCGGTCGTCGGCAGGCGGTAGAGGTGGCTGTACGAGTGGGCCATCAGCTCGTTGGCCTTCTTCGTCGCGGCGTAGAGGCTGACCGGATGATCGACGCCGTGCGACTCGGAGAAAGGCAGCTGCGTGTTGCTGCCGTAGACGCTCGAGCTCGAGGCGTAGACCAGGTGGCCGACCTGGGCGTGCCGGCAGCCCTCCAGGACGTTGGCGAAGCCGACGAGGTTGCTGTCGACGTAGGCCTGGGGGTGGGTGAGCGAGTAGCGCACGCCGGCCTGCGCCGCCAGATGGACGACGCGATCGAACCGCTCACGGGCGAACAGGTCGGCCGTCGCGGCGCGATCGGCCACGTCCATCTTCACGAACCGGAACCGCGGCTGGCGTCCGAGCCGGGCCAGCCGGCTCTCTTTCAGCGTCGGATCGTAGTAGTCGTTGAGGTTGTCGATCCCGACGACCGTGTCGCCGTGGGCGAGGAGCAGCTGGGCGACGTGGAAGCCGATGAAGCCCGCCGCCCCGGTCACGAGAGTGGTCATCGCGGGCGTCTCACTGCCGGAACAGCCAGCTCACCTTGACGAAAGCCTGCCGGCCGACCGACTCCAGGCGCGGGAGCACGGGGATGCGGCCGCCGACGTCGGCCGGCTCGAAGCGGTCGACGTAGCCGACGTAGATTGCCGTCCCCGGGTTGAGCTCATAGCTGCCGAGCAGGTCGAAGCCGACCGGCTGCTTCTGTCTGACCGCGCTCCAGGCCGGATTGGGCGCAACCCGTTCGTAGTCGACGATGGCGCGGAGCGTCAGCTGGCGGTTCACGTGGACGTAGACCTTGGATTGGACGATGTGATTGTCGAGCACGGTGCGGTCGCCGTCCGGGTCGCCCTGCCGGAGCAGATGGGTGCGGAGATAGCTGGCCGAAAGCACCAGATGGCGGCCCGGCTGGAACGACGCCTCGACGGCCGACGCGCGCCGATCGACCAGGTGCGGCAGCTGCCCGGCGGCCGGCCGCCGGTTGACGTCAGGTACCAATCTCGTAGGCCGTCGAGAGCGACCACCAGCGGCTCCGCTCGGTCTCGAACTCGAACGTCGATCGCGTCTTGTCGAACGACAGGGCGCCGACCTGCTCGAAGCTCCGGGCGTGGTCGACCAGAAACTGGGTCTGGCCGACGAACTCCATCTCGAAGCGCGGCCGGAGGCGCCAGTCGGTGAGGGTCCGGTCGTGGTCCCAGGTCATGAAGCCGTCGAGCCGGGGGCCGAACTTCGAGATCGGGCCGCGCTTCGGCCGCCACTGATAGCGGACCTCGTGATCGAGCTGGCGGATGTCCACCTGGCGGATGAAGCCGAGCGGTGCCTCGAAGTCGGGAGTCAGGTCGGTGTACTGGACTGCCAGGTCGAGGTGGCTGGAGTCGCGCGTCAGCTGACCGACCACGCCAGACCCGGACCGGCCGCTGCCGTCCTGGCTGGTGTCGGTGCGCACGATTTGGCCCGCCACCGCCCAGGTGTCACCCAGGGCCCAGCGGCTGTCGAGCGACAACGCCCGAGCCGATCCGGTGGGCGTGTCGCGCACCGTGGCGAGGCCGCCGACGTGGCCGTTGCGGCCGAACTCCCGCCGGACGCTGCCGACCGCGACCGTGGCCGCGTCGGTGTCCGGCGTCGCGCGATCCTGCATCACCAGGGCGGCGGTGATCCACGGCCCGGTCTTGCCGGTGATGCGGGCACCGCCGCTCGGGTTGACGATGCGGCGCGAGAAGAAGACCGGCAGCGGCGTGGTGAAGTAGCCGGCGTTCTCGACGAAGAACGAGCGCCGCTCGGGGAAGAGCACTTCGAAGCGCTCGTTGACGGTGACCTGCGGCTCGTCCGATTCGACTTCGCTGAAGTCGGGGTTGATCGCGGCATCGAGGACGAAGGCGCTGCCGAGGCCGACCTTGACGTCGAGGCCGATCCGCCGGGTCGCGTCGAGCTCGCCATCGGCCGCGGTCCCGACCCGGGCCCCGGTGAAGGCGCCGTAGGGCGTCAGCTGCACGTTGGCCCCGGGCGAGATGCGCTCCAGGCCGCGCGCGACCGCGAACTGCGGCACCAGGCCCTGGACGCGCCGCGACAGCCTCGGCCAGTACCATTCCTCGTTCAACCGCTGGATGCGGCGGCCGACGGCGAGGCCCCACTGCTGCACCGGCTCGCCCGAGAAGCGGAGGCTGCGGAAGGGAATCGACATCTTCACGACGTAGCCGAACGACGTCAGCGCCCCTTCGGTGTACCACAAGGTGTCGAAGCTCTCATCGTCGTCCTGGCCTTCCGTCTGGATCAGCTCGGACTGCACGCCGAGCGGGTTGCTGGAGAAGACGTAGGCGCGGCGGCCGTCGTGGAACGTGTCGAGGTGCAGCGAGACGCTGTCGTCGGACTCGCCCTGCTCGCGGCGGGTGAAACGCGCGCGGATGCCGCCGGGGTCGTCGCGGCAGACGAAGATCGCGTAGAGCCGATCCTGGTCGTAGGAGAGGAAGACCCGCGTCCCGTAGGCGGACGGGCGGCCATCGCGCGGCTCGCGCTGGATGAAGCCCGAGACCTCGCCGGCCACGCGCGGCGGCTCGAGCGTCAAGTAGGCGGCCAGCTGCGGCGGGGTCTCGACGCGGGGGATCGCCACGCCCGGTGTCTCGGCCGGAACCGGCTGGGCCGATGCCGGGCCGGCCGCCGCCGCCATCGCCAGCACGACCGCCGCCATCGCCAGTCGTCGCATCATGCGTGCCGCTCCACCGCCATCGGTACGGCAGCGCTGCCGCCCACGAATGCCGTGGCCTCGAGCAGCGAGACCGGATCGACGAGCGGACTGGCCGCGAGCAGGGCCAGCAGGGCGCCGGCGCGGGCCAGGTCCTCGGCGTCCATCACCGCGTGGTGGAACAGCAGCCCGACGACCGGCTGCGTCGCCAGCGCGGTGGCGCACGCGGCGCCGATCGCCGCCGCGGACTGCGGCGCGCCATGCCGCTTCGCCGACCAGTCGACGTGGACCGGGCACTCGGCCAGGTGCGGCGTGTCGAGCGGCGCCGCCGAGGCGTCGCGCGAGAGGACGGTGAAGCCCAGGTCGACGAGAATCGACCCGAGCGCCGGCGCGCATCGGTTCCAGGGTGGCGTGAAGATGGCGTCGACGGCGCGGCCGAGAGAGGCCCCCAGCACCTGCTGGCCGCGCGCCACGTCGTCGCGCCAGGCGACAGGGCGGCGCGAGGCGCCGAACTCGCACTTGCGGCCGGCGGCCTCGTGGTTGGCGTGCGCCCATCCGTGCTGGTGCAGCCCGAGGCGGGCCGGGTAGCGCCGCTGCTCGTGCAGGAGCCAGGCCGCCCGCGCGTCGGTGACCTCGGCGGGAATCACCGCCACGTCGATCGGCAGACGATGTCGGCCGCACGTGTCGAGGAGCGCCTGCAATCCGTGGTCGTCCCAGCCGGCGTCGTCGTCGCGCAGGAACAGCCGCACCGGCGTCGGCCGGGCCGCGAGGGCGCGGCGCACCGGATCGAGCCACGCGGTCATGGCCGGCCTCCGGAGCAGGCGGTCCGTGAGACGTCGCGGGTGTGCCGGTCGAGGTGCGCGGTCAGCACGTCGAGCGTGACGCGCCCGCCATCCATCTGCAGCCCGACCGACGACGGCGTGAACGCGAGCAGCGCCCGAATCTCGTCGGCCAGCCGTTGGGGTGTGACGGCGTCAGCCGCCAGGGCCCGCAGCAGGCCTCGCTCGACGAGCCGATCGGCTCGCCGGCTCTGTTCGTTCTCACGCCCGGCCGCGAACGGCACCACCAGCGCCGGCACCCGGGAGCGCAGGACGTCGAGGGCCGTGTTGTAGCCGCACTGGCTGACCGAGGCTCGCGCGCGGGCCAGCAGCGGAGCCAGGCTCGGGACCATCGGCAGGACGGTCAGCCCGGCGCGGACGCTGGCCGCCGCCTGGAGCTCGCCGACGACGGCGGCCGGAGCGAACGGACCGGCGACGATGGTGGTCGCGAGCCCCAGCCGCGGCCAGTTGATGTCGTGGGCGGCGACCGCGGCCCGAAACAGCGCGTCGCCGACCTGTCCGCCACCGGCCGACACCAGGACCCCGTCACGCGGCCCGGGCCGCGACGCCGTCGTGTCGTCGCCGCGCGTCAGGAACCCGGTGTACTCGACCGTCGCGCGGAGCGGCATCGACGGGCGGAACGACTCTTCGAGCCGCGCGAACGCCGGGTCGGTGTGCACCAGGACCAGATCGAAATGGCGATCGCACACCTCGCCGGCCCGATCGTCGAAGGCCTGCTGGTTCGGTCGCGCGTTCACCAGCAGGTCGCGCAGGCTGCAGACGATGAGCGGCCGCCCGATGGCCCCTGAACGCGCCGTCTCGAGCAGCGGCAGCAGCTCGGGTCCGAACTTCCGGCGGCCGAACGGAAAGAGCTCGACCAGCACGACGTCGGGACGTCGCTCCCGCAGCAGGCGCAGCATCGTGTCGCGCCGCGTCGCCAGGGCCCCGGGCACGTCGAGCGACGGGCTCAGCGAGACGAGCGTGCCGTCGTCGCGCATGCCGAGCGGCGGCAGGTCGACCCGTTCCACCGCCGATGGGAACGGCAGGCCGGGCGGGACGGCGCCGCCGTTGAGGAACACCACGTCGAAGGCGTCGGCGAGTCGTGCGGCCAGGGCCGAGGAGCGCACCAGGTGACCGATGCCGACGGAGTGCTGGCAGTAGAAGAACAGCGTCATGCCGCACCTCGTGCTTCGAGCGCGGCGAACGCCGTGCGGAGATGGCGTTCGGCGCGAAGAGCGCCGTCGACCCGCAGGGCGCGCGCGCTGCGCAGCGCCTTGGCCAGCCGCTTGTGCGACCGGTAGGCCTGCAGCAGCGGCTGGTCGAGCGGGCCGGCCGTCTCCTCGTAGCCGCGGGTGAAGGCGTCGGCGATGGCGTCGACGCCGTGGGCGAGGCCGTGTTCGAAATCCAGCTCGCCGAGGAAGGTCGAGACGTCGAGCTCGGGATCGCCGATCGAGAGGCGATCGAAATCGACCAGGCCGAGGCCGCCGCCGAGGTCGAGCCACTGGTTCATGTGCGGCGCCCCGTGGATGACCCGGGGGCGGGCGTGACGGGCGCGGTGGCGCTCGGTGAGCAGGGTCACGAGCGAGGTGGCGAGCGACGCCAACCCCGGGACCCGCGCGCCGAGTTCACGCGCGTAGCTCGACGATTGGCGGCACTGCGTGTCGGCGTCGAACCGTTCGGTCGGCCGCACCGACGAACCCGGGAGAGTACCGGCGGCGGCGCCCAGGCGACGGGCGAAGGCCGGCCCGTCGGGCCCGGCCAGGCGCGGGTAGATCGACGTGCCGCCGATCGAGCGCTGCCACAACGTCCGGGTCTCGCCATCCCAACGCACCGGCTCGGCGACGGCGAAGCCGAGCTCGCCGTGCCCGCCGGCGCGCCACAGGTCCTGCGCCTCGGCATGGAGCCGCGCGCCGGTCGCATCGGGGAAGACCTTGCAGAAGAAGGTCTCGGCGCCATGCTCGACGCGGACGGTGCAGCGCTTGCCCGGGCGATAGCGAACGACCGTGGCCGGGCCGACGCGGGTCAGCGCCGCGCGCAGCGTCGGCAGGCGCCGGTCGTGCGGGAACGACGACCACGCCACCCAGCCGATCGCGTCATGGCGCGCGACGTGCTCGTGGCCGGTGTCGATCGGCGCCCGCTCGAAGACCTCGCAGGTCCGCAGCTCCGGCGCCGGATCGCTCCGCTCGAGGACGATCAGGGCGTAGGCACCGGCGCCAGGCGAGAAGCGGCCGTAGACGCGCCGCCATCCAGCCGCGTCGCCGCTCGCGCCGGCGACCGGGCCGCGCATCGCGTCGAGCACGACGTCATCCGTCGCCAGCGCGTCCAGCCGATCGCGATACGTGGCGTGCCCGCCGGCGCTAGCCATGGGCGACCTCCCCGGCCTGGCGATGGGCGTCGACGAGGAGGCGGTCGAGGCAGCCGAGCGTCTCGGGCCGCACCCGCGTCACTGCCCGCATGGCCCGCTCGACGACGAGCGCCGCGGCGCGGTGCCAGGCCAGGTCCGCCGCCGCCGGGAGCGTGCGCACCGCCGCATAGCCGCCGAGCAGGGCCGCGGCCAGGGCCGCCTCGCGCGAAGCCGGCCAGGCGCCGGCCAGCGTCCTCGTCCGCAGCCAGGCGAGCACGGCGGCGAGGTCGCCGGCCGCCGCTCCGGTCGCGGCCTGATCTAAATCGATGAGGCCGACGTCGTGCGGGGTGATCAACCAGTTGCGTGAGTTCATGTCTCCGTGCAGGCCGACTGCGCCGGCCGTGGTCGGACGGCATCGCGACAGCCGTGCGGTCGTGTCGTGGACGAGGTCGGCGAGGTCGGGCCGCGCCCAGGCGAGCGTGTCGGCGGCGCCGCGGAGCGCCGCGTCGTCGAAGCTGGTCCAGCGCGGCAGCGCCAGGGCGTCCGCCGGCAGCGGCAAATCGTGTAGGTGTCCGAGCGCGGTGCCGAGGCGGCCGAACGCGCCCTCGAGCTCGCGGTCGGCGACGGCCTCGAGATGCCTGCCGGCGACGGCCTCGACGACGAGGATCTCGCGGGCGTGGTCCTCACCGAGCACCGACGGGACGCGGAGCGGCGAGCCGGTGTGATCGATGGCCGAGCGCAGCCAGGCGAGGATGCCGCGGGCCGGGGCCAGACCGCCGGCGGCGTAGAGCTTGGCGTAGCCGCGGGGCGTGGCTGCGGCGTCGGACAGGCGGGCGATGACGGCGCGCTCCGGGTTGTAGCCGACGACGTCCACCGCAATCGCCGTGCCCGGGCAGGCGTCGCGGATCACCGGCAGATCGGCCTCGAGCGCCGCCGCGTCGCCGAGGCAGCGATCGTTCGGGAACGTCCAGAAGACGGTGTCCAGCGACGAGGCGTAGGCGACGCCGCGCAGCGGGCCGCAGGGCCGCGCGTGCGGCAGGGCGTCGGCGTAGAGCGTCGCCGCGCCGGTCGCCCGCATCCGCGACGACACCAGCCAGCTGCGCGGTCCGGCCCAGACGCGGTGGACGACGCGGAGGCTCTCGCCGATGCGATACTTCGCCCGCCGGCGCTCGACGCGATCGATCGCCACCGGGCCGTCCGCTCCCAGCGTCCGGCCCAGCACCGCGACCGTCGCCGTCTCGTCGAGGAGGGTGTCGCGTCCCGGCAGGCGCGGGTCCGGGCGCAGCGTCCCGAGCGCGGGGCTGAGGGGCATCATTCGGCCCGCCCCGTGTCGGCGTCCAGCGCCGTGACGGCGACGACGCGTCCGTTCGCGGTCGTGCGGCACCAGACGGCACGCGCCGCGCCGCGGAAGCCGCCGAGCGCGAGGTCCTGGACGTGGCTCGACCAGATCACGGTGTCGGTGTGGCGCCCGTCTTCGCCGGTGCCGGCGATGGCGACCATCGTCGGCGCATCTGGCCGGCAGCGGTCGGAAAGGAGTCGCGTCGAGAGCGGCGCGTGCGCCGACGGCGACGGGTCGATGACCGTCAGGAAGGTGGCCCGCTGGCCGTGCGCCGCCACCGTCGCCACCGGCGCCGGGGTCTTCACGCCGTAGCTCGGCGCGTACCAGCCGTCCTCGAGCCGGATGTCGCGGCCCGGCGCGAAGGCGAGCGTGACGCCGAGCGCCTCGACGCGTGGCTCCGGATTCGACGTGACCCGGAGGGCGGCGCCGGCCTCCGGCGAGAAGTGCCAGCGGAGCTGGTACTCGTGCGGCGTCTCGGCCTGGAGGTGATCGCACACCAGCCAGTACTCGCCGGCGAAGTAGAGGACGGCCCGCTCGTGGACCGCGTCGTAGACCGGGCTGGTGCAGGTCCCGATGAGCAGGTCCAGCGCCGGCGCCGAGGCGCGGGCGAGCAGCGTGCCGGCCGCGACCGAGCCCTTCGGCCGGCGCCGCGTGTACGGCGTCTGGTCGAGTCCATCCACCGTCACGGTGTTGTGGGCGGCCGTGCCCTTGAACCAGCGGCGCCAGTTCCCGCCCGCTTCCGAGTAGGTGAAGCGACCCGGATCGATCAGCAGCGGCCGTCCGCCGGCGGCGACCTCGACGCTGAGCGCGTCGTAGTGGCCGTGGCCGCCGTCGCCGAGCGGGCCGCAGTCGAAGATCAGGAACTGCTCGTCGGTAAAGGCGCGCGTGGTGCCCCATCCGCCGCGCTGGGTGAAGTAGCCACCGGCGGCGAAGCTGGCGAAGCGCGACGCCGGCGCCGCGCCGTCCTGGCCGAGCGTGGCGGCCCAGGTGAAGTCGGGCCGATCGAGCAGCCGGCCGGCCAGCCGCAGCACGTCGCGATAGCTCTCGCTGTCGGCGTCGGCACAGGCGGGAATGCGCCCATCGGGACGGTGGCAGTGCAGGGCGAACTCGGCAGCGCGCGTCACGCGGTCGATGTAGTCGGGCGCCACGGCCAGGCCCGCCAGCCGCGCGTTGTGCAGGGCGCCCAGAAACGATCGCAGCACGATGCAGTGGTAGTGGGTCGAGCCCTCGCGCTGGACGCCGTCGGGCCGGACGTCCGCCAGCAGGTTGAGCCGCAGTTCGGCGAAGGCGAACTCGCGCAGCGCGTGCCCGCGATCGAGATGCGGGAAGGCGAGCGCGGCGATGAACAGGGCGTAGAGCTCGAGCGTGCGGTGGTTGCGTTCCTTGGTCAGGTTGTCGCGGACCAGCTGCACCTCGCGCCACAGGTGATCGACCAGCCGGACCGCGGTGGCCTCGGGGAGGACATCGGGGCCCGCGGCCTGCGCCAGGCGGTTCCAGGCGTAGATCCAGTTCTGGATCCGCCGCGCGGCCACCTCGGTGTCGTCGGCGCTCGGCGCCACCTGGGCGGCGAACGAGTCGACCAGCGGCGATCCACGTCTCGAGATAGCGGCGGTCGCCGGTCGTGGCGAAGGCATGGGCGAGATCGAGGCCGTAGTAGAACTTGACCCACTCGATCCGCCACTCCTTGTCGTCGGGGCAGGGATCGGCGCGTCCAGTCGGGGCGCGGTCCGAGCACGATGCGACGCCCGGCGGCGACGAACGCGCCGGCGACCACGTCGTCGGCCACCGCGATCTCCCGGCAGCCGTCGTCGAGGACGCTGAAGACGAGGGCCGGCGCGGCGCTGGCGGCGGCGTTCATCGCACCAGCTCCAGCACCGGCGCGCGGCCGCGGCTCGAGCGTCACCGTGCCGTGCGCAAGGCGATAGACGACGTCGGCGTGCGCGACGAGCGTCGATTCGTGGGTGATGGCCAGGCAGGTCCGCCCGACCCGGAACCGGTGCAGCGCCTCGAGGATGACGCGCGCCGACTCGGCGTCGACGTTGGCCAGCGGCTCGTCGAGGAGCAGCACCGGGCGATCGAGCAGGAACGCCCGGGCCAGCGAGAGGCGCTGCCGCTGGCCGCCCGACAGGTTGATGCCGTCCTCGCCGAGCGGCGTCTCGAGCGCGCCGGGCAGGCCGCGCACGAACGCGTCGAGGGCGACGAACTCGAGCGCGCTCCAGATGCGCGCGTCCTCGACCGGCCCGGCGTCGAGGGTGAGCGCTTGGCGCAGCGTGCCGGCGAAGAGGTGCAGGTCCTGGGTCATGACCGCGAACTGCGATCGCAGTGAGCGCAGCGTCGCGGTCGCGAGCGGGCGATCGTCGAGCGTGATCGATCCCGACGTCGGGTCGAACAGGCGGAGGAGGAGGCTGATGAGCGTGCTCTTGCCGGCGCCGCTCGCGCCCTGCAGGACCGCGAGCCGGCCCGGCTCGAGGCTCATCGTCACGCCGTGCAGCACCGCCGCGCGCGCGACGCCCGTCGTCGGATAGCGCGAAGCAGACGTCGCGCAGCGCGATCCGGCCCTGGGCGCGCGGGAGGTCGATGGCGCCGGCGGCGTCGGAGACCAGCGGCCGCTCGTGGAGGAGGCGGACGAGGCGTTCGCCCGCGACCAGCCCCTTGGTCACCGATTCGGTGAGCAGGTCGACCTTGTCGATCGGGCGGACCAGCTGCGCGATGTAGGCGCACATCACCGTCAGCTCGCCGATGGTGAGCCAGCCGCGCCGCACCAGCAGCGCGCCGCCGACGGTGACGCCGACGGTGACGACGCCGCGCGCGATCTCGAAGCTCCGCTCGAACCGCGCCGAGGCCTGGGCCGCGACGACGCCGGCCCGCAGCCCGTCGGCGCTGACCGCCGCGAACCGCGCCCGCGCGCCCTCGGTGGCGCCCAGCGCCTGGAGGACGGGCAGTCCGCGTACGATCTCCTGCGCCACGCCGGCGACGTCGCCCTCGCGGCGGCGCTTGACCCGCGAGGCGTCGGCGACGCGCCGGCCGTGGACGCGGACCAGGGCCCACAGCACCGGCAGGAACGCGACGCAGGCCAGGCCCATCCACGGCGACAGCCAGGCGATGCCGGCGACGGTGATGATCGAGGTAGCGCCGAACTTGACGAGGAGCGGCAGCGTCTTGGTCCACAGCCGCGCGAACTGGTCGACGTCGCCGACGATGCGCAGGACGAGCTCGCCGCTGCGGTGCGTGGTGCGGATGGTGGGCGGCAGCGTCTGGAGGTGGCGGACCATCCGGTCGCGGAGGGCGAAGCTCAGACGCTCGCGGATCCGGGCGGTGACGACGCCGTCGGACGATTCGGCGACCGCGCCGATCAGGGCCAGCGCCAGGAAGACCGCGCCGAGGGCGACGATGCTGGCGTCCGGACCCAGTCGCGCCACCGCGGACGGCAGCACGCCGGGGGCGGTCGGCTGCAGCAGGCTGTCGATGATCCACTTGAGCGGCCACGGCGCGAGCGCCGCGGCGACGACCGCGGTCAACGTGATCGCGTTGGCCTGGGCGAATGTCCACCGCAGGGCCCAGAGGTCGGCGGAGAAGACGCTCACCAGGGGCCGCAGGCCGAGCCGATGCGGCGAGCGCGACGCCGTCATTTCGCCGTCTCCAGGAAGAGCGCCGCCAGGCGATCCGCGAGACGGTCGCCGTCGAAGTGCTCGCGCGCGGTGCGGCGCGCGGCCTCGGCCATGTGCGTCATCAGGGCGTTCTCCCGAGAGGCGCGCGTCAGCGCGGCGGCGAGCGCGGGCGCGTTCTCGGCCGCGACCAGCAGGCCGTTCTTCTCGTGCTGGACGACTTCGGGGATTCCCGAAACGTCGGTCGTGATGACCGGTGTGCCGCAGGCCATCGCCTCCATCAGCACGTTCGGGATGCCGTCGCGGTCGCCGTCCGCCAGCACGCGGCAAGGTAGGCAGAAGACGTGGGCACGGTGATACTCGTCGAACAGCCGGGCCTGATCCTGCGGCCCGACGATGGTGACGTGGGCCTGGAGATCGAGGGCGGCGATGAGCCGCCGCAGGTCGGCGGCGTGGTCGCCGTCGTTGCCGATGATGACGACCTCGAAGGCCAGGCCCGCCTGCCGGAGCAGCGCCGCCGCCCCGATCAGGATGTCGAACCCCTTCTTCCGCACCAGCCGGCCGACGCTGAGGATGCGGAACCGCTCCAGCGGTTTGCGCGACGGCGGACGGCTCTCGAGGAGCCGGCTGAAGTCGATGTTCAGGCCGTGGTAGAGGCAGTGCACGGTGGCCGCCGGTGCCACCGACTCGAGCATCCGCTGGTTGGTGCCGGTGCAGGTCACCGCGAACCGGGCCGCTTCCAGCTTTCGGCGCAGGACGCCGGCCGGATTGGAGGCATCGGCGTAGATGTCCTTGGCGTGGCCGGTGAACGAAAAGCTCAGGCCGGTGATGAGGGAGGCGAACCAAGCGATCGAGGTGGCGCCGTGCGCGTAGTGTGCGTGCAGGTGGCGGACGCTCGGCGTCGATCCGAGGCGGTCGACGACTTCCACCGCGTGCAGCCACTCGCGGATGAACGGGCGGCGGATGCGGCCGTCGGAGCGGCGCGACCGGCCGAGCTCGGCGCTCAAGGTGCCGAAGGCCTTGGCCATCCCGGCCGGGTGGCGCCGGACGACCCGCCGCAGCGCCGGGGCGAACCGGGGCAGGTGCGTGCGCAGCCAGGCGCTGAAGGGCGCGGACGAGACCGACGCGGTCGGCGTCAGGTATTCGGGCGTCGCGCGAATCAGGTCCACCACGCGGTGCCGCGGATGCGAATCGGCCGCCTCGGCCGGCTTGGTGGCGAAGAGCCGGAGCGGGACGCCGAGCGCCTCGAGCCGGTAGATCTCGCTGAGGATGAAGGGCTCGGACGCCCGCGGGTAGGCCTTGAGGACGTAGGCGAGCCACGGCGCGTCGGCGCCGGGCGCGGACGGCGTGCGTCGATCAGACATAGGCACCGACCAGGACTTCGATGAAGCGCTCGGCGCAGGTGTCGACGTCGTAGCGCCGCTCGACCAGCCGCCGGCCGCGGCTGGCCAGCGCACGGGCGACGCCGCTGTCGGCGGCGAGGTGCCCGATCGCTCGGGCCAGGCCGGCAGGGTCGTCCGCCTCCACCAGCAGGCCGGTGTTGCCGTCGACGATGGCCGACTCGATCGCACCGACGCGCGTCGCGACGACGGGGCGCTCGGACGCCAGCGCTTCGAGCACGACATTCGGCAAGCCGTCGCGATCGCCGGTGTCGTCGACCACCGACGGCACCGCCACCAGGTGCGCCCCGGCATAGAGGTCGGGCAGTTCGGCGTGGCAGCAGCTGCCGTGCCAGGTGATGCGGGCCGACAGCCCGAGCCGATCGGCGAGGGCGCGGAGCGGCGTGCCTTCCGGGCCTTCGCCGACGATGCGGAGCTGCCACGGGCTCGTCACCTGCGCCAGGGCCTCGAGCAGGACGTGGAACCCCTTCTTGGGTACGAGCCGGCCGACCGCCAGGATCTGCAGCGGCGGTGCCGGGGGCAGGGGCGCGGACGCGAAGCGGGCGAGGTTCACCCCGTGCGGCACCAGCCGGGCCGCCACGCCGAGCCTGGTGATCTCGTGCTGCGCGTCGGGGTTGCAGGCGACGACGCAGCGGGCCCCGACGGCGCGATCGCGCAGCTCGACGGCCGGCACCGAACGGGCGTCCTTGGCGTGGACCGAGAAGCCGTAGGGCACGCCGAGCGCGTCGGCGGCCCGGGCCGCGAGCGCCGCAGGCCGATGGGCGAAGTAGCCGTGGAAGGCGAGCGGCCTGGTACCGGCCAGCGCGTCGATCATCGCCGCCGCCTGCGACGCTTCGTCGCCGTCGGGCAGGCTGGCGACGCGGTGGAGCAGGCGGGCCGCGTCGGGATGCGGCGGCAGGCCGTCGCCCGGCTTGGTGGCGAAGGCGCCGAGGAGTAGCCCGGCCCGATCGAGCGCCGCCAGCTCGGCGAGGGCGAAGGTCTCGGATCGGCGCGGAAAGCCGCTCAAGACAACCACCACGCCGCGCGATCCCGTGGCGATGTGGCGAGCCTCAGTGGACACGGACGCCCACCGTGACTGCCGCGCGGGCGGGCCGCATCGGCGGCAGGTCGGGCGCGGCGTCGGTCTGCAGCAGGCCGGCGATCAGGCGCGACACCTGATCCAGCGCCGTGAACTGGATCGCGGACGGGCCCGGCGCCGGGCGATCGTGCGCGATCCACGCGGTCAGGGCCTCGGCCGTCAGGCGGCTCAAGGGCAGCATGTCGACCAGGCCCAGCTCGGCGAACCGGCGGGCGCGGATGGTCTGTTCGAGCCGCGGCGTCTCGCGCGGCACGAGCAGCGCCGGTTTCCGGTAGGCGAGGATCTCGCAGACGCTGTTGTAGCCGGCCATGCCGATGACCCGGGCGGCGTGTTCGACGAGGGTGGCGCCGTCCTCGGTGAACTCGACGAGGTGCAGCTCGGATCGGGCCGACGCCAGGTGGCGGGTGCGCTCGCGGACGAGCGGCGGGGCGAACGGCCCGGTCAGCAGCACCGCTTCCTCGCCGGCCGGAAAGATGGCCTCGGCGAAGGCGAGGGCCAGCTCCGCGCCGTCCTGGCCGCCACCGGCGAGGCAAACCGTGTACGGGTGCTGGATCTCGGAGAGGACGCGCAGGTCGGTGGCATCGGCCGAGGTCCGCCGGTCGAGGTAGCCGACGTAGCGGACGCGGCTGCGCGTCGACTCGGGGAAGGCGCACGCGGCCGGCAGGTCGTGCACGAACGGGTCGCCGTAGATCCAGACTTGGTCGTAGTAGCGCTCGATGCTCGCGTGGTGGCCGGCCGCGGCCCACTCGCGCTCGATGGCCGCCGGCTCGTCGAGGATGTCGCGGAGGCCCAGGACCGTGCGCGTCCGCTTCGTCATCCGCAGGGCGGCCAGGGTCGGCTCCAGTTCGCCTAGGGCGCCGAGGGCGACGTTGTCAACGACGAGCATGTGCGGATCGAAGCGCTCGAGGGCGGCGCGGATGGTCTGCGCGCGCAGGCCGACGATGTGGTCGATCGGGCAGCCGAGGTGCCGGGCGCTGTAGGCGCCGGTGCTGTTGTGCTTACCCAGCGCGGGCAGGGTGATGCAGTCCACACCGGCCGGCATGCGGAAGGCGCCGCCGAGGTGCGTGCCCGAGATGAGCAGGACGGACGACCCCGGCTGCCGGGCCACGATCCCCTCGGCGAGCGCCAGGTTGCGCCTGACGTGGCCCAGGCCCATCGTGTCGTGCGAATAGAGAGCGATTCTTGGCATGTAGTCCCAGGTCCTTGTCAGGCGGGTGCTCCGTCGGCTCCCGACGTGCGTCCAGCCCTCAGGTCTTCAAGGCTGGCGGTCCCGGGCGTTTGATATAGGGTCGACACACGAACGACGCACGGCTGTCGCGGCCGGCGCGGACGCCGGCTGGGGCGAGGCCTGCAGGCGCGGCCCCGGGCGGGGGTGCCGGCTGGTCAGCGCGGCGACCAGGTCGGCCGCAGCGCCTCGTGGATCAGCGACAGCAGGCGATGCAGGCGGTGTCGCTGCGGAGGGTACGGGGCGCGAAGGCGATGGCTCGAAGGCGTGGCCGTGCATCAGATCGAGTTCGAAGTCGTTCCAGCCGCCCTCGGGCCCCGATCGCGAGCAGCGCCCGATCCGGCCCCGGCCCGGCGGCGATCGTGAACGGCGACCGGTCGATGCGGGGGGCGACGGCGCCACTCGCCGGCGACAGGTGTGGGCTCCACAACTTGGGCCGAAGACACTCTAGTGCGTTCGCCCTCTGACAAAGCCAAGGGCGTCGATGGGCCTGCTCCTAGTCGTCGTCCTCTCCGACGAGCGTCTGGTCTTGCGCGGCCAGCAAACCGCTGATCGACGTATTTCGCTTCGCCGCCAGGATCTTTGCGCTGCCCAGCGTCCGTCGCTCCAAGCGCATGGTGACGTTCTGCCTCGTCGTCTCGGGTACCGGTATGCCCGGACTCTCCTACGCACAATACGTGCTGCACGTGACCTGCGTCACGACAAGCCGGACCTATACTTGCCAGTGATGCTCCCCACGGTGCCGGTGGTGCTCGAGATGCAGCGCGCGGGACACGCGTGAGCGCGCAGCGTTGCGACGAGCTGCGGCTGACCGGGTCTGGCGGCGCCAACCGGGTCATGGAGGCGGAGCTGAAGCGGCTCGTGATGCGCTCGCCGTTCGGCGTGCGCCTCGAGAACCCGAAGCGGGAGGACGAAGGGACGCTGCTCTATCCCTTCGATGCGCGCATCGCCTGGGTGGCCGCGTGCTATCACCGCACGTCGTCGCGAGTGTCCTGGGATCTGTGCGCGAGCCCGGCGGTGCGCCTCGAGCCCCTCTTCGCCGACCTCCTGCCCGCGCTCTCGGCGGACGACCGGCTCCCGCGCGGCCCGTCCCTGCGCTTCTCGGTCGAGGTTGGTCCAGCGGTCGACTTCGAGGCGGGGCCGCTCCAGCTCCGCGGCGTCGTCAAGAACGCGATCGTCGAGGCCCTGACGTCACGGGGAGTGGCGTCCGACGTCGACGCCGACTCGCCCGACGTGGTGTTCGTCGTGCGCCGCGCCGGAGCACCTGGAGCGCGTCGTACGGTCGTCGGCATCGACATCGGCGGCGGGGCTCGGCATCGGCGTGGCGCGCGCGTGGCGTCCGGGCCTGCGCCCCTGCGCGAGACGCTCGCGGCGCAGCTGATCATGTTGTCGCGCTGGGACGCGCGCACCGAACCCCTCGTCGATCCGATGGCTGGCAGCGCCACCATTGCCATCGAGGCGGCCGGTCTTGCAACCGGCGCCGCCATCCGTCGCCCCTCGGATCTCCCGCACCGCCATCTCGGCGCGTTCACGGATCTGCCGCGTGACGTACCCGACCTGTTTCCAGGAACCGTGCCGCGGATCGTCGCGCTCGACGTCGACCCGGACACCATTCCCGCGATGGTGGGCAACCTGCGCGCCGCCGGGCTGACTGGTCCGCCCTACGAAGACTCCATCGTCATCGGGCAACAGGACGTTCGAGGGCTGACGCCAGACGACATCGAGCGCCGGCTGCCCGCCGTGCGCGACATGAGGCCAGGCGTCTTCTGCTTCAACCCGCCGTATGGCGTGCGCATCGGCGCGGAGCACGGCGAGGAACAGCTGCTCGCGCTCTACGCCGACATGGGCCGCGCGCTCGCGCGTTTCAGCGGCTGGCGCGCGGCCTGTTTCGTCGCCAACCCTCAGTTCGTCTACGCCTTCGGCCACCCGCCGACGATGACGAAGCCCGCGAGCAACGCCAACCTGCGCGGCCAGTTTCTCGTCTTCCAGCTCTGAACGGCGGCTCGTGCGACCTGGCAGCCGTTCCATCGGTTGGTAGTCCGCTCTGCCACATTTGGGCGCGGCCCCTTGGAGCGCCGAGGGAGGATGGTGAGAAGGTCGCCCGGACACAACCGGGCGTGGTCAGCTCACAGTCGTGAACCCAGGCGGAAGGGCAGGCGGGTATGAACAGGCGAGTCGTCGGGGCGCCAGCAATCCGTGGAAGCGCGATGCTTCTCGCGGTCGTTCTCGGTGTGGCCGCCTCGACCCGGATGCTGGCGGCCGACTGGCCCGCCTTCCGAGGTCCCACGCATGACGGTACGTCGACCGAGCGAATCACGTGGCCGAAGAACGGCCCGAAGGAGAAATGGCGGATCAACGTCGGAATCGGCCACTCGGCCGTGTCCGTGGTCGGCGCCCGTGCTTACACCATGGGCAATGCCCACGACACCGACACGGTCTACAGCCTCGACGTCGAGACGGGCAAGGTCGTCTGGACGCACTCGTATCCGTGCAACGAGAAAGTCGGGATCAAGGACTACGACGGCCCGTTCGCGACGCCGACGGTGGCCAACGGCGTGGTCTACACGCTCAGCCGCAAGGGGGATCTGTTCGCGCTCGACGCCAAGACCGGGAAGGTGGTCTGGCAGCGCGACATCGTCAAGGAGGATGACGTCCGGCCGCCCGGCTTCGGAGGCTTGGCCGGGTCGCCGCTCGTGCTCGGTGACAAGCTGATCGTGAACGGCAGTTCCGGCGGCATGGCGCTCGATCTGAAGACAGGCAAGCCGCTCTGGAAGTCTGGGGCCGGGAGCGGCGGACATGCGACGCCCGTGCCGATGCGGTTCGGAGGGAAGACCTACCTGGCGATACACGGCCCGCGCACCTTGACGATCGTCGACGCCGAGGACGGCAGGGAGTTCTGGAGCACGGAGAGGCGTCAGCCGATTGGCGTCAATGCACCCGACCCCGTGATCGACGGGACGCGTGTCTTCGTCACGGCTGGCCGCGCGTTCGGAGGCGCGCTGTTCGACGTCACGGGAGCGACCACTCCTGTGTGGGAACAGGTCGGGTTGTCGAGCCACTGGCACACGAGCGTGCTCGTGAACGGGTTCCTCTACGGGCCGGACGGCAACAACTCAGAAGGCGCTGGGCGTTCGCCGACGTCGCTGCGCTGCCTGGATTGGAAGACGGGCGAGATCAAGTGGACCGAGCCGAAGCTCGGCTTCAACGGGCTGATCGCCGTCGGAGGGAGACTCCTGGTGCTGACCGAGATGGGTGAGATCGTCCTGGTGGAGGCGTCGCCGACCGCCTACCGGGAGCTCGGCTCTGCGCAGGTCATCGAGGGGCGCGTGTTCACGGCTCCGTCGTTCGCCAACGGCAGCGTCTACGCCCGAAACACCAAGGGCGACGTCGTGGCTCTGGAGTTCGCCTCAAAGTGAGTCGCAGAGCGCGGCACTGGATGGGCGCGGACTGAGAGGCCGGCACGCGATCAACGTCCGGCTTGGGTCACCACGACAGCCTGATCGCGGACGGTGATCGTCCCGGTTCGCGATGCCGTCCCAGGATTGGGCGACGCACTGAAGGTGACGCGGCCATCGCCGGCTCTCGCCGTGGCGCCGGTGACGGTCAGCCACGGCACGTCCGCCACGGCGGCCCAGACACAACGATCCTGGGTCGCCCCGCCGCACGTCGTCGGGTCGCTCTGCTGGAAGACGTCGAACGTGCCGGGGCCGCCCACCGCCTCGAGGGCGACGGTGGCCCGGCTGACGGCGTAGCGGCACCCCGCCTGATCGACACGGATGTTCTGGCCAAGCGTTGGCGTGGGCCAGCGCACCAGGACCCTGGCGTTGCGAGGCGCGTCGTAGTTGTCGCCGAGGACCAGTGTGATCGTGCCCGATCCGCTTCCAGCCGACCCGCTGCGGACGGTCATCCAGGGCGCGTCGGCCGACGCCGTCCAGGCGCAGGCTGGCTGAGTGGTCACCGTCGCGGTGGCGGTGACACCAGCCATGCACGTCCGAATCTCGACCGGCGTGACGGAGTAGTCGCAGAGGCCGGCGTCACCGGCTTGCGTGACCGAGAACCTTTGACCGGCGACCGTGATGGCACCCGTACGGCTGTCGACGGACACGTTGCGGCTCACCTCGAAGCGCACGGTGCCCGGCCCGGAACCCTGGCCGCCGCCGGTCACGATCAGCCAGGAGGCCTCGCTGCTCGCCACCCAGGCGCAGCCAGAGGCGACACTGACGTCGAAGTGGCCGCTGGCCGCGTCCTTGCCGAACTGCGCCGCGGTCGGCGAAAGCCCGAGTCGGCACTCGACGGGGGCGACATGGCCTCGCTGCACAACGGTGTGCGACTGGCCGCTCACGGTGATGACGCCGGAGCGGGTGTCGACGCCGGCGTTGGCCGCCACCGTGTAGGACAGCGAGCCGTTGCCGCTGCCGGCACCGGCCGATGTCAGGGCGATCCAGGCCTCGTTGACCGTCGCCGCCCAGGGACAGCCAGTAGGAGCGGAGATGGCGATGCCGCCACTCCCGCCGGTGTCGGGAAAGTCCTGGCTCGCCGGCGTGATGGCGACGGTGCAGACGGGCGAGGGTTCGACCGGAGACTTGCGGCCGCACCCCCCGAGAAGATTGAGCGCGGCCATCAGCAGGACGACGCACGCTGCCGGAAGAACGACGACGTGGCTGCGCATGGCCGGAACCTCACGGCCTGGAACAGCAATCAGCGGGCCGGCGGTTTCGCGCCGTCCCTCCAGCGGTTGGTCCGCCGGCGGGGCCGGCTGTCGCGGGCGATTCCCCCCTCCCGCGAACTTTCCCCCAGCCCGCCTGCGGCCCTGCGCTTCAGCGCGGGCTCTTGAGCAGGAACGCCTTCAAGGCGTCGATCAGCGCCTGACGGCCGCGCTCCGGCCGATCGAGGTGTGCGTAGTGCGTCGCGCCCGCCAGCGTCACCACCTGGACCTCGCCGGCGTTGATCAGGTGCGCCTTGAGGCGATCGCGATCCTCGGCGCGCGACCAGAAGTCCTTCTCCGAAAACACGATCAGCGCCGGTGCCCGCACCAGCCCGGCGTCCCACGCCTGCCGGCCGGTCGTGATCTCGAAGGCGTCCGCCAGCGCGCCGGTCGGCACGCGGACGGCCGGCGGCCGCTGCGGCGGCGCGCCCGGATCCGCGGCCAGCACGGCGGCGACGTAGGCGGCCGCCACCTGCGGATCGCGCCACGCCGCCTTGTTGGCGCCGGGGATCGATTGGTCCCACGGCTTCAGGATCGCGTTCGCGTCGTAGAGACGGTAGGCGCCGACGGTGGCGCGGTTGACCCGGCCGGGATGGGCCGGGTCGGCCAGGTCGGATCCCTTCCCGACCAGCGGATGCTCGGGCCCGCCGCCGTAGAGCGTGTTGTAGAAGACGACGGCGGCGACGACCTCCGGCCGCCGCGCCGCGAACTGGCCGACGGCGTGTCCGCCGGCGCCCCAGCCGAGCAGCGCCACCTTCGGCGCCCTCGTCCGCTGGCGGATCCAGTCGACGGCGGCGCCGATGTCCTCGACCACCTCGGAGGCCCGCGTCAGCGGCACGCCCGGCCGCGGCGGGCTCGAGAACCTGGGCGCCCGGCTCGATCGGCCGTAGCCGCGCGCGTCCATCAGGTAGACCCGCAGGCCGGCGTCGGCGAGATCGACGGCCAGCGAGCCGCCCGGGACGCCGAGATCGAACGACGCGGCGCCGGCCGCTGGCGTGTCGTGCACCAGCAGCAGCGGGGCGGCCGTCGACGACGGGGCGCGGCCGACGACTTCGCGCAGGAAGATCGCGATCCCCGGTGGTCCGGCCACCATCCCGTCGGTGCGCATGACCGTCTGGGCGCTGGCCTCGAGCGAGGCGAGCGCCAGTAACGCGACGGCGAGCGCCAGCGATCGCATCCGAAGTCGGCCGACGAAGGGTCTACGCACCGCCGTTAGGATAGAGCACTCGTGTCGGCAGCTCATCGTCTGCCGATGGCGTAGAGCACCGCCGCACGCTCGACCGGCGCTGCCTGGTTCGCATGCGCCTCGCCAAGCGCGTCCTCGTAGGGCTGCTGGAGACGGTCGAGATCGGCCCGGCTCAAATCGCGCACGGCGCCGTGCGCCGCCGATCGGAGGTTCGCGTCCCAGGCCAGCGACAGGTCGGCCGCGGACAGCTCGACGTGGCCGGGGACGACGCGGATGTCGGCGAATCCCGCGCGCTCGAGTGCGCCGCGGCACGCGTCGGCGGATCCGAGCGCCTCGCTGGGATCGTCGAGCGCCACGCCGAAGGCTCTCGCGCACTCGCGAAACAGCGCCCCGGCCGGAGGCGACCCCCGCTGCATGGTCGAGAACGCGACGATGCCGCCGGGCGTCAGGAGCCGGCGCCATTCGCCGAGCGCGGCGTCGACCGGCATGTAGAGCAGCGCTGCAGCGCAGATGACCACGTCGAACGCGCCGTCGAGGGCGTCGTGCAGGTCGGCGGCGTCACGCTGGAACAGCTCGACCCAGTGCAGGCCGGCCGTATCGAGCGTCCGGCGCGCCTGATCCAGCATCCCGCGCGACACGTCGACGCCGACGACACGTCCGCCTCGACCGACGGCCCGCGCGATGGCGACCGCCGCGAAGCCCGTCCCGACGCCGGCATCGAGCACCTGCTGCCCCGTCCGCAGCGACGCCTGCTCGACCAGTTGCTCCGCGTAGCGGCGGTGCCACTCGTGTCGCGCATAGGTGTCGGCGCGCTCGTCGAAGGAGGCGGCGACGGCTCGCGGGTCTTCCACCATGTGTCACCGAATCAGGCGGTCACGCCGGCGGCGCATCACGAGTCGGGGCGCCAGGCTCGACCCGTCCAACCGCACAGCCATATACGGAGCCGATCGCATTGCAGCTCTCAGGCATATCATTTACCATCTTCGATATGCGGACGACTCTGATTCTGCCCGATGCCCTGCTGGACGAGGCCCGCGCAACGCTTGGCTTCCGGTCGAAGACCGACACCGTCATCCACGCCCTGCGAGAGGTCGTCCGGCGAGGGCGGGCGGCGGAACTGAAGGCAGCGCTCCGGACCGTCCGGTTCGAGTTCGATCCGACCGAACTGCGGCGCAAGGACCGCAGCGGCCGGTGATCGTCGTCGACACATCTGTCTGGATCGCCGCCACCCGAGAACCCGCTGGTGCGCTCGCCTCGTTGCTCGATGGCCTGATCGATGCCGACGAAGTCTGCCTCGCGCTGCCCGTCAGACTGGAATTGCTCAGCGGTCTCGGCGCGCGCGACCGCGGCGTCCTGCGGCGTGGGCTTGTCGCCCTGCCCGTCGCAGTCCCGACTGAGGGCACCTGGCAGACGGTCGAGCGCTGGATCGACGCTGGCGGCGACGCCGGCCAACGCTTTGCCATCGTCGACCTGCTGATCGCGGCGCTCGCGCACGAACTGACGGCGCTGGTGTGGTCGCTGGATCGCGACTTCGAGCGGATGGCGGCGGTCGGCTTCGTGCAGTCGTATTCCTGAGCCGGCGCCGCCGCTGCGGCTCACACCGCCCTCATCACCAGCGCCGCGTCGTTGCCGCCGAAGGCCAGCGATGTCGAGACGCCGCAGCGGACCGGGACCTCGCGCGCGACGTTGGCGACGACGTCGACCTCGCACTCGGGGTCGGTGGTGTCGTGATGGATCGTCGGCGGGATGACGCCGCGCCTGATCGTCAACGCCAGCACCGCCGCCTCGATGGCGCCGGCCGTCCCCAGGCAGTGGCCGACCATCGACTTGATCGAGTTGACCGGGATACGGCCGGCGCGCTCGCCGAAGACGACATGCAGGCCGCGCGATTCGGCCCGATCGTTCTGCGGCGTGGCGGTGCCGTGGCAGTTGACGTGATCGACCTCGTCGACGGAGACGCCCGCGCTCTCCAGCGCCCGCACGATCATGCCGCCGACGGCGCGGCCCTCCGGCTCGGGCGCGGTGGCGTGATACGCCTCGCACGACAGCCCGTAGCCGGCCAGCTCGGCGTAGATCGTCGCCCCGCGCGCCCGCGCCCGATCCATGTCCTCGAGCACGAGCATCGCCGCGCCCTCGCCGATGCTCATCCCGGCGCGGGCCTTGTCGAACGGCTTGCACGGCTCCGGATCCATCAGCCGCAGCGCGTTGAAGCCGCTGAACGTCAGCCGGGCCAGGGCGTCGGTGCCGCCGCAGATGGCGGCGTCGAGCTCGCCGTCGAGGATCAGGTCGGCCGCCTGGCCGATGGCGATCGTGCTCGACGAGCACGCCGCCACGACGCAGGACCGGGCGCCCTGCAGATCGAAGTGCTGCGCCAGCACGTCGACCGGCGCGTTCGAGAAGTGGTGATGGATCCAGGTCGGCCGGGTCCGCTCGATCCCTTCCGTCAGCAGCTGGAAGTCGTACTCCTCGTTGCGCAGCAGGTCGCCGGTGCCGGCCCCGAGCAGCACGCCGATCCGGGTGCGATCGATGGCGCCGTCGAGCAGGCCGCTGTCCTCGAAGGCCTCGGTGGCGGCGACGACGCCGATCAGCTCGCTGCGCGACCAGCGGCGGCGCTGGTAGGGCGTGAAGCGGGCCTGGAGGTCGAAGGTGTCGACCTCGCCGGCAATCTGGCTGCGGAAGGCCGACACGTCGAACAGCGTGACCGGACGCAGGCCGCACAGGCCGGCGACCATGTGCTCCCAGTTGGCCTCGCGGCCGGCGCCGAGCGACGACACGATGCCGATTCCGGTGATGGCGACGCGGCGCCCGGTCACAGCCGCGCTCACAAGCCGGGCTCCGTCTCGATCTCGACCGGCGGCCGCGCCGCCGCGCCCGACTCGAGGCCGAGTGCCGCCGCCGAGGACGCCACCCAGCGCGCTTCGCGCTGCTTCGAGCGCGCCGCCACGATCAGCGGCACGAACTCGCCGGGCAGCGTCGCCAGCGAGAAGCTGGCGCCGAGGATCCGCCGCGGCACGCTGATCTCGTGGCGGCGCAGGCCGGCCAGGCTGAGCCGGTACCTGCGCGATGACGCCGTAGATGTCCGCGGCGAGCTGGAGCGTGCCGCCATGGACGCCGCCGACGCGGCCCCGGCCGGCCGCGACGTGGGCCAGGAATTCCTCCCGGGTGGCGCCGGGCGCCGCCGTCCATGTCGTGCCGACGCGGCGCAGGGTGTGCGCGTCGCTGCCGCCGACGACGACCTTGCCGCGGGCGGCGGCCAGCGACGCCGCCAGCTGGTTGTGCGCCGGCAGCATCGCGCCGTTGCGGGTCTCGATCGCCGGCGCCGCCTCGGTCAGCAGCTCGAGGTAGCGCTCGAGCGGCAGTTGGCCCTGGTAGAAGTGGAACGGGTGGTTGAAGGCGAAGAAGATGCCGGCCTGGCGCAGGTAGGCCGCCACCTCGAGGGCGTTGCCGCGCAGCGGCTGCAGCTCGCGGTGCGCCGTCTCGGTCATCCCCCACGTGCCGAAGTGGACCTCGACCCGCTTGGCCGCCCCCGTCGCCCCGGGCACCGGCAGCCAGCACGAGACTTCTTCGCCGAGGATGACGTCGCGCCCGTCGGGGGCGCGGCTCAGCAGGTCGAGCCCGCCGTCGATGCTGTCGTGGTCGGTGATCGCCACCAGGTCCATGCCGCGCGCTTTGGCCGCCTGGTAGACGGCCAGCGGATCGGCGAAGCAGTCGCGGCTCTTGAGGAACGGCAGATCGTGGTTGTAGCCGGAATGCCAGGTGTGGACGTGGAGATCGGCCCGGAGCACGCGTCAATTGTGGCCGGGCCGCCGGAACGGTGCAAGCCGCGCGGCGTTCTGGCCGAGCCGTCGCACGGACGTGATGCGAGAGTCACGGCGTCGCCGCGCGCCGCCGGTACAAGTGCGGTCCAGAGGTATCCACACTTTATGACCGCATCCGTTACCCGCATCGGGCTGGCCGGCGTGACCGCCCTGTTCGCAATGAGTGCCGTGCTGGCCAGCGATGGCAAGCCCGGCGGCATCCGCTTCTCGGACTTCACCCCGCTCGCCACCTCGGCTCCGCCGACGTCTGATGAGACCGCGCCGATCACGTTCGGCAATCTCGCCCTCGAGCAACGCTCGATCGCGGACCGCACCGCGCAGCACGCCGCGCTCAAGCCGAACTCCGGCAGCTGGGACATGATCACGACCAACGAAACCGGGCGCCACCGAGGCCGGTACCTGTTCACCGTGTTCGAGACCGGCCAGTCGGGCGTGCAGCGCCACGACCTGTGGACCGGCGAGACCGAGACGGTCTGGCAGAGCCCCACGCCGGGCGGCCACGTCGCGTTCGATGCCTCCTTCTGGACGCCGTGGGGCACGCTCATCACCGCGGAGGAGGCCTGGCAGACCGCCGGTGACGCAGGTTATCCGCCGATCTATGGACGCCTGTTCGAACTGAAGAACCCGACCAAGGCAGCGGGCATCTTCGATCCCGTCACCGATGCCAGCAACGAGGGCGCCCGGTTCGTGCACCGCAACGTGATTCCGCGGACGTCGCACGAGGGCATCCAGTTCGACGGCGACCTCAACCTGTACTTCATCGACGAGCTGAACGGCGGCAACATCTACCAGTACACGCCGGCGGCGCATCCATGGCTCGTGCTGCGCGGCTACGCCGACTACTTCGCCGCCGGGCAGACCTTCGTGCTGCGGGTCGGTGACGGCAGCACGGCGAACGCCACCGGCGCCTTCACGTGGGTCCCGTTCACCGACACGTGGGGCCGGCCGCTGGCGGGCGCGATCAGCATCACCGACGCCAACGGCGTGACCTCGGTCGACGCCCGGAACACGACCAACCTGGCGGCGTTCAAGGGCACGGACTACCAGCGGCCGGAGGACATGCAGCGGCAAGTGGTGCGGGGGCGTGACTATCTCTACTTCGCGACCACCACGACCAACGAAGTCTACCGGATCGGATCTGAAGCGGAAGACCATCTCGGTCTTCGTCAACCGGAGCACCATCGACCTCGCCACCGGCCTCCCGGTCGGCTCCGCCCTCACCAGTCCCGACAACCTGGCCATCGACCACGACGGCAACCTCTACGTCGTCGAGGATCGCAACGGCGGAGTCGACGACGACATCTGGTTCGCCAGGGACTTGAACCAGGACGGCGACCTGACCGACGAGGGCGAAGGCATCGGGCGCTGGGCCTCGAACGGCACCGCCGGCTCGGAGTTCACCGGGCTCTACTTCGATCCGTTCGACAAGCGGCGCGCGTGGGTCAATATCCAGCACCCGGCCAGCGGCAACGACCGGACCATCGAGATCACCCTCCCGCGGGGCCGGGGCGACGAGGATCAGCCTGGCGACAAGGACGACCGCGAGAAGAACGACGACAAGTAGCCGCGTGGGCGGGGCCGCCGATTCCCGTCGGCGACCCCGCCTCGCCCGCCGTGCGCTTGACGACGCCGCCGGGTGTGGCTAGCTTCCTCCCATGCGTCGTCTCGCCCTGGTCCTGCTCCTCGCGATTGCCGCCGCCACCGTGGCCGCGCAGCGGCCCACGACAGCGCCCACGTTCGCGCCCGGCGACAGCGAGGGACTCGTGGTCTCGCCCAACCCGCGCATCCGCTACGCCTGGAAGCGGAAGATCTTCTGGCGGGTCTCGGTGGAGCCGGGTCGCGGGACGTTCCGCCTGATCCCCCCGCACACGGCGCCGGAGCGCGCCCAGATGACGGCCACCCTCGACGAGCTGACCGCGCTGCTCAAGGCGACGCCCACCGGATCGGGCGGCGAAGGTTTCTGGATGATGGACGCGCGCACGCTCGACTACTTCGATCCGTTCGTGTTGCCGGAGCGCATCCCGCTCGGGAAGTATCCGTTGACCTTCAACACCGGCCTGTTCCCGTTCTACCACTCGGACGTCGAGACGAACGGCCAGTGGGCGCTGAGCGTGAAGGGCGAGACCCCGGCGGCCTACTTCTTCTTCAACCGCCTGCCCGAGCTGCTCGACGGCTCGCCGCTGGTGACCGAGCCGCGGCCCGGCGATCGCCCGCCCGAGCCGTTCTATCTGCGCCCGCGCGTGACGGGCACGTGGCAGGGCCTGCCGATCTACGAGGGACAGTCGCTGGTCGTCGCCCGCGAGGGGCGCGATCCCTGGGCGCCGCTGCCGCTGGGACGCGTGCTCAAGGCCGCGATGGGCGCCTTCGAGAAGGATCGCAAGACGGCGGCAGACCGTCTGGCCGGCTACCAGAAGAGGCTCGACGAGGTGATGGCGCCGGCATGGGAGACGCAGAAGCGCGAGGTCTTCGAGAAGCAGAACGGCGAGTTGCGGGCGTCGCGCCCATCGAACTACGCGGCGCGCCTGCGATCACTCGAGCACGCGATTGCGGAGACCCGGCAGGACGCGCAGGCCAACGCCACTCCACAGAAGGACGCCAAGGGCGAGTGGTACTGGAGCCCCGTGGACGCGCACGCCGGGGCGGTCCGCCGCCTCGGCGTGCTCACGACGGAGGAAGCCGGTGCGCCGGCCTGTTTCGTCGAGCTGTCGGCTGCGCAGCGCGCGAACGGCCGCTACGCGATGCCCGGATCGTTCATCCCACAGGCCAGCGCCCCCGGCTGCCGGCAGGTCGTGCGCACCAACTGGGACTACTTCGATCTCACGCTGCCACGCACGGCCCCGCAGATGCTCTTCGTTCGCGATTTCGGCCGGTGCGTGCAGGTGGTCGGCGACCAGCTCGTGTCAGCCCCGATCGACCGCTGGGACGCGCCGCCGCAAGGCTGCGTGCAGCACGCCAAGATCTGGCGCGAGGTCGACTGGACGCAGATTGCCGCGCTCGTGCGTCACTAGCGTGCCCGAGGATCGGGCAGGTCGAAGCCGGGCCTGATGGTGCCCTTGGCCTTGGCGACCACCAGCAGTTCCGGGTAGAACTGCACGAACGTGTTGTCGACCGCGCCGTGCTCGGTGTGGCACGTGTTGCACGACGACGTCACCGACAGCGGGCTGCCGGCGCTCTTGCCGTCGAAATCGTAGAACCGCGAGCCACCCTTGCCGGCGTCGAGGACGTGAGCCTCGAGCCCGACCGCCTCGGCCTGGAACAGGCCGGCCTTGTTGGGCCGCCGGTCGGTGCCGGTGTGCCGGACCTCGAGCATGAAGATCGTCTTGTCCGGCCATCGGCCCGTCCCGACGAAGGCACGGTAGGACGCCGGGTTCACGAACACGTTGGTGAACATGTGGTGGTCCGGCTGCGCGGCCGCGGCCCGGGACCCGTAGGTCATGTCGAGCCCGGCGCCCAGGAAGACCCACTCGCGGTATTCCGGCCGCAGCAGCTTGCCGTCGGCGTCGTAGCGGACGGCCTCGGGCTCGTCGGCCGGAAACGGCGTGACGACCGCGGCTCCGCCAACCGCCATCGCCGCCAGCCAGATCGCCGCCGAGGTTCCCAGGATCTTTGTCGTGAGCGTCATGACGGGATGATGCCGCCCGGGCCGGGCGGTGTCAGCGTCATTGCAGCCGGCGGGCGGCCGGCTGCAGCGAACGACGCCGGCTGCCGGGCCCTGCCGGCGCCGCTCACCAACGCTGACGCGCGCCGGCCCGTCACGGCATCGTCGTCCTGGCTGGATAGCCTTCGCGCCATGTCCACGCGCGCCCACCGCCACGCATCGATCCTGTTCCCCGTCGCGCTGGCCGCAGCCGGCGCCGGCGCGATCCTGGCCGCCGACACCGCCCGAACCGTGGCCCGGCCCTTTCTGGTCGCCCACCGCGGGGCGTCGGCCTATGCCCCCGAGCACACCGCCGAGGCCTATCGCCTCGCCCTGGCGCAGGGCGCCGACTACGTCGAACAGGATGTCTCGCTGACCAAGGACGGCATCCTCGTCTGCTCGCACGATCCGTCGCTCGAGCGCGTCACCAACGTCGAGGAGGTCTTTCCCGATCGCTACACCGCGGTGACGACCCGCGGCCGGACGGTCAAGCACTGGTTCATCGAGGACTTCACGCTGGCCGAGATCAAGCGGCTCGACGCCGGCTCGTGGTTCGATCCGAAGTTCAAGGGGCTGGAGGTGTTGACGTTCCAGGAGGCCATCGATCAGATCAAGGAGAAGGCCGGCCTCTTTCCCGAGCTGAAAACGCCGGGCCGCGTCCGCGCCAAGGGACTCGATCCCGAACGGGCCATCGCCACCGTCCTGAGGAAGAACGGACTGGTCGGGGCCACGGTGAAGGGGCTCCCCGCCGTGCACCTGCAGGTGTTCGAGGAAGACAGCCTGCGGAGACTGACGACGCTGCTGCCCGGGTCCCTCGCACGTTCCTGATCGGGTCGGCCGCGCAGGTCGGGCGCTGGCTCACGCCGGAGGGGCTCGCCGAGGTGCGCACCTTCGCGACCGGCATCGGGCCCGCCTACCCGATCATCGCGCACGATCCCGGCGTGGTGACGCGCGCGCGGGCGGCCGGGCTGACGGTGGTGCCGTACACCTTTCGTCTGAAGCCGACGCGAAACGAGTATCCGGACGCCACCCCCGAGATGCGCACGCTGATCGAGCAGTCGATGGCGGGGCTGCCCGACTCTGGTCCCGCGCTGACCGCGCTGATGCGGACCTACACCGACGTCTACCAGGTCGACGGGCTCTTCACCGACAACCCCGACCTGTTCCCCCGTGCGCCCGGCGCCGGCTCGCAGTGAAGCCGGGCGGCCGCGTCACACCAGCTTCGCCTGGTCGTCACGCGGTGATGACGCGCCGACGATAGCCTCGGGCCTCGCGGCCGCGTTCTCCGCCACGCCGGAGGGACGGGCCACACACCATCGTTGACCAGCTCGCGAGGACATTCACAATGAGACGACTCATCGCCGCATGGGTCCTGCTATTGGCCTGCGCGCCGTGGTTCGCCACGACGGCCGCGGCCCAGTTCGAGACCGGTTCGATCTCGGGCACCGTGCACGACAACAGTGGCGGGGCCTTGCCGGGCGTGACGATCACGCTGCGCAACCAGGCGACAGGCGTCGTGCAGACGACCGCCACCAACGAGAGCGGGACGTATGAGTTCTTCACGCTGCGCGTGGGTCGCTACGACATCACCGCCGATCTCCAGGGCTTCACGACCGCGACCGTCAAGGACGTGCAGCTGGCCATCGGGGCCCGGCAGCGCGCCGACATCGAGCTCGCCGTGGGCGCGCTCACCGAGGTCGTCGAAGTGCGGGCCCAGGGCGTCCGTCTCGAGCGCGACTCCAGCCAGCGCAGCCAGGTGATTCGCGCCGAGGAGGCGGTGGCGCTGCCGCTCAACGGCCGGGAGTACTCGGCGCTCGCCGCGCTGACCCCGGGCGTACGCCGGTCGGCCATCAACCCGGCCACGGGTACCGGCCGCGAGGGCGCCTTCACCATCAACGGGCTGCGCAGCACCTTCAACAACTTCCTGCTCGACGGCGTCGACAACAACGCCTACGGCACCAGCAACCAGGGCTACTCGAACCAGGTGATGCAGCCGGCGCCCGACGCCATCGCCGAGTTCCGCGTCGTCACCAACAACATGAGCGCGGAGTACGGGCGCAGCGGCGGCGGGACGGTGAACGTCGCCTACAAGAGTGGCGGCAACCGCTTCAGCGGCGCGGGCTGGGAGTTCCGGCGGGATCCCTCGCTGAACGCCGTCGGCTTCTTCCGCCCGGCAGCCGGGACCGAGCCCAAGCTCGAACGCGACCAGTTCGGCTTCGTGGTCGGGGGGCCGATCATGAAGAATCGCGCTTTCTTCTTCGCCGACTACGAAGGCTTTCGGCAGGACCGGACGACGGTCACGTTCTCGTCGATTCCCGACGCCGTGCAGCGCCAGGGCATCCTGAGCGTGCCGGTGACCGACCCGCGCACCGGGACGATCTACCCGGCCGGCACACCGCTGCCGATGACGAGCTTCGCCCGCAAGGTGCTCGAGGGGCTGCCGGCGCCCACGGGCGCGGGCACGTCGAACAACTACCGGGAGAACACGCTCTCGACCAACGACAACTACAAGTACAACGTCAAAATCGACGCCCGCCTGTCGGACAAGCTGAGCCTGTTCGGACGCTACGGGGCGCGCGACGTCGACATCTACGATCAGCCGGGCCTGCCCTTGCCGTCGGGCGGCAACAGCAATGGCTTCACCTACGTGCGCAACAAGCAGCTGGCGCTCGGCGCCACCTATCTCCCCGGCGGCACGCAGCTCTTCGAATTCCGCTTCGGCTGGGGCGACACCGAGGCCGGCAAGGACCCGGTCGCGCTCGGCAGCGCGAGCGCGCTCGAGGCCTACGGGCTGAGCGGGCTCCCCAGTGATCCGAGGGTCGCGGGCGGCCTGCCGTCGCAGAGCGTCACCGGCTTCACGCAGTTCGGCCGGCAGTCGACCAACCCGCAGTGGCAGTATCCCAACGTCCGGAACCCCAAGATCAACTACGCCGTCGTCCACGGGCGGCAGTCGATCAAGGTCGGCTACGAGTACCAGCGCATCTCGACCCAGGTCCAGGACGTCAACCCGCTCTACGGTCTCAACGTCTACGCCGGCAGCTTCACACGGCCGGCCGGCGCCGCGGCCAGCAATGTCTACAACCTCGCCGACTTCATGCTCGGCCTGCAGTCGCAGTACGGGCTGAGCAACATCCTGGTCGCCGACGTGCGGCAGGACATGCACTTCACCTACTTCCAGGACGACCTGCGGCTGAACGACAAGCTGACGCTCAACCTCGGGCTGCGCTACGAGTACGCGACGCCGCAGTGGGAGGCCAACAACGTCCTCAGCAACTTCGACCCGGCGACGCTGACCATGGTCGCGGCGCGGGACGGCTCGCTCGAAGAGCGGTCGACGATCCAGCCCGATCGCAACAACGTCGGGCCGCGGCTGGGCTTCGCCTACTCGATCACCCCGGGCACGGTGCTGCGCGGCGGCGTCGGGACCTCGTTCGTCCACTTCCAGCGCGCCGGCGGCGGCAATCTCCTGCCGATCAACGGACCGCAGGTCGTCAACGCCGTGGCCGTGCAGAGCGATCCGCGCGCCGCGACCTTCCGCACCACGCAGCAGGGGTTTCCCGAGGGTTGGACGGATTCGCGCAACTTCAACCCGGCGGCGGCCAACGTCACCTACATGCCGCGCGACTATCACTCGAGCCGCGTCAACAGCTGGTTCTTCTCGGCGCAGCGCGAGCTGTTCACCCACACGGTCGTCGACGTGGCCTACGTGGGCAACAAGGCCGACGGCCTGCTGCTGTTCGGCAACTTCAATCAGGCGCGACCCAACAACCCCGGAGAGAACACGCCGCTGCAGGCACGCCGTCCCATTGCCGGCTTCGGGGACATCACCTATGCCTGGAACGGCGGCCGGTCCGACTACCAGGGATTCCAGGCGAAGGCCGAGACCCGGCTGCGCGGGCTGTATCTCCTGAGCTCGCTGACGGTGTCGCGGGCGCGTGACAACGGCGCCGGCTCGCTCGAGAACTCCAACGGCAACTCGCCGGCCGTCCAGGACATCAACAACGTGGAACAGGGCTGGGGGCTCTCCGGCTACAACCAGCCGTTCAACTGGACGAGCAGCGTGGTCTGGGATCTGCCCATCGGCCGCGGCCGGCGCTTCCTGCGCGCCGTCTCCGCGCCCGTCGACGCCATCGTCGGCGGCTGGCAGGTGGCGTTCATCAACACCTACACCGCGGGCGACCCGGTCACCTTCACTTATACGCCGAGCGCGCTGGCGCAGGTGTCGGGCATCACCGCCGACTTCCGCGGGGCCAACAACTACCGGCCGAACGTCATCGGCGATCCCTACGGGGACCGCAACGCCATCACCGGCTACTTCAATCGCGCCTCGGTCGTCGTCCCCGAGGTCTCGCAGCCGTTCGGCGGCGCCGAGCGCAACAGCGTGCGCGGGCCGAATGTCTGGCAGGTCGACCTGGCGGTGCAGAAGCGCTTTCAGCTGCCGTTCGGACCCAACACGCGGCTCGAGGTTCGGGCCGAGGCGTTCAACCTCTTCAACCACACCAACTTCACCGCGCCGAACGGCAACATCAGTTCGAACGCCTTCGGATCGATCACCGGCACGTTCGATCCGCGGCAGGTACAACTCGGGGTGCGCCTGAGCTTCTGATCGCGTGATGGCTGGGGCGCGGCCGACCGGCCGGGCCCTGGCCCGCTCGGGCCGGGCGGGAACGCCAGGATCCCGAGCGGTGCATACGTGCTGGCCGGCGGGACTTCGGTCACTTCGCCTTGCTCTTGAGCGGCTTGAGGAACAGGATCTGCGCGACCACCGAGCCGTTCTCGCGGTAGCGCGGCGCCAGGAAGCTCTTGCCGATCTCGGCCCGCAGGATCGCGCTCCGCGGCGCGCGGATGATGAGCGGCACGAACTCGTCGGGCAGCGTCGCCATCGAGAAGCTGCCGCCCAGGATGCGCCAGGTATGGATGTGGAGATCGGCCCGGACCACAAGCTCGATTGTGCCGACCGTCCCCGGCCGACTCACTGCGGCGTCGTCCCGCAGGCAACGGAAGGACGCCGCGGAGGCAAGTGTCCCTGGTCGTGGGCGACGCGAACCGTCGTTGTCGCCGTCGCTTGGTTCTGCGAGGAATCGGTGGCCGTGTAGCTGATCGTGTAGGTGCGCCCGGGTCCGCCGCCGCTCCGCCGGGCGCGCAACCGGAAGGCCCGGTCGTCCGTGCCGAACGCGGCGCTGTCGATGTCGGACGATGGATCGCAGCCGTCGTCGCACGTGATCGACGCGAGCCTGAGGACCGGCGCGCCGTCGACATTGTCGGCGAGTTGCACGACGACGTTGATGGGCACCAGCTTGCCGTTCGGAGGCCACAACCCGGCCGGACTGGCGTTCACGACCAGAGTCGGGGGATCGGCATCGAACGCACGAAGCGCTTCAGCGGCTCGCTCGGCGGCCACCCTGCCCGGGAACGACTCGATGATCTGACGCAGAGCGGCCTCTCGCCAGGCTTCGTCGTAGAGGCGCTCGCCGGTTTCGACGCGCCACCACATCTCGTCCGCAGCCAGGGCGCTCGCTCCGAAGTCCAATGCCGAGCGCTGGTCGAAGTTCTCGCGGCTCTGCCCCTGGAGCCGTGTCTGGATGAAGGGCACGAGATACGGATGCGCGCCATGCGCCCGGACCAACGCATCTCCTTCGCCAGCCAAGGCCTCTTCGGCGCCTGCGATTGGCGTCAGCAAACCCAGACGCGTTCGGAGAATGTCCAGCAAGGCCGCGTCGGTTCCGGTCGGCGGAACGACCTCGACTTCCACGATGTTCGACTCCGTTTCCTCGTGCGCCGCCTTGATACGGTAGATTCCAGGCCGCTCGAACACCAGGCCCACCGAGGCATGCAGTTTCTCAAGGTCCGACAGCGCCGGGTTGGCACTGGCCCGCTTCAATCCCAAGGTGTGCTCGGTGAGTCGGCGCTCCCCGACGGCGAGCGTCGTGTCCGCTGAATGGTAGGTCGCTTCGGTGCGCGACGCCTCGGCGTGGGGCTGAAGGCCCGTACCATCGTCGATGAAGACGATCTCGGAGCCCAAGAGCACAGAGACTTGGCGAAGCGCGGTCCACTCGATCTTCACCTTTGTGAACTCCCCGACCAGGATCCGCGGCTTGATCGCAGTAACAGTCAGGCGTAGGTCCGCGTTCGTCGTCGGTGGAGTCACCTGCAGGAGTGCGAGCACGGTAAGTGATAGACGCCACATGGAAGCTGCTCCTAGCGACACTGGGACTGGGGTGAGACGGACATGACGGGCTCCGACAACGAGCGGAGGCGATGGATGTGATCGTCGACGAGCTGCCCGCCGTCGCTTCGTCCGGCATTCAGCATGCGACCGGCGCACATGATGGCCTTGCCATGCTCCAAGTCGAGTCCGTGGAAGATCTCGTGGGCCGTCGCACGCCGGACGACCTCGGCGAGAGGCGGCAGATTGGGGAACCCCTGCGGCCTGTTGGTAAGATCACGAACAACTTCGAGGAACAGCGCCGCGTGCGGCTTGCAGCCTCCCCGCAGAGTCGTCCCGTCGCTGCAGCTGCCGATGTGTGCGACACCGAGGTTGAATGTCCCCTCTGACTGCGGATCCATGTCCGCGGCGGGGTCACCTTCGAAGGCCGAAGCGAGCTGGATCGACCAGTACGATGCGGTCGACCGCCCCTCCGACGGCAGCGAGTAGAGCCCATCCTCGCGCATGTTCCGCAGATCGAGGGGAAGGCCCTGTTTGAAGGTGGAGCTGGCCGACATCACGAACGGAATGTCCGCGCTCTGCTCGGCAGCCAGGTGCGGAACCAATCGGATAAAGGCTTGCTCTAGTAGCGGAATGGCGAGGCCGTAGTCGGCCGACAGAGCCGCCAGCGAGCCGATGTGGTCGTCCTGCAGCACGTAGCCGCGATCGGTCGCCGGCAACTGCGCGGCCTGTTGGCTCGTCAAGCCATTCAGGAGGGTCGGTTGAGGCGACGGGACGCGCACATCGACGTCACGATTGGAGTTCCCGGTGACCTCGTATAGGTCGGCACCATGAAACGACACGCGCAGTTCGCCGCCCTGCCAGCCGTTCGCGCTATTGCGCGCGACCCAGTGGTTGGGCGGCGGTGCCCGCTGGATAAACGGGCCGATCGCGTCCGTCAGCAGCCGATCCTTGAGAGCCGTGAAGGTCCCTGCATGGTCCATCGCGGCTTGATCGACGCCTGGGTTGGTCGACACGAGTCGATCGACCTCCAGGTGCAGCGTCCTCCAGACCGTGAGGAGCGGACTGATCTCGTGCCCTCGAGCGCGGTGTCGAGAGGCCGCGCCTGGGCGTCGTCGAGCCAGGACGGCGTCGCCCCGAGTGCCACGGGTCGCTGTTTCACGACGGCGGCCTCGACCCAGCTACGGAGCGTGGACCCGACGAACCGGTAGTTATCGCCCTGCCGCGGTGAGACGCGCACGATGACGGCCGCCTCCTCTGCCCCGGACGCCGCCTCCTTGTGGACGACGCCGCCAATCGGGCCGTCCGCGGCCGCGCCGGGAGGCGTCCACATTTCCAGACGGAAGACTCCGGCCTTCGGATCGTCACGGTTGTCGGCGGTCAACCCTTCGTCGTCGACCGGCTTGGCGCTCGCCGAGGGATCGTCGACATCGAGCGCGCGAAAATACACCGTCACGGGGTCCTGCCCGGCGCGAATCTCCACAGCGGGCGAAATGCGAGCGACCAACCGCACCGTGTCGTACACCTCAGGGGTGGGATTGGACGTGGTCGCCGGTTCCTGCGCTTCGGCGAAGATGCGAAGAGCGTTCGCGGCCGCGGGGCGAGGGTCGGGCTGGACAAAGCTGCCGTTGAAGGACTGCACCTCGATACCGACGACTTCGACCAGGCTGACCTTCTCGGTACGGCTCGCTCGTCGAATCTTCGGTCGCTCCAGCAGGCCGGCCTCGAATGACCAGTCGGTAGTTGCCCGAGGGCAAGGCCTGTTGTCCTCCGCTGCCATCGGGAACGGTCCAGGGACCCGTCCACGGTACCGTGTATTCGTCAGTCGTGCCATCCACGAGCGTGGCGGTACCGATGGTGGCGGAGTACGTGCTCACGCCTGCCGGCGGAGCCACCTCGAGCCGAACGGTGGATGTGTCAAGGCTAGCGGGGCCTCGGAAGCGTACGACGATCGGCTGCGTCAGGTCCCGCTGGGGCCGCCACCGCGTGGTGGAGGTCAGGATCGTGAAATCGGGTGGCGGCGGCGGAGCGCCGGATCCGCCGCGGTACCCTGACTCATCGACGATGGCCCAGCCGGTCGCCGATGCGACTTCGACAGCGCTGTAGACGCCATTGGTCGCGATGCAGACCTTCGCGTGGTAGGTACCGTGTATGTGCCTGGCGGGAGGCCCTGGATCGGGATGACGATCTGGGCGCCGGCGATGGTTGACGCGGAATTGCACCGCTGCTCGTCTGTCAGGGCAGGTGGCGTTCCCCAGCCAGGGATATTCGATTCGGCGTTGAAGATGAACGGCGCGGCGTAGCGCGTAGAGCGAAAGGCCGACACCAGGCTCCATACGTTTCCGGACCCAAAGGGCGGAACGAATTGGAAGCGCTGCTCGACGGTGAATGGGTCGAGCGACTCACCGCCGATTTGAGCGCCGGCTGGCTTGGCCAGCCCAGTGACCAGCGCAACCGCCAGGCCGCACATCGCAGGCCAACGCCGCCGCTCGACGCGGCGCACTTTGATACTCCCCTTGTGCATGAGTTTTAACGTATCACGAGCAGCCCAGCTGTATCTGACATTGGACAAATACATCTCGTGCGCGCGCATGAACTGCCGCGCAGCGTCGACAGGCGTTCCTACTTCGCCTTGCTCTTGAGCGGCTTCAGGAACAGGATCTGCGCGACGACCGAGCCGTTCTCGCGGTAGCGAGGCGCCAGGAAGCTCTTGCCGATCTCGGCCCGCAGGATGGTGCTCCACGGCGCGCGGAGATTGAACGCCGCGCCGATGCCGGTGATGCCCTCCCAGTCGGTGCCCCGGTGCCGCGCAGCGCGGCCCCAGCCGCGGTCGAAGAAGGCGTCGAAGCGGTACTGCTCGAAGGCGTTGAACGAGTAGGAGCCGCGGATCATGGCCAGCTCGTCGTAGCGGACGCCGGCCGCCGGCACGCCGTGGATCTTGGTGTCGTCGAACAGCCCGAACTGGTAGGTGCTGAAGCGATCGAGATCGCGGCCGCCGAAGTAGGCGGCGTTGATCCGCGCCTTGGTCAGGAGCGAGAGATAGAATTCCTTGGCGACCGACGCGCTGTACTTCGTGTAGGTGCGCGGCGTCTCGGTCGACCGCGCCGGCCGGGCCCCAGGCCTCCCACGCCTGCGCGGCCGTACCACGTGCCGTTGGTGACGAACGAGTAGCCGCCGCGCCGGTATTCCTAGCCCAGGCCGAGCCCGTGCGTGATCGTGCTGCGCGGCACGACGAAGTCCTCGGCCGTCGTCCGATCCTTGAGGTAGGCGTTGAAGCGCGAACTGATAGTTGCGCGAGCAGCTTCTGGAAGCTGGTGTACTGCCAGCCCAGGTTGCCGCCCGCCGAGAGCGGCCACGTCAGGACGCGCTTCGGCGTCACGCTGGCCGCCGGCGTCGTAGACGGAATCGCTGCCCGGCACGGCGATGGCGAAGAAGTCGACGCTGCCGTCGATCGGCCCGAGCAGCTTCGGCCGCTGGATGTTGCCGAGCACCAGCACGCCGCCGAAGAGCAGCGCGAGCTGCGAATCGGGGCTGCCGAACTCGAAGTCGAGGTAGTTGATGCCGAGGATCGGCAGCGGGTAGCCGAACGACGGATCGATGGTGGTGCCGATGGCCATCGCCTTGGCGCTGGTCGTGGCCTTGTCGCTGACGACGCGGGTGTCGCCTTCCTTGACGTAGTAGCGCATCCCCTTGTCGGTGTCGCGGTACATGATGCGATCGCTGCGCGCGGGCGTCGGCGCGACGCGTCTCGAAGTCGCCCGGGTTGAGCTGGTAGTCGCTGAAGCGCGTCGTCTTCTCGACCAGGATGTTGCGCCCGGCGACGAGCACGATCTGGCGCGTCACCGTCTCGATCGGCAGGAGGATCTGCCGGCCGCCGGCCTCGCCGGCCTTGGCGAAGCGCACCGTCTCGTCGTTCGAGACGACCGGCGCCGCCAGGCCGGTCTGCACCGCCTGCAGCTTGCGGCGGCGAAACGTCTCGCGATCGATCCACACCGTGCCGCGATAGAGCGACTTCGTCGTCGAGGCGGCGCTGGGCGTGAAGCGCACCACATAGCAGGCGGCGCCGTCGATGGTCTCGGTGCCGTCGAGGCGATAGCGATAGTCGGCGTCGAGCCGCAGATCGAGCGGCGGCGACAGCACCTTCTCGGGCTGCAGCAGCGGGAAGGCCGGCCGATCGCTCCCCACTTGGTGCCGTTGACCGAGAACGACAGCTCCTCCCACTCGACGCCGGCGCGATCGGCGAAGAAGCGGTTCTCGGTGACGACGTCGAAGCCGGGGTCGGTCGTGGTCGGCCGGAAGTGCTGCTCCATCCGCGCCAGCACGACGTGGCGCTCGAGGACGCGATCGTCGGCGGCGCGCGCCTGCTGGTGGCGGGCGACAATCTCGCCGACCGACAGCTCGGTGCGGCCGGTGACGTCGCTGCGCTCGGTGACGGCATCGGCGAGGCCGTCGCCGAAGTCGAGGATGTAGAACGGCGCCGCGCAGCGGCACCCGGACCGTGCGTGCGATTCGGTGGCCGGGTCACGACTCGTGCTGATCGGCGGATGCCGCACTCCGGTGTACGGGATCGCGCACCGACGGTGTCCCCGCGGCGCGCAGCGTGATCGTGACGTCCAGGGCGGCGTTCGGCTGCGCGAACTGCTCGGGGGTGCCGGCGTAGATCAGCGCAGTGCCGAAGCGCGTCGTGTCGTAGACCAGCGTCGACCACGGAACCGCCGGCGACAGCGTGAGCGAGGCCGCGGTCGGCTCGAGCCGCACGACATCGGGCCCGATCAGGTCGCCGACGTGCGCCACCGAGCGCAGGCCGATGCGCAGCGCCTCGGCCTCGCCACGATACGAGGCGAGCGCGGTCGTCGACCCGCTGCGCGTGGATCTCGGCGTCGACCAGCTCGAGTGCCGTCGGCGATCTCGACGCCGGTCATCGCGATGGTGGCGCCGGGGTCGCGGGTCGAGGCGATAGCCGCCGCGCCGGCGTGTGCCGGCGACAGCCGGCACCGCGATGCCGTCGAGGTACGACGCGACGTCCTCGGCGTAGAGGCGTTCGAGCCAGACCGGGTCGCCGGCCGGCGGCCCGCCGACCAGCAGCCTGGCGGGCGGAGACGGCGTGCAGATCGACCGCGGCACGCTTCAGCGCGAAGGCGGCGACGCGCGGCTCGCCCGACGCCGGTGAAGCGCAGCTCGAGCCAGCCGAGACGCGTCCGAAGCGACCGCTGACCGCGGCGTCGACGCGCTCCACGCCTCGAGCGCTTCGGCGGCAGGCGGACGCGGATTCGATCGCCAGCCAGACCGCCACGTCGCGAGCCAGCAGCGTGGTGGCGCGGGCGTCGAGGCGCGCGAGCGCGGCCGCATCCGCGCAGCGGCCGCGTGCGCAATCGTGCATCCGGCAGCCGCGACGGGCAGGGCGTCGGCGGGCCGCGCCTCGCCCAGGAACGCGGATCGGGGAGTCGAGCGTTTCCTCTAGCGCGACGCGCGCCCGCGGCGGCTCGCGGCCGGGAGGCGGCGCGGGCACCTGGCGCGAACGCCGGCAGAGCGACGGCAAGCGATGACGAGGGCGAGCGCCGCGAAGATCGAGCGGGCGCATCGGCCGGAACGGGGACGCCGCATATCAGAGGGGCCGGGGCGGGGTCGGCAGCGCGGCGAGCATCTCGCTCATGGTACCGAAAGGCGCGCCGCGCAGGATTGCTTCCAGCCGGCTCATCCAGCCGGACAGGCGGAAGTAGTGCGCGAACGCCACGCCGGCCGGGAACGTCATCCGCGGCGGATCGGGATCCAGCTCCCATGGATGGATCCAGCAGGTCGACCGGCTCGCCGCGGGCGTTGCGGCGGGCGATCTCACGCGATCACGCGGCCCGGGCGGGCCAGCCGCAGCCCCCAGCCGCCGCCGAAGGGCGTCCGCTGGCCGAACCGGCGCTCGACGGCCGGCGGCACTTCGACGATCGTCCCGCGCGGGGTCGCGATGCTGTGCGGCGTCACGGGATACATGGGATCTCCGACGACGCGGAGCGGCGCGCGGCTGGAGTCGACGGTGAATCCCTCGGCGACGAGCCGCTCCAGCGCCCACGGCGCGCGGCCGTTGATCGACCATTCGGGCGCCCGGAACTGGGTGATCGCCGGCGCGCCGGCTGCAGTCAGCGCGGCCGTGGCCAGCCGCAGGTCGCGGGTGAACTCGTCGGCGTCCAGCTCGTAGACGCGGCGGTGCCACTGGCCGTGGCTGCCAATCTCGTGCCCGGCGTCGCGGATGCGCTCGACCAGCCGTGGATGGCGTTCGGCGACCCAGCCGACGATGAAGCAGGTGGCGCGGACGCCGCAGCGGTCGAGCAAGTCGAGGGTCCGCGGCGGTATCGTCGGCGACGCGCGACTCGAGCGCGTCCCAGGCCCGCGGCTCGGCCACGGCCGGCACGCCGCAGACGTGGAACCACTCCTCGACGTCGATGGTGAACGCGTTGATCACGCGTCCATCCGTGTCAGGACTTGGCGCTGGCCCGCTGCGCCGTGACGAACTCGGCGATGGCGTCGACCGAGCGCAGCACCTGGCCGCCGGTCTGCTCGTCGCCGACGACGACGCCGAACGAGCGCTCCAGCTCGAGCACCAGCTCGAGGGCGTCGATCGAATCGAGGCCGAGGCCGGCGCCGAAGAGCGGCGCGGCACTGTCGATTTCGTTGGGATCGATCGGCAGCTTGAGGCTGCGGACAATCGCCTGCTTGATCTGGCTCTTCAGCTCGTCGGACATCGCACTCTTCTATTTTTCGACCGCGCCCTCAGCGCGGTCGGGGCAGCCGTTGACCCGTCGTGCCACTCCGTCGGCGCTAGGCGCGCCGCCGGGCACGCCGGACGGCTGCTCTCCGTCTCAAGGTAGCCCGCCATCCACACCAATCACCTGGCCGGTGATGTAGCTCGCCGCCGGCGACGCCAGGAACGCCACCAGCGCGCCGACCTCGGCCGGCGTCCCGGGGCGCTTCAGCGCCACCGCATCGAGCAGCTTCTCGCGCGCCGCGGCCGGCATCGCCTCGAGCAGGTCGGTCTCGATCAGCCCCGGCGACACCGCGTTCACCAGCACGTGCTTGGGCGCCAGCTCGCGCGCCGCCACCCGGGTCAGCCCGATCAGCCCGGCCTTCGAGGCCGCGTAGTTAGCCTGGCCGGGCAGGCCGGAATGGGCCGAGGGCGACGTGATGTTGATGATCCGCCCCCAGTCCCGCATCAGCATCGCACGGACCGTCGCCCGGATGCAGAAGTAGGCGCCGTCGAGGTTCACGCGCAGGACCCGGTCCCACTTGGCCCGGTCCATCATCATCAGGAAGCCGTCGGCGGTGACGCCGGCGTTGTTGACGAGGATGTCCGGGGCGCCCAGCTCGCGGCCCACGCTCGCGGCCATCGCCTGGACCTGTTCCTCGACGGCGACATCGCAGGCGACCGCGAAGGCGCGGCCGCCGTCCGCCGTGATCTCGGCTTCCAGCTCCCGTGCCGGCGCCTCGCGTTCGCGATAGGAAAAAGCCACCGCCGCGCCTTCCCGGGCCAGCGCCAGCACGATGCCGCGGCCGATGCCACGCGAGCCGCCGGTCACCAGGGCGACCCGGCCGGCGAGGCTGGGCACCCGCGGATGGCTGGGTTGGAGCGGTTCGGACACGGGACGGGAGAATACCTTGTTTGTTGGCGGGCGGTCCGCTCAGGGTTTGTTGGCGGGCGGTCCCTCAGGACCGCCCGCGGGCCGCCTTCCGGGCGTGCCGGCTGCTATTCGCCACGCTGCGCGCGTGGCGGCGCCGTCACGCGGGCGGCGCGTCATTCAGGCGGCTTCCACGACCACCGCGACGATGGTCCCGCCGCTCCCGACGCTGAGCACCAGGGCCCGGGGACCGGCGACGGACTGCGGCTCGGTGCGAACGCCGGCCGGCGTGTCGGGCCCCCGGGTGGCCAGCCCGACCGTCGGCGGCGCCACGCGGCGCTCCGCGAACAGCAGCGCCGACGCAATCCCGGCGCAGCCGGCGGCGCCCGATTCGCCCAGCGCGCCCTTGATCGCCACCACCGGCACGGCGCGATCGCCGAACACGGCCCGCAGCGCCCGCGCCTCCGTCGCGTCGAGCACCGGGCTGCCGTTGGCGGCGGCGTAGACCACGTCGATCGCGTCGGGCGTCAGGCCGGCCCGCCGAATGGCGTCGCCCATCACGCGGACCAGCGTGTCGGGGGCGGACGGCCAGGCGTTGAACGCGTCGGGCGATCCGGCCGACGCCGTGCCGGTGACGTGGCCGAGGATGCGGGCGCCGCGCCGGCGTGCCCGCTCGTCGTCCTCGAGCACGAAGAGGAACGCGCCCTCGCCCATCAGGAAGCCGCGCCGCTCGACGTCGTAGGGCCGGCAGGGTTCGGGGTCCGGCGCCATCACCGCGAACCAGTCGTGGACGCGGTAGAACACCAGCTCGAGGACGTCGGCACCGCCGGCCAGCATCGCCGGGATCCGGCCGCGCCGGATCAGCCGCGATGCGAACTCGATGGCCGCCAGGCCCGAGGCTTCCTTGTGGGTCAGCGTCGCGTTCGGGCCGCGCAGGCCCAGCTCGAGGGCGCAGACCGAGGCCGGCGCGTTGCCGACCGTGTTGCTGAAGAGGATCGCCGGCGACGCGCCGGCGCCTTGCCGCAGGTAGGTCTCGAGGTACTCGGCCGAGGCGTGGACGCCGGCGGTGAACGAGCCGAGCGCGACGCCGAGATCGTCGTAGCCCTCGGGCCGGCGCGGCCAGCCGGCTTGCTGCATCGCTTCGAGCGCCGCACCAATCGTGATCCGCCCGACCTCGTCGACGCGGCGCAGCTTCAGCGGCGCGATGATCGTCGAGGGATCGAAGCCCGTGACCCGGGCCGCGCGCGACGTGCGCAGCGTCACGTGCGCGAACTCGGTGAGCGGGCGGAATCCGGCCGCCCCGCCGAGGAGCGCCTCCGCGAAGACCGGCGCCGACCCGCCCAGGCTCGACACGCTTCCCAGGCCCGTGATCGCCACCCGACCCGCCACGGAGCGGTACGTTACCATGCGATCCGTGCGGTCACAACGCGCCGGCGCGGGCTTTCCGACACGTCGACCCCGCCCGGTAGCCAGGCTGACGACCAGGCTGGTGACGGCCTTCGCGGCGCTCGCCCTGGCGGCGGCCACGCCGCTGCGCGCCAGCGCCCCGGCCGACCTCTTCGACGACATCTACCGGCGCGGCCAGCCGATGGAACAGTCGATCAAGACGATCCGCGCCCACTTCATCGAGACGACGACCTCGAGCCTGCTGGTCAAGCCGGTGGTCGCCGAGGGCACGCTCCTCGCGGTGCGGCCGTCGGACATCCTGCTCTCCTACACGAAGCCCGAGAAGAAGCTGCTGCGCATCGACGCGACGACGCTGCGCTTCGTCTGGCCGGATCGGACAGCTGCACGAGACGCGCGACATCCGCGCGAGCCAGGCCCGGGTGCAGAAGTACTTCGTCGACAAGACGCCGGCCGAACTGCGCAAGCACTTCGCGATCGCCGCGGCCGAGGACGGCGCCAGACCCGGGACGTGGCGCATCGAGATGCTCCCGAAGCGCAAACAGATCCAGCAGGGCGTCACCAAGATCGAGCTGTGGATCGACCAGCGCAGCACGATGCTGTCGACGATGACGCTGACCTTCGCCGGCGGCGACACCAAGACGATGGCGTTCACGAACGTCGAAATGAACCCGCCGATCACGCTGGCCGACCTCGGCCTGCCGTCGGCCGGCTGACGACGTGATCCGCGCCATCCTCCGCTGGGCCCATGCCCACCGGGCCGCGGTGCTCCTGGCCGCGGCGCTGCTCGCGGTCGTCTCGGGGCTGTCGCTGCAGCGCCTCCAGTTCGACGCCAACGTCCTGCACGCACTGCCGCGCGCCGGCGTGGCGGTGCCCGCCTTCCGCGACTACCTGGAGCGCTTCGGCAGCCTCGACTACCTCTATGTGATCGTCGACGCCCCCGAAGGCACCGAGATCGCCGACTACGAAGAGACCGTCGAGGCGTTGACCACGGCCCTGCGCCAGGCGCCGGAGATCGCGCACGTCGACGCCGGCCCGCGCGATCGCGGCCGCGACTGGAGCTACCTGTCCGATCGCGTGCTGCTGCTGACGACGCCGTCGCAGCCCGAGCTGCTCGATCGCTTCCAGTCGGCGCGCCTGGCGACGCAAGTCGCCGCGACCCGCGAGCTGCTCAGCCTGCCATCGCCCGAGATGGCCGACCTGGTGCGCGCCGATCCGCTCGGGCTGCTGCTCTCGCTCCGCGATCGGCTGGCCGGCGCCGCCTCCGGCATGAAGCTGGACGCCGCCTCGGGCGGCTACGTCTCGACCGACGGACGCAGCCGCCTGCTGCTCGCCCGGCCGAAGCGCCCGCCGTTCGACACCGACTTCGGCCGCGCCCTCTTCGCGCGCCTCGATACGATCCAGCGCGATCTCACGCGGGCCCACGCCGCGGCCGGTGACGACACGCCGATGCCGCGGATCCGCTTCGCCGGCGGCCACGCCATCGCCCTCGAGATGGCAGGGCTGATGCGCCGCGAGTCGATCTGGAACGCGATCGGCGCGCTGGTCGTCATCCTGCCGCTCCTCTACTTCGCCTTCCGCAGCCCGTGGCTGGTGGCGGTCGGCGCCGTGCCGTCGGCGCTGTCGGTGCTGGTCGTGATGGCCGCCTACGCCTGGCTCGGCATCCCGCTGTCGGCGGCCGCGGCCGGCGCCGCGGCGATGCAGTTCGGGCTCGGCATCGACGGCGTCGTGCTGCTGTTCGTCGCCTATCGGCACGTCGGACGGGTCGTCGGCGACGACGGCCAGGAGGATCTCTCCGGCCCGACGTTGAGCATGCTGCTCGGCATGTGGACGACCGCGGCGACGTTCTATGGGCTCGCCGTCGTCGACTTCCCCAGCCTCGAGGAGCTGGGCCTGCTGATCGGTCACAGCATGATGGTCTGCGGCGTGCTGACGCTGGTGCTCGTGCCGGCGCTGCTGCCGGCGAGACCGCCGGCGGTTTCGGCGCTCACCACCGGCTGGTTGCCGCGCCTCGTCGTCCGCCGGCGCGGCCTGATCCTGGGTGTGGCCGCGGCGATCACCATCGCCGCCGCGATCGCGGCGCCGCGCCTGCGCATCGATCCGTCGCTCGACCGGCTGCGTGCGACCTCGCCGGCCGCCGGGTTCGAGGCCGACGTGACGTCGCGCTTCGGGGTGCCGCGCGACATCTACCTGGTCGTCGACCAGGCGGCGGATGCTCGAGCCGCTGCTCGAGGCGAACGAGCGGCTGGTCGCGGCGCTGGGGCGCGAGGCGCCCGGCGTCCCAGCGCACGCGCCGACCTCGCTGCTGCCCTCGGCCCGGACGCAGGCCGCCGCAGCAGCACGTATCGCCGCCCAGGGCATCGTGCCGGCCCGCGTCCAGGCCGACCTGACGGCGGCGGCCGACGCCACCGGCTTCAAGCCGGGCACCTTCGATCGCTTTGCCGCGACCCTGCCGGTGCTGCTCGACAGCCGGGCCCGGGTCACCTACGACGGCTTTGCCAGCCACGGCCTCGGCGATCTCCTGGATCGATCGATCGTCAGGCGCGACGGCCTGTGGACCGTGGTGACCTATCTCTACCCGTCGTCGCCGGCCGCCGTCGAGGGGGTGCGCCGCGCGGTCGCCGCGGCGGGGGGCACGGCGCGCCTGTCCGGACTGCCCGCCGTCAACCGCGAGATGGCCGAGCGCTTCACGCCGGAGTTCGTCAAGGGCGTCTCGGTCGGCTCGCTGATCGTGCTGGCGCTGCTGATCGCCGCCTTCCGCCGCTGGGACTTCACGCTGCTGGCGCTGGTGCCGACAGCGCTGGCCCTCACCTGGACAGCGGGCGTCCTCGCCATCTCGGGCATCAGCCTCGACCTGTTCAGCATGTTCGCGGTGATGACCTTTGTCGGCATCGGCGTCGACTACGGCATCCACCTGGTGCATCGCTGCGCCCACGGCGCCATCGAGGACCGCGCCGAGTCGGTGGCCCACCTCGGCCCGGTCATCCTGGTTGCGGCGCTGACCACGCTCTTCGGGTTCGGGACGCTGGTCACCTCCTCGTATCCGCCGCTGCGCCTGCTCGGCGTGGTCTCGACGGTGGCCATCGTCGCGCTCGGCGCCGCCTCGCTGTTCGTGCTGCCGGCGCTGCTCCTCGAGCCGCGCCAGGGACCGCGCCCTTGACCGACCTCGAGCCCGTGCGCGTCGTCGCGGTGATCGCCGCCTTCAACGAAGGCCTCCAGATCCGCGCCGTGGTCGCCGGGACGCGGCCGCACGTCGCCGCGGTCGTCGTCGTCGATGACGGCTCGACCGACGACACGGCGGCCGCGGCGGAAGCCGCCGGCGCCGAGGTGGTGCGACACGGCGGCAACCGCGGCAAGGGCGTCGCCGTGCGCAGCGGCCTCGACGCCGTCCGCGGGCGCGGCTTCACGCATGTCCTGCTGATGGACGGCGACCTGCAGCACCGGCCGTCGGACGTGCCGCGGCTCGTCGCGGCCGCACAGGCGGGCGACGCCGACGTCATCGTCGGCGCCCGCAGCTTCGACCGCTCGCACATGCCGGCGTCGCGCTACTGGTCGAACGTCATCGGCAGCTGGGCGCTCGGCGGCCTGGTGGGTGTCTCAATCCGGGACACGCAATCCGGCTTCCGCCTGATCCGCCTCGCCGCGCTCGAGTCGCTGACGCTCACGTCCACGGGCTACGAAATCGAGACCGAGATGCTGATCCGGCTGGCCCGCCGCGGGGTGGTCATCCGCGAAGTGCCGGTCGCCCTGGCCTACGACGGCGCGCCCAGCAAGCTCCGGCCGGTCCGCGACACCTCGCGGACCTGCTTGCTGGCCGTCTATTACCGCTTCCTGGTCCGCCACTGACGGGTTCGTTGTCGAGCTGCCAGGCCGGAGGCCTGCCTGCCGTCGCAATGCGCTCCAAATCACAAAGTGGATCGACTCATCTGCGTGGCCGGCAAGACAATTGATACATTCCATCCATTTCTGGCCGACATAACAACTTTGCATGCATAATTGTCGGAAGAGTCTGCTACTTTCCACTGACACCAGAGATTGGCAGGCCCGCTCCCGGGCCGCCCACCAGGAGGACACGACAGCACAATGGCTATCCGATCATTCACCTTGACCACCGCCGCGGGGCTGGGCCTCGTTCTCGCGCTCCAGGCCGATGCGGGTCAGGCGAACGTGAGCCTGGCTACCGGGAGCGCGGCCACCACGGCACCGACGGCCTCCGTGAAGGACGCCGCGACAACGGCCGCCGCCGGCATCGTCCTCGAGACCCAGACGCCGCCCGCCGCGGCGCCGGCGCCCGCTCCCGAGGAGCCGGCTCCCTCGGTCACCGGCGGCGTCAACGTCGATCTGTTCAGCCACTACGTCTGGCGCGGCTTCGCCCTCACCGACGGGTTCGCGTTCCAGCCGTCGATCTTCGTCAGCACCAAGGGCCTGACCTTCACGTCGTGGTCCAGCTGGTCGTCGACCGACGCCGGCTGTTTCGACGCGGCCGACTGCCCGGCCCTGCGCGAGCACGACTTCACCGTCGACTTCACCAAGCCGGTCGGCAAGGCGACGGTGTCGGTGGGGTACATCAACTACCTGTTCCCGCCCTACCGCACCGAGGACGCCAAGGCCGCCGATGCAGTCGGCGTCACCAACGAGTTCTACACGGGCGTGACGTTCACGGCCCCGGGCAACCCGTTCGTGAAGGCCTACGTCGACGTCGACGGCGACGACGGCGCCGACACGTCGCGCGGCACCTACCTGCAGTTCGGTGTCAGCCAGCCGATCCCGCTCGCCGAAGGCAAGGCGACGCTCACGCCGATGTTCGCCGTGGCCTACAACTTCAAGCAGTGGATCTCGGAGAACGACTGGCAGGACGCCAACCTCGGCGTCAAGCTGGCCATCCCGGCCGGCAAGATCACCATCACGCCGGCGGTCTACCTGTCGATCGGGCTGAACGACACGGTGAAGTCGATCGGCTACGGCGACGGCGACACCAAGTTCTACGGCGGCGTCAGCCTCTCCTACGCGTTCTGATTGTTGGCGGCCGGCCTCTCACGGCCGGCCGCGGGCCGCCCCTTGGCGCGTTCGGCTGCTACTCGCGGCGCTGGGCGCGCCGCGGCGCCTCACGCGGGGCGGCGTTGTTTGTTGGCGCCGGGCCCCTCAGGCCCGGCGCGGGCAGCCTTAGACGCGGCCGGCTGCTATTTGCCGACGCGCATTCGCGCATCGACCGGACAATGGCTCCGGACTCCGTCCTCGCCATTCGTCACGCGGCGATGGGCGCGCCGCGGCGCCGTCCGCGGGCTGCGTCTCGCTATACTGTCGGCAGGGTCGGGTGAGCTGCGACCCTGCCGATGTCCGCACCTCCCCGATTCGTTGCCGGCCCTCCTGACACGTCCGACCCGGTCCGGGCGACGTGGACCAGCCATTTCTTCAATACCGGCGGTATGTTCCGGTTCACATACTGGCTGGCGCGTACGCTGCCACGGCCGGTCGCCCGCGCGCTCGCGTTCGGTGGCACGCGCGTCGCCCACTGGACCCTGCGCGGCACGCGGGCCGCGGTGGCGGACAACTTCCGCGGCGCCTTCCCGGAGCTGTCCTCAGCGGCCATCGACGCGCTGACGCTGCGCGCGTACCACAGCTACTCGGCCGACGTGCTCGACCTGTTCCGATCGGTGTCGATGTCGCCGGCGCGCGCCCTCGAGCTGTTCGAGGATTGCCAGCTGCACGGCGGCGCGTTCATGGACGCCCTCGCCGGCGGCAAGGGCGTGATCCTGGTGACCGGCCATTTCGGCAACTGGGAGATCGGCGGCGCCCTGATGCGGGCCCTGAACCTGCCCATGACGATCGTGGCGATGCGCGAGGCGAGCGAGGAGATCAACGCGCTGCGCGTCGAGTTCCGGCAGCGCTTCGGCGCCGACACCATCGAGGTCCGGCAGTCGATGGACACGGCGCTGCAGATCCGGCGGCGCCTCGCCGACAACCGGATCGTCGCGATGCTGATGGATCGCCACGTCGACCGCGATCGCGTGCCGGTGACGTTCTTCGGACGCCGCACCTACTTCCTGCGCACGCCGCCGCTGCTCGCCTACATGACCGGCGCGCCGCTGCTGCCCTGTTCGGTGGTGCGGCTGCCGTCAGGGCGCTTCCGGGTCAGCCCGGGTACGCCCATCCACGTGTCGCACGCCGTCGATCGCGACACCGCGGTCCGCCAGGCGGCGCAGGCCTTCGCCGATCAGCTCGAGGCGTGCATCCGCGAGACGCCGCACGCCTGGTATCAGTTCTACGATTACTGGTCGTCTCAGGACGCCGTCGTCGACTGAACGGGGCTGTCTTTCTTGCGGCCGCGCTCTCACGCGCGGCCGCGGGCCGCCCTCCGGGCGTGCCGGCTGCTATACGCCGCGCTAGGCGCGCGGCGGCGCCGGCACGCGGGCGGCGGTGGCGTGGCGGCCGCGCTCTCACGCGCGACCGCGGGCCGCCCTCCGGGCGTGCCGGCTGCTAGTCGCGGCGCTGGGCGCGCCGCGGCGCCGGCACGCGGGCGGCGGTGTCTACGGCGGCGCTCTCACGCGGGGCCGTCTGTTCGCCGGGCGACGAGCAGCACGTTCGCGAACGGCGTGCCCTCGCCCATCGGGGCGACCGTCACCTCGAAGCCCAGCCCGGCCAGCTCCGCCCGCCACTCGGCCACGGTGCGGAACGCGAAGCGGGGCCGCCATCGGCCGCGCAGCAGGGCAGTCACGCGGTTGCCGAAGCGGACCATGCGGAAGCGCCACCCGGCCGCCGCGTCCGCCTCCCGCACCAGCAGGATCGCGCCAGGCCGCATCGCCGCCGCGACGCGGGCGATCAACGGGCGCTGCGCCTCGCGATCGATCATGTGCAGCACGTCGAAGATGACCGCCAGATCGATGGCCGGCGGCAGCGTGGCGTCGCGGGCGTCCGCGGTCTGGATGTCGGCGGCGTCGCCCAGGGCGTAGCGGGCGAGCTCGCCGGCGCGGGGGCGAAGTTCGATCCCGTGCAGCCGCAGGTCCGCCGGCGCCGCCGGCCAGCCCTCGGGCGGCCATTTCCCCTCGTGCGCCTCGTCGACGGCCTGCGCGACGAGCGCGAGCAGCAGGCCGGGGCCGCAGCCGACGTCGACCAGCACACCCGTGGGCGGTAGCCAGCCCGACGACAGCACGGCGCGATACACCGGATCGCTGCGGAGCTTGGCGCGGGCGAACTCCCAGGCCGTCAGCGAGGTGCCGAGGTAGCGGTCGGCGGTGGTCGACGAGAGCCGCGTGAAACCGGGATCGCGGTAGCGCCGGCCGAGGGCGGCGTAGGTCAGGAGCGCGGCGATCAGCCCGCCGAGGATGCTCAGGACCATGCCGCCGAGCAGCAGGTCGAGGCCGAAATGCCACGGGTCCAGCGCCCCGAAGGCGTCCATCGACAGCGCGTAGGTCTCGCCGCGGCGAACCCACGAGCCGAGCTGGACCTCGAAGAAGAGGACCGCCGGCATGATCAGCGGGTTGACCAGGTTGGCGGCGAGATAGAGCTTGAGGCGATTCAGGCCGAACAGCCAGCCCAGGGCGATGCACATGCCGAGGTGCAGCCCGATGAACGGCGAGAACCCGACCGCCAGCCCGAGGCCGATCGCCGAGGCTTCCTGCCCGCGGGAGCCGCCTTCGGTCCGGAGCGTGTAGATGACGCGTTGCAGGCGGGAGGGGGCCCGGACACGTCGCTGGCTCGGCATGCGTGAGCCGCCGATGGTAGCAGCGTTCGTCGGCGCCGCGCCCCATCGGCCGGTTTCGGCTATCATGGCCACGGTCCGGCCGGCTCTGTCGGACGGACGAGGCCCGTGCGATGGGCCAGGCACGCCACACGGGGCGTTCTGACCCGGCCTTCCGGGGAGTAGATGTCGACTTCGAGAAACGGTCTCCCTGCTGACGATCGCTCCCGTGTCACCCTCGCGGCACTTGCCCCGGAACCTCCCGCCTGGGCCGTCGGACACTTCGCGGATGCCCTCGGCAACCGGGCCGGCCTCGACGGCTGGCGCCTGGTCGGCACCGAGATTCCCGACTGCGCGGCGCTCGACGCCGCGACGCTCGAACGGGCGGTCGCCGACGCCTACCGCGTCGTCGCCGAATCGCTGCGCGCGAGCGGCCATCACCCCGTCCGGTTCTGGAACTTCCTGCCCGGCATCCACGCCGACATGGGCGGCGGCCGCGACCGCTACATGGTCTTCAACGCCGGCCGCTACGCGGCGTTCGAGGAATGGTTCGGCCAGGCGGCGCTGTTCACCCGGACCGTGCCGACGGCATCCGCGGTCGGAATCGGCGCCGGCCCGCTGGCCATCTATGCCCTCGGCGGACGCGACGCCGGCCTGCCGGTCGAGAACCCTCGCCAGGTGCCGGCCTACCGCTACTCGGCCCGCTACGGTCCGCTGCCGCCGTGCTTCGCGCGCGCCACCCTCGTCCACGGCTTGCCCATCCCGCCCGGCGCCGGCCCCGGCGCCCCGGTGCTGCTCGTCGGCGGCACGGCCAGCATCGTCGGCGAAGAGTCGCTACACGATCGGGACGCGCGGCAGCAGGCGCTCGAGACCTTCGAGAACCTGGCCGAGCTGGTCGCCGCGGCCCGCCGCCAGCTTCGTGGTACGGCCGGGGGCGCCGAGGCGGCGGCCGACGCGCCGCGCGCCGCCTTCGACGCGTTCACGGAGCTGCGCGTCTACATCGTCCGCGACACCGACGCGCCGCTGCTGCGCGAGATGGTCGCCGAGCGGTTCGGCCGCACGGCCCGCATCGAGTTCGCCCAGGCCGACCTCTGCCGGCGCGAACTGCTCGTCGAGATCGAAGGCCTTGCTACGCTGTAGGCGTCCTAACTCCCAATTTCCAACGCCCAACTTCCAAGGAATCTCCAATCTCCAACTCCCAACGGCCCTGCCGGTCGGGCTTGAAGATTGGGAGTTGGAAATTCCTTGGAAGTTGGCGGTTGGAGCTTGGGCGTTGACGCGCCTCAGCGTCGGGCTTCGGCCAGCGTGATCGATCCGGTGCCGACGATGCGCCCGTCGACGGCGACCTCGCCTTCCACCTTGTAGAGCCCGCCCATCCGGCCGACGACACGGGCCGTCGCCTCGAGCACATCGCCCGCCACGGCGGCTCCGGGGAACTTGAAGCCGCCCAGCGCCGCGACGCGCAGGGCCAGCGGCTCGCTCCCAGCCGCGCCGCTGCCGATCGCCCCGCTCCCGATGGCCAGGCCGCCGGTCTGCGCCAGCAGCTCGACCAGGACCACCGCCGGTACCACCGGCTCGCCGGGGAAATGGCCGTCGAAGAACCAGTCGCCGGCGGCGGTCGGACGGCGGCAGACGGCCCTGATTCCAGGCTCGATATCGACCACATCGGACACCAGCCGCATCGGCGGACGGTGCGGCAGCAGGCCGAGCCAGTCGGGCATGGGCCGGGAGTATACTGGCCGCCCTCGGATGTCGAACGCCGAACTGGCCCTGCATCTCTTCCTGCTGCTCGCCGCGATCATCGGCGCCTGCAAGCTGATGGGCCTGCTGGCCCGGGCCCTCGGTCAGGCGCAGGTCATCGCCGAGATGGTGACCGGCTTCCTGCTGGGTCCGTCTCTCCTGGGCTGGCTGGCGCCGGAGGTCTCGACCTACCTGTTCCGGCCGCAGGTCATGCCGGTGATGTACGGCATCGCGCAGATCGCGCTGACGCTGTACATGTTCACGGTCGGGCTCGAGTTCGAAGCCGGGCTGCTCCGCCGCTCGCTGAAACAGGCGGCGGCCGTCTCGCTGGCCGGCATCCTGGCGCCGTTCGCACTGGGGATCGGCGCTGGCCATCCTGCTGCACGGCTCGGGCGGGTTCTTCGCCCCGACGCTGACCGTCGGACAGGCCGCGCTGTTCATGGGCGCCTCGCTGTCGATCACCGCCTTCCCGGTGATGGCGCGCATCATCCACGAGCGCGGGCTGACCGGCACGGCGATCGGGACGATGGCGCTGGCCGCCGGCGCGATGGACGACGTGGCGGCGTGGCTGATCTTCGCGGTGGTGGTGGCCAGCTTCAAGGGCGACGTCAGCGTCGCCGTCGTCGCGTTCGCCGGCGCCTTTGCCTACGTCGCGGTCGTGTTCGGCCTCGTCCGTCCATTCCTGCGGCGCCTGGCCCGGGACGCCGAGGCGGCCGGCGAGGTGTCGCAGCGGGCCTTCGGCACGGTGCTGCTGCTGCTGATGGTCGGCGCCTGGTTCACCGACCTGGTCGGCGTCCACTCCGTGTTCGGGGCGTTCATCCTCGGCACCGCGATGCCGCGCGGGTTGCTGGCGCGCGAGCTCCAGCGACTGATCGGCCCGCTCACCCTGGGCCTCTTCATCCCGCTCTTCTTCGTCTACTCGGGCCTCAACACCAGCGTCGGCCTGGTCGACACGGCGTCGCTCTGGCTGACGACGGTCGCCATCTTCGGCATCGCCTGCCTCGGCAAGGGCGTGGCCTGCTGGCTGGCGGCGCGCCTGAACGGCGCCACGCAGGCCGAGGCGCTCGGCATCGGCACCTTGATGAACGCACGCGGAATGATGGAGCTGATCCTGCTCAACATCGGCCGCGAGCGCGGCCTGATCACGCCGACGCTGTTCACCATCCTGGTGCTGATGACGCTGGCGACGACGCTGATGGCGACACCGCTGTTCGGCCTCCTCTATCGGCCGGCCGCCGACCCCACCATCGACGACGACGTCGCCGCCCTTCGCGGCGCCTAGACGCGAGCATGCCGCTGCTCGTCGATGCCCTCCGGCGCCTGGCGCGTGATCGGCCGGGGCATGTCCTGATCGACGCCCCCGCCGAGCCGCGGCGCGTCACGGCCGGCATGCTCGCCGACGACGCCGCGGCGACCGCAGAGGCCTTGCGGCGCCTGGGGATCGGCGCCGGCCACGCAGTGGCCGCCCACGTCGGCAACCGCACCGGCTACTTCTCGCTGCTCCTCGGCTGTCTCGATCTCGGCGCCGCGCTGGTGCCGATCGACGGCAGCGCTCCGGTGGCCGAGGCGGACCTGGTCGCCGCCCGCTTCGAGGCCGCGGCGCTGGTGGTGCCGAAGGGGCGGCCCGAGGCCGGCGAGCACGACCTGCCGGGCGGACTGTGCCTCACCCGACGCGCCGACCCCACGCGGCGTCTCGCGCCGACGCCGGCCGGCCCGGTCGGCATGCTGAAGCTGACCTCCGGCTCGACCGGCGTGCCGAAGGCGACGGTCACCACGGAAGACCAGATCGCCGCGGATGGCCTGGCCCTCATCGAGGCGATGGGCATCCGCCCGGACGACTGGCAGGTCGGCGCGATCCCCGTGTCGCACTCCTACGCGCTGGGCAACATCGTCGGGCCGCTGCTGCTGCAGGGCACGGCCGTGGTCCTGCGTGACACGTTCGTGCCCACGCAGATCCTCGACGACGCCGTCCGCACCGGCGCGCGGCTCTTCCCGGGCGTGCCGTTCATGTTCGATCGGCTGGTCAGGATGGTGCGCGACGGCTGGCCGTGGCCGGCCACGCTCGAGACGATGATCTCAGCCGGCGCGCCGCTCGATCGCGCCATCGCCCGGGCTTTCGCCGAGCACACCGGCCGCCGCATCCATTCGCTCTACGGCACCAGCGAGACGGCCGGCATCGCCTATGACGCCGACCCCGATCCCGACGGCGAGGTGACGATGGGCCGGCCGGTCCCGGGCGTCACGCTGGCCTTCTGGCCGGACGACGCGGCGCCGCCGGGCACGGGGCGGATCCACGTGACCGGGCCGGCGGTGTCGAGCGGCTACGCCGACGGCGCCGACGACACGGCCTTCGTCGACGGCGGTTTCCTGACCGGCGACCTCGGCGCGCTGGGGCCCGACGGCCGGCTGCGCTTGAAAGGACGGGTGTCGGCCTTCGTGAACGTCGCCGGGCGCAAGGTCCAGCCGGACGAGGTGGAGGGCGTGCTGCGGTCGCATCCCCAGGTTGCCGACGCCCGCGTGTTCGGCCTGCCCGACGAGCGGCGGGGCGAACAGCTGGCGGCGTGCGTCGTGCCGCGGCCCGGCGCCGCCCCGCCCGGCGTGGTGGCGCTGCGCGCGTTCTGCGCGGATCGGCTGGCCGCCTACAAGATTCCCCGCCGTCTCATCTTGGTACCTGAATTGCCCCGCGACGAGCGCGGCAAGGTGAGCCGCCGGGCCTTGGAGGAACTGGTCGCCGGCGGGCCCGGGGCGGCGGGCGACATGGTATAGTTTTGCTCCGAAATCGTGCGTGAATTCAGGCGATTCCGCCGGCTTTCCCCTGGGCAGCCGGCCTGCAGAGCGAGGATGACGATCCTGTGACCATCAACGTCTGGCGTCCCGTCGAAACGGTGCTCACCAGCGCCGCGCGTCTCGCCTGGCCCGTGTTTCAGGCCGTCAACCGTCGGATCGAGTCCAATACGTTCCAGCCCAAGTGGGCGCCGGCTCCGCTCATGAAGAGCCACGAGCGGTCGAAGCCCCAGCTCGGCTGGCCCCGCTCGACCGATTCGCTGTGCCCGACCTGCGTCAAGGAGGCGCGGGCCCGCATCCTCTCCGGCGAGCAGTCGATCGAGACGCTGGTCAACGAGCACGTCGGCGAGATCAAGGCGCAGATCGTCGAGCGTGACGGCGAGCGTGATCGTCGAGAAGACCTGCCCCAAGCACGGCACCTTCACCGACATCCTGGCGATCGACGCCGACTTCCTGACGCGCATCGAGAACCTGTTCCCGGGCCGCGACTTCAAGGCGGTCACCGAGACGCTCCACAACCACGGCACGTCGTCGATCCAGTACGGCCGCGGCGTCGGTCCTCACGATCGACCTGACGAACCGCTGCAACATGATGTGCGACCCGTGCTTCATGGACGCCAACCAGGTCGGCTACGTCCACGAGCTGACGCTTCGACGACGTCAAGAAGCTGCTCGACGACGCGATCATCGATCAAGCCGCGCCGGCAGATGACGGTGCAGTTCTCGGGCGGCGAGCCGACGCATCTCGCCGCACTTCCTCGAGGCGGTCGCCTACGCGCGCCAGGTCGGCTACTTCAGCGTCCAGTCCGCGACCAACGGCATCCGCTTCGCGCAGGACGCCGAGTTCGCCGCAGGCCGCGGCCGAGGCCGGCCTGCGCATCGCCTACCTGCAGTTCGACGGCGTCGGCAACGAGGCCAACGCGCACCGCAAGGTCGGCAACCTGTTCGACGTCAAGCTGCGCGCGATCGAGAACCTGTACGCAGGCGGGCATCGACGTCGTGCCTGGTCGTCACCATCGTCAACACGGTGAACAACGACCAGGTCGGGCCGATCATCCGCTTCGCGATCGAGAACTGCGACAAGATCAGCTTCGTGTCGTTCCAGCCGGTGTCGTTCACCGGCCGCGACGAGGACATCGACGACGACGCGGACGCCTGCGGCAGCGCTACACGCTGTCGCACCTCGCCCAGGACGTGAAGGCGCAGACCGGCGTCACCGAGCCGCTGCGCGACTGGTTCCCGCTGTCGGCGATCGGGCCGCTCGTCGACGTCACCGACCTGCTCAAGGGCGCGGAGGCCGACTGGGGCACGATGAAGTGCGGCTGCCACCCGAACTGCGGCATCGGCACCGCGCTTCATGGTCAGCAAGAAGACCAAGAAATGGGCGCCGGTCACCGAGTTCATCGACGTCGAGCGCTTCATCGCCGACGCCCGGACGATCTCCGACACGGCCCGCGGCGCCGAAGCTGACCAAGGTGCAGATGGCGCTCAGCCTGCTGCGGAACTACCGGCCCGCGAAGGCGCCGGACGGCTTCGCCCTCGAGCACCTGCTGAAGAAGTTCGACAAGCAGAGCGGCGGCGCGCTCGGCGGCCGCCTGAACGAGGACACCAAGGGCGATCGCAAGGGGGACGAGTGGCTGGTGCTGTTCGTCGCCGGCATGTGGTTCCAGGATCTCTGGACCTACGACTTCCGCCGCACCGAGATGTGCATCATCCCGTACGCGACGCAGATGGGCGAGATCTCGTTCTGCGCCTACAACACGGGCGTCGGCTGGCGGCAGATCGTCGAGAAGATGCACAAGAACGCGACCGTCGCCGAGTGGTACAAGACGCACGGCAAGCACGCCGTCTACGCCAACCCGAAGAAGTCGGTGCCGCTCCCCAACGCCGTGCCCGTCGCGCTGAAGATCCCCAAGGACGGCCGGCTGGTCGACTACGTGCCGCGCCCGAAGGCGGCCGCGCTCGACTCGACGGAACTGGTCACCTCGTAGCGTCCGGCGCGTCGATCAGCGCCGTCACCGTCGCGTATGGGTGGCATCTTCGGCTTCTACTTCAACTGGGGCATCCTGCTCCAGATCGGGTGCGTGATCCATTTCATCCGCCGGAGGCCCAACACCTACTGGCTGTGGATCATCCTGATGTTCGGCCCGCTCGGTTCGCTGGCCTACATCCTGGTCGAGGTGATCCCCGACGCCGGGCTACTGCGGGGCACGTTCCAGATGTTCCCGCGGCGGAAGCGGATCCGCGCGCTCGAGCGGACCATCATCGACAACCCGTCGTCCGGCAATCTGGAAGAGCTCGCCGACCTGTATCTCGAGGACGGCAAGCCGGCCAAGGCGCGCGAGCTCTACGATCGCGCCATCACGCCGCGGACGGCGTCGATCGATCCCTACTACCGGCGCGGCCTCGCCGCGCTCGCGCTCGACGATCTGCCGAGCGCCGTCGGCGACTTCTCGCGCGTCGTCACCGAGGATCCGAAGTACGACTTCCACCGCGCCGCCGGGCTGCTCGCCCACGTCTGCGCCCGCCTCGGCAACAGCGAAGACGCCGAGGCGTGGTTCAAGCAGGCGACGTCGCTGTCCACGGCGTCGGAGCTGGCGATCCACTACGCCGAGTTCCTCGAACAGGTGCAACGCCCCGCCGACGCGCGCGAATGGGCGCAGCGCGTCCTGGCGAAGAAGGCGACCATGCCCCGCTACCTCGCCCGCCGCGAACGCCCCTGGTTCCGCCGCGCCAAGGCCGTCCTGAAGCGCGTGGGTTGAGATCGTCCTCGGAGCGTCCTCGTAACCTCCTCGGAGGATGTTCCGAGGAGAATGCATTTACTGCGATGCGCTACCGCGCCGGCATCGAAGTCCGGCGTGGCGGATTCTGCGCTGCTTCGTCAGTCGAGGATGGCGTGATCTCCGCCATCGAAGCCCACCGGGCCGATGGCTTCTCCGTATGCGGTTTGTCCTCGGATGAAGTCGAGGTCGGCCAGCGGCTCGTTGTCGTTGATGTAGTCAAGCCAATGTGGCGGTCTCGGGATCGGCCATTCCGCAATGGTAATCCCCAGGCCGCGCCCGGCGGCTGACGCGCTGGACCAAGCCCACTCGTCGGCACGTTCGCAGAGCTCGGCGCGTGCGGGATTGCGCTCGATGTAGCGCAGCACACGGTAGAAATAGGTCTCGGTGTGGACGGGCACCGCCTTGAACCGCGACTGGTAAACCGCACCGCATCCAGAGGTTCCACGCATGCGATGGAGACGCTTCGCATGCGTGGCGCACAGGCATTGCAGCAGTCTCGAGATCTGATCGGGAATCGAGGGCAACAGAGCCATGTGGAAGTGGTTCGGCATCAACGCGTAGCCGAGCATCCGCATGTCCCGCTCTCGGGCGACGCGCGCCAGGAGCGCCTGGAAGGATGAGTAGTCGGCTGGGTCGCGGAACAGCACCTGGCCACGTGTGGCCCGGTTCATCACGTGAAAGACGTGTCCCGGGTTGCGGTGGATCGCATGTCTCGGCATCGATTCTCCGCCCGGGGGAGCACCGGGCGATCGACTGCCGATCCAACCTTCGTGCCGCTGGCGACCAGCCATCGAGATCGCAGAAGCTGCATTCTCCTCGGAGCATGCTCCGAGCACACTCCGAGGATGCTCCGAGGACGATCGCTATTTCGGGTTGATGACGGCCTGGATTTTTGCGTCCTGAAGGTTCTCGGGGGTCACCATGTCGACGCCGGTGTCCACCGTCGCCGGCACCGGCTGCTTCTTCAGGTGCGCGACCATCGTCTTCACCGACAGGTAGCCCATGTTGACGGGGTTCTGCACCACGAAGCCCTTGAGCTCGCCCTTGGCCAGCGGCTCGAGGAAGCTGGCGCTGTAGTCGAAGCCGACGAAGGTGATCGCGCCGGCCTTGCCGATGTCCTGGAGCGCGAGCAGCATGCCGGCGGTCGACGATTCGTTCGGCGTGAAGATCCCGTCGACGCGCGTGGCGAAGCGATTGAGCAGGTTCTCGGCGGCGCGCTTGGCGGTGTCGCGGGTCGGACCGGCGTATTGATCGGACGACGATCACGGTGATGCCCGGAAACGCCTTCAACTCGGCGAGGAACCCCGATTCACGCTCCTCGGTCGACGCCGATCCCTCCTGGTAGCGCAGCATCAGGACGGTGCCCTTGCCCTTCAGCAACTCGCCCATCCGCCGCCCAGCCAGGCGGCCGCCCTTGCCGTTGTCGGTGGCGACGTAGCTGACGGCGCCGTTCGGCGCTTCGAGGTCCGAGTCGAACAGGACGGTCGGGACGCCGGCGCGCGCGGCTTCCTCGATCGGGCGCTTCAGCGCGCGGCTGTCGAGCGGCGCCAGCACGATGCCCTGGACGCCCTGGCTGATGAAGCCCTCGACGACCTGGATCTGCTGCTCGCGATCGTCCTCGCGGATCGGCCCCTTCCAGATGATGCGGACCGGCGTGCCCGCCGCGGTCAGCTCGGCGGCGGCCTTCTCGGCGCCGAGGCGGACCCGGGCCCAGTGCTCGTGCGTCGAGCCCTTGGGGATGACCGCCAGCGTGATCGCCGCCGGCGTTCCTGGCGCGCTGCCGCCCGCGCCCGTGCTGCCGCCACAGCCGGCCAGCCCGACGATGGCCGCGACCATGCCGGCGATGGCGCCGACGACCCGTCTCCGATCCATGCTGCGTCCCTCCGTCCGTGTCCGGCCGCGTTCGCGCGACCTCGAGCCGCGCGGCGCACTATCATGACCCAACCATGTCCCTGATCACCCAGCCATGACCGACCCGCTTCAGAACGGCGATCGCTTCCGGCGGGCGTTCGTGCTGCTGCTCGTCATCGGTATCACCGTGGCCTTCCTGTGGATGGTCTGGGACTTCGCGATGACGGTGGTGCTGGCGGCCATCCTGGCCGGCCTGTTCCACCCGATGTATCGCCGCCTCCACGCGATGTCCGGCGAGCGCGGCTGGCTGGCGGCCCTGATCACCGTGCTCGTCGTGCCTCGTCGTGATCGTCGTGCCGCTGGCCCTCGTGCTCGGCCTGGTCGCCGGCGAGGCGGTGCGACTGTCGACCGCCGTGGCGCCCCGCCTGCAGGAGCTCGTCGCCAACCCCAGCCAGCTGCCCACGCTGCTCGAGCGGCTGCCGTTCTACCACCACATCGAGCCGTACCGGGCACAGATCCTCGCTCGCGCCGGCGAGCTGGTCGGCAACCTGGGACGCTTCGCCGTCAGCTCGATCTCGGCCACCACCGCCGGCACCGCCTCGGCGATCCTGCAGTTCTTCATCCTGCTCTACACGCTGTTCTTCCTGCTCATCGATGGCCCCGGTCTGCTGCGCAAGCTGACCAGCTACCTGCCGCTGCGCGAGGGAGAAAAGGAACAGGTCCTCGACAAGTTCGTCTCGGTGACCCGCGCCACGCTGCGCGGCACGCTGGTCATCGGCCTCGCCCAGGGCACGCTCGGAGGCCTGTCGTTCTGGGCCGCCGGCATCGACGGGGCCCTCTTCTGGGGCACGATGATGGTCGTTTTGTCGGTGCTGCCGGTCGTCGGCGGCGCGCTGGTGTGGGTGCCGGCCGTGATCGTCCTGGCGATCCAGGGCCAGTGGCAGTCGGCGCTCGGCCTGACCGCGTTCAACGCGTTGATCGTCGGCTCGGTCGACAACGTGCTGCGCCCGCGCCTGGTCGGCCGCGACACCGAGATGCACGACCTGATGATCCTGTTCTCGACGCTGGGCGGGATCGCCGCCTTCGGGCCGATGGGCTTCATCATCGGGCCGATCCTGGCGGCGGTGTTCGTGACGTCGTGGGAGATCTTCGGGACGGCCTTCGAGGACGTGATTCCGGTCGCGCAGCCAATCGTGCTGACCGACGGCAAGACGCCGGCGTCGCCGGCCGCGCCGGTGATCGTCACCTCAGAACACGTGCCCGAAGCGTAGCCACGTGCGGGGCCCCTCGCCGCCGTAGGCGAGATCGAGGCGGAGGAAGACGCCGCCGTTGCCGCCGAAGCGCAAACCGAAGCCCCAGTCGCGTTCGAAGTCGCGCCACCGCAGGCGGTCGAGCCGCGGCGCCACCTGGCCCGCGTCGTAGAAGATCGCGCCGTCCAGCGCCGTCAGGATCTCGAAGCGATACTCCGCCTGGACGGCCAGCAGGTGGCGATCGCGGAAGCGGAAGTCGCGGAAGCCGCGCAGCGTCTGGCCGCCGCCCAGCGTCCGCATCAGGTAGAACGGCATCTCCGCGTCGCCGCCGACGTCGCTGAACGATCCCAGCGCCCGCACCGCGAAGACGCGCCGCTCGTTGAGGATCGAGACGTACTGCTGCACGTCGACGTCGACCCGCGTGAAGCCGTCCTCGTTGCCGCTGCGATCGGAGTAGCGGGCCAGCGCGAGGCGGTACTTGCCGCCCTTGCGCGGGTTCATGAACGGCTCGGCGGTGTGCGCCTCGGCGAAGCCCTCGACGCGGACGAAGTCGTGCTGCTCGGCCCACCCGGGGAGCTGGTCGAGGCGGAAGATCTGGTTCGCGTTGGGGACGTGGTTGTCGCCGCCCGGCCCGAGCCGGGGCCGCAGGTATTCCGCGGTGCCCCCGACATTGAACCAGGGCATCGCGTGGAGACCGGCCGTGGCCCCGACCGTCCCCTGGCGCAGATCGAAGTCGGTGCGGTCGGCGCGATCGCTGGCCGGGCCGATGCCGTAGAAGTCCTCGCGCGGGAAGCGGAAGTAGCGGCCGTAGGCGGTGGCGAAGGCGCGGCCGCGCGCAAGCCGCGGCCAGGTCAGGCGCGTCTCGAGTTGCCAGTAGCCCTTGAGCGAGCCGGCGCCATAGCTGGTCCAGTCGCCACCAGCCACGTTCAGCAGGCGGTAGCCCGGTCCCATCGCAAAGCCGCCGCCGGAGGTGATGCGCCCGATGAAGGGGAAGAGGCCGCTGCGCGGCGTGGTCAGCCGCGGGATGATCTCGTCCTCGAAGCGGACCGCGAACTTTTCTACGCCCTTGGCGACGTAGGCGTGGAGATGCGTCGATTTCTCGGCCCGGAGCCGGCGCCAGGCGTCGGCGCGTGTCCCCGGGGCGGCGGCAGCGTCGGCGGGCTGCAGACCGTCGACCGGCCGCAGACCGTCGGCGGCAGCGGACGCGGGTAGCAGCACGGCGGCGAGCGCGAGGAGCCGGATGGCGGATCGCACGGCGCCACTCTATCGCAAGCCCGGCGGCGAGCCGAACTCGAGCCCCATCGTACGACTCAGGGGACGGCGACGGCGGCGTGGGAGCGGCGCGGATCGGCGCCCGCTTCGAGGGCGCCGGCATCCGGCCCGAAGGCCACGGCCGACACGAACCCGTAGCGCAGCTCGCCCTTGCCGCCGATCCGCGCCACGACGTGGCCCCGCCGCGTCAGCTCGCCGACGACGCGGCGCGGGAACCGATCCTCGATCTGCACCACGCCGGTTTCGTCGACGCGGAGCCGCGGCGCCTCGACGGCGGCCTGCGCCCCGAGGCCGCCGTCGACGACGCCCTGGATCACCTCGACGACCGACGGCACGATCCAGGCGCTGCCGGCCGCGCCGATGGCGAGCCGCGGCACCAGCCGGCCGTCGACCTCGCGACAGACGATCGTCGAGGCGTTGGAGGACGACGAGCGGACATGCGGCATCAGCGCCCCCGGCGTGCCGCGGCGCGCCCGCGCCATCCGCAGGTGGTTGTTGTAGAGAAAGCCGAGGCCCGGCGACACGTAGAAGCTGCCGCCCCACGTGCTCAGCGTCTGGGTGATGACGACGACGGTGCCGTCGCGATCGACGGCGACGAGCGCCGAGGTGCCGCGGCCAATCCGCGACGGGGCGCGCTCCGGGTCCCCGTCGCGCCGGTCGGCGGCAGCAGCCCCGGCGCCGCTGCCGGCCGGCGTGGCGCCGTCCTCGTCGGTCGCCGGACGGCGGGTCGAGGCGCGGAGCGGATCGATCCGCCCGAACACCTCGTCGGCGTGGGCCGGGGCGAGATGCGCGGCGCTCTCGTCCGGCCAAATCGCCGGATCGACGGCGCGCACGTGGTGCACGGCGCGGAACGTCTCGATCAGCAGGTGCGCGACGTCGGCATCGGCGGCCAGCCGCGCGCCCGGCCCGGCCGGCCGGCGGTCGAGCGTCTGCAGCACCTCGATCAGCGTCGTGCCGGACGCCACCGGCGGCGGCGTCGAGAAGACCACGTGCCCGCGATACGCGCCGCGCACCGGCGCCCGCTCGACGACGCGGTACTGCTCGAGATCCTCGCGGCTGAGCAGCCCGCCATGCCGGACCACGTCGTCGACCATGCGCCGCGCCAGGTCGCCGCGGTAGAACGCATCGGCGCCGTGCGCCGCGATCGTCCGCAGCGTCGCGGCGAGGTCGGCGTTGACGAAGCGATCGCCGGGCAGCGGCAGCCGGCCGCCGGGCAGGAGCAGCGCCCGCGACCCGTCGTAGCGCCGCAGCGTCGCCTGCCCTTCCGCGACCGTCGCCGGCAGCGTGCCGTCGAGGACGAAGCCGTCGGCGGCGTAGCCGACCGCCGGCGCCAGGAGATCGGCCCACGCGACGTGGCCGCTGCCGTAGCGCCGGTGCAGGTGATCGAGACCGGCGACGACGCCGGGCACGTTCAGCGCGGCCGGGCCGTGGTCGACGAGGCGGCCGTCGCGCAACACGGCCGGGTGGTCGAGCGACGCGGCCGCCGGCGCCTGATCCTTGAAGTCGACGACGACGGGCGCGGGCGCTCCGGCCGGCCACACCAGCGCCATGCCGTCGCCACCGATCCCCGAGGCGTCGGGCTCGACGACGCCGAGCGCGAACGACGCGGCGATGGCGGCATCGACGGCGTTGCCGCCAGCCCGCAGGGCGCGGGCGCCAGCTTCCGAGGCGAGCGGGTGCGCCGATACGATCAGGCCGCCGCGGCTGGTGACGGCCGGCGCGATCGGCGGCGCCTCGGCGATCAGCGCGTCGGTGACGTCCTCGAATGAGGCGTCGTCCCGGGCCGCGGCGGCGCGCGGACGATGGCGATCTCGCAGCGCCCGCCACGCGGCGAGGCCGGCGGCGTCGGGAGCGGCCCGGCGGACGAGCGCGTCCCACATCGCGTCGAACGTCGACAGACGACGGGCCGGCGAGGCGCGGACGGCGGCGCGCAGCGGCCGTGACGTCGCGTCGGGCGGCGCCGGCGCGTCGAGGAAATGCGCGCCCCGATCGGTCGGCGCGGCAAACGTCGGCCCGACCTCGCCGCCCCGCTGCGGCTGGCCGTTGTAGCCGCCGTCGCGCGCGGCCGGATCGGTGACGAGCAGCGTCCGCCCATCCGGCGACCACGCCACCTGGCCCGGCTGGCGCGAGACGACGAACGGCGCGCTCTCGACGTCATCGTCGGCGGAGGCGTCCCCTGCTGGGTTTCCGGCTGGGCTTCCGGCTGGGTTTCCGGCCGGGTTTCCGGCCGCGCCAACGTCGGGCGGGCTGACGTGCACGATCCGGATCGATCCGCCCGCCTCGTGCTGGACGCTGTAGGCGAGCCGGACGCCGTCCGGCGCCCATGCCGGCGACGACTCGGCGCCGCGATCGCGGACGAGCGGGACGGGATCGGGCCGCGTCGGACCGTTCGGGCCGACGACGACGCGTCCGCTCAGCTCGAGCAGCCAGAGATCGGCCTCGCCGTCGGTGGAGTCGAGCGTCGAGACGAACGCCACCAGGCGCCCGTCCGGCGACACGCTCGGCTCGGTCTCGTCGGTCGTCGTGTCCGTCAGCCGCTCGACGGCCAGCGCCGGGCCACGCGGGTCGAGCAGACGCAGATCCCATTGGCCGCGATCACGGGTGGCGAAGACCAGCCGGCCGTCCGGCAGCCAGGACGGCCAGCGCTCGTCGCCAGGGAGGCTGGTGAGCCGCCGCGGCACGCCGCCGCGGGCATCGACGACGTAGAGGTCGAAGCCGCCGGCATCGAGGCGGGCGGCGAAGGCCAGCTGCCGGCCGTCGCGCGACCACGACGGATTGCGTTCCAGGCCGCGGGCGCCATCGGCCCAGCGGACGACGGCGCGAGGGTCGCGGCCGTCGGCCGAGAGGGTCCAGAGCTGATCGTGGATGGAGAGCGCGATGCGCCCGCCGACCCGGTTCGACCCCGGGAGGCTGGGCGCCCAGGCCGGATCGTGGGCGCCGAGCAGCGCCGGAGGCTGCCCTTCGGCGGCGGGCCGGGCCCCGAGCGCGCCCCCCGCGAGCCCAGCCGACGCGAGGGCGAGCGGGAGGAGCGCGCGAAGGTCAGGCACCGGAGTGCCAGCCTACAGGAGGGACTTCACCGCGTCGACGATGTGCGAGGCCGACAGGCCGAACTTGTCGACCAGCTCCTCGGGACGGCCGCTGCGCGGCAGCTCGCGTACCGCGATCTGGTGGACCTTGCCGCCGATCGGCGCGACCGCGCTCATCACCGCCTCGCCGATGCCGCCGGCCGGGTAGTGATCCTCGACGGTCACGATCCAGCCGGTCTCGCGGGACGCCTGCTGCAGGGTCTCGGTGTCGATCGGCTGCAGCGAGTAGAGATCGATCACGCGCGCCGCGATGCCCTGCTTCAGCAGCGTGTCGTAGGCGCCGAGCGCCTCGAACAGCGTGATGCCGGCGCCGACGATCGTCACCGTGTCGTTGGCGCTCGAGCGGACGACGTGCGAGCCGCCGATCCGGAACGGCGTCGAGGCGTCGTAAATCACCGGGGTCTTCGGCCGCGAGGTGCGCATGTAGGCCGGACCGTGGTGGGCGTAGGCCATCAGCGCGAGCAGCCGCTCGGTGCTGACCGCGTCGGACGGGTAGAGCACGGCGCAGCCGCCGATGGCCCGCATCATCGCCAGGTCTTCGAGCGCCATCTGCGACGGACCGTCCTCGCCGATCGAGACGCCGGCGTGCGAGCCGGCCATCTTGACGTTCAGCACGCTGATGTTGGCCATGCGGGCGAAGTCGTAGGCGCGGCTGAGGAAGCAGGCGAACGTCGAGGGAAACGCGATGGCGCCGCGGCTGGCCAGGCCCATCGCCGCGCCCATCATGCCCTGCTCGGCGATGAACGCCTGGTAGAAGCGCTCCGGGAACAGCTTCTCGAAGCGATCGCTGAAGGTCGAGTTGCCGACGTCCGAGTCGAGCGCGACGACGCGCGGATCGAGCGCGCCCAGCTTGGCGAGCGCGGTGCCGTAGGCCTCGCGGGTCGCGACCAGCTCGCCCATCTTGTAGGCCGGCGCCGGCATCTCGCCGGGGGCCTTGGGTCTGAGGTCGGGGGTCGAGCCCTTCTTCTCGGGCATCGGGATGGGCCGCGCGGCCCGGCGTCCTTGATGTACTGCGACTCGAGCTCGGCCAGCGCCTTGTCCAGCTCCTCGCCCTTCTTGAACGCCTTGCCGTGCCAGCCGTCCTTGTTCTCGGCGAACGACACGCCCTTGCCCTTCAGCGTGCGGGCCAGGATCATCGTCGGCTGGCCCTTGGTCGCCGCCGCTTCCTGGTAGGCGGCGAGCAGGGCGTCGACGTCATGGCCGTCGACGATGATGGCGTGCCAGCCGAAGGCGCGCCAGCGGGCGGCGAGCTGCTCGAGGTCGTGTCCGAGCTGCGTCGCCCGGCTCTGACCGAGGCGGTTGACGTCGGTCACCGCGCAGATCGTGTCGAGCTTGAAGAACTCGCCCATCTGGGCCGCTTCCCACACCGAGCCTTCGGCCGACTCACCGTCGCCCATCACCACGTAGGTGCGGGCGGGCGATCCGATGCGGCGGGCGTTGAGCGCGATGCCGACGGCGGCAGCGAGGCCCTGGCCGAGCGAGCCGGTCGCCAGGTCGACGAAATTCAGGCGCGGCGTCGGGTGACCTTCGAGGTCGGAGGTGTAGCTCGCGCAGCTTCATCACTTCGCTGCGCGGAAAGAGTCCGGCTTCGGCCCAGGCGGCGTAGAGAATCGGGGCGGCGTGGCCCTTCGACAGCACGAAGCGGTCGTTCTGATCGCTCTGCGGGTTCTGCGGATCGAAACGCATCTCGCCGAAGAACAGCGTCGACACGATCTCCGCGGCGGAACAGCAGGTGGTGGGATGGCCGCTGCCGGCTTCGCTGGTCGACTTCACCGAGTCGATGCGGAGCTGGGTGGCGATGTTCTTGAGCGCAGCGGTGTTCACCTGGACGTCTACGGGCACACTCTACCTCCGGGAAACGGGGAGTGTACCACAGCGTCCGTGGCTCGTTCGGAGGGCGAACGAGAGCCGCGGATCCGGCCGGTCGCGGGCCTCGTTCCGCTTACAATGCCGGCATGCACAGTCGGACTGCGGCAACGGCCGGGGCCGCGGTGCTCGTCGCCCTGGCGTCGGGCTGCAGCACACCACCGCCGCCACCGCTCCCGGCCGCCCAGCGCATCAGCTGTGGCGACGTGCTCAGCGTGGCCTTGCCGCCGGGGTTCACCTGCACCCCGAACCCGACCCCGGTGGTCACCGCCGCCTTCATCGAGGGCCCCCGCGTCCGGGTCGTCCTGATCGCCGCGCCGCACCTCGCGCCCGGCGACTCCGCCACCGATCGGCCGCTGCGGAAGGGCGAGCGGCTCCGCGTGCTGTCGATGAACACCCGGACCGTCAACGCCATCGTGACCGAGGGCGGGCTGTGGGAATCGCAGATGGCCGTCTGGGTGCCGGACGTCGGCAACGGCGGCGATTGCCTGGCGGCCCTGGCCCGCTGGCAGTCGACGGCGGATGAAGTCGTCGCTGCCAACATCATCGCCTCGACCCGGGTGATGCGTTCGCCCGGCGTCGTGCCGGACGCGGAACCGACCGCGCCGCCGCCCTCCGGGCCAGGCATTCCGCCGGCGCCGGCGGTCCTGCCGCCCGCGCCCGTCGTGCCGGGCGGCGATCCGGCCGGGTGGGTGCGCTACTTCGCCGGCCTCCAGGTTTCGTTCGCGGCGCCCGCCGACATGCAGGTGGCGACCCACGACCCGACCGAGGGCGCCAACGTCTCCCTCAACAGCAAGACCTTCGAAGTCCACGTCTATCTGAGCCCGGACGGCGTCCGGTCGGTCGCCGCCCAGGGCCAGGACACCGTCGCCTCCGAATCGATTGTCGTCGACGGCCCGCAAGGCCAGCTGCACCGCTGGCACCGGGCGTCGGGCGGTCGGCCGGGCCGCCCGTTCGAGCTGGAGCTGCAAGCCCGCCTCAGCCCGGACGTCCACCTGAGCGTGTTCGCCTCGTGCCAGAGCGCCGCCGCGTGCGGCACGGCCGAGACGATCCTCCGCTCGATCCGCGTGGTTCAGCGACCCTAGGACTCCCCATTGGCGCATCGCATCACTCTTATCCCTGGCGACGGGATCGGCCCCGAAGTCACCGCCGCCGTCCTCCGCATCCTGGCCGCCGCCGGCGTGGCCATCGACTGGGAGACCCACGACGCCGGCGTGACCGCCGTCGCCAAGACCGGCCAGACGCTGCCGCAGTCGCTGCTCGACTCGATCGTGGCCAACAAGGTGGCGCTGAAGGGGCCGGTGACGACGCCGGTCGGCGAAGGGTTCACCAGCGTCAACGTCGGCCTGCGCAAGGCGCTCGAGCTCTACGCCAACCTGCGGCCGGTCTACAACCTGCCGGGGGTCCCGTCGCGCTTCCAGAACGTCGATCTGGTCATCGTGCGCGAGAACACCGAGGACCTCTACGCGGGACTCGAGCACACCATCGTCCCCGGCGTCGTCGAGAGCCTGAAGATCATCACCGCCGTCGCCTCCGAACGCATCGGCCAGTTCGCCTTCGAGCACGCCCGCACCTACGGCCGTAAGAAGGTGACGGCGGTGCACAAGGCGAACATCATGAAGTTGAGCGACGGGCTCTTCCTCGAGAGCGTGCGGAAGGTCGCCAGGACCTTCCCAGAAATCCCCTACGACGAGAAGATCGTCGACAACGCCTGCATGCAGCTGGTGATGCGGCCCGAGCAGTTCGACGTCATCGTGCTGCCGAACCTCTACGGCGACATCGTGTCCGATCTCTGCGCCGGCCTCGTCGGCGGGCTCGGCGTCGTGCCGGGCGCCAACATCGGCCGCAAGGCCTCGGTGTTCGAGGCCGTCCACGGCTCGGCGCCGGACATCGCCGGCCAGGACCTGGCCAACCCCACCGCGCTGCTCCTCTCGGCGCTGATGATGCTGCGGCACATCGGCGAGGACGCCGCCGCCGACCGCGTGCTCGCCGCCCTGATGGCGGTGCTTCGCGCCGGCACCACCTTGACGCGGGACCTGAAGGGGACCGCCACCACCACGGCGTTCACCGACGCCATCTGCCGGGAGATCGACGCCGCCGCCTGACCGGCCGCCGATCCGTCCGCCATGCCGATTCACGACGAGATCACCGAAGCCGTCCTGGCCCGCGAAGAGCTCGCGCGCTACCTCCAGGCCGGGGCCGACGACAAGAAGCCATCGGCGCGCGAGCGCGTCGAGATGTATCTCGACGAGATGCGGACGACGCAGCGTCACGCCATCTACAAGGCGCTGCGCCACCCGCTCTATCCGATCCTGCGCAAGGTCGATCGGCACGCCGAAGGCATCGAGCACGTCAAGGCGGCGACGGCCGCCGGCCGCGTCGTCTACATCTCGAATCACAAGAGTCATCTCGACTACGTGCTGGAACCGCTGGCGCTGGTCGACTTCGAGATCCGCCCGCCGGTCATCGCCGCCGGCATCAACCTGTTCGGCGGCCCGCTCGGCGTCATCAACCGCCACGTCACCGGCGCCATCCCGATCCGCCGCAACACCAAGGATCCGGTCTACCTGGTGACGCTCAAGGCCTACGTCGCCGAGGTCCTGCGCAGTCACGACGTGTTCTTCTACATCGAAGGCGGGCGCAGCTATACCGGCGAGTTCAAGGCGCCGAAGACCGGCCTGGTCCACGCCGCCCTGCAGGCCGAGATCGCCGGGCTCCAGATCATCCCGGTCGCCATCGCCTACGACCTCGTGCTCGAGGACCGCACCCTGGCCCGCCAGGGCGTCAAGAAGAGCCAACGGCCGTTCAGCCGCGAGCTGGCCGAGATGATCGGCTCGGCCGTCGGCTACCAGACGCGCTCCTTCACGAGCTTCGGCGAGCCGCTCTCCGTCGCCGGCTTCGACCACCACTCGCGGCGCGACGTGCTGGAGCTGGCGCAACTCGTGCGCGCGCGCATCGCGGCGCTGCACAAGGTGCTGCCGACGGCGCTGGTGGCCGCGGCGATGCGGCCGTCGAGCCCGCCGGCCGAGCTGAGGGCGCGGATCGCCGAGCTGGTCGACAGGCTGCGCGCGCGCGGCGCCAACCTCGCCGACACCGATCCGCGGGAGATCATGGAGCGCGGCACCGGGCAGCTGATCGATCGCGACGCGCTGGCGCTCGACAACGGCCTCTACCGGGTCCGCGATCGCACGCTGCTGCGCTACTACGCGCGATCGATCGCGCACCTGATGACGCCGCTCAAGGACGCCCCGGCTTCCGTCGCCTAGGGTCATGCTGAACGCACTGTCCAAGGCGTTCTTCCTCACCATCGCTTCGAACCGGTCGCTGAAGCGCCTGGCGTCGCGCTACGGCCTGCGCAAGCCGACCAGCTTCGGCCGCCGCTTCATCGCCGGCGAGACCACCGCCGACGCCATCGAGGCGGCCCGCACCGTCCAGGCCGCCGGCCTGTTCATCAGCCTCGACCTGCTCGGCGAAAGCGTCGTCACGCTCGACGAGGCCGACGCGGCGACGCGCGGCTGCGTGCAACTGGTCAAGGACATCGTCGACGCCGGCATCGAGCGCAACGTCTCGCTCAAGCTGACGCAGCTCGGGCTCGACGTCGATCACGCCACCGCCGTCGACAACCTGCGCAAGATCCTTGGCCTGGCCGATCGCCACGACTTCTTCGTCCGCATCGACATGGAAGGGTCGCCCTACACCCAGGAGACGCTCGACATCTGGGAGACGTTGTGGGGCCTGGGTCATCGCCGCCTCGGCGTGGTGCTGCAGTCGGCGCTGCGGCACACCGAAGCCGACGCCGCCCGGGTGATCGAACGGGGCGGCCGCATCCGGCTGGTGAAAGGCGCCTACAAGGAGCCGAAGGCGATTGCCTACCAGACCAAGGCGGAGGTCGACCAGGCCTTCGTCCGCATCATGCGGATGCTCCTGAAGGGGGCCGACTACCCGGCCATCGCCACCCACGATCCGGCCATGATCGCGGCGACCAAGGCGTCGGCCACGGAGCTCGGACTGGCCCCGGATCGCTTCGAGTTCCAGATGCTCTACGGGGTCCGGCGCGACCTGCAGGCGGCGCTCGCCGCCGAGGGCTACCGGGTGCGTGTCTACATCCCGTTCGGCCGCGAATGGTTCCCGTACTTCATGCGACGCCTCGCCGAACGGCCCGCCAACGTGGCCTTCGTCATCAAGAGCATCCTCCGCGAACGTTAGCCGGCGTCGAGGATGCCGCCGATTGGCCCGTCCGCATGGCGGTCATGACCGCCAAGTCTCGATTGTTCAAGCGATTAGCTGAAGTTGAACGGTCGAGCTTGTGGACCATGAAGTCTCCACGACGGCCGACTGTTTTCCCAATCTGACCGGTTTTCTGCCGTGCAGGTTCGTAATCGCGTGGGCAGTCGTTCTACGAGTGAAGGGGTTGCGGACCGTCTCCGGCTGGCACGCATCTTGGGAATAGAACGGCCGGTGCGCTGGCCCCCGACATCGGTCGGACCGCCGGGAGGCAGCCAGGTCAAAGGAGGAGAGAGGACACCTTTATGGTCACGAACTATCCCCAGGGTACTCGTCACGGCCGATCGCACGACCCGGGCGGAGACCCGCGTCACGGTTGCGGGGGTGATGGAAGCGGCAATCCGGCGGGTCGGTCAGATCGCCTGTGGCGTCCGTGGCCACGAAATGCTGTGGCACTACGAGCGGGACAAGGTGATGCTCGAGTGCGGCCGCTGTGGACACGCCTCCAAGGGATGGGACGTCAGCGGCACGGTAGCGCCGACGCTGCGCTACGCCGGTGATGCCCGCCGCCACGAACTCAAGACGCTGAAGATCGCCACTCGCCGCTCCGCCTGACACGACGCAGGCGGCTCGTGAGACGGGCACTCCCCAGGCCCGTCAGCGCACCTCCGCCCAGTCGGCGATGAACACGTTCGTGTCGCCTTCCTTGGCGGCGAACCGGTTCGACGCGAACACCACCTTCGTCCCGTCCGGCGAGAACATCGGGAACCCATCGAACGTGTCGTTGAAGGTGACCTGCTCCAGGCCGGTCCCGTCGACGTTCACCAGGTAGACGTCGAAGTTGCGCCCGCGCGGGTCGCCGGCGTTCGACGCGAACACGATCTGGCGCCCGTCCGGGGTGAAGTAGGGCGCGAAGTTCGCCGCGCCATTCTTTGTCACCTGGCGCAGCCCCGACCCATCCCGGTTCATCACGAACAGCTCCAGCGACGTCGGCCGCCACAGCCCCTGCTTGAGCAGGTCGCGGTAGTCGTCCAGCTCCTTACCGGGCGCGATCTCGCGGCCGCGAAACACAATCTGCTTGCCGTCGCGCGACCAGAACGGCCCACCGTCGGGACCGACGCGCTGCGTCAGGCGGCGGACGTCGGAACCGTCGGCGTTCATCGAGTAGATCTCCATGTCGCCGTCGCGGACGCTGGTGAACACGACGCGTCCGTCCGGCGCGATCGTCGCCTCGGCGTCGTAGCCGGCCGTCGTCGTGAGCGGCGTGATGTCGGTGCCATCTGCCTTGGCGCTGTAGATGTCGTAACTGTCGTAGACCGGCCAGACGTAGCCGCGCTCGTAGGACGGCCGCGGCGGGCAGGCGGCGCCGCCCTTGTAGGTGCTGGCGTAGAGGATGCGCTTGCCGTCGGGCGTGAAATAGCCGCAGGTGGTGCGCCCCTCGCCTGACGACACGCGGCGCACGCCGGTGCCGTCGACGTTCATCACGAACTGCTGGTCGCAGCCGGCGCCGTCGCGCGTCGACTGGAAGATCAGCTGCGCCCCGTCCGGCGAGAAGTAGGCCTCGGCGTTCTCGCCGCCGAAGGTCAGCTGCTTGATGTTGCGCAAGCGCGGCTCCGCCTTGGAGGGGCCGGCCACGGGTCCCGTCACCGGGCCGGTCGAAGCCGGCCGTTGCGCGCCGAAGAGCGACAGGACCGACAGCACGGCGCCGGCAGCCGCCAGGAAGGCATGGACACGGGATCGCATATCCGGAATACCTTGGCCGATCGCCGTGCGCGATGGCAAGCTGTGGGCCGGATGGCGAGCTGGGGCAACCGCGTCGCGCTCATCAGCGGCGCATCGGCGGGGATCGGGGCGGCGACGGCGGTGGCGCTCGGCGCCAAGGGGTGCGCGGTCACGCTGCTGGCGCGCCGGCGCGATCGGCTGGACGCCGTCGCCGGGCGGGTGCGGGCGGCCGGCGGCCGGGCCCATGTCGTCGAGGGCGACGTCACCGCGGACGACGACGTGGCGCGGGCCGTCGACGAGACGATCGCGGCCTTCGGCAGCCTCGACATCGTCGTCGCCAACGCTGGCGCCGGCTTCCACGGGTCGCTCCTCGACACGACGCCGGACGCGATGGCCCGGCTGATGGACCTGAACTACATGGGCACGTTCCTGCTCGCGCGCCAGGCCCTGCCCCACCTGCTGCGCGCGCCGCGCGCCAGCCTGATCGTCGTCTCGTCGATCGTCGGCCGGCGCGGCCTCGGCTGGGGCGGCGCCTACGCCGCGACCAAGTTCGCCCAGGTCGGCCTGGCCGAGAGCCTCCGCGTCGAGCTCGCCGGCACGCCGGTGCGCGTCGGCATCGTCTTCCCGGTCAGCACCGAGACCGAGTTCCGCGACGCCATGGCTCGCGAGCAGGGCTTCGAGGTGAAGGGCACCGGCCCGCGGCAGTCGGCCGAGCACGTCGCGCGCGCCATCGTCGCCGGCATCGCCAGCGGCCGGCCCGAGATCTACCCGCACGGCCCGTCCAAGCTGCTCGCGATCGTCGGCGCCACCTTCCCGGGTCTGGCCGATCGGATCGTCCGGCGCTACGGCCGCAAGCCGATCGCCAAGGCGGAAGCGCCGTGACCGACCCGGTCGACCCGCCCAGCCGGACAGGATCGGGGCCCGATCCGCTCGACGCGGCGCGGGCGATCGCGCGCGCCGTGGACACCGCCGGCGGCCGGGCGCTGATCGTCGGCGGCTGGGTCCGCGATCGCCTGCTCGGTCGCAGCGCCAAGGATCTCGACCTCGAGGTGTTCGGCGTCCACCCGCTGCGCCTCAAGCACCTGCTCGGCGATTTCGGCGCGGTCAACACCGTCGGCGAGAGCTTCACCGTCTACAAGGTGGCCGGCCTCGACGTCTCGCTGCCGCGCCGCGAGTCGAAGGTCGGGCGCGGCCACAAGGGCTTCGAGGTGGTCGGGGATCCGAACCTCGATCCCAAGGAAGCGGCGCGCCGGCGCGACTTCACCATCAACGCGATCTCGTGGGATCCGCTGCGCGAGATCTACTTCGACCCGTTCAACGGCCGCTACGACCTGGGCGATCGCGTGCTGCGCGTGGTCGATCCGCAGACCTTCGGCGACGACAGCCTGCGCGTGCTGCGCGCCATCCAGTTCGCCGGCCGCTTCCAGGCGCGGCTCGAGCCCGAGACGTCGGCGATCTGCCGGGCCATCGCGCTCGACGATCTGCCGGCCGAGCGCGTCTGGGGCGAGGTCGAGAAACTGCTGCTCCAGGCCGAGCGCCCGTCGATCGGCCTGCAACTGGCCCTCGATCTCGGCGTCGTCGACCGACTGTGGCCGGAACTGCGGGCCCTCGTCGGCTGCGAGCAGGATCCCGAGTGGCACCCCGAAGGCGACGTCTGGGTGCACACGCTGATGGTCGTCGACGGCGCCCGCCAGCGCCTCGACGGCCTCGATCGCGGCCGCGCGCTGACGGTGATGCTGGGCGCGGTGACGCACGATTTCGGCAAGCCGGCGACGACGGCGTTCATCGACGGACACATCCGCTCGCGCGGCCACGAGGCCGCCGGCGTCGCGCCGGCGACGGCCTTCCTCGATCGCCTGAACGTCCACACCGTCGACGGCTTCGACGTCCGCGCACACGTCCTGACCATCGTTTCGGATCACCTCGCGCCCGGGATGTGGCACAAGTCGTCGACGCCGGTCGGCGACGGCGCCTTCCGCCGTCTCGCCGCGCGGGTCGAGCTCGAGCTGCTGACCCGCGTCGCCGAGGCCGACTGCGAAGGCCGGACCGGACGCTTCGACTGTTCGGCGATGCGGTGGTTCCGCGAGCGCGCCGAGGCGCTCGGCGTCCAGCACGCGCCGCCGGCGCCGATCCTGCTCGGCCGCCACCTGCTCGATCTCGGCGTCAAGCCCGGGCCGGCGATGGGCGTCGTCCTGAAGCAGGCCTACGAGCGCCAACTGGACAACGAGTTCACCGACCTGGACGGCGCGATCGCCTTCGCCATCACGCAGCTGCCGTCACCTCGGTGACGCGCGGCCGGTATACTTCCCCACGCGTGACGATGACGTTCGCTCGCTGCTTCGTGTGCCTCGCGCTGCTCCTCGCTGGCACGCCGGCCGCCGCCCAGACCGCGGCTCAACCCGCCACTCCGGCTCCGGCCCCGGCCCCCGCCCCGGTCCCGGCACAGCCCGCGGCCGCGCCGGTCAGCCAGCAGCCCCCGGGCTCGCCGCCCGGACCATTCGCGCTCGACGTGCGGCTGGCGATGCCCAGCTTCAACACCGGCAGCGCCCTGGCCGATCCGCTCAGCCTCCGCACCGACCAGCTGCCGGGGCGCGGCTGGGGCCTGCTGTTCGGCGCGCACGTCTATCCGCTGCGGAGCAAACGTTTCGCGCTCGGGCTCGGCGCCGACATCGTGCGCACCTCGGGCAGCCAGGCGCCGGATCCGGAGGCCACCACCGCGGCCACCGACCCGACGATCGAGACGCGCTTCACGGCGTTCGTACCGCAGGTCTCGCTGAACTTCGGCACATCACGCGGCTGGAGCTACCTCGGCGGCGGCTATGCCTGGACACGGCGGTCCACCGGCGACGTCGACGCCGACGTCGCGGACGGCACGCGCCTGATGGGCCTGCACTACGGCGGCGGCGCGCGCTGGTTCATCAGCCCGCACGTCGCTTTCAGCTTCGACCTGCGCTTCTACCGGCTCCCTGAACAGGCCGCCGAGGGCACCACGACCGGGGGAACGGGCAGCCTGGCCTTCGTGCCCTTCCAGCCCCAGTCGCGGCTCTTCCTCGCGTCAGCGGGCATCAGCTTCAAGTAGGCCTGTACTAGGCAAATGTCCGCCGTCGTTGGCGCGGTCCGAGCCATTCAAGACTGGGCGTACTCGCTTGCCCGTCGAATCCGGTTCCGACTTCGCGGGCAGGCGGAGCCCGTTCAGCAGGCTCTCGCGTTCTCTCAGCCGCCAGCAACATCGGAATTCCTCGTCGTTGGCACGCCAAGGTCATCCCAAGCGAGCGCGCACGGTCGACGGATCTGGCAGGACCATGTCCGCGATTCAATCCGCCCGAACCTCTTGATGGGTTACGTTGGCCCCATCAGCGTCACAATCGTGTATTTTCGTCAGCAGCAAGGCGGCGATATCGACAACATCATCAAGCCAATCGTCGACGCGATGAAGAACCTCGTCTTCCGAGACGACGATGCAGTCGTCCAGGTCGCCTGCGTTGCGATCGACTGGGCGCTGCTAACACGCGTCCCAACCGTCACGCCGGCCATTGCAGCGGGAATCAGGGAGGCGGCGACTTCGTCGTGGTCCGAGTGTCATCCGCGAAGCCGATAGCGGAAGTGTTGCGATGACGGACCGGGCTATCACACACGGGAACTATGTGACCGAAGTCGCCGACGAATACCGTCGTCGTGGCTACGACGTTGTGGTTGAGCCCCCGGCTAGTGAATTGCCTTTGCCGATCGGCCCGTTCAGGCCTGATGTCCTGGCTCGGAATTCAGTCGAGAGCGTCCTGATCGAGGTTCGTTCCAAGGTTAGCGACAACAAAGACCTGGTCCGACTGGCTGAACTCGTTCGTCATCAGCCCGGCTGGAGGTTCGAACTCGTTGTCTATGATTCAAACGACGCGGATCCACCTAGGGCACTTGTTCCCGCTGAACAACTAATCCTCACGCTAGAGCAGGTTACAAGACTGCTCGCTCAGCGGCTCGATGTGCCGGCATATGCCCTCCTCTGGACAGTAACCGAAGCGGCGTTGAGGCACTCCGCAGCCAAGCGCGGCGTAGATGAAACGGCCCCTCCGAAGGCGCTTTTCCGAGGGCTCTCGTCTGTTGGCGCGATCACCGATCGAGAAGTCACAGTGTTGGATCGGGCGATGGTGTTTCGAAACCGCGCCGTGCACGGTTTCGACATGAACGTCGACCAGAAGCTCATCGAAGAGCTACAGCGGATCAGTCGTCGATTACTTACGGAGGCCAGACCGTGGACGAGTCTTTCACGTCGAATGGCGGGCTCGCCGAGAAAGGTGAGGAGCGCGCTGGCCTCGGTGGTCAGATGTGCCGCAAAGCGCTGCACGTCGGGCACGGTCGCGCGCGTGGTCGTCAGCACGTCGAGGATCTGCTGGAGCAGCCGCCCGCGGGCGCTCGCCAGCCCGTGCGGCGAGACGGCGCCGGCCGCGGCACGGTCGCGGAGCGCGAGCGCCTGCTGCAGGTGCGCCTGGATCTGACGGGGCAGCGGACTCCGCGGATGATCGCCGCGCAGCAGTCGACACCGACGCAGGAGATGCGCGAGACACGTCTGCATGGTCGTACGCCGAGATCGGCCAGCAGCAAGGCCACGGGCTTGCTCCGCATCGCCCACCCGCGGTCGGCATGGAGCGTGAGTTGCCCCGGGCGAATGCCGTGCTTGGCACACGTCGCGGCGATCAGGTGCTCGGCCAGGGCGGCGCTCTCGCGGGGCGCGAGCATCCAGCCGACGACGTAGCGGCTGAAGATGTCGAGGATGACGTAGAGATAGAAGTAGGTCCACTTCGCCGGCCCCATCAGCTTCGTGATGTCCCAGCTCCAGACTTCGTTAGGCCGCGTGGCGAGCAGCTCGGGCGCGGCGTAGCGGGGCCGCCGCACCTGATCGCGCCGTTCCTTGATCTCGTGGGCCGCCCAAGGACGCGGTACATGGTGCGGGGCGAACAGAGATACGGGCCCTCGTCGAGGAGCGCCGCATGCAGCTGGGCCGGCACCTGATCGACGAAGCGCGTGTGGAGCAGATCCAGTACCCTCTGCCGCTCGACACCGTCAGCGCGCGCGCCGGCGTCGGCCGCGGGCCCGGGACCGACGCGCGGGTGACGCCCGCGATCCAACGACGCCCGGGACAGGCCCAGCACGCGACACGCGGGCGCGGCCCCAAGGTCGGCGTCCCGTCGGTCACGGTGACCATCAGTCGTCCTCGTCGCTCACGAACGGTTTCAGGGGGATCTGCAGGAGCGTGGAAACTTGTGTGTGGAACGCGAGCAGCGCATCCGCCTTGCAGCCGCGACGTCAAGCGGGGATTCTCCTGCTCGAGCTTCTTGAGCTGCGGATCGACCGCCGGGGCCTTGCGTCCGCGTGTCTTCGGCGTTAACCCGGTCTCACGCTGCTGGCGCCACGTGACCAGATGGGCCGAGTGCAGCCCCTCCGGCCGTAGGCGCGCCCCGGCTCGCCGGCCGGGCGGCCGGCCGCCTGCCGGAGGACCGCCAGCTGTAGGCGGTCGCGAAGGCCGGCGCACGGCCGGGCGGGGACCCCGCGAGTCTGGCTGCGCCGGAAGGACTGCATCCTCGATCGGAGGCGACCCTCCGCTCCGGGGCGCCTCGCTTCGCTCGTCGCCCCTGCGCTCCCGCTCTCCCTCAATCGATGGGTCCAGCATCCTGCGCATCTTGCGCATCAATGTCCTGACACCTCCCCGCCCTCAACACTAATTACGGGAGCGAGAAGTGTCTCAGCTATCTTGGCAGGGAGGGCAGTCTCGAGCTGGCTCGCGTTGGCGCTGGCTGACTACGATGGCTATAGACTGGAAAATGCGGTCTTTGCTAGAGACGCTGTTGTATTCCATTCAGGCGACGGGTCAATGTTCCCCATCACCATGGAAGACTGGACTGACTACCCGGGAACTGCTCGAGACGCGAAGCCCGGTGCCGGCTTGAAGGCGTGGGCAAGGGAACATCTGGCACTACGAGCGAGATAGCATCGCGCAGATGCCGTACGCACGAAGGCCGCCTCGAGGGCGGCCTTCGGCGACAGACGACGACGCGCGACGCGTCCTACTTGAGGTTGGCGCGGAAGAACGCGAGCAGCGCCGGCCAGGCCTGTTCGCTGGCCTTCATGTTGGCGCCCTCGGCTCCGCTCTGCTGGCGCAGGAAGCCGTGCCCGGCGCCCTCGTAGACGTGCGGCGTGTAGGGCTTGCCGAGCTTCTTCATCTCGGCGACGGCCGGCTCGATGGTCGCGTTGACGCGCGCGTCGTTGCCACCGTAGAAGCCCATCACCGGAGCCTTGATCGCGGCCAGCTTGGCCGAGTCCGGCGACGAGCCGTAGAACACGGCGGCGGCGTTCAGAGCCGGCTGCGCGGTGGCGTAGTTGAAGCTCGCGCTCCCGCCCCAGCAGTAGCCGACAGTGGCGATCTTGCCGTTGCCGGCCGGGATCTTCAGGGCGAAGTCGCGGGTTGCGTTCAGCACCGCGACCTGATCGTCGGGCGTCACCGAGCGAATCAGCTTGACGACCTCGTCGCGGCTCGTGACCGCATCGGTGCCGCCGCCGTTCGGCCCCATCCCCGAGATGAAGTCGGGCGCGACGGCGATGAAGCCGTCCTTGGCCAACTGATCGGCGACGCCGCGGATCCAGTCGGACAGGCCGAAGATCTCGCTGATGACCATCACCACCGGCGCCTTGTCCTTGCGCTCGGGATAGACGACCCACAGCTTCACCGGCGCGGTCCGGCCGGGCACCTTCACCTCGGCCCATTCGCCGTGGCGGGGCGAGCTCTCGATGGCGGCCTTGGCGCCCTCCTCGGGCGCGGGCAGGGCCGGATTGCGGGGCGCCGCGGGCTGGGCCGGGGCGGCGGGCTGGGCCGGCGCGGCAGCCTGGGCTGGCTGGGCGGCCTGGGCCGGGGCTGCCGCCTGCGTCATCGCGGCGTGATCGTGGTGATCGGCGGCCACTTGCGCGGCGGCGGACGTGGCGAGGGTGGCGGTCGCGAAGACGGCCAACCCGAGCGAGCGAGTGCTGAACATCGAATCTCCTCCGCCGCCAATACCGTGGCGGCGCCCGGGAACGCTTACCGGACGGCCCGGAGCGCTCTCGCAGCTAGCCCGCGCCCATCACCTGGTCGCGGCGCTCCTCGAGCAGCCGCGGCACGTTGCGGGAGGCCGACGTCAGGCTCGGCGCCCAGCCGATGGCCAGCGCCTTCGGGCTGCGGACGATCTGGTCCATCGCCAGCGCCTCCGCCAGCGCGCCCATGCGGTGGCGGGCATCGGCGATCGACATGTGCCGCACCTCGGGCTTGTGCGTCACGTGGCTGCTCATCGCCTCGACCAGGTCGTTGACGGTGTCGTCGCTGCCGTCGGTGGCGTGGACGACGCCGGCGACGTCCGGGTGGGCGACGAGCCGCACGAACAGGTCGGCCAGGTCGTCGCGGTAGATCAGCGGCCAGTGGTTGTCGCCGCTGCCGACGACGCGGACGATGCCGTTGGTGGCGTCGCGCAGCATGTCGGAGACGACGCCGGAGTCGCCGCCGTAGACCAGGCCAGGCCGGACCACGATGGCGCGCACGCCGCCGCCCTGCGATTCGAGGATGGCGCGCTCGGTCGCCGGGCGATCGCGCTCGATCTCGGGCGGGTTGATCGCCGTCGACTCGTCGACCGCGCCGTGGGTCGGCCCGATCACCCACGTGCTCGAGGCGTAGACCATCACGCCGCGGCCGGCCCGCCAGAAGACGTCGCGGCAGGTGTCGATGACCCGGCGATCGATCTCCGGTCCTTGCGACGAGGCGTCCCGCGCGCAGTGGACCAGCGCGTCGTAGCCTTCCAGCGCCGAGCGATTCGCGGAGACGTCGGACAGGTCGCCGGTCAGGACGTCGAGGCCCTGCTGCTTGAGGCGGGCCGGCACCGGCCCGGTCGGACGCACGAGCGCCGTCACGTGGTGGCCGGCACGCGCCAGCGCTGGAGCGACGGCGGCGCCAATCAGACTGGTCGCGCCGGTCAGGAAAATTCGCATTGGGTGGCAGAGGGTCCCGGTGGGCCCGCAGGGACCATGATTATCGAGGATAAGCTATCCCCTTGTCAGGCCGGTTTCGTCCACTCGGCCGCCGCACCCGAGCGTTCGATGCCGCGCGAGACACTACTCGACTTCTTCACCGACCTCAGCCGCACAAACGGCACGTTTCTCGTACACGACGACGGGTTTCGTGTCCGCTCCTGGACATATGCCGAGGTAGCGACGGCGGCTGAGGCGTTCGCCCGAACCCTGGACGCCCACGGCATCGGCCTGGACGACAAGGTGGTCGTCTGGGGCGAGAACCGCCCCGAGTGGATTGTCGCCTTCTGGGGGCTGGTCCTGCGCGGGGCGGTGGCGGTGCCGATCGACTATCGCGCCTCGCCGGACTTCCTGGGCAAGGTGGCCCGGATCGTCGAGGCCAAGGCCATCCTGGTCGGGGACGAAGTCGACCTGCCGGCCGGAACGGTCGATCCCGCCGTCCCGGTGTGGCGGCTGGCGGGGATCGGCGGGCCCGCCGCGCCGAAGGCCGAGGTGTGATCGGCGGGCCTGCCGCGCCGAAGCCGAACGGGCGGAGGCGGTCGCGGCGACCACCACGTCACGCGCGCCGGCACCCATCACGCGCGACACCGTAGTCGAGATCATCTTCACGTCCGGCGCCACCGCCGAGCCGAAGGGCGTGGTCATCACCCACCGGAACATCCTCGCCAACATCGTGCCGATCGAGCACGAGATGAAGAAGTACCGCGGCTACGCGCGCCCGTTCATGCCGCTGCGCTTCCTCAACCTCCTGCCCCTCAGCCACATGTTCGGCCAGGCGATGGCCACCTTCGTGCCGCCGATGCTATCGGGCGAAGTGGTGTTCATGCGCAGCCTGCGGCCGCGCGACATCGTCACGCAGATCAAGTCGCGCCGCATCTCGGTGCTCGTCTCGGTGCCGAAGATCCTCGACGTGCTACGCGATCACATCGCGCGCGAGTTCCCGGACGCCGCCGTGCCGCATCCCGGACCGATGCACTGGTCGAAGCGCTGGTGGACATATCGCCGGGTGCATCGCGCCTTCGGCTGGAAGTTCTGGGCCGCGGTGGTCGGCGCCGCGCCGCTCGATGCCGGGCTCGAGGAGTACTGGGGGCGCCTCGGCTTCCTCGTCGTGCAGGGCTACGGCCTCACCGAGACCGCGCCGATCGTGACCCTGAACCATCCGCTCAAGACGCGCCGCGGATCGGTCGGCAAGCCGATCGCCGGCGTCGAGGTGAAGATCGCCGACGACGGCGAGATCCTCGTCCGCGGCGACAACGTCACCAAGGGCTACTACGGCGCCCCGGACGCCACCGCCGAGGCCTTCGCGGACGGCTGGCTGCACACCGGCGACATCGGCGACACCGACGAGCAAGGCCGCATCTACATCAGGGGCCGCAAGAAGGAGATGATCGTCACGCCCGAGGGGTTGAACGTGTTCCCCGAGGACGTCGAGCGGGCCCTCACCGCGATCGCCGGCGTGACGGACGCCGCCGTCGTCGGCCGCACCTGGCACGGCGAGGAGCGCGTCCACGCCGTGGTCGTCGCCGGCGCCGCCATCGATCTCGACGCCATCGTCCAACGCGCCAACGCGGCGCTCGGCGATCACCAGAAGATCCGCAGCGCGTCGCGCTGGCCGGGCGCCGAACTGCCGCGCACCGACGGCACGCGCAAGTTGAAACGCCGCGAGGTGAAGCGCTGGGTCGACGGCGACAGCACCGCCGCGACGACGGCACCGGTCGATCGCCGCGCCGACAGCGTCCTCGCGGCGGTGCAGCGCTTTGCGCCGGGCCGCCCCGACATCGGCCCCGACACCGCGCTCGAGGCGCTCGGCCTCAGCTCGCTCGAGCGCGTCGAGCTCTTGATGGCGATCGAGGAGCACGCGCAGACGACCATCGACGAAGCCGCCTTCGCCGGAGCGAAGACCATCGCCGACCTCGCGCAGCTCGCCGGCGAGGGTGCGGGCGGAGGCGCGCCGACGCCGGCCGGCCAGGCGTCAGCGGGCACACCGGCGAAGGCGGGCATGGCCGCCGCGGGGAAGGCGAGCGACACGGCCGAAGGCCCAGTCGTCTTCCCCACCTGGAACCGCCGCTGGCCGTTCACCTGGGTCCGGAACGTCAGCCTGCTGACCTGGATCCTCCCGATCGGCCGCGCCTTCGCCTGGGTCACGGTCGAAGGGCTCGAGCACCTCGAGGGCCTGCCGGGCCCGGTGGTCTTCGCGGCCAACCACCAGAGCCACCTGGACGGGCCGATGATCCTGTGGGCGCTGCCGCGGCGCTGGCGCTACCGCGTCGCCATCGCCATGGCCAAGGAGTTCTTCAAGGCCCACTTCTTCCCCGAGCAGTACGGGCGCAAGGCGTGGCTCACCAACAGCGCGAACTACTACCTGTCGGCGCTGTTCTTCAACGCCTTCCCGCTCCCGCAGCGGGAGGCCGGCACCCGTCAGACCCTGCGCTACATCGGGGCGCTGTTCGCCGAGGGTTACTCGCTGCTCATCTTCCCGGAGGGCAAGCGGACCAGCGACGGCCAGCTCAATCCGTTCCGGGGCGGCATCGGGATGATCGGGGCCCGGCTCGACGTGCCGGTCATCCCGGTGGGCGTGTCCGGCCTTGATCAGGTCCTCCACCACACCTGGAAGATGGCCAAGCCGGGGCCCGCCCGTATCCGGTTTGGCGCACCCCTGCGGCTGCAGGGCGACGATTACGCGGCCCTGGCGAAACAGGTGGAGGACGCCGTCCGCGTTCTGGTACAGTGATGGGTTGGAGCGTGACTGTTTGAGTAAAGACGATCTGATTGACGTCCAGGGCACCGTGATCGCCGTGCACAGCGGGGGCATCTACCGCGTGCAGGCCGACTCCGGCCAGGAAGTGCTGGCCCAGCTGAGCGGGCGCATGCGCCGGTTCCGCATCAAGGTCGTCCCGGGCGACCGTGTCACGGTTGGCGTCTCCCCCTACGATCCCGTCCGCGGCATAATTACCTTCCGCGCGCGCTGACCGCGCTCCAGGCTGGAGTCGAGATGGCCCGAACCGCCCTGCTCGAACCCGACGACGACTGGCACGTCCGGCCGTCGTTCCTCCCGAGCACGCCCGGGCGGGAGGCCTTGCTGGCCGACCTTGTCGGGCGGCGTCTCGAGGTTCGGCAGGTCGACGGGCGGCTGGTGGCCTGCATCACGCCGGGCTCGCCGCGCCTCGCCCGGGCGCTGGCCCTGCTGCGCGGCCCGATGCCGCACTAGTGGGGACAGGCAGTAGTCCCGCACCCACCCGCCCGGCAGCCCCGCGTCCCACCGGACGCATCGTTCGTCCCGGCCTCCTGGCGCGGCTCCCGCGTTTCGGGCAGGCTGGCGCATGCGAATCCCGGTCGCCAGCCCCGCCACATGCCTCTGCGCCATCGCCGCCGCCGGGTGGCTCACGCGCGGAGGCGACGTGGGCGCGGGCACTTGACAACTCCCGCCGGCGCCACCGGCGGCGTATCCGTCGGTGCGGCGTATGACGCCGCGCGCCAGCGCCTCGTCGTGTTCGGTGGCTACCTGAAGGGCGCCTACCAAGGCGACACATGGGAATGGGACGGCGCCGCCTGGCACCGCTCGCTGGCCACCGGCCCGATCGCCCGCAACAGCCCGTCGCTCGTCTACGACGCGGCCCGGCGGGAGATCGTGCTGTTCGGTGGCGACACGCGAACGACCGGCCCGGACGACGCACCAGATGGTCTACGACGCGCGGCGGCGGCGTGTCGTGCTGTTCGGCGGATCGGCCGGCACGAACATGCTCGGCGACACGTGGGAGTGGGATGGCCAGCACTGGAGCCGCGTCGCCACCGACGGTCCGTCGGCGCGGACCCTGTTCGGCCTCGCCTACGATGCCGCGCGCGGCGTCGTCATCCTGTTCGGCGGCACCAGCGTGCTCGCCTCGGATGCTCCGAGCTACGACGACACGTGGGAGTGGAACGGCACCCGGTGGCGCCGGACCGACGCGACCGGACCGAGCGCGCGCGATCACGTCTCGATGGACTACGACGTCAGCCGGCGCCTGACGATCCTGCACGGCGGCGGCACCGGCCCGACGGCGCCCAGCGAAACCTGGGCCTATGACGGATCGCGCTGGACCCGCCTCCCGACGACGGGCCCGCCGCGTCGCTACACGCGCCTGGCCTACGACGCGCGGGACCGCGCGATGCTGCTCTTCGGCGGCTTCGATCGCGAACCCTCGAACGAGCTCTGGCGCCTCCGTGACGACGCGTGGAGCCTCGTCGAACCGGCGCCGGCCCGTTAGGGCCCGTCAGGGAATAAGTGATGCCATTCTGGGCGTCGCGGCGCCCGCCCGGCAAGGCGCGAGGAGCGAGCATACCGGGCGTATGTGAGCGACGAGCAACGCCGCCCGGCGGGATGCCGCGGCGGCCAGCATGCGTCAGTTATTCCCTGACGGGCCCTCAGCGCAGCCGCGTCGCAAGGAGGTTCGTGCCCGCCGCCCAGAAGATGCCAACCGCGTCGGAGTACATCGCCCGTTCCACGACGATTTGCGCTGGCGGCTGACCGTTGACGCTCAGGCTTTCGATCACCGCCCCGTAGTTGCGGTTCGGATCCACACGCGTCTCCGGGAAGTCGGCGCCCGACACCGTGAACCGACTGTTGGGCGGCACCGTGTAGCGGCGCGACGGTAGCGTCTGATTGGCTTCGTTCAGCAGCGTGATCTGCACGTCCGCTGGCACGTTCGACGTGTTGGCGACCAGGTAGTAGGTCACCGTGTTGACCGGCGCGACACCCGTCTCGCCGTCCGCCACCGCCCACTTGGTCCCCGTCTGGGTCGCGCCCGGTGAGTTGTGGGCCTCGCCCCAGAAGATCGGCAGCAACGCACTGCCGGCGCTGGCGCCGGGCCACCACATCGACCGCTCGGCGATGATCGGCACGCCGTTCGTCGATCGGACGATGGTCGACACGGAGGTCGCCGCGAGCTGCGGCGCCTCGAAAGCGACGTTGATCGTCTGGCGACTGTTGCCGGCAAGCTGGTACGACCGCTCGACCGTGGTGCTGTTCGGCAGGAGGTAGGCAATGGTCACCTGCGCCGTTTGATCGTTTGGGTTGGCCAGCAGCAGGAACGTGTCGAAGAACGCCCCAGTTGCCCCCTCGGCGAGGAACCACTGCGTCGATGGCGCGGGAATCGCCGCGCTGTCGTGGCCGCTCTCGAAGACCCTCGAGCCGGCCGGCGTCCGATACATCGCCCGCTCGACGATGATCGGAACGTCGTTCAGCGAACGGATTGCCGCGCTGACGTCGGTGGCCTGGAGCCCGGGCACAGCGTCCACGCTGACCGTGACGCGCCGCAGCGCCGGGACGACGTAGTCCCGCTCGATGGGCGGTAGGCCTGCCGGCCGCAGATAACGAATGCGGACCAGGGCCTGGCTCGAGCTCGGGTTCTGCAGCAGGTAGAAGAGATCGAAGTCACCGTGGGTGGCGCCTTCGGCCAGGTACCACTGGGTCTGCGGGGCGGCCAGGCTGCTCTCCGCGTGTGAGCCGTAGATGCCGGTGCCGGGCTGGCTCCAGAACATCGACCGGTCGACGACGACGGCAGCATCCGATTCGATGATGGTGCTGAAGTCGGCGGAAGCCAGCTCGGGCGCCACCTGTGACGGACGAACCGAGACGCGCGACATCGGCGGCACCAACACGAATCGCGACGGCGTGGCCCCGGTGCCAGTCTGGAACCGCAGCAGCACGCGCGCTGGCGTCGAACCAGGGTTGGCGATGGCGATCCGGCTGTCGAAGAAGCTGCCGGTCGCGCCCTCGGCCATGAAGCGCGTGTAGAAGCTGCGCGGATGCGAGCCGGCCTGGCACTCCTGGGTGCTGCTGACGCCGTCGTGGTCCGGATCGTCGCCGCCGTCCGACGCGTCACCGGCGACCAACCCGTACTGCACCTCCCAGGCGTCATCCATGCCGTCGAGGTCGGTGTCGGGGCCGTCGCACGTCGGCACGACCACCGGCGTGGCGTACTCGAAGGTGGTCGACACCGGCGCCTGACCAGGCACGGTGACGACGATGTCGACGGTGCCGTCGGGCGACGGCGGCGTCTCGACCACGAGCAGGCGACTGGAGAAGAACTGGACGCCCAGCGCCGCCCGGTTGTTGAACTTGACCGTCGTCGATGCGGTGAATCCGCTGCCGACGATCGTCACCGCCGTGCCGCCGCCGCTCGAAGCGCCCCGGGGCTCGACGCTCACGAGCGATACCGCCTCGACGGGGTTCTGGTAGGTGAACGGCTCGTCCGATGAGGTCTCGGCCCCGTCGGCATTGGTCACGATGACCGCCGACGGACCGGCGACGTAGGCCGCCGGCAGCGTCACGGTGATGCTGCTGGCCGACCAGGTGACCACGGGCGCCGTCATCCGGCCGATGCGCACGGACGGGTTGTCGAAGCCGGTGCCGCTGATCGTGAGCGGCACGTTGCCGGAAAGCGGCGCCGCCAGCGGCGTCTGGCCGGTCCAGCGCGGCACCGACTGGGTGATGTAGGTGAACGACTCGACGTTGCTCCGGCGATCGCCGTCCTGAAAGTACAGCGAGACCGTCGCCGGGGCGGGGCCGCGAGGCGGCGCCAGCACGGTCCAGCGCGTTCCGCCGGGCGTCCGCGGCGAGACCGGCGCGCCGTTCCAGGTACAGGGTGCCGCCGAGGTCGGTGCCTTCGATGACGACCAGCGTGCCGCCCGACGACGATCCCTGGCCCGGCGACACGACGGCGATCGCCGGCGACGGCTCCGCCTCCTCGGGCTCGTCGACGATCACGACCGTCGACACGTCGGTCTCGTCGGTGCGGCCCCACTGGTCGCCGTCCGGCGACGTCGCGACATCGTCGGTATCCGTCTCGGGCGCGGGGTCGGGTCCAGGGGCTGGCGTCGACTTGCCCGGGGGCGCAGGCGACGGGTTGATGGGATCGGGCTGGGTCCACGACGTCGACTTGCCCGGGTCCGATGCCACGGCGGCCGTGAAGCCGCTGGTCATCGCGGCACTGCTCGTCACGTTGGCGACGAGGAAGACGAGCAGCTTGCCGTTGGCACTGATGCGCGGGACGCCGCTCGCGACGGTGAACTGGCTGCCGCCGGCCCCGACGGTGACCCGCCGCGTCGCGATCTGCCCGGGCTCGTCGAACAGCCCGTCGGCGTCGACGTCGCGATCCTGCAGGAAGACGTCGCTGACGCCGTTGGTGTCGCCGGCAACCAGCGTCGTCGCCGACGAGGCGAAGACGACGTAGCGGCCGTCGCCGGTGATCGACGGATCGACGCTGTCGCCGCCGAGCGCCGGCGCGCCGTCCGAGGCAACGCTGACCCGGCGGGTGGCCACGGCGCCGGGCTCGTCCATCACGCCGTCGCCGTCGGGATCGCGATCGTGCACGAACACGTCGCGCGCCGCGTTGGTGTCGCCAGCCGTCAGGACGGCCGCCGAGTCGAACGCGATGAAGCGCCCGTTCTGGCTGATCGCAGGCCGCGCGCTGGCGCCGGCGGTGGGCGTCGTGCCGTCGGTCGCAATGCTGGCGCGAACCGTGCGCCCGAGCAGGCGATCGTGGACGAACACGTCGGCCACGCCGTTGCCGTCGCCAGCCACGAGGTTGGTGGCCGACGACTGGAAGGCGACGAACCGGCCGTTGCCGCTGATGGATGCGGCGGTGCTGCCGCCGCCGATCGCCTGGAGCGCGGCCGACGACACGCTGATCCGGATCGTGCCGATGCCGCCCAGCTCGTCGAACACGCCGTCCTCGTCGGCGTCGCGGTCATGGAGGAAGACGTCGGACAGGCCGTTGGTATCGCTGTAGACCAGGTTGGAGGCGAGCGACTCGAAGGCGATGAAGCGGCCGGTCGCGCTGATCGCGGCGTGCGTGCTCTCGCCGCCGATGGCCTCACGGCCGGTGGTCGAGATACTGACGCGACGGAGCGTGTCGGTGACATCGTCGTGCACGTAGATGTCGGAGACGCCGTTGGTGTCCTCGGGCAGGAGCGGCAGCGCCGTTTCGAACGCCGTGTAGCGATCGATCGCGAACGCCGGCCGGCGCCAGCCGTCGTGGGTCTCGAGAGTCGGATCCGCGTACTCGAACGGCGTGGTCGCCTGACCGGCGGTGGTCTGGACGGTGATCGTCTGGGTGCCCGGTGCCGACGCCGACGGCGTCACGAACGACAGCTCGGTCGCCCCGGCCAGCAGGACCGGCACGGTTGTCGCCCCGACGCGGACCGTCGTGCCGGCGATGAAGTTCTGGCCGGTAAGGACGACGACGGTCCCGCCATGGGTACTGCCGCGTGACGGCGTCCGTGTCGTAATCGTCGGCGGCGGCGTCGCGCCGAGGGTGAACGTCGCGGTGACGTTGCGCGCCTGGCTCATCGTCACCGTGCAGGTCCCGGTCCCGCTACAGTCGCCCGACCAGCCGGTGAACGTCGACGTGCCGGCGGCCGAGGCGGTCAACGTCACGCTCGTGTTGTAGGCGTAGGTCTCGTTGCAGTCCGCACCGCAGGTGATGCCGCCCGGATTGCTGGACACGGCGCCGGTACCCGCTCCCGAGCGATTCACCGTCAGGGTCTGGGGGTTGCCGGTAAAGGTGGCCGTGACGTTGCGCGCCTGATTCATCGTCACCGTGCAGGTCCCGGTCCCGCTACAGTCGCCCGACCAGCCGGTGAAGGTCGACGTGGCGGCGGCTGAGGCGGTCAGCGTGATGCTCGTGTTGAAGGCGTACGACTCGCCGCAGTCCAAACCGCAGGAGATGCCGGCCGGATTGCTGGACACGGTGCCGAGGCCCGATCCTGAGCGACTCGCCGTCAGGACCTGGGGGTTGCCGGTGAAGGTAGCCGTGACGTTGCGCGCCTGGTTCATCGTCACCGTGCAGGTCCCGGTCCCGCTACAGTCGCCCGACCAGCCGCTGAAGGTCGACGTGGCGGCGGCTGAGGCGGTCAGCGTGACGCTCGTGTTGACCGCGTAACTCTCCGAACAGTCGCCGCCACAGTTGATCCCGGCCGGTGTACTGGTCACCGTCCCGGTCCCGCTACCGGCGCGCGTGACCGTGAGCGTCTGCGGCCCCGCGTATGTGAACCCGTCGCTCAGGGTACCGCTGCGGCTCCAGTAGTCGGTCACAGTGACGTCGGCAGGACCGGCAAATCTGGCCGGAATCGAGCCTGTCACGCTGGTAGTGGTCGACGCTGACACACTCAGCGGCACGCCACCGATCCGCACGTCCGGCTGAACACAATCGTCGCCATCGCAGAAGTCGAAATTCTGCCCCGTGACCGTCACACTCGTGCCGCCGGAGGTCGGACCGGTCGATGGCGAGATGCCCATTACCACGGGCGAGCGCAGTTTGATGTTGAGGGTCCAGCACTGGATCGTGCCCGTATCGGCTGTGACGATGTCGGAAGCACGGAGCCTCCACGTGCCGCTCAAGTTGGCGAGGTGCTGGCCCTGAAACACGGCCAGCGGCTGCATCGGCCTAAAGCTCCCGACGAACGGCGCAGTGCCCGAGGTGACGGCGGCGCCCGCGGCATCGTCGAACGTGGTTCGCTGACTCTCTGGGCGACAGGCAGCACCGTAGTTATCGGAGTCCATGCCGATCTGGCTCGTCAGCGTGACCGATGTGTTGTCGGGTGCGATGAGCGTGAGGGTCAGGTCGCCATTCCAGGTGTGCGTCACGTGAGCCGACACGGTGACGCTCTCGATCACGCCGTTCACGCCGCCGATGTCGATCGTGGAATCGACGGAGCCCGCGGGCGGGATGGCGCGCGGGTTCTGATTGTAGCCACGGACATGCGAGTCGAACGCCCCTGCGAAGCGCATCAGAAATGCGTCGTCTCCACCATTGCCGTCGAGATCGAAGGCATTGCCCGTGACGGGGAACGCGGTCGATCCAGCGGTCGTCGAGGTGGTGCCCACGAGTGACAGCTGGGCGCCGGGGCCGAGCGCCACTTCGAGGCCTTGGTCAAACGCGCCCGTGCCGATGTACGACGCGTAGTTCACGGCGCCGGAATCCGCCAGCTTGAGCAGATACGCGTCGGCGCCGCCGAAGGGCCGCCGGCTGAAGGCGCCACCGGTGCTCGTGAAGTTCGGCGACAGTGTATGGCCGGTAATGTAGGCAGCGCCGGCCCCGTCAATCGCCACGTCCCACGCGTAGTCAGAATCGCTTCCGCCGAAGTAGGTCGAGAAGACGAGCGCGTTCCCGGCAGGCGTCAGGCGCGTGGCGAAGCCGTCCACGAAACCGCTGAAGTTGACGGCGTTGGTTCGCGGGAAGCTGGTTGACGCGGTGTATCCCGTGATGGTGGCGCGACCGAGTGCGTCAACGGCGATGCCCGTACCGAGCTCGTAGTTCGTGCCGCCCAGATACGTGCTGTAGGTCAGTCCACCGCCACCGATGGGAACCTGCGTGACGAACACGTCGAAGTCCCCGTTCCAAGTGGTGTCGAACGCGCCCGGTGTGGTGGGGAAGTTGGTCGACAGGGTGTGCCCGGTCACGAACGCGGCGCTCGTGCCAGGCCGGAGGGCCAGCGCTATGGCCTTGTCGTCGGCGGATCCACCCAGATACGTGCCGTACTGCAGCGCGTCGAGCGACGAGGACAGGGCGACGACATAGGCGTCGATGCCGCCGTTGTAGGTCCGATCGAACCCATTGACGGACGTCGGGAAGTCCGTGGCCACCGTGTTGCCGACGACAACCACCGCACCGGCTGGGTCGATGGCGACCTTCCACGCGTGGTCGGCATACGCGCCGGCCGTCGGGTTGGCATCGGTGCCGCCGAGGAGGGTCGCCGCCGTCAACGCGCCCGAGCTCAGGTCGAAGCGAGCAACGAGGGGGTCCCAGTTGCCGTTGCGGACGCCGTCGAAGCGCGGCGCCGGCAGCGGCACGGTGCCGTTCGTCGCACCCACGACGTAGAGGGCGCCGTTCCCGAGGGCGAGGCCATCGGCGTACTCGTCGCCCGCGCCACCGTAGAAGGTGGACCACACGAGCGCGCCGGCGGGCGAGAACTTGGCCACGAAGATGTCTTCGCCGCCATTGCCGGACAAGTCGCCGCCACCGGCGACCGGCAGGTTGGCGCTGAACGTGTAGCCGCCGACGTAGACGTTTCCAGCCGCGTCGGCGGCGAGATCCGTGGCGAGGTCCATGCCGGAGCCACCGAACAACGTGGAGTACCTCGAGGACGGGATCGATGATCAACGGCCGGGCGCGATCGAACGTGCTCACTTCGACGCCGACACTGCCGTCGGCAAGCAAGGTGTACTGCGCGTCGACGGGCTGGCGGCGGTCCTTGCCCTGCTGGTAGGCCACGGGACGGCGCTGCCGCAACGTGCGCTGCCCTGCCTTGACGATGAGATCGCCCGAAGGATCAAGTGTGGCGGCCTCGGTGCCGGCGAACGACAGCCGAATGACTGCGGGATCACCGCCGGGCGCGACGACGAGGTCGTATTCGAGTTCCTGATGTCGGCCGTAGAACTCGAGATCGATCTTGGGATACACCTCGCGGTAACGGACACGCTCGAAGTGCGGCACGCGCAGTCGGCCCCGTGCACGCTCGCCAGACTGTATGTAGTTGGAAAAGGACGCGCGCGGCGATTCCCCGTGGCCCGGCGCATCCTGGCGCGCGCCGAGGAACTGCAGACGGACCTCGGATGCGGCGCCAGCAGATGCTGCTCCGGGCGTTTCGGGACGGACGAACACTGTCGCCTCCGACGCTCGAAGCGTCGCGAGGTAGCCCGCCCCCCGCGCGATGAATGCCGACCCGGGATCGTCGCTCGCAGGTTCAAACGTGAGGGGCCGTGTCGGCGCTCCGGACGCCGGTCGCCGAACGTCAGGGTCGAGCGCCCGCGAAGCAGGCCGGAAACGGGTTGGCGATGGAGCCGGCCGGACCTTGGCTCGGTCCACCACCGAAGCCGCCAGTCCGACAACACACGCGAGGCCCAAGGCCCAGGCCCACATCTTCGACTTAGTCATGTCAACTCTCGACCCGTCGCGGGAAGCTCAGCATGCAAGGTGTGCGCCTTCCGCACTTGCACCGTTGAATTTGGCGCAACTGAGAGGTAGAACGCAGGCTCACCTCAATTGGTACGGGTCGCCGCAAGAAACTCAGAGCTACTACAAGTGCGGCGAAGCTCCGACATTTGTCACCCTGACGGCCGTCTACGACCAACGCAATGACTGTCTTTTCGGACTCTGTCCCACGCGCCGGACACAACGGCGGACCGGCAAACGGCCGGTCACTGGGACTGGGCGCTTCCTGGCGACGCACTGCCTCGCAGTCGGGCGCGGAGGACGGAGTTCAGCGGTTCGCTCGGGTCGAACGTGTCGGCGTTGTCGGCGTCCCGGAGGGCGTCGGCCACCCGTCCGCTCTGCAACCCGGCGAGCCCCCGCAGCGCATAGAAGGCCGCTTGCCGAGGCCACACCCGCACTCCACGGTCCGCAGCGGCGAACGCCGCGTCGGCTCGGCCAATCGCCAGCGCGGCCGACGCGAAGTTCAGGAGCACCAGACGGTCGCTCGGTTCGGCAATCAGCGCCCGCGACAAGGTGCCGAAAGCCGCCGCGGGGCGGTTGGTCCGAAGCTGCACGACACCGAGGTTGACGAGCGCCGGTAGGTAGCCGGGTTCGCGCGCGAGCAGCGTCCGAAGCTGCTCCTCTGCCCGCGGCAGGTCGCCATCGAGATCGATGAGAACGCTGGCGAGGCCGTTTTCCGCGTCCAGGCGGGACGGGTCGAGCGCCGTGGCCCGGGCGAAAGCGCGCCAGGCGCAGTCACGCTGTCCGGCCGCGAGGCACGCCTTCCCGAGTTGCCCCTGAACTCGCGCCTTCAGCGGCGTCTTGGCGGCGTTGTCGGCCCACAGCCGCAGAGGATCTCGCCACGCCTCCACACGCACGGCCGACCACACCGCCAGCAGGCCGCACAACAGTCCGAGCGCAACCTTCCCGGCCCGCGTCGTCCCAAGTGCGCGCCAGAGCAGGCCGGCCCCGAGGACGAGAGGAACCGTCGATGGCAGATAGAGGCGATGTTCGTACGCCAGGTCCAGCGGGATGACCGTCGACTCGATGACGAGGTGGCCCAGGAACCACAATATGGCAACCGACGCCAGCGGCAGTCGTCGCCACCACCATGCCGCGAGCCCCAGGAGCACCACGATTGCCGACACCGCCAGCGCCGTGGATGGTGGCGCCCAGAGCGAGCGCGAGAGCGACACGTCGTAATCCACCATCAGCCGCGAAGGATGTGGGAACGCCAACAGACTGAGGTAGCGCATCGACACGCGGCTCTCGGTGAGCAGCCGCTCGAGCGGCGTGAACCCGCGGCGCGCGAAATCTGCGTCGATCATCGAGACGAACCGCGGTCCCAGGTAGTCGATGGCAATGGCGAGGAGCGCGGCGACCGTTGCCAGCAGCAGCCAGGGCCGGCTGCGCCGACCCGGCGACAGGAACTGGCGATCGATGAGCCAGATCGCAGCCGGCAGTGTCGCGGCGATCTCCTTGGCGACGAGCCCCGCCGCGGCGAGCATCGCACCAGCGAGGAACCAGGGCCAGCGGCCCCGCTCTCGGGTACGGCCTTCGACATAGCAGAGCAACGCGCCGAGGTAGCAGACGACGCATAGCGTGGTCGAGCGCTGCCACGTATAGACGACCGCCTGCGTCTGAACGGGGTGGAGCATCCAGACGAGCACGCCGAGAGCACTGATCTCCGTAGCGTGTGCCCGCCACCAGTCGTCGGGGGCGCGTGCCAGCAGGCGCTGCATCAGCAGGAACAGGAGCCAGGCGGCTATCGCATGAAGGGCCGCGTTCACGAGGTGGTAGCCGAACGGACGCAGCCCATCCACCCAGAAATTGAGCGCGAACGTCACCATCGTGAGCTTCCGCGGAACGCCCGACCTGTCGACGAGGGCGCGCAGCTCCGCGAAGGAGGTCACGTGCACGATCGACGACTCGGCGAACACCACGTCGTCGAATACGAACGGCGCGTGCAGGCCGCGTGCGTAGACGGCCAGTGTGATCGCCATGGCGATCGGGAGCGCAGCGATGGCGAGCCAGCGCGGAACCGGAGGGTGGAATGGGTTCGGCTCCACCGCCGTTCGTTGTGTGCTCAGCATGGTGGCGAGTCGCATGGGACAGCCGATGGGCTCGCGCAAGCACACCAGCGGGTTCAGACCAACTCAGCAGTCGAAGAGTGTGACAGATCAACGGACCATCGAGCGCCGTCGTCCGGTCTCTGAGACGGACGCAGCCTGACTTTTCGCGGCGGCGGCGGAGGCGAGCGCGGCGTTACTCGCTGAACTCGCGGGCCAGATCGACCCACTCGCCGTTCGGCGCCAGCCGCCGGTAGGCGACCCAGTGCGGCTTGGCGTCGGACGAGCGTCCGAGCTTCTCGAGCGTCACCGCCAGGTAGAAGTGCGCGTCGGCGTAGGTCGGGTCGATCGCCAGGGCGCCGCCGTAGCAACGCGCCGCCGCGTCGAAGCGTCCGGCCTGACAGGCCCTATCGCAGTCGGGTCGCCAGCAGGTTGCTGCCGGCCGCCCAGAACGCGTCGGTCGAGTTCGAGTACATCGCGCGCTCGACAACGATCTGCGCCGGCAGCTGTCCGCCGACTGGCTGGCTCTCGATCACCGCACCAAACACGCGATACGTGGCCTGCTGTGTTTCGGGGAACGCGTCGGACGCCCCGACCGTGAAGCGGCTGTTCGCCGGCACAGAGAAATGCCGCGTGAGCGGCGGGCTATCGCTGTCGCTGAGGAGCGTGATCACCACGTCGGCGGCGTAGCTCGACGTGTTTGCGACCAGGTAGTAGGTCGCCGTCGCGGCCGGCGCCACACCGGTCTCGCCATCGGCAACGGCCCACTTCGTGCCAGTCTCGGTGGCGCCAGGCGAATTGTGCGCCTCGCTCCAGAACAGGCCGACACCCGGGCTGGCGGCCGCCTGCCCGCCGGGCCACCACATGGCGCGCTCGGCGATGATCGGCACGTCGTTGGTGACGCTGACGACGGTCGACACCGAAGTCGCTGCCAGCTGCGCCGCTTCGCCCGCAACGTAGATCGTGCGGCGACTGTTGCCGGCCACCTGATAGGCGCGGCTGACGGTCGCCCCACCAGGCAACAGATAGGTGACGCCGACGTCCGCGGTGGCATCGTTCGGGTTGGCCAGCAGCAGAAAAGTGTCGAAGAACGCACCGGTGGCCCCTTCGGCCAGGAACCAGTGTGTCGATGGCCCTGGAATCGCCGCACTGTCGTGCCCGCTTTCGAACGGACGCGGGCCGACCACGGTCCGGTACATCGCCCGCTCGACGATGATCGGCACGCCGTTGAGCGAGCGGAATACCGCCGAGACATCCGTCGCCTCGAGACCCGGCACGGCGTCGACGTTGAGCGTCACACGGCGATGAGCCGGCACCGCGTAGTCATGTTCGATCGGCGCGAATCCCGCGGGCCGCAGGAAGCGGATTCGGACCACCGCGTCGATGGGCCCCGGATTCTGGAGCAGATAGAAAAGATCGAACGCTCCGTGGGTCGCGCCTTCGGCCAGGTACCACTCCGTCTGCGGCGCCGTCAGGCTGGTTTCGGCGTGCGAGCCGTAGATACCGGTGCCCGCACCCATGCCCCACGACATCGTCCGATCGACAACCACCTGGACGTCGGACTCGACGACCGTTGAGAAGTCGGTCGACCCGACATCGGCGCGCGTCGCTGGCCGGATCGATCGCCGCGACATCGGCGGAATCCGGAGGAAGCTGGTCGGAGTCCCGCCGGAGGAGGTCTGGAACCGGAGCAGCACTCGCGCCGGCGTCCAGTTCGGGTTGCTGATTGCGATCAACGTGTCGAAGAACTGGCTGGTCGCGCCCTCCGCCAGGTAGCGCGTGTAGAAGCTGCGCGGATGCGAGCCGCCCAGGCACTCCTGGGCGCTGGTCAGGCGGTCGTGGTCAGGATCTTCGCTGCCATCGGCGGCGTCGCCCGCCACGAGTCCGTACTGCTCCTCCCAGGCGTCGTCCATGCCGTCGCCATCGCCGTCCGCGCCGGCGCACCCAGGGACTGGCGGCGGCGTGTCGGAATAGCCGAACGCGATCGTCACCGGCTCCTGGCCGGGCACGCGGACGATCACGTCAACCGATCCCGGCGGCGCGGGCGGCGCGACGACGACGAGCGTCCGGCTGGAGACGAACTCCACGGACGACGCGGGCCGGGCGCCGAAGGCGACTGTCGCCGTGTTGGTGAAGCCGCCCCCATAAAGTGTGATTGCCGTGCCACCGGTGATCGTGGCGTCGCGCGGCTCCAGGCGCAGCACCGAGAGCGGTTCGGCCGCGTTCTGGTAGATGAACGGTTCCTCCGACGTAGTGTCGGCGCCGTCGCCGTTGGTGACCGTGAGCGGCATCGGCCCGGCGGCGTACGACGACGGTACGGTCGCCGTGATGCTCGTCGGGTTCCACGCCGTGACGACTGCGGTCAGCCTGCCGATGGTGACGCCGGGGTCGCTGAACCCGGTACCGCTGATCGTGAGCGGCACGTTGCCGGAAAGCGGCGCCGCCAGCGGCGCGTGGCCGGTCCAGCGCGGCGCCGACAGAGGCAGGTAGGTGAACGTCTCGACGTTGCTGCGACGATCGGCGACGCGGAAATAGATCGACACCGTCGCCGGCGCACCGCCGCGCGGCGGTGCCACGACGGTCCAGCGCGTCGACGTCTGCGTGACCGGCGTCAGCGGCGTGTCGTTCCAGTAGAGCGTTCCCGCGAAATCGCGGCCCTCGATAGTGACCAGCGTGACACCCGACGACGACCCCTGGCCCGGCGACACGACAGCGATCGCTGGCGACGGCTCCGACTCCGCGGGCTCGTCGATGATGATGACCTTCGGAACGTCGGTCACGTCGGTGCCGCCCCACCGGTCGCCGTCGGGCGACGTCGCCACATCGTCGGTGTCCGTGTCGGGCCCCGGATCGGGTCCGGGGCCTGGCGTTGATTTGCCCGGCGGCGGAGGCAACGGGTTGGTGGGGTCGGGCTGGGTCCATGGCACGGACTTGCCCGGATCCGACGCCACGGCCGCGGCCGTTACGCCGCCGATCATAGGAGCGCTGCCCGTCGCGTTGGCAACAAGGAAGACCAGCAGCTTGCCGTTGGCGCTGATGTGCGGGGTTCCGCTCGCGACGGTGGACTGGCTGCCGCCAGCCCCGACGGTGACACGCCGCGTCGCAATCTGCCCTGGTTCGTCGAACACGCCGTCGGCGTCCACGTCGCGATCCTGCAGGAAGACGTCGCTGACGCCGTTGGTGTCGCCGGCGACCAGCGTCGTCGCCGACGAGGCGAAGACGACGTAGCGGCCGTCGCCGGTGATCGACGGATCGACGCTGTCGCCGCCGAGCGCCGGCGCGCCGTCCGAGGCAACGCTGACCCGGCGGGTGGCCACGGCGCCGGGCTCGTCCATCACGCCGTCGCCGTCGGGATCGCGATCGTGCACGAACACATCGCGCGCCGCGTTGGTGTCGCCAGCCGTCAGGACGGCCGCCGAGTCGAACGCGATGAAGCGCCCGTTCTGGCTGATCGCAGGCCGCGCGCTGGCGCCAACGGTCGGCGTCGCACCATCGGTCGCGATGCTGGCGCGCACCGTCCGGCCGAGCAGGCGATCGTGGACGAACACGTCGGCCACGCCGTTGCCGTCGCCCGCCACGAGGTTGGTGGCGGACGACTGGAACGCGATGGACCGGCCGTTGCCGCTGATCGAAGGGGCCGTGCTGCCGCCGCCGATCGCCTGGAGGCCGGCCGACGAGACGCTGATCCGGATCGTGCCGATGCCGCCCAGCTCGTCGAACACGCCGTCCTCGTCGGCGTCGCGGTCGTGGAGGAAGACGTCGGACAGGCCGTTGGTATCGCTGTAGACCAGGTTGGAGGCGAGTGATTCGAAGGCGATGAAGCGGCCGGTGGCGCTGATCGCGGCGTGCGTGCTCTCACCGCCGATGGCCTCACGGCCGGTGGCCGAGATACTGACGCGACGGAGCGTGTCGGTGACATCGTCGTGCACGTAGATGTCGGAGACGCCGTTGGTGTCCTCGGGCAGGAGCGGCAGCGCCGTTTCGAACGCCGTGTAGCGATCGATCGCGAACGCCGGCCGGCGCCAGCCGTCGTGCGTCTCGAGGGTCGGATCCGCGTACTCGAACGGCGTGGTCGCCTGACCGGCGGTGGTCTGGAGGGTGATCGTCTGCGTCCCCGCAACCGATGCCGCCGGGGTGACGAACGACAGCTCGGTGGTGCCGGCCAGCAGCACCGGCACGGTGATTGTCCCGACGCGGACGGTCGTGCCGGCGATGAAATTCTGACCGGTGAGGACGACGACGGTGCCGCCGCGCGTGCTGCCGCGTGCCGGGCTGCGCGTCGCGATGGTCGGCTGCCCGCTCGATCCCGTGAAGCTCGCGTTGATGGACCGGGCCTGGTTCATCGACACGGTACAAGCGCTCGGGCCGGTGCAGTCGCCCGACCAGCCGCTGAACGTCGAGCCAACGCCGGCCGTCGCCGTCAGCGTGACGCTCGTGGTGGAGGGGAACGTCGCGGTGCAGGTGGGATTGCAGCTGATGCCCGCCGGCGTGCTGCTCACCGTGCCGCTGCCGGTCACGTTCACCGTCAGCGTTCGCGGGTTGGCGCTGAACGTCGCGGCGACGTTGCGCGCCTGGATCGTCGTCACCGTGCAGCTGCCGGTGCCGCTACAGTCGCCGGACCAGCCGATGAAGGTCGACCCGCCCGCCGCCGAGGCGGTCAAGGTCACGCTCGTGTTGTACGGGTAGGTTTCGGCGCAATCGCCGCCGCACGCGATGCCTGCCGGGTTGCTCGCCACCGAGCCGGCGCCGTCGCCAGCCAGGCTCACGGTGACCGTCTGCGGGTTGCCGGTGAACGTCGCCGTGACGCTGCGGGCCTGGGTCATTGTCACCGTGCACGCACCTGCGCCGAGGCACGCACCTGACCAGCCGGTGAACGTCGACGTCGCGCCGCTCGACGCCGTTAGCGTGACGCTCGTATTGTAGGGATACGTCTCGCCGCAATCGGCCCCGCAGCTGATGCCCGCAGGAGCACTACTCACCGAACCGGTGCCATCGCCGCTCAGGGAAACCGTCAGTGTCTGCGGGTTGCCGGTGAACGTCGCGGTGACGCTGCGCGCCTGGTTCATCGTCACGCTGCAGGCGCCCGTGCCCGCACACGCCCCCGACCAACCGCCGAACGTCGAGTCGGCGCCCACCGACGGCGTCAGCGTGACGACCGTGTTGTAGGCGAATGTCGTCGTGCAGGTCGGACTACAGCTGATCCCGGCCGGGTTGCTCGTCACGGAACCGTTGCCGCTGCCCGCCAGGTTCACGGTCAGCTGCTGCGGATTCCGCATGAAGGTCGCGGTGACGCCGCGGGCCTGGTTCATCGTGAGGCTGCATGTGCCGGTGCCAGTGCAGGCGCCCGACCAACCCGTGAACGTCGAGGTCGCGTCGGCCGTCGCAACCAGCGTCACCGCCGTCCCCAGCGGATAGTCGACCGTGCACGACGCCGCGCAGGAACTACCCGGCTCGAACGTGACCGTTCCCGCGCCGCTGCCGGCGCGGGTCAACGCCAGCGGCATGCCCGCCGGCGTAATGCGCCGCACACGGTGGGCGTTGATCTCCGCGACGAACGTGCCGGCGGGGGTCACGGCCGCGCTGTAGGGCTGGTCGAGCTCGGCTGACGTGGCGGGCCCACCTTCGCCGGCGGTTCCGGGCGTGCCGATGCCGGCAACGGTGTCGACGTTGCCGGTGCCGCCAGCCACCCGGCGAATGCGGTTGTCGAACATGTCCACGGCGTAGAGGTTGCCCGCGCTGTCAATCGTGATCCTCGGCACGAACCGGATCTGCGCGCTGGAGCCCGGCTGGCCGTCGCCGCTGTAGCCCGCCACGCCAGTTCCGAGGACCGTCGTGATCACGTTGGTGACGGGATCGATGCGGCGGACGCGGTTGTTGTCGCTGTCGGCGATGTAGATCGCGCCGTTGGGCGCCACTTCGACGTCGCGGGGGAAGTTGAGCTGCGCGGACGTGGCCGGAATGCCATCGCCGTTGTAACCAGCCGTGCCGGTGCCGGCGATCGTGGTGATGATGTTGGTCGCGGCGTTGACGCGACGGATGCGGTGGTTGGCGAAGTCGGCGATGTAGAGATTGCCGGCGGCATCGACGCCGACCCCGTACGGCGGGCTGATCTGTGCCGAGGTTGCCGGCCCGTTGTCCCCGGAGAAGCCCGACACACCAGTACCGGCGAACGTCGAGATGAGATTCCCGTCGACGCGCCGAATCTTGGAGTTGCCGGAATCAGCGATGTAGATCCGGCCGTTGCCGTCGACCGCCACGTCCAACGGCCAGCTCAATTGCGCGATGGACGCAAACGACCCATCGCCGCCGGAACCCTGCGTGCCGATGCCGAGGCGGCCGTCCATGCCGTCGACATCGGGGCGGTACCTCTTGACCTGGTGGTTGTAGGTGTCGGCGACATACAGACGGCTGTTGGCGCCGTCGTACGCGACTCCCCAGGGCTCGTTCAGGCGCTGGCGCCACCCGTTGACGCTCCCGTAGTTCCCCCGGACGCCGTCGCCGACGGCCGGCACGAGATCGCCCGACGACGGCCCGAGGATCGGAGCAAGGCCGGCCTGACCCGGCGCCCCAGTAAGTCCAGCGAGCGCCAGTGACGCCGTCGCCGCAACGGACCTGCCGAAGCGGGAATTGGCGACGAGACCGGGCGCCGACAGCCGCTGGAAAGCGCTCCAGCCGGCGGAAGTGCGTCGCGTCGTCTTGACCGTGCCGGACGCGACGCCCGCATACGCCTCGTTCGGAAGACCGATGGTGAGCAGGCTGGCTGCGAGGCTGACGGTGGCACCACGACAGGTCGTGCTCGGGCTGCAGTCGGACGCCGTCAGGGCCGAGCTGAAGGTCCATGCCGTGCCGGTCCGGGTGAACTCGTAGACCGTGGCGACTCCCGGACCACTGGGCGTGCACGATTCCGCCGACAACCCCGATCCGACGACGATCCGTTCGCCGGAGATCGCGACGCTGCCGCCGAAGTTCTCGCACGCGTTCGGTGTCCCCGGCGGATCGAGCCGCGCCTGGAGCGTGTAGGTGTCGCCGGCGCTGTCGTAGACGTAGACGTACGCCGCGCCGACGTTGGCGACCACGGCCGGCGAGGTCCGATTGACGTCCGGCGCACCGACGACGACGGTGTCGCCGCTCATGGCGACGCTGTAGCCAAAGTGATCGAGGCTGGCAAAGCCGGGCGCGGCGAGGGTCGCCAGCCGACCGTATTCGTCGGTGCCGGCCAGATAGCCCCACATTTCGACGGTGCCCTGCCCGAACGCCGGCGCGGTGTCCTGGTAGGCGCCTGCCGCGATGTCGTCGCCTTCGGCCGCCACCGACCAGCCGAACAAATCGTCGGTGGCACGGGCCGATCCCAGCTCGTTCAGGCCGGTAGCGCTCCCGTCGTAGATCCAGAGCTTGTAGACCTTGCCGCCGTTGCTCACACCGCCAGGGTCGGCCAACGGCGCACCGATCGCGCCGTGCCCATGGTCGGCAAGCGCCACGCTGTAGCCGAACCAGTCATTTGCCTGACCAGATGCGTCCGTCAGTGTTTCGCGCAGGCCCCAGAGTCCGGTGGTGGCATCGCGCTCGAACAGGTAGACGACGCCCTGAGCGGCGTTTCCGCCGACGCTGACGAACGGAGCGCCAACCAGGGCATGATTGCCTCGAACGGCGACGCTGGTGCCGACGCCGGAGCCTGCCGGGACACCGGGAGGCTGCAGAATCCCCTGCTGCAGCAGCGGATCGATCGTGATCGGCAGCTCGGCGCCGCGGACGTTCACCGCCAGTCTGATCGAGTGGTCGGCCGCCTCGAGACGCGCCGGCAGGAAGCGGCCCGTCCGATCCCAGGCGCGCAGGTATCGATACGAGAGGCGCGCCGGGCCATCGCCGGCGGCGCGGATCTCCACGGCGTCGTTGGGCGCGCCCTCCGCAGGCGACACGAGCCAGTCATTGCCCACGTCGATCGCGAGATGGAGATCGCTCACGCCCGCGGGCAGCGCCTTCACATCGAATCCGTGCTGCAGTCCCAGCGGGCCGTTGGTGAACCACTCGTCGAACCGCACGCCCTGGGCTGGCGCGTGCGCGTACGCGATGCGCGCCGTCTCGCTCGCGATGCGTTCGCCGCTCAGTGCGATGGCGGCGCCGTCGAGCGTGAGCGTCCGCGCCGAGAGCACGAGCGGACGCGCGAAGGTCGCGTCGCCGCTGCCGGCGACGTCTACGCGTCGAGCACTGAAGCGGGTGGTGAGCCCGTGCGTTTCGTTGCGCGCGATCGCGGCCGACGCACCGCGGGCCCGGACAGGCGCGAAGGACGGGTCCGTGCTTCGCTGCACGGTGTCGATGACGACCGGCATCAGGTCGGCCGGTAGCGACGCGAGCCCCCCGGCCGCAGCAGCTGCACGTCGGGGCGCGGTCAACGTGGACGATCGGTCCAGGGCGACGACAAGAGCAATCGCCGCCAGCGCGGCGACACGGAGACGCGACTCCATGGAGGTCCTTGGACGGCGGCGATGCGCTACGCCAGGCCAGTGTGTGTGCGTTCCGGCACACAGCGGTTCGATCGGAAGCTCAGCCTTGAAGAGTGTGGCATGACACAGGTTATTTGCCGCCGATTCGAATCGAAGCCTCTCCAGATGGCCTGAGTAAGTCCGCACTACAGGTGACATTTGGCTTTGAAACTGCCGACATCGTGCCGAACCGCCTACCCAAATGGACGGACGCTGCGCAGAATTTCCGCGCAGCAGCGGATCTCCGGCTCGGACGAGCGTCGGACTCTGGAGAGTCGGCGTGGGATTGAAGGGCGCCGCAGCGTTCGCTGAACTCGAGCGCGCGTGCGGCCACCGCGACGGCGTTGGCCGTGGCGTTTCGGCAGCCGCCTCGCCAGCAGATCCCGACCCAGCCTCGTGTCTGCGCTCGAGGGCCTCTAGAGTCGGTTCACTCGCTGAACTCGCGGGCCAGTTCGACCCACTCGCCGGTCGGCGCCAGGCGCCGGTAGGCGACCCAGTGCGGCTTGGCGTCGGACGAACGTCCGAGCTTCTCGAGCGTCACCGCCAGGTAGAAGTGCGCGTCGGCGTAGGCGGGATCGATGGCAAGGGCGCCGCGGTAGCAGCGCGCCGCGGCCTCGAAGCGCCCCGAGTCGTGGAGGACGTTGCCGAGGTTGTACTGCGCCTCGAAGCTGGCCGGGTCGAGGGCCAGCGCCTTGTCGTAGAGCGCTTCGGCTTCGACGGCGCGATCGCGCGCGTAGTGGATGTTGGCGAGGTTGACGAGCGCGGCGGTCATGGTCGGATCGAGCGCCGCGGCCTGGCGATACGCCGCCATCGCCGCCTCGTCGCGCGACGGATCGCCGCTGTCCAGCGCGGCGCCTTCGGCGAAGCACGCCGCGGCGCGCTCCAGCCGGTGCGGATCCCCGGCGCGCGGCGCTGGGGCGAGGGTCAGCGCCTCCGCACCGGATGGCCCCGCGCCAGATGGACCCGTCGGCCGGTCGCCGGCCGGACTCGCGGCAGGGCGCACGGTGAGCGCGATCACCTTGGCCGGGGTGGTTTCGCGCGACGGCTGGAAATCGAAGGAGAGCTGCGCGCCCGGCGCCTCGGCGAGCTGGCGCTGCCTCATGCCGCGGAGGTCGCGCACGACCGAGCGGAAGGGCACCCCGCGGGCCAACTCCGCGCTGGCCTGGCGCAGCGGCGCCAGATCCGCGAACGCATAGAACCGCTCGCCGCCGCCGACCCGAACCGGCCGGATCACGCCCCAGCGTTCGAGGTAGCGCAGGCGATCCTCGCGCAGCCCCGGATACAGCTCGCGAATTGCTCGCGACCCGTACAAGGTCTGATCGGCGCTCGAGCTGCCGGCAGGCTCACCGGTCGGTGCTTGGGCCGCCACGTCCGCCATCCTCCCGCCAGTATAGGTGGCCGCGAGAGGCCGGCCGCAACTACCCGCCGCCTGCGGGCGGGCGCCGCGGCGCGCCCAGCGCCGCGAATAGCAGACCGCACGCTCAAGGGGCGGCCCGCGGCCGGCCGTGAGAGGCCGGCCGCCAGCCAGGTACAATAGCCGCGCATGCTGCTTGCCGGAGATCTGGGTGGGACCAAGACCCTGCTGGGGCTCTTTCGCCAGTCGGGAACCGCACGACCGGACATGGTCGTCACACATGAATTCGCGACGCTGGACTTTCCCGGCGCCGCCGACATCCTCGCCGCCTTCCTGCAGAAGGCCGGCGTCGCCGCCGACGCGATCGACGCGGCGTGCTTCGGCGTGCCGGGGCCGGTCATCGATCAGCGCGTCCAGCCGACCAACGTCGACTGGGCCGTCGACGCCCGCGAGCTGCAGTCGGCGATGCAGCTGAAGCGCGTCCACCTGCTCAACGACCTCGAGGCGATGGCCTACGTCGTGCCGGTGCTGCGCGACGACGAGCTGCTGGTCATCCAGAAGGGCACCCGCAACCCGCACGGCAACGGCGCGCTGCTGGCGGCCGGCACCGGCCTCGGCCAGGCCCTGCTCGTCAACGTCGACGGCGCCTGGCGGCCATCGCCGTCGGAGGGCGGCCACGTCGACTTCGCGGCCCGGACGCCGCGCGAGATCGAGTTGATGCAGGAGCTGATCCGGCTCTATGGCCGGGCCCACACCGAGCACATCATCTGTGGACCGGGCCTCGTCAACGTCGCCCGCTTCACCAGCCAGGGGCGCAGCTTCGTCTTCCGCGACGGCGACGCCAGCGACCTGCCGGCCCGCATCACCGAGGCCGCCTTGGAGCAACGCTGCCCGCACTGCGTCGAGGCCCTGGAGCTGTGGATCTCGGCCTTCGGCGCGGCGGCCGGCAACTTCGCCCTGGCCGGGCTGGCCACCGGCGGCGTCTACATCGGCGGCGGCATCCCGGCCAAGATCCTGCCGGCCTTTGAAACGCCGACGTTCATCACGGCCTTCAACGCCAAGGATCCGTTCGACGGGCTGATGCGCGACATGCCCGTCTCGATCATCCTCAATCGCCACGCCGGCCTGGACGGGACGGCCGTCTACGCCAACACGATGTGACCTCATGATCAGAGCGCTGTTGGCGGCCGCGGCCGCCGTGTCGATGTCCCCCCTCCTCGCTCACGCCCAGCCGCGCATGTCCACGGAGCCGATCACCTACACGCTGCGCTTCCCCGCACCCGAGACGCACTACGTCGAGGTCGAGGCCAGCGTCCCCGCCGGCCAGCCTTCGATCGAGCTGATGATGGCGGTATGGACGCCCGGCTCGTACCTGGTCCGCGAGTACGAGCGCCACGTCGAGCGGGTCGCCGCCAAGGGACCGGACGGCGCCGCGCTCGTCGTCACCAAGACGCAGAAGAACCGCTGGCGCGTCGAGGCCAAGGGGGCGCCGCGCGTCACCGTCACCTATCAGGTCTACGGCCGCGAGATGTCGGTCCGCACCAACTGGATCGAGTCGCGCTTCGCGCTGCTGAACGGCGCGCCGACGTTCCTGACCCTGGTCGAGAAGGGTGTGGCGCGGCCGCACGACGTGGCGCTCGCACTGCCGGCCGCCTGGAAGACCAGCGTGACGAGCCTGGCGCCAATCGCCGGCGAGGCGCACCGCTACCGCGCCGCCAGCTACGACGAACTGGTCGACTCACCGTTCCTGCTCGGCAACCCGACCGTCCATCGCTTCGAGGTCGGCGGCAAGCCGCACGTGCTCGCCAACGAGGGCGAAGCAGGCGTCTTCGACGGCCAGCGGGCGGCGGCCGATCTCGCCAAGGTCGTGGCCGAGGCCGAGCGCCTCTGGGGCAGCCTGCCCTATGAGCGCTACGCGTTCATCAACGTCCTCAGCGAGGCGGGCGGCGGCCTCGAGCACAAGAGTTCGACCGTGCTGATGGCCAGCCGGTGGGCGACGAGCACGCGCCGCCCCTACCTCAACTGGCTGACGCTGGCCGCCCACGAGCACTTCCATGCCTGGAACGTCAAGCGGCTGCGCCCGATCGAGCTCGGTCCGTTCGACTACGAGCGCGAGAACCCGACCACGTCGCTGTGGATGGCCGAAGGCTTCACGGCCTACTACGAGCACATGCTGGTCCGGCGCGCCGGGCTGATGACCGACGCCGAGCTGATCGACGGCGTCGGCGCCGACATCCGCGATCTGCAGACGACGCCCGGCCGCCTCGCCCAGCCGGTCGCGACGGCGTCGTCGGACGCCTGGATCAAGCACTACCGGCCCGACGAGAACACGCCGAACACCGCCATCAGCTACTACACGAAGGGCGCCGTCATAGGGTTCGTCCTCGACGCCAAGATCCGCCAGGCGACCAGCGGCGCCAAGAGCCTCGACGACGTGATGCGGCTCGCCTACAGCCGCTACTCCGGCGCCAAGGGCTTCACGGAAGCCGACTTCAAGCACGTCGTGCACGACGTCGCCGGCCGCGACTTCGGCCCGTGGTGGACGTCGGTGCTCCAGACGACGGACGAACTGACCTACGACCAGGTGCTCGACTGGTTCGGCCTGCGCTTCAAGCCGGTCGAACAGTCGGTGAACGGCCCCGGCAAGGCGTGGCTGGGCGCGACGACGAAGAACGACGGCGGCCGTCTGGTAGTCACACAGGTCCGCCGCGGCACGCCGGCGCACCAGGCCGGCGTCAACGTCGACGACGAGATCCTCGCCATCGACGACTTCCGCGTTCGCTCCGACGGCCTCGATCGCCGGCTCGAACAGGTACGCGCCGGGACGTGCGGTGACGCTGCTGGTGGCGCGGCGCGACGAGCTGGTGCGCCTCCCGGTGACGCTGGGCCGCGAGCCGTCGGAGACCTGGCGTCTCGAGCCGAAGCCCGACGCGACGCCGGAGCAGCAGGCCCACCGCAAGGCGTGGAGCGGCGAGGCGACCACGTCGTCCGGAACGCCGTAAGGATCGCAGTGGCGGACGTTCCGGTGATCGCGCAGCAGTCCTTCACGAGCGGCGAACCGCCCGTCTCGGCGGTGCGATACGCCGCGGCCGCCGGCGTCCCGGCCGCGGGCGTGACGGTGGTCGTGGCGCACGGCGCCGGCGCCGGCATGTCGCACCCGTTCCTCGTCGCGTGCGCGACCGGCCTCGCCGCGCGTGGCTGCGACGCGATCACGTTCAACTTCCCCTACATGGAGGGCAAGGGCCGATCGGCGCCGAACCCGGCGCCGCAGCTCGAGGCCTGCTACCGCGCGCTGATCGCGACGCTCGTCGAGCGCGGCTGGCTCGAGGGCCGGCGTCTGGTGATCGGCGGCAAGTCGATGGGCGGGCGCATGGCGACGATGGTCGCCGCCGCGGCCGACGCGGGCCCCACGGACGCCGGCAGGGCGCCCGTCGCGCACCCGATCGCCGGCGTCGTCGCGCTCGGCTACCCGCTGCATCCGCCCGGCCAGCCGCAGAAGCTGCGCGTCGCGCACTTCGCCACGCTGCGGACGCCGCTGCTGGTCGTCCAGGGCACGCGCGACACGTTCGGCGGGCCTGGCGAGCTGGCGCCCCACCTGGCGCCGCTCGGCGCACGCGCCACCATCCACCCGATCGAGCGCGGCGATCACAGCTTCAAGGTCACCGGCCTGCCCAAAGGCACGCGGGCCAATGCCGTCCTCGATGGCATCCTCGACACGGTCGCGGCGTGGTGCCGCGCCCTGCCGACGGCCGGTTAGCGCAGCCCGCGCCCCGCCCGACTCGTCGACGTACCGCGCGAGGTGGGGCGACCCGAGCGTTTCCGCCCGTTGTCCGGCCGATGGTATCGTGTGCCGCTGGCCTGTGCGATCCCGGCCGCCGCGTGAGGTCGGTGGTCAGCGCTCCCCGCTTCGCGCCCGGCAGGATTCGGCATTCGGATGCACACCCAGGCTTCGCTCCCGCTCATCGCGCCCCGCATCACCCCCGCACTCGACCCGGCCTTCCGTCCCGCCGTGCTCGCGGTGCGCGCCTTCGACGCGCTGGTCGCCGCCACGCCCGATGCGGTGGCGGTCAGGCTGGCGCTCGAACAAGCCGACGGCTCGATCTTCCGCTTCGACACTCGGGTGCTGCCGGCGACCCATGCCCGGGCCGCCGCCAACGCGATCCACCTGGAGCGCCTCGTCAAGTTCCTGCTGTGGTCGCGCGGCGGCTGGCGCCTGTTCGTTGATGGACCGACGACGCTCGTCGCCGAGCTCGCCGCGCACTACGGTGAGACCGCCACGGGACGTTTCGACGCGTCCCTCGTGTGCGAGCAGATGTTCGATCATCCGCTCGAGATCGTGTCCACGCGCAACCTGCCGGCGGAACGCTCGGAAACGCGACCGCTCGGACGCCATCTCGAGGGCTGCCGAATCGGGTTCGACCTGGGCGGCAGCGATCGCAAGGTGGCGGCGGTGATCGACGGCCAGCGTGGTCTTCAGCGAGGAGACGGTGTGGGACCCGTACCACCAGCCGGACCCGCAGTACCACTTCGACGGGATCATGGATTCGCTGGCAAGGCCGCCGCACACCTGCCGCGCGTCGACGCCATCGGCGGCAGCGCCGCCGGCGTGTACGTGAACAACCGCGTCAAGGCGGGCTCGCTCTTTCGCGGCGTGCCGAAGGACCTGTTCGATGCGCGCGTGAAGGATCTGTTCCTCGACGTGCGCCGAGCCTGGGGCGACGTGCCGTTCGAGGTGGTCAACGACGGCGAAGTGACCGCGCTTGCCGGCTCGATGTCGCTCGGGGCCAACGCCATTCTCGGCATCGCGCTCGGCACCAGCACCGCCGCCGGCTACGTTACAGCCGACGGCAACATCACCTCGTGGCTGAACGAGCTCGCGTTCGTGCCCATCGACTATCAACCCTGGTGCAGCCGACCGACGAGTGGTCGGGCGATTACGGCGTCGGCTCCCAGTACTTCTCGCAGCAGTGCGTCGGCCGGTTGATGCCCATCGCTGGCATCGACTCGCCCTCCGGCATGGGGCTGCCCGATCGAAGCTGAAGCTGGTCCAGTCCTTGATGGCTGAGGGCGACCCGCGCGCGAAGCAGATCTATCAGACGATCGGCACCTATCTTGGTTACGGCGTCGCGCACTTTGCAGGGTTCTACGATCTGCAGCACGTCCTCGTGCTCGGTCGCGTCACGTCGGGCTCTGGCGGTGACGACATCATCCGCGGCGCGCGCGAAGTACTCGAGGTCGAGTTCCCGGAATTGGCGATGCAGCGTCGCGTTTCACGTACCCGAACGAACAGGACAAGCGTCATGGTCAGGCGATTGCCGCGGCGAGTCTGCCGTCGCTGACCGGCTAGTCGTCGCGCTAGCCTGGTCAGCTCGGGCCGGATCCCGTGTCGTCGACGTACCAGGCAAGGTGCGGCGACCAGGTGTCGCAGCGCGGACACTGCGTGTCGCGCCACTGCTGCTGGCAGGCCGGGCACACGCCGCCGGTCTCGAACGTGTTCCAGTCGTGCCCGCACGCGCACGTCCACTTGTGCTCGCGGCCCGGCTGCCAGGCGCACTTCGGGCAGCGGATGCGGGCGCCGCCCGTATCGTCGTCCGTCTCGTCCCTCGTGTCGTCTCGGGGCTTGTCGCGGACGCCGGGAATGTCGAGCCCGTCGAAACCGCCGCCGCGTCGGAGCAGGTGCTGCGTCATGGCCGCGCCACCGTCGCGGTGCACGTCGCGAATGGCCCGTAGAGCGTCGGATCGGCGACGCGGCTGGTGATCTCGCGGAGCGCGGCCGCGCCCGTCTTCCCCTTCATGGCGTCCTCCTGGACGACGGCGAGGGACAGCCCGCCCCCAGCGGTCGGGCGGGCGCGCAGGAACACGAACCGCGGATCGGTTCGCGGCGGGCCGACCTCCTGCACGTTCAGCAGCGCGTCGGCGCCGATCGGGGTCGCATATGCGCGGTAGCGCGTGACGTGATCCGGAGCCTCGCGCCACTCGATGTCGTAGCGGTGGCGATCGATCGGCACCGAGGTGACGACGGCGCGGTTCGACGCGTCCTTCGGATCGACGCACGACCAGCTGCCGACCAGCGCGCGATCGATCGTGCCGCGCTCCGGCCGACCGAGCGGCACCGTCGACTGGTAGCAGCCCGAGGCCAGGCCGGCAATCAGCAGCAGACACGGCAGACGCATGCGACGAGTGTCGCATGGGGCCCTATGGGCGGCGCAAGTCGAGGTCGATGCGGGTGATCGAGTTGAGGCCGCGGCCGGTGATCTGGAACGCCTCGGCGTATTCGGGATGGGTGACGCGGATGCCGGTGGTGCCGCCCAGGATGGAGCCGGCGCAGGAATGGTCGAGCCGATACCACCCGTCGGGACCGGTGAGCGCCGTGACGCCGCCGTAGGTGACGGAGGCTCCGGCGACGGGACGGAAGGTGACGGCGTCGATGATGGTGCCGTAGCGGGCGATGCAGCCAGGACCGTTCACCAGCAACTCGCCGCGAAAGGCCGGCCCGCCGACCCGGACGAGCAGCACGCCGATGTCGCGCTCGTCGGTCTGCACGACGTAGTTGGCCGCCGGAAGGTCGATGGCGTAGGCACCGGCGCCATCGGTCGTCGTCTCGGTGCGGAGGCCGTCTGGCAGCTGCCGGAAGCGCAGCGACAGGCCCGCGATGCCGGCGCCGGACACGCAGTCCACGACGCGTCCCTGCACGTGGCGCCCGTCGCTCACCGGCCGCGCCGCCGCCACCGCCACCGATCCGGTCAGCTCGCCGGCCGACGCCGTGATGGTCGCGTCGCCGGACCCGACCGCCACCAGGACGCCGCCCGGCCAGAGCGTCAGCACCGCGTTGTTCGAGCTCCGCCAGAGCACCTCCGCCGCCGGCGGCGTCGCCGTGCCGTCCGAGTAGACGACGACGGCGCGCAGCTGCATCGACTCGCCGACCGCGAGCGAGAGCGGCACTCCTGGAATCGCCAGCGCCACCACCAGCGGGAGCCGTCGAGGGCGCGGTCGGGGAAACGTGCTCGCCGCCGCACGAGACGACGGCGAGGAGCAGGGAGGCGATGGCGACACGACGTGGGATCGGCATGTCCGCGCTCCGCTACTGGCGCTGCAATTCGGCGTCGATGCGATTGACGCGGTGGATGCCGCGACCGAGGACCCGCGAGAACTCGCGGTAGGCCGGGTGCGAGACGTACATGAAGGTGGTGTTGAAGTTGCCGAACGGGTCGTCGACGCAGCCAAAATCGAGGCGATACCAGCCGTCCGGACCGGTGACGATGGTCCGGCCGCCCGCTCGGACCTCGGCTCCAGCCACGGGTTGGAACGTCGCCGCGTCGGTGACGAGCCCGTAGCGCGAGATGCAGGTGCCGCCGTTGCCGAGGAGATCGCCGCGAGAGGCCGGCCCGCCGACGTGGACGGCCAGGTCGGCGAGGATCTGCCCATCGATGGCCGCGTAGATCCGCCCCGCCGGGACGTCGATCGCGTAGTTGCCGCCGCCGTCGGTCGTCGTGCTCAGGTTGATGGCGGCGACGTCGATCCCGAAGCCGACGGTGACGCCGGCCAGCGGCGCGTCCGACGCGAAGTCGGTGAGCCGGCCCTGGAGACGCCTGATGGTGCCGGCAGCCGGATCGACGCGCAGCGACGTCTCCACGGTGCGGCCGTCGGCGATGGCGCTGATCGTCGCCTGACCGGGCCCGACCGCGACGGCGAGCCCGGCGTCCCACAGCACGTAGACGGCGTCGTTCGAGCTGCGCCAGACGACCACGCCCTCGGGGGGGTGTGCGACGCCGGCGGGCCCGGTGATGACGACCGAGAGCTGCTGCGACTCCCCGACGCCGAGCGTCGGGTGTGGGGCCACCAGCGCGGCGCGCGTGCCCTGGCCCTCGGACGGGCTGGTCGGCGGCTTCCGCTCGTCGCATCCCGCGCACAGCAGCGCCGCCACGACGGCACCCCGCTTCCAGGTCATGGGGATCCATCGTGAATCGATCCGCGCCTCGCCGGCAAGCGAGGTGTGACGAACGCGCTCGAGCTGGCCCGAGCCAGCTAGCTGACGTCGACCTGGATGCCGCCGACGATGCGCGCCACGATGTTGTAGATGAGCGCCATGATCACCGCGCCGATGAAACCCATGAACGCGTAGAGCAGGGGCGCGATGATGATGGCAGCGATGCCGGCGACGCCGAAGAGCGCGCCGAAGGCGGCCGCCGGCCCTTCGACGTCGCTGCCGGCTCCGGCCGTGCCCGCGGCCAGGCCGCTGAACAACGCGAACACGGCGATCACCGCCCCGATGAACAGGCCGATGATGCCGTAGAGGAAGGCGGCGATCTTCCCGACGGACAGGGGGCCGACGCGGTTGATGGTCATGGGCGTCAGGTGTAGCCCGGATTGGCCGCCGACGCAAGGCTGAGCTTACGCCGGCCCGTGCCTCAGCCGCGGGCCGGGCCCGGGCCTCAGCCCGGGGCTGAGCCCGCGGAACGTGGCAGAAACGACAACGGGCCGGACGCTTGCGCGCCCGGCCCGTCTCCTTACCCGCGATGCGTCAGTCAGTTACGGGAGACGCGTGCCGAGGGCGTTGGTGCCCGCCGCCCACACCTGCCCGAGCGCGTTGTTGTAGAGCGAGCGCTCGACCACGATCCCGACCCCGTTCGTGACTTCGATCAGCGCCCCGAACGACTCGTTGACGAGCTCCGGCACCCGGCTGTTGACGTCGATGTTGAAGCGCGACGTCGGGTTGACCGTGTAGGTCGTCACGATCGGGGCGCCGTTGGCCTTCAGAAACGTGACCCGCACCTGCGCCGCCGTCGTGGTGCTCGGGTTGGCGAGCAGGATGTAGGTCGCAAACGCCTTGTCCGTGCCGACGCGCCCTTCCGCCAGGCCCCACTTCGTGCTCGTCGCGGTGACGCCGAAGCTGTTGTGCGCCTCGCTCCACTCCAGACCGTTGCCCGGCCAATACATGGCTCGCTCGACGATGATCGGCTGGGTGGCGGTGATGGTCGTCGATGCCGCGACGTTGGCGAGCAGCGGGCTTTCGATTTCCATGTTCACCGTCAGCCGGGCATTGGCCTGCACCGTGTAGTTGCGGACGATCGACTGGCCCTGGTCGGTGAGGAACGTCATCGTGACGGTGGCCGCCGTCGGGTTTGGATTGGCGACCAGGATGAAGGTGTCGAAGAACGCGCCGGTCGCGCCCTCCGCCAGGAACCAGCTCGCCGACGGCTCGGAGACGCCAGCCGACTCGTGGCCGCCGTCCCAGAACCGCGCCGTGCCGAAGTACATCGCCCGCTCGGCGACGATGGGCACGTTCGAGTCGACGACCATCGCGAACGAGCGGTTGATCAGCTCCGGAATCAGGCCGGCCGACACGGTCAGGCGCGCCGTCGGGGCGACCTGGAACGTGCGCAGGACCGTGCCGTTCGTCTCGGTCAGGAACGAGACCGTCACCGTCGCCGGCTGCGCTCCCGAGTTGGCCAGCAGGAGGAACGTCGAGAAGAAGCCCTGCGAGCCCTCGGCGAAGTACCACTTGGTGCGCGGCCCGTCGACGGCGGTGGCGCCGTGCGAGCCGTAGTAGCTGGCGTCCCAGAACATCGACCGCTCGACGACCAGCGGCAGGCCAGCGTTCGACGTGACGACGGTCGACACCGCCGAGCCCTCGAGGCCCGGCACCTGGTCGACGTGCACGGTCAGCTGCGAGGTCGCCGCGACGTTCACGTTCTGCACGACTGTGGTGCCGTTCTCCTTCAGGAAGGTGATGGTGATCGGCGCCGCCTGCGCGTTCGGGTTGGCGATCAGCACGTCCAGGTCGAAGAACGAGCCGGTCGATCCCTCGGCGAGCAGATAGGTCAGCTGCGTCACGGTGACCGTGATCGTGTCGGTCGTCGAGTTGCCGCTCAGGTCGGTCGCGGTGACGGCGATGATGTTGGCGCCGCCGGCGAGCGGGATGCCCGACGCCGTCCAGTTCGTGGTGCCGGTCGCCGATCCGCTGCCGCCGCGGCTGTTGACCCAGGTCACCGAGGCGACGCCGCTGTCGTCGGCCGCGGTGCCCGCCAGCGTGATGCTCGACGCATCCGAGGTGAAGGTCGGGGCCGCCGTCGGCGAGGTGATGGTGATGGTCGGCGGCGTGCCCGAGGCGTTGGCCACGTTCACCGTCTCGACGTTCTGGTGCGACACGCGCGCGGTGCCGCCGACGACGATGCTGCCGCCGAGCGACTGTACGGCCTGGCCTTCGCCGTTGAAGTTCAGCGTGTCGAGCTCGGTGCTGCCGTCGAGCGTCAGCGTGCTTGAGGCGGTCGACGTGATCGTGTCGTTGCCGGCACCCGCGTCGACGCGGACCGCGGTCAACACCGCCAGGCCGGGTCCGACGGTGACGATGTCGTCGCCGGCGAGGGCGTTGGCGAACACCGTCTCGGTCGTGCCGATGTCCATGGTGATGGCGCCCGGCTGGCGGAAGAAGGTGACCCGCTGGCCGTTGGCGGTGACGTTCATCGTGTCGACGCCGGCGCCGCCGTTGAACTGGAACGTGTCGTTGCCATCCTCGCCGTTGATCGGCTCGCTGCCGTCGCCGGGATTCCAGATCATCAGGTCGTCGCCAGGGCCGCCGTTGTGCGGATCGATACCGGGCCCGCCCGTCAGCACGTCGTTGCCGGCGCCGCCGTTCAGCGTGTCGTTGCCGAGCCCGCCGTTGAGGAGGTCGACGCCGTCGCCGCCGGTCAGGACGTCGTCGCCGTCGCCACCGTCGACGCGCGCGACGATGAGGCCGTTCAGGCCCGCGCCGCCGGTCACGGTGTCGATGCCGGCGAGCGCGTTCACGAACAGCGTCTCGGTCGTCCCGATGTCGATCGTGATGTTGCCCAGGTTGCGGAAGAAGGTGACCCGCTGGCCGTTGCCGGCGTAGGTCATGATCTCGTCGCCGGCCGAGCCGTTGAACTGGAACGTGTCGTTGCCGGCCTCGCCGTTGACCGGCTCACTGCCGTCGCCCGGGTTCCAGACCATCAGGTCGTCGCCAGGACCGCCGTTGTGCGGGTCGACGCCGGGGCCGCCCGTCAGCACGTCGTTGCCGGCGCCGCCGTTCAGCGTGTCGTTGCCGAGGCCGCCGTTCAGCTGATCGACGCCGTCGCCACCGGTCAGGATGTCGTCGCCGTCGCCGCCGTCGACGCGGGCGACGATCAGCCCGTTCAGGTTGGTGCCGCCGGTCACGGTGTCGATACCGGCGAGCGCGTTCACGAACAGGGTCTCGGTCGTGCCGATGTCGATGGTGATGTTGCCCAGGTTGCGGAAGAACGTCACCCGCGGACCGTTGCCGGTGTAGGTCATCACCTCGTCGCCGGCCGACCCGTTGAACTGGAACGTGTCGTTGCCGGCCTCGCCGTTGACCGGCTCGCTGCCGTCGCCGGGATTCCAGATCATCAGGTCGTCACCGGGGCCGCCGTTGTGCGGATCGATGCCGGGACCACCCGTCAGCGTGTCGTTGCCGGCGCCGCCGTTCAGCGTGTCGTCGCCGGCGTTGCCGTTGAGAGCGTCGACGCCGTCGCCGCCGGTCAGCACGTCGTTGCCGTCGCCGCCGTCGACGCGGGTCACGATCAGCCCGTTGAGGTTGGTGCCGCCGGTGATCGTGTCGTTGCCGCCGAGCGCGTTGACGAACAGGTTCTCGGTCGTCCCGACGTCGATGGTGATGGCGCCGAGATTGCGGAAGAAGGAGACGCGCTGGCCGTTGCCGGTGTAGGTCATCACCTCGTCGCCGGCCGACCCGTTGAACTGGAACGTGTCGTTGCCGGCTTCGCCGTCGACCGCCTCGCTGCCGTCGCCCGGGTTCCAGATCATGAGGTCGTCGCCGTCGCCGCCGAGGTGCGGGTCGACGCCGGGGCCGCCCGTCAGCGTGTCGGCGTCCGGGCCGCCGATCAGCGTGTCGTTGCCGGCGAGGCCGTTCAGCACGTCGTTGCCGATGCCGCCGGAGAGCGCCTCGCCGCCGCCGCCGCCGGTGATCGTGTCGTTGCCGTCGCCGCCGTCGAGCACCGTGACGTGCGTGTCGGTGAACACGCCGTTGGCGTCGGAGACGAGGATCGTATCGTTCCCGGCGTTGCCCTGGACGAGAATCGAGGCGAACGTCGCGCGCGCGAACGTGCCTCGCACCACGACGCCGTCGAGGACCTCGACCTGCGTGGTGTCGCCGGCCAGGAGCCGGAGGGTGATGCTGTCATCGGCGCCGTCGCCGGTGACCTGCAGTTGGTTGCCGACGACGTTGGCCGTCACCGCCGCTGAGGCCGGGGGCGGCATCATCAACGTCACGGCCGCGACGAGCGGCCAGGACCAGAGGAAGCGTGCATGCATGCGAGCCATCGAGGGTGTCTCCTTCAGTGTGTCGACCGGGCGGGGGGACCCGGTCACGCGGCGCTGTAGTGCAAGCGCGCGGCCACTCGCGACGCACTGCGCAACTGCGGAAAGCACCAATGAAATAGCGGCTCTTACCGTTCTCTTACCAGCGCGAACCTTACCGCGCGAGAAAGCACTTACGAGCCGCGAAAGCGCCCGACGACGACTCCGGAGTTGAACGTCGACGCCGGAGTCGTATGCTCGTCGACATGGTTCCTGCCCTCATCGGCGGCGTGTTCGTCGGCGGCGCCGCCGGCCTCGTCGTCCTGCTCCTCGGCCGCGTCTCCGGCATCACCGGTATCGTCGCGGACGCCTGGCCCGCACCGCATCGCGACTGGGCGTGGCGGGCGGCGTTCGTCGCCGGCCTCGTCGCCGCCGGCGTCGTCGGATCGTTCGCCGCGCCCGCCGCGATCGCCGGCCCGACGACTTCGTGGCCGATCGCCCTCGGCGGCGGCCTGCTCGTCGGCTTCGGCGCGCGCTACGGCGGCGGCTGCACCAGCGGCCACGGCGTCTGCGGCGTCGGCCGCCTGTCGCGGCGATCGATCGTCGGCTGCGCGACGTTCGTCGCCGTCGCCATGCTCGTCGTCTTCGTCGTCCGGCACACGGGGGCCGCACAGTGATCGCAGTCCTCGTCGGCCTCGTCGCCGGGCTGCTCTTTGGCGCCGGCCTCGTCATCGCGCGGGCCACCGATCCCGCGGTCGTGCTCGGCTTCCTCGACGTCACCGGGGCGTGGAACCCGGCCCTGATCGGTCTGATGGCGGGCGGTGCGGCGACGTTCGGCCTGCTCTACCGGCTGGCGCGGCGCCGGGGCAGCCCGCTCGCGGCGCCGACACTGTGGATCGCGAACGAACGGCCGATCGACGCGCGACTGTTCGTCGGCACGGCCCTGTTCGGACTCGGCTGGGGGCTGGTCGGGCTGTGCCCGGGACCGGCCGTCACCGCGCTCGTCGGCGGCAACGCCAGCGGACGGGTGTTCGTGCTGGCGATGCTGGCCGGGATCGCGGTGGCACCCCGGTCGGGTGCTCCCCGCGTTGACATCTGATGCGTGATGCGCGAGCATCAACCATGCGGACGACGCTCGATTTGGACGCCGACATTCTCCAGGCAGCCAAGGAGATTGCCTCGGTCAATGGCAGTACCGCCGGCAAGGTGATCTCAGATCTCGTGCGCAAGGCTCTCGCACCGGCCGCCACGTCTCGGATTCGCAACGGTGTCCCGCTGCTGCCGAGCCGCGGCCCGGGTGCTCCGAAAGTCACGATGCAGTTCGTCAACGAACTGCTGGACGAACTGTGAGCCGTGTCGCGCTCCTGGACGTCAATGTCCTGGTCGCGCTTTTCGACCCCGACCACGTCCACCACGAGCTCGCTCACGACTGGTTCGCCGATCAGAGGAAGGCGGGCTGGGCGACCTGTCCGCTGACAGAGAACGGCCTCGTCCGGGTCCTGGCGAGTCCTCGATTCCGTGAGGCTGGCCTCGCCATCGCTGATATCGCCGCGCGCCTCCGCGTTTTGAAGACGACAGGTCGGCACACCTTCTGGGCGGACGAGGTGTCCCTGACGGACGATCGCCTGTTCAGGCCGATGAGGATGCGCGGTCACAAGCAGATCACCGATGTCTATCTCGCGGGCCTTGCCCAGGCCAAGGGTGGTCAGCTCGCGACACTCGATCGCAACATCCCCGTCGGGGCGATCGTCGACGCGACCGACCATCTGTTGCTGGTCATCGCGCCGGTCAGCCCCTGAGGCGCGCCGGTCGTAGGCCGCTCAGCGCCGCGCCGTGATCCACAGCGACAGCGCGAGGTAGTAGGCGGGATAGACCAGCGACGCCCACAGCAGCGCCGGCGGCGGATCCGGCAGCCGCCAGATCAGCGCCACGAACACGACCGTCCACACCGCGCCGAGCGACACGGTCAGCGGACGGAGGAAGACGGTCCGCGACGGATAGACGTAGCGGATCGGCACGAAGACCAGCGCGGCGAGCGCGAGCAGGATCGTCGCAGCGATGGCCGGCGGCGGACGAAACGCCATCAGGTAGACCGCGACGACATTCCAGTACCGAGGGGAATCCGGTGAAGAGGTGGTCGCCGGTCTTGGCGTCGCGCCGGGCGAAGCCCAGCGCGCTGGCGACGAGCGTAGCGGCGACCACCCAGGGCGCGGCGGCCGCCGGGAGGACGTCGAGGCGCCAGACGAGGACGCCCGGCACCACGACGTAGGTGACGTAGTCGACGATGTCGTCGAGGCGCGCGCCGTCGATGAGCGGCGCGGTGCGGGTGACGTCGGCCAACCGCGCCAGCGCGCCGTCGGTGGCGTCGATCAGCGTCGCCGCCACCAGCCAGAGCAGCGACGCGCGGGCGTCGCCGAGGATCGCCGCGACGAGGGCGAGCCATCCGCAGGCGACGCCGCTCGCCGTGTAGGCGTGGACGAAGTAGCCGCCGATGGCGCGCGTCACGTCACATGCTGGCGAGCTTCTTGTCGATCTCTTTCAGCGCGGCGACGATCTGTTCCTTGCGAATCGGATGCGCCGTCAGCTCGAGCTGCCGTTCCATGTCGGCGCGGGCGAGCTTCAGGCTCTCGGTCGCGCGGTGCTTCTCGGGGTCTTCCACTTTGGGGCCGCGGCGCTTCCGATCGTGCTCGCGGGCATCCATCTGCTCCTGCAACCGGGCCTCGGCATCGACGAGGCCCTCACCAGCATCACTCATACAGTTCCAGTCTCCGCTTTCTCGCCGAAGGCGCCTCCGGGGTCACGCGGGGCGCCGATTCGGTCAACGTAACCCCATAGTGTAGCGGAAAACCGGGCGGGCGGCTGCTGGTGAGTGGGCGACGGGGCGTCCGGCCGGGGCCTTGCACGTGGATGCCCCGAAAGGCGCCGGCTCGGTCGCTCAGAACGCGTCCGCGGCGACATAGGCATCGATGACGGCGCGCTCGCCGTCGACGCCGGGCAGCGAGTTGCCGTGCTCCATGCCGAAGACGAAGTCGCGCTTCTCGGCCTGCATGCGGCCGTGGATGTGCTTGAAGACGTTCTTGTAGTTGACCTCGCCGGTGCCCGGCTCCTTGCGGCCCGGGTTGTCGCCGATCTGGAAGTAGCCGATCTCCTTCCAGGCCAGATCGATGTGCGGGATCATCGACCCTTCGTTCTTGGTCATGTGGTACATGTCGAACAGGATCTTGCAGCCCGGGCTGTTGACGGCGCGGCAGATCATGTAGGTCTGGGCCGAGAACCGCAGGAACAGGTCCGGCGTGTCGGACAGCGGCTCCAGCACCATCGTCATGCTGTTCTTCGCCAAGACATCGGCGCCGCCGCGCAGCGTGTCGATGACGTGTGCCGTCTGCGTCTCGAGCGGCAGCCGCCGATCGAAGTTGCCGGGCACCACGGTCATCCACTTCGCGTTGACACGCTTGCCGACCTCGACCGCCGCCTCGCACTGCTTGACGAAGGTCGCGGCGTCGTCGGGCTTGCCGCTGGTGAACCCCGAGTTGCCGTTGCCGCCGGTCTGGACGACGAAAACGCCCATCGTGATCCCGAGCTTGGCCATCAGGTCGCCCATCTGCTGCTGCAGTTCGGGCGTGCGGCGCATCATGTTGTTGTCTTCGAAGGCCGTGAACCCGTTGTCGGCCATGAAGCGGAGCTCATCGAGCGGGTCCTTGCCCGCCGCGTTGGCGAACATGCCGATGTGCGGCGCGTACTTCAGCTTGAACGTGTTCTTCTTCGTCCACGCCGGCCGGGGCGGAGGCGGGCCGGGAGCCGCCGCTGCCGGTGCGGGCGGCGTCTGACCGGCGAACGCGGATTGCGTGGCTCCGACGGCGAGTGCACCCGCCGTCGCTTCGAGGAAGCGTCGTCTGTTCATGGCGCGCCAATCATAGGCCAAGGCGCGCGACGCCTGCAGCCCGGCCAGTGACGATCGCCGGTTCGGTCCTCGAACTTTACTCTGGCGACGACGGCCTCGCCGTCCAGCGTGCGATGTCGTCCGCGGCGATGAGTGCCGCGATTTGCGAGTGCTCCTCGCCGACGCGATCGGCGGACGGCCCGCATTTCACTGCGGTTCGCCACGCGAGCAGGGTGTCAGGGCGCAGGCGGGCGGGATCGAGCACGGTCACCCAGCGGACCCGGCCGAGGTCCGACTCGAACGGCTCCAGCAGCGCCCGGATGCGGCGGGGCTCGGCGTAGGTCGCGAGGGGCTGGAGGTCGGGGCGCGGCTCCTGCGCGATGGGGTGCACGACGATTTCGCGCGGCGCCACCGGGCCATAGCCGCAATCGACCCGACCGACGGGCGGCGCGTCCGGGACGAACTCCCACGCGACGAGGATCGCCGGCGACGTCACCATCGGCGGGAGCGCGGCAAGACTGGGCTCGCGGCCATGGAACGCGTCGCGCTGTTGGATGCGGGCGAGCCGGATCGCACGTGGGTAGACGCGGCCGAACGGAACCCGAAGCCCGCCGTTGGGATTGGGCGGCGACAGCAGCGGGTGCGGCGCCGGCATGTCAGGAGGATCGTCGACGCGCGCCTCCGCGGCGGCGGCCGGCAGGTAGGGCGCGAGCGCCGGCACCGCACCGCGCAGGTCGTCGACGACCAGGCGCGCGAACGCCGCGCTGCCGGCCGCGTCGAGGTGCGTGGTGTCCCACGTACCATCGTCCTTCTTGATGTTGAAGCCGGCGGTCTGCACCGGTCCGAGGCGCTCGCACAGGGCGCGGCTCGCCGCGTCGAGATCGATCAGCGGGACACGCTTCTCGATCGACACGCGCCGCACCGCTTCGACCCACGGGCCCAGCGTCGAGACCAGCGTGGCCGGCTCGTGTTTGGCGGTCCGCGTCTCCCTGAACGTGCGGCGGACCAGCGACGTGACGAGGATCGGCGTCGCGCCGATGGCGCGGACCTCGTCGACGTAGCGCGCCATGTTGGCCGGGAACGTCGACGCCGGATCGGTCTCGCGCTCCGGTCCCTTGCCGGGCTGATCGTTGTGGCCGAACTGGATCAGGTAGTAGTCGCCCTTGGCGGCGAGCGCGGTGGCCCAATGGCCTTCGTCGCGGAAGCTCTTCGAGCTGCGGCCGTTCTGCGCGGTGTTCGTGACCCGCACCTGGGGCGCCACCAGTTGCCGGAAGCCGAGCCCCCAGCCGGAGCCCTCGGTGACGGTGGAGTCGCCGACCAGCACGATGTGGACCGGACGGCCTGCGGGCGGCGTTTGCGCCCACGCCGCGGCAGCCAGCGCCAGCGCGGCAACGGCCGGCGCGACCCGCGCCCGCATCAGATGCGGCGCACCCAGGCGCCGATGCGATCGATCCATTGGCCGGACTCCTCGAGAATGCCGAACAGCCGGATGAACCCATGGTGCAGGCCGGCGGCGCGATCGAACGTCACGTCGACGTCGTCCTCGCGCAGCCGCTCGACATAGCGCTCGCCCTCGTCGCGCAGCACGTCGTACTCGGCGGTGACGACGAACGCCGGCGGCAGGCCGCGCAGGTTCGGCATCCGCAGCGGGCAGACGCGCGGATCGGTGGCGGCGGCCGGATCGGCGATGTAGTGGCGCATGAACCAGCGCATGCCGTCGCGGGTCAACCCGTAACCCTCCGCGAACTCGGCGTAGGAGGCCGCGCCGGCGTCGACGTGATCGGTGATCGGATAAATCAGGATCTGCCCGCGCAGGTGCGGGCCCGGCTGCTCGCGCAGCGCGCGCGCGGTCACCGTCGCCAGCGTGCCGCCGGCACTGTCGCCCATCACGAACAGTCGATCGCGATCGGCGCCGAGGTCCTCGGCGTGCGCCAGGAACCAGCGCGCAGCGGCCAGCGCGTCGTCCGCCGCCGCCGGGAACGGATGCTCGGGCGCGAGGCGATAGTCGACCGCGCAGACGATCGCGCCGGTGCGCGCCGCGATCTGGCGGCACAGCGGATCGTGCGTATCGAGGTCACCGATGACGAAGCCGCCGCCATGAAGGTAAACGATGCCCGGGAACGGGCCGGCCCCAGCCGGCGCGTAGATGCGGACCGGCACCGCGCCGGCGGCCGTCGGCACGCGGCGATCCTCGACGCGCGCGACCTCGGCGAGCGGGCCGGACACGGCCGCCACCTGCGCCCGCATGTCGGCGCGGGCCCGTTCGGGCGTCAGCGTGTGCATCGGCGGCGCCCCGGTCAGGCGTTGCGCGGTGAGCAGGGCTTGGACCTTGGGGTGGAGCGGCATACGATCTCGACATACTACCGGCGGGGGCCGTTCGTGACGGCACCACCCAAGGAGCAGACGTGGTCATGGAAACCCTGGCGCGCACGCGCGACGCGTTCGTCGCGGCAACGGACGAGCTGAACGAGGCCCAGTATCGGTTCACGCCGGCGCCTGACGCGTGGTCGATTGGGCAGATCGTCGAGCACGTCGCGCTGGTCGAACTGCGGATGCTGGACGTCATCGGCAAGCTGGCACAGGCGGAGGCGCCCAGCGCCGCCAAGACGCGAGGCGCGGCCCGCTTCGCCCGGCTCGACACGACCGTGCCGACGCGCGAGCAGCGACGGATCGTCGCGCCCGAGGCGCTGGTGCCGAAGGGCACGTGGGCCAGCCCGGCCCTGTCGCTCGCGGCGTTCGTCGACGCCCGCAGCCAGACGATCGCCGCGGCGATAGCGGTCACGCCCGAGGCCCTCGAGCACGTCCTGCCGCACCGCTTCTTCGGCGAGTTCGATCTCGAGGAGTGGGCCTACTTCACGGCGCTGCACAGCGCCCGGCACACCGCGCAGGTACTCGAGATCAAGGGCGCGGCGGCGTTCCCGCCGGCGTAGCGGCTCGCGTGGCCTCGAGCCGCACGGTGTCGTCGGCATCAGCCGAGGCCCGCAGTTCGAGGATCGTCCGCCACGCGTCGGCGGCCGCGGCCCGATCGCCGACCCGCACGGCGGTCCGCGCCAGCACCACGAACGGGCTGATCCGGCGGGGCTGCGCCGCGAGCACCGCCGCCGCGTCGCGGCGCGCCCAGTCGTAGCGGTAGGTGCGCAGCCACAACTCGGCGCCGATTTCGGCGGTCGGCACGAGCAGTCCACGGCCGCCCCGGCGCATCGCCGGATTGCGCTCGAGGTCGGCGGCGTGGGTGAGGAACAGCGCCATCTGCTGGTGCTCGTCCTGGCTCGCCGCCATGGCCGCTTCGACGATCGTCGCCGCCCACGCAGCTTCGGTCAGCGAGTCCTCGCCCGCCAGCGCCTTGAGCGTCTCCAGCGACGCGCGCGCCCGGGCCAGCAGCGCCGCGTCGCCGCCGGGCCAGGCGCGGAGGGCCGCGTCGAGCGCCGCGACGAAGACGGCCGGCCAGCGGGCCGCCTCGGCTGGGCCGAGGACGAGCGCGCGGCGATCGCCGAGGCCGCGGCCATCGATCCGGCGATCGGCGAGGGCCAGGCGCGCGACGGCGCGGGCCGCGGCGTCGCGCTCGACGTCGCCGGCGTCGGCTGGCAGACGGATGGCCGCCGCGGCGCGCGCGTAGGCCTCGCGGCGCCGACCGAGCTGCATCAGCGCCTCGAGCTCGCCATCGAGCGCCGACGCGCGCGCCTCGGGGCGGCTCGAGACCGCGCCGGCGCGGGCGCGGGAGGCCGCGGCGGCGGTCCAGTCGCCGCGCTTCACCGCCATGTCGGCCGCGGCCAGGTGCGGCCCCGGGGCCGGCGGGTCGGCGGCGCCGATCGCCGCCAGCGCCCGGCTGACGATCGGCGCCTGGGGATCCGGGGCGATCTGGAGGGCGATGAACGCCGTGCCGGCGTCGAGGGCCCGGTCGCGCCCGAGCTCGACGACGTGCGCCAGGGCGTCGGCCGCGACGCCGCGCGGCGCGAGCGGCGTCGCGGCGTCGGCGAGCGCCCGCGCGCACCACAGGCGGATGCCGCGATCGGAAACGGCGCCGGCGCAGAGGGCGTCGCGATAGGCGGACACCCGCGCCGGCCACGCGGCAGGCACGCCCGGCGCTGCGACGCGATCGCGCAGGGCTCGCAGGGCGGCGACCGCCGCCCGCTCGAACGGCGTCCGGGCGGGCACGGCCAGCGCCCGGCCAATCGCGGCGTCGATGGCCCGCTGCGCGTCAGGCGACTCCGCATCCACGGCCGGGAACCGGGCCAGGGCCTGGCCCCAGTAGCCGAGCGCGCAATCGGGATCAAGATCGACGGCGCGGTCGAAGGCCGGCCGCGCTGCGTCCACCTCGCCCGCCAGGAGCCAGGCAGCGCCCAGGTCGACGTCGGCCGGCGCGGCGGCCAGGCACGACGCACCCATCGGCACCGGCGCGATCACCGGCGTGGCGCTGGCGTAGCGCTGCCCCGGCGCGCCCGACGCGAATCCGGTGGCACAGACGACACAGGCCGCCGTGGCCACTAGCACGGTCCGCCATCGGGTCACGGCGGGCCGGCTCTCCTCCCGACGGTGACCATGATCTCGACGGTGGCATCGGGCACGACCAGCGCGGACTGGACGACCGCGCCGGCCGGGAGCCCCTCGGGGCGGACGCGGGCGAGCTCGCCGAGCACGCTGGCCGCGAGCCCAGCCTCGGTGACGTAGATCAGCGCCTCGTCGACATCGGCCCAGCCGACCCCGGCCTGGTTGAGGGTCTGGCCGACGCGGGCGACGATCTCGCGGGTCTGCGTCGTGGTGTCGACGCGCGCACCGGCGGAATTGCCGAGAACGCCGGCGAGGAACAGGCGTCCGCCCGCGGCGACGGCCGGGCTGAAGGGCAGCGGCCCGGCCGGACCGATGACGGTGCGGCCGGCGTCGCGCACCGTGACGAACGTGATCTCGACCTGCAGCGACGGCTGCATGAGGCCGGCGACGACCGTCGCCCGCGCCGGCGGCGCGATGCCGGCGAACGCCGCGCGGTAGACGTCGTTCATCGCCGCGAAGTCGCCAGCGTGGGTCAGGTAGACGCGCGCGCTGGCGAGGTCGGCGAACCCGAACCCGCCGGCCGCGAGCAGCTCGCGGGCGTTGTCGAAGATGACCTGCGTCTGGACGCCGGCGTCGCCGTCGACGGCGCTGCCGTCGGCGCCGCGCCGCGACACCAGGCCGGCCAGCCACAGCGTGTCGCCGCTGCGGATGCCGTAGCTGTAGGGATGGCGCGAGCGCTGCCACGCCGCCGGGTGGATCACCTCGCGCGGCTCGCCGTCCGGGATGACGACCGCCGAGACGGCGACCAGCGCCGCCGGATCGACGGGCGGGGCGACGACGGTGGTGCGCGTCGGCGGATCGACCGGGAAGAACGGCGCGTAGGCCTCGTTCATCGCCGCGAAGTCCGAGGCGTCGCGGAGGTAGACGTGGATGGCGGCGGCGCGGGCCAGCGAGACGCCGGCACGGCCGGCCGCCTCGCTCAGGCGTTCGAGAGCGCGGCTCGTCTGTTCGCGGATGCCACCGGCGATCACGCGGCCGGTGGCGTCGAGGGGAAGCATCGCCGACACCACGACCGCGCGGCCGAGCCAGGCGTGGTCGGCGAGCTGCGGGCCGGCACCGGATCCAGGAGCGGTCATCGCCGTCATTCTAGAGCCGCCAGCCGCGTCCGGCCGTGCTTTACGCCCGCCCGGCTTGCGAATAAGCTCCAAAGACCCATGTCCAGAGATCCAGGCACCTACGCGCTCTTCACCACGAACCAGGGCACCTTCGTGATCAAGCTGTTCGACGACGTCGCGCCCAAGACCGTCGCCAATTTCGTCGGTCTGGCCGAGGGCACGAAGGCGTGGAAGGACCCGGTCACCGGCCAGTCCGTCAACCGGCCGTTCTACGACGGGCTGACGTTTCACCGCGTCATCGAGGGCTTCATGATCCAGGGCGGCTGCCCGCTCGGCACCGGCACCGGCGGCCCCGGCTTCCGCTTCGAGGACGAGTTCTCGCCGCAGGCCCGCCACTCGCGCGCCGGCATCCTGTCGATGGCCAACGCCGGCCCCGGCACCAACGGCAGCCAGTTCTTCATCACGCTCGGCGCCACGCCGCACCTCGACAACCGCCATTCGGTGTTCGGCGAGGTGGTCGAGGGGCTCGACGTCGTCAAGAACATCGGCCGCGTCAAGACTGGCAGCCAGGACCGCCCGTCGCAGCCCGTGATCGTGGAAAAGGTCACCATCGAGAAGGTCTGATTGTGTTGGCGGCCGCGCTCTCACGCGCGGCCGGCAGGGCTGGCGGCACAGCTCGTGCGGCCATAGGATGGCGGTATGCGCACCGCCATCCTCCTGTGCCTGCCCCTGCTCGCCGCAGGCTGCGCCAGCCGTTCGGCCAAGACCCCCGCCAAGCCGACCGCCCAGACAGTTGCCGCCAAGCCGGTCCCCGCCAGGCCGGCGGCGACCGTGTCGCCGGCCTCGACGCCCGGCACACCGGCCGCGCCCGCGGCTGGCGCGCGCGCTGCCGCCGATGCCGATGGCAGCGACGAGACCGCCGCGGCCCGCCCCGAGCGTCGCGAGACGCCGGAGCTGCGCCCCTACGAGCGCGTCATCACCAAGGACGCCAAGTCCGATCCCGGTGTCTTCACCGTGCACCGGATCCGCGACCGCGTCTATTACGAGATCCCCAAGGACATGCTCGGGCGCGAGTTCCTCTGGGTCAGCCAGATCGCGTCCAACACGCCCGGCGGCGGCTTCGGCGGCCAGGCCGCCGGCAACCGCGTCGTGCGCTGGGAGCGCCGCGATCGACGGGTGCTGCTGCGCAGCGTGTCGTACGAGATGGTCGCCGACCCGGCGCAGCCGATCGCCCGCGCCGTGCACGCGGCCAACTTCGACACCATCCTGATGTCCTTCCCGATCGTGACGGTCGGCAAGAACGACGCGCCGGTCATCGAGGTGTCGCCGCTGTTCACGACCGAGGTGCCGGAGTTCAACGTGCGGGCGCGCCTGCGCGCCCGCGGCTTCGACCCGAGCCGCGCCTTCGTCGAGCGCGTCAAGGCCTTCCCGACCAACGTCGAAGTGCGCGCCATCCACACCTTCACGACGCCGAACGAGCCGCCCGGCGCCGGCGGCCCACCCGCCCCGACCGCGCCTGGCGCGCCGGTCGCTCGCCCGGGCAGCTCCAGCGTGCTGATGTCGTACAGCATGGTGCTGCTGCCCGAGAAGCCGATGCAGCCGCGCCGGCACGACGAGCGCGTCGGCTACTTCTCGCTGACGCAGCGCGATTTCGGCGTCGACGAGCACCGCGCCCCCGAGCGCCGTTACATCACCCGCTGGCGCCTCGAGAAGAAGGATCCGTCGGCGGCGGTGTCGGAGCCGGTCAAGCCGATCGTCTACTACATCGATCCGGCGACTCCGGCGAAGTGGGTGCCGTTCGTGAAGGCCGGCGTCGAGGCCTGGCAGGGCGCCTTCGAGGCCGCCGGCTTCCGCCGCGCCATCGTCGCCAGGGACGCGCCGACGGCGGCCGAGGATCCCGAGTGGAGCCCCGAGGACGCGCGCTACTCGGTCATCCGCTGGCTGCCGTCGACGATCGAGAACGCGCAGGGCCCGCACGTCCACGACCCGCGCTCCGGCGAGATCCTCGAGTCGGACATCCTCATGTACCACAACGTCATGAACCTGGTGACCTACTGGTACTTCGTCCAGGCCGGACCGCTCGATGCGCGGGCCAGGACGCTGCCGCTGCCCGACGCGCTGATGGGCGAGCTGGTCCGCTACGTCGTCGCCCACGAAGTCGGCCACACGCTCGGCCTGCCGCACAACATGAAGGCCAGCTCGCTCTATCCGTTCGACAAGCTGCGCGATCCGACCTGGCTGAAGGAGAACGGCCACACCCCGACGATCATGGATTACTCGCGGTTCAACTACGTCGTGCAGCCCGAGGACGGCGTGCCGGCGGCCGACCTGATCCCGAAGATCGGGCCCTACGACCTGTTCTCGATCAAGTGGGGCTACCAGCCGATCCCGGGCGCGGCGTCCGCCGATGCCGAACAGAAGACGCTCGACGAATGGGCCCGGCAGCAGGACCAGACGCCGTGGCTGCGTTTCTCGACCTCGAACAGCGCCGGCTCGGATCCCGGCGAGCTGACCGAAGCGGTCGGCGACGCGGACGCGGTGCAGGCGACCACGCTCGGCCTGAAGAACCTCGAGCGGGTCAGCGCGATGCTGCTCTCCGCGACGGTGCGGCCGGGCGAGTCGTACGACGATCTGCAGCTCGCCTACACGCGCCTCCTCGGCCAGTGGGTGCTCGAGATGAACCACGTCTCGGCGATCGTCGGCGGCTTCGATTCGCAGCAGAAGTACGGCGGCCAGCGCGGCGTGGTGTTCACGCCGATCGCCAAGGCGCGGCAGGTGGCGGCGGTCCGGTTCCTGAGCGGGCACGCCTTCCGGACGCCGGCGTTCCTGGTGAACCCGGAGGTGCTGCGCCGGATCGAGCCGGCCGGCGCGCTCGATCGGCTGCGCACCGCGCAGCAGCGGGTGCTCGGGTCGCTGCTCTCCAGCGCCCGCGTCCTGCGGCTGGTCGAGCGCGAGGCGATCGACGGCGCCGGCGCCTACGCGTCCACCGACTTTCTCGCCGACGTGCGGCGCGGCGTCTGGACCGAGCTGGCCGGCGGGGCGCCGGTCCGGATCGACGCCTTCCGCCGCAACCTGCAGCGGGCTTACGTCGAGACGCTGGCCGAGCGGGTCAACGGGCGGCAGGCGGCGTCGGACGACGCCCGCGCCCTGTTCCGCCAGGAGCTGCGCCTCCTCGGCGACCAGCTGGAGGCGGCGAGGTCCCGGGGCGGGGATGGCGTGACCCGGGCCCACATCGCCGACGCCCGGGCCCTGGTCCAGCGCGCCCTCGACCCGACCGTCCAGGCCGCGGCGCCAACCGGCGGGCCGCGCCCGGCGTCTGACACCCTCGACGAGTCGGGCGATTTCGGGGATGGCGTGAACCATCCGCCTACAGATGTCGTCTGTTGGCCTGACTACGCCATCGTTCGCTAGCCCGCCGCCGCCCGCGTGCCGGCGCCGCGGCGCGCCCAGCGCCGCGCATAGCAGCCGGCACGCCCAAAGGGCGGCCCGCGGCCGCGCGTGAGAGCGCGGCCGCCAACAAGGAGAACGCCCGTGATTTCCTTCGCCGACCTCGTCCAGGACACCCGTCACTCGCTGCGCCTCTTCCGGCGCAGCCCCGGGTTCACGTTCGCCGCCGTCGCCGCCCTGGCCCTCGGCATCGGGGCCAACACGGCGATCTTCTCGGTGGTCAACGCCGTCCTGCTGAAGACACTGCCCTACCCCGAGGCCGACCGGCTCGTGGTGTTCCGGCAGACCGACGACAAGGGCAACGGCGGCTCGGCCGGGTCACCGGCCAAGTTCGCCCACTGGCGGGCGCAGACCTCCGTCGTCCAGGAGGTCGCCGCCTATCGCGACAACGTCATGAACTTTGCCGGCGGCGGCGTGCCAGAGCAGTTCAAGGCCAGCCAGGTGTCGTCCGACTACTTCGCGCTCTTCGGCGTGCCGGTCATCCGCGGCCGTGGCTTCAACGCCGCCGAAGACTCGCCGAACGCTGCCAAAGTGGCGCTGGTCAGCGAGCGCCTGTGGGAGCGGCGATTCCGAAACGATCCGAACATGCTGGGCCGCTCCATCTCGCTGAGCGGCGAGCCCTACACCGTCATCGGCATCGTCGGGAAGGCGTTCGACGTCAGCGAGTTCGGCGCCAACCCCGACGTGTGGGTGCCCTTCCAGCTCGATCTCCACGCCAACGACCAGGGCCACTACTTCAACGTCGCCGGCAAGCTGAAGACCGGCGTGTCGGTCGCCCAGGCCACCGCCAGGCTGAAGGTGGCGGCCGAGGAGTACAAGCAGAAGTACCGGCGCGTGCTCGACAAGAACGAGTCGTTCGACGTTCGCAGCCTCAGCGAGGAGATGGTCGCCGACGTCCGCACGACCCTCTACGTGCTGCTCGGCGCGGTCGGGCTCGTCCTGCTGATCGCCTGCGCCAACGTCGCCAACCTGCTGCTGGTCCGCGCCACCGGGCGCCGCCGCGAGATCGCGATTCGATCGGCCATCGGCGCCGCCCGCGGCCGCATCATCGCGCAGCTGCTGACCGAAAGCGTGCTGCTCTCGGCGATTGGCGGCGGCCTGCGGTTTGATCCTCGGCGTCGTCGGCATGCGCGCGCTGCTGGCCATCAACACCGCCAACCTGCCCCGCGTCGGCGAGAACGGCGGCGTCGTCGGTCTCGACTGGCGGGTGCTGGCCTTCACCATCGGCGTGTCGCTCGCCACCGGCATCCTGTTCGGGTTGATCCCGGCGCTCCAGGCGTCGCGCTCCGACCTCGGCCTCACCATCAAGGAAAGCGGCAGCCGCACCGGTACCGGCAAGGGCCACAACATGACGCGCGGCATCCTCGTGGTCGGCGAAGTGGCGCTGGCGCTGGTGCTGCTGATCGGCTCGGCGCTGCTGATCCGGACGATGATCGCGCTGCGGTCGGTCGACCCCGGCTACGACACCAGCGGCGTCCTGACGATGCGCATGTCGCTGACCGACCCGCGCTACCTGCAGTCGCAGGGGCTCGAGGACGCGGTGCGCGCCGCGATCCCGAAGCTCGAGGCCATCCCCGGCGTGGAGAAGGCGACGGCGACGTGCTGCGTGCCGCTCGAAGGCGGCTACGGCCTGCCCTACCTGGTCGTCGGCCGGGCCCTGCCGCCCGACAAACGGTTCCACGGCGGCGGCGGCTGGGCCACGCAATCCTACGGCTTCTTCGACGTCTACAAGATCCCGGTCAAGAAGGGCCGCGTCTTCACCGATCGCGACACGCAGTCGTCGACCCCGGTGGTCGTCATCAACGAGGCGCTCGCCAGGGAGGGCTTCAAGAACGAGGATCCGATCGGCAAGCGGCTGATCATCGGCCGCGGCGTGATGCGCGAGTTCGCCGGCGAGCCCGAGCGCGAGATCATCGGCGTCGTCGGCGACGTCCGCGACAACGGCCTCAACCAGAATCCGGGGCCGAAGATGTACATCCCGCAGCCGCAGGTGCCCGACGCCGTCAACGCCCTGAACGTGCGGATCACGCCGGTGGCGTGGGTCGTCCGGACCAGGGTGCCGCCGCTCGCGGTCAGCGCCCAGGTCCAGGACGTGTTGCGCCAGATCACCGGACTGCCCGTCTCGGACATCCGCTCGATGGACGAGGTCGTCAACCGGTCGACCTCTCGCGAGCGCTTCAACATGCTGCTGATGTCGGTGTTCGGCGGCTCGGCGCTGCTCCTGGCCGCGATCGGCATCTACGGCCTGATGGCCTACTCGGTCGAGCAGCGGACGCAGGAGATCGGCATCCGCCTGGCCCTCGGCGCCGAGGTCGGCCAGGTGCGCGCGGATGATCGTCAAGCAGGGCATGCTGCTGGCCGCGATCGGCATCGTCATCGGTGTCGGCGGCGCCTGGGCGCTGTCGCGCTTCATCGAGTCCTTCCTCTACTCGGTGACGCCGCGCGACCTTGGCGTCTTCATCGGCGCGCCGGTGCTCCTGGGCCTCATCGCCTTCATGGCGACGTGGATCCCGGCGCTGCGCGCCAGCCGCGTCGATCCGGTGAACGCGCTGCGAGGCGAGTAGAATGCGCGCATGACAGACGCGCGCACGACGGCTCGACTCGCCGGCCTCCTCCTCGCGCTGGCGGCGGCGCCGGCGTCGGCGCAGTGGGGGCAGTTCCGCGGTCCGAACGGATCCGGCGTCGATACCGCGACCGGCTATCCGGTGGCGTTCTCGCCGACCAGCGGCGTTGCCTGGAAAGCGGCGATCCCGTTTGGGCAGTCCTCGCCGGTCGTCGCCGGCTCGCAGCTCTACCTCACCGCCCGCGACGGCGAGCAGCTGGTGACGATCGCCTTCGACGCCGTCACCGGCGCCGAGCGCTGGCGGCGCGCCGTCAAGCCGCCGCGCTGGACGGACATCTACAAGGCCAACGATCCGGCGTCGCCGTCGCCCGCCGCCGACGCGGCCGGCGTCGTCGTCTTCTTCGCCGACGTCGGCCTGATCGCCTACGGCGCGGACGGCACCGAGCGCTGGCGCGCGCCACTCGGCCCGTTCCTGAACTTCTACGGCATGTCGGGCTCGCCGATCATCGCCGGCGATCTCGTCGTGCTGGTCTGCGATCAGGCGAGCGGCTCGTTCATGCTGGCGCTCGATCGCACGACGGGCCGTCAGCGCTGGCGCCGCGAGCGCCCGGAGGCGAGCACGGCGTGGAGCACGCCCGTCGTCTTCACGCCACCGGGCGGCAGCCGGGATCCCCAGCTCGTCGTCCTCGGATCGACACGCCTCGAGGGCGTCGCCCTCGCGTCCGGCGAGCCGCTGTGGTGGATCGGCCTCGCCTCGAACGGCGCGATGGGCACCCCGATCGTCCACGGCGAGACGCTGCTGGTGTCCACGGCGTCCAGCGCCGAGCCGTCAATGGAGACGTTCGCGGCGATGCTGGCCAAGCTCGATACCGACAAGGACGGCCGGCTGTCGCGGCCGGAGTTCTCGCGCGACACCACCGGCTGGGCCGAGCACTTCGGCTGGCTGGACCTGAACCGCGACGACACCCTGCTGGAAGCGGAGTACAACGTCGCCCGCGACATGGGTATCGGCGACTACGGTGTCGCCGCCATCACCCCGGCGGGCGGGCGCGGCAAGCTCGATCCGTCAGCCGTCCGCTGGCGCTTCAGGAAGAACCTCCCCTACATCCCGTCGCCGCTCGTCTACGACGGTCGGTTCTACATGGTGAAGGACGGCGGCATCGTCACCACGCTCGACCTCGCCACCGGCCAGCTGCTCAAGGAAGGTCGCGCGACCGGTGCGGGCGGAAAATACTATGCGTCCCCCACCGCCGCCGACGGCAAGATCTTCGTCGCCAGCGTCGACGGTAAGGTCACCGTGCTGAAGGCGGGCGCGCAGTGGGAAGTGCTGCGCGTCAACGATCTCGACGACGACATCCTCGCAACGCTGGCGCTGGCCGGCGGCCGCATCTACGTCCGCACCCGCGGCACGCTCTACTGCTTCGGCGCCGCCAAGAGCTGAGCGTCCGCCGATCGAGCCTGCCGGTCTGGGCCACGCCACAAAGCCACCGCCGTGATCACGGCTCATACTGGCGGAGGCAGCCGTCGTTGTACCCTCGGTGGACAGGCCCGACCCCGTTCACGCTGCCGTTGCAGTCGTAGAAGACGATTCGGCCTTGGCGAATCTCACATCGAGCCGAGCAGAAGGATGGCGCCGGTAGCGTTGCTCGATCGGACAGCACCTTTGGCTGGATGCCGACGGCGTCAGGCGCGCCGCAGGCTCGCGCGACTTCCGGCTGCGTCGAGCCGCGCCGCACGATGCACTCGCCGTCAGCAACCGTCGATCGAATTCGCCAGAAGGCTGGGAACCAGACGATCTTCACCGTGATCGTCAGCGCCACCGCTGACGCGGGGATTCCCACGAGCCAGCGCCGGCTTCGCGCCTTCATGTCGGTGCATGTCCCGGCGTCCGATCACGCCCGGACGAGCTGAACGAGGTAGACGCACGCCTTTCCCGTTCGGTTCGCGTAGGTGACGGGCGCGGGCGCGCCGAGCTCCAGGCAGTCGCCCTTGGCGAGCGTGTGCTCGATGCCGCCTTCGATCAGCGTGAGCGTCCCGGCAAGCACCAGGATCTGATGGTAGCGGAAGGTATAGGCCGCCGCGGGAAAGTCGACCGACGCTCCGGGCGGCAGCTCCACTTCGACGATCTCGAGCGGACCGCCGGTCGACGGCGAGACGGTGCGGCGCCGGTAGCCCGTCTCGGGATCGATCCACTGCGGTTGGCTGGCGCGGCGCGCGATGCGGCCGTTCGCCTGTTCGGCCCGCGCCAGCAGCGCCGACAGCGTCAGCCCGAACGCGCCCGACAGCTTGCCGAGGAGCGCGGCCGTCGGGCTCGCTTCGGCGCGCTCGACTTTGCTGATCATCGCGCGCGAGACGCCGGAGCGCTCGGCCAGCTCCGCGACCGACCAGCCGCGCGCTTCGCGCTCGGTCTTGAGGCGCGCCGCCAGCGGCCCGGTGACGTCTGTCACTATAGTGGACATCCGTCCCCTATCATGACACACTCAGGCGCATGCGGATCGAAGACGCGACCGACGACGACCTGCCCGCGGTGGTGGCCATCTACAACGACGTAATTCGCACCTCGACGGCCATCTACCGCGAGGAGCCGGCCACGCTCGAGGAGCGCCAGGCCTGGAACGACACCCGCAAGACGAACGGTTATCCCCTGCTGGTGGCCCGCACCGACGACGGCACCGTCGCCGGCTTCGCGACCTTCGGCGACTTCCGGGCGTGGCCGGGTTACCGCTTCACCGTGGAGCACTCGGTCCACGTCGCCGATGGCCAGCGCGGGTTGGGCATCGGCACGGCGCTGATGCGCGTCCTGCTCGAACGGGGCGCCGCCTGCGGCAAGCACGTCATGGTCGCCGGCATCGACGCCGACAACGCCGGGTCGATCCGGATGCACGAGCGCCTCGGCTTCGAAGCCACCGGACACCTCAAGGAGGTCGGCTGGAAATTCGGGCGGTGGCTCGATCTGGTGTTCATGCAGCGCGCGTTGTGAGCCTGCCAGCCTGCCGAACAACGCCGGTCATTCCTGGCTTGACCAGCGGCTAGGGCGCCAACCATACTCCCGGGGTTCCCCTGCGAGTTGAAGCCAGCGTCCGGTCCCTGTCCGATGACCAATCCTGTTCCGTTCGCGCAACGTCCCGGATCGGCGGCACTCGGCGTGCCGTCCCACACCCGTTACTACGTCGATCGTGTTCGCGGTCGTCCTGGCGGTCATCCAGTACATCGACCGCGTCGCCATCTCGCTGGTCGAAGGCGACATCCGCCTCGACCTCGGGCTGTCGCAGAAGGAAATGGGGTTCGTGTTCGGCGCGTTCACCCTCGCCTACGCGCTGTTCGAAATCCCGACCGGCTATCTCGGCGACCGCATCGGCGCGCGGAAGGTGCTCATTCGCGTGGTCCTCTGGTGGTCGTTCTTCACCTCGGCCACCGGCATCGCCTGGAACGCGACCTCGCTGATGGCGATCCGGTTTCTGTTCGGGGTCGGTGAGGCCGGCTGTTTCCCCAACATCGCCCGTGCCTTCAGCCGATGGCTGCCGACCTACGAGCGGGTCCGGGCCCAGAGCATTCTCTGGATGAGCGCCCGCTGGGGCGGCGCCATCACCCCGCTCCTGCTCGCCGGGCTGTTGCAACTGCTCTCCGAGAATCGCGTCGCGCTCGGCCTAGGCTCGTGGGCGACGTGGCGCGTCGCGTTCATGCTCTTCGGCCTGCTCGGCGTCGTCTGGTGCGTCTTCTTCTACCGGTGGTTCCGCGACAACCCGGCCGATCACCCGAAGGTCAACGCCGCCGAGCTCGCGCTGGTGCCGCCGGTCATCGCCGGCCAGACGGATCACCCGCACGTGCCGTGGGGCGTGATGTTCTCGCGTCCGTCGATGCTGCTGCTCTTCACGCAGTACTTCACGCTCAGCTACTCGTGGTACTTCTTCATCACCTGGTTCCCCAACTACCTGAAGAACGTCCACCACTACGACCTGAAGGCGCAGGGCGCGATCCTCGCCGGCCTGCCGCTCTTTCTCGGCGGCTTCGGGGCGCTGTTCGCCGGCTACATCACGCCGGCGGTGACACGCATGTTCGACGGCAACATCGCGCGGACGCGGAGCGCGCTCGGGTTCGTCGGCCAGGCGACGGCCGGTGCCTGCCTGGTCGCGGCGACGTTCCTCGAGACACCGATCCTGGCCGTCGCAGCCATCGCCATCGCCAGCTTCTTCAACGACATGACGATGCCGGGGGCGTGGACCGCCTGCATGGACATCGGCGGCAAGTTCACCGGCACGGTCTCGGGCGCGATGAACATGATGGGCAACCTCGGCGGGTTCGTCTCGCCCATCGTGATCGGCTACATCCTCGACTGGACCAAGGATCCGGTGACCCTCGCCGCAACCAGTGCCGGCTTCAATCTCGCCTTCTACGTGACCGCGGTGCTGTACGTGGTCGGTGCGATCTGCTGGCTGTTCATCGATTCGACGACACCGCTGCCTCAGGGCGAGGCGCACTAGCGGCCCGTCGGGGGCGCCGCAGCTGACCCGGCCGCACGTCCATTTCGGTGCTAGTCTGAGTCGGGACACCACTCATGACCTCGGACAAAACGCCCGCTTCCGTTCCGACCGGCCGCGAGATTCCGCGCGACCGCGACCTGGTGGAGATGCTCACGCGCAAGGTCGTCGGCCAGACGACCGCGATGCAGAGCATCGTGCCCTACATCCAGATGTACCAGGCGGGGCTGAACCCGGAAGGGCGCCCGGTCGGGATCTTCCTGCTGCTCGGGCCGACCGGCACCGGCAAGACACGGCACCGTCGAGGCGCTGGCCGAGGTGCTGCACGGCTGCGAGAAGAAGGTGGTCAAGATCGACTGCGGCGAGTTCCAGTCGGACCACGAAGTGGCCAAGCTCATCGGTGCGCCTCCGGGCTACCTCGGCCACCGAGAGACGCAGCCGGTCCTGACGCAGGAGAAGCTCTCGCAGGCGATCTCCGCCGAGTGCCCCGTCTCGATCGTGCTGTTCGACGAAATCGAGAAGGCGGCGCCGGCCCTCTCGACGCTGCTCCTCGGCATCCTCGATCGCGCGACGCTGACGCTCGGCGACAACACCACCGTCAACTTCGAGCAGAGCCTCATCTTCCTCACCAGCAACCTCGGCGCGCGCGAGATGATGAAGGAGATGAAGCCGGACCTCGGCTTCCAGGGCAGCGCCGAGCGCAACCCCGTCGAGCTCGCCAGCAAGCTCGAGAACATCGGCGTGGCCGCGGTGCGGCGGCGCTACTCGCCCGAGTTCGTCAACCGCATCGACGTCGTCATCACCTACCAGCCGCTCGACGAGCAGGCGCTGGCGGCCATCCTCGATCAGCACATCGGCGACCTGCAGAAGCACGTCAACACGCGCCTCGGCAGCCGCTCGTTCGAGATCGAGATCGACGCCCCGTCGAAGAACTTCCTGCTCGAGCGGGGCACCAGCGCCGAGTACGGCGCGCGCGAGCTGAAGCGCACGATCCACCGTCACCTGACGCAACCGCTGGCGGCGCTCGTCGCCAAGGGCGACGTCGAGCCCGGCGCGCAAGTCGTCGTCACCGCGACCGAGGGCGCCGAAAGCCTGACGATCACACCCGGCGAAGGCCGGCGCGAGCCGGTGCCGACCGAGCCGATCGTCATGGTCGTCGACGACAACCAGGGCCTGCTCACCTGGCTCGAACAGGAGCTGAAGGCAGCCGGCTTCCAGCCGGTGGTGTTCGCCGCGCTCCAGGACGCGACCCAGGCGGTCGAGAAGATCCGGCCCGACGCCGCGGTGATCGACGTGATGCTGCCCGACGGCAACGGCGTCCACCTGGCGGTGCAGCTGCGCAAGCGCTTCGCGCGCCTGCCGGTGGTGGTGATGAGCGGCATGGCGCTCCACACCGAGGAAGCGGCGATCTGCGACAGCTACGGCTTCGAGACGCTCTACAAGCCGTTCCTCTCGCAGGATCTGAAGAGCGTGCTGCACGCCCTGCTGCTGCACGGCGCCAGCGAACGCGCCAAGGTCGCGGGTTCGTAGCCGCAGTGCTGTCCCGCCTGCTGCCGCTCGTCGCGCTCGTCGGCCTCGGCGCCGGCCGGCCGCCGAACGTCCCGTTCGTCGTCCATCAGATCGACAACGGCGCCAGCGAAACGGCATCGGTCTTCGACGTGGACGGCGATCGCCGCCTGGACATCGTCTCCGGCGATTTCTGGTATCAGGCGCCGGCGTGGACACCGCACCGCTTTCGTGAGCTTTCCTTCACCAGCAACTACATCGACGCCTTCAGCGATCTCCCGCTCGACGTCGATGGCGACGGTCGCACCGACCTCGTCACGGTCAGCTGGTTCGCCAAACGCATCGCCTGGTATCGCAACCCCGGCCGCACTGACACCACGGGGCCCGGCGGGATGTGGGCCGACGCCACGGTCGACAGCGGCTTCCCGACCGAGTTCGCGATCCTCGCCGACCTCGACAACGACGGCCACGCTCGCGAGGTGCTGCCGCAGTTCGGCGACGTGAAGGCGCCGCTCGCGTGGTACGAAGCCAAGAACGGCAGCTGGCTGAAGTATGTGGTCGCGCCCGGCAGCTTCGGCCATGGCATCGGGGCCGGGGACGTCAACGGCGACGGGCGCACCGACATCCTGACGCCGAAGGGCTGGCTCGAGGCACCGGCCGATCCGCGCAGCGGCGGCTGGACGCACCACGCCGACTGGACCGATCCGCAGCAGCTCGGCTTCCTCCACGCGATCGATCTCACGGGCGATGGGCGGACCGAGATCCTGACGATGGCCGGCCACGACTACGGGGTCCACTACTACGAGCGCGGCGCCGACGCCGCCTGGACCAGGCGCGTGATCGACGAGAGCTGGTCGCAGGCGCACGCCTCGACGCTGGTCGATCTCAACGGCGATGGCCGCCTCGACCTCGTCACCGGCAAGCGCTACATGGCGCACAACGGCAAGGACCCCGGCGAGAAGGAGCCGCTCGGCCTCTACTGGTATCAGTTCCGACCGGATGCCCAGGGTCGACCGGAATGGATCCGTCACGTGATCGCCTACGGCGGCCAGGTCGGCGGCGGCATGCAGATCCCAGCGGTGGACATCGACGCAGACGGCGACGTCGACCTCGTCTGCGCCGGCAAGAGCGGCCTCTACCTGCTCGAGAACCGGTCCAAGAAGAAACCGACGGCGCGCTGAGCCCCGGCCTCTGCTACGGGCTCAGGCGCTCGATCGTCCAGCCGTCTTCGGATCGTTCATACCTGAAGCGATCGTGGAGGCGGAACGCGCCGTCCTTCCAGAACTCGATCCGGGACGGCGTCAGCCGGAAGCCGCCCCAGTGCGGCGGCCGCGGCACGTCACGGCCGGCGAAGCGGGCCTCGACCTCCGCGACGTCATCCATCAGCGCCTCGCGTGAGGCGATCGGCCGGCTCTGCGCCGACGCCCAGGCGCCGAGCTGGCGGCCGCGCTCGCGCGTCGCGAAGTAGGCGTCCGACTCCTCGGGCGCGATCCGCGCCAGCGTCCCTTCGGCGCGGACCTGTTCGTTCAGCCACGGCCAGTAGAACGTCAGCGCGGCCTTGGCGTTGGCGGCGATGTCCTGGCCCTTGCGGCTCTCGTAGTTCGTGTAGAACGTGAAGCCGCGCGCGTCGACGCCGTGCAGCAGGACGATCCGAACCGCCGGCTGGCCGTCGGCGCCGCAGGTGCCGAGCGACATTGCGGTGTGGTCGAAGGGCGCGTCCTCGGCGGCGCGGCCGAACAGCGCGGCGAAACGGGCGATGGGGTCGTCGTGGGTCATGGACTTGAGTATCGTATGACCATGAGACGTCTTCTGTCGCCGGGCGTCGCGGTGGCCCTCGTGGTAGCCAGCGCGACGATGCAAGGTCAGACCCCGCCGGCACCGGCAGCGCCGGCATCGGCCGCCCCGACTCCACGGCCGGCCCAGACGCCGGCCCCGCCGTCGCGAACCGCCCCGGCGGCGTCCACGGGCACGCGTCTGCCGGTTCGCCGCGTCATCCTCTACAAGAGCGGCGTCGGCTATTTCGAGCACCTCGGCCGCGTCTCGGGCGCCCAGACGGTCTCGATCGATCTCGACCAGCGACCAGCTCGACGACGTCCTCAAGTCGTTGACGACCGTCGATCTCGGCGGCGGGCAGGTCACCGGCATCACCTTCAACACCGAAGCGCCGCTCGAGGAGCAACTGCGCAAGCTGCGCCTGCCGCTGGCGGCCGACGTCACCCGAACCAAGCTCCTGGAGGCCCTGCGCGGCGCACGGGTCGAGGTTCGCGCCGGCGGCACGGTCGCCGCCGGCCGGATCCTGAGCGTCACCACGCTGGTCCGCGGCAAGGACGAGAGCCAGCGGATGATCGACGAGCTGACCATCGTCGGCGACAGCGGCGAGCTGCGCACGTTCGAGGTCGGGGCTGGCGTCAGCGTGACGCTCGTCGAAGGCGAGTTGCGCCGCGACCTCGGCCAGTACCTCGACGTGATGAGCGCGGCACGCTCGCAGGAAGTCCGCCGGCTGCAGGTGGCGGCGCGCGGCACCGGTGATCGAGACCTGTTCGTCAGCTACGTCAGCGCGGTGCCGGTCTGGAAGACGACGTATCGGCTGGTCATCCCGACCGAGGCGGCACGCAAGCCGTTCCTCCAGGGCTGGGCCATCGTCGACAACACGCTGGGCGAGGACTGGACCGACGTCGAGCTGTCGCTGGTCGCCGGCGCGCCGCAGTCGTTCATCCAGCCGCTGTCCAAGCCGATCTATACCGACCGGCCTGTGGTGCCGATCCAGACAGGCACGCTCGTCGCGCCGGAGCTTCACGGCGGGGCGATGACCACCGGCTCGGCGTCGCTGCGTGGTCGGGTCGCTGATCGCACCGGTGCCTCCCTGCCAGGCGTGACCGTCAAGGTGCTGTCGGGCGGCGGCGAAGTGGCCTCCGCCACGACCGATGCCAACGGCGCCTACACCTTCGTCGCCGTGCCCTCCGGATCGGTCGTCGTTCGAGGCGAGCTCTCCGGTTTCACGACGACGCAACGCTCGCTGCTGCTGCGAGGCACGACGACGCTCGATCTGACCCTCGAAGTCGGCTCGCTGAGCGAGACGGTGCAGGTGACCAACGAGCAGCCCTCATTCAGGGGCAACGCCGCCAGTCGGTCGTACAGCGTCACGGCCGACCAGTTCGCTCGTATGCCGGCTGGACGCTCGTTCAGCTCGGTGGCCACCGCTCCACCGGCCGCGCCACCCCCGCCGGCCACGGTCGAGAGCGCCATGGCCGATCTCGAGGCCGCCGCGGCCGGTGGCGCCTTGGGCGAGCTCTTCGAGTACAAGCTGAAACAGCCGGTGACCATCCGCCGCAACCAGTCGGCCATGGTCCCGGTCGTTCAGCATGACGTGGCGGTGGAGCGCGTCTCCCTGTGGAGCGCGTCGCGCGGTGTGTCGCAGCCGCTGCGCGCCGTCTGGCTGACCAACGACACCGGCCTGACGCTCGACGGCGGCAGCCTGACGCTGGTCGAGGGCGGCGCTTTCGCCGGCGAGGGCCTGGTCGAGGCGATCAAGCCGGGCGAGAAGCGCTTCGTCTCCTACGCCGTCGACCTCGGCGTCCGCATCACGGCGCTGGCGCAGGACAGCGGCCAGCGCGTCAGCCGCATCCGCATCGCGTCCAGCGTGATGACGCAGTCGGTCGAGGAACGCACGTCGATGCTCTACACCGTCCGCAACGACGACGCGACGGCACGCGACGTGATCATCGAGCACCCCGTCCGCGCCGGCTGGGCGATCACGAGCGTGGTGAAGCCGGCGGAGTCGTCGGCGACCGCGCACCGCTTCCGGGTCAGCGTGGCGCCGAAGTCGACGGCGACGCTGACCGTCGCCGAGATGCGGCCGATCGATTCACGCGTGGCGGTCTCGAACATCGATGACGATCAGATCGCGTTGATCCTGCGTGGCCGCAACGTCGCCGCCGGCCTCGAACCGCAACTGCGCGCGGTGGCGGCCAAGTCGCGCGAGGCCGGGGAGGCCGCCCGCCGGTTGTACGAGGGCCAGGCGGAAGCGCAGCGGATCGGCCAGGATCAGGGCCGCGTCCGCGAGAACCTCAAGGCACTCAAAGGCAGCGACGCGGAGAAAGCCCTGACCGAGCGCTATACGCGTCAGTTGTCGACGCAGGAGGATCGCCTCGAGGTGCTGCGCAAGGAGATCGAAGCAGCAGCGGCGGAACAGGCGGCGAAGCAGCAGGAGCTGTCGCGGCTGGTCGCAGCGCTGTCGGTCGACGTCGAGCTGCAGTGAGCGACCCGTTCCACAGTCTGCCGGATCTCGCCGCGCACCTGGCGACGGCGCTGGCCGGGCCGCTGCCCGGCGCGCGGATCCACCAGCGCCTGTCGCCGCGGCTGCTCGACGGCTCGCTGCCGCCGCACGCCGGCCGCGATCGACCGGCGTCGGTGCTGATCCTACTGTTCCCGCGCGACGGCGCGCCGCACGTCGTGCTCACGGTCCGCGGCGCCGGGCTGCCCCACCACGCCGACCAGATCTCGCTGCCTGGCGGCCGTCCGGCGCCGGGCGAGACCGCCGAGGAGACGGCGCTGCGCGAGGCCGTCGAGGAAATCGGCATCGATGTCGCCGGCCTGACCATCGCCGGCCGGCTCACGCCGGTCCACATCGCCGTCAGCGGCTTCACCGTCCAGCCGATCGTCGCGCTGACCGACGCCGCGCCGCTGTTCGTGCCGGCACCCGGCGAGGTGGCGGCCGTCCTCGACGTCTCGCTCGGGCACCTCGCCGATCCGGCGACGCTCCGGACCGGCCGCCGCGCACGCGGCGGCATCGAGATCGACGCGCCCTACTTCGCGGTCGGCGATCACCAGGTGTGGGGCGCGACGGCGATGCTGCTCGGCGAGCTGCTCGCGGTCTGCGGCTGGGAGCCGGCCTGAGCCCGAAGACGCCGAGGACACGGCACCAGCCTAGAGAGCAGGTGGCCGCTCGAGAGGCGTAGACGCCCTGAATGGGCGTCAACGCGCAGGCTCGCGTTAACCGTCGGCCACTCTGCACCGCCGCGATACCACGCGAGCAGACGCGACTGCTCGATCCGCGTGCGATCGTCGTGTGCAGCGGGACGCTCGCGGGTCAGGACGCCGCGGCAGACGCGGGGCGGGCGTTCCCGGAGCGCGACTTAGAGCAAGCCGACGCCAGCGTCAGCGTAGAGTGCGCGCAGGCCCATCGCCGCGGGTCGCGCGACGGCGCGACCTGCCTTCAGCGGCGGCGCCAGGGGCGGCCGCGACGCGGCCGGCTGCGGCTGGAGCGTGCTCTACCGGCTTGCGGAAGTGGAGCGCGCAGGGAATGCTCGCCCCGCATCAGGGCGTCTACGCGCAGGCACCGTCGTCGTGCGGCGTCGTCCTTGGACTCAGCAACGCTCGATCTTCACGCCCGGCTTGTTCGACTTCGTGTCGCTCGCTAACCTGCTCAGCTCTCTACGCGTCGGCGCTCCGGTCGAGCACCTCGCGCACCTTCGACGCCAGCGATTCGGGCGTGAACGGCTTCTGCAGGAAGCTGCGGTAGACGTCGATGTCGCCGTACGTCAGCACGGTGTCGTCGGCGTAGCCGGACATGAAGAGGACGCGCGTCGACGGGCGCAGCACGCGCAAGCGCCGGGCGAACTGCGGCCCGCCGATCCCCTTCAGGACGATGTCCGACAGCACCAGATCGACGCCAAAGCCGTCGGCCATGAACAGCGCCTCCGCCGCCTCGCCGGACTCGACGTCGAGCACGTCGTAGCCGGATCGCCGCAGCACCGTCGCGGCCAGCGCGCGGACGGGATCGGCGTCCTCGATGATCAGGATGCGCTCGTGGCCGATCGGTCGCGGCGCCGGCGGCAGCGGCGCCGGCACCTCGGCCGGCAGCTCGGTCCGGGGCAGGTAGATCGAGAACGTCGTGCCGCAGCCGACAGCGCTGTCGACGCGGATGAAGCCGCCGGCGCGCTTGACGATGCCGTAGACGGTCGCCAGCCCGAGGCCCGAGCCCATGCCGACGCTCTTGGTCGTGAAGAACGGCTCGAAGACGCGGCTCGCCGTCTCGGTATCCATGCCGATGCCGGTGTCCCCGACGCCGAGGAGGACATGCGGCCCCTCGACCGCGCCGACGTTGACGCGGACGAACTCGGCGTCGAGGTCGACGTTGGCGGTGCGCAGCGTCAGCGTGCCACCGTAGGGCATGGCGTCGCGGGCGTTGGCGGCGAGGTTGACGAGCACCTGCTCGATCTGGCCGCGGTCGGCGAAGACGCGCCACAGCCCGTCGCCGGTCTCGACCGCCAGCTCGATGTTGGCGCCGATCAGGCGGTGCAGCATCCGCTGCACGTCGGCGACGACGTCGTTGAGGTCGAGCGGGTGGGCGTCGACGACCTGGTGGCGGCTGAAGGCGAGGAGCTGGCGGGTCAGGGCGGCGGCCCGATCGGACGCCTTGGCGATCTCCGCCGCCGGCGTGCGCAGCTCGGCGTCGGCGGGCAGCTCGTCGAGCAGCAGCTCGCTGTAGCTGCCGATGACCGACAGCAGGCTGTTGAAGTCGTGGGCGACGCCGCCGGCCAGGCGCCCGATCGCCTCGAGCTTCTGGCTCTGACTGAGCAGGGCTTCGAGGCTGGCCCGCTCCGCCTCGGTCACGCGCTGGCGCTCGATCTGCTCGCGGAGCAGGACGTTGGCGCCGGCCAGCGCGCTGGTGCGCTCCTCGACCAGCCGCTCGAGACGACGGTGGCGCGACGCGACCATCGTGACGAGGCCGAGGATTGCGCCGAGGCCGACCACGCCGACGACCAGGAAGCCCGGGGCCTGGTACCACGGCAGCAGCACGGTGAACGTGAACGTCGCCGGGGTCGCGTCGACGTTGCCGGCACGGTCCATCGCCCGCACCTCGAGGAAGTGGTTGCCGTGGGCGAGGCCGGTGAACGAGGCGGTGGGCGTCGGCGCGAACGCCGACCAGGCGCCGCCGTCGGTGCGCCACGAGAAGAGCAGCCGGTTGGCCAGCGAGATCTGCCAGCGATCGACGCCGTGGAAGGTGAGGCGGACGTCGCCGCTCGGCGGCGCCTCGCGCGGGTTGGCCTCGTCGACCCACGTCTCGGGCGGCTCGCGATCGGCGGTCGGCTCGAGGCGCGCGATCCCGACCAGGGTCGTCGCCCACAGCTCGCCCGCGCTGTCCTCGAACACGTCGAAAACGGCGCCGTCGGGCAGGCCCTCGGCGGCCTCGCCGCTGAGCCACACGCCGGCCCGGAGCCGGTGCACGCCGCTCGCCGCGGCGACCCAGATCGTGCCGTCGCGGCCGCGGACGATCGAGCGCACCGACTGCAGGCCCGAGCGCAGCACGCGCCAGCTGGTGCCGGCCCGCTCGAAGAGATCGTCGCGCGAGCCGAACCAGAGGCGGCCGGGCGAGACCTCGAGCGCGGCGATCGGGGCCATCGGCAGGCCCTGCGCGGCGCCGACCGTGTGCAGCTCGTGGCCGCGGCCCTCGCCGTAGCCGTCGCCATCCGGCACCACGACGAAGCGGCCGTCGTCGAGATCGACGACCGACCGCGGCGGCAGCGTCCGCCAGCGATCGGAGCCGGTGGCCACGTCCTCGAAGCGGGCGCCGTCGAAGCGCTCGAGGTGGCGGCGCTGCGACTCGGTGTCGGTCGTCAACACCCAGGCACCGCCGCCGCGGGCCGGGTTGAGGACTTCGACGAACCAGCCGCGCGGGTGCGCGACCGCCGTGAACCTGCCGCGCCCACGATCGAAGAACATCGCCGGCGTCGGCCGGCCGCCGAGCAGGATCCGGCCATCCGGCATCTCGGCCATCGCATCGGTGCGGACCAGACCGCCTTCGCGGCCGGACGGCAGCGGATAGGCCCGCCAACGGCCGTCCTGGCGCGCCAGCAGATCCTTGTCGTGCAGGATGAACAGGTCGCCGTTGCGCGCCTCGAAGATCGTCGAGGCCGGGCGCGTGAACGCAGCCAGCTCGCGCGGCGTGCTCCACAGCGTCGGCACGTGGTGGGCCAGGCCGGTCGACGTCGCCAGCCAGAAGCCGCCGTCCGGGTCGGCCATCATGTTGTGCAGCCGCCCGGCCAGCTCGCGGCTCCGGTTCACCGGCTGCCAGCCCAGGTCGTCGGAGCCGACGCCGAGCTCGAACCACGCGTCACCGGCGAACGCCGTCCACCACTGGTGATCGGTGCCGGCCCATCCCGTCAGCTGCCAGCCCTCGCGCGCCGGCAACGCCCGCAGCTCCCGCCACGGCACGTCGCCGCCGCGGATCAGCACGTCGGTCGGCTGGCCGGCGCGCGTGACCCGCACCGTGACGAAGAGCCCGGCTGCGCCGCTGTCGACGAGGGCGCTGGGGCGGGCGGCGCCGAGGCCGCCCGGGTAGGACATGACTTCGGCCACCTGCAGGTGCCCGTCGGGCTCGACGCGGATGCGCTCGATGCCGCCGTCGCTCGCCACCCAGACCCCGCCGCGGCGGGCCGGCACCAGGAAGCGGACGGTGCCGCGCGCCGCGGCGCTGACCGTCGCGCGTTCCGCCGCCAGCGCGCCGCCGCGGATGCGGCAGTCGAGCAGGTTGCCGGCGCCGACGATCAGGACGCGATCGCGATCGATCGGGAGGAAGGCGCGGCTCGACGACGAGATCGACGGCTCACCCGGCCCGAGGCTCTCGGAGAGCGGGTAGTGCACCCACTGCCGGCCTTCCAGGCGCTGCACCCCGAGGTAGAGGAAGTTGCCGACGCCGCCCTGCCGCAGCATCGACCACAGCATGCCGTCGCTGCCCTCCCGCACCGTCAGGTACGGGCCCGGCGCCGGCAGCTGCTCCATGCGGTAGCCGTCGAACACCGAAATCTGCCCGACCTCGCCGTGGCTGATGAACAGCCGGCCGGAGGGGCCGCGGGTGGCGTCGAAGGTCCACGACTCGGCCAGGCCGTCGTTCGAGGTCAGGAAGCGCCAGTTGGTGCGCCCGCCCGACTGGGCGCCGACGGGGCCGGCCAGGGCCACCGCGGCCAGCGACACGAGCAGGGTGCTGGCGATCGAACGCCGGCGGGGCGGCATGGGTCGATGCGCGGAGAATCGACGGGACGATACCACCAAGTCATCGGCGGGACGCACCTGCACCCATAGACCGCCCCGGCCCGGCAGGAGCGGCTGCCGGGTGTGCGCGGACGGGAATTGTCGGGAAGGCGGGGGGCTACGGAACGGTCACGGCGGGCGGCGCGGGGGGCGCGTGGGAGGCCAGAACGGCCTTCAGCGACCGCTCCTCGCCAGGCGACACCAGCGTCAGCGCGTGGCCGGTGGCCAGGGCGCGGCCGGTCCGGCCGACGCGGTGGACGTAGGCTTCGGCCGAGTGCGGGACGTCGTAGTTGACGACGTGCGTGATGCCGTCGATGTCCAGCCCGCGGGCGGCGATGTCGGTGGCGACCAGGACGCGGATGCGGCCGGACTTGAAGCCCTCGACCGCCGACAGCCGGTCCTTCTGGGTCCGGTCGGCGTGCAGCGCCGCGCTGCGGATGCCGCGCGAAGCCAGCGCCGAGGACAGCTTGTCGGCGCCGCGCTTGGTGCGGACGAACACCAGAATTGGCCCCGCTGCGCCGACGGCGCCGCGCAGGAACTTGGCCAGCCAGTCGGTCTTCTCGCCGGTCGGGATGTGCTCGACGGCGTGGCTGATGGTGCGGGCGGCGGCACCGCGGCGGCCGACCTGAATCAGCGCCGGGTCGGTCATGATGGCGCGCGCGAAGCCCAGGATCTCGTTCGGCATGGTGGCCGAGAAGAGGAGCGTCTGGCGCTTGGCCGGGAGGGCGTCGACGATGCGCCGGACGTCGGGCCAGAAGCCCATGTCGAGCATCCGATCCGCTTCGTCGAGGACCAGCGTCTCGAGGCCGTCGAACTTGGTGCCGGAGCGCATGTGATCCATCAGGCGGCCGGGCGTGGCGACGACGAACGGGATGCCCGCGGCGAGGGCCCGCGATTGGGGCTCCATCGGGGCGCCGCCATAGACGGCCATGCTGCTGACGCCGGCGTGGTAGCCGAAGCCTTGGACGTCGTCGTCGATCTGGACGGCCAGCTCGCGGGTCGGGGTCAGCACCAGGACGCGGGTGCGGGCCGCCTCGGGCGGCGCGCCGGTGGCGTGGACGGCGGTGGCCGCGGCCAGCAGGCGGTCGACCAGCGGCAGCACGAACGCCGCCGTCTTGCCGGTGCCGGTCTCGGCGCAGGCGACGATGTCGCCGCCGGCGCGGACGAGCGGCAGCACCGCCGACTGGATCGGCGTCGTGTGGGCGAAGCCGCGGTCGCGGATGCCCGAAATCAGCTCGGCGTGGAAGCCGAGCGTCTCGAAGGCGAGCGGTTCGGTGTCCGGAACGGTGAACTCGCTGGCCGGTTCGGCCGAGGGCGCGGAAATCGTCGAGGGGGCGGCCGGTTCCGAGGCATGGGGCGCGCGGGAACGGCGGCGGGGCGGACGGCGGCGGGTCTGGGTGGAAGGTGTAGTCAAGAAGGCGTCGTTTGGGCGGGGTCCTGTTGGCGAGGCCCCTGTTGGCGCGGAGCCGGGCGGTATCGCCTGAGTCCCCTAGTGATCTAGTGTGACATGCTCGCCGCCCGCACGCCAGCGGGACCCGCCGGCCCTGCTGTAGGCTCCGGCTCGGGCCGATACGTGGGCGCCCGTGGCCGGCGGAGCCGGTCGGGGCGGGAAATGCCCGGTGCCAGGGGTGCGTATGGTGGTGTGGCGGCTGCACCCGCCGCGATTCTGACGCTGGAGAACCCTCACTATGTCCCGACACTCCCGGCCCGTTTCACGCCGCCAATTCGGCCAGCTCGCCCTCGCCGGCGGCGCCGCCGCCCTGGCCTGGCCCAACGCCCTGCTCGCCGCCGACAAGGTGCGCATCGGGGTCCAGTCCTACAGCTTCCGGACGCTGGCCTTCGAGGACGCCCTCAAGGCGATGAAGGAAATCGGGCTGCCCGAGTGCGAGCTCTGGTCCGGGCATCTCGAACCGAAGCCGACGATGGTGGCCGGCCCGGACGGCCGGCAGCGTCCGCCCGAGGGCTTTCGCGACGAAGTCCGGGCCTGGCGCCTGACCGCGCCGTCGGTGCGCTTCATCGACATCAAGAACCAGTTCAAGGCCGCCGGCGTCGTGCTGCAGGCCTACAACATCAGCTTCAACGACAGCTTCACCGACATCGAGATCGAGAAGGGCTTCGACCAGGCCAAGGCGCTCGGCGCGAAGTTCATCACCGCGTCGTCGAACCTGAAGACGGTCCCCCGCCTGGTGCCGTTCGCCGCCAAGTACAAGATGACGGTGGCGATGCACAACCACTCGAACACGAAGGACCCGAACGAGTTCGCCACGCCCGAGAGCTTCGAGGCGGCGCTGGCCCAGTCGAAGCACTTCGCCATCAACCTCGACGTCGGTCACTTCGTCGCCGCCGGCTACGACCCGGTCGACTACATCACCAAGCACCACAAGCGGATCACCAACCTGCACCTGAAGGATCGCAAGAAGGATCAGGGCGCGAACGTGCCGTGGGGCGAGGGCGACACGCCGATCAAGGACGTGCTGCAGCTGGTGAAGAAGAACAAGTACGACATCCCGGCGAACATCGAGTACCAGTACCGGGGCGAGGACGCGGTCGCCGAAGTGAAGAAGTGCTACGAATACGTCAAGGCGGCGCTCGCGTAGCGCGAGCGCTACGCGAGAACTTCCAACTTCCAAATCCCAACCGCCAAGGAACTGCCAACTTCCAACCCCAACCGAAGCCGGTTCGTTGCCGTGAACCGAGCAAGGTTGGGAGTTGGAGCTTGAACGTTCCTTGGTAGTTGGTGGTTGGAAGTTGGGCGTTATCCCCGCGCGCGCGCAGTAGTGCCGCGCACTACCAGTGACGGCTCCAGGCTGATCGTCCGCGGCACCGGCTGGTCCGGCCGCTCCATGCGCGCGACCAGCGTGTCGGCGGCGCGCTGCCCCATCTCGTAGAGCGGCTGCCGCACCGTCGTCAGGCCCGGGTTCTGGTAGGCAGCGCTGGCGATGTCGTCGAACCCGACCACCGATACGTCCTCGGGCACGCGCAGCCCGCTCTCGCGGATCGCCCGGATCGCGCCGAGCGCCGAGATGTCGTTGAAGGCGAACAGCGCGGTGAACGGCGGCGTCACCGCCAGCAGCCGCCGGGTCACGGCGTAGCCGAGATCGGAGAGCGGGCTCTCGCCGTCGAGCTGCCCGACGAGCGCGCGATCGATCGGCAGGCGGTGGGCGCGCGCCGCCTCGTGGATCGTCGTCCACCGCACCGTGGTGTCGGAGCTGAAGCGCTGGCCCTTGATGTAGGCGATGCGCCGGTGCCCGAGCGCCTTGAGGTGGGCCAGCGCGTGCGACGCCGCCCGGGCATGGTCGAGCACGATGTTGGTCAGACCGTCGACCTCGTCGTGGCCCGACACGGCGACGACCGGCACCGGGAGCGGTGCGCGCAGCGGCGTGTCGACCAGGATGAGCCCGTCGACGGCGCGGTCGAGCATCAGCCGCGGGTATTCCTCGACCAGGTCGGCGCGGTGCCGGTGGCTGGCCACGAAGTAGAGGTAGCCGGCCTGCAGCAGCGCGTCCTCGATGCCGCTCATCACCAGCGCCGCATAGCCCTCGCTGATCTCCGGCACCATCACCCCGACCGTCAGGGTCCGGCGGTGGCGGAGCGACTTGGCGATCGTGTTGGGCCGGTAGCTGAAGCGTTCGGCGGCGGCGCGAATGCGATCCTGCGTGGCGGCCGGGATGGCGCGCGCGGCCGGGGCACGGTTGAGCACCAGCGAGACGGACGCCGGCGACAGCCCCAGCTCGTCGGCGAGGAAGCGCAGAGTCACCCGCGTGTCGCCGACGGGCCGTGCCCGCTTCTTCTTGTCGCCCGCCACCATGCTTCAGCCTACCTCAGCCGCACGCCGTCCTCGACTGACTGCCCACGGTACCGTAGATTAAACGTTTGAGTAAGGGCCACGCGGCGCCAATCCGCCAGTGTTTCGCCGCCGACCCCGACATCGCCAGACTGGCGACGGCGATTTACCACCGCGTCGACTTCGCCTGGATGCGCAACGGGCATCCGACCCTGCTGTCGCACGGCTGGCGGCCCGAGAGCGGCATGATCGTGCACCGCTGGGATGCCTTCAGCGAAGGCTCGATGCTCTACCTGCTCGGCCTCGGCTCGCCGACGCACCCGCTGCCGGCGGCGTCGTGGCGGGCCTGGGTGCGGCCGTGGCTGACGTGGGGCGACAGCACCTACGTCACCCATGCCGGCCCGCTCTTCCTGCACCAGGTACTCGCACGCCTGGGTCGACTTCGCGCGCTGGCGCGATCCCGACCCGCCGCACGACTGGTTCGCCAACAGCCGCCTGGCGACGATCGCCAACCAGCGCTACTGCCTGTCGCTGCGCGATCGCTTCCCCGGCTACGACCAGACGCTGTGGGGCGTCACCGCGTCGGACGCGCGTGACGGCTACAAGGCGTGGGGCGGTCCGCCGCACGATCCGCAGGTCGACGGGACGGTGGTGCCGTGCGCCGCCGCGGGATCGCTGATGTTCGACGCCGACGTCACGCTGCCGGCCCTGCTCCGGATGCGCGGACAGTACGGCCATCGCGTGTGGGGCCGCTACGGGTTCGCCGACGCGTTCCATCCGACCGCTGACTGGGTCAACCCCGACGTCATCGGCATCGACCTCGGCATCACGCTGCTCTCGCTCGAGAACGCGCGGTCGGGGAACGTCTGGAAGTGGTTCATGGCCAACCCCGAGATCGGCACCGACAACCGATCGCAGCTGACGGCCTTCGCCCGGGCCTGGGCCCGCGACGAGGCGCGCGCCCGCGACGGCGCCTACGTGGTGGTGCCGCAGATGCCGTCGCGCTCGGCCACCTATTCGGGGCCGGCGGAGGGCGACGGGCGCACGTCGGAGGGCACGCCGCTGGTCGCGGCGACGCTGGCGCTCCTCGATACGCTGGTCGACGCGCTGCCGATCGATCGGCAGCGGATCGGCGTCATCGGCTTCTCGATGGGCGCCTCGACGACCTGGGCCCTGCTGCACGAGCGGCCCGGCTTCTTCAGCGCGGCCATCCCGATCGCCGGCGTGCCGCGGGCCGACCAGGCCGCTTCGGTGCGGCCGGCGACGCGGATCTGGGTGATCCACGGCAATCGCGACGAGACCAACCCGATCCGGCACGACCGTCGGGCGTTCGTGCCGCTCGCCGAGGCCGGCGCGACGATCCGCTTCTCCGAGATCGACCATCTCGGCCACGACGTGCCGCCGGTGTGGCTGGCCGACGGGACGCTGGCCGCGTTCCTACTGCAGCGGCGGTAGCTCGGGATAGAGCGAGGTGACGCACGACGGGCACAGCCCGTGCAAGAACGAGGCCTCGGACTGGGCCTGGATGTAGGCCTCGAGCGTTCCTGCCGGCTCACGATCGATTCCCGCTACCGCTGCCGCCGTCCGCGTCCGTGTCGGCGTGCTCGTCCTCGTCTTCGTCTTCGTCCGCGGACTCGCTGTCGTCGTAGACGGTCAGCGCCGCGGCCCAGTCCTTGGGCCCGGCCCAGGGGGCCGGCGACAGGCCGGTGAAATGGGCGTTCGTGATCCGGGGCCGGTCGCCGTGCTCGGGCGGCATCGCCGATCCGCCGCTGTGGCGGGCGCGCCATTTCTCGATGGCGCGGCCGAGGCCGAGGGCGCGCAGGCGTGGGATCCAGCGGTCGTCGAGCTGCGGCCGCGGCCGCTGCAGTTCGTCGTGCGCGTAGGTGCGCATCCGCAGCAGGTCGGCGATCACCCCGCCGCGGCCCCCCGGCATCTGCGCGCGCACCAGCGTGAGGAAGTAGCCGGCCAGCACCGCGAGGGCCGAGGCCGCCCACCCCTCGGCGGGCAGCGGCCGGTTCGGCATCAGCAGCATCGTCAGCTGCATCGCGTAGAGCAGCACCAGCGCGACCAGCAGCCCGCGCATGGGCCGGCCGGCATACCACCAACCGGTCGGCCAGGCGTTGACGAGCGCCACGGTGAAGAACGCCCAGATGGCGACGATCGGGGCGATGTCGACGAGCGGCCCGAGGTTGCGAAACACCCCGAGCAGCCCAACGGCGAACACCAGCATCAGGCCGATGCGGGCCGGCGTCCAGCGAGCCCTGGCCTTGCCGGTCGCGCCCGGGTCGGCGCCGGCCCTGACCAGGGTGGCGTCGCGCAGGCGCCGATCCAGAACGTCGTCCGGACGGTAGTCGCGACCGGCATGGCGCTGCCGGTGCGACTCGGTGGTCAGCTCGCGGGCGTCGCCGAAGATGTCGTCGAGGACGTCTCGCTCGAAGCCGGTGAGGGTGGCGTCGGCCGCGACACGCCGCATGTGGAGCCGCAATTCGCCGTCCTGGTCCGCTCCCTCGAAGGTGTGCCCGGCCGGCCGATCGGCATGGATGGTGATGGCCGACTCGCCGGCCAGGCGCGCCAGCACGTCGGCGACGACCGGGTGCTTGTCGTCGATCAGGAACGCGATCTCCTCCGGGGCGCGCCCGAGGAACCGGGTGTCGACGAAGGTGCGATCGATCGGCGGGCCGCGACGGACGCGGGCGGCGACGACCATCAGACCCCAACCGAACGTGCCCACCACCGGCAGCGCGAGCAGCGACGCGAGCCGCATCGTCGCCGGCGCGGTCGACGTGTGCTCTGGACGTCCCGGTTTGAGGTAGTCGAAGATCTTGGCGGTCCGGTAGGCGCTGGAGGTGGGGGTCGCGAAGTCGGTCTGCGGCGCGATGTCGCGCCACGCCGTGTCGTATTCGAGCCGGTAGTCGATCCGGCGGAAGACGTGGCCCGGCCCGGCGCGATCGGGCAGCAGCACGTCGTGATCGAAGCGGTAGCGGGTGGTCAACGCCGGCCAGGCCCGCCGCCAGTCGTCGCCGATGTGGCGGACGCGATCCCACGGAAAGAACAGCCCCTGTTCGTCCGGATCCCGCGAGCCGGGACCGGCGGCGATCGCCCAGGCCGGGGCGACGGCACCGACCAGCTCGTAGTCGAAACGGTACTGCACGGCGATGCGCTCGCCGAGCGGCGGGATCGAGAAGTGGGCGTGGCCGCGATCGTAGTAGGTGAACTCGTCGGGACCAGTGACGGTCTCGACCTTCTTCAGCGGGTGCGGCTCGCCGTCCGGGCCGATGCGGGTCACCGCCGTCAGTCGGATGTCCTGATCGGCGCCGCGGCCGAATTCGTGGAACGTCTTTCGGCCGGTCGTCTCGAGGACGATGTGATGCGTCTCGACGACGGTGGTCCGACCGTCGTTGGCGAGCCGGGCCTTGACGTCGATCAGCGTCCACTCGTCGGCACGCAGCGGCGCCGCCGCGGCCAGGCCGAGCGCGGCGGCGAGCACGAGAACGCCCGGACGCATGCCGCATTCTGCCATAGCGGCCGGCGGGGTTCGGGCCCGCGGTTCGGGCGCAAGAAACGGAATGCCGGGCCCCGGACCGTCGGCTACCCTGACGTCATGCCGCGCGCTGCCGCCATCCCCGACGCCACCTGGCGCGCCATCGAGACGCGCGATGGGCGCGCCGACGGACGCTTTCTCTACGGCGTTACCAGCACGGGGGTGTTCTGCCGGCCGTCGTGTCCGTCGCGCCGGCCGCGCCGCGATCGGGTGCGGCTGTTCCGCGCCGCCGCCGACGCCGAGGCGGCCGGCTTCCGGGCCTGCCGGCGCTGCCAGCCGACCGGCACGCCGGCCCCGTCGGCGACCGCGCGCGCCGTCGCCCACGCCCGCCGCCTGATCGACGCCCACGTCGACGCCGATCGCGAGGGCCGCCTGACGCTGTCGGCCCTCGGCGCCGCCTGCGCCATCAGCCCGTTCCACCTGCAGCGCGCCTTCCTGCGCGCCGTCGGCGCCTCGCCGAAGACCTACGCCGCCGAACGCCGGGCCGGACGCCTGCGCGCCCGGCTGAAGGAGGGCATGCTCGTGACCACCGCTACCTACGACGTCGGCTACGGATCGAGCCGGGCCGCCTACGAACACGCCGGCCGCCATCTGGGGATGACGCCCGGCGCCTACCGCCGTGGCGGCGCTGGCGAGCGGATCCGCGCCGTCGTCGCGCCGACGCCGTTCGGCCAGCTGCTGGTCGCGGCGACCGAGCGCGGCGTCTGCCGGGTCATGCTCGGCGACGACGCCGCCGCGCTCGAGGCCGATCTCGCCGCCGAGTTCCCGCGCGCCGAGCTCGCCCCGGCCGATGCCGCCCTGCGCGGCCACGTCGCGGCGATCCGGCGCCAGCTGGCGTCCGCGGACGGCGCGGCGCCGCCGACCGACGTCGGCGGCACCGCCTTCGAGCAGCGCGTGTGGCGCGCCCTGCGCGCCATCCCGTTCGGCGAGGTCCGCTCCTACCAGCAGGTCGCCAAGGCCATCGGCCGACCCACCGCGGCCCGGGCAGTGGCCCGGGCCTGCGCCGCCAACCCGGTCGCGCTGGTCGTGCCCTGCCACCGCGTGGTGCGGGCCGACGGACAGGAGGGCGGCTACCGCTGGGGCGCCGGGCGCAAGGCGGCCCTGCTGGCGCACGAGCGCGATCAGCGCGATGGCACCGCCGCCCCGGCCGGCCGTCGCGCCGGACGCCGCGTCTGAGGATGGTAGATTGGTCTGGGCGCCGGGCCAGCCGGCACCCTGCCATCGAGCCATCCATGAAGACCTTTGCCCGCCTCGTGTTCGCCGGTGTGCTGCTGTCCGGGCCGGCGTTCGCCCAGACGCCCGAGCCCGAGAAGAAGATTCCTGCCGATTCGGTCGAGATCGCCACGACCGGCTGCCTCAAGGGCCGCGTCTTCACCGCCACCCAGCCGGGCGAGGACTTCATGCGTCGCGGCCCCAACGTCACCGGCCGCAGCTTCCGCCTCAACGGACCGCGGGTGGTGATGGACGTGGTCAAGACGCACGACGGCGACCTCGTCGAGATCATCGGCCTCGTCCGCAAGAACGACCTGCGCGACAGCGCCCCCGGCGCGCGCATCGGCAACACCCGCGTCGTCATCGGGGCGCCGCGCAACGGCGATCCGATGCAGTCGCAGCGGGCGCCGGTCCCGGAAGGCATCGCGGTGATGGACGCCTCGTCGATCCGCGTGCTCGATGACCGCTGCCCGATCAGGTAGCGTCGCCCGTCATGCTCGAGATCACGCCGACCCTGTCGCTCGACGAGCGTGAGATTGAGGAGCGCTTCGTCCGCGCGTCCGGCCCGGGCGGCCAGAACGTCAACAAGGTGTCGACGGCGGTCCAACTGCGCTTCGACGTCCAGGCGTCGTCGCTGCCGTTCGAGATCAAGACGCGCCTCGCCGTGCTCGCCGGCAAGCGCCTGACCATCGAGGGCGTCCTCGTCATCGACAGCCGAGAGCACCGCACCCAGGCGATGAACCGCGAGGCCGCCCGCGCCCGCCTCATCGCCCTCGTCGAGCAGGCGACGCACCGCCCGAAGTCGCGCCGCGCGACCAAGCCGGGCAAGGGTCAGCGCGAGCAGCGCCTCGGCGAGAAGCGCGTGCGGTCCGAAGTCAAGGCCGGCCGGCAGCGCCGCCCAGGCGGCGACGAGTAAGCCAGCCGCAAGAGCGCTCCGCGCCGGTCGATCGTCCAGACCGTGCATTTTGACTGGCGCGACGCCGCAGATGCGGTGTGGGTATTCCTTGCGCGCTCCATTTCCGCAAGCCGGTAGACCGCGCTTCCAGCTGCAGCCGACCGCGCCACGCCACAGAGCGGCGTCGGCGGCCGCCCCTGCTGTGCCGGACCGAAAGCGGTCGCGCCTTCGCGCGACCTGCCGGCGTGGGCTTGCGCGCGCTCTACGCTGACGCTGGCGTCGGCTTGCTCCAAGTCGCGCTCCAGGAACACCCACACCGCTCACGCACCGGCGTCCTGACCACCAAGCCAATAGCGAGTTCAAGTGGCTGATTCCCGGCCGGCTCGCGCACGATTCCGACTCCCGTGTGGGTCACGATGCTGGGCCGCATAACTCGCCACAAGGCGACGACGGGAAAAGCATCCAGTAGTCACCTAGGGCAGAATCGCACGGGCCGGCATTGTGGCATGCTGCAAGCCTCGCAGGGCCGCCCACGATACGTCGGTCGCCTATTGCGAGTTGGACACGGCGCTAAACACACCTGTGACTCTTGTTGTTTTTGATCTCGACGGGACCTTGACCCGGACCTTCGCCGTCGATGGCGATTGCTACCTGCAAGCCTTCGACAAATCTCTTGGCGTCAAGGATGTCAATGACAAATGGTCTGAATATGAGCACGTGACTGACCTCGGCGTCATGCAAGAAGTATAAAGAAGTATTCCAGTCGCGTTTTGGTCGCGCACCAGATCCCACCGAAATTGAAGCGTTCGTGGACTGTTTCGTTGGACTACTGCGAGGTCGCTACGAATCGGCTGCCAACGCCTTTGGAGAGATACCGGGCGCGACAGCGTTTCTGGCGCGGCTGAGGCATGCCAAGTGGGGCGTTGCGATTGCAACCGGCGGCTGGGAACGGTCCGCTCGCTTTAAAATGGACGCTGAAGAACTCGGCGCGGGCCACCTTCCTGCGGCATTCGCAGAGGATGGACCAGCACGGCACGATATCGTCCAAGCCGCCATCGCCCGAGCCAAGACCTACTACAGGGAGAATGCATTTCCCAGGGTTGCCTTGGTTGGAGACGCGATCTGGGACTTAAGATGCGCGCAGACACTGGGGTTGCCGTTCGTCGCTGTCGCTCATCCCGATCGCGCAACACACTTAGGTGAGCTTGGCACAAGCCATGTCGTTGAGCATTTCATCGATCAGAATGATTGCTTCCGTTGTCTTGAAGGGGCGAGGGTCCCTGGCACAGCCAGCTGAGACGCACATGTCGCAGACGCGAACCTGCGGCGCCTTGGCAAGCGTAGCGTAGCGGAGCAGACGGACAGCGACGCGCGTGCACCACGATGTCATCGCTGCCAGCACGGCATCTCCTTGTTGCTCGGGACGCCGGCAGGGTGAGCGGTGCGGGTGTTCCTGGAGCGCGACTTGAAGCAAGCCGACGCCTGCGTCAGCGTAGAGCGCGCGCAAGCCCACGCCGGCAGGTCGCGCGAAGGCGCGACCGGTTTCAGTCCGGCACAGCAGGTGCGGCCGCCCGCCACGCGTGCGGCCGGCTGCAGCTGGAGCGCGGTCTACCGGCTTGCGGAAGTGGAGCGCGGAAGGAATACCCGCACCGCATCCGCGGCGTCTTCGTCAGGGATCGATCGGCTTGGGAGCGGGATTTACCGCACCGCTGGCGTCGGCTGCGCGCTGGCGCCGCGCGGCGGGACGTGGCCGGGCTCGTACATGTTCCGCCACGACAAGCCGGCCTTCTCGCGGACGTCGAAGCAGTAGTCGCCGGCTGGGGTGTCGACGGCGCAGTGGCCGAGCGTGAACGTCGCGCCCGCTGCCTTGGCCTTGCGCACGAAGGCCTCGCCGGGCAGCCGCAGCGCGCCGTTGATCTCGATGGCGACGTGGTGCACCACCGCCGCGTCGATGACCTGCTGCTGCCGCGCCTCGGTCCAGATCGCGTCGCGCTGGCCGGCCAGCGCGGCCGGCACATAGAGCGGCGCGCCGTAGACGTCGACCGGCTCCTGCGCGAGCGACGCCACCGTCGCCGCCACGAGCGCGTCGCCGTAGGTGTTCGGATCGGCCGCCGCGGTCTTCGGCAGCGCCGCCGGCAGCGTCTCGCCGTCGAGCAGCACGAAGTCAATCGTTGCCAGCGCCTTCGGCGTGATCGCCGTCGCCCAGCCGCGCTCGTCGGCGCGCAGGCCGAGGAAAAGCGGCTTGCCGCCGAAGCGCTTCACGAGGCGGTCGACGCCGGCGTCGTCCTTGATCGCCCTGGTCCGGCCCGCCGATGCGGAGACGCCGACGAACAGCGCGCCGTCCCGAGCCGCGGCCAGCGAGGCCTCGAGCCGGCCGGCGTCCGTGGCATCGAGCGCGCGCAGATCGACCAGCGGAAAATTGTCGCGGGCCAGGCGATACCGCGTGGCGGCGGCCGGCGACGGGTTCGGCGCGCGCGTCGTCTGGCCGGCCGGGGCCGGTGGCAGTGGATGCACGGCGATACGGCGGTACTGCACCTGGCTGCGGCCGTCGTGGCACTGCAGCGCAAAGGTGCCCTTGCCGATCTTCTGCAGCGGCGGGGTCATCCCGGCGACCTCGCCGTCCGGCTCGAGGTAGTCGACGACCAGCGCGTCGTTGACGTGGATGCGGACCCGCGGCCCTTGCACGCGCAGCTTCAGCGTGAACCACTCGTTGTCGCGGGCCAGCGCCTTGTAGGTGTTGCGGACGCCATAGAGGCTGCCGGTCTTCTTGTTCTCGATGTAGGTGTCGCCCGTGTCGCCGGGAAAGTGCGGCTGGTGATTGTTCACCTGCATCTCGAAGCCCTGCTGCGTCGGCCAGCCCTTGTCCACCCAGGCGGTATGGAAATAGACACCGGAGTTGGCGCCGGTGTGGGTGAACACCTCGAACTCGGCTTCGAAGTCGGTGAACTGCGCCTGTCCGTCTGGCCCGACGTAGAAGAGGTGCGAGCGGGCGCCGTTGCACGAGAGCGTGCCGTCCTTGACCTTCCACGACTCGGGATGCTCGCTCGCCTTCCACCCGTTCAGCGTCGCCCCGTCGAACAGCGCGACCCAGCCTGGCTTCTCGGCGGCCCGAGGTCCTTGGGCCGCGTCGGGCGTGTCAACGCTCGCAAGAGCCGCGGCCGCAATGGCCACAGCCAGAAATTGCTGCGTGAGCATGGTCGATATTGGGAGTTGGCGGTTCTTTGGAAGTTGGAGGTTGGAAGTTGGGAGTTCCAGTCGGGCGCAGTGTATCCGACTGGTCATACCTCTGCGTGGTATAGTTCGCCCCTCACACCAGGAGGATAGATGCGCATTCTTCGGACCGCTGCGCTCAGCGCGGCCGTCGTCATGGCCGCGGCCGTCGCCGTCGCCACCCAATCGACCCCAAGCCCCGCCGGCCTGCTGATGAAGTCGGCCCTGTTCACCTGGGAGTCGGTGCCCGAAACGCCGACCGAGCAGGGCGCGCGACGCACCGTGTTCGCCGCGCCGACGGCCACGCTCGATGAGCTCGAGTACCACACCACGACGCTGAAGCCGGGTGGCTCGCCGCATGCGCCGCACACGCACAAGAACGAGGAGCTGATCATCGTCAAGGCCGGCGCGGTCGAAGCCTGGGTCAACGGCGAGTGGCAGCCGGCGCCGACCGGCTCGCTGATCTTCTTTGCGTCGATGGTGCCGCACACCGTCCGCAACGTCGGCACCGTGCCGGCGACCTACCACGTCGTCAACTGGGCGGCGCTCGGCACCAAGCCGAAGAAGGCGGAGACGAAGTGAGCCGCGGCGCCCGTGCGCTCGTAACGGGCGGCGCGCTCGCGCTGTCGGCGGCGATCGGCATCGGCGGCCTGGCGCGGTTGGCCGCGCAGGCCCCGCCCGCCCCGGCCCCCGTCAACAACGCGCCGCCGACCGCGGTCGGCCCCGCCGTCGGCTACTTCGAGGCCACCGCCGATCTCGGCTCGCCGGCGATCAAGGGCTCGACCGCCTACGACCCCGCGTCGCAGACCTACACGCTCGCGGCCGGCGGCACCAACATGTGGGGCACCCGCGACGAGTTCCAGTTCGCGTGGCGAAAGATGAGCGGCGACTTCCTCATCCGGACCCACGTGGCGTTCGTCGGCGCCGGCACCGATCCGCACCGCAAGATCGGCGTCATCATCCGCAAGGGCCTCGAGGCCGATTCGCCCTACGTCGACGCCGTGCTGCACGGCGACGGCCTGACCTCGCTGCAGCACCGCCAGGTCGCCGGCGGCATCACCGCCACGATCCGCGCCGCCATCACCCACGCCGACGTCCTCGAGCTGAAGCGCGAAGGGCGCCGTTACATCGTCGGCGTCGCCAAGTTCGGCGAGCCGATGGTCCACACCGAGTTCTACGGCCCCGACCTCGGCCCCGACGTGCACGTCGGCCTGTTCGCCTGCTCGCACAACCCGGCGGTCAAGGAGACGGCGACCTTCACCAACGTCCGCATCGTGGTGCCGCCCAAGACCGGCTGGGTACCGTATCGCGACTACATCGGCAGCAACCTCGAGGTGATGGACGTCGCGACCGGGCACCGCACCGTGCTGCACACGTCGCCGATCTCGATCCAGGCGCCGAACTGGACGACCGACGGCAAGACCCTGATCTTCAACGGCAGCGGCAAGCTGTCGACGTTCGACTTCGCGTCCAAGGCGGTGGCGCCGTTCAACACCGGATCGGTCATCCGCAACAACAACGACCACGTGCTGTCCTTCGACGGCACGATGCTGGGCATCAGCAGCGCCAGCAACGATCCGGCTGACGGCAACCGCTCGGTGGTCTGGGTGCTGCCGGCGACCGGCGGCGAGCCGAAGCGCGTCACGCCGCTCTCACCCTCGTATCTACACGGCTGGTCGCTCGACAAGAAGTGGCTGTTCTACACGGGACAGCGCCACAACGAACTCGACATCTACAAGATCTCGGTCGACGGCGGCGAGGAGATCCGGCTGACCACGACCGAGGGCGTCGACGACGGCTCGGAGCTGACGCCCGACGGGCAGTGGCTCTACTTCAACTCGACGCGCTCGGGGCACATGCAGATCTGGCGGATGAAGCCAGACGGCACCGACCAGCAGCAGATCACCTTCGACCGCTTCAACAACTGGTTCCCGCACATCGCGCCCGACGGCAAGTCGATGGTGATCATCTCCTACGGCGAGGACATCCAGTCGACCGATCACCCGTTCTACAAGCACGTCTACCTGCGCCACCTGGCGCTCGACGGCTCGAACCCCAAGGTGATCGCCTACGTCTTCGGCGGCCAGGGCACGATCAACGTGCCGTCGTGGTCGCCGGACGGCAAGCGCATTGCGTTCGTCAGCAACACGGCGCTCCCCGCGCCCGTGGCCAAGTAGCGGTCGGCCTCACCGCTGCGGCGGTGCCGGCGTGCTGGCTCCTTCGGGAGCCGGTGCGCTCGCCGGTGCGGCTGGTCCCGGCACGGAGGCCGCTGCACCCTCCGCCGGCGGCACCGCGGAGCCCTCGGGCACCGGCGTCTGTGCATCCGGTGTCGCTGCCGCCGAGGCCGCCGAGGGCGGCTTGGGTTCCTCGCGCATCTCCAGCGCGAAGCAGTAGCGGCCGGCGTCGTGCCACCAGAAATCCTGCCGCTCCTCGGGGCCGGCGCTGTCGAAGCGCGCGCACAGCTCGTAGGCCAGCGGCCCGAGCGGCCGGTAGTCGTAGGGCCGGTTGGTGACGGGATCGTAGGTGTGCACCGGCGCGGCCGGTTCCATCGGCAGACGGGCCAGCGAGGCGGGCAGGATGTGCTGGCGGGCCCGGAAGACGTCGACGGCGTGCGACAGCCGCTGCAGGTCCGCGATACGCCGCTCGTCGGCAGAGGGCCCGATCACCGACCAGGGCCATGTCAGCAGGGTGGCGATGACGACGATGATGGCCGCGGCCCCACCGATCAGTCCGCGCGCGAGCAGGCCACCCAGTCGTGCCCCCTTCACGGCCGACACGGTATCAGAATTGCTCTCTACTCGGGCTTGGTCCGGGCACGTCCCCGCCCGGGCGTCACGGCAGAGCAGCGGAGGTGGGTCGATGAGTTTGATCGGCGGGGCAGTGGGGATCGCCCTGCTCAATCTGGCCAGTCGCAACGGCGCGGTCGAGCGCTGTGATATCGCGACGGCCTACATCGGACGCAGCAAGCTCGAAGTGCTGCTCGGGCCGCGGATCTGGGATCAGACGCGCGACAAGGACGTTCTCGACTTCGGCTGCGGGCCGGGCGGCGAGGCGGTCGAAATCGCCCAGCACGGGGCCCGGCACGTCATCGGGGTCGACCTGCGCCAGAAGTGGCTCGACCTCGCCGTCGAGCACGCCGAGGCGCAGGGCGTCTCGAGATCGCTGCACATTCGTGCGGGAATGGCAGGATACGGTCGACCTGATCATCTCGCTCGACTCGTTCGAGCACTTCGCCGATCCAGCCGACGTGCTGGTGCACATGAGGCGGCTGCTGCGCCCGGGTGGCAAGGTGCTGGCGGCCTTCGGGCCGACCTGGTATCACCCGCTCGGCGGCCACATCTACTCGGTCTTCCCGTTCTCGCACCTGCTGTTCTCCGAGCGGGCCATGGTGCGGTGGCGATCGCTGCACAAGACGGACGGCGCCACCACCATCGCCGAGAGCGGCCTGAACAAGATCAGCATCCGGCGCTTCGTCAGGCTGGTCGAGGCGAGCCCGCTGCGCTTCGCCAGCTTCGAGTTGCTGCCGATCCGCCCGCTGCGGCTGATCGCCAACCGGGTCACCCGCGAGTTCACGACGGCTGCGGTGCGCTGCGTGCTCGAACCGCGCTGACCGCGCCCGGCAGCGACGCCAGCCGGGCGAGCTCGCCATCGAGCTGCTCGACCGGCACGACGATCCGTTCGACGCAGGTCCGATAGTTGTGCTCGGCGATGTCGGCCGACCAGGGCGCGCGGTCGCGGGGATCAGTCATCAGGCGGTAGCGGAAACCCTCGTAGACGGGTGAGGCGTGCTCGACGATCGGCATCGCACCGCACAAGCAGGCCTCGAAGAAGCGGTACGACCACACGTAGTCCCCGCTCGGACAGAGGACGGCGGCCGAGTCGGCGAGCATCCTGAAGTAGTCCTCGTCCCACGCCTTGGTCGGAAAGCGCCGACCGCGCTCCGACGACCACACGGTCACGTCGCCGATGCGGCGCTGCCGATCGGCGCCGCGCCAGCGGATCAACCGGCGGCGGACGAAATCACCCACGGCCGTGCGGGCCGTCAAGGCGGGCGTCGCCGAAGCCCCACCCGCCAGCCAGGCTTCGAGCAACGCCCGGCGGCTGTCCGTCACGAGACCGGCGAACGAATAGCGATGGGCCCGGCTGGCCGGCCAGAGCGTGCGGCAGTGCTCGACGATGGCGCGCGGGAAGATCAAGGGCCGGATGACGCAGCCGACTGCCGTCGACGGCGTCTGGTGATCGATCGTGACGAACGGCGTCAGCGACCGATCCGCCGCGGTGGCCGCGGCGAGCGCCAGGCCGAACGTGTCGCGGAGCACACTGAACTTGTCGAGCTGGTCGGCGGGTACGGCGATGACGAAAGACGACTCGGCCAACGCATGGGCGAGGCGAATTTGCTGGATGAGGGAAAACGAGCCGTCCAGCTGCCACCGTTGAAGATCCCCACTCACCGCTCGACCTCGCAATCGGCCTGAACCGTGGCGGCCCGGCATTTGCTGCTGACCCGCTGGCGGCCACTGCGCGGCCGCCGCAACCCAGATCGATGACGACCCCGCTACCACCGTCCGCGCCACCTCGCCTATTGTTGGCAGGCTTTTACGGCGTGCGCAATCTAGGCGACGAGCTCATGCTGCGCTGCCTGGTCCGTTGGATGGATTCTGTACACCCGACGGTGACGGTGCTGTCGGAGCGGCCCGAGGAGGCGGAACGCAGCAGTGCCCTGCCGGCGCTGCGCAACGTGCCGCTGCTCGGGCAATGGGCCTGGTATGACGCCTGGGGCCGTGGCGCCGCCCTGCGTCTGCTCGGACAGTTGCGCAAGTTCGACGGCCTCGTCGGCGGCGGCGGCGACGTCCTGCGCGACGATCGCGGCTGGCGGCATTTGTCGTTCGCCACGGAGAAGTACTTCGTCGCCCAGGCGTTCGGTACCCCGTGGTACGTGCTGAACGCCGGCATCGGGCCGCCGACGACGGGCTACGGCGGGCGGGTGCTGCGCCACGTGCTCGAGCGCGCCCGCCAGGTGGTGGTCCGCGACCGCCGCGGCTACGAAGTCGCGCTGGCCGCTCGCGGCGCCGCCCGGACGTATTTCGCCGGTGACATCGTGCTGTCGCTGCCGCGCCTGTTTCCCGAGGAATGCGCCGCGGTCCATGACGGGTCGGCGCGGTCGGCTCCCTACGTGCTGGTGTGCCTTCGCGGCAACCCCGACGCGTTCGGACGCTTCGCGATGCCGGAGTCGCGGCTGCAGGAGCTGGCGGCGGCCCTGGACGGCCTGGCGCGGCGTGGGCTGCGCATCGCGTTCCTGCCGCTCCAGCAGCATGACACGGAGGACGACGACACCATGCACCGCGCGATCGCGACGCGCATGCAGCGGCCGGATGCGGTCGACTTCGTCACCTGGACGGTGGACGTCGCGCGCGTTGCGCGGCTCTTCCGGGAGGCGTCGCTGGTGGTCGCGATGCGGTTGCATGCGGCCGTCCTGGCCGAGGCGTTCGGCGCCCCCGCCGCCATCCTGGCCTACGACCGCAAGTTGCTGGAGTTCGCGCGGCAGCGCGGCGTGGCCGTGCTCGACGCCGCCGCGCTCGATCGGCCCGGGGCGTGCCGCACCGGGCTCGAGGACGCCCTGGAGGGCCGTCGCGCCGGGGCCGGCGAGCCGCCGCCGCACGATTGGATGGACATCGCCTTCCAGGCGTGACCGAGCGACCGCATGGCCCACCCCACCGTCAGCGTCATCATTCCCGCGTTCCGCGTGACCTCGTATATCGCCGAGACGCTCGACTCGGTCTTCGCGCAGACGTTCCAGGATGTCGAGATCGTCGTCGTCAACGACGGCTGCCCGGACACGGCCGGCCTGCGCGAGGCGGTCCAGCCATATCGGCACCGCATCCACTACATCGAGCAGCCGCAGGGCGGCGCCGCCAAGGCTCGCAACACGGCCATCGCCGCCGCCTCGGGCGAATTCCTGGCGTTCCTCGACGGCGACGACCTGTGGGCGCCGGTCTTCCTGGCCGAGCAGCTCGCCATCCTGCGGCGCGAACCGGACGTCGTGCTTCTCTGGGCCGATTCGCAGCCGTTCGGCATCGGCGCGGGCACCACGACGTTGATGACGATGGAACCGCCGGCGCCAGAGTGCAACCTGACCGCGGTGCTCCTCGGCCGCTGCGTCGTCGTGACGTCGACGGCGATGGCGAGCCGCCAGGCGGTCCTCGCCGTGGGTGGGTTCGACGATGCGCTCAGACTGGGCGAAGACTACGAGATGTGGCTGAAGCTGGCCGCCCACGGCCGCCTGCGCTACAACCCGGCGATCCTCGGCCGGCGCCGCCTGCATCCGGCGAGCCTGTCGGCGGTGCCCAGCCGGATGCTGGCCGCGCAGGTGGCCGTGCGCCGACGCTTCGTCGAGACGCGGGCGCTCGGGGCCGACGTGCGACAGTTGGCCGAGGAGGCGGACCGCCGCTGCGACGCCGAACTGGCTCTGGCGGAAGGCCAGCGGCTCCTCGACGCCGGCGATGCCGCCGCCGCTCACCGCAAGCTGGCCACGGCCGCGCGGACGCTGCCCAGCCTCAAGCTGGCCGCGTTCGTGCGGCTGCTCGCCGTCGCGCCGTCAGTCGCCGTCGCGCTGCAACGCTGGCGGCGCGGTGCGCAGCCAGTCGTCCAGCCGCCTCGCTAGCGGGCGGCCAGATCGACCGGCGCCGGCGCCGACGGATCAGCCGGCGCTTGCGGGCGTGAACGCCGCAGCATCATCGCCAGGGCGGCGCCAGCGCTGGTGAAGACGCCGCGCACGTCGTTCCAGAGCGAGCGAAGCTCGGACACCGCGACGATCCCGGACAGGTTCAGGCTGAAGGCGTAGACGAGGCCGAAGGCCGCCGCACACACCGCGATCACCCACCAGCCCGGGCCCCCGACGACGAGGAGGCGAACGGCCGCGGCGACGGCGCCGGCGACGACGGTGGCGACGCCGATCCAGCCGACCGGGCGAAACGCCCGCAGCTCCGACGGCCCCACCTGGAGCAGCCGCGCCATCCGCCAGACGCCGATCAGCCAGATGCTGGCGATCGCCGTGAAGACGGCGCCCATCACCCCGACCAGGCCGAGCTCGGACGCGTAGAGGGCCAGCACGGTCGTCAGGATGCCGAGCACCAGCAGACGGAGCCGGAGGAAGAAGAAGCGCTCGCTGTGGGCGCGCGTCGCCGGATCCAGGACGATCGCGTTCATCGGCAGGATCAGGACTGCGATCGCGAAGATCGGCCAGCTCGCTTCGGTACTGTCGGGTGAAGAGCAGGACGACCACTTCGCGGCCGACGACCAGCAGGAATGCCGACAGGGGGAAATAGACCAGCGCCAGCTTGCGGGCCGCCCGCGCCACCAGGTCCAGGATCTGGAGCCGGCTGTTGTCACTCTCCAGCTCGTTGATCCGGGGCAGCATCACCGCCCCGGCCGACTCGCGGAGGATTCCGACCAGCGGCAGCTGCGTCACGCCGACCGAGTAGATCGCGTAGCCGGCCGGGCCGAAGGCGTGGCTGACGAAGAGGTGATGCAGCGTGTCCTGCAGCAGGATCACCATCGACGACAGGCCGAGTGGCAGCGCGTAGGCGCCCTGGCGGCGCAGCAGCGGCCAGTCGAACGATCGCCAGAACTGCGGGAAGCGTCGGCGCAAATAGAGCGCCATCACGGTGATCTGCACGATGCCCTGCAGCAGCGCCGCGACTACCAGCGCCCGCACCGTCCCGAACATGACGGCCGCGGCCATCAACAGCGCGGTCTTGCTGAACTGGGCCAGCACGATGAACGCCGTCGAGGCGCGCACGTCCTGGACGGCGACGGTGATGAACTCCAGGAACGAGCCGATGGTCCACAGGAGCACGACCACCCCGAGGAGGCGGGCCAGGCCGGCCAGCTCCGGCGTGCCGAAGAGCCAGACCAGGAAGCCCGGCCAGACCAGCAGCAGCGCCGCGGCGATCCCGCCCGTCGCGGCCAGGAAGGCGAGGATGTTGGCGATGACTGCGGGTTGCCGCGTGCGCTCGCGCGGCAGGAAGTAGAACGCGCTCATCGCGAACCCGAGCGGCAGCAGGTTCATCCCGGTGATGACGACGAAGAAGGCCTGCTTGTAGAGACCGAGATCCTGCTGCGACAGGCGCCGCACGAGGAGCAGCGGCAGCGCGACGGCGAAGACGAAGCTGGCGGTCTTCGCCGCCATCAGCCAGACGGCCTGACTGGTGAGGGACGGGGGTGCTGGCGCCTCGGCCGTCACGCGACCCTGCGGAGCACCGTACCCAAGCCGAGCAGGAACGCGCCGACGACGAGCAGCGAGAGTTCATCGGCACCGCCGCGAGCCAGCGACGTGTGGCCCGGAGCGGCTGGCGCGGCCGAGGCGTAGGCGGCGGCGATCTGCGTGTCTCCAGTGGCGACGGCGCGGACGAACGGCATCAGCACGGCGATGACGAAGGCGGCGACGATGACGAGGGTGTAGGAGTGTTCGGGTGATTTCGCCAGCGATTTGTCATTGTTCATGAGAGTCGAATCCAGTCGCCACTCACTTCAAGGCGCATGCCAGGATGGAATGACGCGGTCCTGCGGTCCAGCAGGCCGGCGAGGCCACCAACGGCCCACGCATTTCCAGAAAACTCCCTTCGATGACCACTCCCGACGAGGCGGCACCACACTCAGCCGCGCGTGCAACTTGCACGACCGGTGTGTAGTGATTCGCCACGCTCGGCGATGTCGAGGACGCGGCGGTAGTCCGGTTTTCGTGCGGTTCAGACCCCAGAGGACGTGGCATCTCGCTTGCTGTCTGTCGGTGGGCCTCACAGTCGAGGCTAGCTGAAGGACACATGGCAAGCATGCGGACGGCGCCAGAGAAGCGGCCTGAGCACATCCTGGTCGTCGAGAGCGAGCACACCACACGCAACGTGCTCAGTGGGTTCCTGGCCGGTCGAGGCTATCGCGCTCTCGCGGTCGGCCCCGATGAGGCCGTCCCGCGCTTCGAGAACGGACGCCCGGGCGCCGTCATCGTGAACGTCGCCGGGCGTCAGGCGTTGGACATGCTGGCGACGTTTCGCGAGATCGATCGCAGCGTTCCCGTGGTCGTCATCGCCGACCGGCAGCTCTTCCCCATCCTCGAGCAGAGCGGCACGTCGGCGACGCTGATCGCGCGCCCCTTCGACGGGCGCGAGCTCGAGGGGGCCCTGGCCGCGGCCCTCCGGCACCGGCCGGCGCTGCCGTCGGGGACCGACAGCGGCCGGGCGCTGCCGCTCGACGAGATCCTGCTCGGCACCAGCGACAAGATGGTCGCCGTCCGGGCGCTCGTCGAGCGCGTGGCCGATGCCGACGTCACCGTGCTGGTGCGCGGGGAGACCGGTACCGGCAAGGAGCTGGTCGCGCGCGGCCTGCGCTCGTGCTCGATGCGTCGCGACCGCCCGTTCGTCAAGGTCAACTGCGCGGCGCTGCCCGCCGACCTGCTCGAATCGGAGCTGTTCGGCTTCGAGCGCGGCGCCTTCACCGGCGCGCATCAGGCCAAACCCGGGAAGTTCGAAGCCGCCGACGAGGGCAGCCTCTTCCTCGACGAGATCGGCGAGATGAGCGCGTCGCTCCAGGCCAAGCTGCTGCAGGTGCTGCAGGACGGCGAGTTCTCGCGCCTGGGCGGCCTGTCGGAGGTGCGCGTCGACGTTCGCGTCATCGCCGCCACCAACTGCGATCTGGAGCGCGCGGTCGCGGCCGGGTCGTTCCGGGAAGATCTCTATTTCCGCATCAACGTGGTCGAGATCACCCTGCCTCCGCTACGGGAGCGCAAGGAAGACATCCCGCTGCTGGCGCAGCACTTCATGGGCGCCCAGGCGTCGACGAACCGTCGCGCCACCGTGACGGCGCTGTCGCCGTCGACGCTCGACCTGTTCGCCGGCTACGACTGGCCCGGCAACGTCCGGGAGCTGGAGAACATCATCAAGCGGATCGTCGTGCTCGGGGACGAGGGCGCGGCCCACGAAGTCCTCCAACGGCGACAGCTCAACGTCCCGGCGCGGCAGCAGCCCGAGGCGTGCGCGCCGGCCGCGGCCGCGGCCGACAACGCCAGCCGGCTCACGTCGCTGAAGGACATCGGCCGCACGGCCGCCCGCGAGGCCGAGCGCGTCGCCATCCTCGACATGCTCGAACGGACCCGCTGGAACCGCAAGGAAGCGGCCGGGATCCTCGGGATCAGCTACAAGGCGCTGCTCTATAAGATCAAGGACAACCGCCTCGACGAAGCGTCGTGAGACGACGCGTGCGGCGGCGTTCAGTTGGCGATGAGCAGACCGGTCGGGGCCCGAGGGCCCGGCACCGGAGCGGTCATCGCCCGCTGCATCTCGTCGAAGTCAGCACCGGTCACGCCCTGGATGAGCGAGCGCAGGTTGCTCGAACGCACCAGCCGATAGTCGTCCGCGGCCGGATTCTCGAACTGCGTCATGAGGTCGGCGACCGTCGGGAACACGTTGCCGGCCGGGTAGAGGCTGGCGTTGCCACCGGCCATGGCGTTGCCGATGATCACGCTCTGCGGGAAGTAGGTCGCGATCGCCGGAGTGCCGATCCCGACGTTGTTGCCGAAGATGCCATAGCTGTTGTGGAGCACGATGTTGCTGGCGAACCGGAAGCCGGTGGCGGTGCGCGGCGCGGCGACGGTGCCGCCGTAGACCGAGATGATGTTCCCGCTCTGCAGTACCGTGTTGTGCTCGACGTGGACGTCGGCGGGTTCGTCGCCGATCTGCAGGAAGATGCCGCTGCCGCCCCAGGTGCGGTGATCGATGTCGGTGAACAGGTTGTTGCGGATGACCAGGTCCCGCAGCTGCTGGCTCGGCGCGGTGTCGTCGTAGCCGAGGATGTTGACGCCCGAGCCGGAGTGGCGCACGACGTTGTTCTCGAAGCGGACGTGCTCGATGGTCGACCACGGCGCGTTCGGGCCCTGGGCCCGGACCGTGAACACCACGGCGAAGCCCGACTGCGCCTGCGCCCAGTTGTTCTCGAGCAGGTTGCCGTCGATCTGGACGTTGCGCGCGTTCTTCAGTTCGAGCAGGTTCTTCACCACCCAGGTGCCGCTGCGCCACGCCACCGGTCGGGTGATGTGGTTGCGGCGGATGACGATGTCGGACGGCACCAGCTGGTCGATCGAAGGCTCAGCGCCGCCGAAGAGCACGCCGATGCCGGCCGCCTCGATGTAGTTGTTCTCGATCACGAAAGGGCCGGGACCATTCCAGCCGGCGATGCCCTGGGTCTCCTGCCCGACCAGGCGAACGCCGCCGATGTAGCTGTTCCGGACGAACGTGTTGGCGCTGTTGAGCGCGATGCCGCGCTTCTGGCCGCGCGTCTCGTCGCCACGGATCATGATCCGGTCGAGCACGAGGTCGGTGGGCACGAGTGTCCGATCCCGCTGCACCCCATCACCCAGCGTGATCACGTCGCCGCCGCCCGTCGCCGTGAACCGCAGCCCGATCAGTCGCCAGTGGTGGGCGCCGGGCGCGGTCCGGAGTGCCGGGCTGGCGTTGATGGACCGAAGCGTCGCCAGCAGTGGCTCGTGCGACAGGTCGATGCGGCCGGAAACACCCGGCAGCTGCGCATCGGGCGTGGACGTGCGGACCGTGATGTACGCGTTGCCCGATTTCTGGGGCAGGACGAAGTTGCCGTCGAAGGTGGCACCCGCCTGCACCTGCACGACCTGGCCGGGCTGCGCTTGATCGAGCGCCGCCTGAAGATTGCCGCCAGCGGCCACCACGATGGTCGAGGTGGTCTGCGCCGAGACGCGAGGCGCGCCGAGCGCCAACACCGCAACGGCCGTCATCCGGAGAACCCGCGTGCCCCTCATCTGTCTGCTTTCTGTGTCTGACCGGCCAGGAATCGACCTCGGCCGTGGCGCTGCGCCCTGCGCTCGCCCATGCATCATCCGTACTCGGGCATCCCGTTTGCTGCGCGTGATCGGATGAGCCCCGGTACTGGATTCCAGTTCGGTGTGGGTGGCCGCCGCGCCCGCGCCTGACTACCGCCGAGTCGCCGACCCGTTTCCGGAGCTGCCGGGCTTTCAGCCGACCAGCTCCGCCGTTGCCTTGCGCGCGATGCTGCTCGACGCAGGGCTCGACGAGGCGAACAGAGATAGTGCCGCCTGGAATCCACTATCGGCAGTGCTGGAGCCCGGCTTGAACGTCGTGGTCAAGCCCAACTGGGTGACGCATCACAACGCCAGCGGCGCCGGCTGGGAGTGCCTGGTCACCCATCCGTCGATCCTCGACGTGCTGTGCCGCTATGTGCTCAAGACCCGGCCCGGCCGCCTCATCATCGGCGACGCGCCGGTCCAGGGCTGCGATTTCGCTCAGTTGATGGCGGTGACGCGGACGGCCGACGTGCTGGCCCGACTGCCGTCGGAGGGCACGACGATCGAGGTCAAGGACTTCCGGCTGGTGACGCTGGACGACGAGGCGCGGCGGACGGCGCGCGCCAGCGACAGCCGAACGGAGGCGGACTACGTGCGGTTCGACCTGGCCGGCGACAGCCTGCTCGAGCCGATCACCGGGGACGGATCCCGGTTCCGCGTGACGATGTACGATCCGCGCGCCCTCGACGACACGCACGCCCGCGGGCGCCATTGCTACCTCGTCGCGCGCGAGCTGATCGAGGCCGACGTCGTCTTCAACGTCCCCAAGCTGAAGACCCACAAGAAGGCCGGCGTGACCGGCGCGCTCAAGAACCTGGTCGGCATCAACGGCCACAAGGCGTTCCTGCCCCACCACCGCAAGGGCGGCTCCGGCCGCGGCGGCGATGCGTATGCCGGCCACTCGCTGTGGAAGACTGCCGCCGAAGGCGCCTACGACGCGGCCAACCGCCTGGCCGGCGGCCTGACCAAAGCGGCGCTGTTCCAATCGGCCGCGCTCCTCGAGCGCGCCGGCGCCGGCGGCGATCCGCAGTCCGGCGTCGAAGGCTCGTGGTTCGGCAACGACACGGTGTGGCGGATGTCGCTCGACCTGCAGCGGCTGCTGCGCTACGGGCGCGTCGACGGCTCGATGAGCGATGCGCCGGCGCGGCGGATCATCACCGTGACCGACGCGATCATCGCGGGGCAGGGGGAAGGCCCCCTGTCGCCGACGCCGTGCGCGCTCGGCCTGGTGACACTCGGCGCCAGCCCCGCTGCCGTCGAGTGGCTGCACGCCGGCCTGATGGGGTTCGATCCCCGCCGCATTCCGATCGTCGCGCACGCCTTCGACGACGTCCGTTTCCCAATCGCCCCGTGCGCGCCCGACGAGATCGTCGTCCGCAGCGGCGGCGCCACCCTCACCGTCGAGGCGGCATGGCACGCGTTCGGCGCACGCTTCGCGCCGCCGGCCGGCTGGCGCGGGCATTGCGAGCGCGTCACCCAGACCGAGACCGAGACCGACACCGACAGCCCGAGGCCACCAACGTGACCGTCTTCGATCGTCTCTACTGGCGGCGCTATGAGCGGCAATACGGCGTGCCCCGCGTCGCCGCCACCCTCGACGACTTCCGCCGCCGCGAGCCCGACGACGCGCGACGCCTGCTCGCGTCGCGCCTGCGCGATCAGCTGCGGATCTTCGCCGCCCGACCCGATGCGCTGCCGGCCTGGCGCGACGCTGCGCGCCTCGACGATCCCGACGCAGTCTGGGACGCGTGGAAAACACTGCCCATCCTGACCAAGACCGACCTGCGCGAGCGCTTCTCGGCGCGGGCGCTGCAGGCGCAGGGGATTGTTGGCCAGCTGTCGGCGACGGGCGGATCGACCGGCGAGCCGACCACGTTCATCCACGACGCGGCGTCGGTGCGGCGCATGAACGCGGTGATGCACGTCGAGCGGCAGGCGCTCGGCTGGCGGCCGGGCATGCCGACGATCTGCGTGTGGGGTGCCCAGCGCGACATCGGCCAGGGCCTCACCGGCTATCGGCGCCTGCGGCACGAGGTGACCGCGCGCCTCTCCGGGCTGCGCGAGGTCGACGGCTTCACGTTGACCGAGGACACCGCACGGCGGGTCCACGAACAACTGCTGGCGAGCCCGGGTGGTGCCGCGATCTACGGCTTCAGCTCGATGCTCGACCACGTCGCCGTCGTCGTGCAGACGCGCGGCTGGCGGGTGCCGCGCGGCATGGTGCGCGTGGCCTGGAACGGCGGCGAGATGCTGCACGACGAGCAGGTGGCGCGCTTCCGCGAGGTCTTCGGCGTCCCCATCCTCAACTACTACGGCGGCCGCGAGCTGGGGACGATCGCCGCGCAGCATGAGGCCGGCGGTCCGCTGCAGCTCGTGCGGCCGTACGTCTTCGTCGAGCTCGTCGACGACGAGGGCGCAGCCGTCGAGCCGGGTCGACCAGGCCGGATCGTCGTCACGAGCACCGATGGGCGGGGCACACCGTTCCTCCGCTACGACATCGGTGATGTCGGGACGTGTAGCGCAGACGGAATCGATGCCTCGGGTGTGACGCGACTCGATGCACTCCTCGGCCGGGCCGGCAGCGTGCTGACCCTGCCGAACGGCGCGACGGTCAGCAACAACTACTGGAACCATCTCTTCAAGGAGCTCGAAGAGGTGGTGCAATTCCAGGTGCGCCTGCGTCCCGACGGCAGCCTGCGACTCAATTTCGTCGGGCGGCCCTTCGGCGAGGGCCGTGAGGCGTGGCTGCGTGGAGTGCTCGACGGGTTTCTCGGTCCGATGCCGGTCGAGATCGCGTGGGTCGACGCGATTCCCCCGACCCGACTCGGCAAGCGGCTGCAGGTGGTGGTCGAGGATCGACCGTGACGCTTTCTGCTTTTGGATAGATCGCTTCCACCACGGCGCGCTGCTGCGGGCAGCGGTTGTCTGCGCTCATGCGTGGTGACGGCACCGGCTTTGCTCAGTAGCGCCGCATGACGCGCTGCTTCATGCTCCTCTTTGTTGCCGGGCTGGTTCTCGTGGCCGATCGCGCGTCGGCACAGGCGCCGACCAAGGCACCAGCTGCCGTAGACACCACGGCGCCCGCGCCGCGAACCGCTGCGGCCATCCCCGCCACCCCGGCGGTGCGTGCCACGACCCCGACGCAGCCGGAGTACCGCATCGGCAGCGGCGACAAGCTGCAGATCAACGTCTACAAGGAGGCCGACCTCACGCAGGCCCTCCAGGTACGGCCGGACGGCCGCATCACGATGCCGCTGGTCGGCGACCTCGCCGCGGCCGGCCAGACACCGATGCAGCTGCAGCGGCGCCTGGCCGAATCCCTCCGGGAGTTCGTCTCGAACCCGGTCGTGACGGTGATGGTCGTCGAAGTCGCCGAGCGCGTGATCTACGTCATGGGCGAAGTGAACAACCCGGGGGCGGTGCCGCTGAAGGGATCCATGACCGTGCTTCAGGCCCTGTCCGTCGCCGGCGGCTTCAAGGACTTCGCCAGCAAGGGCGGCATCAAGGTGCTGCGCAAGACCGCCGGCGCCGATCGCGTCGAGACTTTCCCGTTCAGCTACAAGGATGCGGTGCGCAACGACGCCGAGGTCTTCTACCTGGCGGAAGGCGACACGGTGGTGGTGCCGTGATCGATCGTCGGCGCCACGCGCCGGTTGTGCTCACGGCGCTGCTGACGCTGACTGGCGTGCTGCCGGTCGCGGCCCAGGTGGCCGAGCCGGTGGCTGCGGACCGTCCCCCCGGCTGGTCGGTCGTCCCGGCCGTCGGCGTCTCCCAGATGTGGGATACCAACCCGACGCTGGCGGCGGAAGGCGATGTTCGCGTCGGCGACTTCGTGACCGCCGTGCGGCCGAGTCTCGGCCTCAACTTCCGCGGGCGCCATACGACCCTCCGAACCGACTACTCCGGCACCTTCGACTTCTACCAGGATCTGAGTGAACGCGACCGGCGTGACCATCGCGGGACGCTGGACGTCACCCACCAGCTGACGCGGCGGGTGCAGCTGTTCGCCAAGGACCAGGCCCTGCTGTCGCCGACCACCGCCGATGCCTCGCTGGCGGGCGCCACCTTGCTCAGGCGGCAGCAGACGCGGATGAACGCGTTTCGCGGCGGCATCGAGGCCGTGTTCGGGCCGCGCACCACCCTCAACCTGAGCTACGCGTCGCAGTGGATCGATTTCGCCCGCCCCGACGAGCAGCCCGGGCCGCTGCAGCCCGGTCTCAACCTGCTGCAGGGTGGCCACTCGCACGGGGCGATTGGTGAGCTGCGCCATCGCGTCACGCAGCGCCTGACGGTCGGCGCGGACTACCAGATGCAGCGCGCCATCGTTGCCGGCGGCGCCGAGACCTTCGACGTCCAGAGCGCGTTGGCGACGTCGGAGTTGGCGCTGCGGCCCTCGCTGTCGGCGTCGTTCGGCTACGGCTTTGCCTGGCTGAGCGCCGGCCGGAACTCGGCGAGCGATACCGGTCCCGCGTTCAACGCCGGCCTGGACTGGCGGGGCCGGCACAGCGGCGCCGCCCTCCACTACACGCGCGCGTTCCTGCCGTCGTTCGGCTTCGGCGGCACGTTCCAGAACGAAGAGCTGCGCGGCACACTGCGCGCCCAGCTGACCCGCTACGTCGAGTGGTCCGGCAGCGCCGCGATCTCCAACAACGACCCGCTCGAAGTGGGCGACCCGTCGCTGCGCACGCGTTCGGCGCAGACCTCGCTCGGCTGGATGGCGAAGCGGCGCCTGCGCTTCGACGTGCTCCTGGAGCACGTGTCGCAGGACTCGAGATTGGCCGGCGGCCGCGTGCTGCGCACCCGCGCAGGCGTCCAGGCGACGGTTTCGCAGATGGTGAGGGCAACGCGGTGACGACGAACGACGAACCGGTATTCGATCCGCTGGCGGTGGCCCGCCGCCGCAGCTGGTCCCTGGCCCTGCCGCTGGCGGCGGGCGCCGTGGTCGGCCTGCTGCTGGTCTGGCTGTTGCCGCGGGAATACGTTGCCTCGGCCACCATCGTGGTGGCGACGCCGTCGGTCTCGGCCGACCTCGCCAAGACCGCGCAGACCGATCCGGCCGATCGGGCCCGGGCCATCTCGCAGGAGCTCCTGAGCCTGCCGGTCATCGCGCAGGTCGCCCGCGAGGAAGGGATGCTGACCGGCGCCAGCGACGAGGACGTCGTCGCCGGTATCCGCGCCCGGACCAACGTCTCGCTACCGCTCAAGACCCTCGTCACTCGCGGCGACCCCGACACGTTCGTCGTGTCCTACGCCGGGCCGACCGCTGACGAAGCGCAGCGCGTCACCAACCGCCTGCTCAAGGTCTTCATCGAGCGCGACACGGTCAACCGCAAGTCGCGGGCGAAGGAAACCGCCGCCTTCCTCGGCGAGCAGCTGCGCGACAGCGAGCGCCGGATGGACGAGGTCGAGACGCGCCTGCGCCGCCTGAAGGAATCGAACACGGGGCTGCTGCCCGACCAGGCTTTGGCCAATCTGCAGGCGATGAGCGACATCCGCTCGCGGAGCGACAACAACGCCCAATCGCTGCGCGACGAGCGCGACCGCCTGGCGGCCCTCGAGCAGCAGCTCCAGGCGGCCCGCAACGACGCGAGCTTCGACACCCGCAGCGAGGACGAGGTGAAGGCCCAGGAGCGGGTCGTCACCCTCGAGCGCCAGCTCGCCGAGGCGCAGCGCGTCTACACCGCGAAGCACCCCGAGATCCAGCGGCTCGAGACGCAGCTGGCGACGGCGCGGATCGACCAGGCGCAGGCCAAGACGCAGGCGGCGCTGATCAAGCGGGCACCGCAGAAGGCCGAGCAGACGGTGGCCCAGCTCACCGGCGAGCGCGATCGACTGCGCGCCCGCATCCGCGAGCTGCAGACCATCGAAACCCGCCTCCCCCAGGAGCTCGCCACCTATCAGTCGCGGGTCAACCAGGCGCCGATCGTCGAGCAGCAGCTGGCCCCGCTCGAGCAGGCCTACGAGGTCGAGAAGGCGCAGCAGCAGAAGCTGGCCGAGCGCTACCAGGCGGCGGTGATCTCCGAGAACCTCGAGACGCGCCGCGCCGGCAGCCAGTTCGCGATCCTCTACCCGGCCTCGAAGCCGACGACGCCGGCCCGGCCGAACGTTCCCCGCGTCTTCGCCTTCGCGGTGGTCGCCGGCGCCATCCTCGGCGGCGCCCTGGCGATGACCCGCGAGTACCTCGACAAGACCGTCCACGACGCACGCACGCTGCAGCACGAGTTCGATCAGGTGGTGCTGGCCGAAGTGCCGCACCTCCGCCGGAAGAGAGCCTGAACCGTCATGACCCGAGCCTCCCGCATCCTGTCCAAGGCCGATCGCGACGGCACCACCAGGCACATCGCGCCCGCGCTCGAACGGGGCGATCTCGAGCTGTTGTCCGATCCTCGATCGCGCTTCGCCTGGAACCCGGGTGACGACCGTCCGGCCCCCTCGGATGAGCAGCCGCCCCTGCGGTCGCAGGGGCGCGAACCGGCGCCGCCGGTCTCCGCCCGGTCGGTCTTCGGCGCCACGCTCGACAAGGACATGGTCGCCGCGCTGCAGCCGTTCTCGCCGGCGGCCGAGCAGTTCCGCACGCTGCGGACGCGCATCGCCCAGGTCGAGAGCGCCGGGCAGCGCCGCGTCATCCTCGTCACCAGCCCGGGCAGCGGCGACGGCAAGACCGTCACCGGCGCCAACCTCGCGCTGACGATGGCGCAGGAGTTCCAGCGACAGGTCTTGGTGATCGACGCCGACCTCCGCAATGCGCGCCTACACGAGTGTCTGGGCATTCCTCGCGAACCCGGCCTGTCGGACGTCCTGGCCGGCGAGGCGACGCTCGAGGATGCGCTGGTGTCGCTGTCCGAATATCGGGTGATCGTGCTGCCGGCCGGCTCGCCGCACGCCCGGCCGACCGAACTCCTCGGCTCCGAGCCGATGCGCCGGCTGGTCGAGAACCTCGCCCGCCGCTTCGACCGCGTGGTCATCGACTCGACCGCCGCCCACTTCGCCGACGCCGGCGTGCTCGAGCCGCTCGCCGACGGCGTGCTGCTCGTCGTCCGCGCCGGCCGCACGTCGCGGCCCTCGATCGCCCGCGCCCTCGGCCTCGTCCCCCGCGCCAAGCTGCTCGGGCTCGTCCTCAACGACAGCCGGGCCTCCAGCCGCTGACACACATTGGCGTTCGTTCGGGTTCTTCGCCCGTCAGGTTCATGCAACTCTTCAAGCGGAACGTCTCGTCTCACGAACTGATCCTGTTCGCCATGGAGATCGTCGTGATCTGCGCGGCGATGATCGTGGCGATCCGCCTGCACGGCGCGGCGGGCAGCTGGCCGTGGCAGATCCTGCCGGCGGCGGCCCTGTGCCAGTTGTGCCTCTACTACAACGACGTCTACGACCTGACGCTCGTCCAGTCGGGCCGTGAGCTGCTCGTCCGCCTGGTCCAGGCCGCCGGCGCGGCGTCGATCATCCTCGGCGTCCTCTACCTGGCGGTGCCGTCGATCGCGGTCGAGGGACCACCGTTCGTGCAGTCGCTGGCCATCCTGCTGGTCGCCATCCCGGCCGGGCGCGCCCTCTTCACGCACGTCGCCCGCACCTCGCTGCTGGTCGATCAGGTCCTGATCGTCGGCACTGGCCAGGCGCCGCGCGAGGTCGCCCGCGAGCTGCAGACGCGGGACGATCCGGCCTACCACGTCGTCGGCTACGTCGACGACACCCCCGAGCCGCGGGCCAGGCTCGGCTCGCTGCCCATCCTGGGCGAGACGCGGGAGCTGAGCGCGCTGATCGAGCAGCACCGCATCGGCTTGATCGTCGCCGACCTGCACGCGCACCGGAGCGGCGCGCTGATCGACGCGCTGGTCAAGGCCAAGCTCACCGGGACGCGGGTCGAGGACGCCGCCACCGTCTACGAGGGGCTGACCGGCAAGATCCTGCTCGAAGCGCTGCGCCCGAGCGCGCTGCTGCTCGCCGACGGCTTCCGCGTCTCGCGGGTCCGGCGCGCAGTCAAGCGCATCGCCGATCTGGTGCTGTCGCTCGGCATGATCGTCGTGTCGGTGCCGTGCATCGCGCTGACCGCGCTGGCCGTGTGGCTGCTCAGCGGCCGGCGCGACGTGCTCTACCGCCAGGAGCGGGTCGGGCAGCACGGGCGGCCCTTCACCCTCTACAAGTTCCGCTCGATGCGGCTCGACGCCGAGGCGGACGGCCCGGTGTGGGCCCGCCAGAAGGACGCCCGGGTCACGCCGATCGGGCGCGTCATCCGCCTGACCCGCCTCGACGAGCTGCCGCAGCTGTGGAACGTCCTGCGCGGCGACATGAGCTTCGTCGGGCCGCGGCCGGAGCGCCCGGTCTTCGTCGAGCGGTTGGCCCGCGAGATTCCCTTCTACGACCTCCGCCACGCGGTCAAGCCAGGCATCACCGGCTGGGCGCAGATCCGCTATCGCTACGCCGACTCGATCGAGACCGCGCACGAGAAGCTGCGCTACGACCTCTACTACATCAAGCACCTCTCCGCCGTGTTCGACCTGACGATCGTCGTCGACACGGTCAAGATCATCCTGTTCCAGCGGGGGTCGCAGTAGCGATGTACGAACGCTTTTATCGGCTGCGGGAACGCCCGTTCGCGTTGACGCCGGACCTCGACTATCTCTACCTGAGTCCGAATCATCGCGACGCGCTGGACCATCTCCGTCTCGGCCTCGAGTCCGGGGCCGGCTTCGTCGTCCTGACCGGCGAGATCGGCTGCGGCAAGACGACGCTGCTGCAGACGCTCGTCACCAGCCTCGACGGGCGCACACTGGTGGCGCGCCTCGTCGACACGCTGCTCGAGCCGGCCGAGCTGATCGAGGCCTTGCTGATCGACTTCGGGGTCGAGCAGATCCCGCCGACCAAGCCGGCCATGGTGCGCGAGCTGGCCCGCGTGCTGATCGACCAGCACACGCTCGGGCGGCGCGTCGTGGTGATCATCGACGAGGCGCAGAACCTGACCCGGCGGACCCTCGAGGAGGTGCGGATGCTCTCCAACCTCGAGACCGAGAAGTCGAAGCTGATGCAGATCCTGCTGGTCGGTCAGCCCGGCTTCCGGCAGACGCTGGCGTCGCCTGCGCTCGAGCAGCTGCGGCAGCGGGTGACGGTGCGGTTCCACCTGGAGCCACTGTCCACCGACGACACCGCGCTCTACGTCAATCACCGGCTGCGCCTGGCGGCGATCGATCAGCCGCTGGTGTTCTCGCGCGCGATCACCGACGCCATCCACTCCCGGACGCGGGGCGTGCCGCGGATGATCAACGTGGTCTGCGATGCCCTCCTGCTGGCCGGCTACAGCGAGGAGCAGCGCGGCATCAGCCCGACGCTGACCCAGGCCGTGTTCGAGGACCTGGAGCGGATGGGCATCCTGGCGCCGCGCACCGGCCCGTCCCTGGCCGTGTCGACCGATCGCGCCGCCGCGGCCGCTCGCGCCGCGGAGCGGACTGAGAAGGTCGCCAATTGGCCTGGCACGACGCCAGCCATCACGCCGCTGCCAGCCAAGGAAGGCCCGCGATGATGGCCGCGATCTTCTGGCTGGCGACCGCCGTCGTGCTCTATGTCTACGTCGGCTATCCGGTGCTGCTGCTCGCCTGGAGCCGGCTGCGGCCGCGGCCCGTCCACCCGCACGCGTCCGAGCCGCCCGTGTCGGTCGTCCTGGCCGTGCGCGACGAGGCCGAGGCGCTCGAGCGGAAGATCGCCAATCTGCGCTCACTGGACTACCCCGCCGCGCTGATGCAGATCGTCGTCGTCTCGGACGGGCATCATCGACAGACCGCGGCCGTGCTGCGCCGTAACGTCGGCGTCGTCGATGCCCTGTTCGTCCGCCGCGGCGGCAAGGCGCAGGCCTTGAACGCCGGCGTCGAAGCGGCCCGGTACGACATCCTCGTCTTCGCCGACGTCCGCCAGCGCTTCGACCGGCAGGCGCTGCACGGCCTGGTCGCGCCGCTGGCCGATCCGACCGTCGGCGGCGTCTCGGGCGAGCTGATGCTCGATGCCGAGATGGGCGAAGGCTCGGCCGACATCGGCGAGGGCATGGGCGGCTACTGGCGCTACGAGAAGTGGCTGCGCCGCCAGGAGAGCGCGATCGGGTCGACGATGGGCGCGACCGGCGCCATCTACGCGCTGCGCAAGGCGCTGTGGCGGCCGCTCCCGGCCGACACGATCCTCGACGACGTGCTGGCGCCGATGCGGGCCGTGCTGGCCGCGTCGCGGGTCGTGTTCTCGTCCGAGGCGCTGGCCTTCGATCCGGTGGCGCCGTCCGGCGTCGAGCTGCGCCGCAAGATCCGCACGCTGGCCGGCAACTACCAGATCCTCCGGCTCGAGCCGCGGCTGCTCAACCCGTTCCGCAACCCGGTCTGGATCCAGTTCATGTCGCACAAGGTCGGGCGGCTGCTGGTGCCCTACGCGCTGATGGCGCTGCTGATCGCCAGCGCCCTGCTGACCACGACGTCGCCCTTCTACGCGCTCGCCTTCGTCGCCCAGCTGGTGTTCTACGCCCTGGCCGCCTATGGCGCCTATCTCAGCCGCCGCGATCTGCGGCCGGCGGAGTGCACCGAAGAGACCGGCCAGACCGCCGTCAACACGTTCATCAAAGGGACGACGACGTCATGATCCACACCGTCGACCGCATCGCCAAGATCGCCTTCGCGTTCGTGCTCCTGAACTACGCCGCCGTGGCCGGTCTCGTCGCGCTCGGCTCGAAGCGCCCGCTCTGGCGATGACGCCGTGTCCGAGCGCCTGACCTTCAACCACGGGGCGTCGGCGCTCGTGCCGCGCCGGCCCGGCCGGCACGAACGCGGCGGCCGGGCCGACCGCCGGCACATGGTCGAGCGCTGGCCGGGCGGCGGAGCCGGGGCCGGCGAGCTGTCGCCGGCGATGGCCCGCGCTGAACGGCCCGACTTCAGCTACTGGGGAGTCTTCGCGTTCACGGCGTTGCTGTTCTTCCGGCCGCAGGACACGCTGCCGATGCTCGAACCGCTGCACCTGCCCGAAATCGCCGCAGTCCTCGCCCTGATTGCGATGGCCGTGCGGCGCGCCGGCCGCGGCCTGCCGCCGGTACCGGCGGCGCGCGACCTGGCGCCGCTCGCCGTGTTCGGGGCCACGATGCTCCTCACGGCCCCGTTCTCGATCTGGCCGAGCGGTGCGCTCGGGACCTTCACCGATCTGTTCGCCAAGGTCGTCCTGGTGGTCGTGCTGCTGACGCACGCGCTCAGCAGCCCGCGCCTGCTGCGCCGCTTCACCTGGCTGATTCGTGGTCGCCATGGGCTACCTCGCGGCCCGCGGTTGGATCGACTACGCCTCCGGTACGAACCTGCTGCAGGGCGAGCGGCTGCAGGGCGCCGTGCCGGGGCTGATGGGCAACCCCAACGACCTGGCCATGAACATGGTGACGTTCCTGCCGTTCGCCGCCTTCGCGGCACTCGGCCACGGCAAGCTGCTGGCGCGACTCTTGGCGGCCGGCGTCACGCTGCTGATGCTCGGCACCATCCTGTTCGCCAAATCGCGCGGCGGCTTCCTGGCCCTGGCCGTGACCGGCGTGCTGATCGTCGCGCAGACGGGTCGCCTCCGGGGGGGCCTGGCCGCCGCCCTCGTCGTCGGCCTGCTCGTGGCGACGCCCCTCATGCCGCAGTCCTTCTGGACGCGCCTCTCGAGCATCACCAACGCCGACGACGACCAGACCGGTTCTCGCGAGGCGCGCGTCGTCCTCCTCCAGGACGGCTGGAAGGCGTTCGTCGATCACCCGTTCACCGGCGTCGGCGCTGGGCAGTTCCAGAACTACAACCCGCCCGATCGGCAGGAGCTGTGGCGGGAAACGCACAACGTCGAACTCCAGGTGCTGTCGGAGCTCGGGCTCATCGGCGGGCTGGCCTTCGTGTGGCTCCTGGTCCAGGCGGGCCGCACGGCGTTCAAGACCTGGCAGGCCGTGCGACCGCGCCGCCGGCTCGGTGGCGCGCTGGCTGATCGCGCCTTCGCCACGCACGAGCGCGAATGGATGCGGTCGCACGTCGCCGCCTGTGTCGCCGCCCTCGCCGGCTGGCTGGTGTGCGCCCAGTTCGGCTCGATCGGCTACTACTGGACGCTCTACTACGTGCTGGCGCTGATCGTCGCCGCGCACCAGGTTCTGACGCGGCGTATGGAGTGGGCCGGGGCCGCTCCAAGCCGCCGAGGCGCGGCGGCGTGAGCGCGCTGCGGGTCGCGATCGTCGCGCCGACGCTCGAGATCCTCGGCGGTCACTCGGTGCAGGCCGCGGCGTTGCTGGCGGGCTGGTCGCAGGACCGCGAGGTCGAGGCCTGGCTGGTGCCGATCAACCCGGCGCCGCCGGTGTGGCTCGCCGGAGCGGCGCGGCTGCGCTTCGTGCGAACGCTGGTGACGCAGGCGACATTCTGGCCGCTGCTGTGGCGCGAGCTGCGGCGGGCCGACGTGGTGCACGTCTTCTCGGCCTCGTACACGTCGTTCGTGCTGGCGCCGCTGCCGGCGTGGCTGATCGCGCGGCTCCTCGGCAAGCCGGTCCTCCTCAACTACCACAGCGGCGAAGCCCCGGACCACCTCCGCCGCTCGCGCCTGGCCCGCGCCGTGCTGCGCCGCGTCGGCACCAGCATCGTGCCGTCGCGGTTCCTGGTCGACGTGTTCGCCGGTTTCGGCCTCGCCGCCGAGGCCATCCCCAACGTCATCGATCGCGAGCGCTTCAGCTTCCGCCGCCGCGAGCCGCTGCGGCCGCACCTCCTCTCGACCCGTAACTTCGAAGCCAACTACAACGTCGCGTGCACGCTGCGGGCCTTTGCCCGCATCCAGGCGCGGCATCCGCACGCGACGCTGTCTCTCGTCGGGTCGGGTTCGGAGGCCGAGTCGCTCCGCGGGCTGGCCGCGGGCCTCGGCGTGCACGGCGTCCGCTTCCTCGGCCGCGTCGCGCCGGCCGACATGGCGCGCCACTATGCCGACGCCGACGTCTACCTGCAGACGCCCGCCGTCGACAATATGCCGCTGTCGGTGCTCGAGGCGTTCGCCAGCGGCATCCCCGTCGTCTCGACCGACGTCGGCGGCGTGCGCGCGATGCTCACCCACGACGTGCACGGCCTGCTGGCGCCGCCCGACGACGACGCGGCGATCGCCGACGCCGTCTGCCGCCTGCTCGCCGAGCCCGGCCTCGCGGCGCGGCTGGCCGACGCGGCCCGGCGCGAGACGGATGCCTACGTCTGGGACGCGGTCCGCGATCGCTGGGCGTCGGCCTACGCGCGGCTGGTGCGGCCGTCGTCCGATGCCGTCGCCGCGGCCGAGCCGTCCTGATGCGCGCGCCAAGTCTGCTGCGAAGAGTGGCCGCCATGCCGGCCACGGAGATCCGCGATCGCGTGACCACGACGGTACGGCGCGAGGCGGCGCGTCTGGCGCACCGGGCTCGGCCGGCGGCGTGGCGCCGCGAGGATTCTGGCTGGTGCGCTGGTCCCGTGGACCGCCGGGATCGCCGCGGCGGTGGCGCACCTGTCGGCCGGACGCGCCGACGACGCCCATCACGCGCTGGCCCGGCACTTCGCCAGCCGCCCGCGGCGGTGGCCGGTGGCGCCGCTGCTGCGCGACACGCTGCCCGGCGTCATCCGCGAACGCTTCCCCGACGCCGCCGCCGACGCCGGGCGCCGCGCCGACGCGATCGTCCAGGGCCGCTTCGACCTGCTCGGCTATCGCGATCTGCGCTTCGACACCGCCGGAGCCGTCCGGCGGGCATCCGGGACGACGACTCCGGAGTCGTCGAGGATCGACTGGCATCGCGATCCCGTCCACGATCGAACCGCGCCGCGGCTCTTCTGGAGCGAGGTGCCGTATCTCGATTCGGCGTGCGGCGACCACAAGATCATCTGGGAGCTGAACCGGCATCAGCACTTCCTGGCCCTCGGCCGCGCGTGGTGGCTGGCCGGGCACCGGCCGGCGCGAGCCACGTTCGTCCGCCACCTCGCCAGCTGGATGGACGCCAACCCGCCGCTCGTCGGCATCAACTGGGCCAGCATGCTGGAGCTGGCGCTGCGGTCGCTGTCGTGGATCTGGGCGCTCGAGTGCTTCGTCGAGCCGAACGATCCGGCCGGCGGCGCCGAGGCGATCGACGACGGGCATCCGTGGATCGTCGACCTGCTGCTCGGCCTCGATCGACAGCTGCAGCTGGTCGAGCAGAACCTGTCGACCTACTTCAGCCCCAACACGCATCTGCTCGGCGAGGCGCTGGCGCTCTACGTCGCCGGGCGGACCCTGCCGGAGCTGCGGCGGGCGCCGGCCTGGAGCGCGCTCGGCCGGCGGGTCCTGGTCGACGAGCTGGCCCGCCAGATCGCGCCCGACGGCGGCCACGTCGAGCGGTCGTTCCACTATCACCGCTACACGCTCGACTTCTACCTGCTGGCGCTGACGGTCGCGCGCCTCACCGGCGACGATCCGCGGCCCTTCGCCGAAGCGGTCCGGCGGCTGGCCCGGTTCGCACGCACGGTCGCCGACGATCGCGGACGCCTGGCCCGGATCGGCGACGACGACGGCGGCCAGTTGCTGCCGATCTGCGGCCGCGACAGCGCCGACGCCAGCGACTCGCTGGCCCTGGCCGCGTGGCTGCTCGACGATCCGTCGCTGGCGATCGGCGCGGCGCCCGAGGAGGCGGCCTGGATGTCCACCGGCGCCACCGCAATGCGCGCGGCGCCAGTCGCGGCGCCGGTCCCGTCAGCGACGTTCGGCGACAGCGGCTACACCGTCTGCCGCACGGCGCGCGGCGATCACCTGGTCTTCGACAGCGGGCCGCACGGCTTCCTGAACGGCGGCCATGCCCATGCCGACGCGCTGTCGCTGACCCTGACGGTCGCCGGCCGCCCGCTCTTCGTCGATCCGGGCACCGCCTGCTACACGATCGACCCGGTCCGCCGCGATCAGTTCCGATCGACGCGCCTCCACAACACGCTGACGCTGGACGATCGCCCGCAGTCCGAGCCGGCCGGACCGTTCCATTGGCGGACCACCGCCAACGGCGAGCGTCTGGCGTGGTGCACCGGGCCCGGCTTCGACTACGTCGAGGGCGCGCATGACGGCTACGCTCCCGTCACGCACCGGCGCGCCGTGTTCGCGCGGGAAGGCTGCTGGGTGATCGCGGATCGCGTGATCGGCGTCGGCCCGCACGAGGCCGTGCTGTGCTGGCAGCTCGATCCACGCTGGACCGTGACGCCGGCCGGCGACGGCTGGCTCCGCGCCACGGACGGCGCCGGCGATCCGATCTGGATCGGCAGCCCGCAGGGCGCGATCGCGATCGTCCGCGGCGCCGACCGCGAGTCGGGCGATCTCGGGTGGATCGCCCCGGCTTACGGCCAGCTCGTGCCGACCACGGCGCTACGCCTGGCCCTGCGCGGCGCGGCCCCCTTCTCGATCGTGACGGTGGTGATTGAAGCGCGCGAACGTCCGATCCTCGAGGCGGTGGCCATCGAGGCCAACGGATCGACCGACCCGACGGCCGCCGGGCTGCGCCTGCGCAACGGCGACGTCATCGATACGGTCATGTTCGGATCCACGACACGCGGCGGCGCCGAGTCCGCACTCCGCTGTTGCAGCTCGGCTGGCGACCTCGCCACCGACGCCGCCTTCCTGTGGTGCCGCGAACGGGCCGCGGACGCGGCGCGGCAGGTCGCGATCGTCGACGGCAGCGTCGTACGCACGATCGATGGCCGCACACTCCTCGCGCTCGCCGCGCCGGCCCCGTTCAGTGAGACGGTCGCCTAGTTCCGCAAATGGACAAACGCCGGGCGCGCCGGCGAGTCGCAGCCGCGCATTGCACGCCTCGCCGGCGGCACCCGACTTGCTGAGATGACGGCATGCGGGAGTGTCTCGACGTCGTGCTGCTGCTGACGAGCTTCGACGTCGGGGGGACCGAACGGCAGATGGTCGAGCTCGCCAGGCGACTCGATCAGTCGCGCTTCCGGCCGCACCTGGCGTGCTTCCACCGGCGGGGCCGTCTCCTCGACGAGATTCCGGCGCGCATCCCGGTCCGCGCCTTCCCCGTGACGGGCTTCGCCACGCCGCGCGCGATCGTCCAGCTCGGCGCGTTCGCCGCGTGGTGCCGATCGATCGGCGCCGACATCGTCCACACCTGCGACCTCTACGGCAACATCTTCGGCCTGCCCGGCGCCGCCCTGGCCGGCGTGCCTGTCCGCATCGGCAATCGCCGCGAGATTCTCACCGGCGACAAGTCGCGCGCCCAGTTGAGCGGGCAGCGCCTCGCCTATCGCGCCGCCCATGCCGTCGTGGCCAACTCGAGCGCGGCGGGCGACCAGCTCGAGCGAGAGGGCGTCCCGCCGGCTAGGATCCGGCTCATCGCCAACGGCCTGGATCCGGCCCGCTTCATTCCGGCCCCCTTCATTCCGGCCCGGGCGCGACCGGCCGCGGCCAGGGTCGTGATGGTCGCCAACCTGCGCGCCGAGAAGGGCCACGACACGCTGCTCACGGCGGTGCCACGGATCCTCGAGCACCATCCCGAGGCGACCTTCACGCTCGTCGGCGACGGCCCGCGGCGCGGACCGCTCGAGGTGCTCGTGCGCGCCCTCGGCATCGCCAGCCAGGTGCGCTTCGCCGGCGAATCGGCTGACGTCGCCTCGATCCTGCGCGAACACGATCTGTTCGTGCTGCCGTCGCGATCGGAGGCCTTTCCGAATGCCCTCATCGAGGCGATGGCGACGGCGCTGCCGGTCGTCGCGACGCGTGTCGGCGGCATCCCGGAGGTGGTCCGCGACGGCGTCAACGGACGCCTCGTCCCGCCCGACGATCCGGCCGCGCTGGCCGGGGCGGTCGTCGCCCTGATGGACGACCCGGCGCAGGCCTACGCGCTGGGCCAGGCCGCGCGCCTCGACGTCGAACGCCACTACACCATCGACCGCATGGTCGAGCGGTTCGAACAGCTCTACCTAGCGGAGATCGAGACTCATGTGTGGAATCGCGGGAATCGTCGCCACTCACGCGCTGCGGCCTGACGACCGCGGTCGCGTCCTGCGGATGCGCGACGTGCTGGCGCACCGCGGTCCTGACGGGGCCGGCGTCTTCGTCGACGACCGGGCGGCGCTCGGGCACCGCCGCCTGAGCATCGTCGACCTGGCCGGCGGGGCGCAGCCGCTGGCCAACGAAGACGAGACGATCCAGGTCGTCTTCAACGGCGAGATCTACAACCACGCCGACCTCCGGCCCGAGCTCGAAGCCGCCGGCCACCGCTACCACACGCGCTCGGACACCGAGACGATCGTCCACGCCTACGAGCAGTGGGGCGACGACTGCGTGCAGCGTTTCCGCGGCATGTTCGCGTTCGCGATCTGGGACGCGCCGCGGCGCCGGCTGCTGCTGGCCCGCGATCGGCTCGGCGTCAAGCCGCTCTACTGGGCGATGGCCGGCGACCGCCTGCTCTTCGCCTCCGAGATCAAGGCGATCCTCGAGAGCGGGCTGATCGAGGCGCGCGCCAACGAAGCGGTCCTGCCCGAGGTACTGGCGACGCGCGGCACGGCCGGCGAAGAGACCCTGTTCCGTGGCATCCGCAAGCTGATGCCGGGCCACGTGCTGGTCTTCGCCAATGGCCGACCTGCGCCAGCAGCGCTACTGGGACGTGCCCTCGGCGCCCGATCCGGCCGCCCCGCCGCTCAATCGCGCCGAGGAAATCGAGCGGTTCCGCCTGCTGCTCGACGAGTCCGTCCGCGTCCGGCTGATGAGCGACGTGCCGCTCGGCGTCTTCCTCTCGGGCGGCATCGACAGCAGCGCGATCGCCGGGCTGATGGCCCGCCACGTCGGCAAGCTGAAGACGTTCTCGGTGGCCTTCGAGGACCGCGCCTGCAACGAGCTGGAGTACGCGCGGGAAGTGGCCGGTGCCATCGGCGCCGAGAACCACGAGGTCATCGTCAGCGAACGCGACTTCTTCGCCGCGCTGCCGCGCCTCATCTGGCACGAGGACGAGCCGATCGCCCATCCGTCCAGCGTGCCGTTGTTCTTCGTCTCCGAGCTGGCGCGCCGCCACGTCACCGTCGTCCTCACCGGCGAGGGCAGCGACGAGCTGCTCGCCGGCTACGGCAAGTACCCGCGCGCCCTGCTCAACTGGCGCCTCGGAAGCGCCTACGCCGCGGCGGTGCCCGGCGTGGTCCGGCGGCAGCTGGCCGGCCTCGCCGATCGGCTTCCCGGCCAGATCGGACGCTACGCGCGGCGCTCCTTCCTGGCCGTCGAGCATGCGCCGGAGATGGCGTTCTTCGACAACTTCGCCGCCGTCAATCTGGCCGGGCAGCGGCAGCTGCTGTCGCCGCGGCTGCAGGCGTTGATCCGGCGCGACACCGCCTATGGATCGGTGATGGCGGCGTTCGATCGCCCGTCCGCCGGGCGGCCCCTGCTCGATCGCCTACTCTACGCCGACCTCAAGACCTACCTGGTCGAACTGCTGATGAAGCAGGACCAGATGAGCATGGCGGCGTCGATCGAGAGCCGCGTGCCCTTCCTCGATCACCACCTGGTCGAGTTCGCCTGGCGGTTGGCGCCCGACCGCAAGCTGTCCGGCTTCACGACCAAGCGGATCCTGCGGGACGCGATCGCCGACGTCGTCCCGGCCTCGATCCTGAACCGGCCGAAGGCCGGCTTCCCGGTGCCGTTCGGGCGGTGGCTGCAGAGCGGCTGGCACTCGGTGGCCCGCGACGTGCTGCTCGATCGGCGGGCCCGCGAGCGCGACCTGCTGGCGCCGGCCGGGGTCGAGCGCCTGGTCGACGCCGCGGCACGCGGCGTCCACGGGAGTGCCGAGGCGGTGTGGAGCCTGGTCAACCTCGAGCTGTGGTTCCGCACGTTCATCGACGGCGAAGGCGTCCAGACGCTGCCCTCTCCGGTCCCGGTGACGCGGTCGGGCGCCGCCGATCCGCAGCTCGTCGCCTCCTAGCCCCACGGACGACCTGCCGATGCGCATCTTCTGGCTCAACGCCAACCTGCTGCTGCCGCTCGACAAGGGCGGCAAGATTCGAACCTGGCACCTCATGCGCCACCTGGCGCGGCGCCACGAGATCACCTACCTGACGTTCGCCAACGCCGTCGAGGCCGACGCGCACCGCCCGGCGATGCGCGAGGTCTGCACGGAACTGGTCAGCGTGCCGTGGCAGGACGCGGTCAAGGGCAGCCTGCGCTTCTACGCCGGCGTCGCCACGCACCTGGTCGATCCGCTGCCCTACGCGGTGGCGAAGTATCGGTCGGCGGCGTATCGCGCCGCCGTCGACACGCTACTGGATCAGCGCGGCTTCGACCGGATCGTCTGCGACTTCCTGGTCCCGGCCGTGAACCTGCGGCGGACGCTGCCGTGCCCGTCGATCCTGTTCACCCACAACGTCGAGGCCGAGATCTGGCGGCGCCACGCCGAGAACGCGACCGGCCGCGTCTCGCCGGCGCTCTATCGGCAGCAGTGGCGGCGGATGCTGCGCTTCGAAGGGCGCACGCTGGCCCGCTTCGACCGCATCCTGGCCGTCTCGGACGCCGACGACCAGACGTTCCGACGACTCTACCCCGACACGCCGCTGCCGCCGATCGACGTGGTCGCGACTGGCGTCGACACCACGTTCTTCACGCCGACGCCGGAGACGTTCGTCCGCCCGAAGCACCTCGCGTTCGTCGGCTCGATGGACTGGATGCCGAACGAGGACGCCGTGCTCTTCTTCTGCCGCGAAGTGCTGCCGCGGGTCCGCCGCGAGGAGCCCGACGTCACGCTGTCGATCATCGGCCGATCGCCGACGGCGGCGGTGAAGCGGCTCGCCCAGGAGGCCGGCGTCGATGTCACCGGCACCGTCGACGACGTGCGCGCCCATCTCGGTCCGGCGTGCGCGACGATCGTCCCGCTGCGGGTCGGCGGCGGCACGCGCCTGAAGATCTTCGAGGCGATGGCCGCCGGCAAGGCGGTCATCTCGACGACCATCGGCGCCGAGGGCCTGCCGACCGAATCGGGCCGGCACCTGCTGATCGCCGACGGCGCCGAGGCCTTCGCCGACGCCGTGCTGCGGGTCGTGCGCGAGCCCGACCTGCGGCGACAGCTCGAACGCGAGGCGCGCAGCCTCGTCACCCTGCACTACGACTGGTCCGTGGCCGCGGCCCAGCTCGAACGCAGCCTCATCGACGCCGCCGCAACGGACGGCATCGCCGAGCCTGCTTTTCCCCGCGGCGCGGCCGCGGCACGCATGCCTTCATGAACATTTCAGTTTTCGGTCTCGGTTACGTCGGAAGCGTCACGGGCGCCGCGCTCGCCGACGATGGACACACGGTCGTCGGCGTCGACGTCAATCCGGACAAGGTGGCGTCGCTCAACGCCGGGCGCAGCCCGATCGTCGAGCCCGGCTTGCCGGAATTGATCGCCAGGAACGTCGCCGAGGGACGCCTGTCGGCGACGACCGATCCGGCGGCGGCGATCGCCGCGACGGAGCTGTCGCTGATCTCGGTCAGCACGCCGAGCCGCAAGAACGGGTCGCTCGACCTGTCCTACCTGACGCGCGTCTGCGAACAGATCGGCGAAGCGCTGCGCGACAAGGACAGCTACCACATCGTCGTCGTCCGCAGCACGGTGCTGCCCGGGACGACCCACGGCACCGTCATCCCGACGCTCGAGCGCTGCTCGGGCAAGACCTACGGCGAAGGCTTCGGCGTCTCGGTGAACCCGGAGTTCCTGCGCGAGGGCGTCGCCCTGCACGACGTGCGGCACCCGCCGGTCACGGTGATCGGCCACAACCACGCGGCCGACGCGACGGGCACGATGGCGCTCTACCAGGGGCTCGAGGCGACACTCGTCAGCACCAGCATCCGCGTCGCCGAGATGGTCAAGTACACGAGCAACGCCTGGCACGCGCTGAAGATCTGCTTCGCCAACGAGATCGGCAACGTCTGCAAGGCGGTCGGCGTCGACAGCCACGACGTCATGGACATCTTCTGCCAGGACGACAAGCTGAACATCTCGAAGGCCTACCTGAAGCCGGGCTTCGCGTTCGGCGGTTCGTGCCTGCCGAAGGACGTCCGCGCCCTCGAGTATCGCGCCAAGGAGCTGGACCTCGACCTGCCGCTGCTCCAGGCGGTGCTGCCGAGCAACCGCCGGCAGATCGAGCACGCCCTGGATCGCATCGTCCAGAGCGGCCGCCGCAACATCGGCATGCTCGGCCTGAGCTTCAAGGCCGGCACCGACGATCTCCGCGAGAGCCCGCTGGTGATCCTGGCCGAGGCGCTCCTCGGCAAGGGCTACACGCTGCGGATCTACGATCGCAACATCGCCGTCGGGCTCCTGATCGGCGCCAACCGCGCCTACATCGAGGAGCAGATCCCGCACATCGCGCGCCTGATGTGCGACTCCGTCGACGAGGTGATCGCCGACTCCGAGCTGCTCGTCCTCGGCAACGCGTCGCCCGACTTCACCGACGCGCTGACCCGCACGCGCGCCGATCAGATCGTCGTCGACCTGGTTCGCACCCCGGTCGCCCTGACCGACGTAAAAGCTTCCTACGACGGCCTTTGCTGGTAGCGCGACCCGATCGAGGATCGGGAGACACTCCCGATCTGCCTTCCGATCATCCCTCGCCGCTACACCTGGGACGCGGCAAATTCTTCGTACGTGCCTTTGACGTCGTGGACGCCGGCGCGGTCGAAATGCCAGACGCGGGTCCCGACTTCCTCCATCAGATCCTGGTCGTGCGTGACGAGGAGCACGGTGCCCTCGTACTTCTGCAGCGCGATGTTCAGCGCGTTGATCGATTCCAGATCGAGGTGGTTGGTCGGTTCGTCGAGCACCAGGACGTTCGGCTTCTGCAGCATGATCCGGCAGAAGAGCAGCCGCGCCGTCTCGCCGCCCGACAGCGCCTCGGTCGGCTTGTGCCCTTCCTCGCCGCTGAACAGCATCTGCCCGAGCAGGCCGTGGATGTCCTGGCGGGCAGCGGCCGGATCGAACTGATGCAGCCATTCGACCGCCGTCATCCCCTTCTTGATCAGGCCGGTGTGATCCTGCGGGAAGTAGCCGATCGAGACTTCGTGGCCCCAGCGCACCGACCCGCGATCGCGATCGACGGGTGATTCGTCGAGGCCGGGCGCGTCGGCGAGCAGAGCCCGGAGCATCGTCGTCTTGCCGAGACCGTTGCGGCCGACCAGGACGATCTTCTCGCCGCGGTTGACCACCGCCTCGAAGCCGGCGACGACGGCGTTGCCGCCGTGCGTCTTGGTGATGTCCGCGCACTCGAAGGCCATGCGACCCGACGGCCGCAGCATCTGGAAGCGGATGAAGGGCCGCTGGATGTTCGAGCGGGCGAGGTCGGTCGTCTGCAGGCGCTCGACTTCCTTGCGCCGCGACTGCACCTGGCTCGATCGCGTGCCGGCCGAGAAGCGGGCGATGAAGTCGTTCAGCTGCTCGATCTTCTTGTCGCGCTGTTCGTTCTGCGACTCGAGCCGCGACCGGATCTGCGTCTTGGCGACGACCATGTCGTCGTAGCCGCCGGTGTAGGTGATGATGGTCTGGTAGTCGATGTCGGCGATGTGGGTGCAGACCGCGTTCAGGAAATGCCGGTCGTGCGAGATCACGAGCAGCGCCCCGTCGTAGCGGACCAGGAACTCGCGCAGCCAGTGGATCGAGTCGAGGTCGAGATGGTTGGTCGGTTCGTCGAGGAGCAGCCCTTCCGGTCGCCCGAACAGCGCCTGGGCCAGCAGGACGCGGACCTTCTGTCCACCCTGCAGCTCGGCCATCGTCCGCTCGTGCAGCGCGTCCGGGATGTCGAGGCCGGCCAGCAGGATCGCGGCGTCGCTTTCCGCCGAGTAGCCGTCGTGCTCACCGATGGTGCCTTCGAGCTCGCCGAGGCGCATGCCGTCGTCGTCCGACAGCGTCGCCTGGGCGTAGAGGCGGTCGCGCTCGGACAGCGCCTCCCAGAGCACGGCGTTGCCCATGATCACCGTGTCGATGACGCGGTGCGCGTCGAAGGCGAACTGGTCCTGGCGCAGGATGCCGACCCGCTTCGGGCGGGCCACGGTGCCCTTTTGCGGCTGGATCTCGCCCGACAGCAGCTTCATGAAGGTCGACTTTCCGGCGCCGTTCGGCCCGGTCAGCCCGTAGCGGCGCCCGGGCGAAAAGGTCGTCGACACCTCGTCGAAGAGCACCTTCGACCCATACCGCATGGACACGTTCGAGACGGCGATCATCTGCGCAGTTCCTCACTCCGGGCCCCGCTCGCCGCGGCCCAACTCTTCATGATACCGGATCGGCGCCCATGAACCTTTTCCGCCCCGCCGCGACTCCCCTGAGGACGGACGAGCCGCTGACGTGACCGACCCATTCGACCCGGCCCCTGCTGCCAACCAGGCCCCTCCTGCGAACCGGGCCGCTCGTGCCAACCGGGCCGCTCGTGCCAACCGGGCCGAGCCCGGCCATCTGACCGATCCCGGCAAGCCGGCCAATCTCGGCAATCCGGCCGGCCCCGCCGACCGGGCCGACCCGGCCCCGGACCGCACCCGCGCCCTCGAAGACGAGCTGATCGTGGTCCGCTGCCAGCTCGGCGAGCGGGACGCCTTCGACGTCCTCATCGCGCGCTGGCACGGGCCGCTCTGGCTCTACGCGCGCCGGATGACCGACTCGGACGACGCGGCCCACGACGTGACCCAGGACGTCTGGGTACGGGTCCTGCGCGGGCTGCCCGGGCTCCGCGACGCGGCGCGGCTGCGCGCCTGGCTGTTCGGCATCGCGCGACGCGCGCTGATGGATCGGCTGCGGGTCCGCTACGCCGAGCCGCAGGCTGGGGACGTCGACCCCGACAGCCTGGCGGCCGCGGACGACGACCGCGATGGCGCGGCCGACGAAGCGGCGCTCCTCGCCGACCTGGCGGCGCTGCCGGTGGTCGAACGCGAGGTGCTGACGCTCTTCTACCTGCGCGAGCTGTCGCTCGCGGAGGTGGCGGAGCTGCTCGCGGTTCCGGTCGGGACGGTCAAGTCGCGCCTTCATCGCGCCCGGCGGATGCTCCGCCGCGACGTCGCGTCCGCCGACAGGAGATCATCATGACGAATCAGACTGCGTTCGATGCCGCACGCGCGGCCTCGCTGGCCGACATCACGGACGCCGTTCGCGGCGGCCTGGCGCTCGGCCCCCGCCTCGGCTACGTGCTGCTGCTGGTGGTGTCGGTGGCCGGCGCCGGCGCGCTGGGCTCGCTGTGGGCCACCGAACCGGCGCTGCCGGTGCGCACCCACGTGGCCTTCGCCGGCCTGCTCGGGATCCTGCTCGCCTGGGCTTCGTTGGCTGCCTGGGTGCTGGGCACGCGGCGGGTCCTGCTCGGGCGCGATCGCGTGATCGCCGGGCGGCTGGCGGTGACCTTCGCGGCGCTCTACACCGCGGGCATGGCCGCCGCCGGCACGATGAGCGGCCGGCCGGGGGCGTGGCTGGCCGCGTCGCTCGGCCTGGCGATGATCGCCGCCGCCGCCTGGCTCCTTCGCCGGGCCATCCGCCAGGCAGTCGCGCTGACCGCCAGACGCGACGCGCTGGCGCGGCAGCTGGGACAGGCCTGACACGAGCACCGCGCCGCCGACGCCATCCGCCTGCAACCTTCCCCGCCCCGCTCTCGTCCTATTGCTTGGCCATAGGGTAACGTATGGCCTGGCCATAGGACGGCGGAGGCGCGTGCCAGGCGCCGCGACGCTCCCGGCGGAGGCATTCATGGGCGATAAGACCGACGTCTGGCAGGGCACCCTATTGATCTGGCGCCCGCGCTCTCGCGCGCGGGCGCGGGCCGCCCGCAGGCTGTGCGGGCAGCTATTCGCCGCGCTCGGCGCGCGGCGGCGCCCGCACACGGGCGGCGGAGGGTGCCTGTATGGGCGATAAGACCGACGTCTGGCAGGGCACCCTATTGATCTGGCGCCCGCGCTCTCGCGCGCGGGCGCGGGCCGCCCGCAGGCTGTGCGGGCAGCTATTCGCCGCGCTCGGCGCGCGGCGGCGCCCGCACACGGGCGGCGGAGGGTGCCGGTATGGGCGATAAGACCGACGTCTGGCAGGGCACCCTATTGATCTGGCGCCCGCGCTCTCGCGCGCGGGCGCGGGCCGCCCGCAGGCTGTGCGGGCAGCTATTCGCCGCGCTCGGCGCGCGGCGGCGCCCGCACACGGGCGGCGGAGGGTGCCTGTATGGGCGATAAGACCGACGTCTGGCAGGGCACCCTGGCCCTGATGGTGCTGAAGACACTGGCGACGATGGGCGCGCAGCACGGCTACGGGCTGGCGCGGCGCATCGAGCAGACGAGCGGCGACAAGCTGGCGCTGAACTACGGGACCATCTACCCGGCGCTGCTCAAGCTCGAACAGGAGGGCGCCATCGCCGCCGAGTGGGGCACGTCCGAGAACAACCGGCGCGCCAAGTTCTACAGCCTGACGCGGGCCGGCCGCCGGCTCCTGGCCAAGGAAGAGCGGAGCTGGGAGGACACGACCGCCATCCTCGCCCGCTTCCTCGCCCCGGAGGGCGGCCGATGAGGGCGCTCGGGATTGGCAGAGCGTGGCGGCGGTCGCTGACCCGGGTCGCCGGCCTGGTCTTCCGGCGGCGCGCGCGCGAGCGCGCCTTCGCCGACGAGATCGACAGCCACCTCGCCCTCCACATCGACGACAACCTGCGCCGCGGGCTCTCGCCGGACGAAGCCCGGCGGCAGGCGCGCCTGGCGCTCGGAGGAGTGGAAGCCATGAAGGAGGCCTATCGCAATCAGGGCACCGTGCCGGTCGTCGAGCACACCGTGCAGGACATCCGGCTGGCGCTGCGACAGCTGATCAAGAGTCCGGGCCTCGCCGCGACGGCGATCCTCGTCCTGGCCCTCGGCATGGGCGGCTGCCTCGCCGTCTTCGGGTTCGTCGAGGCCGCGCTGCTGCGCCCGCTCCCCTACCGCGACCCGGCCCGGCTGCTCGCCGTCACCGAGTCGCTGCCGCAGATGCCGCGCGCCAACCTGTCCTACCAGGACTACAAGGACTGGAAGGCGATGAACACGGTCTTCACCAGCCTCGAGGCCTACAACACCCGCGGCCACATGCTGTCGACGCCGTCCGGTGTCGCCCTGGTGCCCGGCATCCGCGTCAGCGACGGGTTCTTCCGGACGCTCGGCGTGACCCCGATCCTCGGCCGCGACTTCGCGCCCGGCGAGGATCTGCCGAACGGGCCGCGCCTGGCCCTGATCACGTATCGCACCTGGCAGAATCGCTTCGGCGGCAGCCGGCAGGTCGTCGGCACGAGCGTCGTGCTGTCGGGGACCGCCCACACCGTCATCGGGGTGCTGCCGCGCGAGTTCCAGTTCGCGCCGAGCGAAAGCGCCGAGTTCTGGACCACCCTCCACGCCGACTGGCGGCTGCGACACGCGGCGCAGCTGTCACAACCTGGACGGGATCGCGCGCCTGAAGGACGGCGTCACCGTCGACAAGGCCGCCGCGGCGATGGCGCTGATCGCGGCGCAGCTCGAGAAGCAGTATCCCGACTCGAACCGCGGCCAGGGCGCCGGGTCGAGCCGCTCGCCGACGTCATCGTCGGCGACATCCGGCCGACCTGTGGCTGCTCCTCGGCGGCGCGGCGCTGCTGCTCGTCATCGCCTGCGTCAACGTCGTCAGCCTGCTGCTGGTGCGGACCGAGTCGCGGCGCCGCGAGCTGTCGGTGCGGCTGGCGCTCGGGGCGTCGCGAGGGCGCATCGTCCGCCACTTCGTGACCGAGGCGGCGGTGCTCGTGGCCCTCGGCGCGAGCCTGGCGCTGGTGGTCGCCGATCTCGGCATGCGGCTGCTGGTCGGCCTCATCCCGGCCGAGATGATGCTGACGATGCCGTTCCTCGACGGCTCGGGATGAATCGCGCCGTCGTCGCCGGCGCCGGCGCAGTGGCGCTCGTCGCGACTCGGCATTTTCTCGCTCGGCCCGCTCGCTGTGCACTCGGCGACCGACGTGCGGGCCGGAATGGCCGACGGCGGACGTGGCGCGTCGGGCCACGCCTGGCGGCGGATCGGATGCGCGCTGGTGGTGGTGGAACTGGCGACGGCGATGGTGCTGCTGGCGGGTGCCGGTCTGCTCGGCCGCAGCCTGTATCGCCTGCTCAACGTCGAGCTCGGATTCCGGCCAGACCGCTCGCCACCGTCCGCGTCGCCGCACCCGGCGTGCTGTTCGACAAGCCGGGGGCGCCGGAGCGGCTGGCGCTCGACGTCGAGCGGCGGGCCGCGGCCCTGCCCGGCGTCACCGCGGTCGGGCTGACCAGCGTCCTGCCGGTGAGCTTCAACGGCAACACGACCTGGGTCCGCTTCGTCGGCCGGCCGTACCACGGCGAGCACAACGAGGTGAACCAGCGCGACATCAGCCCCGGCTATCTCGCCACGCTCGGGGCGCGCCTCGTCGCCGGCCGACACTTCACCGCCGCCGACGACGCCACCAACCCGAAGCGTCGGCATCATCAACGAGACCCTGGCGCGGATCTACTTCCCGAACCAGGATCCGATCGGCCAGCGCATCGGCGACACGTCGCTGTCGCCCTCATCGATCACCGAGATCGTCGGCGTCGTCGGAGACGTCCGCGAAGGCGCGGCTCAACCAGGACATCTGGCCGGCCGTCTATCTGCCAATCGCGCAGAGCCCGGATACCGACTTCGCCGTCGTCGTGCGGACGGCGCAGGCCCCAGCCGCCATCGTCCCGGTCCTCTCCGCGGCGCTTCGGCAGCTCAACGGCGATCTCGGCCTCTTCGGCGAAGCGGTCATCGAGGAGCGCATCAGGACGTCGCCGGCGGCCTACCTGCAGCGATCCTCGGCCTGGCTGGTCGGCGCCTTCGCGGCGGTCGCGCTGATCCTCGGCGTAGTCGGCCTCTACGGCGTCATCGCCTACTCGGCCAGCCAGCGGACGCGCGAGATGGGCGTGCGCATCGCGCTCGGGGCCGGACGGGCCACGGTCTATCGCCTCATCCTGCGCGAGGCCGGCGGCCTGGCGCTGGTCGGCATCGCGGTCGGCCTGACCGGAGCGGTCGCGACGGCGACCTTCCTGCGCAAGCTGCTGTTCGACACGCCGCCGTGGGACGTGGCGACGCTGGTCACGGTGGCGGCGCTGCTCGGCGGCGCGGCGCTCGTCGCCAGCGTGATCCCGGCCCGCCGCGCCGCGTCGGTCGATCCGATCGACGCGCTGCGCGCCGAGTGAGCCGACGCGACCGCGGATGTCCCGGGGCGCGGGTCCGCCACGAAGCGATAGCATGCACGGCATGCCGCCTCGTGCCGGACGCCGTCCCGACCTCACTCGCCGGGCCGTGATCCGCGGCGGCGGGCTGACGATCGCCGGCGTCGCCCTGGCCGGGACCTGGCCGCTCGCGGCCGTTCCGGGAGTGGCCCCGGCCGCGTCGCAAGGTCGGCTGTTCTCGGCCTACGGCATCACCGCCGCCGTCGCTCGCGCCGCCGAGCTCCAGGCCGCCGGCGCCGAGTACCTCGTCGATCGCGTCGCCGACTTCCTGCTGCCGGACGCGCCGGACGCGGCCTTCGAGCGGCAGCGCGAGCAGGCCGCCGCGGCGCCGATTCCGGTGCGCGGCTGCAACGTCTTCCTGAAGGCCGGTCTGCGCTGCACCGGGCCCGACGCCGACCACGCACGGGTGCTCGCCTACGCCGCGATCGCCTTCGAACGGCTCGCGCGGGCCGGCGGCTCGTTCATCGGCCTCGGCAGCAGCGACGCCCGCCGCATTCCCGAGGGGTGGCCGAAGGCCAGGGCCGACGAGCAGTTCGTCGCGCTGCTGACGGCGATGGCGCCGCTCGCGGCGCGTCACCGCATCACGGTGTCGGTGGAATCGCAGCGCCGCGAAGAGGTCAACTACCTCAATCACATCGCGGACGTGGTCGCCGTCGTCGCCGCCGTCGATCATCCGAACATCCGCGTCCTGGCCGACTTCTACCACATGGCGGTGATGGGCGATTCGCCGGCCGAGATCGAGGCGGCCGGCCGGTGGGTCGGGCTGACCGAGATCGCCGAGCGTGGGATTCGCACCGTGCCCGGCGTCGCCGGCGACGATTTCCGGCCGGCCTTCACGGCCCTGGCCAAGGCCGGTTACCGCGGGCCGATCACCATCGAAGGCAACGGATCGCCGGCCGAGATCCGGCGGGCCTTCACCGTCATCGACGCGCAGTCGCGCGAGGCGCTGGCGGCGGCGACGAACGGCGCCGACTGAGTAGCCTCCGCCAACGATCCGCGCTCCAGCGCGCCTCCGCAAGTCGTCGCCGCGAATCAAGTGGACACGGCGGTAGGATGCGTCGATGCCTATCCGCCCCGCGCCGATCGCCCGTTCCGATCGCCGTACGTTCCTGCAGCGGAGCGGCCTCGCCGCGGCCGGCGTCGCGACGCTCGGTGCGTGGCCGACGGCCCAGACGGCGGCGAGTCAGCGCGGGCCGTTCTCGGCCTTCGGCATCGTGGCGCCGCTGGCGCGCGCCGCCGAGCTGAAGGCTGCCGGCGCCGACTACCTCGTCGATCGGGTCGCCGACTACCTGATGCCGAACGCCTCGGATGCCGACTTCGAGCCGCAGCGCGAACGCGCGGCGGCCGCGCCCATCCCCGTTCGCGGCTGCAACGTCTTCCTGTCCGGGCCGGCCCTCCGGTGCGTCGGGCCCGATGTCGACCGCCCGCGCATCCTCGGCTACGCCGAGACCGCGTTCCGGCGCTTCCAGTCGCTCGGCGGGCAGTTCGTCTGTTTCGGCAGCGGCGGCGCCCGGCGCATCCCCGACGGGTGGTCGAAGGCGCAGGCCGACGAGCAGTTCATCGCCCTGCTGACGGCGCTGGCCCCGCTCGCCGAGCGCTATGGCCTGGTGATTCCGGTCGAGCAGTTGCGCAGCCAGGAGTGCAACTACCTGACCCGGCTGAGCGAGGTCGTCGCCGTGGTCAAGGCGGTGAACCACCCGCGGATCCGCGTCCTCGCCGACCTGTACCACATGGGCGTGATGGGGGATGGACCGGAGGAGATGGGCGCCACGGCGCCCTACCTCGCGATGGTCGAGATCGCCGAGAAGGTCAACCGGATGGTGCCGGGCGTCGCCGGCGACGACTTCCGCCCCTACTTCCGGGCCATCCGGGCGAACGGCTACAGCGGGCCGATCACCATCGAGGGGAACGGATCGATCGAGCAGATCCGGGCGGCGTTCACGACCATCGCCGCCCAGGCCCGCGAATCGATCTGACTAGTGGCCTGTCTCTAGCTCCAGCGGATGCGGACCGAGACGGTGACGCAGACCGGCACCGCCGTGCCGTCGACGAGCGCCGGCTCGTAGCTCCACTTCAGGATGGCGGCGGGGATGGCGGCCTCGAACTCGGGCCAGGCCGGGTCGAAGCTCAGGGGCCGGATCGTCCACACCTCGCGGACGGTGCCGGTCTTGTCGACCAGCGCCTCGCCGATCCAGATGCTGGACAGCGCTCGTGACGACCCCTGGCGCGTCGGGTAGTCGGGCGCCGCGTCGCGCACCTTCTTCAGCGGCTGCGCGGCGACGCCGGCACGCTGGCCGACCAGCTTCTCGGATTGGTCGACGCAGGCGCGAGCCGGACCGGCCTCCGCCGCTGCGGCGACGATTAGGGCCAGCAGGGTCGTTCCCAGGGTGGTGGTGACCGCGCTCATGGAGTCCCCTCGGCTAACTGTGACTCCAGTGTAATCGGCATGTTGCCTTGTTTGCGACCGCGCTCTCACGGACGGCGGCTAGGAACCGTATTCGCCCCAGCGCGGCGCGGCGGCGAAGGCGGCGTGGATCAGGCCGACGTGCGAGTAGGCCTGCGGGAAATTGCCCCACATTTCACCGGTCGACGGCTTGACGTCCTCCGACAGCAAGCCGAGCGGCGACTTGATGCCGCGGACCCGCTCGAGCGCGGCGCGGGCGTCGACGTCGAGCCCGAGCCGGGCCATCGCCTCGACCAGCCAGAACGTGCACAGCGAGAAGGCGACGTCGGGCGTGCCGAAGCCGTCGTCGGTGCGATAGCGCTTCAGCCAGCCGCCATCGTCCAGATCGGCACGGATCGCCTTGACCGTCGCCATGGCGTGCGGCTCGCCCGGCGGCAGCAGCCGCAGCGTCACCGCCTGCAGCAGCGCCGCGTCGACTTCCCGGCCGCCGTAGTCGGCGACCAGGCTGCCGCGCTCCGGGTCGACGGCCTTGGTCAGGATCTCGCGTCGGATCTTCTCGGCCGCCTCGGCGAACTCCGACACCAGCACCGGGACGTGCTGGTGCGCGATCCGCGTCATGCGATCCGCGGCCGCCCAGCACATGAGCGAGCTGAAGGTCTGCGGCCGCCACTCGGTGCGCAGCTCCCAGATGCCGGCGTCCGGCGTGCCGGCGACGGCGACGGCGCGGCGCGTCAGCTCGGTGACGAGATCGAGCACCGGCGGCGTCACCTGCTCGCGGAAGCGGGCGTCGAGGAAGAGCGGCGTCAGCGCCAGGACCATCTCGCCGAAGACGTCGTGCTGCTTGTGGAGCGCGGCGCCGTTGCCGACGCGCACCGGCTGCTCGCCCTGGTAGCCGCGCCAATCCGTCAGGATCGACTCCTCGAGGTCGGTGCGCCCGTCGATGCGATAGAGCGGCGCCAGATCGAGGCCGGGCGCGCCCGAGGCGACGTTGAGCAGGAAGTGGATGAACTGCTCGCGCTCCTCGAAATGACCGAGCAGCCGGAAAGCGCCCAGCGCGTAATATGCGTCGCGGAGCCAGCAGTAGCGGTAGTCCCAGGTCCGACCCGAGCCCTGCGACTCGGGGATCGACGTGGTGAGCGCGGCGACGATGGCGCCGGTGTCCTCGAAGCAGTGGAGCTTCAGCACCAGCGCCGAGCGGATCACTTCCTCCTGGAAGATCGGCGGCACGTCGCAGTGCTTCACCCAGGTCCGCCAATAGGCGATGGTGTCGTTGAGGAAGCGCTTGCACAGCGGCTCGAGCGGCTCCTCGACCGGCGCGCCCCACGAGAAGACGAAGTGCTTGACCTCGGTGAGGGCGAAGGGCTCGCCGTCGAGATACGACAACGGCGCGTTGGTGGTGAGGCGGACCTCGCTCGGGAAGCCGCGGTAGCTGATGTGGTGAGACCCGGCTTCGCGATACGGCCGGGCTTTCGACCAGCCCAGGACCGGATCGCAGGACACCCGGATGCGCGGGGTGCCGGACAGGGGCTCCACCATGCGCACGAGCTTGGTCGGCCGGAAGCTGCGCTCGTACTGCAGGAAGCGCGGCGCGAAGTCGAGGACGCGGAACGAGCCCTCGGGCGCCTCGAAGCGCGTCTCGAGCACGTTCGTGTTGGCCAGATAGCGCTGGATGCCGGCGCCGGGCGTGGCCGGACCGATGGTGAACTGGCCGCCATCGTCGTCGAGGAGGGCGCCGAAGATCGGCGCCGAATCGAAGCGCGGCATGCAGCACCACACGATGGCGCCGTCGCGCCGCACATGAGCTGCCAGTTGACAGTTACCGATGAGCCCGAGATCGGCGAGCGGCATGCGGCACGTATAGCACACCATCCTTGGACATCCAACCATCCCGCGACGAGGCCGGCGCTCCGACTGTGCCCGCGTTCCGATGGTGCCCGCTCCGAATGTGATAGAGATCGGGCGCGATGCGCCGGACGGCGAAGTTCCTTCTCGGTACTCGTGGCTGGGCTGGCCGGGCTGACGATCGTCGGCTACGCGCTGCTGACCGGCATGATGCGCAGCTGGTCCGAGGACGACCTCGCCCTGCGCTCACGCCTGGCCGTCGCTGCCGCCAACGACAGCTTCGACGGCCAGTGGCCCGACGGCCGGCCGCGCATCAAGGACGCGCTGACGCGGATCACGCGCGACGAGCGGATCATGGGCGCCGCGGCCTGCTCGCCGCGCGGCGAGCTGCTCGCCTCGACCGACGCCTATCCGACCGAGTTCTCGTGCCGGTCGCTGCTCGGCCGCATGCGTACCGAAGCCCCCGACGCGCAATCGTGGTCGATGACGCCCGAGCTGCCGTCCGGCCGCGTCCACCTGACGGTGACCAACGTCTCGTCGGCCGACCAGCCGATCGGCTCGGTGGTGCTGGTGCACGACCTGCGCTACCTGGGCGAGCGCGAGGCGACGACGCGCAACTTCCTCCTCGTCTCGTTCTTCGTCCTCGCCTGCGGCGCCGCGCTCATCACCGTCATCGCCGCGCGCTTCGCCTGGATCGACTGGACCGAAGGCCTGCGCCAGGCGCTGTCCGGGGAGGCGAAGGGCGCGTTCCAGCCGCTGATGCGCGACGTGCGGGCCCTGGCCGAACGGCTGGCCCAGGAGCGCGAGCGCGTCGCCGGCGTGTGGAGCCCGGCCCGCCTGCGCGCCACGCTGCGCCAGTTCCTGCAGGGCGAGCGCATCGTGATTCTCGCCAACCGCGAGCCCTACATGCACGTCAAGGCGAACGGCGGCAACAAGGTGATCCATCCGGCCAGCGGTCTCGTCACCGCCCTCGAACCGGTGATGCGGGCGTGCTCGGGGGTGTGGGTGGCGCACGGCAGCGGCTCGGCCGATCGCGAGACGGTCGACATCAAGGACCGCATCCCGGTGCCGCCCGGCGAGGGCTCCTACCTGCTGCGCCGCGTCTGGCTGACCGAGGCGGAAGAGAACGGCTACTACTACGGCCTCGCCAACGAAGGGCTGTGGCCGCTCTGCCACGTGGCGCACGCGCGGCCGGTGTTCCGCGCCGAGGACTGGGAGTACTACGTCAGCGTCAACCGCAAGTTCGCCAACGCGGTGTGCCAGGAAGTGGACCGCGACGACCCGATCATCCTGGTCCAGGACTACCACTTCGCCCTGGCCCCGCGGATGATCCGCGAGACGCTGCCGCGGGCCACCATCATCACCTTCTGGCACATCCCGTGGCCGAACGCCGAGCGCATCGGCATCTGCCCGTGGCGCGAGGAGCTGATCTCCGGCCTGCTCGGCTCGAGCGTGGTCGGCTTCCACACCCAGCTGCACTGCAACAACTTCATCGACTCGGTCGACGCGTTCATGGAGAGCCGCATCGATCGCGAGGCGACGGCGGTGGTCCAGGGCGGCCTGCGGACGCTGGTGCGGCCCTACCCGATCTCGATCGAGTGGCCGGTCCGCTGGCTCGAGAACGCGGTGCCGGTCCACCAGGCCCGCGCCGACGTCCGGCGCGAGCTCGGCCTGGCCCCCGACGCGCTGCTCGGCGTCGGCGTCGATCGCCTCGACTACACCAAGGGCATCGAGGAGCGTCTCTGGGCCGTCGGCGAGCTGCTCCGCCGCAACCCGGAGTTCCGCGGCCGCTTCACCTTCCTGCAGCTGGCGGCGCCGAGCCGGACCAAGATCGATCGCTATCGCGAGCTGAACGAGCGGGTCAAGACGGTCGCCGACTCGATCAACGACACGTGGGGCGTCGGCACCTACCGCCCGATCATCCTGCTGCAGAGCCATCACGAGCCGGCGGCGGTGTTCCGCTACTACCGCGCCGCCGAGCTCTGCTACGTGAGCAGCCTGCACGACGGCATGAACCTGGTCGCCAAGGAGTTCGTCGCCGCCCGCGACGACGAGCAGGGCGTGCTCGTGCTCAGCGAGTTCACCGGCGCCGCCCGCGACCTCACCGAAGCGCTGATCGTGAACCCCTACGACCTGGGCCAGGCCAGCGGCGCGCTGGCGCTGGCGCTGCGGATGCCGCCCGACGAACAGCGCGAGCGCATGCGCTCGATGCGGCGCCTCGTCTCGGAGTTCAACGTCTATCGCTGGGCCGGTCGGATGATCGTCGACGCCGCCGAGCTGCGCCGCAAGGAACGGATGAGCGGCCGGCTGTCGTCGCTGCTGACGTTGCGGGCGCGTGACGCATCATGAAAGCGCTGCTCTCGCGCGAGAACCGGGTCCTGCTCGACCAGCTGGCGTGGTCGAACGTGCTGCTCGCGTTCGACTTCGACGGCACCCTGGCGCCGATCGTCGCCAACCGCCACCAGGCGGCGATGCGCGCCCGCACGGCGCGGCTCTTCACCACCGTCTGCGAGCGCTACCCGAGCGCCGTGATCTCCGGCCGGGCCAAAGCCGACGTGGCGCGGCGTCTGAGCGGGGCCAAGGTCCGCTACCTGATCGGCAACCACGGCCTCGAACCGGGGACGCGGCTGGGGACGTTCGAGCGGCAGGTGATGCAGGCGCACCCGCGGCTCGAGGCGGCGCTCGAGGCCGTCCCCGGCGTCGACATCGAGAACAAGCGCTACTCGCTGGCGGTCCACTACCGGCGGTCGCGGGAGAAGGCCCGGGCCCGCGAGGCGATCCGCCGCGCCGTCGCCGACCTGCCGACGCCGATGCGCACCATCCCGGGCAAGCTGGTGATCAACGTCGTGCCGGAAGCGGCGCCCAGCAAGGGCGACGCCCTGGTGGCGCTGCGCGATCGCAGCGACGCCGACATCGCCATGTACGTCGGCGACGACGTCACCGACGAGGACGTCTTCCGGCTCGATCAGCCAGGGCGGCTGTTCACCGTGCGAATCGGGCGATCGAAGACCTCGGCGGCGCGCTACTACCTGCGCCAGCAGCAGGAGATCGACACCCTGCTGGAGCACCTCGTCGCGCTGCGCGTCGATCGGCCGGCCGCCCCCGCGCGGCGGCGCGGAGCGCGTTCGTGACGGGCCGCCCCGACACCCGGATCCGCGTCCGTGGCTCGCTCGAGTTCCTGCAGTGCCTGTGGCGGACGAGCCACGCCCTCGAACGGCGCTCGCGGCGCATGGAGAAGGCGATCGGCGTGACCGCGCCGCAGCGGCTGGTGGTGCGCTTCCTCGGCCGCTTCCCCGGCGTCACCGCCGGGCAGCTGGCGCAGGCGCTGCACGTCGACCCGGGGACGCTGTCGGCGAGCGTGCGCCGACTCGAGGCCCGCGGCCTGGTCGAGCGCCGCCGCGATCCCGCCGATACGCGCCGTGTCACGCTCGGCCTGACGAAGCGGGGCCGCGACCTCGACGTGTCGCGCGCCGGCACGGTCGAAGCGGCCGCCGACGCCCTGCTCGCCGACGCCTCGGCGCGCGATTTGGCGGCCACCGTCCGCGTCCTCGATCGCTTCGCCGAGCTGCTGCTCGACCGACGACGATCGCGATCGTAGTGGCCAAAGTGCCCGATGCGCGCGGGTGCGCACAATCGACATCAGGCGCTACCCGCGCCAACCGGACGGCGCGCCCACGCACCTCCGGGCATTCGTACAGGGGCGTTCGATGGGACCATCCTCTCAACGAAAGGGCCCTCCGACAAAACCGGGACCATTCACCGGACGCGGCGGTCTCCCCGTGTTTGAGGCGGCTCGGCGGCCACAACAGTCCCTTCGGAGCCTGATCAGCGTCCCGCGTGCTACGGCCCGTCACGTTGCAGCTCGGCTTGCTCGGGCCTTTTCCACGGGCTTCAGTCCTGGCCGTTACCCGCGACGTCTGCCCCGTAGCGAGCAGATGTACCTTCAACTCCCGGGGCAAGACTTGCACCTGCTGGAGGACGACGCCTTACGGCGCCTCGAAGACGACGGGTGTAGGGGAGGTGCGGTCCGTTCGTGCGTTACCACGTCGCCGAGGACGTTTGCCTCACGCTCACGGGTCGGGCCGCCACTCTCGCTCGTCAAGGTCGACTCCGTCGCGCGAGGCCGCTGCGGCTTACGACGCGGACCGATGACAAAGGCCAGCGCGACATGGCCGACGACATGGAGTAAGCCTCGCTCGAGCATGCCCACACTGGCAAGGTACCGGCAGCAGGCCAATCAGTGAGACTGCAAACGGCTTGGTCCTCACCCACATCGTTACCAGCACCGCGGCCGCGGCCGTGAGTATGGGGAACCATCCGTACACTGAGCAACAACCGGACATGATCAATAGACTCGATCGGCTCGCCAGGATTCCAGAGGTACGTCGCCCAGCCCGCAAATAGAAAGTGCTGCCCCACCAGCAACACAGTTGCCACGGCACACATCACGCCGAGTCCAATCGCAAGTGACCGCATACGTCCTCTCGTGAGAATAGAGTAGTTCACCGCATGCCGGGCATGCGGGCTTGGAAGTCCCGATGGACCACAAGTCTTTAACATGTCATCGCACACTGGATTCTTGATGACGCATATTAACGCGACGCATGCGCTCCAAGAAGAGCAGTTATTCTTAAGCAATGACATCCGCTAGGTCACACTCTCCGCGAAGCCTCTTCTCGCATTCGCTAGCGCACCGCCGTCGAGATGCATCAAGCATGCGCTTGTGTGACCGGATGAGGGCGCGGGCCGGCTTCGTCCACTCGAAGGGCGTCGGGTTCTTGATTCCACGCCCGAAGGGTACGCGACGAGATGCGCCTGGAGGGCGCGGATGGAGGCGAAGTCGGTGAGGGCGAGGGACTGTTTGGCCAAGATGCCGAAGAAGCCTTCGATCTGGTTGAGCCAGGACGCGCTGGTGGGGGTGTAATGGAAGCGCACGCGCGGGTTGTCGGCGAGCCAGGCGCGGACGGCGTCGGTGTCGTGCGTGGACGAATTGTCGAGGACCACGTGGAGGTCACGCGTGGGGTAGGTGCGCGCCACCTTCTTCATGAACCGGAGGAAGTCCGCCCCGGTGTGCGTGGGGCTGAAGCGGTGGGTCACCTTGCCGGTCGCGATCTCCAGGGCCGCGAAGAGATCGACGATCCCGTGGCGCCGATAGTCGTGCGTGTCCGCACGGCCCGTCCCGCGCGCAACGGGAGGGGCGGCTGGGTGCGTTCCAAGGCCTGAATCGACGTCTTCTCGTCGACACTGAGCACGATCGCGTGTTCGGGCGGGTGGAGGTACAACCCGACCACGTCCGTGACCTTGGCCGCAAACGCCGGGTCCCGACTCACCTTGTAGGTGCGGGCGAGGTGCGGTTTGAGCCCGTTGGCGCGCAAGACATCGGAGACACAGCCGCTGGTCCGCCCGACCGCGTCGCCCAACAGGCGGGTCGTCCACCGGCTGCGTCCGGCCGGCGGCGGCGACAGCGCGAGCTGCCGATCTGCTCGACCGTGTCGGCCGGGACGGCAGGTCGCGGCGGCCGCTTTCGGTTGATCGAGCAGCCCGTCGACGCCCGCCTGCACGAACCGGCGCCGAATCCGCGACACCGACTCCGGCGACAGGTCGAGGCGCGCGGCAATGTCCACCCCGCTGACCCCTGCGGCACTCAGGAGAAGGACGCGGGCGCGCGCACCACGCCCGCGGGGGCGGACGGACGGGCGATCAAGGCCTGCAGCAGCGCCTGTTGTTTAGAGGTCGTTCTCGACACGGGGGGCAATGCGCGCCACCCGCAGAATAGATCACATGGTTGACGCTATGTCAACGGCGGTGCACTAGACGATTTCTGGCATTTTTCAATCTTAGGCCCGCACCGAAAACTATTAATAATACGCTTGATTAGTCCCAGAGAACCGCCCATCAGCATCAACATACTCAACAGGGCGATTCGCAACGTAGGCGTACAAATTTAAGCCGTCAACGAACTTGGCGGGATCCTCGCTTTAGCCAGCGAGCGACTCCGGCGTCATAGGCGCGATAAGCCGCAAGTGCCGTTCCAGATGGCTCATGGGACATAGTGCCCGGTAAAGCCGGCCGTCTTTGGTTAGCGGGTCGGGCTCTGTAGCGACCGATGAATCCAAGATTCCGTACCTGTACAAAAGCGCCGAGTCTGGCATAACCGTGGCGTGGCAGAGCGGCCCACGCCGGACGACGCGACGCCCGACGACCTGCGCCGGGAGAATGCGCGCTTGCGCGACGAGTTGGCGCGGAGTGAACAGGCGCGCGATCACGCGGAGCGCGAGCGGGCCCGGCTGGAGCGCGAGCGCGATCGCCTGCAGCGTGAGCGGGATCGGTTGAAGGATCAGCTCGACGCCGCGCGACGTGCCGGGTTCCGCCAGGCCGCGCCCTTCGCGAAAGCGCAGCGCCAGGGCACGGGCCGGTCGCCGGGACGGCGCGCGGGCGCGACCTACGGCCGTCACGCGCATCGGCCCCGCCCCCGGCGGATCGACGAGACCCATGACGCGCCGCTCCCCGCCGTGTGTCCCGACTGCGGCGACGGGATCACGCCCACGCACGTCGCCACCCAGTGCCAAGAAATCTGCCGCCGGTGCGGCCCGTGGTGCGCGCGTTTCGCGTGGCGGTCGGCACGTGCCGCGGCTGCGGGCGCCGCGTGCAGGGACGCCATCCGCTGCAGACCTCGGACGCGCTCGGCGCGGCCGGCACCGCCCTCGGCCCGCGGGCGACGGCGCTCGCGGTGTGGCTGCACAAGGGGTTGGGGGTGCCGCTCGGCAAGGTCCGCCGCGTGCTCGCCACGCAGCACGGCCTCGCGGTCACGCGCGGCGGCCTCGTCCACCTGTGTGCGCGCACCGCTGCGCGCGCGGCGCCGACCTATGCCGCGCTCTGCGCCGAGGTGCGCGGCAGTCCGGTGGTGACGCCCGATGAAACCGGCTGGAAAGTGGGCGGCGTGCTGCACTGGCTGTGGGTCGCGGCCACGCCGACGACCACCGTCTTTCGCATCGCGCCTGGCCGCGGCTTCGACGACGCGGCCGCGTTGCTGGGCGCCGACTTCGCCGGCATCCTCGTCCGCGACGGGTGGGTGGTCTATCGGCGCTTCACGCAGGCCACGCATCAAACATGTGTGGCGCATCTTTTACGCCGGGGCCGGCTGCGGCGCGGCGATCATCCGCGGAGTCCGCTGCCTCGCCAGATCCAGACGCGCTTGCAGCAGGCCCTCGCGCTCCGGGACCGCGCCGCGGCCGGCGACGTGTCGCCGCACGGACTGGCGGTCGCCCGCGGGCGGCTGTTCCAGCAGATCCTCGACGTGCTGACGACCACGCGCTCGACCGTGCCGGACGTCCAGCGCTTCGCCGCGCATCTGACCACCGAGGCCAGCGCTCTGCTCACCTTCCTCGGCGAGCCCGCCGTCGATGCCACCAACTGGCGCGCCGAACACGCGATTCGTCCGGCCGTCGTCACCCGCAAGGTCTGTGGCGGCAACCGCACCGCGCGCGGCGCCGAGACCCAGCAGATCCTCGCCTCGGTCCTTCGCACCCTCGATCAACGCGGCCTCGATCCGACTGACGTCCTCACGCCGCTGCTGCACGCCCGTCGGCCGATCGTCGCCCCCGCCCTGCGGCTGCCGCCGACGTAGACCGACCCGCTAAACCAAGACAGCCGGCCGGTTCGTGATGTCCGCAAGCCACCTGACTACGCTTCGCCGGCCCCACGGTCTCGAAAGCATAGCATAACGGGCTACCAGTGACGGCCGTACCAGTGCTCGCGTCGGTTCGGACTTCTCGTATGCTACCAAGGTGATCAGCAGCAAACGCGGCGCCTGCGACCTGTTCGCCTATGGTTCCACGTACCCAAACTTCGCGGTACTGCAGAACTCGCGACAAATGATGCCGTCCGGGTGCCGCGCATTCCTCGAATCAGACCTACGTTGTCGCACCAGATATCAACCTCGTGTCGGACAGAGTGAGGCCGTTTTCCTTCTCCACTGATGCGCACACGCCGCTGTCGACCGTCATAGGAGAACTCACTCCGATCGCGTACCGTTTGTTGCCGAGATCAACTGGTTCCTGGCATCCCACTCGAAAGTACGCATGCCATCGGCGTTTTTTTTTTTTTTTTTTTTTTTTTTTTTTTTTTTTTGCAGGAATGTGGGCTTCCATTACGGACATCATCCGTGCACCTCGATGGCGGGCTGTTTTTTCGAGCTGTTTTTTTTTTTTTTTTTTTTTTTTTTTTTTTTTTATAATGCGAGATTTTACCAACGTGATGACTAGCCCTCCCTGCCAAGATAGCTGAGACACTTCTCGCTCCCGTAATTAGTGTTGAGGGCGGGGAGGTGTCAGGACATTGATGAGCAAGATGCGCAGGATGCTGGACCCATCAATAGGGGAGAGCCGGAGCGCAGGGGCGACGAGCGAAGCGAGGCGCCCCGGAGCGGAGGGTCTCCTCCAATCGAGCGTGCCGTCCTTCCGGCCCTGCCAGACTCGGAGGTCCCCGCCCGGCACGTGCGCCGGCGCTTCACGACCGCCTACAAGCTGGCGGTCCTCCGGCAGGCGGACGGCTGCACGCGGCACGGCGAGCTCGGGGCGCTCCTGCGGAAGGAGGGGCTGTACTCGTCCCATCTGGTCACGTGGCGCCAGCAGCGTGAGACCGGGTTAACGCCGAAGACACGCGGACGCAAGGCGACGGCGGTCGATCCGCAGCTCAAGAAGCTCGAGCAGGAGAATCGTCGCTTGACGACGCGGCTGCAGAAGGCGGAAGCGCTGCTCGCGTTCCAAAAAAAAGTTTCCGAGCTCCTGCAGATCCCCCTGAAACCGTTCGTGAGCGACGAGGACGACTGATGGTCGCCGTGACCGACGCGACGCCGACCTTGGGGGCCGCGCCCGCGTGTCGCGTGCTGGGCCTGTCCCGGGCGTCGCTGTATCGCGGGCGTCACCCGGCGTCGGTCCCGGGCCCGCGACCGACGCCGGCGCGCGCGCTGACGGATGTCGAGCGGCAGGGGGTATTGGATCTGCTCCACACGCGCTTCGTCGATCAGGCGCCGGCCCAGATGCATGCGACGCTCCTCGATGAGGGCACGTATCTCTGTTCGCCCCGCACGATGTACCGCGTCCTTGAGGCGGCCCACGAGATCAAGGAACGGCGCGATCAGGTGCGGCGGCCCCGCTACGCCGCGCCCGAGCTGCTCGCCACGCGGCCTAACGAAGTCTGGAGCTGGGACATCACGAAGCTGATGGGGCCGGCGAAGTGGACCTACTTCTATCTCTACGTCATCCTCGACATCTTCAGCCGCTACGTCGTCGGCTGGATGCTGGCGCCCCGCGAGAGCGCCGCCCTGGCCGAGCACCTGATCGCCGAGACGTGTGCCAAGCACGGCATTCACCCGGGGCAACTCACGCTCCATGCCGACCGCGGGGGGGCGATGCGGAGCAAGCCCGTGGCCTTGCTGCTGGCCGATCTCGGCGTGACCAAGACGCACAGCCGGCCGCAGGTCTCGAACGACAATCCGTTTTCAGAAGCCCAGTTCAAAACGCTCGAGTACTGTCCCCAGTTTCCGGAGCGGTTCGGATCGATCGAGGATGGGCGGGCGTTTGGGCAGGTCTTTTTCCCCTGGTACAACCAGCAGCACCGGCACAGCGGCCTCGGCTTGCTCACGCCCGCCGTCGTGCACTTCGGCCAGGCCGCCGCGGTGCGCACGCAGCGGCAGCAGGTCCTCGCAGCCGCCTACGCCGCGCATCCCGAGCGCTTCGTCAACGGACGGCCACACCCGGCGGATCTGCCGACGGCCGTGTGGATCAACCCGCCGCCGAAACAACCGACCGCTCAGGATGCTCCAGGACCGACGATCGTCACCTCGGACGACCTTCGGGTCGACCCGATTCCCGACGTGATGATCGACCGCGGCGCTACTCTAATTACTTCCCCCTGGGTGTCTCAATGTCGTTGACAGCTTCCGAGCGTCGACAGTGAATGGTCTCAACAGAGCATTGATGTTGACTTGGTAGCTGGCGGTTGCGGTGTTGCCCGCGGCGTCAGTGGCAGTGATGGTGATGGCGTTCGTCCCTCCACCTGCGACTTGCACGCCCCTCTCAAACGCACCAGAACCTGACACTGTGGCTGGTTGGCCGGCCACGACCACCGTCGCCGGCTCGTTCAGCTGTCCAGCAAAGCGCAGCGTCCCACCGCCGTATTGGGTCACCAATCGGTTCAGAGAGCTGTACGTCCAGCCAGTGACCGAGTCGTCTATTTGCTCGTAGAGCCGATTTCCGGCGGCGTCGTAGCCCCAAGCAAAGCGCTTGAGAATGCTCGGCGAAGCCCCGACCGTCTTCTGGGCCGCACGCGTCAACTGGTCCGCCGAGTCGTAGCCGTATTCCCACACGAGGGGCGCATTGCCGTCGGCCTGCTGCTGCCAGCTGAGGATATTTCCCACGGCGTCGTAGGTGTAGTCGAGCTTCGCCAGGGTCGTCCCGTTCGGGTATTTGTGGTGAATGGTCTGCAATCGGCGGTTATGAAGTTCGGGCAGGTATGCGTAGACAGTCGACTGGCCGTTGGGTAGCGTAACCGCTGAAAGTCTGGTCGTCGCACCGTCGTAGCCATAGGTGAAGGTGCCCAAGATGTTGATCTCGTTCGTGATCCGCCCGAGCGCGTCGTGGCTCCACGTTGCAGTGTTGGCACTGCCGTTGATGGTCCGTTGCGTGACGCGTCCCAGAGAGTCGTAGGTGTAGCCGATTGTGTCGTTGGCCAACGGGCCGTCGACGCTTGCCAACTGGCTCGCGCCTGCGCTGCCGACGGCGTGGTAGCTGTAGATGGTGGTGCCCGTCCCGTCCGCCATCGTTGCCGGTCGACCATACTGCGAGTCGTACGTGTAGCTCACACCGGGCGTCGCGACCTGGGTGTTGGTGAAGGCCATGCTTAGGATGGCATCGTCCGCCCCGTAGGTGTAGGTTGTGACCTGCTGCTTTGGGTCGGTCACGGTGTGAAGCCGACCGGAGAAGTCATAAGTGTAGCTGGTTGTGGTAGCGCCATCGGCGCGGACTTCTCCCGTCACGCGCCCTTGGATGTCGAATTGCCAGGACGTCCGCTGTCCTTTTGCGTCGATGAGGGCATTCAGGCTACCGCAGGCACACCAGTCCTGCTGGATCGTGCGCCCCGCTGAATCTCGCGTCGACGTGTTCCTACGCAACGCGTCGAACGTTCGGCGGGTCCAGCGGCCTAGACGATCGCGCTGTCTCGCAGCATCGAGTCAATCGTACACCGTCTCCTGGTACGTGGCATCGGGGTAGGTGCGCCGGACCGGTCGGTCGAACGCGTCGTAGTCGGTTGTCACCGTGTCGCCATCGCTGTCCGTCACCGTGCGCACGCGCCCGTAGGCGTCATAGGTCAGGGTTGTTGCCGCGTTCAACGTGCCGCCAACGCTCTGCAGGCGACCGTCCGTGTCATATGCGTATGTTGTTGTCTCGCCAAGGGCGTTGGTCATCGTCTGGAGTTCGCCGCTGGCATTGTAGGTAAGAAACCTGCTTTGTCCGGCTGCGGCCACAATTGTTTGAGACTGATGCCCAGTCATGTACCTCGCCGTAGACAGCCAGGAGGTCATTCATCGCGCCTGTGGTCTGTCGGACCTCGGCAAGGTCCAACCCGTTGGCTGCGTAGACATAGCTGGTGCGACGACCGAGCGGGTCAGTGCGGGACGTCACACGCCCCGCGGCATTAAACGCTGCCACCCAAGCCTGCGTTATACCGCCAGCCAGGACACGCCCAATAGCCGCGGGGATTGCCCCGACGCCTTGAGTCTGGACCCCACTCATCGTCTCTACTTGCCCTTGGTAGCGATACCAAGTTCGTGACTCAAGCGGCATCTTGCGGCTATGCGGAATGCTGATTGCCGGCGAGGGATCGTTCGGTCTGCCGGTGTTCCCGAATAACCAGTGGGTGTGAATCGCCTTACTGTAGTCACCAGGATAGAGCGCGTGGGCGCGCTTGTCCCAGTAGTAGCTGTTGTAGCGGTCCAGGTCACCATTAGAGACGAGGATACCGCTCGGGACCTCGGACGCAGGCGCCGTCGGAGAAACGCCAGGCGTTGCCAAGTATCGATACTCGAGGCGTTCTGTCGCTCCCAGCGGGTCCGTGGCTTCGATCCAGCGCGTGAACGGGAACTCGGTGGTCGGGTGCTCCCGCCGGAAGCTCGTCGTGCCGTACGGCGTCGTCAGGGCATTGATGAAGTCCGTGGTGTCATAGCCGAAGCGGGATGTCAGACCGATCACGTCGGTCACGGCAGCTAGGCGTCCGGCGGCATCGTAGGCCAATGTTGCCGAGCGGCCGAAGGGGTCGGTCACCTGCGTGATCTTCAGGGGGTCAGTCGCATGAGCGTAGGTGAGCGCCGTCACCTGCCCAATGGCGTCTGTGACGGCGATTAGGCGGAGCTGTGCATCGTACGTGAACGACAGCGTCTGCCCTTGGGGATCGCGCAGCTGGGTCAGGAACGTCCGGCGACCGACTCGCACCGGTCCGTCCGCCTGAGCGAATACCTCAGGTCCTGCCGTCAGAAAGTCTACGCTCGAATCGACTCGGGTCGACTGACGTGCAGACCGGCGCAGCTCTACTTCGCTTGTGTGCAGGGTAGACACCGGCGCCGTCTGCGCCGCTATAGGCTTCGATCCCTGAGCCTCGAAGGTCAGACGTGGACCTGATTCAACCCAGCCGGAAGCTGCTCCTCCGTAACAAACGACAGCCAGGTCGACGACCACTTCGGGCCAAGATTGCCAAAAGACGACGTTTTGCGGACAGCCGTTGATCGTCCTGGTTGTAGTACAACGCAGACCTTCGCGCTTGAGCCTCGTGGCGGCGCGTGCCGACGGGACTGTCGTCAGGCGAAGGCCTGCGGTCACCGGGTGGAACCGATAAACGGCCACTACCCTCGCCACAAGTCCCACCTCGGCATCCCGCCGCCAGAGTCTGGCAGCGGTCCGCCACCGCCTCGTTCCCAGCGGAAGGACCACGGCCGCCCGGAGGGCCACCCCCTCCACGATTGGGACACGGATCGTCGACGTCTGGCGTGCCGGGGGGACAGGTGCCTTGCCATCCCTGCATCGTCAACGCAGCCGCTCCACCTCAGCCTCACCCGTTGAGAGCCGAGTCGGCACGAGCAGAATGCCGTTGCTCTCGTCGTCAAGCGTCGGCGGGCCATCCACTGGCCGCCCCAGGCGCGGGCATCACGAACGAGGAACACGATCGCCCTCAGTGGTCACAACAGCCCCGACGTGGCGAGCTCTTCAGTGCACGACGGCAGGCTTCGGCAACGGCGCTCCGGCCGCATACCGGATGCGCCATGAACGGCAAGCGCCGAGCGGACGCAAGGACTCGTAGTCCGCGGCGGCAAGAGGCACGCCTTCGATGTCGAGGCACGGGCGAACCGCCTCGGCTCCCTCGGAGTGCGCTCCGCGACCGCCCGATCGCGGATGCCAGGGGCGGCGACCCGATCCGGCTCCGGTCAGCATCGAGGCACACGCTCCCGGCCTGGCGCACGCGCACGGTCCAGGCCCGACAATCCGCCGAGTGCCAAGTTCCGCAGCCGGTCCTCGGCCTGGTCGACGAGGCCGAGCTGTGTCTTCAGGTCGAGCCACTCTCCCACGGCTTGAGCGCCGATTGCCTCCGCGGCTGCGCCCTCCAGCTCTCGCGCTCCCAGCCACGCCTCGTCCCACGCAGCAAAGGCTTTGGTCATCGCGCCAGCGCTTGGCGTGGACGGTCCCAAGATTCGCGAGCAGCGAAGCCGCCATGCGGATCGAGGGTGGTCCGCGAGGAACCGCGCGAGCGGCCAGGTCGTCCGGTCGCGAGGCTCCGACCCAACAAAGGCGACCAGGGCGGTCGCAAGTGCTCGATTCTCAGCTGCGTTCGTCGCGCCAATCGGTAGCAGCGGTTCGGCAAACACACGCGCGCGGCTGAGTTCGGCCTCGGTTGGCCGCGATGAGAACGTCAGCGTCGTCGGCACCGGCGACACTTTCGGCGCCGTCCGGTTCACGGTGACGACCGGGGCTGGAGGCGGCGGAGGACTCTCGACAACCGGCGTATCCATAGTCGTCGGTGACACCTTTGAGGCCGCCGCAAGGGGAACGGGACCGACCGCCGTTGAGACGACCAGCAGAGCGACGAGCGCGCGGACAAGCCGCGACACGCGGGATGACGAGAGGGTGTATTTCGCCATGGGCTTACGGAATCGGAACGGCGTTGGTCGGTTCGATCAGGGTGATCACAGGCGGCGTCGTGTCTCCGGGCGTCGGAGGGGGAAGCGCGCTGCGCGTGGGTCGAGCGGAACAGATCCAGGAGATCCGACACGCCGTCGCCGTCGGTGTCCGCGCGGAAGGGATCGGTGCCCCTCTGGAGCTCCTGCGCCCAGGACAGGCCGTCGCCGCAGACGTCGGGATTGGAGGCCGGCTGACCGGTGGACGCCTCGGCGCCGTCAGGGATGCCGTTGCCGTTCGTGTCCGCGTTCAGGGGATCCGTGCCGAGCAAGTATTCTTGCCAGGCGGTGAGGCCATCGCCATCGGTATCGGTGGAGAGCCAGGTCTGCGTGGCGAGCGTGAGGCCGCTGACCGACGTCCACGTCAGCGGGCTTGACGTGCCGCCGATGCCCAGCCCACCAGACAGGTTCTGGCCCGTGCCCCAGACCGACCCATCGGTCTTCGCGACCAGCGTGTGGTTGGAGCCAGCGGCGATCGCGGTGGGGCTCTTGACGACTGGGCTGAGCCCGGGCGCGCGCTTGTCGGTACCGGGTCGCCCGTCCCCAACTGGCCATAGCTCCCGTCGCCCCACAGCCAGAGGCGACCCGCGCGATCGCTGACCGCGGCCTGGTTGAAACCGCCCGCGAGGACATCGGCGGACGCGACGCCCACGACTTCCGTCGGGAGCCATGCGTTGACGGTGACGCCGTTCCCGAGCTGCCCCTCGTTGTTGAGACCAAAGGTCCAGACGCGACCGTCCGCCGTCCGGGCGAGCGCCCAGGCGGCTCCGGCCTCGATGCCGACGACATCCGAGAGGTTGACGCGGACGGGCACGCGCCGCTCGAGCGTCGAGCCATCACCGAGCTGACCCGAGTCGTTCGCTCCGAACGCCCACAGATGGCCGCCTGTTCCACCGTCGGTCGTCAGGACGAGTGAGAACTTGTCACCCGCGGCCGCCGCGATCGCCCCGGTGATCCCGGGGACCATCACGGGGGCGAGGGCATTCGTGGTGGTGTTGTTGCCGAGCTGACCGCGGTCGTTGCGGCCCCAGGCATACACGCGACCCAGCGCGTCAATCGCGAGCGAATGTTCCCCTCCCGCGGCGACGGCGACGACGTTGCTCAGGCCGACCACCGTGACCGGCGTACTCCGCGTGACACCCGCGTTGTCTCCCAACCGGCCATAGTCGCCATACCCCCACGCCACCACGGTGCCGTTCTCCTTCACCGTGAGCGTGTGCCGTTCTCCGGCGGCAATGGCAATCGCCGACCCGATGGACGTGATCGGTACCGGGCTGTATTGCACCGCTACCGCGGACCCGTCGCCGACCAGCGGTAACGAGGCATCGTTCCGCCCCCACGCCCACACGCTGCGGTCGGCCTTGAGTGCCGCCGAATGCTGTGTGCCGGCTGTCAGCGCACCCGTGATCACATAGTCCGCCCGCCGGATGAGACTCGCGTCGAGACCACTCTGGAAGGCACGCACCTTCAACACCATCGAGCGGTCCACGACGATCGTGCTGCCCGACGTCACGGTCGCGTCGCTCGCGGTAGGGTCCACACTGGTTGTCGTGTAGCGCAATGTGGAACCGGCCGGCCCCGTCACGGTCACCGTCTGGCGCGTCGTGAACCGGCCACCAGTCGGACTGATCGTCGGGGTGGCCACGGCGCCCGCCGGGTCGAGCGAGAACGTGCTCGTCGCGGTGGCACTCGCCGTGAGCCCGGCCTTGAACGCCTTGGCCTTGATGGTCGTCGTCGCGCCGACCATGAAGGGATACGTATGGAGCGGCGACGTGCCCGCGGGCTCGGTGCCGTCGACCGTGTAGCGAATCGTGGCGCCGCTCGTCGCCGTCGCGATGGTCACCATCGGGGCTTCTGTGTAGGCGCCCGCCGTCGGCGTGATCGTCGGCGTGGCTGCGGAGCCTGCCGCGATCCAGTAGCTGGCGGCGCCACTGTTGCTCGGCGTCCAGCCGGTCTTGAAGACCACGGCCTTCAGCGTCAGCGTGCTGGCGATCGAGAGCGGCACCGAGTACGTCGCGGAGCTCACGGTGGGCTCCGTGCCGTCGAGCGTGTACCGCACGGTCGACGCCGGCGTTCCGGTCGCGACGGTGACGGTCTGCGGGCTGCCATAGGCGCCGGTGCCTGGCGTGATGGAAGGCGGGGGCGCCTGCAGCGTGTAGACGGCCGTCGTGATCTCACTGCTCGGCGCATCGGTGCGCCAGCCGCTCACGCGCAAGGTCAGTGACTGCGGGACCGCCACTGTGCCGCCGCACGCCACCGTCGGGTCCGTCTCGGTCGGCACCGTTCCCGTTGTGGTGTAGCGCAGCGTCGTCGGCCCAGCCCAGATCGGGTCGGTGCAAGTCACGGCCACGGTCTGATCCGTGGGATAGGTGCCGGCTGCGATCGACAGCGTCGGCGTCCACACTTTCCACGCGAACCCGGGCCCGGCGATCGGCACGGGCGTATAGCGCTGGATCGTCGTGCTATCCCCCAGGCGACCATCGAGGTTCTGCCCGAAGCTCCACACGTCGCCCGTCCCCGTCCAGACGTAGCTCGCAGTGCTTCCCGCGCTGACGCCGACGATGTTGGTCAGGCCGGGGATGGGAATGGGCGCCCACTGCTCCAGCAGCGGTCCAGCCCCCAGGAACGACCCGAACCCCCAGCCTACGAGCGTGCCGTCGGCGCGTCGGGCGAGCATGAAGGAGTTCCCCACCGCAATGGCCGTCGCATCCGTGAGGCCGCTGACGGACACCGGACTCGTGCTCTGCCCGGGGCTGCCCTTCCCGAGCTCACCGGACTGATTGAACCCGAACGTCTTCACGCCGCCCGTCGACACGAGCGCGGCAGACGTCGCGTTGCCGGCCGCGATGGCGGTCACACCACCGAGGCTGCCGATCAGGGTGGGCGTGGTCCGAGGCGAGGTGTCACCGACGCCCAATTGCCCGTTGGCGTTGGCCCCGAAGGCGTAGACCGTCCCCGAGGCCGTCAGGGCCAGCGAATAGGAATACCCCGCCGAGATCGCGACGATGTTCGTGAGGCTCGGAATCACCGTCGGCGTGCTGCGGGACGTCGTGTCCGCGAGACCGAGCTGACCGCTCCCGTTCCCGCCAAACGCCAGCACGGTCCCATCGGCCAGCAGGACGAGCGAATGGTCATTGCCGGCCGACACGGCGGCCGCGGTCGTGATCCCTGACGCGAACACCGGGAAGGACCGGGGCGTCGTGGTGCCGTCGCCCAGGCGTCCGCCGCCGTTGGCGCCGACGGCCAGGACGCGTCCATCGCTGCGGCGCAACAGCGTGTGCGTGCCGCCCGCACTCACCTGCGTGATTCCGGAGACGCCACTCAACAGCACCGGATTCCACTTGTCGACGTTCGTCCCGTCGCCAATCGCGAGATTCGCGCCATCGCCCCAGGCAAAGGCGGTGCCGTCGGCGCGCACCGCGACGGCATGCTCTACACCGCCGTCGATCATCGCGGTGGTGACGGTGCCGGTCTGCGTGTAGGCCGCGGTGGCGACCGCGCTGGTCGTCGCGCCCGTGAACGTCGCCTTGGCCTTGAGCGTGAGGTTGCCGACGGGGATCGTCGATCCGGAGGCGATGGTCGGATCGGTGTCCGTGGGATCGATGCCGGTCGTCGTGTACCGAATCGTCGCGCCCGGTGTCGCCGTGGCGATCGTGATCGCTGTACCGGCCACGTAGGTGCCTGCCGTCGGGGTGAACGTCGGCGTGGCGACCGTGATGGTGTAGGCGGCCGTCGTCACCGGGCTCTGCGTATAGTCCGGGTGGAACGCGCGCGCCTTGAGGATCTGGCTGGTCGTCAGGACGAGCGGCGCGGTGTAGATCGTGGAGCTGATCGTCGGATCGGACGGGGTCGTGGTCCCGATGGTGTAGCGGATCGTGGTGCCAGCGCCGGCGGTCAGGCTGACGGTCGCGCTGGAGGTGTACGAGCCTGCCCCCGGGCTCGGCGTCGGGGCGGCGAGCGTGCCGAAGTTGAACGAGTACGTCCCGACGTTGACGCTGCTGGTCGTCCACTCTGTGCGGAATCCGATGACCTTCACGGTCGTTTGGGTGTTGACGCCGAATGGCGCCGTGTACGGCGGCGACGCCGCGGTCGGCGTCGACCCATCGACGGTGTAGCGCAGCGTCACACCTGGGCTCGTCGTACTCAGCGTGACGGTCTGCGGTGTGGTGTAGGTCGTGGGGCTCGGGCTGAGGGTCGGCGTCGCCACGGACAGGGTGTAGACGGCCGACGCCTGGTTCGAGACCGGCATCGTGCCGTTCCAGGCGCGCGCCTTCAACGTCCGCGTCTGGTCGATGAGCACCGTGCCGCCCGAGGACACGACGGGGTCGCTCTCGGTCGGATCGTTGCCGTCCAGCGTGTAGTGGATGATCGCGCCCGGCGTCGCCTCGGTGACCGTGACGGTCTTCTCGACGCTATAGGTGCCGGCATTGACGTTGAACGTCGGCGTGCCGACTTTCCAGGTGTAGTTCGTCCCGCTGATCGTGTCGGGCGTCGAGCGAGCCTGCGCGGTGCCGTCGCCGAGCTCGGAGCTGTTGTTCGACCCAAAGCTGTAGACGATGCCGGTCGACGTCACCGCCAGGGAGTGACTGGCACCGAGGCTGAGAATCGCGGCCGTACTCGGCGCGAGCGGTGTCGTGGCCGTCGAGCGATTGACGGTAAAGCCGTCGCCGATTTGGCCACTGGTCCCGAGGCCCCAGAGCCGCACCGAGCCGTCGCTGCGGAGGGCGCCCGAGTGATTGCCCCCGCCGGCAATCGCGGTCACGCTCGTCAGCCCGCTGACGGTCACGAGCGATGTTCGTGGCGTGGTGGTCGTCCCATCGCCGGCCTGACCGTACTGGTTGTAACCAGCCGCCTTCACCGTCCCGTCGGCCAGCAGGACCAGGGAGTGCAGACTTCCCGCGGCGACGGCGGTGGCAGTCGTGATGCCCGAGAGCTGCATCGGCGTCAGCGCGTTGGGCGTGGTGTTCCCCTGGGCGAGCTGGCCGAAGGCGTTCCACCCGAACACCCAGACCGTCCCGTCCGACTTCCGGACCATCGTGTGGCCGCTGCCGGCAGCGATCGCCGTGACGTTCGCGAGCGCCGCGACCAGGGTGGGCGTCCCGACGTTCGACGTCGAGTTCATCCCGGTTTGCCCGTACTGGCCAGCGCCCCAGATCCAGACGTTGCCGTCGTTGGTGAGCGCGACCGAGTGGTAGTCGCCGGCCGCGATCGCGACGACGCCCGTCAGGCCCAGGAGAATGGGACTGGAGCTCGGATTGGTGGTTCCATTCCCGAGCTGCTTGCTACCGTTGGCGCCCCACGTATACACCAAGCCGCCCGACGTCAGCGCCATCGCGTGCGAGAAGCCAGCCGACACGGCGGCGACACCCGTCAGGCCGGGCACCACCGTTGGCACCGCCTTGGGGTTCGTGTTGCCCTGTCCGAGCTGCCCCGATCCGTTGACACCCCAGGCCACGACGGTGCCGTCCGGCATCGCGACTACGTTGAAGTTGTTGCCGGCGGCGACCGGACCGGCGGTCGCGGCCCGCGCGACGCTGCCGCAGACGAGGACAGTCACAGCCACACGTTGGAGCTGTCGCCTCACTCCGGAGAGTGATGGTGCGTGCATCGAGAGTCCTGTTCGGTGAGCCGGACGTGGACGATGAGTGGGCGAGAATCAGGGGCGAGACGCTGCCATCAGGCACGCGCGGCGGGAGACCACCAGCAACACGACGAGCCGAGCGCGGCAGGTCCGGGCACACGGTCTTGCGCATGTGACGATCTCGCTTGATCGCAATGGAGGGGGGCCAGCGCGAGTCACGAGCCCCTGCGCAAGAACGTCACCGCTGTGGATGAGCCTGTTTTCCGGCGATCACGCGAATCGGGCGCTGCACACGTTTTGGCCAACGTCGAATCTTACACAGCCGATCGTGCAGAGCTTGGCCTACGCAAACCGCTGTCAACGCGGCGGATCTACGCGCTGGATATCTTACGGACCGAGGGTTGACCAGACAGACCACGAGTGGCCCGGCGCTCGGCCAGTCAACGGAAGGGGAAGTGCCCTATCGACGCCAGTTGGATGCGATTCGTCGGCGCGCGGGGCACGTCCCAGCGGGGATTCGTTCCGACCACTGCAAGGCGCGTGCGCAATTTTCTGCGCGTGTCCATCCTGACCGCGTTCACCGCGGACGCGTGGCGGCTGCGCGAGCTGGTCGCCGCGCCGACGGCGGGCGGCGACACCGCGCTCTACGACGCGGCGCACGTGGCGATGCTGCTCGGCGGGTCCGCACGCGGGCGGCCGATCGTCATCCTGTTCAGCGACGGCGAAGACACGGCCAGCCTCCTTACCGGCGACACCGTCGTCGACACCGCACGACGCACCGGCGCGGTGGTCTGCGTCGTCGCGCTCGGCGAGCCGGGCACGGTGCTGCCGCGGCTCGCCGAGGTCACCGGCGGCGTGTTCGTCAAGGAAACGTCGCTGAACAAGGTGGCCGCGCGGTTCGCCGAGATCCTCGAAGGCTTCCGCCGCCGCTACCTGGTCAGCTTCACCCCGACCGGTGTCCCCCGGGATGGCTGGCACACGCTGTCCGTGAAGGTGAAAGGCGGCGGCGAGGTCCGGGCCCGCTCCGGTTACTGGGCCGATCCGGCCGCGCCGCGACCCTAGCCGCGCGGCTGTCCGACCGGCCGGAACCTACGCCGCGTCGCGGTGTCCAATGCGCCGTCGGTCACAGCGTCATCCCGTTGCGGGAGGGTTGCGATGTTGGAAGCGCGGCACCTGGTCAAGCGCTACGCGGGCAGCCGCGTCGTCGACGACGTCAGCTTTGTCGTGAAGCCCGGCGACGTGCTCGGCTACCTGGGCCCGAACGGCTCCGGCAAGAGCACCACGGTCCAGATGCTGACCGGGCTGGTCGAGCCGTCCGAGGGCCACGTGTGGTTCGAGGGCCGGCGCATCACCACCGACCTCGTCGCCTACCGGCGCCGCCTCGGCTGCGTCCCCGAAGAGGCGCACCTCTACCCGTTCCTCTCCGGCCGCGAGCATCTCGAGCTGATCGGCCGGCTGCGCGAGCTGCCGGCCCGGCGCCTCGACCAGCGCATCACCGCGCTGCTCGATCTGCTCGGGCTGAGCGACGCCGCCCTGCAGCCGATCAGCGGCTACTCGAAAGGCATGCGCCAGAAGGTGCTGATCGCGGCGGCGCTGCTGCACGACCCCGACGTCGTGATCTTCGACGAGCCCGAGTCGGGCCTCGACGTCACCGCGGCGCTGATGCTGCGGCACCTGATCCGGATCCTCGCCGCGCGCGGCAAGGCCGTCATCTACAGCTCGCACGTCCTCGAAGCCGTCGAGAAGGTCTGCGCCCGCGTCATCGTGCTGCACCGCGGCACCGTGGTCGCCGACGACTCGGTGACGGCGCTCCGCGCGCTGCGGTCGCATACCTCGCTCGAACAGGTCTTCGCCGAGTTGGTCAGCCACGTCGACCCGGAGCAGACGGCACAGGCCATCGCCGACGCGGTGGCCCATGCCTGACGCGACGACGAGCCGCGGCGGGCTGTTGACCCGCCACTTCCTGAGCCGCCTGGTCGACAACGACCTGGTGTCGCCGGACGCCGACGCGCACAAAGGAGCCTCGGTCGGCCTGGCCATGCTGCTCTCGGCCGGCGCCGTCATCACGGTGCTGGGGGGCGCCAAGTTCATCCTGACGCCGTTGCCGATGCCGGCAGTGAACGCCATCGGCTACCTCGATGACGCGCTGCTCTACGTCACGGTGTCGATGCTCCTGCTGGCGATCGTCGCGGTGGTCGCCTGGGACGGCCTCGCCCTCGACGCCCGCGACGAGGCGATCCTCGGCCCGCTGCCGATCCCACGCGCCCTGATCGTGCGCGCCAAGCTCGAGGCGATGGCCCTGCTCGCGGCAGCGGTGCTGGTCGCGCTGAACGGGCCGCCGACGCTGCTGCACCCGGGCTCCGCGGTGGCGATGCTGCCGGCCGGCTTCGCCCAGCTGTTCCAGCTGATGCTGGCGCACGCTGTCGCCACCTGTGCCGCCGGGGCCTTCGGCTTCTGCACCGTCCTGGCCTTTCGCGAGGTCGCGCGCGCCCTGCTCGGCCCGTGGTGGCCGGCGGTATCGGCCCGGCTCCAGGCACTCCTGATCCTGGTGCTGGCGACCGCGTTCCTGCTGACACCGGGCTTCCTGGGCAACGCGCCCGAACGGCTCGCGGCTTCGTCCGATTGGCGGGTCGCCGCCAACCCGCCGATGTGGTTCGTCGGCCTGCACCAGATGCTGGCCGGGACGACCATCCTCGACCTGCCGGGACCACCGCTGCCGCGCCGCCTCCGCGTCGTCGAGGATCGGGCGGTGGAGCGCCACCATCGCGCCCAGGCCGGGGCCAGGCCGCTGGCCGCGCTGGCCCCGATCGGGATGGCGGGCTCGTTCGCCGTCGCTCTTGGCGCCTTCCTCTGGAACGCGCGGCGGCCGGCGGCTCGGGCTCGCACGCCGCGGCGCGGCGCGCCGAAGGGGCCGACGCCGTTCCGATGGCTGATCACGTCGACCATCGCCCGCACCCCGGCCGTCCAGGCCGGCTTCTTCTTCACGCTGCGGACACTGGCGCGGAGCGTGCCGCATCGTGCCGCCCTGGCGGTGGCCGCCGCCTTCGGCCTGGCGGTGGCGACCATCGGCGTCGGCCGCGCGCTGCGGCTCCCGCCTGACGGCCGGCTTCCGCAGGCGCTGCTCGGCACCCAGACGATGCTGATCGCTTGCATCCTCGTCGGCGTCGAGCAGGCGATGCGGCTGCCGGCGCACCTGCCCGCCTCGTGGAGCGTGCGGCTGCCCTGGCCGGGCGATGCGCGCGGCTACATCGCCGGCGTCAAGCGCGCCGTCGTCGTCGGCCTCGGGCTCCCCGTCTTCGGCCTGCTGCTGATCGCGGACCTGACGCTGCTGGCGCCGGCCCAGGTGCTCACCCACTATGCGGTCGGCGTCCTGCTGCTCCTGGTCGCGCTCGAGGCGCGGTTTCTCGCCGAGCATCCGCTGCCGTTCCTGACGGCCTACCTCGCCGGCAGCCGGATCAAGGCGGCGCCGCTCTGGTTTCTGGGCGCGCTCGTCACCGCGACGATCGTGTCGGCGATCGAAGCGGCGGCACTGCGCAGCGCGACGGGCTCGATCGCGCTCGTCATCGGCCTGACGGCAGGCTGGCAAGCGGTGGCGTGGCGCGGGCATCGGAGCGGCGCGCCGCGGGACGACGACCTCGACCTGTTCCAGGCGCCGCTCGACGAGGCGACGCAGCTGAAGCTGTAGCGCCCGCGGTCGACGTCCCGCTACGAGGCGATCGGCTCGTCGACGGGATCGGCGGTGCCCGTCGCCTGCGCCAGGGCGCCGGCGAGCTCGGCCAGCTTCACCGGCTTCGAGAGGAAGTAGTCCATGCCGGCAGCCAGGCAGCGCTCGCGGTCCTCCAGCGTGGCACTGGCGGTGAGGGCCACGATGGGGATGCGGCCGACCCGCTCCGCGGCGCGGATCCGGGTCGTCGCCTCGTAGCCGTCGACGTCCGGCATCAGGCAGTCCATCAGGACCACGTCGTAGCGGCCGCGGGCCACCGCGGCGATGGCGGCGGCGCCGTTCGAGGCCAGATCGACCCGGTGGCCCAGCTTCTTCAGCATGCGGCTGGCGACCATCTGGTTGACCGGCGTGTCCTCGACCAGCAGCACCGACAGCTGACGCGACGGGGCGCTCGGTTCGTGCGGGAGGGCGGCGCCGCTCGCGGCGGCAATCTCGTCGGCGGACGGCTGCGCCAGCCGCGCCGTGAACCAGAACGTGCTGCCGCCGCCAGGCGCGCTGGTGGCGCCGATGGCCCCGCCCATCAGCTCGACGAGCTGACGGCAGATGGCCAGGCCGAGGCCGGTGCCGCCGTACTTCCGCGTCGTCGACGCGTCGGCCTGCGCGAACGATTCGAAGAGCCGGGCCTGCTGCGCCGGCGACAACCCAATGCCGGTGTCGGTGACGGCGATTCGCAGCAGGACGCCGTCCGCGGCGATCTCGTCGGCGCTGACCGTGATCGACACGGTGCCGCGCTCGGTGAACTTGATGGCGTTGCCGATCAGGTTGATCAGGATCTGGCGCAACCTGCCCGGATCGCCGGCGAGATGCGCGGGCACGTCCGGCGCGACGTTGCCGGTCAGCGTCAGGCGCTTGTTGCGGGCGCTCACCCCGAGCAGGCGCATGGTGTCCTCGACGATCAGCCGCGGGTCGAGGATGGTCCGCTCCAGGGTCAGCTTGCCGGCTTCGATCTTCGAGAAGTCGAGGACGTCGTTGAGGATGGTCAGCAGGCTCTCGCCCGACTGCTGCAGCGACTGCAGCAGCCGCCGCTGATCGTCGCTGAGCGGCGTGTCGACGAGCAGGCCGGCGATGCCGAGGATGCCGTTCATCGGCGTCCGGATTTCGTGGCTCATCGTCGCCAGGAAGGTGCTCTTGGTGCGGCTCGCGGCGAGCGCCTCGTCGCGGGCAAGGCGCAGGGCGTCGGCTTGGGCGGCGAGGGCGGCCGCCTGCGACTCGACCTCCGCGTGCGTGGCACGCAGGTGGACGCCCTGGCGAAGGCTCGACGCCAGCAGGAACCCCGCCACGGCCAGGAGCAGCGATACCGTGATGCCGGCGCCGAGGACCGCGAACGGCAGCAGCGTGAGCTGCTTCTCGAAGACGGCCGGGCCCGGGACGACGCGCACGTGCCAACTCGTGCCCGCGCTGACCGGCACCAAGGTACTGGCGTAGGTGTTCGACGACGGCACCAGCGCGATGCGGTTGCTGAAGACCGGGGCGTCCCCCTCCGAGACATGGAGGCCGAAGTCGGCGCCGGCCGGCAGGACCTGCGCGAAGAAGCGGTCCGAATCGACGACGCCAGCGATGACGCCCTCGAACCTGCCCTCATGCCACACGGGGACCATGATGAGGAAGCCGTGTCCGCCGACCTTGAGCGGGATCGTCGGCGTGATCACCGGCTGACCGCTGGCACGGGCCCGCTCGAAGGCGACGCGGCGCACGGGACTCAAGCCCACACCCATGCCGACCATGCCCGCGTTGTCGGCCATCGGCTCGGCCCACCGGATGTTGCCGCCGGCATCGGTCCAGACGACGGCACGGTATTCGGGGGCCTGGGTGTGGTGCAACGCCGCGTCGGCCCGCCACGCGCGCTCCGGCGGCTGGCCGCTCAACTCCCAGCGGCGGGCGATCCGGACCAGCGCGTCGACGCGTTCGGTGAGACGCGCCGCCGTGGCATCGCGCAGCGCCTCGGCCTTCTGCTGGACGACGGTCCGCACATGCAGTCGCTGGCCGTGGAGCGTCACCTGCCAGAGTGCCAGCGTGATCAGCAGCCCGGGCAGGCCGATCATGAACGGGACGCCGCGCGGCGGCAGCGCGCCGCCGGGCGTGAACCACGACAAGGTCGCCAGTCCCGTGCCGACCAGGACCAGCGCGGCCGCGGCCGGGATCGACATCAGCATGCCGCCGGTGAGCCACGGCAAGCCACCGCTCAGGGCCGGCGCGTGCCCCATGAGGGTGACGGCGGCCACGGCCGCGACGAGCGCACCGCACATGCCGACGAGGACCGCCCGGATCACCCCGAGGGGCTGGCGATGCAGGGCCAGGCCGACGCCGGCGAACAGGAACGCGGCGCGGACGCTGTACGGGGGCGAGCTGAAGGAGTAGCCGGCACAGGTGCCGGCGACCAGGAGGACGAGGAGGGCGCCCAGAACCTTGGCGCTCGGTCGGGCGACGCGGATAGTGGTGGCGAGCAGGCCCAGGCCCGCCAGCAGCAGCCAGACGGCGCCGTCGATCGTCGTCGGCGGCAGGCCCGGGCGCCCGTGGACGACGGCCGGCACGCCAGCCAGCCAGGCGGCGATCGCACCGACACCGATGGCGACGGCGAGCGCCGCGGCGATCCGGATCCCCAAGCGGAGCACGTGCGCGAGTGACACCGCCGATCGACCCTCCGGGCGCCTGGGCGCCATGACACACCACGAGCGGGACGCCCATGTGACGTCCACTCGAACAATCGGCCTCGGTTGGGGGAACCTGAGACGCCGCACCACCCGGCTGCTGCACGGAATGGCACGGCAGGCACGGCCATGCGTCTCATGCATGCCCATCGGCCAGCCGATTGCTCGAACCAAGGACCATGCTGCCTGTCTCGGGGATGCCATTGCCCGCCGCGAGGCGAATCGCGCGGCGCTGGCCGGCGCTGCCGGCGCTCGCCCTGACACTGCTGACGGCGTCGGGCGCCGCCGCGCAGTCGCAGGCGGCGTGGCGGTTCTGGACCCAGGCCGACGGCATCCAGGAATCGCACTCGCGCAAGATCGGCTCGCTGCCCGACGGCGGCGTCTCGATCCGCCATGGCCAGGTGAAACGCGTGGACGTCCTCGACGGCTACATCGTCACCACGATCCCCGAGCCGCGCGCGAGCATCGACATCGAACAACAGATGGCTGGCGTGAACGCCGCCGCCAGCGGCGACGCCTGGGTGGTCTCGGAGAGCGTGCTCAAGCAGTTCCGGGACGGGAAGTGGCTGGTCCGGGCCACGCCGCCGCGCTCCGACGACGAGATGCTGGCCGCGATCCCCGTCGACCGCGGCCGCGTCCTCGTGCTCTTCGCCTCCGAGGTCGCGACGTTCGACGCCGCCGGCTCGACGTGGACGACGGTGGTCGCGGCCAAGGCCGGCGGCATCGGCGACTTCGCGGCGATGGTCCGCGGCTTCGCCGGCGAGATTCGGATCGCGGCGGCCGGTGGCCTCGGCCGCCTCGAGGTCGCCGGCACCCCGCGCTGGGCGATCCACACTGCCCCGGGCCTGGAGACCTTTCGCTTCCCCCTCCCCGGCCACGACGGCGAAGTGTTCGCGGCCGCCATCGACACCCGGACGCGCCGCAAGATCGCGCTGCGGCTCGCGGAGGGCCGCTTCAGCCGCGTCTTCGAGTCGACCAAGGCGCTGCGCGCCTGGCGCGGGCCGCACGGGGCGGTGTGGGTCCTCGAGGGGACGCGGGCGTGGCGGCTGGCTGGCGGCGAGCAGGAGGCCGTGGCCCGCTACGGCCCGCTCGCGGGCATCGTCAACGACATCGTCACCGAGCCGGACGGCGCCTTCTGGATCGCCTCGACCACCGGCATCGGCCGCTACGCGCCGCCGCTGTGGCGGACGCCGGATTCGATCAAGCGGCTCGATCAGCCGGTCCACGCCGCTATCGAGGATGGGCGCGGCCGCCTGTGGTTCGCGGCGACGGAATCGCTCCTCGAGTTCGACGGCGACGCCTGGCGCGTCCATCCGATGCCGCCCGACATGCAGACGGTGACCAACCAGACGTCGTCGCTGGCGCTGCTGCCCGACGGGCGGCTGGCGATGACGGTGCACGAACCCGGGCAGCAGTCCCTGCAGACGTTCGATCCGGCGCGCGGTACCTTCGCGCCGCTCGTCCACCCAGGGGGCCGCCCCATGCGCCAGTTGTGGCGTGGACGCGCCGGCCGGGTGTGGATCCGCACCGGCGCGCCGTGCGGCATCGAGACGTGGGACGCATCGGGCGTCCATCCAGTGGCGGGGCTGAGCGTACCCGGCCTGTGCGAGAAGCTGCGCGAGCTGCACGACGCGGCAGACGGCAGCGTCTGGTTCGGGACGACGGGCTTGGGCGGCGGCGTGCTGCGGCCGGGCGCGGTGTCCGTCGAGCGCTTCGGCTTCGCGACCGGCTACCCCGAGCCGGCCGTCTACGCCCTGTTCGCGCCCAATGCGGATCGCGTGCTGGCCGGCGGGCGCGACGTCCTCGCCGAACGCCTCGACGGCCGCTGGACGGTCCACCAGCGTGCCCTCGACGCGGTCCGCAGCGTGATGCAAGCGCGCGACGGGACCATCTGGATCGCCTCCGGATCGGGCGTCCATCGGCTGCACGACCAGGCCTGGCTCACCAACGGCGAGGCGGACGGGCTGCCCGCCGACGCCGCCTTCTTCGTCTTTGAGGACCGCAAGGGCCGCATGTGGGCGGGCACCGGCCGTGGCCTCAGCCTCTACGATCCGGCCGCCGATCGAGACACGCCGCGGGCCATCCTGGCCCGCACGAACGCCGCCGAGGCGCCGCCCGACGGCAACGTCAACGTGGCCTTCGCGGGCGTCGATCGCTGGAAGTACACGCAGGCCGATCGGCTGCTCTTCTCCTACCGCCTCGACGGCGGCGCGTGGTCCGAGTTCCGCACCGGCACCTCCGCGGCGCTGCGCGGCCTGAGCCGCGGCCGGCATCGCCTGGAAGTGCGGGCGATGGATCGCGACGGCAACATCGGGCGGGCCGAGGCCTTCGCCTTCGGCGTGCCGTTCACCTGGTACCAGCACCCCGGCTTCCTCATCAGCGTGACGACCAGCCTGCTCGTCATCGGGCTGCTGCTCGGGTTCGCCCGCGTCCAGTATCGGCAGCTGGCCCGCGCCAAGCTGGCGGCCGAGACGGCCAACCGCTGCAAGAGCGAGTTCCTGGCGCACATGAGCCACGAAATCCGCACGCCGATGAACGCGATCATGGGCATGACGGCGCTGGCCAAGGACGCCGCCGACGCCGTTGAACAGCGCGGCTACCTCGAGACCGTGGAGTCGGCGTCGACCTCGCTGCTGGCCCTGCTCAACGACATCCTCGATCTGTCGAAGGTCGAGGCCGGCAAGCTGCAACTCGCCGAGGACAGCTTCGACGTCCACCGCTGCGTGCACGAGGCGCTCGCCACGCTGCAGCTGCGGGCCGCCGAGAAGGGCCTCGGCCTGCGCAAGGTCATCGCACCCGACGTGCCGCGCTTCGTCGCCGGCGACGAGCTGCGCGTCCGCCAGGTGATCGTCAACCTGCTCGGCAACGCCATCAAGTTCACCGAGACCGGCGAGGTGACGATCCGCGTCCGGCTGGACGCCTCGGTCCCGGCCGCGAGCGCGGTCGCGCCAGCCGGCGCCGTGGCGCTGCGCTTCACGATCACCGACACCGGCATCGGCGTCGCCGCCGACAAGCTGAAGCTGATCTTCGCCCCCTTCGAGCAGGCCGACCGCTCCACGACGCGCCGTTACGGCGGCACCGGCCTGGGCCTGGCCATCTCGAACCAGCTGGTCCAGCTGATGCACGGCGCCATCGAGATCAACAGCCCGTGGCTGGACGACGAGACCGGCACGCCGGTCGCGGGCACGGCGTTCCGCTTCACGGCGCGGTTCGGCGCCGGCAGCGAGCCGGTCCCGGCGGCCGACGACCGGCGGGCGTCGACGACCCGGCCGCTGCAGGTGCTGGTCGCCGAGGACAACCGGGTCAACCTTATGCTGGCGACGCGGCTCCTGCAGAAGCTCGGACACACCGTGGTCGCGGCGTCGAACGGCCGCGAAGCGGTCGATCGGCTGGCGACGCTGACGCCCGACGTGATCCTGATGGACGTGCAGATGCCGGAGATGGACGGCTTCGAGGCCACCGCCGCGATCCGTGCCAGCGAGGCCGGCAGCGGCCGGCGCACGCCGATCATCGCGCTCACCGCGCACGCGCTGAAGGGCTACCGCGAGGAGTGCGTCCGGGCCGGCATGGACGAGTACCTGACCAAGCCGGTCAAGCTCGACGACCTGGCGCGGATACTGGCCGCCGTCGTCACCGCGTCGGCCGCTGACGCGGCCTGATCAACTCCCAACTTCCAACTCCCAACTTCCAACGAACTCACAACGCCCAACGCCCACCTGCTCGGCTTCGCGTTCGGGCGGATGCGCGTGACTTGGTGGTTGGCGGTGGGAAGTTCCTTGGGAGTTGGGAGTTGGAGATTGGGAGTTGACGCGCGGGCGTCGGGCGAGCGCGCTGTCACGCGATCAGCGCGCGCACAACCTTCCCGTGGACGTCGGTCAGGCGGAAGTCCCGGCCCTGGAACTTGTAGGTCAGCTTCTCGTGGTCGACCCCGAGCAGGTGCAGCAGCGTCGCGTGCAGGTCGTGGACGTCGACCGGGTCGCGCGTGATGTTGTAGCCGAGCTCGTCGGTCTCACCGATCGTGACGCCCGGCTTGACGCCGCCGCCGGCGACCCACATCGTGAACGCCCGCGGATGGTGGTCGCGGCCGAGGAACAGCGACCCGTTGCGCGCCTCGTTCATCGGCGTCCGCCCGAACTCGCCGCCCCACACCACCAGCGTGTCGTCGAGCAGGCCGCGCTGCTTGAGATCGGTGATCAGCGCGTAGACCGCCCTGTCGGTCTGCCGGCACAGGCGCGGCAGCTTCTCGACGATGTCCTCGCCGAACGAGGCGCCGTGCGTGTCCCAGCCGCGGTGATAGAGCTGCACGAAACGGCACGCCGCGCTCGACCAGGCGGCGGGCCAGCAGGCAGTTGTTGGCGAACGACGCCTGGCCCGGCTCGGTGCCGTAGAGCTCGTGGACGCTGGCCGGCTCGTCGCGGATGTCGGTCAGCTCGGGCACGCTGGTCTGCATGCGATAGGCGAGCTCGTAGGCGGCGATGCGGGTCTGGACCTCGGGGTCGCCGGTGTCGGTGGCGTGCAGCCGGTTCAGGTCGTTGATGGCGGTGATGCTGCGCCGCCGCGCCGCCGCGTCGACGCCGTCCGGGTTCGAGACGAACAGCACCGGATCCTTGCCCGACCGGAACTCGACGCCCTGGTGCACCGTCGGCAGGAAGCCGCTCCCCCAGCAGCTCTTGCCGCCGTCCGGGTTGTTTTCGCCCGACAGGAGCACGACGAAGGCCGGCAGGTCCGCGCTCTCGGTCCCGAGACCGTAGCTGAGCCACGAGCCGAAGCTCGGACGCCCGATCACCTGGTGCCCGGTGTTCATGAAGATCTGCGCCGGCGCGTGGTTGAACTGCGTCGTGTGCATCGACCGGATGATGGCGATGTCATCGGCCAGCTTCGACGTCCACGGCAGCAGCTCGGACACCTGGGCACCGGACTGGCCGTGCTGGCGGAACGCGAACGGGCTGGCCAGCAGCTTCGGCGTGCCCTTGATGAACGCGAAGCGCTCGCCCTTGACGAACTCCGCCGGCACGTCCTGGCCGTCGTGCCTCGTCAGCGCCGGCTTCGGATCGAAGAGATCGAGCTGCGATGGCGCGCCGGCCATGAACAGGTGGATGACGCGCTTCGCCTTGGCCGGATGGTGCAGCGTGTCGAGCGTGCCGGCCACGCCCGCGGGCCCAGCACCCCGGAGTCGTCCGCGCTGGCCGGCGGCGGCGACCGATGGATCGAGCAGCGACGCCAGCGCCAGGCCGCCGAGCCCGAAGTAGGCCGACTCGAGGAACATGCGGCGGGTCGCCGCGTGTACGCGACTCACAGGGCGCATTGGGTCAACTCCCAATTTCCAACTTCCAACTTCCAAGGAACGTCCAACTCCCAACCTCCAAGTGCTGCAATCCCGAGCCAACTCGTTTGGGAGTTGGAGATTGGCAGTTCCTTGGGAGTTGGAAGTTGGAGATTGGAAGTTATCACCACCCACCGTCAATTCTTGGTGACTGCTTCGTCGAGGTTCAGCAGCACGTTGGCGGCGAGCGTCCACGCCGCGGCGTCGGCGGCGGACTGCCCGGCCGCCGGCGCTGGGGCGACGCTCCGCGCCGCGTCGGGCCGGCGGGCGAACTGCGTCCGCTCGGCCTCGACGTAGGCCAGCAGCCGGGCCAGCTCCGCCGGCTTCGGATCGCGGGCGACGACGAGACGGAAGGCGCGGGTGGCCCGCCCTGCGGCGTCGGGCACGCTCGCCAGTCGAGCGGCCAGGGCCCGGGCCGCCTCGAACGAGGCGCGATCGTTCAGCAGCGTCAACGCCTGCAGCGGCGTGTTGGTGCGGACGCGCCGGGCCGCGCAGGTACTCGCGGCTGGTGGCGTCGAACGTCATGTGCATCGGGTAGGGGGACGTCCGCCGCAGGAAGGTGTAGAGGCTGCGGCGGTAGCGATCCTCGCCATCGCTTTCGACCCAGCGATCCTCGTTGTAGGGCATGTTCCAGATGCCCTCGGGCTGGACTGGGAACACGCTCGGCCCGTGCATCTTGTCGCTCAGCAGCCCGCTCGCGGCCAGCTCTCCGTCGCGGATCATCTCGGCTTCGAGGCGGAAGCGCGGCCCGCGCGCGAACAGCCGGTTGTAGGGATCGCGCTCGGCGAGCGCCGCCGGCACCGCCGACGCCTGGCGATAGGTGGCCGACGCGACGATGGTCCGCAGCAGCGTTTTCTGGCTCCAGCCGCGATCCATCAACTCGACCGCCAGCCAGTCGAGCAGCTCCGGGTGCGACGGCGGCTGACCCTGCGTGCCGAAGTCCTCGCTGGTTTCCACCAGGCCGCGGCCGAAGAGCTGCTCCCACAACCGGTTCACCTGGACCCGCGCGACGAGCGGGTTGTCGCGATCGACCAGCCAGCGCGCCAGGCCGAGGCGGTTGGCCGGCAGCGACTCCTTCATCGGCGGCAGCGCCAGCGGCGTCCGCGCGTACATCCGCTCGCCGCGCGACATGAAGGCGCCGCGCTCGCGCAGCTCGTAGGACGGTCGCTCGAAGCCGGGCCGATCCTGCATGACGAGCGTGCTCGGCAGCTGCAGGTCGACGAGCGCCTTGCGCGCCGCCTTGAGCGCCTCGCGGGTCGGCTTCAACAACGGCGTGGTCTGGCGGAAGTGCGTGGCGACGTCCTCGGCCTCGCCGGCGGCGCGCGCACTCGCCTCGCGCAACACGACCGGCCGCAGCGGCGGCGGCAGCGTCGCCCCGATCGAGCGGATCCGCGGCCGCCGTCACCGCGACGCGGAAGCTGCCGATGCCCTGCCCGATCGATCCGTCCTCCTGGGCGATCTGCAGCGTGACGCGCGTGCCGCCCGGGAATCCGAACGGCGCCGCCGCCTGCAGCACGGCGTGTCGCGGCAGGCGCGTCGTCTCGCGCAGCGCGTTGATGCCCCACGAGCGGCGCTTGCCGCGGCCGCCGCCGGTGGCTCCGCCCGACAGCAGATCGGCCGGCTCGAACGCCGCCGCCGAGTCGTCGACGCGGATGGTCTCGATGGCGAGCGGCATCGCGGCGCCGCCCCCCGGACCGCCGGCCAGCGGCGCGATCGACAGGGCGAGGCCGGTGACGCGGAAGTGCCCGTAGGCGTCGCGGCCGGGTCCGCCGCGCGGCAGGCTGGCGTCGGGCAGCGCCTCGAGCCGCAGACCGGTGAGCCCTTCGGCCTTCGTCTCGAACGTCGCGATGTAGGTGGTCAGCTCGGCGTTCGGCCCGGACGCCAGGATCGAGCCGTCCGGCTTGGTGGCGAGGCGGACGCCGTTGGTCGCCGTCGCCTCGCGTGGCGCCAGCACCGTCCAGGCCCGGTCACCGGCGCGGATGGCTTCCTCCCAGGCGCGCTGCCCCTCCGCCAGCGCCGGCGTCGCCTCGGTCAGCGCCACCTCGAGGCGCTTGACCTCGGCCTGCGCCGCGGTCCGCTTGGCCGCCTGCTCCGCCGTCGCTAGATCGAGCCGCGCCTCGTAGTAGCGGGTGCCGTCGCCGGAGACCTGGGTCTCGTAGGCCGGGTTGGCGAAGAAGGCGAGCAGGCGGAAGTAGTCCTTCTGGCTGAACGGATCGTACTTGTGGTTGTGGCACTGCGCGCACCCCACCGTCGAGCCCAGCCACACCGTCGCCGTCGTGTTGACGCGATCGACGAGCACCTCGTACATCGATTCGTCGGGATCGACGCCGCCTTCCTCGTTGCTCATCGCGTTGCGATGGAAGCCGGACGCGATGCGCTGCGCCTCGGTGGCGTCGGGCAGCATGTCACCGGCGATCTGCTCGACGGTGAAGCGATCGAAGGGCATGTCGGCGTTGAGCGCGTCGATGACCCAGTCGCGGTACTTCCACATGTCGCGCCGCTTGTCCTTCTCGTAGCCGTTGGTGTCGGCATAGCGGGCGAGGTCGAGCCAGGGCCGGGCCCAGCGCTCGCCGTAGCGGGGCGACGCCAGCAGGCGATCGACGGCGCGCTCGTAGGCGCCGGGTGCGGTGTCGGCGAGGAAGGCGTCGATCTCCGCGAGCGTCGGCGCCAGGCCGGTGAGATCGAGCGTCACGCGCCGCAGCAGCGTGTGCCGTTCGGCCTCGGGCGCGGGCGTCAGCTGTTCCTTGTCGAGGCGGGCCAGGACGAAGCGATCGATCGGCGTCCGCACCCAGGCCGCCCGCGCGACGGCCGGCAGGGGCGGACGGACCGGCTTGACGTAGGCCCAGTGCTCGACGACGTCGGTCGCCGCGGTGGTCTGCGCCGCCGCCGGCATCGCCGCGCCGGACGCGATCCAGCCACGCAGCGTCGCCAGTTCGCCGTCGCTGAGCGGATCGGCATCGAGCGGCATGCGGTCCTCGTCGTCGAGGCCGAGGACGCGTCGCATCAGCAGGCTGTGCTCGACGTCGCCGGCGACGACGGCCGGGCCGGTCTGTCCGCCCTTGGCGATCTGGTCGGGGCCGTGCAGCCGCAGCCGGCCGCGCGCCTTCTTGGCGCCGTGGCACTCGTAGCAGTGCCGCTCGAGCAGCGGCTGGACGTCGCGGGCGAAGTCGACCGCGGCCGGGGCCTGCGCCGGAGCCGGCTGCGCGGGTGCGCCCGTCCGCGGCGGCGCCGCACGCAGGGCGAACGTCGCGAGCAGGGTCAAGGCGCTGCCGACGAGGAAGGGGGAAGCGCGTCCGATCACAGCCATTCGTCAAACGTTCGTCACGTCTCAGGAACTCGACCATCTTCTCCCGCCCGGGCCGAATTCCAAAGCTGGATAGACTGGCCGCGATATGTCGCCGCTGACCGCCGCCCGGATCCAGATGGAGCTCTCGCTGGGCTTCCACATGATCTTCGCGGCCATCGGCGTGGCGATGCCGCTGCTGATGCTGATCGCCGAGTGGCGGTGGATCCGGCACCAGGACGCCGACGCGCGCCGGCTGGCGCACGTCTGGGCCAAGCTGACCGCCGTCACCTTCGCCATCGGTGCCGTCTCGGGCACGGCGCTGTCGTTCGAGCTCGGCCTGCTCTGGCCGGGCTTCATGGCCTTCGCCGGGCCGCTGATCGGGCCGGCCTTCGCGCTCGAAGGCTACGCCTTCTTCATCGAAGCGATCTTCCTCGGGTTGTACCTCTACGGCTGGGATCGGCTGGCGCCGCGCCAGCACTGGTGGTGCGGCGTCGCGGTCGCGGTGAGCGGCGCCATCTCCGCGATCATGGTGCTGGCCGTCAACGCGTGGATGCAGCATCCGGTCGGCTTCCGGCTCTCGCCGACTGGCGGGCCGATCGACGTCGATGCCTGGGCGGTGCTGGCCAACCCGGCCTGGGCGCCGATGGCCGCGCACTCGACGCTGTCGTGCTACCAGGCGGTCGGCTTCGCGGCCGCCGCCAACTACGCCTGGACGCTCTGGCGGCAGCCGTCGGACCGCCGCTACGCCCGGCTCGGCCTGACCATCGCGATGGCCGTCGGCACGGTCGCCGCGCTGCTCCAGCCGCTCACCGGCGACCTGCTCGCGAAGCGCGCCCACCGGCACCAGCCGGCCAAGCTGGCGGCGATGGAGGCGCACTTCGGCACGGAGCGCCGGGCGCCGCTGCGGATCGGCGGCTGGCCCGACGTCGAACGCCGCGAGACCAACTACGCGATCGAGATCCCGGGCGCGCTCAGCTTCCTCGCCGACAGCAGCCTCGACACCGAAGTCGTCGGGCTCGACCGCATCCCGCGCGACCTGTGGCCGAACGTCGCGGTGACGCACGTCGCCTTCCAGATCATGGTCGGCGCGGCGATGGCGATGCTCGGAGCGGCGCTCTGGTACTGGTGGGTGCGCTGGCGGATGCGCGGCCGCGACGCAGCGCTGCCGCGGCTGCTGCTGATGGTGCTCGTCCTGTGCGGCCCGCTCGGCTTCCTGGCCCTCGAAGCCGGCTGGGTCGTCACCGAAGTCGGCCGCCAGCCATGGGTGATCTATGGCGTGCTGCGCACCGCCGATGCCGCCACGCCGGTGCGCGGCGTCTGGGCCTCGCTGGCGCTGTTCGCCACGGTCTACGCCGGCCTGGCAGTGCTGCTGGTGTCCTTCGTGCGTCGGCTGCGGCAGGCGGAGGCGGCATGACGCTGGTGACCGCTCTCGCGCTGGTGATGTTCGCGACCCTCGTCGCCTACGCGGTGCTGGCCGGCGCCGACTTCGGCGCCGGCATCTGGGATCTGGTCGCGCGCGGGGACCGCCGCGCCGCGCATCGCGCCGCCCTGGCCAAGGCGATCGGGCCGGTGTGGGAGGCCAACCACGTCTGGCTGATCTTCCTGGTCGTGCTGCTGTTCACGTGCTTCCCTGCCGCTTACGCCCAGGCCAGCGTGGCGCTGTTCTGGCCGCTCCATCTCGTCCTGATCGGGATCGTGCTGCGCGGCGCCTCGTTCGTCTTCCGCGCCTACGCCGCGACCAGCGACACGACGCGCGAGGCCTGGGGCGCTGTCTTCGGCGCATCCAGCGCGGTCACGCCGATTCTGCTCGGGATGTGCCTCGGCGCGCTGTCGACCGGAGATCCGTATCGGTGGTTCGATCCCTTCCCGATCGCGACCGGCGTCCTGGCGCTGCTGATCTGCGCGTATCTCGCCGCGGTCTACCTGGCGTGGGAGTCGCCCGACGCCGTGTTGCGCGACGACTTCCGCCGGCGCGCGCTCGTCGTCTGGTGGCTCGCCGGTGCCGCCTCGATCGTCGTGCTGATGCTGGCGCGCTCCGAGGCATCGCGACTTTGGACGGGCCTCACGTCGTGGCCGGCTATCCTGTTCATCGGCAGCGGCTCGGTGCTGGCACCCATCTCGTTCGCCGCTCTGCGGGCCAGCCGGTTCAACGTCGCCCGCTTCACCTGCGTCGCGCAGATCGTCGCGCTTCTCGCCGGCTGGGCGGCGGCACAGTGGCCCTACCTGATCTACCCGGATGTGACCGTGATGAACGCCGCTGCACCGACATCGACGCTGGCGCTCACCGCGTGGACGCTGCCCTTCGGCCTCGGCGCGCTATTCCCCGCGCTGTGGCTGCTGTTCCGCGTCTTCAAGTCGCGCTGACGGCCGCACAGCTGCGGGTAGATCGGTCGCGGCCACTCGGCCGGGACGATGGTGGCAGCGGGCTGCGCGACCGGCGGAGCCGCGCCCCCACGACGGCCAGCACAGCGACGGTCAGCCAGGACCCGACGTCGCTCGACCTCATGAAGGTTCCTCGGCCACGGACACGAAGCCGGCCAGCGCGGCGCCGACGACCGCCAGCACCACGACGAGCGCCAGCGCCAGCGGCAGCGTGAAGGCCTGGGCAACGAACCCGATCACCGGCGGTCCGGCGAGGAAGCCGAGATAGCCGGCGGTGGTCACCGCGGCCAGGCCCGGGCCCGCCGAACGGCTGTCGAGGCGACCGGCCGCCGAGAAGACCAGCGGCACCACTACCGAGAAGCCGGCGCCGACGCAGGCGAAGCCGACAAGCGCCGCCGGCAGGGTGCCGAGCAGCAGCGCAACCGCGAGGCCGGCCGCGCCCACCAGCGTCCCGAGCCGCACGATCCGGACGCGGCCGACCCGCTCGGTCAGCCAATCGCCCACCAGCCGCCCGAGCATCATCGTCGCGGAGAAGACGGCATAGCCGGATGCGGCCAAGCCGGGGCCGGTGCCGATGACGGTGGCCAGGTAGACGGGCGTCCAGTCGGCCATCGCCCCTTCGCCAATCATCACGCACGCGCCGAGCACGCTCAGGCCGACGAGGACGCGCGACAGACGCAAGCGGGATCCGGGCTCACCGGGAGCCGGCGGCGGGGTTTGCATGAGCGCGGGCAGCAGGAACAGGGCGCTCGACCCGAGCAGCACGGCCGCCACCGTGAGATGCGTGGCGACCGGCGCGGGCCACGCCGCAACCACGCCGCCGATCGCCGCACCCGACATGCCACCGGCACTGAACAGCGCGTGCAGCCCCGACATGATCGGGCGGCCGACGCGATGCTCGAGCTCGACCGCCTGGGCGTTCATCGCGACGTCGAGGACGCCGATCGCCGCACCGAAGATGGCCAGCGCGCCGCCGAGCGAGACCGCGTCCCAGGCGAGCGCCGGCAGGATCAACGAGGCGCTGCAGGCGATCACGGCCGAGGAGGCGATCCGCCGGCTGCCGAAGCGGATGGTCAGCCAACCCGAGAGCGGCATCGCGACGAAGGATCCGGCTCCGAGGCCGGCGAGCGCCGCCCCCAGCGCGCCTGGCGACAACCCCAAGGCCGCCTGTACCTGCGGGATGCGCGACGCCCAGCACGCGAACGCGACCCCGCAGATGAAGAACAGGCCGCCGACGGCGATGCGCGCCGCCCGCATGGCGGTGACGGTGGAGGGACGGATTGCCGATGGCGTGGCTGGGGCGCTCATGCAGATGGATGACGTTGGAGTACGCTCTCCGCCATGATCGCGCGAACCGTGACGCTGGTGGTGCTGCTGGTGTGGACGATGGCTGCGAGGCCCGCGACCGCGCAAACGCCGCCGGCGAGCCTGCCGTCGCCCCTGCCCTCGATCGCGGACAAGACCAAGGCCTTCGAGAAGCACGACGGCTTCGTGCCGCTCTATTGGAACAAGGCCGACGGCACGGTCTGGCTCGAGATCACGGCGCTCGACGCCGAGCTGCTCTACTACACGGCGCTCTCGGCCGGCCTCGGCTCGAACGACATCGGCCTCGATCGCGGCCAGCTCGGCGGCACGCACGTCGTGCGCTTCCAGCGAATCGGCAAGAAGGTGCTGCTGGTCGAGCCGAACTACGGCTTCCGCGCCACCAGCGACAACCCCGACGAGCGCCGCGCCGTGACCGAGGCCTTCGCGACGTCGGTGCTGTGGGGCTTCGAGGTCGCCGCGGAGACCGACGGCCGCGTCCTCGTCGACGCCACCGCGTTCGTCGTCCGCGACGCGCACGACATCGTCCGGCGGCTCGAGCCGGCCCGCTACTCGCTCGACGCGTCGCGCAGCGCGGTCAACCTGGCCCGCACCAAGGCCTTCCCGCGCAACACCGAGCTGGACGCGATCCTCACCTTCACCGGCACCGGCGAGCGGGCCGGGCAGACCGGCCGCGGCCAGCCCGGCGGCCGCGTCACCGACGTCGCCCCGACCGCGACCGCCGTCACCGTCCAGCAGCACCACTCGTTCGTGCGGCTGCCGGAGCCCGGCTACCAGCCGCTGCCGTTCGATCCGCGCGCCGGCGCGTTCGGGACGTCGTGGGCCGACTTCGCGACGCCGATGTCCGAGCCACTGATCCAGCGGTTCATCGTGCGGCACCGATTACAAAAGCAGGAGCCGGCGGCGGCGGTGAGCGACGCCGTGACGCCGATCGTCTACTACCTCGATCGCGGCACGCCGGAGCCGATCCGATCGGCGCTGCTCGACGGCGCGCGCTGGTGGGCGCAGGCGTTCGAGGCCGACGGCTACCGCAACGCCTTCCGCGTCGAGCTGATGCCCGAGGGCGCCGATCCGCTCGACGCCCGCTACAACGTCATCCAGTGGCTGCATACGGCGACGCGCGGCTGGAGCTACGGCGCCACCATCCAGGACCCGCGCACCGGCGAGATCATCAAGGGCCACGTCTCGCTCGGATCGCTGCGAGCGCGGCAGGACTACCTGCTCGCCGAAGGGCTGCTCTCGCCGTACACGACCGGTGACGAAAAGCCGCCGGAACTGCAGGCGATGGTGCTGGCGCGGCTGCGCCAGCTCGCCGCGCACGAGGTCGGCCACACGCTCGGCTTCGGGCACAACTACTACGACAGCAGCGCCGGCCGCATCTCGGTGATGGACTACCCGCACCCGCTCGAGACGCTGAAGGCCGACGGCACCATCGACCTGAGCGACGCTTACGCAGTCGGCATCGGCGCGTGGGACCAGGCCGCCGTGCGCTACGTCTACGGCGAACCGGCCCCCGGCGCCGACGCGGCCGCGGCCCGTCAGGCCATCCTGGCGGAGGCGGCGGCCCGCGACCTGCGCTTCCTTTCCGACCAGGATCCGCCCTACCACCCGCGCGTCGATCGCTGGGCCAACGGCACCGATCCGGCGGCCGAGCTGCGCCGCATCATGCGCGTCCGCCGCGCCGCCCTCGATCGCTTCGGCGAGGCGACGATCCGCCGCGGCACGCCGCTGGCGCTGCTCGAAGAGGCGCTGGTCCCCGTCTTCCTGCACCACCGCTACCAGGTCGACGCCGCGGCCTCGGCGCTGGGCGGGCAGTACTACGGCTACGTGCTGCGCGGCGATGGCGCGCCGCCGCGCCGGGCCGTGCCCGCGGCCGAGCAGAAGGCGGCGCTCGAGGCGCTCGCCGCGACGCTGGCGTCGGCGGAGCTGGTCGTGCCGGCGCGGATCCTCGACGTGCTGGCGCCGCGCCCGGCCGGCTACGACGCGCATCGCGAGCTGTTCCCGCGCTACACCGGCCTGCCCTTCGATCCGGTGACGCCCGGACTGACCGCCGCCGACCTCACGCTGGCCGCGATGCTCGACCCGGAGCGGGCGGCGCGCCTCGTCTCGCAGGTCGCCTACGATCCCGCGCTGCCGTCGTTCGGCGACGTCGTCGATCGCCTGGCGACGGCCATCCTCCAGGATCGCGCTGCCACCGCCTACGCCGCCGAGGTCAACCGCGCCGTGGTGCGCGCCTTCGTCGATCGCCTGCTGTCGCTCGCCGCCGAGGCGCCGATGCCGCAGGTGCGGGCCATCGCCACGTCGCGGCTGCGGCGGTTCGCGGCGCGGCTGAAGGCGACAGCGGCGCTGACCGATGCCCAGGCGGCGCACGCGCAGCACCTGCACGCCGACATCGCGCGCTTCCTGGCGCGGCCGTATCCGCAGCTCGAGCCGGCCACGCCGCCCACCATCCCGCCCGGCGCCCCGATCGGCGCCGCGGCGGCGCGCCACGGCACCTGGGGATCGGTCGACGAGTGGTGCCGCCTGGGCGGCGGCGACCTGAAGTAGAGTGCGGCCACCTATGCCCCGCCTCGCCTCACTCGCGCTCGCCGCGCTGATCGCGATCGCCGCGGCCGTCCCGGCCTCGGCCCAGCGCACGCCCGTGTCCTACGAGATCGTCGTCGAGACGGCGACGGGCATCGAGAGCACCTTGCGCCGGCTGACGCGCGAGGGGCACACGTGCGCGGCGGTGGCGCGACCGTCGGGCCCCGTGCTGTCGCAGAACGTCGCAGTGCTGCTGACGCGCCAGACGCCGCCGTCGGCTGCGCCGCCGGCCGGTCGCGAGGCCGATGTCCAGGTGGTGACCGCCACCGCCGGCACGGTCGAGGAGTTCGAACCCGCCCTGAACGCCGCCGCCGCGCAGGGCTATAGGCCGTGCGGCCTGACCCTCACCGCGCCGCTGTGGGGCCGCCCATCGGCCTACGGCGTGGTCGCGGTGCTGGCCCGCACGAGCGCCGAACCGACCGGCATCGGCTATCGCGTCGTGCGGTCGCGGGCCCGGCGCGAGGACTGGGTACGGCTCGAGCGCGCCGCCGCCGATGGCTTCGTCGTGTCGCGGGTGGTCTCCTGGCCGGCCCCGGCCGACCTGGCCGCGGCGAACACCAGCGAGATCGTGTTCCTGGCCGAGAAGACGGCGGCGTCGACGCCGACCCGCTACGAACTGGTCTTCGCCGGCAACGGGCCCGCCCTCGAGAAGGACATCGCCAAGGCGGTGACGAAGGGGCACTGCGCGGTGGCGGCGTGGGCCACCGCCGAGCGGATGAGCGTGCTGATGGCGCGGCCGATCGACGGCCCCTGCCCCGGCAAGCACGACTACGAGATCGAAGAGTCGAGCCGTTTCACCGTCAACGCCGCCGACGGCGAGCTCCTGGCGCTGTACCGCGTCAAGGACGGGACGATGGCGCTCCACGACGGCGCCAACCGCGGCATCGAGTACAGCACGATCGAAGGCGTGCTGATCGATGCGCCCGAGCGCGTCTTCCGCGTCCCGCGCGAGCAGCGCGATCTGACCGACAAGCTCGACGCCGACGGCGGCCGCGGCTACCTGACGGTCGACGTGCAGTGGCGCGATGCCGGCATGCGAGGCGTCCGCGCCGTCGACGTCATCCTGTCCCGTCCGCGGCGGTGACCGCACGCAGGATCGTGTCGAGCTGCGCCGCGAACGCGCGCGGCCGCTCGACCGGATCCCCGTCGGCCTCGACCAGCGGCACGCCGAGCCGCCCGGCCAGCGCCTCCGCCATGCGGCGCCGATCGCCGTCGGTCGACTCGCGCGAGACCGCCGGCACGATCGGGACGTGAGACGCCTTCAGCGCCACCAGGTCGAGGGCGTCGTCGTCGACGGGACCGGGCTCGAAGGCGACCAGCATCGACACCCGGTGCGGATGCCGCGCCACCAGCGCCAGCCCGATCACCGCGCCGACGCCGCTGCCGACGGCGCGCGCCGCGTGCGTGGTCACCGCGATCAGGACCCGCGCGGCATCGTCGGCGTGGGTCGCGAGGGTGACCAGCTCCTGGGCCTCGCCGACCTGGGCCTCGCCGACCCGGGGATCATCGATCGGACTGCCCCCGATCGGGCTGCGCCAGGTGCCGCGCCGGTCGTAGGTGACGACGGTGAAGCCGGCCACTTCGGCCGCCAGCCGGTCGCTGGCGTCCGCGTCGCCGTCGCCGTCGGGCAGCACCAGCAGCACCGGGCCACGGCCCGACACCTTGTAGTGGATCGCCGCGCCGATCGCCTCGACGCGCCCTTCGCGAATGTCAGGCATCGCTTCCCACCTGCCGGTTGAGGCCGGCTGCGCCGCTACTTCACCGGCCGCGCGGCGGCCGCGAACGTGGCCTGGTAGCTCCACGACTGGTTCGTGTCCTCGGCCGTGAGCTTGCCCGCCCCCGTGACCTGGCCGGCGGCGACCTTGAAGCTGGCCAGGGACCCGACGCTCGACAGCATCTTGTTGCCCCGGTAGTCGCCGGCAAACGGAATCGCGGTCACCACGAACCCCGTCGCGTTCACGTAGAGCATCAGTCCAGACGCCTTGCCCGTGCGAAGCAGGCCCTGGCCACCACCGAACTTCAGTTCGGCGGCGAGCGAGGCTTCGGGGAGCGCCTGATCGGTCAGCTCGATGAGGTAGTTGCCGTCGGCGAAGGGGCCACCGACGTAGGCGTGGGTCAGCGTCACGGGCGTCGTGCCCACGGTCAGCGTGCCCGTTGCCGTGCCTGGTTTGGCCGGGGCCGCCGTCGCCTTGTTCGCCTGCGCCAGCACGCTGGGTCCGGCCAGCGCCAGCACGCCGACCACCGTCATCGCCACCATCCGCCGAGTGTATCCGCGCGTTGTCATCGGGCCTCCGGCCGGCACTCTAGCACGGGCGTCTGCGCGCCCAGGCGCGATATCCTCCCTGCCATGCCTCACCCCCACGGCAGCCGCTTCCCTCGGCTCGTCATCGCGTTCGCATGCGTCCTGATCGGCGGCCTGCTCACCGCGCCGGCCGCGACGGCGCAAGACGCGGCCGTGCTCGCCGAGGTCGACCGCACGATGGAAGCGTTCCGACTCGACGCGCACATTCCCGGCATGGTCTGGGGCATCGTCCGGGACGGCCGGCTGGTGCACGTCAAGGGCGCCGGCATCCAGGACACCGAGGCGAAGCGGCCGGTGACGCCGGAGACGCTGTTCCGCATCGCCTCGATGACCAAGGCCTTCACCGCGCTGTCGATCCTGAAGCTGCGCGACGAGGGCAAGCTGTCGCTCGACGCGCCGGTCGAAACCTACGTGCCGGAGCTGCGCGGCTGGACGTACCCGACCGACGACTCGCCGAAGATCCGCGTCCGCGACCTGCTGACGCACACCGCCGGCTTCGTCACCGACGACCCGTGGGGCGATCGGCAGACGCCCATGCCCGAGGACGAGTTCACCCGCCTGCTGAAGGACGGCGTGCCGTTCACGCGCGCGCCCGGCCTGGCGATGGAGTACTCGAACTTGGGCTACGCGCTGCTCGGGCGCATCGTCAGCAACGTCTCGGGCCAGGCCTACCGGGACTACGTCCGCAGCCAGCTCTTCGCGCCGCTCGGGATGGCCTCGACGGGCTACGACGTCGCCGCCTCGCCGGCGGAGCGCCGCGCGCTCGGCTACCGGTGGGAGGACGACGCCTGGAAGGTGGAGCCGACGATGGCGCACGGCGCGTTCGGGGCCATGGGCGGCGTCCAGACCAGCGCCACCGACTACGCGAAGTGGGTCGCCTTCCTGCTGTCGGCGTGGCCGGCCCGAGACGGCGCCGACGCCGGACCGGTGCGGCGATCGAGCGTCCGCGAGCTGTCGACCGGCGCCAACTTCGGCAGCGTCAGGCTGCGCCCAGGCGCGACCGGCGCTGATGCCTGCCGCCAGGCGTCCACCTACGCGATGGGCTTCATCGCCGCGGTCGACTGCGATCTCGGGCTGACGATGAGCCACGGCGGCGGCTACCCCGGCTATGGCTCGCACGTCCTGCTGCTGCCCGACTACGGCATCGGCCTCTTCGCCTTCGCCAACCGCACCTACGCCGGGCCGCGGCCGCCGCTGTGGGACGCGGCCCTGGCGATGCACCGCGGCGGCCTGCTGACGCACCGGGCGATCCCGGTGTCGCCGGCGCTGAGCGCCGCCTACGCTGCGGTCGGCAAGATCGCCGCGGCCGGCTCGATCACCGCCGGCGGCGACGCGCTGGCGATGAACATGCCGATGGATCGCGACGCCGCGCACTGGGCGAGCGACCTGGCGGCTCTGAAGGCCGGCGTCGGCACCTGCGATACCGGCGCGCCGATCACGCCGACGGCGGCGCTCGCCGGGCGGTTCACCTGGGTCTGCGAGCGCGGCCGCGTCCGCGGCTCGCTGCTCCTGGCGCCGACGCGCGAGCCGCGCATCCAGGCGCTCGACCTGTCCCGCGCGACGCCATGAGCCGAGCAGCGCGGGCGCGGCTCGCGCTCGGCGTCGTCGTCGCGCTCCTCGGGCTGGCGTCGCCGGCCGGTGCGCATCCGGCGCCGTTCAGCTTCCTCGACTTGCGGATCGACGGCGCCCGCGTCGGCGGCACGCTGACGATCCACGATCTCGACGCCGCGCACGAGCTCGGCCTGGCCGATGCCGCCGCGCTCCTCGAGGCGACGGCGGCCGGGCGGCACGGCGCCGCGCTGGCGGCGCTCCTCACGCAGCGGCTGCGGCTGGCGATCGACGGACAGCCCGTCGCCGTGACGCTGTCGGACATGACGCCGCTGCCCAACCGCCAGGCGCTGCGCTTCACGCTGGCGGCGCCGAGCGGCGGCCGGCCCGGGCGGGTGGCGATCGACGCCCGGCTGTTCCCCGACGACCCGCAGCACCAGACCTTCGTCAACGTCTACGAGGACGGCGCGCTCCGGCACCAGGCCATCCTCGACACGCGGCGGACGGCGATGGAGTATTACGCCGGCTCGTGGCCCGGCGTCGGCGCGGTGCTGGCGACGTTCGTGCCGGCCGGCATCCACCACATCGCCATCGGCCCGGACCACATCCTGTTCATCGTCGGCCTGATCCTGCTGGGCGGCTCGCTGGCCCGCCTCGGGCTGATCGTCACCTCGTTCACCATCGGCCACAGCATCACGCTGTCCGTCGCCGCGCTCGGCGTCTTCACGCCGCCCGGGTCGATCGTCGAGCCGGCGATCGCCCTCAGCCTGGTGCTGGTCGGGGTCGACAATTTGCTGGCTGGCGAGGGGCTGGCTGGCGAGGGGCTGGTCGGCCAGGGGCTGGCCGGTGCGGGCGAGATGGCTCGCCGCCGTGACCTGCGGGCGCCGATGGCGGCGCTGTTCGGGCTGGTCCACGGCTTCGGATTCGCCGCCGTCCTGCGCGAGTTCGGCCTCCCCCAGGCCGCCATCGGCTGGTCGCTGTTCGGCTTCAACCTGGGAGTCGAGCTGGGCCAGCTGGTCCTGGTGGTGCCCCTGGCGCTGGCGCTGGCCGCGGTCCGGCGTCAACGTCCGCTCGCCGCCCGACGTATCGCGATGGTAGGCTCTGTCGTCGTCGCGCTGGCCGGGGCCTTCTGGTTCGTCCAGCGCGTCTTCTTTCCCGAGGGCATCGCATGAAGCGCACGCAGATCCTGTCGTCGATCGTGGTGGTGGCCGTGGTGGCCGTGGCCGGGCGCGCGCTGGTCGCGCAGCAGCCGCCGGCCGGGCCGAAGGTCGCGGCCATCGAGAAGGTGAAGGACAACCTCTACATGGTCACGGGCGGCGGCGGCAACACCGCCGTGTTCGTCACCGCCAACGGCGTGGTCCTGGTCGACACCAAGCTGGCCGACTGGGGCCAGGCGATCATGGACCAGGTGAAGACGGTCACCGACAAGCCGGTGACGCACATCATCAACACCCATACGCACGGCGATCACGTCGGCAGCAACGACTTCTTCCCCGCCTCGGTGGAGGTCGTGGCGCACGCCAACGTGACCACGAGCATGCAGAAGATGCCGCAGTTCGCCGACGCGGCGAAGAAGCATGCCCTCCCCGACAAGACCTACACCGACAAGCTGACGGTCCTCGGCGGCGCCGAGGCCATCGACCTCTATCACTTCGGCCCGGCCCACACGAACGGCGACACGTTCGTGGTGTTCCGCACCCTGAAGGTGATGCATTCGGGCGACGCGTTCGCAGCCAAGGGCACGCCGTTCATCGACCGCAACAATGGCGGCAACGGCGTCACCTATCCCGAAACGCTGGCCAAGGCCGCGGCCGGCATCAAGAACGTCGACACGGTGATCCCCGGCCACAGCGCCGTCACCACCTTCGCCGCCTTCGTCGAGTACGGCGAGTTCATGAAGGCGCTGGTCGCGGCGGCGACCGAGGCCAAGAAGGCCGGCAAGACCGCCGAGCAGGGCGCGGCCGAGCTCAAGCTGCCGGAGAAGTTCAAGGATTACGCCGTCGCCCGCGCCAAGGACAACTTCACGGCGATGTACGCCGACTTGCCGTAGTTCCGCCGAGGCGGGCTACCGGCCCGCCTCGAACAGCGCCTTGAAGTCGGCACGCTCGCGGATCGGCGCGAACGTCGGATCCGTCGCGATCTCGCGCGGCCGATACTGGGCCGGGATGGCGCGGAGCCAGCCGATCGCGGCGTCGGCGTCGCCCTTCTGCAGGCAGGCGCGCGCCGCCGGCATCCCCAGGTCGCGCGGCCCCAGCCCCTTGCCCCTCAACTGATCGAACACCGAGCAGGCCGCGGCGAACTGCGACGCCCCGAGCAGCGCCTCGCCGTAGGACAGGCGCAGCCGCGGATCGTCCGGCCGCGCCTTAACGAGATCGGCGTAGATGGTCGAGGCGGCCGCGAAGTCGCCGGCCGCGACGTGCGCGGCCGCGGCGGCTTCCGGCCGGCCGCGCCGGATCGACGCCTGATAGGCGGGCGCCGTGCTGCGGACGACGAAGTCGAGCGTGGCGTCGATGACGTCCCGGGTCGCCGGCTCGTCATCGACCATCTCGAAGGCGTGGTGGCCGCCCGGGTAGTTGACGACCGACACCGGCACGTTCTGGGTCTGCGCCAGCGAGATCAGCTCGGTCATGGCGCGGTTGACCGGCGGCCGATCGAGGCCGGCCCGCACGAACAGCGTCGGCAGGTCGCCGCGGAACGTCTTCACGTCGGCGCTGCCGTAGTAGAGGACCATCGCCTTGAGCGCCGTCCGGCCCGGATCCACGAACAGCGGCAAGCCGCGGTAGACGTTGCCGGAACCGGCATAGACGGCGATACGGTCACGATCCGCGCCGAACGACGCCGCGGTCGCGGCCAGGTGCGCGAGCAGGGCATCGAAGTCCTGCGCGACGGTGGCTTCGCGCAGGTCCGGCAGGATCGCCACCAGCCCCTTCGAGGCGGCGATCTCGGCCCAGGCCTTGAAGAACGGCTGCCCGCGCTCCGCCCCGGACACGGTGTTGAAGATGATCAGCACCGGCGCGGGATCGGCGGCGTTGGCGGGACGGTAGACGTCCATCTTCAGCTCGCCGTAGGTCTGGTCGCGCAGCACCGTGAACGACGACAGCGCCGGGGCCGGGTAGTGGAACTGGCGCTCCTGGGCGCCGGCGACCGCGCCGGACATGAGGACGGCGGCAACGGCGACGATGGCTCGGGGCATCCCCGGATTGTCCGCGCGGATCGCGCCGCAATCCAGCCCCGTGTGCCGGCTGGGGGCAGCGGTGGGACCAATCGACTGCCGGGCGACATGAGGCGACTGGCCAAACTGGCCACGCCAGCTACACTGGCGCCGGAGGGCCGTGGTGAAGGTCAACTTGCTCGAGGCCAAGAACCAGCTGTCCCGCCTCGTCAAGGCAGCGCTCGACGGCGAAGACGTGATCATCGCGAGCAATGGGGAGCCATTGGTTCGGCTGGTTCCCATTGCCCGCAAGGGCCGCCTGCGCGGGTGGGGCAAGTTGAAGCAACTTGCCGCCGGGGTCGACGAGGCGTTCACGCCCGAAGTCGACGCCGCCGTGGCCCGACGGCTGCAGAACCTGACGTGAGGCTGCTGCTCGACACGCAGTTCGCGCTTCCTGGGGGGGCGCTGGCCGCAGGGCTCGGCGACTATCGCTGTCCGGCGGTGCGGTGCTTGGGGCGCTCAGTGAACCAGCGTGCCCGCTCAGCTTGTACGCGGGATAACGCGGGACCTCACGAGTCACCGCCCGAGGACTTCGGGGTCCCGCGCTTCGGCAGCATCTTCGCGGCGTCTTCGAGGGCGCGTAGAGCGTCCGCCTCCCCCTCCGCCTCGAGGTGCGCGCGACGGCGGGCCGCAAAGGCATCGAACTCCGCCTGGGCCCTCCGGTCGGCCGCATCGCGGGTGACGCGACCGGCGTCGGGCAGCACGCCGCCGCTCGTTGAAGCGCAGGAACTCGTCCAGCTTCTGCTGCCAGTCGCTCAGGAACACCTGCTTGCGGCGCTGCGCCTGGTCCTCGGCGAAGTCGAGGAACATCACCACGATGCGGTTCAGTTCCGTGATCTCTGCTTCGCGCAGGTAGTTCTTGGCAACGGTCACGTCCGCGCCGCCGAACAACGGCACCCTTCCAGGTCGTGAGGCCCATGTTCGGCGCGCGCGCGTCGGCTCGAGAGGCGACCCGAGGCGACCGGCTCCGGCGCGGTCATGCCGGTCACGGCGTGGTGCAGCTTGTTCTGGATCGACCTGGAAGAACGCGCTGCGTGTCCTCGCTGCTGGGCGCGTAGTCGGCGGCCAGGGCCAGGATGTCGCGGACGCGGAGGTACATCCGTCGCTCGCTGGCGCGGATGTCGCGGATCCGCTCGAGCAGCTCGTCGAAGTAGTCGGGCACACCAGGCCCGGCGGATTCCGCAGCCGCTCGTCGTCCAGGACGAATCCCTTGACGAGGTACTCGCTCCAGGCGGGCCGTAGCCCACTGACGGAATTGCGTACCCCGGCCGCTCCGAACCCGGTAGCCTACCGCCAGGATGGCGGGCAGGCTGTAGTGCTGAAGTGACCGAGAGACCTGGCGCTCCCCTTCCTGGCGAACCTGTAAGAACGGCTTACAAGTTGCCACGGAGTCCAGTTCGCCCTCGCCGTAGACCGCCTTCAGGTGCTGGGTCACGTTCTGGGGCGTGGTCTGGAACAGCTCGGCGAGCTGCGCCTGTGTCAGCCAGATCGTCTCGCCGTCGAACCGGCACTGGACGCGCGTCCGCCCATCCTCAGACTGGTAGAGCACCAAGCTTGACGAAGGCGGTGGGCCGGGCCCGGTCACTTCGACAGCTCCCCGAGCATCGCCACCTGGAGTTAGTTCCACTCCGGTAGTGCTTCGCGTTGGACTCCGGTCTGGTCCGAACCGGGAGGCTCACCGCCGCCCGCGAAGCTCGTCGATAACGAGCCGGCCGTTCTCGACGTGGGCACGGAGGGGGCTCAGTCGAGGACTCTACGGCTTCTTTGGCTCCACCGGCAAGCGTGCGGCTGCAAGGCACTACCCGCTCCGCCGGAACCTGTAAGCCCGCTTGCAGGTTGCGGCGCGGTCACTTCGACAGCTCTCCGATCATCGCGACGATGCGGTCGGTCACGACCTTCAGGTCGGCGTCGATCTCGGCCAGTGGGCGCGGCAGATTGAAGACGAACGGAGTATAGAACGCCCGTCTGACCGCTTGGGAGTCGTCCTCCTACGTCGCGTCGTCGAGGACGGTGGTCTTCACGCTCACCGTCAGGCCCAGATAGTCGACCGCCGCCCCGGTGAACGTGCCGGACACGGGCATCACGCCGCGCGGATGCGTGCTGACGCCAGTGACGATGTGGCACGGGCCAGTCACGTCGCCGAGGGTGGGATCGAGGCCGCGCCAGCCGAGCGTCGGCAGGTAGACCTCGGCCCAGGCGTGCGTCGATGCGGCCGCCGCCATCGAGGCGCGGCCGTGCAGGTAGCCGCTGGCGAACCGCGCGGCGACGCCCGACAGGCGCGGGCCGCCTCCATCAGCAGCGTCGCCATGTCGCGGCACGACCGCTCCCGCAGGGTCAGGGTCTGGGCCGGCGACTGGACGCCCTTCTCGGTCGCGCCGCTGGTAATCGATGGTCGCGATGAGACCCGCCGGCAGAGCGCGAGCATCGCGCCTTCGGCGTCGATGCGGATCGCCGGGCGAGCCCGCCTTCAGCCACGTCTGGCACCGCCGGCACGTCGTCGAGATACGTCGGCTGCGCGTAGACGCCGCGTCGACGCGCTGATTCGAGCGGGTCGTAGTGCGGCGGAAACGGGACGTGCCAGGGTTCGTGCCGGGTCAGGGCGCGGAAGCGGCGTCAGCCGCTCCAGCGACGATGTCGTTGACGATGGTGAGCGCGTCGGCCGGCTCCAGCCAGTCGACCAGCGCGATCGAGTTGCCGAACACGTCGCGGACCCACTCGCACGGTGGATGGCCGGCGTCAGCTGCAAGTGCATCCGCTCGACGCGCAGGTCGTGCCCTTCGCGCGGCCGCAGCACCAGCCGATGGCGGTGGAACGTCGACCGGCTGGGCGTAGGCGTAGCGTCGTGACGTGCTCGATGTGGAGACGCATCGGCGCCGCGATCAGGCCGGCGGACGAGCGCGACGCCGCCGCGGTCCAGCTGCTTGCGATCGATCGGCTGAAGGTCTGCCCTTCGCCGAGCGTCGCAGCTGACACCACCATGTTCGTCGCACGTCACGCTGCCGAAGATGCTGGCCACGGCGGCATCGGCCGCGTCGCGGCCGGTGCCGATGCGCACCAGGCCGTTCAGGTGGGCCAGCTCGGTGGCATCGAAGATGGTCCAGCTGCCGCCGATGAAGCACTCGAAGCAGGCGTGGAAGTCGGGCGGGTCGAGCTCGTAGGCGTAGCCGGCGAAGTAGCGGGCCGGGATGTTCAGGGCCCGGCACAGGGCGATGCCGAGGTGCGAGAAGTCGCGGCAGACGCCGGTCCGCTGGGTAACGGTGTCGAAGGCCGAGGTCATCGAGTCGGTCGAGCCGCGCAGGTACTCGACGTTGGCGTGGATCCAGTCACAGATCGCGACCACCTTCTCGTGCGGGTTCTCGATCTTGCCGAACAGGTCCCAGGCCAGCCGGCTCAGGCGGTCCGACTGGCAGTAGCGGCTCGGGAACAGGTACGGGATGGCCGCCGCGCTCAGTTCGGCGACCGGGGTCGGCTCGACGGCGCCGGCCCGGTAGGTCTGGACGTCGCAGTCGACCGAGGCCGTGTAGTGCAGCGCGAACCGCTCGTGCCCGCCGGTTTCGAGGCGCAGCAGGCGGTTGTCGGTGGCGTCGGTGAACTCGGCCACCGTGAGCCGCGGCTCCACCGTCAGTTGCTCGTCCAGGATCACCTGGGAAGCGTTGCGCTGCGCCTGGATGTTCAGGATGAGCGTAGATGGGAACCTGGCTACGTACTCGAGCTCGGCGGAAACGCGAAACAGCATGGTAGCGGCGCTCGGAGCAAGCGCCGTGCCGACTCGGCAGCTCATGGCAGAATGGGCTCCCGACATGCCCCAGCCCGCCATCCACGTCTCCGGCGTCCGCAAGACCTACGGCCGGACGGTGGCCGTCGACGACGTCTCCTTCGACGTCGCGCCGGGCGAGATCTTCGGCCTGATCGGGCCCAACGGCGCCGGCAAGACCACCACCATGGAGTGTGTCGAGGGTCTGCGCGCGGCCGATCGCGGCACGATTGTCGTCCTCGGCCTGGATCCGGGGCGGGACGCCGCGGCCCTGCAGCAGCGGATCGGCGTCCAGCTGCAGGAGGCGCAGCTCCAGAAGCGCATCAAGGTGTGGGAAGCGGTCGATTTCTGGGCCTCGCTCTACCGCAGCCGCGTCGACGGCGACCGCCTCCTCGACCAGCTCGGGCTGACGGCGAAGCGCGACGCCTGGTTCATGACCCTGTCGGGCGGCCAGAAGCAGCGCCTCTTCATCGCGCTGGCCCTGATCAACGATCCGGAGCTGGTCTTCCTCGACGAGCTGACGACCGGCCTCGATCCTCAGGCGCGGCGGGCCATCTGGGACCTCGTGCGCGGCATCCGGGAGCGCGGCAAGACGGTGTTCCTGACGACGCACCTCATGGAGGAAGCCGAGCGCCTGTGCGACCGGATCGCGATCATCGACCACGGCCGCATCGTCGACATCGGCGCGCCGGCCGACCTGATCGGCCGGCATTGCCCGGAGCGGACGGTCGTCGTCACCACCGGCGATCCGTCCGCCGAGGCCCGGTTCGGCGCCATCCCGCGCGTTGCGACGGTGACGCGCGACGGCCGGGGCGTCACCGTCCGGGGCAACGGCGCCGATCTGGTGACGCAGGTGATCCAGTGCCTGGCCGAGCACCGCATCCCCGTCGACGACTTCCGCGCCGAGCTGCCGACGCTCGAAGACGTCTTCCTGAAGCTCACCGGTCACGCCGTGCGGAACTAAGATGTTGCGCGGTCTGTGGCGCCTCGCCTGGCTCGAGATCAAGATCTTCCTGCGCGAGCCGCTCGGCGCGATCGGCGGCATCGCCATCCCGATCGTCGCCTTCGTGATCATGAGCCGCGTCGGCGGACCGCAGCTGGCGGACACGCCCGGCGTGCCGCGCTTCATTGCCGCCGACCTGCCGATCTTCGCCGGCCTGCTGACCCTCGCCAGCGCGGTGCTGTCGTTCGTCGCGATCATCGCGATCTACCGCGAGGGCGGCATCCTCAAGCGCCTGCGGGCGACGCCGCTCCGGCCCTACACGATCCTCACGGCGCACGTTGTCGTGAAGCTGCTCTTCACGGCGGTCACGCTGGTCGCGCTGGTCGTCGCCGGGCGCCGGGTGTATCCGGCCGAGAGCGGCGTGCCGATCGTGTCCTTCGCCGTCGCCCTCCTCTACTGCACGCTGTGCATCCTCGCGCTGGGCTTCCTCATCGCCAGCCTCGTCCCGACGGCGCGCTTCGCGCAGCCGATCGGCACGCTGATCCTCTATCCCATGCTCGGCGTATCCGGCCTCTTCGTCCCCATCGAGGCGCTCCCCGCCGCCCTGCGCGGCCTGGCGCGCGTCCTGCCGCTGACGTATGCGGTGTCGCTCCTGCGCGGCATCTGGCACGGCGAGGGCTGGCTCGCCCATGCCGGCGACGTCGGCATCCTCGCGCTCATGTTCCTCGCCTGCCTGGCCCTGTCGACCCGCCTCTTCCGCTGGGAGTGAAATTTCTGCAAGTTGCTCGGAGCATGCTCTGAGCAAGCTCCGAGCAACGGCCCGACGACGCGGTGCAGCGTGTCGATCGAGCAAGGCGCCGCCGGCACGGGCCCCGTCCGGCGACGATGGCATCGATCGCCATCGCGGCGGCGTAGGCACTGATGGCGCCGCAGCGGCGCCTACCCAACCATGACTCGACTCATCGCCGCTCTGCTCCTGCTCATCTGTATCGCGCCGTCACCCGCGGCGGCTCAGACGTCGGCCACCCTCGTCGGCATCGTCCAGGACGCACAGGATGGCCGCCTCCCCGGCGTCACCGTGCGGATCCGCGACGTCGCCACCGGTGTCGCGCGCGAGATCGTCACCGACGGCGAAGGGCGCTTCCGCGCCGCGGCGCTGTCGGCCGGCGAGTACCAGTTGCGCGCCACGCTCGCGGGCTTCCGTCCGCTGCTGCAGAGCGGCCTGCAGCTGACCGTCGGCGAGAGCGCCGCGGTGACGCTGACGCTGCAGGTCGGCACCGCCGAGGAAGTGACCGTGCAGGGGACGTCCGGGCTCAGCACGCAGACCGGCGACCTCAGCTACCTGACCGACCAGCGCACCATCGAGCAGGTCCCCGTCAACGGCCGCAACTACACCGACCTGATGCAGCTGATCCCGGGCGTGACGGTGTTCCCGAACCGCGACAACGGATCGGTCGTCGCGCACGGCCTGGCGATGAGCGTCAACGGCCAGAACCCGCGCACCAACACCTACCTGCTCGACGGCACGCTGCAGAACGACTTCACCAACAGCCCGGCCAGCAGCGCCGCCGGCACGGCCCTCGGCATGGAGACGATCCGCGAGTTCCGCGTCGCCTCGAACAGCTACAGCGCGGAGTACGGGCGCAGCGCCGGCGGCCAGATCAACGTCCTCACCAAGTCCGGGAGCAACCGGCTCGCCGGCAGCGGCTTCTGGTTCCACCGCAACGACGCGATGGACGCCCGCAACTACTTCGACGTCGACGCCAAGCCGACGTTCTGGCGGCACCAGACCGGCGGCACCGTCGGCGGACCGCTGCGCACGGATCGGCTGTTCTTCTTCGGCGGCTACGAGGGCCTGTTCGAGAACCTCGGGCGGACCATCGTCACGACGGTGCCGGACGACGACGCGCGCCGCGGCGTGCTGCCGACGGGCACCGTCGCCATCAGCCCGACCACGCTGCCCTACCTGCTCGAGTTCCCCACCGCCAACGGCCCGTCGCTCGGCGGCGGCCTCGCCCAGCACCGCTTCGGCTTCGACCAGCAGCTGACGCAGCACTTCGCCCAGGGCCGGGTCGACGCGGTGCCGTCGGCCGGGTCGCAGTTCTTCGTCCGCTACACGCTCGACGATGCCGAGCAGGCGCTGCCGACCGACTACCCGCAGTTCCCCCGCGCCTTCGTCTCGCGCAACCAGTTCCTGACCGCCGAGTATCGCCGCTCGCTGTCGCCGTCGACGTTCGGAACGGCCCGGTTCGGCTTCAGCCGCACGGGCATCGCGCAGACCGTCGAGTCGAACACGACGCAGGCGGTCTCGCCGTTCGTGCCGGGCCGTCCGACGATGGGGGCCATCGACATCGGCGGCCTGCCGCGCTTCGGGCCGCAGCTCTCAGCCGACCTCGTGCTCGGGCAGGACGTCTTCAGCGGCCAGATCGACGTGACGCATGCGCGCGGGAGCCACCTGCTCAAGGCGGGCGGGCTGATCGAGCGCTACTCCGCGACCGAGTTCAACCCGACCTTCAGCCGCGGCGTCTATCGCTTCGCCAGCCTGCAGACGTTCCTGGCCGGCAACGCCGCCTCGTTCATCGGCTTGACGCCGGCCGGCGACGTCAACCGCGCCTGGGACTGGACGCTGGCCGGCGGCTACCTGCAGGACGACTGGAGCGCGGCCCGCCACGTCACCGTCACCGCCGGCCTGCGCGTCGAGGCGGCCTCGGTGCCGGTCGATCCGCGCGACGTCAACATGCCCGACCTGCTGGCGACGGCGCCGACCATCGGCCGTCTCTACCAGAACCCAGGCGCGACGTTCTCGCCGCGGCTCGGCGCCGCCTGGAACGTCGGCGGCGGCGATCGCACCACGCTGCGCGGCGGCTACGGCCTCTACTACACGCTCAACAACCAGCAGGACCTGATCGTCACCGTCACCAACCCGCCGGCGACGCCGCGTGTGGTGATCGCCAACCCGTCGTTCCCGGTGCCGCCGTTCGAGCGCGCCGGCGGCATCTCGGTGCGGCCGATCCAGGACGACATCGCCTACCCGCGCATCCACGTCTGGAACGTGAACCTGCAGCGGACGCTGTGGGATGGGTGGGTGGCCACGATCGGCGCCGCCGGGGCGCGCGGCGAACACCTCTGGCGCAACGCCGACGTCAACGTGCCGGCGCCGACCATCCTCGCCGACGGCACGCCGTTCTATCCGGCCGGCCTGGCCCGGCCGAACCCGCGCTTCTCGGCCATCGAGCTGAAGTCGAGCGACGGCGACTCCTGGTACAAGGCGCTCATCCTCGAAGCGCAGCGCCGCTGGAGCCGCGGCCTGCAGGTGCAGACCTCGTACACCTGGTCGACGTCCGAGGACACGACGCAGAACGCGACGTTCTTCTCGGATTCGACGACCAGCTCGGTGTCGGCGATGCCCGAAGTGATCCCCGACTACAACAAGGGCTTCTCGGATTTCCACACCGAGCACAGCTTCGTCGCCAGCGCGATCTGGCAGATCCCGTCGCGGCTCGATCGTGGCAGCGTGCTCGGCGCGATCCTCAACGACTGGCAGGTCGCCGCGATCGTCCGCGCCCGCAGCGGCAACCCGGTCACCGCGTTCGTCCAGACCAACCGGTCGCGCTCGTTGTGGGCGCCGTCACTCGGCCCGGGCACGGGGCCGGACCGTCCGAGTTACGCGCCGGGCCGCAGCGCCGGAGACGCCGTCGCCGGCGACCCGAACCGCTGGTTCGATCCGACCGCGTTCGTGCTGCCGGCGATCGGCACGCTCGGCAACGCCGGCCGCAACGACCTGATCGGCCCCGATCTGCGCACCACCGACCTCGCCTTCGCCAAGCAGATCCCGTGGACGCGCCTCGGCCAGGGCGGCAACGTGCAGCTGCGCGTCGAAATCTTCAACCTGTTCAACCGGGTCAACTTCGGCCCGCCGTCGCTGGTCGCCTTCAGCGGCACCGGCACCGAGACGGCGCCGCTCGCCGTCGTTCGGCCAGATCCGCACGACGATCACCTCGGCGCGCCAGGCGCAGGTCGGCGTGCGGGTCGTGTTCTAGACGGAGGGCGGCTGGTGGTCGACCGGCGCGCTGGCGGCGACGTCGGCGGTGGCCGCATCCACGGCCGCCCGCAGCGTTCCGACGTAGCTGTCGGCACCGAGCGGCTGCTGGACCCTGGCGTCGCTCAGCATGGCATCGCCTTCCGGCCACAGGCCGACGACGATGCGGGCAGCCGGCAGCCGGGTCCGCAGCCGGCGATGAGCGACCGCAGCCGCGTCGGCATCCCGGCCAGCTCCAGGTACGACACCACGCAGACCGACACGCCGGCCAGGTCGAGGGTGGCGATGCCGTCGCGCGACGCCGCGCCGTGCGGTATCCGACGCGTCGCCAGGCCTCGCTGCTGCAGCAGCTGCGCGAGCATCGCTGCCACCGCGTCGTCGAACGGCCCGCGCCCGGCCACGCACGCCGCGACGCGCGACGGCTCCGCCGACGGACGACTGACAGCGGCGGCGCCAGCGGGAACGACGTCGACGTGCTCGGACAATTCTTCGATGACGGCGAGCATCGACTGGCTCATCTCGACCGCACGCGCGCGCCGCAACTTGCCGATAGCCTGGTCCGCCGCGGCCAGCTTCAAGGCCGGGAGGACCACCGTGTCGTAGTAGTCCAGCAGCGACCGGTCGGCCAGCAGGCGTTCGGCGTTGGCGAGCGCCTCGTTCGGGTTGTCGGCCAGGATGCGCTGGTAGAAGGTGTCGACGGCGGAGAGCGCCGGGCGGTCGCCGAGCAGCACGTCGAAGAATTCCAGCGACTTGACGTGGCGGCCCATGACGACGAGGCACAGCGTCAGCGGGGTCGACATGATCAAGCCGATCGGGCCCCACAGCCACGTCCAGAAGATGGCCGCGACGATCACGGACGCCGGCGACAGGCCGGTCGAGTGGCCGTAGAGCAGCGGCTCGACGACATAGGCGGTGAGCGGCTCGACGACCACGAACAGCACGCCGACGGCGATGGCCGTCCACCAGGTCGGCTCGATGGCGGCGCCGAGGGCGAGCGGCGGCACGACCGCCAGGATCGGTCCGATGTAGGGCACGAACCGCAGCAGGCCGGCGAGGCCGCCCCACAGCGCCGGCGTCGGCACGCCGAGGGCCCACAGGCCGAGGGCGATGACCAGCCCGAAGCAGGTATTCACGCCGAGCTGCGAGATGAAGAAGCGGCTCAGGCGCTCGCCCGCCTCGTCGAGCGCCAGCGTCGTCCGGTGCAGATCGGTCGATCCGAAGACGCGGATGAACCGGTCGCGGAGATCTTCCTTCTGCACCAGGATGAAGACCGCGACGATCAGCACGATGAAGGTGGTCTCGAGGGGACCGAGGATGGGCTCGAGGATCGTGCGGGCCACGGTGAGCGCCGACGTCCGCGGCTGGGCCAGCTCGACCAGCAAGGGCTCCGGCTGCGTGGCGGACGTGGCGCGCGCCACCACGGCCCGCGTGCGCGAACCGGGCCGGGCCGGCGGCGGCGGCGCGGCGGACGGCGCCACCGTCTCACCCGGTATCCGCAGCGCGCGGCGCACCGAGTCGAACCGCGCCGTGGCGAGGGCCTGCGCGCCGGCGACCTTCTGCTCGATCTGGTCGGCGTAGCGCGGCGCATCCGCGGCCAGGCCCGCCGCCTGGCTGCCGATCAGCGTGCCGAGGATCCCGATGACCGCCAGCGCGACCAGGACGCTGAGCGCGACCGACGGCGTGCGCCACAGCCCGAACCGGCGCAGCAGGTTGGTCAGCGGCGACAGCACGAACGACAGCATCACGGCGAGCGTGATGGGCACCAGGACGTCCTGGGCCAGGTAGAGGGCCGCGACGACGATCGCCGCCACGGCCAAGCCGATGAGACTCTTGGTGTCAGGGGCGGCCGACGGCGCCGGCGTCGCGCCGGCGGCGGTCAGCGGGGTGGCCACACGCGCGCCGTCGTAGCCGGCCAGCCGGTCGTCGCTGCTCATCGTCACGGCTTCTTTGCAAGTCGAGTGCCGGCGACCACGCCGAGCCCGGCGAAAACGATGCCCATCAGCAGCAGGGCAAGCGGCAGGATGCGTTCCTTGAAGGCCGTGACCTCGAATCGGATGACGTTGGGATCGTCGGGCCGATGGCGCAGGAGGTGGTGCGATCCGCGCGGGTAGGCCTGCAGACGCGCCTCCGCGGTCGAGCGGCTGGCATTGCTGTCGCCGGAGACCGTCCGGCTGGTCACGCGGGCACCGTCGACCTCGTAGGTGAAGGTGACCTGAATGTCGTAGGCCGGCCGCGACGAGCCCTTGCCGGTCGACGACGACCCAACGTGGATGACCGTCCCGTCCGTGACGGTCGCTTCCACTTCAGGCCAGTCGAGTGCCGTGCCCCGCGACCACAGCCAGGCGCCGACACCGCCGATGACGATCCCGATGGCGACGAACAGGACAGCCACCCAGCGCAGGCTGCGCGCCGGACCGTCGGGACCCGCCGGTCGCCGGCGCCACAGCGTCGACGCCAGGCCCGTCGCGGCGAAGATCGCGCCCAGCGCACCGAGAATTCCCGGCACGAGCAGGTTGGTGAGGGTCGGTCCGAACTCGTGCCGGACGTCACTGGGGTCGGACGGATTGACGGCGACGTCCACCCGCGCGCCCGCGGGATAGCCGTCGACGTAGCGGCGGACGACGTCGGTACGAGCTCGAGCTCCAGCTCGCCACCGTCGTGACCCGTCTCGGGCTGGCACCGTCTGCCAGCTCGAACACGATCTCGGGCCGGTGCTCCGTCGGGTTCGTGGGATTGACGACCCGGCTGGACACGACCCGCGCCGCGACACGGGGCCACGACAACGGCCGCGTGATGACCACGTAGTACGCCACCGCCGCGCCGGCGAGCAGGGCCAGCCCGGCGCCCAGCAGCGCGACCGGAGCCGCACCGCGTCCCGCCACCCTCAGATCCCGTTGTACCAGGCCCACCCGTTCTGGATGCTGCCGCTCATCCCACCGTCGTCGAAGCGGTCGGTCACGACCAGCCGGCGCACGTACTTCATGCTCTTGTAGCCGATCTGCCGCTCCAGGCGCAGGCGCACGGGCGCGCCGTGGGCCATCGGCAAGTCGCCGCCATTCATGCCGTAGGCCAGCAGCGTCTGCGGATGGAGCGCATCGTTCATGTCGAGGCCGTCGACCCAGTCGTCGACCGAGTGCAGCACGACGAAACGGGCGTCCGGCAGGATGCCGGCGGCGTCGAGCACCGCGGCCAGCGGCACGCCGGTCCACTGGCCGATCGCCGTCCAGCCTTCCTCGCAGGTGTGCCGCGTGATCTGCGTCCTCGACGGCAGCGCCTTCAGCTCGGCGAGCGAGAACGTCCGCGGCCGGGCGACACGACCCTCGACCGACAGGCGCCAATCGGCGAAGCCCCCGGCCTGCCACCGCCGGTACTCGTCGCCGAGCGGCGACTTCACGCTGACCGCCGGGTTGGTGGTCCCGGTGGCGGGAAAGGACGTGAGGTCGGCGATGCCGTACTCGCGCACCAGGGAGCCGGACGGCAGCAGCACGCGATGGGCGGCATACGTCAACGCGTCGCCAGCGCGCAGCACGTTGCCGTAGGTCGGCGGCAGCTGCCCCGGCCAGCGCGCGACGGCGAGTCCGCCGATCGACGTGAGACCGGCGACGATGGCCCGGCGGCGCGTGATCAGTCGGCTCTTCATCTCACTCTCCCTGCCGCGTGCGACCGGGCGCCGCGACGCGCCCAGCGTCGCGAATAGCAGCCCGGACGCCCAAAGCGCGGCCCGCGGCCGGCCGTGAGAGGCCGGCCGCCGACCCAGGAAACGTCATGGCCTTGAGCTGCCGCCGGAAGCCCGACGCGACCACCATCACCAGGTGCGCCATCACGAACAGCGCCAACACGACGAACGTGAAGAAGTGGATCGTCCGCGCCGACTGATAGCCGCCGAACAGCCGCGGCAGCACCGGAACGGCGGCGCCGATCGCCGGCGACATCGCCAGGCCGGTCAGGACCATCGACGGCGCGGCCAGGAAGACCACCGCGGAGTAGGCGACCTTCTGCAGCACGTTGTAGTGCGGCCCACCCGTGGCCGGCGGGATCCGGAAGCGCAGGTGATCGACGACACTGCGCCAGACCGCGCGCGGCGCGAGCTCGTCCGCCCCCGGCCAGAGGTGCGATCGGAAGTGACCGCCGACGAGGCCGCCGAGCAGATAGACGAGGCCCGGAACGACGAGGCACCACGCCGCGAGGAAGTGGAGGCTGCGGCCCCAGCCGTTCTGGTTGAAGATCTCGAAGGTCCGGCTGGCGCTGACCGGCGAGCCGGCCCGAGGGAAGAACGGCTTCGGCGCGTCCCAGCCGCCATGCTGGTGGTTGCGGCTGATCGGCAGCTCGATGAGGGCCGGCATCAGGTCGTTGCCGGCCTCGCCCCAGTAAAGGCGTGGATGCACCATCAGGATGAAGACGCCGGTCACGGCGAGCACGAGCAGGCTTGCCGCACCGATCCAGTGCGACGCCCGGACCCATCGCGCATGCCCCTGTCGTTCGTCCATCGTCTGCGGCCCTGTGTGGAAAGCGCCGGCGCGCCACCGTCGAGCCGGCGACGCGATGATACGCCCTTGGCGAGCAACGCGGCCTACGGAATCGGCGTGCCCAGCGCGTCGGTACCCGCCGCCCAGACGACGCCCTCGGCGTCCGAGTACATCGCCCGCTCGACGACGATCGGCGCCGGCGTCGCGCCCAGGCTCTCGATGATGGCCCCGAAGCCTTTGCCCACGGCCTGGGGGAACTCGGCGCCGACTGGCACGTTGAAGCGCGTGTTGGCCGGCACGGTGAACATCTTGGAGACCGCCGCCGTGTTGTCATCGAACAGCAGCGTCACGCGGACGCTGGCCGCGCTGGCCGTGCTGTTGGCAATCAGGAAGTAGGTCTGGGTGTTGAACGGCGGGTTGCCGACCTCGCCGTCGCCGAAGCCCCAGCGCGCCGCCGCGACGGTCGCGCCTGGCGAGTTGTGCGCCTCCTGCCAGCCGCCGGTCGCCGGCCACCACATTGCGCGCTCGGCGACGACACCGACCGCGTTCAGCGACTCGACGACCATCGACACTGGCGTGTCGACCAGCGCCGGGTCCTCGTTCTCGACGTAGATCGTGGTCCGGCTGGTCGGCGCCAGCGTCCGTGTCTTGACGATCGGCGCGCCGTTCGGCCGCAGATACGTGATGCGGATGTCGGCGGGATCCGTCGACGGGTTGGCGAGCAGCAGGAACAGGTCGAAGAAGCTGCCGGTGGCGCCCTCGGCGAGGAGCCACTGCGTCGCGGGCGCGGTCACGCCCGCGCTGGCGTGGCCGGCCGCGAACGGCTGGCCGGGGCGGGAGTAGTACATCGCCCGCTCGACGATGATCGGCACGGCATTCAGGCTGCTGATCGACGCCGAGACGTCGGCCGCCTCGAGGCCCGGCACCTGGTCGACGTAGACGGTCAGCCGCCGTTCCGGCGGCACGGTGTAGGTCCGCACGATCGGCGCGCCCGTCGCGCCGAGGAAGCGGATCTCGACGGTGGCCGGCGTCGGCGTGCTCGGGTTCTGCAGCAGGTAGAACAGGTCGAAGGAGCCGTGCGTCGCGCCTTCGGCCAGGAACCACGTCGGCGACGGGCTGGCCACGCTGGTCTCGGCGTGCGAGCCGTAGAAGCCCGACGTCCAGAGCATCGTCCGATCGGCGACGATCGTCTCGTCCGCCTCGATGACCGTCGAGAACGACGCCGCCTCGAGGCTCGGCACACCGCCGACGTAGACGAACCGGCGGGCCATCGGCGGCACCGCCAGGGTCGTCGAAGTCGTCTGGCCGGTGTCGGCCAGGTAGCGCAGCAGCACATGCGACACCACGCTGCCCGGGTTGGCGACGGCAATCCGCGTCGAGAAGAACGAGCCGGTCGCGCCCTCGGCCAGGTAGCGCGTCTGGAAGCCGCGCGGATGCGTGCCGGCCAGCTGCTCCTCGGCGTTGGTCCGGCCGTCGCCGTCGGGATCGCCATTCGCGCCGTCCGCGCCCGTATCGGACGCCGCGTTCAGACCGAAGCGGCCTTCGAAGGCGTTGCCCAACCCGTCGGCGTCGGTGTCGAAGGGCGGCGGAGCGGGGCCGAGCAGATCGCGCACGGCCAGCCCACCGGCGACCTGGGGCCCGGACACCACGACCAGACGGGCGCCGGCATCGGTCGCGGGTCCCCCTCCGTCCCACCGGATGATCGCGATCGGGCCGCCATCGACGCTGCCGGCTTCATCGAGGATGCCGTCGGCATCGACGTCCCGATCGATACGAATGAACGTCAGGGCGGCCCCGAACCCGACCGTCGAGAGATACCGCGCGTCGGGCGAGAACTGACCGGTGCCGACGACCGGCATGCCCGCCGAGCGCACCAGCGCGTTGTGCCCGGCCGATTGATCGTAGATGGCCAGCGTCGACAGCGACGCGTAGGCGACCCACCGACCGTCGTCGCTGATCGCCACCGGCGCCGAGTCGTTCGTATACAGGGCGCCGCCCGGCTGCAGGCTGACGTGGGTGAACGTCGGCGCCTGCTCGTCGAACACGCCATTGCCGTCGGGATCGCGGTCGACGGCGAAGACATCGTCGACGCCGTTGGTGTCGTAAGTGACCATGCCGGGATCGGCGGTGCGGAAGGCGACGACCCGACCGTTGGCGCTGACGACGGGCGTGCGCGCCACGCCGGCCCCGGGCACCCCGCCGGGGCGCTGGCTCAGACGCGTCGTCCGGCCGCGGGCGATGTCGATGGCGAAGACGTCGGACAGCCCGTTGACGTCGGCTGGTTCGAACTCGAGGAGACTGCTGAAGACCACGTGCCGTCCATCGCGGCTGAAAGCGGCCTCGATGTGCGGCGCCGCGCACGCCGCCGGCGACCCGACGCGGCAGGTGGCCTCCGAGCCGTCGCTCTGCACCGACAGGCGGCGGGTCGATCTGGCCCGGCTCGTCGAACAGCCCGTCGGCATCGACGTCACGGTCGTGCAGGAAGATGTCCTCGCGGCCGTTGGCGTCGCCGGCGACCAGGTTGGTGGCGACCGACAGAAAGAGCACGTAGCGGCCGTCTCCGCTCAGGAGCGGCGCGTACGAATCCCGAGGGGAACGGGCCGAGCGCGCCGTCGGCCTGTCCGCCGGCGGAGGTGACGCTGACCCTCGCGGTCCGCGACAGCAGCCGATCGCGAACGAAGACGTCGGTCAGCCCGTTGGTGTCGCCGGCCACGATGTTGCCCTCCGAAGCGAAGGCGACGAACCGTCCGTCCAGGCTCATGCTGGCGTCGACCGCCACGGCGTTGGACCAGGAGCCGGAGCTGGTGAGGGCCAGCGGATCGATCGGATTGCCGTCGCCGATGTCGACCCCGCCCGGCCCGGCTCCGGTCGTCGCCGTGCGCAGCACGTCGCCCGTCGCCGACAGCACACGCAGCGTCCCGGCCGCATCGGTGACGAGCAGGACCTCGTCCGGAGGCGCCGCCGGCAGCAGCGTCGACGCAATCGCGGTCGGCGTCCCGCCGATGACCCGGGTGGTCAGCACCGCGTGCGACGTGCGATCGAGCAGCGTCAGCGTGCCGCCGGCGGACGCCACCCAGATGCCGGCCGAGGTTTCGGCAAAGCCAATCGGCTGATCCGCCACGGCCACCGTCGTCGGACTCTGCAGCAGCGGCGTGAACACGGTGACGGTGTCGTCACCGGTGTTGGCGACATAGACGGCCGTTGCCGTGTTCAAGACCGCGCACGGCATCGCGCCGGTCGCCACCGGCGGCGGCCCCAGCTGGCTGGCCTCGCTGACCGAACGGACCGTCGCGCCGCCGTCACAGGCCGCGACGTAGACCTGTCCAGTCCACGCGGGATGACCGGCCTCCACGGCCTTGAACTGGCCCGGGCCGACCGCAATCGGCCCCTCCAGCGTGCCGTCCGACCACTGGTGGATCCGCAGGCCGAGGTCGGTGCTGATCAGCAGGCGTGGCGCTTGCGGCCGGCGATCCAGATCGCGGGGCGCGCCCGGCACTGCGATGGCGCCGACGACGGTGAGCGTGGCCGGATTGATGACCGCGACCCGATTGACCGTCGGCAGCGAGACGAAGACGCGATCCTCGGTGGCGACGACGTCGTAGGGCGGCGCGTCGAGCTGAATCGTTTTCGTGACCGCGCCCGTCACCACGTCGACGACGGTCACGGTCATGGCGCCGCGATTGGCGACGTAGGCGCGGGTCGCCTCCTGCGCGGCGGCGCCCGACGCCACGGCGACAGCGGCGAGGGCGAGCACGGTGCGGCCGATCCAGGCGTGTCTCATCGCGAACCTCAGGAATCGCGCCGGGCACGATCGCAGTGTGGGGGGCCTCCAGTCTAGGCGAAGGTCTGGCGCATCCTGACGCCAAAATGCGGCCCGGCCGGCCGGCACGCCGGTGTTGCGCCGGCATCGGTCGCGATCTATCCTTCGGGCGGCGTGTTCAGGACGCCTCCGGTCCGCGGGAAGGGCAGCGCCCACCTGGCATGGTCGTCATGCGTGCAATCGCACCGACCTTTCTTCAGCCCATGATGCGGACACGGGCGCGTTGTGAAGGAGGTCGTCCGTGTCCACGCCGAACCCGCCCGTCCCGCCTGCCGGGACTCTCAATCTCGAACAGCAGCACAAGCTCGCCAAGGATCTGATCGCCGCGGCGCGCGGCGGCGATGCGGCGGCGCTCGCGCGCATCCGGGCCGTCCGCTCCGATGCCGCCGCTCCGCGCGCGGCCGCTGAAGCTCGCCGACGCGCAGCTGGCCGTGGCCCGCGAGGCCGGCTTCGACTCGTGGCCGAAGCTCGTGGCCGAGCTGCAGGAGCGCGACGTCAAGGCGTTCCGCGACGCGGTCCGCGAGCGGCGACGTCGCCGCGCACGCAACAGCTCCTCGCGCTCGATCACGTCCGGAAACGGATCAACGATCCGATGTTCGACTTCGGCCAGCGCGCCGCGCACATCGCCGCGAAGAACGCGGCGATGCTGGCGACGCTGATCGCCGCCGGCGCCGACGTGAACCTGAAGAGCGACTGGGAGAACGGCCCCTACACCGTGCTCGACAACGCCGACGAGGACACGCGCGCGATTCCTTCTGGCGCACGGCGCGACGCTGACGCCGAACGTGGCGGCGCGGCTCGGCTGGTTCGACGAGCTGCGGGCGCTCGTGAGCGCCGACGCGAGCGCTCGTTCACGCGCGCGGAGGAGACGGCCAGCAGCCGCTCCACGAGGCGAAGACCGTCGCGATTGCCGACTTCCTGCTGGACCGCGGCGCGGGCATCGACGTGCGGTGCATCGATCACAAGTCCACGCCCGCGCAGTACGCGCTGGTCGATCGCCCGGACGTCTGCCGGCGCCTGCTCGAGCGCGGGGCCACGCCCGACATCTTCATGGCGGCCCGCCTCGGGGACGTCGCGCTCGCGACGCGCCTGCTGGACGCCGATCCGGCCTGCGCTCGCCGCGCGCATCAACGAGCCCGGGTATCCGCCGGTTCCGCCGTTCAACATCTACTGCTGGTCGATCGGCTTCGGCATGTCGCCGCACGAGGTCGCGCTGAGGTTCGGCCATCGCGACGTCCACGATCTGCTGGCGGCGCGCAGCCCGGCACGCGTCCGATTCATGAACGCGCTCCTGGCCGCCGACGAGCGGCGCCGCACGCCAGGTCCTCGCTGAGGACGCCGTCGCTCTTCGCCTCGCTCACACGCGCAGGAGCACGCGCACCTGGCACAGGCGATCTTCCACGAGCGCTTCGACGCGGCCGACCTCATGCTGCGCCTCGGCTTCGATCCGGCCGCGCCCGGCGTCGACGGCGGGACGGCGCTGCATGCCGCCTGCTGGGTGGGCAGCGTGCGGATGGTCGAACGCCTGCTCGCGCGCGGCGGCGTGCCGCTCGACGCCCGCGATCCGACCCACCAGAGCACGCTCCTCGGCTGGGCCGCGTTCGGATCCGTGCATCGGCGGGCGCGCGGGCGCCGACTACCCCGCCGTCGCCGAGCGCCTCGTCGCGGCCGGCGCGGACATCACCGCCGCCTGGCAACGGCCGCGGCATGCACGCTGCTGGCAGATGGCGACAGGGCAATCCAGCGATGCAGGAGGCGCTGCGCCGGCTCGGGGCCACGTAGCCGACGCCGACCGCCGGGTGCGAGTGGCGTTCCAAACGGCCGGCTCGTGCGTTACAGGAGGATGCGCACAGACGTTCGTGCGTCCATCTGGACACGGAGGCTCCATGCAGCGAAAGCGCCCGACGCCTGACCTTCAATTCGTGCTGCGCCCCGAGAGCGATACGACGTATCGCCACTTCGAGGGACACGAGACGGTGCCGTTCGACGCCGGCGCGACGCGGGTGACGCGCGCGCACGCCTGGTGGCTGGCCGAGGCGGCGCTCCTGACCTACTGGGATCGGGGCGAGGCGGTGGCCCGGTTCGCCTCCGCTGGCCTCGAGGCCACGCCGATCGTGGGGGGCGACACCCAGCTCTACGTGGCCCACTCGGCGACCGCCGTCCTGGTCGTCTTCCGCGGCACCGAGTCCGACCGCTTCGGCGACTTGTTCGACAACGCGCAATTCGGCCTCGATCGCTGGCGTCACGGCCCTGGATCCGTGCACGCCGGCTTCCAGCGGGCGCTCCAGCGAGTCTGGGAAGACCTCGACAGGATGCTGTCGACGCTCGGCGCGTCGCGGACGGTCTGGTTCGGCGGCCACAGCCTCGGCGCGGCGCTGGCGACCCTGGCCGCGGCCCGCTACGAGGCGACCGCAGGGGTCTCGACGATCGCGTCGCCGCGGGTCGGGGATCGCCTGTTCGCGGCGGCGTTCGATGATCGCTTCGCGGATCGGTCGCTGCGCTACGAGAACGACACGGACATCGTGACGCACATCCCGCCAGCCTTGCGACCGCCCTTCACGCCGTCCTACGAGCACGTCGGTCAGCGCCGGCACATCATGCCGGACGGGCGAATCACGATGCAGGCTCCCCTGCTCGCCCACTTCGTCCGCGACGTGTTCGGGAACATCGAGCACCTGCGCGAGGTGGTCGAGGCTCTGCGGACCGGCGTCATGCGCCGCGCTCCGGACTTTCTGCTCGATCACATGCCGCGCGGCTATGCCGTCGACCTGTGGAACGACCACGACGCGCACGGCGCGTAGCTGCCGGCTGGCGGGTCAGCGCCGTCTCGCCGCGACCACGAGGCCGACCCAGGCGATCAGCGCGACGGCGCTGATCGCGATACCGAGGCGCAGGCTCGCCGGTTCGTAGGCGAAGCGCACGCGGTGCCGGCCGCCTGGGACCGGGACGGCACGCAGCGCGTAGTAGGCGCGGACGATGGACGCCTTCCGGTCGTCGACGTAGACCTCCCAGCCGGGGTACCAGGCGTCGGCGAGCACGAGCAGGCGCCGGCCGGGTGCGCGGGTCGTCAGCTCGACGGCGGTCGGCTCGTAACGCGTGATCGTGGCCTCACCCAGCTCGCCGCCCACGGCCGGCTCGGGACCGCTGCCGGCGCCCAGCTCGCCTGGGCCCAACTCGCCGGAGATCGGGGCCTCGCGTCGCAGATCGGACGTCGGCGCGACCATCCAGTCGAGCGTCGACGGATCGTCGCGCGCGACCACGCGATCGACCAGCCAGGCGCGCGGGAACACGCGTTCGTTGCGATACACCGTGGCGGGCGCGGATACGACCGGCGTCCAGTGCGGCACGCCGGCGCGGCCCCCGCCGGGTGCGACGAGGTACTTGACGTTGAGGAGATCCACGATCGGCAAGGCGCCCTGCGCGTCGATGCGGTGCGCCATGGCCGGACCGAACGCCCGGCCGAGCAGGTCGGTGAAGTGGCGCGGCGCCACGCCGTCGTAGCCGCGGGGATCGGACAGGCCGTAGACCATCGCGGCGTTCGGGGGCAGGCTGTCGCCGACGCCGGCGACGCGGAACAGCGATCGATCGGCGGCGATGGCGTCGATGGCCGACAGCCGCGGGAAGACCTGCGCCCGCGGCACCATCGGATGAAACCGGAACCCGATCGCGAACAGGTCGGCTACGGACACGATCGTCAGGAGCGCGACGGCGACCCGCGTGGTCACGAGGCCGCGCGCGCGGGCGATGACGACGCCGGCGGCGACGGCCGCCACACCGCCGCTCCACAGGACCGACTGGGCCATGTGGCGAACCAGACCGGACGCGCGGAACGCGGCCCACTGCCACCAGATCAGCGCCGCGACGATGACGGCCATGATGGCCAGCCCCACGACGACAGCGCGCACGGAACGGTCGACGTCGCGACGCGGGCGCTCCGGCTCGCACAGCGCGTCGACGCCGAGCGCGGCCAGCACGACGACCGCGGCGATGACGATCAGCCCGAACCGCGACGGCGCCGACAGGCCGGCGAGCGGGATGAGCGTGAACAGACGGCTGATGCCGGGCGCGCCGTACATCAGCGCCGCGGCGAGCGCGGCCATGCCGGCGAAGAAGGCGACCCGCCACCGGCGTCGCGCCAGCACGCCGATCGACAGCGCCGCGAGGATCCACGCGACGTTGCCCGGATAGACCTGCTGATCGAGGTAGTTGGTCAGCGCCGGGCCGCGCGACGGGTTGCCGAACACGTCCGGGACGAACGCGGCCACCGCCGTCGGCGGCGTAATCACGTGTGGGCTGACCGCGAACGTCCGCCGCATCGCCGCGATCCCGCTCTCGTCCATGTATTCGAGGAACGGCACGATCTGCGCGGCCGCGATCGCCGCGCCGAGGGCGACCGCCGGCAGCAGACGGCCGACGAGCAGCACGCCACCGGCGCGCAGGCGACCAGCGTCGGTGCCGGCCAACGCGACTCCGACCGCGTAGGCACCGGTCAGCAGCAGCACCTTGAAGGCCGTCTCGGGATGACCGGCCAGGAGCGTTACCGCGGTCAGCGCCGCCAGCCCCGCGACGTGGCCGGGCCCGCCGTCCTGGCGATGGCGATCGACCGACCACAACAGCCACGGCAGCCAGCACGACACCGCCGACGGGGGATGCTCCAGCCACACCACGGCGAACGGGTTGAACAGGAACGTCACCGCGCCGAACCACACCGCCGGCCCGGCCAGGCGGAGTCCGCGGAGGAAGATGAACATGCCGATGCCGCCCACCAGCAGGCGCACGATCGCGTGCGCCAGCAGCGCGTCCACCGGCGGCAGCAGGACGCTCAGCAGCACGAAGGGCGACAGCAGGCCGGTCTGGTAGGAGGCGAGGAACGGCTGGCCGCCGTACATCCCGGGGTTCCACAGCGGGAAGCGCAGCGCGCGCAGGCTGTCCCTGGTGAACTGCAGCGAGGGATAGACGAACAGCGGGATGTCGCCGAGCATGTGGTTGCCCGGCCGCTGCCCGTTCGACGCCACCGCGCCGGCCGGTGCGCTGTCGGCCCACGGGCTCCACGCCAGCAGGATGTCGGCCTGCGACAGCACCTTGCCGGACAGCGCGTCGATGAAGAACGCCGCCAGCAGCGCGCAGGCGACGACCACGAACGACGGCAGCCCGTGCCGCGCGGTCGCGGGCGAGCCGTCGCCCGGGTCCGGTCGGGACGTCACGGCGCCAACGATAGCCGATTCCGCTGCGCCACCTGGGCCCGCACATCTCGATCGCCTGATGGATGGCCTATGCTCGGGCGACGCCCTCCTCTCCACATGAACCTGATCCTCTGTGAGCCAGCCGAGATCGGCAGCGACGGTGTCGTCACCCTGACCGGACCGCGCGCGGCGCACCTGCGCGACGTGCTGCGGGTCGGGCCAGGCGATCGGGTGCGGCTGGGCATCGTCGACGGCGCGAAGGGCCAGGGCGAGGTGCTGGCATTCGAGGACGGCAGGGCAACGCTGCGGGCCGAGCTCGAGGGCCAGGCCCCACCCGTGCCGGGCATCGATCTGCTGCTGGCGGTGCCGCGGCCGAAGGTGCTGCGGCGCCTCTGGGCCCAGATCGCCGCGCTCGGCGTCGGCCGGATCTTCCTCACCAACGCCTGGCGGGTCGAACGGCACTACTTCGACGCGCACGTGCTCGAGCCGTCGATCTACCGGCCGCTCCTCCTCGAAGGCCTGCAGCAGGCCGGCGACACCAGGCTGCCGCGCGTCTCGATCCACCGCCAGTTCAAGCCTCTGGTCGAGGACGAGCTCGGGCCGGCGGCCGAGGGCGAGCAGCGCCTCGTCGCTCATCCCGGCGCCGACGGATCCCTGCTGGCGATGGCGGGCGAGACCGCTCAACGCCGCGTGCTGCTGGCGATCGGTCCCGAGGGCGGCTGGAACGCCTTCGAGCTGAAGCTGCTGGCGCAGCACGGCTTCGCGACCGTCGGGCTCGGGCCGCGGACGCTGCGCACCGACACCGCCTGCGTCGCGCTGCTGGCCATCCTGCACGAGGCCCGACGCGGCCCTGCGTCTCAGCTCTGACGGAGCGCCGTGACGGCATCGACCAGCATCGCCCGCCGCGCTGGCAGGTAGCTGGCGGCGAGGACGACGGCGACCAGCGCGGTCGACACCGTACCCAGCACCATCGGATCGTACGGCGTGACGTCGTAGAGCATCGTGCCGAGCAGCGTCAGCAGCCAGATCGCGCCGCCAACGCCGAGCACGATGCCGCCGAGCGCCCAGGCGAGCGAGTGGCCGAGGATCAGCCGCAGCACGTCGCCGCGCCGCGCCCCCAGGGCGACGCGGACGCCGATCTCCGGCGTCCGCTGGACCACCGAATACCCGACCACGCCGGCGATGCCGACCGCGGCGAGGATCAGCGCCAGCACGGCGAAGCCGCTGAGCAGGAACATCGTGAAGCGGCGCGATCGCACCGACGAGCCGACCACCGCCTCCATCGTCCGGATGCCCGAGACGGGCTGGTGCGGTTCGACCACGGCGACCGCCTTGGTGATGGCCTTGGTCAGCAGCTCGGGCGTCGAGGACGTCTTGACGACGATGCTCATCACCGGCCACGCCGCCTGGTGATACGGGCGGTAAATCGACGGCTGCTGGTCGACGTCGAGGCCGCCGTGATGGAAGTTCTCGACGACGCCGACGACCGTCATCCACGGGTTGTCGCTGTTCAGGAAGCCAATCTTGAAGCGCTGGCCGACCGCCGGCTCGCCGGGCCAGTGCTCGCGGGCGAAGCGGCGGTTGATCAGCACCACCGCCGGCGCGTTCAGCGAATCCCGCGCCGTGAACTCGCGGCCCTCGACGAGCGGGATGCCGAGCGTCGCGAAGGTGCCCGGGCAGGCGACGCTGTAGGCGGCGCCCGGCATGTTCTCGGATCCCGGATCCGGCCGGCCTTCGATGCTGACCGCCCGGCCGGCGCGCGCGCCGGTCAGCGGCAGGTGCCCGACGGCGCCCACCGACCGCACGCCGGGAATGGCCCCGACCTCGCGGGTCAGCCCTTCGCAGAACTGCGCGTTGTCTGGCGGACCGTAGTAGAGCTCCTTCTGCGGCGGCGAGATCGACATCACCAGCACGTTGCGCGGATCGAGCCCGGGATCGACGCCGAGCAGCCGCGACACGCTCACCAGCATCACGCCGGCGCCGGCCAGCACGATCAGCGTCAGCGCGACCTCGAGGGCCACCAGCCCATAGCGCAGGCGGCTCTTGCCGTCGCCCGTCGAGCCGCGCGTGTTCTGCCGCAGCGGGTTGGCCAGGTTGTTCCGGAACGCCGCGAGCGCCGGCGCCAGGCCGAACAGGATGCCGCTGCCGATCGCGATCACCGAGGTGAAGGCGAGGACGCGGAGGTCGATGGCGACGGCATCCACCGGCCGGAAGTCCGAGGCGGCGATGCTCGTCGGCAGCAGCGGCAGGATGGCGCGCGCGCCCCAGTAGGCGAGCAGCAGCCCGGCGATGCCGCCGGCGCAGGCGAGCACGACGCTCTCGGTGAGCAGCTGCCGGACGATGCGGCCGCGGCCGGCGCCCAGCGCGGCGCGCACGGCCAGCTCGCGCGAGCGGGCGGCGGCGCGCGCCAGCATCAGGTTGGCGACGTTGGCACAGGCGATCAGCAGCACGAACCCGACCACCGCGAGCATCGGTGCGAGCTGCGATCGCTTCCGCGTCTGGCCGAAATCGCTCATCGCTTCGACGTCGACGGTCTGCTTCGGGTTCTGGATCGGGTGCTCGGCCGACAGCGCCCGGCCGATGGTGTCCATCTCGCTGCGCGCCTGCTCGAGCGAGACGCCCGGCTTCAGGCGGGCGAGGGCGACGAACGAGTTCGAGGTGCGGTCGCGATCGCCTTCCGTCCAGCCGACCGGCACCCACAGCTCACGCCGGCCGCCGTACTCGTGGACGAAGGACGCCGGCATGACGCCGACGACCAGGAACGCCTTGCCGTCGACCAGGATGGTCTTGCCGACGATGGCCGCGTCGGCGGCGTAGCGTCGCGTCCACAGGCCGTGGCTGAGGACGACGACCCGATCCCGGCCGGCGTCCTCTTCCTCCTTCAGGAACGTCCGGCCCAGCATCGGCGGGACGCCCAGCACCTGGAAGAAGCTCGCCGTGACGCGCAGCCCCGGCACGCGCTCGCCCTCGCCCTGGCCGGTCACGCTGTAGCCGCGCCCGGCCGAGTCCTGCAGCCCGATGCTGGAGAACGATCGCGATCGCTCGAGCCAGTCCCGGTAGTTCGGCATCGAGACGATGCTGAAGTTGCCGCGATCCTGCAGCGGCGCCTGCCACAGCATCACCAGGCGCTCCGGCTCTGGAAACGGCAGCCGCTGCAGCAGCGTCGCGTTGATGATGCCGAACATCGTGGTGTTGGCGCCGATGCCCAGGGCCAGCGTGAGGACCGCCGCCACGGTGAAGCCCGGCGCGCGGCGCAAGGTGCGGACGGCGTACTTCACGTTCTGCCGCAGCTCGTCGAGCCAGCGGATCGACCGCGCGTCCCGCTGCAGCTCCTTGGCCTGCTCGATCCCGCCGAACGTGCGGCGCGCGGCGAGGCGGGCCTCGTCAGCCGAGAGGCCCCTTCGGACGAAGTCGTCCTCGATCTGGCGCAGGTGGGCGTCTATCTCGCGCCGCAGCTCGCGATCGGCGCGGCCGGTCGAGAGGAACGTCATCAGTCGCAGGAAGAAGCGTCGCACTTCCGACATGGCGATGGCCTACGAGGCAGGGCCGACAATCAGCTTGTTGACGAGGCCCGACAGCTTGCGCCAGCGCTCGACCTGCTCCTCGAGCGCCCGCAAGCCGGGCTTGGTGATGGCGTAGTACTTGGCCTCGCGGTTGCTCTCGGTCCGCTGCCAGGTGCCCTTGATCCAGCCCTTCTGTTCGAGCCGGGTGAGGGCGGCGTACATCGTGCCCTGGTTGAGCGGGAACGGATCGTCGGCGACCTGCTCCAGACGGGCGGCAAGCCCGTAGGCATGCTGCGGCCCCATCGTCGACAGGGCCCGCAGCACGATGAGGTCGAGGGTCCCCTGCAGCAGTTCCACGCGTTCACTGGCCATCGCAGTGGAGACTGCCACGCGCTCCACTGGCGTGTCAAGTGGAGCCAGCCGGCCGGCGGGGCACCGGCCGCTCGAGGCTCAGAAGAGGCTCACGACCCGCGTGCCCTCGTAGCTGACGTCCCTTGTCGTCCCCGCCGGCAGCAGCCGCACGCGGAACGTCCGCCTGGTGGCCAGATTGGTCGTGCCCGCCGGCGCACCCGGTTCCAGTGACAGCCGCCGCGTCCGATCGTCCCAGGCCATCCGGATCCAGGTCCCTCGGCCCCCGAGGTAGTCCTGGCTGATCCCGTCGTCGGCGTACAACGTGAACCGGCCGTCGGCGCCGGTGTAGACATTCAGCGTGGTCGGTTCGGTCACCGGCTGCGCCGTGTACTGCCGGATCGGATCGACGGGGACGATCGCCCCGGCGCGGACGTAGAGCGGCATCGTCTCGAGGTCGACCGCGCGGGATACCGTCGTGCCGCCGGTCACCTTCACGTTCGTCCACCAGTCGTACCAGTCGCCCCGTGGCAGGTAGACCGCGCGCGAGGTCGCGCCTTTCGTGAAGACCGGCGCGACCAGCAGATCGCGCCCCCACAGGAACTGCGTCCCGAGCCCGCGGGCGCGGGGATCGTCCGGGTAGTGCAGCCACATCGCCCGCATCAGCGGCAGGCCGCGGTCGCGCGCCTCCCACGCCAGGGTGTAGGTGTACGGCAGCAGCTGGTAGCGCAGCTCGGCGTACTTCCGGGCCACCGGCTCGATGGCCGGGTCGTTCATCGCCGACTGGAGGATGTTGCGCCGGTCGTCCGGCGGGATCGGGGCGTTGGTGTTGTTGTGTTCGCGCGGCCCCATGTCGCTCAGCCCCCATCCCCACGGCAGCCGCGTCCACCACGTGCGGCCATGCGAGCGGAACGATCCGCAGAACGCGGCGAACTGGAACCAGCGGGCGTAGAGCTCGCCCGTCAGCTCGTTGTTGGCATAGAAGCCGCCGATGTCGGATCCCCAGTACGGGCCGATGCTCAGCGAGTAGTTGAGGCCAACGGCGATCTGCGCCTCGAGCGTCTTCCACGAGCTCTCGGTGTCGCCCGACCAGACCCAGCCGCCCCATTGCGCGATGCCTGGATACCCGTTCCGCTGCAGGCTCCACGGCCGGACATTGGGCGTCGTCTGCAGCTGCCCCTGGTAGTAGAGCTGATGGCGCCTGATGCGCTCGTGCAGGTTGAACCAGTCGCCTTCGTCGGGCCAGAAGGCGTCGATGCCCGCCTGCACCAGCGGCACGTGCTGCTGCCAGTAGGTCGAGAGATGGGCGTCGTCGACCGTCTCCCCCGGCCGCGGCGGAATCGTCCCGTGCAGCGTCGGCAGCCGGTCGCGATCCCACGGCACCATGTGGACGGCGACCTTGACGTGCCGGGCGTGCAGGTCGGCGATGACCGCGGCCGGATCGCGCGTGAAGACCTCGGCGTTGAACTGGAACGAGGGCTGCTTCGTGTTCCAGCCGCGCGGTGTGAAACCGGTGCCGAGGTAGATCAGGGCATCGAGCGGGAGCCGCTTGCGCCGGAAGGTATCGGCGATGCCGATCATCTGCACGTCGGTCTCGAGCGTCCGGTGCGACTGCATGTAGCCGAGCGCCCACAGTGGCGGCATCGCGGCGGGTCCGGTGATCGCGGAGAAGTCCTTCATCGCCGCCGTCGGGTCGGCGGCATCGAAGACGAAGAGATCGTAGACGCCCGGCACGACCGCATCCGGCGGCGGCAGGCCCTTGGCGAGCGCCTGCTGCTGGTTGCGCTCGTTCTGCGGCACGCGTTCCGCGTCGCTGGGTCGCCACGGGATGAAGACGCCGCGGTCGGAGGCGCGGAGATCGACCTGTCCCCACGGCGCCGCAACGAACAGGCCCCAGCCGCTCGTGCCGAGCAGCATCGCGGACGGGTTGCGCGAGCCGTACATGTCGGCCTGCCAACGCGGCTGCATCGGGTCGAGCCGGCCGCGCCGATCGAACTGCACCGGCTGCTCTCGCCACGGCGTGCCCTGCTCCGGCAACGGACCGCCTTCGCCCAGGCCGAGCACCGGCTGGTCGTCGAGCCTGAACGACAGCGTCCCGTCGTGCTCGAAGACGATCTCCTGCACGAGCGCACCGGCGCGGTTCGTGATGCGCAGCGTCAGCGGATCGGACCGCACCTCGACCGAGAGGCCGCCGACCGTCCGCCGGATCGGCTGCGTGATCCGACGCAGCGAGAGCGCCGCAGACGGGTAGCGGCGAACCACGACCGCCGGATTGATCGGGAACTCGTCCTGGACGTCGACCGGCTTGAGCGTGATACGCACGCTGCGTTCGCCGGCGACTCGCACGTCGAGCTGGCCGCGCGCACCGGCAGCCGTGATGAGCTGGGCCTGGGCGTCGGCGGCGCTGAGCGTCGCGCCGAGCAGGACGATGACGTGTGGGAGCACACGCCTGGGTTGGATCATGAGTATCGCCTGTCCTTGCGGCTGCCCTGGCACTGTCCTACGCTGCGAGAGCCGCGTCGGTCGGCCGTCGCCGCGTCCCATCGCAACGTCACCACGAGGAGAGCAACATGGAAAAGTGTGCACACCCGGCGTGTCTATGCATGGTCGACAAGAAAGGCCCGCACGGCAAGTACCTGCAGCGATCATTGCCGCGAGGCCGGCGATGTCACCGAGCTGCGCTGCGGGTGCCGGCATCCGGAGTGCCGGTAGCGCCGGTAGCGCCGCTGCCCGGACGACTCCGGAGTCGACTTCAACTCCGGAGTCGAGGTGGCAGGAGGCTCAGTCCTGCCGCGGCGCCAAACTCGCCCTGACCGTTGCCTGCCTGGCGATGACCGCTCCAGCGTGGGCCGGGCCCTCGGTCTACCTGACCGCGCCCCGGATCCGAAAGCCGTCACCGTCCGCGGGACCGGCCACGCGCTCTACTCGGCGCGGCCGTGAGGTGACACGGGCGCGATCTCAGCGCCGTCGAGCCATCAGCCGCTCGATGTCCGCCACTTCGATCGGCACCGACGCGGACAGGTTCTCGTAGCCTGTGTCGGTGATGAGGATCATGTCCTCGAGGCGCACGCCGAGGTGCTCGTCCTCGAGGCGCATCTGCGGCTCGATGGTGAAGACCCGGCCCGGTTCGAAGGTGTCGGCCTGCAGGCCGCCGACGTCGTGCACCTCGAGGCCGACGTTGTGGCCCAGCCCGCGCGGGTTCTTGCGGGCGCGCAGGGCGTCGACCATCTTCGCGGCCGCCGCCTTGATGCGGTCATCGGTGAACGGATAGGCGGCCATGATCGCGTCCATCTTGGCGACCGCCGTCGTGGTGACCTCGCCCGGCGTCTTGTGGACGGCGATCGACGTCAGCAGCGCCTGATAGAGCTTCAGGTAGATGCCGTAGTATTCGCGCTGCCGCGGCGTGAAGCGGCCATTGACGGGAAAGACGCGCGTCACGTCCGACTGGTAATACTTGTAGTCGGGCGCGTAGTCGAACTGCAGCAGCTCACCATCCCGCAGCACCTCGGTGCTGCGGTGGTAGTGCGTGTAGTAGGTGTTCCGGCCGGTCGCCACCAGGGCGAAGTAGGCGACGCCGAATGCGCCGTTCTTCCGGAACACATGGTCTGCCTCCGCCTGCAGCTCGTACTCGTGCAGGCCGGGACGGCTGGCGCGCATCGCGGCGACGATGCCCTCGCCGGCAATCCGGGTTGCGTCGCGCAGCAGGGCGATCTCGCGCGGGCTCTTCACCGCCCGCAGCGCGTTGACGATCGGATCGAGATCGCGGACGTCGAGCGACGGCGCGGTGGCCTTCAGGCGGGCGACGAACGTCGCCTCGCGCGAGTCGCGACCGTCCCAGGGGTCTTCGCGGTTCGCCTTCCACATCCGGGTCGGATCGCCCTGCGACTGGCTGCCCAGGACCTCCGCCGCGAACGGGGTGTAGATCGTCCGCCGCTCGCCGGCCAATGCCTGGATCGCCACCGTCAAACCGGCCGCCGGCAGAACCTCATCGACGCCGAGCCCCGCCGCCGTGTCCGGCCCGGGCGCCAGCGCCGGCCCGAACATGCTGGTGTCCCGCCGCGTGTTGGCCGGCTGGAGAAACACCGTCGTCCGTTTCGTGCGCCCGTCGATGATCAGCACGGCGCGCGGTTCGACGACGCCGCTCAGGTAGAAGCATTGGCTGTTCTGCCGGAACGCGATCTCGCCCGGCGGTTCGGTGGCGCCCAGGACGATGGCCACGCCGTCGCCGATGCCGGCCATCACACGCGTCCGTCGGGCGGCGTATTCCTCGGCCGGAAAGATTTCGCTGCCGCGAAACACCGGTTGCGCCAGCGGCACGGCCGCACTGAGTGCGACCGCCGCGACAAAACCGCAGACTGCCATTCGAGTCGCCACTCTCACGCGTTCCCCCGGACCGCCCCAACCCGAAGGGGCCGCGCAGAGTCTACCCGTACCTCCACCGGCTCAGCGCAGGCGCGCCGCCTTCGGGCGGCTGCCGACGAACGCCGCCAGGTGCTCGCCGGTCAGCGTCGACCTGCGTCGCCACCAGGTCGGCCGGGGTGCCTTCGAACACGACGCGCCCGCCGTCGTGGCCCGCGCCCGGCCCGAGGTCGATGATCCAGTCGGCGTGCGCCATCACCGACTGGTGGTGCTCGATCACGATGACCGACTTGCCGGCGTCGACCAGGCCGGTCGAGCAGCCCGAGCAGCTGCTCGAGATCGGCCAGGTGCAGACCCGGTGGTCGGCTCGTCGAGCACGTAGACGCCGCCGTCCTCACCCATGTGCGTCGCCAGCTTGAGCCGCTGCCGCTCGCCGCCCGACAGCGTGGTGAGCGGCTGGCCGAGCCGCAGGTAGCCGAGCCCCACGTCGGCCATGCGCTGCAGGATCGCGTGCGCGGCCGGCGTCTGCGCCGGGCCGGCGCCGAAGAAGCCGACCGCGTCCTTGACCGGCAGGTCGAGCACCTCGGCGATGTTGAGCCCGCCGAAGCGATACTCCAGCACCGAGGCCTGGAACCGCTTGCCCTCGCAGTCCTCGCAGATCGTGGTGACGCCGGCCATCATCGCCAGGTCGGTGTAGATCACGCCGGCGCCGTTGCAGGTCGGACAGGCGCCCTCGGAGTTGGCGCTGAACAGCGCCGGCTTGACGCCGTTGGCCTTGGCGAACGCCTTGCGGATCGGCTCCAGCAGATCGGTGTAGGTCGCCGGGTTGCTCCGCCGCGAGCCGCGGATCGGCGTCTGGTCGACCGACACCACGCCGTCCCGGCCGGACACCGAGCCGTGGATCAGGGAGCTCTTGCCCGACCCCGCCACGCCGGTCACCACCACCAGCACGCCGAGCGGGATGTCGACGTCGACGTCCTTCAGGTTGTGGGTGCGGGCGCCGCGCACCTTCATCACCCCCGACGGCTTCCGCACCGACGCCTTCACGGCGGCCCGGTCGCTCAGGTGGCGCCCGGTGAGCGTGCTGCTGGCCCGCAGTCCATCGACGGTGCCCTCGAACACCACTTCGCCGCCGGCGGTGCCGGCGCCGGGGCCGAGGTCGACGACGTGATCGGCGATCGCGATCGTCTCCGGCTTGTGCTCGACGACGAGGACGGTGTTGCCCTTGTCGCGCAGCCGCAGCAGCAGCTCGTTCATCCGCTGGATGTCGTGCGGGTGCAGCCCGATCGTCGGCTCGTCGAAGACGTAGGTCACGTCGGTCAGCGACGACCCGAGGTGGCGGACCATCTTGGTGCGCTGCGCCTCGCCGCCCGACAGCGTGCCGGACGGCCGGTCGAGGCTCAGGTAGCCCAGCCCGATCTCGACGAACGAGTCGAGCGTGTGCCGCAGCGTCGCCAGGAGCGGCGCGACGGACGGCTCGTCCAGGCCGGCGCACCCACCCGGCCAGGTCGCTGATCTGCATCGCGCAGGCGTCGGCGATGTTGATCTTCCTGATCTTGGACGATCGGGCCGCCTCGCTGAGCCGCGTGCCCTTGCACTCGGGGCAGGCCGTGAACGTCACCGCGCGCTCGACGAACGCGCGGATGTGCGGCTGCATCGCGTCGACGTCCTTGGTCAGGAACGACTTCTGGATGCGCGGGACGAGGCCTTCGTAGGTGAGGTTCAGGCTCTCGAACTTGACCTTGGTCGGCTCCTTGTAGAGGAAGTCCTGCAGCTCCTTCTTGGTGTACTTGCCGATCGGCTTGTCCGGATCGAGGAAGCCGGAGGCGCCGAAGATGCGCACCTGCCAGCCGTCGACGGTGTAGCCCGGGATCGTCAGCGCGCCTTCGTTGAGCGACTTGCTGTCGTCGTAGAGCTGCGCCAGGTCGATGTCCGTCACCGAGCCCATGCCCTCGCAGCGCGGGCACATGCCGCCAGTGACGGTGAAGGTGGCCTTCTCGGTCTTCGTCGTGCCGCCCTTCTCGGTCGTGATCGCCCCGACGCCGCGCACCGACGGCACGTTGAAGGAGAAGGCGTTCGAGGAGCCGATGTGCGGCTTGCCGAGACGGCTGAACAGCACCCGCAGCATCGCGTTGGCGTCGGTGACGGTGCCGACCGTCGAGCGGGAGTTGGCGCCCATCCGCTCCTGGTCGACGATGATCGCGGTCGTCAGCCCCTCCAGGACGTCGACCTCGGGCCGGCCCAGCGTCGGCATGAAGCCCTGGACGAAGGCGCTGTAGGTCTCGTTGATCAGGCGCTGCGACTCGGCGGCGATCGTGCCGAAGACCAGCGACGACTTGCCCGATCCCGAGACGCCGGTGAACACCGTCAGCCGCCGCTTCGGGATCTCGACGCTGACGTCCTTGAGGTTGTTCTCGCGGGCGCCCTGGACGCGGATCACATCGTGGCTGTCGCCGGCGTGCGGTTTCGGGGTAGCCATCGTCACGTTCATCTCAGCGAGCGTCGGCGGGCCCTCGCCCGCCGCGCCACCTCACCGCGTAGGGCAGGGTGAACAGGATCAGGCCGGTGACCAGCAGCAAGGCGAGCGGCGGCAGGGGTGAATAGGTCACCCACGGCGAAGGGACACCGTCGCCCCAGGCCAGGGCGACGACGTTGGCGGCCACCGTCAGCGTGAAGACGATGGACACCGCGCGGTGAAACTGGCGAATGGAGTGGTTCCAGGTGGCGTTCATGACCCCATGACGGACGACGCGGTGCCGGTGTGACAGGATGGACGAATCTTGCCACAGAGCCACCCGACGCATGCCCGCTGACGCGCGCCGCTACCGTCTCTCCAGCATCGACGCGCTGCGCGGCCTGGCCATCGTGATGATGGCCATCGACCACTCGCGCGACTTCTTCATGTCCGCCGGCGAGCTGGAGCCGGCGGCGAACCCGAGCATCGGCGCGGCGCTCTTCTTCACGCGCTGGGTCACCCACTTCTGTGCGCCCACCTTCGTGTTCCTGGCCGGCACCAGCGCCGGCCTCATGGTGGCGCGCAAGAGCCGATCGGAGCTGGGGCGTTTCCTGCTCTCGCGCGGCGCCTGGCTGATCCTCATCGAGGCGCTGGTCATCTCCACCGCCTGGACGTTCTCGCCGCAAGGGATGGCCGAGTTGGGCGGGATCATCCGGGTGCCGCTGCAGGTGATCTTCGCCATCGGGGCGAGCATGGTGGTCCTGGCCGGCGCGCAGGGCCTCGGACGACCGGCCTGCGCCTGGATCGGCGCGGCGGTGGTGCTCGGCCACAACCTGCTCGACCCGGTCTGGCCGCAGACGGGCCTCCTCGACGCGAGCACCAGCGGCCCCTGGTGGGCGTTCCTGCACGCGCAGACGACGTACCTGGTCGGCCCCATCCTCATCCGCGTCACCTACCCGCTCCTGCCGTGGATCGGCGTGATGCTGCTCGGGTTCGGCACGGCGGGGGTGTTCGAGGCGCCACCGGCCCGGCGACAGCGGCTGCTGCTCGTCTCCGGCGCAGCGGCGACGATGGCGTTCGTCCTGATTCGGGCCAGCGGCGTCTACGGCGATCGCAACCCGTGGCAATGGGATGCCAGCGCGATGCGCACGCTCATCGACGTCCTCAACACGACGAAGTACCCGCCCAGCCTGCTCTTCCTGCTGATGACCCTCGGCCCGGCGGCAATCCTGTGCGCGCTGGCGGAGCGGCTGCCCGGCGTCCTCAGCGGCCCGCTCGTCACGTTCGGCCGGGCGCCGTTCGCCTTCTACGTGGCTCACCTCTATCTGCTCCACGCCGGCACCACGCTGCTCGGCCTGGCGCAAGGATTCGAGGCGCAGCAGTTCCTGACCGTCTTCCAGCTCTTTCCCAAGGGCTACGGCCTCGGGCTGCCGGGCGTCTACGTGGTGTGGGCGCTGGTGGTCGCCGCGCTCTATCCGCTCTGCCGATGGGTGGCGGCGACCAAGGGCCGACGCCGCGATTGGTGGCTGAGCTACCTGTAGGGATATTCTGCGCGGAGATGATCCGCCTCCCCGGCCCTCTCCCCCTGCTCACGATTCTCGCCTTCGCCCTGCTCTGCCCGCCTGCAGCCGCCCAGACGTCGGCGGGCTACCAACGTCTCGGCCGCGACCTGCTGAAGGAGCTGATCGAGACCAACACGACGCACTCGAGCGGCAGCACGACCATCGCCGCCGAGAAGCTGGCGGCCCGTTTCGTCGCCGCCGGGTTCCCGAAGGCCGACGTGCTCGTCGTGGGCGGCACCAGCAAGGCGGCGGCGACCCGTGGCAACCTGGTCGTCCGCTACCGCGGCAGCGGCGCCCGCAAGCCGGTGCTCTTCTTCGCGCACCTCGACGTGGTCGAGGCCCGGCGTGAGGACTGGTCGATGGATCCCTTCGTCCTGACCGAGAAGGACGGCTACTTCTACGGGCGCGGCACCATCGACGTCAAAGGCGGCGCCGCGACGCTGGCCGCGGCGTTCCTGCGCCTGCGCCAGGAGTCGTTCGTCCCCGATCGCGACCTGATCCTGGCCCTGACGGCCGACGAAGAAGGCGGCGACGACAACGGCATGGAGTGGCTCCTCGCCAACCGGCGCGAGCTGGTCGACGCGGCCTATGGGATGAACGTCGATACCGGCGGCGGCGAGATCCTCCGCGGCAAGCTGGCCGTCCTCGACGTCCAGGCGTCGGAGAAAGTCTTCGCCTCGTTCACCCTGACGGCGACGAACCCCGGCGGGCACAGCTCGATGCCGCCGAAGGAGAACGCCATCTATCGGCTCGCCGCCGGCCTCCAGCGCCTGGCGGCGTTCGACTTCCCCGTCCACCTGACCGACGTCACCCGGGCCTACTTCGAGAAGATGGCGCCGCTCTCGGGCGCCAGCGGCACCGATATGACGGCGGTGGCGCGGGCCACGCCGGATGCGGCCGCGGCCGCCGCCGCCCGCCTGTCCGCGAAGTCCGCGTTCCACAACGCGCTGCTGCGCACCACCTGCGTCGCTACGATGCTGCAGGGCGGGCACGCCGAGAACGCGCTGCCGCAGACGGCGAAGGCGACGGTCAACTGCCGGATCATCCCCGGCGAGACAGCCGAGGCGGTGCAGGCGACGCTGGCGCAGGTGGTCGCCGACCCGAAGATCGCGCTGGCGCCGATCCGCCCGGCCCAGCCCAGCCCGCCGTCGGCGCTGGCGGCGGAGCCGCTGTCGGCCATCGAAGCGGCGGCCCGAGCGACCTGGGGCGCGACGCCGGTCGTGCCGATCGCGCCGTTCATGGACACCGGTGCGACCGACGGCCTCATCCTGCGGAAGGCCGGGATCCCGGTCTACGGGACCACCGGCATCGCCTACGACCCGGACGACTACCGCGCCCACGGCAAGGACGAGCGCATCCTGGTGACGTCGTTCAACGAGGGCCTGGTCTTCGCCTACCAGATGGCGAAGACCATCGGCCAAGCAGCGCCGATCCCAGGGCGCTGACGGAACGCCGCCGTCCGTTCAGCGGACGGTCGGATACTTCACGACGAGCTGTCGGAAATACTGTGGTGCCAATGCCCATGACCCGCGACCCACTCCGATTCGCTGGCGTATGGCTGCCGGCACTGACGGCGTTGACCCTTCTCGCCACCGGCGCCATGAGGAGCAGTCTCAGCGCGGCGCAGGATCGATCGACGGCCCTCCGGTCCGCAGCCTCCGGATTCCACCAGCTCCTCCTGCACGATCCCTGCACGGGCCCGAACGCCGCGCAGCCGGACACGTGCCTGCACGAACGACTGGTCGAGAAGCGATTGACGTTCGGCGGCGCACCGGGCGTGATTCACGACGTTCGCCTCAGGATCCGCGGCCTGTTCGAGCCGACGACGATTGCCGGCGGCGAATCGCCGTACCCGGATCATCCGTACTTCACGGCGGGCGGCACGATCGCCGCGGGCGAATGGTCCGCCTGGCACATCGAGGTGTCCGCCCCCAGGCAGACGTACTGGATCAACCACTATCCGAAGGTCTCGCACACGATCTACGCGGAAGACTTCGAGGCGACGATTCCAGTGGCCGGCGGCAGCGCGGTGGTCGTTCGCGTCGTCGATGGCAACGATCGACAGATCGACAATGGCGCGGCCGGACGGCCCGATCGCCGGCAGATCATCCCGGGCGTGGTCGATCGGGTGCTCGATGGACAGCTCCTTCGTCTCGACGTCGTCGCCGTCACCGCACGCTGACGGCGCGCCCGCCCTCCGTCCGACCCACAGACCGGCGCCGGACGGCAGCTCGACCGATACCGCTTGACTTCTTGTTGGCAAACTTGTAATTTTGATTAATCAAAATCACTTGCTACACAAGGAGTAACGAGAAATGGCTTCCGTCGCGTCCCCGATCCCGCCCGTTCACCAGACCGAGGTCATGAAGCTGGGCCGTTGGGCCTTCTTCAGCCTCCTCGCCGCCGCCATCCCCATGGCCATCGCCGGGGACCTCGGCTCGGTCCATCTCTGGGCCCTCGCCGCCGGCTGCTCAGCCGTGGCGCTCTACGCCGTACACACCGTCAGTCCCGAGCTGGCGCGAGAACGCTACCACCCGCCGAGCCCCGGCCTCGATGGCGGGACGCTGCGCTGGGTTCGCGTCATGGTGCTCGCGACGGTCGTCTTCGCCCTCCTCGACAGCGGGCGATGGCACGTCTCCGCGCCCATGCCCGCCGGATGGCGGAGCGTCGGCCTGATCACCTTCCTCGGCGGGATCGCGATGTTCGTCTATGCGATGTCGGTGAACCGGTTCTTCTCGTCGGTGGTGCGCATCCAGGACGAGCGCGGTCACCACCTCATCGACAGCGGTCCGTACACGCTCGTGCGGCATCCCGGCTACGTCGGCATGTTGCTCGTCGGGGCGACGATGCCGCTGGCGCTCGGCTCGTGGTGGGCGTTCGTGCCGGGCAGCGCGCTCGTCGCGTTCGGGTTCCGGCGCGTGTGGATCGAGGACCGTTTCCTCGCGGCCAACCTGCCCGGCTATCGCGAGTACGCCGCCCGCGTCCGCTATCGTCTGCTGCCCGGCATCTGGTAGCCGCGCCCTCGCGGCCAGAGGTTCGGGCTCCCGGTGCTCGAAGCGGCCTCATGCCCTGCAACAGGCGATCGGTGCGAATATGGCGGCGTCCTCGCCGTCCATGGCCGAGGACGGGGGAGCCGGCCGAGCATGTCCACCACCGAGAGCGAGACGCCGGTCCGCGCCAGCGCGTTCGGCTGCATCACCATTCCGTTCCTGCTGATCGCGTGCATCCCGCTCGTCTGGGGCGCTCGCGCGAACTGGCTGAACGGCCAGCTGGCGCGCACCGGCGAGGTCGTGCCCGGACGCGTCGTCGAACTGCGCTACGTCGACGGCAACGTCACGGTCAAATCGAAGCACGAGAGCGGGCTGTCGCCCGTGGTGACGTACACCACCCGCACCGGCGAGGCGCGGACCGCCGTCGGCAGCGTCAACCGCGGGCGCGATTCGTGGAAGGTCGGCGACACCGTCGACGTCATCTACGACCCGGCCAACCCCGTTCGAGCGGACCTGTCGAGCGAGGTCGCCAACTGGCCGCTGTGGTTCGGGATCTGGTGTCTCGTCGCCGCTCTGCCGCTGGCGATCGCGATGGCGCCGGTGGTGCTGCTCATGCGCCAGCGCCGCGCGCAGCGGCAGCCGTGACCGCAGGCCAACCGTTCACCGGACCGGGCCGGCTGCAAGAATATCGCCCGCCTCCGTTCAACGACTGACACCTGTGCCGGACCCGTTCGGGTTCTCACGGTGTCTCATTGCCACGGAGGCCATCGTGAACCGACACGCGCCAATCCTCGCCATCGTGCTCCTTTCCGCTGGCTGCGGCTACACCAACGCATCAACGGCACGGGACCTCGGTATCGCGTCCAGCGGCGGCTCGGCGTCGATGGCGGTGGGGTCTGCGCCGCCGCAGGCGTTCGCGATGCGCGTCGGGGGTGCCGGCGGAGGGGGCCCGGAGGGCGCAGGTCGATCGGGGCCGAGCCTGCCGGTCCGGTCTCGTACCTCGCCTACGCCTACGGGATACGACTCGAACTCCCAGCCGGTCGGCTCATGGGCGTGATGGACGGACACGTGGCGGCGTGCCGCAACGCCGGCCCGCGCGTCTGCCAGCTGGTCGCGTCGAGGCGTGACGGCGACCCGCAGGACTCGCTGCACGGTTCACTCTCGCTCCGCGCCGAGCCCCAGTGGCTGCAGCGGTTCATAAAGGGCGTGCAGAGCGATGCGGTCGGCGCTGCCGGACGCGTGACGTCGCAATGGACGACCACCGAGGACCTGACCCGTGAGATTGTCGACACCGAGGCGACGCTCCGCGCCAAGCGGGCCCTGCGCGATCGGTTGCAGCAGCTGCTCGCGACCCGGCCGGGCTCGCTGTCGGACCTGCTCGGCGTCGAACGGGAGCTGTCGCGTGTCCAGAGCGAGATTGACTCGACCGAATCCAACCTCACCGCCATGCGCACACGGGTCGCGATGTCCGCCTTGACGATCGAGACGGATCGAGTGCCGGCGGTGTGGCGGGCGGCGCCTTCGAGCCGTTGTGGCTCGCCGTCGACAACTTCCTCGTCGCCGTCGTTCAGAGCACGGCCGGCCTCGTCACCGTCGTGGGCGCACTGCTCCCCTGGGTCGCCGTCGGGACGGTGGCCGTGTCGCTCCTGATCCGCCGCCGCCGGCGCGCGCGCCGTGCGGCGAAGCCGGAGCCGCCGACGACGTAGCCGCTCCACCCGACTTCGACGCGAGGGGCGTCGGGCGTCCTCGGGCTTCACACTGCGGTCGTCCCGAACAGCCTGCCGACGAGAGCGGTGATGACCATGGCCAGTGCGCCCCAGAAGGCCACACGCACCGAAGCCCTGACCACAGGCGCTCCGCCGGTCCGCGCCGAGAGGGCACCGAGCGCGGTGAGCGAGACGAGCGACGTGCCGGCGACGAGAGCGACCACGTGGAGTGCCGGAGCGCCGAGCGCGGTGATCAGCGGCAACGCCGCGCCCACGGCGAAGGTGGCGGCCGACGTCACGCCTGCCTGCACCGGGCGCGCACTCAGGGCGTCGGATATGCCGAGCTCGTCTCGAGCATGCGCGCCCAGGGCATCATGCGCGGTCAGTTGCTCCGCGACCTGCGTCGCCAGCTCCGGTGTCAGCCCGCGTGCGACATAGATCGCCGCCAGTTCCTGCCGCTCGAGTTCGGGCTGTGCGGCCAGCTCGTCTCGCTCCCGCGTCAGATCCGCCTGCTCGGTATCGGCTTGTGAGCTGACCGACACGTACTCGCCTGCGGCCATCGACATCGCCCCTGCCACCAACCCGGCGACGCCGGCGAGCAGGATCTCGCTTCGCCCGGCATTGGCTGCCGCCACGCCGACGATGAGGCTGGCCGTGGAGACGATGCCGTCGTTCGCACCAAGGACCGCTGCGCGCAGCCAGCCGATTCGCTCGGTGCGGTGTCGCTCCAGATGAATGCTTCGTGACATACGATGGGCTCACAGTTGTCGAACGCCCGCTGCAATCGGCAGGCGGATGGTAAACGTCCCCGGTCCCAGGCTCACGGAACGCACGCGTGGGCGAGACACCTCGATCAATCGCTCCGGCCGACGGCCGCATATTCCACTTCGCGGCTGGCTGACCGCCTCTTGCGGGGCAATAGCCATGCCGCCCGCTGCGGAGGGGCAACGACGGTCCTCCTTCCCGAACGCCAGGTGTTCACCGCGCCGCTCGGGGGAAATCTCCCAGGAGTGCGCGATACTCCTCGCCGATTCGCGGCCAGCCCGCCCAGCGAGGGAACTGGATCAAGGCGAGACCGGCGCCGGCCGTTGGTGCGCCGATCGTGCGCCAGTGCGCCGGCAGGGACGCTCGCGTGGGCGCTTGCTCCTGGTTCAGCCGTGACGAGTGACAACATGCGGCAGCAGGCGTTCCGACACATGCCGGCGCGGGACGCCGGAACGGATGCCGACGCTGCGGCCGTCGCCGCCGCGGCTCGGCGTCTCGGTGACCGCGACTGCCGTCCGCGCTATCGGTGCGCCTTCGCGCTCGCCACCTCGCGCTCGGCCTGCACGAAGCCGTAGGCCGGCACGACGTCAGCCGCGCGATCGGTGATCGCGTCCCACTGCGCGATCACGCGCTCACCGGCGTCGTCGCCGCCACCGACATGGCAGCCCTCCGACAGTGTGACGCTGGCCCGCGCGAAGTGACCGGCGCCGGCGCAGAGGATGGTGCGCGTGGGCGCGTCGGCGGCGACCAGCTTGAGGAGTCCAGGGCTGACCAGCGCCGGATCGAGGACCTGCAGGCTGTCGTCGCCCAACACGCCGCGGGTCATCTGCGTCGCCGCCGACGGGGCCAGGGCATTGACGCGGATGTCGTACTTCTCGCCCTCGAGCGCGAGCGTCTGCATCAGCCCGACGAGCGCCATCTTGGCCGCGGCGTAGTTGGCCTGACCGAAGTTGCCGTAGAGCCCGGACGACGAGGTCGTCATCACGATGCGGCCGTAGCGCTGCTGGCGCATCAGCCCCCAAACCGCCTTGCTGCAGATCACGGCGCCCATGAGATGCACGTCGATGACCAGGCGGAACTCGTCGAGCGTCATCTTGCCGAAGCTCTTGTCGCGGAGGATGCCGGCGTTGTTGACCAGGATGTCCACCCGCTGCCAGCGCGCGATCGTCTCGCCGACCATCACCGCGACACCGGCTTCTTCGCTGACCGACGTCGCGAAGGCGGCTGCGCTGCCGCCTGCCGCCACGATCTCATCGGCGACCGCCGCGGCGGCAGCCGGCGCGACGTCGTTGACGACGACGCGGGCGCCATGGCGGGCGACCTTCTCGCGCATCAGGAAGAGCGTGGCGAAGGTGAGGATCCCGTAGGTGACGAACTGCGTGGCCCCGCACGCCAGCGACACCCGCAGCAGCACCGGGTGGGCGAAGAACGCGCGGCACGTCGGCCAGAACGGCGCCCTCGCTGGCTCGAGCCGTGGGCCCGGGTCCGCCGCTACGTCCAGGCCGCCCCTGACCGGCTCGCGGACGAACGCCCAGACGAAGAACGCGGCGACGATGCCCACGGCACCGAGGGCCACGAACGCCGATCGCCAGCTCCAGGCCGCGGTGATCGAGGCCCCGAACGCGACACCCAGGGCCTGCCCGATCGGCGGGCCGAAATTGAAAACATGCGGGCGAGCGCCAGCTGCGGATAGCTGGACGCCAGAACGCACGTCACGGTGGCCGCGCTCCACAGCAGGCAGGCGAAAGACAGCACGCGGACGCGGTTGGAACGATCCGCCAGCCAGCCGACGGGAATCGCCAGCAGACAGTAGAAGAGCGCGAAGTAGAGACCGCTGATCAGCCCGATCTGCCCGTCGGTGACACCGAGCTCTTCCTGGATCGGCTTGGCGAGGATCGAGAGGAGCTGCCGGTCGAGGAAGTTCAGGACGTAGACGAAGCAGAGGATCGCCAAAACGACCCACGCGTGCGGCGCGGGACGCGGTCCGTCGTCGTTCGGACTCCTGATTGCCGAGGGCGTATCGGGCCGGCCTGGCGCAGACATCTGGGTGTGGCCAGATGTTAACTCACCAGAGGGTGAAGATCTTGGCGACGTCCTGCCCCAAGCTAGGCGAGGAGGCCCTTCACGACGTGGGCGGGCTCCTCGACGCCGACGAGCTTCTGGTCGAGGCCCTGGTGGCGGAAGGTGAAGGCGTCGTGGTTCAGGCCGAAGAGGTTCAGGATCGTGGCGTGCAGGTCCCGCTGGTGCACGGGGTCCTTCGTGATGTTGTAGCTGAAGTCGTCGGTCTCGCCGTAGACCGTGCCCGCCTTGACGCCCCCGCCGGCGAGCCACATCGAGTAGCAGCGCGGGTGGTGGTCGCGCCCGTAGTTGTCCGCCTTGAGCGTGCCCTGCGAGTAGACGGTGCGCCCGAACTCCCCGCCCCAGATGACGAGCGTGTCTTCGAGGAGCCCGCGCTGCGCCAGGTCCGTGATCAGGCCGAAGGTGCCCTGATCGGTGTCCTTGGCCTGCAGGCGATGCTGGTGCGGGAGGTTCGTGTGCGAGTCCCAGCCGCGGTGGTAGATCTGCACGAAGCGGACGCCGCGCTCGATCATGCGGCGCGCCAGCAGGCAGTTGGCGGCGAAGGTGCCCGGCGTGCGCACGTCGGCGCCGTAGAGCCCGAGCACCGACTCCGGCTCCCCGGAGACATCGGTGAGCTCCGGCACCGAGGCCTGCATGCGGAACGCCATCTCGTACTGCGCGATGCGCGTCTCGGTTTCCGGGTCGCCGAGCGCCTCCGCCTGCCGCGCGTTGAGCGCCTGGATGCCGTCGAGCATCCGCCGCCGCGCCTTCCGGTCGACGCCGTCGGGGTCGCTCAGGTAGAGCACCGGATCGCCCGCGCCGCGCACGGAGATGCCGGCGTGCCGGGCGGGAATGAAGCCGCTGCTCCACATCCGCGCCGACAGCGCCTGGACGTTCGACTTGTTGGTGTAGGTCGACGTCATCACCACGAAGGTCGGGCAGGTTCTCGTTCAGGCTCCCGAGCCCGTAGGAGAGCCAGGACCCGAGGCACGGCCGGCCCGGGAGCTGGTTGCCCGAGTTGACGGCGATGGTGGCGGGCTCGTGGTTGATCGCCTCGGTGTGGAGCGACTTGACGACGGCGAGCCGGTCGACGACCTGCGCGGTCCAGGGAAAGAGCTCGCTCACCCACGTGCCGCTCTGCCCGTGCCTGGGCGAACGTGAAGAGGCTGGGCGCCACCGGGAAGCCCTTCTGGCCGCGCGGTCATCGTGGTCAGGCGCTGGTTGCCGCGGACCGATCCCGGCAGCTCCTTGCCGAACATGCTCGCGCAGCTTCGGCTTGTAGTCCCAGGTATCGAGCTGCGACGGCGCGCCGGCCGGGAACAGCCAGATGGCGCGCCGCGCCTTCGGGCGGAAATGGGGCAGGTTCGGCAGGCCGTCGGTGCCCTCGGCGAAGAACCTCGAGCCTCCGAGCATCGACGCGAGCGCGACCGAGCCGATGCCCCGTCCGGCCTGGGCCAGGAGCTCGCGCCGGGTCATCGTCCAGGTCGTCGCCGCCGGAGCAGCACGCGGAGTGGTGCTTTGGGATCACTTGTTGAGCGCCTCGTCGAGATTGAAGAACAGGCTCGCCACCATGGTCCACGCCGCCAGCTCCGGGGCGGGAATCGACGCGTTCGGGGCCGAGTCGCCGACGGCGACGAGCGCCTTGGACGCCTTCCCGTCCGCGGCGTAGTGGTCACGGAGATCGCGGACCACGGGCTTCAGGGCCGTCGCGTTCGGCGGTCGCGAGCGGGCGGCTCAGGACACGCAGGGCCATGGCGTCGAGGCGCCCGGCGTCGTCCTTCCCCGCTCCACGATGGCGACCTCGGCGAGGCGGCGGGACGCCTCGACGAACTGGACGTCGTTCAGGGTCACCAGGGCCTGGAGCGGCGTGTTCGTCCGCTCGCGGTCGACGGCGCACTGCTCGCGCGTGGGCGCGTTGAAGGTCTCCATGGCCGGCGGCGGGGCCGCGCGCTTCCAGAAGGTGTAGAGGCTGCGGCGATGGTTCGCCTGGCCCCGGTCGGGCACGTAGATCTTCGTGTTGCTCTCCTCCATCGCCACGACTTCCCAGATGCCGGGCGGCTGGTAGGGTTTGACGCTCGGACCGCCCAGCGTCGCGGCGAGCAGCCCCGAGGCGCGAAGGGCGAGGTCGCGGATCATCTCGCCGTGCATCCGGAAGCGCGGCCCGCGGGAGAGCAGGCGATTGTCGGCGTCTTTCTCCAGCTTCTCCTTGGTCGCGACCGCGGACTGACGGTAGGTGGCGGACGTCACCATGAGCCGGAAGAGGGCCTTCACGTTCCATCCCGACTCGCGGAACTCCACCGCCAGCCAGTCGAGCAGCTTCGGGTTCGTCGGCAGGCTCCGCCGGTGATGCCGAACTCTCCGGCGGTCGGCGACGAGGCCCTGGCCGAAGACCTGGGCCCAGAAGCGGTTGACGTTGACGCGGGCGGTGAGCGGATGCTCGGGCTGGGTCAGCCACCGCGCCAGTCCCAGGCGGTTGGCGGGCGCCCCCTTGGGCAACGGGCGGGAGAACCGCCGGGACGGCGGCGCCGACCCTGTCGCCCTCCTGGTCGTACTGGCCGCGGATGAGGATGCTGCGCGAAGGGCTTCCTGCCCTTCTTCTCCGTGGCGATGAGGGTCACCTTCGAGCGCGCCTTCACCGCCTCGAACTCGTCGACGCGCGGCTCCCGCGCCTTCAGCAGGCGCTTCGCGTCCGCGTCGACGAAGGCGAAGTAGTAGTCGCGCAGCGGCTGCAGCAGCTTCTGCGGTCCGCGCGGCCGGCGGCGCGGCGAGAACCGTCTCGAGCTCGACGCGTCGGGCCAGCACCTGCACCTCCGGTGTCGTCAGGGCCCGTCGATAGAAGCGGACGTCGTGGACGGCCGCACCGCCGGCCCCTTCGCCGGTGCTGCGCCGGTTCAGCCGCAGCGGGGTCTTCGTGCGGATGGACCCGCGCAGCGAATCCACTTCCTCATAGACGCTCTGCGGCTCGCCGTCGTAGTAGATCCTGACGCCCTTGGCCTTCCGCGAGCCGTCGTAGGTGACGAAGACGTGGTGCCACCCTTCCGACGACACGCGCTCCGCGCGCCAGGACCCGCAGCGCGTCCTGGTTCCATGCGCTGATGATCTGGAGTCCGGCGCGGCTGCCCTTCATCGCAGAGGTCCCACCCGCGGTAGCCGTTGGCGACGTCCATGCGGGCCAGGAGCGCGCCGTCGACGTTGTCGGTCACCTGAACCCAGGCGCCGCACGGAGAACGGCTCGTCGGCGTCGACGTCGCCGAGCTCGCCCAGATCGGCGGTGACGCCCGTCGGCCAGGCGAAGCGCCGGGCCCAGGGGCGACGTCACGACCTGCGGCTTCCGCCGGTGAAGGTGAAGGCCGATCCCGGAGCGACCACGTTGCGCAGGGTGGTGGGCTCGGCGGGGTCGGAGAGGAGGCGGAAGTCGAGCCGTTCGTCCGAGATCGTCGGAAGGTCTTTCGGCCCCCTGGGTCTGCTGCCAGCTCAGGAACGCGGGCTCGGCGGCCTCGAGATGGGAGTCGTAGGCCTTCGATGGCGTCGTCGATCTCGCCCGGCAGCGCCGCGTTGCGCTGCGGCGTCCTCGGCCGTGGGCATGCGCAGGACCGGCGGCGAGTCCATGACGTTGCCGTCCATGGCCGGCTGCGTGGTGTTCCGGAAGAACGCCGCCATGCTGTAGAAGTCCTTGGCGCTGATGGGATCGAACTTGTGGTCGTGGCACCGCGCGCAGCCCATCGGTCAGCCCCAGCCAGACCTGCGACGTGGTCTCGACGCGGTCGGTCGCGTAGATCGCCAGGTTCTCCTCGGGGATGGTGCCGCCTTCGTTGGTGCTCATGCCGGCGCGGATGTAGCCCGTCGCGATCAGCTGGTCGGGCGTGGCCTTCGGCAGCAGGTCGCCGGCGATCTGCTCCTGCGTGAACCGGTCGAAGGGCTGGTTGGCGTTGAAGGCGTCGATCACCCAGTCGCGGTAGGGCCAGATGCTGCGGTAGTTGTCGAAGTGATAGCCGTGGGTGTCGGCGTAGCGCACGGAGTCGAGCCAGTAGCGCGCGCGGTGCTCGCCGTAGCTCGGACGCGCAAGCAGCCGGTCGACCAGCGCGTCGTAGGCCTTCGGGGACGTGTCGCGGACGAACGCGTCGAGCTCCGCGGGCGTGGGCGGCAGGCCCGGTCAGGTCCAGCGTGACACGCCGGATCAGGGTGTGACGATCGGCCTCCGGGTTGGGGGTCAGTCCTTCCTCTTCCAGCCGGGCCAGGACGAAGCGGTCGATGGGATTCGCGACCGATCCCGCCTGGCGCACGGCGGGGAGCGCCGGGCGCTCGGGCGCGATGAACGCCCAGTGCGGCTCGTAGGGCGCGCCCTCCTTGATCCAGCGCTCGAGGAGCGCGATCTCGCGCGGCGCCAGGGTCTTGTGCGTCTCGGGAGGCGGCATCACCGTCTCGGGGTCGGTCGACGTGATGCGCCGCACGAGCGCGCTGCGTCCGGGGTCGCCCTTGACGATCACCGGCTGTCCGTTGGCTCGGGGCGCGAAGGCGAACTCGGGCCGATCCAGCCGCAGCTCCGCCTTTCGCGCGCCCGGATCGGAGCCATGGCAGCGGAAGCAGTTGGCGACGAGGATCGGACGGATGTGCTCGATTGAAGGAGATGGTGTCCGGGAGGGCCAGGCACCGGCGCCGCAGCCGTTGCGGGCGACGGGGCGGCCTTGCGCCAGGACACGAACGGCGCCGCCGCCGCGGCGCCGAGGGCCACCGGCAGGACCGACGCGAGCAGCAGGACCCGCGAAGCTCTCATGGAATGTCTGCGAAGGATAGTCGTCCCGGCAGCCGAGGCGCAACTACTCATGGCGTGATGCTGCAGTTCCTTCCGGGTCTGTCGCAGCCCGGCCAGACCTGTCGGCGTGACCTTGGTGCCGCCGAGATAGAGCCGTCTCAAGCCAGGCAGTCGTTGCAGCGCCGGAAGTCCCGCATCCGTCACCGCTGTGCCGTAGAGACCGAGCGTCTGGAGGTTGCGGAGCGGGGCCAGCGCCTCGAGCCCGGCGTCTCCCACTGCCGTCTCGCGCAGATCGAGGTATTGCAGGTTCGGCATCTTGCCCAGCACTTTCAGGCCCGCGTCGGAGATCCCCGTGCGCGAAAGGTCGAGCCAGACCAGGTCCTTCCCGGCCGCGGCCAGCTTCGCGAGCTCAGCGTCGCCCAAGGCTGCACCGGCGACCGCCGCCGTGTACTCGAGGTCGCGCTCCCCTGGCAGGATGGCCCGCAGCGACCCTGGGACCGCCGCCCGCACGGCCGCGAGCGTCGCTTCGTATTCGGCCGCCTGACGGTGCTGAAGCTCCTCGAGCGTCCGCCGCTCCGCCTCCGGAAGCGCCCGCGAGAACGCGACGCGGACCTCCGCGGGTGCCTTCAAGGTCCGGAGCGTCCCGCTGGCTGGTGCACCGGCGCCGATCCACCAGGCGAGGACCGCCGACTCGTCGTCGCTCAGCGGCGGACGTCCCTTCGGCGGCATGTGCTTCTTGTCGTCGACGGGCAGATGCAGCCGCCGCAGAAGCTCGCTCCGGCCGGGCGACCCCGCCATCACGACCGGCCCCGACACACCGCCAGCCAGCACACCGGCATACGTGTCCAGCGTGAGCTCGCCCTTGAGCTTGCCCGGGTTGTGACAGGAGGTGCAGTGCTGCTCGAAGATCCGCAGGGCGACACCGTCGAAGACGGCTCGATCGGCGATCGGCGTGCGCCGCTCGATCGAGCGATCGCGAGGCACGGGCAGACCCGCCAGGCGACGGATGAGCGCCGGCGCATGCTCGGTCAGGTAGTCCTCGCCGTGCGTCAGGCTGCCGCCGGCGTGCGCGGCGACGATCATCGTGCCGCACGTGGTCACGACGACGGCGGTGGCCAGACGCGGCAGCACGGCGCGGTCCGGCCGCGCGGTCGCCAGCGATCGCAGAACGACGCAGACGAAGGCGCCGCTGGCGGTGGCGACGCCGGCCCACAAATGGCGGTCGAGCAGCCGCGCGTCGTAGCCGCCTTCCTGCGACAGCAGCCACCCGGCCACGGCCGCGGCCAAGCCGCTGAGGGCCGCAAGCCAGAGGATGGAATCGAGAACGACGGCCGGAAAGACCGGCGCGACGCGCTTCAGGCCGGGCAGGCGGGTCGCTTCCAGCAGCAGCGCCAGCAGCAGCAAGGCGACCGGTAGGTGCAGCAGGGTCGGATGGAACCGGCCGAGGAACAGGGACAGTTGCGGGAGGCTCGTGCCGTCCCCGATCCGAAGGAAAGGGAGGGCAGCGAGAACGACGATGGCGGGGATGGCCACCGCGAACGCCGTGGTCCGAGCGAGACGGTCCGGCGCGGGAGATTCGACTGGTTGCATGGGCACCCGCCGCGGGTCCGCGTCAGTGATCGATCACCGAGCCATCGAAGCGGTCCCACCGCGTCGGAAATTCCCACTCGGGTGCGTTTCGTTCGTTCTCGATCAAATTGTCGTCGAGCTCGATGCCGAGGCCAGGGCCATCGAAGTTGCCCTTGATGACGACATGGCCCTCGCTCATCGTCAGCGGCTTCTTGATGTAGCTCAGGCCGAGATAGCTGCGGGCGACGCCGTCTTTCGGTGCGGCCTGGAGGCTGGGCAGTTCGTGCGCGAGGAAGTTCGGGATGGTCGCGCATACGTGCATGGACGCCACCGTGCCGACGATGCCCTCGCGGGAATGCGGCAGCATCGCGGCGTAGTAGGCCTCGGCGAGCGTCGCGATGGCCTTCAACTCGGTGATCCCGCCGCAGTGCGTGATGTCGGGCTGCAGGAACTGGGCCGCTCCCAGGGTGAGCAGCTCGCGGAACTGCCACTTCGTCACCAGCCGCTCCCCGGTCGCGAACGGAATGTGCGTCTTCTTGGCCATCTCCGCCATCAGCGGCAGATTCTGGTGCTGGATCGGTTCCTCGTAGAACCAGGGCTGGAACTTCTCGAGCGCCTTGATGATGACCATTGCCACCTGCGGCGGGCTGTCCGCATGCATCTCGATGCCGAGGTCGACCTTCGGCCCGACCACTTCGCGAATCGCCGCGACCTTCTCGACGAGGCCTTCGATGAAATCGGGATTTTCGGAGTAGCGCGCGGGCCGGCCGCGGCTGTCGGTCACGCTGGTCTTCAGCGAGGTGTAACCCTCGGCCAGGACGCCGCGCGCCGCCTCGACGTTCTCCGCCTGTCCGTAGACGCGGATGCGGTCCCTGGTCGGCCCGCCGAGCAGCTCGTAGACGGGCACGCCAAGCGCCTTGCCCTTGATGTCCCACATCGCGATGTCCACCGCCGAGAGCGCGCTCGTCAGGACGATGTCGCCGCGGTAGAAGGCCTGGCGGTAGATGGCCTGCCAGTGGTGGGCGGGCTGCCTCGGGTCCTTGCCGATCAGGTACGGCTCGACCTCCTTGATCGCGGCGACGACGGTGCCGATGCGGCCCTCGACCGTGCCCTCACCGATGCCGATGATGCCGGCGTCGGTGTGCATCTTGACGAAGATCGTCCGCAACGTGTTGACCGGGATGATCTCGAGCTTCGTGATCGTGATGGGCGACCGGGGGTCGGCGAGCGCGCGGGATGTCGGCGTGGGGGCCTGCGCCGCGCCGAGGAGCCGCTCGCCCGCCAGGAGGCCGGTCATCCCGGCGGTGAGGTTCCCGAACCATTGACGTCGCGAGATCGACCGGATCATTGAGCAGCCCTCGGTTTTGTATCGCCCCAGAATCACGTGGGAACTCTAGCAGGGCGATGGCCCGCGGCCTAGGACCGGCGTCTCCTCGGGTAGAGTGCCGCCATGCGACGACGAGACTTCCTCAAAGACTCCGGAATGGCGGCCGCGGGCGTCGCCCTGTCAGGAGCGCCTGGCAACAGTGCGAGCGCGGCGCCCCAGGCGCTCGACCCGAGCGCTCTCGTCATCAACCCGGTTGTCGGCTTCGAGCTGTCCCCCTACCTCTACATGCAGTTCATGGAGCCGCTGGGAGCCACCGACGGATCCGTCGAAGCTGCCTGGGATCACCTCGCCGAGCAGTGGCGCGACGACGTGGTGGCGGTGACGAAGGAGCTTGGACCGCCGATGATGCGATGGGGCGGGATCTTCGCGGATTTCTATCGCTGGCGGGAGGGCGTCGGCCCACGGGAGGCGCGGCCAGCCATGGTCAACCTGCTGTGGGGCGGCGTCGAGTCGAACCAGATCGGGACGGGCGAGTTCGTCGACTTCTGCCGGCGAGTGGGTGCCGATCCCCTGATCTGCGTGAACTTCGAATCCGATGGCCGCCAGCAGTACCACGAAATACAGGAACTCGGTGCGAACGGCTGACGCGAACGAAGCCGCAGATTGGGTGTCCTATTGCAACGACGCGTCGAATTCAGAGCGCAGGGGACACGGCATCGCCGCGCCGCTCGGCGTCCGGCACTGGCAGATCGGCAACGAAACGTCCTATGACCGGAACGGCTTCGACGTCGAGACCGCCGCGCGCAAGACGGTGGAGTTTGCCAAGGCCATGCGGGCCGCGGATCCTGCCATTCAGATCATCGGCTGGGGAGACAGTGGCTGGGCAGCTCGCATGGCCGACGTCGCGGGCGAGCACCTGCAGTTCCTGGCGTTCCACCACATGTTCGATCCGGACGACCCGCGACAGCCCGTGCTGAGAGGCGAAGCGTACCGCCGCGATCCGGACGCCGCGTGGCATCAGCTGATGAAGGCCTGGGAAACGGCCGACGCGAAGATCAAGACGGTTCGCCAGAGCCTGGGCGCACACAAGATTCCGCTGGCCATGACGGAATGTCATTTCGCGATTCCCGGACGGGACCGCGGGGACATCGTTGCCTCATGGGCCGCCGGCGTGTCGTACGCGCGCATCCTGAACAACCATGAGCGGCACGGCGACGTCCTGAAGATTGCGACAGCGGCGGATTTCTGCGGCACGCGCTGGCAGAACAACGCGGTCATCATCCCGACGCCGAAGAACAACAACACGGCATATCTCCAGCCGGTGGCGCGCGTCATGCGGCTCTATCGTCATCACTCGGGCACGCACGCCATCCAGGTGGGCCGAACCCCGGACGGTCTCGATGTGACCGCCAGCCGGCGTGGAGACACGGTGTATCTGCACGTGGCCAACACCCTGCGAACCACATCGGTGAGCGCGTGGATTCATATCGAAGGGCAGGACGTTCGAGCAGGGCGCGTCTTCGAGATCGCCGACGATCCGATGGTGGAACTCTCGTATCTCAACAGCGCCGACGCCATGAAGACAGTGGAAAAGCCTCTCTCGGCCGGCGGCCTGTGGGAGTTCCCCGCGGCGTCGGTGTCTGCCGTGGAGATTCCGATCGCCTAGACTAGGCGGACCCGCCCGACCTCTCGCCGCGGTTCGAAACAGACCGCCAAGCGTGCAGGTCTCGTTCGCCGAGCGCAGACAATCCGTTTACTCAGCAGTAGTGCGATACTCAGGGACCGCGGCCCTCTGGCCGCTCGACGCCAGTCCGAATGGAGGTCAGTATGGCCGCTAGTCCCGAGAAGGACCCTCAGGCGAGACCAGTTCCGCCCGCCCCGCCTGCCCCTGCCGCCGGCAAGCTCGAGCCCGGAGAGCTGACCGACGATGATCTGGACAAGGTCAGCGGCGGGTTCCAGCAGATCCCAGCCGGCCGGATCCCGTCCGGCGGCAACCCTCTGCTCTGAGCGACATGCACCGTCTCCTCGAGGGTGCTCCGCAGCCCCGGCTGCGGGAGGTCCTGGCGCAGCACACCCGGGCCCCCCGCGACTTTCAGGCCACCTTCGGGCGGTCGGCGGAAGACACCCTCGCCAGCATGAACGAGGCGGGAGACGACGTTCCCAATCAGTCGCCTCGCCACCAGCTGGCGGTGGCGCGCGTCGGGATGACGCGCACCTCGATCCCGCTCGTCGTCGCCAATCCGTTCGGCGCGCCCGGCACCGTCCACGTCGCGTGCACCGTGCACATGCACGTCGGACTGGCGCCCGACAGGCGCGGCATCCACGTGTCGCGCCTCGGTCACGTGCTGGCCGGGCTCTCGGGGCAGCCGCATGAGTCGCTGCACGCGTACGCGATCGCTTTGTGCGAGCGCGTTGCCGAGGCGCAGCAGTGCGGCAATGCCGAGGTCACCGTCAGCGGCGTGCTGTCGTATCTCGAGCACGTCGGCGGTGTATCCCAGCGGGCGTCGATCGAGCACCTCACGCTGTCGGCCGACGCACGGCACCGCGACGGACGCACGGAAGCAGGCCACGGCATCGCGTTCAACCACATGACCGCGTGTCCGTGCGTGCAGCAGACCTACCAGCACGCCGTCGTGAGCCTCGATGACGCGGCCCTCGATACGCGCCTGCCCCAGCCGACGCACACCCAGCGCTGTCACACCCGGATCGACATCGGCCCGTGCGCCACGCCAGTTCCACTCGACCGCCTGCTCGCCGTCGTCGACCGCGTCGTGGTGCGCAGCCAGAACACGCTGCCGCGCGACCTCGAGCTCATGGCCGTGCATCGCGCCCATCGCGAGCCGCAGTTCGTCGAAGACATCCTGCGGGACCTGCTCGCGGCCGGGCACCGGTTGATTCGCTGACGAGCATCCGGACGCGACCATCCGCATTCGCGCGACGAGCCTGGAGTCGATTCACGACTTCGATCTGGACGGCGAGATCGTGGCCAGCGTGCGAGAGCTGGATCGCGCCGGACGCTGAGCCATGACGGTTGCCGGCCTCGACCCGGCCACGCGGCGCTGGCTGGACTACGAGCAGACCGTCAACGAGCGTCTCGTCAACGACGCGACGCACGTGCCGATCGACGGGCGCAGCAACACCGTCCGCGCCCGCTATTCGGCCGGAACTTCAGCCCGTCTGGCCCCAGGAAGTCGTCTGGCTCCCCCGCCAGCAGGCGCGCGTGTACGGCCCGCTCGAGGCCGCCTTCGTCGAGGCGTTCGGCCACGAGACACCGCCGGACCATGTGCCGCTGCTGCTCCACCCGCAGCGACCGGCCTCGCATCAACGGCTCGCCCGCGCCCATGGCTGCCAGGCGCTGGACGGGGTCGTGGCTTCTCCGACGGCCTCGTATCGATCGGTGCTGGCGTGGCGGGCCGATCGGCAGCCGGTCATCCTGAAGCTCTCGATCGGCGCGGTGATCGGCCGAACGCGGCGCGCACTCAGGGAAGAGCAGATCGCCCGCGCGGTGATCATGACGCGGCTCTTCGACACGATCGCGCCCGAGGATCGCGCGCGCCTCGGCCTGGACTGGTGCCGTGAGCCAGCCGGGCTCGCCGACGTGGAGCGCGGGCATGGCTGGCTGCTGCGTCGCCTGCCGCCCTCCGTCCCGAACCGCACGCTGGTCCCGGCCTTCTCGCTCATCTCGCGGAACGGTGCGGCTGAGCCTCTGCTCGTCGAGTTGATCCGGCGGGCCGGAGGCGCGCCCGAGGCATTCGTCATCGATCGCCTGCTCGCGCCCTACGTCGATGCCCTGTCGTTCCTCCTCCTCGAGCATGGGCTGCAGTTCGAGGGACACTCGCAGAACGTGCTGCTGGAGGTGGATGAGCAGATGGCCCTGACCGGGCGGCTGGTCCTGCGCGACCTGTCGGACACCAGCGTCAGCATTCCGTTGCGTCTGGCGAAGCGGCGTCCGCTCCCTGCGCTCGACGCCGAGACGTTCCCCGTGGGCGCGCCGTTCAGGCTGGCCAGGATTCCGACCGACTTCCACTGCAACTTCGACCGCGCCTGGATCTTCCGCGCCTACGACACCGTCGAGCGCTACGGCCTCTCGGGGTTCGTTTGGCCGATCAACCAGTCGCTGAGCCGCTTCTTCGAGGGGTACGACGCCGGGCAGGTGGAGCGCGCCTACCTGACGCGCTGGCAACGCGCGGTCATGAAGCACTTGAGCGTCCAGCCGCTCTTTCGCGAGGATCCCGTCGGATTGGCCACCGACGAATCCATCGGCTGGTTCCTGCGCCACACCGACTGGCGCGCGCTCGGTGCCACGCCCGGTTCGGCGGTGCCGGAGTCGGCCGAACCTGTCCTCGTCGACGCCCGGCTGCGACGCCGCCGCAGCACCAGCTACGATCGCATCGAGACGTCGTGGGGCGACCTGTTCCTCGACGGTGGCCATCCGGCGTTCTTCGCGCCAGTTCGTTGAAGGCTCAATAGGCTCGCGGCCCTTTCATTCGAATCTCAGGGAACGCTCACGGCTTGGTGAGGACTCCGCGGCCGCACCTCGGCCACACTGCGGGCATGACAGCCGCCGTATTGAACCCCCTGAAGGGCTTCACCCTCGTCGCCCTCGGCCTGGCCATCGCGGCCATGGGCCTCTACGTGGCCAACGCCGACGACGCGCCCGGCGCCGCCGTCATCGGCATGCTCCTGATGGTGGCCGGCGTCGTGCTCGGCGTCAGGGCTGCGCGCAACCGGCTCCCGAGATGGGCTGCCCTCACGGCGCTGGCCGTCGGGGCCACCGCCGCCGGGTTCGCGGCATTTCTGACCCATGCGGTCGTGGTGGCCGCGCCGCTCTTCCCGCAGTCACGGGAGGTGCCCAAGGCCATCGCCTCGGCGCCGGCGGCGCAATATGCGGCCGCCATCGAGCGCTCGCGGCAGCTCGTGCGCGCAGCCGTGCTGGAGCAGAACCTGCCTGGGGTCTCCGTGGCGGTCGGCGCCGGTGGCACCGTCGTCTGGGCGGAAGGGTTCGGCTGGCGGGACGTCGAGACGCGGACGCCCGTCACGGCGGACACGCGATTCAACATCGGCACGGCGGCGTCCGCGGTCACCGCCGGCGCTGCCGCGTCGCTCGGGCTGGCCCATACCGGCTCCGAGGCGGCGACGGCTTGGAGTCCCGAGGCGATCGGCGAGCCTGGAGAAGACTTCCCGCCGCTCACGTTCCTGCGCCACAACGTCTTCCAGCCGCTCGGCCTGGCCCCAGCCGAGTATCCGCTGCCGGGCGATCGCGCGACGTTCTACGTCCCGAGATCCGACGACAATCCCCGCCGCGGACGGCGCCTGATGTACATGCGCGACCTGGCCTGCTGCGCGAATGGGAAGGCGTTCTATTCCACGCCGTCCGATCTCGTGCGCTTCGCGCTGGCGTCGAAGCCCGGCAACATCGACGGACGGCTCGCCGGCGGCATGGTGATGTCGCTGGCGACGGCGCGCGACAGCGGCATCGTGATCGCCGTCACGTCGAACATCGCGCACGCGGACACGTCATCGCTGGCGCTGCGGGTCCGAGACGCGTTTGCGGGACAGACGCGCTGATCGCGCGGCGCCCGGCGCGGGACCACTGCGAACCGCGAACACGTGCTAACTGGCTCAGCCGGCGCCCCTTGGTTGCTGCGGCCGAGGTGGTCATGCCACGCGCGTGCCAAGACCGTTACGCAAGATTTGCGTACCTGCGATAGACGCGCTCGACCCAGCTGTAGCAGAATCTGCCTCCGTCCTTCCCCGCCCGAGGGGTTCAACGCCGAGGCTGATTCAATGGGTTCCAGACACTCCCGTGCTCTGCTCGTGTGGGCAACGATCTCGACCGTGTTCGCGGTCTTCGCCGTCGTCCGGGCCGAGATTGGGATCCCAACGGGGGTCCCCTATATCCAGTCGTTCGATGCGATCGGCACGACCGCGACGGCGGCGCTGCCGGTGGACTTCCGCGCGGATCGTCCAGGTACCGTCCGCACGGTCGGTACAGTTCGCGGCGGCAGTGACGGCGACGACCGCGGCAGGCGGCGCCAATCTCGCGACCAACGCCGCGAACGGCCTCTACAACTTCGGTTCGGGAACGACGTCGACGGGGCCTGATCGGGCCATCGGGTTCCTGTCCTCGGGCACCGCCACGCAGAGCGGCAATCTCTACGCGCAGCTCAGGAACACGACAGGCGCACCGCTGAGCGGCCTGCAGATTTCCTACGATGTCGAGAAGTACCGCGGCGGCTCCAATGCGGCGGGCTTCCGCATTCAGATCTTCTATTCGACCGACGGCAGCACGTGGACCAGTGCGGGATCGGGTTTCCTGACGGCCTTCGGAGCCGACCCGGCGAACAGCGGCTTCGCCACCGCACCCGGCGTGACCGTCAGCGTGACGAACCAGACGCTGGCACTGGCGATCCCGAACGACGCCACGCTGTACCTCGCGTGGAACTACTCGGTCTCCACCGGCACGACGACCACCAACGCCCAGGCGCTCGCCGTCGACAACATCTCGATCGTCGGCGTCAGCGGCGGTGACACCGCGCCCACGGTGACGAGCACCCTGCCTGCCGCCGGGGCCAGCAACGTGCCCGTCGACTCGACCGTCGTCATGACCTTCAGCGAGCCCGTGTCCGTGGCGGCTGGCACCTTCAGCCTGGCCTGCCCGGCCGCTTCGCCGCGGACGTTCACGCAGACGGCGTCGCCCGCCTCGACGTTCACGCTGACGCCGGATGCACCGCTGCCGGCCGGCACGACGTGTCAGGTGACGGTGGATGCGAACGGCGTCACCGACACCGACGGCACGCCGGACCCCATGGCGGCGAACTACAGCTTCGCGTTCACGACGGCGTCGCTCAGCGACACCGCCCCCTTCGTGACCGGCACGGCCCCCGTCAACGGCGCGACCGGCGTGGCGGCCAACGCGCCGATCGTCGTCACCTTCAGCGAAAGCGTAACGGCCACGAGCGCGTTCTCGATCGTCTGCGCGGGCGCTCCACAGGGATTGGCGGAGAGCCCGTCGCCGGCGACCACGTTCACGCTGACGCCCGCTTCACCCCTCCCATACAGCGCGAGCTGCACGGTCACGGTGACGGCCAGTCAGGTCGCCGACACCGACGGCCTGCCACCAGCGACGATGCTCGCGGACGTGGCGTTCTCCTTCACGACGGCCGGCGCGCCGCCACCAGGGGCCGGCACGGTCCGGATCAACGAAGTCGATGCGGACACGCCCGGGGCGGATGCCGCGGAGTTCATCGAGCTCTACGACGGCGGCACCGGCAGCACGCCGCTCGACGGTCTCGTGGTCGTCTTCTTCGAGGGCGGGACCGGGACGGGCAGGCAGTCCTATGCAGCGTTCGATCTCGACGGCTACGTCACCGACGCGAACGGCTACTTCGTGCTGGGGAATCCAGGCGTTCCCGGCGCCAGCCTGACGTTCGAACCCGGCGAGTTCGGGTTGCTCTCGAACGGCCCTGATGCGGTTGCGGTCTACATCGGCAGCGCGAGCGACTTTCCCAACGGCACGAACGCGACGACCACCGGGCTGCAGGACGCGATCGTGTACGGCACCGACGATCCGAACGCGTCGGGCCTGCTGCCGCTGCTCAACGCCAACCAGAGGGTCGTCAACGAGAACGCCGCCGGGAACAGTCAGACGCAGTCGAGCCAGCGCTGCCCCAACGGGATGGGTGGTTTCCGGAATACGTCGCCGTACTACCCTGGCGCGCCGACGCCTGCGGCTGGCAACACCTGCCCGGCGACGCGGCCGCCCAGCGACGTCGTGATCAGCCAGATCTACGGCGGTGGCGGCAATGGCGGCGCCACCTTCCTGAACGACTACGTCGAGCTGTACAACCGCGGCGCGAGCGCCGCCGACCTCACCGGCTGGTCGCTGCAGTACGCGTCGTCGACGGGAAGCGGCTGGGATTTCAACCGGCAGCCGCTCGGCGGCACGATTGGCGCCGGCGAGTACTACCTGATTGCGCTGGCCTCCGGAGGCGCGAGCGGCGCGGGCCTGCCGCCGGCGAACATCACCGGGCTGATCAACATGGCTGCGGCCAGCGGCAAGGTCGCGCTCGTCAGCAGCTTCGCCGGGCTGACCGGCAGCTGTCCGATCTTCGACGCGCGCATCAAGGACTTCGTGGGCTACGGCAGCGCCGACTGCGGCGAAGGATCGACCACGACCCTCGCCGGCAGCAACACGTCGGCGCTCTTCCGCCAGAACGGTGGGAGCGTCGACACCGACGACAACGCCGGCGACTTCGCTCCACCGGCGGCGCCCAACCCGCGCCGCACGGCTCCCATCGTCGAGCTCGGCCCCAACGTGCTGGCCACCGATCCGCGCTCGAACGCCATCAACGCGCCCCGCGATGCGACCGTCCAGGTGACGTTCACGGAACCCGTCGAGGTCGATCCCGGCTGGTTCGACTTGACGTGCGCGAGCAGCGGGACGCACGCGAGCGTCACCTTCGCCGTCGGCTTCGGCGGCCGTGATCACTACATCACACCGAACGACACCTTCACGCCCGGCGAGCTGTGCACGATCACGCTCGTGAGCGCTCGGATCCACGACCTGGATCAGGACGACGCCGGCCCCAACACCGACTCGCCGCCCGCGGACTACGCCTGGTCGTTCGCGGTCGCCGCCGGAACGGAGCCTCCGTATCCGGCGAGCGTGAACGTCGCCCTCGGCAACCCCTCGGCCGCCGGCTCCGATCCGTCGAACTATCTGCTGGACAAACCGGAGTTCACACTGGCCTACAACCGGGACCTCGGCCGGCCGAACTGGGTCAGCTGGCACATCTCGAACGAGTGGATCGGCACCTTGACGCGCGTCGACACGTTCCGACCCGATCCGCAGGTGCCGCCGGACTGGTACCGGGTGCAGTCGTTCGATTTTTCGGGCAGCGGCTTCGATCGTGGCCACATGACGCCGAACGCCGACCGCGACAAGGAGACGTCGATCCCGATCAACCAGGCGACCTTCCTGATGACGAACATGGTCGCGCAGGCGCCGGGCAACAATCAGGGACCGTGGGCGGCGTTCGAGGGCTACCTGCGCACGCTCGTCGAACAGGAAGGCGACGAGGTCTACATCGTGTCGGGCCCCCACGGAGTGGGAGGCACCGGCAGCAACGGTGGGGTGACGGCAACGCTGGCCAACGGGCATGTCACGGTGCCGTCTGCGACCTGGAAGGTGGCTCTGGTCCTGCCCAAGGACGACGGTGACGACCTGGCGCGCGTCACCTGCTCGACGCGCACGATCGCGGTGATCATGCCGAACGTGGACAGCATCCGGCCCAACCCCTGGCAGGGGTATCTCACGACGGTCGATGCGGTGGAGACCTTGACGGGGTACGACCTGTTCTCCAACCTCCCCGAACCGTACCAGCGGTGCATCGAGGCCGGCACCGACGGCAGCAACCCGCCGCTCGTGAAGGGCGACCAGACGATCGCGTTCGGCCCGCTGGCGGATCGTCGCTTCGGAGATCCGCCGTTCACGGTCGGCGCCACGGGCGGCTCGTCCGGCAACCCGGTGACCTTCACGGCGTCCGGTGCCTGCGGGTCGGGCGGCACGAACGGCGAGACCATCACGCTCCTCACGCCGGGACTGTGCACGATCACGGCGTCACAGGCCGGCAGCGCGACCTACAACGCGGCCGCAGACGTCGTGCGGACGTTCACGGTGCTCGAGACGATCGCGCCGGTCGCCAACCCCGTGCAGTCGCCCGCTCCCGCGGCCGGCTGGAACAACACCGACGTGACGGTGACGTGGAACTGGACGGACGCCGGAGGCTCGGGCATCGACCCGGCCAATTGCACCACGAGCAGCGTCTCGTCGGGCGAAGGCAACGCCATCGTCCTCGCCGCGACGTGCACCGATCGCGCGGGCAACGTCGGGACGGCCACGTACGGGCTGATGGTCGACAAGACGCCGCCCATGGTGAGCTTCGCTGGCGGCCCCACGGCTGGTGGCAGCTACTACTTCGCCTCGGTCCCCGCGGCCCCGACCTGCGCGGCCTCGGATGCGCTGTCCGGGCTGAACAGCTGCACGGTCTCTGGCTATGGCACGAGCGTCGGCCAGCACACCATCACCGCGACCGCGACCGACCGGGCGGGGAACGTGATGACGGCGTCCGCGACCTACACCGTCCAGCCGTGGACCTTCAGGGGCTTCTATTTCCCGGTCGACAATGGTGGCGTCCTGAACACCGTCAGGAACGGCGCGACCGTGCCGCTCATCTTCGAGGTGTTCGCCGGCCGGACCGAGCTGACGAGCACCTCGGTGGTCGTCCAGCCGCTCACTGCGACGGTGACCGCCTGCAGCGGCCCCAGCCGGGACCACCTCGAGCTTCCCCTCATCGGCCCCACGGCGTTGCGGCGCGAGTTCGGACTCTTCTTCTACACCTGGAAGACACCCAGGACGCCCGGCCAGTGCTACGTGGTGACGGTCACGCTGACGGACGGCACGTCCAAGAGCGCGAAGTTCAAGCTCCGGTAGCGCGGTCGGCGACCGCCTGCCAGCGGTGTTGCTCGGCGATCTTCCAGAGGCCGGCCTCGCGGACAAGGTCGATGTCAGCGACGGCGCGGGTGCCGTCATAGGTGCCTTCGATGCGGATCGTGGCGCGGTCGCCGTCGATCCAGCCGCCGAGCTACGGTCTGGTCGGTGGCCGTGCGCTCGGCCATCGACTTGAACAGATCCTTCTCGGAGAAGCCCGTGCCGAGCGGGCCCTTCATCCGCTTGACGTTCTCATCCCAGGCGGCGCGCTGGCGGCCGGTCCAGAGCCGCTTGGCGCCGACGAGATCGCGGCGCACGATCGCGTTCAGGTGGGCACGATACGTGTCGCCCGGCTCGCCACCTCCCGGTGGGAGCGCGGCCGCACCAGCCGGCACGCCAATCGTGCCCGCTTCCTTCCGCGCAACCGTCGAAGCACTGGAGAAGAGCGAGGTCGGTTTGCGCCGTTCGAGGCCGACCCACGACTTCACCTCGCCCGCGGCGGTGACGGCCCACGCGAGCTCGATCGGATTCCACCACTGGCTCCGGAGTCGCTCGAGGATCGGATCGGCAATCACCGACGACGACCGCTGTTCGTCGCGGCTGGGGAACGTCGCTTCCTTCACCGAGTAATCGCTGCTGCCGGAGCGCCTGATCACGAACGCGAACCTGTTGCGGTACGGCACGACCGACAGGAGCTGACCCGATTCGGATGGGCGCTCGCCGATCTCGGTCTTCACGTGCGCAGCCGGACTCGTCGAGCCGCGGCGACGCGACAGCGCCGCCATCAGCGTGCCGCCCTTGAACAAGGCGACACCCTTCGGCGGCCGGTTCCAGGCGGCGTCGCAGCCGAAGCCCTGCGAGGCGAGCGCGTCGATCCGGGCTTCGAGGTCGTCGACATCGGACGCCGTGATGGCGCGCGCCTCCCGTGCGCCCCCGCTGTCGGCCTCGCGCTCGACGATCACCCACTCGCTGCCGCTGTCGCCGACCGAGGCGATCACTCGGTATCCGTCGACTGCCACCGGCGTGAGCAGCGGCTCGAGGGGCGCGGCGGGTGCGGCCTGCACCGATCGATAGTCGTGCGGTGTCTGCCCGGCGAGCAGGCGCTCGACGATCGCGAGCGCCGGGCCGATGCGTGCCTTGCCGGTCGCGCGCAGCCTGAAGCCCGCCGCGCCGAGCGCGGGGATGCCTGCGGCGCCGCCCGGATCGAGCACCCGATACTCGGCCGATGCCGGCACTCTCCGCCGGAACAGTCCGCCCCCTTCGCGCACGACGACGATCGTGGGCTGAGCGGTGTCGGCCACGATGGCCTGCACGCGATAGCCGTCGGCGGCCATGCGTTGCACCTGGCGTTGGAGATACTCGGTGCTCATGCCGCTGACGATTTGCCAGTCGAGATCGGCAGCGATTGCGGAGGGCGCCGACAGCACGCACAGCATCACCGCACTCGCGACGGCTCTGGAAAGCATGCTGGAGCATATGCCGAAGGGAATCGGAGACGTGAGCCTCCGATCGACCGCGCGATTTTTCGAGAAACGGCGCGAGGACGTTCACCGCCCAGTGCATTTCGATGCGCGCCTCAACCGCGTTCTGGGCCGAGGGATCGGTGACCTCGAGCGAGTGGCGCTGCCTCACTTCTGCCTGACGACGGGCAGCGCTATCGAGCGGAACCGCCGCGCTTCTCGGTAGCTCAATGGAATGTGCGACAGTGACAGAAGCACCGTTGCCGCGGCGAGCCAGATCGAATGAAGTACCACGCTCGCGGCGGCGAAATAGACCACAGGACTCACGGCCATGGGGACCGGCACTCCCCAGAGCGGCTGATAGAGCAGCTGAATACGGCGTCCTCGGGCGAAGTATCGAAACCAGCAGAAGTAATAGACGCCCAGCGCCCCAAGGGAGACGATGAGCGCCGCCCGCTCGATCGGCTGGAGGGGAGCAACCGTGGACAAGAACGGCACTCCGACAACCGCAAGGCGCGCAACCTGCTCGATCAAGGCGAGTGCTCGTGACGGCTCGGCTGCCCCTTCCTTGCCGGGACCCTGCACATCGGACGGGGGCAAGAATGCCCAAACGATGTTGGGGATGAGTGCCGCTACCGAGATCAAACCGCCGAGTGGCATCGTGGTACTCCACCGGACGCCCCACCTGCACCGACGATGCGAAGCCCATGAGAAAGCCGGCCGCGCGCCAACACGAGGAAAGAGGGAGCTGCGGCCTCGCGAAGCGGTTCAACTACGTGACGCACGAATCCTGCCGACACCGCCGGGGCGAGATCGCAAGGGCCGAGTTCGTATTGACGGATTCCCGTCGACGTCACAGAGAGATTTCCCTCGTTAGTGGGGGATTTTCGACACCTTCTGGGCCCGGGCTCGGAACATCCGTGGCTCGATTCTCCGGGTTGTCTGCGGTCCGGCGCTCAGTCACAGGGCATGGCGAATGCACGCCTCGCCTACATGTCGTGCGTGGTGGAGGCGTACTGATTTAGAAGACAGCCCGATGAACCGAATCGCCGCGGGACGCGGAGATTGGCTCGCCGCACTGGACGATTTCCGCCACTGGTTGATCCGAGAAGCCGCGTAAATGGCCTGTTATTGACAGGTTCGCCAAGGTTTCGCGCGGACGAAGACTTACATCGTCACGCCGTGGAAAGCCTCGACCAGGCCGATGCTCTCCTCTTTGGCCCGGTGACTTACGAAATGATGGAGGCAGCGTTTCGGCCGCCGACGCGGACAGGAGTAAGGCCTGATCGGATTGAACCCTTCGCCCGGACGATCGACACAGCAGAGAAGTACGTCGTGTCGAGCACCCTGGATCGGGTCGATTGGAACGCGGAGCTCGTGCACGGGGATCTGGGGAAGGCCGTTCAGCAACTGAAGCGGGACTCGGGTAGCCGAGTCGACGCCGAACGGCCCACCACCGCCGAGGGAGCTACGCGAGGCCAGTCCCCCGCACCTCAGTCGTCCGGTTCTAGTGGGGTACGCGCCAACATGTGTGAATCTGCCCTGCCCCCGGGAATAGTTCGCACCTCAAGCGCTCTCGACCTGCTCGGTGAACCCAATCCCGTATCGCACTCGGCCACTGCCGTCGCCATGAATCGCGCGACCTGGCGGGTGACTGCTCAGCAGTCGCCCGCGTCTATGACAGACACAGCGTGACGGAGATGTAACGGCGTGCGCGGTACGGCTCCTGCAGCACTGAGTTATCGACGGGGTCTCCGATGTGACGTTCGACGTGGGCATGGTGCTGAAGTTCTGACACCGCGCTCGTGGTGCACGGCTCGCCAGGCGCGTCGCGCCTGCCATGGTGAGTCCAAGGCATCGGACACCTGCCAGGCTCTCCGCTCGTGACGGCCCGCGTCGATGCGGCAGTCTACACAATCGCGAGCCTGGCAAGGTCAACGGAATCGCGGTGAGCCAGGGGCAAGAGGACAGCCGGAGTTGGCGGGAGGCATGCGATGACGTCGCCGGAGACTTTCGTCGAGAGACTCGCCCAACGGCTGGGCGGTACCGCGAGCGCCGCCACGATTTTTGGCGCGCCGGTCGAACGCGGCGACGTCACCGTGATCCCGGTGGCCAGGGCCGTGTACGGCTTCGGCGGCGGGAGCGGGTCGAAGCAGGGCGACGAGGGCTCGGGCGGTGGCGGTGGTGTCAGGGTCGCGCCTGTGGGCTACATCGAGATGCGACCTGGTGCCGTGCGCTACACGCCGATCCGAGACTGCGCCGTGCTGATTCCCGCGATTGCCGCGGCCGGGGCTCTCACGCTGGTGGCCGTTCGCGGGATGGCCAAGCTGTTGCGCCATCGACAGTCCGCCGGGAGCCTCCGATGACGACTCTCGTGCTCCGAGCCCTCGCCGTGTGGGCGGTCCTGATCGTGGCGGAATCGATGCACGGCACGGTGCGTGAGCTGTGGCTCAAGCCCGCTCTCGGCGACCTGCGCGCCCGACAAGTGTGCGTGTTCACCGGGATGGTGATCATCCTGGGCATCGCGTATCGATTCATCCACTGGATTCAGGCGGATACACCCCGGACTCGGTGGCTCGTTGGCCTGATGTGGGTGACGCTGACGCTCTCCTTTGAAGTCGTCCTGGGACGGCTCGTGCTCGGCTATTCCTGGGAGCGCCTGTTCGAGGACTACGACGTCACACGTGGCGGCCTGCTCTCGATCGGGATGCTCGTCCTACTGCTGTCGCCGCATCTCGCGGCCAAGGCACACGAACCCCGCGTGGGGCGAGTGCGCGCGATCGAAGGAGGCCCATCATGAGTGCGGCCGCGAACGACGGCCGTCTGGCCGAGACGGGGAACCAACCCGAAATGGCGCCCCCGCGCGGGTTCGATGCGAGGGCGCTGGTGCACGACGCGACGCTCGCGCCCTCGAGCCACAACACGCAGCCCTGGCGCTTTCACGTCACCGACGCCGCGATTGATCTCATCGCCGATCGCACACGCGCCCTGCCCGTCAACGACCCAGACGATCGTGAGTTGACGATCAGCTGCGGCGCCGCGTTGTTCAACCTGCGCGTGGCAGCAGCCCACCAGGGTCTGGCCTGCGACGTCCAGCTCTTGCCCAGCGACGACCCGGATCGTCTGGCACGGGTGACCCTGCACCGTGCCGGGAAACCGCTGCGATCCGAGGCGTCGCTGCACGCCGTGCTCTCGGATCGTCGCACCTATCGCAAGCGGTTCGCGGACACGCCCGTGGACGCGAGCACGCTCGCTCACCTCCGCGAGGCGGCGCGCGTCGAGGGCGGGCGGTTCACGACCATCGAGGGAGACGAGGACCGCCACGCCGTCGCCAGCCTCGTCAGCGAGGGGGACGCGGCGCAGTGGGCAAATCCGAGCTGGCGACGCGAGCTCGCCGCGTGGATGCACCCGCGGCGCCGCGGCGACGGCCTGGCGATGCCCGCGCTAGCAGTGCCCGTGGCGCAACTAGTCGTCCGGACGTTCGACATGGGCGGCGGCGAGGGCGCCAAAGACCGCGCGCTTGCCGAAGGCTCGCCCCTCCTCGCGCTGATTGAGACGCCGCACGATACCCCACGCGACTGGCTGGTCGCGGGGCAAGCGCTGGAGCGCGTGCTGCTGACGGCGTGCGTCGCGGGACTGCAGGCGTCGTATCTGAACCAACCGATTCAGGTCGCTGCGCTGCGACCGCGTCTCCGCGACCTGGTCCGCATCGACGGCATGCCGCAACTGCTCGTGCGGTTGGGGTATCCGGACGGCACCGTTCCCCCGTCGGCGAGGCGAGCGCTCGACGAGGTCGTGGACGGCACGTCTACCTGACCGTGGAGGCCCCGCCATGGCGTGGTTCTCACTCTGGCTCCCGCTCCTGCTCCAACTGGTGCTGCCCCTCGCGCTGCTCGTCGGGCTGGCGTACCTGACCGGCAGTCGCGCGGCCTTCGCCACAGGCGCGGCGCTCGTGGCTGTGTACATCCTGGCCATCGCCACCGCCGGGCTTTGGCTGGTGCTGCCCTGGTACGCCCCGGCCGCGTACGGAACAGCCTGGCTTGGCCTGACCGCGTGGTCCTGGCGGCGCGTGAGATCGGTGCGCATCTGGCCGGTGACGCATGTCGAGCGAGGAATCACGACGATCGCCGCTGTGGGATCGATTGCCCTGCTCGGTCTCGTCGCGGTCGCGTGGAGCGCGCGGCGCGCGCCGGCGGACGTTGTCGACGTGACTATGCCGGTCCGCGAGGGCACCTACCTGGTCGTGAACGGCGGCGGCCACGTCCTCGTAAACGCCCACCTCAACACGCTCTCGGGTGAGCGGTTCGCACCGTATCGCGGTCAGAGCTACGGTGTGGACCTCGTCCGCGTCAACGCATTGGGCCTGCGTGCGCGTGGGCTGTTGCCGGACGACCCGACCGCCTACGTGATTTTTGGCGATCCGGTGCGCGCCCCTTGTGCGGGGCGTGTCGTGGTGGCGCACGACGGACTGCCCGACCTGCCACCGCCCACGGTCGATCGGGCCCATCTCGCGGGCAATCACGTCATCCTCGCGTGTGAGCGCGCCTGGGTCGTGCTCGGACACCTGCGGAACGGGAGCCTTCAGGTTCGCGTCGGTGACGACGTCCACGAAGGCCAGCACCTCGGGCATGTAGGCAATAGCGGCAACACGGGCGAACCGCACCTCCACATCCACGCGCAGCGTCCGGGGACCGACGCGGCACCGCTCGGCGGCGAACCGCTGCCCATCGGCCTCGACGGACGCGTCCTGGCCCGCAACGATCGCATCGTCACCGCGGCGGGGACGCGGGAGAGTCCCTTCTGGAAGGAGCGTCTCATGGCAAGCGCGCGACAGGCACGACGCATCGTGTTGATCGTGGCAGCGGCACTCGCCGGGAGCCTGGTCGTGATCGTGGCCGCCGGGCTGATCCTGAGTCCCGGGACGCCCATTCCATTCAGGGGCGCGGATGGAACGGTGCTGGCAGGCAGCATCTCGGAAAAGACATGGGTGGACATCAACGGCGTCCGGCAGGGCATGTTCATCAAGGGCAGGGATGCGACCGGCCCGGTGCTGCTGTTCGTGCACGGAGGCACCGGCATGCCCGAGCACTTCCTCACACGCCGCTACCCGACGGGCCTGGACGGGGACTTCACGGTCGTCTGGTGGGATCGGCGCGGCGCGGGGCTGTCGTACAGCCGCACCCTGGCGTGGGACACGGTCACTATCGACCAGGCGGTACAGGACACGCTCGCGGTAACTGACTACCTCCGGGCTCGATTCCACCAGGACAAGGTCTACCTCATGGCGCATTCGGGCGGAACGCTCATCGCGCTCCAGGCGGCGGCCCGCTCGCCCGAGCGGTTCCACGCTTACATTGGCGTGGGACAGATGACCTGGCAGCTCAGGTCCGAGAATCTGTCGTACGCGTACCTGCTGCAGCGCTTCCGGGACGAGGGGAACACGCGCATGGTGCGCGCGCTCGAGACGGACCCGCCCACGATGCAGGTGCCGCTGCCGCGGTCCTACATGACGCTGCGGGATAGGGCCATGCACACGCTGGGGGTCGGCACCACACGTGACATGCAGTCGGTGATCTCGGGTGTCTTCCTCGCGTCTTGGCTGCACCCGGAGTACACGCTGGCGGAGAAGATGCACATCTGGCGAGGCAAGTTTGCCTGCGACCGGCTCCTGTGGAACTCCACGATCGCCATGGACCTGACCCAGGTGGTACGCGAGCTCGCGCTCCCGGTGTACCTCCTCCACGGCGCCCACGACTACACGGTGTCGTTCCCCCTGGCGAAGGAGTACTTCGATGAGCTGAAGGCGCCCCTCAAGGGCTTCTACACCTTCCCGGAGTCGGCCCACAGCCCATTCCTGGAAGAGCCGGCGAAGACGAGACGGATCCTCCAGCGGGACGTACTGGCAGGGGGCACCAGCCTGGCGGACGTCCCCGGTGACCCCCTGGGGCGTGTAGGAAACAGTGGCAACACGGGCGAACCGCACCTGCACATCCACGCGCAGCGTCCTGGTACCGACGCCGCACCACTCGCCGGCGAACCGCTGCCCATCGGCCTCGACGGACGCTCTGTCGCCCGCGGCGATCGCAACGTTGCAGCTGCGGAACGCGAGGCCAGTCATGAGTGACAGCGCGCCGCTCGTGCGGACCCAGAAGGGCGGTGAGGCGCAAGTGCCCACGGCTCCGCGTGTCGTCCCCCGACCGCACACACTGCGAAGGAGGCGAACCGTGTGGCTGTGGATTGCGGTTGGAGTGGCGGCGTTGTTCGCGCTGTTCATCGCCGTGGTGACCGTTGGCGCCTGGCGCTGGCGCGTGGCGTCGGAGGATGCCGTGGCGACGCTGCGCGTCCACGAGGCCGGGCCATCGACGCCCTATGCCGAGCGTGAGCTCGTGGGGTTGCCGCCGCCCGTGGCCCGGTACTTCCGGCGCGTCCTGCACCACGGCCAGCCGATCATCACGTCCGCGCGGATTACCTGGGAGGGCCAGTTCAACATGGGCCGGCCCGGGCGCGACAACTGGCGCCCGTTCACGGCCGTGCAAGAGTTCGTGCCCGGCGCACCAGGTTTCGTCTGGATCGCGCGGGTTCGGATGTTGCCGGGCGTCCCCGTCTACGTTCGCGACAGCTTCATCGACGGGCGGGGCTCGATGCGTGGGGCCGTGTGGGGGCTGATCCCTGTCGTCAGTGCTGAGGGGACGCCGATGTTGGCGTCCGCCGCCCTCCAACGCTATCTCGGGGAGGCCGCATGGCTTCCCACGGCGCTGCTGCCGCGACAGGGCGTCACCTGGACGCCCATCGACGACGCCCGAGCCCTCGCGACGATCAGCGCCTCAGGAACCACTGTGTTGCTGGAGTTTCGGTTCGACGCCGAGGGCCGCAACGTCTCGGTGTATGCGCCAGACCGCTTCTACGACGATGGGAGCGGCGCACGGGTCGCTCGTCCATGGGAAGCGCGAAACAGCCAGTTCGGTGAACGCTCCGGCGTCACGGTGGCGACTGAATCGCTGGTTGAATGGCACCTGCCCTCCGGTCGGTTCCAGGTACCTGGCGCGGCCGCCCGACGAGCGTGGAGTACAGACATGGCGACTGACCGGTTGCCCCTCGCCGATCAGCGGAGCTGCTCAGGGAGCCGAAGGTGAACATCCCGTTCTCACACGATGCCTTCCTCGACGTGTTCGGCGCGTACAACGCCGCCCTGTGGCCGGTCGCGGCCGTGCTCTGGATCGGCACGGCCTACGCGGCCTGGGTGTGGGTGCGCCGAGGATCGATCGCGGGCCGTGCGCTGTACGGCCTGCTGGCCGTACACTGGGCGCTGTCCGGCATCGCGTATCACTGGTTCTACTTCCGTCCGATCAATCCGATCGCCGGCATCTTCTCGTTGGCATTCGTGGCACAAGCGGCGGCGTTCACCTGGTTGGCGGTGCGCGGCTCAGGTGGGAACGCCATGACCTTCTCGGCGCGGGGTGTCCTGGGCCTCGCCCTCGTACTCTACGGGCTGGTCTATCCGCTGATAGGGCTGGCGGTCGGTCTCCGATACCCACGCCTACCGCTCTTCGCCGTGCCCTGTCCGACGGCGCTCGTCACCGCCGGCTGGCTGCTCACGGCTCAGGGCGTGCCGCGCAGCATCTGCCTCGTGCCGGCCCTCTGGGGGGTGATCGGCGGCACCGCCGCGTTTGCGCTCGGGATCCGTGCCGATCTGGCGCTATGGGTCGCGGCGCTCGGACTCGGCACCGACCCTGCATTCCCGTCGGTCTTGGGACCTCGCGACCGGCAGCCAGGAGTCACCGAACTCGCGTCAGCGCGTGAGCCGCAGTCAGGCCCGCGTGCAACCGAGACGCCCAGGTAATGAGGTGGGCAAAGACATGGTGTTCACCAAGGTGTTCGGAACCGTGGCCCTGGTGGGCCTGGTCTCGGCCGTGTACCTGCTGGTGGCGCGCCCCTACCAGCTTCGTTGGGGTGCGACCGATGCGGAGATCAACCGCCCCATGCCCGGGGACGCGCTCAGCCACCAGCCCACGTTCCTCGCGACTCGGGCCATCACGATCGAAGGGACGCCATCTGACATTTGGCCCTGGCTGGTGCAGATGGGATACGGCCGCGCCGGCTTCTACGGCTACGACATCCTCGAGAACCTTGGAAGCCCCCGCGGGCTCCGAAGTGCGGAGGCCATTGCACCCGAGCTACAGCGCCTCGCGGTCGGTGATCCCCTGCCACTCACCGCGGCTCTGCGTCTCGTCGTGCACGCCATGGCGCCTGGTGAATATCTCGTCTGGGCGGGAGCCTCCGGCGAGTATCCTGGCGCGTTTACCTGGGCCTTGTACCCAGTCGATCCGCGCCACACGCGATTGGTCAGCCGCATCCAGTGGAGTCATCACTGGACCGAGCCGCTCGCCCTCGCCCTCGACGTCTTCACCGAGTTCACCGACGTCATCGCCGTTCGCAAGATCCTGTCAGGCGTGAAAGACCGCGTCGAGGGACGCACGGAACCTATGGCTCGCCAGAACAGCGAATTCGCCATCTACCTGTGGGCGTTCGTGTCGTGGGTGGCGGCGACCGGTCTGATGCTGTGGCGCCCGCTCACCTGGCCCACGTGGCTGGCGGCCCTGGGCGCCGGGGTGGCGTGGCTCATCGTCTGGTACGCGCCGATCCCGATGAGCATGGGAGCCGTGACGAACCTGGTCGTGCTCTGGGGGATGTATCTGGCACGACTGACCCCTCGCGCCGCCACGACATCGGGGCACCTCTCAGGAAGAGGCTCACCATGACGACGATGGACGCAGGCACACGTACGGTCATCGCGATCGGCATCTGGTCGTCGATTCTGACCGCGGTGTGCACTATCCTGTTCTCGATTGCGGCGGTGTTGACTGAAACGAAAGTCTTGTCGGCGCCGTGGGATGCCGTGCTGTCGCTCACGCCATCGCTGCTCCTCGCCCCCAGCTTTCTCGCGCTGCTGGTGTGCGTCAATGCCATCGTGCCCAGCGAGCGCAAGATCTGGAGCCAACTGGGCGTGGTGTTTGCGGGTGTCTATGTGCCGCTGTGCTCGGCGTCCTACATCGTGGAGCTCTTCGTCGTCGAGCCACGCGTGTTGCGTGGAGCGGCGAGTGAAGCTGCGTTGATCACGATCGCTCGCGGGGATTCGGTGTTCAATGCCGTCGACGGTCTCGGCTACCTCTTCATGTGCCTGGCGGCCCTCGTGACGGCGCCGGCGTTCGAGCGTGGCGGACTGCAACGATGGATTCGGTGGCTGCTTCTCGCGACCGGCGTGGTCGCGGTGCCGATCTTTCTGACGTACTTCGTGAACCGTTCGTTCATCTACGCCGCCGCGCTGTGGTCGGTGACGATCTCGGCCGCTGGCATCCTGTTGGCCGTCTTCTTCCGGCGTGTTGGTCTCTCGCCGACGTCGGAGAACAATGGCGCCTGAGAGAACGCGAGCGCCCCGCATGATGTTGGTCAGGACCGACAAGGAGGCGCACGCGTGAAAGCCGTCGTCTTCACCAAGTTCGGACCGCCGGAGGTTCTGCACGTCACGGAGGTGCCCACCCCCTTCCCGAGCCGCCGAGAGGTCTTGATCAGGATCCGGGCGACGCCAGTGAGTTTCGGCGACCGCCTGGTCCGCAACTTCACGGCCGTCACGCCGGCGAGGTTTCACATGCCCCTCCTCTTCTGGCTGATCGGCAGGGTGACCTTCGGCCTCCGCAAGCCCAGGATACGCATCCTGGGAAGCGAGTTCGCCGGCGAAGTGTCGGCTGTCGGTAGGGACGTCACGCTGTTCAAGGAAGGGGATCAGGTCTTCGGGTACCGCGGTCCACGGATGGGCGCCTACGCCGAGTACCTCTGCATGCCGGAAAGCGGGGTGCTCGCGGCCAAGCCGGCGAACCTGGGTTTCGCGGAAGCCGCCGCGGTTCCCTACGGGGCGTTGATGGCCCTCAGTCTGTTGCGGAAGCTCGACATCCAACCAGGCCAGAGAGTCCTGGTCAACGGCGCCAGCGGAGGGATCGGATGGGCGGTCGTCCAACTGGCGAAGGCCCACTTCCACGCGCACGTCACGGGCGTGTGCGGAACGGCACGGATGGACTATGTGCGCGCGCTGGGTGCGGACCGGGTCATCGACTACACCAAGGAAGACTTCACCGCGTCCGGCGAGACCTATGACGTCATCATCGACATCCTGGGGCGGATGCCGTTCGCGCGAAGCCAGCGTGCGCTCCGGCCGAAGGGCCGCTGCGTCCTCGTCAGCTTCAAGGCGAAGCAGGTGTTCCAGATGCTGTGGACGTCGCTCTTCAGCGACAAGAAGCTCGTCTGCACCCTGTCGTCCGAAACGCCCGACGCCCTGCGTGTCATCAAGGGTCTCGTCGAAGCAGGGACGGTCACCCCCATCATCGATCGCTCTTTTCCCCTGGAACACGCGGCCGAAGCCCACCGCTACGTCGAAGCCGGCCAGCGGAAAGGCGCCGTGGTCCTCCTCCTGGGTGGCCCCGGCTAGCATCCGGAACCGCAATCCGCGCCGCTAAGGGAGGACGTCGAGTGGATGACCGATTCACGCGCCAGGAGGGCATGCAGTACTGGCGTTGCTCGGGTCCAGATGAGACGTCCATCGTCTGCAGGGGGTTGGCGCAACGGACGCCGCCCACGAGCGTGACGCCGCGAACAACATTTCATTGCTTCTCGACGACGAAGCCCGTGACGGCGCTCGCCGTTCTGCAGCTCGTCGCCGAGGGGCGTGTCGGACTCGACGTACCGTTGACGGCCTACCTGCCCGATATCCCGTATCACAACGGCGCGACCGTGCGGCAGGTCCTGAGCCACCAGGCTGGACTGCCGAACCCCCTGCCGCTCTCGTGGATCCACGCCGACGACGAACACCCACGCTTCGATGCACCCGCGTTCCTGGATCGCGTGCTTCGCACTCACGGCACGTGTGCCGCACCTGGCCGACGGACCCGATACTCCAACATCGGGTTTCTGCTGCTCGGCCGGCTCATCGAGGTCGTTGCTGGACGCAGCTACTCCGCGTTCGTGCGTGAGCGCATCCTCGACGTGGTCCGGTGCAACGACGCGAGCACCGGAGCGTATCTCGGCTTCGACATTCCGAAGGACGGCCACGCCACGGGGTATACGCGTCGCTGGTCTGGTCTCGGGCTCCTCATCAGCCTCCTTCCCGATCCCGCGCATCTCCGTTCGACCGAAGGCGGATGGATTCGCTACCGCCCGTTTCATCTGAACGGCGCGGCTTATGGAGGCCTGAAGGGCAACGTTCTGGGCTGGGCCCCGCTCCTGACGGGGCTGGCGACGCGCGATCGGCGGTTGCTCCCAGCCGAGGCCTACGACGCCTTGTTCGCCCCGCAAACGCTGGCGTCTGGTGTGCCCACCGGCCATGCGCTGTCCTGGTTCACGGGGCGCCACGCGGGCCACGAGTACCTGTGTCATGCAGGTGGCGGGCCAGGGTATGGGGCCGAGATTCGCATCTATCCGGCCTTGCGTGCAGCCAGCGCGCTCTTGACCAATACGACGATTATCCGCGACACCCGATTGCTGGACCGATTGGACGAGGGCTGGCTGCCGTCGCGGTAGGTGACTGCGCAGCGGCGACTCAGCCCGTGGCAGTTCGATGGCTGGCTCATCTGTGCCAGTCTCAGAGCTGGGCCGAGACGAAAGGCGCCGGTGCCGTCACGTGACATGACAGTCCTCCCTGAACTACACGGCAGCACCCCTCTCCTTGTACAGACGCGCACCGACCAGGCCCGCGGCCAACAACTCGACCAGGCCCCACGCTGTCCCAACGACGGTCAGCGAGACCGGCATGAAGCCGTACATCACATTCGAGACATTGGACGAGCCATTCCCCACGAACCACACAAGCGTGGCCACGAGCGCCGCCGTCTTCGGTCCTGGAGCCAGCCGCGGTTGCACCGCGGCGTACAACCACAGCAGGAGCACCCCGAACACGAATGACTGCACGATGAAGTACACCATCGCGCCAGCGCTCAGAGGCGGCACGCCGCGGGCCTTGAGCGCCGCGTCCATTTGCTCACCCACCGCGGGCACCATGGCGAGGGCGCTCAGGCTGATGATGAGACCCGCCACGAGGCCGCTGGTGAGCACGCTCTTCAGGTTGATGCCCATGTGCCTCTCCTCCTTTCACAATGAGTCGTGACGTCGCGCTCCTGCTGACCCGAGCGCCTGCAGCCACGCCAGGATCAGCTCGACCATCGTTCCGACCGCCGTGGCGCTGTGCGCACCTGCGGCGGCCACCACCTTCGCCAAGGGTTTCAACCCGTCGGCAAGGATGCAGCTTCCCGATAGGCTGAAAGCCGCCCGTCGGTGGTGCCGGTACCTGTGCGCAGCATCACCGGCTCCGCAGGGTCGCGGCTGCGCCAAGCGCCATGGCGAGGATCACCGGCAGCCACAGCTGGCGCTCGGCCGCGCTCGGCGTCGCCACATGCATTGCGATGGAAGGCACCATGAAGGCCAGCACCGCATATATGGACCACGCGGGAAATCGCCACGCCAGAAGCCCGGCTCTGGCTGCGACGACACTGGCCATCAGCAGTATCAGTGCCGCCGAGGCCGCCGACAGGCCCCGCGCGGGCAGGGGCAACGCGCCGTCCCAACGACCGCCCATGGTCAGATGACCCCAGGGTGCCCCCAGCATCATTGCCGTATGGAAGGCGACGGTCATCGCTGACCCGGCAAGAAAGGCCCACGCTCCGATTTTCATCATCCGACCGTTCCCCAAGTGCCTCTCCTCCTCTCACAATGAGTCGTGACGTCGCGCTCCTGGAGACGCGTGCGCCTGCAGCCAAGTCAGGATCGACCATGGTCTCGACCGCCGTGGAGCCGTGCGCACCGTCTGCGGCGATCACCTTCACCTTGTCCGTCGTTCGAGCCGCGGCGAGGAGCGCGTCGTTGCCCGTGGGGTCGACCACCCAGTCACGCGCGCCCTGGATGAGGAGCAGCGGGGCGTCCGTGGCCTTCGCGTTCGTCACACTCCGGTCCATCACGCGCCTCTGTGCGAGCAGGTAGCGCAGGCTGAAGTGCCGCACCACCAGAGGGTCGCGCTGCATTGCTTCCGCCTCGGCGCGGTCCGCCGCCTCGCGCACCTGCGAGGGCGCGCGGTTCATGTCCACCGTGAGGGTGGACCGCCGGAACACGCAATTCACGCCATACCGCACGTAGTCGGTGACGGACGGCCGCATGCCCTCGCTGGAGCTGAGCTTGTACGCCGGGTTCACGAGCACGAGACCTGCCACGTGTGGCGTCCGTGCGACTACCTCCAGCGCCAGCGCCAGCGCCGCGCCCGCACTGTGGCCGAAGAGAAAGATCGGCTTCGCCGTGAACCGCTGTCGCAGCCACGCCAGGCCTTGCTCGAGGTCCGCCAGGAACAGCGCGTAGTCGTCGATGTCGCCCCTCACGCCTTCCGACTGGCCCGTGCCTCTCGGGTGCGACGCCGCCGTCACGAAGCCTGCCACGCGCGCCGCATGCGCGAAGCGCGGGTAGAGTTCCGCAGAGCCAATCTCGGGGCCGAGCACGAAATCGATGACGCCCACAGGCTCGATCGCCGGCACGCGCACCGAGACGTACAGACGCACGCCCCCCACGCCGGTTATCCAGTTCGCGTCCGCCGCGGGCGGCTGGAACGGAAGGCTCGTCAGTTGGGAGAGTAAGGGCATGGCGATGTCATTCGCAGCCGTCACGCAGGCGCTGGCTGCGTCCTGCCTTTTATCAGTCCAGTCCCGTAGGGAACCATCGCCGCCGCCATGAGGATGGCGGCGGTGAGATTCACGATCTCCGCGCCGTCGGGGAAGCCCACGAACAGGACGCCGATCAACAGCAGGCCCAGCTGCCACCGCGGGAGGACGTTGGTTCTCAGCATCGCGACGGTCTGGATCAGGACCCCGATCGGCATAAGGAGCAGCCCCCACACCAGCGCCATCCAGCCTTTGAACGAGAACATGGCCAACAGGCCTGGCATCATCTGTGCAAACTCGCTCTCGGGCAGGGTGTCCAGGGCACTCATCGTCAGGCACAGCGCGCCCTTGTCTGCGGCCAGCAGGCAGGCTCCCAGGACGGCCAGCGCCGCGCCGACCAGGCCAGCCCGGGCAGCAGACGTAGGTTCCAGGAGCTTCATGAAGTGCAGCGCCAGGACTACGAGAACCGCCGTGTTCAACGTGACCAGCGCGTGCGCGAACTGAAGCAGGCCATCGCCGCGAGCGCGGAGGATCAGTTCCTCCGGGCTGAGTATCCTCGGGTCAAGCAGGTCTGGGTGGACGGCGAATCCGAAGACCCACACCAGCGGGAAGACGATGAAGCACAGGCCGGTGCCGATGCGCTTCGCGTGAAGGAGCGATGTGCGTTCATCCATTCCATGAGCCTCCCGCACCGTTGCCGCAGAGGAAGTTCGGCGGCGCCATGAACGCTGTCGCAGCCAAGACGCGCGTTATCGCGGCCATGACCTGCCTGGTTTCATCGGACCAGTGATTACTGGAGAACGGCGGCCTCTCGGCTCTCTCCTCCTGGTTGCTCGATCTGCCGGACCAGGCTGGCCTTGAACTCGGCCGGTGTCTGGTACTGCAGGCTCTGGTGCGGCCGCACCTCGTTGTAGTGCCGGCGCCAGATCTCGATCCCGACCTGCGCCTCCCGCCGATTGCGGAACCACTCGAGGCTCAGGCACTCATCGCGGAACTTCCCGTTGAACGACTCGTCGGTCCCAGTCTGCCAGGGCTTGCCCGGATCGATGAAGGCCGTATCGATCTGCGCCGTCTGCAGCCACCGCAGGATGGCGGTGGCGATGAACTCGGGCCCGTTGTCGGACCGCAGGTAGCGGGGCGCGCCGTGCACACTGACCAACCGGCTCAGGACCTCGATGACCCGTCCGGATCGGATGCCGCCGGCCACGTCGATCGCCAAGCACTCGCGCGTGAACTCGTCCACCACCGTCAGGCACTTCAGCACGCGCCCATCCGCGCACCAGTCGAAGATGAAGTCGTACGCCCAGACGTGATTCAGACCGGTCGGCGGTCGCGGCCGCGGCCGCGACGTCGCCACCCGGCGCCTCGGCCGGCGCCGCGGCAGCTGAAGCCCGGTCTGCCGCCACAGGCGGTAGGCGCGGTCCGGGCTCATGCGGTAGCCACGTCGGGCCAGGAAGATCCGGATCTTCCGATAGCCATACCGCGGGTACTGGCCGGCGAGCTCGCGCATCGCGTCCACGACGGGCTGGTCCCGGGTCGCGAGCCGGGACGCGTAGCCGAGGGTCGACCGCGCGACCGACAGCAAGGCGCACGCGCGGCGGCGGGACAGGCCGCGCCCGTGGGCGTAGGCGACCTGCTGCCGGCGCACGCGTGCGCCTACCATTTGTTTCGGGTGATCTCCTTGAGCACGTCGAGCTCGAGGTCCCGGTCGGCGACCATCTTCTTCAACCGCCCGTTTTCTTGCTCGAGGTGTCGCAGCCGCTTCACATCGGCCGCCTCCAGGGTGCCGAAGTGCTTCCGCCAGGCGTAGATCGTCTGGCCGCTGATGCCGTGCTTCTTGGCCACCTCCGGCACCGGCCGCTGATCGGCCTCGCGGAGGATCGTGACCATCTGCTCGTCCGTGAACCGCGTCTTCTTCATGGCGTCTCCTGCCGGAGGCCGCCATTCTCTCAAGCTTCAGCTGGTCCGAATATCGCCAGGCAGGTCATGTGTGCCGAGGTGAAGACCGACGACAAGAGTCAAATGCTTAAACCGTCGCCTTCTTGACCTTGGCCCATCGCTTCTTCCGAGCAGCGGCAATGTTGGCTTTTCGCTTTGGCCGACATGAGTTTGCGCATACGGACTCCCAAGAGCGACGTGGTTGCGGCCTCAATACACTCCGCACGAGAGCTGTGGCCTGCCGCGTCATCTTCCAAACCGCGGCCCTTCGACGTCAATGAGCTGAGCCGCCCTGCCGTCCGGTGTGGGCTGCCGCGCTGTTGACATGATGTCTCCTCTCCGTTCTGCCGTAGCTCAGGCAGCACACTTCGAACAGGACCAACCACAGTTGCGGACATCGTCCAGTGCGGCCTAAGCAGCCGCAACATCTTGAGACGTAATGACTTGTGCGATCACGCGACCGCGAGACATCGCAACTTATTGAGTTTACTGGTGTGGCTCCTCGGGCTGGATTCGAACCAGCAACCCTCCGGTTAACAGCCGGATGCTCTGCCGTTGAGCTACCGAGGAACGTGTGGTGGGACGCTCGGCCGTTTGGCCCCGCGTATCTACCGGACCGGCAAGTGCGGCAGACCCTTGATTTTAGCCGGGCTTTGGCCTGACGCGCAACCTAGATCATCGGATCGGCCGCCGGGACTCTTTATCCTGCGGTCATCCCGCGCTCCGCGCCGCGTCGGCCAGGACCCGGATCTCGGCGTTCTCCAGGATCCGCCCACGCATCCCCTCGGCGGTGGCGGCCAGCATCGCGATCCCGATGTCCTCGGCACGGACGTAGAGGCTGCGGAACGGCTTGAGCAGTCGCATCCCCGGCCGCGCCAGCCGAAACAGCAACGGCTCGCTCGCCGAGGCCACGCCGTCGATCGCGGCCGGCCGCCAGCAGTTGACCGGATACCCCTCGGCCAGGAGGTCGCGTTCGGTCTCGGCCTTCACCCGCGCCCACATGTAGCGGCTGTCGATCCGGGTGCTGGCGCCGCTGATGAACTGGAAGACGGCGCCAGGACTCCCCTGCCAAAGCGCCCGCGCCGCGGCCAGGGCGAAGTCGTAGGTCAGGCGCCGATACTCGGCCTCGACGGAAACCTGGGTCGATGACTTGCCCAGGCAATACAGACAGGCGTCGACCCCGGCGAACGCGGCGGCGATCGCCGCGTAGTCGTCGAACGCCTGGTGCTGGACGACCCGGAGCTTGGGATGCGCGACGGCCAAGGGCCGCCGCGCGATGGCCCGAACCTCGGTGACGGCGGCTGACGCCAGGCACGCCTGGAGCACGCCGCCGCCGGCCGAGCCGCTGGCGCCGAAGATCAGGACGACCATCGCGCCAGCCGGTAACGCTTACGCGTTCTGCGCGATGCTGGTCTTCACGGTCACGGCGACGTTGCCGCGGATCGCGTTCGAGATCGGGCAGCCGCCTTCGGCCTTCTTGGCCAGCTCGGCGAGCCCGGCCGCGTCGGTGCCTTCGAGGCCGGTGACGACGACTTCCAGAGCCGACGACACGACCTTGATGCCGGCGTCGGTCTTCTCGGCGCTGACCGTCGCGGTCACGTGCGTCGTGGCGGCCTTGGCGCTGTTGCGGCCCAGCGTGGCGTTGAACGCCATGGCGTAGCACGCGGCGTGCGACGCGGCCAGCAGCTCTTCGGGGCTGGTGGTGCCGGCCGGCTCGCCGATGCGCGACGGGAACGTCACCGGCAGCGCGAACGCCCCGGTGCCGGCCTTCGCCTCGCCCTTGCCGTCCATGATGCCGCCGTTCCAGAACACGTCCACCTTGCGCGAAAACACAGACATTCGAGATCTCCTTGAAGCGTTTGGTCGAGCAGGACCCGCGGCTCCGCCGTCAGCGTTTGGCGGTGCGCGGGCGATTCGAGAGCTGGACGGCGGCGCCGATGCCGCCAAGCACGATCCAGCCGACCCACATCCACTCGTGTCCCTGGGGCACGCGAAGCGGGTAGAGCACCCAGCCGTCGGTGACCTGCGCGGCGCGGTTGCCGATCATGCTGATGGCGCCGACGAGCGCGGTCCAGGCGCCGCCGAAGGCGGTCGCGACGATGATCACGTAGCGTTGTAGCGCCATCGCGGCGACGGCGCCGGCGACGGTCCCGAGGATGACGACGACGGGATGCGGCTCGCGCGCCAGTTGGGCCGCGATGACGTGGACGATGACGGCGCCGAGCGCCGCCCCGACCAGCGCGACGCCGACGAAGTAGGCCAGGATCAGGACCAGCGCGCCGATGGCGCCGCCGGCCAGCATCGCCAGGATCGGCGTCCCCGCCGTGGACGGGCCGACGATGGTCGCGGCGATCAGGGCGCCGGTGACGAAGCCGTAGATCCCGAGGACCACGCGGAACAGCCGTTGCCCGACGAAGCACGCCAACAGACCCCCGCCGAGCAGGAGCACGGCGGCCGGAAGCTGGTAGGCGGCGGGGAGCACGGGCCGATTATAGACGCCGGGGGTCGATTGCGGGCGGTCGGGGTCCGGAGCGTGCGCCGGACCGGCGGGCGCGGGCAACAAAACGCAAGTTGACGCAGGCTCCGGCGCGGCACACGATGGCCAGCGTGAGCGTGGACGACCGCGGCGGGCCCCAGCCAGGCGAGCGTAAGCGCCGGCGGGTGTCGCCGGGGAGCGTCGCGGCTGCCCTGTTCGGCGCCGCCCTGTTCGCGCTGACCCTGCGGCAGACCCGCCTGGACGAGGTCGTCGCCGGCATGCAGAGCGTCGGCTGGGGCTTCCTGGTCGTGATCCTGCTGTCCGGGCTGCGCCTGCTGGTCCGCGCCTGGGCCTGGACGCTGTGCACGCCGCCCGGCGCCGGCCTGCGCGTCCGCGACACCTTCCCCGCTTTCCTGACCGGCGACGCCCTCGGCAACCTGACGCCGCTCGGGCTGTTCGCGAGCGAGGCGACCAAGGCCGTCTACGTCCGGCACCGCGTTCCGCTGGCGACCGCCGTCTCGGGCCTGACGATCGAGAACCTGATTTACACGATGACGGTGGCGGTCGTCATCGTCAGCGGCACGCTGGCGCTGCTCCACAACTTCCGGGTGTCGCACAACCTCGAGCTGGTGTTCCTGGTCTCGGTCGGCGTGATGCTGGCGATGCTAGTCGCCGCGGCCTTCATCGTCGGCCGCCAGATCAAGGTGATGACCGGACTCCTCGACTGGCTGCACCGGCGATCGCTGGCACCGCAGGCGCTTTCGGGGCGACTCGAAAAGCTGCGCACGCTCGAGGACACCGTCTACGGGTTCCACCGCGAGAACCCGGCCCGGCTGTTCTCCGTGCTGGCGCTCGAGGGCCTGTATCACGCCGCCGGCGTCGCGGAGGTGTTCGTGACGCTGGCGTGGATCATCGCGCCGCCGACCCTGCTCGTCGCCTTCATCCTCGAGACGGCGAACCGCCTGACCAACGTGGTGTTCAAGTTCGTGCCGCTCCGGCTGGGAGTCGACGAGGCGGGATCCGCGCTCTTCACGACCGTGCTCGGCTACACGAGCGCAACCGGCGCCACGCTGGCGCTGGTCCGGAAGGTCCGGATGCTCTTCTGGACGGCGTTCGGCGTGTTCTTCCTCGCCCGCTGGCGCAGCGCCGACGCCTAGACTTCCCGCCGCCCGGCCATGGATTTGCTCATGGTCACTTCGTCGGCGTACTCGAGGTCGCTGCCGACGGGGACGCCCATGGCGATGCGGGTGACGCGGACGCCAAGCGGCTTGATCAGCTTGGCCAGATAGATCGCCGTGGCTTCGCCGTCGACGGTGGGGTTGGTGGCCAGGACGATCTCCTGGACGTGCCCCTGCCCGACCCGCGTCAGCAGGCTGCGGATCTTCAGGTCGTCGGGCCCGATGCCCTGGAGCGGCGACAGCACGCCCATCAGCACGTGATAGGTGCCCTTGAAGTGCGTCTTCTCGACCGCCGCCACGTTCTGCGGATCCTCGACCACGCAGATCAGGCCCTGGTCGCGGTCGGCGCCGGTGCAGTAGCCGCACGGGTCGCTGTCGGTGATGTTGTGGCAGATCGTGCAGTGCGCGACGCGATCCTTGACCAGGACGATCGCCTGCGTCAGGCGATCGACGTTCTCGCGCGGGCTCTTGAGGAGATGGAACGCCAGCCGCTGCGCGCTCTTGGCGCCGATGCCGGGCAGGCGCTGGAGCTCGGCGACGAGCGCCTGGAGCGATTCGGGAAGGGCCATCGAGTCTCGGGGAAGGGCCGTCGCGCTAGAAGCCCGGCAGGCCCATGCCGCCGAGCATGCCGCCCATCTGCTTCTTCATGTCCTCGTCGACCTTCTTCTGCGCGTCGACGAAGGCGGCGATGATCATGTCCTGCAGGATCTCGACATCGTCCTTCGAGACGACCTCGGGGTCGATCTTGAGGGACTGCACCTGCTTTAAACCGTTGATGACGATGGTGACGCCGCCGCCGCCGGCCGTGCCTTCGGCGCGCGTCTGGGCCGCCTGCTTCTGCACCTGCTCCTGCATCTTGGCGGCCTGCTTCATCATCTGCTGGATGTTCATTCGTTCACCTCTTCGACGTCGCGGATGTCGGCCGGAAACACGTCGAGCAGCTTCTGCACGGCGGGCTCGGCCATCGCCACGGCCCTGAGCCGATCCTTTTCGCCCTGCTGCGCCGTCGGCGCCGCCACCGCCGGCCCCGACTCGACCTGGCAGGCGACCGTCATCGGACGGCCCGCCACCGCGGTGGCCAACTCGCTCAGCTCGGGGCGCAGCGCCTCGAAGCGCGCGGCCATCAGCTTGGGCTGCGTCTCGTAGACGAACGTCACCGATCCCACGGCGATCTCGACCCGGCGCGCCGGCAGGAAGACCATGCCCCAGTCGGCCTGGCCGCGCGAGCGCTTCACATCGGCCAGGAAGGCGTCGCGGAACCGGGCCAGCGCGGCGGCGGACACGTCGTCGACGAGGAGATCGCGCTGCGACGGCCCGGCGGACGCCACCGGCGCGGTTGGCGCGGCGGGGCGTGGCGTCGGAGCCGCCGGCGGTCGCGCACTAGCCGACGACGGAGCCGCCGGCGGTCGCGCGCCAGCCGGAGCCGCCGGAGCCGTCGACCGCGACGGTGGCGGCGCCGTCGGACGGGTCGGCAGCGGGCTGGCGGCACGCGGCGCCACGGACGCGGCGGAGGCCGGCAGGCCGCCACCGCCGGCCAGACCTTCGAGGAGCGCGGCGAGCGGCACCAGCTTGCGCAGGTGCACCCAGCGCAGCAGCGCCATCTCGAGGTGGAAGCGCGGCTGCGCGGCGACCTTGACGTCCTGCTCGAGCTTGGCGACCAACTCGAAGGCGCGCAGCAGATCCTCGCGCGAGAAGCGGCTGGCGATGGCCCGCAGGCGCTCGCCGTCGCCGTCGATCACGAACTCCGCGTCGGCGGTCCGCGCCGGATCCACCTGCAGCACCATCAGGTCGCGGACCAGGCGGGCCAGCTCGCGGCAGACGTGGCGCAGGTCGTGGCCGGATTCGACCAGCCGGCCGGCGACGTCGAACACCCGCGGCGCGTCCTCGTCGGCGACCACGTCGAGCAGGTCGAGGAGCACTTCGCGATCGACGAGGCCGAGCACTTCCGAGACCGTCGTCGCGCCAATCTCGGCGCCGCCGAAGGCCATCACCTGATCGAGGGCGCTCTGCGCGTCGCGCATGCTGCCCTCGGCGGCCCGCGCCACCAGCGCGATCGCCTCGTCGGTGATGGTCACCTTCTCGGCGTTGGCGATGCGGCGGAGCTGATCGACGATGGCCCGCGTCCCGATCGTCCGCAGCTCGAAGACCTGGGCCCGCGACAGGATCGTCTCGGGAATCTTGTGCAGTTCCGTCGTCGCCATCATGAAGATGACGTGCGGCGGCGGCTCTTCCATCGACTTGAGCAGGGCGTTGAACGACGAGCTCGAGAGCTGGTGGACCTCGTCGATGATGAAGATCTTGTAGCGATCGCGCGCCGGCCGCACCTGCAGGCCGTCGATGATCACCTCGCGGATGTTGTCGACGCCGGTGTGCGTCGCCGCGTCGATCTCGAGCACGTCGAGGTCGCGGCCCTCGGCGATCTCGACGCAGCTGTCGCAGACGCCGCACGGCTCCGGTGTCGGGCCCTTCTCGCAATTCAAGGCGCGAGCCAGGATGCGCGCCGTGGTCGTCTTGCCGACGCCCCGGGCACCGGCAAACACGAACGCCTGCGCGATCCGCCCGGTGGCGATCGCGTTGCGAAGGGTCTGGGTGACGCCCTTCTGCCCGACCACCTCGTCGAAGCGCTGCGGCCGCCACTTGCGGGCGAGTAACCTGGTACGACACGTCAGCTCGGATCAGTCGGGGTCGGGGTTGCGATGGTCACGCGATCGCGTCGAGAGCGGCCCTACCGCGACCCGGATGACCTGCGGCACATGGCAGACACTGCTTAGCGCTGCTACCTTCCGGTCCTGACGCGGTTCGGAGGCTGCCATTGCACAAGGTCCGGGCCGCGGTACGGCCGCCCTCGACGCCCCGCGCGAGCAGGGCGAACCCTCAGTCTATGGGACGGGCCGGCGTTTGCAAAGCGCGACTGTGTTTGTCTGCGGCCGGCTCTCACGCCGGCCGCGGGCGGCCCTTCGAGCGGGCGGCGGCTGATGCGCGACGCTGGGCGCGTCGCGGCGCCGCACGCGGGGCCGCGTTTGTCTGCGGCCGGCTCTCACGCCGGCCGCGGGCGGCCCTTCGAGCGGGCGGCGGCTGATGCGCGACGCTGGGCGCGTCGCGGCGCCGCACGCGGGGCCGCGTTTGTCTGCGGCCGGCTCTCACGCCGGCCGCGGGCGGCCCTTCGAGCGGGCGGCGGCTGATGCGCGACGCTGGGCGCGTCGCGGCGCCGCACGCGGGGCCGGCTCAGCGCCGCGGCTTGGCCCGCGCCGTCGGCGTCGCCGTCCACGGATCGTCCGGCCACGGGTGCCGCGGGTAGCGGCCGCGCAGCTCCTTGCGCACTTCGGGGTAGGTGCGATCCCAGAAGCTGCGCAGGTCGCGCGTGGTCTGTACGGGTCGCCCGTTCGGCGCCAGGAGCGACAGGACGACCGGCGTGCCGGCGGCGCCGACGCGCGGCGTCTCGGCCAGGCCGAACAGCTCCTGCAGCTTGGCCGACGCCGAGACGGCGCCGTCGGCCTCGTAGACCAGCGCGGTCCGGCGGCCGCTCGGCAGGTCCAGGTGGCTCGGCGCGATCCGCTCGAGGTCGCGGGTCAGCGCGAACGGCGCGTGCGCAGCCAGATCGAGATCCGCCAGCGACGTCGCGCCGCTCGCCGCCGCCCGCGCCAGCGCCGGCAAGTCGATCGACAGCCCGGCGAAGCGCACGCGGCGCAGCCAGGCCGCGTTGGCGGCGTCGGGCTCCCCCGCCAGCCACGCCTCGGCCAGGACCTCGACGGCGGCGGCCGGCTCCGGCGCCTGCGCGTGCTCGGCGAGCAGCAGGCGATCGAAGCGCTCGCGCCGCCAGGCGCGCACCCGCCCCGTCCGCGGATCGAAGGCGTGCTCGACGGCGATCGCCGTCGGCACGATCCACTCCGGCTCGACGCGGCTGGCAACTCGAACGAGCGCGTTCGGATCGCCCGGTCTCGTCGGCGCCTGGACGTCGAGCGCGACCAGGAACTCGCCGTCGCGGACGCCGCTCTCGCGGCCGAGCACCGCGCCCGTGCCGGTCGCGAGCACCAGCGTGGTCCCCTGCGGGTCGCGGCGCCGGGCCAGGCGATCGGCATAGCCGACGAAGAGTGCGCGGCGGAGATCGGACTCGCCGAAGGTGCGCCGCGACTCGGCCGGCACGCCCCCGCCGCCGATCCCGTCGGCGAGGCTCTCGATCTCGTCGCGCCACCTGGTGGACGTGCGGCGGCAGCGACGCCCACGCATCGAGCGAGCCGAGCAGGTCGCACGTCGTCGCCTCGCGCCGCGCCGGCGCCAGCTGCCGCTCAGACAGGATGGCGCAGGCCCGCGCCGCGTCGCGCGCGCCGCCCGCTTCGATCAGGATCCGGGCCAGGCGCGGCGGCAGCGGCAGCGCCTGCATGCCGCGGCCGAGCGGCGTGAGCGCGGCGCCGGCGAGCGAGCCGAGTTGCTGCAGCAGCGCGCGCGCGGCGGCGACCGCACCGGGCGGCGGCGCCTCGAACCACGGGAAGGTGTCGGGGTCGGCGCCCCACGCCGCGAGATCGAGCAGCGGCCCGGCGAGATCGATACGGGCGATGTCCGGCTCGCCGTGCGGGCGCAGCCGATCGCGGGCGTCCCACAGGCGGCGGGCCCGGCCCGGGCCGAGGCGCGCGGCGCGGCCGGCCCGCTGGTCGGCGCTGGCCTGCGACACGCGCTCGGTGTCGAGCGTGTCCAGGGCGCGTTCGCCGTCGTAGCGCGCGACCTTGTGGAGGCCGGTGTCGACGACGGTGTCGACGCCCGGCACCGTCAGCGACGTCTCGGCGATGTTGGTGGCCAGGATGACGCGCCGGCCGCCCCCGCGGATGGCCAGGTCCTGCTCGTCGGCGGAGAGGCCGCCGAACAGATCGATCACCTGCGCATCGGGCACGACCCGCGCGACTTCGCCGTGGGCGCGGCGGATCTCGGGGGCGCCGGGCAGGAAGCAGAGGACGCTGCCGCGTGAACCCGGCCACACCGCGCGCACCGCGTCGGCGACGGATTCGCCCGGCGCGTAGCTCACCTCGAGCGGAAACGGACGGCCCGGCACGTCGATGATCGGACAGCCGTCGAGGAAGCGGGCCACCGGTCCGGCCGCGAGCGTCGCCGACATCACCACCAGGCGCAGGTCGTCTCGCGCCGTCCACGCCTGGCGGGCCAGCGCCAGCCCGAGGTCGGCGTGGATGGAACGCTCGTGGAACTCGTCGAGGACGACCGTCCGGACGCCGGAGAGGAGCGGATCGTCGACCAGCCGCGCGGTCAGGATGCCTTCGGTGGCGAGCAGCACCCGCGTCGCGGCGGTGAAGCGGCGCTCGAAGCGGACGTGCCAGCCGACCTCCTGGCCCAGCGTCCAACCGCGCTCCTCGGCGATGCGCCGGGCGATGGCGCGGGCGGCGACGCGCCGCGGCTGCAGCACCAGCACCGGTCCGTCCGCGGCGAAGGCCGGCGGCAGCCGCGTCGTCTTGCCGGCGCCGGGCGGCGCGACGACCACCACGGCACGATGCCGCCGCACCGCCTCGACGACGGCGTCGACGTGTCCGTCGATCGGCAGCGGGTCCAGGCGCACGGGGCCTCCTTCGCTGGCATCCCTACTTCGCCGGCACCGGGGTGCCGGTCGCGACCGCGGACGACGCGGCCGCCGCGGCGCGCATCGACGCCCACCGCACCACCCACGCCGCGGCCAGGCTGATCGCGCCGCCGATCAGCGAGATCGTCGCGACGTGCTCGTTCCGGACGAGGACGCCGAGGAGCAGCGCCACCACCGGGATGAAGTAGGCCGAGACCGAGGCGGACGTCGCGCCGAGACGTCCGGCGGCGATCGTCGTCATCACGTTGGCGACGCAGGTGCCGAGGGCGCCGAGGGCGAGGAGCGACAGCACCGCCCGCGGCGTCCAGTGGCCGTGCAGCGCGCGCGGCAGCCCCAGCGGCGCGGTCAGGATCAGCGCGACCAGGAGCGCCCGCCAGACCACCGGCAGCGCGCCGTTGCGCTGCTGCAGCGGCCGGGCCAGGTTGACGGCGAAGCCGTACGAAATGCAGGCGGCGATGATCAGCACGATGCCCAGGGCGCCGTTGCCGCCGGCGCCGAACCCCGGCCAGGCCATCAGCACTCCGCCGAACAGACCAGTGGCGATGCCGACGCCGACCATGGCCGGCGGCCAGCGCCGGTGCAGCACCGCCGCGACCGCCGTCGCGAACAGCGGCACAGTGCCGTTCAACATGCCCGTCAGCGCCGACGAGATCCACTGCTCGGCGTAGGGGAACATGCTCATCGGGAAGGCGAACCAGAGCAGCCCGAGCGCCGCCACGCCGAGCCAGTCGCTCTTCACGATCGCCTTGCGGGCGCCCGGCACCGTGCTCAGCGTCAGGAAGCCGACGACGATGCGGATGAACGTGACGCCATCGGGCGCGACCGCGGTCAGACCTTCGGCGATGAAGAGGAACGAGGCGCCCCAGATCACGCCGGGGAGGACGATGAGCAGCCAGTCGATCACAGCGCCCCGATCATAGGCGACCAGCGACGATCTCGGCGACCGCCTCGGCGACCAGGTCCACTTCCGCCTCGGTGTTGTAGTAGTGCGGCGACAGGCGCGAGCACCAGTCGACGTCCTTGTCGCCGAAGTCGAACACGGCGTAGTCGCGGTAGCTCAGCGCCGAATTGATGCGCCGGGCCGACAGCGCATCCTGGAACGGCTGCGGCTCCCAGTCCGCGACCGCCAGCGTCACGGTCGCGGCCAGCGCCGGCCCGCGATCGAGGACCCGCACACCGGGGATGGCCGACAGCCGATCCCTCAGCCGCGCCGCCAGCATCGGCGCGCGCGCGGCGATGGCCTCGAGGCCGACGCCGAGCGCGTAGCGCGTGGCGACCGCGCAGCCGATGACGCCGGCGTAGTTCAGCTCCCACTCCTCGAAGCGCTTGGCCGTGGCGACCGGCTCGTAGCGGTCGCCGGCCACCCAGGTGGCGCCGCGCATTTCGATGAAGAGCGGCTCGAAGCCCGTCGCCAGCAGCCGCGACGACACGTAGAGGAAGCCCGAGCCGCGCGGCCCGCGCAGCCACTTGCGGCAGGTCGCGGTCAGCAGGTCGCAGCCGAGGGTCTCGACGTCGAGCGGGAACTGGCCGGCCGACTGGCAGGCGTCGACCAGATACAGCAGGTCCAGCTCGCGGCAGTGCCGGCCGATCGCCGCGACCGGCTGGACGAGGCCGGAATTGGTCGGGACGTGCGTCGCCGCCACCAGCCGCGGCCGCCGCGTCCGCATCAGCGCCGCCATCGCCTCGACGTCGACGCCGCCTTCGGGCGCATCGGGCGCGTGCACGATGTCGACGCCAAAGCGCTGCCGCAGCGCCAGGAACGCGATCTGGTTCGAGATGAAGTCGTGGCGGGTGGTCAGGATGACGTCGCCGCGCTCGAACGGGATCGCCGACAGCGCCTTGCTGTAGGCGGCGGTGGCGCACGAGGCGAAGGCGATCTCGCTGGCGCGGGCGCCGATCAGGTCGGCGGTGGCGGCGTAGAAATCGGCGATCGCGGCCGCCCGGCGCGCCGAGGCCTCGTAGCCGCCGGCCGTCGCCTCGAGCGCCAGGTGCTCGACCTGGGCGTCCAGCACGGCCCGCGGCATCAGGCCGCAGCCGGCGTTGTTGAAGTGGGTGACGCGATCGCAGCCCGGCGTGTCGGCCCGGAGGGCGGCGACGTCGAGGAGCGGTTCCGCGACCGCGACAAAAGCGCTACTATCTTTCTTCATGGATGACAGTAGCAGTACCGAGCGCGTCCTGACAACGCTGCGCGGCGACGTCGCGGCGCTGGCCCCCGGCGATCGCCTGCCGAGCAGCCGCGACCTGATCGCGCGGCTCGGCGTCGGGCCGGTGACCGTGGCGCGGGCGATGGCCCGGCTGTCCGGCGAGGGCGTGGTCGTGACGCGGCCCGGCAGCGGCACGTTCGTCGCGCCGCGGACGTCCGTGGCCCGCGGCGCCGAGCCGCCCGACCGATCGTGGCAGGCGGTCGCGCTCGGCGAGCGCCACGTCGACGCCGCCTACGCCCGCGCCTACCTGTCGGCGCCGGCGCCCGACGCCATCTCGCTGGCGGGCGGCTACCTGCACCGCAGCCTGCAGTCGACGCGGGCGCTCGGCGCCGCACTGGCCCGGGCGGCGCGCCGGCCGGACGCCTGGGATCGCGCGCCCGCCGCGGGCCTGCCGTCGCTGCAGGCCGTGTTCGCCCGGCTCGCCGGCGGCGACGTCGGCCCGGACGACGTGTTGGTCACCAGCGGCGCGCAGAGCGCGATGTCGCTGTGCTTCCGCGCCGTCGCCGCACCGGGCAGCCCGGTCCTGGTCGAATCGCCGTCCTACCCCGGCGCGCTCGCCGCCGCCCGCGCCGCCGGACTGCGGCCGGTCCCGGTGCCGATGGACGCCGATGGCGTGCGGCCCGATCTGCTCGCCGAGGCGTTCGCGATGACCGGCGCGCGGCTCTGCTACCTGCAGCCGACGTTCCACAACCCGACCGGCGCCGTCCTCGCCCCGGATCGCCGCCGGCAGGTGATCGCCGTGGCGCGGGCAGCCGGCGCGTTCGTGCTCGAGGACGACTGCGCCCGGCATCTGGGCCACGGCGGCCTCATGCCGCGGCCGCTGGTCGCCGACGATCGCGACGGCACGGTGATCGCGCTGATGTCGCTCACCAAACCGGCCTCGCCGAGCCTGCGGGTCGGCGGCCTGATCGGGCGCGGCCCGGTGATGCAGCGGCTGCGCGCGATGCGCCTGGTCGACGACTTCTTCGTCTCGCGGCCTCTCCAGGACGCGGCGGTGGAATTGCTCACCGCGCCGGCCTGGGATCGCCATCTGCGCAGCCTGGCCACGGCGCTGCGCGGGCGCTGCGCCGCGATGGTCGAAGGGCTGGCCCGCGAGCTGCCGCGCTGGCGCGTCGCCGCGGTGCCGCGCGGCGGTCTCCACCTGTGGGTCGAACTGCCCGACGACGTCGCCGACGTCGAGGATCGCGCCCGCGCCCACGGCGTGGCGATCCACGCCGGCCACGGCTATTTCGCCAGCGAGACGCCGGGGCGCTTCGTGCGCCTGACGTTCAGCGCGCCGGCGGACGAGGCGGAGATGATGGAGGGCCTGCGCCGACTGCGACGGCTCGGTTCGCCTGCGGCAGCGACGGCGCCTGGGCGTCGGTCGCGACCGGCGACACGGCGGTCGCCGCGATGACGTCGTGGACGAAGCGCAGCTTCTCGATCGCCAGCTGCGACAGCACGAACGGATAGGCATCCGGCACGCCGAGGCCGCGATTGAGGTTGTTGAGCACGTAGGTCAGCGGGAACCAGCTGGCCATCAGGCGATCGAAGGCGGCGTCCGGCGAGCCCGCCGCCGCCGGCACGCGCGGCAGGGCCGGCTCGTCGCGGCGCCGCGGCTTGATCGACACGCCGCAGGCCGCGGCGGTCTCGAGCGTGTCGGTCAGGTGCAGGTAGTGGGCCCAGGTCTCGGCCCAGTCCTCCCACGGGTGCGACGTCGCGTAAGTTGTCACGAAGCGGTTCTGCCAGTCGCCCGGCGGGCCGTTCTGGTAGTGCGCCTGCAGCGCCGCGCCGTAGTCGATCCGCTCGTCGCCGAACAGCGCGCGGAACGGCTGGAGCCGATCGGTGCCGTCGATGAGGCGCTCCCAGTAGTAGTGCCCGACTTCGTGGCGGACGTGGCCGAGCAGCGTGCGATACGGCTCGTGCAGCTGCAGCCGCCGCCGTTCGCGCTCGGCGTCGTCGGCCTCGGCCAGGTTGACGGTGATGACGCCGTCGAGGTGTCCGGTCAGCACCGGGCCGGGTCCCTGCGGCTGATCGGCCAGGAACTCGAACGCCAGCCCGTTGACGGGATCGTCGACGCGGTTCTCGACCGGCAGCCGCAGCTGGAGCAGGCTGTAGACCAGCCGCCGCTTGGCCACCTCGAGCTTGTACCAGGCCTCCCGCTGCCACTGCATCGACGGGTCGGGAATGGCGCGCGTCAGCCGGCACGACGAGCACAGCTCCGACGGGTCGTCGGCCGGGATCGCCCAGTTGCAGACGTTGTGCGTGGTGTAGTTCGCGCACAGCCGGTAGCCGTACGGCGAGGCGCCGGCCAGCGGCGACACCCAGGTGCCCGGCATGCCTGGATCGAGCGACCCGATTTCGGCGATGTCCGGCAAGTAGGCCAGCTGGCGGCCGCAGCTGACGCAGCTGTGGTTCTCGAAGAAGATCAGCTGTTCGCAGTGGTCACAGTGGAAGATCCGCATCGCTGCGGATCATTGTGACAGCAGACGGCGTCCGCGCCGAATGTCGCGGATCGCTACAACGTCACTGCGGCGTGATCGCGACTTTCACTGCACCGTCCTTGCGCGTCTCGAAGGTGTCGAGCGCGGTCGATTTCTACCTACGTCGGCTCCCTGGCAGCGACTGCAAGAGCGCGCAGGACCGTCGCGTCCCCGATGCCGAGGCGAGCCATATGCTCAGCGATGGCCTCGATGTCATTCGGATCTGCACCGTGGTCGAGGGCCTGCTTCGCCAGGTCGAAGACCTCGCTGTCATGCTCCAAATCGCTCAGGCTACCCATCAGCCCGGCAACGAGCCGTCCCGTATCACGCCCGTGCGATTCGCCGATGCCGCTCTGCAAGAGCAGGTGGAATGTGTAGTACTTCAGCTGCTCCGGCGGACGCTCGAGCAGCCGCTGGACAGCTTCCTTCAGAATTGGCCTCAAGACAGGCAGCCACCCAACCACGGCCTGCCTCTCGTCGAGACCGAGAGGCGTCGGGACGCCGGTGTTGCGGTCGCTCCAATAGGCATCGAGCCAGACATTCCACGCGGCAACAACTCCGTCCGGGCTCAGCGACCCCAAGACGCGACCGAACGTCTCGGCCCAACGGACCCGATCCTCGACATCGACCGTCCCGATGAAATCGCGCAGCCAGCTCGCGGGGTACCAAGGCGACACAACCGATTCGAGCGGCTGCGCTCGCTAGAAGATCCGCTCGGCGATCCCACCGGCGAGCTCATCTGCCAACTTGGAGAAGTCCGGCAGATTCGATGGGGGCCCCATCGAGACCCCAGCGCCCGCAAAGATGACGAGCCGTGCGTCGCGCTGCGCGTCGACGAGGTCGCTTGGTAGTTCGACGCCGGGAACAATCAGCATCGCGATCGAAGCAAGAGCGCCTTCACTGTGTCCTTGGCAGTCGTCATCAGTGGTCCCGACCACGCAGGATCGCCGCCATGGCCTTTGGGGTTCGACGTCCGTGCAGCACGGCGATAACCCAAACAGGGCGTCGATCGGGCGTCTAGGCTATCAGGTAGTCACGAACCCGTTGGAAACGGATTGGGCGGGTCGTCAGGTCCAATCGGCGATGTCCGGTGAGGGGGAACGAAGCCAGCCCGCGCATGGCGGCGAGAAGCTCCTCACGAACGCGAGCGGCCGCCGCCAGGTTGTCCTGCGCGATGTAAGCCCATATCTCGGTGATGTCACGCGCTGCGTCAGGATGGAGTTCGAACCCGCCCGACGATGTCATTCCGGAAGATCTTTCGACAGTCCTTCCTCGCGGACGCGCAACGTCTCGAAGAACGCTTCACCGTCCATCGGAACGACCCGGCCAGTCGCCAAGTCGTCGTACCGCGCGTCGAGCGTTCCACGCACCAGCGCCAGTTCCTCGAGATATGGGAGGGCATCCTCGAGCAGGTCGCTTGGATTGCGGCCCGTTCTGGCCGAGAGTTCCGACAGCTTCTTGGCGGCTTCCGCGCCGATGCGAACGTCCATACCCCAGCGTAGGGACTCTACGGTGGCGAGTCAACGGTCGCAAGAACTGCGCTACATCGTCACCGCGGCATGATCGCGACTTTCACCGCACCGTCCTTCCGCGTCTCGAAGGTCTCGAGCGCGGTCGCGAAGTCAGCGAGGGGGAAGCGGTGCGTCAGCAACGGGGCGAGGTCGACGCGCTTGTTGATCAGCAGCGCCAGCGCCGCCTCGGCGGTGTTCGGGTTGGCGCGGTCACCGACGATCTCGATCTCGTCGAGGACGATCCGGCGCATCGGCAGCTGTGGCTCGTCCTGCGGGATGCCGATCACCGAGACCACGCCGCCCTTGGCGGCCGCGAGGCAGCAGTCACGGATCGACTGGGCGGTGCCGGCGCACTCGAGCACGGCCGGGACGCCGAGCCCGCCGGTCATCTCGCGGATCCGCTCGACGACCTTCCCCTGCGTGTAGTCGATGGGAATCGCGCCGAGCCGTGCGGCGAGGGCGAGACGCGCGCCCGAGCCGACGGCCAGGATGCGGCCGGCGCCGAGCGCCTGGCCGACCAGGATCGCCATCAGCCCCTGCGGCCCGGTGCCCATCACGAGCAGGTCGTCGCCCGGCTGCAGCCGGCTGCGCTTGACGGTGTAGAGCGCGATGCTCAGCGGATCGACGCACGCCGACAGGCCGAGGTCGAAGCCGTCCGGCACGCGCACCAGGCTCTTCACCGAGGCCTTCACGTACTCGGCGTAGGCCCCGGGCGTGATGTGCCCGTACTGCCGATGGCCGGCCTCGGGCTTGCCGTAGTTCAGGCACAGGTTGTAGCGGCCGCGCAGGCAGTTGCGGCAGACACCGCAGCCGCAGTGCGAGATGGCGCAGACCCGATCGCCCGGCGTCCAGCCCAGCGCCCTCGCCCGCGTCCCGGTCTCGACCACTTCGGCCGACCACTCGTGACCGGGGATGAACGGGAACGCCGGCGGCCAGAAGCCCGGGTAGTCGCCGTTGATGATGTGTGGATCGGTGCCGCAGATGAAGGTCGTGTGGACCTGGCAGAGCACATCGTCGGGATCGAGCGCGGTCGGGACCGGCACGTCCTCGACCGCGAACTGGCGCGGCGCGCGCAGCACCAGCGCGCGCATCGAACTGGGCAGAGCCACCTGGAGCCTCTAGTCTAGTGTCCTGAATCGGAAGTTCGCCGACATATTCCGGGCGGGGCATCCCGCCTCGCTGCGGTTGCGTCATCCCTCGCTTATGTCCATAAGCTCACTCTTCGCGACCTCGGATCCGGGCGCCGCGCCCGGAATATTTATCGCCGAACTCTGATTCGGGACGCTAGTGGCACGGCGCCGTTGACATAGCGTCAACCGTGTAGATGCTAGCCTTCGCGGGTGAGCGCGCATTCGCCCCCCGTGTGAGAACGACTCTCAAACAACAGGCGCTGCTGCCGAGCCTTGATCAGCGCCGTCCGTCCGCCCCCGCGGGCGAGGTGCGCCGCGCCCGCGTCCTTCTCCTGAGTGCCGCAGGGGTCAGCGGGGTGGACATTGCCGCGCGCCTCGACCTGTGCGCCGGAGTCGGTGTCGCGGATTCGGCGCCGGTAATCGTGCAGAAGCGGGCCGTCGACGGGCGTTCGTGCCATTGCGCCACGACACGAGGGCCAAGCGCCGGGCGGCTGGGCGGCGCCCCATGCGCGTGCTTCGGCCGACACGGTGTCGGCGGCGAGGATCGTGCAGCTCGCGCTGTCGCCGGGCCGCCGGCCGGACGCAGCCGGTGGACGAGCCGCCTGCCGGGAAAGACCTTGCGGTCGGGCGACACGACCAGCGGACGGGAGCTGTGTCTCCGATGCAGCTTGCGCCCCAACGTGGCTTTCGCCAAACCGGCCTCGCCCACCAACACGGTGACGGGACCCGCGCCGCGCGACTTGGCGGCCAAGGTCACGGAGCTGCCACTTGGGGACGACCGCCGCCTCGCCCGAATCACGCGCGCGCGCGCAGGGTCGACGAGAAGCCACGCTCGGTCAGGCATTGGAACGCACCCAGCCGCCCGCCTGTGCCCGGTCCACAGTGCGACCGGGACGGCCGTGCGGCAACGCGCGACTATCGGGCGCCACGGGATCGTCGAGTCATCTTCGCGGCCCTGTTCGGAGAGCTCGTCCCGTCGCGATCAGCGCTGACCGATCGAGCACGCTTCAGAGCCGCCACGCACGACTCGGCCTCGGCACTTCAAGGCTGCGGTATCAGCTGGAAGAAGGTCGTGCTGCGCGCCTACTCGCCTACGCGTGACCTCCACGATCGGTCGCTCGGCAATTCGGTCCACGCACGACACCGCACGCCGTCCGCGCCTGGCTCGCCGAGCAGAGCCGCGCGTCGCACTTCCATGACACCCGCCACTAGCGCGTGAACTGGCTACAATCCAGCTCAAAGGCTCTGCTTCGCGCAATCTTGACCAAAGCAGTCCCTCGCCCTGAACCGAAGTTCGCCTCCATATTCCGCGCCCTCCAGGCGCATCCCTCGCGTCGCTGCGTTGCGTCGAATAAGAACCTCGCTTATGTCCTTCGAGTAGGACGCACTCGGTTCGCGCCTTGCGATCCGGTCGCACACGCGCCGGAATATTGATCGCCGAACCTCTGATTCGGTGACGCTAGTCTTCCGTGAGGGCCACCGCGCGGATCGGCGAGCCGCAGCCATTCTTGATCTTGAGCGGCAGGCCGACGAAGGTGAAGGCGCGCTTCGGGATCAGGTCGATATTGCGCAGGCTCTCGACGTTCAGCACGCCGCGCTCGCGGCACATCATGTGGACCGGCTGGATCATCCGCGTCGCGACCTCGTTGAACGAGTCGACGCTCGGCGCGTCGGCGCCGACGCAGATGACGCCCTGGTCGGCCAGCCAGTGCGCCGCCTCGCCGTCGAGGCCCGGGTAGTCGCGGATGTACTCGAACGGCGCGGTCTCGAACTTGCGGTACCAGCCGGTGTGGTAGAGGAACACCGAGCCCGGCTTGATCGTCAGTTGCTGCTCGGCGAGCTGCGCCTCGATCTCGGCCTTGCCGATGTAGCCGTTCGGCTCCTTGTGGGCGAAGTCGAGCCACACGCCGGGCGCCATGTGCCAGGCCAGCGGCGTCTTGTCGATCGGCCGCGCCCCGTGCTCGGCGACGATGTGGCTGATCGAATCGCAGTGCGTCGAGGTGTGGCCGCACACCGTGAACGCCACGACCTCGTAGGAATACGGCGGCTTGGTCAGCCCGAACTTCTGCACGTCGTCGTGGCTCAGGTGCTGCCACATCACCGTGCGCTGGTGCCCCTTGAAGGTCGGGTTGGCGGTGCTGATGTCGTTGGTGAGGTCGGTCGCCGTGCAGGAGCGGCCGAGGATCTCGACCGTGCTGTGCACCGCCGGCAGCGGGCACTCGACCATCCGCGGATACGTCTCGCGGACGCGCGCTTCCGCCTCGGGGGTCCAGTCGGCTCGCATGAGCGATCGTCCCTACTTTCCTTCCCAGCCGCCGTCGACGAACAGCGACTGCCCCGTCACGTAGCGGGCCTCGTCCGAGACGAAGAACGCGGCGACGCTGCCGATCTCGCGCGGCTGGCCGGGCCGGCCCATCGAGATCTGGCCGAGCACGATCGGCAGGATGTCCTTGTCGTTCAGCACCCACGATGTCATGTCGGTCTCGATCAGGCCGGGGTGGATGCAGTTGACGCGGATGCCGAGCGGCGTCATCTCGGCCGACATGTTGCGGGTCAGCGCTTCCATCCCGAGCTTGGTCGGGGCGTAGTGAGTGCGGCCGGGCAGCACCTTGGCCGCCTGGATCGAGCCGATGTTGACGATGCTCGCCGGCCGCTTCGCCTCGACGACGCGCCGGCAGACGATCTGCGAGCACAACCAGGCTCCGCGCAGGTTCGTGTCGACCAGCCGCGTCCACTGATCGTCGGTCAGCTCGAGGAACGGGACGATGGTCTCGATGCCGGCGTTGTTGACCAGGATGTCGATCGGGCCGAGCGTGTCCCAGGCGGTGGCGATCGCCTGCTCCATCTGGTCGCGGCGGCCGACGTCGCCGGCGACGGCGATTGCCCGGCGCCCCTTGGCCTGGACGAGTTCGACGGTCGCCGCCGCGGCGGCGGCGTCGAGATCGTTGATGGCGACGTCGGCGCCTTCCTCCGCGAAGACTTCCGCGATGCCTCGCCCGATGCCGCGGCCCGCTCCCGTGACGAACGCGACTTTACCTCTGAGCTTCAGAATGCCCTCCCTCGGTCTACCGCCGTCGGCTAGGCGCGGAACGTATAGCCCAAGGCGGCCATCGCCACCTTGTTCAGCCGGGCCGCTTCGAGCGGCGTGTGCGGCGGGTTCGGCGTCGGGTCGAGCTCGCACATGATCATCAGGTCGTTGCCCGACGATTCGAGCAGCGACGCGAGCGCCGCGACGTCCACCTTGCCCTGGCCGAGTGGACAGTACCCCAGGTAGTGCAGCCCGCCGTCGAAATCCTTCATGTGGACGTGACGGACGGTGGGCAGGAAGTCCTTCACCACCTTGACCGGATCGACGCCGCCCTTCTGGAGCTGGCCGACGTCGGGCCCGAACTTGACGTAGCGCGTGTCGACCGCCTCCATCGTGGCGTAGGTCTCGTCGCGGGTCTCGACGCAGGTGCCGGTGTGCTGGTGCAGCGCGCCGACGACACCGATGTCGGCGAGCGCCTTGCACATGTCGTTGAGCGCCGCGACGATGTTCGCCTTGTGCTCGGCGAACAGGTAGGCCGGTCGCTTGACGTTGTTCGGACCAATCACCGCCACCGAGCCGCCGGCGGCCTTGATCAACCGCCCCCAGCCCAGGAGCTTCTCGACCTCGTCCTTGCGCAACGCCGGATCCATCAGATTGACCGGGCAGTAGGCCGAGCGCAGCGGCACCTGCGCGGCATCGAGCAGCTTCTGGAGCCCGCCCTGCTTGTCCCAGTACTCGAGGACGTTGCCGAACGATTCGTAGCCGGCGTAGCCGAGGCTGCCGACGTCCTTGATCGCCTGCTCGGCGTCGGTCGGCTTGAAGCCCCAGGTGATGCCGGTGTGGCCGATCTTGAGCCGCTTGCCGGCGAGCGCCTGCAGCGGGCCGGGCAGCGCCGCGGCGGCGGCGCCGATGGCGAGCGTCCGAGAGAAGGCGCGACGGGTGATCGTGGGCAGTGCCATCTGCGGAATCCTGTAATTGGGCGCCGGTTATTGGGCGTCGGCGGAGCCCGCTGCGGGGCGCTCGGGGAGCGCGAAGACGACGTAGGCGCTGGGTCCGTTCGGCTCGCCATCGGCCTGCGTCCACGGGCCGCCCTCGCGCGTGCCCTTGCCCCAGGTCAGGTTGGTCGTGGCACAGACCACCAGGTACTGGCGGCCGTTGATCGAATACATCGCCGACATCGCCTCCGCGCCCCGCGGCAGGTCGCCCGTCCACAGCACGTCGCCCGTCCCGGCGTCGTAGGCGCGCACATGGCCATCCTTCGCGGTCGCGAAGAGCAGGCCGGTCGAGGTCACGATCATGCTCATGCGCTGGCCGCCGCGGGGTACGCCGGCATCGGTCGCGCCGAGCCCGGCCGCCACCTTGTCGACGCCAAGCGGCTTCTGCCACTTGATCATGCCGGTGTTGAGGTCGTAGGCGGTGATCTGCGCCCACCGGCCGCTCATGATGTACGGGAAGCCGAGGCCGTAGCCCGTGTAGTAGCGCGTCTTGGGCGCTTCCACACCTTCGGGGTAGGGCGCGCCGTCTGGGCGGAAACCGGGACCGGGCCGCACCTCGAGCCCGCCGGGCGCGCCGCCGCTCGCAACCACAGGACCGTCGGGCGGTGCGGCCGGCGTGGTCGCAGCCGTGCCGCTCGGACCGCCACCGGGCCGCGCCGCCGCCGGGTTGTCCGTGATGAAGCCCCAGAGCGCGCGCATCGACTCGTCGTCGGTCGCGGGGAACGCCGGCATGTGGCCGCGACCGACGAGCACGACCTGGCGGAAGTCGTCGAATCTCACGCGCGTGCCGAGCCCGAGGAGCGTCGGCCCCGTCGGCGTGCCGCTGCGCTCGGTGCCGTGGCATGCCTGGCAGGTCTGCGCGTACAGCACGCGGCCACGCTGATCGGGCGGAAGGTTGCGCGCGATCGCACCCGGCGTCAGGTTCGCCGGGGTCTCCGACAGCTGGTAGAACGACGGGAAGTCGTTGCTGATGACGTATACCAGACCCTCGGCCGGGTTCGAGGCGGTGTTGCCCCAATTGGCGCCGCCGACCGCGCCGGGGACGGCGACGGTCTCGTGCTCGGTCGAAAGCGGCGCGAACAGGCCGCTCCTCGCCTTCTTCAGCCGCTCGACCCACTCGGCCCGCTCGGCGGCGGTGAGGAAGAACGGCGTCAGATCGTCAACGGTCATCTGCTGGCGCGCGAACGGCGCCGGCTTGGTCGGAAACGGTTGTGTCGGCCAGGTTTGCTCGCCCGGCATGTCGCTCTTGGTGATCGGGCGCTCTTCGATCGGCCAGAGCGGCTTGCCGGTGACGCGATCGAACACGAACAGGAACCCGTGCTTGGCGGCGAGCGCGACCGCATCGATCTTCTTGCCGCCGTGCTTCACCGTGACGAGTTGCGGCGCCGCGGTGAGGTCGTAGTCCCACAGGTCGTGGTGGACGACCTGGTAGTGCCAGAGGCGTTTGCCCGTGCGCGCGTCGAGTGCGAGCAGGCTGTTCGCGTAGAGGTTGCTGCCGATGCGATCGGCGCCGTAGTAGTCGTAGGTCGGCGAGCCGGTCGGGAAGTAGGCGATGCCGCGTCGCGCATCGACCGAGATCTCGCCCCACGTATTCGCGCCGCCGACGTACTTCCAGGCGTCCTTCGGCCAGGTCTCGTAGCCTGGTTCGCCCGGGTGCGGGATCGTGTGGAACTTCCACGCCAGCCTGCCGCTGACGACGTCGTAGGCCCGCAGCGTGCCCGGCGCCGAGAGATAGCCTTCGCCTGGCGCCGAGCCGAGCAGCAGCAGGTTCTCGAAGATCTTGCCGGGCGTGGCCGACTGGACCCGGCCGATCGACGCGGGGTCGCGGCCGATGCCGTCCTTGAGATCGACCAGGCCGTTCGTGCCGAAGGTCAGAATCGACTTGCCGGTGGCGGCGTCGATGGCCTGGAGGTTGTTGTTGATCTGGAAGATCAGCCGGCGATCCTTGCCGTCCGGGCTCTCCCAGTAGTTGATCCCGCGCCGGGCGATGCCGCGCAGCCCGGCGTGAATCCACAGTTCCTTCCCCGTCGTCGCGTCGAGGGCGACGAGCGACTGGTTCTTCGCCAGCACGTACATCGTGGTGCCGACGACGATGGGATTGAACTGGTAGACGTTGTTGTCGCCGACCGGATACGTCCACGCCACCTTCAGGCCGGCGACGTTGGCCGGCGTGATCTGGGTGAGGTCGACGAACTTCGACGAGTCGGGCCCGCCGCCGTAGTCCTCCCATTGGCTCGCCGCCTTGGCGGCGAGGTTGGCCGGTCGCGTCGTGCGGCGCCCCGGGGCCCCGCCCTGGGCCTGGGCCAACAGCGTGCCGACGACGGCTACGCCGACGCACGCGACGACGGCGAGATGACGAGTGAGCGCGCGTTGCGCGGCTGGCGAGGAGGCGGACGGTGCGCGGTCGGGCGACATCGACATCATGGACAGCCGTTCCCGCCGGCCCGGCTCCGCCGGTCGAGCCCGCCGCTGCGGATCGTCCAGGACGCACGGCCCGGCGTGTGCGTATCGTGCAATGGGTTGTGCGCGCCGATCGTATGTTCGACGCACGAACGAGTCAAGCACGGATGCAGCCCGCCCGCCCGGCGCGCCAGTGCCGCGCGCCGCTAAGGGCCCGTCAGGGACGGGCCCTAACCGCCGAGGGTGGCGCTGATCGCGCGCGCCGTGTCCATCACCTGACGGGCGGCCGGCAGCCAGCGGCTCTTCGGGAAGCGCGTCGCCGGCGCGGAGATGCCGATCGACGCCACGACGGTGCCGCCCTGGTCGCGGATCGGCGCCGCGACGCAGCGTATCTCCTCCAGGTACTCGCCGTCATCGACGGTGTAGCCGTCGGCCCGCGACAGGATGAGCGACTTGGCCAGCTTGTCGAGGGCGGTGATGGTGCGTCGCGATCGCGCCTGCAAAGCGCCTGCCCCGAACGTGGCGCGCAGGTCGGCGAGATCGAAGTCGATGATGAGCGACTTGCCGTGCGCCGTGCAGTAGAGGGGCACGAACTCGCCGGTCTGCCCAGACACCGCGACGACCTGGTCCGGCGACGCATAGTGATCGATGAACAACGCCTGCCCACCCTCGCGCACCGCCAGATGCGCGGTCTCGCCCGTCTTGACCCCGAGTTGCCGCAGCTGCGCATGACAGAGTGGGATGAACGTGCTCTGGCCGTACTTGCGCGATAGCCGCCACGCCGACGGGCCGAGGATGTAGTCCTTGCGACCAGTCGGATTGGCGAGAAAGCGGCGCTGCCGCAGCGTGTTGGCCAGCCGGAACACGCTGCTGCGATCGATGCCAAGCAGATCGGTCAGGTGCTTGAGCGGCACCGGTTCTGGCGATTCCGCAACCGCCTCGAGAATCGAGAGGCCGCGGCCAAGGCTCTGAATCGAGGGGGTCGCACCGGCGTCGCGTTTGGCCATTCGCGGCTCAGAATAGCAGGCCCGCCCTTCTGTTCAGGGCTTGGACGTAGTCGCCGTCGTCGCTTCGGCCGGTACCGAGGACTGGACACCGCCAGCCGGCACCGCCAGCCCCGCCGCCCAGGCGATGCCGTTCAGCAGGAAACGCCGGTAGTCCTCGACGGTCCGCATGTTGTCGTGGAAGTCGACGCCGCCCATCACGAAACCGCGGCCGCCGCCCTCGCGCTCGTAGGCCCAGGAGGCCACCTGGGCGCCGGTGGGCGCCTTGGCCGGCGTCCCGACGAGCAGTTCCGTGCGCTTCAGGTCGACCGGCAGCATGAACCGGCAGAAGACCTCGTCACGGTACGACCATTCCTTGACGCCGCGCAGGATGGGGTGGTCGGGCGACGTGGGGGTCATCGTCCACTGGTCGACCGGGTTGCGGGAGCCGCCCTGGACCCAGAGCCCGCCGGTCCAATCGAGGTAGTAGCGGCGGGCCACCCAGTGCTCGGCCCAGTTCGCGTAGTGCAACACCACGACGCCCATCCCCGCCTTGGCCCGAGCGTCGATGCCCTTCAGGAAGTCGAGCGTCGGCTGGTCGTAGGTGTGCCGCGTCGTCTCGGGCTCGGGCGGGAACAGCGGGTGCGTCTCGCGCGCGTCGCGATCCGAGCTGCTCTCGATGACGATCGCCGCCGCGTCGGCATAGACGGCCAGATCGGTCGGCGCCTTGCCGACGTAGACCTCGGTCTTGACGCCCTTCAGGTTGGGCGCCGCCTCGAGCGCGGCCGCCAGGACCCGCAGGTCCTTCTCGTACTCGTGCCGGCCCGGCGCGCCGTGGTCCTTCGGCCCGGCCAGGAAGATGATCTTCTTGCCCGCCGGCTTCGCCGGGTCCTGGGCCGCCGGCCGGCCGCCGAGGCCGACCACCAGCACCAGACCAGCGCCGGCCGCAATCCATGCGTGCATCTTGCTCATCGCTGATCTCCTGCCCGCCGAGACGCCTCGAGGGGCTGCAGGCGACCGCGCGTCGTCCGGGCGGTCGCCACACGATACCCCTAGAAACGCAACGTGGCGCGGAACTGGAACTGGCGCGGGTTGTACGTGCCCATGCCGCGCGTGCCGAAGTTCGCGGCGCTCGCGGTGCCGGGGAACTGGCCGTTGTTCGGGTTGTTGGTGACGTTCGTGTTGCCGAGCCCGCCCGCATAGGCGCCGTTGAACTGCGTGTGGTTCAGCACGTTCATCGCGTCGAGGCCGACGTCGATCGCCATCGAGGGGCTGAGCCGGAACGTGCGGCGCACGCTGAGGTCGATGTTGAAGCGCGGGTCAGTGCGGATCTCGTCGTAGGCCAGGTCGGCGTTCCCGTACCAGAACTGGTCGGCAATGATCGTGCCGTTCGGCGCGGTGAGGACCCGGCCGCCGAATGCATCCGGGTTGTAGCGCAGATAGCTGTTGGCCGGCGGCGTGACGCGCCGGCCGCTCGGCAGCGTGATCGTCGTCCGTCCGTCGTACCAGCCCTGCAGGTTGGCCGGCAGCTCGAAGTCGACGCCCGGAACGCGATCCGGCCTGCCGACGATCGTGCCTGAGCTCGCGCCGTTGACCGCAACCGGGAACCCCGCGTGCCACAGCAGGCTGCCGCTCACCTGCCAGTCGCGCGCGATCGCGCTCAGCACGCCATTGCCGATCTTGACCGCGCGATCCGGCCCGAACGGCAGCTCGTAGAAGAACGTGCCGACCAAGCGGTGCGGCACGTCGCTGAAGCCGAAATGCATGTTCCGCTCGCCGTCGAGCAGGTCATAGCCACCGCGGGCGTTGCCGCCGGCGTTGAAGCCCTGGTTGTCCTCGACGCTGTCGGTGTTGTCGCGCTCGCGCGAGAACGTGTAGGCGGCGTCGAACGTCAGGCCGGCCGACAGGCGGCGCGCCGCCCGCACCGTCAGTGAGTGGTAACGCGACTCCGCGTCGGAGCGGTTGATCGCGGCAACCGAACCGATCAGCAGCGGGTACGGAAACAGCGTGTTCTGACGCGAGATCGTCGCGGCGGCGAGCGGGCCCGCGAACGCCAGCCGGGGGCCGGTGGTGGGCTGGAACGGGTTGGGCACCTGCTGCGTCGCCGGGTTCAGGGTGCCGTTGGAGGCGATGTAGGTCGCCCGCCAGGCGTCGAGCGTCGCCTGGTCGATGTTCTGCAGCGACTGAATCGGGAACGACCGGTTGTGCAGGTCGCTGCCACGCGTGCCGCTGTAGCCGACCGACACCATGAAGGTGTCGCTCAGGCGCCGCTCGAGGAACACGTTCCACTGCTGCATGCGCCCGTTCTCGTAGTGACGATCGAATCGCGCCTCGCCGATGCCGTAGATGCCGGGGTTGGACGGATCGCCGCCGATCGCGGGCGAAATCGGCGCCTGGGCGGAGAAGGTCCCGACGGGCACGCCGGCCGGGTTGAGGCCGTACGGGATCTGGCTCACGCCGGCCGAGAAGTTGGCGGAGCCGTAGTCGGTCGGGCCCGAGAAGTACCCGGTGTTGCTGGGCAGGTAGGTGACGCCGTAGCCGCCGCGCAGCACCATGCGGTCGTTCAGCTGATAGGCGGCGCCAAGCCGTGGGCCCCAATTGTCGTACTGGGTATCCCACAGGTTGCGGCTGTAGCCGTCGACGCCGGGGAACGCGATCGCGCCCTGAGTGCCGAAGTCGCTCGTCGCCCCGAGATCCCACGCCGACATCCGGTTGTAGCGCTCGGTCGGCCCGGGCTGGATCTCGTAGCGGAGGCCGAGGTTGATCGTCAGCTTCTGGCTGGCGCGCCAGTCGTTCTGCGAGTAGACCGCGAAGTACTTCTGGGCGAACGCCGGCTGCACGTTGGCGCCGGGGCGGATCCAATACAGGCCGCCGCCGACCAATGGTCCCGCGGCGTTGATGCCGCGCTGGGCGTTGGTTCGCGTCAGCGACGCGACGCCGCCGTTGGCGGTGACGTACTCGAAGTTGAAGTTGCCGCCGACGTGGTGAAACGGCGACGGCAGCACCACCGATGCCTGCTCGGGATCGGCGTAGTTCGACAGCAGGTTGCGGTACTCGAGGCCGGCCTTGTGGATCCAGGCGCCGCGCGTCTTGGTGGCGCTCGCCGCGACCGAGTGGCTGGTCTGGTACTCGCGCTTGGTCGAGAAGGTGCCCCCGGAGATCGCAGTCCAGTTGTTGCCCCCGCCGCCGGCGCCGCCGCCGAACCCGTTCGGGTTGACGATCGGCGCGGCGCCCGGGAAGAGCATCAGCGCCTGCAGATTGGCCGGCACGCCGAAACGGCCGTACTCGGTGAAGCCCTCCTTGTCACCGGCCAGGTTCTTCGTGTTGACGCGGGCAACGCCGTAGCGCACGTCGAGCAGCAGCGACGGGCCGAGCACGACCGCGTCGCCGATCTGCACGAAGGGGTTCTTGTCGCCGCTGCTGCCGGAGGCGCCGTTGAACGGCGACTGACCGAATGGCCGCGGCGTCACGATCTCGGCGTAGGAGATGCCGCCGCTGCCGTAGATCGAATGCCGGCCGGTGCGGAAGTCGATGCGGCTGTTCGAGCTGTAGCGCCGGACCGTCTGCTCGATCGTCGCCTGGTAGTTGTTCGTGTTGTAGACGTCGTCCGGCGTGCGGTTCGGCAGCGGGTAGAAGCTGTACATGTACAGCGCCGCCGGGTCCGGGTTCGGGATGCGCGCGTTCGGGAACTCGCGGCGCTGGTAGAGATCCGGGCCCTGCTGGATGACGTCGAACGGGTCGAAGATGCGCGCCGGGATCGGCTGGCCGCTCTCGTTCGGGATCAGCGTCTGGCTGAAGTCGCCCACCCGCTCGAGGGCGGTCGGCACCGTCATCAGGTTCGTTTGCGTGTTGTTGTGCCGCAGCTGGTGGTAGCTGGTGAAGAAGAACACCTTGTTGCGCACGATGGGCCCGCCGAGGGTGCCGCCCACGTCGTGCACACGGAACGGCCGCTTGGCAATCCGCTGAGCGTTGTTCTGGAAGCTGTTGGCGTCGAGCCGCTCGTCGCGGCCGAGGTAGCCGACCTGTCCGGCGAACTTGTTCGTGCCCGACTTCGTGCTCATCGCGATGACGGCCTGGCCGCGGCCGTACTCGGCGGTGAAGTTGTTCGAGATGACCCGCACTTCCTGCAGGCCCTCGGTGTTGGGGACGACCGAGGCCTCGTTGTAGCCGCCGCCCATGACCGGTAGGCCGTCGAGCTGGATGTCGTTGGTGAAGGCGCGGCCGCCGTTCACACCGACGGCCGACCACTGCCGGCGGCCGCCGACGCCGATACCGAACGAGCTCTCGTTGCTGGTGTTCTGAGAGGCGGGCCGCCCGACGACACCCGCCTGCAGCATCGCGTAGTGCAGGGGGTTCTGCGTCACGTTCGGCAGCGAATCGATCATCTTGGCGCTGACCGCGCCTTCGACCGAGGAGCTGTCGGTCTGGATCAGGCCAGTGGACGCGCCCACCTCGACCGTTTCTCCGAGCGTGCTGATCTTCAGCTCCACCGCGATGCGGACGGTCTGCGCGGTCGTGACCGGGATGCTCGTCTGCTTGAACGGTGAGAAGCCGGCCAGCGTGACGGTGACGGTGTAGGGCCCCGCCGGCAGGTAGGTCGCGGTGAAGAGACCGGCACCGCTGGTCACCAGGTCGCTGGTCGCGTTGGTGTCCTCGTTGGTCACGACCACGGCGGCGCCGGGCAGCACCGCCCCGGTGCTGTCGGTGACCGTGCCCGTGATGGTGGCTGAGCGAATCTGGGCAATCGCCTGCGATGTACAGGCGAAGAGCGCGAAGAGCAACACTCCGAGGCGGACTCGTTGGCTCGTGGTCACGACGACCTCCCTCGTCAACGCGCCGGCAAACTGCACCGCCGGACGTCGTTGCGTATAGTGAAATGAACGGTGCGCCGAATCCTAGCGGAGAGGCTTTTGGCCGTCAAGAGTGGCCCGGATCGTTGCGTCTGACGCAACGACGTGCGGCGATTCGGGCCGGTGGGGGTCAGCCTCGACGCCTGTCCGGATGCGCACGGTGCCGCAACGTGTCAGACTCGGCGCCTCAAGGAGACACCGACGCGTGGCCGCGACCAAGTCCTCGAACCGTTCCGTGATCGTGACGTGCGCCGTGACCGGCGCCATCCACACGCCGACGATGAGCCCGCACCTGCCCATCACGCCGGCGCAGATCGCCGCGGAGGCGATCGGTGCAGCCACGGCCGGCGCCGCGATCGTGCACCTGCACGCGCGCGATCCGATCGATGGACGGCCGTCGCCGTCCCCCGCGCTCTTCAAGGAGTTCCTGCCGCGCATCAAGGCCGGCTGCGACGCGGTCATCAACATCACCACCGGCGGCGGCCAGAACATGACCGTGCAGCAGCGGCTCGAGTGCGCCCTCGACTGTCAGCCGGAGATGTGTTCGCTCAACATGGGCTCGATGAACTTCGGCCTCTACCCGACGCTGAACCGCTACCAGACGTTCGCCCACGAGTGGGAGCCGGCCTACCTCGAAGGCAGCCGCGACTTCATCTTCAAGAACACCTTCACGGACATCGAGTTCATCCTCGAGCACGTCGGCAAGGGCTGCGGCACGCGCTTCGAGTTCGAGTGCTACGACGTTGGCCACCTCTACACGCTGGCCCACATGGTCGAGCGCCAGCTGGTCGAACCGCCGTTCTTCGTGCAGACGATCTTCGGCATCCTCGGCGGCATCGGCGCCGACGCCGAGAACCTGCTGCACATGCGCCGCACGGCGGACAAGCTGTTCGGGGACAGCTACGAGTGGTCGGTGCTGGCCGCCGGCCGCCACCAGATGGGGATGGCGACGATGGGCGCGACGATGGGCGGCAACGTCCGTGTCGGTCTCGAGGACAGCGTCTACATCGGCAAGGGCAAGCTCGCGACCAGCAACGCCGAACAGGTCGCCAAGATCCGCCGGATCCTCGCCGAGCTGTCACTGGAGATCGCGACACCGGCCGAAGCGCGCGCCCGCCTCGCCCTCAAGGGCGTCGCCGCAGTGCGATTCTAGCCACCCAGCCGTCGCAGTTCCTGCCACGCTACCACTCCGGAGTCGGGGATGCTCCGGCGTGGCGGGGGGATGGAGGGGCGGAGGGATCGAGGTGGGAGACCGCGAGCAGGTAGCCGACGCCGCGGACGGTGATGATTCTGGCGCCGCCGGCGATTTTGCGGCGCAACCGGCTGATGTGGACGTCGAGCGCGCGGTCGAGCGGCGAGGCCTGCCGGCCCCAGCCGGCCCGGGTCAGGTCGTCGCGCAGGACCTTGCAGCCGGCGTGGCGGACGAGGTGCTCGAGCAGGTCGAATTCGACGGCGGTGAGCTCGACGCAGGCGCCGTCGATTCGCACCTGCCGCGCCGAGCACTCGAGCCGCACGCCGCCGGCCTCGGCAATCCCGCCGGCGCCGCGATCGACAAGCTGGCGCCGCAGCACGGCGCGCATCCGGGCCACCACCTCCTCCGGATCGAGCGGCCCGCCGACGTAGTCGTCGGCGCCGCTGTCGAGCGTCGCGACCGGATCCGCGCCGCGGGTCAGGAGCGAAATCACGACCACCGGAACCATGCTGCGGTCGCGGAACGTGCGCACCGCTTCTGGCGCATCGATGCCCACCATCGCCGCGTCGAGCAGGACGAGGCGATAGGCGTCCGCCGCCGAGCCGAGGCCGCGGGCGGCGTCCGGCTCCCACGCCAGCCGCAAGCCGCGGGCCGCGCACGGTCCGCGGAGCAGCAGCGGCAGGTCGGCGCGATCCGACACCAGCAGCACGGCACCGACCTCGAGGGCTGGCTCGACCATCACGCACCTCACGGGGCGACGCGGAGGTCGACGGTCTTCTGGAAGGCGGTGCCGTCGTTGTCGACGAACGATGCGGCGACCTGGACGACGGCCTCCTTGCGCAGGCTCGGCAAGTCGTACCAGACCTCGAAGGCCAGCGTAATCGGCGCGTCGGTGCTGGCGAACTGGTTGCCGCTGGCGCTGAGCGTGACGAACTCGTATTTCTCGGTCTCGCTGCCGGACGGCGGCGTGATGATGCCGCCCGACGCCTGCCTGATGGTCAGCGTGGTCGCCACGACACGAACCGGGAAGTCGATGTCGAGGTCCTCGTCGGTAGCGTTGCCGTTCAGATTGAGGGCCGCGGAGAAGACCGCGTGCCAGTCATAGGGCAGGATCTCGTCCGGCTGGTTGTTGCCGCGCACGATGCGATACGTCCGCCCGCCCGTCTGCGTATCGGCAGTGATCGGGTCGGGGTTCCCGGTGATGTCGACGGCATCGTCGTAGCTGATCGAATCGGTCGGGTCAGTAGGGTTCTGGCACGCCGCGGCCACCACGGCCGCGAGCAGTACGGCATAGCGGGCGCGAGCGATAACACGAGTCATCAACGGATCCTCACAGTCCTCCCGGCACATCCCTCGCGCACGCCCCCCGGTGCCGGTCGGCAGGCATGCGTTTCGATCGCGGCTGGTGGCCTGAGACGGGCCACTAGAACGTCGTGCCGACGGCGAACTTCAGCGCCCGCGCCGGCTGGAACGTGTCGCGATAGATGTTCCAGGCGTAGATCAGGCGGAACGGCACGTTCAGCATCGGCACGATGACGCGCAGCTCGACGCCGGTCGACGTACGCAGCTGGCGCAGGTCGATGCGCTCGGTGTCGGCGAAGGCCTGGCCGGCGTCATGGAACAGCAGCGCCCGCACCGGACCGAACACGTCGAAGTCGTACTCCGCGTTGAAGAGCACGAACTTGTCGCCGCCGACGACGCGGTTGTCCTCGTCGAGCGGCCCGACCGATCGCAGCTCGACGCCGCGGATCTGGTATTCGCCGCCCATCACGTAGCGCAGGTAGTAGGGCAGCTCGCGGGTGCCGCCATAAGGTCGCAGCATTCCAGCGTTCAGGCGCACGCCGAGCGCCGACCGCCGCGTGTGCGGGAAGTAGAGGATCGCCTCGCCTTCCGGGCGGAGGTAGCTAGTCGTGCCGCCGAGGATGCCGCCGGCGACCGGCATGTTCAGCGACAGCCGCTTGCCGCTGCGCGGCGTGTACGGGCTGTCGACGGTGTTGTAGACGAAGGCCGGCGTGATGCGGCTCTCGATGTGCCGGCCGTTGTCGAGGAACAGCGCCGACAGGCGGGACGCCGCGCTGTCGCCGAGCGAGTCCTTCAGGGCCTCGCTCACCGCGGTGTCGACCACCTCGTAGCCGTAGGTGGCGAAGGCGCGGGTGTAGCGCCACAGCTGGCGGCCGAGGGTGAGGTTGCCGCCGGCGCGAACTTCGCTGTAGCCGATCGTGTTGGCGCCGGTGATCAGGTCGACCTTGCGCGAATAGACCTCGACGCCGGCGGTGATTGGCCGGTTGAAGGCATACGGCTCGGTGAAGGAGATCTGGTAGATCGACGAGCGGGTCCCCCGCTGGCCGGTCACGGTCATGCTCTCGCCGCGGCCCAGCAGGTTGGAGGTCGTGTAGGCCAGGTTGAAGAAGGCGCCGTCGTACTGCGAGAGGCCGCCGCCGAACTGGATCTGGTTGCGGTTCTGCTCCTCGAGGGTGAAGGTCAGGTCGACTGAGTCGGCCACGCCGTTCGACTTGTCGACCTTCAGGTCCTTCTCGGATCCCTCGAGCGCCTTGAAGTAGCCGAGCTGATTGAGGCGGCGGACGCTGTGCTTGAGCGCCTCGGTGTTGAAGACGCCCCCCTCGTAGAGGGCCAGCTCGCGGCGGATCACGTCGTCGCGGGTGATCGTGTTGCCCTTGAAGGTGATCCGGTTGATGACGTATCGCGGCCCTTCCGACAGGCGCATGACGACGTCGACGATCGCCGGGCCGCTCTCGTCAGGCGGCGCGGTCGAAGGCGGCGCGGCCGGGGGGGGCGTCGTGCCGGCCGCGGCGGAATCGGGCAGGTCGCGGCGCTTCAGATCCGGGTAGCCGGTGAACTCCATGTGCCCGATCAATCCGTAGAATCTCGCGGGCCTTGGTCAAGCCGTCACGAAGGCGCTGCTGGCGATACCAGGCGCCGGGCTTCAGCTTGAAGATGGCCTGCAGCGCCTCGGTGCGGACGATGGTCTGGCCGTCGAACCCGAGCGTGCCGACGTGGTAGCGGCGGCCCTCGTAGACCGGAATCCGCAGCTGCACGAAGCGCGTCTTGCCGTCGGCCGAGTCGTCGAGCGTGCGCACCTCGGGCTGGCCGACGCGGACGGCGACGTAGCCGTGGTCACGGTAGTGGTCCTCGACCCGCTGCGCGTCGTCGGCGTAGGTCGTCTCGTTGTAGGCGCCGCGGCTCGTGACCAGCGACAGCAGTCCCTGCGACCGGTTGCTCTTCAGCACCTTGGCGAGATCGCCGTCGGGCACGGCGCGGTTGCCGATGAACGCGACGTCGCGGATCACCAGCTTCGGACCACGCGTCACGTTGAAGGTCAGGCCAACCAGCTTGCCGCCGCCTTCGATGGGGGCGATCGCCGCCGACACGTCCGCGGCGGCGTAGCCCTTCTCGGCCAGCATGTCGCGCAGCACCGTGCGGGCGCGCCGGATGACGCCCTGATCGAGGAACGCGTCGAGCTTGATCTCGGCGCCGTGGTCGCGCAGCTGCTCGTCGATCTTGGTCTGCTCGAGCTCGCCGGCGCCTTCGTACTTCACGATCCGAACGCGCGACCGCTCTTCGATGTGGTAGGTGACGACCTTGCCGACGACGCCGTTCTCGAAGGCGTAGTCGGTGGCCTCAATCTTCAGGTCGTCGAGGAAGCCGGTCGCCCACAGGCGCCGGAAGTCCTCCTTGATGGTCTGGAGGGTCGTCTCGTCGTACGGCACCCACTCGCGCTGCGACGGGCGGCTCGGGCGCAGCCGGAGGTAGTAGAGATACGTCTCGGGCTCGACCGCCGACTGGTTGCCCTGGGTCGAGAAGCACAGGCCGAGGACGTAGACCAGCGGCCCCGAGCCGGCCGGCGGGAGCGCGGCCGGCGCCGGGATCGGCTGACCGCACAGCGTCGGCGCGCTCGGATCGACCGGAGCCGGCCGTGCCGGAATCGCCGTCGGCTGCTGCGCCGCGGCCGCCGTGGCGGCGATCGCCCAGGTGAGGCTCGCCAGGGTCACGGCCCTCACAGCTTCACCCGTACCCCGAGGCGCGCGACGAACCGCTGCCGCGTGGCGCCGTCCGCGGTCTTGGTCAGGCCGACGCCGTAGCCGCCCTCGACGAACACGTTCGCGCGAGCCGAGAGCGCCGCTTCAATCCCGGCCAGCCCGAGGATCGACCCGCGGTCGGCGCCGTCGCGGGCCGTGATCTGGGCCCAGTAGCCCGCGCCCGCGTAGAAGCTGGCCATCGACTGCGGCGTGAAGTACCAGGTCGCCGCCGCAAAGGCGTGCAGCGAGGGCACGCCGACGCCGACCGGCAGCTCATCGGGGTCGCCGCCGAGAGCGCCCGAGCCGACGACGCCGGCCCGGGCCGCGATGTGCGTCGTCAGGAAGTGGCTGATGTCGACCTGCAGGGTCAGGTTCAGCGGCAGGTTGTCGTCCTCGGAGGCGATCCGGTCGGCGTAGCCGCCCAGGCCGATCGCGGTCGTCCCCGGCCGGCCGATGAGGCGCGGCTCGACGTCCTCGTTCGGCGTCACCGGGCGGTCCCCGTCCGGCGTCACCGCCGGCGTGGGAGCGTCCGCGGGACTGGTCACCTGCGCCACGGAGGGCGCAACACACCCGACGACCATTGCCGCGACGACCAGGCACGTGACTCGCATGTCAGGTGATTCACCGAGGGTCGATGAACGTCTCTGAACATTTGTTAAGTCCGTCGCCGACACCGTTTCGCCTGCTGTCTCCGGCCACCGCCGCGGCCGCGGCGTCTGATCCCAGCACGGTGCCGGAAACGTTTGCCCGCCTCACGTCAATCACATGAGCACGCTGTTTGCGACACGCGGCGAGCCCGGCGACGTCGCCCTGCTCGGCGACGCCACCAGGGGCGATCTCGACGCTTTTGCGACGCTGTACCGCCGCCACCAGCAGCGGGTCTACCGTTTCGCCCGGGCCATGACCGGCTCGAACGACGCGGCCGAGGACATCACGCAGGAGGTATTCGTGGTCCTGCTCACGGACGCGGGGCGCTTCGATCCGGCGCGCGCCGCGTTCACGACCTACGTCTACGGCATCGTGCGAAACCTGAGCCGGCACCGCGTCCGCCGCGAGCGGCCTGGTCCGTCCGTCGAGGACGTGATGCGTGACGGGCGCGACATCGACGTCGACGAGGATCCGTCGAAGCGGGTCGAAGGCGCCCAGCTCGCCGGCGCCGTCCGCCGCGCGCTGCTCTCGCTGCCGTCCCGCTACCGGGAGCTGATCGTCCTGTGCGATCTGCACGACCTGTCGTACGAGGATGCCGCCGCGGTCGTGCAGGCCTCGGTGCCGGCGGTGCGATCGCGGCTGCACAAGGGCCGGCAACTGCTGCGCCTGAAACTGGAGCGGGTGCGCCAGGCGCACCAGATCTCCGGAACGATGAGGCAGGTCCGATGCCCGGCGTGACACCGATCCGGCCCGACGACGTGCGCAGCGCGCGGGCGTGGGGGGCCTTCGTCGCCGACGATGCCGCGGCGGGCGCGCCGGCGTCGCTGGAAGCGCGGGTGATGCGCGCGGCCCAGGCCGCGCTGGCGCAAAAGCAACGCGACGACGCGGAGCGCCGCCGCCGTCAGTGGTTCGCCGGCTTGACCGCAATCGCCGCCAGCCTCCTGGTCGCGGCCTCATGGTCGCTCGTACCCGGCGGGTTTGCCCGGACACGCGCCACCGCGCCGACGGATGCACCGCGAGCCGAGACGACTCCGGAGTCGTCCGCCATGTCGGCGGCGCCGGAGTCGAGCGCGCCGGCGATCGACGAGCCGGCCGGCCGCCCGGTGCCGATGACGAACGTCGAAGCCGGCCGCGTCCTGGCGACGCCGCCCGCGTCGCTGCTGGCGGCGCGGCCGCTGTTCAATCCGGCCGACGGGGTCCGGGCGGTCCCCGCGCCTGGCACGTTGCGGAGCAAGTCGTTCGGCGCGCCAACCCTCGAACCGGCCTTCACCAACGGCCGGCCGACCCACTCGATCGCGGCGCCCGTGGCGCTGGCCGCGGCACCGCCGGACCCGCTCGCGCCGGCCGTCGCGCCGGTCGCCGCCACCGCGCCCGAGACGTGGTCGTCGCGGAGCTTCAAGGGCGTCTTCAATCCGCAGACGGGCGACAAGCCCGCGCCCGCACCGATCCGGCTGGATCAGACGGCTCCGGCCCCGACCCCGACGCCGCCCGCCGATCCGCCGGTGCCGCCGAAGTGAGCGCGGCCCTCGACGCGAATCTGGTCAGCTCGGGTACCAGCCGCCGTTGACGTTGATCGTCTGGCCGGTGAGGTAGGCGTTCTCGGCGAGCAGCCGGACCACCGATGCGACTTCGCCGACGTCGCCGAAACGGCCGACCGGGATGATGCCCGGTTTCGCGTTCCGGTTCGCGGTCACCATCTCGGTCTCGATCAGCGCCGGCGCGACGGCGTTGGCGGTGACGCCTTCCTTGGCCAGGTGCGCGGCGTAGACGTGCATCAGGCCGTGCAGGCCGGCCTTCGAGGCGGCATAGTGCGGCCCGACCACGCCGCCAACCTGCGCCGCCACCGACGAGAGAAAGATCAGCCGGCCCCAGCGCCGCGCCCGCATCCCGGCGACGACGCCCTGCGTGATGAGGAACGCCGACGTCAGGTTGACGGCGATCGCCTCGTCCCACTCCGCGGCGCCGACGCCATCGATGGCCGCCGGCCTGGCCAGCCCGGCGTTGTTGACCAGGATGTCGACGCCGCCGAAGGCCTCGGCGACGGCGGCCAGCATCGCCGCGATCGACAGGCGATCGGCAACGTCGACCTGGAGGGAGACGGCGCGGCGGCCGAGTGCGGCGATCTCCGCCTGCGTGCGGGCCGCGTCGGCAGCCCGTTCGCGATAAGTGATCGCGACATCGGCGCCGGCCTCGGCCAGGGCCAGCGCCGCGGCGCGGCCGATGCCGCGGCTGCCGCCGGTGACGAGGGCGCGGCGTCCAGCGAGGGTCGGCACCGCCTGATCACCCATGCGTGACGTGGGCGTGCGTGATGCGCGCCGCGTGCGAGTAGATGTTGAACCGGCCGCCGCGGACGAAGCCGATCAGCGTGATGCCGGCCTCGTCGGCCAGCTCGATGGCCAGGCTCGACGGCGCCGACACGGCCGCCACGACGGGCACCCCGGCCAGCCACGCCTTCTGCAGGATCTCGAACGAGGTCCGGCCGCTGACGAAGAGCAGCGCGTCGCCGAGCGGGAGATGGCCGGCCAGGAGCCGCCGGCCGATGATCTTGTCGACGGCGTTGTGTCGGCCGACGTCCTCGGCGGTGTCGATGATGTCGCCGTCGAGCGTGCAGAGCGCGGCCGCGTGGAGTCCTCCGGTCGCGGCGAACGTCTCCTGCCGCGGCGCCAGGCGCCCCGGCAGCGCGCGGATCGCGTCGGCGTCGACGGTGCGAGCCAGGACGACGGGCGGCGCCGTCAGCCGCGTCGAGGCGAGATCGGGGCGGCCGCACATGCCGCACGCGGACGTCGTCGTCACCTGTCGGCGCGCGTCGCGCTGTGCGGCCACCGCGGCCGATCGGGCGGCGGTCAGCACGACGTCCACCACGTCGCCGGACGGATCGGCGTGCACTGCGACGACGTCGTCCGGCGCCGTCACGATCCCCTCCGTGAACAGGAAGCCGGCCGCCAGCTCGCGATCGGCGCCCGGCGTCCGCATCGTCACCGAGAACGCCTCGCCGTCGAGGCGGATCTCGAGGGCGGCCTCGACCGCGACTGCGTCGGTGGCCGCGTCCCAGCTCGCGCCGTCGCCGACCCGGATCAGGCCGACGTTCCGAATCGCGTCAGGCTCTGCCACGCCGCGCAGGATAGCATCCGGCTCCGTTGGCTGTAGTGTTGAGGTGGGCGTCGCCCCGCCCCAGGAGCACCCACAGCCATGATCGTTCTCGCCTTCCTCGCCGTCCTCCTCGCCGTCGGCGTCCGCTGGTTCGCGTTCGCGGCGCGAAAGGATCCGCGCCTGCAAGGCGTCGCCGCCCACACGCTCGGCCTCGCCTCCTCGGTGCTGCTGGTCATCGCGCTGCTGGCGGTTGTCGCCGCATCCGTCGTCATCATCCCGGCCGGCCACATCGGCGTCCAGGTGTTGTTCGGACGGGTCAAGCCGACGGCGTTGACCGAGGGCATGCAACTCATCAACCCGTTCGTGGACATCGTCGAGATGTCGGTGCGGACCGAGACCTACACGATGTCGGCCACCAGCAACGAAGGCCAGGTCAGGGGCGACGACTCGATCCAGGCGTTGTCGGCCGATGGCCTGCTGATGCCGGTCGACATCACCATCGCCTATCGCCTGGTCGGCGGCGACGCGCCGCTCGTCTACCGCAACATCGGCGGCGACTACGTCGACAAGATCATCCGCCCGGCCTCGCGCACGGCGGTCCGCGAGGCGATCGCCGGCTTCACCGCGCAGGAGGCGTATTCGACCAAGCGCGAGGCGCTGCCGCAGAAGATGCACGACCTGCTGACGGCGCGGATGGGGGCCCTGCTGAAGCAACGTCCCGACTTCAAGGGCGCGACCGGCTTCATCGTCGACCAGGTGATGCTGCGCAAGATCCAGCTGCCCGACAAGGTCAAGGATGCGATCGAAGCCAAGCTCGAAGCGGCGCAGCAGTCCGAGCAGATGCAGTTCGTGCTCGAGAAGGAGCGGCAGGAGGCCGAGCGCAAGCGCATCGAAGCCAAGGGCGTCTCGGACTTCCAGACCATCGTCTCGCAGAGCATCAACGCCAACCTGCTGCAGTGGAAGGGCATCGAGGCGACGGAGACCCTGGCCCAGAGCCCGAACGCCAAGGTCGTCGTCATCGGCTCCGGGCGCAATGGGCTGCCCGTCATCCTCAACATGGACAAGGAGCCATAGCGCGATTCATGTCGCTGTTCGGCCTCGGCCAGCAGAAGCCGCACCACTATCGCGAGATGGTGCGGATCGTCTGGGAGAACCGTGACCAGCTGCCGTTCGCCTGGCGCATCCTGACGCGCGGCGTGTGCGACGGCTGCGCCCTCGGCACCACCGGCGTACGCGACTGGACCCTGCCGGGCACGCACCTGTGCATGGTCCGCCTCGAGCTACTGCGCCTGAACACCGCGCCGGCGCTCGATCCCGCCGTCGTCGCCGACGTCTCGACGCTGACCGGCCGATCCTCGGCCGACCTCCGCGCCCTCGGGCGCCTGCCCGAGCCGATGCTGCGGCGGCGCGGCGACCGCGGCTTCCGCGTCGTCGGCTGGGAGGAGGCGCTGACGCTGGCCGCCGATGGCCTGCGCGCCACCGATCCGGCGCGGCTCGCCTTCTACCTGACCTCGCGCGGCGTCACCAACGAGGTCTACTACGCGGCCCAGAAGGCGGCGCGCTTCTTCGGCACCAACCACGTCGACAACGCGGCCCGGCTCTGCCACGCCGCATCCACCGTCGCGATGAAGGCGACCCTCGGCTACGGCGCGTCCACCTGCAGCTATGCCGATTGGCTCGAGTCCGACCTCATCGTGCTGTTCGGCTCGAACGTCGCCAACAACCAGCCGGTGACGACCAAGTACCTGCACCACGCCAAGGCGCGCGGGACGCAGGTCGCGGTGGTGAACCCGTATCGGGAGCCGGGACTCGCCCGCTACTGGATCCCGTCGATCGCGTCGAGCGCGATCGCCGGCACGACCATCGCCGACCACTGGATCGACGTGCACACGGGCGGCGATCTCGCCTTCCTGGTCGGCACGCTGAAGGCCGTGCAGGCCCTCGGCGGCGTGGATCGCGCATTCGTCGCGGCGCACACGAGCGGCGCCGCCGAGGTCATGGCGCACGCCGCCGGCACGCCGTGGGACGCCATCGAGCGCGAGGGCGGCGTCGTGCGCGCCGGCGTCGAGGCGTTCGCGCGGCTGCTGATCGAGCGGCCCAAAGCGATCTTCGTGTGGTCGATGGGCCTGACGCAGCACGCTCATGGCGTCGACACCGTGAAGGCGCTGGTGAACCTCGGGCTCGCCCTCGGCCTGCCGGCGCGGCCGGGCAGCGGCCTGGTGCCGATCCGCGGCCACTCGGGCGTGCAGGGCGGAGCCGAAGTCGGCTGCGTGCCGGGCATCGCCGGCGCGCAGCGCGCCCAGTGGTCCGCCGTATGGGGCTTCGCGCCGCCCACCGCTCCGGGATGGACTGCCACCGAAGCGATCGCGGCGAGCGCGGCCGGCGCGGTCGACACGTTCTGGTTCGTCGGCGGCAACATGCTCGAGACGCTGCCCGACGCCGCCGAAGCGGCGCGCGCCCTGACTCGGCCGCGGCTGCGCATCCACCAGGACATCGTGCTGTCGACGTCGATGCTGGCCGAAGGCGCCGGCGACGTGCTGGTCCTGCCGGCGACCACCCGCTACGAATCGCCCGGCGGCGGCACCGAGACGTCGACCGAGCGCCGCATCATCTTCTCGCCCGAGATTCCTGGCCGGCGGATCGGATCGGCCCGGCCGGAGTGGCGGGTGTTCGGTGAGGTGATGCGGCGGGTGCACCCGGAGCGGGCCGACCAGGTCGGCCTCGAAGACGCGGCCGCGATCCGGCGCGAGATCGACCGCGCGGTGCCGCTCTACGCTGGCATCGGCGGGCTGGCGACGCAGGGCGACGAGGTCCAGTGGGGCGGCCGCCGCCTCTACGCCGACGGCCGCTTCGCCACCGCCGATGGCCGCGCCCACTTTGCGCCGGTCGCGCTGCGCAGCCGCACGCTGGCGGAGGGCCGCTTCTTCGTCTCGACGCGGCGCGGCAAGCAGTTCAACTCGATGATCCAGCGCGACGTCGACCCGCTGACCGGCGCCGACCGCGACGACATCCTGATCAGCGACGCCGACCTGGCGCGGCTCGGGCGAACCGCCGGCGATCGCGTCCGCCTGCGATCGGCCACCGGCGTCTTCGACGGCCGGCTGCGGCCGGCGCCGATCCGCGACGGCAACCTCGAGGTCCACTGGCCGGAGGGCAACGCGCTCCTCGCCGGCGCGCCGCACGATCCCGAGTCGCTCGAGCCGGACTACAACGCGGTCGTCACGATCGAGGACGCCGCCCGCTGACGCTGGCGCGGCCGGCCTGCCGCAGCCACTTGTCGGCGGCCCGATTCAGGGCGTCGTCGAAGCTCGAAAACGCGACACCGCCGGCGGGTGCCTGGCTCGCGACCGCGACGAACGACGCCAGATGCACGCTATCGAAGCCGCGAAGCGCGTACCGTTCGGCGAAATCGCCGGCCTGCCGCGCCACGTCGGCGCTCACTTCGATGCTGGCGAACGTCGGCCACTGACCTTCGAAGGCACGCTTGGCGGTAGCAAAGTCGCGCGGCGTGAGCATCCGCTCGCGTCGACGTCGGGCCAGGGCGGCGCGTGTTTCAGCGTAGGCCACGACCGATGTGGCGACGGTCGCTGCGTCGGCTACGAGCGCGCGAACCTGAACGCTGCCAGATTCTTCGAGGAACAGCTTGATGAGGCTGCTGGTATCGAGGTAGACCGTCATCGACGATCTTCCAGCACCATGTCCGAGGCCAGCTTCCCCGGCTTCTGCCTGACGCCTCGCGCCGGTACGTTCGACTGCTGGCCGTTCCAGTGCACCTTGCCTTCGGCGACCAACCGATGCAGCCACGCCTGTTCCGTCGGCTGGGCAACCGGTACTATCGTGGCGATCGCGCGACCACGATCGGTGACCAGCAGCCGCATACCGGCCCGGACACGCTTCAGATGGCGGCTCAGATTGGCCTTGAGGTCCCGCACGCCAACGGTGTCCATGTAGTCACAATATTACCACGTCGCAACTACATGTGGCAGCAGGCCGCTGTCAGCCTTGCTGGCCGCTGACGATCCGGAGGTAGGCGCGCCACGGCCCGACCTCGTCGGAGGACCTGCCGGCCGATCACCCGCGCAATCTGGATGACGTGATCGAGGTCGTGCGCGACCCAGGTGGCGAGCAGCTGGCCGAGGGTCACCGCGCCGAAGGCCGGATGCGTGCCGCGGCGGGCGAGGTCGGCCGCGGTGATGCCGAGCGCCCTCAGCTCGCGGAGGTTCGTCGCCCGCAGCGCCGCGAACTCGTCGAGCAGGACGTCGAGGGTGCGGTCCCGCGACGCCTGGAACTGCGCGGTGCGGTCGAACCTGTCGAAGGGACGCGCCTCGCCGTGCTCGAGGATGATGCGGACGCGGGCCAACCAGTCGGTCTGCTCGCCGTGAATCAGGTGGCCGACGACGTCGAACGGGCTCCACGTCTCGCCGCCTTCATGGGCGTCGATCCAGCCATGCGGCAGGCCGCGCAGCAAGGCGTGGAGCGTCGCCGGGGTGCGCGACAGGACCGCGACGGCTTCATCCAGATCGACGGGACGGCGGGTGCGGTCGACAGAAGTCATCTGCGAACGATATCGCGACATCAGGCCGGGTGGATTCGTCGACGCCGGCGCGGTATCGTGCCAGCAGTGCCCCCGCAGCGCGTCGGCAGCGTCGTGCCCCACGAGGACCGCGTCATCCACGCCGGTCCGCTGCACGTGATCAACGTGTCGCCGCCGCCGGGACGGGTCATCGACCCGTCGGCGCCCGAGTTCGCCCTCAATGTGCTGCTCGAGACGGCGCCGCTCTTGCGCGTCGGCTTCAACCGGCCACCACGCTGGCTGGCGGTCTCGCCCGGATCGATGGTGGCGACGCCGCCAGACACGGCCTGCGAGTTCATCGGCGAGGCCGCCGCGCACGTCCTCGCCGTGGTCATCCCGAAGACCGCGGTCGACGCCGTGGCGCAGGAGACCGGCGCGCGCATCGATCTTCGCCAGGAGCAGGCCTTCCGCGATCCGCGGCTCGGGCAGCAGCTGGTGCGGTTGTGGCACGCGGTGGCGGACGACGCGCCGGCGTCGCACCTCCTGGCCGATCACGTCATGCGAACCGTGATCGACGCGCTTGCGGCCCGGACCGGCACGGCCGCGCGCGTCTCGGGGCCCGCCGCGCGCGAGCGGCTGACGACGCCGACGCTCCGTCGCCTGCGCGACTACGTCGAGCACAGCCTCTCGGCCGACCTCGACGTGCCGACGATGGCCCAGGTCGCCGGAACGAGCCCGGCCCACTTCGCCCGCGCCTTCGCCGCGACGGTCGGCATGACGCCGTTCCGCTACGTGATGACGCGGCGGCTGGCCCGCGCCCACGAGCTGCTCCGGCACACGCGCCGGCCAGCCCACGCCATCGCTCTCGACGTCGGCTTCAAGACGCCGAGCCACTTCGCCGCGCGGTTCCACCGCGAGTTCGGCGTCGCGCCGACCGAAATCCGCAGTTTCCGGACAGTCGAGGCGGCCGACGCACGCTAACGTCGGGGCATGGAACGACGCGCCTTCCTGCACGCCGCGCTAGCCGGCACGGGCCTGAGCGCCATGCACTCCGGCTTCGACCATGGACTCCACGCCGCCGCCCCGCCGCGCCTCGCCACGTCGCGCGTGACCGGACGCCAGGCGGCACCGCGCCTGCCGATCATCGACGTGCACCTGCACGCCTACCCCGCCGACGCCGCGTTTCCAGACGGACTGGCCAACCCCGCCACCGGCCAGGTGACGGCGGTCTCGAACGGCGCCGCGCACTTGCAGGCGTGCCGTGCCGAAATGGTGCGCTTGAACATCGTCAGAGGCGTTGTCAGCGGCGGCGACGGCGATCGCCTGGCGGCGGCGTGGCGCTGGCAGGATGCGGATCCGGACCGCTTCATAGCCGCGGCCGGCATCCGCGGATCCGAGGACATCCCGCTGCCGCCGCTCGACACCCTGCGACAGGCCTTCGCGTCACGCCGCCTCGCCGTGCTGGGCGAGATCACCGCGCAGTACGCCGGCGTCACTCTCGGCGATCCGCGCTATCGGCCGTATCTCGCGCTCGCCGAGGAGCTCGACGTGCCCGCCGCGGTGCACATGGGCGTCGGCCCACCCGGGATCACCGCCGACCCGTGCTGCCACGGCTTCCGGGTCGGCCTCGGCAACCCGGCTGTGCTCGAAGAGGCGCTGAATCGCCATCCCAGGCTCCGCGTCAACGTGATGCACGGCGGCTGGCCCTACCTGCAGGACACGCTCGCGCTGTTGTTCGTCTACCCGCAGGTCAACGTCGATCTCGGCGCCATCGACTGGGCGCTGCCGCGCCCCGAGTTCCACGCCTACCTCGGGGCCCTGATGCGAGCCGGCTTCGGCCGCCGGATCATGTTCGGGTCCGACCAGATGTACTGGCCCGAAGCGATCGGCATGGCGGTGGAGGCGGTCGAGTCGGCGCCGTTCCTGAGCGCGGCCGAGAAGCGGGACATCTTCTACGACAACGCGGCGCGCTTCCTCCGCCTGACACCGTGAGCCGGCTCGCGCCCTATTTCACGATCCAGAGGAAGATCGACTTGCCGCTGACCTGCTCGATCCGGTCGGGCGGCCACTCGGTGCCCATGCCGAAGCTGTGCGCCACGATCCGCGTTCCCGGCTTCAGCTGCTTCAGCGTCGGCATCAGCCTCAGGTTCATCTCGCGCAGCAGATAGAGCGTGATGACCGTGGCCGAGCGCAAATCCGTCTCGAACAGGTCCTGGTTCAGGAACGTGACCCTGTCGCCGACGCCGGCCCGGGCCGCGTTCGCGTTCGCTTCGGCAAGGAGGGCAGGGTCGAGCTCGACGCCGACGCCGGTCGCGCCGAACGCCTGTGCCGCGGTGATCGGGATGCGTCCGTCGCCCGAGCCGAGGTCGTAGACCACATCGGCCGCGGTGACGCTGCCCAACCGCAGCATCGCCTCGACAACTTCCGGCGGCGTCGGGACGTACATCACGTCCGGCGCCCGCAGCGTAGCCGGCTCCTGCGCGGCCGCCGGGGCGCAGGCGAGCAAAGCCGTGAGAATCGCCGGGCCCGACGCATGCACCCGCATGGCTCTCAGATTACCGATCCGCACCCCAACGGCGAATGGACTTGCTGTTGGCGAGAGATGGCGGAACCCAGCCGAGCCAAAGGGGACGGCGTAGCCGCTGCCGGAACCCAGCCGATCCGATAGGCGATGGCGTGGCGCGCCATGGCGTAACCCAGCCGAGCCGAAGGCGATGGCGAAGCCCCCAGCGTATGCCCGCTCCACGCCGGGGATTCGGTCGACCATGCCGAGCCGAAGGCGGAGGCATGGCGACAGGAATCCCGCTCGAGCCGCCGGACGACGCTCGCCTGCGGCGAGCGGAGGCTGGCGGAGAGAGCGGGATTCGAACCCGCGGTACGGTTTCCCGTACACACGCTTTCCAAGCGTGCGCCTTAAACCACTCGGCCATCTCTCCGTCTTTAGAATCAACGACTTGCGAGCGGCGACCAATGATTATCGCACACGCCGCGCAAGATCGCTTCCATCAACGAAAAGCCCCAGTGGTTTCAGTGATTTGCGGCGAGCGATGACGAGTCGCGAGGGCAAATTGTGTAACACCTCCTAATGTCGCTCGATCTCTGGAACCAACGTCCCCGCCGATGTTCATCCCGACGCGCCGAGGGTGGTTCGTGCGAGTCATCGGTTCAAGACACCGGCCGCTGTTCGGCGTCTACCGCCGCCGCATGAAGACAATCGGACATCTCGACCAGATCGATGAGCCGTTCGGCGCGCCCGCGACGATGCGTAGCTGGAACACGATGCGCTCCGTTCTTCGCATCGCAAATCCTCGCCCGCTCGGCTGACGCTGGGGGCGACGGCGGTTGCCAGCTCGCGTGAGCGCTCCCAAGGCGGCACGAACCTGCCGACTGCGTGCACGCGACTCCGTAACAGTTGCGTTACGGAGAGTGGGTGGATACACTCGACCGTCATGAAGCCGTTGCGTTCGGGCGACCCGTTCGACGCCCTTGGGGATCCCAACCGTCGCGCTATCGTCGAGCGGCTCAAAGAGCAGCCGCAGTCGGTCGCCGAAATCGCGGAGTCGCTGCCGATCAGCCGCCCCGCGGTGTCTCGTCACCTGCGCTTGTTGAAGAACGCTGGCTTGGTCGTCGATTCGGCCGACGGCACGAGGCGGCTGTATCGACTTCACCCGGAGGGCGCCGAGGCTATGCGGGACTATGTCCGGTCCGTGTGGGGCGAGGCGATGACGCGCTACCGTCTCGTCGCCGAGAACACCTCCACGCGTGCACGGAACCGCAAGCGATGATCGAGCCGCTGGAACTGGCGGTCGTCGTCCAATGCGATGCGGCGCATGCGTTCGCGGTGTTCACGGGGTCGACGTCGTTGTGGTGGCCGGTGTCGCACTCGGTATCGCGCCAACCGGGTCTGGCCGTGACGTTCGAGCCACGAGCCGGCGGACGGATCTTCGAGCGCTCGCCCGACGGCAGCGAGTTCGACTGGGGCGAGATCACGCTGTGGGATCCGCCGACGCGCCTCGCGTATCTCTGGCATCTCGGCGCAGACCGTTCGCTCGCGACCCTGGTGCGCATCGAGTTCGTGGCGCTGACCACCGACTCAACGCGCATGCATATTACCCACTCGGGGTGGGACGACCTCGGCGACCTCGGGCCGCCGCGCCGCGACAGAAACCAGCGCGGGTGGGACGGCTTGCTGCCGCAATTTGTGGCAGCGTGCGGCGCACCCCGATAAAGAAGGGACGACCGATGGAACCGATGGCTCGTGCGATTGTGGCTCAGTACGGAGTGTCCGGCGGCATTCTGGCGACGAGCGTCAAGGACCTCTCGGACAGCGACGCGAAGACGCGATCGCGCGCCGGGTCGGGGCCGTCCATCGTGTGGACGATTGGCCATTTGTGCCACTACAAGGTCAAGATGCTGCAGCTTCTGGGCCGAGCGAAGGAGAATCCGTTCGCGGCGGCATTCGAGCATGCGGCAGCGACCGATGGGTCCAACTACCCCGCGCTCGCGGAGTTGCTCGCGAGCTTTTCCGCGTTGAACAGCGAGCTGAGTGCGGCGGTGAGCGAGGTGTCGGCCGCGCGGCTCGACGCGCCCATGCCAGGCTCCGGTCCGCACGATGAGAAGAAGGTGTTCGATACGCTGCTCTTCTTCGCGTGGCACGAGGCGTACCATCTCGGCGGCATCGGCGCGATTCGCAAGGATCTGGGCCGCAAGGCCATCTCCGAGCTCGTCCGGGGGGAGTAGCCACGCTCGCCACGCAGGAGGCAAGGCACATGAGTCCAACGGCGGTGAAGACGAAGCGCGCATTCAGGCAGTCAGTCCGCGTCGATGTCGACATCAACGCGACGCCTGAGAAGATCTGGTCGCTGTTGACAAACGTGGCGGATGCGCCGCGTTGGAACTCGACGATTACCGAAATCGACGGCCGCGTGGCACTCGGCGAACGGCTGAAGATCACGGTGCCGATCTCGACGCGGACGTTCAATGTAAAAGTCGATACATTCGAACCCCAGACGCGTCTGGTGTGGAGCGACGGCAACGCCGTGTTTCGCGGCGTGCGGACCTATACGCTCACGCCGAAAGGCGGCGGCTCGACGGCCTTCGCGATGGAAGAGATGTTCACCGGCTTCATGCTGCCGCTCATCGGCCTGTCGCTACCAGACTTCAAGCCGGTCTTCGAGCAATACGCTGCGGACTTGAAGAAGGAAGCTGAACGATCCTGAGGGACTCTTACATGGCCAAAGCCAAAGGCACTGCCGCCGACCCGTGGAAGTTGAAGACACCGCCGCGCACGTCCGACTTCACGATGCACCGCGACACCATCGACGGCGTCGATCTGCTGGTCTGCACGGTGGGGAAGACGATCCTTCACTACGAGTACCGTAGTCTGAAAGACCTCCACGCGATGCTGAAGGCGCACGGCGATTGGATGGAACTGGGCTCGGCCGACGAGCAGAAGCCTGCCAAGCTAGACACCGTGGAGGCGTGGGGCCGTTCACCGAACAATCCCGTGGGCGGATGGTACGGCCGGAAGAAGGGTCTACGCGGTCGCTTCGGCATGTACGTGCCGCCGCTCATGGAGGAGTTGGGCCTCGCGGAGCTCGAGCACAACGCGCGCGGCAACCGCATGCGCGCCAAGTAGTCGGCATGAAGGACACGATGGTGAGCCGCTACGGCCCGCTGGCGCTCCACGCGGTCGAAGTGTCACCAATCGATGCTCGACAGGTCCTGAGGGCAACGTGATGACGTGGTCGTCCGCGTAGTCCTTGAACACCGTGGTTCGCGTCCAGGATGTTGCGGTTGTGCTCGATCAGGCCGTCGGGGCTGTTGCCGCTCACTAGATCTTGACCGGGAAGAACCAGTTCTGCTCGGTGGACGTTGACCAGAAACCTTCGGGGTTGCGTGTATCGGGCGGCGGTCTACGATGACACCACGTGTCATGCTCGGGCTGGTCAGCGCTTCCCGAGCAAAGTGGTCAATCTTTGGCGAGCGCTAACACTCCTCACCTTTTCGCTCTCGTCTTGCGCAAGGCCTTCGGCTCCCGTTCATGGCCGCCAGGAACCGGAACGGCAACGACGGTCAGCCCATCGATGCCCGCGAAGTCTTTCGGGTTGCACGTGTACAAAGGCAATCCGTTCGCCAGGGCGGTCGCGGCGATCATGACATCGTACGCACGCGGCTTCACGGCACGCCCGCTTCGCCGAAGCGCCAGCGCCGCGCCGCCAAACGCCCTCGCCGCGGCAACATCGAACGGCAGTGGTTCGAAGTCCGACTCGGCTTGTTGCACGTGCGATTGACGCGCGGCTCGTTCCTCGTCTGTGGTCGCCACGAGAGGACCGACGGACAGCTCGGCGAGCGTCACCGTGGTGATGAGCGGCTCCACGGGGAGAAGGCTCTCATCGGTGAGCCTCGTCAGCAGGATCAGCGTGCTGGTGTCGAGGACGCCGCGTTCGTGACGTGCGCGCGGTCGAGTCACAGCGACGAATCCAACGCCGCGTCGATGTCCGCCTTCAGCCGGTCCGCATCGACGGGCACCAGGCGTTGCCACCGGCCCAGCAGTGCAGAAGCCTGAAGTGGACGTCGCGCCAATGGCCGGAGCTCCGCGATGGCGTGCCCATCGCGCGTGACCGTCAATGACTCCCCGCGTTCGACACGAGCCAGCACACGCCCGCCGTCATTGCGCAGTTCCCGGACCGTGACGTCAGCCATGTCTCATCGTATCACCGGTGAGACAGAGGAGTAACGCATACCGAGCGACACCACGGCGTACGCCAACAAGTCGAGTCCAGAATTGTGTAGAAACTGTGTAAGGCGGCCCCGAAAAACCCGCCGAACGTGGACGAATACCGCGGCACACTGAGGAACATCGGACGGCCGGAAGTCGTTGATTCGGTTGCGCGTTGGGATGTGAGGATGTCGCTCAGTGTGGGTCGTCGGACGCACTTTCCAAGCGTGCGCCTTAAACCACTCGGCCATCTCTCCGTTTAGAATCAACAACTTGCGAGGCGCATTAGGCAAAGGCGCGGCGAATTGTGTAAGACCTCCTAATGTGCCGCGATCACTTACGGCGTTTTCAAGTATAGCCGCGACGTCGGCGACGTCGAGGGCCAGACGACTCTGCCTGCGCGACTCCACCGGTCAGGGCAATGGCGCGCTCGGTGCCAACGGTCGCCTTGTGCGCCCGCTCGGCAGCGAGTTGCTCTTCAGTCTGACTACCGCTACGAGCGGCTCGAGCACCGAGCCCCAACCTGAGGTGAGACGGATGGCGCGGATTCTGGTGATCGAGGACAACCCCCACACGCTGGAGACCTACGCCGCGGTGCTGCGCGCGGCGGCGTATGACGTGGAACTCGCCGCCACGGCCCAGGAAGGGCTCGCCCGAGCCCGGCCCCAGGCGTACGACCTGGCCCTTGTCGACCTGTTTCTGCCGGATGGTACGGCCATCGATCTGCTGGCAACGCTGGCTCGCGGGCGCGTGCCCTTGCCGGTCATCGTCGTGACCGGTGAGGCCAGCCTCGAGACGGCCGTCGAAGCCATGCGACAGGGCGCGATCGACTACGCCGTGAAGCCGCTCATCGGCGATGACCTGATCGCGAAGGTTGAGTGGGGATTGCGCTACAGCGCGACCCGGGCGGTGCCGCCGATCCCTCCCGACGCGTACAGCCACACCGCGACACGATGGGCGGCGATGGTGGTCACGCTGCTGTCTGCGCCGATCGATGTGCGGACCGTCGTTGAATTGGCGCGTCTGGTTGGCGTGTCGCCGACCACGCTGCGCGACTGGTGTCGGCTTGCCAATGCATCGGCCGGACGCTCGCTGGCCCTCGGACGCCTGCTGCGCGCGGTGCATGTTTCGCGGGGTCGCCCATGGCGTACGGCGCAATCGCTGGTTGACGATCTCGACGCGTTGCTCGCGCTTCGCAACGCGGTCACTCGCCCGAACAGCTGACCCCGATCGCAGCCCGTGGGCGCGATCGGCACGCGGCGTTTACCAGTCCGTTGAGAATTCCGACAGCTTTTCCAGACATTTCCAGTTGATTCCGCGCGACCGTGCCCGTACGGTTGAGCACGCGTTCTCGCTGCGCACGTTCTCAGACGGAATGGCGCCGGTCATCCTCTCCGGGTACCCGGGTGGCCGAAGGCGTGGCCACACGTGTCGGCGACTCGGAGGCGTTCACGATGCACCGCAAACACAAAATCCTGTCGCCCTCGTTCGTCACCGCGGATGACGACGACCGGCGTTAGGGCGCGGAGCACAACGGTGCCGGCGTGCCCTTTGAGTACACCGGTGCATACCTGCTGGGCGTCGAAGGTCAAACGTTCCTCGGTCCGCAGCTATCCGGCACCATCGCAATGCTGGCTGGGTCGCCCGCTGCAGTCTAAGGTGTCGCAGGAAGGGTGTTGCGGCAATGCGCACGAGCGCTTTGCCATCTACGCCGCTGGTGCTCTGCAGTGATGCCATGGTTCTACGACATCATCGGCGCCTGGCCCGTCAGCCCCTCTCGCGTCGCGTGGCCATCAGCGAGGCCACGACGCCGGCAGCCAAGATGAGCAGGACGACGGCGAGGAGGTAGAGATTGAAGTACTGGCCCGCCAGTTCCTTGAGCCAAACGTGGGTCATCATCTTTACTCCGACGACCATCAGCACGAGCGCGAGCGACACCTTCAGGTACCGGAACTCGTCGATCATCCCCGCCAGCGCGAAGTAGAGGCTGCGCAGCCCAAGAATCGCGAAGACATTGCTCGTGAAGACCAGGAACGGGTCGCCCGTGATGGCGAAGATGGCCGGGATTGAGTCAACCGCGAAGATGAGGTCGGTGAACTCGACCATGACGAGGGCCAGCAAGAGCGGGGTGGCCAGCAGGGTTCCCGCCGCCGCCGCATCGACCACCCGGTCCCCCTCCACCGCTGCGCCGGGCGTGGCCGCCTCGCGGGACGAGGCCGAACCCGCGCGGACGAAGAAGTGCTGCCCGTGGAAGCGCTCGGTCACCGGGAAGAGGAGCCGAGTCAGTCTAACCACCGGGTTGCGATTCGGATCTACCTGGTCCGTCTTCAGCAGCAGCATCTTGACCCCGGTCACGATCAGGAAGGCCGCGAATACGTAGATGATCCAGCTGAAGCGCTGGATGAGCTGAGCACCGACGGCGATCATGGCGCCGCGCATGAGGAGGGCGCCCACGATCCCCCAGAACAGCACGCGGTGCTGATACATCGCGGGGACGGCGAAGAAGCCGAAGAGCATCGCGATCACGAAGATGTTATCCACGGCGAGCGACTTCTCGACCAGGTACCCGGTGACGTACTTAACCGCGGCGCTGGCGCCATCGTTGTACACGAGCCCGACGCCCTCCACGGTCTGCGGGGCCACGGTCATGAGGTCGGGGGTCAGGCCCAGGCCAAGCCAGTGGCGCTCGTAGCCGACGTGAATGAACACCGTAAAGGCGAGACCGAGGCCAATCCAGAACGCGGACCACCCCAGAGCCTCCCGGACGGACACCACGTGGGCGGTCCGGTGAAACACCCCAAGGTCGAGGGCCAACAGGAGCAACACGAGGGCGAGGAACCCGACATACATCCAAAGCATCAGACAACTCCCGAGTGAGTGCCGCATCGAGCCCGCCATCGCCAATCGGGTCGATGCGGCGTGCGCGCCGTCCGTCCACCGCCGCCATCTCCGCTACCACCGCGTCGTTCGCGCTGCGCCAACCGTCGACGATCCATGCGTTCCCCTCTACGTGAGGCTACGGTAAGGAAGGCTTGCGCAACGCCTCGAGCTCCTGTCGTAATGCGCGGACCTCGTCGAGAATCAACCGGGTGTGCGCCTCTCCATCGCCCTTCAGGTCCTCGGTGACCTGCGACTGCATAGCGTTGACGACCACCGCGATGAACAGGTTCAAGACCATGAACGTCGCGATCAGGAGGTAGGCGACGAAGAACATCCAGGCATACGGCGACTGGGCCATGACACTGCGCGCGATGTCGGGCCAGCCCTCGACCGTCATCACCTGGAATAGCGTGAAGAGCGAAGCGCCGAGATTGCCGAAGAACTCCGGCGCGACCACGCCGAACAGGTTCGTGGCCAGCACGGCCGACACGTACAGCACGAGTGCCAACAGCCCGACGATCGACGCCATCCCCGGCACTGCGGTGAGCAGGGCGCTGACCACCCTGCGCATCGAGGGGACCAGCGATACGAGTCGCAGCACACGCAGGACGCGCAAGGCGCGCAAGACGCTGAACGCTGCGCTTGCGGGCATCAGCGCGATCCCGACGACGGCGAAATCGAACACGCGCCACGGCTCGTGGAAGAAGCGACTGCGGTAGACGAAGACGCGCGCCAACAACTCGACCACGAAGACTCCGAGCACCGTCCTGTCGATGACCTGGAGCAAGCCGCCGACGCGCGCGACGACCGCAGGCGAGGTCTCGAGCCCGAGCGTGATGGCGTTCGCGACGATCAGCGCGGTGATGGCCGTGTCGAAGCGCACATCCTCGATGAAAACGCGGACGCGCTCGCGCAAGCCCGACGCGCGAGCAAAACGTCTGGTTGTCATGGTCTCGAATGGAGCCTATCTCGCAGCAACGGCAACATGCAACTCCTCCTCAGTTTTCTCGCCGGGGCTCACAGCCACGGGTGCGTTCGCCACCGTCGCCTCTCGTCACCGCACGACGAGAACCGGAACAGGACTTCGATGGAGCGCGCCCTCGGCGACGCTGCCGAGCAGGAGGTGCCGGAGCCCGGTGACACCCTTGGCTCCGACGACGAGGAGGTCGGCGCCCACGTTCGAGACGGTCGCTAGAAGCTCTCGAAGCGGGGCACCATCGATGACGGCCTGGTCCACCTTCCAGCCTGCAGATGAGAGCGTCTTCGCCGCGCGCGACAAGTCCGTTCGTGCCGCAGCACGACGGCCTTCATTGATCCGCCTTGTCCATGATGTCGACCGCTCTGAAGACGGTTGCCCGCGCGCCACGCGCCGGCTCGAGAGCCGCCAGGAGCTTCTGTCGAACGCCAAGTGACCACAGATCCTCCTCCCCTCAGAAACCGAACCAACGCCGCGCCGCAATGGGCGCGAGTTCCACGACTGCCCAGGCGAGCGCCAAGGAGCAGCGCGCCAGCAACCGCGGGTCCAGCCATGTCACTCATCGTTCTTCTGGTCAGCATTGCTCTCTACTCGTTCCAACATGGCAAGCGCAGGATTGCATCCTCGAGGGACGACGATCAGCACGTGTCTTGTCTGGTTCATGTTCGCGCTGTCGGGGGCACCAGCCTTGCCTGCCCCGTGAACGTCCATTCGTTGCAATTTACGCGGCGACCCGGTCCTGCCGCCAACCGATTCAGTCAAACAGGTCACGCCACATCGAACGCCGACGCGGATACCTGTCATCATCGTCATCGTCGCGACGCCGGTAGCCGTTGCCGTGTTCTGATCGGCGCGTCGAGATGGCGGCCTCGCGTTCGAGGATCTTGTCGAGTTCCCCGCGGTCCAACCACACACCCCGACACTGCGGGCAAGAGTCGATTTCGATGCCCTGTCGTTCCGTCATCGTCAGCGTTTCGTCGCACGCCGGACATTTCATGACACACCGCCTCTTGGCTGCCGAACCGATGCATGAAAATCCTGGAGCGATTGCGCGAACTGTTCCAGCCACGCCTGCTCACGCGTCGACAACGATCGAAAGCCGAAGACGCCACCGGAGACCTCGCCGACGTCAACACAAGGCCCGAGAATTCTTGCGCGCAGAGCAGGACGCTCGTCGGGCGGCAGCGCTTGCAGTCGAGCGCGAACAGCGCGCCGTGCCGTTCGGAAGAACGCGTTTGACGGGCGCCGGCGCAGCCAATCCTTCAGGAGCGTGACGGCGCGATCGCTCAATGCCGGGTGCCGCTGCCGAATGAGCAGCCGCAGGCGATCGTGTTCGGAGCGAGTCAGACCCTCGAGCCACGCGAGCTCGATTGCGGGAATCCAGGGAATCAAGACCGCACAGGTGTCATCCAGACCGAATGCCCCAAGCACTCGCGCCAACCGAGCGTCGTGGACTCCAAGGGCGTCGGTGAGGGCCCCATCGGAACCGATGACATCAATCACGCGCGGAGCCCGCAAGCGCCGCGCCCGCGGCGTCCAGGACGCGTTGTTCGGCGGTCGATACCCGACGGAACCCCGTCCAGCCGTCAGCCGCTTTCGCAACCGTCTCGCACGCGCCGGTGACCCGAGCGGCGAGCAGCGGCCGCTCGTCCCGGGCGAGTGCCTGGAGCCGGTGGCGCAACACCACCAGGCCCGCTTCGAATACCTCACGATCGGGGCGTCTCACGCACCACCCGGCGATCAGGTCCATCGTCTGTGGCGATGCGGCACCCAGGCCGGCCGCTGCCAGCAGACGATCGCGCTCCGCCACGTCCACACCGCCCTGCCAGGCGACGTCGACCGCCGGCAGGAGTTCCACGGCGGGAGCCGAGTCTTCGGTGACGCCGGCGTCCGACAGGCGGCGCACCGCGGCCTGGAGCTCTGGCGCCGCCGAATCGAACTCGAAACCGTACGCCGCGGCGAGCGCACGCGCCTGCGCGAGCTCGCCGGCAGCCCGTTCGGCCCGGGCCGCCTTGTCGCGCGCCCGTTGCAGGAACTCCTCATCGCGCTTGCGGAAGTAGTCGTCCTCGAGCGTGCGTCCCCGGTCTTCCAGCGATGATCCATCCTTCATGTCACGGCACTCCTCGGCGGGACGAACCCGCCTGGGGACAGATGGCTGTCGCGCAGCCACCTGGAAAGAGAGCCCAGGCTCACCCCTCCTGGTAGGAGGGTGACGAGCGCCGGCCCCGCCATTCGGTCAACGTGTCCACCGCCCGTGCAACGGTCCTGGCGGTGCGGTCCGCGAGCCGGTCGATCGCAACCGCGGCGTCGCTGTCGGCTTCCTCGATGACCAGCGTCCGCTTCGGCGCGGCGAGCCGCACAGTCACGTGACAGCGCTTGTCGACACCGCCTCGCGGGCCGTTCACATCGGCGACGCGAATCGCGATCGAACGGACGCGGCCGTGGAACCGGCCGAGCGCAAACTCGAAGCGGCGCCTCGCCAGGCGTGACAGCCAGCCGCTCGTGGCTCGAATCGTGATGCGCATGACTCCTCCGTGCTGCGCGGCCGCACCGCGCGGTGACCTGATCGCCGGACGCGTTATCGCTCGGACCGAGCCGTCAGAGCCCGAGCCACCGCGAAGCGGCGGTCGGCGCCAACTGGACGATCGCCCACACGATCGCAAGCACGAGCGCCACTCCCACTGCCGGACCCGCGATGCTGCTGAACGTCATGTCTCTAGCCATCTGCAACCTCCACATCACGCGTTCAATATGCCGCGGCCCAGACAGATAGACAAATAGATAGTTTCGTCGTCAGTATTAGGTTAGTACTATGAACGGAGGGAGGTGACATGGAGTGGCTGAACTACCATCACCTGCTGTACTTCTGGACCGTCGTGCGGGAAGGGGGCGTCTCGAAGGCGGCGGAGAAGCTGCGCTTGTCGCAGCCGACCATCAGCGCGCAGATCAGGCAGCTCGAGGAGTCGCTCGGGGAACGCCTGTTCCAGAAGCAGGGACGAACGCTGGTGCCGACCGACGTCGGGCGGGTGGTGTTCCGCTATGCCGACGAGATCTTCGGCATCGGGCGCGAACTGATGGAAACGCTGCGCGGCCGGCCGGCCGGACGGCCGATGCAACTCACCGTCGGCGTGGCCAACGGCGTGCCGAAGCTGGTGGTCTATCGGCTGCTGCGGCCGGCCTCACAGGGCTCTGAAGCCGTGCACTTGGTGTGTCGTGAAGACAGCACCGAGCGGCTGTTGGCCGAACTCGCCACGCACGCGCTCGATGTGGTCATCACCGATATGCCGGCCCCCGCCACCGTGCGCGTCAAGGCCTTCAGTCATCTCCTGGGGGAATCGGACACTGCATTCTTCGCGCCGGCCAGCATAGCGGCGCGGCTGCGGCGGCGCTTCCCGGCCTCGCTGCGCGATGCGCCCGTGGTGCTCCCGACACCGAACACGGCCCTGCGACGTGACCTCGACGCGTGGTTCGAGAAGGAAGACGTCAGGCCTCGAGTCGTCGGGGAATTTGAAGATACAGCGTTGATGAAGGTGTTCGGCCGGGGCGTACCGGCCGTCTTCCCGGCGCCGGCCGCGATCGAGCAGGACATCTGCCGCTTCTACGGCGTCACACTCGTCGGCCGTACGAGTGCCGTCCGCGAGCGGGTACTACGCGCTCTCGGTCGAACGGAGGCTGAAGCATCCGGGCGTGCTGGCAATCACGACCGCGGCACGCGACGAGGTCTTCCGGTGATCACGGAGTCGTCCGGCGCACCACGATGTTCTGTGCCGGATCGCTGTGCTCCCGGCTGACGAGCATCTTCACCGCCGTCACGAGCAGAGAGACGTCGAAGATATTGAGGATCCAGTGGTATCCGGGCCATGAGCCCGCGCCGACGCTAGGCGCCTTCGTGGGGCACTGGCACGCGGTCGGGCAATCCTTCGCCACGAACAAGGACCCGACACACCCACGTGGGGCTGCGGAGCCGTGGGTCAGCGACGAGGCGACCGAGGGGCACCCTGGCAAGTTCGTCGTCGTCCAGCACGAAGACGCGATGGCGGGCTCGGCGCCGTTGATCACGCACGCGGTCATCGGTTACGACCCAGCCAGCGGCGACTACATCGCCCACGCATTCGAGAATCATGGACACTATCGACGCTACGTCGTGCGCGTCGTCGAGCGCACGTGGACCTTCACCGGAGACACGGAGCGCGCTCGTGTGGAGTTCAGCGAGGACGGGAACACGCAGACCGTCCGCTGGGAGTGGCGCCCGGACGGTGACGAGTGGCTCCCGTTGTGCGACCGGACCAACGTGCGGGCCAGGTAGAGGCATCGAGTCGCTGACGAGGAGTCCCTGGTGTTCGCAACATCCCCTCGACCGCGCCGTACGCTAACGCACCCACGGTCTCGCGGATCGGAACCGCGCGACAGCTCGATTCGACTGGATACGCGTCGCGGTAGTGGGTCAGAGTATGCGTTCGTCAGCCATCGACTGTAAGCTCCCGCACATACGGAACTTGTGAGTCAACCGATTCTCAAATCCTCTGTGACGCCGCAGTGTAGTTCTTGACCCACCAAAGAAACGCAGCGGCTGTCGAACGTGGCGGCTGCCTCGGCGCCCTGCCCGTCGCCTACGGAAGGCGCAGCGGTGGGCCACTGCCACGCTTGGCATGCCAGACGGCCAGGACGAACACCACGTCTTCGCGCGGCACATATTAGACGTGGTATCTCGTGCGGGGCAGCAGAACGCGTCGGGTGCCGGCGATCGGTGACCGCCGATACGAGTGTCCAACGTCGGGCGCCTGGCCGATGAGTGAGCGCGCGGCCTCCAGTTCGTCGAGGAACAGGGAGGGCGCGGCGGTTCGATGTTGCCGCCACCAGCCATGGATGATGCGGACCTGGTCGTCCGCCTCTGGCATGGTACGAACGTCGCGATTCACCGCTGGCGACGCAGGTCCTCGATCAGCGCGGACGCCGGGCGCGACCTGCCCGCTTCCCCGGACGACCAGGATGTCAGGAGCGCCTCGTGCAATGCGTGACGCTCGTGGTCGGTCAGATCGTCACCTTCATCGTCGACGACCAGCTCCAACTCGGTTCCCTCCGGCAGCTCGGTCGGTTCGTCGAGGTGCAGTCGCCCGTTCTCCACACGCGCGCGCAAAGGGGACATGTCATCACTGTACGACCCCCGACCGTGGGCTGGCAAGCCGACCGCGAGAACGGGTACGGACGCGCCGAGCAACACGGCGGCGTACGCCAACAAGTCGCTTCAAGAATTGTGTAGAAACTGTGTACGGCCGACCCGGAAACCCCGGAGAACCGGGACGAACACGGCGTCACACCGACGCGTCACGGGATGGCCGCAACCCGTTGATCGGCTGCGCGTTGCGGTGCGCCGATATCGCTTGGTGAAGGTCGCCGGAATCAATTTCCAAGCGCGCGCCTTAAACCACTCGGCCATCTCTCCGCGCGAGTGGGAACAGGAGTTTACCGGACGGTGGCGGGCCCGCCAACAGCACACTGTGACGTGACTGTGACGTCCCCGGACCGGAGACGTCCAGAACCACCGGAAACTCGGGGTTTCTCTCGGGTCGTCCCAGGCCATGGCTGCCGCTGACGCCGCCCCGGTTGTCGCCGCCGTTGTTGCCCTTGCCGATGTTGCCGTTGCCGGAGGTGCGTCGTCGCGCCTCGTCCAGCGCGTCGAGCGCCTGCTGCTTCGCGTCGATGCGGATGTGCGAGTACCTGCTCCAGCATCCGGCGCGACAGGTGCCCGCTGATCGATTCGAGCACGTGGTCCGCGACACCGAGCTCGGCAAGTTCGGTGATGACGTTGTGCCGCAGGTCATGGAAGCGGAACCCAGGGAGCCCCGCGGCGACGCGGAGCGCCCGCCAGGCGGTGTCCCACTTCTCCACCGTGTGGCGAGCCGGGCGCGGCGTGAGGTGCCGGTCTGTCGCGCGCTCACGCCGGGCCCGTCATTTGACTGCGAGGCAAACAACGGCCGCCGTTTGTCGCGTGGCTCACATGACTTTGCCTTTCACGCACATTTGACTGTCGGGCAAGCGATTTTCTCCATAAGCTAAGACCATCGAAGGCGCGGGAGTCCCGCACCTGCAACACAGGAGAGTCGGAGATGAAGTTCCTTGCAAAGACCCTCCGTGTTACATGTCGAATATCGTCGAAACCGCAACTAACGCTGGATCGTTCACGACGCTGGTGGCCGCGGTGCAGGCCGCGGGGCTGGGCGCCACGCTGTCAGGCCCGGGACCGTTTACCGTGTTCGCGCCAACCGATGAGGCGTTTGCAGAGCTGCCCGCCGGCACCGTTCAGGGACTGCTGAAAGACATCCCGAAGTTGACGCAGATCCTGACCTTCCACGTCGTTCCGGGCAAACTCATGGCGGCCGACGTGGTCAAACTGACCTCGGCGAAGACCGTGCAGGGGCAAAACGTGACGATCGGGTCGCAGAACGGGGTGACCGTTAACGGCGCGAAGGTGCTGACGCCGAACATCGAGGCGGACAACGGCGTGATTCACGTCATCGATCGGGTGATCCTACCCCAGTAGGCGCAGGCCCCGGATCGCACGATCGACTCGAGCGACGACGCACTCAGGGGGGCGCCAAGCCCGCTCTGAGTGCGATCGATCGCAACTCCGTTCGTTTAGAAAGGCGCTCTGATGTTAAAAGGCCAGGATTACTTGATTCTCGGCGCGGCGTTCATCTCGTTTCTCTTCTCGGTCTCGCTGTGGTTCGGCGTGATCGGTCCACCAAACAAGGACGCCGGTGTGTTCGTCGGCCTGTGGGTGCCGTCCATCCTCTCCGCCGGTTTGTACGTGGCGCGCCGGGCCGACAGGCGATAGACGTGGACGTCACCATATTCGCCGTCGGCCTGTTCGTCTTCTTGCTCCTCGTCGGAGGACTGATCTTTACCGTCGTTGAGTTCAGAAGACTCGAAAAACTCAGTCGCTGAAAGGACCCGGGGCCTGTGCACGACAAAACAACCTTGCTGAACCCGTTCGAATAGAGATGGTACGACTGCTGAACGCGCGGCTGGCCGATGCGGTCGATCTGTTCGATCAGGCCATAGAGACAGGGGACCGGCCACAGAGAGGCCGACTCATAGAGAATCGTGAAAGACCGATGGGAGCACGAATGAACACCGTCATCTCCATTCTTCAAATTACCGTCGCCGCTGGTCTGCTGAACGTCTGGCTGCTTCGATTTCAGCAGCGCACACCCTATCGCGGAGGGAACGCTCGCTCGATGCGGGAAGTTTAGCGGACTCCGCGGATGATCGCCGCGCAGCAGCCGGCCCCGGCGTAAAAGATGCGCCACACATGTTTGATGCGTGGCCTGCGTGAAGCGCCGATAGACCACCCACCCGTCGCGGACGAGGATGCCGGCGAAGTCGGCGCCCAGCAACGCGGCCGCGTCGTCGAAGCCGCGGCCAGGCGCGATGCGAAAGACGGTGGTCGTCGGCGTGGCCGCGACCCACAGCCAGTGCAGCACGCCGCCCACTTTCCAGCCGGTTTCATCGGGCGTCACCACCGGACTGCCGCGCACCTCGGCGCAGAGCGCGGCATAGGTCGGCGCCGCGCGCGCAGCGGTGCGCGCACACAGGTGGACGAGGCCGCCGCGCGTGACCGCGAGGCCGTGCTGCGTGGCGAGCACGCGGCGGACCTTGCCGAGCGGCACCCCCAACCCCTTGTGCAGCCACACCGCGAGCGCCGTCGCCCGCGGGCCGAGGGCGGTGCTGGCCGCGCCGAGCGCGTCCGAGGTCTGCAGCGGATGGCGTCCCTGCACGCGGTGCCCGCAGCCGCGGCACGTGCCGACCGCCACGCGAAACGCGCGCACCACGGGCGGCACCGGCGGCAGATTTCTTGGCACTGGGTGGCGACGTGCGTGGGCGTGATCCCGTCGCCGCAGTCGGGACACACGGCGGGGAGCGGCGCGTCATGGGTCTGTCGATCTGCCGGGGGCGGGGCCGATGCGCGTGACGGCGTAGGTCGCGCCGCGCGCCGTCGCGGCGACCGGCCGTGCCCTGGCGCTGCGCTTTCGCGAAGGGCGCGGCCTGGCGGAACGCGGCACGTCGCGCGGCGTCGAGCTGATCCTTCAACCGATCCCGCTCACGCTGCAGGCGATCGCGCTCGCGCTCCAGCCGGGCCCGCTCGCGCTCCGCGTGATCGCGCGCCTGTTGACTCCGCGCCAACTCGTCGCGCAAGCGCGCATTCTCCCGGCGCAGGTCGTCGGGCGTCGCGTCGTCAGGCGTGGTGAAGAATTCGCCGTCTATGGACTTCCCGGGTGGTTTCGCTACGTGATCGGGACCCTGAAAGTCGGATCGGCTCTCTGCTTGATCGCGGGCGTGTGGCTTCGCTTCCTGGTGTTCCCTTCCGCGCTCCTGATTGGCATCCTGATGCTCGGAGCCCTCGCGATGCACGTGAAGATTCGCGATCCGCTGAAGAAGTCGGTGCCTGCGCTCGTCATGCTGGCGCTCAGTGCCGCCATCAGCCTGGGCTCGATGCGCTGACGCGCACGATGCGGCGATGGGCCGTGCCGCCCGGTCGGCGAGGGCTGTCGCGCGTCTGGCGTCTGCTTGGACACCATGAATGAGTCGAGGGTACTTCATCGCCGGAATTGCTCAGGCCATTTCGATCGCCTCGTTCGCGTGGTATGGAATGAGCTGCTTCACGTCAGCCGCAATGGTGACGGAATTCGAGCGCTACGGTCTCGCTCGTTATCGCTCGCTCACGGGCATGTTGCAGGTGGCCGGGAGCCTCGGATTGCTCGCGGGCTACTTTTCCCGTCCGCTGCTCCTGCTTTCCGCCGGAGGTTTGGCGACGATGATGCTGCTCGGAGTGATGGTACGTCTCAGGATTCGAGATCCCTTGTCCGCGGCGATACCGGCTGCTGCATTTCTTGCCCTGAATCTCTTCATCGTCGCGGCCGCTCTCTGACGCCGTCCAATCAGCCTCGGTCCAAGACCCCAATGACACCGGATCAAATCGAGCTGGCCCATCGCCGCCTGCAGCTCGGCATCACGACCGTCGGCTTCTACGCCCGCGCGCAGGCGGTCGTGCGCCCGCCGACGCCGACGATTCCGGTGGTCCGTCTGCCGACGCCGGGGTCGGCCGAGGGTGGGGAGACGTCAAGCAGGCCTTCTCTCCGGGCGGCGGCGTCATCTATGCGCTGATGTCCGACGGCACGCTCCGCTGGTTCAAGCATGCCGGCTACCTCGACGGCCGGGGCCTGGATTCACCAGGATCCTCGGAGGGGCCCAAAGAGGTGGGGCGCGGCTGGGCCGAGTTGAAGAACCTGTTCGCGTTGATGCCGCGGACGCCCGACATCGTACCGATAGCGGCGGCGGTCAGCCTTCGGCGAAGAACGCGGACGCGGAGCGAGAGGCAGACCCGAAGCGAGAGTCACGCCACGGCCTTCTGGCGATTCGCCGGCGGACGCGATCGTCCCAGGTGCCCGCCGCGGTCTGATCGGCGTCCGCCTCAGGGCGCCCGAGCCGGCTTATGTCAGCTGCGTCAGGGCCTTTTCAGCGCTCGACGAGCGGCGTCGCGCTGAGCGGCGCGCCGACGGCCTGGCGCATCCACTCGTTCGGCGTGAGCGCGCCGAGCCGGGCCACGCGCTCGAACTCCGTGCCCAGCGTCTGCTGGCGGCGGCCCCTCGATCCGGCGAGCCGGTCGAAGTGCGCGCGGATCTGGAACGCGACGATGTGCGGCAGCGCGTAGTCCGGCGTGTAGAGCTCGTTGTTGACCATGTGCGAGTAGATGGCCAGCACCGTGACGTCGCGCCGGCCCAGGAGCAGGCGCGTAATCTCGCGTGCATTCCAGAACGCCTCGAGCACGGCCTGCGCCTCGCGGTCGGCTCCGGGCTGCCGGCATGCCACTCAGGGCCATGTGTAGCGTCGGTCCAGGACCGGCTACAAATGCCGGCTAATGCGGAGTCACATCGAGCGACAAGTTCACGGCCCAACTCGTTGAATCGATTGCGCGACGAGGTGTCTCGGTGTTGCTCGTTGGGCCTCGCCAGCATTGCTTTCCAGGCGTGCGCCTTAAACCACTCGGCCATCTCTCCGCGCAAGTGGAATGAATGGTTTACCGGACGGTGGCGACCCCGCCAACAGCAGACTGTGACGCGCCAGGCGCCGACGGACGCTGCTTGAGACCCACCACCCGTCGGATCATGCCGTCGGCCTTCGTCAGCAGGTAGATCTCGCCGGCATTGTCTTCGGCGAAGCGGACGTCGACGCGGCCGCGGCCGGACACGGCGGCTGCGCCGGGCAGCGGGTCGCTCTCACGGCCGCGGGCGTGGAACGTGCGCTCGACGACGGCGCGCAGGCCGGCGTCGAGCTCGTGGATCGGGGCCAGAGTCGCGGCGTTGCCGTCCTGGGCCTTGCGGACGTCGGCCATCTCGGCGAACCACATCTTGCCGGTGGTGATGTCGCCGAAGATCAGGCGGCCCTTGAGCGCCGGGATCCGCCGACCCCGGTAGACGACGCCGCCCGCGATGGCGTCGCCGCCGCTGGCGGTGTGCGGGTAGGCGATCACCGGATACGTCGGCGTGATGGTGCCGCGGGTGATGGTGTCGGTGATCTGCACCGGGATGGTGTCGTCGGCGGGCACCGGGGCCATGCCCTGCGCGGTCATCGCCTGCGGCGCCCTCGCGGAGCGGATAGCCGTAGTTGGCGCCCTTCTCGATGATCAGGACGGTCTCCCAGCCGGCGAGGCCGATGTTGAAGGCAAGGAGGCGGCGCGCCCGCCGACGCGCGGCCTCGACGTCCCACACCAGGCGGTGCGGGTTGCGAATGCCCAGGGCCCAGATTTCCTTGCGCGCGCCGTCGACGCCGGCGAACGGGTTGTCGTTCGGAATGCGGTAGCGGCCGTTCTCGCTGACGGTGCTGGTGGCGGCGTGGGCGCGCAGGTCCGGCACGATGCGCAGGATCTTGCCGTTCAGCGTGTCGAGGCGCTGCGGTGTCAGGGTGCGGATGTCGCGCTGCTCGCCGGTGCCGGCGTCGCCGGAGCCGATATACATGACGCGCCACTCGGGATCGCCGGGCCGTGCGGTCGGATCGAAGGTGAGGTCGCCGATCGGATGGATCGGCGACGGCAGCTGGACGCGCAGCAGCTCGCGGGCGCTGCCCTCGAACGTCGCGTTGCGGATGTTGCGGTCGGTCCACTCGACGATCACGCCCTCGCGATCGATGCGGACGCCGGGACGCACCGGCGAGATCACCGCCGGCGTCGTCGCGTAGCCGGACGCGTCGAAGCCGGGGACGGCGCGTGGCTCGGCCGGCGCGTCGACGGTCGGATCCTCCATGTGGATCGTGTAAAAGACGCCGTTGCGGGCGTAGTCGGGATCGAAGACGACGTCGATGAGGCCGGTGGCGAAGTTGCGCTCGAACGTCAGCCGGCGGAACAGGCCGGGCCGGGTGCCCAGGCCGTTGAAGTCGAGATACGTCGTCAGCCGCTTGGTCCGCTTGTCGAGGATGTAGAGCGGCCCGTTCAGGTCGTTGATGAAGAAGCGCCGGCCGCCCGGCTCGTCGCGCATGAAGTTCACCCGCGCCAGCTGCCCGCGGGTGTTGCCGACGCCGATCTCGCCGGTGATCGGCAGCGCCAGGTAGTCGGTCAGCTGGAGGGTTGGGCGCGGCGCGGCCGGTGCCGCCGCGGCCGTCGGCGCCATCGTCACGGTGCCGTTCGTGGCGAGCGCGCGCAGGTAGCGGACGACGCTCCACATCTCGGTGTCCGAGAGTCGGCCCTCCCAACCGGCCATCATCGTCGGCGGCACGCCCTTCTTGATTGCCGTGAAGATCTCGCCGTCGGTCGAGCCGTGATCCCAGGCCGCGTCGGTCAGGTCCGGCGGCTGGCGGCCGCCCTGTTCCTGGATGATCGAGATGACGACGCCGGCCTTGACCGAGCCTTCGGCCTTGGGTCCGTGACAGGCGGCGCAGTTCTCGTCGTAGGCCCGCTTGCCGACGCCGAGCGATTCGGGCGTCGAGGGGACGGGGTTCTGCAGCGCCGCCGCCGCGGGATCCGCTGCCTGCTGCGACCTGGCGACGCCACCCAGGAGCAGGACAGCCCACCCCAGGATGGCCGCGCGCCGGGCGGTCGAGTTCCGGGTCATGGCTGCACCATCACGGTGATCGACGACGCCTGCGAGCCGGCCCGGTAGACCCGCTGGGTCGCTTTCTTGAAGTCGGCCGGCTTGGCCGTCGGAATGTCCATGAAGACCTGCGGGTTGCGGTCGACGAGCGGAAACCACGAGCTCTGGACCTGGACCATCACGCGGTGGCCCTTGCGGAAGGCGTGGAAGATATCGGGCAGCTCATAAGTGATGACGTCGGGTTCTCCAGGTACGAACGGCTCTGGTTTCTCGAAGCTGCGGCGGTACTTGCCGCGGAACGGCTCGCCTCGCACGAGCTGCTGGTAGCCGCCCATCCTGACCGCGTCGGCGCGGACCGGTGGCCCTGCCGGCGGTCCCGCCGGCGCCGCCGGCGTCGGGTAGTCGTTCGGATAGACGTCGACCAGCTTGACGACGAAGTCGGCGTCCGTGCCGGTCGTCGACACGTGCAGCTGCACCTTCACCGGACCGGCGACGATCAGGTCGGCGTCGAGCGGCGGCGTCTGGTAGACGAGCACGTCGGTCCGGCGGCTGGCGAAGCGCTGGTCCTCGGTCATGTAGTCGCTGGTGAACCCGCCCGCCGTGTAGCCGACGTAGGGCACGGGCCGGGCGGGGTCGCTGACGTACTCGTCGAACTGGCGCGACCCGGCCGGTGCCGCCTTCGACAGCGCGCCAGCCGCGTCGAAGTACAGCGTCGTCGGCTGCAGACCCCGCAGCGGCCAGGTGTCGAGCCGGCGGAACTCGTTCATGCCGGTCAGGAACATCCACGCCTCGGGCAGGCTGGCCGGCTTGTCCTTCAGGTAGTGCATGAAGAACGGGAACTGGATCTTCTCGCGGAAGAACTCCGCCGTCGCGATGCCGAAGTTCAGGTTGCCGAGCGTGGTGCCGGTCCCGCGCGACCAGCCGCCGTGCGACCACGGGCCCATCACGAGCAGGTTGGGGATCCGGGCGTTCTTCTCCTCGACCGCACGATAAATCAGCAGCGGGCCGACCGGATCCTCGGCGTCGAACCAGCCGCCGACGTTCAGCACCGCGCACGTCACGCCGGTCATGAACCGCCACAGCGACCGCTGCTTCCAGAACGCGTCGTAGGTGGTGTGGTCGACGATTTCCTGGAAGTAGGCGGCCTTGCCGCCGAACAGCGTGGCGTTCATGCTCGCCAGAGGGACCGGCGTCTTCAGGAAGAAGTCGTACATGTCCGGCGTGCCGGGATCGAAGCGGATCGCCGGCTTCGGCCGCTCCGGCTCCGGACCGCGGGCCACGAACGCCGAGTAGAACCCGAAGTTGGCGCCGAGCATGAAGGCGCCGTTGTGGTAGACGTCGTCGCCCATGTAGTAGTCGGCCGTGGGGGCCTGCGGCGACGCGGCCTTGAGGGCCGGATGCGAATCGATGATGCTCGCCGCGACGTGAAAGCCGGGCTGCGAGATACCGACCATGCCGACGCGGCCGTTGTGGTTGTCGACGTGGGCCAGCAACCACTCGATGGTGTCGTAGGTGTCGGTGCTCTCGTCGACGTCCTTCGGCCCCTTGGCCGGATGAAACGGCCGTACCTGCAGGAACTCGCCTTCCGAGAGGTAGCGGCCGCGCGCGTCCTGGTAGACGAAGATGAAGCCGTCCTTCTGGAAGTGATCGGACGGCCCGAGCGACGCCGGATACTGGTCGACCCCGTAGGGCGCCACGTTGTACGGCGTCCGCACCAGCAGGAACGGATAGCGCTGGGCGGTGTCCTTCGGCAGGTAGACGGCCGTGAACAGCCGGGCGCCGTCGCGCATCGGCACCTGGTACTCATACTTCGTGTAGGTGGCTCGGACGAGGTCGACGCCGGTCAGCGGCGCCGGGGCCGGCCCGGGCGTCGGCGCCTGCGCCGGAAGCCCTTGGACCGCCGCCAGCGCGATGAGGATCGGGACGGTGAGGGCTGTCGCGGCTCGCGGTCGGGGGACGCGCATGGGACGGATTATGTCCCGACCGACGCTCGCGGCCCACGCGTCAGCCAATCCGGATCATCGCTTCCTGGATGCGGCTGGCTTTGCACGACGGACACCGGCTCGGTTTGGCGAGGCGTTCCGGGCCGAACTCGAAGCCGCACGCCTTGCAGCGGGCGGGCAGGATCTCGACCCGGTCGCCGCGGGCCGCCGCCGAGCGCAGCATGTGCTGCAGGTCGTCCTCGAGGTCGGTGCGGCGCAGGCCGAGCTCACGGGCCAGCGACGACACCGATCGCGGCTCATGGCTGAGGATCTCGTGCAGGTGCCGGCGCAGCGTCATCGGTCAACGACGCTCAGCGGCGCTTCTTCGGCGTCTCGTTCCAGTAGATCCGGACGTTGCGGGTCGCGCGCCCCGACGCGACGATGTCCGGACGGCCGTCGCCGTTGAAGTCGCCGACGATCAGGTCCTCGCAGTCGATGCCGCCGGCGTCGACCAGCTGCTTCGATTGCAGCCCGCCGTCGCGGTCGACGGCGTAGACGGCGAGGCCGGGCTTGCCGCGGCGCCAGCCGACGGCCAGTTCGTCGCTGCCGTCGCCGTCGAAGTCGGCCCAGCCGAGCGCGTGACCTTCCGTCAGCGCCGTCTCGATGGTCGTCTTGCGCCACGGTCCCGCCGTGGGCGTCTCGGCGTAGACGGCGACGCCGGCGCCGTGCCACGGCTCCACCGTGGCCAGCATCCGCCGGCCGCCGACGCGCCCCAGCTTCACTTCACCCGGCGCCCCTTCGCCAATCAGCGCCTGCGTCCACTGACCGTTCGCCGCGCGCGTCCACAGCCGGACGCCCTCCTTGCTCGCGGTGATCAACTCGTCGCCGCGCGCCTTGTCGGCGTCAGTCACCAGGAAGTTGTGCTGGATGTGGTTGGCCTCGCCGGCGACCTCGATCGGCCACGGATCGCGGGCCGGATTGGCCGGCGGCCGGAAGACGAGGAGCCGCGCGCTCGGGCCGTCCCAGTCCGGCCCCTTTGCTCCCCTGCCGTGCAGCGGCGCGACAATCAACTCGGCCTTGCCATCGCCGTCGACGTCGGCCCATTTGATGCGGTGCAGCGTCGGCTCGGCGCCGATCGGGAACACCTCCCACGCCGGGCTCGTCCCGGGCGCGTTCTGCCGCACCCACTGCAGCGTGCCGGTGTTCGGCCCGGTCCAGCCGGCGCCGAGCGCGATGTCGAGGCGCCCGTCGCCGTCGATGTCGTGCGGCGCCAGCGTGACGTTGTCGGCGGTGGTCGCGCCGGCGGCGAGGATCGTCTGCTGCTCGAAGCCCGGCGCCTTGAACCAGACCAGCTCGGTGCCGCTGATCGCCAGCACGTCGGTGAGGCGATCGCCGTTCACGTCGCCCGGCACGACGGCGTAGCCGACGCCGAACCCGGTGGCGATGTCCTGGGTCCGGAACGTCAGGCGCGGCGACGTCGTGAAACCGGTCGGCCCGGCCGGGGGCGGCGCCGGAGCCGGTTGCTGGGCCGCGACGGTGACCGTCGAGGCGATGGTGGCCGCTCCGATGAGCGCGAGCGCGCGCTGTCGAGCCGTGATGGCGATCATGGCGTGGAGTCTATCTCCTGCGCCGCAGCGCCGGGCCATCTCACTCGCGACGGAGCGCGACCAGCGGATCGATCGTCGCCGCCCGCCGGGCCGGCCCGAAGGCCGCGACCGCGGCAACGGCGGCCACGAACGCGGCAACGGCGAGGAGCCCGAGCGGATCCGCGGTCGGCCGGTAGAGAGTGATGCCCGGCGCCGGCGCGGCCGCCGCCCGCAGACCCATGATCGCCAACAGCGTCAGCCCTACGCCAATGGCGGTGCCCGTGCCGACCACGATCGCGACGCCGCGGGCCACCGTCCATACGGCCTGGCCGCGGTGCGCCCCGAGCGCCATGCGGATGCCGATCTCGCGGGCCCGGCGCGAGACGGCGAACGAGATCACGGCGTAGAGCCCGATCGCCGCCAGGCCGAGACCGAGCGCCCCGAGGCCGCCGATGAAGGTGGCGATGGCCTTGGGCGCGGCCAGCGACGATTCGAGATACTGCGCCATCGTCATCGCCGACACGACAGGCAGCGTGGGATCGATGGCACGCAGGTCGCCCTGCATGTCGCCGACCAGCGTCGCGGCGTCGAGGGTCGTCCGCGCCAGCAAGGCCGTCGGGCGCTGCCCCGCCTGGACGTAGGAGCGGTAGACCAGCTGCGGCCGCGGCTCCATCAGATCGCCTTGGCGGTCGGCCGTGCCCGTGTCGGCGGCGATGCCGACCACTTCGAAGGATCCGGAGGCGTCGGCGTCCCGCCCGAGCCGGAAACGGCGACCGATCGCATCGGCGGGGTTGGAGACGTGCAGGAACTGCCGCGCCAGGCTCTCGCTGACGACGGCGACCGCCGGCGTGCCCGGCCGGTCTCGCTCATCGAGGGACCGGCCGAAGAGGATCGGAATGCGGAGCGCCTCGAGGTAGCCCGGTCCGGCCCAGACCACGCCGGCCACTCCCGCCGCGCCCTCGAGCCCGGTGCCCGGCGCGACGGCGTCGCCGACGAACAGTGGCCGTTCGGCGCTCTGCATCGGCAGCTCGTGGAGCACCGCCACGGCCTGGACGCCTGGCCGCGCGGAGATCCGCCGCTGGACGGCCTCGAACGCCGCCCGCGCCTTCGCCGCGTCGGTCGTGGCGTAGCGCGCATCGGTCTCCATCAGCGCGACGCCTTCGACGGCGAAGCCGACACGCCCCGAGCGTGACGCGTGCAGCATCTGCAGGAAGACGCTCGTGCAGCCGAGCAGGAGCACGGACACCGCGACCTGGAAGGCGACCAGCGCGTCCTTCAGCGTGAATCGGCGCAGCTCGGGCGAGCGCACCTCGCCGTCGCCGCGTAGCGCAGGCACGAGATCGACGCGGGTCGCCTTGAGGGCGGGGGCCAGACCGAAGGCGACGCCGGTGACGACGGAAAGCGCGGCGGCGAAGGCGAGCGCGCGGTAGTCGAGGCTCAGGTCGACCACGATCGGCAGGTCGATCGCGGCCAGCGTGCGGACCGCCCACCACGCCAGCACGCAGCCGGCAGCGCAGCCCGCGAACGCAAGCAGCAGGCTCTCGACAAGAAGGAGTCGAACCAGCTGGCCGCGGCTGGCGCCGAGCGCCAGTCGCAGCGAGACCTCCCTGGCCCGCGCCGTGCCGCGGACGAGCAGCAGCGTCGCGAGGTTGGTGCCGGCGATGGCGAGCACGAGCCCGACGATCGCCTGCAGCACGGTCGCGATCGCGGTGAGCACGCCGTCCAACTGCGGGTGGACGCGGACGTCGCGCGCGGCAACCACGGAGATCCCCTTGCCGGGATCCTCGGTCGGATACTCAGCGGCGAGCCGGCGGCCCAGGATCCGCATCGCGGCCTGCGCCTGCGACACGGTCACCCCGTCCCGCAGTCGCGCCTTCACCGAGAAGGACGCCTCCACCGGTTTGCGCGTCAGCACGTGCGGCGGTGCCCCGAGCGTGACGACCGCCGAGACCGGCATCCAGAAGTCGGTGACGAGACCGATGTCGATCGTCGCGCGATGGCCCGCCGGGCCGACGCCGACGATCGTCACCGGCACCCCGTCCATCTGCACGGTGCGGCCGACCATCGACGGATCGGCGTCGAAGCGGCGTCGCCACGACTCGTAGCCGATGACGGCCACCACCGCGGCGCCCGGCCGATCCTCGTCGTCGACGAACCAGCGGCCGAGCGACGGGCGCAGCCCGAGCACCGCGGGGTACGACGCCGTGACGTGCTCGACCAGCCCGGATCGCCGCGCACCGCGATCGAGGTAGCCGACGGGCAGCGGCACCAGCACGGCGGTCGTGCCAGCGAACACGTCGGTGCGGGCGGCCATGTCCTGGTAGGCCGGATAGGAGTTGCCGTCGACGCCGCCGGGATTCGAGCCGACCTGATAGAGATCGACGAGCCGGTCCGGATCCGCCACCACCGTCGTGCGGAACAGCGTCGCGTCGATCAGGCTGAAGATGGCGGTGTTGGCGCCGATGCCGAGCCCGAGGATCAGGACGGCAGCGGCGGTGAACCGCCAGTCGCGGGCGAGGCGTCGGGCGGCGTGGCGGACGTCGCGGACGACGAGCTCGATCCGCGTCGTGCCGCGCGCGTCGCGGCACAGCTCCTTCGTCCACTCGACGCCGCCGAAGCGGCGCAACGCCTCGGCGCGGGCGTCGCCGGCCGGCATCCCTTCCGCTTGCAGGCGATCGGCCTCGCGCTCGACGTGCAGCTGCAGTTCCTCCCGGAGGTCCGCCTCGCGCCGATCGCGCCGCAGTAGCGAGCGCACCCGGCTCTTCACGATGTGCCAAGTGCGCACCTAGGTCCTCGCCAGCACGAGGTTGACGCCGGCCGACAGCCGCTCCCACTTCGAGCGCTCGGTTTCGACCTGCTTGCGGCCGGCGCGCGTCAGCGAATAGAACCGCGCTCGCCGGTTGGCCTCGGATGTGCCCCACTCCGCCGTGATCCAGCCCTGATGCTCGAGCCGGTGCAGCGCGGGATACAGCGACCCCTGCTGGACGCGAAGCAGGTCGTCGGAGATCTGCTGGATGCGCTGCGCGATCGCCCAGCCGTGCATCGGCTCGAGCGCGATGGTGCGCAGGATCAGGAGATCGAGGGTGCCCTGGATGAGGTCGGTCTGGTCGCTCATGCGTTTCTCTTGTAGATTACCAAGGAGAGACGTCCGACCCCGTCCAGGGGTTCCGTTCGAGCTAGCCGGCGACCGGCGCCGGCTGCGGCAGTCGACGCGAGGCGAGCTGCGCCGCCGCGCCGATGACGGCGATCGCGAGCGCCGCCAAGCCGGGCAGCACCCCGCCGTCCGCATAGCCGAACCGCGCATCGATCGAGAGCGCACCGGGCCCCGTGAACGCGACGGCCAGCGCCGCCCCGCCGAGCACGACGTTGTATTCGAAGCCCCCGCTGGTGACGAAGAAGCCGTTCTTCACGTGCACGATCAAGGCGGCGACGATCATCACCGAGACCACGATCGACGCGGCGAGCGGCGTCGCCAGGCCGATGGCGAGGAGCAGCCCGCCGCCAATCTCGGTCACGCCGGCGAGGATGGCGTGCCGGCGTCCGGGCCGGAAGCCGACCGGTTCGAGCCAGCCGGCGGTGCCGGCGATGCCGTGGCCGCCGAACCATCCGAGCAGTTTCTGGGCGCCGTGCGCCGCGAGCGTCAGGCCGACCGTGATCCGAAGCAGGAAAAGACCGAGTTCCATCACATCACCTCATCTAGTTAATTAGTGGACGATACACACATGAACAATCGGGCGGCGACCGACGCACCGAGGTGCGTCGATCAGCGAGTCGTGTTGACCTTGGCCAGCAGCGCCGCCAGCTGCTGCGATTCGGCCGGGCTCAAGCCGCCGAGCAGGGTCCGTTCCGCCTCTTGTTGCAGCTTGACGCCCTCCATACAGGCACGGCGGCCCGGGGCGGTGAGCGCGGCCAGCCGCGCCCGGCGATCGTTCGGATCCGCTTGCCTCTCGACGAATCCGTCGGCCTCCAGCCGATCGACCAGCTGCGTGATGTTCGACTTCACGCAGGCGAGCCGCTCGGCCAGCTGGCTCAACGGCATCGACTCCCGCGCCGCCGACAGCGCCTTCAGCGCCTGCAGCTTGGCCATCGACAGGCCGATGCCGGCCAACTTCGCCTCGACGTCCGCCTCGGCGGCGTAAGCCGCGTGCAGCAGCGTGGCGAGGTCGAGCGGGCCGGCGGGCGAACGATTCATGTATGAACTATACACCCATGGACACTTGGGTGCAAGCCCACCCCGGGCCTTTGCCCGGGGCTTAGCCCGGGGCTTAGCCCGGGGGCGAGCCCCGGGCCGAGGCATAGGCTAGCGCCGCGGCTCGGCGCCGGCCAGGTAACCAGCGAGGTGGTCGACGACGTCGCGGGCATCGTCCTCGATGCCGTGGATGAACGTCGACTTGCGCCGGCGCAGCACCGGCAGGCCGAGCGCGTAGAGGCCGGGCGCGTCGGTGACGACGCCGCCGTCGTGTACCAGCTGGCCCTTCTCGTCCAGCACCGGCACGTGCAGCCAGCGGTAGTCCGGGTGGAACCCGGTCGCCCAGACGATCGATCGGATCCCGGCCTTGGCGAGATCGATCTGCAGGCGCGACGACGCCGGCACGCGGGTCGGCTGGAAGCGCTCGGGCTCGCCGACGTCCGCCGCACGGCCGGTCGCGCGCGCCCACTCGTCGAACGTCGCCAGCAGGCGCTCCATCTTCAGGTCGGCGAGCGCGAACACGTTGCGCAGGCCGCCTGAAAACAGGGCGCGGCCGTCGCGGATGGCGGCGAGGCGACCGACCAGCTCGACGCCCAGGGCGGCGAGCGCGTTCAGATCGAGCGTGGCGCGATCGGCGCTGCCGACCAGCTGCGGCGAAGGCAGGCGGCGCGCCCGCGTCAGATCGTCGATCTGGTCGTAGCGCTGGTTCCAGACGCCCGAGGCGTCCATCCACCACAGCACGTCGCGGCGGCGATAGGTGCGGGGCAGGCGGACGTGCTCGCCGACCGACAGCGTGACCGGCCGGCCCGACTGCTGGATTTCCGCGGCGAGCTGGACGCCGGTCGCGGATCCGCCCACGACGAGGACGCCGCCCTCGGGCAGCGAATCCGGGCGGCGATAGTCGAAGGGCGTGAACTGCGCGATCGTCGGCGGCACGGCGGCGCGCACCGCCGGTACGCTCGCCACGTTGCAGGCGCCGCTCGCCAGCACGAGCGAGCGGCAGCGGAAGGCACCGGTGCTGGTGATCACGTCGTAGCCGCCCTCGGCCGGGCGCACCGACGTCACGCTGGTCGCGGTGCGGACCGGCGCGTTCGAGAGGCGGGCGAAGCGATCGATGAACGCGACCACGTCGCCCATCGACATGTAGCCGTCCGGATCGGGCCCGTCGTAGGACAGGCCCGGCAGCCGGCTCTGCCAGTTGGGCGTCAGCAGGCGCAGCGAGTCCCAGCGCTCGTGACGCCAGGAGTTCGCCACCTCGCCGCGCTCGAGCACGAGGTGATCGATCGATCGCTCGGTGAGAAAGCGGCTCGCCGCGAGGCCGGCATGGCCGGCCCCGACGACGAGAGTGGTGACGCGTTCGATGACGTTCTCCAGGTTGCCGCCCGCCTGCGGCGCCGCGGCGCGCCTAGCGCCGCGAAACAGCAGCCGCACGCTCAAAGGGCGGCCCGTGCGCGGTCCTGAGGGGACCGCGCACCAACAATCACAGCACTTCGACGGTCACGTTCACCGGGTTGGTGATGGCGTCATAGACCGCCGAGCGCTTCTGCGACTGGGCAACAATCGCTTCGATCTCCTGCTTCGACGCGTCGGCGTCGATCTTGAAGGTGACCTTGATCTCGTCGTAGCCGTTGCGCACGTCGCTGTCGACGCCGAGGATGCCGCGGATGTCCATCTTGCCTTCGACGTTCGACTCGACCGAGCGCAGCTGGATGCCGCGGTTCTGCGCGACGGCCGCGACGCCGGCGGTCAGGCACGAGGCGAGACCGACCAGCAGATATTCGACCGGTGTGACGCCCTTGTCCTCGGAGGCGAAGATCTCCGGGTGGTCGGCGGAGAACGACGTCTCCGTCTTGTGCTTCTGCTCCTGACCGAGGCCGAAGAAGCCTTGCACCTTGCTCTCGCTGTGGGTGCCGTTCTGCCACTTGCAGGTCGCCCGCCACGAGAACTGCGCCGCTTCCGGAGCGCCCTTCAACGCCTGGCGCGCGTCGAGCAGCGCCTGGACGTTGACCCCGTTGTTGACCGCCATCGTCGCCATCTGATTCTCTCCTTCGGTCCTGTTCTCAGGGGCCGCTGTCTCGCCAGCCGGGCGTGCCCGGCGCGAAGCCCCGCATCATATAACCACGGTTCCCAGGGGACCGAACATCGGTGTCATCTGGCCGATTTTGCCGCACAGCGGCGGTATCATGCCGCCCATGGCGTCGACATCGCCGAAGGCCGCCGCCGGCTCCGTCGGCACCGTCGAGACGCAGTTCCTCGACCTGCCGGCACCGGTCCGACTCGACTGCGGGCGCGAGCTGTCCGCGGTCCGCATCGCCTTCGAAACCTACGGGACACTCGCGCCGGCACGCGACAACGTCATCCTCGTCTGCCACGCGCTCAGCGGCGACGCCCATGCCGCCGGCTTCGCGCCGCGGCCCTCGGTCGAGAGCACGCGCGACGGCTTCGGCGCCGACGACCGCGACGGCAGCGCCGGCAAGGGCCTCGGCTGGTGGGACGGCATGATCGGGCCGGGCAAGGCCTTTGACACCGATCGCTACTTCGTCGTCTCGACCAATCTGCTCGGCGGCTGCCGCGGCACGACCGGGCCGTCGTCGATCGATCCGGCCACCCGCCGGCCCTACGGCGCCGATTTCCCGGTCATCACCGTCGGCGACATGGTGCGCGCCGAGCGCGCCTTCCTCGACGTGCTCGGCATCCGCCGCCTCGCTGCGGTCGCCGGCGGCTCGCTCGGCGGCATGCAGGCGCTCGAGTGGGCAGTGCGCTACCCCGCCGACGTCGACGCCATCGTGGTCATCGCCAGCACCCCGGCGCTCGAGCCGCAGGGCGTCGCCTGGAACGCGATCGCCCGCAGCGCGATCATGGCCGATCCGGCCTGGCAGGACGGCCACTACCACGGCACCGATCGCAAGCCCGACGCCGGCATGGGCGTGGCCCGGATGGTCGGCCACATCACCTACCTGTCGGCGGCGTCGCTCGGCGACAAGTTCGGCCGGCGGCTGCAGTTCGCCGCGGACATCCGTTACACGCTGCGCGAGCCGGAGTTCCAGATCGAGAACTACCTCCGCTACCAGGCCGACGCGTTCGTCAAGCGCTTCGACGCCAACACCTATCTCTACACCTCGCGGGCGTTGACCTACTTCGATCTCGCCCGGCAGCACGGCGGCGGCTCGCTCGAGCGGGCGGTCCACGACGTGTCGGCGCGGACGCTGCTCATCGCCTTCAGCTCCGATTGGCTCTACCCCCCGGGCTGCTCCGAGAAGCTGGCCGCGGCGCTGCGCGCCGAAGGCAAGGACGTCGCGCTGCACGTCATCGACGCGCCCTACGGCCACGACTGCTTCCTGCTCGAAGAGGCGCGCCAGACGCCGATGATCCAGGACTTCCTCGCCCGCCGCCCGCCCGGCCTTCGGGAACAGGAGATCGATCGATGAACGACCGCCGCCCCGAGGCGCCGCGCGACTTCGGCTTCGAGACACGCCAGGTGCACGCCGGGCAGCGCCCCGATCCGAACACCGGTGCGCGCGCGGTGCCGATCTTCCAGACGACGAGCTACGTGTTCGAGGATCCGGAGTCGGCCGCCGCGTATTTCAACCTGCAGGAATACGGGAACACCTACTCGCGGATCATGAACCCGACCACGGCGGTCTTCGAGGAGCGCATGGCCAGCCTCGAGGGCGGCTGCGGCGGCGTCGCCTTCGCCAGCGGCATCGCCGCCCAGGCGGCGGCGCTGTTCACGCTGCTGAATCCGGGCGATCACGTCGTCTCGTCGTCGGCGCTCTACGGCGGCACGGTCAACCAGTTCAAGCATCTGCTGCGCAAGATGAACGTGGCGCTGACCTGGGTCGACCCGGACGATCCGGAGGCCTGGCGCGCCGCCATCCGCCCCGAGACGAAGGCCTTCTACGGCGAGACGATCGGCAACCCGGCCGGCAACGTCCTGGACATCGAGACGGTCGCCGCCATCGCCCACGAGCACCAGCTGCCGCTGCTCGTCGACAACACCTTCGCGACGCCCTACCTGTGCCGCCCGATCGAGTGGGGCGCCGACATCGTGCTGCACTCGGCGACGAAGTTCATCGGCGGCCACGGCACCAGCATCGGCGGCGTGGTCGTCGATGCCGGCACCTTCGACTGGTCGAACGGTCGCTACCCGGCGATCGCCGAGCCGTCGCCGGCCTACCACGGGCTGAAATTCCACGAGACGTTCGGCACCTACGGCTACCTGATGAAGCTGCGGGCCGAGACGCTGCGCGACCTGGGCGCGGCGATGAGCCCGTTCAACGCCTTCCTGTTCCTGCAAGGGCTCGAGACACTGTCGCTGCGGATGGATCGCCACGTCGAGAACGCCCGCACGGTGGCCGACTACCTGGTGCGGCACGACCTCGTCGAGGCGGTCACCTACCCCGGCCTCGCCACCAGCCGCTACGACACGCTGGTGCGCAAGTACCTGCCGCGCGGCGCCGGCGCCGTCTTCTCGTTCGACTGCCAGGGCGGGCGCGCCGCCGGACAGGACTTCATCCGCGGCCTGACGCTGTGGTCGCACCTCGCCAACGTCGGCGACTCGAAGAGCCTGGTCATCCACCCGGCCAGCACGACGCATCGGCAGTTGAGCGATGACGAGCTGCGGGCGGCCGGCGTCGGGCCGGGCACGATCCGGCTCTCGGTCGGCACCGAGACCGTCGACGACCTGCTCTGGGATCTCGATCAGGGCTTCGCCAGCGTGCGCGCGACGGCGGAGAGCGAGGCGGCGGCCCGATGACCCCGACCTCGGTCACGCCGGCCTTCGATCTCGCCCGCTACCAGGATCCGATCGCCATTCAGCGGGTGCTGCACCACGCTCGGACCATCGCCATCGTCGGCCTGTCGCGCAACGAGCTGCGGCCCAGCTTCTTCGTCGGCTACTACCTGAAGCGGCACGGCTATCGGGTGATCCCGGTCAACCCGCGCGAGCCCGAGGTGCTCGGCGAGCGCAGCTACGCCAGCCTCGTCGAGGTGCCGGTGCCGGTCGACATCGTCAACGTCTTCCGGTCCCCGGATGCCCTGCCCGGCATCGCCGAGGAGGCCGTGCGGGTCCACGCCGGCGCGCTGTGGTGCCAGTTCGGCGTGATCAACCCCGAGGGCGCGCGCATCGCGGAAACCGGCGGCGTGCCGGTGATCATGGACCGCTGCCTCAAGGTCGAGCACGCGCGCTACGTCGGCCGGATGCATTGGCTCGGCTTCAACACGCAGCGCATCACCTCGGTCCGGGGCGGCCTGCAGTGAGCCGCGGTCGCGTCACTGGTCTGGTCTGGTCTGCTCTGGTCTGGTCTGGTCTGGTCCGCAGTCGCACGAATTCGGGGTAACCGTTGAGGAAGATGCTGACGCCGTTAATCTCTCGCGGCAGGCCGGCTTCGAACTGAATGGGTGCGCCGGTTTCCTCGGCCCATCGTCGGGCGTCTGCGGCCGAGTCGCGGCCGTGGTCGGCTGCGGCTTCCATCGCTCGCACGAGGTCTGCGGCAACCGTCCACGGCCGCAGATTCAGAGCGAGGCACACCGCCGACACACACAATAGTACCGTCCCCGCGGTCGCGAACGCACGCCGCCCCTGCCACACGGCCTCGACCGACACAGCGACGAAAGCCGCCCAGCCGATCGAGCCGAAATAGAGGTAGCGGGCGCGCTCGAGCTCCGCCCCGACGTAGAAGTCACTTGTAGAGCGGAACTGAATCGCATCGGGGTCCGTGGTCGGGCGATGCGTCTCATTCGTGCGGCGCTGCCCGTGGAAGTCGACGGTAGGCTTGCCCGGATCGTCGGGCGGCGGGGGCGGCGGCGTGTCGCGCGGCTGCAGGCTCTTGAGGCTGGCCCAAGCCCGGAGCTTGGCGCTCTCGACGGTGGAGTGCTCGTCGGACAGCAGCCCGGCGGTGCGGGCCTCCATGACCACGGCGTCGAAGAAGGAGGCCGCGACGTCGTGGGCCAGCTGACGTCCCCCCCCCGCATTCAGCAGCGGATCCGTTCAGAGTCAGGCGGTCACTTTCGCCTTCTGCGTCTGTACCGGCCAACTATTGGGCGTAGGCGGCCGGCGCCCTCCCGCCAGGACTCAGCGCGAGACGCTAAGCGCGCCGCGCATAACCGTCCAGTGACTGGCGTAGGTGCACACAAAGGGATACTCGCCCGCAGCGGGCACCGTGAACGTCACCTCAACGGTCTCCTGAGGTCCGGCTAGCGGCGTATGCGCGATCATGCGGGCCTCGAACTCTGGCCCGGCCGGAATCCAATGGTTGGTAAAGGCGGCCTGGAACGACGCTTCGCCGATGATCGGAACATCCGCTTCCGACTTCAGTACCGACGATGTTGTGCGTCATGTCGCTTGCGTTCTCGAATCGGATCGTCAGCAACTCTCCTGCCGTGGCCTTGATCACAGGGGAGTCGTAACTCAGCTCGGTGCCCCTGGCCCGCACGACTACGACCCGGCCCTGCCTCGTCGCGTTGGACTGGGAGCCGTCGGGGGACGTGTGCGTTGGCGGCGGATCGATCGCCGGCCGAAGAGCAGCGGCGGTACGGTGCTCCGGCGGACCGGACCTGCCGCCAGGGATCCGGTGGATCGTCTTGTGAAGCAGCTGCTTCAACGGGGTACCGTCGGCCGACCTCAGTTCGTAGCCAATCTGCATGACCATCCCCATCGATGCTTCGATCTGATCAGGCAGATTTCCGAGGATCGGCACGCGAGTGAGGGAATCTTTTGTCAACCCAGGTATCTCGAGGTGGACGGTCCGCCCATCGGCAGACAGCTGTGCCGACTGAACAACCACTGGGTCCGGACCTGGCTGACCTGGCTTGTCAAGCGAGTACAGCTGCTTCGACCCGTATGAGGAGTTCCAGGGATACGTCCACTTGGCGAGGTGATAGCTCGCGGTGTTCGTCGCCGAGGCAGGGTCCAACGGCTCGGCAAACGTCAGCTCGAGCCCACCCGCCTTGGTCGTCACTGCCGTCGGAAGGTGAAGCGGCTTGCCGGTGTAGCGAACGCGATGAAAGGCGCCTCGATCGCCGGCGTGGGAAGTGGACGACCAGTTGGTCATGCCGACGAGATACAGGTGGCCATCACGGCCGAAGCGCATGTGCTGCAGCCCCGATCGGAAGCGGAGCGGGAGGACCAGGTGAGCGCCCTGGGGCTGACCGTCGATCTCCTCCATCAGCACGAGAGAGAGGCTGCCCCTGCCATACGAGGCGAGCAGGAGGCTGCCTTGCAGCGTCTTCGGCCACCCCGGACTGTCGATCACGCGTGCCTGTGAGGGGGAATTGTCGGAACCCGGCCCGCCGTGGGGCGTCCAGACCAGCGGCTTCACCCAGTCGTCGGTCGCTGTCCAGCCCCCAACGAGGCTGGCGCGGTGCGACGACGGCACGAAGCCATGGAAGCCGCCTTCCACGATCCGCGTGACCTTGCTCGTCGGCACCCAGTTGCCTTCGTTGTCCGAGTAGTAGATCTCGCCCTTTGGGCCAATACTCAAGCCGTTCGGATTTCGAAGCCCGTTGGCGATGATCTCCAGATTCCGGCCGTCTGGTGACAACCTGAAGAGCACGCCGTCATGGGGCGTCGTCAGGGCCGCGTCGCTCAGATCGTCCGGATTTCCGGTCGGCCACGACGTCGACTTGGCCCAAAGGAACCGCCCTTGTGCGTCCACTTCGAGATTCAGGTTGAAGCCGTGAAAGTTCGTCGCGGCCATGACGGCGTTGTTGAAGTTCTCGTATGAGTCTGCGAAGCCGTCCCGATCGAGGTCCCGGAGCCTCGTGATCTGGTCGCGTCCGTTGACGTAGACCGTGTCGTCGACCACGACGAGGCCGAGCGGCTCGTTCAGCCCAGTGGCGAAGCGACGCCAGCGCAGCGTCGATCCCGCGCGCTGGATGCCATCCACGATCCAGATGTCTCCGCTGAGCGACGCGACGACGGCCCGTCCATCAGCCAGGAAGTCGACCGCCGACAACCGGAGATGGGAGCGCCATGGGTTCTGGGCCGGCAGGACCGAATGTATCGACAGCAAATGGCCCATCATCCTGACCCTGCTCGACGGGGGTCTCGAGCACCTGGTACGGGGAGGGTCCTGGCTTGAGAAACCGCTGCAGATCCAGCGTGCCTGCCTCGGTTCGCAGCCAGGTGCGGAGGGCCGTCGTATAGGCGCTACTGCGGACCGGCCCCACTCCCAGTTGAAAGCGCAGCCCGCCTGGCAGCGCCGGCAGAGAGAGCGACAGATGGCCGCGCTCGAGATTCCACTTCACACCGTCCGGCAAGCCGCGGAAGCCGATGAGCCGCACCTCGGATCCGGAGTCCACGCCGACGTATCCCGCGCCGGCGCCAACCATCACCTGCTCCAAATGTGTAGTCTTCCCGAAGGGCGCCGAGACAACGAGCAGAGTCAGCTTCTCCGAGGTCGGCTCGACGTTGATGGTGCGGGTGAAGATCGGTTCGCCATGCTCACGCTCGAAGCCGAACTTCTCGAGAATCTTTGCGCCACCCACGGTCAGGGAGAACACGACGGCGTCGCCCTGGACGTGCAGGCCCTCGTAGCGCCGATTCCCACCGATTGGGCCGTAACGCCGCGCGTTGTTGAGCGTCGCCGATCCCCCTCGGGTATCGGTCAGGTCGGTGGTCGTGCTCCATCCGGCCTTCTGCGTGTTCAGGAAGTGCAGGTGCCCATCGGGGGTTGGCCACTCCTGGAGGCTGTCCCGCCCCGGTAGCCAGTTGAGGAATCCGCCGGTCCACGCGCCTGCGACACGTAGAAGGTCCGTGTCGAGCACCATCGTCGCGTCCCGGCCAACTCTCACCGCGATTCCCTTCTCGACGAAGATGCCCTTGACAGTCGTCGGGTCGAGAGTGAGGGTGCTCGACACGAACGGCCCATGATCCATCTGGTTCATGGGGACCACCTGCCCGGCGGCAGTAGCGGATCCGAATGCGGCCACCGAAATGAGGCCGATGAGGACCCGAGCAATCGGTCGGAGGGAACTCCAGCACATGGCAGGTCAGCGCGCCGGCGGCGGTGGCGCCGTGCGAGAGGTCAAGTTTTCCAGGAACAGGATGAAGGTCTTCCCGCCCAGCGCGTTGTTCTTGCCGGCGGACCAGGGCTTGCCGAGGATGTCGACCCGACCGTCACCGTTCATGTCGGCGCACACCATTTCATGCCCCGCGCCCAGATTGACGTCCGAGATCATGTGTTCCGCGAATGCGACCGAGCCGTCGAACCCAGTGGCGAGGTTCTCCCAGAAGAGGCCCTTCGGGCGGTCGTCCGGCGCAGGACGACGCGCGCGATCCCAGTCCTGCTCGATGGTCACGACATCCTGTCGGCCGCTGCCGTTGAAGTCACCGACGCACATGCCGTGCAGGGCACCGATGACCCGACCGTAGTACTGCCACTTGCCGGCCGCGTCCTTGTTCAGCAGCCCTCCGGCGATCACGTGGCGGTTCCAGCGCACGGCCCCCCCGGGATCCTTTCCCAGATTCTCCAGCCACATGATCCGCCCACCCACATGCTCGGCATCGGCAACAACGATGTCGTTGCGGCCATCGAGGTTGATGTCGGCCACCCAGGTCTAAGTTCCGTTGACGAATCCGGTCCAACCGGGAATTCCTTCGAGCCGGCCGATCGGCAACGAGTGAATCGCCGGCAGGCTGTGCCCAACCCACTGGATGGGGCCAGCAGGGCCGGATCGCGGGAGATTCTGGAACCACTGGTAGCCGATGGCGCCCGCGCCGGACGGAGCAAGACCGATATGCGTTGTTGGGATCGACACTATCCGTCCGACCCATTCTTTGGTCGGGTCGTCGGGGATCTGGAACCAGCGTAGACCGCCGTTGGCGCCGTCCTGGTAGTAGATTATTTCGGGCCGGCCATCGCCCGTCAGGTCAGCCAGAATCTGGTCGTGGGGACCGGCAAGGCCTTGGGCAATCGGGAAGGCCTCCCAAGCCAGCCATTTTCCTTGTCGGCTGCGTTCGGCCCGACGAAGTCGCCATTCGCGAAGCCGGGGTTCTTCACCCACTGCGTCCCGGTAATGACGTCGCACAGTCCGTCGCCGGTGAGGTCGAGCGCCACGGCGCCGACGTCGGTTGGCCCGCGATCGGCCCGAAACATGTAGCGCGTCCACGTCCCATCGTCGTGGCGCGTGAAGATGAAGCGCCCACCGCTGCCACCGACCATGTAGTCCAGCTTCCCGTCGCCGGTGAAATCGCAGAGGTGCGTCTGTGCCGTCGCTCCGCTCGGGAAATCAGGATCGATCAGCCAGTTGCGGAACTTGACGTCACTGGCATTCGCGATCGGCTGCCACGCCTTGTGCTGAGCATTGGGAAAGGTGCCCAGATCCTTCGGCGTGAGCCGGACGACTCGCGCGGCTCTGGGCGGCGTTGGCGCTTGCTGTCCCGCTGGTGTCCGGGGCGCCGGCGCCGGTGGTTGGACCGCTTGGCTCTGGGCGCCGAGTTCGGTCGCCGTAGCCAGCCAACCGCTGAACACCATCATTCCTGCTACTACGCCGGTGGTCTTGAGTATCTTCACGATTCTCCGCCTGTAAGAAAGGCAGGCCTCGGCCGATGTTCGACCAGGAGGCTGCATGGTGCTTGAGCTCGTCAGCGGCAATGGCTCGCCCCATCGCGCCGTACGTCTCGTGCTCTGTATGCGCTATCGCACGCACAGATAGCGTGCAGACGTCGCCCCAGAAGAGCCGCCAGTGCCCCTCCTCACGACACCGCTTGTCTATTCGCCGCGGCGCTTGACGACGACCAGCCAGTCCTCATCGGGCGCGCTCGGCGGCATCCCCAGCGACACGGGCTTGCCTCCGGTGATCGCGGTGACGGATCCGTTATGCAGCTTCCCACCGGCGCGTGGATCGAACCAGCTCACGCTGTAGCCACCGCCGGCTCCCGTCAGATCGAGGCTTGCCGAGCCGCCCCGCGGCAAGAAGATCAGATAGGTATCTCCAACGCGAGCCAGACAGTACCCGACTGTTGTCGTGCGTTGGATTTCCGACCAACTCGTCAGCGGGCCGCATGTCCCAGAAGGGGATCTTGTTCGCGCGGAAGAACGCCACGGCGATGCGCGCGTAATCCCACGTCTTGTCGCGACTCCGGAAATCTTCGAGATCGAGGTCGCTCTGCGGTGGTGCGTAACCGAAGTAGTACTCCACGCCCGCACCACCACCCATCAAGTTGCCCCAGAGGGTGTATTTGCGGAGGTCATGCAGGGTTTGTACGGGCTTGCCCTGAGCATCTAGGCCGTTCCAGCCGGCGAACCCGGGATCCGGCGGCGCCCCAAGCTCGGCCGGCCCTTGTTCGTCGTTGGCGACCACCCATGGACGTCCGGCCCGTTCCGAAGCGACCACCCACTGCACCGTCCGGGCATGGGTCGCGTCAAAGGCGTTCTGCAATGATGCGCCCGTCAGGACCGACTGCTCTCCGAGCAGCGGAGCGTAGACCCGCTCTTGCTCGTTCGGAAACGTATGGATGACGATGTGGTGAGCAAAAGGATCGGTGTTCCTGATGAAGGCCGACATCGCCCGCTGTTGGTCGGCGGTCTGCGTGTTCTCTTCGCCGAGATTCCAGTTCAGGGCGAGCAGGTAGCCGTATCGGGCGATCATCTCGCGCAGGTAGAGCCGACGTTCAGGGCCGAGATCGCCTCCGTCCAGCGCCTCGCGCACGTCTACCGTCTTCCGCCCTTCTCCGCTACCTCGGACATGATCGTCGTTCTCGGTCTCCTGGAGCTTGAAGTGCAAGTAGAGCCCCTGCCGTTGCGCGTGGTCGAAGACAATCTGCCACTGCTCCAGCTTCGACACGTCGTAGTGCAGCTTGTCATCACGCTGGACGAAGGGCCAGACGTTGTCGCCATCCCCGCCGGCGTTGTACGGCAGGAACGAGATCGCGTTGGCTCCCTTTCCGGCCAGGTAGTTGATCGCGCCGATCAGCCCCTTCCCCTTGCCGTCCCGCCAGGTCGGATCGCCCGCTCGCCAGTCCTGCACGTGCGGCCCGTAGTGGTGCAAGCCGTCCTGCCCGACGTAGGCACGACTCCTCGCCGTCTTGAATGTCCGCGTGCCGTCGAAGTCCGCGTAGGCGAGTAGGGTTTCCGGGGCGTCTGTGCCCGCTTTGAGGAAGTACTCGCCCGTGCCTGCAAACCTGAGATAGCGCTGGCCAACGTCACTGCAGGCGGCCGCGAGCTCGGAAATCGACTCCTGTCTTGTTGGATGGAGCGATCTGCAGGGAGCCGCGCATGCCGTCCAGCGGTGTGACAGGGAGACTGCGTTCGACGTTGGCCGCGTCGGTCGCCACGCCCTTCCCGGACACGAATGACACCCGCCAATCCCAACGACCCGTCTTTTCTGGCGAAAAGTGGACGCGCCATTTATTGCCCGAGGAGGCCGACGAGTTCGAGGCGTTCCCGTCCGCTGCGAAGTAACCCGGCACCTGGTAGACGGGGGCTCCGGACTCATGGACGAAGCTGACGGTCAGGCGGTAGTCGACAAAGGGATTGGGCGCGTCTGACGTCTCGTCGGCCTGCGGTCCGTCCAGGGTCAGCGTGACCTTGTGCCATTGACGGAGTTCTCCCGACACCACGGCACGGGCAGGTGGATCGACCACTGCGAGTACCGTCAGCACCGTTGGAACCACCATGCATGCGATCAGTTTCATGACTTCTCCCCGAGCACCCGCCACCGCCGCCGGCTCTTCCGGCTGCCCGACATGTCCTCGATCTCAACGTTGCGCCGCGCCCGCGCTCGGCAGTACTGCTGCCGGCGTTCGAGGGCCGACGATTGGGTGATCCGGCCGTGCGCGCGTCCACATCCAGGCGGCCATCAGGTTCAGTACAGGCTCCCACGACAAAGAACGGGGTCGTCGAGCCGCTGTAGGCGAGCAGGTAGGGAAAGGCCAGGCTCGTCACGAAGGCCCCGACGTTCCCCGCCATGTTCATCGTGCCGCTCACGACACCGGCGCTGCTGCCACCAATGTCAATGCAGAAGGCCCATGACGGCGGCAGCGTCATGTCCGCGCCGAAGATGGCGACCGTCAGGCTGGCCACTGTCAGGCCGACATCGTGGAACGTGAGGGTGCCCAGCAGGCCGATTCCGGCGAGCAGAAACCCGACGATCGCCGGCACCCGCCTCGAACGCTCCCACTGACCGCGCCGATAGAGGCGATCGACGGTCCACCCGCCAACCCAGTTTCCGCAGGCCCCCCCGATGAGCGGTACCGCCGCGAGGAGCCCTGTCTGGAACGCCTCCAGGCGATAGGTTTGCTGGAGGTGCGGGAAGAGCCACGTGAGACAGAAGAAGAACGTGAAGTTCGACGCGAAGTACTGGCCCATCGCCCACCACATGTTGGAGGAACGAAGAAGGTCGGTCACCTTGGGCTGGGGGGCGCTGCTGGCTCGCTCTGCCCGTTCGCGAACGATGAGCGCGCGTTCGGCCGAGGACACGCCGGCGTGTTCCTCAGGCGTATCGCGAAACCAGACGAACCACGCCAGCGCCCACAAGAACCCCGCCGCGCCAAGGATCGCGAAGCCGGGCCGCCATCCGATGGATGACACAAGGGCCGCAACGAACGGGAGCGCGAACGCCGCCCCGAGCCGTGAGCCCGAGAACGTAATGCCCTGCGCGAGCCCGCGCTCGCCCACTGGCAACCATGCGTAGAAGGCGCGCGCGCACGCGGGGTAGGCGCCCGCTTCACCCGCTCCGAAGAGAAATCGGCAGACGAGGAGCGACGGATAGCTCCACACCAGACCAGTCAGCGCCGTGAAGAGCGACCACGCCGCCACGATCGCGGCGATGACCCGGCGCGGCCCGAAGCGATCGGCCATGGCGCCGGCCGGAGCCTGAAACAGGGCGTAGCCCAGCGCGAAGGCCGAGAGCGTCCACCCGAACTGGGTATCGGTCAGTCCCAAGTCTCGGGCCAAAGGCTGCTTCGCCGTCGAAATCGCTATTCGATCGACGTACAACAGCATCGACAGGCTGAAGGTGGCGGCGACGAGAAGATGGCGGAGCGCCATCAGGCCGGCAGCTCCGCGACGCTCAGTCGTTGTTCGAGACGCGAGAGCACTCTGGCGGTCACTGCGGCAGTACCGGCGTCGCCGCCGTTTTCAGTGGTGATCAGGGTGCCGTCGGCATACGCGGAGTGAACAGCACCGACCAGGGTCGAGGCGGCGGCCACGCAGGCTGGCACGTCATGCCGGTCGCCCAGCCACTCCAGCATCATGGCCGCCGAGAGGAACATCGCCGTTGGATTGGCCAGTCCGCGCCCGGCGATGTCAGGGGCCGTGCCGTGACACGGCTGGAACACGGCATGTTCGTCGCCGATGTCCGCGGACGCTGCCATGCCCATACCCCCCATCAGCGCCGCCCCGACATCCGACAGAATGTCTCCGAACATGTTCTCGGTCACGAGAACGTCGAACTGCCAGGGCGACTGGACGAGCCGGAGGCCGACCGCATCTACGTACATGCAGTCGGTCTCGACGTCGGGCTGCTTGGCGGCGCACTCGAGGAAGATCTCCCGGAAGAAGGCCATCGAGGGCACGACGTTCGCCTTGTCGACGCAGGTGACGCGTGGCCTCCGCCCTTCACGGGCGCGCGCACGCGCCAACTCGAACGCACAGGCGAAGAGCCGCTCGCAGACGCTGCGCGTAATCAACATCGTGTCGTAGACGGCCTCATTCCCCTCTCGGCGAGTCATGGTGCGAGAAGCGAACAATCCCTCGGTCGACTCCCGCACGAGCACACAGTCGATGTCGCGCGCGCGGGGGTCGGACAACGGAGTGGGCGCGCCGCGCATCACGCGAATGGGCCTGACCCCGGCGTATAGCGCGAAGCGCTGACGAAAATCGAGGTGGGGCGCCACCTCCGGTACCGCTTGGATAGCGCACGTCAGGCAGCCCCATGGCGCCGAGCAGAATGGCGTCGGCTTGCTCGGCACCGCGCATGGCCTCGTCGGGCAATGCCACCCCCGTCCGCCGGTAGCGCTCCGCTCCAGCCTCGTAGTGCTCGAATTGCAGACGGACGCCGCTGTGACCGGCGAAGAGCCTGTCCAAGAGAGTCAGACAGGGTGCCATGACCTCCGGACCGATACCGTCACCAGGGAACACCGCGATCCGAAACTCACGCATGTCGACTCCGCAGCTCCCTGGCGCACCGCTCAACTCGGCAGCATGCCTGGAGCCTTACGCGCTCGTTAACGTATGCGTTGTTGCCGCGCCTGTCAAGATCCGATCGGCGTCACCGCGCCGGCGGCGGCGGGACGGTACCGGAACAAGAGACCACGGCCGACTGTTCGGCGGATCTGTAGACGGCGTCAACGACTTCGATTGTCTTCAGATAGTCGTGACCGCTGGACTCGAACGGTGCGCCGGATTGCATGCAGTCGACGAAGTGTCGTTGCAGGTTGTAGACGCAGTCGCCGGCAAAGCCCCGACGCTCGAAGTGGTAGGGCAGGTCGCGCCCCGGTTGTCCGAGGTTCTTCACGCGAATGTTGGCCTCCGTGTCCAACGTCAGGTGCCCGTCGGTGGCGTCGATTCGCAAGGCACCGAAGGTGAGGCGTGGAGACTGAGCCTCGACTTCGTTGTAGCGATTTGCGTCCCACAGCGCAGTCGCACCGTCGGCGAAGGCCAGAAAGACCTGTCCCGCATCCTCGCCGCGTATGACGGGATTCAGTCGTCTCAACCGCGCATAGACGCTGGTGACCTCGCCGAAGAGATAGCGGAATGTGTCGATGAAGTGCACGCCGGTTTCGTAGACCAAGAGCTGCGGGTAGTCTCGGAAGAATGGCTGGCGCGCGAGATATGCATCGTCACCCCAGCCATCACCCATCCGCATCAGGAAGTTGGCATGCGTGAACTCACCGATGAGGCGCTCGGTCTGAATCTGCTTGATGGCGCGATACCAGGGCTGCCAACGGAAGTTCTCGTGCGCCATGAAACGCACGCCGGCAGCCTCCGCGTTGGCGACGATTCTACGACTCGCAGCCAGCGTGGGCGCGAGGGGCTTCTGGCAGATGATGTGCACACCGCGGGCGGCGGCATAGGCACACATTTCTTCGTGGGTTTCGGGTGGCGTGATGATGTCGACGAAGTCGGGCCGCTCGGCGTCGAGCATCTCCCGCCAGTCCGCGTAGTAGCGCGGGACGCCGTACTGCGTCATAATCTCCCGCGCCCGTGACTCCGTCCGGTTGTACAGAGCCGTGATGGCCACCTCCGGCATGCGGGCCCAGGCCTCGTACTGGAAAGGCGCGAAGTATCCGGCACCGATTCCGACGCCCTTCAGCGGGGCGGACGTGCTCATGTCGCCTTCCCGGCCTTCTGCCACCGCTCAACCACCTTCTCGTCGACCCAGTCACGCGTGTCTGCGTCGAACGACATAAAATGTGCGGTCTGTAGATGATGGGCGAACGCTGCCGCGTTCGTGTAGATCTCGTAGAGCAGGATTCTCCCAGCATCGGCGGGATCGACGCAGACATCGAACACCCGGCAGTCAGGCTCCCGGTTCAGACTCTCGACAGCCTGCTGGAGAGCGCGCTCGAGAAAGGGCGACTCCTTCCCCGACCTGATGACGAACCGGACCACGACGGCGAGCTCGGGCTGCGCTATCACTTGAAGACCTCTCGAAGGTCAGCAATCTCGTCGGCGCTGAGTCGTCGATGGGCGTGTCCTTCCAGCAGGAAGAACAGCTTGGCCGTCTCCTCGAGTTCTTCTGCGGCGGCCCACGCGCTGTCGAGATCCGGAGCGGACGTGATGGGCCCGTGGTTGGCCAGTAGCAAGGATCGGTGGCCAACCGCCAGACCTTCGATCGTGGGCGCCAGGCTGCCATCGCCGGGACGTCCATAGGGCACCCGGGCCACCCGGCCCACCTTCATGACGACGTACGGCGTGAGCGGCGGCAGCATGTCGTGATCCGGCACGTCCGTGCGGCACGAGAGCGCGACGGCGTAGGTCGAATGCAGATGAACGATAGCGGCATCGCCTGGGCGGGCGCGATACATGGCGAAGTGGAGCCACGCCTCCTTCGTCGGCTTCGGTCCGGCCAGGTGCTCACCGGCAGCGTTCGTCAGGCACAACTGCTCGGGCGACAGGCTGCCTAGCGACACGTTGGTCGGAGACATGAGGTATCGGCCATTGTCCAGTCGTGCGCTCAGGTTGCCGGATGTGCCACAGCCATAGCCACGGGTAAACAGAGCGCGGCCGTAGCTGGCCATGGCTTCGCGACACTGGTCCTCGGTCATGCCACCTCACCGAACGCCTTGAGGAAGAAGTCCGGGCTGCCGAAGTTGCCGGACTTCATAGTCAGGGAGAATCCTTCGGGATCCAGGCTATACGTCCAAGGCACACCCGGCTCGATATCGTCGCCGAATGCAAGGACACCGATGCCAAGGGCCTGCACGACGGCGCCGGACGTCTCGCCACCGGCAACCACGAACGTGCGCACATTGAGGTCGGCGAGACCCTTGGCTATCCTGGCGAACGCGTCTTCGACCAAGGCTGCCGCCTCATTGGTCCCGAGCCGAAGGTGCACCTTGGAAACGGCCTCGGGATCGGCCGATGAGTAGATGAGCAGCCGCTCGTGTCGCAGGTGTCGAGCTGCCCATTCGATAGTGCGCGCCACGGTTGAGTCGTCGCTCGAGAGGGCAACCGGATCGATCGCGAGACTCGGTACCAGGGGCACGACGCGCGCGACCTGCGCACGTGTCGCCGACGAACAGCTGCCGCTCAGAACGACGACAGGAAGCGACCTCGATGGGGGCACCGCGCTACTGCCTGGCGCAGACGCGCCGCGAGCGCGGGCCAGTGCTCCACCAAGGGCGGCGCCCCCGGTGACCAGCGACAGCGGCATGCACGCTTGGCCGACGGTCTCCACGTGCCGCTCGCAGATGCTGTCGACGATTGCTGCGGCATGCCCTAGTTGCCGGAGGGAGTGGAGCCGCTGCCGCGTGCGCTCCGTTCCCTGCTCGATGTCGCCGAGCGCGACCAGCCCGACGGGGCGGCGACACTGCTTGCCTAGAACGCGGATCAGATTGGCATCCGTCATCGGGGTCAACGGATGGTGCCGCATGGGAGAGTCCGACAGGAGCTGATCGCCGACGAAGAGGTGCCCCTGATAGACGGTGCGCTGCAGTCGCGGGTACGCTGGGCAGGCGATGGTGAACTCATCGCACACCTCGGCGAGCAGCGATTCGATAACCGGGCCGATGTTGCCCCGCTCAGTGGAGTCGAACGTGGAGCAGTATTTGAAATAGAGCTGATCGGCCCGTGCGGCGCGCAGGAATGTCGCCGCTGAACGCGACGCTGCCACCGCCTCGGCCACCGGCAGCGTGCGCGTCTTCAGCGAGACCACGACGGCGTCGGCTGGCGGCAGCGCCGTCCGCGGCACACCGATGGTTTGGAGGACGCTCCAACGCTCACGTCGGAGGACGGACGCGAGGTCGCTCGCCCCGGTGAGATCGTCAGCGATCGCGCCGAGCCGCATGCCTGAGTCTGTTGTTGTTCACGGAGCATTTAGCGTATACGTTAGCGCACGCCGTGTCAATTTCCCGCATCGCTCCCGCATCCTTCACCACAGTCGGTTCCGGCCTGAACCGGCCTGAGTGCGTAGTCGCCGCTAGCAACGGCGACGTCGTCGCTTCGGACTGGCGCGGAGGCGTCAGCATCGTGCGATCGTCGGGCGCCCTCGAGAGCCGATTGGCGGCCGACGGCCTCGGGTTGCGGCCGAACGGAATCGCGCTTACCGACACGGGCTCGATTCTCGTCGCCCACCTTGGAGACCGCGGCGGCGGCGTCTGGGCGATGGCGGCGGACGGCTCGGTCTCTGAAGTGCTGACAGAGCTGGACGGGGCTGCGCTGCCTCCGACGAACTTCGTGGTCCGAGACCAGTGTCACCGCACGTGGATCTCGGTCAGCACGCGCCGACACCCACGGCAGCTCGCGTGGCGCCCGGACGTCGCAGATGGGTTCGTGGTTTGTCTCGACGCAGCGGGTGCCCGTGTCGTGGCGGACGGCCTGCACTACGCAAACGAAGTTCGCGTCAATCCCGAAGGGCGATACCTTTACATCGTCGAAACGTTCGGCCGTCGACTTGTCCGCCATCCCTTGGCAGCGGACGGCACGCTAGGACCAAGACAAACGGTGATACAGCTCGGCCGCGGATTCTTTCCGGACGGCTTTGCCTTCGACGTCGAAGGCGGGATCTGGGTGACCAGCGTCGTCAGCAACCGCGTTGTGCGGGTGCGTCCCGACGGCGGCGCGGACACCGTGATTGAGGAATGCGACGACGACTTCGTCGAGGCCGCCGAAGCGGCGTTCGCTGGGGGAGCCATGGGCGCCGAGCATCTCGGTCGAATCCCGACCACGCGTCTGCAGCATGTGACGAGCGTGACATTCGGTGGCCCAGACAGGCGTACCGTGTTTCTCGGCTCGCTCCACGGAGACTGCCTCCATGCATTCCGGAGCGCCGTGCCCGGCGTCCCGGCTCCGTTCAGCGACGCGCTGTGGCCCAGTCGTTCATAGGGTGCCCAGGCGGCACTGCTCGAGCAGGTTGATGATCTCACGGCTCGTGCGAGCGCGGTGCTTGCCGTGGCGGGCCACAGCCCCGCGCCAATCTCGACGTCGGATCGCGTCGACGACCGCTCGATGCTCGCGATTCGACGTCTCCAAAGCCGGGCGAAGCCGAAGCGTCGTCATGCGGGCGCGATGGCCCTGATCCCACACCGTGAATGCCATTGACGCCAGGCGAGCATTGCCGCAGAGATCGATCACCATGCGGTGAAACCGCTCGTCAGCCTTGACCCAGGCGTCGAGATCGCGCTTCTTGATGGCGCCGTCCATCTCGTCGAGCGCCTGCTCCAGCGCGGCCATGGAGCGATCGTCCGGGCCGGAGCGTGCCAGGCGCTCGATGGCGGTCAATTCCAGGGCGGTCAAGACTTCGTACCATGTCGCGGAGATCGTCCAGCGACAACGGCGCCACGCGCATCCCGTGACGCGGAATGATCTGCACGAGGCGCTCGTTCTCGAGGCGGACCAGCGCCTCGCGAACGGGCGTACGACTCATCCCGAGCTCCGAGGCCAGTTCATGCTCGAGGACCTGATGGGCCGGCGGATACTCGTTATTGACGATCCGGCGCCTGATCTCCTGGTACGCCTGATCGACGCGCGAGAAACGGCTGCCGTCCCCGCGGCCTGGTTGCCGGCGAGGCATCGGCGCCGCAGGGGGCGGCGGTTTGAGCTTGGTCTTGCCCTGACTTCGTGCCACGTCGGGCAACAGGATAACTGATCGACGTGGCTGCGTCGCTGCGGATCCTGGCACTCGTGGCGCCGGCTCGCATCAGGAACGACGGCCGGCTGCACGCCGGGTGGGCACCCGGCGTGCAGGACGAGGTCGAGGGTCGACCCTCCGACGCACATGACGCGCGGCGACGAGCATCCGCGGGGGGCGGCGCCCCCACGCGCCGGGCCACGTGGGGGCGGCGCGTGCCCTGCTCACGGGCTGGGTCGCGCGCCGCCGTAGCCCGAGCGTCAGAACACCAAGCGCAAGGCGGCCTGCATGATCCGAGGTGGCCGCGCGGAAATCACCTGGCCGAACCGCGAGTTGACCTGGTTGCCCTGCGCGTCGAAGCGTGCGGCGGTATCGATCCCGTCGGTACTGGAAGCTGTTGAAGACGTTGTACATCTCCCAGCGGAACTCGGCATGGCGCCCCGCCCCTCCGAGCGGGAAGCGCTTCGACAATGACATGTCGACGTTGCGCTGCCCGGGGCGGCGGAGCGCGCTCCTCGACGCGTTTCCGATGTCGCCGCGTCCAGGCACCGCAACGTTCTCAACCGCGAACCACCGTTCGAACGTGCAATCGCCGTACGACAGGTTGAGGGGCCCCGTGACGTTGACGCGCTGCCCGTCGCCGCCGCCGGTGAGGTCGGCTCCGGTCGTTGTCGAAAAGCTGAGACCGATCGGCTGTCTGCTCGCCAAGGTGGCAATGCCGGTTAGTGCCCAGTCGTCGAACACCGCCTTGACGATGCCATTGCCGCCGGCGACGCGGCTCAGTCCAGGCAGGTTCCAGGTAGCAGTGGAGGTAAAGATGTGCGTCTGATCGAAGTGGGGATGTCCCGTCCGCTGTTGAAAGTCAGCGGCGGCTCGGGTGACGACTATGCGACCTGACGATCCTCTTCGGCGGTGAGGAAACCCAGCTGGCGGTCGCGAGCGCGGAGCGCCGTGACCAGCGTGGGCATGTCAGCATGTCCCTTCAGGCGGCGGAAGCCCTTCACGGCCTCGAGGATCCCCGCCGCGACCCAGCGCAGCATCATCTGCCCGCCGCGCCAGCGCTTGACGTTGCGTTTGACGACGCGCGTGCGGCTGATGAGACTCTCGACCGCGTTGGTGGTGGCCAGCGAGCGACGCAGGCGGGACGAAAGCTTCAGGGTGAGGACAGTGAGCGTCTCGTCGAGCCCTTCGCGCACGCTCTCGGCGGCACTGGGATACTCGGTCTCCAGCCGGCGCGCGAGGTCGAGGAGCAGCCGCTGCGCGGTCGTCACCTCCGTGGCCTGATACGCGCGGCGGAGGATCGCCTGGGCCCACAGGCGATCGCGATCGCTCAGGTACTCGAGGATGTTGCGGGCCTTGTGCACCTGACACCGCTGGACGAGGGCCGCCTCGCCGAAGGTGGCGCGCACGGCTTTCCGCAGGGCCTTCGAGCCGTCGAGGATGACCAACAGGCTGACGGTCCGTGCGCAGCCCGCGGCTCTGCAGATTGGCGAGCAGATCCTGACACACGCGCGCGTTCTCCGTCGACCCATCCCACAGCCCGAGCGCGTGTTTCTGGCCATCCGCCGCGATCCCGAGCGCGACGATGAGGCAATGCTCGCCGATGTGGACGCCGTCGATCAGCAGGCCGACCAGGTCGAGCGCCTCGAGCGAGGCGGTCTGCCAGGCGGCCAGTTGCGCCGTCGTTCTGGCGACGAAGCGGCGGCTCACCGCGCTCTTGCTCGTGCCGCGGCTCCGTCACGGTCGCGGGCACCGGCTCCAGACTGCGCGCATAGCGACGCGTGGCCACGCCCACCAGCATCTGCTCCACGACGCGCCGATTCAGCGGATCCTCATCCGCCATGGCGCGAAACGTCGGGCAGCGCCACCTCCTGCCCGCCGGCGCGCACCCGCGGCCGGCGCACCGCGACCTTCCGACCGCCGAGGACGACCTCGCTGCGGACAGTGCCCGCCCGCGCGGCCACCCGCGCCGTGCCATGCACATAGCGCGGCCCGCAGATCGTGTTCCGATCCTCTTCCAGCATCGCGTCCAGGACCTTCAGGCCCGAGCGCACGGCGAGCTCGAACAGCTCGCTCCGGGCATCGACCAGGAGATCGACGAGCGGCAGGTGCCGGGGCGTTTCAACAGCGGACGGGCGAGGGACTGTGCGAGACTTCTTCACGGCGGCTCCTGTTCTGAGAGGCTTTCGCCTCAGGTTTGGTCACCACTCGTGTAGCACGAGCAGCGACGGAGCCGCCGCTTCAATTTTCAACAGCTATCGGGACATCCCCCGGACGGCGACAGCCTGAGCTACTACTGGTTTGAGTATCCAGAACCGACCGGCAGCAAGACGGCGTTCACGATCACGAGCGCGCCGAACATTTTCCGGATCATGGTAGAGGCACCCAAGGTCGACGAGCCGCAGACGACACACTTCATCTTGAGGGTCACCGACAAGGGAAGCCCATCCTTGTCGAGGTATCGCCGCGTGATGGTCACGGTCCGCCCATAGCTCTTGAGCGTCGAAGGTCTCGCCGACTGGACCGAACATCATGAACGGTCGAATCGAAGAGTAGGCTTCTGCAGATGCGAAGGGCCTTCCGCGCCAGCGTCGTGCTCGCCAGTGCCGGTCTCATGGCCCTCGGTGGACACCCAAAACCGGATCAAGCCCAGCGCCAGCATGTGCCGCCCTGTCTCGATGGCGCTTGCCACGATGGTCGAGCCCCCCACTCAGGCCAGCGCGTCACCGATCGCCGACGGACTGGCCGCGCAGAGCTTCCGCGCGCCGATCGGGAGGGCCGCGACGGTAGCAACGGCCGACTTCCGCCCGTGCTCGCGGATGGGGTAGCCTTGCCGCGCGCAGGCTGACGCGATGTGCTGACCTCACTGCTCCCGCTGTTCGTCGGCCCAGCTGTCCTGCTGCCGATCGCCGCCTACGCGCTGCTGCACCGGCGTGTCCGCGCCGCCGGCTGGTACGCGCTGCTCCTCGTCGCCATCGCGCACTGGAGCATGACCTACGCCTGGGAGCTGACGGCGGGCGAGCTCGCCTTCAAGATCCTGGTCCTCAAGATCAAATACCTCGGGGTCTGCGCCCTCCCCGCGATCTGGATCGGGTTCGTGCTCGATTTCGTCGGGACCGAGCCGGCCCGCATCCGGCGCGCCACCCGGGCGGTCGCGGCATGCTCGGCGCTGATGCTGGCGATGGCCTGGACCGACGGGTGGCACCACCTGTTCTGGGGCCCCATCAGCGTCGACACCTCCGGCCCCTTCGACCTGCTCATCGGCCGCGGTCCCGGCTTCTACGTCAACATCTTCTTCACCTACGCCGCCCTGTGGGCTGGGATCGGCGTGCTGGCGACGCGCGCCTTTCAGTCACCCTTTCTCTACGCCAAACGCTGCGGCATCGTCATCGCCGCGACGCTGCTGCCGTGGCTCGGCAACCTGGCCTTCCTGATGGAGGCCGACACCGTCGCCCACATCGATCCGACGCCGTTCCTGTTCGCCTGCACCGGCGTCGGCGCCGTCGTCGCCGTCTTCCACTACCGGATGCTCGATCCGATTCCGGCGCTCAGCGACGCGCGGGTCGAGAACCTCGGCGACGGCGTGCTCGTCGTCGATCCGCAGGGGCGCCTCGCCGATCTCAACAGCGCGGCCCAGGCGATCCTCGGGCGCCGGGTCAGCGAGATCGCCGGCACGCCGGTCGATCACGCGCTGCCCGGCTGGACGCTGTCCCGCCTGACCAGCGGCAGCGAGGATCTGACGCTGACCACCCCGGCCGGAACCCTTCGCACGTTCGAGACGCAGGCGCTCGCCATCCAGGACGGCGCGGCGGGTCCCACCGGCTACGTGGTGCTGCTCCACGACGTGACCGAGCGGCGCGCCGCCGCCGCCACGATCCGCGAGAGCGAGCAGCGCTACCGGCAGCTGGTCGAGAACGCGCACGACCTGATCTTCACCTGCGGTCTGCTCGGCCACCTGCGATCGATCAACCGGGCCGGGCTGGTCGCGACCGGCTACACCCGCGAGGAGATCGTCGGGCGGGCCCTCACCGACCTCGTCACCCCCGAGACGCGGGCTCGCTTCGGCGAGATGCTGCAGGCGGCCCGCGACGGCGCGGCGCTGGCGCCGGTCGAGATCGCGCTGACCGTCAAGAACGGGCGGCGCGTGCCGCTGGAAGTGGCCAGCTGGATCCAGGGCGCCGACGGACCGGACCCGACCATCCAGGCGATCGGCCGCGACCTGACCACGCGCGAGCGCTACGAGGATCAGCTGCGCCAGTCGCAGAAGATGGAGGCGGTCGGCAAGCTCGCCGCCGGCATCGCCCACGATTTCAACAACCTGCTGACGGCGATCCTCGGCTTCGCCGACATCGCCGAGCGGCCGCTGGCGCCGGATAGCGCGTCGCGGCCGCCGCTCGCCCAGATCCGCCGATCCGGCCAGCAGGCGGCGGCGCTGACGCGGCAGCTCCTGGCCTTCGCCCGCCGGCAGATCCTGCAGCCGGTGGTCCTCGACCTGAACACCGCGATCACCGACCTCGGCACGATGCTGGCCCGCCTCCTCGGCGAGGACGTCACCATCTCCTACGCGCTGTCCCACGACGCGCGCCGCGTCCGCGTCGACCTGGCGCAGATCCAGCAGGTGATCGTCAACCTCGCCGTCAACGCCCGCGACGCCATGCCGCGCGGCGGCGAGCTGCGCATCGAGACGGCGAACGTCGCGCTGGGCGCCACGGCGCAGCCGGCGGTCACGCTGCCGGCCGGCACCTACGTGGCCCTGGCGGTCTCGGACACCGGCGAGGGCATCCCCGACGACGTGCTCGGCCACATCTTCGAGCCGTTCTACACGACCAAGGCGATGGGCCAGGGTACCGGGCTCGGCCTGGCCACGGTGCACGGCATCATCAAGCAGAGCGGCGGCGACATCCTGGTGCGGACCGCGCCCGGCCGCGGCACGACGTTCACCATCTACCTGCCGGCCACCGAGGCGCCGCTGCCGCTCGACGAGACCGTCGTGCTGGCCGACGCCCGCACCGCCGTGCCCGGCACCGTGCTGCTGATCGAGGACGACGACGCGGTCCGCGAGTTCGCGCGCGAGGTGCTGCGCAGCCGCGGCTGGCGCGTCATCGAGGCGGCTGGTCCGGCCGACGCGCTGGCGCTGTGCACGGAAGGCGACGAGACGTTCGACGTCGTCGTCACCGACGTGGTGATGCCGGGCTTGTCGGGCGGCGAGCTGGCCGACCGGCTCGAGCAGCTGCGGCCCGGGATTCCGGTGCTGTTCGTCTCGGGCTACGCTGATGTCGATGTCATCGGCCGCGGCCAGCTGCGGGCCGGACGCCAGCTGCTCGCCAAACCGTTCACCGGCGCCGAGCTGGCCTATCGCGTCCAGGAGCTGTTCGCGGCGACGCGGCCGGGCCCGTACCGTCGCCGTCATTGATCCATGCCCCACTTCCTCTGGCTCGCCGCCCTCGGCCTGGTCGCGGCGGTGATGGCCACGCAGCAGACGACCGCACCCTGCCGCGGTGAACGCCTGCCCGCGGCGGCGCGGCCGGCCGGGCTCGACGCCCGCCTGCCGGCCCGCCCGATGTGGCTGTGGGACACGCCGAAGGTGCTGCTCGACGCCGCGGCCCGCGCCGAGCTGCTGGCCTTCTGCGCCTGCCAGGGCATCGACGGCCTGTGGATGCAGGTGGCGCTCGAGCGCGAGCGCGCCGCCGACGGCACGCCTCTGCTGCAGCACGCCGCGGCCTGGCGGACGCTGCTGCGCGAGGCGCACGCCGCCGGGCTGACCGTCGAGGCACTCGAAGGCGCGCCCATCTACGCGCTCACGCCGCACCACGGCGAGGCGCTCGCCGTCGTCGACGCCGTCGTCGCCTTCAGCAAGGCCGCCACCGAGCGCGACGGCTTCGACGGCCTGCACTTCGACATCGAGCCGCACGGCCTCTACCGCTGGCGCTTCCCCGAGTCGCGCGAGCGGATGGCCGCCGGTCTCGTCGAGGTCTCGCTCGAGTCGGCCCGGCGGCTGCGCGCGGCGGGGCTGCGCTTCGGCGTGGCGCTGCCCTTCTGGATGCAGGTGAAAGACGAGCAGACCGGCGAGCCGCTCGGCGTCGTGACGCTGGAGAAGGTGCGGCAGTCGGCGGCCTACCACCTGATCGATCGCCTGGACTACGTGGCGATCATGAGCTATCGCGACAAGACGACGGGGCCGAACGGCGTGGTCGCCATCGCCGGCGACCTGCTCGGCCACGCCGCCGCGGCGGGCAAGGCGCGCGTCTACCTGGGCCTCGAGACCGCGGCCGACAGCGAGCGCGTCTGGTTCGTGACCGGTGAGGCGCGCGAGCGGACGCTGGCGAAGATGCGGGCGCGCGGCGAGGATCCCGACGAACTCGAGCCGATCGACGGCTTCCGCCGGTCGATCGCCGACGACGGGACGCGGCTGCACCTCGGGCTGCGGATCCCCACCGGCACGGCGCTCGACGCGCCGGCGCTGCTCGGCGCGATGCGGCAGCTGGCCAGCGCCTACGGCACGCCGCAGGCCGACCCGCCGGGCCGCGAGACGGACGCGGCGCTGTCGCTGGCGCTCGGTACGCTGGACAAATCAGGCGACTGGCGGGGGCTCGTCGCCGCGCCGATCGCCGGCGAGGACGGTCGGCGCTGGTCCGGCTTCCAGGGCGTCAGCATCACCCCGCCCACCATCACCTTCGGCGGCCAGCCGCCCGGGGACCTCCGCCGGGAGATCGGCGCCGCCGCGCCCCTCGTCGCCGGCCAGCCCGCCTTCGCCGGCTTCGCCCTGCACGACTACGAGCACCTCCGGCCGCTCCTCGGCGGCCGCGACTGACGCCGCGGCGACCTCCGCCGCCAGGGCCTCCGCCGCCAGGGCCTCGGCGTACTGCGCCCGCCGCTCGGCGTCGGCCTCGACCAGCACCACCTCGCTCGCGAGCAGCGACGCCCGCAGCCAGGTGCGCGCCAGCGCGTAGGTCTGCTGGACGACGACGCCGAGCAGGACCGACAGCCAGGTCTCGCCGGACAGCCAGCCGCGGACCGCGAGCAGCGCGACCGCGGCCGCCGCGAACGTGATCGCGAACGCCAGCGCGAGGATCGGGATGCGGAACCCCTGGCGGCCGAGGAAGGTCAGGGACGCGACGACGGCGGCGCCGGCGCGCGGAACCTCGGCGCGGACGACGTGGATCCGGGCCAGATCGACCAGCATCGTCGCGGCGATCGTTCCGCCGAGAAGAACCACGCCACCGACGGCGAGGCCCAGCGCCGGTGACGTCGAGGCACCGAGCAGTGCGCCGGCGACCCCCGCCGCAGCGCCGGTGATGACCCCGACGATCGGCCAGACGATCAGCGCCACGCGGAGCAGCGGTCCGTAGCGGCGGACGCCGTCCGCCGCGAAACGGGCACCGCGGCCGTCTTCGTCGACGGCGGCACCGCCGTCCGCACGCGGCGCGCCGATCAGCGCGCCGATGAGGCCGCCGGCCAGGAACGGGTTGAGGAGCGCCGCCAGCGCCGCGCCGGCGAGCGCCGCCAGCGCGATCGTCCGGAACCCCCACGGCGACTCGCGCAGCACCTCGACGAGCGTCGACAGGTTGGGCGATCCGAGCAGGCGCGCACCGTCGATGGTGTGGCCGAGCGCGCCGTTCCACCAGGCCCACGCCGGCGCCACCACGACGAGCGACAGGATCGTGACGATCGCCCAGGTGGCGACGACCGCGAACGTGCCGCGCGCCCGCAGCCGCGCCCAGCCCTGGCCGATGGCGGCGGCCGCCGACGGCCGGTCGCCGCCCCGCGTGAGGCGCCGCGGCGCGCCCAGCGCCGCGAATAGCAGCCGAGCGCGCCGGAGGGCGGCCCGCGGCCGGCCGTGAGAGGCCGGCCGCCAAACATTCAGAACGACAGCCATGCCAGGACCTGCTGGACGGCGAGCAGCCAGCGCGACGTCATCGCCACCGGCGCGCGCCGATCCGCCGCCATCACGCGGCCGTTGTTGAGCCACGAGACGTCGAGGGCGACGTGGCGATCGGGATCGACGTCGACCCACTCCAGCCGCTCGGGGTAACTGAACGTGAAGCGCGTCCAGCGGGCGACGCCGTCCCACGTCCGGCGCTCGACCGGGCGGCCGGCGAACTTGAACGCCACGACGATCGGGATCTGCAGGTCGCCGGCGCGCCGCACCGAGATTCCGGTGTAGCCGTCCTCCCGCTCGATCGCGCCGACCGAGTAGTCGACCACCGCCGGCGACTCGATCGTCTGCCGGAAGAACGGCGTCAGGTCGCGGCCGGCGACGTCGCTGGCGACGCGGTAGAAGTCCTCGCTGGCCGGATGCCCGAAGCGCCAGCGCTCGGCGTAGGTGCGCATGACCCGCGCCATCGTCGTCGCGCCGATCACGTGCGTCAGCGTCCGCAGCGTCAGCGCCGGCCGGGCGTAGCTGTTGAAGGCGTAGCCGGTGTCGTACGACCACGACGGCTGGCGGATCATCTCGACGCCGCGCGCGCTCGACAAGCCGAAGCGCTGGAAGTCGAGATCGCCGATGCGGAGGCCGGCCAGCTCCATGAACGAGCGATCGCGGCCGACCATCGCGTCGAGCGTCGTCCCGGTCGCCCACTCGGTCATGCCTTCGTCGAGCCAGGCCTCCTCGAACTCGTTCGAGGCGAGCATGCCCTGGAAGTACTGGTGGGCGAACTCGTGCACGACGACGATCTCCGGCTCGAGGAACCGATCGAAGGGCCAGGTGTTGAGCAGCGACGTCGTGCCGACGGTGATGAAGGTCGGGTACTCCATGCCGCCGGTGCCGATGGCCGTTTCAGGCGGATCGACGATGGTCAGCGTGCGGTGCGGATAGCGGCCGAAGGCCAGGCCGAAGCGGACGATCGCCTGCATCGCCGCGTCGAGGTAGCGGTCCGCCTGCGGCACGTGCGCCGGCTGGATCAGCAGCCGCACCTCGACGTCGCTGAGCCGCAGCTCCTCGACCGATCGTCCGAGCCGCGCCGCTGCCTCGCGGTACTGGCGCCCGGTCACCGCACTGGCGGCGACGAAGCGGCGCGTGATCTCGACGTAGCGCGGCGACGCGGTCCAGGCGAAATCGTGGACGTCGCCCTGCTCGTAGACGTGCGTGGTGGTGCCGTCCGGATGGTCGTCGCGCGCGCTGCGGGCGCCGGTCGCGCCGACGATGAAACGCCGCGGCAGGGTGATGGCGACGCGGTAGTGGCCGAAGTCGGCGTAGAACTCGGAATCGGCGTGGAACTGGTGGGCGTTCCAGCCACCGGCGGTGCGCCCGCGCCGACCGGCCGGCTCGTAGACCGCGATCTTCGGGTACCACTGCCCGACCAGGTAGTAGTCGCCGTCGTAGCCGGTCCGCGCGTAGGCCTTCGGCAGCGTCGCGTGGAACGCGATCTCGAGGGCGATGGTGCCGCCGGGCGCGACCGGCTGCGGCAGCCGCACCCGCGCCACCGTCCGATCGAGGCGGTTGCCGTCGTCCGGCGCCTCGAACGTCAGCGACGGCAGCAGGTCGGCGCCGCCGGCGATCCGCATCGCGGTCACGTCGATCGAGCCCCAGCCGCCGGCCGGCATCGCCACGCCGCGCAGCTGGCCGCGCGACTCGCGCCAGAACGTGCTCTCGCGATCGCGGAACGCGTTCAGGTAGAGATGGAACCAGAGGTCGGGGACGGCGTCGGTCGACGGGTTCCGCCAGGTCAGACGAAGGGTGCCGTCGAGCCGCTTGGCGACCGGATCGAAGCGGACCGCGATGTCGTGATCGGCGACGCGCGGCGCCTGCGCCGGCAACGGATCGGCGGACGCCAGCCGGGCCGTCGCCACGACCAGGGCGGCGAGCGTGACCAGACCTGCGGTGACCTGTCGACGCCGCGCGCCGTGCATCTCGTGTCCCGAGTCAGCCGCGCTTGAGGATCAGCCCGGCGAGGGGCGGCAAGGTGAGCATGAGCGACTGGGCCATGCCCTGCGCCGCGACCGGCTCGGTATCGAGGCCGCCGGCGTTGCCGACGTTGCTGCCGCCGTAGACCTCGGCGTCGGTGTTGAGGAGCTCGCGATAGCGGCCCGGGAGCGGCACGCCCATCCGGTAGCCCTCGCGGACCACCGGCGTGAAGTTGAAGACCGCGAGCACTTCCTCGGACCCGTGCTCGGCCCGGCGAATCAGCGAGATGACGCTGTGCTCGGCGTCGTCGCAGTCGATCCAACTGAAGCCGGTCGGCTGGAAATCGACCTGGTGCAGCGCCTTCTCGTCGCGATAGACGCGGTTCAGGTCGCGGACCAGGGCGCGCACGCCGGAGTGCGGCGGATCGTCGGCCCAGGCCCACGGCAGTCCGTCCGCGTCATCCCATTCCTTCCACGCGGCCAGCTCGCTGCCCATGAACAGCAGCTTCTTGCCCGGGTGGACGAACATGTAGCCGTAGAGGGCGCGCAGGTTGGCGGCCTTCTGCCAGTCGTCGCCGGCCATCTTGCCGATCATCGAGCCCTTGCCGTGGACGACCTCGTCGTGGCTGAACGGCAGCACGAAGTTCTCGTTGAAGGCGTAGAGCATGGAGAAGGTCAGGTGCCGGTGCTCCCATTGCCGATGCACCGGATCCTTCTGCATGTAGCTCAGGATGTCGTGCATCCAGCCCATGTTCCACTTGTAGGTGAAGCCGAGCCCGCCGGCGTAGACCGGGCGGCTGACCGCCGGCCAGGCCGTCGATTCCTCGGCGATCATCATCACGCCCGGATGCTCGGCGTGGACGATCTCGTTCAAGTGGCGGATGAAGGCGACGGCGTCGATGTTCTCGCGGCCGCCGAAGCGGTTCGGCACCCATTGCCCGGCCTGGCGCGAGTAGTCGAGGTAGAGCATCGAGGCGACGGCGTCGACCCGCAGGCCGTCGAGGTGGAACTGCTCGATCCAGAACAGCGCGCTGGCGACCAGGAAGTTGGCGACCTCGTGCCGGCCGTAGTTGAAGATGAGCGTGCCCCAGTCCTGGTGCTCGCCCATCCGCGGATCCTCGTGCTCGTAGAGGGCGGTGCCGTCGAAGCGGGCCAGGCCGTGCGCGTCCTTCGGGAAGTGTCCGGGTACCCAGTCGAGAATGACGCCGATGCCTTGGCGGTGACACTCGTCGACGAACCAGCGGAAGTCGTCCGGTGAGCCGAAGCGGCTGGTCGGCGCGAAGAAGCCGGTGACCTGGTAGCCCCACGAGCCGCCGAACGGGTGCTCGAGCACCGGCAGCAGCTCGATGTGGGTGAAGCCCATGTCCTTGACGTAGGGCACGAGGCGCTCGGCCAGCTCGCGGTAGCTGAGCGAGCGGTTGCCGTCCTCGGCGACGCGCGCCCACGACGCCAGGTGCACCTCGTAGATCGACACCGGGCCGGAGAGGAGGCCGTTCGACGCCTCGCGCGCCTTCACCCACGACTCGTCGCGCCAGCGATACATCGGCACGCCGCTCGTCAGCGCGGCCGTCGCCGGCGGCGTCTCGAACTCGCGCGCGTAGGGATCGGCCTTGAGGAACGGCGTCCGATCGAACGGGCCGCGAAGCTCGTACTTGTAGCGTTCGCCGGCGCCCAGGCCGGGAACGAACAGCTCCCAGATGCCGTTCGGCACCAGCCGTCGCATCGGATGGGCCAGGCCGTGCCACTGGTTGAAGTCGCCGACCACGCTGACGCGGTCGGCATTGGGCGCCCACACCGCGAAGTAGGTGCCGGTCGCCGAGCCGATCTCTGAGGGCGTGCGAGCCGAGACGCTCGAAGGCGCGGTAGTGGCGGCCCTCGCCGAGCAGGTGCAGGTCGAGCTCGCCCATCACCTGGCCGTAGCGGTAGGGATTGTCGAGCTCGGACGTCTGCCCGTCGGTGGTCGTGACGCGCAGGCGGTAGTCGAAGATCTGCGACTCGCCGCCGAACTGCGTGGCGAAGACGACCCCCTGCGGCAGCCGGCGCATCTCGACCAGCGACCGCTCGTCGCCCGGCCCGAGCCGGACGACTTCGACCCGCGCGGCCGACGGCTGGATGGCCAGGATCACCACCCGGCTGGAGCCGCCGGTGTGGACGACGTGCGGGCCGAGGATGGCGAACGGGTCGCCGCTCGTCCCTTCGGCCAGGGCGTCGAGAGCGGTGTTGAGCGCGTCAGGCGTCAGCAGCATGGGGAGTCGGCGCCATCGTATCGCAGCCGAGGCGCTTCCCCGGCCCGGACTGACGACCAGGGTCACGCCGCCTCGACGGGGCCCGACCTGCCCGACCGGACGGTTCGTCAAAACGGCGGCGCCCGTCCCCGCACGCTGCATACACTGCGCCGCCATGCCCTCGATGGAGCGCCTCGCTCGGCTATTTTTCGCGCTGGCCCTCATCGGCTTCGGCCTCGAGAACATCGCCTTCGGCCACTACGTGGTGGCTCGCGCCGCCCCGTGGCCGGCCGATCCGCTGGCCCAGCACCTGATCGCGTACGTGACCGGCGCGATCTTCCTGGCCTGCGGCGGCACGATCCTGGCCGGTGTGGCTGGTCTGGCCGGCCGCTGGTCGCGCGAGGCGGCGCTCGAGGCGGCCGTGCTCATCTTCGCCTGGTCGGCGTGCCTGCACTGGCCGAAGGCCCTCGCCGGCGGCCCGCTCAGCGGCGATTGGACCAACGCCCTGAAGGCGGTCGTGCTGGCGGCGGGTGGCGTGGTCGTGGCCGCCCGGGCGACCGGGCCCGCCAGCGGGTGGCTGACCGGCCTTGGCCGGATCGCGCCGCACGCCTGCGCGCCGTTCTTCCTCCTGGCCGGCATCCAGCACGTCCTGTTCGTCCAGTTCGTCGAGACGCTGGTGCCGCCGTTCATCCCGTTCGGGCGGTTCTGGACCTACGCCGCGGCCGGGGCGCTGCTCGCCACCGGGTTCGGCCTGCTGGCGCCGCCGGTCCGCCGGCTCGCCGCGATCCTCGCCGGCTGGATGGTCTTCTCGTGGGTCTTCCTCGTCCACGTCCCGCTGATAGTCCGGCTCGGGACGCTCGAGTGGCAGGGCGTCTTCGAGGCCCTCGGGATCAGTGGCGTCTGCTTCCTGCTGGCCGACTCCGACGGCGAGCGCTGAGTCGAGTGAGCGGCGTCATCGCTTCGGGCTACCCATCTGTCACCCATCCCCGCATCTACCAACCGCCGACGCCGGTCGAGCACGCCATCGCGCAGGTGGACGCCTGGCTGGAATCACCCACCCTCGTGGTCCTGGGCGAAGCCGAAAGCCATTGGAGAGGTGCTGCGCGAGTTGCTGCGAACCGGGAGAGTGAGCGGACCCCTCGTGCACGACGCGCGGATTGCCACGCTGTGCGCCACCCACCGCATCCGGACGCTCTGGACCGCCGACCGCGACTTCAGCCGATTCCCCGGAGAGAAGGCCGTCAATCCTCTCGTCGTCGGCTGAACGTGTGCCCGATCGGGCGCACCGCCCTCAGCGGCCGCCGGCCGGCCCGGCCCCGGCAAGCAGGCTGATGCCGGCGCGCTGCGCCTCGTCGATGGTGCCGACCCAACGGATTCGAGGCCCGGCGCATCGCCGCCAGCGGATCGGCGGCGTCGCGCTCGACGAACGTCAGGTCGATGAGCGGCTCCGACTCCCCGCTCAGGAAACCGCGGCGCGACTTGACGTAGACCACCGACGACAGCGCGTGCCCGGGGCGGACGACGACGAAATCGGTCAGCGCCGTGCAGCGGCGGCCGTCGATCGGCTGGGCCCCGGCGTAGGCCACGTCCGGGCTCTTCAGGGCGACGATCGCGCCCTGCAGGCACACCAGCCGCGCCGCGTCCGATTCGTTGCGCAGCTCGATCCACAGCGGTGTCCCCCGGCGCACCGGCGCCGATCCCGGCGGCACCAGCGCGGCCAGGGTCCAGCGGGGCAGCTCCCCTCGGGCGGCCAACGTCGGCCGGGCGGCCGGCACGAGGGCGATGAGGAGCACGGACGAGGTCAGGAGGCGCAAGTGGGACACGGTTGAAGGAAACGAACGCCAGCGTCCAGTCCGAACGAAATGTGACTAGGATATTGCCCGTGCCTGGCCACGTCCGCGCCCGCTCGACCGGCCGCGACGGCGAGGAGCGGCCCGCCGTCGAGTTCGGCGGCTTCCGCCTCGACCCGGCCAACGCCACCCTCAAGCGTGGCGACGCGCCGGTGTCGCTGACGCCGAAGGCCTTCGGCGTCCTCGAGCTGCTCGTCTCGCGGGCCGGGCAGCTCGTGACCAAGGACGAGTTCCTCGATCGGCTGTGGCCGGGTGTCTTCGTCGGCGACGCCGTGCTCAAGGTCTGCATCCGCGAGGTCCGGCAGGCGCTCGGCGACGACCACCAGGCACCGCAGTTCATCGAGACCGCCCACAAGCGCGGTTACCGGTTCATCGCCCCGGTCTCGGCCGACGCTCCGATGGCACCCGCCGTCGACGCGGCCGACTTCACGCCGCCGCAGACCCGCTACGCGCAGAGCGGCAACGTCAACATCGCCTACCAGGTGGTCGGCGACGGCCCGATTCGATCTCGTCTTCGTGATGGGCTGGGTCTCGCACCTCGACTACTTCTGGGCCGAGCCGTCGTTCGCCCGCTTCCTGCGCCGCCTCGCCTCGTTCTCGCGCCTGATCCTCTTCGACAAGCGCGGCACCGGCCTGTCCGATCGGGTCGGCGATCTGCCGACGCTCGAGCAGCGGATGGACGACGTCCGCGCCGTGCTCGATGCGGTCGGCTCGCGGCAGGCGGTGCTCCTCGGCGTCTCCGAAGGCGGGCCGCTGTGCGCGCTCTACGCCACGACGTATCCCGAGCGGACGCGCGCGCTGGTGATGATCGGCACCTACGCCAAGCGGCGCTGGGCGCCCGACTACCCATGGGCGCCGACCGAGGAACAGGGCGAGCGCTTCCTCGACGAGATCCAGCGGACGTGGGGCGGCCCGGTCGGCCTCGAGGCCCGCGCCCCGAGCGTCGCCCACGATCCCGCCTTCCGCGATTGGTGGAGCACCTACCTGCGGATGGGCGCCAGCCCCGGCGCGGCGCTGGCGCTGACGCGGATGAACGCGGCCATCGACGTCCGCGACGTGCTGCCCGCCATCCGCGTGCCGACGCTGATCGTCCACCGTATCGAGGATCGGCTGCTGACCATCGACGAGGGCCGCTACGTCGCCTCGCGGATCCCCGGCGCGACGCTGCTCCAGCTGCCCGGCGAGGATCACCTGCCGTTCGTCGGCGACCAGGACACGATGCTCGACGGCATCGAGCGCTTCCTCGCGCACGGCCACGACGCCGTCGACGCCGACCGCGTCCTGGCGACGATCGTCACCGTGTCGATCGCGCCGGATGCGGGCGGCGATCCGGCCCACCACGGCGAGGCGCAGGCGCGGCTCGAGGTCGAGCGCCACCGGGGCCGGCTGCTGACGCTGACGCCGCAGCGCGTCCAGGCCGCCTTCGACGGGCCGGCGCGTGCCATCCGGTGCGCGGCCGGGCTGATCGCCGCCGGCGCCCGGGCCGGTCGCGGCGTCGCCGCCGGCGTCCACACCGGCGAGTGCGAGCAGGTCGCCGAGGGCATGCGCGGCGTCGCGGTCGGGCTGTCGGCCGAGCTGGCGGCCCTCGCCGGCAAGGGCGAGGTCCTGGTCAGCCGGACGCTGGTCGATCTGGTCGCCGGATCGGGCCTCGAGTTCGAGCCGCGCGGCCCGCGGACGCTCGGTCCCGACGCCGCCCGCTTCGAGATTTTCGCGGTCCGGCCGCCGGCTGCCTGAACGCTTACCGAACCCTTACCACCCCCTCAGGATCGGGCCGCCGGCCACGCGTAGCGTAGGCAGGCTGTGACTGTCCTGCACCACGTCCTCTATCTGACCGCCGCCGGCGCGCTGTTCGCGGCCGGCTCCATCCCGGTCCTCACCGCCCCTCCCGTCGAGCGCATCTGCGTCAACGACAACACCCGCGCCGCCGGCACGACCGAGGGCGACGTGGTCACCGTGCGGCTGCGCGCCGCCACCGGCAGCTGGCGACCGGAGGGCGACGCCGGCCCGGCCCTGCGCATCGAGGCATTCGGCGAGGAGGGCAAGGCGCTGATGGTCCCGGCGCCGCTCGTCCGCGTCGTCGAGGGCACCACCCTCGCGGTGTCGGTCCGCAACGACCTCTCCTCGCCGCTGCGGGTGCACGGACTGTGCGCCCGCGACGGCGCCGCCTGCGCGCCCATCGACGTGCCCCCGGGAGCGGACCGCGAGGTCCGCTTCGCGAGCGGGCGCGCCGGCACCTATCACTACTGGGCGACGGCGATGGGCGCGCCGATGCCGTTCCGCGAGATGGGCGGGGCCTTGGTCGTCGATCCGGCCGGCGTGGCAGTCGCGCCGGATCGCATCTTCGTCATCACCGAATGGAGCGACCTGACGGCGCGGCAGCTGCGCGACATCATGACCGCCGACGACGCCAGCGCGCGCTTCGTGGCCGCCAACCCGCGGGTCGGCTTCATGATCAACGGGCTGTCGTGGCCGTCGACCGAGCGGCTCACCTACCGCCTCGGCGATCCGGTGCGCTGGCGCGTCGTCAACCTCAGCTCGCAGATCCACCCGATGCACCTGCACGGGTTCTACTACACGGTGACGCGCCTCGGCGACGGCGTCCGCGACGAGGCCGTCGGCGGCGTCGAAGGCCACCGCGTCGTCACGCAGATGGTGCCGTCGAGCGGCACCCTGACCATGGAGTGGGTGCCGGAGCGGGTCGGCAACTGGCTGTTCCACTGCCACGTCATGGCCCACGTCGCGCCCGAGCGCCGCCTCGGCGCGTCGCCAACCGGCGATCCGACGGGCGGCTTCATCGGCGACAGCGGTCAGGCACATGGCGGGCATGCGGAGCATGGCGGACCCAGCATCCACGACGACCACGTCGCCCCCGCCGTCCACGATCCCGCCGACGCGTCGCTCGGCATGGCCGGCATGGTGCTCGGCGTCACGGTCCGCGCGCGCGACGACGCGCCGGCCGCCGCTCCGGTCGTGACGGCGACGCCGCGCGAGCTGACGATGACCATGCACGGGCCGGCCGCCGACGGCGCGACGGCCGCCGGGATCACGCTCACCGAGAACGGCGCGGCCGCCCCGACGCCGGACCGCGGCGCCTCGCCAGGGCCACCGATCGTCCTGCGCCGCGGCGAACCGGCCGCGATCACGCTGATCAACCAGCTCGCCGAGTCGACGTCGATGCACTGGCACGGCCTCGAGCTGGACAGCTTCTTCGACGGCGTCCACGGCTGGAGCGGCCTCGGCCCGAAAGTCGCGCCGATGATCGTGCCCGGCGAGCGCTTCAAGGTCCGGATCACCCCGCCGCGCTCCGGCACGTTCATCTACCACACGCACCTGCACGACTACCGGCAGCTGTCGTCGGGACTCTACGGCCCGCTGCTCGTCGTCGAGCCGGGCGAGACCTACGACCCGGCCACCGACCACGTCGTCGTGCTCGGCCGCCGTGACGCGGCGCCCTCGGCGGCAATCCTGAAGGACCCAGCCTCGGCGGTGATCGACGGCCAGCGCGAGCCGCACTGGACGTGGGCGGCGAAGACGCGGCACCGGCTGCGCCTGATCAACATCACCCCCGACGACATCTGGTCGGTGTCGCTGATCGGCCCGGACGGCCCGGTGACGTGGCGTCCGCTGACCAAGGACGGCGCCGCAGTGCCCGCGACCGAGGCCAAGGCCGGTCCGGCGCGCGTGACGATCGCGGTCGGCGAGACCTACGACTTCGAGGTCGAGATGCCGGCCGGCAGGAAGACGTTGTGGCTCGAGGTGCGCGGCACCGACGGCAAGTGGCAGGCGCAAGGGCGCGTGCTCGTGCAGTGACTCGAAGACTTTTTCACGGAGGAGATGACGATGGCAGGTACTGGTGATCGCGGACGTGCACGGGCAATCGCGGGAAAGCTACGACGGGATGCTGGCGGCGCTCGAGCTGCTGCTCGAAGAGTCGCCGGGCTTCATCGCGCACGGGGCCGGACCGGTCGGCAGCGGCTGGTGGAAGACGTTCGAGGTCTGGGAGACGGCGGCCGAGGCTGCGGCGTTCTTCGCCAAGCACGTCCATCCGACCCTGCCGCCTGGCGTGACGCCGAAGCGGACCATCATCGAGCTGCACGCGCTGGTGGTGGGCCCCATGGTCGACCTCCTGCGCGGCCGCGACGTGGAGACGTACGTCCCAGGCATGTCGCGGGTGGTCAGCGCCGGCGCGATCCGCTGAGCGGCGCCCGACGCTATCCGCGGTCAGCGCGGGAACAGGTCGGGGTTGTCGGTGAACAGGCCGTCGACGCCCAGGTCGACCAGGAAGCGGCGCATGTCGGCGCGGATCGTCTCGCGGCTGGCGGCGTCGGCGCCGCGGGCGGCGCGGAAGGTATACGGCACCACCGCCAGGCCGGCGGCGTGGGCCTCGGCCACGATCGCCGGGCGGGCCTCGATCAGCGCGCGCGCCGGGCCGATGGCGGTGGCAAAGGTCCTCGCCTCGCGCAGGCCGTCCGCCGTCAGCCAGCGCGGCGCTTCTTTCGTGCCGATCAGCAGCGTCCGCGGCACCGCGGGCAGGAGTGTCGCCAGCCGGCGCACGCTCCGGTCCTCGAACGACTGCAGGTACACGGCCGGGACCGCGGGCCGGCCCGTCACCTGCGCCTCGCGCAGGCCGTGCGTCGCCAGGACGTCGGCGACCGCCTGCTCGACGTCGACGCCGCGCGCGTTGAGGCGGGCCGGCGACTTCAGCTCCGGGAAGATGCCGGCCTTCCCCTTCACCAGCGCGATCGCCTCCTCGAAGGTCGGAATCCGCTCGCTGGCGAACGTCGCGGCGAACCACGAGCCGGCGTCGAGCGTCTTCAGCTCGGCGAGCGTGAAGTCGTTCGCATACCACCGCCTGACCGGCTGGCCGTCGGGGCCGTTCTCGACCACCGCGCGATCCGGGAAGCGCGTCTCGACGTCGGTGGTCCGCTCCAGCGTGTCGTCGTGCAGGCAGACGAGGACGCCGTCCTTCGTCAGCGTGAGGTCCTGCTCGACGTAGTCGGCGCCCTGCTCGAGCGCCAGCGTGTAGGCGGCAATCGTGTGCTCGGGCGCATAGCCCGACGCGCCGCGGTGGGCGACGAGGAACGGACGCGAGGGCAGGGTCATGGCGGCGACGAGGGCGGCAAGGACGAACGCGCTTCGCATCTGCCTATCTGAACGCGCGCCCGTGTCAGCCGCGCGACAGGACGCCGACCGGCAGCTTCGACGCCGCGGCTGCGTCGACCAGGAACCAGCAATCGGGGTGGCCGCGCAGCAGCGACGCCGGACGCGTCGCCGAGACGGGCTCGAGCAGCACGTCGCGGACGATGTCGGCCTTGCCTTCGCCGGTCGCCAGCAGCCAAATCGTCCGCGCCGCGAGGATCGCGGACAGGCCGATGGTGATGCCCCACGTCGGCAGCGCCGCCCCCTCGCCGAAGTAGCGGACGCTCGCCTGCGTCGTGCTCGGCGCCAGCTCGACCCGCCGCGTTGCGCTGTCGGGCGACGTCCCGGGCTCGTTCATCCCGACGTGGCCGTTGCGGCCGATGCCGAGCATCACGAGGTCGAGCGGCGGCTTCAGCGCGGCGTCGTAGGCCGCGCACATCGCCGACAGGTCCTCGGCCTCGGGATCGAGGCGGTGGTAGTGGGACGGCGTCACGTCCACGTGATCGAGGAGGGCGCGATGCAGCATCACGTCGCAGCGGCCCTTGGCGTCGGGCGGCACGCCGCCGAACTCGTCGAGGAGGAACACGTGCGCGCGGCGGAACGAGGCGATGCCGGCGCCCACGGCTTCGACGATACCGGCGTAGACGGGCTCGGGCGTCGCGCCGGTCGGCAGCGCGACCCGGGCCGCCGGCTCGTCGGCGAGAAAGGCGGCGAACCGGGCGGCGACGTGCTGGGCCCAGTCTTGGGGCGAGTCGTAACGGACCACGTGGATCATCGTGCGCCATGCTATCCGGTCTGGCCGCTGCGGGTGACACCCGACGCGCTTGCCAGATGAGGCGGGACCGGCCGACAATCGCGCGTGGCCCGAACAATCCTCATCATCACCGGCGACGCCGGGGAGAGCTTCGAAACCCTCTACGCTTGGCAACGCCTCACCGAAGCCGGCTTCGTGCCGCGCATCGCGGCGCCGAGCAAACGGCGCCTCAACCTGGTGATTCACGACTTCGAACCGGGCTGGGACACCTACATCGAGAAACCCGGCTACGCCGCCGAATCCGACCTGACCTTCGACGACGTCCGCATCGACGACTACGAGGCGGTGCTGGTGCTTGGCGGCCGGGCCCCCGAGTATCTCCGCCACGACGCCCGCGTCCTGGACATCGTCCGGGCCTTCGACGCCACCGGCAAATGGGTGTTCGCCATCTGCCACGGCGTCCAGATCCTGGCCGCCGCCGACCTCATCAAGGGCAAGCGGGTCACCGCCTACCAGCACTGCCGCTGGGAGATCCAGGCGGCCGGCGGCGACTACGTGACCGCCGACCAGGCCGTCCGCGACGGCCGCCTGGTCACCGGACAGACATGGCAGTCGCACCCGGAGTTCTATAGGCTCGTGTTCCAGTGCCTGGGATGAACGTCGACCCACCCTCCGGACCGGCCGACCCGGCGCCCGCCCTCTGATCAGATGGACGACCTCCAGTTCGAGCGCGCGGAGTTTGGCACGGCGCCGGCGGCCACGACCTGCACCGGCTGCCATCAGCCGATCGCCGGCGACTACTACGACGTCAACGGCAAGCCGTTCTGCGCCGCCTGCACTTCGGCGATCCGGCAGGCGCACGGCGACAGCGCCGGCGCCGGCGCCTTCCCGCGCGCGCTGGGGGCAGGGGTCGGCGCCGGCGTGGTCGGCTCGGCGCTCTACTACATCGTCGAGAAGATCAGCGGCTACCAGCTGGCGATCATCGCCATCGCGGTCGGCTTCCTGGTCGGACGCGCGGTGCGGTGGGGCACGGGCGGCCGCGGCGGGCGGGTCTACCAGATCCTCGCCGTCGCTCTGACCTACGTCGCCATCGCCTTCAGCTGGCTGCCGTTCGTGCTCGAGAGCAACGAAGGGTCGTTCGGGCTCCTCGACCTGATCCCGCTGGCGATCTTCATGATCAGCCTGCCGATCCGCATCGGGATGGCGTCGCCCTTCAGCCTGGTGGTGATCGGTATCGGCCTGTGGGAGGCGTGGAAGTTCACGGCGCCGGTGCCGATCGCCATCAGCGGCCCGTTCACGGCCGCCCCGCCGGCGCCGGCGGCCATCCCGCCCGTGCCCGTGGTGCCACCGGCCGCGCCATGACCCGGCCGCCGCCGATCCCGGAGACGGCGCTGGCGGCAGCCCGCTGTCCGCAGTGCGGCACGGCGATCCCGCCGGCCGCGCTCAGCTGCCCCGCATGTCAGGCGCTCGTCCACGCCGACCGGCTCAAGCAGCTGGCAGCCACCGCGCGCGCCGCGGCGTCGGCCGGCGACGTGTCGGCGCAGCTCGAGGCGTGGCGGATCGCCTTGACGCTGCTGCCGCCAGGGTCCTCGCAGTACCGATCGATCAGCGAGCGCGTCCAGGGACTGAGCCGCAGCCTCAGCGATCCCGCGGCGGCGCCGGCGGCCGGCGGCGGCGCGGGTCGGGCCGCGACGTGGACCGGCGCGATCGGCACCGGCGTGCTGTTCCTGCTGACCAAAGGCAAGCTGCTGCTCCTCGGCCTGAGCAAGGGCACGACGTTCTTCTCGATGCTCGCCTCGCTCGGCGTCTACTGGTCGATCTGGGGGTGGAAGTTCGCGCTCGGCGTCGTCCTGTCGATCTACGTCCACGAGATGGGGCACGTGGCGGCGATGCGGCGCTACGGCCTGCAGGCGACGGCGCCGATGTTCATCCCCGGCTTCGGAGCGCTGGTCCGCATGCAGCAGCACCCGGCGACGGCGCAGGAAGAAGCGCGGATCGGCCTGGCCGGCCCGATCTGGGGCCTGGCGGCCGCGGCCGCGTGCTTCCTGATCTACGTCACGACGCAGCAGCCGTTCTGGGCCGCCCTGACCCACACCGGCGCGCTGATCAACCTGTTCAACATGATGCCGATCTGGGGCCTCGACGGCGATCGCGGCTTCAAGTCGTTGAACCGGAACGAGCGCTGGCTGGCGACGGCCGCCGCCGCGATCATACTGCTCGCCACCGGCGAGGGCCTGCTGGTGCTCATCGGGATCCTGGCGGCGGTCCAGGCCTTCCGCGAGGCGCCCAACGCCGAGGGCGATCGCACCGCCCTGATCCAGTTCGCCGGCCTGCTCGTCGCGCTGGCCCTGTTGATGAAGATGCCGGTGCCCCAGCAGCCATGACCAGCCAGCCGTGACCACGCCTCCCGACCTCCACTACAAGCGCTCGCGCTTCGCGACCCGGCTGCCCTGGGATCGCCTCTACACGGCGTCGCACTTCTGGGTGTTCGAGGCCGAGCCGGGACGCTGGCGGGTCGGCCTGACGAAATTCGCCGCCCGCATGCTGGGCGACATCGTCGACCTCGAGTTCGAGGTCGCCGGGGGCGGCCCCGTCGAGGTCGGCGAGGTCATCGGCTCGCTCGAAGGGTTCAAGGCCCGGACCGAGCTGTATGCGGTCCTGCAGGGCCGTTTCCTGGGCGGCAACCCGGCCCTGGCCACCTCCCTCGACGTGCTGGACTCGGACCGCTACGGCGCCGGCTGGCTCTACGCCGTCGAGGGGGCCCCCGACCCGGCCGCCCTGGACGCCGCCGGCTACGCCGCCGTCCTCGACGCCACCATCGACAAGATGCGCGAGTAGCCGTTTCTGCAAGTTGCTCGGAGCGTGCTCTGAGCAAGCTCGGAGCACGCTCCGAGCACGGGGCAGTAAATCCACGGTCGGGCGGGAGCGTAATCCTTCTGATCCTTGCGATTGCGCCCGCCCCCGAGCCGTGGATTTCGGCTTGGCGGGCCCGGGACCATGGGTCATGATGCCAACCGGGATCCCGTTCGAAATGACTCCAGCGCGTTACATCATGGTCGGCGGCTTCCTGGGCGCCGGGAAGACCACCGCGATCCTGCGGATGGCGGAGGCCCTGAGCGGCCGCGGCCACCGGATCGGGCTCATCACCAACGATCAGAGCATCGGCCTGGTCGACACCACGATGCTGGCGGCGCACGGCTTCCCGGTCGAGGAGATCACCGGCGGCTGCTTCTGCTGCCGCTTCAACTCGCTCGTCGACGCCGCCGAGCGCCTCACCGCCGGCACCCGCCCGGACGTGTTCATCGCCGAGCCGGTCGGCAGCTGCACCGACCTGCGCGCCTCGGTCAGCTATCCGCTGCGGCGGATGTACGGCGACCGCCTACACCGTCGCCCCGCTCAGCGTCGTCGTCGATCCGGTGCGGGCGCTGCGCGCCCTCGGCGTCGAGCCGGGCCAATCGTTCACGGCCAAGGTCCTCTACGTCTACCGCAAGCAGCTCGAGGAAGCCGGCATCATCCTGATCAACAAGGTCGACGTCGTCGAGCCGGACCGAATCGCGACGCTGCGGGCGGCGCTGGCCCGGGAATACCCGAAGGCCCGCATCCTCGAGGTGTCGGCCCGCACCGGTCAGGGCCTGGACGCCTGGTTCGACATCCTGACCCGCGACGAGGGCGCCACCGACGCCGACCTCGACATCGACTACGCGACCTACGGCGAGGGCGAGGCGCTCCTCGGCTGGGTCAACACCACGGTCAAGCTGGCCGGCGCCGACTTCGACGGCAATGCCTTGGTCCGTGACGTCGCCGCCCGCATCGCCGGCGCGCTGAGCGCCGACGGGATCGAGATCGCCCATCTCAAGATGACGCTCACGCCGGCTGGAGGCGACAGCGATCTCGTGGTGCTGAACCAGGTCCGCAACGAGCACGTCGCCGAGCTGTCGCACACGCTCGATGGCGAGCTGTCGCGCGGCGAGCTGATCGTCAACCTGCGCGCCGAGGGCGATCCGGCCCGCCTCGCCGCGGCGGTCGACGCCGCCACGCTCGACGCGGCCGACGCCCAGAGCCTGGTCGTCAGCCCGGTCCACGCCGAGCACTTCCGGCCGGGTCAGCCCAACCCGACCTACCGGTTGACCCCGGCCTAGCGGGCGGTGCCATGTCCTCCCGACTTCTCTATTGTCACTGCGCGTTCGCCCAGGCGGTGCCCCGGCCTGTCAAGCAGGACGTGCTGCGGGCGCTGACCGCGCGCGGCGACGACTTCGACGCGGTCGCCGACCTGTGCGAGATGTCGGCGCGGAAGGATCCGGCGCTGCAGGAGTTCGCGGCATGCGAGCGGCTGACCCTGGTCGCCTGCTATCCGCGGGCGCTGCGCTGGATGTTCAGCGCCGCAGGGGCGCCGCTCGACGAATCACGGGTCCGGGTGCTGAACATGCGCGCGGCCACCGCCGAGCAAATCATCGCCGGGCTGGACGGCGCCGACGTGTCGACGCCCGACGCCGAGCCCGGGCTCAGCCCGGGGCTCAGCCCGGGGCCACGGCCTGGGCTGGTGAGGAACCGGTCCGATGAGCGCCGCCATCACCGCCCGCTCGCCGCTCCTGGTCGTGCTCTACGAGGGCGCCGGCGCGATGCCGCTCGAGGCCGAGGCGCGCTTCGAGATCACGCGCACGCTGCTCGAGAAGGGCTATCGCGTCATCACGACGCGGGCCGGCCGCAGCGGCGCCACCCCGGGCGAGCGGCAGGTGCTCGTCCTCGGCCGTTTCACCGGCGCGCCGCCGGACGAGGCCGTCGCCGGGACCGGCGCCGCGGTCCACTTCCGCTCGCTCGACGGGGTCGCGCCGGCGGATGTCGTCGCGCTCGTCGAAGGCGTCGGCGGCGACGCCCAGACGCAGAAGCCGGGCGGCTGGAAGCCGTGGTTCCCGGTCATCGACTACAGCCGCTGCACCAACTGCATGCAGTGCCTGTCGTTCTGCCTGTTCGACGTCTACGGCGTCTCGAACGGACAAGCAAGATCAGGTGCAGAACCAGATCAACTGCAAGACCGACTGCCCGGCCTGCTCGCGCGTCTGCCCGGAAGTGGCGATCCTGTTCCCGAAGTACCGGCCGGCCCGATCAACGGCGACGTGGTCAACGCCGACGACCTCGCGCGCGAGAAGATGAAGGTCGACATCTCGGCGCTGCTCGGCGGCGACATCTACGCCGCGCTGCGCGACCGCAGCGTGCAAGCCAAGCAGCCGCTTCGCCAAGGAGCGCGACGACAAGCGCGCCCTCGAGGAGCGCAAGCGGTGCCTGGTCAAGCTGCAGGCGGACGCTCGACATCCCGGCCGAGGTGATGACGCGCTGCCCACCGCCGAAGCCATTCGCGCCAAAGCGGCGGGCAGCGACGGCACCGCCGCGACGGCGGACGATATTCGCGCCAAAGCGGCCCGGGCGGCAGCGGCCGCGACGGCGGACCATCCGCTCACTCCGACGCCCACCGAGGGCCAGGCGTGAGGGAAACTGGCCGCCCTCCTCGGCCTCGGCGCAAGCGCATGCTGACCGGCACCGATGCCCGGCTGCTGTGGAAGTTCGGCTACAACTTCGGCTTCAAGGGCATGCGCTCGGTCGAGCGCTTCAAGAAGCGCCTCGCCAAGCGGGCGAGCACTTCCCGCCGTTCCTTACATCTCGATCATCAACAGCTGCAACCTGCGCTGCCAGGGCTGCTGGGTCGACGTGGACGGCCCGCGCAGAACATCATCGACGAGCCGACACGCTCGACCGCCTGATCGGCGACGCCAAGGCGCACGGCAACAGCTTCTTCGGCATCCTCGGCGGCGAGCCGTTCATGCACCCGGAGCTGCTCGACTGCTCGAGCGCGCACCCGGACTGCTACTTCCAGGTCTTCACCAACGGGCAGTTGATCACCGACGAAATCGCGCAGCAAGCTGCGCGCGGCTCGGCAACGTCACGCCGCTCATCAGCATCGAGGGCACCGAGGTGGTCAGCGACGAGCGCCGCGGCCAGGCCAAGGTGCTGACGCGGACGCTCGCCGGCCTCGAGGCCTGCATCGCGCCACAAGCTGATCATCGGCGTGGCCACCAGCGTCTGCCAGACGAACATCGACGACCTGCGTGCAGCGAAGCGTGGCTGCGCGCGTTGATCGACCTGCGGCGTCGCACTACGCCTGGTTCCACACCTACCGCCCGGTCGGCGCCGAACCCGATCGGCTGAGCTCGCGCTGACGCCCGAGCAGGTGCTGCAGGTCCGCCGCTTCGTCGTCGAGATGCGGGCGAAGCTGCCGATCGCCATCGTCGACGCCTACTGGGACGACCAGGGCCAGGCGCTGTGCCCGATGGCCACCGGCATCAGCCACCACATCAGCCCGTGGGGCGACATCGAGCCCTGCCCGATCATCCAGTTCGCGACGGAGAACGTCCACGACGAGCGCGATCATCTACGACGTGCTTCAACGAGTCGGCGTTCCTGCGCGACTTCCGCGAGCTGGCGGCGCAGACGACCCGCGGCTGCATCGTGCTGGAGCGGCCCGATCTGGTGAAGGACCTGGTCGAGAAGCACGGGGCGACCGACACGACGCCATCGCGAGCCGGCGCCGGGCTGGCCGAGCTCGAGCGCGATGACGCCGCCGCCACAGCCAGCACAACCCCGGCCACGAGATCCCCGAGGAGCACTGGGCCTACCGCTTCGCCAAGAAGCACTGGTTCTTCGGCTTCGGCGCCTATAGTTAGCCCCGTCAGGAGCCAACCCGGATGCACCTGCCCGTCATCGCCCTGCCGCGCGCCGTCCCGACGCAGTCGTCGCGTCCGCCGCAGGTCAACATCCCGCAGACGCAAGGCCGAGCGCGACGCGATCCGCCGCCATCGTCCGCGGCTACGTCGAGCGCGTGACAGCCGGTGCCGCCGATGCCGATCGCCGAGCTGCGCGAGCACGCCGATCGCATCGTCGCCGCGGCCGGCCTCGATCCGGCCTACCGCGACTACATCGGCGTCCTCCTCAACAACGAGGCGTGGCGCGACACGCTGGCGACGATGCCCTACGAGCGGCGCCTGCTGCTGCTGCCGAAGTGCCTGCGCGTCGAGGACCGCTGCCCGGCCCCGTTCGACGAGTTCGGCCTGCTGTGCAAGCAGTGCGGGCTGTGCACGATCCAGGACCTGCAGAACGAGGCCGAGCGCCTCGGCTACGCGGTGCTGGTGGCCGAAGGATCGGCGCTCGTCATGGCGATCATCCAGACCGGCAAGATCGACGCGATCGTCGGCGTCAGCTGCCTGTCGGTGCTCGAGCGCGCCTTCCCGTACATGGAGGCGGCGGCCATTCCCGGCGTCGCCATCCCGCTGCTGCAGGACGACTGCATCGACACCACCGTCGACATCGACTGGGTGTGGGACGTCATCCACCTGACCAGCGACGACCGGACCTACCGGCTGGATCTCGACGGCGTCGCGGCGCGAGGTGCGAGGCCTGGTTCACGCCGGTTCGCTCGATCGCCTGATGGGGCCGGCGGTCGACGAGACCGAGCGCATCGGCCGCGCAACTGGCTGGCGAAGGCCGGCAAGCGCTGGCGGCCGTTCCTCACCGCGTGCGCCTATCACGGCCCTGCGCGACGATCCTGACGGCGCCATCGCCGACACCGTCCGCAGAAGCCGCCGTCGCCGTCGAGTGCTTCCACAAGGCGTCGCTGATCCACGACGACATCGAGGACGCCGACGACACCGCGTTACGGCGACGCGACGCGCTGCACGACGACCACGGCGTGCCGGTCGCGCTCAACGTCGGCGACTACCTGCTCGGCGAGGGCTACCGGCTGCTCGGCGACGCTCGACGCGCCGGCCGAGGCCGTGCGTCGAGATGCTGCGCGATCGCCGCCGAGGGCCACCGCGACTCTGACCGCGGGCCAGGGCGCCGAGCTGCTGTGGGCACGCGGCGCCGAAGCCGCTCACCTCGCTGCAGGTGCTCGACATCTTCCGCCGCAAGACGGCGCCGGCCTTCGAGGTGGCGCTGCGCGTCGGCGGCGGCGCTCGCCGGCGCCAGCGAGGACGTGCGCGACGTGTTCGCCGAGTACAGCGAGGCGCTCGGCATCGCCTACCAGATCCGCGACGACCTCGACGATCTCACCGGCACCGACGCGCCGGACGACATCGCCGCGCTGCGTCCGTCGCTGCCGCTGGCGGTCGGCGTCGAGCGCGCCAAGGGTCAGGACGACGAGGCGCACGCCGCGCTCCTCGCCGCCTGGCGGCGGGACACCAGCGACACGCCCGAGGCGCTGCGCGCCCGGCTGATCGCGCTGAACGTCGAGGACCGCTGTCGCCGCCTGCTGGACTCCTACAAGGAAGAGGCGATTCGTTCGCTCGCCGTGCTCGACGAGCCGACGCTCAAGGGCCTGCTCCGCCGCATCGTCGGCAAGATCTTCAACGACATCGAGCTGAAGGGCTGGTGCAGTGAGTTTGAGGCTCGAAATGCTGCAGGTCGCGCGGCTGGCGCCGACGCTGCTGCAGTCGTCGGCTGATCTCGTCGGCGCCTTTTTTCGAGAGCGCTACGACCCGAACGGCGGCTTCGTCAACCGGGCCGGGCTGCCGGATCTCTACTACACGGTGTTCGGCCTCGAAGGGATGGCCGCGCTGCGCGCGCCCATCGACGCCGATCGCACCCGCCGCTACCTCGCCGGGTTCGGCGACGGCGACGGCCTCGACTTCGTCCATCTGAGCTGCCTGGCACGGTGCTGGGCGAACCTGCCCGAGGGCGTGCCGCCCGACGCGGTGCGGGCGCGGCTGCTCGAGCGCATCACCGCCTTCCGATCGGCCGACCGCGGCTTCGCCACCGAGGCCGGCGCCGACGAGGGCAGCGCCTATGGGGCGTTCGTGGCGATGGGGGCGTACCAGGACCTGGGCGAGCCGATCCCCGACCGGACGGCCCTTCTGGCGCAACTGCGAACGCTGATCGCGGCCGACGGCGGCCTGAACAACTTCCCGGGCGCGCCCGTCGGCCTGACGACCGCGACCGCGGCCGGCGCGACCGCCCTGCGCCACTTCGGCGAGGCGGTGCCGGCGACGTTCGCGCCGTGGCTGCTGTCGCAGGCGCACCCGCAGGGCGGCTTCCGCGCGCTCCCCGGCTCGCCGATCCCCGATCTGCTGTCGACGGCCACCGCGATCCACGCCCTGGTCGGCCTGCACGCCGACCTCTCGGCGCACAAGGAGGCGTGCCTCGATTTCATCGACTCGCTGTGGACCAACCGCGGCGGCTTCCACGGCCACTGGGAAGACGACATCCTCGATTGCGAGTACACCTACTATGGGCTGCTGGCGCTCGGACACCTGAGTCTATAGATGAAAGTCGTCGCACTCTCCGCTCGCCGCGCCGCCGGCACCGGTCCCGGAGCCGGCGCCGTCGACTGGCACGCCGCGGCGCGGGCGGCGCTGCTGCGGGCGCGGACCGACGACGGCCACTGGGAAGGACGCCTGTCGACGAGCGCGCTGTCGACGGCCGCCGCGGTCATCGCCGTGGCGACGGCTGCTCAGCGAGAAGATTCCGGAGTCGTTGCCTACAGCGACCTGATCGACCGAGGCGCGGCGTGGCTGGCGGCGCACGCCAACCGCGACGGCGGCTGGGGCGATACCCCGGAGAGCCTCTCGAACATCGCCACCACGGCGCTCGCCTGGGGCGCCCTGCACGTCGCGCCGCAGACGCCGGCGATCGAGGCGGCGGTCCGTCAGGCCGAGGCGTGGCTCACGTTTGTCGCCGGCGGTCTCGACGCCGGCTCGCTGCGCCGCGCCCTCGACGTCCGCTACGGCACCGACCGGACGTTCTCGGTGCCGATCCTGACGGCCCTGGCCATCGCCGGCCGGCTGCCGTCGTGGCGCACCGTCGCGCAGTTGCCGTTCGAGCTGGCAGCGGCGCCGCACCAGCTCTTCGCCACGCTCCGGCTGCCGGTCGTCAGCTACGCGCTGCCGGCGCTGATCGCCATCGGCCAGGTGCGGCACCAGATGCGGCCGACGCGCAACCCGATGGCGTGGCTGGCGCGGACCGCGACGCGGCGCGCCACGCTGAAGACGCTGCGGGCCATCCAGCCGACGACCGGCGGCTTCCTCGAAGCGACCCCGCTGACGAGCTTCGTGGTGATGAGCCTGGCCGCCCTCGGCCGGCCGACCGATGACGCCTCGTTCCGCCTGGTGCCGCCACGGCTCGCCGACGACGCCGACACGCGGGCCGTGATCCGCGACGGCGTCGCCTTTCTCGCCGCGTCGGTGCGCGAGGACGGCAGCTGGCCGATCGACACCAACCTCGCGACCTGGGCGACGACGCTCTCGATCGAGGCCCTCGCCGCCGGTGGTCCGCTGACGGCGTGGCTCGACGAGGACGAGCGCGATCGGCTGCTCGACTGGATCCTCGGGCAGCAGTACCGCGTCGAGCATCCCTACACCCACGCCGCCCCGGGCGGCTGGGCCTGGACCGACCTGGCCGGCGGCGTCCCCGACGCCGACGACACGGCCGGCGCCCTCCTCGCGCTGGCGCATCTGCGCGGCCCGCTGGGGGACTCGCCCACCGACGCGCGCGTCCGCGAGGCCGCCACGGCCGCCGTGACCTGGCTGCTCGATCTGCAGAACCGCGACGGCGGCATGCCGACGTTCTGCCGCGGCTGGACCGGCCTGCCCTTCGATCGCAGCGGCCCCGAGCTGACCGCGCACGCGATCCGCGCGTGGTGCGTCTGGCGGCCGCACCAGCCGGCCGACGTGACGCGGCGCATCGACACCGCGCTCGCCGACGCCGCCCGCTACCTGGCGCGCGTGCAGCACGGCGACGGCGCCTTCGAGCCGTTGTGGTTCGGCAACGAGGCGGCACCAGGCGAGGTCAACCTGACCTACGGCACCGCCAAGGTGCTACCCGCCCTGGACGCGCTGGACGCCGCCGGCGTCGCCGGCGCGTCGGTCATGGCGGCGCGCGCGGCCCGCTGGATCGCCGCCGCGCAGCGCCCGGACGGCGGCTGGAGCGGCGCCGTCGGCTCGACGTCCGGCGCGGACAGTGACCTCGCGCCGTCGATCGAGGAAACAGCGCAGGCGGTGGCAGCGCTCGCCGCGCACGCCGCTTGCGATCGCGACGCCGACCTGGTGTCGGTGCGCCGCGGCCTGGCCTGGCTGCGCACCGCGACCGACGACGGGCGGCACTTCCCGGCCGCGCCGATCGGGCTCTACTTCGCGCGGCTCTGGTACAGCGAGTCGCTCTACCCGCTGATCTTCACGGTCGGCGCGGTCCAGGCAGCCGAGCGCGTCCTGGGCATCGACGCGGTGCGATGATCCCGCCATGATCTACCTGGATGCCCACGCCACCACGCCGGTCGACCCGCGCGTGCTGGACGCGATGCTGCCGCTGTTCCGCGAGCAGGCCGGCAACGCCTCGAGCCTCGATCACGCCGCCGGCCGCCGCACGAAGGAGGCGGTCGAGGCGGCACGGCGCCAGGTGGCTGCGGTGATCGGTGCGTCGCACAAGGACATCGTCTTCACGAGCGGGGCCACCGAGGCCGATAACCTGGCCATCAAGGGCGTCGCCGAAGCGGCCAGCGACCGCGGCGACCACATCGTCACCGTCGCGACCGAGCATCGCGCCGTGCTCGACACCTGCCGGCACCTCGAGGCGCGCGGCTGTCGCCTCACCGTGCTGCCGGTCGACACCGGTGGCCTGATCGATCTCGCGGCCCTCGACGCGGCGATCGGGCCGACCACGGTCCTGGTCAGCGTGATGGCCGCCAACAACGAGATCGGCGTGCTGCAGCCGCTCGCCGCGATCGGCCGGCTGACCCGCGCCCGCGGCGTCCTGTTCCACACCGACGCGGCGCAGGCCTTCGGCCGCATCCCGATCGACGTCGGCGCGATGGGCATCGACCTGCTGTCGATCTCCGCCCACAAGGTTCACGGCCCGCAGGGCGTCGGCGCGCTCTATGTGCGGACGCGGCAGCCGACCGTGCGCCTGGCGCCGCTCTTCGACGGCGGCGGCCACGAACGCGGCCTGCGACCGGGCACGCTGAACGCGCCGGGCATCGTCGGCCTCGGCGCCGCGGCGGCGCTCGCGATCGCCGACATGGCCGCGGAAGCGATCCGGCTGGCGGCGTTGCGCGATCGTCTGCTGGCCGGCCTGCAGGCCGCGATCGACGGCGTCCAGGTGAACGGATCACTCGAGCGCCGCCTGCCGCACAACCTGAACGTGTCGATCGACGGTACCGACGAGACGCTCGCCTCACGCCTGGACGGCTTGGCGGTGTCGGCCGGCTCGGCGTGCGCGAGCGGCAGCATCGAGCCGTCCTACGTGCTGCGCGCGCTCGGCGTCCCCGTGTCGCGGGCCCACGGCACGCTCCGTTTCGGCCTGTCGCGCTTCACGACCCCCGACGACATCGATCAGGCGATCGCGATCGTTCGCGACGGCGTCGAGCGAATGCGGGCCGCCCGCGTGACGGCGCCGCGGCGCGCCCAGCGCCGCGTGACGAATGGCGAGGACGAAGTCCGGAGCCATCGTCCGGTCGATGCGCGAACGCGCGTCGACGAATAGCAGCCGGCACGCCACCGGGGCGGCCTGCGCCGCGCGCGAGAGCGCGGCGCCTACAAATAGCTCAGCCACCAGTCGCGGCGTCGGGCCTTGACGCCGGCGAACCAGCGGCACAGCGGATACATCGCCAACAGGCTCACCAGCCAGCAGACGTAGACGGCCCACAGTGGACCGCCGAACTCAGGCTGCGGCCGCGTCGTGACGAGCGTGAGCAGGTGCTGGAAGAACGGCCACAGCGACTGGCCGAGGAGGGCCGTGACGGCCATGCCGGACAGGTGCGACGTGATCCACTGCAGCAGGTAGAAGAAGAACGGCACGCGGCCGAAGGTGACCACGGCGCCGGGCAACCACCCGGCGATGGTGCGGCCGTCGAGCGCGGCCAGCAGGGTGAGCGCCGGCAGCAGCGTGATCAGCGCGTAGGCCAGCGACGGCGGGTACTTCTCGACGCTCATGAACACCATCGCCGACTGGATCGCGGTCGGCTGCGGCGCCCAGTGGCTCGGGTTGCCGTAGATGTTGAACGTGCGCAGCACGAGGAACGCCGCCAGCATCACCAACGCGCTGGTCGCCAGGACGCGCACCCGCCGAGCCGACTCCCACCGGTAGATCCCGGCCAGCACGTAGCCGACGCACAGCAGGCCGAACCACGGCAGCACCGGATAGCGATCGAAGACGACGGGCCCATGCGGACCGCCGAGCGGGTAGAAGCCGCCCTGGTGGACGAGCATCCAGAGGATGCCGCCCGGGGTCGGCGGCGGCCCCGGTGTGCCGGGGAACCAGTCCGGTACGCGGATGCCGTCGAGCAGGTTGTGGCCGAGGACGATCACCGCACCGATCGTGCCGATCGCCGCCACCGGCAGCCGCACGACCGCGCTCAGCAGCACCATCGACACGCCGATCGCCCAGATCACCTGGAGGAAGGCGGCAAACGACCACACCTCGACGTTCCACCAGATGAACACGCGCATCACGACCAGCTCCATAGCGACGAGCCACAACCCGCGCGTGAACAGGAACCAGGCGTTGTCGGCGGCGGTCGCGCCGCGGATTCGGCGCAGGCCGACGCCGAGGCCGGCCAGCAGCACGAAGGTCGGCGCGCACAGGTGCGTGACCCAGCGCGTCAGGTAGAGGATCGGGGTGGTCGTGGCCGGGTCGAGCGGATCGCTGAAGATCCCGCCGCGATGGGCCCAGTCGCGCGTGTGATCGAGCACCATCAGGATCATCACGAGCCCGCGCACGAAGTCGACGGCGTCGAGGCGCAGCCGGGCCGACGAGGGGAGCGTGGTTCGTGCTGTGATGGGCGCCGGCTCAGCTGTCGTCACGATGCGCTGCATTATAGTTTCGGGCATGGTCCGACGATCGACGCTCGTGCTCGCCGGCGCGCTGGCGCTGGCCACCGCCGGAGTTCCCCTGATCGCTCAACAGGTCGCGCAGCAGCCCGCCAGCGACGGACCGGAGCCGAACGCGCCCAAGGCGCCGATCCCGGTTGGCTTCACCGAGATCTTCAACGGCACCGACACGACCGGCTGGCACGTCAGCCGGACCAACCATCACGGCACGATGCCGCTGTTCCGCGTCCTCGACGGCATCCTGGTCGGGACGCAGGATCCGCCCGGCAAGGGCGGCATCCTGCTGACCGACAAGAAGTACAAGAACGTCGAGGTGTTCGTCGAGGTCAAGCCGGACTGGGGCTGCGACGGCGGCCTGTTCCTGCGCTCGTCCGAAGCCGGCGAGGCCTACCAGGTGATGCTCGACTACCTGCCCGGCGGCAACATGGGCGGCGTCTACGGCGAGCGGCTGCAGGGCGTGTCCGCCGCCTCGGCCAAGGCCTGGCAGAAAGCCTGGAAGCGCGAGGAGTGGAACACCGTCCGCGCCCGCATCGAGGGCGACGTGCCGCACATCCAGGTGTGGATCAACGGCGAGCCGGTCGCCGACTTCACCGACACCGCCAACCACGCCAAGGACGGCGCCGTGGATGGCATGCTCGCCATCCAGATGCACTACAGCAACGCCACCACCAAGCGCTGGGTGCCGGGCGGCTTCTGGCGGTGGCGGACGATCGCGGTCAAGGAACTGCCGTAGCGGCCGCCGCCCACGCTACTTCGCCGGCGCGGGTTCGGGGATCGAGAGCGGCGTCTCCTTGTCGCAGACGAACGTGACGAGGAAGACTGCTGGCGTGTCCGCGCTCGGGTTGGTCGAGACGCGGTGGACGTCGGTCGGCATCTCGACGAACGTCTCGCCGGGCTTGTAGTCGGTCACCGGGCCGTCGCTGACCTTCATCCGCATCGTGCCGCTGATCATGTAGCCGACGACCGGGCACGGATGGCGGTGCGCGGTCGAGGCGGCGCCGGGCGGGTAGGTCACCTGGACGGCGTGCACCTTCAGGTTGGCGCCGTCCATCTTCGGCAGCGCGACGACGCGGACGGCGGCCGCCTTCACCGCCGGCGTCGGCGCCTGGGCGGCAATCGAGGCGATTCCGGCACCGGACAGCGTCGCGACGAGCGCACCGGCACAGGCGAAGCGAAGGGAGAGGGCTGGCATGATCGGGGATGCTACCGCGTCCCGGGGCTGCGCTACCATGCGTCAGACATGTCGCAGCAACTCGTCGAGGGTCTTCAGCGTTTCCGGCGGGAATCCTTCCCGAAGTTCCGTGAGCACTATCAGCGACTGGTCGAGGAAGGCCAGAGCCCGAACACGCTGTTCATCGGCTGTGCCGACTCCCGCGTCGTCCCCGACCTGCTGACCAGCACCCTGCCCGGCGACCTGTTCGTGGTCCGCAACGTCGGCAATCTCGTGCCGCCGTTCGAGACCACGCCGGGCTTCCACGGCGTCTCCGCCGGCATCGAGTTCGCGACGTCGGTGCTCGAGGTGAAGGACATCGTCATCTGCGGTCACAGCCACTGCGGAGCGATCCGGGCTTTGTTCAACCCGATGCGTGACGACGCGCCGCACATCTCGAAATGGCTCGAGCTGGCCCGCCCGGCGATGACGTCGGCGGAGATGACCGATGAGGCGCTGCGCCAGACCGAGATGCGCTCGATCGCGCTCCAGGTCGAGCGCCTGCTGACCTTCCCGATGGTGCGGGAGCGGGTCGAGCGCGGCGACCTGTGCCTGCACGGCTGGTACTACGTCATCGAGGAAGGCCGCGTCCTCGGCCTCGACATCGCCACCGGCGAGTTCCACGCGCTGTCGTAACGGTCGCCCGCGCTTCATCGCACATTGCTGGCGCGAGCCATCTCGCGAAGGTAGGCCATGCCTTCCTTGGCCGGGATGAGGCCGCTCTGAATCATCTCGACAAGAAGCCCGCGCTCCGCGGCGCCAGCTTCCGTCTCGTTCATGCCCCTGAGGTGACAGCTCTCGTGGAAGATGACGGCGGCTAGCAGCCGGACGTGCACCACCGACCCTGGTGCCGCAGCCTTGAACATGGCGGACTCGCAATTCAGGTAGACAACCTGCCTGAGCGAACCGTCGCGCTCCCGGACGACGAAGCCATCGAGTTTCCACACGTCCGAGGGGGCGCCAGTGAGCTCGGGGTCGATGGCCTTGACCATCAAGTGGTGCGCGTTCGGGACGAATTTCACCGCGGCAGCCACCGTGGCCTTCTCCCGTGCGCCGCTGCAGTCCGCTGCCGCGGGCGACGCGCTTGTCAACGCCCACATCGCGAGACCCATCAGCACGAAGGACTGGAACCGCCGGCGAGTACCCATGAGCGCTCCTCCCCGAATGGCGCGCCGGGCCGGGCCTTCTGCGCGCCAGATCTGCCCTGAAGGGCGCGAGACCGGCTGGATTGGATCATCGACGCCGTGAACCGGCGACGGTGCGAACCCGGGGGTATACTCCGACGCAGTCGACGATCCCGGTCCGGCTGCTGCGATCCACCATGGCCGACGACACGACCGAACTCCTGCGACGGTGGCGACAGGGCGATGCGGATGCCGGAGCATCGGTCGTCACCCGCACCTACGACGAGTTGCGCCGTGTGGCGCGAGCGCACCTCCGCGGCGAGCGCTTCGCCGGGAGCCTCGGGGCGACTGGCCTGCTCCACGAAGCGTTCGTTCGCCTGATCAAGACGGGCCCGGGAACGGCGGAGGGGCGCGACGCCTTCCTGCGCCTCATGTCGTCCGAAATGCGGCGCCGCCTGATCGACCATGCCCGGCGACGCCTGGCGATCAAGCGCGGCTCGGGCGCCCATGTCCAACCGCTGGACGACCACGACCAGCCGGCGGCGGCGACCGGAAACGACGTCGGGCTCGATCTCGATCGCCTCGACGCGGCTCTCGAAGTGCTGACGACCAGCGACCCACGTGCGGCACGGGTGGTGCAGCTCCGCTTCCTCGCCGACATGACGACCGAGGAGACCGCCGTGGCCCTTGGCGTGTCGCCCGGGACGGTCAAGCGCGACTGGACCTTCGCCCGCGCCTGGCTCGCCGCGGCAATGGCAAGCGATCGGACGACTGGCTGACCGGAGGCCGGTTCAGTCCGGGCGGAGTTCGCGCGGTGTGATCCGTTCATGGCGACTCTGCGCCCATGCAGGGGGAAGGAGTCGAGCGTTTGGGCCTGGCGCTCACGGCGCGGCTACGAGGTTGGATTCATGATGCGAGGACTCCCCGTTCAGAGCGGCCATGTCTGAGCTGACGGCGGTTCGCGAGCTCTTCGACCGCGCCCTGTCCGTGCCTGCGGCGGAGCGGCAGGTCTTCCTGTCTCAGGCCTGTTCGGACGACCTCGACCTCCGGCGCACGGTCGAGCGGCTCCTCCGGGCGGAGTCGCAGTGGAGCCTCTTCGACACCAAGTCCTCGGCGGCCTCGGGATTGGACGATGAGCCCACGGCTGACGTGCCTCGACTCGAGGCCGGCATGCGCCTCGGGCCGTACCAGATTGCGTCGTCCATCGACAGGGGCGGCATGGGCGAGGTCTACCAGGCCGTCGATCGACGTCTGGACCGGCAAGTGGCCGTCAAGGTCCTCCGCCGCGATACGTCGAACGACGCGCGGGCCCGCGGCCGCTTCACCCGGGAAGCCCACACGATTGCCGCCCTCTCGCATCCCAATATCTGCCAGCTGTTCGACGTCGGCCACGCCGACGGGACCGACTACCTGGTGATGGAGTTCCTGCCGGGCGAAACGCTGGCCGCTCGACTTCTCCGTGGACGCCTGCCTGCGGCCGAGGCGATTCCGCTCGCGCTGCAGATTGTGGACGGCCTCGCGGCCGCCCACCGCGCCGGCATCATCCATCGTGACCTGAAGCCGGCCAACATCATGGTGACGCCGACCGGCGCCCGGTTGCTCGACTTCGGCCTGGCGCGGAGCCGTCTGCCTCGGCTGCCCGTCGGAGGTCTTCAGGCGGAGAGCGGGACGTTCCCGGAGGTCGGCCCGTTGGTCGGCACGCTGCCGTACATGGCGCCGGAGCAACTGGAGGGAGCCGACGCGGACGAACAGACGGACGTCTTCGCCTTCGGCGTCGTCCTCTTCGAGATGCTGACCGGGCGGCGAGCCTTCGACGGCGAAGCTGCTACGACGGTCATCGCACAGGTCCTGAATGCATCCTGTACCGCCGCTGGCATCGGCCGGAGTCAAGGCACCGGCCTGGCTCGACCAGATCCTGGCCCGCTGCGTGGCGCACTCTCGTGACGCGCGGTTCCAGTCGATCCACGAGGTCCGGGCGGCCATCGTCGCGGCGCACCGACCGCGTCTTCGCGGGATGCCTCTCGTCGCGGCGCTCGCCATCCTCGCGGCCGCTGCAGCGGCCGCATGGATGCTGTGGCAGCCCGAGCCTCGCGCGCCGCGAGTGGTCGCCGCGCGCCGGCTGACTTACGATCGAACCTTCAAGGATTTTCCTTACACGGACGGAACCCGCGTGTTCTACGTGGAGTGGAAGCCGGCGTTCGCTGGGACGTCCATTTTGCAGCTTCCGATTGGCGGAGGCGACCCCCGACCGCTGCGCACGTCGTTCGCGAACCCGTACCTCTACGACGTCACGTCGGCCGGCGACATGCTGATCACGGACACCGTGACCCGTGGGCTCCATGTGATCGCTACATCAGGAGCCGCGCGGCTGATTCGCGACGTCCGTGCGAGTTGGGCACATCTCTCGAGCGATGGGCGAAAGCTTGCGTTCAGCGATGGCCCACGACTGATGATCGGCGGACGCGATGGCTCGAGCGTGCGTCAAGTGGTCGTCGCCGACGGCGACGTGGTCATGCCGCGCTGGTCTCCCGACGGCAGCCGTCTTCGCTACACCGTGAACAAGCTGAATGAACGCACGCTCTGGGACGTCTCGGCGGACGGGTCCGGCGCTCGCGTGCTGCTTCCGGGCTGGCGAGCCGCCTGCGGCGCGTGGACACCCGACGGGCGGCACTTCGTCTTCGAAGCCGATTGCGACGGCGCCTACGGACTCTGGGCGCTCGACGAGCGACGCCACTGGTGGGAGCGGGCACGTGAGCCGTGGAAGCTCACGACGGGGCCGATGCGCTACGAGAACGCCGTCCCGAGCCCAGACGGATCGACGCTGCTCGCGATCGGTACGCCGCCCGCCGGCGTCGATCTGCTTCGCTACGATCCGTCTGCGAAGCAATTCACGCCCATACTTCCCGGACTGGCAGCGACGGACGTCGAGTTCTCGCGAGACGGTGCCTGGATCACCTACGTCCGACACGCCGATCTGACGTTGTGGCGCAGTCGCGCGGACGGCACCGACCGTCTGCAGCTCACGTTCGCACCACAGATTGTGATCCTGCCTCGCTGGTCCCCTGACGGACGGAGGATCGCGTACGCGGCCCGCCAGCACCAGGGGTCGCTACACGCGTTCGTCGTCGGCATCGACGGCGGTCCGTCACAGCGGGTCTCAGCCGGCGACGCGGCAGAGGAAGATCCGAGCTGGTCGCCGGACGGGACCCGCCTCGTGCTCACCGGCCGAACGAAGGCGAACGTTCCTCGACTGCACATCGTCGACGTCACGTCCGGACACGTCGAGACGATTCCAGCCTCCGAGCGCCACTTCTCGCCGCGATGGTCGCTCGTTGGGGGCCTGATTGCTGCGATCTCGAGCGACAGGACGCGTCTCGTCCTCTACGACCTGAAAACACGAACGTGGCGCGACCTGCTGGGAGGCCGCGTCGGCTGGCCGATCTGGACCCGTGATGGCGCGCACATCCAGCTCCAGCAGGGCGCCCAGGTCGTTCGCGTTCGCGTCGCGGACGGCCGGGTGGAGACAGTCGTGGATCTCGGGCTGGTGAAGCAGGCGATCTGGGGTGAAGTCGGCGGGGTGTGGGTCGGCCAGACTCCTGACGAGGCACCGCTCGTGCTGAGGGAAGTAGGGATGGGCACGGACATCTATGCGCTCGAGATCGTCTGGCCGTAGTCGCTGTTCACACGTACACGACACAGCCGCGGGCCCGGAGCGCGGCCACCCACGGCGGCGCCGGCGGCAGGCGCACCCAACGCAGGTCGAGCTTCTCCAAGACCGGCAGGTCCGCGATCTCGGCCGGCCAGTCGTTCAGCGGGTTGCCGCGCAGGTCCAGCGACAGCAGGCGGGAGAGCCGCGCCATCGACGCCGGCAGGCGGCGCAGCCGGTTGTCGCGCAGGCCGAGTGTGCGTAGCGCCGCCAGATCGCCGATCGTCTCGGGCAGCGCCTCGAGCCGGTTGCTGGTCGCGTGCAGCTCGCGCAGCGCGGCGGCGCGCCCGATCGACGCCGGTAGCGACGTCAGCGCGTTGCGCTCGATGCGCAGCTCGACGAGCGCCGCCATCGCGCCGATGTCCTCGGGCAGCGCCGCGAGCTGGTTGTCGCCCGCGTTCAGGTACTGCAGACGAGTGAGCTGCGCGATCGCGTCCGGCAGCCGCGTCAGCCGGTTGTCGTGGACGTAGAGGAAGTCGGTCAGGCCGGCGAGATCGCCGATCGCGTCGGGCAGCGCCGCGATCGCGTTGTGCCCCAGATCGAGCATCCGCAGCGACACCAGCGTGCCGATGCGGTCGGGCACGGCGGTGAGCCCGGTGTCGGCCAGGATCAGCGCCTCGACGCCGGGGGTGGCCCACACTTCGTCGGGCACCGCCCGCAGCGGCTGCTTCCAGTAGTTGAGCGTCACCCGCGCATCATCTCGCAGCCGGCGCCGCCCGTCGACGCCGGCCTACTTCCGGTCGGGCGGTCCCAGCACCGGCGTCGTCAGCCCGACGCGAATCAGATAGCCGTCATGGTTCGGGTGGACGCGGTCGACGACCCAGATGTCCTCGCGCGGCTGGCCGTCCTTGGTGAGCATGGCATCCCAGAGATCGATGTAGGCCAACCCCGGCTCGGTGGCGATCCACTGCTTGAGCAACGCGTTGGCGGCCTTGCGCTGCGGCGCTTCGTCCCAGCGCCCCGGCCCCGGCGTGATGCTCGACCAGGCGATGGGGACGCCCGGCAGCCCGGCGCGGATCTTCCCGATCAGCGTCTTCGTGTCGGCGAGGAGCTGCTCCGGCGTCTTGCCGCGGTGGATGTCGTTGCCGCCGACGTGCAGCACGACCCGGCGCGGTCTGTAGCGGATGACCAGGCGGTCGACGTACTGGATCAGGTCGTCGGTCCGGAACGAATCGATGCCGCGGTTGGTCACCGTGTAGCCGGGCAGGTCCTCCTGGAACGTCTTCCAGCGATCGAACTGCGAGTCGCCCGCGAGCAGGATGGCCCCCGACGGCGGCGGCGTCGCCTTGTCGACGGCCTCGTAGGCGTCGACTCGCTGGGCGAAGCGGGCCGCCAGAATCGACCGGCGGCGACGGCGCCGGCTGCTGCCCGTGGGCCGGTGCCGCGACGGCGGTCGCCAAGGCCAGGACGGAACCGCAGATAATGGCAGGCACGATGGCGAAGGTTCCTGTGGTGTTCACGCTGTTCCTTACGATGGCCGCGGGCGGAGCGCTGCTCGCCGGCCAGGGCCCCGGTCGCGGCGGCTCGCCGACCGACGCCAACGGCGAGTGCCCCGCCGGCATGACCGAGATTCGCCCTGGCAACTGCCAGACGCCCGCGCAGCCGCCGCCGAGTATCGTCGACTACCGGCCCAAGTCGACCCTGGTCACCGAGCAGCACCTGGTGGCGAAGGCCAAGTTCCAGGTCATCGACATCCACGGCCACCCCGGCAACCTGGCGTCGCCGGAAGGCATCACCCGCGTCGTCACGGCCATGGACGCGCTCAACATCAAGGTCCTGGTCAGCGCCGACAACCAGTCGGGCACGCGCCTCAAGGCGACGCTCGACGCCATCGCCGCCAGCCCCCACAAGGACCGCTTCCGCGTCCTGTGCGGCATCGACTTCGGCCAGGTCGGACCGGGCTGGGCCGAGCGCGCGGTCAAGCAGCTCGAGGCCGACGTCGCCGCCGGCGCGGTCGGCGTCGGCGAGATCTCCAAGGCCTTCGGGCTGAACATCCAGAAGGCCGACGGCACACGCCTGAAGGTCGACGATCCCGAGCTCGATCCGATCTGGCAGGCGGCCGCCCGCCTCGATATCCCGGTCTTCATCCACACCGCCGAGCCGCAGGCGTTCTTCGCGCCGCACGACCTCCACAACGAGCGCTGGCTGGAGCTGGCGCTGTTCCCGGGCCGGGCCGCGACCGACACGCGCGGCGTCTCGTTCGAGGAGCTGGTCGCCGAGCGCAACCGCCTCTTTGCGCGCAACCCGAAGACGCGCTTCATCGCCGCGCACTTCGGCTGGCACGCCAACGACCTGGCCAAGGCGTCGGCGATGCTGGACGCCTATCCGAACGTCGTCACCGAGGTCGGCGCGATCCTCTACGACATCGGCCGCCAGCCGCGCGCCGCGCACGACTTCTTCCTCAAGTACCAGGACCGGATCCTGTTCGGGAAGGACTCGTTCCAGCCCGGCGAGTATCCGTACCATTGGCGCGTCTTCGAGACGAAGGACGAGGTACTTCGACTACTACCGCGACTACCACGCCTTCTGGAAGCTGTACGGCATCGACCTGCCGGACGCGGTGCTGAAGAAGGTCTACCGCGACAACGCGCTGCGCGTGGTCAAGGCTCTGCCGAAGTAGACCGGCGCTACCGCCGCCGTGCTAGGCTGCCCGCGTGGCCTCGTCAGGAAAGATCGAACGGACCCTGGCAGTCTTCGCGTCACCCGAAGAGGCGGAGGCGGAAACGCATCGCCGGTACCGAGAGATGACGCCGAACGAGCGCGTCTCGCTGACCGTCGAGCTGCAGCGGCGGTATTATCAGCGCCGTGACCCTGGCGGACGACTTCAGCGAGTTCTTGCGGTGCTTGATCGCGCGTAAAGTCCGTTTCCTGATCGTCGGTGGACACGCCGTCAGCTTTCACGGCTACCCACGATTCACCCACGACGTGGACGTAGTGGTCATTCCCGACGACCGCAACGTCGAGGCTCTCCAGGCAGCCCTTGCCGACTTCGGCTTCGGTTCGGTGGACCTGCAGGCAGCGGACTTCCTGAAGCCGACCACCGTCGTTCTGGGTCGGCCACCGGCTCAGATCGACATCATGACCTTCATCAAAGGTGTCGATCTCGGGGAGGCGTGGGCTCGTCGCGAAGCCGGCGAGCTCGACGGCATCGAGGTCGCGTTCATCTCGCGCCAGGATCTGATCGCCAACAAGCAGGCCGTCGGTCGCCCTGAGGATTTGGCGGACATCTCGCGCCTCACCAACCGCTCGTCCTGAAGGCTTCGCGCCCCCGGTTCTCGCTTACTCCGCCCGCAGCACGCGCACCGGATCGACGCGGCTGGCGCGCCGCGCGTCGCGACCATCTCGGGGTCGCCATCGGTCAGCGTCTCGGCGCCCATGCCGTAGCGCTCGACCGCCGCGAAGGCGCCGGTCTGACTGAGAACGGCATCGACCTGGACCGCCTCGAGGTAGGGGTTCCGGTTCCCCGGCGACGCCTCGATGAACAGTTCGCGCAGCCGATCGCCGTTCGGATACGGCAGCGGGTTGAGGAGGACGGCGTCGACGACCGCGAACATCGCGGTGGCGCCGCCGATGCCGAGGGCCAGCGTCAGGACGACGAGGATGAGCGCCCCGGGGGATCGGCGCACGGCGCGCCACGCGTGGGCAACAGGACCTGACGGCATCGACGCTCTCCCTCGATTCTCGCGACCGGGTCGACTCACCCGACCGGGTCGCCGTCATTGCAAGAGCGGATCCCGATTCCGGGCGGCGCCGTCCCTGATCTTGTCCCAGCACCTCCCGGATCGACCGGCCCGCCGCCCCGCGACTGTCCGCTTCCGGGACGACCGGTCTCGGATACGGGCGCGCCTGGCCCGCTGCCAGCGGCCGGCCCGCTGCTAGACTCCCGTCCGTGCCCTGGACCCGGTGGACGACCACCTCGCGCTTCCTGCGGGGGATGCCGGTCCGGTCGCAGCTGCTCTTCTTCGCCGGCACCTTCTTCGTCTTCCTGACGACGGGACTCCTGACCGACGTCGCGAAGCTCGGCGCGACGCCGGCCGGCCGGCTGGTGCTGTCCTGCATCGTCGCCGGCGGCACCGCCGTCGCCTACGTGGCGGTCGCCCGCTTCGGCGCCGGCTGGATGGCGGTGCTGGCCCCGATCCACATCTTGGGCGTGCTGGCGATGGACCGCTGGCTGGGACCGCTCGGGGCGGAGCTGGCCGGGGCCGCCCTGAAGGACCGCCTCGGCCTCGATGTCGCCGTGACGGTGCTGTCGCTGATCGTCGGCTTCACGCTGCTGTCGACGTTCATCCGCGTCGAGGGCGCGCGGCACGGCCGGCTCCGCGCCGAGATCGACCTCGCCCGGCAGATTCATCGCGTGCTCGTGCCGCCCCTGGCGCAGCGCGTCGGCGGCGTCGAAGTCCGCGGCCTGTCGCTGGCCAGCGGCGACGTCGGCGGTGACCTGGTCGACGTCGTCGAGACCGCCGACGGCTGGACGGCCTACGTCGTCGACGTCTCGGGCCACGGCGTCGGCTCGGGCCTGCTGATGGGGATGGTCAAGAGCGCCGCACGGGTGGCGCTCCGCCGCGACACGCCGCTCGGCGACTTGCTGACGCTCCTCAACGCCGTGATTCACGACCTGAAGAGCCCGGCGATGTTCGCGACCTTCGCCGGCCTGCAGTGGCGCGACGGCGCCCTCGGCTTCGCGGTGGCCGCGCATCCGCCGATCCTGCGCTGCCGGCAGGGCTCGCCCGTCGTCGAGGAGCTGGCGATGACGCAGCTGCCCATCGCCATGTTCGAGGACACGCAGTTCACGGCGACGCCGCTCGACACGCGGCCGGGCGACCTGTTCGTCATCCTGACCGACGGCTTGACGGAGGTGTTCGACCGGCGCGAGCACGAGTTCGGCCTGGAGCGCATGAAGGCGATCATCGCCGCCCACGCGGATGGACCGCTCAAGATGCTCGAGCGGCGCATCATCGAAGCGGCCCGCGGGCACGGCGCGCAACAGGACGATCAGTCGCTGCTGCTGGTGCGGGTCCTATAGACGACTCCCGCGTCCAGCAGTTGTCGAACGCGAAGCAGTCCGCCTGCGCAATGCCTGTCAACGCGCTGTCCATTCTCCGCGCGGCACCGCGCCCGCCTCCAGGAGCGCGACGACAGAACGTAGTGGCTGGCGGCGTGATCCTGGCGGCGTGATCGTCGACCGGGTGTTCGAGAAGAACGCCTCCCGCCGACGCACGAAGTAGCCGGGCCCTCCCTTGTTGTTTACCATCACCTCTGCTGACGCGAGTGACGAACATGGCTGACCAGAAGCGAATCTTAGTGACGGGCGCCACCGGAAAAGTGGGCCAGACGGTGATCGAGCGGCTGCTGTCGGCCCCCCGATTCGACGCCTTCGTCGTTCGGGCGCTTTGCCACAACCGCAAGCTGGAACCGCGCGCGCGGCTGGAGGTGGTGTCGGGATCAATCGAGCACCGTCAGGACGTCAACAGGGCGGTCGCCGGCGTGACACACGTCCTGCACCTGGCCACCAGCAAGGAAACTCCCGAGTCAATCATGGACGTGGCGGTGAAGGGGATGTTCTGGTTGCTCGAGGAATGCCGGAGCAACCCCTCCTTCCAGCAGTTCCTGCTGATCGGCGGCGACGCCGGAATGGGGCATTTCTTCTACCCGCACCCCGTGCCCGTCACCGAATCGCAGAAACACAGCGCCTACCCCGGTTGTTACGCACTGTCCAAGGTCCTGGAAGAGGTCATGCTGGAGCAGTACCACATCCAGTACAACCTGAACGGCTGCTGCCTGCGAGCGCCGTGGATCATGGAGAAGGACGACTTCAAGTGCCAGCTTTCGTTCGGCGATGATGTTTTCGGCGGGCCGCGGTGGAAAGAATTGGTCGGCCCCGAGAAGGCCGCCGCCTACTTAAAGACACAAACAGTCCCGGTCATGGTGGATCCCGACGGACGGCCCGTGAAGCGCAACTTCGTCCACGTGGACGACCTCATAGATGCGGTGCTTGCGGCCGTGGATGCTCCTGCCGCGCGTCAGCAGACACTCAACATCTGCATGGACGAGCCGGTCGATTACGGAGCCCTGGCCGCCTATCTGGCGGAATCGCGCGGACTGCCCAGCGTCGTCATCTCCACCCCTTATCGGTCGACCTGGCTTGACAATACCAAAGCCAAATTTCTTCTGGGGTGGCGTCCCCGCTATGACTTGCGCAAGCTGACGGACGCGGCGTTTGATTACCGCCGCGCTCCCGAAGATCCCCGCGTTGTTTGGTATCCCGGCTGATGTCGACCGTCAGGGCAGCGGCTTGACCATGATGTTCTTCACCAGGACCTTGCTCTTCGGGTCGTGGCCCTGGATGGCGAACGTTCCGCTCGAGATCAGGCGCGCCTTCATGTCGGCGGGCCGCTCGACGCCCTCGGGCTCGGTGTAGTCCGAAATCTTCTTGCCGTTCACCGACGTCGTGACGTGCTTGCCCTGCACGACGATCTGCAGGGTGAACCACTCGCCGTCCTTGGCCGGGGCTTCCATGTTGTCCTGGACGGAATAGAGGCCGGCGGTCCGCTTGGGATCGGTGTGCGAGTTGTTGACCTGCACTTCGTAGCCCTTCGACGGCCAGCCGCCCTCCTGGTAGGCGGTGTGGAAGTAGATCCCCGAGTTCGACCCCGGCGTCGTCATGACGTCGGCCTTGAACTCGAAGTTCTTGAAGTCGTGATTGGCCACCGACCCGACGTAGTAGAGATGCGCGCGCGGCCCGTTGACGACGATGGCCCCGTCCGCAACCGAGAAGGACGCGGCGTTCTCGCCGACCTTCCAGCCATCGAGCGTCTTGCCGTCGAAGAGGGAAACCCAGCCGGCGTCCTGCGCGGGCAACGTGGCGCCGAACGTCAGGACAGCGGCAACGGCGAGGGCGGGAATGTAGCGCATCCCGGCAGTCTAGCGGCGGACGCCTCCGGAGTCGACTCCGGGGACGTTTTCGGCCGCGTATGGTCACCAAGCCCTGCGGCGCCGAGGCCGCCCGCACGACCCGAATGCGGACAGGCTCCTTCCGGAGGAGCGACATTGTCGCTACACTGCTGTCCATGTCTCGCCAGACGCTGACCCGTGACGACGTCGTCAGAGCGATCCTTGCCGACGAGCGGGCCGTCCGTGACCTCGGCGTGGCGCAGCTGGCGCTGTTCGGGTCGGTCCTGCGGGGGACCGCGACGCCCGCCAGTGACGTCGACCTCCTCGTCAGGTTCATTCCTGGGGGGAAGTCCTACGATCGTCTCCTGGCGCTTTCCGAGTTGCTTGAATCGCGTCTCGGCCGACGGGTCGAGCTGTTGACGACGGAAGGTCTATCGCCGTTCATCGGCCCGCACATCCTGGCTGAAGCTGAGGATGTCTTCCGAGCCGCTTGAATACCTCCGCCACATCCTGGCGGAGGCCGACTACCTGATGGCCCAGCGGGAAGGCCTCACCTTCGAGACTTTCGTCGCGAGCGACACGCTACGACGTGCCTTCGTCCGCAGCCTTGAAGTCATCGGCGAGGCCACGAAGAAGGTTCCCGCAGCGTTCCGCAGCGCGCATCCGGCTGTCGAATGGCGGTCGATGTCAGGCATGCGCGATCGGCTGATCCACGACTACGTCGGCGTCGACTACGAAATCGTGTGGGACGTCGTGCAAAACAAGATCCCAAGTCTGCGCGCCCAGGTGTCTGCGATCGTCGATGCCTCCTCCCTCTAGCGGCGACAAATCGATTCGGCTCCTTCGCCCGTACCAGCTAGAAGCGATCGAGGAGATCGCCCATCGGTTTTTCCACGAGGGCGTCGATCGGCTCCTGATCGAGCATCCGACTGGCACAGGCAAGACAGTCCTGGCCGCATCGCTAGTGCACCATCCGGAGCTCACGGCCTGGCTGTCACAGTTTCCGGAGAACCGGCGTCGAGTTCTGTTCCTGGCTCATCGTCGAGAGCTTCTGGAGCAGGCTGCCGAGACATTCCGTGCACTCAATCCAGGCCTGGTCGTTGAAATCGAGCAGGCCGACGAGCGAGCCTCAACTCGTGCGGACGTCGTCGTTGCTTCCGTCGCCACGCTCGCCCACTGGAGCAGCGGCCGTCTTGAGGGACTGAATCCGGATGCATTCAGGATCGTCATCGTCGATGAGGCCCACCATGCTGTCGCGGGACAGTACCGGCAGATTCTGGATCGGCTGGGCTTCATCCGCGACAATCCCAGGTCGACGATTGCGGGCGGTGTCGGGGGGCAGAGTCCCGAACGGCTTCTCGTTGGAGTAACAGCAACGCCCAATCGCTCTGACGGAGTGGGGCTGGCTTCGGTCTTCGATCAGATCGCCCACAGGATGACCCTGCCTGAAGCGGGGCACGATGCCGCTTCCGTGACGGGTCAGATGCCAGCGGCCGATCGTCATGAGGCATTGCGGCGCTTTAGGGCGGGAGACCTCAAGATCCTGACGAACTGCATGGTCCTCACCGAAGGCTTCGACGCGCCAAGTCTTGCTTGCATCGTGATGGCGAGGCCAACTGGCAGTCCCGTTCTCTACCGGCAGATGATCGGCCGCGGCACCCGCGTGGCGGAGGGCAAGCCAGACTGCCTCGTTTTCGACGTTCTCGACAACACCACACGACATTCTCTTGTCACGATGGGCTCCCTTCTTGGACTGGAGCCGAGGCACCAATTCGGGGGCCACGACGTATTCGGCGCTCAAGCGCATCGCCGCTCAGTGGAGGATCGCTTTGGCGAGGACTACGACATCCCAGACGATTTGCCCCTTGGCTCGTTGCGACTTCTGTCGCTTCCCGTAGCCCTATGGCCGACCGATGGGCCGCCGCCGTGGATTCGTTCGCCGAGGGGTGCCCTCGTAATCGAGTCCCCTCAGCGCGCGCGGCTTGAGCGATTCGTGGTGCGGGAGAGTCCGCCATTGGGATGGGTCGTCACCCTCATTCACCTTTGCGGAAGGTCAGCCCAGGTAGCGGGCTTCGAGCGGCCGAGCCAGTTGCGAAGAAGATTCGGACTGGACCTTCCCGCGGAGCTTAGTCGGCCATTCCATTCCTGCGCCGCGGCTCAAGCGGCCGTCGAAGCCTCTCTGGGCGGGCGGAGTCCAGCGCCAGCGCCAGGTACCGCCAGCCCGCGAGCGAATGGCTCGGGAGCTTGAGGAACAAAGTCGGAGGTATAGACGGGAGGGCGAGGAACTCGCGCTAATCCTGGATTTCGACGGTCGCCAGGGCCGTGCACTGAGAGATCGAGCATTGCCATTCTGGACGCCGCCGGCACCGTCGCGGCGCCCACCCAGCCCAACAGGCCGAACGAGGTTTACTGTTGCGAACGGTGCAATTCTCTTGACGGCAACGGCGCAGGGTGGCGACACGGTTTGCTTTGGACAGCTAGTGTTCGGGCATGGCTTCTATGACTTGCATATTCGGACCGGCCTAGGCAAAGCCTGCATGGAACGATGTGAGCGAGTCCTCAACTCCTTCGCGATGGCCGCAGTCCGGAGCCAACCCGTCGCCGCACTTTCGGACCGCGAACTGGGAAAGTGGGTCAACTCGGCGCTAGACAAGGCAGGAATTGCCCAAGAGCCCTGTCCCGTAGATGAGCTGCTCTAAGCTGACTGGTCAGCACCCTCAGCCCCGCCCACGAGCTACCGCATGCCGGCGAGGAACTCGACCAGGTCACGGACCTCGCGCGGCTTGAGGACGAGGCCGAGCGGCGGCATCGCCGACACCGGGTCGGTGCGCGAGGCGATGTCGGTCTTGGCGATCTTGCGCTCGGCCGGCGGCGTGCCGGTGAGCAGCACCACCTCGCTGTCGCTCTCGCTGCGCAGCGTGCCGTCGATCTTGTCGCCGTTCTTCAGCGTCACCGAGACGACGCCGAAGCCCGGCGCGATGCGCGCGTTCGGCGCGACCAGCGCCTCGACGAGCTGGGCCCGGGTCAGCGTCGAGCCGATGCGGGTCAGCTCGGGGCCGACGTCGCTGCCGCGGCCGCGGATGGTGTGGCAGCGCGTGCACTCCGCCGCCGGGTTGTCGGTGACCACGCGCTGGCCGGCGCGGAAGTCGCCGCCTTTGGTCAGCGCCTCGGCGAAGGCCTGCACGAGCGTGTCGGCCCGCTTGCCGGTGCGGTAGGTCTCGAGGCCCTTGGCCAGCGCCTCCGAGCCGTCGGTCTGGACCGCGTCGAGCAGGTCGACCTGCAGATCGGCCGGCAGCGTGCCGGCGTTCAGCTGCTCGATGTAGCCCTGCAGCGCCTGTCGCGACTCGGCCGACTTCAGCCCGCCCAGCACCTCGAGGACGCCCTGCTTCTCGGCCGTCGATCCCTTGGCATACAGCGTCGCCAGCTGCTGCGTCTTGGCCGCCGCGGAGAGCGGCAGGGTCGGCAGGATGGCGATGGCGGCGCGGCGCACGCCCGGCGCCTTGTCGGCGAAGGCGATCTGCATCAGCTCGTCCGGGTTGCCGCCCTTGCTCAGGCGCAGCGCCTCGAGCGCGGCGAGGCGCACTTGCTCCGAGGCGTCGGTCTTGAGCAGCGCCATCAGCTGCGGCGCGGCGCCGGTGCTGCCGGCGCGGCCGGCGGCCTCGGCCAGCGCGATCTTCACGCTGGCGGCGGCATCGGCCGGCATCGCCGCGATCAGGCGCTCGACGGCGGCCCGGGCCGCGGCGCCGTCGCGGGCCGTGGTCGAGGCCGGCTGCGCCGCGAACGGCGTCAGGTAGGAGCCGTCGACGCGGTCGAGCGGCGACGGATCGGCCCACACGCCGAGGATGCCGACCGCTTCGATGCGGAGCGGCTCCGGCCGCTTGGCGTCGGCGGCGAAGGCGGCGACGCGGTCGACCGCCTCGCGCGAGCCGACGCGCAGGTTGGCGTTCAGGGCGCGGCGCAGGTAGGGCTGGCCGGTCTGGGCCGTGTCGGTCAGCGAGGCGGCCAGGGCCGGCACCGCCCCGACGATCGAGCCGTCGTCGTTGATGGCGCGCGCGACGTCGGTGGCGACCACCGGGTCGGCGTCCTTGAGGAAGCGAGCGACGCCGGCGCTGTGCATCCGGCCGAGCGCGACGACCGCCGCCGACCGCACCGACGCCTTCGCGTGCGTCGACAGCGCCTCGAGCGCCTTGGCGTCGTTGATCGCGGCCAGCGCGATGGCCGCGACGTGCTGGATGTACATGTCGTGGCCGTCGTTGTCGGCCAGCATGTCGACGATGGCGGCGCCGCCCGGCTTGTAGCCGGTGCGGGCGATGGCCTCGGCCGCGAAGTAGCGGGCCCGCGGCGCGGTGTCCATCAGCAGCGGCAGCACCTTGGGGGCGAGCCCGGCGACCTTCACGTCGCCGATCATCCGCGCCGCCTGGGCCCGGATCTCGCCGTCCTGGTCGGTCAGGAACTCGGCGAAGACGCCGCCCTTCGAGGCGTCCTTGCGGGCCAGCTGCGCCAGGCCCCACATGCCGTGCAGGCGGGCCAGGCCGCCGGTCCTGTTGCGGGCGGCAGCGAGCAGCGCCGCGCTCTCGCCGCGGCGGACCAGGTCGAACTGCGCCTTCTGGCGGATGCGCATGTCGGCGTGCGACAGCAGCGCTGCGATCTCGGGCGTCGCGCCCTTGGCGAAGTCCTCCTTGAGGAGGTTGAGGACGTCCTTGCGCTGCGCGCTGTTGGCCGTCTCCGGCGTGTCCAGCTTCCAGACGCGGCCCTTGTTCTTCGAATCCCAGCCGCTGATCCAGTCGGTGACGTAAAGCGCGCCCTCCGGTCCGAAGCGCAGGCCGACGGCGAGGATGCCCTTCAGCAGCGTCTGCTCCGGCCCCATCGTGAAGCCGGCGCCCTGCTCGTTCAGCTTGAAGGCGTAGATGCGCGCCGTCGACGCCGAGCCGACGAAGCTGGTGACGAAGAAGTGGTTCTTCCAGGCGTCCGAGAGCGCCGTGCCCGGGTTGTAGGCCATCCCCGACGGGCCGGCGTGCCAGTTGGCGATCGGCGCCAGCGTGTGAGCGGTCCGGCCGTCGAAGCGGGGCTTGAACATGCCCTCGTCGATCCAGACGTTGTACTTGTTGTTCTTCGGGTCGGTGTACTTGCCGTACTGCCAGGTCGATCGCCAGCCGCTCTCCGAGTTCCACGGCAGATAGACCACCCGCTCGGCTTCGCTTGGGTAGTCGCCGTCGTTGTCGACGCTGATCAGGTTGCCGCGCTCGTCGAACGAGAACTCCTGCAGGTTGCGGATGCCGGAGGCGAACACCTCGAAGTTCGATCCGTCCGGATCGGAGCGCATCACCGCGCCGCGGTTCGGATAGGCCCAGGTCTTGCCGGCGCGATCGGTGACGTTGAGGCCGATGTCGCCGACCTCCCAGTAGAGCCGTCCGTCCGGGCCGGTGAGCACGCCCGAGGTGCCGTGGCCGCCGAACGCCGGATGGATGTTCATACCCTCGGCGATGGTGCTGCGCTGGCTGAACTTGCCATCGCCCTTGGCGTCGTGCAGGCGGTAGATCCCCGGCGGCACCACCACCACGAGATCCGAGTTGTCCATCAGGACACCGCCGATGGTGTCCCAGGTCGGATCGTCGTTGAAGCCTTCGTAGACGACCTGCGACTTGTCGGCGATGCCGTCGCCGTCGGTGTCGGTGACGCGGTAGACGCGCTCCTTGAACTCGGCGAGATCGCGGATGTCCTTGACGCCGTCGCCGTTCGCGTCGGGAATCCAGCCGTTCTTGCCGCTGTTGGCCGGCGACATCACGTCGGTGTAGAAGCGGCGCAGGTCGGCGACCGTCTTCATCGTGTGCGCGGTCGTCATCCAGTCCTGATGCCCGCGGATGTCGAGCGGCAGGTTGTTGCGCTGCGTGCCGGCGACGTAGACCGTGCCGTCAGGGGTGACCTCGAGGGCGACGGGATCGGCGATCAGGCCGTCGGGGGCCCAGATCTTGAGCTCGACGCCGGCCGGCATCTCGACCTGGACGGCGGCGCGTTCGGCGTCCGCCAGCTTGGCGGCGTCGGCCTTCCCGAGGGTGACGAGCGCCGGCCAGGGCGGCGCCGGGCCTTGTTGGCCGCTCAGGAAGGCACTGGAAACCAGCGTCGCGGCGACGCAACAGACAGTGAACAGGGGGCGTTGGCGCATGACGTCCTTAGTGTGGGTCCCCGGCCGGTTTCGGTGGTCCGGCCGGACCGAGCTTGCTGGCGATCCTCGTCGCTTCTTCGATGGCGCGCGCGAGCACCGATCGGATCTTGCCGTCTTCGAGCATGAGCAGGCCGCCGATGGTGCAGCCGGCCGGCGTGGTGACGTCGTCGCGGAGAGCGGCCGGATGCCGGCCCGACGTCTGCACCATTCGCGCCGAACCCAGCGTGGTCTGCGCGACCAGCGTCAAAGCCAGGTCGCGGGGCAGGCCGACGCGGACGCCGGCGTCGGCCATCGCTTCCATGATCAGGTAGTGATAGGCCGGACCGCTGCCTGACAGCGCGGTGATGGCGTTGAAGTGCTTCTCCTCGGTCTCGACGGCGCGCCCGACGCACTCGAAGATCCGGCGCGCCTGCTCGACGTGGGTCGGGGTGGCGCGCGGGCCGCGACAGATCGCCGTCATGCCTTCGCCGACGACGCACGGCGTGTTGGGCATGGCCCGGACGATCGGGTTGGCCGTGCCGAGCATCGTCGAGAGCTGCGCCGAGTCGACGCCGGCGGCGATCGAGACCACCAGCGCGTCGGGGCGGAGCCCGGCCGACGCCAGCGCGGCGAGCGCGACCGGGGCCTGCGCCGGCTTGACGCACAGCACCACGACGCCGGCCGAGGCCAGGCGCTCGCGAACGTCGGGCTCGACCGCGACGCCGAGATCGGCGGCCACCTCGCGGCAGGTGTCGGCGGAGCGCGAGGTCCCCCAGACGCGTTCCGGCGGCAGGGCCCGCGCGACGAGCAGCCCCTTCAGGATGGTGCAGCCCATCACCCCCATCCCGACGACGCCGAGCGTGTCGCCGTCGGCCAGCAGCGGAACCGGGTGGAGGCGCGTCGAGGCGGGCCCGTCTGGCATCGTTTTTCCCATGCTACGTCAACTAGTGGACCGCTGGGCATCGGCCCCCGGCCGGCGGTGATCAGCTGGCGTCGCTGAAGCGCAGGCTGGCCACCGCCACAGCACGCGCCGCTGCGGCGGAATCGCCCGTGACGACGACATGGAGTTCGGCCGGCGCCCGCCCCAGCGCTTCGGCGACGTCTGGTGGCAGGCTCCACGCGCAGGTCTGCCAGCCAGGCTGGAGCGGCTGCGGTTCGAGCGTGATGCCGTTGACTCGCACGGCGATCGTCGCGGCCCCACCGTCGCCGGCCCGGAACGCCGCGATCGCCAGCCGGCGCCAGGCCGTCGACGTCGCCGGGATCGTCAGCCGCCCCTCGCGGCCACGAATCCAGCGATACGAGCCGGCGTCGTCCGCTTCGACCGCGGACCAGCCGGCGCCGACCAGCAGCGCCTGATCGTCGCGGGTCATCCGGAGGACCGCGGACCGGCGATCCGGCCCGCGCAACAGGCCGATCGTCGTGGCGCGCCGGACCCGAGCCACGGTCGCGGCGGGCGCCGCCAGCCGGCCGGCCAGGCGGTCCGGCACCGCTCCGAGCGCCAGGTAGAGTGGCGCCACGTGCGCCGGTCCCGCCGCGATCACGATCCGTGTGCCGTGGCCGCCGGGCACCTTGCCTCCCGGCACGGCGCCGACGTCGACGCGGGCGCCGGCCGGGTTGTCGACGACGTAGGGCGCCAGCGGGCCGGCGTCGAACGCGTCGAGCGTCAGCACGCCACCGGGCGGCACCGCCAGCGTCAGGCTCCCGGTCGAGGCCAGCGGCGTCAGGTCGACGTCGATCCCGGCGGCAACGTCGCGGGCTTCGGCCTGGCCGAGCAGCGGATAGGCCGAAAACGCGGTCGCCGCCAGCGGCACCTGATAGCCGTCGGCTTCGACCAGGGCGAAGGCGCGGAGGAACGCGCCGGCCGGATCCCAGATGGCGACGGCGACGCCGTCCGCCGTCCGCACCAGGTCGCGCCCGCCGGCGCGGATCGCCGCGTCGCCGCGGCCGGCCTCGGCCTCGATCGCGGCGCGCCCGACCCATCCGCCCTCGCCCGCGGCCAGCGCGAGGCGCGCCCCGCCCGGCGTCGACTCGGCCCGCGCCGCGCCACCCACCACGGCCAACGCGACGTGCTCGGCGGACACGCTGGTCGCCCACGCCGCCGGCGTGCCGAGACGGCCGCGCGCCCGGCGCGCCGTCGCAGCGAAGCCGGGCACGTGCGCCGCAGGAACGGCCAGCGCGACGATCGATCCGTGCGGCAGCTCGCCGACGAGCCGGTCGAGGGTGCTGTCGACGAGCCGGACCGGCGCGGCCGAGAAGTCGAGGCCATCGAGGCGCAGGCGATCGACGGCGCCGGGGAAGGCGACGACCGTGTCCCCGCTTCGACGCAGCGATTCGACGGCCGCCGCGTCGCGCGGCGCGATCCGCAGATCGCGGCCGGCGCCGGCGTCGAGGCCCCGCAGCTCGTAGTGCACCATCCGTTCGACGATGAAATCGCCGCTGGCTATCGCGGCGCGGGTGGGCAGCGCGGCCATCAGCCGCTCGACGTGCCGGCCGTCGTCGCGATCGCCGCTGCGATCGACGCGCGGGCCATGCTGCACGGCCAGCCAGATCGGCAGCATCAGGGCCGCGGCACCGGCCAGGCTGCGGCGGGCCGCGGTCGCGCCGAGCGCGGGCAGCAGCCGCGCCGCCCCGTCGAGCAGCGTCTCGAGGCCGACGCCGGCGCACAGCCACAGGCACAGCACGACGGGCAGCAGGAAGACGTGCTGGTCGACGACCTGGTAGCTGGCGACGAAGGCGGTGATGATGGCGGCGCCGGTGAGGAGCAGCGCCGCGTCCGGCCGCCGCCGGCGCAGCAGCCACAGCGCGCCGATGCCGGCCAACGCCAGGCCGACGATAGTGAGGTCCGGCCGAAAGACCTGGGCGACCAGCTCCGGGACCCGCTGGCCGGCGATCGCCGCCCACGAGTCGGTGAACAGGCGGTCGCGGAACTGGCCGCCCAGCACGACGCCGGCCAGCCCGTCGAGGGTGGTGGCGCGCGACTCGACGTAGGCCTGCGGATCGCGCGAGCGCACCAGCACGAACAGGTACGGCGCGAAGCCGAGCAGGCAGATCGCCGCCGACGTCGCGATCGTCCGCAGACGCAGCGCGAAGCGCCAATCGGTGAGGAGCGCCAGCGCCGCGATGGCCGGCGCAAAGGCGGCGATGGTGGTGTGATGGCCGAGGCCGACGGCGAGCCAGGCCACCGCGGCGTAGAAGTCGCGCGGACGCCCGGACGCGCGCCACGCCAGCGCCGACTGCAAGAGGGCAGCGACCAGCGCCAGATGCAGCGTGTAGACCTCGGCGACCACCGCCTGGGCCCAGAAGGTGCCGCCGGCGGCGAAGGCGAGCGCGACCACCGCCGCGACCGGACGCCGGCAGCCGAGGCGCCGCGCCGCGATCGCGGCGAGCGCGACCGCGAGCCCGCCCATCGCCGCCGAGAACAGGTTGATCCGCCAGGCCAGCGAGCCGATCGGGATCTGCGCCACCGGCCAGGTCAGGAGCGCGTAGAGCGGGTAGCCGGGGTTGTGGGCGACGCCCAGGGCGCGGCCGATGAACTGGAACAGCGGCGAGTCGGCGTCCGCGGTGAGCCCGGGGGCGAGGGTGCGGACGTAGGCGGCGCAGGCGAGGGCGCCGCACGCGGCGGCAAGGACCACGTCGCGCCGGTCGACAGCCGTCGCCGGCTCGCTCGCCATGGGACCGAGGGTCAGCGGGCGGCGCCGGCCGGATCGGCGGCGCGATCGGCGGCACTCGCCTGCAGCGCCTGCTTCTCGGCCATCGGGACCATCCAGCCGTCGTGGTCGACGTAGGGGATTGGCGCGTCGGCGCGCGGCGGCGGCGCCGCCTCGGCGCTCGAGGATCGCAGCCGCCAGGCGGTGGCGGCGCCCGCCACCATCAGGGTAGCCCCGCCGAGGCCGAACAGGGCGCGGCGCGACAGGCCGGGTTTGAGAGCGGTCACGTCGTCGCCTTTCCGGTCAGCCGATCGGCCAGCCGCAAGGCCAGCGCGACGATCGTGATCGTCGGGTTGGCGTAGCCGCCGCTCGGGAACACCGACGACCCGGCGACGAACAGGTTGCTGTAGCCGTGCACGCGGCAGTCGCCGTCGACGACCGAGGTCGCCGCGTCGGTGCCCATCCGCGTCGTCCCGAGCGTGTGGCCCTGGCCGTCGACCTGGGTGTAGATGCGATCGTTGTTGACGCGGACGCGGCCGCGATCGAGCCGCATCAGCGTCTCGCCGAGCGCGCGCAGCGTGTCCTCGGCATTGCGATAGTCGCCGGCGTCGAGCACGCAGCGCACCGACAGGCGCGGCAGCCCGAAGGCATCCCGCTCGGCGGTCGGCACCACCCGGTTGTGCTCGACCGGCCGCATCTCGCCGCGGACGGTGATCTCGTAGTGGAAGTGGGGCCGGCCTCGCGCCGAGCCGAGGAAGCGGGCCATCGGGTGGTCGGGCGTCTTCCGTGAACACTGCAGGCCGGCGCCGAGCAGGCCGCGCTCGCGGGCCAGGGTCGGTTCGGCGACGAGCACGTGCATCCCGCTGCCGGTGTTGTCGGCCGGCCACAAGCGATCGAGCTCGGCGTCGGTGACGACCTCGCCGGCCAGCGTGAACTGCGGGTGCTCCATCAGGTAGCGACCGACCACGCCGCTCTCGTTGCCGACGCTCGCGGCGCCGTCCGGGCGCGGCAGGAGCAGGAGCTGGGCATTGCCGAGACCGCCAGCGGCGATGACGACCGGCTGCGCCGGCGTCAGCTCGAGCCGGCGCGTCTCGCCGCCGCCGGGACGGGCCAGCGTCAGCGCCGTCAGCGTCGATCGGGCGGCGTTCGGCTCGAGGCCGACGACCGGGTGATCGAGCAGGACGTGGATCTCCGCAGAGGCGCGCAGCACCGGCCCGAATTTCTCGGCGAACCGCGTCGGCGCCATGGTCGGCACCGGGCGGTAGACGAAGCCGGGCACGAACGGCGCCTGGTAGCCGACGAAGGCGGCGCGGTGATCGAGGATCGGCGCGGCGCGGCGCCAGTAGGGCGCCATCGATTCGTAGGCGATCGGCCACGTGACCCCGACCGCCGGGTTGTCGAAGTCGAGCGGCGTCGGGATCGTGCACCAGCCGGTCCACGCCTGCGACGTGCCGCCCAGGCCGCGCACCCAGTGCTGGTTCCAGTAGCCGCCGGCGAAATGGCCGTAGCCGACGCTGTGATCGCCGGCGACCGCGTCGGCGCCGCCCGATTCGATGACCAGCACATGGCGCCCCGACGCCGACAGGGCCATCGCGCACGACAGCCCGGCCGGGCCGGCGCCGACGATGACGGCGTCGTAGCGGGGATCGGCCGGGAGGTCGGCGAGAAGCATGCTCGTTGGCGCATGTTACGTCGACACGAGCCCGGCTGTTGCGCCCAAGCTCGACCGTAGAATGGTCTGACCGCATTTTCCAGACGACGACTCCGGAGTCGATTCCAACTCCGCACGACGACTCCGGAGTCGTTTTCAACTCCGGAGTCGTTGGTAGCCGCGGAACCCACTCGCCCGCCGCCTCGTCTCAGCTCTTGACGTCCACATCTTGACGATCAAGAGTAAACACGATGACTGACCAGACGCCCTCCACCGATGTCATCCAGGGCACCCTGGACATGCTGATCCTCAAGGCGCTCAGCCTCGAGCCGATGCACGGCTTCGGCATCGCCCGCCGCATCGAGCAGACCTCGCGCGGCGTCTTCAAGGTCAATCCCGGCTCCCTGCTGATCGCCTTCCAGCGGCTCGAGCGCGACGGGCTGGTCGACGCCGGCTGGCAGCAGACCGAGAGCGGGCGCCGGGCCAAGATTCTACACCCTGACCCGCGCCGGCCGGAAGCGCCTCGACGACGAGACGGCGCAGTGGGCACGGCGCGCCGCAGCCGTGGCGCGGCTGCTGAAGGCGGAGGCGTAGTGGACCGTCCACCGATGGCCCTCTGGCGACACGTGACCCGCGGCCTCCGGGTGCTGACGCGCCGCGCCGCCGCCGACCGCGACATCGACGACGAGCTGCGCCACTGGATCGACGAGGCCGCCGCGCAGTATGTCGCTCGCGGCCTCGATCCCGCCGCGGCGCGGCGCGCCGCCCTCGCCGAGATCGGCCCGCCGACGCTGGTCCGCGAGCGCGTCCGCGATCACGGCTGGGAGCAGTGGGTGGCATCGTGGCTCCAGGATCTGCGCCTCGCCGGCCGCACGCTGCGCCAGACGCCGCTGTTCACGGCCATCGTCGTGCTCGTGGTCGCGCTCGGCACCGGCGCGGTGACGACGGTGTTCAGCGCGTTGAATGCGATCCTGCTGCGCCCGCTGCCCGGCCTCGCTGACCCGGGCGGCTTGGTCACACTGTACCCCCAGCGGCGCAACGGCGAGACCGCCGAACAGCTCGGCTACCGGCGCTACCTCCATCTGCGCGATCATGCCCGCACCGTCGACGGCATCGCGGCCTGGGGACGCGCGCCCTTCACGATCGCCGCCGGCGGCGAGGGCACCGCGGTGCTCGGCAACCTCGTCACCGCGAACTACTTCGACGTGCTCGGCGTCGCGCCGTTCCGCGGCCGCTTCTTCCGGCCGGATGAGAACAGAACGCCCGATGCGGATCCGGTACTCGTCGTCTCGCACGCCTTCTGGCAGGCGCATCTCGGCGCCGACGACGCCGCCATCGGCCGCCCGATCAGCGTCAACGGCCACCCGTTCACGCTGATTGGCGTGGCGCCGCCGGCCTTCCGCGGGCTCTTCACCGGCATGGTCTTCGACGCCTGGGCGCCGGTGATGATGCACCCGCAGCTCCGGCCGCGCACCAGCATGCAGCACGGCAGCTGGCTGTGGACGTTCGCGCGCCTCCGCCCCGGCGTGGACGCGGCGGCGGCGGGCGCCGAGCTCTCGACCCTGATGGATACGCACCGCCGTGTCATGAGCGAGCCCAACACGGCGGACGCGCTGTCGCGCATGCAGGTCGTCGCGCTCACCGGGATGCCCGGCGGCACGGGTCCGGCGGCGGCGTTCCTGGGGCTGTTGCTCGGCGCGGCGGCGCTGGTCCTGGTGATCGCCGGGGTCAACGTCGCGGCGATGCTGTCGGCGCGCTACGTCTCGCGCGGCCGTGACCTCGCCGTGCGGGCGGCGTTGGGGGCCGGCCGGCTTCGCCTGATCCGTCAGCTCGTCACCGAAGTGCTCGTGCTCTTCGGCCTCGGCGCGTTGGGCGGCTTCGTCGTCGCGTCGGCGGCGACGAGCGCGCTGGAACGGCTGCCGCTGCCAGCCTCGGTCCCAGTGACGCTCGAGATCTCGCCCGACCTGCGCGTGCTGGCCTTCGCCATCGGGCTCTCGCTCGTCGCCGGCCTGATCTGCGGGATCGTGCCGGCGCTGCAGGGGGCACGGCGCGACATCACCGATCGGCTCAAAGCCGAGAGCGCTGGGACGGGGCGCCGCCGCTCACGGCTCGGCCGCGTGCTGGTGGCCGGCCAACTGGCGCTGTCGCTGGTACTGCTGGTCGCCGCCGGCCTATTCGTCCGGGCGATGGACCGCGGCAGCCGCGTCGACCCCGGCTTCGATCGCGACGGCGTGCTGATGGCGGCGCTCGAACCGGAAGCCTGGGGCTACGACGCCGCCGCGTCGGCAGCCTTCTATGCCTCGGTCCGCGAGCGGGTCGCCTCGACGCCGGGCGTGACCGCTGTCGCCTACGCCAGCCGCGTGCCGTTGATGTTCGGCAGCTCCGTGGACGGGATCACCTACGGTACGGCGACGCGGCAGGCACACTACGCCGGCGTCGATGAAGGCTATTTCGACGTGCTGCGCCTGCCGATCCGCCGCGGCCGAGGCATCGCCCGGACCGACGTCGACGCGGCGCCTCGTGTGGCGGTGGTCAACGAAACGCTGGCGCGGATGCTCAGCGCGGACGGCGACGCGCTCGGCCGCACGTTCCGCTTCCGCGACGCCGACACGACGGTCGTCGGCATCGCCCGCGACGCCAAGTACGCGTCGCTCGACGAGGCGACGCCGCCGTTCTTCTACCTGCCGCTGGCGCAGATGCGGGACCAGCGGCGCTTCCTGCTGGTACGCGCTCAATCGGCGGTGGAACCGGCGATCGTCGGCGCCGTGCGGGCCCGCGACGCGCGGCTGCCGGCGCCGCGCATCTCGGCGCTGGCCGACGACACCCGGATCGTCCTGTTCCCGCAGCGCGCCGCGGCGATCGTCACCGGCGGCCTCGGCCTCGTCGGCCTGTTGCTGGCGGCACTGGGGCTGTACGGGACGATCGCGGCGTCGGTGGCGCGCCGGACGCGCGAGATCGGGATCCGGCTGGCCCTCGGGGCCGGTCGCGGCGAGGTGCTGCGCACGATCGTCGGCGAAGGCGCCTGGCTGGCCCTGGCTGGGGTCGTCATCGGCGTACCGCTGGCGGCGTTGGCGATGCCGCTGCTGCGACAGTGGCTGTTCGCGATCGATCCGCGCGATCCGGCGACCTACGCGACGCTGTCGATGCTGCTGTTGGGAGTGGCGCTGCTGGCGAGCTACCTGCCGGCGCGGCGGGCGGCGGCCACCGATCCGTTGCGGGCGCTACGGACCGACTGAGAGGGCGGGCGGCGCGACGAGCGCGTAGGCCGGCGGTCCGGACGGCGGCTGACGCCGGCGGCGCTGCGATTCGGCTTTCCACGCGTGCGACTCGAACTCGAGCTCGACGCCCGGCTGCGCGGCGTGGAGGATCACGGCGGCCTGACCGGGCTGGCGTTCGTCGCCCCAGGCCGCGATCAGCATGCCCTTGCCGGACAGGAGCGCCTCGTCCTCGCGGCCGTCACCGCGGGCGTAGGGCCGCTTGAACAGTTCGACCGGCTCGGTCGGACCGTAGAGCCGGGTCAGCGATTCGACGACGGTCGCATAGGTGCGCGTCGGGGTGTCGTTCGATGCGAAGCGAACCTGGACCTTGACGAGGCCGTCGGTCGGGCTGATCAGGGCGTGCACTTCGGCGGCGGCGCCGAACGGCTCGCCGGCCAGCTCGAGGTCGTTGCCGTAGCTGGCCACCACGCGGAGGCCCGAGGCCGTCGCCGCTTCCACGACCTGGGTGCGGCTGGCGCCCCACGGGATCCCGGCGAACGTCGGCGGGTCGGCGGCGCGGGGCGTCGCCGAGGCCACGAACACGCAGAGGAGCGCGGCACAGACTGGACGGAGCACGCCGGCGCACATTGCAAGGTAGCCGCCAGCTGTGCGCCGACGCGCACCACCGAAAACGTCAATGAAATAGCACGCCGCCATCTCGACAGCGAGGGGAAGTCAGCTGAGGCGGCGACGTCCTTCGGCGGTCCTCCTACCTTCTTACGCGGTCGGGAGCGGCGAATTTACCCGATCGCGCGGTCCCGTCCCGCCGCCACCCAGTAATAGAGCACCGGCACCGCCATCCGCGAGAGCAGGAGCGAGGCCACCTCGCCGGCCATCAGCGAAATGGCCAGTCCCTGGAAGATCGGGTCGAACAGGATCACGCCGGCGCCGACGATCACCGCCGCAGCGGTCAGCGCCATCGGTCGGAAGCGAACCGCGCCCGGCATCCACCACCGCCTCGGCGAGCGGCAGCCCTTCGCGCAGCCGCAGCTCGATGAAGTCGACGAGGATGATCGAGTTGCGCACGACGATGCCGGCCCCGGCGATGAACCCGATCATCGACGTCGCGGTGAAGAAGGCGCCCATCGCGGCGTGCGCCGGCAGGATGCCGACCAGCGAGAACGGGATCGCCGCCATGATCACGAGCGGCGTCATGAACGACTGGAACCAGCCGACGACGAGCACGTAGATCAGCACCAGCACGACCGCGAAGGCGAGGCCGAGGTCGCGGAACACCTCGATCGTGATGTGCCACTCGCCGTCCCATTTCATCGCGTAGCGACCAGGATCGTCGGCGGCTGGCGCGCGTTGAACACCTCGAAGGCGTAGCCCTCCGGCAGCCGCACCTCGGCAAGCGAGGCGTTCATGCGCTCGATGGCGTAGACCGGGCTCTCGCCGCTGCCGGCGAGGTCGGCGGTGACGTAGGTCACCGGCTGCAGGTTCTTGTGGTAGATCGAGCGGTCCTCGGTGCCAGTGTCGAGATGCGTCACCTCGGCGACCGCGACCGGAGACACGGCGCCGACGCGGAGGCTCCGCACCCCGTCGAGCGAGCCCAGGCGCTCGCGCGGCAGGCGCACGACGATGGGCACGGCGTCGCGCGCGTCGGCATCGTGCAGCAGCCCGGCCTGGTCGCCCGAGCCAGCCATCCGGACCAGTGCCGCGACGTCGGCGGGAGAGACGCCGGCCGCCGAGGCGCGCTCCGTGTCGACGACCAGCCGCAGCCGCGGCCGCTCCGACTCGACGTACCAGTCGACGTCGACCACGCCCGGCGTCCGCTCGAACAACGCCTTGACGTCCGCGGCGAGCGCGCGGCGGCGCCCGGCGTCGGGCCCATAGATTTCCGCGACGAGCGTCTGCAGCACGGGCGGGCCCGGCGGCACTTCGGCGACTTGGATGGTGGCGCCGAACCGGCGCGCGATCGGCGCCAGCCGCTGGCGCACGCGCCCGGCGATGGCGTGGCTCTGCTCCCGTCGCTGGCCGCGCGACACGAGGTTGACCTGCAGGTCGGCCAGGTGCGGCGCCCGGCGGAGGAAGTAGTGCCGCACGAGGCCGTTGAAGCTGTACGGCGCCGCGGTGCCGACGTAGTCCTGCACGTCGACCACCGCCGGATCCTCGAGCGCCGCCGCGGCCAGCGCCGCCGTCACGCGCGCCGTCGCCTCGAGCGGCGTGCCCTCGGGCATGTCGACGATGACCTGGAACTCGCCCTTGTTGTCGAACGGCAGCATCTTGACGGTGACCAGGCCCGTCGGCACCAGCACGGCGGCGGCGCCGAGCAGCAGGATCAGGACACCCACGAACGTCAAGCGGCTGCGGCCGCTGGCGAGGATGCGCGACATCACCCGCCGGTAGGCCAGGGTCATGCGCCCCTCACGGGACTCGTCGGCGTGACCGCCCGGCACGAGCAGCCGCACCGCCGCCCACGGCGTGACCACGAACGCCACCATCAGCGAGAACACCATCGCGGCGCTCGCGCCGACCGGAATCGGCCGCATGTACGGGCCCATCAGGCCGCCGACGAAGGCCATCGGCAGGATCGCCGCGACCACCGTCAGCGTGGCCAGGATGGTCGGATTGCCGACCTCGTCGACGGCGCGCAGCGCGACCGCAACGAATTGCGACCGATCGCCCGGGGCCGCGTCGCGCGCGTGCCGGACCAGGTTCTCGACCACCACGATGGCGTCGTCGACCAGGATGCCGATCGAGAAGATCAGCGCGAACAGCGTGATGCGATTGAGCGTGTAGCCGTAGAGCGAGAAGGTGAACAGCGTCAGCGCCAGCGTCACCGGGATGGCGACGAGCACCACCAGCGCCTCGCGCCGGCCGAGCACGGCCCAGATCAGCAGCGACACCGAGAGCACCGCCAGCGCCATGTGCCAGAGCAGTTCGTTGCTCTTCTCGGCGGCGGTCTCGCCGTAGTCGCGCGTGATCGCCAGGGTCACGTCGGCCGGCACCAGCGTGCCGCGCAGCCGCTCGAGCCGCGCCTCGACCGCGCGCGCCACGGCGATGGCGTTGCTGCCCGGCTTCTTGGCCACCGCGACAGTCACGGCCGGGCGCGCGCCGCCGGCCCGGGACCAGTAGCGGACGTAGCTGTCGGGCTCGTCGTCCTGGTCGGCAATGGTGGCCACGTCGCCGAGACGCACCGGCCGCTCCTGCCGCGTCGCGACCACCACGGCGCGCACGTCGGCCGCCGTCGTCAGGCGCGTGCCGGCCTCGAGGACGACGGCGGCGGCCGCGGTGATCGGCCCGGTGGTCACCGCGCGCACGTCGGCGGCCGCGATCGCCTGCCGGACCGCGGTCGCGGTGACGTCGTAGGCGGCGAGGCGAGCCGGATCGAGCTGGACGGCGACGACGCGCGTCCGGCCGCCGATGATGGACACCGCCGACACGTCGGGGATGTCGGCGATCGACTCGCGCACCTGCGCCGCCAGTCCGCGCAGAGCGACGTCGTCGTAGCGCGGCGACCACAGGGTGACGGCGAACATCGGCACGTCGTCGATGGATCGGGCGTGGACCCGCGGCACGGTCGCCGCCCGCGGCAGGCGCTCGGCGGCGACGGCGATCTGCCGGTTGACCCGGGCCAGGGCGCGATCGGCATCCTGGCCGACGGCGAAGCGGGCGATGACGAGGGCCTGGCCCGGGCTCGAGGTCGAGTAGAGGTACTCGATGCCGGCCACATCGGCGAGCGCCGCCTCGATGGGACGGGTGACCTGCTGCTCCACTTCCGCCGGCGTCGCGCCGGGCAGGTCGACGAACACATCGACCATCGGCACGACAATCTGCGGCTCCTCCTCCCGCGGCAGGGTCAGGACGGCGAGCCCGCCGAGGGCGATCGACGCCACCACGACGAGCGGCGTCAGGCGCGAGTCGACAAACGCCGCGGCGAGGCGGCCGGCGGCGCCGAGGGGCCGGCTCACGATCGGCCTCCAGCGCGCACGCGGCGGCCGTCGCGCAGGGTCGGCGGCGGCGCGACCACCACGGCGTCACCCGGATCGAGGCCGGCCATCACCTCGATCCGCCCCGGCGCGGACGTCGGCGTCGGTGCCAGGCTGACGAGACGGAGGCGGGCCACGTCGCCCTCGACGACGTAGACCGCCGTCACCTGTCCGGTCCGCACGACCGCGGACACCGGCACCGTCAACGCATGCCGAGGCGCCCCGGCGAAGCTCGCCCGACCCGCCAGGCCGGAGCGGAGCCCTCGGGCGTCCGGTAGGGCGATCTTGACCAGCAGCGTGCGAGCGCCGCCGTCGACGGCGTGCGCCACTTCTTCGACGGTGCCGGCGAGGCGCGGCGCGGGCCCGTCGACGCCATCCACGATGACGTCGCTGCGGACCCCGACGGCGACCGCGGGCGCGCGCGACGCGTCGAGGCGGACCTCGAGGCGGAAGGCCGACGTGTCCTCGAGCCGCATCAGCGCCACGCCGGGCAGGGCCAGGTTGCCACGCTCGACGAAGGTCTCGGTGACGACGCCGGCGAAGGGCGCGACGAGAATCGCGTGGCTCGCGGTGGCTGCCGCGGCAGCGCCCGCGGCCCGCGCCCCGTCGGCGGCGGCGACGCTGGCCCGGACCTGCGCCGCGGCGGCGGCCCGCCGCGATTCGGCGACGCCCAGCGCCGCCGTCGCTTCGTCCAACTCGCGCGGCGTCGCCGAACGGCGCTCGGCGAGCGCGGCAATCCGCCCGTGGGTGGCGCGCGCCAGGACCAGCGCCGCATCCGCCGCGGCGACGTCGGCCGCGGCGGCGACGGCGGTGGCCTCCGCGGCAGCGGCGCCGGCCGTCGCCTGCCGTGTCTGCGCGGCGAGGTCGCGATCGTCGAGGACGACAAGCGCCTGCCCGGCACGCACGGCCTGCCCGGCGCGGACCCGCACGTCGCGGACGACGGCGACGACCCGGCTGGCGACGACCGCCGTCGTGCGCGCCTGCACCAGGCCGCCCGCCTCGAGCATCTCCGCCGCGGCAGCGGGCGCGGCCCGCTCGACCCGGACGTCAATCGCCGCGCCGCCGTCCGCCGGCGCCACCTCGCCGGTCCGGGCGCAGCCGGCCGCGAGCACGGTCAGCCCGAGCGCGACTCCGCGCCCGGCGCCCCGCCATCCATCCCGCCATCCCGTCCACATGTCGTCGCTCCCAGTCCTCATCGCCCCACCGCGCGATCGAGCGCGGCCGCCGCGACGAACACGTCGACGCGCGCGGTCGTGGCCTGCAGTTCCGCCGCGGCGATCCCGTCGGCGGCGGCGGCCAGCGCAGTCAGTTCGGCGAGGCCCTGCTGGTAGCGGTCGCGGACGATCCGGTGGTGCTCGCCCGCCTGGCGCCCCACCGCTGCCGCGACCTGTTCGCGCGCCCGGGCCGCGTCGAGCTCGGCAATCGCCACCTGGACGTCGAGCCGCACCGCGGCCGTCGCTGCCTCGACGCCGAGCCGGGCCCGCGCGTCGGCCGCCTGCGCCTCCTGGAAGCGCCCGCGATCGGCGAGACCGGCGAACACGTTGATGCGCGCCGACACACCGATGGTCCAGCTTCCTGCGCGGGGCGGCCACGCCGCGCCGTTCCATTCCCAGCCGCCCTGCACTGCGGCGGTGGGCAGGAACGCCGCCCGCGACGCGCTCACGTCGACGCCGGCCCGAGCCGCCGCCAGGCGCGCCGCGCGCACTTCGGGCCGGCGCTCGATGGCCTCGCGCTCGAGCGTCCCGGTCTCGAGCGCCGCAGCGTCGAGCGGCCCGCCGGCCGGCGGCGCGGCGACCGGGGCCAATACCACCGGCGCGTCGAGCGGGGCGTGCATCGCGTCGTTCAAGCGGGCGCGCGCAATCCGGGCGCCGGCGGCGGCGCGGATGCGTGCTTCCTGCATGCGGGCGCGCTGCACCTCAATCGCGAGCACGTCGGCGTCGGTGACCAGGCCGGCGTCCCGCCGCGCGCTCGCCGCGGCGAGATCGGCACCGGCCGCTTCGAGGCCGGCATCGGCGGCGTGAATGGCGGCGTCGGCGGCGAGCACGGCGCCGTAAGCGCGCGTCGCGGCGAGGGCCAGCTCGCGGGTCGTCCGGGCCCGCTCGGCGCCCTCGAGGTCGCGGCCGAGACGCGCCGACCGCAGCCGCGCCCGCGCGGCGCCGCCGTCGAAGAGGCGCTGCTCCAGCGTGACGGCGGTGCGGATGTTGGCCACCGCCTCCGGCTGGTTCAACGCCTCCAGGGCGAAGTCGGACGCGGTGAAGCGACGCTGCGCCAGCAGCGTGCCGAAGACGAACACCGGCTGGTTGCCGCGCTGCCAGTCCTGCGTCACGTCGAGACGCGGCAGGAACCCGGCGGCGGCCTGCGGCACCCGCGCCGCGGCTTCGCGCTCGCGTAACGCGGCGATGCGCGCCTCGACGTTGTCGGCGGTGGCGCGCGCCACCGCGTCAGCGAGCGTCAGGGTCTGCGCGGCGGCGGCGGCCGGCAGGAGCGCGGCCAACACGACGAGCGAGCGAAGGGCCGGGCGTATCATGCTGCTCCAAGGATTCGAACCGTGACGAAAGGTGACACCGCACCCGACGAGTACCCCGCGCTCGTCCGCGCCGCGCAGCACGGCGATCGGGCGGCGCTGACCAGGCTGCTCGAGCGGGCGCAGGAAGCGGCGTGGCGGTTCAGCGTGATGAACTGCGGGCATGCCGACGACGCCGAAGACGTCATGCAGGACGCCTTGCTCAAGGCGTTCCGTTACGCGCCGCGGCTGCGCGAGCCGGACGCGTTCCGGGCCTGGCTGTTCAAGACGGTCCGCAACGCCTGTCTGATGAAGCGACGGCGCCGGGTCGGCCAGCCCGCGGTCCTGCTCTCGCTGGACGGCGACGGCGGCAGCGACGGCACCGGCGCGGCACGGCCCATCGATCCGGTCGATCCGGGGCGCACGCCGGAGGAGTGGACGTCGAACCGGCGGCTGCGCTCGCGGCTGGTGCGGGCCCTGCAGACCGTGCCGCCGGCCTATCGCGGCGTGCTGGTGCTGCGCGACGTCGAGGGCCTGTCGACCCGCGAGGCGGCGCGGGCGCTGCGCATCTCGGAGGACAACGTCAAGACGCGGCTGCGGCGGGGCCGGCTGGTGCTCCGGGGAGCGCTGGCGGATGAGCCGCGCGCCAGCGCCGACGGGGCTCCGGCGCCACGACCGCCGTCCATCGTGCGGGCGAAGGCGAGGCGCCAGGCGCTGACGCTGGCGCAGGCGGGCGCCGCCGCCGCACGCTGAGCCCGGCGCCACACGCTGAGGTGCCGCCGTGCTGTCACGTGCTGTCAAGTGCTGTCACCTTTAGGCGCGGCCTGAATCCTTGTGCACGAAAGGGGTCCACCATGACCATCGAACGTGCACTCCGGCTCGCCGCCGGCCTCGTCGTCCTCGCCAGCCTCGCGGCGGCCCACTACGTCCATCCGGGGTTCCTGTGGCTGACGGCCTTCGTCGGCGCCAACCTGCTCCAGTCGGCGTTCACCAACTGGTGCCCGCTGTTGACCGTACTGCGTCGGGCCGGACTGCCGTCCGTCGAACGGACCGCGCGCGGGTAGCCGCGTCGGCAGGTCCGGCCGCGACGCCACACGCGCGTCAGTTGGGCCGCGCGAGCAGGCCGTGCATCGTCGCCGCCTGCGTCGCCTCGGCGGCGGCCGCGCGGAACTCGGTCACCAGGCGATCGCAGTGGTTGGCGACGGGCGCGAGCCGGCTGGTGGTGCGATAGAGCACCGCCATCCCGGCGTGACCGTCGGCCTCGGCCTGGTACTGCTTGGCGAACGTCTGGAAGTAGTCCTGCAGGGCGCGGTGATCGGCCGGCGTCGTGGCGCGACGGGCCAGCGCATTCATGTCGGCCTCGTTCGGGTCGCGCGCCTCGGCGCCCGCCTGATACGTCGCCCCGCGAGGGGGCGCGGTCGATACGGCCCCGCCGCCGAGCGCGGCATGGTGCGCGGCCAGCTCGCGGAGCGTTGCGGACGCCTGCCGTTCGAGCCCGGCCAGGCGCCGGCAGTGCACCTTCATCTCCTGCCCGTTGCCGCGCGGGTTGACGGCCGCGGACTCGCCCATCGCCTCGTGCAGCCTGGCGGCGGACGCGTGTCGATCGGCGAGCGCCGTGAAGTGCGCGGCCAGCGCCGCCTGATCGGCGGGCGCCGCGCTGGCAACCAGCTGCCGGACGCGCACGCTGTCGAGGATCGGAGACGGGGTGCCCTGGGCGAGGGCCACGCCGGTGCCGCACGCGACGAACGCGAGCGCGGCGAGGGATCTGCGAATCGTGAACGGAGTCATGACGAGCCACCTTCCTGAGATCTGCGGTTGACGACCGAAGCGCGAGGCGCCGCGGCGGTCTCAGATCCGGAGGGTGGTGTCGACGGGCCGCCGGTCCAGGGCTCTCGCGCGGCCGGCGGAGCGCGCCCTCGGCGGCGCGGCGAGCGCGAACGAGAGCGCCAGCGTGCCGACCGGAAGTACCTGCGGCGCCTGTGGTGTGCTGCTGTCGTCGAGCACGATCGCCACCGGGACGCTGACGAGGCCGCTTCGTGCGCAATCCTCCGGGAGCGTGGCCGTGATGGCCGCGCCGGCCGTGTCATGGCACGCGCCGGACGCCTGTCCTCGGGGCACCGTTCCCACGCAGTCGGCCCGGCACATGGCCTGGGCGGTCGGGGCAGTACCCTAGAAGGAGGACGAGCGGGAGGATCAGGGGTCGGAACACTGGAACGCTCTGCCGGGGAGAGAGGCAAGGACGCTGCCACCGGCAGCGTCCGCGGAATCCGCGGACATCGGGCTCGGCACCGCTCGCGGCGCGGATTGCCGCTGCGGAAATTCCGGCGCCACGTGAGAATTCCTCGGCCGTGGCCCTCAGGCGCCCAGCCTCAGCTCCGTCTGGCCAGCAGCGCGGCGCCCGCCAGCATGGCGCCCAGTGACGCGAGGTGGGCGACCGAGAGTCCGAGCAGGACGCGCTCGTCGACGCGCACGAACTCGATGGCGAAGCGGAGCAGGCCGGCGAGCACGAGATAGCAGCCGAACACCTGGCGGTCGGCCATGCCGGCGGCGCGGAAGCGCGTCAGCAGCACGGCCAGGCCGACCAGCGGGATCGCTTCGTAGAGCTGCGTCGGATGGACGGGCACGTCGGTCGGCGGCAGCCCGCGCGGAAACGCCACCGCCCAGGGCAGCGTGCTGGCGCGGCCGTAGTCGTCGCCGACCAGGAAGCAGCCGACCCGCCCGATGGCGTGGCCGGCAGCCAGCCCGGGCGCAGCGGCGGCAAGGACGGCGATCGGCCGCAGCCGCGCCCGCCACATGAACACCAGACCGGCGGCGAGGCCGCCCGCGAGCCCGCCGAACCAGCTCATGCCGCCGCGCGACGTGAGCAGCCGGAGCAGCGGCTCCTCGCCGGCGTGCTCGGCCGTCCACAGCAGCTTGGCGCCGAGCAGGCCGCCGATGACGCCGGCGATGCCGACGTCGACGACGGCATCCGGCAGCCCGGTCCGCCGCGCCTCGCGCCGCAGCAGCCACACCCCGACCAGCGCGCCGACCGCGACCATGACGCCGAAGCTCGTGACGTGGAACGAGCCGATGCTGAACAGGATCGGGTAGATGGCGGCCTCCCGGCGGATTGGTGGACCGTCCTGGTGATTTCTAAAGTGCCTTCCGGGCGGGGCATCCCGCCTGGCGGCGTTGCTCATCGCTCACGTATGCCCCATACGCTCGCTCTTCGCGCCTGGCCAGACGGGCGCCGCGCTCCGGAATCCACTTCACAAATCACCAGGACGGCCCACTAGAGCGCCTCGCGCCGCAGGCGCAGCGCGTTGGCGATGACGGACACCGAGCTGAAGCTCATCGCCGCGCTCGCGACGATCGGGCTGAGCAGCCAGCCGAAGACCGGATAGAGCACGCCGGCCGCGACCGGGACGCCGAGCGACGTTGTAGACGAAGGCGAAGAACAGGTTCTGGCGGATGTTGCGCATCGTCGCGCGACTGAGCCGGCGGGCGCGGACGATGCCGCGCAGATCGCCGCTGACGAGCGTGACGCCGGCGCTCTCCATCGCGACGTCGGTGCCGGTGCCCATCGCGATGCCGACATCGGCCTGGGCCAGCGCCGGCGCGTCGTTGATGCCGTCGCCGGCCATCGCGACGCGGCGCCCTTCGCGCTGCAGCCGCGTGACGACCGCCGCCTTCTGCTCCGGCAGCACCTCGGCGTCGACCTCGTCGATGCCGAGCCTGTCGCGCCACGGCGTCGGCGGTGGCGCGGCTGTCGCCGGTCAGCATCACGATCCGCAGGCCTTCGCGCGTGCAGCGCGCGGATGCGCCTCGGCGGTGGTGGCCTTGACGCGGATCGGCGACGCCGACCAGCCCCGCCGCGGCACCGTCGACCGCGACGAACATCACCGTCTCGCCGTTGCGGCGCAGCTCGTCGGCGCGCGCCAGCAGCGGATCGGCTGACGCGCCGAGGCCGAGCTCGGCGAGCAGCGCCGCGTTGCCGAGCGACCACCGTCCGTCCGTCGACCACGCCCATGACGCCCTTGCCGGTGATCGATCGGAAGTCGCCGACCGCCGCCGAGCGCGACGCCGCGCTCCTCGGCGCCGCGCGACGATCGCCGCGGCCAGCGGATGCTCGCTGACCCGCTCGAGGCTGGCGGCGAGGCGCAGCAGCGTCGGATTCGTCGAGGCCGCCGAGCGCCACGACGGTCGTCAACGCCGGCTTCCCTTCGGTCAGCGTGCCGGTCTTGTCGACGACCAGCGTGTCGACCTGCTCCAGCACCTCGAGCGCCTCGGCGTTGCGCGATCAGCACGCCGGCCTCGGCGCCGCGGCCGGTGCCGACCATGATCGACATCGGCGTCGCCAGGCCGAGCGCGCACGGGCAGGCGATGATCAGCACCGCGACGGCGTTGACCAGCGCGTGCGCCAGCCGCGGCTCGGGGCCGACCGACGCCCAGACGGCGAAGGTGACCGCGGCGACCGCGATCACCGCCGGGACGAACCAGCCGGCCACGGTGTCGGCGAGCCGCTGGATCGGCGCCCGCGACCGCTGCGCCTCGCCGACCAGGCGGACGATCCGCGCCAGCAGCGTGTCGCTGCCGACGCGCTCGCCGCGCATGATGACGCTGCCGGTGCCGTTCACCGTGCCGCCGGTGACGCGGCTGTCCGGTCGTCTTCTCGACCGGGATCGGCTCGCCGGTCACCATCGACTCGTCGACGGTGCTGCGGCCCTCGAGCACGACGCCGTCGACCGGGATCTTCTCGCCCGGCCGCACGCGCAGCCGATCGCCGACATGGACGTGCGCCGAGCGGCACGTCGGTCTCGGCGCCGTCGGCGTCGACGCGGCGGGCCGTCGTCGGGGCGAGCCCGAGCAGGCCCTGATCGCCGCGCTCGTGCGGCTGCGGGCGCGCAGCTCCAGCACCTGGCCGAGGAGCACGAGCGTGACGATCACCGCCGCCGCCTCGAAGTAGACGGCCACCTGATCGCCGTGGCCGCGGAACGAGGCCGGGAACAGCCCGGGCGCCAGCGTCGCGACGACGCTGTAGCCGTAGGCGGCGCCGACGCCGAGCGCGATCAGCGTGAACATGTTCAGGTGGCGGTTGACGCACCGACGCCCAGCCGCGGACGAAGAACGGCCAGCCGCCCCACAGCACGACCGGCGTCGCCAGCGCGAACTGTGTCCACGTCATCGCCGCCGGCGACATGGCGTGCTGCTGCGGCTGTCCGGGCAGCACGTCCCAGATCATGAAGCCGAGGATCGGCAGCGTGAGCGCCAACGAGATGCGGAAGCGCCGCATCATGTCGTCGAGCTCGGGGTTGCCCTCGTCGTCCAGGCTGACCGTCACCGGCTCGAGCGCCATGCCGCATTTCGGGCAGGCGCCTGGGCCGATCTGGCGCACCTCCGGATCCATCGGGCAGGTGTACTCGCGGGTGTCGGCCCCGGCCGGCGCGGCGGCAGCGGGTGCCGGCGCCAGGAACGATTCCGGCGCGGCGCTGAACCGCTCGAGGCAGCTCTCGTTGCAGAAGTAGTAGGTGTGCCCGCGGTGTTCGACGTGGCCGACCGCGTCGGACGGCGCGATGGACATGCCGCAGACCGGGTCGATGACCTCGGCGTCGACCGGCGTCACGGGGGGCGTCACGGCGCTACTTCACGTACTGCTGCGGGTTGGCGTCGAACTTCGTCTTACAGCTCCTGGCGCAGAAGTAGTAGGTCTTGCCCTGGTATTCGCTGGTCCCGGCCGCCTTCGCCGGGTCCACGTCCATGCCGCACACGGGATCCTTCATCGCTGCCTCCTGACTCGTCGACGCACGGCGTCATCTACGCAGTATAGGCACGGCGCTACATGGCGCCGGTATACTCGGATCGTGAGGCTCTGGGACAGGCGGAGCGGCGCGCTCGTGGCCGTGCTCGCGCTGGCGCTGGCGCCGGCGGCTCGGGCTGGCTGCGCCGCGCGTTGCGCCACCCCCGCCCAACAGGTCGCAGCTCCGCAGGCCCCCGCCCAGTCAGTGCTGACTCAGCCGGCCCCGACCCGGCCGGCCTCCGCGCTGCCCGATGCGGCCGGCGCCGCCGGCCACCAGCACGCGCACCAGCACGGACCGCGAGCCGACGGGGCGCCGGCCTCGCCATCGGCGCCGGCACCGGCCGCGACCGTCGGCGGCACGCGCTGCGGCCCGGCCGACGGACGTGGCTGCCTCGTGATCCGCGACACCCCGGCCGCGACCGCGGGCCGGGTGGTGCAGGATGGCGTGTCGCTGGCCGCCCACGCCGTAACCGCCAGCTCGGCGTTGCCGCCGGCCGCCATCCGGCCAGCGCATCGGACGCCGCCGATCCCGCCGCCCGGCCCCACCGCGGCGCCGGTCCCTCTCCGTATCTGATCCCCGCTCCGTCCGCGCGGTCGCGTGTGCCAGGCGCCGCGACGTCCGACGTGTCTCAGCCGGAGGGGATCGATGCCAACGAGAAGAACGTTCGTCAAGGGCCTGGCGCTGAGCGGCACCGCCGCCAGCCTCGGCCTGCTGCACCGGCCGGTCGCGGCCGAACCCGCCCCGCGCGCCACGCCCGGCGTCCTCGAGGGCACCGAGTTCGACCTGCGCATCGGCGACACGCGGGTCGACATCACCGGCCGCGCGCGCACTGCGCTCACCATCAACGGATCGCTGCCCGGGCCGCTGCTCCGCTGGCGCGAGGGCGACACGGTGACGCTGCGCGTCAGCAACACCCTCGACGAGGACACGTCGATCCACTGGCACGGCATCCTCTTGGCCGCCGGCATGGACGGCGTCCCCGGCCTGAGCTTCCCAGGCATCCGCCCGGGCGAGACCTTCCCCTATCGCTTTCCCGTGCGCCAGGCCGGCACCTACTGGTACCACTCGCACTCGGGCTTCCAGGAGCAGCAGGGCGTCTACGGGCCGCTGGTGATCGCGCCGCGCCAGCCGGAGCCCTTCCGCTACGACCGCGAGCACGTGGTGCTGCTCACCGACTGGACCGACGAGCGGCCGGAGCGGATGCTTGCCCGGCTGAAGAAGCAGCCCGACTACTACAACCGGCGCCAGCGGACGCTCGGCACCTTCATCCGCGACGCCCGGCGCGACGGGCTCGGTGCGACGCTCGCCGAGCGCCGGATGTGGGGCCGGATGCGGATGAGCGCGTCGGACCTCGCCGACGTCACCGGCACGACCTACACCTACCTGATGAACGGCCTGCCGCCGGCGGCGAACTGGACCGGCCTGTTCACGCCGGGCGAGCGCGTCCGGCTGCGCCTGATCAACGGCTCGTCGATGTCGTACTTCGACCTGCGCATCCCCGGCCTGAAGCTGACCGTCGTCGCGGCGGATGGCCTGCCGGTGCGGCCGGTGACGGTCGACGAGCTGCGCCTCGCGGTGGCCGAGACCTACGACGTGATCGTTGAACCGGCCGGCGCCGAGGCGTTCACGATCGTGGCGCAGGCGATGGATCGCACCGGCTTCGCCGCCGGCACGCTGGCGACGCGGGCCGGGCTGCGGGCGGCCGTGCCGGCGCTCGATCCGCGGCCGGTGCTGACGATGGCCGACATGGGCCACCGCGGACACGCCGGCCCCGGCGCGGGCCCCGGCGCGGCCGCCGATCCGCACGCCGGGCAGACGATGCCCGTGCCGGTGCCGGCCGCTGCGGATCCGCACGCCGGGCATGCGATGCCCGTGTCGGGGCCGGCGGCGCCCGGTACGAGCGGGCCGGTGACGCATCCGCGGAGCGAGCGCCGCAACCCGCTGGTCGACATGCGGGCGACGGCGCCGGCGTCGAAGCTCGACGATCCGGGGATCGGCCTGCGCGGCAACGGCCGCCGCGTCCTGACCTACGCCGATCTCGCCAGCGCCTTCGCCGATCCGGACGGCCGCGAGCCGGCGCGGACCATCGAGCTGCACCTGACCGGCCACATGGAGCGCTTCGCGTGGTCGTTCGACGGCGTCAAGTTCTCGAGCGCCGAACCGCTCCGCCTCGCGCATGGCGAGCGGGTCCGCATCGTGCTCGTCAACGACACGATGATGACGCACCCGATCCACCTGCACGGGATGTGGAGCGACCTCGAGGACGACCAGGGCCGCTTCCAGGTGCGCAAGCACACCATCGACATGCCGCCCGGCAGCCGCCGCAGCTACCGCGTCACGGCCGACGCCCTGGGCCGGTGGGCCTACCACTGCCACCTGCTGTTCCACATGGAGACGGGCATGTTCCGCGAGGTGCGGGTCGAGGACGGCCGGGCGACGTCATGAGCCCCCGCGCGCGCCTCACCCGTCGGCTCGTCGCGATGTTCGCCACGATGGCCGCCGCGGCGCTGTGGCCGGCGCCGGCCGTGGCGCAGCACCAGGGCCACGCCGTCCACGACGAATCGATCAACACGTTCGTGCTGTTCGACCAGCTCGAGTGGCAGACGGGCGCCGTCGACGGCGTGAGCTGGGACGCCCGTGCCTGGATCGGCACCGACCGCGATTGGCTGTGGCTGCGCACGGAAGGCGCCAGCGACGCCGGGCACCTGCGCACCGGTGACGCCCATGTGCTCTACGGGCGCGCCGTCTCGCCATGGTGGGAGCTGGTGGCCGGCGTGCGCCAGGACGCCCGGCCCGGACCGGCGCAGACCTGGGTGGCGTTCGGGTTCCAGGGACTGGCGCCGCACTGGATCGCGATCGAGGCGACCGGCTACCTCGGCGCTGGCGGCCGGACGCAGCTGCGGCTGAAGGCCGAGCACGATTCTGCTCGTCACCAACCGCGTCGTCCTGCAGCCCAAGGTCGAGGCCGAACTCGCCGGCAAGGCCGACCGCGCCCGCGACAGCGGCGCCGGCCTGTCGACGGTCGAGGCCGCCGTCCGCCTGCGCTACGAGATTCGCCGCGAGCTGGCGCCCTACATCGGCGTCAGCTGGCACCGGACGGCCGGCCCCACGGCCGGGCACGCCGTGGCCGTGGCCGGGCCGACCCGCGGCCTCAGCGCCGTCGTCGGCCTGCGGTTCTGGATGTAAACCACTAGCGCGGCACGCGCCACACGACGACGCGGCCCTGGTGCTCGGCGGCGACCAGCGTGTGCCCGGGCAGCGCGAGGAGGGTCGCCGCGCGGCCGGGCCCGAGCGGCACCGGCCGGCCGCCGGCCGGCCGCAGCACGATTCCGTCGACGCCGGTCCAGGCGAGATTGAGGCGCGGGCCGTCGCGCCCGATGACCGGATCCTGGCCCGGGCCGATCTCGGTCTCGACGCCGCTGACCGCGGCGCCCAGAGCGGTCGTTGTCGCGTAGAGCGTCGCCTCGCGGCGCCAGACGGCGTCGGTCGACGCCGCGCTGGCCACGAGCGCGCCGCCGTCCATCGGACACGCCTCGAGTGTCCAGGAGCCGCGCCCCTGCTTGACGGCCGGACCGAACCTGACGCCGTCGCGCGATTCGACGACGTAGAGGTCGCGCTGCCCGTCGCTCTGGTTCCGGAACATGATCGCGACGCGGCCGTCGGGACCGATCGCCACCGACGGGTGGCAGCACTCGCAGACCGAGCCCGACGGGGCGGCATAGACGAGCGTGTCCGGCGACCACGTCGCACCGTGGTCGGTCGAGCGCGCGGCGTAGATGCGCGTCCCCTTCTGGCGCAGGTCGAGCCAGGCCACGACGATCAGACCGGCGTCGGTCGCGGCCAGGCCGTGCATGCCCTCGCGCGCGGCGCCAGGCACGTCGTTGACGACGACCGGCGTCGCCCACGTCCGGCCCTGATCGGTCGAGCGATAGACGAGCAGGTTGCCATCGGCGCCGCCCCCCTTGGCCCCGGCGATCGCCGCGACGACCACGGCCTGCGCCGTGGCCGCGACGCGCGGCCCGCGGCGCTTGCCGAGCGACAGCGCGCCGGCGGCCGGCAGCGGCACCGGCGTCGTGAACGTCGCGCCGGCGTCGGTCGATTGGGCGACGCTGACGACGTTGCCCGCGGCGAAGGTGAGGTAGATCGCGCCGCCACCGGACGCGAGCTGCGGCTGGAGCCCGGCGAAGCTGGCGACGGCGGCGGCAGCGGCGGCGAGCAGGATGGCGGGCATACCCGCCATCCTACCTGTTGGCGGCGCTTCCCCTCAGGAAGCGCCGCGGGCCGGCCTTGGGGCGTGCGGCCTGCTACTCGCGGCGCTGGGCGCGCCGCGGCGTCCGCACGCGGCCGGCGCTAGTTAGGGCAACAGCGCGCTGCCGAGCGACGACGGGCGCGGCTGGGCGCCAATCCAGACGTTGCGGTAGATCGTGCCCGGAATGGTGGCCGCCTCGCTGCCGCTGCGGCCGACCGGCGCGCCCAGGTAGCAGTAGTGCGGGTTCGGCCGGTAGACGCCGCGCGGCGACGCCATGCCGAAGTCGTAGAGCACGTTGCCGCTCAGGCCGTTTTCGATCATCTGCAGGTTGATGACCGGGCCCCAGGTGAACTTCCAGTGGTACGTCGTGGCCGGGTTGAGCAGGAAGACCGAGGCGAAGCGCTTGGCCGTGTCGGGCTCGTAGCGGACGTCGAGGTCGTCGGCGTCGCCATAAATGACCCGCCACTGAATCGCGTTCGGCGGCACGCCGGCGGTGCCGCGGTACTGGATGTCGACGCGGTAGTCGTTGGTGATGAAGTCGCCCTGGCCTTCCTGCATGCCGAAGACCTTGGCCTTGTCGCCCGGCCCGTTGGCGCGCAGGCCCTCGACGTCCATCGAGAACTCGCCCTGCTGGATCGTCTGCGGCAACAGGTAGCGGATGTAGCTCAGGCCGTCGTTCATCTGGGCGCCCTTGCCCGGAACGAAGGTGACGCTGCCGACGGTCTGGCCGACCGTCTCGCCGTGGATGAGCGGATCGTAGAGCTCACCGGCCCGGCTGAAGCCCATCAGCCGGGTGCGGAAGCTGGCTCCCTGCGACCACTCCGACGTCGTGGTGCCCTGCACCATGCGGGCCCGCCAATACAGCTTGGTGGTTGGCTGCAGGTCTTCCTCGACGGTGAAGCTGGTCGTCCCGCTGCCCTCGGGCACGCCGGTCTTGGTGACGACGACGCGGTAGCCGCGCGCGGCCCGGCTCATCACCGCCGTGAACTCCGGGTTGTCGGAGACCTGGAATTCGTAGGTGCGGGCGCCGGTCTGGTCGGATGTCCCGTTGCGGACCGTCAGCGTCGGGCGCAGCGTGTCGAGCTGCTTGTTCGTCTCCGGCGTGTCGGCGACCGGCGCGGTCAGCCGCGGCGGCGTCGGGGTCGGCGTCGGCGTCGGCGTCGTCGGCCCGGGCGTCTTGTCGTCGCTGCACGCGGCCACCACGAGCCCCAGGCTCATCAACAGAGCGGCCCCACTCCACACACGTCCACGCTGAATCACGCTCGTTCCTCCGCTGACAGATAATCGGATTGCCGAAAGCAGCCGGCGCTGCGCGCGGTCGCGGCGCCCGGACGGGCGCGGCGGAGCCTCGGCAACTCCTCACTATATGTCGGCCGCATGGGCTCTGAGCTGCACTGCCCGGCGGCTCCGTGGTCTGACGTCCGGCGTACATGCGACGGGCGGCCCGCAGGCCGCCCGTCGATCGTCTCGAAGACGCCGTGTCCGAACGTGACAGCCGCTCCTGGTGTCCCGAGTCAGAGACTCGGTGCACAAGTCAACGGGCGCGGCGCCCGGATCGCAAGGCGCGAGGCGTGGACATATCGGCGATATGTGCGCGACGAGCAACGCCGCGAGGCGGGATGCCCCGCCCGCGAATTGTGTGGCGAATCTCCGACTCGGGACACTAGTTCGAGCCGGTGCCGCAGGTCGGCGACACCATCTTCAGCGCGGTGACGTTCAGCGTCGGCAGCTTCATGTCGTCGGCGCTCACCCGGCCGGACGCCGACGCGTCGCGGTCGGCCCTCGGCGTGGCCCCGGTCGACGACGCGCTGGGCGACGGCGTGCCGATGGCCGCATCGGACAGCGTCCCCGTCACCTCAACCTTGTGGTTCAGGTGCTGGCTGAACGAGACGTTCGCATCGGACGTCTTGAGCAGGAACGACGACGCGCCGCTGCGCGCCGCGGCGCCGCTGCGATCGATGTTGCTCAGGACGAACTGCGCCGAGGCGCCCGGCGTGGCCGGCTTGGTGGCGACCGCGGAGGCGGCGCTACCGGCTCCCGACCCGCTGCCGGTGGCCGGTGCCATGGTGCGGCTGTCCCACGTCTTCAGGCACCCCGTGACGGTGGTGGCGGTGCGGGCCATGTCGGACACAGGCGAGGTCTGGCGGGCGGCCGGCTCGGTGGGCCGCGCCGCCGGCTCGGTCGGCCGCTGCGTGGGCTCTGGCGGCGGCGTCTGGTTGGTGGGTGGGGTCTGCGGCAGCGGCTGCGGTTGCGGCGGCAGCTGCTGAGCCCCGAGGCTGATGCCGGAAATCGCGACGGCGCTACAAACGGCGAGGATGTGCTTCTTCATGGTCGACCTTCCTGGACGCCCGCGCGGCCACATCGGGTGGTCGCTGGCGTGCGCGCGTGAATGAATGGGGATCCGCAGCTGACGCGCGCGGCCAACTCGATCCACGACGGGAACGAACCGGAACGAACGGGAACGAACTACGAACTCGGGCGCGGCCGCAGGGCGCGGGCCGCGGTCAGGTGGTCGCGCAGCGCGGGCAGCTGGCGGGCCGCCCAGTCCTTCACCTCGTCGTCACGGCCGTCGCGCGCCTCGGCTTCGAACAGCGCCACCGCGGCGGTGCGGCTGGCGATCATGGCGTCGACGAAGGCCGCGTCGAACGCAGCGCGCGGCTGCAGTCGCAGCGTGGCTGCGGTTTTCGACGGCGTCTGGTCGCGAGGCACGAGGGCGATCTGGCGGGGGCCGGCCATCGCGTTCAGCCCTCGGGCCAGCGCCGCGCCGGCGTCGAGCATGATTTGGGCGAACGCCTTCACGGCAGGCGCCGTCGCCCGAGCGATCGCGAGCGTCGCCAGCTCGGCGTCGGCAGACGCCGTCTCCGTCGCCTTGGCCAGGAACGCCGCGTCGGCGCTACGGGACGGATCCACGGCGCGCGCCACGTCGGCGGACGCCTGGGCGGCCGCCCGTGGGGCGGCGGCGAGAGTGATGGCCAGCACCATCGGCGTCACGAGGGACGACGCGCGAATCATGCGAGCTCCCTTCCCGCAGCGTCTCGCGACCGCGCCGACGGGGCGCGGTCGCCGAGTGCCGCGCCGGGCGTCAGACGACGGGATTGCGGCCCTGAATGAGGCGGATCAGGAACACTGCGACCGCGAGGAGCAGGAGCAGGTGCAGGAATCCACCCAGCGTGTACGACGTCACCATGCCCGCCAGCCACATCAGCACGAGCACCACCAGAATCAGGTTCAACATGAGCTCTCTCTCCCTCTCAGCCGGTCGACGGCACGTCGTCGGCGCGTGCCCGGTGCAGGAGCACGCTTCGTACCAGCCTGGCGGGCCGGATCTGCGGAAGAGGTCTGCCCCAAAGGGGCAGTTCACTGCTCAGGTGAGGCGATTTGGCGTGCCGGCCGGTCCGCGAGGTGGCGGTGGATGGCCTCGACGAGCTCGGTTGGGTCGCAGGGCTTGATCAGCACGAGGTCGAAGCCGGAGCGTCGCGCCTCCTCGAGCTTGGCCGGGAGTGAGTGCCCGGTCGAGGCAATCAGGGGGATGTGCCGGGTGTCCTCCCGCTGGCGCAGGGCGCTCGCCACCTGGCAGCCGGACAGGCCGGGCAGCTCGATATCCATCACCACCAGATCGGGGACGTGCTCGCAGGCGATCTTCAGCGCCTCGGTGCCGTCTTCGGCCCGCAGCACCTCGAACCCGGAGGCCCGCAGGTACAAATCCCAGACATCCAGGGCATCCGGGTAGTCGTCGACGATCAGAATGGTGGCGGCAGCGGGCATTGTGATACTAGACAGTCTGGCACGTTTGCGGCGCGCGACGCACGTGCTACCCGTGACGTGCCAGACACGTGGCCAGACACCTTGAATGACCGACGCGGAACGAGTGCTCGCTGTGCTGATCCACGATCTGCGCACGCCGCTGGGCGTCGCCCACGGCTACCTGCGCCTGATCCGCGGCGACAAGCTGCCGTCGGCTGACGACCGCGACAAGGCGCTGGCCAGCACCCAGGACGCTCTCGCCCGCATCTCCCGTCTGTGCCAGGACGCCGGCGGCTTCCTCGAGGACACGCCAGGCCCGGCGGCCGGCCGTGCCTCGGCGATGGAGCTGGCGGGACGCGTGGCCGCCGCGCTGGCCGAGCGCGGTATCACGGTCGACGGTCGACCCGCCGTCGACGGTTCGGTCGGGGTCGGCACCAGCGTCGATCGCGCCGCCGACGCCATCGCCACACTGCTGGCGATCCGCGCGGGCAAGACCGCGGGCGCCGTCGCGACGGTTCACGCGGCGGCAGGATCGCTGCGCTTCGCCTGCGGCCCGGCCGAGTCGACCCGGGCGGCGCTCGACGAGGCCGAACAGCCTTTCGATCCCTGGCGCGCGGCGCCCGGGCTGGGCGTCGCGTTGGCCCACCGGCTGATCACGGCGCTGGGCGGAAGGGTGTGGACGACGGAAGATGGCCTAGCTCTTGCGTTGTCCGTGCCCATGATGGAGAGTGGACACGCATGACCGCACGTCTGGCGATCGTCGACGACGACGCCGCCTTCACCGCTTATCTGCACACGCTGCTGGGGGCCCAGGGCTACAGCATCGAGGTGTTCAACAGCGGCACGGCCCTGCTCGAAGGGCTGCGGGCCGGCTCGGCCCCCAGTGTCATCCTCCTGGACGTTCTGATGCCGGACCTGGATGGTATCGAGACACTCCGGGCCATCCGGCAGGCCCGGCCGGCGGCCCAGGTGATCATGCTGTCCGGCCGGCAGGCGCCGCAGACGATCATCGAGGCGGTGCGCCTCGGCGCGGCCGACTACGTGCTCAAGCCGGGCGATCCGGACGGCGTCGGCGAGGCCGCCCTCGAGGCCGCCATCCGCAACGCCCTCGAACGCGAATCGCTCAACGCGGAAGTGGCGCGCCTCAGCGCGCACGCAGCCGAAGATCCCCAGGGCGCACAGGTGGCGTGGAGCTCCGGCTCGGCGATGCAGCCGGTCATGGCGATGGTCGAGCGCGTCGCCGACTCCGACGTCGGCGTGCTGATCCGCGGCGAGAGCGGCGTCGGCAAGGAAGTCATCGCCCGCGAGCTGCACCGCCGCTCGCCGCGGCGGACCAAGCCGTTCGTGAAGGTGAACTGCGCGGCGCTGCCCGCCGACCTCCTCGAAAGCGAACTGTTCGGCCACGAGCGGGGCGCCTTCACCGGCGCCGGCACCACCCGCATCGGCAAGTTCGAGTTCGCCCAGGGCGGCACGATCATGCTGGACGAGATCGGCGAGATGCCGCCCGCGCTCCAGGCCAAGCTGTTGCACGTCCTGCAGGATCGCGAGCTGACCCGGCTGGGCAGCAACCGCGTCGTCGAAGTCGACGTGCGCGTGATCGCGGCGACCAACCGCGACCTCGAAGCGATGATGCGGTCCCAGACGTTCCGCGAGGATCTGTACTACCGGCTGCAGGTGATCGAGCTGCGCGTGCCGCCGCTCCGCGAACGGCGCGAGGAGATCCAGTCGCTGGTCGAGTTCTTCCTGTCCAAGTACGCCGCCGTCTATCGCCGCCCCACCGTGCGGCCCAGCCGCGCCCTGCTCGAGGCGCTCGTCGCGTATCCCTGGCCCGGCAACATCCGCGAGCTGGAGAACATGATGAAGCGCTACGTCGTGCTGCAGGAGGAATCGCTGCTGCTCACCGAGCTCGTCCGCCTGCAGCAGGCGTCGCACGCCGCCGCGCAATCGATGGCCGTCGCCATGCCGGTCGCCATGCCGATGGCCATGGCGGTGGGAGCAGGACAGGTCGCCGCGCCGCCGCCGATCGCCTACGCGCCGCCTCCGCCGATGCCGGTGGCAATGCCCGTGCCGTCAGCGGACGCGACGCCGATCGACCCCGACGACGTCATCGTCGAGGACAAGACCGTCGAGGCGGACGGCGTCGACCTCCAGCTCCTCGCCCGCAACGCCGCGATGAAGGCCGAGCGCGAGGCGATCGATCTGGCGCTGGCCAAATTCCGCTGGAACCGGCGCAAGGCGGCCGCCTACCTCAAGGTCAGCTACAAGACGCTCCTCAACAAAATGAAAGAGTGCGGCATCTCCGAGCCGGCCGGCGCGCCGTAGCGCGGCGAGACGCTGGACGACGAGAAGACCGCTGACGAACCCGACTCCGGAGTGGCAGTCGACTCCGGAGTCGTTCTCTGTATCGCTGCGTCACGCGCGCAGGTATCCGTAGCGACCGAGCACCAGGACGCCCTCGGCGACCAGCTCGTCGAGCACGGCGCGGCAGGTGTCCTGATCGACATGCCAGAATCTCGACGCCTGCGCCAAGGTCAGACGCAGGCACGGCATTTCTTCGTACTCCGCACGGATTCGCTGCGACAGGCTCGCAGTGGGTAGTGACACGCGTTCCAACGCGCGAATGGCGAGTGACATCGAGTGGAATCTCCGGCCGGGCGCAGTGCAAGAGCGTCGCCAGCTGGAGCCCTGACAATCCTCGTCCCCCCTCCATTCGACGACGCGTGGACGAGTCGCGCGGTTGCCGAACCTCGGTCGCGTCGTTCGCACGTTGGGGAGGGCGCGCACTCGGCGGTAACCCCTGCTCGCGCCGCGACGACGGCACGACTCCTGCTCCTTCCCGGCCGGCACGTCGATCGCGAACCGATCGGGCGCCGCGCGTGGTGTGTCGGTGGAGGATGCATGTCCCGATTCGGAATCGCGATGCTGTCGGCATCGTGGCTGCTCGTCACGACTGCGGTTCCGGCGCGGGCCGACTGGCTGATCACGCCGTACCTGGGCAGTGCCTTCGGTGGCGCGACCAGCTCGCAGCACGTCACGTATGGCGCCTCGGCGGCGTGGATGTCTCACGGCGTCATCGGCGTCGAGTTCGACGGCAGCATCGCTCCCGACCTGCTCGATGAGGACGACGGCGTCATCCTCGGCATCGCCGACAGCAACGTGACGACGCTGATGGGCAGCATCGTGATCGGCGCGCCGCTCGGCGAGCCGGGCATCCGGCCCTACGCGATCGCCGGGGCCGGCCTGATTCGGTCCCGAGTGCGTGACGCCGACGACATCTTCGAACTCGATGACAACAGCCTCGGCCTCACCGTCGGCGGCGGGGTCCACGCGCTGGTGAGCAAGAGCCTGGGCCTGCGCGCCGATCTCCGCTACTTCCGTGGCGTCCGCGACACCGACCGCAGCAACGACGTCGACCTGGAGCTCGGCAGCTTCGATTTCTGGCGCGCGTCGGTGGGCGCCACGTTCCGCTTCTAGGAGGATTCCCGATGCGATCACACATCTACGGACTCGCCTTCGTCGGTGCGCTCGGCCTCGTCGCCGCGTGCTCGCCCGAACAACGGCCCGAAGCCGCGGACCGGCCGCCCGCCACCGAAGCCCCGGCCAAGCCGGACGTCGGCGACCGGGCGTCGGCGGCGACCGAGACGGCCGACGTCAAGCTCGCCATCTCGATGGACAAGACCGTCGATGCGAGCGACATCAACGTCGACACCAATCCGGCGACGAAGACCGTCACCCTGAAGGGCTCCGTGGCCAGCGGCGAGCAGCGCGCCCGGGCCGAAGCGATCGCGGTCCGTGAGGCGACCGGCTTCCGCGTCGTCAACGACCTCGTCGTCACAGCGCAAGATGGAATAGCCGCGCGCGGCGTCCATCATCTAGATCCGGCACGGGCCGCGGCGCGCCCTGGTGACATCGACCAGGCTTCGCGTCGCGGCCGGTGCGCGCAGCTGGGGTATGCTCGCCGCAACCGATGGCGGCGTGGCTTCCCTACGTGGTGGCGATCGCGGCGACCCTGGCCGCCGGACTGTGGCGGCTGGTTCTTTTCCACTGGCTCGGAAGCGACCTTCCCTACCTGACGTTCTACGGCGCCGTGATGGTCGCCGCCTGGTACGGCGGCCTCGGGCCCGGCCTCCTCGCCACCGTCTTGAGCGCCGCGACGACGGTCGGCTTTCTGCTCGCCCCGCGCATCCAGAGCGAGGGGCTCAAGCCGGTCCACGTGGTCGGCATCCTCATCTTCATGGGCACCGGCTGGCTCATCAGCGCCGGCGCGGATGCTCTTCGTCGATCCCGCGAGAGCCATCGGCTCGAGGCGGAACGGCTGCGGACGACGCTGCAGTCGATCGGCGATGGCGTCATCGTCACCGACGCGACCGGCACCGTCGTCTCGCTCAACGGCGTCGCCGAGCGGCTGACCGGCTGGCCCAGCCCCGATGCCGCCGGCCACCCGCTCGACGCCGTCTTCCGGATCGTCAACGAGGACACCCGGGCGCCGGTCGACAATCCGGCCCTGCGCGCGCTGCGTGAAGGCACCGTCGTCGGCCTCGCCAACCACACCATCCTGGTGGCGCGCGACGGCTCAGAACTGCCGATTGACGACAGCGCCGCCCCGGTCCGGGCCGCCGACGGCGGCATGGCCGGCAGCGTCCTCGTGTTCCGCGACGTCTCCGATCGGCGGCGCGCCGAGCAGGAACTGCGGGCGAGTGAAGAGGAGCTGAGCGACTTCTTCGAGAACGCCAGCGTCGGCCTGCACTGGCTCGACCTCGACGGACGCATCCTGCGCGCCAACCGCACCGAGCTGGCGATGCTCGGCTACCCGGCGGAGGAGTACGTCGGCCACGTCGTGACCGAGTTCCACGTCGATCGCCCGGTCGTCGATGACATGCTCGACCGGCTGCAGCGCGGCGAGACCCTGCGCAACTTCCCGGCCCGCCTGCGCTGCCGCGACGGCGGCGCCCGCGACGTCCTGATCAGCTCGAGCGCGCGCTGGGAGCACGGCCGGCTCCTGCACAGCCGCTGCGTCGTCCTCGACGTCACCGAGCGCCGCCGGACCGACGAGCTCCGCGCCCTGCTGGCCGCCGTGGTCGAATCGACCGAAGACGCGGTCATGACCAAGTCCCTCGAAGGCGTCATCCTCTCGTGGAACGCCGGGGCCCGGGCCATGCTCGGCTATACCGCCGATGAGGTGGTGGGGCATTCGGTCAACCGAATCATCCCGGCGACCCGTCATGAAGAAGAGCTCGAGATCCTCGACCGCGTCCGGCAGGCGCGCCGGGTCGAGCCGTTCGAGACGCAGCGCGTCGCCCGCGACGGGCGGTTGATCGACGTCTCGCTGACCGTGTCGCCGATCCGTGACGAGAGCGGCGCCATCATCGGCGCCTCGTCGATTGCCCGCGACATCGGCCGGCGCAAGGCCCTCGAGCAGTCGCTGCGCGACAGCGATCGGCGCAAGGACGAGTTCCTCGCCGTCCTCGCCCACGAGCTGCGCAACCCGCTGGCCCCGATCCGGAGCGGCGTCGCGGCGCTCCGGCTGGCGCTGCCCGACGACGCCACGCTGCGCCACGTCGGCGGCATCATCGAGCGCCAGGTGCAGCAGATGTCGCGCCTGCTCGACGACCTGCTCGACGTGGCGCGCATCACCCACAACAAGCTGGAGCTGCGCATCGAGCCGCTGACGCTGCAGACGGTGCTGGACCTCGCCCTCGAGACGAGCCGCCCGCCGATCGAGGCGGCGCGGCAGCGGGTGACCGTCGAGGCACCGGCGGCGCCGGTGCCGATCGCCGCCGACCCGATGCGCATCGCCCAGGTCTTCGCCAACCTGATCAGCAACGCCTCGAAGTACTCGCACGGCGGCTCGACGATCCGGATCGCGGCGGTGGCGCAGGCGCGCGAGGTCGTCGTCACCGTCAGCGACGACGGCATCGGCATCGCCGCCGAAGCCCTGCCGACCATTTTCGACGTGTTCTCTCAGGCGTCCCAGGCGCGTACGCACGCCCAGGGCGGCGTCGGCATCGGTCTGTCGCTGGTCAAGGGCCTGGTCGAACTGCACGGCGGGCGGGTGTCGGCGCGCAGCCCGGGCCTCGACCGGGGCAGCACCTTCGAGGTGCGGCTGCCGCTGGCGCGCACGGCGCCGGCGACGGCTTCGCCTGCGATCGGCGATCCGCAGCCGGTCGAGACCCTGGGCCGACGCGTGGTGATCGCCGACGACAATCGCGACGGCGCCGACAGCCTGGCCCTCGTGGTGCGAGCCTTCGGCTGCGAAGTTCGCACCGCCTACGATGGTGCCGCCGCCCTCGACGAGACGGTGGCCCTGCGGCCGCACGTCGTGTTCCTCGACCTGGGCATGCCCGGCCTGGATGGACTCGAGGCGGCGCGGCGCATCCGCGCCCTGCCGCACGGCGACCGGATCATGCTGGTCGCCGTGACCGGGTGGGGCCAGGAGCGCGACCGTCAGGCCACCGCGCAGGCGGGTTTCGACGCCCACCTCATCAAGCCGGCCGATCCGCTCGCCCTCCGCGCCCTGATCACCCGCTCGCCCACCGACGACGGCGCTCCGAAGCCCGGGCCTTAGCCCGGGGCTCAGCCCGGGGCTCAGCCCGGGGCGAAGCGCAGAATCTACGACGTGCGCTTGTTGCCGGCGAGCAGCAGGACCACGCCCGCCGCCAGCGCCAGACCGCCGGCGACCGGTGGCACCGGGATGCGCTCGTGCTTCTCGGCCGTCGCCTCGATCGGCCCGATGTCGATGACTTTTTCCCGACGGGTGTAGTTGATGCCGCCGACGGCCAGGCCGATGACGCCGACGACGATGAGCAGGATGCCGACTGCCATTTTCATGTCGCTCTCTCCACAGATGAGGCAAGGCGGAAACCGACGGACTGGGCCGGAATGGCGCCAAATGGCCCGAATGGCTGGCCCGGAATCCGCATGCTGCAACCGGCAATGCAAGAAGGTCGCCCGGCCCGCTCGAGTCGCCGCCGCATCAGCCGACGCGGCTGGCTGGTCATCGCCGTTCTGTTCGCGGTTCTGGTGGCGACCCTCGCCTCACTGTTCTCGCGGCTGACGCCGCACGTCCGGGACCTTGCGGTGAAGGCGCTCAACGAGCGCTTCGACAGCGAGACCGAGATCGCCACGCTGCAGGTGTCGATTTTTCCGCAGCCGGAGGTGCGTGGCACCGGCCTCGTCGTCCGCTACAAGGGCCGCCGGGACATCGCGCCGCTCATCACCATCAAGTCGTTCTCGGCCGGCGCGTCGATCCCCGGCCTGATGTTCAAGACGCTGCACCTCAAGACCATCGAGCTCGACGGCCTGGAGATCCGCCTGCCGCCGGGAGGCCTGCGTCGCGTCGCCGGAGCAAAGAAGGACGACGGGGAGAAGGCGAACGACGACGAGCCGCGGCGCCCGCCCCTCTCGAATCGATCGGCCGTCGTCATCGACACGCTGCGGTCGCGGGCGTCGCGGCTGCAGATCGACACCGACGATCCGGCCAAGATGCCGCGCATCTTCGACATCCACGATCTGGTGATGACCGACTTCGGCTTCGATCGCGCCGCCACCTTCGAGGCGCGGCTGTCGAACCCCAAGCCGAAGGGTGAGATCTACGCCAAGGGGACCATCGGGCCGTGGAACACCAACGACCCGCGGATGACGCCGCTCGGCGCCGACTACCAGTTCGCCAACGCCAACCTCGACACGATCAAGGGCATCGGTGGCATCCTCTCCTCGAGCGGCCGCTTCCACGGTGTCCTCGAGCGCATCCGCGTCGAGGGCACGACCGACACGCCCGACTTCCAGGTCGACATCGCCGGCCAGCCGGTCCACCTGCAGACGCGCTTCGCGGCGGTCGTCGACGGCACCAACGGCAACACCTGGCTCGAGCCCGTCGACGTGACGCTGCTGTCGTCGTCGCACATCCTGGCCCGCGGCGAAGTGGTGCGCAGCGAGGACGTCAAGGGTCGCAAGGTCTACCTGCAGGTCACCATCGACGACGCCAGGATCGAGGACATCCTGCGCCTGGCGATCAAGGACAAGACGATGCCGCTGACCGGCCAGATGAAGCTGCAGACCACCTTCCTGCTGCCGGCCGGTGAGGCCGACGTGCCGGAGCGCCTGCAGCTCGATGGTGCCTTCTCGATCGAGCAGGCCCGTTTCACCAGCTTCAACGTCCAGAAGCGCATCGACACCCTCAGTCGCCGCGGCCGCGGCGAAACCGACGACCGCGGCCCCAGCGTCGTCTCGCAACTGAATGGACGCTTCGTGATGAAGAACGGCCGCATTCGTCTCAGCCAGCTGACGTTCGCGGTGCCGGGATCGGCGGTGCAGCTGGCCGGCTCGTTCGACCTGAAATCGGAGCAGCTCGATTTCACCGGCCACCTGCTGCTGGACGCGTCGCTGGCCGAGACCGTCACCGGCTTCAAGTCGGTGCTGGTGCGCGTCGCGCAGCCGTTCTTCCGCCGCCCGGGCGGCGGCACCAAGCTGCCGATCCGGGTCTCGGGGACACCCCAGAAGCCGTCCTTCGGGCTCGACGTCAAGCGCGCGCTGACGCCCGGAAACTGACGCGGCCGGGATGGATCTGGCCGGGAGCTTGCACTGGCCATCGACCGGAGGAACCACTGATGAATGACGACGTCTTCAAGGGAAAATGGCTGCAATTCAAGGGACAGGTTAAGGAGAAGTGGGGCCAGCTGACCGACGACGACCTGGATCAGGCCGCCGGGCAGCGGGACCAGCTCGTTGGCCGCATCCAGGAGCGCTACGGCCTGGCGAAGGACGAGGTCAACCGTCAGCTCGACGCGTTGATCGCGACCGACGAACCGCGCCGCGCCGGCGCCGGCTCGTAGCTCCCGCCTGATCTGTCCGGACGGCCGGTCCGACGCGGCTCCCATCGCCGCACACACGTCGGACCGGCCGCTCCGGCAGTGATCAAATCGGCCCTGAACGACTCCGGAGTTCAGTTCCACTCCGGAGTCGTCGGCGGTTGAGTGCCACTCCGGAGTCGTCGTCGGTGTCTGCTTCAGCTCTTCGGCACCGAGCAGTCGCCCGGCACCTGGCGAATCGTCGCGACGTCCAACTGCACGAGCTCGCCACCGGTAGCGGCCGACGTCGTCGACGCATCGAGGTTGGTGAAGCGGCCCTCGACCCGGACGCGATGTCCGACATGCAGCTTCAGCTGCTCGTCGGTGAGGCCGTGCAGCTGGAACATCGGCGCCAGGGCGGTGGAAGCCACGCCGCTACCGCTGACCGGTGCGGCGACCGGCGACTTCCCCTTCACGACGGCGGCGCTGACCAGGACGAAATGCTTGTCCAGGCCGGTCCGCTCGCCGAGGTCGGCCTTGCGGTTCAGAATCTCCGCCTCGGTGGCGACGCAGCCTTCGACGGTCACCTTGGCCGGAATGGCGGGTGTCGCGAGGCGATCGTCGGGGGCGTTCGAGGACGGCTTGGGCGGGGCCGACGTCGGCGGCTGCACGCCGACCGAACCCGCGGCCAGCGCGGCGGCCAGAAATACGACCTGAGGGGTCATCACACTACCTCCGCCGCTCGTGGTGCAAGCGGAGTGACCCGAGCCAACCGTCCTCCTAGAAGAGCTTGCTGACCCGCTGCTCGTGGTCCAGCAACCACTTCTTGCGCCAGAGCTTGCCGCCGTAGCCGACCAGGGTCCCGTCGGCGCCGATGACGCGATGACAGGGCACCAGGATCGCCACCTGGTTGGCGCCGTTGGCGCGGGCGACCGCCCGCACCGCCGACGGCCGGCCGATGCGCTCGGCGATCTGGCTGTAGCTGCGGGTCTCGCCGCAGGGAATCTCGACGAGCGCGTCCCAGACCTGGGCCGTGAACGGCGAGCCGCGCTGGACGATGCGGGCGCCGAACGTGACCCGCGTGCCGGCGAAGTACTCGGTCAGCTCGCGGCCGAGCGCCTCGCTCGCTGCGGTCGTCCCCTCGACGACGGCACCGCAGCGCGACTCGATCCGCCGCATCTCGGTCGGCAGCGCCGTCCGATCGTGGAACTCGAAGAGGTGCAGCCCGAGGTCGTCGGTGACGGAGACCATGTCGCCGAGCGGCGTGTCGATCCGGGTGAGGACCAGCGGCGGAGCCTGGATCAGCGAGCCCATGGGCTCCAGTCTACCGCCCCGTCGCGTCCGGTCCTTTCCGGTTCTTGCGCGCGAGCGGTCGGCGTGAAACGTCAGCTCGGCTTCATCACGACTTTGATGCAATCGTCCTGCTTGTCGCGGAAGGTGCGATACATCTCCGGCGCGTCGTCGAGACCGACGCGGTGGGTGATGACGAACGACGGATCGATCTCGCCGCGCTCGATGCGGCCGAGGAGCAGTGGCAGGTAGCGGTGCATGTGGGTCTGGCCCATCTTGAGGGTCAGGCCCTTGGCGAACGCGGCGCCGAGCGGGAACTTGTCCAGCCAGCCGCCATAGACGCCGGGAATCGACACGATGCCGCCCTTGCGGCACGACGCAATCGCCTGACGGAGCGCGTGCGGGCGATCGGTGGCCAGGTCGAGCGACGTCTTGACGCGGTCGTACCAGGCGTCGAGCGTCGTGCCGTGCGCCTCCAGGCCGACGGCATCGATGCAGGAGTCCGGTCCCTGGCCGCCGGTCATCTCGCGCAGCGCGGCCGGTACGTCGACCTCCTCGTAGTCCAGCACTTCGGCCTGGCCCTGCGACGCCGCCATCGCCAGCCGCTCAGGGAAGCGATCGATGGCGATGACGCGCTCGGCCCCGAGGAGCCAGGCGCTCTTGATCGCGAACTGGCCGACCGGCCCGCAGCCCCAGACCGCGACCGTGTCGCCGGGCTGGATGTCGCAGTTCTCCGCCGCCATGTAGCCGGTCGGGAAGATGTCCGACAGGAACAGAACCTGCTCGTCCTCCAGCGAATCGGGCACCTTGATCGGACCGATGTCGGCGAAGGGCACCCGGGCGTACTCGGCCTGGCCGCCCGGGTAGCCGCCGTAGATGTGCGAATAGCCGAACAGGCCGGAGCCGGAGTAGCCGGCCAGCTTCTCGGCGAGCGCCGCGTTCGGGTTCGAGTTGTCGCACAACGACCACAGCTGTTTGTGGCAGAAGTAGCAGTGGCCGCAGGCGATGGTGAAGGGCACGACGACGCGATCGCCGACCTTCAGGCGATCGTTGCCCTTCCCCACTTCGACCACGTCGCCCATGAATTCGTGGCCGAGGATGTCGCCCCGCTCCATGGCCGGGATGTAACCGTCGTAGATGTGCAGATCCGATCCGCAGATCGCGGTGGCCGTGACCTTGACGATGGCGTCGCGCGGGTTGAGGATCTGCGGATCGGGAACTCGCTCGACGCGGATGTCCTCCTTGCCGTAGTAGCAGCAGGCCTTCATCGACCGGCTCCGGCCGGGACCCCCGCCGTGCCCGCCGCCTTGGCGATTTCGCCGGCCTCGAGGAGCTGCTTCAGGCGGCGCAGCGCTTCGCGGATCGTCTGCGACGGCTCACGCCCGAAGGCGCTCGCCACCATGACCCCGAACGACCCGGCCGGCGGATCGTACCTGCAGCGTCACCGTCAGCTGCGTGCCGCGGTCGTCGCGGGCCGGCTCAAAGGTGACCGAGCCGGCGCTGACGACGTCGCCGCCGGGCAGCGATTTCCAGGCCAGCACCTTGTTCTGGATCCGGTTGATGATCTCGGCATCCCATTCGACGCGGAGACCGCCCGGCCCGCGCGCGACCCAGTGCGATCGGCCGCCCCCGAGGTCGGTGACGCCGACGAGGTTCTCCATGAACGTCGGCAGGTTCTCGAGCCGCGACCAGAACCGGTAGACCTCGTCGATGGGGCACTCGAGCCGGACCGACTCGCGGACGTGGATGCCGCGCGGCCCGGAGAGCGCCGACCGGGTGTCGCCGCCCCCCGCCACCAAGGATTCGATCGCCGCGGGCCACTTGCCGGTGGCGCCGCGATACGCCAGCGGAGCGGCGCCGGCGGCGATCAGCAGGCCGGGCATCGATCGCCGGCTGATGCCATAGCCGATGACCGCGGCCGCGGCGGCCAGGGCGCCCCAGCGCTTCACGTCGGCGGCCGCGAACGTGGCATCGACGTCGGTCGGAAAGGCTGTCGTGTACATGCTCAGTCTCGCTTTCGTGCTACCCAGGAAAATGAAGGATCGCCGCACCGGCCTCCACAGCTCGAGCGTGCCCTCTTCCCCGCCCTGCCATGTCCCGCGACGTTGCAAGCGAGGTGCCGGTCAGGCCGGCAGCTTCCTGTCGAGGTTCGAGGCCAGCGCTTCGACGTTCGTTTCCTCGAGCAGGTCCTTGACGTCCGTGCCGATTTGATCGAGCACGACCTGCTGCTTGCTGCAGAGCGCGCGCAGCATGTGCAGCGCCGCCGTCAGCTCGCGCTCGGCGAGCAGGTCGACCTGCAGGTCGAGATGGGCGCGGCGATCGGCGAGGCGCGCGGCGCGGTTCTGCGACATGAGCACGAAAATGGCCAGGAAGATGGCTTCGAGCGAGACGACCAGCGTCAAGAAGCTGAAGGGATACGGGTCGAAGGGCGCGACGCCCGGCACCAGGCCGACGTCGATGGCAATCCACACCGTGAAGCCGATCGCGTGCACGACGACGAACATCGCGCTGCCGGCGACCCGGGTGATGGCGTCGCTCATCCGATCGGCCGGGCTGCGCTCTTCCATCGCGCTCTTCTCGAGAGCGGCGATGGCTCGCACGTTGCGGTCGATGTGCGTGGACACAGAGGAAGCGGCCCGCCGCTTCGAACCCTTCGATGGCCCGACGTCGTCGTCGTTCATGGCTGCGCGGCCCTCCCGGTCCGCCGGCCTTCAGGTTGCAAGTTCCGGGGCACCCCAGCCGGCACGCCCGGACACGTGGCCGGCGAGGCCTACCTGGTCTATGTTGGCAATGGCGGCGTCGAGGGCCGCCACGAGGAGGATTGGGACGAGGCCGAACGGCGGCTCGGGCCGCCGCCGGGAACGCGGCAGGGCGGTTCCACTCCTCAGCAGGCGGCTGCTCAACTGGACGACGTCGATACCAGGGACCGGACCCCGGCTGACGACCGCCGGCGCCCCGATCGTCCGTCGCATGACCCTCGCCTGGAACGGGCTGTGCACTCCTGTCTCTTCCGTTGAAACCCATCCGCGCCACGTATCGACTCCAGCTGGAGCCGGATTTCGACTTCGACAAGGCCGCCGCCGTGGTCCCGTACCTGGCCGCCCTCGGAATCTCGCACGTCTACTGCTCGCCGGTCTTCGAGTCGGTCCCGGGCAGCCGGCACGGCTACGACGTCGTCGACCCGACGCGGGTCCGCGCTGAGCTGGGCGGAGCCGAGGGCCGCGAGCGCTTCGTCGCGGCCTGCCGAACGCATGGCCTCGGCCTGATCGCCGACATCGTGCCCAACCACGTCGCCCTCGAGGGCAACGCGTGGTGGATCGACGTCCTGACGCACGGCACGGCCAGCGCCAGCTTCCCGGTCTTCGACGTCGACCTGAGCGCCGACCCGTACGCCGGACCGGCCTCGCCGAAGCTGCTCATCCCGATCCTCGGCGAGCCCTACGGCCGCGAGCTGACCGCCGGCCGGCTGAAGCTGGTCGTCGAGCGCGGCCGGCCGTTCGTCGCCTACGCCGCCAACCGGTTCCCGCTCTCGATTGGCTCCCGCGCCGCGCTCGACGACGAACCCGAGGCCGGCGGCGAGCGGGGGGCGGGCGACGGAAAGCGTCTCGAGGCGGTCGTCGCCGCCTTGAACGCCGACCCGACCCGGCTGCACGCGCTGCTCGAGGCCCAGCACTATCGCCTGACGTGGTGGCGGCTGGCCCGCGACGAGACGCCCTACCGCCGCTTCTTCGACGTCAACGGCCTGATCGGCGTGCGGGTCGAGGACGACACGGTCTTCGACGCGATGCACCGCCTGGTCGTGACGTGGGTCGCCGACGGCAGCGTCGACGGCCTGCGCGTCGATCACGTCGACGGCCTGGCCGACCCCGGCGGCTACCTGCGCCGGCTGCGGGCGCTGGCGCCGTCGCAATGGATCGGCATCGAGAAGATCGTCGCCGAGGGCGAGATGCTGCCGCCGTGGCCGGTCGACGGGACCACCGGCTACGAGACCGGCGCGCTGCTGACGCGACTCCTCATCGCCGCCGAGTGCGAAGCGCCGTTCAACGGGCTCTATACGCGCTTCACCGGCGCCCTCGACAACTTCGACGAGGTCGAGGAGGACGCGCGGCACGAGATCCTCGAGCACTGGCTGGCCGGCGACGCCAAGCGCGTCGCGCTGACGCTCTACCGCATGTGCCAGGACGATCTGAACCTGCGCGACTACTCGCTCCGCGACGCCTCGATCCTGGTGCGCGAGCTGGTCGCCGGCGCCCGGGTCTATCGCACCTACGTCTCCGCCGAGGGCGCCACCGACGCCGACGTGGCGCGCCTCGCCGCGCTCTGCGAGCGCGTCCGGACGCGGCGCCCGGACGTCCCCGAGCCGCTCCTCGACCTGGTCGCGCGCCTGTTCGCGACCGGCGGCGAGGGACCGGCCGGGCTCGAGTTCGTCCGCCGCTTCCAGCAGCTCTCGACCGCGACCGCGGCCAAGGCGGTCGAGGACACCGCCGCCTATCGCGACGTGCGCTTCATCGCGCTCAACGAGGTCGGCTGCGATCCGCGCCGCTTCAGCGTGTCGCCGGCGGAGTTCCACGACACCGTCGCGCGCTGGCAGCGCGAGCACCCGCAGCGGATGCACGGCACGAGCACGCACGACTCGAAGCGCGGTGAGGACGTCCGCGCCCGCCTGAGCGTGCTCTCCGAGATCCCCGACCTGTGGTCCGAGCACGTCGAGCGCTGGGGCCGGCGGTCGGACGCCTGGCGCGTCGACGGCCAGCCCGATCGGACCCTGGAGTACCTACCTCTACCAGACGCTGGTCGGCGCCTGGCCGCTGAGCCGCGAGCGGGCCCACGTGCACGTCGAGAAGGCGGCGCGCGAGGCCAAGGTGTTCACCGACTGGCTCGGCCCGTCCGAGGACTACGAGCGGGCGATGCACCACTTCGTCGACGACCTGTTCGACGACGCCGGCTTCGTCGGCGAAGTCGCCGCGCTCGTCGACGCGCTGCACCCGGCCGACTGGATCAAGGCCCTGTCGCAGCAGTTGTTGAAGCTGACGCTGCCCGGCGTGCCCGATCTCTACCAGGGCTCGGAGCTGTGGCACCGCGTCCTGGTGGATCCCGACAACCGCCGGCTGGTCGACTACGCCTGCCGCGAGTCGCGCCTCGCGGCCTGCGATCGGATGACCGCCGACGAGGTGCTGGCGCGGATGGACGAGGGCCTGCCCAAGCTGTGGACGACGAGCCGGACGCTGCGCCTCAAGGCGCGGCATGCCGGGCTCGCCGATCCCGGTTCGGCCTACGCGCCGATCGAGCTGCGCGGCCCGGCCGCGGCCCGCGCCGTCGCCTTCCTGCGCGGCGGCGAGATCGCGGTGGTGACGCCGATCCGCACCTGGGCGCCGGACTGGACCGGCACGCAGGCCCGGCTGCCGGATGGCCGCTGGCACCACGTGCTGGCCGACACGATGATCGACGGCGGAGCGGTCGACCTCGAGGCACTGTTCGGCGCCTTCCCGGTCGCGCTCCTCGAACGGAGACCCGGAGAGGACACGAGATGACGACGATCGATGGCCCACTCGGGGCCACCCTGACCAAGGAGGGCGTGCACTTCCGCGTGTTCTCGAGCCTGGCGGAGCGCATCGAGCTGTGCCTGTTCGACGAGGCCGGCGAGGAGTCGCGCTACGACCTCGTCTGCGAGCCCGGCTTCATCTGGCACCTGTTCCTGCCCGGAATCACTGCCGGCCAGGCCTACGGCTACCGCGTCCACGGTCCCTACGATCCGGCCCAGGGCCTGCGCTGCAACCCGGCCAAGCTGCTGAGCGATCCCTACGCCAAGGCGTTGTCGCGGGACATCGCCTGGGGCCACGCGATGTTCTCGTATCCGCTCGGCGGCGACGAGTTGGTGATGGAGTCGACGGACAGCGCGCCGAATGCGCCGCGCTCCTATGTCGTCGACACGTCGTTCGACTGGGGCCGCGACCGCCGGCCCGGGCACTGGCCCGAGCACACGGTGATCTACGAGGTCCACGTCAAAGGCTTCACCAAGCAGCATCCGGCCGTGCCCGAGCACCTGCGCGGCACCTACGCCGGACTGGCGACGCCGGCGGTGCTCGACTCGATCCGCAAGCTGGGGGTCACCACCGTCGAGCTGATGCCGGTGCACCAGTTCATGCACGAGCCCGGGCTGCTCGACGAAGGCCTCCGCAACTACTGGGGCTACCACACCTACGGCTTCTTCGCCCCGCACGCCGAGTACGCCGCCGCCGACGATCGCGGCGGCCAGGTGCGCGAGTTCAAGGACATGGTCAAGGCGTTCCACGCCGCCGGCCTCGAGGTGATCCTCGACGTCGTCTACAACCACACCTCCGAGGGCAACCACCTCGGCCCGCACCTCAACTTCAAGGGCTTCGACAACCCGGCCTACTACCACCTCGTCGCCGAAGAGCCCCGCTACTACATGGACTACACGGGGACCGGCAACAGCGTCAACCTGCGCCATCCCTACGTCCTGCAGCTGGTGATGGACTCGCTGCGCTACTGGGTCGAGGAGATGCACGTCGACGGCTTCCGCTTCGACCTCGCGGCGACGCTGGCGCGCGGCGCCCACACCCTCGACACGTGGTCGGGCTTCTTCACCACGATTCACCAGGACCCGGTGCTGCAGCGCGTCAAGCTGATCGCCGAACCGTGGGACACCGGCACCAACGGCTACCAGGTCGGCAACTTCCCGTACCACTGGTCGGAGTGGAACGACCGCTATCGCGAGAGCATGCGCGCCTTCTGGCGCAACGAGCCGGGCCGCCTGCCCGAGGTCGCGGCGCGTCTGACCGGCAGCATCGATCTCTACAAGGGCAGCGGCCGGCGGCCGAGCGCCAGCATCAACTACATCGCCAGCCACGACGGCTTCACGCTGCACGATCTGGCCGGCGGCGACCTGCGCCAGAAGCGCAACCTGCTGGCGACGGTGCTGCTGTCGATGGGCACGCCGATGCTCCTCGCCGGCGACGAGTGGGGCCGCTCGCAGCAGGGCAACGACAACGCCTACAACCAGGACAACGAGATCTCGTGGCTCGACTGGTCGAAGGTCGACCCCGAGCTGCAGGCGCTGGTCCGTCAGCTGATCAAGGTGCGGCCGAACTTGCCGTGGATCCGGAAGGACCAGTGGGCCGGCTTCGGCCTCGACATCCGCTGGCTGCGGCCGGACGGCCAGGAGCTCACCGGTGAGGACTGGGACCAGCCGCGCGGGCACGTCGCGATGTTCGGCTGGCGCGGCGACCAGAAGGCGCTGCTGATCCTCAACGCGACGCCGGACCCGCACGAATACCAGCTGCCACCGCTCGAGAAGGGCTACTGGCGCCGTATCGCCGACACCGCCCGCGACGAGCCGACGCGGACGACGAAGGTGGGCGCGACCTACAAGGTCGCGGCGGCGTCGGTCGTCGTGCTGGTGAACCTGGCGGAGCGGGCGTCCTGATGGCGGCGCGCTCCTATCCGGTCGGCGCCGAGATGGTGTCGCCGTTCGAGGCGCACGTCCGCGTGTGGGCGCCGGATCATCAATCGATCACGCTGGTCATCGACGGCCGCACCGTCGCGCTCGACGCCGAGCCGAGCGGATATCACGGCTGCCAGGCGGTGGCCAAGCCGGGGTCGCGCTACGGCTTCCGCTTCGAGGGCGACGACACCGTCTATCCCGACCCGGCCTCGCGCGCCCAGCCCGACGGCCCCGACGGCCTTTCCGCCGTCGTCGACCTGTCCGGCTACGCGTGGCACGACGCGGAGTGGCCCGGGATCTCGCTGCCCGGGCAGGTACCTGTACGAGCTGCACGTCGGCACCTTCACCCGCGAAGGCACCTGGCGCGCCGCGGCGGAGCGGCTGCCGCGCCTGCGCGACGCCGGCATCACGGTCGTCCAGATGATGCCGGTGGCGGAGTTCGCCGGCGATTTCGGCTGGGGCTACGACGGCGTCCAGTGGTTCGCGCCCTACCACCACTACGGGACGCCGGCCGATCTGCAGTACTTCGTCGACATCGCGCACGGCCTCGGCCTGGCGGTGACGCTCGACGTCGTCTACAACCACCTCGGCCCGTCCGGCAACTACCTGCCGAAGTTCTCGCGCTGGTACGGCAGCCGTCGCTATGCCAACGAGTGGGGCGACGCGCTCAACTTCGACGACGCGCACTGCGACGGCATGCGCGAGCTGGTCCTGACCAACGTCGCCTACTGGGTCCGCGAGTTCCACCTCGACGGCTTCCGCATCGACGCCGCCCAGCAGATCTACGACGTGTCGTCCGAGCACATCCTGGCGGCGCTGACCCGCGTGGCGCGCGCGGTCGCGGCGCCGCGCGCCATCGTGGTGGTCGCCGAGCACGAGCCGCAGCACGGCCGACTGATGCGACCGCCGGCCGCCGGCGGCTACGGCATGGACGGCGTCTTCAACGAGGACTTCCACCACTCGTCGCGCGTCGCGCTGACCGGCACGCACGAGGCCTACACGTCGGACTACCGCGGCACGTCGCGCGAGTGGCTGTCGGCGGCGCTGCACGGCTTCCTGTTCCAGGGCCAGTACTATCCGTGGCAATCGGCGCGGCGCGGCGCCCCGGCCCTCGACTGCCCGGCGCACCAGTTCATCGCCTTCCTCGAGAACCACGATCAGGTCGCCAACGTGGCGGTCGGCAAGCGGCTCATCGACATCTCCAGCCCGCAGGCCTGGCGGGCCATGTCGGCGCTGCTGCTGCTGGGACCCTGGACACCGCTGCTCTTCCAGGGCCAGGAGTGGGGCTCCCGGGCCCCGTTCGGGTACTTCTGCGACCACGCCCCGGAGCTGCAGACGCTGGTCCTGAAGGGCCGCCAGGCGTTCCTCGCACAGTTCAGCCGTCTGCGCGAGGCCTACCAAGGCGCCACGGTCGATGCGATCGGGCGCCCGTTGTTCGACGCCTGCCGGCTCGACCACGACTTCGATCCGCTGGCCGATCCGATCTGGCGGATGTATCGGGATCTGACCACCCTGCGCCGTGAGGACGCGTCGCTCGGCCAGCAGGCCGTCCGGCTGGCCGGGTCGACGCTCGACGACCAGACGCTGCTGCTGCGCTTCATCGGGCGCGCCACCCACGAAGATCGCCTGCTGGTCGTCAATCTCGGGCCCGACGCGGACTTCGCCCGCGCGCCGGATCCACTGGTCGCCCCCCCAGAGCTGTTCGAATGGGCCGTGCTCTGGTCCTCGGAGGACCGCGCCTATGGTGGCGTGGGAATTGCGGGCCACTGGCAACCCACGAAGCTCGTGGCCACCGGCCGATCCACTACGGTGTTCAGACCCGCTCTGGTGCCCTGATGACCAACCGCTCGCTTCTCCAGCTGACTCCCGAGCCGCGGCCGTCGACCTCCGCCGCGGCGCCGCTCGAATGGCTCGTCGCCAACGGCCTCGGCGGCTACGCCTCGGGCAGCGTCGAAGGCCCGCCGATGCGCCGCTTCCACGGCCTGCTCATCGCGGCGCTGCCGGCGCCGCTCGGCCGCGCCTTGCTCGTCCACGCGCTGCACGAGGTGGTCGAGCTCGACGGCGCCGCGCCGCGGTCGCTGCAGCCCGGCCGCGACGGCAATCCGCCGATCGTCGACCACACCAGGTTCTGCCTCCAGGCGGGTCTGCCGCGGTGGACCTTCCGGCTCGCCGACGGCGTGCACCTCGAGCGGACGGTGTTCGTGCCACATGGGCAGAACACGGCTCACGTGCGCTATCGGCTGAGCGGCGGCTCCGGGCAGGCTCGGCTGCGCATCCGGCCGTGGCTGGACTTCCGGCCGCACGAAAGCGCCGTCGATCCCGAGCAGCACCACGCCTTCACGACCGCCCGCATCGCCCCGACGCGCTGCGAAATCACCCGGGCCGAATCGCCGCTGCTGCTCCGCCTGCAGATCCTCGGCGGGCAGGGCGCCTTCGAGGCGGCCGCCGAGACGTGGACGCACATTCCGCTCGCCATCGAACGCGAGCGCGGCTACGACCACGTCGCGTCGGCGCACGGCCCGGGGCTGTTCACGCTGGCGCTCACCCCGGGCGAGGACGCCTGGCTGACGGCCACCACCGAGCCGTGGACGAACCTCGAGGGGACGTCCCCCGAGCAGGCCTGGGAACACGAGATCACGCGGCGGCAGCGGCTCGTCGCCTCGAGCGACGAGAGCCTGCAGCAGCCCGACACCTTCCTGCTGCCGCTGGCCGCGGATCAGTTCATCGTCCGGCCGGCGACGCGAGCCGTCGACGACGCGCAGGCGTATGCGGTCGGTGCCGAGCCGCGTACCGTCATCGCCGGCTACCCGTGGTTCACGGACTGGGGCCGCGACACGATGATCAGCCTGGAGGGCCTGGCGCTCGTGACCGGCCGCCACTCCGAGGCGCACGACATCCTGCGGACGTTCGCGCTGCACGTCCGGCACGGGCTGATCCCGAACCTGTTCCCGGAAGGCCAGCGCGAAGGGCTGTACCACACCGCGGACGCGACGCTGTGGTTCTTCCACGCGCTGCATCGCTACGACACCGTCACCGGCGACCGCGCTCTGGTCGAGGAGCTGCTGCCGGTCCTGCAGGAGATCGTCCGCTGCCATCGCGCCGGCACGGTCTTCAACATCCACGTCGACAGCGACGGCCTGCTCGTGCAGGGCGCGCCGGGCGTTCAGCTGACGTGGATGGACGCGCTCGTCGACGGGTGGGTGGTGACGCCGCGACGCGGCAAGGCGGTCGAGATCAACGCCCTGTGGCACAACGCGCTGGTGCTGCTCGCCTCATGGCTGGACCGCGCCGGCCGGCCCGCCGGCCGCGACGAGCTGCGGGCCGAAGCGGCGCGCTGCCGCGTCGCCTTCAACGCCCGTTTCTGGAACCCCGTCGCCAAGCGCCTCAACGACGTCGTCGACGGCGAGAACGGCGACGACGACGCCTGCCGGCCGAACCAGATCCTGGCCATCGCCGTTCCGCACTCGCCGCTCGATCGCCGGTACTGGCCGGCGGTCCTCGACAGCGTGACGCGGTCGCTGGCCACGCCTGCGGGGCTGCGCACGCTGGCACCCGACCACCCCGACTACAAGTGCGTCTATTTCGGCGATCTTCGCGACCGCGACGCGGCCTACCACCAGGGTACGGTCTGGCCATGGCTGATGGGGCCGTTCGTCGACGCCTGGCTGGCGGTGCACCCCGAGGATGCGGCCGGTGCGCGCCGCTGGATCGATCCGCTGCTCGATCATCTGGTCCATGGCGGCTGCGTCGGATCGGTCAGCGAGATCTTCGACGCCGAGGCGCCGTTCACCCCGCGCGGCTGCTGCGCTCAGGCGTGGAGCGTCGCCGAGCTCTCGCGTCTCGTCGTCAAGCTGGCCGCCTGCGAGCTGCCGGTGCGGCGGACGGCCGCGGCCGAGACCGCCTGATGTGCCGCGTCTGGCCGGTGGCACGGGAGGCGGTCGACTACTGGCTGGAGCACGGCACGCCGCAGACCGCCGCGGGCCTGGCCTACTACACGGTGTGCTCGCTGGCGCCGCTGCTGCTCATCGCCATCAGCATCGCCGGCCTCGTGCTCGGCCAGCAGGAGGCGCGCGAGCAGATGGTCCAGCAGGCGACGGCGCTGGTCGGCTCATCGGGCCAGGCGGCGGTCGAGGGCATGCTCGGCGACGCCGGCGAGGCGCCGACAGCGGGCGCCATCGGCACGATCATCGGCCTCTTTACGCTGCTGGTCGGCGCGGTCGGCGTGCTGGCTCAGCTGAAGTCGGCGCTCAACACCGTCTGGCACGTCGAGGCGCCGCCATTCTCGTGGAGTGGTCTGATCGGCCAGTATTTCTCGAACATGGCGCTGGTCGTCGCGACCGGCTTCCTGTTGATGGTGTCGCTGTGCCGGACGCGGTGGTGTATTGGCGCGACGTCCGCGCCGGCGCCATCTTCACGGCGGCGCTCTTCACGGTGGGACGCCTCGGCCTCGGCTGGTACCTGGGTCGCGAGGGCGGGGACTCGGCCTACGCCGCGGCCGGGTCCCTCCTCGCGCTGCTGGCCTGGGTCTACTACTCGTCGCAGCTCGTGCTCTTCGGTGCCGAGTTCACGTATGTCTACGCGCTGCGTTGTAGCTCGCGGGTCGGCCAGGTGAACCCGCCGCCGCCCGCGCCTCAGGCGCGATCGCAGGCGTCGGAGCCGAATTCCTTGACCAGCCTGTTGTAGACGCCGAGGAGCAGGAACGCCGGCGCCCACTGGCCGACGAACAGGCTCGCGTGGCGCTTGCCGGCCAGCTGGAGCGCGGCCGAGACGCCCATCGAGCCGACCGCGGCCCACAGGAACGTATCCGACGGCAGCTTCGCCGTCTGCTGCTCGATCGCCTTGGCCAGCCGGCCCTCGCGGCGCGACGAGACGTCGCCGTCTGGGTTGGCCCAGGCCGCGTAGGTCGGCGCCGGGTTGGACGACGGCGGATCGCTCGCCGGGAAGCTGTCCTCGATGGTGTCGTCGAGGGCCTCCCGGGAGGGCGTGGACGTGGAGGCGAAGATGCGGGGGGTGATAGCCATGCCGCGCCTGCTACAGGATCGGTGCCAGGGCCGAGGGCCGGCGACGCGGCGCGCAGGGCCCGCGTCGGCGTCGGCGGGCCTCCCCATCGGCGAAGAGTCAACCTGACGCGCTCGCCTCACTGTGGGCATCTCTCTACCCACCTGTTGCCGGCCGCTGACGTCCGGGCGCCCCCCGGCCCGGTCGATCCCGAGCCACCTCTGGCGTCGAGGTTGCATACCGGTACCGCAGCATGGCGACTCTTCGACGCGTGCCGGTCGGGATCCTGGGGGACCGGGGCCTGTTGCATGCCGATTGACGAGCGGCTCGACCTGCGGGTCCTCATCCTCGCCCCGATCGGCCGCGACGGGACGCTGACGGCGCAGCTGCTGACGCAGGCGCAGATGGCCTGCCACGTCTGCGGGTCGACCACCGAGCTGTGCGGCGAGATCGTCCGTGGCGCCGGCGCCGTGCTGCTGACCGAGGAAGCGCTGGCCGATCCGAACATCGACGATCTCTCCGAGACGCTGCGCACCCAGCCGGCGTGGTCGGACATCTCGCTGCTGCTCTTCGCCGGCGACGACCGCAGCCGGGCGACCATGCGCACCCTGCGCACCCTCGAGGTGCTGCGCAACGTGACCCTGCTCGACCGGCCGATCCGCGTCACCGCGGTCATCAGCACCGTACGGGCCGCGCTGCGCGGCCGGCGTCGACAGTACGAGCTGCGCGACGTGCTCGAGGCGCTCCAGGCGGCGCGCGCGGACGCCGAGCGGGCCCGCGACGAGGCCGAGACCGCCAACCGGTTGAAAGACGAGTTCCTGGCGACGCTGTCGCACGAGCTGCGCACGCCGCTCAATGCGATCCTGGGCTGGGTCTCGCTGCTGCGCGACCGGCGCGTCGAAGCCGACCGCATTCCCCGCGTGCTCGACATCGTCGCCCGCAACGCCCAGTCGCAGGCCCAGCTCATCTCGGACGTGCTCGACGTCTCGCGCGTGATCACCGGCCGGCTTCGCCTCCGCCTGCAGCCGATCGTGATGTCGCGCATCGTCCGCGATGCCATGGACACAGTGCGGCCGGCCGCCGACGCCAAGGAGATCTCGCTCGAGCTGACGGTGATCGACGAGCCGCCGCGCATGAACGGCGACGCCGAACGGCTGCGCCAGGTGTTCTGGAACCTGCTCTCGAACGCCGTCAAGTTCACCCCGGCCGGCGGCCACGTCCAGGCCACCATCGACTGCGTCGACTCGGAGGTCCGCGTCACCATCGCGGACACCGGCGTCGGCATCCCGGGCGAGTTCCTGCCTCATGCCTTCGAGCGCTTCCGCCAGGCCGACCAGAGCTTCACCCGCCCGCACGGCGGCCTCGGCCTCGGCTTGGCCATCGTCAAGCACCTGGTCGAGACGCACGGCGGCGAGGTGTCGGTGGCGAGCGCGGGGAGCGGGCGCGGCACGACCTTCCAGGTCGAGCTGCCGGTCGCCGGCGCCCAGGCCCTGGCGGTGGCCGAGCCCGAAGCCGGCCAGACGCCGGAGGCCGCCCACCTCGACGAGCTGGCCCCTGAGCTGCTGGGCCGCACCGTGCTGATCGTCGACGACGACCCGACGACGCGCGAGCTGCTGACGGCGCTGCTGGGCGATCGCGGCGCCATCGTCGCCACCGTCGAATCGGCAGCGCTGGCGCTGGTCTGGCTCGACTCGGAGGTGCCGGCGCTGATGATCGCCGACATCGGCATGCCCGGCCAGGACGGCTTGTCGCTGATGCGGGCGATCCGCCGGCGGCCGACGCACCGCGGTGGCGACGTGCCGAGCGTCGGCCTGTCGGCGTTCGCCCGGGCTGAGGATCGGCGGGCGGCGCTGGGCGCCGGCTTCGACGACTACCTCACCAAGCCGGCGCTCCCTTCCGACGTCCTGGCCTCGATGACGCGCCTGCTCGCCCTCGAGCGACCGCGCCCGCTCCGCGCCAACGGCACGCTGGGCTGACGGCGTCAGGTGCGCTCGGGGTCGACGTCGCGATCGGCAGCGGCGCGATCGGCGGCCGCCCCCGGCAGCGTCACGCCGCGCTTGCCCAGGTCGTGCCAGAGGTCGCCGACCTCGGCCAGGCGCTCGGCCATCGTCCGCAGCGTGAACGTGCGCGGCCCGACTGCGCCCTGCTCGATCTCCTCCCACGTGCACGGCGCCGACACCGGCGCGCCGGGCCGGGCCCGCAGTGTGTAAACGGCGGCCATCGTGGCGCCCGGCCGGTTGCGGCCGATGTCGACCAGGATGCGGCCGCCGCGGTCGGCTTTGCTGAACTCCAGCGTCACCAGATCCGGCAGCCGGGCGATCAGGTCGTCGGCGACGGCGTGGGCAAAGCGGGCGACGGTCCGGGCTGGCGTGCGCTTCAGGGGCACGACGATGTGGAAGCCCTTCGAGCCGGACGTCTTGACGACGCTCGGCATCTTCCGCTCGGCGAGCAGGTCGCGCAGGCCCAGCGCCGCGGCCGTGAGCGCCGCCGCGTCGTCGTGGGCCGGATCCAGGTCGAAGACGCAGACGTCCGGCTCCCACGGCTTCGGCATCCGCGACGGCCAGACGTGCAGCGTGACCGTGTTCTGGTTGGCCATCCACTGCAGCGAGCGGGCGTCGCCGGCGAGGGGATAGAAGACCGTGCCGCCCTTCTTGGGTAGCTCGGCCCGCTCGAGCCAGGCCGGAAAGCCCTTGACGACGTTCTTCTGCAGGAAGCCCTTGCCGTCGATGCCGGACGGGAAGCGCTCCATCGTCACCGGCCGGCCGCGGAGGTGCGGGAGCATCACCTCGGCCACCGCCGCGTAGTAGGCCGCGACCTCGCCCTTGGTGATGCCGTCGTCGGGGAACAGCACCTTCTCGGGATGGGTGATCGGGACCACGGTCCGGGCTGCGGTCGGTCGGCGCTTCTGGGCGCGCCGTCATGGCCGCTCCCGGACCACCTCGCGCGCCGCCTTGTCGGCCCGGAGGCCGAGCAGGCGCGGGTGGCGCAGCTTGCCGCCGCCGGTCCACTCGGTGAAGGCGGCCTGGACGACGATCTCCGGCGTCACCCAATGGACCCGGAGCTTGGGCAGGCCGGTCGCCCGGGTGAACGGCGTCGTGGTGCGCTCGAGCGCGTCGAGCCGGGCGCGCAGCTCGCGCAGCAGCGCGTTGTCGAAGCCGGTGCCGATCTTGCCGGCGAAGACGAAGTCGGCGCCCTCGAAGTAGCCGACCAGCAGCGCCCCGAGGCCGACGCGGCTGCGCTGCGGATCGGTGAAGCCGCCGACCACCAGCTCCTGCGAGGCCTCGCACTTCATCTTCAGCCAGGCCTTCGAGCGCTTGCCCTCATAGGGTGAGTCGCGGCGCTTGGCGATGACGCCTTCCCAGCCCTCGCGGCAGGCGCGCTCCCACGGCGCGTCGCCGGCGAGCGCACCGACCCGGGCTACCGGCAGCGAGAAGTCGATCGTCTTCAGGATCGCCCGCCGCTCGTCGAGCGGCAGCGGCCGCACGTCGCGGCCGTCGATCCACAGCACGTCGAAGACGTTGTAGTCGGCCTTGCCCTGCCGGCCCCAGCCGCCGGTCGCCTCGCCGTCGAGGATCAGCGTGTCGTGCGGCAGCGCCTCGAGCATCGCGACGACCGCCGGGTAGGCGGCTGTCAGCGACAGGCGGTTGCGCGACCACAGCTGGATCGTCCCACCCCGCTTGAACGCCAGGACGCGGATGCCATCGAGCTTGCGTTCGAACGTCCACCCCGGATCGATGAACCGATCCGCGGTCAGCGTCGCCGCCATGGGCTCACACCAGACGGGGAAAGACATGAGCGGCGTTGGGATCAACGTCCAACTTCCAACCTCCAACTCCCAAGGCACTCCCAACACCCAACCTCCAACAGAACCGTCAATCCGCAACCGCCGAGCCTCGGCGCGCCAGCCGATGATGCGCCTGGCACGGTTGGGAGTTGGGGGGGGGAAGTGCCTTGGAAGTTGGAAGTTGGTCGTTGGCAGTTGTCGTTCGTCGTCGCTCAGGCCTTCGTGTGTGCCTTCACGAAGGCGAGGTAGGTGTCCATCCAGCCTTGGAGGAACTTCCTCGTGCCGTCGTTGGCGATCGCGCCGGAGGCGTCGAAGAAGCCCTCCTTCGCGGTGAGGAACACTTCCGGTTGGCCGAGGGTCGGCATGTCGAGGTAAGCCAGGATGGTACGGAGGTGCTGCTGCGCGCAGGCCGTCCCGATCTGGCCGATCGAGACGCCGAGCACGCCGGCCGGCTTGCCGCCCCAGGCGCTCTGCCCATACGGGCGCGAGCCGTGGTCGAGGGCGTTCTTCAAGACGCCGGGGATCGATCGGTTGTATTCCGGCGTGACGAAGATGACGCCGGACGCCGCGCCGATCGCCTTCTTCAGGCGCACCACCTGCGGCGACGGTGATCCGTCGTCGTCCTGGTTGTAGAGTGGCAGGTCGTCGATCTGGATCGTGTCGAAGGTGACTTCGGACGGGCCGAGCTTGGCGAGGGCGGCGGCGAGGGCCTTGTTGTGCGATTCCTTGCGAACGCTGCCGACGACGACGGCGATACGGTGGCTCATGGGTGTTGTCTGGCGCCGCGAGCGGCGCACTCTCCTGATGACGCGATCCTACATGGAGGACTGACCGATGCCCTGGGTGATTCTGGTCGTGGCGGGGCTGCTCGAGATCGGCTGGGCGGTCGGACTCAAGCTGTCGGGCGGCCTGACTCGGCCGTGGCCAGCCGCGGCCACCATCGCGACGATGGTGCTCAGCATGTGGCTGCTGGCGGTCGCCGTCCGGACCCTGCCGGTCGGAACCGCCTACGCCGTGTGGACGGGGATCGGGACGGTCGGCACGGCGCTGGTCGGGATCGCCATCCTCGGCGAGCCGGCCACGCTCGTCCGGCTCGCCTGCATTGGGTTGATCGTGGCCGGCATCGCCGGTCTCAAGCTGGTCAGCTGACGCCGCCGATCAGCTCCGCAATTGGACCAGATCGCCGATCTTCACGGCGCGCTTCTCGATGACGCTCTTGCGCGCGGCGATGCCGGTCAGGCACGACATCGCGCCGGCGCGCGAATCCGGCAGCCGCAAGTGCGCCGGGGCGTCGATCTTGCGGAAGATCAGGTCCTGGAGCCGCGAGTCGCCGCCGCCGTGGCCGCTGTCGGCCTTGGGCACCTCGATCTTCTCGCGCGTGCCGAAGTTCCGGATCAACGCGATGTCGCTGTCCCCGGTGACCTCCCACGGCTGACGCTCGTAGTCGCGCACCTCGAGCCGGCCCTTGGTGCCGTTGAACGCGAGGTGGTAGCCCTCGATCGGCATGAAGGTGTTCAGCGAGTAGGACATCAGCACGTTGTTCGAGTAGCGGATCGAGGCCGACATCGTGTCCCAGATGTCGATGTCGTTCTTGAAGACGCAGCCGTCGCGCAGGTAGCCGTCGACCGACTCGGCCCCGGTGTAGAGGTTCATGCCGCGCTGCTTGCTGATGTCCCAGTAGAACGTGCACTCGCCCTTGTTCGGGCACGGCCGGCAGTTGGTGTTGTGGAACGGCCCCTTGGCGCCGTAGTGGCTCAATTCGCCGTAGGCCTGCACCTCGACCGGGTCGGCGGCCAGCCACCAGTTGATCAGATCGAAGTGGTGCGTCGCCTTGTGCGTCCACAGCGAGCCGTTCTGGCGCAGGCGGTGCCAGCGGCGGAAGTAGTCGGCGCCGTGCGAGGTGTCGAGATACCAGTGGAAGTCGACGCCGGTGACGGTGCCGATCTCGCCGCTCTGGATGATTTCCTTGATCTTCACGTGCTTCGGCGCGAAGCGGTAGTTGAAGCCGACGACGATCTTGCGCTTGTTGCGGACCTCCGCGTCGAGCACCTGCTGGCACTGCGCCTCGTCGGTCACCATCGGCTTCTCGGTGATCACGTCGATGCCGCGATCGAGCGCCTTGACGATGTAGTCGGCGTGGAAGCGATCGACGGTGGTGATGGTCAGCAGCTCCGGCTTCACGGCGTCGCACATCTTGTCGAAGCTGTCGAAGGTCGGGCACGACACGCCGAGCGCCGCCTTGGCCAGCTCGGCCCGCTTCGGGTTGATGTCGCACAGGCCGACGAACTCGACGGCGTCGCTGTAGCGCTGCAGGAGCGGCCGGCCCCACATGCCGACGCCGCGCACGCCGGTGCCGATGATGGCGTAGCGGCGCTTCGGTCCCGACGGCGGAAGCGGGGCCTGGGCCGGCGTCTGCGCCAGGCCGGGCGTCGCCACGCCCAGGCCGGCCGCGGCCGCGCCGGTGGTCTTCAGGAAGTCGCGTCGAGTTGGGGACATGAGGTCATTTTACGAATTTGCTGGTGGTCGATCCTCATTTCTGGCTCGACATCAGGAAGGCGCCGACGCAGACCATGCCGACGCCGACACCGGCCCGCCAGCCGAACGCCTCGCCGAGGAACGCCACCGACAGCAGCCAGGTGACCGCCAGACTGGCCTTGTCGATGGCCGTCACCGGTGTCGCCGAACCGAGCTGGAGCGCCTTGAAATAGGCGATCCAGGAGACGGCGGTGGCGATGCCGGACAAGGTCAGGAACAGCCAGGCGTGGCCGTCGAGCTTGCTCGTCTCCTTGTGCTGGCCAGTGGCGAACACGACGCCGATCGAGAGCACCAGGACGATGGCCGTCCGCACCGCATTGGCCAGGTTCGAAGGGACGTCTGCGAGCCCGACCTTTGCAAGGACCGAGGTGGCGCCGGCGGCGAGCGCCGAGATGACTGCCAGGATCTGCCAGGACATAAGCGTCGACTCCACTTTCCAGCGCGTGCGCTGCCACCAGGGATCAGATGGCCCCACCTCGACTGAAAGCTCCGGACCGGCGAACCGGTCTGGCTCCCACCACGGGCGGCGCGCCGCGCCCCCCACCACTCCCGGCTCTCCGGCCGCCACCGCACCGACGTCGCCATCGTCGGCGGCGGCGTCACCGGAACCATCGCCGCGCTGCGCTGCGCCGAAGCCGGCGTCGACGCGATCGTCCTCGAAGCCGATCGCGTCGGGCAGGGTAGCACCGCGGCCAGCGGCGCGTTGCTGCTGCAGGAGCCCGATGCGCGCCTGACGGCGTTGATCGATCGCGACGGCGCCGCGACGGCGCGTCGGATTTGGCGGATCAGCCACGACGCCGCGCGCGACCTGATCGCGCTGCTCGAGCGGCTCTCGCCGCGAACCGCCGTCACCCGGCGCGACACGGTCTACTACACGACCGACGCCGACGAGGTCGCCCCGCTGCACGCCGAGTCGAGGCGCGGCAGGTCGTGATCGCGACCGGCTACGCGACGCGCCAGTTCAAGCCGCTCGCCGGCCGCTTCCAGATGTCGCACACCTACGTCGTGGCGACGCCGCCGCTGACCGCTCCGGAGCGGCGCGAGCTGGGCCTGGCCGACGTGCTGCTGTGGGACACGCGCCGCCAGTACCACTACGCGCGCTGGACGCGGGAACACCGCCTGCTCCTCGGCGGCGCGGATCGGCCGATCCACGGCGGCCGGCCGGCGGCGGCCCGGCTGTCCGCGGCCATCGACGAGATTCGCGCCCACTTCGAACGCCTGCTGCCGGCGCTCGCCGACCTGACGGTCGCGCACGCCTGGGAGGGCCGCTTCGCCAATACGCCGGACAGCCTGCCCTACGTCGGCCCGCACCGCCGCCAGCCGCGCCACGCGTTCGCGCTCGGCTACGCGGCAACGGCATGACCTTCGGCTCGGTCGCCGGCCGGCTGCTCGTCGAGCTGTGGCGCGGCGTCGCCTCCAAGGATCGCGCCGTTCATCGCCGCGGGCTCACGGTTCGACGGGCGGGAGCGGCGCCTCGGCCGGCCCCGAGATCACCTGGCCGCGCGTCGTGAACCGCGACCCGTGGCACGGGCAGTCCCAGGTCCGCTCGGCGGGGTTCCAGGCGACCAGGCAGCCCATGTGGGTGCAGGTCGCCGAGCACAACGAAACGACGCCGTCGTGGTCGCGATACGCGGCGACGGTCTGGCCTTCGTAGTCGAGGATCTTGCCCTGGCCCCGACGCACCTCCCGCAGCGACCGCGCCTGGACGCTGGCGAAGCGGTCGCGCACCAGGTAATAGGGGTAGTCGGCGTTCTCCTTGACGTACTCCCACAGGCTGCGGCCGAGCGCCTTCCGATCGGGCGCGAACAGATCGGCCCACGGGTTGGTCCGGCCGAGGATGGCGTCGACGCAGATCATCGCGCCGAGTGTGCCGAAGGTCATGCCGTTGCCGGAGTAGCCGGTGGCGGCGTAGTGGTGCTCGCCCATGCGGCCCAGGTAGGGCAGGCCGTCCGGCGTCTCGATTACCTGGCCCGACCAGCGGTAGGCGACGCGCGCCGCGGGCAGCAGCGCCATCAGCGCGGCTTCGAGCGCCGCATAGCACGCCGGCGTGCCCGCCACCTGGCCCGTCTTGTGATCCTCGCCGCCGACGATCACCAGGTCGTCGGTCTCGCCAGGCTCGACGCGCAGGTAGTGATAGGGATCCGCGGTGTCCCACCACAACGCGTCGGGCACCGTGTCCTTCGGGACGCGCGCCGCGACCACGTAGCTCGTGTAGAGCGCCAGCTTGGTCTGGAACAGCGTCGCCACCGGCAGGCTGCTCAGCCCGGCGAGAGGGTTGTGTGTGGCGATGACCACGTCGTCGGCGGTCACCGCGAAGCCGTTGACGGTGGCACCGAGCGGCTCGCCGCGGAACTCCTCGACGGGGCTGCGCTCGTAAATGCGGCCGCCGGCGGCGACGAAGGCCCGCGCCAGCCCGTCCAGGTAGCGCCGTGGATGGAACCGCGCCTGCCCGTCGACGCGCATCCCCGGCCCGCCGACGACGGGCACGTCGTCGACGAACGTCGCGTCGAAGCCGAGCTCGCGCGCCAGGTCGGCTTCCTGGCGAAAGGCGTCCGCCTCGCCGGCCTGCCCCTCGCCGCGCGGGGCATGCAGGTAGCCGGCGACCCAGTCGAAGGCGCAGTCTATGGTGTGGGCGCGGACCATCGCATCGATTTGGTGGATCGCAGCCAGCCCGGCATCCCACACCGCCTGCGCGTGCGTGCGGCCGAGGCGGTCGACCAGCTCGGGCAGGCGCGTGTCGGTGACCATCGTCAGGTGCGCGGTCGTGTGCCCGGTGTCGATCTCGCCGAGCCTGGCTCGCTCCAGCAGGACCACACGCTTGCCGGCCGTGGCCAGCAGATAGGCCGCGGTCAGGCCGGTAACGCCCCCGCCCACCACGACCACGTCGGCGTGCTCGTCGTGATCGAGCCGGGGGTGGTCCGGACTCGACAGCGACGCTGCCCAATACGGGTTGGTATCCAGGGCACCTTTGGGTGCGGTCGACATCGCGAAGCCCTCCTTGCGCTGCCGATGCAAAATGGTCTCCGGAGGCATCGCCGATGCGTACACACCAGCCGGCCGTCGAACCCCAGCGCGTCGAGCGCGACCCGATCGGCGAGCGCGAGGTGCCGCTCCGCGCCCTCTACGGCATCCAGACCGCCCGCGCCCTCGACACGTTCCAGATCAGCAGCGCACGGGTGCACCCCGCCCTGATCACCGCCTACGCCGAGATCAAGAAGGCCGCGGCGCTCGCCAACACCGCCGCCGGCGCGCTCGACGAACGGCGCGGCACGGCCATCGTCCGCGCCGCCGAGGAGGTGATCGGCGGCCAGTGGCGCGAGCACTTCCCGCTCGACGCGTTCCAGGCCGGCGCCGGCACGTCGACCAACATGAACGTCAACGAGGTGCTGGCCAACCGCGCCCTCGAGCTGCTCGGCTACGGCCGCGGCGACTATGGCCAGCTGCACCCGAACGATCACGTCAACCGCTCGCAGTCGACCAACGACACGATGCCGACGGCGATCCGTGTCGCCGCGCTGCGCCTGCTGCGGTCGCTGCTCGAGGCGGTCGACGGCCTGGTCGGGGCGTTCGAGGAGCGGGCCGCCGCGTGGGCCGACGTCCGCAAGGCCGGCCGCACGCACCTCCACGACGCCACGCCGATGACCCTGGGCCAGGAATTCCGCGCCTACGCCGCCAACGTCCGCCGCGCCGCGGATCGCCTGCGCGCCGTCCAGGGGCCGCTCGCCGACGTGCCGCTCGGCGGCACCGCCATCGGCACGGGCATCAACGCCGCGCCCGGCTTCGCCGCCGCCGCCGTCGGCCACCTCGCCGCGATCACCAGCCTGCCGCTGCGTGAAACGGCGGATCGCATCGCCTCGCAGCAGAGTCTCGGCGATTTCGTGGCGCTGTCCGGCGCGCTGCGCGGCTTGGCCGTGGAGCTGGGCAAGATCGCCAACGACCTGCGGCTGCTCAGCTCGGGCCCGCACACCGGGCTCGACGAGATCGAGCTGCCGGCGCTGCAGCCCGGCTCGTCGATCATGCCGGGCAAGGTCAACCCGGTCGTCGCCGAGATGCTCAACATGGTGTGCTTCCACATCATCGGGCACGACGTGGCCATCGCCATGGCCGGCGAAGCGGGCCAGCTGGAACTGAACGTGATGCTGCCCTACGTCGCTCACGCCCTCCTCGACAGCCTCGAGGTGATGACGGCGGCCGTGCGGACCTTCGACACGAAGACCGTGCGGCTGCTGCAGGCGCACCCGGATCGCTGCGCCTACTTCGCCGAGCGCACGGTCGGCGCGGCGGCGGCGCTCAACGACGAGCTCGGCTTCCAGGGGGCGGCGGAAGTGGCCCAGGAGGCCATCCGCAGCGGACGCACCGTCGCGGAGGTGGTCGCGGAGCGCCGCCGGCGGCGCTAGCGCGGCGCGTCGTATAGGCGCGGCGCACGCCCGCGGCGAGCTGGGCGATCGTGAAGGCTTCGGACCATCCCGGTGCCGGTGTCGGTGACGTCGAGCGCCACGCAGGCGCAAAGTGGGGGCGACAACGGCGCCTCAGCGATCGTCGCTCGCGCCGGCGTCTTCGGCTTCCTCCTCGTCCTCGTCGTCTTCGTCGTCCTCGTCTTCGTCGTCGTCCGCGTCCTCGTCGTCTTCGTCTTCCGCGTCGTCTTCGTCGTCTGGCTTCTCGACGGACTCATTGCGCTCGACGGCGCCCTCGCGCACGGCCGGCTCGTCGAGTTCCTCGAGGGTCGCCGGCACGATCCCGTCTCCGACAGCCGGACTGCTGTCACCGTCGCTCCGCTTGCGTGCCTGTACAGGCATACCTGACTCCGATCTCTGTGGTCGTGGTGAAAAGGGGCGTGCTTGAGCGCGGGCGACGCGTCAGCCGCGATCGGCCGGCAGCGTCACCAGCACAGTCGCGCCGCCGCCGCTGCCTTCGCTCCCCAGATCGAGGTGACCGCCGTGCTGCTCGACGAGCTTGCGCGCGATGGTCAACCCGAGGCCGAGGCCGCCGTGGCTGCGGGACGTCGAGAGATCGGCCTGCCAGAACGGCTCGAAGACGGCGTCGAGCCGGCGCGGTTCGACGCCGGCGCCGGTGTCGGTCACGAAGATGAGCACGCGATCGCCGGCCTCGCGCACCCGGCTGAGGACGCGGCCGCCGGGCGGGGTGAACTTGATCGCGTTGTCGATGACCTGCCGCAGGGCCAGGGTCAGGCTCGGCGCGTGACCGCGGACCCACACGGGCACGGCGTCCGCTGCGGCCGCCGGCTCTTCTTCGAACGTGACGCCGGCGACGCCGGCGGTGGGCCGGAACTCGTCGGTCAGCCCGCGCAACGACGCGCCGATGTCGACGCGCGCCCAGTGGTCCGGGCCGGCCGCCGGCGCGGCGACGGCCAGCAGTTCTTCGACCAGCGCCAGCTGGCGTCTGGCGTTGCGCTCGATCACCTCGAGGCCGCGATCGACCTGCTGCGGCGCCTGCCCGCCCGGGCGGCGCAGCAGCTCGGTCCAGCCGAGGATGGCATTGAGTGGCGTCCGCAGCTCGTGGGAGACGGTCGCCAGGAACTCCTGCTTGACCCGCTGCGGATCGATGCGCGGCTCGCCGCCCGCGGGCGACCGCGGGTCGGTCCACGATGCGATGCCGGCGCTGCCCGCGGCCAGCAGCACCACCGCCGCGACGTCGATCCAGGAGCCGCCCGATCCCAGCAGCACGCCGAAGGCGATGCCGACGCCGGCCAGCGTGGCGGCCCGGCCGGCGGTCCGTCCCCACCACCGCGTCGCGACGAGCACGGCGAGCAGGAATACGAGCAGGCCGGAGCGGTGCGGGGCGACGCCCAGCGCGAGTGAGCCGGCCGCCGCCGTCACCGCCAGCGCGGCGCCGAGCACTCCACCCGACACATGATCGGACATCGCCGAATCCCAGGTCGACACGCGTTCAGACAGAACCAGCTCCCCTCGCGCGTGTGGTCTGGTCGGCGACCCTCCGTACCGCCTCGATCAACTCGTCGGGAGAGACGGGCTTGGCCAGGTGCTCGGCGAAACCGGCCCGCGCCGTCCGGGCCCGCTCCTGCGTTCCGGCATGAGCAGTCATGGCGACGGCGGGGACGGCGCGGCCGGCGCCGCCGCGGCCGCGGATCGAGGCGAGCAGGCCATAGCCGTCGGTCACCGGCATGGCGATGTCGGTCAGCACCACGTCGGGCCGCCAGCCGTCGGCCTCGAAGATCTGGATGGCCTCGGCGGCCGATGCGGCGATGCGCGCGTCGGCGCCGGCGGCGCCGAGGATGTGGCCGAGCAGCTCGCGCCAGTCGGGCTCGTCGTCGACGGCCAGCACGCGCAGCCCGGTGAGCGGCCGGGCCGCGGTGCGGGTGCCCGGATTGCTCTGCGGCGCGACGGTCCGATCGGCGTCCGGCCTCAGCGAAGGCAGCGAGACGACGAACGTCGCGCCCCGGCCGGGGCCCTCGCTGTGCGCGGTGACGCGCCCGCCATGGCTGACGACGATGATGCGGGCCAGCGCCAGTCCGAGGCCGAACGTCGCGTGATCCCGCGGAATGGGTCCTGACTGCTGGCGGTACGGCTCGAAGACGTGCGGCAGGAACGCCGGCTCGATGCCGACGCCGGTGTCGCTGATGGTGAGGGTCACGTCGCCGCCGGCCTCGGCCGTCCGGATCGTGACCGTCCCGCCGGTCGGCGTGAAACGCAGCGCGTTGACGAGCAGGTTGCGCAGCACCTGCTGCAGCCGGCCGGCGTCGCCGTTGACCAGCAGCGACGTGTCCCCGCTGGCCTCGAGGATCACACCCTTCCGCGCCATCTCGGGCCGGATCGCCTGGCACGCCTCGTCGACGGCGTCCTGGACGCGCATCGCCATCGGCTCGATGTGGACGGCCCCGCTCGCGACCCGTGACAAGTCGACCAGGTCGTCGAGCAGCTGGCGCTGGCGCAGGGCGTTGCGGCGAATCACCCGCAGCGCGTCGGCGACGTCGCTCGGCAGGTCGGGCCGCGGCACCAGGAGCTGCGTCCAGCCGAGAATGGCGTTCAAGGGACTGCGCAGTTCGTGCGAGACGGTGGCGAGGAACTCGTCACGACGGCGGCCCGCCTCGAGCGCGGCGGCGCGGGCCTGCGTCAGCTGGTCGACCGTCCCGCGCAGCTCGTGGATGCAGGAGCGCAGGGCGTCCGGGTCGGTCGGGAGCGGGTCTGGATGACTCGGGAAAGACTGATCGTCCGGCTCTTCCTTGGGTTCGCCCTCGGGGCGGCTCGAATCACGCCGAGTCCACAACGCGCCAACGAGCACGACCATCACGGCCGCGGCAGGGCCCGGCCAGGCCGTCGAGAGCGTCAACGCGAGCGGGACACCGACATCCGCCATGCCCATGGGCCAAGCAACATCGCTGCCGCCGCACATCGCCGGCGGGTGCGGACCGGAACACCTTGTTCCACGCCAGGATGGCGGCGAACGGCCCAAGGTGGCCCGGGCGACGCCTGCCCGTGGCGCATCGGTTCACACTCTGTGCCTGTCGGGCGCGCACGCGCGGCACGTGGCGCCGCCACTCGGCGGGTCCGAGCGCCGCGGCAGCTCGAGCATTGTCTACAGCTCGGGCTTGCGCGTTCCAACGAGGTCCGGGCGAGCGGCTAGGTGGCCGTCCGCAGGAAGGCCAGGACGTCTTCGCGGAGGCGATCGGCGTGCGAGGCGAGCATGCCGTGCGGGCCGCCGTCGTACTCCTTGAGCACGCTACCGGCGATCCCCTTGACCGCTTCCCGGCTCGACACGTCGATGGGCACGGTGGCGTCGGCGGTGCCGTGGATGATCAGCGTCGGCACCTTGACGGCCTTGAGGTCGGGCCGGAAGTCGGTCGACGAGAACGCCTTCGCGCACGCCAGCGTCGCCTCGAGGCTGCCCTGCATCGCGACCTGCGCCGACCAGGCCACCACCTCGTCGCTGACGGGGTGGCTCAGCAGGCCGGTGCCATAGAACTGCGGGAAGAACCCGGCCCAGAACTTCGGCCGGTCGGCGGCGATCCCCTGCGCCATCCCGTCGAACACGTCCTGCGGCACTCCTTTCGGGTTGTCGGCGGTCTTCAGCATGTACGGCACGACCGAGCCGATGAGCACCGCCTGGGTCACCGTGTTGTCGGGGAAGCGCGACAGGTAGCGCACCACTTCCCCGCCGCCCATCGAAAAGCCGACCAGCGCGGCACCCCTGGCGTCGGTCGCGGCGATCACGTCGGCGAGATCCGTGGCCAGGGTGTCGTAGTCGTAGCCGCGCCACGGCTGGCCGGATCGGCCGAAGCCGCGCCGGTCGTAGAAGATCGCCCGCATCCCGGCGTCGGCGATCGCCTTGGCCAGGTCGTCGAAGGTGTCGGCCGAGAGCGGCCAGCCGTGCAGCAGGATGACGGGCCGGCCGGTGCCCCAGTCCTTGACGTAGAGCGGAACGCCGTCGCGGGTGGTGATGGTGGGCATGGGGCGATTACACCACGTAGGGGCCGCGTGAGCCCGGCTCGGAGGGTGGGTCCTGCACCGGCACCGGCTCGGGCTCGGTCGGCGGCGTCTCCGGCGCCTCGCCGTCTGGCCCGGGCGGACGGTCGTTCCAATCCTTGTCGGGGGGCGGTGGCTGTGGCGGCTCCGGGGTGGTTGCCGGGGCCTCGTATGTCAGGTGCAACTGTGCCATCTGGAACTCCTCTTGCGCGGTCGAGCCGGACCCCGTGTCGTGGGGCACGCGCCGCGCCAATCGCTACGACGCGGCCGAACCCGTGATCGCGTGCATCTTGCCCAGCTCGGGCGTCCCGCTCTTCCAGTCCGCCGCGTAGAGCTCGCGGATCTTCGCGCGATCCTGGCTGACCGTCGCCAGGCCCGACACCGAGACCCACTCGCGACTCCCGTCCTTGTAGTAGGTCAGGTTGATGTGCGGATCCTGGGCCAGATCCGCCAGCTTGGCGGTGCCGTCGCGGCACACGAACCACAGGTCGGCGCCCGCCGCACGCTTCTGGTTGGCCATGGCCCGCGACCGCAGGTGGCCGTCGGCCCGCCGCGTCGTCATCATCGCGGTGTCGATGTCGAAGACCATCTCGTAGAACGTGTCCAGCTCGCTCGCCATCGTTCGCCTCCCGTGCCGATGCCCGTGGCCCGCCGTCTGCCCGGATTGGCGACGACGATGCCCTGACCGGGCGCCGCTGTGCGCCGCCGTCCCGGCCAGGTCGATAATTGCAAGCCGCGCGCCGCGTCCTGGACGGAAGCTGGACGCCGTGGTCGATTTCGGGTCCAGTCGTTCGTCCACCACCAGGAGGCACGATCAACCGATGAAGCACTACCTGCTGAGCATCTACCAGCCCGACGGACCGAGTCCTCCGGCCGAGTTCCTCGAGCCGGTCATGAAGAACCTCGCCGTGCTCAACGACGACCTGCGGAAGGCCGGCGCCTGGGTCTTCGCGGCCGGGCTGCATCCGCCCGAGACCGCGACCGTGGTCCGCGCCCGGGCCCGAGCGCCGGAAGCAGATCTGCTGCTGACCGATGGCCCCTTCACCGAGGGCAAGGAGCACATCGGCGGATTCACGGTGATCCGCGCCGCGGACCTCGATGCGGCGCTGGCCTGGGCCGGCCGCCTGGCCCGCATCGTCAGCCCGCTGTCGGTCGAGGTGCGGCCGATGCAGGGGGAGCACGTCGCGTGACCGACACGGCCGCGTCGGCGACGGACGTCGAGCGCGTCTTCCGCGCCGAGTCGGGCCGGGCCGTCGCGGTGCTGGCCCGCGTCTTCGGCGATCTCGACATCGCCGAGGACGCCGTCCAGGATGCCTTCGCGACGGCGCTGGCGCGCTGGCCGGAGAGCGGTCTGCCGCCGAGCCCGACCGGCTGGATCATCACCACCGCCCGCAACCGCGCCATCGATCGCCTGCGCCGCGAGGCGTCACGCAACGATCGCCACGCCCAGGCCGCTCTGCTGCACGCCCGCGACGAGCCGGTCGAGCCCGCCTGTTGTGAGGAGGACGCCGTGCACGACGATCGGCTGCGCCTGATCTTCACCTGCTGTCACCCGGCGCTGGCGACGGGCGCCCAGGTCGCAGTCACGCTGCGCCTCCTCGGCGGCCTGACGACGCCGGCGATCGCCCGCGCCTTCTTCGTGCCGGAGCCGACGATGGCGCAGCGCATCGTCCGCGCCAAGGGCAAGATCCGCGACGCCGGCATCCCCTACCGCGTCCCCGACGCGCCCGAGCTGCCCAGCCGGCTGCGCGCCGTGCTCGCCGTCGTCTACCTGATCTTCACCGAAGGGCACACCGCATCGGACGGCGAGCGGCTGGTGCGCGACGATCTCTGCGCCGAGGCCATCCGCCTCGGTCGGGTGCTGGTCGAGCTGCTGCCGGACGAGGAAGAGGCGCTCGGGCTGCTCGCGTTGATGCTGCTGATCGACGCGCGACGGCCGGCCCGCATCGATGCCGGCGGCCTGCCGGTGCGCCTGGCCGATCAGAATCGGGGCGCCTGGAACCGCGCCGCCATCGCCGAGGGTCTCGGCATCGTCCGCCACTGCCTGCGGCGCAACCGGCCCGGCCCGTACCAGATCCAGGCGGCGATCAACGCCGTCCATGCGGACGCGGCCACCGCCGCGGCAACGGACTGGCGGCAGATCGTCGCGCTCTACGATCACCTGATGGCGGTGGCGCCGTCGCCGATCGCGGCGATGCACCGCGCGGTGGCGGTGGCCGAGGTCGACGGGCCGGCTGCCTCGCTCGCGATCGTCGACGGTCTGGTCGCGTCGCACGACGCCGCGCTCGGCGGTCACCGCGTGCTCCACGCCATCCGCGCGACATTGCTGGAGCGGCTCGGTCGGCGCCAGGACGCCATCCAGGCCTACGACGCGGCGCTGGCCTGCGCCGGCAACGATGCCGAACACCGCCTCCTGGCCCGACGCCGAGCCGCCCTCGGCGGCACCTGAGCCGACCGCCGCCGTGTCAGGACGGCAGTCGCGCGCGGCGGACCAGCGTCGCCACCGACGCCACCAGCTCGCCCGGATCGATCGGCTTGGCGAGGTGCATCTCGAAGCCGCTGCGCAGGGCCCTGGTGCGATCCTCGGAGCGCGCGAAGGCGGTCAGGGCGGCCGCCGGCAGGTGGCGGATGGCCTCGTCGGACGACCCGCGCAGCCGGGCGATGAACTCGAAGCCGTCCATTCCGGGCATGCCGATGTCGACGATCAGCGCATCGGGCTCCGCCGCCGCCAGCTCGGCCAGGGCCGACGCCGGCGAGGCGAACGTGGTCACCGTCGCGCCGGCTGTCTCCAGCACGATCCGCAGCAACGCCAGCGCATCTTCCTCGTCATCGATCGCCGCGACCCGGACGCCGGCCAGATCGCCCAGACTGGTCAGGGCGGCGGTCAGCGCCGTGCGCGGATGCTCGCGGCGTCCTGACGACGCGGCCGCGTGCACGATCATCAGCGGCAGCCGGACCCGGAACGTCGCGCCCTTCCCCTCGCCCTCGCTGGCGGCCTCGACCCGGCCGCCATGCATCTCGACGATATGGCGGACGATCGCCAGACCGAGACCCAGGCCGCCGGTCTTGCGGGTGATGCCCGCGTCGGCCTGCCGGAAGCGCTCGAACACGTAGGGCAGGAAGCTCGCGGCGATGCCGTCGCCGGTGTCGCTGACCACGATCTCGACCTGCGAGTTGACGCGCTCGAGGCGGACCTGGACGCGGCCGCCGCGGGCGGTGAACTTGACGGCGTTGGCGAGCAGATTCCACACCACCTGCTGCAGGCGATCCGGATCGCCGGAGACCGGCCCCACGCCCGGATCGGCGATGACCTGCAGGCGCACGCCCTTGGCGCCGGCGGCCGGCTGCACCGTGGCGACGGCGTTGTCGATGACCAGCGGCAGGTGGACGGCCTGCACGTCGAGGCGGATCTTGCCGGCCACGATGCGGGAGACGTCGAGCACGTCCTCGACGATCTGGGCCAGCCAGCGGGCGTTGCGCTCGAGCGTCTCGAGGCGGTGCGTCACCTTGTCGCCCGTCAGCATGCCGCCGCGCAGCAGCCGCGCGTAGCCGACGATGGCGTTGAGCGGCGTGCGCAGCTCGTGCGACAGCACGGCCAGGAACTCGTCCTTCATCCGGTTGGCGTCCTGCGCCTCGACGAACAGGCGGGCGTTCTCGAGTGCCACCGAGGTCCCGGCCCCGGCCGAGACGGTCGACCCCGCCGCGACGGACCCCGAGGACGCGCTGAGGGTGCTGGTCGCCGAGGACAACCCGGTCAACCAGCGCATTGCCCAGCAGCTGCTGCGCAAGCGCCAGCTGTCGGTGACGCTGGCCGACGACGGCCGCCAGGCCGTCGACGCCTTCCAGGCCGGCCGGTTCGACCTCGTGCTGATGGACGTGCAGATGCCGGAGATGGACGGCTTCGAGGCCGTCGCGGCGATCCGCGCCCTCGAGCACGCGCAGGGCCGGCCGCCCACGCCGATCGTCGCGGTCACCGCCCACGCGATGGTCGGCGATCGCGAGCGGTGCCTCGAGGCCGGCATGGACGCCTACCTGTCCAAGCCGCTGCGCCGCCAGCTCCTCTTCGAGCTGGTCGACGAGCTGCTCGGCGCCGCCGGTCCCGGCAAGACGACCCAGTGAGCGCCCGCGCCTGGCGCCGGGCACCGGTCAGGGCTCGCCGCCGCCATACTTTCCCAACAGTTTGCGCGTAGGCTGCCTTCGAGTCGAATGCCGATCGCCGGCGGACTTCAAGACAGCCAATGACGACGACCGGCCGCGAACGCCGAGCCCGCTGGTGGAACAGCCTGTATTGGCGGGTCGGGCTGGGCTTCGTCGTCTTCGTCGTGGCGCTGCTCCTCGTCCAGAGCGCGATCTTCATCTACTGGGTCGACCGGCCGGGGCAGGCCGGGCCGCGCCAGGGCCAGTTGCGCCGCGTCCTGACGGCCGCCGCCGATCTCGGCCGTGTCTTCGAAGGCGGCGCGCCCTTCGACGTCGAGGCGGTACTGCGCCGCCATGCCGACCCCGGCGCGCCGCTCTACGCCGTGCTCGCCGACGGCACCGCCGTCGCCACGGGCGGCGGGGCCGTGCCCGACGGGGTGCGCCAGACGGCGCTGATCATGCTCCGCCGCGAGCTGCCGGCAGGCGACCAGCCGCTGACCTCCGGCGGGCCGGCGAGCTACGCGCCGATCCAGGCCGGCGGCCTCCTGAAGGGCATGGTGGTCGCGGCGCCGCCGCCGATCAGCGGCCTGTTCCGCGAGTTCACGCGCGTGCTGTCGCCGCAGAACTTTCTGCTGCTGCTCGGCCTGACGGCGGTCGCCGCGCTGGTGCTGGTCGGGCCGGCCCGGCGGCGGCTGGCTGGCCTCGAAGCGGCGGCGCTGCGCGTGGCCGGCGGCGACCTCGAGGCCCGCGCCCCGGATGACGGCCGCGACGAGGTATCGATGGTGGCGCGGGCGTTCAACCGGATGAGCACCGAGCTGGCCGCCCGCGACGCCGCGCTGCAGGCGGCCGATGCGTCGCGCCGCCAGCTGTTCGCCGACGTGTCGCACGAGCTGAAGACGCCGCTGACGGCGATGCGCGGCTACCTCGAGACGCTGCAGATGGACGACGGCGGGCTCGAGCCCGATCGCCGGCACCGCTATCTCGGCACGGTGATGGACGAGACGCTGCGCCTCGAGCGGATTGTCGCCGACCTCGTCGACTTGGCCCGCGTCGAGACCCACGCCGGCACCCTCGACATCCGCGTGTTCGCGCCGGCGCGCGTCTTCGAGCGGGTCGTGCGGCGGCACGAGCACGAGGCGCTGCGGCGCTCGATTGCCATCTCCTCGACGGTCGCGCCCGACGCCGACCAGCTGACCGGCGATCCGGACCGGCTCGAGCAGGTCGTCGAGAACCTGGTCGCGAACGCGCTGCGCTACGTCCCGGACGGCGGCGCGATCGCGCTCGCCGCGGCGGCCTCCGGCGATGCCGCGCTCCTCACCATCGCCGACACCGGCACCGGCATCGAGCACGTGCCGCACGTCTTCGATCGGTTCTACAAGGCGGATCCGGCCCGCGCCGCCCGGCCGGGACAGGCCGGCAGCGGCCTCGGGTTGTCCATCGTCAAGGCGATCGTCGAGCGGCACGGCGGCCGCATCGAGGTGGCCAGCGGCTCCGGCCGCACCGTGTTCACGGTGACGCTGCCGCAGCCGGCCGGTCAGCCGGCACCGTCCGATGGCCACCCCGCCGACGCGGACCGTCAGGCGTCGGCGCCGTCCGCGAGCCACCCTGCCGATGCGGACGATCAGGCGTCGGCAAATTTGTAGCCGACGCCCCAGGCGGTCAGGATCAGCTCCGGGTCGCGCGGATCCTGCTCGACCTTGCGGCGCAGCCGGCTGATCACGGTGTCCACCGTACGGTCGGTGACGTAGACGTCGTCCGCCCACACCGCCTCGAGCAGCGCCGAGCGGCTGAAGACGCGGCCCGGCCGGACGGCGAGCTGGTGCAGGACGTCGAACTCCTGGCGCGTCAGTTCGATCGCTGCGGGCCCCGATGGCCCGGTCACCGTCACGATCCGGCGGCCGGTGTCGAGGCGCAGGGCGCCGCGGACCAGCACGGCGGCGTCAGCGTCCGCCGCGACCTCGACCCGGGCGTGGCGCCGCCTCACCGCGCCGACGCGGGCCAGCAGCTCCCGCACCCCGAACGGCTTGGCGATGTAGTCGTCGGCCCCGCTCTCGAGGCCGCGGACCTTGTCGGCCTCGGTGTCGCGCGCCGTCACCATCAGCACGGCGGCGGTGGCGTTGGGCCCGCCGGCGCGGAGCCGCTGGCAGATCGACACGCCGTCGACGCCCGGCAGCATGACGTCGAGGATGACGAGATTGAAGGCCCGTTCCTGCAGCAGGCGCAGCCCGGTCGTGCCGTCGGCCGCGGTGTCGACCGCGAACCCGGCCGACGCCAGGTGCAGCTCGAGCAGGTCGCGGATGGCCCGTTCGTCCTCGACGATCAGGGCCGTCCTGCCCTCACCGGCCGCTGCCATAGACCTGCAACATGTCGCCCGTAGATTACTTCGAGCGCACGGCCTGCACGACGAGGACTGGATTCATGTCACTGACCGATCACCACGGCGATCACGACGATTTCGGCGGTCTCCACCGCGACCTCCTGGCCACCGGCCGCAAGGTCGGCCGCCGCCGCCTGCTGCGCCTCGCCGGGGGCATCGGCGCCAGCTTCGGCGCTCTCCAGCTGATGGGCTGCGGCGACAGCGAGAACCCGACCGCCCCGTCGACGAGCACCGGCACCACCACGACCGGCACCACCGGCACGGGCGGGACCGGGGGCAGCGCGCAGTGCGCCACCAGGGTGCCGGAGGAAACCGCCGGTCCTTTCCCGGGCGATGGGTCGAACGGTCCCAACGTACTGCCGCTGACCGGCTCGGTGCGCAGCGACATCCGACCGAGCTTCGCCGGCCTGAGCGGTACGGCCGACGGCGTGCCGCTGGCGATCGCGCTGACGCTGGTGTCGGCCTCGACGTGCGCGCCGCTGGCCGGCCGCGCCGTCTACATCTGGCACTGCGACCGGCTCGGTCGCTACTCGCTCTACAACGCCGGCGTCACCAACCAGAACTACCTGCGCGGCGTGCAGGAAGCCGATGCCAACGGCCGCGTCGTCTTCACCTCGATCTTCCCGGCCTGCTACGCCGGCCGCTGGCCGCACATCCACTTCGAGGTGTATCCGACGCTGGCGGCAGCGCAGAGCGTCGCCAACAAGGTCGCGACCTCGCAGATCGCGCTGCCGAAAGTGACGTGCGACGAGGTCTACGCGACGAGCGGCTACGAGACGAGCGTACGGAACCTGTCGCAGGTGTCGCTGGCCAGCGACAACGTCTTCAGCGACGGGGCCTCGCTGGAGCTGGCGACGATGACCGGCAGCGTGTCGAGCGGCTACACTGCGACACTGACCGTCGCGGTGTAAGGCGCGAGCGCCGCGACGGCCGAATCGGGCTGGCGTCACGTCGGCCCGCCGTCATCCGTCATCCCGGCATGGACACCTCTCCGTCCTCACGCGACGCCATCGGCCCGCTCGTCCGGATCGGCACCATCCGGTCGACGCTGCGATCGCTGGACGACGCGCCGCGGCAGGGCGACGAAGGCGCGCCGGACGCCTGGCTCGAGGTCGACCCGGGCGTCGCGCCAGCGCTCGACGGCCTGCGGGCCGGCGATACCATCGTCGTCGTCACCTGGCTCGACCGCGCCGATCGCAGCGTGCTCGCCACCCATCCCCGCAACGACCCCTCCCAGCCCCTCACCGGCGTCTTCGCGACCCGCTCGCCGGACCGGCCCAACCCGCTCGGCCTCCATCGCGTCACCATCCGCGCCATCGATGGAACCCGGCTGCGGATCGGCCCGCTCGAGGCCATCGACGGCACCCCGGTCGTGGACGTGAAGATCGGCTGGGGCGGCTCGTAGCGCCGTCCGTATCGGGGGGCGCCCGGCGCGGTCCTTGCGATACGCTGTCGGCCGTGACCGCACCCCGATCCCTTCGCGTCGGCCTCGTCGGCTACGGCCTCGGCGGCTCGACCTTCCACGCGCCGTTGATCAGCGCCACGCCCGGCCTCGAGCTGGTCGCCATCGCGACCAGCGATCCGGCCCGCGTCCAGGCCGCCACGACCCGCTACCCGCAGACGCGCGTCGTGGCCACGGCCGACGAGCTGTTCACGATGAGGAACGCCCTCGAGTCGCGACCGCTCGACCTGATCGTGGTGTCGACGCCGCACCACACGCACGCGCCGCTGGCGCGCGGCGCGCTGGCCGCCGGCTGTCACGTGGTCATCGACAAGCCGTTCGCGGTGTCGGCCGCCGAGGCCCGCGAGCTCGAGGCGCTCGCCGCCCGCCACGGCCGGCTGGCCATCCCCTTCCAGAACCGCCGCTTCGACGCCGACGTCCTGACGCTGCAACGCCTGCTCGGCGAAGGCGCGCTCGGCACCGTGCACCGCTTCGAGTCGCGCTACGAGCGCTGGCGGCCGACGCCGAAGCCGCGCTGGACGGTCGAGGGCGCTGACGCGCGCGGCGAGGGCCTGCTCCTCGACCTGATGGTCCACCTGGTCGACCAGGCGCTGCTGCTGTTCGGGCCCGTGCACGACGTCTACGCCGAGTTCGACCGGCGCCACCCGCAGGTCCACGTCGACGACGACGTGTTCATCGCGCTGACCCACGCCAGCGGCGTCCGCTCGCACCTCTTCACCAGCGCCACCGTCGGCATCGGCGGACCGCGTTTCACCGTCCTCGGCAGCGCCGGGGCGTTCGTGAAGTCCGGGATGGATCCGCAGGAGGACGCGCTGCTCGCCGGCACGGCGCCGGGCGGCGCCGGCTGGGGCCGCGAGGCCGAGGCGAACTGGGGCCGGCTCGGCGCCGCCGACTCGGTGCGGCTGGTCGAGAGCGAGCCCGGCGACTACCCGCGCTTCTACGCCGGCGTCGCCCGGGCGCTGGCCACCGGCGCGCCGCCGCCGGTCACCGCCGCGGAAGGCGTGGCGATGATGGACGTGCTCGACGCGGCCCGCGTCTCGGCGCGCGAGCGTCGCGTCGTCGACGTGCGGACGGCCGGACGGGTGGGGGCAGCATGAGCATCTCGCTGGATCGGATCGCCCTGCGGTCGATGGTCGACAACGGTTTCCAACCCGAGCCGCTGCCGGCGGTGGCGCGCGAGCTGGCCGCCGCGCCGGCCCCTCCGCACGACGAGGTGCGCGATCTACGCCGGCTGCTGTGGAGCTCCATCGACAACGTGACGTCGAAAGACCTCGACCAGATCGAAGTGGCCGAGGCGATGCCCGACGGCGCGATCCGGCTGCGCATCGGCATCGCCGACGTCGACGCGCTCGTCGGCAAGGGATTGGCCGCCGACGCCCATGCCGGCGAGAACTCGACCTCGGTCTACACCGGCGTGTCGGTGTTCCCGATGCTCCCCGACGTGCTGTCGACCGATCGCACCTCGCTCGTCGAAGGCGGCGAACGGCTGGTCGTCGTCACCGAGATGGAGATTGCACGCGACGGCACGATGCGGCGCAGCGAGATCTACCGCGCCCTGGCCGTCAATCACGCCAAGCTCGATTACGAGTCGGTCGGCGCCTGGCTCGAGGGCCGCGGGCCGCAACCCGACAAGGTCGCCGCCGACGAGGCGCTCGAGGCGCAGATCTCGGCTCCAGGACCGCGCCGCCGGCATGCTCAAGCGCCTGCGCCAGCAGGCCGGCGCGCTCGATCTCGACACCATCGCCGTCACCGCGGTGGCCAAGGACGGCGTCGTCGAATCGCTGCGGGTGGCGCGCAAGAACCGGGCCCGGGACCTCATCGAGGACTTCATGATCGCGGCCAACGGCGTGGTGGCCCGGTTCCTCGCCGCCGCCGGTCGATTGGGGATCCGGCGCGTCGTGCGCGAGCCGAAGCGCTGGGATCGCATCGCCGACATCGCCGCGTCGTACGACATCCAGCTGCCGGCGGCGCCCGACACCAGGGCGCTGTCGGACTTCCTGGCGGCTCGACGGGCCGCCGATCCGCTCCGCTTCCCCGACCTCTCGCTGAGCGTCGTCAAGCTGCTCGGACCGGGCGAGTACGTCCTCGATCGCCCCGGCCCCGCCGACGATGTCGGCCACTTCGGCCTGGCCGCGCCCGACTACACCCACGCCACCGCGCCGAACCGCCGCTACGCCGACCTGGTCACCCAGCGGCTGGTCAAGGCGGCGATCGCCGGCGTCCCGGCGCCCTACACGGACGCCGAACTGGATACGATCGCGCAGCACTGCACCGAACGCGAGAACGCCGCCAACAAGGTCGAGCGGATGGCCCGCAAGGCGGCCGCCGCGCTGCTCCTGGAGAAGCGCATCGGGGCCACCTTCGACGCCATCGTCACCGGCGTCAAGCGCGACGCCACCTACGTCCGGCTGCTGTCGCCGCCGGCGGAAGGCCGCGTCGTCCGCGGCGAAGCCGGCATGGACGTCGGCGAGCGGGTCCGGGTCCGCCTGGTGCGGACCGACGCGGAGCGCGGCCACATCGACTTCCAGGGCATCTGAGGCCGACGGCCCCGTCACGGGCGGCCAGGGTTCGCTCGCAGGTGACACGGCGTTTGTCTCTTTCAGAGGAGAGAGACACATGACGAGTGGACAGATGCAGGCGCCCGCCGCGGCGCCGGACCTGGCGGCCATCAAGCAGCGCCAGCAGGCGACCTGGGCGTCGGGCGACTTCGCGATCATCGGCACGACGCTGCAGATCGTCGGCGAAACCTTGTGTGAGGCGGCCGACCTGCGCGCCGGCGCCGCGGTGCTGGACGTCGCCGCCGGCAACGGCAACTGCTCGCTCGCCGCGGCCCGCCGCTGGTGCGAAGTGACGTCGACCGACTACGTGCCGGCGCTGCTCGAGGACGGCAGGCGGCGCGCCGCCGCCGAGCGGCTCGCGATCACCTTCCGTGAGGCCGACGTCGAGGCGCTGCCCTTCGACGACGGATTGTTCGACGCCGTCCTGTCGTCGTTCGGGGTGATGTTCGCGCCGAACCATCAGCGCTCGGCCAGCGAGATGCTGCGCGTCGTGCGCAGTGGCGGCACCATCGCCCTCGCCAACTGGACGCCGGCCGGCTTCATCGGGCGCCTGTTCGGCGTCATCGGCCGCCACGTGCCGCCGCCAGCCGGGCTGACCCCGCCGGCCCGCTGGGGCACGCCGGAGCACCTCGAGGCGCTGTTCGGCGCCGGCGCCGCGCAGATCCGCAGCACGCCGCGTGACTTCATGATGCGCTACCGATTGGCGGCGCACTGGATCGACGTCTTCCGCACCTGGTACGGCCCGGTCCACAAGGCCTTCGCGGCGCTTCCGCCAGACGGCCAGGCCCGCCTCGACGCCGACCTGCACGAGCTCATCGCCCAATTCAACGAGGGCGGCGACGGCACCATGGTGGTGCCGGCGGAGTACCTGGAGATTGTGATTGCGAAGCGGTGAGGCGATTACTCCCAACCGCCAACTGCCAACTCCCAAGGAACTCCCAAACGACCAATTCCCAACCTGGTCGGGCTCGCGCTCGGCGTTCACCGCGAGAGGTTGCCTTCGGGATACTCGTTGGAGGTTGGGAATTGGGCGTTCCTTGGAAGTTGGAAATTGGCAGTTGGAAGTTGACGGCGGGCGCGGACTGTCAGCGCACGTCGCGCAGATAGATATCCGCGTTCCCCGACGGGTTGGCGACGTAGGCGATGCGCCGGCCGTCGGGGGACCACGTCGGCTGATTTTCGTTCGCGCTCTCCCGCGTCAGGTGCCGCTCGACGCCGGTGGCGACGTCGACCATCAGGATGTCGTGATGCTCGTTGATGCTGCGCACGAACGCAATCCACCGGCCGTCGCGTGACCACGCCGGAAACGCATCCCACGCCGGCGTGTGCGTCAGCCGGCGCGCCGGCGCCTTGCCATCCGCCGCCGTGATGAAAAGGTCGTTGTCGGAGAAGTCAACCGTCGACCGGTTGCTGGCGAAGACGATCTCGCGGCCGTCGGGCGACCAGGCCGGGTAGGTGTCGCGGGCCGGATTGGCCGTCATGGCGACCTGATGCGAGCCGTCGGCCTGCATCACGTAGATCTCGAAGTCGCCGGACCGCGCGCTGTTGAAGGCGATGCGCGTGCCGTCCGGCGACCAGGCCGGCTCGCTGTCGCTGCCCGGCTGCGGCGTCAGGAGCTGCTCGCGCCGCGTGGCGAGGTCGATGGTGTAGATGTCGTGGACGCTGGCGTGCTCGCGCATGAACGCCAGCGTGGTGCCGTCGGGCGACCAGCTCGGACGCTCGTCGTTGTCGTCGTTCCGCGTCAGCCGCTCGACCTCGCCGCCATCCGACCGCATCACGTACAGCTTGTACTTGCCGTCGCGGTTACTGGCGAACGCGATGCGGGTGCCATCCGGGGACCAGGCCGGATCCTTGTCGGCAGCCGTGGCATCGGTCAGACGCTGCGCGCTGCGGGTCGGCCCGGACGGGGACGCGACCGGCACGAGATAGATCTCGGCATTGCCGTCGCGTCCGCTCTCGATCACGAGCGACCGGCCATCCTTCGACCAGCAGGGCCGGCGATTGTTGCGATCCGTCGAGGCGACCTCGGTCGCTTCCTTCGTCTCCACATCGACGACGCCGAGGCCGTGACCGGTGGCGTACGCCAGGCGCGCCCCATCAGGCGACCAGGCGGGGGCGAACTTGCCCTCGGCGCTCTCGACCACCGGCGTGGGCAGCGACCCGTCGAGCGGGACGATCCAGATGTCATAGGCCTCGGCGGTCCGCCAGCGCGACACGGCCAGACGATGGCCGTCGGGCGACCACGCGGGCGTCTGCGCCGACCACCCGGCCGGGCCGACCCGTCGAGACTGGGCGCGTCGAGGCTGGGCCTGGCGAGGCTGGTCGCCATCGATGTCGACGACGCGCAACTCCCGAGTGCGGCCGCTGACCAGACTGTAGGCCAGCCGCCGACCGTCCGGGGACCAGGCGGGATCGAGCTCGTCCTGCGGCTCCGCCACCACCAGACGCTCGTCGCTGCCATCACGCCCGACGACGCAGATGTCCGCCTGGCCGTCGCGCTGACAGACGAAGGCGAGTCGAGCGCCGTCCGGCGACCAGGCCGGCGCGCTGGCCGAGCCGCTGGTCCGGACGCGGAGAGGTGGCTCATCCCGCCGATCGAGCGCCAGCAGGTAGATTGCCGGCACGCCGTCGCGATTGCTGACGAACGCCACGGTCCGACCGTCGGCGGACACGGCCGGCTCCGAGTCGTCGGCCACGTTCGAGGTGAGGCGGAGCGTCGCGGCCGGCCCGCGCTTCTCGCCGACGTCGACCGCCGCCCCCGCGTCTCGCCCGCTGGCCGGGCTGCCAACCAGGTAGCGAGAGGCCATCCAGGCGATGAGAGCGACGATGGCGGCCGCGAGTGCCCATTTCCGCCATCGGACCGGGCGCCGGACGAGCGTCCGCGTATCAATCACCGGTGCCGCAACGGCTGGCGGCAGGAAGAACGGCGACGCCAGCGCGTCTTCGGTCATCGGGGCGGGAAGCCGCTCGACGACAGGCGGCCCTGGTGTCACCACCCGCACCGGAACCAGGAAGCGGTAGCCGCGCGTCGGCACGGTCTCGATGAAGACGCGTGCCTCGGTCTCCTCGAGCAGCCGGCGCAGCTTCGACACCTGGACCGTCAGGTTGGCCTCGCTGACGCTGGTGCCCTCCCAGACGCGATCGAGGAGTTCCTTCTTCTCGACGAGACGACCGGGCCGGTCGACCAGGACCTCGAGGAGCGCGAGCAGCCGCGGCGTGGCCTTGACCGGTTCCTTCGACCTCAGCAGTAGGCCTTCAGAAGGGTCCAGGACGAACTCGGCGAACTCGTAGCGCTGTCCCATCAACTACCTGTCTTCTCAACAGGATAGCGCACCATTTGCAACGCCTTTGGAGAAAATTTGCCGGCTCGCTGGCGACTCTTTGGCGAGCCTTTGCAACTCAGCTGAACCGTCGCTCGTTTCCCCCGCTGTCGGTCGTTGGGCTCGACGTTCAGTCGGGTCGGTGATCAGACAGAGGAGCCATCGAGATCATGACGTTCAGCACCCTGCGCCGCCGGTCACTGGTCACCGCGGCGTGCACCATCGCCGTCGCCCTGGCCTACGGAGATACCACCCGCCCGACCGCCACGACGACGGCCCCGGCCGTCGAGGCCGCTCCCGGCAGCAACCTGTTCGCCCGCCTGCCCCTCGCCTTCGAGCGGAACGACGGCCAGTTCGATGGCCGGGTCCGGTTCGCGGCGCGCGGCGAGGGCTACGAGGTGGCGCTCGGCCGCACCGGCGCCCGGCTCGCCTTGGTCGAGCGCGGCGCGGCGCCCCGCGAGGTCGGCGTTCGCTTCCTCGGCGGCCAGGCGGCTCGAACCATGAGATCGACCGACGGCGCGCCGATCGTCGTCGAGCGGGCGATGTATTCGAGCCTGCCGGGGCAGGCCTTCGCCGCCGGTCACAACAGCGCCGGCGTGACGGCGCCGGCGACGCGGTGGTTCCTCGCCGAGGGTGCCACCGGCACGTTCTTCGACCTCTACGTGCTCATCGCCAACCCGAGCAGCGAGGCGGCCGAGGTCGACGTGGAGTTCCTGCTGACCAACGGCACGGTGGTGCTGAAGCACTACCGGATCGGCGCCAACAGCCGCGACACGATGTCGGTCAAAAGGCGAGGACCCGCGGCTCCGTGGCGCCGCGCTCTCGACCATCGTCACCTCCGCCAACGCCGTACCGATCGTCGTCGAACGGGTGATGTGGTCGAGAGCCTGGGCGCGACCCCGGCGCAAATCGTCGTCGAGCGCGCCCAGGTACCGGGATGCCAACGGCGTCAGCTGGGCGGCGGGGACCAACGCGCTCGCCACCAAGCTGCAGTAGACGCCTGTTGACAGGCGGCGGGGCGCGGGTATATTTAACTAAGTAGTTAATTAACTGGTAGGTTTAATACATCCGCCCCAATCATGCCGGCCGATCCTCTCAGCGTCACCTTCGCGGCCCTCGCCGATCCGACCCGCCGGGCCATCCTGGCCCGGCTGGCGTCGAGAGCCTGCTCCGTCACCGAGCTCGCCGAGCCGTTCGAGATGAGCATGCCGGCCGTCTCCAAGCACCTCCGGGTGCTGGAACGGGCCGGTCTCGTCGCGCGGGCCCGGGAAGCGCAGTGGCGACCCTGCCACCTCGAAGCGACACCGCTCAAGGCGGTGTCCGAGTGGGCCGAGCAGTATCGCCATCTCTGGGAAGGACGCCTGGATCGACTCGGCAGCTACCTGCAGCAGCTGCAGGCCGCACGTGAGAGCGCGGCCGCACAACCAGCAAAGGAAACGACACATGCACGCCACGCCAAGCGCCGCTCATAGCGGCACCTTCAAGTGCACCACCCCGTCGGACACCGAGATCGCGCTCACCCGCCTGTTCGACGCGCCGCGCGAGCTGGTCTGGGAGGCCATGACCACGCCGGAGCACGTGCGGCGGTGGTGGGGCATCCTCGATGAGCACCATTCGGTGCCGGTCTGCGAGATCGACCTGCGCGTCGGCGGCGCGTGGCGCTTCGTCGGGCGCAACCACAAGGGCGACATCCCGGCGTTCTATGGTGAGTACAAGGAGATCGACCGGCCGGGCCGGCTGGTCTACACCGAGATCTTCGAGCCGTTCCCCGACGGCGCCTCGCTGGTCACACAGGTGCTGACCGAGGAGGGTGGCAAGACCCGCCTCACGGTGACCGCCCGCTACGACTCGCGGGCGACGCGCGACATGGTGATCGGCACCGGCATGGAGAAGGGCGCCGCGATCAGCTACGACCGCCTCGAGGATCTCGTCCGCGAACTGCAGGGCTGAAGACGCCACGTCAGCCACGACGCCGGAGTTGCACTCGACTCCGGAGTCGTTCGTGGCATTCGCACTGGATGGAGGGCGTGCAGCTGCTGGCCGGCGTTGACCCTGGAACCGTTCCAGGGTGTACGTTCGCGGACGGGCCGAAGGAGGCCACCAACATGAGAGCCGCCGTCATCGTCGTCGCGTTCGTCGTCCTCGCCCGTCCGGCCGCCGCCCAGCCCGATCCGGCCGCGCACGCCGCCCACCATGCCGCGGTCGACGCCCGCGGGGCGCGGGTGATGGGCTTCGATCAGGCCCGGCGGCGGTGACCTACACCTACGTCGAGACGCCCGGCGGCCGCGTCGACATCGTGACCCGTCACCCCGAGGCCCTCGCCGCGGTGCATCGGTTCCTCGCCTTCCAGATCGCCGATCATCGAACCGGCGACGCCGCCGCGGTCGGCCGCCGGCCGTGATCGCGCCGCCCGACGCCCTCGCGCCGCGCGACGTGGCGCGAGAGTGCGGCGTCAGCGTCGACACGCTGCGCCACTATGAGCGCAAGGGCCTGCTGCCACATCCGGCGCGCACGAGCGGCGGCTACCGCCGCTATCCGCGGGACACCGTCGCGCGCGTGCTCCTGGTCCAGCGGGCGCTGGTCGTCGGCTTCACGCTCGACGAGCTGGCGCGCGTGCTGCGCGAACGCGATCGCGGTGCGCCGCCGTGCCGCGGCGTCCGCGACCTCGTGGCTCGGCGGCTCGCCGATCTCGAGGAGCGCCTTCGGCAGCTGACGGCGCTGCGGGGCGAACTGCGCCAGATCCTGGCGCGCTGGGATCGCACGCTGGCCGCCACTCCCGACGGGCAGCCGGCGCACCTGCTCCACGCGCTGGTCGGGAACGCCACGCTGGCGCGAAGGCCCAGGCAGCCGGGCGGGGTTCGACGAACCCGCCGCTAGCGTGAGCATCTCCATTGTGAGATGATGTCTCTCAATAGAGATGACTGCCGCCCGGGCCGCCGCTCCTGCCACCGCCGCTGCCGCCGCCCCTGCCTCGGCGCGGATTCCGGAGTCGTTCGAGATCGAGCGACGCATCGCCGCCCGCCTCGGCCAGCTCCGTGTCGACCGCGGCTGGTCGCTCGAGGCGCTGGCCGAACAATCGCGCATCAGCCGCGCCACGCTGTCTCGGCTGGAGCGCGGCGAGCTGAGCCCGACGGCGGCTATGTTGGGCCGTCTCTGCACCACGTTCGGCTGGACGCTGTCGCGGCTGATGGCGGACGCCGAAACCCGCGCCGCCAGCCTGGTACCGGCCGCGCAGCAGGCGGTGTGGACCGATCCCGAGACCGGCTACCGGCGCCGCGTCCTCTCGCCGCCGGGGCCGGGCCTCCGCGGCGAGCTGGTCGAGATCCGGATTCCGGCCGGCGCGAGCGTCGCCTACGACGCGTCGCCGGTGGCGAACCTCGAGCATCATCTCTGGCTCCTCGAAGGCGCCCTCACCCTCGACGTCGGCGGCAGCACGTTCCGGCTCGAGGCCGGCGACACGATCCGCTACCTCCTGAACGGGCCGTCGCGGTTCACCGCGACCGGCCGGCGCGACGCCCGCTACGTGATCGGCCTGGTGCATCCGTGAGCGGCCCGACCGAAACGACGCGCCAGGCGACGCTCGTGATCGAGGCATGGCGGCCCGACCTCGCCGTCGACGCCGCCGTGTCGCGAGACGTCGACATGGCTCGCCGACGTCCTCCACGCCGTCGTCCACGGTGGCGCCGGCGTCAGCTTCATCGTGCCGTTCTCGCTCGAGGACGCGCGGGCGTTCTGGACCGACGCGGTGCTGCCCGGGGTGCGGGCCCGGCGGCGACACGTGCTCGTCGCCCGCCTCGACGGACGCATCGTCGGCACCGTGCAGCTCGATCCGGCCTGGGCACCGAACCAGCCGCATCGCGCCGAGGTGCTCAAGCTGCTCGTCCACCCCGAGGCCCGGCGCCGCGGCATCGCCCGGGCGCTGATGGTCGCGCTCGAGGACGTGGCCCGGGCCGCCGGCTGGTCGCTGCTGACGCTCGACACGTGGACCGGACAGGCCGGCGAGCACCTGTATCGCTCGCTCGGCTACATCGCGGTCGGCGCGATCCCGCGCTTCGCCCGCGGCTCGACGACGCCCGAGCTCGAGCCGACGACGATCATGTACAAGGAGCTCGATCGCGTCGCCGACTAGCGCAGCGACACCATCGGGTCGACGCGCGTGGCCGCCCGGATCGGCCAGTAGGCCGCCAGCGCCGCGGTCAGCAGCAGCGCCGCCGCGGCGCCGGCCAACGCGACGGGATCGTCGACGGCGGCGCCCGGCAGCTGCTCGCTCGCCAATCGGGCGATCGCCACGGCACCCACGACACCGACCGCGGCGCCGAGGGCGGCCAGGGCCACGGCCTCGGCCAGGACCAGCCGGCGGATCCGCCACGACGTCGCGCCGACGGCGACGCGGATGGCGATCTCGCGGGTGCGCTGGCGCACCGACGCCGCGAGCACGGCGTAGAGGCCGACCGCGGCCAACGCCAGCGCCGTCATGGCAAACACGCCCGCGACGGTGGCGTGGAGGCGCGGCTGCGCCAGCGGCCCGGCCACGATTGCGTCGAACGTCGCGACGCGCAGGACCCGCACGCCGGGATCGACCGCCTCCAGTTGGCCGCGGATCGCCGGCGCCACCGACGCCGGGCGACTCGACGTGCGGATCGCCAGCCGCTCGGCGGTGTCGAGGAACTGCGCCGCCGGCAGATAGATCGTCGGGCGAGCCGTGGCCAGCTCGCGGTAGCGGGTCGGGGCGGCGACGCCGACGATCGTCAGCCAGGCTTCGCGCTCATCGGGCCCGCCCATCTTCAGGCGCCGCCCGATCGCACCGCCCGGCCACGTCCGGGCCGCGACGTCGGCGCTGATGATGGCGACGCCGGGCTTACCGCCGCGATCGTCGGCGGTGAAGGCACGCCCGCGCACGATCGGCACCCGTAGCGTGTCGAAATGGCGTGGCCCGATCGCCTCGAGGTTCAAGGCCGGATTCGCCGCGGCTGTCGCCGCATCCTGGCCCTCGGCCGTGAACGTCGGGACGTCCCAGCCCGCTTCCGCGTAGGGCCACGCGTTGACGGGTGTCGCGGACACGACGCCGGGCACCGCCTGCGCCCGCGCGACGAGCGCCTCGAGGACCTGGCCGTGTCGGGCGCGATTGGCCGCGGCGCCGCTCAGCGACAGCTCGGCAAATAGGAGCTGGTCGCCGGCGAGGCCGGTGTCGAGCGCCTGGAGGCGCGCGAGGCTGCGGACCAGCACGCCGGCCGACGCGACGATGGCGACGGCCAGCGCCACTTGCACGACCACCAGCACACGCCGCCCGCGAGCCGGTGATGGCGCGCCGCGACCGGCCGACGACAGTGCGCCGAGGATCGACGTCCGGCCGACCAGCAGCGCCGCCGGCAGCGACGCGATCGCGGTCATCAGCCACGGCAGAGTGGCGGCGAACGCGGCGACCCTCGCGTCGATGCCGATGGCGTCGGCGCGGGGCAGGCCGGCCGGCAGCGCTGCGACGAGTCCGCGCGTACCCCACCAGGCGATCAGCGTGCCGATCACCGTGGCGGCGGTGCCGAGGACCAGCATCTCCAGCGCGACATGGCGCACGAGCCGGGCACGGCCCGCGCCGAGCGCGGCGTGGACGGCGAGTTCGCCGCGGCGGCCTTCGGCGCGCATCAGCTGGAGGTTGGCGACGTTGGCGCAGGCGACGATGAAGACCAGGACGACGGCGGCGAGCAGCGCTAGCAATGGCGGTCGCGCGGAACCGGCGACCGCGTCCTCGAAGAGACGGACGTCGGCGACCGAGCCGCGGAGAACGCCGTCGGCTTCGTCGCGGTCCAGCAGCACCTGCACCGCCGCCCTCGCCTGGGCCAGCGTGGTGCCGGGACGCAGCCGCGCCACCAGATCGATCTCGCGCCGCGCCGCGTCGCCGAACGGTCCGTCGGTCGGCACGGTGTGGGTGGGACGCCAGAGCTCGACGCCAGCTGGGTAGTCGAGATCGGCGGGCATCACCCCGACGATGGTGAAGCGCCGCTCGCCCAGCGTGACGCGCCGGCCGAGGACGGCGGGCGACGCGGCGAAGCGGGTCCGCCACAGGCTCTGCCCGATCACCGAGCACCGGCTCGGCGCCGTCGACGTCGTCGGCGGCGGCCAGGGCCCGGCCAATGACCGGCGCGACGCCGAGCACGTCGAAGAACGCGCCGCTGACCAGCGCGCCGTTGACGGGCTCGGCCGCGTCGCCGTCCGACAGCACTTCCCGGCCGACGCCATTGGCGTCGACGCCGGCCACGGCGGCGAAATGATCGAGGTCGGCCGCCGCCCGCGCGACGGCGCGATCACCGAACGGATCGTGGAGGAAGCCCGACGCCGGCATGTCGCGCCACGCGACGATCAACTGGTCCTGGTCGCGGACGGGCAGCGGTCTGAGGAGGACGCTCCAGACCAGCGTGACGGCCAGGATGGTGGCGGACGCCCCCGCCGCGAGCGTCAGGACGGACGCGACGGTGAAGGCGCGCGACCGCCACAGGCCACGGGCCGCGAACGACAGGTCTTCGCACCAGGCGCGCAGCATGCACCTCCCACGAAACGCGGCGGACGATCGGCCCCCTCTACGCCTGCCGGGCGCGATCGACGAGAAAGGCGCCGATGAGATCGGCCGGGTCGGTGTGCACCTGCTGGTGCGCGTCGCAGAGACAGCGCAGCGCGCCGCGCGTCCGCGGATCGCCGAACGCGGCCGCCGAATAGCCGCACAGGAGGCGGAACGGATGACGGCGGGCCAGCCCGTTCCACAGCTCCTCGAGCTGCTCGGCACAGGCGAAATCGCCGGCGCCGGCGAGCAGGTCGACGATCTCGCCGAAGATGCGGAGCGGGCGGCCGCGCTCGACGAGAGTGCGGACGAAGTGACCGACGCTCACGTCGAAGCGGGTGGCATCGAGCCGCTCGTCCCATCGCAGTCCGCCGAGCGTCTGCCAGGCGTCGCGCACGATCAGCCGGCCGGAGGTGATCGCCTCGGCGACCGGCACGCCGATCGTCTCGAGCTGCCGGCGGATGCTGGCCCAGTGCGGGCCGGTCGCCACGATCAGGACGGTGTCTCCGGCCTGCCACCCGGCGTCCACGTAGTCCGCCACCGTCGTCGCCCTCGACGTCTTGTCGTCGAAGATCTGGGCGTCGTGGCGATTTACGCTCGTTCCGGGTGGGGGAACCACGGACGGGTCGGATGCCATCGCGGCCTAGAATGACGCCAGGTCAGGTCAGGCCCGGGGCCGGTCAGGGCTGCGCGCGGCCGGTTGGACCTGGGCGGCGGCGGGCGGTTCGGCCGCGGCGACACTGATTGGGAGGAGCAGTCGGAAGGTGGCGCCGCGATTCGGACCGTCGGACGCCACGTGCACCGTGCCGCCGTGCAGTTCGACGATGTGGCGGACGATCGCCAGGCCGACGCCGAGGCCGGGGTGCTGCCGGGTCGAGCTGCTGTCCGCCTGACGGAAGCGATCGAAGACGAACGGCAGCACGTCGGCCTCGATGCCCTCGCCGGTGTCCGAGACCATGATCTCGACCTGCGAGCCGACCCGCCGGACGTGGGTCTGGACGCTGCCGCCGCGCGGCGTGAACTTGACCGCGTTCGAGAGCAGGTTCCACACCGCCTGCTGGAGCCGCTGGCGATCGCCGGAGACGCGCGCCGCGCCGTCCTCGACCACGGTCTGCAGTCGCAGGCCCTTGACCTGCGCCGCCGGCTCCATCGTCACGGCCGCCGCCGAGACGACCGCCCCGAGGTCGACCAGCTCGACGTCGAGGCGCAGCTGGCCGGAGACGATGCGCGACAGATCGAGCAGGTCCTCGATCAACCGGGCCTGCGCCGCGGCGTTGCGGACGATGGCGTCGATGGCCTGGACCGTACGGGCCGGGTCGGCGATGCCGGTCTGGAGGATCTGGCCCCAGCCCATGATCGCGTTGATCGGCGTGCGCAGCTCGTGCGACAGCGTCGCCAGGAATTCGTCCTTGGCCCGGTTCGCGGCCCGCGCCTCGCTGTAGGCCCGGGCGTTGTCGACCGCAAGCGCGGCGCGTTCGGCCACCGCCTGCGCGACGAGCAGGTCCTCGCGGTCGTAGGTCCGGCGCGACTCGGCGGTGACGAACGTCATCACCCCGAGCGAGCGGCCGTTGGCGACGAGCGGCACCGACATATAGGCGTGCAGCTGCAGGGCGCGCAGCGCCTCGAGGTGCTCCGGCGAGCGGGCCCCGTGGGCGAGCATCTCGTCGGTGATGCCTGAATGCATCGCCGCCTGGCCGGTCTTCAGGACGTGGCTGGGGCCGCCGGGGGCGTCGGCGCTCTCGGGAAAGCGCTCGTGCAGCGTGCGCGCGAACTCGACCTTGGCTGGATCGATGTGCGCGGTGCCGAGCCGCTTCAGGCGGCCGTCGTGGTCGAGGATGTCGACCGCGCACCAGTCGGCGATGTGCGGCACGGCGAGCTGCGCGACGTCCTTGAGCGTCGCCTGGTAGTCCAGCGAGCTGCCGAGGATGGCACCCGCCTGGGCCAGGAACGTCGACTGGCGGTGCCCGCGCTCGAGTCGCTCGCGCTGGGCCAGCTGGTCGTCATAGAGCTCGGCGGTCGAAATGGCCACCGCGCAGAGGTTGCCCAGGGCCGAGGCGGTCTCGATGCGGATGCGGTCGAAGTGCTGGACGCTGCGGTAGTAGAAGACGAGACTGCCCGACCAGCTGCCGCCGATCAGGAGCGGCACCGCCAGCATCGAGCGGATACCTTCGGCGGCGTAGGCGGCCTGGCGGTTCTTGAGGAGCGGGACCTCGCGCACGTCGTCGAACGCCTGCGGGGTCTGGTACATCACGGCCTGCTGCGTCGGGACGTTCGCCTCGGTGAACGCCGCCGAAATGCCGTTCGAGCCGACGATGCGCCAGCCGTCCTCCTTCATGCGCCAGACGGCGTAGCCGTCGGCCGTGATCAGGTTGCGCGCCACCTGCACCGCGGCCGGCAGCACCGCCTCGAGACGCGGCGAAGCGAGCAGGATCCGCGACGTCTCGATCAGCGCGCTGACCTTGGCGTGGAGCCGGTGGCGCAGGCTGACGTCCTCGACCGCCGCGATGTAGCCGGTCACGGTGCCGTCGGCGTCGCGCAGCGGCATGGCGTCGACCGCCACCGTCACGAACGTGCCATCGGGCCGGACGCAGCGGAACTCGGCGTGCCAGTCGGCGACGGCGGCGATCGCGGCCCCGAACTCCCGGACGACGCGCTCGCGATCGGGACGATCGATTGTCGGGCCGAAGCCGTCCCTCGCCAGCTCGTCGAAGCCGAGGCCGAACAGCTGCTGGACGCGAGGGTTGGCGTAGACGCAGCGGCCCGTGGCGTCGGTGACGAACGCGCCGGCTGGCAGCGCATCTCCGAGCGACTCGATCGACGGCCCGCCGCGACGCTCCCCGGCGAGAGCGCGCTCCAGAGACGGACGATTGCTGCGGCCCGGCATCGCTCTCCAGAGTCTACCGGGAGCCGTGGGTGGCGGCGAAGCGCCGCTCGAGACGGCGAACCGTCGAGTCGCCGCCGCGTCGGCGGTATTCGTCTTGCCAACAGGTCGGACACGCGACGCTCGATGCGTTGCGCGGGCAGGATGCCGACACGCACGTCGGCGCCGTCACCTGGATGCGTCACGTCACGCAGCCCGGCGTGCCCATCGGCTACCGGCTCTAGCGAGCGGCTCTCGCTGGCGGCGGCCACCGGCGTCGCCGCGACGTCTCACCAGATAGGAGCCGTGGCGGCAAGGCCGAGCACACGGCCGAGCACACCGTCGAGCCATGCGGCTCGCTGCCGATCCTGAGGAACCAGGGCCCGATTCATGGCAAAGCAGGCACTCGCCCCGACGCGTCGCCGTCGCGCCGCCGACGACGATACCGAGCTCATCGACTGGCACGAACCGGCGCAGAGCGCGCGCGTGCTCGACTGGCGGCAGCGCGCGGAAGCGTTCGGCTTGACCGCCATCGCCGAGGACGGCGGCACCGATGGGCCAATCGTGCTGCCCGCCGATCAGCTGCTCGACGAGGAAGAGCCGGAGGCGCTGTCGCCGCTGGCTTTCGGCGACGCCGACACGATCGCCGCCGTCGAGGACGGCGATCCGTCCGACGTGCCCGCTCCCGCGGCCGAGGTCGATCCGGTCCGCGTCTACCTGCAGGAGATCGGCACGCGCAAGCTGCTGACCAAGGCGCAGGAGCAGGAGATCGGCGGGCGAATCGAAGCGGCGCGGGCCGACGTGCTGGCCGAGCTGCCGCTGGTGCCGTGCGGCCTCTGCTGCCTGCTCTCGCTGGCCGACACGGTGCGGCGCGGCGAGGCGCCGGCGGCCGAGCTGATCCTGCTGCCCGACGGCGGCGAGCTGACGCCGGGGCACGTCCAGCCCGTGCTCGACGCGCTGGCCCAGATCGACGCGATCATCGACGCCGTGGAAGCCGGCGATCCGCAGGCGCGGGCGACGGCCCAGGCGCTGTTGCGCGACTTGCCGATCAGGCCGGCCGCCATCGACGCGATCGTCGCCGAGCTGCGGACGCAGGCGGCGGTGGCCGGCGCCAGCGGCGGCGGGGCGGCGCTGGCCCGACTCGCCGGGCGCGAGGACGCCCTCACGGACGCCAAGCGCCAGCTGATCGAGCCCAACCTGCGGCTGGTCGTGTCGATGGCCAAGCGCTATCTCAATCGCGGCCTGTCGCTGCTCGACCTGATCCAGGAAGGCAACATCGGCCTGATGAAGGCGGTCGATCGCTTCCAGCACCGCCGCGGCCTGAAGTTCTCGACCTACGCGACGTGGTGGATCCGCCAGGGCATCACCCGGGCGATCGCCGACTACGGCCGCACCATCCGGCTGCCCGTGCACGTCTTCGACTCGGTGACCAAGCTGTCGAAGGCGCGGCAGGCGCTGGCCGCCGAGCTCGGCCGACCGCCGACGATGGTCGAGCTCGCCGAGAAGACCGGCCAGTCGATCGACAAGGTGATGGTGCTGCTCGAGGCGGCCAAGGGCACCGAGTCGCTGGACGACGTGATCGGCGCCGAGGACGAGATGCGGCGCAGCGAGCTGGTCGCCGATGCCACCACGCCCTCGCCCGAGGAGCTGGCGGTGCGCAGCCGGATGGCGGCCGACGTCGAGACGGCGATGGCCCCGCTGACCGAACGTGAGCGCGAGGTGCTGCGGCTGCGCTACGGCCTCGGCCTCGACCGCGAGATGACGCTGGTCGAGATCGGCCGGCGCCTGTCGCTGACCCGCGAGCGCGTCCGCCAGATCGAATCGAAGGCGCTGGCCAGGCTGCGGCAGTCGCGCGGCGACGCCGCCTGAGGTCGGCCGGCGACGAACCCCAGGGCCCGCTAGGGCCGTTCCATCCGCGACTTGGTGATCTGCAGGGCCGCCAGCATGCCCTTCTCGGCTTCACCGCGCACCTTGCCGCGGATCAGGCCGCCGACGAACCCGCTCAGGCCGTCGGAGCGGCTGCGGTTGACGCTGACGAACCAGAAGCCGTCGCCGCGGGCCGGATCGGCGACGAGCACCCGCAGCTCCAGCGCGCTCCAGAAGTAGTGGCTGGCATAGAGCATCTTCGACGCCACGACGATGCCGTCGGGCTGCGGGACGATCGTGACGTGGTTGATGCGGACGGTCGGCTTGAGCCCGAACTTCGTCTCCTGCCAGTAGAGGAACGATTCGGAGCCCGGTACCTGATTGGCCGGGTAGTCGAGCAGGGCTCGCCGCACCGCCGGCAGGTACTCGATCAGCGACGGCAGCCGCTCGATCATCGAGGCGAACTCGTGCGCCACGAACGTCGGCCGGGCGCCGTCGCGATAGATGGCGAGCTGGGCGTTGCCGCCGGCCAGATAGCCGGTGACGTAGTCGAACGCGAGGCGTCGCGCCAGCGCCTCGGCCTCGGCGCGCGCCGTCGGCTTCGACCAGTCGACCTCGCGCTGGATGCGGACCAGCGCCGCCTCTCCGAGCTTGATCTCGCAACGCCCGACGCGGCACGTCCGCAGATCGGCGAGGTCGTCGGGCGGCAGCCGCAGCGCGGCGAAGTCGGCCGGCGCCGGCGGCGTGCCGATCCGCTTGGTGGCGAGGAAACTGCCGCCGCTCTCGAAGCGCTCGATGTCCTTGACCGCGGCGACGTAGCGGGTGGCCGGCGCGGCGACCCAGACGGCGCCGAAGACGGCGACCTCGCGGGACGGATCGGCGTCGAGCAGGCGCGTCACCGGCCCGCCGCCCTGCAGCTGCGCGCGCTGCACCGCGGTCAGCTTGACGTGCCGCGTCAGGTAGCCGTCGAGGCGGGCAGGCAGCGGACGACTGCCCTGGGCGCCGACGCCGGCGCCCGGAACGGAGGCGGCCAGGGCGCCGATTGCGATCGCCAGGAACCACCAGACGCGGTGCCGCCGGAGCGTGGAGATCACGGCAGTCCTTCGGCACATTATCGCCCCGCCAGCAGGGCCCGGCGCAGGCGAGGTACAGTGGCGCCTCGGGCCCTCGCCGGCCCGGCGAGGACCACAACCGTGTCGCTGACCGAAGATGATTGTCGGGCCTTCGAGGCCGCTCAGGACCGGCTGCGGGCGCTGCTGCCGGAGGACTACCAGGAGACCTACGAACAGATCCAGCCGGTCTCGATGGGCTCGGCTGGGCTGAAGTTCGCGCCCGACGGCCAGGTGGCGTGGAACGAGATGTGGGCGACCTTCTGCGACCTGGCGATGGCCGGCGGCCCGCCGCACAAAGGGGCGCTGCTCGAACCGGCCCCGCGCGCCGCCGTCGAGGCCGCACCCGAGCGCTACGAGGAAGTGGTCGACGAGATCTGCCGCGGCATCACCATGGTGACCGATCTCGGCGCCTACCCGGCGCCGGTGCCGGGCTGGGTCCACGTCGACTGCTTCAGCGAGGCGATGGCCGGGTGGCTGCTGCGGGCGATCGTCATGGAGAACGTCTCGGCCCGGACCGAGGGCCTCGTGCTGGCGCTGCCGGCCGGGCCCGACTACCGGCTCGAGAAGGAGATCAAGAACGTCGTCACGGTCATCGCCAAGACGTGCCACTACTGGACCGGCCACATGTGGCTGCCGCAGCGGCGGCGGATCGCGGCGCTGCTGGCGGCGATGACGGAGGAAGCGCCGGTCGTCGCGCCGGCCCTCGCCACCGACGGCATCCCCGACGGGCACGACGCCGCCGTCGCGGCGCTCGCCGACACGGTCCGGCACGAGACCGGCTTGTCACCCTCGCCGCGTCGCTACGTCGGCTGGTTCGGCGTCGAGTGCCCGAGCGTGCCGGCCGCCGTGTGGATGATGCGGCTGCTCGTCGCCGGCAACGTCCTGACGCGGCGGGAAGGCACGGCGCTGTTCGCGCCGGTCAACCCGGCCAGCGATCCGGACGGCCGGGCGATCGCGCGGGCCGTGGCGCGCGTGCACCGCTTCGCAGCGGCCAACGGCGTCCTCTGACTCGCCGGCTCAGCTCCGCCAGGCGCGCCAGAGCGCCGGCAGGAGGCGGAGCTGTGCGAGCCCGAACAGCACCGCCAGCGTGGCGCTGCCGGTCCAGCCGCGCCGCAGCACGACGCGGTCGGACCGCGCCGGATCGATCCAGCACGGATACTCGCCGCCCACCGCAAACGCCTGATGGGCCACCGCGTGGTCGCGAAGGCCCATCGTGCCGCGCACGTCGAACCCGATCGAGATGCGGGATCCGGCCGGCGTCGCGTAGCGGACGACCGCCGTCGACGTCGGCGGGCTCTGGTCGCGTGCCGGCGAGCCGCTCTCCGTGCGATCCAGGATCGTGCAGCGGGTCTGGGCGAAGACCGTCGGGCTGCGCACCGACTCGACGAGCGCTGGCGACAGGATCAGCAACGCCAGCAGGCAGACCAGCGAGAAGAAGGCCGGCGCCATCACCGTGTCGCGCGGCACCGGCGGATACCCGGGACGGCGTGGGGCCCGGGTCTGCGCGCGGCGGCCGCGCCGCAGCAGCCACACCAGCCCCAGCCACAGCGGGATCGACAGCACCATCGCCAGGAACGCCCAGATCGGGGCGATGGGCAGGATGGCGTAGCCGAGGTCGGCGCGCGAGTGCCGGGCGACCGCGACCGACGTCTCGGCCTGCGGCTCGAATCGCTCGGGCGAGCCGTCGACACGCAGCGTCGCGACGACCTCCACTGTCCAGCCGCTGGCGTCCGTGTCGGCGATCAGCTGGTAGTGGACGGCGCGCGGCAAGCCCGGCTGCGGCGTGAGGGGAAACGTGAGGGTCCGGGCGTCGGCGTCGAAGCGGCCCCGGCGTCGTGCCCGACGTGCAGGACGCCAGGCGGCAGCTTCACCTCCACGAGCAGCGGCGGCGGAGGATCGCCGGGGCCCGGCCGCACGGTCACGGTGCACGGGAAGAGCTCGCCGGCCGCGACCGGCGACCGGCAGGTCGACGCGATCTCGGCGTCGGCGACGCTGTAGCGCGGCTGGCCCATGTGCTCGCAGCGTACGCCGGATGGGCTTGTAGAATCGAGGGATGGCCGCCGACCTCGCCCTGCCCCGGGCCGCAACGCTCCTCACCGCCGGCGCTCGCCCCGGCAACGGCGTGCTCGACCTGCACAGCGACGTCGTGGTCCCGGTTCGGCTCGACGCCGCGTTCGCCTTCTTCGCCGACGCCTGGAACCTCGAACGGCTGACGCCGCCGTGGCTCAACTTCCGCATCCGCACGGCCCGTCCACTCGAGATGCGCGAAGGTGCCATCCTCGACTACCGCATCCGCCTGCACGGCCTGCCGATCCCGTGGCGAACCCGCATCGACGTGTGGGAGCCGGGCGTCCGCTTCGTCAATCGGCAGGTCGTGGGGCCGTATCACTGGTGGCGGCACGAGCACCACTTCGAAGCGGTCGACGGCGGGACGCGCGTCCTCGACCACGTCGAGTACCTGCCGCGCGTGGCGTGGCTCAGCCGGGCCTGGGTCCGGCGCGACGTCGAGCGCATCTTCGCCTATCGACGCGAGGCGCTGCTGCGCGAGCTGGCTGGTCCGGCCACACCGCCGGCTCCACGGCCGGGAGGACGCCGGTGAGCGGCCGCACCGGTACGGTTCGTGAACGGGCTGGACGGATGCGCGCCTTCATTCCCGCCGCCATGCTCACCCTGGCCGCGGCGCTGACCTTGTCGGCCGGGCCGGCACCGCTCCGCGTGGTCCCGACCCTGGATCTGGCTCGCTATGCCGGCACCTGGTACGAAGTGGCGCGGCTGCCGAACCGCTTCCAGACCAAGTGCACCGGCGACGTCGTCGCCGTCTACCAGCCGCGGCCCGACGGTCGCGTGACGGTCACGAACCGCTGCCGGACGACGTCCGGCGGCACCACCGTCGCAACCGGGGTCGCCCGGCGCGTCGACGGCCGGCCGCCGTCGATCCTGCAGGTGCGTTTCGCGCCCGCGTTCCTCAGCTTCCTGTCGGCGGTCTGGGGCGACTATCAGGTCATCGCCCTCGGCGAGGGCTACGACTACGCCGTCGTCGGCACGCCGGATCGCGCGTTCCTCTGGGTGCTGTCGCGGACGCCGACGATGGACCCGGAACGCTATCGCCGCCTGCTCGACGAGGCCAAGGGCCAGGGCTTCGACGTCGCGAAGGTGGTCGAGACGCCGCAGGCGCGGACGGGCACCTAGATAGCGCGTCGTTCATGCTCACCGAGTCCCCGGACGGCCTGTTCTGCGAGGCGGGCGGCTTCCACATCGACCCCTGGGGCCCGGTGCCGCGGGCGCTGATCACGCACGCGCACGGCGATCACGCCCGCGCCGGCAGCGACGCCTACCTGTGCGCCGACGCCTCGGCGCCGCTCCTCGCCCGCCGCTTCGGCCCCGACGCGGCCATCGAAGGCGGTCCCGTTCGGCCGCGCCATCACGCTCGGCGCGACCCGCGTCAGCTTCCATCCGGCCGGCCATGTCCTCGGCTCGGCGCAGATCCGCGTCGAAGGACCGGACGGCGTCTGGGTCGTGACCGGCGACTACAAGCGCGCCGCCGATCCCACCTGCGCGCCGTTCGAGGTGGTGCCGTGCGACATGTTCGTCACCGAGAGCACGTTCGCGCTGCCGATCTATCGCTGGGATCCGACCGCGGACGTCGTCGCCGATCTCGTCGCCTGGTGGGAGGCCAACGGCGGGCGCGGCCTGACGTCGATCGTCTTCTGCTACACGATCGGCAAGGCGCAGCGGCTGCTCGCCGAGATCGGCCGCGTCTCCGATCGGCCGGTCTGGGTGCACGGCGCGATGCTGCCGATGATCGAGGCCTACCGCGAGGCCGGCGTTGCGATGCCGCCGACGCAGGCCGCTGATCGATCGGCCGCGCGGCACCTCGTTCGCCGGCGAGCTGGTGCTGGCGCCGCTCTCGGCGCGGGGCACGCCGTGGATGCGCCGGCTCGGCGAGCTGTCCGACGCGTTCGCCTCCGGGCTGATGCGCGTGCGCGGCGTCCGCCGCCAGCGCGCCTACGATCGCGGCTTCGTCCTCTCGGACCACGCCGACTGGCCGGCGCTGCTCGAGACGATCGCCGACAGCGGCGCCTCGCGCGTGCTGGCGACGCACGGCCACGCCGAGCCGCTCGCGCGCTATCCTGCGCGAGCAGGGCGTCGACGCCGGCGTCATCCGCACGGCGTGGGAAGCACGAGGGCGGCGGCGCGGACGACTCCGAATGAAGGCGCTTCGCCGACCTCTTCGCCGCGCTCGACGCACGACGTCGACCAACGCCAAGGTCGAGGCGATGGTCCGCTACCTCGCCGCCGCGCCGGCCGCCGACGCCGCCTGGGCGGTGTTCTTCCTCACCGGCCGGCGGTTGAAGCGGCTGCTGCCCTACCGTGCGATCTCGGACTGGACGCTCGCGCGCGACCGGCCTCGACGAGTGGCTGCTCGGCGAGTGCTACGCCGTCGTCGGCGACGGCGCCGAGACGGCGGCGCTGATCCTCGACCAGATCGCGACCATCGCCCGGCGAACCGCTCAGCCTCGCCGAGTGGGTCGAGGACCGGATCCTGCCGCTGCGTCAGGCGCCGCCCGAGGCGCAGCAGCGGCTGGTCATCGGCTGGTCCGCGAGCTGACCGGTGGGAGCGCTTCACGCTGCTCAAGCTGCTCACCGGCGAGCTGCGCGTCGGCGTGTCGCAGACGCTGGTCGGTGCGGGCGCTGGCCCAGGCGGCATCGCTGCCGGCGACGACGATCGCGGCCCGCATCATGGGCGAGTGGACGCCGTCGGCGGCGTGGTACGCCGAGCGTCGTCTCGCCCGGCGTCACCGACGCCGATCGCTCGCGGCCCTATCCGTTCTGCCTCGCCTCGCCCATCGGCAGCGCCGTCGACGCCGGACGGCGGGCGACGCCATCGAGCGGCTCCTCGGCGCCCGCGCCGACTGGCTGGTCGAGTGGAAGTGGGACGGCATCCGCGCCCAGCTCGTCGTGCGCGGCGGCCGCGTGCTACCTCTGGTCGCGCGGCGAGGAGCTGATCACCGACCGCTTCCCCGAAGTCGCGGACGTCGGCCGCCGGCCTGCCCGACGGCACGGTGCTCGACGGCGAGATCCTCGCGCTGCCGCGACGATCGCCCGCTGCCCTTCGCCGCCCTGCAGCAGCGCATCGGCCGCGAGAAGCAGGTCGCCCGCGCCGCCCGCGACATCCCGGTGGTGTTCATGACTTACGACGTGCTCGAGGACGGCGGCATCGACATCCGGGCCACGCCGCAGACGGAGCGGCGCGCGCGTCTCGAGGCGATGGTGGCTCGCCTGCCGCGTCCCGTCGAAGCCGCGCCGGCGACCGCCGCCCGGGCGCCGCTGCTGCCCTTCGAGGATCCGCCGACGGTCGGACCGGCGCAGGACACCATCCGCGTCTCGCCGGTGGTGACCGCCGGCACCTGGGCGGCGCTCGCCGCCGAGCGCGCCGGATCGCGGCCGCGCGGCGTCGAAGGCCTGATGCTGAAGCGCCTGACGTCGGCCTACGGCGTCGGCCGCAAGCGCGGCGACTGGTGGAAGTGGAAGATCGATCCGCACACGATCGACGCGGTGCTGATCTACGCGCAGCCGGGCTGCGGCAAGCGCGCCAGCCTGCTGACCGACTACACCTTCGGCGTCTGGCACGAGGGCGACGCTGGTGCCGGTCGCCAAGGCCTACTCGGGCCTGACCAACGAGGAGATCGCCGAGATGGATCGCTGGATCCGGCGCCACACCGTCGAGCGCTTCGGGCCGGTCCGCCACGTCGAGCCGATGCACGTGTTCGAGCTCGGCTTCGAGGCAATCGCCTCGTCGACGCGGCACCGCTCCGGCATCGCCGTGCGCTTCCCGCGGATGCTGCGCTGGCGCAAGGACAAGCCGGCCAGCGAAGCCGACACGCTGGCGGCGCTCGAGGCGCTGATGCACCAGGGGTAGCGAGGCTCGCAGTCTCGGACTGCCAGGCTCGAGACCCGAATCAGATGGCCGGTCGAAAGGCGTCGACGCCTCTCGAGCAGCCCGGGCTGCTAGGGCAGGCGTTCGAGACCGACCAGCTGCCAGCCGCCAGCGGTGCGGCGGAAGAAGGCGTGCACGGGCGTCGCCCAGGCCTTCGGTCCGTCGGTGGCGTTGATCTGCACCGTCACATACGCGCCGGCGTCGGCCGGCAGGCGGCCCGGCGCCGCGGCGCGCGGCGCCGTGACCACCGCGCGCTCGCCGAGCGGCGTCGCCTGGCCGGTCGCGTTGTCGAAGCGCGCCCACTCGATGGCGTAGGACGCCGGCGCGGCGGCGACGCCGGCATCGACGGCCGCATTGGCGAACGTCAGCGTCCCGTCGGCGGCGAGCGCCACGTCGACGAGCGGGTTGACGGCCGGCAGGTAGGCGCGGGCGATGCGATCGCGGCGCGCGATCAGCGTCGACGCCAGCGCCGTCGCCGTGCGCGGGTTCGAGAACTCGCCGGTCCTGGCGATCGCCCGGATCATCTCGTCGCTGAACGCGGCGACGCGGCGCGCCGCCCAGAACGTATCGTCGGGTCGGGCGCGCAGGAACGCCGCGGTCGGCGCCCGCGGCTTCCAGCGCAGCGGATCGAACACCTTGCCTTCGAAGCGGCCGATGTCGGCCTCGTCGGGATACGGCACCGTCGCCCACGCGGGCAGCGGCAGGCCGAACAGGAGCGCCCGCTTCATCAGCGGCTTCGCCCTGCACGAGGTAGTCGTAGCCTTCGTCGTAGTCGCGGGCGCCGATGGCGCTCGACCCGAACGTCGACCCGACATCCTGCAGGTAGTGGCGGACGACGCCGCGGCCGTCGACCTCGATCAGCGTGTCGAGCGTGTTGCCCGCCTTCATGTCGACCAGGTTGGTCCAGGCGCCGAACACCTTCAGCGCGCGCAGCTCGCGCCGGTGCTCGTGCGGCACGACGTCGTTGGGATCGTCGGGGCGGGTGCCGTGGTAGCGGAAGCCGCCCAGCGACCGTGCCGGGGACGGCCCGGCCGGCGACGGCGCGGTAGCTGCCGTCGGCGCTGCGATGCGCCTTGCGGAAGACGCCGTCGAGGTCGGCGCGACGCATCGGCCGGCGCTTGCCCGGACGGCGGCCGGAAGGTGGCCTGGTCCGAAATCGTCAGACGATCGGGCGTGCACCGTGATCAGCTGGTTCTCGACCTGGTAGTAGCCGAGCGTCCAGAAGATCTTGTTGGCGACCATGATCGCGCCGGTGGCGGCCTCCGGGAAGCCAGCCGGCGTCGAACTGCACGAACCACGTCTCGCCCTTCGCATCGTGCATCGTGAAGCCGGGCGAGAAGCCCGGCTCCTTGGCGGGGTGACCGTCCAGTCCTGGCCCGACGGGCCGGCTCCATCGCACCGGACCGCGGACGGCATCGGCGATCGTCACCGGCCGGGCGCCGATCCGGTTGGTGAACCAGCTCGAGTCGGGCACCTCGTCGATGGTGTTGACGTTGCGGGCGCGCACGTCGACGCGCCTTGTCGCCGGGCCGGCTGAACAGGTTCGTCGCCAAATCGATGGCCAGGTCGATGTCCCAGCGGCTGCACCTTCGAGGCGTCCTGGGTGTCGGGCTCGCGCGTCGAGCGGATCGTCGTGGAGGAAGCGGGCGTCGGCCCCCTGTGGCGAGGCGCCGGCGAGCAATGCGATGAGGGCGGCGCCGGCCAGCCCCATCGCCGCGGCCCGAAGACCTCGTCCGTTGCGTGGTTCGCCACATCATCAGAACGCGGCGCTTCCGGCGAAGACGAGTCCGCAACCCTTCGCGGCCCTTCGCCACCTCGATGCGCATCGGCGTGCTGCGCCGGCCCATGAAAGCGGACGCCGACGCCGACGTCGCTGGTGAAGCGCCGGAACGACAGGTCGCCGAACTGCGGGGCGACCATGCCGGCGTCGTAGAACAGCGCCACGTCGACGCTGTTGCCGGTTCGGGATCCAGCGGAACTCGGCGGTGGTCAGCGCGGCGTGGCGATCGCGGAACCGCCAGCTGCCGTAGCCGCGCAGCGTGTCGCTGCCGCCGAGCGACGACAGCAGGTAGAACGGCACTGTCGCGTCGTCGGTCAGGATCGTTTCGGCCTGGCCGTGCAGCGACAGCACGTAGTTGTCGCGGACCAGCGGCACGTGCTGCACCACCTCGGCTTCGAGGCGATCGAAGTCGTCGACGCCGCCGGCGTAGTGGTGATAGCGGACCTCGTAGAGCCCGCCGCTGCGGGCATAGCCGGGCGTCGGCCGCCAGTCGTAGCCGACCGAGGCGGCGCTGTGCCAGTAGGCCGGATCGACGTCGAGCGCCGGCGCGGTCAGCGACGTGAACATCGTCTCGATCGGCGGCCGCCGCCCGGAGCGCGATCCAATCGAATAGTCCTCGTGGGTCAGGCCGGCCGTGACGTGCGTGCGCGACGCCGGACGGTAGGCGACCTCGCCGCCGACGTAGGTCTGGGTCAGGCCGAACCCGGCCGCGTCCTTGGGCGAATCGATGCCCAGGCCGTGGAAGGGCACGCCCGGCGCGTCACGCCAGCCGGCGCGCGCATGCACGTCGAGGCGCCCTCCGGCGTGGTTCCACGAATCCGTGCTCAGCTCGACCAGCCGGTTGTTGCGGATCGACTGCAGGACCTTGGCGTCCCAGTAGGTGTTGTCGCCGTAGTAGCGCCGATAGCCCGCTCCGACAGCGAAACCGCCGCCGGCGTAGACGCTGCCGAAGAGCGGATACAGGCCGCTCGGCTCGTCGATGAACTCGTCCTTGATCCACTTCACCGCGCGCTCGGCACCCGGCGGCTGGCGCGGCTCCAGGTGCTTCGCCTTCTCGGCCTGGCTCTCGGCGATGGCGTCGGTCCGCGACCGGGTCGACGATGTCTGTGCGTGCGCGGGAGCGGCCATCGACCACGCGGCGGCAAGGCACAACGAGACGCAGGACGTGCAGCGGCGAAAGAAGCTCGAACCCATGCAGGCGAAATCGGGGCAGCGCATCGGCAGCTGAACCGTGGCCGATCGCGATCATTGTATGACGGCGAGCGTCGGGCCGGTGGCGCGCGCTACCATCGGCATGGCCCTTGCCGACGTCAGCCGTGGAGGCCCCGACATGACCCCGCTGGCACTCACTCTCGCGCTCTTGCTGGTCCCTGTGGAGACGCCGGGTCTCCCGCCGGTGCCGCAGCCGGCGCCGGCGAATCCGATCGGCACGGCCGTGCTCGACTTCAAGCAGAGGGTCGCCGATTACGTCAAGGTCCACCACGACGCCGAATCCAAGGTGCCGAAGCTGACCGAGACCAGCGACCCGGCCAAGGTCCACGACCGCGAAGCCGCGCTGGGGGCGATGATCAAGCGCCTGCGGACGGGCGCGAAAGAGGGCGCCATCTTCGGGTCGGACTTCCGGGTCGTCCTGGAGCGCGAAGTGCGGAAGGACTTTCGCGGCCGCCCGGCGGCCGACCGCAAGGCGCTGATCCAGGAGCTGCCGGCGAAGATGGCGATCGCGGTGAACATGACCTACCCGACGGAGCTGCCGCTCGCCACCTTCCCGGCCCGGCTGCTGCAGAAGCTCCCCGAGCTGCCACCGGAGCTCGAGTACCGCTTCGTCGGCCGCCACATCGTGCTGCGCGACGTCACCGCCAACGTCGTCGTCGACGTCGCCCGCGACATCGTCCCGACCATCCCGAGCTGAGGTCGCTCATGTCGACGCGTGCGTTCCGGCCTGGTCGCGTTCCTGTTCCTGTTGCGGCGCCCGCGCTGCTGCTGGCGCTGTGCCTCGGCGCGCTGCCGTTCGTCGCCGCGCCCGAGCCGATGGCGGCCCAGGCTGCGGCCCGGCCGGCGCCAGCCACCGCGGCCGCCCCAGCCGGCGGCACCGTCGCCCCGCACGCCGGGAAATCGGTCCGCTTCGCGGTCATCGGCGACACCGGCACCGGCGGCAAGGCGCAGTACGAGGTCGGCGAGCGGCTGGCCGCTTCGCGCGCCGTGTTCCCGTTCGACTTCGTCCTGATGCTCGGCGACAACATCTACGGCGGCGAGCGGCCGCAGGACTTCAGCAAGAAGTTCGAGCTGCCCTACAAGGCCCTCCTCGACGCTGAAGATCCCGTTCTACGCCTCGCTCGGCAACCACGACGATCCGAACCAGCGCTTCTACAAGCCGTTCAACATGAGCGGCGAGCGCTACTACACCTTCGAGAAGGACGGCGTCCGCTTCTTCGCGCTCGACAGCAACTACATGGACAAGCCGCAGCAGGACTGGCTGGCCAAGGAGCTGAGCACGTCGAACAACGAGTGGAAGATCGCCTTCTTCCACCACCCGCTCTACTCGTCCGGCGCGCGGCACGGCTCCGAGGTCGACCTGCGGACCGTGCTCGAGCCGCTCTTCCTTCAGCACCGCGTCAGCGTCGTGTTCTCGGGGCACGAGCACTTCTACGAACGGCTCAAGCCGCAGCAGGGCATCACCTACTTCACCAGCGGCGGCGGCGCCAAGCTGCGCGAGGGCAACATCCGCGTCGGCTCGGCGATGACGGCCAAGGGCTTCGACACCGACCGCTCCTACATGCTCGTCGAGGTCGCCGACACGACGATGTACTTCCAGGCGCTGTCGCGGACCGGCGCGCTGATCGACTCGGGCAGCGTCGAGGTCGTGCCGGCGCCGCCGGCGCGGCAGCCGTCGGACGCCGCGGTCCGCTGACGTCCGCCGCCGTCTACCGGCGTCACGATCGCGTCGTCGCCGCGCGGCGCGCCTGGACCGCCTCCCGCAGCTCGGCGAACGCCCGCGCGAACCCCGCCGCCTGATAGTGGGCGTTCAGGCCGCTGGTGTTCGGCAGCACCCACAACAGGGCGCCAGCGAGATCCTCGGGCTGGCGGCCGAAGCCCGCCCGCGGCCAATCGAAGGCGATCCGGTAGGCGCCGATGCCGACGATCGCCACCGCCAGCGGCCGCTGGCGGCGCACCTTGCGCTCGAGCCGCGGCCGGCCGGCGCGGACCTCGTCGGCCTCGAGCTCGTCAGCGGCGGCTGTCGCACGCGCGACGAGGTTGGTGATCCCCAGGCGGCAGGCCAGCAGCTCGGCCCGCTGGCTCGGATGGAGCTGCGCCGGCGTGAAGCCCGAGGCGGCCAGCGCCGGCCAGAACCGGTTGCCGGGGCGAGCGAAGTGCCAGCCGGTGGCGGCCGAGTAGAGACCGGGGTTGATGCCGCAGAAGAGGACATCGAGCCCCGGCGCGATGACGTCGCGGAGCGTGCGGCCCAACCCGAGCCGCGCATCGACGGCCGGACGATCAGCGCGAACCAAAGCCCTCGCGGTAGCCGATGCGGAACGCGGCGCGATAGCCGGCCTGGTAGTCGGCCCGGGCACCGAGCGTCTCGCGGTAGCCGGAGTCGGCCTGTTCCAGCTCGCGCTGGCCGTCGAGATCCCATCCGCCGGTGCGGGTGCGATCCTGGCGCCCCCCGGTGCGGCCGTCGACCATCCCCCGCTCGTAGCCGGCCCGGTAGGCCGCGCTCCGCGGCTGCGCCGCCGACTGCAGCCACTCGCCGCGCGAGAGGACGCCGTTGCCGTCGCGGTCGAGGCGGGCGAATTCGTCGACCGTGTCGTCGTCGGGGGACGCCATCTCGGCGCGGGTCAGATAGCCGTCGCGGTTCTCATCCAGCCGTTCGAAGCTGGCCCGGTCGGTGCGCCACTCGCTGCGCGACACCCGGTCGTCGCGGTTGGCGTCGAGAATCGAGGAAGCGCGCGTCGTCCGTCGCCGACGCGTCGTCATCTTCGGCGGCGCCAAGGTCGGGGTCGTTGGCCGCTTCGCCGAGGAACTCGCGCTGGGTGAGGACGCCGTCGCGGTTGTGATCGGCGCGGCGGAAGTCCTCGCAATCGTAGGTCCACTCGGCGGCGGCGATGCGGCCGTTGCCGTCGGCATCGAGATCACGGAACGCCTGCACCGTCCAATCGTCGAAACGTTCGGCGCGCTGAGCCGGGTAGATCCTGCCGCGCTGCTGGGCTTCGGCGGTCGTGACCGTGACGACGGCGCTCGCCGCCAGGGTGAGGACGAGCGTGACCGATTGCGTGCGGGGAAACATCGCCAATCCTCCTGTCGAGCCCGGAAGTGGGCTGCCGAGGACACGATGCGACATCGGTGCCAGCGCGATTCGCTGCCGCCACGGCCCCGCGGCAGCGCCGACGAGGCCGCGCAGTGGCTCAGTCAGCACCCAGAATGGCCTTGACCCGCGGCGCGACCTGGGTCCCCAGCAGCTCGATGCTCTTCAGGAGCGACGCGTGCGGCAGCGTGCCGGCGCTGTACTTCACGTCGAAGCGCGACAGGCCGAGCGCCCGCACCGTGCGCACGATCTTGGCCGCCACCGTCTCGGGCGCGCCGACGTAGAGCGAGCCGTCCGGCCCGGCCTCGCGGTCGAAGTGCGCGCGGGTCGTCGGCGGCCAGCCGCGCTCGCGGCCGATCCGGTTGATCATCGCCTGATAGTGCGGCCACAGCTCGTCGCGCGCCTCATCGTCGGTGGCCGCGACGTGCCCGGGCGAGTGGGCCGCGATCGGCAGCGTCGGCTGGCCGTACTGCTCGAGCGCGTGCAGGTAGAGGTCGACGAACGGCCGGAACCGCCGCGGCTCGCCGCCGATGATGGCGAGCGTGAGCGGCAGGCCGTGCCGGGCGGCGCGGCGGACCGAGTCCGGGCTGCCACCGACTCCGATCCAGGTCTTCAGCCGGCCCGACTCGATCGGGGGATGGATCTCGGTCGCCGTGATCGGGGTCCGCGTCGTCCCCTTCCACGTCACCGGTCCGCCCTTCAGGATCTGGACGAACAGGTCGAGCCGATCCTCGAACAGCTCGTCGTAGCGGGCCAGGTCGAGCCCGAACAGCGGATACGACTCGGTGAACGAGCCGCGGCCGAGGATGACCTCGGCGCGCCCGTTCGAGAGCGCGTCGAGCGTCGAGAAGCGCTGGAAGACGCGGACCGGGTCGTCGGTGCTGAGCACGGTGACGGCCGAGCCGAGCAGGATGCGGCTGGTGCGGCCGGCGATCGCCGCGAGCACGACTTCCGGCGCGGAGATGGCAAAGTCGGCGCGATGGTGCTCGCCGACGCCGAAGGCATCGAGGCCGACCTGATCGGCCAGCGCCGCCTCCTCCAGGACGTCGCGCAGGACGCGGGCGTGGGACTGGAGGCCGGTGACCGGGTCGAGGGTGACGTCGCCGAAGGTGTCGATCCCGAGGGTGAAAGGGGTGCCCATCCCTCGACTCTAGCGCACGGGCAGCGCCGCAGGCGCCTTCGGGAACTTCCAAACACCAACTACCAACTCCCAAGGAACTTCCAACGACCAACTCCCAACCCGGTCGACTGAGGTGTCGCCGCACCCATTGGCCGTTGGGGGTTGGAGTTTCCTTGGAAGTTGGTAGTTGGAAATTGGAAGTTGGCTCTGTTCAGTACGTGGCGCGGCCGCCGCTCAGGTCGAAGACGGCGCCGGTCGTGAACGAGTTCTCCGCCGACACCAGCCACGCCACCATCGCCGCCACTTCATCGACGAGCAGGAAGCGGTTGCGCGGGATCTTCGACAGCATGTATTCGATGTGGGCCGGCGAGCACTGCTCGAGGATCGCCGTCTTGGCCGCCGCCGGCGTGATGCAGTTGACCGCGATGTCGTTGGCCGCCAGCTCCTTGCCGAGCGACTTGGTCAGGGCGATGACGCCGGCCTTCGAGGCGCTGTAGGCGGCCGCCTTCGGGTTGCCTTCCTTGCCGGCGATCGAGGCGACGGTGACGATGCGGCCGTAGTTCTGCTTCAGCATCGCCGGCACGACGGCGCGGCAGCAGTGGAAGACGCCGTTCAGGTTGACGTCGATCACCTGCTTCCACTCGTCGACGGGGTACTGCCACAGGTTGTCGTTGCGGCCGGCGATGCCGGCGTTGGCGACGAGGATGTCGATGCCGCCCAGCGCCGCGATGGTCGCGGCCGCCGCGGCCTCGACGTCGGCCGCGCTGGTGATGTCGACGACCGCCGTGTGGACCCGATCGTTCGGCATCAGCTCGCGGGCGGTCGCCTTGAGATACGTCGCGTCGCGATCCCACAGCGAGACGCGCGCCCCCGAGGCGAGCAGGCGTTCGGCGACGGCGCGGCCGATGCCCTGAGCGCCGCCGGTGACGACGGCCCGTCGGCCGGCCAGGTCGATCTGGTTCATGACGCGTATGGTATCCGGCAGGACGGATCGACCGATACACTCGGCATGATCAGGCGACTCGCGATCTCCGTGACGTGCACGCTGCTGTTCACCCTTCCGGCCCGGGCCGCCGACACGGTGCTGGGCGCGTTCGTGGTCAACGGCAAGACCCACATCCTGAAGCAGGTCTACGTGACGCGGGCGACGGAGCCCGATTCGCCGACGACGGCCTACCTGACCGTGGTGGTCTCGGACGTGCCGGTGGATGCGGCGGCGCGCACCACCGCGCGGTTGACCGAACTCGCCGCGAGCGGCCGGGTCCACGCCGTCCGAGTGGTCTGGACGGAGGGACTCGATCGCGTCGTCGCCACGCCGTTCGCCGCCGGCGTGGACGACAACGGACAGCCGACGACCGGCGGCGCGATCATCGACCTGCAGGCCTACGACGAGGCTCGGCTCAAGGCCAAGATCACGTCGAAGATGCTCGGCCAGAACTGGCACTTCAACGCGTCGATCTCGGCCGCGGTCGTCCGCGTGGCGGTGACCGACGAGAACCGGCGCGACACGGTTCCGGTCGTGGCGCCGACCGGGATCGAGCGGGAGACGGCCGTCGAGAAGGACGGCCGGGTCGACCCGACCGCCGACAAGCGGGCGCTCGGCCGCCTGGGTTACGCCTACGACAACGAGTCGTTCACCCAGGCCGTGAAGGACGGCAACCTCGCCGCGGTCCGGCTCTTCCTGCGCCTCGGCACCAGCCCGAACGTGAAGGATTCGATCGACACGTTCGCCCTGATCAGCGCCGTGACCATGTGCACGAGCGAGCCCCAGGGCGATCGCCTGGGCGTCCTCCAGGCGATGCTGGCCGCCAAGGCCACGGTCGACGTCAAGGACGACAACGGCTCGTCACCGCTGCTGTGGTCGGTGACCGCGCAGTGTCCGACGGATTTTGCCCGAGCGCTGGTGGCCGCCGGGGCCAACGTCAACGTCAAAGCCAAGGGCGGCGGCACGCCGCTGATGCTGGCCAACGTCTTCAAGCGCGACGACCTGGTCGCCCTGCTCGTCAAGGCCGGGGCGAAGTAACGCCCCGGCGCGCGCCGACGCGTCACCTAACTGTCGGCCCTGACCGTCTGGTGCTGTTCGCCCAGCCCGCCGATCCCCAGCACCATGCGGTTGCCGGGCCGCAGGTAGATCGGCGACGGCTTCTGGCCCATGCCAACGCCGGGCGGCGTGCCGGTGGTGATGATGTCGCCCGGCTGCAGGCTCATGAACCGGCTGAGGAAGCTGACCAGGAAGGCGACCCCGAAGATCATCGTCTTGGTCGAGCCGTTCTGGTACCGCTTCCCGTCCACCTCGAGGAACATGTCGAGGGCCTGCGGATCGGCGACCTCGTCGGCCGTCACCAGCCACGGCCCGATCGGCCCAAAGGTGTCGGCGCTCTTGCCCTTGATCCACTGGCCGGTGCCTTCGAGCTGGAAGGCGCGCTCGGACAGGTCGTTGACGACGCAGTAGCCGGCGACGTGCTTCAGCGCATCGGCCTCGGCGACGTACTTCGTCGGCGAGCCGATCACCACGCCGAGCTCGACCTCCCAGTCGGTCTTCTCGGAGCCGCGCGGGATGACGACGTCGTCGTCCGGGCCGATGATCGCCGACGTCGCCTTGGCGAACACAATCGGCTCCTTCGGCACGGCCGCGCCCGATTCCTTGGCGTGGTCGGCGTAGTTGAGGCCGATGCAGAGGAACTTGCCGACGCGGCCGACGCAGGGGCCGAGGCGCGGCGTGCCGGGCACGAGCGGCAGGGCCGCGGCGTCGAGGCCGCGGAGGCGGTCGAGGGCGGCGGGCAGCAGCGCCTCACCGGCGAGGTCCGGGATCACGCCCGAGAGAATCACGCAGCCGACCTTGTCCATCGAGCAACCCGGGCTTCTCCTGCCCCGGCTGGCCATACCGCAACAACTTCACGCCTGCCTCCTGTCGCGACCCACGGTGTCGCGTCCAAGACTCTACTCGCAGGCGGGGCGGAACTCATCTCCCGGCGGCGCGCACCAGGTACCGGGGTCTCCCGGTAGCGGCCGGGGAACAGGCGCTTCAGCTCGGCGATCTTGGGCAGGTCGTTGATGGCGATGTAGGGCTGATCGGGGTGCAGGGTGAGGTAGTCCTGGTGATAGGCCTCGGCGGCGTAGAACGGCCGGTCGGCCTCGATGGTCGTGACGATCGGCCGGCCGAACGTCTTGGCGGCGCCGAGCTGGGCGATGTAGGCCGTGGCGATCCGCGCCTGCTCGGGGGTGGCCGGGAAGATCGTCGAGCGGTACTGGGGTCCTTCGTCAGGCCCCTGGCGGTTCAGCTCGGTCGGATCGTGGGCGACCGAGAAGAAGACCTGCAGCAGGGTGCCGTAGCTGACCTGGCGCGGATCGAAGGTGACCTCGACCGCCTCGGCGTGCCCGCTGTCGCCGCGCCCGACCCGCTCGTAGCGGGCGGTCGCCTTGTCGCCGCCGGCGTAGCCCGACACCGCGCGGGTGACGCCGGTCAGGTGCTGGTAGACGCCCTGGACGCCCCAGAAGCAGCCGCCGGCGAAGACGGCCACCTCCGACGTCGCGGTCGCAGTCGCGGCCGCGGCATCCACCGCGGGCGGCGGCACCGCGCGGGCCGGCTCGGGTCCGATGGCCGACCAGGCGGACAGGGCGGCGGCGGCGAGCAGGGCGAGGGCGAACGACGAGGTCTGTGCAAGTGCGTTCATGCCGGGACGCTCCACTGTTCCATACGCCGGTGGCCCGGCCGTGGATGCGCGGCGACCCGCGCCAGGGCCCAATCCGGCGATTTCTGGCCAAAAACCGCGCATCTCAGCCGCCGACGCCGTGAAAGGACGGCTTGCCGGACGGCGTATCGGCAGTTAGAATTCAGGGATACCGGCAACGCGGGAGAGTGGATGAAACGGCTGGGGTTCTGCGCGCTCCTCCTTGGGGCGCTCGTCTCCGTCATCGCGGCGCAGTCGCAATCGGGCGGGGACACCGCAGCGCGGGCAGAGCGTGCCTCGGCGGGCCCGGCAGCCGGGCCGCGGGCGACGGCCCCGCGCGCACCCGCCATTGCGTCACGCGCAACAGCCCTGACCCCGCTCCCGGCCCATGCCGGGGTCTCGGCCGGGGCTCCCGCCGCACAGCAAATCTTCGAGAAGTCCTGCTCCGACTGCCACACCGGCGCCAAGAGCAAGGGCGGCGTCGACTTCGACAAGCTGACCGAGCGTCTGACCGCAACCGCCGTGGGCGAGAAGGCGGACATCTGGGACGACGTCGCGCTCATGCTCGAGAGCCGTGACATGCCGCCGCCGGACGACGCGGACGACTTCCCGACCGACGCCGAACGTGCCTCGGCGGTCGCCTGGGTCCGCTCGACGCTCGGCGAGTTCGACGCGCAGCACGCCGGCGAGCCGGGCCGGGTCACCGTCCGCCGGCTGACCAGCGCCGAGTACGCCTACGCCATCCACGACCTGACCGGCATCGACATCAAGACCGGCATCGACGCCTCGAGCGACTCGGTCGGCGGCGAAGGATTCGCCAACTTCGGCGACGTCCAGTCGGTCCAGGACACCACCGTCGAGCGCTACCTCGAGGCCGCCAAGCAGGTCGCCGACCACGCCGTCATCGGCGCCGGGCCGCTCGGCTTCTACGCCGACGCGGGCGCGAGCGGCCTGGAGCTGTCGGCGCTCGACCGCATCAACGCGCTCTACGCCAGCAAGGGCTTCCGCGTCGTCTCGGGCGAGGGCGGCCGGCCCTTCGGCTTCGAGCGCTACGCCAAGGCGCTCTACGTCACCTGGTACTACAAGCACCGGGCCGCACTGGGCGACCCGACGGCCACCGTCCGTGGCCTGGCCGCCAGGGAAGGCATCACCGGCCGCTTCGCCGATCACATGTGGGACGTCGTCAACCGGACGACTGACAGCTACCCGAGCCACGACATGATCGCGGCCTGGCAGGCGTTCGCGCCGCCCTCCGCCGACGCCAAGGCATCGACGGCCAAGGCCCGCGAACAGGCCGACGCGCTGACCAAGAAGCTGGTGACCTGGCCCAGCTGGTTCTTCGCCCGCGGCGACCTGGCCGCCGGCGGCGCGGGCGACGAGACGCCGCTGCTGTTCGACGACACCACCCTGAAGGTCGAGAAGGCGCACAGCTACACCTATGGTCTGAATCGCCGCTTCGCCCGCCCGGCGCCGGGCGAGGCGCGCCCGACCGGGCCGTCGGTGGGTCCCGGCCCCTGGACCGTGCACCTGACGTTCGACACGCTGCACAAGGGCGCCGGCCAGCCGGTCGTCATCTATCGCAACCCGCGCGTCGCGCTGCGGACGCCGGCGACGCTGCCGCAGCCGTTCGAGCCGGTGGCGATCACCCGCCAGCGCGTGCCCGGTCCGGTCCTCAAGACCTTCCCGCTGCGCGACATCCTGCCGGCCGCCGAGATCGCGCGGCTGCAGTTCGGCGTCAGCGTCGACGGCACGCCGGTCGGCCCCAACGACTTCGCCGCGACCGGGCCGCTCAAGCTCGAACTGAACGTCGACCACGAGGCCTACCTGGCCGAGCTGCACACCGACGTCGAGCTCGGCGCCGACCGCGACGCGGTGATCCGCGTGATGCTGAACGCCCGGCCCGACGGGCCGTCGCGCGTCGGCGGCCAGCGGGTGTTCATGGGCGACCCGGCCAGCGCCGGCTACAAGACGTTCCGGGCCGGCATCGCCGAGTTCGTGGCGATGATGCCGCCCAACTCGCACGGCGAAGCCAACCCGGCCGACCGCGACCCGGTGCCGCCGCCGTTCGACAACACCTACAACAGCCCCGAGCACGACGGCTTCGTGATCAAGGTGAAGTACCAGCGCCTCGACGACTTCTTCACGCAAGAACATGGTCGATGGCGCCGACCGCGCCGCCCTCGAGCACGCCTGGACCGACCTGTTCGGCTCGTGGCCGTACCACGACGCCTACCTCGGCATGCTGCTCGATCACTTCGACGTGAAGACCGGCAGCCGCAAGATCGCCGACCTGACGCCGGCCCGGATCGCGGCGCTGCCGGCCGATCTTCAGCCCCACCTGAAGAAGCTGCGGGCCCACTACGACGACATCACGCTGAAGATGAAGGCCGGCCAGCCCGGCCACCTCGGCGACGTCGTGACGTTCGCCGGCCGGGCCTGGCGGCGTCCGCTGACGGCGGCGGAACAGGCCGGCCTGCGCGGCTTCTACCGGACGTCGCGGACCACCGGCAAGCTGTCGCACGAGGGCGCCATCCGCGCCACGCTGGCTCGCGTCCTGATGTCGCCGGCCTTCATCTACCGGGTCGAGTCGGCGCCGCGCGCTACCGAGCTGACGCTCAACGACTGGGAGATGGCCAGCCGCATGAGCTTCTTCCTGTGGTCGTCGATCCCGGACGACGAGCTGCGCCGGGCCGCCGCCGCCAAGGAGCTGGGCGATCCGAAGAAGCTGGCGGCGCAGGTCGCGCGCATGACCGCCGATCCGAAGGCGCGGCGCATCTCCACCGAGTTCTTCGGCCAGTGGCTCGGCTTCTACCACTTCGACGAGTATCGCGGCGTCGACTCGGGCCGCTTCCCCGAGTTCACCGACGAAGTCCGCCGGGCGATGTACGACGAGTCGGTCGCGACCTTCGAGTACCTGATCCGCGAGCGCCGGCCGGTGAAGGAGATTCTCCACGCCGACTACACGTTCCTGAACAAGCCGCTGGCGAAGTTCTACGGGATCGACGAAAAGCTCGCCCCGACCGAAACCGTGCAGAGGGTCGACGGCATGTCGAAGTTCGATCGCGGCGGCGCGCTGCGGCTCGGCACCGTGCTGACGACGACGTCGGCGCCGCTGCGGACCAGCCCGGTCAAGCGCGGCGACTGGATCCTGCGCCGCATCCTGTCGACGCCGACCCCGCCGCCGCCGCCCGACGCCGGCACGCTGCCGGCCGACGACAAGAGCTTCGAGGGCCAGACGCTGCGCCAGCGCCTGACCGCGCACAAGCGCGACGCCAAGTGCGCCGCCTGCCACCTGCGCATCGATCCGCTCGGCTTCCCGCTCGAGGGCTTCGACGCCGTCGGCCGGACCCGCGCCGCCTACAACGACGGCAAGCCCGTCGACACGACCGGCGAGTTCCGTGACAAGACGACGATCGTCGGCTCGACCGGCCTCCTCGGCTACCTGCAGAAGCAGGACGGCAAGGTCCTGACGACGCTGTCGCGCAAGATGATCGGCTACGCGCTCGGCCGCAACCCGCAGCCGTCCGATCGGCGGCTGATCGGCGAGATGGTGAAGGCCGGCGGCGACGCCACCTTCGCCGACCTCGCCACGCGCATCATCACCAGCCGCCAGTTCCGCCATCGCGCCCGCGGCACCGACCTGCCGCCCGCGCTCGTGCCGGCGCACACGCCCGAATTGCCGACGTCTTCCGGGGCTGAGAACAACCCATGAGTCATCGCCGCCGTCCCTCGCTCGACAACTCCCGCCGCCATTTCCTGCGCGGCGTCGGCGTCGCCCTGGCGCTGCCGTGGCTCGAGTCGCTCCCCTGGGCGGGTTCGACCGCCGCGGCAACGGGCCTGCCCGCCGGCGCAGCCCAAGGGGCTGCGAAGGCGGGACCGCCGCTGCGGATGGGGATCGTGTTCTTCTCGAACGGCGTCGAGCCGGCGCACTGGTGGGCCAAGGGCTCGGGCGCGACGATGGAGCTCGGGCCGGGCCTGACGCCGATGCTGCCGCACCGCGAGGACATGGTCTTCGTCCGCGGCCTGTTCAACCAGTCCGCCTTCGTCTCGACCAGCCCGCACCTCGGGCGCATGAACCTGCTGTCGGGCGCACCAATCAGCCTCGATCCGAACGTGATCCGGGCCGGCACGTCGATGGACCAGGTCGTCGCCAACGCCATCGGCGACAAGACCTCGATCCCCAGCCTCGTCCTCGGCGTCGAGCCCAACGAGCTGCGGCTCGAGGACGGGCTGTCGATGATCTACGGCTCGAGCGTGTCGTGGGTCACGCCGAGCAAGCCGGCGACCAAGGAGATCTACCCGTCGCGGGCCTTCGATCGCCTGGTCGGCGACGGCACCGGCCGCGCTCTCGACCGCAGCATCCTCGACGCCGTCCGCTCCGAGTCGGCCGGCCTCAAGCCGCGCGTCAGCCGCGACGACCACCACAAGCTGAACGAGTACCTCGACGGCATCCGCGACATCGAGAAGCGCATCGAGCGGGCCAACAAGGAAGAGCGTCTCGAGGGCTGGCGCCCGTCGATCGACAAGCCGGACATGCCGCGGCCGAAGAACGAGCTGCCGCAGAACGTCCCGGATCACATGAAGCTGATGCTCGACCTGATCGTCCTCGCATTCCAGATGGACAAGACGCGGGTGGCGACGTTGATGCTCAACAACGACTTGTCGCAGATGAACTTCAAGTTCGTCGAGGGCGTCCAGGGCGCGCTGCACCTGGACCTGACCCACAACGGGCGCGTCGCCGACAAGGAGGCGATGTACCTGAAGACGAACCAGTTCCACATCCAGCAGTTCGCCTACCTGACCGAGCGGATGAAGGCCGTCAAGGAGGGCGAAACCAGCCTCCTCGACAACTCGATCCTGCTGGGCGCCTCGAGCCTCTTCGACGGCGACCTGCACGGCGCCGACCAGGTCCCGATCCTGATCACCGGCAAGGGCGGCGGCACCATCAAGGGCGGCCGCATCCTCGACTATCTCGACAAGGGCGATGCCAACCGCAAGGTGTGCAGCCTGCACCTGTCGCTGATGGACCGGATGGGCGTCAAACTGGATGGTTTCGGCGATGCCACGACCCGGCTGGCCGAGCTCTGATCCAGCCCGGCAGGGCGGGCCGGTTTATAGTGGAGGGGTGACCGACAACGACGCCCGCCGACGCCCGCCGCCGCGAACCCGCCCCAAGGGCGGCACGGCGGCCACCCAGCAGCTGCGGACGGGCACGCCGGCAACCGGCACCATCGTCAGGCTGATGTTCGGGCAGGGCCACGGATACATCCGCCTGCCCGACCGGCGCGACATCTACTTCCATCGCGGCGACGTGGCTGAAGGCACCCCGTTCAACGAGTTCGTCGTCGGCGACAAGCTGTCCTTCGAGCTGCTCGAGGACAAGTTCAGCGGGCCGCGGGCGCTCAGCGTGCGACGCAGCGGCTGAACCCGGCGGCTCCCGCGGCCGCACACCCCCACCCGGTCGACGCTGACGGCGCGAACGTTGCGCGTCCATCCCCCCGTCCGCCTGCCGGCACGGTTCCTGCGGGCGTTCACGACAACTGGCCGGAAAGGGCCGGGAAATGCCCGCCGCCGCGGTGTGGAGTCCTGAGGATTCCGCGGCGGTGGGCACTTTTCGGCGGCGCACCGGCGCCGCGACGGAGGGCCCCATGACCTCGTGGATGCGTCTGACGCTCGCCTTCGTCCTGTTCTGTCACGCGTTCATCTACATCCGGATCGGCGCCATGCTGCCGGGCGCCGTCAAGGGCTGGCAGGATCGTTCCTGGCTGCTCGGCGACCGCCTGACCGGAGCGCCCCTGGCGACGCTGATCATGGCCATGCACGTCATCGCCGGCGTCGTGATCCTGGCCTGCGCGCTGGCCATGGGGTTCGCGCCCAACGCGCCGGGCTGGTGGCCGGCCCTCGGCGTCGCCGGCGCCGGCCTCGGCCTGGGCGCGTTCGTGGTGTTCTGGGACGGCCGCGGCGGGATGTTCGTCGAGGAGGGCGGCATCGGCGCGGTCGTCAGCGGTCTCCTCCTGGCGGCAGCCCTGCTGTTCCCGAACGCTTTCCGCTGAGCACCACACTCCGGCCCGCTACGGCTTCCAGAGTTACCTGTCGGTCCCGATCTGGCGGCGCGACGGCGGCTTCTTCGGCACCCTGTGCGCCATCGATCCGCGGCCCCATCGGATCAGCGGCCCGGACACGGTCCGGATGTTCACGCTGTTCGCCAACCTGATCTCGCTGCACATCGACGCGCAGGAGAAGCTGGATCGGGCCCAGGCGGCACTGTCGGACGAACAGGCGCGGTCCCAGCTCCAGGGGCAGTTCATCGCGGTGCTCGGGCACGACCTGCGCAGCCCGCTCAACGCGGTACAGACCGGGGCGCGGTTCCTGCTCGAGAAGGTCGGCGCGGACGCCGACCTCCGGCGCTCGGCCGAGATCATCGATCGCGGCGCCCGGCGCATGGCCGGCCTGATCGACGACGTCCTCGACTTCGCGCGCGGCCGCCTGGGCGGCGGCCTCGACGTCCAGCCGGTGATCACGACCGCGCTGCCGGAGACCATCGTGCACGTCGTCGCCGAGGTCCAGACGTCCTGGCCCGGCCGGCCGATCGAGTCGACGCTGCGCTTCGACGGCCCGGTCCGCTGCGACGCCCGGCGCATCGCGCAGCTCCTCACCAACCTGCTGGTCAACGCCTTCACGCACGGCGACAGCGGCGGGCCGGTCCGCGTCCACGGGATCGGCCTCCGCGGCAGCCTCGAGCTGTCGGTGTCGAACACCGGCACGGCGATCCCGGAGGCGACGCGGCGACGACTGTTCCAGCCGTTCACCCGCGCCGAGGACGGCTCGCCCAGGGCCGGGCTCGGGCTCGGCCTCTACATCGCCTGCGAGATCGCCACGGCGCACGGCGGCAGCCTCGACGTCACGTCAGACGACACCGAGACACGCTTCACATTGCGCCTGCCGGCGGCCGACCCGAAGGCCTAGCTTCACCAGCGGGTTCCAGTCGGCGAACAATCCGGACGGATTGGCCGTCCAGTTCCACACGTGGCGACACTGGTAGACTCGGCGGATGAGCGACAGTCCGACGCCGACCCTCTACGAGTGGCTCGGCGGCCAGGCGGTGCTCGACCGCCTCACCACCCGCTTCTACGACCGCGTCAAGGACGACGCCGTCCTCGCGCCCGTCTTCGCCCACATGGGCGGTGACCATCCGCACCACGTCGCGCTGTTCCTCGCCGAAGTGCTCGGCGGCCCGACCGCGTATTCCGAGCAGCACGGCGGCCACGCGCACATGGTGTCACGGCACTTGAGCCGCCACCTGTCGCAGGCGCAGCGCCGGGCCTGGGTCGCGCTGCTGCTCGACACCGCCGACGAGCTCGGCGTGCCGGACGATCCCGAGTTCCGTTCGGCGATCGTCGGCTACCTCGAATGGGGCTCGCGCCTCGCCGTCATCAACTCGGCGTCGGACGAGAACTCGGTCGCGCCGGGCACGCCGATGCCGACGTGGGGCTGGGGTGAAGTGAAGGGGCCGTATCCCGGCTGATCGTGCTCCGTTCGTCCACCGTCCGTCCCAGCGTCGGCTGCCCGGGCCGCCGGCGTCATAGCATGCGCCTGGAGGCTCCCATGAAGATTGTGCTTCTCGCCCTGGCCCTCACAGCCGCGCCGGCAGCCTTCGCGGCAGTCCACGCCCAGACACCGCCGGCCCAGACCGCGCCGCCGGCCGCGGCCAAGCAACCCGACTGCGCGGCGCCCGAGCACCACCAGTTCGACTTCTGGCTCGGGCACTGGAACGTCACCGTCGGCGGCAAGCCGGCCGGCACCAGCCACATCGAGTCGGTGATGAAGGGCTGCGGCGTACTGGAGCACTGGAGCTCCGCCGGCGGCGGCAACGGCACCAGCCTCAACTTCTACGATCGACGGACGAAGACGTGGTCGCAGGGGTGGATCGACGAGGGCGGCAACGCGCTGCACCTGGCCGGCACCTTCGCCAACGGCAAGATGGTCCTGGCCAGCGAGCCGCGCAAGACCGGCAAGGGCGTCGACGTCCAGCGCATCACGTGGTCGAAGAACGCCGACGCGACGGTAAGGCAGCTGTGGGAGTCGTCGACCGACGGCGGCACCACGTGGACGATCGCCTTCGACGGGCTGTATGCGCCACACGGCGCGCCGCGGCCGTGACGGGGCGAGGCGCGGCTCACGACGGCGTGGTGAACGTCGAGGGATCGCGCCGCCACGTCTGCAGCACCCGCATGTAGTTGCCGCGCTCGAAGGCGCGCGGGTCGGGACAGCGCTCCAGGCTCATGCTGCCGCGCATCTGCGCGATCGACGCGTAGTCGCGCTCCTCCATCCAGCGCTGCAGCCCGTCGAGCAGCACGCGCAGGTGCTCGGGCCCGTGCTGGAGCAACGCCGAGACCACCTGCACGGCGTCGGCGCCAGCCATCACCGCCTTCACCACGTCCTCGACGGTGTGGACGCCGCCGCTCGCCGCGAGCGACGCCCGCACGCGGCCGACGAGCGCCGCCAGCCAGCGCACCCGCAGCAGCAGCTCCGACGACTCGGACAGGCGCAGCCGCGGCACCACGTCCTGCGTCTCGACGTCGATGTCGGGCTGGTAGAAGCGGTTGAAGAGGACGAGGCCGTCGGCGCCGGCGCCGTCGAGGGCGATCGCCAGGTGCGAGAGCGAGGACCAGAACGGCGACAGCTTGACCGCGATCGGCAGCGTCACGCTGGCGCGCACGTCGCCGACGATGTCGAGCAGCCGGCGTTCGATCAGGCCGCCGCTCTCGAGCGGGTTGACCGCGACGAGGTAGACGTTCAGCTCCAGGGCATCGGCGCCGGCCTGCTCGATCAGCCGCGCGTAGCGCGTCCAGCCCTCGCCGGTGGCCCCGTTCAGCGAGGCGACGACGGGGATCGACACCGCGGCCTTGATGCGGCCGATCTGCTCGAGGTACTCGTCGGGCCCGAGCGCGTAGTCGCCGGCGAACGGGAAGTAGGACGCGGCTTCGGCGTGGATGTCGGCGGCGGCGTCGACGGCCCGCCACGTCGCCGCGGCCTCGGCGGTCAGCTGCTCCTCGAACAGCGAGTGCATGGTGATGGCGGCGGCGCCGGCATCCTCCAGCCGGCGCACCAGGTCGAGGTGGTCGACGAGCGGCGAGGCCCCGGTGATCAGCGGGTGGGCCAGCGTCAGCCCGAGATAGGACGTGGAGAGATCCATGTCAGGGCCTCGTTGCCGGCAGCGGCCCGGTCCCGGCCGGGGCGGGCGCCGGCGCCGGCGCCGACGCCGGCTCCGGCGCGGCGGCCATGTCCTCGAGCGTGGCGAACCGGGTGCGGATCGCCGCCTTGGCTCGTGTCATCAGCGCGCGGTAGCGGGCCGGATCCTGCTGCTCGACCAGCCGGAAGCGGGTTTCGTTGGCGGTGAAGCGGCCGAGGTCGACCTTCGGCGCCAACGAGTCGAGCCGCAGCGCCGGCTCGCCGGCGGCCACCCGGGCCGGATCGAAGCGGTAGAGCGGCCAGTAGCCGGAATCGACCGCCAGCTTCTGCTGGTCGAGCCCGTGCGCCAGGTCGTAGCCGTGCGCGATGCAGGGGCTGTAGGCGACGATCAGCGACGGCCCGGGATGGGCGTCGGCCTCGACGAACGCCTTGACCGTCTGCGCATCCTTGGCCCCGAAGGCGACCTGGGCGACGTAGACGTGACCGTAGCTGCGCGCCATCGCGGCGAGGTCCTTCTTGCCGGTGGCCTTGCCGGCGACCGCGAACTTGGCCGCGGCGCCGATGGGCGTCGACTTCGACTGCTGGCCGCCGGTGTTCGAGTAGACCTCGGTGTCTAGCACCAGCACGTTGACCTTCACGTCGAGCGACAGCACGTGGTCGAGCCCGCCGAAGCCGATGTCGTAGGCCCAGCCGTCGCCGCCGACAATCCAGACGCTCTTCGGCACCAGCGCGTCGGCCACCGCCGACAGCTGCGCCGCGTCGAGGCCATCGCTGGCCGCCAGGGCACGCCGCAGGGCCTCGACCCGCTCCCGCTGCGCCGCGATCTCGGCGGCGGTCCCGGGCCGCGCCGCGAGCAGCGCCGCGGCGAGCGCGGGGTCCACGCTCGGCGCCAGCCGCCGCAGCAGCTCGCGCGCCCGCGCCTCGTGCCGATCGGTCGCCAGCCGCAGGCCGAGGCCGAACTCGGCGTTGTCCTCGAACAGCGAGTTGGCCCAGGCCGGACCGCGGCCATCGGCATCGACGGCGTAGGGCGTGGTCGGCAGGTTGCCGCCGTAGATCGACGAGCAGCCGGTGGCGTTGGCGATCAGCAGGCGGTCCCCGAACAGCTGCGTCAGCAGCTTCAGGTAGGGCGTCTCGCCGCAGCCGGCGCAGGCCCCCGAGTACTCGAACAGCGGCCGGATGAACTGGGTGCTCTTGACGTCCGGCTTGACCCGCGCCCGATCGACGTCGGGCAGATCGAGGAAGAACGCGTAGTGGCCGCGCTGCGCATCGACGACCTCGGCGCGCGGCCGCAGTTCCAGCGCCTTGTGCCGCGGGTTGGCCTTGTCGCGCGCCGGACAGACCTCGACGCACAGCGAGCAGCCGGTGCAGTCATCGGGCGCCAGCTGCAGGGTGTAGGCGACCTGGTCGCCGTACTCCTTGCCCTTGAACGGCACCGAGACGAAGCCGGCCGGCGCACCCGCCTGAAGCGCCGGATCGAAGACCTTGGCCCGGATCGCCGCATGCGGGCAGACGAACGCGCACTTGTTGCACTGGATGCACAGGCCGGCGTCCCACTCCGGCACGTCGGTGGCGATGCCGCGCTTCTCCCACTGCGACGTCGCCGTCGGCCAGGTGCCGTCGACCGGGAACGCGCTCACCGGCAGCAGGTCGCCCTGTCCGGCAATCATCACCGCGGTGACGCGCTGGACGAAGTCCGGCGCGCCCGCGGCGACGGTCGGCGGACGCGCGCGATCGCCCGCCACCGCCGCCGGGAGCGGCACGGCGTGCAGGTGCGCCAGCGTGTCGTCGACGGCGTCGAAGTTCCGGCGGACGACGTCGGCGCCACGCTTGGCATAGGTGTGCTCGATGGCGTCCTTGATCCGGACGATCGCCTCGTCGCGCGGCAGCACGCCCGACAGCGCGAAGAAGCAGGTCTGCATGATCGTGTTGATCCGCGTGTCCATGCCGTTGCGGCGGGCGACGTCGAGGGCGTCGATGACGTAGAGCCGCAACCGTTTGGCCAGGATCTCCGCCTGAACGTCGGCGTTGAGGTGACCCCAGACGTCGGCCGGCCCGTGCGGGCTGTTGATCAGCAAGACCGCACCCGGTGCCGCCGCCCCGACCACGTCGTAGCGATCGAGGAAGCCGAACTGGTGGCAGCCGACGAAGCCGGCCTGGCGCACCAGGTAGGCCGAACGGATCGGGGCCGGGCCGAAGCGCAGGTGCGACACGGTCATCGCTCCCGACTTCTTCGAGTCGTAGACGAAGTAGCCTTGCGCGTAGGCGTCGGTGCCGTCGCCGATGATCTTGATCGAGTTCTTGTTGGCGCCGACGGTGCCGTCGGCACCGAGCCCGAAGAAGACGCTGCGCGACACGGTGTCGGGCTCGATGTCGAGCTCGCGATCCCAGTCCAGCGACGAGTGGCTGACGTCATCGACGATCCCGACCGTGAAGTGGTTGCGCGGCGCCGGCCGGGCCAGTTCGGCGAAGACGCCGACGAGCATCGCCGGCGTCAGCTCCTTCGATGACAGCCCGTAGCGGCCGCCGACGATGGCCGGCCGGGCGCGGCCGCTGTCGGCCCCCGGTGCGCCGGCAGACTCGGCGAACGCTGTCACGATGTCCTGGTAGAGCGGCTCGCCGACGGCGCCCGGCTCTTTCGTGCGATCGAGCACCGCGATCGCCCGCGCCGACACCGGCAGCGCCGCGAGCAGGTGCGCCACGGAGAACGGCCGGAACAGCCGCACCTTGAGCACGCCGACCCGCTCGCCGCGGGTCCGCAGCCAGTCGACGGTCTCGTGCGCGGTCTCCCCCGCCGAGCCCATCAGGACGATCACGCGCTCGGCCTGCGGATCGCCGTGGTATTCGAAGAGCTGATAGGCCCGCCCGGTGTGGCCGGCGAACTCGTCCATCACCGCCTGCACGATGGCCGGGCAGCGCTGGTAGAACGGCGAGCAGGCTTCGCGCGCCTGGAAGAACGTGTCGGGGTTCTGCGCCGTGCCGCGGATCACCGGATGATCCGGGCTCAGCGCGCGCTGGCGATGGGCGGCGATCAGCTCGTCCGGCAGCATCGCCGCCAGCACGGCGTCGTCGAGCACCTGGATCTTGGCGATCTCGTGCGAGGTGCGGAAGCCGTCGAAGAAGTGCAGCAGCGGCACCCGCGAGCGCAGCGTCGCGGCCTGGCCGATGAGGGCCAAGTCCTGCGCCTCCTGCACCGACGCCGACGACAGCATCGCGAAGCCGGTCTGGCGGCAGGCCATGACGTCCGAGTGGTCCCCGAAGATCGACAGCGCGTGCGTCGCGACCGTGCGGGCCGCGACGTGCAGGCAGAACGGCGTCAGCTCGCCGGCGATCTTGTAGAGGTTCGGGATCATCAGGAGCAGGCCCTGGCTGGACGTGAACGTCGTCGCCAGGGCGCCCGCCTGCAGCGCGCCGTGGACGGCGCCGATGGCGCCGCCCTCGGACTGCATCTCGGTGACCGACGGCACCTGTCCCCAGATGTTGGGGCGCCTGGCCGCCGACCAGGCATCGGCGAACTCGCCCATCGCCGACGAGGGGGTGATCGGGTAGATCGCGATCACGTCACTGAGGCGGTGCGCCACCGACGCCACCGCCTCGTTGCCGTCGACGGTCGTCCACTCGGAAGCCATGGACGATGACGGAGCAACACTCGTGCCCGGGCCGGGGCGTCGACGGAGGCCGGAACGGTGCGGGGGGGACGGATCCGGTCGCCGCCAGCGCGGGCGCTGGTCGCGGGAAACTTCCGCGGCAGCTGCGGGCTATTTCGCAGTGCGGCTGGGCCAGCGCCTGGCGCTCACGGCAGCGGTCGATGGGCGACGAGCACCGGGCACGTCGCGCCACGGACGACCTGCTGGGTGGTCGAGCCGAACAGCGCCAGGCCGACGCCGCCCCGTCCCTGGGCTCCCATCACGATGAGGTCGCTGCCGCGCTCGATGGCCAGCCGCAGGATCTCGCGGTGGGCGCGTCCGTGTGCCACGACCTGTTCGATTGGGCAGTCGGCAGGGGCCCCGGCGCCCTGCACGAGGTCGCGCAGGCGGATGGCGGCGGTGGCGGCGAGGTGTGCCTGGTATGGCGCGATGTCGAATTCGGGATACGCCAGCGGCGCCTCCTCGGCGAGCCATTCGAGCACCGTCGCGACGGTCACCGATCCGCCCGGCACGCAACCCAGCTCGAGGCCCAGGCCGAGCGCCTGCTCGGACGCGTCCGAGAAGTCGACGGCGCAGAGCAGGTGCGTGAACAGCGTCCCAGCTGCCGGCGCGGCCGGCGCGTGCGGCGGAATCGTCAGCACCGGGCACGGGGCCCGGCGCAGGACCTTCTCGGTGACCGAGCCGGCCAGCAGACGGTCGAAGCCCCGTCGCCCGTGCGTGCCCATGACGATCAGATCGGCGGCCCGCACGACGGCCTGGTCGACGATGACCTGGGACGGGTCGCCGGTGTGGACGACGACGTCCGCGTCGAGTCCGCCCAGCGCGTCCTGCGTGAACGCGCGCACGGCGTCCGTGAACTCGTCGAGCGGCGCAAATGGCATCGGCATCGCGGCCATCTCCGCCGACTGGACGATAAGCGGCTCGAACGGCGGAACAGCGTGCAGCACGGTCAAGCTGGCTGCGTAGCGGCGAGCGACCGCCGCCGCGTAGGTCAGCGCCGGCCGCGAGGCCTCGCTCAGATCCGTCGGACACAACACCTGCGAGAAGGTCACCATGATTCACCCACGGTTCGTATTGTCTGGCCCTTGGCCTGCAGGTGCCGTTCCATCCAATACACCCGGCACGGCCGCTGCCCGACGGCTCCGCATTCGCGCCGCCGCCCGGGGGCGCGGCCAAGCTGGCGCCCGAAGGTGACGGCGCGAATTTCGCATGGATCGTCGTGACCGCTGCCGACCGGACGCATTGCCCGCAGGCCTGTGGTCGCGACCGTCAGAACCCGAGGAGGTTCATCATGTTCGGTCTCACGCGTCTCAGTCCGTTCGACGACATTTTCAGCATCCAGCGGGACGTCGATCGCGTGTTCAACCAGTTCTGGAACGATCTGCCGGCCCGCACCGCCGGGTCGCGCAGCGACTTCAAGGTGACGATGGCCGACGACGCCTGGCGGATCGACGTGCCGCTGCCCGGCATCGACCCGCAGTTCGTCAACCTCGAGGTGGCGGGCGACACCCTGAGCCTCCGCGCCGAGGTGCCGGAAGGGGACAAGGGCACGCCGGTGTTGCGCTACGAGCAGACCTTGACGGTGCCCGACTTCCTCGACACCAACAGGGTGGCGGCGTCCCACAACCACGGGATGCTGCAGTTGACGATCCCCCTCAAGGAGAGCGTCAAGCCGCGCAAGGTCCTGATCGAGTCGAAGGGCGCGATCGAGCCGAAGGGCGCGATTGAACCGAAGGCGGAAGCCAAGGTGCTGGCGGCGGGCGCCGGCGCGGCCCGCTGAGGCTCGGGCGGAGACGGGCGCCTCCGGGCGCCCGTCGGTCGCCCTCGGCTCGTCGGCGCGAGCCGGCTACTCGAGCAGGCGGGCGAGAATCCGGACCAGCGTCTGCTGCTCGCGGACGCTGAGGCGCTCGAGGCCTTCGGGCGGCGCGGCCATCCGCTCCATGAAGGCGGCGCGCAGGCGCGCGCCCTTCGGTGTCAGCTCGATCACCTTGACCCGCCGATCCTCTTCCGAGGCGACCCGCCGCACCAGCCCCTTCGACTCGAGCCGATCGACGAGGCCGGTGACGTTCGAGGCGTCGCAGCACAGGCCGTCGGCCAGGTGGCGCATCGCGATCGGCTTGTCGGGTTCGAGCAGCCGCAGGACGTGGCACTGCGCCGGCGACAGCTCCAGCTCCGCGGCGAGCGGCGAGACCTGGGTGTTGTGGGTGAAGGAAAACTTGACCAGCAGCTGCCAGGCGTCACACGCATGCGAGTTGGGACGCTTTGGGGGCATGGCGACCTTAGGGTTCGGACGGAAATAGGGTGGCCAGCTTGGGCGTCGAGGCGCCCGCCCGGCAAGGCGCGAGGAGCGCGCATACCGGGCGTATGCAAGCGACGAGCAACGACGCCAGGCGGGATGCATCGGCGGTCAAGCTGGCTACCTTATTCCCGTCCGAGCCCTTAGTGTCGCCGACTCAGGGCGGCCCGTCAAGTTGAACTCTTCAATAGTTGACATCATCAACTATTGAAGCGTAACGTCCGTTCATGGCTTCACTTCCGCCTGGTCCCCCTCGACGACGCGGTGGTGTTCCCCGGCATGCCGGTCACGCTGCCCGGCCGATCTCCGGCGCCGACACCCGCGTGCTGCTGATCCCGCGCCGCGGCGTCGGCTACGCCCGGGTCGGCGTGGTCGCCGAGGTGACCGAGCGCGTCACCACTCGGCGGCGCCGACGTGATGCGTCGCTCGATGCCGCTGCACCGGGGCGTGCCCGGGCGTCGCCCACGGCGACCGCGGACGGCGTGCTGCGCGTCGAGGTCGACGAGCGCCCCGACGTCGCGCCGCCGCCGGCGCTGACCGCGCGACCTCGAGCGCGAGTACCGCGCCGTGGTCGAGGAGATCCTCGAGCTGCGCGGCGACGACGGCCGCATCAGCGCCTTCGTGCGCTCGATCACCGAGCCGGGCGCGCTGGCCGACACGGCCGGCTACTCGCCCGACCTGAACTTCGACCAGAAGCTCGAGCTGCTCGAGGCGCTCGACGTCGTCGAGCGCCTGACGCTGGCGCTGACGCTTCCAGCAGGAGCGGCTGGCCGAGCTGCAGCGTGCGCAAGCGCATCCGCGAGGACGTCGAGTCCGGCGCGCAGAAGCAGCAGCGCGACTACTTCCTGCGCCGGCAGATGGACGCCATCCGCAAGGAGCTGGGCGAGAACGAGGCCTCGGTGGCCGAGGACTACCGCAAGAAGATCGCCGACGCCGGCATGCCCGACGCGGTGCGGCAGCAGGCCGAGCGCGAGCTGTCGCGGTTCGAGCGGATGGGCGACTCGAACGCCGAAGTCGTCGATGATCCGGACCTATCTCGACTGGCTGCTGGCGGTGCCGTGGTCGAAGCGGTCCGAGGAGCGCCTCGATCCGGTCACACGCGCGCGAGGTGCTCGACGCCGATCACGCCGGCCTCGACGACGTGAAGACGCGCATCACCGAGTACCTGGCGGTGCGCAAGCTGCGCGCCGAGCGCGGCCTCGCCGACGACACGCCGCTCGGGCGCCATCCTGACGCTGATCGGCCCTCCGGGAACCGGCAAGACCTCGATCGGCGAGTCGATCGCCCGGGCGACGGGCCGGCAAGTTCGTCCGCATGTCGCTCGGCGGCGTGCGCGACGAGGCGGAGATCCGCGGGCATCGCCGCACCTACATCGGCGCGCTGCCCGGGCGGCTGGTCCGCGCGCTGCGCGACGCCGGCACGATGAACCCGGTGATCCTGCTCGACGAGGTCGACAAGCTCGGCGCCGACTGGCGCGGCGATCCGTCGGCGGCGCTGCTCGAGGTGCTCGACCCGGCGCAGAACCACTCCTTCCAGGATCACTACCTCGACGTGCGAGCTCGACCTGTCGCACGTGCTGTTCATCGCCACCGCCAACGTGGCCGACACGATTCCCGGCGCCGCTGCTCGACCGCATGGAAGTGATCCGCTTCGACGGCTACACGACCGACGAGAAGGTGGCGCATCGCGCGCGGCTACCTGTGGCCGCGCCAGGTCGAGCGCAACGGCCTGCGTGCCCGACGACGTGACCATCGACGACGACGTGCTGCGGCTGGTCGTCAGCGACTACACGCGCGAGGCCGGCGTCCGCCAGCTCGAACGCGAGCTCGGCACGCGTGCTGCGCAAGACGGCGACGCGGGTCGCCGTCGGGCGACCGGCCGAAGCCGATCGTGATCGATGCAGGCGGCGGTGACGGAGGCGCTCGGGCGGCCGAAGTTCTTCCAGGAAGCGGCGGCGCGCACCGGCGGTGCCCGGCGTGGCCACCGGCCTGGCCGTCACCGGCGCCGGCGGCGACGTCCTCTTCGTCGAGGCGGCGTCGATGGCCGGCAAGGGCGGGCTGGTGCTCACCGGGCAGCTGGGCGACGTGATGAAGGAGTCGGCGCGCATCGCGCTCACCTACGTGCAGCAGCCACGCCGCCGCAGCTCGGCATCGAGGACGGCGCGTTCGACGGCCGCGAGTTCCACGTCCACGTGCCGGCCGGCGCCATCCCGAAGGACGGGCCGAGCGCGGGCGTCACGATGGTGACGGCGCTGGCGTCGCTGCTGACCGGCCGTCCGGTGAAGAGCACGGTCGGCATGACCGGCGAGGTCACGCTGCAGGGTCGGGTGCTGCCGATCGGCGGCCTCAAGCAGAAGGTGCTGGCGGCGCACGCGGCCGGGCTCACCGAGGTGATCCTGCCCGAGCGCAACGCGCCGGACCTGGACGACGTGCCGGCCGAGGTCCGCGAGCAGATGACGTTCCACCCGGTCGCGTCGATCGAGCAGGTCCTCGCCATCGCGCTCGATCCCAAGCAGGTGGCGCTGGCCGCTTGACGTACGGCAGGGCGTGAACGACGAAGGGGGTGCCGAGGCACCCCCTTCCTGCGTACGCGGGTCGCGATACGCCGGTCCTACTCGAACCGCGTCGCCGCCGCCGTCGAGCAGCCTGAGCGATACAGCGTGCCGTCCGCCTTGTAGAACTGGTTGGTGCCGGCCGACACGGCATGGTCCGCGTCGACGAGCTGGAGCGTGTGGGTCACGACCGACCAGCCGGTGAAGAACCCGGGCGTGATGCGGGCGGTCGGGTTGAACGTCGGCGTGCCCGGCAGGTTCGCCGCCGTGTCGTAGGTGATCAGGCCGATCATCCGCTGCTGGTAGGTCCGCAGGCCGGTCCGCGTCCACTGCCCGTGCCCTGAGCTGCGCTGCCCCGGCGCAAAAGCCGCGCTGGCCGGGTCCTCGCTGATGGTGCCGCCTTCGTGGAAGGTGACGAGCGAGGCGAACGTGCCCACCGGGGCGTTGGTGGTGCAGTCGCGCAAGGTGACCTGGATCGTCCAGGCGCCGGCCAGGCGCTGGCGCCCGTCCTGGTCGTGGGCCAGCACCGCCCCGCTGCTCGTTGCCGCGATCACCGCCGCCACCCCGGCGACCATCCACCGCCGCCCACCCCACCCGCTCCGGCCGTTGCTGTTCTTCATGGTGCGTTCTCCTGCGGTACGCCGCGTCGATTCGACGCTGCCGCGTCCAGCAGGCGCATCCTCGCCCCGGCCGGCGGCCGGCGGCCATGGACGGCGCCTGAAACCTGACCTGAAAATTTCCTGAACGGGTAACTCGCTGGCCGTGCACGGGTTGTGACACTGTAGAGAGCTGCGAACGGCCCGATGCCGCCTGCCGATTCATCTCCGACGCTTCGCTTTGGCGACTTCACCCTCGACGTCGCCGCCTACCAGCTGCGCCGTGACGGCCGGGCGATCAAGCTCGGACGGCAGCCGATGGATCTGCTGCTCCTGCTGGTCGAGCGGCGCGGCCAGCTCGTGACCCGGGCCGACATCGTGGCGCGGCTGTGGGGGCCCGACGTCTTCGTCGATGTCGAGATGGGCGTCAACACCGCCATCAGCAAGGTGCGCCAGGCGCTCCGCGACACGCCGGAGGCGCCTCGCTTCCTGGAAACGGTGCCGGGCAAGGGCTACCGCTTCATCGCCCGGATCGACGGTGCCCCGGAGGTATTGCCGCCTGCACCGCAGCCGGCACCGGCGACGGCACCGGATGCCGTCGTGCCGGCGCCAGCCGCGGTCGCGGAACCCGCCCGCCGCACGCCACCGAGACGAACGGCGGTGGCAGTCGCGGTCATCGTCGCCGTGCTGGCCTCAATGGCCGCCGGGGTCGTGGCCGTCTGGCGCACCCGCACGGCCGAACCGCCGGCCGTCGTCGCCCTCGCTGTCCTGCCCGTCGTCAATCTCGACAAGGACATCGAGCGCGACTACCTCGCCGCCGGGCTGACCGACGACACCAGCGCCTCGCTGGCCCGCATCGATCCCGCGCATCTCATGGTCAAGGGACGTACCCAGCCATACCGCGGTACCACCAAGACCGCGGCGGAGATCGGTCGGGAGCTGTCGGTCGACTACCTGGTCGAGAGTTCGATCCGCGCCGAGGGCTCTCGGGTCCGGATGACGGTGTCGCTGCTGCGGGTCCGCGACCAGGCCCACGTCTGGTCGCAGCTCTTCGACCGCGAGTCGACCAGCCTGCTCTCGCTGCAGCAGGAGCTCAGCGCGGCCATCGCCGAGCAGGTCCGGCTGACGCTGTCGCCCGAGGGCCTGCGCGGCGTCCAGACCCGCCAGACCGGCAACGCCGCCGCCTACGACGCCTACCTGCGCGGCCGTTATCAGCAACACCGGCGCACGGCCGACGGCAATCGCCAGGCCGTCGCCCTGTTCCGGCAGGCCATCGCCATCGACCCGGCCTATGCCCTGGCCTGGTCCGACCTGTCGTTCGTCTACGCGGCCAGCACGATCAACGGCGATGCGCCACCGGCCGCGGTCGCCGGGCTGGCCCAGGAGGCGGGACGACGAGCGGTGGCGCTCGACGCGTCGCTGCCGGAAGCCCAGATGGCGCACGGCTACGAGCGGTGGCTGCTCGGCTGGGACTGGCCGGCCGCCGAAGCCGCCCTGCGCCGGGCCATCGAGCTCGATCCCAGCGACGGCGCCGGCCACCGCACCCTCGGGCACCTGCTCTCGCAGCGCGGCCGGCAGGCCGAGGCGATGGCGTCGATGGCACGGGCGCGGGAGCTGAACCCGCTCGACTCAGTAACCTGGGCCCTGTCGGCTCAGGTCGCCCTGCAAGCCCGCGACCTGCCGGCGGCGACGACGCTCGCCCGCCGCGCCATCGTCCTCGATCCCCAGCTCTGGATCGGCTACGTCGTGCTCGCACAGGCGTATGCGGCCGCGGGCGAGCCCGCCCTGGCGCTGGAGCTGATCACCGACGGCGAGCGCGTCGCTAACGGCAACAGCAAGGTGGCGTCGGTACGCGGCTACGTCCTGGCGCGCATGGGACGGACCGCGGCGGCACGCGAGATCGTCGCCTCGCTGCTGCATCCCTCGCCGGCCCGCTACGTGCCGCCCTACGCTGCCGCGCTCGTCTACGCCGGGCTCGGCGACCGAGACGCGATGTTCGCCGCGCTCGAACGGGCCTACGCTGCGCGCGACGTCCACCTGATGTACCTGCCGGTGGACCTGAAGTGGGATCCGTACCGCACCGATCCGCGCTTCATCGCCCTGCTCGCGCGCTGCCGGTTCGAGACACCGCGCTGACGTCGCCGCGCAGCGCCGACGGACTCAGCGGTGCGCGCCCGGCACGCAATCGGCGACCGTCGGCGATGCGACGATCGTCATGCCGGTCAGCCGAGCGGGACAGAGTTGAAAGGCACCGCTGCGGCTATTGATGAGCTCGGATTCCCCATGGGGCCGATCCGCGTGGTCGTCATTTGCTGTGCACCGGCGCACCCGCGGCGTTACTGCAGTGTGCGGTGGGTCAGGTTCCGGTACTTCCCTGCCCGACCCCGTCTCGAGAAGCGGGGCACCATGCGAAAGCCCGGGGCGGCGCCTGCGTCAATCCGGGTAGGCGAGTTCCTGCTCGACCCCGGCTCTGGTGGGCGAAACGTCCTGAGCCGGCAGTCTCTCGACGAAGCCGCTCGACGTCCTGCTGGCCCTGATCGACAGGCCGGGCGAGATCGTCACCCGCGACGAGCTGCGCAGCGCTCTGGCCAGCGGCTCCCACGTGGACTTCGAGCACGGCCTGAACGCGATCGTCAAGCGTTTGCGCGACGCCCTCGGCGACTCCGCCGACACGCCCCGCTACATCGAGACGGTGCCTCGGCGAGGCTATCGGCTCGTCGCCGCGGTCGATCGCGGAGAACCGGCACCGGGCGAACCGCGGCCGCAACGGACCGTGCCCGCGCCGGAGCCGGCAACGTCGAGCGCGTCGCGGGAACAGGCGGCTCCGGCGCCCGGACGCTCTGGACGACGCCTCGCGCTGCTGGCGGCGTCACTGATCGCGGTCGTCGCGCTGGGCGCACTGGTCGCCATGAACTACCGGCGCCAGGCGCAGGCGGCGTTCATCGAGGCCCCAAGCGCGACAGCACACGATTCGACACGGCTCACTTTCGGCCCTGGGCTCCAGACCGGTGCCACGTGGTCGCCTGACGGCCGGCGGATTGCTTTCGCCTGGGACAGGAACGGCAACTTCGACATCTTCACGCAGAGCGTCGATGGTGGCGAGCCCACTCCTGTCACGAGCACGCAGTCCAACGACACCCAGCCGGCGTGGTCCCCGGACGGGCGGCGCCTGGTCTTCCGCTCGGAGGAGGGGGGCGGCGGTCTCTATACCGTGGATTCCAGCGGCGGTCCCGTCCGCCGCATCACGAGCCGCGGTCTGCGGGCGGCCTGGATGCCCGACGGGCGCGACATCGTGTTTTCGGACACCGACTTCCAGGCGCTCTACCTGGTGCGGGCCGATGGCGGCGAGGCGCCGCGCGAGATTCTCCAGGGCCAGCTCGCGGGGGGTGCGTGGAGCTCGTTGGCCGTCCATCCGGACGGACGGATTGGTGTCCTCGGCATCCATCGGGAGACACGATTCGGGTTCTACGTCGCGGATCGGGCCAACCGTCGACTCCAGGCCGTGGACACCAGAGTCGCGCTACCGCTTGGGTGGCAGACGGCGTTCGGGCAAGTGCATTGGCATCCCGCGGGCACGGCGGTGTTCGTCGAAGCCATCGATGCGGGCGTGCCGGCCATCTGGCGTGTGCCCGTCGATCCCGTGACGCTGGCGTGGCAGCAACCCGTCCGCATGACGACCGCGCTGGCGAGCGCCGACGGCGCGGCGATCTCTCCGGACGGCAGCCGGCTCGCTTTCACGAGAGCCGACTCCTCCATACGAGCCTGGCTGTTTCCGTTCGACGCCGACGCCGGACGACCGCCTGGAGACGGCCGCGCCGTCAGCGACGAAAACGCGTCGATCGCCTTCCTGACGCTCTCGGCCGACGGATCACTGATCTTCTTCGCTGAACGTCAGCCAGGACGCGATGCCTGGCGTATGGTGCGCACCCACCTCGACACCGGGCGGACGGCCGTGATTAGTGAGGGGCCGGCTCCCATCCCGGTAATCCCATCACGCGACGGACGCTTCGCCACCTACGTCGTCCAGCGCCGCGAAACCGGCTCGACGGCTGGCGACCTCGAGTATTCGGTCGCGGTGCGCGACGTCGATGGCAGGGAACGGCTGGCGGCCCCGTGGGGAAAACCAGGCGTCTTCCATCGTCGGAGTGGAGCCACGAGGACCGCGTGCTGGGCACGATGATAGAACGCGCCTACACGGGTCCGATTCCCTGGTCGAATGGCCAGTCGGGACGACGGCGGCCGAAGGGCCCAGCCGCGTCCTGCTGGACGCGCCGATGAAGCAGTTCTGGCAGGCCCGCTATTCGCCGGATGCGCGCTGGGTGAGCTTCGTCGTGCTGACCCTCGGGCCTGCCGGACAGAACCCTGCCCTCGAGCTGGCGATCGTGTCGGCACGAAGCGATCGGGCGACGACGTGGTCCCGGGTTGCGTCCGATCACGCGTCACCGGACAAGCCGCATTGGTCCCCTGACGGCAGGACGATGTACTTCTTCTCCTCGGCCCCGTCCGGCTCTCTCAACCTGTGGGGCGTGCGGGTCGATCCCAAGGTCGGCGCGCAGCTCGGAGCACCCTTTCAGGTCACCAACTTCGACTCGCCGGGCTGGCACGTGGATCCGAATACGGCTGGTTCATGCGAGATTGGCATCGCCAAGGGTCGGCTCGTGCTGCCCATGCGTACCGTCAAGGGCAGCATCTGGATGATTTCCGCCGGACTCTCCTGATATCCGCCACGCATCTCGATCTCACCAACATCTTACCGTCCTGGCATTGAGGTAACACGGCCGGGGGACCACCGTGGCGCCATGCCACACGCTGCCCTCCGCGCCACCTCATTCATCGCCGCCATGGCCTGGTCTCGCCGTGGCCGTCTCGGGCGCGGACGCGCAGGCGCCCCGGGGAGCCGAGACGCGCGTGCTCGAACGGGCCCTGCGGCTGCTGACGCTCGCGTCGACGTCCCGTCCGGGTCATCATCTGGACCTCGGCCCGGACGGAGGCGATCCGACGCCTCGACGCTCGGTCGGGAACCTGCCGGAGGCAAGCGTCGGGTGATGACCTCAACCGCCGCTCCGTGCTGTTCGAGGGGCGCTCGTCGGAGCCAACCTCGACGTCGCCATGCTCGCCGCGGTCATCCATGACGAGCGCGAGCGCCTGCGGGGCGATGGGGATCCGAGGCGCGGCGGTCCGAGCGCGAGTTCTGTGAACCTCTTCCTGGCCGAGACGCGTATCCAACGTCGACGGCCTGCTCTTCCTTGCCGAAGTGGCACGGGAACGCCGCAAGGCGGAGCATTCGTACGGGTGCGGGATCGCATCGGCCAGGAGCGCGGGCGAACAGACCGGCGGACACGGAACGGGGGCGCCGGAGCGCCCCCGTTGCTCGACGCCCGCTCGGTCTCGAAATTCTAGAAGTCGAACTTCACTCCGAGCTGGATCTGGCGCGCCGGCGTCGCCAGCCCCGTGATGGTGCCGAAGTTGGTCGCCGAGACGTTGCTGTTCGGGGCGCCGAAGTTGGTCTTGTTCAGCACGTTGAACGCCTCGATGCGGAACTCGAAGCGCGTCTGGCCGACCAGCGCGAAGCCCTTGTGCAGCCCCAGATCGAGGACGTAGAGCGCCGGACCGCGCGCCACGTTGCGCGGCGCGGTGCCGAACGGCTGCGTCACGTCGGTCGGGATCGTGACGTTGGCCCTGTTGAACCAGTTGGTGATGCTCTGCTCGCCATCCGGCGCGTAGACGTCACCGGCAAGGTTCGGTCGGTAGGTCGGCGCCGTGCTCACGTTGAAGGCCGACGCCGGCGAGTAGGTCAGGTTCACCGGCAGGCCGCTCGCCATCGTGTTGATGGCCGTCAGCCGCCAGCCGCCCAGAATGCCTTCGACCACCGAGGGCAGGTTGTTGGCAAAGCGCCGATCGCGGCCGAACGGCAGCTCCCACACCACCGTCGTCGTGTTGTTCAGCGGCTGGTTGTAGCCGGACAGGCCGAAGTCGCCTTCGACGTTGGCGAAGTTGACGCGGCTGTTGTCGCCGTTGGCCGTCTCGAGATGGCCGGAGGCGTTGTCGCGCGCCCGCGACCAGGTGAACGAGTTGAGCAGATAGAGACCGCGGCTGTAGCGGCGCTCGACCTTGACCTGCAGCGCCCGATAGTCGCCCTTGCCGCCGTCGAAGGCGGCCTGGATGAACTGATAGCCCTGGATCGGGCGGCGCGCCTGCAGCGACAGGTTCTGACCGGTCGCGTTCGGCCGGGCCTGGTTGAAATCGCCGAGGATCATCAGGTTCCGGCTGCGGTTGCCGACGTAGGCGACGTCGACGACGAACTGGTTCCACAGCTCACGCTGCAGCGTGACGTGCCAGCTCTGGATGTTCCCCGTCTTGTTGTCCGGCGGGATGTAGTTGACGCGGCCGTTGATCGGGTTGAAGTTGGCCGGAACGGTGAGGCCGTCCGGATAGCCGGCCTGGGTCGGCCGGAAGCAGGTCGTCGGCGCCTGGTTGCCGCTGCAGATTCCCTGCGACGGCTGCTGGACGATGGTGATCGGCACCACGTGCGGCCCGTTGAAGGACAGCAGGTTCTCGCCGCCCAGCCGGTTGAACTGGACGTAGCTCGAACCGTAGGCGGCGCGGATGACGGTCTTCTCGTCGAGGCTGTAGGCGGCGCCGACGCGCGGCGCGACGTTGTTCTTGTCGACGTTGACGAGGGTGCGGTCGTAGACCGAGCCGTCGCGCGCCTGGATCAGGGTGTTGGTGGCCGGATCGAAGTTGGTCAGGAAGTTGTCGTCTTCCCACTGCGGCGTCCCGACCTCGTAGCGGAGCCCGAGGTTCATCGTCAGCTTCGGGCTGACGCGCCAGTCGTCCTGCAGGTAGGCGAAGTGCATCCGCTGCCGCAGGTGGAAGACGAACGGGTTGACCAGGTCGTACTGGTTGCGGGCCCCGAACAGGAAATCGGCGAGGTTGTAGGTCGCCGGGTCGGCGGCGGCGCCGGCCGGCCGGCTGAACTGGCCGCCGTAGGTATCCGAGCCGTACTTCGGGTGGACGTCGTCGACAGCGGTGTTGATGCGCTGATACTCGTAGCCGGTCTTGAGCGTGTGGCTGCCGGCGATGCGTCGAGTAGTTGAGGCGCGCAGTCGACGACCAGCGGATCCTGGAACTGCGGGTTGCTGTTCTGCCGTCCCCACGCCGTCCAGCCGGACACCGACTGCTGGGTGAGGCCCCCCGCGAACACCTCCGTCGGTCGGCAGCCCGGTGATGCCGTAAGCGCTCGAGCATGTTCGGGCTGCCGGTGCCGAGCGCCGTCTTGCCGGCCTTGGTGCGGGACAGGCCGAAGCGCACTTCGAGCAGGGAGCGGGCCGACAGCGTGCGGGTGACGCCGAGCGCCAGCTGCTGGTTGAGCACCTCGACGAAGGCGTTGGAGGGGCTGCTGGTCTCGCCCGGAATCGGCGGCGGCTCGAAGTTGTTGACCTTGCGATGGCTGAAGCGGACGAAGCCGCTGGTCTGGCTGCCGAACTGCTGGTCGACCTTGACGTCGAACTTGTCGTTGTCGTCGGTCCGCTCCGGCAGGCTATCGAAGTTGTTCGAGGTGCCGGCCCGGGTGGGCGCGGGCAGGCCGTCCAGGACGCTGCGGGCGAACGGCGTGATGGCCGACGCCGGGATGACGCCGTCGGCGTAGACGGCGCCGGTCAGCGGGTTGGTGATCGGCTTGCCCATGATCCCCTGGCGCTGCGCCATCGTCGGGATGCTGGCGAACGTGACGGTGCTGGACGTCTGCCGGAAGCCCTCGTAGTTGACGAAGAAGAACGACCGGTTCTTGACGATCGGGCCGCCGAAGACGCCGCCGTACTGGTTGCGGCTCAACTTCGGCTTGACGCCCGAGCTCGGCTTGAAGAAGCCGGTGGCGTTGAGCGAGGTGTTGCGATTGAACTCCCACACCGTGCCGTGGAAGTCGTTGGTGCCGCTGCGGAAGGTGGCGTTGATGACGGCGCCGCCGGCGCGGCCGAACTCGGCGCTGAAGTTGTTGGTCTGGACCTTGAACTCCTCGACGGCGTCGGGCGAGACCTGGACGACCTGGTTCGAGAAGCCCTGGTTGCTGGTGCCGTAGGAGTTGTTGTCGACGCCGTCGAGGATGAAGTTGTTGAGCGAGCTGCGCATGCCGTTGACGTTGAACGAGGCGTCGCGCGAGGCGCTGATCGACGACTGGCGGACGCCCGGGCTGAGCAGCGCCAGGTCGGCGTAGGCGCGGCCGTTCAGCGGCAGGTTGACGATCTGCTCGCGGCCGATGACCTGGCCGCGATCGCTCGACTCGCTTTCGAGCATGCGCGCGCCGGTCACCTGGATGGTCTCGCCGACGGTCCCGACCTTCATGGTGAGGTCGACGCGCTGCCGGGCGTTGACGGTGACGGTCACGGACGGGACGACCGCTTTCGAGAAGCCTTGGATCTCGGCTTCGATCCGATAGGTCCCGACGCGGACGTTGAGGAACTGATAGGCCCCGGTCGATTCGCTGACGGCGGTCGCGACGATCCCGGTGGCGAGGTTGGTCAGGGTCACGGTGCTGCCCGGGACGGCGGCACCCTGTTCGTCCGTGACGTTGCCGAGGACGGTGGCGGCATCGAACTGGCCGCGAGCGGTGGCGGGGAACAGGAGTACAAGGCCGAAGAGCCAGACCGGCAGCAGCCGGCGCGCAAACGTAGACATGAGTCCTCTCAAGACAAGGGACGAGTGGAAGGGCCCACTGTAGTACGGTTCGGCCCTCGCCGGCGTGACGATATCTCCGCCGTGTGACCCGCCAATGACGGCCCGTGGTCCGACCACCGGGCGGCCTGCGTGCTCAGCGGGCCGGCGTCGTGATCAGCTTCGCCTGGCGCAGGAAGCCGACCAGCTGGGTGGTCCATTCCTGCTGCGACTGTCCGGCCCGCTCGGGCCTGACGCCGAAGCCGTGGCCGACGTTGGCGTACATGTGCAGCTCGGCCTGCACGCCGGCCTTCTTGAAGCGCAGGTAGGCTTCGGCCAGCCCGGTCGAGATGTCCGGGCGATCGTCGAAGCCGGCGGCGAGGAACGCCGGGGGCGAGCCGGCCACCGGCTGAATCAGCTGGCTCTTGCCCGGGTAGATCAGGACCTGGAAATCGGGACGGGAACTCACCCGCTCGATCGGATCGGCGGCGTCCGGCTTCCCCGAGTCGTTCCGCAAGGCCGCCAGCTGGGCCAGCTCGCCGCCGGCCGAAAAGCCCGCGGCGCCGATCCTCGCCGGATCGATCCCCCACTCGGCAGCCCGGCTGCGCACGGTCCGGATCGCCCGCTGCATGTCGGCGACACCTTCGACGTCGAAGGTGTAGCCCGAGCTCTGCAGGCGGTTCTTCAGGATGAACACCGCGATGCCCTTGTCGTTGAGGGCGAGGGCCGGGTTGACGCCCTCGTGCATGATCCACAGGCTGCGATGGCCACCGCCCGGAGCCATCACGATCGCGACACCCGTCGCGGCGTCCTTCTTCGGCAGGAACGCGATGATCGACGGATTGTGGACGTTGAGGACGGTCTCGCCGTCGATCTGCTCGGGCTCGCCCTTGCGCGCCTCCGAGCCGGGGGCGCCGTTCGGCCACAGCACGATGGTCGGATGGCCCGGCGGGATGACCACGGCGGGCGGCTTGGGTGCGGGAGCCTGGGCCGGGGACTGAGTCGAGGCCGGGGTCGGGGCGGCCGGTACCTGAACCGCCAGCGCCAGCGCGAACGAAGCTACGTGGTGTCGCACAGGCCATTCTACGTGCCGGGGCGAACGCCGCGGAAGCGAACGTGAGCCGTGGGCGCCGGCCGTCGCGCGAGGTCCGCTAGTGTCCCGAGTCAGAGATTCGGTGCACAAGTCACGGGCGCGGCGCCCGGATCGCAAGGCGCGAGGCGTGAACATATCGGCGATCTGTGCGCGACGAGCAACGCCGCGAGGCGGGATGCCCCGCCCGCGACTTGTGTGGCGAATCTCTGACTCGGGACACTAGGATGCAGCGGGCAGGAGGCGGCGCAGCGCGGCGTCGAGTTCGTCGCGGCGCAGCGGCTTGGTCAGGTAGTCGTCCATGCCGGCGCGCATCACGCGCTCGCGATAGCCGGCGATGGCGTGCGCGGTCAAGGCGATCACAGGTACGCGCCCGGCGCCGCGCTCCGCATCGCGCAGGCGGCGGGTCGCCTCGTAGCCGTCCATCACCGGCATCTCGATGTCCATGAGGATCACCGACGGCGACGCGGCGGCGGCCCGGGTCAGCGCCTCCCGGCCGTTCTCGGCTTCGATCACCCGATAGCCGAGGCGCTTCAACTGATGGTGCGCGACGCGCCGGTTGATCACGTTGTCGTCGACGACGAGGACCAGCGGCGCGTCGTCGCTGGCGGCGTCGGAGCGCGGCAGCACCGTCTCGCGGCGCGGGCCGCCAATCGCCTCGAGCAGCGCCGCCGAGGATCCCGGCAGCGAGACCTGGCCGGCCAGCCCGAGCCGCTCCAGGACGTCGTCGGCGACGAAAGCGCCCCACTCGACCAGCACGACGACGCGGGTCGACGGGTGGGTCTCGGCGATCGCGGAGGCCAGGCGGAGGCCGTCGCCGGCCGTGTCGCGGACCACGAGGGCCGCGTCGAACGCCTGCGCGGTGGACAGCGCGACGCGCGCCGCCGGGGCCCCGCCGCACCCCACGACGTCGGCGCAGGTGGCCTCGAGACAGCGGACCAGCGCCTCGCGGCGGCGGGCATGCGGGTCGACGAGCAGGACGCGGCGGCCGGCCAGCGGCGGCGGCGCCGCCACCTGCGCCGGGCAGCGCAGCGTCAGCTCGAGGCGGAACGTGCTGCCGAAGCCGAGGGTCGAGTCGACGCCGATCCGCCCACCCATCAGATCGACGATGCGGGCGCTGATCGCCAGGCCGAGGCCGGTACCGCCGTAGTTGCGGGCGATCGAGGCGTCGGCCTGGCTGAACGGCTTGAAGAGCCGCTCCATCGCGTCGGGAGCGATGCCGACGCCGGTGTCGCGGACACCGACCGTCAGGGTGACGTCCTCGGCGGTGCGCTCGTGCACGAGGACGCTGACCTCGACCTCGCCCTTGCTGGTGAACTTCACCGCGTTACCGAGCAGGTTCATCAGCACCTGGCGCAGCCGCGTCGGATCGCCGACGACCTGGGCCGGCACGGCGGGGTCGATGTCGACGATGAAAACCAGGCGCTGCTCCTGGCCGCGCGCCGCGATCAGCTCGACCGCCTGCTCGACCAGCCCGCGCAGGTCGAAGGCCGTTGCCTCGAGGTCCATCCGGCCGGCTTCGATCTTCGAGTAGTCGAGGACGTCGTTGAGGATCGAGAGCAGCGACTCGCCCGACGTCTTGATCACCTCGACGAAGCGGCGCTGCTGCTCGCCGAGCGGCATGTCGAGCAGCAGGTCGGTCATGCCGAGGACGCCGTTCATCGGGGTCCGGATCTCGTGGCTCATCGTCGCCAGGAAGGCGCTCTTCGCCTGGTCGGCCTGGCGCGCCGAGCCTTCGGCCCGCTCCAGCTCGGCGAACATCGTTCGCGTCTCGCGCTCGGCGAGGGTGCGGGTCCGCAGGAAGGTGCCGATGATCAGCAGCACCGTGACGGAGATCAGGACGAGGTCGAAAACGCTCTGCGTCCGGGCGAACGTTTCGGGGACGGCCATCGACACTGGCAGCGCCCCGAGGCCGTCGAAGGCCATGATCAGCGTCGCCGCCAGCGCCAGCGGCCCCCAGATGGCGAGGCAGCGCACCCCGCCGAGCAACCCCGCCACCAGCGGCACGACGTAGATCCACGCGTAACCGGGCTCGGCGACGCCGCCGGTGGCGTAGCTGGTGCTGACGATCACCGCGAAGAGCGAGCCGGTGGCGAGATGGGCCGAGACGACGAGTTTGCCGCGCAGCGCGAAGAACGGGGCAATCGCGCCCAGCACCATACAGGCGACGGTGGTCAACCCGAACCAGAAGAGCCCGTTGCTGAAGTAGGCGAACGTGTAGGCCACGCCAGCCAACTCGAGGAGCGCGGAACAGATCAGGTGCTGGCGGAGGCGCTCGCGGTCCGTGACGGACCGGTCGCTGCCCGTGAAGATCCTGGGCTGCGCCTCCGCCGGCGGCTGGACGGCCGCGTGGTGCAAAGACACGACATCGGAACAATCGGCCGCCCGGCGACGGACGTGAATGCGGGCTCAGCACTGGTGGGCTTCGAGCTGACCCACGAGCTGCTGGCCCAGATGGTCGGGGCGCCGCCATCGCTGACGCGCTGCCGAGTCGCCTCGATTCAGCGGACCTGGGTCATCACGGCGCGGCGGACGCCGGCCGCGACGCGCGCCTGGAAGTCGGCTTCGCTCGACGCGCCGCGCGGATAGGCGTCGATCCAGAGATGCGCCTGGTCCCAGCCGCGGATCAGGTGCGTCCGCACCAGCACGCCGCCGTCGCGCCACTGGACCTGCCCGATGACGATGAAGCGCGCGCCGAGCGCGTCGCGGACCGCGGCGACGTCGCGGAACGGCCGCGCCGTCCGCAGCACCGGGGCGTTGCCGATGACAGCCAGGCGCGGTTCGACGGCCAGGCCGGCGACCGTCGCGTCGGTCATCGCCTGCGCGAACGGCGCCAGCTCCGGGCGCCCGGTCTCGTTGTCGAACAGCACCACCGCGACGCGGACCGGGCCATCGGCGGTCCACGCGGCGTAGCCGGCCCAAGCCACGACGGCCACGACCACGACGACCCCGACCCCGACGGCGGCGAGCACCGCCGCACGGATCCAGCGCCGGCGCGGCACCGGCGCCACGTCGGACGCGCCGCCTGGGACCGCATCGACGGCATCGACGGCGTCGACCGCAGCGATGGCGGGCGCGACGGCCGACGCGACCGGCGTGTCCACCACGGGCTCGACGGCCGCGACCGCCGCCACGAACCGGTAGCCGCGCTTCGGCAGCGTCTCGACGAAGACCGGCCGCTCCGGATCGTCGCCGAGCGCTTCCCGCAGCTTGGCGACGGCGGTGTTCAGGCCGGCGGTGGCGTCGACGAACGTCTCGGCACCCCACAGCCGCGCCGCCAGGTCGGCGCGCGACACGACGTCACCCGGTTGGTCGAGCAGCGCCGCCAGCAGGCGGAACGGCAGGTCCTGCAGCGGCACCGCCGCGCCGTCGCGCCACAGCTCGCCGCTGGCCAGGTCGGCCTCGAACCGACCGAACCGGACCCGCCGGGCCAGCGCCGCGCTCATCGCCGCTATTGTTTCACCGCCTTCGTCGCGCGCAGCACGACGTCGGGATCGTGGACGGCGAGGACGACAGCGTCCGGACGGACGTCGAAGACGACGCGGACATTGTCGGCGCCGGCCGGGCTGAACTCGAGCGAGCCCTTGTGGCGCAGGCCCCGAGAGCGGCCGGCCAGGGCGAAGGCGAGCTGGCCGTTGTTCGGGGCGATGACGACCGGCCCGAGCCCGCCACCCTCGACGGCATAGGCACCGGCGATCAACGCCGACTGCTCCGGCGTCAGCGGCGCCTGCGGCGGCGGCGGATCGGCATCGCCGAGGACGGTCAGGTACTCGACTACCGGCCTGGCCACGGTGCCGCCGGCGCGGGCGTGGCGCAGCAACGAGATGCTGTGCGGACCGCACACCGCCTGGATGCCTGGCGCCGCCGCCACGAACGCCTTGACGACGTCGAGCTGGCCGAGCATCGCCGCCGAGAAGATCGTCGGCTGGGCGCCGTTGGCGATCAGGTAGTCGGCGATCTCTCGGTTGCCGACGTGCGAGGCGCCGCCGAGCGCCGACTCCCAGTCGCCGAAGCCCCAGTCGTAGGTGGCCTTGGCCAGCGTCTGCTGGCGGCCGACCATGCTGCGCAGCCTGGCGATGTTGCCGTGCGCGGCGATGACCGCCTCGCGCACGATCTCGACCGGCTGGCCGGGAAACTCGCCGCCGGCCTGGGACGAAGAGGCGGCCAGTGCCGGCCCGGCACCTGCGCCCTGCTGGCGTCCGGCGGCGACGCCGTGGGCGGCAAGCCAGGCCGCTGGGGCGAGGGTGAACGAACGACGCGTGATCATGGATGGTCCTCCGGCGCGGAGGATGCCATCCGGCCCCGGACGGGAGCCATCGACGGCGTCTGAATTCCTGCTGAACCGTCGTCGACCGGCCCGGCCGCCACCTTCGCGGCTGGCGCCGTCGCCAGGACATTGCTCGCCTGCGCCTCCGCAATCAGGCGATCGGCGTCCGCGCGCAGCAGCACGCGCTGCGCCACCGCCGCCTCGGCGGCGGCGCGGACGGCCCGCACGTAGCCGTCGTGCGTCCGGTAGCGCTCCTCGAGCGACGGCCGAGGATCCCGGGCGGCCAGTCGCTCGGCGCGCGTCCGCGCAAACGGCAGGTAGCCCCCGCTGAAGCCGCACCCGTGATCCTTGAAGAACCCGCCGGCGTAGGCGTTCCAGCCGAAGTAGGTGCCGAGCGGAACCTGGTGCAGGACCGAGGGCAGACCGTCCAGTTCGTTGCCGTCGGGACCGACCCGCGGCACCAGCGCCGGCAGCACCCGGCGGACGCGCGGCGGCACGTCGCGCAACACGCCGACGAGGTCCTCGACGACGAGGCCCGGGCCGAAGTCGTAGTCGAGCAGCGGATTGAGGAGCGGCCGCGGATCGCGCGCGCCGGGGATCCGGGCGACGGCTGCGGCGACGGCCTTGGGTTGCACCAGCTCGCCGCGTGCCACGCGCGGGTAGCGGCTCTCGGGCGGCGCGGTGTCGTGCACCACCCACTCGACCAGCGCCCGCGTCAGCGCCCGCGTGGTGTCCGACTGCGGGTTCGGGTTGGCCGGCAGCGTGCAGCCGGGCGGCGGTGCCGCCGCGTCGAGAGAAAAGCCGCCGCGGCCGCCGCCGTGGGTGGTGCCGGGATAGTAGTAGCGGCGCACGTTGGCGGGCAGCGGGATGTCGGCCCTGGCGTCGGTGCCGACGAGATCCGGCGACATGCGCAGGCCCCAGAACTCGGCGGCCCCGAACGCCTCGACGATCTTCGGGCACGTGCGCGTGGCGGTGCAGCGATCGAGCAGGCTGGCGCGGCGCCGGCCGCGCGTCCGATCCTCGTAGGCGCCCCACCAGATGGTCGGCTCGCTGCCGGCCTCGAAGAGCGAGGCCGCTCCGCCCGGCACACCGAAGCGCAGGTCGATCGGCGTCTGCCGCGCGGCGATGCGCGGGAAGGCCCCGCCCCAGACCGCGCGTCCGTCGGCGCCTTCGTTGAAGCCCAGGTGGATGAAGGTGCGGATGTAATTGCCGGACTGCGAATCGCCGATCGCCACGATGTGGCGCACGGCGCCGGCAACCGGGTTCGGCGTACCCTGCGCGTCGGCGGCGGCGTCGCGGAAGAACACTGAGATATCGCGGGTCGCCGCCAGGCCGACGCCGAGCACCAGCGGATCGCGGACGGTGTAGGCGAGCTGATAGAGGCGCGCCGGATCGAAGCCGCCCTTGACGCACAGCTGCGTCGGGTCGGGCGTGCCGGGGAATGGCACGGTGCGGCAGTCGGCGAACGCCCACCCGGCGCGCGGGATCTCATGGACGTCGCGCTGGACGCCGGCCATCGTCTCGCTGCCGATGCTGACCAGCCGCGCGTCCGGCTGGGCGAGGTCGGCCGGCGGATAGGCCGGCGGCGGGTTGCCGATCTGCGTGTGGCGGATCGGCAGCGTCGTCGTGCCAGGCGCGGCGTTGGCGAAGCGGGCCAGCATCCGGCCGGTGATCGGCGAGCCATCGGCGTTGCGGACCACGGGCACGGTGATCGTCTGCTTGTCGGGCGCCGGCGGCAGGTCGCCCTGCCAGCCGCTGACCAGCCACACGTGACCGTCGGGCGATGCCTGCGGCGCGCCGTTGCCGCGATTGACGACGCTGTAGATCAGCACGCCCGACGCTTTGGCAAGGTCGATGGGCCGGGCCAGGGCGAACGTCGCGACGTACTCGACACGGCCGCGGGCGTTGCGCGGCGCCAACGCGAGATCCTGGATGATCGCGTGGCGGCGATCGGCGGGATCGATCTCGCCGTGGACGCGGCCGGTGATCAACTCGTAGGGCCCTGCAGCGGCGGCCGCTTGGCCCCGGGCCATCGGCGCGCGGGACAGGATCTCGAGGCGCGTGACCTGGGCGGCGGCGGGTCGGGCCAGACACGCAGCGCCGAACAGGACGAACGCAACACCACATTGGAAGGGCTTCATGGAATCTCCAGGTCGAGCAGCGCCGCGCTGAGTGACTTGCCGTGCGGATCGAGGGCCAGCGTCTCGGTGACGCCGCCGCCCGCCGGCCGCTCCAGGACGAAGTTCAGGGCCGCCAGCTGCGGCAGCTCGTAGCGGAGCACCGGACCCTCGATCAGCCCGGCGAAGTGCGCGGCGACGCGCTCGGCGGTGACCTCGCGCGCCAGGCGCGAGTAGTCGGCCGGATCGAAGGCGATCACCGACAGGTTGACGCGGCGGCCCTTGTCGCCGGCGCGGCCGTGCGCGATCGAGCCCAGGCGCATCTCAGCTCACCTCCACCGTGACGCGGCAGGCCACGCGCTCGCGCGGCAGGTAGGTCGAGGCGATGGCCAGCACCTCGCGGGTGCTGGCGGTGGCGCCGCCGCCGCCGTAGGGGCCGTTGGTGTAGAGCGCCTCGACTTCGCGCCCGATCCGGTCGGCCTCGGCCCGGGTCCGGGTGCGGGCCGCGACGCGGAGGCGGACCTCGTAGGGCTCCGGGTGGGCGCGCGATCGCCGCTCGCCGTGGAGCGCGTCGATGCCGATCAGGTCGCACCGGAGGGCGTCGGGCCGCACGCCGATCAGCCGCAGCCGCTCCTCGACGATCGACCCGGCGAGCCGGGCCCGCGCCGCCGCGTTGGCGCCGGCGTAGGAGATCTGCCCCTCGCCGATGAACCCGTCGCGGTAGCCGAGCGCGATCTTCAGCGTCGTCGGTGCCGGCCGCCCGCTGGCGCCGCTGACGCGGACGCGGTCGACGCCGTCCGCGGCGAGGTGAACGCCAGAGAAGTCGGCCGCGACGTCGGGCGTCAGGTAGGCGGCGGGGTCGCCGATCTCGTAGAGGAGCTGCTCGGTGCAGGTGGCGATGGTGACGGCGCCGCCCGACCCCGCCACCTTGCTGATGGTGGCGCGCCCGTCGGCGGCGACCTCGGCGAGAGGGAACCCGAGTCGGGCCAGACCAGAGACGTCAGTTCGTCCGGGATCGGCAAAGTAACCGCCGGTGACCTGGCCGGCGCACTCGAGGAGGTGTCCTACGGCGGTGGCGCGGCCGATCAGCTCCCAGAGGTCGGCGGCCCACCCGAACGCGTGGCGGAGCGGCGCCACGAACAGCGATGGATCGGCGGCCCGGCCGGTCACGATCACGCGCGCGCCAGCCGCCAGCGCATCGACGATCGGGTCGGCGCCGATGTAGGCGTTGGCCGAGACGAGCGCGTCGCCGAGGCGCTCGATCGGCTCGCCGGTCTCGGCGATCGTGCCGCCGTCGCGCGCGATCACGTCGAGCACGTCGTCGCCGGTTACCGCCGCCACGGGCAGGCCGGCCAATCCGAGCTCGCGGGCGACGCCGCGAACGACGGCGGCCGCCGCGATCGGGTTGGCGGCCCCCATGTTGGTGATGATCGTCACGCCGTGCCGGGCGCAGGCCGGCAGCACCGCCCGCATCCGCTCGGCGAGCAGCGGATCGTAGCCGGCGGCCGGGTCCTGGGCCTTGCGCAGCTGGGCGAGAGCGATGGTGCGCTCGGCGAGGCACTCGAAGACCAGGTAGTCGAGCCGCCCGTCCTCGGCGAGCTCGACGGCCGGCTCGATGCGATCACCGGCGTAGCCGGCGCCGCAGCCGATGCGGATCGACGTCACCATGGGAACACCCCGAACAGGATCGCCGCCGCCACCATCAGCAGCGAGGCCGCGAACAGCCACGGCGCGGTGAAGCGCTGGTGGTCGGCAAGCTCCAGGCGGCACAGGCCGACCAGCAGGAACGTCGCCGGTGTCAGCGGACTGACCGGGAAACCTGTGGTCATCTGGCCGAGCAGCGCCGCCTGCCCCACCTGGATCGGCGGCACGCCGAAGGCCTTCGCGCTCTCGGCCACGACCGGCAGCGCGCCGAGATAGAACGAGTCGGGATCGAGCAGCAGGCTCAGCGGCATGGCCAGGACGCCGAGGATGATCGGGATGTGCCGCGCCACCTCCGGCGAGGTCGCGCCGACGGCGGCATGGGCCATCGCCTGCAGCATCGTCGTGCCCTTCATGATGCCGGTGAAGGCGCCGGCCGCGAGCAGGATCGCCGCCATCATCAGCGCGGCCTTGGCGTGCGCGTCGACGCGGGCCCGCTGCGCCGCGGCGTCCGGATAGTTGACGAGCAGCGCCAGCGCCGTCGCGACCATGAAGACGATGGCCGGATCGGCGCGCCCGCTCAGCATGGTGCCCATCGCCGCCAGCGTCAGCAGCAGGTTGATCGCGAACAGGCGCGGCCGGCGCAAGGCGCGATCCTCGGCGCTCAGCTCGTGCGGTGCGGCGGCTGCGGCGTCCGCCTCGAGCGTCGACGTCAGGCGCCGGCTCTCGCGCCGTCCCATCAGCCACGCCACCGTGAACACGAAAGCGAGCCCGACCGCCTGGACCGGCAGCAGCGGCATGAACAGCGACGCGGCCGGGATCTGCAGCGCCGCCGAGGCGCGCAGCACCGGTCCCGTCCATGGCAGGAAGTTGACGCCGGCGGCCAGCGACACGACACAGGCCAGGACGCGGCGATCGAGGCCGAGCCGATCGTAGAGCGGCAGCATGGCCGGCACGGTCACCAGGAAGGTGACCGCGCCCGAGCCATCGAGGTGGGCGACGAGCGCGAGCAGCGTCGAGCCGACGACGATGCGGGTCGGGTGCAGGCCGACGGCGCGGAGGACGCCGCCGACGATCGGATCGAGCAGGCCGGCGTCGGTCATCACGCCGAAGAAAAGGATGGCGAAGACGAACATCGCCGCCACCGGCGCGGTGTCCTTGATCCCGGCCAGGGCGAACGATCCGGTCTGCAAACCAAAGCCGCCGGCCAGCGACGCCAGGATCGGCAGCACGATCAACGCGACCAGCGGCGTCACCCGCTTGCTCATGATCGCCGCAAGCACGGACACGATCGTCAGCAGGCCGAGCAGCGCCACAGGCATCGACGTCGCGCTCAGCGGGCTGGCACCAACGCCACCCGGAAGCCGATGTGGTCGGAGCTGCGCTCCGGCTCGTAGCGCAGGCGCAGCGCCGATCGGCAGAACACGCCGGCGTCGTTCCAGGCGCCGCCGCGCCGGACGCGCGAGTAGCTGCCGTCGCGGTTCGGCTCGCCTTTCACTTGCACGTCGGGATCGACGCCGCCAGGCAGCCGCGCGTGGTACCAGTCGCGGCACCACTCGAACACGTTGCCGTGCATGTCGTGCAGGCCCCACGGGTTGGCGCGGAACGTCCGGACCGGGGTGGCGCGGCCGGCCGACGGACCGTCGACGCCGCCATTGAGCGGGGCGCCGTTGAAGTTGGCGTCGGCCCGGTCGAGAGAATCGCCGAACGCCGTCGCGGATGTCGTGCCGGCGCGGCAGGCGTACTCCCACTGCGCCTCGGTCGGCAGCCGGCACGTCCACCCGCCGGGCAGGGCGCCGGATCGACGGGCCCGCTCGGTGAGCGCGCGGCAATAGGCCTCCGCGCCGCCGTAGGTCACCCAGTAGACGGGCATGTCGTCGCCGAGACCGAAGACCTCGGTGAGCGGGCGATCGGTCGGCGCGCCGTGGATCCGCTGCCACTCGCCTTGCGTCGTCTCGCACGCGGCCATCCAGAACCCGTGCGTCAGCGTCACCTCGACCTGCGCTTCGTCGGCCCGCCGCCCCGTCTCGCCGGCCGGACTGCCCATCGTCAAGCGGCCGGGCGGACACCAGCAGAAGCGGACGCCGTCGATCTCGCGGCGCTCGCCGGCCACCTCGCCGGTGAACGCCGGCGGCTGCGCCGCGTCGAAGCGGGCGACGGTCAGCGGCGCCACGCTCGCCGCACCGAGCAGCCGGAGGGCATCCCGTCGAGTCGGCATGAGGCAGGCATCATCGCACGCCGGCCGTTCAGCGCGGACCCGGCTGCTCGCGGCGCCGGTTACCTGGGAATCGCCACGAACGCCAGCCCGTTGTTCGGGTTCATCGGGATGACGAGCTGCCTGGCGCCAGCGTCGTAGCACATCGACGCCGCGCTCGGAATGTTCGACGCGATCAGCTCGGCCGGCTGGCCGGGGCGGATCCGTGACACGCCGCCGTTCTGCACACTGCTGGTGTATTTGGTGCCGTCCGGCATGATCACGATGCCGTCGTTGCCCGCCTGCGCCGCCTTCTCCGTCTTCACCAGCTGCGCCGACGGCGAGAACGTGAGGATCTCGTCGGTGCCCATGTTGAGGACGACGATGTTGCCCTTTTCGTCGATGGCGACGCCGTTCGGCTGCCGCAGCGGCGCACCCTGCACGAACATCGAGGCCGTCCCGTCGGCCGTGATCTTCCATACCTGCCAGCTGGCCGGGTCCGGCGTCTGGCCGCCGACGCCGGTGACGGTGGCGTAGATGGTGCCGTCGTCGGCGACTTCGATGTCGTTGAACCACCCCACCTTGTCGACTTTGATCTCACCCGCCGGGGCGCCGGTCTTCATGTCGAACTTGCGGATCACGGCCACGCTGGGGTCGCTGGGATTGGTGCCGCCGTCGCGATCGGCGAGGTAGAGCACGCCCTTGACGATGTCGCTGCCGTAGGGCTCGTTCAACACCAGCGGCGGCGTCAGGTTGGGCCGATCGGCCGGGTTCTGCACGCCGATCCAGCGGGCGGTGTGCACCGAGCCGTCGTGGTTGATGAACGAGACCCAGGCGTTGTTGGTCTGCACGTTCTGCGGCACGCCGCGGTTCGGCACCACGATCACGCCGCGCTCCGCATCGTAGGAGCAGCTCTCGGCGGAGTAGATGGCGCCGAACATCTTGACGCCCGCTGTCGCCGGATCGAACTTCCCGTCGGCCGCCGGGTTGACCGGCAGGCCGACCCGGTTGCCGACGACGTAGGGTTGCGGCGCCGGAGCGGCCTGCTGGGCGAGGAGCGCACCCGCCGCCGCGCCGACGACGAGGGTGGCCGCACTCGCGGCGATCAGATGTCTGTGCATCGCGCGAGCATAGCCGCGGCGTAGCGACAGCGTCCAGCAGGCGCTCGGCATGGATCTCAGGCGCCGACCAGCGTGTGGAGCTTGTGCAGCTCGGCCGGGAGTGAGTCGTTCGGGACCGAGCAGCCCGGCGTGAGGATGAATCGCGTCCCGGCCTGCGCCCGCGCCGCGTCGGCCTGGGCCTTCAGCGCCGCCGCGTCGAGCGTCCGGTAGGCCGTCTCGTCGATGCCGGCCGCGATGACGCCGGCGTAGCGGGCGCGCAGCGCGTCGATCCCGACCTTGGTGCCGTGCGCCGAGTAGTTGATCACGGCGGCCGGCCAGCCGGTGTAGAACGCGTCCAGGTAGACCGCGTCGCCGTGCAGGTGCAGCACGTTCAGCGGCGCGTCCTTCACGGCGTCGAGCACGATCCGGTCGAACGGCGCGCTGAACGTCGCGTAATCCTCCCGGTTCAGGATCTGCGGCTGGGCGTTGGCGATGGCCAGGAAGATGCCCGAGGCGCCAGCGTTCATCGCCCGACGCGCGTGCGCCGCCTCCGATTTGGCGATGGCGTCGAGCGCATCGAGCAGCGCCTGCGGCTTCTCGGTCTTCAGCTGCTGCACGGCGGCCGGCGACGAGAGCTTCTCGGCGACGTTCCACGGGTTGAAGATGGTTTCGACGAAGTGCGCCGAGCGCTGCAGGCCGTCGCGGATCGCGGTGAGCGCCTGGGTCTGCTGCGGGAACGGATCGTCGGTGAACCGCACCTCGCGCCAGGCGCCGGCCGGCTTCGGGAACGGGAAGTCGCTCATCACCTTGACCAGGTCGGTGCGGTAGTCGCGGTGAAACGCCAGCGTCGCCTGGGCGTGCTTGGCCGGACCGTCCTTCTCGAGCCCGAAGTGGTGCCACAGCGAGATCGGCGGGCGATCGACGTCGCGGCCGGCCAGGGCGCGGTCGACGCGCTCGCGCGCCGACAACGCGGCGGCGCCGTGGACCAACGCCGCGGGCGCGGCGAGAGCGGCCGCCGAAGCGGCCAGGAAGCGGCGTCTGGTCAGGGGCATGATGGCGAGTGTAGCGTGGCCCGTGTCGCGCCGACCGTGTCATGCCTTCGCGAGCAAGGCGCCGTCGAGAGCGCGGCGGGCGAGACGGGTCACGTAGATCGTCGCAACGACGGTGGCGGCGAGGCCGAGGCCCTGCGCCGCATGCTGCCACGGGCCGCCCGACGCCGCACCGCGCGCGAGCGACGCGAACTCGCCGGCGAGCGACCCGACGTAGACGTAGAGCAGCGTCACCGGCAGCATGCCGAGGAACGAGCCGAGCGCGTAGTCGCGCAGCCGGACGCGAGTCACGCCGAGCGCGTAGTTGAGGACGTTGAACGGGATCAGCGGCGACAGGCGGACGAGGATGACGAGCTTGAGGCCGTGGTCGCCGACGGCGGCGTCGAGCGCCGCGAACCGGGGATCCGAGGCGGCCCACCGCGCGACGCGCTGGCGTGCGACCGTGCGGGCGACGAGGAAGGCCGCCGTCGCCGCCGCCGCGCTCGCCGTGGACGCGATGATCGTGCCCCACACCAGACCGTAGGCGACGCCGGCCCCGACGGTCAGGATCGAGCCCGGCACCAGGCAGATCGCCGCCAGCGCGAAGACCACGGCGTAGACGAGGACGCCGAGGGCGCCGGCCTGGCGCAGCCAGTCGAAGAGGTCCGCCGTCCACGGCGCCGCCGGCACGAACACCGCCGCCAGGCTCGACGCCGACGCTATCGCCACGACCGCCCCGACCTTGGCTGAACCCGTCATCGATCCTCCCGCACCACCAGGCGCCCTACCCGGAGTGCGCGGCGGAGCGCGAGAACGGCTCAGCCACGGGTGAGGCCGGACCGGGCGAGGACGTAGAATCGGACGGCGCGTCGATCCGGGCGCGCCAGTCCACGCCCTTGCCTTCAGACGTGTTCCTCCTCTCGCCCGCGTTCTGCGGCGGCCGCCGCGGCGCGGTGCTCCTGAAGGACGGGGGCACCTCCGAGCCGGCTCAGCGCCTCGCCGCCGGCACGTTGTCGTTGGGCGAGGCCTTCAGCTTCGTCAGCGGGCTCTACTTCCGCGGCAAGCTGGCCTACGCCACACATTTCGCCGCCGATCGGCGGCCGGGCGTCGCGGTGATCACGCCGACCCGCGGGCTGCAGCCGCCCGAGCTGATGGTCGACGCCGCGCTGCTGCGCGAGTTCGTCGGCGTCGACCTCGGCTCCGGCGATCCGCGCTACCTGGAGCCGCTGGTGCGCGATCTGCGCGACCTGTCGGCGCGGCTGGCGCCCGGCGCGCGCGCCGTGCTGCTCGGCAGCGTCGCGACGGCCAAGTACCTCGAACCCATCGCCGACGTCCTCGGCGACCGGCTCTGCTTTCCGCGCGACTTCATCGGCCGCGGCGACATGAGCCGCGGCGCGCTGCTCCTGCAGCGCGTCGACGCCAACCACGAGCTCGACTACGTGCCGTTCGCCAGTGGCGTGGTCCGGCGCGGTCCGCGCGCTCCGGGCGTCGCCAAGCCGCGCGACGCCCGCGCCGACGAGATCGACGCGCTGGCTGAGCTGTGGCACGAAGGCTGGCGGGACGCTCACACCGGCATCGTGCCGGTCGAGCTGGCGCGGCTTCGCACCCTCGACAACTTCCGCGAGCGGCTGGGCGGCGCGCTCGTCGAGACGCGGGTCGTCGGACCGCTCGGCGCGCCGGCGGGGTTCACCATCCTCAAGGGCGACGAGCTCTACCAGCTCTACGTGGCGCGAACGGCTCGCGGCACCGGCGTCGCGGCCGTCCTCATGACAGACGCCGAACAGCGCCTCGGCCGGCGCGGCGTGACCACGGCGTGGCTGGCCTGCGCGATCGGCAACGAGCGCGCCGCGCGCTTCTACGAACGGCAGGGCTGGCGCCGCGCCGGCGTCGCGACCAACGCCGCCGAAACGTCACAAGGCACCTTCATGCTCGACGTGTGGCGCTACGAAAAGGCCCTCGCCCGCTGATCCCCGAAGACGTTGCGCGCGGCGCTGCGCAACCTCGTGCACGTCGCCTTGCGCGGGTGCGGAAGTGCCCCTATCGTGGATCAGAGCCTGTCGATTGCACGGCTGATTCGATAGGTGCCCGCATGAGCCCACGTCCATCCTCTGCCGAGCGCGTCACGGACGAGCCGGACGATTTCGAATGGCCGCCGACCGCAGACGAACTCTCGGTCTACGACGTCGGGCCCGACCCCTGGCAATCGGTCCGGGTCGCCGCCAGCGACGCCTTCCACGCCCGACGGCGTGAATCGCCGCCCCGGGCGGCCGCGGCGCCTCGAGTCCCGGGCATCACGTCGCGCCCACCGGCGACGAGAGTGTCTGGCCTGTTCGTCGTCGCCATCGCCGGAGCCGTCGCCGTCGCCGCCCTCGCCGCGTGGACCGTCTTCCGCGCGGTGCCGCGGCCCGTGCCGGTCGAGACGGTGCACCACCCGGCGCCGGCCGCCGACACGACGGCGCCGCCGCGGCTGAAGATCGTCGCGACCTATCCGGTCGATCCGCCGGCGTCCACCGTCGCGCCGGCCGGGGATCGTGCTGGCGCGACGACGCCCGTCGCGGGGAGCGTCGACGCGCCCGGTATCCCGGTGTCGCCGGCAGCCGCCCATCAAGCCCTCGCCGGGGTGGAGCCGATGGCCGCGCCGGGCGCGCCGGTGGCCGGCGCGCGGCGGCCGGCGGGGGGGCCGGCGCGGCGGCGGCCGGCGCGGCGGCGGCCGGGCCGACGCCGCACGACGGCATCCGGCCCTGAGCCGCGCCTTCGACGACCGGTCCGGCCAGGACGTCCCCTTCGATCGGATCACTTCGACGTTCGACCGCGATCGATCTGCGCGATCGCCGCGTCGAGCAGTTCGTCACGCCCGCGCCGGATCCCGTCGATGGTCGGCGTCAGCGGCACGTCGGGCGCGATGCCGATCAGATGCCGGCGGCTGCTCCCGTCGTGTCGCGTCACGCGCATGCCGGTGAACGTGACCTGCCAGCCACCCGGCAGGCCGAAGAACGCGACGTTGCCGTTGGTGCCGGCGGTCGGCGCGCCGACGATCGTCCCCAGTTGGCGATCGGCGACGTAGCCCATCACCGACTCGGCGTAGCTGATGGCGCGGCCATCGGTCAGGAACACCCGGCGGCCGCGGATGGCCGGCGCCTTCGGGGCCATGTCCCAGCCGTGGTGGAGGCCACCGTCGACGCGGCCGAACGGGCCGGTGATGCGATCGACGTGCATCCAGCGATCGCGCTCCGGCGCCCCGAGCAGATGCGGCAGGATATCGGCGCCGGCGTCGGTCGGGTAGCCGCGCATGTCGAAGACGACGCCGCGGGCCTCGGCCAGGCGCGGCAGCCTCGGCCGAATCTGTTCGGCCGAGGCCCGCGTCAGGTCGACGTACCAGAGCCCGTGCGAGAGCTCCGCCACCGGCGCCGGCCGCGGCTCCGGCAGCGGCTTGGCCGGTCGCGGCCCACAGACGAGCGGAACGGATCGCGAGCCGCCGCTCTCATCGATGGCGACGTCGACGGTCGTGCCCTTGGTGCATTCGATGGCCATCAGCACCCGCGCGGTCTTCCACTGCGGGGTCCCCGACGTCAGCCGCGCGCGATCGTCGAGCCAGGTCGCGGCCGGCCGGCCGTCGATCGCTGTCAGCGCCGCCCCGACCGGCACCGCCGGCGTGGCGCTGGCCGTCACGATGAGGCGGCCTTCGATCGACCGCGCCTGGATGGGGAGGGAGCCGCGGGTGCTGGCGGCGAACTCGTCGGTCACACCGCCATGCCCGTCGTGGGCGGCGGCGACGAGTCGCTGCAAGACCTCGCGCTGCTGGACCCGTGTCGTCGCCGTAGCCGCCGCCTGCAGATGGCCACGCAGCTGCGCGTCCCAGTCCACCTGTGGATCGCTGGTGAGATCCGCCCAATACGGATAGAAATGCCGGAAGACGTTCCAGGCCACCACCACGTCGGCGAGACCGGTGTCGGGATCGGCCTCGCGCGCCGGCAGCGCTCGAGAGGCCGCCGCCAGCAGTCCGCTCAGGGCCGCGGGATCGGCGCGACGTGCGGCAGCCTCACTCGACAGGGCCAGCGCGACGCGCGCCCGCAGGCCGCGCGCCAGCTCCAGGTCGACGTGGTCGCCGACGCGTGGAATGGCGGTCGACGTGATCTCCTTGGCATCTGGCTCGCCGGCCCCCGCAGCCGTCGTCGCGACGGGCCGATTCGTCCGCACGCCGGCGTAGGCGCCACCGCGTTGCGGAGCGAAGCCGGCCCCGAGATACCGCCACGCGACCAGCGAGGCATCGGGAGCGCCGATCGCCGGCGCCGCCGGCAGCGCCGGCCCGATCTCGATTCCGGGACCGAGCGGCGCGAAGAGCCGCTCGAGCGCGCCCGCGAGGGCAGCCGCGTCGGCGGCGGGACGGACGCGTGACACGCCGAGGACGGCGAACCCGTCCCAGTCGACGGCGGCCGCCGCGTCGCCGGGATGGAAGAAACGCACGACGCCGTAGAGCCGCGCGAAGGCCACGACGTTGTCGATGCCGTCTGACGGCGCGCCTCGGGTGGATGTCGCACCCGTGACACCGGCGACGCAGCACAGCGCGATCAGCAGCCGCTTCATCGTCCTGCTCCGTTCGAGGGGGACGATTACGATAGCCCATGTTGACCGCTACGATGCGCTACGCCTCGAAGGCGGGCCGCGACACGGCGCTGTCGACCAACTTCACCGCCGGCATGGAACCGGGCTACGAGCGGCTCGCGGCGGTGCTCGCCGCGAGCTGAGCCCTTCGCTACGCGTTGGCGCGCTTCGTCTTCGGCTGGTCGCCCTTGGCGTCGGCCTGGGCCTCGCCCTCGGCCGGCTCGTCGACGCGGACGACCGGGGTGTCGACGACGTGCTCGGCGACGAACCAGGCCTGCAGCTCGTTGGTGCGGATGACGTTGCTGACCAGCAGGTCGTTGGTGCCGTCGTCGCCGGCCTCGTCGGCCTGCTTGGCCATCGTCCGGGCCTCCTTCAGCACGATCTCGTGGGCGTGCAGGAGGCGGGAGAGCTGGACAGGCACCGGCTCACGGCCCCTGGGCGGCCGCGGCACCAGCGTCGTCTCGGCGATGTCGGCGGCCATGGCCAGGCTGACGCCGCCGAGGAGCTGGACGCGCTCGGCGATGATGTCGATCAGCGCGGTCTGCTCGTCGGCGTGCTTGTCGAACAGCAGGTGCAGCGAATAGAAGGTCGGGCCGGCGACCTGCCAGTGGTGCTTCTTGTAGAGGTCGCGCAGCGTGATGGTGTCGGCCAGCAGCTGGTTGAGATTTTCCACGCTCTGGTGGCAAACCTTCGCATCCAGCGCAATCGGCATCTTCAGCACGTGGCCGAAGGGTTGGGTCTCGTGGCCCTGCTGGCCGGTAATCGGCTTCGCATGGTTGAGGATCCGATCGGCATCGAGCGTCTTGGACACGGGCCCTCCTGGGCAAAGCCCTTCCATGCAGACGGCGCCGGAAGGGGTTCACCGCTCGAAATGCAAGAGCCGGGCCGGGCTGTCGGCCTGCGCCGGCTCAGCCGGTATTAGTCACGGCCGGGGTGCTTGTAGCGGTCGCTGAGCAGGTCCTGCCGCGAGCGCTCGACCCGCTCGACGCCGCGCACGTAGACGTGCTCGGCGGTCGTCGTAAACTCGAACGGATCGCCGCTCCAGACGACCACGTTCGCCGCCTTGCCGACGGCCAGCGACCCGACGGTGTCGGCGACGCCGAACGCTTCGGCCGCCGCCAGCGTCACCGCCCGCAGCGCCTCGTCCCACGGCAGCCCGTAGGCGACCGCGTTGCCGGCGTGCTGCTTGACGTTGCGGACGTTGAAGCTCTCGACGGCGCCGGCGGTGATGACGACGGACACGCCCGCCCGCCGCAGCAGCGCGGCGTTTTCCTGCCGCGTGCCCAGCGCGTCGAAGCTCGACGGGATGTTGTCGAGGGCGCTCACCAGCACCGGCACCTTCGCCGCGGCCAGGGCCGGCGCGACGCGCCACGCTTCGGCCCCGCCCTGGACGATCACGCGCAGGCGATACTCGTGCGCCAGGTCGAGGAGCGCCTGGATGTCGCTGGCGCGATCGACCGCGACCAGCAGCGGCAGCTTGCCGGCGAGCACCGGCTGCAGCGCCTCGAGGTGGAGGCGCGAGACGACGAAGGGCCGCGTCGCGGCCCGCTCGAAGGCCACCTTCTTGGCGCCGTAGGTGCGGGCGTCGTCGAGCAGCTGGCGCAGTCGCAGCAGCAGATCGCCGCGCGACTTGGCGCCGGCCGTCGACGCCGTCAGGCTCGCCGCCATCGCCACCGGCGCGCGACGCAGCAGGGCGGCGCGGGTGTCGCCGTCGGTGTCGAGGAATGCCGCCTGGCCGGCGATGAGCCCGTCGCTCGGCACGGCGACGACCGAGGTGATGCCTTCGTTGCGCGCCGGCGCCCACAGCACAGAGTCGGGGTTCAGCCCTTCCCACACCCGCAGCGCGGCGGCAATGCCGGCCTCGCCCTGGGCCGACGTGTCGTTCGAGGCCGGCACGGCACCGACTTCGCTCAGGCCGAGGGCGGTGAGCGCGTTGATCAGGCCGGGCGTCACCCACTTGCCCTTGGCGTCGACGACGCGGGCGCCGACCGGCAGCGGCACGTTGGCGCCGACGGCGGTGATGCGGCCGCCGTCGATGACCACGGTGCCGTTCTCGATGACCGGGCCCGAGACGGGCAGGACGCGGCCGCCGACGATGGCGATCGGCTCCGCCGCGGCGCGGCCGGGAAGCGCGACGAGGGCGGCGACGAGCGCCAGGACCGGAACGATCGGGCGCGGCATCAGCGGGCCTCCGCGGGCACGAAGCCCAGCTCGAAATCGGTGCGCCAGCGCGTGTCGGGCGCCGATCGGTCGAAGCGCAGCGCCCCGTCTATCCACACCTTGTCGACGCGCGTGTAGACGCTGAACGGATCACCCGACCACAGCACGAGGTCGGCGTTCTTGTCCGGCTCGAGCGAGCCGATGCGATCGTCGAGGCCGAGCGCCCAGGCCGGGTTGAGGGTCAGCCACTTGATGGCGTCGGCGGGCCCGACCGGCAGGCCGATGGCAGCGCCGGCGGCCATCGCCTTGGCCGCTTCCTGGTTCAGCCGCTGCGATCCCGACGGATCGTCGGAGTGGATGATGGCGCGGGCTCCGGCCGCCTGCAGGATGGCGGCGTTGGCCTTGACGCCGTCGAGGGCCTCCATCTTGAAGCCGCCCCAGTCGGCCCAGATCGACGCGGCGATGCCGGCGGCGGCGAGGCGATCGGCAAGCTTGTAGGCCTCGACGCCGTGGTGGAAGGAGCGGATCTTGTAGCCGAACTCGTTGGCGATGTCGATCATCTGCGCCATCTCATCGGCCCGGTAGCAGTGGTTGTGGACGAGGATGTTGCCGCGCAGCACCTCGGCCAGGGTCTCTCGGGTCAGGTCGCGATCGGGCGCGCTCGCGCCGCCCTTCTGGTCCTTGTCGGCCTTGTTGTCTTTGGCGGCGGCGGCGAGGTACTTGTCCCACTTGCGGCGGTACTGCTCGGCCTCGATCCAGGCGGCCCGGTAGCCGGCGACGTTGCCCATCCGCGTCGACGGGCCGCGCTGGGCATAGACGCGCTTCGGGTTCTCGCCGCACGCCATCTTCAGGCCGTAGGGCGCGCCCGGGAACTTCATGTCCTGGACGGTGCGTCCGGGCACCACCTTGAGGACGACGCTGCGGCCGCCGAACAGGTTGGCCGATCCGGGCAGCACCTGCAGCGTGGTGACGCCGCCGGCGAGGTTGCGGGGGAACTGCGGATCCTGCGGCCAGACCGAATGCTCGGCCCAGACCTCGGCGGTGTTCGGCTTGCTCGCCTCGTTGCCGTCGGAGCTGGCGTCGACGCCCGGTGCCGCATAGACGCCGAGGTGCGAATGGTCGTCGATGATCCCAGGAGTGACGAACTTCCCGCCGGCATCGATCACCGTCGTGCCGGCCGGCACGTCGACACTGGCACCCACCGCGACGATCTTCCCGTCGCGCACGAGGACGGTGCCGTTCGGGATGACCGGTCCGGCCGCCGTCAGCAGCGTCGCGTTGCGGATCGCGAAGGCCGGCGCCGCCGGGGCCTGGTAGGTGCTGGGGAACGGATCGTCGCGCGGCACCGACAGGCCGCCCTTGCCCGGTTCGGGCTCCCTCTCCTTCTCCTTGTCCTTGGCCTCGCCCGGCACGGCGGCGGCGGGCGTGACGGGCAGTGCCGGTGGCTTCTGCGGCTTCCCGGGCGTCTGGGCCCGGGCGGCGGGAGCGAGGCAGCAGGCCAGGATGACGCCAGCCAGTCCACGAAGAGGAGCGCTCATAGGTCAGCAGCGTACCCGAGTCCGGCGTCCGGGCGCAGCGACGGTATCAGTTGGCTGGCCGTGGGGATGGACGCGGCGCCACGAGGATCATGGGGCAGCGGGTAAAGATGAGCAGGCGCAGGTCCGATATACGCCTCGTCGCGTGGATCACCCCTACACTCGCACCACCTCGAGCCACGAAGCTGTGACGAACAGCCGCTGGTCGGACGCTGCGTTTCTCGACGCACTCCGCCGATCCGGCGATCCGGCTGCCGATGCCGCGGTCGCCGGGCTGATGGCGGATGGCGGGCTCGCCGCCGTCGGTAAGATCTTCAAGCTGCTCACGGCCAACGATACGCCGCTGCCACCCGACGCGCCGGCGCCGCTCACGGCCTTCATGGCATCCTCGGCGGGGCTGCCACCGAACCTGGACGTCGGGCGCCTGGCCAGCGGCGGCGCCGCCTTCCTCCGCAACGCCCTGCCGTCGGTAGTGGTGCTGCTCGCCTCGAGCCTGCCGCGCGGCTACGCGGCGCCGTGCATCTGCGAAATCCTGTCGATTTCGCGCGACCTGGAGCGCCACCCGTTCGGCCGGCTGATGGGCGTCGTGCAGCTGTTGATCAACATCTCGGACGCCGATGCGTTCCAGCCGAACGGCCGCGCCGTCGTCACGGCGCAGAAGCTGCGGCTGCTGCACGCCGGGGTGCGCGTGCTGGCCGGCAAATACCGGCCGGACTACGTCGGGCGCTTCGGGGTCCCGGTCAACCACGAGGACATGCTGGCCACCATCATGGGGTTCTCGTGGCTCCTGATCGACGGCGTGCGCCGCCTCGGGCTGCCGCTCTCCGGCCAGGAAGCCGAGGATCTGTACTACCTGTGGCGCGTGTTCGCGCTGCTGATGGGGATCGCGCCTGCCGGGCCGGCCGCACGACGACAGCCTGATCCCGCCGACCATCGCCGACGCCGCGGCCTTCTACGACGCCTACGTCCGGCGCAACGACACCAACGCCGACCGCAACGCCTACGGCGTCGTGCTGACGCAGGACAACCTGACGATGATGACGGCGATGATCTGGTGGCCGCTGCGCCTGATCGGCCTGGGCTTCGCGCCGCGCATCGCGATGACCGAACTGCTGACGCCGGAGGAGCTCGCGCGCGTCGGCCAGACGCCGCTCGTCGGCCACGGCCTGATCAAGGCGCTGCTCGGCCAGGTGCTGCGTCTGGGCCGCGACGTCGGCGAGCACACCTCGTTCGCCGCCCGGCTGTCCAGCCTGGTCCTGCAGGGCATGGTCGATCTCGACCGGCGCGGCGAAGTGTCGTTCTCGATCCCGGTGTCGCAGGCCGACCTGCGCTCGGCCGCGTTCGAATGATCACGTCCGCCTGAGCGCGCGGCCGCCAACCAAGAAGGAGTGCGGATGATCGCTGCCGACATCGTCTGGATCAACTGGAAGGACTACACCGGTCTCGAGTTCTTCTTCTACGGCGTCGGCTCGTTCCTGTGGGTGATCGCCTACGTCATCTACATCCGTAACATCCTGCGGTTCAAGTACGTCGAGATGCCGGTCTTCGCCGGCTGCTGCGACGTAGCGTGGGAGTTCGTCTGGAGCTTCATCGCCGTCAACAACATGGGGATGCTGTTCCAGGCGGCCAACTACGTCTGGTTCTTCCTCGACGCCGGCTTCATCTTCACCTACGGCGTGCTGTTCTTCGGCGCCAAGCAGTTCACGCTGCCGCAGCTGCAGAAGCGATCGTTCTTCGTCCCGATGTGCCTGGGCATCGCGGTGGCGGCCGGGCTCGTCACCTACTTCCTGTGGGCGCAGCACATGGACAATGCTGTCGGCGGCCGGTCCGCCTACCTGATCCAGCTGTCGATCTCGTTCCTCTACATCCCGCTGATGCTGCGCCAGGCCGACCTGCGCTACTTCTCGTTCACCGCCAACTGGACGCGGGCGCTCGGCTCGGCGATGGTGGTGGTCTTCTTCCTGCTCCATTACCCGGACGATCGCTTCCTGCTGACAATCGGCGCCACCGCCGCGATCGCGGACGCGACGTTCCTGGTGCTGTTCAAGCGGAAGGAACGGCAGCTGGCGGCGGCCGGCCTGCCCATCGCGGCGTAGGATGAGCGGGCGCGAACGACTACTTCTACAGACGGCGCTGGGTTAGGCCCCGGATGTAATCGTCTTTCGCCATGCAGCCTTCGCCTGACTCCTGTTCGGGACTGGCTGAATAACGCCGCTGTCTCGCAATCGGTAGAACACCATCTTCATCGAGTTCTCGGACCTGATCCCAGTCAGTGCCCGGGCGATTCGATTCGTGATTTCGTGATGATTCTCCAGGTAGTCCATCACTGACTGTTCTGGCGTGGCCAAGGGCTCATGGCGAATCTTCACCACGACGGAGTTGTTCGTCTCGATCACTGAAGGCGGCTTGAGCCTCAGTCGTTGCATTGCCTCAAACGCCGTGTTGAGCCCCTCTCCCACGTCCTTGTTCGGCGGGTTCTTGAACTTGTTGATTAGACGCACCAAAGCTCCGTTGCGAGCATATTGCTCGTCCAACATGTTCTTGAGGGTGACGTGTCCAGGAAGCACTCCAGGACTCTCCACCTCAACCCGGTTGTCAAAGACGCGGACTTGAATGTCGGCCGGAATGCTGTAGTCGCGATGGAGCACGGCGTTCGTCACGATCTCGTGAAGGGTCTCGCGAGGATAGGTCACAGGCTCAAGTCCCTTTGGGCCCATTTTCTTGATGCCCTCAAGGACCGCCACCGTCCGATCTACCGCCTGGACGATCAGATCGTATAGCGGCCCCTCGATCGTCTCGGGATCTCCCTTCAGGGAGTCCCGGGCCCCGGTTTCCTCGGCGGTCCCGTATCGGTAGAGCTTTACGGCTGAACGCTTGGGCAAGGCCGCTTGCGGTTCATCCGAAAAAAGCAGCACAGCCGCTACCACTGGCTTCCCGCCCTTGATTAGGCTTTGAGACCGAAGGTACTTCATCGGTTTAGAAGCCGGGATGACCTCGCGAACAAACTGTTCGAGGACCTCCGACTCTGACACCACATCGATCTCGACATCGACTGGCGTGCTTTCGAAGCTGTGAACGCCCTTGTCCAAACGAAGGCGTTCGTGTTCGATGGCCGTCTTTACCGGAAGATTTTGAGCGCCCTGCCGGACGTAGGCTAGCCCGTCGCTGGCCTCTATGACCCGAGCGGTCTTCTGAACGCTGATATGGAGGACCAACCCCTGCGAGCCGGCCGAGCGCAGAAACTCACACCAATACTCGCTGGCGAGGGGGAACGTCGCGGCCAGGACTTGAAGATGTGAGTTTGCGGCTTCCTGGTCAGCGAATCCCATCCAGAGTCGGTTCGTCGTTCCGAAAAACTCTTGCTCTGCAATTCCAACGTAGATGTCGCCACCGCTGGCATTCGCGAAAGCCGCCAACGTTCGCGTCAGCTTCGCCGGAGCAATCTGAATGGCCTTCACGTCGCAAAAGTGGTCCTCGTCGAGGTTCAGGAGGCGGTCCCTCTCGCCGCCGCTGATATCAATGACCTCGAACTTTCCGCCGGCTCTTGACTTCACCCGTTGGTTCGTTGTCATCGGGTGCAATATAGCACAAACAGCCAGAGAAATTGGCGATTTACACCCGACGTAGGCCAAATATCGGGTGTGATTGGGTTCACGGCCGGAAAAGCGAGTCGGCCATCGGCAGGGACACCCGCATGGCCCTGCGGCACGTGGCGCAGCGGGATCAGGCCGATGCCTGGGGAGACCAGGCGGCCAGATCGGCCGCGGCGCGCTGTTCGAATGTCTTCGCCCCCTGGCCGCGGGCGACGGCGAGCGCCAGCTCGTAGGCACGGCCGATCCGATCCGCCGGCGCGCCTTCGGCCTGCAGCAGGCGCGCCTGCAGGCGGTGCAGCTCCGCTTCCCAGTAGCGCTCGCCTTCGTCGGCGGTGACCTGCATGGCCTCGTCGAGCAGCCGCCGCGCCAGCTCGAGGCGGCCGTGCTCGAGGCAGGCGGCGACCGTCCAGCCGAGGAACCGGCTGCACTGCAGGTTGCTGCCGTAGGCCGATCGCATCAGTGCGATCGACGAGGCCGCCTCCTGGAGGGCGCGGTCAATCTCGGCGTCGGCCGAGGCCGCCGACAGGCCGGTCAACGCCAGCGAGATCCGCCAGTGCACGACCCAGTACTGGTAGGAGTGCTCCGAGCTGAGCGCGATCAACTCCTGGGCCCGCTGCCGGCTGGTGGCGACGTCGCCCATCGACGTCGCCAGGATCATCCGGTTGACCAGCACGACCGACTGGGTGAACGGCGAGAAGCGGCGGGCCGCGGCGATGGCCTCGTCGTCGACGCGGACCGCTTCGTCGACCTGGCCGAGCAGCCACAGCGTGTCGGCCAGCAGCGACTGCCCGACGACGCCGATGTCGTAGGCCAGCGCCGGGTTGGCGAGCCCGTCCTTCGGATAGATCGCGAGCAGCCGCTCGAACCCGTCGCGGGCGTGCGCCAGGTGGCCGAGGAACATGTCGGCCGCGGCGGACGTGTAGAGCCCGACCAGCCGCGACTCGATGTCGCCGCCGGCCTCGCCGATGGCCAGCCGCTGGTGCGACAGCTCGAGAGCCCGGTGCAGCTTGCCCCGGCTGGCGTAGAAGTTCCACAGCCCGAAGTAGATGCCGAGCGGCACGTCGCCCAGCTGTCCGGTCAGGATCAGGATGCGGTCGTGGACCGCCTCGACCTCCGGCGCCGACAGGCCGCGGATCACGCCGAGCGACATCGCCAGCAGGCTGCGCGGGCCGATCTCCAGGCGATCGCGCTCGGGCGACGGCGGCGTCGCGTCGAGCGCCTCGAGGGCGTGCTGCAGGTGGGCGATGGCCTCGGCGTGGGCCGAGCGGCCCATCGCCAGCTGGCCGGCCTCGAGCCAGCGCGCGAAGGCCTGCGGGTACTTCTCGCCGGCGAAGTAGTGGTGGGCGATCTCCTCGCTCAGGGCGGCGTCGCCGGCCTGGTGCCCGTCTTCCATGGCGGCGGCGATGCGCAGGTGGATCTGCTGCCGCTCGCGGCGCAGCAGCGAATCGTAGGCGGCGTCGCGGACCAGGGCGTGCTTGAACGAATACCGGGTCTGGGCGCCGAAGCCGCGCCGGTGGACCAGCCCGGACTGCACCAGCTTGCGCAGCTCGCGCTCGAGGGTGTCGACCGAGTGCGCGGCGATGGCGGCGAGCAGCTTGAGCGGGAACGCCCGCCCGATCACCGAGGCGAGCTGGGCGATCTCCTTGGCCGTGCCGAGGCGGGCCAGCCGCGTCGTCAGCGAGTCGCGCAGCGTCGTCGGCAGCTCCTTCCAGTCGATCGAGTCGCCGCCCTCGAGCATCGACCGCGTCAGCTCCTCGACGAACAGCGGCACGCCGTCGGTCTTGGCGACGATATGCTCCTGGACGCGCGCGGCGAGCTGCGTGTCGCCGGCCAGGTACTGGATCAACTGCTCGGTGTCCTGGCTGCTGAGCGCGCCGAGCGCAATCTGCATCACCCGCGCTCTCGACCCCCACGGAATGTCCACCGTGTTGGGCCGGACCGTCATCACCAGCAGCAGCGGCGCGGTGGCGGCCTGCTCGATCAGGCGATCGAGCCACCCCAGGGTGGTGGCGTCGAGCCAGTGCAGGTCCTCGACCAGCAGGATCACCGGCTCGCCCTCGGTCATCGCCAGCACCAGCGCGACCAGCGCCTCGAGCGTCTCCTCGCGCTGCCGCTCCGGCGGCATCGCCGCGAGCGAGGGCGACTGGGACGCCTGCGGCAGATCGAGCAACGACGCGAACAGCGGCGCGGCCTCGGTGAGCGCGTGCGTCCGCAGCAGGCCATCCAGCTGACCGTCGGGCGTCTCTCCGGGCTGCGAGGCGATGATGCGGCGGAGCAACATCACCACCGGGTGCAGCGGCGTGTTCTGGGTGTAGACCGAGCCGTGCATCGCCAGCCAGCGGACCGTGCCCTCGCCCGAGCCTTCGGCGATGCGTTCGCGCAGCGCGCGCAGCAGCCGCGACTTGCCGATGCCGGGCTCGCCGCTGAGCAGCACCGCCTGGCCGACGCCGCCGCGCGCCTGCTCCCACCGGTTGGTGAGCTGATCGAGCTCACGGGCGCGGCCGACCAGCGGCGCCAGGTCGAAGCCGACCTCGTCGCTGGCTCCGCTCGCCTCGCGGACGCGATACGGCACGAACGGCTCGACGCCGCCGATCGGCGGCAGCGGCGCCAGCGCCTCGGTGGTGAAGCCGCGCCGCACCAGCGATCGCGTCGCCGGGCTGATCACGATGGTGCCGGGCGCGGCAATCGCCTGCAGCTTCAGCGCGACGTCGAGCGTGGTGCCGAGGACGACCGGCTCCGGCATGTTCGGACTGGCCGACACGACGGCCAGGCCGGTGTGGATGCCGACCCGCAGCACCGGCTTGGCCCGTCCGCCGGGCGCGGGCCCGGGACGGCCTGGCCGAGGTGATCGCCGGCTTCGGCAATCAGGTCGAGCGCGGCGCGGACGGCGCGGCGGGCGTCGTCCTCGTGCGACTGCGGGTAGCCGAAGTAGATGAGGACGCGGTGGCCGACGACGTTGCCGACCGTTGCCTCGTGGCGCTGCGCCACCTTCTGCGCCAGCGGCCGCAGCCGCATCATCAGCTCGTAGAGCGTCTCGGAGTCGAACGCCTGCGACGCCTCGAGCGACGGGCTGCCGGCATCGACCACCTCGCAGCACAGCACGGTCAGCTGGCGGCGCTCGCTCGAGGACAACAGCGGCGCCGCCGGTTCGACCCGGCGCACATCAGAGGCCCGGACGTCGAGTGTCGGCGCCGTCGACACCTCGCTCGACAGCGAACCGCGGCGGTCCGGGTCGAGCACGCCCGAGCGCTCCATCTGCTCGAGCGCGGCGACCACGTCGAGGCTGCTGTGCGGCCGGTGCGCCGGCGTCTTGCTCAGGAGCCGGTGGGTCAGCTCCGCCAGCTCCCGCGGGATCGCCGGGTCGACGTCGAGGACGCTGGGCGGCTCGTAGGTGCAGATGCGGGTCAGCGTCTCGGCGGCGGTTTCGGCGCGAAACGGCGACAGGCCGGTCAGCAGCTCGTAGAGCAGCGAGCCGAGCGAGAAGAGGTCGGATCGGTGGTCGACGGCCAGGCCGCGCGCCTGCTCGGGCGACATCGCATGGCAGGTGCCGAGCACGGCGCCCGGCCCGGACAGGTCCTGCTCGCCGCCGCCGCGATAGGTCTTGGCCAGACCGAAGTCGAGGATCTTGGCGCGCCCGGCCGCGGTGACCATCACGTTCGAGGCCTTCAGATCGCGGTGGACGATGCCCTGGCCGTGCGCCTCGGCCAGGCCGTCGGCGATCTCGCGCATCAGCTGCACGGTCCGCAGCGCGCTCGGCAGGCCGTCGCGGAGCATCCGGTCGAGGGTCTTGCCCTCGACCAGCTCCATCACGATCCAGTCGCCGGCGTCGGTCTCGACGATCTCGTAGATGTGGACGATCGACGGGTGGTTCAGGCGGGCGGCCATCCGCGCCTCGCGCCGGAAGCGCAGCTTGCGGGTGGCGTCGGCGGTGTCGGGGAGCAGGCGCTTGATGGCGAGCGGCCGCTGCAGCGCCTGGTCGAAGGCCCGGTAGACGGCGCCCATGCCGCCCGTCCCGAGACGCTCTTCGATCAGGTAGTTGCCGACGCGGTCGGGAACGCTTGACCGATCGTCCGGCCGCGGATGCACGCGGGCAGTCTACCGCAGGTGACGGACGCTACCAGGGCGGCCTGGTCTTGAACAGGAACGCCTTGTGGTACGGGTCGGGCGAGGCCAGCAGCTCCGTCGCGGAGCCATGGAACGCGACGCGCCCGTCCTGGAGCAGCATGAAGTCGGCGCCGTCGTGCGCGCCGGCGGGCCGGGGCGAGACATGGAGGCGGCCGGCCTCGCGCGTGGCGACGTGCGACGCGAGGTAGAACGCGTCGCGGATCTGGTGGGTCACGACCACCGAGGTGACGTGCTCGAGGTCGCGCAGCTTGATCAGCTCGTCGTCGATCGACGCCGCGGTCAGCGGATCGAGGCCCGAGGTCGGGTCGTCGAACAGCAGCAGGTGGGGCCGGGCGGCCATGGCGCGGGCGATCGCGACGCGGCGGCGCTGGCCGCCGGACAGCTCGGAGGGCAGCTTGTCGATGTGCTCGCTCAGGCCGACGAAGCCGAGAATCTCCTCCACCCTGGCACGGACGTCCGGCAGCGGCAGCGACGTCTCCTCGTAGAGCCGGTAGCCGACGTTCTCGGCGACGGTCAGCGAGTCGAACAACGCGCTCTCCTGGAAGAGCATGCCGATGTCGGCGCGCAGTCGCATCAGCCCGGCCTCGGGCATCCGTTCGATCGGCTCGCCGTTGACGGCGATGGTGCCGCTGTCCGGCCGCAGCAGGCCGAGCGCCAGCTTCAGCACCAGCGATTTGCCGCTGCCGCTGGCACCGAGCAGGATGGTCATCCGGCCGACCGGGACGATGAAGCTGAGATCGCTGAAGACCACATAGTCGTCGAACGCCAGCGCGACGTGGTCGAAGGCGAGGGCCGGTGCCTCGCCGGACGGGGGCGACGATGGTTCGGGCAGGAGCGCGGTGTCAGACATGGGGATCTCGCTGAGCCCAGGGGCAAGAACGACGCCAGCCAGCGGGCGCGGCCCGCGGCGGCGATGCGCGGCGCGCCGCCCTTCCTGTATGCTCAGCCCTTCGGGTCGGCACGATCAAGGAGATGATATGCGGCGAGCACTGCTGGCACTGGTGATGACAATAGGGTTGGCGATGTCGGCGTTGGCGGCCACGGCGTTCGCCGCGGACGTGACCGGCAAATGGGTCGGCAACGTCGAGACGCCGAACGGGCCGATCGAGTTGACCTACGAGCTCAAGGCCGACGGCGAGACACTGACCGGCACGGTGGCGAGCGCCATGGGCAGCCTGCCGCTGAACAACGGCAAGATCGCCGCCGGCGTGCTGACCTACGAGGTCGCCCTCGAAGGCAGCGTGATCAAGCACGAAGCCAAGATCAACGAGGCCGGCACCGAGATCACGGTCAAGGCCACCGGCGATTGGGGCACCAGCGAGTACGTCGTCAAGAAGGTCGACGCCGCCGCGGCCAAGTAGCGCTGTCGCGATTCATGCCGCGTCGGCCGGCACCGCGATCAGCAGCCGGTTGCGCGGCGTGACCTGCGCCGGAATCGTCTTCGTCCAGATGCGATAGCCCTGCTGGCGCAGGCGCATCGCGCGCATCGCGTCGATGGCCAGGTCGGCCGGCATCCAGCCGGCCAGATCGCCGGCGTCGCCGCCAGCATGATCGTGACAGCACGGCAGCACCGCCACGCGCGCCCGCGCGGCGGCGGCGCGATCGAGCACCGCGTCGGTCAGCGATCCGCACGCGTGGCACGACACCACCAGGTCGGCCGGCGCGATCGCCACGTCCTCGATCCGCTGCGCGGCGAAGTGCACCCGCCCGGCGAGCCGGGGCCAGGCGGCGACGAGGGCGCCGTGCAGCGTCGCGTGCGACGGCGGCAGCACGGCGTCGACCACGAGCGCGTCCGGCGACGTGTCGTCGAGCAGCAGCAGGATCTGCGCGAGCAGGCCGTGGCCGCCGGCCAGATCGACGACGCGGCCGCCGCGGCAGACGCGGCGCACCCGCCGCGCCATCTCCCAGGCCTCGTAGAGCTCCTTGCGCGGCAGGCAGCCGGCCGCGCACACCGCCCGCGCGATCCCGTCGAACAGGGACCCGCCGGTGAAGCGGCCGAGATCGTGTGCGGTCAGCCGGCCGGACGAGCCGTGCGCGAACATCGTCCGGATCCTATCCGGTCGCGGGCGTCACTCGGCGCGCGGCAGCGCGAAGCCGACCGTCACGCTCGACGCATCGCTCGACGCCCAGACGGTGCCGCCCTGCGCCTCGACGAGCTGCTTGACGATGGTCAAGCCGAGGCCAGACCCACCGGTGGCGCGGCTGCGCGCCGGGTCGACGCGATAGAAGCGATCGAAGAGCCGGGCGACGTCGGCCTCGCTCACGGCGCTGCCGGTGTTGCGGACCTCGACGCGCACCCGATCGCCGGCCGCCGCGGCGACGACGGTGATACAGCCGTCGGGTGGCGTGTGGCGAGCGGCGTTGGCCAGCAGGTTGACGACGATCTGGCGCAGCCGATCCGGATCCGCCCGCATGGCCAGCGTCGCCGCCGCGGCGATCGACACGCGCGCGTCGCCGTCGAGGCCGGCACCGCGCCGCGCCGCGGCCAGCGCGTCGACGACCTCGACCGTCTGCACGTCCAGCGGCAGCGCGCGGGCTTCGGCTTGCGCCAGCTCCTGCAGGTCGTCGACCAGCCGCCCGAGGTGCCGCACGTCGGCGTGCAGATCGCGGACCGCCTGGCGGGGATCGGGCGCCAGGCCGTCGATGACCGCCTCGATGCGGCAGCGCAGATCGGTCAGCGGCGTCCGCAGCTCGTGCGCGACGTCGTGTACCAGGTCGCGGCGGAGGGTCTCCTGCCGCTGCAGCTCGGCGGCCATCGCGTTGAACGACTCGCCGAGCGCCACGGTTTCGCGGCTGCCGCCGGGGACGACGCGCCGACCGAGGTCGCCGGTCGCGAGGTCGCGCGTCGCGGCCTGCAGCGCGTCGACCGGGCGGGTGACGCCGCGGACAATCACCCACGTCGCGGTCAGGGCGAGCAGGCCGACGATGGCGGCAGCGAGCAGGAGCCGGCGGTCGAGCGCGCCGAAGAACGCCGCCTCGGGGCGATCGTCGCCGGCCGGGAACGGCAGCACGTAGAGCGACGCGGCGCGCCCGTCGGCGAGCCGCAGCGGATCGGGCGCGCCGCGAAACTGGAGCAGCGTCTGCGCGACGCGCGGACCATCGCGACGGGTGATCTCGAGCGCGAGCGTGTCGTGATCGCGGCGCGCCGTGACCTGCGTGCCGGGCGCGCTGGCCGCACCGGCGGTCCCGACGAGGGCGCCGCTCGCGTCCAGCACGAGGAGCGCGGCACCAGGCGGCAGCTGCGAGGCCGCGCCAGTCAGGGCAGCGCAGCACCGCCCGTCCAGCTCGCCGGCCAGCCGCCGCGCCAGGGCGGGCAGCCGCGACGACGCCTCGCGGCGCTGCATATCGGCGAAGCGCAGGAACTCGACCCGCGTCTCGTGCCGGGCGGCCAGCGCCACCAGGCCGATCGCGGCGACGGCCAGCCCGCCAACCGCGATCAGCAAGCGCGCCTGGAGACTAGCCGGCCGCATCGTCGACCACGAGCCGATAGCCGACGCCGTGGACGGTGGCCACGGCGTGCCGGCAGCCGCCGCGTTCGAGCTTGCGGCGCAGGTTGGTGACGTGGGTATCGACGGTGCGATCGAGTCCGTCGTAGTCGGGACCGAAGGCGCGCGCGACCAGCTCCTCGCGAGTGAAGGTGCGGCCCGGCGCACGGGCGAGTGCTTCGATCAGCCTCAGCTCGGTCGGCGTCAGCGGCACCGGGCGGCCGCCGACGCGCACCTCGCGCTTGAAGTGATCGACTTCGAGGCTGCCGGCGACGGTCACCGCCGGCGGATTGGCGGCGGGCGCGCCGGCCCGGCGCAGCAGCGCCTGCACCCGGGCCACGACCTCGCGCGGGCTGAACGGCTTGGCGACGTAGTCGTCGGCGCCGAGCTCGAGGCCGCGGACGCGGTCGTCTTCGGTGGTCCGCGCGGTCAGCATCAGGATCGGCACCGTCGACCGCGCCCGCACGGCGCGGCACACCTCGGGGCCGGCCAGCCCCGGCAGCAGCCAGTCGAGGATGATCGCCGCGACGTCCGGGTCGCGGGCCCGCTCAACGCCCGACGCGCCGTCGTGGACCGCGACGACGCGGTAGCCGGCCTGTTCGAGATAGAGCTGGAGCGTCTCGCAGACGACCCGATCGTCCTCGACGACGAGAATGCACGGGCCCGCGCTCACGGCATCATGCTCCCGGCATCACGGGGTCAATGCCCGCCGGATCGCCTGCCCGACGCCGATGGCCGCCGGCGGATCGAGGTTGGCGAGCACGACGATCGTCCAGGTGCCGTCGGACTCGAGGTTGGCGTTGATGCCGGGCGCGCCGCCGGCGACGCCGAGGCCGCCGCCGGCGCGGCCTGGACCGGCGGTCCCGCCGTTCAGCATCCAGCCGGTGCGGACCGGATCGAGCAGCACGCCCGTCCGCAAGGCCGTGTCGAAGGCGAGCAAGTCGGCGGCGGTCGAATAGCCGCCGCCCGCCGCGCTGCCGGCCGCTCCGTGCATCGACGCGTTCGGGTGCAGCGGACCATCCGGCTGGCCCGGTCCGGTGCGACGGGTGTAGCCGGTCGCGGTGCGCGGCGACGACGCACCGGCCGCGGGCCCGCCGGTGGCCTTCATGCCGGCGGGCGTGAAGACGCGCTGGGCCAGGTAGGTCTCGTAGGGCATGCCCGAGACGCGCTCGACGATCGCGCCGAGCACGATGTAGCAGCCGTTGCAGGTACTCCTGGCGCGCCCCCGGCTCGAAGCGGACCGGCTGCGCGGCGACGAACCGATAGTAGTCGGCGTTGGCCCGGAACCGATCCTTGGGCGCCGCGTCGAAGGCGGGCCCGAAGAAGTCGGCGACGCCGCCGCGGTGGTTGAGCAGCTGATCGACGGTGGCGCGGCGTGCCGGCGTGTCCGGGTAGTCGGGCAGCAGCGCGCCAACCGTGTCGGTCAGCGCCAGCTTCCCCGCCGCCAGCAGCTGGCCGATCGCGACCTTGGTGAAGATCTTGTTGATCGAGCCGAGGTTGAACCGCATCTCCGCGGTGGCGGCCAGCGAGCTCTCGCGATCGGCGAGGCCGTAGGCGCGCTGCAGCAGCGGCGTGCCGTCGCGCGCGATCAGCACGACGCCGGCAAACGCGTCACGGCCGACCAGCGGCTGCAGGGCGACGTCGAGCGTCCGCGTCATGTCCGCCGCGGTCATGTCCGGCTTCAGCGCGATGACGACGGTTTGGCGGTCGGCCGGGTCGTCGTCGCCAACTTCGACGGCGAGGCGGGTGACGCGGAACGGCGACACAGGCTCCAGGGTCAGCCCGAACCTGCCGGCCATGCCGGTGGCGCCGCGCGCGGCGATCGAGGCGACACCGTCCTGGACGCGGACCGACGTCACGGTGATCGGGCCGAAGTCGCCGCGGATCCGCTCGAACATCGCGCGGCGCTCGGCGGGCGTCGCCCGGGCCAGCAGTGCCGGGATGAAGTGGGCCTGGGCCATCGCCTCGTAGGCGTCGGCGCTGGTGCCGCGCAGGGCGTCGACGAAGGCGTCGACGTGGGCGCGGACCTCGGGCTCTGCCGCGCCGGCCTGCTGTGCCCGCAGGACGGCGGGGCCGGCGACGGCGGCCAGGGTCAGGACGGCAAGCACTCGGATCGGGTTCATCGGGACGCTCCTCATGGAGCCCACCCTACCGATCGATTGTCAAGAAGTCGTGGAGGGGGCCACGCTAGGCATCGATCTCGATCGGCTGGAGCGCGCGGGCCTGGCAGGCCAGGATCAAGCCGCGGGCACGGTCGGCGGCGCTGAGGGCGTCCTGCACCTCCATCGCCACGCGGCCCGACACCAGCGGCGTCTTGCACTGGCCGCAGATGCCGGCCCGGCACTCGAACGGGATGGCGACGCCGGCGTGCTCCGCGGCTTCGAGCACGGTCTGGCCGGGCGCGGCGTCGACGGTGCAGCCGGCGCGGCGGAAGACGATCGCGGTGTCGCCGTCGGGCAGCAGCGCCCCGACCGTCACGGCATCGTCCGCCGCGGCCTCGCCGGCCCCGCCGTCGATCACCTGCGGCCGGGAGACGAACGCCTCCTCCCGAATGTCGGCGTCGGCCACGCCCAGCGCCACCAGCGTCTCCCGCATCGCGGTCATCATCGGCGCCGGGCCGCAGAGGAACACCGGCCCGGTGCGGAGATCCGGCACGAACGTCGCGATCGTCTCGGCGGTGATCTGGCCGGGGGCGACGAGCCCGCCCGCGTCCGCCGCCGCCGGCTGCGGATCGCGCGTCACCATGATTCGCACGTGGAGGTTCACGAATCGCGATGCCAGCCATGTCAGCTCGTCGCGGAACGCGATGTCGGCCACGGTCCGCACCGAGTAGAGCAGATAGATGTCGCCGCGCCAGGCGCGATCGGTGAGGCTGCGGATCGTCGACGATCAGCGGCGTGATGCCGATGCCGCCGGCGATCAGCACGACGCGCGACGCCGCTGCGGGATCGAAGACGAACGAGCCAGCCGGCGCCGACACGCGGACGCGCTGGCCCTCGAGCCAGGCGTCGTGGAGGTGGCACGAGCCCGACCCCTGGCCGCGCTTCACCGAGATCTCGCAATGGCCGCCGCGGGTCGGCGACGAGGCGATGGTGTAGGAGCGGTTGACGCGCCGGCCGTCGATCGCGCAGCGCCAGGTTCAGGTACTGGCCGGCGCGATACGTGAACGGCAGCGGGCCGCCGTCGATCGCGGCGAGGCGAAACGTCTTCACGTCCGCCGTCTCGTCGAAGATCCGCGCGATCACCAGCTCGCCGGACCATGGGCGCGATGCCGTTGACGCCGGGGGCACGACGGCACGCGCGTGCGGCGCCGCCGCCGCCTTTCGGAGCCGCAGATAGTGCGCGACCACGCGATACAGCAGCAGGACCCCAATCGCGGCGGCGAACGCCAGCGGCTGCGTGACGTCCGACTTGACCAGCAGGTAGTAGTGGACCACCGCGCCGATGGCGATCGGATAGGCGAGGCGGTGCAGGCGCTTCCACGCGCGTCGCGCCGAGCCGCGCGACCATCGCGTCCATCGACGTCGCCGCCAGCGGGACCAGCAGCACCAGTGCGCCGATTCCGAACCACAGGTAGCGCCGGGTCGACGATCTCGTGGAGGGTGCTCGCCACGCTGGCCTGGCGATCGAGCAGGAAGAAGACCAGGAAGTGGACGGCCAGGTAGGCGAAGCCGACGACGCCGAGGCCGCGGCGCATGGCGATGACCCGGCTCCAGCCGGTCAGCTCGCGGAGCGGCGTCACCAGCAGCGACAGCGTGATCAGGACCAGGCCGACGAGGCCGGTCGTGCGGATCACGAAGTTGACGGCGTTGACGCCGAGCTGTCCGTGCCAGGCGTCCCAGGCGAGGAGCGCCGCCGGCACGAGCGCGCCGACCAGCGTCAGCTGCTTCAGCAGCCGCGTGTCGACGAGCCGCTCAGAAGTCGACATCGAGGTCCATCCCGGCGTAGAGGCCGCGCCACCTGGTCGGCGTAGCCGTTGAACGGGAGCGTGTCGCGTCGCCCGGTCTCGCCGATGCGCTGCTCGGTGGCCTGGCTCCAGCGCGGGTGGTCGTGCTTCGGGTTGACGTTGGCGTAGAAGCCGTACTCGTCGGGGGCGGCGATGTTCCACGTCGTCTCGGCGGCTGGTCGCCGACCAGCGTGATCCTGACGATCGACTTGATGCCCTTGAAGCCGTACTTCCACGGCACGACCAGCCGCACCGGCGCGCCGTCCTGCGGCGGCAGCTCCTGGCCGTAGAGACCGGTGGCGAGGATGGCGAGCGGGTGCATCGCCTCGTCGAGGCGCAGGCCTTCGACGTACGGCCACCGCAGCGACGATCGAGTTGCGCTGGCCCGGCATCCGCTCCGGATCGAGCAGCGTCTGGAACGCGACGAACTTCGCGTCGCCGTGCGGCTCGACGGCGTCGAGCAGCTGCCGACAGCGAGAAGCCGACCCACGGGATCACCATCGACCACGCCTCGACGCAGCGCATGCGGTAGATGCGCTCCTCGGGCGGCGCTCAGGCGGCGGAGGTCGTCGAGGTCGAACACCTTCGGCTTGCGCACCAGGCCGTCGACGGTGACCTTCCAGCCGGCGCGTCGAGAAGCCGGCCGCGGCCGCGGCGACGCCTTCCTTGTCGGTCGTGAACTCGTAGAAGTTGTTGTAGTTGACGATGGAGGCCTGCGGCGTCGGCGCCTCGTCGAGGCGGAAGCCGCCGCCGGCCGGCGCGCTGACAATCCCCGGAATGGCCGGCCGCTCGACGACGTCGTGGGAGACGCGGTTCAGGCGGCGATAGAGCGCGCCGGTGCCAAGGGCGGCCGCGGCCAGCGTCCCGGCCCGCATGAATGCGCGGCGGTTCAGGTAGAGGTGGCGCGGCGTGATCTCGCTGGACGGGATGCGGTCGGACATGGCCCTGATTGTCGGCGCGGAGTGACTCAGCCTGTCCTACGCTCGGCGCGGCCGGGTGGATGCCCGCGGCGGGGCGCGGATGACGATACGCTGGGGCCATGAGCCACGCTCGTCTGTTCACCCCCTTTCGCGTCGCCGGACTCGAGCTGCGCAACCGCATCGTCATCGCCCCGATGTGCCAGTACTCGGCCGACGAGGGCCGGGCCACCGACTGGCACGTCATCCATCTCGGCCAGCTGGCGCTCTCCGGCGCCGCCCTGCTGACCATCGAGGCCACCGCCGTGACCCCCGAGGGCCGCATCTCGGCCCGCGACCTCGGCCTGTGGAACGGACGACACCGAGGCGCGCACTCGGCCAGACGCTCGGCGAGCGTCCGGCGCTGGTCGACCATGCCGATCGCCATCCAGCTGGCGCACGCCGGCCGCAAGGCCTCGACCAAGGTGCCGTGGGAAGGGCGGCGGCGCAGATCCCGCCCGACGACGCCGGGCGGCTGGCAGACCGTCGCGCCGTCGGCCGTGCCGTTCGCGACGACCGAGCGTCCGCCGGTCGCCCTCGATCGCCGCGGGCTGGCCGCGATCCGCGAGGCGTTCGCCGCCGCCGCCCGCCGCGCCGGCCCGGCTCGGCCTGGACGCCGTGCAGCTGCACGGCGCGCACGGCTATCTGCTGCACCAGTTCCTGTCGCCGCTGTCGAACCGGCGCGACGACGAGTACGGCGGCAGCCTCGAGAACCGGATGCGCTTCCCGCTCGAGGTCTTCGACGCGGTGCGCGCGGCGTTCCCGGCCGATCGGCCGGTGACGATGCGGGTGTCGGGCACCGACTGGGCGCCGGGCGGCTGGGACATCGAGCAGACGATCGCCTTCGCCCAGGCCCTCGAGGCGCGGGGGTGCAGCGGCATCCACGTGTCGAGCGGCGGCCTGACGCCGGCCGCAGAAGATCCCGATCGGGCCGAGCTACCAGGTGCCGCTGGCCCGCGCCGTCAAGGCGGCGACGACGATGCCGGTCGTGGCCGTCGGCCTGATCACCGACTTCGACCAGGCCGAGGCGATCGTCGGCACCGGCGACGCCGACCTGATCGCGCTGGCCCGGGCCATCCTCTACGACCCGCGCTGGCCATGGCACGCGGCGGCACACTTCGGCGCGAGCGTCGCGGCGCCGCAACCAGTACCTGCGCTCGCAGCCGTCGCGCTACCGCACGCTGTTCGATCCGCCCCGGCTATAATTGCCGCCGAAGCTCAGCCTTACCCCAGCAGGTCCAGTGAGCGAGAAAGAACCCGGCGACGTCACGCGGCTGCTGCAGGCGCTCGGGGTCGGCGACCCGGCCACGCCGGACGTCCTGCCGCTGGTCTACGACGAGCTGCGCCGCCTGGCCGCGCACTACCTGCGGCGCGAGCGCCGCGATCACACCCTGCAGCCGACCGCGCTGGTCCACGAGGCCTACCTGCGGCTGGCCGCGCAGGATCGCGTGCAGTGGCGCAACCGCGCCCACTTCATGGGCGTCGCCGCGCAGCTGATGCGCCGCGATCCTGGTCGATCACGCCCGCGACCAACCACGCCCAGAAGCGCGGCGGCGCACGACACGCGCGTCTCGATCGACGACGTCGATCCGGGCCGCGACGCGCCGTCGGCCGACATCTTCGCCCTCGACGAGGCGCTGACGAGGCTGGCGGCGCTCGACCCGCGCCAGGCGCGCGATCGTCGAGCTGCGCTTCTTCGGCGGCCTCACCGTCGAGGAAGTGGGCGAGCTGCTGTCGCTGTCGACGGCGACGGTCAAGCGCGAGTGGCAGCATGGCGCGCGCCTGGCTCCATCGCGAGCTGCAGTCGACGCCGATGACCGCGCCGCCGCGACTGGGGCCGGCGTCAAGGACGTCTTCCAGCAGGCCGTCGACGTGTCCGCGGCGGATCGCGCCGCCTTCCTCGACGCCGCCTGCGCCGGCGACGACGCGCTGCGCCGCGAAGTCGAATCGCTGCCTCCGCGCCCACGAGGACGGCCGGCAATCTGCTCCAGACCAGCGTCTTCGGCGCTACGGTCGGATCGCGCGGGGCCGCGGCCATCGAGGACGAGCTCGAGGGCCGCCGGGTCGGTCCGTATCGCGTCGTCCAGCGCGATCGGGTCACGGCGGGATGGGCACGGTCTATCGCGCCGTGCGCGCCGACGCCGCCGTTCGACAAGCAGGTCGCGCTCAAGGTGATCAAGCGCGGCATGGACACCGACGACACGCTGCGCCGGTTCCAGGACGAGCGGCAGACGCTCGCCCGGCTCGATCATCCGAACATCGCGCGGCTGCTCGACGGCGGCAGCACCGGCGACGGCCGGCCGTTCTTCGTCATGGAGTACGTCGAGGGCGAGCCGATCGACGACTACTGCGACGCGCGAACGGCTCGCGATCCGCGAGCGCGCTGCGGCTGTTCCAGCACGGTGTGCGCAGCGGTGCAGCACGCGCACCAGAACCTGGTCGTCCATCGCGACCTCAAGCCGGACAACATCCTGGTCGGCGCCGACGGAATCGCCGAAGCTGCTCGACTTCGGCATCGCCAAGGTGCTGGTGCCCGCGCCGGGCGAGGGGCCCGGCGACGCGCCGGCCCCGACCAGCCTGGTCGATCGCCGGATGACGCTCGCCTACTCGAGCCCGGAGCAGGTCCGCGGCGAGCCGATGACGACGGCCAGCGACGTCTATTCGCTCGGCGTGATCCTCTACGAGCTGCTGACCGGCGTACGGCCCTACCGCCGCGTCATCGCCACGCCCATGGCCTACGAGGAGGCGTTGCGCGAGGCGGTGGCGCTGCCGAGCACGCGGGTGCGCGAGATGGTGACGTCGTCGCGAAGCACGGCGACGACGGCGGCGGGCCTCCGGCAGGCGACGCCGGCGGCATGGGGTCGCGAGCTGGCCGGCGATCTCGACACCATCGTGCTCAAGGCGATCCAGCCGGCGACGACCCGCCGCTATGCCTCGGTGCGGGAGCTGGCCGAGGATCTCGAGCGCTACCTGACCGGCCTGCCGGTGCTGGCGCGCGCCGACAGCGTCGCCTACCGCGCCGCCAAGTTCGTGCGGCGGCACCGGGCCGGCGTCGCGGCCCTGATCGTCCTCGGGCTGGCGCTGGCGTTCGGGCTGGCCGGGACGCTGTGGCAGGCGCGCGTCGCGGCGGGCGAACGGGATCGGGCCGCGCTCGAGGCCCGCAAGGCGCGAGTCATCACGACCTTCCTGGTCGACGTGCTGGGCTCGGCCGATCCGCGGGCGCGGGGACGCGACGCGACCATCGGCGAGGTGCTGGACGTCGCCGCGCAGCGCGCCGAACAGGAGCTGGCCGGCCAGCCGGAGCAGCTCGAGGCGATGCGCGCCACCATCGGCGCGACGCAGGTGCGGCGCGGGCGGGCGGCCGAAGCGCTGCCGCTGCTGCGCAAGGCGCTCGACCAGCGCGAGCGGCGTCTCGGGCCGGCCCACCCCGAGGTGGCCGAGGTCCTGCAGGAGCTGGGCGACGCCTACGCCGGCATCGGCGACGCGCAGTCCGCCGAGCCGATCCTGCGCCGGGCGGTGGATATCCGCCGCCGGACGTCCGGCCCGGAGAGCGCGGCCACGGCGGCGGCGCTGAACAGCCTGGGCAGCCTGTTCACGCAGGAGGGCAAGCTCGCCGAGGCCGTCGAGACGCAGCGGACGGCGCTCGCCATCCGTCGCAAGGTCCTCGGCAACGAGCACCCCGAAGTCGTCCCCAGCCTGAACAACCTGGCCGTCCCCTTGGGCACGCTCGGCCGCTGGGACGAGGCGCTGCCGCTGCACCAGGAGGCGCTGGCGCTGGTGCTGAAGGTGCGCGGGCTGGAGCATCCGGACACCGCGGCGGCGATGACGACGCTCGCCTACGCCTTCGAATCGGTCGGCCGCTACCCGGAGGCGCTCGAGTACTACGGCAAGGCGCTGCCGCTGCGGCGCAAGGTGCTGGGGGCGGATCACCCCGAGGCGGCGTGGACGGCCTACAACTACGCCGCGCTGCTCCAGGCCCGGGGCGAGCACGCCAGGGCGCTGCAGCTGGCCGACGAGGTGCTGGCGCTGCGCGGCAAGACGCTGCCGGAGAACCACCCGCTGATCCCCGCCATCCTCCAGGTGCGCGGCCTCGGCCTGGCGGCGACCGGGCTCACCGCCGACGCCGAGGCCAGCCTGCGCGACAGCCTCGCCGTCCGCGCCCGCTCCCTGCCGTCGAACCACTGGCTGGTCGCCAGCGCGCGCAGCATCCTGGGCGAGCACCTGGCGCGCCACACGCGGCGGTTCGCCGAGGCCGAGCCGCTGCTCCGCGACGGCTACGAGGGCCTCCGCCAGGCGCTCGGGCCGGCGGATCCGCGAACGAAAGCCGCCCTCACCCGCCTCGTCGCCCTCTACGACGCCTCGGGCCGCCCGTCCGCCGCCGCCTCGTATCGGCGTCTGCTCAGTACGCACTAACTGCCCCCTTTTAGAAGGGTGCGGGGGGGATGATCTGGAAGGCACATCGGAAGACACATCGGGAGCCAGATTGGGACATGAGCCCATCCGTGCGCCGACTCCGCGTTATCCAGTGAGCCCGAAAGACGGGCCCTGGAGGAGACAAGGCATGGAGCGCGTAGTCCTACGACATCTGAGTGGCGCCAAGGGGCAGCAGGTCGAATCGATCCCCCTCGACAAGGCGGGCGATCTGCTGATCGGCCGCGATCTCGCGGCGCACGTGCGGTTCGACCCCGAGCACGACGATCTGGTGGGCCGCCAGCACGCGCGGATCCTGCAGGATCCGGCCGATCGGTACAAGTTCTCGATCGTCGACCTGAACAGCCGCAACGGCACCTACATCAACAAGCAGCGGGTGGTCGGCACGGCGGCCCTGGCCGCCGGCGACATCGTCCAGCTCGGACCGGGCGGGCCCGAGTTCCAGTTCGACTTCGATCCCCTGCCCGCCCACCTCGTGAAGTCGACCCGCCTCGCGGCGGTGCCGCACGCGGGCGATCCCCAGGCGACGCGGATGGCCCCCGGCGCGGCGGTGACGGCGATGGCGGCCGGCGGCGGCAAGGTCGGCGTCGGTAAGGAGACCGTCGAGCGGATGGTGACCGGCGCCCGCAGGGAGGGCCACCGCAATCTCGCGCTCGGCGTCGCGGCCACGCTGCTGCTGGCCGGCGGCATCACCGGCCTGGTTGCCTGGCGCGCCGAGTGGCGGGCCTCCGCCTTTGAGCAGGGGCAGCAGCAGAAGGAACAGCGCGAGCAGGCCGAGCGGCCGCTGACGACCCGCCAGATCGCCGACGCCAACACCGCGTCGACGGTGCTGATCGAGTTCAAGTGGAAGCTGGTGAACGCCGGGACGGGCGAGCAGATCTACCACGAGTACGACCAGCCGACCGACAAGCAGGGCAACCCGGCCAAGGACCAGGACGGCCGGCAGGTCGGACCGATGCCGGTGTTCTGGCAGATCGGCGACCGCGTCCTGCCGTCGCTGACGCGGCAGCGCGGCAACTACTCCGAGAACCGGCCGATCGCGTCCGGCGGCGCGGGCTCGGGCTTCGCCGTCACGACCGACGGCTTCATGCTGACCAACCGGCACGTCGCGGCGAGCTGGGAATCGACCTACCACGGCTTCCCGCAGCAGGGCCAGGCGATGCTCATCACGCCCGGTCAGAAGGAGCCCGCCGTCCTCGACATCCGGCAGCTCGACGTCCGCAGCTGGATCCCGATCACCGGCGGCGTCTTCGAGAGCCAGCGCGTCGTCGAGCGGCGGCCCGAGAACTACAAGGGCTTCGAAGGCCAGAACATCTACCTGGATGTCACCTTCGCGCTCAACAAGCTGCGTTTCCCGGCCACCGTCGCCCGCGTCTCGGACCGCCATGACGCGGCCCTCATCAAGATCAACACGCCGCAGCCGGTGAAGAAGGTCGAGCTGTTGGACAACTACGACCAGGTGGCGGTCGGCTCGCCGGTCACCATCATGGGCTATCCCGCGGTCTCACCGCAGGTGTTCGTCAGCACCAACTCCGTCGACGCGATGTCGGGCGAGCGGCAGACGGTGTCGGTGCCGGATCCGACGGTGACCCCGACGTCGATCGGGCGCATCTTCCGCGGCCGCATGCAGCCGACCGGCGGCACCATCTACGACTACCGCAGCGGCATGGGCGACACCTACCAGCTCTCGAGCAACGAGACCGGCGCCGGCAACAGCGGCGGCCCTGTGTTCGACGAGAAGGGCCGGGTCATCGGCATCTTCACCTACGGCAACACCGTCGACGTGACGCTGCTCTACTGCATCCCGATCCGCTTCGGGATGGAGCTGATGGGCACGCAGCCGGTGCTGACCCGCACCAACTGAACGTCGAGCGATGCACCGCCTCATCCCGCCGGACGCGATCGTCGGCCGCTATCGCCTGGCGGATTTCCTGGGCGCCGGCGGGATGGGCGAAGTCTACCGGGCCACGCACCTGACGACCGGCCAGGTCGTGGCCATCAAGATCCTGACGGCCGCCGAGATCGAGGCCCGCTGGCTGGCCCGCGTCTATCACGAGGCGCGGGTGCAGCAGGGCCTCAACCACCCCAACATCGTCAAGCTGCTCGAGCTGGTCGATCTCCAGGGCCGGCCCTGCCTGGTGATGGAATACATCAGCGGCGAGTCGCTGGCCGATCGGCTCGAGCGGCAGGGCCGCCTGCCGGCCCGCGAGGCGCTGCGCCTGCTGCAGGCGATCGCGTGGGCGGTGGCCTACGTGCACGCCCAGGGGATCGTCCACCGCGACCTCAAGCCGGCCAACGTCCGCGTCACGCCGGAGGGCCAGATCAAGCTGCTCGACTTCGGCATCTCGAAGAGCCGCCACGCCGAAGGCCTGACCCAGACCGGCAACGTCATCGGCACGCCGCGTTACCTGTCGCCGGAGCAGATCCTCGGCGCCACGGTGACGCCGGCCACCGACGTCTGGGCGCTCGGCGTCCTACTGCACGAAATGGTGACCGGCCAGCCGCCGTTCGCCGGCGGCTCCGAGGCGTTGCTGTGGGCGCGCATCGATCGCGTGTCCTACGCCGCGCCGAGCAGCGTGCTGACGCCGCCGCCCGAGGACGCCGCGCTGATGCGGCAGGTCGACCGGCTGGTGGCGAGCTGCCTGACCCGCGACCCCTCGAAGCGGCCGACCGCGGATGCGCTGGCTGCCGCCGCGGCGGACGCCCTGGCCGGGGCCGAGCGCATCTCGGCGAACGCCCGCGCGCTGACGCCGCCGCCGATCGCCACGGCCCCGATCCAGGATCTGCTCGAGCGCCGCTGGCTGCTGATCACGACCGTCTCGGCGGCCGTGCTGATGCTGGCGCTGGCGGTCTATCTCGCGTTCGACATGCCGCCTCGCATCCCCGGCGTCAGCCGGCCGCCGTCCGGGGGATTCCGCGGCGAACGGCCGGCCGGCCGCCGACAGCGGCGTCCATCACATCGACGTCGTCTCGGGCCGGGCTCGCGTCCGCGTCAACGGCCGGCCGCTCGGCGACACGCCGGTCGACTACGTCGGGGCGATCGGCGAGACGGTCTCCGTCGAGCTCCGCCAGGAGGGTTTCGAGCCGATGCGGGAAGATATTCAGGTGACGACGACCGGCACATCCACCTTCATGATGCGCCGCGCGACGGGGGAACAGCCATGACATGGGAGATTGCCGGGCACGTGGTCAGCGATGTCGGCTGCGTCCGGGAGCTGAACGAGGACCGCGGCCTCATCGTCCAGCCCGGCGACGACGCCGAACAGGGCCGCCGCGGCGTCCTGGCCATCGTCGCCGACGGGATGGGCGGGCACTCCGCCGGTGAAGTGGCCAGCGAAATGGCGGTCGACGCCGTCCATCGCGCGTACTATGAGGGGGATGGCCCGCCCGACGCCGCGCTGGTCGCCGCGCTCCAGCACGCCAACCGCACCATCTTCGAGACGGCCTCGGCCGAGCGCCGTCTCGCCGGCATGGGCACGACCTGCGTCGCCGTGGCGATCTGCGACGGACACGCCCACGCCGCCAGCGTCGGCGACAGCCGCCTCTACCTGCTGCGCGACGGAGGGATCTATCGCATGACCAACGACGACTCGGCCGTCGGCGAGCTGGTCGCGCGCGGCCTGCTGACGCGCTCCGAGGCGCGGCACCACGCCGACCGCAACGTCATCCTGCGCGCCCTCGGCACCCATGACGACGTCCAGGTCTCGCGCTGGGAGCAGCCGCTGCCGGTCCGCGGCGGCGACGTGTTCCTGCTCTGCTCGGACGGGCTGAGCGACCTCGTCGAGGACGAGGAGATGGCCGGGATCGTCGCCGACCGGCACGGCGCCGAGGCCTGCAAGAGCCTGGTGGCGCTGGCCCGGGCCCGTGGCGGCCACGACAACATCACGGTCGCGCTGCTGCGCATCAGCGCCCACGCCGCCGATCCGGTGGCGGCCCCGGCGACGCGCGAGGTGCGAGCCGTCCGATGATCGGCCAGACGCTGGCGACCTACCGGCTGGTCGAGAAGCTCGGCGAGGGCGGCATGGGCGAGGTCTATCGCGCCGTCGACGAGATGCTCGACCGCGACGTCGCGCTGAAGATGCTGAAGCCGGAGTTGGCCCGGCGTCAGGCCACCGTCGATCGGTTCCGCGCCGAGGCCATCACCCTCGCCAAGCTCGATCATCCCGGCATCGCCCGCATCCACGGCTGCTCGGTCCACGCCGACCGCTGGTTCATCGTGATGGAGTTCGTGCGCGGCGAGACGCTGCTCGCCCGCCTGGCCCGCTACGGCCGGCTGCCGTGGGTCGACGCCGTCCCGATTGTCTGCGAGCTGCTCGACGCGCTCGAGTACGCGCACCGGCGCGGCGTCATCCACCGCGACATGAAGCCGGCCAACGTGCTGATGTCGAGCGACGGCGGCGTCAAGGTCACCGACTTCGGCATCGCCCGCGTGCTCGGCACCGAGCGGGCGACGCGGACCGGCCATATCGTCGGCACGCTCGAGTACATGTCGCCCGAGCAGGTGCGCGGCGAAGAGGTCGACGGCCGCTCCGACCTCTACGCCGTGGGCATCCTCCTCTTCGAGCTGCTGACGGGGCGCGTGCCGTTCAAGGGCGGCACCGAATACGAGGTGCTGACGCAGCACCTGCAGGCGCCGATTCCATCGGTCCGCAAGACGGTGCCGGAGCTGCCGGCGTGGTTCGACGACGTGCTGCAGCGGGCGCTGGCCAAGTCGCCCGCCGACCGCTACCCGTCGGCGGCGGCTTTCCAGGTCTCGCTCGAAGGCTACGCCGCCACCGAACCGGCGATGCGGATCAAGGCGACGCGCCTCGCCAACTCGGTGATGGACGCGGCCGTCATCGGCGCCACCGGGGCACTGCCGCGGGCCACCGATCCGCAGGCGGTGGTTCCGACGCTGCCCGGACCGCAGACCGCGCCCACCGTCCTGAACCCGCTGGTGCCGAACGGCCCCGGTGCTCCGACCCGGAACGCGGCCGACCTGGCCCCGACGCGCCTGGCCTCGTCGGGCGTCGTCGCGGCGGCGGGAGTCGCGCCGCCCGCCCTGCCGCCCCCTGCCCTGCCACCCACCGCCCTGCGACCGCTGTCTCCGCCGTCGGTCGACACGGCGCCGACGCGGCGGACGCGGGGCCTGGGGATCACGTGGCGGACGGTGACGGCGGCCGGCGCCGTCGCGGTGGTGCTGTTCGTCGGCGTCGCGGTGGGCATTGGCCGCTATCTGTCGAAGGACCGGGTCGAGGTCGCGTCGGCGAGTGCCACCGCAGAGGCGCCGCCCCCAGTCGTACGATTCGAAACGGCGATCGACGGGCCGCCGCCCGAACCGGCCGGACCGGCCGGACCGGTCGAGATCGCCCCGACGCCGGCGCCCGCGCCGACCGGTCGCGCCCCGGTGTCGGGCACGCCGTCCCCAGCGCGGCCGGCGCCGGGTCCGGCCACTCCGCCGGCGGCGGCTCCACCCACTGCCGAGGCGCCGGCGACCGCCACGCCGACGCCAGCGCCGGCGCCCGCCACCGCGCCCGCCGCGCCGCGCGTCGAGGCGGCGGCCATCGACTTCGAGGAAGTCGCCCTGGTGACGCTGGCGGGCGACGACGTCGAGGAGCGCGAGATCGTGCTGCGGTTCGAGTCCGATCGCATCGTCCTCGTCGACTCGGACACCGAAACCGCGGTCCGCGCCATCCCCTACCGCAGCCTCGCCGATGCCACCTACGCGCGCACGCGGCGCCCCGTCCTGAAGGCGGATCGCGATCGGGCCGGCCTGATTCGCGGCATCGCCAAGGGCGGCGGGTTGTTCAGGCGGACGCCGCACTGGCTGACGCTCGAGGGCTCGGGCGCCCCGATCATCCTGAAGATCGATGGCGACGACATCGACCGCGTCCTGTCGCAGATCGAATCGCGCAGCCCGGCCAGGGTCGAGCGCGTCAGCGAGAAATAGACGTGTCCCGACTCGCCCGGGGCGCGTTCGTCCTCGGCATGGCGGCGTCGGTCGGCTTGGCGCTGCTGGCGACGCACCGCGTCCACTCGCCGGCGTCACTGCGAGGGCTGTTCGCCGTCTGGGTGCTGGCGCCGTTCGCGCTGGTCGCGGCCGCGCTCTCCCGGTCCGCCGGCTGGCCGCCGCCGGTCCGCCGGACGCTCGCCGCGGTCGCCGCGTTCGGCGGCCCGGCCTCCGCCGTCGCCTACGGCATCGTGGCGCTGGGCCCAGCCAGGCCGCGCGCGCCGGTGTTCGTGCTGCTGCCGCCAATCTCGGTGCTCATCGCGGCGATCGCCGTCCTCATCGCCGCCGTCGTCGCCCGCCGCCGCGCCTGATCGTTCACCGCTCGCGCCGTATAGGCTGGCGGAGCGTAGAATGCGCCCCTCCATGGCTCATCTCCGCGCGCCCGCCTACATCGCCGCGGCGGCCGCGCCCGACGGCAGCCTGCTGGTGGCCTACGTGCCGCCAGAAGGCGCCGGCTCGTTCGACGTGGATCCGCGCGCGATGCGCGGCCCGGTCCGCGCCGGCTGGTTCGATCCGACCGATGGGAGCTGGCGCGCCATCGCGGACGCGCTGCCCAACGCGGCGCCGCACCCGTTCCGCCTGCCCGGCCCAACGCGGCCAATGACCGCGACTGGGTGCTGGTGCTGGACACATGCCCTTGACCGTCGGCGCCGAATCGCCGGGACACGCCGAGCTCGACTACGGCAGCCGTGTCCCCAGGGCGTTGGTGCCGCCCGACCACAGCACGCCACCTGAGCTCGTGTACATCGCGCGCTCGACGACGATCGGCGCCGGGCTGGCCCCGAGGCTCTCGACGATCGTGCCGAAGCGGCGCCCCATCGAGGCCGGGAATTCGGCCGCCACGTCGACGTTGAAGCGGCTGCTGGCGCCGACCGCGAAGGTGCGGACGGCGCTCGAGCCGTCCTCGAAGCACAGCGTGACCCGCACCGACCCGGCGGTGGCCCCGGTGTTGGCGAGCAGGATGTAGGTCTGCGTACCTATCGGCGCCGCCGACCTCGCCGTCGGCCAGCGCCCACCGCGTGCCAGTCGCCGTCGCGCCCGGTGAGTTGTGCGCCTCGTACCAATTCCCCTGCGGCCACCACATCGCCCGCTCGACGATGATCGGCACGGCGTTGGTCGACGTCAGGCTGGTGGACACGGCCGCGCCGGACAGCGCCGCACCCTCGCCCGGGAACTGCTCGGCGTCGACAAAGATGGTGCGGCGGCTGCTGGCGGCCACGACGTAGGTCTTGGTGAGCGTGCGCCCCGCGGTGGTGAGATAGCGCGCCTCGACGATGGCATCGGTCGGACTGGGGTTGGCGACCAGGATGAACAGATCGAAGAAGCCGCCGGTCGCGCCTTCGGCCAGGTACCAGCTGGTGGCCGGCGCGGTGACGCCGGCGCTGGAGTGCCCGGCGGCGAACGCCTGATCGGGGCGGCTCAGATACATCGCCCGCTCGACGACGATGGGCTGCGTCGCGACGAGCCGGGCCGAGACGTCCGTCGCCTCCAGCGGACGCTGTCCGGAGCCGGCCGGGAACTCCTCGCGATCGACGTAGAGGTTGGCGCGGCTGGCGGCGCGCACGAGGTAGGTCTTCTCGATCGGAGGCTGCGGCGCCGGCCGCAGGTAGGTCACCGTGACGGAGACGTCGCTCGGGTTCGGGTTCTGGATGAGATAGAACAGATCGAAAGGCCCGCCGGTGGCCCCTTCGGCGAGATACCACGTCGTCGACGGCCCCTCGACGCTGGTCTCGGCGTGGCTGCCGTAGCCGGACGTCGGCCAGCGCATCGTGCGATCGACGACCAGCGGCTGGGTCGATTCGACGACCGTCGAGAAGGTCGCGGCTTCGAGGCCGGCGATCTCGCGCGGGAGCACGGTGCGCCGCGTCCGGCCGGGCACCGACAGCGCGTGCGTGACCGTCGTGCCGTCGTCGCGCTGGAAGCGCAGCGTGGCGTCGGCGACGCCGGCGTTCGGGTTGAGCAGGGCCAGCCGCGTCTCGAAGAAGGCGCCGGTCGATCCTTCGGCGAGGTAGCGACGATGGAGCGGCTCCGCCTGCGTCACCGCGATCGCCACGCCGGCGACGACGATCGTGCCGGCGCGCACGGATCCGCTGGCGTTCGGCTCGGCGACCCAGGTCACCGATCCGGCGCCCGTGCCGGTGGCGGCGCCGGAGAACGACATCCAGGCGGCGCCGCTGACCGCGCTCCAGCCACAGGCCCCGCTCGTGGTCACTGTCACCATGCCGCTGCCGCCGCCCGACGGCGCGGCGATCGACGCCGGGGATGCCGTGTACTGGCAGGACGTCCCGTCCTGCGTGACGACATGCACCGCGCCTTGGACGGTGACGCTCGCCGTGCGTCCGCTGGCCGCCGCGTTGTTCGACGCGCTGTAAGCGAGCACGGCCGGACCGGTACCGCTCGCCGCACTGGTCAGCGTCAGCCAGCCCGCGGACGACGAGGCCGTCCACGGACAACTGGCCGGCGTGTTGAGGCTGGCGGTGCCGGTGGCGCCGCCGGCCGCGAGGTGCGGCGCCGACACCGGCGTCAGCGTGTAGGTGCAGGCGGTGCCGGGATTGAAGATCGCGGTACAGACGAGGCCGCGGCCGAGCGTCACCTGGCCATCGAGGCAGTCGGCGGCGCCGGTCCAGCCGGCGAAGCTCGATCCCGCCGACGGCGTCGCCACGATCGTGACCGCGGCGCCGGCGGCGTAGACGTGGGTGCAGTCGGCGCCGCAGGCAATCTGCCCGTCCGCCGTCGACACCGTGCCGGCGCCGGTGCCGCCCGTGGTCAGCGTCAGGCGCGGCGCGAGAGGGGCCGCCTGCGGTGTCCGATTGGCCCGCACGGCGTCGAGCCAGCGTGACGCCGCCGACGCGTCCTGCCGCAGGCTGGCCGGCGCCGAGAAGAGATCGAACAACTGCTGATCGGTCTCGTTGCCGGCGAGGCCCCAGGTATCGGCGAAGCCAAGGTAGTTGTGTCCGTCCCAGCCGAACTTCAGCGCGAACGACGGCGCGCTGCCGTCCGGTGAACCGCGCCACCACTGCTCCTGGCCTTCGTAGTAGGCCGGATAGAGTTGGGCCGGCGCGCGGTCGGTCGTCCGCTTCGCCCGCAGCCGGCTGACGCCGTGCTCGCCCATGCCGGCGACGAGCAGCGCGCCGCGCGGATCGACGGCGACCAGCCAGGCGTAGTGCTCCGGCCCCATCGACTCGCGATCGCCCCACCCGTTCGGATTCGGCTCCCAGTTGTCGCCGAAGACGAAGCGCGACGGGCCACCATCGGCCGGCATCCAGGCGTAGAACTCGTTGAAGCGCGCCGCCGGCTCGCCATCGAGGTTCGAGCCGACCGCCTTGCACCAGTAGATGCCGTCCTTCGGCCCGGTGTTGCCCCAGCGATCGACGTCGAGCCAGGCCCAGCCGAAGGCGAACTCCTCGAACTTCGAGTCGATGTCGCCGAGCACGTCGGTGACGCCGGTGGCCGGATCGATGCGGCGGATGAAGCCGTCGCCGAGGTCGAGAACGATCAGGCGGCCGCGGCTGTCGACGCGCACCGTCATCGGCACGTAGAGCTCGGGCCGCACACCCGACGCAGCCTGCGACGGCGTGACGCCGAGCTGCATGCGCGGCCGCACCTGCGTCCGATCGTAGCGGTCGGTGACGCCGCGCGTGGCCAGCGCCGACACCATGTCGGCGCGCCCGAACAGCGTGGTGACGGCGCCGCCGCGGGTGATGCGCCGGATCAGGTGCTGATCCTGGTCGGCGACGTAGAGCACATCGGCGACGGGATCGAAGACGATCGACGTCGGGCCGCTGAAGCGGGCTGCCTGGCCCTGGCCGTCGGCGGAGCCGCGGCCGTGGCCGGGGTCGCCGGCGAACACGGTGACCGTGCCGATCAGCGTGCCGGGATCGACGACCACCCGCCAGATGCAGTGGTCCTCGTACGAGGCGACGTACCAGACGTACTCGTTGCGCGGATCGATGGCGATGTCCATCGGCGTGCGGAAGCCGCCGGACTCGCCGGGATAGGCCCCTTCGAGCCACACGCCGCGCAGCTCCTCGTTGCCGCGGATCTGCGTCATCGACTTGGTGATCCAGACCGGATCCTTGTCGCTGCGCACGCGCCACCCGGCGACCGTGACGATCTCGCCGTCCGGCATCAGGTAGCCGATGCGTCCGCCGGCCTCGGCAAAGGCGAAGCGGCCGCGATTGTCGACCTGTCCGGTGACCAGGCCGCCCATCCAGCCGATGCCGCGGCCGCCGTCCTTGAAAGGCAGCCGCTCCTGCTGGTCGACGACGCGCAGCGTCCGGTGATCGTCGTTGGCCAGCTTGGGCGGAAGGGCGCGGACGAACGGCAGGTTGTGCGGCAGCTCTTCCCACCACATCTGCGCGGTGGTGGCCCACTCGGCGTTGGCGCTCATCAGCTCGCCGAACGTCGCGGATTGATCGGGCACCTCATGGAACGGCTCGACCTCAGGCTCGACCGGATAGGCGCGCCACTGGCGGTCGGCGGCGCGGACGTACTGGACGTGCGGGCCGGCATCGATCAGCGTCGGCGACACCGAGCCGGACATGATCGGCACCTGGTCGCTGACCGCGCGGCCGCGCGTCACATGCACGAAGATCGGCGCCGGCTTGTAGCTCGCGCGAGCCGCGCCCTGGACCTCGGTGCTGATGTCGTGGATGCCGTCCGGAAGGCCGTTCAGGCCCGGATTGTCGATCTGCAGCGTCCAGGTGAAGTCGTCCCGGTCGAGCGGCAGCCAGCCGGACACATCGACGCCGTGGACGAGGAAGCGGATCTGCGACAGGCCGCTCTGCGTGATGGCGACTTCGTCGTAGGCGCTGTTGTTGGAGTAGAGCCGCACGCGCAGCGCGGCCTGGACGGCGTCGGGCGCGGAGTGGTGGCCGCGGTGCAGGTGGATCCACGCGGCATCGGGCAGCCCGCCGGGATCCTCGAGGCCGGAGGCCTTCGAGACCTGGATGACGTTGGGGGCGAAGGCGCTCGGCCAGCCCTGCGCCGCGGCGGACGCGCACGAGCCGAGCACGAGCAGGACGGCGGCGATGATCGATCGGGCGGCGGGCACGGCGTACCAGGAATCGAGCGATGTCCCCCCGCTCACTAGCCTGCCGCCAGCGCCTCGCCGCCGCACGACGCCAGGGCGTGCAGATCCGCGAACGAGCCGGCGGGTCGGCCGGGACCTCCTGGCGTGCCATGACCGCCGCTCGCTCGAATGCAGGGCGGATGCCATGACCACGCGGCTGAGGTCGAGGAGCGATAGGATCGCCGCGATGGCTGCCCGGCGCCGCTTCACGGTCGAGGAACGCCGGGCCCGGCTCGGCGTCCGGCATCGGCTCGCGCCGCGCCACCGCGCGATCGACGTCGTCGAGGCGGCGCGCAGCGTGGTCTGCTTCCACGCCACCGATCCGTCGACGGTGTTCCTCTCGGCGCAGGCGCGCGTCGCGGGCATGACGTGCGCCGACCTCGAGCAGGCGCTCTACGTCGATCGCACGCTGGTCAAGCACTTGGCGATGCGCCGCACGCTGTTCGTGTTCCCGCGCGAGCGCCTCGCCGACGCCCAGGCCAGCGCCAGCGCGCGCGTCGCCGGACAGGAGCGCCGCCGGCTGTCGCGCTTCGTCGAGGCGGGCGGGCTGCACGCCGACGGCGATCGTTGGTTGAAGCGCGCGTCGACACAGGTCGCCGCCGCGCTCGCCAGCGGCCGTGAGCTGACCTTCGCCGAGCTGCGCGCGGAGCTGCCGCTCCTCGACGGCTCGATTCCCTACGCCGAGGACAAGAGCTGGGGCGGCACGCTGCCGGTCGGTCCGCGCGTGCTCACCGCGCTGTCGGCGGCGGGCGCCGTCGTCCGCGGGACCAATGCCGGTCGCTGGACCACGTCGCGGCCGCGCTGGACGTCGATGGCGACGTGGCTCGGCGCGCCGATCGAGGCGCGCTCGGAAGCCGACGGCACCGCGGGGATGGTCGCGGCCTGGCTGCGCGCGTTCGGACCAGGCACCGAGCTCGACCTGAAGTGGTGGCTCGGCTCGACGCTGACCGCCGTCCGCCGCGCGCTCGCCGACATCTCGGCGGTCGCCGTCGACCTCGACGGACGCTGCGGCTACGTCCTGCCCGACGACGTCGACGTGCCCACGAAGACGCCGAGGCCGTGGGTCGCGCTGCTGCCGTCGCTCGACCCGACCACGATGGGCTGGAACGAGCGCGACTGGTATCTCGGCCCGCACAAGGGCCGGGTGTTCGACCGCAACGGCAACGCCGGGCCGACCATCTGGTGCGACGGCCGCATCGTCGGCGGCTGGCGGCAGCGGGCCACCGGCGAGGTCGAGGTGCAGCGGCTCGAGGACGTCGGCCGCGACGCGGCGCGCGCCATCGACGCCGAAGCGGCCCGGCTCACGGAGTGGCTGGCCGGCGTCCGCGTCCAGCCGCGCTTCCCGTCGCCGCTCTGTTCGTTGTAACACTGCGCCTCACGCGCGGTCACAAGGAGCTAGCGCTTCGGCAGCGCGAAGGCGATGACGCTGTCGTCGGTAACCGGGTTGCCGAAGAAGCCGCCGCCGGTCGAGGTGATCACGACGTACTGCCGGCCGTCCGTGCTGCGGTAGGTCGTCGGCGTCGCCTGGGCCGCGGCGGGCAGCTTGACCGTCCACACCTCTTTACCGGTCTTGGCGTCGAAGGCGCGGAACCGTCCGTCGTCGGTAGCGGCGACGAACACGAGGCCGCTGCGCGTGACGATCGTCCCGCCATTGCCCGGACGCCCGGTCTTCTGCAGTGCCGGCGGCAGGCTGTCGGTCACGCCAAGCGGCACGCGCCAGGCGAATCGACCGGTCTTCATGTCGATCGCGGTGAGCTGGCCCCACGGCGGCTGCTGACACGGCAGCTGCTGCGGATCGGTGCCCTTGCGGATACTGAAGCGCCCGCCGCCGGCAACGCCTTCGTACGGGCCGCCCGGATCGAGCCGATTGCCCTGCCCCTTCGCCAGGGCCGGCCCCGTCGCCCCTTCCGGACGCGGCATCATGCCCGACAGCTGGCCCAGCTCGTTGGTGTTGACGAAGAGGTAGCCGAGCTCCGGCGAATACGACATCCCGCCCCAGTTGACGCCGCCGTGGTTGCCGGGGAACTGCGCGCGCAGCCGGTTGAACGCCGGCGGCAGGTACGGCCCACCGAGCTGCACGCCCTCGAGCAGCGCGCGGCAGCCGGCCTCGATCTCGGGGGTCAGCGTCGCCACGTCGGCGGCCGCCATGCTCATACGCGACAGGGGCGGGGTGACGAGCGGGAACGGCTGCGTCCTGGCCGTGCGCTCGAGCGGCACCTCGCTCGCCGGCACCGGCCGCTCCTCGATCGGATCGATCGGCCGGCCGGTCGTTCGATCGAGCAGGAACAGCAAGCCCTGCTTGCTCGCCACGGCGACCGCCGGGATGGTCCGGCCGGCGCGAGTGACGTCGAGCAGCACCGGCGCCGCCGCGAGATCGGCGTCCCAGATATCGTGGTGGGTGAGCTGGAAGTGCCAGAGGTAGGCGCCGGTGTCGGCTCTGGCCGCCACGAGGCTGGTCCCGAACAGGTTGTCGCCCGGTCGATCGCCGCCGTACTGATCGACCGACGGCGCCCCGAACGGCAGGTAGACGATGCCGCGGGCGGTGTCGACGCTGAGGAAGCCCCAGACGTTGACGCCGGAGCGGTTCTTCCAGCTGTCGTTGGCCCACGTGTCGTTGAAGCGCTCGCCGGCCTGCGGCACGGAGCGGAACGTCCACGCCAGCCTGCCGGTGTGGATGTCCCACGCCCGCACGTCGCCGGCCGGTCCGCGCGGCGGGTTCTCCTGGGTGGTGCCGCCGGTGATGACGAAGTGCTGGTAGACGAGCGGCGGCGACGACAGACCGTTGCGCCCGGGCAGGCCGCGCAGAATCTCGGGCGTGTCGAGGCTGACGACGCCGCCGGTGCCGAACGCCGGGTTGGGCACGCCGGTGGCCGCGGCGACCGAGTAGAGCTTCGCGTCGGTCGTGCCGAAGACGATCTGCGCCGGCGTGGTGGCGTCGCCGGGAAAGTACTCGACGCCGCGCGTCGACGGGTTGCCCGTCGGCAGCTGGTAGGCCCACTTCTCGGTGCCGGTCGCCGCATCGAGCGCCACCACGCGGGCATAGGGCGTGCTCATGTAGAGCGTGCCGTCGACGACGAGCGGCGTGCTCTCGCTCGAGGCGTAGCCACGCCGGCCGCGCGTCTGGTTGCTGCTGGTCGACGACGGCGGTGCCGCCGGCGCCGCGGCGCCCTGCGCTGCCGGCCCCGGTGATCCGGGCGGGGCCTCCTCGTGACCGGCCGGCGCCGCGGCCGCGGGGGCGGCCGGCGCCGCCGTGGCCGGCTTCATGTGATACGTCCAGGCGATGGCCAGCGTGCCGACGTTGGCCGGCGTGATCTCGGTGAGCGGCGAGAACCGCGTCCCGCCGGGATCGCGGTTGTAGGTCGGCCAGTCACCGGCTGTGGCGGCCGCCTGGGCCGGGGGCGGGGTCGACGCGCGTTGGGCCATCAGGGCGCCGGTCGCCGTCGTCATCGCGAGGAGCACCAGGGCCTGGGACGTTCGAGTCATCTCGGTTCCTCTACGACACGACGGGCGCGATCATTGGCGCGGTTCGTGACAGTCGCCGCAATCGGTGAACACCTGGCGGGCGTCGTGACACCGGCGGCAGCCGAGCATCGTCACGACGTCGGTCTGCTGCTGCATCACGTCCAGCTCGGCCACCTTGCCGTGGCATTCGACGCACTCGATTTTGGCCGCTACGTGCGCGCCGTGGCTCCAGAACACGTACTCCGGTGTGTCGTAGACCCGCACCCACGGCACCGGCGTCCCGGCCGTGGCGAACGCCGTCAGCTTCTGGATCGACGGCTTGTCGATGGCGATCGCCTGGTGGCACGACATGCAGATCGCGGTCGCCGGAAACGTCATCATCTCGCCGGCATCGGGGTTGACGTGGCACTGTCGGCACTCCAGGCCGAGCGCCAGGTGCTTCTTGTGACTGTACGGAATCGGCTGGACGGGCGCGGGCGGTGGCGCGAACACCGGCGCAGCTGGCTGAGCGCCGGAAGGGGGTGCCGTCTGGCTGCTGCCTTGCCCCCGCAGCACGATCATCGTGGCCATCAGCACGCTCAACCCCAGGCCGAGGCCGCCGGCCAGGCGTCCTCCCCCCATCGCCCCCCGCATGCGCGGAGGATATCGCACGGGAGGAATCCGGCGCGACCTACGCGACGACGCACTGCTACCATCGCGGCCCATCATGCCGACGTTGGCGCCCGCCGAGGGCGCCGTGCTCGCTCGCGTCGTCGCCGCGCTGCCGCCGGATGCCCGCGACGGCTTGAGCGCCGCGGCGTTCGCGACGCTGGAGCGCGCGGTGCAGAAGACCACCTGGGCAACGGCCCAACGACGCCGATTCGCGTGGCTGGACGGGGACGCCGTCCTGGCCACCGCGGTGCGGGCCAGGTTCGCCGCCCGACTCGACGACCGGCCGGTGCGGATTGGCGCGATCGGCTCGGTGTGGGCCGATCCGGCCCGGGACGCCGGGGCGCATGCCGCCGCCCTCGTCGCGGCCCTCATCGAGATCGAGCGCGAGCATGGCGCCGACCTCGCCATGCTGACCGCGCCGGTCGACCGAACCTGGGCCATTCCCGAGGGCTTCCAGCCGATCCCGACGAGCGATGTCGAGGTCCGCGTCGTCGAATCGACGCGGCGCGGCGCACCGATGACGCTGGTCCGCGGCGGTGAGGATTGGGACCTGGCGGCCATCGTCGCGATGGGCGACGTGCGCGCCCGTCTCAGCCGCTTCCACCTCGTCCGTGACGTGGACTTCCTCAAATTCGCCCTGACCCGGCGCCGGCTCCTCGCCGGGCTCGCCCCGGCCGGGCAGCGCGCGCTGCGCTTCCTCATCGCGGAGGAGGGCATCACCGCCGCGGCCTACCTCGTCCTTACCGAGGCGGCCGGCAGCTGGACCATCGAGGAATGCGGCGACCGCGATGCCGCCGGCGCGCGCGTCGGGGCCTTGCTCCAGGCCACCATCGCCCGGGAGCCAACCGAGCAGCGGCCGCTGATCCGCGGCTGGCTGCCGCCGGCCTTCTCGCCGCCGCAGCTCACCTTGGTGCCGTCGCCGGCGTCCCCAGCCGTGCTCGTCGCGCGAGGCCTGTCGGCGCCCCTGGCGGACCTCCGGCTGGCGGCCGACCAGGTCTTATACTGGCGGAACGACCTCTTCTGACCTGCCCGCTGTTCACAACGGGGCAGTCGCGGCGCGCGGGGTCGCCTACGCTGGTCGCACCATGGCTAGGAACATCACTTACGGCGAGCACGCGCGCCAGGCTCTTCTCCGCGGCGTCGACGGGCTTGCCAACGCCGTCAAGGTCACCCTCGGCCCGCAGGGCCGCAACGTCATCCTGGGCCGTCCCTACGGCTCACCCACCATCACCAAGGACGGCGTGTCGGTGGCGCGCGAAATCGAGCTGCGCGATCCGCTCGAGAGTCTCGGCGCCCAGATGGTCAAGGAGGTGGCGAGCAAGACCTCCGACATCGCCGGGGACGGCACCACGACCGCGACCCTGCTGGCCCAGGCCATCTTCCGCGAGGGCGTTCGCAACGTCGCCGCCGGCGCCAGCCCCGACGACCTCAAGCGCGGCATCGACAAGGCGGTCGCCGCCATCGTCGCTTCGCTCCAGGCCCAGTCGAAGCCGGTGAGCGGCGACATGATCCGGCAGGTCGGCAGCATCTCGGCCAACCACGACGACACCATCGGCGGCATGATTGCCGAGGCGATGGCCAAGGTCGGCAAGGACGGCGTCATCACCGTCGAGGAAGCCAAGGGCATCGAGACCTCGCTCGACGTGGTCGAGGGGATGCAGTTCGATCGCGGCTATCTCTCCCCGTACTTCGTCACCGACGCGGAGCGCATGGAGGTCGTGCTCGAAGACCCCGCCATCCTGATCCACGAAAAGAAGATCACCTCGATGAAGGACCTGCTCCCAGTGCTGGAGCAGGTCGCCAAGGCGGGCCGGCCGCTGCTGATCATCGCCGAGGACGTCGAGGGCGAGGCCCTCGCCACCCTGGTCGTGAACAAGCTGCGCGGCACCCTCAGCGCCGCGGCGGTGAAGGCGCCCGGCTTCGGCGACCGCCGCAAGGCCATGCTCGAGGACATCGCGACGCTGACCGGCGGCCGCGCCCTCACGGAGGACCTCGGCATCAGGCTCGAGAACCTGAAGATCGAGGACCTCGGACGGGCCAAGAAGGTCACCATCGGCAAGGATTCGACGACCATCGTCGAAGGCGCCGGGGCGCGCGAGACCATCGCCGGCCGGGTCGCCCAGCTGCGCACCCAGATCGAAGCGGCGACCTCCGACTACGATTGCGAGAAGCTGCAGGAGCGCCTGGCGAAGATGGTCGGCGGGGTCGCCATCATCAAGGTCGGCGCCGCCACCGAGTCCGAGCTCAAGGAGCGCAAGGCGCGCGTCGAGGATGCCATGCACGCCACCAAGGCGGCCATCGACGAGGGGATCGTGCCCGGCGGCGGCGTGGCGCTGCTGCGCGCCGCGGCCGCGATCGCCGGCCTCGGGCTGGAGGGCGACGAACGGGTCGGCGCCGCCATCATCGAGCGGGCCATCGAAGCGCCGCTGCGCTGGATTGCGACCAACGCCGGCCACGAGGGCGCCGTCGTCGTCGCCCACGTCAAGACGCTGTCGGGCAGCGACGGCTTCAATGCCCAGACCGAGGTCTACGAGGATCTGGTGGCGGCGGGCGTCATCGATCCCACCAAGGTGGTCCGCTCGGCGCTGCAGAACGCCGCTTCGATCGTCTCGCTGCTGCTGACCACCGAAGCGGTGGTATCGAACTTCCCCGACGAGCCCGGCCAGGCCGCATCGGCCGGCGCCGGCGGCTACTGACACCGGCGCTCCGAAGAGACTGACATGTGGAACTGGATCCGCCGCGATTCGAGGTCGCCGGCCGCGCCCTCCGCCCTCGCCACCCCGGACCCGCCGGCGGCGGCGCCGCGCCCGCAGTTGAAGGCGGGACCGTTTCGCCCGCTGCACGACTACCTGCGTAAGCGCTTCGCCGACAGCGTCGTGCTGACATTCGACCAGATCGAGGATCTGAACGGTGTCGCGCTGCCGGCCGAAGCGCGCAGCGACGAGGCGTGGTGGAGCCGGGCCAGCGTCGGCGGCACCGATGCGCACTGCTCGGATGCGTGGGTCCTCGCCAACCGCTCCGCCCAGGTGAACCTGCAGGCCAAGACCGTCCTGTTCGACCGCGTCGGCTGAGCGGCGGCGGACGACGCGGGGCGCGTGGCGCGTCGAGGGCTCCCGCCGTGAGCCGGGCCTGGCTAGAAGCAGACCAGCCGGTCGCGCCGCTTCTCGATCTTCGAGAAGTCGAGACCGGCGACGGCCTTGAAGTCCTCGAGCGTCTTGCACGGCGTCTTGTTGCGGTGCGCGACCAGCAGCGACGATTCGCGGCGCAGCAGGCCGGCGATGCTCTGCAGCTGGACCGGCGTGGCCCGGTTCAGGTTCAGCGGCGCCGCGGCTTCGCCCTTGAAGTGCGTGGCGAGGTACTCGAGGGCGGCGTTCAGCTCCTCGTCGGTGCCCTTCAAGCCGATGCCGACCATGCGCGTCATCACGTCCTGCCAGCCCTCGCGGGTCAGGCGCACCGAGGCGCCGCGATCGGCCGGATGACACGTGCCGCACAATTTCTGGACGGCTTCCTTGCCGTCGCCGTCGGGAAGCTGGCCCTGGGCCCGAGCGATGGCCGGCGAGGCGCCGAGCACGACGAGCGCGAGGCCGGCGGCGGACAGGATGCGGTGGCCCATGATCAGTGCTCCAGGGGAATGCCGAAGGCGTAGAGCGTGTTGTCGTAGGTGACGAGGTAGACCTGGCCGCCGCCCGCTGCCAGCCCGGCGCGGGCGAACGACGTGATGGTCGTGCCGCTCGACCAGAGCTCCTTGCCGGTGGCGGCGTCGAGGGCATAGAGCACGGCCGGCGTCGAACGCTTCGCCCGCTCGGCCGCCGACAGGTTCGGTTCGGCGCCGCGATACTCGCCGCTGGCCGCGGCGAAGACGATGCCGTTGACGACGATCGGCGCCAGCGGCGCGGCGATCGCGCGCGACCGCCATCCGGCCTCGAGCGCGGCCTTGCCGTCCTTCTCGATCACCTTCATCGCGACGATGCCGTTGGCGCCGGGCGCCAGCACCCAGCGGGTGCCGTCGGCGTCCTGCCACGTGGCCAGGCCGGCGCCGGCGTTCGGCGGCGCGAAGGCGTCGCTGACGAAGAGCGGCGTCTTGTGATCGGCGCCGCCGAGCGAGGCGCCATCGAGCAGGTAGAGCCGCCCGTCGTTGCCGGTGACGGCGAGATGGTCCTGGCCCTTGTGGCGGAAGATCACCGGCGTGGTGTTGAAGTCGGCGCCGTCCCGCGTGAACCAGTCCTTCACGGCGAGGGTGATCCGATCGAGCGCGACGACGGTGTTGGCGTAGCGCGTCGGCGCCGGACCGCCGGCCGTCAGCCACTCTCGCGTGGCGGGCGGCTGCGCGCCGGTGGCGGCGTAGACGACCCCCGACGTGCCGATCGTCACGCCGGCACCGCCGGCGACGTTGGCGCCGCCCGTCTCCCACTTGGCCACGGCTTTCGTCGGCGACAGCAGATCGATCCCCCAGACGGCGTTCGGCGCGTTGCCGCAGCCGTTCGAGGTGCTGGTGTAGACCAGGCCGTCGAGGTAGATGACGGACGACGGCCGCGCGTTGGGCGGCAGGAACGGCACCGGCGGATCGATCTGGCCGCCGTCGGTGATGCGCAGCGTCCGCAGCAGGCCATCGCTGCCGATCGCCCACACCGGATCGACGCCGCCGAACGGCACGCCCGGCACGTTGCGGGCCGGACCGGCGGGCGGCGGCGGCGCGTCACCGCTCGGTGGGCCCGGCGGGCGCGCCCGGCGCGTCTGGCTGAGGACCGCGGCGCCCTTGCCGGGCTCGCCGACCGCGCTGGTCGCCCGTCCGCCGCCACCGCCGCCGGCGCCGCCGAACGCGGTCGGCGCACGCGGTGTCCACCGGCTCGGCGCGGCGACCAGACCGCCCGGGCAGCGCCACGAGCTCCCCGGCACGCTGCCGGTGGCCGCGGCATAGGTCAGGTTCGTCGTCCAGTACGGGGTGGCCAGATCGGTGTCGATCGCGAACAGCTGATCGCCGGCGCCGCCGAGGACGGCGAGCGACTTGAAGCCGATGTAGCCGACCAGGAAGTCCTGCAGGATCGGCTGCGTCAACGACTGCAGTTGGCGCGCCTCGCCGGGGAAGGTGTGCTTCCACAGGAACTTGAAGGATCCATCGGCGATGCTCTCGCGGCCGACGCGGACGTCGCTGCGGATCCAGTTGGTGCGTTGCGCGTCGAAGCCGGCGGTGGTCACCTCGCGGGCCTGCGCCGCGGCGGAGGCGGGCAGCAGCGCGAGACCGGCGGCGACACCGAGCGTGGCTCGGAAACGGATCATCGTTGGCAGCATCCGCATCACTTCGTCCGTCCCTGGTTGGTGGCGGTGGGCTTGTCGGTCGCCGCGCCCACCTTGTCGACGCCGAACGCGTAGAGCATCCCATCGTGGGTGCCGATGTAGACGCGGCCGTTGGCCAGCGACAGGCTGGTGAAGTGGTTGAACGTCGCGATCTGGTTGCCGCTCGACCACAGCTCCTCGCCGGTCCGGGCGTCGAACGCGTGCAGCTCGGCGTGGGTCGAGTTCCTGGCCCGGTTCTGCCAGTCGTTGTAGGTGAGGCCGATGTCGACGGTCGACTGCGTCGCGTCGACGCCGTTGCCGAAGGCGAACACCACGCCGTTGGCGATCACGACGTGGTCCGCCTGGTTGACGTCACGCGACACCCAGGCCGGCGCCAGCCGCACCTTGCCGCCCTGCTCTTCCAGCTTGAACGCGGCGACGCCGCCGCGGACGGTCTCGCCGTGCTCGATCGGCGCCGCGAAGGCCGGATGCTTCGGGCCCCAGAAGGGCAGCAGCACCCAGCGCGTACCGTCGGTGTCCTCCCAGGTCGAGATGGCGCTCCACGGCCCGGCCGCGGCGAAGTGCACCGATTCGTTGCAGATGAGCGGCGTCCGATCGACCGGCGTGCGATGGTCCTCGCCGCCCATCGCGCTCGTGTCGAGCAGCCAGATGCGGCATTCCTTGCTGGCCTCGGCCAGGTATTCCTTGCCCTTCCACTCGAAGACCGGGCCGGTCACGTTCATGTCGAGGTCGCGCTTGCGCAGCCAGATGGCGTTCGACGGCGCGTACCAGTCGCTCAGCTCGAGCGCCTTGGTCAGCGGGTTCTGCTTGACCGCGACGATCGCCTGACCGAACACCTCGCGCTCCGGGAAGTAGTCGCCGTCGCCGCTGCCGGCGTAGACGCTGCCGTCGCGGCCGATGGTCGGCCCGAGGCGCGGCCACATGCCGCCGCTGCCCGGATTGAAGCTGCCGACCTTCTTGGTCGCCAGATCGAAGGCGTAGAACTGGTTCGGGTTGCCGCCGCAGCCCTGCGCCGTCGTCGTGTAGACGACGCCCTTGTAGAGGTTGAGGCCGTACGGCTTGCCGTTCGGCGGCAGGAACAGCTCCGGCGCGGCGACGTCCTGGCCGGTGGCGACGTCGACCTGGCGCAGCCGGCCGTCCCACGACACGGCGTAGGCGACGAACTGTCCGGCCTTGGCGCCGGGGCCGATCGCCGGCGTCGCGGTGAGGCCGCCCGGGCACAGCGTGTAGTAGCGGCTGGTCGCCTGGCCGGTGAAGGTGTTGTCGAAGGCCCGCTTCCAGAGCTGCGTGCCGGTGTCGAGGTCGATGCCGTAGAGGTTGTCCGAAACGCCGGCGACGACGCCCATCTGCTTCGGGCCCGCCGTCGTCCGCACGTCGCTGACGATCATCGGCGGGAACAGGTTGTGGAGCTGGCGCGACGGGTTGTCGAGCTTCAGCTTCCACACCAGCTTCATGCCCTTCACGCTGGTCGGGCTGATCAGCGTCTCGTGGCGCTGCCACGAGGTGCGGGCGTTGTCGTAGCCGTCGGTCGGCCAGCTGGCCTTGCCCGGCGGCGGCGCCGGCGGTTGCGGCGGCTTGCGTTGAGCCCCGAGCGTCGTGCCACATCCGAGCGCGACCGCGAGGGCGGTGATGGCGACTGAACTGAGTCTGGCCATGGGTCCGGACAGGTTACCGCCGGGCCGGGCGCCCGGCGACGGAATGTTTCGAGTGCCCACCCTGGTGATGCCCAGTGGGACGCCAGGCCCGTGAGTCGGTCTGGCCGATCAGCGCGTCTCGACGCGCACCGTCACGGACGCCGTGCGCGGGGCACCGAAATGGGTGCCGCTGAACGGGTTGCCGAAGTTGTAGGCGTAGCGCGCATCGAACAGGTTGAGGACCGCGCCGCGGACGCTGACCGCGGCCCGGGTCCCCTGCCAGAGCCGCAGCGTCGCGAGCAGCGATACGGTGGTGCGCGGGCGGACGCGACCGCGCTCCAGATCGACTCGCTCGGCGCCCGGCCGCGAGGCGAAGGCGCCGGCCTCGTCGTCGTCGAGTTCGAGCGGCGTGCCGCTCTCGTGACGGCCGACCGCCGAGAGGCTCGCCCGCGATCCGGTCCAGATCAGGCCGCCGGACGCGACGACCCGCTGATCGTGGTCCGGCGTGAACTCGACGCCGGGGCCGATGTCGGCCACGTCGTCCTCGAGGAACACGCCGCCGGTGATCGGGCCGACCTGCGTCACCGTCCCGACGCTGAGGTTGGCGTAGCCGGACCACGACGCCCCCGGCGCGAATTCGAGTCGGGCGTCGAGGCCGCGCGCGCGGCCCTCGGCGACGGCGTTCGGGAAGACGATCGTCGTCCCGAAGAACACGTTCGGATCGGCGTACTCGTCGACATGCCGCTGCCAGTAGGCGACGTCCAGGCGCAGGCCGCGGCCGAAGCGGTGCTCGACGCCGGCTTCGAGGGCCCACTGCCGCTCTGGCTCGACGTCGGCGCCTCCCGCGCCGGCACTGCCCGCGCTGGCACCGCCCGCGCCCGCGTCGTCAGCGGCGCCGGCGTCGTCGAGGAACGGCGACAGCGCGCGCGCTTCGGGCGACGACGCGAGCAGCAGGTACTCGGGCTGCGGCGGCTGGTAGAAGCGGCTGAGCGACGCGCGCAGCGTGGTGCACGGCGACGCGGCAAACGCCGCGCCGAGGCGCGGGCTCCACTGCTGGCGCGACAGGAGCAGGGTCGTCCGGTCGAAGCGCAGCCCGGCCGCCAGCGTCAGTGCCGGCGTCGCCTGCCAGGTGTCCTGCAGGTAGACGGAGAACAGCGTCGGCCGGGCTCGTCCCTCGAACCGGAACGGCGCGTCGCGGTCGAAGGCCAGCGCCGCGGCGCTCAGCCCGGCGGCCTCGGCCTCGTCCTCGTCGGTCACCGCGAAGCCGAAGCGCTCGGTCAGCCGCAGCGACTGGACTTCGCCGCCCGCCTTGACGACATGACGGCCGGCCTGGTGGGTGACGGCCGCCAGCGCGCCGACGCGCGTCAGGCTCCGGTCGGCTTCCGCCGTGAGCGGCGTATCGGCCCCGCTCGGGTCGAGCTGAGCGCGTCCGCGGCGGGCGTAGCCGGCCACCTGCGACACCGTGCCGCTCGACCAGCCGCGCTGCCACGACACCGTCGCGGCCGCCTGCCCGAGGCGCTGGCGCGCCGCCTGGCCGGCGGCTTCCTGATCCGCGGTGTTCGGGACGTCGAATCGAGCGCCGCCGCCGCTCCAGCTCGCGGTGAGGCGATCGCGGGCGCCGCTGCCGGCGGTCAGCTGCCCCGACGTCAGCAGGCTGCCGCCGTCGTTGTGGAAGTTGTCGGGATGGACCGGATCGAGGAAGCGCGCCGATCGCTGGCCGCTCGCCTGCAACCACAACGTCGCCGCGGCGCCGATCGCGCCGCCGGCCGAGCCGCCGCCGTCGCCCGCGGCGTCGCCGCCGGCCCCGGTCTCGGCGAAGCCGCGCCACGCGCCCACGGCCGCGCGCGTCCGCACCTCGATCACGCCGCCCGCCTTGTAACCGTATTCGGGCGGCACGTAGCCGGTGACCACGGCGAGGGCATCGAGCGTCGACGCATCCGGCGCGAGCCCCGACGTCTGATCGAGCCGCTCGTAGACCGGCACGCCGTCGACGACATAGAGGAAGCCGTCGTCGACGCCGCGGCTGTGCAGCAGCCCGTTGTCCTCGGTGGCCCAACCAGGCAGCGTGGCAACGACGTCCTGCAGCCGCCGCGCCCCGGTTCGCAGCGGCGCCTGCGCGATCGACTCGGCCCCGAGCGACGTGCGCGTCGCGATCGAGGCCGCCGGTCGCGTCCCCTCGACCGCCACGGCGTCACGGAAGGCCGGCGACAGCCGCAGGGTGACGCTGGCCGGGAGGCCGTCGGCGATCGTGATCGGCACGGGAGCCGTCGCCGCGCCGCCGCCGTCGACCGCCAGTCGATAGCGGCCGGGCGGGAGATCGAGGATCAGAAAGCGTCCCTGCGCGTCCGCGGCGACGTGCCGGATCGCCGCCCCGAGCGTGTCGGACACGGCCACGGCGGCGCCGCCGGCCGGGCGATTGGCGGCATCGACGACGACGCCGTCGAGTCGCGATAGCTGGACCTGCGCGGCAGCCGCCGCCGGCGCCAGCACTGTCAGCACGAAGAGGAGAATCAGTCGTCGCATGCGGGACGGACGCGGGCGCGTGTGCCGGCCGACGGCGTCGAACCGAAGCCGGACGTTACGGGGCGGGCGCGACCGCGATACCCCACGGGCTGCCGCCGAGGCTGATACGACGCTCGACCGCGCCGGTCGCGACATCGATGATCGAGACGTCGCCGGCCGGACCGTTGGCGGTGAAGAGCTTGGTGCCGTCACCGTTGAGGCCGATGCCCCAGGGGCGCTGGCCGACGTCCTTCAGCGTCCGGACGAGCTGTCGCGTCGCGACGTCGATCACGGCCACCGATCGGGCCCGGCCGTTCGAGACGAAGAGCAGCTTCGCATCGGGCGACAGCACCGCGCCCATCGGGCGCGGCGGCGTCGGGGCGTCGTCGGCCTTGGGCAGGCGGATGGTGTCGGTGAGCGTGCGACGGGCCGCGTTCACCACCGAGATCGACGCCGAGTTCTCGTCGGTGACGAACAGCGTGGCGCCGTCGGGAGTGACCGCAATCGATCGCGGGCGCTGGCCGACCATGGCGCGGCCGAGGACGGCGAACGACGTCGTGTCGATGGCGACCACGGTGTGGTCGTCCTCGCAGGTCACGTAGACGACCTTGCCGTCGGGCGAGACGGTGACGCCCTCGGGCTCGTCGCCGACCTTGACGCGCTGCGTCACCGCGCCGGCCTGCACATCGACCACCGACATCTCGGCCGTCTCCTCGTTCGAGACGTAGAGCCACTTCCCATCCGGCGACAGATCGAACGCCTCGGGATCCTGGCCGCTGTGGATGGTGCGGACGGTCTTGCGGGTGGCGATGTCGACGACGGCGATGCCGTCCGCCGAGCGATCGGCCGGCGGCAGCGTCGACTCGTCGACGCCGGGCGGCGCGATCGGCGATCCGGACAGCGCGACGTAGAGCATCCTGCCGTCGCGCGACACCCGGATCCCGCGCGGCCGCTTGCCGACCGGCAGCGCCGCCAGGACGGTGCCCGTCGCCGGATCGATCACCGCCACCGTGCCGGCCGTCTCGTTGCTCACGTAGAGGTGCAGCGGCTTCGCCGGCGCTGCCGGCGGCGCGGCGTCGCGGCCGCATCCGGCAGCCAGGCCGACGAGCGCGACCAAGGCAACGACACGGACGAGGCGGACGGCACGAAGCTCGGTCATCGTCCTGCCGACCCTACTGATACAGGGCGAAGGCGTAGAGCGTGTCGGTGGTCGCCACCAGGATGTACTGGCGCCCATCGAGCAGGTAGGTGATCGGCGGGTTGGTGACGTCGCCGATGTGGGTGTGCCAGATCGGCGCGCCGGTGACCGCATCCCAGGCGACGAGGTTGCCGCCGTTGTCGCCGCCGAACACCAGCTTGCCGGCGGTGGTCAGCAGGCCGGCGCCGCCGCCGCCGTACATCCCCGTGCCACCGGCCGAGGGGTACGGACGCCGCCACGCGACCTTGCCGGTCAGCGGATTGATCGCGGTCAGGAAGTTGCCGGTGTTGCCGACGAACACTTCCTCCTTGCCGGCCAGGCCCATCGAGCCGCGCGGATCGGGATCGGTCAGGTAGTAGATCGAGTGGCCGTTGCGCTCGGAGACGTAGAAGAGGCCGGTCACCGGCGAGTAGGCCGGCGGTTCCCAGTTGATGGTCCCGCCCGAGGTCGGCGACGTCAGCGCGCCGGCCACCAGCGGGTCCTTGTTGGGGTCGCGCCGGACCGAGCCCTTGGCGTCGACGGTGGCCGCCCAGTTGGTGGCGCTGCCGTACTTCGAGACGACGACCTTCTCGCCGGTCGTCCGGTCGAGCGTGAAGAAGTAGCCGTTGCGGGCCGCGGTCGACACCAGCTTCCGCTTCTTGCCGCCGACGGTCGCCTCGAACAGCACCGGCGTCTGGGCCGAATCCCAGTCGTGCATGTCGTGCGGCGAGGTCTGGAAGTACCACTTCATCTTGCCGGTCGCGACGTCGACGGCGATGAGCGAGCAGGTGTACAGGTTGTCGCCATCGCCGCGGCCGAGCGTGTAGGCCGGGATCGGGTTGCCGGTGCCGAAGATGTAGAGGTTGGTCTCGGGATCGTAGACGCCCGGCAGCCACGGGTGCCCGCCGCCGTAGCGCGCGGCCTGGATGTTCAGCCAGCTGTCGGCGCCCGGATCGCCGGCGTTCTGCGGCACCGTGTAGAAGCGCCACAGCTCCTTGCCGCTGTCCGCGTCGTAGGCCTGCAGGTAGCCGGGCGAATCGAGATCGTTGCCGGTGCCGACGATGACGGTGTTGCCGATCACCATCGGCGCGATGGTCGAGAAATACTGCTGCGTGAACGGCGCGAATTCCTTGTTCCAGCGCTCCTTGCCGGTCTTCGCGTCGAGCGAGACGATGAAGTCGTCGGGCGTCACCATGAACAGGGCGTCGTTCCACAGGCCGAAGCCGCGGTTGCCGATCGGCGTGCCGCCGCGCGTCCGCCAGAAGTAGTGCCACATCTCGCGGCCGTCGCGGGCGTCGAGGGCCCAGCCGTTGTCGGGCGAGGTGACATAGAGGACGCCGTTCACCATCAGCGGCGTGCCCTTGATGATGGTCGCCACCGCCGGATTGCTCGGCGCGCCGCCGCCGCCGACGATGGCCGACGATCCCTGGCCGAAGCGGCCGGTCGGCGCCGCCCCGGCCGTGAGCTTGGCCGTCCAGGCCAGGCCCAACTGCTTGACCGTCGTCTGGTTGACCTGGGCCAGCGGGCTGAACCGCTTGCCGGTGTAGTCGCCCGAGTACGACGCCCAGTTCTCGCCGAGCGGCTTGAGCAGGTCGGCGGGGGCGAGGCCGCGGGCCAGGCCGGTCTGGCCGGCTGCGATGGCGCCGGCCAGGGCCAGCGTCGCGATGGGGAGGATTCGCGTGAGTCTCATTTGAGCGTCGACAGGAAAGCCGTCACGTCGTGCATGTTGGCGTTGGTGAGGACGCCGAGCAGCTCGCGATGCTTGGCGAGCGGATCCTGCACCTCGATCTTCGGCGTGGCGCCGGTGCGCCGGATGGTCCGCGGCGTCCCGTCTTCGAGGACGAGCGTCACGAGGAAATCGTCGAGGCGGACGAGGCGGCCGGAGACCTTCTGGCCCGCGGCCAGCGTCACCGTCGCCATGACCGGCTTCGGCGCGGGCGGCGGGCCGGCGCGCCGGGCGCCGCGCGGGCGCGCCACGCCGCCGGACACCCACAGGTTCTGCAGCGCCATCGGGCTGGCCACGCGGGTGGCGAGGCCCTGGAGGTCGCCCGTCGGCGAGTGGCAGCTCGCGCACTGCTTGGCGAAGAACGCTGCGCCGACCTTGGCGTCGCCGACCAGGATGTTCAGCTCGGTTTCAGGCCCCGGCGGCGGGCCGCCCTGATTGGTGCCCTGCGCCTGCAGGCTGTGCAGCCAGGCGGCGATCGCCTTGATGTCGTCGACGGGGAGCGGCAGCGGCGGCATCGGCGGCGGTCCGGGACGGCCGTTCTGCACCACCGGAACGATCAGCTCGCCGTCCTTGTCGTCGAGCACGAGCTGCGATCGCAGCAGGTTGGGTCCACCCAACTGACCGCCGCGGGCGTCGGCGCCGTGGCAGGCGCTGCAGACGGCGTACTGCGCCTTGCCGCGCTCGAGGACCTCCGCCGAGGCGGCTGGACGCTGGTGCGCCGGGAACCGCGGCGGCTCCTGGAAACCGCCGGCCGGTCGCGGCGGCGGCGGGGGTTCACCGTGAGCGCCCTGCGGCGGCGGGGTCGCGGGCGGCTGGGCAGGGGGCGCGGGCGCCTGGGCGGCGGCGCGCAACCCCAACGAGAGCGCGAGCGCCAGCGCCAGCGCGCTCATCGAAACGGGACGTCGGGACATCCGGAGCGGTCTCCTTCTCGGCAGTGATTCGACTGCATGTAACCACACAACCGGCGCCTTGACGACGGTTCGCCCGCGGGAGGGCCCAGCGAGTCGTCGTGGTCTGACCACAGCGAGGTGACCTCGAGGCGCATCAGGTCCTCGACGCTGATGCGGGTGAGGTCGGCGGTCGACTGGGCGGCCGCGCGGCCGGGCCACGCGAACAGCGCAGCCAGCGCCAGACCGTGCACCGTTCGACGCCGGACTGAGGAGAAGACGGAGCGGATTGTTCGGAATTCTGACATTGGACTGGCCCAACCGCGCACCGGCGGCCGCCCTCGGGTAATCGGGTGGCTGGAGGGGCCTGTAACCGGGCGCAAAAGTCAGGCGAAGACCGCCCTCGGAGCGCGGCCAGCGGCCGGGATAGAATCGGCCGGCCGCATGCCGCTCGACTCGGGTACCCAGCTCGGACCGTATCGAATCGTCGACCTGATCGGCGTCGGAGGAATGGGCGAGGTGTATCGCGCCCGCGACGACCGGCTCAACCGTCAGGTGGCGCTCAAGGTGCTGCCTGCCGATCGGGTCGCGGCCAACGTCGAGCGGCGCAGCCGGTTCGTCCAGGAGGCGCAGCTCGCCTCGTCGCTGCAGCACCCGAACATCGTCACCATCTTCGACATCGGCTCGACCGATGCCGGCGACTACCTGGCGATGGAGCTGATCCGCGGCCGCACGCTGGACACGGTGATCCCGCAGGTCGGGCTGCCGCTGCCGAGCGCGCTGCGCTACGCGACGCAGATCGTGGACGCGCTGGCGGCGGCGCACGCCGCCGGCATCGTCCACCGCGACCTCAAGCCGGGCAACATCATGGTGACCGAGCAGGACCAGATCAAGGTCCTGGACTTCGGCCTGGCGACGCTCGCGGCCGGCGGCCCGATCAACGCCACCGACGAGACCGGCGCGCGTGCCGCCGCCATCGAGACCGGGGCCGGCACCATCCTCGGCACGGTCGCCTACATGTCACCCGAACAGGCCGAGGGCCATGCGGTCGACGCCCGCTCGGACATCTTCTCGTTCGGCGCCATCCTCTACGAGATGCTGTCGGGCCTGCGCGCCTTCCGCGCCGGGTCGACGTTCGCGACGCTCGCCGCCGTCATCAACCTCGAGCCGGAGCCGCTCGCCAAGGTCGCGAGTCACGTGCCGCCCGAGGTCGACGAGCTGGTCAGCACCTGCCTGCGCAAGGACGTCAGCCGCCGCGCCCAGAGCACGTCCGACCTGAAGGTGGAGCTGGACGGGCTGCGCGAGGCGTCGAACTCCGGATTGCTGCGGGCGGCGCCGCGGCGCCGCCTGAACGCGTGGTGGCGCTACGGCGGCATCGCCGGGATCGGCGCCGCGGTCGTGGCCGCCGGCATCGCGCTGTGGCCGGCGCCGCCGCTGCCGACCGCGTTCACGCCGAGGCCGCTCACCGCCCTGCCCGGCTCGGAGAGCTTTCCGAGCTTCTCGCCGGACGGCAGCCAGATCGCGTTCACCTGGCAGCGCGAAGCCGGCGCCGGCATCGACGTCTACGCGCAGACGATCGGGGCCGGCACGCCGCTGCGCCTGACCACCGACGACGGCTGGCACATGTACCCGTCGTGGTCGCCCGACGGCACGGCGATCGCCGCCTGGCACGTACCGCGCGGCACCTCGATCACATCGGTGTCGACGCAGGGCCGGCTGGTACTGGTGCCGCCGCTCGGCGGTGCCGAGCGCCAGCTCCTCGAGTGGACCGGCGCGGCGCGGCGGATCTCGTGGTCGCCCGACGGCCGCTGGCTGGCGCTCAGCCCGGTCAGCGTCCGCTCGGCCCGCGAGCGCGGCATCACGCTGGTGTCGGCGGCGACGGGCCAGCAGATCGACTGGGCGGCCCTCGACAAGACCTTTGCCGCGTCGGTCGACCCGGTGTTCTCACCCGACGGCCGCCGCCTCGCCTACACGAAGACGCGCGGCGACTTCTCGTCCGACGTCTATCTCGTCGCGGTCGGCGCGGACGGCAAGCCGGGCGGCGCGCCGACGCTGCTGCCCTACGGCGGCAAGGAGGCGAGCTTCCCGGTGTGGACGCCGGACGGCCGCAGCCTGCTGATCATCGACGGCGTGCCGAGCAGCAACGGCGGCGTGCGCCGCGTCCCGGTCGACGGCTCGCAGCCGTCGGGGCCGCTCGCCGGGCTCGAGCACGCGGCCTCGCTGGCGGTGTCGCGCGGCAGCGGCCGCCTCGCCTTCCATCGACCCGGCATCGACGTCGACATCTGGCGCCTCGACCTGCGCGATCCGGCGGCGAGCGGCCGCGTCGCGCCGTCGACGCTGTGGGAGGAAGGCGGCGACCTCTCCTCCGACGGCACCCGCATCGCCTTCTCGTCGAACCGCTCCGGCGCGCGGGAGATTCGGATTGCCGACATCTCGGGCGATCACGCGCGGCAGCTGACGACGTTCGGCGGGCCGGTGCCCGGTACCGCCCGGTGGTCGCCGGATGCCAAGCTGGTCGCTTTCGACGCGCGGCCCGACGGCAACTCGGACATCTTCGTGGTGCCGGCCGGCGGCGGGCCGATCCGCCAGCTGACCACCGACCGCGGCGAGGACGCGCGGCCGACGTGGGCGCCGGACGGCCGCTCGATCTATTTCTCGTCGAGCCGGACCGGCCGGAGCGAGATCTGGCGCGTGCCGATCGAGGGCGGGACGGCGGTCCAGGTGACGACGACCGGCGCCGCCAACGTCAAGGTGTCGAGCGACGGCCAGTGGATCTACTACCAGCCGCTGACGCCGCCGCTCGCCATCCATCGCGCCCGCATCGACGGCGGCGGCGACACCGTCGTCGTCGACGCGGACGTCCGCATCGGGATGTTCGCGGCCAGCGAGCGCGGGCTGTGGTTCGTCACCAACCCGGTGCCAGGCCAGCCGGCCGTGACCATGAAGCGGCTCGATTTCGCCGATGGCAGCATCCGCGACGTCACGACGATCGATTTCGTGCCCATCCCGGTCGGCCTGTTCATCTCCGCCGACGAACGCTACGCGCTGGTCACCCGCAACGATCGCAACGGCAGCGACCTCCTCCTCGTCACCGACTTCCGCTGAGCCGTGCTCGGAGATTCTTCCGAGACTCCTCAGAGACTGCTCGGAGACTGCTCGGAGACTCCTCGGAGCATGCTCCGAGGACTTGGCAGAAACTGCGTGGTTCGGCGAGGGCTATCAGCGTTTAGCCTGGTAGAAGGTGTAGGTGATCGCCCAAGACGTGGTGCGGCCGGGCTCGACGCTGGCGTCGACGTAGGGCTCGGGGCAGACCGTCTTGTAGGCCGACCAGAAGTACAGCTTCGACAGCGGCCGATCGCCGGCGACGCGGACGCCGGCGCCGGTGGCCCGGTTCTCCATCTCGAAGCCGTTGTCGGACGCCGTGGTCCCGAAGCCCTCGAGTTCGGTGAAGACGCTCTCCTTGGCTTCGAAGGGGCGGGCGATGGCGATCTCGCGGCCGCGCACCTCCGCCATCCCGTTCAGCGGACGCGCCGCCTTCGGCGCGAACGGGAAGCGGACCACGTTGTCCGGCCCGGTCGTCTTGCGATCGAGGGTGAAGAAGTTGTGGTTGTAGACGCTGGTGGCGATCGGCTTGGTGCCGGTGTTCTTCAGCTCGTGTTCGATGATCAGCCGGTCGCCGGCGAGGCGCAGCGTCTTGCGATAGGTGTAGGCATAGCCGGTGCCGTCCTTCAGCTCGTGGACGAAGGTGATCCGATCCTTGCCCGGCGTGGTCGTCCACGTTCCGGCGTCGACGATCTCGTAACGCCCGAACCGCTGCAGCGCCGTCTCGCCCGCCGGCTTGCGCAGCGTGCCGATACCGATGCGGACGAAGGTGCCGCCCGGCGCCGCCTCGGCGTAGCCGAGGGCGCTGTCGCCGGTCAGGAACTCCTCGACCGGGCCCTGGATCGCGTCGTGGAGGGTCGGGTCGTAGTGCTCGAACCACTGGCCGAGGTACTCGTGGCCGCCCCACGTCAGGCTGGCTACCTGGCCGGCCCAGTCGAACCGCGCGCCGCGGTAGTAGCCGGTCTTCGCGTCGGGCAGCTGGATGACCGCCTTCACCTGATCGTTGGCGATGGTCGCCGTCGGGGCGTCGGGGGCGGACCCGCCCGCTTGGATCGCGGCCAGCAGCATGGCGAGAAGGATACGCATGAAGGCTCCTACTTTGGCAAGGCGAACGACAGGATGTTGGCGCCGGCGGCGATGGCGATGTGCTGCCGGCCGTCGAAGGTATAGGTCATCGGCGAGGCGCGCCAGACGGCGTTGGTCTGGAACGACCACAGCGGCGTGCCGGTGGCGGCGTCGACGGCCATCAGCGCGCCGCCGTCCTCGGCGACGATCACCAGGCCCGTCGCCGTCGTCAGCGTGCCGCCCCACGAGATCGCCGGGCCCTTCTGCGGCAGCTCCCACGTCGCCTTGCCGGTCCGGATGTCGAGCGCGCGCAGGATCCGCTGCGGCGTCGGATCCTCCTGCAGGATGCGCTGCGAGCCGCCCAGGTAGGGCTTGCCGGCCTGCCACGGCCCCTGCGGCGTCGTGCGGTAGACGCTGCACTTCTCGAACGTCTGGACGTAGTAGAGGCCGGTCTGCGGGCTGAACGACGGCGCGAACCAGTTGGTGGCGCCGTCCTGTGACGGGCACACGCGGGTGCCTCCCGGCGACGGGTTCTGGTTGGGCAGGCGGATGGGACGCCCGTCGGCGCCGATGCCGCTGGCCCAGGTCAGGTTCTTGACGAACGGCGTCGACAGCAGCCGCTCCCCGGTCGCGCGATCGAAGACGTAGAAGAAGCCGTTGCGATCGGCGTGCAGCATCAGCTGGCGCGGCCTGCCCTGCCAGTCGGCGTCGACCAGCACCGACGTCTGGGTCGCGTCCCAGTCCCACAGGTCGTGCGGCGTGAACTGGTAGTGCCACTTGAGCGTGCCGGTCTTGCGGTCGAGGGCGAGGATGCACGAGGCGTAGAGGTTGTCGCCCTCGCGATCGACGCCGGTGTATCCTTGCCCGGGTTGCCGGTCGGCCAGTAGACCAGGTCGAGCCCGGGATCGTAGCTGCCGGTGAACCAGGTCGGCGCGCCGCCGTGCTCGATGTCCTTGCCCTTCCAGGTCTCGGAGCCGGGCGTGCCCGGCTTCGGCACCGTCCAGAAGCGCCACGCTTCCTTGCCGGTGTCCTGGTCGAAGGCGACGACGAACCCGTTGGCGCCGTGCTCGCCGCCGGTGACGCCGGAGATCACCAGGTTGCCGGCCGGCAGCGGCGCCGAGGTGGCCGCGTAGTTCTGGCGCCAGTCCGCCATCGGGCTGTCCCACAGCAGCTCGCCGGTGAAGCGGTTGAGGGCGATGACGTGGGCGTGGTCGGTGACCATGAACACGCGATCGCCGGCGACGCCGACGCCGCGGTTCGAGCCGCCGGAGGTCAGGCCCGGCGTCCGTGACCGCTTGTAGCGCCACAGCTGACGGCCGCTGCCGGCGTCGAGCGCGTAGCACTCGTTCGGCGCGGTCACGTACATGATCCCGTCGACGACGACCGGCGTGACCTGCAGGTTGCCGGCCTCCGGCACGCTGAACAGCCACGCCGGCGCCAGGCGGCCGACGTTCGACCGGTCGATCTGGGTCGCCGTGGTGTAGCGGTTGCCGCCCGGGTCGCCGTTGTAGGTCGGCCAGCCCGCGTCGGACGTGACCGGACGGAAGCGCTCGCCGGATCGCCGCAGCAGGTGGACGCGCGTGTCGTCGGTGCGCAGCTGCAGGTCGTCCAGGCCCTGGTTGAGGATGGCGCCGTCGAGGGTGCGGCCGTCGGTGGTCTGGAGGGTGGTGCGGACGAGCGGCGGCTCGCGCCGTTCGATGGCCCGCAGGTAGCGCCTCAGCGCGGTGCGGTCGGCGACCGGCATCGGCTGCGGCGGCATGCCCTTGGCGGGCCGGCCGTCGCGCAGCAGCGTGACCAGGTCGGCGTCCTTGAGGAGCGGCAGGCGGAAGATGATCGATGGCCCGGTGTCGCCGCCGTAGCCGTCGGCGCCGTGGCAGACGGCGCAGCGCGTCTCGAAGGTGCGTCGGCCGGCGCCTTGAGGCTGCGCCTGCGCATCGAGGGCCGCGCCGAGGAGCGCGACCCCCACTATCACGATCCCGAACGTGGCCCGGAGCATGGGCCATTATCGACCATCCCCGTCGCCTGAAACGAAACGGGCCGCCGCCCAAGGGGGTCGCGGCGGCCCGTCCCGTCCCTACGAGGGATCGACGATCAGAACTGCGTGCGCAGTCCGATCTGGATACGGCGCGGACCAGGATGGGAGGCCTCGCCGGCGCTCCCTGGTGTGAACTGCATGAAGTTGTTGGCCGTGAACCCGGTCACCGGCGCTCCCCACACGGTGTGGTTGAAGGCGTTGGCCATCTCCAGCCGGAACTCGGGACGCCACCGGCCGATGTCGAAGGTCTTGAACACCGACAGGTCGACGTTCCAGATCCCCGGGCGGCGGAAGAAGTTCCGGCCGGTGTTGCCGAAGCCACCGACGTTGGCCCCGGTCGGCTGCGAGAAGTTGGCGATCGGATACCACGGCACGCCGGCGGCGCCGGCTTCACCAGTCGGCGCCAAATCGCCGTTGTAGTTGATCAGGATCGAGCCGCAGCCCTGGCAGTCGAGGGCGGTGTTGGTCCCGCCCACCGAGAATGGCGTCCCGGAGTAGGCCGAGAGGACGCCGTTGATCTGCCAGCCCTGCGCCAGCCTGCCGGCCAGCGTCGTCGACGTCGCCGCGAAGGGCAGCGTGTAGACGAAGCCCAGCTGCGCCACGTGCGGACGGTCGAAGCCGGCGGTGGCGAAGTTCTGGTCGTACTTCAGCGGCGAGTTCCAGGTCAGACCGACCCAGCCGTCCTCGTCGGCCATGTTCTTCGACTTGCTGTAGGTGTAGGCGCCCTTCAGCAGCAGGCCGTTGCGCAGCGGACGGTTCACCGCAATCTGCAGACCGTGGTAGCGGCTCTTGGTCCGGGCCGCCCAGTCGTTGATCGCGGTCGTGCCGGCGATGCCGAAGTACTGGCGCGCGGCGTTGCCGCCACCGGGGACGCCGTAGTTGATGTTCAGGTCGGCGTAGCCGCCGTCGGTGCGCGTGCCGACGTAGGCCACTTCCGCGGCGATGTCGAACGGCAGCTTGTACTCGTAGGCCACGTTCCACTGCTGGATGATGCCGCGGTCGACGTCGGTCGGGTTCGGGGTGCGCATGAAGACGCCGCGCGGCAGCGTCACGCGACCCGAGCTGAGATCCGGGACCGGCACCGTCGGGATGCCGTCCTGCAGCGTGCCCAGCCAGGTGAACTGGTCGGCGGTGCGGTTGAAGAAGATGTCCTGCGGGAACGAACCGCGCATCGGCCGCGACCACGGCAGCGGGTTGATCGTCCGGCCGTAGCCGACGCGCGCCACCGCCTTCTCGCCGAAGCGGTACATCGCGCCGAGCCGGGGGGCGACGTACCAGTGCTTCAACTTGATGCCGACGTCATCGGGGGTGGCGCCGAGGCCGCCGATCAGCACCTCGTAGGTGCTCAGGTCGAGCCGTTCGAGGCCGCGGTCGGCGCGGGTCATCAGCGGGTAGTTCTCGAGCCGCAGGCCGGCGCTGACCGTCAGGTTCGGGCTGACGTTCCAGCGATCGCGCACGTAAATGGCGCTCTGCCACTCGCGGCCGGTCATCTCCTCGGTCTGGACGTCCTTGCCGCCGTAGGTCTGGAGGCCGAGCAGGAAGGTGCCGAACGTATTCCACAGCTGCGGCGTGTAACCGGGGACGCCGGTGACCGTGCCGTTGAAGCGGAAGCCGCCGCGGACGCCGCCGATGTCGCCGAACTCGGCCTGGATGTGGTTCAGCGCGTGTCGCACCACGTCGACGCCGAGGCGCACGTCGTGGCTCTTGAAGACCTTGGTGACGGCGGTGCTGAAGGTGTAGCTGCGCTCCTTGCGGAACAGCGGCATCCAGTTCGGCGTCGTGCCGATCTGGTAGCCGGCATCGAAGAAGGGCAGGCCGCTCTGGCGGACGTCGGTGCCGTTCGAGCCGCGGATGCCGAGGCCCAGCCCGAGATCGTCGCCGTAGTCGGGGCCGGTCACCGTCTGGTTCTGGATGTTGGCGCCGAAGTTGCCGTCCATGACCAGGGTCGGGCTGAGCGTCCAGGTGTGGCCGACGCCAAGCACGTAGACGCGCGTGTCACCGAGGCTGCCCTCGTCGAAGCCGAGCGAGAAGTTGTCGATGACTTCGGCGTCGAGCATCGACACCTTGCCCCAGACCGAGTGCGAGGCATTGCGCTGCCACGTCATCTTCAGGTCGTAGTTGTCACGATCGGCCTGGACCTCACGGAACTGCTGGTAGTCGTCGGCCAGCTGGTTCGAGTTGAGGTCGGCGGTGGTGTTCGGCAGGGGGAAGTAGCCGAGCACCGACCGCGACACCGGGTTGATCATCGCCGCCGGGATCGTGTTGTTCGGGAACAGCTCGCGGCCGACGCCACCGGCGCCGCCGGTCATCGGGTTGTAGAGCCGGAAGGTCGAGTAGGCCGCCGCCACTTCGCCGAAGTCGCCGGTCCGCATCCGCGCCGTCGGCACCGCGTAGTTGGCCAGCGAGCCGCGCTTGTCGGCGAAACGCTCGAACGACCCGAAGTAGAACAGCTTGTTGTGCATCACCGGGCCGCCGATGGTGCCGCCATAGATGTTGCGCGTCAGCGGATCCTTGGCCCGGCTGAAGGCGTTGTTGAAGAAGGAGTTGGCGTTCAGGTTGTCGTTGTTGCCGAACCAGAACGCCGAGCCGCGCACCTGGTTGGTGCCCGACTTGGTGACGACCGTCGCCGAGGCGCCGCCGGCCATGCCGTACTCGGCGTCGAAACTGTTGGTCGAGACGTTGACCGTCTCGATGGTCTCGGCCGGCTGGACGTAGCCGACGTGATGCGGCAGCCAGATGTTGACCGACACGGCCCCATCGATGCGGGTGGCGTTACTGTTCGGCTGGGTGCCGTTGACCCAGGTGCGGAGCGACCGGCCGGGCGTGTCGATCTCGGCGTTCTGGAACTGGGCCGGCGTCGCCCCGGGCACCAGGTTCAGCAGCGACTGGTAGTTCCGGTACTGGTTGAGCGGCAAGGTCGTGATTTCCTTCGAGCTGAGCTGCGTCGAAAGATCGGCCTTGTCGGTCTGGAGCAGCGTGGTGTCCGCCGCGACCTGCACCGTTTCGGTCAGCGCACCGACGGTGAGCGAGATGTTGACGCGCACCGGGTTGCCGGCCGACACCGCGATGGCGGTCTGCTTGTGCTCACGGAAACCGGCGAGCACCGCCTTCAGGTCGTAGGACCCGGGCTGCAGGTTGCGGAAGGTGTAGGCGCCGTCATTGTCGGTGACGGTCTCGACTTCCAGCCCCGTGCCGGTGTTGGTGGCCGTGAGCGTGACGCCGGGCGTCAAGCCGCCCTGGGCGTCGGTCACGTTGCCGACGATGCTGCCGTAAAGAGCCTGCGCATCGGCCAGGCGTGCACTGACGAAAAGCAGCGCGGCGGCAATCAGCCACGCTGTGAAAACGCTGGAGTGTCCGTTCCGTCGCAGCGAAGTCACCTTCAACATCGACCTCCCCCTCAATCTGTCCGTAGTACCAGTCCGTGGTCTTGCAGGGCCTTGCGTCGTCTACGATCGTTGCAACGGTTGTCGCACGAGATCGAGGACGATCTTGTAGCGGTCGGCGCGCATCACCGACCGGACGTACTCGAGGGCGCGGCCGTCCGCGAGGCGGGCCACCAACTCGGTCCCCATCACCGGCGTGCCCTCCGTGATGCGGAGCAGCGCGGCGTCGTCAGCGCCCACCGCGAAGGCGTAGTGGGTCTCGTGCGCGCTCGCCGGCACCAGGTTGTAGTGGCCGCTCAGCACGTCGTAGAGCGACGAGCGCGAGAACTCGATGTCGTCGATCCGCGGCACCAGCCGGGCCGGGATGTAGGCGGTCTGCACGCCCATCGGATCGCCGTCGGCGAGGCGCAGGCGGCGCAGCCGGAAGACCGGTTCGTCCTCCCCGATCCCCAGCGTCGAGGCAACGTCGGCCGAGGCCGGCACCGTCCCCTGCTCGAGGACCTCGGACGACGCCAGGACGCCCTGGCGGCGCATCTCCTCGCTGAAGCTGGTGAGTTGCCGGGGCCCCTCGACCAGCGGCGGCCGCTGCACGAAGGTGCCGCGGCCCTGCTCGCGGCGGATGTGTCCGAGCTGGGCCAGCTCGCGGAGCGCCTGGCGGACGGTGATCTTGCTGACCTTGAACCGGTCGGCGAGCTCGTCCTCGGACGGGAGGCGATCGCCCGGGCGCCACAGTCCGGTCTCGATCCGGGTCAGGATCGAGGTTTTCACCTGGTGATACAGGGGGACCGGCAAATCACGGCTCAGCGTGAGCATGAATTGCAGTGATTATAACGATATGAAGTTGGTTGTCCAGTGCTATGCCGTGCGGTCCTCGGCAGGGAGGGAAAACGACTCCGGAGTCGTCTCGACTCCGGGGTTGTGGCGGCGGCGTGCACGGATGTCGAGTCCGTGAGCCCGCCAGCTCGCCGATTCCGCGTTGGAGAGAGAAGGCGGCGATCGCCGTCCGCGGAATAGAGAGCCAGCTGGAGGTCGAGAGATGAGTCCGTTCGAACATGTAGCCACCCGCCGTCGTGCCGGTGCCCTGTGCGTCGTCCTGGTGACGATGGCCGGCCTGGCGGCCTGCGGCGGCGACAAGAGCCCCACCACGCCGACGCCGACCCCCACCCCGACCCCGCCCGCGCCGACCAGCCGCACGACCCAGAACCCGCTCGGCAGCTCCACCAACGTCGAGGCGCGGACGTCGCAGGTGATTCCGCAGACGGGGCCGACCGTCCCGACGGCGCAGGTGTTCGACGACTTCGTCTTCACCGCCGGCGCCAACATCCGCACCGTCGCGTGGCAGGGCATCTACTGCGTCGAGACCGCCAATGCGCCCGCGCCGGCGCCGACCGCGACCGGGTTCGTCATCACCTTCTATGCCGACCAGGGCGGACAGCCGAACCGTCAGACGGCGCTGTTCGCGACGACGGTGCCGATCGCCCAGGCCAACGAGACGCTCGATCGCACGCAGGCCAACCTGAATTGCGGGACGACGCCGACGACGTGGGCGTTCTACAGCTACTCGGTGACGCTGCCGAACACGTTCGGCGCGACGGCCAACAGCAAATACTGGCTGAGCATCCAGGCGACGACGCCGTCCTTCGCCACGTTCTGGGGCTGGCGCGACGGCACGGCCGACAACCGCACGTCGTTGCAGCTGGTCAACGGCAGCAACCTGCTGACCTTCCCGGTCGATCGCGCCTACTCGCTGGCGCAGTAATCGTCCGAGAGCGTCCGGCGTGGCGCGTCACGGCACGACGTCGCTCTCGCCGGCCCGATCATCGCGCTGCAGCCGCTGCGACAGCCAGGCCCGGGCGATGCGGAAGTCGCGCTTGGCGGTGGCGAGCGAGATGCCGAGCAGGTCGGCCGCCTCGCCGCGGCCGCAGCCGAGGAAGGCGCACAGCTCGACCAGCTCCGCCTTGCGCGAGTCGAATCCGGCCAGCTCGTTCAGCGCCCGATCGAGATCAAGGATGTCCTCGTTCGAGGGATCGACGAACTGCAGATCGTCGCTGAGCGGTACCCGCGCCCGCTTCGCCCCGCGCTTCTCCGACTGCCGGGCCCGGATGTGATCGATCAGGATGTGGCGCATCGCGCCGGCAGCGAAGCCGAAGAAGGCGCGCCGGTTGGGGAAGTTGGCGCGCTCCTGCCGCAACAGCCGCAGGTAGAGATCGTGGACCAGCGTCGTCGCCTGGATGGTGCCGGGCCGCTCGCGGCTGAGGAACCGCCGGGCCATCGCGTGCAGCTCGGAGTAGACCTCGGGCACGAGGTGGTCGAGCGCGGCGGCGTCGCCGCCGCTCCACTTCTGCAACAGGAGCGTGAGATCGCCCGGTCGTTCGGTCATCAGGCGCCTTCCACCATGCGCAAAGACGATACATCGGCACGGTAAAGTAGGGCGCATGCTTCGCTTTCCCGCGTGCGTCGTCGTGTTGGCCCTGGTCGGGGCCTCCTGCAAGTCGACCGCTGGTCGCCCCGCGGCGGCCGTCCCCGCCCCTGGCGGAACGGCCGGCGGCGCGACCAGCACGAAGCGCAACGCCTGGCTGCAGCAGTTCGCCCGTGGCTACTTCCCCGGCCGCAGCGGCCAGCTGTTCATGGTGTCGCGCGAGGGCGAGTTCATCGTCGATCGCAACCCGCTCTACGCGTTCATGCACGGCTCGCCGTGGTCGTACGACACGCACGTGCCGCTGATCTTCTACGGGCCGCCGTTCGTCAAGCCGCTGGTGTCGAAGGACCGCGTCAGCCAGCAGGACGTGGTGCCGACGCTGGCCGCGCTGCTCGGCACGGCCCCGCCGGCCACCGCGGTGGGACGGACGCTGCTCGAGGCGCTGGCGCCGGCGTCGACACGGCCGAAGGTGGTGGCGCTGTTCGTCCTCGACGGGACGCGCGCCGACTATCTCGACACCTACGCCAGCGTGCTGCCGACGCTGACGCGGCTGCGCAGCGGCGGCGCGTGGTTCAGCGAGGCGCACGTCTCGTCGGTGCCCACGCTCACCGCCGTCGGCCACGCCAACCTCGGCACGGGCGCCGAGCCGCGCACGCACGGCCTCGCCGTCAACTACCTTTACAACCGCGTCACCGGCAAGTCGCAGGAAGCCTACGACGGCCTCGACCCCGGCGAGATGCTGGCGCTGACCCTGGCCGACGTGTGGAACATCCAGACCGAGGGCAAGGCCGTCATCATCGGCCAGGGCGGCGCCATCCGCGCCGCCGCCGGCCTCGTCGGCCACGGCGCGTGCCTGGTCAACGGGCGCCCGGTGCGGGCGGCGAGCTACAGCACGGCGGGCGACGGTGGGTTCTCGACCAACACCAAGTGCTACGTCATGTCGGAGGCGCTGAAGCCGTTCACGGCCAGGCGCTACTGGACCGAGGCGGGCGGCACCTGGATGGGCCACGACATCGGCGACCCGACCACGTTCCGCCACTCGGGGCCGTTCGCGCGCTTCGAAGGCGACGCGCTGGCCGCTGTCCTCGAGGCCGAGCCGATCGGCGCCGACGACATCCCCGATCTCGTGCTGGTCAATCTGAAAGCCCCGGACTACGTCGGCCACGCCTACGGGCCGGCCTCGGCGGAGATCAAGGAAGCCCTCGCCGAAATCGATCGCCAGCTGGCGCGCGCGCTCCAGATCATCGAGCGCAAGGCCGGCGCCAACCAGTTCGCGGTGGCCGTCGCCGCCGACCACGGCATGCCCGGCGAACCGCGCCCGGGCGGCCGCCGCTACGTCGACGACATCGCCAGCAAGATCGACGCGCGTTTCTCACCGTCCGGCGGTACCGTTGTGCAGTACTTCACCGACGCCGCCAACAACGAGATCCACCTCGACACGGCGCGGCTGACGACGCTGAATGTCTCGCTGCGCGACGTCGCCGCGTTCCTCGAGGCCGAGGGCCTGTTCGCGGCGGTCTACACCGAGGACGAGGTCCGGGCGGCGCAGCGCCGCGAGCCCTAGCAGCCCGTGGTGGAAGTCCCGCTGCATTCGACGGGCGATGCATCCCTTCTCGGTGCGACGCGGCACTTCCACCACGGGCTGCTAGTCGCCGCGAACGGACTGGCGGCTCGGCCGGCACGACGTTCTGGCGGTTCAGCGCGGCAGGCGAAACGCCGCCAGGCCGACGCCGCGGTAGCATTGAAACATGACGAGCTGGCCCGAGGACATCGCCGCGCTCGACTCGGCCTACGAGGCCATCGACCGCGACGCGCGGCTGGTGGTCGCGGGGATGAGCGAGGCGCTCGGCACGTGGCGCGCCGCGCCCGAGAAGTGGACGATCGCGGAGTGCCTCGATCACCTGGCCAGCGGCAACCGCGTCTACCTCGAGGCGATGCGCCCGGCGGCCGGCCGGGCCGCGGCCGAGGGACGCACCCGACGCGGTCCGGCGCGGCCGGGGCTGGTCGGGGGATGGTTCTCGTGGTTGCTGGAGCCGCCGGCCAGACCGCTGTTCAGGACCAAGGCGCCGCGCAAGATCCGGCCGCGGGTCTCGCCGCCGCTCGCCGAGACCGCGGCGGCGTTCCTCGCGTCGCACGACGAGGTGCGGGCGTTCCTGCGCGAGTTCGCCGCGATCGACCTGGCCGGGGTGACGTTCCCCAACCCGCTCGTCGCCGGCGTCCGCTTCAGCCTGGCCAGCGGTCTGCACATTCTGGCGGCCCATGACCGCCGCCACCTGTGGCAGGCCTGGAACGTGCGCCGCGCCGCCGAGCAGGCGGCCGGCATCGTCCCGCCCGCACCGCTGGCACGGCCCGTCGGCACCAGCTGACGGACCGAGCCGGCGGCGGCGCTCACCGCCCCTTCGCCGCCGCGGCGGCGACCTTGGCGCTCAAGGCGCGCACCAGCTTGTCGTCGGCTTCGGCCAGGTTGGCCTTGGCACGGAGCGCGAGGACGAGGTCGAGCGCGCGGCGATAACTGGCGGCGGCCAGCGCCTCGTGCGACGGCGTCGCGGCCGGCTCGAGGCGCACGAGCTGCTCGTGGATGTCGCCGACCGCCTGGTGGGTCAGCACGAGGTTGCGCGACGACCGCCGATCGGCCGGGAACCGCTCGATGAGATCGCGGTAGATCCGGCCGGCGCCCTCGGCGTCGGCGAGGGCCGCGCGCAGATCGCCTCGGGCGGCGTGGGCGTCGGCGAGGCGGGTCAGGGCGAGCGCGAGATCGGAGCGCAGCCGGCCGTTGCGCGATTCGCTCGCCGCGATCTCCGACAGAATCGCCACGGCCCGCTCGAGATGGCCGATCGCCTCGACGGTGCGGCCGGTGTTGGTGGCGGTCTGGCCGAGGCGCGAATACGACTTGGCCAGCTGCTGCCGCGCCCGCAGGTTGTCGCGATCCTGGTCGACCGCCTCCTGGATCACCGCGAGCGCGCGCAGGGCGAAGGCATGCGAACGGACATCGTCCTGCTCTTCGTAGACGCTGCTCGTCAGCCAGTAGACCGACCACAGCCCATTCCGGATCGGCCCGTCGTGCGGCTGCCCCGCCGCCAGCGGCTGGTAGATTGCGGCCGCCTCGGCCATCTGCGCCTCGCCCTCGCGCTGGCGGCCCTCCCACGACAGGGCCAGGCCGGTACTGCGCCCGCGTGTCGCCGAGCAGGCGCAGCACGTCGACGCTGGCCGGCGCCGTCGCCCGCAGCCGCTCGGCCACGGCGATCGCCTGCTCGAAGGGCGCCAGCGCGGCGGCATAGCGGGAGCTGTTCGACTGGTGCCGGCCGAGGTCGTGCATCGCCTGCGCCAGCGCCAGCTGCAGCGCGGCGTCGCCCGGCGCGCGCGTCAGCTCGCGCTCGTAGCGGCGCCGGGCCTCGGCGAGATCGCGGGCGGCCTGGTCGAACTCGTTCGCCTGACTGTAGATGTTGCCGAGGACGCGGAAGTTCTCGGCCAGGGCGCGCTGGACGCCGGGCTCGTCGGCGGCGGCGCCGCGCAGGCGGATCTGCCGCGCCTTCAGGTAGCTGCCGATCGCCGCGTCGTACTCGATCAGGTTCGGGTTGGTCGGGTTGCCCTGCAGGTCGCCGATCTTCTCGTAGGCCGAGGCCAGCTCCAGCTGCAGCGCGCGATCGCCGGCCGATTCCCGCGCCAGGCTGTCGAGGTATTCGACCCCGCGCCGCACCAGCAGATCGCGGGCGCTGGTCGCGCCGGGCAGCTTCTCGATGCGCGGGCTGAGCTCGAAGAGCAGCGAGTTCGAGAGCCGGCGGACGTCCTCGAAGCGCCGCGTCGCGCGATCGCGCTGCTCGCGGGCGATCGCGCCCTGCCACAGCGAGACGCCGAGGCCGCCGACCACGGCGCACACCGCCAGCGTGGTGGCGATGACCGCGCCGGTGTGGCGGCGGACGAACTTGGCGCCGCGATAGCCCCAGGTCTGCGGGTGGGCGGTGACCGGGCGCCCATCGAGGTAGCGCTGGACGTCGTCGGCGAGCGCCGCCACCGACGGATAGCGCCGCTCCGGCTCGCGGCGCAGCGCCATCAGGATGATGTTGTCGAGATCGCCTTCCAGCGCGGCGCGCGATACGGCGGCAGCGCGCCGGCCCCGGCCGCGCCGCGAGCCAGGCGCGGCCAGCATCAGGCTGGGACGCTTGGCCGCGGTGGTGTCGAGCGTGCGGAGCATGTCGGCGACGGTGCCGTGGCCGAAGTCGAACGGCTTGCGGCCGGTGAGCAGCTCGTAGAGGACCACGCCGAGCGAGTAGGCGTCGCTGGCGGTCGTGATCGGCTGGCCGTGCACCTGCTCGGGCGAGGCGTAGGACGGCGTGAAGGCGCGAAACGCCGTGCGCGTCAGGTCGCCGCCGCCGTCGACGGCCGTGTCCAGGATCTTGGCCAGTCCGAAGTCGATCAGCTTCGGCTCGGCGTCGGGCGGCACCAGGATGTTCGACGGCTTCAGGTCGCGGTGCACGACCAGCTTGGCGTGGGCGTACGACGACGGCGGCGCAGACCTTGTCGGAAGATCTCGAGGCGGGCGCCGGATGTCGAGCCGTTCGCGGGTGGCGAAGTCGAGGAGCGGTTCGCCCGGCACGTACTCCATGACGAAGTACGGCTCGCCCGCCTCGTTGACACCGCCGTCGAGGAGGCGCGCGATGTGCGGGTGCTCGAGCGACGCCAGCACCTGCCGCTCGACGCGGAAGCGCCGCTGCAGATCGGGGTCGGCGATGGAGCGCCGGACGATCTTGATCGCGACCTGCTGCTGGAACTCGCCGTCGACGCGCTCGGCGAGGTAGACCGCGCCCATCCCGCCCCGCCCGAGCTCGCGCAGGATCCGGTAGGCGCCGAGGCGCGTGCCGAAGTTGGGATCGACGACGACCTCGAGGGCGGAGGCCGCCTGCTCGGCGGCGGTCGGCCCGAGCGGTCCGTCCTCGCCGGCGAAGGTGAGCAGCGACTCGACTTCGCTCCGCAGGGCCCGGTCGTCGCCGCAGGCGCGATCCAGCAAGGCGGCGCGCTCGGACAGCGGCACATCCAGCGCCTCGTTGAACAGCGCCTTGACCCGACTCCAGTTGTCGGCTTGCATCGGTGGCGGTCGCCTCGCCACAGATTATCGATGATCAGCTCGACAGGAGTGCGGACACGATGGCGTTCAGTTCCACGGAAGGAAGCCTATCGCCGGCTGACGCCGCCGGCACGGCCGGGTGACGCGTCTGGGACGCGGGCCATCGCCGCTCAGGCCATCCGCTGCCAGAGCTGCTCGGCGAGCGTGCCGAGGTGCGCCTCGACGGCGCTCGCGGCGTCGAGGCAGAGATCCTCGCGGTGCCACGGCGCGACCAGCTGCACGCCGGTCGGAAGGCCGTCGGCGAGGGGCGTCGGCACCACCGCCGAGGGCAGGCCGAGCAGGTTCATCGTCGCGCTCGGCGCGTAGCCGCGCAGCACGAGCCGGAGGTGCTCGACGCTCCGGAGGTCCTCGTCGACCTCGAGCAGCGGATCGGCGCGCTGCGGCAGCAGCACGACCGGGTGCGCCGCCAGGATGCCTCGCCAGCGGGCGAGCATCGCGTTGCGCATCGTCACGGCTTCGCGAAACGCCTCGGCTTCGGTGAACGGCGGCAGGCCGTTCACCCAGGCGTCGAAATACCACTGGATCTGCACGCTCCCGAGCCGGCGCGCCACCGGCACCACCAGCTGCTGCAGGTCGGTCATCAGGAACCGCAGCCACAACTCGCCGGAGGCGACGAGGTCGGGCGCGTCGATCGGCTCGACGACGTAGCCGGCGTGCTCGAGCGCCCGGACGGCGTCGGCCAGCGCCTGCACCACCGACGGCGTCAGCGGCATGCCGGGGATCTCGGTGAAGACGCCGACCAGGGGGCGGGCGCCGTCTGGCGACGCGCGGCCGTCACCGGGCGGCCGCGGCGACATGACGTCCGACGCGATCTGGATGTCGCTGATGCAGCGCGCGAGCGGCCCCTGCACGGACGCCAGCGGCGCTTCGGGCGGCGTCGTCGGCTTGAAGCCGGCCACGCCGCAGTGCAGCGCCGGGAAGCGGATTCGAGCCGGCGATGTCGTTGCCGTGCCCGACCGCGCACATGCCGGTCGCGACGGCCGCCGCCGCGCCGCCGGACGAGCCGCCGCACGAGATGCGCGCATCCCACGGGTTGAGGGTCAGCCCATAGAGCGCGTTGTTGGTGGTGGCCCGCATCGAGAACTCGGGCGTGTTGGTGCGCCCGACGATGACGGCGCCAGCATCGAGGAGGCGCCGGACGATGGGGGCGTCCTCGCGGGCGATGAGGTGCGCGAGACCGGCGACGCCGTTCGGCGTCCGCTGGCCACGCACCTCGACGTTGTCCTTGATGGTGATGGGCACGCCGAACAGCGGGCCGGTCGCCTCGCCGGCCCGCCGGCGGGCGTCGAGCCGCTCGGCGGCGGTGACCGCGGTGTCGCCGAGATCCAGCGTCACCGCGTTCAGGCGCGGGTTCATCTCGCGCAGGCGCGCGACGGCCGAGATCGCCACCTCGCGGCACGAGACGGTGCCGGACCTGGTGGCAGCCGCCACCTCGGTCGCGGTCCATTGCCAGAGCGGACGGTCGGGGGATAAAGAAGCCAGGGGGAGCCGGCACCACGATAGCTCTACTTCCCCACCCGACTCAGCCGGCGCGCCGACACGTTCCCGTGCGAATCGCCACTTTCACACGTTTGATCACATACTTCCGTCGTCCTCTCGGAGGCTGAGCTGCTGGCTATGTGAGATGGCCGTCCCGGATATCGTGCTGCTACCGCACGCCGACCTGCACATGGCCCTCAACGGGGCCGGGCCGCTGACACTGCGCGTGCTGTTGCGGGAGCAGCACACGCCAGCGGATCTGTCCTACCAGCTGACCGACCGCACGTCGGCCTGCCACTTCGACTTCTTCGCGCCATTCCAGGCGGATCGGCTCGCCAACCTGCCGACCGTCAACGCCGCCACCGGCCTGGTGACCGCGACCACGCCGGGAATCTACCTGTTGCACGTGCGGCTCGACAGCCACTCCATGGTGGCGCGCCTGCAGGTGCACGACACGCTCCTCGGCTGGTGGTTCGGCAACGCCTCGATCACCGTCCCGCTCGATCCCGCCTTCGCCCACGCGCAGCCGTCGATCTACGCGAGCTTCAACGCTCACGCGTCGGGTACCGACCTCGTCGGCGACATCACCGGGCACAACTACGTCACGCTGACGGCGCCGGCCGCCCGGCTCATGGTCGCCGGCAATGGCCGGCTTCGCGGCACCGCCGAGGGTGAGGAGACCGTCACGGGCGTGCTGGGCGGGGTCACGCACACCCTGAAAGCCACGGTCGTCGACTACGGCCGGCTCCGGGACGAGCTCGACATCGTCCGCGCCAAGAACGTCACCACGCCGGCCGACTCGCACAACATGATCTTCGTCGGCGAGGGGTTCCGGGACACCGCCGACGACAAGAAGCTCTTCGACAAGATCGCCACCAAGGTCGCCGACGATCTGTTCACGAAGTCACGGCATCAGCCGTTTGGCCTGCTCGAGAAGAGCTTCAACGTCTGGAAGGCCTACGCGCCCTCGGCGCAGCACGGCGTGACCTGCGGCTTCCGGCTGAACGAGATTGGCGCCGCCCCGGCGCCGCCACCTGGATCGCCCATTCCGTTCGAGAGGGTGCGCAAGGACAAGTCGCAATACACCGTGCAGGAGCTGGCTCGGCGCGTCGGGTTGCCGCGCAGCAACGAGATCAGGGAGCGCGCGGCGCTGATCGCCGAGTGGAAGACCCAGTCGCTGGACGATTTCGATGACGCCAAGGTCGACAAGCCGGTCTTCGACGGCTGGATCACACAGAAGACGACCGGCATCCTCGAGGCGAGCGACACGTTCTTCGGCTTTCGCCTCGGAAGCCGGCCCGGCGATCGCCTGTCGAGGCGACGCGGCACGGCCCTCGAACCGCCGGCAGCGGACAACGCGGCCGACCCGCGACTCAAACCGTTCATCAAGCGCCTCTACGAGTTCTTCACGTTCGAGGACGCCCGGAGCGTGCTGCTGGATCCGCGCCGCAACGCCGTCGAGGTGCTGGCCGACCCCTGGTCCGACACCAACCCGGGGACGCCGATCATGCGCTACCTGTCGAACCTGCGGGCCCGGCAGAGCCCGCACGCGCACGTCGGGCCGGTCTGGCTGCCCGACCCGGCAGCGCCCGTGTTCAAGCCGAGCGTCGGGCTGGTCGCCGTCATCCTCAACGAAGGGCTCAACGGCGGGTCGAACGTCTGCGCCGTGACGATGACCGGCTCCTCCATAAACAGCCTCGACAAAAGCGCCTTCACACTGAACACCGCGCTGCCGGAACGGCCGATGCGCCGAACCCTGCCCGCGTCGTTCAAGACCGACCTCGGTGAAGTGATCGACACGCTGGCCCACGAGTTCGGCCACTCCTTCAACCTCGGCGACGAGTACGAGGCGAACGGGCTCGATCCCAACGCCAATTCACAAAACGATTTCAGGGACGACAATGCCTCCCGGCTCGGCGCCATCTTCCTGCACGGCACCGTGAAACCCGACGGCACCATCGACTTCACCGACGATCAGATCGATCCGGCCCGGGTGAAGTGGTTAGAGCTGCTGCGCCACAAGGTGTCGTCGGTGCTCCTCGCCGATGCTGTCGCCGGCGGCGGCGGCATGGTGCTCACGATCGAGCCGAAACAGACCGCCGGCTGGATCGCGATCAAGAAGAAGAACCCGATCGCGATGCTGCGGTCGCGCATCTTCCCGGCGTCCAAGCAGCAGCTGCCGTTGCCCGTCACGCCCGATCACGTCCAGGTCGGACTGACGATCGGCGCCATCGACCAGGCCAAGGGTACGGTCGTGGTGACCGGCGCGAGCCTGCCGCCGGCCGGCTCCCCGGTGTTCGCCAAGGGCGCCCTCCTCTTCAGCCCCTTGATGGCGGCCGCCAACGTCCCGGCCCGGATCGTCGAGCGGAAGGTGCTGGAGAAGTTGACGGCGACGCACACGGTGCTGAACAACCTCAGCAACAACACCGTGGCCAACGACAAGGCCGACCTCCCGATCGAGATCGCCGGTTACAAGCCGCCGTGCAAGTCGCACAAGGTCATCGGCGTCTACGAGGGCGCGATCGGGTTCGCCGGCCGCACCTACCGGCCGGCTGGCCTCTGCAAGATGCGCACGCAGAAGGAGGACGGCGACGGCGACGGTTCTTTCTGCCATGTCTGCAAGTGGCTGATCGTCAATCGCGTCGACGCCAACCTGCTCGCCCTGCTGGACGGCAAGTTCTACCCGAAGGCCCGAAAGGGCGGCGATGGCTGACCGCGGGACGTTCGCCACGATCCTCGGCGAAACCGGCCAGGCCCTGCTGCCGCTGCAGCGCGCCCTCGAGACCCCGGAGGCGTTCCTGGGGCTGATGGTGAAGCTCGGGTGGGACGCGCCCGCCGTGCCGGCGCCGCTGCAGCAGGTCGGCACCGGCCTGACCGCGCTGTTCGAGACGTTGCAGCGGATCCTCGGCGACGGCCTGCAGATCGACGGCAGCATCAGCCTCGAGGACGACGCCACCGCCGGCGCCGCGGTCAGCGTCTCGCCGGACGACATCGTCCGCGGCGTCGACGCCGTGCGGCAGGTAATCGGCGGCATCCGCGCCATCGCCAGCGCGCCCGACGCCGCGTTCCCGCCGCACCTCGTCGCGGACGGGTTCAAGCAGAAGCTGCCGCGGCAGCTCGTCGATCACCTGCTCGTCACCTACCTGCACACCTACCACGGCGGCGTCGCCTTCGCCCTGCGCGCGCTCGGCGTCATCAAGGCCACCTACGTCGAGCGGGCCGGCCAGCGTCTGCCCTACATCGACTACACGTTCGACCTCGCCGATCTGCCCAAGGTGCTCGAGTCGCCATCGGTCGTCCTGCAGAACGCGTTCGGCTGGGGCGGCCCGGATTTCGACGCCGAGGCGTTCCTGTCGCAGGTCGACGACCTGCTGCAGATGATCGCCATCGACACCCGGATCGAGCGGCTGTCGCCGGAGACGGCCGACGCGCTCGAAGGAACTCCGCAGCCGGACGCGCCGCCGCGGCGGATGCTGCGCGGCGTGATCTTCGAGCGGGCCCGCGGCGAAGGCACGATGTCGGCGGACCTGCGCTTGATCCCGCTGCCGGCGCGCGGTCCCGATCAGCCCGGCCTCTGCCTGATGCCGGCGTTCAACGGGCTGCTCGACGTGAAGATGCAGCTCTTCGACGACATCGCGGTGACGATCCGCACCGACCTGAAGGCGGAAGGCGGTATCGCCCTGCTGATGCGGCCGGGGCGGCCGCTCGAGACCGTCGTCGGGTTCGCCGCCGAGGGCGCGCCGGTCTCGGCGTCCGGCTCGATCGACGTGCGCGCCGAGCGCAGCAGCCTCGACGATGCGCCGACGATCCTGCTCGGTTCGCCGTCGACCACGCGGCTGCAGTTCAAGAAGATCGGCGGCGGCGGCGGGGTCCGCATCAGCGGCGACGGCACCGCCGACCTGTTCGCCGAGCTCGAGCTGAAGGGGCTGGAGTTCCGCATCGACACGGCCGAGAGCGACGGCTTCATCTCCACGATCGTGCCGGGCAACGGCATCGGCTTCAGCACCGACCTGGCGGTCGGGTTCTCCAACCGGCAGGGCATCTACTTCCGCGGTACGTCGAACCTCGAGATCGCGCTGCCGGTCCACGTCCAGCTCGGGCCGATCGAGGTGCAGGGCCTGACCATCGCGGCCAATCCGCGCGACGGAAAGCTGCCGATCACGCTCGGGGCGACGCTGAAGGGCGCGCTGGGGCCGCTCACCGCGGTCGTCGAGAACATCGGCCTCACCGCCACCTTCGCCTTTCCGCCGAATCACGACGGCAACCTCGGGCCGGTCGACCTCCGACTCGGCTTCAAGCCGCCCAACGGCGTCGGCCTGTCGATCGACGCCGGCGTGGTCAAGGGCGGCGGCTACCTCTACGTCGACGCCGACCGCGGCGAGTACGCCGGCGCGCTCGAGCTGACGTTCGCCGAGTTCCTCTCGATCAAGGCCATCGGCCTGATCACCACCAAGATGCCCGACGGCAGCAAGGGCTTCTCGCTGCTCATCATCATGACGGTGGAGTTCGGCACCGGGCTCCAGCTCGGCTTCGGCTTCACGCTGCTGGCCGTCGGCGGCCTGATCGGCCTCAACCGCACGATGAACCTGGAGGCGCTGCTGCAGGGCGTGCGCACCGGCGGCCTCACCACGGTGATGTTCCCGAAGGACATCATCGCCAACGCGCCCGAAGATCATCAGCGACCTGCGCGCCTTCTTCCCGCCGCAGCAGGGCACCTTCCTGATCGGCCCGATGGCCAAGCTGGGCTGGGGCACGCCGACCCTGGTCAGCGTCGCGCTCGGCGTGATCATCGAGATCCCCGGCAACATCGCCATCCTCGGCGTGCTTCGCGTCGCCCTCCCGGCCGACGACATCGCCATCATCAACCTGCAGGTGAACTTCGTCGGCGCCATCGAGTTCGACAAGCAGCGCATGTGCTTCTTCGCCGGCCTGTTCGAGTCGCGCATCGTCTTCCTGACCATCGAGGGCGAGATGGGCCTGCTCGTCGCGTGGGGCGACGACGCCAACTTCGTCCTGTCGCGTCGGCGGCTTCCACCCGCAGTTCGCGCCGCCGCCGCTGCCGTTCCCCAGCCCGAAGCGCATCTCGATCGATCTGCTCAACACGCCGGTGCGCGGGTCCGCGTCGAAGGCTACTTCGCCGTCACCTCGAACACGGTGCAGTTCGGCGCCCGGGTCGAGGTCTTCTTCGGCCTCGACGCCTTCAACGCGCACGGGCATCTCCAGCTTCGACGCGCTGTTCCAGTTCTCGCCCTTCTACTTCATCATCGAGATCTCGGCGTCCTTCTCGGTGAAGGTCTTCGGCGTCGGCCTGTTCTCGGTCGGCATCGGCGGCCTGCTCGAAGGACCGGCGCCCTGGCACATCAAGGGCCACGGCTCGATCTCGCTGCTCTTCTGGGATCTCGACGTCGACTTCGAGACGACGTGGGGCGACAGCCGCAACACGATGCTGCCGCCGATCGCGGTGCTGCCGCTGCTCGAAGCCGAGCTCGACAAGCCGGACACGTGGCGGGCGCTCCCGCCAGCCTCGAGCCGCCTGTTCGTGTCGCTGCGCAAGCTGCCCTCGGACGACGGCGGCGCTGATCCTCCATCCGATCGGCGTGCTGCGCGTCTCGCAGCGGGCGCTGCCGCTGGAGCTCACGCTCGACAAGGTCGGCAACCAGAAGCCGAGCGACGTGACCCGCGTCTCGCTGGTCGTGTCCGGCGGCTTGGCCAGGAAGGCCGACGCCTTCGAGCGGTTCGCGCCGGCGCAGTTCCAGGACATCTCCGACGCCGACAAGCTGTCGCGGCCGGCCTTCGCCCCGGAACGCTCCGGCCTCGAGCTGTCCGCGTCCGGCCCGGACGTGCGCTCCAGCCGCATGGTCAAGCGCGTCGTCCGCTACGAGGAGATCATCATCGACTCGAACTTCAAGCGCTTCGCCCGGCGCTTCAGTGGCTTCGCGGGCAGCCTGTTCACGTTCTTCCTGCGCGGCAATGCCACCGCCCGCTCCGCCGTGTCGCACGCGACCGCGGCCAGCCGGCAGCCGTTCGCCGACCACATCGCGGTCGCCGCCGAAACCTACACCGTGGCCCTGCAGTCGACCAACGCCGCGTTCGCGGCGGAGACCGTCGCGTTCCACAGCGAAGCCAGCGCCCGGGACTACCTGCGCGGCAGGTCGCCGAGGACCGCACGCTCGCCGACGTCCTCCACGTCATCCCCAGCTACGAGAGGGCCGCATGACGAAGACGCTCGGCACCTACTCGTTCCTGCCGTGGCTGCGCCAGGGGCTGGCCAACCAGATCACCGCCGGCGACTTCGACCCGAACGTCAAGGTGCGGCCGACGGTCACGGTCGCGCTCGACCTGCAGGGCGACAAGGTGGGCGGCGGCGTCGAGACGCGGTCGGTGTCGAAGGACGTCGCGCTGTTCGGGCCGGGCGATATCGTCGGCATCGACGCGCGCGCCATCGTCCGCACCGAGCCGCGACCTGGGGCACGAACTTCGAGCCGAACTACCTCGCCTACCTCGAGTTCTACGACGAGGACTTTCCCTGGCGGTACACGCCGGCCGCGCCGGACCTCACCAAGAACCGGCTGCGCCCCTGGCTCGACGCTCTCGTGCTCAAGGAAGGCGACGTCGAGTTCGTCGACGGGAAGGAGGCCCGCGACCGGCCGCTGCCCTACATCGACGTGCTCGACCCGGGCGTTTTCCCGCGCGCCGACGAGCTGTGGGCGTGGGCGCACGTCCACGTCAACGGCAGCCTCGCCGGCGCCGACGAGGAATTCTCGTCGACGGACATGAACGCCGTGCTGCCGCGCCTGGCGGCCTTGCTCCACCACGAATCCGGACCTCGCCTACTCGCGCCTGATCTGCCCGCGCAAGCTGGCCGAGAACACCGCCTACCACGCCTTCGTCATCCCGACCTTCGAGACCGGCCGGCGGGCCGGCCTGAAGCTCGATCTCGGCGACATCGCGGCGACGATGTCGGCCTGGGATCCCGGCCCGACGGCCGGAGCCGCAGAGCCACCCGGTCTATCACCGCTGGTACTTCCGCACCGGCGCCAGCGGCGACTTCGAGACGCTGGTCCGGCTGCTCGAGCCCAAGCCGGTCGATCCGCGGGTCGGCGTGCGCGACATGGACGTGCAGGATCCGCGCGCCAACGTCCGCCCGCTCGACAAGGCGGAGCTGGGCGGCGTCCTCAGGCTGGGCGGCGCGCTGCGCCGTCCGACCAACGAGCCGCCCGATCCGCCTGACGCCTGGGAGACATGGGACGTCACCTTCCCGCGGCCGCTGCAGCAGGACCTGGCGCGCCTCGTCAACCTGCCCGAGCAGTACGCGCGCGCGGGCGATCCCGACCCCGTCATCACGCCGCCGCTCTACGGGACGTGGCATGCGCTGATGAAGCGCGTCCTCACCAACGCCGACGGCACCCCGATCCTGCCGGCCGAGAACTGGGTGCACCGGCTGAACCTCGATCCGCGCTTCCGCGTCCCGGCGGGCTTCGGCACCCGCGTCGTCCAGGACCAGCAGGAGGCGTTCATGGACGCCGCCTGGGCGCAGATCGGCAAGGTGCTCGAGGCGCAGCGGCGCATCCGCGCCGGCCAGTTCGCCCTGCAGGTCAGCGACATCTGGTTCGATCGCCATCTGCTGCCGACCCTGGCGGTGAGCCGCCAGCAGACGCTCCACCTGATCGCGCCGCTGAACAAGCGGGTCCTGACGGCCGGCGTGACGGTCCACCATGCGATGACGGGGGCGCTGGTCCAGCCGACGATGACCTCCGCCGCGCTGCGTCGCGTGATCCGCCCGCGGGCCCGGTTCATCACCTCGCTGCCCTTCACCGCCAGGCAGAAGCCGGCCGATCTCATCGACCGCGTCAACGCCGGCGAAGTCAGCGCGGCACCGCCCCGCGTCACGCCGCCTGGCCTGTTGACGCCCGACCAGATCGCGGACGCGGCGCTGCCGGCCGACGCGCCCCCGGCCATCCTCGATCTGCTGCGCCGCTACCCGCAGCTGCCGTGGCTGGTGCTGATCGCGGCCCTGCTGCTGATCCTGCTGATGTTCGTCGTGCCGTTCGGCATCGCCACCATCCTGCTCGGCGTGGTCGCGGCGGCCGGTGTCTACGCCTGGCGGCGGCTGTCGGCGTGGAGCGCCGCCCTGCGCGGTTCCGCCGCCGTGCGTGAAGCGAACCAGACCGTGGCCGCCATCGACGCGCTCCCTGGCGTCAGCAACTTCGCCATCGCGGACCCGTCGACGGCGACGACGACGCCCTTCACGCCGCGCGGCGGGGCCGACAGCGTCGAAGCGGCGCGCCTGAAGCAGGGGCTGCGCGACGGCTTCGAGCTGGTCGAGGCGAGCGTCAGCGCGGGCAAGGCGCCGCTGCGCACCCAGCTCGATCTCGCGACGCTGGCCCGGACCAGCCTCGACGCGCTCCGGCCGACGCGGACGATCCCGGCCCGGATCCGCGCCAGCCTCTTCCTGCCGCCCCGCATCACCAGCGAGATCGGCGACGGCTTCGATCGAGCCGATGGCCTACCCGGTCATCGACCTGCCGATGTACGAGCCGCTGAAGGACCTCTCGGCCGAGCTGTTCCTGCCCAACATCAACCTGATCGAGCACAACACCATCACGCTGCTCGAGACGAACCAGCGGTTCATCGAGGCCTACATGGTCGGGCTCAACCACGAGTTCGCGCGCGAGCTGCTGTGGCGCGAGTACCCGACCGATCAGCGCGGCAGCGACGTTCCGCCAGTTCTGGGATGTCGCGCGGCTTCTTCAACGCCGACAACGTCGACGACGACACCCTGAAGGAGTCGCTGCGCGACATCCCGCCGCTGCACACGTGGCCGCCGACGAGCGCGCTCGGCACGCACGACCACCGCGAGCAGGGCGGCGCGGACGAAGACGAGCTCGTGCTGGTGATCCGCGGCGAGCTGCTGAAGCGCTACCCGAACGCCGTCATCTACGCCCATCGTGCCTGTTGGCAGCGGACCAGCGTGTCGGCCGCCGATCGCGACAAGTCGCCGTGCGAGCGCGGCGGCGCGATCGACAACACCCGCGAGCGCCTGCTGGCGCCGCTCACGCCCGAGGAAGAGGATCGGCCGCCGCGGACCAAGGTGCTAACGCCGCTCTACGAGGCGAAGGTCGACCCGGACATCTACTTCTTCGGCTTCGACCTCACCGTCAAGAAAGCCAAGGGCGGCACCGGCGCGAACCCGGGCGACGATCCGGGCTGGTTCTTCGTGATCAAGGAGCGGCCTGGCGAGCCGCGCTTCGGCCTCGATACGGACCAGCAGCCGCACCTGAACACCTGGAACGACCTGTCGTGGGCCGACGTCCAGCCCGCCGGCAGCCACATCGACATCGCCACGTCGCCGGCCGCCTTCACCCTGCTCGCCCCGACCGGCGAGGACCAGGAAAAGGCCCCGCAGTTCGCCGACGACAAGAAGATCACGTGGAGCCGTGACATGAGTTCGGCCGAGCTCGCCTACATCCTGTTCCAGGTGCCGGTGCTGGTCGCCGTCCACGCCGCCGAGATGCTGCCGCCGCCGGCGGGGAGCCGTCGTGGCTGACTTCGACGCGCTGCGAGTCCAGCTGCGCGAGGCCCGCGAGGGGGTCGCGGCCATCGACCGCGCCCTGGCGGTCACCCGCGAGCGGCTGAAGCGCCTCGCCACGCGCGAGGCGGCCCTGGCCCGCGTCGCCGGACCGAATGAAGACGACGATCGTCAGCGCGAGGCGCGCGCCCGCCTGGAGCGCGATCGGGCGGCGACGAAGAGCGAACAGGGGCGCCTGCGTGAGGCGCGCGCCGCGGCGGGCCGAGTCGAAGCCGGCGTGCGGACCGACTTCGCCGCCTTCAGCGATCCGCGGGATGGCATCGAGCGTCTCGACGATGCGACGCCGATCCTGCTGATGCCGGTCCGGCTCGAGACGCGCTTCAAGACCGTCGCCGCGCCTGGCGCGGCGGCACCCGTGCCGCAGCTCTGGGTGCGCGTCTACCCCGACGACTGCTGGCTCGATACCTTCAACCCGGCCGTCACCGAGAGCGAGGCGAAGAACACCCGCGCCTACTGGGTCAACCTCTGGCAGGCGGGCGGCATCGAGGCCCAGGAACGGGAAGCCTGGCGGGCCCTGGTCGGCAGCCACGGATCCGGGCGCGCGACGTTCCTGGTGCAGCACGACCCGCCGGTCAACCTCGCCGACAAGCCGGCCAAGACGCGGCCGGAGGATCTCGGTCCTGGTCGTGGCGACGGACGCCGCGAGCGTACTGCCGCCGGCCGAGGCCGCCGCGGCGGCCGTGTTCTGGCGGGCCGCCTGGCTCGCCGACGGCAATGCGACGGCCATCGGCGCCGCCCGGACGGCGCTCGAGACCGCGGTCTCGGCAGCGCGCGCCGGCGAGATCATCGAGCGCTATCAGCCGGTGAACTTCACCGCGACGGCACCGACCGGGTTCACGCCTGCCGAGCTCAACGTGTCGGTCGCCTTCGTGGTGTTCGCCAGCCCGCCGCCAGGCGCGCTGGCTGGCGACGACGGCGGGCCCGAGACGACGCAGAGCGCCTGGGCCGAGGCGCCCACGTTCACGATCCTGCCGGATCGGTTCGTCTTCCTCGGCTACCAGGGTAACGACCCGCCGGTGGTCGTGGCCGGGCGGCCGGTGCCCGCGACGCTGTTCGCCGGCCCCGATCCGTCGGCCGACGAGGCCGACCGGCTGCATCACGACAAGGACGGCAATCTCGTCGTACCGGAGCCGCTTCGGTGGCTGTCCGACTTCACGCGCGCCGAGCAGGACGGCATGGCGATGCGGGTGCCGCTCACCGCCGTCCAGGCCGCCCGTGGCTTCGACCGGGTGCTGGTGATCGGCGTGCGCCTCAACGCCGACGCCACGGCGGCGCAGCGCGAGATCCAGACGCTGCTGCAGCATCACGCCTGGGGCCGCACCGGCGTGAGCCTCGTGCCGCAGGGCACGCCGACCAACAACACCGACGCGGCCGCCGCCGGGCACAGCCGCGGGGACGACGCCGACGAGAGCTTCGACGATTCCGCGGCGCCGCGGTTCACGCCGGCGAGCGAGTGGCTCGACAAGCGCGACGGCCAGTGGCTGGCCGAGTGGCTCGGCCTCGATCCGGCTTTCTTCCAGCACGTCCACCACGCCGGGCAGACCGACCAGCTCGCCGGCCGGGCCATGAACACGGCGCTGTGGCCGGCGACGCTCGGCTACTGGCTGACGACGATGCTGGCGCCGGCGGTGGACGCCGACGGCATCGAGCTGACGCGGCGCTTCTTCAATCGCTACGTCGTCGCCGCGGGCGCGGTCCCGGCCATCCGGATCGGCAACCAGCCCTACGGCATCCTGCCGGCGACGGCGCTGTCGCGCATGCAGTGGATGCACCAGCGCCAGCTCCCGCTCGGGCTTGCCGGGCAGGCCGCCGACGCCGACCTGCTGCCGCTGATCCGGCGGCTCCATCCGTTGCTCTCCGCCGTCGACCGCGACTGGCGTGCCGCCGTGCCGTCGACCGCGATCGCCCACGTCCGCCAGCGCGACGTCGACCCGCATGCGACGCTGCTCGACATCATCGGCCTGCACTCCGGCTCGGTCGAATGGGCGCACCGCAACGGGGAGACGCTGGAGTCGCTGTTCAATCGACTGAACCTGGCCGGCTTCGGCGGCGTCATCCGCGGCGTCCTGGCGTCGCAGCGGCGCGACCGCGCCCGCGAGACGCTGGCGTCGCTCGGCTACGCCGGCGCGGCGACCCCGAAGATCCTGGACGCCGTGTTCTCGGGCGCCGCCTTGATGCTCACCGGCGGCGTCGTCGACGACCGGCCGTTGTCGGAGAGCTTTCCGCTCCGCGCGACGACGACCGGTGGCACCAACTACCTGGCCTGGCTGATCGCCGCGGCGCGGACGTCGCTCGACGCGCTCTACGCGCAGAACGGCTTCGTCGACGACAAGCCGCCGGCGGCGCTGCTCTACCTGATGCTGCGCCACGCGCTGCAGCTCGGTTACCACGACGTGAGCGTCGTCCTGCACGAGACGGCCGGACTGTACTCGCCGGCGCAGTCGGTGGCGGCGCGCAGCGAAGCCGCGTTCCTGCACGTGCGCGACACCACGACCGCGAGCGAGAGCCGCTACCAGCCCCTCTACGCGGTGCAGCCGGCCATCACCGGCCACGCGACGCAGACGGTCGGCGCGTTCATCGCGTCGCGGCTCGGCTCGATGAGCTTCGCCTTCCATCTGCGCGATCAGCTGGCCGCGCTCGAACGACTGCAGCGTCTGCCGACGGCGCGGCTGGAACGCGCCTTCGCCGACCACGTCGATCTCTGCAGCTACCGCCTGGACGCCTGGCTGCAGTCGCTGGTCACGTATCAGCTCTCGCTGATGCGCCAGCTGCACCAGCCGGAGGGTCAGCCGCGCCAGGGCCTCTACCTCGGCGCCTACGCGTGGCTCGAGGATCTGCGCCCGGAGGGGAAGACGCTCACACCGGTCGGCTTGGAGGATCCCGAGCTCCTGAAGGCGTTCACGGACGCCAAGGAGCCGCCGCTGATGCGGGACCCGACCAACCAGGGCTACATCCACGCGCCGTCGTTGAACCACGCGGTGACCGCGGCGATCCTGCGCAACGGCTTCCTCTCGAACGCCAGCGAGCAGAACCGGCGGACGCTGGCCGTCAACCTGACGTCGGAGCGCGTCCGCACGGCGCTGGCGCTCCTCGAGGGCATCCGGGGCGGACAGAGCCTCGGCGATCTGCTCGGCTATCAGTTCGAGCGCGGCCTCCACGATCGGCACGGCCTGGCCGAGGTCGATCGATTCATCTACCCGCTCCGGCGCGCGTTCCCGCTGCGGGGCGGACGGCTGGCGTCGACCAAGCCGGCGGAAGGCGTGTCGATCGAGGCGATCGAGGCGCGCAACGTCATCGACGGCCTGGCCTTCGCCCAGCACCTGAAGACGACCGGCACCCTCGCCTACCCGTTCGGCAAGACCGGCCTCCCGGCGGCCTCTGCGCTCCAGGCCACGGCCATCGACGCGGAAGCGCTCCGGCTCCTGGACGCCCACGACGCCGTCGCCGATCTCGCGCTGTCGGAGGGCGTCCACCAGGCCGTGCTCGGCAACTACGATCGCGTTGCGTCCACCTATGACGCCTACGCGCGCGGCCACTTCCCGCCCGAGCCCGACGTCGTCCGCACGCCGCTTACCGGCATCGGCATCACGGCGCGGGTGGCGCTGCACCTGGCGGCCGGCGCCTCGGCGACGGTCTCGCCCATCGCCGGCCTGGCGATGACGCCGCGGGCCCAGGGCGAGCCGGCGGTCAACGCCTGGCTGGCAGCGCAGCTGCCGCCTCTATCGGACATCGGGTGCGTCGTGACGTTCCACGACGCAGCCGCCGGCAACCCGGCAGCCGAACGCGAAGTGACCCTGCGCGATCTGGCGCTGCAGCCGGCCGACCTGGTCGCGATCCTCGGCGACGACCCGACGCAGGCCCTCGCCGAGCTCGACGATCGGGTGGCGCGGGTGGCCGCCCTCACCTTCGGGCCGCGGCCCGATGCGCCCGTCCGCATCGCCTACCTGCGGACCCTCGCGGCGCCGCTCAGCGTGTTCGCCGTGCTGCCGCTGCTCCGGTCGCTGCGCCGCCTGGTCACCACCTCGCGGCCGCTGCGCCCCACCGATCTCGCGCTCACCAGTGAAGCGGCGGTGGCGCAGGACGTGGCGCCGGTCGTCGACGGCGCCCGTCTCGTGCTGGTGCGCACGGCCCTGGGCACTCTGGCTGCCGACCTGGCCGCCTTCGCGGCGGTGCTGCAGGGGCCGCTCTCGGATTTGGCGACGCGCCGCGACGAGATCCTGGGCGACGTCGACAGCTACGTCGACACGCTGTCCGCGCTGCTCGCGCGCGCCGCCACCTTCGCCATCCCGCAGGCCGGCTGGGCCTTCGCCTACGAGGCCCGCGGCCGCATCTTCCGCGGTCTCCTGACGCAGGCCGCCGATGTCGCGGTGCGCTGGACGGAGCGGCTCGCCGAATTCGACGGCCTCGTCGCGGAGCACGACGCGCTGCCGCCGACCGCCTCCGACGCCGAACGGTTCCGCGTGCTGAGCCAGGCGGAACGCGCCATCTCGACGGTGCCAATCGCGCCGCTGCCGGCCACGCCGGCGCTGTTCCGGACCACGTTGCTGACGGTCACGCGCCCGGCTCTGATCGCCCGCCGGCAGGGCTTCGCCGACGTGGCGGCGAGCACCCGAACCGGCCTCGCCGACCTCCGCACCGACCTGCTCGCGCTGCTGCCGATTGCCGACGTCGACGTCACGGTGGTGTCGCTCGCGCCGCAGGAAGACGAGATGGTGCGGTTCGCCGAGGACGCGCTGCGGGTGGTCACCGCCATCGCCGGCCACCTCGATCGCCGGCTGCAGGACTCGGCCGCGCGCTTCCAGGACGCCGCCGACGCGGCGCTGGCGGCCGACGAAGCGGCCGCCTTCGCGCAGGCGGCGCAGGCGCTGCTCGGCGAGGATTTCCGCATCGTCCCGGAGTTCACGCTCGAACCGGCGCGGGCCAGCGAGTTCGCCACGGCGCTGGCGATCAGCCAGACGGCGGCGCCGTTCGCGCACCTGACCGCGCCGCCCGATCCGGAGCAGGCGATCGATTTTCCGGTCGACACCTGGCTGCATGGCGTCGCGCGCGTCCGCGAGACGATGCACGCCTGGGAGCAGGTGGTGCTCCTGACCGGCGGGTTCGGCCTGACCGAGCCGACGCTGCGGCCGCTGCAGCTGCCGGTGATCCCGGGCGACGCCTGGGTCGGCCTCGATCTCGCGCCCGGGCAGCGGCTCGAGGGCGAGCGGCTGCTCTACACCGCGCACTTCGCCAGCGCCTTCAACCCGGCGTCGCGGCAGTGCGGGCTCCTCCTCGATGAGTGGACGGAGACGATTCCCGGCGACAGCGTCGACACCGGCCTGGCCTTCCATCACGATCGGCCGAACGCCGAGGCTCCTCAGGCCATGCTGCTGGTGACGCCGGCGCAGTTCCGCGGCGCCTGGCAGTGGAACGATCTGGTCGACGCCCTGCACGAAACCCTGGAGCTGGCGAAGCGCCGCGCCCTCGAGCCGCGGCACATCGAGACGACCGCCTACGCGCCGCTGCTGCCGGCGACGATCATGGCCAGCCAGGCGCGGCAGCTGACGATCGCCGCCAACCTGGCGCTCAACAACCGCGTCGTGCTCGCGTCGCAGCCAGGGGGCTGAAGGTCACGCCATGCCGTTCAAGTTCGTCACCACCGAGATCGCGGCGGTCGTCGCCGACAAGACGCGGCCCGGCGTCACGTCGTGGAACCGCCTGGAGGGCCGCCCGCGCACGGAGCGCTTCGATCGCGCGCTGCGCGCCGAAGTGCGCGACGCCTTGTGGCTGCTGGCGAAGCAGTGGCAGATGGGCGAGTTCCAGGGCGACGACGCCGGCTCGCCGATCTTCGCCAAGGTGCGCATCGACGCGACGCGGATCCGCCGCTACCGCGCCGGCAGCGGGCCGGCCGAATCCTTCGACGACGGCACGCCGCTCGAGGCCCGCGTCGAGCGGATGCCGGTGCCGCTGACGCTCGACGGGCAGCCGATGGCGCTGGACCTCCGTCTGATGCTCGGCCGCTACTGGCTGAAGCTGGTGGACACGCTGGAGCCGACGGCACGCCCGGCGTTCGTCGCCAATTACGCGATTCACGTGCCGGGTGGCATCGGGGTCGCGGACGCGGCCACCGTTGCGCATCCGGACGCGTGGTCGCTGTCGGCGGCTGCGACGTCGGGCGGCCGGGCGATGGACGGCGTCCTCTTCTATCAGCACCTGCGCTCGGGCGGACAGGCGGCCGACGGCATCGCGGTGCTGGCCGGGCGCGAGGCGGAGGCGGCCACCCTGGGCCGACGGTTCGTCGCCTGGTTCGATCGGCTCATCAGCCAGCCGCCAGCGAATGCCGCCTGGCAGCCCGATCGGCTCGAGTACCAGTTCGCCTGCGCTGCGCCCGCCGCGGCCGGTGCCGCAGCGGCCGACAAGGTCATGGTCGCCGACGAGTACTTTCACGGCCATCTCGACTGGTACAACCTCGACGTCGATCCGTCGGGGACCGCCCTGCCCCGGCCCGATGCCGACCCGCCGGACGGCGATGCCCCCGTCGGTGATGACCCGGTCGGCGATGAGGGGGCGCGCACGTCCCGCACCCTGTCCATGCTGCCGACGCAGGTGTCGTTCAACGGCATGCCGAACACGCGGTGGTGGGAGTTCGAGGATGGCCGGACCAACTTCGGCGACATCCGTCCCGACACCACCGATCTCGGCAAGCTGCTGCTGATCGAGTTCGGCCTGGTCTACGCCAACGACTGGTACCTGGTCCCGTTCACCGTGCCGGCCGGCTCGATCGCCAACGTCCGCGGGATGGCGGTCACCAACGTCTTCGACGAGCGCGTCTGGATCGAAGCGGCCGGCCGTGGCGACGACGACGACTGGCAGCGCTGGGCGATGTTCCTGCTCAGCACGAAGGGCACCGGCCACGAGGCGGCCGACACCAGCCTGGTCCTGCTGCCGGCCGCCCAGCAGGTGCTCGAGGGCCGGCCGCTCGAGGCCATCGCGCTGGCCCGGGACGAGATGGCCAACATGGTGTGGGCGATCGAGCGGACCATCACGCTGCCGTCAGGCCGGCCCAAACCCGGCGCCGAGGCCGCCGCCGAGACGCACGCCTTCTTCCTGCGCGACTTCGAACGGCGGCACGGGCATCTGCCGGCGACGCCGCCGGGCGCGCCGGGGGCGTCGATCCGCTACCAGGTGATGAGCGAGGTGCCCGAGCACTGGATCCCGATGATTCCCGTCCACGTGGACGGCGACACACGCCAGATCCAGCTGCAGCGCGCGGCGATGCTGCGCTTCCTTGACGGCGACACCGTGGCAGGCGTCCCGGTCGACCCGGCGCCGATCCGGCCGCGCACGTCGCTCCTCCGCACCGGCCTCGACGGGCCAGGCAGCCCGGCCCGCTACGTGCTGCACGAGGAGGAGGTGCCGCGCGCCGGCGTGCAGGTCACGCAGGCGTTCCAGCGCACGCGCTGGCGCGACGGCCGCGCCTGGGTGTGGCTGGGCGTCCGCAAGCGGACCGGCCGCGGCGAGGGCTCGAGCGGGCTCGCCTTCGACCGGCTCGTCGATCTGCCGCCGCCAGCGGTCTAGACGCAGGCGATGCAGTCGATCTCGACCAGCGAGTTGCCGGGGATGCCGCCGGCGGCCGCGATCGTCGTGCGGACGCCCGGTTCCTTGCCGAAGCGGCCGAGGAACATCTCGTTCATCCCGGCGTAGTCCTTCAGGTCGTTCAGGTAGACGTTCACCTTGAGGACCTTCTCCATCGACGAGCCGACCGATTCGAGGCGCTTCTGGATCTCGTCGAGGACGTGCTTGGTGTGCGCCTTGATGTCGCCTTCGAAGTGGGCGCCGATGCCGGCGATGAAGATGAGGCTGCCGTGCTGGACGATGCCGCTGAAGAGCGGCGTCTTCTCCGGCGCCTTGCCGCCGGACCAGTGCACCTTCTTGACCGGTGCGGCGGGCGTGCCCTGGGCCGCGGTCACGGCGGGTACCGCGGCAACGGCCATGGCCGCCGCCGGGGCAGCGGTCAGGAACTTGCGTCGGTTGGTCTTGTTCGCGTTCGTCGGCTTGGCCACGTTACCTCCTCGTCGCGTCCCACGTGGGAGCGCCGGTCGTCTTGTAATCCTTGGGCAGCGTCGACCACTCGGGACGCGACAGCCCGTTCAGCTCGTAGACGATCTTGCCGTCCTTGAGGGTCATCTCGGCGGTCAGCCGCTCCGTGCCCGTCAGCTTCGCGCCGAACATGTCCAGGTAGCCGAACGTTCCCTTTTCGACCCTCAGGACGGCGATGTCGGCGATGGCGCCGGGCGACAGGTGGCCGAGGCCATCCTGCTTGATCTCCCGCGCCGGCTGCCACGTCGACTGCGCGACCACCGTCTTCAGCGGCTCGCCCAGCGCCAGGAACTTGCCCATCACGTTGAGCATGTCCTTCATGCCGGCGTTCATGCTGCTGACGTGCAGATCGGTCGAGATCGAGTCGGGAGCGAACCCGGCCTTCATCAGTGGCGCGGCGATGCCCCAGTTGAAGCTGCCGCCGCCGTGGCCGACGTCGAAGATCACGCCGCGCGTGCGGCCTGCGACCAGGCCCGGATTGGGCTTGCCGTCGACCAGCTCGTTGCGCAGCCCGGAGTACATGTGAGTGTAGATGTCGCCCGGCCGCAGCTTCTTCGTCAACAAATCGGCGAGCGGCCTGGTGTCGGGATGGTTGTTGCCGAAGTCGACCATCACCGGGATGTTGGCGGCGGTGCCGGCCTCGACGGCGCGGTCGACCGGCGTCCACTCCGGCCCGGTGTAGTGCGCGGTCTTGATGCCGACGATGGTGCCCTTGTGCTTCATCGCCATCGCCGCGGCCGGCTGCGATTCCATGTCGGCCTGGTCGCTCTCGAACTTCCCGCCGCGCATGCCGTTGCCGACGATGTTGAGGAAGGCGAGCACGCGCGTCCGCGATCGATCGATGATCCGATCCTTGAAGTCCTCGAAGTTGCGATAGCCGGAGCCGCCGGCATCGACGAGGGTGGTGACGCCGACGCGGAAGCTGAACCCGTCAGGGGCGACGCTGTTGTCGCCGGCGTAGGAGTTCTTCTCACCCGTGCCGGTGTAGACGTGGGCGTGGATGTCGATCAGGCCGGGCGTGACGTAGAGGCCCGACACGTCGATCACCTTGCCGGCGTCGGCCGGCGGGATCGCGGCCGCGACGAGCGCGATCTTGCCGCCGGCGATGGCGACGTCACGGACGGCGTCGACGTTGTTGCGGGCGTCGATCACGTGCCCGCCCTTGAGCAGCAGGTCGTACTTGGCCGCCGACGCCGGCGCCTGCGGACGGACCGCCCCGGCGGCGGCCGCCACCAAGATGCCGGCGGCGATGGCCGCGATCTTGGCGATCATGCCCGCCGCCGCCCGCCGGCGCGCCGCGTCGCGGTGAAGGTCGCCCCGAGATACTCGGCCATGTCGAGCGTGCCGGTCAGCTGATCACCGGCGACCTTGCCGGTGAACTGGAACGAGAAGGCGTCGCCGCCTTCCTCGCCGACGTTGCTGCGCAGGCGCACCGCGTCGCCGTCGATCGAGCCGGTGAGGTCGCGGGTGATGAAGTCGCCCTGGTGCGACCCCTCGATCTCCGCGCCCTTCTGACGCAGCTGGAACCGATGGGTGGAGGCGCTGGCCGCGTACTGGATCTTGACGTCCCAGCCGCCGGAGAGATCGGCGGTCGGCGCCGCCGGCGTCGTCACCGGCGTGATCGGCGGCTTGCTCAGCACGGCGTGCAGGCGGTCGGCGATGATCGGCGCGTCGCCTTCGGCCATCATGTACGGGGTGATCGAGACGCCGGTCCCGGTGACCACCGTCCGATCGCCGGCGTCGCCGCCGCCCGATGCGGTCATGGTGATGCGCGGCTCGCCGGTGAACAGCGCACGGACGACCTCGGGACCACCGACGCCCAGCTTGGCGCGATCCCAGCGCACCCGCAGCGACGGCGTCTTGTTCGACAAGCCGACCGGCTGGGCAATCTCGGCGGTCACTCCGTCGACGGTCTTCACTTTCGCCGCGATCGAGATCGAGCCAGCCGGTCCAGCGTTTCCACTCCGCGTCGTGGTCGCGCTTCACCCAGGTCTCGACCGCGGCCAGCATGCCAATCGCTTCTTCCTTGCCGACCTTGTAGCCGCGATGCGGGCCGTGGTGCGGCGCGCTGTGGACCCAGGCGGCCTTGACCAGATCCTTGCGGCCGAGCAGCAGGCCCGCCGTCTGCGGCCCGCGCAGGCACTTGCCGCCGCTGTAGGCGACCAGGGTCGCGCCGTTGGCCAGGTGGACGTTGGGGATGGTGAGGATCTCGGCGGCGGCGTCGACCAGGATCGGGACGTTCCTGGCCTTGGCGATCGGCCCCATCGCCTTGACGCTCAGCTCGCTCTTGTCGGCGTCTGGGCTGGCCAGCACGTAGATCAGCGCGGTGCGCGGCCCAATCGCCGCCTCGAGCTCGGCGACGGTCGCGACCGTGACGACGCGCACACCGACGGCGCGGATCGCGGCGTCGTAGACGTTGCGCGAGTGCGCCGGGATGATCACCTCGTCCTTGGCGAATCCCTGCAGGTTCGGGATGCGGACGTGGAGCTCGGGATTGCCGCCGGCGACGCAGGCGGCGGTCGCGTGGGTCAGCCCGGCCGAACAGCCCGACGTGACCAGGCCCCACTCGGCCTGGGTCAGGGTGGCCAGGCGGGCGCCGATCGCCTCGGCCAGTTCGTCGAGATGGACGTAGCGGCGGCTGGCCGCGTCGATGGCGGCCCGCACTTCGGGCAGCATCGTCGAGCCGCTGATGATGGTGAAGGTGCCGCGGGCGTTGATCAGCGGGCGCACGCCGATGGCGCCGTAGACATCGGGCACGGCCGGGACGTCGGCCGGCGCCGGTGCAGCAGCGGCGACATCCGCGCGTGCGGTCGCCGGCAGCGCCAAGAACGCGCCGGCGCCACCGCTGCGTCGGAGCAGGTCGCGTCTTGAAAGTGATCCGTCGGCCATGGGGGGTCCTCGGGGGAAGGCCGGGCGCGTGCCGCGCAGCCCGGTTCGTGGCCGGGATACTAGCACGCCGCCCTGGCGCCCGAGTCCGCCTGACGGAAGGGATTCGCGACGCCGGGTCCGCAACAAAATTCATTGAGCGTCCGGCGTTCCGGGCTCGGCGTGCGAGATCGCGCGGAGGTACTCTTACATCGCCCGCAGGTCCCGATCCGTCAGATCCTGGAGACCGGCCACGGCATCACCTGCAGGAGCGGCGACACGTCCGAATGGACGCGCTCGAGATGTCCGGCGCCGGTACACGACGGCCGTATATCGAAGCCGACGCTGCCCGGGACGTGAGCCGTACGCCTCATCTCCAGCGCTGGAATCGGTGCGCACCACGTCGCAGGCGGCCGAGACCACCCGGCGCTACGGATTCCAGTTCAGGAGCAGCGTCAGGGGCGGCGCGCTGTGCTCGGTGTCGATGTTGATCAGGAACCGGCCGTCGCGGGCGACGTCGTACTGGTGCCCTCGGCCAATGACGTTCGAGCCGCCGCCGACGCGGCGGGTCTGGAAGAGCGCCGCCGGCACGCCAGCCTCCAGCGTGGCCGCGGCGCGCCGAATCGAGACCCCCATCATCGTCGCATCGGGGGCGATGTAGTACAGCTCCCGGCCGTCGCGGGACCAGCGCGGATAGACCCCGCCCTGCGTCGACACCGGAATCGGCTCGCCGGGGCCCGCCAACGGCCGCAGGTAGATCTCGTAGCGTCCCGTCTCGTTCGACTGGTAGGCCACCCACCGGCCGTCGGGCGAGAACTGGCCCCACAGCTCGTTGGCCTTGGTTCGCAGGAACACGACCGGCACCCGCGTGTCCGTGGGCAGCAGCCACAGATCGGTGCCGCTGACGGGATCGGGCACGTAGTAAATCAGGAGGCGCCCATCGGGTGACCAATCGCAGGGCACCTTGACCTCCGGCGACGCGAAGAGTGTCTCGTCGCCCCCGCTGCCGAGCGCTCGCATCGACAACGCCGTCGCCTGCGCACCGATGCGCTCGAAGGCGAGCCGGCCGCCGTCCCGCGACCAGACCGGCACCCGCGACGCTGTCCCGGGGCCTCCCTGGGTCAGCCGCACCTGCCGCACGGCGTCGAGGAGCCACACATCGGTCTCGCGCTGGATCGTCCGTTCGGCGGCGACGCGGCGACCGTCCGGTGACAGCACGAACGTCGACACGCCGGCCTGTTCCGGTGATCCCAGCGTGCCGAGGGGGTGCCCGGCGCGGTCGAACCACGACAGGCGCGTCACCGAGGGGCGGCCGGCCCGGTAGGCGACGACGCCCCCGTCGGACGCCGAGAAGCCGCCGCTGCCGGCAATCGGATCGAACGCCACCGAATCGGCGACGGTAACCGGCTCGCCGCTCAGCGTCGCGCGCGAGGCGTCGAAGCGCTGGGCCAGCAGCGTGCCTTGCCGCACGAACAGCAGCCACCCTGGCGACAGGTAGGCGGCATGGGTGTCGGACGCGACCAGCCGGGTGACCGCGGACGAATCGAGCCCGCCCAGGTAGACGCCGCGCACGTCGTCGGGCCCGCCGACGAAGAACACGAAGCGCCGCCCGTCCGGCAGGAAATGCGGATGGCGATGACCGGTCGACGACGGCGCCGGTGCGGTCGCTGCCTCGACGCGACCGCCCGCCGCGTCGACGCGGCGCAGTCCCGGCACCGGGGTACTCGAGAAGAGGATCGTGCCGTCCGGTGCCCATGTGGCATTGGTGCCGGCAAGGGCATAGGTGACGATCTGCACTGCCCCGCCGCGCGCCTCGATCCGCTTCAGGTCGCTGTCGGCGAAGAACCCGATCGAGCGGCCGTCCGGAGACCAGAACGGGCCGCGCGCCCGTTCGGTGCCCGGCAGCGGCGTGGCCCCGGCCGTGTCGAAGGCACGCACCCACAACGTCGGCTGGCCCTGGTAGTCGGCGACGTAGGCGAGGCGTCGCCCGTCGGGCGAGACCGCGAACGCCCACAAGTCGGATGTCCACGGCGTCGTGATCTCCATCACGCGCGGCTCGGGCGCGAGCGGAGCCGACCGGAGCAACAACGCCGTCACCGCCGCCACGCACCCGAGCGCGCCGACCGCCGCGACAACGGCGAGCACGTGCATTCGCCGGCGATTCGACGCCGCCACCGCGACGGACGCCGCGGCCTCGGCGTCGCCGGCGTCCTCGATTTCGATGCGCACATCGGCGATGTCGTGAAATCGCCGGCGCGGATCCTTGTCCAGGCAGCGACGGAGGGCGCGCCGCAGGTGCGGCGGCACGGGCCGCGGCAGCCGCTCCCACGCGGGCTCGCGCTCGCGGATCGCCGTCAGCGTGTCCGCGATGGTCTCGCCCTCGAAGGCCTGGCGGCCGGCCAGCATCTCGAACAGCACACAGCCGAAGGCCCAGACGTCGGCGCGGGCGTCGACGGTCTCGCCGCGTGCCTGCTCCGGGCTCATGTACGCCGGCGTGCCGATCAGGATCGCGGGTGCCGGGCCGGGCTCGGCGGCGGACGGCGATCGGTGCCGCACGGTCTCTTCCGCAACAGTCACCATCGCCAGGCCGAAGTCGAGCACCTTGATCGCGCCGCCCGGCGCGATCTTGATGTTGGCGGGCTTGAGATCGCGGTGGACGATGCCTCTGCGATGAGCGGCCTCGAGGGCGGCCGCGATCTGGACGCCGTTGGCGATCGCGTCCCCCACCAGCAGCGGTCCTTCGGCCAGGCGATCGGCGAGCGTCGGCCCCTCGATCAGCTCCATCACCACGGCGCGGACCGCGCCGGCAACCTCCAGTCCATGGATGGTCGCAATGTGCGGATGGTTCAGAGCGGCGAGGAGGCGCGCTTCGCGCTCCAGGCGGGCGATGCGATCGCCGTCGTGCGACCACATCGCGGGCAGCACCTTCACGGCGACCTCGCGGTGCAGCCGGGTGTCGAGTGCGCGATAGACCTCGCCCATGCCGCCCGCGTCGAGGGCTCCGAGGATGCGATACGGTCCGAGCTGGGCGCCGACGGCCAGCGCCGGCCCGTCGTTCGCCGCCGTCGCGACCGCGATCGCGTCGAGCACGTCGGCCGCTGGCAGCGCGGCGAACGTCCCCGCGTTCTCGTGCGCCGCCAGCAGCGACCGCACGTCCTCTTCGAGCGCGCCATCGTCACCGCACGCATCGCGCAGGATCGGGTCGAGCTGCTCCGCCGGTGCCGCAAGCACGGAGTCGAAGATCTCCTTCACCCGGGTCCAGCGCCGGCGATCGCCGGTCATGCGCCCGCCGCCCGGCCGGCGGTGAGGCGTCGATACATCCACGCCCGGGCCGACCGCCACTCGCGCGCGATCGTCGCGCGCGACAGCGAGAGCACGGCCCCGACTTCCTCCTCGGACAGGCCGGCGAAGTAGCGCAGCTCGACGATCCGCGCCTGCCGTTCGTCGACATCGGCGAGGTCGCGCAGCGCGTCGTCGAGCATGAGGATCTCGCAGTCGGGCGGCAACGCCGTGCCGAGCGCATCGTCCAGCGTCACGCGGACCCCTCCCGCCCGCTTGGCTGCCTGCCGGTCGCGGGCGTGATCGACCAGGATGCGGCGCATGATCTGGGCGGCGACCCCGAAGAACTGCGCGCGATTGACCCACGTCACCCGCCGCTGTCCCATCAGCCGCAGGTAGGCCTCGTTGATGAGGGCGGTCGGCTGCAGCGTGTGATCGCGCCGCTCGCGGCGCAGGTAGGCCGCCGCCCGCTGGCGCAGCTCCTGATAGACGAGCGGCACCAGATCGTCCCGCGCCTGCAGGTCGCCGGCCGCCCATTGTTCGAGCAGGAGCGTGATCCTGCCTGCATCTGCGGTCGCCATCGGTGCTCGCGCCGCGATTATAGATGCGCGCGGGAGCCCGATCCCCGGTGACACAGTTTCCCCGCCGTTCGCGCGTCAGTGGATGCGGACCCCTTCCCTCTCGTACGAACGGAGCGCCTGTGAACGCACTCGCCTCGCTGCTTGCCTGTGGCCTGATCGCGTCTCTGACGATCGCCGTGGCCACCACGCCCGACTCGACGGCGGCAGACGTCGCGGCGCACGAGCGCGTTCCGTCGCGGCATCCCGCCACCTGTGGCGGCGAGCCGTGCGACGCCGTCCTGCGCGGCCTGCGCGGCTTCGTCGATCGCACGCTCGACGGCAACGGCCGCGCCTGCGCCGACTGCCACATGCCGACCGACCAGTTCCAGCTGTCGCCGGCCAGCGCCGAAGCGCGCTTCCGGCTGCTGCAGAGGCGGCGACGCTGGAACCCCGAGGCGGACGATCCGCTGTTCCGGCCGATCGACGCCGACGACTTCCGAGTCAACGGCGACGCCGCCAGCGACTACGGCAACCTGCGCCAGAACGGCTTGATTCGCGTGGCGATGCCGCTACCGCCCAACGTGCGCCTGATCGATCCGGCGACCAATGCCGTCTCCGAGGACACGATGGTCGACGTCTGGCGCATGGTGCCGAGCGTGAACAACGTGGCGCTGACCGGAGCCGACACGGGCTCGGCGGCGTGGCCGCGCAGCCCCAATCCCACCGGCGCCTACCAGCTGGACGCGCGACTGACGACCTTGCAGGACCAGGCACACGCGGCGCTCCTCAACCATGCCGAGGTGCGGAGGGAGCCGTCGCCGCCACTGCTCGACGACCTTGCCTCGTTCCAGCGGACGCTGTTCTCGAACCATCGGGTGCGCGCGCTGGCCGACGCGGTCCGCACCGGGGCGTCCCGGCTGCCGGACGCCGACGGCTCCCTGACCGCGCTCGAGGAGACCGGCAAGGCCGTCTTCGTCCGCGCCTGCAGCCAGTGTCACGGCGGACCGGGCCAGTCGACGCCGACCTTTCCGGTGACGCGTTTCAGCACGATCTCCAGCCAGTGCCCGCGGCCTGTCGACACCGCGACGCCGGCCCGATTCGCCTTCGCGCCGTGCCCGCCGCGCCTGGCCCGGAACGCGCGCACCTACGAGATCGTACTATCGCTGCCGACCCAGGCGCCGGGCGGCTCGCTGCCAGCGGGCACCAGGGTGCGGCGCACCAGCTCCGATCCTGGCCGCGGCCTGCTGACCGGGTTCGTCGGTGGACCGGGCCCGCAGGACGACTGGGACAAATTGGATGTCCCCACTCTGTACGGCATCCGCCACACCGCGCCGTACTTCCACAACAACAGCGCCGCCACGCTCGAGGATGTCGTCGACCACTACGTCGAGTTCTTCAAACGGATCGAAGCGCTGGCGGCGCCTGGCGTGGCCTCGCCGGCGGCGTCGACCGATGGCGTGCACTTCGATCGGATTCCGCGCCCCGAAGAGCGGGCCGCGCTGCTGGCGTACGTGAGGACGCTGTGACGCGCGTGGCAGGTGCGGATCCACGTTCCTTGTTCTACGTCTGGACGGCTGGCGCGGCCGTGTTGGTCGCGTTCGCCGGCTTCGCACCGACGTTCTGGCTGCAGGTGCCGGTCGGCACGTTCGTCGGCTCGCCGCTGCTCTACCTCCACGGCCTGCTCTTCTCGGGCTGGACCGTGTACTTTCTCGCTCAGACGGTGATCGCGGCGCGCGGCCGGATCGCGCGCCACCGGGCCTGGGGCCTCCTCGGCATTTCGCTCGCCACCGCGATGGTCTGCGTCGGCGTCGCGGCCGCGGACGAGACGCTCATCCGGCGGCTGGCCGCCGGCTACGGCGATCGCGCCCGCGCCTTCCACATCGCGTCGATCTCGATGATCGCGCTATTCGGGGCGCTGGTCGCCGCCGCCGTCGCCACCGTGACGCGCCCCGAGATCCACAAGCGCCTGATGCTGCTGTCGACGGCCGCGGTGATTCCACCGGCCATCGCCCGGGTGTTCTTCGCCGTCAACGCGGGCATCGCGCCCGGCCTGCGTCCGGGCCTCGGTCCACCGCGAACCATCGAGTCGATCCTGGCACCGACGCTGGTGGCCGACCTGTTCATCGTCGCCGGCATCGTTCACGACTGGCGCACCCGCGGCCGGCCGCATCCGGCCTACCTGATCGGCGGCGGTATGATCGTGGCCGTGCAGGTGCTACGCGGCCCTCTGAGCACGACGCCGTGGTGGTACGCGGTCGCCGACTTCCTGGCGCGATTCAACGGCTGAGGCGCCAGGGTGCGACCTGGCGCTACCGCCCGTGGCGCGGCGTCAGTCGATCACCTTGTGCCCTGCTGTGTCACGCCGTTGCGCAGGTGGAAGCACGCGAAACCTGTCGGGCGCGCCCGCGGCTACCGTTTCTTGGCAGGCGACGGCCGCAGCGGAGCCTTCTTCCGGACCGCCCTTGCCACCGGCGCGTCCTGCTCCCAGGCCTCGCGCAGATCCTCCGACAGGTTCTGCGTCAGCGCTTGCTCGGTCGTCGTCCAGCAGTCGTGCGCTTCGCCCTCGCCGACCCACTGCTTGCAGTGGTAGCACTCGTGTCCGCGCATGCGGGCATGATGGCGACGTGATCAATCTCAGCCGGCGCGGGTCAGGGGCCGACCTGCCGCCAGCGAACGCCGTCCCACTCCCACGTGTCGGAGGATCCGCCGATGCCGCCGTGGAGGATCGTCCGGCCGCGGGCGCGGTCGTAGACCATCACCGGCTGGTAGCGATGGCCGGGTGTCGGCCCGTCGAGTCGGATCTCGGTCCACGTCGAGCCGTCCCACCGCCACATGTCGCTCAACGGGGCATCGCGATGCGCCGCGGCGCCGCCATACATGAGGACCACGCCGGCCCGCTCGTCGTAGACCATGCCGTGCGCGTAGCGTCCGCGCGGCCCGGTGACCGCCGCGCGCTGCCAGCGCCTGCCGTCCCACGTCCACGTGTCATCGAAGAACGTCTGCGGCTGGTTGGGACCGGGCGGGGCGCTGACGCCGCCGAACGGCACCACCTGCCGGCGCCTGGCGTCGTAGGCCATCGCCGTCCGGCCGCGCGCCGCCGGCCCCGCGGTGGCGACCCGCGCCCACGCATCCCTGTCGAGCACCCACGTGTCGCCTGGCCACGGCGCCGACCGGTCGGCCGGGATTCCGCCGAACAGGAGGACCCGGCCGCGGCCGTCCACGACCAGCGCATGATGATCACGCGGCGCGAGGTCGGCGATGCGCCGCCAGCCGCCGCGATCCCTCAGCCACGTGTCGCCGACGACGGCCCAGGTGCCGTCCGTCGTCTTTCGCGATCCCGCCGCGACGATCGCGCGACCGGAACTCGCGACGCAAGCGGCCGCGGCGTTGACGCGGCCGGGCGGTCCGGCGTCCGCTTCGACGTCCCAGCCGTGCCCGCTCCAGCTCCAGACGCGGTCGCGTCCGCCGTCAGCGGGATCGCCGGCGCCGCCGACGATGACCACACGCCGGAGGCTGGCGTCGTAGAAGCCGACGGCGTGATCGGTGCGGATGCCGGCCGCCGCCGCTCGAATCGGATGAGGGCGCCTGCCCGGCCGCGACGACCTGGATGCCTGCGGCGAGCGCCAGCGCGCGCCCGAACCACTCGATGCTCATCCGTGAATTGTGGCCCGCGGCGGTGCCCGGGCTATCGCGATGTGATGGACCCGGGCCGTCGAACGGCGCCGCCGGGCCAAGCGCGCGAGTGGCTGGGCGGCGGCCCTCACTCCGGTCGCACGAGGCGGACGTCGTAGACGCCGCCGGCCTTCGACCCCGACTGTGCGACGAAGCGGACGTCGAGCACGCCATCGGCGTCCGCGGCGACGACCTCGGCGGAAATGGCGTAGCTCGCCTCGGTAAACCGATCCGGCTGGCGCCCGTCGAGGACCACGGTCGCGACGGTGATGCCGTCGACGCGGATCTCGAAGCGCCGGCCGCGCTCGTTGCCCAGATACGTGACGAGCAATTGCAGCGGCCCGGCGGCGGATCCGCGCTTCACGGTGTAGCCGAACCAGCCGGTCGCGTCGCGGAACGGACGCCCGTGGGTGGCGCCCGTCGTCGACGCCTCGCTGCGGACGCCGTGATCGATCTCGCTCTGCTGCTCGCCGGGCACGACGCGGTCGAGCGTCCGCGCGTCCAGGCGCAGGCGGGCGCGCTCGGCGTCGCGCAACGCCGTGACCACGCCGGTGTAGGCCGCCGGTGTCGCGACCCGCCAGTAGATCATGTAGCGGCTGTCGTGGACGCGGAAGAACGGCACCAGGTCGAGATCGCGGGCCGCGGCCGGCCGGATGATTGCCGGGGCGCGGAACGTGAGCGGCTTGCCGGTCACCGGCTGGACGCGATCGGCCAGCGCGGCGGGATCGCCGACCAGCATCGGCGCGGTGTCGAGCGGCAGGTACGGCCCGGCCGACGTGTGCGCCATCCGGCCGGAGCCGGCGACGAGGCCCTCGACCTGCTCGGTGCCAGTCCGCGCGGCCAGCAGGATCGGGCCGTGCATGAGCGCGGCGTAGTCGGAGCCATCCGGCAGGCGCTCGAGGCGTGTCCGCATCGGCAGGTCGACCTCCACGCGATCGCCGTCGCGCCACTCGCGATCGATCGCGACGTAGGACGCCGGCGTCGATGGCGCCGGCCACGGCCGCCCGTTGATGCGGATCCGGAACTCGCCGGCCGCCACCCACCCTGGATGCCGGACCTGCAGCGTGAACGTCCGCGGTGCCGCCAGCGAGAGCACCAGCCGCGTCCGCGGCTCGTCGGGGAACGTCGTCTCCTGGCGCAGCGTCAGGCGATGCTCGGGCCAGGTCAGCTCCGAGGCGACGAACAGATTCAGGTAGAGCGCGCCGTCGCCGCGGTGGGCGTAGATGAAGTGCCCGTGCTTGCCCTGGTTCTCCATGCCCGTGCCGACGCAGCACCAGAAGCACTGCGACGGCTGCGAGTAGACACGGTAGTGGCGCGGCCGGATCGGCGTGAAGTAGACGAAGCCGCCATGCTCGGGATGCTGCGTCGAGAGGATGTGGTTGTAGAGCGAGCGCTCGTAGTAGTCGGCGTACTCCGCCGCCGGCTTCGAGCGGAACAGCAGCTCGGTCAGCCGCAGCATGTTGTAGGTGTTGCAGGTCTCGGGCCCCTCGCGCGATTCGAGCATCGGGGCGAAGTCGGCGGCGGCGTTGAAGTGCTCGCGGACGCTGTTGCCGCCGAACGCCACCGTGCGGCGATGGACGACGGTGTCCCAGAAGAACGCCGCGGCGTCGCGACCAGCCGGATCCCCGCCCAGCTCGGCGATCCGGCCGTAGCCGATCACCTTCGGGATCTGCGTGTTGGCGTGGAGGCCGGTCAGCGGATCCTCGTGCCGGGTCAGCGGCTCGAGGAGCGCGCGATGCGAGAAGCGCTGCGCCAGATCGAGGTAGCGGCGCTCGCCGGTCAGCGCGTAGACGTCGGCCAGCACGTCGTTCATGCCGCCGTGCTCGGCGCCGAGCATCTGCTGCACCTGGGCGTCCGACAGCTTCGCCAGCAGGCCGGCGCACCAGTCGGTCAGCGCGACGAGGACCTCGCGCGCCTGAGCGTTGCGCCCGATCAGGTAGGCGTCGCGCAGCCCGGCGAACAGCTTGTGCAGGTTGTACCAGGGCACCCACGCGCCGTTCAATCCGAAGCGCTCGACCTGGAGGGTGCCGGCGGCGACGCTCGCCCACAGCTGGCGGCTCTTCGGCACGGCGCCGACGTAGCCGTTGCCGTTGGCGCGCTGGCACTCGGCCAGCTCGCCGACCATCGTGTCGAGCCGCCGCTTCGCCTCGGCGTCGCCGGTCGCGGCCCACGCCTGCGCCAGCGCCGTCAGGTAGTGGCCCGCGGTGTGGCCCTGCAGGCCGGTGCTCTCCCAGTTCGGGTAGGGCTCGGCTTTGGGCGTCAGGCCAGCCTCGGTGCGGAACGGCGCCAGCAGGCGATCGATCTCGAGGGCGTGGACGTAGGCGAGGTTCAGCGCCTCCGAGCGCTTGAACGGTCCGTCGAGCAGCCGCACCTGCGTCAACGGGAACGTCGACACCGGCGACGGATTCTGCGCGGAGGTCGGGCCGAGGCCGCAGGCGACGAGGAGCAGCGCGGCCAGGCCGCTGCCGGTGGACCGTTTGTTCATGGCTGCAACTGCATTTTAGCTATATGCGCGGCAGGAATTGTCAGAGGCGGTCGGTCAGTCCTTGCGCACCACCCAGGTGGTCATCGATCGCTGGCCCTGGACGACGGTCGTCTTCAGCGGATCGAGGAGCTTCCCTCCGAGCCGCTGCGTGAGGGCCATCAGCATCGGCTCGTCGACGAGGTAGCGCGCAGTGCCGTCGGGCAGGCGGTAGCGCCGGCCAGCGTCGCCAATCCGCTGCACCTCGGATTCGATGCCGATCGTCGACGCCAGGCGGCAGAAGAACATGCCGCCCGAGGCGAGCGGCCGCCACGAGCCGGCGAGCATCGCCTCGAACTGCGCGTCGTCGCGCGCGAAGTGCAGCACCGCGCTGCTGATCACGACCGACGCCCAGCGCTCGGGGAACGACAGCTGCTCGATCGGCTCGATGCGGAAGTTGGCGGCAGGCAGCGCCGGCGCCAGCCGGGCCGCGAGCGCCCGGATTTCGGCGACCGCGTCGGGGTCGGCGTCCGCGCCGTGCACCTCGTAGCCCTCGCGCAGCAGGTAGACGAGGTTGCGGCCGAAACCGCACCCGGCGTCGACGATCCGGTCGCCGGGCGCGATCCGCCGCCGCAGGATCTGGTCGAACAGGTAGATGTCGATGTTGCCGAACTGCTCGTCGAGAGTCACGCGACCAGCCTACTTCACCGTCCACTCCTGCACGCCGGCGGAGAACATCGGCTGCATCGCCACCTCGAGCCGCAGCGCCGCCGTGGTCACCGGCGCGAACGCCACGCGGTTGAAGCCGTCGCGGGCGACGCCGTAGGGGTTCGACGCCTGGACCGGCGTCCACGCGCCGGCTGCGTCCTTGTAGAGAAGGCGCCACGACGCCGGGACGCGGACCGAGCCGCGGCCGGTGTCGTCGAACCAGTAGACCGACGACTCCGCGACCATCGCCGGCTTGGCGAACGTCATCTCGACCCACTCGGCGCCGCTGCCGCGCGTCGGCCACCAGTCGAAGTACAACGCGGGATCGTCGGAGGTCGGCGGTGCCTCGCCGTCGGTGATCGGGCGCACGCTCTTGCCGCGACCCTGCACCGGCACCGAGGCGCTGACCGTCGCGGTCGTGGCGATCGTCGGGTACGGCGTCGGATGCGCGCCGGCGTCGGTGCGCGGCAGCCAGACGATCATCTCGCCCGGGCCGCGGTTGGCCCACGTCGCGTAGGGAATGGCGATGAGCGGCAGGTCGGCCGAGGTGACGCCGCCGCGGCCGTCCGCGGCGAGGGCGCGGGCGCGTCCCCTCAGCACCGTCACGCCGTTCAGCAGCGTGGGCATGAACGTCGACGTCAGCCGGCTGTCGTCGGGCAGCACCAGGTTGCGGACGCGGCCGCCGGGGTGATCGGGCCACTCGGCGGCGTAGACGATCGGGCCGCGCTGCAGCGCCACGCGCCCGGCGTCGTCGGTCACCCTTTCGTGCGCGACGAGGCGTCGCACCGGCATCGGCAGATCGAGCGTGATGGTGTCGCCGGCCTTCCACGTGCGCGCGATCCGCACGAAGCCTTTGTCGATCGTCAGCGGCACCAGCTCGCCGTTGACCTTCAGCGTCGCCGGCGGCGCCTTGTCGAGGAAGCGGTAAAGATCGCCTGGAACCGGCTCTTCGCGTGCCCAGCCGGGGATGCGGACGTCGATGGCGAACGGACCCGCCGTATCCGGTGCGACAGTGATCTCCACGGCGCCGTCCCACGGGTAGCGCGTCTCCTGGGTGAGCCGCACCTTGCGCTGGCCGTCGAGCGTGACGTCGCCGGTCCCCTGCACGAACAGATTCACGTAGATGGTGTCGGCGGTCTTCGCGTAGACGTAGCCCGGCACCGAGGGCAGGAAACGCGAGATGTTCGACGGGCAGCAGGCGACGCCGAACCACGGACTGCGCTGGTGCTGGCCGCGCGACTCGAGCGGGTTCGGATAGAAGAACGTCTTGCCGTCGAGCGCGACACCCGAGATCAAGCCGTTGAAGAGCGTCCGTTCCATCACGTCGATGTACTTGGCGTCGCCGTGCAGCAGGAACAGGCGATGGTTCCAGAAATCCATCCCGACCGAGGCGCACGTCTCGTTGTAGGCGGTCAGGTTGGGCAGCTGGTAGTGGCTGCCGAACGCCTCGCCGACGCCGGAGGCGCCGATACCGCCGGTGACGTAGAGCTTCGTCGACACCGTGTTGTTCCAGATGGTATCGATGGCGTGGACGTAGGTCGGGTCGCCGGTGAGCGCGGCGACGTCGGCCATGCCCGAGTACATGTACATCGCGCGGACGGCGTGGCCGACCGGCTCGGTCTGATCGACGACGCGCTGCTGCGCCTGGTTGTAGTCGAGGCCGCGCGGGTTGGCGCGCTCACCGGGCGGAAGCGGGCCGGGTCCGCGTTCGTCGAGGAGGAACTTGGCCAGCGTCAGGTATTCCGGCGTCCCGGTGACGCGCGCCATCTTCACCAGGCCCATCTCGGTGATCTGGTGGCCCGGCCAGATCGATCGCTTGCCTGGCCCGAACGTCCGCACCAGCAGGTCGGCAGCCTTCACCGCGACGTCGAGCAGGGACCGCTTGCCGGTGGCCAGGAAGTGCGCCGTCGCCGCCTCGAACAGGTGCCCGAGGTTGTAGAGCTCGTGGCTGTCGTCGCGCTCGAGCACCCACCGCTCGGGCCCGGACCACTCGTGCGGCTTCTGCGGGTTGATGGTCCGCGTCGTGTAGAGATAGCCGTCCGGCTCCTGCGCCGCGGCGATCTTGGCAATCAGGCCGTCGACGTAGGCATCGAGCTTCGGATCGGGATGCACGCTCAGTGTGTAGGCGGCGCCCTCGATCACCTTGTAGACGTCGGAGTCGTCGAAGGGATAGCCGGGCGGATTGCGGTTGGCCGGCTCCTCGCCGCGCAGCACCTGCGCCGCGCGGACGAACAGGTCGACGCGGTTGGTGCGCTCGCACTGCTCGAACGCCACCGGCACTGTCGCGGTCCGGTTGACCTCGATGCGCGGCGCCCAGAAATCGTCGGTGAGCTTGACCGCCGTGAACGGGACCGGCTGGACGGGATAGTCCCGCGTCGGCGCCGGCGGCGCCTGACCGCCCCCACCAGCCTGCAGCCCCGGCACGACGAGCAGGGCGAGCGCGGGCAGCAGGCAGCGGGCGATCGGGCGCGACGGCATGCAACCCTTCTACTCCTCCCGGCCGCCGCCGGCAAGGCATCGTCGGGGCCCTACTGGAGCCAGGCGAGAACCGCGCGCTGGTCGAGGCCTTCGATCAGCTTGCGGTTGGCGGCGCATCCGCCCTGGTTGGCTGACGGCTGCTGCGCCTCGAGGCACCGCTCGAAGTGGCCGATGACGAGCACCTGCGGCGCCGACCGCGGCAGGGCCGGGTTGAACAGGCTCCAGTTCGGCCGGACGACGGCGGCGCAGGCCGCGGTCACATCGCGGGTGAAGCGCGCCGGACCGGCGGTGTTGCCGGCCACGTAACAGGCGGGCGCAGCCCGGTCGGCGGCCGACAGGGCACCGATGGCGGCCGTGACCGCCGCCAGCTCACGCTCGACGGCGACCATGGCCTTCGTCGTTTCGCTGGTGGGACCGACCAGCCGGGCGAGACCGGCCTCGACCTGCTGGTCGGCCTTCAGCATCTTCTCGACGTAGGCCGGGTCCTTGACCATCGTCGCCAGCTGCTTCAGCTCGGCAAGACGCTTGGCGCGCGCGGCCGGATCCCGGGCATCGTCGTACTGCTTCTGCACGCGGGCCACCGCGTCCCGGCTGGTGGCCAGCCGCGCCGACACGGCCTTGTCGAGCAGCTGCAGGCTCTCGCCCAGCGACACGGGCGTCGTCAGCGGCGCCGGGTTCTTCTTGAGCACGAGCGCGTCGCCGTGTCGCGGGATCCCGTAGACGGCCGGCTGCGGTTTCGCGAGCAGCGTGACGTCGGTCGCGAGCTCGCTGAACTCCGGCACGCCGCTGCCCTCGAACAGGATCGGCAGCGCCAGCTGGTTGACGAAGAACAGCACCTGCGCGGTCTCGCCGGTATCGTTGCGCCGCGTCGTGCCGCCCGCAGCGAATTCGTGCACGCCGTAGGCGCCGAAGTTCAGGGTGCCGGGCAGTGGCAACGCCGCGGCCGCTGGCTGCCCCGGCCCGCGCGACTCGACGTCGAGACTTCCGACGGTCTCGACGCTGAAGCCCTTCGGCGCCGCGAAGCCCGGCGCCTGCTGCAGGATCGCGTTCAGCGCCAGGAGCTGCGCTTCGAGTGCCTTGACCTCCGTCGCCTTCGCGGCCGCGGCGCGCCGGCTGTCTGGGTAGGCATCGAAGCTCCACGGCTTCCAACGGCCGGGTGCGTCGGGCAGGTATCGCAACTGTTCGGCGAGGACGCTGGCGCCGGCCACCAGAACCAGGGCGAGCGCGAACGACGTCTTGGGCATGCGGGCGTGCAGTCTATCCGACGCCGCGGGCTCGATCGTCAGGCTACTTGGCGGCCTTCACGATCGGTGTGTTGAAGGTCAGGTCGTACTCCATGTCGTGACGCGCCCGAGTAGACCTGGACCTTGTGGACGCCGCCGCTGCTCACCGCGCCGGCGATGCTGGTCGGCGTCTTCGGTCCGGCCTTCAGGACGCCGTGCGCGTCGTCGGTGTAGGTCGACGCGCCGGACACGTTGGCGAGGAACACCGGGCCCAGCTTGCCGGTGGCCTTGATCGTGAAGTGGACGCGGGCGGCGATGCCGCCGGCGTTGAGCACGGCGTCCTGCGGGTCAGCGCTCCTGGCCGCCGCGGCGCAGTTGATCGGCGCGTCGGTCATGACGACCAGCACGTCGCCGTTCTTCATGCCGATGGCGCACGACGACTTTCACGGCCAGCTTGGCCGGCGCCTCGAAGCGGAACGCGCCCTGGTTGGCGGCCGGGACCGGCTGCGCCGCCGCCGATACCCCAAGACACGCGGAGGCGGCGAAGCTGGCGGCAACGGCGAATCGAGTGGAGGCCATGCCTGCGGATGATGGCAGGCGCGGTCCGCCATCCCAACCGGGACCCCGGGCCAGCCTTCCGGTCGCTACTTCGAACAGAGTCCGGTCGGCCGCCAGTGCGCGTGCGGCGCGTCGGGCTGGGCGCCGAAGGGCATCACGTAGGGCTCGGCGGTACGGTGCAGGACGAGCACGATGGCGCGCCGCGTGCCGGCGCCGAAGCTGGCAATCGCCATCGGCTGCCCCTCCGGCGCCAGCATGGTCTCGCCGGCGCGTGCCGTCAGCATGCCGCTGGGCGTTTCCAGGCACTGGCCGCCTTCGAGCAGGTACCAGGCCTCGGGACCGGGATGCCGATGTCCCGCCCCTTCCTTCTGCGCGCCTGCCGGGATCACCGTCTCGAGGAACCGCGCGGTGTGCGGGGCATCGGGCCGAGTCTCGAGCGGGCCGACCGAGGCGACGTGTTCGCCGCCGGCCGGACGCCAACGCTCCGCCGCGATGGTGAAGAGCCACTGCCGGTGGTGACTCTCGACGACGACGCCGCGCGGGCCGCGGCTGGCCTCGGCGGCGGCCCGCGTCTCGAACCGGTCGAGATGCCAGAACAGCGGCTCGCGCGGCAGCGCACCCAGATCGGCCGACGCCGTCGTGTAGCAGCCGATGTCCGCCTTGCGATCGGCGGCCGGCGTCTCACACCACCCAGGCAGTCCGGGATTGCGCAGGCGCCCGTCCGGCCCGCGGTCCAACGTCGACGCGTGTTGTTCTGGAACGGTCGCGGTCTGCGATCGCAGTGACGGCGCTGCCAGCAGCCCTGCGGCCACCACGGCGAGGGACCACCAACCCGAGTGAATGAATCGTGACGACATGCAGCCTCCTCCCCCTCTAGCGGGAACGGCGGCCGTCACGTATCACGCCACTACTGGAGACGGGCGGCCAGCCAGGCCCGCGCCGCCTTCCAGTCGCGTTTCACCGTGATGACCGACACCTGGAGTACTTCGGCGACGTCCTCTTCGCGCAGGCCGCCGAAGAAGCGCAGCTCGACGACCCGGGCGGCGCGCGGATCGGCGAGGGCGAGCGCCTCGAGCCGATCGTCGAGGTCGATCAGCTCGGCATCGAGCGGTTCCTGGCTGCTGACAGCAGCGATGCCGGACAGCGGCACGCGCTGCTGGACGCCGCCGCGTTTGCCGGCGACCCGGGCCCGGGCGTGATCGATCAGGACGCGGCGCATCGTCTGCGCGGCGATGGCGAGGAAGTGGGCCCGGTCGCGGAAGGATACGGCAGCGCCGCCGAGCAGACGCAGGTAGAGCTCGTTGACGACCGCGTTCGGCTCCAGCGTGTGGTCGCGACGTTCGCGCCGCAGCAAGCCGGCGGCCAGCTGGGCGAGGTGCGGCTGCACCGCCGCGAACAGCCGGTCGCGCGCCCCGGCGTCGCCGTCGCGCCACTGCGCCAGCCAGCCGGTGATGTCGGCGCTGCGTGGGATCTCTGCCATCGACGACCGCCGGCATGATACTGAGAGCCAGCCGTTCCCGCTAACAGTGGATGAGGCCGGTACACGGGGCATGAGCGAATCTGGACAGCGCCCGTCCGCCGACGCGTTCGGACGGGCCAGGGTGATCTTCGAATCGGCGCTCGACTGGCCGCCGGGCGATCGCGGGCGCCTCGTCCGTGACGCCGGCGGCGGCGACGAGGCGCTGGCCGCGCTGGTCGAGTCGATGCTCGCCGCCGACGCCGCGCCGCACCCGCTGCTCGACGCGAGCCTCGCCTTCCTGCCGGCGCAGCTGCAGCCGGGCGATGCCGTCGGCACGCACCTGCGGGTGGTCGCGCTGCTTGGCCGCGGCGGTATGGGCGAGGTCTACCGGGCCCACGACACGACCCTCGGCCGCGACGTGGCGCTGAAGATCCTGCCGTGGGCGCTCGACGCCGGAAGCGCGGCGCATCGCGATCGACTGGCCAGCCTGAGGCGCGAGGCACAGGTCCTCGCGTCACTGAATCATCCCGGCATCGCGGCGATCTACAGCATCGAGGCGTGGCATCCGCCATCGCACCCGGACGTCCCGGCCTTCGCGTTGGTGCTGGAGCTGGTCGAAGGGCCGACCCTCGCCGACCGCCTGGCCGCCGGCCCGGTCGCCGTGAGCGACGCGATCGCCATCGCCAGATCGATGGCCGACGCGCTCGAGGTCGCGCACGCGCGCGGCGTGGTGCATCGCGATCTCAAGCCGTCGAACGTCGCGCTCGGCCCCGACGGCGCGGTCAAGCTGCTCGACTTCGGCCTGGCCAAGGCGATGGAGCGGACGCCCTCGGAGGGCGATGGCGGTGGGACACCGTCGCCGGCCGGACCGGCGGCGGCGGACCTGAGCGCCCGTGCCGGCACGCCGGCCTACATGAGCCCCGAGCAGGCCGGCGGACTCGCGGTCGATCCGTTGACCGACGTCTGGGCCTTCGGGGCGGTGGTCTACGAGATGCTGGCGGACCGCCGAGCCTTCCCCGGCGACGACGCGGTCGAGGTCATGGACGCGGTGCGGAGCCGGCCAATCGATTGGTCGGCGCTCGATCCGGCGACGCCGGCGGCGCTGCGCGCGCTGCTGGTCCGCTGCCTCGATCGCGATCCACGGCGGCGGCTGCAGGACATCGGCGAAGCGCGGATCGCGCTCGAGGACCTGTCGACCGGTGTTGCCATCGCCCCGGCGCCGCCAGCGCCCCGGAGGCGGTGGGGCCTCATCGCCGCCGTGGCCGCGGCACTCGCCGCCGTCGCGATCGGGGCCATCGCGTGGTGGCGGCCGGCGCCGTCCCCGCCATCAGCGCCGGTGTCGCGGTTCACGATCGCCACGACGCCGGCCGACGACCTCGATGTCGATCCGCAGTCGATCGACGTCGCCATCACCCGCAGCGGCAGCCACATCGTCTACAAGGGTGGACGTCCGGCCGACGGCACGCGGCTCTTCGTGCGGCGCGTCGACCAGCTCGAGCCGATCGCCCTGACCCGACCGGGCCGGCCCAAGGCGCCCTTCGTCTCGCCCGACGGTCAGTGGGTCGGCTTCTTCGAACCGGCGGCGGGCGGACCGGTGCTGAACAAGGTCGCGATCACCGGCGGACCGCCGGTGCCGCTGTGCCACGTCGACGCCGCCAGCCGCGGCGCGACGTGGGGCGCCGACGGCGCCATCATCCTGGCGACCGCGGCGCCGACCACCGGGCTGCAGCGGGTCTCGTCGAATGGCGGTGCGCCGCAGATCCTCACCAGGCCGGACCGGGCTCGCGGCGAAGCCGATCACCTCTGGCCGCATCTCCTCCCCGGCGGCCGCGCGGTGTTGTTCACTATCACGCCGGTGACCGGCGGGCTCGACGCGGCGCAGGTCGCCGTGCTCGACCTGGCCAGCGGCGCGTGGAAGACGTTGATCCGCGGCGGCCGCCAGGCGCACTACCTTCCGAGCGGGCACCTGGTTTACATGGCCGGCACCAGTCTCGTCGCCATCGCGTTCGACCTGGCCCGACTCGAGACCCGCGGCACCGCCAGCACGATCGTGCCCGCTGTCGTCACGCTGCCCACCGGCACCGCGGAGTTCGATGTCTCGGACACTGGCACGTTGATCTACGCAAGCGGCCAAGGCCTGGCCCAAAAGCGCACGCTCGTGTGGGTCGACCGGAGCGGTGATGAAGAGCCGATGGCGGGAGTGCCCGAGCGACTCTATGCCGCCGTGCGTTTGTCGCCCGATGCGACCCGTCTCGCGCTCGAGATCGACGATGGCGACAACGACATCTGGGTGTGGGACCTGGCCCGACGCACGTTGACGCGGGTCTCGACGGATCCGGGCCCGGACGAGAGCCCGATCTGGACGCAAGACGGCCGCAGCGTGATCTTCACGTCGCAGTCCGGTGGCGCCGTCGGGTCGCTGTTCCGTCAGGCTGCCGATGGCAGCGGCGTGGCCGAGCGGTTGATCGAAGGACGGACCGTACAGCGGGCCACGGCGGCGCTGCCGGATGGCACGGGCGTGCTCTATGACGAACAGGACGACATCAACCGCGTGCGTCTCGACGACGCGCATGCGGCCGAGCCCATCCTGCGGACCTCGCAGGTCGAGCAGTACCGGGACCGTCTCGCCCGACGGTCGATGGCTCGCCTACGTCGGCAGCGACGGCGGGCCGCGTCAGGTGTTCATCCGGCCCTATCCCGACGTCGACAGCGCGCGGACGCAGGCCTCGACCACCGGCGGCACACAGCCCGTGTGGGCCAGGAACGGCCGCGAGCTCTTCTACCTGGCGCCCGATGGCGCGCTGATGGTCGTGCCCATGGGCGCTGGCGGACCAGCCGGAGCCGGCCGGCAGGTGGTGCCGCCGGGCTACTTCGATGGATCCGGCCTGACCGCCCCCCGCACCTACGACGTCTCGCCGGACGGCACACGGTTCCTCGTCATCAAGCCCGCCGCGTCGAGCGACACCACGCCGCAGCCGCCGCGGATGGTCGTCGTCCTCAACTGGTTCGAGGAATTGGCCCGCGCCGTGCCATCCCATCGCTGACCGACTGGCGGCTTGACGGACGGCGAGGCTCCTGAAATCCTTTGGCCCTCAAGGAGACATCCCAATGCGGACGAACCGGCGCAAGTTTCTCGGCACGGTCGGCACGGGCGCGGCAGCGCTCTCGCTGACGAACACCACGGGCGAAGCGGCGCCCAAGGCCCAAGCCCGCGCGGCGAGCCTGCGCCGCGACCCCGACGCCCCCATCCTCCAGATCGGCGACAGCATCGCCGTCGCCGAGACGACCTCCGGCAAGATCCGCGGCTACATCCTGCGCGACATCCACCACTTCCTCGGCGTGCCCTACGGCGCCGACACGTCCGGCGCCAATCGCTTCATGCCGCCGCAGAAGCCGAAGCCGTGGACCGACATCCGTCCGACGCTGTGGTGGGGCAACACCGCGCCGCAGAACATGGACAACCGTTATGCGAGCCAGTACGGTTCGTTCCGCGATCACTGGAACTACGACGACGTCAGCGAGGACTGCCTGCGCCTCAACGTCTTCACGCCGGCGCTGAAGGACGGCAAGAAGCGGCCGGTGATGTTCTGGATCCACGGCGGCGGCTACACCAACGGCAACGCCATCGAGCACGACGGCTACAACGGCGAGAACCTGGCGCGATCGGGCGACGTCGTCTTCGTCTCGATCAACCACCGGCTCGGCCCGCTCGGCTACTGCCAACCTCGCCGGCGTCGGCGGCGCGAAGTACGCCGCGTCCGGCAACGTCGGCCAGCTCGACATCGTCGCCGCCCTCGAGTGGGTGCGCGACAACATCGCCAACTTCGGCGGCGATCCGGGCAACGTCGACGATCATGGGTCAGTCGGGCGGCGGCGCGAAGGTCTGCGTGCTGTCGGCGATGCCGTCGGCCAAGGGGCTGTTCCACAAGGCCGTCGTGCTGAGCGGCGCGTCGGTGCGGGCCGGCGACAAGGCGATGGCCGAGAAGCTCGGCAGCTACGTGCTCGCCGAGGCGGGCCTGCAGGCCGGCGAGATCGACAAGCTGCAGCAGATGCCCTGGAAGCAGTTCTACGAGATCGCCACCAAGGCGCAGCGCAAGCTGGCGCAGGAGGCGGCGGCGTCCGGGACGACCGGCCTGCGCGGCGGCTTCAGCCCGTCGGTCGATGGCACCATCCTGCCGCAGCATCCGTTCGCGCCCGAGCCGGCCCCGACCGCGGCGAACGTGCCGATGATCATCTGCTCGGTCGAGAACGAGCAGGCGCCGGCCTGGACCGACGCGACGCTGCTGACCATCACGCTGCCCGAGGTCGCCGAGAAGCTGAAGCAGCGGGCCGGCTTCGGTCCCGGTCTCGGCGACAAGGCGATGGAGGTGGTCACCGCCTACGCCAAGGCCTACCCGGACAAGAAGCCGGTCGAGATCTGGTCGCTCGTCAGCAGCAACCGCGCCAGCGTCGTCACGCTGGCCGACGCCAAGGTCGAAGCAGCCGGCGCCGGTCTTCGTCACCTGGTTCACCTGGCAGCCGCCGCTCTTCGACGGCCGCATCGGCGCCTTCCACTGCGTCGACATCTGCTTCTGGTTGAACAACACCGACCTGATGTACACCCACACCGGCGGCGGCGCGCGGCCGCGCAAGCTGGCCGACAAGATGTCGAAGTCGCTGGTGCAGTTCATGAAGACCGGCGATCCGAACGGGGCCGGCCTCACGCCGTGGTCGAAGTACACGTCGGCCAAGGGCGAGACGCTCGTCATCGACGACGTGCCGGTGATGAAGAACGACCCCGACCGCGAGCCGCGGCGAGCACTCCCGACCACCTACGAATCGCCCTCCCATACCTTCAGCGTCTCGACTTTGCCGCCTTGGCAGGCGGCGGGTCGAGACGACGATACGCCTCGGCCAGCCAGTCCGTGACCGGCGCCTCGACTTCGTCGCGGTGCCGGATCGGCACCACGTGCGCGACTTTCGTTGTCGATGACTGGTGCGTGCGCCGCACCCGCGGCGAGCGCACCGTGCGGCCCAGGAAGATCACCAGCTCGAGGAACGAGCGCTTGGGGCGGACGAACGCGTAGCACGTCTTGCGCGCGAACATGATCGAGTGGTGCGAGGCGTAGATGCGCTGCTCGCCCAGCTCGACGACGGCTTCGCGCAGCCGCTCCCACGCGTCGCGCAGATCCTCGGAGAGATCCTTGGTCAGCGCCTGCTCGGTGGTCGTCCAGCAGTCGTGCGCCTCGTCCGCCTCGACCCACTGCTTGCAGTGGAAGCACTGGTGGCCCGGCATGAACGGCATTCTAGCGGCGCCCGTGGCGTCAGGCCGCCGGCAACCCCAGCCGGACTCGCAAGCCGCCGAGCGGCGCGTCGGCGAAGCCGACGTCGCCGCCGCACGCGGTGGCGAGATCACGGACGATGGCCAGGCCCAGCCCCGACCCCGGGGCCGCTTCGTCGGCCCGGACGCCGCGCTCGAAGACGGCCTGGCGCATCTCCGGCGCGATCCCCGGCCCGTCGTCGTCGATGACGATGACGACGCGCACGGCCTCGCGCACCGCCGTCACGCGCACCTGGCTGCGGGCAAACGTGCAGGCGTTGTCGAGCAGGTTGCCGAGCATCTCGTCGAGATCCTCGCGATCGACGCGGACGCGCAAGTCGGACGCGACCTCGACGCCGATAGTGAGACCGCGGTCATCGTGCAGCCGGCGCAGCGTGCGTCCGAGGGCATCGGCTGAATCGACGACGGCCGTCGCGGCGCCCGCGCCCGTCCGCCGCGTCGCATCAATACGGGCCTGCGCCAGCTGGTGATCGACCTGGCGCCGCATGCGATCGACCTGCTCGCGAATGGCAGCGGCGAGATCGGTCTGCCCGGCGGCGGCGGCGCGAGCGGCCTCCTGCAGCAGGATCGCCAGCGGCGTCTTCAGGCCGTGCGCCAGGTCGCCAGCCGACGCCCGCGCCCGCGCCACCGACTCCTCGCGCTGATCGAGGAGCGCATTGAGATCGCCGACGAGCGGCGCCACCTCGCTCGGATACTCACCGTCGAGCCGCCGGGCCGACCCCGCGTCGAGGCGGGCCAGGCGAGTGCGCAGCTGGTTGATCGGCGACCAGCCGCGGCGCACCTGCAGCAGGCCGGCGAGCAGGCAGACCGCGCAGATCGCGGCGACGACGTGCGCGTGCCCGAAGACCACCGCCATCACCGCCGGCGGATGACGGTTGCCGAGCGTGACGTGCCACGTCACGACGGCGAGGCCGAACAGGCCGATCGTCCATAGCGCCGCTCCGGCGAGCAGGCGACCGCGCAGCGACCACGGCACCTTCACGCGCCGCCGCCGATCCGATAGCCGAGGCCGCGCACGGTCTCGATGGCGGACGCGCCGAGCTTCTTCCGCAGCCGGGCCACGAAGACCTCGATGGTGTTCGAGTCGCGATCGAACGACTGGGCGTAGACGTGCTCGGTCAGCTCGCCCTGCGACACCACGCGGTCGCGATGGTGCATCAGGTAGGCGACGACGCGGAACTCGAGGCTGGTCAGGCGGACCGGCGTGCCGTCGCGGGTGACGCGGGCCAGCCGGGTGTCGACCGCGATCGATCCGCTGCGGAGCTCGGGCGCGGCGTGCCCGGCAGCACGGCGCAGCAGGGCGCGGACGCGGGCCAGCACTTCCTCCATGCGGAACGGCTTGCCCAGGTAGTCGTCGGCGCCGCCGTCGATCCCCTGCACCTTGTCGTGCCAGCTGCTGCGCGCGGTCAGGACGAGCACCGGCATGCTGAGGCCGTCGGCACGCCAGGCGCCGAGCATCGTCAGCCCGTCGACCCCAGGCAGGCCGCGGTCCAGCACCACCGCGTCGTAGGCCTCGCTGCGGGCGAGGTCGTCGGCGCGCGCGCCGTCGCCGGCCACGTCCACGGCATAGCCGGCGGCCTGCAGGGCCTCCGCCAGGTGCCCGGCCAGGCGGGGCTCGTCTTCGACCACCAGAATCCGCATCGCGACCAGCCCTTATAGCACCCGCGGCTGAATGGAGCCTGAATGGGCCGTTCAGGCTGGGTTCAGGCGCCGGCCGGTAGGCTGCCGTCATTCTCGGAGGTTCCCGTGTCCAGATACACCCGCGCCGCGCTCGTCGTCCTCGTCGTCGTCCTCGGATTCCTCGCTCTGCTCCACGTCGTGGCGCCGCGCTGGATCGCCTCGGTCGCCCACCACATCCACTCGCGATGATCGACGACCTGCGGCAGGCCTGGCGCGGGCTGCGGGCGATGCCGCTCGTGGCAGCGGTCATCGTCGCCTCGCTCGCCCTCGGCATCGGCGCCAACACGACGGTCTTCTCGTGGCTGCAGATGGTGCGGTGGAAGCCCCTGCCCGGCGTCGCCGATGCCGCGACCCTGCAGACCCTCGAGGCACGCGCCGACAACGGCGTCTACCTGGGCACGTCGTGGGCGGCGTTCACGGACATCGCGCCCCGCGTCCGCGGCTTCGCCTGGCTGATCGCGTCGCGCCCGACCCCGGTCACCGTCGGCGAGGTGCCGCAGGTCGAGCGGGCGACGGCGCTGCTCGTGTCCGGCAACTATTTCGACGCCCTCCAACAGGCACCGGCGGCGGGGCGTCTCCTCGCCACGTCGGACGCGCGCGTGCCCGGCCGTGAGCCGGTGGCGGTGATCGCCCACGACTACTGGCGGACGCACTTCGGGGCAGCCCCGTCGGCGATCGGCAGCCGCCTGCGGATCAACGGCCAGACCGTCGTGATCGTCGGCGTGGCCCCGCCGCGCTTCCAGGGCACCACGCTCGGCCTGGCCTTCGATCTCTGGCTGCCGGCGACGATGGCCGGCGTCCTGGTCGAGGGGTCGCGCGAGCTGGTCGATCGCTCGCAGCGCGGCTACACCGTCCTCGGCCGCCTCGGCGACGGCGTGACGCCGGCCGCGGCGCGCCAGGAGCTCGACGTGCTGCTGCGCGACCTGGCCCGGGCGCATCCAGAGACCGACGGCGGCGTGCGCGCCGAGCTGCATGCGTTCACCGATCCGCCGCGCGGCCCGCAGCGGATGATCAACGGCGCACTGGCGCTGCTGCAGGGGCTGATGCTCCTCGTCCTCGCCGCCGTCTGCGGCAACGTCGCCAACCTGCTGTTGGCGCGGGCGAGCGTCCGGCAGCACGACTTCGGCGTTCGGCTGGCGCTGGGCGCGCCGCGGATCCGGATCGCGCGCATCGTGCTGTTCGAGGCGCTGCTGCTGGCGGCGGCCGGCACGGCGATCGGCGTCGCGCTGGCGCTGTGGGGCACGCAGGCCGTGCGCGCCGGCGAGATCTCCGGCGCCATGCCGATCCGTTTCCAGACCGCCATCGACGGCGTCGGGCTGGCGGTGGCGATCGGCCTCGGCGTGCTCGGCGCGGCGCTGGCCGCGGCAACGCCGGCTTGGCTGTTGACCCGGATGGATCCGCAGGAGGCGCTGCGGACGGCGGTGCGCCGCGCGGCGCGGAGTGCGCTGCGCGAGACGCTGATGGGGATCCAGGTGGCGCTGGCGCTGTTGGTGCTGGTGATCGCCGGGCTGTTCTTCCAGCGCTTCCAGGAAGGCCGGGGCCTCGATCCGGGCTTCCGCGCCGAGGGCGTCGTCCTGGCGGCCTACGATCGCACCGGCCAGGACACGGCGCCGGAGCGCAACCGCCAGTTCGCCACGCGTGTGCTCGCCGCGCTGCGGGCGATCCCCGGCGTCGAGGCCGCGGCGCTCGCCTCATCGGTCCCGCTCGACATCCACGGCCTGCCGTCGCGCGCCTTCGTCCTGGAGGGCCGGCCGGCGGCCGACACGCCGGAGCGCGCGCTCGCCAACGTGGTCACGCCCGGCTACCTGGCGACGATGGGCATCCGCCTCGTCGACGGGTCGGATTTCGCCGCTCTCGACGACGCCACCGCACCGCCGCAGGTGGTCGTCAACCAGGCCTTTGTCGCCCGCCACGCGCCCGGCGAGACGGTGATCGGCCGCCGCCTGATCTCGGGCGACCGCGCCTACGTGATCGTCGGCGTGGCCCGCACCACGACGTCCGACGCCTTCGGCGAAGCGCCGACGCCGCTGGTGCTCTATTCGTATCGCGACCGGGCCCAGGCATCGGCCGAGATGCACGTCCGCGTGCGTCCCGGCCGCGAAGCCGCCGTCGGCGCCGCCGTAAGGCGCGCGGTCGCCGCGCTCGATCCGGGCCTGCCGGTGTTCGACGCCCGCACGCTGCCCGAGCACATCGCCCGCAACCTGGTGCTGCGGCGCGTGCCGGCGCGGATGTTCCTGGTGCTGGGGCCGCTGCTCCTGATGCTCGCGGCGATCGGCGTCTACGCGGTGGTCGACTACGGGGTGTCGCAGCGGACCGCCGAGATCGCGCTCCGCCTGGCGCTGGGCGCGTCGGCGCGGGGAGTGGTCGGACGGATCGTCGGCGAGACGCTGGCGGTGGTCGCGATCGGCGCCGGGGCGGCCTCGCTGCTGGCCGTCGCCGTCGATCTGCACCTGGTGCGCGGCGGCGCGCGGGACGCGCCGGTCCTGCTCGGGGTGCCGCTCCTGCTCCTTGCGGTCAGCGCGGCAGCGGCATGGTGGCCGGCGAGACGGGCGAGCCGCGTCTCGCCGGCACGGGTGCTGCGCGCCCGCTAGCTGTCCTTGGCTAGCCGGCGCGCGTCGATCGGTGCGACGTGTTACCGCGCGGCGGCGGCCGACGTCGGCGCCGCGGCCGGCGACGGGCTGTCGTCGACCTCGAGATCGCCGAGCGCATACTGCATGCCGGCCAGGAGGTGCCCGAGCATCGGCGTCTGCTTGTAGATCGATTCGTCGTGGCCGAGCACCTCGACGAACACCCGCCCCTGCCCTTCCTTGACGATGTAGCTCAGCGCGTAGTCGTGGTCGGTGCGCTGCGGCGCCGGCTCCTGGGCCTTCACCTCGGCCGGCATCTTCGCGTAGTCGATGCTGGTGAGGATGCGCGCCCGCGAGCGCACGTACGACGTCTCGTTGAACGTGTAGACCTCGTCGACGACCGAGAACGGGCGCGCCATGCGCGTGCCGGCCTGGTTCACCGAGGTGAACGGCGCGTTCAGCGGGTGGTTCGGATCCTCGACCTTGACGGCGATCTGGGTCGGGTAGAGCCAGTGCCACTTGAAGTAGCCGTTGATCATGTTGTTGTACTCGGGCCACAGCGGCGCGCCGCCGTCCTGCAGGCGCGGCGTGCCGGCGGCGGGCGCCGGGGCCGGCGCCGCCCCGGGCGCGCTGCCGTGGTACGAGTCCGTGCCGGCGTGGATCACGCCGAGGCCCTTGCCGCTGCGGATGAACTCCATGAACGCCTTGCGGCGCGCCGCGGTGACGGCCTCGTTGCCCGGCTCGTCGAGATAGGTGCCGGTGGTGCTGGCGAGGAAGATGGCGTCGTACTGCTGCAGGTTCTCGGCGGTGATGACCGCGGGGTCGTAGGAGATCACCGTCGACCAGGCGCCGGTGCGATCGCCGAGCGCCTCGATGGTGCGCGCCGCCAGCGGAATCGACGAGTGGACGAAGCCGCCGGCCTTGGCCAGCACCAGCACGCGGCGGGGCTTCTTCGGCGTGGCCGGCGCGGTGGCGGGCAGCGCCGCCATCATCTGCATCAGGTCGGTGGTCTTGGCCACCTGCGTCTGCGGGCCGCGCGGGCCTGGAGGGCCCTGCGGACCTCGGGGTCCAGCCGGCGCGCCTTGCGGCGGGGTTGCGGGGGGCGGGGCCTGGGCCGAGAGCACGGGAGCGAACCGCGCGCTACTCGACACCAGCACCAGCATCAGGACGGACGCGGCAGCTCGAATCATGATGCACACGTATATCGCACATGCGCCGCCGTGTCAGCTGCCGCCGCATGACGCTCATGCCGTCTGGACCAATGCATGACGGCCGGCGTTGTGGGACAGTGGTTCCCGTGACGAGGCTGCTGTGCCCCCTCCGTTGCCCCGCCCCGATGTCCCGCTTCACGCCCGCCCAACGCCGCCAAGCCCAGCCAGCCGCGCCAGCGACGTGTTGATGTTCCGGCGTTAGCGCCGGTCGAACGGGCCGGTCCGCTGCGAGCCGCTTCGGCTCCGCGCGCACGCCCATTTCCGAAAATCCAGTAGCTGTCCGGCCCGATCCGGGCGGCACTTCGAGGTGTTCTTCCATGAGGGCTCTGCCACTCGTGTCGGTCGTCGTGTCCCTTGTCGTCTCCGGGCTGGCCCCTGCTCCGGCGACCGCCGGTCCCCTCTCCTCCTCCGTCAAGAACGTGCGGCCGCGCGACACCACCGCCAGGCTCCTGCTGCAGTTCGGCAACGAGCGCTCGGCCCGGTTCCGCGAGGTCATCGACGCGCTGGAGGCGTCCAACGTCGTCGTCTACATCGACGTCCGCCAGGCCTCCGAGCATCCGGTGAGCGGCGGGCTGACCTTCATCGGCGAGGCGCACGGCGTGCGCTGGGTGCGCGCGACCGTCGACTCCGGCACGCCCAGCGTCATCCGCACCTGCCAGGACATCGTGCGGCTGACGTCGATCCTCGGCCACGAGCTGCAGCACGCGCTCGAAGCGTCACAGGCGCCGTCGCTGTTCGACCAGCGGGAGTTCGCCGCCTGGTTCCGCTCGATCGGCGTCGACGAAGGACCGCGCGTGCTCGACACGCTGGCGGCCCGCCGGACGGGCTCGCGGGTCGCCGACGAACTGCGGGGCATGACGCGGCGGCGTGACGACGCCACGCTGGCCGCCACCGACGTGCCGGCGGTCGACAAGGCGCGGGCCGATACCGGCAGCTGACAGCGGGCCGCGGCCGCTCAGGCCGGGATCTTCAGGAGCTTGTGGGCGTTGCCCCAGACCAGTTTCTGGAAGGCCTCGGGCGACGCCGCCCGCTTCAGCACCGTCAGCGTCTCGCGGGCGACGCACTTGCCGGCCAGCCGCGACGCGGCCGGGTTGTTGCCCTGGCTGACGCCGGCGCCGTGTCCGTCGGCGCAGCCGCAGTCGCTGCCGAAGATTAGCTTGTCCTGATGGCGCTTCAGGAAATCGGCGGTGAACGATGCGTCGCGTGACAGGGCGTTGTTGCCGGAGTTAGCCGACAGGTCGGCGAACAGGTTGGGAAATTCACCGAGCCACCTGTCGGTGACGCCGCCGCGCGCGATCGGTCCGGACGGATACGACGCCTCGTTGCGATAGTCCGCGCTCACGTTGGCCCAGAAGGCGTCGGCGTGGCCGATGAAGGTCGTCTTCGGATGCGCCTTGAGCACCGCCGCGAACGTCTGCGCGTAGCCGGTCGCCCAGGTACCTTCGTTCGGGAAGTGATCCACTTCCTGGAAGTGGATCAGAAGGGGCACGCGCAGCTCCGCGGCCAGCGCATACATCCGGCGCAGCTCGGGACCATCGGCGGCGACGTGGAACTTCAGCTCGCCGAAGCCTTGCGCGCCGTCCTTGACGGCCTGCGTCAGCACCTGCTCGGCGTCCGGCTTGCTCACGTCGTAGCTGTTGAACCAGGTGAACCGCGTCGGCGCCGCGGCCAGGGTGGCTTTCACCTGCTCCAGCGATCCGGCTCGCGTCAGCAGGTTGGCCTTGGTCACGCCGGCACCATCGAGATGCGCGAGGGTGTTCGCCGCCTGGGGGCGCATGTGGAAATGCAGGTCGAAGACCGGCCACCCCCACTCGTTCGCCGGCGGCGTCTGTCGTCCGAGGACGGGCAGCGCCGCGGCCACGGCCACGCTTTCGAGAAAGGTTCGGCGGTTCATGGCCGCAGTCTACTCCCCGCCCGCGGCTGCGCCCTGGGCTGAGGCCCGGCCCAAGCCCGCGGCTGCGGCCCGGGCCGAGCCCGGGGCTGAGCCCGGGGCTGAGCCCGGGGCAGCGCGCAGATTCGGCCACCCGCGGCCCGGCTAGGCCGGCGAGCCTGCCTTGGGGAAGGTGACGCGGAAGGTCGAGCCGCGGCCGACGGCGCTCGTGACCTCGAGCCGGGCGCCGTGCCGATCGGCCAGCTGCCGCGCGATGGTGAGGCCGAGGCCGGTGCCGCCGGCCTCGCGCGACCGCACTTTGTCGGCCCGCCAGAAGCGCTCGAAGACATGCGGGAGATCCTCGGGCGCGATCCCGGCCCCAGTGTCGGTCACGGCCAGCGTGACCTCGACCGGGTCGGCGCGGCCGCTGATCGTCACCCGGCCGCCGGTCGGCGTGTACTTCAGCGCGTTGTCCGCGAGGATCAGCAGCAGCCGGCGCAGCTCCGGCTCGCTGGCGGTGATCGGCAGCGCGGCCGAGGCCAGCTCCAGGCCGACCGCGATGTCCCGGCCGGCAGCCATCGCCGTCGCCTGATCGGCCACGTCGCGGAGCACGACGGCCGCATCGATGCGGACCAGCGGCACCGTGTCCTTGCCGGCGTCGCCCCGCGCCAGCCGCAGCAGGTCGTCGATCAACGCGGTGGTGCGCTGCGACTCGCGCAGGATCTTGCCCATCCCGTCGACCAGATCGTCGCGGCTGCGGTCGCGGCGCAGCGAGTATTCGGCCGCGGTGTGGATCAGCGTCATCGGCGCGCGCAGCTCGTGCGAGGCGTCGGCGGTGAACTGCCGCGTGCGCGTGAACGACTGCTCGATCCGATCGAGCATGTCGTTGAGCGTTTCCGACAGCTGCTGCAGCTCGTCGCGCGAATCGGGCACGGCCAGCCGCGCCGACAGGTTGCGGTCGGTGATGGCACGCGCGTCCTCGGTGATCCGGGCCACGGGGGCGATGGCGCGCCGGCCGAGCCAGACGCCGCACACCGTGGCCAGCAGCAGGATCACGGGCGTCGACACCAGCAGTACGATGGTGAACGCCTGCTGCACGCCGTCGAACTTCCGCTTCGGATCGGCCACGCCCAGGATCAGGACGTGGCCCTCGATGGTGACGCGCTGCGCGGCGAGCCGGAGCGGGAAGTCGGCGGTCCCGCCGTCGCTGAAGCGAATCTCGCTGCCGACGCCGGCTGGCGATCGCGCCGGCACGTCGTGCCGCGCCAGGCCCCGCGACTGCGCGATCAGCACGCCGTCCCCGTCGAAGACCTGATAGAGCTCGCCGAGCTGCGAGATCTCGGCCAGCCTGGCGTCGATCTGTGAGGCCCTGGTCAGCTCGACACTGCCGAGGAACGTGCGCAGCCCGATCAGGCGGTAGCGCAGCCCCTGGTCGAGCGCATGCGTGAGGGCGGCGTGGATGGCGAACCAGTAGCCCACCGCCGCCAGCACGCTGATCGCCGCCACCGTCGTGAAGTACCAGACGGCCACTCGGAACCGCAGCGATCGCGGGTTCAACACTCGGGGCTCCGCAGCGCGTAGCCGACGCCGCGCTCGGTGCGGATCAGGGCCGCCAGCCCCTCGGCGTCGACCTTGCCGCGCAGCAGCCGGATGAACACCTCGAGGTTGTTGTGGGTAACCTCTCGATCGCCCCACACGTCGTCGATCAGCCGGTCGCGCGGGACGACGCGCCCCGAGGCGCGCACCAGCGTCTCGAGGATCGAGAACTCGGTGCGGGTCAGCCCGATCGCGCGCTGGCCGCGCCGTGCCTCGCGCGTCCCGAGATCGAGCGTCAGATCGCCGTAGCGCAGCACCTGGCCGGCGGTCGCGGGCCGCGTCCGGGCGCGGATCCGGGCCAGCAGCACGTCGAAGGCAAACGGCTTGGCCAGGTAGTCGTCGGCGCCGGCATCGAGACCGCGGACGACGTCCTCGGGCGCGTCCCGCGCCGTGAGGAGCAGGATCGGCGTGTGGATGTGCTCGCGCCGCAGCCGGCGGGTGATCTCGAGCCCGTCGACGAACGGCAGCATCACGTCGAGGACGAGGATGTCGAAGGCGGTCGTCTGCGCCGCCCGCAAGCCGGCCGAGCCGTCGTGGCGCGCCTCGACCGCGTAGCCCTCGTCCTCGAGCTGGCGACGGGTGTACTCCGCGACATCGCAATCGTCTTCGACCAGGAGGATCCGCATCGGCACATCGGCACGACGACGATCGCGCCGTCCCCTGAAGGTTAGCTGAAGGCGCGCACCGGCCGCTTCAGCCAACCTTCAGGGACGCATGGCAGGCTCGGGATCGTTGAGGAGGTCGGCCCATGCGTGCGTTGACAGCGTTCGGCATCATCACCACCCTCGCGGCCGCCGGTCCCTTGGGGCCGCGCGTCCTCGCCCAGACGGCGCCGCGGTCGCCCGGCGTCATGCTGCTGAACCGCATCGGGCCGTCGGCGGCGGAGCTGTTCGTGGCCAAGGCGGACGGCTCCGGCGAGCGGCCGCTGTTCGCCGCGTCGGGGTTCGACTACCACGCGTCGTTTTCACCAGACGGGCACTGGATCGTCTTCACCTCGGAGCGCGCCGGCCTCGGCCAGGCCGACGTCTACCGCGCCCGCCTGGACGGCAGCGGCGTCGAGCGGCTGACCGACGATCCCGCGGTCGACGACCAGGGCGCGCTGTCGCCGGACGGCACGCAGCTCGCCTTCGCGTCGACCCGCGGTCTCCACACCTCGAACATCTGGATCCTCGACCTGCGCACGCGCCAGGTGCGGGCGCTGACCAGCCTGAAGGGCCTCCAAGGCGATCCGAGCAAGCCGAACGGCTTCTTCCGGCCGGCGTGGTCGCCCGACGGCGCCTGGATCGCCTTCTCGTCGGACCGCAACACCGAGTGGAAGGGCCACAGCAGCGGCGCCGGCTGGGAGCACGTGCAGGAGCTGAGCGTCTACGTGGTCCGGCCGGACGGCACGGGACCGAAGCGGCTGACGGACGCCGGCATCTGCGCCGGCGCGCCCAAGTGGTCCGCCGATGGGACGCGGGTGGTCTTCTACGAGATTCCAGTCGCGCAGACGTGGCAGGCGCACTGGCCGGGCCAGGACGGCTCGACGACGTCGCAGATTGTGTCCGTCGACGTGCGGAGCGGCGCGCGCCAGGTGCACACCGCAGGCTCCGGGCTGAAAGTGATGCCGCAGTTCGTCGGCGCCGGCATCGGCTACCTCGCCAAGGCCGGCCCGACGCGCGGCCTGGCGTACGCGCCGGGGGCCACGGTCGTCGCCGGCGACATGCGGTCGCCCGCGTGGTCGCCGGATGGGGCATCGGTGGTCTACGAGCGTGTCGGTTTCAAGCCGCGCCCGCAGAACCTGAAGCTGTACAGCTGGGATCCGGCCTTCGAGTACCGCTACACCGACGTGTTCCCGCACTTCGCGAAGGACGGCACGCTGGTCGTCACGCGCAAGGACGGCGACTCGTCGATCGACATCATGGCCGCGGACGGGTCGAACCGGCGCGAGGTATTCCCCTCGAACGGCGGATCGGCGTTCGCGCCGAACTGGTCGCCGGACGGCCAGTCGATCGTCTTCGCCTTCGGCGGCTTCCTCCAGGCCCGCAACCGCCAGCCGGCCAAGCTGATGCAGGTGAAGCGCGACGGCAGCGGCCTCACCGCGCTCACCGACGGGACGCCGAATGCCGGCTTCCCGAGCTGGTCGCCGGACGGCACCCGCGTCGCCTATCGCGTCTGGGGCGGCGAGTCGCAAGGGCTGCGCATCATGACCGTCGCCGATCGCTCGGTCCAGGTGCTGACGACCGACTACGACAACCTGCCCGACTGGTCGCCGGACGGGCGCGAGATCCTGTTCACGCGGCGTGACGGCGGCTTCAACTTCGACCTCTACACGATCCGCCCCGATGGCACCGGCCTGCGCCGGCTGACGACCTCGCCGGCCAACGACGCCCACGCCGTGTGGAGCGACGACGGCCGCCACATCCTGTGGAACAGCGGGATGTACGGCTGGCGCGAGGAAGCGGCTCTCTACGACCGGACCTTCCAGCCCTACGGGCAGATCTTCATGATGCAGGCCGACGGCACGGGGACGCGGGCGCTGACCGACAGCCTGTGGGAGGACGCGATGCCACGCTTCGTCCCCGCCGTTGCGTCGTCGTCGAAGCGCTGACCTCCGCGGGCCTGATCGCTCAGCCGGCGCGTCTGCGTCGCCACCCGAGCGCGGCCAGCACCAGCGCCGCGAGGATCGCGCTCGCGGCGAGCGGAATCAACCCGCTGCCAGGCCGCGATGGGTGCAGGTCGTAGTCGACGAACAGCTCGCGCTGTGCGAAGTCGCGCCGCTGGCCGACGATGGCGACTCGCGGGTTGTCGGGCACGAGCGCGTTGGCCAGATAGACGCCGATGTCGGCGCGATGCGTGTTGCGATAGCGCAGGGCATGACGGCCGGCGGAGAGCGGCGGAAGGACGCCGGCCAGCGTGAGCCTGAGGGGACCTTCCCCGCTCCGCATCGCCGCGACGTCCGGAAACGTGGTCGCCGACAGGTAGACGGCGACCGGCACCGCGTCGATGTCCAGGTGCACGGCCTGCCGCACGACGGCGGCATAGGCCTGGGCCTCGGCGGACGAGATCGCGCCGCTGCGATCGGTGTCGATGGCGGCGATGACGGCCTCGGCGACGGCGATCCCCGGCGTCAGGTCCAGCTCGATCGTGATCCGATCGGGATCGACCGCGAGGCGCGCCGCCTGCAGGTACTCGTCGCTGCGGTGCGCGGAGGTCGAGCTGACGGCGCCGGCGATCAGCGCCGCCGACAGCACCGCGGCGGCGCTATTTCGCCGCGATCTTGCCACCGTAGTCGTTGGTCGGATCGCGGTAGATGGTGTGGATGTGGTCGACGCTGCGCTGCGGCGCGTATTCGATGACCAGCGTCGGGCCCTGGATGCGGAAGTAGGCGACGCTGCCGTTGGTCGTCGGGCCGCTCCAGGCGAACCAGGTCTGGGCCAGATTGGCGCGGATCTCGGCCATCCGCGGCTCGGCGAACGCGTCGGTCATGATGCCGGCCCACTCGCGGACGATGCCGAGCAGCATGGCCTGCTGCGCCGGCGTCATCGCCGACACCTTGAGCCCTTCCGGCTGGATCACCTTGCCGTCCTGGCCGGGGCCGAGCACCAGGTCGGCGACCGGCGAGCCGAGGATCGCCTGGCCGCGCTGGGTCGCGTCGAGGGCGTTGATCAGCTCGAAGGCCTGGTCGTTCTCGCGGCCGAGCGGGCGGATCTCCTTGCCCTCGAAGGTGTACTTGGCCGGCTGCGCCGCCGGCAGGCTCGGCGCCATGCTCGCCGCGCTGCCGGCCATCGTCAGGTTGATGGCCAGGTGATGGCCGCCGAACTGCAGCATCCACGGCGTGGTCGTCGACGGCGTGCCGACGAAGGCGAGGTAGTACTCGGCCTCGCCGAAGTTGAGCCGACCGCGGGACCCGCCGCCGGGGGCGCCGCCACCGCCGCCGTTCCGCAGCACTTCGTCGCCACGAACGATCTCCATCACCTTGCGGTAGCCATCGCGGCTCAGCGCGGCCTGGAGCAGCGCCAGCACCGCCGCCTTCTGCGGCGGCGTCAGATCGCCCATGCGCAGGCTGTGGCGCTCGTAGATGCCGGTCGGGAAGTTCGACCAGTTGGTCTTCTGCGCGCTGTCGAACGTGAACTGCAGCTCGGCGCGGCCGGCGTCGTCGAGCGACGCCGCCACCGCCTGGGCCGCCTTGACGATGCGAGCGGTCGCGTCCGCCGCCCCGGAGGCCGACGGGCCAGGAGCCGCCGCGGCGGGCGCGGTGCGTTGGGCGAGGCCGGTCGCGGTCAGCGCCGCCACCAGGCCGAGCGGCGCGAGAACGGGCAGTCGGACGAGTGAGCGCATGCCGATACTCTACGCCCGCGGCGTCGCGACTACCGATCGTCGTCGCCGTTGCGGCGCGCTTCGCGGGCGGTCGTCGTGCCGGGGCCGGCCGTCGCCACCGGCGCCGCGGCGGAGTAGGCGGCGCCCGCGTTGTGCTCGTAGACGAGCTTCCCGCCGGCATGGCCGACTCGAAGGGCCGCCGCCGCGACCACGATTGTTCCCCCCACCGAGGCGACGAGCAGCGTGCGGGCAATCGCCGGCCGGCGGGAGACGAGCACGAGCCCGGCCAGGACGAGTGTGAAGCCGGTCGCCCAGACGAACTGCTCGGCGTAGGCTTCGTGCTGTTCGAGCGCGACGCCCGGCACGAGCCGCTCGACGCGGTCCTCCTCGCGTTCGCCGGTGTTCATCGCGACGAGGCCGGCGGCGAGCAGCACGGCCTGCAGCGCCACGATTGCCAGCCAGGCGCGGGGACGGATCGCGCCCTTCCAGACGGTCCAGGCGTAGCCGATGGCGAGCGCCGGCAGGATGAAGGCCAATCCGAGCGGCAAGTGGACGATGGCGGGGTGCAGTGGTAGAGATGTCACGATGGGTCTCCTTTCGAGTGCCGCGTCACGTGACGCGCCTACCCGACCTTACGAGCCGCCCCGCACGCCCGTCATCGAACGCCCGTTCGATGCGGCACAAGCCGCCTGGAATGCTGAGGTTACCGTCGTGGACCCAACGGATGTCGGATCGCGCACCCGCCTCGTCGCCGCGCTCCTGTTCGTCGCCATCGCCGGCCTGATCGGGGCTGACGTGGCGGCGGACTACCGGGCCGGGGGCGCGCCCGGCCACCTGGTGGCGGAGGCGGCGGTGATGGGACTCGCGCTCGCCGGCGCCGCGGCGCTCTGGCAGGAGCTGCGCTCGACCCGCCGTCGCGCCGACGGGCTGTCCGTCGACCTGGCAGCGGCCCGGCTGGAAGCCGAACGCTTCCGGACCGAGGCCCGGGATGTCCTGCGCGGCCTGGGCGAGGCCATCGACCGCCAGTTCGACCGATGGGCCCTGAGCCCGGCCGAGCGCGAGGTGGCGCTGTTGCTCCTCAAGGGACTCAGTCACCGGGATGTGGCGGCGGTCCGCGCAACGAGCGACGCGACGATCCGCCAGCAGGCGCTGGCGGTGTATCGCAAGGCCGGGCTGCGCACCCGATCGGAGCTGTCGGCGTTCTTCCTCGAGGACCTGCTGCTACCCGTCGGCCAGCGCTCGTGAAACGGCTACGGCTGGCGGAGCGTGGCAGCGACGTCGGCGCGGGCCGCCTGTAGCGCCGGACCGAGCGATGCCGCGGCCGCGACGGCGACCAGCAGCCCGACAACCTGCGCGAGCGCCCAGGGGTCGCCCGGCTCCACCTCGAAGAGCAGCGCCCGCAGCACGCCCCCGCCGGCGAGGACGAGCGCCGCGCCGATCGCCAGGCCGGCCGCGAGCGGGCGACTCGCGTCGCGCAGGAGCAGCGCGATCACCCGCCCCCGCGTCGCGCCAAGGGCGATGCGCACGCCGATCTCGCCGGTGCGCGCCGCCGCGACCGCGGCCGCGAGCACGTAGGTGCTGACGATGGTCAGCAGCAGCGCCACCACGCCAAGCACGCCGAGCACCGCCGAGCCCAGGCGCTGCGAGGCCATCTCGTCGTCTCGCATGGTCGGCAGCGGCGGCACGGCGATGGCGGCGTCGAGACTGCGGGCGGCGGCGACGGCGGCCTGCCGGGCCGCGTCGACGTCACCGGCCGCCCGCAGGATGATCGTGCGATATGTGCCCGGCACCCGCTGCGCCATGGGCACGTACAACGTCAGCGGCTGCAGCGCGTCGAGGTCGTCGATGAGGTCCGGGACGACGCCGGCGACGGTCGCGACGCGCGGCGGTCCTCCACTCAGGGGCATGGCGACGGTGCGTCCGACGGCGCTGCCGTTGCGGGACAGGAGCCTGGCAAGCGAGGCGCTCGCGACGGCGACCGGCGGCGCCGCGGCGGCGTCCCGGGCATCGAACCCGCGACCGTCGATCACGGGCACGCCCATCGCCGCGAAGAACGTCGGGGCGACCGCCTTGAACCGGACGATGTCCGGAAACCGGCGCGGCTCGCCATCGACGGTCAATCGTCCCCGCGTCCCCATGCCGCCCTCGTCCACGGCGTAGGCCACCTCGCGAATCGCCGGCAGCGCCTGCATCCGCGCCTGCCACTCGTCGAAGAACGCGGCCGATCGCGTCGCGTCGTAGCCGTGCGCCGCCAGGTTGAGCTCGGTCCGCACGACCGTGTCCGTGTGCACGCCGCGGTTGAGATCGAATGCCGCCTGCAGGCTGCGGACGAACAAGCGAGCCCCGCTCAGCAGCAGCGCGATCGCCACCTGCGCCGCCAGCAGCACCGTCCAGCTGCGGGCGCGCGCCCCGCCGGTGCCCCTGCTGTTCCAGACCAGCATCGTGAGCGATCGCAGCCGGCCGTAGGCGTAGGCGCTGGTGCCGGCGGTGAGGACGAGGAACACCACGCCGCCGGTGACGAGGCAGGTGGCCAGGGCGCCAGCGTCCACGTGCACGCCGAGGAGCGCGATGCTGACGCCGCCGGGCAGGCTGTAGGCGCACAGGCCGCGCAACAAACCCTGCGCAATCGGCAGCGCGCCCAGCGCAGCGGCACCGGAGATCAGCGCCGCTTCCAGGGTCAGGCCGCGCAGCAGCGTCGACACGCTCGCCCCCAGAGCCAGACACGTCGCCAGCTCGCGGCGGCGTGACTCGATCGCCATCAGGAGGCCGAGGCCGATCGCCGCGCAGCCGAGGAGCAGGAGCAGCACGACGGTGCCAGTGAGCATGCGCGAAAACGCGACGACCCCCGTTCGCGCGTCGCCCTTGAGCGCCGCCGACGCCAGCGGCGTCACGTCGAGCGAGGCGCCATCGAGCCACTCGGACGACGCCGCCGCAGCGGCCAGCCGCGACACCGCCTGGGCCGGCGACTCGCCATCGCGGAGACGGCCGACGATGCGGACGCCCGCCGTCGGTAAGGCAGGATGGGCCGGATCGGCGAAGTAGTTGGTGCCAGACGACCCCACGTCGCCGATGACGGAGAGGGGGACGTAGAGGTCGGGGGCTTCGCTCAAGTCGAGCCCGCGGAATCCGGCCGCGGTGACGCCGATGAGGCTGGCGTGGCCGGCCCCGAGCCGCGCCGTCCCGCCGAGGACGTCGTGCCGGCCCTGGTAGGCCAGCCGCCAGAACCGATTGGTCAGGACGGCCACCGGTGCGGCGCCTCGCCGATCGTCGTCCGGGCTCAGCGAACGGCCGGCCTGCGCGCCGATGCCCAGGCTGGAGAGGTAGTCGCCGGTCACGAACCCGACGCGGACGCGGTGGGTCGTGCCGTTCACGGTGAGGACGAGCGTCTCGAGCGGCACCCAGGCGCCGACCGTCCGCTCGAAGACGCCGGCGTCACGAATCCGTGCGAACGCCGGATGGACGAACTCGCGCTGGACGCGGCCGCCGTCCGCGTTGGCGTGGACGACGACCCAGCGGTCGATCGCGGGCACCGGCAGCGGGCGGACCGGCGTCGCCGAGACCAGCGTCCACGCGACGGTCGCCACCGCGATCGCACTGGCAAGCGTCGTGACCGAGGCCACCGTCCGCGCCCAATCGCGCGCCAGCCGCCTGATCGCCAGTCGCAGGTCTCTCAGCATGTCTCCGCGACGGTTCTCGCTGGAGCGAGCCGCTCAGGGTTTGGCCGCCGCCTTCTTCGCGGCGGTGCCGGTCATCAGGTAGGCGCCACTGGCGAAATCGATCTGGGCGTCGACCTTGTCGGCGGCGGGCGTCAGCGAGATCACACCCTCGATCGGGTTGCCCTGGTAATTGAAGGTGTAGCGCATCTTCAGGGTCTTCTCGGCCATCCACGCCTCGGGCACGAATTCCTTGGCCATCTCGGCCGCCGAGATCTCGCCGACGACCTTCTCGCCCTCGACCTTGATGGTCAGATCGAAGGCCGCGGCCCGATCCGGCCCCTGCATCGTCAGCGTCCAGTCGCCGAGAAACGGTGCCGCGTCGGCCGCGGTGGCCGGCACGCTCGCCGGGGTGGACTGGGCCGATACGACGGCCGGCGCAATGATGACGGCGCTCGTCATCAACCCGGCGATCAGCAACGTGGACGCAACGGCGGCTCGATTCATGTGGGGTCTCCTGCTCGTCGCGATGGGCGTCGCGCGGTCGGCATGCTACGCCCCGGCCGTGCGCGCTGCAAGCGCGTCGGGCGTATCGCGTGATATAAGGCCAAGTTCGATGACCCAACTTTCACGTCGCGAGTTCGCGGTCCTGACGGCCGCGGCGGCGGCCGCGCCGTTCGCGTTCGGCGAAGCACCGTCCGCCGCGGCGCTCACCGCCAAGGAGCTGCTCGATCGCATCACCGCGCAGATCGGCGTGGCCTGGAAGGCCGACACGGTCGACGGCCTGAAAGTCGGCGATCCAGCGACGGTCGTCACCGGCGTCGTCACCACCGCGATGGCGTCGCTCGGCGTGCTGCAGCAGGCCGTGAAGGCCGGCGCCAACGTGGTGATCACGAGCCAGCCGACGTTCTACGCCAAGGCCGATGCTCGGACGCCGCCGGTGCCGCGAGGCCCGGGCGGAGGTCCTCCCGGCGCCGCCGCTTCGACGCCTCCAGGACCGCCGCCCCCGCCACCGGCCGGCCCGCCCGACGCGGTTTACGCCGCCAAGAACGCGTTCATCGACCAGCACAAGCTGGTGATCATCCGCCTCAACGAGCACTGGAAGCTGCGCCAGCCGGATCCGCAGGCGATCGGCCTGGCCCAGGCGATGGGCTGGACGAAGCACCAGGTCGCCGGCGACGCGAAACGCTACGAGATGCCCGCGCTGACCGTGGACGCGCTCGCCGCCGCGCTGCACGAGAACCTGGCCGTCAGCGGCGGCATCCGTGTCGTCGGCGATCCCAGGACCAGCCTGCGCCGCATCGGCGTGCTGCCGGGCTCGACGCCGATCCAGGCGTCGCTCGCGCTGCTGCCCGAGGTCGACGCCATCGTCGCCGGCGAGGTACGCGAGTGGGAGTCGGTCGAATACGCGCGCGACCAGGTCGCCGCCGGCCACAAGAAGGCGCTGATCCTGATCGGCCGCCTCTCGTCCGAGGAGCCGGGGATGCGCGTCTGCGCCGACTGGCTGAAGACGCTGGCCCCGGGCCTGCTGGTGCGCCACATCGGTGTCGGCGATCCCTACTGGAGGCCGGCATGAAGGCCGGCGAGATCGTCGACCGCATCAAGAAGCAGCTCGGCGTGCCGTGGCGCGATGCCACGTATCGCGACACGTTCAAGTCGGGGTCGGCGGACACCGAGGTGACCGGCATCGCGACGACCGCCTTCGTCACGCTCGACGTGATCCGCAAAGCCGCGGCGGCGAAGCTGAACATGATCATCCCGCATGAGGACACGTTCTGGAACGACCGGGACGACCAGGCGGTGGTGGCTGACGACGCGCTTTACAAGGAGAAGCTGGCGCTGCTGACGAAGCACGACATCGTCGTGTTCCGCATCCACGATCACATGCACGCGCAGCGGCCCGACTTCACCTATGTCGGATCGGCCCGGGCCATCGGCCTCGACCCGAAGCACGAGGATCCGCCCGGCTCGCACCGCTTCGTGATCCCCGAGACGACGCTGGCGGCGCTGGCCGCCGACGTCAAGAAGCACTGTGGTGCTCGCGCGCTGCGCGTGGTCGGCGATCCGAAGGCCAAGGTGACCCGCGTCCGGCTCGGCGTCGGCTACGCGTCACCGCCGATCAACGCCGCCGACGTCGACGTGCTGATCAGCGGCGAGCAGCAGGAGAGCGACGGCACGTTCGACAGCCAGCCCTACGCGCTCGACGCCGCCGCGGCCGGCATCGCCAAAGGCATCATCCTGCTCGGGCACACCGTCTCCGAGGAAGCCGGGATGCTGGAGATGGCCCAGTGGATCAAGGGGTTCGTGCCCGAGATCCCGGTACAGCTCGTCAAGGCCGAAGAGCCGATGTGGGCACCCGCGTCACGGTAGGACGGCGGCGCTTCCTCGAGACGGCAGCCCTCGGGCTGCCGCTGCTCGCCTCGACCCGCGCGCTGAGCGCCGCGCAGGCCGGGCGATCGCGTGAGCGTTCCGCCGACCTCCTGATCGTCGGCGCCAGCGTCGGCGGGTGCGCGGCCGCGCTCGCCGCCTGCCGCGCCGGCCTGCGCGTGATCCTGACTGAAGAGACCGACTGGATCGGCGGCCAGCTCACCTCGCAGGCGGTGCCGCCCGACGAGCATCCGTGGATCGAGAGCGTCGGCTGCACGCGCAGCTACCGGCAGTTCCGCGACGGCGTCCGCGACTACTACCGCCAGCACTTTCCGTTGACGGCCGCGGCGCGCGCCAACGTGCTCCTCAACCCGGGCAACGGCGGCGTCTCGCGCCTCTGCCACGAGCCGCGCGTCGCGTTGGCGGTGCTCGACCAGATGCTGGCGCCGCACGCCAGCGCCGGGCGGCTGCAGGTGCTGCTCGATCACGTCCCCATCGCCGCGGACGTCGACGGCGACCGCGTCCGCTCGATCACCCTGCGCGACCGGCGTGGCGGTGGCGACGTCGCGATCACCGCGCCCTACGTCATCGATGCGACCGAGCTCGGCGACCTGCTGCCGCTGACGAAGACCGAGTTCGCGATCGGCGCCGAGTCGCGGCGCGAGACCGGCGAGCCGCATGCGCCGGACCAGGCCGATCCGCTCGACCAGCAGGCGATCACGTGGTGCTTCGCGATCGACTACCTGCCCGGCGAGGACCACACCATCGACAAGCCGGCCGAGTACGCCTTCTGGCGCGACTACGTGCCGGCGATGACGCCGCCGTGGCCGGGCCGTCTCCTCAGCTGGCAGATGAGCGACCCGCGGACCCTCGGCACCCGCAAGGTGACCTTCGATCCGACCGGTCCGGGCAGCGGCGGCCTCAACCTGTTCGACTACCGGCGGCTGGCCGATCCGGCCAACTTCGCGCCCGGCACGTATCGCGGCGGCATCTCGCTGGTGAACTGGCCGCAGAACGACTACTGGCTCGGCCCGATCCTCGGCGTCACCGCGGACGTCGCCGCTGCGCACCTCGCGCGAAGCAAGGCGGTGAGCCTGTCGCTGCTCTACTGGATGCAGACGGAAGCGCCGCGGGCCGACGGCGGCGCCGGCTGGCGCGGCCTGCGCCTGCGCGGCGACCTCGTCGGCACGACCGACGGCCTGGCCAAGGCCGTCTACGTGCGCGAGGCCCGCCGCATCAAGGCCGCGTTCACCATCACCGAACAGCAGGTGGGGACCGACGCCCGGATGGCGGAGACCGGCCTGGCGCGCGAGGCGGTCACGGCGGCGCGCTACGACGATTCGGTCGGCGTCGGTGCCTACCGGATCGATCTGCACCCGAGCACGACCGGCCGCAACTACGTCGACATCAGCTCGCTGCCGTTCCAGGTCCCGCTCGGCGCCCTCATCCCGCAGCGCGTCGAGAACCTGATCGCCGCGTGCAAGAACATCGGCACGACGCACCTGACCAACGGCTGCTACCGGCTCCACCCGGTCGAGTGGACGATCGGCGAGGCGGCCGGCGCGCTCGTCGCGCACGCGACGCAGGTCAAGGAGCCGCCGCGCCAGATCAGGAGCGATCCGAAACGCCTGGCCGCCTTCCAGCAGGCGCTGCGCAGCCAGGGCTTCGAGCTGGAATGGCCGGCGCTGCGGCCGCTGTGATCGCCGTCACGGCACCCAGGCCAGGTACACCAGGTAGCTGACGATCGCGCCGGCGCCGAGCAGGATGACGCCGGCGAGGCGGTGCTTGTGCAGGAAGTAGAGCAGCACCAGGCCGGTCAGCGAGACGAACACCAACAGGCCGGCGCTGACGTCGATCGCCAGGCTCCACACCGGCCCGGTGTCGCGGCCCTTGTGCAGGTCGTTGAGCAGCGCCGCGACGCCCATCCGCGATTCGTCGACGTCGAACCGGCCGCTCGCCCGGTCGACGATCGCCGAGGCGGCGTAGCCGGGGCCCTTGAACACGACGTCGCACTGGGCGTCGTCGATGCGGAACTCGGCCAGCGCGCCGCGGACGCCGGCCGCCGAACGCAGGTGCTCCACCACCCGCAGCTTGTCGACGCCGTCCGGACCGGCCGCCTTCAGCCAGGCCGGATCCATCACGCCGTGGCGCTGCTCGGTCATCAGCTGCCCGTCGAACCACGCCTGGTGGTTCAGCGTCGCGCCGGTGATGGCGAAAAACAGCACCAGCGCGAGGCTGGCCATCGAGCCGTAAACGTGCAGCCACCGCGTGACCTTGGCGACGCGGCGCCGCCACATCACGCGCGTCAGCGGCACGGCCGGCCCGGGCAGGGTCTCGCGTCGCGCGGCGTCAGCGGACACCGGTGGGCTGATAGTCGAGGGTTCCGGCACTGATCTCGGTTCCGGCCGGCAGGTCGACGTGCGTCGCCGCCCCGCCGATCGCCAGCGGCTGGCGGATGATCTGGTAGGTGCCGTGCTCGCGCGACACCTCGATGCACACGGTGTAGGGGCCGGGGCGGACCGGCTTGCCGGCCTGGTCCTTGCCGTCCCACTGCACGCGTGTAGCGGCCGGCCTGGCGTGTCGCCGTCGTCACCGCATCGACGATCTGCGATCCTTCCGCCATCGCCCGCAGCCGATCGGCGCGGTACCAGGCGCGCATCTCGGGCAGGAAACGCGCCTTGCCGTCGTACCACAGCGCGACGGTGCGGACCGGGAAACTGGTCGGCGTCCTCGATCCACACCGCGACGTAGGGACGCTTGGCCATGCCGCCGGCGCGCAGGAGGTCGAGCGTGACGGTCAGCGGCGCTGCGGCCGCGGAGCCGCGCCTGTTCCGCGGCGTAGACGGTGGCGACGGGACTGGGCAGGCGAGGCGACCAGCTCGAGCCGCCGGCGAGGCGATCCCAGCCCGGGCTCTCGACACGGCGTCCACCCTCGAGCACCAGCACGTACTCGACGCCGGGACGGGTGCGGGCCAGGGCCGCGCTTTCGCCGGGGGTCAGCACACAGAACGCGGTCGCCAGCGCGCCGGCTTCGACCGCATTCGCCGACACGACGGTGGCGCTCAGCACGTGGCCGGTCGGCTGCCCGGTGCGCGGATCGAGCACGTGGGAGTAGTGGCGGCCGCCGATGTCGAAGCCGCGCTTGTAGCCGCCGCTGGTCGCGACCACCGCGTCGCGGACCGCCAACGTGGCGATGGACGGCGCGTTGTCGGCGTGGCCGATGGGATCGGCGACGCCGACCGACTGCGTCCACTGGCCGCGCACCACTACGTCGCCGCCCGCGTCGATCAGCACGCCGGTCACACCGGGCAGCGCCAGGGCCCGGCGCGCGGCGCGGTCGACGACGAAGCTCTTGGTGAACGAGTGCAGGGCCAGCGGCACGTCGCTGGCACGGACCGCCGTCGCGGCAGCGCGATCGACGATCCAGTGCCGCTGCCGGACGCGATCGAGCGTCGTCCGCAGCTCTCCGGGCGTCGGCAGCCGGTCCTCGGCCGCGGCCTGCTTCCACAGCCGCGTCAGCGCCTCGGCGGCGGGATCGAGGGCGCCATCGGTGCGGACCCGCCATTCGTCGAACGCCGACAGGACGTCGAGCAGCTCCGGCGAGAGCGTCGCCGGCACCGCTCGCGAGCGCGTCCAGCGGCTGAACTCGCTGGCCGGATCGTAGGCGCTCAGGATCGTCGTCTCGCGCGCGATCTCGTCGCGGATGGCAGCCTCGGCGCCGCGCGCCGCCGCCTCGGACGCCGCCTGCACCTTGATGTCGAGCGAGGTGCCCATGACGCCGTCGTAGCGCGCCGAGAGGACGTGCGCCGGCGTGCCCCGATGGACGCCGATCGCGGCCACGGCGCCGACGATCGACGCCGCCGCGAACGCCAGGCCGATGTGCAGCGCGGGTTTCATCGCGGTCCTCCGTCACGCCCCTCGGGACCGCGGAACGGCGGACGCAATTCGTCGCCGGCGAGGCGCCCGTCCTTGTCGGCGTCGAGCGACGCCAGGGCGTCGGCGGCAGCGGCGAGCTCGGCGGCCGAGATCGTGCCGTCGCGATCGGTGTCGAGCGCCCGGAAGACCGGATCCATCCCGCCGCCGCGGCGCCGCCCTGGCCCGCCCTCGGGGCCGCGCCCGCCGGCGCCTTCCTGCACCGTCGCCGTGGCGCTCTGCTGCAGCTCGGCGCGGGTCAGCGCGCCGTCCTTGTCGGCGTCGGCCCGCTCGAACAGGCCCTGGAAGCGCTCCGGCACTTCGGCTCGCGTCAGCGTGCCGTCGCCGTTGCGATCGAATCCCATCAGTGTGTCGGTGAGCTCGCCGGCCGACGCCGCGGGCGCCGGCGGCGGCTCACCACCGCCCTCCGGGCGGCCGCGCGGACCGCCCTCCGGGCCGAACGACGGGCGCAGCTCGTCGGGGGTCAACTGGCCGTCGTGGTTGGCGTCGAGCGGCGCCAGGGACGCCGGCGCAGCGCGCATCTCGGCCGCGGCGAGGGCGCCGTCGTGGTCGGTGTCGAGGGCCGTAACGAGGCGGCTGACGGGCGGGCCGAAGCGGCCGCGCCCCTCGGGAGGGCGGCCTTGACCTGCCAGGGCGGCCAGTCGCCAGCGACGCCACAGGCGCCAGTTGTCAGGAGCGCGATCTTCATCCGGTCTCCAATCTGCCGCGACGGGTGCGTGTTCCCTCGACGAGGCGACCCGCCGCCAGGTCCACCCTGCCCGCCGTGGCTGAAGGTTAGCTGAAGACCTGGCGCTCAGCCTTTGTGAATACCATTCACGAGTGGTCCGAGATGAGCTGAGCGCCGCTTCGAGCTTGTGGTATGCCCTCGAGTGGTGGTCACATCGGGGTGAGGGATCCTCATGTCCGACCCGCACCTCGTCCGTTGTCCCAGTTGCGGCGCCACCAACCGGCTCCCCGCCGATCCGGTGGCGTACCGCCGGAAAGCCGTCTGCGGCCGCTGCAAGGCCACGCTCCAGGCGGCCGGCGCCACCCGGGTGACGTCGACGCTGACGGTCAGCGACGCCACCTTCGCCGCCGAGGTCGAAGGCGCCTCGCTGCCGGTCCTCGTCGACATGTGGGCGCCGTGGTGCGGCCCGTGTCGCACCGTTGGACCGATCGTCGACGAACTGGCCGGCGAGCTCGCCGGCCGCGTCCGCGTCGCCAAGATGAACGTCGACGACAATCCGGCGACGGCGTCGCGCTTCGGCGTCCGCAGCATCCCGACGCTGCTGGTGTTCAAGGACGGTCGCGAAGTCGATCGCATCGTCGGAGCGCAGCCGAAGGCGGCCATCGCCGGCCGGCTGGCCCGTTTCCTCTGAGCGGCGGTCAGGCGACCGCGCTGCGCGCGGCGGCCGCGCGAGGCCGGCTCGCCAGCCAGACGAAATCGCCGAACTCGTGCGTCTGGTAGCCGGCGGCCTCCAGCTCGCGCGCCATCGCCGCCAGTACGTCGTCGCCCTGGAAGGCCCTCAGCAGCTGGTGGTGGCTCGTGCCCGGCTCGTGCGTGCCGGACAGGATCGCGTCCACCACGCGCAAGCGCGTCGACGGTCCGAGGCGTCCGGTCGCAACGCCGTCGCCGGCACGGACGCGGCCGTGCGGCCGGGCGGCGTGTTCGAGCGCCCGCACCACCGTCGTGCCGATGGCGATGACGCGCCCGCCGGCGATGCGCGCGGCCTCGATCCGGGCGGCAGTGCCGGCCGGAATCCGGTAGGGCTCATCGAGCGGCAGCATCGCGTCGAGCGCCGCGTCGCCGGTCGACGAGATGCCGGCGGCGTGCGTCAGGGTCGCCAGCGTCGCGCCGCGTTCGCGCAGCCGTTCGACGCCGGCCCAGTCGAGCACGAAGCCAGCCGAGGGCGGCTCGAACGCCACCGGCACGCTGGCCAGCCGCGTCCACGTCGACCAGAGCGGCAGCGGCTGCGGCACGTGGGCGTACTGGATCGGGCGGCCATGCCGGGCGATCGCGTCCCACACGTCCTCGAGCACGCCCTCGAACGCGAGCTCGATCAAGCGCGGATGCCCGAGGACGCGCTCGACGACCGCGCCGATCGGGCCGAGGCGCAGGCGATCGCCGCGGCGCAGCGCGGGCGGCGGCGGCCGATGCTCGGTCGGCGTCCGATGGTCGCCGGCGCCGAACGCCACCGCGATGAACCGCCGCGTCCGCTGTGGCACGAGCGAGCGACGTCCGGCCAGCCGCACCTCGATCGCCGCCCCGGTCGGCTCGTGCGAGCCAGTCAGGCTGGCCGGCAACGTCGCGGCGTCGTTCGCCACGACGACGTCGCCCCGCCGCACCAGCGCCGACGAGATCGCGCGCGCCGCGATGGACGATGGCGCCGTGGTCGTCCACCACCAGCAGGCGCGCGGCGCCGCCACGCGGACCGCTGGCGGCGGTCATCGCCCCACCGCCGTCATCGCCTCGTGTCCGGGCGCGCTCGCCGGTGCGCGCAGCCGACCTTCCAGCAGATCGGCGATTTCGGCGGCTGCCTGTTCGGGCCGCTTCAGCGACGCGGGATCCGCGTCGGGGACGGCGAGGGCGTGGAGCGGCGTGTCCATGTCGCCGGGATCGACCGAGACGACGTCGATGCCGAGGCCGACCAGCTCCTCGCGCCAGATGCGCGACAGGTGGCGCAGTGCCGCCTTGCTCGTGCCGTAGGCGCCCCACTGCGGATAGGCCGTCTCGGCGGCATCGCTCGAGACGTTGACGACGATCGGGGCGCGCGCCTCGCGGGCGGATGCGGCCAGCGCGCCGAGCAGCGCCTTGGTCAGGCGGAACGGCCCGACCACGTTGGTGGCGAGCGCCGCCTCGAGATCCTCGCAGTCGGTGTCGGCGAGCGGCACCAGCGGCACCGGGCCGAGCGACGACGCGTTGTTGACGAGGACGTCGAGTCCGCCCAGCGCCGCTGTGATCTGGAGCGCGATCGGGTAGATGTCGTCCTTGCGCGAGACGTCGCCGACGACGCCGGCGATGCCGTCGCCCTCGGCCGCGACGGCGTGGACGCGGTCGGCGGTGCGGGCGACGAACGCGACCGCGGCGCCGCGGCGATGGAGCTCGCGGACGAGGGCGAGCCCGAGACCGGACGTGCCGCCGGTGATGGCGACGCGGCGGCCGTAGAGATGGGAGCGTGAACGGGTCATGAGGCCTCCTGGCGCCGGACATCGACGCCCACCCAGCCTAGAAGTTCAAGTGAACTTGAAGTCAAGCGTCGAACGCCGGGCCGAAATCACCTGCGTTGACGGCGGTCGCCGTGCGGCCCAGAATCGCGGCATGGCCGCAGCGTCCTCGCCCGCGCCAGCAGCCTGCGCCCTGGCAGCGGCCGTCGGGTGCGTCGGGCTGCTGTCCCTGACGGGCGGAGCCGCGCCGGCGCCGCGTCAGGACGGGTTGCAGCGCGGCGCCGTGGCGGCGCTGGCCAGCGGCAAGCTGCTGGTCGCGGCGCGCCGGCTGCCGGATCCGAACTTCGCCAGCACCGTCATCCTGCTCACGGCGGTCGGCCGCGACGGCGCCGTCGGCCTGGTCGTGAACCGGCGCAGCGAGGCGACGCTGGCCCGCGTGTTCCCGCAGTTGACGCTCACCCTGGCGAGCGCGAGCCACGCCTTCTTCGGTGGTCCGGTGCAGCGCACCCAGGCGATGGCGCTGGTCCGCGCGCCGGAGGCTCCGGCGAGCGCGCGGCCAATCGTCGACGGCGTCCACCTCGTCACGTCGGCCCAGGCCGTTCAAGCGCTGATCACGGGCGGGACGGCGGCGAACCGGTTCCGCGTCTACTTCGGCTACGCCGGCTGGAGCCCCGGGCAGCTCGAGGCCGAGACCGGCGAAGGCGTGTGGCATGTCCTGGACGGCGACGCCGAGGTCGTCTTCGCCGTGGATCCCGCCGCGACGTGGCAGCGGCAGATCGCCCGCACGGAGGTCATCCAGGCGCGCCGCAGCGACAGCGAACTCGGAACCGGCCAGCAGCCCGCGGTGGAAGTCCCGCTGCATTCGACGGGCGATCCATCCCGGCGCTCGGCGTTGCTCGTCGGTTGAATATTCCCGATATTCGCCCTCCTCGCGCCTGGATCGCCGGGCGTCTCGCCCGTCTCGGTGCGACGCGGCACTTCCACCACGGGCTGCTAGTCGGGCCGCACGACCACCGCGGCGACCGCGTGCGGACTCCGACCGGCCAGCCGCGGCGCCAGCCGCGCCACCAGCGCGGCCCAGTCGTAGTCGGCAGCATCCTCCATCGACATCCGCAGCACCGGCGCCGAGCGGCGTCGCAAGGCATCGGCCCACTCGGGCCGCGCCTCGCCGTCGCTGTCGAACGCGACGACCTCGAACGTCGGGACCGTCCTTGTAGATGGCGATCAGCCCGTGGCCGGACTGGCTCGGCGAGACGCAGCTCGAGCCGCGCGACGCGGCCCTTCGGATCGTCCTCGAAATGCGCCAGCAGCCCTTCGACGAGGGCGTGCCCCGAGGCGAAGAAGTCGATGCGCCTCGTCCTCGACCGCGTACTCGCGATCGAACGAGCCGACGAAGGACGAGCCGGCCGGCCACGCCGGGCAGGCTGTCGACGAGCGCCTCGTTGCCGAACTCGATGGCGTAGGCGCGGCGGCCGCGCACCTGCTCGACGCGGAAGCCGAGCCGCGACGCCGCGTTGACGACGACCTGCTCCATCAGCCCGTCGAGGCCCGGCCGGGACGCGGGCCAGAATCGACGGGCCCAGCTCCGCGCGATACGGATCGCGGTGCAGCTGCTGATAGGCGGCCTCGTGGATGCGCGTCCGCGCCGCCTGCGCGGCGGCGATGAGCTGCTCGATCTGCCGCTTCGGACAGGCCGCCGGCCGGACCGAGAGCGACTGTCCTCGAGGGCGCGCTCGACGTGGCGCGAGCTGCGGCTCGAGGCCGGCCATCGGCTCGCGGAACAGCCCGAGCCGCTCGAACAGCCGGACGACGTCGGCGCCGATGCCGGCCGCGGGACGGAAGTAGACGATCTCGACGGGAATGCGCCGGCCGATGCGATCGAGCCGGCCGATGCGCTGCTCCACCGTCGACGGCTTCCACGGCAGGTCGTAGAGCACGAGGCGATGGCAGAACTCGAAGTTGCGCCCTTCGCCGCCGGCTTCGGTCGACACGAGGAGGCTCGGCCCGTCGTCGGCGCGGAACCGCGCGACCTCGGTGTCGCGCCGCGACCGCCGACAGCGTCCTCGTGGAAGACGCCGCTGGCGAGCTGCGCGCGCGCGCTGAGCGCGTCGCGCAGCATCTCGAGCGTCTCGCGATGGGCGACGAACACCAGCGTCTTCTCGTTCGCCCGCCGCCAGCGCTGCGCCTGGTCAGCAGCCACTCGAGGCGCGGATCGGTCTGATCCATCGCCTCCGCCTGCTGCGCGCAGCTCGCTCTCGTCCGGCCCCAGCACCGCCTTCAGCGCCGCGCCGGAGGCCAGCGCCCGCCGGATGCGGTCCAGACCGCGGCGGCGCGCCAGCGGATCGACCGGCCCCTCGCGGCCGGTCTCGGCGTCCATCCCGGACAGCCGCTCCTGGAACGCCCGCCCGGCGCCGAGGACGTGGACGCCGCCCTCCGCCGGCAGGTCGATCGCCACCGGCACGCGCGGCGGCAAGCCGCCGATATCCACGCGGCGCGTCGAGCTGGTGCACGGCGGGAGGGGCACGCCGGACGCGAGCCGCGCCTCGACATCCATGCCGCTCGGGGAACTCGTCCGGCCGCAGCAACTGCAGCAGGCGGAAGAACCCGTGCGTGTCGTCTTCGAGCGGCGTCGCGCTGAGCAGCAGCACGTGCCGCCCGAGCGCGGCAATCGGCGCAACCGCCCGATACTCGGGCTCGCCGGGATGCCCGCGCCGGCGCCGCAGCCGCTGCGCCTCGTCGACGACGAGCAGATCGATGCCCGCGGCGACCGCCTGCCCGGTCAGCTCCGGCCGCTGCGACCAGCGTCTCGAGCGCGATCACGGCGCGGCGATGGACGTCGAACGGGTTGAAGCCGGCGCCGAAGTCGCGCGACGACGTCGGCCAGGCGCGGCGCGTCGAGGAGCGTGAACACCTGGTGGTACTTGCGCCACAGCTCGCCCAGCCACTGCACCGTCAGCGCCTCGGGCGCGACGACCAGGCAGCGCTCGATCTGCTGCGTGTGCAGCAGCCGGTTCATGATCAGCGCCGCCTCGATGGTCTTGCCCAGCCCGACCTCGTCGGCGAGCAGCCACCGCACCGGCATCCGCGCGGTCGCGCGCTCCGCGACGTGCAGCTGGTGCGGGAACAGCCGGACGCGCCCGCCGAGGAACGAGCCGAGGCCGCTCGGCCTCGCGCGTCGCGAGCAGGTGCAGGATGTCGAGCCGCGTCAGGAAGTCCTCGGTCTCGTCGACGTCGCCCGCAGCGAGCCGCTCGAGCGAGCGGCGCGATCGCGACGGCTGCGGCGCTCGGCGACCTCGGGCACGAGCGCGTCGCTGGTCGCGGCCAGGCGCAGCGTCGCCCCGGCGTGCGGAAAATGGACGACCAGGACGCGCCCTTCGATCGCGGTGACGCGTCCGGTGCCGAGCTCGGCATTGAAGCGGTGGGTCAGGTGGTCCCCGACGGACCAGGCATGCACGACTCCGATTCTACAGAGTCGCGGCTGCCAGGTCCGCCGGGCTGGCGGGGGCGGGGTGCCGCCGGCCGGTAAGCACCCGTCAGCGCCGCCGAGTAGTTCCCTGTGGGTTCGGCAATCGACGGGCGGCCGCGGGTGGTCCGCGAAGAGGTGGCATGAAGAAGACAGCAACGCTCGCGGCGCTCCTGGTCGTGTGGTCGGTGACCGGCACGCTCGCCGCGGACTGGCCCTGGGTCTACGGTCCGCACCGCGACGGCACCTCCGATCAGAAAGGACTGCTGCGCAGCTGGCCGGCGGGCGGCCCCAAGGTGCTCTGGACGATGCCGGTCGGCCCGGGCTTCGGCGGCCCGGCCATCAGCGGCGGCAAGGTCTACCTGCTCGACCGCGACGAGAAGGTCGGCGACACCCTGCGCGTCCTCGACTTCGCCACCGGCAAGGAGCTGTGGACGTTCGGCTACGCCGCGCCGGGCACGTTCATGTTCCCCGGCTCGCGGACGACGCCGACCGTCGACGGACCGCTCGTCTACATCAGCGGACCGCTCGGCGATCTCCACGCCATCGACACGACGACGCGCCAGCCGGTCTGGCGCAAGAACATCTGGAAGGAGTTCGGCGGCGGCGATCTGCCGCGCTGGGCGGTCGTCCAGCATCCGCTGATCCACGGCGACCTGCTCATCGTCGCGCCGCAGACGCCGCAGGCCGGCGTCGTCGCCTACGACAAGCGCACCGGCGCGCTGAAGTGGAAGTCGGCGCCGCTGTCGGGCGTGCCCGGCTACGTCAGCCCGTCGCTGGTGAAGATCGGCGGAGAGGATCAGCTCGTGATGGTGACGGCGAGCGTCGGCCGCGGCCGCGTCGCACGCGAGGGCAGCGTCAACGGCCTCGATCCCGCCAGCGGCCGTGTGCTGTGGACCTACCGGGGCTGGCAGAACCCGATTCCCGTCCCCCAGCCGGTCGACGCCGGCGGCGGCCGCCTGCTCATCACCGGCGGCTACAACGCCGGCACGGTGATGATCAAAGTGCAGAAGAAGGCCGGCGGCGGCTACGACGTGGCGGAGGTGTTCCGCAACGCCGAGGTCGGCTCGCACACCCAGCCGCCGATCTTCTTCGGCGACACCTTCTACTCGCACGACACCGTCAACGAGCGCAGCGACGGACTGCTGGCGATGGACCTGGCCGGTCAGGTGAAGTGGAAGACCGACACCCAGCCGGCCTTCGTCCGCGGCGGATCGATCCTGGCCGACGGCCTGATGCTGGTCAGCGACGGCAACACCAAGCTGTATCTGGTCGAGCCGAACCCGGCCGGGTTCAAGGCGCTCGCCAGCGCCGAGATCCTGGCAGCCGGCGACAACTGGGCGCCCCTGGCGCTGGCCGACGGCAAGCTGCTCGTCCGCGGCCAGTCGCAGCTGAAGTGCCTGCAGGTCGCGCCGTAGCTCAGAACTTGAACAGATCGTCGAAGGCCTGACGCGCGTCGCCGCCCGAGCTGGCGGCAGGCGCCGAGCCCGTCTGCCGCTCGACGGTGGTCCGGGCGGCGAACAGCGGGCAGGCGTTGCGGACGTCCTTGGGGCTGACGCGGGCTTGGATCGGCTGCGTGCACTCGAACGTCGAGCCTGGATCGAACGAATCGCACTGCACGCAGCTGTGCAGGTCGACCCCGCACTGCAGGCAGCCGTCGTCGGCGCCGAAGGTCGCCGGCTGGATGCGGCCACAGCGCCCGCACCGGAACACGTCGTGCGACGCCATCAGATTGGGCGTCCGCGGGCCGTCGCGCTCCTCGCGGGGAGCGCGCTGGGCCGGCGCCTGTGGCTTCGGGCGGTCGCGACCGTCGTCCTGATAGCCGCGCTGCCGGTACTTGCGGTCCTCGCTCATAGGGTCTCGCCCACCATCCTACCGCCGAGCCGCTGCTGCCGGGGCTGGAACCGCATCGGTCACGCGCCCATCCTACGACCCGGCCAACGACGCGATCGCCTGGCCGATGATCCCGCGCGCCGCGGCGAGCGCCGCCCTGGCCTCGTCCGGCGTCCGCCCCGTCTTCAGCATCACGATCGCCGCCGGCAGATCGCCGCCGGTCCGCGCCAGCGCCGCCGAAGCCGTGGCCTCGTCGACGCCGGCCTCGGCACTGATGATGCGCAGCGATCGGGCGTGCAGCTTGGTGTTGCGCGCCCGCATGTTGGTCATGCGGTTGCCGGTGACGTAGCCGAGGCGGATCATCGTCATCGTCGACAGCATGTTGAGGACCAGCTTCTGCGCCGTGCCGGCCTTCATGCGGGTCGATCCGGCCAGCACCTCGGGACCGACCACCGGCACGATCGGCACGTCGACGGCGCGGGTGATGGCGGAGTCGGGCACGCAGGTGACGGCAACGGTGAACGCGCCGATGGCCCGGGCGTGCTCGACGGCGCCGATCGTGTAGGGCGTGCGGCCGGAGGCGGCGATGCCGACGACGGCGTCTCGCCCGCTCACCTGCCGCCCGTCGAGATCGCGGCGCCCGGCCTCGCCATCGTCTTCCGACGCCTCGACGGCCTGGTGGCAGGCGTCGTAGCCGCCGGCGATCAGCCCCTGGACCAGCTCCGGCGGAACGCCGAAGGTTGGCGGACACTCGGAAGCGTCGAGGACGCCGAGCCGTCCGGACGTGCCGGTGCCGACGTGGATCAGGCGGCCGCCCAGCTCGAGCCGCCCGACGATGCCCTCGATGGCGCGGACGACGTCGGGTAGCGTGCGCCGGACCGCCTCGGCGACGCCCGCGTCCTCGTCGTTGATCAGGGCGACCGCGTCGGCGATCGACATCGAGGCGATGTCGCGCGAACGCGGGTTCTCCTGTTCGGTGATCGGCAGCGGGGCGGAATCGTCGCTCATGCGCGCGGCAGCGTAGCGCGCCCCTACTCGGCCCGCAAGGCCTCGATCGGATGGATCCGCGTGACCCGACGGGTCGGCAGGTAGCTGGCCAGCGCGGCCGCGCCGAGCAGCCCGGCCACGACGATGACGTAGGTCAGCGGATCGATCGGCTTCACTTCGAAGAGCAACGTCGACATGAACCGTGACAGCGGCACCGCGGCGACGAGGCCGGCGGCGGCGCCGATGCCGCCCCAGAGCAGCCCGTTGCGCACGAACATCAGCTTGATGCGGTCGTGCTCGGCGCCGAGCGCCATGCGGATGCCGATCTCGCGGGTCCGCTGCGCCACGGTGTAGGAAATGACCGCGTAGATGCCGACCGCCGCCAGCAGCAGGGCCATGCCGCCGCTCAACGCCAGCAGCGTCAGCGTGAACGTGGTCCGCGCCATCGACTTGTCGTAGAGGACCCGCATCGTCTCCAGCTGCGTGACCGGCATGCCCGGGCCGACCGCCGCCACTGCGCGGCGGATCTCGGTCGCAAAGCTCTCACTCCCGGCGCGCGGGCCGCGGATCACGAACGCGGCCGAGCGCTGCGCGCGCAGCGGCCAGTAGACCGTCGACGGGGCCGGCCGATCGGCGCCGTCGGCGCGGACGTCGGCTGCGACGCCGATGATCTCGCTCCACTTGTCGTTCGGGTTCGAGCGGATCTGCTTGCCGATCGCGGCCGCCGCCGATCCCCAGGTACTCGCGGGCGAAGTTCTCGCTGATGACGATGACCTGCCGGCCCTCGTGGATGTCGGTCCAGTCGTACTCGCGGCCCGCAACCAGAGGGGTGCCCATGGTCTTGAACAGGCCCGCCGCAACGCGCACGAAGCGGCGCAGCGGAGGAATCGTGTCGGCCGCGTAGGCGTGGTCGCTGGCCGAGATCGGATCCTGGCTGCTGAAGCCGGTCATCGGCAGCCCGTTCGTCAGGCTGACCGACGACACGCCGGGCAGGCTGGCCAGCTTGTCGACCAGGGCCTGCTGGGTGAAGCGCACTTTGGCGTCGTCGGCGGCGAGGTCGCGGGGGATCGCGACGCGCAGTGTCTGCAGCGTCTCCGGGCTGCTGAAGCCGGGCTGGACGCGGCGCATCGACTGGAACGTACGGATCATCAGCCCCGAGCCGATCAGCAGGACCAGCGCCAGCGCCACCTGGACGATCGTCAGGGTGTTGCGGGTGACGCTGCGGTCGCGGCCGGCGCTGGCGTTGCGGCCGCCGGCGCGCAGGGCCTCGGACAGGCGGATCCGGCTGCGCTTGAGGACGGGAATCGATCCGAAGAGGAGCCCGGCGCCGATCGAGAGGGCGAAGGTGAAGGCCAGCGCCGTGGCGTCGACGCCGATCAGATCGACGCGCGGGAGACCGGCCGGCAGCATGCCGAGGACCAGCCGCAGCGCGGCCACCGCCACGCCGAGGCCGGCGAGGCCGCCGAGCAGCGACAGCAGCAGGCTCTCGACCAGCATCTCGCGGGCCAGCCGGCCGCGACCGGCGCCGATGGCGGCCCGGACGGCCAGCTCCTGGGCCCGCCCTTCGGTCCGCACCAGCAGCAGGTTGGCGACGTTGGCGCAGGCGATCAGCAGGACGATGCCGATCGTCGCCATCACCACCCACAGGCTCTTGCCGATGTCGCCGACCAGGTCGTCGATCAGCGGCCGGACGTTCGGTCCCAGCCGCGCGTCCTCCATCATCTTCAGGCTCATCCCCTGCGGGGGCGGGAACTTGGCGAACGCGACCCGGATCATCCGCGCGACGTCGGCGTCGACCTGGCCGAGGGTGACGCCCGGACGCATCCGGCCGACGGCGCGGAAGTTGTAGCCGGCGAGCGTCACCTTGGCCCGCTCGAACGGGAGCGGCAGCAGAAAGTCGTGCGGCATGTCCATGAACCAGAAGCCCTGCGGCAGGACGCCGATGACTTCCCGCGCAGTGCCGTCAATCATGAGCCGCCGCCCGACCACACCGGGATCCCCGCCGAAACGCCGCTGCCAGTAGCCATAGCCGAGCATCACGACCTCGGGGTTGCCGCGCTGGTCGTCGCGCTCGACGAACGACCGGCCGAAGATGGGCTTGACCCCGAGCATGGGCAGGAGCCGGAACGTCGCGGCGACGGCGTCGACCCGTTCCGGCTCGGCCTGCCCGGTCACGGTCACCGACGTGCCCTGGAAGATGGCGACGTCGGACAGGGTCCGGTTCTCTTCCCGGTAGGTGATGTAGTCGGCGAGCGAGGCGTTGAGGTCCTTGATGTCGACGCCCGGCGCCGTCTGCCAGAGGCCGACCAGCCGGTCCGGCTCGGCAAAGGGCAAGGGCTTGAGGAGGACGCTGTTGACGACGCTGAAAATGGCCGTGTTGGCACCGATGCCGAGCGCCAGCGTGAGCAGGGTCGCCAGCGTGAACATGGGCGTGCGGGCCAGTCGGCGGGCGGCGTAGCGCACGTCGCGCATCAAGTCGAACATCGATTTTCCCCCTGACCGGGTCTCTACGCGTTGGCGGTCGATTGGTTCCGAATCGGCCTGTCTTCACGCTTTCGCGCCTGAACGCCGGTATCGCTCGGACCTCGAACTAGAGCCAAAAGCGGTTACGATCGGCCTCCTGAGGTGAATATGCAGGCACGCGAGACGGGCAGCCCCCTGCTGCCAAAGCCGGTCGAACAGTTCCGCGATTTCGATCACGCGGCGAAGCGGGTCGAGGACTTCTACCTCCAGAACCACACCCACCAGACCGTCGACTTCGTCCTCGGCAAGAAGCGCGACTACCTCGCCCTGAACCGGCGCCGGATGACCGTCTTCGAAGCGCTCGAGTACCTCAACACGCTGATCGACGACAGCGACCCCGACGTCGACTTCACGCAGATCGAGCACGCCCTGCAGACGGCCGAGTCGATTCGCGCCGCCGACCAGCCGCGCTGGTTCATCGTCACCGGTCTCGTCCACGACCTGGGCAAGATCCTCTGCCTGTTCGGCGAGCCGCAGTGGGCGGTCGTCGGCGACACCTTCCCGGTCGGCTGCCGCTGGTCGGACAAGATCGTCTACCCGCACTTCTTCACGCACAACCCGGACAAGGACAAGGCGGAGTTCCAGACCGAGAACGGCATCTACGAGCCGGGCTGCGGCCTCGACAACGTCCACATGTCGTGGGGCCACGACGAGTACGTCTACCACGCGGTCAAGGACAAGCTGCCGCTGGAAGCGCTCTACATGCTGCGCTACCACTCGTTCTATCCGTGGCACAAGGAGAACGAGTACGGCCACTTGGCGAACGAGACCGACCGGTCGATGGTCAAGTGGGTGCGGGCCTTCAACCGCTACGACCTCTACTCGAAGGGCGCGCCGCGGCCCAAGATCGCGGAACTGATGCCCTACTATGAGGACCTGGTGAAGGAGTTCTTCCCCGAGCCCCTGAGCTGGTAGCCGGTCACGCCTGATCGTCGCGGCAGCCGCCGATGTCCGGGCGCGCTGCCGCCACGATCGCCTTCATCGACAGCGTCTGCCGCACCAGATCCGACCCGCGCCAGGCATCGTAGGACCGGCGCGCCGCCGCCAGGAACGCCGCGTCGCACACCCCGGCCCCGCACAGCGTCGGGCCGAGGTTGTCGATCACCTCGACCCAGAGCGCCGTCTTCTCGCCGAAGTCGGCGTCGCCACGCTCGCTGATCTCGTCCGCGTCGTGGCTCTCGCTGCCCGTCAGGCCGGCCGCCTCGAGCAGGGCCGGCAGATGATCGGCGACGTCGTTGTCCCAGCCGTTCGACGCCCGCCACGCCAGGAACCGCGGGTAGAACGCCGCGAACTCGGCCGGAGGCGTCGGGTCCCAGGCGTTGCGCGCGTGGTTGTAGTCGAGCACGACGAGCCAGCCGCCCGGCGCGACCGCGCGCGCCATGCGCCGGACGGCGCGTCCGGGGTCGGCGATCCACTGGAGGGTGCGGGCGGCGGTGACGACGTCGAACGCCGCATCGTAGGCCAGGCTCGTCGCGTCGCCCGTCTCGAACCGGAGATTGGCGAACACCGCGGCGCCGGCGCGGGCACGTTCGATCAGCCCGGGATCGCGGTCGACGCCGACCACATAGCCGCCGGGCCCGACCGCTTCGGCGATGCCCCGGGTGATCGCGCCGGTCCCGCAGCCCACGTCGAGGACGCGCATCCCCGGCCGCAGCAACGCGGCCAGCCGACGATGGTCCGCGCGCAGCGTCCGCCGATCGAGGATGCCCGGGTCGGAGCGATGCTGCTGGCCGGTCATGGCTACTGGATCGGGAACATCGCCTTCAGCTCGTCGGGCGGCGCCTGGCGTCCGTACTGCCCGAGCTGGAACGCTTCCGCGTACTGGATCTTCCGGCCGCGCTCGTCCCCATAGAGCGCGATCAGCCGCTCGCGATACTGATCGGCGACGGCGATGCCGCGCTTCTTGACGATGTCGAGCAGGTAGGCACGGCGCCCGGCGTCGTCCTGCGGCACGTTGGGCAGCGTCCGCGCCTGCCACGAGTCCTTGTCGCCGAACTGCGACGGCATGGCGCCGATGCACTGCCACTTCTTCTCGGCGACCGCGTCGAAGCCGACCACCACGCTCGGCGTGAACGGCTTCGGATCCTGGAAGTTGTCCGAGTAGTAGAGGAACACCGGGTTGCGCGCGACCGGCTTCGTGTCGGGGACGAAGAACGGCGCCACCACGACGACCGCGGCGTCGTCCATCAGCACGCCGGTGTAGCGGTGATCCGGATGGTAATCGTAGGGCCGGTGGCCGAGCACGATGTCGGCCTGCCAGTCGCGGATCAGCCGGGCCACGGTGCGGCGGTTCTCGAGGGTCGGCATCAGCTCGCCGTCGTGGATGTCGAGGACCTCGTTCTCGATGCCGAGGATCCGCGCGCACTCGGCGACCTCGGCCCGGCGCCGCTGGGCGAGCGGGCCGCCGGCGCTCTCGAAGTGGCCGACGTCGCCGTTGGTCATGGCCACGAACTTGACCTTGTGGCCGGCGGCGGCCCACAGCGCCGCGACGCCGCTCGCCTTCAGCTCGGCGTCGTCGGGATGCGCGCCGAAGGCGATGATGCGGAGCGGACGCGGCGGCGCCTGCGCCATGGGGAGCGCGGGCACGGCGACGACGAGGGCGGTCAACGCTGCGGCGGCACAGGCTCGGACCATGGCCCCAGCCTACCGCACAACGATCGCGCCACTCAGCGGGGCGGCGCCGCGGCTGGCGGCCGGCGCGTCGTCTGGAGGTGGCGCTCGACCTCCTCGATCGACCGGGGGGTGGCGGCCGACAGGCGCTTCAGCCCGGTCGCGGTCAGCAGGAACGAGTCCTCGACGCGCACCCCGAGGCCCTTGTACTTCTCGACGGCCTTGGCCACGCCGGCCTTGAACGTCTTGTTCTCCGGCGTGTCCTCGAGGTTCTCGAGCGCCTGCGGTCGGACGTAGAGGCCGGGCTCGACGACGAACGTCATGCCGGCCTCGAGCGGCTTCTTGTAGTCACCGACGTCGTGCACGTCCATCCCAATCCAGTGACAGATGCCGTGCGTGTACCAGGTGCGGAACTGGTCGCCGGTGGCGTCGGTGATGAGGCCGAGCTCGAGCAGGCCCTTCTTGACGACGGCCTCGGCCGCCTTCTCGACGTCCCGCGTCCGGGCGCCGATCGTCGCCGCCGACATGCCCGCCTCCTGCGCCGCCAGAACCAGGCGGTAGAGGTCCTTCTGCGCGTCGGTGAACGTGCCGCTGACCGGATAGGTTCGGGTGATGTCGACGGTGTAGCCCTGGAAGCTGGCCGCCGCGTCGACCAGGATCAGCTCGCCCGCCTGCATCTTCCGGCTCGATTCCCCGTAGTGGAGGATCGTCGCGTTGGGGCCGCTGCCGACGATCGACGGGTAGCCCCAGCTCATCGCGCCATTGGCGAGATAGACCTGCTCGATGGCGGCTTCGACTTCGTACTCGAACGTGCCCGGCGCGGCCGTCGACATGCCGGCCATGTGCGCCTGGCTCGAGATCAGACCGCTCTTCTCCATCAGCGCCTGCTCGTACGGCGTCTTGATCTGCCGCAGCCCCGAGATGAGCGGATCGGTGTCGACGAACGGCACGTTGAGAAAGCGATCGCGGGCCTTGGCCGCGAACGCGTAGGCCGGCGTCAGCGGCTCGGACGGTGCCGGCCGCGAACCGAAGGGCAGGGCCAGCGTCGCGCGGCTGGCCTCCACTGCTACGAAGAACGTGTCGAAGTCGTCGGTGGTCTCGCCGCGCTTCAGGCCGTAGGGACGGCGATTGAACATCGCCGTGACGAAGCTCTCGACGTCGCCGGTGTAGTAGACCGTCTTGATGCCGCTTTCGGCGGCGGCTTCGTCCTTGGTGAACAGGTGCCCGTTCCAGTGCTCGCGCCGCGGGTTCGGCTCGCGCACGAACAGCACCTCCTTGCTCTTCTTGTTGCCGGGCATGAGCACCAGAACGGCGCCCTCCTGGGCGATGCCGGTGAGGTAGAGGAAGTGGCTGTCCTGCCGGAACTCGTAGTCGACGTCGAGCGAGTAGACCTTGGGCTCGGCGCTCCAGACGATGGCCAGCGCGTTCGGACCGAGCTGCTCCATGAGGCGCGCCCGCCGCGCCACCAGGTCGTCCTGCAGCGGTCCTGCCGCCGCGGTCGCCGCCCAGGCCAGCACGCTCACCGCCACCACGACCACCCGCCAGCCACGCTCGATCATCGGACGCCTCCTGCTGAACTCGGATGACATCGTATCGGGACCGGCGCCGCGGCGCCATCGGCGGCCGAAACTGACGCGGTGAGCGACAATGCCAGCATGGGCGACCCGCTCGACGCCGCGCGCGATCGACTGCGGCGCTTCGTCGCCGGCCATCGCCGCGTGTTCGCGCTGACCGGCGCCGGCTGCAGCACCGCCTCCGGCATCCCCGACTACCGCGACGCGCAGGGCGAGTGGAAGCGGCGGCCGCCGGTGATGATCCAGGCGTTCCGCGCCGACGACGCGGTCTACCGTCGCTATTGGGCGCGCGCCTTCGCCGGCTGGACGCGCTTCACCGACGCCGAGCCCGGCGGCGCGCATCGCGCCTTCGCCGCCTGGGAGGCCGCGGGCACGCTGTCGCGGCTGGTCACGCAGAACGTCGACCGCCTGCACCAGCGGGCCGGCAGCCGCGCCGTCATCGATCTGCACGGACGCCTCGACGTGGTGGTGTGCCTGGGCTGCGGCGATCGGACGCCGCGGGCCGCGCTGCAGGCGGCGATGACGAATGCCAACCCGGCGTGGCGGGCGGTCTCGGCGCCGGCGCCCGACGGCGACGCCGACATCGACGCCGGCCTGATCGCGTCGTTCGACGCGCCGTGGTGCGAAGGGTGCGGCGGCCGGCTCAAGCCGGACGTCGTCTTCTTCGGCGAGAACGTCCCGGTCGAGCGCTACGCCGAAGCGCGCGACGCGTTGTCGGACGCGGACGCGCTGGTCGTCGCCGGCTCGTCGCTGATGGTCTATTCGGGGTTCCGCTTCGTGCGGATGGCGCACGAGGCGGGGCTGCCGATCGCGATCGTCAATCGCGGCCGGACACGAGGGGACGAGCTGGCGGCGGTGAAGGTCGAGGACGACGTCGGCCTGGTGATCGGCGACGCGATCGCCGCGGCGACGTCACGATGATCGGAGCAGGGCGCTCTGGCGGGCCGCGCTGAAGGACGGCCCGAGGCGGCGGACAGTGCTGTGGGACCGGGCTGCAGCCCGGCCCACACAGTCCATCCGACGCGAACGTGTGTAACAGCGAACGGGTGTTACTTGGCGGCGTCGGCCGCGCCCGCGACTTCGATCTTCGTCGCGGTCTTGCTGCCCATGCCCGACGTGAAGTGGACCGTCACCTTGGTCCCGGCCTTGGTGGCCAGACCGGCGACGCCGTCACGACCGGCGACTTCCGTCGCCTCGGTGTAGGCGAACACGCTCTCGACACCATCGGTGCCCTTGATCGTGATCTTCTTGGCGTCGACATCGACCTTGACCAGCTCACCCTTGGCGGTGTCCGCCTTGGCCGAGCGGTGCTCGGCCATCGGAGCCGGGGCCGGAGCCTGCGTGGGAGCCGGCGACGGCGACGGCGGCGGAGCCTGGGCTCCGGCCAGCGCGGGAGCGAGGAAGAACGCGGCGGCGGCGAGAGCGGGGAATGTCATCTGCTTCATGTGTAAAACCCTCCCAGGTTCTTTCGTTCCGACGATTCGGACACCGGGACAGAGAGCAAGTCTCGGGCCGCCGGTCAAGGACGAGTCGATCGCGCGCATCCTGGAGGAAAGCGCCAGGTCGTCACCTGCGGTCGCGCTGGATCATCGGGCCCGGACCAGGTACTATTTGCTCATACGACGATCGGCCGAGTTCCAAGGGCGTACACAGCAGGCAAGGTCATCCGCGTTCTCGAGGTGCGAACGATGGATGAGCGGCGCGGGCATCGGTGTGCCCGGTCGAGCTGCAGGTGTGTCCGCGGGTGGTCGATGTAGGTAACAACGACCGCCTGCACCTGGACCGCCATGCTGAACGCGCGCCCCCAGCGTCCCGATACCCGTCTCTTCGTTGCCGACGCGCGTGTCCGGTCGAGCCGGGCCTCCCGGCGCGCCTGGCTGATCGCCCTCGGGTTGGCGTCGGCGCTCGCGGCGGGGCCGGCCTCGGCCAGCGAGCCGGCGGCCGCGTCGGCGGCGGCGACCTCGCCTCGCGTGCAGCAGCTCGTCGATGCGATACGGCAGGAGATGGCCGTCGCCCACGACGTCTCCGTCGAGCTGGTGCCCGACAATCCGCTCAAGGCGTCGGTCGAGCCGATCAAGGGCGCGGCGGGCGGCTTCCGGCTGGCGATCGAGCAGCGCTTCCTCGATCAGCTGAGCGAGGACGAGCTGAAGGCGGTCATCGCCCACGAGCTCGGCCACGTCTGGATCTACACCCACTTCCCCTATCTGCAGACCGAGCAGCTGGCCAACCAGATCGCGATGCGCGTGGTGTCGCGCGACAGCCTCGACCGCGTCTACGGCAAGGTGTGGGCGGACGGCGCCAGTGCCGGCTCGCTGCCGCGCTTCCCGGAAGAGCGCGCGGGCGCCGCCGACCTCGGCGCACCCCATCCCGAGAACTGAGCGCGTTCAGAAGGTGGCGGGATCGAGCACCACGTGCTTGATCTTCTCGCGATTGAACGTATAGGTGACGTGCACCTTGCCGTCGCGCGTCTGGATGATGGCCGGGTAGGCGTAGCCGTGCCGGTTGGGGGCGTCGTCGAGCGTCACCGCCTGCGTCCAGGCGACGCCGTCGCGTGACGACGACACCACCAGCGGCCAGCGCGCCCGCTCGCCGCTCGGCGCCCCGGCCATCCCCACGAACCGGTCGGGACGGTAGTTGGCTGGCGCCCCGCCCGGCCGATCGCGGTAGTTGTAGACGAGCAGGTGGCGGCCGTCCTTCAGCGTCACCGCGTCGCTCCCCGAGTTGACGGCGAAGAGCCCTGACGTGGCCAGCGGGCTCCAGCTGCGGCCGCCGTCCGACGACCAGGTCGTCGGCACCTGCATCTCCTTGCTGCGACAGAGCAGCTGCAGGCGCCCGTCGGCGTGGCGCAGGATGGTCGGCTGAATCGCGTTGAAGCCGCCGTCGCCGACGGCGACCTTCTCCCAGGTACGGCCGCCGTCGCGGGACAGCTCGACGTGGACGCGCCAGGCATCACCCTGCACCGCCTCCGTGCTCGAGCCGGCGACGATGGTGCCGTCCGCCAGCTGCACCGGCTTGTTCTTGATCGGGCCGAGGATGCCGTCCGGCAGGCGCCGCGGCGCGCTCCACGTTCGGCCGTCGTCGGTCGACGTGATCACCATGCCCCACCACTCGCGCGGGCTCGGCCCAACCTTGTAGAAGAGCATCACCGGGCCCTGGCGCGGCTGGAACAGGACGGGGTTCCAGGTCGGGTGGGGCGTCGTCGCATCCTGGACGCCGTCGGCCACCTTCACGCCGGGCGACCACGTCCCGCCGACGTAGCGCGACACCCAGATGCTGACGTCGGCGTGCCCTTCCTCGGTCCCGCCGAACCAGGCCGCGAGGAGCTGGCCGGAGGTCGTCTCTTCGAGGGTCGACGCATGGACCGACGGATAGGGCCCGTGGTCGTAGATGAACTCGGCGCGCACCACGGCCGGCTGAGCAGCCTGGCTGGCGGCGTGCGTGGACGAGGCGAGTGAGGCAACGAGTGCCAGGCCCAGGGTGGCCAACCGGACGCGCATAAAGAGCCCCTTCGGAAAGATTGGATGGGCTGACTCTATCGCGAAGACGACTCCGGAGTTGATTCCGGAGTTGATTCCGGAGTCGACTCCGGAATCGTCGTGGGCTCATCGCCGCTCGTTGTACCGCACCTCGTCGAAGGCCAGCTCCACGTAGGCGTAGTCGCCCGCCGGGTCGTGCCAGCGGGCTTCGCCCGCCGAGGCCAGCCGCACCGGTCCGAAGGATTCGAGGGGCGCGCAGCGGCGTCGACCAGAGCATCCGCTCCACGGTGCCGCCGGCCGTCCGCGCCCGATCCGAGGAGCGGAAGTCGACCAGGTCGCCGCGCGCGTCGAACGACAGCGCCGCCTCGATGGCGTGGCCGGCGTTGGTGAAGCGGGCGCGCGCGGTGCGCGCATCGACGGGGGTCCAGTCGATGGCCGGTGACACCAGCGTCGCCGGCGCCAGCACGCACAGGTCGTTGAGCACCGTCACGGTCTCGGCACGGGTCAGGTCGGGACCGTCGGCGCGGACCAGCGGCACCAGCCCGAGGGCGCGGACGACCATCGACGCCGCCCCGTCGACGTAGCGGTGGTAGCCCTGGATCGGGAGGCCGAGCATCGAGGCGTCGAAGTAGAACAGCCGCGCCACCGGCCCGACGGTGTTGTACTGCTCCGCCACCAGCGACATCCAGCGGGAGCGCGGACCGCTGCGAATGCGGCCGTGCATCCGTGCGTGGAGGCTGTGGACGTGCGGCTGGCCGACCACGCCGCAGGCACGGAGGTAGCGCTGGACGGGCGGCGGCAGGTGCGCCAGGTCGGCGTCGCAGACCGGCCCGGCGCCCGCCGGCGGCGGTCCGATCCGCGCGGCCACGGCGCCGGCGAACCGGGCGCGGAGGCTGGTCACGCGGTCACGCCGTGGCGCGCGTCGGCACGGCCTGAGCGGCCGGGCGGCGGACCGCCCGCTGACCGCGGACGGTCATCACCGGGCACGGCGCCGTCCGCACCACCCGTTCGGCGACGCCGCCGAGCAGGAGGCGGCGCAGCGGGCCGTGGCCGTGCGTGCCCATCACGATCAGGTCGGCGTTGTGCTCGACGGCGTAGTCGACGATGCGCGCCGGCGCGAACCCGAAGACCACGGTGCGGATCACGCGCGCGGGAGCGAGCCAGTCCGGCAGCGCGATACGGGCCAGGTTCTCGCGCGCCTCCTCGAGCCACTCGAGGGCGACGGCGTCGAGGTCGATGGTCACCGCCTCGAGGGCCCAGGCCTGGCGGAGCGGCTCGGGACAGACGTGCACGAGGTGCAGGTCGCTGCCGGCGATCGCCGCCAGGTCGCAGGCGGTGCGCCAGGCCGCATCCGAGGGTTCGCTGAAGTCCACGGGCACGACGATGGTCTGAAGTCTCGACATGACGCCTCCTCAGGCGTGGTGGGATCGCGCGGCGGCGGAGACGAAGTCCACGCGCCGGTAGTGTCCGTCCTCGGTCAGGGTCAGATAGCCGCTCTCGAGGTACAGACCCGAGCACCCGGCGGGCCAAGGCCTCGTCGAGTCCCCAGAGCCGCTGCGCCTGGGGCAGCGTCAGGCTGAGACGGGGCAGGCTGTCGTACTCGGCCCCGATCACGTCGCGCCAGTAACCGGCCTCGATGCCCTCGTTCACGTCGCCCTCCACGGGTCATCAGGGCAACATCCGCGCCAGCCGCGAACGAGGCCACGCTGGCCGGAAAGTGCGGCATCATCGGCGGCGGCGGGCGCGGCCGTGGGGAAAATCCCACGGCGCGGGGAGAATCCCCCGGCCCCGGCCGAAACGCCCGGCGCGACGGGGCGTTCCGACGCCCACCGCCGACGGAACGGCCTTTGCCACAGTCGAGCGTCATGCTCGATACCGGAGGTGCGATGCGCGATCGAGGATCCTGGGAGACACGGGCCGTATCCGCGGCCGACGCCGTGGCCGGCATCAGCAGCGGCATGCGCGTCTTCCTGCACGGGGCGGCGGTGACGCCGACGACACTCGTGGAGGCCCTGGCCGCCCGCCGCGACCTCGAGGGCGTGACGCTCTACCACCTGCACACGGCCGGACCGGCGCCGTTCGTCGATCCGGCGCAGGCGGGCCGCCTTCGGTCGGTGTCGTTCTTCGCCGGCGCCCCGGTCCGGCGCGCCATCGCCGAGGGCCGCGCCGACTTCATCCCGATCTTCCTGTCGCAGATCCCGGGGCTGTTCGAGCGGCGGCAGATCCCGCTCGACGCGGCCCTGCTCTCGCTGTCGCCGCCCGACCGGCACGGCCTCTGCACGCTCGGCACGTCGGTCGATGCCGCCCGCGCCGCCGCCGATCACGCCAGCCTGGTGATCGCCGAGATCAACGATCGCGTGCCGCGGACCCACGGCGCGACCACCGTCCACATCGATCGGGTCGACGCGTTCGTCCGCACCAGCCGGCCGCTGCACGAGCACGCGCCGGCGCCCGAGACCGCGATCGAGTCGGCCATCGGCGAACACGTCAGCCGCCTGGTCGAGGACGGCGCGACGCTGCAGATGGGCATCGGCGCCATTCCCGACGCGGTGCTGCGCCGGCTCGGCGATCGGCGAGACCTCGGCGTCCACACCGAGATGTTCTCCGACGGCCTGATCGACCTGGTCGAGCAGGGCGTCATCACCAACCGGCTCAAGGTGGTGCACCCGGGACGGGTCGTGACCTCGTTCGTCAACGGCACGCGCCGGCTCTACGACTTCGTCGACGACAACCCGCTGGTCGAGTTCCACCCGTGCGACCGCACCAACGACGTCGCCCTGATCCGCAAGAACAGCAAGGTGACGGCCATCAACTCGGCCCTCGAAATCGACCTCACCGGCCAGGTCTGCGCCGACTCCATCGGCCACCAGATCTACTCGGGCATCGGCGGCCAGATGGACTTCATGCACGGCGCCGCGCGATCGCCGGGCGGCAAGCCGATCATCGCGCTGCCGTCGACGGCCGCGCGCGGCACCCTCTCGCGCCTGGTCGTCACCCTCAAACCGGGCGCCGGCGTAGTGACCACGCGCGGGCACGCGCACTGGGTGGTCACCGAGTACGGCGCGGTCAACCTGCACGGCCTGACGCTGCGCGAGCGCGGCGAGGCCCTGATCGCGATCGCCCACCCCGACTTCCGGGCCGAGCTGCAGCGGGGGCTGAACGCCACCCGCTCGGTGCACCTCGGCCCCCCATCCTGAGGCACCCGCATGCGCAACGAGACCATCCTGGTCGTCGACGACGAACAGCTGATTCGCTGGTCCCTGGTCGAGCGGCTGCGGGCCGACGGCTACAGCGCCCTCGAGGCCGGGAACGGCGCCGAGGCGCTGGAGCGGATCCACGACGGCGTCGAACTCGTGCTCCTCGACTACAAGCTGCCGGACACCGACGGCGTGTCGGTGCTGCGCCGCATCAAGGAGTACGACCCCGACATCCTCGTCATCCTGCTGACCGCCTACGCGACCATCGACACCGCGGTCGAGGCGATGAAGATCGGCGCGTACCACTTCGCCAACAAGCCCTTCAACCTCGACGACGTGTCGCGGATGGTGGAGCAGGCGCTCGAGACGACGCGGCTGCGGCGCGAGGTCCGCCTGCTGCGGGCCAGCCAGGCGCAGCCCTACGCCCTCGATCGCATCGTCGGCGACTCGGCCGAGATGGAGGCGCTGCGCGGCCTGCTGCGCCGGGTCGCGGCCAGCCCGGCGTCGACGGTGCTGCTGACCGGCGAGAGCGGCACCGGCAAGGACCTGGCGGCCAAGGTCCTGCACTACAGCAGCGACCGCGCCAGCCGGCCGTTCATGAACATCACCTGCTCGGCGCTGCCCGAGCGCTGCTCGAGAGCGAGCTGTTCGGGCACGAGCGCGGCGCGTTCACCGACGCGCGCCAGCAGAAGCGCGGCCTGCTCGAATCAGCCGACGGCGGCACCGTGTTCCTCGACGAGATCGGGGAGATGGTGCCCGGCCTCCAGGCCAAGCTGCTGCGCGTGCTCGAGGAGAAGGCGTTCAAGCGCGTCGGCGGCGCCGCACGACATCCGCGTCGACGTGCGCGTCATCGCCGCCACCAACCGCAACCTCGAGGGCCAGGTCAAGGCCGGCAAGTTCCGCGAGGACCTCTACTACCGCCTCAACGTCCTGCCGGTGGAGCTGCCGCCGCTGCGCGCGCACCTGGACGACGTGCCGACGCTGGTCGGCTTCTACATCGACCTGTTCAACCGCGAGTTCCGCAAGAGCGTCCGCGGCGCGTCGGCGGCCGCGCTCGACGCGCTGCGCGCCTATCGCTGGCCGGGCAACATCCGCGAGCTGCGCAACGCCGTCGAGCGGGCGATGCTGCTCGCCGACGGCGACTGGCTCGAGCCGCACGACTTCCCGATCCTCGATCACCGGGCGACCGGGTCGACGGCAATCGGCCTGCCGGCGGAAGGCGTCAACCTCGAGGACCTGGAGCGGAGCCTGGTCGTCCAGGCGCTCGAGCGATCGGCATGGCAACCAGACCCGAGCCGCCACGCTGCTCGGCCTGAACCGCGACCAGATCCGCTACCGGATCGAGAAGTTCGGGTTGGTCAGGCAGGGGGTCGGCTCGTAGGAGGCGCCGGCCCGGTCGTCTCGGGCGGCAGCACGACGAGCATCGTGGTGCCGGCGCTCGACGACGCCTCGATCGACACCTCGCCGCCCTGCTGCTCGACCAGCCGCCGGACGATGGCCAGGCCCAGCCCGGTCCCGGTGCGCTTGGTCGTGAAGAACGGCTCGAACACCTGATCGCGCAGCTCGGGCGGCATCCCCGGCCCGGCGTCGGTGACGCGCACCGTCGCCATCGCACCGCCGCCGATGACGACCCGCACCTCGCCGCGGCCCTCCATCGCCTGGCCGGCGTTGATCAGCAGGTTGAGGAACACCTCGCGCAGCAGCTCGGCGTCGGCGCGGGCCACGACGTCCCGATCGCCGCCGACGGCGATGGCCAGGGTGCCCATCGCCGGGTCGCGATGCACCAGCTCGATCGTGCTGTCGAGGAGCGCCGACAGCGGCACCGCCCGGACCTGCGGCGCGCGCGGCTTGGCGTAGCGCAGCAGATCGTCGACGTGGTGGTTGAGGCCGTCCAGCCGCTTGATCATCTCGAGGACGATCGGGTGCTCGGGCCGGGCGGCGTCGAGGCGCTGCGACAGGATCTGCAGCGCGCCGCGCAGCCCGGCCAGCGGGTTGCGGACTTCGTGGGCGACGACGGCCGCCATCTCGCCCAGGCGGGTCAGCGACGCCTGGTTCACCAGCTGCGCCTCGGCCAGCTTGCGGGCCGTGACGTCGTAGCGGATCGCCATGTACTGGTACGGCTTGCCGAGATCGTTCAGGAACGGGACGATGGTGGTGTCGACCCAGTAGATCGACCCGTCCTTCGCCCGGTTGCGCAGCTCGCCCCGCCACACCTCGCCGCCGGCGATGGTCCGCCACAAGGTGCGGATGTACTCCTTCGGGTGGTGTCCCGAGTTCAGGATGCGGTGGTCCTGCCCGATCAGCTCCTCGCGCGGGTACTTCGAGATGTCGCAGAACTTGTCGTTGACGTAGTGGATGACGCCGCGCACGTCGGTGACCGCGACGATGGCGGACTGGTCGAGCGCGTAGCGCAGATCCTCGAGCTGTTTGAGGTGCCGGGCGAGCTGGGTGTTGGGGTCGCCCGGGACGTCGGGCAGGAGCCGGGGGTGCATCATGCGCGGCGCAAGAAGTAGCACAGGCCCCAGATGCCTTCAACGGCTTCCGGCCCGGGCGGCCTGGGGAATATTCCGCAGGTGCGGGAAAATGCTCCGCAGTCAGGCCCCGGCGCTGGGGCTGGCGGGGCGCGGATCGCGTGGATCGCGCCGCCGCCGGGCTGGCACGGCCGTTGCCGTTGCGGGGGCAGACCATGGAGGCCGTCCTTGCCCAACCGACCGCGCCCACGTGCTGCCGACATTGCGGTGATCCCTGCGCCGACGCCAGCGTCCAGTCCTCGCACGGCCTGTTCTGCTGCGGCGGGTGCGCCGCGGTGTTCGCGCTGCTCGCGGAACGCGGACTCGACGCCTTCTACGCCTGCGACCTCGCGCCCGGGGTCAGCCAGCGAGCCGCCGGCGCCCTCGCCGACGATCGCTTTGCCGCGCTGAGCGATCCCGCGGTCGCGGCCCGCATCCTGCTGCCCGGCGGCGGCGACCTCGCCTGCGCCACCTTCGACGTGCCGGCGCTGCACTGCGCCTCGTGCGTCTGGCTCCTCGAGCGGCTCTGGCAGGTCGACGACGGCATCGTCCGCGCCGAGGCCGACCTGCTCCGGCGGACCGTGCAGGTCTGGTTCCAGCGCGAGCGGCTGTCGCTGCGCGCCGTCGCCGAACGGCTCGCCGCGGTCGGTTATGAGCCGGCCATCGAGCGGGAACAGGCGCGATCGGGACCGTCGGCGGCGACCCGGCGGCTCTACCTGCAGCTCGGGCTGGCCGGCTTCGCGGCCGGCAACATGATGCTGTTCAGCGTCCCCCGCTACGCCAACGGCGCCCCGCTCGAGCCCGTCTTCCAGCATCTCTTCGACGCCCTCAACCTGGCCCTGGCGACGCCGGTGCTGCTCTTCAGCGCCGCCGATTGGCTGCGCGCCGCCGGCCGCGCCCTCGCCGCCCGACGCCTCACCCTCGACGTGCCGGTCGCGCTCGGGCTGGTGGCGCTCTACGCCCGCAGCGTCGTCGACATCGCCACCGGCGCCGGCCCGGGCTTCCTCGACGCCTTCGCCGGCCTCGTCTTCTTCCTGCTCGTCGGCCGCCTGTTCCAGCAGAAGGCCTTCGATCGCATCGCCTTCGATCGGACCTGGCGTTCGTTCCTGCCGCTCCAGGTGCGGGTCGAGACCGCGGACGGGACCTGGCGGCTGACGCCGCTCGACGACGTCCGCACCGGCGACCGCCTGACGCTCCGCGCCCAGGAGGTCGTCCCGGCGGACGCGATGCTGGCCGACGCGATCGGCACCATCGACTACGCCTTCGTGACCGGCGAGTCGACGCCGGTGGTAGTGCGCCGCGGCGACGTAGTCCGCGCCGGCGGCCGCGTCGTCGGCCGGGCGCTCCGCCTCGACGTCACCATCGACGTGCGGCATGCGGAGCTGGCCCGGCTCTGGCAGCATCCGGCGTTCACCCGCCCGACGCGGTCGCTGCTGACCGACCTCTCGGCCCGCTTCGGAGGGTGGTTCACGGCGGCGACGCTGCTCGTCGCGGCCGCCGGCGCCGCCGCCTGGTGGCCCGACACGGCGATGGCCGCCCAGGTCGCGTCGGCGGTGCTGATCATCGCCTGCCCGTGCGCGCTGACCCTGGCCGCGCCGGTGACCCTGGGCACGGCGATGGGCATCCTCGGGCGGGCCGGCCTCTATGTGAAGCAGCCGGCCGTCGTCCTCGACCTCGGCCGCATCGACACGATCGTCTTCGACAAGACCGGCACGCTGACGGCGCCCGGGGTGGGCGGGGCGGCGCCGATCGACGTCGACCCGAACGACTGGCGGCTGGTCCGCCGTCTGGCCGCGGAATCGGCCCACCCCGTCAGCCGGGCCATCGCCGCCGGCGCCGTGGCCGACGGCGCCGTGGACGGTGTCATCGAGACCGCCGGCGCCGGCCTGTTCGGGTTCGTCGACGGCCACGCCGTGGCGATCGGGACGCCGGCGTTCGTGGCCGGCCTGACCGGCGTGCCGCCGGCCGAAGACGCTTCCGGCACTGCCATCGCCATCGACGGCCGCCTCCGCGGCCGGGTCGACGTCGGCGCGCCGGCGCGGGCGGGCATCGATGCCGCCGTGGTCCAGCTCGCGCGCCGCGGCGCCATGTGGCTGCTGTCGGGCGACACCGAGGCCGACGCGGCGCGCTGGGCGCCTCGCTTCGCCGACCGGATGCGCTTCCGCCAGTCGCCCGCCGCCAAGCTGGCCTTCGTCCAGGCGCGGCAGCGGGCCGGCGAACGGGTGCTGATGATCGGCGACGGCCTCAACGACGCCGGCGCCCTGGCCGCCGCGGACACCGGCCTCGCCGTCTGCGACGACACCGCCTGCCTGGTGCCGGCCTGCGACGCGGTGCTGCACGGCGGCGCGGTCGCGCGCCTGCCGGTGTTCCTCCAGGTCGCGCGGCGCGCCCGACAGGTCATCGCGGCCTGCTTCGTGGTGTCGCTCGGCTACAACGCGATCGGACTCGGGCTGGCGCTCTCCGGCCGCCTGACGCCGCTGGCCACGGCGGTGCTGATGCCGATCAGCTCGCTCACCGTCATCGGCCTCGCCGCCGGCGCGATGCGCTGGTTCGGCCGGAAGGCGGTGTCGCCGTGCGCGTGATCGCCCTCCTCATCGCGGCCGGCGGCCTCATCGCCGGCGGCTTCCTGGCGGCCTTCGTCTGGGCCGTCCGCACCGGCCAGTTCGACGACACGACGACGCCTCCGATCCGCATCCTCCTCGACGATCGACGTCCCATCCCTTCAGATGACGAGCCCCGACATGCAGCATCCCGTTCCTGACACCGCCACCGGCAGCCGGCCGGCGCCCAGCGTCGACATCTTCGCCTACGACAACGCGATCGTCCGCCGCTTCGCGGTCGCCACCCTCGGCTGGGGCATCATCGCCTTCCTCGTCGGCCTGGTGGTGGCGCTGAAGCTGGTGTTCCCCGACTTCCTCGGCGGCTTCGGGCCGCTGTCGTACGGACGGCTCCGGCCGCTGCACACCAACGCCGCGATCTTCGCCTTCGCCGGCAACGCCATCTTCGTCGGCGTCTACTACTCGCTGCAGCGGCTGTGCAAGGCGCGGATGTTCAGCGATCGCCTGAGCGCCATCCACTTCTGGGGCTGGCAGTTCATCATCGTGCTGGCGGCGCTGACGCTGCCGCTCGGCTTCACGACGAGCAAGGAATACGCCGAGCTCGAGTGGCCGATCGACATCCTGATCACGCTGGTGTGGGTGGCCTTCGGCGCCAACCTGCTCGGCACCGTCTTCAAGCGCCGCGAGCGCCACCTCTACGTCGCCATCTGGTTCTACCTCGCGACGTTCATCACCGTCGCCATCCTCCACATCGTCAACTCGCTCGAGCTGCCAGTCAGCCTGCTCAAGAGCTACTCGATGTACGCCGGCGTCCAGGACGCGCTGGTGCAGTGGTGGTACGGGCACAACGCGGTCGCCTTCTTCCTGACCACGCCGTTCCTCGGCATCATGTACTACTTCATCCCGAAGGCGGCGAACCGGCCGGTGTTCTCCTACCGGCTCTCGATCGTGCACTTCTGGTCGCTGATCTTCCTCTACATCTGGGCCGGCCCGCATCACCTGCTCTACACCGCGCTGCCCGACTGGGCGCAGTCCCTCGGCACGGTGTTCTCGATCATGCTGATCATGCCGTCGTGGGGCGGCATGGTCAACGGCCTGCTGACGCTGCGCGGCGCCTGGGATCGGGTGCGCGAGGATGCGGTCCTGAAGTTCATGGTCGTCGGCGTCACCGCCTACGGCATGTCGACCTTCGAGGGCCCGATGCTCTCGATCAAGAGCGTCAACGCCCTGACGCACTACACCGACTACATCATCGGGCACGTCCACCTGGGCGCGCTGGCGTGGAACGGCGGCCTGACGTTCGCGATGCTCTACTACATCGTGCCGCGCGTCTACGGCACGACGCTCTACTCGCGCCGCCTCGCCGACGTCCACTTCTGGCTGGCCACGCTGGGCATCCTGTTCTACTCGATCCCGCTCTACGTCGGCGGCATCACGCAGAGCCTGATGTGGCGCGAGTTCGCCGCCGATGGCACGCTGCGCTACGCCAACTTCCTCGAGACCGTCGTCCGCATCGTGCCGATGTACGCCCTGCGCGTCCTGGGCGGCTCGCTCTTCCTGCTCGGCGCCCTGGCCGCGATCTACAACTTCTGGCGGACCGGGCGCCAGGGCGCCTTCATCGCCGACGAGCCGGCGATGGCGCCGCCGCTGCCGCCGCGCGGTGCGCCACGGCGGCGAGTCCTGGCACCGGGCCCTCGAGTCGCGGCCGGCGCAGTTCGCCGTGCTCACCGTCGTCGCCGTCGTCATCGGCGGCGTCGTCGAGTTCCTGCCCACCGCGCTGGTCCGCGCCAACGTGCCGACCATCGCCAGCGTCCACCCCTACACGCCGCTCGAGCTCGAAGGCCGCGACCTCTACATCCGCGAGGGCTGCGTCGGCTGCCACTCGCAGATGGTCCGGCCGATCCGGGCCGAGACGGAGCGCTACGGGGAGTACTCGAAGGCCGGCGAATACGTCTACGACCACCCGTTCCTGTGGGGCTCCAAGCGGACCGGGCCCGACCTGCACCGCGAGGGCGGCAAGTACCCTGACTCGTGGCACTACCTGCACATGCGGCCAGCCGTCGGCGACGTCGCCCGGCTCGATCATGCCCGGCTACCCGTGGCTCTACGACCAGGCGCTCGACACCTCGCACATCGAAGGCAAGATCATCACGCTGCGCCGGCTCGGCGTGCCGTATCCAGTCGCTTACGAGAAGCCGATGCTGCGCGACATGAGCCAGCCGCTGATCTCGGCGGCGCGCCTCGACCTCGAGCAGCAGGCGGCCCGCGTCGCCGCCGGGCTGCGCGAGGCCGGCATGGCCACCGCGCCCGATCGCGAGATCGTCGCCCTCATCGCCTATCTGCAGCGGCTGGGCACCGACATCAAGGCCAACGCGCCGGAGGCCGTCGCGCAGGCCGCGCCGGCGCCGTAAGTCCGCCGCCAGTCCGGGAGTCCGCTGATGTACACCGACATCCTCCGCCGCATCGCCGGCATCGAGGTCTTCCCCGTCGTCTCGCTGCTGCTGTTCGTCACCGTGTTCACCGTGGCGCTGATCTGGACGCTGCGCCTCGACCCCGAGCGGGTCGGCCGGTTGTCACGGCTGCCGCTCGATCCGCCGCCCGCCGACGACGACGTCCCGTCCGACCGTCTCGCCTTCGACCGCACAAGGAGCCGCTCGTGAAACCGACCCGCGACGAACTGCTCGACCACGAAGCGGATGGCATCCGCGAGTTCGACAACGCCCTGCCGCGGTGGTGGCTGTACGGCTTCTACTTCACGATCGTCTTCGCCGTCGTCTACCTGGTGAACGACCACGTGCTGCCGACGCCGATCGTCGGCACCAGCATCGAGGCCGAGTATCGGGCCGAAGTCGCCGCCGCCCCCGCGTCGGCGGGCGCCGCCGCCCCCGCCGCCACGCTGGCCGCGCTGACCGACGCCGCCAGCCTGGCCAGGGGCGAGGCCATCTTCACCAGCCCGGCGTCGCTCTGTTCGTCGTGCCACCGGCCCGACCTGGGCGGGCTGGTCGGCCCGAACCTGACCGACGACGTGTGGCTGCACGGCTGCACGGCCGGAGAGATCGTCCGCAACATCTCGGCCGGTTTCCCGCCGCGCGGCATGCTGCCCTACGGCGGCGGACCGAAGCTGACCGAGGAGCAGCTGCTGCAGCTGGCCAGCTTCGTGCTGTCGAAGCACGGCTCGCATCCGCCCAACCCGAAGGCGATCGATCCGGCCCGCGACAAGGCGTGCGAATGATCGTGACGGGATGACGGCATGAGAACAGGGACGGCCATGACGACGCCGGCAATCACGGGCGCCGACGAGGCGCACGACACCTTCCGGGACGCGCTCGCCAGCGTGCACCGGGACGGCCGGCGCAAGTGGGTCTACGCCCGCCAGCCGTCGGGCCGGTTCTACACGGCACGGACGCTGGTGGCGGTCGTCCTGCTGGTGTTCCTGCTCGGGGCGCCGTTCGTCCAGGTCGGCGGGCTGCCGCTGATCCTGCTGAACGTCATCGAGCGCCGGTTCGTCATCTTCGGCCTCGTCTTCTGGCCGCAGGACTTCGCGCTGGTCGTCCTCCTCGCGCTGACCGCCATCGTCACGCTGGCGCTCTCGACGGCGGCGGTCGGCCGCGTCTGGTGCGGCTGGCTGTGCCCGCAGACGGTCTTCCTGGAGATGGTGTTCCGGCGGATCGAGTACCTGGATCGACGGCTCGGCGGAGCGCCAGGTGCGCCGCGACAGCGCGCCGTGGACCGCGGCGTCCTGGGCCCGCGCCGTCGCCAAGCAGGCGATTTTCTTCGCCCTGTCGTTCGGCATCGCCAACGTCTTCCTGGCCTACATCCTCGGCGCCGGCCCGCTGTGGACGATCGTCACCGATCCGCCGGCGCGGCACATCGCCGGGCTGACGGCGATCACCATCTTCAGCCTGCTGTTCTACGGCGTCTTCGCCCGGTTCCGCGAACAGGCGTGCGTGCTTGCCTGTCCGTACGGGCGGGTGATGTCCTCGATCATCGATCGGCGGACGATCACGGTGACCTACGACACCCAGCGCGGCGAGCCGCGCCGGCCGCTGGCGCGCACCGTGGCGGGCACGCCGCCGGCCGGCGACTGCGTCGACTGCGGCCGCTGCGTGACGGTGTGCCCGACCGGCATCGACATCCGCAACGGCATCCAGCTCGAATGCGTCAACTGCACCGCCTGCATCGATGCCTGCGACGACGTGATGACCCGCGTGCACCGGCCGCGGGGGCTCATCCGCCTGACGTCGCACGACGCCATGGTGCAGCGGCGGACGCCGTGGCTGACGACGCGGGTCGTCGCCTACGGCGTCGTCTGGCTGGCGCTGGTCGGCGTCGTCACCACGCTGATCGCGCGCCGCGACGACCTCGACGTGCTGATCCTGCGGCAGGCCGGCACCCTGCACGTGACCCTGCCGGATGGGGCCATCGGCAACTTCTACACCGTCCAGGTCTTCAACCGGACCCGGACCGCGATGCCCTTCGCCATCACCGCCGTGGCGCCGGCCGGCGCGACCGTGACGCCGCTCGGCCTCGCCCCGAGCGTCGAAGCGCACGGCCTGCGTGAGGGCCGCGTCCTGCTGACGCTGCCGGCGGCCAGCCTGACCGGTCCGGCGACCATGGTCCGCTTCGCCATCGAGGTCGCCGGCCAGCCGCTGCACCAGGTCGACTCGTCGTTCATCGGCCCCGGCGGTGCGCCCGTCCGGGATCGAAGGGAGTAGCCCGTGATCCGTCCACGCCTGCACTGGGGCATCGCCGTCGCCGCCGTCTACACGCTCTTCGCCGGGTCGACGCTCGGCTTCGTCGTGTTCGCGCTCGGCCATCCCGTCGAACTGGTGAGCGCCGACTACTACGAGCGGTCGCTGACGCACGACGCGCGCCAGGCCGCGCTCGCCCGGGCCGCCGCCCTGGGCGAGGCCGTCGAGATCACGGTCGACGCGCCCGGCGACGCGTTCGCCATCGCGCTGCCGCCAGCGCAGGCGGCGACGGCCCGGGGACAGGTGACGCTGTATCGCCCGTCCGAAGCCCACGCCGATCGGGTCGTGACGCTCGCGCCCGACGCCGCCGGACGGCAGCGCATCCCGCTCGCCGGCCTGGCCCGCGGCCGATGGCTGGTCCGTCTCGACTGGACCGCGGCGGGCATCGCCTACAGCCGCGAGCAGGCGCTGGTCCGTCCATGACGGCGGCCCTCGCAGGGCTCGTGCTCGGGCTCGCCGGCAGCGCGCACTGCGCGGCGATGTGCGGCCCGCTGGCGATCGCGCTGCGCGGGCGATCGGCCCCGAACGACCTGCCGCAGGAGGGCCGGCTGCCGCTCGGCGGCGGCGCGCGCTTCGCGCTGTACCACGCCGCCCGCCTCGCCGCCTACGGCGGCGCGGGCCTCGCCGCCGGCGCCGCCGGACAGGCGCTCTCGCTCCTCGGCCTCGGTCGCGTCGTCGCCGCGGTCGCCGGGCTGGCGCTGATCGCCGGCGCCGCCGTGTCGCTCGGCCTCGTTCGCCGCCGGGTCGCGAGCGGACGCCTGGCGCGGCTGCTCGGTCGAGCCGCGTCGACGCTGCGTCGCGCGACGGCCGGTCACCCGGGTACTCGGCGCGCTCGGCGCCGGCGTCCTCAACGCCTGCCTGCCGTGTGGGATGCTCTACGGCGCGCTGACCGCCGCGGCGGCGCTGGCCGGCCCGGCCGAGTCGTCACTCTTCATGGTCCTCTTCGGCATCGGCACGCTGCCGGCGATCGCGGCGTGCTGGGCGATGGCCGATGCGCTGGCGCCGCTGCTGCGCCAGCGGCTCCGCTTCGCCCTGCCGTGGACGCTGGCCGCGGTCGGGGTGCTGCTGATCGCCCGCGGCCTGGCGGCGCCGTCGGCGCCGGGGGCCGACCACCAGCACGCCGGACACCACCACGGCCCCGCGGCCGCGAGCCACGACAGTCCGACGCCCTGATCCCGTCCGCCGGCGATCCGCGTCCGCCGGCGCTCGCGTGGGAGTAGCATCGGCCCCATGCGCCTCCGGCTCCTCGCTGCCCTGCTCGGCCTGCCCGCAGCCGTCCTCGCCCAGAGCGCCGGGTGGCAGGCGAACCCCGACCTCGTCGCGCGCTCGACGGCCCAGCGGCCGGACACCAACTACGACGAGGCCAAGGTGCGGGCCTACACGCTGCCCGATCCACTGGCGGCGGGTCAGAGTCGGGTGCGCACGCAGAAAGCCTGGCCGGCGCGGCGCGAGGCGATCCTCGAGCTGTTCCGCGACACCGTCTACGGACGCTCGCCCGGGCGGCCGAAGCATCTCGCCTTCTCGGTGGTCGAGGACAACCCGCGCGCGATGGATGGCGCCGCCACGCTGCGCCGCGTCAACATCGTCAGCCGGCACGAGGAGCGGTCGCACCAGTTCGAGCTGACGCTCTTCCTGCCCAACACGCCGAAGCCGGCGCCGGTCTTCCTGTTCATCAACAATCGGCAGGCCGCGCTCACCGATCCGTCGCGGGCGGAGAAGTCCGGCTTCTGGCCGGCCGAGCAGCTGATCGCGCGCGGCTACGGGATGGCGACGTTCCAGTACGGCGCGCTGGCGCCGGACGACAAGGACACGTTCCGGACCGGCGTGATGAAGCTGTTCGACGGCGCCGCTCCGGGCGGCACGCCCGGCTACACGTGGGGCGCGCTCGCCGCGTGGGGCTGGGGCGCCAGCCGGGCGATGGACTACCTCTCGAGGGACACGCGCGTCGACGCCACCCGCGTCGCGATCGTCGGTCACTCGCGCGGCGGCAAGGCGGCGCTGTGGGCCGGCGCCGAGGATCCGCGCTTCGCGCTGGTCGTGTCGAACGAATCGGGTGAAGGCGGGGCGGCGCTGAGCCGCCGCGGCTACGGCGAGACGGTCGAGCGCATCAACACCGCCTTCCCGCACTGGTTCACGCCGGCCTACCAGCGCTTCAACGGCCGCGAAACGGCCCTGCCGGTCGACCAGCACATGCTGCTCTCGCTGATCGCGCCGCGGGCGCTCTACGTGGCCAGCGCGGACGAGGACCTGTGGGCCGATCCGCGCGGCGAGTTCCTGTCGCTCGCCGCGGCCTCGCCCGTCTACGCGCTCTTCGGCGACCCGCCGATCGCCGCGGACGCCATGCCCGCCCTCGAGACGCCGCTCATCGCCGGCCGGCGCGGCTACCACGTCCGGAAGGGCGGCCACGACCTGACCCCGTACGACTGGGATCGCTTCGCGGACTTCGCCGATCGCGTCTGGAAGAAGTAGCCGCCGGCGGACTTGCGATATTGAATCAACACAGGTAGATTTAGTGATGTGCGCGCCGCATCGACCTGCTACCGGCTCCTCGGCGACGAGGCCAGACTCCGCCTGCTGCGGCTGCTGAGCGTCGAGCGGCTCAACGTCTCGGAGTTGACGGCGGTCCTCGGGCTCGCCCAGTCGGGCGTCTCCCGTCACCTCAAGTTGTTGAAAGAAGGCGGGTTCGTCGACGAGCAGCGGTCCGGCGGGTTCAGCTGGTACACCCTCGCGGACGTCCGGCAGCAGGGACTCGGGCCGCTGTGGGACGCGCTCCTGGAGCAGTTCGCCCAGGAGGCCGACGACCCGGCGGTGAAGGCCGACAACGCCCGGCTGCAGGAGGTCCTCCGGCTCCGTAAGGAGAGCTTTCTCGAGCACACCGCCGACACCCGCGACAACCGCCAGCTGGTGCCGGGGCGGAGCTGGGCGGCCTGGTCGCGCGCCCTGGGTCTGCTCCTGCCGCCGCTGCGGGTCGCCGACCTCGGCTGCGGCGAGGGCTACCTGACGGTGGAGGCGTCGCGCTGGGCCGGGCACGTGGTCGGCGTCGATCGTTCGTCGACCGTCCTGGCCCGGGCGCGGACGCTGGCGCAGCGCCGCCGCGCCGCCAACATCACGTGGAAGCGCGGCGAGCTGGAAGCGCTGCCGCTCGAGGACGCCAGCGTCGACCTGGCGCTGCTGTCCCAGGCGCTGCACCACGCCAGCGATCCGCATCGCGCCGTCGCCGAGGCGGTGCGCATCCTCGCCCCGGGTGGCCGCCTGCTGATCCTCGAGCTGCGCGAGCACGAGGAGGCCTGGGTGCGCGACAAGCTGGGCGACCAGGCGCTCGGTTTCAGCGAGCCCGGTCTGCGCCAGCTCCTGGCCGACGGCGGCCTCGTCGACGTCCGCACGGCCCTCGGCGCCAGCAAGGCCGGCGACCCGTTCGCCGTCCTGCTGGCGGTCGGCCACAAGGCGCCCGAATCGCGATCGACGTGACGCAGAAACAGCCACGTCCGAGCAACTTGCAGAAATTGAGACTGTCATGACGCCGGCCATCGACCATCGCCCCGCTCCGACGCGCGCCACCGTGCCCCTGCACCCGCTGCAGGAGATCCTCGCCAAGCGCATCGCCATCATCGACGGCGCGATGGGCACGACCATCCGCACCTACGGGATGACCGAGGCGGACATCCGCGGCGAGCGCTTCCGCGACGCGAGAAGGACCTGCTCAACAACGGCGACCTCTTCTCGCTCACCCAGCCGGAGATGATCTGCGACATCCACCGGCGCTTCCTCGAGGCCGGCGCGGACATCATCGAGACCAACACCTTCGGCGCCACCAGCATCGCGCAGAGCGAGTTCTTCGTCGACGATCCGCGCGAGCACGGCGGCCGCAAGGATCCGGCGTTCTACCAGAAGATCATCGAGGACAAGTTCCTCAACGACCTCGCCTGGGAGATCAACGAGCAGTCCGCGCGGCAGTGCCGCGAGTGGGCCGACCGCGTCGCCGACGCGACCGGCCGCCGACGCTTCGTCGCGGGCGCGATCGGGCCGCTGACGGTCTCGCTCTCGAACTCGCCGGACGCCGACGACCCGGGCTTCCGCGTCGTCACCTTCGACCAGGTGAAGGCGGCCTACGCCGCAGCAGGTCCGCGCGCTGATCGCGGGCGGCTCGGACATGCTGCTGGTCGAGACGATCTTCGATTCGCTGAACGCCAAGGCGGCGCTGGTCGCGATCCAGGAGGTGTTCGAGGAGGACGGCGTCGCGCCTGCCGATCATGATCTCCGCGGCGGTCGGCCGCGGCGGCGAGACGATGATCTCGGCGCAGACCGTCGAGGCGTTCTGGAACGCGGTGGAGCACGTGAAGCCGCTCTCGGTCGGCCTGAACTGCTCGCTCGGCCCGGACCTGATGTACCCGTTCCTCGAGGAGCTGGCGACGAAGTCGACCGCGGCGATCTCGTGCTATCCGAACGCCGGCCTGCCGAATCCGCTGTCGCCGACCGGCTTCGATCTCGAGCCGGCGGACATGGCCCGCTACCTCGGCGAGTTCGCCAAGGACGGGCTGATCAACATCGCCGGCGGCTGCTGCGGCAACACGCCGGAGCACATCGCCGCCATCGCGAAGGCCCTCGATCCGCTGCCCGGCCGCGACCTGCCGGCCCGGTCCGTCGCCGGCGACGAGGTCCGCCGCCGGACAGTAACGGTGCCGCAGCCGCTGCGGCTGTCCGGCTCGCAGCCGTTCACGCAGCAGCCCGGCGTCTTCATGATGATCGGCGAGCGCACGAACGTCGCCGGCTCGCCGAAGTTCGCCAAGCTGATCAAGGAGGGCAAGTACGAGGAGGCCGTCAGCATCGCGCGCCAGCAGGTCGAGAACGGCGCCAACGTCATCGACATCTGCATGGACGAGGGGATGATCGACGGCGTCGCGGCGATGACGCGCTTCCTGCAGCTGCTCGGCAGCGAGCCGGAGGTCGCCAAGGTGCCGTTCATGGTCGACTCCTCGAAGTGGGAGGTCATCGAGGCCGGCCTGAAGTGCCTGCAGGGCAAGGGCATCGTGAACTCGATCTCGCTCAAGGAAGGCGAGGACGCACTTCCGCGAGCAGGCGCGCGACGGTCCACGCGCTACGGCGCCGCCGTCGTCGTCATGGCCTTCGACGAGCAGGGCCAGGCCGCGACGCTACGCGGACAAGATCCGCATCTGCGAGCGCGCCTACCGCATCCTCGTCGACGAGGTCGGCTTCCCGCCCGAGGACATCATCTTCGACCCGAACATCCTCACCGTCGCGACCGGCATGGAGGAGCACAACAACTACGCGGTCGACTTCATCGAGGCCACGCGCTGGATCAAGGCGAACCTGCCGCACGCCAAGGTCAGCGGCGGCGTGTCGAACATCTCGTTCAGCTTCCGCGGCAACAACAAGGTGCGCGAGGCCATGCACTCCGCGTTCCTCTACCACGCCATCGAGGCCGGCATGGACATGGGCATCGTCAACGCCGGCATGCTCGAGGTCTACGAGGAGATCGAGCCCGAGCTGAAGACGCTGGTCGAGGACGTGCTGCTCAACCGCCGTCCCGACGCCACCGAGCGGCTGGTCGACTTCGGCGAAGCGTTGAAGGCCGCCGGCGACCGGCACCGCCGTCGACCAGAAGAAGACCGAGGAGTGGCGGAACGGCACGGTCGAGGAGCGGCTGTCGCACGCGCTGGTCAAGGGCATCGACGCCTACATCGACGCAGGACACCGAGGAGGCGCGCGCCAAGCTCGGCCGGCCGCTCGCCGTCATCGAAGGCCCGCTGATGGACGGCATGAGCGTCGTCGGCGACCTGTTCGGCGCCGGCAAGATGTTCCTGCCGCAGGTGGTGAAGTCGGCGCGCGTGATGAAGAAGGCCGTCGCCTACCTGACGCCGTTCATGGAGGCGGAGAAGGCGGCGATGGCCGCGGCTGGCGAGGTCGTCAAGACGCAGGGCAAGATCGTCCTCGCCACGGTCAAGGGCGACGTCCACGACATCGGCAAGAACATCGTCGGCGTCGTGCTCGCCTGCAACAACTACGAGGTCATCGACATGGGCGTGATGGTGCCGTGCGAGAAGATCCTCGAGCGGGCCGCGGACGGAGAAGGCCGACATCATCGGCCTGAGCGGCCTCATCACGCCGTCGCTCGACGAGATGGTGCATGTCGCCCGCGAGATGGAGCGCCAGGGCTTCAAGACTGCCGCTGCTCATCGGCGGCGCGACGACGAGCCGGGCGCACACCGCCGTCAAGATCGCGCCGCACTACCAGCGAGCCCGTGGTCCACGTGCTCGATGCCAGCCGCGCCGTGCCGGTGACGACCAGCCTGCTGAGCGACGACGGCAAGGCCGCCTTCGTCGCGCAGCACCGGGCCGACTACGCGACCATCCGCGCGCAATCACGCCACGCTCGCGCCAGCCGCTGGTCCCGCTCGACGCCGCGCGGGCCCGCCGCACGCCGATCGAGTGGCGCGCCGAGGACATGCCGCGGCCCGAGTTCACCGGCGTGCGCGTGCTCGACGACTTCCCGCTCGCGACGCTGCGCGACTACATCGACTGGACGCCGTTCTTCCACACCTGGGAGCTGCGCGGCGTCTACCCGCGCATCCTCGACGACGAGAAGTACGGCGAGCAGGCGCGGCAGATCTTCGCCGAGGCGAACGCGCTGCTCGACGGATCATCGCCGAGAAGCTGCTCACGGCGCGCGCCGTCTACGGCTTCTTCCCGGCGAACGCGGTCGGCGACGACGTCGAGCTCTACACCGACGAGGCGCGCGCCCAGGTGCTGACACGGTTCCACTTCCTGCGCCAGCAGACGGACCGAAGGCGCCGACCAGCCGTGCCGATCGCTCGCCGATTTCATCGCGCCCGAAGGACACCGGCCTGGCCGATCATCTCGGCGCCTTCGCCGTCACCACCGGCATCGGCCTCAAGGATCTGTGCGACAGGTTCCAAGCCGAGCACGACGACTACAACGCGATCATGGCCGAGGCGCTCGCCGATCGGCTCGCCGAGGCGTTCGCCGAGTGCCTGCACAAGCGCGTCCGCGACGAGTGGGGCTACGGGCGAGACCGAGGCCTCACGCCGGCCGACCTGATCGAGGAGAAGTACCGCGGCATCCGGCCGGCCGCCGGCTATCCGGCCTGTCCCGATCACACCGAGAAGGGCACGCTGTGGCAGCTGCTCGACGTGGAGGCGAACGACCGGCATGCAGCTCACCGAGTCGTTCGCGATGTGGCCCGGCTCGAGCGTGAGCGGCCTCTACTTCGCGCACCCCGAGGCGCGCTATTTCACGCTCGGCAAGATCGACCGCGACCAGGTGGCCGACTACGCCGTGCGCAAGGGCATGACGGTCGCCGAGGTCGAGCGCTGGCTCGGCCCGAACCTGAACTACGACGACGCGGCCAACGACGCGGTGAGCGGCGCCGCCTGACGACGCGCGGCGGGTCGCGAACGACCGGCCGTAGAATGCCGCCATGCGCCTGTCCCGGCGGAACTGCCTGACGCTGTCCCTCGGAATGGTGAGCGCGGCGATGGCGTCGACGGCCTCGGCGCAGTCGTCCTCCCGCCGCTCGATCCAGACGGTGACGGGCCCGCTAGACCCGGCGCAGCTGGGCGTGACGCTGATGCACGAGCACGTGCTCGTCGATTTCATCGGCGCCGCACAGGCCAGCCCGGCCCGCTACGACGCCGACGCCGTGTTCGCGCGGGCGTTGCCGTTCCTGCGCGAGGCCAAGGCGCACGGCTGCGCGACCCTGGTCGAGTGCACGCCCGCCTATCTCGGCCGCGATCCGCGCCTGCTGCGGCGGCTGGCCGAGGCGTCGGGCGTCCACATCCTCTCGAACACCGGCTACTACGGCGCCAACAAGGACAAGCACCTGCCGCCGCACGCGTTCACCGAGACGCCACAGCAGCTCGCGGCGCGCTGGATCCGCGAGTGTGAACACGGGATCGCCGACACCGGGGTCAAGCCGGGCTTCATGAAGATCGGCGTCGACGCCGGGCCGCTCTCCGAGGTGGACGCGAAACTGGTGCGGGCCGCGGCGATCGCGCACCAGGCGACCGGGCTGCCCATCGCCGTGCACACCGGCGACGGTGTCGCCGCGCTCGAGGAGATCGACATCCTCGACCGCGCCGGCGTCCCGCTGTCGGCCTTCATCTGGGTGCACGCGCACAGCGAACATGACGCGACGCTGCATCAGAAGGCCGCGGCGCGCGGCGCCTGGGTGGAGTTCGACGGCCTCGGTCCGAAAAGCGTCGATCGCCATGTCGCGCTCGTGCTGGCGATGCGCCAGGCCGGCCGGCTCGATCGCGTCCTGGTGTCACACGACGCCGGCTGGTATCACGTCGGCGACGCGAACGGCGGCGAATTCCGCGGCTTCGACACGCTGTTCACCGCGTTCGTGCCGGCGCTGAAGGCGGCCGGACTCTCCGACGCCGACGTCAGGCAGCTGCTCGTCGACAATCCGCGCCGGGCCCTGACGCCGCACGGCTGACGGCGCCTACGCCGGCAGTTCCCATCCCTTGCGGTAGCTGCCGTCGATGATGGCCTGCGCTTCCGGCACGTTGTTGGTGGGCCGCATGTTCGCGGCGTCCCAGCGGATCACCTTGCCGGTCCGCAGCGCCAGGGCGCCGAGCAGCACGAACTCGGTCAGGCGCGCCCCATACTCGAAGTTGCTGCAGGCCGGCGTCCCGCCCTTGCAGGCCTGCAGCCAGTCGGCGTGGTGGCTGGCGACGCGGGGGATGGTCTTGGCCGGACGGGTGTAGTCGCGATCGCGCGCCTTCGGCAGCAGCCGCGGCATCCCCGACCAGCCGGGGCAGGTGATGATGCCCTTGTCGCCGACCACCATCAGGCCGTCGCTGCCTTCGCCGATGCGCTGCTCCGGATCGTCGGGATCGAGACCGGCCGGCAGGGCCGGCTTGAGGCCGTTGTCGTACCAGAAGGCCGTCAGCGGCGCGCGCCCGCCCTTGGCCGCGAAGCGGAAGATGACGTAGTCGCTGCCCGGGATGATCTGCGGATCGACGTAGGACGTCCGGCCTTCGATCGTCTCCGGGACGTCGAGCTCCAGCGCGTTGAAGGCCGGGTCGAAGTGGTGCGGCGCCACGTCGGGCGTCGTCCCGTTGCCGAAATCCCAGACCCAGCGCCACACGAACGGGGTGAGCTTGCCGCTGTACGGCCGCTCGGCGCGTGGGCCGAGCCACAGATCCCAGTTGAAGCCGGCCGGCTTGACGGCCGGCCCCTCGCCTGGCCAGACCTGCTTCGCATTGCGCGGCCCACCGGCCCAGGCGTGCACTTCGCGCACGGTGCCGATGGCGCCGTCCTTGATCCACTCGACGGTCTGGCGGTGCCCCTCGGTGGATCGGCCCTGGTTGCCCATCTGCGTCGCGACGCGGGTCTCCTTGGCGACGCGCGCCACCAGCCGGGCCTCACGAATGTTGTGGGTGAGCGGCTTCTCGCAGTAGACGTGCTTGCCGGCCTTCATCGCCAGAATCGAGATGAACGCGTGCAGGTGATCGGGCGTGGCGATCAGGACGGCGTCGATCGCCTTCTCCTTCTCGAGCATCACCCGGAAGTCTTCGTAGACCGCGCACGTGTGATTCGGCGTCGTGCCGGCATAGTGCGCTTCGACTTCGGCCTTGACCGGCCCGCGACCCGATTTCCCGCGGAAGTACCAGTTCGCCAGGTCCCACTCCTCGGCCGGATCGGCGAGGGCGATGACCTGGCAGTCCGCCTCCTTGAAGAGGGCCCGGGCGTTGGTCCGGCCCTGGCCGCCGGCGCCGATGATCGCGACGTTCACCTTGTCGCTCGGGGCGACGAACTTCTGCCCGCCGAGGACGTGTCGCGGGACGATGGTGAAGGCGGCCGCCGCCGCGGCGGTCGCTTGGATGAATTCCCGTCGGGTGTTGGTCGAGGTCGGCATGGTGGCAGCCCGTGGTGGAAGTGCCGCGTCGCACCGAGACGGGTGAGACGCCCGGCGATCAAGGCGCGAGGAGGGAGAATATCGGAAATATTCGACCGACGAGCAACGCCGAGCGCCGGGATGGATCGCCCGTCGAATGCAGCGGGACTTTCACCACGGGCTGCCAGGCTTTCGGGCGCGCAGGACGTCGTCGGCCGGCCCGGCCGGCACCTGCTGGACGAGGCCCTTCTCTTTGACCATCGCCTCCATCGCGTCGAGCTCCATCGGGATGAAGTGGGTGAAGTTCTCGAAGCCGGTGTCGGTGACGACGATGGTGTCCTCGAAGCGCAGGTAGAGGTTCTCTTCCGGCACCCGCAGCTGCGGGTCGATCGACAGCACGTGGCCCGGTTTCAGGCCGTCGCGATAGCTGCCGACGTCGTGGACGGCCATGCCGACCAGGTGGGACAAGGCGCCGCCGCTGGTCTCGATCAGCCGGCGGGCCGCCGCCTCGTAGGCCGGCTTCGACCACTTCGTCCTGGCGACAATCGGCTCCATCGCGGCGCGCGCGTCGGCGAGGATCTGCGGCGGCGTGGCGCCCGGCTTGACGCGGCTCATCACCGCCTTGTGGTAGTCGAGCGTGAACTGCAGCAGCTCGCGCTGCCACGGCGCGTAGGTCCCGTTCACCGGCCACACCCGCCCGATGTCGCTGACGTAGTAGCGGTAGTCGGGCGCGTAGTCCATCAGCACCAGGTCGCCGTTCTCGAGGCGCCGCGTGTTGCGGTAGTAGTGCATGTTGTTGATGTTGTCGGTGCCCGAGGCGGTGATCGAGCGATACGCCTCCAGCTTGGCGCCGTTGATCTGGAAGACGTAGCGCGCCGCGGCGTCCAGCTCGTACTCGTAGACGCCGGCCTCGGTGCTGCGCATCGCTTCCATCACGCCGAGACCGGCGAGCTGCGAGGCGCGGCGGATCAGCGCGATCTCGCGCGCGCTCTTGATGGCGCGCAGGCCGTCGAGGATGGGCGAGAGATTGCGGACGTCGGCGCCGGCGTTGCGGGCCCGGAGCAGCGCGACGAACTGGCTTTCGCGCGGCAGCCGGCCGTCCCACGGATCGTCGAGGATGGAGGCGTTGCCCAGCCGCAGCTCGCCGCGGCTCTGGCCCTGCGCTTCGGCCGGCTCGAACTCGGCGTAGAGGATCGCCGGCCGGCCCTGCGGCCCGGCGGCGCGCGTCGGCCAGCGCTCGCGCATCTGCCCGGTGTCGAGGACGGCGTCCACGCCGGTCAGCTTCAGCACCTGCTCGGCGTCCGCAGCCGACAGGACCTTGCCCTCGGCGCGTTCGAGCTGCGCGTTCTGCGCCGGCAGGTAGAGCGTCACCGTGCGGGTGCGGCCGTCGAGCAGCAGGTACGAGCCCGGCGTCTCGATGCCGCACAGGTAGTAGAAGCTGTTGTGCTGCCGCGGCATCGTGTAGCCGTTGGTCAGCGAGACGCCCTGGACAACGGCCACGGCATCCGCGCCGATGGCGTCGAACAGCCGCGTCCACCGCGCCTTGAACTCTTCGGGCGGGAAGTCGGTCTGGTAGTGCTGCGCCGCCGCCGATCCGGCGGTGGCCATCCAGACGATTGCCGCGAACACGAGCACGGACCGACGGCACCACATCACGAGGTCTCCTCCATTGTCACGGGCACTGTGACGGCCACAGTGACGGCGCGCATCACGCGGCCGGGCCTGGTGGACCGTCCACTAGGTTCCACAGAACGTGCGATAGGGCCGCTCGGCCGCATCCGCGGCGCGGAAGGCCGGCAGGTCGCGCTGGTGATCATAGGGCCGCGCCAGCACCTCGAGCAGCCGTTCCATCGGCGAGTGGTCGCCGGCCGTTGCCGCCTGGAGGGCCGCTTCGACCAGGTGATTGCGCGGGATGAAGGCCGGGTTGTGGCGCCGCATCAGGTCCGCGGCGTCTCCAGCCGGTTGCGGCTGTCGCGCGCGACGGGCCGTCCAGCGCCGGTGCCACGCGTCGGCCTCGGCATCGCCGGCGTCGCCGAGCGCGGCGCCGGCGGTGAGCGCCGCGAAGGTGTTGGTGAAATCGGCCGAACGCCGGTGCATCCAGTCGAGGAGATCGTGGGCCAGCGCCCGGTCGTCGTCTTCGCGCGAGAAGAGGCCCACCTTCGCGCGCATGCCGTCGAGCCAGTGCTGCTCGAACCGCTCCGGAAAGCGATCGAGCGCCGCCGTTGCCCGCTCGATGGCGCGGTCGCTGTCGGCGTCGAAGAGCGGCAGCATCGCTTCGGCCAGCCGGACCAGGTTCCACTGCGCGATCGGCGGCTGGTTGCCGTAGGCGTAGCGGCCGCCGCTGTCGATCGAGCTGAACACGGTGGCCGGATCGTAGCGGTCCATGAACGCGCACGGGCCGTAGTCGATGGTCTCGCCCGACAGCGCCATGTTGTCGGTGTTCATCACGCCGTGGACGAAGCCGACCAGCTGCCAGCGGGCGATCAGGCGCGCCTGGCGTTCGAGGATGGCGTCGAGGAGCGCGAGGTACGACTCGGCCCCATCTCCGCCCCTGTCGGGTGGGGCGAGCTCGGGATAGTGCCGCGCCCGCGTGTAGTCGGCGAGCCCCCGCAGCGCCCCGACGTCGTGGTGCGCGGCGGCCCACTGCATGGTGCCGACGCGGATGTGGCTCGCGGCCACGCGCGTCAGCACCGCGCCAGCGAGGCGCGTCTCTCGATGGACCGGCTCGCCGGTCGCGGCCACCGCCAGGCTCCGCGTCGTCGGGATGCCGAGGGCATGCATGGCTTCGCTGACGAGGTATTCGCGCAGCATCGGCCCGAGCGCCGCCCGGCCATCGCCGCGGGTCGAGTACCGGCGTCCGCCCCGGGCCCTTCAGTTGGATGTCCCGGCGATCGCCGGCCGGCGTGATCTGCTCGCCGAGCAGGATGGCGCGGCCATCGCCGAGGGCGGTGAAGTGCCCGAACTGGTGACCGGCATAGGCCTGGGCGAGGGGCCGGCTGCCCTCGGGCAGCGCGTTGCCGGCGAAGATGGCGGCGCCGCCGGCCCCGTCGAGCGCGTCGGCGTCCAGCCCCAGCGCCGCCGCGAGCGGCCGGTTGAAGACGACCAGGCGCGGCTCGCGCACCGGCGTCGGCGTGGCCGGTGTGTGGAAGAGGCGCGGCAGCTCCGCGTAGGTGTGCTCGAGACGCCAGCCGGCCATCGCCACCGTCATACGAACCGGCACCCGCGGCCCACTACTTGCCGCCAGCTCCGGTCGTCCCGTCCTTCTCCATCTCGGCGATGAAGGCGTCGGCCTCGGTGATGGAACGCTGCATGTCGGCGACGAGCTCGTCGACGCCGGTCCGTACCGTGTCGAGCTCCTTGGTCAGCGATCCGAGGGCCCGGGCGTTGAGGTTGTGCTTGAGGAACAGCACACGATCGCGCAGCGGCCTGAGAATCGGTTCGATGCGCGCCTGGGCCTGGGCCATCGACGCGATCAGCGCCTCGGTGCGGCGCCTGGTGTCGCGCAGCTCGCGCTCGCTCTCCTGACGGAGCTGGCGATCCGAGTACTTCGCCAGCTCGTCGTTCCACTCCTTGAACAGGTCCTTCGAGACCTCGCGCACCGCGTCGATACGAGTCTTGACCGCGTTGGCGCGATCCTCGCTGCGCTCGAGTTCGGCGTTCAGCTTCTTGTACTTGTCTTCGAGCGAGCCGCCCTCGACCGCGACGATCGCCTGGAAACGCTCGAGTGCCGACTTGAATTCCTTCTGCGCGTCGGCCTGGGACGCGCGCGCGTCCTTGACCCGGCTGACCAGGATGTCGCGCTTCTCCTTGCCGAACTTCTTCATCGTCCGGTAGTAGATCGAGTCGCAGCCGACCACGAGGGTCGCCATCACGGCGATGAGGAGCAGGGCCAGACAGCGTCGCGCGGCGGGACGCGCGGCGGGAAACGTCACGCCGGCAGCTCCCAGCCCTTGCGGTAGCTCCCGTCGATGAGGGCCTGCGCCTCCGGGACGTTGTTGGTGACCTTCATGTTCGCCGCGTCCCACTTCAGGACCTTGCCGGTGCGCAGCGCCAGCGCGCCGAGCAGGACGAACTCGGTGAGTCGGGCGCCGTACTCGAAGTTGCTGCAGGCCGGCGTGCCGCCCTTGCAGGCCTGGATCCAGTCGGCGTGGTGGCCGGCGACCCGAGGCAGCGTCTTCTCCGGGCGCTGGTAGGAGCGGTGCAGCTCCATCGGCAGCAGGCGCGGCATGCCCGACCAGCCGGCGGAAGTGAGGATGCCTTTGTCGCCGACCAGCATCAAGCCGTCGACCCCGTCACCCAGGCGCTGGACCGGATCGTCCGGATCGATCCCGAGCGGCATGGGCGGCCTGAGACCGTTGTCGTACCAGAACGCCGTCAGGGCCGGCCGGTCGCCCTTCGCGGCGAAGCGGTAGGTGATCTGGTTGGCGCCGACGCTGACCGTGGCGTCGCGGATCGATTGACGGCCCTCGATGGTGTCGGGGGCATCGAGGCCGAGCGCGTTGAACGCCGGATCGAAGTGGTGCGGCGACATGTCCGGCATGGTGCCGTTGCCGAAGTCCCAGACCCAGCGCCAGACGAACGGCGTCACCTTGCCGCTGTAGGGCCGCTCGGCACGCGGGCCGAGCCAGAGGTCCCAGTTGAAGCCGGCCGGCTTGGCGGCGGGCCCCTGGCCGGGCCAGGGGTCGTTGACCGCCCGCGGCGTGCCGCTCCAGGCGTGCACCTCGCGGACCGTCCCGATGGCGCCGTCCTTCAGCCACTCGACCGTCTGGCGATGCCCTTCGCCCGACCGGCCGTGGTTGCCCATCTGGGTGGCGACCTTGGTCTCCTTGGCGACCTTGGCCATCAGCCGGGCCTCACGGATGTTGTGGGTGAGCGGCTTCTCGCAATAGACGTGCTTGCCCGCCCGCATGGCCGTCAACCCGACGAAGGCGTGGAGATGGTCGGGCGTCGCGATCAGCACCGCGTCGATCGCCTTCTCCTTGTCGAGCATCTGGCGGAAGTCTTCGTAGACGGCGCACTTGTGGTTCGGCGTCTTGGCGCCGTAGTGCTTCTCCACCTCGGCCTTCACCGGGCCGCGGCCCGACTTGCCCTTGTAATACCAGCCTTCCAGGTCCCACGATTCGGCGGGGTCGGCGAGGGCGATGATCTGGGCGTCGTCCTCCTGGAACAGCGCCCGGGCATTGGTCCGCCCCTGGCCGCCGGCCCCGATGATGGCCACGTTGACCTTGTCGCTCGGGGCGACGAACTTCTGCCCGCCGAGGACGTGCCTGGGCACGATGGTGAAGGCGGCCGCAGCGGCGGCGGTCGTCTGGATGAACTCGCGTCGGGTACCGGTCGGCGTCGGCATGCTGGAGCTCCTGAAAGCGGGGTAGCGCCCATCATAGCCGCAGGGTAGGCGCCGCCGCGCCGGCCGCCGTAGTACCATCGCACGGTTCCCCGTGCACCCTGCTCAGCTCCTGGCGCCGCCGGCGCCGATTCCCGTGTCGAGGATTTCGATGGTCTATCGCACTCTCGCCTGTTCCGCGCTGTTCCTGTTCGCGCTCGCACCGCTCGGGGCCCAAGCCCCGGCCGGCAAGGAAGAGCTGAAGCTCAAGCTTCCCAAGCCGATGTTCGTCGGCACGCCGACCAACCTGCGCAGCCCCAACCTCGAGAAGGTCACCGGCAAGTCGCGCAGCGCCATCTACGTGCCCGCGGGCACCACCCTGCTCTCGCTCAAGAAGAAGGTCACCTCGAGCGACAGCGCGCCGGTCATCGGCGAGCTGGACATGATCACGGACGGCGAGAAGAGCGGGGGCGACGGCTTCTTCGTCGAGCTCGGTCCGACGCCGCAGTGGATCCAGGTCGATCTCGGCGCGTCGCATCCGCTCCATGCCATCCTGCTCTGGCACTTTCACAGCCAGGCGCGCGTCTATCGCGACGTCGTCGTCAAGGTCTCCGACGATCCGACCTTCAAGACCGGCGTGACGGTCTACAACAACGACCACGACAACTCCGCCAAGCTCGGGGCCGGCACCGACAAGGAGTACATCGAGGTCGCCGAGGGCCGGTTCATCGATCCGAAGGGCGCCAAGGGGCGCTACGTCCGGTTCTATTCCAACGGCAACACCACCAACGATCTGAGCCACTACGTCGAAGTCGAGGTGTTCGGCACGGCGAAATGACCCGCCTTCGCCCGGCGGCTTCGACGTCGGGCTTCGGCGCGGCAGGCCCGTCCGCCCCTGCGACGTCGGGCTTCGGCGGGGCAAGCCCGTCCGCCCCTGCGCCGTCGGGCTTCGGCGGGGCAGGCCCGTCCGCCACTGCGACGTCGGGCTTCGGCGGGGCAAGCCCGTCCGCCCCTGCGCTGTCGCGCTCCGGCGCGACAAGCGCGTGGATCGCGGCGATGGTCGTCGCGATCGCGCTCTTGGCCGGCCTCGCGCTGCGGCTCGTCCGTCTCGATGAGCGGCCGATGCACAACGACGAGGCCAACCAGGCGATCAAGTTCGGCGAGCTGCTGGAGCGCGGCGAGTACACCTACGACGCCTTCGATCATCACGGCCCGACGCTCTACTACCTGACGCGGCCCGTCGCCTGGCTGCGCGGCCAGGCGACGCTGGCCGCGACCGACGAATGGACGCTGCGCGGGCTGCCGGTGGCGTTCGGCGTGGCGACGATCGCGCTGCTGCCGTTGCTGTCCCGTGGCATCGGCCGGGCCGCGGTGGCGGCCGCCGCCGTGCTGATGGCGGTTTCGCCGGCGATGGTCTTCTACTCCCGGATGTACATCCAAGAGTCGATGTTCGCCTGCTTCGCGCTGGCCTTCGCCATCGCGCTCGGGCGCGCGATGACGGACGGCGGCCGGCGCTGGCCAGCCCTGGCCGGGGTCGCGGCCGGCCTGGCGATCGCGACCAAGGAAACCTCGGTCATCATGATCCCGGCGTCGCTGGCGGCCAGCGCCCTGGCGTGGTGGTCTCTTGCGCGATCGGGGGGCTGGTCCCTCGGACCGGCCGGGCCGGGGGGCGGAGTGGCCAGCGGGCAACGGCGCGCGGCCGTCCTCATCGGCGTCGCCGCCTGCGCCACCGTAGCGGTGCTCTTCTACTCGTCGTTCCTGACGCGCCCTGGGGACATCCTGGGTCCCCTCCGCGCCGCGCCCACCTACCTCGACCGCGGCGTCGACCCGGCCGACCACGTGCACCCCTGGCACTACTACCTGGGCATCCTCGCCTGGTCGTCGTCCGGCGGGTTGACCTGGACCGAAGCGCTGGTGCTCCTGCTGGCGGCCGCCGGCCTGGTGACCTCCTGGCTGAAGGCCGATCCAGCCGACCCGGCAGCCGCCTTCTGGCGCCGCTACCTGACCGCCAACGCCGCGATCGCGCTGGCGCTCTTCTCGGCCATTCCCTACAAGACGCCGTGGAACCTGCTGCCCTTCTACGCCTCGATGATCGTGGCGGCCGGGCTCGGTTTCTCGGCGCTGATCCGCGCCTCCCGCTGGCGCGGTGTTCCCGTTCTGCTGACTGGGCTGCTCGCAGCCGGCTCGGTCCACCTGGGCTGGCAGGCGTGGCGGGCGTCGGTCGTGTACGCGGCGGACCCGCGCAATCCGTATGTCTATTCACAGACCGTCCCGGATGCGGTGCGGATGGCGGCGCGAATCCGCGACCTGGCCGCCCTGCACGCCGATCACGAGAAGATGCTGGTCCAGGTGATCGCCCCGCCGCACGAGCAGTGGCCGCTGCCCTGGTATCTGCGGACGATGCCGCGGGTCGGCTACTGGACGGCCGCGAAGGACGTGCCCGAGCTGCAGGCGCCCGTCATCGTGGCGTCGATGGACAACACCGAAGCGCTCGACGCCGCCTTGGGCGACCGCTACGTGTCCGAGTTCTTCGGGGTCCGGCCCGACGTCCTGGTCACCCTCTACATCGAGCGGGGTCTGTGGGACCGGTTCATAGGAGCCCGTGGTGGAAACTGACTCGCCAGGTCCACCACGGGCTCCCGGCCCGGGCGGCTTTGGGCGGCCCGTGAACGAAACCCTATATTTCCGCTGGCACGGATAGTCCAGCTACCATGCGTCCGCCGGGGATTCCCGACAACTGTCAAGGAGATCGCACGATGGCCAACGAGAAGACGCCTCCCGATGTTTCACGCCGGCAATTCGTCGGCACCGTAGCCGCGACGGCCGCGGGCCTGACGATCGTGCCGCGGCACGTGCTGGGAGGGACGGGATTCCAGGCGCCCAGCGACAAGGTCAATGTGGCCGTGGTCGGCTACGCGCACGGGATGGGCACCAGCAACCTGAAGAACGTGGTGAAGAGCGACAACATCGTCGCGCTGTGCGACGTCGACGAGAGCGCCGCAGCCAAAGAGGCGCGCGTCCGCAGCAAGACGACGCCGGCCGACTTCCCGAAGCCTCCCGCGGAGTACAAGGACTACCGCGTGATGCTCGAGAAGCAGAAGGACATCGACGCGGTCATCGTCGCGACGCCCGATCACATGCACGCCCTCGTCGCCATGCAGGCGATGGCGCTCGGCAAGCACGTCTACGTGCAGAAGCCGATGACCCGGACCATCGCCGAGGCCCGCGCCCTGACCGAGGCGGCGCGCAAGTACAAGGTCGTCACGCAGATGGGCAACCAGGGCCACTCGGAAGAGGGCCTGCGCCTGATGCAGGAGTGGTTCGAGGCCGGCGCCATCGGCGAGGTCCGCGAGGTGCACGCCTGGACCAACCGCCCGATCTGGCCGCAGGGCATGCCGCGGCCGACCGAGGAGCAGCCCGTGCCCGACGGCATGGACTGGGATCTGTGGCTCGGCGGGGCCCCGGCGCGCCCGTACCACAAGACCTATCACCCGTCGTTCTGGCGGGCCTGGCAGGACTTCGGCGCCGGCGCCATGGGCGACATGGCGTGTCACGTCATGGACGCGTCCTACACCGTCCTCAAGCTGGGCGCCCCGGAGAGCATCATCGCCACGTCCGGCGCCATCGTGCAGGCGCCGCCCCCGGGACAGCGCGGCTGGGGCATCCGCGTCAAGTACAACGACAGCTATCCGCCGTCGTCGCTGATCCACCTGTCGTATCCGAAGCGCGGCGACCTGCCGCCGGTCAAGGTCCACTGGTACGACGGCGGCCTGCTCCCCGAGCGGCCGGACGATCTCGAGCCGGAGCGCCGCATGCCGGAGTCGGGAACGATCTTCGTCGGCAGCAAGGGCAAGATGTGGTGCGAGACCTACTCCGAGAGCCCGCGCCTCATTCCCGAGACGGCGATGCAGGCCTTCACGCGGCCGGCCAAGACGCTGCCGCGGGTGCCGGAAGGCCGGCCGGGGCATGAGAAGAACTGGCTCGACGCGATCCGCAACAAGGGGCAGGCGGTGGCGAACTTCGACTACGCCGGTCCGTTCACGGAGAGCGTGCTGCTCGGCAACGTCGCGCTGCGGTTCCCGGGCGAGCGTCTGATGTGGGACGCGGCGGCCATGAAGGTGACCAACAAGCCCGACGCCGACCAGTTCATCCACCCGCAGTACAAGCCCGGCTGGACGCTGGGGTCGTAACCGGCGTGGAGCAGTGTCCGGGACGCTAGAAGGCGGGATCGGGCTCGCGGGCAACCGCGAGCCCGGTCTCCGGCGCTTCTCGCACGAGGCCATGAACACCGTGTTCGAGGTGCACGTCGCGAACGCCGGCGCGCGCTACGCCGCGGAGGCCGCCCAGGCGGCCTTCGCCCTGGTCGATCGCCTCGAGGGCGAGTTGAGCCGCTTCCGGCACAACAGCGACATCACCCGGATCAACCATCTGGCCGCCGGACAGGCGACGCGCGTCGGCGAGGCGGCACTCGAATGCCTCCTCATCGCGCGCCACCTCTACGACCTGACCGGCGGCGCCTTCGACATCGCCATCGGGACCGGGCTGCCGGCGCTCGAGCTCGACGCCGAGGCGGGCGAGGTCCGCGCGACGGCCGATGGCGTCCGCGTCGACCTCGGCGGCATCGGCAAGGGCTACGCGGTCGACCTCGTCGCCGAGCTGCTCGAGGACTGGGGCCTCGAGCGGGCCTTCGTCCATGGCGGCTTCAGCTCGGCCGTCGCCCTGGAGCCACCGGAGGCCAGCGACGGCTGGCCGCTGACGCTCAGCGACCCGCGCGACCGGGCCCGGATTTTCACCAGGCTCTCGATGCGACAGGCGGCGCTCAGCGCCTCGGGCGTCCGCAAGGGCGACCACATCCTCGACCCGGAGACCGGCGTGCCCGTCCGCGGGCGTCTGGCCGCCTGGGTGGCCCTGCCGCGGCCGGCGAAGCAGGCCACGCCCGGGCTGGAGGCTGGGCCGAGGCTCGCGCCGGGCGCCGTCGCCGACGCGCTGACGACGGCCTTCATGCTGCTGCCGGTCGACGCGATCGAGGCGCTCTGCCAACGCAGTCCCGGCCTCGAAGCGTGGATCCTCGACGACGGCGGCCCTGGCGCCGCCGGGCCCATCCACCTGACCGGTCCCGCTCCCGAACGAGCGGCCGGCGATTCCGCATGAGCGCGCAGGTATACTCGCGCCAAGGCACCATACCGGAGAGGGATTGATGGCGGACGAGAACGACAAGGGGAAGCCCAAGACCCCGGCGGCCGGAGGGCCGCCCAAGCTGGATCGACGCGACCTGCTGATGGGACTGTCGACGGTCCCGGCGCTCGGCCTGTTCGGCTACGCCTGGAGCCGGCAGAAGGCCCATCGTGCCGGACTCGAGGCGGCCGCGGCCGCGCCGGCGGCGCCGAAGGACCTGCAGACGATCAACGTCGGGCTGCTCGGCGGCGGCGCGCAGGGCCAGGTGCTGATGGAAGCCATGCTCCGGATTCCAGGCCTGCGCTTCCGCGCGGTCTGCGACATCTGGACCGATTACAACCAGAAGCGGGTCGTCAACACCCTCAAGCGGTTCAAGCACGAGCCGAACGGCTATGAGGACTACCGCGAGATGCTCGACAAGGAGAAGGAGCTCGACGCGGTCATCATCGCGACGCCCGACTTCTGGCACGCCGAGCACACCATCGCCTGCCTCAAGGCCGGCAAGCACGTCTACTGCGAGAAGGAGATGTCGAACACGCTCGAGGGCGCCCGCAGCATGGTGCTCGCCCAGCGTGAGACCGGCAAGCTCCTGCAGATCGGCCATCAGCGCCGCTCCAACCCGCGCTACCTGCACGCCTACAACAAGCTGCTCGGCGAGGCCAAGCTGCTGGGACGGATCGTGACCGTCAACGGGCAATGGAACCGCGGCGTGACGCAGGACCTCGGCGCGCCCGAGCGCTATATGATCCCGCCCGAGAAGCTGAAGCAATACGGCTTCAAGGACATGGCCCAGTTCCGCAACTGGCGCTGGTACAAGGGCAAGGGCGGCGGGCCGATCGTCGACCTCGGATCGCACCAGATCGACATCTACACCTGGTTCCTCGGCGCCAACCCCTCGGGCGTGATGGCCACCGGCGGCCGTCTCTACTACCCCGCCGAGACGCACGAGTGGTACGACACCGTCATGGTGGTCTTCGACTACCAGACGGCGCTCGGCCCGGCCCAGGCCTACTACCAGACGCAGACGACCAACGGCAGCAACGGCTACTACGAGACGTTCATGGGCGACCAGGGGACGCTGCTCATCTCCGAGTCGGAGGTGAACTACCCCGGCCAGCTCTATCGCGATCCGAACGCGCCGGCCTGGGACGAGTGGGTCAACAAGGGCTACATCACCGCGCCGAAGGAAGTGGAAGCGAAGGAGAAGGCCGAGGGCGCGGTCGCCGACGTGCGTGAATCGGCGGCGCCGGACCAGCACTCGGTGCCGGTCTCGCTGCGCGATCCGTATCACCAGCCGCACCTGCAGAACTTCTTCGATGCCGTGCGCGGCAAGGGCACGCTCAACTGCCCGGCCGAGATCGGCTACGAGAGCGCGGTCAGCGTGCTGAAGGTCAACGAAGCGATCGAGGCGAAGTCCCGGCTGTCGTTCAAGCCGGAAGACTTCAGGATCTAATGGAGCGGGCGATGGAATCGATGACGTTCGCCCGCGCGCCGATGATCGCGATCACGGTGCTGCGGGTCCTGGTCGGCTGGCACTTCCTCTACGAAGGTCTCAGCAAGCTGAGCGCGCCGTCGTTCACGGCGGCCGGCTACCTCAAACAGGCCAAGGGGCCGCTGGCGGGGATGTTCCACTCGCTGGCGGCGTCTCCCGACCTGCTCGGCAACGTCAACCTGATCACGATGTGGGGGCTCACCCTCGTCGGCGCCCTGCTGATCCTCGGCCTGTTCACGCGGCTCGCCAGCCTGGCCGGGATCGCCTTCGTGCTGATGTTCTACCTCGCCGCCCCGCCCTGGATCGGCTACTTCTACGCCATCCCGAGCGAAGGCAGCTATCTGATCGTCAACAAGAACCTGGTGGAGGTCGCGGCGCTCGCCGTCATCTTCTTCACCGGCAGCGGCCGCTTCGCCGGGCTCGATCGCATCCTCTCGGGCTTGTTCCGTCGCAAGCCGCGACTCGCGACGGCCTGACCGGCACCGCACCGCCTGGCTCGGTTCCCCCCGGGCCAGGCGCCTGCTTCCCCCCGCCGATATCCTTCGGATTGCCCCCCCGGCGCGGGCCGATGCCATGCCTCGCCCGGACGATGTCCGCTTCGGGCCTCCTCGCCCGTCTATCAGACGAACGCACGGGGAGCCCGTGGCGAAGGTGCCGCGTCGCACCGAGACGGGCGAGGCGCCCGGCCGGCCAGGCGCGACGACGGAGCATATCGGGAATATGCGACCGAGGAGCAACGCCGCCGGGCGGGATGCATCGTCCGTCGAATGCAGCGGCACCTTCGCCACGGGCTCCCTTGAACGAGGAGGCATTCCGCATGAACGAGTATCTGTTTCTGTATCGTGGCGCCCAGCGGCCGTCGTCCCCCCAGGACATGCAGGAGGTCATGCAGCTGTGGATGGCCTGGATGCAGGACCTGGCCAAGCGCGGGCACATGAAGGAGCGCGGCCAGCCGCTCGACGGCACCGGCCGGGTCGTGAACGGCGCGGCGCGGACGGTCACCGACGGGCCCTACGCGGAGGCGAAGGACCTGGTGGGCGGCTATACGATCATCCTGGCCAAGGATCTGGACGAGGCCGCGGAGCTGTCGAAGGGCTGTCCGGTGTTCGACCGGGGCGGATTGGTCGAGGTGCGGCCCGTCATGAAGATGTGATGAGCGCGGACGAACCGGTCGAGTCCCTCTTCCGGCGCGAGTCGGGCCGCATGGTCGCGGTCCTGACTCGCGTGTTCGGCGTCCACAACCTGGCGCTGGTCGAGGACGTCGTCCAGGATGCGTTCTGCCGGGCGATGGAGGTGTGGCAGTTCCGCGGCATGCCCGACGCCCCGGCCGCCTGGCTGATGACGGTGGCGAGGAACCGGGCGCTCGACGCGCTGCGCCGGGAACGGACGGCGCGGACGTTCGCGCCGGAGCTGACCCGCCTGCTCGAATCGGAATGGACGCTGGTCCCGACCCTCGACGAGCAGTTCGCGCCGCTCGCCATCAAGGACGACGTCCTGCGCCTGATGTTCTCGTGCTGCGATCCGCGCATCGGCGAGGACTCGCAGGTGGCGCTGGTGCTGCACATGCTGTGCGGCTTCAGCGTCGACGAAGTCGCCGGGGCGTTCGTCGCCACGCACGCCGCGATGGAGAAGCGCCTGACCCGCGCCAAGAAGGTGCTGGTCCAGTCCGCCCAGCTGTTCGACACCGCCGACGCCGCCGGCTTCTCGACCCGGCTCCCCGCCGTGCACCGGGTGATCTACCTGCTGTTCAACGAGGGCTATCACGGCGCGTCGCCGCAGTTCGCGGTGCGATCGTCGCTCTGCCAGGAGGCGATGCGGCTGGCGGGCCTGCTGCAGGAGCATCCGCTCGGCTCGACACCGGCGACCGATGCCCTGGCCGCGTTGATGTGTCTCGGTGCGGCGCGGCTGCCGGCCCGCACCGACGCCGCGGGCGACCTGGTCGCGCTGCCCGATCAGGATCGAACGCAGTGGGATCGCGGCCTGCTCGCCGAGGGCGATCGGCTGCTGCAGCGCGCGGCGCGCGGACCGGCGCTGACGCCGTACCACGTCGAGGCCGCGATCGCCTGGGTCCACACCAGCGCGGTCCGTGGCGAGGACACCGACTGGCGGCGGATCGTGGCGCTCTACGACATGCTGATGACGGTGCGCCCGTCGCCGGTGGTAGCCCTGAACCGGGCCATCGCGGTCGCCCAGCTCGAAGGGCCCGAGTCGGGCCTGCAGGCGATTGCCGCGATCGAACAGCGCGACAAGCTCGCCCGCTATCCGTTCCTGGCGGCGGCGCTCGGCGAGCTCGAGCTGCGCGCCGGCCGACCTGAGGCCGCCCGGCCGCACTTCCGCCAGGCGTTCCGCCTGGCCCGCAATCCGGCCGAGCGGCGCTTCCTGCAACAGCGGGAGATGGCCTGCGCCGCCGGGCCGGGCGGCGCAGGGTGAGACGCCGACCTACTGCACGGTCGAGCGGCCGACGTCGAACCGATCGAGGTTCATGACCTTGTCCCACGCGGCGACGAAGTCGCGGACGAACGTGTCCTTGGCGTCGTCGCAGGCGTAGACCTCGGCCAGGGCGCGCAGCTCGGAGTTCGACCCGAAGATCAGGTCGACGCGGCTGGCGAGCCACTTCAGATCGCCGGTGCCGCGGGCGCGCCCGACGAACGTCTCCGCCGCGCCGGACGTCGGCTGCCACTCGGTGCTGATGTCCAGCAGGTTGACGAAGAAGTCGTTCGTCAGCGTCCCCGGCTTCTTCGTCAGGGTGCCGACGCCAGACGCCGTGCCGGCGTTGGCGCCGAGCGCGCGCAGGCCGCCGACGAGGACGGTCAGCTCGGGACCGGTCAGCGTCAGCATCTGGGCCCGCTCGACCAGCAGGTACTCGGCCGGCAGGGTCTGTCCGGCGGCGAGGTAGTTGCGGAAGCCGTCGGCCTTGGTCTCGAGCACCGCGAACGCCTCGACGTCGGTCTGCTCCTGCGACGCGTCGGTCCGGCCGGGCGAGAACGGCACCTCGACGTCGTCGCCGGCGTCCTTGGCCGCCTTCTCGACCGCGGCGCAGCCGCCCAGCACGATCAGGTCGGCCAGCGACACCTGCGTCTTCCCGCCCGCGGCGTTGAAGGCTTTCTGGATGGCGTCGAGCGCGGTCAGCACCTGGGCCAGCTCGGGCGGGTTGTTGACCGCCCAGTCCTTTTGCGGCGCGAGACGGATCCGCGCCCCGTTGGCGCCGCCCCGCTTGTCGGTGCCGCGGAACGACGCGGCGGCCGCCCAGGCGGTCGTGACCAGCTGCGCGATGGACAGCCCCGAGCCGAGGATCTTCGCCTTCAGCGCCGCGATGTCCTTCGCGTCGACCAGCGCGTGGGTGACCGGCGGCACCGGGTCCTGCCAGATCTGCGGCTCGGTCGGCACGAGCGCGCCGACGTAGCGGCTGAGCGGACCCATGTCGCGGTGCGTCAGCTTGAACCACGCCTTGGCGAAGGCGTCGGCGAACGCCTGCGGCTCGGCGAGGAAGCGGCGCGAGATCGTCTCGTAGGCCGGATCCATGCGCAGCGCCAGATCGGTCGTGAGCATCGTCGGGTGGTGCGTCTTCGACGGGTCGTGGGCGTCGGGCACGGTGCCGGCACCGGCGCCGTGCTTCGGCTTCCACTGCTTGGCCCCGGCCGGGCTCTCCATCAGCTCCCACTCGAAGGCGAACAGGTTCTCGAAGAAGTTGTTGCTCCACTTCGTCGGCGTCGTCGTCCAGGTGACTTCGAGGCCGCTCGTGATCGTGTCGCCACCGCGGCCCGTGCCGTAGCTGCTCAACCAGCCGAGGCCCTGCGCCTCGATCGGGGCCGCTTCCGGCTCGACGCCGACGTGCGACGCCGGGCCGGCACCGTGCGTCTTGCCGAACGAGTGCCCGCCGGCGATCAACGCGACGGTTTCCTCGTCGTTCATCGCCATCCGGCCGAACGTGTCGCGGATGTCGCGCGCCGCGGCGACGGGATCGCCGCTGGCGTTGGGGCCTTCCGGGTTGACGTAGATGAGGCCCATCTGGACCGCGCCGAGCGGGTTGGCGAGCTGGCGCTCGCCGCTGTAGCGATGCGCGTCGGCGAGCCAGGTGTTCTCGGTGCCCCAGTTCACCTCGGTCGGCTCCCACACGTCCTCGCGGCCGCCGCCGAAGCCGAACGTCTTGAAGCCCATCGACTCGAGCGCGACGTTGCCGGTGAAGACCAGCAGGTCGGCCCACGAGACCTTGCGGCCGTACTTCTGCTTGATCGGCCAGAGCAGCCGGCGCGCCTTGTCGAGATTGGCGTTGTCGGGCCAGCTGTTGAGCGGCGCGAAGCGCTGCTCGCCGGAGCCGGCGCCGCCGCGCCCGTCATGGATGCGATAGGTGCCGGCGCTGTGCCAGGCCATGCGGATGAAGAACGGCCCGTAGTGGCCGAAATCGGCCGGCCACCAGTCCTGCGAGGTCGTCATCACCACCTCGATGTCCTTCTTCAGGGCCGCGAGATCGACCGTCTTGAACGCCTCGGCGTAGTCGAAGGACGGCCCCATCGGATCGCCCGCCGGCGGATTCTGGTGCAGCGACTTCAGGCTCAGATGATTCGGCCACCAGTCGGTGTTGGCCGTACCGCTGTGGGCCTTGCTGGAGAACGGGCACTTCGATTCGCTACTCATGACGGTGACCTCGACGACGGGCGGGCGTTGGTTGGGAAGGTGCTGGCACTGGAGACTGGGCCAGGCATTCGGGACAGCGCCCCCAGTAGGCGATTTCGGCTTCATCGATCTGGTAGCCCTGGTCGTCGGCCGCCGCGAGACAGGGCGCCGCGCCGGCCGCGCAATCGACGTCGACGACGCGGCCGCAGACGCGGCAGATCAGGTGGTGGTGGTTGTCGCCGACGCGATCTTCGTAGCGGGCGGCGGAGCCGGCCGGCTGGATGCGCCGGATGAGGCCCTCGCCGGCGAGGACGCCGAGGGCGTCGTAGACCGACTGCAGCGAGATCGCCCCGATCTCGGCGCGGACCACGTCGGCGACCCGATCGGCGGTGACGTGCGGCTCGGCCGACACCGCGCGGAGCACCGCGAGGCGCTGCGCGGTGACCTGGATGCCGCGCTCACGCAGCAATGCGGCCGGGTCGGGAATCACGAATTTGACTGTATATCAAATATTGGAGTCATTCAATGGAACTGGGCGTAGCGTCCGCGGGCCAGGCGGAGTAAATCCCCTGACATGCTGAAAACCGTGAACCTGATACTGGCCCTGACGCTCGTCGCGTCGGCGGCCGCGGCCCAAGCCCCACCCCCGATTCCGCCTGTCGCGCCTGCGGGCGCGCCCCCTGCTGGACCTGCCGGTGGTCGCGGACCTCGCGGGCCGGTCGTGGTGTCGCCAGAAATCGGCGCCGACCGGACGGTCACGCTGCGCTACCTCGCCCCGAACGCGACCCAGGTGACGGCCAGCGGCGAGCTCGACGGCAAACCGCATCCGATGACGAAGGGCGGGGACGGCATCTGGACGGTCACCGTCGGCCCGCTCGCGCCCGACATCTACACCTACGCCTTCAACGTCGACGGCGCGGTGGCGCTCGATCCGCGCAACGTCAACACCAAGTTCGGCTACGGCAACTTCGGCGCGGTGAGCATCGTGGAGGTGCCCGGCGACACGCCGGCCTACTACGACGTGAAGGACGTGCCGCACGGCGAAGTGCGCATCAAGCCCTACGTCTCGAAGACGCTCGGCCTGAACCGCACCGCCTGGATCTACACGCCGCCCGGCTACGACAAGGGCAGCCGATATCCCGTCATGTACCTCCTGCACGGCGCCGGCGACATCGAGTCGGGCTGGACGATGATCGGCCGCGCCAACAACATCCTCGACAACCTGATCGCCGAGGGCAAAGCCAGGCCGATGGTCGTCGTCATGCCGCTCGGCCACGCGATCCAGAGCTTCTGGACCGGCCCGGCGAAGTCGGTCGCGCCGCCGACGCCACCCGCCGCCGGCGCCACGCCGCCGCCGGCGATCGAGGGCGCCTTCTTCCGAGACTTCCTCAACGACCTGATGCCGATGGTCGAGCGCGACTACAAGGTGTCGACGAAGCCCGAGGATCGGGCCATCGCCGGCCTGTCGATGGGCGGCGGCCAGACGCTGACCCTGGCCTTCAGCAAGCCGGAGCTGTTCCGCTACGTGGCGGCGATGAGCGCGGCCGCATTCGGGATCACCGAGGCGCGCTACCCGGCGGTCTTCACGGACCCGTCGCTGGTCAACAAGCAGTTCAAGGTCTTCTGGGTCGGCATCGGCAAGGACGACACCTTGACCGGGCCGTCCAACACGACGCTCCACGACGCCCTCACCAAGGCCGGCGTCACCCACACCTTCGTGCTCGGCGAAGGCCGTCACGAGTGGACGGTGTGGCGGCGCCACTTGAGCGAGGTGGCGCCGCTCCTCTTCAAGTAGCGGCGTCCGGCTTGCGCTCCAGGCCGGCCGCGACTACCCTCCAGGCATGTTCACCGCCACCGCAGATCTCGTGCTGCCGAGCACGACGACGGGCTCGTTCCCGCGTCCCCGCTGGTTCGACGTCAGCATGTGGGGCAAGCCGCTCGACACCTGCATGCTCGACGTCCGCTTCCGGGAGAAGTTCCAGGACGCGCTCGCCGTCGTCATCAACGATCAGGAGCGCGCCGGCCTCGACATCCTGACGCACGGCGACTTCCATTGCGACGAGGACCTGGCCGGCCGCTCGTGGCACCACTACCCGCTGCAACGCTGGGCCGGCTTCTCGGGCGATCACCTGCAGCCCGAGGAGACGACCGCGCCGTGGCTGCACTATCCGCCCGGCACGCTGCTGAACGAGATCTACACCGGCTGGCGCTGGCCGCACGTCGTCGACAAAATCGAGCATCGCCCCCTCGACTACGCCAAGCTGTGGCGCATCGCCCAGAGCAAGACGCGCAAGCCGATCAAGTTCGGCACCTGCTGCTCGCAGGTGATGGCGCTGTTCCTCGACATCCACACCCCGAAGTACAAGGACAAGCGCCAGGTGATCTGGGACATGGCCGAGGCCATGAACACGGAGCTGCTGGCGCTGCGCGACGCCGGCTGCCGCTGCATCCAGATCGAGGAACCGACGTTCCACTTCATGGCCAACACGTTCGGCAAGGATCACGAGGACGTGACGTTCATGATCGACGCCTTCAACCGCGAGGTGCAGGGGCTGGACGACGTCGAGCTGTGGATCCACACCTGCTGGGGCAACCCGAACATGCAGCGGGTGATGGAGGACACGAGCTACGCGGCGTCGATCGAGATCTATCTCGAGCGTTGCCGGGGCGACGTCTGGACGCTCGAGATGAAGGACCGCGACCAGAAGGACCTCGAGCTGTTCGCGCCGTTCAAGCACGACCTGAAGAAGAAGATCGCCATCGGCGCCGTCAGCCACCGCACGCTGCAGGCGGATCGCCCCGAGGACGTGGCCGGCCAGATCCGCAACGCGCTGAAGTACATCCCGGCCGAGAAGCTGATCGTGTCGAGCGACTGCGGCTTCGGCCGCCAGGGCTGCAATCGCGAAATCGCGTTCTACAAGGCGAGCGCCATCGCGCAAGGCTGCAACATCGTCCGTCGGGAATTGGGTCTGCCAACGAACTATGTCCCGGCGGCCGACCCGATCCTGCAGCTCGACGTCGTTCCCGGCCGCGACGTCGCGCGCTGAGCGAGTGGCTTGACCACGCGCGCGTGGTCGCGCTCCCGACAGGAACGTCCGTTTCAGCCGTCGAGCTAAGCACTGCGCTGTTGACAGTAGCGTCACAGGGCGTAGCATCTCGGGACGTCACTCTCGACCGCACTCCCCCCGAAGGCGGTGGTTGTAGCGACGAACAAAGGAGCCCCCACGACATGCTTCGCGCAACACGACTGCTGCTGCTCTCGTGTCTACTCGCCTTCCACCTCTCGCCAGCCGTCGCCTCGGCGCAGACCGGCCTGGCCACCCTGACCGGCCTCGTCAACGACAACAGCGGCGCCGCCGTGCCCGGTGTGACGATCACGGCGACCAACCAGGCGACCAACGTCGACTACACCGCGGTCAGCAACGAGGCCGGCGCTTACGTGATCACGGGCGTACCGATCGGCACGTATCTCGTGGGCAGCTCGGCTCACCGGCTTCAAGAGCGTGCAGTCGAACGTCTCGCTGTCAGCCGGACAGACGGCGCGTATCGACTTCAAGTTGGAAGTCGGCACCATCGAAGAGACGGGTCGAGGTCGACCGCCACCGGCGCCGTCCTGCAGACCGAGAACGCCGTCGTCGGCCAGACGCTGCAGCGCGAGCAGGTCGAGAAGCTGCCGATCCAGGGCCGCAACCTCGCCACCGCGACGCTCTACGCCGCCGGCGTGACCACGCCGAATCCGGCCTCGTTCAACGAGCCTCAAGAACACCGGCGGCGGCCGGCCCTACGTCAACGGCCAGCGCGAGCAGGGCAACAACTTCATGCTCGACGGCGTCGACATGAACGACGCCATCGACAACCTGATCGCCTATCAGCCCGAGCCCGGACGCGGTCGAGCAGGTCAGCGTCGAGACCAACAACTACTCGCCCGAGCTCGGCAACGTCGCCGGCGCCGTCGTCAACATGGTGATCAAGTCGGGCACCAACAGCGTCCAGCGGCAACGCCTTCTACTACTGGCGCGACAACGACATGGCGGCGACGCCGTGGGCCACCAACCGGGCCGGCGGCAAGCAAGGCCAACTTCACCCGCAAGATCTTCGGCGGCACGGTCGGCGGGCCGATCGCGCAGAACAAGCTGTTCTTCTTCGGCGACTACCAGGGCGGGCGGCAGAAGATCGCCGCCGGCCGACCGTTCGTCACGGTCATCCCGGATGCGTGGCGGCAGCGGCGACCTGAGCAGCCTGCTGGCCCGAGCGACGCCGATCGTCGTGCGCGACCCGACTGACCGGTCAGCCGTTCCCGAACAACCAGATTCCCGTCGAGCCGGTTCAGCCCGTTCGCTCGTAACCTGCTGGCCAACGAGGCGCTCTACCCGCGCGCCAACGTCACGCGTGGGCTGGCCGACTTCCGCCAGAACTACCGCGGCCAGGTCGGCGTCCTCGCAGAAGGCGAACCAGCTCGACGCCAAGGTCGACTGGAACGCCTCGACCAACGACAAGGTCTATGTCCGCTACTCGAAGCAGACGCACCAGGCGACGACCGAGAAGCCACCGCGATCCCGCTGTCGTTCTCCTCGCTGGTCCGAGAACCCGTTCTGGAGCATCGGCGCCAACTGGAACCGCATCATCGGCGCGACGCATCGTCAACGACCTGCTGGTCGGCTTCAACGACAACATCGTTCAACGGCACGCCGCTCGACCTGCACGGCGTCGGCTCGCTGAACAACCAGCTGGGCATCGGCGGGACGCAGCCGATTCCGGGCCTCACCGAAGTCCGGATGGGCAACGAACTGACCAACATCGGCACGATCGCGATCGGCAGCAACACCGCCAACAGGTCTTCCAGATCAACGAGCGCCTGACGTGGCTGAAGGGCCGCCACACGTTGAAGTTCGGCGGCGTCCTGGAACCACTACGACATGGAGCGCTACTACTCGGGCAACAACGGCGCAGCTCGGGTTCATCGCCTACAACGGCTCCTTCACCGGCGTGGCGTTCGGCGACTTCCTGCTCGACAAGGTGTCGAGCAAGGGCCGCGGCTCGCTCACCGACGCCGTGGACGCACCTGCAGAACCGGGTGGCGTTCTACGCCGCGGACGACTTCAAGATCACCGACAGCCCTGACCGCTCAACCTCGGTCTGCGCTGGGGCTACACGTCGCCGCTCGTCGAGCAGTCGACGACCGTCAGGCGAACTTCGACCTCGGTCAACGCCGAGCTGCAGCTGGCCGGCCAGAACGGCAACAGCCGCGCGCTCTACGAGCCGTACTACAAGGGCTGGGAGCCGCGCATCGGCCTCGCCTACCGCATGGGCGATACGCTGGGTGTTCCGCGGCGGCTACGGCATCACGCAGTACATGGAAGGCACCGGCGCCAACCTGCGCCTGCCGCTGAACCCGCCGTTCTTCTTCGAGTCGCAGAGCGACCTACGACCAGACCACCGGGGCCAGCACCATCGCCACCGGGTTCGAGGGTCTGCAGGCGCTCGACCGGCCGTCGGGCGTGGTTCGCGCCTGGGATCCGAACCTGCGGCCGCAGTTCACCCAGCAGTGGAACCTGTTCGCCGAGTACCTGATCGGCTCGCGGTCGTCGATCAACGTCGGCTACGTCGGCAACAAGTCGAGCCACCTGGTGACGCCGATCGAGGGCAACCAGCCGCTGCCCGGCGTCGGGCGATCCCAGCACCTGGGCGTCGACCCAGTCGCGCCGTCCGCTCTTCGCAGTTCAACCCGCTGATCACCGACATCAGCACCACCGCGTCGCGCGGCCGCGTCCGACTACAACGCGCTGCAGACCACCTTCAAGCAGCGCCTGTGGAACGGCCTCGACTTCATCGCCAACTACACGCTGAGCAAGGCGAACTCGAACAACCTCGGCTACTACGGGTCGGCAGCGTGGCGGCCGAGGGCGCCTATCCGGTCAACAGCCGCGACATCGAGTCCAACTACGGGCCGGCGTTCTTCGACGCGCGGCACATCATCTCGCTCGCCGGCAGCTACGAGCTGCCGTTCGGCAAGGACCGCAAGATGGGCAGCGACTGGAACCGCGCCGTCGACGCGGTGGCGGGCGGATGGGGCGGCCAGCTTCGCCGTCACGCGCGCACACCGGGTTTCCCATCACGGTGCAGGACAGCGTCCGGCGCTCGCTGCAGGGCACCCGCTCCGCCGAGTGGCCGGACCTGATCGGCGACCCGGTGCCGCCAGGACCAGACGCTGACGAACTGGATCAACCGCGACGCCTTCGCCATCGCCGGCGCTCGGCACCTTCGGCAACGCCGGCGTCGGCATCCTGCGCGCGCCGGGCTACTGCAACGCCGACCTGTCGCATCAGCAAGCGCTTCGCGACCTTCGGCCGCCACTACCTGCAGTTCCGCGGCGAGGTGTTCAACGTGCTCAACCACCCGAACTTCGGCCCGCCGAACCGCGACATCCAGAGCACGGCCTTCGGGACGATCACCAGCACGGCGGGCGATCCGCGCGTCGTCCAGCTGGTGCTCAAGTACTACTTCTAGGAAGAACTACCAACTTCCAACTTCCAACTTCCAAGGAACCTCCAACCTCCAACTTCCAATCCTGCCGGACAGGCTTGGGAGTTGGGAGTTGCGAGTTCCTTGGGAGTTGGTCGTTGGTCATTGGTAGTTGATCGGAGTCCCCTTGCTCAATCGTCGTGATGCCCTGAAACTCGCCGCGGCGGCTCCCCTGGCGCTGGCCAGCACGCCGTCACCCGCCCACGCCGTCCCGCTCGCGCTGGCGCCGGCCGCGCCCGGCCCGATCCGGTTCGCCGTTTCGACCTACTCGGTACTGGCACTTCGAGGAACGAGAAGTACCCGGTACAGAAGGTCATCGAGCAGGCCGCCGGCCTCGGCTTCGATGGTGTCGAACTGCTCCATCGACAGATGGACGGCGAGACGCCGGCCTACCTGAACTCGCTCAAGCAGCTCGCCTTCAAGCACGGGCTGTCGCTGCCGATGCTCTCGATCCACCAGGACTTCGTCTCGCCCGACGCGGCGGAACGCCAGGCGGCGGTGGATCACACGAAGAAGTGCATCGCCCTCGCCGCCACGCTCGGCGTGCCGGCGATCCGGTTGAACTCCGGCCGCTGGAACACGATCAAGTCGTTCGACGACCTGATGAAGGTCAAGGGTGACGAACCGCCAATCCAGGGTTACACCGACGAGGACGCCTTCAAGTGGTGCGCGGACAGCATCAAGGCGTGCCTGCCCGATGCCGAGGCCGCCGGCGTGACGCTCGCCCTCGAGAACCACTGGGGCCTCAGCACGAAGGTCGAGAACCTGCTGCGGATCCACAAGGACGTCAACTCGCCGTGGCTCGGGATCAACCTCGATACCGGCAACTGGCCCGGCGATCCCTACGAAGGGATTGAGCGGCTCGCGCCCTTCGCGACCATCGTCCAGGCCAAGACCTACTACGGCGGCGGCGTCTGGTACACGCTCGATCTCGACTACAAGCGGATCGCCGGCATCCTGAAGAAGGCCGGCTTCAAGGGCTGGGTCTCGCTCGAGATGGAAGGCAAGGAGCCGGCCCAGACGGCGGTGCCGAAGAGCATCGAGGTGCTGCGGGCGGCCTTCGCCTGATACTCGCGAGCACGGCGGTGGACGGCCCCGCCGCCGTCCACCGCCGTCGTGCTCACAGCGGCGACGCGGCGCCGAAGCTCTGGTTGGCGGTGAGGCGCTCCCCGCGCCCGAACGCCTCGAGGTAGGCGGCGATCCGCCGCCGCGCCTCGGCCAGATCGCCGTTGTCGAGGTTCAGGTTCAGCAGGTCGACGTACCACGGCAACTTGACCGGGCTGGTGACGTAGGTCTCGACGATCTCGCGGGCGATGGGCAGCGTCGTCCGCTTCGACGGCTCGTGCACGTCGCGCGAGTTGGCGGCGAGCAGCTTGTCGTATTCCTCGCGCAGCAGCCGGTCGAACAGCGACCGCGTCAGCCGATCGCCGGCGCGGACGCCGGTCGCCGCGTCGTCCTCGGTGAACGCCCCGGCCTTGTGCAGCCACTCCCAGACGATGCTCAGGCGGATCTCGCCGGTGGCCATGTCCTCCATCAGGTAGAGGACGTCATCGTTGCCGAACGAATCGGCCGGCTTCAGGGCGGCGGCCTGCATGCCCTGGCCGAACGCGTTGCCGTACTGGACCGCCACGCTGATCAGGTCACGGGCGCCGCGCACGGTGCGTGGCGCGGGCTCGATGGCGAACAGGCCGTCGGCGTCGTCGGGCGCGTAGGTGAGCGGCGGGAACGCCCGTCCCAGCTGGTTCGCGGCGCCGGCCTTCTCCCACACCGGCCGGATGATGTGGACCATCTTCCAGTGCGCGACCCACTTGCCGCTGGCTCCTTCGCGCTGCTCGCGCTCGGCGCCGGCCACCGCCCGCTTCATGGCGTTCTCGACGCCGGCGTCGGTGCCGACCGGGATGTTCGGCTCCATCCCGCCCTGCCACAAGGCGCAGCGGCCGTTGGCGTCCGGCGTGTTGACCGCCCGCCGCACCCGATCCTCGTAGCGCCGCATGTAGCCGTAGGTCATCGTCACGTCGGCGATGTTCGGGTTGATGAACCCGGGCTGCCACGACATCGCGTCGGCGACGCTGTTGATGTAGTCCCAGCGCCCGGTGTTGAAGCCGACGAAGTGCGGGGCCAGCGCGGCCCGGATCTCCATCAACTGGAAGGTGGCCTCGACCTGCTCGACCAGCACGTAGACCTTGATGGTGCCGGGCGGGATGCCGAGGTGCGCCTCCAGCCCAGTCAGGATCGCGTTCCAGCAGGCGGCCTCTTCGGCCGTCTGGATCTTCGGCAGGTAGAGCACGATCGACGCGCCGGCGTCGCGCAGCGGCTGCTGGTTGTTCACGACGTAGAGCGCCGTGTCGACGATCGACGCCGAGAAGCCGGCCCCGCCCTCGAGACGCACCTGCCGGTCGTCGAGGTGGAGGCCGCGGGCGCGGAAGATGCGGGTCGTGAAGTCGAGCTGCCGGCGCCAGTCGTCGACGATCGGCCGGCCGAAGAACGTGCCGGCCCAGGCGTTCATCTCGCCGGCGACCTGTTCGGCGACCTGGAGGAACAGCGGGCTCCGGGCGATCGCCAGCTTCAGGTTGCGCTGGTTGTCGAGCGACATCGTCGACACCTGGCCGAGCGCGTCCTCGCCGTCGAACATCCAGCCGTCGGCGCCCGACAGCAGCGCGTAGGCGGCGTTGCGGATGCTCTTCTCCACCGCCACGTTCGGCTTGGCCGCCGGCCCGGTACCCTGGACCCACTGCCGCTGCAGATCGGCCGGGATCTCGCTGCCGGCGAACCGGCCGGCCCGGGCGTCCGCGACGGTGAGGGCATCCGCGACGCCGATGGCGGTCCCGCCGATGGTGCCGCCGGCGGGCAGGAAGTCGATGCGCTCCTGCCGCTGGCGGCGGGCGCGGCGCCGGTCGAGCCGCGCCTGCATCAGCTCGACGCGGCGGGCGTCGAGCGAGCGGAGCGCGTGCAGCGCTGCGATCGCCTCGCGGCGTGACCACGTCGGCGTAGGCGCGGTCGACCCCGGCCCGAATCTCGAGTCCTCGTCCTTCCTTCACTGATCCCTCCTGGCAGGCCTGGCCGGCTCGTCGTCCAGCGGCTCGACGATGTAGTCCCCGGCGCGGAGCGGCACGCCGGCGATCAGCTCGGAGCCGAGCCGCACGATGCCAGCAGTGGCGCCGGCAGTTGCGCCAGCCCCGGACGCGGCCGGGCGGACGCGATAGAGCGCGTTCTCGTCGACCACGAACCACTCGGGGAACTCGTTCAGCCGCACGTAGTTGCGATCGAGGTTGAGGACTCGCCGGTGGCGCGCGAAGTCGAAGCGCACGATCGTCTCGGCCGTCGTCGCGGGCAGGGCCAGGCTCAGATGCAGCCGCGCGCCCTCCTGCACGGCGCCGACCTGGATGCCGGGCTGCCAGCGCGCCGGCCGCACGCCGCGGCTCTGCATCAGGGCGTAGAGCAGCGCCGTGCGGTTGAAGTTGCCTTCGCCGTACCAGGTCCTCGATGTGCCCATCCGGCTGCTGCATGTCGAGCATCACCTGCATCTCGGACTCGATCCACGTCGAGCGCCTCGGGCACCGGCTCGCGGTGCGACCAGATAGAGCGCGCTCTCGATCGTATCGGCGTAGCCGTCGAACGAGCCGAGCGGCAGCTGCTGCTCCTTCGAGCGCGGCTCCCACACGTGGCGGCGGTACTTCGGCAGGTTGCGCAGCACCTTGATCACCGCATCGCGGTACTTGGTCTCGGCGGTGCACTGGTAGAAGGTGTAGACCGCGCCGTAGATGTAGCCCCAGTTGTCGGACAGCTGCGTCCGGAGCGGCTTCAGCGTGGCGGCGTCGACCTCGTCGTAGAGCATGCCGTCGGCGTTGGCCGACTCCAGGATGCGGTCGAGCATGCGCGCGATCTGCGGCCGCCACTTCTCGGCCCGCGGCCGTCTTCCAGCGCTGCTCGTTGGCGTACTGCAGCACCAGCCCGACGACCAGCTCGTTGCCGTGGTCGCGCAGCCGCAGCCGCCCGTCGCCGGTGTGCGCGGCGAAGTCCCACTTGCCGCTCGGCACGCCGTGGCTGCCGGGAATCACCTCGTCGAGATAGGCGTCGGCGATGCGCCGGGCCCAGTCCACGTAGCGCTGATCGCCGGTCGTATTGGCAAGGCGCGCCAGCACCTGGAGGAAGTCGCCGTTGGTCTCGGCGTCGTTGCCGGGCAGCTTGCCGAAGCGCGACTCGACGGCGGCCTGGTCCATGGCGTCGGCGACCATGTCGATCATCCGCGTGTACCACGGCGTGCGGCCGAGGTATTCGGTGACCGTCAGCAGCCCGTCCTTCGCGTACTCGGCGGCCCCGAACATGCTGGCCGGGCCGCGTTCACCGGTCGGCAGCGTCAGGTTCGCCGGCACCGCCCCGATGGCATTGGTGTAGCGGATCTCGTTGCGCAGCATCTCCAGCATCCGGCCGCGGTAGAGGTCGGGATCGGTCAGCTCCGCGGTGAGGATCAGATAGGGATAGAGATCCGCGCCGGAGTTGTGCGGCGTGTAGATGCGCGGATCCTGGCCCGGCTCGAGGCCGCTGCCGCGCCCCGGGACGCGGTCCGGCAGCAGCAGCGTCCGCGCGTCGGCGTGTGTCAGCCACACGCGCAGTACCCGATCCATCGCGGCGACGGCGCGCTCGAAGCGCTGCCCGCGGAGACGTGCCTCGGCGCTCGCCTCGATCGGGCGCTGCGCTTCGCGCGCGCCGGTCCGGGTCGGGACGAACGTGCAGGCGATCGCGAGCGCCGCGATCGTGAATCGACGTAGCATGAGCCTCCAGGGGGAAGAGGGTGACGGGCGATAGTATCGCGCCCGGGCTCCTGACCATGCCATCCACACTCGTCCGCACCGCGCTGCCGCCGACCGTCGTCCTCGCCGCCGGCGAGGGTGGCCTGCCCACGTTGACCGTCACCAACGCGCTGGCTCGCGCGGAGGTCCATCTCCACGGCGCGCACGTCACCGCGTGGCAGCCGCGCGGCCACGCCGACGTGCTGTGGGTGAGCGGCAAGAGCTATTGGCAGGACGCCAAGCCGATCCGCGGCGGCGTGCCGATCTGCTTCCCCTGGTTCGGGCCGCATCCGTCGGATAGCTCAGCGCCCGGCCACGGCTTCGCCCGCCTGCTCGACTGGACGCTCGTCGACGCGGGCGACGACGCCGGCGGCGCCACGCAGCTCACCTTCCAGCTGCCGGCGCCGTCGCCGCCAGCCGCGGCCTGGCCTCATGCCTGCGAGGCCACCTTCCGCGTCACCGTCGGGTCGTCGCTGACGATGGCCCTCGAGGTGAGCAATCCGGGCGGTGACCCGTTCACGTTCGAGGCCGCGCTGCACACCTACTTCACGGTCCAGGACGTCCGCACCATCGCCATCCATGGGCTCGAGGGCGCCGACTACCTCGACAAGGTCGGCGGCACGACGCGGCGGAACCAGGGCGACGAGCCGATCCGGTTCACCGCCGAAACGGATCGCGTCTACCTCGACACGCAGGCGACGTGCACCATCGACGATCCGGGCCTGGGCCGGCGGATCGTCGTGCGCAAGAGCGGATCGGACGCGACCGTGGTGTGGAACCCGTGGGTGGCCAAGGCCAAGGCGATGCCCGACTACGGCGACGACGAGTGGCCGGCGATGGTGTGCGTCGAGACGTGCAACGTCAACGTCCACGCGGTGACGCTCGCGCCCGGCGCGCGGCACACGCTGACGGCGGCGATCGACGTCGAGACGGCGTGAGCGTCAAGAATCGAGCGTCGGAGAGTCCAAAGACGACGCCGCACGAAGACGGTGGCTAGGCGTAGACGCCCTGATGCGGGGCGGGCATTCCCTGCGCGCTCCACTTCCGCACGCCGGTAGAGCCCGCTCCGGCGGCAGCCGGCCGCGTCGCGGCCGCCCCTGGCGCCGCCGCTGAAATCAGGTCGCGCCGTCGCGCGACCCGCGGCGATGGGCCTGCGCGTGCTCTACGCTGGCGACGGCGTCCGTCCGCCGATTCGTCGCAGGCCCTGCGGGGTGAGCGTTCCCTACGCGGCCCGCATTCAGGGCGCCGACGCCTCTCGAGCGGCCACTTGATCAGCTCTTCTACGAGACCGCCGGCTTGAGGGCTGGCGGCTTGCGCGCCTTGGTGGCCTGCTCGAAGGCGTAGCCGAACGCGATCAGGTCCGCCTCGCTGTAGGGGCGGCCCATGAACGTGAGCCCGATCGGCAAGCCGTGGCTCTCGCCCATCGGCACCGTCAGGCTCGGCGTGCCGGCCACCGCGGCCATGCCGTAGCCGGCCCCGGCGAAGTGATCGCCCAGCACGTGGTCGGTCAGCCAGGCCGGCGCGGTGCTCGGAGCGATCACGGCAGCCAGCTTCTTGGCGTCCAGCACCGCGAGCAGGCCGTCCTTGCCGGCCATCCGCCGCGCCGTGTCGCGGGCCTTTCGATAGGCCGCATCGGTGAGCGGCCCCTTGGCCTCGGCCTTCTCGAAGATCTCCTGGCCGAAGAACGGCATCGCCGTCGAGGCGTGCGCGGTGTTCCAGGCGATCAGCGCCTTCAGCGAGCCGTGCGGCGACCCGGCCGCTTTCAGGTAGGCGTCGAGGCCGTCCTTGAATTCGTAGAGGAGCACGTCGAACTCGGCGTCGCCCCACTTGTCGTAGGCCGGCACCTTGATGTCCTCGACGACGGCGCCGGCCGCCTTCAGCGCGACAATGCTCTTCTCCATCGCCGCGTCGACGTCGGGGTGGTAACCCATCGCCTGGCGCAGCACGCCGAAGCGCTTGCCCTTCAGCGAGTCGGCTTTCAGGGCGGCGGTGTAAGCGGCGATCTTGCCGATCGACGCCGCCCCGGCCGGATCGGCGGTATCCGTGGCCGCCATGCGCGCCGAGCAGCAGCGCGGCGTCGCCGACCGTCCGCGTCATCGGGCCGGCCGTGTCCTGCGAGACCGAGATCGGGATGATGCCGCGGCGGCTGACGAGGCCGACCGTCGGCTTGAGCCCGACCAGCCCGTTCACGGAGGCTGGGCAGATGATGCTGCCGTCGGTCTCGGTGCCGACGCCAAACGACGCCAGGCTGGCCGCGATCGCCGCGCCGGTGCCCGAGCTCGAACCGCACGGGTTGCGATCGAGCGCGTAGGGATTCTTCGTCTGGCCGCCGCGCGAGCTCCAGCCCGACGACGATCGGGTCGAGCGGAAGTTGGCCCACTCGCTCAGGTTCGTCTTGCCGAGGATCACCACGCCGGCGTCGCGCAGCCGGGCGACGAGGAACGCGTCCGCGGCCGGACGGTGGTCCGCCAGGGCCAGCGACCCGGCGGAGTTGACCATCCCGGCGATGTCGACGTTGTCCTTGATCAGGATCGGCAGGCCATGCAGCGGGCCGCGCACCTTGCCGGCCTTGCGCTCGGCGTCGCGCGCGTCGGCGTCGGCGAGGGCCTTGGGGTTGAGCTCGATCACGGCGTTGAGCGTCGGACCGGCGTCGTCGATGCCCGCGATCCGATCGAGGTACGCCTGCGTCAGATCGTGCGAGGAGAGCGAGCCCGCGGCCATGCGACGCGCGGCCTCGGTCGCGCTCAGCTCGACGACGTCGACGCGTGCCGCGGCCGGGCGGGCCGTCTCCTGCGGCGTAGACGAGCACGCCGCGAACAGGGACGCGGCCAGGAGGGTGGGGACCAGACGGGTGCGGTGGGCCATGGCGACTCATCATCACATCGGCGGCCCCGCGTCCGACTGGGTAAAATGGCCCGGCAATGGGCAGGGGACGCTACCGCTTCGGTGAGTTCACGCTGTCGCCGCGACGGCGCCTTCTCGTCCGGGACGGACGGGATGTGCCGCTCATCCCCCGCTACTTCGATCTCCTCCTGCTGCTGATCGAGCGCCGGCACGAGGCGGTGCACCGCCGCGAGATCTTCGACCGCGTGTGGGCCGACGTCATCGTCTCCGAGAGCGCGCTCAGCCAGGCCGTGCGCACCGTGCGCAGCATTCTCGGCGACGACTCGAAGGAGCCGCGCTTCATCCGCACCGTGTCCCGCCACGGCTATCAGTTCGTCTTCCCCGACGTGATCGAGGAGGACGACGACGCCCCGTCGGCCTCGCCGGCGCCGGTTCCGACCGGGGCGCCCGCAGCCGCCGACCCGACGCCTGCGGCGCGGTCCGGACCGCCGGAGGGTCGCTGGCAGCAGGCGGCTCGCGCCGCGGCCCTGCGCTGGACCGGTCCGTCGTCGGGCGCCGCCCTGGCCGGCATCGCCGCCGGCGGGATCGGTGGCCTGATCCTCGCGGCCGCGCCCGGCAGTCACGCCACGGCCGCGATCGCGCCCGTGTTGGCGGTCGTCGGCGCCGCCGCCGGCGCGCTCGGCGGGGCGGGCGTCGGCGTCGGGCTGGGGTTCGCCGATGCGGCCGCGCCCAGGCACCGCACGCTGGCGGTGACGGCCGGCGGCGCGCTCGGCGGCGGCCTGGTCGGCGTCGCCGTCCAGTGGCTCACGCGCTGGGGCCTCTTAGCGCTCGTCGGCCTGGACCTGCCGATCGGCGGCGGGCTGGAGGGCATCGTCATCGGCGGCGCCGCGGGGCTCGGGGTCGCCCTGGCCACCGTCGGCACCCCGGACGGACCGGCGGCGCGACGCAGCCGCCGGCAGGTGGCGCTCGTCACGGCCGCCTGCTCGGGCCTGGCCGCGCTCGCCCTCGTCCTCGCCGGCCGCCTCCTCGTGAGCGGCAGTATCCATGCGATCGCCAACGCCGCCAGCGGATCGCACGCGACGCTGGCCCCGCTCGGACAGCTGATCGGCGAACCGGACTTCGGCCCGCTGTCGGGGGCCATCCTCGCCCTCGTCGAGGGCGGCGGCTTCGGCATCGGCCTCGGCTATGGCCTGTTCCGGCGGCCGCGCGCCCCGCTCACCTGAATCTCACGCAACGCTCACACCGCCCTGAAGACTCGGCGGGGCGATCGGCCGATCCTCGGATCGACCGACATGGGCGTCACGATTCGCGAAGCCACCGACCGCTACCGACACCAGCAGCCCGTTGACTGCCAGACTACGGGGATGGAACGACCGGCGCCGGGCGGCATCACCTGGACCATCGCCGGCGAGCGCCTCGCCCTGCTGGCCTGGCCGCGGGCGATCCTGCTCCAGCTGGCGCACCCGCTGGTGGCCGCCGGCATCGCCCAGCACAGCGGCTTCCGGGCGTCGACGTTCGCGCCGCTGGTCCGCCTGCGGGCCACGGTCGGCGCGATGCGGCAGCTCGTCTTCGGCAGCGACGACGAGGCAAGCGCGGTGATCGCCCGGATCAAAGCGGTGCACGATCGCGTGCACGGGGCGCTGCCCGAGGGCGCCGGCACGCACGCCGGCGGGGCGCGCTACTCGGCCCACGACCCGGCCCTGCTGCTGTGGGTCCACGCCACGCTCCTCGACTCGCACGTCCGGATCCTCGAGCCGCTGCTCCGGCCCTTCACCTCCGACGAACGCGATCGCTACTGCCGTGAAGCCGGCAGCGTCGCGGTCCTCCTCGGCGCCGCGGCTGCCGACGTGCCGCGGACCTGGGCGCAGCTCCAGGACTACATGGCCGCGGAGATGGCCAGCGGCCGGGTCACCGTCGGCGCCGATGCGCGCGCGCTGTCGATCGACATCCTGCGCTCGGCGCTCGGACGGCTCGTGTGGCCCCTGCAGCGCGCCGGCGAGCTGGTGACCGTCGGCTCCCTGCCGCGCGCGATCCGCAGCGGCTACGGCTTCGAGTGGAGCGACGCGCGCGAGCGGCGCCGGCAACGGGTGCTGGCCACGCTGCGGGCGGTTCGCGCCGCCACGCCGGCCCGCGTCGCCCGCTGGCCCGAGGCCCGCCGATCCCATCGACTGTGACTGGAGAACGGGTGTCGACGAGTTGGAAGAGTTGGAATCGGCCGCAGCTGTGGCTCGGGCTGATCGCCGGAGCCATCGGCCTGCTGGTGACGGCGATCGCGGGGCTGCACGTCTACATGACGACGACGGCGACGACGCTGCACCCCGACCCGTCAGGCGTGCCGTCGACGACCGCTACCGCCCCACCGCCGGCCTGGGCGGCCGCGGCAGAACAGGGACGCCGGAGCGTGCGCGAGGCGCTCAGCCAGAAGAACCTGCCCGGCCTCTCCGTCGCGGTCGGCGTCGGCGGCCGGATCGTGTGGGCGGAGGGCTTCGGCTGGGCGGATGTCGAACGTCACGAGCGGATGACGCCGCGGACGCAGATCCGCATCGGCACCGCCTCGATCGCCCTCACCTCGGCCGCCGCCGGCCTGCTGCTCGAGCGAGGCGCGCTGAAGCTCGACGAGCCAATCCAGACCTACGTGCCGCAGTTCCCGAAGAAACCGTGGCCGGTCACCGTCCGCCAGGTGATGGGCCATCTGGCCGGCCTCGGCAACGACGGCGGCGACGAGAGCAGCTTGTTCTCGCAGCATTGCGAGCGGCCGGTCGAAGCCTTGCCGTTCTTCGCCGAGGACGACCTGCGGTTCGAGCCCGAGACGCAGTATCGCTTGTCTCGCTACGGTTGGAGCGTGATGAGCGCGGCCATCGAAGCCGCGGCGGACGAGCCCTTTCTCGATGTCATGCGGACGCAGGTCTTCGAGCCGCTGGCCATGGAGGATACGAGGGCCGACTCCGCGACCGACAAGATCCCGCACCGGGCGGCACCCTACTTCCCGCGCTACTCCGCCGATCCTCGCTACGGCCTGGATCCGACGCGCGATCTCGACCTCTCCTGCTACGCCGGCGGGATCGTCTTCCTGTCGACGCCGTCCGACCTCGTCCGCTTCGGCCTGGCGATGACCGGCGGCACGCTGCTGAAGCCGGCCACGGTGCAGTTGCTGCAGACGTCGCAGCGCCTCCGGTCGGGTGAGCAGACCGGCTACGGTCTCGGCTGGGACCTCGAAACCGTCACGCTGGCCGGCACGCCGACGTCGATGGTCGGCCACGATGGCGACGTGCTCGGCGGCCAGGTGGCCTCCCTCATGACCTTCCGCGACCGCGGCCTCGTCGTGGCCGTGGCCTCGAACAGCTCCTACGCCGACACGTTCGCGGTGGCGTCGAAGGTCGCCGACGCCTTCGCCGGCAAGTGAGCAAGACGACTCCGGAGTCGTCTAGTGCGATACCCTCGGCGCGATGCCCTTCCCGCCCAGTGCGCGCCACTACGCCACGCTGGCCGTAGCCGTCGTGGCGATCGGCGTCATGAGCGACGCGCTCTCGAGCCAGCCGGGCGATCGAGCCGGCGTCGGCGAGCGATTCCGGACGCTGACGCGTGACGCGACGTGGCACGAGGTCGCCCGCATCCCGATGCGGTTCCCGACCTTCCACCCGCAGGGCATGGTGCGGATCGGCGATGCGCTGTTCGTCTCGTCGGTCGAGATCACGACGCCGACGAAGCGATACGCGACGCCGACCGACGGCTACGATCGCGACACCGGGCAAGGCGTCGGACACCTCTTCAAGATCGATCTCCGGCCCGATCGCGCCGGCGCGCTGCTCGCATCGACGACGCTCGGCGAAGGCCCGATCTACCACCCCGGCGGCCTCGACTTCGACGGCACGTCGCTGTGGGTGCCGGTGGCGGAGTATCGGCCCAACAGCCGGTCGCTGGTCTACATGGTCGATCCGCAGACGCTGAAGGCCACCGTCGTCCTGCGCGTCGCCGATCACATCGGCGGCCTGGTGCGCGACACCGACGCCCGCGCCCTGCACGGCGTCAGCTGGGGGTCGCGCCGCTTCTTCACGTGGGCGATGCGCGCCGACAGCAGCCTCGAGCCCGCCGCGGCCGCGGCGCCGACGATCCGGCTCAACCCGTCGCACTACGTCGACTATCAGGACTGCCACTACGCCGGCCGCGGCGCGATGCTGTGCGGCGGCGTCAGTGATCTGCGGGCCGCGCCATCCGCGCCGCCGATCAGGCTCGGCGGGCTCGACCTCGTCGATCTCGGCGACGGCCGGCCGCTCCACCAGGTGCCGGTGCCGCTGTGGACGTCGACCGGACAGGCGATGACACGCAATCCGGTGTGGCTGGAGTCGACCGGCGCGGGGCTGCGGGCCTACTTCATGCCCGAGGACGACGCGTCGGTGCTCTACGTCTACGACGTGCGCTGATCCGCTGCCGGTGGTGGCGGCTACGGCGTCTTGCCGATGTGCTGGTGGACGAAGCTGACGGTGATCGCGCCTTCGCCGACCGCGGACGCGCACCGCTTCACCGAGCCGCTGCGGACATCGCCCGCGGCGAACACGCCGGGCAGGCTCGTCTCGAGCAGGAAGGGCGGACGCCCCGCGGCGTTCCACCTCGGGTCGCCGAGCGTCTGCCGCGACAACTGCGGCCCGGTCAGGACGAACCCCTTGGCATCGAGGTCGATGCAGCCGCTCAACCAGGCCGTGTTGGGATCGGCGCCGATGAACAGGAACAACGCCGGCGTCCGCACCACCATCTCCGATCCGGCGTCGTCGCGGACGTGGACGGCGGTCAGGTGGTCATCGCCCTCGAGGCCGCTGATGACGGCACCGCGGTGGATGACGACGTTGCCGAGGTGCTCGACGCGATCGACCAGGTAGCGCGACATGCTGGCGCCGAGGTCGGTGCCGCGCATGACGACGTGCACCGTCCGCGCGTAGCGCGACAGGTGGACGATGGCCTGCCCGGCCGAGTTGCCGGCCCCGACCACGATCACGTCGTCGCCGCGGCACAGCCGCGCCTCCATGTCGGTGGCGGCGTAGTAGATGCCGGCGCCCTCGAAGTCGCGGAAGCGCGGCAGGTCGAGCCGCCGGTACGAGACGCCGGTCGCCACCAGCACGCAGCGGGCGCGCAGCTGCGCGCCATCCTCGAGCGTCACGCGCCGGACGCCGCCGTCGATCCCGAGCCGGGCCACCGTGCCCGGCACGGTGATGCGCGCACCGAAGCGCTGCGCCTGGAGCAGCGCGTTGCGGGTCAGCTCGGCGCCGGAGACGCCGGCCGGAAAGCCGAGATAGTTCTCGATGCGCGCGCTCGTACCGGCCTGGCCGCCGGTCGCCAGGCCTTCCAGCACGACCACGTCGAGGCCTTCCGAGGCGCCGTAGACGGCGGCGGCCAGGCCGGCCGGGCCGCCACCGACGACGACGAGGTCGTGCACCTCGGCCGGGTCGAAGACGACGTCGAGGCCGGCGCACCGGGCCAGGTCCTCGATCGACGGACGGCGGTGGAAGGTGCCCTGTCGGCCGATGACGACCGGCGTGTCCGTCGCGGGGATGTTGAAGTGGCGGAGCAGCTCTTCCGCCTGCGGATCGCCTTCCAGATCGATCCAGGTGAACGGAATCGCGTTGCGGGTCGAGAAGTCGCGCAGGCGGTGCGCTTCGACCGAGAACCGCGAGCCGATGATCTTGACGCCCTCGAAGCCGTCGCTCAGCAGCAACGAGCGGCGCATCAGGAAGGCCTTGACGATGAGCTCGCCGAGCTCGGGCTCGCCGTCGACGGCCTCGCGGAGGGCGGCGGCGCCCAGCTCGAGGAGCTCTCCCTCGACCGCCACGCGCCCGCTGATGAGGGCGGCGCGGCCGGTCAGCATGTCGACGTCGCCGGTGAACTCCTGCGGCTGGTGCACGGCAACGGTGTGCGGCACGCCCCGCGACCGCTCGACGATTTCGACGGACCCGCTGAGGACGACGTAGAAGCAAAAGCCGCGGTCGCCTTCGGCGAACAGGACGTCGCCGGCCTGTACGGCGCGACGACGGCCGCGCGCCGCCAGCGCCGCCACCTGGCCGTCGGTCAGTTTCGGAAACGCGATGTCCTTCTCGCTGACCACGCTCACCCTCCCGTCGAGACACCCGAACCCGTGCGGTACACTGGCGACGGGACGGGCCGTCGCCCGCATGCCGAGTCGCAGAGGACCTGAATATGCCCAGCAGCGCCTGCGGTCACATCCGCGCGGTCACCGCGGTAAAGAAGCCGCATCGACACGTCTGCGAGGACTGCATCCCGATCGGCGGCCGCTGGGTCCATCTGCGGACGTGCCAGGAGTGCGGCCGGACGCTCTGCTGCGACGACTCACCGAACAAGCATGCCACGGCCCACGCGCACGCCACCCGGCATCGGGTCATCGCCTCGGCGGAGCCCGGCGAGCGGTGGCTCTACTGCTACCCGGATGACGCCTTCGCCGAGTACTGATCCGGGCCGGCCCAGGTCGCAGGCAGGCACCGACATGGACGGGGTCGGGTTCGACCAGGTGTCGTTCGCGCACGCCCGGCAGCCGCGCGTGCTCGACGCCTTCACGCTGACCATTCCGGCCGGCGAGACGGTGGCCCTCGTCGGCGCCAGCGGCGCCGGCAAGACGACCGTCCTCAAGCTGGTCAACCGCCTGCTCCTTCCCGACACCGGCCACGTGCGCGTCCAGGGCCGTGACACGCGGGAGTGGGACGCCATCCGGCTGCGCCGCGCGGTCGGCTACGTGATCCAGGACGTCGGGCTGTTCCCGCACCTGACCGTCGCGGACAACATCGCCGTGGTGCCGCGGCTCGAGGGCTGGGATCGCCGCGCGGGTCGGGGCGCGCGTGCGCGAGCTGCTCGACCTGGTCGGGCTGGCCGACGGGGACTACGCCGGTCGATGGCCCGACGAGCTGTCGGGCGGCCAGCGTCAGCGCGTCGGCGTCGCCCGGGCGCTCGCCGCCGATCCGCCGGTGCTGCTGATGGACGAGCCCTTCGGCGCGCTCGATCCGGTCACGCGGCGGCAGCTGCAGCGGGAGTTCCGCGCGCCTGCAGGCGCGACTGCGCAAGACCGTCCTCCTCGTCACGCACGACCTCGCCGAGGCGATCGCGCTGGCCGACCGCATCGGCGTCCTCGACGCCGGCCGCCTGATCTGGCTGTGGTCCGGCCGCGGCGATTCTCCAGGCCGGCGACGAGCGCGTGCGGCGGCTGCGTCGAGACCGTCGTGCTCGACGCCGCCGGCCGCGGCCGAGGCGTCACGCGCGTGACCGACATCATCCGGTTCTGGCTCGCTCATCAGCACGAGCTGGCGACGCTGGTCGGCCAGCACGTGCTGCTCGTGACGATCTCGACCGCGATCGCCGTGGCCATCGGCGTGCCGCTCGGCATCTTCGCGGCGCGGCGTCCCCGGCTGGCGTCGCCGTTGGTCGGCGTCGCCAACGTCGTCCAGACGATTCCGAGCCTGGCGATGTTCGGCTTCCTGCTGCCGGTGCCGTTCGTCGGCGGCGTCGGCGCCCGCGCCGCGCTCGTGGTGCTGGTGCTCTACGCGCTGCTGCCGATCGTGCGGTCGACCATCGTCGGCATCACCGGCGTCGACCGCTCGATCCGCGAAGCCGGCGTCGCGATGGGCATGACGCCGCGCAGCTGCTGCGGCAGGTCGAGCTGCCGCTGGCGCTGCCGTCGATCGTCGCCGGGCGTCCGCGTCGCCAGCCGTCGTCGGCGTCGGCTCGGCGACCATCGCCGCGGCGATCGGCGCCGGCGGCCTCGGCCAATACATCTATCGCGGCCTGTCGATGGTGGACACCACGGTCATCCTGGCCGGGGCGATCCCGGCGGCGCTGCTCGCCCTCGCCGTCGATGGCGGGCTGCTCTGGCTGGAGCGCCGGCTCTCGCCGCGCCGGCGCCGCACCGCCGGCCGGACGGCGCTGGCGGTCGCGGCCGCCCTCGCCAGCGCGATCCTCATCGGCAGCGTGGCGCTGACGATGCGCGACGCGGGCGCGATCGTCGTCGGGTCGAAGAATTTCACCGAGCAGCTGGTGCTCGGCGAGATCCTGGCCCAGGCGATCGAGCGCGAGACCGGGTTGACGGTCCAGCCGCCAGCTCAATCTCGGCGGCACGCTGATCTGCGACCGGGCCCTTGCCACCGGCGACATCGACGTCTACGTCGAATACACCGGCACGGCGCTGACGGCGATCTTCCACCAGCCGCCGTTCGACCGATCGCGACGCGGTCGTCGAGACCGTGCGCCGGCTCTACGCCGACAGCGGCCGCACGCTCCTGCCGCCGCTCGGCTTCGACAATACGTTCGCCATCCTGGTGCGCGGCGCCGACGCGCGCGCAGCGCGGGCTGCGCACCATCGACGATGTCGTCGCGCCTGGCGCCGCGCTGGCGGGCCGGCTTCGGCTACGAGTTCCTCGAGCGGGCCGACGGGTATCCCGGTCTCGCCCGGACCTACGGGCTCACCTTCCGCGAGCCGCCTCGGGTGATGGACCTGGCGCTGACGCTATCGGGCCCTCGCCGCGGGACAGGTCGACCTGATCGCGGGCGACGCCACGGCTGGGCTGATCACCGGCCTCGACCTGGTCCAGCTCGAGGACAACCGGCGCTACTTCCCGCCCGTACGACGCCGTGCCCGTGGCGCGCGCCTCGGCGCTGCTGAGGTATCCGAAGGTGCGCCAAGCCCTGCAGCGACTGGCGGGCCGAATCTCGGCCGCGGACATGCGCGAGATGAACCTGGCCGTCGATGCCCGTCGAGAGAATGTCGAGGACGTGGCGCGCCGTTTCCTCGACGGACAGCGGTAGGCTGGGAGAGGCATGCCCAAGACCGACTCGACCGCCGCCGTCCGGGAACATCTCGCCCGCGCCCTCGACTGGCAGGAAGCGCACGTCAGCTTCGACCTGGCGATCGATGGCATCCCGGCCGACCAGCGCGGGGCGTCCGCGCCGGGGTTCGAGCACACGGCGTGGCAGCTCGTCGAGCACCTCCGCCTCGCGCAGGAGGACATCCTGAACTTCTGCCTCGACCCGGCCTACGCACACACGTTGACGTGGCCGGACGACTATTGGCCGGCCGACGCGGCCCCGCCCAGCGCCGAGGCGTGGACCGAGAGCGTCGCCTCGTATACCCAGGCCCGCCAGGCCATACAGCGTCTCGCCCGCGACGTCGCCGACCTGACGGCGACGGTGCCCACGGGAACGGCCAAGCAGACCTACCTGCGGGCCATCCTGCTCTCGCTCGATCACGCCGCTTATCACGTCGGCCAGATCGTCGCCGTGCGACGGGCGCTCGGCAGCTGGCCGGTCGCGTGACGGCGGTGCCCTCTCTGGAACCGAACACCCTGATGACGACAGCAGCAACGGCCGTGGATCGCGGCGCACTCGCCGACTGGTACCGCCGCAACCGGCAGCGATCGCGGCACCTGTTCGACCTCGTCCGGCCCGAGGCCTATCACGTGCGGCCGATCTCGCTGCGGCACCCGATCGTGTTCTACGAAGGGCACCTGCCCGCCTTCAGCCTGAACACGCTGGTGAAGAAGGGACTGGGACGGCCCGGCGTCGACGAGCGGCTCGAGCGGCTGTTCGCGCGCGGCATCGATCCCGAGGACGAGGCCGCGGCCCGCGCCAGCGGCCGCGCCGAGTGGCCATCCCGCGCCGAGGTCCAGCGCTTCGCTGCCGAGTGCGACGAGCGGATCCTCGACGCGCTCGCCAACGCGCCGATCGAGCAGCCCGGGCATCCGCTGCTGCATGAGGCGCAGGCGGCCTACGCCATCCTCGAGCACGAGGCGATGCACCAGGAGACGATGCTCTACATGTGGCACCAGCTGCCCTGCGAGCAGAAGCGCCGCCCCGCCGACGCGGCGGCCTGACACCAGCGGGGCGACGCCGTCGCCGGCCCGGGTCGAGGTGCCGGCCGGCCGCGCGCCGCTCGGTGCCCGTCGCGGCGAGATCCCGTTCGGCTGGGACAACGAGTTCCCCGGTCTGGTGGTCGACGTGCCGGCCTTCGCGATCGACGTGCACGACGTCACCAACGAACAGTTCATGGCCTTCGTCGACGCCGGCGGATACCGGCAGGCCGAGTGGTGGTCGGCCGAGGCGTTCGCCTGGGTGCGGAGCGAAGGGATCGAGCAGCCGCGCTTCTGGACCCGTCGCGGCGGCAGCTGGCGCTGGCGCGGGATGTTCGAGGAGATGCGACCTGCCGCCGGCCTGGCCGGTCTACGTCAGCCAGGCCGAGGCCGCGGCGTTCGCCCGCTGGCGCGGCGCCCGGCTGCCGACCGAAGCCGAGTATCACCGGGCCGCGTTCGGCGACCCATCGGGACGCGAGCGCCGGTATCCGTGGGGCGATGCGCCCCCCGATGCCCCGCACGGGAACTTCGACTTCCGGTCGTGGAGCCCGGTCGCGGTCGGCCGCCACCCGGCCGGCCAGAGCGCCTGGGGCGTGCACGATCTGACGGGCAACGGCTGGGAGTGGACCTCGACCGTGTTCGCGCCGTTCGATGGCTTCCAGCCGATGGCGTCGTACCCGGAGTATCCGCCGACTTCTTCGACGGCCAGCACCTCGTGATGAAGGGCGCCTCGCCCGCCACCGATGCGGCGCTGCTGCGCCGCAGCTTCCGCAACTGGTTCCGGCCGACCTATCCCTACGTCTACGCCACATTCCGTTGCGATGGCCGATCGACTAGCCGATGCCTTCCCCATCGACGCAGGCCCACCGCCTCACGGGCGCGCAGCCGCCAGCCGCACCCGATACGCGCGGCGAGTTCGCTCGCGACGTCCGCTTCTACCTCCAGCAGACGCCGCGGCAGCTGCCGTCGCGGCTACCTCTACGACGCGCTCGGCTCGGCGCTGTTCGAGGCGATCTGCCACCTGCCGTGGTATCGCATCACCCGCGCCGAGCTGCAGCTGCTCGAGCGGCACGCGCACGTCATCGCCCAGACGGTCGGCCCGCGCGGCCGGCTCGTCGAGCTCGGGTGCGGCAACGGCGAGAAGCTGGCTCGGCTCCTGACCGCACGCCGGCCTGCCCGGCGTGCACACCCATCTCGTCGACGTCTCCGCCGCCGCGCTCGCCGGCGCGGTGCAGACGCTGGCGACGCTCGACGATCAGGCGCCCCGGGTCACGATCGCACGAGGCGACCTACGAGGACGGCCTGCTGCGCGCTGCCCGCCGTCGACGAGCAGCCGACGCTCGTGCTCTTCCTCGGCTCCAACATCGGCAACTTCGACGTCCCCGGGGCAGCGTCGTTCCTCCGCCTGGATGCGGGCGGCGCTACGCGCCGGCGACTCGCTGTTGCTCGGCGTCGATCTCGTCAAGCCGGAGCGCGATCTGCTGCTCGCCTACGACGATCCGCTGGGCGTGACGGCGGCGTTCAACAAGAACCTGCTGCTCCGGCTCAACGCCGAGCTCGATGCCGACTTCGCCATCGAGCGCTTCGCCCACCGCGCCGTCTGGCGGCCCGAGGCTTCGCGGGTCGAGATGCACCTGGTGAGCCGGTGCGCGCAGCAGGTCCGGGTACGGCAGGCGGAACTGGACATCAACCTGGCGGAAGGTGAGACGATCTGGACGGAAAGCTCCTACAAGTTCGAGGCCGCCGGCATCCGGCAGCTCGTCGAGCCGGCCGGGTTCGTCCAACGCCAGCAGTGGATCGACGAGGAGGCGCGGTTCGCGTTGACGCTGTTCGCGGCGACGTGAGCCGGCGCGCACCGCGGCTCGACGCTACCAGACGCGGACCCGCGCCGCCGGCTCGAGATAGAGCCGCTGGCCGGGAACGACGTCGAAGGCCTCGTACCAGGCGTCGAGGTTGCGCACCGTGTGCATGCGATACATCTCCGGCGCGTGATCGTTGGCAAGCTGCGCCCGCATCGCCGTGTCGTTCATCTTCGCGCCGAAGGCCTGCGCGAAGGCGATGAAGAACGCCCGATCCTGCAGGCGCAGGGAGGCCCGGTCGGCGGCCTTCGCGCCCGGTGACGCGCGGTAGGCCTCGAAGGCCGCGGTGAGACCGGCCAGGTCGGCGACGTTCTCGGGGCGCGTCAACCGGCCGTCGACGTGGCGACCCGGGAGCGGCTCGTAGGCCGAGAACTGGCGGACCAGCGGCTCCGCCGCCGCGTCGAACGCCGCGGCGTCGGCCGCCGTCCACCACCGGCGCAGGCGGCCATCCGGCTCGTAGTCGGCGCCGAGCGTGTCGACGAAGTGGCTCATGTCATGGCCGATGAGCGCGCCGATGGCGCCGTAGGCCGCGGCATCGGACGCGGCCGGGTCGTACTTCGGCGGCTGGAGCAGCGCGGCCGCGAACAGGTAGGCGTTCTGCTGGAAGTTGAGCAGCGCGCCGGCCGTCTGCGGCGCCAGCGACCAGGCCTGGCGATCGAACGGCCGGCCCAGGCGGGCGATGGCGCGGCGATACCGGCGCTCGGCGATGCGCTGCCGCGTTGCCGAGCGGATCGGCGCGGTCGATGCGCAGGTCGCTCCAGCTCTCCCACGTCTCGGGGTAGCCGATGCCGACGTAGAGCGCATCGAGCTTGGCGACGGCGATCGTCCGGCTGGCCGGCGACAGCCACGCGGCGCGGGCGGCGTGGCCGCGGAACGCGGTCGCGACGTTGGCGACGATGCCGCGGACGCGCGCCTTCTGCGCCGCGGGAAAGTGGCGCTCGGCGTAGAGCTCGCCGATCGCCTCGGCCATCGCCGCCTGCGTCGACGCCCGCGCCCGCTCCTCGAGCGAGCGCGTGTCGCCGCGCATCGTGGCGGCCGCCTCGGCGAAGGCGGCGGGCAGCACGTCCGCGTGCTCGTCGATGGCGCGGATAGCGGAGGTAGTCCTGCCAGGCCGCGAGCGGCCGATCGGCGACGAGCGCGGCGACGCCCGTCACCGCCGACGGCTGCCACGCGACGACCACCGGCTGTCCGCCGAGGCCGGCGGCGTCGAGGAAGGCGTCCCAGTCGAGACCCGGCGCATCGCGCGCGAAGTCGGCCCGCGACCACTGGTGGTCGGCGTTGCGATCGACCGCCGAGGCGTCGCTCGTCGCGTGCGTCCCGGCGATGGCAATCTCGAGCGCGAGCACCGCGGCTGCGCGCGGTTCGGCGCGATCGAAGCCGGCGAGCGACAGCAGGCGGGCGATGTACTGCTGGTAGCGCCGCCGCCGCTCGACGGCGCCGGGCTCCTGGCTCAGATAGGCGCCGCGGTCGCCGAGGGCCAGGCCGCCCTGCACCAGGAACGCGGTGTAGTGCGCCTCGCCGTGGATGCTGTGGGCCACCGACAGGCCGAGCACCGACGACGACGTGTAGGTGCCGACGTCGAGCGGATCGACGTCGGCGCGCATGGTGCCGCCGAGCAGGCGCGCCAGGGCGAGCCGGTCGCCGACGCGGTCGATCCGGGCGAGCAGCGGCGCGAGCGGCGTCAGGCCCGCCCGCTCGATTGCCGATCGATTCGAGCACCGCCGCGCGAAAGTCGGCCACCGCGCGGGCCAGGGTGCCCGCTGGCGCCGAGGCCGCGTCGTCGAGGATGGCCGCGACCTGGCGCCGCGTCCGCTCGTTGATGTCGTCGCGAACGGTCCAGCGGTCCCGGCCGGCTGGCAGCGTGGCCGACTTCAGCCACGCCCCGTTGGCGTAGGCGAAGAAGTCGTCACCGGGCGCGATGCTCGCATCGACCGTCGTCTCGAGCGTCGACGAGGCACCCGGGCCGGATGCCGGCGTGCGCGGACCGGGGGCCACGAGCGGCCAGATCCAGAACGGCAGCAGTGCGATACTGAGCGGCGAACACCAGCGGAACGCGCGACTGCCCATGCCGGCCGACGGTACCAGGCCGCGTCGGACGCCGTCGCCTCGCAGAGCGACAGGTTGCGATCACTTCCGGACAAATGCTGACCCGCGCCCGGCCGATCGACGTCCTGTTCGTGATCGTGCCGCACTCGCTGCTGCTCGACATCGCCGGGCCCGCCGAGGCGTTCCGGCTGGCCAATCAGCATCGCGGGCGGCACGGGCTGCCGCCGCGCTTCCGGATGCGCTTCGCCGGCCCGGAGATGGGGCCGGCCACGTCGGTCGGGCTCGCGGTCGCCGGCCTCGAGCCGCTGCCGCGGACGCTCGAGACCCCGACCTGGGTCGTAGTGGTCGGGCAACCAAGCGAGCACCTCGGCCTGATCACGCCGGCCGGCACGACGACGGCTCGCTGGCTGACCCGGTGTCTCGGCCCGGCGCTGCGCGACGAGACCGGCGGCCACCGCCTGGTGACGATCTGCTCGGGCACGCTGCTGGCGGCGCGCGCCGGTCTGCTCGCCGGCCGGCGCTGCACGACGCACCACGAACTGCTCGACGCGCTGCGGGCGCTGGCGCCGCGCGCCGAGGTGGTCGACAACCGCGTCTTCGTCGTCGATGGTCCGATCGCGTCGAGCGCCGGCATCACCGCCGGCATCGACGTCGCCCTGCATCTCATCGCCGGCGAGTGCGGCGAAGCGCTCGCGGCCAGCGTCGCCGAGGACATGGTCGTCTATCTGCGCCGCTCGGATCGCGACCCGGAGCAGTCGCCGTTCCGCGTCCACCGGACGCACCGGCAGGCGACGGTGCATCGCGTCCAGGCCGCCATCCTCGACGAGCCCGAGCGCGACTGGAGCATGGCGGCGCTGGCCCGGATCGGCCACACCACCGAGCGGCACCTGCTGCGGCTGTTCGTCGAGCACGCCAAGGTGTCGCCGCTGCAGTACCTGCAGGCGATCCGGCTCGAACGCGCCCGGCAGGCACTCGAGCACGGCACGACCGTGACGCGCGCGGCGGAGGTCGCCGGGTTCCGCTCCGGCATCCAGATGCGCCGCGCCTGGAGCCGCCACTGGGGCGGCACCCCGAGCGATGTGTTGAAGCGAACCGTCAGCGCGGATTGAACGGCGAGTATTCGCGCAGCTGGAACCCGCCGGGCAGCACGCCGGTCTGCTCCACCATCTGATCGACGTCGAGCGTCACCACCCGTTCCGCGCCCGCGAACCGCGACGCGCTCTCCGCGCTCCAGTCGATCGCGGCGCGGCCGGCGACGACGAGCGCCCCGCCTCGATCGAAGTCCGGGATCAGCAGCGCGGCGTGCGGGTGGGCGTGCAGGTTGCCGAGCGTGTTGAACATGGCGTTGCCGCCGTAGTCCGGCCACGACAGCCGCGGCCCGTCCACCGCCACGAAGCCCGGCATGCCACCGCGATGCGACACGTCGACGCCCTCGCCGGGTCGAGCCGAGGCGATGAAGAACGTATCGGCGGTCCGCATGCGTTCGCGCTGCGCGTCGGTCAACGTAGTCGACGAGGTGAGCGAGACCGGCATCGACGGCGTGGCGGCGCCGGCCGTCTCGTCGCGCCGCTGGATGTACTTCGGGCAATTCGAGAACACCTGATCGGCCTCGAGGACGAGCCCCGCGGCATCGTGGCTCACCACCCGCCCATTGAACCGCAGCCGGCGGCGCGTCGCCGGATCGAGCGCGATCAGGCCGACAAGCGCGCCCGGGCGCAGCCGTCCGCCGAGCAGGTCGCCGACCGGCGCGGTCGCCTCGATCCGCACCGTCCAATCGTCGAGCGCGTGGGCGAACCCCGGCGCGCCGGCGCGGATCCCGATCCACGGCCGGTCCGCGTCGTCGAGCGCACCCAGCACGATCCAGCGCCGCTCGGCGAGGAACGCCCGGGCCGCCGCCGGGATGTCGCGGCGGATCGACCGGCCGACCCGTTCAGCGAACGCCGAGACGCCGGCGCGCGCCTGCACGGCACGTTCACCCTCGTGGAACGCCTCGAACGCCATCGGTCACCTCCTCGCCGTGCATGGCCGCCGTCTGAAGAAGCCGCAGGTCAGAAGAAGCCGCACGTCGGCCCGTCCGTGTGCGGCACGGGCGAACCGGCGACGCCGCGCGACGTGAAGATCTCCAGCCGGATGCCGTCCGGATCCTCGAAGAACAGGCCACCGGAGTCCGCCCCTTCGGCGTGGGCGACGATGCCGTCGTGGTGGATGCGGGCACCGGTGGTGCGCAGCCGGCGCTCGGCGTCCCGCACCTCGTCCAGCGAGGCGACCTGGAACGACAGGTGGTGCAGGCCGGGACGATCGGCGACGAACGCCCCCTCGCTCTGCTGCCAGAGCGTCAGCACGATGGTGCCGTCGTGGCCGAGGAACGCGAACGGCCGGGCGGCGTCGGCCGAGCGGCGCAGCACCTCGAAGCCGAACACGGCACGGTAGAAGTCGATCGAACGGTCGAGGCGGCTGACGTTCAGGCCGATGTGGCCGGTCGCGGGGACGGGTGCGGACATGGGGTCTCCTGTTCAGGACGGTAATCTCACCGTCAAAACACTATGATGACGGTAATAGGCCAAAGGTTACCAGTCAAATGGTATTTTGATGGTGATAATGCCGACTCCTCAAGGACCGACGCCCCCGCCCGCACCTGCCGACGGGTTTGCGCTCGTCGGCAACCTGCTGTGCATCGATTTCGTGAACACCGAAGTCATCGACCACGGCGAGCGGGTCGATCGCCTGGTCGGCGTCGACGACCTGCTCCGCTGGGCCGGCGTCGCCGACGCGGTCGACGAGGCCGCCCTGCGGCATGGGCGCGCCGAGGGTGGCGAGCGGGCGGCCGGGTGGCGCTCCGGCCGCGACGCCGGTCGCCTGCTGCAGGATGCGAAGGCGCTGCGGGCGGCGCTGCGGGCCGCCGTCGAGGCGCTCGCCGCCGGCCGGCCGCTGCCGCCCGACGTGGTGCCGGCAATCAACGCCGCGCTCGCCGCGGGCGCCAGCACGCTGCGCCTCGAGAAGCGCGGCGCCGGCTACGCCACCGTCCGCGAGGCGCTCGATCCGTCGCCGGCGGCGCTGCTCGCGCCAATCGCCGAATCGGCGGCCTGGCTGCTCGAGCGGGGCGACCGGGCGCTGGTCCGGCGGTGCGAGAACGCGGCCTGCATCCGCTTCTTCTACGACACGACGAAGAACCGGCGGCGCCGCTGGTGCTCGATGGACGGCTGCGGCAGCCGGGCCAAGGCCGCCGCCTACTATCGGCGCCGCAAATCGGGCGTCGACGGACCGGCGGCGAAGAACTCGGCCGCCGGGCGATAGGTGAAGCCGAGGCGACGCGCGAAGCCGGGGTCCTGCGGTCCGTCGCCGACGTAGAGGCAGCGCGCCGGAGCGAGCCGGTAGCGGTCGATGGCGAGCACCGCCAGGCCCGGCAGCGGCTTTCGACACCAGCAGACCGGCGGTCCGGCCGCGTGCGGGCAATACAGCGTGTCGACGTCGACGCCGAGCCGGTCGCGCATCCGCCCCAGCGCCGCCTCGGCGTCCGCGGCGGTCCGCGTGCCGGCGGCGATGTCTGGCTGCCAGCTCAGGCCGATGATCCGCCAGCCGTCGTCGCGGTAGCGGCGGAGAAGGTCGCCGCATCCCGCGACGACCTCGACGTCGTCGGCCGACGCAGGCGTCCGCGCCCCTGAACGGCTGCGCGTGAGGATGCCGTCGCACCACACGAACAGCGCCCGGTTCACGTGGTCGGACGGCCAGCGCCGCTCGAACGGCACGGTCTCGACGTGCGCGAACCCCTCGGCCTGCGTCGGCGCCTCGAACTGCCGCTGCATGCGGAACTGGGCGGCGGGGCCGAAGACGCCGGCGTCCGCGCGAGCGGCGCGGCGGAGGTCCTCGCCGTCCACCAGCCGGCCGTTTCGCGCGAGCAGCCGCGTCACGACGTTGATCTGCGCATCCTCGATCGACGTGGACAGGTGGACGCAGCGCGCCGACAGCCCGAGGCGGCGCGCGGCATCGATGACCGCCGCCCGCGAGGCGCGCGACAGGTAGGTGTTGTCCAGAACGAAGCGGGTCACGCCGTCGCGGCGGGCGCGCTCGAGGGCGGGCAGGAGCCCGCGCAGGCTGCCGCCCGCTTCATCGCGGTTCAGCCGCTGGTAGCCGTCGGCGACGAACCGATCGGCCAGCGTGCTCTTGCCCGCTCCGGCCAGGCCCATGATCAGCACGACCTCGCCGTTCGGCGCGCCGGTCGCGACCGGGCCCAGAGACGCGCGGCCCGATCGTGCCCAGCACAGCCGCCACGAGGGCTGGCGCTCGCCCAGCCGCTCGCGATCCTCGTCGTCGAGCACGATCGTCGCCGCCCGCGCGATCGACGTCGCGGTCTCGAGTCGGGTCGGGCCCGGCAGCGGCGTGATGCGATCCGAGAGGTCGAAGAGCGCCGCCAGCGCGACCTCCGCCGGGGTGGCGCCGTGGCGTGCCGCGACCGTCCGCAGCATGCGGTCGCGATCGGTTCGGGCGCGACGGCGCTCGCCGCCGAGCGGACGGTGGGCCAGGATCGCGATGTCGTGGGCGAGGCAGAAGCCGACCACGCCAGCAAGGATCGCGTCGTCGCACCACACCCCGAGCTCGACTTGGACGGATGCGATCGGCGCGATGGCGCACGCCTCCTCGATCTGGCCGACGGTGACGTTGCACAGCCCGATGGCCTCGACGACGCCGTCGCGGCGCAGCTCTTCGAGCGCGCGGACGCTCGTCGCCAACGGCGTGCGCGGATCGGGCGCGTGCAGTTGATACAGCTGGATGCGCTCCACGCCGAGGGCGGCGCGACTGGCCGCGCAAGCCCCGGCCAGGTGCCGCGCCCGCCCGTCGGTGATCCACAAGCCGTTCGGGCGGATCATGCCGCCCTTGGTCGCGACGACGACGCCGGCGGGATCGCCCGGCCACGAGGCCAGCGCGCCGGCGACGAGCCGCTCGTTGTGCCCGATCTCGGAGGCGTCGCGGCCGTAGGCGTCGGCGGTGTCGAGCAGGCGCACCCCGGCGTCGAGCGCGGCGTGGATGACGGCGACGGCGCGTGCCTCGTCGCGATCGACCGCCGTCGAGAGGCGCATGCAGCCCATCCCGATGCGCGGCAGCCTCCGCTGGTTGGGCGCCATGGCGGCTAGTGTCCTGTCCGCGTGATACGTGGCATAAGTCCCGGAGCGCGGCGCCCGGATGGCAAGGCGCGAGGAGCGAGGATATTGGGGATATCTGAGCGACGAGCAACGCCGCCAGGCGGGATGCCCCGCCCGGGAGTTATGTCGCGAATCATGCGGACAGGACACTAAAAGATCGCCGCGCGGAAGGCGGCGGCCCACCGGTCGTCGTGGACGATGCGCGCCCGCGTCGCGTCGCGCAGCCGGCGGAGCGGCCCGAGCGCACGGAGCGCGAGGCGGAGGGGGTTGTCGTGAGTCAGCCGGGCCGCTTCGTCGCCGAGCGCGAGCGGCGCCCGCCGGAAGTGCAGCGCCTGCAGATCGCGATTGACGTCGTCGATCGCGCCGGCGAACACGTAAGTGGCCGCGCTCGGGCCCGACGCGATCTCGAGGATGGTCCGGCCGCGCACCGGCGCGAGCACGAACGAGGCCCAATGGGCCGGCAGCGGCGTCGACGCTTCCAGCGTCGCGTCGTCGGGATCGAGCAGCTTGACGAAGCCGAGCCGCGGCTCCGCGTCGGCCGCCGCCAGCACCGCCCGGACGTGCTCGACACGCGCGGGCGCCGTGACGCGCGCGATCGTCCGATCGAAGTCGTGGATCGCGGCGCGCGCCACGCCGAGGCCGTCGGCGAAGCCGTCCTGGCCGGTCAGCTCCGCGAGCAGGCGCCGCTGTTCGTGCACGTGCGCCGACACCAGCGAGACGAGCGCGTCGCGACGACGCCCCAGCCAGCCGAGGGTGGTTCGCGTGGACGCCTCGCCGAGCACGACGCCGGCCGGTGACTCGAGCGGCTCGACGGCCGTCACCGCGCCGAACGGCACCTGCCACGGCAGGCCGGTCCCGGAGGCGGTCTCGGGGACGGTCTTGGAGGCGGTCTCGGGGACGATCGTGAGGTGGGTGTCGTAGACGTGGAGCTCGGCGCGGCCGTGCCGGGCCTCGTCGAGGACCGCGCCGTCGAAGATCTCGGGCGCGGTAAGGCCGTGGGCGAGCACGCCGGCGACGCGAGCCTGGTTCCGCGCCCGGGCCAGCGCCCGCGCGAACGTGTCGAAGCGCCGGCCGAGCCCGGCGACCACGAGCTGGCCGCCCGGCCAGAGATCGACCGTGAGGCGGTAGTCGGCGACGCGGAGGGCGTCCGCGTCGAGATGGGCGACGACCAGCGGCCCGATGTGCAGGCGCTCGTCGTCGACGATCGCCATCCCGGCGCCCTGCTCGACGACCTGGCCTTTGCCGTCGACGAGCGTGAAGGTGGCGGCGGCCCGGCGCGAGTCGTCCGGTTCGGGCTTCATCGTTCAGGGCTCATCGTTCAGGGGCCATAGTTCGTGCCGCACTCGGGGCAGAACTTCGGCGCCCCGTCCGTCTGGGTGCCGCAGTTGGCGCAGGTCCGCTTCGCGCTGAAGGCCGTGCCGCACTCGGGACAGAACTTGCCGCCCTGCGTCTTGGCCCCGCACGACGGACACACCGCGGCCGCCCGCTGCGCGAGATCGCGCTGGCCGGTGAAGTCGATCTCCCGCGTCTTCTGGATGACCTGCTCGCGCGCCGCCTGCGCCTGGGCGGCGGCGATCTCCTCGTCGAGATCGGGCGCGCAGGCCTCGCACAGCCCGGCCTTCTCGTTCCAGCAGATCGGCTGGCAGACCCACTGCCCGCAGCGGGTGCACTGCTTGAAGGTCGGCGAGATCTCCGTGACGGCCGCATCGAGGGCGGCGTCGTGCTGCGGTCCGGCGGCCATCGCCTGCAGCTGATCGGCGGTCTGCGCCGCCCGCCCGAAGATGCCGCCGAGCAGCGACGCCGCGGCGTCCATCGCGGCGCCGGCCATGCCCAGCGTGTTGGTCTGGAACGACGACATGTAGCCGTTGCCGCACTTCTGGCAGAAGAACTTGAACTGGAACCCGCGCGTCGAGGAGAGGTCGGAGTAGTTGCTCGTGAAGGGCACGTTGGCCATGCGTCATCCCTGCGAGAAGTCGGTGATAGGCTCTGGCGCACCGAGGCCGCCCATGCTCAACCGCCCGTCGAACGCGTTCGCGCTGTTCCCGGCGATCATCGCGCTCGCCGCGTTCGCGGCAGCGCCGATTGCCGCGCCAACGGTCACCGTCACGATCGAGACGCCGATGCCCGCGCCCGGCTGGGCGACGCTCGAGCGCCGGCTGCTCGCCGACAACGTGCCCGCGTGCCGCGAATTCTACGACAAGTACTACGACGCGCGCGGCTACGTGCAGTGCTTTCTGCGCTGGGGCGCCAACGACGGCCCGGACGACGCCTTCGAGAACTTCAATCACTGGCCGGAGCTGCATGCGCTCGGCGCCGACGACGAGATCCTGACGCGCTACCTCGCCGCGCATGAAGGGATGCTCCGCCAGTACGCCGGGGCGAAAACCACCGCGGTGCCGGCCGGCCGCGACGGCATCTACGTCAAGGAGTTCTCGGCGCAATCGGACTGGATGCATCACGGCGAGGGCCTGCAGCTGTTCAACCGCATGGCGCTGTCGGCACCGGCGCTGCCGGCCTATCGCGAGCGGGTCCGCCGCTTCGCCGGCCTCTACATGGGCGAGGATTCCGAAGCGCCGAACTACGATCCCGACAAGAAGCTGATTCGCTCGATGATCAACGGCAGCAAGGGACCCTTGCTGCGCAAGGCCACGCCGCTCGACTGGGTCGGCGATCCGTTCGACGCGACCGGTTTCGTCGCGCTGCACGGCGAGAGCACCTATCCGCAGTTCCTCGAGCACTACCGGGAATACACCGACGTGGTCGGTGATCACTTCCTCAACCTGGTCGCGACGACGCTGCCGACCAACGCCTATCTCGCGACCGGCGAGGCGAAGTATCGCCGCTGGCTCGTCGACTACATGGATGCCTGGCTGGGGCGGATGCAAGGCAACGGCGGCATCATCCCGAGCTTCGTCGATCTCGACGGCCGCGTCGGCGGCGCCGAGGGCCGCTGGTGGGGCGGCGCCTACGGCTGGGGGTTCAGCCCGGTCAACCCGGTCACGGGCAAGCGCGAAGACCGTAACCGCATCCCCCGCGCGCTGGTCGGCTTCAGCAACGCGCTGCTCGTCACCGGCGATCGCACCTACGTCGACGCCTGGCGGTCGATGATCGACGCCGTCAACGCCAACGCCCGCGTGACGAACGGACGAAAGGAGTACCCGTCGATGCGCGGCGCCGACGGCTGGTACGGATGGAAGCCGGAGCCGTGGCGCGTCGGCGCGCTCGAGGTCTGGTACTGGTCGATGCGCGACGACGACTGGGCCCGCGTCGGTGAGGATCCGTGGCTGGCGTTCCTGGCCGGCCAGGATGCCGGCTATCCCGAGGCGGCGCTGACGCACGACCTCGAGAGCATTGCGAAGCGCGTCGCGGCGATGCGCGCCGACAAGACCCCGCCGGAGAAGCGGCTCGCCGACAACATGCTCGACTACAACCCCGCCGCGACCGACGCGCTCGTCCGCCTGATGCTCGGCGCGCTCGTGCCCGGCCGAGAGGGCGGCCTTCTCAACGCACGGCTGCGCTACTTCGATCCGATGCGCAAGCGGGCCGGTGTCCCCGCGGACGTCGCCGCGCTCGTCTCCGCGCTGGGCGATCGCGAGACCGTCGTCACGCTCGTGAACGTGAATCCGACCACCGCGCGCACGGTCGTCGTACAGGCCGGCGGCTACGCCGAGCACCAGATCGACTCGGTCACGGTGAACGGCAAGACGATGCAGGTGGGCGCGCGCGACGTCACCGTGCAGCTCGCGCCCGGGGCCGGCGCGATGCTGACGCTGGCGATGCGGCGCTACGCCAACCAGCCGACCGTCGCCTTCCCCTGGGATCGCTGAGATCCCGACACGACTCCGGAGTCATCGCTCACTCGCCGCGCCGCTCAGGGCGTCGTCAGGATCAGCGTCGGGCTGCCGCCGCCGATCCGGTTCGCCAGCGCCGCGTACTTCGGCTCCCGCCACGCCACCGCGGCGCGGCGCAGGATGTGGTGGACGGTGCCAGGCGTGAACGGGGTGATCTCGTCGAACGGCCACGTCTTCTCGCCGGCAGCGTACGGCAGCAGGCAGTCGACGCCCTGGCGGATGCTGCGGCCGTCAGCCGTCCGGTAGCTCCACAGATCGACGCCGACCCGCTGGCCGAGCGTCGCCAGATCCATGAACGCGGCGAGATTGAACTGGCTGTAGTGCCACGACCGCGTCCGCTCCAGCTCGCGCGGCTGGCGGCCGTCCGGCTCGAACTGGGCCGCGATGCGGGCCTTGGCGCCGTCGACGGTCCGCCGCGCCAGATCGAACTGCCCGGTGTAGAGCGCCAGCCCTGCCACCTGCACGTCGTACCAGGTCTCGTGGTTGTTGCCGTTCTTCCCTTCCTCGCGGCCGTGCGGGCTCTCGACGAGCCATGTGAGATAGGCGCGCATCCAGGCCTGCAGCCCGTCGTCGTCGGCCTTCGTCCAGGCCGGCGAGCTGGAGATGAGCAGGAGACCGTCGAGCAGTTCCGGAAGGTTGCGCGTCTCGATGATGCCGATGCCGCGGCCCTCGTTGATCCCCGGGATGTACTGGCCATAGCGGAGATGCGGGTTCATCCGCGTCGCCGGATCGAGGAACCACGCGCGCGTCAGTTTCGCCGCGTGGAGCGCGTACTCCTTGCGTCCGGTGTAGGCGTAGGCGAGCGCGAGCGTCGACACCGCCTCGCCGAGGCGTCCGAGATTGTCGCGGTCGGTGATCTGGCTGATCTCCGGATTGCGCTCGCCGTCCTTGCGGATGTACGGCTTGCCATCGGGCTTGGACGGGTCCGGCCACCAGTACGGCGCCTGGCTGACGTAGTCGTGCTTGTCGCCGCTCGGCGGCGTCATGCCCTTGTCTATGACCGACATCGGCGCCAGGGCGAGCGCCTTCTTCGCCTCGGCCTCGAGCGCCGCGATCGCCGACGTGATCGCCGCGTCGCCTTTCGCGGCGCCTGCCTTGGCGTCCTGCAGGTAGGCGCGGTCGAGCAGCAACGACGCTGGCGGCTTTGTCTGGCTCACGGAAACCGTGGCCATCGCGAGCGAGGCGATCACCGCGACGGCGGCGGCGGGCGCGGACACGCACGCGCAGACGGCGAGGGCTAGAAGGAGCCCGCGCATCGCCACTAGGCCCGCGGCCCGAACAGGGCGCGCACGACCTCGAGGCCGCGGCGATGCGCGGTGACGGCGTCGAGCGTCTTCGGCGTCTTGGCCTCGACCGCCTGCTCCATCGTCAGCTGCGGACGCACCTTGCGGCGGCGCAGCCAGTCGGCGAGCCGCGCGTAGTCGATGTCGCCCTCGGCGCTGAACACTTCGGTCCACACCCCGGCCAGGGACTGCCGCAGGTGCAGCTCGACGACGCGGTCGCCGTAGCGCTCCAGCGTGTCGAAGAGCGCAACCTGCGAATCCCCGCAGCCGCGGAAGATCCAGTGCACGTCCAGGCAGAACTTCAGGTGCGCCGGGTCGGTGCCGGTCAGCATGTGGTGGAACTCGCGCCCCCCGAGTCGCAATTCGATGTCGTGGTTGTGGTACGCGAGGGTCAGGCCGAGCGGGCGCACCTCTCGGCCCAGCCGGTCGATGGCAGCGGCCTGCGTGCGAAGCTGCGCGTCGGTCTTGTTCTCGGGCCCACCCCAGCGGATCGGCGAGGGGTTGGTGACGAGGATGCGGACGCCGAGCTCGGCGGCGCGGCGGGCGACACCGAGCGCGCGTTCGATGCCGGCGGTCGACGTCGCCTCGTCGTGCAACGTGGTGCTCACGTACAGCGAGGGCATGCGCAAGCCGTGCGCGCGCAGCCGCGGGCCGAGGCCATCGAGCTCGGCGGCCTCGGTGACAGCCGGCTCGTAGCCGGTCAACCCGGCCGAGGCCATCGCCGCCATCGTCTCGTCCGACCGCGCGTCGAACGGGCGGCCGTCGCGGCTCGCGAACGTCCCCCACGGATAGGTGTTGCTGGCGACGTCGAGCGTCCGGTCGGCGGCACGAGCCGGCGCGAACGGGCCCGCCACGGTGACGGCGCCCGCGGCGGCCAGGAACGTACGCCGGTCGATGCGCACCGCGTCCATCAGCTCTCGATCCGCTCCTGTGCGCTGCTCCACCGCACCACCTTCCCGGCCTTCAGCGAGGCGTTGGCGAGGTGCGACGTCCGGGCCGCCTGGTGGGCGACGCGGATGTGCGCGTTCGGCGTCTTGCGGCTGCGGACGCAGTCGATCCAGTTCTGCAGGTGCGCGATGGAGCCGTCGCCCTTCGACTCGATGAGGAGCTCGGGCGGCGGCGTCAGCGTGCCCTTCGCGTAGGGCGTGTCGTCCTTGTAGAAGGCCAGCCGGGCCCGGTCGATCTTCAGCGTGCCCAGCTCACCGCGGAACTCGAGGCCGCCGTCGTCGACCCGGCTGATGTAGGTGCCGAGGTGGGCGCAGGTGAAGTTGTTGGGGAACTCGATCGTCGTCGAGACGGTGTCGGGGGCTTCCCACATCTTCATGTTGTAGGTCTTGCCCGAGCTGTAGACCGAGAGCGGCGCCTCGACGTTCATGTACCAGTGGACGACGTCGATCCAATGCGTCATCAGGTCGGTCGACTGGCCGCCGCCGAAGTCCCAGAAGTGGCGCCACTGGTAGAGGCGCTCCGGCTTGAACGGCTGGTCCTTGGCCGGTCCGAGCCACTTCTTCCAATCGAGCTTGTCGGGCTGCGCCGCCGGCCACTGGCCGGGGCGCGCGTGCTGATACCAGTAGGACTGGACGAACGTGATCTGGCCGAGCTTGCCGGATTGCACCAGTTCCTTGCCCTGGATGTAGTGCTCCCAGCTGCGCTGCTGCGTGCCGGTCTGGACGATCTGCTTCGACGCCTCGATGACCTTGACCATCTCGGCGCCCTCCTCGATCGTGTGCGAGACGGGCTTCTCGACGTAGACGTCCTTGCCCGCCGCGACCGCGTCGAGGGTCATCGTCTTGTGCCAGTGATCGGGGGCGCCGATCAGCACCGCGTCGATCTCCTTGTTGTCGAGGATGCGGCGGTACTCGTCGGTCTTGAACGCGGCCGGGCCGGCGATCTCGGCCGCCTGGAGGAGCCGCTGCTCGAAGACGTCGCAGACGCCGACGATCTCGACGCCGCCGATCGGCTTGAGCTGGTTCATCAGGCCGCGGGCCCGGCCGCCCGTTCCGATGATCGCGACCCGGACCCGATCGTTGGCGCCCTGGACGGACGCGGCGGCCATGCGGGCGCCGACGACGACGCCCGAGGCCGTGGTGAGAAACACGCGGCGCGAGTGGTTCATGCGGGGGCTCCTTGGGACGCGCGGATTGTAGCGCACCTGCGCGGCAAGGCCGGCTCACGAACAAAAGCACGACCCCGTCCTGTGAGACGATACGGCGCCTTCGCCATCGCGCGAGGGATCAGAGGAGCTTCCGATGAAGATCGGCGTCGTTCAACAGCTCTCGCTCGGATTGACGGCCGCCTTGTGCACGGCGGTAGGCCTGGCGGCGCAAGCGCAGCCCCCGACGTCCATCCGGGTCACCGGTGGGGCACCCGGCCGCGACGCGGCCGCGCCACAGCAACCGGCGACCGCCGCCCCCGCCGCCCGGCCGCCCGTGGCCCGACCCGTGGTCGACCAGGCCGCGCACGACCGCGGCCGCGCCATCTGGGCCATCCAGTGCGTCGACTGCCACGGCGCCCAGGCGCGCGGGTCCGACACCGGCCCGAACATCATCCGCACGACGACCGTGAACTTCGATCGCCTCGACCAGCAGGCCGGCAGCGTGCTCGGGCCGTTCCTCAAGAAGGGGCATCCGACGCAGGGCAAGAAGCCGAGCGCGTCGTTCACGGACGCGGAGATCGTCGACCTCGCCAACTTCCTGCGCCAGCGCGTCAACGACACGATGCGCGGCTCCCCCATCTTCACCGTCGGCGACATCGTCACCGGCGATGCCAAAGCCGGCCAGGCCTTCTTCACGGGCATCGGCGGCTGCGCGACGTGCCACACCGCCTCGGAGCGCCCGCTCGCCGGCGTCGCCACGCGCATCCCCGCGCCAGTCGATCTGCAGCAGCGGATGCTGTTTCCGGGGAGCGGCCGCGGCGGACGCGGCGGACGTGGACGAGGCGGCCCGCCGCCTGCCGGCGCACCGGCCGCACCGGCGGCTGCACCGGCGGCGGGGCCCGCGGTCGATCGCAACGCCGTGACGGTCTCGATCGCCTCCGGCAGCGGCGCCCCGCTGTCCGGCGTCCTGGTCGAAGAGAGTGACTTCTACGTCACACTGCGTGACGCCGGCGGCACGACCCGCACGGTGCGGCGCGGGCCCGGCGTGACGATCACCAAGACGAATCCCCTGCAGGCGCACATCGACCTGCTCGATCGCATCACCGACGCGCAGATCCACGACGTCGTGGCCTACCTGGAGACGATGAAATGAGAGCGCTGGCAACCGCCGGATGGTGCGTGCTGGTGTCGGCCGCGCTGATGGCGCAAGAGCCGGCCTCGGGGCCGGCGCCCGCGAGCGGCGCGCCCGCGGCCCTGACCCTGGCCCAGATCGAGAAGCCGTCGATCGATTCCTGGCCGACCTACAACGGCGACTATTCGGGCCGCCGCTTCAGCACGCTGACGAAGATCACCGCCGCCAATGTCAAGAACATCAGCCTGGCGTGGCTCTACGACCTGCCCGTCGCCGGCACCATCAAGGCGACGCCGCTGCTGGTCGGCGGCGCGCTCTACTTCACGACCCCGAACCACGTCTACGCCGCCGACGCGCGCACCGGCCAGGAGCTCTGGCACTACACGTTCGCGCGCAGCCGCGGCGGCATCCAGATCGGCAACCGCGGCGTCGGGATCCTCGGCAACACCGTCTACTTCACCACCACCGACTGCAATCTCGTCGCCCTCGACATCAAGACCGGCGCGGAGAAGTGGGCGAAGGAGTTCTGCTCGCTCGAGATGATGTACTACGGCTCGGTGGCCCCGGTGGTCGTCAAGGACAAGCTCATTCTGGGACCGAGCGGCGACGACCTGGACGTGCCGGCCTACCTCGAGGCGCGCAGCCCCGCGACCGGCGATCTGATCTGGCGGTGGTACGTCACGCCGCAGAAGGACGGCGACCCCGGCCTCGACACCTGGCCCAACCTCGACATGGCCAAGCACGGCGGCGGCATGACGTGGCAGCCGATCACCTACGACCCGGCGCTGAACCACATCTACGTCACGACCGGCAACCCGCAGCCGGTGGTGGCCTTCAAGAACCGCGAGGGGGCCAACCTCTACACCGCGTCGATCGTCGCGCTCGACGCCGACACCGGCAAGATGGTCTGGCACTTCCAGTCGTCGCCGCACGACACGCACGACTGGGACGCCACGCAGACCGCCGTCGTCTTCGACGGGACCATCGACGGCAAGCCGCGCAAGCTGCTCGCCCAGGCCTCGCGCAACGGCCACTTCTTCGTCCTCGATCGCACCACCGGCAAGGCGCTGGTCTCGTCCGACTACAACAAGACGAACTGGAGCCTGGGCTACGACGAGAAGGGCCAGCCGAAGCAGAACCCGGCCAAGCGGCCGCAGGTGGCGGGCGCGCTGGTCACGCCGAACCAGGGCGGCGCCACCAACTGGTTCCCGCCCAGCTTCAGCCCGCAGACCGGGCTGTTCTACGTCAACGCCACCCGCGCCTTCAGCGTCTGGTACATCTACGACGCCAGCGACAACCCGATGGGCTGGGGCGGCACCGACCGCGGCGGGTATTCCGAGCAGCCCGAGCTCAAGGCGATCGACTACAAGACCGGCAAGATCCGCTGGAGCAAGCCCCGCTACGGCGGCAACTCCGGCATCCTGACCACCGCGGGCAACGTGCTGTTCAACGCCGCGGCCGGCGGCCTCGGCGCCTACGACGCCACGACCGGCGAGCCGCTGTGGAACGCGCGGGTCGGCAGCACGGTCACCAACGGGCCGATCACCTATGAACTCGACGGCCGGCAGTATGTCGTGGCCGGCGCCGGGAGCCGGCTCGTCGCCTTCGTGCTGAATCCGTGACCGCTGGACGCCTGACCGCGCGAGCCGTCGCGAGCGTCGCCACGCTCACGGCGGCCCTCTGTGGACTCGTGCTGGCGGTGCCGGTAGGCACCGCCGTCCCGTCCGGCCAGGCCGCTGGCCAAGGAGAGGCCCGGCCCGAACCGCCGCCCGAGTTCACCAAGCTCTGCGTGCGCTGCCATCCGTCCGACAAGGTCGTCGAGGGCCGGCGCTACAAGACGCAGTGGGACCAGGTGCTGGAGCAGATGGTGGCGCGCGGCGCGACCGGCACCGACGAGGAGTTCGACATCGTCTTCGACTACCTCGTCGCCCAGTTCGGCCGCGTGGCGATCAACACGGCTCCGGCCGACGAGATCGCCGAGATCCTCCACCTCGACGGGGGCCTCGCGCAGACGATCGTCCAGCAGCGCGCGAAGAACGGTCCGTTCGCCGATTTCGAAGCGCTGACCGCCGTCCCCGGCGTGCCGGTCGAGGAGCTCACGAAGCTGCGCGACGCGATCGTCTTCTAGTGTCCCGAGTCAGAGATTCGGTGCACAAGTCACGGGCGCGGCGCCCGGATCGCAAGGCGCGAGGCGTGAACATATCGGCGATATGCGCGACGAGCAACGCCGCGAGGCGGGATGCCCCGCCCGCGAACTGTGTAGCGAATCTCTGACTCGGGACACTAGAGGCAGCTTCGAGCGGCACGGCGTTCCTCCGCGGGTGGTCACGATGCCGATCTGAACTGAGACGACGCTAGAATCGGATGTGGTGATCCCGCACGCGGAACGGGCCGTCATCGATCCGCTCAAGGTGCGTGGCTACCTGCTCTCCGAAAGCCATCCCGTCGGCCGCTTCAGGGCGAGCTTCTTCGCCACGCTTGGGTTCACGAGCGACCGCTGGACCGAGTTCGACTCTGCGCTGCGCGACCAGCATTTGTCGAGGGGATACGCGGAAGTGCGCTCGGACACGTATGGCCGGTTCTACACCATCCTCGCTATGCTGATGGGACCGAGCAGCACATCGTCGCTCGTCGTCAGCATCTGGTGTATCCGGACAGGCGAAGAGCTACCGCGGCTCATGACGGCGTATCCCGGGAGGACGAAATGACTCCAGCGTTGCTCGATTCGGTCGGTACTGGAACACGACCTGCCCGACCACGGGCTGCGGCGGGGCGACCTCGGTGCTGTCGTCGAGGTATACGCTCCGGATGCCTTTGCGGTCGAATTCGTCGCCGCGTCTGGACGCACACAGGCCCTCGTCACGCTGCATCCGGACGACGTACGCGGCGTACACGACGATGACCTCGTCTCTGTTCGACCGACCGCCGGGCTCGCGTCCTAGAACCAACAAAGCTCCCAACACCCTCCCTCCAGAATTCCTGGTCGGACGCTCACGACCACGTCCGCACACAGGCCTCGAGCCGTCTGCGCTCCCCCGTTTTCATGCCGCGGCGCCGCGGACCCGATTCGCCGGCACGGCGATGCTGATGCCGACCTCGGATCGACGACCCGGCGACTCGGCCCGCTGCCGCGCGCTGGGCGTGGCGCACCACCTGATCAAGCCAATCGAGCACCACGAGCTGAAGCGCGCGGTGAACGCGCTGATCGACGAGCGCGAAGGCCGGTCCGCGCCGGCGTCGGCCGCCGTCGCCCGGAGAGCCGCTTCGACGTCGTCTTCATGGACGTCCATGTGCCGACGATGAGCGGCTTCGACGCGACCGCCGCGATCCGCGACACGGAACGGGGCACCGGCGTCCACGTGCCGATCGTCGCCATGACCGCGCACGCGATGTCGGGCGATGGGAGCGCTGCCTCGACGCGGGGATGGACGACTACATCACCAAGCCGGTGGCCCTCGCCACCATCGAGGGCACCCTCCGCCGCCTCTTCGCCACGACCGCGGCTGCCTGACCGGCGCTCGGGAATCGGTGCTAGCATCCGCGCGTGAAAGCGCGAGGGACGGCCGGTCTGGTGCTCGTCGCGGTGGCGCTCGTCCTCCTGACGGGGCGGCTGCCGGGCTACGACGAGCCGCTCCGCCCGCGCTTCCACTTCACGCCGCCACGCTACTTCATGAACGACCCGAACGGGCTCGTCTTCTACCAGGGCGAGTACCACCTGTTCTACCAACACAACCCGTTCGGCGAGCGCTGGGGTCATATGAGCTGGGGCCATGCCGTCAGCGTCGACATGCTGCACTGGCAGCATCTGCCGGTCGCGCTGCGCGAGGAGGACGGCGTGATGATCTTCTCGGGCAGCGCCGTCGTCGACCGGCACAACTCGAGCGGATTCTGCGCGGCGCACGGGACCGACCCGTCGTGCCTGGTCGCCGTCTACACCGGCCACGGCAAAGACAAGCAGACGCAGAACCTCGCCTACAGCAACGACCGCGGCCGGACCTGGACGAAGTACGCGAACAATCCGGTCGTCGACCTCGGGCTGAAGGATTTCCGCGATCCCAAGGTGTTCTGGCACGAGGCGACGAAGCGCTGGATCATGGTCACGGTGCTGCCGGACCAGCACAAGGTGCGGATCTTCGGGTCACCCGATCTCAAGGCGTGGACGGCGTTGAGCGACTTCGGTCCGGCCGGCGCGACGGGGGGCGTGTGGGAGTGCCCCGACCTCTTCGAACTGCCGATCGCCGGCGAGCCCGGCGCGACGCGCTGGGTGCTCGACGTCGACATCAATCCGGGCGGCATCGCCGGCGGCTCCGCCGGGCAGTACTTCATCGGCACGTTCGACGGCACCCGGTTCGTCGGCGACGAGCCGGCCGAGCGAACGCGCTGGTCCGACTACGGCAAGGACTTCTACGCCTCGCTCTCGTTCTCGGACCTGCCGGCCGGCGACGGGCGCCGCATCTGGATGGGGTGGATCAGCAACTGGCAGTACGCCAACGACGAGCCCTCCGTCACGTGGCGCGGCGCGCAATCGATCCCGCGCTCGCTCAGGCTGGTCCGGTTCCCGGACGGACTGCGCCTCGTGCAGGCGCCGGTCGCCGAGATCGAGGCGCTGTGGACGGCGCGCGATCCGATCGCCGTCGTCGGCGACACGGCGCTCCCACCATCGGCCGAGATCGTGGTGAACGTGCCCGCCGGCGATTGGAACGAGGCCGGCGTGCGGCTGTCGAACGCCGCCGGCGAGGAGGTCGTCGTCGGCGTCACCCGCGCGCCGCTCGAGGTGTTCGTCGATCGGCGGCGGTCGCGCCTGACGCCGTTCCACGCCGCCTATCCGGGTCGCCACGCCGGCCCGATCGCCTGGCGCGATCGCACCATCACGCTGCGGATCCTGTTCGATCGATCGGTGATCGAGGTCTTCGCCAACGACGGCGAGACGGTGATCACCGATCGCGTCTTCCCGACCCAGCCGCTCGACCGGGTGGAGCTGCTGCCGCGCGGCGGGCGCAGGCCCGTCGCGCGGATGTGGACCCTGGGGTCGGTCTGGACGAAACCGATCTAGCTGCCGGGCTTGGCGATCGGCGCGATCGAGGGCGCCGTCCGGGCCACGTCGATGGTCGGGACGACGGCGCGCAGGTGTCCCTCGATGGCCGCGAAGCACGGTCCGCGATCGCCCACGACCAGCGCCGCGACTCGGCCCTTCCGGAACCGCACGAAGGCCTGGCCGGTACCGTCATCCTTCCCGGGCAGCGACGGTCGCATCCACTCGCGCGGATCGGCGGAGCGGAGCGCGTAGACGGCCACGCGCTCGGCATCCTGGTGGTAGACCGCGGCGTATCCCGACATGCCTTCGACGAGGGTGCGCGCGATCTGCCCAGCCGCTCGTGCATCGGGTGGACCATCGGGCATCGGCGACAGCCCGAACATCCTGGTACGGATGTCGGTGAGGACGGACGGCTTCTCGCCAGTCCACGGATTCGACCGAAGCCGCTGCCAGGCCCAGAGCCCGCCGGTGACACGTCTGCCGTCCTTCCACTCGGACGCCAACGGCACGAGCCCGCATCCGGCCGGCAGCGTGGCCGGTGGCGCCGTCAGGGCATCGAAGGTCGACGGCGGCTGTCCGGCGACGGCGGCCGGCGCCGCCGACGCCATCACCAGACAGCAGCACAGGACTGCCCCGCGAGACATCGACCTAGGTGCCGGCCTTGACGATCGGCGTGATGGTGACCTTGCGGTAGAAGACCTTGCCGTGATCGCCCTGCAGCATGATCGGACCCGGCTGCGTTTCGTTGGCGTCGAGCGCGCCGCCGGTGATCGCCTGGATGGTCGCGTTGTCGTGGATCTTCTGACCGTTCAAGGTGACGGTCACCTTGTTGCCGACGATGACCGCTTCCATCACCTGCCATTCGGTGGCCGGCTTGCTGGCGTTGACGCTCGGCGCGACCCAGGCGTAGATGGCCATGTGGCCGTGCGTCTCGGGCGCCTTGCCGAAATCGTCGAGCACCTGCAGCTCGTAGCGGCCGCGCAGGTAGATGCCGCTGTTGCTGCCCGGCTCGATCTTGTATTCGGCGTTGATCTTGAAGTCCTTGAAGGTCTGCTTCGAGACCAGGTTGTTGGCGCCCTTCTCGTTGGTCATGACGCCGTCGACGACCGTCCAGCCGGCGGCCCGGCCGGGAATCTGCAGGCCCCAGTTGTCGATGGTCTTGCCATCGTTCAGCTCGACCGGCTTGCCGTAGGTGTGCGCGCCGTTGGCGTTGGCGGCCTTCCACGCCGGCGGACGGACGCCGGTGAAGGCGATCGTCTTGTCGCGCGCCGTCGTCGAGCCTTCGAGCCCGTCGCCTTTCCGCTTGGCGCGGAAGGTCTGGCCGGTGCGGCCCTCGGGTGCGGCCGTCGTGAAGACCAGCTCGTCTCCCTCGACCTTCACCAAGGCGAGCTTGACCGGGCTGCCGCCCCGGTTGAGGAACATCCCCGACAGCTGGCCGGCGTCCTCGGTGACCTCGAGCCAATAGACGGCGCCGCTGTCGGCGCCTGTGCCGGTCAGGTTCCAGCGTCCGACGAACGCCTTTTGATCGGCGCCGGCGGTGGTGACGGCCGCGGCGACGAGCGCGGCCGAGAAGGCAAGGAAAGCAAGTCTGCGCATGATGGACATCATAGCGCCGGGCGGGAGGACCACTGCTTGATGAGGTTGCGATCGGAGAGCATCGGGATGAACACGCCGCCGACGACGGAACGGGCCTGGAAGCCGCGCTTCAGGCCGGAGGTCGTCGAGTACCAATCCGTGAACGGCACGCGATCGGGCGTCTCGTGCAGGAACGTCCGGATCGGATCGACGAGCGCCGAGAAGTCGCCCGGCGTCTCGGTGAGGGTCGCCGTCCAGACGATCCAGTCGGCCTTGGTGTAGTCGGCCCGGTTGTCGAGCGGCAGGCCGTAGGCGTTCTGCCGGGTCTTGTAGAACGCGATCTCGCGGCGCCGCACCGTGTCCGGGAACAGCTGGTAGTCGAGCAGCGAGTCCCAGACCAGGTTGTACTTCTGGCTCCAGGTGCCGGCCCGATCGAAGGCGAGCCGGTAGTGGTCGCCGTCCTTGGCGGCCTGATCCCACTTCCCGACCATGCCGGTCACGACCGCGCGGAGACGCGCCGCCTCGGCCTCGTCGCCGCGCCGCCTGGCGAGATCCCCGCCCGCGGCAATCGCCAGGATGGCCTTGAGCGACAGGTTGGCGTTGTGGGCGAGGTGGCCGGCGAAGTCGTCGGTGGACAGCTGGTTGTCGGGATCGAAGCCCTTGCTCTCGAGGTACGCCGCCCACTTGCCGATGGTCGGCGCGTACTGCTGGGCGAGCGCGGTATCGCCGTGCAGCGTCGCCAGCGCGCCGAGCATCAGCAGCATGTTGCCGGACTCTTCGACCGGCATCTGGTTCTCTTCGGTCTTCTCGCCTCCGCCGTAGACCTGGCCGTTGGCCTTCGGATAGCGGCCGAGGTCGTGCGGGGCGAAGGGGAACTTCCAGCGCGGCGAGGCCGCGTACTCGAGCACCGGGCGCAGCTGCGCCGCCAGCAGTTTGGGCGCGAAGAGCAGGAAGAAGGGCGACGACGGATAGGTCACGTCGACGGTGCCCATGCAGCCGTTGCTGAAGTTCTCCTTGGAGAAGTAGAGCGCGTCGCCGCTCTTCGGATGGGCGACCAGCTTGTGCGCGGCCAGCGTCTGGCGGAACGCCAGCGCCGCGATCTGCGCGAAGGCCTGGCCGCCGCGCTTCGCCAGATCGCGCATCAAGGCGCTGTCGTAGGCCTCGCTGGCGGCGGTCAGCTTGGCGTAGTCGGCCTCGGCGGCCGCGAGCATCGCCGGCGCGTCGGCGCCGTTGCGGCGCCACCACGGCCGGGCCCGCTCGCCGAGGTATTCGACCGACCATTCGTCGTCGTAGGCGACGATGACGTGGCGCGACACCGCGGCGGCGCGAACGGAGCCGAGCGCGAAGGCCACGGCGAGGACCGGCGTGCGATCGTCGACGATCCGCGGCGCGTCCGCGCTGTCGGCCGCCGGCAGGCCGCCGGTCGCCGCGAAGCTCTCGAGCGCAGCGAGGTCGCGGGCGATGCGCGTCGTCGTGCCCGCCGCCTTGGGCACCGCGACGTAGAGCGAGCCCCAGTCGATGCGCAGATTGTCGCCATCCTTGGCCAGGATCGGCTGGGCCGCCGAGGCGACGCGCAGGCGCTGCAGGTCGCCGTCGCGGTTCGCGTCCCAGGTCACCGCCTGGTTGGGCGAGTTCACCGCAATCTGGCTGGAGGCGTCGAAGTAGACGGCGACGTCGTGCGGGCGCCCGTCGGTGGCCCGCGCCTGGAACGTCACGTACGACGCCGGACGCGAGACCAGCTCGAGGTCGTGCGGCAGCATCGGCGACAGGAAGGTGAGCGTCAGCTCGATCCCGCTCCCGGCGAAGACGTAGATCGTGCGGAGCGGCCACACGGTCACGCTCCGTTGGGTCAGGGCCGGGACGCCGGCCGGCAGGTGGCCCATGACGCGGAAGGCGCGGCCGTCGACGCGCACCAGGGCGGTGAGCGCATGCGACGTCCCCGTCCAATGCGTCGTCGGCCGATCGGTGAGACGATCGCCGGTCGCCCAGATCGAGAAGTAGGGATCGTGCGTGACGAGCGGCACCGCAGGCGGACGGAAGGCGACCTGGTTCTGGGCCCGAGTCTGGGCCTGGACCTGGGCCGCCGCGGATAGCGCGGCGACCATCGAAGTGGTGGCGATCAGGGTGTGGAGTGCTCGCGTCACGTCTGCGGATCCCTTCAATGGCGTGTCGGCGATGATGGCCGCGTCGCGCCGCGGCGGCGTTCAGCTCGCGCCGAGGAGCGCCAGGCCCCAGTAGGTGACGGCGCCGACCGCGGCGGCGGCGGGGATCGTCAGCACCCACGCCCAGACGATGCGTCGCGCCACGCCCCAGCGCACGGCGGACAGCCGGCGCGTCGCGCCGACCCCGACGATCGCGCCGGTGATCGTGTGCGTCGTGCTGATGCCGACGCCGAGGTGGGTGGCGATGAAGATCGCGACGGCGGCGCCGGTTTCGGCGGCGCAGCCGCCGACCGGCGTCAGCTTCGTGATCTTCGATCCCATCGTGTGGATGATGCGCCAGCCGCCCGACAGCGTGCCCAGGCCGATGGCCAGGTGCGCGGCGATGACCACCCAGAACGGGATCGTGAACTCGCGCTGGTAGCCGGCGGTGAAGAGCACGCCGGCGATGATGCCCATCGTCTTCTGCGCGTCGTTGGCGCCGTGCATCAGGCTGAAGCCGGCCGCCGAGACGAGCTGGAGCCGGCGGAAGACTTTGTCGACCTTGACCGGCGACGTGCGCCGGAACGTCCAGGAGAACGCGACCATCATCGCCAGCCCGACGACGAGGCCGATGATCGGGGCGACGACGATGAAGATGAGCGTCTTCGTCCAGCCGGCCACGATGATGCTGCCGAAGCCGGCCTTGGCCACGGCGGCCCCGGCGTAGCCGCCGAACAGGGCGTGCGACGAGCTGGTCGGCAGCCCGTAGTGCCAGGTGATGAGGTCCCAGATGATCGCGCCGATCAGGCCGGAGCCGATGACGGCGAAGCTGACGACCGCGAGGTCGATCATCCCCGAGCCGACCGTCTTGGCGACGGCGGTGCCGAAGACGAACGCGGCGACGAAGTTGAAGAACGCCGCCCATACCACCGCCTGGCCGGGCGAGAGGACGCGCGTCGACACGATCGTCGCGATGGAGTTGGCGGCGTCGTGGAAGCCGTTGATGTAGTCGAAGATGAGCGCGAGCCCGACCAGCAGGACGACGATGGCGAGCTGGTGATCCATGGGTCAGGCGTGCTTGACCGTGATGCCATCGAGGACGTTGCCGATGTCCTCGCAGCGGTCGGTGGCCGCTTCCAGGTAGCCGTAGAGCTCCTTCCACTTGATGACCTGGATGGGGTCCTTCTCGACGTCGAACAGCTTGACGATGGATTGCTGGTAGATCACGTCGCTCTCGTGCTCGAGCCGATCGATCTCCGCCGTCGATCCGGAGACGACGCGCTTGTCGCGCAGGGCTTCCATCGCCTGCAACACGTGAGAGGCCTGGTCGGCCAGGATGCGGGCCAGCTCGCGGACGCCGGGACGCACCCTGTCGAGCCGGTAGAGCTCCATCAGCTTGGCGCAGTCGTCGATGGCGTCGGCGACGTCGTCGAGCGCCAGGGCGAGGGCGTGGATGTCCTCGCGATCGATCGGCGTCACGAAAGTGCGATGGAGGCGGAGGAGGACGTCGCGGGTCAGCGCGTCGCAGCGGTGCTCGACGTCGTTGATGCGGGCCGCCCAATCCCAGAGGGGTTCGTCCGGCTCGACCATCTCCTGGTAGAGCGTGGCGGCGAACCGGATCTCGGTCGCCATCTGGACGAAGCTGTCGAAAAAGGCCTCTTCACGCGGGATCAGGCTCCATCTCACCGGGGGCTCCCTTCGCCCAGGCTTGGCCGGGGCGAAGCGGATTGTATGCGCAATGTGACGGCAACGTGACAGCCGGCGCCCTGGCCGCCCCCTACCCTGTGTTCGACCGCTCGGCGTAGGGTGCGGTCGCGAGGATCGCGCGGGTGATCTCGTGGGCGAGCATGGGGGCGGCGGCGATCGGGAACCACGTCTGCGGAAGGGTCATGGTGCGGCCGTCCGCCAGGAACTGGATGCCCGAGCGGCAGACGATCTCCTCCAGCTCCGCGAAGGTCATGGAACTGCCGCTGCCGCGGATCGACACGCCCTTCGGCGTGATCACGAGGCTGCCCGGCCAGGCGAGGAAGATGCCGTAGCGGGCGTGGGCCAGGCAGGCGAGACAGACAGAGGCGCAGCCGCCAAGCAGGAGACGCCACCACAGCGTGCCGTCCGCGGCCAGCGCCACTCCAATCACGCCGTAGCGATACGTCATGACCACGACGAGGACGGCCAGGCTCGAGGAAAGGATCGGATACCACCACGCGAGCTGCGATGGCTTCGTGAACGTGAAGCGATAGCCCGGCGACAAGGGCTGCACCGTGAAGCCCCAGGCGGGCTGGACGATGATGGCACGGGCCGCGTAGGCATCGCCGGCCAGCCGCTGGTGCAGCGGCAGGTCGGTCTGCGTCGCCGTCCGGACCGCCCCGAGGTAGCGCTGTGAGGGGACATTCCACTGGCGGGCCAGGTCCTCCAGCGCCGCGTTCGCCTCCGCGGGCGTGCCGAAGCCGAGGAAGGCGAGGACGGGACGTCCGTCCGGGTGGATGAAATACTCGTCGTTGGAGCTCTTCAGCTTCGGGTTGGTCCAGTCGAGGCGGACCTGAAGCGGAGCGAGCGACTCCAGCGGCTGTTCGGGCTCGCGCACGCCGTCCGTCGTCGCGACCCAGCGCCTGGCTACGAGATCGACCTCGATGTAGTCGCGCGCTTCGAGGCCGCGACGCGCGCCCCAGACCACGGCGGTCGCGAGGGGGGCCACAATGACCAGGAGGAACGCTGGCACGTTGGTCTTGCCGGATGTGGTCGCGAGGGCGACCATCACGATCAGCGCGACGAGGGCGGGAGCTGCCACGAGCCGGCCCCTGAGCCGGCGCGCGCGCTGGACGACCGTGTAGTACCTCGTCATCGACATACGGCGACGGGGGATCCGGTCAGGGCGCGGGATACCGCATCTTCTCGACGAGCGCCTTGAAGCGCGGCTCGCTGCGCAGCGGCGCGAACGGCGGCAGGACCCGCAGCGAGCACATCCAATGCGCGTGCTCGTCGTAGGCCCGTTCGAGCCACGTCAGCGCCGCCTCGCGATCACCCATGCCCGCCGCGACGAGGGCGAGGTCGGTGGCCGGTACGTAATCGATCGGGCGCGAGCGGCCTCGAGCGCGCGCAGAACTTCGAGCGCCTCGGCAGGGCGGCCGGCGCGGCCGTGGATGTAGCCGACGGCCGGCACCGGCAGGTTGCCGGCGCCGGTGCGTGACGCCAGCGCCTCGGTCATGGCTTCGTCGAGCCGGCCGACCTCGGCCAGCGCCAACGCCTGCCAGAAGTGGCTCAGGCTGAAGCCGGGATCGAGGCGGATCGTGCGGCGGCCCTGCTCGATCGCCTCCTCGGGACGCCCGGCTCCGGCCAGCACGATGGCCCGGACCGCGCCGACCGTCGGCGACTCGGGCCGGAGCGCCAGCGCCGTCGCGCTCTCGCGCAGGCTCTCGTCGACGCGGTTCATCGCGCCGAGGAACAGCGCGTAGAGCATGTGGGCGCGCGGCGCGCGCGGGTCGAGGGCCAGGGCGCGGCGATAGCTCTCCTCCGCGCCCCGCCAGTCGCGATCCCACTGGACGCGGACGTGTCCCAGCGCGACGTGGCCCTCGGCCAGCATCGGATCGAGCTCGACCGCTCGCAGCGCCGCTTCGCGGGCGCGCGGATAGCTGTCGTCGGGTCGCGCGCCGCCGAAGACGCCGCGCACCACCAGCGTGTTGGCCAGCGCCGCGTGCGCCGGCGCGAAACCCGGGTCGAGGACGATGGCGCGCTCGTAGGCCGCGATCGCCTGGCCGATCGACTCACGACTGAGCCGCTCGCCGCTCCGCACGCCTTCCTCGTAGACGCGCGCGGCCTCGGCCGTCCGCGGTGCGGGCGAGGCGCGCCAGCGCCACGCCGCCCAGCCTCCCGCGGCCGCCAGCAGCACGGCCACGGCAAGGGTCAGGATCCATGGTCGACCGCGGCGCGGCGTCGCGACGGCATCAGCCGATTGGGCCGCTGGGGCGGCCGCCAGGGCGACGGTCGGCGCTGCCGCGCTCCCCACGCTCGGCCGGACGGCGCCATCGAACCGGTAGCCGCGCCCGCGCGCGGTATGCACCCACGCCTGGTCGTCGCCGAGGGCGCGCCGGATCTCGACCAGACACTGCACCAGCGAGTCGTCGGTGACGGCCGCGTCCGGCCAAATGGCGTCCATCAGCTCCTGCTTGCCGATCAGCCGTCCGGGGTGCCGAACGAGGTAGCCGAGGACATCGAGGCTCTTGGCCCGGAGCCGGACCTCGGTGCCGTCGTGTAGCAGCGCACCGCGCGCCGGGTCGAGGACGAAGCGGCCGAAGGCCACGGCCCGCACGGGCTCGGCCGGCCGCGGGAAGCGGGCGACCTCCCGGCCGTCGGAGACGACGTTGGGGCCGACATTCAGGCCGTTCGCCGCGGCTTCGTCGGGATTTCGTCCGGAAATCGGCATCGATTCGTGACGACGGGCGGGAGCGCGTCGTCCACTGGCTCGACGCGGGGAAAGGGCCTCGAGGTTGACGTAGCGGTCGAAGTATACGGCCCGGCCACCCGCCACCAACACACTTTGGGAGGCTCTATGCGACACGCTTGTGCGTGGCTCGTGCTCGGCTGCACAGTGACCCTGGGATCGTCAGCCGTCGAGGCCCAGCCCCCTCCGAAAGTCGTCATCAGCGGGCTCAAGGCCCCAGGGAAGATGCTGGCGCTTGAGACCGGCGCCATTCTCGTGTCCGAGAGCGGCACCGGGGTCCACGACAGCCGGATCACCGCCTTCGACACCGACGGCAACCGGCTCACCCTGATCGAGGGGCTGCCGTCCGGGCTGGCCTTTCCCAACAACGACCCGTCCGGCGCGTCCGGCCTGGCGCTGCGCAATCACACGCTCTACGTGTCGATCAGCGCCGGCGACAGCGGCATCGCCGGCCCCGTCCAGGGCAGCGAGATCCCCAACCCGAACAAGACGTCGCCCATCTACAGCTCCGTCCTCGCCCTCGAGTTCGACCGCAACCTGTCGGGCGTGACGGCGCCGTTCCGGATGACGCCGGCGCACGACCAGCTGCTCGCCCGCGGCGAGCGGGTCGCGCTCGTCAACGAACGGGGCGAACGCGCCACGCTGCGGCTGGTGGTCGACATCCCCGACCACCTGCCCGAGCCGCGGCCCGATTCGCCACAGAACGCGCGGACCTCGAACCCGTTCGCGCTCGAGCCGGACGGGTCGTGCGCGCTGTGGCTGGTCGACGCCTCGCGCAACCTGATCTGGAAGGTCGACATCTGCGAGAACACGTTCTCGACGCTGACGACGTTCCCGCCGACGACCAACCCGGGACCGGTGGGTCCGCCGCGCATCGACGCGGTGCCGACCAGCGCGCGGACGTGGAACGGTGATCTTCTCGTCTCGTTCCTGTCGGGCGCGCCGTTCCTTCAGGGGCTCGGTCAGGTCCGGCTGGTCAAGCCGTCGACCGGCGAACACACGCCGCTCTTCACCGGGCTTCGGACGGTCGTCGACGTGCTGCCCTTCTTCGGCGAGACCGACGGCTTCTTCGTGCTGGAGTTCTCGCGCGATCTCCTGGCCGGGCTGCCGGGCCGCGTCCTCTGGTACGACTCGCCGACAGCCACCCCGGTCACGTTCGCCGACGGCCTGGTCACGCCGGTCAACATGGCGATCGCTCCGAGGACGGGCGACCTGCTGATCAGCCAGCTGGCCCTGGGCCGCGTGGTGGCGCTCCCGATCGGGCGCTGAGTGGGCGACGACGCGCGGCATCCCGTCGTGAGGTCCGACATGGCCCGATGGATCTTCGCCCTCGCCTTCGCGCTGGTCTGTTACGGCAACGGCGCCGCCTGCGTCGAGAGCTTCGTCAACTATCCGAGCTGGCGCCTGATCGGCGCCAGCGAGTTCACCGCCTACCACGCGTTCATCGGGCCGCGAGTGATCGCCTTCCTGGTCGCGCCGGCGCTGCTCGGGACACTGTGCACCGCGCTGCTCCTGCGATGGCGGCCGGCGGCGATTCCGTTGTGGTCGGTGTGGGTGGCCGTGGCGCTGCAGATGGTGATCTGGATCTCGACCGCGACGATCCAGTTCCCAATCCAGCGGGAGCTCGCCGCACACGGGTTCTCGGCACCGCTCGTCGACCGGTTGATAGGGACGAACTGGTGGTTCAGGCGGGTGCCGTACGGGGTCTGTCTAGGCGTCTTCGTCTGGATGGCCGCCCGACTGGGTGCGTCCGACGGGATACAGTCCCCCACCGGAGCGTGACCGTGGCGAACGTGTTGATCACAGGAACGAGCACCGGCATCGGTCTGCACCGGCATCGCTCGTCGCCGACACCATCGTGAGCGCCGTGCAGAGCGATTCGTGGCAGCTGCGCCACCTGGCCGGGCCCGACGCGGCCCCGTTCCTCGGCTGGCGGCAGGCGATGAGCGACGAACAGTGGGTCGAGTTCGGCGCCCTGGACGACGCGGCGTGGCTAGCCCGGGTGAAGGCCGACTTCGGGATGGACCTGACGCTGCCCGACTAGGCCGGCGTCACAGCGGGCAGAGAGCACTCGGCGAGCAGACGCGTCAGGCGCGCCCCGCCCGCATCTCTTCCTTGAGGAAGTCCATCGTCCGCCAGCACATGGCGAGAATCGACCAGGTCGTGTTCTGCGTCCCGCCGGACACGAACGGGCTGGCATCGGCGAGGTAAACGTTCGGGACGTCGTGGAGCCGGCAGTACCTTGTCGGTCACCGACGTCTTCGGGTCGTTGCCCATGCGGGCCGTGCCGACCTCGTGGATCGACCAGCCCTCGGGCAGTACTTCGCGGCCAATCTTGATGTCCTCGGCGCCGGCCGCCTTGAGCATCTCCTCGATGCTGTCGGCCATGTCGAGCGCCATCTTCTTCTCGTTGTCGCCGAACGTGAAGTCGAACTTCAGCACCGGCACGCCCCAGGCATCCTTGGCCTCGGGGTCGAGCGTGACGCGGTTCTCCTTCACCGGCAGGACTTCGCCGAAGCCGCCCAGGCTGAGCAGCGCCGGGTAGTACTTCCGGACGCTCGACTTGAAGGCCTTGCCGAAGCCCGGGATGTCCGCGGCATAGCCCGGGAACTCGCTCGAACCGCCGCCGCCCTGGAAGTGGTAGCCGCGGATGAAGTCGGGATGCTTGTCAGTGACGTTGCGGAAGCGCGGCACGTAGGGGCCGACGGGCCGGGCATCGTCGACGGTCGGCTCGGTCCCGATGCGCGTCGGGATGAAACCGGACCCGCGGATGCCCATTAGGTGCTCGCTGAGGTAGCGGCCGAGCACGTCGGAGGAGTTGCCCATCCCGGTCGGGTAGCGCGCCGACTTCGAGTTGAGCAGGATGCGCGTGGTGTCGAGACAGCCGGCCCCGAGAATGACGACCTTTGCCTTGAAGTCCATCACCTCGCGCGTGTTCATGTCGGTCACGCGGACGCCGCTGGCCTTGTTGGTCGCCGGATCGAGCAGCACTTCCGAGACCACGGAGTAGGGCCGGACCGTGACGTGTCCGGTGTCGCGGGCCGGATAGATGAGCGCGGTCGGCGAATGAAAGGCGGCGTTCGAATCGCAGCCCCGGCCGCAGCGGCCGCGCGCCATGCACTTCGTCCGGTACTTGTTGTTCAGAACGCCGTCGGTCGTGACGCCGGCGCGGCCGGGAATGAAGTGGCGGCCCATCTTGGCGATGGCGCGCTTGAAGGACACCTCGACGCAATTGAGCTTGGTCGGCCGCTGGAACACGCCGTCCGGCACCTGCTGCAGGCCTTCCATCGTGCCCGAGCAGCCGAGCAGCCGATCGACCTGGTCGTAGTACGGCGAGATGTCCTCGTAGCCGATCGGCCAGTCGACGTCGAAGCCATCGAGGCTCGCCGCCTTGAACTGCAGCGGGCCGTAGCGCAGCGCACCGCGACCCCAGAAGTTGGTCTTGCCGCCGAGCACGCGCGCCCGCACCCAGGCGTACGGCGTACCGGTCGTCGGATGTTCCTTCTCGTTGACCACCCAGTTGTGGGTGAAGGCATTGCCGGCGTACGACGTCAGCTTCTTGTACTTCTCGAACTTCGGATCCTTGCCGTAGGGCCGATCGACGAAGTTGTACTCGGCCACCGAGAGGGGCCGTTCGTCGACCGGCAGGCGATGCCGGCGCATCGACTGGTACGGCCACTCCATCGTGCGGTACTCCTTCTGGCCGTCGATCATCCGTCCCGCTTCGAGCAGCAGCACCTTGATGCCGGACATGGCCAGCTGGAAAGCGGCCATGCCGCCAGCGGCGCCGGAGCCGACCACGATCACGTCCCAGGGGCCGGATTTCGGCGTGATCGCGCTGGCCAGCTTGCGCGATTCAGCGGTGATCGCCGACACATCGAGGGTCAGCGTCGGGTCGGATGCGCCGTTCGGGGGTGCGGTCGTCCGTGCCTGCATCCTTACACCGCCGCTTTCTGTCCGCAGTGCGGACAATCCTTGCCGTCTACGGTCTGGCAGCCGTGGAACTCGGGCAGGAACTGGTTGCCCTTATAGCGGAGGTCCTTGTGGATGCCGATCTCCGAGCTGTAGTAGCCCTGGATCGCCGCCCGCTTGGTCATCACGAAGAAGCGTTCGGCCGCCGTCTGCGGCTGGCGCTCGTTGCTGCTGAGCGCGGTCAGCAGCGCCTCGACTTGCGGGGCTGTCAGCGTCGCGACCGGCGCGCCCGCCTTCGCCGACGCCTCGGCGTCGACGGCGGCGAGCCCGTCGAACCACTGCTGCCGGACCTCGGCGTCCGCCTCGCTGAGCAGCAAATCGATGTAGTCGGCGACGCGCGCCTCCCGGGCGCCGGGCGATCGCTCGTCGGTGGGGATGATGGCGTCGACGAGCACGTCGAGCGTCGCGTACTGCGGCGCGGTCAGCGCCTTCGGCGCCGGCGTCGCACCGGTCCGCTGCAGGGACGCGAACGCCAGCGCGCCCTCGTCGGACAGCCAGGGCAGCAGCGTGACCGCACCGGCACCGGCGCCGAGCGATCGGAGCGCGACGCGCCGGCTGACGGATCTCTTCGCCATGGTGACCTCCCCGACGCGCCCGGCCAGGATAGACGCGCCTTCGCAGGCAGTATAAACGCGGCCCGGTGACCCGGTCAGTTCGCTCTCGACGACACCGACGTTGTGGTGGATGGTGCGACCGACCGTCGCATCGATCTGGAGGGCCGATGACCACCTGGCGGCTGTTCTACGAAAACCGCTTCCCATCGAACGCCGTGACGGGCGCGACGATCCTCGATACCCAGCGCGCGGCCGCGGGCACGCTCACCATCCAGACCGGCCCGGTCTTCACCACATCCACCGGCGTCCGCGGCTTCGGCATCGGCGACGGACGCAACCTCACCTACCGTCCCGACGCCGCCCTGCGCGGCATCATCGGTCTCGACGTGTCGATGGAGATTGCCTTCCTCCGGTTCGTCCAGAACCAGCCGATCGTGCTGTTCTCGTCGGAGGGCGCATCGGCCGATGTGACCCCGACCGCGCCGCCGGCAGCGGACGGCCGGACCGCGTGCCGATTGACGGTCCGCATCGGCACCACGGCCGCGACCATCGAGGGCCGGCAGCTCCTGCGGCGGTCCAATACGCAGCCGGCGCCGAGGCACCGCCTGCAGGTGCGCTGGACGACCAGCGGCCAGCTCCATCTGTTCCTCGACGGCCAGCTCGTCGCCTACGAGAACGCCGCGGCACCCGGCTTCTCGTTCAGCCTCGCCCGCTGGTCGGTCGGCAACGTGAACGGGACCATGACGGGACTCCTCGACGCGGCCGTCACCAACGTCCGATTCGTCGAGCTGCGCGAGGAGAGTGCCGTCGATTCGTTCGGCGAAGCGCTCGATCCCTGCGAGCTTCCAGCGATCGCGGACCGCTGCGTCAAGGTCACCCAGACGACCGTGCAGCAGCATCTGCGTGAAGCGCGGGCGCTGATGGCGCGGTTCAACCTGTCCCAGACCGCGCCCTGGCGATCGCCCGATGGCGGCTCGCCGTTCACGCCGGCGGCGGTCGCGGTGCACGAAGCCGGCGGCAGCGCCGGCGTGGCGCTCGGCCGCTACCTGCGCGAGGGCACCGACGCGGCGCGAGACCAGATCGTGGCCGACCTGAGAAAGGTCCTGACGGCAGTCGCCGCCGACCAGCCGGACGCCTTCAAGGCGCTGATCGCGAAGATCAGGCAGGCGCAGGCGGCCGCCGCGTCGGACTGCTACGTCTCGGCGGAGAAGGTCCGCGCGGCCGACCCCGACCTCTTCAAGAAGCTGGACGCGCTGCACGACGCGATTGGCGACATCGTCGCAAACCTGGGAGCTTGACGCCGATGCCCGACCCAGCTGCCCTCACTGCCCTCGCCATCCGGTTCGGGGTCGATTTCACCGGCCCGATCGACCACCAGACAGTGGTCGATCTAGCCCATGCCTGGCTGCCGGATCTGAACTTCCACGAGGTCGAAATGTTCCACGCCATCGACCTCGACGAGCTGTACACGGTGCCGCCGATCGAATTCGCCGGCTTCGACGCGGCGACTCGGGCCCAGTTTGCGATCAACGTCGGCGGCGTCCTCGCTGCGCCGCCCGTCATCCGCGTCGGCAACACGCTGCGCGGGTCGGGAGAGACAGCGGACGACGCGCTGGCCCAGGCGGATGTCGACGGCAGCGCCGTGTATTCCCACGGCGGCAGCATGCGCGCCGGTGACAAGTTCTTCGGATCCGCCGCCACCCGTGACGGCACGCCGAATCCCGATGCGGCGAATCCACGGTTGCCGCGTGTCCCGCTGCGCGTGCGGACTGAGTTCCGCATGCTGCTCGAAACCCTCAGGCAGACGCTCGTCCTGAGCGACCCGGCGTTCGCCCCGCCGGTCGCGGCGCCGGTCGACTCGATCTGGGGCGACTTCGACGCGACGGGTCTGCTGCTTCGCCAGGTCGACGACAACGGGAAGGATGTCGGGCCGGCATCCACCGACGCCTGCCACCGGTTCGCCCGCGCGCTGATCGCCGCCTTCGACGCCAACGATTTCGTCGGCATCGAACAGCAGCTGCTGTCGCCGCCGCCGGACGGCCAGTTTCAGACGAAGACGAATCCGACCGTCTGGCTGGCGCTGTCGACGTGCGGCTTCATGGAGTACTACTTCGTCTACGCCTACAACGACTTCTCGCGCTACGGCGGTGCGTTCACGAACGAACACGAAGGCGACACCGAAGGCTGCTGCCTGGTGTTCGAGCGGCTGGCGGTCCAGGATCTCCAGGCCCCGAACGCCAACCCCGCGGCGGTCGCGCCGCTCGCGCTGATCACGTCGGTGCACAACGAATCGAACCGCGCCGACGAGCTGCGCGCGGTCGACGCCGATCCCGGCGACGCGCGCGACGGGCTGGAGGTGTTCATCGCCCGCGGCAGCCACGCCACCTACCTGACGGCTGGCACGCACGACTTCTTCGACATCTCCGACGCCGCGCGCGAGAGTGACCTGGCCGCCTTCGGGCTCGTCGTCCTGACGCTCATCAACCCGCTGCTGCTGATCGGATTGATCCTCTACGAGCACTTCAACGGCGATCCGGACGTCACGTCGTCGAACGGCGTGACCGGCCAGCATGAGGTCGATCCACTGAGCGATCCGGCGACGCACCTCCCAGTCGACCTGGTCGTGACGCCCCTCTCGCGGTTCGGATCCGACGAATGCATCTACGATCCGGCGACGACGCCGCCGGCGGCGCTGGCGCTACGCGCCTTTCGTGGCCGGCTCGGCGCGCACGACGGCCGGAAGGACAAGAGCCCGCAGTGGAAGAACAAGACGCGGCGCTACTTCGACCACCTGATCAAGGCGCTCGACTCGGGCCAGGTGCGGCAGCCGCGACGGCCGATCATCATCCTCTGAGGCGTCCGCTGGCTGGACCTGCGGCGCACGCGGTACACTGCGGCACGTCGTGCCGATCGCCCCATCACAGTGCCACCGCCCGATCGACGCAGGCCCGTTCGACATCATCGGCGACGTGCACGGGTGTGCCGACGAGCTCGAGGAACTGCTCAGGCGCCTCGGCTACCTGTGTGACGCCGCCGGCTGGTGGAGTCATCCGGACGGGCGCACGGTCGTCTTTCTCGGCGACCTCGTCGATCGCGGGCCGCGCATCATCGACACGCTGCGCACGGCCATGCGGATGGTGGCTGCCGGCACGGCGCTCTGCGTGGCCGGCAACCACGAGGTGAAGCTGCGACAGAAGCTGGCCGGCGTCGACATCCCGGTGGCCCATGGTCTCGACCGCTCCCTCGCCGAGCTCGACGCGGCGCCCGGCGACCTGCGTCAGGAGGTGCAGCGCTTCCTGGAAGGCCTCGCCAGCCACCACGTCCTCGACGGCGGCCGGCTGGTCGTCGCGCACGCCGGCTTGCGAGAGGATCTGCACGGCCGCGACTCGCCGGACGTGCTGACGTTCGCCACGGTCGGTGACACCGCTGGCGACGATGGAACGCGGCAGTTTCCGGTGCCGTTCGCCTGGGTGGCGGGCTATGCCGGCAGCGCCGCCGTCGTCTACGGACACACGCCGGTGCGCGATCCCGTCTGGGTGAATCGGACGATCAACATCGACACAGGTTGCGTGGTGGGCGGCCGCCTGACCGCGCTGCGCTGGCCCGAAGAGGCGCTGGTTGCCGTCGCGGCGCGGCGGCAGTACGCGGTGCCGACCCGGCCTCTCCGCGAGGATGCCGCGGTTCGCCCCGACCGGGCGGAGTCCGACTAGCAGCACGCTGGGCCCATGGGCAAGACCGTGGACATCCGGATCGGGACGGCGGGTGGTCGATTCCGCGGGCGGCGGCACTCCGCTTCGACTCGACGGGCACGCATCTCGAACGCTACGCGCGCCTGTTCCGCTGCGCCGAAATCAACTCATCGTTTCACCGGCCGCACGCCGCCGCGACCTACGCGTCGCGGCCGACCCCGGCTCCGGTGCCGGACGCCGCCGCGCCCGCGGGCTGGTCTGGCCTTGCCTGCCTGCGAACTGCGGGATGGGCTGGGGGTCGACGCTAAGGACGAGACAGGCCCGGTGCGCGGGCGGCGATCTCCGCCCGGAGCCGCTCGATCATCCGGCCGGCGTCGCGCTTCAGGAGACGGGTCAGGATGAACTCGGGGACGTCGAAGCCCGGCTCGGCCAGCAGCTCGTAGCCGATGAGGGCGTGGCCGTCCTGCTCGCGCAGCGTCCACTGTCCTTCGTAGCGGATGAAGCTGTGGCCGCTGCGGTCGCGGAAGCGGATGGTCGCCGGCGCTTCCTGCACCTCGAGGACGAGGCGGACCTGCTTGGAGAAGAACAGGACGCGGGCGACGGCCTCCTGCTCGACCACGGCGCGGTCGGTGCCGCGCTCGACGACCCGGCTGATGCGGACGTCGGGCATGAAGCGGGGAATCTGCTCGTAGTCGGTGAGGACGGCGTGGGCGACGGCCATCGGCTGCGGCGTGGCGAATGTGGCCGCGACGCGGTAGACGCCGCGATCGCCGCGCACGCTCACCGGCACGGGCTGGGTGCTGGCGGCCGGAACGGTCATGCTCGCCGCCAGGCACAGCCCGGCAACGACGAACGACCGGCGGAGGCAGGCGCCTCCACCGGTCGTGTTCCGTCGAGCGTGGCCAACGACGGCAGCCATGGTCCGGCTCCCACTCAGAAGGCGACCACGCCTTCGAGCATCAGGCCGTGGAAGCGGCCGCCATTGAGCTTGTTCGCGGCTGGGTAGCCGAAGTACTTCTGGTTGACGTACTCGGCCTTGGCGAGCAGCCCCGGCATGATGAACCAGCCGCCGCCGACCTGCATCCGCCGGGCGCCGACCTCGTCGGTGATGCCGACCAGGTTGCCCTGGGCCTTGTTGTAGCGGACGCCCACGAACAGGTTCTCATCGGTCCCGAAGCGATAAGCGGCGTCCACCGCATACTGCTTCCAGGTCCGATCGGCGGTCTCGGCGACGGCGCGACCATCCGCCTGCTCGACGACGCCGAACAGCTCCAGGCCGCGGAACTTGACGAACGGGTTGACCTGGAAGGCGCGGACCTTGTTCCGGAAGCCGGGGTTGATGGTACCCGAGAAGGCCTGGGCGGTCTCGGTGGCCTGCGTGTTCTCCATCACCCAGTAGTAGCGCGAGCCGGCCCGGTCGCCACCGTAGAGGGTGCTGTTGAGCGCCTTGTTGGTCTTGTACATCGATCCCGTCAGCCGGACGCGCAGGTCGGCGTTGACCTGGCGGTCGTAGCCCAGCTTGCCGATGATGGCCGGGCTGCGCTGTTCGGGGGTCAGCACCGTGCCGCGGATCTCGCCGCCGGTAATGGCGCCCATGGCGATGACGTTCGCCGTCTTGAGGTAGACCTCGCCGCCAACCTCGGTGGTGAAGGCATCCATCAGGTAGTTGCCGACGAACGGGTTGTAGATCGCGTTGCCGTTGTCGCTGCGGCGGAAGTGGGCGTCGCCGTAGTTGATCTCCATGTGGCCGACACGGACGGTGGCGATCTGGAACAGCATCTTCAACGGCAGCACGTCGATCGGCGACTCGTCGATCTGGATGTAGCCGTCCTTGACCCAGGTTTCGTTGTGGTGCCGTGACGACAGATAGCTGGTGAGGGCGACGCGCACGCCGGGCGCGAGCTGGGCGTTGAGATACAGGTTGGCTGTCGAGTTGTTGAAGCCGAAGCCGATGTCGGCCAGCTTGTTGGTGTCGACGCCGCTCACCATGAGGGGCGTGGCGCTGTTCTCGTGCGACAGGTTCTGCACCTGCGAGGTGAACGCCGCGCCGATGTCGAACTTGAAGCCCGAGTACTCGACGCCGGGCGTCTTGGTCGTCTCGAAGGTGTTGATGCCGCGGCGATCGACGGCCCGGTAGTACTGGAGCGGAATCGTCCGGCCCTTTTTCCAGGAGTCGAGCACCGACTGCTTGTCGGCTTCGGCCTTGGCGGCCGCTTCGGCCTTGGCTGCTTCCTCGGCCCTGGCGGCGGCTTCGGCCCTGGCCGTGTCGGCGACGGTGGCGACCTTGGCGGTATCGGCGCCGGCCGGCCCATCGTCGCTCGCGGGCTGCGCGGCGAGAGGACTGGCACACAGCAGGATGGCGCCGAAGCCGGTGACGAGCGGGAACAGAGACTTCATGATGATGACCCCCTTCTAACGAGCGAACGGTTGGCTGAGTGGGGACCGGCGTCTACGTGCGCGGCACGGACAGCACGGTCTCGAACGTGACGGTGACCTTGGGATCCGTCTTGAGCATGCCGAGCATGGCGACCGGCGGCGTGATGCCGTAGTCGGTCATCAGCAGGGCAAGCTCGCCCTTCACCACGAGACCGGCCTCGCGGCGCTCGGTCTTGAGCGTCAGCGCGACTTCACGCTCGACACCGGCGATGCGGAGCACGCCGACGGCAATCGGGGCGCCGGTCGGGGCGCGCTCGAAGCGGACGAGGCGGAAGGTGATGTCGCGGTGCGCGTCGACCTTCAGCGCCTTCCACATGTTCTTGTCGAGTCCGGCCTTGGTCGAGGTCAGCGTCGCGGCCGGAATCGCCACCTCGAATCCCTCGAGCGCGCCGGGCTTGACGACGTCGTCCCAGAAGGCGTCCGGGGCGATCGGGGCGGCCAGCTTGACGCGCGTCACGCGGACCGTGTCGGTCCAGGCGCTGTAGTTGTGCACGTTCGACGTGCCGGCGATGGTCACGCGCGCCGTATCCAACGCGAGCGGCGCGGTCTGGGCAGGCGGGCCGGCACTGAGCGTCGCGGCGGTCAGGGCGGCACACGTCGTTGCCGCGGCCAGGAGGGTCGCGACGGGAAACATGCGGCGGAGCGCGTGATGGAGCATCATGAGAGGTAACCTCGCAGTGTCGAAGGCGCCGTGCTCATGCACGACGCCCACGAGAAGGGCAACTGTCGTGCCGGAGGCGGCGAGGCGCGGCGGCAGCGGAAAGGGCCAGCGAATCCACGCGCTCCGGCGTCTTCCCTGGGAGTTTTCGCGATGAGTGCGGAATATTCCCCGGCCCGACCTGGGGCGCCGGGCGGCGGAGCGTCTCGGGGCCCTGGCGCCGCGTTTGCAATGCCTTGTCGAGGAGCACACCGATGATCATCACGAGGGAAGTGCCGCGGAATCGGTGGCGGCATGCTCTGGACGACTTGAGTCGGGTCCATGCCGGAGCGGCCGTGCAACTGCAGGTCCTCGACGACGAGCACGGCGTTCAGGCCTACGGGGATGGCCTGCGCCTGGTCGGCCTGTCGTCCGACGGACCGCGAGACCGCGAGTCAATCTCGGCCATCCTCCAAGCCGGCGGGACGCATCTGACCCACACCATCGACCGTCCGCGTGTGGTGCGGCTCGAGCAGCTGTGGGAGCCGCGAACCGCGGCGATCCAGGTCACGGACGCCGATGGGAGGCGCACGCTGATCTGCCTGGGAACGCCGGTGCTCGCCGACGGCGTCCGGCGCGGTCAGGTCGTCGACCACTCGGCGGCGCCATCGACGGCGCTCGTGGCGGCGAAGACCTCCGGGCGGGCATGACCCCTGTTCCCTCGCGCATCCCCTGGCGCACCTGGCAGCCGACGCTCGTCAGGTGTCTGCGCGGCTACGACCGCTCGACGCTGATGTCGGACGTCATCGCCGGGCTCACCGTCGGCGTCGTCGCCCTGCCGCTGGCGATGGCGTTCGGGATCGCCTCCGGCGTCACCCCCCAGGCAGGGATCTACACCGCGATTCTCGGCGGGTTCCTGGTCTCGCTCCTCGGCGGGTCGCGCATCCAGATCGGCGGCCCGACGGGGGCCTTCGTCGTCATCGTCGCCGGCATCATCGGCCAGCATGGCCTGTCCGGCTTGCTGATGGTGACGATGATGGCCGGCGTCATCCTCCTCGTCCTGGCGCTGACGGGCCTCGGACAGGCGGTGAAGTTCATCCCCCGTCCCGTCGTCCTCGGGTTCACCAACGGCATCGCGCTCCTCATCGCGTCGACCCAGATCAAGGACTTCCTGGGTCTCCGCCTCGTCGGGTCGCCCAGCGAGTTCTTCGCCCGCATGGCCGGCATCGGCGCGGCCTTGCCCACGACCGATTGGGTCGTCGTCGGGCTGGCGACCGCCTCCCTCGCCCTCGTCGTGTTCGTCCCCAAGTGGATCCCGCGGCTGCCCGGGTCAATCGTGGCGCTGCTCGTCGGCACGGCCGCCGTGGCCGCGTTCCAGCTTCCCGTCGAGACGATCGGTTCGCGGTTCGGCGGGATTCCCAACGGCCTCCCGACCTTCGCCATCCCGCAGTTCCGGGCCGATCTGATCCTGCCGCTGCTGCCCGCGGCGCTGACGGTCGCCCTCCTGGCCGCGGTCGAGAGCCTGCTCTCCGCCGTCGTCGCCGACACGATGAGCGGCGACCGGCACAACTCGAACGCCGAGCTGCTCGCCCAGGGCGTCGCCAACATCGTCGTGCCACTCGTCGGCGGCATCCCGGTGACGGGCGCCATCGCGCGGACCGCCACGAACCATCGATCCGGCGCGAGAACCCCGGTTGCCGGGCTGATCCACGCGGTCACGCTGCTGGCGGTCGTGCTGCTCGCCGCGCCGCTGGCGGCGCACGTTCCGCTGGCCACCCTGGCCGCGGTCCTGTTCGTCGTCGCCTACAACATGGGCGAGTGGCGGGAGATCGGCGGCATCTGGCGTCTCGACTGGGCCGACAAGTCGGTCTGGCTGATCACCTTCGCCCTGACGGTGATGGCCGACCTGACGATCGCCGTCGAGGTCGGGATGGCGTTCGCCGCACTGCTCTACATCCATCGCGTGACCGAAACGACGAGCGTCTCGACGGTCACCCCGGCCTACATCCAGGATGGCCGCGCCCACGTCCTGCAGGACAAGCACCTCCCCGAATACGTCACGATCCTCCGCATCCACGGGCCGTTCCTCTTCGGCATGACCGACAAGCTGCTGGATGCGACGGAGGATCTGTCGCCGTTCGCGGCGATCGTCATCCTCCGCCTGCGCAACATGACGGCCATCGACGCGACGGGCCTGCACGCGCTGGAAGGGCTCAGCGATCGCCTGAAGCGATCCGGTCGGAGCCTGGTCCTGTGCGGCGCCCGCGATCAACCGGCCGCGTTCCTGGAGCAGGCCGAGTTCATGGACCACGTCGGCCGGCCCAACGTCGTGCCGCACGTCCAGGCGGCGCTCGAGCGTGCCCAGGAGATCCGCTCGCGGTTCTCGGGCCTCGGCGAGGATGCCGCGCATCAGCTCGAGCACACCTCGCTCTAGTGTCCCGAGTCAGAGATTCGACGCGCAAGTCACGGGCGCGGCGCCCGGATCGCAAGGCGCGAGGAGTGAGCACATCGGCGATATGTGAGCGACGAGCAACGCGGCGAGGCGGGATGCCCCGCCCGCGACTTGTGTGGCGAATCTCTGACTCGGGACACGAGTGTCGCCTGTTGCGGTAGGATGGCGAACCGGGTCTCCCGGTAGTCACAACGGCACGCAGGTCGATGGCGGACGCTCCAGTCACTCGCCGGGCGACGCGCCATGAGCCCGTCGTCCTCCTGACGACCGCCCTGGCCGCGTTCCTCTCGGTGTCGCGGGCCTCGGCGCTCGCGCTCACCGAGCTGGGTGTCGGCCTGTTCGTCGTGATGGGCGTCGGCGGCGGCCGGACCGGGGCGTGGGCGCTCCCGGCAATCGTCGCCGCCACGCTGCTGGCGGCCTACGCGCGGTCCCTGGACGTCGCCAGTTGGGGGCTGCTTCTCCCCGGCGGTCTGCCCGGCCGCGTGGAACGCGCCTTCGGCCGCCGCGGACACCGGATCGGCGCGGCGGCGGTGCTGGCGGAACGTCTGCTCCTCGCCGCGCTCGCCAGCATCATCGTCGGCGATCACCTGGCCTACCTGCTGACCGCCGCGATCGGCTTCGACGTCCTCGGCCACGAGGTGACGACGGCCGAGCTCGCCGCCGTCGTCGCCATCGCCTCGATCGCCATCCTCTGGATCCGCATGCGGCTGGGTCGCCTGCTGCCGGCGGCGCGGGTCGCGCAGGGCGTCTGGCTCGGGGTGTCCGTGCTCGGCGTGATCCTGGCGCTGGCGAGTTGGTCGCTGTGGCGGACCGGTGGCGATCGGGTCGCCGGCGCCGTGGCGCTGGCGTGGCCGGCCGGCTCGCGCCCGATCGCCGCCGGCATCGAACTGGTGCTGCTCGCGTTCGGCCTGGCGCTGCCGGCGGTAGGCGGCGGCGACGCCCTGACCCGGCTGGCCCACGAGTTCCCCGCACCCCGCCTGGGCGTCCTGCGGCGAACGGCGCGGATCGTCGCGTCGCTCGTCGCGGCGGGGATGGTCCTGTTGACCCTCGCCTTCCTCGTCCTCGTTCCACCCGACAGCCGATCGGCGTGGGCCGAGATCCCGCTGGCCGGCCTCGTCCGTCATCTCGCCACGCCGGGATGGGTCCGCGGCATCCTGCAGGCCGGCCTTGGCGTCACCGTGATCCTGTTCCTCGTCCCGGCGATCCAGGCCTGCATGGTGGATGCCGGGCAGCTGCTCCGGCGGCTCGCGGCCAGCGGCGTGCTGCCGGAGGCGCTGGCGATGCCGCATCCGCGGCTGGGCACGCTGACCAAGAGCCTCGACGCCGTGACCGCCGCGAGCGTGCTGCTGGTACTGGTCAGCGCCGGCCGCGTCTCGTGGCTCGCCGGGGCCTACGCGACCGCCATCGCCGCTACCGTCACGCTACGCGGCCTCACCATCGCCCGGCTGCGGCGGGTGGGCGTGGACGGACTCCCGCCGCCCGGGCCGGTGGTCGCCGACCCGAGCCGCCGAGGCGCGATCGGCGCGACAATCCTCGCCCTGGCCATGGCGGCCGTGACGGCGTTCATGCTGGCTCGGGGCGAAGGCCCCTGGCTCGCCGCCACGGCCCTCGTCCTCGGGCTCACGCTCCTGCTCTCGCGCCAGTCTCAGCGCGCGCCGGAGGACGGCCTCGGCGAGGCGGAGCGGTTCGAGCTCCTCGCTTCCTCTGCGATCGCCGTCGAAGACGCGCATGCCAGGCCGGGCAACATCCTGGTGGCGGTGCGGCACCCGCACGCCCTCGAGCACGTCGCGGCGGCCCTGCAAAGCGGCGCCGACCACGAAGTGGTGGTGATGACGGTGCGGCTGCAGGGCGTCGATACCGACGGCGCCGGGCCCGACGACCCCACGCCGCTGCCGGCCGAACGCTACTTGTTCGCGCAGGTGATCACGCTCGTCGAGCGCTACGGACACCCCGTTCGCCTGCTCGTCGTGCCCGCAGCCACGGTGGCCGACGGCCTGGCGACGGCCATCGTCCGCCTGCGCTCGTCCGCGGTCTACGTCGGCGAATCGGCGACGCTGTCGTCCGTCGACCAGTCGCGGCTGCTGGGCGAGGCGTGGGAGCGTATCTCGAAGCCAGAGCCGCTCGACGTCCGTCTCGTCGTGCACCATCGCAGCGGGCGCGCCGACACGTACAACCTCGGGGCGCACCTGCCCGCCCTCACTCCCGGCGACCTCGACCTCATTCACCGCGTGTGGCGCGAAGCCGCGCAGGTGATCGGCCCCCACGTCCACCACCACGACGTCGTCAGGGCGGCGCTCACGCACATGGAAGCACAACTGAAAGGTCCCGATCGGGACGAGGCTCTCGCCCGGATCCGCGACACGGCGCGACCGGCCGAGGAGCTGGCCGCGGTCGTCCGGGCCCGCGACTTCACCCGCCTGCGCGACATGGTGCGCAATCGCGCCTCGAGCGAGGTCGCCGAGGTGCTGACCGCGCTCGGCCTCGAGGACCAGGTGGTGGCCTTCCGCGTCCTGCCGCGCAAGGACGCGGCCGCGGTCTTCGAGTACCTCTCGCACGAGTCGCAGGAAGCGCTGCTCAAGGCGATGGCGCAGGAGGACGTCGCCGCGCTCCTCAACGACATGGCGCCGGACGATCGCACGATGTTCCTGGAGGAGCTGCCGGCGGCGGCGACGCGCCAGCTGCTGACGCTGCTGACGCCCGAAGAGCGCGCGGTGGCCGTCAACCTGCTCGGCTATCCGGACGGATCGATCGGGCGGCTGATGACGCCGCATTACGTGGCCGTCCGCGAGCAGTGGACGGTGCGCGAGGTGCTCGAGTACGTGCGGCGCCACGGGCGGGACAGCGAAACGCTGAACATGCTCTACGTGGTCGACGACCACGAGGCGCTCATCGACGACATCCGCATCCGCGAGATCCTGCTGACCGATCCGGATCGCCGCGTCGCCGACCTGATGGACCGGCGCTTCGTCGCGCTCAAGGCGACCGACGACCAGGCCACCGCCGTCGCCGCCTTCCGCCAGCACGATCGCGTGGCGCTGCCGGTCACCGACACCGCCGGCATGCTGATCGGCATCGTCACCGTCGACGACGTGCTCGACGTCGCCGAAGCCGCGGCGACGCGCGAGATCCAGCGCATCGGCGGATCGGAAGCCCTCGACGAGCCGTACATGAAGATCGCCTTCGCGCGCATGATCCAGAAGCGCGCCGGGTGGCTGACGGCGCTGTTCCTCGGCGAGATGCTGACGGCGACGGCGATGGGCTTCTTCGAGACGGAGATCTCGAAGGCGGTGGTGCTCGCGCTGTTCGTCCCGCTCATCATCTCGAGCGGCGGCAACTCCGGCTCGCAGGCGTCGACGCTCGTGATCCGCGCGCTGGCGCTCGGCGAGGTCGGCCTCGCCGACTGGTGGCGGGTGATCCGGCGCGAGATCTTCGCCGGGCTGGCGCTCGGCAGCATCCTCGGCACCATCGGCTTCCTCCGCATCACGATCTGGAGCGGCTTCTCGGACATCTACACGGACGCACTGGCTGCTCGTGGCGATGACCGTGGCGATCACGCTCGTGCGGCATCGTGCTGTGGGGCACGCTGGTCGGCTCGCTCCTGCCGTTCCTGCTGCGGCGCCTGGGCTTCGACCCGGCGACCTCGTCCGCGCCGTTCGTCGCCACGCTGGTCGACGTCACCGGGCTGGTGATCTACTTCTCGGTGGCCCTGATCATCCTGCGCGGGACGCTGCTCTGACCGGCTGAGCTCGCGCGGACACGACTGGTCCGACCACAGGGGACGCGGACGCCCCGGGGCGCGTATGATGCTCCTACACAGCCATGCACCACCCCGGCAGAGCACTGCTCTTCGTCGGCGCGGCGGGCCTTATGGCGGCCGCAGGCAGCCCATCCGCGAAGCCCGCGACGGCGACGGCGGGCCCTCCGCCGGCGGCGCTCCACGTGGCGCTGGTCGACGAGGTACTGCGTGGACTGCCACGACGAGGAGGAGAAGAAGGGCGGGCTGTCGCTCGAACGGTGGCGCTCGGCAGGACGTGTGTCGACACGCAGGACGTGTGGGAGAAGGTCGTCCGCAAGCTCCGCGCGCGGCAGATGCCGCCGGTCGGACGAAGGAGCGGCCGGACGAAGCCACCTACGACGCGGCGATCGCCTCGCTCGAGACGTCGCTCGACCGCGCGGCCGCCGCCCATCCCAATCCGGGCCGCACGGCGACGATCCGGCGGCTCACGCGCACCGAATACCAGAACGCCATCCGCGATCTCCTCGCGCTCGACGTCGACGTCGACGTCGCTCCTGCCCGCCGACGAGTCGAGCTACGGCTTCGACAACGTGACGGTCGGCGATCTGTCGCCGACGCTGCTCGATCGCTACATCTCGGCGGCGGAGAAGATCAGCCGCGCTCGGCGGTCGGCCGCCCGAGCCGTTCTCCGGGCGGCGAGACCATCAGGATTCCACCGGACCTCACCCAGGAAGAGCACCTCGACGGGCTGCCGCATCGGGACGCGCGGCGGCGCGGTCGTCCACTACACGTTTCCGCTGGACGGCGAGTACGAGATCCAGGTCCGGCTGATGCGGGACCGCGACGAGCACGTCGAGGGCCTGACCGAGCCGCACGATCTCGAGCTGCTGCTGGACAAGGCGCGCGTCCAGGTGTTCACGGTGAAGCCGCCGCAGCGCGAGCCCGAGCCACGCGACGGCCGATCGCGCACCTCAAGATCCGCGTGCCGGTGCAGGCGGGTCCGCACGCGCTCGGCGTGGCATTCCTGAAGAAGCCGTCGCTGCTGCTCGAGACCGCGCGTCAGCCCTACCAGGCGCACTTCAATTCCTACCGGCATCCGCGGATCCAGCCGGCCATCTACTCGATCTCGATCATCGGTCCGTACGGGGCGACGGCGCCCGGCGACACGCCCAGCCGGCGCCGGATCTTCGTGTCGCGGCCCGGCGGCTCCGGCGCAGGACGACCGCGCCGCGCGACAGATCCTGGCGCGCGCTGATGCGGCGGGCCTACCGGCGGCCCGTGACCGACTGCCGACCTTCGCGGGCCGCTGGCGCTCTACCGGAAAGGCCGGGCGGAGGGCGGCTTCGACGCGGGCATCGAGATGGCCCTGTCGGCGCGTGCTGGTGAGTCCCGAAGTTCCTGTTCCGCGTCGAGCCCGACCCGGCCGGCCTCGCGCCGAACACGCCGTATCGCGTCAGCGATCTCGAGCTGGCGTCGCGGCTGTCGTTCTTCCTGTGGAGCAGCATTCCCGACGATGAGCTGCTCGACGTGGCGATCGCCGGCAGGCTGCACGAGCCGGCCGTGCTCGAACGACAGGTCGCGGCGCATGCTGGCCGACGCGCGCTCGCGGGCGCTCGTGACCAACTTCGCCGCGCAGTGGCTGCACCTGCGCAATCTCGCGTCGATCACGCCGGACATGCGGCTGTTCCCGGACTTCGACGACAACCTGCGCCAGGCGTTCCGCCAGGAGACCGAGCTCTTCGTCGAGAGCGTCCTGCGCGAGGATCGGAGCGTGCTCGACCTGCTGCGCGCCGAACTACACGTTCGTCAACGAACGGCTGGCCAAGCACTACGGCATCCCGCACGTCTACGGCAGCCACTTCCGGCGCGTCGCGCTCGACGAGCGACAGCCAGCGCGGCGGGCTGCTGCGCCAGGGCAGCATCCTGACGGTCACCTCGTATGCGACGCGGACCTCGCCGGTCGCTTCGCGGCAAGTGGGTCCTCGACAACCTGCTCGGCGTGCCGCCGCCGCCGCCGCTGCCCGACGTGCCGACGCTCAAGGACAACACCGTCGACGGCAGCCTCTCCGTCCGCAAGCGGCTGGCCGAGCACCGGAGCAACGCGGTCTGCGCCGGCTGTCACAACCTGATGGACCCGATTGGCCTGTCGCTCGAGAAGTTCGACGCGGTCGGACGCCGGCGCACGGTCGAGGACGGCGTGCCGATCGACGCGTCCGGAGGTCTTCCCGACGGCAGCCGGTTCGCCGACGTCGACGGCCTCGAAGCGGCGCTGCTGCGGCGGCCGGAACTGTTCGTCGGCGCGTTCGCCGAGAAGCTCCTGACCTACGCCTCGGGACGAGGCGTCGAGTACTACGATGCGCCCGCGGTCCGCACGATCGTCCGCGACGCGCGGGCGCAGGATTTCCGCATCTCGTCGATCGTCCTCGGAGTCGTCAAGAGCCAGCCGTTTCAGATGAGGATGTCACGATGATCATCACCAGGAAGGCATTGCCGCGCCGGACGTTCCTGCGCGGGCCTGGGCGCGAGCGTCGCGCTGCCGCTGCTCGACGCCATGGTGCCGTCGATGACGGCCCTGGCGAAGACGCGCGGCCGATCCGGTGCGCCGCCTGGGCTTCGTCTACATGCCGATGGGCTGCGACCTCCCGCGCTGGACGCCGCCGGGCGAGGGCCGGCTGACGGAGCTGTCGCCGACGCTGCAGTCGCTCGCGCCGGTCGTCGACCAGCTCACGGTCATCAGCAACCTGGAGCTGAAGAACGCCTATCCCGGCACGCACGCCACGTCCAACGCCGTCGTTCCTGAGCGCGGCCAAGGCGAAGTGGACCGAGAGCACCGACTACTACCTGGGCACGACGGTCGATCAGGTCGCCGCGCAAGCAGATCGGCCAGCAGACGCTGCTGCCGTCGCTCGAGCTGTCGATGGACCTGCTCCAGACGGTCGGCCAGTGCGACAACGGCTACGCCTGCGTCTATCAGAACAACCTCTCGTGGTCGTCGCCGACCACGCCGCTGCCCGCCGAGGCGCATCCGCGCATCGTCTTCGAGCGCCTGTTCGGCGAGGGCGGCAGCGCGGCCGATCGCCGCGCGGCGCTGCAGCGACGGGCCAGCCTGCTCGATTCGGTGCGCGACGACATCACGCGCCTGCAGACGAAGCTCGGGCCCGAGGATCGCAGCCGCGTCGGCCAGTATCTCGAGACCGTCCGCGAAGTGGAGCGCCGCATCCAGAAGGCCGAGGCCGAGCACGGCGGACGCAGCCGCTGCCGGATCTCGATCGGCCGGTCGGCGTGCCGGCCGCCTACGCCGACCACGCGCGGCTGATGTTCGACCTGCAGGTGCTGGCGCATGCAGGGCGACGTCACCCGGGTCATCACCTTCCAGCTCGCGCGCGAGACGAGCAACCGCACCTACCCCGAGATCGGCGTGCCCGATCCGCATCACCCGCTCACGCATCACGGCAACGATCCGGACAAGATCGCGCAGGATGGCGCAAGATCAACGCCTTCCACGTGTCGCTGTTCGCCTACTTCCTCGAGAAGCTGAAGGCGACGCCGGAGGGCGACGGATCGCTGCTGGACCACGCGCTCTATCCTCTACGGCAGCGGCATGGGCAATCCCAACGTGCACGACCACGTGAACCTGCCGATTCTCGTCGCCGGCGGCGCCGCGGGCCGGCAGTCAAGGGCGGCGCGCCACATCCGGTATGCCGAGCCGACGCCGCTGGCCAACCTGCACCTGACGCTGCTCGAGCGGGTGGGCGTGCGGCTGGACGCGTTCGCCGACAGCAAGGGCAGGGTCGACGAGCTGCTGCGCTCTATGAGGACCATGACCGACCGCGATCGCTTGCCGTGCTCGCTGTCGCTGCTGCTGCTGACGGCTGGCCGCGCGTGCGCGCCGCGGTCCGAGCGCGCCGCTGGCGGATGCCGCGGAGCGAAGGACCGATCGCGCCAGGGTGCGCGCGCTCGCTGGCACAGCGTCGCCGATGTGAACGCGCCGCAGGCCGACGGCATGACGGCGCTGCACTGGGCGACGCTATCACGACGATCGCGAGATGGCGGCGCTGCTGCTGCGCGCCGGCGCCAACGTGAAGGCGGCGAACCGGTACGGCGTGACGCCGCTCTCGCTGGCCTGCACCAATGGCAACGCCGCGATGGTCGAGCTGCTGCTCGAAGGCCGGGGCCGATCCGAACGCACGCCTTGCCCGGCGGCGAGACGCCGCTGATGACGGCCGCGCGCACCGGCAGCGCTCGCCGTCGGTGAAGGCGCTGCTCGTCGCGCGGCGCCGAGCGTCGACGCCAAGGACGACGCGCGCGGCCAGACGGCGCTGATGTGGGCGGCGGCCGAAGGCCACGCCGCCGTCGTGCAGGCGCTCATCGAGGCCGGCGCCGATGTCCGCGGCGCGCCTGCCTCCGGCTTCACGCCGCTGCTGTTCGCGGTGCGGGAAGGGCGCCTCGACGTCGTGCGCGTGCTGCTCGAGGCCGGCGCCGACGTCAACGAGACCGGTCGCGGTCGAGCCGGACGGCGCCGCGGCTATGGCGGTCCGGCTGCCGCGCGGCCGGCGCCAGCGCCGCTGCTCGCTGGCGGTGAAGAACGCGCACTTCGAGCTGGCGGCCGCGCTGCTCGACGCCGGCGCCAATCCGAACGCCGACCTGACCGGCTACACGGCGCTCCACGCGATCACGGTCGGTCCGCAAGCCCGGCGTCGGCGACAACGATCCGGCCCCCGAAGGCTCCGGCACGATGACCAGCCTCGAGCTCGTGAAGAAGCTCGTCGCGCACGGCGCGAACGTGAACGCGCAGGATGACCAGGAAGGTGAACCTGAACAACACCCGCGCGAACGAGATCGGCGCGACGCCGTTCTTCCTGGCCGCGCTGACCGCGGACGCCGAGCTGATGACGACGCTGGCGGCGCTCGGGCGCCGATCCGACGCTCGGCGAACGTCGAGAACAGCACGCCGCTGATGATGGCCGCCGGCCTGGCGACGCGTTCTCCCGGCGAGGACGCCGGCACCGAAGAGTGAAGTGCTCGAGGCCGTGCAGGTCGCTGCTTGACGCTCGGCGCCGACGTGAACGCGGTCGACAACAACGGCGAGACCGCGATGCACGCCGCCGCCTACAAGAACCTGCCGAAGGTCGTGAAGTTCCTCGCCGCCAAAGGCGCCCGGATCGACGTCTGGAATCGGCCGGACAAGTTCGGCTGGACGCCGCTCGCGATCGCCGTCGGCTACCGGTTCGGCAACTTCAAGCCGTCGCCGGAAACCGAGGCCGCCATGCGCGAAGTGATGATCGCGGCCGGCGTCACGCCGCCGAAGACCGTCGTCGCGAAGACGCAGCAGATCTATTGACCGCGGGCAGCAGGCTACACTGACGCCCGGATGAAGCGCCTCACGGGACATCTCTACTTCTGGGTGCTGCTGGCGATCCTTGCGGGCGGCGTGCTCGGCTATGTGGATCCGGCCACTGCGGTCACGCTCAAGCCCCTCGGCGACGGGTTCATCTCCCTCGTCAAGGTCCTGATCGGCCCGATCATCTTCTGCACCGTCGTGCTCGGCATCGCCGGGGCCGGCGACATGAAGAAGGTCGGCCGCGTCGGCGCCAAGGCGCTGCTCTACTTCGAGGTCGTATCGACCGTCGCGCTGCTGATCGGCCTGGTCGTCGTCAACACGCTCCGGCCCGGCGCCGGCTTCAACGCCGATCCCTCGACCCTCAACGCCACCGCCGTCGCCGACTACGCGAAACGCGCCACCAACCAGAGCACGACGGACTTCATCCTCAGCATCATTCCGACGACGTTCCTCGACGCCTTCACCGGGTCCGGCAACCTGCTGCAGGTGCTCTTCGTGGCGATCCTGTTCGGCTACGCCCTGACCCGGATGGGCGCCAACGGACGGGCCGTGCACCAGTTCATCGAGGAGTGCTCGCACATCTTCTTCGCGATGATGAACGTGATGATGAAGCTGGCGCCGATCGGCGCCGGCGGCGCCATGGCCTTCACCATCGGGCGCTACGGTATCGAGGCACTGCGCCCCCTGGCGTTTCTGATGGCCAGCTTCTACCTGACCTGCGCGATCTTCATCGTGCTGGTGCTCGGGGCGATCGCGGCCCTCGCCGGCTTCAACATCCTGCGCTTCATCGCTTACATCAAGGACGAGCTGCTGACGGTCCTGGGGACGTCCTCGTCGGAATCGGCGCTCGTGCCGCTGATGCAGAAGCTGGAGCGGCTCGGGTGCTCCAGATCGGTCGTCGGCCTGGTCGGTACCGGCCGGCTATTCGTTCAATCTGGACGGGACGAACATCTACCTCACGATGGCGGCGATGTTCGTGGCGCAGGCGCTCAATGTCGACCTGACCATCCGCGATCAGGTGGCCGTCCTCGCCGTCGCCATGCTGACGTCGAAGGGCGCGTCCGGCGTCACCGGAGCGGGTTTCGTCACGCTCGCCGCCACGCTGGCGGTCGTCCCGTCGATTCCGGTGGCCGGCCTGGCCCTCATCCTCGGGATCGACCGGTTCATGTCGGAGGCACGGTCGGTCACGAACTTCATCGGCAACGGCGTCGCGGCGATCGTCGTCGCGCGGTGGGAGAACGAGCTCGACGTGCCGCGGATGACCGCCGAACTCAGGGGACACGCGCTGGCGCAGCCACCCGTGCCTCGATAGCAACGGGGCCGCTCACCGAACGCTCACCCAATGGTCACGGTCCAGTGAAGACCTCGGTGGGCTCACGCCCGGCGGCTGGCGCGGGCCCTGGTCGCCTCAGGCGCCACGACGACCTACGCCCTCGGCTGGACCGTCGCGACCGCGCGGCTCGCCGGCGCACCGGTGCGGGTCGTCAGCCACCGGGGTAGCCCGGCAGGCGGCCCTAGCAGCCCGTGGTGAAAGTGCCGCTGCATTCGACGGGCGATGCATCCCGGCGTTCGGCGTTGCTCGTCGTTCGAATATGGCCGATATTCTCGCTCCTCGCGCCTGGATCGCCGGGCGCCTCGCCCGTCTCGGTGCGACGCGGCACTTCCACCACGGGCTGCTAGCCGCCTTGGCTGGTCTCAGGCGCTCAGCAGCGTGGCGATCACGTCGGCGGCCGAGTAGCGGGTGGTGTCACCGGCCATGAACCGCGTCAGGCTCGTCACATCGTCCCCGGCGGTGATGATCCCCGGCTCGCGATCGGCGCCGCGCACCTGGCCCAGTCCGATGTTGGCGACCAGCGCGTTGCAGATGCACTTGCGCCCGACGGTGTCCTCGACCAGGCCGCCCTTGCCGAGGTAGACGCTGACCGGCTCGGCGGCGCACCGGAATCCGATTGCCCCGTCGTCGCGGCGGTAGGCCTCGCGGAGATAGCCGAGATCGCAGACGCGCGTCCGCGCCTGGTAGATGGCCGGATCCGACAGCGTGCCGGCCAGCCCGGCGACCTTGAACGGAAACGACGTCGGCGACGCGAGCGGGTCGGTGTGGACGCGCGCCTCGCCGGCGCGGACCTGGGCCAGGAGGGCGTCCTTGTAGTCGGCGCGCAACCCGGACTCGTCGCAGAGCGCGAACGCCGTGCCCACCTGGACGCCGGCGGCGCCCGCGGCCCGGGCGGCCTCGAGCATCGTGGCGCTGCCGTAGCCGCCGGCCAGCCAGAAGGGCCGCCCGAGCGCTCGCATCGCCTCGAGATCGACCACGTCGCGTTCGCCGTAGATCGGCTCGCCCGCGTCATTGAGCTGGCGCTTGCCGCGAGGCGGGGCGTTGTGGCCGCCGGCCGTCGGCCCTTCGACCACGAAGCCGTCGATGATGCCGTTGGCCCGCTTGAGCAGCGCCGCCGCCAGCACGTGCGAGGAGACGATGGCGATGAACGCCGGCCGCCCGAGCGGCGGGATGTCGATGTCGACGAAGTCGCGTGGGTTGAAGGTGAGCGACGCGGCGGCCCGGTCCTTGTCTCCGACGACCGCGACCGGGTAGCTGGCCGGCGCGTGCTGGGCGAGTTGCTCGAGCACGCCCGGGATCCGCGCGGGAATGCCGGCGCCCATCAGGACGTAGTCAACCCCGGCCAGCATGGCGCCGTAGATGGACGGGAGATGCGGCAGCTGGATCTTCTCCAGATAGTTGATGCCGACCGGCTGGGCGTGCCCCTCGCGCGCGAGCAGCACCTCGACGAAATTGGCGGCGAGGCAGAGCTCGACGAGCTCCCGCGGCGGCTGCATCTGGTGGAGCGGAGGCGTCTTGAACGGCCGGCCCGGGTCCTTGCCGCCGGGGGCGTGGTCCTGCTGCCAGATGCGGTCCGCGATGTCCGGAACCGGGAAGCGGTCGAGGCCCCGCCGCACGTGCCCGCCGGGGTCCCCCATCTGCAGGCGTCGCGTCAGGATGACGTCGAGCGCCGTGCCGGAGACGACACCGAGCTGCCCCTGCGAGGAGACGGCGCGCGCCAGGCGCCAGTCGGACACGCCGGCGCCCATGCCGCCCTGGATGATCGTCGGAACGTGATGCATGATCGCGACGAACCCAGCAAGAGTGCGGCCAATGGGCGCGGGGCGGGAATCCCGAACACCTCGACGGCGGTCCGCAGGCCTGCCGCCGAACGCGGGGACTATCTCCGCATGACGCGGGAAATTCCCCTTCGCCGAGCCCCGCTCCTCAGTGCTCGGCCCGGCGCAGGGTCGACCGGATCCGGGCCAGGAACCGGTCGCCTTCGAGCGGCTTGCGGACGTAGTCGTTGGCTCCGGCGTCGAGCGACTGCACCTCCGTCTCGTCGCCCGCCGCCCCGGTGACGACGACGACCGGCAGCAGACTGGTCGCGACGCGACCGCGCAGGCGGCGCAACACCTCGAGGCCGTCGATCCCCGGCATCGCCAGGTCGAGGACGATCAGCGAGACTGGCGGGCCGGACTCGACGCGGGCCAGCGCCTCGAGGCCGTCGGCAGCTTCCGAGACACGCATCCCCTGGCTGCGGAGCAGCGCCGCCGCCAACGCGCGCGACACGGGGTCGTCGTCCACCACCAGGATGTGCGCGGCGCTCTCCGGCTCGGCCGCCGGCGCATCCGCCTCGCCGAGCTCGCGGTCGATCTCCTCGAGGGTCGTCTCACCGGCCCGGACACGGGCCGCCGCCGCTTCGTGCAGCGACCGCATCCCGCCGGCGATTGCGGCGGCCTGCAGCGGCGACGCCGGCGCGCCGCCGATGATGGCGAGTTCCAGCGCCGGGCTCGCGACCATCACCTCGAGCAGCGGGATCCGGCCGTGGTAGCCGGTGTGGCTGCACGCCGCGCAGCCGATCGCCCGCACCACCGGCTCGACCCCGTAGCGCAAGGCGAGCCGCTGTTCGACCGGCGTCGCCGCGCCGCTGATCCGTTGGGCGCAGCGGGGGCAGATGCGGCGCACGAGCCGCTGCGCCGTCGCGCCGCGCAGCGTGCTGGCGATCTCGCCGCGCTCGACGCCGAGATCGGCGAGGCGGCCGACCGCGCCGACGGCGTCGTTGGTGTGCAGCGAGGCGAGCACGAGATGGCCGGTCAGGCTGGCCTGCACCGCGATGGCGGCGGTCTCGGCGTCGCGGATCTCGCCGATGAAGATGACGTCGGGATCCTGCCGCAGGATGGATCGCAACGCGGTGACGAAGGTGACGTCGCGCTTCGGCTCGACCTGGATCTGGGTCAGGCCGGGCAGCTCGTACTCGACCGGATCCTCGACCGTCATCACGTTCAGCTCGCCGGCCGGCATCTCGCGCAACGCCGCGTACAACAGCGTCGTCTTGCCGGATCCGGTCGGTCCGGTGACCAGCACGATGCCGTCGCGGTGGCCGAGCAGCGTCCGCAGCGGCGCCACCTCGCAGCTTTCGAGCGACAGGTCCTCGAGGCGCCGCGCGTTGCCCGGATCGAGCAGCCGGATGACCGCCTTCTCGGACTCGCGCGTCGGCACGGTCGACAGCCGCAGATCGATCGAGCGCTCGTCGATCCGGATGCGGGCCCGGCCGTCCTGCGGCCGCAGCCGGTCGGCGATGTCCATCTTGCCGATGATCTTGATGCGCGAGACGACCCGGTTCAGGATCGGCAGCGACAGCCGGGTGTAGGGCTGGAGCACGCCGTCGACGCGAAACCGTACCCGGCCGCCGTCGCGGTCGGGTTCGATGTGGACGTCGCTGGCGCGCGCGTGGACCGCGTCGCGCAGGATCAGGCTGGTCAGGCGCATGATCGGCGCCGACTCGGCCTCGCGCGCGGCGACCGGCGCCGGGCCCGACTCCGTCTCGATGTGGACCGCCGACGCCAGACCCGCGCCGACGCTGCCGAGCAGCCGCTCGATGGCGCGGTCGGGCGCATAGTGAGCGTCGATCAGCTCCTGGATCGCGTCCGGCGGCGCCACCTCCAGCACCGGCCGCCGCCCAGTCACGAAGCCGACCAGGTGCTCGCCTTCGATGTCGAGCGGATCGGCCGCGGCGACGACGATCTCGTGGTCGCTCTCACGCAGGCCGATGAGGTGCCGCGCCCGCGCCAGCTTCTCGGGGATGAGGGCCACGGCCCGGGCCTGGATGGTGGCCAGGTCGGCGAGCCCAACATGGCGGCTGGCGGCGACCGCGGCGGCCGGCAGGGCCGGCGACACGCCGGCGGCCCGGGCGATCGTCCGCCACTGGTCGACGATGGTCGCGGCGGCCTCGAGCAGCGGCGCGTCACCGGTGAGAAGCCCGCTCTCGCGGGCGACCTCGAGCAGCCAGGGGGTGAGGTGGGCGTCGCGGGTCGGGTGGGCGGCGAGATCGTCGAGCGGGGATGTCGGCATGGGGAGCTCTCCGCCCGATCAGAGGGCAAGCTCCGTACCCACGGGCGGCGCGTCCAGGCCGGCAGCCGTCGACCTGCGGCTGCATGAAACGGCTCGCGATTGGGTGGTCAGTCCGGCGGGAAGTTTTCGCTCCGCTGCGGGATTGTCCGCTCGGCGTCCCGCAGCATGATCAGGAGCATCCGCGACGCCTCCGGGGCGAGCACCGCGTGCGGCACGTTGGCGGGCATCAGCACGATCGTCTGCGGCGCTGTCCGCACCTCGACGCCGCCAATGGTCAGCGTCAGCGCGCCGGACAACGTCAGCGCCAGCGCGTCGAACGGCGCCGTGTGCTCCGAGAGCTCCTCGCCGGCATCGAACGCGAACAGCGTGATGTTGCCGGCCGCGGTGCGCGCCAGCACCCGGCTCGCGATCCCCTGGGCGGTCGGCGTGACCAGTGACTCCAGCGTGAACAATTCTCCGGCCGGCAGCGTGCTTGCCATGGTTACTCCCCCACCGCAGCACCGGCAGGCGTCCGATGATCGTCGAAGCTGTCCATGGTGAGGGCCCAGTCTGACGCCAGACGATGCGGTGTCAAGCGAAGAGTGATTCGCGCACCCGCTCAGGACAAGCGACGCTGCGCCAGACGTGACGGATTCTCCGCCGTTCCGCAGGAATCCCCGGCCCTGAGGAATCTTCCGCGCGACGCGCCGACCGAGCCGTGGGCCGCGCTGGCTCGGCACGCCCGGGAGCGTCACCCCCGCGCAAGGCACGTCGCTTGCAGCCGACCTCGCCATGCTACGCCGCCAGGCTGGATGCGTCGGCCGTCGAATGCGGCGGGACCTTCACCACGGGCTCCTGGGCCTCGCGGCGATCGCGATGGCCGGCTGCCAGCCCAGCCCTGAACGGGCCGCGACGGGCGGTCGCGCCCACCAGCCCGTCATCCGCCACAGTGACGTCCGGCCGTGCCGGCGCCGAGGCCACGCCGGCAGCCACCGCTCGCCCGGTCCCACTGCCGCCGGCCGGAGGCTCGGCGTTCGGCGACCGCATCGCGTTCCCACCGCGCAACGAGCCGTTCCAGTTCCGGCAGGCGCTCGAGGAGAAATACCGGTTCGGCCTGGGACGCGGGCCGACGGCGACCTTCGTCGACGTCGAGGGGGACATCGTCTGGACGCAGGAGTACCTGCGCTATCGCGTCAACGGCTGCGACCACGACACCGCCGCGGCACGCGTCTTCAGCCAGATCCGCAGCGGCGCCATCGCCCCGACGTGCGGCGAGGCCCCGGAGGGGATGGTCGCCTTTCCACCGCGCAACGAACCGTTCGCGTTTCGCGTCGAGCTCGAAGCGTTCTACCGCGACGCGCTCCAGCGAGGCCTGACGTCGACCTTCGTCGACATCGAGGGCGACATCGTGTGGACCCAGGAATACCTGCGCTACCGGGTCAATGGCTGCGAGCACGTGCAGGCGACGGTCAACGTCCTGCGCCAGATCGACGGCGGCGGCATCGCGCCGATCTGCGCCGGCGTCCTGAACGGCGTCTGGAACGGGGTGATGCTCGACTACCCGGGCGGGCGCACGTTCCGGATGGAGCTGTCGATGATCGGCGATCGCGTCACCGGCCGGATCACCGGCGACGGCACCGGCGGCGGCGGCTTCATGACCGGGACGTATCCGGGCAGCGGACCGGTCCACCTCGAGGCCGACTTCGGCGACGGCAAGCAGTACTTCGACGGGGACTTCGACGGCGCGCAGAAGATCCGGGGCACGACGACCTACAACCTTCGGCCGCCCCGCTACCGCTTCGAGATGACGCGATGAACGCGGCGGCACCGACCAGACGGCGGATCGGGCGGGCGGTGCACGTCCGCCGCTACACCGAGATCGTCGGCATCCTCGTCCGCTACGGCTTCGTCGACGTCGTCGACGCGCTGCATCTGGGGCCCTACCTCGCCGCCGGGCGGCGGATGCTCTCGGCCTTCGGCCGTCGCGACCAGCCGGAGGCGAGCCGGGCCGTCCGCCTCCGCCTCGCGTTCGAGGCGCTCGGGCCGACGTTCATCAAGTTCGGCCAGGCCCTGAGCACGCGGGCGGATCTGCTGCCGGCCGAGGTCGTCGCCGAACTGACGCTGCTCCAGGACAACGTGCCGCCCCTGCCGGCAGGCGCGGCCGAGCGGGCGATCGAGGAGGCCACCGGGCGCCGCGTCGAGGATCTCTTCCTGGCGTTCGACCCGCAGCCGCTGGCGGCGGCGTCGATCGCCCAGGTGCACCGGGCGACGCTGCCGTCCGGCGAGCTCGTCGCGGTCAAGGTCCGGCGGCCCGGCCTGGCCGCCGTCGTCGAAGCCGATCTCGGCGATCCTGGCCGACCTGGCCGCGCTGGCGGAGCGCCATTGGCCCGACGCCGCGCTCTACAGCCTGGGCGAGCTGGTGGCCGAGTTCGCCCGGACCATCCGCCGCGAGCAGGACCTCGTGCGGGAGGGACGGCTGATCGAGCGGGTCGCGGCGCAGTTCGCCGGCGACGCCACCATCCGCCTGCCGCGGATCCACTGGCCGCTGAGCCGCGCGGCGGTGCTCACGATGGAGTTCCTGGACGGCGTGAAGGTGAGCGCCGTCGGCACCGACGAAGCCCCCGGCCTCGATCGCCGCCTGGTGGCGCGGCGCGGCGCCGACGCGGTGCTGCGGCAGGTGCTGATCCACGGCTTGTTCCATGCCGACCCGCATCCCGGCAACCTGCTCGTCCTGCCGCAGAACGTCGTCGCCTTCGTCGACTTCGGCATCGTCGGCCGCCTCGATCGCCGGATGCGCGACCGGCTCGCCGAGATGGTCATGGCGATCCATGCCCACGACGCCGATCGGCTCGCCGGCATCGTCGTCGGCGTCGCCACGCCGCTGCGTCCGGTCGACGGGGCGGCGCTGTCGCGCGACCTCGACGAGATGCTGGACCAGTACGCGGGCCTGGCGCTGGGGCAGCTCTCGCTGCGGGCGCTGTTCGGGTCGATCACGGAGGCGATGGCCCGGCACCGCCTGAAGCTGCCGGCCGATCTCCTGCTGCTGATCAAGTCACTGACGACAATCGAGGCGGTCGGCCGTCAGCTCGACCCGGACTTCGAGATCGTGGAATACGCCACGCCGTTCGTGACGGCGCTGCTCTCGGAGAAGCGGAGCCCGACGGCGGTGGCGCGCCGGACCGCCCGCGCCAGCCGCCGCGCCCTCCGCGCGATGGGAGCGGCGGCGACCGACCTGGCCGAGATCACCCGACGCGTCCGGCGCGAGGGCGTCCAGGTGCAGTTCGTCCACCGCAACCTTGATCACTTCGTCCGCGAGATGGATCGGTCGAGCAATCGCCTCAGCTTCGCGATCGTCATCGCCGCGATCCTGATCGGCTCGTCGATCATCGTCCTGGCCGGCGCCGGTCCGCAGCTGCTCGGCTACCCGCTCCTCGGCCTGGCCGGGTTCCTGAGCGCCGCGATCCTCGGCCTCGGCCTCGCCGTGGGCGTCCTCCGCTCCGGGCGTCTGTGATCGCTCGACGCTGACCGTCTCCCTCCCTCAACGATCGCGCGCGGGACGCGGCCGCCGGGCCAGCGCCTCGTTCAGCCGGGCGTCGTGGCGGTAGATGTCGTCGGCGAAGTAGACCTCGCCGTCCGCCGAGACGACGGCCGCGGTCGTGTAGAAGAGCACCACCCTGATCGGCGCCGCCAACTCCACCCGTGACGACACCGCGCCGGCCATCGCCGCCTCGATCCGGGCCCGGTCCCAGCCCGTCTCGTCGCGCAGCACCCACTCGGCCAACGCCGTCGGGTCCTCGACCCGGACGCAGCCGTGGCTGAAGTCCCGGCGCTGCTGCTGGAACAACCCGACCGCCGGCGTGCCGTGCAGGTAGACGTCGGAGGCGTTGGGGAAGACGAATTTGACAAGGCCGAGCGCGTTGCCCGGGCCCGGTCGCTGGCGCAGCCGGAGCGTCCCGGCTCGCAGCCCGGCGAGTGCCGCCGCTGTCGCCGGGACCGCGTCGGCCTCGTCGCTCTGGCCGTCGACGATCTCGTAGTCGGCCGGGAGCCGCCGGGTCGGATCGCGCTCGAGTTCCGGCAGCATCTCCTTGAGCAGGATCGATCGCGGCACGTTCCAGTACGGCCGGAAGATCACCGTTCGCATCAGGGCGGTGAACACCGGCGTCTCGGTGAGCAGCGCCCGTCCGACGATGACCCGCATCCGCAGCGCCGGTCGGGACGCGTCGGCGCCATCCCACGCCCCGAGCCGGAACATCGGGATGTTCAGCGCGACGATGCGCTCGTCGCCGGCATCGGGCAACCAGCGCAGCCGCTCGAGCGACAGCTCGATCTGGCGGATGCGCGCTCGCACGGGCACCGCCAGGGCGGCCCGTGTCGCACGCCCAAGCACACCGTCCGACGCCAGGCCGTGACGCGCCTGGAAGCGGCACACGCCAGCCACGAGCGTGTCGTCGTAGACGCCGGCGTCAGCGGCCGGCGGCGCATCCGCCGGCAGATCGCCGAACGCCGCCAGGCGCTGGCGCAGGGCGTTGGCCGTCTCCAGCCGGTCGCTCGGGCGGATCGCCTGCGGTACTGAAGGCCAGGCCGTGTCGGGCAGATCGCCGATGGCACGATACCGGGCCAGTTGGCGACGCAGCGCCTGGTACTGCGGGAGGGAAGGCGCCAGGGTGGCGGCAACGGCCGGCACGTCGTGCGCGGCCAACGCCGCCTGCAGGAGACCGACGAACGCATGGCGTTCGGGCTCGGCGTCGAGCGAGATGCCGAGCGACCGGGGATCGACGCGGCCCCGATGGACGTGACGGAAGTAGCGCAGCATCCCGGCGCTCAGCCGGACGTCGAAGGCGGCCAGCCGTTCGGCGTCCGGCGCCGGCGCCGCGGCCACCGCCGCGGCCAGCTCGCGCAACGTGTCCAGGCCGTAGTCCGCCGGATCGAGCCCATCATCCGGCGCTGCGGCGAGCACGCCGATCGCCTCGCGCGCGTCTGTGGTGAGCCGTCCGGAGGCGTCGCTCCACAGGGCCAGGCCCGGTCCCGCAGCGTAGAGCGCGTCGAGCTCCGCTCGCTCGGACGCGGTGAGGCCAGCCGGGATCTGGCCAGCCGGGATCTGGCCCGTCGGGATCTGGCACGTCGGGCCGGCCCAGGCACTCGGTGGGAGCGACAGCGTCACGGCCAGCACGAGCAGGGCGTCCCGGGTCGAACGCGGCCAGCGCTTGACCGCTTGCCCCACCAGGGCCGGCAGGGCCGCCAGGCCGACGACGACCAGCCACTCGGTCCCATCGAGCGGCGTCAGTCCGATCGTCGACGCGATGCCGGGCACGGCGACCGACAGCCACTGCAGCCCCACCGCAACCGCGACGGCGAGCAGCGCGTAGGGATTGGCCAAGGCCCGCGACGGGTGCAGCACGTGGTGCGGGCTCCGGGCGTTGCCCAGATGGAAGATCTGGGTCAGGCCCAGCGTCATGAAGCAGACCGTCGTCGCGTGCCCCGGAGCACGGCCCAGCGCCCAGAGGAAGGCGGCCAGCGCCACGACCGTGATGAGCACGGCATAGAAGACGATCGAGCCGACGAACGAGGCGGACAGCAAGGCCTCGCGCGGATCCCGCGGCGGGCGCTTCATGACGTCGTGATCCGCCGGCTCCAGCGCCAGCGCCAGCGCCGGGAACGTGTCCGTGACCAGGTTCAGCCACAGGATCTGCAGCGGCAACAGCGGCAGCGGCAGCGCGGCCAGGCCCGCGACCGTCAGCACGAGCACCTCGGCGAGGTTGCAGCTGAAGAGATAAAAGACGAACTTGCGGATGTTGTCGTAGACGACCCGGCCTTCCTCGACGGCGGCCGCGATGGTCTCGAAGCGGTCGTCCTGCAGGACGATGGCGGCGGCCTCCTTCGCGACGTCGGTGCCGCGCCGGCCCATGGCGACGCCGACGTCCGCCTGCTTGAGGGCGGCGGCATCGTTGACGCCATCGCCCAGCATCGCGACCACGTCGCCCTGCTCCTGCAGCGACTGGACGACGCGCAGCTTGTCTTCCGGCGCGATGCGGCTGAACGCGCCCGCGGCGCTGATCCGCTCGCGCAGCTCGGCCGGCGACAGCCCCGCCAGCTCGCGGCCGTCGATCACCTCCGAGACGGCGCCGACGATCCCCAGCTCCCGGCCGACGGCGGCGGCCGTGTTGCGCTGATCACCGGTGAGCATGACGGTCCGCATGCCGGCCGCTCGCAGCCGGACGATCGTCTCCCGCACGCCGTCGGCGGGCGGATCCATCAGCCCGACGAACCCGATGAAGGTCAGGCCGCCGAGGTGTGACTCGTCCGGCTGATCCACCGGGCCGCCCGCGACACCGAGCACGCGGAGGCCGCCGGCGGCGAGCCGCTCGTTGACGGCGACCAGCTCCGCCCGCCCAGCCTCGTCCAACGACTCGAGGCGACCGTTCCGGCGAACGTGCCGGCAGAGATCGACGATGCGGCCGGGCGCGCCCTTCACGCTGGCGACGACGGCGCCCGCTTCCCGACCGAAGGTGGCGGCCAGCTTGCGCTCGCTCGAGAACGGCACTATGCCAATCGGGGCGGCACCGGTCGCGTCGGCGAGACCGAGGCCGGCCGCTTCGGCGCCGCGCACCAGAGCGCGATCGACGGGATCGTCGACCGCGCCCGCGTCATCGAGGTCGGCGGCGGGCGGCCGACTGGCCCGGACCGCCACCCGCATCGCCTCCGCGCACGCCGCCGCGGGCGGCTCGCCGGTACGGCGGCCCGGCTCGAACACCGCGTCCGGCGTCCAGACCGTGACCAGGGTCATGTCGCCGGAGGTGAGCGTTCGCGTCTTGTCGCTGCACACGACGGTGACCGAGCCGAGGGCCTCGACGGCGGCGAGACGGCGGACCAGCGCGCGGCGCGCGGCCATGCGTCGCAGACCGATGGCGAGCGCGATGGTGGCGACCGCCGGCAGCGCCTCCGGCACCGCGGCCACCGCCAGCGCAATCCCCATCTCGAGCACGAGCGGCAGCGGCTGGCCGTGCAGCAGGTTGAGGCCCGAGGCGGCGGCCGTCATCGCGAGCACCAGCCAGACCAGGCGGCGGCCGAGCTCGTCGAGACGGCGCTCGAGGGGCGTCGGCGCCTCGGGAATCGCCGCGACGAGCGTGCTGATGCGGCCCAGCTCGGTGCGGTCACCGGTCGCGGCGACGACCGCGCGGCCGGTGCCGGCGATGACGGTCGTGCCCTTGTAGATCATGGTGACGCGGTCGGCGAGCGGGACGCCGGGGTCGAGCACCACCGTCGCGTGCTTCGATACCGGCATCGACTCGCCGGTCAGGGCCGCTTCCGAGACGCGCAGGTCATGCGTGGTCAGCACCCGCGCGTCGGCCGGGACGCTCTGCCCGCGGCCGACCTCGATCACGTCGCCCGGGACCAGCATCTGCGCGTCGACGATCGCCGTGACGCCGTCGCGCACGACCGCGCAGCGTGAGACGTCGAGCCCCAGCAGGGCATGCATGGCGCGCCGGGCCCGCAGGTCGATGGTGAAGCCCAGCGCGGTGTTCAGCACCAGGACCGCGCCGATGGCGGTGGCCTCGGCGAGATCGCCGATGGCGAGCGAGATCGCCGTCGCGGCGATCAACAGCCACACCACGATGCTGCGCAGCTGGGCGCGGAGGATTTGGCTCGCCGAGACCGGGCTGGCCGGGGCGAGCCGATTCGGCCCGCCGCACGCCAGGCGTTCCGCCGCGACGTCCTGCGTCAGACCCTCCGCACTCGAGTCGAGGCGCGACAGGGCCTCGTACGGGGTCAGGGTGTGCCAGGCGACGACGGGCGGTGCGGTGCCGGGGCTCACGGCGGCCACAGTCGGCTCAGGAGCAGGCGGCAGGTACGGTTCCGGCACTGGCCGTGGCCGAATGCCGCGCCGGCGTGCCGACGCTGATCCCGGCGAGCACGTCGAGCACGGCGATCCGCAGCGGATCGGTGCCCGGCGCCTGGGCGGCCCACCGCACGATGTCGTCGATCGACACGATGCCGACCAGGACGCCCCCGTCCCCGAGCACCGGCAGGCGCCGCACGTGGTACTGCACCATCGTCAGCAAAGCCACGACGCTGTCGTCGTCCGGGGCGCAGCCAATCACCGGCTGCGTCATCACGTTGCGGGCCACCAGCGTCGACGCCGGCACGTCCCGTCTGCCGAGCGCGATGCAGGCATCACGGTCGGTGACGACGCCGACGGCCTCGCCGCGCTCGTTGACGACCGGCACGATACCGCACCCGTAGGTGCTCATGGTGTCGATGATGGAGCCCAGGTTGGTGTCGGGACCGCAGGTCCTGACCGTTCCGCCCATGATGGCCTTGATCTTCATGGCTGCTCCCTTGTTATTGCTCGGTACGGCTGCTGCAAGTCCGCCTCCAAGGCCGCCCAGGGACGCCCCGTGGGCCAAGGGGTGCCGGCCCGCTGCCCCCGCCTGGCCGCTGCGCGCTATTCCCCACCCGTCGGGAACTTCCACGAAGGAACGCCCGCTACTGGGATCGCCGGCCGGCCGGCGGTGTGGCTCGTCGCGGCATCGCTCTTGCGATCCCATCGGCAGACGGGTTGTCGACCGGATGAGCCATGGGATACCGACTGGCGGCCGCAGGCCTCGCCGCGATACTCGCGACGTCACCGACCGTCGCCGAGGGCCAGAGCCAGAGCCTCGGCGACGTCCAGCAGCAGCTGCGGCACGGCGACCGAATCCGGGTCGTCGCTCGCGACGGGGCCGTCGTCGATGCCGACTTCGACGGTGTGTCCGGCTCGTCGCTCAGGGTGGTTCGCCGAGGCGCCATCGTCGAGTTCCCGGCGGCGCAGATCACACGCATCCGCAGGCCGCGTCGTGAAGCCGACGGGATCCTGATCGGGCTCGGCATCGGCGCCGGCGCAGGCCTCGGGTTCGTGGCGCTGCGCTGCAGTCAGTCGAGCGAATCGAGCGACTGCCGTCGCGTCGGCACCCTCGTCGTGGCCGGGCCGGCCGCGGCGGCCGGGGCGGGCCTGGACGGGGCGTTCAGGAGGTTCGACACCATCTTCGAGATGCCGTCTGCGACTCGACTGCGCGTCGGGCCGATACTGACGGATCGCCGCCGGGGCATCGCGATCGCGCTGATCTACTGACGGGGCCGGGCCCGCCGGAAATGGGAAGGACGCCATGGACTTCGCGAAACGGGTCATCGGTGCGATGCGGATGGATGCGGCGACCTACGAGGCCATCGAAGCCGACCCGGGCGCGCTGCGCCAGGCCATCGTGGTCGTCGTCGGCTTCGGCGTCGCCGCCGGCGTCGGGCTGGCGGGAACCGCGCCCACCGTCCGGTCCATCGTCGTCGCCACCGCGTCCGCCCTGGTCGGCTGGCTGTCGTGGGCGTTCGTCGTCTACAACGTCGGCGTGCGCGTCTTCCCCGAACCGCAGACGAGGAGCGATGTTGCCGAAATCGCCCGGACCATCGGCTTCAGCGCGGCGCCGGGCCTGCTGCTGGCGCTGGTGGCGGTGCCCGTGGCCCGTCCGGCCACCTTCACCGTGATCGCGGTGTGGATGCTGGCGGCGATGGTCGTCGCGGTGCGGCAGGCGCTCGACTTCACGCACCTGTCCCGGGCCCTGGCCGTCTGCCTGGCGGGATGGATCGTTGCGGCGATCTTCATCTTCGCGCTCGGGTTCGCGTTCGGCCCGCTCGTGTCCTAAGCCAGGGCCACTCGTTCAGGACCGGGGCAGGCGGCTCCGCGCGTCGGACAGCACGATGGGCGCGGCCGCTGACGCGTCGAGCCGCGGCCACCGGACCGGGCCGGGATCCAGGCGCAGCTGTTCGAGCACCACGCCTGCATCCGCATCGGACGCGTCGCCGACCCGCGCCTCGACGCGGCTCGTCAGCACGGCGGGAGAGGCCTCCAGCCACAATCCGGTGAACGGAACCCCTGCGTCCGCCGCCACCGCCTCGATGGCGGCCCGATCGGCGGGGCGCAGGAAGGCGGCATCGGCGACGACGGCGTGGCCGGCCCGGAGGGCCGTCCGGGCCTGCCCGGCGAGCGCAGCGTACACGCGAGCCGAGACGTCCGCGGAGTAGCCAGCGTGGCCCAGATGGTCGGACGGCTGCGCGCCCAGCAGCGACTTGCGGATGACGTCGGAGCGCAGCACGAGGGCGCCAGGCGCCGCACCGATGTCCGGCGCCACCGCCCGCGCCACGGTCGACTTCCCGGAGCCGGACAGCCCGCCGACGGCGACGAGGCTCGCCGGCGCGGGCCGCAGGAACGCCGCGGCCATCACCAGGTATTCGCGGGCCAGCGCTTCGACCTCGTCGCGCCGCGGGCCGGCCGGCTGGAGCCGCGCCGTGGTCGCGCTCGTCTTGGCGCGCACGGCGGCGCGGCACGAGAGGAAGAGCGGCAGCAGCGCCAGGCCGTCGAGAATCGAGCGTCCGGCCGAGATACGCGCCGAGCAGCGCGTTCGCCTGGCGCCGCAGCCCTCGCCGCCACAGGTCCATCAGCAGGAAGGCCAGGTCGTAGAAGACGTCTCCGCACGAGATCGCGTCGTTGAATTCGATGGCGTCGAACGGCGTCGGGACGCCGTCGATCAGCACGATGTTGCGCAGGTGCAGGTCGCCGTGGCACTGGCGGACGAAGCCGGCCGCGCGCCGGCCATCGAGCCGCGCGGCCTGTCGTTCGAGCACCTCGAGCGCCGCGGTCGTCAGCGTCAGGCACGATCGGGCGTCGAGGATCTCCCGGCCCTGCTCGGCGAAGCCCTGGGCATTGCCCGTGATCACCCACCGCATGCCGGCGGCGCCGCCCTGATCCCGGCGGGGCTCGGCCGCGACGTGGAAGGACGCGACGACGGCGGCCAGGGACTCGGCCATCTCAACGGTCACGGCGTCACGCGCGGCGAGTCGATCGAGCAGCGCGTCCTGCTCGAAGCGGACCATGTCGACGCACCAGTCCTCGGGCTCGCCCGTTCCATCGAGCGCCAGCCGGCCGTCCGGCTCGCGGGTGACGGCGACCACGCCGCGGTAGATGGACGGCGCGGTGCGCCGGTTGACGCGGACCTCGCCTTCGCAGGCGGCGTGCCGCAGGGCCGGCGTCGAGAAGTCCAGATAGTCGAAGGCGACGGCGCGCTTCAGCTTCAGGGCCCGCCCGCCAGCCAGGAACACGACGGCGCTGTGCGTGTCGATGCGCTCGACCGGGAGGCCACCATGGGTCGCGGGCACGGCCAGGAAGTCGATCACGGCCTGCTGCGGCTCGCCGGCGGCTGGCGCGACGGCACGCGTCGTCGGGATGGGCATCGCCTCTACGCCGGGTCAGCTCGCCGCGTGAGCGAGCGGGGCCGACTGCCGCGCTTCCGCCTCCGCGACCCGCAACGCCGTCCTGATGGCGGTGTCGGGGTTCAGGGAGATCGAGTCGATGCCCTGCTCGACCAGCCAGGCGGCGAAGTCCGGAAAGTCCGACGGCGCCTGGCCGCAGATCCCGATCGGCTTGCCGACGCGCTTGGCGGCGGCGATGGCCCGGCCGATCATCCAGCGGACGGCGCCGTCGCGCTCGTCGAACAGCCGCGCGACCGTCTCGGAATCGCGATCGAGGCCGAGCGTCAGCTGGGTCAGGTCGTTCGAGCCGATCGAGTAGCCGTCGAAGATACGCAGGAACTCCTCCGCCAGGACGACGTTGGCCGGGATCTCGCACATGGCGTAGACCTCGAGGCCGGCGTCGCCCTGGCGCAGGCCGTGTTCCGCCATGACGGCGAGGACGCGGCGCGCCTCGTCGAGCGTCCGGCAGAACGGGATCATCACCTTCACGTTACGCAAGCCCATCTCGTCGCGGACGCGCTTCACGGCGCGGCATTCCAAGGCGAAGCCGGCAGCATAGCGCGGGTCGTAGTAGCGCGATGCGCCGCGGAAGCCGATCATCGGGTTCTCCTCCCGGGGCTCGAACTCGCGGCCGCCGAGCAGCGCGGCGTACTCGTTGGTCTTGAAGTCGCTCATCCGCACGATGACCGGCTTGGGGAAGAAGGCGGCCGCGATCCGGCCGATGCCTTCGGACAGGCGACGGACGAAGAACTCGGCCGGCGCTTCCTCGCCGATCCGCGCCGTGATGGCCGCGACCGCCGCCGCGTCGGCGAGGGCCGGATAGCGGGCCAGCGCCATCGGGTGGATGCCGATGTCGTTGGTGATGATGAACTCGATCCGGGCCAGCCCGACGCCGTCGTTGGGGATCGCGGACAGCGCGAACGCCCGGCCGGGGTCGCCGACGATCAGCATGATCCGCGTCCGTCGCGGCGCCGCCAACGCCTGGGGGTCGATGCGCTCGACGGCGAACGGCAGCAGCCCGGCGTAGACGTGTCCTTCGCTGCCTTCGGCGCAGCACACGGTGACCAGGTCGCCGGTCCGGATGGCGCTCGTCGCGGTGCCCGTTCCAACGATGCAGGGCAGGCCGAACTCGCGCGACACGATGGCGGCGTGGGCCGTCCGGCCGCCGGAATCGGTGACGATCGCCGCGACGCGGCGCATGACCGGCTCCCAGTCCGGATCGGTGCGCTCGGCGACGAGCACCTCGCCGGCCTGGACCTCGGCCAGGCCGGCCACGTCCTTCACCACCCGCGCCCGGCCGCTGGCGATCTTCTCGCCGACGGCCTGGCCGGTGACGACGGCACGGCTCGGCGAGCCGGTCAGCCGGTACGATTCCGCTGCCGCCGTCGGCAGCTTGCGCGAATGGATCGTTTCGGGCCGGGCCTGGACGATGAACAACCCGCCGCTCTGGCCGTCCTTCGCCCACTCGATGTCCATCGGCTGGCTGTGACCGGCCCGCGACGAGTAGTGCCGTTCGATGAGCAGCGACCAGCGCGCCAGCGTCAGGACCTCGTCGTCCGACAGGCAGAACCGGCTGCGCTCCGCTGCTGGCGTGGCCTCGCTGCGAGTCGTACGGCTGCCGTCGGCGTAGACCAGCCGCACCTCCTTCGAGCCGAGACGGCGGCCGACGATCGGCCGGGCGCCCTCGGCCAGCGCCGGCTTGAAGACGGTCCATTCGTCGGGCGTGACGACGCCCTGGACGACGTACTCGCCCAGGCCGTAGGCCCCGGTGACCACGACGGCATCACGGAACCCCGATTCGGTGTCGAGCGTGAAGATGACGCCCGAGCTCGCCAGGTCGGCCCGCACCATCGGCATGACGCCGACCGACAACGCGACCTTGAGATGGTCGTAGCCGAGCCGGGCCCGGTAGCTGATCGCCCGATCGGTGAAGATCGAGGCGCAGCAGGCATGGACGGCCCGCAGCAGCGCGTCGACGCCGCGGACGTTGAGGAACGTCTCGGCGGCGCCCGCGAACGAGGCCTCGGGCAGGTCCTCGGCGGTGGCCGAGGAGCGCACGGCCAGCGAGGCCTCGCCGCCATGGCGGGCACAGAGCCGCGCGTACGCGGCGATGACCGCGTCGCGCATGGCCGCCGGCAGCGGCGTCTCGAGCACGCTCGAGCGGGCGGCATGGCCGCGCTCGGCCAGCTCGGCGAGGTTCTCGGGGTCGAAGCCGGTCAGCAGCGAGCGCAGGCGCTCGCCGAGATCCCCTTCGGCGAGGAGCAGCCGGTAGGCCTCCGCGGTGGTGGCGAACCCGTCCACGACCCCGACCCCTTGCGGCTTCAGGCTTCGAAACAGTTCGCCGAGGGAGGCGTTCTTGCCGCCGACCCGTGGCACGTCCTCGAGCGTGAGAATCAGCGAAGTCGACGGTGAGTGCGGTCATGATAGGGCTCCTCATGAACGAACCACTGCGCGTCCGGTGCCAGGCGCAGGCGACCTGCTCGAGTGGCATTTCGGCACGGCGGCCGTCGGCTCGCGCCGGCAGCTGTGGAAGATTCCACGCGGCCGAGGGATTTTGCCCGGGCGTCCGGCATTTCCCCGGCCAGGGCGCGCCCGCAGGCGAGCTGGCGGCGGGAAGGATTCTTGCGAGAGCGGACCATCGGAGGGGACACCATGGGATGGCCACGTTGGGTTGGCTGGTCAAGCGTCGCGCTCGCATTCGCGTTGGCCGCCCGGCCGAGCACCTTGGGCGCGAATCGCCAGGACGCCGCACTCGGCCGCGGACGGCAGCTCTTTCGGACGCACTGCGCGACGTGCCACGGCATCAGCGGACACGGTGACGGCCCGATGGTCCAGTACCTGCGCGTGCCGCCGGCGAACCTGACGACCATCGCCGCCCGCAACAAGGGCGTGTTTCCGGTCGACGCGGTCCATCGCGCGATCGACGGACGCCAGGCGGTGCGGGCGCACGGAGACTCGGCGATGCCCATCTGGGGCGATGCGTTCTCGCCGGCGGAGCAGACGGTGACCGAACGGATTCGCGATCTGGTGGTCTACCTCGAATCGATCCAGGAGCACCCCGGCAACGACTGACGGCCCGGTGTTCAGGAGGGGCTATCGCCACGGCACCGTACTGGAGTCGCGACGTCGGCGAACTCAGCGCCTCCCTCGGCTCGGGTCCGAATGGGCTGACGACGGCGCGGGCCGCCGAGCGACTGGCGGTCGTCGGCCCGAACAGCGTCGAGGACGCTCAGCGTCTCGGCCCGCTGCGCCTGCTCTGGCGGCAGGTCGAGAGCCCGCTCGTCCTGATCCTGATCTTCGCCGCCGCGGTGTCGCTCGGCCTCTCCCAGTGGGTCGACGCGGCGATCATCCTCGCGATCGTGGTTGGCTCCACGCTGCTCGGCTTCTACCAGGAGTACCGGGCGTCCGCGGCCGTCGAGGAGCTGAAGAAGCGCCTCGCGCTCACCTGCCGCGTGGTGCGCGACGGCGTCGAAGGGACCGTGCACGCCGACGCGCTCGTGCCCGGCGACGTCCTCGTGCTCTCGGCGGGCAACCTGATTCCCGCCGACGGACGGATCCTCGAGGCGAGGGACTTCCTCGTCAGCGAGGCGAGCATGACCGGCGAGTCGTTCCCGGTGGAGAAGCAGCCCGGAGTCGTCGCCGCCGACGCGCCGCTCGCCCGGCGGACGAACGTCGTGTTTCTCGGGGCGTCGGTGCGCAGCGGCACGGCGAGGGTCCTCGTCGTCGAGACGGGACGCCGCACCGCGTTCGGCGCGATCGCCGCACGGCTGCGCGCGCGGGAGCCCGAGACCAACTTCGCCCGCGGGCTCCGGCAGTTCGGCTACCTGCTGATCCGGTCGATGGTCGTCATCGTCCTCTTCGTCCTGACGGTGAATCTCCTGCTCCACCGTCCGCTCGTCGAGTCGCTGCTCTTCTCGGTCGCCCTCGCCGTCGGCCTCTCGCCCGAGCTCCTGCCCGCGATCGTGAGCGTCACGCTCTCGGCCGGCGCGCGGGCGATGAGCAAGGCAGGGCGTCATCGTCCGCCGCCTGGACGCGATCGAGAACCTGGGCAGCATGACCGTCCTCTGCACCGACAAGACCGGCACGCTGACCGAAGGGACGATCGTCCTCGCCGACGCCACGGATCCGAGGGGGCGCACGTCGGCCGCGGTCCGGCAGCTCGCGTTCCTCAACGCCTCCTTCGAGACCGGCATCGACAACCCGATCGACGCGGCGATCGTCGACGGCAGGGGAACAGGCGGGGCTCTCGACCGCGGGCCACGACAAGATCGACGAGATCCCCTACGACTTCCTGAGAAAGCGCCTGACGATCGTGATGGCCGAGGGGGGCGACGCCGAGCGGCATCTCGTCGTCACCAAGGGCGCGTTCGCGAACGTGCTCTCGATCTGCACGCAGGTGGAGCGCGACGGCGCCGTGCTGCGCGCTGACGGACGCCGTCGCCGCCGAGCTCTCGCGCGTACTACGAAGCGAAGGGCAAGGCGGGCTTTCGCGTGCTCGCGCTCGCGACGCGCGCCGTCTCGGCCAAGGGGGCCTATCAGCGCGACGACGAAGCGGAGATGGTCTTCGCGGGCTTTCTGCTCTTCCTCGACCCGCCCAAGGCCGATGCGGCGCGCGTGCTCGGCGACCTCGCGAGGCTGAACGTCGAGGTCAAGGTCATCACGGGGGACAACCGCTTCGTGACCGGCCACCTCGCCGAGACCGTCGGGCTCGACCCGACCTCGATGCTCACGGGGGAGGCGCTGGCGAAGCTCGACGACGAGGCGCTCTGGCATGCGGCGCCCAAGACGTCGCTCTTCGCCGAGATCGATCCGCAGCAGAAGGAGCGCATCGTCCGCGCGCTCCAGCGCACCGGCCACTCGGTCGGCTACCTCGGCGACGGGATCAACGACGCCCCCGCGTTGCACGCGGCCGACGTCGGCATCTCGGTCGACCAGGCCGTGGACGTCGCACGCGAGAGCGCCGACATCATCCTGCTGAAGCGCGACCTCGACGTCCTGCGCACGGGCGTGGAGGACGGGCGCCGCACCTTCGCGAACACGCTCAAGTACATCTCGATCACGACGAGCGCGAACTTCGGGAACATGGTCAGCATGGCGCTCGCGTCGCCGCTCCTGCCGTTCCTGCCGCTGGTCGCCAAGCAGATCCTGCTCAACAACTTCCTCTCCGACGTGCCGTCGATGGCGATCTCGACCGACCGGGTCGACCCCGAGCGCGTGACGCACCCGCAGCGCTGGGACATCACGGAGGTCCGGCGCTACATGGTCGTGTTCGGGCTCGTCAGCTCCGATCTTCGACCTCCTGACCTTCGCCGCGCTCCTGCTGCTCTTCCGCGCCGGCGAGGCCACGTTCCAGACGACGTGGTTCGTGGTGTCGCTGCTCACCGAGCTCGGCGTCGTGCTCATCCTGCGCACGCGGGGGCCCGCGTGGCGCAGCCGGCCAAGTGCCCTGCTGCTGTGGACGACGGTCGCGGCCACGGCGTTCGCCCTCGCCGTCCCGTTCTTCGGGCGCGGGTCCAGCGCTGTTCGGCTTCGTGCCGCTCTCGACCGTGGAGATGGGCACCGTCGTCGGGATCGTGGCGACCTACCTCGCGGCCACCGAGGCGACCAAGCGCTGGTTCTTCCGCCCCGGCGGCCGGGCACCCGCCTGACGACGCGGAGCCCGGCCTCAGGAGGGGTGGGCTCAGCGAGCGAGGCCGTAGTGGGCCTTCACCTTGGCCACGATCTGCGGATCGGTCAGCCGGTCGGTGCTCTCGACGGCGACGACGCGGTCGGACGCCACGGCGGAGCGCCCGAGACGCTCCTTGAGCTGCAGCTTCGCTTCACCGGGCCCGAAGAGCAGGAGCGCGTCCGGCGTGCCGAGCTGACCGATGACCTGGTCGTAGTAGCGGTCGAGGTGCTGGTCGTGGCGCACCTCGTACTTCCTCTCCCCGCCCCTCTCGAGAGAGCCTGAGTAGTGCGGATGCCCCTCGACATCCGATTGAAGCGTCCGGGTGGTGACGTCACCAGCCGCGATCGACACGATGACGGCCTTCTTGTGGTCGATCCACACGCCTACGTCTTGCCTCATAACCCCTCCACACCCAGCGCCCGCGCCAGTCGTTCGTTGGCCCGCCACTGGTCGAAATGCCGTCTCGAGAGCCGCTCGGTCCAATAGGCCGCGAACGAGATCCGCTCGAATCCAGCCCAGGGTCCGAATCAGGCGCCGGTGCCGCGGGGCCCGGGCGATGAGGGCCCGTTCCACGATCGCGCTCAGGGCGTTGTTGCCCGCGCTTCGCCCGAGCAGCCCGATCGTGTCGCGAGCAATGCGTCTGTTGCCGGCCGCGTAGCTCACCGGCGTATCGATCGGGCGACCGCTGATGGTGTAGCCGGGATTGGCTTCGATGTATCCCGCCTTGAACAGCAGCTGGGAGCTCGACCAATCGAGCTGGCGCGCGGTGTAGACCACCACCGTCGGTGCATACGTGGTCGGGTCGAGCGCCACCCGGCGGGCGATCTCCGCGAACAGCGCCGGCTGCGCCTCGGCGGCCGGCTCCTGCGCCCGTGCGTCGGCGGCGACCGCGACGGCGGCGACCAGGCAGAGGACGACGCCGGCATGTCGCGCCGCATCGCCCGCCAGTCGTCCGAACATCGCACCCTCCACCGTCATCGTCGTGCACAGGACGTGCCACCGGCGGGACGGCGCACGGCCACGGTCGCCCGCGTCGGCGGCCGCGACGCATCGGCCACCGACCGGTGTAGGTCGGCGCACCACGGTCGCAGGTGGAGACGAACGTGCCGCTCATCACGCCACGGCCGAGCGTGCCAGCGAAGGTCGCCTGGGCGGTACACGAGCGATCGGGATCCCAGTACGGCGACAACGCCCCGGTCACCCGTCCGTCGAGGGCTCGCACGACGCTTGCATCGCCTCGCCGCCCGCACCCGCACTCGGCCGCCGGTGCGGGAACGGTCCGTGACTTGCCCTTTCAGCCGTCGCTGCTGCGCGCGACGATTGCCGGGCTGGTGCGCTTCGACCGGTGATCCGCCGTCAGCCCACGTGCTGCATCCGCGGCCCGGCGGCGCTCGGCACCGGCCCGCCGAGCACCGTCACGAGATCCGCCGCCACCTCCCGCACCTGGTTCCAGTCGGTGTACTCATGATCGCTCGATGTGTCGGTCGAGCCGCCCGCCCGCGCGGCGATGCGGCGCATGATGAAGCGCTTCAGCCAGCCGGTACTGCGTGTAGGCCAGTCGACCGGCCACGCAGACGACGCGGCCGGCGTTCCAGCCGAGCTGCCTCGGGAAGCGGTCCGCGGTGGCGCGCGCCCCCTCGACCTCCCGAGACACGCGCGAGCCGATGGCGAGTCTCACCGAGAGGAAGACCGACGGCCTCTCGTTGAACTGCGCGAGATGCGTCCGGACGAACGTGCCGGCCTGACGCTGATGTTTCCCGGCATGGACGGACGCCGCGATCACGACGGCACGCGCGGGGGCCCATGGGAAGGCCGCCGCCTGGGCGGAAGCCACGTCGATGGCCCGGCTGTCGAACCCCGCCTTGCCGATCTCGGCGGCGAGCGTCTCGGCGATGCGTCGCGTCTGTCCTTCGGTAGTGGCGTAGAACACTGGCACGTCACACATGGCCGGTCTCCTCAATCGACGACGCCGCCACGCGACGTCGTCCTGGCCCGCCAAGGTGCAATGGATGGGCCCGTGGCGGCGCGGCTCCGCGCGCTTGCTTCCGCGGCGGCCGGCGCCGGCCGCGGGGAATTCTCCCAGCGGTCGCGGATGTTTCCCCTTCCCCGGGGCCGTCGTCCTCGCGCCCTGCCCACCGTCGCCCACTTCGACGGCCGAAAGGCCAGACGGCGGACCGGGCATACGGCTTGCTTTGCCTTCGCCTCGGAGATGTCGATGCCAGCAGCCGCGTACGCCACGAACACGAATGGGCTCGGGACGATCATCAGCGGCGAGTTCAACGAGATGCCGGGGATGCGGCTGACGCTCTCCCAGGTCTGTCGGCTGTGGACGCTGACGCGCTCCGAGGCCGAAGTCGTCCTTCGCTCGCTCATCAATCGCGGCGTGCTCGCCGTCGACGACGGCGGCCGCGTCTGCCGCACGCAGGATCTCGACGACTGAGGTCCGGCTCGGCGCCCGAGGACCCTTTCCATCGACCCGGGAGGCTTGCGTGCGCGCTCACCATCACTCCGGTCCACTGTTCCCGCTGCTCGTGGCGACGGCGGTCGCCACCGTGAGCGTCGCCGCCGCGCGGGTGTCGTCGGCACCGGCCGCCGCCCAGGCCGTGCCGCCCCAGGCCGAGCGGGCCGCCCACATGCAGGTGCACTTCTCGCAGGTCATGACGGTCCACGAGGCGGTGATTCGCGGCGATCTGGCGGCGGTCCGGGCGCCGGCGACGTGGCTGGCGGAGCACGACGCCCCACGCTCCCTGCCGACCGGATCCGAGCCGTTCGTCGCCCAGATGCGGCGCGCGGCGCGGCGGACGGCTCAGGCCTCGACCGTGCTCGAGGCCGCCCTGGGCGCCGCCGACATGCTCAAGACGTGCGGCGATTGCCATCGCGGCGTCGGCACGATGCCCGCCGTCAGGCAGCCCAGCAGCCCCGACGTCGGTGGCCTGGTCGGCCACATGCTGACGCACCAGCGGTCGGCCAATCAGATGCTGCAGGGCCTGATCGTGCCGTCCGCCGCGATGTGGCGGGCCGGCGCCGACGGGTTCAGCGGCGCACCGCTGCGCGCCGAGTCGCTGCCGGACGATCCGAAGCTCACGCGCGAGCTCGCGGCGTCGGAAAAGCGGCTCCACGAGCTCGCCGCCCAGGCCGGCAAGGCCGCCGACAGCGGCGCCATGGCGATCTTCTACGGACAGATGATCGCCCGGTGCGCCGACTGCCACGCCGTCCACCGGAAGGTGTGGGGCCCCTCCCGCCGCTGACGCTCTCGGCGGCCACTCCATCCAGAAAAACTCCGCGGCTATGGGGAATTGTGCGCGATCCGCCTGCGGATCGGGTGCCCCAATCGGTCGTGGTCGGCGTCGGGCTGCGTGTTCACGTGGCGCGCCGGTGGTGCCGGCTTCGGCACGGCACATGCACCAGAACCCATCGAGTGCGGACGCAGTCCGCATCGAGGTGATTCCCCACCGGAACCAAAGGACGGACACCATGCATCCCTTCCACACCATCGTCGTCGCGGTCGACTTCAGCGACACGTCGGCGGACACCATCGACACCGCCCTCGAGCTGGCGCGAGGTCAGCAGGATCGCGTCCATCTGGTCCATGTCGTCACGGACGTCTTCCGTTCGATGGGCCTCACCGAAGCGCCGACCATCGACTGGCCCGAAGTGCAGCGCACCTGGGTCGAACAGGCGCGGAACCAGCTCATTGGCCTGGCCGCGGGCTGCAAGCTCAATCCGCAGCGCGTCACCATCGCCGTCGAGGCCGGAGCGCCGGCGGCCGAAATCCTGCGCTACGCGCACGACCATGGCGCCCAGGCAATCGTCCTCGGATCGCACGGCCACGGCCTCGTCAGGCGCTTCATCCTCGGCGGCGTCGCCGACCGTGTACTGCGTCAGGCCTCCTGCCCGGTCATGCTCGTTCCGCACCGCTCGCTCCACCTGACGTCCTTCGAGGTCAAGGCCGCCAGCGGCGTCGAATCCTGAGGTGAGCCATGGACACCATGAAGGCAGTGGCATTCCTCGGCACCGGCCGGATCGGCATCGTCGAGCGCCCCAAGCCGAAGCCGGGACCTGGCCAGGCCGTCGTCCGCATCACGACGACGACCATCTGCGGCACCGACGTCCACATCGTCAAGGGCGAGTACCCGGTGCGACCGGGCCTCGTCCTCGGCCACGAGCCGGTCGGCGTGATCGAGGCCCTGTCTGACGGTCTCGAGCCCGAGTACCACGTCGGCCAGCGGGTGATCGTCGGCGCCATCACCCCGTGCGGGCAGTGCTTCTACTGCCTGAACGGCACCCACTCCCAGTGCGGCGGCGCGCTCGGCGGCTGGCGCTTCGGCAACACGATCGACGGCGCCTGGGCCGAGTACCTGCTGGTCCCGGACGCCCGCGCCAACCTCGCGCCGATTCCGGACGGCCTGACCGACGAGCAGGTCGTCCTCGCGCCGGACATCTTCTCGACCGGGCTGGGCGGCGCCGAGAGCGCGAACATCAAGGTCGGCGATTCCGTGGCGGTCTTCGCGCAGGGACCGATCGGCCTCTGCGCCACCGTCGGGGCGCGGCTGCGTGGGGCCGCGTTGATCATCGGGGTCGACTCGGTGCCCGAACGCCTGGCCATGGCCCGGCGCCTCGGCGCCGACGTTGTGATCAACCACCGCGAGGAAGACGCCGTCGCCACGATCAAGCGACTGACCGACGGACGCGGCGTCGACGTCGCCATCGAGGCGCTCGGCCGGCAGGAGACGTTCGAAAGCGCCCTGCGCGCCATCCGTCCGGGCGGCACGTTGTCGAGCCTCGGGGTCTACTCGGGCAAGCTCGTGGCGCCCTACGAGGCGTTCTACGCCGGCCTCGGCGACCAGCGCATCGTCACCACGCTCTGTCCGGGCGGCAAGGAACGCATGCGGCGCCTGATGGCGCTGATCGCGCACCGGCGTGTGGACCTGGAGCCGCTGGTCACCCATCGCTTCGCGCTGGACCAGATCGAGGACGCGTTCGATCTGTTCAGCAACCAGCGGCAGGGCGTGCTCAAGGTCGCGCTGCATCCCACCGCGCCGGCCGCGGCCCTCGCCCGCGACGTGGTCGCCGACGAGCGCGCCACGGTCTGACGCTTCGGGGAGTGGACGGGTCGTCGCCCGGCGGCCCGTCCGCGTCTCTCCGTCGTCAGCGCCCGCCGACCAGCGCCACCGCCCGCGCCAGCGCCCTCTGGAAGTAGTCCTGGGGCGCCTCATCAGGACAGCGCAGCTCCAGCATCGCCCAGCCGTCGAACCGGATCGCCTCGAGGCTGGCCGCGATCTCGGCCCAGTCAATCGTCCCTTCGCCGGGCACGAGGTGGTCGTCGTAGTGGCCGTGGTTGTCGCTGGCGTGGATGTGCACGAGCCGGCCGTCGCAGAGTTCGGCGAAGCGACGCCAGGAGCGACCGAGCGCGACGTGGCCGGTGTCGAGGCAGACGCCGGCGCCGTCGTCGACGTGGGCGAGCAGCCAGGCGAACTCGTCGGGGTGCCCGCCGATCAGGTGCGGCAGGGGCGACTCGATGGCGAGCTGCATCCCTTCGGCGCGGCACGCCGCCGCGACGGCACGGAGGCTGGCGGCCGAGGCCTCGAGTCGAGCGCCGACGTCTGCTCCATGGCGCGCCAGGTCGCTGGGGTGGGTGACGACGATGCGTCCGCCCAGCTGCTTGAGGGTCCGCGCGGCCGCGATCGTCGCGTCGATGCCGGCGTCGCGATGCCGCGCATCGGGATGGGCGAGGTCGAGCGACTCACCGAACGGTGCGTGAATCGAGACGGCGCGGAGCGGCAGGCTCTGCAGGCGATGGCCGACGGCGGCCACCTCGCTCGCCTTCCACAGATCGAAGTGGCGGGGCGGCGTCCCCAGCTCGACGCCCGAGGCTCCGGCGTCGTGCAGCGTCTGCAGGACGTCGCAGATGGGTCGGTCGACGCACGCGCCGGTGGCGATGCCGATGGACCAGCTCATACCCGGCCTCTCGAGAGCAGGCGATCGCGGTCCTGGCGCAGGTCGAACGCGCACCCCGTGCCGGGACAGACGCCCTTCTCCTGGGCCGAGACGCAGTTGTAGTCGATCAGCCGATCGAGGCCGGTCGCGACGAGACCGGCGAACACGCGCACGTCGAACTCGGCGCGGGTTCGTGGGTGCATGCGGGTCCAGCGGTCGCCCCACTGGTGATCCGCTTCGTACTCGGCGCGCACCAGGCCGGCGATGTCGCACGCCGGCCAGTCGCGCGCCAGCAGCGCGCGGGTGAGGTACTGCAGGTGTTCCGGGCGCAGCAGCAGGTCGTTCGGCTTGACGAGGCAGGCCGAGATGCAGGGCGGCAGGGACGCCACGTCGAGGGGTCGCACCGCATCGGGCGCGGCGCGGACGCCTTCCTGAAAGGCGCGGTGAAAGGCCGCGAGCGGGGACGAGACGTACTCGGCGAGCATCAGGCCGATGCCGGCCTCCAGGCTCGGCAGGGCGGCCGGCGCCAGCCCGGCCTCGCGCGCCGCGGTGTCGACGCCGCGGCCGCGGCTCAGCATGCCGACCAGCCCCCGGTGCCGTCGCGGCAGCGCCACCAGCGGCGGAAACGAGGCGGCCGCCCGGCCGAAGATGTCCGGCCGGAAGCGGTGCCATTGATAGGTCCCGAACGCGATCCGCGCGTGCCGGATGTCGAGCGGGTCGCCGGCATGCGAGAAGTCGATCGACGCGCATTCACGGCCGACGGCGCCGGCGTGCCCGACCACCGTCCCGTTGACGACGACGGGGATAGTGCTCGTCTGGGCCGTCCGGCGCAGCACCAGCTGGGCGAGATGCTCCAGCAGCAGGCCGAGGCCCGCCGATGCGCGCGCCTGTCGCTCCGTCATCGCCGCATCGACGCCGGCCGGCCGCCGCCGTGCACAGGTCGCATGCCACGCTGGCGTCTCGAGCACGAGCTCGGCGAGCTGGTCGACCACGGCGTGCTCGAGAGGAATCCGACCGGTGAAGTGGTAGCCCCGCCCGGTCATCAGGTCCAGTGCCGGTACGGCGAAGCGCGCCAACACGTGTCGGACGGCCCGGTAGACGGGCTCGAGCTTGAAGAACACCTCGGCCGGATGCGTGAAGGGCTCCTGCGGCGCATCGACGTTCTGATAGTCCAGGTCGAGGACGAACAGGAGGTTCCGCGTGTCCCACAGCGAACGCGACAAATCGCCGGGCTTGGCGAACAGGGTCGGCATCCGTTCGGCCGGCACGCACACCGACCGGTCCCAGGTCAGGTGCGGACGCTGGTCGTCGCGCAAGGCCGCGACATAGACGGCGGTGAGCGGAGTGCCCGCGCCGCCGCCGCAGGTACTCGACCAGCCGCTCGCGCACCGCCGGCCGCGCATAGTAGGCAGCGACGTCATGCGCGTCGCGCGGACGGGGCCCGGGTGCGGCCATGGCGACGGCCCTCACGCCGGCACTGCGGCGCGCGCTCGCTCGGCCCGCGCCTTGACGCCACGCAGCATCCGTCGATCCATCTCGCCGCCAATCGGCTCCACGAGCGCTGGCCCGAACGCCAGCCGGGTGCGCAGATCATCCGAGCACGCGGCCCGATACCGGCTGACGAGGCGGCAACGCCCGGGGCCCGACGGCTCGAGCAGGAACAGCCAGCTCGCCTCGACCCAGGGCCGACCGGCCGCTTTGGCAGCGGGCGGCGCCGGGACGTGCGCGATCAGATACTTCCCGCGATCGACCGCGACAGGAAGCGGCGGCATGGCCGGATGGAGGACGAGCACCTGGCCGGTGCCGAGCTCCCACTCGGGGTGGACGATCTCGGCGTTGCGCAGCCGGCAGCCGGCCACGTTCTCGAGCCATTGATAGCTGTAGAACCCGCCGCGATCGGCCCCGATCTGCGCCACCCACGGCCACACCGCCGCCGGCGGCGCGTCGATGTCGATGCCGTGCGTCCAGCTCCAGCGCGGCGAGGCGATGAGTTCGTCGCCAGGCATCGCCTGCGTGACCGACTGCGGGTCGCTCCCCCACCGCGCGCGACGGCCGCGCAGGAAAGGCGTCACCAGGCCGAAGGCCATTCGAACGGCGCCGACCACGCCCTCCCTCATGTCGCGCCAGTCGTCGCGGGGCAGCCGCCCTTCGGCGCGCGCGGCGAGGTGACGGAGCTGGGCCGCCTGCATCACCGGATGAATCACACCCATCCACAGCGCCCGCGTGCGCTCGCGGCGTGAGAACGCGCCGCGGACGCGAACGGTCACCCGCGTGCTCCTGGCGTCGAGCGGCTCGAGGACGAAGGCCCACGTCATGTGCCAGAACCGATCAGGGCGAGCGCTGGCAAAGGCCAGCTGGCGCCTCGACGCCGGGTCGAAGAGCCCGCCCAGCAGCAGCGTGCGCGGCGCAGCCATGCCGAGGACCTCGAAGCCGCTCGACTCGCGCGGCGTCGCGGGCAGCACGTCGCCGACCGCCAGGCCCTGCCAGTCCGGGTGGATCTCGCGCGCGCTGCGCGCGCCGCCGTTGTCGAGCGCGTCGATGCTGTAGAAGCCCGCCCGGCGGCCGCCCATCTGCACCAGCCAGGGCCAGATCTCGTCGGCCGTGGCGGCGATGTCGACCCGGTGCGTCATCTGCGCCCGGGCGTCGGGCAGCCGGCTGTCGCCCGGCAGGATGCGTTCTTCGTCCGTGCCGGCGGGTCGGCCGAACTCCCGCGCCAGCGCGCCGAGCAGCGAGCGGCGGATGAAGCGGGAGGCCGGGCCAATCAGCCGGAAGTAGCGGCGGAACTTGCGCCAGGACGCGTCGTCGGTGGCGGTCACCCGCACTTCGACTTCGAGGTGCGACCTGCCCGGCCCGAGGGGTGACACCCGGATCGCCCAGGCCACCTTGACGTAGGACGGCGTGGCGAAGCGGAGGAAGTCGCCGGCGCCGTCGACGTGGACGAAGGGAATGCTGAGACGCCAGACCTGGCCGATCGCTCCGACGGCCACCTCGCGCGGCGGGTCGTCGACGAGGACCTGGAACCCGGGATGTTCGGCGGACGACCGCATGTCATCGAGCTTGACGCGGGCGGGGGCCGGCGTCTCGCCGCCGCGGTCGACGAGGGTCCGCAGCGCGAACAACGCCCGTGTCGTCGGCGAGTGGGCCAGGCCGGCGTGGCGCACGCGACGCCACACCTGCTCCGCTGGAGCGGCCAGGTCGACGCGGTCGACCTCCACCAGCCGGGCATTCGGGATGAGCCTGTCGAGTGCGGTCATACGCGCCTCCTCTGAAGCCGCTGCAAGATCCCATCCGGGCCGAGCCGCCCCCTTCCGGCGCTCGATGGCAGACGACGAGCCGCGGACTATCGCGCAGCGAGCGGGAGGAATTCCGCACCCCGACACCGGGCTGTGCGCTCGCCGACCGATTTCCCGCTGGCTCGATTCTTGATGCGATCGGGCGCCCGGATGGATCTGCCAGCCGGCATCGAACAGGCGCGCCTGCTGGCGCAGTTCAAGTACGCCCTCGATCAGGCCGCCATCGTGGCCATCACCGATCGCGGCGGGCGCATCACCTACGCCAACGATCGCTTCTGCGCCATCTCGCAGTACGCCCGGGAGGAGCTGCTCGGGCAGGATCATCGCCTGGTCAATTCAGGCCTCCACTCGCACGAGTTCATGGCCGACCTGTGGCGGACCATCACCGGCGGCCGGGTCTGGCGCGGCGAGCTCCGCAACCGGGCCAAGGATGGCTCGCACTACTGGGTCGACACCACCATCGTGCCGCTGCTCGACGAGAGCGGCCGATCGCAGCAGGACCCTGGCGATCCGCTACGACGTGACCCAGCGCAAGGCGGCCGAGATCAAGCTGCGGGAACAGGCGGCGCTCGCCAAGCTCGGCGAGCTCGCCGCGATTGTGGCGCACGAGGTGCGGAACCCGCTCGCCGGCCTCCGCGGCTCGCTCCAGGTGCTGGGCACACGCATCCCGCCCGGCATGCGGGGCGGCGAAATCATCGGCGCCATGGTGGAGCGCATCGACGCCCTGGCCGACCGCGTCTCCGACATCCTGATGCTGGCGGCGGCACGCGAGGCGCGGCTGCGGCCAGTGCGTCTCGGCCCGATCCTCGTCGAGGCGGCGATGAGCGCCCACGCCGCCGTGCCGGGCGTGCCGATGCCGGTGCTGGCCGAGGCCAATCCCGAGGTCGTCGCCGATCCGGAGATGTTGCGCGAGCTGTTGCTGAACCTGGTGATGAACGCCTGTCAGGCGTCGCGGACGCACACCAGCGAGGCCGTCCGCGTCCAGGTCACGACCGCTGACGGCTCGTGCCGGATCGAGGTGCTCGATTGCGGCAGCGGCATCGATCCCGGCATCCGCGACCGCATCTTCGAGCCGTTCTTCACCACCAAGCATGGCGGGACCGGACTGGGCCTGGCCATCGTCAAGCGCCTGGTCGACCTCCAGGGCGGCGGCGTGACCCTCGGCGACCGCGAGGGCGGCGGCGCCTGCGCCCGGGTGACGCTCCCCATCCACCAGCGCTGATCCCGCGCCGGCAGGCCCGGTCCCGCCTCGTGCTGGCACGGACCCCCGCCGTCGGACGATACTGTCCGCAACATGCGCAATGCCACGATCCTCGTCGTCGACGACGAGCAGCTCGTTCGGTGGTCCCTCAGCGAGCGACTGCGGGCCGACGGCTACCGCGTCGTCGAAGCCGCCACCGGCCAGGACGCCCTCGATCGCGCCGCTGACGGCGTCGACCTGGTGCTGCTCGACTACAAGCTGCCCGACACCGACGGCGTGACCGTGCTGCGCAAGATCAAGGAGCAGGACCCGGACATCCTCGTCATCCTGCTCACCGCCTACGCCACCGTCGAAACCGCGGTCGAGGCGATGAAGATCGGCGCCTACCACTTCGCCAACAAGCCCTTCAACCTCGACGACATCTCGCTGACGGTCGCCAAGGCGCTCGAGACGACGCAGCTGCGCCGCGAAGTGCGGATGCTGCGGGCCAGCCAGGCCCAGCCCTACGGCTTCGACCGCATCGTCGGCGAATCGCCGGTGATGGGCGCGCTGCGGGAGCTGCTCCGCAAGGTGGCCGCCAGCCCGGCGTCGACCGTGCTCCTGACCGGCGAGAGCGGCACCGGCAAGGACCTGGCCGCCAAGGTCCTCCATTTCAACAGCCAGCGCGCCAGCCGGCCGTTCGTCAACATCACCTGCTCGGCGATCCCCGAGGCGCTGCTCGAAAGCGAGCTGTTCGGTCACGAGCGTGGGGCGTTCACCGACGCGCGCCAGCAGAAGCGCGGGCTGTTCGAGCAGGCCGACGGCGGCACCGTCTTTCTCGACGAGATTGGCGAGATGGTGCCGGCCCTCCAGGCCAAGCTGCTGCGCTTCCTCGAAGAGAAGTCGTTCAAGCGCGTCGGCGGGGCGCACGACATCACGGTCGACGTGCGCGTGGTGGCGGCCACCAACCGCAACCTCGAGGAACAGGTGCGCGCCGGCCAGTTCCGCGAGGATCTCTTCTACCGGTTGAACGTACTGCCGATCGTCCTGCCGTCGCTGCGGGGCCACCTCGACGACGTCCCGGCCCTGGTCGACTTCTACATCGATCAGTTCAACCGGGAGTTCCGCAAGAGCGTGCGCGGCACGTCGCCCGACGCAGCCCGCGATCTCCGCGCCTACGGGTGGCCGGGCAATGTCCGTGAAGTGCGCAACGCCGTCGAGCGGGCCATGCTGCTCGCCGACGGCGACTGGCTCGAGCCACACGACTTCCCCGCCGTCGCGGTGCGCCGTCAGGCCGGGCACGACATCGCGCTGCCGGCCGACGGCGTCGACCTCGAGCAGCTCGAGAAGAGCCTGGTCGTCCAGGCCCTCGAGCGAAGCGGCCACAACCAGACGCGCGCCGCCGCGCTCCTCGGTCTCAACCGCGATCAGATCCGCTATCGCATCGAAAAGTTCGGCTTGATGAAGCCGGCCTCGTAGCCCGCCCAGGCACCAGGACCGGTCCGCCGCGCTAGTCCCCTGGAACCGTGATAGCTGGGACAAGTCCCGGAGCGCGGCGCCCCGCGGGCAAGGCGCGACGAGGAAGGATATTGGGCATATTCGACCGAGGAGCAACGCCGCCCCCGGGGATGCCCCGCCCGGGAATTGTTCTAGAAATCACGGTTCCAGGGGACTAGGCAGCCGGGGTGTCCCGGTGGAGCTGGCCGGTGACGAGCGCGACCACAGCGGCCGAGTCGACCGGCTTGGCGACGACCGTCACCCCCTCCAGACGGCTGGCGGAGACATCGCCGCCCGAGTCGAGGACGAGGCACGGCGCCACTCCGGTCTGGGCCCGCAGGTCGCGAAGGCTGGCCGCGTCCCGGCCCTCGAGCATCTCACCGTCGACCATCACCAGATCGGGCGCGACAGCCCCGCGCAGGGCGGTCGAGGCCTCGGCCAACGACCCGCACGGCACGACGTCGACAGCGCAGCCGCGCAGCGACTCGGCGACGAACCAGCGATACAGCGCCTCCCGATCGACGAGCAGCACCGTCGCGGCAGCGGAAGGGACAGCAGGGGGATCCCGCGAGCGCGGATGGTCCGGCACGATCAGCCTCACGGCGTCCGACGCAACAGACATGCCACCTCGCTGGCGCAGCCTGGGACGCCAGCTGCCCGCTGGTCGCGTGATGCGCCACGACCTGGCCGCGAGAAAGCTCGCCGAGGCGGGGATTTTTGCGACGCCCTCGGGCGGCTGCGTCGGGTGGCTCAGGCCCCCACGCCCAGCGTGGCCACGAACCGGCTGCCGGCTTCGCTCGCTTCGAGCTGGAGGCTGCCCCCATGCTGCTCGGCAATCCAGCGTGCGATGGGCAGGCCGAGTCCCCCTCCAGCGGTCGGCCGGGAGGTTTCCAGCCGCACGAACCGCTCGAAGACGTGGTCCCGCCTGGCCTCCGGAATGCCGGGCCCGGCGTCGTCGACGGTCAGCCGGATCTGCCCCAGCGTGACGGCCACCGCGACGGCGACCGCACTGCCCTCCGGCGAGTAGCGGATCGCGTTGTCGAGCAGGTTCATCACCATCCGCCGCAGCAGCTCGTCGTCGCCGCGCATCTGGACGCCCTCGGGCGCCTCGAGCGCGATGGTGATGCCGCGCTCGGCGGCGAGCACCGCCGCGGCCCGCACGCACTCGGCCACGACCTCGTCGAAGTAGAGATGGCGCGGCTCCAGCGTCCGCCCGCCGACGTCGGCCAGCGCCAGCACGAACATGTCGTCGACGACGCGCGTCAGCCGCTCGGTCTGACTGGCGACGATGTCGAGCGCCTCGCGATACTCGGCCTCGGTCCGGCTCGGGGCGGCGAGCGTGACCTGGGCGGCCGTCCGCGCCACCGACACGGGGGTGCGCAGCTCGTGCGAGGCGTCGGCCATGAAGCGGCGCTGGACGCCGACGGACGCCGACAGGCGGTCGAGCACGCCGTTGAAGGCCACCGTCAGCCGCCCCAGCTCGTCGCGCGGGCCGGGGACCGGCAATCGCGCGTCGACATGCCGCGGATCGATCGCATCGGCATGCGCCGCCGTCTGCGCGAGCGGGAGTAGCGCGCGCCACACGAGCAGCCAGCCGCCAGCCAGCGCGACCAGCGCGGCAATCGGGATGGCGATGCGGACGGTGTTCATGACCGTGGCATGGTCGCGGTCCAACGGCGCCAGCGCGGTCCACACGACGACCGCGTAGGCGTTCGTTCCTTGGCGCCACCGCGACGCCGCGACCCGCAGCCGCTCCGGCTCGAGCGTGCGGGGCACGTCCGTCGCCACGACCTGCTGTTGCCGCTCCGGGCTCAGCGCCGGCGCGCCGCCATACCGTGTCGCCAGCTGGCGGCCGCTTTCGTCCAGCACCGACACGCCGACGCCGGGCAGCTCCAGCTCGACCATCGCTTCGAGCGCACCGGCCGCCAGCGACCGCCGCTCGGTGACTTCGCTGTTCACGACGCCGGCAGCCGACCGCATCGCGTGCGTCAGATCGGTGTCGATGCGGGCGAGTCCGAGCCGTTCGTGGACGGTGCCGACCGCGAAGGCAAGGACGGTGAGGACCGCGACCATGACGAGGCCGTAGCTCACGGCCAGTCGGGTCCGGACCCCGAGCCATCGACGTCCCGGGACGGGCGGACTCATGACTCCTGCTCGCTCCCGTCGGCGCTGAGCAGGTAGCCGGCGCCGCGGCGGGTCCGGATCGCGTCGTGGCACGCGGTCGGCGCCAGCTTGGCCCGCAGCCGGCGGACGTAGACGTCGATGACGTTCGAGAGCGGATCGTAGGAGCTGTCCCAGACGTGCTCGGCGATGTCCTCGCGGGTGACGACCCGGCCGGCGCGCCGGGCCATGAACTCGAGGAGCGCGTACTCGCGGGTCGTCAGCGGCAACGCCGCGTCGCGGCAGAACGCCAGCTGGGCATGCGTGTCGAGCACCAGCTCGCCGACGTGCAGGCGCTCGTTCTCCGGCGGCCGGGCTCCACGTCTGGTCAGCGCCCGGAGGCGCGCCAGCAGCTCGCCGAAGTCGAACGGCTTGAGCAGATAGTCGTCGGCTCCGCTGTCGAGCCCGGCGATGCGGGAGTCGACGGCGTCGCGGGCGGTGAGGATGAGGATCGGCGCCGTCGTGCCGGCGGCCCGGATCCGCCGGCACAGCGTCAGGCCGTCGACGTCGGGCAGGCCGAGATCGAGGACGATGAGGTCGTAGTCGTGGTCGGCGACGAGGGCCGCGGCCCCGCGCGCGCTCTGGGCGACGTCGACCGCGTAGGCTTGTTCCCGCAGTCCCTTGGCGAGCATGCGGATGGTGAGCGGCTCGTCCTCGATCAGCAGGAGGCGCACGACGCCATTGTCTCCGAGGCCAGCGGCGATGGCGCTGTCATTCGCGGTTCATCTTGGTCCACTAGTGTTTTGCGTCACCATCGCGGGCGGGGGGGCCGGGGCGCACATGAACGAACCGTCGGTCACGCTTCGCCGCCTGCTGCTCTGGCTGCTGCTCGTGGGCCTGGCCGGCATGGCCACCGAACTGACGCTCCTCAGGCACTACGACAGCACGAGCATGGTGATACCGTTTCTCGCGATGGCCGTGGCCGCTGCAGGCGCTGCGTGGCGGCTGGTCCGGCCGTCGGCGGCCAGCGTCCGCTGGCTGCGCGCGGCGATGGTGCCGATGATGGCGGCCGGCGCGACGGGTGCCTACCTGCACTACCTGGCCGGCCTGGACTTCCAGGCCGACATGGACCCGACGCTGTCGCGGTGGCAGCTGCTCTGGAAGGTGCTGCACATGCAGGCGCCCCCGATGCTCGCGCCGGGTGTGCTGGTCCAGTTCGCGCTGCTGGGCCTCGTCTCGACCTACCGTGATCCCCTGACGGCCGCGTCCGCCGCCGATTCAGCGAGAGGAGTCCGCCCGTGACCCAACACCTGTCGTCGACCGTCATCCCGAGCGACCAGCCGAGGCCCAGACGAGCCGCGCTCCTGGCCGCCACGATCGCCGTGGCCCTCGTGCTGCTCGCGGCCCCTGCGCAGGCACAGGTGGGCGCCGGGCTCGCCGACCTCAACGCCGTGCCCGAGGCTACGCTCGCCACGATGCCGGGCCTGACGCCGGCAATCGCCAAGGCCTTCGTCGCCGCCAGGCCCTTTGGAACGATCGTCGAGGCCAACGCCTTCCTGCTCCGGCAGTCGCTGACCGCGGAGCAGCTGGCGCTCCTCTACCAGAAGGCGTTCGTGCACGTGAACCTGAACACCGCCACGGCGCCCGAGGTCCTGCTCATCCCGCGCATCGCGCGCCGGATGGCGCACGAGTTCGAGGAATACCGGCCGTGGGTGTCGATGGCGCAATTCGACAAGGAGATCGGCAAATACGTCGATGCGGCCGAAGTCGCCCGGCTGAAGCAGTACCGTCTTCATTCCGCTCGATCTGAACACCGCGACCGACGATGCCTTCAAGACCATCCCGAACCTGCCCGCCACCATGCTGCGGGAGTTCAAGGAATATCGCCCCTGGAAGACCAAGGCGCAGTTCGAGAAGGAGATCGGCAAGTACGTCGGTCCGCTGGAAACGGCCCGGCTCTGGCGTTTCATGGTCATCAAATAGCTCGTGCCTGTTCGAGTGACGCCGCTGCGGCAGATGGCGGCGCTGACCTGCTGGCTGGCAGCGCTGGCCGGCGTGTCGGCGCAGTCGAGGCGGGCCGACGTCCCGCCCGTGGCGACCGCCGCGCCGGCGCTGGCTGCGGCCGCGACCGGCGAGGAGGTCTACCGGGCGGCCTGCCTCACCTGTCACGGCCAGCGTGGCACCGGATCGCCGCGATCGGTCGTCGGCTTCGACACGGCGCTGCCCGACTTCACGGACTGCGCCTTTGCGTCCGCGGAAGCCGATGCCGATTGGCATGCCGTCGTGCACGAGGGTGGCCGGATTCGCGGCCTGGCGCGGCGCATGCCGGCGTTCGGCGACGCGCTGAGCGACGCGAACATCGCAGCGGTCATCGGCTACGTCCGGCAGTTCTGCACCGATCGCGCCTGGCCGTCGGGTGACCTGAACCTGCCGCGAGCGATGTTCACCGAGAAGGCGTTCCCGGAGAACGAGGTCGTCTACACGAGCACGATCGCCCGCGGCGACGATGCCGTCGTCGGCAGCCAGGTCGTCTACGAGCGCCGCATCGGCGCGCGCAACCAGATCGAGGCCGTCGTGCCGGTCGACCGGGTGAAGCACGACGGCAGCTGGCGAACGGGCCTCGGAGACGTGGCGCTCGCCTTCCGACGTACCGTCTTCGCCAGCCGCCGGAGCGGAACGGTGGCGGCTGCCGGCGCCGAGGTGGCCTTCCCCACCGGAGACGCCGCCAGCGGTCTCGGCAACGGGCACCGCGTCGTCGAGCCTTTCGCGATGGTCGGCCAGGTCCTCCCGCGCAACGCCTTCCTCCAGGTGCACGGGGGGCTCGAGATTCCCTCGGACGGGTCGGCCGCCAAGGAGGCCTACCTGCGGAGCGCCGTGGGCTTCACCTACCTGGCGGACCGGAGTTTCGGCCGCGCCTGGTCGCCGCAAGTCGAGGTACTGTTCGCCAGGCCGTTCGGCGGCTCCGCCGAATGGGATGTCGTGCCGCAGATGCAGGTGACGCTGTCGAAGATCCAGCACGTCAGCGTGGCCGGCGGCGTGCGCATCCCGCTGAGCCAGCGCGGCGAGCGCGGGGCCGCCGTCGTCAGCTATCTGCTCTGGGACTGGTTCGACGGTCCGTTCACCAGCTTCTGGAAGTAGCGATGCGGCGACCTCCGCGGCCACCGTCCCACGCCCTGCTCGGCTGTGCCGGCCTGGCGCTGCTGCTCGCCGTGTCGCTGCGGGCGCAGTCGCCGCCGAGCGCCGGCACGAAGAGTGGACCGCCGGCGCGCCACGCAGCGGCGGCGCCCTTCAGCCATTCCGACGACTGCGTCGCCTGTCACAACGCCCTGACCGCCCCGTCCGGCGAAGACGTGTCGATCGGCGCCGCGTGGCGGTCGACGATGATGGCCAACTCCGCCCGCGATCCCTACTTCCACGCGAGTCTCCGCCGGGAGACGATGGACCATCCGACGCGGGCCGCCGAGATCCAGGACGAATGCGCCGCCTGCCACGTGCCGATCGGGCACCGGACGGCACATGCCGCCGGCCGTTCCGCAGTCGTGCTCCAGGCCCTCGACGGAGGCGGCACGGCCGCGGCCGCGGCCGAGCCCGACCGGCTGGCGGGCGACGGCGTCTCGTGCACCGTCTGTCACCAGATCGCGCCTGACGGACTGGGGTCGCCGGCCTCGTTCAACGGCAACTTCGTCGTGCGACCGCCGCGCGCCGACGGCGTCCGCGAAGCCTTCGGGCCGTTCGACGTGGATCCGGGCCGGCACACGATCATGCGCTCGGTCACCGGCTTCGAGCAGGTCGAAGGCGGGCACGTCCGCCAGTCGGAGCTGTGCGCCACCTGCCACACCCTCATCACCCAGGCGTTCGATCGCGACGGACGCGTGATCGGCTCGCTGCCGGAACAGATGAACTACCAGGAGTGGCGGCACAGCGCCTTCTACGACGAAGGGCGCAGCTGCCAGAGCTGTCACATGCCGAGGGCCGCGGGACCGATCCGGGTCTCGTCCGTGCTCGGCGCCGAGCGCGACGGGTTGTCCCGTCATGCCTTCGTCGGCGGCAACGCCTTCATGCTGCGGCTGCTCAACCGCTTCCGCGACGAGCTCGGCGTCGAGGCGCCGCCGGAGGCGCTCGAGGCCACCGCGCGTCTGACGGAGCGTCAGCTCAGCTACGACACGGCGACGGTCGAGGCGACGGCGCCCCAGCGATCCGGCGACGGCATCGAGTTCGACGTCGTCGTGCGCAACCTCACCGGCCACAAGTTCCCGACCGGCTATCCGTCCCGGCGCGCCTGGCTGCACGTGACCGTGACCGACGACGGCGGCCAGGTGCTGTTCGAGTCGGGCGCGACGGCGCCGGACGGATCCATCGCCGGCAGCGACAGCGACGCCGATGCGCAGGCCTTCGAGCCGCACTACGACGTGATCGATCGGCCGGAGCAGGTCCAGATCTACGAGTCCGTCATGGGCGACGTGGCGGCACGGCCGACGACGGGGCTGCTGTCCGCCGTGCGCTACCTGAAGGACAACCGGCTGCTGCCGCGCGGCTTCGACAAGCGGACGGCGCCCGCGGAGATTGCCGTCGTCGGGGACGCGGTCACCGACGCCTCGTTCGCCGCCGGCGCCGATCGCCTCCGCTACCGGGTGCGGATCCCCGCGGATCGCCGGCTGGGACGGGTTGCGGTGGAACTCCGGTATCAGCCGATCGCGTATCGCTGGGCCCGCAACCTCGGCACCTACGCGGCCCCTGAGCCGGCCCGCTTCGTGAGCTTCTTCGACCAGCTGGCGAGCGCCGCTTCGGTGATCGTCGCGACAGCCGCGCGGGACAACTAGTCATCCGCCATTCATCTTGCAGTCATACGCTCGGGGTGAGGGCGGCGGAGCGGCGGTGCCTGCCGGAAGCAGCCGCGCCACGACTCACCTGGAGGATCTCGATGATGTATCTGGATTGGAAGCGCGGGCTGGCCGCCGCGGTCGTTCTCTGTCTGCCGGCCGCCGGCGCATCCGGGCAGTCGATTCGCGCCTCGGCCGAGACCGCGGCCGCCCTGGCTGCGGCCGAGCCCGTCAGCGCACAGACGGCGCCGCCGCCGCAGGCCTTCGACTACAGCGACGCCTACCGCCTCCGCGCCAAGATCCACAAGGTGTCGAGCCTGGCGACGCTGCCGCTCTTCGCCACCGAAGGCATCATCGGCCAGTCGCTCTACTCGAATCCGACCGGCGGCAAGAAGGACGCGCACCTGGCCGTCGCCGCCGGGATCGGCGCGTTGTTCGCCGTCAACAGCGTGACGGGCGTGTGGAACCTGATCGAGGCGCGGAAGGATCCGAATCATCGCCAGCGTCGTCTCCTGCACGGCCTGCTGATGCTCGGCGCCGACGCCGGCTTCGTCACCACCGCGGCGCTCGCGCCCGAAAGCGAGCACGGCTCGGCCTCCGGCTCACGCGGCGCCCACCGGGCGGCGGCCTTCACGGCGATCGGGCTGGCGACCACGGGCTACCTGGTGATGCTGCTCGGGGACCACTGAGATGCCGGCGATTCGAGCGATCGTCGAGACCTGGGCCGCCTTCTACGCCAACTCGCCCGCCGCCCGCAGCGCCCTCACCTTCACCCACGTCGGCGCGCTGGTCGTCGGCGGCGGCTCCGCGATCGCGGCCGACCTGGGCACGGTCGGCGCGCTCCGCCGCGAGGCTCCCGCGCTGCGCGCCGAGCTGGAGCGGCTCCACGCGACCCACCGCCTGGTCACGACCAGTCTCGGGCTGGTCGTGTTGAGCGGCATCCTGCTCGTGCTCGCCGACCTCGACGCCTACCTCGCGTCGACGGCGTTCTGGATCAAGATGGGCCTGTTCGCCGCCCTCATCGTGAACGGCGCGATGGTGGTCGCGGCGTCGGCCCCGGCGCGCCAGGACAGCCCGCGCAACCGTGCCCGGCTGCGTCTGGCTGCTGTCGCCAGCCTGACGCTGTGGCTGGCGACCCTCCTCCTCGGCACGGTGGTGCCCAATGTCCTGTAGCGAGCGGTCGCGCCGCGATTTCCTGCACCATGGAGCCTGCGCACTGCTCACGGCTGGCGCGCTGGGCCTGTCGTCGCTCGACGTCTCGGCCCTCCCGGTGTCGTTCGTGACCGCCGTGACCGCCGCGGGAGAGCGTCGCTATCCGCTTCCCGCCGCCGACGGCGTGAGCATCGATCGGGTGGCGCAGGTCATCCTCGTCCGGGCCGGGCGGAGCGTCTACGCGATGGCGCTCGCCTGCCCGCACCAGAACGCGGCGGTCAAGTGGGTGGAGAAAGAACACCGGTTCCAGTGCTCGAAGCACGACTCGCGCTACACGCCCGATGGCAGCTACACCTCGGGGCGGGCGACGCGGAACCTCGATCGTTTCCCCGTCCGGCTGGAGGGCGATACCGTCGTCGTCGGCACCGATCACGTCTTCCGCTCGGATCAGGACAAGGGCGCCTGGAGCGCGGCTCACGTCGAGCTGCCGGCGTGACCGTCCGGCTCTGCTGATTCGCCCTCGCGGCCGCCGTTACTGACGGACCGCCGCGCGCTGCCGCACCCTGGCCAGCCGGCGGCCGGCGTAGGTCTGCAGGATCCGGCCGGCCGACTCGAACGCCTCGTGCATCGCGTGCAGCCAGCGATATTCGGCGATCGGCGGGCGTTGCCCATCGGGCATCGCGGTTCCCTCCGGCTCGGATTCGTACAACGCGACCAGCTGTTCGTTGGGAACGCTCACTTCGACGACGACCCGCAGCATCCCGGCGTCATTCGGCTCCAGGAGCACGCGGCAATCGACGATACGGCCACAGAACCGATCGAGGCGGCCGGCCTGGTCACGCGCGTACTCCTCGAGATCGGCCCGCGCCGACATGTGGCGGAAGGTGACGTAGACGGGCGTGGACATGATGGCCCTCCCTCGGATCGTGGCGTGTCGCGCGCTGACTCGGCCGCGAGGCCGGAGAGCGCCCGCAGCCGCATGACGTGCAAGCGACGTGCCCGTCCTGGTCCCCTGGAACCGCCACGAAGTCGGGGGCGGATGCGGAACATTCCGCGCCTGCTGGGGATTCTTCGGGTCACCTCAACTGGACGTCATGGTGCGCCTCGCGACAGGGCGTCCCGAGATCTACCTGAAGGGTCGAGTGGCGGATGCCGAACCGCTCGGCGAGGCACGCCTGGGAACGGCGGAGCACGTCCGGGATGTCGGCCGTCGCCGGAACGACCAGATGCGCCGACAGGGCCACGAACCCGCTGGTGATGCTCCACACGTGGAAGTCGTGCACGTCGTCGACGCCGGCGACGTCGTGCAGGGCTTCGAGGACGGCAGCCGGTTCGATGTGCGCCGGCGTCCCCTCCATCAGGACGCCGACCGACTGCCGGAGCAGGCTCCAGGACGAATAGACGACGAGGAGCGCGATGAGGATCGACGCCACCGGATCGATCCAGGTCACGCCGAAGGTCCAGATGAGGGCGGCGGCGCCGATGGCCTGGGCGCTGCCGAGCGCGTCGGTCAGGACGTGCAGCCAAGCCCCTCGCACGTTCAGGTTCCCGTGCCGGCCGTCCCGGAGGAGCAGGAGGCCGGCGAGGTTGACGAGCAACCCTCCGCAGGCGATCGCCAGCATCAGCGGGCCCTCCACCGCGACGGGATGGCGAAGACGCGCGATGGCCTCGACGAGGATCACGAGCGCGATGCCGACCAGGGTCGACCCGTTGACCAGCGCCGCCAGGATCTCGGCCCTGAAGTAGCCGAAGGTCCGGGTCGGGGTCGGGGCGCGGCGAGCGAAGCGCATCGCGAACAGCGTCAGGCCGATCGCCGCCGCGTCCGAGAGCATGTGGCCGGCATCGGCCAGCAGCGCCAGAGAACCAGACACGAAACCGCCGATGACCTCGGCGCCCGCGTAGGCCAGCACCAGGACCAGGGTCCACGCCAGCCGCGTGGTGCTGGCCTCCGCCGATGCGTGCGAATGAGCGTGGGCGCTGTTCATGATGTCGACTCCCCGAGCCGGTCGACGGCGCCAACTCGTTCTTCCCGAGCGCTCAGCCAACGATGCACATGGAGGTAGAACACCGGCAATACGAACAGCGTGAACAACGTTGACGTAACCAGCCCGCCGATCATGACGATGGCCAGCGGGCGTTCGATCTCCGTGCCGTGGAGCCGCAGCAACAGCAGCGGCAACAGGCCGAGCGTCGCGGTGCCCGCGGTCATCAGCTTGGGCCGAACGCGCCCCACGCTGGCCTCGCGCACGGCTTCTTCGATCGGACGGCCGTCCTGCTCCAACCCTCGTGACTGGGTGACCAGGACCAAGCTGTTCTGAACGGCGATCCCGAACAGTCCAATCAGGCCGACCAGGGACGACACATTCCACGTCTCACCGGCCACCAGCAGGGCCAGGATGCCCCCGACGAACGCGATGGGCACGGTGACGAGGATGAGCGACGCCTCCACCGCTGATCCGAGGGCCATGTTCAGCAGGATGAAGACGCCAAACAGCGACGCCAGGATCGCAATGGTCAGCGCTCGTGAGGCGCGTGCCTGGCTGTCGACCCGGCCGGCGAGATCGAAGAAAAAGCCGCTTGGCAGTTTCAACTGAGCGGCGAGTCGTTCGCGCACCTCGGCTGCGGCACTTCCCAAGTCACGGCCCGTGACCGACGCTTCAACGGCGATTCTCCTGGTGCCCGCTTCACGGCGGATCGACGCCGGGCCAAAGGTCTGGGTGATATCCGCGAGCTGGTCCAGGGGAATCTTGGTCCCGTCATGTCCATCGATGAGCAGCGTCTTGAGTCCTGCGAGACTGTTCCGACGGTCGTCGCGCAACCGCACGACCAGGTCGAAGCGACGCTGACCGTTCCACACCTGCGCGCCCTCTTGCCCGATCAGACCGATGCTGATCGCGCGGATCACGTCGCCGGGAGCCAGCCCGACGCGCGCCGCGGCCTGGCGATTCACCGTGATCTGAAGCTGTGGCAGTCCAGTCAGCGCTTCAGCACGGAGGTCGGTCAGCCCGTCGACGCTGGTCATGATGCGCTCGGCCTCTTCGGCAAGCGTGGCGAGCTGCCCGAGGTCTGGGCCGAACACGCGAACGGAGATGTCGGCGGGCGTTCCGCCCAAACCCTCGTCGATACGCATCCCGAGGGGGGTCGTGAACAGAACAGCGATACCGGGCAGGTTCGCCAGTCGCTCTCGCATGTCGTCCTCGATGGCCGCGAGCTCCCGGGTGCGATCGGCCTTCAACGTCACGAGGACATCAGACAGCGTGTGAGGCATCGGATCCTCGGTCCGTTCGGCGCGCCCCGTACGGCGGACGACGTCTTCAACCTCCGGAACCGTTCGCAGAACATCCTCCACGCGATGGTTGAGTCGGTCGACTTCGTCCAGCGAGGCTTCGGTCGGTAGAACCGTCTGCAACAGAAAGGCTCCCTCATCGAGTTGGGGCATGAAGTCGCTTCCGACCAGAAGCCCCAGCCCGAGTGAGGGCCCCGCCAAAAGGACTGTCGCCAGCAGCACAAGGCGTGGGTGGGCGAGGCATCCGTCCAGGATCGGTCGGTAGCGAACCTTGACCCATCGCAACAGCCAGACGTCTTCGGGAGCCTCGGGCTTCGGCGGACGCAACACCAGCGCCGAGACGATTGGTACAACGGTCACTGCCAGCACCAGCGATGCCGCCATGGCGGCCATGACCGCCGCCGCGAGCGGCTGGTACATGCGTCCCTCGATCCCCGACATGCCGAAGAGCGGCAGGAAGACGACGATGACGATCAGCGTCGCAAAGGCGATGGGCCGCGCGACTTCGATCGCAGCCGACAGCGCGCGCTCGCGCCGCGCCGCCCGGGTCGACGCACCGGCCAGGCGGTGAAGGATGTTCTCGACCATGATGATCGCCGCATCCACCAACAAGCCGACAGCAATGGCGAGTCCGCCCAATGTCATCGTGTTCAGGCCCACGTCGAGCCAGTGCAGCAGGAGCCCGGCGAGGGCGATGGACACGGGAATGGTCAAGGTCACGACGAGGGCCGCCCGCCAGTTGCCGAGCAATCCGAGAATCACCAGCACGACGAACACCGCCCCCAGCATGACGGCGCGACCGACGCCACCCAGGGCCGAGGTGACCAGTTCGGACTGGTCGTAGACGATGCGGAGCTGGACGCCGCGCGGCAGCCCCCGTCGAATATCGTCGACCGCCTGCCTGACCCCGGCGGCGACGGCCACGGTGTCTGCGCCGAACTGCTTGGTGACCCTTGCGCTCACGACCTCCCCGGCGAGTCGATGGGCCACACCGCGACGCACCGCTGCGGCTTCGCGGATGTCCGCTACATCGCCCAGCAACACGGGCACATTGCCCCGGACGGTGACAACGGTGTTGCGGAGGTCCTCGGTCGTGCGGACGCGGCCGACCGCGCGCACCGTCCACTCGATTGGCCCCTGGGCGATGACGCCGCCGGACGCGTTGACGTTGGATTCGTCGACCGCGTGCAGCACCTCGTCGAGACTGACCCGTCGGGCAGACATCCGCTCCGGGTCGAGCTGAACCTGGAACTGGCGCAGGTAGCCGCCCAGGCGCTCGACCGCCGCAACGCCCGGCACAGCGAGCAGCCGATTCTTGACGTCGAACTCCGCCAGGTCGCGGAGGGTCATCAGGTCGGCGCTGCCAGCGTCCGCCTCGAGCGTGAACTCGAAGATCTCGTTCAAGCGGCCGGTCAAGCTCGAGATGAGCGGTGGCTCGGTACCCGCGGGGAGCTGGCCTGCGGCCTGCGCGACGCGCTCCGCCACGAACTGCCGCGACCGGTAGTAGTCCGCATTCGGCTCGAACTCGACCGTGACCTGGGCGACGCCGAGCTGTGAATTCGAGCGAATCCGGCGGACGTCCGGGAGTCCCGCGAGTTCGACCTCGAGCGGGATGGCGATCGCGGTCTCCAGTTCCTCGGCGCCCATCGCGGCGTTCTGAGCGATGACGTTGAAGACCGGAGCGGACAGATCCGGGAAGACGTCACGCCGCAGGTCCTGTAGCCACACGGTGCCAATCGTGGCCCCGGCCGCAATCAGCAGCGACGTGATGAGCGGTGCCTGGAACGCCGTACGAATGGTGCGGGCAATCATCGTGGCCTCAGTGATCGTCGTGGCCGGCTTCGGATTTTTCGGCCTGCGACTTCAGGAGGAAGGCTCCGTCGACCACGATGGTCTGGTCGGCGGTGAGCCCTGATAGCACTTCCACCTCGGTTCCGAGGTCCCGGCCGCGCCCGATAGGCCGAATCTCGAACACACCGCTAGCCTTGGGCACGAAGACGCACCAGTGCTCACCGACCCGCTGAACCGCCGAGACCGGAACGGCCAGAATCGGCGTACTGCTGATGCCGATGGGAACGGCCGCGGTCGCCGACATGCCAGGGCGCAGCACGGCATCGCGATTGCGAACCAAGATCCGGACGTCGATCGTCCGAGACTCGCTCGACACTTGCCGGCCCACCAGGACGACCTGGCCCGGGAAGTCCTGAGCGGGCAGCGCGGAGAAGGTGACGCGCGACGGTGTTCCTGCTTGGATGCGCAGAGCGTCACGCTCGAAGGCGTGGACTGTCAGCCAGAGCGTCGACAGGTTTGCGATCCGAAAGGCCGCGGTCCCCGGCTCGAGCATCTGGCCCTGCATGGCACGGCGCTCAATCACGGTGCCAGTCACTGGCGACCGAAGCGTGAAGAACGAGGCCCGCGCCATATCGGTCGCTCGCTCGTCTGGCACGCCCACCCCCATCGCATACAGAACCGAAGCCGCCCCCCGTGCCGCGGCTCGCGCGGACGCGGCCTCGGCTTCGGCTTCCTGCACTTCGCGCTGAGGGGCAATGCGCTCCGCCGCGAGTTCCCGCTTTCGCGCCAAGGCGCTCTCTGCGAGGGACTGGCGCGCCGTCGCCGTCACGTAGTCGGCTCGGGCTTGACCAACGGTCGTCGACTGCAGTTCCATCAACGCCTGCTCGGCGCGCACCGCCTCGCCGAGGCCGACTATCAAACGCACGACCCGCGACGCGACCGGCACGCCAACCTCGGCATAGGCGCGTTCGTCGACGGCCAGCTCACCAAGAAGGGTCAGCTGCTCGTCGCCGCGGCGCGACTCGACCTTCGCGGTCGTGATTCGCAGGTCTCGCAGCATGCCTGCTTCGATACGCACCTCCGAGGCATTGCCATGGGCGTCGCCGGCTTCCGGCTGCGCTTCCTGCGCGTCGGCCTTTGGGGCGGGCGATTCGGCGGGCCGACGACAGCCGGCGAGTCCGAGACACGCCGCAAGGACGAGAGCGACTAGGCGAGTCATCGCAGCACCGCGGCCGTCGCGTCGATCTCGACACGCGCCAGTGCGGCCTCCAGCAGGGTGTGCAAATACTGGGCGCGCGTCTCGAGCAGCTCGCGCCGAATGAGGAGCAGGTCTGGTAAGCCAATCTGTCCAACCTCGAAGCTACGCGCGGTTAGCGCATCGTTCTCGTCGAGGCTCGGAAGCGCATCGGCCTCGAGCGTACGGGCCGCGGTCACTCGCTTCTCGTAGACCTCGAGGGCGGTGTCGAGTTCAGTGCGAATGCGCGACCTGGCGGCTTCGAGCTCCATCCGCAGCCGGCTTGCGCGCGCCGTGCCGACGGCGAGTAGCTCCTGTCCCTTGGAGAAGACGGGCACGGTGATCGTGACGGCGCCGAGAATGATCCGACTGCCCTCCTCGCGGGCGAATCGAACGCCAACGCCGTACTCGGGCCGCGACAGCGAACGGGCCATCGCGACGTCGGACTCGGCGTCGCGAACCGCCGCGTCGAGCGTCCGCAACTCCGGACAATCCGCCGCCAAGCGCGTCAGTTCGATAGCGTCGGGTGGCTGCCCTGGCGCCAAGCTGCCCTGAACAGCGATCGGACCTGGCAGCTGCAGCAACGTTCGGAGTGCGCCCAGGGCGGCCGCCTGCTCGGCCTCGCCGGTTCGTCGCTCGGCTCGCGCCCGCGCGCGCGATGCGCGCGCCAGGTTGACGTCGAGCGCGGGAATGTCGCCAGCGCGGTAGCGACGGTCGGCCGCGTCGAATACCGCGCTCGCCAACGTCTCGGCGGTCATGAACAGACGAATGCGTTCCGCTGCGAAGACCGCTTGGTAGAACGTGCGGGCAGCGTCGCGCAGCACGCCACGGGTGGTCTCGTCCGCGCTCGCCGCCGCTTCCGCCAGACGCGCGTTGGCACCGGCGATGCGGGCCGACCGCACACCTGGCGGCTCGAATCGCTGCGACAGCCCCAGCTCGAGGTCGGTCGAACGCGAGCCGTTGCGACGATCGCCGCCGGCGGCGGCGATCTCGGGATTCGTCAGGCGCACCGATGCTCCAACGACCCGGCCGCGCGCCTCTGCCAGACCCAGACGGCCGCTGACAATCTGCGGCGCGCGTTCGCGCGCCCTCGTCAGGACGTCGGCCAAGGTGAGAACCGTCTGAGCGCCAGCGGCGGGACACAGCAACACGACGCCCGCCAAAGCGAGCGCGGCACGCGCAACACGCATGACTTCCCCCGAATTTGTGATGGAGCGAGACTGCGAGAACGCAGTCCTACGGCACGGACCTACGCCAGTGCCGGTCGGGGGACGTGCAGCACGTCGTTCGGAGATGCGAGGACAGCGACGGTGAGGGGGTCGGCCCACTCGATGGTCGCCAGCGGCGTCTCGGGCAGCAGCACCGTGGCCACCACGTCATAGGGGCGCGCGCAGTGGCAGCGAAGACAGGTCGGAGGACACCGGCCGTCCCCTTGAGAAGAAGCGGCGTCAGTGCCGATGCACTCCTCCGGGAAGACGAGCTCGAACACGCCACTCGTCGTGGTGGAAAGCAGGCCGACGAGGAGCAGCATCAACAGACGACTCATGGCCGTCAGTCGTTATACACCCACGAGGCGAGCCGGCGGAACTATCCTTTGCCTTTGCCATCGACCGAGAGGCGCTCGAGCACCACGTCGAGGTTGCTGCGCATGACGACGTAGGGAACCACGCGCTGGTTGGACGCCGGCCGCTGACGGCTCTGGAGAAACTGGCAGAGGGACTGGAGCGCGATGCGGCCCTGCGTCAGCGGACGCTGGTAGACCGTCGCCGCGACCTTGCCCTGGCGCATCAAGTCGACGAGCTCTGGGAAGAGGTCGGTGGCGACGATGGTCAGTCCGGCCAGGCGCCCTTCCCGTTCGGCAGCGCGGAGCACCGGCAGAGAGTTGCTGGTGCTGATGTAGAGCCCCTGCAAGCGCGGATGCGCGCGCAGCACCTCCCGCGTGCGACGGCGCGCCTCCCGTTCGTCGTCGTGGGCTTCGACGACGGGACCGAGGGTCAGGCTCGGATTGGTCGCCGCCAGGCCCGAGGTGAACCCGCGCAGCTTGTCGCCGTGATCCTGGGTCGTCAGCCAGCCGGTGAAGAAGCCGACCTGGCCCCCAGCCGGAAGGAAACGGCCGAGCAGCTCGCCGGCGATCGCACCCACCGTGAATGAATTCGCGGAGACCGACAGCAGGCGCGGGCTGTCGGGAGCGTCGGTGACGACGCAGACCACCGGGATGTCGCGCCGGGCCGCCTCCTCGAGATGCGGCGCCAGGGCGTCGGGGTTTCCCGGCGCGATGATGAGCCCGTCGACGCCGTCGGCGAGCGCCTGCTCGATCAGCGGGATGTCGCCCTCGCCGAGTCGGGGATACGAGCGGAACTCGACCTGGATCGCCGGCGCGAACTGCGCCGCGGCTTCGCGAATGCCCTCGCGCAGCGCCTCCCAGAACAGGGCGCCCCGGTCGGGCAGATGCACTTCGATCCGCCGCTGCCGGCGGGAGCTCAGGTAGCTGGCGGCGAGGTTCGGCGAATAGCCGAGCGTCGTCGCGGCGGCAAGGACGCGTTCCCGCGTCACCGGGCTGATGCCCCGCTTGCCGTGGAGCGCGCGGTCCACCGTCCCGATGGAAACGCCGCTCCGCTGCGCGATGTCCTTCATGCCGACCATGGCCGAAGCCAACGGTCGGAGCCGACGCACAGCCGTTATCACCGGCCGGTCAGGCGGGCCACGGCTCGGCCTCCTCGACGGCGACGTGGGCGGCGGGAGCGGCGTCGCTCGACACGTCGGCCACGAGCCAGGCGATCTCGACGATGCACTCGCCGCGCGCCTCGTCCCACGTGACGCGCGTCGGCGTGAAGACGCGCCGCTCGCCCTGGACCACGACCGCGATGTCGACGTGCGGACTCGCCAGAGCAAGAGGCATCGAGATCCGCTTGAGGAACGAGGAGACGAGCTTCGGCTCTCCGCTCGCCTCGTCGGGAACCATGAGGCACAGCCTCAACACGACGGAGGACTCGGCAGAACCAGCGTCGCGGGAGGCTCCAGGCGCGGACACAGGATGCATGGGCGAGAGCGCGGACGATACGAACTGTATGCGCTTTCATACATGGCCGTCAAAACTATCCGCATGCCGCGTCATATATCCTTAAATTGTTGACCAAAACTAGTTGCGGCACGCTTACACCAGCTACCCCAGTCCGGGACTTGCTGCTCGCGGTGCGTGAGAAGATGCCGCGATGACGCTCCAGGAAGTGGCCCGGCGCGCGCGCGTGTCCACGGCCACCGTATCGCGGGTGCTGAACAAGGGCACGTCGGTCAAGAGCTCGACGCGGGCCCGCGTGCTCAAGGTGATCCAGGAGCTGAAGTACAGCCCCAACCTGCACGCCCAGAGCCTGGCCGGCGGCCGGAGCCGGAGCATCGGCGTGATCGTCTCGAACATCGAGAACCCGTTCTTCCTGGACATCTACAAGACGGTCGAGGCGGGCGCCCATGCGGAGGGCTATGAGGTGATCATGGCCAACACCGACTACAGCTCGGAGCGCCTGGTCACCAGCATCCGGCTGATGCTCGGGCGGCGGCTCGCCGGCGTGGCGGCCATCGTCTCCGAGATGGACGCCGCCTTGATCCAGGAGCTGAGCGGCCAGCGGATCCCGGTGGTGTTCTACGACGTCGGGACGCCGCGGCGGAACATCACCAACATCCGCGTCGACTATCGGGGGGGCATGGCCAAGCTCACCTCCTACCTGTGCAGCCTGGGCCATCGACGCGTGGGCTACGTCGGCCACCACGCCTCACTGGGTCCCATCCAGGAGCGCGTGCAGTCGTTGCGCGACGCCACCAGCAAGTACCCCGGCCTGGAAGTCGAGACGGCCACCGATGCGGACACGCTCGAGGGCGGTCGGCAGGCCGCGCGCGTCCTGCTCGGCCGGTCGCCACGCCCAACCGCCCTGATCTGCGTCAACGACGTCATGGCCGTCGGCGCGCTGCGCGAAGTCCGCGCCCGCGGCTTGCGCGTGCCCGAGGACGTGTCCGTCACCGGCTTCGACAACGTGACGCTGGCGCAATTCGCCGTGCCGGCGCTGACCACCGTGCACATTCCCCGCGAGCAGATCGGACGCACCATCTGCGCCTGCCTGATGCGGGACGACGTCCCGCGCGAGCAGGAGTTCGTCGTCGAGCCGGAGCTCGTGGTTCGCGACTCGACCGGTCCGGCGCCCCGCTAGTGTCCCGAGTCAGAGATTCGGTGCACAAATCGCGGGCGCGGCGCCCGGATCGCAAGGCGCGAGGAGTGAGCATATTGGCGATATGTGAGCGACGAGCAACGCGGCGAGGCGGGATGCCCCGCCCGCGAGTTGTGTGGCGAATCTCTGACTCAGGACACTAGTCGCCTGGAACTTCAGGGGACAAGCAGCTAGCCGCACGCTCCTCGCCTTGGCGTGGCGTCATCGGCCAGGGGCCTGCATGTAAGCGATTGCCGCGAAGAACCTGAGCGCCGCTGCCTGGCTCGGCCGATGTTGACGGCCGGAACTGAAAGCGCATACGCTTTCGGCCCAACCCCGACTCTACTTCTCAACGCTCGCCCGCATTCGCGCCGGCCCAATCGGCGTGCGCCCCCCGGAGAGGCATCGATGATCGTTTCAGTTCCGCGTCACGCCCGGCTGTTCGTTGGAAGCGCGATGGCCACCGTGGTCGTCGCCGCGTGCGGTCTCGCCGTCCTGGGAGCGGCACCCCAGGCGCCGCCGAGTGCCGCTCCCATCGCCGTGACCCTCGACGCGTCCACGACCGGGCCGAAGATCGACCGCCATCTGTTCGGCCAGTTCGCCGAGCACCTCGGCAAGGGCGTCTACGAAGGAGTCTGGGTCGGGCCCGACTCCTCCATCCCGAACACGCGCGGGATCCGCAACGACGTCGTCGCCGCCCTGAAGGCGATCAAGGTGCCCAACGTGCGGTGGCCGGGCGGCTGCTTCGCCGACGAGTACCACTGGCGGAAGGGCATCGGTCCGCTGAAGGACCGCCCCGCCACGCTCAACCCGAACTGGGGCGGCGTCGTCGAGCCGAACACGTTCGGCACGCACGAGTTCCTGGACTTCGTCGACCAGATCGGCGCGGAGGCCTTCCTGTCGGTGAACGTCGGCTCCGGCACGCCCGCCGAGGCGGCCGACTGGTTCGAGTACCTCACGACCTCCGAGCCGACGGCGCTGGCGAAGGAGCGCGCGGCGAACGGCCGGAAGGCGCCCTACAAGATCGCCATCCTCGGCATCGGCAACGAGAACTGGGACTGCGGCGGCAACATGTCGGCGGAGTACTACCTGAGCCAGCTCCGCATCTACAGCCGCTTCGTCCGCAACTTCAACCCGGCGCAGCAGAAGTCCGACCGGATGAAGAAGATCGCGGTCGGCCCGGGCGGCGGTGATCCGCGCTTCGCCGAGTGGACCGAGACGATCATGAAGTCGTGGAAGGGCCGCCACTGGAGCTGGGACCACATGGACGGCCTGTCGCTGCACAACTACACCGTGGTGCGCTTCCCGGCCTCCTACAAGTCGGTCGGCTTCGACGAGAAGGCATACGCCGAGATCCTGCAGGACACGCTGAAGATGGACGCCCTCGTCAAGCAGCACTCGGCGATCATGGACAAGTACGACCCGCAGAAGCAGGTCGCGCTGGTGGTCGACGAATGGGGCGCGTGGTACGCGCAGCTCCCCGGCACCACGCCCGGCTTCCTGGCGCAGCAGAACAGCGTCCGCGACGCGATCATCGTCGCGCTGAACATCAACATCTTCGCGCGGCATGCGGACCGGGTCCGGGCGGCGAACATCGCCCAGATGGTGAACGTGCTCCAGGCGATGATCCTGACCGACGGGCCGAAGATGGTGCTGACGCCGACCTACCACGCCTTCAAGATGTACGTGCCGTTCCAGGACGCGACCGTCGTGCCGGTGGCCTTCGAGGCCGGCCGCTACACGCACGGCAGCATCACGCTCCCGCGCGTCGATGCGATTGCCGCCAAGGACGCCTCGGGCACGCTCTGGCTCTCCTTCACCAACGTCGATCCGACCACGCCGGCGGACATCGCGACGACGCTGAGCGGCATCGCGCCTCGATCGGCGACGGGCGAGACGCTGACGGGGCCGGCCATCGACAGCGTGAACACGTTCGACGCACCGAACACCGTCGCGCCGAAGCCGGTCCAGGTGAAGCTCGACGGCAATCGCCTGTCGCTGACGCTGGCACCGAAGTCGGTCACGGTGATTGGAGTGCGGCCGTGAAGCACCCCGGGGTCCGCGTGACGACACGACTGCTGCTGACGCTCGGCGCCTGGATCGGCATCGCCGCCCCCGCCGCCGCCCAACCGCCGGCGGACTGCAAGCCCAGCGCGCTCAACATCCCCGGCGCCCCGTACCCCTGCGTCCTGCCCGACAACCGGGTGATGCTCCGGGTCGCGGCGCCGGAAGCCCAGAAGGTCCGCGCGCGGGTGGGCGCCGGGTTCGACATGACCAAGCAGGCCGACGGGCTGTGGCACGTGACGACCTCGCCCCAGGTGATCGGCTTCCACTACTACACGATCCAGATTGACGGCGCCGTCGTTGCCGATCCCGCCACGCGCTCGTTCTTCGGCGGCGGCTGGTGGAACAGCGCCATCGAGGTGCCGGACCCGGAGGGCGCCTACTTCACGCTGCAGGACGTGCCCCACGGCGAGGTGCGCCAGCGTTGGTACCGCTCCACGGTGACGGGCGCCTGGCGTCGCGCCTACGTCTACACGCCCCCGGGCTACGACACCGACACCAAGACCAGGTACCCCGTTCTCTACCTGATGCACGGCTGGGGCGAGAACGAGCAGGGCTGGCACGTCCAGGGCCACGTCGACGTGATCATGGACAACCTGCTCGCGGCGCGGCAGGCCCGCCCCATGATCGTCGTCATGGAGAACCTGAACGCGGTGAAGCCCGGCGAGAGCGCCGCGCTCTACTTTGCCCGGGGCGCCTTGACGCAGGCCGTTCCCGAACCGCCGCCGGCTCCCGGCGCAGCGCCTCTGGCGCGCCGCCCGCTCGGCCCCCTCGGCAGCGGCGTCTTCACCGAGATGATGCTGACCGACCTCATCCCGATGGTCGAGAAGACCTTGCGCGTCGCCCCCGGCCGCGAGAACCGGGCCATGGCCGGCCTCTCGATGGGCGGCTTCCAGACCTTCACCACGACGCTGGCCCACCTCGACACATTCGCCTACATCGGCGGCTTCAGCGGCAGCACCGGCGGGCGCGGCGGCTTCGACGCCAAGACGGCCCACGACGCGGTGTTCGCCGATGCCGCGGCCTTCAACAAGAAGGTCAAGGTCTTGTTCCTTGGCATCGGATCCGAAGAGGGTCCTGGAACCAAGACCTTCGCCGAGCAACTCACCCAGGCGGGCATTCGCAACGTCTTCTACGAGTCGAAGGGCACGGCGCACGAGTGGCTGACGTGGCGGCGGTGCTTCAAGGAGTTCGCGCCGCAGCTGTTCCGCTGATGGCCGGCGGCCGTCGACGACGACCCGGAGGGAGCACCAGGATGCAACGCGGCGCACGCACACTTCTCGCGATGGCACTACTCGCCCTGCCGGCCACGGCCGTGGCCCAGGTGCAGACCGAAGTGCCGGCCCCGGTCGCCGGTGCCAAGCCGGTGACCGTCGAGCGCCTCAAGGTCCGCGGAGCGGCCCTCGAGGGCAACCTCGAAGGCAACGCCGTCGACCGCGAGGTCCTCGTCTACCTGCCGCCGAGTTACTCGACGGACAAGCGTCGGCGCTATCCCACGGTCTACGCACTGCACGGCTACTCGATCGGCGCCGAACAGTGGAGCGGCGAGATCCACGTGCCGCAGACGATCGAGGGCGCGTTCGCGCAGGGCGCGCGCGAGATGATCGTCGTCCTGCCGGATTCGAAGACCCGCCATAACGGCTCGATGTATTCGAGCTCGCCGACGGTCGGCGATTTCGAGCGCTACGTCGCGGGCGACCTCGTGGCCTACATCGACGCCCACTACCGGACGCTCGCCAACCGCAACAGTCGAGGCCTGGTTGGTCACTCGATGGGCGGCTACGGCGCCACGCGGATCGGCATGAAGCACGCCGACGTCTTCGGCAGCCTCTACGTCATGAGCCCCTGCTGCCTGTCGCCCCGTGGTCCCGGGCAGCCGAACAGCGACCTCGAGAAGACCCTCGCCGCCGCCCAGGGTCCGGAAGACGTGAGCGGCCTGCCGTTCGGCGCCCGCGCCCAGCTCGCGGCGGCGGCGGCCTGGGCGCCGAATCCGCTGGCGCCACCGTTCTATCTCGATCTGCCGACCAAGGACGGCGCTCCCCAGCCGGACGTGCTGGCGAGGTTCGCCGCCAACTCGCCGCTCGCCTTCATCGACCAGTGGATCGGCAACCTGCGCCGCTATCGCGCCATCGCCATCGATGTCGGCGACAAGGACGGCCTCCGCGTCGACGCCGGCAAGCTGCACGACGTGCTCGATCGCTACACGATCGCCAACACCTTCGAGATCTACCCCGGCACCCACACGAGCCGGGTGGCCGACCGCTTCCAGAACCACGTGCTCCCGTTCTTCCATCGCACGCTGTGCGCGGACAAGGCGTGCCAGTAGGTCATGGTCGCGCGAGTATCTCGGGTGGAGGGTTCATGAACCGCTGGATCGCGGCCGTCGCGATGCTCGTGCTCCTGCCGCCGGTGCTGGCCTTGGACGGCGAGCCCGGATTGCACGACCCGTCGACCGTGATCCAGGCCGACGGCAAGTTCTACAGCTACGGCACGGGCAACGGTCTGCCGGCCTATGTCTCCGACGACGGGTGGACCTGGCGCCGTGCCGGGCCGGTGATGCAGGCCGTTGCCGGCGGTAAGCCCGGTCCGGAGGTGCTCGCCAAGGGCGGCAACAACACCTGGGCCCCGGACATCATCCGGAGCGGCGACCGCTACTTCCTCTACTACTCCGCTCCCGGCCCGCAGCCGAAGTCGGCGATCGGCCTCCTGGTGGGAAAGACACTCGATCCCGCCTCGCCCGACTACAAATGGGAGGACGCCGGTCCGGTCGTCTGGTCCGACGGCGTCGAGGACTGCAACGCGATCGACCCGGGCGTGTTCCGGGATCCCACCAACGGGACCCTGTGGCTCACCTACGGGTCCTACTTCGGCTACATCCGCCTGGTGCAGCTCGATCCGAAGACCGGCCAGCGGCTCCATCCGGCGCGCCCGCCGGTCAACGTCGCCATCAACTCCGAGGCGTCGATCATGACCTTCCGTGACGGCTGGTACTACCTGCTCGTCACGCACGGATCCTGCTGCGCCGGCGCCAACTCCAGCTACAACATCCGCATGGGGCGGGCGCGCAAGGTGACCGGGCCGTTCCTGGACAACATGGGCATCGACATGCTCCAGGGCGGCGGCAAGCTGTTCGCGGGCTCGACGGGGCGCCACATCGGTGCGGGCCACTTCGGCCGGCTCGATCTCGGCGGCGGCGTCGAGAAGTTCTCACTGCACTACGAAGCCGACCTCGATCGCGGCGGCATCAGCGTCCTGGACATCCGGCCGCTGCTCTGGCGCGACGGGTGGCCGGTGGCCGGCGACAACCTCACCGCCGGGACCTACCAGATCGAATCGGCGCGCACCGGGACCGTCCTCGAGATGGCGGTGCAGGGCGTCCCGGTGGGCGGTCCGCGCCAGCGGGGACCGGGCGGACCCGGCGGACCTGGTGGGTCCGGCGGACCCGGCGGACGCCCGGTGGACCTGGACCCGGCGCGCGCGTGGCCGGGCCACCGATCCCGGCGCAGGAACCCGCGCAAGTCGGCGGCGCCTGGCCGGCCGGCGCGGTCGGCGTCCGCATGGCACCGCACCTGGTCCAGGCGCAGCAGAAATGGTCGATCGAGCCGGCGCCGAACGCCGGCGGCTATCCGGGCGCGCCCTACTTCACGATCGCGATCGCCGGCACGGACCGCGTGCTGGCGGCTGCCACCGGCGGCGAACTGACCGTCCTTCCCGCCTTCACCGGCGCACCGGAACAGCTCTGGCGCGTCGATCAGCTCACCGACGGCACCTATCGGCTGATGCCCAAGGCGGTGCCAGGCGCGGGCGAGCCTCTGGCGTTATCGGCGATCGGCAGCAGCACGCCGACGCTGGCCACGTTCAGGCCCGACAGCGATCGCCAGCGCTGGCTGGTCAAGGCGCCGTAGCCTCCGGGCGGAAACGCAGTCATGCAGTCACCTCAGCCACTCCGTGCCTCGGCGTTGTGCGCGCTGATCATCGTCGGCGGCGCCGTGCTCGCCGCCGGCGGCGGCCAGCAGCCGCCCGCAGCGCCGGCGCCGGCGCGTCCGCCCGCGGCGTCGCTCGTGCGTCCCGCCACGCCGTCCAAGACCCCGGATGCCGCCGGCTTCATCCAGCGCTGGCTCGTGCTCGAGCCGATCCCGGTGTCGAATCAGCTCACCGAGACGGCCGTCCAGACGGCGGTGAAGCAGCACGCCCTCGACCCGTCGGGCGCGCTGCCACGCGACGCCCAGACGGTCACCGTCGGCAGCCAGACCCGGACGTGGCACGCCGTCGACACCCTCGGCTACAACGTGAACCTGTTCCACTTCGCTTACGCGATGAACAAGCCCACGTCGAACGTGCTCTTCTGGGCCGTGACGGCGGTGCAGGCGCCGCGCGACCTGCCCGGGGTGCGGCTGGCGATCGGCTCGAACGCCGCCTCGGTGTGGTGGCTCGATGGCGAGGAGGTCATCCGCCTCTACAACGATCGCCAGGCCGTCATCGATGACGGCGTCTCGAAACGGGTGACGTTGAAGAAGGGCACCACCGTCATTCGCGCCGCCATCGTCAACGCGGGGGGCGCGACCGACTTCTGCGCGCGGTTCATCGACGAGGACGGCCATCCGGTCAAGGGCCTCACGATCGAATCTCGCCGGCGGACGTACGCCGCGATGACCGGCAGCCTCCGGCGCGGCGCGTCCGGCGCGGCGGGCCTTCTGCTCGCGGCCGTCTCGCTGGTCGCCCAGACTCCCGCCGCCGTTCAATTCGTCGGCGAGGCACCGCCGCCGTCCTCGGCACTCACCCTGTGGTACCGCGCCCCGGCAGCCGAGCGGCCGCTGACGCCGCGCCCGACCGGTCGCGACGCAGGCGCCGAATGGGTGCGCGCCCTACCGGTCGGCAACGGACGTCTGGGGGCCATGGTGTTCGGCGGGGTCGTCCACGAGCGGCTGCAGCTGAACGAAGACACGCTCTGGGCCGGTCGCCCCTACGACCCGGTCAATCCCGACGCCAAGGCGGCGGTGCCGGAGGTGCGGCGCCTGCTGGCCGAGGCACGCTACGGCGACGCCGCCGCGCTGGCCGGGAAGAGCATGATGGCGAAGCCGCTGGCGCAGATGCCCTACCAGGTGCTCGGCGATCTCGGCCTGACGTTCCCCGCCGCCGACGTCGTCGAGCGCTACCGCCGCGACCTCGATCTGTCGACGGCGACGGCGCACGTGTCGTACACCACCGGCGGCGTCACCTTCGACCGCGAGGTCTTCGCCAGCGCTCCCAGCCAGGTGATCGTCGTGCGGCTGACGGCGAATCGACCGGGCCAGATCTCGTTCGACGCGAGGCTGCACACACCGCAGCGCGCGACCGTCGAGGCGACACCGGACGGCGACCTCGTGATGCGCGGCGTCAACGGCGACGGCCGGGGCACGACCGCGGACGGACAGCCGCTGACCGGGGCGCTGCGCTTCGAGTCGCGCGTGCGCATTCTTACGACCGGCGGGACCCGCAGCGCCGCGGGCGACGCCGTCGTCGTGCGTGGCGCGGACGCGGTGACGCTGCTCATCGCGGCGGCGACGAGCTATCGGCGCTACGACGACGTCAGCGGCGATCCGGCTGCGGCCGTGGCCACCGCGCTGGGCGGCGCCGCCGGCCAGACCGTCGAGGCGCTGCGGGCGGCGCACGTCCGTGACTACCGGCAGCTCTTCGACCGCGTCACGCTCGACCTCGGCCCCTCGACGCGGGCGGCCATCCCCGTCGACGAGCGCGTCGCCGCCTTCGCGTCCGGCGGCGATCCGTCGCTCGCCGCGCTCTACTTCCAGTACGCGCGCTACCTCCTCATCGCCAGCTCGCGGCCCGGCTCGCAGCCGGCCAACCTGCAGGGCATCTGGAACGACAGCCTGTCGCCGCCGTGGGGCAGCAAGTACACCATCAACATCAACACCCAGATGAACTACTGGCCGGCGATGTCCACCAACCTCGACGAGACGATGGACCCGCTGACGGCCCTGGTCCAGGACCTCGCCGTGACCGGGGCGCCGCACGGCCCGTGAGATGTACGGCGCCGGCGGCTGGGTGGCCCACCACAACACCGACCTGTGGCGCGCGACCGCTCCCATCGACGGCCCGCAGTGGGGGCTGTGGCCGACGGGCGGCGCCTGGCTCGCCGTCGCGCTCTGGGATCGCTACGAGTACACCGGCGACACCGCCTACCTGAAGACCATCTATCCGCTGCTGAAGGGCGCGGCGCAGTTCTTCCTCGACACGCTCGTCGAAGACCCGACGCACCAGTGGCTGGTCACGTCGCCGTCGGTCTCGCCCGAGAACCCGCATCCGTTCGGCACCTCGGTGGTGATGGGACCGACGATGGATCAGCAGATCCTGCGCGACCTGTTCGCCAGCGCGATTGCGGCTGCCCGTGCGCTCGGCGTCGATCGCGATCTGCAGGCGCGCTGGACCGCCACGCGCGCCCGCCTGGCGCCGATGCGGATCGGCAGCGCCGGACAGCTCCAGGAGTGGCTCGACGACTGGGACATGCAGGCGCCGGAGATGCGGCATCGGCACGTGTCGCATCTCTACGGGCTGTTTCCCGGACGCGACATCGATCTGCGGCGGACCCCGGCGCTGGCGGCGGCCGTCAAGCGCTCGCTCGAGATCCGGGGCGACCAGGCCACCGGCTGGGCCACCGCCTGGCGCATCAACCTGTGGGCGCGCCTGGGCGATGGCGATCATGCCTACGACATCCTGAAGTTCCTGCTCAGCCCCGAGCGGACCTACCCGAACCTGTTCGACGCCCATCCGCCCTTCCAGATCGACGGGAACTTCGGCGGCGCGTCAGGCATCGCCGAGATGCTGCTCCAGTGCGACGAGGACGAGATCCGGCTGCTGCCGGCGCTGCCCGCCGCCTGGCCGACAGGTCGTGTCACGGGTCTGCGGACCCGCGGCGGCTTCGAGGTCGATCTCTCGTGGAAGGATGGCGCGGTCGAACGCGTCACCGTGCGTTCGTTGCGGGGGGCGCCGCTGCGCCTGCGGCGTGCCGAGACGCTCAGGGTGGTGGCCCACACCACTCGTGGCGCCGCGCTGGCCTTCACCGGCGAGGGCCTGCGGCCCATCCCCGCGCGGGATTGAGCCCCTGTCGCCGCGACCGGGGGTCACTGGCCGCCCGGCTCGACCACTTGTCGGGCGGCCGTCAGGACGTCTCGCGACACATCACCGATCACCAGACGGTCGTCGGGCGGTGTCTCCGCGTGAGTCCAGAGGTGGCGGAGCACGGCGAGACCCCCGACTCGACTCCAGAAGGCGCGGTCGCCGTCGAGCGACCGTCCTGCCTCGGCGGAGGCGGCATCCAGCACCGTTCTCGCGACCTGGACGGCTACCTCGCGTGCAGGCCCGGTGCGGCCTCGGCTCACCTCGAAGATGTTGCCACCCGCGGCCGCTCCGTCTGCCACGTGCCGCACGCGAAAGCCGTTCATCGACCAGAGCTCCAGACGGTGCGGCCCGGCGTCAGCCGGTGGCGACGGACGCGACGGCCAGCCTCCCCAGGCTTTGGCCAGGGCAGTGTCGACCGCGGCCCGGAGCGTTTCGGGTGACATCGGCTTGCGGACGAAGTCGATCGCCCCCAGCTTCATGGCGTCCACCGCCAGTTCGATGGAGGCAAAGGCCGTGACCATGATCACGACCACATCCGACTCGCGGGCACGAAGCCGCCTGAGCGTCTCGAGGCCGTCGATGCCCGGCATGCGCTCATCCAGCAGGACGATGTCCCACTTGGTGACACCGATCATCTCGAGGGCTTCCTCGCCGCTTCCGGCTTCGCCCACCTCGTGCTCGGGCGATTCGAGCGTGAGGCGGATCACCTTGCGAATGTGGGGTTCGTCGTCGACGACGAGGATGCGGACAGGCATGACTAGGCTTTCGTGGCTGAGGACGAGGAAGACTGCGCCGCGGGCGCGTGGGGCAGCGTGAAACTGAAGGTCGCGCCCCGCCCTGGCTCCGACTGTACCCAGATGCGGCCGTGATGCATCTCGACGATCTGCCGCGCGATCGACAGGCCGAGACCGGCCCCGCCCGGCGCGCCGCCCGGCACCTGGCCGAACTTCTCGAACAGCCGTGGCAGGTGTTCTGGGGCGATGCCGCGGCCGGTGTCGCGGACGGCAACCACGACATGGTCGCTCCCCGGCTCCGCGGTCACGGTGACGGTCCCGCCCGCGTCAGTCGCACGCAGGGCATTGGTCAGCAGGTTGGTGAGCACGCGCTCGATCAGCGCCGGATCAGCCAGTACCCCCGGGAGCGAGGGGTCGATTCGTTCCGTCAGGACGAGCCCTCGGGCGCTGGCCTGGGCGGCGAGGGCCGACACCGCCCGCTCGGCGACTGTCCGGATGTCGGTCGGCACCAGCCCGGCCGGCAGACGGCCGGCTTCGAGGCGGCTCACGTCGAGCAGATCCTGCATCAGCCTGGTGAGACGCTGGCCATCGTCACGGCACATCTCGAGCAACTCCCGTTGCCTCGGCGTCAGCGGGCCGCCCCCTGGCTCGAGCAGGAGCTGGATGGCCATCAGCGCGCTGGTCAGCGGCGTGCGCAACTCATGCGAGGCCGTCGCGATGAATTCCGACTTGACCCGATCGAATCTCACGCAGGTGGGTGATGTCCTCCAGCAGCGTGACCGATCCGAGGAGCGCGTCACCGTCGCCGCGCATCGGCGTCGTTCGGATGCGATACTCGCGCGACATCCCCGTGACGGACAGCCGCGCCACGCTGGCGGCCGTGTCGCCGGCAGCGGGCCGGCCCGACTCGATGGCCTTCGTCACAGCGGCGCCGATCGTCTGGCCGGCCGCCAGGGCGGCGATGGGTTGCCCCAGCTCCGTCGACTGCGTCCCGAAGATCTCTTCGGCGGCGCGATTGAGCCGCGTCACCCGGCCCTCGGCGTCGGTGACGACCACCGGATCGTACATCGAGTCGATGGCCGAATCGGCCAGCCGTTGCGCGGCGCGCAGGCGGCCGAGGTCGGACCGACGCAGCTGGCGCAGATGATCCGCCATGCGGTTGAACGACACCGCCAGCGCTCGAATCTCGGACGGCCCGGCGGCGGCGGGCGCCGACGTCTCGAGATCGCCCCTGCTCATGCGGTCGGCGGCGGCCGTCAACGCCGCCAGCGGCCGCACGATGCCGTGCGCCAGGGTGGTCGCCAGCAGCAGGCTGGCGACGACCAGCATGCCGGTGAGGGCGACGATGCCGGTCAGCCACTGCCGTGCCACCGCGTCGGCGGCCCGTGACTTCGCCCGCATCGCCTCCTGATTGAGCTGCAGCAGATCGTCGACGCGGCCCCGCAAGGCGTTGAACGGCGGCTCGAGGGCCGTGAAGTACTCGCGAGGAGCCGACTGGCCACCCGCTGCCAGCACGTTGTCGAGCCGGGCGTAGTAGTCGCCGCGCAGTCGGCCGATGCGCTCGACGATCTCGCGCTCGCCGGGCTCGGTGATGTTGCGGGCGGCCTGCTCGAAGCTGCGGTCGAACCGTCGCCGATGCTCGCCCGCCTGCGTCCGGCCCCGCTCCGCTTCGCCGAGCAGCAGGAAGAGCGCGGCCGAATCCTGCCGTTCGAGGCTCTCCTTCATCTGCTCGGCGGCCAGCACCGACTGGTAGTTGTCGGCGATGATCCGGCGAGAGACGCCACCCAGCTCACGCAGGCGCCACGCGCTCCAGCCGCCGAGGGCCGCCAGGGCGAGCACGAACACGAGATAACTCGCCCCGAGTGCGAACCTGACGCTCATGTCACCCTCCGGCGAGCCGGCGATCCTTCGGCCTGCTCATCGCGATGGACCCGCGGTGCGAGTGGAACGATCGGCGACGATCGTGACCTGCATGTCGACCGCCAGGCCGACGATGCGCTGGACCAGCCCGCGCCGCCACAGCGCCGACAGCTTGCCGCTGCGGCGGCGCAGCACGAAGATCTGCGTCACGCCATTCATCTTGGCGAAGTGCACGAGCGCCTGGGCGACGTCGTCGCCTTCGAGAATCCGCGCCTCGATCTGCAGGCCCCGGGCGAAGTTCAGCTGCGGCTCGAGCGCCTGGCGCTCGTCCGTCGACATGTCGTCCAGCGTCCGCGTCCGCGAGACGTAGACCGCGAAGCAGTCGGCCTGCAGGTAGTCGGCCACCCGCCGGCCGCGACGAATCAGCGCCGCGCTGGCTGGGTGCGGTTCGATCAGGAGGGCCAGGCGTTCGCGCCGCTCGGGCGGCACGGACTCACCGGTGCCGTCCGCCGGCTCGCCGTCGAGGTGGTGCCTTTCGACCGCGTGCGCCGTCTGCCGCATCGCCAGCTCGCGCAGCGCCACCAGCGTCGGCTCACTGAAGAAGTTCTTCAGCGCCGCGCGCGCCCGCTCGGGCGGGTAGACGACGCCGCGTTCGAGCCGATTCAGCAGGGCACGCGGAGTCAGGTCGACCATCACGACGTCGTCGGCCTGCTGCAGCACCCAGTCCGGTATCGTCTCGCGGACGCGCACGCCCGTGCTCTGCCAGATCTGATCGTTCAGGCTCTCGAGGTGCTGCACGTTCATCGTCGTGAGGACGTCGATGCCGGCGTCGAGCAGTACGTGAACGTCCTCCCAGCGCTTCACTCGAGGCGACCCGGGGACGTTGGTGTGCGGAAACTCGTCGACGACGGACGACGCGGGGACGACGCGCCAGGACGGCCTCGGTGTCCATCTCCTCGAAGGTCGAGTCCGCGGTACTCGAGCCGCCTGCGTCGGCACCGTCTCGAGACCTTCGGTGAGCGCAATGGTGTCGCGGCGCCCGTGCGGCTCGAAGTATCCGATCACGACGTCGATCCCCTGGCGGCGGAGCGCCTGGGCCTCGGCCAGCATCTGATAGGTCTTGCCGACCCCGGCCGCGTAGCCGAGAAAGACCTTGAGACGGCCACGGCGGGCGGCGGCCAGGTCGCTCACGGGGGTCAATGCGGGAAGACGCGGACGTCGATGCCCTCGGCCTGGTCGATCAGGCGATCGAGCAGCGCTGCCGGTGAAGCGGGTCCGCCACGATCGCCGCAGATTGTGGCCGACGAAGAGCTGCGTGATGCCCTGTGCGCCCGCGTAGTCGAGGATCGCCTTGATCGGATCCTTGCCCTCCAGCGTCTCGACGTGCGCCTCCTGCGCCCGCGCCAGCAGGACGTTGCGCGCCAGCGCGCTGCGGTCCTCGGGCGTGAGGTTCGGCTGATTGACGTAGACGGCGAACAGCTCGCCGTGGAACCGGTCGGCGTTGCGGCGGCCGCTGGCCAGCATGGCGGCGGCATTGGCCCGTGGCGTCATGCAGACCAGGATCCGCTCCTGCGTGCCCCAGGTGGAGCGGATCCCGTGCAGTTCGAGGTAGGCCTCGAGCTGCCGGTCGACGACGTCGGCGGTCAGCAGGAGCGCCCGTTCCCGCAGCTGCGACAGCTCCTGCGTGCGAATCGCCTGGGCGGCGGCCGGTTCCGCCGACGGCCCGCCGACGCGGGCCGCGGGAAGCGCGTCGACGATGACCACCTCGTCGGCCGAGTCGACGAAGCGCTGCGGCACCGTCTGGGTGCGCCTCCGTCCGGTCACCCGCTCGACGAACTCCTGCTGCTTCGTCGATGAACTCGAGGTTGAGCGAGGTGCTGACGGAGATGCCGGCGTCGAGCAGATCCTCGACGTCCAGGTATCGCTTCGGGCGATGGCTTCCCGGCGGGTTGTCGTAGGCCAGGCCGTCGACGAGGACCACTGCGGGCGGCGCGCGAGCACCGCCGGGACGTCGATCACCGGGATGCCATCGACCAGCCGCGGCGGCACGCTCTCGATGCCGGCCGCCAGCGCTCCGACCTCGGGTGTCATCGCCGGCTGGAGTGCGGCCACGACCACGTCCTCGCCTCGCTCGACGCCGCCGCCTGGCTTCGTCGAGCATGCGAAACGACTTGCCGACGCCTGACGCGTAGCCAAGGAAGATCTTCAGCTGCCCGCGACGAGCGGCATGCTCGGCGGCCTGGACCTGGCGCAGCAGCGCCTCCGGGTCAGGCCGTCCCGCTCGCGGCGAGGCGTCGTCCATGGACGTCGATCCGATCTGGCTATTTCTGCGGAAACCGCTCATCGAGCGCGAGATTCAGCTCGAGCACGTTGACGCGCGGCTCGCCGATGAACCCCAGCCACGGCTGTTCCGTCGCCGCCGCGACCAGCGTCTGCACCGACGACGCGGCGACGCCGCGCGCCGCGGCGACCCGCGCCGTCTGAATCTCGGCATTGGCCGGGCTGATGTGCGGATCGAGGCCGCTTGCCGACGCGGTGACCGCGTCGGCGGGGATCGGGCCGGCGTAGGCCGGGTTCTCCTTGCCGGTACTGCTCGACCGATGCCTGCACGCGGTCGATCAGCTTCTGGCTCGTCGGTCCGAGGTTCGAGCCGCCCGAAGCGGCGGCGTCGTAGCCGTTGGCGCCGGCCGCCGACGGGCGCGGATGGAAGTACTCCGGCTTGGCGAAGTTCTGCCCGATCAGGCCGAGCCGACGACCTCGTCCGTCGACCGTGACGAGCGAGCCGTGCGCCTGTCGAGGAGAACACCACCTGGGCGACGCCGGTGACGACAGCCGGGTAGACCAGCCCGGTCAGCACGGTCATCACGCGTGATCAGCGAAAGGCGGGCAGCAAGTGCGATGCACATGATCGTGAACCTCAGGCCAGGTGCAGCAGAACGAGCAGCTGGTCGATGGCCCAGATGCCCGGGAACGGCGCGACGATGCCGCCGAGCCCGTAGATCAGCAGGTTGCGCCGCAGCATCGGCGCCGCGCTCTGCGGCCGGTATTGCACGCCGCGCAGCGCCAGCGGCACCAGCGCGATGATGATCAGCGCGTTGAAGATCACCGCCGCGAGCACGCGCTCTCCGGCGTGTGCAGGCCCATGATGTTCAGCGCGCCCAGCGCCGGATACGTGGCCATGAACATCGCCGGGATGATGGCGAAGTACTTGGCCACGTCGTTCGCGATCGAGAACGTCGTCAGCGCGCCGCGCGTGATCAGCAGCTGCTTGCCGATGGCGACGACCTCGATCAGCTTGGTCGGGTTGCTGTCGAGGTCCACCATGTTGCCGGCTTCCTTGGCCGCCATCGTGCCGGTGTTCATGGCCAGGCCGACGTCGGCCTGCGCCAGCGCCGGCGCGTCGTTGGTGCCGTCGCCGGTCATCGCGACCAGGCGGCCCGCCGCCTGCTCCTTCTTGATGTATTCGAGCTTGTCCTTCGGCGTCGCCTGGGCGAGGAAGTCGTCCACGCCGGCTTCGGCGGCGATGGCCGCGGCGGTCAGCGGGTTGTCGCCGGTGATCATCACCGACCGGATGCCCATGGCGCGGAGCTGCGCGATGCGCTCCTTCATGCCGCCCTTGACGATGTCCTTCAGGTGGATGATGCCGAGCAGGCGCCGGCCGTCGGCCACCGCGAGCGGCGTGCCGCCGGTCCGCGAGATGCGGTCGGACAGCTTCGGTGAACGCCGGCCGGGACCGCGCCGCCCTGTTCCTTGACGAACTGCGACGATGGCGTCGGTCGCGCCCTTGCGCAGCTGGCGGCCGTCGATGTCGACGCCGCTCATCCGCGTGTAGGCCGAGAACGGAATGAACGTGCGCGTCGTGCTCGGCGACGTCGCGGCCGCGCAGGCCGTACTTCTCCTTCGCGAGCACGACGATCGACCGCCCTTCCGGCGTCTCGTCGGCCAGGCTGGAGAGCTGGGCGGCGTCGGCCAGTCTCGCCGTCCGTGACGCCGGCGACCGGCAGGAACTCCACCGCCTGGCGGTTGCCGAGCGTGATGGTGCCGGTCTTGTCGAGCAGCAGCGTGTTGACGTCGCCGGCGGCTTCGACCGCCTTGCCGCTCATCGCCAGCACGTTGTGCTGCATCACGCGGTCCATGCCGGCGATGCCGATCGCCGAGAGCAGGCCGCCGATCGTCGTCGGGATCAGGCAGACCAGCAGCGCCACCAGCACGGCCACGCTCGGCACCGTGCCGGCGCCGAGCCGCGTTGACGCTGTAAACGCGCGTAGGGCAGCAGCGTCACCACCGCCAGCAGGAAGATGAGCGTCAGGCCGGCGATCAGGATGTTCAGCGCGATCTCGTTCGGCGTCTTCTGGCGCTCGCGCGCCCTCGACGAGCGCGATCATGCGATCCAGGAACGTCTCGCCGGGGTTCGAGGTGATCCTGATCTTGATCTGATCCGACAGGACCCGCGTGCCGCCGGTCACGGCGCTGCGATCGCCGCCCGACTCGCGGATCACCGGCGCGCTTTCGCCGGTGATCACCGATTCGTCGACCGTCGCGATGCCCTCGATGACCTCGCCGTCGCCGGGGATGACGTCGCCGGCCTCGCACGACGACGACGTCGCCGGCGCGCAGCGCCGAGGCCGGACACCTGTCTCGATCGCGCCCGCCGCGACAGATCCGCTTGGCCATGACGTCGGTCTTGGTCTTGCGCAGCGTGTCGGCCTGCGCCTTGCCGCGCGCTTCCGCCATCGCCTCGGCGAAGTTGGCGAACAGCACCGTGAACCAGAGCCACAGGGCGATCTGGAGCTCGAAGCCGATTCCGGCCGCGCCGGTCGACGATGTCGCGGACCAGGAACACCGTGGTCAGCGCCGCGCCGACTTCGACGACGAACATCACCGGGTTCTTCACCAGCGTGACCGGATTCAGCTTCGACGAAGGCCTGCTGCACCGCGCGCGAGACGATCTCCGGGTCGAAGAGCGGCCGCGCGCGGGCCAGCTTCTTCGGCAGGAGCGACGTCGCGTCCGGCCGCGGCCGTGTCCGGTCGCGGATGTGTCGGCGTCGGTGTCGTTACAGCCATGGCATAACTCCACAAGGGCAGGCAGCGAACAGTCGAGAACAGCGTGCCCTTGTGCATCAGGAAGTGCTCGACGATCGGCCCGAGCGACAGCGCCGGGAAGAAGGTCAGCGCGCCGACGATGACCACGGTCGCCACCAGCAGCCCGACGAACAGCGCCGCCGTGCGTCGGCAGCGTGCCGCTCGTGATCGGGACCGCCTTCTTGGCGGCCAGGCTGCCGGCAACCGCCAGCAGCGGGATCATGAACAGGAACCGGCCGATCAGCATCGCGAGCCCGAGCGTCAGGTTGTACCAGGGCGTGTTGCGCGTGATGCCGGCGAACGCGCTGCCGTTGTTCCCGTGCCGCTGGTGTAGGCGTAGAGGATCTCGCCGAAGCCGTGCGGGCCGGCGTTGTTCAGATTGCCGATGGCCGGCCCGGCGGGTTCCAGTAGCTGCCCTTCGCGAACGGCGATGACGGAACTGATGCCGGTGAAGACCAGGATGCGGAAGGCGGTCGCGATCATCGCCAGCATCGCCATCTTGACTTCCTTCTGCTCGATCTTCTTGCCGAGGTATTCCGGCGTCCGGCCGACCATCAGGCCGGCGATGAAGACGCGCGAGGATGGCGTAGAGCAGCATGCCGTAGAGGCCGGCGCCGACGCCGCCGAAGATCACTTCGTCGGTCTGCATGTTGAACAGCGGCACCAGGCCGCCGAGCGGCGTGAAGCTGTCGTGCATGCTGTTGACGGCGCCGCAGCTCGCGTCGGTGGTGACCGTGGCGAACAGCGCCGACTGCGCGATGCCGAACCGCGTCTCCTTGCCTTCCATGTTGCCGCCCGGCTGCGTCGCGGTCGCGGCGCGTCTCGACGCCCAGCTTCGCCAGGATCGGATTGCCCGCCTGTTCGGCGCCGTAGGCGACGAACACGCCGATGAGGAACATCACGCTCATCGCCGCGAAGAGCGCCCAGCCCTGCCGCGTGTCCCTGACCATCTGGCCGAACGTGTAGGTGAGCCCGCGCCGGGATCACGAAGATCAGCAGCATCTGAAGCAGGTTCGTGAACGGCGTCGGGTTCTCGAACGGGTGCGCCGAGTTGGCGTTGAAGAAGCCGCCGCCGTTGGTGCCGAGCTGCTTGATCGCTTCCTGCGAGGCGACCGGACCCTGGGCGATGGTCTGCGTCGCGCCTTCGACCGTCGTGACCTGCGGTGTAGGGATCGAAGTTCTGGATCGACGCCCTGCGAGCACAAGAGCAGCGCCGCGACGAGCGAGATCGGCAGCAGGACGTAGACGCGTGGCGCGGGTCAGGTCGACCCAGAAGTTGCCGATGGTCTTCGATCTCGCTGCCGCGCGAAGCCGCGGACCAGCGCGATGGCCACGGCGATGCCGGCCGCCGCCGACATGAAGTTCTGGACGGCCAGCGCCGCCATCTGCACGAAGTAGCTCATCGTCGGTCTCGCCGCTGTACGCACTGCCAGTTCGTGTTGGTCATGAAGCTGACGGCCGTGTTGAAGGCGTGGTCGGGCGTCACGCGTGGCCCGGCTGCGGCCGTGCCGAAGCCCTGCGGATTGAGCGGCAGGAGGCCCTGCAGCCGCTGAATCAGGTACGGTGAACACGAACGCGAACGAGGCTGAAGCCAGCAGCGACGCCGGCGTACTGCGTCCAGCGCTGCTCGACGTCCTCGCGGACGCCGCACAGCCTGTAGATCGAGCCCTCCAGCGGCCGCAGCACCGGATGCAGGAACGTCCGCTCGCCCTGGAACAGCCGCGCCATGAACAGCCCGAGCGGCTTGGTGAGCGAGCAGGATCAGGCCGAAGAAGACGAGAATCTGATAGAATGCCGATGCGGTCATGATACGCCTCAGAACCGCTCGGGCCGGAACAGCGCGTAATCGAGGTAGACGAAGCAGGAACACCGCCGCGATGCCGGCGATGATGTAGTCCATGGCGGCTCCTACAGGCGATCGCACGCCTTGACGAACCACCAGCACGCGAGGAGCGAGCCGGTGGCGATGGCGCAGTAGAAGAGATCGAGCAACATTGGCGGCCTCGTTCTGCCGGACGGTCGGGACTCGAATGAGCCGACAGGGCCAGCGTAGGCGCCGGAGCCTTAGGAAGTCATAAGGCCGAGATCAGGATTTCGTAAGGGTCGGAGGGGCGGCGGTCGGGGCGGCGGCCAGGCGGTAGCCGACCCACGGCTCGGTGAGCAGGAACACCGGTTTGGAAGGGTGCGCTTCGATCTTCTTGCGGAGCTGGTTGACGACGACCCGCAGGTAGTCGACCTGGTCGCCGTAGTCAGGGCCCCAGACCGCCTGCAGCAGCTCGCGGTGCGGTGACCGCCTTGTTGGCGTGGCTGGCGAGGTAGACGCAGCACGTCGAACTCCTTCGGCGTCAGACGCACCTGCCGGCCGGGCGCCGTCACCTGGCGGGTGTCGAAGTCGACGACGACGTCACCCAGCGTCAGCCGGCTGGCGCCGCTGGTCTGAGTCCACGGAGCGCGGCGCAGCGCTGCCCGGATGCGCGCCAGGAGCTCGGGCGTGTTGAACGGCTTGGTCACGTAGTCGTCGGCACCGGCATCGAGCGCACCGACCTTGTCGGCCTCGCCGTCCCGCACGGTCAGCATGATGATGGCGATCTCCGACTGGGCCCGAATCAGCCGGCAGGTCTCGAGTCCACCCAGCCGGGCATGTTCATGTCGAGCAGGACCAGGTCGAAGGCGTGGGCCCGCAACGACTCGAGCGCCGCCTCGCCGGTCGTGACGTCGTCGACCTCGTAGCCGTGGCCCGTCAGCGTCACCCGCATCACGCGGCGAATCTGCGGGTCGTCGTCGACGACGAGGATGCGCCCGGCGCTCAAGCCGGAGCCTCGGCGAGCGGCAGCACGAGGCGTGAACTCGGTCGTGTCGGCGCCGCTCGATACCGTCAGCGTGCCGCCGTGGGCCTGGGCGATCTGCCTGACGATCGCCAGCCCCATGCCCGTGCCTGGCACGTGGCGCGCCTGCGCCCCACGATAGAAGCGCTCGAAGATGCGGCTCTGCTCGTGCTCGGGGATGGCGGGACCGGAGTTGCGCACGACGATCTCTATCGGCGATGGCCCGAACGCCTCGATCTCGATCGTCGAGGTCGGCGGCGAATACTTGAGCGCGTTGTCGAGCAGCTGACGCAGCGCCAGCCGCAGCAGCCCGGCATCGGCGACCACGATGACATCGCCGGAGACGCGGTTGACGACGCTGTGCTGGCCGACGTGCGGGCCCGTCTCCGCGATCGTGTCCGTCACCAGGGCGGCGAGCCGGTGTCGATCGACGCGCAGGCGAAAGTCGCCGGCTTCGATGCGCAGCATCTGGACCGCGTCGGTGACGAGGCGCTGCAGACGGTTCGATTCCTCGTCGATGATCGTGACCAGCTCCGCCGTCGCGGCCGTCGCCGCCGGCGCCGTCGCGCCAGACGCCAGTCCCGAGACGGCCGCTCGAATGGACGTCAGTGGTGTCTTGAACTCGTGAGCCACCGCGTCCAGGATGGCTGCGCGCAGCTCGCCGCTCCGGCGGGCCGCCTCGACCGAGGCTGCGGCTTCGCGCTCGCGGGCCCGCTCGAGGCCGATCGCCACCAGGTTGGCGATCGATTGCAGGACGGTATCGCTCAGCGACCCTCCCATGATGGCGAGGCTGCCGATCGGTGCGCCGCCGAGTCTGATCGCCGTGACGATCAGGCCGGACGGCTCGCGCAGGGCGATCGCCTGCCGGGCCACGTCGCGCAGCTTCGTTTCGATCGCTGGCAGATCGAGGCCTCCGGCCCTGGAAATGGTTCCCGTATGGTGATCGTAGAGTGCCACGCCGGGCAGCTCGAACGCTTCGGCGACCTGCCGGGCGATGCCCGTGGGCGCCGACATGGTGTCGTCCGCGAGGAGCAGGCCGCGACTCAAGGCATACAGACGCTCGAGGTCCCGCTGCCGGGACACGGCGTCGACCGTCCGCAGACGGCTGCGACCCGACAGCTGACTGACGACGACCGCGGTGAACAGAAAGGCGATGAACGTGATCCAGTTCTCGGGGTCGGCGATCGTGAGCTGGCCGACCGGGGGCAGGAAATACAGGTTGAAGACGAGCGAGGCGGCGACGGCGGTCACCGTCGCTTCCGCCAGTCCCCACTCCGTGGCGATGAGGAGGATCGTCACCAGGTAGCTGAGCGCCACCGTGGTGTGGGTCACCGGCACCGGCCCGGCAAAGAGTGCCGTCTCACCGGCAATCACGGACAACGCCAGCACGATTCGACCAAACACGATTCCCTGACGGACCACGGTTGCCGTCGAGGCTATCGATGCGGCCGATTCGAGTCAATCGCGATCGATCGAGACGCTGGCAACGTCCGGTCGAGACACCTCTCGCCGGCGCAGCCATCAGGGTCGATGGGGTCAGGCCGCGCCTTCGGTCACGTCTCCGCCCAGCTCGCGATCGAGCAGCGCATACAGGTCCGCTGAACGGATCGGCTTGGAGAGATAGCCGTCCATGCCGGCCGCCAGGCAGCGCTCGCGGTCGCCGGCCATGCTGTGGGCGGTCATCGCGATGATGGTGAGGTGTCGGCCGGTGCGCGCCTCGGCCTCCCGAATGGCCGCCGTGGCGGCAAAACCGTCCATCTCGGGCATCTGGACGTCCATGAGCACCAGGTCGAAGGGCTCGTGATCGACGAGATCGACCGCCTCGCGGCCGGTCACCGCCAGGCTGACGCCGTAGCCGCGACGGCGGAGCATGTGCAGCGCTACCTTCTGGTTGACCGGATTGTCTTCGGCCAGCAGGATGCGCAGCGCGGCACAGCCACGAGCTGCGGTGCCGGAGCGCGTGTCGCCCGCGGGGACGGCACCCGGTCCGGCAACGTCGGCGGCCCGGCTCTCGGCAGCCGTCAGCCGAACGGTGAAGGAGAACACGCTGCCGGGGCCGCCGCCGTCATGCCTCTGGACGTCGTCGGGCGCGGGACTCTCGGCCCAGATGCGGCCTCCCATCAGCTCGACCAGACGCGCCGAGATCGTCAGGCCCAGGCCCGTGCCGCCGAAGCGTCGCGTCGTCGAGCCGTCGGCCTGCGTGAACGGCTCGAAGATGGCGCTCGAGCCGGTCGGCCGGGATGCCGATGCCCGTGTCGCTGACGCTGACCCGCAGGACCACGCGCCGTCGCCGTCGATCTCCTGGACGCCAACCTGCACCGCCACCTCGCCGCGCTCGGTGAACTTGAGCGCGTTGCCGACGAGGTTGACCAGCACCTGCCGCAGGCGCCCGGGATCGCCGCCGGCCATCGGCGGGACGTCGCGCGTCGACCACGCACGTCAGCGCCGAGGCCGCTTCGGTCCGCGCGCCCGCGGCGAGCAGCTTCATCGTCTGGGCGACCTCCTCGCGCAGCGTCGAACGTCTGCGACTGCAGCGTCGAGCTTGCCCGATTCGATCTTCGAGAAGTCGAGGATGTCGTTGATGACCGTCAGCAGCGAGTCGGCCGAGGCCCGGATCGTCGCGACGAAGTCGCGCTGCTCGGGCGTCGAGCCGCGTCGACAGCGTCAGCTCGGTCATGCCGATGATGCCGTTCATCGGCGTGCGGATCTCGTGGCTGACGTTGGCGAGGAACTCGGACTTGAGGCGCGACGCCTCGAGCGCCGCCTCGCGCGCCCCGACCAGCTCGTCGATGATGTCCGTGACCAGCACGATGCCGCCGATCGATCCGTCGGCCGCGTGCCACGGGTGGACGGCCCAGCGCAGCCACGTCACCGATCCGTCGCCGCGCTCGAACGCGTCTTCCGGGCAGGTGATGATCTCGCCGGCGAGCGCGCGCCGATGCGCCGCGCGGAACTTGTCCGGGATGTCCGGCACCACCTCGTAGTGCAGCCGTCCCACCAGCGACACTCCGGGCCAGCCCATGTCGGCGACCCACTTGCGGCTGTGGGCCAGGTAGCACATGTCGCGATCGAACATGGCCATCGAGACCGGGGCATAGGCGATGACGCCGAGGAGCTGCTGCCGCTCCCGATCGAGCGCTTCCTCGATCTGCTTGCGGCTGCTGATGTCCTGGACGGTGACGCGCAGGCCGGTGATGGCGCCGCGGCCGTCCCGCACCAGCCGCGAATCGACGAGGACCGGGATTTGCGACCCATCCCGACGGCGCAGTGTCCGCTCGGTCGGCGCCGGCCGGGTCGTCCCGTGCAGCATGCCGCCGATGGCGCGGCGCGCCGCGTCCGGCTCGATGTCGAACTCCCACCCGCCGCGCCCGATCATCTCGCCGGCGTCATGACCGAGCAGGCGAAGCTCGGTCCCGTTGACCCGCACCAGCCGGCCTTCGGTGTCCAGCTCGTGATAGCCGACCGGGGCGTCGTCGAACAGCTCGCGATAGCGTGATTCGCTGGCCAGCGCCGACGCCTCGGCCTGCAGCCGCTCGCCGACCTGGGCGCGCAGTTCGTGGGTGCGCTCGTCGACCAGCGCGGTGAGCGCCCGCTCGCGCGCCTGGACCAGGCGGCGCCGGCCGCGGATCCAGGTCGCGGCGACGAGCCCGATGCTGGCCACCGTCGCCAGGTGGAACCAGGTGGCCTGGTAGAAGTGCGGCCGCAGCACGATCGCGGCGGTCGCGGGCTGCGGGCTCCAGACGCCGTCGGCGTTGGCCGCCATGACGCGAAACGTGTACTGTCCGGGCGGGATGTTCGTGTAGTACGCAGCCCGCCGATCGCCCGCATCGCGCCAATCGCCGTCGAAACCGTCGAGCCGGTATTTGAAGCGGATTCTGGCTGGCGTGGTGAACGACAGCGCGGCGTAACGGAGCTCGAGCTCGCCGGAACCCGGCCCGGCCGCGAAGGTGCCTCCGCCCGACACCAGCTGGCGGTCGATGCGCACCTGCTCGAGCACGACCGGCGGCGGCAGCGGGTTCGGCCGGAGCGCCGACGGGTCGACGACGATGACGCCCTTGATCGACGGGAACCACAGCCGGCCATCGCGCGCGGCCCAGCCGGCCGGCTGTGAGCTGCCGTTGAACTCCGACGCCGGCAGCCCGTCCATCGCGGCATAGACCTTCGTGTGCACGTTGACCTGCCGGCCGGCGGCGACGAGGTTGAGCTCCTGCTTGCTGACGCGCATCAACCCCCGGTTGCACGGGATCCAGAGCGAGCCTTCGCGATCCTCGAGCACCTGGTAGGCGATGTCGTCGAACAGGCCGTTCTTGGTGGTGTAGCGGGTGAACCGGCCGTCCTCGAAGCGGTTGAGCCCACCGCCGTACGTCCCGATCCACAGGACGCCGTCGCGGTCCTCGTGGATGGCGAAGATGACGTCGAACGAGAGTCCATCGCGGGTCGTGTAGGTGCGTGTCCCGCTGGCGTCGATGCGCGACAGGCCGCGGTCGGTGCCGACCCAGATCGCGCCGTCACTGGTTTCGCGCAGCGCCCGCACGATCGGCCCGGCGACCTTGTGCGGCGTGAACCGCCCGTCGCGGAAGCTGGCGAGCCCGCCGCCGCGCGTGCCGATCCACAGCGTGCCGTGCCGGTCCTCGAGCACCGCGCGCACCGCGTCGTGCGGCAGGCCGTCGCGCGTCGACCACGTCTCGAAGCGGCCGTGCCGCAAGCGCGACAGTCCGCGATTGGTCCCCGTCCACAGACTGCCATCACGCGACTCGGCGATGGCGAAGACCGTGTCCTCGGGCAGGCCGTCGCGAGTGGTGTAGGCCGTGAACACCCCGTCGCGCAGCCGTGACAGGCCGGCGCGATAGGTGCCCATCCACATCGTGCCATCGCTCGCTTCGAGGACCGTGCGGACGAAGTTGTCGGCGAGGCCGTCGGCGCGCGAATAGCCGGTGAACGCGCTGTCGCGCAGCCGGGCCAGGCCGCCGCTGTACGTGCCCAGCCAGATGCCGCCCTCGCGATCCTCGTGCAGGGCGATGACGACGGCGCCGGGCAGCCCGTCCGGCGCGGTGAGCGTATCGAGGCGGCCCTGGTGCAGCCGCGACAGCCCGGCCTCGGTGCCGATCCACAGGCTGCCGTCCCGATCGCGGCACAGGCTGCGCACGGGATGCGCGCCGAGGCTGGCGACGACGTCGCTCCGCGCGCCGTCGATGCGCCACAACCCCTGCCGGCCCCCGGCCCAGACCACGCCGCCCGGACCGGCGACGATGGCGTTGACCGCGTCCGCTCGCATGCCGGACGGCGTCATCGCCTCGAATCGGCCGCCCCGCAGGCGGTGGAGCCCGGCATTGCTGCCAATCCAGAGCGTGCCGTCCACTCCCGCGAGCAGGGCCGTGACGAAGCCGTCCGGCAGGCCGTCGGCGGTGGAGATGACCGAGAAGGCGCCGTCGCGGAACCGCACCAGCCCGCCGCCGGCCGCGCCGAGCCACAGCGTGCCGTCGGGTCCTTCGGCGAGGGCCTGGATGCTCTCGTCGGGCAGGCCGTCGGCCTTGAGGTAGCCGGTGAAACGGCCGCCGGCGTAGCGCACCAGGCCGCGGCTGGTCGCGGCCCACAGGGCGCCATCGCGCGTCTGGCACAGCGCGACGAAATTGTTGTGGGCGATGGCCGGCGTGTTCTGCCGGTCGAACACCGTGAACTGATGGCCGTCGAAGCGGACGAGCCCTTCCTGCGTGCCAATCCAGACGTAGCCGTCGCGGGTCTGGAGGATCGCCTGGATCGTGTCCTGCGGCAGTCCCTGGACGGTGGACCAGCGCTCCTGAACGAGCTGCGGCAGGGAACGCGACGGGGCGAGGGCGGCGGCCGGCCGGGCGCTGGCGGCGACGAGCACGGCGCCCACCAATAGACGGGCGGCGAGGCGCACGGCGATTCTTGGGGTCATCGACACCAGTCCAGCTGGGTAAATCGGCTGGGACGATGCTGGGATGAATCACGGGCTCGCCAAGGGCGGCGGCACGCTGACGGCTACGGGCCCCGCGGTCCGGTGGCGGTGGCGGTGACCCTGCCCACCGTCAACGGTCCGGTCGCCGTCGTCATGGCGAAGTAGCCCAAGCACATTCCGATGGCGGCTGCTACTTGCCCGCTTTCCGGGCGGGTTGCTGTATCCGCACCCCGGCCTCCTGTTTGGCCTTCGCCACGGCCGCGTCTTCAACCTTGGCGGCGTCCTTCTGCTTCTGGTCGCGCTGTTTCGACTTGAGAGATTTGTCGCCCATTGCTCGATGATGGCCCAGGGTCATCGGCGTCGCTTGTCACCAATTGAACATGACCCGACGAGCGGCGCTCGGTCGGCGCCGCGCAAGAAGCCGCTACTTCACGCCGATGATTCGCTCGGCGTTCTTCCAGTAGAACTTCTCGAGCACGGCCTTGGGGAGACCGAGCGCCTCGACCGTATCGGGGCCGTAGGGGATCGATCCGGTGCCCGCGTAATACTCCCAGTCGCGGCGATACTGCGCCTCGAGGTCCGTGGCGAACCTCTGCCGGTCCGCGTCGGACGGCTTCACGTCCGGCGTCCGGTGCGGCATCCACGAGCGATCGACGCCGTACAGGATCCGGTCCTGGTACTTCAGGAAGAACGCCCGCACCTTGGCCGGCGGCTGGCGCGTGAGGTCCCGGGTGCGCGCCGAAACCTCGACGTGGAAGTTCGGATACCGGTCCAGGCGCCTGGCGACTTCGTCGACGTCCCACTCCAGGCTGCCGATGTGGGCGCCGATGACGACGAGGTTGGGATGCTTCGCCAGGATGCGGTCGCGCGACTCCATCAGCCGCGCGTGGCTGGGGAATTCCGGCCGGCCGTAGAGGTGCCATTGCGGATTGCGCGAGTAATAGCTGTAGTGGACGCCCTTCGGATCGAGCGGCAGCCAGGCCTCGCGCGGCTCGGCGAGGTGGGCCAGCAGCGGCTTCCGCCGCGCGGCGAGATGGGCGTAGACGGGGTCGAAGATCGGATCGTCCGGCAGCACGAACGATCCATCCGGCCGCTTCAGCTCGAGCCCGACCTCCTTCCAGATCTTCACCATGATCGCGCCGTTCGCGAAGGTCTCGTCGAGCGCCTTCGCGACGCGGGTGCCGTAGTCCGGCTCGTTGCGGGCCGCCACATCGAACGTCGAGGCCCACGAGAAGAGGTCTGGATGCTGCGTGACCAACCCGGCGTTGAAGCGGTGCATGAACGCCATGTGGCCGTCCGTCGCGGGCACGCTGATGTTGACGATGCGCAGGTTGATCCGCCGCAGCATGTCGTTGACGACCGGCAGGTCCTCGTAGACGTGCGAGTGGATGTCGATCTTGCGCAGTTGCTCGAAGCCGGGCGTCGAGGTCGCCGTCGGCGCCTGCGTCGCCGGCGATCGGGGCGCGGCGGACAGGGCGGCGGCCATCGCCACCGGCAGGCCGGCCAGGAGGACGAAGCGCCGAGCGGTCAATATACTCATTGGAATCTGCACGTTACCGGATCGATGGTGAAACGCGCAAAGCCTTCGTCGGGGCGGATGTCGATCCCGGCGTCCCTCCGCGTCAACATGGCGAGGAGGACAGACCGATGAAATACATTCTGCTGATTTACGGTGACGAGCGAAAGTTCGCGACGATGTCGCAGGACGACCTGGCCAAGGTCTACGAGGCACACGGGGCCTACGGGAAGGCGATGGCCGAGGCCGGCGTGATGCGGGGCGGCTACGAGCTGCAGCCGGTGGCGACGGCGACCAGCCTGCGCTTCACCAATGGCAAGGCGAAGACGTTCGACGGGCCCTTCGCCGAGACCAAGGAACAGCTCGGTGGCTACTACGTCATCGAAGTGGACACCCTCGACCAGGCGATCGAATGGGCGGAGAAGATGCCGGCCATGGCATCGGGCACGGTCGAGATCCGTCCGCTCGGCATGGGCGAGTGACGCGCCAGGCCCTGCCGCGTGCTGCTGACCCGCATCGTCGACAAGGTCGCCCGGATGGACGGCCCGGGCGTGCTCGCCGGGCTGATCCGCCTGACCGGCGGCGACTTCGACGCGGCCGAGGACGCGCTGCAGGAGGCCTACGCGCGGGCGCTGGTGGTCTGGCGCCGGGATGGACTCCCAGCCCAGCCCGGCGCCTGGATCAACACCGTGTCACGGCGGGTGCTGGTCGACGCCCTGCGCCGCCAGGCGACGCGCCGCAAACGGAGCACGTCGCTCGACGAGGACATCGCGGACACAGTCGGGATCGAACCGCCTGTCGCTGATGACGTCGACACCGCGCCAGTCGATCCCTCGGGCATCGACGACGACCGGCTGCGACTGCTCTTCGTGTGCTGCCATCCGGCGCTCTCCCCCGAGGCGCAGAAGACGCTGGCGCTGCGGACGCTCGGCGGCCTGACGACGCGCGAAATCGCGCGAGCGTTCGTCGAGCCCGAGTCGACCACCGCGCAACGCCTGGTCCGGGCCAAGCGCAAGATCCGCGACGCGCGGATCGCCTACGAGGTGCCGCCGCGAGCGAAGCTCGCGGAACGCATCGACATCGTCCTGTCGGTGCTGTATCTGGTGTTCAACGAGGGCTACGCGTCGACGGACGCACCCTCGCTCGTCCGCCCGGACCTGATGGCGGAGGCGATCCGTCTCGCCCGTCTGGCGGTGGAGCTGCTGCCGGAGTCGACCGAAGCGCGTGGCCTGCTCGCGCTGATGCTGCTCACCGATGCCCGCCGCGCGGCGCGGCTGAACGGCGAGGGCGAATTGGTGCCCCTCGAGGATCAGGATCGCGGCCTCTGGCATCACCGGCAGATCGACGAAGGCGTCACGCTGCTGGACCGCACACTCGCGCAGGGCGCGCCGGGGCCCTATCAGATCCAGGCCGCGATCGCGGCGCTCCACTCGCGCGCTGAAACCGCCGCCGCGACGGACTGGCCCCAGATCGCCGCGCTCTACCGGGCTCTCCTGGAGCATCTGCCGACCCCGATCGTCGCGCTGAACGCCGCCGTGGCGCTCGGCCTGGCGACCGACATCGATCGCGCGCTGGAGTGGATCGCGCGGCTGGAGCGCCACCCGGACCTCGCCGGCTATCACCTGCTGCCGGCGTCGCAAGCCGATCTGCTACGGCGCCAGGGACGCTTCGAGGCCGCGGCGGACGCGTATCGCCGCGCGCTGACGCTGGTCACGAACCCGGCGGAACGGCGCTACCTGGACCGCCGCCTCGCCGAGTGCGACGCCGCCGCTGGGGAGCGGCAGAGGTAGACAGAGAGTATATCGCCACGGCCGAGGCCGCTGGGCGCCAGGATCCTCGATACTGACGGGATGTCCGCGCTCCCCCACGCGTTGATTGCGCGGGCCATTCGCCGTCCGAGGCTGATCCGAGGCCGCACGCGACGCTCCGTCGCGCGCAACGGACGACGGGCGTTCAGGCTTTTCCGAGCCGCGCCGCCGCTCGCCCAGCTGATCGTCGGGGTGATCCTGCTGGTCACGGTCTGGGCGCCGGTGAATTGGTTCGTGCAGGTGGTCCGCAAGCCCGCCGAGGTCTACCGGGCCGTCAGCGGCTCCGTGGCCAAAGTGCCGACGGACACCTGGCGGCAGTACCGGCTCACTCTTCGATTCCCACTCCACGGCGGTCGTCACGCCGGAACTGCTCGCGGCCCTCGCCCAGGTGGAGAGCAGCGGCGACCCGGCGGCCCTGACCTACTGGCGCTGGCGATTCAGCTGGAACCCGTTCGAGCTATATCGGCCGGCCTCGAGCGCGGTCGGGATGTTCCAGCTCACCGATGGCACGTTCGCAGAGGCTCGGCGCTATTGCATCCACGATCACGTGGTCGTCGAGGCTGGCGCCTGGAACGACGTCGGCTCGTGCTGGTTCAACTCGCTCTACACGCGGGTGGTTGCTGGTCACGCCGTGGAGATGACCGCCGCGCTGCTCGATCGGACCGTCGCACGCACGCTCGACCGCCACGGACGGCAGAGGGCGACGCTGCAGCAGCGGCAGGACCTGGCGACGATCACTCACCTGTGCGGAGCCGGCGCCGGAGACGGCTACGCGCGGCGGGGTTTCCGATTCGCAAGTGGCCAGCGCTGTGGCGATCACGACCCGCGCCATTACCTGGCGCGAGTCAACGCCCTGAAGCGTCAGTTCGCCGGGTTGGCCGCAGCGGACTGAGACAACCTGATGGTGGCGCGGCCGGCCCGGCCGCGCCCGCAGCTGAGCCTATAATGTCGGCCAGACCCGATACAGAACCAGCGAGGACAGGCGCGGTGACAACACGCATGCGTGCGCGGATGCCGGTCGCGATAGTGGCGGCCGTGGCGGCGACAGGGTTGCTGGCGGCGACGGCCGCGGCGCAGGAAGTCGGCGCACGCCCGACCGCCGCTGCCGCCGTCGTCACCTCACCGGAGGTGGCGGCCGATCGCCGCGTCACGTTCCGACTGCTGGCGCCGGCGGCGAAGGCGGTGGCGGTGTCCGGCGATTTCGGCCCCGACCCCGAGATGCGCAGGGGCGAGGACGGGGTGTGGAGTGCGACCGTGGGTCCGCTCGCTCCCGAGATGTACGTCTACTTCTTCACCGTCGACGGCGTCCGGCTCACCGATCCGAGCAACCCGCAGGTGAAGGTCGGCTACGTCACGACGACCACCACCAGCCTGGTGACGGTGCCTGGCGACGGCCCCGCCTTCTACGACGTCCAGGACGTGCCTCACGGCGAGATCCGGACGCTGCTCTACAAGTCCACGTCGAACGGCATCACCCGCGAACTGACCGTCTACGTGCCGCCCGGGTACGACCAGGCACGCGACCGGCGCTACCCGGTGCTCTACCTGCTCCACGGCTTCGCCAACGATCACCACTCCTGGCACCGCTATGGACGGGCCAACGACATCCTCGACAACCTGCTGGCCAAGGGCACCCTCGCGCCGTTCCTCGTGGTGATGCCGCTCGGCTACGGCGGTGCCCACGTCAACGGCGACGGAACCGGTATCGCGCCGCCAGGCTCAGGCACGTTCCGGGGCGATCCGGCGCTCTACGAGCGCGACCTGCTCGAGGACGTCATCCCGATGATCGACCGGAAGTACCGGACGGTCGCCGACCGCAAGCACCGGGCCATCGTCGGCTTCTCGATGGGCGGCGGGCAGGCCGGGCGCTATGGCCTGCGTCACCTCGACACGTTCAGCACCGTCGGCATCATGAGCGCCGGCCTCGGCGGCGGCGGCAGCGCCGCGAGCCCCGGGGCCGACCCGGTGGCGGCGCTGGCCGTCGACGCGGCCAAGGCGAACAAGCAGATCGACCTGCTCTGGGTTGCGTGCGGCAAGGACGACGCCGCGATGAAGGGCGCCGCCGCCCTGCACGAGGCGCTCGGGAAGGCCGGCATCGAGCACACCTTCCTCGAGACCGAGGGCGCGCACCATTGGCGCGTCTGGCGCCGCTACCTGCGCGACCTCGCCCCGTTGCTCTTCACGTCGAAGTAGCGCCTACTTCGCCTCGCGCCGCCAGGCGAAGTACTCGTCCAGCACCTTCAGCGCGTCCGCGCTCGGCACCGGCCCCGTTCGCGCGGTGCCGCCGAAATACATCACCTCCGGCGTCCGATCAGCGAAGGCCGGCCAGACCGGCAGCCCCTTTCCGTTGGGGTCGCCGTGCTTGGCGAAATTGGTCCAGTAGTCCGCCATCAGGCTCGAGATCCGCCGGTCGGCATCGGTCGCGGGCCGGTCGCGGCGATCGAGGTTGTCGAACGCGTAGGGCACGTCGACACCGTGCGGCGCGCCGTGATCGGCGTCGGGCGATCCTGGAGTCCGCTCCGGATGCTGGTCGAAGTAGTAGTAGAAGACCTTGCCCTTGCCGCGGGCCGACTGGAGGCGCGCCCACACCCAGGTCTGCCAGCCGAAGGCCGAATCGCGCATCAGGTCGCGAGCGGTCTTGGGCACGCCAGGGCCCGGCGCCGGATAGGCCTCGAGCAGGCGGTCGGCGAAGCGCCCATAGCGCTGGCGGACGCCGGCCGCGTGCTCCTCGGCGGTGCGGGCCCGACTGAAGCTCAGGCCCTCGTCGGAGTTGTAGCCGACGAGGATCGGCGTGTCGTTGAAGCGGCCGGCCTGGTAGAGCCGGTGCTGGTCGTCCGGGATCACCCAGCCGTCGACGATCGGCCAGGCCATGCCGCTCTGGCCGCGGCGCGCCTCCATGACCTTGTCGGCCGGGAGCGCCCGCAGCGCCGCGAGCGACGTGACGCCGGCGGCCTTCGCGAGCTCGACGCCCGAGGCTTCCGCGTCGGCCAGCGCGCGCATGTTCTCGCCCGGCGACGGCGTCCGGCTGATCGGGCCGAACGATCCGCCACTCTGCGAGATGGCGCCGTGGAACAGGCCCTTGGCCAGCGGCGAGGCGGACAGCATGCTGACCGCGATGCCGCCCGCCGACTCGCCGAAGATCGTGACGCGCCCGGGATCGCCGCCGAACGCGGCGATGTTGCCCTTGATCCACTGCAGGCCGGCGATCATGTCGAGGAGCCCGTCGTTGCCCGAGACATGCCGGGGCGATTCCGCGCTCAGCTCGGGGTGGGCGAAGAACCCGAACACGCCGACCCGGTAGCCGACCGTCACCAGCACCACGCCGCGCTTCGCCAGCGCCGCGCCGTCGTGCACCGGGTGGGAGGTGGCGCCGCCGTTGAAGCCGCCGCCATAGATCCAGACCAGCACCGGCACGCGAGCGCCGGGCGACTTGGCCGGCGTCCAGACGTTCAGGGTCAGGCAGTCTTCGCTGACGCCGCCCGGCGGCGGCGTCCCGGCCTGCATGCACGCCGGCGCGAACTGGTCGGCGCGCCGCACGCCAGACCAGGACGCGACCGGCTGCGGGGCACGCCAGCGCAGCGGACCGACGGGCGGCGCCGCGAACGGAACGCCCTTGTACACCGTCAGATCGCCGTCGACGACGCCCTGGACGAGCCCGCCGTCCACCTTCACCGGCGAGGGGGCCGCAGTCGCGACGCCGCCGGCCGCCAGCACCGAGCCCAGCACGCAAGCCGTCCGCAGGATCGCTCTCATCGGGCTGCTCCTCTCGGCGTCAGCGGAACAGGCGCGGCGCGAAGTCGTTCAGGTTGCGCCGCCAGGTCTGCCACTCGTGGTCCGTCCCCTGCGACTCGACGTAGACGTGGTCGACGCCGGCGTCCGTCAGCGCCTTGTGGAAACCGCGGATGCCCTCACGCATCCGCTCGGGCTCGGCCGTGCCGATGCCGAGCCAGAGCAGCCGCACCTTCTTCGCGAAGGCCTTCGGATCGGCGAACACGCCGTTGAAGTCGGTCTTCGGGTCGAAGGCCCGTCCGCCCAGGCCGCCGGCGCCGCTGAACCCGCCGATGTGCGAGAACAAGTCGAGGCGGTTGAGCGTGATCTGGAAGGTCTGGAAGCCGCCCATCGAGAGGCCGGCCATGGCGCGGTTGCCGCGGTCGGCGATGGTCCGGAAGGTCGAGTCGACGAACGGGATGAGCGCCTCGGTCATGTCGGCCTGGAACACCGCCGCCATGTCCCCCATCGTCCGCAGGCGCGCGTCCTGGGCGCCCGGGGCCGGGGCGCCCGGGGCAGGGCTGGCCGGAGCTGGGCTGGCCGGGGGCGGGGGGCCCGGATTCGGGGCCGGCTGGCCGGCGCGGCGCGCGTAGCCGTAGGCCATCACCACGATCATCGGCTTGGCCTTGCCCTGGGCGATCAGGTTGTCGAGGATGAAGTTGGCGCGCCCCTGCCGGACCCAGCCGGTCTCGTCCTCGCCGCCGCCGTGCTGCAGGTAGAGCACCGGGTAGCGCGTCTTGGTCTGGGCGTCGTAGCCGGGGGGCAGGTAGACGAGGGCGTGCCGCCACCCTCCCGTCGGCTTCGACGAGTACCAGACCTCGCGGACCTGGCCGTGCGGCACGTCCTTGATGGCGTAGTAGTCGGCGCCGGCCTCCGGCACCTCGACGGCGCTGGCGTGCTTGCTGCCGCCGAAGAACGCGTGGCTGCCGGGGTCGGCGAACTCCGCCCCATCGACGATGATCGTGTAGTAGTGCAGGCCGGGGACCAGAGGCGGCGTGATGACGGTCCAGAACCCGTCCGCCTGCTTCGCCATGTCGACTTTCGGCCCGCTCCAGAAATTCACCCGGGCCTTGGCGGCGTCGGGCGCCTTGATGCGGACCTCCACCCGGCCCGTGCCGTCCACGCGGGGATACTCGGCGCCCCAGACGTTCGTTTCGGCCGGCTTGAAATCACCGGTTTGTTGCGCCGAACAGATCGCCGCTGCCGACAGCAGCGCCAACGCGAATCCCACCTGCTTCATCATCTGCACCTCGTGCGCAGGCGGCACCGAGGCGGCCGGGCGCGTGATGTACGCGCTTCCAAGCGAGCCCTGCCTTCCCTGCGGGAGCGGATCATCGCACAAATTGGGACGAGGAGTATGCGCTTGCACGAGGCACCGCCAGACGCCGCGCATCCGACCTCGAGGCCTGGGCAGGCGTCTAGTGCACCGCCGTCGAGATGCGATCAAGCATGCGCTTGTGTGACCGGATGAGGGCGCGGGCCGGCTTCGTCCACTCGAAGGGCGTCGGGTTCTTATTCCACGCCCGAAGGTACGCGACGAGATGCGCCTGGAGGGCGCGGATGGAGGCGAAGTCGGTGAGGGCGAGGGACTGTTTGGCCAAGATGCCGAAGAAGCCTTCGATCTGGTTGAGCCAGGACGCGCTGGTGGGGGTGTAATGGAAGTGCACGCGCGGGTTGTCGGCGAGCCAGGCGCGGACGGCGTCGGTGTCGTGCGTGGACGAATTGTCGAGGACCACGTGGAGGTCACGCGTGGGGTAGGTGCGCGCCACCTTCTTCATGAACCGGAGGAAGTCCGCCCCGGTGTGCGTGGGGCTGAAGCGGTGGGTCACCTTGCCGGTCGCGATCTCCAGGGCCGCGAAGAGATCGACGATCCCGTGGCGCCGATAGTCGTGCGTGTGCCGCACGGCCCGTCCCGCGCGCAACGGGAGGGGCGGCTGGGTGCGTTCCAAGGCCTGAATCGACGTCTTCTCGTCGACACTGAGCACGATCGCGTGTTCGGGCGGGTGGAGGTACAACCCGACCACGTCCGTGACCTTGGCCGCAAACGCCGGGTCCCGACTCACCTTGTAGGTGCGGGCGAGGTGCGGTTTGAGCCCGTTGGCGCGCAAGACATCGGAGACACAGCCGCTGGTCCGCCCGACCGCGTCGCCCAACAGGCGGGTCGTCCACCGGCTGCGTCCGGCCGGCGGCGGCGACAGCGCGAGCTGCACGATTTGCTCGACCGTGTCGGCCGGGACGGCATGGTCGCGGCGGCCCGCTTTCGGTTGATCGAGCAGCCCGTCGACGCCCGCCTGCACGAACCGGCGCCGAATCCGCGACACCGACTCCGGCGACAGGTCGAGGCGCGCGGCAATGTCCACCCCGCTGACCCCTGCGGCACTCAGGAGAAGGACGCGGGCGCGGCGCACCACGCCCGCGGGGGCGGACGGACGGGCGATCAAGGCCTGCAGCAGCGCCTGTTGTTTAGAGGTCGTTCTCACACGGGGGGCAATGCGCGCCACCCGCAGAATAGATCACATGGTTGACGCTATGTCAACGGCGGTGCACTAGCAGCCCGTCAGGCTCCCCACCGGGTGCCCTTCAGGAAGGCGAGCAGGTCGGCGAGTTCCTGCCGAGAGAGCTGCTCGGCGAAGCCGGCCGGCATCAGGGAGATGGTGCCCGGCTGCATGTCGGCGACGTCGGCGCGCGGGATGCGGCGCTCCTGGCCATCCACCAGGCCGAGGACGATGGTGTCGCCCTCGCTCTTGAGGACGCCGGTCACGGCCTCCCCCGTCGTGGTCGTCACCACGACCGACTCGAAGCCGCGCGCGAAGCTCGCGCTCGGGAACAGGATCGCCTCGAGCAGGTCGCGCTCGCTGCGGATCTGCCCGATCGACGTCAGGTCCGGGCCGATCCGGCCGCCTTTGTAGCCGATGGCGTGGCACGCGTAGCAGGCGGCCTTCGCGCTGTTGAAGAGCATCTGGCCGCGGACGTGATCGCCGCCCCGGGCTCCGGCCAGCAGCGCGTCGAGCTCCTTGGCCTGACGCGCGGCGTCCGAGCGCCAGGTGGCCAGCAGCTCGTCGCCTCGCCGCCGGATCGGCTCCGGATACTTCGCGAGGCGTAGCCGCAGCAGCTCCGGGGGCACGTTCGACCGACCCCTGGCGAGTGACAGCGCGTCGAGCAACGCCGCGCCGATCGTCGGGTCACTCGACTGATCGAACGCCGGCAGGAGCCGAGGCAGCTCCAGCGGACCGGCAGTCGGAATGGCGGCGGTCAGCGCCAGCAGCTGCGCCTCGTCCAGCCGCGCCCGCCCGAAGCACGCGGCCGCCGTCAGCCGCAGCGCGACCGGCTCGGTCGGCGCCAGCGCCTTCTGCAGCATGGCGAAAACGTCTAGCTCGACGCGCTGCAGCCCGCCGGTCACCGCGGCCAGGGCTTCGAGACGGAGCGCGACGGGCCGGTTGCCGTCGCGCCCGACCCCGAGCAGCGCCGCATCGATGACGGGCGCATCGGCCGGCGCCGGCGGTGACGCCCGCAGCACGGCGAGCACCCGCTCCGGCGTGCCAGCCTCGCTCGCCAGCAGGAGACCCGTGAGCGGCGCCGCCCAGAGGCCCGGCAGCGTCTTCTGGCGCGCCCGCGTCATCGCGCTGAGCACGAGCGCCCGGGCCCGCGCGTCGCCGTCCGTCGCGGCTCGCGCCAACAGCGCCTGGATCGCCGGCGTGGCCGCGAACTGCGACAGGCGGCGCTCGAGGAGCGCCCGCTCATCGTCGCCGGCCGGCAGGCTCCCCAGGCGCGCGCCGAAGTAGCCGGCGAGCGCCTCGCCCCAGTCGGGATGGCGCTCGGCGATCCACCAGGCCGTCTCGCGCAGCGCGATCTCGGGCGCGTCGAGGAGCGGCACGACCGTCGTCGACGTCAGCGCGACGCTGCGCATCTGATCGAGCGCGATGAGCGCCGCCCGGCGCGTACCGAGGGACGCCGCCGTCAGGCCCGGCCGCGTCGCCGCCGCGTCGCGGATCTCGATCAGCGCATATGTGACGGCGTGCTCGCCGACGCGATCGAGAGGCTTCGCCGCCGCCGCGAGCAGGGCCGGAACGGCGCGCGAGCCCCCAATCCGGCCGAGGGCCTCGGCCGCCACCCGGCGCAGGTGCGGATCAGTGGACGCCAGCAGGTCGTTCAGCACCGACACCGCACCCGGATCGCGCCACAGGCCGACGCCATGCACCGCGACGCGCTGGACACGCGGATCGCGATCGCGCAGCGCCGGCCGGACGGCAGTGGCGGCGTCCGTCAACGGCAGGCGCATGGCGGTCCACAGCGCCCGCTGCCGCACGTCGACGGAGGGATCGCCGGCGATGGCGCCGGTCAGCGCCGGCAGCGAGCGGGCCGGGCCGAGGCGGACCAGCGCCTCGATGGTGCGGCGCCATACAGCGGGCCGGGGATCGGCGAGACGAGCAACAAGCGCCGCCGGCGTCGCGTCCCGCCAGTCGAGACGACGCCCGCGCGGATCGGCCACCGCCGGCGCGCCGCGTTTGCGCACGCGGTAGATCGCGCCCGGGACGTCCGGCTTCGCCAGCTGCGAGGTCGGGCAACACAGCTTGTACCAGGCACCCGTATCGACGACGAGCAGGCTGCCGTCGGCGTCCTCGATGACGTCGGTCGGGTGGAAGTCGAGCGAGTCGGCGACGACGAAGTCGGTGTCCTTGCTGGTGAAGGTCGCGCCGGCCGGCACCAGGTCGTGGCGCGTCACCTTCTGCATGTTGAAGAGCGCGGCGTAGAAGGTCTCGCGGCCCGGCTCGGTGAAGCCGGCGCCGGTCGCGCGCGTGAGTCCCGACGGCGCTGCCGGCCCGAGGTGGCAGACCGGCCCCAGCAGTTCGCCAGTCCTCGGGTGTCCGTCGATGACGCCGTGCACCTTGCCGTAGACACCGCCGTAGACGGCGTGAATGAGCGCATCGCGCTTGCCGAGCTGCGGATGCTCGAGGAAGGTCGCGGTGAGCAGGCGATCGCCGGTCGAGGTGAAGGCGACGTCGACCGGATTGTCCATCCCGCCGGTCAGCACCGGCTCGACGACCGTGTCGCCCGGGCGGCGACGAAAGACGTGCGCCGCCTTGGTGACGAGCGGCGGCTGCCCGGGGCGCTCGTAGGTCTGCTCGGCGAAGGCGCCCTTGGTCCAGTAGATCCAGCCGTCAGGACCGAGATATGGCCCGTGCAGGTCGTTGGCGCACCCGGTCAGCGTCTTGCCCTGGAACCACTCCTCGCGCACGTCCGCGACGCCGTCGGCGTCGGTGTCGGTCAGCTTCCAGATGCTCGGCGGTGCCGCGACGTAGAGCGACCCGTCGAACCACATGGTGCCCTCGGGCAGCATCATGCGATCGGCGAACACCGTCCGGCGATCGAAGACGCCGTCGCCGTCCACGTCCTCGAGGCGCAGGATGCGGTGCGGCCGCTCGGCGAGCTGCTGCTCGACCTTCGCGTTCGAGCCCGACGACTCGGCGACGTAGAGGCGGCCGTCCTCGTCGAAGTCGGCGACGATCGGGCGCTCGACGAGCGGCGGCCCGGCCACCCGCACGACCTCGAACCCGTCGAGGACGGTGAGGCTCGGCCGACCCGGCTGCTGCGCCGATGGCCAGCCGGCGAGCGCGCCGACGCCGAGGGAAACGCCTGCCAGCGCCCAGACCGCGCGTCGCACCGAGCTGCTCATACCCGCCTCCAGAAAGTGGCGTTACGATACGTCGAATCCCGGCAGCGAGACCGATTGATGTCTGACCTGACCCGTCGCGATTTTCTCGGCCGCATCGAATCCGCGGCGGCCGCCGGTGTGCTCGGCCTGGCCGGCAGCGCGGCGGGGCAGACGCCCGGCGAACGGCCGAGCCAGGCCGCCGACGTCGTCGTGCTCAACCCCGCGACGAGGGTCCCGGTCAGCTTCATCATCGACGACTCGACCTGCCTGGTGAACCTGAACCGGTTCGCCATGCCGCAGTTCGACGCGGCGTACGGCGGGCGGAACAAGGCCTACGCACGCGACTGGCGATCGTGGCCGCTGGAGATTCCCGACAGCTTCGTCCGCAAGTTCGGGATCTGGTGCGCCGAACACGGCGTCAAGGGCAAGTACAGGATCGTGCCGTACCCGGCGTGCGTCGGGCGGCTCGACCGCGGCCTGCCCGGCTGGACACCGCGCGAGCTCGCCGACAGCATCGAGCTGGTCCGCACGTTGATGGTTCCCAACTGGGACATCCATCCGGAAATGGTCACGCATACGCGTGTGATCGATCTGTCCACCGGCCATCCGTACCCCGATCACTCGCCCAGGTTCATGGAGAACTGGGAGTGGACGACGGGACGATCAGCCGACGAGCTGGCGGCCTATCTCGCCTACGCGCTGCGCATCCTGCGCGACATCGGCCTGCCCGCCGAGGGCGTGACGACACCCGGCGGATTCGGCGCCAAGGCCCGCCCCGAGCTGTCCACGCCACGCTGCAGGCGGTGCGCGACGTCTACAAGGCGGAGATCCCGCACTACTTCCGGGACGCGGTCGCGCAGGGGCCGGGCAGCGTGGCGCCGCGCATCGAGAACGCGGCCGGCCTGGACGGCCCCGATCCGCGCTGCGTGGTCAGCGTGGTCGCGTGCACCAGCGACTGGACCGGCGGCTGGGACAACACGCCGCCCGGCGGCGCCGACAAGTTCATCACCGCCGATCTGAAGTCCGGCCGCATGGTCGAGGTGATCGAGCGCGGCGACGTGGCGGTGATGATGTCGCACTGGACCGGCATCTACTGGAGCGGCCAGGAGCTCGGCTTCACGGTCTTCCAGGAGGTCGTGCGACGGCTCCACGCACGCTTCGACAACCTCGCCTGGATGAAGCTGAGCGAGATCGCGCGCTATTCGGCGGCGCGTGCCTTGACCCGGATCGGCGCCTCAGCCGGGCGGGTCGAGTTCCGTGCGCCGTTTGCCTGCCCGGCGTTCACGTTCCGGGTGCCGCCTGGCGGTGCGGGCGGCGCCCCGCGATTCCACGCCGCCGGACTCGACCGTCCGCCGCTGGCGCGGGTTGCTCGGCCACTCGACCTGTCGGCCGGCAGATGGTGCGACACCACGGAGGGACGGGTGATCTGCCTCGACCTGCCGCGAGGCCGTTCGGAGGTCGTGTTGCAGTCGTGAGATTCGCTCGTCAATGCGCGTCGCGACGCTCCTCGATGCGGGGCAGGAACCACGCCAGCAACCCGGCGAGCGGCAGGAACGAGCAGAGCTGGTAGACGCGCGCGATCCCGATGTGGTCGGCCAGACCGCCGATGATCGCGGCGGCAATCCCGCCGAGGCCGAAGTTGAGGCCGTAGAACAGCCCGCCGACGAGGCCGATGCGGTTCGGGATCAGCTCCATCGCATAGATCAGGATCGAGGCGAAGGCGCTGGCCATCACCAGGTTGATGACGACCGTCAGCACACCATTCGTCACACACACCATCGCCAACAGGAACGTCACGAGCGTTGCGGCGCGCCACATGCCTCCCAGTATACCGACGAGCTGCTTGCTGCCGGTCGGGGCGCCGAGCGGTCTACGTGTTCGACGACGCGGCGGGCACCGTGAGCGAGGCCACGGCGGGCTCGGCATCGCCGACGGCGACTGGCTTCCATGACGCGGGAAGGTGTTGGGATTCCAGGGCGGGGCTCGACGTCGGCCGGCTCGATGTCGCCGTGAATGACCAGGTTCTGGTGGTCGTATTGGACGGCAGTGCCCGATCGCGCGAATGAGGGGGGTGGGCCCAGGTGTCTTCCCCGCACCGACGCGAACGAGGTACGCTCTGGCTGGAGCTGTCGGTTGATGAGGGTTTCGAGGCTGTTGCAGACATCGGTCGTCCTCGCCTGTGCGCCGTTCGCGGCCGCCTGCGGCCGGGCGACTTCGGCCGCCACGAAGGAGGCGGCACCGCTGGCGATCGTCGTCGCGAAAGTCGAAGCGCACGATCTCCGCCGGTCGATCGACGTCATCGGCACGCTCGCCGCCGACGAAGAGGTGACGGTCTCGTCGGAAGTGGAAGGTCGCGTCCTCCGCATCGCGGCCGACCTCGGGGACCGCGTGACGGCCGGCCAGGCCCTCGTCGTGCTCGATCCGGAGAAGCTGCAGTATCGGCTCGACCAGCAGCGCGCCACGCTGGCGCGGGCCATGGCGCGCTACGGCGTCGCGGACCGGCGGAGGCGCTGCCGGCCATCGAACGGACGCCCGACGTCCAACGGGCCGCCGCCGAGCTCGTGCAGGCGCACCAGGGGTTCGAGCGCGCCAGCCGAGCTCCAGAGGCGCAAGCTCCTCCCGCAGCAGCCGCTCGACGACGCGGACGCGACGCTGAAGACCGAAGCAGGCGAGCCTACGAGTCCGCGCTGCAGAACGCGCAGAACCTGCGCGCCGACATCGACGTCCGAACGCGCCAACTGAAGCTCGCCGAGCGCCAGCTGCGCGACGCGGACCATCCGCGCGCCGTTCGACGGCTACGTCCAGAAGCGCCTCGTCTCGCTGGGCGAGTTCGTCAAGACGCAGATGCCGGTGATGGCGATCGTCCGCGTCGACCCGCTGAAGGTGACGGCCGAGATTCCCGAGAAGATGGCGCCGTGGGTGAAGGTCGGCCAGTCGCTGACGCTGGCGGTCGAGGCGATGCCCAACGCCGCCGTTCACCGGCACGGATGTCGCGCATCAGCCCGGCCGTCAACCCCGCAGACCCGCGCGTTCCCGTTCGAAGGCGCTCGTGCCGAACCCGGACGGGCGCCTCAAGCCGGGCGACCTTCGCCCGCGTGCACATCGAGACCGGCATGGTCGACGAGGTGCTCACGCTGCCGTACGCGGCGCCTTGCAGTACCGCTACGGCGTCAACCGCGTCTTCGTCGTCACGGGCGACCGGCTCGACGCTGCGCGAGCTGAAGATCGGCGAGCGCGTCGGCGACCGCATCGAGGTCGTGAGCGGCGTCAAGGCCGGGCGAGCGCGTCGCGGTCGACCGACGTCGACAAGCTCGTCGACGGCGCCCGCGTGACCAGCCAACCGGCGCGCCAGTAACCCACTCCAACCGGACGCGGAGTACCCTTGATCCTGTCCGAACTCTGCGTCCGCCGGCCGGTCTTCGCCACGATGCTGGTGATGTCGCTCGTGGTGCTCGGCATCTTCTCGTTCCGCGATCTCGGCGTCGACCTCTTCCCGAAGGCCGACCCGGCGACGGTCAGCGTCGCGCTGTCGCTGCCCGGCGCCAGCCCCGACGAGATGTCGACGTCGGTCGTCGAGCCGATGGAGGAGGCGCTCAGCGGCATCTCCGGGCATCGACGAGATGCAGGCGCAGCGCATCAGCCGAAGGGCGCGCGCCAGATCACCGTCCGCTTCGTGCTCGAGCGCGACCTCAACGACGCCGCCAACGACGTGCGCGAGAAGGTCGCGGGCGCGATGCGGAGCGTGCCGCCGCAGGTGCTGCCGCCGGTCATCACAGAAGGTCGATCCCGACGCCGACCCGATCATGTCGCTCGTCGTGTCGTCGGACGCGATGAGCCTGCGGACGCTCACCGAGCTCGCCGACAAGCAGGTCGAAGCGGGCCATCGAGACGGTCAACGGCGTCGGCGAGGTCGACCATCGGCGGCGGCCGCGCCCGCGAGATCCACATCGTCGTCGACATCGAGAAGCTGAACTGCTACGGGCTCGTCGATCGACGCAGGTGCGCGACGCGCATCGTCGCCGAGAACGTCGAGATTCCGGGCGGCACCGTCGAGCAGGGCAAGTGGCGAGCTGCTGCTGCGCACGCTGGGCCGCGTCGACGCCGCCGACGAGTTCAACGACATCGTCGTCGCGACCGTCGAACGGCACGCCGATCCGCGTGTCGGACATCGGCGACGCCGAGGACACGCTCCGAGCGCCCGACGCAGCGCGGTCTGGCTGGACGGCACGCCGGCCGTGCATGCTCGACATCCGGCGGGCCATCGGGCGAGAACACGGTCGCGGTGATCGAAGGCGTCAAGCGCCAAGCTCGCGCACGGTGCGCAGACGCTGCCGCAAGGCAGTCACGCGTGACGGTCATCCGCGACGACTCGCGGTTCATCTACGCCTCGATCGCCTCGCTCGAGGAGCACCTGCTCTTGGGCAGCCTGCTCGCCGCGCTGGTCGTCATGTTCTTCATCCGCAACCTGCGCGCCGTCATCATCTCGGCGCTGGCGATTCCGGCCTCGATCATCGCGACGTTCACGCTGATGCGGGTGATGGAGTTCACGCTGAACAACATGACGCTGCTCGGCATCACGCTCGCCGTCGGCATCGTCATCGACGACGCGATCGTCGTGCTCGAGAACATCTTCCGCTACATCGAGGAGAAGAACTGCTCGCCGTTCGAGGCGGCGATCCAGGGCACGCGCGAGGTCGGCGCTGGCGGTCATGGCGACGACGCTGTCGCTGGTCGTCATCTTCCTGCCGGTCGCGTTCATGACCGGCTACGCCCGCGGTTCATCAACCCGTTCGGCTGGACGATGGCGTTCGCGATCATGGTGTCGATGCTCGTCAGCTTCACGCTGACGCCGATGCTGAGCTCGCGCTTCCTGAAGCTGGCCGACGCGCGAAGCGATCACAAGACGAAGGAGCGCGGCTTCTTCCACTGGCTCGACCGCGTGGTACACGCGGTCGCTGAACTGGGCGCTCGACCATCCGATCGCCGATCATCGCCATCTCGGTCGGCCGTCTTGCCTGACGACGTTCCCGCTGAACCGCATGGTCGGCCGCGACGTTCGTGCCCAACGAGGACATGGGCGAGTGGACGGTCCACCTCGACGCGCCGGAAGGCACGTCGCTCGAGGGCACGACGGAGATCGCGCTCAAGCTGGTCGAAGGAGCTGCAGCGGCATCGAGGGCGTCGCGCAGCATCGTAGCCGTCGATCGGCGTCCGGCAGCGCGTCGACGCACATCCACCTCTTCTGCTCAGGCGCTGCCGCTCGACGAGCGCAAGGTCACGCAGGAGCAGATGATCGCCGAGATGCGCCGGCGTCTCGCGGCGCATCCGGGCCTACCGGCCGAGCATCACCGGCGCGCAACCCGCTCGGCGGCGGCGAAGGCGGCGGCGGCTTCGCGATCTCGGCGAACATCCTCGGGCCCGACCTCGACGCAGCTGTGCGACTACTCGCAGCAGCGCGCTCGCGCAGGCGCAGAAGCTGCCGAGCCTCGCCGACGCCAAGATCGACCTCAGCATCGCCAACCCGGAGGTCCACGTGGCCGTCGATCGCGCAGCGCGCCGCCGACCTCGGCGTCCGCATGGCGACCGTCGGCAACACGCTGCGGCTGATGGTCGTCGGGCGACGACGAGATCTCGATCTTCACGGAAGGGCGGCGAGCAGTACCCGGTCAAGATCCGCGTGCTCGAGAGCCAGCGGCGCGACATCGAGGCAGATCGGCAGGCTCACCGTGCCGTCGTCCGACGGGCGGCCCGGTCCGCATCGACAACATCGCGCGCCTCGAGCGCGGCCTCGGCCCGACGCACGCTGCAGCGCTCCAACCGGCAGTTCTCGGTCAACCTCATCGCCGACGTCGCGCCCGGCCACGCGCTCGACGAGGCCTCGAACGACGTCCGCCGGATGCTCGCCGGCCTCAACATGCCGCCGGGCATATACGTTCCGGCTGCAGGGCCAGACGAAGATCCTCGACGAGACGACCGCCAACCTGATCATGGCGATCGGCCTCGCGAGGATCTTCGTCTACATGGTGCTGGCGGCGCAGTTCGAGAGCTTCATCCAGCCGATCGTCATCATGCTGGTGCTGCCGCTGTCGGTGCCGTTCGCGCTGTTCACGCTGTGGGCGACCGGCCGCACGCTGAACCTGTGGAGCGCGCTCGGCATGCTGCTGCTGCTCGGCATCGTGAAGAAGAACTCGATTCTGCAGGTGGACTACGCCAACGTGCTGCGCGCCCGGGGCATGCCGCTGCGCGAGGCGATCGTCGAGGCGTGCCGGACGCGGCTGCGGCCGATCCTGATGACGACGCTGCGCGATCATCGCCGGCCTGATCCCGACCGCGCTCGGGCTCGGCATCGGCGGCACCAGCGCGTCGGCGATCGCCGTCACGATCATCGGCGGCCAGTCGCTGTGCCTGTTCCTGACGCTGCTGCTCGTGCCGGTCGCCTACGTGAAGTTCGACGCGCTCGAGCAGGCGTCGACGACCCAGCGCATCAAGGCCTGGACCGGCCACGTGATCGCGTCGACGGTCGGACGGTTGCGGCCGGCGCGACGCAGCGCATGAAGCGGCCCCGACCCGCGGATCGCGATTGAGAGCGCGGCGCCGCTCTCCCGCTGGAGACCGGCCGAGGAGGCCCAGCACGAGAGGGAACTCCGGATCAGCGCCAGTCGCCGGCGGCGATGAAGCCTGCCCACCGCGCCGGGTGGGTGCTCGCCCCCTTCGCCCGCGCCTCCCGCAGGAGGCCGAGGCTGGCGGCGCGCACGGCCTCGAGCGTCGGAGCACGGCCGATGAAGCGCTGGCGATAAAGACGCGCCATCCACGAGGCCGTGGTCGTGTCACCCACCGGCCAGAGGCTCATGATGACCGTGCGCGCGCCGGCCATCTCGAAGGCGCGGCGGAGGCCGAGCACGCCTTCACCGGCCACCCAGTCGCCGACGCCGGTGTTGCACGCGGACAGCACCGCCCATTCGACGCCGGTGAGGTTGACGGCGGCCACCTCCTCCGCGGTGAGGATCCCGTCGTCGCGATCGGCATCGGCAGCGGTGCGGCGATTCGCGCCCGCCAACGCCAACCCCGCCCGTAGCAGCGGACTGTCATCGGCGGTCACGACGTTCACCGCGCCCAATGCCGAGCCACGGCGGCCCCCCGTCGGGCACCGTCCGTCGAGAAAGAAGCCGTGGGTGGCGAGGTGCAGCACCCGCCGGCCGGGCGCGAGCGTCTTGAACGCCGTCTCGGTGGCGATCCGTCCGGTCAGCTCCAGCATGTCGCCGCCCTCGTCGCCGAGGCTCACGGGCGACCCCGCTGCGCTGCGGCTGACACGCCAGAGATCACTCACGGTGCGCGCCTCGCGCCCGGTGTCGCCGAGCGGGCGAAACGAGAGCCGGGTGAACGTGTCGCACGACGCGCTGCGTGACGGCGTCGCTCCGGCGATGCGAGGCGTCGGCGACACGGCGGCAGTCGGCGTCGGTTCCGTCGGACGCTGGACCAGGCGATCGACCACGACGGGCGACGCGCGGTCGAAGTCCGGCGCGCCCATGACCAGCAGCCCGCGCCCGGGCACGGCGGCGTCGTCACGGATCAGGTCGCGCTCCGCGAGCAGATAGTGGAGCGGGGGTCCACGCTCGATCAGATAGCGCGTCGTTCCGACCGGCAGGGCCGCGAGGTCGACGAGATGGAGCGCACCGTCCGGAACGACGAAGACCGCCGTGGCTTGTCGCAGCGAGGGCGCCACCGGATCCCAAATCTGCCGGCGCAGCGCCGCGCCGGCCCGACGATAGGCCGCTTCGAGGCGGCGGGCAGCGAGGCCGCCGCCCTCGATCTCCGCGTCGATCTGCTCGCGCCACTCGCCGATACTCCGCTCGACCTGCGCGGCCGTCCCCAGGCGCACCAGCCGTGGCGCCGTGCCGACCGTCGCCACGAAGGCGGCGTATTCGGTGACGGGCGCGTCCGGCTTGGCCGCGGCTGGCGCGGACGACGCCCGACCGGCCGCATCGCCGACACGCTCGTAGCGGACGTAGGCGACGAGCGCCTGTCCGGGCGTCAGCATCGCGAGCATCTGCGACAGCCCGGCGCGGTTGCGCGCGCGTTCGGCGCGGAAGGGCTGACTGACGTCGGCCAGCGCCTGCTCGGTGGCGGCGCGACGCGTGCGCGCCTCGGCCAGCATCGTCTTGAAGCGCTCCAGCGGCGTGTCGTCCGGGCCGCGGACGACCAAGTTGGCGAGACGCGTGCGGGCGCGGACGAGGTCGTCGAGCCGCTCGCGTACCGCCGGCGTGCCCGCGGTGACCACGTCGTGCTGGCGGGCGACGAGCTCGTCGAGGACCACGCCGCGTCCCGCCGCGACGACCTGCCAAGCCCTGGCGGCCTCGTCGGCGGCGGCGCCTGGCCTCGTGGCCAGCGTCATCGCCAAGCCCAGGCCGGAAGGGCGCTCGCGCACGTAGCGCAGCGCCTCGCGCTCCGGCAGCGTGCCGCCGATCAGGCGCACGTGCGCGACCGCCAGCCGCTCGGTCGCCTCGAGCTCGGGCCAGGCCTGCTCCGGCGCGCCCGACCCGGCAAGGATTTCCGCGTAGCGGCCGCGGGCCGCGGCGACGTTGGGATGATCCGGTCCCTGATACGCGGAAAACAGCTCGATCGCGCGCATCGCCGAAACCTTAGCTTCGTCGAGCTGACCGAGCCGCTGGTCGACCAGCGCGAGCGACAGCAGCGACTGGGCCAGCAAGCTGCGCAGCTCGCCGTCGCTGCTCGATTCGGTGAGCCGACGGGCGTCATCGAGCGTCGCGCGCGCCTCGTCGTGGCGTCCCAACGACGTGAGAATGCGCCCACGGGTTCCCAGCACGATGCTCTTGATGCGGTCGTCGGTGTCCGCTCCTCCGAGCGACGCGAGCGCCTGGTCGGCGAGTGCGATGGCGTCGCTCAGACGGCCCTCGGATTCGCTCAGCGCCGCGAGCTCGCCCAGGGCCTCACCGACGTGCTGTCCGGAGACGCCCACCTTGCGCCAGATCGCCATCGCCCGTTCGATTCGGGTCCGCGCCCCGTCGTAGTCGCCGATGCCGTGGCGGAAGCTGGCGGCGCGTTGCAGCGCGATGGCGACGCCGGACGATTCCGGGCCCTGGAGACGCTCGGCCAACGCCAGCGCTTCGTCGCCGCGGGCGATGGCCTCGCGCGTGTCACCCATGTTGTCGAGCAGGACCGCGAACTGCAGCAGTCGGAAGTACTGAGCCTGCGTGGCGCCAGTGGTGCGGGCGGTCAGGTCGATCGCACGCTCGTAGTACAGGCGGGCGGTCTGGAGATCGCCCAGGGCTTCGTTCGACGACGCAAACCGATCGAGCGAGGCGGCCACGTCGGGATGGTCGGGGCCGCGGGTCGCTTCGAAGATGTCGATGGCACGGCGAAGCCACGTCACCGAGGCCTCAAAGTCGGCCTGGAACGACGCCGCGACGCCGAGAAAATAACAGGTCGAGGCCACGAGCAGCCCCTGCGGGCCCTCCACCCGCTCGGCCACGGCCAGCGTCCGGCGGAGGCGCTCGTCGGCGTGGGTGACATCGCGAACGTCCAAGTCCGCCAGCGCCAGCAGTTGCAGGGTCGTCGCGGCTTGGATCGAGTCGGCACCGTAGGCCCGTTCGCGGATCGCCAGCGCGCGCTCGATGAGGGGCCTCGCCTCCCTCGTGCGCCGCTGCAGCCGAAGGGTGTAGCCCAGCTCGTGGAGCGTCGTCGCAATGCCGGGACTCGCCGCCGCGAGGCCGGCTTCCTTCAGGCGCAGGCCTCGCTGGCCGTAGTCCAGCGTGCCCGGGGCGGAGTGATGATTGGCACGCCGGCGCGCTTCGAGCAGCAGGTCGATGGCGTCAGCGAGATCCAGCGGCGTCGTCGCCGAAGCCGGCTCCAGACCGTGGACGAGGACCAGCGCCGCCTGCTCGGCGTCGGCGTAGCGCCCGGCGTCCAGGAGGCTCCGGATCGAGCTGCTGGTAGCCGATTCGATTGGAGCGACGGCCGGCGGCGGCTCTTGTCGATGCGCGAATGCCGGTGTGGCTGCCAGCAGGGTGAGCAGCCACACCGCCAGCCCCGGCGGGAAGCGGAGATTCCTCGGCGACGGCGGCATGATGACGACGGCTCATCATAGCCGGTCGCCCTCGCGTCCTCCGCTGTCGGTGATCGTGGGGGCGTCGTCGCCGCTGCCAAACAGCGGGTGATCTGCTTCAGACAGCGCGACTCGCCCTGCCCTTCCTATAGCGCGTCAGTTGACGGTATAGTCTCGCCGCAATCGTGCCTGAGCCGTGTGTCCGCTGGAGGCTTGGCGCGAGCCCGCTTATGCCGATCCGCATGAAGGACGTCGCCAAGGACGTCGGCGTCTCCGTGATGACGGTGTCGAAGGTCATTCGGAATCACTCCGACATCGGAGAGCAGACGCGACGCCGCGTCCTCGAACGGATTCGAGAGCTCGACTACACGCCGAACGCAGCGGCCCAGGCCCTGGTCACAGGACGGTCGAACGTGGCGGCCCTGATCGTCCCCGATCTGGTGCACCCCTTCTTCGCGGAGCTCGCGAAAGGGCTGTCCGCCGAGCTCAGTCGCGCCTACAGCCTCGTCATCTCTTCATCGGAGGAGGAGGCCGACCTGGAGAAGCGGGAGATCGATCACCTGCTGGCGCGCTGCGTGGACGTGCTCATCATCGCGTCCGTGCAGACCAGCCGGGAGGCGTTCCGGCGCATTCAGGAGCGCAAGACGCCGGTCGTACTGGTCGACCGGAAGCTGGCTGGCAGGGGAATTTCGTCGGGGTGAACGATCGAGAGGTGGGGCGTCTCGCCACGGAGCACCTGATCGCCGTCGGTTGCCGGCGCATCGCGCATATCGCCGGGGCCAGGGTCAGCACCGCGCTCGGGCGGCAGGAGGGATATCGCCAGGCGCTCGTCAAGCACGGGCTGCCCGCGTCCCGCGAGCTGACCGTGGCCAGGGTCCACGGCGACGATCGGGGCGATGTCAGCGGGTACCACGCCATGCAGCAGCTTCTCGGACTGGATCGACGACCGGACGGCGTGTTTTGCTACAACGACCCGACCGCGATGGGCGCGATGCAGGCCGTTCTGGACGCCCGACTCGACGTACCGCACGACGTCGCGATCATCGGATGTGGCGACGTCCACTACGCGCCCTTCCTGCGCGTGCCGTTGAGCAGCATCGCTCAGCAATCGGATGAGATGGGGCGAAGGGCCGGACGACTGGCGCTCTCGCTGATCGCCGCCAAGCGGCAGTCGAAGCCGACGTCGATCCTCCTCGAACCGACCCTGCGAATTCGACAGTCAACCGCTCGAACGTAGCCGTCGGCTCGCTGGCCGCCAACCGGCAGGGAGCAGAGAACTCACCATGTCTCACGTCAGGCGCATCTTCATGCTGGTCCTGGCCGCCATGGCGGCGGGACGCGTCGTCCAAGCGCAGGAGGCCGCCGCCGTCGCGAAGAAGGTCGCGGAGGTGGAGCAGGTCGCGGCGCGCGGGCCCTTCGCAGCGAACTGGAGCTCGCTGGCGACCTTCACCGTCCCCGAGTGGTACCAGGATGCGAAGTTCGGCATCTTCATCCACTGGGGTCTCTACTCGGTGCCGGCATTCGGCAACGAGTGGTACCCCCGCAACATGTACAAGACGGGCGAGAAGGAATTCGCGCATCACGTCGCCACCTACGGCCCACAGTCGCGCTTCGGCTACAAGGACTTCATCCCACGGTTCACCGCGGCGCGTTTTGATGCGACGCGCTGGGCGGCCCTGTTCAAGGCCGCCGGCGCGCGATACATCGTCCCCGTGGCGGAGCACCACGACGGGTTCGCGATGTACGACAGCGACATGACGCGTTGGAGCGCCGCGAAGATGGGACCCAAGCGCGACATCATCGGCGAGCTGGCCACAGCGGCGCGCGCCGAAGGACTGGTGTTCGGGCTGTCATCCCACCGCGTGGAGCACTGGTGGTTCTTCGACCAGGGAAAGACGTTCGATTCGGACGTGCTAGACCCTGCCTTCGCCGACTTCTACGGGCCCGCCGTCTCGCAGAAGACCTCGGAGGCTCACCAGACGCCGCCCGATGCCCGCTTTCTCGACGACTGGCTGGCCCGGTGCGCCGAACTGGTCGACAAGTATCGGCCGCAACTCGTCTGGTTCGACTGGTGGATCGCCCAGCCAGCCGTTCACCCGTATCTGCAGAAATTCGCCGCCTTCTACTACAACCGCGGCGCGGAATGGCACAGCGGCGTGGCGATCAACTACAAGAAGCATGGCGGCGAATCGTTCCCGGACACGGCGGGTGTCCTCGACATCGAACGCGGCCAACTCGCCGGGATGCGGACGTTGTTCTGGCAGACGGACACGTCGGTGTCCAAGAACTCGTGGGGCTACGTCGACAACCATCAATACAAGACGTCCGACGCCCTGATCGACGACCTCGTCGACATCGTGAGCAAGAACGGCGCGCTCCTGCTGAACATCGGCCCCAAGCCGGACGGCACCATTCCGGAACCAGACGAGCGCATCCTGCGCGAGATCGGCAGCTGGCTGTCGCTGAACGGCGAAGCGATCTACGGAACGCGTCCGTGGACGACGTTCGGTGAGGGGCCCACAGCGGTCGTCGAGGGCCCCTTCGCCGACACCAAGCGCGCGGCGTTCACCGAGCAGGACATCCGCTTCACTCGCAAGGGCGATACGGTCTACGCGATCGCGCTGGCGTGGCCGGCGTCTGGAGCCGTGGCCGTCAAGGCCCTGGCGGCAAACGCCACCTCGGCATCGCGCGAGATCGCGTCGGTCGAGGCCCTGGGTGTTTCCGGCGACATCAAGTGGACGCGTGATGGCGCGGCTCTGCGAATTCAGCTGGGCGCACCACCGACTCCGTTGCCAGCCGCCGTCACGTTTCGCATTCGGTTCCGCTGACTGGCGCACGCTCCCGCCCTTGCTCGCATGATGTCCGAGCTCTCGCCTGTCGGCGCGATATTCACAGGTGCGCGCTCCAGGCGCGAACCGTATACTCCATTGCACGCGCTTACATCCAGGTCCGCTCAGCCTGGGCTGGAGCGCCGCTGGCCTTGCGGCCGCCGAGATGTAAGCGCTTCATCGCAGACCTCGAGGGAGATGGCATGTCCGACGCACCACGCGGGAACCGCTCGACGCTGAATCGCCGGCAACTGTTTCGGCTCTCGACCGCGGCGGGATTGGGCGCCGCACTGCCGCGCTCTGCCGGTGCGGGTCAACGAGCCCCGTCCGCCGGAGCCGCCGGGACGCCCGGCGCGTGCAGCACCCCTCGCACGGCGGTGGCGAAGACGCAGTACGGCCGGGTCCGCGGCTACGTCGACGACGGCGTGCTCACGTTCAAGGGCGTGCCGTATGGCGCCTCCACCGGCGGCGAGAACCGATGGCTGCCGGCCAAGCCGCCGGCACCCTGGGACGGCGAATACCCGGCGCTGACGTATGGCGCCAACTGTCCGCAGCGCCTGCACACCTGGACCCCCGAGCAGACGTTCCTCTACCAGTGGACCGACGGCTGGCAGAGCGAGGACATGCTCAAGGTGAACATCTGGACGTCGAGCCTGACCGGTTCCCGTCCGGTGATGCTCTACCTCCACGGCGGCGGCTACACGTTCGGATCGGCCTACGAGCTGGCGTCGCAGGACGGGGCCCAGATGGCGCGGCACCATGACGTCGTCTCCGTGACCGTCAACCATCGCCTCAACGTGCTCGGCTTCCTCGACCTCTCCGAGTTCGGCGGGCCGGCCTACGCCGATGCGGCCAACGTCGGCATGACCGACCTGGTGGCGGCGCTCCAATGGGTTCGCGCCAACATCGCGAACTTCGGCGGCGATCCGGACCGCGTGATGATCTACGGCCAGTCGGGTGGCGGGTCCAAGGTCACGACGCTGCTCGGCATGCCGTCGGCGCAGGGGCTCATCCATCGCGCGTCGGCGCAATCGGGCGGTGGCGGCAATCCGCCGTCCGCCGAACAGTCGCGCGAGCTGTCCAAGCGGCTGATCGCCGAGCTCGGCGTCAAGGACATGGCCGCCCTGCAGAAGATGGACTGGGCCAGGTTGAACGAGGCCGGCAACGCCGTCGTCGCCGCGATGAGCCCGCCCAACCCCACCGCTGGCCCGATACCGCCACCGGGCACGACGCCGCGCGTCGGCTTCGGCCCGACCGTCGACGGCCGGATCGTCACGATGCGCTCGTTCTTCGAGGGTGCGCCGGCCATCTCGCGGGACGTGCCGATGCTGATCGGGTCGGTGAGCGAAGAGGGCAACCGCATGTCGTCCCGGCCCACCGAGGCCGAATGGGTGGCCACGCTGGCGAAGAGCTACGGCGACGCCAAGGCCGCGGCGATCGCCGCGGCGCTGAAGCGCGCGTATCCGACCAAGAGCATCCGCACGCTGTCGTACATGTGCAGTGGCGGCGGATTGAACGGGCTCGGCATGCGCAACAACGTCACGCGGATGGCCACGATGAAGCACGGGCAGAAAGGCGCGCCGGTCTTCGCGTGGTACTTCACATGGCAGTCGCCGATGCTCGAGGACGCCGGCGCGTGGCACACCGCCGAACTCGCGTTCTGCTTCGACAACACCGCCCGCTGCGCGCAGGGCACCGGCAACGGTCCCGAAGCGCAGGCGTTGGCGAAGAAGATGGCGACAGCGTGGGCGAACTTCGCGCGCACGGGCAATCCGAGCCAGCCCGGACTGCCATGGCCGGCATTCACGCCCGATCGCTGCCCGACGATGGTGTTCGACAATGCCTGCAGGATGGTCGCCGATCCGGACGCGGAGGCACGTAAACTCCTGTCGACGTAGCGATCTATTGGCACTGGCGTGCGCAGTTGGAGTGATCGATGGTTTCGATGGACACCGGGCGTCGCACCTTCCTGGCTGGCCTGGGCAGCGCCGGGCTGCTGACGACGGCGGGGTCGTGGCTCGAGGCCATCGGGTACGCGCAGGCCCGTGGCCCGGCTCGCGCTTTCATCAGGTCGGGTCCCCGCCGGACCGACTTCGATCGACGTGTGCTGGGCTCGTTCCTCGAGCACCTCGGACGCGCGGTCTACACAGGCGTCTACCAGCCCGGCTCGCCGCTGGCCGACGTCAAGGGGTTCCGGGCCGACGTGGCCCGCGAGATCAAGGAGCTCGGCGTGCCGGTCGTCCGCTACCCGGGCGGGAACTTCGTGTCCGGCTACAACTGGCTCGACGGCGTCGGTCCGAAGGCCCAGCGGCCGACGGTGCTGGATCGGGCGTGGAACACGCTCGAATCCAACCAGTTCGGGACCAACGACTTCATCGACTGGTGCGCGCTGGTGGGCACGGAGCCCCTGCTCGGCATGAACTTCGGCACGGGCACCGTCGAGGCCGCGCTGGCCTACGTCGAGTACCTGCAACCTCGAGCGCGGCACCCGCTGGAGCGATCTGCGGCGGGCCCACGGATACGAGCGGCCGCACGGCGTCAAATACTGGTGCCTCGGCAACGAGATGGACGGGCCCTGGCAGATCGGGCAGTTGCAGGCGCGCGAGTACGGCCGCAAGGCGCGTGATGCCGCCAAGCAGATGCGCGTCATCGACCCGAGGCTGCAGTTGATCGCGTGCGGTTCGAGCGGCACCTTCATGCCGACCTACCTGGCGTGGGACCGCGAGGTCCTCGAGGAGTGCTACGACCAGGTGGACGGGCTCTCGCTCCACGCCTACTACGGCAACACGACCGAGCTTTCCGGCAACAGCGCGGCCCGCTACCTCGCCATGAACCTCGACATGGATCGGCACATCCATGAGGTGGCGGCCGTCTGCGACTACGTGCAGGGACTGCAGCGATCCAGCAAGCGACTGTGGCTGTCCTTCGACGAATGGAACGTCTGGTATCGCGCCCGCGATGGGCAGGCGACCGACGGCCGCGGCACCGTCGCCCCCCGGCTGCTCGAAGAGGTCTACAACCTCGAGGACGCGTTGCTGGTCGGCGGCTTCGTCAACACCCTGCTGCGCAACTCGGACCGCATCCGCGTCGCCTGCCTCGCCCAGCTGGTCAACGTCATCGCCCCGCTCGTGACCAACGACCAGGGCGTGCTGCGCCAGAGCACCTACTACCCGTATGCGTGGGCACTCCGCTACGCGAAAGGACGGGTTCTCGATCTCCGCGTCGAGTCCGACACGTATCCGATCACCGCGGCCGGCCTCCAGGCGGACTTCGCACGCACGGCCGAAGTGCCCTTCCTCGACGTCGTGGCCACGCTCGACGAGCCCGCCCACCAGGCGGCCGTTCTGGTCCTCAACCGCGACCTGACCAACGAACGCGAGCTGAGCGTGGAATGGGGCGACGTGGTCCCGAAGCGGGTGCTCGCCTGCGAGACCCTCACCGGCCCCGACCTGAAGGCCTTCAACACGTTCGACGCGCCACGGCGTGTCGCACCGCAAGCCTTGCCGGCGCCCACCGCCGGCGGCCGGATGACGCTCACGCTGCCGCCGCGCTCATATACCGTGGTGCATCTCGGCCTGTGACGCCGCACCCCCGTCGCACGAAGCGTCCGGGCAGCCGATAGCCGTGTCGGGCGAGGGCCAGCAAGGCATGGCGTGCTGGCCCTCGTCCTACGGCAATCGTGGCAGCTACCAGTTGGTGGCGCCTCTGACCCGCATCCGGACAGCAGTCACGCTGTCCACCGGACCGGTAATGAACAAGAGCTTCCTGTTCCGCCCGGCAAACGTATTGTTGGTCGCCCCACTGCCGGTCGGAATCCTCAGAATGTTCTTTCCATTGGGGGCAAACGCCATGACCCCTTCCCCGTTGCTGATGTAGACGTTCCCCCATTCGTCCATCGACATGCCGTCGCCACCCCATTCGGAGAACTTGCGCATGTTGGCGAGGGTGCCATCACGCTTGATGTCGAAGACCCAGGTTCCGCCCTTGTTGTCGTAATACCACTTGTTGACGTAGAGCTTCTTGCCGTCAGGCGTGCCAACGACACCGTTCGGCCAGGCATCGGCCTCCCACCCCATCGCTTCAGTCGTGACCCGCACCAGCGAGGTGCCTCCCGGCGGAAGGTAGTAGACGTACCCGCCCTTGCCCACCGGCGCCTGCTCCGAGTGCGTCGGCTCCCAGCCCTGCTTGCGCGGGTCGGAATCATCCCAGTACGGCCTCGGGAACATCGGATCGGTGATGTACATCCCGCCGTTGACCGGATTGATCCAGACGTCATTCGGCCCGTTCAACAGCTTGCCGTCGTGGTTGTCGACCAACACCTCATGGCTGCCGTCCGGGCGGATCTTCCACAACTCCCCGTGCATGTCGGCACAGGCGATGAGGTTGCCTTCCTTGTCGAACGCCATGCCATTGGCGCGGCCGGTGCCCTCCAGGAAGAGCGTGATCTTCCCGGTTCCGGCATCCCATCGATAGATCTTGTCATTCGGCTGGTCGGTGAAGAACACGTTCCCGTGTCGATCGACAGCCGGTCCCTCGGTGAAACCGAAACCTGTTCCCAACACGCTCAGCCGTCCGTGCTGGCTCGGCGACACGAGGCCGAAGGGATCGAAAAAGTCACTCTTGGGACGTTGTTCCTGTGCTGGCCGCCGGCCAGACTCGGCCTGATCGGAAGCGGCCACACGTTCCGTGTCGGAGTAGCCTGCCAGGCAGCACAGCCCCACCGCGAGAATCGATAGTCTCGTCTTCATCGTCTTGGCCCTCGTCGTTGTAACGCCAGGTGGCCCATTCGGTTGCCACGTCGTGCCCCGTCGCAGACCTAGCCGGCCAGCGAACCCACCACGAACGATCTTCGGGGACGTGCGAGCGTATGCGCTTTCACTCTGGCGGTCAACCAGACGGCTGGAAACGCACAATGGGCGCTGAAATCCGTCGAGTAAGCGATTTCAGGCGTTCGTCGGTCTCCGCGACGGGAGGCTGCGTCATCGATGCCCCCTGCCCTGGGCCGCCGCCGTCAGTCGTGATCGTCGGTCTGCTGCAGCAGCTTGGCCACCAGGGCCGTCCAGCCAGTCTGGTGGCTGGCTCCCAGGCCGACCCCCGTGTCGCCGTGGAAGTACTCGTGGAACAGGATCAGGTGGCGCCAGTGCGGGTCGGTGTGAAACTTGTCGAGGGTGCCGTTGATCGGCCGGCGCCCGCTGGCGTCGGGGAGGAACATCCGTGACAGGCGGCGCGACAGTTCCGCCGCCACCTCCCACAGCGTCAGCATGCGGCCCGAGCCGGTCGGGCACTCCACGGTAAACCCGTCGCCCAGATAGTGATGGAACTTCTGCAGCGACTCGATCAACAGGAAGTTGACCGGAAACCAGATCGGTCCACGCCAGTTCGAGTTGCCCCCGAACAGCCCGGTCGTCGACTCGGCCGGCTCGTAGCCGACACAGTGCGCGGTGCCGTTCACCCGCAGGACGTACAGGCTGATCCAGATGCGCGCGCGACAGCGCCCGCACCCCGTGCGGCGACAGGAACTCGCGCTCGTCGAGCATCACGGCGAGCACGCGGCGGAGGCGGGTCGTGTCGAGGACGCTCAGCAGCCGCCGCGCGCCCCGTCCGGGCGTCTCCATGCTCGCCACGCCCGCGCTCAGATCGGGCCGATGCTCGATGAACCAGTCGAGCCGCCGCTTGAACGCCGGGAGCTGTTCGAGCCGCTCCGGCTCCAGGGTCTCGACCGCGAACAGCGGGATCAGGCCGACCATCGATCGCACCTTCAGGGGAACCTGCCGCCCGTCGGGCCTGTGGAGCACGTCGTAGAAGAACCCGTCCTCTTCGTTCCAGAGGGACTCGCCTTCGAGGCCGCCGCGATGACTCATCGCCTTGGCGATGTTGAGGAAGTGCTCCCAGAACTTGCTCGCCATGTCTTCGTAGGCGGGGTTGCCGTCGGCCAGCTCCAGGGCGATCGCCATCATGTTGAGGCTGTACATCGCCATCCAGCTGGTGCCGTCCGACTGCTCGAGCCGTCCGCCCGTCGGCAGCTCGGCGCTGCGGTCGAAGACGCCGATGTTGTCGAGCCCGAGGAATCCGCCCTGGAACACGTTGCGTCCGTCGGCGTCCTTGCGATTCACCCACCACGTGAAATTGAGGCTCAACTTCTGGAAGACGCGCTCCAGGAACACCCGATCGCCGACACCGCGGCTCCGCTTCTCGATCTTGTAGACGCGCCAGGCCGCCCAGGCATGCACTGGCGGATTGACGTCGCCGAACGCCCATTCGTAGGCCGACATCTGGCCGTTCGGATGCATGTACCACTCGCGCAGCATCAGGACGAGCTGTGCCTTGGCGAACTCCGAATCGACCAGCGCGAGGGGCACGCAGTGGAACGCCAGGTCCCACGCCGCATACCACGGGTACTCCCACGTGTCCGGCATCGAGATGACGTCGGCAGCGTAGAGGTGCGTCCACTCCTGGTTGCGGGCCCGGCGATCGGCGGGTGGCGGCGGCTGGGCGGCGTCGCCCCCGATCCAGTCCTTCACGACGTAGTGATAGAACTGCTTCGACCAGAGCAGGCCGGCAAACGCCTGCCGCATCACCTGCCGTGCGTCGGGCGTGTCCGAGGCCGGCGGGAGGGTGTCGTAGAATTCGTCGGCTTCCCGCCGCCGCGTCGCGAAAGTCTGGTCGAACGCCTCGCCAAAGGGCCCCGCGGCCCAGGCGTCCGGAGCCTGGTCGGTCAGCCGCAGCCTGAGCCTCACGTGGCCGCCCGGGGCCACGACCGCGTGGGTGTGCGCCGACGCCTTGGTGCCGCGCTGCTCGGGGTTCACCGCGTCGGTGCGTCCGTCGACGACCGCGTCGTTGATCCCGTCCTTGCCGAACCGCGGTCCAGGCGCTCCGAAGAGGCGCCGGGTGTTGGTCTCGTTCTCGGTGAAGAGCAGCGCCGGAGCGCCCTCGCAGTGCAGCCACCGCCGCCCGTACGTCGGCTCGTCGAGGACGACGCTGGCGAGCGTGGGGTGCGGATCGGCCGCCAGCGCCGGACGGGGGCCGTCGGCGGTCCATGACCACGTGTTCCTGAACCACACCGTCGGCAGCAGGTGCAGCGGCGCGGCTTCGGGGCCGCGGTTGAACGCCGTGATCTCGATCAGGATGTCCTCGGCCGAGGCCTTGGCGTACTCGACGTAGACGTCGAAGTAGCGGTCGTCGTCGAAGACGCCGGTGTCGAACAGCTCGAACTCGGGCTCGCCGCGGCCGCGGCGGCGGTTCTCCTCGACCAGCTGATCGTAGGGAAACGCGGCGTGCGGGTACTTGTACAGGAACTTCATGTACGAGTGCGTCGGCGTGCTGTCGAGATAGAAGTACTGCTCCTTGACGTCCTCGCCGTGATTGCCCTGATTGCCGGTCAGGCCAAAGAGCCGTTCCTTGAGAATCGGGTCGCGCCCGTTCCACAGCGCCAGGCTGAAGCAGATGCGCTGGTGCCGGTCGCAGATGCCGCCGAGGCCATCCTCGTTCCAGCGGTAGGCGCGGGAGCGCGCCTGTTCGTGCGGGAAGTACTCCCAGGCCGTGCCGTCGCCGCTGTAGTCCTCCCGGACCGTTCCCCAGGCCCGTTCGCTCAGGTACGGCCCCCAGCGGCTCCAGTGCGCGTCATGGCGGCGCTGTTCATCGAGGCGGCGGTCCTCGGCGGTCAGCGAGATGGGCCCGACCGGGCGGTTCACGACGCACGCCTCGTCGGCGGGTGGCTCCAGGGGACCATACCCCAGACAATCGGCAGCGCCGGGCCCATCCCCGAGGGCGGCGCCGGCGGTCCCCGGCGGCCCGAGTCACGGCCGGCCGCGTGCGGCCGATTTCAGTGAGGGGAGAAGACCGTGGACACGCATCAGAAGGCGCTGGAAGTCAACCTCGATACAAGCGTTTACGGCACCTTCGCCGAGATCGGCGCCGGCCAGGAGGTGGCACGCTGGTTCTTCCGCGTCGGCGGCGCCGCCGGCACCATCGCCAAGGCCATGTCGGCCTACGACATGACGTTCAGCGACGCCATCTACGGCCCGAGCGACCGCTACGTCAGCAAGCAGCGCATCAACGCGATGCTGGACCACGAATTCGGGCTGCTGGTCGAGCGCCTGGACGGCAAGCGCGGCGACACCACGAAGTTCTTCGTCTTCGCCGACACCGTCGCAGCCAAGAGCTTCGCCCGCAAGGACGATCCGCACGGGTGGATGGGGGTGCGCTTTCAAGCGGCCCCGCGCGCGCCAGCGTCGCAGATCATCGTGCACGTGCGCCTGCTGGACAGGGAGAACGTCCAGGAACAGGAGGCGCTCGGCCTCATCGGCGTCAACCTCGCTTACGGCGCCAACTACCTCCATCACGACCCGCAGGCGCTGATCGTGTCGCTCCTCGACTCGCTGACGAGCGAGCGCGTCGAGGTCGACATGATCGAGTTCTCCGGGCCCGCGTTCGCGCGCGTCGACAACCGTCTCATGAGCCTCAAGCTGGTCCAGCATGGCCTGACCCACGCCGCCATGTTCACCGCGGCCGGCGAGGTCGTGCAGCCCGCTGACGCGCTCTACAAGAAGGCCATCCTGATCGAGCGTGGCAGCTTCCGTCCCGCCACCAACGTCTCGCTCGACATGCTGCGCTGCGCCCAGGCGCAGTTCGTCCAGGAGCCGCACCTGCGCGGCGAGGAGACGGTGACGATCATGGAGATGACGCTCAAGAACCTGAGCGACAACTCCGACGCGATCGACGCCCAGGACTTCCTCGACCGAGCGGACATCCTGGGTGCGCTCGGTAAGACCGTTCTGGTCTCGAACTACGCCGAGTATCACCGCCTGGCCGCCTACCTGTTCCGGCACACCAAGAAGATGATCGGCATCGTGATGGGCGTGCCGACCTTGCGCGAGATCTTCGACGAGAAGTACTACGCCGACCTCGAGGGCGGCATTCTCGAGTCGTTCGGGCGTCTTTTCAAGAACGACTTGAAGCTGTACGCCTATCCGCTGCTCGATCAGAGCACCGGTTCCCTCGTGACCGCCGGCAACCTCCGGGTCGAGCCGCACCTGCGGCATCTCTACGCGTATCTAGTGGAGAACCGCCTGATCGAGAGCGTCCGTGACTACGACGAACGGTGCCTGTCGATCTTCTCGCGCGACGTGCTCAAGCGCCTGCGCTCGGGCGATGCCGCCTGGGAGACCATGGTGCCACCGGCGGTGGCGCACCTCGTCAAGGAGCGCGGGCTGCTGGGCTACCTGGCCAACGCGGCCTGAAGAAGCGCTAGTGTCCCGAGTCAGAGATTCGGTGCACAAGTCAGGGGCGCGGCGCCCGGGTCGCAAGGCGCGAGGCGTGGACATATCGGCGATATGTGCGCGACGGGCAACGCCGCGAGGCGGGATGCCCCGCCCGCGACTTGTGTGGCGAATCTCTGACTCGGGACACTAGCCTTCAGCCACCAGGCCCGACGTCGGCCGGCGTCCCGCGCGCCAGCCCGACACCCAGCGGCGACCATCCGACGAAGACGATCAGCAGGTAGTGGGCCTCGCCCCACCCGCGGTTCCAGACCGTGAAGTGCACGTGCTCGCCCGGCGTGGCGCCGAACTCCGCCGTCTTCCACACGAGCGTGTTGTGGATGCGGAGCGTGTGACGCCCCGGCAGGATCTCGATCGTCAGCCGTTCCCCGAAGAGCACCTGGCCGAAGCGCGTGCCGTCGAGCGCGCAGACAATCTGGCGCGTCTGCTCGTCGCGCGTCGAGGTGCGGTGGATCGTGAGCAGGGTCGGCGGGAGGATCGGAAAGCCGTCCTGGTCGACGCGTGCCGACAGGCCACCGGACCGCGAGTCGACGAAGAGGGCGCGGGCCATCGCAAGAACGCACAGCCGGACGACTCTCCGAGCACGCTAGCACGAAGCCGGCGCGGGCTCTAACCGCCGGCGGTCACGGCCACTGCACCGCGGCGCTCAGCCTCTTCGAGCAGCCATGTCGCCGCGGCGTCCCGGGTGGGAAAGTAGCCTTGCTGCGAGTACGGGCCCTTCGATGGATCGCCCAGTCGAGCGGTCCAGCCGCCGGCGGAGAGCGAATCGATCGAACAGGAGACCTGGTGACGGCGAAGCACGACGAGGAGATGGCCGGCGCTGATACGCGCGAACGTTGCGCCCGTCGTGTGGCCCTGGAGAGGACCGAGGAAGTGACGGTTCGTCATCACAGTCGCGTGCAGTATCGGCGCTTGTCGGCTTGAGCACCAGCCCAGCAGAGATCAGGGGAAATGGCCTGGCAGTCGGACAGAGGATCACGAACTACTTGACGACGATCCGAACGCGGCCGAGGTTCTGCACCCGCGCATAGGGCGTCACGCGATCGCCCTGTCGCTGCGAGATCCCTCGCAAGGCGGGGAAGTACATCCCGGGCTTCTTGAAGACGTGATCGTGCGCGACGGTCGCGGTCGTTGCGCCGGCGGCGATCGTCGCCTTGACGGGAAAGGTGCCCTGCCCGTCGAAGTCCCACTCCGCGGCGACCACAGAGCCGGCGCCCGGCGGGACGGTGATCGTGCCGAAGAAATGCACGCGTTCCCCGGCCGACACCACGGCACGGTCGCCGCCCTTGACTCGCAGCGAGACGACGGGCTGAATGCCCCGGCGCTCAGCCGCCGATGGCGCGACCACGACTTGGCCGTCCTCGATGCGATAGTTCGTGCTGGCCGGCGGCGATACGCCCTTCTCGACCCAGGCGGCCAGGTCGCGCAGAGCCTGCTGCAGGGCGCCCTGGTAGCTCACGACACGTGTGGCATCCCCGACGCCGGGCTCGTCGCCGTGCAGCGCGTGGTCCGTGTACCACAGGCGGATGTGGTCGTCCGCGCGGTCACCCAGTTGCGTGCGCACCTGGGATTCGGTACCAGTCGCCCTGCCACGGCATGGCTTCACGGTCCCACAGTGATTCGAGGACGATCACCTTGCCCTCGAACGTGCCGCTCATCGGCGAGCCCGCCGTGAAGCGGACGAACAGCGGACCGAGCAGCATCGGGCGCTGCGGATAGAGCGGCTTGCCGTCGGCGCCGCGGAACTGGTCCCACACGGCGAACTCGGGGCCCGGCACCTGGTGCCATGTGTTCGGTCCTTTGCTGCCGTGCCATCTGCCATGGGTCGCCACCATCATGGCGCGGCACGGTCGGGAATTTCCTTGGCCGGGCCGTTCACTTGACGGCACCCGGCGCCGGGATTACAGTCTGGTATTGAATACTACGCAATTTGATTCAAATGTCAAATCGTTCAACAACGACCGTGCCGACTGCTGCCGTCGCCACTCGACGCGGCCAGGCGGCCCAGACTGAGCCGCGGAACGCCAGGAACGTGCTCGAGCGTGACGGCATCCTCGATGCGGCCATGGGCGTCTTGCTCGAAACCGGCCCCGGACGCATGCGGTTGGCGGATCTCGCCCGACAGCTCGGCGTCGTGCCGAGCGCCTTGCACTACCACTTTCCCGCCGGCAAGGAGGAGGTGGTCGCCGCGCTGTTCGACCGCGAGGAAGCCCGCGTGGTGGAGGGCATGACCACCGCCGTTGCCGCCGCTGACGAGCCCCGCGGTCGCCTACTGGCGATGGCACTCGCCAGGCTGCACAACGCGACGCGCCTGGCGCGCCTGTATCAGTCCGATGGAGCGGCCCGCGGCCGCGGGCCCGCTCGGAGGGCCGCTCCCGTGAACGACATCCAGGAATACGTCATGCAGCGGCGGCAGGGCTTCCTGGACAAGGAGCGGCAGCTCATCGCGGGAATCCTCCGCGAGGTCGCGGGGCGGCGCTTGAGCGCCAGCTCACTCGACCTGCTCGCCGCGGCCTTCCAGGGTGCGCTGTTCAACGTCACACGCACCTTCTCGTTGACCACGAGCCGCAAGTCGGCCGCCGCCCTGGCCGAACTCGTCGACGTCTTCGTCCGCGGCATCGACACGGCGTAGCCGGTGAGGCACCGGCGACGCTGCGCGCGGCTGGCCACCAGGCCGGCCGTCAGGGCGCCTGACAGGTCCCGATTCTGACGGTCGTGGTGCCGGGTGTGCAGCTCCAGAAACCGGACGAAGTCCTGGACCGGGACGGCGCCGAACATCGTCGTCCGCATCGGCGCGCCGCGGGCGGCGAGGTCGCGGCAGGCCGCGTCGAATCGGTCGTGCGCCGCCGCGAGGCGCGCCCGGCCATCGGCCGGGGTGGACGGCCCGGCGACGGGATTCATGGCCTTGGTCGTGCGGCCATTGGGAAACGACCCCTTCCTCAGCAAGCGCCTGAACACGATGCGCACGAACGGATGGATCAGGACGGGCAGCCTGGGAAACGCCGACGGCGCTCCCGCAGCCATGTCGACCGCCCCGTCGTACGACCGGGCGACGTGCTCGACAATCTGGCTCGGCGACCACTTGCCCGGCGCGCGGGGTGTCGCCCACCCGGCCGCCATGCGTTCGGCATCCGCGAGCAGTTGCTCGCTGGCCGCCCTGCTCGCCGCCAGCGCCGTGTCGATACTCGTCACGCGTCCTCCTCCATGTGTGTCCCGGTTGAGCCCTTCAGCCCGTCCGTGCCATTCGTGCCAGCCGCGGGCCGTCGACCACGCGGATCCGCCGCCGCCCGATCTCGACCAGCCCGGCGGCCTTCAGCTCGTTCAGCGCGTAGGTCGCGGTTTCGCGGTGCACCCCGAGGCGCTCGCCGATGTCCTGGTGCGACAACCCCTCGACCAGGCCGTCGCGGGACTCGCGCCCGAGGAAGTCCGCCAGCCTCGGCAGCACGGTCTTGAACGCCAGCGCCTCGAGCTGGCGCTCCGCATCGACCATCCGCCGGCCGACGGTCTCGAGGAGCCGGAGCGCGAACTGCGGATACGCGAGAATCAGCCGCTGGACATCCGATCGGGTCAGGGTGCAGATGACCGAATCCGCGGTGGCTTCGGCGAAGCACTCGTACATCGCCTGCCCGATGCAGGCCATCTCGCCGAAGATCGACGAGGCCGGCACCTCCGCGAACACGAACTTGCGCCCCTCCGGCGACAGTCGATACAGCTGGGCCGCACCCTCCTTGAGCAGGAACATCGCTTCGCCGGTTTCGCCCGGGCGATAGAACACATGCCCGGCGCGACAGGTCGCCATCTGGATCGTGTGATGGAAGGGCTCCAATTGCTCCGGGGTGAAGTCCTGGAACAACTCAGACCCCTTCAGGTACTGCAGCTTGAGTCCCTCGGTGTCGGCGGTCGAAGCGCGGCGGCTGGACATGCAACTCACTCCCCGGCGCCGCCTGCTCGCGGCCCCGCCCCAGGAGCCGACGCCACGATAGCGGGCGCGCTGCCTGTGATTCTGTAAGGGAGCTTACAGTGCGGCCCGTAGCGGTCGGACGATGGAACGGCCCGGCGCTACGAGGGTGGGCGTCCCCGGTCTGCGTCGTCGTGATGTTCAGGTCGTCTGTGCCGGCTCGACACGGACGACCACGCCGGCCACCGCGCTGCGGACGCGGCCCGGCCGTGGCAGCCGCATTGGGGCGGCGACGTAGAATGGATGACACCCGCGCGGGCGGGACCTTCCGGTCATGGCCCCATCGTCAACAATCACGGGCGGCCGCTCGCATGAGCCGGCAGCTGCCGAACGCGCCTGGTCGGACAGCCGCCTGATCGACGCGTGTCTGACCGGGAGTCAGCCCGCCTGGTCGGCGGTGATCCACCGCTACAAATCGCTGATCTTCTCGATCGCCTTCCGCTACCGCGCCAACCGTGAGGATGCGGAAGACATCTTCCAAGCGGTGTGCGTCGAGCTCTACGGCTCGCTGGCGAAGTTGCGGAACACGGAAACGCTGCGGCCGTGGTTGGCGAAGGTCACGGCCCACGCCGCCTACGACTGGAAGAAGCGGCATCAGCCCCGAGCCCTTTCGCATGTCGAGATGGATGCGGTGAACCCGCTCCTGCTATCCGAGGTGCCTCCCGACCTGCTGGCAGAGGCCGAGCGCGAGCAACGGGTACGCGATGCGCTCGACACCATTTCGGCGCGCTGCCGCGAGTTGATGCGGTTGCTGTTCTACGAGCAACCTCCGGTGCCCTACAAAGACGTCGCTGCCCGCCTCGGCCTGGCGGTCGGCTCGCTCGGCTTCATTCGTGGCCGTTGCCTCACGGCGCTCAAGAAGGCGCTCGACCGGCTGGATCTGTGAGATGGCAGACCTCGCGCTCCAAGCCGCCAGCGACCTGATCGCGCAACTGGCGGCACAGCCGGATGCGGGCCTTCGAGCGAGACTTCTCGCAGCAGCGCCGTCAGCGAGAACGGTCGCTGTCGTGGAGCAGCTGGCGGACGAGGCCACCCGTCGAGCCCGCATCAATCTGATCGAAGCCAGCCACCTCGCGTCAGCTGCGGAGACCTTGGCCACGGAGCTGGCCGACGTCTACGCACTCGGGCGCAGCGCCCGCGCGACCGGGCATGTCCGCTCGCTGGCGGGCGACTACGCCGCGGCGATGGCCAGCTACGATGCCGCGATCGTGCACTTCGCCGATGCGGCGCGCGAGCTCGAACTGGGGATCACGCTGAGCGGAGCGCTGCAGACGCTCATCTACATGGGGCGGTATTCGGATGCCCACGCATGGGCCGAACGCGCCCGGGCGATCTTCGCTGGCCTCGGCGACCGGCTGCGATTGGCCAGGCTCGAGAGCAACCTCGGCAACGTCTTCTATCGACAGGACCGCTTCGAGGACGCGCTCGCGTCGTACGAGGCCGCCCTGGCCGCCTTCGGCGCGCCGGACGGATCGGCGGACGTCGCGATCACGCTGCGCAACATTGCCGTCTGCCAGATCAGTCTGCAGCGGTTCGAGGAAGCGCTCGCGACCTACGCCGAGGCACGCACCTGGTGCGAACGTCAGGGGCTCGTCCGGCTGGTGGCGGAGGTCGACTACAACATCGCCTATCTCCACTACCTGCGTGGCGAGTACGCCCGTGCCCTGGAACTCTACGCAGCGGCGAGGGCGCGCGCGCGCGAGCTCGACGACCACTATCACACGGCGCTGTGCGATCTGGACGAAGCGGAGCTCTACCTCGAGTTGAACCTCGTGCCCGAAGGCGCGGCGCTGGCCAAACGCGCGGCGGATGCGTTCCGGACTTTGGGCATGCGCTACGAGCGCGCCAAGGCCCTGACGACGCTGGCTTTTGCCGCCAGCCGCCAGGACGATCTCGCGCTGGCCTTGAGGCGCTTCGACCAGGCCCGCATCATGTTCGTCCGGGAGGCGAACCTTCACTGGCCGGCGCTGATCGACCTCTCGAAGGCGCTGGTGCTCGAGCGGGCGCAGCGATCGGCCGAAGCGCGTCGCTTGTGCACCGCCGCCCGACACCATTTCGCGGCAACGCCGCTCACGGCCCGAACCGCGCTGTGCGAGCTCCTGTTGGCCCGGCTGGCCCTCGGCCAGGGCAACGTCGACGCGGCCGCCGGCTCTGTCGACTCAGCCCTCGATTTGCTCGGCGAGCTCGATGCCCCGGCCCTTCGATACCAGGCGCACTTCACCGCGGGCGAAGTGGCGGAAGCCCGCGGCGATCGCGATGGCGCTGACGCGTCGTATCGACTCGCGCATGCCGCCGTCGAGACGCTGCGCAGCCACCTCGAGCGCGATGAGCTGAAGATCGCGTTCTTCGACGACAAGCAGGCCGTTTTCGCGGCACTGGCGTCCCTCAGCCTGGCGCGCCCGGGTGGCGAAGCCGAAGCCTTCGCCTGGGTGGAGCGGGCGAAGTCACGCAGCCTGGCCGAGCACGTCGCGCTCCACACCGACCATACCGGCGGCACGCCCGAGCAGCGCGCCGGCGCCAGCGACGTCCAGGCACTCGCGCAACGTCTGAGTGCGATCGTGCATCAGCAGCGGGAAGAGGAGCGGCGAGCGCAGCCTGCTCCGGCAAAGCTGTTCGCGCTCGCCACCCACGCGCGCGCCTGCGACCAACATCTCGTCGCCGCGATCGCGGCACTCGAGGCGTCGGGTGGCCGCGTGACGTCGGCGCTGGGCCCTGCGATGGTGCCGCTCGACGTCCTGCAGGCTGACCTCGACCCCGGCACGCGACTGCTCCAGTATGCGACCCTGCGGGGCCAGCTGCACGTATGGGTGGTCGGACCGAGCACGTTGACTCATGTAGCCCTCGGTGCGGTGGCGGACGCGCAGGCGCTGGTGCGGCTGCTGCGCCTGCAGCTCGGCAGCGCCGCGCGCGAGACGGCCGCAGTCCCGACAGCGCCGGCGCGACCGGCGCTGCTGGCTCATCTCGCCGCACTCTACGACCGATTGCTCCGGCCAGTCGCCCTCCACCTCGGGGACGCGGCGCACCTGGTCGTGCTGCCCCACGACATGCTGCACGCGGTGCCGTTCCACGCGCTCGAAACGGGCGATGGGCCGGTGCTCGATCGGTGGCGTGTGTCCTACGCCCCGAACGCCAGCGTGCACCATCACGCGGCAGTGGCGCGCGCTGCGGCACCAGACAACGCGCTGATCGTCGCGAGGCCGGATCGCCTGGCTCCGGCGATGGCCGATGAGGCCACCCGTCTCGCCGCGCACCTCCCCGGCGCCCACGTTGCGCTCGGAGAGGCCGCCACCCGCGCCACACTGGCGGCAATCGCGCCCCGCTGTCGCGTCGTCCACATCGCAGCGCACGGACGCTTTCGCGCCGACAACCCGATGTTTTCCTCGATCGCGCTGGCCGATGGCGACCTCACCGTCCGTGAGCTGTCGGAGCTGCCCTTGGCCGCCGAACTCGTCACCCTGAGCGGGTGCAGCACCGGACTCAGCGTCGCGACCGGAGGGGACGAACTGCTGGGCTTGGCGCGAAGCCTGTTGTACGCCGGGGCCCGGGCCGTCCTGGTCTCGCTGTGGGACGTCCACGACGAGACCGCGGCGACACTGATGGACGGGGTGTACCGGCGGTTGACCGCCGGCGATACACCGGCCGAGGCGCTCCGGGGGGCTATGCAGGAGCTGCGGAAGGGCTTCCCGAATCCGTGCCTCTGGGCCCCCTTCATCGTCATCGGCTGGTCCGGCGCGCCGGTCGTGATACGGCCGATGACCTCCCCCTCTATTTTTCCGGGCCCGCCGGCAGCCTATACCACCGACCATGCGCTCCCCTGAACATCCCGACCTCTCCGACTGGGTGGACTACGTCCGCGGTCTCGGCGCGCCGGAGGTTCGCGGCGACCACGCGGCGCACCTCGCCGGGTGCGACCGCTGCCGGCGAACCGTGGCGCAATTCGGCGCTGTCGCCGCCGTGGCTCATGGCGATGCCGAGCTGACCCCCGGTGCGGCCGCGATCCGCCTGGCCGAGAGCATCGCCGTGCAGTTCCGGCCGGTGCCCATGGCGACGCTGCCGCGACTGGTCGCACGCCTGCTCGGCGGCGGGTCGCCGGCGCCGGCGCTGGCCGGTCTGCGCGGTGCTGCTGGCGCCGCGAGGGAGGCGGAGTGGGAGGCCGGGCCATTCGGGCTCCGGGTCCGGGTCGAACGTGAGCCGCAGTCGCCCATGTTGTCGATCGTCGGGCAACTGGAGCCGCGCCGGGGCACCGACGCCACAGCCTCCGGCCTGCCGGTGCTCGTCACCAGCGGGCGCCACGTCGTCGTCCGGGCCAGCACCAACGAGTTCGGTGAGTTCGTGCTGAGCTGCGACCCGGCGCCGCGGCTGCGCCTTCACGTGGGAATCGAGGGCGAATCGCGACGCGTCTCCGTGCCGCTGGCGCGGCTGGTGCGGGGCGAGGCGCGGTGACGATGCCTGTCCCGTCCCCCACGGCCTGGCCCGGGCGCATCCTCGGTCGAGCTCTCATCGCTGGCCTACTCGCGCTGTTGATCGGCGCGGTGCCCTATGCCGCAGCCGATCAGCGCGACTTCCTGCTGCGGTGCTCGCCGGCTCAGGCGGCCGAGATCGCCGCCCAGTATCGGCTACGGGTCGTCGAGCAGCTGCCGGGCCGCGACGTCTTCAAGCTGCGGAACGACGACAACCGCAGCGAGGACGCCGTCGAAGCGGAGGTCCGGACCGACGTCCGGGTCGTCGGCTTCGAGCGGAACCACGACCTCGAGCTGCCCGAATCGCCTCCGGATGTCTCGCTCGACCAGTCGACGGCCGCCATCCTCGAGTCGCTGCCGCAGCGGACCCTGGTCAACTACTACGGCCAGATCGTGTGGAACCGCTACGCGCAGCAGCCCGCCGTCGACCGGATTCGGCTGCCGCAAGCGCAGCTCCAGTCCATTGGGAACGGAGTGATCGTCGCGGTCGTCGACACGGGCATCGATCCGAATCATCCGGTGCTGCGCGACCTCCTGGTTCCGGGCTTCGACTTCGTGCGCAATACCGCCGGCACGCCAAACGAGCTGGCCGACCTCGACCAGTCCACGGCCGCGATCCTCGAACAGTCGACCGCCGCCATCCTCGAGCGCGACCGCGTGGTCAGCCTGAACCAGTCGACCGCCGCCATCCTGGAAGGCGGCACCGCGTCCGCGCTGGCCGGCCGGCCACTGCCGGCGGCGTTCGGCCACGGCACGATGGTCGCCGGCCTCGTCCACCTGGTCGCGCCGGGCGCCCGCATCATGCCGCTCAAAGCGTTCGCCGCGGACGGGTCGTCGTCGATGTACGACATCGTCCGCGCGGTCTATTTCGCCGCCGACAACGGCGCCCGCGTCATCAACATGAGCTTCACGATGCGGATCGAATCCGACGAGCTGAAGCGCGCGCTGCAGTACGCCGGCGATCGCGGCGTCCTGGCGATAGCGTCGGCCGGAAATGAAGGCGCCAAGATCGTCGTCTACCCCGCGGCGTGGTCCGATGCCTTCGGCGTCGGATCGACGGGCGACCTCGATCAACGCAGCCGGTTCTCCAACTTCGGCAGCAATATCGTGCGCGCCGCGGCCCCGGGGGAAGGGGTGGTAACCACCTGGCCGGCCGGCCATTTCGCGGCTGCGTGGGGGACGTCGTTCAGCACGGCCATCGTCGCCGGCGCTGGAGCTCTCCTGATCAGCGGCGAGCCAGCCAACGCGCCGCTCGAGGCCCGCCGCGCGCGCGCCGATCTCGCCGAGGAGGCGCTGCGGCAGGCCGTGCCGATCGGCCAGGACCTTGGGGCGGGACGCATCGATCTCGCGCTGGCGGTGGCATTCCGCCAGCAGTACGACACCCAGGCGGGGCCGTCGCTGCCGCCAGCCGGCGATGCCGACGGGGACGGCATCCCGAACGCGTACGAAGTGGCGTTCGGCCTCAATCCGCTGCAGGCCGACGGCGGCGGCGACGCGGATGGGGACGGCCGTACCAACCTGCAGGAGTTCCAGGACGGCACGCACCCGCGCGGCACCAGCCGCAGCTATTTCGCCGAAGGCGTGGCCAATGCCTTCTTCGACACGCGCATCGCGCTGGCCAACCCTGACGATCTGCCGGCGCGCGTTCAGCTCCGGTTCCAGCGCAGCGACGGGCCGAACGTGCCGCTCGCGCTGACGTTGCCGGGACATGCTCGGGCGACGGTTCGGGTCGCCGATCTTCCGGCCGTCGCCAACAGCGACTTCGCGACCGTCATCGAGTCCGATCGGCCGATCGTCGCCGACCGGACCGTGACCTGGGACCCAACCGGCTACGGCAGTCACGCCGAACGCGCCTCGACGACGCCACCGCAGACGACGTGGTATCTGGCCGAAGGCGCGACGAATTCGGTGTTCAGCCTCTTCTATCTCGTCCAGAACCCTGGCAACGCCGCGGCCGAGGTCAGGGTGACGTTCCTGCGGCCTGCGGGCCGGCCGCCCGTGGTCATCACCCGGACCGTGGCGGCCGCCTCGCGCGCGACGATCTACGTCAACCAGGTGCCGGGCCTCGAGAACGAAGACCTCTCCGCGGTCATCGAGAGCACGAACGGCGTGCCGATCTTCGTCGAGCGGGCCATGTACGTGAGTACGCCTGGTCAGCCCTTTGCCGGCGGATCAGGGAGCGCCGCGCTGCCCGCACCGGCAACGGTCTGGTTCCTCGCAGAGGGCGCCACCGGACCGTTCTTCGATACGTTCGTCCTGCTGGGCAATCCACAGACCAGCCCCGCCGACGTCGAATTGACGTATCTGCTTCCCGACGGGCAGGCAGTCGTGCGCACGCGCCGCGTTGCCGCGCAGAGCCGGTTGACGATTCGCCTCGACGACGATCCAGCCCTCGGCAACACCCCCGTCTCGACACGCGTGCGCGTGACCAACGGCGTGCCGATCGTCGTCGAGCGCGCGATGTGGTGGCCCGATGGTGCGTGGCAGGAGTCGCACGTGAGCGGCGCGACGACCGAAACGGGCACCGAGTGGCTGCTCGCCGAGGGGGATGAAGGTGGACCAGGCAATCAGCAGACCTACGTGCTGATCGCCAATACCGGCGCAGCCGATGACGAGGTCCGAGTGACGCTGTTGTTCGAGGACGCGTCGGAGATAGAGCGGGATTTCGCCCTCCGCGGCAACAGCCGGTTGAACGTGGCGATCGGCCGGGAGTTCCCGGCGGCCCGAGGGCGCCGATTCGCGATCCGGGTCCGCAGCGACAATGCCCCGATCGTCGTCGAGCGATCGATTTACGCCGATGCGAACGGCGTCGTGTGGGCCGCGGGCAGCAACGCCGGCGCGACGAAGCTCCGCTGATCGACGGACGCAGGAAGATCGGCCCCGGCTATATCAAATCGCCACCTAGGGGAGCCTCAGGATGTAGGAGGCTCGAACATGTTTGGTTGGACCCGGTACGTTGTCCCTTCTGTCGTCGCGGGACTTTGCGCGCTCACCGTGGCGTGCGGATCATCGTCGGACGGCAGCCCCACCGCACCATCGCCAGCGCCGGCCCCGGGAACGGCACCGGCCACGACCGGCGCGACTATCAGCGGCACCGTGACGCTCGCGGCGGCGCCGAGCGCCTCGGCAGTGGGTACCGCCAGCAGTCGCGCCGTGACGGACCTCACGGTGAGCGTTGTCGGCACGCCGCTGTCGACGGGCGTCGACGCCGCGGGGCGCTTCCAGCTCGCCAACGTCCCGACGGGCGACGTTCGCCTTCGCTTCGCCGGCCCGGGCGTCGACGCCACGGTGGCGGTCGGCGGGCTGCAGGCTGCGCAGACGGTGTCCATTGCCGTCACCGTCGCCGGACAGAGCGCGACCATCGGCGACGATTCGCGCAATGGCGGGACCGAAGCGGAGTTCACGGGCGTCATCTCCGCGATCACCGGCGCCACGCCCGGCGCCACGTTGACAGTGGCCGGCCGGACCGTTCGCACGACGGCCGCGACGATCGTGCGCCGGTCGGGCAACGTGGTGCCCTTCGACGAGCTCCGAGTGGGTCGCACGGTCGAGGTGAACGGCACGGCGGGCACCGACGGCGTCGTCCAGGCCGCACGCATCACGATCGAGGATCCCCCGTCTGCACCGACGCCGACCCCGACGCCCACGCCAACACCCACGCCGACGCCGACGCCGACGCCGGGGGCCGAAGCCGAGTTCACCGGCGCGCTGTCGGCGATGAACGGCGGCCAGCCCGGCGCGACGCTCACGATCGCCGGCCGCCGCGTCGTCACGACGGCCGCCACGGTCGTGCGCCGCCGCGGCGACGTCGTGCCGTTCTCGACGCTGGCGGTCGGCCAGACCGTCGAGGTGAAGGGCACGACCCAGAGCGACAGCAGCGTGCTCGCGACACGACTCACCATCGAAGATGACGGGGCGGCGCCCTCTGCAGAAGTCGAGTTCACGGGCGGGCTCACGGCCATGACCGGCAGCCAGCCTGGCGCGACGCTGACCATCGGCGGCCGACGCGTCGACACGTCGGCCGCGACCGTGGTCCGGCGCAGCGGCACTGTCATTCCGTTCAGCTCGCTGGCAGTCGGCCAGACGATCGAGGTCAAGGGCACCAGCCAGGCGGGCGGGTCGGTGCTGGCGACCCGCCTGACGATCGAGGACGTCGGCTCCGCGCCGACGCCGGCCGAGGCCGAAGTGGAAGGCCGGCTGACCTCGATCTCGGGCAATGCCTCTGCCGGCACCCTGGTTGTCGAGGGCCGGACTGTCCAGACGACCTCCGCGACCCGCATCGACGGGCCGAGCGGCAGTTCTGGCTTTGCCGTGCTGGTGGTCGGCCAGCGCGTCCGGGCGCGGGGCACGGTCCAGCCCGACAACGCCATCTTCGCGTCTCGCGTCGACGTGCGCTGAACCCATGCCTGGAGTTGACCCGGGCGTCGGGCACGGCTACTTTCGACAGCCGTGCCCGGCCCCGCTTCGGATCGTTCGTTCGTCTTACGTCGGGTGATTCCCTGGCCGGTCGTGGCACGCGCGCTGGCCCGCACCGTGCTGCTCCTCGGCGCGGTCTCGTTCCTGTCCCTGGTGCTCGTCGAGCTGGCGCCCGGTGACGTCCTCGGCGATCTTCGCCTGAACCCTCGTGTCACTCCGGATACCGTGGAGCGCCTGCGGGTCCAGTACGGGCTCGACCAACCCATCGCGATCCGCTACGGCCGGTGGGTGCGATCGGTGGTTGGTGGCGACTTCGGCTTCTCCGCGCTCTACAACAGCAGCGTGTGGCCGATCCTGCGGCCGCGGTTGCTCAACACCCTGCTGTTGACGACCGCCGCCCTGCTCGGGGCCTGGATCTTGGCGCTGCCGCTCGGCGTGTGGAGCGCCGTCCGACGCGGCCAGCTCATCGACCGCGCCGTCGGCGTGGCCGTGTCCGCCCTCCTGGCGACGCCGGAGCTGCTGCTGGGCCTCATGGCACTGCGCCTGGCGTTGACCACAGGCTGGTTCCCCGCCGGTGGGATGACGTCGGCCACGATCGCGAACGCCGGTTGGGCGCACGCCGCGGACGTGCTGCACCATGCCGCCCTGCCCATCGCCGCGCTGACCGTCGCACAGCTGCCGACGCTGGTCCGCCATGTCCGCGCCTCGATGATCGACGCGCTGGACGCGCGATCGCTCCTGATGGGCCGTGGCCTCGGCATCCCGGCGCACCGCTTGATCTGGCGCCATGCGCTGAAGATCGCCGCGATGCCGCTGTCGGCGTTGTTCGGTCTCTCGGTCGCCTCGCTGCTGAGCTCGTCGCTGGCGATTGAGGTCGTCATGGGTTGGCCGGGCCTCGGCCCGCTGCTGGTCGAAGCGACGCTCGGGCACGACGCCCACCTGGTGGCGGGAGCCACGACTGCGGCCACGCTGACGCTGCTCGTGGGCGTCGGCGCCGGTGCGACGCTCGCCTGGTGGGTCGATCCACGGGCCCGCCCGGAGCCGGCGGCATGAGACGCCGGCGAATCGGCCCCTGGCTGATCGTCCTGCTGCTGGTCCACGGCATCGCTGCGGCAGCGGCCGTGCTGGCGCCGGACCGATCCGTCGATGCAGCACCGCGACTTCCCGTATGCGCCACCGTCGTGGATCCATGTGGCTGACGTCACCGCGGAGGCGGCCCCGGTGTTCCTGCTCGGCACCGACGCCGTCGGACGCGACCAGCTCTCGCGCCTGCTCCACGGCGCGCGCGTGTCGCTGCTCACGGGCCTGGTCACGGCGCTGCTGACGCTCGCCGTCGCGGTGACCGTCGGAACCGTCGCGGGATACGCGGGCGGCTGGGCCGATCGGACGCTGATGTTCGTGGCAGACCTGTTGATGGCGCTGCCCTGGGCCTACCTGCTGCTCGCAGTTCGCAGCGTGTTGCCGCTCGACCTCGACCCGTCCCGAGCGCTGCTCGCGATCGCCGTCGTGCTCGGCCTGGTCGGCTGGGCCCGGCCCGGGCGCCTCGTCCGGGCTGTCGTGCACAGCACGCGCACTCGCGACTTCGTGTCGGCCGCCGAAGCCGCGGGCGCCAGGCCCTTGTATGTGTTGACGCGGCACGTGCTGCCGGAGACCGCCGCCATCTTCCTCACCCAACTGGCGTTGCTGGTGCCACGGTTCGTGCTGGCGGAAGTGACGCTGTCGTTCCTGGGTCTCGGTATCGGGGAGCCTGCGGTGAGCTGGGGGACGATGCTCGCGTCGGCGCAGCAGTACGACGTCCTCGTCGACCGGTGGTGGATGCTGGCCCCCGGCGTGGCGCTCGTGCCAGTCTGCTACAGCTACTATGCCCTTGCCGATGCCTTGCACCAGCGCCTCAGCCTCGCGCGCTAGCAGCCCGCGGTGGAAGTGCCGCGTCGCACCGAGACGGGCGAGCCGCCCGGCGATCCAGGCGCGACGAGGGAGAATATCGGGGATATTCGACCGACGAGCAACGCCGAGCGCCGGGATGGATCGCTCGTCGAATGCAGCGGGACTTTCACCACGGGCTGCTAGCGGCTGTCTCGGCGTGCTGTTGGCCACGGGCCTTCTGGCAGCCGTTGCGCCGGCTCAATCGCGGCCGGAGGTCGTCGTCGACATTCCGCTCGGCCGGGCCGGAGGCGCGGTGGCGGTCGCACAGCGGGCCGAGCCCCGCACATTCAATCCTGTCGTCGCGGTGGATGCGCCCTCGCGCGAGATCATCGGCCGGCTGCACGCCAGCCTCGTCCGCATCAACCGCGCCTCGCTCCGGACGGAGCCCGAGCTCGCGCGCTCGTGGGAGGTGTCGCTGGACGGCCGGCGCTACACGGTGCGGCTGCGCCAGGGCCTGCGATTTTCCGATGGCGAGCCCTTCGGCGCCGACGACGTGCTGTTCACGTTCCGCGTGCTGCTCGATCCTGCGGTGGGATCGTCGCAGCGTGACCTGTTGATCGTCGGCGGCGAGCCGATTCAGGTGCGCGAGGTCGGGGCCGACATCGTCCAGTTCGATCTCGCGCAACCCTACGCCGCTGCCGAGCGCTTGTTCGACGGCATCGCCATGCTGCCCCGGCATCGACTCGAAGCCGCCTATCGGGCGGGTCGGCTCGCGGCTGCCTGGGGCACGGACGTGGCGCCCGCCGACGTGGTGGGCCTCGGTCCCTTCCGGCTCGCTTCGCGAGTGCCCGGCGAGCGTACGGTGCTCGAGCGGAATCCACACTACTGGAAGGTGGACCGGCGCGGCACCCGGCTGCCCTACCTGGACCGGCTGGTGTTTCTGGCCGTGCCGACCGAGGACGCGCAGGTCGTCCGCTTCCTGGCGAGCGACACCCACGTCATCAGCCGCATCGGCGGCGACCAGTTCGCGTCGCTCTCGCGCGCGGCGGTCGGCGGCCGCCATCGCGTCTGGGACGTCGGCCCCGGCCTCGAGTACGCCTTCCTCTTCTTCAATCAGAACGATCGCGCGTCGGCGCCGGCCGAAGCCTCGGCCCGGCAGGCCTGGTTCCGTGACGACCGCTTCCGTCAGGCGGTGTCGACCGCCATCGATCGCGAGGCGATCGTACGCCTTGTCTACCACAGCCGAGCGACGCCGCTGTGGGGTCACGTCACCCCGGCCTACGCCACCTGGGTCAACACCGCCATCCCGCGACCGCCGCGATCGGTAGAACGCGCGCGAACGCTGCTGAGGTCAGCCGGTTTCAGCGCCGGCCCTGACGGCACGCTTCTCGACGGCGCGGCGCGTCCGGTCGCCTTCACCATCGTGACCAATGCGTCCAACCCGCAGCGAGTGCGCATCGCCACCATCATCCAGGACGATCTCAAGGCGCTGGGGATGCGCGTCCAGGTCGTGCCGCTCGAGTTCCGGGCGCTCATCGATCGGTTGACGCGCTCGTTCGACTACGACGCCTGTGTGCTCAGCCTGGGCGGCGGCGACGTCGATCCCAACACCGAGATGAATGTCTGGCTGTCGAGCGGCGCCAATCATCTGTGGCGGCCGTCGCAGCCGGCACCGGCGACGACGTGGGAGGCTGAGATCGATCGGTTGATGCGCGCCCAGCTGGCGACCCGCGACGTCGCGGCGCGCAAGCGCCTCTACGATCGGGTGCAGGCGCTCGTCGCCGAGCACCTGCCCCTCATCCCGCTGGTCAGCCCGAACGTCCTCGGCGCCACGGCATCGAAGCTTGCGAACGTCAAGCCGGCCGTCCTCGAGCATCACACGCTGTGGAACGCCGAGGAACTGTTCTGGCAGCCGTGACTCCCTGAGCCGGACGACTCTCGGTGCTGTGCCAAATGGGACAGAGTCTCGTTTGGGCGCGCGGTTACGCTTCCGGATGCAGTCCGCGGATGCTGCTGAATAGGATCCGGAGGCAGACGATGCCTAGCATGGCGTGGGTTCACTGGTTGGGGGTTGCTGCGACCGTCGCTCCTGCGGTGTGGTCAAGCGTTCCCGGCACGGCGCGGCAGGATGCCGTTCGCACGGGGCCGCAGCTCTATCGGACCTACTGTGCGAGCTGCCACGGCACGGCAGGCCGTGGCGACGGGCCAATGGCGGCGTACCTGAACGTGCCGCCCGCCAACCTGACGACGATTGCCGCACGCACCCGGGGCGTCTTCCCAACCGAGGTCGTCCAGCAAATCGTCGATGGCCGGCGGGCCTTGAAGACCCACGGCGATTCGGCGATGCCGATCTGGGGAGACGCCTTTTCCTTGTCCGGCAGCGCCGATGCCGATACGGCGACCGCGGAGAAGATCCGCCGCCTCGTCGCCTACGTGGAGTCGATACAGCAACGCCCTGGCGACTGACCTGAGGCTTCCCGCGATCGAACGACAGTCCCACACCATGCGTGCATCCAGCAGCGTTACTGTTCTACTTCCCCTGTTTCTGGTGTCCGGCGTCCTCGCGCTCTACGGGGAGAATGGCGACGCGGCGCCGGCGGCACGAGCGCGCCCGCAGGTGACGCGGTCAGACGCCGAGCGTCGCGCCCACATGCAGGCGCACTTCTCGCAGGTCATGACGGTGCACGAGGCGGTGATTCGTGGCGATGTCGCCGCGGCCGTGGCGCCCGCGATCTGGCTGGCCAACCACGACGCGCCGAGCTTGCCGGCGGGCTCAGCGCCTTTCGTGGCACAGCTGCAGCAAGCCGCACGCCGCACCGCCGCGGCGTCGAGCCTCCTCGAGGCCGCGCTCGGGACGGCGGACATGCTGAAGAGCTGCGGCGATTGCCATCGAGCCATGGGCACGATGCCGGTGGTCGCCATCGAGCCCGCGCGGCCAGAGGTGCACGGCCTGGTGGGTCACATGCTGGCGCACCAGCAGGCCGCCGACCAGATGCTCCAGGGTCTCGTCGTACCGTCGAGCGCACTGTGGCGGACCGGGGCCGGCGGCCTACAAACGGCGCCCCTGCGGCCGACCACACTACCGAGCGACCGGAAGCTCTCCCGCGCGATCGTCGATTCGGAGAAGCGCCTCCACGCGATCGCCAGCCAGGCGAGCCGCGCCGAGGATCCCGGCGCCAGAGCCGTCTTCTATGGCCAGATTCTGTCGCGGTGCGCCGACTGCCACGCCCTTCACCCCGGCGTCTGGGGCCCGACCCGGCGCCAGTAGACGGCGAGGTCGCGCGAGCTGATCCGCACCGCGTCCGCGACTGGCGTACAGCCCACGCGGTCGCGCGTGAACTTCTTCATGAACAAGTTCCGCAAGCTGGGCTTCATTGAGTACAACGGGGGGCTGAAGATCGACAACTCGCTGCTGAGCGTGGTGCTGCACGACTGATCTCGACGACTGGCCTGGTCAGGCCCACCAGGCCCCGTGGTCCAGGTTGTGCCGTCTCTGCGCCACGCCGTTCGCTGCTAGGCGAGGGCGAGGTTCAGGTTCTCGATCGCTTCGTCGATCTCGGCGGGAGCCTTGTAGCCGACGGTGACGCAATCGACACCGGCATTCTGGAACGCGAACCGCATCGCCTTCCGCCGGTCCTCGCGATCGAACGCGCCTTCGCCCACCAGCTTCATCGAAATCACGCCCATGCCCTGCGTGCGGGCCTCCTGGACGCGGGAGACCACTTCCGGCACGTCGCCGAGGCCCTGCGTGTCGTAGTCCTCGGCGTCCATGGCCTTGCCGATATGATTCACGCGAATCATCCCGACCTGGAGCCAGTCGTTGCCGGGAACGCGGCGCAGGGCCGGCAGACCGTGCACCGAGGCGCCGCGCCCGAGCACGACCTTGCGCGACTGGACCTCGAGGATGGCGTCCCGCCAGCGGGCCGTGTCGGCCGGCCAGGTCGCCGTGTGCTGCCAGTGCAGCAGCATGATGTCGAAGTACTCGGTGTTGGCGAGGGTGCGGAGCTCGTCGAACTTCTGCTGCGGATCGACGCCCTCCTTGGTGGTCACCTTCGTCATGATCTGGTAGGTGTCGCGCGGGATGCCCTTCAGGGCGACACCGAGCATCTTGTGCATCTCGCCGTACGACTCGGCCGTTTCGAAGAAGCGGACGCCGTTGTCGTAGGCGTGGCGCACCAGCCGCGTGAACCCGTCCTGCCCCAGCTCGCGCTGCACCCGGCCGCTGATGCTGCCCGTGCCGAAGGCCAGCCGTGTGACCTTGACGCCCGATCGGCCAAGGGTCACCAGGTCGGTCGCCTTCCCACGCTGGGCGGCGAGGGGAAGGGCGCCGGACAGGGCCAGCGTTCCCGCCGCCAGGCCGGTCTTGAGGAATTCGCGTCGCGTGCGTCGGCTGCAAGGCGGCATGGCGTGATCCTCCGGGTCTGAGATGGGGAGATGGTAAAGCACTTCGGGGTGCCCGCGGAAAGGGATAAAGCTCGTCGTATAAAGCCCGTCGTCCAGGCCCACCACATCTGTATAATCGCCGTCGGCTGCACGACTGACGTGTTCACGCCACGAGGAACTCGCGTTCTGGCCGGACGCACGCCACGTTGGCGGCTGCACTCACCGCTTGCCAGCGAGCTCGGAAGGACAAAGGACTGAGAAGATGCTGACGAAGACGCAACTGATCGAGAAGCTGGTCGCGGGCTCTGATGGGCTGAGCAAGAAGGCCGTCAAGGACCTCCTGCAGGGGCTCGCCGATATCGCCCACAAAGAACTGAAGAAGTCCGGGGCGTTCGTCGTCCCTAGCCTCGCCAAGTTCGTCGTGGTCAAGAAGCCGGCGACCAAGGCGCGGAAGGGCATCAACCCCTTCACCAAGGAGCCGACGGTGTTCAAGGCCAAGCCGGCGCGCAAGGTGCTCAAGATCCGGGCGGTCAAGGCCGCCAAGGACGCGCTCCTCTAGTTCTGCCGGCACAGCCGGGTTCCGCTGCACGCAGGTGGGGTCGTCCCACTTGCGTGCGGCAACCGGCCGACGCCTCCCTTTTCCGGCTGACCCGGCCGCTATCGGCCCAGCACCGACTCCGCCGGGCGGGGAGTCGTAATGGGATCGGCGTGGCGGTGCACCAGCCGCCACTGGCCATTCAGGCGTTCGTAGACGCTCGTGACGCGCACGTGGAACTCGGCCTGCTCAGTGCCGCCACCGACCTTCGCGCGGTCGTGCTCCACCTCGACCACGCAGGCAATGTTGCCGTTGGCGTAGGTCGCCACCAGGTCGACCCCCACCACTTCGCCATCGCGGTACTTTGCCGCCGCGCCGGCCAAACGTCTTCGACACCGCCACTCGGCCGCGGGCATAGGGCCCGAAGGGATTGCCGAGCGTGATGTCGTCGCGCTCGGCGAACAGCGCCTCGTACAGCGTGGGATCGCCGTTCAGGATCGCGCGCAACGCCCGATGGCTCTGCTCGATCGCCGCCGCGAGGCCGGTATCGGCCGGCGTCCCCGCCCCGGGCGCGCCACCGGCTGCCCCAACCAGCAACGATGCGGTCGCGCCAACCATCGCACGCCGCGTGAGCTTCTTGTCGTGTGTCAGCATCAATCCTCTCGGCCCCGGCAATCATAGACGGCAAGGAGGATCTGGATGGAGGACGAAAGCGAGCGCCCGGTCACACCCGAACCCGAGCGCAGCGGAGAGGAAATCGCCCCCATCCGGGTGGCGCCGGACGACCTGGAGCCAGACACGCTGCGGGCGGTGGTCGAGTCGTTCGTGTTGCGCGAGGGCACCGACTATGGCGCGCACGAGACATCGCTCGACGCCAAGGTCGCGCAGGTGCTGCTGCAGCTTCGGCGCGGCGAGGCGCACATCACGTTCGATCCCGCCACCGAGTCGGTCAACATCGTGGTGACGAGTGCGATCGGCGGATCAGGGCTGCCGTAGCGGCTCTCAGCCGGCGTCGATGCGCAACGGCTGCGCGCCCTCCCAGAGCACGAGCCGGCCGACATCGGGCAGGTGCTCCACGCCAGACATGATCGTCAGAAAGTGGTTGCCGGCCAGGGACCCGGCCTTGCTGGCGAAGTGCGTCCGCCCGTAGGCAATGAGCAGCTCCGTCTCGCTCACGCCACCCGGATACCACAGCACTTCGCCCGGATGCGGATACGTCGTGGCGTTCTCCGGCCCGACGCCGATCGACAGGTCGCCGAGCGGCGCCCACACGGCCTCGCCGCTCCACCGCACGTGAATCACCTGGCTGACAAAAGGGAGCAGACCGCGGAACGCCGCACAGGTACGCGGCGCGGCGCTCGACTCGAGCCGGGCCTCGAATCGATACGGGCCGAGGCTCAGCACGACATCGGACACGGGGCTCCTCCGGGGACGGCTGGCTTCAGGTCCATGCCGCGGTATCGAGGGCGAGGATCGTCTGGAGCAGCACGTTGGCGCCGTTCACGACGTCCTGCGGTTTGGTGAACTCGTTCGGCGCGTGTGAGATCCCGCCCACCGATGGCACGAAGATCATCCCGCTCGGGCCGAGGCGCGCCATGTGCTGTGCGTCGTGGCCCGCCCCGCTCGGCAGGTGCCTGGCGGACAAGCCGAGCCCGCGGACCGAGGTCTCGATCGCGGCCTTGACACGGTCGTCGCACATGGCAGGGCGGCTGTGGTGCAGCGGTGCATACGCGAAGGTGCAGCCGGTATCGCGGCCGATGGCCTCACCCTCGGTGCGCACCTGGGCGGAGAGCGCCGCCACCTTGGCCTGGTCGAGATCGCGGATTTCGAGCGTGAAGATCGTCTTGCCCGGAATCACGTTCGGCGCGCCCGGAAACGCCTGCACGCGTCCGACGGTGCCCACCTGGCGACCCGGTGTGCTGGTCATCACACGATTCACCATGTCGATGTAGCGCGCGGTGGCGAGCAGGCTGTCGCGGCGGTCGCTCATCGCCGTCGTGCCTGCGTGGTTGGCGACACCCGCCGCGGTCACTTCCCACTGGCCGATGCCGACGATGCCCTCGACCACGCCGATGTCGATCGTCTCGCGATCGAGGTTGCCGCCCTGCTCGATATGCAGCTCGACGTAGGCGGCCACGTCCCCGGCGGTCCGCTTTACCGACGCGAGCGTCGAGAGGTCGCCGCCCAGGAAGGTGACGCCCTCGCCGATCGTCTTGCCACTGTGCGTCTTGAGGAGCAGATCGTCCGCGGTCAGCTCACCGACGAGGGCGCGGCTCCCGACCGTACCGCCTTCCTCGTTCTGGAAAATGACCACCTCCAGCGGATGCCTGGTCACGACGTTGTTCGCCGCCAGCGCCCTCGCGACCTCGATCGCGCTGAGCGACCCGACGTCTCCGTCGTAGTTGCCGCCGTCTGGCACGGAGTCGATGTGCGACCCGAACACGAGTGGCTTGAGCGTGGCCACGCTCCCAGGCCGCCGGCCCACGATGTTGCCGGCGGCGTCGATGCGCACCGCGAGACCCGCCTCGCGCATCACGTTCATCGCCCACTCGCGGCCCTGCCGGTCGAACTCGGAGTAGGCCACGCGGCTCACGCCGCCGTACGGATTCTTCCCGAACTGCGCCAGTTCGAGCAGCTGCCGATTGATGCGCGCGCCATCGACGCGAAGCGTCGGCGAGACGGGCAGGCCTTCGCCTCGCATGGTGCGACCAAGCGAGACTGCACCGATAGCGGCCGCCAGCTGTTGCGTGAAGCGTCGTCGATTCATGATTCGCCTCTCGAGCCTGCCAGAGTGTAGTCCGGTCGGCTGGAAGCTGATGCATTCCGGACCAGCCGTTCCGACATGACCGTGGCGCTCCGGAGCCCCGGTCCTAGGTGAAAGTCCGCTTTGATGGCACGATCGACAGCTGCGGACGACTGACGCCGCGAGGAGAGCCGATGAGAGCCATGCCAGGACCGAGGAGCGGATCATGAAACGCTGGGTGCCGATTGCCGCGGTGGTGTTCGTCGTTGCGATGCTGGCCTGGACCGTCAGCGGGTACAACGGCCTGGTTGGCCTCGACCAGGGCGTGCGCAGCGCCTGGGGCCAGGTCGAAAATGTCTACCAGCGACGCGCCGATCTGGTCCCCAACCTGGTCGAAACGGTCAAGGGTGCCGCCGCGTTCGAGAAGGACACCTTCACCGCGGTCGCCAACGCCCGGGCCCAGGTCGGACAGGTTTCGGCCGCCGGGGTGGAGAAGATCACGAGCGATCCGGAGGCGATGGCGAAGTTCCAGCAGGCGCAGGATGGGCTGTCGTCGGCGCTGTCGCGGCTGCTGGTCGTGTCCGAACGCTACCCGGATCTGAAGGCGACGGCGGGCTTTCGCGACCTGCAGGTGCAGCTCGAGGGCACCGAGAACCGGATCGCGGTCGAGCGCATGCGCTTCAACGAGGCGGCGCAGGCCTTCAACACCAAGCGGCAGTCGTTCCCGACCGTCGTCATCGCCGGCTTCTTCGGCGACCGCTTCAAGGAGAAGGCCTACTTCAAGGCCCAGGCCGGGGCCGAGACCGCGCCCAAGGTGAAGTTCTAGCGGCCCGTGGTGAAAGTCCCGCGTCGCACCGAGACGGGCGAGGCGCCCGCCGATCAAGGCGCGAGGAGCGAGAATATGGGCAATATGCGAGCAACGAGCAACGCCGAGCGGTGGGATGCATCGCCCGTCGAATGCAGCGCGACTTTCACCACGGGCTGCTAGTCTAGGGAGCCGTTCGTGCCGCTGTCGATCGCCAAGGGCCCGTTCGCTGGCCGCGCGCGGGTCGTCGGGTTGACGCTCGCGCCCGTGGTCGCGCTGGCTCTCGCCCTGGCGGCGATGACCGGCTCGAGCGTGCCGGCGCTGGCGGCCCAGACGGCCAACGCGCCGGCATCGGCGCCATCGACACCGCCGTCGCCGACCCGTTTCGTCACCGACGGCGCGGGATTTCTCTCACCATCGGCACAGGCCGAGCTCGAGCAGCGTCTCGCGCAATACGAGCGCGACACCGGCCACCAGGTCCTCCTGTGGATCGGCCAGACGACGGCGGGCGAGCCGGTCGAAACCTGGGCGGTGCGCGCGTTCAAGGCCTGGCGGGTCGGGCGCAAGGGACTCGACGACGGCGTGGCGGTGTTCATCCTGGCCGGCAATCGCAAGCTCCGGATCGAAGTCGGGTATGGCCTCGAGGACCGCGTCCCCGATGCGGTGGCGGCGCGGATCGTCGGCGACCAGATGATTCCCCGGCTCCGCGCCGGCGATCAGGACGGCGCCGCGCGCGCCGGGGTCTCGGGCGTGCTCGAGGCGGTCGGCGGCGAAACAGGCGCGCCGCCGAGGGAAGCGGCCCGCGGTCCGAGCGCCCCGCAGGAGCTCGGGTGGGGTGAGCTGCTGGTCCTCGGACTCATCGGGCTCCTCGGTACTCGGTTTCATCGTGACCAATCCCAGGCTGGCGTTGATGCTGCTGACGACGATCGCCTCGAACTCCGGCCGCGGTGGAGGCGGCAATTGGGGCGGGGGCGGCTTCGGCGGCGGAGGCGGCTGGGGCGGAGGCGGCGGCGGCTTCTCCGGCGGAGGCGGCCGCTCGGGCGGCGGCGGCGCATCGGGGTCGTGGTGATGACGTCACGACGAACGTTCCTGAGGCGGCTCGACACCCACGCGGTGGAACGGGCCATCGCGCGCGCCGAGGCCGGGACCTCTGGCGAGATCCGCGTCTCGGTCGCCGGCTTCTTCGTCGGCAGCAGCCGGCGCCTGGCAGAGCGCGCGTTCCACCGCCTGGGCCTGCGCGCCACGCGGAACCGCAACGGGGTGCTGCTGCTGATCGCGCCTGCCCGCCGCGAAGTCGTCGTCCTCGGCGACGAGGCCATCCACGTGCACGTGGGCGACACCTTCTGGACCGAGATCGCGGCGCTGGTCAGCACGCGCTTCCACGAGGAACGCTTCACAGAGGGCGTGGTGGAGGCCGTCGACGCGATCGGCGACGCCCTGGCTCGCCACTTCCCCGCCGGCGCCGAGGCCGACGGCAACCCGAATGAGCTGCCCGACGCGATCGACCTCGGCGACCACTGACACGACAGGCGGGGCCTCTCAGTCGAGCCATCGGCCACGTGGCCGCATGAAGTGGGTGAACACATAGTCCGCCACCGACACGCCGGCCTGCTGACCGGCCTGCTGGTCGAACCGGTAGTGGACGCCGCCGTAAATGCGGGCCATGAATTCTTCATCGGCTGCCTGCTGGAAACCGTCGAAATGCCGCGTGACGGCCGGCCCTCCCGGCACCGTCCAGGTGATGGCCACTGGCACGTCGTTCGTGCCGCTGGCGTGCTGGAGGGCGCACGCGGCACTGGCGCCGATCGTCGCCAGATTGCCGGCATACGACGGGTACGGAGGCGTGGTGATCAAGGGCAGCCAGGTCGCATCCGGCTCGGTCTCGGGATTCAGATCGGCGTCCGCCGCGCGGATCGCCGTCACGGGGCGCCACATCCCGTAGACGAACTTGCTCGCTTGGGTCGTCTGGAGCGCATCGTGAATCGAGACGTTGACGAGGACGAACACGCGGGCCGTTTCGACGAGCGACAGATTCCGCTCGAGAACGACATCGCGCGCCACGTTGTTCCACACGGGAAAGAACCCCGTGGTGGTGCCGACGGCTGACCAGAGGCGCGCGATGTTCGTCTGCTCCTCGGTCCGCGCGGTGCTGTCGGACTTGCCCAGGAGCTTCACCTCGTTGAGATCCGTGGCGTATCGGGCGCTCGTGAGCGACGGCGGGGGCGGCGGCAGGACCTGTGTGGCCGAAAGCAGCGCCATCGGCAACGCCTGCTGGAGATGGGTGAACGTGGCGGCGGCGTTGGCCGGCGGTGTCGGCTGCCAGCGCCCGGGAAGGGGCGGCTCGGCGTACGGCGGAAACGCCGGAACGACCCAACCGTCCTGCTGCCGCCACGCGAGAATCTCCCTGGCGACGTGGGCGCCAATCTCGGCGCCACGGCGGACGAAGCCCGACGGACGATCGCCAAGGTCGGCCGCAAGAGCCTCGTCGTAGACTGCGGTCGCCGACGGATTGAGGACCACGAGCACGTCATGCGCGGCCTGCGAGGCGGCCGCCTCGGCCGATCCCCACAAGCCTGGCCGCAGGCGGACCCGATACGGTTCGAAGTCCCGCTCGATGCCGTTGATCGCATCGAACATCGCGATGTGCGTCATCGCGTAGAAGCGGGGACTCAGCGGATTGCCCGGCTGAGGCAGCGTGGTCTGGAGAAGCTGGTTCCATTTCAGAACCACGGCTGCCGACGAATGCGTCGCATGAATGTCGTGTCCCGCCGTCGCCGCCAGGGCGGCCGCCAGCGTCGCACCGAGGATGGTCTTGCGCATTTGCGTTGCTCCTTGGAAGGACTGGGATCCACACTCCCAGGCATCCACGTCAGGCGCAGACACTACGCGGGTTGCGCGGCTGTGGAAGTGAAACGGGCATGAACCCGTAACTCGCAGCTGAAGAATGATTTACCGGCGGCTCTGACTGGTGCGCGTGATGCTGGATTCCGGCTTGGCCGCCTGCTCGTGCCATGACCATGCTCGATGAGGGTCGTCTCGTGCGTTTCGGGACGTTCGAGCTCGACCTCGATGCAGGAATCCTGCACCGCCACGGCCGCCGCGTGCCCCTCCAGGAGCAGCCGGCCCGGATTCTCAGCCTCCTGGTGAGCCGGCCGAGCGAGCTGGTCACGCGCGAGGAGCTGAGGCAGCTCCTCTGGGCGAGCGAAACCTTCGTCGAATTCGACGCCAGCCTGAACGCCGCGATCACCAAGGTCCGGCGCGCCCTCGCCGATTCGGCCAGCGCTCCCCGCTTCATCGAGACCGTCCCGAGACGCGGCTACCGCTTCCTCGCGGACGTGCAGGGGCTGGCGCGGGCGCCTCGAGCTGCATCGGAGGCCAGCACCGCCGCCTTGCCGGCTGACGTCGCTGCTCCTTCCGCCGCTTCGTCGAATGTCGAAGCTCGACAGGCATCCGCCAATGCAAGGCGAACACGCAGGACGGCCCTGCCGGGTGTCGTGGCCGTCACGCTGCTGTCCGCGTGGCTCCTCTCACCCGGACCGGCGCGCCAATCGGCCGCTCCGATCGGGCGGTCGCTCGCCGTGCAGCCCTTCGAGCTGGGCGCGGGGCACATGCATCCGAATCTCGGCGGCGAGCTTGCGGCCGCGGTCGGCAGGCGGCTCGGTCGACTGCACACGCTCATCGTCAAGCCCTGGCCGTCAGGCGCTACCGGCGATCCGCGCGCCGTGAGTCGCGAGCTGGGCGTCGACACTCGGCTGAGCGGCACCGTCACGCGAACCGGACAGCAGCTCGCGATTGTGCTGCGTCTGGTGTCCACGGACGGCGAGCGCGTGCTCTGGGAAGATGCCGTCGAGGTACCCGTCAGCGATCTGATGTGGCTGGAGTCACAGATCGCCCAGCGGGTCGCGGCAGCGCTCGAGGTGCCGATCAGCGGGAAGGAGCGTGCCGCACTCGCCCGTCACATGACCGAGAGCCTCGACGCGTACCAGTGGTTCCTGCGCGGTCGACTGCACTTCGAACGACGGACGAAGCGCGGCCTGCGTGAGGCGCTCACGGCATTCGAACGCGCGACGGCCAGCGATCCGAACTACGCACTGGCCTACGCGTGGCTCGCGAACACCTGGTCGCCGATGGGATACTTCGCCTACGCCCCACCATGGGAGACCGGCTCGGCTCAGCGCGCCGCCGCCGAAAAGGCCCTCCTGCTCGACCCCGGCCTGGCCGAGGCGCATCTCGGTCTCGCGCTGGTTCTGGGCTTTCAGGAGCGGCGCTGGGCAGACGCCGAGGCGGAGTTTCATCGCGCCCTCGAGCTCGATCCCAACTACGCCACCGGTCATCACTGGTATGCGTTCTTCCTCCAGACGCTCGGACGATACGACGAGGCGATGGACGAGCGACGCCGTGCGGTCGAGATCGATCCGCTGACACCGATGCCGAGCGTCGGGCTGTCCGGGCTGTACTGGGCCATGCGCCAGCCCGATCGAGCGCTCGAGGCCGTCGAGCGGACTCTCGAGCGCGATCCGCGCTTCTGGTATGCGCGCCTGAGTCGAGGACAGGCACTCGCGGAGCTTGGCCGTCACCAGGAGGCGCTACGGGAGTTCCTCGAAGCCGAGCGTGCGGCGCCGGACAACTTCATGGCGATCGCCTCGGTCGTCGACGGCCTGGTCGCCACCGGGGACGTCCGCGAAGCGCGGAGACGCGTGGCTGACGCCGAACGGCAGGCCCGCACCACCTACGTCTCGGCGTTCGACCTGGGCCTGATGCGCATCTCGCTCGGCGACATCGATCAGGCCTTCGACTGGCTGAAGCACAGCTGCGACAACAAGGAAGTCCGCCTGGCCTCGATAGGCTTCCACCTTGGCGTCGACCGTGTCCGCCAAGACCCGCGCTTCGCCGAGTTGCTGGCCTGCGCCGGGCTGCCGCAGGCATTCGCACGAGCCGGCGGGAACACCATGGCCCGCTGATCGGCCGGTCGACGCGATCGCCGAGTCGGCGTGAGGACGTTACAAACCAAAACAGAGGATGTTGGGCCCAGCCGCGACCACGACGTACTGCTGCGTGCCGACGCTGAAGGTCATCGGCGAGGCCTTCATGCGCACGTTGGTCGGAAACTGCCACAACGTCCGACCGTCGCGTTGATCGACGGCGACGAAGCCGCCGTTCGGCTGGCCGTAGAAGAGCAATCCGGTCGCCGTGGCCAGAACGCCGCTCCACGTCTTGGCCCGCGCCGGCCCCGGCTGCGGCACTTCCCACGCGATCGCCCCCGTTTCGATGTTCACGGCCCGCAAGAAGCGCTGGCCGGTCTGATCGGGATAGCCGGTCGGCTGGCCGGTGCACTCTTCCAGCGCCAGGAAGTAGTACAACCCGGTTTCCGGCGAGAACGCGGTCGAGGACCAATTGGCCGCGTCGACCGGGCAGCCGCGCGGATCCTTCACCACCGGCCGTCCATCGACGACAGCCGAGGCCCAGTCGACACGCCGAAGGAAGGGCGTGGCCAGGAGCACGGCGCCGTTCGTCCGATCGAGCACGTAGAAGAAGCCGTTGCGGTCGGCGTGGAGCAGCAGCTTCGATGGCTTGCCGCGATACGCGCGGTCGACCAGCACGTTGGGCTCCGTGGCATCGCGATCCGCGACATCGTGCGGCGTGAACTGGTAGTGCCACTTCAATTCGCCAGAGGCGGCGTCGAGCGCCAGGACGCAGTTGGTGAACAGGTTGTCCCCAGGACGGTCGCGGTCGTCGCCGCCAGGCCACGGATTGCCCGTCGCCCAGTAGAGCGTATCGGTCGACGCATCATACGAGCCGGTCAGCCAGGTGGACCCGCCGCCCCTGATCGGCTCCGGCCCCTGCCAGGTCTCGATGCCGCGTTCGCCTCGACGGGGCACGGTCCAGCGTCGCCACACCAGCGCGCCGGTCTCGGCGTGGAACGCGGCGACGAAACCGCGCATGCCCGAATCCGCGCCGGCGACACCGGCGACGACCATGTCGCGGACCACGAGGGGTGCGACCGTGCCGCCGTAGTAGTGCGTACCTTCCGACGGCGGCGCCTCGGGCGCCAAGGGCGTCTCCCACCGAAGGGTGCCGGTGGCGCGATCGAGCGCGAGCAGGCGGGCGTTGTCGGTCACGAAATAGACCAGGTCGCCGCGCAGCGCGACGCCGCGATTGGTGCCCAGCCGCGAATCGCCCACCAGCCCCGGTGTGGGCGGTCGCGAGTACGTCCACAAGGCCTGTCCCGTCCCCGCGTCCAACGCGACCACCTGGTTCGGACCGGTCACGTAGAGCACGCCGTCGGCGGCGAGCGGCGTGACCTCGAGGCCGAAATGCGGCATCGGGAACACCCACTTCACCTGCAACGACGCGACGTTCTCGCGCGTGATCCGCGTCAGCGGACTGTAGCGATTGCCGGAATCGCTGCCGTTGTAGGTTCGCCAATCTCCGGGCCGCGGCGCCCCCCACGCCAAAGTGCGCGCGGGTCCGGCCGGCGCCGGAAGAATCGTCTCGACGTTGATGCGACGCAGATACCGCGCGAGCAGCAGCAGGTCGTCGGCAGGGGCGTCGTTGAAGGCCGGCATCCCGGCGCCCGGATTGCCACGCTCCAGATAGGCGCGCAATTGCTCCGCCGACTGGGTCGCGACCCGCGGATTCATGACGAGTCCCGGCCCCCTCGCCGTGCCGCGGGCGTCGTCGCCGTGGCAGGTGGCGCAGCGGGCGGCGAAGGGTGGCGGTGCAGGGGCTGGCTGCGGCGCCACCGCCGGGAGGAGCGGCAGCGCGACCAGCATCAGGAAGGACACGACGGGACCCGGCGGGACAGTCATGGTGTGCGCGTACTGGTTTCGGTAGAGTAGCCGCAATGCCAACAGCCCAGTGGCTTCATCGAGCGGTGCGGCATCCTTGGCCCATTTTCGCGGCTGCCCTCGCCCTGGCGGTGGTCGGTTTCTGGCCAAGCTTCTTCGCGAATCTGCCAGGCACGCCACTGCCGCATCACGTGCACGCGTGGTCGGCAACAGCGTGGATGACTCTCCCCCTGCTTCAGTACGTTTTGATACGAAGCGGCCGGCCCAGTCTGCATCGTCTCGTGGGCTACTTCTCTCTCGGGCTTGCCGCCATCGTGGCCGCCAGCGGGGTCTACGTGGTCCGGATGATGGCGTTCACCAACGTCACCACTTTTCGGCTGGCGAGTGTGAAGTTCGTCTATCTCGACCTGACCGGCATCGTCCTGTTCTGTGTGTATGTCGCCTTCGCCATTGCGGCGGCACGCCGGTTCGACATCCGGCTGCACGTCACCGCTCTGGCCGCGAGCGCCTTCATTCCCCTCGAGGCGGCTCTCGAGCGAGTGTTTGTGAATCTGTTCCCCTCCCTCGCGCCGGACTTCGACGCAGCCCTCTACTTGTCGCTGATCTTCCTGGAGGTTGCTTGCGCGGCAATCGTCTGGCTGGAGTGGCGCTCCGGTCGCGTGCGTTGGCCCATGCCGGTTCTGCTCGGCTACTACCTCTTGATGCACGCGACCTTGACGCCGCTTGCCAGCAGCCCGGGCTTCCAGCGTTTCAGCAATTGGTTCGGTATGGCCGGACGTGGCGTCAACTGAGAGCGCCTGAGCCCTCCGTTCACTGTCAGAACCCCTTCACGACCGGCAGGATGATGGCGCTCGGCTTGCCCGCCGAATGGTGAATGGTCTGCTGCGCGACCCGCGGCTGTGTGCCCTTCCCGAGGGGATCCCCGGTGTTCAGGTTGCGGTCGAACTGCGGGAAGTTGCTCGAGGTGACGTCGACGCGGATCCGGTGGCCCGGCTGGAACACGAGGGCCGTGCCGACCATGTCGACGCTGTAGCGGTAGGCCTGTCCCGGGGTGAGCAGCGCCGGCTTGTCGAGCCCGTCGCGGAATCGCGCCCGCAGGATCCCCTCGGCCATCGGGTAAGCCTTGCCGCCCGGGTTGACGTCGATCAGCTTGATCATCCAGTCCGTGTCCCGCCCGTCGGTCGTCGCGTGCAGGTCCATCTTCACCGGCCCGGCGATGGTCAGCGGTGCCGTCAGGGGATCGCTGGTGAAGCGGACGATGTCGGCCCGCGCGTCGAGCGGCGCCTGGTCGACGGGGCCGGCAATCGTCGGCGCGCCGCAGCAGTTGTTGCCGCCCGTCGTCGGCACCGGATCGTTCGGGTCGTAGCGATACGACGTGCTCCCCTCGCCCGAGGGCGCCGTCGCCGCCAGCTTGCCACCGGCCTGCAGATACCACGGCGTATAGCGGGTATCGGCGATCGGCCAGTCCGCCTCGCCGCGCCACTTGTTGATCCCCATGTAGAAGATCTGCACCGGCGCCTCGGCGGCGAGGCCATTATCGATGCCTTTGAGGTGGTAGTCGTTCCACCGCTGCTCGTACTGCAACAGCGTCCGATCGGCGTCGGGGCCGAAGTCGAGGTCGCCGTACTTGCGTGACGGCCCGTGCCCCCACGGACCGACCACCATCCGCGACAGCCGCTTGACGCGATCGTTGGCGCCCTTGGTGCGCACGCCGACGTAGCCGTTGATGGTGCCGGCCAGGAACACGTCGAACCAGCCGCCCTGGGTCATCACCGGCACCTGCACGCGCGCGAAGCGCTCCTCGTCGCTGATCGCCTTCCAGTAGGCGTCGTAGCCTTCGTGCGTCAGCCAGTCGCGCCAATGGCGCACCGGATGGTTGAGGGCCCGCTCGTCCATCGTCTCGAGCGGCAGGTGCCTGAGGATCTGCTCGTAGCGCAGCTCCGGCGCGGCATCGGGGCCGGTGAAGAAGTGCTGCGGCAACATGATGCGAAACGGCATCCGCACCACGCCCCAGCCGAAGTTGAAGGCCAGCCGGAAGGCGCCGCCCTGGGTGATCCAGTTGGCGTAGAGGTTGGTCGAGGCGACGGCCGGGAACGCCGCCACCAGGCTGGGCGGCTGTTCGCCCAGCGCCGCCCACTGCACGTGCCCGAGGTAGCTGCCGCCCTGCGTCGCGACCTTGCCGGTCGACCACGGCTGCTTGGCGGCCCACTCGACGACGTCGTAGCCGTCCTTGCCCTCGAGCCGGAACGGATCCCAGGCGCCTTCGCTCTCGTAGCGGCCGCGCACGTCGGTGTTGACGATGGCGTAGCCACTACGGGCCAGGGTGATGAGCCGATCGTGGATGCCCGAGTTCTCACGCTGCACGCCATACGGCGTCCGTACGACGATCGTCGGATACTTGCCCTCGGCCGACGGCCGGTAGACGTCGGCGAAAAGCGTCACCCCGTCCCGAAGCGTGATGGCCTTGTGATGATCGATCAGGATGGGCGCCGGCTGTGCCGCGAGTCCCTGAACCATCAGCGCGAACGCAACGATGAGTAGCCTGGTGCGCACTCGTCCTCCGGGGGAAACGACTGATGAGCGTTGACGCCGCCATGCTATGCCGGCAGGATGGTGGTTCTCAATCGCGGGGCGCCAGCCCCAGGAGGGACACCGTGCAGGCATTTCGGACAGGATCGACCGCTCTCGTGGCCGTGCTGATGCTCGCGGTCGGCGGTTCATGGCCGACAGCTCAGTCGACGCCGCGCCTGCGCGTGCTCGTCGATACGGACGCCAACAACGAGCTCGACGACCAGCACGCGCTCGCTTACGTCCTGTTCAACGGCCGGTCGTTCGACGTCGAAGGCATCACCGTCAACACGACGAGGGGCGGTGGCGACATCGCCCAGCAGGTCGCCGAAGCGCGGCGCGTCCTCGAACTGTGCACGCTGCAGGACAAAGTGCCGCTCAGGGCGGGCGCCAACGGCTCGTTCACGGAGATCCGGCCACATCTCAAGGAATCGTCGTTCGACGGCGCCGACGCCGTGAACTTCATCATCGAGCGGGCGCACGCTGCCGCGCCTTCGAAGGTCGTGCTGCTGCCCATCGGCAAGCTGACCAACGTCGCTCTGGCGCTGGTGAAGGACCCGAGCATCGCCGCGAAGGTCCGCATCGTGTGGCTGGGCTCGAACTACCCGGACAAGGGCGAGTACAACCAGGAGAACGACCTCGACGCCGTGCGCTACGTCCTGTCCGTAGACGTGCCCTTCGAGATCGCCACCGTCCGCTATGGGAAGGGCACCGGCACCGATGCCGTGCGCGTGACGCGAGACGAGATCGGCAAGCGGATGCCCGGCAAAGGCCCACGCGCCGCGTCACCGGTGACCGGCCGTCACGGCGGACCCTTCACCACGTTCGGCGACTACTCGGTCAGCCTCTTCGAGCACATCAAGCTCGATGGCGCCGTGCCGTCCCGCGCGCTGTTCGACATGGCGGCCGCCGCCATCCTCAAGAACCCGGCCTGGGCCCGCCGCGAAGAGATCCCCGCGCCGGAGCTCGTCGGCGAGAACTACCTGCCGAGCACGACCAACGCGCGGCGGATCGCGCTCTGGACGCACTTCGACCGCGACGCCATCCTCGCCGACTTCTTCGCGACCATGGACACCCCGGTGCTGGTCTCGCCTCGATCGGTGACGACGAGACCGTAGTGGCGACAAGAACACCCGAACGCCACTCGCCGCGTCAGCGAAGACCACCACGAGGCACCAGCACCACGTCCCCGTCGACGATTTCGAACCGTTGGATGGCGCAGGGCAACGTGCGGCCGTCATCGAGGTGCAGCACCAGCGGGGCCTTCGCGTGGTAGGCCTGCGCGAGCACCGTGCGATTCCCGCCGGACGCGGAGGCCTCGATGTGCTGGTTGGCGGCGATGAGGCCGTCACCGCCGTCATCGATCCACGTCTGATACACGTCGACGCGATACCGCACCTGGATGGTATTCGCCTCCCACGCCAGGACCCCGTCCCCTCGAAGTTGCTCGATCAGCTCGCGGCCCACAATTCACCCGCCCGATCATGACGCCTTCGGCGCGCCGCCATCAAGGCTCCGTCTCTGCCATCTACCCGCGCTCGTGCGTCGAGTGACGGCATGATGAGAACCTCGTCGATGATCGCCGCTCCCGCTCCTCCAGTCCAGTGGCTGTAGACTCGGCGCCATGCCCAAGCGACTGGTGATCGTCCTTACGGCCCTGCTCTCAGTCCTGGTGGGGGTCAGGGCGTCCGTCGCACAAGCTCCTTCGGGACGTCAGTTTCGCTCCGCCAACGAGGCCCGGGCGTGGCTCGCGTCCAAGGGCATCACCGCGAACGCCGGCTCGATGCTGGCGTTCCTGATGGGGGACGACCCCTCCAGCGCCGACGTCATGCGCGCATATGTGGCGTTGGGCCTCCCCGTGAATGGTCCTGGGGGAGACGAACTCTCGCCGCTGACAATGGTGACCCGATCGTGCGTCGGCAACCCGATGTCGGCAGCGACCACGGCGGTGCTGATCGCAGCCGGCGCGGATCCGACGGTGAAAGCCCCTGACGGCAACAAGGAAACACCGCTGATGGAGTCGGTGAAGTGCCCCGCCGTGCTCACAGCGATGCTGGCGAAGCGTCCCACTCTGTCGTCAGTCGACGGTCGAGGCTACACGCTGATGCACCACGCGCTGGCCGCCGATGAGACACGCGACCAAGCGGCTCGGCTGGTCCGTGACGCCGGGTTCGACGTGGCACAGTGGCGCGCGGCGCTGGCCAAGGAATTCAAGTATCTGCCGAACCTCGATGCGCTCCTCGGCGGCCCGGCCAGGCCGGCCGTGGCGGCGCCGCCTTCGCCTGCGCCGACGAGTGGATCGGCGACCATCGACTGGGAGTCTGCCGGGCCCTACCCTGCTCGCAGCAAAGCCGATGCGGCCAAGGCCCTCTCCCGCCCTGGCACCGACACCACCGCTCAAGACCAGTTCTGGGACGGCATTCGCCGCCAGCAGCCGCAACGCCTCGCGCTGGCGCTGCAGGCCGGTGCGGACGTCCGCGGACTCAGCGACACGAAGTCGACGCCACTCATCGAGCTCGCGGAACGATGCCGCGGCGGGAAACCGGAGTTGCTGCAATCGCTGGCCGAGCAGCTGATCGCCGCCAAAGCGGATCCAACGGGTGTGGACGAAATCGGAAGGACCGCCCTCGTCGCCGGCGCGCCGACCTGCCCGATCGGGATCCTGCGGGCACTCATCGCTGCCGGCGTCCCGCTGAACACCGTCGACAAGGGCGGAGCCACGGCCATGCGCCGGGCAATTGGCGAAGGGAGGGTCGACGTCGTGAACCTGCTGATCGACAGCGGCGTCGATCCGCGCAAGGAGCCCTACAACACCAACCGTGAGGCGACGGGCAACAAGGCCGTCCAGGACGCCTTGCGCCGGCGCCCCACACCGGGCACGACGCCCCGCTGACGGCCAGCCGGCCGACTCGGGTCTATGCCGCCTTGGTCGTCTGTCGCGACTGAAACCACTGGTCCGCGAGTACACCCACGAGGACCACGGCGCCCATCACGGCGAAGTTGAGGGAGCTGGGAATCCCCAGCAGGTTCACCAGGTTCTGCAGCACCTGCAGCAGCGCCGTGCCGATGACGATGCCGATGATCGAGCCTTCGCCGCCGCGCAGACTGCACCCGCCCAGCACCGCCGCCGCGATCCCGTAGAGCTCGTAGAAATTGCCGTGGCTCGAAGGCGACACGGAGTTGGTGTAGAAGGCGAAGAGGATTCCGGAAATCCCCGTCAAGGCGCCCACCAGGACGTACGCAGCCGGTCACCACGGCGCGCGTGTCGATGCCGGAGAAGCGGGTGGCCTCCTCGTTGCGGCCCACCGCCAGCAGGTAGCGTCCATAGACGGACCGGTGCAGCACGAACCACATGACCACCGCCACCACGAGCAGGATGACGAACGGCATCGGGATGCCCAGCAATCGGCCACGAGCCGCTTCACGCAGCAGTTCGAATCCTCCCGAATCGCCGAAGCCCTTGGTGTCGTCGTTGGCGATGAATCGCGCCAGGCCTCGGTAGAGGAGCAAGCCGCACAGCGTCACGATGAACGGCTGGATCCGCATCCGGGTGATCAGCGTGCCATGAACGAATCCCAGCAGGATTGGCACCACCATGACGAACAGCACGGCCAGCCACCACGGCCACATCCACTCCCGCAGGGCCATGGACAGCAGCACGCCACACAAGGCGAACATCGATCCGACCGACAGATCGATCCCGCCCGTGATGATCACCATGCCCAGGCCGATGCTGAAGATCCCGAACAGGCCGATGACGTTCGCGAGGTTCGTCAGGTTGGTGGCGGACAGGAACGCCGGGTTCTTGATCGCCGTGATGGCGCACAAGACGAACAGAAGGACGGAGATGCCGATTTCTTTCTTCATGCGGTCGGACCGATCACGCCACGAAGGCCGGTTGTGAGGCGGCCACGCCACGCCCCACCGCCAGGGTCATGACATTCTCCTCGGTGCAGTCCTGACGGTCGAGCACGCCGGCGATCTCGCCCTCGTGCATCACCGCGACGCGGTTGCTCATGTGCAGAACCTCTTCCATGTCGCTGCTGATCATCAGGATCACGTTGCCCCGCGCCGCCAGCTCGCGCATCAGCCGGTAGATTTCAGCCTTGGCGCCGACGTCCACGCCGCGGGTCGGCTCGTCGAGGATCATCACCTTCGGAGACATCGACAGCCACTTGCCGAGGACCACCTTCTGCTGGTTGCCGCCGCTCAGGTTCATCACGAGCGCCTCGGGACCTGGCGTCTTGATGCCGAGTGACGAGATCTGCTCGTCGGCCGCCTTCCGCTCACGGGCGCGGCTGATGAGCCGGAAGGCGGTGAAACGATCGAGCGACGGCAGCGTGACGTTCTCCCGCACCGACATGCGCACGATCAGGCCCTCGGCGCGCCGATCTTCGGGCACGAGGTAGATGCCCTGGGCTTTCGCGTCGCGCGCATGACGAATCGACAAGCGCTCATCCCCGAGGGTGATCTGGCCGCCCCCGCGCGGATCGAGCCCGACCATGGCCTTGGCCATCTCGGACCGTCCCGCGCCTACGAGGCCCGCAAAGCCCAGGATCTCGCCGCGGCTGGCGTCGAACGACACGCGCTTCTGCGGGTAGCGGCTGGACCGCATGTCGCGGACCTTGAGATACCCAGGTGTCTTCGCCGCCGTGGATTCGACGTACAGACTCTTGATGTCCCGTCCGACCATCAGCCTGACGATGCCGTCGTGGCTGATCTCGTCGCGGCCCAGTTCACCCGCATTCTTGCCATCGCGCAGGACCACGACGCGATCGGCGCAGCGATCGACCTCTCCCAGCCGGTGCGAGATGTAGACCAGGCTGACCCCCTGGTTGCGAAGCTCGCCGATGAGCGCCAGCAGACGCTCCGTTTCCGTCAGCGTCAGGCTCGACGTGGGTTCGTCCAGGATGATGAGGCGCGCGTTGAGCGACAGCGCCTTGGCGATCTCCACCATCTGCTGCTGGGCCAGCGACAGGCGATCGAGTCGGGCCGTGGTGGGAATGTCGAGGCCGAGCCGCTCGAGCAGCGGCTTGGTGTTGGCGTGGATGGTCCGGCGGTCGATGAGCGGGAGCCACCGGAGTCGCGGCTCACGTCCGAGGAAGACGTTGGCCGCGACGTCGAGGTTGTCGAGGACGTTCAGTTCCTGATGGATGAACGCCACGCCGAGCCGCATCGCGTCCGTGACGTTCGCGATGCGGACCGGTTGCCCGCCGAGCAGGATCTCACCCTCGTCCGGCTGGTAGACGCCACCGAGGATCTTCATCAGGGTGGACTTGCCCGCGCCGTTCTCCCCGCAGAGGGCCACCACCTCGCCCGGGCCGACCTCCAGGTTGACGCGATCCAGGGCCACCACGCCGGGGAATCTCTTGGAGATTCCCCGCATGGCGAGCAGAGGCGCAGCGCTCATTTCGCGGTGAGTTCCTTCAAGCGGGCCTGGAACGCGGCCACGGTGTCTTTCTTGACGCTGATCGTCGGCACGATCAGCCGCCCTCCGGCCAGCGCCTGCTTGTCGCCGCGCAGGTGCTGCGCCATGCGCACGATGGCCTGCTTGCCGAACTCGAAGGGCTGCTGCACCACGGTGCCGTAGACGACGCCCTCCGCGATGCCGGCGAGCACGTCGGCTTCCTCGTCGAAGGCGACAATCTTCACCGTGCCGACCTTGCCGCCATCTTTCACCGCGTTGAGGATCGCGGGGCCGTTGTAGCTCCACAGGCCGACGAGGCACGCGACGTCCGGGTATTTGACCAGCGTGTCTTCGGCGTTCTTCTGGGCCCGCACCGGATCCGCATCGTCGGTGCGCACATCGATGATCGTGACCTTCGAGCCGGTGAGTTCCTGCCGGATGCCCTGCATCCGCTCCTTGGCGTTCTGGGCGTCGGTCTTCCCGACGAACAGCATGATCTTCCCGCCGTTCGGCAGGACTTCCTTGATCAGCTTGCCGGCCTCGACCCCGGCCGCCACGTTGTCGGTGCCGAGGTAGGCGACGCGTTTGCTCGCCGGGGCATCGCTGTCTTGCGTGATCAGCAGGGCCTTCTCGGCGATGCGGTTGAGCGCGTCGGTCTGGTTGGGCGGATCCACCGGGCTGACGGCAATGCCATCCACGCCGGCCGCCATCAGATCGTCCAGGAGCTGCTGCTGCTCGCCGGCGCTACCGGCGGCCGGCATGCGGAACGTCACGTCGACGTTGCCGAGCGTCTTGGACGCATCCTCGGTCCCACGGCGCGCGATGGTCCAGAAATTCGAGGCGTTGTTGGTCACGAAGGCGAGCTTGAGCCTCTTCTCGCCGGCGGGAGCGGACGCCTCCCGGCTACAGGCGGCGGCGACGAGGGCGAGACCAACCAACGCGAGGGCGGCGATCTGACGGGGACGGCGTGTCATGTGGGCTATTCTGCCCTGTCACAGCGCTTTTCCGTCCTTCCGTTGGTGGCGTGAACTTTCTCCTTCGCACTCCGTATCTACTGTGCATATACTATATGCACAGACTGGATGAGCGCGACTGACCTCCTGATTTCCCAGGCCGATCGGCGGCCGATGTACCTGCAGATCATCGAGCAGGTGCGGCGGCGCATCGCCGTCGGCGACTGGCCGTCCGGCTACGAACTGCCGTCGATCCGCGCCCTCGCAGCCCGGCTGCAGGTCAGCGTCATCACGGTGAAGCGCGCCTATCTCGAGCTCGAGCGCGACGGCGTCATCGCGACGCGGCAGGGCAAAGGCTCGTTCGTGGCCGACAGCGCGGGACTGAGTGCCGGCCTCCGCCACGCCGAACTCGACCAGCACCTCGCGTCGGCGGCGGCGGTCGGCCGCTCGCTCGGACTGACGGCGGAGGAGCTGATGGCCCGGCTGCAAGACATCGTGGCCGGGAAGGACGAAGAAGAGCGATGAGCGAGCCCGTGATCCTCCTCGACGGCGTCGAGAAGACCTATCCCTACTTTCGGCTGACGAACATCGCGCTGCGGCTCGAGCCCGGCCAGATCCTCGGCTTCGTCGGCCCCAACGGCGCCGGCAAGTCGACCACGCTGCGCATCCTGATGGCGATGATGCAGCAGGACCGCGGCACCGTCCGCGTGCTGGGTCGATCGCTGCCGCGCGAGCAGGCGGCGGCGAAACGGGACGTCGGCTTCGTCTCCGAGGACATGCGGCTGCACGGCTCGGAATCGCTCGCCTGGCACATGCGCCTCGTCGCCGACCTGTGCCCCGTCTGGGACGCGGCGTACGCGGCCACCTTGGTCGGCCGCTTCAACCTGCATCCGGAGCAGCACGTGCGGGATCTCTCGCACGGCGAGCGGATCAAGGCGGCGCTCCTGCTCGCCCTGGCGCGCCGGCCCCGCCTGCTGATCCTGGACGAGCCGACCACCGGCCTCGATCCGGTGGCTCGCCACGAGGTCCTCGCCGAGCTCATGGACGTCGTGCAGGACGAACGGCGCGCGGTGCTCTTCTCGTCGCACAACACGCACGACGTCGAACAGATTTCCGACCAGATCGCGTTCATCGACCGTGGCCGGATCGTCGACTCCGGCGACAAGGAAACGTTCCTGGACCGCTGGCGGCGACTGCGTCTCGACGTGCCGCCCGGCGTCGCGCTGCCCGCGGCGCCCGGCGTGGTCGACACGCTGAGCAGCGGGCGGCAGGCCATCGTCACCACCCGGGCCTACGCACCGGGGTTCGAGGCCGGCTACGCCGCCGCCGGCGTCGGCATCCACGCCGTCGAACGGCTGACGCTCGAAGAGATCTTCGTCGCCACGGTGATGCACAACCGGCGGGAGCGCGCGGCATGAGCGGCTCCGTGGTCGGGCGGCTGATTCGCAAGGACCTCGCCCTCGCGCGCTGGCCGGTGATCGGCGCGTTGATCGCCGGCGCCGCGTCGCTGGCGATCATGCCGCTCACCTCCGTGACGGCCTACGTCGGCGGCGTGACGTTCGTGTGCGTCCTCGTCATCCTCAACATCATCCTGGTCATGACCGGCGTCGTCCAGGAACGGAAGGACAAGACGCAGATCTTCGTCCTCAGCCTGCCGGTGTCGACGGCGCAGTACGTGGCGGCGAAGGTCGTCGCCAACGCGCTGGCGTTCACGGTGCCGTGGGCGGTGCTGAGCGCGGCCGCATACGTGGTGATCGTGCGGTCGCCGATCCCCGATGGCCTGCTGCCCTTCTGGACGGTGCTCCTCGGCTACCTGCTGGCCTACTACTTCGTGCTCCTCGGCGTCGCGCTGTTTGCCGACCGGAACGGCTGGCACGCCAGCGCGATCACCGTCGGAAACATCTCGATCAACCTGCTGATCCCGTTTCTCCTCAACCTGCCGTCGATCGCGTCGCAGACGAGCAGCCCGGTGGCGGTCTGGACCGCCGACGTCGTCGCGCTGACGGTCGGCGAGGTGATCGTCGGTGCCGTCGTCCTGGCGCTGGCGATCCGTTACCGCTCGCGCCGGGCCGATCACGTCTGATCCGGCCGGCGCCTTCGAGACATCAACATGGCCACCGCGACGAACTCCGAACGCCTCCCTGCCCTCGACGCCGTGCGCGGCTTCGCGCTGCTCCTCGGCGTTGCGTTCCACGCCGGCTTCTCGTTCATCCCCGGCCTCATCCCCGGCCTCTGGGCGATCAACGACCGCTCACCCAGCACCACGCTGGCCGTGCTGCTGTTTGCGTCGCACGTCTTCCGGATGTCGCTGTTCTTCTTCGTCGCCGGCTTCTTCGCGCACCTGCTGTTCGTGCGCCGGGGCGCCCGTGGCTTCTGGGTGAACCGTGCCAAGCGCATCCTCGTGCCGCTCGTCGCCGCGTGGCCGGTCGTCTTCCCGGCGATCGCGGCGGTGTGGATCTGGGGGCTGACCAGGACATTCGGTGGCACGCTGCCGGCGCCGCCAGCCCAGGCCCCGCCCGCGCCGCTCGGAGCGTTCCCGTTGACGCACCTGTGGTTCCTCTACGTGCTGCTGATCCTCTACGCGCTGCTGGTAGCGGCCCGCAGCGCGGTCGCGGCGATCGACGCCGGCGGTGGCATCCGCCGTGCGGCCGACGCGCTGATCGGCGCCGCGGTAGGCCGCGGCCTCGCCGCTCCGATCCTCGCGGTCCCGGCGGCGCTCGCCCTCTTCTTCCGCGCCGACTGGGTCGCGTGGTTCGGCATCCCGACGCCTGACCAGTCGCTGATCCCGAACGCCACCGCCCTCGTCGCCTATGGGACGGCGATCGCCTTCGGCTGGCTCACGCACCGGCAGGTTGCGCTCCTGGACGTGTGGCGCCGCCAGTGGCCGGTCCATCTCGCGGTCGCCGTCGCCGCGACCGTCGCCTGCCTGGTCGTGCTCGGACCGACGCCGCCGATGCGGCCAGCCGATCCGGGCGTCTCGAAGCTGCTGCTGGCCTCCGCCTACGCGCTCGCCACCTGGAGCTGGATCTTCGCCGTGGTCGGCCTGGCAATGCGGTTCCTGTCCGAGGACCGCCCGGTCGTGCGCTACGTCTCCGACGCGTCCTACTGGATCTACATCGCGCACCTCCCAGTCGTGGTGGTGCTGCAGGTCGCGCTCGGGCACACGGGCCTGCACTGGAGCCTGAAGTTCCCGATCATCCTCGGGCTCGGCCTCGCCGTGCTCTTCGTGAGCTACCACTACCTCGTGCGGTCGACGTTCGTCGGCCAGATGCTGAATGGCCAGCGCCATCCGCGTCGCCTCGATCGCGGTTCGGCCACACCGGCGATCGCGACTACGCCGGCCGCGGCCGGCGCAACGGCGACGACGCCTCAGGCGCTGCCGCTTGCTGCCCTGCGCGGTGTGCACAAGCGCTACGGCAAGACCGTGGCGCTCGACGGCGTCGACCTCGACGTCCGGCCCGGCGAACTGCTGGCCCTGCTCGGACCCAACGGTGCCGGCAAGTCGACGGCGATCTCGCTCTGGCTCGGCCTGATCGAGCCGGACGGCGGAAGCGCTCGACTCTTCGCCGGCTCGCCCCTCGACGTCGAGAACCGCCGCCACATCGGCGTGATGATGCAGGAGGTCTCGCTGACGCCCGAACTGCGCGTCCGCGAGCTGATCGACCTGACGAGCCGCTACTATGCCGACCCGCTGCCGGTGGCGGCGACGCTCGAACTGACGCGCCTGACCGAGCTCGCCGATCGGCCATACGCCAAGCTGTCGGGCGGACAGAAGCGCCAGGTGCAGTTCGCCCTGGCGATCTGCGGCCGGCCGCCGCTGCTCTTCCTCGACGAGCCGACCGTCGGCCTCGACGTCGAGGCCCGCGAGACCATGTGGCGAACGATCCGGGCGATGGTCGCCGGCGGCTGCGCGGTGGTCCTGACGACGCACTACCTGGAGGAGGCCGAAGCGCTGGCGTCCCGCGTCGCCGTGCTGGCGGGCGGACGCCTGATCGCCTCGGGCAGCGTCGACGAGGTCCGCTCGATCGTCTCGCGGACCGAGATCAGCTGCAGCAGCGACCTCGGCGAAGACGACGTGCGCGCCTGGCCCGACGTGGTCGCGGTCGCGCGCGACGCCGACCGGCTGCGCATCACCGCGGTCGCCGCCGAGGACGTCGTGCGCCGGCTGCTGGCCACGGACGCCGCCGTCAGCCATCTGCAGGTACGTCCCGCCGGCCTGGCGGACGCCTTCAGCGCGCTCACCAAAGAGGTCGCTTGATGCACGCTCTGTCGCCCACGCTGACCGCCGCCCCCGATGCCGGCACCCCGATGGCGCTCGGCCGGATCCTCCGCGCGTACCTCGCCGAGGCTCGCTACGAGTCGCTCCGGATGCTGCGGTCGCCCGGCTTCTCCATACCGTTCCTGGCGCTGCCCGTGCCGATCTATCTGTTCTTCGGGGTGCTCCTCGCGGCGCCGGCCATCGCCAGCAAGCCGGGCATCGCCAACTACCTGTTCAGCGGATTCTCGGTGTTCGCGGTCATGGGGCCGGCGCTCTTCGGGGTCGGCTGCGCGCTGGCGATCGAGCGCGACGCCGGGCTGTTGAAGCTGAAGCGCGCGCAGCCCGCGCCGCCGGGTGCCTACCTGGTCGCCAAGATGCTCATGGGGATGGTCTTCGCCGCCGCGGCGATGAGCACCCTCCTCGCCGCCGCGCTCATCGGCGGCACCGTCACCTTGTCCGGACTGCAGCTGGCGATCATCACGCTGGTCATGGTCGTCGGCGCGCTGCCCTTCTGCGCCATGGGACTGTTCATCGGTGCCTATGCCTCCGGGTCCGCGGCGCCGGCCATCGCCAACGTGATCTTCCTGCCGATGCTCTGGCTGTCCGGCCTGTTCATCCCGCTGCCGAAGTTCCTCGAGCCGTGGACCGTGATCTGGCCGGCGTTCCATTTGAACCAGACGGCGCTCGGGGCGGCCGGCATCTCGGAGTTCAGCTTCGTCCCGCCTCAGATCTCGGCGGCGGTGCTGGTCGCGGTGACCGTGGTGTGCGGCGGGCTGGCGGTGCGCCGGCTGGCGCTGAAAGGGTGAACGGGGCGGGCCCGGGAGCGCGCTGATGATCGCGCTCGTAGCCAGCGCGTCGTCCTACAATCCAGCCATGCGAAGCCTGCTGTCAGCAGCCACGATGTGGATGGTGTTGGCCGCGCCCGGCCACGCCCAGAACGCCGGTTTGGTGCAGGAACTCGAGAACACGCTCACGTTCGAGTCGGCGCACAACGGAACCCTTCCTGCCGGCTGGAGCGGCCGCCCTCCGGGAACGATCTCCGTCGACGGCGCCATCGTGCATGGCGGGCGATGGTCGGCCAAGCTCGAGCGCACCGCGACCAGCCCGGAGGCGTTCTCCACTCTCACCAAGATCATCCCTGCGGACTTCGCCGGCAAGACCATCGAGTGGCGCGGCTTTCTGCGGACCGAAGCCGTCAGCGAATTCATGGGGCTGTGGCTGCGCCAGGACGGCGACACGCCCAACCTCGGATTCGCCAGCATGCAGCCGCGCCAGATCCGAGGCACGAACGACTGGACGGAGTACTCGATCACGCTGCCCCTCCACCCCGACGCGAAACAGCTGTTCGTCGGCGTGCTGATCAGCGGCACCGGCAAGGTCTGGGCGGATGACCTGCGGCTGCTGGTGGATGACAACCCCGTCTGGGAGGCGCCGAAAGCGGTGCGCCCCAAGACACCGCTCGATCTCGACCACGAGTTCGATACCGGCTCCGGTGTCGTCATCAGCACGCTGACTCCCGTGCAAATCGAGAACCTGGCGATGCTGGGCAAGGTCTGGGGATTCCTCAAGTATCACCACCCTGCCGTCACGGCCGGCACACGCCATTGGGACTACGACCTCTTCCGGGTGCTCCCGGCGATCCTCGCCGCACCCGATCGCGACGCGGGCGCCATCGTGTTGCGCGATTGGATCGGTCGCCTCGGGCCGCTGCCCACCTGCAATCCGTGCCTCACGCTGCGTGACGAGAACGTGCACCTGCGCCCCGGCCTCGCCTGGATCGAGTCGGACACGGCAGCGGGGCGAGCGTTGGCCGAGCTGCTGCGCTCGGTTCATCGAGGCCGTTCGCCGGGCAAGCAGTTCTTCGTGACACAGGTGCCGGGCATCGGCAATCCTCGCTTCGACAACGAGCCGATGTATGAGGCGGTGAAATCGCCGGACGCCGGCTACCAGCTGCTGGCGCTCTACCGATTCTGGAACATCATCGAGTACCGGTTCCCCTACCGCAATCAACTGGACGGCGACTGGGACCGCGTGCTGGCCGAGTTCGTGCCACGGGTCGCACTGGCACCGGACAAGGACGCCTACCAGCTCGAGATGATCCAGCTGATCGCGAGAGTCACCGACACGCACGCGAACCTTTGGAGCGCGCCGCCACGCCTGCGCCCGCCTGCTGGTGACTGTCAGCTCCCCGTGGCGATCCGCTTCGTCGAGAACCAGGCGGTGGTGACGGGCTATGCAGACGCTGCCGCTGGGCCCGCGACAGGCCTACGGATCGGCGACGTCGTCGACAGCCTCGACGGCGTGCCGGTAGAGCAGATGGTCGGACGCTGGGAGCCGGTACTATCCCGCCTCGAACCGGCCGACGCGGCTGCGCGACATCGCGCAGGCGATGACGCGAGGAGCGTGCGCGGCAGCCGGCGTTGGCGTTCGCCGTGCCGGCGGCACCGTGCGGCTCACGGCGCAGCGTCTACCGCTGGCAAACCCGGCCCCGCGCGCCCGTGCGACTCACGATCGTCCGGGAGAGGCATTCCAGATGCTCTCGAGCGAGGTCGCGTACCTGAAATTGTCGTCGGTGCAGGCGGCGCAAGCCGCCAGCTACGTCGACCGCGCGAAAGCGACGCGAGGACTCGTCATCGACATTCGCAACTACCCATCCGAGTTCGTGGTCTTCGCGCTCGGCTCGCGGCTGGTGGATCGGCCGACGCCGTTCGCGCGGTTCACGACCGGCGATCTCGAGCAGCCCGGCACCTTCCGCTGGGGCGATCCGATCAGCATCAGCCCGCAGCCGCCGCACTACGCGGGCAAGGTCGTGATTCTCGTCGACGAGAGCTCGCAGAGTCAGTCCGAATACACGACGATGGCATTCCGGGCGAGTCCGCGGGCGATGGTCGTGGGCAGCACGACAGCCGGCGCCGACGGCAACGTGTCGCAGGTGCCGCTCCCCGGCGGGCTGAGTTCGATGATCAGCGGCATCGGCGTCTTCTATCCTGACAAGACCCCCACTCAGCGGGTCGGCATCGTCGCCGACGTGGAGGTGCGCCCCACGCTCGCCGGAATCCGTGCCGGTCGGGATGAAGTGCTGGAGGAGGCGCTCCGTCAGATTCTGGGACGCGAGACCCCGGCAGAACAGATCGAGAGCATGGCCAAGCCGCGTCCCTGATCTGGACCGCCTGGGGGAGGCAACGCTGTCGCCTTCGTTTGCGTCAAAGCGCCTAATGAGCGTCGATCACCTTCGCCAGGACTTTCGCCACGCCGTCAGACGGCTGCTCTGGTCCCCGATGTACACGCTCGTCACCGTGGTGACGCTCGGACTCGGCATCGGCGCGAACACGGCGATCTTCTCCGTCGTCAACGGCGTGATCCTCCGGCCCCTGCCCTATCCGAAGCCGGAGCAGCTGACGTATCTGACGACGCGGTTCCCAGCGTTCGGATTCGATCAGTTCTGGGTGTCGCCGCCGGAATACTTCGAGTTCCGCGAGCTGACCAAGTCGTTCTCGGCGGTTGGCGCGTTCACGACCGGTGAAGCCAACCTCTCCGCCGGTGACCGGCCGCGGCGCGTCCGCACGGCGAACGTCGACGATCACCTCTTGAAGGCCCTGGGTATCCAGCCGGCTGCGGGCCGCCTGTTCCGCGGCAGCGAGACCGTGGTCGTCGGTCCGCCCCCTGGGCCTGGCGCGCCGCCACTGCCGCTGCCGCCCTACACGATCCTGTCGTATGAGCTCTGGCAGTCCGCCTTCGGCGGCCGCGAGATCATCGGACAGACCGTCGAGGTGAACGGCCTGGCGCGCGAAGTGATCGGCATCATGCCGCCGGGCGCCGACGCGATGGACAACCGGACCGAGATCTGGTTTCCACTCGGCCTCAACACCGGCCTCCGCACCAACCGGGGCAGTCACTTCCTCTATCTGATCGGCCGGTTGAAGGACGGCGTCACGCCGCAGCAGGCGCAGACGGAGCTGGCCGCGCTGCTGGTGAACTGGGGAGAGCGGGTCGGCCTCAACGAGGGCCATCGCTTCAAGTCGCTGACGCCCGGCGAGGATCCAACGACCCAGCCCGGCGCCGGCCACATCCTGCAGATGGAGCCGATGCGGGACGAGCTGATCGGGAGCGCCGGCCGCGCCATCTGGGTGCTGCAGGCGGCCGTCGGATTCGTCCTGCTGATTGCCTGCGCCAACCTCGCGAACCTGCTGCTCGCGCGCGCCGAGACGCGCCATCGGGAATTCGCCGTGCGCACCGCGCTGGGCGCCGGGCGCTGGCATCTGGTCCGTCAGTTCATGGCGGAGGGCCTGCTGCTGTCCATCGCCGGCGGCGCGCTCGGGCTGGTGGTGGCGCGGGTCGGCGTGCGGGCGCTCGTGCGCCTGTACCCGACGACCCTGCCCCGCACGAGCGAATTGAGCATCGATCCGATCGTCCTGCTCTTCACGATCGCGGTGTCGATGGCCACCGGCCTGCTCTTCGGCCTGGCGCCGCTGATGCACACGCGGGCCTCGGGCCTCCTCTCCGCGCTCAAGGACGGGGGCGCGAAGGGAGCGACCGGCGGCGCCCGCGGCCGCGTCCGCAGCGCGCTCGTCGTGGTCGAGGTCGCGCTCGCCGTGATGCTCGTGATCGGCGCCAGCCTGCTGCTGCGCACGGTCTGGAATCTCACCCAGCTCGACGCGGGCTTCGATCGCTCGCGGCTCGTGACCTTCACGATGGCGCTGCCTCAGGCCAGGTATCCACAGCCGCCATCGCGTGCGCAGTTGTATCAGCGGCTCCTCGGGAAGCTGCGCGCGCTTCCCGGCGTGCAAGGGGCGACCGCGATGTCCGGGCTGCCGCCCAACCGTCCGCTCAACGCGAACGACACCGACATCGGCAACTACACCGCGCCTCCGGAAGGCCCGTACGAGAACGTCGACTACTACCAGAACGTGATGACGGGCTACTTCGAGACGATGGGCATCCCCATCGTCCAGGGGCGCCCGTTTCAGGCGAGCGATGCGACGACGACCGGCCTCGTCGCCATCGTCAACGAGACGTTCGTGAACACGTTCTGGAAGAACGTGAATCCGATCAGGCAGCAGCTGCGTCCGTGCTGCGGCGATCAGCGACCGTGGTTCACCGTCGTCGGCGTGGCGAAGGACGTCAAGCAGGGCGGCGTCGATCAGAAGACCGGGACCGAGTCCTACTTCCTGATCGATCAGACGGCCAACCAGGCGCAGTTCGCGCAAGCGCCCGGCACGCTGAACATCGTGCTCCGCACGAGCCTGCCGGCAGGAGCGCTTCGGACGGCGATCGAGCAGGCCGTGCGCGAGGCCGATGCCTCGGTCCCCATCGCCCGTCTCCAGGACATGAACGGCGTCTTCGACGCGGCCATCCGCCGCCCGCGTCTCCTGGCGCACCTGCTCGGCGGGTTTGCCGGCATCGCGCTGCTCCTGGCGGCGATCGGCACCTACGGTGTCCTGTCCTACATGGTGGCCCAGCGCCGCCGCGAGATCGGCGTCCGCATGGCGTTGGGCGCCGACCGCGGCCGGGTGCTGGCGCACGTCCTGAAGCAGGGGCTCGTGCTCACGACAATGGGCATCGTCGGGGGCTTGGCCGGCGCGTTCGCGCTGAACAGGGTCATCGCGTCGCTCCTGTTCGGGGTGCGACCGACCGACCCGGCGACGTTGGCGCTCGTCGTCACGACGATCGTCGCGGTGGCGACTGGCGCGTGCTTTCTACCGGCGTGGCGCGCCTCGCGCCTGGATCCCAATGCGGTGCTGAGAAGCGACTGAGGTTCGCCGCCGGCTCGTTGCTCAGTAGAGCACCGACTCGAAGAACGCCTTCATCGCCGCCGCGTAGTAGACGCCGGTACTGCGCGAAGGTCGCCTTCGTCGTTGCATCGGGCTTCCAGTCGAAGAAGGCATGGCCGGCCCCGCCGACCTGGACGTACTCGGCACGCTGGCCGGCCGCGACCAGCGCATCGGTGAACTCCTTGCAGTCCGCGTCGCGGATCAGGCCGTCCTTGGTGCCGCGGACCTGGAACTGCGGCACGGCGCGTTCCTTCACGTTGGGGACGTGCGAGAGCGGCGCAATCGCCTGCTTCCAGGCGTCGTTGGCCGCGGGGTCCTCGCTGTAGGCGTTGAGCCGGGCGGCGCTGAACACGCCGTAGCTCGGCGCCGCACCCTTGATCGCCGCCAGCATCTCCGCGCGCACCTGCTCCACGGTCTTGCCCTTGGGCAGGTAGCTGGGCATGAACTCGAAGACGCCGGCCGTCTTGCCGAAACCGCCCGCGCCGATGGCCTGGGGCAGCAACGACGCCGCGGCCGACAGGTGGCCGCCGGCGCTGTCGCCGGTCACGCCGATGCGGGTCGGATCGCCGCCATACTGCGTCGCGTGCTCCATGACGTGGGCGATGCCGCCGAAGACGTCCTCGATGATGTTGGCCATCGTCGTGCCGGTCTCGTCGCCATCGGCCTTGCCGGCCCACCGGTAGTCGATCGACGCCACCACGAAGCGGCCGCCCTTGGTCAGCTCCCGCGCGAGGCCGCGCATGACGTCCTCGTCGTTGGCGACCCAGCCGCCACCGTGGACGATGACGATGATCGGCAGGTTCTTCGCGCCCTTGGGCGCGTAGACGTCGTACTTCAGCGGCTTCTTCCCGGGCTTGGCGAAGACGACGTCGTGCGTCACGTTCAGGTGGCCGATCGCCGATGCGTCGATGAACGAGGCGCCGATCCGCTTGTCGCGATCGATCGTGACCTTGAAGTCGGGGGTCATGCCCTCGTGGTACATCTGCCCGAACCGGCCGGGCACCGAGTACCAAGCGGAATCCAGGGCGTAGCCTTTCGCCGGCGTGGTCTTGACGGTGACTACCGTACCGGCCGCGTACTTGCCGTCGGCGGGCGGCGCAGGCACCAGTTGCAGCGTGCCGTGCTCGGGCGGCACCACGGTGACCGTGAACGACGCCGATTGCGCCGCCGCCGGCGTGATCGCCGACAACGACAGGATGGAAGCGACGAAGAGCTTCTCGAGGGCGGTCACCGCTGGCAGGCCTCCGATGGGGGTTCGACGGATTCTTCGGGCTCGCGACGTCTCGACGCCGTGGCACCGAGTGTCATTGTGCGTCAACTCGACCGCTGACGCCATCCCGGCGACATTCGTCGACGCAGGCTCGCCCCGAACGCGATGACCTATCATCGGCAGCGTCACAGGACGGAGACTCGCGCATGAGCCATCGCCACATCACGACCGCACTGAGTTCGCTCGCTACGTCCGGCGCCTTGCTGTTCCTGGTCGCCGCGGCCGCGGCCGCGCAGGATGTCCCCATCGTTCAGCCCGGGGCGCCGGGGCAGAAGTCCACGACGCTGACGCCGCCGCAGGCGGTGAAGCTCGCCGACTCCCGCTTCACCGTCGACGACGTCACGTTCATGCGGGACATGATCCATCACCATGACCAGGCCGTGCAGATGGCCGACTTGGTGAAGGCCCGTACCAACCTGCCCGAACTGGTTGCGGTGGCCGGCCGGATCAACGCGTCGCAGGCCGACGAAATCGCCTTCATGCAGAACTGGCTGCGGGAACGCGGCGAGAGCGTGCCGGATGCGTCGATGCATCGCGGGATGGATATGACGGGCACCATGGCCGGCATGGCCTCGCCGGCCGACATGGCCAGGCTTGCGACCTTGAAGGGCGCCGACTTCGACCGTCTCTTCCTGACCCTGATGATCGCCCATCACGACGGTGCGCTGAAGATGGTCGACGCCCTCGTGAAGAAGCCCGGCAGCGCCTACGATCCCGTGCTGTTCGAATTCACCAACGAGGCGAAGAGCGGACAGAAAGCCGAGATCGGCCGGATGAGCGCGCTCCTGGGCACACTCGCGACCGACCCCCGCGTGGCGCTTACGGCCGGGTTTAAGGACGCGGGACAGGCGGCGAGCCACCTTGCGCTGGTCGCGACACTGGACAAACCCACCGGCTTCTTCGATCCGGCCAACGTCGCAGACTTGCCGCTACCAAAGTTGAAGAACAAGACTGGTGCAGCTCAGCCCGCTGCCGCCAACGGCCAGACCAATGACGGCACGGAATGGAGCGACCGTTCCCCACTGCTCTCCTTCGCGCAGACCGACATGGCGTTCAGGGGCGATGTGCTGGTCACCGGCAATTACCACGGGTTCAATATCTACCGCCTGACCGAAGCGAAAGCGCCAACCCTGCTCAGCTCTGTGGTCTGTCCAGGCGGGCAGGGCGATGTCTCCATCGTGGGAAATCTGCTGATCATGTCGGTGGAACAGACACGCGGCCGCGTGGACTGCGGGCGTCAGGGCGTGAACGAGGATGTGAGCAAGGACCGTTTCCGCGGTCTGCGTATCTTCGACATTTCGGACCTCACCAGCCCCCAGCAGGTCGGGCAGGTGCAGACCTGCCGCGGATCGCACACCCATTCGGTGGTGTTCGAAGACAAGGACCGTATCGTCGTCTACAACTCCGGCACCGCCGGGGTCCGCAAGGGAGAGGAGCTGGCCGGCTGCGTCGGCGGAGTGCCGGGCGACAACCGCACGGCCCTGTTCCGCATCGACGTGGTCGAAATCCCCAAAGCCGATCCGTCGAAGTCGAAGATCGTCGACAGTCCCGCCGTCTTCGCGGACGAAGCCACCGGGCGCCTCGCCGGATTGTGGATGGGCGGCGCTCACGGTGACGGCACGCAGGAAACGAGCGAGACCGACCAGTGCCACGACATCACGGTGTTCCCCGCTCGCAAGCTGGCCGCCGGCGCCTGCTCGGGCAACGGGATCATTTTCGACATCTCAGACCCGCTGAAGCCGAAACGGCTCGACGTGGTGACCGACAAGGGCTTTGCCTATTGGCATTCGGCGACCTTCAACAACGACGGCACCAAGGTGATCTTCACCGACGAATGGGGCGGTGGTGCGCGTCCGCGCTGCCGGTCCTACGATCCTCGCACCTGGGGCGCCGATGCGATCTACGACATCGTCGCCAACAAGCTGATCTATCGTGGCACCTACAAGCTGCCCGCTGCGCAGACCGAGAATGAAAATTGCGTCGCGCACAACGGCTCGATCGTGCCGGTGCCGGGTCGCGACATCTTCGTGCAGGCGTGGTACCAGGGCGGCCTGTCGGTGATTGATTTCACCGACAGCACGAAGCCAACCGAGATCGCCTTTTTCGACCGCGGTCCGATCAGCGACAAGGCCGCGGTCCTCGGCGGCTACTGGTCCACGTACTGGTACCACGGCCGGATCTACGGCACCGAAATCGCCCGTGGTCTGGACGTGCTGGAACTCTCGCCCAGCCCACATCTGACTGCCAATGAAATAGCGGCGGCGAAACTGGCGAATCAGGGTGGCACCTTCAACCCGCAGCAGCAGTATCCGGTCAGTTGGCCCGATGCGCCCGTGGTGGCGCGCGCCTATATCGACCAACTGCAGCGTGACGGCGGCTTCACCGCGGTCAACGTCGCGACGCTTTCGGCCCTGCTGGACCAGGTTCAGGCGAGACTCGACGCCGGACAGAAGGACGCGGGCGTGGCCGCCGAGCTGCGGACCCATGCCGGGCATCTGGCCGGTGCCGCGGCCGGCACACGCAAGGCGATGCTGGCGCACGCATTGGAAGCGATCGCCGCCAAGCTCAGCTGAATATGGGGCAGGACTTCAGTCCTGCCCCACGGCACGGGTCAGTACTTGCACGTCCCCGCCTTCGGCTTGACTACGTAGGACTTGAAGTTCGTCGCCTTCGGATCCATGCACCCTTCGAGGTTCAGCAGCTCGATCTTCCTGAAGTCGATTGGCGCCGTCTCGGCCTGGATCGAGATGTACCCGCCGGTGAGCGGCGTGCCATCGACCTTCACCTTCGGGTCGACGGGCGCAACGTTCCCTCCGCCGATCTGGGGCCGCGTGTACTCGAGCACGACCGTGCCGTCCATGATGTTCTGCACCAGCTCGTCGCCGTGGACGACGACCTCGACGCGCACCCACTGTTCTCCGTCGTAGGTCTTCGACGTCGAGTTGATGCAGTGCTCGGTGCGGAGCTTTCCCCCCATCAGCACGTTGGTGCCGGGCGTGCAGAGATTGGCTGTCGTGCGCGGCTTGCCGTCACCGAGCCCACCGAGCAGCTGCGTTTCGAGCGAGATCGGGAAGTCCTGGTCTTTCAGCATCGTCTCCGGCGCGGGCGAGTGGAGCATCAGGCCGTTGTTCCTCCGCGCCCAGGCGGGTCCGCCCTTCACTTGCTCGCCCACGAAGCGGTACTCGGCGGCAAGGATGTAGTAGGAGAAGGGGTCCTTGTAGAACACGTGGCCGAACTGGTTGTCGAACGCCGGCCACTTGTCGTAGCGGATCTCGAGCAGGCCGTTCTCAACGCGCACGGTGTCGTGCGGGTTCTCGCCGAGCGCGTACTTGGCGAACTTCGGCGTCCAGCCGGCGAGGTCCTTGCCGTTGAACAGCTGGATCCAGTCGCGCGTGTCGGGATCGTTGCCGGCCGCGGCGGTCACCACGGCGCGGAAGTTGGACACGGCGGCCGCGAGGACGGCCAGCAGGGCGAGGACCGGCAGGACACGACGGAGCGAGACGGACATGGGAGCCTCCGAGCTCGAGGAGCGCAGGTGTCACACGGCACCGCCCTGCCGTCGGCAGCATAGCGCGTTCCACGGCGACGCGCGCGTCGGCACACAATAGGTCGACTTCCGACGTGCCAGACCCGGCACGCGATCGGCAGTGGGGCGTTCAGCGCGAATCGCCCTTTGGTCTCGGGAAGCGACTCCAGGCCGCCAGGCAGATCACCGAACGCGGGCTACTTCACCATCGATCGAAACTCGGGAAGATTGGCGCGGACGATCTCGCGGAGCTTTTGGAACCTCTCGAGATGGCGGGCCCCGTTCCCCGTGCCGTTCAGAAACGCCACGTCCGCATGCCTGAGCCTGATGAGAATGTGTTGCGGCGCCGACTTCGACAAGCTCCGGTCATAGTAATCAGGATTCACCGTGACATAGATGCGGTTCGCACTGTCCTCCAGGGTCGTGAAGGCATAGCCGGATTCGGTGAGCCCTGGCACCTGGGCCTGTTTGACGAACGCGACGTCATCCGTTGCATCGGTGAGCAGCCGCTGGTAGTACGCCAGCAGGCCGGCGCTTGGCGTGGACCTGGATCGCACGATCTCGATCTGCCTGTTCAGGAACTCGCGCTTGGTGACGAACCGGAACGGCAGAGCGCCACCCTCGTTCGCGCGCGGCGGCAGCGCGCTCGGATGCGGTTGCCAGACCGAACCACCCCACGACCAGAGCATCCGGTCTGGGCCCGCGCCGTCGGCGCGGCGAGGTTGCGCGCCACCGAGCAGCAGTACCTGCGACGAGGCGGGGTCGTAGACCATGTGGTGCCGCGCCGGCGCCGGCGGCCACGCGACGTTCTGCGCCCCGGCGCCGAACAGCACGGGTGTATGGCGAGAACAAGCAGCAGCAACACCCGAAGCATCCTGTCACTCATCTCATCCCTCGAACAGCATCATGTCAGGCGCGATGGGCCGGGTGGGCGCGAACGCCTTGCAACGCCGGCACGACGTGGTGATCCTCGCCGGCCACCATCATCGACGACAACAGCCGCCTCGGTGCGGCTCTGGGATGCCGAGGTGACGACCTCCGGTCGTCGCTCACACGGGCGCCGTGTGGGAACGGCGTTCGCCGGCACAGAGACAAACGGAGAGCTGACGCTGGAGGTGTAAATGGCGGCGAGGGTGGGCTTCGAACTCGGTCAGACCATTTAAGACTCCGTAGTCACAGAAACTACATTGCCGCGATTGTCATGAATGCCGCCAATGCCGTCGCGCATTGCCCACCATTGCCCGCTGACACCTTTGGAGCGCTCGGGAACGCGCTGTCTCACACTCAGCGGCCTTGGTCCTGCGCCGTAGTGACGTGTTCCAGCCAGTCCACGACCTTGCCGTCGAGCTTCTCGTGAATGGCGATGTGCGTCATCGCCGTGGTGGACGAGGCGCCGTGCCAATGCTTCTCCCCAGGCGGGAACCACACGACGTCGCCCGGCCGGATCTCCTCCACCGGAGCACCCCACCGCTGCACCCGGCCGAAGCCGGCGGTCACGATGAGCGTCTGACCGAGCGGGTGCGTGTGCCATGCGGTACGAGCGCCGGGCTCGAACGTGACGCTCCCACCGCCCGCGCGCGCCGGAGGGACCGCATCGAACAGTGGATCGATGCGGACTGTTCCTGTGAACCATTCCGCAGGTCCCTTCATCGACGGTTGGGACCCGCTTCGCTTGATTTCCATGTCGCCTCCTCGCCTCTTAGCCCACGCGCTGACGAACGGCACAGGGATGGTGGCGACCGCCGCCCACAGGGCGAATCGTCTTGTGTATCCACCGTGCCGGGCAGTGCCGCCATCCGTGGCTTCTCGTCGTCTGGTGTACCGTGTCATGGTTAGTACCTCTTGAAAAAGGTCAGCGCGGACGCTTGTCGAAGACGTCCTTGGCCACCGGCACGGCCGAGAACGCGGTGGGCCAGCCCGCGTAGAAGGCCACGTGCGTGATCACCTCGCCGGCTTCTTCCCTGGTCAGGCCGCTGTCCATGGCTCGGTTGAGGTGATAGGTCACCTGCGCGACCTGGCCTGCTGCGATCAGCGCGCTGACGGTCACGAGACTGCGGTCTCGAGCGGCGAGCGCCGGCCGAAGCCACAAGTCCCTGAACAGGACGTCTCTCGTGTACTCCACGAGGCCAGGCGCCACAGGGCCTACGGTCGCTTCCACGAGGGCCGCGCGTTCCGCCTCTGCCGGCTGATCGAGCGGCAGGAGAGTCGCCGATGCGGCCGGCAACGTTGAGCGGGAGATTCCACGCGCCTCGAACACGCGTGCGCGATCCGGACGGTCTCCATGGCATTGCCCCAGCCAGCGTAGAACGCGAGGTGCGTGATGATCTCGGAGAGTTCGCTCGGCCGAACACCGTTGTCCAGAGCCACACCAAGATAGTGCGCCTGCTCGGCGGTTTGATTGCGCGCCATCAGCGCCGCGATCGTGACGATGCTGCGGTCGCGGGGTGAGAGCTGCGGGCGCTTCCACAGACTCGCCTGCAGTGCCTCTCGTCGATAGCGCTCGAGAGCCGGTGACACCGCCGCGAGGTCCTCGTTCGACATCATGGACGTCTGATCCTCGTTCTGTGGCATGGTCAGCCTCTCGTTTCCCCTCGCGCAAGACGCCACGATCGACACGGCGACGACCGCGACGGCGTAACGAGCAACTCGCTTGTTCATACCTGACTCCACGAGCTTCCTACGGGCGCAGCAAGGCCTTGATGGCGCGGCGCTCGTCCATCGCACGATAGCCCTCCGCCACCTGATCGAGGGGCAGCGTGAGATCGAAGACCTTCCCGGGTTCGATGGTGCCTTTCAGGACGAGATCGATGAGGTGCGGCAGGTATCGCCGCACCGGCGCCGGGCCGCCGTGCAGGCGCACGTGGGAGAAGAAGAGCGGCTCACCATCGAGGGCGACGCCGTGCGGGACGCCGACGAAGCCAACCCCGCCGCCCGGGCGCGTGGCGCGAATCGCCTGCAGCATCGATTCCTGCGTGCCGACGCACTCGAGGACGGAGTCGGCGCCCACGCCCTTCGTCAGTTCCTTGATGCGCGCGACGCCCTCGTCACCGCGCTCGGTGACGATGTCGGTGGCGCCGAACTCGCGCGCGAGCGCCTGGCGCGTGGCATGGCGGCTCATCGCGATGATGCGTTCGGCTCCCATCTGCTTCGCGGAGAGCACGCCGAGCAACCCGACGGCGCCGTCGCCGACCACGGCGACCGTCGCACCGGGCTTGACGTTCGCCGCGTCGGCGGCGAACCAGCCGGTGCCGAGGACGTCGGAGGTGGTGAGCAGGCTCGGAAGCAGGTCGTCAGACGGCACCTCGTTGGTGGCCACCAGCGTGCCATCCGCAAGTGGCACACGCAGCAGCGGCGCCTGCGCCTCGGACATGAACTCGCGCTGGACGCACGACGACTGGTAGCCGTGGCGGCAGTGCGGACAGGTGTTATCGGAGGTCGCGAACGAGCCGACGACGAACTGCCCTCGCCGAATCGTCCGGACCTCACGGCCGACCTCCTCGACGATGCCGCAGTATTCATGGCCCATCGGGGTGGGACCGTTGATCGGCTGCGCGCCACGATAAGGCCAGAGGTCGGACCCGCAGACGCACGCGACGGATACGCGAATGATCGCATCGGTCGGCTGCAGGATGGCCGGGTCCGGCCGCTCCTCGAACCGCACGTCCCTCGGACCATAGAGCATGGTCGCTTTCATCTGGCTTCTCCTCGCACGTTCTGGACTTCGCGCTCCTTCGCCTGTCGGACGGCGAACGTCACGGTGACGCTGCCATCCCCAACCGCGCGCTCGAGTCCCGCAGGGTCGTCGATGCGCCCGATTCGCGTGTAGCTGTAGGTGGTGGCGAACGACTTGTAGAAGAGCACCACCGTGTTTTCCCCGTAGAGCATCAGATCTCCGTTCTGGATCGGGGCAGGCCTCGACGGCTGCGCGGGCAGACTCGCCGGCAGCCTGAAGAGCTTCTCGTTGCCATTGAGTTCCGACATGCTGACCGACAACGGCAGCAGCGCCTTGAAGGCCGATGACTGTGGGGTTGTCCACAAGCGTGGCGACGAACGTCTCGTCGCCGATTCTGAGCGTCACTGTATTGCCCATCGCGCTTTCACTCTCGGCTCGCTGGGCCGCCAGCGGACACAACCACGCACAGGCCAGCGCGAGTGCCACGACACGCGAGACGACGGACGCGTGGTAGTTGACCAACCTGAACTTCAGCGAACACGCGACGATGCCGCCGCGCCTCGAGCCAGATGCGTTCCGAAGAACGACCGCAGCTTGTCCCACGGAATGAGGTTCACGCGGTCGTAGAGGTCCACGTGGCCTGCGCCGGGCACGATGAACAGTTCCTTTGGCTCCGACGCCTTGCCGTAGGCGTGCTCGCTGAAGATGCGCGAATGGGCCTGGTCCCCCGTGATGAAGAGGACCGGACGCGGCGAGATCCAATCCAGATACTGATACGACCAGAACAGGGTCATCTGCGCATGGCTCGACCGAGAGAACGCCGTGGACGAGCGCGGATGCTGGCCGCGCGGCGTACGGTAGTAGTCGTAGAACTCTCGATCGATCGCGGTCGAACTGGCGGTGAGCACTTGCGGCGTCCCGATCACCATCGCCCGCTCCGCGCCATCCACCTCGGCCCAGCGCTGGGCCGCGACCTCATCGAGATTCTTCCTGAGCGCAGCCTACGTCCAGTGTTGCCGCGAGTCCCTGCCGTTGGGCCTGGCCAATGTCATACATGCTGACCGTGGCCACCGCCTTGATTCGCGGATCGATTTCCGCCGCCGCCAGCCCGAACCCGCCGCTGCCGCACACGCCGAGCACGCCGATCCGTTCGCGGTCCACGAAGGACAACCCACCCAAATAGTCGACGCCGGCGCTGAAGTCCTCGACGAGCGCTTCTGCGGAGGCCGTGTCGTGAGGCTGGCCGCCGCTTTCGCCGACGTAGGACGGATCATGGGCGATGGTGATGAAGCCACGCTCGGCCATCGTCTGGGCATACAGGCCCGACGACTGCTCCTTGACGGCGCCGTACGGGCCGCCCACCACCAGTGCGGGATGCCGCTGCGACCGGTCGATGGTCTTCGCGACATAGAGGTCCGCCACGAGGGCAATGCCGAGCCGGTTGTAGAAGGTGATCTTCCGGTGATCGACGCGATCGCTCTTGGGGAAGGTCTTGTCCCACGCGAGGGTCTGCTGCGCGAACACCGGCGCATCGATGGTCGACATCACGCCCGCCGCCACGCCCGCGCCTGTCAGCTTCAAGAAGCTCCGCCGACCGACCTCGAGGCCGACCAGCGGTTCTGCGAGGCGCCCAGTTCCAGTTCGGTTGCTCACATCTGAATCTCCGTGGCAGTTGAAGAGCTTGGGGTGAACGCTGGCTCGATGACCACGGCCGCTCGGCCTGCCCTGAGCACCAAGGAGGCTGAACCGCACAGCAGGACGGCGCTAACCGCAAAGGTGCTTCGATAGCCACGCAGGTCGAACAGCAGCCCGCCAAGCGACGCACCGAGCGTGATCGCCAGCTGGATCGTCGCCACCATCAGGCCGCCGCCCGCCTCGGCGGCCTCCGGCAGCGTCCGTGTCAGCCACGTCCCCCCCAGGCCGAGCACGCGGCGCCACATCCATTCCCGAACGCGATCACGCGACGGCGAGCGCCGCCATTCCGAGAGGAATGATCGTCGGCACTCGGGAGAGCCGAGAGGTCAGCATCGGTCCGATCAGCGACGTCCCGATCAGGCCGGCGACGCCGACCGCCAACAGCATCAACGACAGCACGGTCACGTCGACCTTCGTCACCGTCTCGAGAAACGGCCGCAGGTAGGTAGACAACCCGAACTGCCCCATGAAGAGGAGCAGGATCGCGGCCATGCCGTAGGCGACCGGGGGCCGTCGGAGGAGCGTGAAAACGTTGAGCGACGCGGACGAGCGCGGCGAGCGCATCGACGGGAGCGTCATGAACTGCCACGCCAGCGCCACGGCTGCCAGGGGCACGACGGAGAAGAACGCGCCGCGCCAGCCGATCAGGCCGCCGACATAGCTGCCAAGGGGCGCGGCGATGGTCGCGGCCAAGGCGTTTCCGCCATTGAGGAGCGCCAGGGCGTGCGGGACGCGGTCGTCGGGCACGAGACGCATCACGGTCGCGGTTGATACGCCCAGAAGCCGCCAATTGAGACGCCGAGCACGGCCCGGCCCAGCATCAGAACCGCGAAGTTCGGGGCCATGGCGACGACGGTTCCAGACACGACCATCAGCGCGGTGAGGAACAGCAAGACCGTACGCCGGTCGAGGCGGGCGGTCACGCCCAAGACGACGAGGCTCGTCAGCACCGCGAAGATGCCCGAAATCGAGATGGCTTGTCCTGCCAGGCCCTCCGTCAGGCGCAGGTCGGAGGCGATCGGCGTCAGCAGACTGACGGGCATGAACTCGGAAGCGATCAGCACCATGACGCACAGCGCCAGGGATAGCACCGCCCCTCGGCCGGCGGCGCGCCGAGCGACGAGCTCGGAGTCTCGGGTCACGTCGGGGCCGGCGCCGCTCGGACCGGTCATGTGGCGGTGCCAGCCTGAGCAATTCGCATCTCGTGTTGCTTCCACAAATGCCTCTGCGAATCAGCGTACGCGGGGGCGCCACGACTGAGTAGTCGGTAAAATGAGAAAGGGCTGTTGACTGGCAGTCAACAGTCTGGCGGCTCCAGATAGGCTCTGGCGCTTACGGTGCTTGGCGATTCTGGACGGGGACTACCCAATCATGCGCGACGAACTCAGCGTGCTATCGGCATTCCTGGTGGTGGCGGAGGAGCGCAGCTTCACGCGTGCGGCGAAGCAGCTGAACATCTCCACGTCAGGCTTGAGCCACGCCATTCGCAGGCTCGAAGAGCAGATCGGCGTGCGGTTGCTGACGCGGACGACGCGGAGCGTGTCGCCGACCGATGCCGGCGAGCAGTTGCTGGCACACCTCCGGCCCGCGCTGGCCGACATCAGGGGCACGCTGACCAACCTGTCCGGCCTGCAGACGAAGCCGGTCGGACGCGTACGATTGCTGTGTCCGCGGCTTGCAGCGAAGACCGTGCTGGCTCCCCGACTCGGTCGCTTCGCGCGCGACTATCCGGACGTGGAACTCGACGTCACGACCGATGACAGCCGCGTCGACCTCGTGTCAGCGGGCTTCGACGCAGGCATCCAGTTCGGCGAGTACATTGCGCAGGACATGGTGGCCGTACGCGTCTCTCCCGATCTGCGCCCCGCGATCGTCGGCGCACCGGCGTACTTCGACGTGCACGACAGGCCGACGGCTCCGCGAGACGTGCTGCAACATCGATGCATCGGCTTCCGTCACCGCGGTGAGAGCAAGTACCGGTGGGAATTCGACAAAGGCGACCAGTCGCTGGCGATCTCCGTGAGCGGGTCGCTGAACGTCGATGATCTAGACCTCGTGATCCAGGCTGCGCTCGACGGCGCCGGCCTGGCCTGGGTGGCAGAAGACCGTATCGTGGAGCACCTCGCGACTGGAGACCTGGTGCGCGTGCTCGACGATTGGTGCCCGCCCTTTCCCGGATTCTTCCTCTACTATCCGAGTCGGAAGCAGCAGCCAGCGGCACTTGCCGCGCTTATCGACACCTTCCGTTTCACGAGTTGAACAATCGCCGCTCGGCGCAGCCAAGCAGTTGAGCCCCGGATGACCCGCCCGGCGGCGTCGTAGCTGAAGGCGAAGTGCCCTGCCTGGCGATTTTCGGACCAGCTGAGGCCTGACAGAATGGCGTCCTCCGGCAGGAGACGCCATGAAGAAGACGCGCTTCACGGACGAGCAGACGGTGACGATCCTCCGCGAGGCCGATCAGCGGCCGGTGCCGGAGGTCGCAAAGAAGCACGGGATCAACGGCCAGACGATCTACGCCTGGCGGAAGCACTTCGGCACGCTGGAGGCAGCCGACGTGAAGCGGGTCGCCTACGCCCAGGGGCGCGGCCTGTCCAGCCGCCGCGCGTGCGCCTTGTTGTCAGTCGCGCGGTCGGCACTCGGGTACGCGTCCCGACTCGCGACACGGGACCAGCCGGTCGTGGACGCGATGCGCGAGCTCGCCGGGCAGTATCCCCGGTACGGCTATCGGAAGGTCCGGATCTTCCGGGCCCGGCAAGGCCACCGCATGAGCGCGGATCGCGCCTATCGTCTGTGGCGCCAGGCCGGCCTGCAGGTGCCGTGCCGACGGCCACGACGGCGTGTCGCGACATCGCGGCCCCGTCCGCTGCCGCCGACCGGGCTGAATCACGTCTGGGCGTACCGACTTCGTCTACGACTGGTGTGCGGATGGCTGGGCGCTACATGCCTAACGATCGTCGACGAGTTCACGCGCGAGTGCTTGGGGATCGACGCGGCCGGCAGCATCCGCTCGGGGCGGGTCATCGAGATCCTGAGCCGGTTGGTCAGCGTGCACGGCGCGCCGCGTTACCTGCGGTCCGACAACGGACCCGAGTTCATTGCCACCGCGATTCTGCGCTGGCTGCAGACGGTGCCGATCGACACAGCCTTCATCGATCCGGGCAAGCCCTGGCAGAATGCACCGACGAATCGTTCAACGGGAAGTTCCGCGACGAGTGCCTGAGCCTCGAGTGGTTCCGCAATCGGCGGGAGGCGCAGGTCGGGATCGAGATCTGGCGACGGCACTACGACGAGGTGCGGCCGCACCAGAGCCTGCAGGTCCCGGACGCCGGCCGAGTTCACCGCGGGGTTGGTCCGGCAGGTCGAGCAACCAGGGGGAGAGCGCCGAGAGGCCGCCATTCTCCAGTAGTCACTGGTCCGAAGAAACCAGGCAGGTCGGCTCCCCTCAACGATTTACGCCGGATCGGAACCGCCAGAACCCGCCCGAATTTCTAGAAACCAGAGCATCAGGTGCAAAAACAAGGACAGCGCAACTCGCCGTCCCTCACGAGTCCACCCTTGAGCGGTGCAATGCACGTGAACCGCCATCGACCGTGAGCGTCCAAGTCAATCGAGCGTGCAGGCCGGCGCTATTTGTGAGCAATGGGCAACTTGACTCGCGCGTATATAGGTATGCTATACATAGGGTCGCGATGGCGACGATGAACCCTTCGATCAAGCGAGGCAGTGCGGAGCTGGCGGTCTTGGCCGTACTTGAACAGCAGCCGCTCCACGGCTACGAGATTGCCCGCCGTATCGAACAGGAAAGCGACGGCGCCCTGCGGTTCACGCTCGCCTCGTTGTACCCCCTGCTCTACCGCATGGAGAAGCGGGGCTGGACGAAGGCCACGTGGGAGACCACGCCCGCGGGCGTCCGTCGTCGCTGCTACGGACTGACGGCAAAGGGCCTCAAGCAACTCGGCGCGACGCGCCTCGAATGGGACGCGTTCTTCCAGGCACTCAGCCGCATTGGAGGGCTCCGCCGTGCGTGATTGGTCTGCGCTCGTGCATCGCCACCTCGCGTCCGTACGCGTCGACGAACGCCGCCGCCGCGAGATAAGCGCCGAGCTGGCGGCCCACCTCGAAGACGCCTACGATGCCGCCCTTCGGAGCGGATGTACGGAGGCGGAGGCGATTGCCTGCGCGATGGAACGCGTGCCCGACTGGCGCGCGCTTGCGGTGGCGGTGGATAGATCGACCGATGAGGACACGACCATGACGAGACAGGCAATCACCGTGCTGCTGCCGGGCACGACGATTCTGCTGGCGGCGGCGACAGGCATGTCCCTGGTGGTCTATTCGACACCTGCCGATCGATGGGTCGACCCGCGCTGGCACGTGCACGCACTCGCGGCTGGCCTGGCGTTCCTCTTCTACCTCGTGCTCGGAGCCATCGGGGCCGCATGGTCCCGACACGTCGGCGGCAGCCCCGGCGAGCGCCTGGCGGCCGGCGTGTTTCCCTTGGTGCTTCATATGGCGATGGCTGGGCCGGCGGTCGGGGCAGACATGCTGTATGCGCTTTCGCGCGGGGGGGCGGGCCTGCACCTGGATATCAACATGATCAACATGATCCTGGTCATGCTGGTGGTGCCCGGAGCGGCCCTGCTGCTTGGCGTGCTCCCCTTCGCCCGCAGAAGCGCACGCCTGGACGCGCAGTAGCCGTGTCCCGCCACGGCGGGAATAGCACGGAGGCACAGCAAGCGTCGTCGTCTGTTGATGTCGCCCAGCGGCGCGGCCTCCAGCGGCCTGTCGCACACAGCCTGGATGCGACCGGCGGCGTTCTCGCCACGAATAAGTGAATGTCACGCGCTGGCCGGCGAACTTGGAGCGCTTCGCCCAATCGAGACCGCCGGGTTTTGCGGTGGCGGCCGATGGCCCGAGGACTGTCGCTGACGCCCGGGGCTTGGCATGTAGGGTCTCGCCCGGCGGCAGCGTTCCATGTGTAGGGAGGCAGGTTGTCAGGACCGGCGATGAGAGCCGGCACGCGGAGGTGTGATTGGCAAAGAGGGTGGGATTCGGAACCACTCCGACAGTCGGATCGTTAGAACAATTTAACGAATCATCGCAAATAGATTCAACAAATCCTATCGAAAGTGGCGGTGCTGGAATAGAACTGGCGTACGACAGGCGGCGTCACGGCGCTAGAATCGAGGCATGCCGGCCGGCAGTTTAACGCTCTTCCGATGGCACGCGCGCACCTGTTCGCATCGTAGCAAGGGCCGCCGTTGGACGCGCTGCAACTGCGGCATCTGGGTGCAGGGTTCGCTCGGCGGTGAGTGGGTCAAGCGCTCCTTGAATACCCGCGAGTGGAGCGCCGCCGCGGCGACCGTTCACGGCTGGGAGGCATCGGGTCAGATCGGTGTCGTGAAGGTCGACCTTCCCACCGTTGAGAAGGCGGTCGAAGCGTACTTCGATGATGCGAAGGCCCGTCACGTGGCCGAGACCACGATTCAGAAGCGGCACTCTGCGCACCTTCCGCAACGGATGGCCCTACTCGGCATTCTCCGCCGTGAAACGGCTGGAGTACCTGCGGAGCTTTCTGCGGCACTGCAAGGATGCAGGCTGGATCGAGTCGAATGCGGCCATGCTGCTGAAGCCGCCCAAGGTCACGATGCGGCCGACGCTCCCGTTCGACGACGATGAGATGACGCGCATTCTCGCCGCCGCCGACAGCCTGGCCCGCTGGGGCTCGTTCGGACCGAAGGCGAGGGCCATGGTGCTGCTGCTCCGCTACTCAGGCCTGCGGATGCAGGACGCCGCGTGTCTGGAGCGGAGCCGTATCAGGGACGGACGGCTGTTCCTGACAACGCAGAAGACGGGCACCGTGGTCTATTGTCCGCTGCCACCCGACATACTCACGGCACTCGACGCCGTAACAAACGACCACGCGGACTACTTCTTCTGGGACGGGGGTAGCGCGCGCGAGAGCACGGTCAAGAGCTGGAACCGGGTGTTCGTCAAGTTGTTCAAGGCCGCGACACCCCCAATCGTCGGCGGGCATCCCCATCGCTTCCGCGATACGTTCGCGGTCTCCTTGCTCCTGAACGGCGTGACACTGGAGAGCGTCTCGAAGCTGCTGGGGCACACGTCGATTAAGGTGACAGAACGGCACTATGCACCTTGGGTGAAGGCTCGGCAGGATCAACTCGAGGCGGACGTAAGACGCACTTGGGTGAGCTGAACGACAGTCTGGGATCCGTGCATCGTCGAAGGCGAACCGGTCGTGAAAGGGACGCGGGTGACCCTTCGGATGGTGCTGGCCAGCCTGGCCGAAGGCGCGAGCACCGCGGAGATCCTCGTCGACTTCCCGACGTTGTCCCCCGAGGATGTGCGGGCGAGTGGCGCGGTTGCTTGGTCGTCGCGACCGCCCGCACAGCGCGCGTGAAACGGCCGGCTTGAGCTACCGGCCCGTCGTAGGGCTGAGGGATTCTCCCCCGCGCGGATCGGCGCCCACCTCCCGCAAGCTGCGCATCGCCTTTCGCCAGAGCTCCTGAAAGCCTTCCACCAAGCTGTCGGCGAGTTCGCGGTCTCGAATCAAGAGCGAGGCAAACCGTCCCTCCTTCACGAACGGGTGATCGAGCGGCAGGACGACCGTGTCGTCATCCACGACGTGAAACGGATGGCCGAGTTCTCCTGAGTACCGCACACCCGTGACCTGCTTGAGGTCGGCTCGGTGCACCCGGAGGAAGTCCACGAGGTCTTTGGCTGATCGGTAGGAGAAGCCGAACACGACCCGGTGCTCCACGCCGTGCTCGGCTGTATTGCGAGCGATGCGCCGCAGAATGGGGAATCCGGCGTCGATGGCCGCATTGATGGCGGCGAGATCGCCCGCCTCCATATAGGAGACGATTCGCGTGCGTGCGGCGGCCAACGGCACCAGGTGCCGCCGCACATGGCCGTCCATGCCAAGGGCCAGATCGAGGAAGGGCTGTCGCCCGCGGACACGTGCGCGCAGGCCCGTCAGCGCCTCGCGGAGCCCAGAGGCATCCGCCGCGAAGCGTTCCGCGCGTTCACGGGCGATATCGACGGCCCGGGCGACGACCGCCTCGGCTGGCAATGCCGCGAACATCTTTGGGCGGGTCGGCTGGCTCTGTGCGAGCCCGAAGCGCGTCAGTTTCTCCATCGCCAGGTAGATCTTGGAGGTCGGTACCTGAGCCCTCACGGCATAGCGTCGCCGCGTCGGCGACGCCACAGAGCATCAGGGCCGCGAGGGCCCGACGCTCGTACAGGGTCAAGCCGATCGATTCGAGCGAGTCCAGGTCCGGGAGGCCCATTGACGCATTATCTACTCCTCACAGTAGTTGAAACAGATCCCGCGCTGCTGCCACAGTGATGGCCGCGCGACGACAGGCCGCGCGAAGGGAGAGACGATGGCTGACACAGTGGCAGGGCGCATCATGCCCATCATCGCGGTCCCGTCGGTCGACGCGACCCGGAATTTCTACGTCGACACGCTGGGGTTCCGGCACGTCATGGGGATGATTGGTAAAGACGGGCAACTCGACTTCTGCACCGTCGTCCTGGGAACGGCCAGCATCATGTTCAACCGGGCGCAGGGTACCGCGACGTCGCCCGAGAAGCAGGCCGTCGACATCTATCTCGAGGTCGCGGACGTGGACGCGCTGCACGCCGTCCTGAAGAAGAAGGGCGTGGCCATCAGCGATCCGCTGACCCTCCAGTGGTGGGGCGACCGCACCTTCAAGGTCATGGATCCCAACGGATACGAGATCTGGTTCTACACGAACGTGGCCGAGCCGACGCCGCCGGTTGGCGCGAAACTCGTCTGAGCGCAAATTGATCTTAGGAGACCGACATGAACATGAGCGCGCCCTTTCTGCAGGAACTGGCCATGGAGGCCGCCACCACGCGCCGCGTGCTGGAGCGTGTGCCAGAGTCGAGCCTTGCGTGGCGTCCCCACGCCAAGTCGATGTCCCTCGGGCAGCTCGCGCTGCACGTGGCGACGCTGCCCCAACAGCTCTCGGATTTCGTGGCCGGCGACACTCTCGACTTCAGCGCCGCCGCCGGCGCCCCTCCGTCGGCCGCCAATCACGCCGCCCTGATGGCGGCGTTCGACACGAGCGTCACCCACGCGCAGCGCTATCTGGAGTCGCTCTCTGATGCGCGCGCGATGGCCACGTGGACGCTGACCAACGGCGTGACCCCGCTGTTCTCCGCCCCGCGCGTCGGCGTGATCCGATCGTTCCTGTTCAACCACTGGTATCACCATCGCGGCCAGCTCGTGGTGTACCTGCGATTGCTCGACGTGCCGGTCCCATCCGTGTACGGGCCGACGGCCGACGAGAATCCGTTCGCGGCGTCCCACTGACGTCATGGCGTACGACGAGACGCTCGCCCAACGTATTCGGGATCTCTTGAACGGACCCGCCGTCGAGGAGCGCGAGATGTTCGGCGGCCTCGCCTTCCTGGTGGGCGGCCGCATGTGCTGCGGCGTTCAGGACACAGACTTGATGGTGCGGGTACCGAAGGAAGGGCATGCGCAAGCGCTTCGTCAGCCGCACGTCCGCCCGATGGATTTCACGGGGAGGTCACTGAAGGGTTTCGTCTACGTGAGCGCCACGGGTACCCAGTCAGCCGCGGCGTTGCGCCGGTGGATCACGTTGGGTCGAGAAGTGGCGACGTCGGCGGCAGCTACGGCCGCTCGTAAGTGAGACGGCGACACAATTGCGCGTGGGGGTGCGACTCGTGACGATGGCGTTCCGCAGCGCCTCCTGTGGGTTGGGGCTCGGCAGTGCTCCGCGAGGCGCCAGGGCAGGCGCAGCATCTACGGCAACGAGGGGCCCAGGGTTCGCAGCGGTAGAACGTCTCTCTCCCACGGGTACTACGGTGGACTCGCGTTGAACCGGCGCTCGAACGCCGCCACCACCGTTAGGATTTCCTCGAACGTCGGCGCATCGCCGAAGAACATCGATTCCCGCATCGCGTCATAGTCCTGCTTCCAGGCCGAGCGGCGCTCGGACGAAGGCAGCATACTGAGACGGCCCGGCTGCAGCGACGCCTGAGCTTCCTGACTCTTTCGGAAGAACACGACGCGGTGCGCGGCAACGCGCGCGAACAGATCTGGATCGACCAGAGCCCGGTCCGCGATGCCGGCCTGAATCAACGCCCACACATCGTAGTAGTGGCGCGCCAGGCGTGCCTTCGGCGCAGCGCCGCTGGAGCGATGGGCCTCTTCGTGCAGCAGCGCCACCTTTTCCCAGAAGGTGCGTTCCGGCGCGACGGCGCGCACGGTGAAGGCGCAGTCGCCGCTCACGTCGGGCAGGGCCTCGGCGACATACGGGGTGATGTGCGGCTCGGCGGACGGCTCGACGTCGGAACGTGCGCCGAGTTCGATCTTGACGACCGGACGGATGTAGTCGCTGCGAGCCGCCACCGCGGGATAGTGGAACAGCAGCGTCTGCGCGTCCACGTCGTCTGGGTCCAGAGCGAGCTGCCATCGATGCGGATCCAGCGGCGCTCCTCGAAGTCGCTGATCGAGTTCGGGCAACAATGCGTCTCGCACGTACTGTTGGCACGCGACCCGCAGCGCGTCCAGCCGCTTCGCGCGCTGCTTCTGACTCGGCGCAGACTCCGGCGCTTGTTCGCCGCGGAACCCGAGAACGTCGCGGTCGAGCACGATGTCCAGGTCCTCCGAGAAGCGCTGGATGAGACGCCAGCCCTTGGAGAGCGACGTGCCGCCCTTGAACGTGAGATGTGGACCTGACACAGGCAGCGTGAAGAGCGCTTTGAGAATCCAGCACACCCAGAGGTCCTTCTCGACGCTGCCAGCGCTGAGGCCCAGCCGAGCGCCGGCTTCGTCGAAGAGCACCTGGCGCCGTTCATCCGGGAGAGCCAGTAAATGGTCCATCGTCAGACCTGATGCGATGACGCGACGCCGCGAATCACGTCCGCGATCCACGTCGGCGCATAGCGGATGTCCTGGAGCAATTGCTGACGGTCGGCATCGGAGAGCCGGCGACGAAGTGCGGCGATGGTGTCCGACGTCACGTGACGTTTACCGAGCCACCGCAGCGCTTGGATGACGGTCCCACTAATCCGCCCGGCGGTCGCCATCTGCTTCGGGGTGGTGTGCTTCAGCACGATCTGACGCCGCCCCAGTCGCACGGTCCGCGACCGGCCATCGGTGAGGAACACGGCGCGGACCGGCACCTGATCCGAGAGGCCGAGGAGGTGCGCCGCATGCGCTCCGGCCGCCTGTAGGCGGGCGCCGTCGCGATCGCGGAGCGCGGTCGCGACGTCGTCAGTTGAGGGCGCGAGCGGTCCGAGGGACGCATCGATCCGCGGGGTGTCGTACAGGCCGCGGGCGAGCTTCCGAATGGTGCCGGCGCGGGCACGGCGACTAAGGGCCAGGTCCACGGCGTTGCGCGACCCCAGGTCCAGGAAATCGGCCGGCGTGAACACCGCGCCCGTGCCCTTCTGGGCGAGGCGCTGCGTCACCTGCGCGTCGATGGAGCTCGTGTGGGTGCCCATGTCTTTTGACAGAAAAGTATATGCGTTTTTCTGTCGTGCGACATTAGAGACCCGAGGCGCCAGCCGCTAGCCGCTGGGTCGGCACACTTTGGGGAGAAAACTGGAAGACGAGTCGAGTGAATCGACGTCTCTTGGACAGGTATTCAATTCGGAGAGGGTGGATAACCAAATCAGACACCGCCGTTTAAACGTTCTATTTTCAGTAGTTTATGGCGGAGAGGGTGGGATTCGCACCATCCCCCGTTGTTGCAAACACAGGACTTAGCGGATTTCAGCTTCCTCCAGATCCGCTAGGACGGCATAAAGACCTGGGTCGACGCACGTATCACGCACGCGGGGCGGGATGCCCTCGGTACTTGGCAGCAACCGTTCACAGGCGCCAGACCGCAGTGCGCATGGCAAGGTCTTCATGACTAACCGCAGCCAAGCCGTGCGGCCGCCGAATGAGTACCAGGTCTCTACGGCTGAGGTCTTCATCCGCAAGGAGGGCGAGGACGTCATCCTCTCATCACGCCCGCGCGACTGGGGCCGGTACCTCGAGACCGCACCGCCGGCGTCCCAGCCGTTCATGACCGATGTGGAGGACGTGCCCGTCCAGGAACGCGAGGGCTGATGCCGCGCTACGTGCTGGACGCCGACACGTGTTCCTCCATCATGAAGCGCTCGAGTCCGATCGTCCTTCGGCGCCTCCAGGCGGTACCCGTCACGGACGTGTGCACGTCGGTGGTGACCAAGAGCGAGCTGTTGCACGGCGCGGAGGTCTCGCCTCGTCTCGTCGCGCTCAGGACGCCGCCGCCATCGAGCCTCCCTATACGTCGCAAGCGGTAAGGGTCGACTACCGGCCCGCACCTTCCCCTGCGTCACGCGACCCTGTCTCACCAGAGCAGCCTCCCGCCTTTCGAGTCGCGAACCATCTGCGCGACGGGTCACTACCAGGGTGGGGGATCAACACGGCCCTTCACCGTGCGAGTCATCCGAGCGGGCGCGGCAGCCACCTGTCAACGAACTCCCACCTCCGTGCCCGCGCCAGGCGCGCTGACAGCCGCGCCCGCGTTCCGTCGCGAGCGAGGGACAGGGCGGCGCGGAGCAGCAACACCGCGACGCCTGCAACGACGAGACGCCCGGCCCACGGCGCTCCCAGCCACGCCTCGAGCGGGCGCGCCACCAGCGGCCCGAGCGCCATCGTGGTCAGGAGCAGCAGCGGGGTCCAGACGGTGACGGCGAGCAGCATCCACGCGAGGATCCGCCCGGGACGCCGGCCCCAGATGCCGGCGGCCACGTACAGGGGCAGCCGCGTGCCCGGCAGGAATCGACTGCCCACGATGGCCGCACCGGGATGGCGATCGACCCACGCGCCCAGGCGTTCCAGCGAGGCGTGCGGCAGCGTGCCGGCGATGCGCCAGGCCAGCACGCGTCGTCCGCCATACCGTCCCAGTGCCCACAAGCCGACGTCGCCGGCGTAGATGCCGACGACGCACGCGGCCAGCGACGGCCACAACGCCACGGCGCCGTCGCGCACGCCCAGTCCCACGCCGACGGTGGTCAGAATCCTCGGACAGGAGGGTCGCCGCGGCGATCAGCAGCAGCGATGGCATCGTCCCCATGGCGCGTGGTGGGCCGTCAGCGGCGACTGAGCGCCGGCCAATGGGCGTCGCCTTTGCTGATGTTGCCGGAGAGGTCTTCCTCCCACTTCGCCTGCGCGCCGCGGTCGTAGTTCAGATACAGCTTGCCGCCGACGAGGCGCCACGCGCGCGGATCGATGTCGGCGGTATACCCACGGCTCACCGCATAAGCGCAGAAGCCGCCGAACTGCGGCAGATAGCGGTCCGGCTCCTTCGCGAACGCGTCGCGGCTGGCCGCCGACGCGAAGCGATAGGTCGTCCCGCCGACGCGGTGCACGAACTGCTCCGAGCCCTCCACGGGCTTGCCAGCCGTCACGTACGCGACCACGTCGTAGCCCTTCACGGCGACACCGCCGGACGTGTTGACCTTTTGGGCGTATGCGCCGGCGGCCGTCGCGACGACGAACAGCGCGGCGCAGCCCGCTTGCATCCATGACCCGAGACGTCCCTGCATACAACGCTCCTCCATCTCGCGAGGGCCCCTCGCTAGTTGCGTCTCTGATGCTGGGTCCCTCGAGCGGGTGTCAGGCGGCGCGGAGATCGACTCCGGCGGCAACACTCCGCCGGGTGCAAGGCATCCAACCGCCGACCGTGACTCGAGGGAGGATGACCGTGGATCTGCTCGACAGCCTGGTGCTGCATTCGGCGCATACGACCGCACACGGTCCCGCCGGCCCCTTCGCGCTCCCTCGCCTCGAGGCGCGGCCGGCGGCCCTTGCGCTGCTCGAGCCGTGGTGGCTCGGCGCCGAGCGGCTGCTCGGCCTGTCGGCACTCAATCGCCTCTACGACGAGGCCGCCGCCCGACCGGAAACGCACGTCGTGGATCGGATGCTCGGCGCGCTGGGCGTGTCAATCGAGACGATAGGCGACCTCTCGTCGCTTCGCGGCCAAGGCCCGCTGATCGTCGTCGCCAATCACCCGCTCGGGGCCCTCGACGGCCTGGTCCTGGCGTCGCTGGTGGCACGCGATCGACCAGACGTGCGACTCCTCGCCAATCGGCTGCTGATGCGCATCCCGGCGCTGCGGCCATCGCTCATTCCCGTCGATGCGTTCGGTCGCGGGTCGGCGGGCGCCAGCAATCGGCAGCCGCTGCGTGACGCGATCCGCTGGGTCCGCCAGGGCGGCAGCTTGTGCGTGTTCCCTTCCGGCACCGTGTCGCACGTGGATCCGAAACGGCTCGCGGTCGCGGATCCCGCCTGGTCGGACACGCTCGGCCGGCTGGTCCGGCTGACCGGCGCGCGGGTCGTGCCGTGTTTCATCGAGGGCCGCAACGGCGCGGCATTCCAGCTCGCCGGTCTGATCCATCCAGCGCTGCGCACGCTGCTGCTGCCGCGCGCGCTCGTCGGCCAGCGCCACTCGCGCGTCGTCGTCCACGTCGGCGACGCTGCGCCGCGGCGCCTCGCGCTGCAGCCCGCCCGCGTAGCCACGGCCGAACTGAGGGCGGCCACGGACGCTCTGCCCGCACGCCACCACGCGAGGCTGACCTCGGCGGCCATGCTCGAGCGGGAAGTAGAGCCGCTCCTCGCCCGCGACACGCTGCTCCGCTCGGACGCGCTCAGCGTGTTCACCACCAACGCCGCCGCCGCGCCGCGACTGTTGGAGGCAATCGGCCGGGCCCGGGAGCGGACGTTCAGCGCCGTGGGCGAAGGCACCGGTGGAGACGTCGATCTCGACGACTTCGACGATCGCTATCTGCATCTGTGCGTGTGGGACGAGCGGGCCCGGTGCCTCGCCGGCGCGTATCGGATGCAGCCGGTCGACGCGGTCGCGAAGGCGCCGCTCTACACCCAGACGCTGTTCCGCTACGACCAGCGCTTCCTCGGCGCGATCGCTCCGGGGCTGGAGCTCGGGCGCGCGTTCGTGACGCCGGAATACCAGAAGCACTACGCGCCACTGATGCTGCTGTGGTCGGGCATCGGCCGCTACGTGGCGCGCCATCCGCACCTGCGCCACCTGTTCGGCGCGGTGAGCCTGTCGGCGGCGTACAGCCCGGCGGCACGCGCGACGATGATCGCCTCGCTGGAGGCGCATGCTGGCGCTCATGAGCTCACCGGTTTGGTGATGCCGCGGCATGCGGTGACCGGGCCGGGCGGCTTGCCCTGCCAGCTCCGCGCCCTCGACGACGCGGTAGCGGCGCTCGACGCGGAGGGCAAGGGCGTCCCCGTGCTGCTGCGGCAATACCTGAAGCTCCAGGCCCGCGCCGTCGGATTCAGCGTCGATCCGGCCTTCGGGCACGTGGTCGACGCACTGATGGTGGTCGATTTGCCGCAGGCGCCGGCGTCCATGCTGCGGCGCTACATGGGCGCGGAGGCGGCGCAGGCCTATCTCGCCCGCCATGCCGAAGCCCGACGCCCCGGCGCGACACCGGTCGGAGCGTGCGCGTGAGCGTCCGGTTCTGGTCGGGCCTGCCCGCGGCAGAACGCCGGGTGACGTGGGCGGAGCTGTTTTTCGATCTCGTGTTCGTCGCGGCGGTGGCGCAGGTCGGGGCACCGCTCGCCGACCACTACTCGTTCGCCGGAATCGGCCGCTACGCCTTCCTGCTGCTCGTGATCTGGTGGGCCTGGAACGGCTATGCCGTGTATGCCACGCGGTTCGACGCCGACGCCGGCGCGCAGCGCGTCCTGACGCTGGCGCAGATGGCGGCGGTCATCTTCATGGCGGCTAACGCCGAGGAGGGGCTCGACAGCGCCTCGTCCGCCGGGTTCGCGGCAGCCTACGCGGTGATGCGCCTGATCCTCGTCGGCCAATACCTGCGGGCTGCGACCATCGATGCGGCCCGGCGCCTGGCACTCGAGCACGCCATCGGCTTCGGCACCGCAGCCGTGATCTGGCTGGCATCGGCGCTGGTCGAGCCGCCGCTGCGGTATGCCTGCTGGGGTCTCGCGCTCAGCATCGACATCGCCACGGCCGTCTTCGTCGCCCGTCACACGCGACGGCTGCCGCCGCACGCCTCGCACCTGCCAGAGCGTTTCGGGCTGTTCACGCTGATCCTGCTCGGCGAGGCGATCGTCGCGACGATGAAAGGGATCCAGTCGCAGCCGATCTGGACGGCGCCGGCGGCGGCGACGGCGTTCGGCGGTATCGGCCTGATCTTCTTCTTCTGGTGGGCCTACTTCGACGCTGCTGACGCCACCGCCCATCGTCAGGTGCGATCGCGACGCGAGGCACGGATCTTCGAGGTGTGGAACTACGCCCACCTGCCGCTCTACCTTGGACTGGCGCTGACCGGCGTCGGTGTCGAGCACGCCGTCCGCCTCGGCGGCGCCGGAGCGCTGCATGGCGAAGAGCGCTGGGTCCTGACCGGCGCGATCATGCTGGCCTGCGCCTCGCTTGCGGTGCTCGCCTCGACGCGAAGCCACAACCATGTGTCCGACGTAACGCCGGCCGAGCATCGGCATCCGAGCAACAGACGCGGGCTGGCCCGCGGCGCCCAACGCCGGGCGTCGACGGTGCGTCCCGAGAGATCATCATGAACATCCTCAGCTGGTTTCTTCGCCTCGTCGTTGCCGTCATTCTCTTGCAGACGCTCTTCTTCAAGTTCACCGGCGCCGAGGAGTCGGTCTACATCTTCACGACGCTCGGCGCCGAACCGTGGGGACGCTATGGCTCTGGCGTCGTCGAGCTGATCGCCGCGGTCCTGCTCCTCGTTCCGACCGCCGTCGCCTACGGCGCGACGCTGTCGGTCGGCATCGCAGCCGGAGCGGTCATGAGTCATCTGACCCTCCTTGGCATTGATGTCCAGGGCGATGGCGGCCTGCTCTTTGGTCTTGCGCTGACGATCCTGGGCTGCAGTCCGGTACTCGTCGCCATCCATCGCCGGCAGCTGCCCCTCGTCGGGCACTTCCTCGCTGCCTGACATCCGTCCGTTCCTCATCGGCCGCTTGACTGATACCCGCCAGCGTGATGCCCGAGGTGTGCCCAATGAATGCCGATCTTCAGCTCGACCCTCTCACCGCCCCGCCCCAATCGTCCGACACGATGCGGGCGATCGCGGTCGTTCCCGGGCGGCCCAACTCGATGCACCTCGCGAGCCTGGCCAAGCCGCGTCTGGAGGATGTGCCGGACGGTCGCGGCGTCCTGGTGAAGGTCCTGCGCGTCGGCGTCGACGGCACCGACAAGGAAATCAACGCGGCGGAGTATGGTGCGGCGCCTCCCGGCTTCGATTTCCTGGTTACCGGCCACGAGAGCTTCGGCCGTGTGGAGGCGGTTGGACCGGCGGTCACCGAGCTCAGGCCCGGCGACTACGTTGTCGCAACCGTGCGTCGGCCAGGCTCGAGCCTGTACGACCGCATCGGCACCTACGACATGACGACCGACGACACCTACTTCGAGCGCGGTATCAACCTGCGCCACGGCTACCTGACCGAGTACTACGTGGACGACCCTGAGTACATCGTCAAGGTCCCAGACGGCCTGAAGGATGTCGGCGTCCTGCTCGAGCCGTTGACCGTCGTCGAGAAGGGCATCGCCCAGGCCTACGAGATCCAGCGCCGGCTGCGGGTGTGGCGGCCGCGCCGGGCCGCAGTCATGGGTGCCGGCACCATCGGCCTGCTGGCGACGCTGGTGTTGCGGCTGCGCGGCCTGGAGGTGACGACATTCGGCCAGAAGCCGAAGCCGTACCTGAACTCGGACCTGATCGAGGCGCTCGGCGCGCGCTACGAGACGACGGCGTACGTGCCGGTTCGGGACGCCGGTCGGGAATTCGGGCCGTTCGACATCATCTTCGAAGCCACCGGCGCGTCGAGCGTCGCGTTCGACAGCATGCTCGCGCTGGGCAGGAACGGCGTGCTGGTCTTGTCGAGCGTCACCGGTGGCGAGCGCACCCTGACCGTGCCGGCCGATCGCATCAACCTCGAGTTCGTGCTCGGCAACAAGGTGATGGTCGGCACGGTGAACGCCAACCGCGAGTATTTCGAGGCGGGCGTCCGGGACATGGCGCTGGCGGAGGCGCAGTATCGCGGCTGGCTGTCCCGCCTGCTGACCCATCCCGTGCAAGGCCTCGAGAACTTCCGCGAGCTGATCGACCTGCTGACGACGGCGCGCGGCGCCATCAAGGTCTACTGCGAAGTCGCCGCGGACGCGTAGCGTCGGGCACCCTGACACCCTGACTCGCGCCGGACGGAGAGACTCATGACCGCCGAAGAACGCCGCCTCGACGAATCGCGCCTGCGGCAGGCGCATTGGAAGCGCTGGGGCCCCTACGTCAGCGATCGGGCGTGGGGCACGGTCCGCGAAGACTACAGCGCCCATGGAACGGCCTGGGAGTATCTGCCGCACGACCACGCGCGATCACGAGCCTATCGGTGGAACGAAGATGGCCTCGCGGGCATCTCCGACCGACACCAGGAGCTGTGCCTCGCCCTCGCGCTGTGGAACGGCCGCGATCCGATCCTCAAAGAGCGCCTGTTCGGCTTGACCGGCAACGAGGGCAATCACGGCGAGGACGTCAAGGAGTACTACTTCCACCTGGACTCCACACCGACGCACTCGTTCATGCGGATGCTCTACAAATACCCACAGGCGGCGTTCCCGTACGGCGACCTGGTCGAGGAGAATCGACGCCGCGACCGCACGGCGCCGGAATACGAGCTGATCGACACCGGCGTCTTCGAACAGGACCGCTATTTCGACGTGTTCGTCGAGTACGCCAAGGTCGATGCGGAGGACCTGCAGATGCGGATCACGGTCTGCAACCGGGGGCCGGAGGCCGCTCCGCTGCATGTCCTGCCGACGATCTGGTTCCGGAACACCTGGTCGTGGAACGGCGATGAACGCAAGGGCGTGTTGCAGGCTCGTCGGTCGGCAGGTGATTGCGCGGTGGTTGAAGCGGACACGATCCGCTACGGTCGTCGCTGGATCTACTTCGACGGCGCGCCCGAGCTGCTGTTCACCGACAACGAGACGAACACCCGGCGGTTGTTCGGGTTCGACAACGGGATGCCGTACGCGAAGGACGGGATCAACGATTGCGTCGTGCACGGCGACGGCAGCGCGGTGAACCCGGCCCAGACGGGAACGAAGACCGCCGCGCACTACGTCGCCAACGTGCCGGCCGGCGGCTCGATCTCGGTCCGGATTCGTTTGTCGCCGCATGGGCCTGAGTCGTTCGGAGACGCGCCGCCGGACGTCATGCCCGCCCAGCCGTCGACACCACGTCGTCGACGGTCGACGGTGGGTCTGGGCGCGGCCGTCGATTCGGAGTCGCCGGCGGCGGTCGCTGAGCGGCCACAGTCGGAAGGGCGCGCGTCGTCTCCGTTTGGGCAGTTCGATGCGGTCTTCGCGCAACGCCAGCAGGAGGCCGACGAATTCTACGCACAGGTCATTCCGCAGTCGCTGTCCGACGACGCCCGCGCAGTCATGCGCCAGAGCCTTGCCGGCATGCTCTGGTCGAAGCAGTTCTATCACTACGTCGTGAAGGACTGGGTCGATGGCGACCCGGCGCAGCCAGCTCCACCGTCTGAGCGCCAGCACGGGCGCAATCACCAGTGGCGGCATCTGTACAACGCGGACATCATCTCGATGCCGGACAAGTGGGAGTACCCGTGGTACGCGGCGTGGGACCTGGCGTTCCACTGCCTGCCGCTCGCCCTTGTCGACTCCGACTTCGCGAAGGAGCAGCTGCTCTTGATGCTCCGCGAGTGGTACATGCACCCCAACGGGCAGTTGCCTGCCTATGAATGGGCCTTCGGCGATGTCAACCCGCCGGTGCACGCGTGGGCGGCGTGGCGCGTCTACAAGATCGAGAAGAAGCAGCGAGGCGTCGGCGACCGCGTCTTCCTCGAGCGCGTGTTCCAGAAGCTGCTGCTCAACTTCACCTGGTGGGTGAACCGGAAGGACGCCGAGGGCAGCAATGTCTTCGAGGGCGGCTTCCTGGGCCTCGACAACATCGGCGTCTTCGACCGGTCGGCGCCGCTGCCCACCGGCGGCCACATCGAGCAGTCCGACGGCACCAGCTGGATGGCGATGTACTCGCTCAACCTGCTCGCGATGGCGATGGAGCTCGCGCAGGAGAACCCTGCCTATGAGGACGTGGCGAGCAAGTTCTGGGAGCACTTCCTCTACATCGGCCACGCGATTGGCCACCAGGGGAAGCACAAGAATCTCGACCTCTGGGACGACGAGGACGGCTTCTTCTACGACACACTTCACCTGCCCGATGGGAGCCGCTTCCCGATGAAGGTGCGGTCGATGGTCGGGCTCATCCCGCTCTATGCCGTGGAGACGCTCGAGCCCGAGACGCTGGACCTGCTGCCCGACTTCCGGGCGCGCCTCGACTGGTTCATCGCCAACCGTGACGATCTCACCGACAACGTGGCCTGCATGAAGACGCCTGGGCGCGGCGAGCGCCGGTTGCTCTCCGTCGTGACGGCGGAACGACTGCAGCGCGTCCTGGCGTACATGCTGGACGAAAACGAGTTCCTGTCGCCCTACGGGATTCGCGCGATCTCCCGTCATCACCGCGAAGACCCATACGTCCTCTCGGTCGACGGCCACGAACACCGCGTCGACTACGAGCCGGGCGAATCCAGCACCGGGCTGTTCGGCGGCAACTCAAACTGGCGCGGTCCGATCTGGTTCCCGGTGAACTACCTGCTCGTCGAAGCGCTGCAGAAGTTCCACCACTACTTCGGCGATGCCCTCACGGTGGAGTGCCCGACCGGCTCGGGTCAGATGATGACGCTCGGCGAGGTCGCCGCCGAGATCTCGCGCCGACTGTCACGCATCTTCCTGCGCGGCGACGATGGCCGCCGGCCGGTATTCGGCGATGTGGCCCGCTTTCAGGAGGATCCGCATTGGCGGGACTACGTGCCCTTCCACGAGTACTTCCACGGCGACACCGGGCGCGGCGTCGGCGCGAGTCATCAGACAGGATGGACGGGACTGGTCGCCAAACTACTGCAGCAGAGCGGCGAGTGAAGCCCGGCTCGCGGGCCGAGGCATCGACACACACCGGCCGAATGGGGCCGACGGTTCAGCGCATCATCTGGTCGGTAGCCGGGCGACCCGTTCGGCCAGGTGCGACGCCTGTAGGTGTTCGGTGACTGAGGCGCGCTTCATCGGGAAACTCGCGCAGTAGGCCATCGCAATCTGGTCCTCGAACACCTCCACGGTCGTCGTGCTCACCGTGCAGGCGTCCTCGCGCGACATCCGCACACCCAGGGCCTCATCGCCGGGCCCCGTGGCTCGATGGAACGCATCCTGCGCCCGACGTGACGGCCCGGTCACCAGGTGGTCGAACAGCGCCGTGCGGCAGGCCCGCACGCGCTTCTCGTCGACGCGTGACGAAGAACGCAGCACAACGGCAGCTCGCCGTCGCTCGCTCTCCGCGTCTCATCAATCCACGGTGAGCGCAGCAGGCTTACCGTGCACACGCGAGCTGCTCCGCGTGGCGTCTGACGGTAGATGGAGCGTGGCGGAATGGCGATGCCCCGGGCCGCGAGGAGGAGGGCGATGATGGCCTGGTGATGAATCGTGTGCTGAAGCACGAAGACCAGCTCTCGGCCGAGCGACGAGGTCACCTCGACTGCGCCTCCGGTGCAGTCGACCTGCGCCTCGAGACGCATCGGCTGATCGGCCGGGCTGTCGACCAAGGCATCGAGCAGGTCTCCCTGCTGACGCAGGGCGAGGATGCCGAAGGCCTACCTTGGCCCCGTCGAGCACGGCACGGACGTGATCGAGGCAGTGCCTGACATGGGCGCCGACACTGCCCGACACGCCGCCGTCAGGCCTTGCCCGATAGTCGAGATCGGACGCGCCATCGAGCAGCGCGGCCAAGTCCATCAAGCAGCCCGCCAGCGCCAGCGCCGGCACTCCCGTCGTATCGACTGCGCGTCCCATGCGCGACCCTCCAAGAATGGCAGTGCGTCGCCGGTGGTCTTTGGGTTCCTGGGCTCGTTTCGCGCGCAAGACCAACGCCCCGGAGCGTTCTTGGGCTGAGATGCTCACCCCTAGCTAGGACCCGTGTCGGCCAGGACACCGAAGCGCGGGACGGGCATCCAACCGTCACAAGCCGCGTTCGCCGTGCGCGGGCGTCCCCTCGGCCGGCCACCGCTCACCGCCTGACGGCGGGTTTCAGAGCGCGCCGCCGAGCCATCGCGGCCTTCAGGTCGAAATTGGCCGGCATGTACATCCAGAACTGCGGAGTGGCCTTGAAGAGTTGCGAAAGCCGGCGGCGCTGTGTCGGCGCTCGCCTCGCTTACGCCGCACGAGTTCATGCAGGCGCACGGTGGACACCTCCAGGGCGCGGCGCCGCCGCCGCCTGCGTCAGACCGAGCGGCTTCAGGCCCCGGTTGACGCACGTATTGCGCACACGAAGCAAAGGCGCTCGGTCCACCACGCGTGTCAAGTTTTTCGCGGAGGCGAAAATTGCGCGGCACAACGCCGCAAGTGCCTATTAGTGAGAGACTTACGGGATGGCTGAGAGGGTGGGATCGGAACTCTGTCAGGCCATTTAGAATCTGCAACTTACAGATTCTAAAGTGCCAACATTGCCGGGAATGCCATCGCTGCCGTGGCGCCTTGCACCTGGTTGCACCCGTAGGTCGCCTCGTCCGATCACGGCCACTGCTGCGCCCCGTGGTAGTCCGCAATGCGTTCCAGATCCGCGGCTGCCTCTTGAGTCCACCGGAGTTCCATCATCGACGGGACTGATGTGTTCGGCCAGCTGCTGCTCCAGACGGGCCCGACGGCGTCATGCGTGAGTACTTGCCCGGCGTCGATCTCAGCGAGTCCCTTCTCGACTTCCCGGATGAACCACTCGTCGTAGTCGACGGCTCGCTCGAGGGCTTCGCGGATCAGTAGCTCGGCCGAGACGCCCCGGCGCCCAGCCGCCCGCGCCAGCTTGCCCTCGAGGTCCGGAGACAGAATCACGTCCATAAAGCCACTTTTGCTGGGGGAGCTTGAGGTGTCAACTGCGGGCACGGGCAACCGCGCCCGAGCACTCCCCAGCAGGCTGGAGGTCTCCCCCAACGTGGAAGCCTTCAGTGGGCGCCCCCGACGTCCTTGACCCATTGACCGATCGTCGGACCCACGCGGCCAGGCCGAGTGCCGCCGATGATGATGTTCAGCTTGAGTGACATAGACGTGGGATCATTGCTGCCCGCACAGGACTCAGATCGCCAGCGCGTAGGGATAGATCAGCGCTCCAGACGTCATGGTGTGAGGCGAGACGACGGCCTGCCGCGCCCCCTCCTTGAACTGACGGGCATCGTGACCGACGATGCCCTGGAATTGGACTTGGAGCACGCGCGCCTCGCGCCACTCACCGCCCGAGCCGAAGGCGACGGCACCCATCACCGTCTGGAAGGTCGCCGTTCGCGCGTACGCGATCAGAGCACTGTCATCGAGACCACGCGTCACCTCGACGGCCTGCGCGACGACCTGCATCTGCGCGTACGCCAGCGGCGCCATGTAGTGGCCCAGCGGGTCGACACCGGTCTCGGCAGCGCGCGCCTGATCGACCTCCAGCATGGCCTGGACGCCGGAGGTGGCCATGCTCGGGACCGGCGCCCAGGTACTCGTAGTTGACGACGCCGTTGAGCAATGGACCGAGCGTGGTCTTCACGGAGGTGTTCTGCGGACCCATCATGCCGCCGCCCACCATCGTCGGCCGAAAGGCATGCGCGCGGAGCGCGCGGACCAGCTCGATCGAGTCCCCGAGATAGGAACAGAGGAACAGCAGGTCGCAGCCCGACGCGGCCACCGCATCCAGGATCGGCGTGAAGTTCGCCGTGTCGAGCGGGTAGGTCTGTTCATGGACGATCGCAAATCCGTACCGCTCGGCATTCGCTCTGGCGCCGTTCAGCGGATTGCGCGCGAACTCGGCATCCGCTGTCACGAGCGCCACGGTCATTGGCCGAGGCGATTGCGCAGCGGCGACGGCGAAGAACCCTTCCGTCAGGCCCGCGTTCGGGTCTGGGCCGGCGGGGATCATCGCAAAGTAGCCCGGATACGCCAAGTCGCGGTTCACCCCCAGTCCCATCAACCCGACAAAGAACCGGCGACGGTCAATGACCAGTGGCATCGCCGGTCGCAGCGTGTTCGTCCCATAGCCACCGACGACCAGGTCGACCTGGTCGTCGTTCAGCAGGCGCCTGTACAGCCCCTCGACCCGCGAAGCATCCGTCCCGTCGTCGTAACAGATCAGCTCGACGGGCCGCCCCAGGAGGCCACCGGACCGGTTGACGTCCTCGCGCCAGATCTCATGCGCGAGTCGGGCGGACTGTCCATTTCCTGCCAGCGGACCGGTCAGCGACAGGCAGTACCCGATCCGAATCGGTAAAGCTCGCATCGGATCGATCCCTCAGACTGCGGCACCGGCGCGACCCGCGAGGAGCTGCATTTCCCAGGCGAAGGCGACGCCGCTCCCGCCACCATGCTCTGCGACGACGCCGGCGACTCCGACCGCAGTCTTCTCGCGCGCCCAGTCGCGCTGCCATTCGCCCAGCACGGCCATCCACGTGATGGCCACCGCGCCCGCGGTGACCATCCGGCGCACGGCCATGTCCTGGGCTTCCGCCGTGACACCGCCCGACGCGTCGGTGACGATGAACACGTCATAGCCTTCGGCCAACGCCTGCAGCGCCGGCATGGCGAGGCAGATCTCGGTATATAACGCCGCGAGCACGAGCTGCTTGCGCCCGCTCTTCTTCACGATGTCAGTCACTTTCGGGTCTTCCCACGTGTTGATGAACGTGCGGTCGATGGGCTTCTGGTCCGGGAAGACGTCCTGCAGGCCCTTGATCAGGTAACCCCCACGTTCCTCCAGCACCGTGGTGAGGATCGTCGGCACGTTGAACACCTTCGCCGTCTTGGCGAGCGCGATCACGTTGTTCACGATCATCGTCGGCTCGTGGCTGTGCAAGTTGGCGAATTGGTACGGCTGATGGTCGATCAGCACGAGGATGCAGTCTTGCCGGACGAAGCAGCGCATCGAGACCTGTCTTGGCGGGCATGTCGACTCCTGTGGTGTGTTGGCCGGCTCACTTGCCGGCGGGATCGAGCAGGTACGTAGAGGCTCTGGATGTGGCCGTCCGCGACGTGTGCCACGTCAGTGCCCGTCACGGCCACGGGCCCGTTCACCGGTCCGGCGGCCCAGCGCAAGCGCGCCACGCCGTGATGACCGACGACCGGTCCCTGGGCCGTGAACACGAACGCCGGCGGGAGGTGGGTGAGCAGCGTCTCCGCGGCTTCGTCGATGGCGGCGTGGCCAGTCGCCACGGTATCGGGCTCATAGAGCACAGCGTCCGGCGCGTACAGTTCGGCGATGGCCGCCTGCCGACGTGCGCGGTTGCGTTCGCCGAACACTCGCACCAGGTTCGCGTGTAGCAGCCGCTCGTATCCCTCTGCCGTCATCGGTTGCGAGGCTCGTTCGTTCATGACTTATGCTCCCCTGCTCCAAGGCGAACAGCACTGACGAATCCTGCTGTGGATGGTTGAATCCGCTCGCGGCGCCAGGTCGCTGGCGTCGTGCCGGTCAGCTGGCGGAAAATTCGCCCGAAGTGGACGGCGTCGGCGAAGCCCGTCGCCTCCGCGACGTCGTCGAGCGGTTGCTCCTTTTCGAGCAACAGACGCTGCGCCCGACGGATGCGCGCGTCCAACTGCCATCGATAGAGCGCGATGCCCGTCGACACTCTGAACGCATGTGAGAAATGCGACTGGGACAGCCCGACGAGGGCCGCCAGTGTGGCGAGCCCGACGCGTTGAGACAGATGCGCCTCGAGATACTCGACGACGCGCCGCAATTGCCAGGGCGCAAGGCCAGTCAGCGCTCTGGCAGGCGACTGCGGCCGCGACATCAGACGCGCGACGATCGCCGCCGTCAGCCCATCGCCGTAGAGCTGCGTCGACGGATCCCGATCACCGACCACGTCGGCCAGGAGCTTGACGAGCGTCCACAGGCGCTCGTCGGCGAATCGCAGGCGCGGCGTCATGTTGAGATCGCCTGCGAGGTTCCGCTCCAGGTACTGCCCGACTGTGTCGAGATCGAAGGTCAGGACGGCATCCCTGACGAAGCGCATGTCGGCGCTGTAGCCCCACACGGGTACACCGGCCGGGACGAAGTAGAGATGACGCGGCACGTACGGCATCGCACAGGGTTCGTGCTCGCGCAGCCGTGGCTCGCAGGGAGTCCCCACTTCGTCGAGCAGGGCGGCCAGCCGCGTGTGTAACTCGTAACACAGGTGGTGCGCCACCCGTCCCTGGCAACGCGCCGAGATGACGTCAAGACTGATGCCGTTCCAAGATCGGCGCTCCACGGACAGACTCAACACGTTGTCCGGCAAGGGCACCAGGCGGTCGGCTCGGGTCTGCCCGGTCGGTGTCTCGAGCCCAGCCCCTTCGTCGCGGGCCGCAGAGAAGTGGCGCGCCATCGCGGCAGACGTCGCAGCGTGTTGTGGCATGGGCGGCGTCACCGGGTGGCGTAGGCGGTCCGGACGGCCGGCGCCACTTCGGTTCCCAGCAGCTCGATTCGAGCGCTTCATCGCTGCCGTCTCGAGGGAGGCTGTGCTCATCTGAAAGGTGATGCGCTCGACGCCGCCGAGGGTCTCGCTGGCATCGAGTATCTTGCCGGCCACGGTCGCGGGGTCACCGATCAGGAAGGCGCCCTCAGGACCGCACATCGCCTCGAACTGCTGGCGGGACGGCGGGGGCCAACCACGCTCACGGCCAATTGTCGACGTCAGGTGTGCCCAGCCAGGGAAGAAGGCATCCTTGGCGGTCGCCGTGGTTTCCGCGACAAAGCCCATCGCATGGACGCCGACCTTGAGTTGCTCGGGTGAGTGCCCGGCGCGCCGTCCACTGTCGCGGTAGAGGTCGACAAGCGGCCGGAAGCGCTCGAAGCCGCCGCCGATGATCGCGACCATGAGCGGGAGGCCGAGCGTGCCGGCGCGCACGAAGGACTGCGGCGTTCCCCCGACGCCCAGCCACACCGGAAGGCGCTGCTGGTGGGGCCGCGGGAACACGCCCTGGCCCGTGAGCGCCGGGCGGAAGCGTCCGTGCCAGACGGGATGGGTCGTTTCGCGGAGCGCGAGGAAGAGGGCCAGGTTCTCCGCAAACAGGTCGTCATAGTCCCGCGGCTGGAGCCCGAACAGCGGAAACGCCTCCGCGAAAGAGCCCCGGCCAACGACGAGCTCGGCACGGCCCTTGGCGATCAGGTCGAGCGTGGCGAATTCCTGGAACACCCGCACGGGGTCGGCGGCGCTCAGTACCGTGACGGCGCTCGTGAGGCGAATCGTGCTGGTGCGGGCCGCAGCGGCCGCCAGAATGATCGCCGGCGCGGAATCCAGGAACTCGGCACGATGGTGCTCGCCGATCCCGAAGACGTCGAGGCCGACGCGGTCGGCGACCTCGACCTCGTCGAGCAGATCGGCCATCCGATCGGTGGCCGACGGTGGTCGACCCGTCGCCGGATCGGGAAGGATGGCCGCGAAACTGTCGATACCGATGTCCATGGTGTGTCCTTGCGTGCTCTCTGCGGGAAGGCGTTCAGCGCGGGGGCCGCAGCGCCTGCGCGAGCTGGTCGCGGCGTGCCCAGGCCACGGCTAGCGCTCCGACCAGGAGGACGACCGGCACCGCGGGCGATCCACCGACGATGAACAGATGCGTAGCGACGGCGCCGACCATCGTGGCAGCGAGTGACGCAGCGCCGAACGGCGCGAGCGCGGGCACGAGAAGGTCGACGGCCGAAGCCACCTCGATACTCCCGGTGACATAGCGGAACCACTGGCCAACGCCGATCGCATCGAACAACGCCACCATCGCGGTCGCGCCTGCGAGCTTCGAGCCGCCCGAGAGCAGGAACATGGCCGCGAGGAGAGCCTGCACGCTCCATAGCGAAATCGATGCACCGCGGGTCCTGCGAACCGACAACGTGCGACCAGCTGTAAGGGGTGTGGCATCAGACATGAGCGGATCTCCTGGGGAGGAAATATTTAGAAATCTAACAATCACAGCAAATTTTTTTGTGACGGCCAACGCCTCAGTCGTCCTCGGTCACTCTCTCACCGGTGGTGCGCCGTGCATGCTGGCTGAGGCGACGGAGAAGTCGGACCGCCGCCTGTTTCTCGGCCACTGACAAACACCCCATGATCTCGCGCAGCCGGTCGACGTGTGCGGGAAACACTCCATCGAGTAGGGTTCGCCCTTTGGGTGTCAGCTCGCCAAAGACCACGCGTTGGTCCTCGGCGGACGTTCGTCGACGCATCAGCCCTCGAGTCTCGAGCTTCTTGACCACGTAGGTGGTACTCGCACCCGTCACCAGAATTCGATCGCGAATCTCACCCAGCGGGAGTGCGCCCTTGTGATACAGCACCTCAAGTACCGCGAACTCAGTCAGACTGAGACCTTGCCCGACGAGCTGTGGCCGTACGCCCTGTTCGATAGCCTGATACGAGCGTGCTATGGCGATGACCAATTGCAGGGTCGCTGCCCGATCGCGTTCGGAATTCGCTTCGGGCTCCTGGCTCGGCACTCTCACTATTTAGAATTCTAAATAATTCCAAGCGCGGTGTCAAGAGGCGCCTCGGCGTGTCAACAGCCCGGTCTCTGTCGCGCACCCAGCTGTGCGCGATGCGGCATCTTCACGGCAGGCGGAGAGGGTGCATGGGGAACCCGGGTGGCTGTGTTGAGAACCCGCGTCGCCAAAAAGCCAGTGATTTCGCGAGTCTCTGAGGCGAAGATCGCGGCGAAAATCGGCGTCGTCGCACCCGAAACGCGCTCTCTATAGCTAAGACATTGATTCTAAGGGAGATACTTTGGCGGAGTTCCCGACGAACCGGTTACCCTGAAATGGGTTAGGCCGAATCCGAACCGCCAGAAACCACCAGATCCACTCAAAACCTGAGTATCAGGTACAAACCCAGGTACAGCCAAGGGTCGGAGTCAGGACGCCTTCCGGCCATCACGCTGCATCGCCTGATGCAGGTCCCAGTCGGCCTGGAGCCGCATCCAGAGCCGGGGCGAGGTCTTCAGGAACCGTCCGAGCCGCAAAGCCGTATCCGCAGTGATGCCGCGCTTACCGAGCACGATCTCGTTCAGGCGGTTGAGCGACACACCGAACTGCTTGGCGGCCTCGAGTTGCCCCACGCCCCGCGGCTTCAAGTACTCCTCCAGAAGCAGCTCGCCTGGGTGGATCGCCGGACCCAGCCAGTCCTGGCGTCTGGTACCTACTTTGTCAGATTGCCGAATTCCCGCGGGAATTCGAGAGTGATCACTTTTGAGGGCATTGTACTTTTCTCGAGCATTCGGTACGCTGGGCGCCGGTGCTGGATCACACCGCGACCGCGTGGCTGCGCCGGTTGCTGACGTGGCTGGAGCGGTTCGAAGACCGCTTCAGTCGTCAGAGCCAGCGCGGCGCGTTGCGTCGCTACGTGACCGGACTGCTGAGCGACAGCTCGCGCAAGTCGATGGAGGCCATGTGGGCGCGCCTCAGCGACCCCGGCACGTATCAGGCGTTCCAGCATTTCATCACCGACGCGCCGTGGGACGCCGAGACGATCTGGAAGTGCCTGCGCGAGGTCGTGCCCGATCGGACCGGCGTCCTGATCCTCGACGGGACGAGCTTTCCCAAGCAAGGCGTCGCCTCGGTCGGCGTGGCCCGCCAGTACCTGCGGGGCGCTGGGCAAGATCGCCAATTGCCAGACGGCAGTCACGGTCGCGCTGTGGACCGGGCGGCAGGCGTGGCTGCTGGGCGCGCGGCTCTACCTGCCCGAGGCCTGGCTCACGCCCGCCCAGCGAACGCGGGCCCGCATTCCGGCAACCGCCACCGTCGTCCCCAAGTGGCAGCTGGCGCTGACGCTGCTGCGCCAGGTCCGCGCCGCGCGGATCACGGTCACCGCGGTGGTCGGCGACGCCGAGTTTGGCGACAATGCGACGCTGCGGCGCACGTTGCATCGGGCGCGGCTGCCGTACGCGCTCGGCGTCTCGCCCGACCTGAAGGTCTTTCTCGGCACGCCGCGCCTGCAGGCGCCGCCGGTCTCGTCGGGACGCGGCCGACCCCGGACGCGCCCGAGCCTGCCCGCCGACACCACCACCATCGAAGCCCGTGCGTGGGGCGCCGCCCAGCCGCCTGCCGCGTGGCGCCTCGTGTCGTGGCGCAACGGGACGAATGCCGCGTGGCGCGCGCGCTTTTGCGCGGTGCGCGTGACGCCGGCGCACGACTGGCGCGACCGTCGGCTGGCGCCCGAGGTGTGGCTGCTGGGCGAACGCGATCTCGGCGACACCCCGCGCACGAAGTACTACCTGGTCGACCTGCCGGCCGCGACGCCGCTGAAGGCGCTCGTCCGGCTCGCGCATCAGCGCTGGGCGATCGAGCAGCAGTACCAAGAGCTGAAGGACGAACTCGGCCTCGATCACTTCGAAGGCCGCACCCTGCCCGGCTGGGAGCGCCACGTCGTGCTGACCGCCCTCGCCTACAGCTTTCTGCAGATCGAACGCCAGCGCCGCGGTCAGACGCATCTCACCCTGCCACGCGTGCGCGCCATCGTCCAGGAGATCCTGACCGCCCACTTCTTCATGACGCAACCGCACTACCTGAAGTGGATGCTGCAATTACAAGACGTCGAGCTGCGAAACTGACAAAGTAGTACTAGACTAGTGTCCTGTAACAGAAATTTCTGTAACAATTTGGACTGACCGATCGTAGAGCGGGATGAAGGAGCATCCTGCATGGCCCTCGGTCGTCCGAAAGCGGCGCTGGTGCTGACCCCCGACGAACAGCGCGAGTTGACCTCGTTGGCGCATCGCTCGCGCTCGGCGCCGGCGATCGCGCGACGCGCACGACTGGTGCTGGCGTGCGCAGACGGGCTCGACAACGCGGTGGTGGCGCGGCGGTTGCGGATGTCCCCGGCGACGGTGTGCAAGTGGCGCGGCCGGTTCGTCGCGGATCGGGTCGCGGGCTTATTCGACGAGCCGCGGCCAGGCACGCCGCGCCGGATCGAGGACACGGCGATCGAAGCCCTGATCGTGCGGACGCTCGAGTCCACGCCGCGCGGCGCGACGCACTGGAGCACCCGCGAGATGGCGAAGGCGACGGGCGTCAGCCACATGACGGTGAGCCGCATCTGGCGCGCCTTCGGGCTGCAGCCGCATCGGACCGAGACGTTCAAGCTCTCGCCGGATCCCTTGCTGATCCCCAAGGTCCGCGACATCGTGGGGTTGTACCTGCATCCGCCCGACCATGCCGTGGTGCTGTGCGTGGATGAGACATCCCAGATTCAGGCGCTCGATCGCACCGCACCGTTGCTGCCGTTGCGGCCGGGGCAAGCCGAGCGACGGACCCATGACTACAAGCGCCACGGGACCACGTCGCTGTTTGCTGCGCTCGATGCGAAGACCGGCACGGTCATCGCCGAGACGCATCGGCGCCATCGATCGATCGAGTTCCGCAAGTTCCTGGATCGGATCGACGCGCGCGTGCCGGCCGCCCTCGACGTGCACATCATCCTGGACAACTACGGCACCCATAAGACGCCGCTGATCCAGCGCTGGCTGGCGAAGCGCCCCCGCTTTCAGGTGCACTTCACCCCGACCTACGGGTCGTGGTTGAACCTGGTGGAGCGCTGGTTCGGGGAACTGACCACCAAACAGTTGCAACGAGGCGCGCATCGGCGTGTCAGCGAACTGGAGCGAGCGATCTGGGCCTTCATCGAGACGCGCAACGCCGCGCCGCGACCGTTCGTGTGGACGAAGAGCGCCGACGACATCCTCGCCAGCATTGCGCGTTTTGCTCAGCGGACGTCCACCGCTCACGCGGGCTGAGTTATTCACCGAACCACTGTTACAGGACACTAGACGGAATTGTTTCTGTTGGCAGACTGTCCATGGACGGCGGCGCGAATCTCTCTGACCCTGCCCGACTGGCAGTGGATTCCACGCGGCCGAACACGTGCCCCATGCCGCAGCTACTTCAGGTCTGCGAGCCAGGCCGAATAGCTGCGAGAGTCGCGGCCGTCGAGGGTAACGGGTGCGGGTCCGTGGATGGAAAAGAACTGCGCGACTGCCATATCGAGGATGGCGGTCACCAGAGCAGGTGGACCAAACGCTTCGAAGCCGAGCGTCAGCCACTCAGTGATCTCCGCATCGACGGTGATCTTCGTCAACTCGATGTTGCACCCGGATTCAGGGCGATCGTCGGGCAGAGCGGCCTTCATGGCGCCCGAGTTGAATGCATACTTCTGCAGGTAACGGTCCTTCACCACGCGGCGCCATGGACCGGCCCGATCGAGCTCCGCCTCGATTGCGACTTGGTGCTCGCTCGCAAAGCCCCACTTCACCCACTGGTCGATCCGTCCGGATGCGCCGGCGCTCTCAATGGCGTAGGGGCGCGGCGACGCGACGAGCGCCTTCACCTCCAGCTTTCCCTGCCGCTGCTTCACGCCGACGGTATCGCAATCGGGAAAGCGCAGGTACTCGTCAGCGCGTTCGGCCTCCCGCTTCACAAACGGAGCGGTCACGGTCTTCGTGTCATAGGCGGCTTCGGCGTGCAGAGAGATTCGATCGTCATTCCGGAACCACTTCAGAAGTCGGCCCCAGTCCCCATCGGCATCGCGAAGGAACCATCGCAACTCCGCGCTACTGTAGAAGAACGGCATCTTTGAAGATTCCCTTCGACTACACCATACATGTGACCTCGACAGCCTCGATCTCGCCGGTCCCTCCACGCTCCACAGGCCTGTCGTACTGATGATCTCCGCTCCCCCCCTCGTCGTTGTGATTCCGATGGTAGGTCAGCGTGACGCGGCACAGCCCGGTCGGCCACGCCGAGCCGTTCGTTCTGAAGATGAGGAGCTGGGTGCTGTCGGCGTCATGAAACACTTCCACGTCCAGCGTCGATCCGCGCATCACGGTCACGGTGGTGCGGCCGACATGCTCCCCGGTGGAACTACCGGACGCGTCACCGACCGGTTCCCGGACGTCGAGGCTCTCGGGACTGCGCAACCACAGTCCAATCGCCCGGCCGGCGCTGTTTCGGAGGAGGTACTGCTCGACGTGAGGCGCGACCGGCCGATACAGGACACCCGACGCTGCGGCCTCGGCAAGCGTGCGGAACGTGGCGTCGTGCGCCGCGCGGGCATCTCGAAGCCGGAGCTTTGCGCCTTCGAGACTCTCGCGGCCGCCGGCCAGCGATTCGAACCGATAGTCGATTTGCGCCCGATACCAGTCCCACTGCGCACGCGCAAGGGCGGCAGCGGCATCACGCACCGCCTGCCTCGACGCGGCGGACGGCACGGAGCCGTCGACGCGCGTGGGCTCATGCCCGTCAGCTGACGTCACCAGCTCACGGAAGCCGTCGAACGCGGACGTCGTGAAGCTCGCCACGTGCAGGATCGCGTCGCGGATCTGCAGGCCACGAAATGCCGGCCCTGCTCCGCTGGCGTGCAGTCCCGCACGCCCCGCCGTCGACGCGCGCAGGTCTCCGCGCTCGGTCGCCTGCTGAACATCCGCGGCCGGCGCCCCCTCGTGCCAGACTAGCGTGCCGGGCCGACGGCCGGCCGACGTCCAGTCCCGCACAATCCGGTACAACGAGCCTTCCACGATCAGATCGTCGAAGATCCAGACGCGGACGCGATTCGCCACGACCGACACGCGAAGGCGATACCACAACCCCGTCGGCAGCGTCACCGTGCTCGAGTGCAGCTCCTTCGCCTGCAGCGCGCCTGTCGCCTCCGGATCGCGCCGAACCGCGTCGAGCCGCAGCAGGAACGAACCGGGACTGCGTTCCGACAGCGACACTCGGCACGCGTTCCAGAGCGGCTCCGCACCGGGCCGCACGGTCGCCGACGCGCGCACGATCACACCGGCGGCACGCGCATTCGGGAGCCGCACTTCGACGGCTGCGTCGATGTCACTCCACGATTCGGAGCCGGCGAGGATCTCCGCGCGCGTGTCCTGCTGACGGGCGAGCACGCCATCGGCGGCTCTCCACGCGGCAGTATCCGGCTGCCACGTGTCACTCGAGAGCGTGGCGAAACCATCCGCCAGGAGAAGCGCGCCGCCCGCGCCCCCGCTCACCAGCAGGTCATAGCGCGCGTGTGCATCCAGCCTCGCACTGCCGTGGCGTGCTTCGAGGACATCGTCGGCTTCCACCGCCGTAGTCGGCAGGCCCACGACACCACGGTGCTCTCGCCACACCTGTTCTTCGTGCAGCAGGCTGGCGCTGCCGGCCTTGTTCCAGGTCGTGCTGTAGCCATGCACCAAGCTCGCCTGGGCGCTTCGGATCAGCACCTCCAGCTGATGCGGCCTGGCATACATCTCCCGCAGACAGGGCCGGAGGAATCGCAGCGACAGATCGTCGCGTCGAAACACACGAGTAGCGTGCGCCGCCGGGTTCGACCACTTGACGTAGGACGCAATCGTCGTCGGCGGCCCTTCGGTCTGGAAGAACGCCACCTGCCGGTATGTACCCGCGTCATCGAGATCCAACGCCGCCAGCACGGCATCGTACAGCTCGATCAGCAGCCCGCTGCCACCGACTCGCCTTCCTGCAACCGTCGTCTCGATGTCGAGCCGGTAGTAGCTGCCCGCCCGCAGCACGTGCTGCGGCTCCGGACTCGTAGAGTTCACGGCACACTGCGCCGTCGCCCGCACCGCGCGTCGCGACTCCGCGAGCGTGAGGTAGCACACCTCCGCGATGGCGAAGTCGTGCGTCTTGAAGAGCGCCAGGCACTCGAAGCCCTCGGCGGCATGAACGGTCCACGTGTCGCCGTCGACGTCGGTCTGCCGAGGCACGTCGAAGCGACAGGCGCCAGGATCGATCGTCGTCCATTTTGCCTTGGCCTCGTCGGCAATGTCCTTCAGTTCCTTCGCGGTCCAGGCACTGCGCGCGGTATCGACGACCGTCGCCGGCACGCTGCCACCGAGCTCGGGTGGCACGCAGAAGCGGATCCACGCGCGGACGATGGGCTCTGGAAACCGTATCGAGATACGGCCGGCGCCGACGAGACAGACGCGGCCGGGGATCGGCGGTCGCGTCGAACTCGGCCTGCCCTGCCGAACGGCGGCTCGATTGTTCTGCGGCTTGATCTGCAGCGCGCGATGCGTCCACGTGGTTCCGGCCTCGATCGTCGTACCGACCGCGGCCGCGAAGTCGACGCACACCCGTTGCTCCTTGGTGCGGCCGCACAGCATGAGGTCGGGCTGGAGCTCGAGGATCTGCCCGGCCAGGCTCGCCCCTGGGGCGGCCCGGCCGCCAGGGGTGATGTCGAACGGCCGCGCGTAGCCACGGCCGAGGGTCGCACTCGCATGCAGCAAGGGATTGCTCGTCCACAACTGCAGCCGCCGCGTCGTCGGCTGCGACGGGTCCTGCGGATCGGTGTCGGCCGTCCACACGCCCGGCAAGGCGGCGACGCGGCCGCCAACGTCGGCGCGGCGTGATGACGCGACGAGCGTCCATCCCTCCAGCGTGGACGGCCACGGTGCACCCTTTCGGTGTTCGTACAACCGCACCGTCGTCAGGACCGGCGTGAAGCGCATCAATCCCGCGTCGTAGGTTTTCGCCACACCATCGGGGTGCCGCGCGAAGGCCGGCTGCCGGTCGGCGCCTTCCGGCACGCCGGCCTCGTCATTCATCTCGTGACCGAAAGCGAGGATTGGCCGCGCGTCCAGCGGGGAGACGGGAGACTCCTCGGCCGCCTGCCGCCACGCGGGCGCCCCCGAGACCGCAGAGCGGTGGTTGATCTCGAGCGCGCGTCCACCCTTGGCAAAGGGACTGTCCGCTGTCACGGTGTTGAGCGGCGGCGTGATCTCCGGTGGCTCGGGCGCCTGCCAGCGGAACTCGAACGTTTCCTCGAAGGGATCGAGCGGCGCGGGCAACTCGGCTTCGACCTTCACCCGCGCGTCCACCGTCAGGGGTCTGGGCCCCTCGGTCAGCACACCGGCGGAGGCACTCACCTGTAGTCCGAACCCGAACGCCTCGAGCTCGATCGTCGCGGACAGATCGATGTCGCCGGAGAACTGTTCCGGCAGCACGGTGACTTCGCCTCTCCCCTCAAGGACGGCGTCGAGCGTGACTTTCACCGGGCCGACATCAGGAATCGGCGGCTTGAACCCGACGAACACGCCCATCCGGGATCGGAGCGTGCGCGCGCCGATCGTGTCCACCATCAGGTAGGCGTCCGCCTTGAACAGGAAGGCGTCGTGGAACTTCAGCACGTTCGCCTGGATGCGCCGGTCGCGCGGCTCGTCCTGGCCGAGATACAGATGCCAGTTGGTGAGGTCCTTGACGTCGAAGAACGCTTCGAGCATGCCGTAGGCGTCCAGCATTTCTTCGATGAGGGTCGCCTCTGCCTCGACGTTGAACTGGATGATCTTCTCTCGGCCGTCGATCACCGCGAGCGCGCGCAGAGGCGGCTCTGCGGGCGTCAGCCCGTTGAAGATCAAGGCACGCCCCTCGACGATCAGAATCGGTCCGGGAATCGCCACGACCAGCAGGCCGCGAACGCCCTTCACGTAGCCGTCGACCGTCGTGATCGTCAGCCCGATACCGACCGCGAGCGCGTCACGTTCGTTCTTCCACTTGTTCGTCGGATGCGCGCCCACGATCGGGCCTCGCTTGTACCAGTCGTAGTACCAGTTCTGGTCCGGGCTCTTGTCGGGCGCAACGTTGAGGCCGAAGAGGCCGAGCGCGCCTTTCAACGCCAGTCCCGACTGCCCAAGCGGGATGCCGGCCGGAAGCTCGATGCCGAAATACACGTAGAGGAACGGGTACGGTGGCGCGGCCAGGTTGAAGCCGACCATCAGCCCGGCTTCCGCGGCAAGACCGGTCGCCGGCACGCGCAGCGCCATGTCGCCGGCGAAGCCGACCGCCTGCGTGTCCTTGATGAAGCGGATGAGCCCTTCGAACTCCACCGCTCCGGGGACGCCGTAGAACAGATGGACGCCGTCGAACTTGACCTCGATCCGGCCGGCAATCGCGATCGCTTCGTCCAGCGTCGGCGGTCCGTCGATCGAGAGTTGCTCGAGCAGCGTGCGCGGCCACGTCAGGCGGAAGCCTTCGACGCCGAGGCCGACCGGGATCTGCTCCATCAGGTGCAGGCTGCCGGTCAGATCGATCCACAGCTTGTCGTCGGTCTCCTGGTAGCCGAGGCCGATGCGATTGAGCTCGAAATGGAACCCGAACAGGTCGAGGGTGGCGAGCTCCTGCAGATCGAGCCACGCCTCCTTGATACGCAGCCGCCCGTGCGTGTCGATCGCCAGGTCGGTGACGTCGAGCCGCGGCCACTCGAGTCCATCGGAGGCCATCAGGAGCGGCCTCAGCGCCCCGGACACCACGACCCCGGCGGTGTCGTCGGCGGTGAGGGCCAACGATCGAAGCGTGAGCTCCAGGAGATCGTCACGCGAGACCGTCACGCCCTCGGCACCGGCGGCCCTCAGCGATACCGAGAGTGCTCCATCACGCCCGATCGCAATCGATACACCGACGGGTTCGTTGAGGTACGGCAGCATGACCTTGCCGTCGACTCGCGAGGCCACGGGGATGTTGTCCACGAACTCGAGCGCGAGATCTTCGAGCGCGAACGGCACGCCGAGCACGTCTCCCGATCCCGGTCCCTCGAAGCGCCGACGATCGGCGGAGAGCGTCGGGACCCACTGGCCGGTAAACGTCCCCGACAAGCCAGCCGGACCAATCAGGCAGTCGTCGACGCGAACGTCTGCCGGTACGGCGACTGACAGGCCCTGCGGCAGATACACCGTCGCGCCGTCGACGAACACGCCCCTCGCAGCCGCGGTGAGCCCTGCGGCGACCGCATCGGCATCCGACAGCACGAGCCGCAGGGTCTGCGCTTCGACCACGACGCCCGTCGGGCCGATCATCACCGGCGGCAGCGATATCGCGTAGTCCGATGCGATCGTCACGCTCCCGGACAGATCGAAGGAGACGACGACGCCGGCTATCGGGACAGCGAGGCGCGCCCCGGCGATCACCTCGAACCGTGGGACGGGCTCCGTCGCCGCGTTCACGCGGGCCACCGGTCTCAGGAGATCGGCGTTGACGTTGACGGAGAGATTCACGGGCCCGATCGTCCCGGCGAACGCGGGATGGAGATCGATGGCGAGTGCGACCTCCACTCCTGCGGCCGGATCGCCCAGCGACAGCGTGAGGGCATCGATCCCCGGCAGCCCAATCTCCAGCACGTCGTCGAACAGCAGGGCGCTGGCGAACCCGATTCGGTCGTCGTGCACTCCGACCTCGGCCACCCGCACCCAGATCTGCTCGAGGACCGACAGGTCGGGCAACGGAAAGGCATCCTGGGGCCAAAGGCCCTCTACCTGGCGGCGAAGCTCGACGTAGTACGCGTTGGCGGACATGGCCTACCAGGGCACGGGATTGACCAGCCAGTCGTGGAAGATGAGGTGAAACGGCAGCGTGGGATCGAACGGCACGTCCGGAGGCAGCGTCACCGGACGGAGCACCGGAGTCAGCAGGTCGTAGACGATCGCCGCGGGCGTCGGCGCGCTCGGGAGCGGAGCGAAAAAGATTCGACGATCGATGTGATCGGTGATCTTTCGGACGAAGACGGTGCCCGGTCCATCAGACGCGGCGATCCACTGCCCGGTGAGACCGGGGCTCCCGGATGCCTGGTCGTTGAACGGCAGCATCGAGTCGTCGATGAAGTCCGCCCCCACGGCATCCGGCGGACCCGGTGTCTCGAGGGGCAGGCTCGGCGCCCCAGGACTGGTCGGCACCCATTCGATGCGACGGCCGGACGTGCGCCATTTCTCGTAGGTGTGGCCGGCTTGCGTCCGAGTCTCCGACTGTCCGCTCGAGTTGGTGAGCAACACATTCAAGCCGGTCAGCGACGGCACCCGATTCGAGCGGGCCCGGGGGGCCGACACTCCACGGCCTGACGAACCTGGTGACGTCGGCCGCATGCGCGGGGAGGATGAAGGTCGGCGGCGGCGCGGACGCCGCGGCCCAGGACGGGTTCCAGATCGCGAGCGAGACGTCGAGTGAAAGGAGCTCGGGCCGATCGCTTGGCGCGAGCCGGAAGTGTTCACCCCACAGATCGCGGCGAAGTTGCTCCACCGTGTTGGTCACGCCCTCATGCACGAAGCTCACGGCGTGCTCGACTTCGACGAACATCCCGCGGTTGAAGATGTTCGCGGAGCCAATCAGGGCAAAGCTGTCGTCGATCAGCCACACCTTCGAGTGCACCACCACGAGCTGGTGCTCGTAGAACACGATGCGGCTCATCTCCGAGGCAGAAAGCCCCGCGAGCAGGTGGTCGCGGATGAGGATGTTCCGCACTCTGGGTGGAGGGTCCGTTGGATCGACCTGGCCGGTGAGCAGGATAATCTTCAGGTTCGGCTTCGCACGAACGGCCGCGTTCAGCCACCCGAACGCCACCGTGCCCTGCATGATCTGATCTTCGACGTAGATGTACCGCTCGGCCGCAGCGACAGCCTTGCGCAACGCGTGCTCCACCTCCTGCAGGCCGTCGGGCGCGAAGCCCAGCGGGCGCTCGAGCGGCACCAGGAACGGCCGATGCTGGTTCGGAAAGGTCCTCAGCGACTGGACCCGGACGAGACCGCCGGCGACTGACGGATTCGGCGGCACGGCCCGGGCCGGGATCAAGGTCGAAGCCACGGGCGTGCCGAGCACGATGTCCGCTCCGACACGAAACCTCGGAGAGGCTCCTGGCGTGGTGACACGGGACGCCAGCTCGTTCCACATCGAGCGGAAGAAGTCGTACATCGCCTGGCACGCATCACCTTCGACCATGGCCATCACGTCGTGCCAGATCTCGCGCGGCAGCTCCGTGCGATGCAGCGTGCCGCTGAAGCGGTCGAGGACGGGGTCGATGCCGCCCGTGAACCCCTTCGCCTGCGAGGCGTCCATCACCAAGGCGAACTTCGTGTGCACGGCGCCGTACGGGTGGTCGAGGGTATTCGCAATGACGCGATCGGCGAGCGGAAGGGCCGGAGTGGAGCCGGCCGGGCCGGTGTTCGGGTGCGATCGCAAGTCACGAATGGTCGTCAGGTTCTCGACATTCTTCTCGACATGCGGCGCGAACGGGCGTGCGAGCTCGCCCGGAATGTTGGGCAACGGCAGCCCCGTCGCCATGAGAAAGTCGTTCACCCAGATGAGCACCCGGACATCTGCTCCCTGGCTCGCCTTGAACGCCAGCAGCTCGACAAACCGCGAAGGGTGAACGCCATCGTCGACTTGGAACGCGAAGGTCGTCCTGAAGTGCCACGCCGCGATGTAGATGACGTGTTCCGACGCCGGACCAGAGAGCGCGGCAATCGCGTCGTAGAGCCCTTCGAAATAGTCGTTGCCATCGATCAGCGGGGTGATCGACGAATCGACGAAGGTCTGCACGAGCGGGTGCACGCTCGAACCGTCGACATCGGCCGGCGTCAGCAGGTACTTGTCCACGAGATCGTCGATTGGCACAGCGGCTCCCTCGCTACCCCGCGTCCGCGTCGTTCGACGCCGCGGTGCGACCCGCATGATTGCGCGCGACCACCTGGTAGATGGTGCGCTCGCGCACCGGCGCTTCATCGACGAAGCGATAGATCCACCCTGTCACCTCGTCGCCAGATTCCGGGACATCGAGCCAGTCGCTCACGGTGCTCCACACAACGGACGTCGCGAGGCGCCGCCGGACGCGGTACTCGAGGGGCGTCGACGCCGACCACTGCAGGGTGACGACCGGCGCGGATCCCGTGGCCGTTCGAGCTGCGGCGAGATCGTCCGGCGCCTCGGGGGGATCGGGATCGACGGGCGCGGCACTGACGATGGTGGACGGCGCCGAGTGGAGGATCAATACGTCGGCAGCCGACGGCCCCGTCGCGACCCGCCGCTCCGCGACGACCGCATAGACGTAGGTCGCGCCGTCGCCGAGCGCTGCGAGCGGGGCGTCGTGATGGACCACGCGAAGGGGATCCTCTGCGTCGCCAGCGGCGTTCAGCACCGCCACCGGCGCCCGCTCCGTCCACACATTCGACGCCTCTAGGGAAGTGCCTCGATGGACGGCGTAGCGATCGACGGACGGATTGAGCGGCCACCGTAGCGTGATGCTCCGTGTCCCGCTCGAAGCGTGAACGTCGGACGGTGCTGGCGGCGCGCTCGTATCCACCTGGAAGAACGGCGCGCTGACGGGTGACCACGCGGAGCGGTTGTCGGCGGCGTCCACGGCGCGGGCGCGATACAGGAATTGGCTCCGTCCGATGCCGGCAATCTCGTCGGTGAATCGCGTCGTCGCGATCGGGACGCCGGTGACGACGCCGAACGAATCGGGATTGTCCGCCGCCATGCCCGCGAGCGCGGCACGGTCGCTCGTCACGCTCGCATACGACGGCGCGGCCTCGAGCGTGCCCGGCCCCATGGCCGGCATCTGTTCTGCGGCGGCGCGCACGACGAGATCGATGCGGCCGCGAGCGGATCCATCGGTCCGCGTGATCTGGAAGCAGGCGGGTCCGGGACTCGGTGCCGACGGATTGAGTGGCGGCTGCACGAGCCGCCCGCCGGCAAACGCCGACGCCTCGGTTCCACTCGGCAGTCCGCTGACCGAGACGCGGAACAGGCCGCGGCCGGGACCTGCGCTGACCGCGGCAATCGTGGCGACGACGGCAGGTCCGGCGACGAGCGGCGGCGTCACCTGAGCGCGCCCCTGCCACCAGTTGCGACGATGGGTCGCGACGATCGTGGAATCGACCGTGCGCGCGACCTCGTAGCGCATCGCGTCGGCTGGCGCCAGGCTACCGGCGTCCCACGCGAGGCACACGGTCGCCCGGCCGCGGCGATCCGGTGGCGTCGCATAGCCGGCAGCCGCGCTGACGCCCTGGCCGCAGGGAAACGGACGGCTCGGCGCACCCGACGGCGGCCGCTTCACCGCAACGACTTGCGCTGGCGACGACAGCGCGCCCTCCTGCCCGCGATCGTCGGTCGCCGTGACGGCGAGATAGAGATGCACGCTGCTCGCGCCCGGTGGGAGCGTGAGCGCGATGGGGGCGGCCGTTCCGAGCGGTGGTGCGAGCGACACGCCGAGCTCGACCTGGTACGACGCAAAGTAGCGAGCGCGCGTGACCCCGGGCTGAAGCGCGGCCGCGGCTGCTGCCGACATGCGCGTGAGCACGGCACAGCTCGCCGCGTCGCGGCGGATGTCGGACACGACCCGCGCAACGTAGGTCACGACCTCACCATCGCGGACGACGTCGAACGCGATCTCTCCGCCTGGCACCTTCGCGACGTCGTCGGATGCCGCCGCCTGGATGGTCAGCCACCGCAACGCTGTCGCACCGGCAGGCGGCGCGAGCGTAACCGCCGTACCGGCCACAATCGTCGCCCCAGCGTCGAGCCCGATGCGCGCCGGGCCGCTGGCGTCGCTGGTGCTGTAGAGAATCCGATGCGACTGGCCGGCAGCGACAAGAGTTCCTTCCGCAAAGAGGTCCGGCTCCAGCAGATGACGATCGATCTGGACCTCGACGACAGGCGCTCGTTCGACGGCGGGAGGACGGCGGCCCGGTGGCAGCATCGCCAGCGGGTCAGGTCCGGGCGTAATGGTCTGAACGGCTATCGCGATCGCCGGCATCGGCTGCGCGCTCGGCACGATGCCCTGGAGCGGCTGCCGGGCGTCGACCGGCAGGTCGATCGCCGCCCAGTTGCTGCGCAGGCGGGGATCCGAGATCAGGCGATACCGGTCGTCGACGAACCCCTGCTCGCTCGGCGCGAGGATCAGCGTGTCCGACGAGACGCTGGCCACTCGGTAGTGGTGACGATCGGCCGCGGCCAGCGGCCGATCGTCTGCAGCCTCGCGCGACAGCGTGCCGCCCGTGAAGGCTCCCAGATCCCGCCCGCCCGCGCCGGTGGCGCGCACGGTATGCGCACGTAGATCGCCGTCGATGACTCGACTGCGTAGTCCCTGAAGGGAAACCGGGACGATCTCGAACAGGCTCTCGGCGCGCCAGTAGACGCGGAACGTCCTGGCATCCGGCGCCTGGATATGCTGAGCGCTGCCGGTACTCGAACTGCAGGCGCAGCACGGCGGGAGCGTGCGCGCGCGCGGCCTGCGCGGGCTCACGCCATGGATAGCCTGGCTGTGTGAGCGTCGCGTGCAGCCGCACCGGCGGTGGGGGCGCCTCGAGATCCTCGACGGCAATCAGGTCGGACTCGATGGCCTCCCCAACCTGGCCGAAGAGATTGATCGGCCGAAGCTCGTAGCGGTAGCGGCCGATGGGAACGTTCGTGTCGATGAACTGCGCGGCGGTGCGCTCCGACCAGGCATCCGGGGGAACGAGGACCGGATGCTTCTCCGTGAGCGGCGCCGGCGGCCCCGAGTCGGACTCGCGCGCCACATCGAAGAGCACGGGCTGTACCGCACCCTGCCCATCCTTCGGCCTGGGCCACCGAAGACCAACGCGCCCAAGCGGATCGCGTCCGCGCCACTGCAGCCCTGGCAGCTGGTTGCCTTCGAGCGGCTCGGCGGCGAGCGGCGGCTCGGATTCCCCGCGTCCAAGCCCGAACAGCACGCCGCAGCCCGCCGAGCCGGCCTTCCAGCCGCCCGTGACCTTGTAGTCGTACGACCCGCCGCGCTCTGGGCCGTCGGCGCGATCGAACGCGTCGACCCAGTACAGGCTCAGGAATCGCGCAATATTCGGGTCGAGCGACACGAGCAGCAGCGTCCCCTGCGGGCGAATCGCCGTCAGCGGATGGCCCGGCGCGGGCGCCGGCAGTTGAAACGCCGCCGGGTCTGCCGGGGGCGTCGCGGCGACGGCATCCTGCAACAGCTTCATCCACCCGATGAGCGACTCGAGCTCCGGCTTGTATCGGTCGACCGCGCTCGCACCATCGGCCGCGTAACGGTTGCGCAGCCCGTCTTCGAGCCGCGCGACGCCTTCGTCCACGGACGCAATCAACGGGAGGTCGGCCAGCGGCTCATGCCAGCTCTTGTCCCGGCACACGTCGTCCAACGTCAGGTGACACAGCTCCACGAGCGTTCGGAACTGCATCGGCAGGGTGACGCGGGTGATGTTCAGACCGCTCACCTCGACGACACCACCCGCCGTCGTCAGCATCGCGGACGACGCAACCAGCGACGGACCGGCGAAGGCACGCAACTGGACCGGCGCTGAAGCACCAGACACCCTGATGCGGACGTATGCCGTGGGCGGCGAGAACGCGAGCTCGAGCGGCTCGGATGACGAGGGCTGAACCGTCAGATTGGTCCCGTTGCCACGAATCTCCACGGCCCCGGCGTAGTGGAACGTGATGCCTTCGAGCGTGGCGCCCGACGCCAGGAGGGAGCCCGTCGGAACGTTCTGCTTGGTCAGGTTGAGACAGTGGGCACTGTCGAAGCCGCCGCTCTTGCGCCGGTAGACGCGAAAGCCGTCCTGAGGAAAGCCGAGGGGCGCCGGGAAGCTCCAGCGCAGGTGGTGTCCTGGCGGACCGATGGATCCGTCCGTCGGCCGGATGCCAATCAGTGTGATGCGATCGCTCGACGCCATTTAACTGCGAGCCCTGGCCGACGGTGAGGTCGCGTATGCCGCGGGATGGCGCCGAACAACATCCGCGTACTCGGTGTGCTCGCGGTCGAACGCGGCCTTCGCCGGGTTGTAGATCTGATCGGGCAGCGCGCGGAACTGCGTCGCGAGCCCCGAGAGCTCCTCGCCGAGATCGTCGAGCGCCGCGAGCCCCTCCTCCCTCGTGAGATCGCGCGCCTCGAGCCGCAGGCGCAGCATGTCGGCACGCCGCCGCAACCGCCCGGTACTCAGCGCCCGCGGTGCGATGGGACTCTCCACGCTGATCGAGCTTCGACGTCGCATGGATGGCGCTCAGCGCACCGGCCAGGATTGCCGCGAGACCGAAGGGCAGAGGCTTCACCTCGATCCACTTTGCAAAGATCGAGGTGCCAACGACGGCGGTGAGCGCGGCGCTCGTCCAGCTCATAGCGCGGGACAGCCGCTCGTCCTTCCCGGCGGCGCTGTAGTGCGCCCTGCCAGTTCGTCCCGCACTCTTCGCGTACTTTGTCGTGCGCGCGATCAAGTCGTCCATGGCGGTGTCAGTAGTCACCTCGTTGCACGCCGGAATAGTCGGCAGGCCGGACCCGAACGCGAAGCCGCTATTCTACGCGCTTCGTTGTCCGGTCGCAGATCGGCAACGATCTGGCCCAGTGCCATTTCTCCATCGTGGGCTGAAACCCTTGCGAGCGCCTGCTAGTGGCCATCGAACAGCACTTGACTCTCGCCCAAGCCGTCTGAGCTCACATTCCGGAGTCCGCGCCAGCCAAGATCGAGACATGCTCCAACTGTTGCCCGTCGTCGGTCATGCGCTGGCGCTGGGACTCCGTGGACATCGAGAATCGGTCCTGGAGAACCTGGCGCTCCGGCAGCAACTGATGGCGACGACGCGGGCGAACAGTCGCCCCCACCTGCAGGCGCGTGATCTGCTGTTTTGGATGGCCTTGCGGCGCATCTGGACGAACTGGGGCATAGCGGTGGTCTAGTTCGAGCAGAGACCGCCGGCTGGCATCGCACGTAGGTCTGCGGCGATGCACCCAACGGTCAACGCCTGGCGCGAACGGCCGGCCGCCCGTCACTCAGGAGATTCGCCCCCAAGTCCGTGAGACGGCTGCCGCGAAGCCAGTGTGGGCGCGCCAAGGATCCACGGCGAGTTGCCTACCCTCGGCGTCGACCCGTCAGAACGCACCATGTCGCGGCTGCTGACACGACCGACACGGCCGCCACCGCAGACGTGGCGGGCCTTCCTTGACGAATCACCTTGCATGAGCCGCGTCGATTGCCTTCTTCACGGTGCCGACGCTCGCGGGACGGGTGCTCTTCGTCGTGGTGGTGCTCTTCACCATCGACGGCGTGTCCTCCATATCAACACGACGACGCCTCCCACCGCCGAGTGGGCCGCGCTACAGGTGGTCGAGGCCTTCCTGGACGACACGGCACCTCGCTGGATCCACCGGGATCGGGACCGCATCTACGACGCGGCCTTCCAGCGCCTGGCGGGCATGGGCATGCGCATCGGCGAAGTCCTGTCCGCGCCGGCGAGTCGCTGGCAGCATCCGTACGTCCAGCGCGTGATCGGCTCGATCCGACAGGAGTGCCTCGATCACGTCATCGTCGTGAGCGAGCCGCATCTTCGGCGCGTCCTCACGTCGTACCTTCGCTACTATCACCGCAACCAAACGCACCCCCGGGTCGACAACAACAACCCGGATCACCGACCGGCCGCCGAGCCCTGCTTCGGCCCCTTCCAGTGATGCCTGAAGTCGGCGGTCTCCTCCACCACCACCGCTACGAACGACGCACCGCATAGAGGACGCCGTCGTACGTCCCGGCTCGACATCGGCCACCGTAGCGAAGCGCGTGCCTTTCGGCGTGGCCTGTCTTGGTCGGCAGACGAGACGGGTCGAAAAAGCAACTCGCACGCACAGTCCCGATCGTCGCCGCTCTCGATGCCGTCAGCAGCCGCCACTCGTCCGGCCTGAGCACCAAGCCAGTTTGGGCGAAACGGCACTCGGGTGGACGGACGTCTTGCGCACACGATGCCAACACGTTCGCTGTACCACGTGTCAAGTTTTTCGCAGAGGCGAATATTAGGCGGCACAACGCCGCAAGTGCCTAGGAACTAGCGACTTAACAGAATGGCGGAGAGGGTGGGATTCGAACCCACGTGCCGGTTACCCGACAAACCGCTTTCGAGGCGGTCCCGTTACGACCACTTCGGTACCTCTCCGCAGAGGCCTTGCCGCTCGCGATGGCAGCCCGTCAGGGGTTGACGTGCGCTCCGTCGCGTCTTACTCGCTCGCCCGACTCGCCTGCCGCCGCGCCTGGAAGAAGCGCTGCAACAGGTCGCGGCTCTCGTCCGCCAGGATCCCTTCGACGACCTCGACGCGGTGGTTCAGCGCCGGGTGCTCCAGGGCCTGCTGGCTCGAGACGACCGCGCCGGCTTTCGGCTCCCGCGTCCCGAAGAGCAGCGTGCCGACACGCGCGTGGACCATCGCCCCCACGCACATCAAGCACGGCTCGATGGTGACATAGAGCCTGACACCGATCAGCCGGTAGTTACCCAGGGTCCGAGCCGCGTCACGCAGTGCAACCACTTCTGCGTGTGCGGTGGGATCGACTGCCGTGATGGGCTGATTGCGCCCGCGGCCGACGATCGCCGAGCCTTGCACGACGACGGCACCGACCGGAACTTCCCCGCTCTCGCCCGCGCGTTCGGCCTCGCGTAAGGCCTCGCGCATAAACCAGATATCGGCTTCGGACCCGATCGACGACAGGACCGTCACTGCGCCCCCCACACTCGACTCGCTACTCTCTACCGACAAGCCGGCGTAGCCTGCGCGTCGGTGAGAGACCGAGGAGTGCAGGGTGCAACCACTTCCCGCAGGGAATTGGTGCGCCCAGCACGACTCGAACGTGCGACCTCCTGGTTCGTAGCCAGACGCTCTATCCAACTGAGCTATGGGCGCGCTTCGACGGACTTGCCTTGCCCGACTGCGCCCGAGGGCCCGGCCGGAACGTTCAACTATACACCGGCCGGCGCCGGCGCCGCCACCCCGGCCTCAGAGGCCGAGACCGGCGTGCCCCCACCACCACCGGACGAGGACGGTTCCGCCGACGACCAGGCCAGTGCCGACGATGAGCGCCACCGTGTAGGCAGCCGTGACCACCGTCGTGTCGCGCAGCGCCTGCCACCGCGTGCCGCCATACGCGGTCCGCAAGGCCAGGAAGATGTAGACGACCAGGTAGAGGTCCGTCAGCCCATCGAGGACGCGTGCGACCGGCGCCGGCGACACCCAGGCGATGGCTTCGGTGACGGCTCGCACGCCGAACGCCGCGGCGTGGACCTCCAGAGCAAAGACGAAGTGGGCAGGAAACCGGCGACCGGCACCGCGGCGCACGAGCGCGACCATCGCCGCGAACAGCGGCACCAGCGCGAACATGACGCGTGGCATCCACACCTGGCGGGCGGCGTCGATGGAGGCTCGCATCTCGGCTTCGCTCGCGAACCCGAGGGCGCGAACCCGTTCGGCAATTTCGCGGCTGTCGCCGGTGAACGTCAGTTCGACGCCCCCAGGATCCCCGACCATCGCCAGCACGGCGAACATCGCGACGCTGGCGGTCAGATAGATGCGAAGCGGCGTCAGCCATGGGACGCGGCGCCCGGCGAGATACTCGCGGGTCAGGAATCCCGGCGACATGAAGAGACGCCGAAACGAGCGCGGCACGCGGCCGTCGACGTCGAGGAGCTCCTGGGTGAACTCCTTGGCAAAGTGCCGCACCGGCGGATCGAGCGGCTTGTCCGCCTGGCCGCACATCGCGCAGAACGGCCCGTGCAGCACCGCGCCGCAGTTCGCGCAGACCGCGGCCGCCGACGTCGCCGCAGGCGCGAGCGCGTCCGGGACAGGCTCCTGGCTCATCGGTCGAGCCCGGCGCCCAGCTCGGCGAGCCCTGGCAGCGGCACCGGCAGGCGTCCGCCGATCTTGGCGTCGCCGGCGATGGCGCGGACGGCGGACCGTTCGGCGCGATCGTAGAGGTCGTAGGTGAGCAGGATCGCCGGCACCTCGGGCACGACGGCCGCCGAATAGGGACTGCCCATGAAGGCCGCGACGAACGGCGTGTTCGAGGCCTTCGTGCTCGTCGCCAGCTGCCGCAACAGATCGGCAAGTGGCGCCGGCAGATCCGAGCGCCCGCTGGCCGACGACGCGCGGACGTAGACCGCGGCGACGATGGCGTCGTAGCGCGGCGCCATCGCCCGAACCAGCTCGATCTCTTCGCGCGTGGCCCGGTCCGAGAGCTCGATCGCCGTCGTATTCGGCCAGCGCTGGCGCAGCTCGGGCTGGAACGCGCGGCTCGGCGAGGCGATCCGCCAGCCGGCCGGATAGTCGACCACCGACAGGAACAGGACGCTCGCCTCGCGCGGCAACCGCAGCGGCACGCTGTTGCGGTCGTCCTTGACCAGCGTCACGGCCCGCGCGCCGACGTCATCGGCGATTCGGGCGGCGCTGCGCGTGCCCACCTGGTTCGGCAGGTCGCTCAAATCGACCAGCCTGGCGCGGTGCAGGCCCAGGCGGGCCTTGGCCCGCAAGATCCGCGTGACCGAGGCATCGAGGCGGGCCGCACTGAGGCGGCCGCTCTGGACGGCCTGGCGCAGGCCCGTGAACGCGGCGGCCTGGTCCGGCGAATTGAGCACCAGGTCGTTGCCGGCCTCAATCGCGAGCACGGCGGCCTCTGCGGCGCCGGCCTTGCTGGTGACGCCGGCCATGCCCATCGAGTCGGTGATGGCGAGGCCGTCGAAACGCAGGTCGTGGCGCAGCAGGCCGTCGATGATGGGTTTGCTCAGCGTGGCCGGATTGCCGCTGTCGTCCACGGCCGACAGTCCCAGGTGCGCGGTCATCACGGCCTCAGCCTTGGCGGCAATCGCGGCGCGGAACGGCACGAGTTCGACTTCGTCGAGGTGTGTCCGCGGATGCGCGACCGAGGCGAACCCGAGATGCGTGTCGACGTCGGTGTCGCCATGCCCGGGGAAATGCTTGAGCGTCGCCATCGCGCCGCCGGCAGCCAGACCGCGCACCCAGGCCGCCGCGAACGCGCCGACCCGGGCGGGATCCGCGCCAAAGGAGCGCGTGTTGATGACGGGATTCTTGGGGTTGTTGTTGACGTCGGCGACCGGCGCGAAATGGAGGTGCACGCCGAGGGCACGCGCTTCCTTGGCGGACATGGTGGCGGCGGCGTAGGCCAGCTGCTCGTCGCCGGTGGCACCGAAGGCCATCGCCTTGGGAAACAGCGTGGCGCCGGCAATCCGGAAGCCGACGCCGCCCTCGAAGTCCGCGGCGACGAGGAGCGGCACCTTCGACAGGGCCTGCAGCCTGTTGACCATCGACGCGGCCTCGAGCGGCTGGCCGAGCGTCACCGTGCCGTAGGCGGTGTTGAGCAGGACATTCGGTGCGGCCTCGGCTCCGCCGGAGACAACGAAGCCGCCGACGTGCTGGTCGCGGATGAACGCGCTCGCGCGCTGGAACTCGCCGCTGTCGGTCGGCACGTAGGTCGAGGCCACTTGCGCGACGAGCAGCTGGCCGACCTTCTCGTCGACGGTCATCGCGGCCAGCGTCTGGGTGACCCACCGCTCCGCGGTCCGATCGAGGGTGGGCTGCGCCGCCAGCGTCGCGACCGACGCAACCAGAGCGGCCCCAGCGGCAAACCGCGCCAGCGCGGGATAAGCTGTCGGCACGGGGCCGATTCTACGCGGGTCCGCCCCCGCCTTGCATGAGCCACACCGAGCACCGCGCCCCGACACCGGGACTGCCACCGGCGGCGATCCGCTGCGCCGTCCTGACCATCAGCGACACCCGCACCGAGGCCACCGACACCGGCGGCGCGGCAATCGTGTCCTTGCTCGAAGCGGCTGGCCACGTCGTCACCGGCAAGTCGATCGTGCGCGACGAGCCGGCCGAGGTCCGCTTCTGGATCGAGCGGCAGGTGGCGGCGGACGACGCGCGGATCCTGATCACGACCGGCGGCACGGGCATCACCGCGCGCGACGGCACCTTCGAGGTGGCGAGCGCGATCATCGAGAAGCCGCTGCCCGGCTTCGGCGAGCTGTTCCGGATGCTCAGCTACCACGAGATCGGCGCAGCGGCGATGCTGTCCCGCGCCTGCGCGGGCCGCGTCGGGCGGGCCGTCCTCGTCTGTCTGCCGGGATCGGAACACGCGGTGCGCCTGGCGCTCGAGAAGCTGCTCCTGCCCGAACTGGGACACCTCGTGCGGGAAGCGACGCGGTGACTGCGACGCTGCCCCACGTGCCCGGCGGTGTGCCCGGCGGTGTGTCCAGCGGCGTGTCCGGCGGCGTGTCCGGCGACCGCCGCGGCACGCCCGGCTTCTGGCTGATGCTGGCGGCGCTGTGGATCGCGTGGGCCGCCCGGGCGTCGGTCGGCTTCAACATCGACCTCGCGCTCGATCCGGCCTATCGACTCGCCTATTCGAGCGCCATCAAGCTGGCGCTGTGGGTGGGTCCGGCGGCGGCGTTCGACTGGTGGGTCCGGCGCGAATCGCCGGGTCGCGCGCTTCGGCTCGGCCGGCCGGCTCCGCGGACGCTGCCGCTGGCGATCGCCGTGATCGCGATCTGCCTCGTGGGAGTGGCGTTCGACGTCGCCCGCAAGCACGGTGTCACGCTGACGGCGCTGGGCGCGGCGTTGGCCCAGCGCGCCGCGGCCCAGTTCGCCGGCGGTATGCCGTCCGCGTTCGCCGAGGAAGCGCTGTTCCGCGGCCTGGTGCTCACCGAGCTGACCGACCGCTGGGGGTTCTGGCCGGCCAACGCCGTCGGCGGCGCGATCTTCGTGTCGATGCACTGGCCGCACCGAATCTGGCGGGACGGCTTCGGCGCCGGAGTGTTCGCCGACGCGGCGCCGCTCTTCGCGATCGCGCTCGCCCTCGGCTTCGTGGCGTCGCGCACGGGATCGATCTGGCCAGGTGTCGTATTCCACGCCGCCAACAACACGCTGTCAGGAGTCCTGTGAGACCGTTCGGCGAAACCATCACCATCGACGAAGCGCGCCGCCTGATCCGCGAGGCGATCGCTGCGATCGTGCGCGACGAACCGATCGCACTCGATCGCGCCGACGGTCGCGTGCTGGCGGAAGACATCTCGGCGCCGATGGATCAACCGCCGTTCGATCGCTCGGCGATGGACGGCTACGCGGTGCGCGCGGCGGACGTGGCCGGCGCGACGCGGGTGGCGCCGACGGTGCTGCGCCTGATCGGGCGCTCCTACACCGCCGAACCGTTCGCCGGCACGCTGGCGCCGGGCGACTGCGTGGAGATCGCCACCGGCGCGCCGATCCCGGACGGCGCCGACGCGGTGGTGATGGTCGAGGACACAGGGCGCCCGGGATCCGCGGATTGGCCGGCGCCGGCGTGGCTCGACTCGGGCGATCAGGCGCTGGTGCTGAGCGAGGCGCGGGCCGGGCAGCACGTGATCCGCCGCGGGTCCGACATGTGCTCGGGCGACGTGGTGCTGCGCGCCGGGCAGGCGCTCACGCCGAGCCGCATCGGCGCGCTGGCGGCGATCGGCCGCGACCAGGTGCGCGTCGTCGGCAAGCCGATCGTGGCGATCTTCCCGACCGGCAACGAGGTGGTGCGACAGGGCCAGCCGCTGCCGCCGGCGTCGGTCTACGACGTCAACTCGTTCACGGTGGCGGCGCTGGTCGCGCGCCATGGCGGCGTCGCCGAGCGGCACGCCCCGGTGCCCGACACGATCGAGGCGACGGGAACGGCGCTGGACGCGGCCTCGGGCGCCGACATCGTCGTCCTGGGCGGCGGCAGCTCGGTCGGCGAGCGCGACGTCGTGATCGACGCGGTGGCGGCGCGCGGCGAGGTCATGTTCCACGGCATCGCGGTCAAGCCGGGCAAGCCGACGCTGTTCGCGCGGATCGCTCGCCCTGCTCCTCTCGGAGGCCATCAGCTGGTGTTCGGGATGCCCGGCAACCCGACGTCCTGCCTGTCGCAGGCGCACGTCCTGCTGGTCCCGGCGCTGCGCCAGCTGGCCGGGCTGCCGGCGCTCGATCCGCCGCGGGTCCGGCGTCGGCTCGCGAGCGCGGTCGGCTCGCCGGCCAACCGGCACCAGTTCCTGCCGGTCCGGATCGAGGGCGATCTGGCGGTGCCGACCTTCAAGGGATCCGGGGAGATCACCAGCCTGTCGCAGGCGGACGGCTACGTGGAAATCCCGGTCGGCGTAGCCCGCCTCGACGCCGGATCCGACGTCGAGGTCGTGGGCTACGAGTAAGCAGTTTCTGCGATCTTCCGCGGGCTGAGCCCCGGGCTGAGGCCCGGGCTCCGCCCGCGGCGAAGCCCCGGGCTGGCTACAGCAGCTCGTTGACCTTGGACCAGTTGACGACGTTCCAGAAGGCGCCGATGTAGTCCGGGCGGCGGTTCTGGTACTTCAGGTAGTAGGCGTGCTCCCACACGTCGAGCCCGAGGATCGGCTTCTTGCCTTCCATGAGCGGGCTGTCCTGGTTGGCGGTGCTCTCGATCGCCAGCTGCTGCCCGACGACGACACGAGCCAGGCCCAGCCGCTGCCGAACCGGGTGGTCGCCGGCCTTGGCGAACTGCTCCTTGAACGCGTCGAAGCTGCCGAACGCGCCGGTGATCGCGTCGGCGGCCTTGCCGGTCGGCGCGCCGCCGGCGTTCGGCGCCATCAGCGTCCAGAACAGCGAGTGGTTGGCGTGGCCGCCGCCGTTGTTGCGGACCGCGGTGCGGATGCCTTCGGGCAGCGCGTTCAGGTCCTTGATCAGGTCCTCGACGCTCTTGGCCTGCAGGTCGGGGTGCGCCTCGAGGGCGGCGTTCAGGTTGTTGATGTAGGCCTGGTGGTGCTTGCCGTGGTGGATCTGCATCGTCTGCGCGTCGATGTGCGGCTCGAGCGCGTCGAACGCGTACGGCAGGCTGGGAAGCTGGTGCGCCATGGGATTCACGACTCCTTGCTCGCGGCCCGGGCCCGGCCCGGGCGAGCTGGCGGGCGCGCGACCGACCACGACGGCCTTCGGCGGGACCCGCAAAGGCCCGATCTTATACTGTCGCCCATGTTCCGACGTGTGCTCATCGCGTGTTCGATGGCCGTGGCGCTCGGCGCCGGCCCACTAGCCCAGCAGCCTGCCTCTGTCCCTGCCCTCGAGAAGGGCCCGACGCTGTCCGGCTTCGCGCCGGCCCGCCGCGCCGCCCACCTCGACCTCGAGAAGCGCTTCGACGCCGAGCTCAAGGCCGAGAACCTGCGCGCGTGGATGCACCGGCTCGCCGCCCGCCCGCACCACCTCGGCTCGCCCTACGGCAAGGACAACGCCGAGTTCATCGCCGGGCTGTTCCGCTCGTGGGGCTACGCGGTCGCCATCACCGACTACCAAGTGCTGTTCCCGACGCCGCTCCTGCGCAAGGTCGAGCTCGTGGCGCCGACCAGGTTCGTGGCCGCGCTGAGCGAGCCGCCGCTGCGCGAGGACGCCACCTCCAACCAGACGGCCGAGGCGCTGCCGCCGTACAACGTCTACTCGCTCGACGGCGACGTGACCGCCGAGCTCGTCTACGTCAACTACGGCGTGCCGGCCGACTACGAGGAGCTCGAGCGCCGCGGCATCGACGTCACGGGCAAGATCGTCATCGCCCGCTACGGCGGCTCGTGGCGCGGCATCAAGCCGAAGGTCGCGGCCGAGCACGGCGCGGTCGGCTGCCTCATCTACTCGGATCCGCGCGAGGACGGCTACTTCCAGGGCGACGTCTACCCGGCCGGCGGCTGGCGCAGCGATCGCGCCGCGCAGCGCGGCTCGGTGATGGACATGCCGATGTACCCGGGCGATCCGCTGACGCCAGGCGTCGGCGCCACCAAGGACGCCAAGCGCCCGCCGTTCAAGGAAGCGGCGACGCTGACGAAGATCCCGGTGCTGCCGATCTCGTACGCCGACGCGCAGCCGCTGCTGAAGGCGCTCGGCGGCCCGGTCGCGCCGCCGACGTGGCGCGGCGCGCTGCCGCTCACCTACCACCTCGGGCCCGGCCCAGCCCGCGTCCACCTGCAGCTCCAGTTCGACTGGAAGCTGGCCACGACCTACAGCGTCATCGCCACCCTGCAGGGCAGCGAGCTGCCCGACCAGTGGGTCCTGCGCGGCAACCACCACGACGCCTGGGTCAACGGCGCCTCCGACCCGGTCAGCGGGATGGTCGCGCTGATGGAAGAGGCGCGCGCCATCGGCGTGCTCGCCAAGGCCGGCTGGAAGCCGAAGCGCACCATCGTGTTCGCCGGCTGGGACGGCGAGGAGCAGGCGCTGCTCGGCTCGACCGAGTGGGTCGAGGACCACGCGCAGGAGCTCGGCGCCAAGGCCGTCGCCTACGTCAACTCGGACATGAACGGCCGCGGCCTGCTCGACATCGGCGGCTCGCACAGCCTCGAGCGCTTCGTCAACGAGATCGCCCAGGTCGTCTCGGAGCCGACCAAAGGCGGCACGGTCGGCGATCGCCTGATCGCCAGCATGATCCTGAACGGTTCGCCGGAACAGCGCGCCGCGCTGCGCGACACCCGGCTCTTCGAGATCGACGCGCTGGGCTCGGGCTCGGACTACAGCCCGTTCCTGCAGCACCTCGGCATCGCCTCGCTCAACGTCGGCTTCGGCGGCGAGGGCGACTACGGTCAGTACCACTCGATCTACGACTCGATCGCCCACTTCGAGCGCTTCATGGATCCGGACTACGCCTACGGCGTGGCGCTGGCCAAGGTCGGCGGCCGGACGGTGCTGCGCCTGTCCGACGCGGATCTGCTGCCGTTCGAGTTCACGCGGGCAGCCGGGCGCATCCGGACCTACGTCGCCGACGTGCAGAAGATGGCCGACACGCTGCGCGCCGAAACGACCGAGCACAACCGGCGCATCGACGACGGCGTGTTCACGCTGGCCGCCAACCCGTCCGAGAAGGCGGGAACGCCAAAGCGCCGAGCGGCGGTGCCGCCGTTCGACTTCGCGCCGCTGACCAACGCCGTCGAGCGCCTGACGGTCGCGGCGCGCCGCTACGACGCCAAGGCCGGCGCGGCGGTCGCGGCCGGGGCCGCCGGCCCGTCGATCGCCGCGACCAATGCCGTCCTGTTGACGGCGGAGCGGGCGCTGACGCGCAAGGAAGGCCTGCCGCGCCGGCCGTGGTTCACCCACCAGATCTACGCGCCGGGCTTCTACACCGGCTACGGCGTCAAGACGCTGCCGGCGGTGCGGGAAGCGATCGAGGAGCGCGACTTCGCGGAAGCGACCGGCCAGATCCCGAAGGTCGCCGCGGCGATCGAGGCCTATGCGGCCGAGATCGAGAAGGCGGCCGCCGCCATCGAACGCTGAACGACTCCGGAGTCATCGCAGAAACCGCACTCCGGAGTCATCGTTCTGCCATGACTCCGGAGTCGTGCGAGCTCGCGCTCAGCCCGGCACCGACACGCTGCCCCACACGACCTGCGTGATCACCGGCAGCCGCACGATGCCCTCGGGCGCGTGCGGCGCCACTGCGACCCGCACCGCGGCGTCGAACGCGCCGGCGTCGGCCGGCGACATGCGATCGCGGGAAAAGCCGTTCTGCGAGTGGAGCGACGTCACGTAGTCGTCGATCGACTGCTGGAACGGCTGCCCGCGATGCTTCATCGTCCCCTGGATCGTCAGGTAGCGCCGCGCCTTCAGTTCCTCGACGAGGTCGTAGGGCTGGAAGTCCCGGTTGGTCGAGAAGCGGCGGTAGAGCGCCTGGAGCGGCTCCGCCCACGGCGACGCCTCGCGCTTCTCGACGACCACCAGCCGGCGGGACGGCACCCAGTCCACCAGCCGGCGCATCAGCACCGGCCAGTCGAACCAGTGGAAGCTCTGGGCGGCGATGGCCGACGAGAAGGGACCGTCCAGCGCGATGTCCTCGACCCGACCGACCATCCAGCGGATGTTCGTTGCGGCGCCGCCGGGCAGGGTGCGGGCCCGCGCGATCATCCGCTCCGCATGATCGATGGCGGTGATGGACTGGAACCGCGGTGCGAGGCGACGCGCGAGCTCAGCCGTACCACAGCCGAGGTCCAGCACCCGCGCACCGACCCCGCCGGCGAGCTCGATCAGCAACGGATCGATCGCGGGCGGGTAAGGCGGCCGCGCGGCGTAGGCCTCGACAATCGAGGCGTCGCAGAACTGCTCGGCGTGGCGGCGCTCGCGCCCGCGGGGCTTGGCTGCTGTCACTAGTGTCCCGAGTCAGAGATTCGCCACACAAGTCGCGGGCGGGGCATCCCGCCTCGCGGCGTTGCTCGTCGCGCACATATCGCCGATATGTTCACGCCTCGCGCCTTGCGATCCGGGCGCCGCGCCCGTGACTTGTGCACCGAATCTCTGACTCGGGACACTAGATGATCGTGAGCATTCGATCGAGCGCGACCTTCGACCAGTGCTTCACGCGCTCCGGGACCTCGATGACGTTGTGGACACGCCCAGCGACCAGCTCCTCCATGATCCACAGCAGGTGGTTCGGGGAGACGCGGAACATCGTCGAGCAGAGACAGCCGAACTGATCGAGCGTCAGAACCGTGCGAGCGGGCGCGACCTCGTGGGCGAGGCGGTTCACGAGGTGCACTTCGGTGCCGATCGCCCACACCGACCCTGGTGGGCTCTCGCGCACGGTCTTCAGGATGAACTCGGTGGAGCCCGCTTCGTCGGCGGCCTGGACGACGTCCCACGGGCATTCGGGGTGGACGATCACCTTCGCCGTCGGGTACTGCTTCCGCACGTTCTCGATCTGGCGGACGCTGAAGCGGGTGTGGACCGAGCAGTGGCCCTTCCACAGCAGCATGCTGGCCCGCTTGATCGTCTCGGCGTCGAGGCCGCCGAACGGCTCGTGCGGATCCCACACCGGCATGACGTCGAGCGGCACGCCCATCTTGTAGGCGGTGTTGCGGCCGAGGTGCTGATCGGGCAGGAAGATGATCTTCTCGCCGCGCGCCCAGGCCCAGTCGAGCGTGGCCTTGGCGTTGCCCGACGTGCAGACGACGCCGCCGTGCTCGCCGACGAACGCTTTGATGCTGGCCGCCGAGTTGATGTAGGTGACCGGGATCACCGTCGACGCGACGCCGACCGTCTCGAGATCCTTCCACGCCATCTCGAGCTGCTCGGGCTCGGCCATGTCGGCCATCGAGCAGCCGGCAGCGAGGTCCGGGAGGATCACCTTCTGGTGCGGCGCCGCCAGGATGTCGGCGCTCTCGGCCATGAAGTGGACGCCGCAGAAGATGATGAACTCGGCGTCCTGGTGTTGGCTGATGCGCTTCGACAGCTTCCACGAGTCGCCGATGTAGTCGGCGAACTTGATCACCTCGTCGCGCTGGTAGTGGTGACCGAGGACGACGAGGCGCTTGCCGAGCGTCGCCCGGGCCGCCGCGATCCGGCGGTCCATCTCCTCGACCGAGAGGCCGAGGTAGCGCTTCGGGAGCGGCTGCCGCTCGCCGATGTGCTCGCTCTCGTACTCCGTCAGCGCGTCGACCGTCCCCATGGAGCCATTGTACGCAGTTCCTGCGCGTCGCCGCGGGCTCAGCCCCGGGCTGAGGGGCGGGCTGAGCCCGAGGCGGAGGCCTGGGCTCAGGCCTGGGCGACGAGATTGTAGAGGGTGTCGCGTTCGTGCGGCTCGCGGCCGGCGCGGGAGATCAGGCGACGAATCGCCGTGGTGGTCATGGTCTCGGGCGTATCCGACCCAGCCATGTGGTAGATGCGCTCTTCCTGGACGGTGCCGTCCAGGTCGTCCGCACCGAACCATAGCGCGGCCTGCGCCACGCTGACGCCGGTCGCGATCCAGAATGCCTTGATGTGCGGGATGTTGTCCAGCATCAGGCGGGCGACGGCGTGGACGCGCAGCGTGTCGGCCGCGGTCGGCGCCGGCAGCTTGCGCATCTGGTTGTTGTCGGGGTGGAAGGCCAGCGGGATGAAGGCCTGGAAGCCGCCCGTCTCGTCCTGCAGCGCCCGCGCCCGCAGCATGTGATCGACGCGCTCCTCGAGCGTCTCGATGTGTCCGTAGAGCATCGTGACGTTCGAGCGCATGCCCAGTTTGTGGGCGATGCGATGGATCGACAGCCAGCGCTCACCGCTCGCCTTGTCGTGGCAGATCTTCTTGCGCACGCGCTCGGCGAACATCTCGGCGCCGCCGCCGGGCAGCGAATCGAGGCCGGCCGCGCGCAGCTCGACCAGCACCTGCTCGTCGGTCTTGCCGAAGGTGTCGGCGAAGAACGCGATCTCGACCGCGGTGAAGCCCTTGAGGTGGACGTCCGGCTTGATCCGCTTGAAGCCGGCGAGCAGCTCTTCGTAGTACGAGAACGGCAGGCCGGGATGCAGGCCGTTGACGATGTGGATCTCGGTGAGCGCCTGATCGCCGCGCTCGCGCAGCTTCTGCCAGGCCTGCTCGAGCGTCATCGTGTAGGCGCCGGGCGAGCCTTCCTTGAGCCGCGCGAACGAGCAGAACAGGCAGCTCGCCTCGCAGACGTTGGTCGGCTCGAGACGCAGGTTGTAGTTGTAGAAGGTGCGCGCGCCGTGCCGCTTCTCGCGCTCGCGGTTGGCCATCGCACCGACGGCGAGCAGGTCGGGCGCCTCGAACAGGCGGATACCGTCGGCGAGCTCGAGCCGGACCCCGGCCTCCAGCTTGTCGGCGATGTCGCCCAGTCCGGCGCGGTCAATCCTCGCGCGCATCGTGGTGCTTCGCGGCCTCAGTCGTTGGCGCCGACGAACTCGACGTTGACCGGGGCCGGCACCAGCCGCTTCTCCCACGCCTCGTCGAAGAAGCGCCGCACCGCGGTGCGCCCGCGCTCGCCGTAGTCGAGCGTCAGGTCATTGACGTACATCCCGACGAACGTATCGATCTGCTCGTGGGCGAGACCGCGGCCGTAGGTCTTGGCGTACTCGAGGGCCTCGGCGCGGTGCGTCAGCGCATGCGCGATCGACGCGTGCAGCATACGCGACACCTTCTTCATCATCGCCGGACCGAGGTCGCGGCGAATCAGGTTGCCGCCGAGCGGCAGCGGCAGGCCGCCGGTGCGTTCCGCCCACCACACGCCGAGGTCGACCAGCAGGCGCAGCCCCTCGTCGCCGTAGGTGAGCTGGCCCTCGTGGATCAGCAGGCCGGCTTCGACCTTGCCGTCACGGACCGCTTCGAGGATCTCGTCGAAGGGCATGACGACGTACTGCAGGCCGGGCTGGTACATCTGCAGCGCCAGCCAGGCGCTGGTCCACAGCCCGGGGATGGCGACGGTGACGCCGTCGAGCGTGGTCGGCCCGTCCTGCCGGACCACGACCATCGGGCCGTAGTTGTCGCCCATGCTGGCGCCGTGCGGCAGCAGCGCGTACTTGTCCGAGAGGTGCGCGAAGGCATGGAACGACGCGGCGGTCACTTCATAGGTGCCCGTCACGGCGGCCCGGTTCAGCGTCTCGATGTCGGACAGGACCTGGGCGATCTCGAGTCCTTCGGTGTCCACCGCTCCGCAGGCGAAGCCGTAGAACATGAAGGCGTCGTCGGAGTCGGGGCTGTGTGCAACGGTGATCTTCGTAGCCATTCCCAACCGCCGATCTTGTCACACGGGGCCGGGGCCGGCAAACCCGGCGGACCGCTCCCCCGGCGCCGCCCCGGGGCTACGATAGGGAAATGCCGCGCATGTCCGCCCCGACCGTCGCCGCCTCGGCCGCCGCCATCGCCGTCGCCTTGGCCGTCGCTCTGGCCGGAACCCTCGCACCCGTGGCGGCCCAGGATGCGGCGGCCCCAGGGACGGCACAGGCGACCGACGGCCGGGTGAAGCGCCTCACCATGAGCCTGGACAAGGTCCTGCCGCTCCTGAACACCGCGGTGGTGCGCGTCCGGACGCCCAGCGAGTCGCAGCTGGCGGCCGGCGACAAGACGCTCGAAGCGGCGCGGGACGGGGTCAGAATCACCCACCTGACCGGCATCCGCGTCAGCGACGACCTGGCCATCGTCGCCGTGCCCGACGTCGACCCGGCCCCGACCAGCTACGACGTGGCGCTTTACGACGGGTGGCTGCCTGCGCCGGTGGTCGCGACGGACGAGAGCGGACTGTATGCCCTGCTGCGGGTGTCGGGCCGGCGCGAAACCGCTCCGAAGCTGGCGGCCGCACCCATCGCTCCCGGCTTCGTCGTGGGCGCCGTCAGCGTCGGGCCGACGCTCGACATCCCCAGGGTGTGGCTGGAGCCGGGCGAAACAATCGACCTGCCGCCGGGCGCCGCCGTGTTCGCCGTGGACGGCCGGTTCGCCGGCCTGACGTCGGCGGTCGACGGCGGGACGATCATCATTCCCGGTGCGGACGTCCTGGCCAGCGCCGAGGAGCTGGCCGCCAAGGTCAAGCCGGCGGCCGCCGAATCCGCCGCCTCGCTGACGGTCCGCCCGCCCCCGCAAGGACCCCTTGCCGCCGCCTGGCACGGCGGCACCGCCGCGTGTGTAGACTGGCACATCATGCCGTGCCGCCTCGCCCGCGTCGCCGTCCTGTGCGTCCTGTCCATCGCCTGCGCCGGCCCCGCGTCGGCCCAGACCGCGGCCGCGCCGGCAACCCCGCCGGCAACCCCGCCAGCAACGCCCCGGACCTCTGATGCCTTCCTCGGCACCGCTACCTACCGTCTGTGGGAAGGCGACGCGCCGGAGTCGAAGGGCACCGAAGACGCCGACGTGCCGACGCTGACGGTGTTCCGGGTGCACCCCCGCACCGGCAACGGAACGGCCATCGTCATCGCGCCGGGCGGCGCCTACCGCGGCCTCGCCGCCAACCTCGAGGGCCGGCAGGTCGCCGACTGGTTCACGGCGCGCGGCGTCACCGCGTTCGTCCTCAAGTACCGCCTGGGCAGCCGGTATCTCTATCCGACGCCGCTCGTCGACGCACGGCGGGCGATGCGGTTCGTCCGCGCCCATGCCGCCGAGTTCGAGATCGCGCCGAATCGCATCGGCATGATGGGGTTCTCGGCCGGCGGCCACCTCACCGCGATGGCCTCGACCATGGCTGAGGACGGCCGCGCCGATGCCGCCGACCCGCTCGATCGCGTCAGCAGCCGGCCCGACTTCCAGGTGCTCGGCTACCCGTGGCTGAACGCGATGGTCAAGGACCAGAAGGTGCTGGCCTACTGCGGGGTGCTGAAGCTCGATCCGGTGCAATGCGGCACGTTCGAGCAGTATTCGCCCGAGCGGCTGGTGAAGAAGGACACGCCGCCGGCCTTCATCTACCACACGACCGAGGACGAGCTCGTGCCGGTCGACGCCAGCGTGACGTTCTACCGCGCGCTGAACGCGGCCGGGGTGCCGGCCGAGATGCACATCTTCGCCGCCGGCCGGCATGGAAGCGGGCTCGGGCTCGGCGACGCCGCCCTCGACCTGTGGCCCGGACTGCTGGAAGCCTGGCTGCGCGGCCGCGGCCTGCTGCCGCCGCCCCCGCCGCCTCCTGCCCGCCCGCGCTAGCAGGCAGGGCCTCGAGGCCCCGCTAGACCGAAAAGGACGTTCCGCAGCCGCAGGTCGACTTGGCCTTCGGGTTCTCGAAGACGAAGCCTTTGCTCATCAGGCTGGTGTCGTAGTCGAGCGTCGTGCCGTCCAGGAAGCGGAAGCTCTTAGGGTCGACGAACACGCGGGAACCCTGGGGGCCGGCGAGGACCTGGTCGTCCGGACGGGCGTCCGGCTCCCACGCGAAGATGTAGCTCAGGCCCGAACAGCCGCCCGCCTTGACGCCCACGCGGAGGCCGCCGGTCTCCGGCAGCCCCTCCTTCCCGACGAGCTTCACAATCTGGCGATCGGCGTTTTCGCTGATCTGAATCATGGCGATCCCAGTCTAGCAGCCCCGCGGCCCCCCGGCCGCTGGGCGGGCAGACGGGCTCCGGCAGGGCCTCCCTCGCCGCTTGGGGCCGGCTGTCGAATATGACCGCCCCCGTACGTCTTTCTTACGCACGAAACGTCGCACCGTCGTCATGCGTCTGAGACATTGACGTCACACAGCCGTGCATAGCAGCGCCTGCTTGCCATGAACCAGACCCTCTCCGGCGACCTCGCCGCCACTTCCTTTGCCCACGCCGTGCCCGCCGACGGCGACCAACGCGCCGTGACCGCCCGCCGCATCTTCCGCGGCGCGCTGATCTTCAACACGGCCTTGACGCTGTTTTGGATCGGCTCCTGGGCGACCGACAGCCGGTTCTTCTTCGCCGACTACCACATCACCCAGGCGGCGCTGATCAACGTCTTCGGGATGGTGGTCGGCTTCTACCTGATCCCCGGCTTCTTCTGGTGGGGCGTCAAGTCGGCGCTGCTGCGGTGGATGGTCGGCTTCGACAAGGCCGAGCGGCGCGATGCGTTCTCGTCGCGGATGGACCGCCACTATGACGTCGCGGCCCTGACCGCGAAGTACTCGGAGCGGAAGATCCGCATCGCCGACATGGTCGGACGCCGCGGCCGCTTCGCGCTGCTGGCGTTCGCCGGCCTCTATGGCCTCTATACCGCGGTCCTGAAAGACCCGAAGCCAGACTTCGCCATCGCCTTCGCCGCCAACAACCTGTTCGAAGGCGTGCTGGGCAGCTGGATCTTCCTCGGCGTGTTCTACCTGAACGGCTTCATCGGGGCGACCTTCTACGGGCCGCAGACGCGCATCATGGACGGCTACCTCGGACGCGCCAACTGCCTGCTCATCACCACGCTGTGGACCGCGTTCAAGTTCATCATGGTACCGCTCAGCCTGCAGCTCGCGGCGGTCTATCCGCGCCAGCAGTTCGCCGTCGTTTTCGGCCTCATCTGGCTGTCCTACATCACCACCGACGCGTTCGCTGAGATCTTCGGATCGCTGTTCGGCAAGCAGAGCATCAAGGTGTGGGGCGTCGGCGACGTCAACCGCAAGTCCGTCGTCGGCGTCGTTGCCGGCTTCGCCGGAGCGCTCGCCGTCAACCTGGCGCTGATTGGCGCCAACGGCCTGATGGTCGGCCCGTGGATCGGCCTCGCGGTCGTCATCGCGCTGTCGAACTGCCTGGTCGAGCTCTACTCGCCGCGCGGCACCGACGACTTCACCATGGCGACCACCAACGCGCTGCTCTGCCTGGCCTTCGGCGCCTGGGTGCTCTGAGGGCCGACCGCATCAACTGCGGCCGTCAGCGCCCGGGCCAGTCCGGTCACCAGGCGGACGCCTTGCCTCCGTCCCGCTTCACGTCGGCGACGGCGACGAGCGCGCCCGTCTTCGGATCGACCTCGATGCAGTTGGCGACGCCGATGCGGGCACGGGCGCGCATCGCGTGGCCGCGCGCCTTCAGCGCCTCGACCGTCGCCGCCGGCAGCGCCTCCTCGTAGGTGATCTCGTCCGGCATCCACTGGTGGTGGATGCGCGGCGCGCGCCACCGCGTCGACGAGCGGCCGCTGGTGGTCGATCAGCTGCATCACGATCTGCGCCACCGTCGTGATGATCGTCGGGCCGCCCGGCGAGCCGACGACGGCTCGCAGCTTGCCGTCCTTGGCGACGATGGTCGGCGTCATGCTGCTCAGCATCCGCTTGCCCGGCTGCGATCGCGTTCTGCGCCCCCATCACCAGGCCGAACATGTTCGGCGACCCCGGCTTGGCGGTGAAGTCGTCCATCTCGTTGTTGAGCAGTCACGCCCGTCCCCGGCACCTGCAGCTTGGCGCCGAAGCCGCCGTTCAGGGTGAAGGTGCTGGCGACGGCCATGCCGGCGCCATCGACGACGGAGAAGTGCGTCGTCTCGAGATGTTCGGGGGCGACCGCCCCGGCCTTGATTGCCGACGACGGCGTCGCCTTGGCCCGGTCGATGTCGGCCATGCGCTTCGGGATGTAGCCGGTGTCGAGGATGGTCGTCAGCGGGATCGTGACGAACCCGGGATCGCCGAGCAGCTGCGTGCTGTCGGCGAAGATGCGCCGCAACGCCTCGACGTAGAGGTGGATCCGATCGACCGAGTCCCAGTCGAGGCGCTCGAGGTGCAGCGCGTCCGACGCCGCCAGGATCTGCCGCATCGTGATGCCGCCTCCCGAGGGCGGCGGCATGGTGATGACGTCGTGGCCGTGGTAGACGAAGCGGATCGGCTCGCGCTCGACCGCCTTGTAGGCGGCGAGATCGGCCTCGGTCCAGATGCCGCCCATTGCCGTCACCCGCGTCGCCATCGTCCGCGCCAGCGGCCCGCGATAGAAGGCGTCGGCGCCGCCGGCGGCGATGGCGGCCAGCGTGGCCGCGAGGTCGGGCTGCCGCCACGTCTCGCCAGTTGCGTAAGTCGTCCCGTCCGCCTTCCGGAACGTGCCGAGTGTCGCGGTCATGCCCTCGCGTAGCGCGGCGTTGGTGTCCGGCACCTTGCCGGCGTAGTCGGCCATCAGGCGGGTCACCCCGGCCATCTCGCTGGCGTGGAACGAATCGAGCACGACGCCGTCGCGGGCCAGCGTGACGGCCGGCTCGACGAGGTCGCGCCACGGCAGCTTGCCGAACGTGCGGTGCGCGTGCTCGAGACCGCGCGACGACGCCGGGGATGCCAGCGGCACGCGGCCCGATCCGGCTGTCGAGCGTCGGCGCGCCGGCGGCGTCGAGGTACATGTCGCGGCTCGCCGCGCCGGGCGCCATCTCGCGATAGTCGATCGCCGTGCTGGTGCCGTCGGCCAGCCGGATCACCATGAACCCGCCGCCGCCGATGTTGCCGGCGGTGGGATGGGTGACGCCGAGCGCGAAAGCGACCGCGACCGCGGCATCCACGGCGTTACCGCCGCGCTTCAGCACGTCCAGACCAATGTCGGTGGCGTTGGCTTCCGTGCTCGCGACCGCGCCGCGCCGGCCGGTGGCGAGGCCTGGCTGCTCGTCCGCCGCCGGCGCCGTCGCCGCGAGTTGGCCCGCCGGCATCGACGACACTAGCAGCCGGTGGTGGAAGTGCCGCGTCGCACCGAGACGGGCGAGACGCCCGGCGGTCAAGGCGCGAGGAGGAAGAATATCGGGAATATTCGACCGACGAGCAACGCTGAGCGCCGGGATGGATCGCCCGTCGAATGCAGCGGGACTTTCACCACCGGCTGCTAGCAACGAGGCGGCCAGCAGCACGGCAACGGACAGGCGAGTCTTCATCAGGCGGAACCCTCCGCCCCGATTATGCCGGTAGAGCGGCGGCGGGAACCATCCCGGGATGGCGATCAGGCCGGGATGGTTGGCGGGCGGTCATTCATAGCGGAGGGCGTCGATGGGGTCGAGTGAGGCGGCTTTCCTGGCGGGGTAGAACCCGAAGAAGATGCCGATGGCGGCGGCGCAGCCGAACGACAGCGCGACCGCCCCGGTCGTGACCTGGGTGGACCACTGCAGCAGCGTGTGGACGGCCCACGAGGCGCCGAAGCCGAGCGCGACGCCGATGGCGCCGCCGGCGAGGGACAGGACGATCGCCTCGACCAGGAACTGCAGCAGCACGTCGAGGTCGCTGGCGCCGACCGAGAGGCGCAAGCCGATCTCGCGCGTCCGCTCGGTGACCGACACCAGCATGATGTTCATGATGCCGATGCCGCCGACCAGCAACGAGACCGCAGCGATGCTGGCCAGCAGGTAGGTCATCGTCGTCGTGGTCGACGTCAGCATCGAGGCGAACTCCTCCATCGTCCGGACCGAGAAGTCGTCGTCGTCACCGGCGCGGATGCGGTGCCGCTGCCGCAGCAGGTCGGTGATCGCCGTGGTCATCTCGGCCTGCGGCGCGCCGTCCTCGGCCGAAATGGTGAGGCTGGAGACGTGCTGCACGCCGAGCACGCGCTTCTGCATCGTGGTGTAGGGAATGACGACGGTGTCGTCCTGGTCCTGCCCGGGCATCGACGACTGGCCCTTGCTGGCGAGGACGCCGACCACCGTGAACGGCTGGTTCTTCAGGCGGATCGTCGCGCCGGTCGGAGAAAGCGGCCAGCGCGACGGTGCCGGTCAGCAGCGCCGCGGTCGTCAACAGGATGCGTCGTCTCATAGCTCGATCCCCCTTGTCCCGATTGGACGCAGGAGTTGTCGCAGACCTGTGAGAAGACGGTGAAGAAGGTGTGGCGGACCTTACCGACGTGACAGGTCGAGACCGGCTCGACCGATCGGGCTCAGCCGGGCATTTCCATCAGGAACTCGGGCCGGTAGCGGATCAGCCCGGCGGCGGCCGCCGTGCCGGCCGGATCCATGACGTGGACCATGAAGGCGTCGTCGGGCACGTCCCACTCGCAGCGGAGGCCGTGCCGGCTGGCCGGGACGAAGCCGAAGCGCGTGTAGTAGTCGTGGTGGCCGAGCACCACGACGAAGGGACAGCCGGCCGCCCGCAGCCGGACCAGGGCCGCCTCGATGAGCGCGCCGCCGACGCCGCGCCGCTGCTGCTCCGGCGTCACCGCCATCGGGCCGAGGCCGAGGCCCTCGGCTCCGGCCGACGTCACCGGGCTGAAGAGGATGTGGCCGACGACGCGGCTCTCGACCTCGGCGACCAGCGAGAGCCGGACCGCGCCGTGCGCACGCAGTGCGTCGACGATGCGGCCCTCGAGCGGCTGATCGAAGGCGGCGGCGTTGACGGCGCGGATGGCCGCGAGATCGGCCGGCTGCTCGTCGCGAACGGCAATCACCTGGTGATTCTAGCGCCTCAACGCCGTCACGACGCTGGCGATCAGGGCGACCGCGGCGTCGACGTCGGCGGCGGTCGTGCCGCGGATCAGGCCGAAGCGGAGCGAGGCGCGGGCGGCCTCGTCCGAGAGGCCGATCGCCTTCAGGACGTGCGAGGGCTCGGCGCTCGCCGTGCAGCAGGCGGCGCCCGACGACAGCGACAGATCACTGAGGCCCATGAGCAGCTCGCGACCGTTGACGCGCTCGATCCGCACGTTCAGGTTGTGCGGCAAACGCGGCTCGCGCGCGCCGTTCAGGTGGACGGCGTCGATGCCAGCCCGGAGGCCGTCGAACAGCCGATCGCGCAGCGCTCCGAGGGTGGCCGCGTCGTCGGCCATCGCGCCGCGGGCGATCTCGGCGGCGGCGCCGCAGCCGACGATCCCCGGCACGTTCAGCGTGCCCGACCGCAGGCCGCGCTCGTGTCCGCCGCCATGGTGCAGCGGCGGCAGATCAGCGACCGGCCCGCGTCGTCGCACGTGGAGCGCGCCGACTCCCTTCGGACCGTAGAACTTGTGCGCGCTCAGCGACAGCAGGTCGGCTCCGATCGCCTCGACGTCGAGCGGCACCTTGCCCGCCGCCTGCGCCGCGTCGACGTGGAAAGCGACGCCGCGGGCTCGCGCCAGCGCGCCGATCGCCGCGATCGGCTGGAGCACGCCGATCTCGTTGTTGGCGGCCATCACGCTGACGAGCACGGTGTCGGCGCGGATCGCGGCGTCGACCGCCGCGGGATCGACGAGGCCGCCGGCGTCCACGCCGAGGCGCGTCACGTCGGCGACGCCGTCCGTCTCGAGCGCCGCGCAGACGTCCAGCACCGCGGTGTGCTCGGTCGCGATCGTCACGACGTGGCGGCCGCGCGCCCGTTGGCCTCGGACGGCGCCGGCGATGGCCAGATTGTTCGACTCGGTGGCGCCGCTGGTGAAGACGATGTCACGCGGCCGGGCGCCGATCAGCGCGGCCACGTGTCCACGCGCGTGCTCGACGGCCTCGCGCGCCGCCCAGCCGAACGGATGCTGCGCGCTCGAGGCGTTGCCGAAGCGCTCGGTGAAGTACGGCAGCATCGCCGCGACGACCCGAGGGTCGCACGGCGTCGTGGCGTGACCGTCGAAGTAGAGGAGCGTGCTCGGTCGCGCGTCGATCTTCTCGCTCGTCACGGCACGCTCCGCCGCCCGCGGGTGGGCGCCGCCGCGCGCCCAGCGCGGCGAATAGCGGCCCACACGCCGAATGGGCGGCCCGCGCCCGCGCGTGAGAGCGCGGGCAAGAAATGGAAGTGTTTCACTACTCGCGCGCGCGGCGCGAGAGGGTGACCGGCTGGAGCTCGGGTCCGGCGCTGGTCATCGGCACGTCGGTCGCGATCTCGTCGAGGCTGCAGGCGGCGAGCGACGTCAGGATTCGATCCTTGATGCGCCACAGCGGATCGCGGACGTTGCACTTGGAGTACTGGCCGCAGGCCTGGTCGTGGACCGAGCAGGCGGTCACGGTCAGCGGTCCGTCGACGGCCTGGATGACGTCGGCGACCGAGATCACCGTCGCCGGCCGAGCCAGGCTGTAGCCGCCGCGCGTCCCCTGGTGCGACGCCAGCAGGCCGCGCCGGGCCAGCCGCTGCAGGATCTTGGCGAGCAGCTCGATCGGGATGTCGTAGTGCTCGGCGATCTCGCGGGCGCTGGCGGCGCCGGCGCCCCCGCTGGCAGCGCTCTGCAAGGCGAGGTGCTTCATCGCCATCAGCGCGTAGTCGGTCTTCTTGGAAAGCCTGAGCACGATCGTCCTACTCTACTACCAACTCCGGAGTCGTCGAGGAAACGACTCCGGAGTGGTCCCTGCCTCAATACCTCGGCTGGGAGGGGTCGACCTGGTCGCTCCAGGCGAGAATGCCCCCCTTGAGGTTGATCGCCTGCGGGAAGCCGTTGTCACGCAGGAACGTCACCGCCTTGGCGCTGCGACCGCCGACCTTGCAGTGGACGACGAGGTCGCGCGTCGGATCGAGCTCCTGGAAGCGCTTCGGCAGCTCGCCCAGCGGGATCAGCGTGGCGCCGTCGATGCGCGAGATCTGCACCTCGAACGGCTCACGGACGTCGAGGACCTGCAGGCGCGGGTTCTCGTCCATCCACGCCTTCAGTTCCTTGGCCGTCATCTCCGGCACGCCACCCGCGCCGACGCTGGACGCGCGCGACGTCCCCGGCGCGGGCGGCGCCTGGATCGGCGACTCCGACGACTCGGCCGCCGGCATGCCGCAGAACTGCTCGTAGTCGATCAGCTCCGTGACGGTCGGGTTCGTGCCGCACACCGGGCAGTCCGGATCCTTGCGCAGCTTCAGCTCGCGGAAGCGCATCTTCAGCGCGTCGTAGATGACGAAGCGGCCGATGAGCGGCTCGCCGATGCCGAGGATGATCTTGACCGCCTCGGTCGCCTGGATCATGCCGATGATGCCGGGCAGGACGCCGAGCACTCCGCCCTCCGCGCAGCTCGGGACCAGCCCCGGCGGCGGCGGCTCGGGATAGAGGCAGCGGTAGCACGGACCGTCCTTCGCGCCGAACACCGACGCCTGGCCCTCGAAGCGGAAGATCGAGCCGTAGGCGTTGGGGATGCCGAGCAGCACGCAGGCGTCGTTCACCAGGTAGCGCGTCGGGAAGTTGTCGGTGCCGTCGAGGACGACGTCGTAGCCCTTGAAGATCTCGAGCGCGTTCTTCGACGAGAGCGGCTCCCCGTAGGTCAGGACGTTGACCTCCGGGTTCATGGCGTTGATCTTGTTCTTCGCCGACTCCAGCTTCGGACGGCCGATGTCGGCCGTCGTGTGGATGATCTGGCGCTGCAGGTTGGACAGGTCGACGACGTCGAAGTCGACGATGCCAATGGTGCCGACGCCGGCCGCGGCGAGGTAGAGCGCCACCGGCGAGCCGAGGCCGCCGGCGCCGACGCACAGCACCTTGGCCGCCTTCAGCTTGCGCTGCCCCTCGAGGCCGACCTCGGGGAGGATCAGGTGCCGGCTGTAGCGCTGGTATTCCAGCGCCGACAGGGTCGGCAGCTCGCGCTCGGTCGCTGGTGGAGCAACAGGGGCCGCGGGCGCGCCACCGGCGACCGACGGGATGATGCTCAGCGCGTCGCCCGTGTTCAGCGCGGTGTCTTCCTTCTGCAGGTAGCGGATGTCTTCGTCGTTCAGGTAGATGTTGACGAAGCTCCGCAGCTTGCCCTCGTCGTTGTAGAGATGCTTGCGCAGGTCGCCGTAGGTCGAGGTCAGGTTCGCCAGCGCTTCGCGCACCGTGCGGCCCGCGACTTCGACGCTTTCCTGCTTGTCGACGTAGGGCCGGAGCGGCGTGGGAATGTGGATCGTCGGCATAAGATCTCGACGTTACCACAACCCCTTCCGGGGGCTCCGGACCGGCTTGTCAGCGGCCGCCCTGGCGGTCGGCGCGGACGACCATGTAGAGGGCGATCGGGCCGAGCACCAGCCACAGCCCGACCGAGAGGACGAGCGCCACGGTCCACGTGTCCAGCGTGCCCAGGCTGCCGCTGCGCGCCACTCCGGCGGTACGGACCACCCACGCCCACGCATCGGGCGTCAGGCTGCGGACGCCGGTGACCAGCGCCGCCAGGACGACGACGGCGGCGACGACCTGCACGGCGAGAACCGGCCGCTGCGCCATCAGCACCGCTTCGTGCCGCGCCCGCAGCTCGGCCCGCCACCAGACCTGGCCGGCCGACGGCAGCGCCATCGGCACGTGCGACGCGACCGCCGTGTCGTCGTGGATCGCCGACGCCGCCAGCGCCAGGTCGGCGCACACCGCGCAGGTCCTCGCGTGGGCCGTCAGCGCCTCCGGCGCCGCGTGCGGCCACTCGCCGGCCGCGATCGCGTCGAGGATCTCCGATTCGCGCGCGCACTCGGAAGCGGTCATCGCGATCCCTCCTGGGCGGGACCAGGCCGGGCGCGCAGCCGCGCGGCCAGCCGCTGCCGGGCCCGGAACAGCATCAGCTTGACGCTGGCGGTCTTGACGCCGACGACGCCGGCGATCTCGTCGTGCGTCGAGCCGTGCGCATAGGCCAGCCACAGCATCGCCCGATCGCGCGGCCGCAGCGTCGACATCGCCGCGTCGAGGTCGTGGCGCTGGGCCAGCCGTTCGGCGCTGCGGGTGTCGCCGGCGAGCTCGGGGGCGCCCGGCTCGTCGAGCGGCACCTGCGGCGGCATCGGCCGCCGCCGCTGATCGCGCACCAGGTTGGTGGCGATCCGGTACAGGTAGTTGCGGCGGTGGGCGTCGCCCTCGAACGCCGCCTCGGAGCGCAGGAACCGGTAGTAGGTCTCCTGCAGGAGGTCGGCGGCCTGCTGGCGGTCGCCGCACAGCCGCACCAGGTAGCCGGCCAGGCCGCGCGAGGTCCGCTCGTAGAACGCGCGGAACAGGTCCTCGTCCATCTGGAACGTGAGGTCCCGTGCCCGGGCGTCCTCGACGAGTCCGTCGATGTGCGACAGCGTCATGACCCCATCACTCGGAGGGGGGACGGCTGGCCGGCGAGAGGAGCCCCAGGCGCTCCGAAAGCCCATACGCCAGGATAGCCGAGGCGAAGAACCCGGCGCCGAAGGCAATCGCCAGGACGCCGATGGTGAACAGGCCGGGAGCGACGTCCTCCATGACCCGTCCGCTGGCATAGATGAACCCGAAACCGCCCGCGGCCAGGACCACGCCGGCCTGCAGGGACAGCAGGATGCGGTTCACCGGCGCGTTGACCGGCCGGCTGCCGCCGTCGAGGGAGATGGGCGCCGATTCGAGGAACCGGCGGCCAGAAGGCGACTGGAGGTAGGCCATGAGGTCCTCGTTCGAGGTGAGCCGGTCGAGCAGCTTGGTGTGAGCGTCGGTCTGGATGCGCGTCAGCCGGAGCCAGCGGCGGTAGTCGATCAGCGTCCGCACCAGCCAGAGCAGGGCCAGCGCGGCCATCGTGAACGCCCCGATGATCGTGAAGTGCTCGATGGTGTTGCGCCAGGCGTCGATGGTGGCCATCCGCGGGTCGCGGTTGCGCTCCCATTGCGGCTCGCCGACGAAGTAGGACGGATTGTGGCCGACCTCGGGGTGCTGCTTCAGGAAGGCGGCCAGGCCCGGGTAGCTGGCCAGATACTGCTCGTTCAGGAGCAGCGACGGGTCGTGGCGGAAGACTTCGAACAGCGACGGCGAATACTGCCCGATCGCCTCGCGCAGGCGGTTGCGGGTCTCCTCGGCGGACCGCCGGTCGGTATCGTAGAGCTGCGGCGGGACGGCGGCCGGGGCCACGGCTGGGGCCGGGGCCGGCTGCGCCGCCTGGGCGGTCCGCGGCGGACGGGCCGACTCGGGCGCCTGGGCGGCAGTGATCTGGATAGGTGCCGAAAGAACGGCTGCCGCGACCAGCACGCCGGCAAGGGCACGCAGGGCGGTCAGGCTGGAAAGGGTGGGCGTCGGGCGCCGGAACTGTCTCATGGGGTGAATCTCGCCTCCAGAGACTAGTTACGGCGGGTGCCCGGTGCGGTTAACCCGCCTCCGCCAAAGGCTTCGGCGCGGCAAGCGGGCACCCCGGCGCGCCGAAGCCTCGGCGAAGGCGGCGCTATTCGAATCCACCCGACGGACTTCGACCAGGCCAGCATCTCGGCCTGGCGCCTGGCGTGGTCGGGCGGCACCGAACCTTGCGCGCTTCTGCGCGCCTGGGCGATCCGGTCGGCCAGCGGCGGCAGGCCGACCGCCTCCCGCCGGGCGTCGACGCCCTCCGGCTCCTCGATCGGCCAGGGGCTGAGCATCCCCCGCTCGTCCCAGTCGAACTGGGTACCGTAGCGCTGCGGCCGACGCTCGAAGAACGCGATCCGGTCCTCGAGGTAGGCGACCTGGGCCTGCGTCGCCTCGCCGCGCTCGGCCGCGGCGCGCAGGATCGGCAGGCAGCCGCGCTGGACTTCGGGCTCGCCGATGGCGTGCTGAAGGACGATCCACGCCGCGTGCATGGCGTCCTCGCCGACCAGCGTCCGCCCGGGCCAGCCGTGCCCCTGGACGACCGCCAGCAGGTCGCGGGCGTTGCGGCGGTGGACGTCCTCCATCCGCGGCGCATAGCCGCGGAACAGCTCACCGGTGGCGGCGAGCTCGGCGCGGACGCGCGCGTCCTCGGCGGCCATCGCCAGGAGCTGCTGTCGAATCGTGTCGTTCATCGAGCGATCAGAAATCCGCGAAGGCGACGAACACCGCGAGGGTGATGATCTCCTGCAGCGTCTTCAGAGTCGAATCGGGCCGGTCTCACGGTTCGAGCGTGAGCTGCTGGGGCACGATCGACCGCGGCACCTGGTCGATCGGCTGCATCGACTGGATCGGCTTGCGCGACCCGACGCCGAGCGATTCGAGCTTGCGCGCGGTGGGCAGGACGCGGCTCTCGAGCGACGCCACCGCCTGGTTGTAGGCCTTCACGGTCTTGCCGAGCGCACCGCCCATGTGTGACAGGTGCTCGACCAGGTTGGCCATCCGCTCCGACAGCTCGCGGCCGACCGCGCTGATCTTCTGTGCGTCCTCGGCAACGCGCTCCTGCCGCCAGCCGTACTCCACCGCCCGCAGGAGCGCGAACAGCGTCGCCGGCGTCGCCAGCACGACGCGCTGGCCGAGCGCCCAGTCGACGAGATCGGCGTCGCGCTCGGCGGCGGCGGCGAGGAACGAGTCGTTCGGGATGAACAGCACCACGAACTCGGCGCTCTGCTCGATCTCGGCGGCGTAGCCGCGCGCCGCCAGCCTGGTGACGTGGGCGCGGACCTGGGTGAGGTGCCTGGCCAGCGCCAGGTCGCGGTGGTACTCGTCGCCGGCGTCGACCGCATCCAGATACGCGGCGAGCGGCACCTTGGCGTCGATGACGACGACGCGCTCGGACGGCAGGCGGACGATGACATCCGGCCGCAGCCGGCTGGTCTCGCCGTGCACCGTTTCCTGCTCGACGAAGTCGCAGAACATCGACATGCCGGCGAGCTCGGCGACGCGGCGCAGGGCGATCTCGCCCCACCGGCCGCGGACATTCGGCGCCCGTAGCGCCTGCACCAGCTTGTTGGTCTCGGCGCGCAGCGCCTGATGGGTGACGGCGACGTCGCGCAGCTGCTGGCCGACCTGGCCGAGGTCGTGCTGACGCCGCTCCTCGATGCCGCGCGCTTCCTTCTGGTAGCCGTCGAGCGCCTGCTGCAGCGGCCCGACCAGCGCCTGGATGGCCAGCCGGCGCGTCTCGAGATCGTCCGAGGCGTCGGTGCGCAGGGCCTTGAACTTCTCGTCGGCGAGCTGCAGGAAGTCGCGCTGCGAGCCGGACAGCGCGTCGGCGGCGAGCGCCTTGAAGGCATCGGTGAGCCGCTCGCGCGCCTCGTCGATGAAGCGCCGCTCGTCCTCGACGCGGCGCTCGGCGGCGACGTTGCGCGTCTCGGCCTCGACGCGGGCGCGATCGGCCGCCGACACCCGCTCGCGCAGCGCCACCGCCTCGGCGTCGAGGGCCTGGACGCGCAGCCGCAGCTCGTCGGCACGACCGCTGGCCGAGGCCGCCACGGCGCGGCCGATCGCCCAGGCGACCACGGCGCCGAGGGCGACGCCGACCGTGAACGCGAGGACGAGCGAAGAACCGGCGATCGTCATGGTCGTGCGCCGTCCATCGCGGAGCGAGGCGCGCTCAGCGTTCGACGAACGGCAGAATCATCCGCAGTACCCACTCGAAGACGTCTTCATCGGTCAGGTCTGACACGATCGCGGATTCGCCGATCGGGTGCTCGGCCGTCTGCAGCTGCGAGCCGCGGACGAAGCTCGACCGTCCGATGACCGTCGGGGTCGCCCTCGAGCCGTCGAGGACGACCTCGAGGTAGTCGTCGCGCTCACGATCGGACTGCAGGCGGACCGTGCCGGCCGGCGTCAGCACCTGGAACACGTGTCCTTCGGCCTTGAGCGCCGACGCCACCAGCCGCAGCACCGGAACGGCGTGGTTCTCGAGGAACGCGTCGAAGGCCTGCTGCTCGCTGTTGAGCGCGGCGCGGCGGGCCGTCGCCTCCCGTTTGGCGGTTTCGATGGTGTGACGCAGCCGCTTCCGGATTTCCCCCGCATCGAGCATGGCGCCGATCATACCGTGCCCGAGCGCCCGTCAGCGCCTGGTCGCGTTCCAGGTGGCGACGCCGCTGCCGCAGCCGTGGAAGTCGCTGTAGATCGTGACTCCGGTGGCCGTGCCGGTGGACGTGAACGCGCCGGTCAGGTTGATGGAGTTGGCACCCTGCGGTCCGCCGGATGCGTAGCCGAACCCCAGGTTGTCGAAGGGCCCGGCACCTGGATTCCCCGGCGGCCGTTGGACCGTGGCGATGTCCACAGCCAGCCCGGTGAACGTCGCAGACCCGGAGCACCCGTTCAGCGCGTAGTTCACCGTGATGCTGGTCACCCGCTGCTCCGGAGACACGGTGAACGACACGGAGCCTCCCTGGACCACCGCTCCGCTCCACTGGCCGGCGTAGCCGGCGCTCGACGGCGCTGTCGGCGCTGAGCCACCACCAGGAACCCGACACGCCAAGGCACGCCACCACCGCAACAATGGTCCGTCGAGCCATCACCGCTCCAACTCAGGGGGAGGCTGAATCTGAGACTACCGGCGCGCGACGTGGATCGCCATGAAGCCGCCCATCTTCGGCACGATGTCAGCGGACGCGAAGCCGTGCGCGCGCAGCCGATCGGCGACGGCCGCGGCGCCGGGGTAGCGCGCCAGCGACGCCGGGATGTAGCGATACGTGTCGGGGTCGCCGTGCAGCAGCGTGCCGACCGTCGCGCCGACGACGGTGAGGTAGGCGAAGTAGGCGCGGCGCCAGCCGGCGTGCGCCGGCTTCTCGAAGTCGAGCGACAGGAACCGGCCGCCGGGGCGCAGGACGCGGGCGATTTCGCCGAGCGCGCGATCGAGGTCGGGCACGTTGCGGAGGCCGTAGCCGGTCGTGACCACGTCGACCGACGCCGGCGGCAGCGGCAGGCTGGTCATGTCGCCGACCACGAAGCGGACCGCGCCGGCCCCCGGCTTGGCCCGCGCCAGCCGGATCATCCGCGGCGCCAGATCGAGCCCGACGACCGTCGCTCCCTGCGCAGCGGCCGCCAGTGCCAGATCGCCGGTCCCGGTCGCCAGATCGAGGACGCGTTGCCCGGGCACGATCGCCGCCTGTGCGAGGACGTCGCGCTTCCACGCCTGATCGCGGCCGTACGACAGCAGCCGCGTGATGAAATCGTAGCGGTCGGCGATCGTCGTGAAGAGGCGGGCGTTGTAGCGCCGCTTGGCCTCCGGCGACTCGAACGCCCGGTCCAGTGTGCCGCCCGGGCGGTTCACGAGCCCCATGTGCGGTGGTACTCTATCGCCCTCCCATGCTGCCGACGAGCACGGTCGAAAACTACCTGAAGGCGATCCATGCCGGACAGAGCCGTCTGGCCGGCGATCGCGCGACGACCGATCGCGACCTGGTGCCGATGGGCCAGCTGTCGTCGGCGCTCGGCGTCGTGCCCGGCACGGCGACCGCGATGGTCAAGACGCTGGCGGAAGCCGGGCTCGCCTTCTACGAGCCGTATGCCGGGGTGCGGCTGACGCCGGCCGGCGAGAAGCTCGCCGCGGCCGTGCTGCGCCGCCACCGGCTCGTCGAGCTGTTCCTGGTCCAGGTCATGGGCATGAGCTGGGACGAGGTCCACGACGAAGCGGAACAGCTCGAGCACGCCGTCTCCGATCGCCTGATCGAGCGCATCGACGCGATGCTCGGCCATCCCGCGGTCGATCCGCACGGCGACCCGATCCCCGACAGCGACGGCGTGATCCACTCGCCGGAGCTGGCGACGCTGCTGACGTGCGCGACCAACCAGCCCCTGCGCGTGTCGCGCGTCGTCGACCAGGACGCGGCGTTCCTGCGCTTCATCGAGCAGAGCCACCTGAAGCCGGGCCAGCCGGTGCTGGTCGAGGAGCGCGACGCCGCCGCTGATCGCGTCACGGTCCGGACCGACGGGGCGTCCCTGGCACTCGGCCAGCGCGCCGCCTCGAAAGTGCTCGTCGAGCCCGAGGCGTAGCCCGGGGCTTGGCCGCGGGCTCAGCCCGGGCCTCAGCCCGCGGCTCAGCCCGGGCCTCAGCCCGCGGAAGCGAGCAGATTCTGCAACGCGTCGAACGACGCGATCCGGTGCTCGCCGGGCCGCAGGCCATCGCGCGGCACCGTCCCGAACCCGTAGTCGGCGAAGCAGAAGCGCGTCCCGCCGCGGCGCGCCGTCTCGGCGTCGACCCACGAGTCGCCGACCAGGAGCGCGCCCGCGGGCACCGCGCCGGCGGCGCCGACGAGCGAGCCGAGGCCGGCCGGATCCGGCTTGCGGCCGTGCGCCGTGTCGCCGCCCAGCGCCTGGACGAAATAGCGGCGCAGGTCGAGCACATCGAGCAGGCGATCGGTGTGATGCTGCGGCTTGTTGGTCAGGACGGCGAGGGTGAAGCGCTCGGCCAGGCGCTCGAGGCCGTCGACGACGCCGGGATACGGCCGCGTATGATCGGCCAGGCGACGGTCGTAGATGGCGCTGAAGCGGGCGAAGGCGGCATCGAGATCCTCGCCGACCCGGCCGGCGGCGAGGACCCGCGACACCAGCAGGCGCGCGCCTTCCCCGACCATCTGCACGACCTCGTCGTGATCCAGCGGCGGCGCGCCGAGCGACGCCAGGAGCTCGTTGGCCGACTCGGCGATGTCACGCCGCGAATCGACCAGCGTGCCATCGAGATCGAACACCAGGACAGACAGCAATGACCGACTCCTCGCTCGCTTCCGCCCCGATCGGAGCGGCCACATCCGCGACCGGCGACCCGGCGCGGCCGGCCTGCGCGGTGCTCTGTTCCGCCGGCCTCGACAGCGCCGTCCTGCTCGCCCACCAGGCCCACCACGGCGCGACGGTGGTCCCCGTCTACGTCCGCGTCGGCCTGGCCTGGGAGGACGCCGAGCGCGCCGCGCTCGACAGGCTGCTCGCGTCGCCGATTTTCGCCGGCACGGTCGAACCGCCAATCGTGCTCGACCTGGACATGCGCGACGTCTACCCGCGGACGCACTGGGCGATTCGCGGCGCGGCGCCCGCCTACGATACCCCGGACGAAGACGTCTACATCGTCGGCCGCAACGTCGTGCTGCTGACCAAGGCGGCGATCGCGTGCGCCTATCGCGCCATCGGCCGCATCGCCATCGGCCCGCTCGCCGGCAACCCGTTCCCCGACGCGACGCCGGAGTTCTTCGCCGCGATCGGTCACGCGCTCTCGCTCGGCCTCGCCCACGGCATCGCCGTCGAGGCGCCCTTTGCGACCTGGGAGAAGGCGGCGGTGATCGCACGCGGCCTCGAGCTCGGCGTGCCGCTCGAGCGCACGCTGTCGTGCATGAGCCCGGTCGAAGTGGAGGGGACGTGGCGGCACTGCGGACAGTGCAGCAAGTGCCGCGAGCGGCGCGACGCCTTCGCCGAAGCCGGCGTCAGTGATCCGACCGACTACGCGGCGCCATCGCCGCGCTGACGCGCCGACGACGACCCCGGAGGCTGCCGCGCATCGACGACTCCCGAGTCTGCGAGCATCGACGACTCCGGAGTCGTCCGGAGAGCATGTTCGACGGGGCCGGGGTCAGCGTTCGACGGGGAGATTGGGAAGGGCCGGCGGATGCGGCGGCTGTGGCGGCTTGGGCGGCTCCGGCACGTCGCCGCCTGGCATCCGGCGCAGGCGGATGGTGCCATCGCCGGTGCGCATCACCAGGCGCGGGCCGCCGGCGCCGAGCCGGCCGCGCAGCGTCGAGTGAGTGCGCTCGCCGTCGCCGCGCTCGAACGTCAGGCCGGTGTCGAGCTTCACCGAGCCGTCGCGCGTCTCGGCGTCGACGTCGGCGCCGAGCCCGTCGGTGACGTAGAGCACGAGCGAGCCGTCACCGGTCGAGAGGTTCCAGTCGCGGGCGATCTTCGAGCCGGCGTTGGCGCGGACGACGACGCTGCCGTCCTCGGTGCTCACCCGCAGGGCGTCGAGCCGCCCCTGCACCGCGATGCTGCCGTCGTTCGAGGCGACGTCGCACTTGCCGTCGACGCCTTCCAGGCGGATCGAGCCGTCCTCGGTGTGGGCGATGAGGTCGCCGGTCAGGTCGCGGCCGGTGACGCTGCCGTCGGCGGAGCGCAGCTCCACCTTGCCGTTGACGTGGTCGACGCGGATCGACCCGTCGCCGGTGCGGACGATCAGGTTGCTGTCGATGGGCACCGAGACGATCAGCTTGGCCGACCGCGAGACGCCGTTCCAGCCGATGCGGTAGCGCTCCTCGGCGAGGTCCTTCTTGCGGGCCTCGACGTGGACGACGTCGCCCTTCTGCTCGGCGATCACCTCGATGGCCTCGGCGGCGGCCTTGTCGCGGCCGCGCTTCTCGATCTCGACCGAGACCTCGTCGCGATCCCAGCCGCGGATGACGATGCCCCCGTCGAACGTGCCGAGCTGGACGGTGGGCCGCCCCTTGGTGGTGAACCGCTTCTCTTCGCGCAGCCTGAAGCCGTCCGAGTCGACCCGGACGACGCAGCCGGCAGCGCCGGTCGCCAGCAGGCCGACCAGGGCCAGCCGTGCGACGACGGCGGCGCCGGTCCGAAGGGACACGGGGCGTGGGTCGGCGGCGCGGCGGCTGGTGGCGGGCATGGCTACTCGACTAGACGGCCAGGACATGGCGACGGTTCCCGCGGTTCATACCGCTGCACCGGCCCGGCCCCAGGCCGGCGCGCCGCCAACGTAGGTGGTCGCGACCTCGAGTTGCCGGTCGAGCACGACGAGGTCGGCCAGGGCCCCCGGGGCGATGGTCCCCTGCCCGGCCAGGCCCAATTCGGCGGCCTGGGTGCCGCTGCACATGCGGGAGGCCTCGACCGGCGTGAACCCCTGCCGGAGCAGCCGCCGGAAGGCGGCGTCCATGGTGATGCGGCTGCCGCAGAGCGTGCCGTCGTCGAGGAAGCAGGCGTCCTCGGTGACCGTCACGGCGCGCCCGCCGAGTGACACCGTGCTCCCGACCGGCAGCCCGGCGCCGGCGCTGCCGTCGGTGATCGCCATCGTCCGCTCGACTCGCTTGGCCCGGATCGCGGTCGTCAGCACGGCCGGATGGACGTGGTAGCCGTCGCAGACGATCTCGGCCGCCACCGAATCCTCGGACAGCACGGCGCCGGTCAGCCCGGGGGCGCGGTGCGTCATCGGCGACATGCGGTTGAACAGGTGGGTGGCGTGGCGCGCGCCGGCGGCGATGCCAGCCAGGGCCTGCTCGTAGGTCGCGGCGGAGTGGCCGAGCGAGACGCGGTGGCCGGCGGCGACCAGGGCCTTGGCCAGATCCAGCCCGCCATCGAGCTCGACGGCCATGGTGACGATGCCGACGTCGCGCCGGTGCGCCTCGATGACCCGGAGCACGTCCGCGCCGGTGTAGGTGGTGCCGTCGCCCGGCTCCGCCAGCGCCAGGCCGTCGGCGCCGATCCGCGGCGGCCGGCGCAGGCAGTCGAGCGGCTGGGCGCCGCGGAAATCGGGGTTGATGAAGTTGCTCTCGAGATGCGCGGCCAGGACCCGCGCGTGCGGCCGGGCCGAGCCGCGGGCCCGGCGCATGCTCTCGACCAGCCGCTCGAGGACCGCGGGCGAGCAGGCGACCGAGGTCGGACAGAACGCCGTGACCCCGTAGCGGACCAGGCGGCGCGCGATCTCCTCGACGGCGTCGGGCGAGTCGAGCGTGTCGAAGCCCTCGACGCCGTGGACGTGGACGTCGATGAAGCCGGCGACCAGCATGTGACCGTGCAGGTCGACGAAGCCGCCGCCGCGGCCGGCGGAACCCGCCGGCCGCGCTCCCGTCTCAATTTCCGTGACCCGGCCGTCCTCGACGATGACCGTCCCCGGCGACAACACCCGATCCGGCAGCACCACGTCGGCGCCGCTCAGAATCAGCGGTCGGGCGAAGGACGAGCCGGGAGTCACGCCGGCAGTCTAGCAGCCGAACCCGCCGCTCGGCACCCTGTGCCGCAGCGCCACGCACGCCCGCCGCAGCAGGCGGTATCATGCCAGGAGGCAGCCAAACCCGTGGATCCCATCACGCTCAGCGTCGTGGCCGTCGTGGTCGTCGTTCTGGTCCTCGCCGTCCCCGGGTTGGTGGTGTGGCGCAAGGGGCGGCCGGCGGCCGATGGCGAGGTCTTCCGGGCCAGCCGCCTCAGCCGCGGCAACCGCCTCTTCCCGACCCAGGTGATCGTCACCCCGCACAGCGTCGTCCACTACACGCCGCAGTGGATCGGGCGGCACGAGCATTCGATCCACATCGCCCACGTGTCGTCGGTCCGGATCGACACCGGGCTGATGTTCTCCGACGTCGTCATCGAGACCACCGGGGCCGCCGGCGCGATCCATTGCCGCGGCCACCGCAAGGGCGACGCCGTTCGCATCAAGCAGCTCATCGAGCAATTCCAAAGCGCCTACTACCGCGCCGGCAGCGCCGCCCAGGCGCCCGCTCCGGCGGCGCTGCCGGCGACCTAGCCGGGCCCCCGGCCCAGCCTCCGTGCCAGACGTCCTCACGCTTCCCGTCCGTTCGGTGGTCGCGACCACGCCGCTGACGCGCCTCATCCGCCTCGACCTCGAGACGCGGCCGTTCGTGTTCCAGGCCGGACAGGCGGCGCTGATCGGGACGCACGGCCAGACCGAGCGGCGCCCCTACTCGATCGCTTCGTCGCCGGACGACGCCGTCCGCCATCACCGCCTGGAGTTCCTGGTCAAAGTCGACGCCATGGGGACCATCGGCCCGCACCTCGCCGCCGTCGCGCCCGGATCGCGGATCGATTTCGAGGGCCCGTCCGGTGCCTTCACCCTCGGCGCGGCGCCGGCGGCCGCCTACCTGTTCGTGGCCGGGGGCACCGGCATCTCGCCGCTGCGGGCGATGGTGCGGCACCTGATCGCCGCCGACAACGGCGCCGTCCTGTCGGTGCTCTACAGCGCGCGCACGCCGGAAGAGTTCGCCTTCCGCGACGAGCTCGAGCGGCTGGCCCGGCGCGGCCTGATCCAGCTGCACCTCGCCGTGACGGGACTGGCCGCTACCGGTTGGGACGGCATCCGCGGCCGGATCTCGAAGGAGGCCCTGGAGCGCGCGCTGCCGTCCGAAGAGACGGTGTGCTACCTGTGCGGGCCGCCGGCGATGGTCGAGGACGTGCCGCCGCTGCTCCGCCAGCTGGGCGTGCCGTCGAGCCTGGTCCGGACGGAGGAATGGTGAAGGAGAGTCGGCGACGCTTCCTCTGGCGCGGCCTGGGTTCGACGATGGCGCTCGCGGCCGGCACTGGCGTCTACACCTGGCGCATCGAGCCGCACTGGGTCGAGTTCGTCGAGCGGCCGCTGCCGATCGCGAACTTGCCGGCGGCCCTCGTCGGCCGCACGTTGGTGCAGCTCTCGGATCTGCACGTCGGCTCGCGCGTCGACGACGACTACGTCACAGGCGTCTTCGACCGGATCCGCACCGTTGCCCCCGACATCGTCGTGTTCACCGGCGACTTCACCGAGAACAGCAAGCGCATCCCGCCGCATGCCCGGCGCGTCTACTCGCGCGCGCCACGCGGCCGGCTGGCCACGGTGGGGGTGTTCGGCAACCACGACTACGGGCCCGACTGGCGTAACTACGACTTCGCCGACGCGCTGGCGATGGTGCTCGCCGATTGCGGCATCCGGGTGCTGCGCAACGAGGTGGTGGATGTCGCCGGGCTCGACATCATCGGCCTCGACGACTGGTGGGCGAAGCAGTTCCAGCCGACGGCGGCGCTCGCCTATCGCAACCCGGCCAAGCCGGGCCTGGTGCTGAGCCACAACCCCGACACCGCCGATTTGCCGGGCTGGGCCGGCTACGAAGGCTGGATCCTGAGCGGCCACACGCACGGCGGCCAGTGCAAGCCGCCGTTCCTGCCGCCGCCGCTGCTGCCGGTGCGGAACCGGCGCTACACGAGCGGCGAGATCGTGGTCGACGCCGGGCGGCGGCTCTACATCAGCCGCGGCGTCGGGCACACGATGATGGTCCGCTTCAACGTGCGGCCCGAAGTGACGGTCTTCACCCTGCAGGGTGCGTGAGCGCGCGGCCGCCGATAAACAACGGGCTACATGCCCATCACGTGGTAGCCGCCGTCGACGTAGAGCACTTCGCCGGTGATGCCGCGGGCGGCCTCGCTGATCAGGAACACGCCGGTGTCGCCGACTTCGCCCGACTCGGTGTTGCGGCGCAGCGGCGCGCGATCGCGATAGACGCTGAGGATGTCCGAGAAGCCTGAGATGCCGGCTGCGGCCAGCGTCTTCACGGGACCGGCGGAGATGGCGTTGACGCGGATGTTCTGCGGCCCGAGGTCGGACGCCAGGTAGCGGACCGAGCACTCGAGCGCGGCCTTGGCGACGCCCATCACGTTGTAGTTCGGCAGCACGCGCTCGGCGCCGAGATAGGTCAGCGTCAGGATGCTGCCGCCCTCGGTCATCAGCGGCTGGGCGCCGCGCGCCAGCGCCACCAGCGAGTAGGCGCTGATGTCGAGGGCCAGCCGGAACGCCTCGCGCGTCGTCTGGGTGTAGGGCGCGGACAACGCCTCGCGGGGCGCGAACGCGGCGGCGTGAACGACGAAATCGAGCCGGCCCATCTCCGCCGCGATCGTGGCGAAGAGCGCCTCGATCTGATCGTCGGCGGCGACGTCGCACGGCAGGATCAGCGACGGCTTACCGAGCGTCGCCGCGAGATCGCGCACGTTTTCTTCGAGACGCTCACCTTGGAAGGTGAGCGCGAGGTCGGCGCCCGCCTCGGCGGCCCGTTTGGCGATCGCCCAGGCGAGCGAGCGCTTGTTGGCCACACCGAGAACGAGGCCCTTCTTGCCGGTAAGGGTCATGTCGATCGCTCAGGACGAAGGGGTCGGTCGAATCCACTGCGGGCGCCGCGCGCCCGGCGGTCAGCGGCCTTTGTTGCCGCGACGCTGCTGGTTGTTGCGATTGCCCTGGTTGCCGTGCTGGCCGCCGCGATTGGGCTGCTGGCCGCCACCCTTGCCGGGACCGCGGCCCTGCGCGCTGAACGGCGACGGCTGGCCACCGTGGCCGAAGCGCGGCGCCACGTTGCCGTTGCCATTGCCGTTGCCGCCCTGCCCGGTCCCGCCGCCATGGCCGAAACCGCCCGACGGACGCGGAAAGCGGCGGAACTTGCCGCGCGCGTTGGCGGCTTCGTGCACGGTGAACACCGGAATCGGGCGCGCTTCCCGCTCGGCGCCCTCGACGCGCGGCAGCGTCGCGCGAATCAGACGGCGGTGGACGATGCCCTCGTTGGTGTCGTCGCGCGGATCGATCGGCTCGCTCGCCGGCGCAGCGGCAAGCGGCGCCGGCGCAACGGGGGCCGACGTGCTCGGAGCCGCGGCGGCGGGGCGCACCAGCGTCGGTGCGGCCGTCGCAGGCCCAGTCACGGTCACGGTCACCGGCGCAGGTGCGGGCGTGCGCACAGGAGCCGCGGCGGCTGCGGGCGTGTCGACGACAGGAGTTTGGGGAAGGGTGGGGACGGGGCGGGGAGCGTCGGGACGGGCGACGACGGAACGAACCGGCGGTGCCGGCCTGGCTGCCGGCGGCGCCGGCTGATCCTCGGGCACGGCATCGGCGACGTTGTCGAGCACCTGCTGGTAGAGGGCCGACGTCCCGTCCTTCTTCGCGCGCCTCACCGGCAACTTGCCATCCTTGTAGGGATGCTCGAAGTCGCAGGTGGAGCACCGGGTCTGCTTGATGGCGTCATCGACGATCGCCGCGATGGCGTGGTTGCTGAGGAGGCGGCACCGCGAACAATAATCGTCCACGACGTCGCCAAGCCGGAGCCGGCGAGGTTGCATCAAATCCCCCGAAAAGGCGTTTCAGTAGCGGCGCTCGTCATGCGCCCGGCGTCTCACGAATCGGTCTCATCAGGCGGCTGGCGGCCTGGAATCTCGAGAAGCACCCCGACGAAAATTGAAGGCGGGGGCTCGAGGCGGCCCATACAGAATGGGCCCGGCGAAGGTCGAACGATAGTAGCAGACGCGGTCTGGCCTCGCAACCGCAAGGAATTTCGACGATAAACTCAGGTCACCCATGTCGCAGCCACCCAGCCCGGCAGCCATCCTCCAAACCGGCCTCGCCTTCTGGCCGGCCAAGACCCTGCTGAGCGCCATCCGAGCTCGCCGGCGGTCCCGCGACGCTCGAGGGCCTGCGGACGCGGCTGGGCCTGCACCCGCGGTCGGCGAGGGACTTCTTCGACACGCTGGTGGCGCTCGGCTTCCTGAGCCGGCACGATGGCCGCTACGCCAACACGGCGGAGACCGATCTCTTCCTCGATCGGCGGAAGCCGTCCTACGTCGGCGGCATCCTGGAGATGGCCAACGCGCGCCTCTACCGGTTCTGGGGCGACCTCACCGAAGCGCTCAAGACCGGCCAGCCGCAGAACGAGGTGAAGAGCGGCGGTCCCGGCATGTTCGAGACGCTCTACGCCGAACCGGCGCGCGGCAGTTCCCGTGGGCCGGCTACCGGACCTACGTCGACGTCGGCACCGCCCAGGGCGACCTGGCGGCGCAGATCGCCCTCGCCAACCCGCACCTCACCGGCCAGGGCTTCGACCTGCCCGAGGCCGGGCCGATCTTCACGGACTACGTCGCCGGCCTGGGCCTCTCCGGCCGGCTGACGTTCGCCGCCGGCAGCTTCTTCACCGACGCGCTGCCCAAGGCAGATGTCGTCCCCATGGGCCATATCCTGCACGACTGGGATCTGTCAGAGAAGAAGATGCTGGTCGTCAAAGCCTACGAGGCGCTGCCCACGGGCGGTGCACTCGTCGTCTACGAGTCGATCATCGACAACGACCGGTCGAAGAACGCGTTCGGCCTGATGATGAGCCTCAACATGCTCATCGAAACGCCGGGCGGCTTCGACTACACGGGCGCCGACTGCGAGGGCTGGATGCAGGAAGCCGGCTTCACGTCGACGCGGACGGAGCCGCTGATCGGCCCCGACTCGATGGTCGTCGGCATCAAGTAGGTCCTTCATCGCGCCGTCGGCGAGCGGCGCGCGGAGACGCTTCGCATGAGCGCAGTACGTGTCCTGGTCGGCACCCGCAAGGGTGCGTTCATCCTCTCGTCCGACGGCACCCGGCGGACCTGGGACGTCAGCGGGCCGCACTTCGCCGGCTGGGAGATCTACCACCTGAAGGGCTCGCCGGTGGATCCGAACCGGATCTACGTGTCGCAGGGCAGCGGCTGGTTCGGTCAGCTGATGCAGCGCTCCGACGACGGCGGCAAGACCTTCGACCCGGTCGGCAACGCGTTCCCTACGACGGCGTGCCCGGCACGCACCAGTGGTACGACGGCACGCCGCACCCGTGGGAGTTCAAGCGGGTGTGGCACCTCGAGCCGTCGCTGACCGATCCGGACACGGTCTACGCCGGCATCGAGGACGCCGCGCTGTTCAAGAGCACCGACGGCGGCACGTCGTGGACGGAGCTGTCCGGCCTGCGCAACGCACGGCTCCGGCCCGCACTGGCAGCCGGGCGCCGGCGGCCTGTGCCTGCACACCATCCTGCTCGACCCGACGAACGCGCAGCGGATCGTGATCGCGATCTCGGCCGCCGGCGCGTTCCGCACCGACGACGGCGGGACGACGTGGAAGCCGATCAACAAGGGCCTCGTCTCGGAGGGCATCCCCGACGCCGACGCCGAGGTCGGTCACTGCGTGCACCACATCGCCAGCCACCGGTCGCGGCCAGGCACGCTGTTCATGCAGAAGCACTGGCACATCATGCGCAGCGACGACGCCGGCGACCAGTGGACCAAGGTCAGCGGCAACCTGCCGACCGACTTCGGCTTCGTCATCGACGTCCACGCGCACGAGCCCGAGACGATCTTCGTCGTCCCGATCAAGAGCGACTCGGAACACTTCCCCCTCGACGGCCGTCTGCGTGTCTATCGGAGCCGGACGGGTGGCAACGACTGGGAGCCGCTCGCCAAGGGCCTGCCCGAGAAGGACTGTTACGTGAACGTGCTGCGCGACGCGATGGCCGTCGACACGCTCGACTCGTGCGGCGTCTACTTCGGCACGACCGGCGGCCAGGTCTACGCCTCGGCCGACGGCGGCGATTCGTGGAGCGCAATCGTCCGCGATCTGCCGCCGGTGCTGTCGGTCGAAGTGCAGACGCTGCCCTAGTCTCGCCAAGGAACGATGGCCGAGATCCGCGTCGTCCTGCCGCAGCATCTGCAGACGCTGGCCCGCGTCGCCGATCGCGAGGTGGCGGTCGCGGTCGAGGGCGCGGTGACCGTGCGCGCCATTCTCGACGCCATCGAGGCGCGCTTCCCGCAACTGCGCGGGACGATCTGCGACCACGGCAGCTCGACGCCGGGGTCGTCGGGCCTGGGTCGAGTGGGTCGCCGGTCGGCACGCCCGGGAAGCGCCGGCCGTTCGTGCGCTTCTTCGCCTGCGAGGAGGACTGGTCGCACGCGTCGATCGGACGATCCGCTGCCGGCGGCGGTGGCGGCCGGCCGTGAGCCGTTCCTGGTCGTCGGCGCGATGGCCGGCGGATGATTTCCCTGCGACGCTCGGCCGTCGGTGCATCGCGGCGCTGTGCCACGGATGCTCGCGTCGGTGCGGGCTGTCGACTGGGCGCCGGCGTCGACCGCCCATCCGGCCTCGGGGCTTCGCACGATCGAAGCCGGAACAGGCTCGCTGCCGTTCGTGCTGATCCACGGCTACGGGTCGTCGGCGGAAGAGTGGATTCCGTTCACCGACACGATCGATCTGCCGGCGGGGCGCCGGTTCGTGATGCCGGAAGGCACGCGAGACGACGATGCCGCCTGATGGCCCGGCGAACGGCCGCGCCTGGTGGCGGCTCGGTCTCGATGCGCATCGGCGGGCGGGCGACGGCCTGCCCGATCTCGCGCGCACCAACCCGCCGGGGCTGCTGGCGTCGAACCGGCGGGTCCGCGCCCTGCTCGGGGAGCTGCCGCGACGCCGGCCGTTATCCGCGCGAGCGGCAGATGCTGGCGGGTTTCTCGCAGGGCGGCGATCATCGCCGCCGACGTCGCGTTCACGACCGACGAGCCGATCGAGGCGTTGGTGCTGATGTCGACGACGTTTGTGCAACGAGGACGCGTGGCGGGCCGGGATGCCGCGGCGGCGCGGCCTGCCGCGTCTTCATCTCGCACGGGCGGCGCGACAGCATCCTGCCGTTCGATGCCGCCGTGCGCCTGCAGCAGGCGATGCGCGACGCCGGACTGCAGCGTCACGTGGGTCCCGTTCGACGGCGGCCACGAGATGCCGGCCGAGGTGGTCACGGCGCTGAACGTCTTCCTGGCGCAGCGCTGACTCGACTGCCCGAAGGCCGAGCACGGAACGCTCAGCCGTAGCCTGGCGCATGCATTGCAGCCTCCTTCATGGAGGCCATCCATGAAGCACATGAGATTCACACACGCGATGCGCTGGGGCGGGCTGGCGCTGGCGACGGCGATGAGCCTGTCGTCGTCGTCCGTCACCGTCGAGGCGCAGAACAGGGAGACGCGCCGGCAACCGATCGAACGGCTGCTGGCGACGTCCGTCAACATGTCGAACGTCGGGCGCACCGCGGCCGGCCGCCTCGAGATCGTCATCGAGCGCTGGTCGTCCGAGCGCGAGCGCGACGAGCTGATCGCGACGCTGACGGACAAGGGCTCGGACGCGCTCCTCAGCAAGCTGCAGAAGATGCCGCGGGTCGGCTACATCCGCGACGCCAACGGCCGCTCGGTCGGCTGGGACCTGCACTTCGCGCGCGAACGGAAGCTGGACGACGGCGGCCGTCAGATCGTGCTGGGCACCGATCGTCCGATCAGCGCGTGGGAAGCGATGAACCGGCCGCGTTCGTCCGACTACGAGTTCACCGTCGCCGACATCCGCTTCGACGGCGACGGCAAAGGCGTCGGCAAGCTGGCGGTGGCGGCGAAGATCACGACCAACGACAAGACCGGGGCGATCGAGATTCGAGAACTTCTCGAGCGAGCCGGTCCGGTTGACGGCGGTCACGTCGAGCCGCAAGCCGTCGTCGTAGGACGTGTCCTGAGTGGTGGACGGTCGGCGCGGAGGCGGCGGCCGCCCAGCGGGAGAAACACGAACGCCGCGGTCCGGCTCACCGTTCGAGCCTCGCCGCGGCGTTCGTGTCTACCCCGAGCCGTGTTACGGCAAGGCCCAGCGGCGTCAGCCGCCCTGCGTGCGAGCCTGGCGTCTGGCGCTCGTTCACGCGACGCGGCATTGCTCCGCGAATTCAGGCGCTTCTTCCTTGAGATACGCCTCCGAGCACAGAGACCGTGCCCACCAATAGGCGTCGTCCGGCGGCATCGATCCTTCCTTCAGGCGCTGGACCAGGGCGTTGGACAGGCTCTGGAACTCGTCGAACTCGAACGAGAAGGCGCGAGGGCGAGGGGCCGCCCCGCTGTCGGTTGTCGAGCTGGTGAAGGTAAGGTGTGTGGCCATGGTGTGCGCTCCCGAGGTCGCTGCCGGTGAGATGAGCAAATCGCGCGCCAGGTGTCGGCGATGATCGTTCCGGCCTACTGGGCCGAGAGCCGGACCAGCACCGGAAGGGCAACCGGCAGATCACCATCCGCCGGTTCGGCTGGTCTGACGCGTCCCAGGACGAAGCGCAGGCGATGGCCGATGCCCGCGCCCGCGAAGCCCTGCAGCGTGCCGTCAGCCGGCGAGCTGACTCGTCCGCCGCGAACCGAAAGTCCCATACAACGGCGCAGTTGGCGTCCCCATCCGCGGAGGAGATCGTCGAGCGTTACGGGCCGACGATCGTGACTCGCAACGCCTACGGTGCCCGCTGCCTGAACACGCCCAATGTCCTATTCGTCGACGTCGACGCCGAGCCGGCGTTCCCGGCCTGGGTCCTGTCGGGCGTCGCGATGGTCGCCATGGGCGCCGGCGGATACGCCTGGTGGCGGGGCGAGACGCCGGGCATGGCGCTGTCCTTGTGGGTCGTGGCTTTCATCGTGGTGGCCACGGCGTCCACATCCTGTATCGCGCTGTCACCGGCGGGGTCGAACGGCGAGTGCGGGCGGCGCGGAAGCGAATCGCCCGGTTCGTGGCGTCGCACCCCGGATGGGCCGTCCGCGTCTACCGGACGCCGTCCGGCCTGCGAGTGATGGCGACGCATCGACTATTCGAGCCGAGGCGATCCGGCAGGTGACGACGTTCTTCGACGCCGTCGGGGTCGATCCGGTCTACGCCCGGATGTGCCTCAACCAGCAGTGCTTCCGGGCCCGGCTGACGCCCAAGCCGTGGCGGATCGGCATCGCCGCGCACATGAAACCACGGCCCGGCGTCTGGCCAGTCGCGCCGGAGCGCCGTCCCGTCCGCGACGCCTGGATCGCGAACTACGAAGCGGCGTCACGCGGCTACGCCGCCTGCCGCTTCCTGGACGCGGTCGGTACCGGCGCCGTCCACATCGACATCGAGCGGGTGCGCCGCCTCCACGACGACGCCAGCAAAGCGCTGCAGGATCTGCCGATAGCCTAGAGTGCTCTCCGGAGCGGCTCCCGATGCCAGCTTCCGATGACTCTCGATGGGCTCCTCAGAGACGTCGCAGAAGCTGCCATCAAGGTGACGGGAAGATGTCACCTCGGCACGCGCCGAGGCCATGCCATCATCGACGCGAACGCCCTGTGGAGGCCTTGGTGGAGTTTCGCAAAACCATCGACATCGACGCGCCGCCCGCCGTCGTCTGGCCGGTCATCGAAGACGGCGAGCGCTGGCCCGAGTGGACGGCGTCCGTCACCAGCGTCAAGCGGATGGACAAAGGGCCGTTGCGGATCGGCAGCCGCGCGCTGATTCGCCAGCCACGCTTCCCGCCTGCCGTCTGGACGGTGACGACGCTCGAGCCCGGACGCCGCTTCGTCTGGAAGTCGGGGATGCCCGGCATGTGGGTCTACGGCGATCACTCCGTCGAGGCGATTCCGACCGGCACCCGCGCCACGCTGAAGCTGTCCTACGACGGCCTTCTGGCCCGGCTCATGGGACGCCTGACCCGCGGCATCACGAACCGCTATCTGGACATGGAAGCGGCCGGACTGAAGCGCCGCAGCGAAGAGCACGCGCGCCTCTGACGTCGCAGAAACTGCGACGTTTCAGACGGGCCGTCGAGGGATGATCGGAAGGGAGATCGGGACTCGCATCGGGAGCCCCATCGGGAGCGTCAGTGGGTCTCGAGCCAGTCCTTGGCGTCGTCGAGGGCGTCGGCGACGGCGGCCGGCGACGTGGACTGCGGGGTCTTGCGCGCTTCGACCGAGCGGCGCGCGGTCACTTCGAGGACGTCCTCGCCGAACAGCTCGCTGTAGACGCGCCAGTCCTCGAGCGTGAGCGCGGCGAAGGACAAATCGCGCTCGAGTAACGACCGGACCATGCCGGCGACGACCTCATGGGCTTCCCTGAAGGGCATACCGCGTCCGACCAGATAATCGGCGACGTCGGTGGCGAGCATGAAGCCGCCGGCGGCGGCGTTCGTGGTTGCGCGCTTCAGCGTCAGCGTCTCCACCACTGCGGCCGCGGAGATCAGCGAGCCGATGATCGTGTCCTCAGCGTCGAACACCGCTTCCTTGTCCTCCTGCAGGTCCTTGTTGTAGCCGCTCGGCAGGCCCTTCATCGTGGTGAGGAACCCGGTCAGCCGCCCGATCGCGCGGCCGGCCTTGCCGCGCACGAGCTCCATCGGATCGGGGTTTTTCTTCTGCGGCATCAGGCTGCTGCCGGTCGAGATCCGATCGTCGAGATCGATGAACCCGAACTCCTCGGTGCCGAAGATGATGATGTCCTCGGCCAGCCGGCTGACGTGGACCATGCACAGCGAGACGGCGTGGAGGAACGACGAGACGAAATCGCGATCGGCGACGGCGTCCATGCTGTTGGCGACGATGCGCGAGAACCCGAGGCGCGACGCCAGCGCCTTGACATCGATGCCGTAGGAGTTGCCGGCAATCGCGCCGGAGCCGAGCGGCAGCGCATCGGCCTCGCGCGACACCGCGGCGATGCGCTCGGCGTCGCGGCGGAACGCCGCCGCGTGCGACAGGAACCAGTGCGCGGCGAGCACCGGCTGGGCGCGCCGCAGGTGCGTGTAGGCCGGCATCAGCGTGTCGCCGGCCTGCTCGGCCTGCGCCACCAGCGCCGCGACGACGCGGACGATCAGCCGATCGATCGCCACCAGCCGCCGCCGCAGATAGAGCCGCAGATCGACGCTGACCTGCTCGTTGCGCGAGCGCCCGGTATGCAGCCGCTTGCCGGCGTCGCCGACGCGCTCGACCAGGTTCCGCTCGACCCAGGCGTGGACGTCCTCGTCGTCGCCGCGGACGATCGACGCGTCGGCGCGCACCGCGGCGAGGAGCGCCTCGAGCTCCGCGCACGATGTCGGCGCGCTCGGTCACCGACAGGACGCCGGCCGCGGCAATCGCCTCGGCCCAGGCCAGGCTGCCGGTGATGTCGTCCTCGACGAGGCGCTTGTCGAACGGAAAGGAGCGGCCGAACTCGAAGACGTCCTTGTCGGGTTCGCCGGCGAAACGGCCGGACCAGAGGTTGCTCATGGGCGGCTGATCGATCGGAAAGGTGCGGACGCCTCAGGCGTCCGGCTTGACCCGGCAGGCGCCCTTGAACAACTCGAGGCGCACGCTGCCGGTCAGCGATTGTTGGGCGTCGCCGACGAACGCCGAGATCGCCCGGCGCGTCGGCGAGAACCAGCTTGCCGCGCCGCACCAGGCTGCGGAACGCGGTGGCCTGCTGCTGCTTGAGATCGACCAGCTCGGCCGGCCACAGCCGGCGTTCGAGCGCATCGTAGGCGAGCCCGAGAACGAGGACGGCGGGCGCCTCGCCGACGTGCCGCGCCGCGGCGTCGTAGGCGGCGGAGTAGGGACCGGACAACCCGTCGAAGCGGCCGACGCCATGCACGCCGACAATCGTATCGAGGCTGTCGAGCAGCTCGATGAACGGCAGCCGCACGCCGTTGACGCTGACCGGCGTGCCGGCCTCGAAGGCCAGCTCCAGCGTCGCCGGGGTTTCCGGCGTCGCGCTCCGTTCCCGCGTGACGCGGTAGAGACGACTGGCGATCTCGGCATGCGGCGCCAGCCGCTGCTCGCGGCCGACGATCGAGATGCTCGGCGCCGGCTCGCGCGTCTCGGCCTCCGCCGCATCCGGATCGATGAGCGACGCCGGCCAGACGAAGCCGCCGGTGCCGGGTCGGGCGGTCTGCGCCAGCTCCTCGAGCTGGGCGTGCAGGCTGGCGTCGTCGTGACCGCCGCCGTGCGCCAGGAACGCCGCGTTCTCCATCGCCGCGACCTCGACGAGCGATTTCACGACCGCCGCCAGCCGCAGCTCGCGCGCCAGCGGCACGCCCCCCTGCTGCGCGCCGCACGCCTGCAGCGCCGGCAGCAGGAACTCCAGCGCCAGCGCGTCGCGCACGTCCATCACGTGCGCCCGCACGGCGCCGGCCTCGAGGGCCGCTTCGCGAACGCCGTCGAGGTCCTGGCCCTGGCCGAGATCGAGCGTCAGCGTCACCACCTCGTCGCCTTCGACCTCGACGAGGTGCCGCACCGCCGGCGCTTCGACCGGCCAGCCGGCGAAGGCGAACGCGATCCGTGTCTTGTCAGCCATTGACTGCCTGCTTACCCGGGCTGACCCAGGCGTCGAACCGCGCCGCCACCGCCAGCGCCTGGGCCGGGTCGCGGGTGATCACGAGGATGGTGTCGTCGCCGCCAATGGTCCCGGCGATCTCGGGCAGCCGGGCCCGATCGATGTCGACGGCGAGGTTCTGGGCCCGGCCGGGATCGGTGCGCAGGACGATCAGGTTCTGGATGACTTCGTAGGACCGGAGGAACTGGCGCGCCGTGCGACGGAGGGTGGTTTCGGCGGTGGCGGCGGGCCGTGGTTCGCCGCCGGGCGCCTGATAGCCGCCCGCGGACCGCTTCACCAGCCCGATTTCCTTGATATCGCGCGACAGCGTCGCCTGGGTGACGTCGATGCCCCGCTCGAGGAGGCGCTGGCGAAGCGTCTCCTGATTGGCGATCTGCTCTCGCCGGACGAGCTCGAGGATGGCCGCTTGCCGTTGAGCTTTCATGCGAGGGACTGGCATCACTATACACGGCCGGCAGTCGCCTGATGCGGCGCCGCCAGAATAGCAGACAACCCTCGCCAAGTCAGCGAATTTGCTGTTGACGACGGCGAGATGTCCGATGTATAAAGATAGTTCGCTCTGCATAGATATGAACTAGCAGGGATCACGCAGACCAACGAATCGACGTCGCCCTGGTGCGGCGCCACCGGCTATGCCGGCCAGGAACTGGTACCGGATCCTGGCCCGTCACCCGCGCGTCCGCCTCACCGCCGCCCTCGGGTCGGCCGCGATGGAAGCCCCGCGGAAGCTGCCGGCCCTGGCCCGCATCTGGGACGGCGAAGTCCTCCCCTACTCGCCGGATCGCATCGCCCCGTCGGTCAAGGCCGCGTTCCTGGCGCTGCCCGAAGCCAACGCCGCCGAGACGGCGCCCGAGCTGCTGGCGCGGGGCATCCGCGTCATCGACCTGTCGGGCGCGTTCCGCCTCCGCGACGACGCCGCCCGCGGCAAGCACTACCCGAAGACCGTTACTCTGCCGGCAGGCACGGTCTACGGGCTGGCTGAGCTCGATCGCGCCAGCCTGCCGACCGCCCAGCTCATCTCGTGCCCGGGCTGCTACCCGACCGCCGCGCTGATCGGCCTCGGCCCGCTCGAGGCAGCCGGCCTGCTCGAAGGCGACGTCATCGTCGACGCCAAGTCGGGCGTTTCGGGCGCCGGCAAGGCCCCGACCGAGCGCACCCACTTCTCCGAGAACCACGGCAGCGTCGCGGCCTACGCGTTGTTCTCGCACCGCCACACGCCCGAGATCGAGCAGGCCCTCGGCGGCCGGCCGGTGACGTTCGTGCCGCACCTGGTGCCGCTCGACCGCGGGCATCCTCGAGACGATCTACGTCCGCGTCAAGAAGGGCACGACCAACGCGGCGATTGCCGCGGCGTTCGACGCCGCCTACCAGGACGCCGCCTTCGTCCGCGTCACCGCCGACCGGCTGCCCGAGATCAAGCACGTCGCGCACACCAACTTCTGCGACGTCGGGTGGAAGCTGGATGAAGCCACCGGGCGTCTGATCGTCGTCAGCGTCCTCGACAATCTCGTCAAGGGCGCGGCCGGCCAGGCCGTGCAGAACTTCAACCTGGCCTTCGGCCTCGATGAGCGGACGGGCCTGCTGTGATGCACGCCGCGACGGACCTGACGTTCCTCAAGCTCGGCGGCGAGCTGCTCGAGCCGGGCTCCGGCCTCGACGCTGTGCTCGCGTCGATCGCGGCGCTCGCCGGCCGCGGCCCGCTGGCCATCGTGCACGGCGGCGGCCGCGAGATCGACGCCGAGACGGCGCGCCGCGGCGTGCCGAAGCAGGCGATCGAAGGCTTGCGCATCACCGACGCCGCGACGCTCGAGGCCGTCGTCGCGGTCCTCGCCGGCACGGTGAACACGCGGCTCGTGTCCGGCCTGGTTTCGCGCGGCGTCCGCGCCGTCGGCCTCACCGGCGCCGACGCCCTCGTCGGCCTGTCGACGATCGCGCCGCCGCACCGCACCGCGGACGGCCAGTCGGTCGACCTCGGCCTGGTCGGCCAGCCCGAGTCCGAGCGGACGCCGACGCTGATGGCCGACCTCGTCCGCCTCGGCTACGTGCCGGCGCTGGCCTGCCTGGGCGTCACGGAAGGCGGACAGATCCTGAACGTCAACGCCGATACGATGGCCGCCGCGCTCGCCGCCGGCCTCGGCGCTCGGCGCCTGATCATCGCCGGCGGCACCGCCGGCGTCTTCGACAAGCAGGGACTGACCATGCCCCTGCTCGATCTCGAGAGCATCGACGCCCTCATCAGCGACGGCACGGCCTCGGCCGGCATGGTGGCCAAGCTCCGCGCCTGCCGCGCCGCCCTCGACGCCGGCGTGCGCGACGTCGCGATTGTTCACGGGCGCGACCCGAAGGGCCTGCTCGAGGCCGCCGGGACGCGCATCACGATGGAGAAGGTCCATGTCCAGCGGAACGGTTGAAACGACGCCCACGAGCGACATCCAGGCGCGCGAAGCGCGGCACGTCCTGCAGACGTACCGCCGCTTCCCGGTGGCGTTCGTCCGCGGCGAAGGCGTCCGCCTGTTCGACGCCGAGGGCCGCTCCTACCTGGACCTGCTGTCGGGCATCGGGGTCGCCGCGCTCGGCAACGGCAGCGCCCGCCTCGCCGACGCCATCGGCGCGCAGGCCCGCGAGCTGGCCCACACGTCGAACCTGTTCTTCCATCCGCTGCAGGGGCAGCTCGCCGATCGGCTGACGCACGCCTCCGGTCTCGGCCGCGCCTTCTTCTGCAACAGCGGCAGCGAAGCGAACGAGGCCTGCCTGAAGTTCGCGCGCCGCTACTGGTACACGCGCGGCGAGCCGCGGGCCGAGTTCGTCGCCTTCGACCATGCCTTCGCCGGGCGGACGTTCGGCTCGCTGTCGATGACCTGGGACGACCACTACCGCGGCCCGTTCCAGCCGCTGCTGGCCGGGGTCTCGTTCGCGCCGACCGACGATCCGGCGGCGCTCGATCGGCTGGTCACGAACAAGACCGCGGCGATCATCGTCGAGCCGATCCAGGGCGAAGGCGGCGTCCGGCCGATCTCGCCGGCGCTCGCCAAGGCCATCGAGAAGGCCTGCCAGCGGACCGGCGCGCTGCTCATCGCCGATGAAATCCAGTGCGGCACCGGCCGGACCGGGCAGATGTTCGCCTACCCGGCGCTCGGGCTGACGCCGGACCTGGTGTCGGTGGCCAAGGCGCTCGGCGGCGGCTTCCCGATCGGCGCGGCGCTGGTCGCCGACACCGTCGCCGCCACCATCGCGGCCGGCGACCACGGCACGACCTACGGCGGCAACCTGCTCGCCTGCCGCGCCGCGCTGACGGTGCTCGACGCCCTCGACGGCGGCCTGCTCGATCACGTCGCCGCGATGGGCGTGGTCTTCGAGCGCGGGCTGCGCGAGATGGTCGCGCGCCTCGGCCTCGACGCCGAGGTCCGCGGCAAGGGCCTGATATGGGGCGTCGATCTCGGCCGCGACGCCGGCGCCGTCGTTCCCGCCGCGCTCGCCCGCGGCGTCGTCGTCAACCGCACGGCGGGCTCGGTGATCCGCCTGCTGCCGCCCTACGTCATCACCGAAGCGGAGATCGCCGAAGGCCTCGGCCTGCTGGAAGCCGCGATCACGGACGCCCTTGGAGGTGCCCATGGCTAGCGTTGCGCTCCCTCTGACCACCGTCGCCGTCCTCGACGAGCCGCTCGCGCTCGGCGGGGGGATTCCGCTCGTCACCGGCGCCGAACCGGCCGAGATCCGCCGCGCCACCGCCGCCGACGCGCCGGCGATCCACGCGCTGATCAACGCCAACCTGGCGGCCGGGCACCTGCTGCCGCGCACCGCCGAGGACGTCACGCGCCGGGCGACGCGCTTCCTGGTCGTGACGATGAACGACGCCGTCGTCGGCTGTGCCGAGCTGGCGCCGCTCAGCCGGGCCGTCGCCGAAGTGCGGTCGCTGGTGGTCGACGAGAGCACCCGAGGTCGGGGCTTCGGCTCGCGCATCGTCGAGGAGCTGAACCGCTGGGCGGTGCAGGAAGGCTTCTCGACCCTGTGCGCGTTCACCCACAACGCGGCGCACTTCGTCCGCCTCGGCTTCTCGATCGTGCCGCACCCGTGGCTGCCCGAGAAGATCGCCACCGACTGCGTCGGCTGCCCGAAGTTCCGGCAGTGCACGCAGTACGCGATGGCGCTGCCGCTGCGCGGCCGCTCGCTGCGGACGTCGCCGGCCGGCCAGCGGCCGTACCTGGCCATGCCCGACTACGTCGCGCCGATCGTGCCGCACCAAGGGCGCACCATCGAAGCCGACGGCGCCCGCCCGTCGTAACGTCCAGCGGCTGTTTTCCCCGTAATCCGTTGATGGAACCCTCGAGGTTGTCTTCCTCCATTTCCGTGGTGCCCGGCGGCGTGACCGCGCCGGCGGGCTTCCGTACCGCCGGCGTCCACTGCGGCATCAAGGCGCGCGCCGGCGCGCTCGATCTGATGCTGCTGGTCGCCGACGGGTCGGCCAGCGCCGCCGGCGCCTTCACCATCAGCCTGGCCGCCGCGGCGCCGGTCCTGGTCTCGAAGGCGCACCTGGCATCGACCGGCGGGCGGGCCCGCGCCATCGTCGTCAACAGCGGCTGCGCCAACGCCTGCACCGGCGACGCCGGCCACAAGGTGGCGGAGCTGATGACCGCCGAGACCGCGCGCGCGCTCGGCTGCGAAGCCGAAGAGGTGCTGGTCGCCTCGACCGGCGTCATCGGCGTGTCGCTCGATCCACGCACCGTCACGTCGGGGATCATCGCCGCGCACGACGCGCTCAGCCGGGATGCGCACGCCGACGCGGCGCGCGCGATCATGACGACGGATCCGTTTCCGAAGGAACACGCCATCCGCGTCGAGACGGACACCGGCGCCTACCACATCGGCGGCACCTGCAAGGGCTCGGGGATGATCGAGCCGATGCTGGCGACGATGCTCGGCTTCGTCACCACCGACGCCGCGGTGGCGCCGGCGCTGCTGCAGCGCGCTCTGATCGACGCCTGCGAGACGACCTTCAACGCCATCACCGTCGACGGCGAGTGCTCGACCAACGACACCGTGTTCGCGCTGGCCAGCGGCGCCAGCCACGTCGCCATCGACGAGGCCGGCTACGACGCCTTCGTCGAGGCGCTGCGGGTGGTCTGCCGCGAGCTGGCGATGGGCATCGTCCGCGGCGGCGAGGGCGCCACCAAGCTGATCACCGTGCTGGTGACCGGCGCGAAGACCTACGACGACGCGCGCCGCGCCGCCCGTGCCATCGCCAATTCCCTGCTGGTGAAAACGGCGATCCATGGCGGCGACCCGAACTGGGGCCGCCTGGTCGCCGTCGCCGGCCGCTGCGGCTCGGCGTTCTCGCTGGCCGGGGCGCGGGTGACGATCGGCGACATCGTGCTGTTCGAGCACGGCCGTCCGTTCGACGAACGGGCCGCACAGGCTGCCGACTACCTGCAGGGCAAGGACATCCGGGTCGCCGTCGATCTCGGCACCGCGGGCCGCGAAGACGCGACGATGTGGACCTGCGATCTGTCGGCCGACTACGTCAAGATCAACGCCGAGTACCGCACCTAGTGTCCCGAGTCAGAGATTCGGTGCACAAGTCACGGGCGCGGCGCCCGGATCGCAAGGCGCGAGGAGTGAGCATATTGGCGGTATGTGAGCGACGAGCAACGCGGCGAGGCGGGATGCCCCGCCCGCGAATTGTGTGGCGAATCTCTGACTCGGGACACTAGCCCGCCCGAAGCTGCTGACGATGGCTGTCAAGACCTCCGCTCTGTCCTCGACCGTGCGCCCGTTCCGGGCCCGGGCCTCGCGCGGGACCGCGGCGCCGCGCGGCCGCCTGCGCCTGCCGAAGAACTACCTGTCGGTGCTCGATTTCGACGCCGCCGGCTTCGCCCACCTGCTCGAGCTCGGGACGCGCCTGAAGAGCGAGCGCAAACTTGGACGCCGGGCCCCGACGGCGCAGGCGCTGGCCGGCCAGCACGTCGCGCTGCTGTTCGACAAGCCGTCGCTGCGGACGCGCGCGACGTTCGAGATCGCGGTCCACGAGCTGGGCGGCGACGTCATCGTCCCGCCGCAGGAAGGACCGCTCGGGGCGCGGGAAACCGTCGCCGACGTCGCCCGCAACCTCGAACGCTGGGTGTCGTGCGCCGTGGTCCGCACCTTCGGGCAGGACCGCGTCATCGAGTTCGCCGAGGCGGCGCCGCGCCTGCATGTGATCAACGCCCTCACCAACGAGGAGCACCCGTGCCAGGCGGCCGCCGATCTGCTGACGCTGCACGAGCGCTGGGGCGGCCTCGGCCGGGCCGCGCGCGGCCGGACGCTGGCCTACGTCGGCGACGGCAACAACGTCGCCACCTCGCTGGTCCAGGCGGCGCTGCTGTCGGGTGTCTCGGTCCGCGTCGCCACGCCGAAGGGCGACGCGCTCTCGGCCGGGGTGCGGGCGACCGCCGAAGCGGTCAGCCAGCACGGCGCGACCTTGACCGTGTTCGAGGATCCGGTCAAGGCGGTCAAGGGCGTCGATGCGATCTACACGGACGTGTGGACGTCGATGGGTCAGGAGAACGATGCGGCCTCTCGCCTGTCGCGCTTCCGGCCCTACCAGGTCAACGCCGCGCTGATGTCGCACGCCAAGCCCGACGCGGTGCTCATGCACTGCCTGCCGGCGCATCGCGGTGACGAAGTGACGGACGAGGTGATGGACGGGCCGCAGTCGGCCGTCTTCGACCAGTCCGAGAACCGTCTCCACGCCCAGAAAGCGCTGCTCCTGCTGCTGGTCGGCTGATCGCGCGGTCAGGCCGGCACGGTCCTTGTGATCTACCGTCGCGACGTGCACAATCCATGTCGCTCGCGCCGCCCTCTGGCGCGGTGGCTGATTCGATTCACGCCGTTCGTCCTGCTCAAGGAGCTGCCATGACCCGTACCACCACGCGTCTACTGATCTGTCTCGGCCTGTCCCTCGCGCCCGCCCTCGCCGCGGCGCAGGCGCCGCCGATGCCGACGCCCGGCCCCGAGCACGCCATCCTCAAGGAGGACGTCGGGAGCTGGGACGCCTCGATCGAGATGATGATGCCGGGCGCGCCGGCGATGCCGCCGTCGAAGGGCGTCGAGGTCAACGCCATGAGCTGCGGCGGCCTGTGCCTCGCCACCGAGTTCAAGGGCGAAGTCATGGGCGCGCCATTCCAGGGCCATGGCGTCACCACCTGGGATCCGGCCAAGAAGATCTACATCGGGAGCTGGTCCGATTCGATGGCGGCCGGTCTCGCCACGACCGAGTCGAGGTGGGACGCCGCCAAGAAGACCATGAACGCGACCATGCTGACGCCCGACGGCAACGGCGGCACGGTCAAGATCCGGTCGACGGTCGAATACTCGCCGGGCAAGCGCGTCTTCTCGATGTACATGCCCGGCCCCGACGGCAAGGAGATGCCGAGCATGCGCATCACCTACACTCGTCAGAAGTAAGGACGCGTCATGCTCCACGGTTCCCGGGAGGCGGTGCTGCGCAAGGTGCAGCCGATCAGCGTGCACGGCCAGATCTCGCTCGACGTGCACTACGTCTACCCGGACGACGACACCGAACAGGTCCGGGTCGCCCGCATCGGTCCCGAGGCGGTGGCCAAGGGGCTCGACGCGGGCGATCGGGTCGTGCTCGACTTCGTGGTCGGGGTCGTCACGAACGTCAAGCGCGCACCGCGATCCGGTGGATGACAGGAGAGACCGATGATCAGCGCGAAGCCAATCGCCCTGCTGCTGGCCGGCATCCTGGTGCAGCCTGCGCTCGTCGCCGCGCAGTCGCTCGAGCCGTTCGCCGGCTACGAGCGAACGACGGACGACCTCGGCACCTGGGATGCGGTCGTCGAAGGGCTCGACCGCCACGGACGGCGCGCAACCGTGCGCGTCGTCGAGATCAACACGCCGGGCTGTGACGGCGGCTGCGTCGTCACGGAGGTGAACGGCGTCGCGCTGTCACCGCCGGCCGGCTTCCGCCAGGCGGCCTGGTGGGACGCGGGCGGCACCGGACCAGCCAGCGGCCAGGCGACGACGTTCTACCAGACGGGCATGACGCAAGGCAGCATCGTCATGGGTGAGGGCCCGGCGACGCTGTTCTCCCAGACCTTCTCGCTCCCGCTCCCTGCCGCCGCGGCGCCGACGGTCGCCAGCGTGCCGCCGTCCCGGGTCAGCATCGAGCGCCAGGGGGACGACAAGCGGATCGTGACGCTCTACCGGCGCGGCGTCGCGCGGCCGATGACGCTCTTCGGGCCGGCCGTGGACGACACGGAGACCGCGTACTTGCGCATCACCTACACGCGCCGGAAGTAAGCTCTCTGGACGATGATCTCAGCCCGCACCGCCCTGCTCTCCCTGGCCGTCGCCGCGGCCGTCACCCTGGCCGCGGAGCGGCCCGCCGCCTGGGGCTTCGAGGCCCACCGGCTGATTGCCGATCGCGCCATCGACCTGCTGCCGGCGACGATCCGGCCGTTCTTCGTCAAGAACCGCGTGTTCATCGCCGAGCACGCGGTCGATCCGGATCTGTGGCGCACCGCCGGGTGGACGGAGGAACCGCCGCAGCACTTCCTCGACATGGACGCCTTCGGTCCGGCGCCGTTCGACGCACTGCCGCGCGACCGCGACGCCGCCATCGCCAAGTTCGGCAAGGACATGGTGCAGAAGAACGGGCTGCTGCCGTGGCGCCTCGAGGAGATGCACGGCAAGCTGGTGCGTGCCTTCGCCGACGTCAAGGCGCAGCGCCCCTACGCCAAGGACAACATCAAGTTCCTGAGCGCAGTGGTGGCGCACTACGTCGGCGACGCGCACGTCCCGTTCCACGCGGTGCTGAACTACGACGGCCAGCTGACCAACCAGCACGGCCTGCACTCGCGCTTCGAGTCGGCACTGTTCGAGCGCTATCGATCGCGGCTGCGGATCCGGCCGGTGCCGGTGCGTCTCAGCAAGACGCCGCGCGAGTTCATCTTCGACACGCTCGTGGTCAGCGCCAGCCTGGTCGATCCGATGCTCGCCGCCGACAAGGAGGCGATCGGCTCGGGCGAGGTCTACGACCGCGCCTACTACGATCGGTTCTTCGCCAAGGCGCGGCCGACGCTGGAGCGTAGGCTGTCGGAGGCGATCGCGGCGACCGCCGCCGTGATCACCCACGCCTGGGAGGAAGCCGGCCAGCCGTCGCTCGCCGACGTGCCGCCGCAGGAGCGCCGGCGCCGTCCGCCGACGCCGTAGCCGCCAAGAGCGCCTGTGCGCCTCGTGCGCGCTTTCGGCACGACTACTTCAACGTGATCTGAATTGCAGATTCGTCGATCGCCGACTGGGCGGCGACGGGCATCGCCACACGCATCCGCGGGGATTTGCACGCGATCGCGCGGCCGGGGGCGTTCCAGCCTGGCGGCACGTCGGTTGCACTGTGTCTGGCCGGCGTCGGGCTGTTTGCGGCCACTGGAGCCGTGAGTGCTGGGGAGCCGGTCCGACGTCCAATCGGGGGGTGCCACCAATCCTGGTGGCGCCCCCCATTCTTTTTGTCTGCAGCCGCGCTCTCACGCGCGGCTGCGGGCGGCCCTTAGGACGTGCCGGCTGCTATTTGTCGACGCGCCTTCGCGCGTCGACCTGACGATGGCTCCGGACTCCGTCCTCGCCATTCGTCACGCGGCGCCGGCCCGCGGGCCGCTCCTTCGTGGTCAGACCCGGACGGTGTTACCGTCTCGATGCCAGGAGGCACTCTTGGCAGTCAAGACCATCAACCCGTATATCTTCTTCAGCGGCACGGCCGGCGATGCGATCTCGTTCTACGAGAAAGCGCTCGAGGCGACGGTCGTGCGCTTGGCCCGGTTCTCGGACACGCCGGGCGGCAACATCCCGGCGGAACACGCCCACTACGTGATGCACGCCCATCTCGAGACGGGCGGCGGCACGCTGCTGATCAGCGACGGCCGGCCGGGCGAATCGATCAAGACGGGCGGCAACATCGTGGTCTGCCTGCAGTACGAGGGCAGGGGCGACATCGACCGGCACTTCGCGGCCCTGTCGGAGGGCGGCTCGGTGGAGGAGCCGCTCCAGGACACCTTCTGGGGTGCCCGCTTCGGCATGGTCATCGATCGGTTCGGGACCCACTGGATGTTCAACGCCACGCTCAGCGAGTAACGTAAGGCGATGATTCGCCTGCCGCCATCGTCGCGTCGTGCGTTCCTGACCAGCGCGAGCGCGACGATGGCCGCCTTGGCGGTGCGGCCGCTGACGGCCATGCAGCGAGCACCGCGCGGCGCCGGCTCCGCGCGGCCGCGGCCGACGCCGTCGCAGCTCGCCTGGCAGCGGGACGAGCTGGCCCTGTTCGTCCACTTCACGGTGAACACGTTCACCGACACGGAGTGGGGCGACGGCAGCGAGAACCCGGGCATCTTCGATCCCGCCCGGCTCGACGCCCGGCAATGGGCCCGCGCGGCGAAGCGCGGCGGGTTTCGCAGCCTGATCCTGACCGCCAAGCACCACGACGGCTTCTGCCTGTGGCCGACGCGCACGACCGGCCACAGCGTCCGCAGCAGCCCATGGCGTGGCGGGGCGGGCGACCTGGTCCGGGAGTTCACCGAGGCGTGCCGGGCCGAAGGCCTCGGCGCCGGACTGTATCTCTCGCCGTGGGATCGCAACGCGCGCAGCTACGGCCAGGGCCTGGCCTACGACGACTTCTACCTCGCCCAGCTCGAGGAGCTGCTCGGCCAGTACGGCCCGCTCGTCGAAGTGTGGTTCGACGGCGCCAACGGCGAGGGCCCGAACGGCAAGCGGCAGGCCTACGACTGGCCGCGCATCCACGCCGCGGTGCGGCGGCTGCAGCCCAAGGCGGTGATGTTCAGCGACAGCGGCCCCGACGTGCGCTGGATCGGCAACGAGGCCGGTGAGGCTGGGACGACCTGCTGGAGCGCCGTCGATCCCGACCGCGTGCCGCGGCCGGGGTTCGATGCGCCCTGGGTGCAATCGGCGCTGATGCAGGGCGACCCGCACGGCACCGTCTGGCGCCCGGGCGAGGCCGACGTCTCGATCCGGCCCGGCTGGTTCTGGCACCCCGACCAGGATGAGCGGGTGCGCAGCGCCGACAACCTCATGCGGCTCTATTTCCGCTCCGTCGGCCGCAACAGCAAGCTGCTCCTCAACGTGCCGCCGACGCGCGAGGGGCTCTTTCACGAGCGCGACGTGCGGGCCCTCGAGGGGTTCGACGCGAAGCGCCGCGCGCTCTTCGAGACGGACGTCCTCGCCGGCGGCCGCGTGCGGGCCAGCGGCGGCACCAGCCCGGGCGCCGTGCTCGATCCTGAGGCCGGCGCGCCCTGGCGGGCGCCCGCTGGCGCGACGACGGCCTGGCTGGAGGTGGAGCTGCCCGCCCCGGCGGCGTTCGACACGCTGCGGCTGGAGGAGGGCATCGAGCTCGGCCAGCACATCGCCAACCACCGCGTCGACGTGTGGCGGGACGGCCGCTGGCAGACGGTGGCGTGGGGCACGACCATCGGCAACGCCCGGCTCCACAACTGCACGCCGACGACGGCGTCGCGCCTCCGCGTGGTGGTGGAGTTCGCCTACGACGCGCCGGCGCTGCGGCGCATCGCGGCCTACCAGTCGCCGGCTGTCTAGAACGACTCCGGAGTTGACGTCTCACTCCGGAGTCTCATGAAACCACTCCGGAGTCGTTCGTCAGAACGACGCGCCTTCGGGGTACTGCAGGGCCAGACGCAGCTCCTTGGCCAGCTGGTCGATCCCCGACCCGTTGCGCTTCCAGGCGCTGTCGGTCTCGAAGCGCATGTCGCCGATCCGGCGGCCCCAGGGCGCGATGACGCGGCCGATGGCGCGGTAGTCGGAGCGTTCGGCGTGCTCCTGGTCGAGGCGCTTGACGACGTCCGGCGCGACGCGGATGAAGGCGCGCAGGGCCGGCGCGCTCTTGATGCTGTACTTGCGGCCGTTCCACGAGGTGTGGAACAGCGCGGCGATCTGCTTGAAGTAGTTGACGAAGAAGCGCTGCGACTGGTCGCGGAAGTCGGCCGACTTCTTGGCGCCGCCGAAGACGTCCGATTCGAACAGCCGCTTCAGCTCCTGCGCCAATGGCGCCTGGGCGACCCGCCCGCGGCCGACCCCCAGCAGCTTGATGTCGCCGTGCAGCGCCGAATCCTCTTTCTCCGTCAGCGACCGGATGACGTCATGGGCGGCAGCCAGGTTGGGGTCGGAGTAGAGCTGGCGGCCGGCCAGCGACACCAGGTGCGACGGGTTGAGCCGGGTGTGTTTGGCGTTGATCGTGACGAACATCTGGACGACGTGATCCTCGGGCAGGCGGTCGAAGATCACCGCCGGCACGTGGAAGACGTCGTGGCCGAAGCGTTCGATGTCGTTGTGGAGGGCGAGCAGCCGGTGCTGGCCGTCGATGGCCCGCAGGATGCCTTCGCGCTCGGGCACCTTGAGCACGCCGAGGTTCTGCCACTCGTCGCCGATCGCCTCGAAGCGGAGCGGCTCCTCCGACGCGATGATGACGGCGCCGGGAATCGACGGCAGGTTGCGCGCTTCCCGGCACTGCTCGTAGTACTGGACCAGCTCTTCGATCTTCTTGCCGATGATCTGGCGCTGGTAGGACTTGTCGTTGGCGGCGATGCGCCGTTCGAGCAAATCCCAGTTCACCTTCGAGGTCCCTTTGCCGGCGGAACCGCGCAGCGGCTGGGCTTTCTCCCCGTAGCTGAGCACCTCGAACCGCACCAGCTTGCCGACATCACGGGCTGTGAGAGACGCCTGGTAGAACTGAACCCCGAACTGCTCCATGCGAATGGCGGCGACGGTGATCATGGCGGCTGGTTGGACCCCTATGGATGAGCCGGGAGGGAGGACCGGCTGACCGTCCTGAAAGGCCGGATTGTAGCGGGCTGTCGACTGGAGGCTCAATCCTTTTCGCGAAAATCAGGCAATTTGAGCCCGGCGGTGTGCGGATCCGACACGTAAGCGGAACTTTTCCCCTCTTGCGCTTGAGACTGCTGCCGATTCGTGAGGGCAGGAGCCATCCTTGCCCGAGATTCCGAGAATCGCTGTTCCGGCAGCCGACGCCGCTTCCGCTGCCTGCCAAATCGCCACTGCCCTCGGGCCGATCGACCCCTGCCTGACCATCCTCTTCGCGTCCGCGTCGGCCGACCTGGAGGCGGTCGCCCGTGACCTGGCCGACCGGCTGCCCCGCACCCGGATCGTCGGCTGCTCCACCGCCGGCGAGCTCGGGCCGGCCGGCATGGCGCAGAACTCGATCGTCGCGACCGGCCTGCCGGCCAGCGACTTCCGCGTCGCCACCCGACTGATCGACCTGACGGACCCATCGCTGGACGACGTGGCCGCCGCGGCCGACGCCGCAATGTCGGATCTGGCGTCGGAAGGCGTGGCGCCGGCGCACGACCGCGTCTTCGCGCTGCTCTTCGCCGACGGCCTCGCCGGACGCGAGGAGATGCTCGCCTCGACGCTGCACGACGCCCTGGGCGGCATCCCGCTCTGCGGTGGATTCCGCCGGCGACGCCATGACCTTCACACGCACTGTCGTCGTCCACGGCCGCGAGGTGCGAACCTCTGCCGCCGTCCTGACGCTGGTCCATACGCTGCGGCCGTTCCTGGTCTTCAAGACCCAGCATTTCGTGCCCGGGGCCGAGAAGCTGGTGGTGACCGCCGCCGACGCCGGCACGCGCACCGTGCATGAGATCAACGGCGAGCCGGCGGCCGACGAGTATGCCCGGGCGGTCGGGGTCCCGGTGGAGTCGCTCGGCCCGCCCGTATTCGCCGACTATCCGGTGGTCGTCAAGGCCGGCGGCGACGGCTTCGTCCGGGCGCTGGCCCGCGTCAACCCGGACGCCAGCCTGACCTTCATGTGCGCGATCGAAGAAGGCATCGTCCTGACCGTCGCGCGAGGCGTCGACCTGGTCGCCAACCTGGAGACGGCGATGGACGACGTGCGGCGGCGCGTCGGCGAACCATCGCTGATCCTCGGCTGCGACTGCATTCTGCGCCGGCTCGAAATCGAGCGCCGAGCGCTGACGCCGGCCATCGACAAGATCCTGCTGCGGCTGCCTTTCCTCGGCTTCTCGACCTACGGCGAGCAGCTCAACGCCGTTCACGTCAACCAGACGCTGACCGGGGTGGCCATCGGCGCGTCCGTCCCGCTCCATGGATGAAGGCAGCGAGCCGCTCATCCTCAAGTCCGACGCCACGGAGGCGCCGGAGGTCGTCGAGCTGCGCGCCAAGGTCACCAAGCTCCAGAAGATCAACAGGGCCCTGCTGAAGCAGGTCGAAGGGGCGCTCGATGACCACGGCAGCGCATTCTCGATGTTCCAGACGGCCATCCACCTCGATCGCAAGGTGCGCGAGCGGACGGACGATCTCGAGGCGGCGCTGGCCCGGCTGCAGGAGAGCCACCGGGCCCTGAACGCAGCCAAGGAGCAGGCGGACGCCGCCAGCCAGGCCAAGTCCGAGTTCCTCGCCGTGATGAGCCACGAGATCCGCACGCCGATGAACGGCGTGATCGGCGTCGCCAACCTCCTGCTCGACAGCACCCTCGACGACGACCAGCGGCGGCTGGTGGGCACCATCCGCGGATCGGGCGAAGTGCTGCTGCGGATCATCAGCGACATCCTGGACTTCTCGAAGATCGAAGCGGGCCGCCTCTCGCTGGAGTCGGTGGCGTTCTCGATCGACGATCTGTTCGTCGAGGTCCGGGCGATGTTCCTCGATCAGGCCGTGGCCAGCGGGCTGGGGCTCGGCTTCGCCCGGCCGGCAGACGTCGCGGACGCCTGGATCGGCGATCCCGGACGGCTCCGTCAAATCCTGATCAACCTGGTCGGCAACGCGCTCAAGTTCACGCGGCGCGGCCGCGTCTCGATCGACGTGGCCTGGCAGCCGGGCGGATGCGGCGACGGCGTCCTGTGCTTCACCGTCTCCGACACGGGCGTCGGCATCCCCGAGAGCGCCCAGGCACAGCTGTTCCAGGCGTTCCGCCAGGCCGACGCCTCCACGTCGCGACGCTACGGCGGCACCGGGCTCGGTCTCGCCATCGTGCGCCGGCTGGCCACGATGATGGACGGCGACGCGGGTATCCGCAGCGTGCTCGACCAGGGCACCGACGTCTGGGTCAAGGTGGCGCTGCGCAAAGCGGCGGCAGCGCCAATCAAGCCGACCCGGCCCCCCGAGGCGTTACGCGCGTTTCACTGCAGCGCCCACGTCCTGGTCGTCGAAGACAACCCGGTGAACCAGCTGGTGACCGCCCGGACGCTCGAGCGCTTCGGGTGCCTCGTCCGCGTGGTCAGCAACGGGCTCGAAGCGCTGGTCGCGCTCGGTGAGCGCGCCTACGACCTGGTCCTGATGGACTGCCATATGCCGGAGCTCGACGGTTACGAGGCGACACGCGAGCTGCGCCGTCGTTGCACGGACAACACCTCGGTTCCGGTGATCGCGTTGACCGCCAACGCGATGCGCCACGATCGCGACCTGTGCATCGCAGCCGGCATGAACGATTACGCGTCGAAGCCGGTGCAGCCGGCCCACCTGCGCGCGCTGCTCGTCAAGTGGCTCCCGGCGGAGCTCGTGGAGCAAGCCGGAGCACCGGCGGACGCGGCGTGATCGCGACTTGATCGTTTCTTGATTTTCGTCTTTTGTTCGCCTACACTCGGCGGCATGACACAGCCTGCCGCCGCCAGCCGCCCTTCGAACCACGACGTCCGCGATCTGTTCCTGCGCCTGTGGGCGAAGGAGCTGCCGACCACGCGTAAGGTGCTCGAGCGCATTCCCGAGGGATCGGACTACCGTCCCGATCCGAAGTCGAGGACGGCCAAGGAGATTGCCTGGCTGGTGGTGCGCGAGCAGATCGCGCTGGTCGACGGGCTCGAGCGCGGCGAGATCCGCTGGAGCGAACCGCCGACGCCGCCGACGATGGCCGAAGTCCTGGCCCTCGACGATCAGCACCGCGAGCGGCTGGTCGAGCGGCTGAAGGAGCTGCCGGCCGCGGCCTGGGACGTCCCCGTCCCCTTCACCTACGACGGCAACACCCTCATGACCGAGACCGGTATCGACAACGCGTGGACGTTCCTGCTCGACCTGATCCACCACCGCGGCCAGCTCTCGACCTACCTGCGGGCGATGGGCGGCACCGTCCCGCAGATCTACGGGCCGAGCGCCGACGAACCGATGATGTGACGCCTACTGCACCGGGAACGACTTCGTCTCGTTCGTCCTCGGATTCGTGATCGTAAAGGTCTTCGCCGCGGCGTCGACGGTGGCGCGGAAGCCGTTGCCGGCGTCCGGCGTGTCGAGGTTGGCGATGTTCTCGGGCATGGCGTTCAGGTCGGCGGTGTTGGCGACGCTGCGGTGGATGGCGTAGAGCGCCTGCAGCGACGGCAGCGCCTTGAGGCGCTGGAAGGTCTCGGCGGCGCCGCCCTTGCGCGGACCGTTGTTCATCACCGCAACGGTCGGCTTCAGCGTCGCCAGAAGCACCGGGTTGTTGCTGTTCGCCTGGCCGTGGTGCGTGACCTGGTAGAGGTCGATTGCGCCGACGCGGTCGGCCGGGCACGCCAGCTTCGCCTCGATGTCGCCGGTGAGGTCGCCGGCATCGTAGAAGTCGAACTGGCCGTAGCGAAGCACGAAGGCCACGCTGCGCCGGTTGTCGGTCGTGTCGTCGGGCTGCGCGACCGCCGCGGCGCAGGCGGGGTTGGCCGCCGTGCTCGCCCCGCCGATCACCTCGCCGCTGGCGGCGACGACCGTCAGGGTCAGTTTCGGACCGGTCCCCTGCTGCAGCGCGATCGTGTCGCCGGGCTTCAGCGTCGTCGTGGTGTCCTTCGCCGCGGCGCGATACGCGGCATACATCTGCGTGAAGTTGCGATCCTCGGGCAGCGCTGCCATCGGGCCGTGATCGTAGACGTGCTTGATCGGCACGAGCGCCGCCAGCTGCGGGACGCCGCCGTAGTGGTCGGTGTGGTAGTGCGTGATGATCAGGTGATCGATCGCGGTCAGGCCGTGGCGATCGAGCGCGGCCTTGATCCGCTTGGCGTCGCGGCTCTCGAAGCCGGGCCAGCCGGTGTCGACGAGGATCGACTCGCCGGCCGGCGTGACGATCAGGGTGGCGGCGCCGCCGAGGACGTCGACCCACTCGATGGCGAGCTGGCGGTCGGCGGCACGCGGCGTCGTGACGAGCGCCGCGGTGAGGGCCGCAGCCAGGGCGGTGCGTTGGAGAAGACTGGAGCGCATGCCCCAGTCTCCCTCACTTCCCGCGCTGAGAGAAAGCGAACCAACGCCGCCAGCCTAGAACCTGAAGCGGACGCCGATCTGCGCCTGGCGCGGATCGCCCGTGCCGCTGCGGATCGTCCCGCTGAAGTCGAACAGCAGGCCGCCGCTGATCTGCGACACGATGTTGTTCTCGCTGTTGGTCAGGTTGAACACCTCGAACAGCGCCTCGACCGACTTGCCGCCGGACAGCAGGAAGATCTTCGACGCGCGCAGGTCGAGCGTGAAGAACTGATTGTCCTTCTCCTGCTGGTTGCGGCCGACGTCGACGCCGTTGACGAAGCGGCGATCGTTGGCCTGGCCGTCGTTGTTCAGGTCCTGGCCGATGAGATCGGTGCCGGTCGTCGGGTTCGGTGACCGGTACTGCACGAGCGCAGTGAACTGGACGTCCTTGGGCAGATCGAACAGCCCGAAGACGTTGATCCGGTGCCGGCTGTGGCGATCCGAGAGGCTGTATTCGCTGCCCAGGTCGAGGTAGTCGGCGTAGCGAATGGTGAACGGGTCGCGCTCGTTGTCGTCGGTCGAGTGATCGTCCGCGATCACCCAGTTGGCCTGCATCTGCCAGCCCTTGCTGTACTTCTTGTTCATCGACAGCACCAGACCGCGATAGAGACTGCGGGCGTCGCTGTCGGTCGTCAGCACCTGGCCGAGATCCGGGAACGGACGGTTCGCCGACCCGGTGCCGCCGTAGACGCGACGGCCGTCCGCCGCGATCGTCGAGGTGAAGTCGACGTTGGGATCGTAGAAGCGCGTCAGGTGGACGGTGTTGGCGTAGTTGAACGCCGCGCCGACGGCCAGATCGGTCACCACTTCGCGCTCGACGCCGAGGCTCCACCGCCAGCTGCGCGGATTGCGGAAGTCCTTGTCGACGACGGCGATGCCCGGGTTGGTGAGGACGAAGTTCGACGTGTCGACCAGGTTCGGGAACGTCGGCACGCCGAAGTTCAGGCCGGGCCCGACGATCACGCCGCTGTAGTTGGCGAAGATCACGCCGTTGGCGGTGCGCGGGTTGGCCCACACCAGGCCGGGCGTGCGCGCCTTGAAGATGCCGGCGGTGGCCCGCACCACCGTCTTGCCGTCGCTCCCCGGATCCCAGGTGATGCCGAGGCGCGGCTGCCAGCCCTGGTAGTCGCTCGGGATCTCGCCGGTGTCGGTCGGGAAGCGCGGATCGTCCAGATACTGGGCGAACGGCGTCTCGTTCGGCGGCGTCAGCATCGGCGGCGCCTTGTGACCCTCCCAGCGCAGGCCGGCGTTAATCGTCAGGTTCGGCCGCACGCTCCACTTGTCCTGGACGAAGAAGGCGGGTTCCCACACCGGGATCGACTGCTGGCCCGACTCGGCGATCGATCGCCCGCCGAGCGGCACGCGCTGCAGGTAGAGCACGAACGCCGAGGTCGCCGCGTCCGAGGTCGGGTTGTTGACGAACGCCTCGAACTGGTCCATGCCGCCGGTGAAGATGTAGCGGCCGCGGGCGAAGCCGACGAAGGTCTGGTTCATCGACGTCCAGTTGACCTCGCCGCCCGCCTTGATGACGTGCGCGCCGCGCACCAGCGTCAGCGTGTCGGCGGCCTGGAAGCGCTGGTCGGTGGCGCTGTCGAGGGGCAGGAAGAACGGCCGCCCGAAGCGGAACGAGCGATCGACGCCGCCGGGGAAATTGCCGATGGCGGTATCGGGCAGATCCGGGCCCTCGTACGGCCGCGGCCGCGGCTCGCGCGCGTACTGCGCCTTGGCCTCGTTCAGCAGCGTCGGTCCGAAGACGCTGTTGAGCTGGCCGACGATCGAGTGGCTGCGATCCTGCTCGATGCCGTTGGCCGAAGCGGTCCACGTCGGCACGTCGAAGGTGCCGTTGATCTGCTCGGCCGACGAATAGGCGTAGCGGATCGAGGCGCGGTGCGCGGCCGACAGCGTCGTGTCGATCTTGCCGAGCAGCACCCGCGCGTCGTTGGTCTGGTGCATGAGGGTGCCGGTGCCGCCCTCGCCGGTCAGGCCGAAGCGGTTCTGCAGCAGCGTCAGCAGCCGCCGGCCTTCGCCGTTCGGGTTGATGGCCGGATCGTCGAAGGCGGCCTTCGACTTCTCGCCGCTGCTCCTCGTTCTGGTCGTAGGAGAAGAAGAAGAACGTCTTGTCGCGCTTGAGCGGCCCGCCGAACAATCCGCCGAACTGGTGCTGGCTGAAGTCCTCGTCCTTGGTGCCGTCGGAGTTCTCGCCGAGCAGCGCGCCGTAGCGTCCGAAGTAGAAGGCGGTGCCCTGGTTCCGGTTGGTGCCGCTCTTGGTCACCATGTTGACGAAGCCGCCGACGGCGCGGCCGAACTCGGCCGAGGCGCCGTCGGTGACGACCTGGAACTCCTTCACCGCTTCGAGGCTGATGATGTACTTGGGCCGCTGGCCGCCGCGCTGCTCGCCGAAGAACGGGTTGTTGGCGTCGGCGCCGTCGATCATCACGTTGTTGTAGATGCCGCGCTGGCCGGCGACGCTGATCTCGGCGCCGTCCGGCCCCTGGACGATGCCGACGGTCGGCGCCAGCTTGACGAAGTCGATGAAGTTGCGGCCGTTGATCGGCAGCTTGGCCACCGACTGCTCGTCGATGAGCGACGTCTGCTCGGAGCGCGTCGTCTCGATCACCGGCGCGCCGCCCTGGACGGTGATGCGCTCACCGCTGGTGACGCCGAGCGAGAAGTCGATGCGCAGCACGCGGCCGAGCGACAGCACGACGTCCTCGCGCAGGCCCTTGGCGAAGCCGCTCATCTCGACCGCGATCCCGTAGGTCCCGAGCGGCAGCGCCAGCCCGCGGTAGCGTCCTTCCTCGTCGGTCACCACGTCGCGGACGAAGCCGGTCGCGGCGTTCGTCAGGCGGACCGTCGCGCCCGGCAGCACACCGCCGGTGGTGTCGCTGACCACGCCCTCGATCGTGCCGCTCGTCGCGTCGGTTTGCGCCTGGAGGCTCGTGGCGACGCCGAAGGCGGCGGCAAGCGCGATCACGGCAGCGACGACGAAACGAGTCAGACGAGTGTTCACCGTAGTCCTCCAGTTGTCGCCGCCTGGGGAGGGGAAGGCGGCGGAAGGGCGGGATGGTAGCAGATCCGCGTGACGACGCAGCTCAGCTGGTTCGGCGGGCGCGCCAGCGATCCGCCATCGTCGTCTTCACGACCGATACGGCGAGCATGGCGGCCAGAAACAGCAGGAATGCGAGCAGCGACCACGGCAGCGGAAGCTGCCCCTTGATCGGCCGGCTCAGCCCGCCGTAGGCCATCTCGACGTGAATCCAGTAGATGAACAGCGACGTCACGCCGAGCTGCCGCATCGGGCTGAACGGCTGCGGGCCGAGCAGGCGCGGGCGCGCCTCCCACAGATAGCTGGCGGCGATCCCGGCGACGAGGACGCCGACGCGCATGAAGAAGAACGATGGCGCCGTGCGCCAGAAGTCGGTTGGACCGAACAGCGCCGGCCCGTGCGCGGCCATCAGCGATCCGATCCACAGCGCCAGACCGCCGGCACCGAACCACGCGATGAGACGGCGCTCCGAGACGACGTCGCGCGTGCGGTCGACCAGCACGCCGATGGCGGCGCCGGCGAACACGAAACCGGCCCACGGAAAGAACGAGAACGTGGTGCGGCCGGCGAATGGCCGCAGGTAGCCTTCGAGGGCATCGGGCAGCGCCGCGAGCGCGCCCCACTCGCGGACGGCCGGCGTCAGCCAGGCGAACGCGCACGCCGCGGCCGTCGTCGCGGCGATCCGCGCGCCCGCCGTCCGCGCCAGGCCCCAGAGCATCGCCGCGCCGGCGATGGCCGGGCCCATCACGTTGAGGATGTCGACCTTCAGCGTGTTGCCGCGGATGATGTCGAGCACGAAGAGCTGCCCGATCGATGTCCGGCCGCCGAGGACGTCCGACTGGATGCGAAAGAGGATCGCCAGCACCCAGATCCACCCGCCCCGTTTCACCATCGGCCAGGCCGCTGCCCAGGCAGAGGGAGCGCCGGGCGGCGATCCGCCGGCCGCGAGCGGCGAGGCGTCTGCCGGCGCGGCCGCGGCGCGGCGCAGTCGGCCGCCGGCGGCGAGCGCCACCGAGACACCGGCCAGCAACAGGAACATCGGCGCGCCGAAGCCGCCGATCAACTGGCAGTACCAGAAGGCGCCGCTGGCCTTGTCGATCGGCGTGGTCCACGCGTCGAGCGTGTGCCAGCCGACCATGATGACCACGGCCAGCCCGCGCATCCAGTCGAGATACCCGCGCCGGCCGGGACGCTCGGATGGGGCGATCGGCTGCGACGGCGCCGCGATCACGGCACGGGTACGCGGTCCGCGTCGACGAGGAGCGTCTTGTCGTCGGCCCAGCGCAGCACCTTCGCCGGGCCGTCGCGCTTGACGAGCACCTCGGCGCTCTTGACGTCGACCACCTCGACGCGCGACACGCCGCCCGCGCTCGATCGGAACGCCAGCCGGGCGCCGTTCGGCGACCACGCCGGATCGTCGTACTCGCGCGCCGCGGGCGCGCCCGGCGGCGGCGCCTGCAGCTGCCCGGCGACGATCACCCGCGGGTCGAAGTTCGGCTGGGTGAAGGTGAAGACGCCGCGCGCGCCAGCCGCCGCGAACGTCTTGCCGTCCGGCGACCACGCCGGGTCGCACAGGCCGCCGGTCGTCATCAGCTCCTGCATCACCTCGCGCTCGATCACCCAGATGCGCAGGCGCGGCGGCCCGGCCGGCGCCGGCGGCGGGGCGGGGGCCGGCTGGCCGTCCGGTCCCGGGCGCGGCCGCACCGCGACCTTCGAGGCGTCGACGCAGGCGACGACCCGGGCCCCGCGGCGATCGAAGTTGACGATCTCGCCGGCGAACGGCGGCAGCTTCGGCGCCTCCATCGAGGCGGGGGCCGCAGCGGCGGCGGGGACCGGCGTGGCGGCGGGCGGCGGCTTGGCAGCCGGCTTGGCCGGCGGCGGTGTCTCTTGGAGTGAGGGGGAGGCGGGCGGCGCCCCGGCGAGTTTCACGCCGAGCGACGCGACGGCCAGCATCGCGGCCACGATCATCCTGCGCATGGAGACGAATCCTACGCCGACGGCCGCCGAACGGAGAAGCGGGTCGTGAACGTGATGTCGGGGCGCAGCGACGCCCACACCGAACAGTACTTGTCCCGGGACAGGGCCAGGCCGCGCTCGACGACCTCGTCCGAGGCCGTCCCCACGATGTCCGCGTGCAGGTCGACCGCGACCAGCCGGCGCGGGTGGTCGAGGGCGCGGTGGGCGACGAGCGTCACCGTCATCTTGTCGGCGGGCACCCGCGAGCGCTCGAGGAAGTGGACCAGGTCCATTCCCATGCACGCCCCCAGCGACTCGACCAGCGCCTCGACCGGCGACGGGCCCATCCGGCCGGCGCTGTCGAAGGCCACGGTGGTGTGGGCGCCGCGGGCGCTGAAGCGCAGCTCGCCGTCCCAGGCGAGCTCGACGGTCATCGGCGGTCGGGATTCTGGGTCGCTCACGTCCGACAGTCTACCGTTCGAGGGGCAGGCGGGCGACGGCGTGAACCCGTGGGGCGACCAGGCCGTAATGTCGGACGAGGCCCGGTGGCGTGGTCAGACGATGAACGGCCCGGAAGGGAGCACTAAAATAGACAGCGTCATGACCGTCACCGGCCGGGACATCATCGAGGAGCTCGTCGAGCGCATGCGCACCGAGTCGGAGCCGCTGCGCTATACGGCACTGGCGCACGGCGTCTATCGCGTGTTCCTCCACCGCGAGGACTACGACCGCCTGTCGCCGGCCCGCCGCTCGCTGGTCGAGGAGGCGAGCCGCGCCCTCGACGAAGAACTGGACCGGCTGAACGCCAACCGGACCCCGGCCCCGGACGGCTGGGGCAAAATCGTGCAGGCGGCGACGCGGCTGGTGAAGCCGGTCGAGCCGCCCCTCCGCCGGCCGCCGGCCGGGTGGGTCATCGAGCTCTACCCCGACGAGGACGAGGAGCTCCACCCCGGCCACATCCGCATCACCTCGGAGCTCGGCCAGCCGCCGGCGCAGGCGATCCTGGCCGGCGAGCCGACCCAGCGCGTCCAGCCGCTCGGCAGCTCGGCTCCTCCGCCAGCCCAGCCGCCGCCGGCCCCTGTGGCAGTTCCTGCTACGCCGCCAGGTCCAGCTCCGAGCGCAGTTCAGAACTCAGCCCAGAGCCCGGCCCAGAGCCCGGCGTACAGCCCAGCTCCAGGCCCGGCTCAGCTGCCGTCGGCGGCGGGGCCGCCGGTGCCGGCGCCGGACGCGACCCGGCGGACCTCGGCGGGCGTCGACGGCAGCTCGCCGACGGCGCGCGTGTCGACCGCCGCCGCGTGGGGCGAGCTCACCTATCGCGACAGCACCGGCCAGGAGCACAACGCGCCGCTCGTCGGCGAGGTGATCAGCGTCGGACGCGGCGGCCGCGGCGCGCAGGTCGACGTGACCGTGCAGGGCCCCGACGACATCTCGCGCACCCACCTGCAGCTGCGCCGCGAGGCGAGCGGCGGCATCTCGGTCAAGGACGTCAGCCGCTTCGGCACGACGATGGACAACGTCCGCATCCCGCCCAGCCTCGACGGCACCGGCCGCGACCTCGAGCAGTGGGTGCCGGTCGGCGCGCGGGCCCAGTTCGGGCTGGCCGGCGTCATCGTGCTGCACTTCAAGCGCGTCGGCCTCGCCTGAGCGCCATGAGCACCGCGCGCAGCCGCGCCGCCGGCGATACGCATCCCGGCCTGCAGCGGGACAACAACGAAGACCGCTTCTTCTTCGACGAGGCCAAGGGCGTCTACTGCGTGATCGACGGCGTCGGCGGCCACAACGCCGGCGAGCGCGCCGCGGCCATCGCCGCCGACACTCTGCGCGCCTCGATGGGGCGGACGTCGGAAGCGGATCTGCGGGCGGCGTTCACCCGGGCCAGCGACACGATCTACCTCGAGGCGTCGCGCGACCCGGCGCTGTCCGGCATGGCCTGCGTGGTGTCGCTGGCGGCGATCTCGGACGGCCGCGTCCGCTTCGCGCACGTCGGCGACACGCGGCTCTACAAGCTGCACGCCGGCAAGATCACCAAGCTGACCCGCGACCAGTCGCCGGTCGGCGAGCTCGAGGACGGCGGCGCCCTGACCGAGACCGAGGCGATGCGGCACCCGCGCCGCAACGAGATCTACAAGGACCTCGGCTCGCGCCCGCCCGGCCCCGACGTCGCCGCCTCGATCCTCACCGGCGAGACGACGTTCGAGCCGGACGCGGCGCTGCTGCTGTGCAGCGACGGGCTGACCGACCAGGTGTCGTCCGGATCGATCCGGCGCATCGTCGAGGCGTTCGCCGGATCGCCGGCCCTCGCGGTGCAGGAGCTGCTGACCGCGGCCAACGACGCCGGCGGCAAGGACAACGTCACGGTGGTGATCGTGGAGGGCGAACGCTTCGCCGGCGCGGTGACGGCGCGCGGGCCGCGACGGACCGGCGCACCGGCGGGTTCGGCCGCCGTCGAACCGATCACCGGCGCGTCGCGCCGGCCAGTGGCGGTGCCGCCGTCGGCGGCGCGGCCGACCCCTGGATCGCGCGCCGACTCGACGCGGTGGTGGTTCGGCGTCGCCGGCCTGGTGCTCGGCCTGCTCCTCGGCGCCGGCGGCGCGGTCGCCGCGCGATCGTTCGGCTGGGACCTGCAGCGCCTCTGGCGCGCGCCGGCCATCGCCGAACCGCGTACCTGGGTGGTCGGGCTCGAGCCGTCGGCCGACTTCTCCAACATCGGCGAAGCGCTCGCCAAGGCCGCCGCCGGCGACACGATCACCGTCGGCCCGGGCGAGTACCGGGAGGCGGTCACGCTCAAGTCCGGCGTCGCCCTGGTCGGTTCGACCGACAGTCTGCTCAAGCCGCCCGTCGGCGCCGGCGGGGCGTGGACGGCCGTCACCGCCCGCGGCATCACCGGCGCCCGGCTGAGCGGCTTCGTCATCGGCGCCGGGCCGGGCCAGCCGCTCGCCATCGGCCTGCTCGCCGAGGCGGCGACGGTCGAGGTCGACCGGATCGAGATCTCCGGCGCCCGGGAGGCCGGCGTCGACCTCCGCGCCGGGGCCAGGGTCACCCTCAGCAACAGCTTGATCCGCGACAATGAGGGCAGCGGCGTGATCATCCGGTCGCGGGCGGAACCGCGCCTGGAACGCAACGTCATCATCCACAACGGGCACGGACCGCAGCGGCGCGCGGGCGTCGTGGTCGAGCCGGGCGCGGCGCCCGAGCTCGACGGCAACGGCATCGGCGGCAACGGCGGCGAGGCGGTGCAGGGCTGGCCGGCGGCGACGCTGGCGGCGCTGGCGCAGCGCAACGTGCTGTCGCCCGTGCCCGGATCGACGGCGGCGACGCCGCGGCCGGCTCCGGTTCCGGCCCGACCTGGACCGGCGGCGCGGCCGCGGGCCAGGCCGGCGGGGTCCGGACGAGAGTGATCGTGGACGCGTTGGACGGCTATCTCCATCCGGAGCTTCTCGGCGGCGGCATGAGCCGCGTCTACCGCGCCACGCGACGGCGCGACGGGCGCGTCGTCGCCGTCAAGTCGGTCGGCCTGGCCAGCGAGGACGTGGCCTGGGCCGAGCGGCGCGGCGCCGAGCTGCAGCGCCAGTTCCACGCCGTCGACACCCGCGTCCCCGACGTCCTCGACATCCGCGACGGCGCGCACGAGCTCCTCATCGAGATGGAGTACATCGACGGCGAGGATCTCTCGACCGTCCTGCGGGCGCGCGGCCGCTTCATGCCGAACGACGCGGTGGAGGTCTCGGCGGCGCTCGCCGATGTCCTCGATCGCGCCCACCAGTTCGTCGCCGTCGTCGACGGCGAGACCTACCACGGCATCGTCCACGGCGATCTGAAGCCGCGCAACATCCGCGTCTGCGTCGCCGCCGACACCTGCGCCGACGACGCGCCGACGCTCGCCTCGCGCGTCCGCGTCCTCGACTTCGGCGTCGCCAAGGGCATCCGCGCGGCCGCCGGCGAGACGCGCAACGTGTTCGGCAGCGCGCCCTATATGTCGCCGGAGCGCCTGATCGACGGCCACGTCAGCACGATGAGCGACTGCTGGTCGCTCGGCGTCGTGCTGTGCGAGCTGCTGGCCGGCGCGCCGCCCTTCCAGGGCAGCGAGCGCGACGTGCTGAACCAGATCGACGCCGGACCGCCGGCACTCCCCGCCGACTGCCCGGGCGATCTGGTCGCGCTCGTCCATCGCCTGCTGGCCCGCGACTCAACGCGGCGGCTGACGTCGGCGAGCGAGGCCCGCGACACGCTGGCGCGGTGGCGCGAGACGACGCGGCGCGCCACGCCGATCGGCGCCGACGCCCTGGTGCCGCCGCTCGACGTCAGCCCGACGCGGCGCACCGAAGCGGGGATCGGCCATGCGCCGACCAGCCCGGTCTCCGGCGTCCGCACGCTGCCGCCGATTCCCGGCGTGCCGCCGCTGGTGCCGGGTACGCCGCTCGTGCCGGGGCCGATCTCGGGTTATGTGCCGGCCGCCGGAAGCGGCGCCCACGTCGCTGCGGGGAGTGGCGGACACGCCGTCGCCGTCGGCGGCGAGACGCGGCGGACGCAGCCGCAGGTGGCGGTCGCCGACGCTCCGCCGCTGCCACCGCTCCCCTCACCCGTCTGGGTCGATCCGCCGCCGATTCCCGTCCCGTCCGGACCGACCGCGCCGACCGGCTCCGCCTCGGGCAGCCACCCGGTGGCGAAGCGTGGCGGCGCCCGCCGGCGCTGGCGCTTCGCCCGCTATCTCGGGGCCGCGGCCCTGTGGCTCCTGATCTGGGGCACGTGGAAGGTCGGCGGCGAGATGCGCGTGTGGAGCGAGTCCGACCTGCTCGGCCGCAAGGTCCACGCCGCCGAGCCCGAGGCCCTCGACGAGATGGTCGCGACCTACAGCTCGCTCAGCGAACGCAGCTCGCTCGGCTGGGGCACGTGGCCGGCGCGGGAGCCACTCCGCGAGGCCCTCACCCTGCACGTCGATCGCGTCATCGTCGACTTCCGCCAGCCGGAGCCGACGGTGCGGCAGAACCAGTGGCGGCAGGCCCGCGCCTGGGCCGCCAAGGCGCTCGAGATCGACGCCGACGAATCGCTGCGGGCGCGCTACCTGCTGTGCGACGCGCACGTCAAGCGCATCGACGGCGACGCGGCGATCCGCAGCCGCGATGCCGACCGCGGCAACCGCCTCCTGAACGAAGCCGACAGCCAGTTCCGCGAGGCGTCGCGGCTGACCCGCGCCAACCCGGACGCGTGGCTCGGTCTCCTCCGCCTGCACTCGGGCGCACGCAGCGATCCGGACAAGGCGCAGGAGGACCTCAACGAAGCGGCCCGCCGCGGCTGGACGCCCGGCGCGCGCGACTACTTCCTGATCGGCGAGTCGACCCGCAATCGCGCCGACGCGCTCGAGAAGGGCTGCGACGAGCAGCGCACCGGCGATCGCGTCAAGGAGTGCCTGACCAAGGCCCGCGACCTGCAGAAGAAGGCGATCGAGTGGTACGACAAGGCCGAAGGCCTGCCGAGCGCGGCGCGCGGCGGCGTGCTGGCGCAGCGGTCGGTCGATCGCCTCGATGTCCGCCTCGAGTCCCTCGATGAATTCTCGATGAAAGGGCTCGGCCTGGATCTGCTGCACCTCGCGGTGCGGGCCTCCCGCAAGGGCCTCGAGTCGCGGGACGCCGACCCGCCCCAGGCGTCGATACCGTGACCGACGCCTCCAGCCGCATTTCGACGCCGGCGAGCCGGGCCGCGCGCGGCGTCCGCCAGGGCGACACGCGCCGCGCCAACCTCGAGCTCGCGCTCCTCGGCGTGGTGCTGGCGGCGTTCCTGCTGGCGGTGGCCCGCCAGGCCGCCGGTCACGTCATCGACGCTCCCGGCCAGAGCGCCGCCGCCGACATCGTCCGGACCTGGTGGGGCTTCACCTTCGCGCTGGCGCGCTCGGCCGCCATCGTCACGATCGGCTTCCTGGCGGCGCACGCCGTCCGCCGCGTCCGCGGCACCGTCGGCGATCCGTGGCTCCTGCCGATCGCCTGCGCGCTGTGCGGCCTCGGCTTGCTGACGATGGCCAGCGTCAACGATCCGTGGCGCGAGCGGCTCCTGTTCGAGCCGTTCGCCATCGGCGTCGCCCTCGGCTGCGTCGCGCTCACCGTCGCCAGCCTGGTCGACTTCGCGCGGCTCGAGCTGCACCGCTTCGCGTTCGTCTTCCTGATCGGCGCCCTCGGCCTGTCGGTGCTGCTGCTCGTCTTCGGATCCGGCCCCGGCCGCAGCGGCGTCAAGGTGAACCTCTTCGGCGTCCAGCCGGTCGAGGCCATCCGCCCGCTCATCGCGCTGTTCCTGGCCGGCTATTTCGGGCGGCGCTGGGAATGGCTGCGCGAGCTGGCCGATCCGCTCGCCCGCCAGCATTGGGTGCTGAAGCGCCTGCACCTCCCCCGCGTCGCCGACCTGATCCCGGTGGCCATCGGGATGGCGCTGGTGCTGCTCTTCTTCTTCTTCCAGCGCGACCTCGGCCCTGCGCTGGTCCTCGGCTGCACCTTCCTCGTCACCTACAGCGTCGCCCGCGATCGCTGGGGGCTGGCGGCGGTCGGCCTGGCGGTGCTGGTCGGCGCCTTCACCGCGGCCTACCTCCTCGGCTACCCGTCGACGGTGGTGAAGCGCATCGACATGTGGCACTCGCCGTGGGACAACGGCGTCAGCGGCGGCGATCAGGTCGCCCATGCGTGGTGGGGCCTGGCCTCGGGCGGCCTGCTCGGCGGCGGCCTCTCCGAGACGAGCCCTCGCTATATCCCGACCGGCGAGAACGACCTCGTGCTCGCCAGCCTCGGTGAGATCCTCGGCTTCGCCGGCGTGGCGCTGGTGCTGGCGCTGTTCGCAACGCTGGTGGTGCGGGCGCTGCGCATCGCCCGCCGCACCGACCAGCCCTACGTCGCGCTCCTCGTCGTCGGCCTCGTCACCTCGCTGGCCGCGCAGGCGCTGCTGATCGTCGGCGGCCTGCTCGGCCTGCTGCCGCTCTCCGGCGTCGTCACTCCGTTCCTCAGCCTGGGCCGCTCGTCGATGATCTCGAACCTGGCCGTCGTCGGGCTGCTGCTGGCGGCGTCGCGGCAGTCGCCGCCGGCCGACGAGAAGCCGTTCCTGCGCCCGGCGTCGCGGGTCGGGCTGACGATCGCGGCGCTCCTCGCGATTGCCGCCGGCCGCGCCTTCTTCATCCAGGTCTGGGCGCGGGCCGACGTGATGACGCGGCAGACGCGGACCAAGCAGGCGGACGGCGCGGTACGCCCGCAGGACAACCCGCGCCTGCGCGAGATGGCGCGCGAGCTGGCGCGCGGCGCGATCCTCGATCGCCGCGGCCTCCCCATCGCGATGGACTCGACGCTCGACATCAGCACGTTCGCGAAGGACTACGCGGCGATCGGCGTCAGCCCGTGCGGCAGCGCGCTGCGCCGCGGCGCGGCGCCGTCGACCGCCGCGGCGACGCCGGCCAAGGCCCCGGCCGAGCGGTGCTATCCGCTCGGCGGCAGCGCTTTCCACCTGCTCGGCGACGCCGTGTCGAAAACCAACTGGGCGGCCTCCAACTCCGCCTTCGCCGAGCGCGACTTCGACCCGCGCCTGCGCGGCTTCGACGACTACTCGGAGCTGCTCGTGCTGTGGGATCACCGCGACGATCCGTTCCACCCCGGCGCCCGGGCCATCCGCGAGCGCCCGCGCGACGTCAAGCTGACCGTCGATGCGCGGCTGCAGGCGCGCGCCGCGGCGCTGCTGTCCAAGCAGCTCGGCGAGCTCGGCCTGTCGAAGGGCGCGGTGGTCGTCCTCGACGTCGCCACCGGCGACGTCCTGGCGTCGGTCAGCGCGCCGTGGCCGCGCCTCGACGGCGGCCGCGTCGGCCTCGAGGAGGACGCGCGGCGGCCCGAGCTGCCGCTCCTCGATCGCGTCCGCTACGGCCAGTACCCGCCCGGCTCGACGTTCAAGCTGGTGACCGCGGCGGCGGCGCTGCGGTCGTCGTCCGACGTCGCCGAGCGGCACTTCGAGTGCCGACCGCTGCCGGAGGGCCGCGTCGGCATGCAGCTGCCGCGCTGGCGCCGGCCGATCCGCGACGACGCCACCGATCACACGGCGCACGGCGACGTGACGCTCGACGAGGGGCTGCGCGTGTCGTGCAACGCCTATTTCGCCCAGCTCGGCCTCGCCGTCGGCCCGCGCACCCTGAAGGACACCGCCGACGCCTTCGAGATCGCGACGTCGACCCAGGGCACCGCGGACGACCTGGGCGCGCAGCTGCCGTGGGCCTCGTACGGCCAGGCCGAAGTCGTCGCCTCGCCGTTCCGCATGGCCCGCGTCGCGGCGACGATGGCCGCCCACGGCGAGATGCTGCCGGGCCGCTGGGTGATCGAGCCGGCCCAGACGCCGCTGCCGTCGCGGCGGATCCTCGAGCCGGCCGCGGCCGACCGGCTGGCGCGGGCGATGCGCCGCGTCGTCACCGGCGGCACCGCGTCGTCGCTGGCCGGGCACGAAGTCGAGATCGCCGGCAAGACCGGCACGGCGGAGGTCGCCGGGGCGCCGTCGCACTCCTGGTTCGTCGGCTTCGCGCCGGCGGCCGGATCGAAGCGGATCGCCGTCGCCGTGATCGTCGAGAATGGGGGCTACGGCGCGCGGGCGGCCGTGCCGCTCGCCGGGGACGTGGTGTCCGCGGCCCGCAGCCTGGGGATGATTCCGTAGCATCCTGATTCAGACATGCCGATCCAGTTCCGCGATCGCCTGGTCAAGCTCGAAGGCACGCTCGAGCGCCTGTTCGGCGGGCGCCCGCCGCGCGAGCCGCTCGAGGTTCGCCGCGCCGTCGTCGAAGGCCTGGCCGGCGAGGTCCGGCCGGTCGGCGGCGGCCGCCGCGTCCTGCCGGTCGGCCGGGTCACGGTCGCCGTCGTCGCGACCGACCCGACCGAGAAGCGGCTCTTCAAGGAAGCGCTGACCGGTCCGGATGGCGTCGAGGCCGACCTGCGCCGCGCCCTCGACGCAGCCGGCGCGGAGTGGCCGCGTGGTTTCGCGCTGACGGTGAAGTTCGTCAAGGCGCCCGGCGAGGACTGGCGCAGCGGCGCCCGCTTCCACGTCACGACTGCCGACCCCGGAGCCCCGGCCCAGGCCCCGGCCCGGGGGCCGGAGACGGAGCCGGAGACGGCGCCGGTGGCGAGCAGCGCGCCGGCCGTGGCGCCGGCGCTGGTACTGCGCGTCACGCTCGGCCAGGCCAAGCCGCGCACCGTCACCTGCCAGGGCGAGCGGGTCAACATCGGCCGGCAGTCGACCGTCGCCGACGCCAACGGCCGCGTCGTCCGGCGCAACGACATCGCCTTCACCGGCGACGACGAGGTCAGCCAATCGGTGTCGCGGGCGCACGCGCACGTCGCGTGGATCGCGAACGCCGGCACCTACCGCGTCTTCGACGAACAGAGCTCGCACGGAACGGTGGTGCGTCGCGGCGGCCGTCTGATCCAGGTGCCGCCGGGCCGCGACGGGCTGAAGCTCGCCGCCGGCGACGAGGTGCACGTCGGCCGCGCCGTCGTCGTGGTCGAGATCACACCGCGCTCATGACACCCTCGCCTCTGCGCCTCGCGCTCCTCGCGCTCCTTTTCTCCGTGTCCGGCGCCAGCCGCGCCGGCGCCCAGCCGAAGCCGTTGATCGAAGGCGCCAAGGTCGAGCCCAACGTCGTCTACGGGATGTACGCGGGCCTGGCGCTGGTGCTCGACGTGCACATGCCGGCGGCGCCGAACGGCTACGGCGTCATCTTCATCTCGGGCAGCGGCTGGCAGGCGCCGACCAGCTACGACGCGACGCCGCTGAAGCAGAACCAGATCCCGATCTGGGGGCCGGCGCTGCTCAGGGCCGGCTACACGGTGTTCGCCCTCAACCATCGCGCCGTGCCGCGTTTCCACTACCCCGGCGCGGTCGAAGACGTGCAGCGGGCCATCCGGTTCGTCCGCCACCACGCCGGGGACTACCGCATCGACCCGGCCCGCATCGGCGGCATGGGCGGCTCGTCGGGCGGACACCTCATCGCGCTGACGGCGCTGCTGGCCGCGCCCGGCGTCGCCGGCGACCCCGACCCGGTGAACCGCGAGCCGGCGACGCTCCAGGCGATCGTCCTCCGCGCCACGCCGACCGACCTGATCGCCCAGGCCAAGGCCGACCGGGGCGGCGGCGTGACCGGCTTCCTGGAGCTGCCGTGGCCGGCCGATTCGGCGACCGCGCGCCCGAACCCGAAGACGGAGCGGCTCTACTGGCAGGCCTCCCCGTCGACCCACGTCTCGGCCCAGTCGCCGCCGACCCTTCTCATCCACGGTGACGCCGACGAGGCGGTCCCGTTCGCGGAATCCGTGGCGATGGAAGCCTCGCTCAAGGCCGCAGGCGTCCCGACCGGCCTGATCCGGGTCCCGGGCGGGGGCCACGGGGCCGATTTCGGCGCCGGCGCCACCCCCCGGCCCGACTGGCCGGACTTCTTCGGGGCCGCGGTCCGCTGGTACGACGTTCATCTCAAGCGGTCGTGACCGGCCCTGACACGCCCGATACCGAATCCTGACAAATCCGACCCTTTGAGTCCGTGATGCTTTCTGCTACGATCACGGAACTTGAGAACGTTCTCAGTTTGAACGATTGACCGCATGTCCGCCAACCTGGCCTGCCCGTCGCAACCCATCCCGCTCTCCCAGCTCCGCGCCGGGAGCACGGCCCGGCTCCATTCGGCCGAGCTGACCAAGGACGACTGCGCCCTCCTCAACGCGCTCGGGCTGACGAGTCACTGCCTGCTGCGGGTCTGCAAGGCCGGCGAGCCGTGCATCGTCGAGGTCAAGGCGACGCGCATCGGCCTCTCCAGGGCCCTCGCCCGCGGCGTGTTCGTGGTCCCCGAAGCGCTCGCCTGAGCGTGGGGCCTGCGTGGGTTACCGGATCGCCCTGGTCGGCAACCCGAACACGGGCAAGACCACCCTCTTCAACCGCCTGAGCGGCGCTCGGGCCAAGACCTCCAATTTCCCCGGCACGACCACCGCGGCGCGCATCGCGCACGCGACGCTGGCCAACGGCGTCGCCTCGGTCGAGGCCGAGATCGTCGATCTGCCCGGCCTCTACCGGCTCGGTTTGTCGACGCCCGAATCGACGATCTGCCGCGAGGTCCTGGCTGGCAAGGGGCTCTACCACAAGCCGGATGCGGTGGTGGTCGTCGTCGACGCCTGCAACCTGACCCGCAACCTGGTGCTCGTCGGCGAGCTGCTCGCCTACGACGAGCCGGTCGTGGTGGCGCTCAACATGGTCGACCTGGCGCAGCGGCGCGGCCTGACGCTGGACGCGGCGGCGCTGTCGCGCGAGATCGGCTGCCCGGTGGTGCCGATCGTCGCCCGGCGCGGCGAGGCCATCGATCGCCTGACTTCGGTCGTCGCCGGCGTGCTGACGCGCCGCGCGTCGCACACGCCGCTCGGGCTCGACGGCGACGCCGCGCTCGAGGCCTGGGCCGACAAGGCGGTCGCCGCGTCCGTGACCGGGATCGGCTCGGGCGGCGACACGCTGACGCAGCGCCTCGACGAGGCCTTCACCCACCCGATCCTCGGCGTCCTGGTCTTCGCCGGGGTGATGGGCGGGATGTTCTGGACGCTGTTCGCGCTGGCGCAGCTGCCCATGGACCTGATCGAGGCGGTGTTCGCCCAGTTCGGAACCTGGGTCAACGAGACGCTGCCGCCCGGCGCCGTCCGCGACCTCACCGCGGACGGCATCATCGGCGGCATCGCCGGCACGGCGGTGTTCCTGCCGCAGATCTGCCTGCTGTTCTTCCTGATCAGCCTGCTCGAAGACACCGGCTACCTGGCGCGCGCGGCGTTCGTCATGGACCGGCTGCTGTGCCGGTTCGGGCTGCCCGGACACGCCTTCGTGCCGCTGCTGTCGAGCCATGCCTGCGCGCTGCCGGGCATCATGGCGACCCGGCTGATCCCCGACCGCCGCGATCGGCTGGCGACGATCCTCGTCGCGCCGCTCATGAGCTGTTCGGCGCGGCTGCCGGTCTACGTCTTCCTCACCAGCATGCTGTTCGTCGGCCAGCCGCTCTACGCCGCCGTCGCGTTCGCCGGCTGCTACCTGCTCGGCGCGCTGTCGGCCCTGGTCAGCGCGGCGGTCCTGCGGCGAACGCTGGTCAAGGGCACGGCCCGGCCGATGGTGCTGGAGCTGCCCAGCTACAAAGTGCCGTCCTTGACCAACGCCCTGATCTCGGCGCGCGACCAGGGCTACGCCTTCCTGAAGACGGCCGGCACCATCATCATGGCGATCAGCGTCGTGATGTGGTGGCTGAGCGCGTATCCGACCGCCGGCGCCGCGCCGGAGGCAGTGACGCTGCAGCAGCAGGCCGCCGCCACCGCCAACCCGGACGCGGCCCAGGCTCTGCTGGCCGAGGCCGACACGGTCCAGGCCCGCGCGCAGCAGCGGCAAAGCTTCGCCGGGCGCCTCGGCCGCGTCGCCCAGCCGGCCTTCGCGCCGCTCGGCTACGACTGGCAGCTGACCGTCGGCGTCCTCACCAGCTTCCTCGCCCGCGAGGTGTTCGTGTCGACGATGTCGGTGCTGCTCGGCGGCACCGACGATCCCGATCTCGCCGACACCGGCGTGATCGCCCGCATCCGCGGCGCCCGGCGCGACGATGGCTCGCTGCTGTTCACGCCGGCCACGTCGGCCAGCGCGCTGGTCTTCTTCGTGCTGGCGATGCAGTGCACGTCGACGCTGGCGGTGACGCGCCAGGAGACCGGCTCGATGAAGTGGGCCGGCCTCCAGCTCGCCTACATGTCGGCGCTCGCCTACGTCGCGGCGCTCATCACCTACCAGGGCCTGCGCGCCGCCGGCATCACCTGAGACAGGCGATGACCTTGGACTGGCAGACCGTCGTCGTCACCCTCGTCGCGCTGGCCGCGGCGCTCGTCGTGATCCGCCGGTTCGTGCCGGCGCGGCGCCGATCGAAGGGCCGACCGGGGGCCGCCGCAACGCCGGTCGCCTGCGATCACTGCGAGACCGGCGCGAAGGCGACACGGGACGCTGCGGCCGGCAACGGACCCGCGGCTCGCACGCAGACGACGCCGGTCGTCAGCGTCGACGACCTGCGCGCCTCGGCCAAACGGCGCACTCGCTGATCCTCAACCGGGCACACCGCCCCAGTCGCGCGGATCTACGTCGGCCACCGACTCGGAGAACGTCCAGGCGCGGCCACTGAAGTCGACCGCGGTGCACTGGCGCTCGCCGTAGGGGAAATCGGTCGGCGGCATGGCGATCGTCGCGCCGTGCGCCGCGGCATGGACGCAGTGGGCGCGCACGTCGCCGACGCGGATCATGACCGCGTCGCGGCCGGGCGCATCGCCAGCCATCCCGCCGCCCGTGATCACGATGGCGCCATCGCCGGCCTGCAGTTGCGCGCGGTGGTCGCCGATGCCGAGCCGCAGCGTGAAGCCGAAGGCGGCACCCAGCCAGGCCACCGCCTCGGCGACATCGGGATAGGCGAGCACGGGGATCACCGTGCTCGCCGGCATGGAGCGGTTCTGCAGCATGGCTGCAGGATATGCCGTCAGGCGCGCGCCGTGCGTCCCATCGCCGTTCGCGCCAGCGCCGCCGCCCGCGGGAACAGAATGTGGTTCTCGAGGTGGACGTGGACGTGCATGTCGCGGTCGAACTCCGCCAGGCCGTGGTAGAGGCCGCGGAACGTCGGGCAGGCATCCTCCGGCGGCACGAAGCCGTCGGTCAGTTCGGCGATGCGGGCGAGGGCCGCGCCCGCCGACGCGTGCTCGGCCTCCATCGCCACGATCGGCTGATCGATCCAGGTCCAGCCGGCGCCGCGATCGGGCGGCGCGCCGGCCTCGAGCGCCAGAATCGCCGGGAACAGCACGGCGTCCTCCTTCTGCATGTGCGCCAGCAGCTCGTCCTGCAGCCCGGCGAACGTGGCCTGCAGCAGCGCCAGCTTCGGCAGCCGTTCGCCGTGCCGCGAGACGACCTTGTCGACCATCGCGCGGAGGCGCGGGATCTCGGCGTCGAGCGGGCGGTGGTAGCGGGCCTGGATGTGCGCCACCAGGCTGGCGAGCGGCGCCTGCGTCCAGTCGACCGTCGACTCCGGCGAGTCGAGCGCCGCCTCGAGCTCGTCGATCAGCATCGGCGCGGCGATCGCATGCGCCGCGCAGGCCTCGCCGAGCGGGACCCGCCCGCCGCAGCAGAAGTCGATGCGATGGCGCTGGAAGACGCGGATGGTGGCCGGGCTGCTGGTGGCGATGTCGGCGACGAGCGTGGACGTGGTGATGGTCATGGGTTCCTCGGTAGTCGAACAGCGTCGAATCAGGCGTCGAGACGACGGCGGGCGCCGGCCAGGCCCGTCGTGAAGCCGGCGACGATCCACAGCACGACGACGAAGGCCAGCCAGGTGGGCGTGTGAGCCAGCCACCAGGCGACCAGGCCGCCGCCGTCCAGGCCGGCGAAAGCGGCGTGCTGGACGTCGAAGATCACGGTGATGCGGAGCGCGTCGAGCGGGTTGGCCATCAACAGGGCGACCCACAGATCGGCGCGGCGCTGCAGCCACGGCGCGCCGGACAGCGCGAGCAGCAGCAGGTCGGTCCCGAAGAGCAGCACGAACCACACCCCGAGCGACGTCAGCAGGCCGCGGACGGGATCGCGCACCCAGAAGCCGATGGCCAGGCCGACCGCGGCAAGGGCGAGCGTGATGCCCGCGGCCGCGGCGGCCAGTCCGGCCAGCGCCACCGTCGGACCGCCGAGGCACGCCGCCGGCACGACCAGCAGGAGCGACGCCGGCAGCAGGACGATCGACAGACCGGCGGCCTTTCCGAGCAGCCAGGCGCCGCGCGAGACGGGCTGCGTGAACAGCAGCGGGAACTCGTCGGCCTCGGCGTGCGCCGAGCTGAGCCCGAGCAGCAGCGCCGACAGCGACAGGCAATAGAGCACCGCGTGCAGCACCCACATCGGCGCGGCATCGGCCACGTCGTCGGGCGTGAACAGCGGGAGCAGGCCCGCCGCCGCGGCGAGGGCGACGTGGACGTGGAGGAAGCGGTTGACGCGATTGGCCCACAGCTCGCGACGGCAGGCGGCGGCGATGGCGGCACGGGCTCGGACGGGCATGGCATCCCCCTTCAGCTGAGGCCGGCGATGGCCGGCTGCGGACAGGCGAACGGGAAGGCGTCGCGCAGCCGCGCCGCCGGCAGCTCGCGACCGACCTGGCCGTTGTCGAGCACCAGGCAGCGATCGGCGTGACCGTCCCATTCGCCGAGGAGGTGCGTCGCGACGAGCACCGTCCGGCCATTGGCCGCGGCCCGGCGGAGGTGCGCGTAGAGCGCCTGCCGCCAGTCCGGATCGAGGCTGAGGCCGGGCTCGTCGAGGACCAGGATCGGGGCGTCGGGCAGATCGAGGATGGCGAGGCCGAGGCGCTGCCGGGTCCCGCCCGACAGGCGTCCCGTGGTGACTCGCAGGTAGTCGACGAGGCCCCACCGCGCCACCACCACGTCGATGCGTCCGGCCGGCAGGCCGCGCAGCCGGGCGTAGAACGCCAGCACCTGGGCCACCGTCAGCCGCTCGTGGAAGCGCGGCGACTGCGGCAGGAACGCCAGGCCGGCCCGGGCGGCCACGGCATCGAGGCCGGCGTCGTGGCCGTCCAGCACGATGCGGCCGGCGTCCGGCACGGCCAGGCCGGCGAGGAGCCGCAGGGTCGTCGACTTGCCGCAGCCGTTGGCGCCGACGAGCAGCGCGACTTCGCCGGCCTCGGCCGTCAGCGACAGATCGCGCAGGACGCGATGACGGCCGTAGGCCTTGGCGAGGTTGGTGATGGTGATCATCGCGAGGCTCCTGTGACGGACGGCCCGGGCTCGACGAGGGGCGCCGGATCGACGATGCCGCTGGCGCCGGGAATGGGCAGGCGGGCGTGGACGAAGCGCAGCAGTCGCTCGGCCGGGCTGCCGGCGAGAAGCCCGATGGCCGGCAGCTCGTGGCGCAGCCCGCTGAAGAGATCGAGCTCGCGGTGCGGCAGGTCGGCGATGCCGTTGCGATCGAGGTCGAGCGAGAGCGCGCCCTCCCACGCGTTGCCGCGGCCGTCGAGCGCCCAGGTGTTGGCCTGGTTGTCGCCGCTCGTCTCGACCGGGTGGATGTTGCCGGTGAAGCGGTTGCCGGCGAAGACGTTGGCGTCCGAGCTGTCGCTGACGCGGATGCCGACGTGGTTGCCGGCGATGCGGTTGCCGAGGACGCGGTTGGCGTGGCCGTTCTCGAGGAACAGCCCGAGCGTGTTGCCCGTGATCTCGTTCCCGGTCACCACCGTGTCGTCGACCGACTGCAGCAGCAGGCCGTAGGCCCGGTAGCCGTGATTGGCGACGAAGCGGTTGCGCGCCAGCGTCAGTCCTTTCGAGTACATCAGCGCGGCGCCGGCGGCGTTGTCGGAGAACCGGTTCGCCTCGAACCGGTTGTCGTCGGAATACATGTAGTGGAGGCCGTAGCGGACGCGGGCGATGTCGTTGCCGCGCACCGTCGAGCGATCGACGAACGAGAAATAGATGCCGTCGCGCGTGTCGCGGATGACGTTGCCGGCGATCGTCAGCCCGACCGAGTTCCAGACGTGGACGCCGTTGCCGCGGCGGTTCTGGTTGGCCGGCGCGGCGCACAGCTCGCCCTCGCCCGGCTTGGGCAGCAGCGCCAGCGGGTTCACGGTCTCGACGTCGGCGCCGGCCGGGGCGAGGCCGAGGATGGTGTTGCCCTCGATCCGCGCGTCGTCGGCGTGCCGCACGTAGACGCCGTGCAGGCACTCGACGATGCGGTTGCCGCGGACCGTCACGCGCGGGCTGGTGACGTGGATGCCGGCATGGTCCAGGCTCAGGTCGAGCCCCGAGCCGCGGATCTCGAAGTCCTCGATCGTGACGTCGGCGGCGCGGACCGCCACGACGTGCGTGGTGCGGTTGCCGACCAGCAGCGGCCGGCCGTGGCCGATCAGCGTCACCGGCCGATCGATCACGAAGGGGCCGGTGTAGCGCCCGGCCGCGACGTGGATCGTCTCGCCCGGCGCGGCGGCGGCGAGGCGGGCGCGCAGCCCGTCACCGAGATCGACCGGCTGGCCCGGCGCGGCCGGCAGCCGGCCGAGCGAGGCGGCCGTCAGCGCCCCGACCGCCAGCAGCCAGCGCGTGGCGGCGTTCACGGTTCCTCCTTGCGCGAGCACCAGACGGCGGCGGCGAGCGCGGCCAGGAACAGGCCCATGCAGGCCGTCCCGGCCATCGGCAGGCTGCTCTGGACGAAGTTGGCGATCTGCTGTGTGCCGATGACGACCGGCGTGAACGGGGCGATCCGCATCGGCGCGTGGGGATCGAGGTGATGCCCGTAGCTCCACAGCCGGTAGGCGAAGGTGGCCAGCGAAAAGGCGCCGAAGTAGCCGAAGAGCACGGCCAGATCGACGATGTGGCCGATGCGCCCCATCACCACCGCCCGCAGGCCGAGCAGCGCGAAGACGCCGATGGCGAACGGCATCCAGGTCATCTCGGCGAAGTCGGCCTGGACGATCGGCTTCATGCCGATGTAGTGGTTCAGGGTGTTGATCTCGAAGAGATCCTGGCCGCCGTTGCCGGCCGCGATCTTGTGGGTGTACATCTCGAGCGTCAGCCCCTCCTGGTACTGCGGGGCGACCAGCTGGATGCGCCACAGCGGCAGGAGCGCCCCCGTCACGAGCGCGGCGATGCCGAGCAGCACGAGGCTCCGCGACCGACCCGAGAGCGGGCGATCGAGGAAGCGGGTGGTGGCTCGAAAGAAGGCGCGCATGACGGAGGCTCCTGACTGACGTCGCTGGTGACGGGTGGCAGGCCGGCCTACGGCTTGACCGCGAGATAGCCCTGCATCTCCTGGTGGAGCGCCGAGCAGAAGTTCGTGCAGTAGAACGGGAAGACGCCCGGTTTGCTGGCGGTGAAGCGCACCGTCTTGGTCTCGCCGGGGTCGACGACGATGTTGAGGTCGTGCTCGACGATGCCGAGCCCGTGGATCATGTCGGTGGTCTGCTCGACGTTGGTCACGTGGAGCGTGACCTCGTCACCGACCCGCACTTCGAGCTTGTCGGGCACGAAGCGGCTGCGGATCGCCATCATCTTCACGTCGACCTTGTTGCCGGTGCGCTTGACGCTGGTCTCCTCGGCCGTCCAGGCGGCGTCGGGGTCGTGGTTCTCGGCCTTCGGGTAGACCTCGATCGGCGCGATGCGATCGGCCTTGAGGATCTGGGCGAAGTGCGGCTCGGGCTCGGTGAACGACTCGTAGAGCATCGACATCTTCTGGCCGGTGATGTCGATCAGCTGGCTCGACTCGGGCTGTGACGGGCCGACAGACAGGTGGCGGCCCTTCGACAGCTTGTTCATCGCCACCAGGTACTCGCCGTAGGGCGCCTTGGTGTCGCTGGCCCCGATGACCAGGTGGCCGATGTTGTAGTGCACCGCGATCTTGTCGAGGACGATCTTGCTGAGATCGGCCCGCTCTTCCTTGCTCCACGGCGGCAGCTTCCACTTGGCGACCGCCGACTCGACGTAGAGCGAGGTGTAGGCGTTGCCCTTGCCGTCGTACTGGGTGTGGAGCGGACCGAGGCCGACCGGCACGTCGCCTTCGAGGACGGCCTCGTAGTTCAGCACCGGGATGCCGCGAACCTCCTTGTCGAACTGCTTGCGGTCGATCGCCGCCTTGATCTTCTCGAAGTCGAAGACGCTCGACACCGGCTGCAGCTTGCCGGACGCCACGATCCACCGGCCGGACGGATCGGTGTCGATGCCGTGCGGCGACTTCGGCACCGGCAGCAGGTACATCACGCCGGGCACCTTGGCCGGATCGATCACCGGCACGCCGGCCATCATCGTCGCCTTGCCGTCCTTCACCGCCTGCTCGGCGGCGCGCCAGTTGACGATGGCGGCGTAGTCGCGATCGAGGCGGGTCGAGTTGGCCTCGAGGGCCTCGAAGGCCATCTCCGAGTTGTAGGACGTCCAGAACGCCCAGCCCGAGCTGGGGCCCTTGCCGGTCGAGCCGAGGTCCCAGCTGAAGGGCGGCGTCAGCACCTGCCAGCCCACCGACAGCGTGCCCGACCTTCGGATCGACCTTCAGGCCGCTCACCATGCCGTTGAACTCGCTCTCGTACTTCGACGGGTCGGCGTAGCGGCCCTTCGGCAGCGGCACCGAGAAGCGCGTCGCGACCAGCACGTACTCGCTGTTCTCGGTGACGAACGACGAGCCGTGGTTGCCGCTGGAGTTGGGGATCGGGCCGAGGATCTGCTTGGTCTTGAAGTCGCGCAGGTCGATGCGGGCGACGCGGTTGTTGGCGTTGTCGTTGACGAACAGCCAGCGGCCGTCGTAGGTGCCGTCGGTCTGCGACAGCCCGGGGTGGTGCACGTCGCCCCAGGTGAAGGCGCCGAGCATCCGCTTCGACTCCTCGTCGTAGCCGTAGCCGGTGGCCGGGTAGCGGCCGAACACCGGGATGGTCGCGATGTGCCGCATCGATGGGATGCCGGCGACGTAGACCTGGCCCGAGTGGCCGCCGGAGTAGAACAGGTAGAACTTGTCCTTTTCGCCCGGCGCGACGTAGGTCCGGCTGGCGGCCGAGGCATCGGCGACCTGGACGCGGCGTCCCGGAGGGTTGCAGGCGGAAGCGGCGAACGCCGCGGCCAGCAGGCCGCTGGCAGCGACGAGACGAGTGGGTATGGTCATGGGCGGTATCCAGTGGGAAGCGGCCGGCTCATTCGACGATCAGCACGCCACGCATGCCGACCTGGGAGTGGCCGGGGAACGAACAGATGAACGGGTAGCGGCCCGGTGCGGCCGGTGCGGCGAACGTGGCGGTGTCGCGCTCGCCGGGCCCGAGGAGCTTCGTGGCGGCGAGAATGTCGGCCCGCCGCGCAGCCGGCACGTAGTCGGTCGTCGGTGCTTCCGCCGCGGCGACCAGGAAGGTGTCGACGTTGGCGCCGAGCGCGAGGAGCACCCAGTTGTGCCCCATCGAGAACTTGGGGGTGGTGCCGGTGTTGGCGAGCGTCACGCTCAGGCGCTCACCCGCCTTGGCGCGAAGCTCGATCACCGAGAACTTCATCTGATCGTTGGCCGTGATCTCGACCTTGCGGCCCTCGACTGCCGGCGCGGCAGCGGGCGCGGGTCCGGCGGACGAGCCGCCCGGGCCGGCGGCCGGCTGACCGGACTGACCACAAGCAGCAACGGAGAGACTGGCGGCGAGAGCGGCGGCGAGGGCGCATCGGTTCGACATGGTGAGGCCAGCGTAGCGACCGGCCGGACGGCGATCGTTGACGCGGATCAAAGACGGGAAAGATTTCCGCGGCCACACTCGGGGCATGTGGCACACAACGAAGATCGCGATGGTGGTCGTGGCCCTCGGAACGGGCGCGTTCGCGTGGATCGCGCGCGGCCGGGCGGAGGAGGCTGGCGTCGAGCGGCTGCCGGTGACCGGAGTGGTGGTCGCCGCCCCGGAGGGCCGCCACGTCCGGATTGCACACGACGACATCGCCGGCTACATGCCGGCGATGACGATGGCCTTCACGCTGGCCGGGGGCGAGTCGGCGCGGCTCGCGCCCGGCGATCGCGTCCGCTTCACGCTACGGGTGGGCCAGGGCCCGACCGTCGCCGAGGCCGTCGCCGTGACCGGTCGCGCCGCCCTGCCCGGCGCGCCGGCGGCCGCCCCGCCCCTGGTTCGACTGAAGCCCGGCGACGCCGTCCCGCCGTTCTCACTGGTCGACGAACGCGGCCGCGGCTACGCGGAGTCGAACCTGCAGGGACATCCGACCGTCGTGACGTTCATCTTCACGCGCTGCCCGGTGCCCGAGTATTGCCCGCTGGTCACGGCCCGCTTCAAAGCGCTGCAGCAGGCCCTCGCCGCCGACCGCACGCTGCCGCGCGACACGCAGCTCCTGAGCGTCACGCTCGATCCGGCCTTCGACACGCCGGCCGTGCTCGCGGCCTACGGTGCGGCGGTCGGCGCCCGGCCGGATCGCTGGCACTTCGCCACCGGCCAGCCGGACGCCGTCCGGCAGATGGCGCGGATGTTCTCGGTCTACGTCGAGAGGAACGGCGCGCTGCTCGATCACACGCTGGCGACGGCGCTGGTCGACCGCCGCGGTCGGGTGGTCGAGATCTGGCGCGGCAACGGCTGGCAGCTGGGCGACGTGACGGCCGCGCTCCGCCAGGATCAGGCGTCGACCGACTAGTGTGGTTGGCCTAGCGGTCGTCGGCGTCGCCGGCGGCGGCGGCACGCAGGCGTTCGGCGTCGAGGACGGCGACGTGGGCGCGGGTCGAATGGACGAGGCCGGCCGATTCCCATCCGGTGAGGATGCGGCTGACCGTGAACAAGGTCGTCCCGGTCAGCTCGGCCAGCTCCTGGCGGGTCAGCGTGTGCGGCACCGTCAGCTCGGTGCCGTTGGGGCGGGCGGTGCCGGCCTGGGTCAGCCGGAGCAGCGTGTGCGCCAGGCGCTGCCGCACGTCGAGCGTCGCCAGCTCGCGGAGGCGGGTCAGCGCGTTCTCCATGTGCGCGGTCATCTCGCGCAGGATGTTGGTCTTGAGCTGCGGAAAGCGGGCCAGCAGCTCGACCAGGGCGGCCCGCGGCCACACCAGCACGTCGACTCCGTCGCAGGCGGTCGCCGTGACCGGGTAGGGCGCTTCGCCGATGGCCGCGACGCCGGCCACCGGATCCCCGGGGCCCACGAAGCGGACAATCACCTCCGCGCCGTCGGCGGTGACCTGGGTCAGCTTGAGATAGCCGCGCTCAATCAGGAAGAACGCGGCGGCGGGATCGCCCTGCTGCATCAGCGCCTCGGCCTTGCGCAGCGAGCGGTGCGTGGCGGCGCCCAGCACGGCCTGGCTGTCCGCCGCCGGCATGCCGAGGAAGAGCCGCGAGGACGTCGCGGCCGTCGAGCGCGCGTCGACCATGCGGGGAGTATATGCGCCGCCGCACCGTCGGCGAACGCGGCGGGCGGTCCGCTCACGCGGCGGCGTGCGCCGGCCCGATGACCTCCGGTGCGAACTGCTCGAAGGTCGTCGGCGTCGTGTTGCCGGCCGTCCGGCCCTCGCGCGCATGGACCGGCTGGCTCTCACGACGGCCTTCTAGTGCTCGTGGAGAGGCTAGAACCGGAAGGCCACGCCCATGCCCGACTTGTCGCTGCTGTAGGGCAGGTCGGCGCCGGGACCGGAAACCGGCCGGATGGCCGAGAGTTCCGGGAACGGGTTGCCGAGCCTGTGCATGAACCAGAACAGCGAGATGTTCTCGCCGAACCGGGCCTGGACCTTCGCGACGTTGGACCACTCGCGCTTGCCGAGGGTCGCGCCGAACAGGCTGTTGGCCGCGGCCCACGACACGAGGGAGTCGTCGCGGTCCAATTCGCTGCGCACGTAGGTGAGCACGAAGCGGGCCTTGCTGAACACCTCCGGGGTGGTGCCTTCCGCACCGAGGTAGTAGCCGTCCTTGAACAAGGGCGTGTGCGGACGCACTCCGGCCATGAGGTCGGCGCTGGAATCGCGCTGGCCCCACTTGTAGCGCGTGACCTCCCCGAAGACGGTGAGGTACCGCGACTGCTCCCAGCGCGAGAACACCGTGAAGGCGTTGTCGTAGCGCTTGGACAACTGCAGCGTGGTCGAGTCCTCGATGCGCGAGTTGACGTAGTTGTGCTTGACCGACCCGCCGACCATGAACCCCTTGAAGGGCATGAACGTGCCACGCGCCACGGTGGCGACCGCGGAGTTCTTGTCCTCTGAGTAGGTGAAGTCGTAGTAGCCGTAGTCGTGGAAGGGCGAGCCGTTGCCCGTGACTCCGGCCAGCTCCACGCGGAGCTTGGGGTGGTCGTAGTAGAACTGCACGCCGTTGTCGGCGGCCGCGTCGATAGCCTGCATGTGGACCAGGTCCTTTGCGGAGAACCAGGTCACGTTGTCCAGGCCGAGGCCCTGAGGAACGTAGAAGCGCCCCACGAGCATACCAAGCCGCTTGGACTTGGCGTGGAGGTCGACGTAGCCGATGCGCAGCCCGCCCATGGACAGGATGGGGTCGGTGCCCAGGGACTTGTAGTCGTCGACGTTGTACAGGCCCTCCGGGACCGACGACACTCCTCGACTGCCGGGTTGATCCGGCTGGTTGGGGAAGAAGTAGGTCCGGCGGTCGTCGACCGAGGGGATGTACGGCCGCGGGCGGACGCTGCGGTCGAGCGGATTCATCTCCACCCGGAACGCGACGGTGTCGTTGAAGTCGCCATACAGCGAGACCACCAGGCGCGAGGGCGTCATCTGGCGCTCACGGCCCATGGAACCCGCCAATGCGCGGTCCTTATAGCTGACGAACGCGAAGTCGAGGCCGACATGGACCTTGCGGTTGCCCCACGTGAAGTAGGGCGTCTTGTCGGCCTCGGCGGCCGGCGCGGCCTCGGCCGTGGCCGGCGCCTTGGCGGCAACGGTGTCTGCCTGCGCGAAGAGCGTACGCGGCGGGCTCACGAAGAGAACCGCGAGCGCGATGAGCGACGAGAAGCGGTTCATGGGAAGAGCGGCCATACTCTATCAAGTATGGGCGCGCAGCCCGTGCCGATTCGCGGGGACGGCCGCACCTGAAACGGTCAGGCGCCGGTGGTGCGAGCCGCGCCGCGGTAGGCGCGCGCGATGACGTCGGCGAAGTCCTCGAACCGCGTCGGCGTCGTGTTGCTGGCGTTGCGGCCCTCGACCGACTGCACGATCCCGTCGTCGAACGCCTTTTCCATCTCGGCGTAGGAATCAGCCACGCTCTTCGAGATGCCCGCCTGCTGCAGCGCCGCCGAGTAGTCGGCGTAGGGGAACTGCACGTAGGCGAGGTCCGGCTTGCCGATCTTCGCGCCGAGAATGCGAGTCGCCTCGGCGAAGCTCAGGTCGCGCGGACCGAGCAGCTCGCGAACCGCGAAGCCGGTCCAGTCGCGCGCCGCCAGCGCCCGGCTCGCAGCTGCCGCGATGTCCTGGGTCGCGATCATCGGCACCGTCGTCGTCCCGGCAGCGCCGCCGCCGTTGATGCCCTGGTGCCGGATCAGATCGAGGACATGCCAGAAGTTCTCGAAGAAGTAGGCCGGCCGCAGCGCGAGGATGTTGGCGCCCGGGATGCGCTTCAGGCGCTCCTCCTGCCGGTGCAGGTTGGCGATCGGACCGGTGCCCGACGCCAGCTCGCCGCCGATGCTGCTGAGCGCGACGCCGTGGCGCACGCCGCTCGTGGCGATGGCCTCGGCGATCGCCTCGCCGACGCGATCCGCCTCGGCGCCGAAGTCGGGCGAGACCGGGTTGGGCGGCTGCAGCGTGAACACGCCGTCGGCGCCGGTGAAAGCCCCGGTCAGGAACGCCGCGTCGGCCGCGTCGCCAGTCAACACCTCGGCGCCTTTGGCCTTCAGCGCTGCCAGCTTGTCGAGCGAGCGCCCCAGCGCCCGGACCGTGTAGCCGCTCGCGAGCAGGTGCTCGCTGATCCGGCTGCCGATGTTCCCCGTCGCCCCCATCACTGCGAATGTCGCCATCGTCGTTCTCCTGGGTGTGATGCCCGTGGTCCGCACCCGCGACCGCGGTCCGCATGACCTCGAGCGAGTCCAGTGTCGCCGGCCAAGGCCGGACGGTCCATGATAGAATGTCGCAAATGTTTATCCGATCGTCCCGCCTTCACGGCTCCAGGCTACGGTGAGCGCCGCTTCGGCGGGGCAGGCCCGCGCTCTGCACGAACCCACCTGGACCCAGCCGAACGACGCCGTGACCGAGGTCCTGCGCGATCTGCGGCTGGTGCAAAGCTTCTACTGTCACAGCGAGCTGACCGCCCCGTGGGGCCTGGGGATGCCGGCCGAGGACCACGCCGTCTTCCATTTCGTCGTCGATGGCGAGGCCTGGCTGGCGCGTCCCGGCGCCGAGCCCGTGCGCCTGGAACTCGGCGATTTCCTGCTCGTCGCGCCGGGCGTCGAGCATGGCGTGTCGAGCGGCCCCGGCGTGCCCTGCCGCAACGTCCATGAGTTGCCCTTCGAGATCGTCGGCGGAAGCACCATGCTGCTGCGCCACGGCGGCGACGGGCCGCGCACCGTGCTGGCCTGCGGCGGCGTCCGCTTCGAGGATCCGGCCGCGCACCCGCTGGTCGGCCTGATGCCGAACGTCCTGCACATCCGCGGCACGGACGACGGCGAAGGGCTCCTGATGCGCCAGATGCTCGCCGCGATGAGCAGCGAGTCGCTCAACCCGCGGCCCGGCGGCACCACGGTCATGCTGCGGCTGGCCGACATCCTGGTGATCCACGCCATCCGCTGGTGGATCGATCGCGCCGCCAGCGACGCCTCGGGCTGGCTCGAGGCGCTGCGCGATCCGCAGATCGGCCGCGCCCTGGTGCAGATCCACCGCCAGCCGGAGCGGGACTGGACCGTCGCCGCGCTGGCCGGCAGCGTCCACATGTCGCGCTCGGTGTTCTCGGATCGGTTCACGGCGCTGGTGGGCGCGCCGCCGCTGCTCTACCTGACCCGCTGGCGCATGCACCTCGCCGCCCGCTGGCTGCGCGAGGATCGCACCAGTCTCGGCGTGGTCGCGACGCGGCTCGGCTACGAGTCCGAGCCGTCGTTCAGCCGCGCCTTCAAGCGGCACATGGGCGTGCCGCCCGGCGCGGTGCGGCGCGGACGGGTCGCCCCCGCCCATGTTGCCTGAAGCGGACTGAAACGACTCCGGAGTCGAAGTGCACTCCGGAGTCGTTCCGCTCTCAGAACCTCAACCCGAACGCGAGTAGCACTGTGCGACCACCGTCGAAGCCGGGACGGTAGGTCGGGTAGTCCAGGTTCCGCGTCGCCTGGCCGAAGCGCGCCCCGCGGACGTAGTCGAGCGGCCGGCCCAGCGAGTCCTTCGGGCCGTTCGCGTCGGCGGTGACGACCGTGTCCCAACCGATCTGCTTCTGGTTGTTGAGCAGGTTCAGGACCTCGACCTTGAAGTACGGCTTGACCGTGCCCCACACCGGGATCGAGTAGTTGACGCCCAGGTCGACCAGAGCGAAGCCCTCGAACGACTGCGAGCCGCGCTCGCCGAAGAACAGGTTCTGGGCGCCGCCGTTCGGCTCGTTGGCGTAGCCGGCGCCGAGCGCCTCCTGCTGCGCCGTCAGCGGGTAGTTGGCCGCGAACAGCGTGTAGGTGAGCGCCGAGTTGTACTTCCACATGCCCGAGATGTCGAGCGCGCCGAAGCGGCCGAGCGGGCGGTTGTAGACGGCCCACAGGCGCAGCTTGTGGCGCTGGAAGTCGTCGAATCGGCCGACCGGGTAGTTGCGGTCCGCGGTGAAGACCTCGGGGTAGTCGCCGTAGAGCGACGGGTTGCCCGGCTGGTTGGCCGCTTCACCCTCGAAGTCGCCTTCGTTCTGCAGCTGCATGGTCCAGTGGCCGGCGATCTGCAGGTCGCTGCGGACGCGGTAGTTGCCCTGGAAGATCAGGCCCTGGTAGCGCCGCTGCGGCTCGTCGCTGTTACGGAACACGGTGTTGTCGAAGGTGCCGAAGAATTCGCCGTTGCGGACGATGTCGGTGGAGCCGTTGTCGAGGGTGATGAAATCCTCGATGAAGCCCTTGACATCGCGCGAGACGAAGGTCGCCTTGAGGTAGGCCCGCGACGACAGCTGGCTGCCGAACGACGCCGTGAACTCGCGCGTCACCGGCGAGTGCAGCCCCTCGTCGAAGAACACGTTGGCGGTCGGGAACGTGCCGTCGATGATCCGCGTGTAGTTGGCCGGGTTCAGGCCGGGCGCGAAGTCGCATGCCCTCGCCGGCCGGACCGGTGTAGGTGTAGCGGATCAGGCTCGGGTTGGCGACGTCGGTGTTGCTGGCGAACTGCGCCTCGCTGTACTTGCCGGCGTAGTGGGCGTAGGTGCTCTGCAGCACGAACCGGCCGTCGCCCTTGGCGTCGAACGTCGCCGCCAGGCGCGGCACGATCGTGTCGGTGTCGACGCCGACGATGTCGCCGGTGGCGTCGCTGCGCACCTTCTCGTAGCGGACGCCGGCGTCGACGGTCAGCCGACGGTTGACCGCCCACCGGTCGTGCGCGTAGAGCGACGCCGTCTTGATGTCGATGCTCGCGCCGCGCGTCGCCAGCCAGTTGTAGAGCCGCGACGTGCCCGGCACGAAACGGGGGATGAGCCGGCTCTGGTTGTCGAACGTCGGGACGCCGCCGGCGTTGACGTAGTCCGAATAGAACACGTAGCCGGTCGACGTCTGCGAGTTGCCGCCGGTGTTGGTCGAGCGAAACCACTCGAAGCCGCCCTTCAGGTCGTGGGTGCCGCCCTTGCCCGACGACAGCAGCGTCGAGAGGCTGCCGGCGACCTGGCGGTTGTTGCGGTCCTCGGGATCGGTCGAGTCGAAGAACGGCGCGTTGTAGTGCTGGTTGGCAGGAATGCCGCTGAGGCCGCGGGTGCGGAACGGCGAATCCTGGATGGCGGTGCTGGTGCCGCCGGTGTTGCGGAAGCCCTGCCGCTTCTGCGAGACCTGCGCCGTGGCGAAGAGGCGCGGCGAGAGGACGCCGTTCCAGTTGGCCACGAACAGCGTGTTCGGCAGCGAGCGGGTGACCAGCGTGCGCGGCTCGATCGAGCCAGTCAAGCCGGGACGGTTCTTCTGCACCGTGCGGTTGTCGGTGAAGCCGACCTGGACGGTGTGGTTGGCGCGCGGCGTCGCCGTGCCCTTCAGCTCGTAGCGCTTGTTGTCGAGGCCGAAGTCGTAGCCGATGCCGGTCTGGGTGAACGTGCGGGCGTCGGTCGAGTTCTCGAAGCGGCCGGCGCTGAAGAACCACGCCTTGGCGCGGAGGATCGGCCCGCCGAACGTGCCTTCGAGGGCGTTCGAGTAGCGGTCGGGACGCTCGGTCGGGTCTCGAACGGCGTCTCGTCGGTCCACGAGGGGTTGCTCAGGTTGTGGCGGAAGCTGCCCGAGAAGAGGTCGCCGCCGCGCTTGGTGACGACGTTGACGACGCCGCCCGAGAAGCGGCCGTACTCGGCCGAGATGCCCGAGGTGAGGACCTGCGTCTCTTCGATTGCGTCCTCGATGAACAGGTTGTTGGTGGTGCCGAAGATGTTGTCGTTGACGTCGACGCCGTTGATCAGGAAGACGTTGTCGTAGGCGAAGGCGCCGCCGATCGAGATCTGGCCGGCGTTGGGGCCGTTGTCGGTCAGGCCCGGCGCCAGCTCGGCGATCGTGAACGGCGTCCGGCCGGTCGGCAGCAGGCCGATCAGCGCGCTGTTGTAGTTGGCGCCGATGGTCGGGTTGGTGACGACCGGAGCGGACGCACCGTGAACGGTCACCTGCTCGGCGACCGCGGCCGGCGACATCGGGGCGTCGAGCGTGACGGTCCGGCCGAGCGGGACGCTGGTCGGCCGCTTGACGGTGGCCATGCCGTCCATCTCGATGGTGACGACGTACTCGCCCGGCGGCAGGCCGCGGACGACGTAGATGCCGTTGACGTCGGTGACCGCCGACAGCGTGCCCAGCAACGCGGGTGAGGCGACCGTGATCGTCGCGCCCGGCATCGACAGGCCGTCGGTCGAGGTGATGGTGCCGGTGATGACGCCGGTCTGCAGACCCTGGGCGTGCACCCCGTGCGCGAGACCTGCCACGAGGGCAAGCGCCCCCGCCAGACTGGCCAGCATGTTCTTCATCCTGATCCTCCAAGCAAACGGTCCATGGCCCCCGACACAAGCGCGGGGGAACGCGGTGGGATGACTGGACCGACCGTTTCGAGGATGCCAAGGTGCCGAGGTTACCTGGGGTGATATGTGGCGGAGCCCGAGCCACGTGTGACCAACCCGTGGCTCTGCGTGACGGGTCGGCGGCGGCTGAGTCGGCGGCGACGCCGGCCTTCGTGGTACAAACTGGGCGGATGCGGGCTCCCCTTCTCGTCGCGGTCGCGGCCGCGATCGGCCTCCTCGCCTCCGCCGTCCCACGCGCCCAGATGACCGACACCGATGCCGCCAAGCGGCTCGCCCAGGCCAAGCGCCTGGTCGAGCGCGCCCCCCTGATCGACGGCCACAACGACATCCCGTGGCGGATGCGCGAGCAGACGCCGCGCTACGACTTCGGCGTCTTCGACCTGCGCCAGCCGCGGCCGACCTTCCACACCGACATCGCCCGCCTCCGCGCCGGCGGCCTCGGCGGCCAGTTCTGGTCGGTCTACGTGCCGGGGACGCTGCAGGGCGAGGACGCGGTCACCGCGACGCTCGAACAGATCGACAACGTCCAGGACATGCTGCGGCGCTACCCGGACGTGTTCGAGGCGGCCCGCACCGCCGCCGACGTCGGGCGGATCACCAAGGCCGGCCGCATCGCCTCGATGATGGGCATGGAGGGCGGCCACTCGATCGACCGCTCGCTGGGCGCGCTGCGGATGTTCTCGCGCCTCGGCGTCGGCTACATGACGCTGACCCACAACGTCACCCTGCCGTGGGCCGATTCGGCGATGGACGTCGCCCGCAACGGCGGCCTCTCGACGTTCGGCGAGGAAGTGGTCCGCGAGATGAACCGGCTCGGGATGCTGGTCGACCTGAGCCACGTCTCGACGGACACGATGCACGACGCGTTGCGCGTCAGCGAGGCGCCGGTGATCTTCTCGCACTCGTCGGCGCGCGGGATCTGCGACGTGCCGCGCAACGTGCCCGATGACGTCCTGCTCGAGCTCAAGAAGAACGGCGGCGTCGTGATGGTCAGCTTCGTGCCGGGCTTCACCGCGCCCGACGCCGCTCCTCGCTACCTGAAGCGCGAGGCCGAGCGGGAGCGCCTGAAGGCGTTGCCGCAGTCGATGCCGGCGGCGGTCACCGCGGCGCTCGAGGCGTGGGACAAGGTCAATCCGGCGCCAAAGGCGACGCTGTCGATGGTCGCCGACCACATCGACCACATCCGCAAGACCGCCGGCATCGATCACATCGGCATCGGCGGCGACTTCGACGGCATCGAGACCGTCGTCGAGGGGCTCGGCGACGTCAGCACCTACCCGGCTCTCTTCGCCGAGCTGCTGAAGCGTGGCTACAGCGACGAGGACGTGCAGAAGATCGCCGGCCGTAACGTCCTGCGGGTCATGCGGACCGCGGAAGGCGTCGCGCAGCGGCTGCAGAAGACGCGCCCGCCGTCGCTCGCCAGGATCGACACGCTCGACGGGGCGAAGAAGTAGGACCGGCGTCTCGATGCCCAGAAACTGACATGCCCCGACTGACATGCCCCGACTGACATGCCCAGACTGACGAAGATCTACACGCGCAAAGGCGACGACGGCTCGACCGGCCTCGGCGGCGGCCAGCGCGTCGCCAAGGACTCGCCGCGGGTCGCCGCCTACGGCACCGTCGACGAGCTGAACTCGGCGATCGGCGTGGCGCTGGCGCACGGCCTGGTGCCGCGCCTGGCGGCGGCCCTCCCGCCGATCCAGAACGAGCTGTTCCACCTCGGCTCGGACCTCTGCTTCCTCGAAGAGGACAAGGGCAAGTGGCCGATCCCGCAGATCGAGCCGCGCCATGTCGACGCGCTCGAGGCGCTGATCGACGAGTTGAACGAGGTGGTCGGCCCGCTCGCCAACTTCATCCTGCCGGGCGGTGCGCCGGGCTCGGCGCACCTGCACGTCGCCCGGACGATCTGCCGCCGCGCGGAACGCGACGTGCTGACGCTGTCGCGCCTCGAGCCGATCGGCAAGCACGCCATGCCGTACCTGAACCGCCTCTCCGACGCCCTGTTCGTGATGGCCCGCTACGAGAACAACCAGCGCGGCGTCGCCGAGCCGCTCTGGGACGAGAAGGCGTGAGCGGGCGGCGGCCGGCCGCCGCCGCTCCAATCACAGCACGCCGGCCAGTTCGTCGCGCCGGATAGCCAGCGGATCGACGACGAGGTGGTTGTCGACGTTGGCGATACCTGGCGCCGAGGCGGCGGCGCGCTCGGCGGCCTCGCGCTGCAGCCACGATCCGACCGACCCGGTCAGGACCACCGTCGATCCGGTGACCACCGCCATGATGTGGCGGGCGTCGATGTCGGCGTTGAGGTGCAGCGCCTTGGCGATGCGCCGCTGGACGTCGCGCGGCGCCTTCGCCGGCGTGGCGACGACGTGATTGAAGACGCCGCGGACGCCGGCGATCCTGCGCACCGCGTTCTCGGCGTCCCACTTCTGGAACATCCAGGTCACTGGGCCGGTCAAGGTGACGTGGCCGTCGTGCACAGTGGCCTGGATGGCCGCGGGCAGCGTCGCGCACAACTCCAGGGCCCGGGCCGCGTCCTGGGCGATGTCGGTATCGGCGCGGGCGATCTTCAGGCGGACCTGGAGATCGTTGGCCACGGCACGCACCCCCTCGACGCGCTTGGCGGCCCGCTCGGCAGCGAGCTTGCCGGCATAGGTGTCGATGTAACCGGTGAGGGTCACGGCATCGTTCCGGGCGGACACGCCGATGGCGCTGGCGTCGACCTCGGCATCCCAATCCAGTTCACGTCTGGCCGCGTCGCGCATGCGCACATCGGCCTCGGACATTCGTGCGGTTGCCATAAGAGCTCCTCGCTGGACGGTGCGACGCACGTCGATGGCGGTGGCTCCGTCGCCATGGCTGGGGCAAGGGTCGTGCCGTCGCAGCACCCGGCGGCGACGGCGGCGAATCGCGGCTTCGCACCGGATCGACGTGCCGGGAGGCAACGGCGGCGCGGGAAAAGTCCAGTGCTGCGTCGAATTTCCCCCGCTTCCCGGCCGCGCCCGGCGCGTCGAAGCGCGGTGCTCTGCAGGCCCGCAACTGGACAGACCAATGCCACAGAGGTCGCATGGCACAGGTTCCTTCCTGCTCGATCGTCCACGACGTAAGGCGTAATAGCCCGAGTCGTCACTTCGGGGGCAGACGGGCCCACGTCGCTTCGAGCGCTTCGTACTCGGCTATGTCCGTCTCGCCACCGGCTAGGCGGAGCCGGCCGGCCAGCACGTCGCGCCACTGACGCCCGCGATCACGGTCGGAGAGCTCCTCGACATACGCTCGAGCCAGGGAGTCGGCGATGTGCAGCTCATTCACGACGTCGCCGCGCTCCGTAGCCAGCCTGAACGCTTCGCCCAGGAGTTCGACGCCCTCCGCCGGCGTTTCCGCGAAGTCGCCACGCGTCGCGACGATGCTCGGCAGTCGACCGTAGATCTGCTCGAGGCGATCGAGGCCCTCGAACAGGCGCATCCGCTCGACACCGGCGTCGCCGTCCGCCGACGCGTTCACGACCTCGACCGCCAGCTCGCGGATCCGCTCCCAGTCGTCGTCGTCGATACCGTCCGATGTCATGGCGTCAGCGCGCCGCGGGAACATCCCGCCGGTCAGGATCGCCGTGTTGCCGAATCCAGGCTTCCCGCTCTTCGGTCCGGACATCATGGTGCTTGACCATGTCCATGATGTGGACGATGCAGCCGACCAAGCCGGTACCGATGCCCGCCAACGCGACGACGACCAGCAGTCGGCCCGGGACGTGATCAGCCAACGCAACACCGAAGATCGCCAGCGCGGCACCGGCGAGCCCGATCTTCAGGCCACGATAGTTGAAGCGGTCCGAGTCCATGGCCCGGCTTCACAACGGCGGCTGGTTCGCCACGAAGCGTTCCAGGCGCTCCGCTACCGAGGCCGACATCCGCTTGCGGCCCCAGACGCCGCACAGCGCACGTAACACCCTGGCTCGCGCCTGGTTTCCAATTCGACGCGATCGATGAAGGTCTCACCGTATGCGACGAGCAGGTTCTCGAGCGGACCGGCAGCGATGTAGGCAAGCGTCGCGTCGTCGTGAGCCCGGCGCAGGGCCTCGCGAAGGAACGACCACAAGGCCTCGGGGTCGCGCTGCCCGAGATCCTCCACGGCTTCGAAAGCCCCGAATGTCTCATCGCCCAGGCCTCCGGCGGCTCGCGCGGTCGCATGCTTCATGTACTCCGCCAGCAGTCGTTGCTCCGGTTCGTCAGCACCTGATATGTCTGATCAATCGTCCCGCCGGCCTTTGCGCGACACTGTGGCACTATAGTCCGCGACTGGTCAGACCATTGCAACCATGGCGCAGATCGCACCACGTTCGATCGTCCACGACGTCGTGATCATCGGCTCCGGCGCCGGCGGCGGCACCGTCACGCACGTGCTCGCCAACCTGGGCGTGAAGGTGCTGCTGATCGAAGCCGGCCCGATGGTCGGCATGGGCGACTTCAAGATGCTGCAGTCGCCGTCGAGCGTCTGGCACCGCGGCGCCGGCGAGATGGCGCAGCTCTACACGACGGGCGCGGGCACGCCGATCAACTTCAACGCCGGCTTCGCCGCCAACCTCGCCGACGAGCCCTACGCCGTCGCCCCTGGCAGCAACTTCCGCTGGTTCCGCTCGCGCGTCATCGGCGGCCGCACCAACCACTACTCGCGCGTCCAGCTGCGCTACGCCGACTACGACTTCAAGCCGCACGACCACGACGGCATCGGCTGGAACTGGCCGATCAGCTATGCGGACATCGCGCCCTACTACGACAAGGCCGAGCGGCTGATCGGCGTCACCGGCAAGGCCGAGGGCATCCGCAGCGCGCCGGACGGCATCTTCCAGACCCCGGCGGCGCTGAAGCCGGGCGAGATCCTGCTGCAGAAGGGCTGCGCCACGCTCGGGATCCGCGCCATCAACGCCCGCCAGGCGGTGCTGACCAAGGCCCAGGACGGGCGGCCGGCCTGCCACTACTGCGGCCAGTGCATGCGCGGCTGCGGCACGGCCTCGAACTACGCCTCGAGCTACGTCCAGATCTTCCCGGCGATGAAGACCGGCAACGTGACCGTCGTGACCAACGCGATGGCGCGCGAGCTGATCACCGACGCCTCGGGCAAGGTCACCGCCGTCTCCTACGTCGACAAGACCACCGGCGCTCGAGCAGCAGGTCCGCTGCCGGACGGTCGTGCTGTCGGCAGCGGCGTGCGAGTCGGCGCGGTTGCTGCTGAACTCGAAGTCGCCGCGGCACCCACAGGGCCTGGCCAACGAGAACGGACAGGTCGGCAAGTACCTCACCGACACGGTCGGCTTCGGCATGTCGGCCCAGGTCCCGGCGCTGGCCGGCACGCCGGTCTTCAACTCGGACGGCTACGGCCCGCACGTCTACATCCCGTGGTGGATGCTGGAGCGCCACAAGGAGCTCGACTTCCCGCGCGGCTACCACGTCGAGGTCGGCGCCGGCGGCTTCGGCATGCCGGGGCTGGGCTTCGGCGGTGCCACCTACAACCGCAGCGAGGGCTACGGCCTGCCGATGAAGCAGGCGATCCGCGAGAGCTACGGCGGCACCACCGTCAGCCTGAGCGGGCGCGGCGCGATGGTCCCCAACGAGGACTGCTACTGCGAGATCGATTCCGAGATCAAAGACAAATGGGGGATCCCGGTGCTGCGCTTCCACTGGAAGTGGAGCGACTACGAGATCAACCAGGTCAAGCACATGCAGCGGTCGTTCCGCGAGATCCTCGAGACGATCGGCGGGACGGTGAACCCGCTCGCGCAGCCGCCCGCGGCACCGTCGACTTCCACAGCAGCGACTCCGGGGTCGAATTCGCCAATAACGACTCCGGGGTCGACTTCAACCCCGGAGTCGACTCCCGTACCCGCATGGGCGCCGGCGGCGGCGTGATCCACGAAGTCGGCTGCGTGCGGATGGGCGACGACCCGAAGAGCAGCGTGCTGGACGCGTTCTGCCGCGCCCACCACGTGCCCAACCTGTTCGTGGCCGACGGCGGCCCGTTCGTCAGCCACGCCGACAAGAACCCGACCCACACCATCATCGCGCTGGCGTGGCGCACCGCCGAGCACCTTGCCGCCGAGTTGAAGAAGGCCAATGTCTGAGATCACCAGGCGTGAGGCGCTGCAGCGGCTGGCCCTGGCGATCGCCGCCGCCGGCGCCATCGACGCGCTCGATGCGCGAGAGGCACATGCGGCCGCGGGTCAGGCCGCCGCGGCAACCGGGGGCAAGTACGCGCCGAAGGCGCTGTCCGCGCACGAGTTCGCGACGCTCGAGCGCCTGACCGACCTGATCGTCCCAGCCGACGACAAGCCGGGTGCGCTGCAGGCCCAGGTCGCTCCGTGGATCGACACGTTGCTGAACGTGAACGCCGACCTGAAGGCGAAGTACTCGACCGGCCTGGCTTGGCTCGACGCCGCGATCGCGGCCAATGGCGCAACGGATTTCGTCACCGCGACGCCGGCGCAGCAGGCGGCGCTCCTCGACGTCATCGCCTACCGCCGCAACCGCACGCCCGAGAACGGCGTCGGCGTCGACTTCTTCGTGCTCGCCCGCCGCATGACCTGCGACGGCTTCTACACGAGCACCCTCGGCATGCGCGACGTCTACCTGGGCAACACGCCGCAGGCCGCGTTCGTGGTGCCGCAGGCGGCCATCGACCACGTCATGAGCCGCAGCCCGCTGAAGTAGTCAGCTTTCCGCTGACGTCACCGTCGACGTCGATGCCGAAGCGGCGCCCGGAGGCGGCGCCAGCGCGGCGCGCAGCTGCGCCATGTCGTCGACCGACGTCGCGTTCAGCCACTCGTCGTGCGACACGAAGAGGCGTCCGCGATCGAGATCGGTCACGACGTGGATGTTCCACCGGTTCAGGACGCCGACCTGGAGGAACGTCAGCAGGTCCGGCCATTCGTGCCGGTAGAACAGATGGCACGGCGCCTCGTCGAGGAGCCGGAAGTCCTGGTAGGACTGGCGCAGCCGGTAGTAGAGGTGGGTGTTGCCGCCGGTCCACTGCGCCGGCCCGACGTCCATCCACACCAGCCACCACTTGCACGCCCCGACGGCCTCGACCGCGCCGGTCAGCACGCCGGGCAGACGGGTCGACGGCAGGCCGCCGAAATCGGCACGGAGATGGAACGGCCGCTCGGCGCCGACGGCGTGCTCGAGGGGCTGCGGAGCGAAGTCGATCGCCGGCAGCCACCGTTTGGCCTCTTCGAGGGTCCAGAAATGCACGGCGCGATTCTATGCCGGCGGTCGACCAGAACGAGCGGCGGGCGACTGGCATAGGATGGCGACCATGCCCACCCGCATCGCGCCGATGCTCGCGGTCGGCGACGCCGACGCGGCGCAGGATCCTCGACTGACCGGCCGCGCCCCCGGCGATCAGATGTCGCGCAGCGTCCGCCCCGGCGTCTGGGCCAGGATCCGACGCGCCGGCAGGTAGCTCGCGGCCATCGCGGCGGCGAGCATCATGACCGCGACGCCGCCGAGCACCTGCGGATCCGCCGCGGTGACGCCAAAGAGCATGCCGCGGACGGCGCGCGACGCGAACAGCGCGAGCACCAGGCCGATGCCCGACCCGAACAGCGTCAGCCACGCCGCGCGGGCCAGCACCAGCCGGACCAGCGAGCCCGGCTCGGCGCCCAGCGCGACGCGGATGCCCATCTCGCGGGCCCGCTGCGACACGGCGTAGGCGACCAGCCCGTAGACGCCGAGGGTGGCGAGCCCGAGCGCGGCCACGGCGAAGGCGCCGATCAGCCACAGGTTGAAGCGTCGCGAGCCGACCGCGCGATCGAAGCCGGCGCTCACCGTGGTCAGCTCGTAGGGCGAGTCGGGCAGGACCTCGCGCATGATGCGGCGGACCGGCTCGGCGAGCGCCGCCATCCCCGGCCCGCGCGCGATCACCGAGAACGACGATGCCGCGGCCGGACGCTGGCGGACGTCGACGTAGATCATGGAGCCCGGCACCGTCTCGGGCGACAGCTCGCGGACGTCGCCGACGACGCCGACGACGCGCAGCCCGGTCAGATCGCCATCCATGTTGCCGAACTGGAGGAAGCGGCCGAGCGGATCGCGGCCCGGCCACTGTTTCTCGGCCAGGCTGCGGCTGATCACCGCGACGTGCGGCCGGCCCGGCGCGTCGCTCTCGTCGAACAGCCGGCCGGCCAGCAGCGGGATCCCCATCGCCTCGATGTAGCCGGCGCTGGCGACGCGGAACTCGGCCTCGCCGATCCGCGGCTTGATGTGCGGCGCGTCGAGGTCGAAGTCCTCCATCCGGGCGATCTCGTCGACCCGGGTCATCTCGATGAACATGCCGTTGGCGAACTGGCCGCGGCCGAGCGGGAACCCGTTGATCAGGCCGGCGTGGCTGACCCCTGGCAGCGCCCGGATCCGCGCCAGCAGCGTCTGCTGAAGGTCGGCGCGGCGCGCATCGGCGCCGTCGCCGGTCAGGTCGATCGACGTCTCGACCACCAGATCGTCGCCGACGCGGAAGCCGGGGTCGACCGACAGCGCGTGCGCGAAGCTGCGCGCCAGCAGGCCGGCGCCGGCCAGCAGGACCATCGTCAGCGCGATCTGCGCCACGATCAGCGCCTCGCGGCCGCGCATCTGGCGCCGGCTGCCGGAGCCGGTGCGGGTGCTGTCGGACAGCGCCTCGGCGATGCGGACGCGGCGGGTGCCCCAGGCCGTCAGCAGGCTGAGGATCGTCGCCGCGGCGACCGCGGCGGCGCCGGCGAACGCGATCGAGGCCCCGTCGATCGACACCTGATCGAGGCGCGGCGCGCTGCGCGGCCCGAGCGCGACGAAGGCGCGGACGACCCCGGCGGCCAACGCCAGCCCGATGACGGCGCCGCAGATCGCGACGGCCAGCGTCTCGGCCAGCCACTGGCGGGTGATGCGTCCGGTCGAGGCGCCGATCGCCAGCTGCACGGCGAACTCGCGCCGGCGCGACACGGCGCGGGCCACCAGGAGGTTCGAGACGTTGGTGCAGGCGACGAGCAGGAGCAGCAGCGACGCGGCGAAGAGCAGCCGCAGGGCCGGCCGGACGCCGGCGGACAGGACGTCGAGGATCGGCACCGCGACCGCGTCCGACATCCACGTCTCGCTGCCGTAGCGCGTCTTCAGGGCCCGTGACACGCGGCTCAGCTCGGCCGACGCGGCCTCGACCGCGACGCCCGGCTCGACCCGGCCGACGACGCGGAAGTTGTGCGCCGTCCGCGACGGCGACGGGCCGTCCTGCTCGCGCGGCAGCCAGAGCGCGGCCTGCTGCGGGTAGTCGAAGCCGTCCGGCATGATGCCGACGATCGCATGCGACACGCCACCGACGACGATCGACTCGCCGGCGAGCGGCCTGGCGCCGCGCCACCGCGCCCAGAACCGGGCCCCGACCAGGGCGACGGGGGGCGCCCCCGGCTGCAGCTCCTCGGCCCGGAAGCCGCGCCCCTGCGCCGGCTGCGTGCCCATCACGTCGAAGAATCCCTTCGACACGACGGCGACGCGCACGCTCTGCGGCTCGCCCGCGCCGGTCACGGTCTGCGTCCCGGACGCGGTCTCGGCCATGGCCGCGAAGCCGCGGGTCTGGGCCTGCCAGTCGAGGAAGTTGGGCTCCGAGACGTTGCCGCCGCGCGTCCCCTTGTCGCTGATCTGGAACAGCTGGACGATGCGCCCGGCATCCGGATACGGCAGCGGCCGCAGCAGCACGCCGTCGACCACCGTGAACATCGCGGCCGCGGCGCCGATGCCGAGCCCGATGGTCAGGATCGCGGTGACCGAGAACGACGGGACGCGGGCCAGGCTGCGGAAGGCGATGCGCAGATCGCGGCCGGCGTCGCGCAGCCAGGCGAACCGGCGCTCGTCGTGCGTCGCCTCGCGGATCTGCTGGACGCCGCCGAACTTCAACCGGGCCACGCGGCGGGCCTCGGCCGGCGCCATCCCGGCGCGGATGTTCTTCGCCGTCTGCTGCTCGATGTGGAACGCGATCTCCTCGGCGAGCCGGCGATCCGTGCTGGCCATGCGATCCTCCTCACGCCTCGGTGGCGCGCAGCACCAGGTCGATGGCGCGCGACAGCCGTCGCCACGACTCGAGCTCGCGGGCGACGTGCCGGCGGCCGGCCGCAGTCAGCTTGTAGTAGCGGGCCCGCCGGTTGTTCTCGGTGGTGTCCCAGGCCGACGAGATCAGGCCCTGGCGCTCGAGGCGATAGAGCGCCGGATAGAGCGTGCCCTGGCCGACGCAGAGGACGTCCTCGGACCACTGCTCGATGCGCTCGGTGATGCCCCACCCGTGCATCGGCTCGAGCTGCAGCGCGCGCAGCACGAGCATGTCCAGGGTGCCCTGGAGGACTGCCTCGGTGTCACGATCGAGTCTGGCCGCCATCCCGCGCTCCTTTCGTCAGACGAAAGGAGCCTACCCGCGGTTCCTTTAGAACGTCAAGGGAAGTGCTCTTTGGGAGTTGGGAGTTGGGAGTTCCCGTCTAGACCGGCATCGACGGCTTGGTGTCGGCGGAGCGGCCGGCGGCGACGTGCGTGCCCGAGGCGCGGACGCCGTCGAGCACTTCGCGGACCTTGCCGAGCATCTCCGCCAGCGCGAACGGCTTGCGGAGGAAGGCGGTGCCGGGTTCGACGACGTCCTGCTCGTCGATCGACGCGGCGGTGTAGCCGGACATGTAGAGGACCCGGATCGCCGGCCGCACCTTGCGCAGCTGCTCGACCAGCTCGCGCCCGCCCATCTTCGGCATGACGACGTCGGTGAGCACGAGCTGAATCTCGGCGTCGTGCTCGCGGGCGACGACCAAGGCCGCCTCGCCGTGCTCGGCCTCGAGCACCTGGTAGCCCTGATCCGAGAGCGCGCTCTTGGCAATCTCGCGGACTAGCGGCTCGTCCTCGACCAGCAGCACCGTCTCGGTGCCGCGCTGCACCGGCGTCTCGCGCGGGCGCGGGGTCGGCTCGGCCGGCAGGTCGACGCGCGGCACGAACACGCTGAAGATGGTGCCCTTGCCCAGCTCGCTCTCCGGGTAGATGGCGCCGCCCAGCTGCTGGACGATGCCGTAGCACGTCGCCAGGCCGAGACCGGTGCCCTTGCCCGGCTCCTTGGTGGTGAAGAACGGCTCGAACATGTGCTGCATCACGTGTTCGTCCATGCCGGTGCCGGTGTCGCTGACCGACATGCGCACGTGCTCGCCGGTCTTGAGGGTCGGGTGGCGGCGCGCGAACGCCTCGTCGACGACGACGTTGGTCGTCTCGATGCGCAGCGTGCCGCCCTGCGGCATGGCGTCGCGGGCGTTGACCGCGAGGTTCACCAGGACCTGCTCGATCTGGTGCGGATCGGCCTTGACCGACCACAGGTTCGGGCTGGTCACGGTCAGCAGCTCGACGTCCTCGCCGATGAGGCGGCGCAGCATGCCGTCCAGGTTCAGCGACAGCTCGCCGAGGTTGATGACGCGCGGCTCGACGATCTGCTTGCGGGCGAAGGCGAGCAGGCGGTGGGTCAGGTTCGAGGCCCGCTCCGCCGCCTTGCGGATCTGGCGCAGCTGCGCCTGCAGCGGGTGCGACGGGCCGAGGCCGGCGTCGACCAGATCCGAGTAGCTGAGGACGACGGTCAGCACGTTGTTGATGTCGTGGGCGACGCCGCCGGCGAGCCGGCCGATGCTCTCGAGCTTCTGGACCTGAGCCAGCTGCTCTTCCAGCCGGCGCCGCTCGGCCATGTCCTTCTGGGTCTGCGCCAGCGCGGCTCGCAGCTCCGTGGTCCGCTCCTCGACGCGATCCTCGAGCTCATCGCGCGAGACGCGCAACGACGCCTCGATGCGCCGGCGCTCGGTGATCTCCTGCGACAGCTCCGCGGTGCGCTCGTCGACGATCACCCGCAGGGCGCGCTCGCGGGCCTGGCCGCGGCGGACCCGGAAGCGCGACAGCTGGAAGACGCTGAACAGGAAGCCGACGCCGCCCAGCGCGTAGAACCACCACGTCTCCCAGAACTGCAGCTCGACGCGCCATGACAGCGACGCCATCCGCGGGCTCTGGATGCCGTCGCTGTTGGTGGCCTTGACGTGGAAGCGATAGCGGCCGCCGCGCAGGTTCGAGTAGAAAGCGGCCCGGCGCGGCCCGGCGTCGGTCCAGTCGGCGTCGGCGCCATCGAGCTTGTAGCTGAACAGCACGCGGCTCGGCACCGCCAGGCTGGCCGCGGTGTAGCGCACCTCGAGCCGCTTGACGCCGGCCGGCAGCACCAGGTCGTTGTCGATCGGGATGGGCCGGCCGTCGGCCAGCACTTCCAGCACCTTGACCGCCGGCGTGACGGTCGACTTCGCGAAGGCCTCGCTGCGGACGATGACCACGCCGGTCGCGCTCGGGAAGGCCAGCGATCCGTCGGCGCGACGGACGCCGGACGACGAGCCGCCCTGGAATTCCCAGCGCCCGAAACCGTCGCGGAAGTCGTAGACGCGGGCGGTGGCGGCCTCGACGTTGGAGTTCGCAACCTTCAGCAGGTCGGAGCGCTCCAGCCGCGTGACGCCGCGTTCGCCGGTCATCCAGATCGAGCCGCGGCCGTCGTCGAGAATCTGCAGGGCGTGGCCGCTCGACGCACCGCCCTTGGTCGGCAGGGCGAGCACGCGATCGTTGCGCACCAGGTGCAGGCTGCCGTCGGTCGTGCCGACCCAGACGTGCTGGTCCTCGCAGAGGATGGCGGTGACGTCGTTGCTGCGCAGCCCCTGCTCGGTCGAGTAGTTGGTGAAGCGGCCGCGCGACAGGCGGGTGAGGCCGCCGTCCATCGTGCCAATCCACAGGGCGCCGTCGCGGCTCTCGCGCAGCACCGTGATGCTGTTCGACGACAGCTCGGCGTTGTCCTTGGCGAAGCGCTTGACCTCGCTGCCGCGCAGCCGCCACAGGCCGAAGCGGCTGCTCCCAATCCAGAGGTTGCCGTGCCGGTCCTCGAGGATGGCGCGGATGCCGCCCGGCGGGTAGCCGTCGACGGCCGACGAAACTGGTCACCTGGCCCTTGAAAATGCGGGCGAGACCGCGCGGCGTGCCGACCCAGATGGCGCCGTCGCGGGTCTCGGCCAGCGTCCAGATGACGTTGCTGGGCAGGCCGTTCTCAATCGTCCAGGTGAAGGACTTGGCGCCGTTCAGCTGGGTCAGACCGGCGCCGTCGGTGCCGACCCACAGCGTGGCGGCGTGATCCTCGAACACCGAGAGGACGTCGTCGTGGGCGAGGCCCTGCTTGCTGGTGATGGCCCGGAAGGGGACGTCGCGCAGCTGGTGGAGGCCGCCGTGCCGCGTCGCCACCCACAGGCTGCCTTCGCGGTCCTCGAGCAGGGCGGTGACGAACATGCCCTCGGAGTCGGCGTCGCGGGCGGCGTTGCGCGAGACGATGCGGTCGCCGACGAGCCGGGCCACGCCGGCGGTCGTGCCGATCCACAGGCCGCCGCGGCGGTCGAGGGTGAGGGCGGTGACGTTCGCCGCCGGCAGTCCGTGGGCGACGGTGAAGAGCCGCTCGGGGCGGTTGCCGCCGGTGCGGCGGAGGCCGGTCGGCAGCGCCTGCCACAACGTCCCGTCTGGCTGGCGCAAGGCCGCCTGGACGTCCTCGGGCCCGTCGTCGTCGAGCGTGATCGCGTCGTTCTCGACGAGCGCGAGCGGCCCGTTGGTGCCCAGGGTGAGGACGCCGTTGACGTCCTCGTAAATCGAGGCGATGGAGCCGCGGACGCGAGGCATCAGGACCAGCGCGCCTTCGGACACGCGGGCGACCGAGTCGCTGCCGGCAACCCAGATCACCCCATGCTGATCCTGGTAGAAGGCGCTGATCGAGCCCGACAGGCGGGCCTGGCTGAACTCCTCGAAGATGCCGTCGCGCCGCCGCAGCACGGCGCCGTCGTCGGTGCCGATCCACAGCCGGTTGGCCTTGTCGACGAACAGGGCGGTGACGTCGTTCGCCTTGAGCGCCGGGGTGCTGTTGCGGTCGAAGGTCCGGAACTCGACCCCGTCGAACCGCACCAGCCCGGCTTCGGTGCCGAGCCACAGGAACCCGTCGGCGTCCTGGGCCAGTGCCCGGATGCCGTTGGTCGGCAGGCCGTCGCGGGTCTGCCAGCTCTCGAGGTGGTATTGGGTGAGAGGCTTCGGCTCAGCCGTGGTGGACTGAGCGGCGGCGTTCCCGGCGGACAGAACCAGGGCGGCGGCGAGCACCGGGACGTAGCCCAGGGCCCGGCCGAGTCGGAACAAGCTCGACACGTGCATGGATGAGGAAACCAGCGGCGCAGGGGAGCGGTCCGCCGGCCGGTCTATCGGTCCGCCCGGGGGCGCACACCAGACCGTCGGCCGGGAAAATGCTGCGGCTCAGGTTGGTTTTCGTGGCGCCGTCTGCCATATGATCGCGCCTCGGCTGAAATCCCATCCATGCGTCCTCGAATCCCCATGGCACTGGGTGCGTGCCTGGTTGCAACCACGCTGGCCTTCTGGGCCGGCCCGGCTTCCCGGGGCTGGACAGGTGTCCCGGGCGGGGTCGTCCAGGGCCAGGCAGCGGCGGTCGCCCGGCCGCGGCCGAGCCCGGAAACCGCCCTCGATCGCTACGTCAAGGCGCCCGATCCGGCGTTCCGGTTCTCGGTGGTGGCGACGCGTCCGGGTGAGGGCCACACGGCCTACCTCCTCGAGATGGTGTCGCAACGGTGGCTGACCACCGCAGAGGTGGACCAGCCGGAATGGCGCCACTGGCTGACCATCATCAAGCCCGACACCGTCACCCGACCGACCGCCTTCCTGCTGGTCGCCGGCGGTGACACGAAGCGCAAGGCCCCCGACAAGACCGACGCCGGCCTCCTCGACATCGCCCTGACGACCCAGTCGGTGGTGGCGGAGCTGCGGATGGTGCCCAACCAGCCGCTGGTCTTCGCCCACGACGGCGGGCGGGAGCGCACCGAGGACGAGATCATCGCCTACACGTGGGACAAGTTCCTGCGCACCGGCGACGAGCGCTGGCCGGCGCGGCTGCCGATGACCAAGGCGGTCGTGCGGGCGATGGACGCCGTCACCGCGTTCTGCGCCAGCCCCGCCGCCGGCACCGCGGCGAAAGTCGACACGTTCGTCGTCGCCGGCGCCTCGAAGCGCGGCTGGACGACGTGGACGACGGCCGCCGTCGACCGCCGCGTCGTGGCCGTCGTGCCGATCGTCATCGACGTCCTCAACGTCGAGCCGTCGTTCGAGCACCACTACCGCGCCTACGGCTTCTACGCGCCTTCGGTGAAGGACTACGAGGAAGCCGGCCTGATGGAGTGGCTGGGCACGCCGCAATACCGCGCCCTCATGCGGATCGAGGATCCGTACGAATACCGCGACCGGCTGACGATGCCGAAGTTCCTGGTCAACGCCGCCGGGGATCAGTTCTTCCTGCCGGATTCGTGGAAGTTCTACCTGGCCGCGCTGCCGGGCGAGACGCACGTCCGCTACCTGCCGAACACCGACCACGGCCTCAAGGGCACCGACGCCCTCAGCTCGGTCGCGGCCTTCTACGGCTCGATCCTGAGCGGCACGCCGCGGCCGGACATGAGCTGGGAGGCCGGCACGGACGGCCGCATCCGCGTCCGATCGAAGAGCACGCCGATCAGCGTCACCGCGTGGCGGGCGACGAACCCGGCGGCCCGCGACTTCCGTCTCGAGACGCTCGGCCCGGAGTGGCAGAGCACGCCGCTCGAGCCGGTGTCGCCTGGCGTCTGGGAGACGACGATCGCCACGCCGCCGGCCGGCTGGAGTGCCGGCCTGATCGAGATGCGCTTCGCCAGCGGCACGAAATATCCGTTCGTCTTCACGTCGGGGGTCACGGTCGTGCCTGACCGGCTCCCCCATCCCGCCCCGCGGCGCACCGGCCGGCCGCCCGCCGCCGTCGCCACGCCACAGAAGCGCTGATGAGCGAGACGTTCACGATCGGTGTCGACTTCGGGACGGAATCGGGTCGGGCGGTGGTCGTCCGGGTCCGCGACGGCGCCGAGCTCGGGTCAGCGGTGACGCCGTACCCCGACGGCGTGATCGACCAGACGCTGCCGGGCACGTCGACGCGCCTCGGCGACGAGTGGGCGCTGCAGAATCCGCTCGACTACCTCACGTCCTGAAGACGGCGGTGCCGGAGGCGATCCGCAGGAGCGGCGTCGATCCGCGCGCCGTCGCCGGCATCGCCATCGACTTCACCGCCTGCACGATGCTGCCGGTGCAGGCCGACGGCACGCCGCTGATGGCGCTGCCCGAGTTCCGCGGCAACCCGCACGCCTGGGTCAAGCTGTGGAAGCACCACGCCGCCCAGCCGCACGCCGATCGGATCACCGCCACCGCGGCGGCCCGCGGCGAGGCGTGGCTGCCCCGCTACGGCGGCAGGATCTCGAGCGAGTGGTTCCTGGCCAAGGCGCTGCAGATCCTCGAGGAGGCGCCCGAGATCTATCGCGCCGCCGATCGCCTGATCGAGGCGTGCGACTGGGTGATCTGGCGGATGTGCGGCGTCGAGACGCGCAACACCTGCACCGCCGGCTACAAGGCCAACTTCCAGGACGGCGCCTATCCGACCGGCGACTATCTCGGCGCGCTCAACCCCGGCTTCGCCGATCTCGTCGCCTCGAAGCTGAAGACCGATCTGGCGCCGCTCGGCGGCCGCGCCGGCGATCTGACCGCGGAAGCGGCCGGCTGGATGGGCCTGCCGGCCGGCATCGCAGTGGCGGTCGCCAACGTCGACGCGCACGTCACCGTGCCGGCGGCCGGCGTCGTCGAGCCGGGCCGGCTGGTCGCCATCATGGGCACCTCGACGTGCCACATGCTGCTCGGCGAGCGCCTCACCGAGGTGCCGGGCATGTGCGGCGTCGTCGACGGCGGCATCATCCCCGGCCTCTACGGCTACGAAGCCGGCCAGAGCGGCGTCGGCGACATCTTCGCGTGGTTCGTCAAGCACGCGGTGCCGGCGGCCTACGGCGGCGGCGCGGGCATCGGTGCCGCGCACGAGGCCCTCGAACGCGAGGCGGCGGCGCAGAAGCCCGGCGATCACGGGCTGCTCGCCCTCGACTGGTGGAACGGCAATCGCAGCGTGCTCGTCGACGCCAACCTGAGCGGGCTGCTCGTCGGCATGACGCTGGCGACGCGGGCGCCCGACATCTACCGCGCGCTGATCGAGTCGACCGCCTACGGCACGCGCCTGATCATCGAGAACTTCGAGCGCTGCGGCGTCCCGGTGCGCGAGCTGGTCATCGCCGGCGGCCTGCAGAAGAACCAGCTGCTGATGCAGATCTACGCCGACGTCACCGGCCGTCCGCTCAGCCTGGTCGACTCGGAACAAGGGCCGGCGCTCGGCTCGGCCATGCACGCGGCGGTCGCCGCGGGCCTCTACCCCACCATCGCGGATGCGGCGCCCCGCATGGGACGCATCCGCCGCAACGTCTACACGCCGGATCCGGCTGCCGCCAGGGCCTACGACAGGCTCTACTCGGACTACGTCGTCCTGCACGACTACTTCGGGCGCGGCGCCAACGACGTGATGAAGCGCTTGAAGCAGCCCGTGGGGTAAGTGCCGCGTGGCGCCGAGACGGTTGAGGCGCCCACCGATCAAGGCGCGAGGAGTGAGAATATTGGGCGATATGCGAACGACGAGCAACGCTGAGCGGTGGGATGCATCGCCCGTCGACTCGAATGGCGAGGACGGAGTCCGGAGCCATCGAGCTACAGCCGCGTGGGAACGCGGCTGTGCATGCAGTGGGACTTGCACCGCGGGCTGCCAGCGCGCCGGAGTTCCTTCATGAGCGTCGACGCCCTGCGCCGCGATCTCGCCAGCCTGCACCTCGAGCTGCCGCGACACGGCCTCGTCACCTGGACCAGCGGCAACATCAGCGCCCGCGACTTCCACTCGGACACGATGCTGATCAAGCCGAGCGGCGTCACCTTCGAGGCGCTGACTCCGGAGAGCATGGTGCAGTGCAACTACGACGGACGGGTCCTGGCCGGGCGCTTCAAGCCGTCGTCCGACACCACGACGCACGGCCACATCTACCGGCACATGCCCAGCGTCGGCGGCGTCGTCCACACGCACAGCCCGTACGCCACGGCATGGGCCGCCAACGCCCGCGAGATCCCGTGCATCCTGACGGCGATGGCCGACGAGTTCGGCGGCCCGATCCCATGCGGCGGCTTCGCGATGATCGGCGGCGAGGAAATCGGCCGCGAAGTGGTGCGGGTGCTGACCGGCCACCGCTCGCCGGCGATCATCCTGCAGAGCCACGGCGTCTTCGCCATCGGCCCGACGCCGCGCGCCGCGCTCAAGGCCGCGGTGATGTGCGAGGACGTCGCCCGCACCGCGTTCCTGGCGCACCAGCTCGGCGATCCGCGCAAAATCTCGGTCGGCGACATCGACCGCCTCTACGAACGCTACATGACCAAGTACGGTCAGTGAACGACACCCCCATGCACCTGCTTCAGACGCCCTCGATCTGGTTCCTGTGCGGATCGCAGCACCTCTACGGCCCCGGCCCGCTGCGCACGGTCGCGCAGAACGCCCAGGCCGTGGCCACGGCGATCGACGCGTCGGCGCAGGTGCCGCTGCCGGTGGTGTTCAAGGGCCTGCTCACCACGCCCGAGGAGATCCGCGCCACGCTGCTCGCCGCCAGCGGCGACGCCGACTGCGCCGGCGTCATCCTGTGGATGCACACGTTCTCGCCGTCGCGGATGTGGATCGGCGGGCTGCGCGCCCTGCAGAAGCCGATCCTGCACCTGCACACGCAGTTCAACCGCGAGGCGCCGTGGGATCGCATCGACATGGACTTCATGAACCTGAACCAGGCGGCGCACGGCGACCGCGAGGCCGGGTTCATGCACACGCGGCTGCGGCTGCGGCGCAAGGTCGTCGTCGGCCACTGGAGCGATCCCGAGGTGCAGGCGCGCATCGGCGCGTGGACGCGCGTGGCGCGAGCCTGGCACGACCTGCAAGGCGCCAAGGTGGCGCGCTTCGGCGACAACATGCGGCAGGTCGCGGTCACCGAGGGCGACAAGGTGTCGGCCGAGATCGCGTTCGGGTTCGCGGTCAACGGCTACGGCGTCGGCGATCTCGCGGCGGCGGTAGCTGACGTCAGCGACCAGGCGATCGACGCGCTCGTCGCCGAGTACGAGAGCGACTACACGCTGGCCTCGCCGCTCAAGAAGAACGGCGCCAAGCGGTCGTCGCTGCGCGAGGGCGCCCGCATCGAGCTGGGGCTCCGCAGTTTTCTCGTCGGCGGCGGCTTCAAGGCGTTCACGACGACGTTCGAGGATCTGCACGGCCTCGTCCAGCTGCCCGGCCTGGCCGTGCAGCGGCTGATGGCGGACGGGTTCGGCTTCGGCGCCGAGGGCGACTGGAAGACGTCGGCGCTGCTGCGGGCGATGAAGGTGATGGGCGACGGCCTCGACGGCGGCACCTCGTTCATGGAGGACTACACCTACCACCTGCAGCCGAAGAAGCACCAGGTGCTCGGCGCCCACATGCTCGAGATCTGCCCGACCATCGCCGCCGGCAAGCCGTCGCTCGAAGTGCATCCGCTCGGCATCGGCGGCAAGGCCGATCCGGTCCGGCTCGTCTTCGAGGCGCCGGCCGGGCGCGCCATCAACGTGTCGCTGGTCGATCTCGGCGGACGCTTCCGCCTGATCGTCAACGAAGTGGGCGCGGTGAAGCCGCCCAAGCTGCCCAAGCTGCCGGTCGCGCGCGCGGTGTGGGAGTGCCTGCCCGACTTCAAGACCGCCTGCGCCGCCTGGATCCACGCCGGCGGGGCCCACCACACCGGCTACAGCTACGCGGTCACCGCCGAACACATCGAGGACTTCGCCGACATCGCCGGCGTCGAGCTGGTGGTCATCGACGCCTCGACGACGCTGCGCGCCTTCAAGGCCGAACTGCGCCACAACGAGGTCTACCACGCCCTCGCCCGCGGCTTCCACGGCTAGCCCGCCCGCGGCAACGCCCGGGCCTTGGCCGCGGGCCTTACCCGGGGCTAAGCCCGGGGCGAAGCCCGGCGAAGCCCGCAGTACGCAGGAATTGCAATGAACGCCGTTCGACTCCACGCGCCTCGCGACTTGCGGATCGGGACCGCGCCGGCGCTGGCGCCGCCCGGACCCGGTCAGGTGCGGATCCGGGTCGGCAGCGTCGGCGTCTGCGGATCCGATCTGCACATGTACGAGACCGGGCGGATCGGCAGCACGGTGATCGAGACGCCGCTGGTGCTCGGCCATGAGTTCGGCGGCCTGGTGCTCGACGCCGCGGACGGGGCGGTCGACGCGCTCGGCCAGCCGCTCCCTGCCGGCGCCCGCGTCGCGGTCGATCCCGCCGTCGCTTGCCGCCACTGCCGCCAGTGCGAGGAAGGGCACCCGAACCTGTGCCCGCACCACTACTTCTACGGCGTCTGGCCCGACGACGGCGCGCTCCGCGACGAGATGCTCGTCGAGTCGCGCAACTGCTTCCCGGTGCCGGCGTCGATGAGCGAGCCGACGGTGGCGCTGCTCGAGACGCTCGGCGTCGCCGTCCACGCTGTCGATCTCGGCAAGGTGCGGGTCGGCGACGGCGTCGGCGTCATCGGCTGCGGCCCGGTCGGCCTGCTGCTGGTTCGCCTCGCCCGGCTCTCCGGCGCCTCGCCGATCCTGGTGTGGGACAAGCATCCGTGGCGCGTCGCCAAGGCCATCGCCCTCGGCGCCGACGACGGCTGGCTCGTGTCGGCGGACGGCGTGCCGGCCGGACCCAAGACGCCCGACCTGGACGTCGTGTTCGAGGCGGCGTGGGCCGACACGTCGGTGCAGCATGCGGCCGACGTCGTCCGGCCCGGCGGACGCCTGGTGTTGGTCGGCATCCCCGGCGACGATCGCCTCTACCTGTCGCACGGCACGGCGCGCCGCAAGGGCCTGACGATCCGCATGGCGCGGCGGATGAAGCACACCTACCCGCGCGCCATCGCGCTGGCCCAGACCGGCCAGGTCGATCTCGACGATCTGGTCTCGCACCGCTTCGCGCTGGCGCAGACGCCCGAGGCCTACGCGCTGAACATGCGCTACCCGGACGGCCTGCTCAAAGCGGTCGTGGACTGCTCGGAGCCGACGTGAACGCCCGCCGTCTCCGCGCCGCGGCGTTGTCGATGTTCGTCGCCGCCTGCGCTGTCGGCTGCGAGACGCGCACCGGCGACGAAGTGGCGTTCGGACCGGTCGCGAGCCCGCCGTGGACGGTCGGCGGGCTCCGGATCGGCATGACTGCGAGCGACGCCGAGCGCATCCTGGGGACGCCGACGCGGTCGCACACCAGCTACGGCCGCACGACCACCAGCTGGAACGAGATCGGGGCCACATTCGACGTCAACGGCAAGGCGGTCGACATCCTCGGCGACCGGCTCAACGCCCCCGCTGTCAACGCACCCGCTGGCTCGGTCATCGTCCAGCGCGGGGCGTCCGAGGCGGAAATCGTCGGCCGACTCGGCCCGGGGTCGGTCAAAGGCGCCTACCAGCCGAGCGGGTCCGGCGTCATCTCGTGCGGCAGCAACCGGGTCGGCGCCGAACACCGCTACCAGGATGCGACGACCGTCTACACCGTCGGCGTCCACGAAGACCGGCTGTCCTTCGTCCGCGCCGAGCCCCGACCGGCCCGCTGACCCGGTCACCCGCGCCCCGCTCTGGCCCCCCGGGACGCCGGATCGGTCGTAGAGGCTCGTAGTCGCCTGATCCTTCTGCCCTGCCGGCTCCGGGCCGGCCACCGGCAACCTTTGCGGGCCCGACCGCGTCGAATCGACCCATGAGCGACCTGTCAGGTGACCTCCGCTACGCCGTCCGCGGCCTCCGGCGCAGCCCCCTGTTCGCCGTCATTGCGGTGTTCTGCCTGGCGCTGGGCATCGGCGCGACCACGGCGATCTTCACGCTCATGGACCAGATCCTCCTCCGGAGCCTGCCGGTGCGGGATCCAGGGCGGCTGGTGATGATCTACCAGGACGGACCGCACAACGGAAGCAATGTCGGCTATCGGATGAATTCTTATCCGATGTACATGGACTTTCAGCAGAAGGGCGCGCCTCTCCAGGAGGTGCTTGCCCGCCGGCCCGTTCAAGCGTCGATCGCAGTGGACAACCAGACCGAGCGGGTGGACGCCGAGCTCGTGTCGGGCAACTACTTCTCGATGCTCGGCGTGCAGCCGGCGCTCGGGCGTCTGTTGTCGTCGGCGCAGGACGATCGCGTCTACAGCGGTCATCCGGTCGTGGTCATCAGCCACGACTACTGGATCAACCGCTTCCAGCGCAGCCCGAACGTCATCGGCAAGAAGATCTTCGTCAACAACTACCCGATGACGATCGTGGGCGTCTCGGCGGCTGGCTTCACCGGCGTCGACCCGACCTATTCCGCGCACATCCGGGTGCCGATCCTGATGCAGTCGACGATGATGCCGTCGTGGACGTGGCTGAAGATGCCGGATCGACGCCAGCGCTGGGTGCAGGTCTTCGCGCGGCTCAAGGCCGGCTATACCGCGCAGACGGCCCAGCCGGCGATGCAGACGCTGTTCCGGCAGATCCGCGAGTACCAGATGACGCTGCCGGCGGCCAAGGACTGGACCCCGTTCAGCCGCAGGCAGTTCATGACCGGCACGGTGCAGCTCGAACAGACGCCGGGCGGCTATTCCGACATCAGGCGCGACTTCCATGACTCGCTCTGGGTGCTCGTCGGCATGGTCGTCCTCGTCCTGCTGATCGTCTGCGCCAACGTCGCGAACCTCCTGATCGCGCGCGGCTTCTCCCGCCAGAAAGAGATCGCCGTCCGCCTTTCGATCGGCGCCTCGCGCGCACAGCTGGTGCGCCAGCTCCTGGTCGAGAGCCTGCTCCTGTCGTTCATCGGCGGGGCGCTCGGCGTGGCCCTGTCGGTCGTCTTCACGCGCACCCTCATCGGATTCATCCCGTCCGAGGGCCGCTCGCTGATGATCAGTCCGACACCTGACTGGCGCATCCTCGCCTTCGCGCTCCTGATCACCCTCTTCACCGCGGTGATCTTCGGTCTTCTGCCGGCGCTGCGCGCCAGCCGGCCGGACATGTGGTCGACGCTGAAGGATACGGTCGGCTCGATCGCCGGCTCTGGCGGCTCGCTGTTCCTGCGCAAGGGACTGGTGGCGGCGCAGGTCGCCCTGAGCTTCCTGCTCCTCTTCGGCGCCGGGCTCTTCACGCGCAGCCTGCAGAACCTGCGCGGCACGGACACCGGCATCGATCAGATGGAGAACCTGATTTCCTTCCAGATCGACCCGGGCCTCAACGGCTACACCAACGACCGCGGGACCCAGTTTCAGAACCAGCTCCTCGAACGCATCCATGCGATCCCGGGCGTCGGCGCCGCGGGCGCGGCCTCGGTCGCCATCCTCGCCGGCGACGAATGGGACAGCACGATGTCGGTCGAGGGCCACAAGGCGGCCGACGGCGAGGACTTGCAGGCGTACATGAACGCGCTCACGCCGGGCTATTTCAAGGCGATGCACATCCCGATGCTGGCCGGGCGCGACATCCAGTTGAGCGACCAGCGGTTCAAGTGGGAGAGCGACGAGGACGAAGGCCCGCGCGTCGCCGTCGTCAATCGCCGGTTCGCAGAGCACTTCTTCAAGACCGTCAACGTCGTCGGCAAGCACATCGGCTTCGGTGACGGGCCGAAGTCGAAGCTGACCATCGAGATCGTCGGTGTGGTCGAGAACGCCCTGTACGAAGGGCCGCGCGAAGGGATCCGCCGACAGGTCTACATCCCGCGCGCCGGCAACAATGGCGTCGTCTTCTACGTCCGCAGCAGCATCGGGTCGAAGACGATGTACAGCCAGTTGCGGGCCGCCGTGCGCGGCCTCGACCCGGCGCTCCCCGTCTTCGGCATGAAGACGCTCGAGGATCAGCTCGATGAGACGCTGCAGACGGATCGCCTGATCGCGCTCCTGTCCGGCGCGTTCGGGCTGACCGCGGCGCTTCTCGCCTCGATCGGCCTGTACGGCGTCATGGCCTCGGTGGTGGCGCGGCGCAACAAGGAGCTCGGCATCCGGCTGGCGCTCGGCGCTACGCGCGGTGGCGTCCTGTGGATCGTGATGCGCGAAGTGGTGCTGCTCCTCGGCATCGGCCTCGCCGTCGGCGGCGTCGCGGCCGTCGGCGCCGGCGTGGCGGTCGATCGCTGGCTCGGGTCGGATATCGGCCTTTACAACGTCCGGCTGCACGACCCGTACACCGCCATCGGCACGATCGCGCTGCTGGCCACGGCGGCGGCGCTGGCCGGCCTGATTCCGGCCCAGCGCGCCAGCCGCATCAATCCGATCACGATCCTGCGCTACGAATAGGACCGCCCGGTCGCAGCGGGACCGGGCGTGCCTGTCCTCACACCCGCCAGAAGTCGCCGGTCAGCCTGTGGCCGGCGAACAGCGCTCGCACCTCGTCCAGCGAGCGCTTTCGCCACGGCTGATCGAAGTGGCGGCCGTACCAGTCGCTGGCGAAGGCCCACAGCGCCGGCATCGTGAGGACGGCGCCCTTGGGGAGGTCGTGCCGCGCGCACCAGGCGTCCACGTCGGCTTCGGCGTGGAACGGCTGGAACGACGAGCAGGTGAAAATCACCGCGGCCCCCGTGCCGCGCCGGCGACGCGCCCAGCGTCGCCGAGTAGCAGCGGCACGGCCGAAGGGCCGCCCGCGACCGCGCGTGAGAGCGCGGTCGCCGACAGGGGTGTCCCACCAGTGCGCGACCGGCGTCGAGAGGTGGAAGACGTCGCTGGACTCCGGCGGACGCCCTCCCTCGATGACGTAGGTCACCGCCTCGCCTTCTCCGCCGATCCGCGTCGAGATCACGGCGTCGGTCTCGAGCGCTGCGGCAATCCCGAACGCGCAATAGAGGCAGTTCGCCCAGTAGCCGAGCGCCGGCGTCTGCACCCAGCAGCTGCCCGGCGCCAGCGCGAACGGGTGGACGACCCATGGCCGGCAGACGTGCGGGTGCAGCTGCAGCGCGTGGCCATCGTGAAGGCGGCGCAGCGACGCCTCGACATCCGTGAGAGACAGGCCGGCTCTATCAGCGAGCGCGGCGTTGGCCGGCGCGTAGCCGTCCTCCGCAATGGCCAGCGCGAGGACGCCGCGCAGGCGTATATCGTCCTCGCTGAGCGGCATCGGTCTAGTGTCCCGTCCCAGTGGTTCGCGACATAATTCCCGGGCGGGGCATCCCGCCTCGCCGCGTTGCTCCTCGCTCAGATACTCCCGGTATCCTCACGCGTCGCGCCTTGCGATCCGGGCGCCGCGCCCGGGACTCATGCCACGTTCCACTGGGACGGGACACTAAGCTTTGGCGATCTCGTCGTAGAGATGCGCCGTCGCGATCACGCCGTTGTGGAAGTTGCCGAGATCGAGCTTCTCGTTCGGCGCGTGGGCGTTCTCGTCCGGCAGGCCGATGCCGAACAGGACGGTCGGCAGGCCGAGCACCTCGGAGAACGTCGAGACCACCGGGATCGAGCCGCCTTCGCGGTTGAACACCGGCCGCTCACGGAAGCCCAGCTCGATGGCCCGCGCCGCCGCCTGGACGAACTTGTTGTCGAAGCTGGTCATCCACGGCTTGCCGCCGTGCATCTTGGTCAGCTTCAGCTCGACGGTCTTCGGCGCCACCTTCTGCAGCCACGCCTCGATCAGCTTGGCGATCTCTTCCGGGTCCTGATCGGGCACCAGCCGCGTGCTGATCTTGGCCATCGCGACGGCCGGGATGACGGTCTTGGCGCCCTCGCCGGTGAAGCCGGCCAGCAGGCCGTTGACCTCGAAGGTCGGCCGGCCCCAAACGCGCTCGAGCGTCGTGTAGCCCGACTCGCCGAACAGCTTCGGAGCGCCGAGATCCTTGCGGTACTTGGTTTCCTTGAAGGGCAGCTTGGCGAACTCGGCGCGTTCCTCGGGCGCCAGCTCGCGGACCTTGTCGTAGAAGCCGGGGATCTTGATCTTGCCGCTCTTGTCCTTGGCTCCGGCCAGGATCTGCGCCAGCACGAAGGCCGGGTTGGCGACCGCGCCGCCGAACGAGCCGGAGTGCAGGTCGGAGCTGGTGCCGCGCAGATCGATCTGGAAGTAGGCGAGGCCGCGCAGGCCGTAGCAGATCGACGGGATGCCGCGGTCGAACATCGGCGAATCGGAGATCACCACCACGTCGGCGGCGAGCGCCGCCTTGTGCGCCTTGATGTAGTCGTCGAGGTTGGCGCTGCCGACTTCCTCTTCGCCCTCGAGCACGACCTTGACGTTGATCGGCAGCGTGCCGGCCTGCTTCAAGTGCGCCTCGATGGCCTTGAAGTGCATGAAGATCTGGCCCTTGTCGTCGGCCGATCCGCGGGCGTAGATCTCGCCGTCGCGGACCGTCGCTTCGAACGGCGGCGACTCCCACAGGTCGACCGGATCGACCGGCTGCACGTCGTAGTGCCCGTAGAACAGCATGGTCGGCGCGCCCGGCGCGCCCAGCCACTCGCCGTAGACGATCGGGTGGCCCGGCGTCTCCTCGAGACGGACGTTCTGCAGGCCGACCCGCGTCAGCTCGGCGGCCGTCCACTCGGCGCAGCGGCGGACGTCGCCGGCGTGCTCGGGCAGCGCGCTGATGCTGGGGATGGCGAGGTAGGTCTTGAGCTCGGCGAGGTAACGATCGCGGTTGGCGTTGATGAAGTCGATGATCGGGTTCATGTGCGTAGGGGCGGTGCGGGCGTTTCGAGCGGCAGGTCGAGGCGATCGCCCCACTCCCGCCACGAGCCCAGGTAGTTGCGGACCTGAGGAAAGCCCAGGAGCCGGAGCGCCAGATACGAGTGGGCGCCACGGTAGCCGCCCTGGCAGTATGTCACCACGTCGCACTCGGGCGTGATCCCGTGCCGCGCGTACATCTCGCGCAGCTCGGCCGCCGGCTTGAAGTGTCCGGAGGCGTCGAGGTTGTGCGTCCACTCGAGATGGATCGAGCCGGGGATGGCGCCGCCGCGCGCCGCCCGGACCGTCGTGCCGAGGTGCTCGCCGGTGGTCCGGGTGTCGACGATGGCGACCCCGTCGCGGCCGAGCCGCTCCTGGACGTCACGCCAGGTGGCGAGGATGTCCTGGCGAGGGGTGCCGTGCCAGTCGGTCGCGACCGGCGCCACGAACTCGTGGCTGATCGGATGCTGCCCGGCCGCCCAGGCGTTGAAGCCGCCGTCGAGCAGGCGCGTCCGGGTGTGCCCGAACAGCTCCAGGAACCACAGCGCCCGCGCGGCGCGGACTCCGGAGCACTCGTCGTAGACCACCACGTCGCGATCGGTGTCGACGCCGCGGGTCGCCAGCTGGTGTTCGATGAGCCAGAGGAAGGCCTTCATCGGGGCCGGGTCGGTGTCGACCAGGCTGACGCCGAAGAGGTCGAGGTGGACGGCGCCGGGGATGATGCCGCGCGCGAATTCCTCGGCCGGGCGGAGGTCGATGACGAGCGGACCGGACGGCCCCGTCCGCTGGTGGAGCCGCTGTTGAAGCTGCTCGTGCAGGCCTGATGGCGTGATGAGCAGATGGGGGTTGGCGTAGCCGTCGGCGGACATGCGCCGCCTAGTCTACGCCTCCGCCCCGCGTGCGGGCGCCGCCGCGCGCCCAGCGCGGCGAGTAGCAGACCGCACGCCAGAAGGGCGGCCCGCGCCGGCCGTGAGAGGCCGGCGCCAACCCAGCTAGGGCCAGAGCCGCTCCCACCAGGTCTTGTCGGTCCTCACCGCGGCCCGCGGCCCCGGGCCCTGGCGGCGCCGGATCTCGTTGATGTCCCAGCCGGTCAGGCTGGCCAGCGTCTGGGCTTCCTTCTCGCGGCGGACGCTCAGCTGGCTGCGGTAGGCGTCGGCCTCCGAGCAGGTCTCGTTGCCCGTCCAGGCGTGGCGCAGGATGTAGCGGCCCTGGAAGTTGGCGCGGTCGCCGGTCTCCTGGAAGACCAGGTCCTCGGGGAAGTGCGCGCCGTCGTAGCGGACGTGCAGCCGCGTCACGAAGACGTTGCTGGCGCCGCCCCGGGGCATCGGGCGCGGCATCGGTCCGGGCCGCATGATTCCGCCGTTCTGCGGCGCGCCGCCATCACCATCGAGCCAGAACACGCCCAGCTTGCGCAGCTGGTCGTTCGACAGGGGGTCCGCCGCGCACGGGTCGCACCACGCCATGTCCCACGCGTACTCGAGGAAGACGGTCGACATGTTCTGCTTCTTGACCTGCGTCGAGAACATCGACGTGTAGAACTTGCCGAAGTCGCCCTTCACGTAGCTCGGGATCTCGACGTCCGACGGCAGGCGCACGGTGCGGTAGTTGGTGGTCTCGACGCGGCCCTTGTTGGTCAGCGCGAAGACGAACAGCTCCTGGGTGCCCTCCGCGTTCAGCGTGCCGAGGCGGATGGGCAGCATGAACTTCGGCGACTCGTAGGCGATCTGCAGCGGCCGCAGGTAGTTGAAGCCCAGCTTGGCCTGTTCGCCGATGTTCACCTTGGCGACGAAGAAGCGCATGTTCTGCGCCAGGTAGCTGGCGAGCACCGGGGCCGCGCCCTGCGGGAGCTTGTAGCCGCTCTGCGTCAGCCAGGTGGCCAGGCCGCCGCTTTCCTTCGCCGACAGGATCAGGATGTCGTACTCGCCGACCGTGTAGGTCGCCTCGATGGTCACGCCGAGTCGTTTGGCGGCGTCCTGCATCATCATCGGCGGCGCGCTGGCCACCGTGCCACCGGCTCGCGCCGACATCTCGTAGCGGCGGCGATCGCACGGGTTCTCGTCGAAGTACTCGACCAGGCGCGGCGCGGTGAAGGCGTCGAGGTGATCGATCAGCGCCTGCTCGCCGACGTGGATCTGGCTCTTCTGGAGGAAGGTCGGCACCGGCACGACGACCGCGAACTCCTTGGGCTCGCCCTTGAAATCGTTCGACATCGTCATGACCGTGCGATCGCCGTCGCGGGCGATGACGACCTTGGACGCCTTGTTGAACAGCTTCGTATCGGCCTTCGAGACGAAGAAGCCGCAGAAGGCGTCGGCCGGGGCAGGAGCCGCGGCGACGACGAGCGCGACCAACCCGAACAGGAGCGAAAGCGGGCGTTTCATGACACGTGAATCCTTTCGAGAGCGAGGGCAGGAGACGAGGTGCGCCGCAGCAGCGGCAGGACGGCGGCATCGGTCCACGAGAACCGGCGGCCGGGCAGCAGGCGATCGAGCACGGGCACGAGCGGCGAGCACATCGCCAGCGACCAGATGACGCCGTTGGTGCGGAACAGGCGGAACTGGATGTACCAGGCGACGAAGGCGACGAGCGCGCCGAAGAGGACGCGAGCGACGGGATGATCCGGCGTCGTCCGCGGATCCGAGATCATGAAGAACGTGAAGAGCAGCAGCCCGCCGCTCTCGAGCCGCCGCATCGGGATGGTCATCGGCTCGCCGAGGTAGAACGAGCGGCCGAACATCAGCGCGGCGTAGACGACGATGAAGGCCAGGGCGACGTCCGAGCGGAGCGCGCGATAGGCGACGAGCCCGCCGAGGCACGCCATCAGGAAGGCGAAGAAGGCGACGCTCCCCCACTGCCCCGGCGACAGCCAGGCCGCCGGCGTCGCCAGCATCATCAGGACGATGGCCCCGTTGGTCGGGTTGAAGATGTGCTTCCGGTTCACCTGCACGATGAACTTGCTGGCGACCGCTGCGACCGCCGCCGCCAGGGCGACCCACAGCGTGTCGACGCGGAGCAGCAGGCACAGGGAGAGCGCCGAGATCAGCGCGCTGCGCGGGTCGAAGGCCGGCAGCTGCCAGATCTTCGTGCACGCCCACTGCGTGAACAGCGCGACGGCCAGCGTCAGGGGAATCTGCCAGGCCTTGACGTCGAACTCCAGGACCCAGGTGCCGTAGGTCAGGAGGCCGGTGAGGACGGCGATCTGGTAGTAGCGCGGGTCGCCGAAGCGGGAGGCGGGTGGGTGCGGGACGGCGCTCATGTCCCTTGAACGGGCGTCCCCGGGTTTCTTGCAGGCCAGGCTCGGGGCGGCCGGAAACGGCGTAGTACAGTCGCGGAGATGGCGTCCCGGCCCGTCCCCGCAGGCTCCCCGCTCTCGCTCGACCGCATCATCCACGGGCCCCTCCGCCTCGGTGTCGTCTCCGCCCTGGCCACCACCGGACACCGCACCTTCACGGAACTGCGCGACGCCCTCGGCGCGACCGACGGTAACCTCAACGCCAGCCTGCAGAAGCTCGAACAGGCCGGCTACGTGGCGGCTGCGAAGAAGGCGGCGGGCCGGGTGACCGTCACGGACTACCAACTGACCCGGGCGGGCCAGAAAGCGCTGGCGACCTATCTCGAACAGCTCGATCGGATCGTCGGTCCGCTGCGCGAGCAGACCCCTGGCCCCTGACGCTCGGAACAGGGCCGTCGCACGGCTGGCGAGGACGCCGGCCTCGCGTCAGCCGCTCGCCTGCCAGGCTCCGTCCGACTCGCGCGCCCGCCCGTCGGCCTGCAGCTTGAGCAGGTGGGCCCGCAGGTTCTCCCGCGCCGTCGCCAGCAGCTCCGGCCCGACTTCGGGGTAGACCCGAGCCGTCAGCTCTTCCACGGTGCCGCCGGCCTTGGCGAGCTCGTCGAGGATCTGCGTCTCGCGGCCCAGGCGGTGCGTGATGTAGGCGCGGATCAGCGCACCCGGGTTGTCGACTGGCGGGCCGTGCCCGGGATAGATGCGTCGCGGCTGATCCTCGAGCAGGCGCCGCAGCGACTTCAGGTAGAGCGTCAGGTCGCCGCCGGCCGTGGGCGAGATCGCGACGGTGCCGCCGTTGACGAGCAGGTCGCCGCAGAACAGGAGGCTGGATTGCATCTCCAGGAACGCGACGTGGTCCGGGGCGTGTCCCGGCGTGTGCAGCGCCCACAGCGTGCCGTCGCCGGCGGCCACGAGCTGGCCGTCCTTCAACGGCGTCCACGTCACGGCGTGCTTGGCGTCCTGCTCCGGCAGCGGGAACTTGGCCAGGGTCAGCTCCGGCCAGCGCTTGGCGAGCGCCTCGACGCCGTCGATGTGGTCGTGATGGAAATGCGTGACCAGGACCTGGGCCAGCGTCGCGCCGGGCTGCTCGGTGTCGAGGGCTTCGGCGACACGAGCGACGAACGCGTCGGACGCCTCGGGCGCGTCGATCAGCGTCGGGCGGGCGCCGGGCAGCAGGTAGGCATTGGTGCCGCGGCCGGTCATCGGCCCGGCGTTCGTTCCGGTGATGGGGATGACTCGCATGTCGTCAGTCGAGCAGGCGGAACTGGCCTTCAAGCCACTCGAACTGCTTGATGTCCGAGGCGGTGCCCGTCGACCTCAGCGCGTGAGCGCAGGCCTCGAGCCAGCGGGCGCCTTGCTCCCGATCCCGTCGGTCTTCGATGTGCCGGCTCGCCAGGGAATCGGCGACCAGCGGGCAGTTGTCAGCGTCGCCGCCGCGGAGCGCGACGGCATAGGCCTCCTCGAGCAGGGCGATCGCCTCGCCCTCGTCATCGAGGTAGTCGGCCCGCGTCGCCAGCAGGCTGGCCAACCGGCCGTAGCGGACCTCGAGGCGGTCGAGCTCTTCCAGCAGCTGCGTCCGCAGCGAGAGGTCGAGCGCCTCATCATCCGCGGTCGACGCGTTGACGATTTCAGCTGCGGGCTCGTGCACGCGGGCCCACTCCGCGGTGGAGATGCCGTCCGGGGTCATCAATCGACACACTAACAGATCGAGTGCGCGCCGACGCCCATGATCGCTGCGGCCAGCGTCTCCGTCGACGCCGGAGACAGCCGCAGGCCGAGGTCCGGCTCGAGCTCCATCAGAACCGGACCAACCGGCGTCGGGACGACGTCGACGCGAGCGTAGATCGGCGGGCGCGGCACGGCGTGCAACGCGGCATCGGCGAGCGTGCGCTCGGCCGGCGTCGCCTCGTGGATCGCTTCGCCGAGGCCGTCGCCGGTGCCGGTCAGGAAGGGCGGCTTGGTGAAGGCGTGCGAGAACGCGCCGCCGAGGTAGACGAGCGACTGCTCGCGCTCTGCGACGACCGCCCGCTGGAACGGCTGGATCAGTGCGTCGCCGGCCCGGAGCAAGCCGTCGATGTGGGCCTGCCCGTTCTCGCCGATCGCGGCGCCCGCGGATCGGGCCGCGCCCTTGGCGCTGGCGCCGATCGCCGGCTTCACGACCACGTCGTCCCAGCCGATGGCGGCGCAGCGCGCGGCCAGATCGACGGCCGATCCGCGTGCGACCAGCTCGGTCGGCACGATCGACACGCCGGCCGCGAGCAGGTCCAGCAGGTAGCGCTTGTCGCTGTTCCAGCGGACGGTTTCCGGATCGTTGATCAGCCGCGTGACGCGCGACGTCGACGCCAGCCAGTCGAACCAGGCCGCGGGCTGGACGTGGTAGTCCCACGTCGACCGGATCACCGTTCGCGGCGAGGCGCCCCAGTCGACTCCGGAGTCGTTCCAGGCAGCCAATCGCGCCTCGACGCCGGCCGCGCGCAGCGCCGCCGCGAGCAGGCGATCGTCGGTCGAGCCCTCAGGCATCGCCGCGTGCGTGGCGATGGTGACGCCGAACACCCGTCAGCCCGTGAATCCGGCGACGAGGTCCAGGCCGCCAGCGTCGGCGAAAGCCCTGAAATCTCGATCGCGTGTGATCAGCGGTACACCGCCGTCGAGGCAGGACTGCGCGATGAGCGCGTCGCCAAGGCGTGCCTTTCGGCGCTTCCCGAGCACCAGGGCCCGGAGTTCGCCGGCCCGCCGCCAGAATCCGTCGGTGACCTCCAGCAAGGGTACGTCGGCAAGCGTCGCGCGGACATCGCGGGGGAGCTTCGGGTCGCTGAGGAGCTCGGTCAGAACGGCGGGAGCCATCAGCACCTGCCGGTCGCCAAGGGCGCGATCCAGCAGCTCGACGTCCCGGCCCGCCGCGCCTTCGAAGAAGGCAATCCACGTGCTCGTATCGGCCGCGATCACCGGTCGGCCTTCAGCTCCGCCGCGGCCCGGGAGAATCGAACGCTGCCGCGGAGTTGGCGAAGTCGGGCGTAGGCCTCGGAGGCCGCCACGAGCTGCAGGCCGGTTCGAACCGTCTCGGTTATCCCTGCCCCACTGGCACGTTGCGCGCGGGCCAGCAGATCGGCCGGAATGCCCACGGTGATCTTCTGCACCACATCCATATGGTCGAGGATACCATATCGATTGCCAGCTTACGATATGGCGGCTCGCCGGAGTCGCGCTGCCGCTACCCGGGAGTGCCCGTTCATCGGCCCTCGCGAATCTGGCGATCCTGCTCGAGATCGGCAAGGTAGGCCAGCCCCTCGGCGACCGGCACCTGGCCGACGAAGATGAGACGCTGGAACAGGTCGCGCTCGGCCCGGCGCGCCTCGCGCTCGCCGCCGCCGCGCAGGTGTTCCTGCTCGTGTCGAATGACCGCCGCCAGGATGGCGATGTCGACGTCCTTGCCAGCCAATGCCTTCTCCACGATCGCGGCCCTGCGGTTGAGGTAGATGACCTGCCGGATCTTTCCGTCCGGCTCCCGGACCAGGAAGGCGTCCAGGCGCCGCAGGGCGTCGGGGTCGGCGGTCAGATCAGGATCAATCAGCCTTACGGGAACGGTGGGCGGCTCGGACAGGAGCTTCAGGGCACGTTGGAGCAGGCGGGCCTCGGGGCCCTTGCCGCCCGCCGCGCTCGCGGGCGTCGGCAAGGCAGTGCCAAGCAGGAGGCTGATGATCAAGCTGACGCGGAGGGCGGGAAGAGCATGGAGCATGGCGAACATCCGTTTTGGCCGTCCGACTTCAATGACGCCGACGTCGGCTACCTACTAAACGCGGCATCGCGGGTGCTCGTACGCACCGAATAGGCTAGCCAACGCCGCCTTCAGACGTGCTCCGTCGGCACCACCGGCATGTCACCCCTCTCGGAGCTGGTGATGCTGCTCCAGGTCGTGCAGGTAGGCCAGACCCTCCTCGGTCGGCACGTTGCCGGCGAAGACGAGGCTCTGAAAGAACTCCCGCTCGACCAGGCGGGCTTCCTTCTCCGTCCCGCCGCGCAGATGCTCCTGCTCATGGCGGATGACTGCCGCAAGGCTGGCGATGTCAATGTCCCGGCCGGCGATGGCGTGCTCGACGATGGCCGACCGGCGGTTCAGGTAGATGACCTGACGAACCTTTCCGTTCGCCTCACGCACGAGGAACGCGTCGAGGCGGCGGAGGGCCTCCGGATCGGCAGCCAGTTCGGGATCGATGAAACGGACCGGGACCGAGGGCGGCTTCGGCAGGAGCCTCAGCGCGCGCTCGAGGGCGCGGATCTCGGGGCGCTTCTCCGCAGCTTCGGCCCGAGGGGTGAGTGCGGCGAAAACCAGCGTGGCAGCGACCAGGCTGATGCGGAAGGCATGAAGGTGGGTCGTCATGCCCCCGAATCTGGCCGCCGCGCCGTGTTACCTCAATGCCGGCGCGGTGAGATCGCGGTGACATCGCGATCTCACCATTCTGGTACTCACCTACCGGCCATTGCGAGCAGCCAGATGCTGCCTTTGACCGTCCGCATGGGCAGCGTCAGCACCCCCCTGGCGATCCCCAGCTCGCAGGTGGAATTGCTCGGGTCGATGTGCCGGCGGGGCGAATCGAAGCGAGTGACCTGGAACGGCGCGCCGACCTGGGCGCCGCGCTCAGGATCTACCCGGACACCCCACACGTTGAAGAAGCCGCTGGGCGCTTTCGACAAGAAATAGAGGGTTCGGCCGTCGGGGGCCCATCGCAGCTTGTCCGGCCAGGCGTGGTCACTGGCGATTCGCGTCCAGGTTGTCGTCGCGCCGGTCGCCGGCGTGATGCCCGCCTCCAGGGGGCCGTCTCGCTCGAGGTTGTTGACGACGAAGCTGATCCATCGACCGTCCGGAGAATAGCGTCCTTGCCAGAACTGCTTCGAGGGGGATTCGAGCAGGATCCGGCTGGGCGCGGCGGCATCCGACGAGTCGACCGGCCATTCCACCAGCGCTCCGGGCCCCGTATGGGAGCGTTGCAGAAACGTGGCCAGAAGGGCGCGATTGTCGCGCCGCCAGTCGGTCGGCAGGACCGCGGCGGGAGACCACGTTGAGATCAGCCGTTCGCGCCCGCCCCGATCACGCCAAACAACGGCGTAGTGTTGACCACCGCCGCGTGGCTCCCCTTCGGCCGGGCGGTCGAGCGTGTACGCCACGCGGTCGCCGGTGGCCGACGGGATCATCGAGCCGTGGACCGAGTCGACCAAAACCGAAGTTTTGCCGGTGGCCAGATCGGTTCGCACACCCCGAACGGTCTTCTGGCCCGGCCGCTCTTCCGAGTAGAAGATGGCCGAGCCGTCGGCGCTCAGCCAAGCCCAGGACACCGTGGCTTCCTCGTCGGTGACGGCCCGCCCTTCGCCCGGCGGCGACCCTCGGTCGGCGTCGAACGGAAAGACCCAGGCACGCTTGACGCTCTGGCTGTTCATGAACGCCAGCGTCGTGCCATCCGGCGAGATGGCGGCACCGCCGGCACCGGCCAGCCCGGTGGTGAGCCGCACCCGGGGCCCCCACGTCAAAGTGGTCGGGTCCACCGGCGCCCGCCAAATGCCGGCTACGCCTGCGGTGACCGTCTCGATGAACACCGCATCGCCAGCCCGGCTCCAGCTCACCCGGCTGAGCCGCGGAGGAGTTTCCAAGGGAATCTGCTTTTCGGTCACGACGCGCTGCAGCTTACGGTAAGCCCTATCGGACACGAAGAAGCCGAAACCCATCGCCGGGTGGACGCCGAAGATCCCGAGCCGGCCGTCGGGGTGCATCGCGAAAGAGCCCCAGTTGCCGCCGGCCAGTTGCCCCGTCAGGATCTCCCGCGGCGGTTCGCCGCCGTCGGACCTCACGAGGTAGAGTCGCTCTTCTGTCGCAGATGAAAACAGGATGTCGCGGCCATCGGGCGTCCACGCCGCGTGGAACCCGTTGCCGGCGATGCGGCGGACCGCGCCGCCGTTGATCCCGACGGTGTAGAGACCGCTGTCGTCCCCTTCCGAGAGGAAGACCAGGCGTGTGCCGTCGGGCGACCAGGCCGGCTGGGTCTCGTTGGCCGCCGAGCTCGTGATGCGGGTCGGCTCGCCGCCGTCGATGCTCTGCGCGAAGATGTCGAAGTTGCCGTCGCGGTCCCAGGCGAAGGCGATGCGACGCCCATCGGGTGACCACGTCGGGTCGGTCTGAATCCCCGCGCCGAACGTGAGCCGCACGGGTTCGCTCGCCGGCACCACGGAGCGGCCCGACGGGGCCTGTCCCTGGCGCCACCGGCCGACATAGACGAACGCCACCAGGGAGCCTGCCGCCAGAACTGCTGCCGCGGCGAGACGGGCGCGACGCCGACCCGGCGGCGGCTGAGGAGCAGGGATGGCGCTCGGCGGATCAACGACGGGCCGAGCGACTCGCACTTCAACGGTGGGAGGTGACGACACCTGCGACGCGCTCGAGGCCGGCGCCGGATCGGCCGGCTCGACGAGGGCAACCAGCCGGTAGCCGCGTCGCGGCACCGTCTCGATGTAGCGCGGCGTGTCCGCCGAGTCACCGAGGGCGTCACGCAACCGCTTCACGATCGCGTTGAGCCCGTGCTCGAAGTCGACGTAGGTATCAGCCGGCCAGAGCCGCGCGCGCAGCTCGTCGCGCGTCACTACGGCACCCGGGCGCTCGGCCAGCGCCAGCAGCACGTGCAGCGGCTGGGCCGACAGGAGCTGCCGGCCGGCCGCGCCGCGTAACTCTCCGGAGCGCGGGTCGACGACGAAGTCGCCCACGCGAATCGCGCCGCCTGCCGGCTGCGTCCCTTCGGTCATCGCTCAAATCGGCCTGCGGTTTGGGAGGGGGGCCCGCGACGAGCATAGCCTCGTTCCGCCTCGATTGGGTCAGAAGTAGGTCTTCAGCGAGACGGTGACGAAGTCGCGCGCGGCGAAGCGCGGAATCGTGTCGTCGCCCTCGCCGAAGAACCAGCCGACCGAGCCTTCGAGCGACAGGTTGTCGCGCAGGCTCCAGGTGCCGATGGTGCGGGCGAAGCCCGAGCGGTCGGCGACGTTCCAGGCGCCGAAGACGCGGATCTTACGCGTGTCGCGGGCGAAGCCGCGGTCGCCGCCGACGACCAGGCTGACGTTGGTGTCGGTGCCGACGGTGCTGCCCGCGACGGGGTAGGCGTCGGCGGCGCGGCGTTCGACCAGCACGGTGCCGCTCAGGCGAATCGCGCCGGCCTTGCGGTCGGCGCCGACGCCGGCTCGGATGCTGTGGCCGGCGACGCCCAGCGGCGACGTGCCGGTCACCACCGTGTCGCCGGTCGTCAGCGCCATCTCGCCGCGGATCGCCCAGTCGCCGCGCACCGTCTCGGCGTCGCCGCCGATCATCGTGAAGCGCGGGTAGTTCTCGAGGACCAGCACCGGCGGGATGAAGTCGGGCGGCGTGCCCGGCGGCAGCCCGATCGGGCCGGCCGAGATGCGGCCGAAGCCGGCGAAGCCGCTGTAGACCGCGATCGCCCAGTCGACGCGCCCGCTGGTCGCACTCAGCCGGGCACCGCCCTGCGAGTGGCCGATCGATCGGTCCGGCTCGTGCCGGATGAACTGCGCCACGGGCGGACACGTCGGCGAGGGCGGGCACCGCGCGGCATCGGCCAGGAGGTTGAACGGCGAGCTGGCTTCGTCCATGACGTCGTAGCGGCCGCGCGTGAAGAGCGGCACCCAGACTGCTTCCACCGTCGCCTTCTCGCCGGCGAACCAGCGGACGCGCGCGTGCGTCACCGGCAGGCGCGCCTCGGCACGGCCCTCGAGCAGGTACTTCGACGCGTCGAGCGGGTCGATGACGTCGGTCGGCTGGACCTCGTCGAGGCGACCCCAGACGACCGTGCCGACGCCGGCGCGGACGTCGAAGGCGCCGCCCGACCAGCCGATGGTCGCCTCGCGGACCTGCAGGTGGCCGTCGCGGCGCGTCCGGGCACGATCGGCGGCCAGCCCTTCGGCCAGGATGGCGCCGCGGATGCGCCACGGGCCCGACTTCCAGTCGCGCTCGACGAACAGGCGGGCGCGCGCCTCGGTGGTGTCGTCGACGTTCGGCAGGTGGTCGATGCCGATCGCGACGTAGCCATCGACCGGCCCGCGCTGTGCCCAGGCCGGCGCGGCGGCGACCAGCGCGAGGAGAACGGCGGCCGCGAAAGACGCGAGGACCCGTCGGACAGACACGCTAGGCCGCATTCTCCGGGACGGCGAGGCCGCGGACGCGCTCGGCCGAGAAGAAGCCGGGCAGCAGCTTGATGGTCGCCGGCAGGATGAACACCTCGGCCAGGAAGGCGACCGCCATCGTCAGCGCCAGCAGGCCGCCGAACCAGGCCGACGGCCGATACTCCGAGAACAGCAGCACCGCGAAGGCGCAGCTGTTGACGATGGCCGTGGTCAACGAGGCCCGCCCTTCGTGCAGGGTGGCGTGCTCAATCGCCTCGTCGGTGCCGGCCCCGGCGGCCACGTCGCGCCGGTAGCGGCTGATGAAGTGGATGGTGTCGTCGTCGACGATGCCGAGGGCGATGCTGGCCAGCATCACCGTCGCCACGTTCATCGAGATGCCGCTCCAGCCCATCAGCCCGAGCACGACGATCACCGGGAAGACGTTCGGGGCGATCGCCAGCGCGCCGAAACGGAACGAGCGGAAGACGACGAAGATCACCGCGAACACGGTGACGAAGGCGGTGAAGAAGCTCGAGACCTGCGACGACACCAGGTAGTGATCGAGCTGGGCGAAGAGCCGGGCCGAGCCGGTGACGGTCGGCTTCACCCCCGATCCGGCGAAGATCCGGTCGGCAATCTCCTGCGCCCGCAGCACCTGCTGGAACAGGACGTCGGAGCTCATCGAGGCCATCCGCACGGTCATCTGGCCGCGCGAGTAGTCGCTGGCGACGATCTGCGACAGCTCGTGCCGGCCCTCGTCCGACAGCGCGAAGACGAACAGCTCCTGGGCGATGCGGTCGGCCGACGCAGGCACGACGTCACCGGGCGTGCCGGCCAGATCGCGGTCGATCCGCTTGACGTAGTCGGCGAGCGAGATCACGCTGCGGACGTTCGGCAGGCGGCCGATCTCCTTGCCGAGGGCGTCGATCTTCGCCAGGACGGCCGGCTCGCGGATCGATTCGGCCGGCCCCTCGAAGAACACCTGGAAGCCGTAGACGCCCGACAGCTTGTCGTCGATCAGGCGGGCCGACTGGGACAGCGGGTGACCGGCCGAGAAGAAGTTGATGTGGTTGGTGTCGACGCGCAGCCGCAGGATGCCGCCGATCGAGAACAGCGTCAGCAGCGCCGCGATGCCGAGGACCCAGCCGGGCCGGCGCAAGGTGATCCGCGCCACCAGCCGCATCGGCACGAGCAGCCAGCGCTCCTGCGGCGGCACCGCCGTCCGTTTCGGCACGAACGCGAGCAGCGTCGGCACCAGGACGATGGAGATGGCGAGGTCGGCCATCACGCCGACCGCCGCGCCGATGCCGAACGACCGCACCGCGTGGACGTGGCTGGTGGCGAGCGACAGCATACCCAGCGCCGTCGTGCCGCCGGCCGCGAGCAGCGGCAGGAAGACGTAGGAGACCGTACCGACGAAGGCCTCCTCGCGGCTGCCGGTGCGCTCGAAGACCTCCGTGTAGTGCTGCACGATGTGGACGTCGTCGGCGATGGCCAGCACCACCACGAGGGGCACCAGCATGCTGCTCAGGACGTTGAAGCTGAACCCCATCAGCGAGTACAGCCCGAGCGCCCACAACACGCTGACCAGCACCGCGCCGAGCGTGAGCAGGGTGATCCGCCACGAGCGGAACAGGATGAACAGCGCCGCCATTGTCATCAGCAGGATCGGCGGCGTGAACGTGACCGTGTTGGCGACGGTGACCCGGTTGTAGGTCTCGCTGATCTCGAGGCTGCCGTTGTAGTAGGCACGCAGGCTCGGCGTCAGGTGGCGGTCGACGGCGGCGCGGACGCGCTCGATGGTCTGCGCCCGCTCGGCGTCGACCCGGTCCTCGTCGAAGTTGACGACGATCGACAGCACCGAGGCATCGCGGGCGATCAGGTCGCCGCGCAGGAAGGGATCGGCCAGGGCCGTGTCGACCACGGCGCGGGCGTCGATGGCGCCGGCGCGCGGGATCAGCGGCCGCACCTCGATGCCGGCATCCTCGCCGCCGGTCGGCCGGATCGAGTTGGCGCTGGCCAGGCTGTAGGCCCGCACGACGTAGGGGACGTGCTCGATGTCGCTGGTGATCCGGCGCAGCACGTCGAGGCCGGCGGCGGTGGCGACGTCGGGGCCGGCCAGGGCGACGATCAGCGTTCGCGAGCCGGTGAACTCCTGCCGCAGCCGGTCGTAGTCGTGCAGGACCGGGTCGTTCTTGGCGAACCACGCCGAGATGTCGTTGTCGATCCGGGTGATCTGCGCGCGCGGCGCCAGCAGCAAGGCGCCGGCGACGATCAGGAACGTGAGCGGGAGGCGGAAGCGGTAGAGGAAGCGGGCGAGCGTCAGGCTCAACGTCGGCCCCCGGCACCGTCCTCGAGCTCGCGGCGGGAGAAGTCGCGCTCGGTGAGGCCGGTGTTGTAGCGGGCCTCGGTAACGGCGAGCTCGGTCCGGGTGCGCTCGGTCTCGTTGGCCATCGTCGAGCCCATCACCGTCCAGATGCCTTGGACCTCGGCCAGCGTCGTCACCCGATACCCCTTGGCCCGCTCGCCCCGGCGATTGTAGACGTCGGCGGCGACGACCACGAAGTTGTCCTTGCGGATGGTCGAGATCACCTTCGGGTAGGTGGCGTCGGCGTCCCTGGCCTTCGACTCGAGGCGCCAGGCCGGGTGTCGGGCGCCGGAGGCGTCGGCCCAGCTGGCATTTTCCTCGACCAGCGAATACGCGTAGTCCTCGAAGGCGCGGCCGCCGATGTCCTCGTAGGTGAAGTCGCTGCCGACGAAGCTTTCCTGCCGCTCTGAGCCACTGATGCGACGAACGCGCGACAGAGCCGGCAGGTAGAGAAAGCGGTCGTCCTCGCCGCCCGGGCGCTCCCAGACCAGGAAGCCCGTGCCGGCGATGTCGTTCGGATAGGTGAAGCGGACCAGCACCCGGTCGCCGGCGCCGCCCTGGCCGCGCAGGCCGTGGACGCTGAGCGTGCGCTCGCGGGCGCGCCCTTGGCGGTCGAACAGCCGCATCTGCATCGTCAGGCGGGAATCGCGGCCGGTTTCGCGGCTATCGACCTGCCGGGCAATCCAGTCGGCCGACCCGGCAGCAGGTGTCTGCAGGCCGGGTCCGCCTGACGCCGGCCGCGTACGAGACTCCGCCGTCCCTTGCGGCGCCGAAGCGCCGAGGACGGCGGGGAAAAAAAGTGAAGGGGGGATCTCGAACGAGTCTAGCGGAAGCGGAAGTGCGAGGAGGACGATGACCAGGAAGGTCCTCGATTTGAGGAGCACAACCCAACAACGCTCATGGTCATCCGCGCTGCCGGGCCGAGGGTCTGGAACGTGCGTCCGAAATCCCGAAGTGATTATGTGAAAGCGTTCACAACGAGTCAAGGGCTAACACAGCCCACCAGAGAAAAATCTCTATTTACCAACAGGTTATAGCAGTCATGCCGCGTCGGAATCGTGAGTGGCTGAAAAGACACACTGATCCAAGAACCCGTTTTCGTCGCTGAAACGCCAAAACTCCAGCAGAATCAGGCGGATGCGCCCATAAGTGAAGTTCGCGGCAGCCATAAGTGATTATGACGCGCGGGACATGCCGGACATGAGCCGGCGGAATGCAACGAAGGGGAGCGGCTACAGCGGCCGCACGGCGCGTGGAAAATCGCGCCACACCGGCACGCCGCAGAACTTGCTGCCTTCGGTGCAGCGCGGCGAGACGAGGCCGTTGCGGACCACGCAGGGCGGACCGATGAAGCGGGCCAGGCGGGGGTGGACGACCCGTACCTGCGCCACCTCCTCCATCGACGCGTCGTAGATCTCTTCCTGCGCGTTGAAGCAGGTCCGCATCGTCCACTTGTGGAGCAGGGCGATGAGGGGCCCCGACTCGACGAAGCGGATCACCTTGGCGTTGGGCAGGACGTAGAGCGCGAACTCGACCGGCACGCCCAGGGCGAGCAGCCGGTTCTTGGCCGTCCAGGCCGCCGTCATGGCGCTCTCGTACTCGGCCAGCGCGGCCGGATTGGCCTGGATCAGGCGCGGCGTCACGTAGTCGGGCCGGATGGTGTCGGAGAACGTCATCAGCGGCCGCGACCCCGGGACCATCCGGTGCCGCTGATCCTGGGAGTCGGCCGTGTGGCTCAGGCGCTTGCGGAACGTGTAGTTCGCGTGCTGCAGCGACCGCATCAGCGGCGAGTGGTAGGCGACCTGGATCGTGTCCAGCCGATACGGATTGCGGGCCGGGTTGAGCAGGCGATCGAGGGCGTCGTCGGTGGTCAGATCGTCGCCGTCGGCGCCGAAGACGGCGCGCACGGCGTCGGCGACCACTTCCTCGGCGTTCGGCGACCAGTCGACGAGCTGCGCGACCTTGCCGTCGAGGCTGCGGTCGAAGCGCTCGGCGAAGGCGTCGGCGCCGGCGCGCGGCGCCGGGAAGCTGCGCTCGACGATGTCGTCGGCGCCGATCCCGACCACGTCGACGCGCTCGACGAACGCCGGATCGTGCCGGCGCACGGCGTCCACCATCGCGCCGATCACCGCGCGCGCCTCGTGCGGCGTGTCCGACGCCTGGGCCATCCGCATCAGGCGATAGAGCGTGATGCCGGAGATGGTGTGGACCATCGCCGTGAAGGCGGCGAGCGGGATCACGTAGCGCGCCGTCTCGATCGCCTTCTTCTCGGCTTCCTTCTCGAGCGCCTTCAGGCGATCCGGGCTGGCCTTGGGCGTGATGTTGCGGAGCCGCTTGAGGATGGCGAAGGTGTCGTCCTTCAGGATGGCCGACAGCCTGGCGTAGCTCTCCCACGCCTCGACCACGGCCCGCTCGAAGACCGCACGCGCCTCGCCGTCGATCGGCGGCACGTAGGCCTTCGGCTCGCCCAGCTTCACGTAGCGCTGGCTCTGCTGCTCGGAGTTGTAGAACGGGTAGCTGTGCAGCGCCGTCCACACGAACTGCCGCGACACCTGTTCGAGGCCGAACTCGAAGGTCGCGTGCTGGTAGACGGTGTGGTGGCCGGCGTCGAAGGTCAGCTTGCCGATCGTGTCGCGCTGCCGATCGGTGATCTCGGCGGCGGTGATGACGCGCGGCGCGTAGCAGGTGCGGGCGGCGGCGATGGCCCCGTCGTAGGGCGCGGCCGGGGCGTTGCGCAGCGTGACCTTGGGGGCGCCGGTCTCGAGCGTCATCGTCGGCTCGAGCCTATTCGTCGCGGGTGGTGGTGCCGAAGCGCTGGAACTCGTCGAGGAACGCCAGCGTCTCGAGGCTGGCCATGCGGTCGAGGAACAGCACGCCGTCGAGGTGATCGGTCTCGTGCTGGACGACCCGGGCCGGGAAGTTCCTGAGCGGCAGCTCGAACGGCTTGCCGCGCCGATCGAGGGCCCGGATGACGATGTCGCGGGCCCGCGGCACCCGTCCGCGCAGGTCGGGGATGCTCAGGCAGCCTTCCCAGTCCTCGGTCGTATCGGTGCCGAGCGGCGCGATGACCGGGTTCACGAAGGGGACGATCTTGAGGGTGTCGCCGCTGCCCTCGACCCCGGCGACGAACAGGCGGACGCTCTCGTGCACCTGTGGTGCGGCGAGCCCGATGCCATCGGTACTCGACCATCGTCTCGATCATGTCGTCGATCAGTTTCTGGAAGGCGGGCGACCGGACCGTCGTCGCATCGACCTCGGCCGCCACCTGGCGCAGCACGGGATGCCCCATGCGCGCCACTTTCAGAATCGACATGCCCGCCGCCCCCGCCGTTTGACTAGGCCACCGTGATCGACGAGTCCAGGTAGACGTCCTGGATCAGGTGGAGCAGCTTGGCGCCTTCCGCCATCGGCTTCTGGAACGCCTTGCGGCCGCTGATCAGGCCCATGCCGCCGGCGCGCTTGTTGATCACGGCGGTGCGGAAGGCGTCGGCGGTGTCGTTCTTGCCAGAGGCGCCGCCCGAGTTGATGAGCGGCATGCGGCCCATGTAGCAGTTGGCCAGCTGGTAGCGCGTCATCTCGATCGGGTGATCGCCGGGGACGAGATCCGAGTAGACCCGCTTGTCGATCTTGCCGTACGGGCTTTCCTTGGTGTTCAGCGCGGCGAAGCCGCCGTTGTTCTCGGCCATCTTCTGCTTGATGATGTCGGCCTGGATGGTGACGCCGAGGTGGTTGGCCTGACCGGTGAGGTCGGCCGACACGTGGTAGTCCTTCTCCGCCGTCTTGAAGGCCGGGTTGCGCACGTAGCACCAGAGCACGGTGACCAGGCCGAGCTCGTGCGCCCGGGCGAAGGCCTCCGACACTTCCTGGATCTGCCGGGTCGACTCGTCCGACCCGAAATAGACCGTCGCGCCGACCGCGACCGCGCCCATCTCGAACGCCTGCTCGACGCTGGCGAACATGATCTGGTCGAAGCGGTTCGGGTAGGTGAGGAACTCGTTGTGGTTCAGCTTCACCATGAACGGGATCTTGTGGGCGTACTTGCGCGACACGGCGCCCAGGGTCCCGAGCGTCGAGACGACGCAGTTGCAGCCGCCCTCGATCGCCAGCTTGACGATGTTGGCCGGGTCGAAATAGATAGGCGCCGGCGCGAAGCTCGCGCCCGCCGAGTGCTCGATGCCCTGGTCGACCGGCAGGATCGAGACGTAGCCGGAGCCCGACAGGCGGCCGGCATTGAGGATCGTCTGGAAGTTGCGCAGCACCGAGGCCGACCGGTCCGTCTGCGAGACGACACGATCGATGAAGTCGGGCCCGGGCAGGTGCAGGTCCTTCTTGTTGAAACCCTTCGCTTCGTAGCTCAGAAGCGCTTCGGCCTCGGCGCCCAGGAGTTCGTAGGCCTTGGTGGTAGCTGCGGTCGTCATAGTCGGCGATTCCTCGAAATTCCGGCGGGTCTATCAGCCTCGGCTGGAGGCGTCGTGCTGAACGCGTCCGGACAGTATATCGTCCGCCGCCCGGTGCCCGCTGACCACCGCGCTCTCGATGGTGGCGGGGAGTCCAGTGTCGACCCAGTCGCCGGCCAGCCACAGCCCGGCGACGGCGGTCCGGGTGCCCGGCCGGGCCGGCTGGCCCGGCGCCAGCGAGAACGACGCCTGCGGCTCGCGCACCACCGTCGCCCGGACCAGCGTCGCGGCGCGGGCCTCGGGCACGGCGTCGCCCAGTTCGCGCCGGGCCAGCGCGATCAGCTCGTCGTTCGACTGCCGCAGCACCGCCTCCGCCCCGCTCGAGACGAGCGACAGGTGGCTCGGGGCTGCGCCGCGGGCGGAGCCCCGGGCTGAGCCCGGGGCTGAGCCCGCGGAAGTACGCCGAATCTGCGAGGTGTCGAAGACCCACTGCATGGTCCGGCCGGGCAGGCCGACGAAGGCGTCGGGCAGGACCTGGCGATCGAGCCAGAGATTCACGGTGACGATCGGCGACGCGGCGGTGCCGGCGGCGGCCGCGAGGAGCGGCGCCAGGGTCCCATCGGGATCCTGGAACAGGCCGGACAGGCCGAACCACGGCACGGCCGCGACCACGGCGTCGGGCAGCGGCAGGGCGTCGCCGCGGACGCTCACGCTCTCGACCCGCCCGCCGCGGACGCCGACCCGGGCCAGCGCGTTGAGGCGGACCTCCCCTCCGCGCGCCTCGATGAACGCGCGCGCCGGCTCGGCGTACATCGCGTCGAGCGGCGTCGCGGTCATCCCGAGTGACGCATCGCGGGTCGCGCCTGTGAACATCTGCGCAAGCACGCGCACGAACGGAGCGGCCAGCGCCTGGTCGATCCCCTGGTTGAGCGCCGCGACCGCCAACGGCTCCCAGAGCATCTCGATCATCCTCGGCGTCTGGCCGAGGCGGGCCAGCCACGCCGCCACGGTCTCGGTCGGCGGGGGCGGCGGCGCACCGGCCTTCAGGGCGCCACTGAGTCGGGCCAGCGGCAGCCGATCCCGCCAGCCGACACCGGACCAGCGGAGGACGCCGGCAGCCAGGTGCCAGGGCGCCGGCAGGCGCGGACAGCGCAGGCGCGAGCGGTGCCCGGCGCGATCGATGAAGGCGACATCGAGGCTGTCCTGCAGCGCCACGCGATCGCGCGCGCCGATGGCGTCCAGGAAGCGGAAGGTCTCGTGATAGCAGCCGGCGAGGACGTGCTGGCCGTTGTCGACGCGGGCCCCGGTCTCGCGATCCTCGAACGCGGTGGCCCGCCCGCCCAGGCGCCCGCGCGCTTCGAGGACGAGCACGCGGCGGCCGGCCGCGGCCAGCCGCACCGCCGCGGACAGGCCGGCGAAGCCGGCCCCGACGACGATGATGGCGGAGTGGTCGCTGGCCACGCGCGCTTACATCGGCCCGCCGAAACGGCGGCTGACCTCGCGCGACACCTCGGCGAAGGCTTCCTTGACCCGGAACGTCATCCGCGTCCAGATGGTGATCGCGATCCAGGCGCGGCGCTGCCGTGACACGCGCACCGTCTCGCCGAAGACGTCGAAGTCGCGGCGCTCGATCTCGTGCAGAATCGCCTGGTAGATACCCGACATGATCTCGGCGGCGATCAGGCGGCGCGATTCATCCGGCGGGATCGCGCGGGTGGCGCGGCTGTAGTAGTCCCGGGCCCGCGCGCCCTGCGCCCGCAACAGCGCCCGGACGTTGGGCGAGCCGGTGTCGCGCACCAGCATGTCCTCGGTGACGGCGAAGCGCGCCATGTCGTCGAGGGGGATGTAGAGCCGGCCGATCGCCAGGTCCTTCCTGACGTCGCGCAGGATGTTGGTGAGCTGCAGCGCCAGGCCGAGATCCATCGCGTAGTCGCGCGACTGGGCATCCTGGCAGCCGAAGATCTGGACGCAGACGATGCCGACGGTCGAGGCGACGCGGTAGCAGTATTGGTAGAGCTCGGCGAAGGTCTTGAAGCGGCGCGGGCCGATGTCCATCGCCACGCCGTCGACGAGATCCGAGAACGGACCGCGCGGCAGATCGAAGTCGCCGATGAACGGGACCAGCGCCTGGCCCTGCGGCGTCCGGGGCGCTTCGCCGGCCGTGAAGCAGCGCCCGATCTCGCGGCGCCACTCGTCGAGCCGGGCGTGCGCCTCGGCGCGGTCCGCCTCGGTCTCCACCTTCGCCTCGTCCACGGCGTCGTCGACGGCGCGGCAGAAGTCCCACACGGCGACGATCGCCTGCCGGCGGGCCGGCGTCAGGACGAGGAACGAGTAGTAGAAGTTGGTGTCGCGGGCCATTTCCCTGGGGTACCCGCCAATTCTACTTCTCGCGCCAGCGGATGGCGCTCCACATCAGGTCAGGCAGATCGGCGGCCCCCAGGGTCGGCCGCGAGACCAGCGGGTTGCGGCCCGGTTCGGCGGCCCGCTCGAGGATCCCCATCCCCCCCAGCCACGTCAGGCGCAGCTCGAAGCGCAGCCGTCCGCTGACGAGGTCGGCGACCGGGCGGCCGTGGCCGAACAGGATGCGCGTCCGGCGGACCACCTCGGCGAACGCCTCCTGCCACGGCTCGCTCCAGATCCCGGCGACCAAGTCGCCTTCCTGGGCCCGCCGCCGGCCGCTGATCTCGGCGGGCAGGTAGATGCGGCCGCGACGGTAGTCGACGCCGAAGTCCTGCCAGAAGTTGGCCAGCTGCAGCGCGGTGCAGAGCCCGTCCGACGCCGCCTCGACGTCGCGGCCGCGATGGCCGGCGATGCCCAGGACGAGGCGCCCGACCGGGTTGGCCGAGCGGCGGCAGTAGTCGAGGACCGCCGACCACTCGGCGTAGCGGCGCGTCTCGACGTCCTGGCGGAACGCGCTCAGCAGATCGTCGAACAGCTGGATGTCGAGTTCGCACTGCCGGCGCGTCTGCGCGACCGCCGCGAAGACGCGATCGGCGGCGTCCGGGCTGGTCGCCAGCGGCGCCGGCGCGTGGAGACGGGCGCGCCAGCCATCGAGCAGGCGGTACCGCTCGGCCGGCGGCAGGTCGCCTTCGTCGGCGAAGTCGTCGGCGGCGCGCGCGAACGCGTAGACGGCGGCGACGTGCGGGCGCATCGACGCCGGCAGGAGCCGCGAGGCGACCGGGAAGTTCTCGTAGTGCTCGCGGGCGATCCGCTCGCAGTGCGCGTAGGCGGCGGCGAACTCCGCCGGGATCGCCAGCCGGCGACGGGCGTCCGGCGTGGCGCTCAAGAGGCCGCAGCGCTCCGGCGCAGGCGCAGCATCTCGTTCCCGCCGCGCTGGAACTCGTACAGCACGCGAACGATCTCGGCCTCGGCACCGGCCGCGCGCGCTGCGGCGACGCAGGCGTCGACGAACGGCGAGCGGGAGCCGTCGAGCGCGAGCAGCGGGAAGATCCGGACCTCGGCCGCGACCCGGCACAGCTCGCGCATCGACGCCAGGTGGAACGCCTCGTCGAACTGGGCGCTGGACAGGAACAGCAGGTGCGAGCAGAGCGCCAGGTCGAAGCTGCCCTCCTCGAACGGCAGGACCGGCAGGCTGGCCTCGACGTAGCGGCCCGCCGCCTGGCCCGCGTCGTAATCTCCGAGGAAAACGCGCATCGCCCGCATCCGGACGCCGCCCAGATCGTCGATCGACGCGATGCCGTGCCCCCAGACGAACTGGTCGGCGTGCCGGCGGGTCTGCTCCAGGACGGTGTCGCACGTTGCCGAGATCCGCGTCTCGATGTCGGCGCGGCTGAACGCATACAGCGGATCGCACGAGACGACCCGGGCGCCGCGGCGGGTGGCCTCGGCGTTGAAGGCGGCCGGCCCGTCGCCGCAGCCGAGGATCCGCCGCTCGAGATCGGCCGGCGACAGCGCGAAGAGCTGCTGGTATTCGGCGGACGACCGCCCCCAGGGCACCACTTGATCGAGGGTGAACATGGCGTGCCTTCCCGTCACTCGCCGCGCAACAGCGGCGTCTTCGCGTATTCGGTCGGAACGGTCGTGATCGGGCCGTCGATCGTCACCTCCGGCCGGCGTCTGGCCACCACCCGGAGATACCCGAAGTAGCGGCCGGCGTCCTCCTCGACCGCCTTCAGCTCGACGGTGTTCTCGGGGCAGATCACGCGCTGCCAGTCGAGCCATCGCCGCCAGCCGTCCAGCATCGCTTCGGCCCGCTCGACGGTCACGAAGCCGGTCTTCTCCCAATGACGGCGCCACCAGGCCGGCGAATGGAGCGCCCACACGCTGGGATCCCACCAGGCACGGAGGTGCTCGGGAACCTCGCCGTCGATCTCCTGCAGCAGACAAGCGCCGGCCAGGGCCAGGACGCCGTCCGGCTTGGCAAAGCGCGCGAGATACGACAGGTAGTGATCGTCGGTCGCGAAATAGGGAAACGAATCGATGCAGAGGATCGCGTCGAAGAACTCCGGCTCGAACGGCAGCGACCGCGCATCCGCCTGGACGGCGGTCACCCGATCGGCGACGCCGGCGTCGCTAATCCGCTGCTGGTTCTCGACCGCGCTGAACCACAGGTCCGCGGCCCACACCTGCACGCCGAACTCGCGGGCGAGGAAGATCGACTGCGCGGCGCGGCCGCAGCCGAGATCGAGCACGCGCATCCCGGGCCGCAGGTCGACGACCTCGCTCAGCCACTCGGCCAGCCACAGCGAGTTGGCGCCGCCGCTGATGCTGGCGATCAGCCAGTCCGGGTTGTAGCGGGAGGCACGGGGAAAGTGGTCGGAAAGGAGGCGGGTATCGGTCGGCACGGCCCGTCATTGTCGCACTAAGGGCGCGTCGCGAATCCCTCCTCCGCTGTTACGCTAGTGTGCCGTGAAACGTCCCGCAGCCGCCCGCCGTGCGGTGAAAGCCAAGCCCAAGGCGCAGGCCTTTCCGACCCCAGACACCGCGCGACGCCGCTGGTTCCGGCTGCGGCTGCTCTCCTGGTATCGGCGCAACGGGCGCGCCCTGCCATGGCGCGTCACCGACGACCCGTACCACATCCTCGTCTCCGAGGTGATGCTGCAGCAGACGCAGGTCGATCGCGTCCTGCCGAAGTACCAGGAGTGGCTGACGCGCTACCCGTCGCTCGACGCGCTGGCCACCGCCGACGAGGCCGACGTGGTGCAGACGTGGCGGCCGCTCGGCTACAACATCCGGCCGCGGCGGCTGCAGGCGATCGCCCGCGAGGCGGTCGAGCGCTACGAAGGCCGGCTGCCGAGCGACGAGGCGACGCTGCGCAGCTTCAAGGGCATCGGGCCGTACACCGCCGGCGCGATCATGAGCTTCGCGTTCCGGCAGCGGGCCGCCATTGTCGACACCAACGTCGCCCGCGTCCTCTACCGGATTTTTGTCGGCGACGGCGATCCCAAGGCGCACGCGATGAAGGCGCATCTCTGGGACGTGTCGCGGGCCGTGCTGCCGCACCGGCACGTCTTCGACTTCAACCAGGCGCTGATGGATTTCGGCGCGACCGTATGCTCGGCGCGCAAGCCGCTGTGCGAGGCGTGCCCGATGGCGCGCGGCTGCGTCACCGTCGCATCAGCAGCGCCACCAGCCCGGCGTCGGCTTCCGGGAGTGGGAGCGCCGCGAGCTCGGATGCGCTGACCCAGCGCAGCTCCTGGCCGAGCAGCGGCCGCGGCACGCCGGCGATCGTGCAGTCGTAGAAGTGCAGCTCGACGCGCTTGGCCGGATAGTCGTGCGCCGTCGACCAGCGCAGCCCGGCGACGCGGCCCTCGACGCCGAGCTCCTCGGCCAGCTCGCGGACGAGGCAGGCTTCGAGCGTCTCGCCCGGATCGACCTTGCCGCCGGGGAACTCCCAGAGGCCTTCGAGGTGCGTGCCCTGCAGCCGCCGGGCCATCAGCCAGCGGCCGCCTTGCTCGATGATCGCCGCGGCGACGACGATCGTGGATCGGCCGGCCGCGGTCACGCGCCGGCCGCGGAGGCGCCCCCCGCGGAGGCGACGGCGCTCGGCATGGCGACGAGCGGCAGCGTCGCCACCGTGGCGGCGACCGGTGGATCGAGGGCGACCGTGAGCTTCGAGCCCGGCTCGGTGTGATCGCGGTGCGCGTAGCCGAGGCCGACGAGGCGGCCCAGGGACGGCGACCACGCTGCGCTGGTGACGCGGCCGACGTCCTTGCCGTCGATGGTGAACGCCGTGCCCGGCGCCGGCACGGCCGCATCCCCGGCGGACGGCGCCTCTGCGGTCCAGCCCACCAGCTTGCGGACGACGCGGCCGCCGCCGCGGTGCAGGATGCGGATGACGACTTCCTGGCCGACGTAGCAGCCCTTGCTCTGGCTGATGGCGTTGGCCTCGAGCCCGGCCTCGAGCGGAATCGTGTCGGTGTCCATGTCGACGCCGAACAGCGGCAGGCCGGCTTCGATCCGCAGCGTGTCCCAGGCGTCGGCGGTGATGTCGTGGGCGCCGCTGGCGAACAGCCGCGCCGCGACGTCGGTGACGCGCTCGGCGGCGCAGTAGACGTCGAAGCCCGGGCCGCCGAGGGCGTGGCAGCCGGCGACGAAGACGGGCGCGTCCTGGAACTCGACGTCGACGTGCGCGTGCTCGGCCAGCGCCGCCAGCATCGGCGGCGGCACGTCGAGAGCCTTGGCGACGACGTCGACCGCGGCCGGGCCGTGCACGCCGAGCCGGGCGACGCGGGCGGTGACGTCCTCGATGACGACGTCCTCGGTGATGATGAACTGCTCGAAGCGGGCGGCGACCGTCGTCCGCGCCACCGTCGGCAGGTCGAGCAGAAGCGCTTCGCGGGTCGCCAGAATCCGCAGGTCGCTGATCATCCGGCCCTGCGGCGTCAGGTAGGCGGCGTAGCAGCCCTGGCCGGGCTGCAGCGCGGCGACGTCGTTGGTGACGAGGCCCTGCAGCCAGGTCACGCGGTCCGCGCCGGTCAGGCGCAGCCGGCCTTCCCCCGACCGATCGACGACGACCGCGGAAGCTCTAGCGGCGTCATACCCAGGCATGCTCCCCATACATCTTTGCTCCGGCGCGCTCTCACGCGCGCCGCGGGCCGCCCATGAGCACGCCGTCTGCTATTCGCCGCGCTAGGCGCGCGGCGGCGCCGGCGTGCGGGCGGCGTATGCTGGTCCCTATGATACGGGCTCTCTTCGCGGCCGTGATTCTGGCGGCCTGCGCCCTCCACCCGGCCGGCGCCGCGGCCCAGTCGGCCACCTTCCACATCTTCGCCAAGGGCCAGCCGATCGGCAGCGAGACCACCACCGTGCTGGTCACCGACGACGGCTGGAAGGTGATGTCGACCGGGACGATCGCCGCGCCGATCGCGCTGAACACACGGATCGCCGAGGTCACCTACGACAAGGCGTGGCATCCGAAGACGCTGCTCCTCGACGCCATCCTCAAGGGCCAGGCCTCGACCGTCAAGACGAAGTTCAACGGCACCCAGGCGGTCAGCGAGATCGTCCAGGAGGAGCGCCACTTCCCGAAGATCGACACGGTCGACGCCCAGACGATCGTGCTGCCCAACCTGATCTTCGGCTGCTACGAAGCGCTGGCGGCGCGGCTGTCGACGGCGCAGCCGGGCGCCTCCTTCCGCGTCTACGTTGCGCCCCAGGCCGAGATCACCGTGACGCTCGGCACCGTGTCGACCGAGCGCGTCTCGGCGCCGGGACGCAGCTTCGAGGCGCGCAAACACTCGCTGACGTTCGCCAACCCAGGCGGACCGCTCGCCGTCGACGTGTGGACGGACGGGGCGCGGCTGATGCGGATCTCGATGCCGTCGGTCGGCCTCGAAGTGGTTCGCGAGGACGTGGCGACCGTCGCCTCGCGCACCTCGAGCCACTATCGCGCCAACGACGCCGACGTCTCGATCGGCGTCGTTGCCTACGGCTTCAAGCTGGCAGGAACACTGTCCAAGCCGATCGACGCGGCGCCGACGACCCGCCTGCCGGCCGTCGTGCTGATCGCCGGCTCGGGCCCGCTCGATCGGGACGAGACGGCCTACGGCATCCCGGTCTTCGCGCAGCTGGCCAACGCCCTCGCCGACGCCGGCTTCGCCGTGGTCCGCTACGACAAGCGCGGCGTCGGCCAGAGCGGCGGGCGCAACGAGTTCGCGACGCTCGGCGACTACGCCGAGGACGTCATCGCGGTCATCAAGTTCCTCGAGAAACGGAAGGACATCGATCCCAAACGCATCGCACTGGTCGGGCACAGCGAAGGCGCCGCCGTGGCGCTGCTGGCGGCGCGGCGCGCCGGACAGGTCGATGCCATCGCGCTGGTCGCCGGCATCGGCACGACAGGCGCCCAGCTGAACCTCGAGCAGCAGCAATACGCGCTCAAGACCAGCAAGATCCCCGAGGCAGAGCACGCCGCCAAGATCGAGCTGCAGAGGAAGGTGCAGGCGGCGGTCCTGACCGGCAAGGGCTGGGAGGACGTCCCGGCCGACATCCGCAAGCAGGCCGAGTCGCCGTGGTTCGCCAGCTTCCTTGCCTTCGATCCGGCGCCAATCGTCGCCAAGCTCGATCAGCCGATCTTCGTGATCCAGGGCGCGCTCGACACGCAGGTGCCGCCGCACCACGCCGAGAAGCTGGGCGCGCTCGCCAACGCCCGTAAAAAGGCGCCGAAGACCGACGTCGTGGTCGTCCCCGGCATCAACCACCTGCTGGTGCCGGCGAAAACGGGCGACGTCTCGGAGTACGGCGCGCTCCCCGACCGCACGGTTTCCCCTGAAATTGGCGCGAAAATCGCGACCTGGCTGAAGGCCCTGCCAGTGAAGTGACGGGTTGGCGCAGCGCGGGCCCGGTAGTCCGGGAGCACACCCGTTCAGTTAGACCGACGCCGACGCCGACGACCAGCGCCGTCCAGGTGCGCGCCAGCGGCGATGCGACCGGCCCGCTCGACGCCGGACAGACGCGGCAGCTCGTGGCGACGGCAACGCAGAGCACGGGCGCGACGTCCGACGTGACGCAGCAGGCGGCGTGGCTGTCGGCGGCGCCCGCCGTCGCCACCGTCTCGCCGGCCGGCCTCGTCACCGCGGTGGCCGAGGGCCAGGTGGAATCAACGCGACGTTCCAGAGCGTCAAGGGAACGCTCGGCGTCGGCGTGAACCCGGTGCGCTGCGCCGTGTCGATCTCCCCGGCGACGGCCACCTTCGGTCCATTCGGCGGCGGCGGCAGCGTGCAGGTCCAGGTCAGCGCGGCGTCGTGCCGGTGGAGCGCGCGCAGCGAAGCGTCCTGGCTGCCGCTCGTGTTCGAGCCCGCCGCCCCAGGCAGCGGGACGTTCACCTACACCGCGCCGGCCAACAGCACGACCGACACGCGCACCGCCAACATCGCCGTCACGACGTCGACCGGCGAGAGAACGGTGCACGCGGTCACCGTCAATCAGACCACGGGGTGCAGCTGCGTGACCGATCCGGAAGAAGCGACGTTCACGGCCTCCGGCGGCACTGCCAGTGGAATCTGGTGAACGGCATGGCGCGCTCGGCGTCCAGATCACGTCGGGCTTCAGCGGCACGGGCGGCGGGCTGGTCCGCTACAGCGTCCAGGCGCACACCCGCGACGTCGATGCCGACGGCTACCTCGAGATCGCCGGCCTGTCGGGCGACAACCCGAACGGCCGCCACCACGTCATCATCAGGAAGCGCTGATCGCGGCTCGGAAACGACTCCGGAATCGACTTCAACTCCGGAGTCGTCCACCGAGGAACTGGCAGATTATTCGTAGCGGAGCGACTCGATAGGATCGACGCGGGAGGCGCGCCAGGCGGGGATGAAGCCGGCGACCAGGCCGACGGCCATCAGGATGCCGGCGCAGACGCCGAGGACGCGCAGCGACAGCACCAGATGGATGTCGGTGACGCCAGTGACGTCATCGAGCAGTTCGGCGAGGAACGGGCGCGGGCTGAAGAGCGCTATCAGGCCCCCCGAGAGCAGCACGCCGGCGATCCCTCCGAGCGTGGTGATCGCGATTCCCTCGAGCAGGAACTGCCAGAGGATCTCGCGGCGCTTGGCGCCGAGCGCCTTGCGGATGCCGATCTCGCGGGTCCGCTCCTTCACCGACACGAACATGATGTTCATGATGCCGACGCCGCCGATGGCCAGCGTCAGCACGCCGATGAACGACAGCACCACCTTGAGCCCGGTGGTGATGCCGCCGATCTCGCTTCATGTTCTCGACCGAGTCGTTGATGTTGAGGGCGCGCTCGTCGGCCGGGTTGAAGCGCAGCCGCTTGCCGAGCTCGGCCCGCACCTGGCGGATGGCCTCGGGCTGCCGCATCGGGTCGACGCTCTGGAACACGACGGTGTCGACGTACTGCGTGTCGGTGAGCTGCGCCATCGTCGTGTAGGGGATGAACACGCAGAAGGCGTCGGGCGAGAAGTACGAGGACATCTGGACCTTGTCCTCCATCAGCCCGACCACCTCGAACGGACGACCGGCGATGCGGATCGTCTGGCCGACGGCCGGCCGCCCGCCGAACAGCTTGCGGTAGACCTCGCGGCCGACGAAGGCGACGCGGCGCCGCTCCTCGACGTCCTGATCGTTCAGGAACCGGCCCTGGCCGGGGGCGGCGTTCTCGGCGCGCATCTCGCCGTAGATCGGGTTGACGCCACGGATGCCGTGCACCGCCTGGCGATCGCCGTAGGCCACTGGCAGCCGCTCGAAGAACTCCGGGCTGGCCGAGCGGATCAGCGGCAGCGTCGCGAGCGCGTCGACGTCGGCGACCTGCAGCCGCACCCGCCGGCCGGCCCGCTCGCCGCCCGCCTGCATGCTGGTCTGGCCGGGCCAGATCACGGCGACGCCGCTGCCGAACGCGCCGCGGAAGCCGGCGGCGATGGCGTCGTGGAAGCCGTTGCCGTAGGCCAGCAGCATCACCACCGAGACGATGCCCCAGGCGATGCCGAGCATCGAGAGCGCGGCGCGGAAGGCGTTGCGCGTCAGCCCGTGCCAGGCTTCCCGTCCGACCTCGCGATAGATCGCCAGTGGCATCGGCATCACGTCACGCCTCGTAGCGGAGCGCCTCGGTCGGCGGCAGCTGCGCCGCGCGCCGCGCCGGCAGCGTCGCCGTGGCCACGCCGACGGCGACGAGCGCGCCGAGCGCGAGCAGTCCGGTCTGCCAGGTCACGATCATCCCGGAGAAGCGGATCGGCAGCGGCGCCATGACGTTCACCGCGAGACACAGTCCGCCGGCGACGATCAGGCCGGCCAGGCCGCTGGTCATCGTCAGGACGAAGCCCTCGAGGAAGAACTGCCGCTCGATCGCCCGCGTCGTCGCGCCCAGCGCCTTGCGGACGCCGATCTCGCGGGTCCGGTCCTTGACCGCGATCAGCATGATGTTCATCACGCCCATGCCACCGAGGGCCAGCGTCACCACCCCGACCAGGGTGAAGAACTGGCGCATGTAGTAGACGATGCGCTCGAAGAACAGCGACTGCATCGCGGTGTTCCACATCGAGATCGCCTCGGTGTCGTCGGGATTGAAGCCCTTGCGGCGGGCGACGATACCGCGCACCTCGCGTTCGATCGGCCAGTCGACGTCGGCGACGCGGCCGGTGCGGCGGGCCAGGATGTCGGGCATCTCCGCCACCGCTTCCGGCGTCGGCGAGACGATCAGCTGCGACAGCGTCCCGGGGTCGGCGTTCGGGATCGGGAGGATCTGGGACATCACCGTGAACGGGATGAAGATCTTGTTGTTGTCGGGGCCGCTGTAGCTGCTGTCCTGATCCTTCCGGCGCAGCCGGCCGACGATGGTGAAGCGAACGCCGGCGATGGTGACCGCCTCGCCGATCGGGTGCCGCGCCCCGAACAGCTGCTGGCTCATCTCCCAGCCGATCAGCGCGACGCGGCGGGCGCCGCGCTCGTCCTCCCAGTTGAGGAGCCGGCCGTATTGCAGCTCGATGGTGCGGATCGCCTGGTAGGGCGGCTCGATGCCGTGCACGCCGACTGCCGCGGCGTTGTAGCGGCTCTTCACCTGGACGCCGCCGCGGTTGATCTCGGGGCTGAGCGTGGAGACCAGCCGCGCCTGCCGCTCGATGGCGCGGGCGTCGTCGACGGTCAGGCGGATGACGCGGCCGGCGCGCTCGCCGCCGGCCTGCAGGCTGGTGCGGCCGCCCCAGACGATGCCGATGTTGCGGCCGAACTCGCGCAGCACCGCGTCGTTGCCGCGGCGGAAACCCTCGCCCATCGCCGACAGCACGACGATCGAGACGATGCCCCACAGAATGCCGAACATCGTCAGCACGCTGCGCAGCGTGTTGGCGCGCAGGTTCTCGAGCGACTGGCGGATGGCTTCGCGCACGGCCTTGCCTCTCGCGCGCTATCGCGGCAGCAGCACGCGATCGCCGGCCTGGACGCCGGAGACGATCTCGGTGCGGGTGCCGCTGCCGACGCCGAGCGTGACCGCGACGCGCCGGCGGCCGTTCGCGCCGGCCGCGTCGGGCACTTCGACGAACGGGTGCTTGCGCGCGTCGTAGACGATCGCCGCCTCGGGCACGATCAGCGACGTTCGGGTGCTCCTCGAGGACGATCTCGGCGTTGGCCGTCATGTTGGCCTTGAGGGCGCTGCCCGGGTTGTCGATCGAGACCTCGACCTCGAAGGTCGTGACGTTGTCGCGCTCGACGCCGATCGGCGAGATCTGCGTGACCTTACCCTCGAAGGTGCGGTCCTTGAAGGTCTCGACGCTGATGCGCGCCGGCTGTCCGAGCTTGACGCGGCCGACGTCGGCCTCGTCGACCTTGCCGCGGACGAAGACGCGCTCGATGTCGCCGACCGTCATCACCAGCGAGGCCGCCGAGCCCATGTTCAGGATCGACGACACCGGGCTGCCGACCTCGACGTCGCGGGTCAGCACCATGCCGCGCAGCGGCGATCGGATGGTGGCGTTGCGCAGTTCCTCCTCGGCGCGCTCGACGGCGGCGCGGGACTGGGCGACGTTGGCCTCGGCCTCGGCGACTTTGGCCTGGGCTACGACGAGCTGGCTCTTGGCGCTGCGCTGGCGGTTCTGGGCGACCTCGAGGGCCGCCTGCGCCTCGTCGAGCCCCGACTGCGCCATCAGGCGGTCGGCGCTCAGCGCCTTGGCCCGCTCGAAGGCGCGGCGCGCGAACTGGACGTCCGGCCCTTCGGCCTCGACGATGTTCTTGTCGAGCGCGGCCTCGGCGCCGCGCAGGCCGGCGGTGGCGGCCTGGAGGTTGGCGCGGGCCTCGCGGAGGCGGGCGGCCAGCGTCTCCTTGTCCAGCTCGACCAGCACCTGACCCGGGGTGATGACGTCGCCGACATCGACCCGCAGGGCCTCGATGATGCCGTTCGCCTTGGACTTCACTTCGACCTTGGTGATCGGCTCGATCTTGCCGGTGGCGACGACCGACCGGGTCATCGTGCCGCGCTCCACGGTGGCGATCGAGCCGGGGTCGAAGTCGGCGCCAGCGTTGGCCGATCCGGCCAGGAGGTAGACGCCAGCCACCAGGCAGACGGCGGTGACCGAGCCCCCGTAGAACAGGCGGCGCTTTGCTTTCTTGCCCATGAATGTCTCCTGTCGGAGGTTGGACGGTGTTGAGGGGGGACTGGTTCGTCGACGCGCATCCGCGCGTCGACGGGACGATGGCTCCGGACTCCCTCCTCGCCATTCGTCGCGTGCCGTGGCACTGCTACAATGCCGGCCAAATGACAGTCGGCATCATCAAGGAGACCTTCCCGGGCGAGCGGCGCGTGGCCGTCATCCCGGCGGGCGTCGCGACGCTCAAGAAGGCCGGCATCACGGTGGTCATCGAGGCCGGAGCAGGGGCGGACGCCGGCTTCCCCGACGATCAATACGTTGCCCAAGGGGCAACGGTGGGCAGCTCGCGGGCGGACGTCATCGCCCAGGCCGACTGCCTGCTCCAGGTCAGGACACCCGGTGCCAACCCGGTGTCGGGCCGCGCCGACGCCGAGGCCCTGCGGCCCGGCCAGGTCATCGTCGGCATGGCCGATCCGCTCGGCACGCCGGAAGCCGCCGACTACCTCGCCTCGCAGGGCGTCACCAGCTTCGCTCTCGAGCTCATCCCCCGCATCACCCGCGCTCAGAGCATGGACGTGCTGTCGTCGATGGCCACGGTGGCCGGCTACAAGGCCGTCCTGCTCGCCGCCAACACGATGCCGCGCATGTGCCCGATGATGATGACCGCGGCCGGCACCGTCCAGGCGGCGCACGCGTTCGTGATCGGCGCCGGCGTCGCCGGCCTGCAGGCGATCGCCTCGGCACGGCGTCTTGGCGCCAAGGTCGAGGCCTACGACGTCCGGCCGGCGGTCAAGGAACAGATCCAGAGCCTGGGCGCCAGGTTCGTCGAGCTGCCGCTCGAATCGACCGGCGCCGAAGACCAGGGCGGCTACGCCAAGGCTCAGGACGAGGCGTTCTACCAGAAGCAGCGCGAGCTGATGGCCAAGTCGGTGGCCGCCGCCGACATGGTGATCACGACCGCCGCCATTCCTGGCAAGAAGTCGCCGGTGCTCATCACCGCCGACGCCGTCAAAGGCATGAAGCCCGGCTCGGTGATCGTCGACCTCGCCGCCGAGCGCGGCGGCAACTGCGAGCTGACCCGCGCCGACGAGACGGTCGTCGTCAACGGCGTGACCATCCTCGGCCCGACCAACCTGGCCGCCGAAGTGCCGTACCACGCCAGCCAGATGTACTCGAAGAACATCCTGACGTTCTTCATCTCGCTGCTGAAGGACGGCCAGGTCACCATCAACCTCGAGGACGAAGTCTGCCGCGACACGCTCGTCACGCGCGATGGACAGGTCGTCAACGAACGGGTCAAGGCGCTCGCCGCGCCCTCCAGGTGAGCAGCCACATGACGTGGATTCTGACGACGGACGACAGCGCCGTGGATCCGCCCGTGACCATCCGCCTCACCACCGGCGCCGAGCGCACGGTGGGGCGCGCCAACCGATCGGACTTCATCCTCGACGCCGCCCTGGTTTCGCGGGTGCACTGCCGGCTGTGCACCGACGCCAGCGGCGACCTGAGCGTCGAGGACCTCGACAGCACGAACGGCACGTTCGTGAACGACCAGCGGGTCAGCGGCCGGGCCGCCCTCTCACCGGGCGATCGCCTGCGCGTCGGCCGCGTCGAGCTGTCGGTGACGAAGGCCGAATCGTGAGCGGCGACGCGTCGGCCAGCCGGAGCGGGGCGCCCGCGGGCGGCTACCTGGCTTTCAGGTACTGATCGAACCACTTCACCGCTTCGGCCTGGTAGTTCAGCCACCCCGGCTTGGGCTGGGCGAAGCCGAAGTCGGCGCCGTGCTTGCCGCCCGGCACGGTGATCAGCCTGGTCGCCACGCCCGCCGACTTCAGCGCCGCTTCGTAGCCGGCCGACTGGGCGTACGGCACCAGGTCGTCGGCGTCGCCGTGCATCAGCAAGGTCGGCGGCGTCTTCGCCGAGACGTGCGACTGCGGTGAGGCCTCGGTCCACAGGGCCTTCGACGTCGGCACGTTGTCGCCGAGCGGCACTTCGAGGAACGACACGACCAGGGCCAGGCCGGCCGGCACCTCGGTCATCTTCGGCAGATCGACCAGCGGCGCCCGCAGCACCACCGTCTGCAGCGTCGCCGGCTGGCGGTTCACCGGATCCGGATCGGCGGCGATGCCGGGCGCGCCGAGCGTCGACACCAGCCCGACGAGATGCCCGCCGGACGATCCGCCGAGCCCGCCGATGCGATCCGGATCGATCCGGTAGACCTTGGCGTGGTGGCGGATGAAGCGGACGGCACGCTGGACGTCCTCGACCGCGGCCGGATAGTGGAAGCGCGGCGCCGCGCGATGGTTGACGGCGAACACCGTGTAGCCGGCGGCGACCAGCGGCGGGCCCCACAGCGCTACCTGCGTCTCCTTGAGCGGCGTCGCGCCGTAGTCGAGCGGCGCCTGCCAGCCGCTGCCGGCGACGAAGACGATGCCGTAGCCGTTCGACGTGACCGGCCGATGCACGTCCATCAGCAGGGCGAAGCCCGAGTACATGCCGTAGATCACGTTCCGCTCGACGTTGACCGGCGTGATCGGCACGGGCGGCGCCTGCCCGCTGGGGCGCCCCTGCGCCCCGATGGCGGCGGTCGAGGCCACGGACAGGACGAGCAGGGCGATGACGGTCGACGAGAGGCGTTGTCGCATGCGGATCGGATTATCAGCCGCAATCATGGCGTGGCGTGAATCGGGGACGGCGGCGCGGCGCGGCCCTTGGCGATCTTCGGCAGGTCCAGGTTGCCGTCCTGGTAGAGCACCTTCAGGGTCAGCCCAATGATCCGCCAGCCGGCCCGGCGGTGCACGAACCGCGCCTGGTAGATGCCGGCGACCATCCACGTGTCGCCGCCCGGCGCGCCGGCGATGCGGTGGTAGCCCCGCACCGAGGCACAGCCGAGCACGTCGCCCTGGCGCTCCGAGGCGATGAACGGCCCGGTGAGGTGCTGGGTGGCGTCGAAGGCGCCGACGAAGGAGCGCCACGCGCCAATCTGGTCGTCGCTCGACACCGTCGCCGGGGGCGCCCCGAACAGCGAGCTGTAGTCGACGTCGACGTGATCCGCGAACGCGTCGCGGACGTGCTGCCAGTCGCGCAGATCGAGGGCGTGCACCATCCCCGTGAAGACGCCGCTCACCGTTTCGCCGATGCTCATCGTTCGCCTCCTTCAGAAGCGCAGCAGCCAGCTCGATTTGACGAAGACCTGCCGGCCGGTCGATTCGGAGCCCGCCCTCCGGGCGGAACGGACGCGTCGGATCGGCGCGCAGGTCATCGTAACCGTCCGGGTCGCCGATGTAGAACGCCGTCCCTGGGCGGGCCAGCCACGTCAGCAGGACATCCCCGGCGAGGCGCCGGCTGCGGGCGCGATCGATGACGGCGGCGTTCGGATCGAGCGCGTTGTAGTCGAGGATGGCGCGCAGCGACCATTCGCGCGTGAACTGGTAGTTGGCCCGCGACCGGACGATCCGGTTCTCGAAGATACCGACGCCCTCGGCCGGCGTGCCGGCGCGTCCGTCGAGCCGATTCCACAGCAGGATCTCGCCGAGCGACAGACGCGAGATCGGCTTGATCAGAACGCCCAGGGCGACGTCGCGGTAGTCGCCGAGGAACGGCGCCAGGCCGTTTGCCGGCCCGTAGTTGGGCCGCGTGCCGACCGACAGGCTGGCGTCGACCGACAACCAGCGCAGCGCCGAGGTGCTGACCTGCACCAGGTCCTCCCGCTGTGCCAGCTCGACGCCGCTGATCGTTTCCGAGAGGATGGCGTGACGATAGAAGGCATTGGTGCGCTTCTTGAAACTGAACTGGACCGGGAACCGCACGGTCCAGTCCTGCAGCTCACCGCCGTAATCCCACGTGGCGCCGAGGTACGAGTTCGGCCCCCAGCTCTGGATCGGCCCCGTCTTGGGATGCCACCGGTACGACAGGAAGCTGCTGACGTCATGGACGTCCGTTCGCGGCACGAACCCGAGCGGCACGGCGAACTGCGGCGAGACCGCGCTGTAGGAGAAGTAGTAGCTCAGGGCCCGCCCGTTGCGGATCAGGCCGAGGAAGGACGCGGCGCCATTGCGGGTCCCGCCCTCGAGGTCGACGTCGTGGCTGCCGGCGACCTGCCCATCGACGAACCAGTTCTTGTTCACGCGGACGTGTGTCGTGACCGAACCGACCCGATTGCTCGACGCCCCGAAGTCGTGCGACGTGGCGAGGAGCCCGACGTAGGACTGGTTGGAGAAGTCGCGCCGCAGGCTGCCGACGGCGTTGAACGCGCGCGACCCCGACGCCGGGTCGTCGTCGTCGACGCGCCGGCCCGGCGCCCGATCGTCCGTCACCAACGCCCCGGCCGACCACTGGCCGAACTTGCCGGTCATCCGCCCGCCGAGCTGCGGATCGCTGATCCGCCGCGAGAAGAAGAGCGTGAACCACGACGAGAAGAAGTCGGCGTTCTCGAGGAAGAACGGCCGCTTCTCAGGGAAGAACACTTCGAAGCGCTGGTTGGCGGTGGCCTGCGGCTCGTCCGACTCGACCTGGCTGAAGTCGGGGTTCAGGGTGAAGTCGAGGGTGACCGCGTCGCGCGGCACCAACTTGACGTCCAGGCCGGCGCGGCCCTCGTTCTTGCGCGCGTAGCCGGCGTCCTCGAGAAAGCGGGCGCCGGTGAACGTGCCGTAGGGGATGATCTGGATGTTCCGGCCGGGAGCAACGCCGGCGATGCCGTCGGCGGTGGCGAACTGGGCGACGAAGCCGTTGACCCGCTGCGTGTTGCCGGGCCAGTAGTCGGTCTCGTTGTTCGACCGGATCGACCGCACCAGCGCCAGGCCCCACTCCTGCGGCCCGCCAGCCTTGGCCGGAAAGCGCAGCGACTTGAACGGCACCGCGATCAGCACCACGTAGCCGTCGTCGGTGAGGCGTCCGTCGGAGCGCCATTGCGTATCGAAGCTGAAGTCCTCGCCGCCGGTCTCCGAGATGATCCCGTCGCCCTGGATGCCGACCGGTGAGGAGAAGAAGAAGTAGGCGCGCTGCCGGTCGTGGAAGGTGTCCAGGTAGACGCCGACGACGTCGTCGGATCCGAGATCCTCCCGCTTCTGAAGGCGGGCCCGGACGTCCCCACGGGGCTGGGTGCAGACCAACGCGACGTAGACGTGGCTCGCGTCGTACGACAGGTAGCCGGCGGTCGGCTGGGTCGACGGCTCGAGATCCTTCGGCTGGCGCTGCCGGAAATCGGTGACCTTCAGGCCGGGCCGGCCGCCGCCCGGCAGGTAGTCTTCCAGCGTCGGCGCGGTGTCGACCTTCGGGATCGTGACCCGTGTCGGCGGCAGCGCCTGCGCCCCGGCCACGACCGGCGCGGCCAGCGCCAGGATCGGCCAGCACGCGAGCAGGCGAAGGCGAATGCTCACGCCAGAAAGGGGTTGGTGCGGCGCTCCTGACCGATCGTGGTCGACTCGCCGTGGCCGGGGTGGACGACGGCATCGTCGCCGAACCTGAACAGCACGTCGCGGATCGACGCGATCAGCGTCGGATGGTGGCCGCCCGGCAGATCGGTGCGGCCGATCGAACCGGCGAACAGCGTGTCGCCGACGATCAGGGTCTTCTGCGGTGAGCCCGGCTCGGTCACCTCGAGGCAGACGCCGCCGGGCGAATGCCCCGGCGTGTGGTGGGCCCGCACCTCGTAGCGGCCGAACCGGAAGACGTCGCCGGGCGCGTAGTAGCGATCCGGCGCCGGCTGCGGCTCGAGGCGGAAGCCGAAGGCGAGGCCCTGCTGCACGATCGCGTCGTAGAGCGGGCGATCGTCGGCATGGAGGACCACCGGCACCCTGAGCGCCTCGCGGGCGCGGCGGACGCCGGTGATGTGATCGAGGTGGGCGTGCGTCAGCAGGATGTAGACGATGCTCAGCCGCTGCTCCGCGATCACCTCGAGCAGCTCGTCGACCTCGTCGCCGGGATCGATGAGGACGCCTTCGCGCGTCGTCTCGTCGGCGAGCACGAAGCCGTTCTTCATGAAGGGCGGCGCCGCACGGACCTCGATCAGCATTTGTGTGCGGCCCCGCTCTCGCGCCGGACGGCGCGCGATAGAGTGTCAGCTCCCGAAGGGTGGGTGCTCATGTCGTCGATCGTGTCGATCATAGCCGTGCTCGAAGCCCGGCGCCGCATCGCGCCGCACGTGCGGCGCACGCCGTTGGTGCGCTCACCGTGGCTGTCGCGCGCCACCGGCGCCGACGTCTGGCTGAAGCTCGAAAGCCAGCAGCGCTCCAACGCCTTCAAGGTCCGCGGCGCCTTCAACGCCGCCTTGCGACTCGCCGAGGCCGGCAACCGTCCCACTCTCGTCACGGCGTCGGCCGGCAATCACGGGCGGGCCCTTGCCGAAGCCGCCGCCGAAACCGGCATGGCCTGCGTCGTGTTCACGCCCGCCGACGCCCCGCGGGCCAAGCTCGATGCGATTGAAGCGGCGGGGGCGCGGCTCGACGCGTCCTTTCGCAACTACGACGCCGCCGAGGTCGCCGCGAAGGAGTACGCCGCATCGACCGGCGGCTGCTTCATCTCGCCCTACACGCATCCGGACGTCATCGCCGGCGGCGGAACGGTCGCACTGGAGATGCTCGAGGACCAACCGCGTCTGGACGTGGTCGTCGTGCCGATGGGCGGGGGCGGCCTGATCAGCGGGATCGGCATCGCACTGTCGCAGATGGCGCCCGGGTGCCGGCTGGTGGGGGTCGAGGCGGACGCGAGCGAGGCATTCGGGACGGCGCGCCGGCACGGGCGCATCACCGAGATCGACCCGCGGCCGACCATCGCCGACGGCCTCGGCGGCAACCTCGAGCCGGGCGCGGTCACTTTCGACTACGTCGAGCGGCATGTCCACGACATCGTCGCAGTCGACGAGGCCGCGATCGTCGCGGCGGTCGGCGACCTCGCCGGCCGGGATCACCAGATCGCCGAGGGCGCGGCTGCGGTCGGACCGGCGGCGCTCGCCTCCGGCCGCCTCGGCGACCTCACGGGGAAGACTGTCGGAGTCGTGCTCACGGGTGCGAACATCGATCGAGCGCGGCTCGCACGGTGCCTGGCCTGACAACGACCAACGACCAACGACCAACTTCCAACCTCCAAGCAACCGCCAACTACCGACTCCCAAGGCGGGCCAGCCGGTTGGGCGTTGGGAATTGGGAGTGCCTTGGAAGTTGGTCGTTGGGAGTTGGGACGTTCGCGTCGGCGCGCGAGTTCGCGTGGCGCGCTACTTCGTCTGAGGGCGCGCGGGCCTCAGATCGACCCGCGACGGCAGGCTGCGGGCCGGGTGCGTGACCAGGTGGAAGATCGTCTCGGCGACGTCCTCGGGCGACAGCTTCCAGGCGTCGGCGTCCGTCGGCGCATGGCCGCTGAAGCCCGTCGCTACCGAGCCGGGCGCGACCACGCTGACCCGGATGTCGTGCTGCCGCAGCTCCTGCATCAGGGCGTGCGAGAACGCATCCAGCCCAGCCTTGGTCGCGGCGTAGCAGGCGCCGCCGGCGAACGGGTTCTGGCCGGCCAGGCTGCTGACGTTGACGATCGAGCCGCCGCCGCGCCGCTTCAGGTGCGGAATCGCCGCCCGGCACAGCAGGAACGGGCCGGTCAGGTTGGCGCTCAGCATCGCCTGCCAGTCCTCGGTGGCCAGCTTCTCGACCTCGGCCAGCTTCACGGTGGCGGCGTTGTTGACCACGATGTCCAGCCCGCCGAAGGCCGCGACCGCCGCCTCGACCAGCCGGATGACGTCGGCCTCCTGGGACACGTCGGCCTGGACGCCCCGGGCGGCCGCCGGGTGGTCGAAACCGGCCACGGCCCGGTCCAGATCGGCCCTGGTCCGGCCGGCGATGACCACCTTCGCCCCGGCCCGGACGAGCCGGGCGGCGGTGGCTCGACCAATCCCCCGCGAACCGCCGGTGACGATGGCGACTTTCCCGTCGAGTTGCGGTGCGTGTGACATGGGCGACTAGAATACGCCAGCGATGATCGCTGCCATTGTCGGGGCTGGACCACTGGCCACTGCGCTCGCCTCGACGCTCGCCGCCCGCGGGCGGGTGCGCCACGTCCGGCTGATCGACGACGCCGGCACGGTCGCCACCGGCAAGGCGCTCGACATCCGCCAGGCGAACCCGGTCATCGGGTCGGACGTCTCGATCGAGGCGACCGCCGACGTCGCCGCCGCCGCCGACGCCGACGTCATCCTGATTGCCGACGCGCACGGCGCCCCCGCCACGGAGTGGGACGGCGAGTTGGGGCTGGCGCTGGTCGGACGCCTCGCCGCCGCCAATCGCCGCGCGCCGATCGTCTGCGCCGGCGCCCGCCAGGCGTCGCTGGTCGAGCGCGGCGTCACCGAGCTGCGCCTGCCGTGGACGCGGATCCTCGGCTCGGCGTCGATCGCCTTCGACGCCGCCGCCCGCGCCGTCGTCGCCGAGGCCGCTGGCACCGCCCCCCGCGCCGTCGCCCTGGCCCTCGCCGGCCTGCCGCCGGCGCGGCTCGTCGTCGGCTGGAGCGCGTCGTCGATCGACGGTGCGCCGGCCGAGACGCGGCTGGGGCCCGGCGTCCTCGCCACGGCCGCCCGCCGCCTGACCGCGGCCTGGCCGCCCGGGCCGTTCGCGCTCGCCGCCGCCGCCGCGGTGCTGCTCGAGCACCTCGACGAAGCGAGCGTGGCGTCGCTGCCGGCGCTCGTCGCGGCGCCGGGGCAGGGCCATCGCGCCGGGATCGCCCGCGTCCGTCTCGGCCCCTCGGGTGTCCTGGACGCGGCCGAGCCCGCGCTGTCGCCCTACGAGCGCATCGCGCTCGACAACGCGATCGCGTTCCGCCGCTAGGACCGCCCAGCCTCCATGGTGACCGCACTCGTGGTCGTCGTCGTGCTCACCGTCCTGACGGCGGTCTACGTCGCGGCGGAGTTCTCGGCCATCAGCGTCCGGCGCAGCCGGGTCCGGCAGATGGCCGAGGATCACCACTTCCTGGCGCTGCGGCTGGCCCCGTTCGTCGCCGACGCCCGCAAGCTCGACACCTACATCGCCGCCAGCCAGATCGGCATCACCCTCACCAGCCTGATCCTCGGCGCCTACGGCCAGGCGGCAATCACGCCGACCATCGCCAGCTGGCTGATGCCGTGGGCCAACGGCGACGCGGCGTGGGCGCTGTCGGCGGCCAGCATCGCCACGCTGGTCGCGCTCACCACCTTCAACGTCATCGTCGGCGAGCTGGTGCCGAAGACGCTGGCGCTGCAGTATCCGACCCCGGTCGCGCTGGCCACGGTGATGCCGATGCTGTGGTCGCTGGCGCTCTACCGCCCCTTCATCGGCGTCCTGAACGGCAGCGGCAACCTCGTGCTGCGCCTCTTCGGCGTGCACCAGTCGGGCCACCGCCACGTCCACTCGCCCGAGGAGCTCGAGCTGCTCATCGCCGAGAGCCGCGACGGCGGCCTGCTCGAGCCCGACGAGCACCGCCGGCTGCAGCGCGCCCTCCGCCTGCGCCTGCGCTCGGCGCGCGAGCTGATGGTGCCGTGGCACGAGGTCGAGGTCGTCGACGTCGAGGATCCGCTGTGGGAGGTGCTCGACCGCCTGTCGCAGAGCTCGTTCACGCGCGTCCCGGTCTTCCGCGGCGAGCGGACCCAGGTGGTCGGCATCCTCAACACCAAGCGGCTGGCGCTGCGGCGGCTGCAGGGCGCGCTGCCCGGGGCCGTCGCCGATCTCGTCCAGCCGGCGGTGATGACCAGCCCGACGACGACCGGCGATCGCCTGCTGTCGCTGTTCCAGCAGCGCCGGACCCATCACGCCATCGTCAGCGACGACGCCGGCCGGGCCCTCGGCATGGTCACCCTCGAGGACGTGCTGCGCGCCTTCCTCGGCGAGATGCCCGACGACGTCGCATCAGCCGTACCGGTGCCGGGAGCAGGTGTTGGCTGAGCTCATTCCGGTCCTGATCATCGTCGGCCTGCTGGTGCTGAACGCGCTGTTCGTCGCCGCCGAGTTCGCCATCGTCGGCGTGCCGCGGACGTCGATCGAGCGGCGGGCGCAGCAGGGCAGCCGGGTCGCGAAGCTGGTCCGCGGCGTCCTCAACGATCCGCGCCGGCAGGATCGCTTCATCGCCACCGCGCAGCTCGGCATCACCGTCGCCAGCCTCGGCCTCGGCATGTACGGCGAGCACGTGCTGGCCGACTGGATCTTCCGTCACATCGAGGCGTTCGCCGGCGCCAGCTCCTGGGCCGCCGCGCACACCCTGGCGACGATCCTCAGCGTCGCCGCGCTCACCTACCTGCACATCGTCTTCGGCGAGATGATCCCGAAGTCGCTGGCCCTGCAGAGCGCCGAGCGCACCGTGCTGTGGATCACGCCGCTGATGCGGGTCATCAACCTGACGGTCTATCCGCTGGTGATCGCGCTCAACGCCGCCGGCAACCTGATGCTCCGCGCCGTCGGCATCAACCGCTCCGAGGGCTCGAGCGACCACCACTACACGCCCGAGGAGCTGGCGCTGATCGTCGACGAGAGCGAGGAGGGCGGGCAGCTGCGCGCCGAGGCCGGGCAGATGCTGCGCGAGCTGTTCGCCTTCAGCGACACCTCGGCCCGCGAAGCGATGGTGCCGCGGGTTCGCGTCACCGGGATCGAGATCGGCAGCGCCCCCGAGGACGTCCGCCACGTCGCGACGGTATCCGGCCACACGCGCTACCCGGTGTTCGACGGCGACCTCGACCACATCGTCGGCTACATCCACATCAAGGAGCTGGTGGCGCTGGTCGACGCCGGCCGAGTGGTCACCGGCCGCGACGCTCACGCCATCCCGCAGGTCCCGGACACGGCCACGCTCGACGACGTGCTGGCGATGTTCCGTCGCCACGCCGCGCCGATGGCGGTGGTCTTCGACGAGCACGGCGGCACCGCCGGCGTGATCACGCTCGAGGACCTGTTCGATGAAGTGACCGGGGAGATCCCCGAGGGCCACCTGTCCGCCACCAGCATCGCGCCGGACGGCGAAGGCGGCTTCCTCGTCGAGGGCACGGTGCGGATCGACAAAGTCGGCGAGGCGCTCGGCGTGGAGCTCGAGCACGACGACGTCGACAGCGTCAGCGGCCTGGTGCTGGCCGAGCTCGGCCGGCTGCCGGTCGTCGGCGAGGCGATCGAGTACGACCACGTCCGCTTCGAGGTGACGAAGGTCGAGCGCCACGGCGTCGGCGAGGCGCGCGTCTCTCACGTCACGCCGCCAGCCGACGACTGACGTCGGCCGCGCCGCCGAAGCGGCCCGATGGGGCGGACGGCGTCAGCTGTCGCCGCGCGGCCGCAGCGAGGCGATCACCGCGAACAGCTCGACAGGATCGACCGGCTTGGGGACGTGGCTGCTGAAGCCCGAGTAGAGCGCCCGCGCCCGGTGCTCGACGCGGGCGTGCGCCGTCAGCGCGATCGCGGGGATCCGCCCGCCCTCCGCGGCTGGACGCTGGCGCAACGTCTCGATGAAGGTGAAGCCGTCCATCTCCGGCATGCCGACGTCGGAGACGATCACGTCGGGCCGCCATGTCGACAGCAGCTCCAGCCCCTCGAACCCCGAGGCCGCGGCGTGCACCTCCGCGTTGCACGCCTCGAGCATCGCGGTCAGCATCTGGCGTGCGTCCGGCTCGTCCTCGATCACCAGGATTCGCAGGCCCGAGAGCTCGGGCGGGCACTCGAAGTCGTGGCGCGTCGTCGTCAGCGCCTCGGTCGGCGGCGACCGCCGGGCGGCGACCGACAACGGCAGGCGCACGGTGAACGTCGCGCCCTTGTCCGTCCCCTCGCTGTGCGCCGCCACCGTGCCGCCGTGCAGCTCGACGAGGTGCCGGACGATGGCCAAGCCGAGGCCGAGACCCGAGCTCTTGCGCGACAGCGCACCGTCGGCCTGGCGAAAGCGCTCGAAGACGTACGGCAGGAAATCGGCCGGGATGCCCTGGCCGGTATCGGCCACCGTCAAATCGACCGACGAATCGCGCCGTTCGACGAACACCTGGACGCGACCGCCCCTGGGCGTGAACTTGACGGCGTTCGACAGCAGGTTCGCCGCCACCTGCTGCAGCCGGTTGGCGTCGCCGAGGATCGTCGACGTCGAGTCGAGGGCCGACTGGATCCGGATTTGCTTGGCGTCGGCGGCCGGACGAAGGCCCTCGATGACACGCTCGACGATCCCACCCAACTCGAGCGGCTGCACCAACAGGGTCAGCTTGCCGGCGACGATGCGGCTGACGTCGAGCAGGTCGTCGATGAGCTGCGCCTGGGCGCGGGCGTTGCGCTCAATCGTGTCGAGGGCGCGCTCCCGGCGATCCTCGCCGGCGGCGGGCGGGGCGTTGCTGCGGAGGATGTGGATCCAGCCGAGCATCGCGTTGAGCGGCGTCCGCAGCTCGTGTCCGACCGTCGCCAGGAATTCGTCCTTGGTGCGATCGGCGAGGGCCAGCTCCTCGTTCATCACCCGCAGTTCGTCGGCGCGCCGCCGGACGCCGCTGAGGAGCAGCCGCCGCAGGTTCGAGGCGGCCTCGATCTGCCACGGCTCCCAGGGCAGCGACCGGCCGCGCACCGTCTCGCGCCACAGCGCGAACGAGCCGCGCGGGCTGAGGCGCGGCACGCCGGCCTCGTCGACCACCGGTACCTTGCGCGGATCGCCGGCCCAGTCGACCGTACCGATCGACCGCCGGCCGGAACCAGATGACGTGCTCGCCGAGCTCGCGCGAGATCTCGACCGCCAGCACGCCGGCGGCGACGTCGCTCCAGTCGGCGGCGCGCGGCAGCGCCTCGGTGAGGCGGTCGGTCATCGACAGCCAGTCGGCCTCGGCGCGGGGCAGGAGGTCGACGATGCGGCGCACCTCCATCGGCGGCGGGGTCGTGCCGACCACGTGCACGGTGCCCTCGTAGACCACGGCCGCGCCCTGCGCGCTGGTGAGCTCGAGCAGGGCCGGCGTGCAGAGGCCGGCCCCAATCGACCGCGTCGTCGACACCGCCTCGACGATCGCCGACTCGGCTCGCTGCGTCTTCAGCGCCCGCTCGGCGGCGGCGCGCGCCTCGAACGCGGCGACATGCCACGACAGCGTCTGGCCGAGGAACTCGGCGGTGTCGCGGACGACGAACGAGACGGGATGCGGCCCCGAGTAGTGGTGGCAGGCGATGAGGCCGGCGAGCGCGCCGTCGCGGATGAGCGACACCGACATCGATGCCGTCACGCCCATGTTACGCAGGTATTCGATGTGGATCGGCGAGACGCTGCGCAGCACCGAGAAGCTCAGGTCGAGCGGCGCGCCGCTCTCAGGCTCCAGTTCTGGCACCAGCCGCGCCGGCCGATACGAAATGTCCGGGATGATCCGCAGCCAGTTCAGCGTGTAGAGCCGACGGGCCTGGGTGGGAATGTCGGCTGCCGGATAGTGCAGGCCCAGGAACGGCTCCAGCCGATCGAGCCGGGCCTCGGCCACGACTTCGCCGTTCCAGTCGCGATCGAACCGATAGACCATCACCCGATCGAAGCCGGTCAGCGATCGGATCTCACGCGCGGCGATGTCGAACAGCTCGGCCAGCGTCGCCGCGTCCTGGAGGCGCCGCACGCTCTGCCGCATCCGCGGGTGAAAGCCGCTCAGGTCTTCGCTCCGGGGCTCGAGCTCGACGACGGCGACACCAGCGGTCGCGCTCGGGTGGACGATGCCGTCGAACGACCGGCCGTCGACGAGGTCGAGACAGATCGGATTGACGTCGCGCGGCAGCCCGGCCTTGCTCGCGGCGGCGAGACGCTGCCACGAGTCCACCCGCAGCAGGTCCGCGATCGGGCGGCCGAGGAGGGCTTCGGGCGGCGTGCCGATGGCGGTTGCGCTGTTGTCGCTGACCTGGACGATCGTGAACGACGGGCCGCGGCAGGCCAGCAGCACGCCATGCGGCTGGATCGCTCCGGGCACGTGGATCGGCTCGCGGTCGCAGTTGGAGAGGTCGACCTGCGGTGTCGGCATCAGATCAGGCCTTCGCGGCGGAAAGCCTCGGCAAAGGCGTCGAAGGTCGCGTTCGCCGCGGTCTCGGCGGCGCGCCACTCGACGGCGGTGGCTCGCGTGCCGAACGCATCCAATGCCGTGACGACAGTCCTCCAGCGCAAGCCGATCGCGGCCCCAGGCGGGCGCAGGTAAGTCATCGACTCGTCGCCGAGCGCGAGGTCGCGCGCCAGGGCCTGCGCCACGTGCTGGCCGCCGAGCATCGAGCCTTCCAGCACGTAGGCGGCAGCGAGCGCGGCAGCCCGATTGCCCAGGTCCGGCATGGCGAGCGACGCGACGACGGCGCCGTCACCGAGGGCGCGCAGATCGGCGCGGACGCGCGCGGCGCGGGAGGGCGACTCCATCGGCGCCACGTCCGGCAGCAGCCCGGCGATGGCCGGCTCGAGCGTGGCGACGACCGCGAGCGTGGCGCGGAGGAACCGCTGGTAGCGCCCGCGCGTCCACGCGATGCCGAGTGGCATCAGCGCGCCATCGAGCGCCTCGTGTCGGGAATGCGTCGATGCCCGGAGTGCTTCGCGCAGCGTGAGCGTCGGCTGGGCCAGGGGCGCTGTCACCGTTCGTTTCAGGAGGCCGTGCTGGCGAGCGCCTCACCGGCGCCGGGACGCATCGGCGAGCGACGTATTCTAGCCCGCGTCGGTCGGGCGACACGAGACGATCGACGCACGAGCCGGCGCCCGTTCAAGGCGGCGACTCGCTGGCGGGCTCGACGGTCACGAGATCGAACACCGCCGCGAAGTGCGTGACCACGGATCGTGCAACGTCGAGGTGTTTCCGTTGACGGACACGATCGGCGGCGGAGCACCGAACGGGCCACGAGCGCGGCAAAGGTCCGTATCTCGTCGCTCTCACGCACGTCGGGCTGCTTGGGCTAGGCTTCGGGTGATGCTGCGATGCCTCCTGCTGCCTTCGCTCCTGCTCGCCTTCTCGGCGTGCAAGGCCGGCACACCGCCTCGGGTGGCCACCGCGGCCCAGGCCGAGCCGTCGGCGATACTCGCGGCGCACGACGATGGGGCAGCGGCGCCCGCGAACGTCGGTCGTGCCATCGGGCGGGTCAATACCGAACCTGCGCCGCGACCCGCACCGACGGGCATGGTGTGGGTGCCGGGCGGCACGTTCTCGATGGGATGCGAGCGGTGCGGGATGCCCGATGCGCTGCCCGTGCACCTCGTCGGCGTCGACGGGTTCTGGATGGACCGCACGCCGATCACCAACGCCGAGTTCTCGGCGTTCGTCCGCGCCTCCGGTTACCTCACGGTCGCGGAGCGGCCGCTCGATTCGAGGGACTATCCCGGCGTGCCGCCGGACAGACTCGTGCCGGGATCCGCGGTGTTCGTGCCCACGGGCGCAGGCGTTCCACTCGACAACCCGCTCCAGTGGTGGCGCTATACGCCCGGCGCCAGTTGGCGGCATCCTGGTGGACCGAACACCACGATTCGCGGCCGCGAGCAACATCCAGTCGTGCACATCGCCTACGACGATGCGGCGGCGTATGCGCAGTGGGCGGGCAAGCGGCTGCCGACCGAGGCCGAGTTCGAGTTCGCCGCGCGCGGCGGCCTCGAGGGCCAGGCCTATCCGTGGGGCAGCGAGCTGAACCCGGGCAACAAGCCGGCCGCCAACATCTGGCAGGGCCGGTTTCCGGCACGCGATCAAGGCGACGACGGCTACCGGGGTACGTCACCGGTCACCGCGTTTCCGCCAAACGGCTACGGGTTGTATGACGTCGGTGGCAACGTGTGGCAGTGGTGCTCGGACTGGTATCGCCCCGATGCCTATGCCGTCGCCGCGAACGACGGCACGATGCCGAGCAACCCGCAGGGACCGACCGACAGCCTCGATCCGCAAGAGCCTGGCGCCACCAAGCGGGTCCTCCGCGGCGGATCGTTCCTCTGCAGCGATCAGTATTGCTCGCGCTATCTGGTCGGGAGCCGGGGCAAGGGCGAGGTGAGCAGTAGTACCTCGAATCTCGGCTTTCGACTGGTGCGGAACGCCCGGTGAGGCGGGTCCGTCTCAGCCGGCGCTGTCGGCGTCGGCGGCCGCTCGACCGGGTATGCTGTCGCGCATGAACGTACTGCAGCCGGCCGTCCTGCTGTGGGTCCTCGTCGCGATGCACGCTCCGGTTCCGGGTTGGGCCCAGCGCGTCACTCCCGGCCGGCCCAACATTCTGCTCATCCTCGCCGACGATCTGGGGCAGCGCGATCTGGGCAGCTATGGCAGCACGTTCTACGAGACGCCGCACCTGGACCGCTTGGCCCGTGAGGGCACCCGCTTCACGTCGGCCTATGCGGCCGCGCCGGTGTGTTCGCCGACCCGGGCCAGCCTGCTGACCGGGCGATGGCCCGTACGCACCGGGATCACCGACTACCTCGGGGCGGCGGACCGGCCGGAACGGTGGACGCGAAACACCCGGGCGCTGCCCGCCCCGTTCGGGGATCGGCTGGCGCTCGAAGAGACGACGATGGCCGAAGCGCTCAAGGCTGCCGGCTACGCGACCTTCTTTGCCGGCAAATGGCATCTCGGTCCGGAAGGCGCGTGGCCCGAGCAGCAGGGCTTCGACCTGAATCTCGGCGGCATCGATCGCGGCGGCCCTTACGGCGGCAACAAGTACTTCTCCCCGTATGGCAATTCCCGGCTGCCCGACGGTCCCGACGGTGAGCACCTGCCCGATCGTCTGGCAACGGAGACCGTGCGCTTCATCGACGCCAACCGGACGCGTCCCTTCTTCGCGTTTCTGTCGTTCTATTCGGTGCACACGCCCCTGATGGCGCGTCCCGATCTCCAGCGCAAGTACCAGGAGAAGCGGCAGCGGCTCGGGCTCCAGCCCGCCTGGGGCCGCGAACATGCCCGCGACGTGCGCCTCGTGCAGGAGCACGCCATCTACGCCGGCATGGTGGAGGCGATGGACCAGGCCGTCGGCAAGGTCCTCGATCGGCTCGACGCGCTGGGCCTGCGCGAGAACACGCTGGTGATCTTCACGAGCGACAACGGCGGGCTGTCGACCAGCGAGGGCTGGCCCACGTCGAACCTGCCGTTGCGGGCGGGCAAGGGCTGGATGTACGAAGGCGGCCTCCGCGTGCCGCTCCTGGTGCGTTGGCCGAACGTGACCCGCCCGGGCAGCCAGGTGGACAGCCCCGTCACCAGCCCCGACTTCTTCCCGACACTGCTCGAGGCGACCGCCACGCGAGGCGTCGGCATCGACATCGATGGGGTGAGCTTCCTACCCACCTTCAGCAGCAAGGCGCTCGCCGAGCGAGCTCTGTTCTGGCACTACCCGCACTATGGCAACCAGGGCGGCGCCCCTGGTTCCGCCATCCGGCGGGGCCACTGGAAACTGATCGAATGGCTCGAGGACGGATCGATCGAGCTGTTCGACGTGGTGAGGGATATCGGCGAGACCCGGGATTTGTCGCGGACGCAGCCGAAGCGTGCCCGGAGGCTGCTCGCCGAACTGCAGGCGTGGCGCAAGCAGGTCGGCGCCCTGTCGCCGCGGCCCAATCCGACCTACGACGCTTCGGCTCCGGATGGCCGCGCTGCGACGCGCCCTCAGTAGCGACGGGATGCCGGTGCCGCCGCGCATCTCCAGTCGGACGCTCGAGAGGATCAGACAGAGAGCCTGGCTCGATAACGTTGCTCCTGCCACTCGCGGCTGCTCCTCGGAGCAGGCGCGACGCGAGAGAGACACGTTGCGCGGTGGTGACGAAGAGAGTCGCTGCGTGATGTCGAGAAACCCTCCGAAGGAGCTCGAGACGGCCGGCGAGCCACACCGCCACGGCCAGCCGCGGGTAGCCGCTGGCCACCAGCGCCGCGGCCGCCACGCCCAGCGCGGTGGCGGCGATCGTCACGTGATTGGCCGTGACGTGGCGCGTCCGTGGAAGCGTTCAACCGGCTGTCGGTAGCCGCGCTGTTCACCGAACGCTACTCGCCGGGGCTGGGCCGCTTCGCCTCGCTCCTGCTGCTCGCCGCGATGAGCGGCTTCTGTGCCACCTATGTCAAGTCGCTCGGGCTGGTCTTCCAGCCATTGGCGCCGGCAGTGCCATCCTGGCTGCTGACGGCGCTGCCGCAGGTGCTGGTGCTCGTCGTCATCGCGCCAGGCGGGCTGCGATCGGTGGTGCGCAGCGATGTGGCTGGATGAGGAGCCGTCGCAATCCACCGTTCAGCCGCAGACGACGGACCCGCCGCGGCCAGCCTGACCCGGAGCGGCTCATCCGGCGACGCCGGTGGCCGGCCGGGCCCAGGCCCGGCGAATGCTGGGAGGTCTACCCGGAGACCTGCACGCGCTCGAACACAGCCGCGAAGTGAGTCACCACGGAGCGCTCGACGTCGGCGATGGCCACGTCGCGGCCGAGCAGGGCGGCGAGCGAGGTGACGCCGCGATCGGCGATGCCGCACGGCACGATCAGGTCGAAGCCGGCGAGATCAGTGGTGACGTTGAGGGCGAAGCCGTGGCTGGTCACCCAGCGCGAGATGCGGACGCCGATGGCGGCGAGCTTCACGTCGCCGACCCAGGCGCCGCTGAAACCCTTGACGCGACCGGCCTCGATGCCGAAGTCGGCGGCGGTGCGGATCAGCACGTCCTCGAGATCGCGGACGTAGCGGTGGACGTCCTGCCGGTCCGGCTTCAGATCGATGATCGGATAACCGACCAGCTGGCCGGGGCCGTGGAAGGTGACGTCGCCGCCGCGCCCGCTCTCGTGCACCTCGACGCCCTGCGCGGCCAGGGCCGCCGCGTCGGCGCGGACGTTGGCGAGGTTGCCGCGCGTCTTGACGCCGAGGGTGATGATGGGCGGATGCTCGACGAACAGCAGCGTGTCGTCGATCTCGCCGGCGACGCGCTGCTGCACCAGCGACTTCTGCAACTCGACGCCCTCGGCATAGCCGATCCGGCCGAGCCGCCGGACGACCAGCGCTCCGGCTCACACCGCGGCCGGGTCGAAGCGCTCGATCCGATCCTTGACCAGGGCCATGAACTGATCGGCGACGATGCCGTCGATCAGCCGGTGATCGAAGCCGAGCGTGAGGTAACCGCGCAGGCGGATGGCGATGCCGTCGTCGATGACGACGGGGCGCTTCTCGATGGTGCCGACGCCGAGGATGGCCAGCTGCGGCTGGTTGATGATCGGCATGCCGAACTGCGCGCCGAAGGTGCCCGGGTTGGTGATGGTGAAGGTACCGCCGTGCACTTCCTCGTTCTTCAGCTGCTTGGCGCGGGCCCGCGTCGCCAGGTCGACGATGCCGCGGCTCAGGTCGCGCAGATCGCGATCCTGGGCGCGATGGATGACCGGCACGATCAGGCCCCAGTCGAGGGCCACGGCGATGCCGAGGTTGACATCCTGCGAGTAGACGACGGTCTCGCCCTTGTGCGACGCGTTCAGGATGGGCGCGTGCTGCAGCGCCTCGACCACCGCCTTGGCGATGAACGAGAGAAACGTCAGCTTGACGCCGGCCTTCTCGTAGTCGTCCTTCTTGGCGCGGCGCAGCCGATCGACGTGCGTGAAATCGACCTCGAACACCGAATGCACGTGGGCAGCCGTCGCCTGGCTGTGGACCATGTGCTCGGCGATCTTCTTGCGCATCACGCCGAACGGTGCGACCGCAGTGCGCTGCCCGTCGGCGAACGCGGGCGCGGGGCCGCCGATGGGCGCCGCGATGGGCCCGCCTTCGCGGCGGCTGGAACCCGCCGCCGCTTCGGCGCGGTTTGAGGCGGTGGACGCCGGCTTGCCGCCGGCGTCCACCACTCTCAAAATGTCGTGTTTGGTGACTCGGCCGCCGATGCCCGAGCCGGGGATCGAGCCGATGTCGACGCGATGCTCGCTGGCGATGCGGCGGACCAGCGGCGACGAACGCGGCGCCTGCCTCGCGGCCTTCGGCTCGCGGCTCGGCGCGGCTGGTGCCCGCTCGGGGCCTGAGACGCGGCCGCTGCGGCGCGCCTGAACCTCGGCCTTCGCGCGCCTCGTGGGCCGGCCACTGCGGCCGCTCGCGGCGCCACGCCGCGGTCTGCTCCGGCACGCCGTCGGCCTGCGGTCCGGCCTCGACCGCTTCGCCGGCTTGCGCGATCACCGCCACCAGCGCGTCGATCGGCACCGTCTCGCCTTCCTTGACGTGGATCGCCGCCAGCGTGCCGGCGGCGGGCGACGGGATCTCGGCGTCGACCTTGTCGGTCGAGATCTCGAACAGCGGCTCGTCGCGATCGACGTGATCGCCGATCTTGCGGATCCAGCGGACGACCGTGCCCTCGGTCACCGACTCGCCCATCTGGGGCATGACGACGTTGACGGGCATGGTCTGGGGGCCTCGGGTCCTGGCTTGGAAATCTGGACGATCGGATCAGGCGTGCAGCGGCGAGCCGTGGGCGGCGTGCGCGGCTTCGAGCACGGCCTCCGACATGGTCGGGTGGGCGTGGATGGTGCGGATCAGCTCCTCGACCGTGCACTCGAGGCGCAGCGCCAGCGTCGCCTCGGCGACCAGCTCGGTCGAGCGCGGGACCAATCATGTGGAAGCCGAGCACCTCGTCGTACTTCTTCTCGGCGACGATCTTGACGAAGCCGTCGGTCTCGTTGGCCATGCGGGCGCGGCCGAGCACGCGGAACGCGAACTGGCCGACGACGACGTCGTAGCCCTGCTCGCGGGCCGCCTTCTCGGTCAAGCCGACGCTGCCAATCTCCGGATCGCAGTAGGTGCAGGCCGGGACGTGGCCGTAGTTGATCGGCCGGACGTCCTTGCCGGCGATGCGCTCGGCGACGAGCACGCCTTCCGCCGACGACAGGTGCGCGAGCTGCGGGTGGCCCGGCTTGGCGAACGTGATGACGTCGCCGATCGCCGAGATGCCCGGCACGCCGGTGCGGAACAGCTCGTCGACCTTGATGTAGCCGCGCTCGAGCGTCAGGCCGGCCTCGGCCGCGCCGAGGCCCGTCGTCACCGGACCGCGGCCGGTCGCGACCAGCAGGTACTCGGCCTCGATGGTCTGCGACGCGCCGCCCGCCGCAGGTTCCGCCGTCAGCGTGACGCCGTTGGCGCCGGACTTGGCGGAGGTGACCTTCGTGCCGGTCAGCACGTTGATCTTCGCCTTCTTGAAGACGCGCTGCAGCTCGGCCGAGACGGCCTCGTCCTCGAGCGGCACGATTCGCGGCAGCAGCTCGATGAGCGTCACCTGGCTGCCGAAGCGGTTGAAGATCGACGCGAACTCGACGCCGACGGCGCCGCTGCCCATGATGGCGATCGACTTCGGCACCGTCGCCAGGTGGATCGCCTCGTCGCTGGTGATGATCCGCTTGCGGTCGATCTCGATGCCCGGCACGCTGCGCGCCGTCGACCCGGTGGCGACGACGATCTCCCTGCCCTCGACGACCTGGGCCGCGGCGCCGTCCCCCGGGACCTCAACCTTGACCTCGACCTTGCCGCCGCCGAGCAGCCGGCCCGTGCCGGCGATGCAATCGATCTTGTTCTTCTTGAACAGGTGGTCGATGCCCCCGGTCAGGCCCTTGACGATCTTGTCCTTGCGGGCGTGGACGGCGGCCATGTCGATCGAGATGGCGCCTTCCGGGAGGACCAGCCCCCATTCCTTCGACTCCTGGGCGATCTTCAGGGCGTGGGCGTGCTCGAGCAGGGCCTTGGTCGGGATGCAGCCCCAGTTCAGGCAGGTGCCGCCGAGCACGGGCGCCCGCTCGATGCAGGCCGTGCGCAGGCCCAGTTGGGCGGCGCGGATGGCGGCCACGTAGCCACCGGTTCCGGAGCCGATGACCACGACGTCGTATGCGTTCGCCAAGACCGATGATCTCCCAGGATGGAACGGGGCCGGCGGGGACACGCTCGGGACGAGCGCCGGGCCCGCCGGGACTAAAGGGCCCTGGTCGGACCCTCAGGGCGGATTATATTGGTGCCTGCGCGCCGATGTCCACGAAGCCCAAGACCCTGCTCATCGTCGACGACGACGAGGGAATGCGCGACACGCTGACCGCGATCCTGCGCCGCGACTACACGGTGCTGACGGCGGCGAGCGGCGAAGCGGGCCTCGAAACGCTGGCCAAGGTCGACGTCGACCTGATGCTCCTCGACGTGCGGCTGCCGAATATCGGCGGCCTCGAGGTGCTGCGGATCGCCAAAGAACAGTACCCGCGCATCGAGGCCATCGTGATCTCGGCCGTGAGCGAGGTCGAGACCGCGGTCCGGGCCATCAAGCAGGGCGCCTACCACTACATCACCAAGGACTTCGAATACGACGCGCTGCGCTCGCTGGTGCGCAACGCCAGCGAGAAGCAGGACCTCAGCCGGCAGGTCGAGTCGCTGTCGGCCCAGGTGGCCGACCAGAACCGCGTCGGCGACTTCGTCACCGGCACCAGCGCGGTGATGCGCCACGTCATGGACCTGGTCCGCAAGGTGGCCAAGCTCGACACGACGGTGCTGGTGCAGGGCGAGAGCGGCACCGGCAAGGAGATGGTCGCGCGGCGCCTGCACGACGAGTCGCCGAACGCCGACGGCCCCTTCATCCCGGTCAATCTCGCCGCGGTGCCGTCCGAGCTGGTCGAGAGCACGCTGTTCGGCCACGAGAAGGGCGCCTTCACCGGCGCGGTCCGGCAGCAGCTCGGCAAGTTCGAGATGGCCGCCGGCGGCACGCTGTTCCTCGACGAGATCGGCGACCTCCGCCTCGATTTGCAGGCCAAGCTGCTGCGCGCGATCCAGGAAGGCGAGATCGAGCGCGTCGGGGGCACCAAGCCGATCAGCACCGAGTTCCGCCTGGTCGTGGCGACCCACGTCGATCTCGAGCGAGCGATCCGCGAAGGCCGCTTCCGCGAGGACCTCTACTACCGGATCCGCGTCATCCCGATCCAGATGCCGGCGCTGCGCGAGCGGCTCGAGGATCTGCCGGCGCTGATCGACTTCTTCGTCCACCGCTACAACGCCCGCTTCCACAAGAACGTGATGGGCGTCAGCGACGAGGCGCTCGGCGTGCTGCGCAGCTACTGGTGGCCGGGCAACGTGCGCGAGCTGCAGAACCTGGTCGAGCGGCTGGTCGCCACCGACGAGCGCGGCTTCATCGCCGAAGAGGACCTGCCCCTGGAGCTGCAGCTGGTCCGGCTGAAGGCCAAGTCGCCGAGCAGCGAGGGCCGCTTCGCCGACGCCGTCGGCGCCTTCGAGCGCAACCTGATCGTGCGGGCGCTGCAGGAGTGCGACGGCAACGTCTCGGCCGCCAGCCGCTACCTCGGCGTGCCGCACACCACCCTCAAGCACAAGATCCAGCGGCACGGGATCCGCGAGCTGGCGCTGACCGCCCGCGGCGGCGTCCCGCAGCGGCCGCGGGTCGACTAGCGGCACGGGGCGGAACATGGCTGCCGACAAGGTCCGCTGCGGCTGGGCCTCGAACCCGCCCTTTCCGGAATACCAGGCCTACCACGACGTGGAGTGGGGCGTGCCGGTGCACGACGACCGCCTGCTCTTCGAGTTCCTCACCCTCGAGGGCGCGCAGGCCGGCCTCAGCTGGGCAACGATCCTCCGCAAGCGGCCGTATTACCGGCAGGTCTTCGCCGGCTTCGATCCGGCGGCGGTGGCCCGCTTCACGGCGAAGCGCGAGGCGAAGCTCCTGGAAGATGCCGGGATCGTCCGCAACCGGCTGAAGGTGGCGTCGACGGTCTCCAATGCCAAGGTCGTGCTGGCGGTCCAGGACGAGTTCGGCAGCCTCGACGCCTACCTCTGGCAGTTCGTCGACGGCGAGCCGCGCCGCAACCGCTGGCGGTCGATGCGCGAGGTGCCGGCGCGGACGGCGGAGTCGGACGCGATGAGCAAGGCGCTGCGGCGCCGCGGCTTCCGCTTCGTCGGCTCGACGATCTGCTACGCGTTCATGCAGGCCGTCGGCATGGTCGACGACCACACCACCGACTGCTTCAGGCACTCCCCACCCGCGTGAACCTCGCCACCCTTCCCGCCCTCATCGACTGGCAGCCCCGGACCCGCCTGATCTTCGGCCCCGGCGTCGTCGCCCGGGCCGGCGCGCTGGCGGCGGAGCTTGGCCTGCACGACGTCCTGCTGGTCTGCGACGAAGGGATCGTCCGCGCCGGCCACGCCGACACCGTCCAGGAGCTCCTCGAGCGCGAGCGGATCTGCGTGTCGCGCTTCAGCGACTTCTCCGAGAACCCGGACGGCGACCAGGCCGCGGCGGCCGCCGAGATCGTCAAGGCGCGCTGCATCAAGGGCATCGTCGCCCTCGGCGGCGGCAGCTCGCTCGACTGCGCCAAGGGCGCCAACTTCCTCCACGCCGACGGCGGCCAGATCGCCGATTTCCGCGGCTACGGCCGCGTCCGCGGCACGATGCTGCCGATGATCGGGATCCCGACGACGGCCGGGACCGGCAGCGACGCGCAGTCGTACGCCGTGCTCTCGGACGCGCGGACGCACGTCAAGATGGCCTGCGGCGATCCCGGCGCGGCGTTCCGGATCGCGCTGCTCGATCCGGTGCTGACGTGCAGCCAGCCGCCCGGCGTCACCGCCAGCTCCGGCTACGACGCGCTGTCGCACGCGGTCGAGGCGTTCGTGACCACGGCCCGGACGCCGCTGTCGCAGACCTTCGCGCGCGAGGCCTGGCGGCTGATCCGCGGCCAGTTCGGCCGCGTCCTGCGCGAGCCCGACCACATCGAGGGGCGGGGCGCGATGCTCCTCGGCTCGCACCTCGCCGGGCTCGCCATCGAACACTCGATGCTCGGCGCCGCGCACGCCTGTGCCAATCCGCTGACGGCGCAATTCGACGTCACCCACGGCATCGCGGTGTCGCTGATGCTGCCGCACGTCGTGCGCTGGAACGCGGCAGTGGCCGGACCGCTCTACGCCGACCTGCTGGACGGCGCCGGATCGCCCGATCCGCTCGCCGGCGAGCGGCTGGCCGTCGAGCTGGAACAGGTCGCGGCGAGCTGCGGCTTCCCGCTGAGCCTGACCGAGGCCGGCGTCCGCGAAGACGCCTTGCCCGCCCTCGCCGAGGCCGCGGCGGCGCAGTGGACCGGTGGCTTCAACCCGCGTCCGCTGACGCGCGACTCGGCGCTCGCCCTCTATCGCGCGGGGTTCAGCCGGTGAGGGCGCTTATGCTGTCGGTGAGCAATGCCCTGCCCCGCATGACCCGACCCGCCTTCCTTGCCCTGACCGCCGTGCTCGTCGCCGCCGAGGCCGGCGCCCAGGCGCCGCCTGAGTGGCCGCAGTTCCGCGGCACGCCGACCCTGAGCGGCGTCACCGCGGCGGCGCTGCCGGCGACGTTGAAGGTGAAGTGGACCTTCGAGGCCGGCGACGCCGTCGAATCGTCGGCGGCCATCGCCGGCGGTGTCGCCTACGTCGGATCGCAGAAGGGCGAGCTGCTGGCCCTCGACGTCGCCACCGGCAAGCCGCGTTGGCGCTACCAGACGGCCGAGGGGATCGGCGAGTCGTCGCCCGCCGTCTCGACGGCGCTCGGCCTCGTCTTCGTCGGCGACCTGAGCGGCGTCGTCCACGCCGTCCGCATCGCCAGCGGCCAGGCGGCCTGGACGTTCAAGACCAAGGCCGAGGTGAAATCCTCGCCGGTCGTGGTCGGCGACAAGCTGGTGATCGGCTCCTACGACGGCAGCCTCTACGGCCTCGACGCCAAGGCCGGCACGCTCGCCTGGACCGTCCACACCGACAACTACGTCCACGGGACGCCGGCAATCGTCGACGGCATCGCGTATTTCGCCGGCTGCGACGAGGTGTTTCGGGCCGTGCGCGTCAGCGACGGCAAGGACCTCGGCGACCTGCCGGTCGGCGCCTATACCGGCGCGTCCGTCGCCGTCGCCAACGGTCGCGCCTATTTCGGCACCTTCGAGAACGAGGTGCTGGCCGTCGATCTCGCCGCGAAGAAGGTGGTGTGGCGCTACCAGCCGAAGGAGCGCCAGTTCCCGTTCTACTCCTCGGCGGCGATCGCCGACGGCAAGGTGATCCTCGGCGGCCGCGACAAGGTCGTGCACGCCATCGACGCCGCCAGCGGCAAGGCGGTGTGGACGTTTCCGACCAAGGCCCGCGTCGAGTCGTCGGCGGCGGTCGCCGGCGGGCGCGTCTACATCGGCTCGAACGACGGCCGCTTCTACGTCCTCGACCTGAAGACCGGCAAGTCGGTGTGGGAGTACGAATCGGGCTCGCCGATGACCGCCTCGCCGGCCGTCGCCGACGGCGTCGTCGTCATCGGCACCAACGACGGCACGATCATCTGCTTCGGCGCGTAGCGCTCCTCCATGGCGCTGACGGCGACGATCTATCGCGTTTCGGTCGAGCTGGCCCACATCGATCGTGGCGTCTACGAGACGCTCGACCTGCGGCTGGCGCGGCATCCCTCCGAGACGCTCGACTACATGGCGACGCGGCTGCTCGCCTACTGCCTCGAATACACCGAGGGCATCGCGTTCACCGACGGCGTGTCGTCGACCGCCGACGAGCCGGCGATCCTCGTGCGCGATCTGACCGGCCGGATCACGGCGTGGATCGAGATCGGCCTGCCGTCGTGGGAGCGGCTGCACCGCGGCCACAAGATGGCCGGCCGTGCCGCCGTCTACACGCACCGCAGCATCAGCCAGGTGCTCGCCGAGCTGAACGGCCATGGCGTCCACCGCGCCGTCGACATCCCCGTCTTCGAGTTCGATCGCGGCTTCGTCAGCGCGCTGAGCGAATCGCTGGATCGGCGATCGACGATGTCGCTGTCGGTGACCGAAGGCACGCTCTACGTCGACCTGGACGGCCGCCATTTCGAGTCGCAGCTGGCGACGCACCGGTTGGCGCCATGAGCTGCGTGCCGTGAGCTGCCCGTCGTGAGCTTCCCGGTCTACCTCCCGATCGGGCCCTGGCAGGTGCACCCGCACCTGTTCTTCGAGACGCTGTCCTACTTCATCGGCTTCCGCGTCTACCTGGCGCTGCGCCGCCAGGCCGGCGACACGGTGATCGTGCCGTACCGGTGGGCGACGCTATCGTGCGCGGCCGCCGGCGCCGCGCTCGGAGCCCGCGTCCTCGCCTGGCTCGCCAACCCGGACGCCACGTACGACCTCCCGAGCGTGCTGCTCGGCGGCAAGACGATCATCGGCGGCCTGGTCGGCGGCCTGATCGCGGTGGAGCTGGTGAAGCTGGCGATGGGCATCCGGCGCTCGACGGGCGACCTCTACGCGCCCGCCCTCGCCGTCGCCATCGCCATCGGCCGGATTGGCTGCCTGCTGACCGGCGTCGGCGACGACACCTCGGGCACGCCGACGTCGCTGCCCTGGGGCATGGACCTGGGAGACGGCATCGCCCGCCACCCGACCCAGATCTACGAGATGGTGGCGCTGGCGGCGATGGTCGTACCGCTGTGGCGCCTGGCCCGCCGGACCATGGCGGTGGCCGCCACAACGGAGACGATGACAGAGACGATCGAGGCATCGGGCGGCACCGGCGGCCGGCTGCGCGAAGGCGACGCCTTCAAGGCGTTCATGGTCGCCTACCTGGGCCTGCGGCTCCTGGTCGACTTCGTCAAGCCCTACCCCGCGGTCTTCCTCGGCCTGGGTGTCCTGCAATGGACCTGCGTGCTGACGCTGGCCTGCTACGCGACGGACATCTGGCGCTGGGTCCGGCCGTCGCCCGCCTGACCGGCGGACTGCTATCCTCTCCGCCCATGGGCAACGTCCTCCGCGTGCTCGGCATCGTGGTCGCCTCGATGCTGCTGGGGCTCGTCGGGCTGTTCCTGCTGCTGTTCACCATCTGCGGCGGGCTCAAGAGCTCCGACGGCAGCAGCGTCCTGGCCGTCTGCCTGGTGCTGATCGTGGGCGCGGTCGCGCTGATCGTGTTCCTCGGCCGCGGCCTGTCCACGGCGCGAGCGGCGGCCCGCGGGCTCGCGGTCGCCCCGGCCGGCGCGCCGATGATCACTCCACCGTCGCCGTACGGGTCATCGCCGTACGGCGAGCCGGCGGTCGCGGCGGCGCAGCCGGGCGTGCCCGGCCGGCCCTCGAGCCAGACCGACGTCCAGGCGCTGGTCGGCCTGCGCATCGCCCTGATCATCTACGTCCTGCTGTCGGTCGGCACGACGGCCTTCAGCGCCGTCAGCCTGAGCCGCATCAATGCGGGCGTCGCGACGCAGGTGGTCCTTCGCGCCATCCTCGGCCTGGTGCCGGTGGTCGCGGTGCTGATCGCCGTCAGCGTCCGCACGCCGCCGGCCGGCGCGGCCCTCGACGCCGCCGCCGGGTTGGGCGTGGCGTCGATCCTGTTCCGCTTCGGCATGTTCGGCTTCATGGCCTTCACGCCGACGTTCAGCGCGATGCCGAACCTGTCGTTCTTGCTGCTGCGCTTCGGCGCCTACAGCGCGCTCGAAGCGCTGATCTCGGGCCTGGCGCTACACCTGCGCAGCCGCATCGGCGGCGTCAGCGTGGCCGGCCTGGCCGTCGCCATCATCGCCTTCCTCGTCTGGGACGGCGTGATCCAGGCGGCGATGCAGATGCTGGTCACCTTGCTGTATTGACCAGGCCGGCAGCGACAGCTACGGCTTGGGGGGCGCGGGCGGGGCGGGCGGCGCCGGGGGCGCCGGCGGAGGCATCCGGGCCGAGTGCCAGTGCACCATCTGCCAGGTGCCGCTGCGCTTGACCCAGACGTCCAGATAGGTGAGCAGCAGGTCGTTGACCTGACCGTTGCTCTCGACCTTCACCTTGGCGCGACCGTCGACGAACACGAAGTCGCCGAGCGCGCGGGCGTTCATCTCGAGCGGCTCGATGCTGTGGTACTTGCTGCGCCCGCTGGTCAGCCCCTCGAGGAAGACCTTCTCGTTGTCGACCTTGCCGTTCGAGTGCACGTAGATGAGGTCCTCGGCGAGCAGCGCATCGAGCGACTTGTAGTCGCCCTTGACGGTCACCTCGAAGCGCTTCTTCTCGGCCGCCTTCACGTCCTCGACGGGCGATTGGGCGAAGGCTGGTGCGGCGCACGCGACGAGCGCCAGTGCGGAAAGCATGCGGTTGATGGTCATGGTTGCTGCGATCGGGGAGCGGTGGATGGACGGGACGATGGCTTCGACGGCCGCGCCGTCGTCACCGCGGGCGGTTCACCGAGGCCCGGCGCCGACATCGCGGCTTCGACGTCGGCGATCTCGTAGGGGAGGGACTCGGACAGGTTCTCGTAGCCGGTCTCGGTGATCACGATGACGTCCTCGAGGCGGACGTAGACGCGGTCCTCGGGAATCGTCAGCGCCGGCTCGATGGTGAAGACCATGCCCGGCTTGAGCACGTCGCCTTCGACGTCGTCGTCGACGTCGTGCACCTCCATGCCGACCCAGTGGCCGACGCGATCGGCGCGGCGGTCGGGCCCGAAGAGGGCGATGAAGTCGCGCGCCGCCTTGGCCACCTTGGCATCCACGAAGGTCGTGCCGGCGACGATCGCGGTCATCCGGGCGAACGCCGCGTCGTGCACCTGGCGCGCCGTCCGCCCCGGCTTCAGCTCGGCCATCAGGGCGCGATAGCAGCGCAGGTAGACGGTGTAGACCTCGCGCTGCCACGGCGTGAAGCGGCCGTTGGCGGGGAAGATCCGGGTCACGTCCGAGGTGTAGTTGGCGACGTCCGGTGCGTAGTCGAACAGCACCATGTCGCCGTCCTGGAGGACGGAGTCGCCGCCGTGGTAGTGCGGGTAGTGGGCGTTCTTCCCGGTCGCAACGAGCGCGAAGTAGCCGACGCCCTGGGCGCCGTTCTTGCGGAACACGTAGTCGGCGACGGCGGCGACCTCGCGTTCCTTCTGGCCGGGCCGCGCCGACTTCATCCCCTCGAGGATCCCGGCCGACGAGACGCGCGTCGCCTCGCGGATCGCCGCGATCTCGCGCCGGCTCTTGATCAGCCGCATGCGGTCGAGGATTGGATCGAGGTCCTCGACCTTCGCCTGCGCCGCCCGCGCCTTGATCCGGGCGATGAAGGCGGCTTCGCGCGACGCCCGCCCGTCCCAGGGATCCGCGGACGAGAGCCGCTCGTGGCGGTTCACCGCCCATGGCGTGAACGCGCCGAGCGACTCGCCGCGGTGCGGCGTGTAGATCGGCCGACCTTCCTTGGCCACGGCGTCCAGCACGGCGGCGAAGTCGTCCCGCGCGACGACCGCCTCGATGCCGGTCAGGCGGACCGCCTCGTCGCCCGGCCCGAGGACCGGCCCTTCCGACCGCTCCTGTCGCTCGTCGCGCGGCGGCAGGAACAGCGTCGTCCGCTTCGTCCGCCCGTCGATCAGGACGATCGCGCGCGGCACTTCGACGCCGGTCAGGTAAAAGACGTGGTTGTTCTGCCGGAACGACAGATACGAAGGCAGCTCAGCGGCCCCCTGCAGCACCGCGACACCATCGCCGACGGCGGTCATCACGCGGGTGCGGCGCGCGGCGAACTCCTCGGGCGGGAACGCCGACGTGAAGAGCGGCTGCGCGGCGGCCGGGCGCGCCAGGGCGCCGAGGACGACGGCAAGCAGTCCGTAGTGGAAGAGCCGCGTCGCACCGAGACGGGCGAGACGCCCGGCGATCAAGGCGGGAGGAGGGAGAATATCGGGCATATTCGACCGACGAGCAACGCCGAGCGCTGGGATGGATCGCCCGTCGAATGCAGCGGGGCTTCCACTGCGGGCTGCTCGGACGACGAGCGGGAGGGCGGCTCGCATGATCGGCTACGTCGTCAGTCGAGGCGACCGCTGATCGAGATCTTGATGTCGGCGACCTGCGGCAGCACGTATTCGAGGATCGGATGATCGAAGTTGAAGATCTTCCCCTCTTCCTTCCAGGCGTGCTTCTTGGTGACCCGATCGATGACCTTGCCAGCCCTGTCGAGGAACTCGACGGTGAAGGTCAGCTCCCACTCCTCGTCGGGGTTGTTGGCATCGAACGCCAGGCGCAGCGTCGTCGAGCCCTCGGACGGCTGCATGCCCTTCGGGCCGAAGCCGCCGCGGCCGAAACCGCGCCCCATGTCGGTGAGCTTGACGTTGTCGACTGCCACCGGTCCGACCTTGACGCCGAGCTGCGTCCGCTGATCGAGGCGGTAGGGGATCGTCTTCTCGACGCGGTTGGTCTGCGCCGGCGCGACCGCCGGCACGACGAAGAGAGCCAGGGCGGCGAGGCCCATACGTGCGCTAGTCATGCCGAAAACGATAGCGCAATTTCTGCAAGTTGCTCGGAGCATGCTGCGAGCACGATCCCTGGAATCTGCCGTTTGCCGAGGGAATCCGGGCGGAAGGCCGGCTCATTTGTCCCGGCAGCAGGCGTCGGGATCGAAATTTCTGGGATGTTCGGCGGTGGCGAGCTGGAGGTAGAGCTGGGCGTCGATGTCTTCGGCGACGGCCTTGACCAGCGGATCCGTGGACGCCAGGGCCCGAAGCCGGAAGGCCCGGTATTTCTTGGCCGACGTCTTCTGGCCTTCGAGCGCCTTGGCCTTGGTCTGCCGCTCGAACGCCATGCGGTACTGGACCATTAGATAGGCGTAGAGGTAGGGCGTCACCGCGGACTCCCGGTGCGCCTTCAGGTAGCCCTCGGCGGCATCTGCATAGCCCATGAGGATGCTGATGCCTTGGGTATCAGCGACCATCGGCCCGGTCGCCAGCAGCGCCTCGGATGCCGCGGCGCTCTCCGCGCTGGCCTCTGGCGTCGCGACCAGGGCCACCATGCCCTCGGCGATCGCCCGGCTGCGCTCCTGGCGCGAGCGGACGCCTGGATTCGCGCCCGGCGCCGCCGGCTTCAGTCCGCGGGCGCGGGCCGCGGCCTCGGTCAGCATCGCCCTGGCCGCCGCCGGCGCTGTGGACGCGAGCTCGGCGATCGCGTCGCCGACGTGATCGCTGAGGAAGACGGCCTTGGCCAGGTGGCCTTGGTAGGGCGACTCGGACGGTCCCTGCGCCGCGGCCGGTCCGCTCGCCATAAGGCCGATCGCGACCCCCGCAATCGTCCACACGACCCGCCGCGAACGCGTGTCAGCGCCCACCGGTCCTCCTCACCTGCACCGAGACCGTCACGAGCAGCGCCAGGAAGCCGGGCAGGAACGCCACGGCCCAGCGCCAGAAGTGCTCGACGTAGTCGATGCTCTGCGGATTCCACTCCGTCCAGTTGGCCGCGGTCACGTAGTAGAACACCGCCCCCGACACCGCTGCCGCCACCACGCCGCGGGCCACCGCTCCGGCCACGCGCGCGCCGCGCAGGAACGGCCCTTCGAGATAGCCGAACAGGATCCAGAGGACGGCCCACGACGCGAGGATCGCCCACCGGCGGAAGCCCGGGATGAACACGAAGCCGTAGTAGGACGCCGCCGCCAGCACACCCGCGATCAACCCACCGGCCAGGCCGCCGAAGGGGCGGCGGTGTGCCGCGCCGAGCGCCAGGCCCATCGCCCCGCACAGCCCGGCGCCGTGCACCAGGCCGTAGAGCCACTTGTGGCGCAGCAGCTGCGACGCCCACACCCAGTCGGCCGCCGTGGCGACCGCCGCCACGAACACCGATGCGACGACGGCGACGATGATCACCTGCATATCGAATCCGCCCGCGCCCGCGCCGGTGCTGCCGCGCCTGGCAGCGCCGCCCTTAGCGCCCTTCTTTGGCCACGCCATCGGGAACCGGCTCCGGCAGCCACTGCGTGGCGATGACGCCGATCAGCGCGTAGACGCCAGCGACGATGGCGCCGACGATGGCGATCTTGGCCGGATCCGGCGGCCGCGCTTCGGAAAAGGTCAGCGTGAACCACGCCGCAGCGGTGCCGATCACGCGCCCGCCGATGTTGGCGGCGAAGCTCTCGCCGGTGCCGCGCAGGTGGAGCGGGAAGACCAGGGGGATGTAGTTGCCCCAGAAGCTGAACTGCGCGACGGTGAAGAACCCGGCGACGAAGATGCCGATCTTCACCAGCGTCAGCGAGTCGGGCGTCGCCAGGTTCGAAGCGATCCAGAAGAACAGCGCCGGCACGACGATCAGCGCCGGAATCTGGAAGATCCGCAGCAGCGATCGCCGGGTGATGGCCCACGTCGCGATCAGCGCGAACACGCCGCGGCCGAACAGGCCGCCCATCTCCTGCATCGACGACACGGTCGCGACGGCCTGGTCGGTGGCATTGGCCGCGACGCGGCGCAGCTGCGGCTCGGGCGGCGGCGGCTGGCCCTTCGCCGTGGCGTCGGCGACGGCCTGCTGCCGCGCGGCGTTGGCGACCGCGAGCACCTCGACATGGCCGCGGGTCGGCGCGCCGAGGATCTGCGGCAGCTGCTGGATGGCGCCGAACGCGATGCCGTAGCTGGCGGCGAAGACGAGGGTGGTCACGATGGTCGTGCGGGCCAGGCCAGGGCCGAACAGCTCGGCGAAGCTCGGCCGGCGCAGCTGGCCGGCGGCGCGCTTGGCCGCCCAGGCCGGCGACTCGGGCAGGAATGGCCGGATCGCGATCAAGGGCAGCGCCGGAATCACGCCGGAAATCAGCGTATAGCGCCAGGCCTCGTGGCCGCCGTGGATCGCCGGCAGGCTGGTGGCCAGGCTGGCCGCCGCGACGTTGGCGCCGGCGACGAGGATGCCGCCGACCGACGAGAACGCCTGCGTGTAGCCGAGGACGCTCTCGCGCTGCTTCGGATCGTCGAAGAGCTCGGCCAGCCAGGCGACGGCGGCGACGAACTCGACGCAGACGCCGACGAACACCGCGCAGCGCAGCACCAGTAGCTGCTCGAGCGAGGTGACGAAGCCGGCGGCGAAGGCCGACAGCGCGTAGAGCAGGATGCTGAAGGTGAGCACCCGCCGCCGCCCGAGGCGATCGGTCAGGTAGCCGCCGAGCAGCCCGAAGACGCCGCCGACCATCGCCGGCACGAAGAACAGCGTCCGCGCCCAGCGCACGTATTCGGCGCCGCCCGGCACCCACAGCGCCATCGCCTGCGGCCGCGGCATCCCGCCGGCCACCAGCGCGTCGACCAGCGGCGCGCTGAGCGCCGCGATCGCCGGCTTGATGATCAGCGGCAGCATCAGCAGCTCGTAGATGTCGAATGCGAAGCCGATGGCGGCGATCGCGCAGATCAGCCACTGAATTGGGGTGAGTCGAGTTGCCATGGACAAAGCCGTCGGAAGCTACTGCGTATACCCCGGGCGCGCGCGGATCGTTGCACCCTGGCGGCGCACGCGCACCTCGAGCGGATGCCAGCCGGGATGATCGACGCCGGCCGGCGTGTAACTGAGCTGGTAGCGGGTCCGGAACTCGCGCAGCGCGGCGACGAAGGCGCCCTCGAGCCGCGACCCGCTGGAGCCGTCGATGATCGACCCGCCGGTGGCGCCGGTGAGATCGACGAGGAAGTTCCCGACGCCAGCGTCGCGCGGTTCGCCCGGCGCCCCGTCGCGCGAATCGCCCGGGGCGGCAGCCTCGGCCGGTGCCGGCCGGCGCGACTTCCCGACCAGACGCGCCCCGCCGGCGACCACCGCGTCGACGACCAGGTTGGCGCGCGAGGCGAGCGCCACCACCGGCGACACCCGCAGCCAGCTCGCGGTGTCGGCGCCGTCGCTGAAGATCAGCACCAGCGTCGGCCGATCGGTGCCGTGCGTCAGCAGGACCGACGTCCAGGCGGCGTCGACGAGCGCCGTCGCGCCGCGCGCGTCAGCGGTCTCGAGCGCCCGCGACACGGCGGTGTGATCGGTGGTCAGCGGCGCGTTGACGGTGACGCCGCTGGCGAACGTGACGACGGCCGCCCGATCCTCGGGCCGCAGGCTGCGGACCAGCGCCGAGGCCGCGTCGCGCAGCGCCTGCAGCCGCGTGCCGGCGACGCTGCGGCTGGTGTCGAGCACCAGCACGACGTCGATCTCGACGTCCTCGATGCTGGCCGCGGTGACCTGCTGCTTGACGCCGTCGTCGAACAGCTCGAAGTCGTCGGCGGTCAGCTTGCCGATCGGCTTGCCCCGCTCGGTGACGAGCGTGTCGAGGCGGACGACGTTGGCGACGGCGCGGAACAGCGGCGTCGACTGCGGCGGCGGCTCCTGCTGGGCCTGCGCCGGGCTTGCCGCGCCGAAGCCGGCACCGACCGCGATGACAGCGAGACATCGGCGAAGGCGGGCGCGAAAGCGACTCATCGCACCACCAGACGGCGCAGGGTCGCCAGGCCGGCGTCGATCCGCCACGCCTGGCCGAAACCATAGGCCCACCACGGATCCTCGGCGCGGCCGCCAGCGCGTGGCGACAGCGCCACCAGGCGCGCCTGCGCTTCGGTCCACTCGCCCGACGACGCTTCGATGCGGCTCAACGCCAGCACCGGGCTCTGCGCGTCGGGCCACGCCGCCAGCGCCGCCTGGTAGCGCTGCCGCGCGCCGGCCCGATCGCCGCGCGCGTCGGCGGCGTCGGCACGCAGCATCTCGGCGAGATAGCGCCAGCGCCGATCGGCGGTTTCGGTCGAGGCGCGGGCGAACGCGGCGTCGGCGTCATCGACCTTGCCGGTGAGCAGCAGCACGTGCCCGAGGCGCAGGTGCGCTTCGGCCAGCGTCGGATCGAGCACGACCGCCTGGCGATAGGCGACGAGGGCCTGCGCGAGGCGGAAGGCCCGCTCCTCCTGACGCCACTTCTCGAGGTTCCCCTGGCGGCCGACGCTGGCCTCGACGAGGGCGTTCGGCGCGGCGTGGGCCTCGTGCAGCGAGCCGAGCGCCAGCGCCACCAGCGGATCCTGCGCGAAGCGCTGCTGCGCGCGCGCCAGCGGGGCCTGGATCTGCGCCAGGTCGCCGCGCAGCTGGAGCAGCCAGACCGACAGCAGCGTGATCAGCTGGCTGGCCTGAACGCGGCGGGCGATCCGCTGGTCGGGTCCGATCTGGGTCGGGCCGCTGAACGCCGGTCCGTCGGTGATCCGCGGCCGCGTGATGGGTGAGACGCCGGCCGGCGCGGCCAGCTCCTGCTCCATCAGGTCGACCAGTTCCAGCGCCAGCTGGCGATGCGCCTCGGCGACGTCGCGGCGATCCTCGGCCTGGGCCTGGATGGCGGTGTCGACGTGCAGAGCCGCGGCGGCCGGCATCGACGCGCCCCAGGCGTCGAGGACGCGCTCGAACTCCGCCGGCTTCTCGGCGCGGGCCTTGCGACAGTCGGCGGTGCCGCACAGCACCTGGCAGGTGAGGTCGCGCAGATCCTTGCGGGAACGATCGCGAAGGCCCGAGGTCGGGTAGGCCGCCATGTCGGCGACGGCCTTGGCCTGGTCGCCGGACTGGTAGCGGTTGACGATGTCGAGATAGGGCGAGCTGACCGACACCTGCGCCACGGCCCTTGGCGCGCCGTAGCCGGCGGTGGCAAGGCCGGCGAAGGCGGCGGCGAGCACAACCCTGGCGTGACGTCGCGTCATGACCGGAACAGTCTGCCTCAGAAGTAGCGCGCCAGGGTGCGCGGTCCAGGGGCGGGCGTGGCCAGCGACACGAGCCACATCAGCAGCACCGAGCCGATCGTCAGCGGCACCACCGGCAGCAGGTTGAACACCAGCAGCCCGGCCGCGGCGCGCGACGCCACGACCAGCCCGCCGGTCTCCCACAGCACGGTCGGCGGTCCGGCCGGCGGCGGCACGTTCATCTGGATCGCGGCGACGGCGGCGATGCCGGCAGCGACCCACAGCACGACCGCCAGCGCGCCCCACTTGGTGCTGCGGCGCCAGAACAACGCGGCGACGAGGAGCGGCGACAGCGCCGAGTAGCCGGCGAAGGCGAACTGGCTGGCCAGATCGAAGATCGACTGCGGCACGCGCAGCGCGATGGCGTAGGCGACCAGCGTCAGCAGCACCACGAACAGGCGGCCCATCTGCACCTGGACGTTCGGCCCGAAGCGGGCGGTGCCGCCGTAGAAGGTGAAGACGTCCTCGGTGAACATCGTCGAGAGCGCCAGGATCTGCGAATCGCTGGCCATCACCGCCGCCATCACCGAGGCGCCGAGGAGGCCGATCAGCCACACCGGCGCGTAGTGCTCGACCAGCCGCAGCATCACGTCGTCGCCGGACGCGGCGCGGCGCAGCCGATCGCGCTCGGCCGCGTCGAGCGTCGGCCCGGCGGTGGCGAGCGTCGCGCGCGCATCCAGCTTGGCCTTGATCGCCGGCACGTCGGTGGCCCGGTTGGCGGCGACGCCGAGGAACACGCACGGCAGCCAGATCGCCAGCATGCAGATCGGATAGAGGATCACGGTCCGCTTGAAGTGCGTCAGCTTCCGCGCGGTCAGGCAGAAGATGCCGATGTGCGGGAAGGCGATCGACGACAGCGGGATGAAGGTGTAGCTGAAGAAGTACCACGGCGAGACGCGCTCGCGGGTCAGCAGCACGGCCTGGCCCGGCGTCTCGAGCATCTCCGAGAAAACGTGGCCGAAGCCGCCCATGCCGGCGCCGACCACCGCCACCGCGAGCAGGCCGAAGGCCAGGAACATCAGCGTCTGCAGCGTGTTCACCCAGGCGGTGCCGCGCATGCCGCCGAAGAACACGTAGCTCATCACCACCAGCGCGACCAGCGCGCCGCCGGCCCAGTACGGCACCAGGCCGCCCGAGAGGGCCGCCAGCGTGGTGCCGCCGCCCATCACGCCGACGATGATGTAGGGCACCAGCAGCACGGCCTGGACCGCGAAAATCACCGTGCCGATGTGGCCGCATTCCCAGCGGTCGCGGAACATCTGGACCGGCGTCATGAAGCCGTGCCGGTGGCCGAGTGACCAGATGCGCGTGCCGATGAAGAACAGCGACAGCGGGATGATCAGCGCCGACGACGACGCCATCAGGCCGTAGGTGACGATGCCGTTGCTGAAGGCGTGGCCCGACGAGCCGAGGATCGAGAAGGCCGTCATGTTGGTGCCGAACAGTGACAGCACGAACACGAACGGGCCCAGCGATCGACCGGCGAGGAAGAAGTCCTCGGCGCCGGCGCGACCCCCGTCCGGCCGGGGGCTGCGGCGAAATGCAAAGACGCCGACGTAGACGACCGCGACCAGGTAGAGCCCGACGATGGCGAGCGGGATCACTCGCCGTCCTCGAGGTGCGCCGGCCAGGCGCGCCGCACGAGGACCGCCATCACCACCGAGACGGCGAGGGTGTAGCCCGCGTGCCAGGCGAGGCCGACCGGAAGCACGCCGAAGACCAGCGGCTCGGCCGAGCGCCAGAACCAGATGTCCTGGTGGAGGGCGAAGAACGCGAGCAAGAGGAGGGCAGTGGCCATTCCTGCCGGACTACGACGAGCGCAGCGACCGCGCGACCAGGCCGATGCCGCCGAAGAGGAGCCCCAGCATGAGCAGCGTGTTGAAGAGCGAGGTCTGGCGGAAGTAGATGTCCATGTGCATCAGGACACCGGCCAGGATGATCACGGCCCCGGCCGCGGTGAGCAGCCAGCCCAGCATCGACTTGCCGTCGAAGAAGAGGAAGGCGATGCCGGCGAGCAGCGGCAGGAGCGACAGGCCGAAGCTGCCCTGGCCGCCGAACGTCCAGTAGGACGAGGTCACCTGGACCTGGTTGAGCAGCAGGTAGCCGCCCCCGACGACCATCGCCAGGCCGACGAGAAACGCACCGAGGCCACCGGCGGTGCCGCCGGGACTCAGCTCGCGCTCTGGCCCGCGCTCTGGACTGACCACGGGCCGTAAGGATAGCATCGGCCCTCATGACGTGGGTTTTCTTCGCTTTGGGTGCCGCGCTGTCGTGGGGCCTCTACGGGCCCACGCTGCACAAGGGCCAGACGATGCTCGGCAGCCCGATGAAGGCGCTGCTCTGCGTCGGCATCGCCTACTTCCTGGTCGGCGTGCTGGTGCCGGTGATCACGCTCGGCTCGCAGGGCGACCTGAAGGGCTTCAGCACCGCAGGCACGCTCTCGGCCACTGGCGCCGGCATGCTCGGCGCCATCGGCGCCGTGTTCATCATCTTCGCCTTCCGCGCCGGCGGCCTGCCGGCCTACGTGATGCCGCTCGTCTTCGGCGGGGCGCCGCTGGTGAACGTGCTGGTGTCGATGGCGATGCACCCGCCCAAGGAAAGCCCGAACCCGCTGCTCTGGGCCGGCTACGTGCTGGCGTCGGTCGGCGCGGCGCTGGTTCTCTACTACAAGCCGGCCTAGCGGCCGGTCCGGCGACCCTCTTGCGGGGCCGCGTTGAACATTTCTGTCGGCGCGGCACCGATCAGCAACAGATCCGTTTCCCTGCCCGGTGGCGCCGGGCTCCGATCACAGGCCGGTTTCCGCACCGGCGCGGCTGCTGTAGCCGCCCGACTCGGACCGCACCACTTCGCCGTTCCGGGTCCAGCGCAGGAACTCCTCCGTGACCAGCAGATCGACGATTCGGGCGCATTCTTCCGGGGCGATTCTCCACAGACGTGCGCCCTGACGCAAGGTCAGGCACATGCCGGGGCTCTCGTTGAACTCGGACTTGATGCGGGTCACCAGGACATCGGTATCCATGACTGCGGCGGTTCCCTTCGGCGGCCGGCGGCGTGCCGGGTCGAAGAGCGACTATGCAAGGGAGGTACCGGTGCTTTCCGGCCGATCCGCGCGCTGGGGCGTGCCGGGACGGGATCGCGGCGGCCTCGGCCAGCCGTTGCATGCACATTGTTGTCACATCAATTTGCCGTTTCAGACATGAATGTCTGTCTGCCAACGAAACGCGCGGGTCGACGAATCGACCCACCGATCCGGCCGAACACGCGGCAAAATGCCTGGTCCGGGCCGCGGCCGCGCCCTTCGCGCCCGACCGAGGCGAAGCACGCTTCCTGCTCCGTCCTCACGAGTCCTCGCGACGGCGGCGTCGACCGTGCCGCCATCGAGGGTGACGCATGCCGCCCGCGCCGGGAGGCGGCCGCCAACAGAAGAAGGGACCCTACATCGTGAGTCATCCCGCACCGCTCCCCCCGTCGGCGACCTCCTGGTCGCTCGACGACATCGGCCGCCTCGCCTCGGTCACCGGCAACGCCGCCGAGACGCTGTCCAACGTCGTCCAGCTGATTCAGCGCCGCTTCGGCACCGACGTCTGCTCGGTCTACCTGCTCGGCCCCGATCGCTCGAACCTGATTCTCGCCGCCACCATCGGCCTGAAGCCGGACAGCGTCGGTCGGGTCCGCATGCGCCTCGACGAAGGCCTGGTCGGCCTGGTCGCGGAGGAGATGCGGCCCCTGATCGTCGACGACGCGCCGGCGCATCCCCGCTTCAAGTACTTCAAGGACGCCGGCGAGGATCCCTATCGCTCGTTCCTGGGCGTGCCGCTCATCGATCGCGGGCTGCTGCAGGGCGTGCTGGTGGTGCAGACGGCCAACGCCCGCGCCTTCGATCCGGCGATGGTCGCGGCGATCAGCAGCGCCGGGCACCAGCTGTCGCACGTCGTCAGCCTGGCCCGCACCCAGGGCCAGTTCGTCGCCCCGACGCAGGAACGCCTCCGCCGGCTGGCCAGCAACCTGTGGTGGAGCTGGGACCAGGACACGACCAGCCTGTTCCGCGATCTCGACCCCGGCCTGTGGCGCCGCCTCGGACACAACCCGGTCGCGCTGCTGCAGCAGATGCCGGTGACGACCATCGACGAGCGCGCCTCGCAGCTGGCGCTGCACGGCCGCATCAACTACGCCTACCGGCGCCTCGAGGAATACCTGGGCTCGCGCGACACCTGGGGCGAGCGGCACGCCGGCGTGCTGCGGACGCGGCCGGTGGCCTACTTCTCGGCCGAGTTCGGGCTGCACGAGTCGCTGCCGATCTACTCGGGCGGCCTCGGCATCCTGTCCGGGGACCACATCAAGGCGGCCTCGGATCTCGGCATCCCGCTGGTCGGCGTCGGCCTCTACTACGACCAGGGCTACTTCCGGCAGCGCCTCGACGAGCAGATGTGCCAGCAGGAGGAGTACCTCGACGTCGACTCCGCGACGCTGCCGATCCGTCCGGCGACCACCAAGGACGGCCAGAAGGTGACGGTGACCGTCGAGACCCGCACCGGATCGATCTCGGCGCGCGTGTGGACGGTGCAGGTCGGCCGCACCACGCTGCTGCTCCTCGACTCGGACGTCGAAGGCAACCCGCCCGAGGATCGCGAGCTGACGGCGCGGCTCTACGGCGGCGACGAGCGGGCCCGCATCCGCCAGGAGCTGCTGCTCGGCGTCGGCGGGGCGCGGGCGCTGCGGGCGCTCGGCTACACGCCCGGCGTCGCCCACTTGAACGAAGGCCACAGCGCGTTCGCGGCGCTCGAGTTCGGCCGCCAGCGGATGGAGCGCGAAGGCCTGTCGGCGCACGAGGCGCTGCGCATGGTCGCCTCGCACATCTGCTTCACGACGCACACACCGGTGCCGGCCGGCCACGACCGCTTCTCGCCGGATCTCGTCGAGGAGCATCTCGGCCCGCTGCGCGAGGCGATGGGCCTCGACCGCGAGGGCCTGCTGGCCTTCGGCCGCGTCGATCCGAGCAACTACCACGAGACGTTCTGCATGACGGTGCTGGCGCTGAAGCTGTCGCACCGCGCCAACGCCGTGTCGGCGCTGCACGGCCGCGTGTCGCGGGCGATGTGGACCGGCCTCTACCCGGGTCAGCCCGAGGAGCGCGTCCCGATCGGCCACATCACCAACGGCGTCCACGTGCGGACCTGGCTGGCGGCGCCGATGCATCGTCTCTACGATCGCCATCTCGGCGCCGACTGGCCGCAGCGCTGCGCCGATCCGGCCAGCTGGGAGGCGATCGATCAGGTCGACGACGGCGAGTTGTGGGAGACCCACGCCACGCTGCGGACGCGGATGATCGCGTTCGCGCGGCGGCGGGCGGCCGAGGCCGCCATCCGGCGCGGCGAGTCCGATGAGGTCGTCGAGGCGGCGCGCCAGGCGCTCAGCCTCGACGCCCTGACGATCGGCTTCGCGCGGCGCTTCGCCACCTACAAGCGGGCGACGCTGGTGATGCGCGACATGGAGCGCATCGCCGCGATGGTCAACGACCCGCAGCGGCCGATCCAGTTCATCTTCGCCGGCAAGGCGCATCCGCGCGACATGCCCGGCAAGGGCTTCCTGTCCGACATCGCGAAGCTGATGCGCGACTCGCAGTTCGCCGGCAAGCTGCTGTTCATCGAGGACTACGACATCGACGTCGGCCGGCACCTCGTCCAGGGCGTCGACGTCTGGCTGAACACGCCGCGCCGGCCGCTCGAGGCGTCCGGCACCAGCGGCCAGAAGGTCGTGCTGAACGGCGGCTTGAACCTGTCGGTGCTGGACGGCTGGTGGGCGGAGGCCTACGACGGCCTGAACGGCTTCGCCATCGGCGCGGGTGACACCCACACGAACACCGACGTCCACGACGCGCGCGATGCCGAGGCGCTGATGGCGACGCTGACGAACGAGGTGGTGCCGCTGTTCTACGATCGCGACCGCGACGGCCTGCCGCGCGGCTGGATCGCGCGCATGAAGCGCACCATCCGCACGCTCGGCTGGCGGTTCAGCGCCGACCGCATGCTGCTCGACTACGCGCTCCGTTGCTACATCCCCGCGGCCGGGGGGACGAGCGCCGACATGCGGCGCTCGTAGGCGGCCGCGGAACTACCAACTTCCAACGACCAACGTCCAAGGAATTCCCAACGCCCAACTCTCAAGAAGCCGCGCCGAGCGCGCTCGGAAGTTGTGGATTGGGAGTTCCTTGGTCGTTGGAAGTTGGTATTGGGAAGTTCCGCGCCCTCAGGGCGCGGTGGCCTCACTTCTGCTTTACATGGATGCCGCCGACTGGACTTTCAAGCAGAAGCCATACGATCTTCGAAAGCGCCTCTTCAACTTCGCCTGTGCGATTACAAGGCTCACGAAGTTTCTGCACACCCGAGGGCCCATCGGTGTCGCGCTTGCTACGCAGATACTCCGGAGCGGGACGTCCGCTGGCGCGAACTACGAAGAGACCGATGACGGCACCAGCCCTCGGGACCGTCGGGCGAAGACACGGATCGTCCTACGTGAACTGAAGGAGACGTCCTTCCATCTTCGCCTCCTGCGCCAAGCGGGCGTCCTCACCGCCGAGCACGATCCGGTCCTCGGTCAGTGCGCCGAACTGGTGAGAATCGTGGCCACACTGCTCAACAGGTCGCGAACGTGAGCCTGACTCGCGCGGTTGGCGCTTGGAAGTTGGCAGTTCCTTGGAGGTTGGTCGTTGGAAGTTGGCTAGTTAACGCGCGCCCGCAGCGATCTGCCGCGCAATCGATCCCTTGAGCGCGGGCAGATGCTTTAGCGCGTTCTCGTAGTAGATCTTCCGCAGCACCGCATCGGGCAGGCCGATGCCCGAGATGTTCCAGCGGCCGTGGCCGGGTGAGCCGCCTTCGGTCCGCACCTGCGCCGGGTGCTCGAAGTACTCGTCGTAGGTCTCGAGGAAGCGCCAGTGCGGCGTCCAGAAGTCGTCGACGTCGCGCTTCGGGTCCCCGTCCGAGCCCATCAGCACGCGGTCCTGGTACTTGATGATGAATTCGCGCCACAGCCGCGGCGCCCGGCCGAGATCCTGGACCGACGCCGCGATCTCGACGTCGGCGTTCGGATAGGTGTCGAGGAGCTTCGCCACCTTGGCCGGATCGTAATAAAGCATCGCCATGTGCGCGTTGACGAAGCGCGTCTTCGGATGCTTGCGATGCATGTTCTCGCGGGCCTTCTCGATCGTCTCGTGCGTCGGGTAGCCGTTGCTGTGGTAGTTGCCCTCCGTGTCGCCCGGCTTCGCCCACAGGCCGGCCTCGTAGCGCTCGTTCTTCGGACCGATCGGATAGAAGCGGCCGATCGAGTCGCTGAGATGGATCATCACCGGCTTGTCGTACCTGGCGGCCATCTCCCAGATGGGATCGAGCCGCGGATCGTCGGCCTGGATGAACGTGCCGTCGGGGTTCTTCGCGGTGAGGCCGAGCGTCTTCCAGACCTTCATCCCGAGCGCGCCGGCCTTGAACCCGCGCTCCATCTCGGCGGCGAACCTCTGCGGCCAGCCCGGCTCGTTGATGCCGTCGGCGCTGAAGGTGATGAAGGTGGCGACGCGATCCCGATACGGCTCGCCGGCCTTCAGCACGGCGTCGAGGTGCGCGCCGGTGCCGCCGTCCATGTTGGCGATGGCGGCGACGCCGATGCGATCGAGCAGCGCGACGAAGTCCTTGTAGGCCGCGTCGGTGGTGAGGTCGGGCGCGTGGACGTGGAAGTCGATGGCCGGGTACTTCGCCTTGGCGATCGCCGTCCGCGGCAGCCGGGCCAGGGTGATCGGCACGCGCGGCGGGATGTGCCCGTCCGGCTTCCAGCCGGGCGGCGGCGCCACCTCGTCGAAGGTGGGCAGTGGCGGAACCGTGACCTGGGGCGGGCCGCCGCGCGGCGGCTGCTGGGCGGACGACACGACCACGCACCCCATGGCCAGGGCAGCGACGACGATGATTTGATGCTTCTTGGGGTGCTTCTTGGGGCGCTTCATGCACTCATCGTAAACTCCGCGGGTGCGAATCCACCTCTCCCCCACCGCGGACGAGATGGGCGCCGCGGCGGCGCGCCACGCCGAGGGCGTCCTCGCTGACGTCATCGCCGCACGCGGCCAGGCCCGGGTCATCGCCGCCACCGGCAACTCGCAGCTCGCCTTCCTGCGCCACCTCGTCGCGAGCACGCGCGTCGACTGGTCGCGGGTCGAGCTCTTCCACCTCGACGAGTACGTCGGCCTGGCCGCGGATCACCCGGCCAGCTTCCGCCGCGTGCTGCGCGAGCACCTCGTCGACCCCACCGGCATCCCGACGTTCCACGCGTTGGCCGGCGAAGGCGACGTGGACGCCGTCCGCCGCACGGTCGGCGCGGCGATCGCGCGCGCGGCGATCGACGTCGCTTTCGTCGGCATCGGCGAGAACACGCACCTGGCGTTCAACGACCCGCCGGCCGACTTCGAGACGACCGAGCCGTACCTGGTGGTGGCGCTCGACGAGGCGTGCCGCCGCCAGCAGGTCGGCGAAGGCTGGTTCGCGTCGCTCGACGACGTGCCGCGCCACGCCATCTCGATGTCGATCCGCCAGATCCTTGCCGCCCGCGAGATCCTGGCGATGGTGCCGGAGGAGCGCAAGGCGGCGGCGGTCACGGCGGTCCTCACCGGTCCGATCACGCCCGACGTGCCGGCGTCGATCCTGCGCACTCACGAACGCACCACCCTCTACCTCGACGCCGCGTCGGCGTCGCGGGTCGACGCGGACGTGCTGGCGCGGCTCGGCGCCTGAGCGTCGGCCCGACGCGTCAGGCGTGTCGGTCAGGCGGGGCGCAGCACGCCGTCGTCGCTGTCGCGGGTGCGGCGCACCAGCGTCAGCACCGCCACGACGGCGAGCAGCGGCACCAGGCTGGCCACGACCAGGACCGGCGCGAACGAATAGCGGTCGGCCACCCAGCCCGTGGCATAGGTCGCGAGGATGGTCCCGAGACCGGCGCCGGTCCCGCTCAGGCCGCTGACCGACGCGACGGCGCGCGAGCGGTAGAGGTCGGCGGGCAGGTTCAGGACCATCGTCGACAACGCCGCGTAGGAGCAGGTGGCGATCGCGAAGCACGCCGCCAGCGACACCAGGTCGTGCAGGAACACCGTGAGCACGAGGCTGCTCATGCCGAGGCCACCCACCGCGATGACGATCTTCCGCGCCTTGCCGACCGCCATGCCGCGGCCGATCAGCCAGCTCGAGACGCCGCCGCCGAGGAAGTTGCCGGCGTCCGCGGCAAGGAATGGCAGCCAGAACGCCAGCAGGCTGGTCTCGAGGCGGAAGCCGCGCGCGACGAGGTAGATCGGCAGCCAGTCGGTGACGAAGAACCAGACCGGATCGGTCAGCGCCTTGCCGACGATGATCCCCCACGTCTGGCGCAGTCGCAGCAGCCGCGTCGTCGACACCGGACCGGCCTGCGCCGCCGATTCGATCGGATCACGGTCGGCCAGGATGTAGGCGCGCTCTTCCGCCGAAATCCACGGATGCGACTCCGGCGGATGGTAGAGACGCCGGAAGATCCACAGCCAGACGAAGCCGAGCGCGCCGGTGATGACGAACACCGGCCGCCACGTCCCGAAGGTGTGGAACAGCCACAGCACGAGGACCGGCGCGATCGCGGCGCCCACCGACGAGCCGCTATCGAACAGCGCCACCGCCCAGCCGCTCTCGCGCCGCGGGAACCATTCGGAGACCGCCTTCGTCGCCCCCGGCCAGTTGGCCGCCTCGCCCGCGCCGAGCAGGAAGCGGAACGCCGCGAACGACTTCAGGCCGACCGCGAACGAGGTCAGCATCGCCGCGATCGAGTACCAGAGCACCGCGATCGACAGGCCGGTGCGCGTCCCGACGCGATCGAGCCCGCGGCCGGCGACGGTCTGCCCGATCGAGTAGGCGAGCCGGAAGGCGATGATGATCAGGGAGAAGTCGGTGTAGGTCCAGCTGTACTGGACCTTCAGATACGGAGCCAGGACGCTCAGCGTCTGCCGATCGATGTAGTTGATGACGGTGGACAGGAACAGCAGTCCGCCGATGTACCAGCGCAGGCGGGATGTGGTGATGGCCACGGTGACAGCAATGTAGACTGAGTGGCATGAGCACGTCTTCCCCGCCCGAGGTGTGGCTCCGCGGAGCCGTCGAGGGCTACCCGGCCGAACTCCAGCCCGTCGTCCACGCCCTGCTGCAGGCGCAGGAGGACGTCGAGGCGACGCTGGCCCCGCTCGCCGTCGACGAGATCTGGGCGACGCCGGGCGGCGCCGCCTCGGTCGGCTTCCACGCCCGCCATCTCGCCGGGGCGCTCGACCGCCTGTTCACCTACGCCCGCGGCCTGGCGCTGTCCGAGCCGCAGCTCGTCTACCTGAAGGCCGAGGGCGTTCCCGGCGATCCGCCGGCCGACGCGACCGAGCTCTTCGGCCTGGTGCGCAGCGGAATCACCGCCGCGCTCGGCCAGGTCCGCGGCACGCCGGTCTCCGACCTGGCGACGCCGCGCGCCGTCGGCCGCAAGCAGCTGCCGACCACCGTCCTCGGCCTGCTCTTCCACGGCGCCGAGCACTGCACCCGCCACGCCGGCCAGATGATCACGACCTCGAAGATCGTCCGCAACGCGTAGCACGCCACCGCCAATCCAGCCGACGCCGGGCCGCCGTCCATGCAGGTCATCAGGTCGCCGAAAGTCCACTCCGTCATCGTCATCGGCAGCGGTGCCTCGGGCGGCATGGCGGCCTGGAACCTGACCCGCCAGGGCGTCGACGTGCTGCTGCTCGACGCCGGCACCAAGTTCGACCGGGCGACGTTCTGGACGCACGTCAGGCCGTGGGAAGCCCGCGTGCGCCGGGCCCGCGGCGAGGCGCCGCCGACCTTCTATCTCGACACGACCGAGCAGCCCTACAAGACGCCGGACGACCGGCAGTTCGACCTCTACCGGGTGTGGGGCCACGGCGGCAAGACCAACATCTGGGGCCGGGTCAGCCTGCGTCTCTCCGACCTCGACTTCAAGGGCCCGGCCCGGGACGGCTGGGAGATCCCCTGGCCGATCGCCTACAGCGACATTTCGCCCTACTACGACCAGGTCGAGCAGCTGATCGGCGTCTGCGGCGGCAACGACGACTCCGACTCGCTGCCCGGCAGCGGCTTCCTGCAGCCTCCCCCGGCCCCGCGCTGCGCCGAGCGCCTGCTCCAGAAGGCGGCCAAGGGCATCGGCCTCGACATCGTGGCCGGCCGCCGCGCCAACATGACGAAGCCGACGCGCGGCTTCCCCGCCTGCCACCACTGCGGCAACTGCGGCGCCGGCTGCGACACCGCCTCGTTCTTCAACGCCGCCGATCACCTGCTGCCGTTCGCGATGAAGACCGGCAAGCTCGAGATTCGCTCGAACGCGGTGGCGGCGCGGATCCTGGTCGACGACAAGGGCCGCGCCAAGGGCGTCCAATACTTCGATCGCAAGACCGGCGCGGAACGGCAGGCGCTGGCCAAAGTCGTCGTGGTCGGCGCCAGCTGCGTCGACTCGACGCGGCTGCTCCTCAACTCGAAGTCGACGGCCTACCCGAACGGCCTCGGCAACGGATCGGACGTCATCGGCCGCTATCTCTGCGAGCAGATCCGCTTCCACATCCGCGGCTGGCTGCCGCCGCTCGCCGGCACCGCGACGCGCAACGACCGCGGCATCGGCGGCGAGCACATCTACCTGCCGCGCTTCAACCACCGCGACGGGCATCGCCGCGACTACCTGCGCGGCTTCGGCATGCAGTTCTGGAACACCGGCGCCAGCGACACCGGCGCGCACGGCGGCAGCGAGCGCATCCCCGGCTTCGGCGTAGCGCTGAAGACGGAGATCAAGCGGCGCCATCCGGCCTGGTTCGAGATGCATCCGTATGGCGAGGTCCTGCCCTACGCCCACAACCGCATCACCGTCGGCGACGCCGGCAACGACCGTACGGCGTGCCGCTCATCAAGATCGATTACCGCATCGGCGACAACGAACGGAAGATGGCCGAGCACATGGCCGACACCGCCGAGGCCATCGCCAAGGCCGCCGGCGCCGAGCTGGTCGACTACGTCCGCGCCGACATCGATCGCAACGGATCGGCCATCCACGAGCACGGCACCTGCCGGATGGGCGAGGATCCGAAGCGCTCCGCCCTGAACCGCTTCAACCAGATGCACGAGGTGCCGAACGTCTACGTCGTCGACGGCTCGGCCTTCCCGACCGCGACCGAGAAGAACCCGACGCTCACGATCCTGGCCCTGTCGTGGCGCGCCACCGACTATCTCGCCGACCAGATGAAGCGGGGAGTGCTGGGATGATCTCGAACGAACACCGCGTCATCAGCCGGCGCAGCGCGCTGCGCGGCCTGGCCGCCGGCACCGGCGCCGCAGCCACGGCGCTCTGGCTCGATCGCCTGACGCTGCTGGCCCAGGATCCGGCCATGCACACGCACCTCGCGGCTGCGGCGAGCGCGCAGGTCGCCGCCGCGCCGTTCGTGCCGAAGGCGCTGTCGACGGCGCAGCTCGAATCCGTCGCCACGCTCGCCGAGCTGATCATCCCGACCACCGACACCCCGGGAGCCCGGGCCGCGCTGGTCGATCGGTTCGTCGACAACATCCTGGCCAATACCCGGCCGGACGACAAGGCACGCTTCCTGACCGGCCTGGCCTGGATGGACACGCGCAGTACCGCGCTCTACGGCAAGGCGTTCACCGCGGCGACGCCGGCGCAGCAGACCGAGCTGCTGACCAAGCTGGCGGCGCCGAGCGGCCACGCCGCCGAAGACGCGCCGGGTGTTCCGTTCTTCACCGCGATCAAGGGCTTGACGATCTCCGGCTACTACTCGACCAGGATCGGCCTCGAACAGGAGCTCGGCGACAACGGGCAGCTGTTCAACCCGGTGTTCGTCGGATGCACGCACCCCGAACATAGACTTTAGCCAGTGTCACACCTTGTTGCCGCGCTGGGTGACGCAGTTGCGCGTGTAGAGGCAGATCCACTGCCTGCTCTCGGTGTCCCAGGAGCACGCGCTCAGGTCGCACGTCAGGCCGGTCCAATAGCCGCCCTGCTTGTAGATCCAGGTCATTTTCGTCGACCAGCAGTGCGACTCGCAGCCGGTGTCCTGCATCGGCAGCACGCTGCCGGGGTGGAGCGGGTCGTCGTTGCAGCCGGGCACCGCTGGCGCACCGGGCAGGTCGAAGCGACCACCTGGCCGCAGCGTGACACGATTCCGGGCAGCCCAGAGCGCCAGGGCCGCAGGCTCGGCGGTCGGCGCCGTGGCGTTGAAGTACTCGGTCCACATCTGCGACTGGGCGGCGGTCAGCGACGTGGTGCGGATCTGCATGGTGGGCGGTGATGCCGGCTCCTGGGCGGCCGGGCGAGCGAGTGCCAGCAGGCAGGTAGTGACGGTGACGGTGACGACGGCGAGGGCACAGCGGAACGGCGACATGGCGAACCTCCTGGTCTGGAGTGCGCCTCGCGCCGAAACGTGTCGCCTCGCGTCAGCGGCCGCCGGCGAACTGTCTGGTCGGCCGGTCCGCGCTCAGCCGAGGACGTCGCCGGCCGCGAGGCGGCGAAGGAAGGCCACGAGCGGCAAGACGCGAATCGAGCCGTCCTTGAGCTCCGCCGTGCCGGTGTAGACGCCGAAGCCCGCTCGCACCGCCTGGGACAGGATCAGGCGGTCGAAGTCGCTCGATTCCGCATGCGGTAATAGGCGTAGACCGGCAGACCTGAGGCGATCAGCACCAGGCCGGCGACGGACTGGACCGGCCGATTGACGAGGGTGTTGACGACCAGCCAACCCGCCACGAGCACGAACGCCAGCGGCACGATCGGGTAGCCCAGCGTCCGGTATGGGCGCGGCGCCTCGGGCGCCGTCCGGCGCAGCACGAGCACGGCCGACGTCACCAACGCGTAGAAGATCCACGATGCGAAGATGACGTAGTCGGTCAGCTGATCGTAGGTCCCGGAGATCGCCAGCACGCTGGCCCAGCACGTCTGCATCAGCAGCGCGTAGACGGGAGAGCGCGTCCCGGCGCTGACGACGCCGGCCTTGGCAAAGAAATAGCCGTCGCGGGCCATCGCGAAGGGCACTCTCGCGTTGCTCAGCGTGGAGCCGTTCAGCGCGCCCAGCGCCGACACGATGAAGGCGATCGAGATCAGCTTGCCCCCGTACTCGCCGAAGACGGTCTGGGCGGCCTTGGTCGCCACTGGCAGCGCCTGCCGATGGGTCGTCGAACTCGAGGTCAGGACCTCGGCGAAGGGCAGCGCGTAGAAGTAGGCCAGGTTCGCCAGGCAGTAGATCGCCATGACCGCGACCATGCCCCAGATGAGGGCTCTCGGCACGTTGCGTCCGGGGTCCTTCACTTCGCCAGCCGCCATCGGCATGTTGTTCCAGCCGTCGTAGGCCCAGAGCGCGGCGAGCAGCGCCAGCCCGAACGCCGAGATCCCGCTCGTGGCCTGGCCGGCAGGTGCGGCCAGGTGGCCCCAGTCGGCGGTCTCGGAGCGAACGAAGATGCCGATCACGAGCGCGGCGATGCCGCCCACCTTGAGGACGGTGAGGACGGACTGCACGCGTCCGCCGAACACGACACTCAGGCAGTTGACCACGCCGAACAGCACGATGGCCGCCACGGCCACGACCTGTGTGACGCCGAACTGCCAGTCGATCGGCTGGCCGATGAGGGTGAACGTCGTCTGCGCCCAGACGGCGCGCATCGGCAGCACGGCGCCGAGGAAGGTTGCGAAGCCGACGCCGAGGATCGCGATCGATCCCGTGCCGCTGACGAAGACGCGGGTCCAGCCGTAGAAGAAGGCGGCCGCCTCGCCGTAGGCCTGGCGCAGGTAGACGTACTCGCCGCCGGCTTCCGGCAGCATGGCGCCGAGCTCGGCGTAGGCGAGCGCGCCGGCGAGCGACAGCAGGCCGGCCACGACCCACGCCGCCAGCACGAAGGCCGGACTGCCGGTGTCCTGCGCCATGATCGCGGTCTTCAGGAAGACCCCCGTCCCGATGACGGTGCCGACGACCAGCGCAGTCGTGTGGGTGAGCGTGAGACTGCGAGCGAGCTGCGTGGGTTCCGCCATGCCTCCAGCAGCCTAGCTCAGGCGCCGGCTGGAGGCTCGCAGGAATCTACGCCTACTGCGCCTGGGTGCAGTCGCCGGTCGGCCGCGGCGCCGCGGAGGCGGCGACGGCTGGATCGATCAGCGTGAAGTTCAGGCCGAAGCTGCCGCGGAAGTAGGCCCGTCCGAGATAGAACCCGGGCCGGATCAGGCGCACCTCGTCGAAGATGTCCAGGCGATCCGGACCGGCGAGACCGTCCGGCACCGGGCGGAATCCCTCGACCGTCGATCCCTTGGCGTAGTCGATCAGGATCGACTTATGCGCCGGATCGAAACGGCTGTCGCCGCACGACAGCTTGGCCGGAAAGAGCAGCCACGTCGTGGCGCCGTCGAAGGTCAGCTTCGGGATCGACTGCCAGTCGCGGACGAACGGCTTCAGAATCGACAGCTCCTCGATCCGGTTGCGCAGGACGCCCTGCGAGCGGAAGAACACCTTGCCTCGCCACAGCGCCTTGCCCAGCGTCTCGAGGCGGACCACGGCCAGCTCCGCCAGCGTGTCGCGTGGCACGCCGTTCAGTTCGCCGAGCCTGACGTCGCGCTTCGATCCGCGCGGGAAGAACAGGTCGCCGCGGAAGGGACCATCGGGCATCGGGCCGGTGTCGAGGCGCTGGTAAATCTGGTCGACCTGCGCCTGATCGAGGTGCCTGATCGACTCCGGCGTCAGCGCCGCCCGTTCGGCGTCGGTGAGCGCGAACTCGCCGCGCAGGCGGGCGATGTCGGTACCCACCGGCGCGAACCGGATCGGCGGCGGCGCCGCGGACTGGCAGCTGGCGAGCAGAACGGCGGCCGCCGCGAAGCTGGTGAGGGCAGAAGTGCGTCGCATGGTGGTACCTCGACTGAATCAGGCGCGGGAACGCGCGGCCGGCGCCGCGGCCCGCTTCGCGGACCAGGGCCCGGCATCGGCGGCGATGACATCGGCGGCCTTCTCGCCGATCATCAGCACCGCGCTGGCGATGAAGTGTCCGGGGATGCGCGGGAACACTGACGCGTCGACGACGCGCAGCCCGCGGACGCCGTGCACCTGGAAGTTCGACGACACGACCCCGGCGAGCGCGGCCGGACCGATCGCGCACGTGCCGCAGGCGTGGTGCCCCCAGGCCTGATCCCGCACGAAGCCGGCGACTGCCTCGTCGGCGACCTGCCGGCCCGGCGCCGCCTCGGTCACGTCGATGCCGCGGCCTTTCAGCTCGTCGACGATGCGCCGGACGAAGGACACGCCGGCGACGACGGCGCGCAGATCCTCGCCGCTCGCGTCGCTGCCTTCCTCGAAGTAGTGGAAGTTGATGCGCGGCGGTGCCGCCGGGTCGCGCGAGGCGAGGGTGAGCCGCCCGCCGGTGTTGTTGGTGCGGGCCTTGAGCACGATCCACGACAGCGCGTTCAGCGCCTTGGGCAGCCGCTTGGTGTAGCCGGGCTCGTAGCCGCGGAAATCGGCCAGCAGGCCGTAACAGAACAGGTCCGGGACCGGCGCGCGCGCGCTGGAGCGCAGGCACACCGAGAGGACGGCGCCGTTGGTCGTGTAGACGCCGCCGCGCGTGTCGCGCCATTCACGGTACTGCGGGTCGGCGTTGGTGAACGTCGCGCCTTCGAGCGACTTCCAGGCCGGGAACGGCATCGTGTTGACGACCGCCACCTCGTAGCGATCCTGCAGGTTGCGGCCGACGCGCGGCGCGTCGACCAGCACCGGGATGCCGAGCGCTTCCAGCTCCGGCCGCGGCCCGATGCCGGAGAGCATCAGCAGCTGCGGCGTGTTGAACGTGCCGCCGGCGAGGATGACCTCGCGCTTCGCCAGCACCTGCACGGTCGGCGCAGCGGGCGCCGGGCTCGGGTGGGCGCCGTACTGGCGCGCGCCGTCGCGATACTCGACGCCCGTCGCGCGGGTTCCGTCGAAGAGCACGCGCGTCACCAGCGCGTTCGTCTTGATGACCAGCCGATCCGGCCACTTCTTCGCCACATCGAGCAGCCGTTCGCGGACGCCGACCCGCTGGTGGCCGCCGGTCGTCAGCGGCGTGTAGCGGATGCCGACGGCGTCCTCGGACACGACGCGCCAGTCGTTCGGGTCGCCCTGGCTTTCCCAGCGGGCGCGATCGATCGGCGCCGCCAGCGCCTCCCAGGCGGCTTTCGCCGAGCCGAGGATCGTCTTGCGCAGGTCGCGATCGCGGAATGCCGCTTCCGGCGTCGCCTGCTCGGTGGTCAGCCAGCCGGACCAGCCGTGGCGGCTCGGATTCCAGCCGAACCGCGCCTTGAAGCGCTCGAGCGTGCGGTGGCGGCAGTTCTCGAGGCGCTCGAAGTAGGCGCGCATCGCCTCGGCCCGCCACGACGGATCGCCGGTCAGGTCGGCGAGCTGATCCCAGTCCGAGTTGAACGGATAGGCCAGGATCATCGCGTTGTGCGCGGTGCAGCCGCCGAGCGCGGCGGCGCGCGGATAGAGGATGCCGTCGACCGGCCGGCCGTCCGGCAGCTTGCTGATGTACTTGGGATCGCGACGCTGCTGCGCGTCGTCGGCGTAGTGCCGGACGACGAAGTCCCAGCGGATGCCGTCGTTCTCGGTCGCCAGGCCGTGGAACGCCGGCACGTCGTAGTCGTCCGGCATCGTGTTCGCCGACGGCTGGAGCGGGTTGCCGCCGCGGACGGTGCGCGGATCGCCGCCCGCCTCGAGGACGAGCACGCGATAGCCGCGCTCGGCGAGGCGCGCCGCGACCGTGCCGCCGCCGGCCCCGGAACCGACCACGATGTAGTCGGGCGGCTCGTCGGCGGCGACGGTCCGGCCCGCCAGCCCGGCCAGGCCGACGCCGGCGAGCACGGCCTTCACGAGCTCGCGGCGGTGGAGTGGCGGCGCTGGCATGTGTCGGGTCCGGGCAGTTCAGAACGTCTTCAGGAAGGCGATCAGCGCGCGCTTGTCGGCGTCCGAGAGCGGCGCCTCGTCAGGCTGCCACGCGGTCCCGAAGTAGTGGCCCTTGTTGACGACGAGGTCAGGGCACTTGCTGAGCCCCCACAGGCCATCCATGACGGCCGTGCTCTTGAAGATGTCGTTGCCCGCCTTCAGCTCGCGGATCATCGTCCGGATGACTGTCCGCAGCGCCTCGTCGTGCGCCTTCTTCTCGGCGCCCTTCAGGTCGGCGCCCATCAGATCGGCGTTGGCCAGCAGCGATACGGGGAACTTCTCGGGAATCGGCCCGATCTCGATGCCGTCGGCGCTGATCAGCGGCTTCAGCGGAGCCGGGACGTAGCCGCGCGGTACCCACAGCGACGACTCGGACCTCGTGCGATCGATGACGCCGGCCCCCGGATCGTCCGGCCTGGTGAAGATGTCGTCGCGGCGGCGCTTCTCGGGCCACAGCATCTGCTCGATCGACTTCTCGAAGACGCCCAGCCGCGCCTCGACCGACGGGCTCGGGTCGAAGGGCCCGACCGAGTTGTTCTGCAGGTAGGGGGCCGTCGACCACAGGCTGACGAGCGAGGCCGGGCGCGTGAAGCCGCGGCCGCCGCCGGGCACGACGAAATCCTTCTCGGCGCCGGTGACCGGATGGCGCACCTTGACGGTGCCGACCGAAGGCAGTGCCTTGTAAGTCGCCGACGAGAAGTTGTCCCAGATGTTGTCCTTGATCGCGTTGGTGGCGATCGGACTGCAGAGGTTGGTGGCGAGCAGCGTCACCGGGACGCGCAGTTCGCTCGACAGGTAGTTGTCGTCGAGGAAAGCCGGATCGAGCACCTTGGCCCGCATCGCCTGCTTGAAGGCCGGGGTCTTGGTGTAGGCCCAGTACTTGTTCCAGTGCTCGAGATAGGTGGCGCCGTTCTCCTGGAGCCGGATGTCCGGCGGGAGATCGACCGGCTTGCTCGAATGGCAGCGCGCGCAGTAGTCGGAGAAGACCTCTTTGCCGCGCTGCCGCGTGGCCGCGTCCTCGGTGAGGTGGGCCGGGCCGCCGGGGGCATCCTTCAGGTGGTGCGGATAGGATGCCTTGACCAGGAAGGCGGCCATGTACATCGTCTGCTGCTCGGTCGCCTGCCAGTAGACCGAGTTCTTCTTCGCGGTGGCGATCGGGATCGGCGAGATCGGCTTGCCGCCGATGATCGGCTGGAAGTGCAGCAGCCACTCCTCGCTGAACAGGCCGATGTTCAGGTAGACGCGGTTGAGGGCGCCGAGCGCGCCGACCGAGTCGGAGCCGTCCTTGAGGACACGCGGGGCGTAGACCGTATCCGGCTTCTCGAACAGCTCCGCCAGCGGATGCCCGGCCGGCACGAAGTCGTTGAACTGCCGGTTGTCCAGCTCGCCGCCCGAGATCTTCTCGCGTCCCCAGCGCTTGGCGTGCATCAGCCGCGGCCCGACCAGGTAGACCGCGTTCATCGTCCGCGGGTTGTTGATGTTGTCGGTGCTGACGAGCGACGTGTCGAGCGAGCCCGGCCGCGACGTGATGAAGAGCTGCTTGAAGAAGCTCTTCGGGTTGCTGTCGCCCTGCCAGTTGAAGATGCGATCGACCCAGAAGAACTGCGCCCCGACCGTCGACGACAGGTTGCGCCACTCCGGGTTCTCCGGATCGACGGGCGGCCGCAGCGGGTCGGGGCCGACGTGGCAGAAGCCGCACGACATGCCGATGCGGTAGGGCTTCACCAGATCCCGCTGGAAGTAGTAGTCCGGATCGTTGTAGTAGCGCTCCGAGTTCCACCGCTTCCGCGCCTGCTCGTCGAAGGCCGGGTTCGGGAACAGCCGCAGGCCGACGACGCCGGTGGGTTCGCCGTAGTAGGAGCCGACCGGCACCGTCTTGCCACGGGCGCCGCTCGCGACGCCCTTGTAGTTGGCGTCGCTGGCAAAGGGATCCGGCGGACACTTCGGGTCGCGGACGTCGAGCCACAGGCCGTAGCGGTTCGGGTCCGGGCCGGTGGCCTCCGTGTAGCACGGCTCGTTGATCAGGCCGAGGAACTTGAAACGGTTGTGCCGCCCGTAGCCCAGCTTGGGGTGCGACGACGCGGTCTTCAGCAGGTCGAACGTGCCGAGCGTGCTGACCGAGATCGTGTCCCAGAAGCGGTCGTTGCCGCCGGTCCACACGATCCACATGTTGCGGCCCTGGATCTCTTCCTTGCTGAGCGGCAGCGTGCCGTCCATGTCGTGGAAGTAATCTTCGGCCGCGGCCGGGAAGCTGGCCGCCGTGCGTCCGGCCTTAGCGGCTTCATCGAGCACGTGGCCGGCGCGCCCGGGCTGCCCGCACGCCGCCGCCACCAGGACGGCCAGCTGCAGGCCGACGACGATGTGCCATCCGCGGATCCGCTTCGACATGGCTGACGCTCCGATGGTGGCCATCCCGAGGCAGGGAACGCAGAAGCGGGGATGGCGACGCTTCTATTAACGGAGGGTTACGGGAAAGCGCACATCCGGCCATCGCAGAGCCGCAGCTCCAGGCGCCGGGCCACAACGGCTAGCGGATGCGGATCTTCTCCGGATTGGCGAACACGACGCCGGTCTCGCGGCCGCGCCGCACGTCGACGGTGATGGACGCGCCGTCGGCGACTTCGAGATCGGCCGCCGCCGAGCTCGGCACCTGCACCCGCAGCGTCGAGCCCTCGGCCTGCTCGAGCAGGTTGGGCCAGGGCTTTCCACCCTCGCCCTTCACGTCCCTGACGCGCTCGACGCGCACGACCAGCTCGCCCGGCTCGTCCGGGGCCTTGGGCGCGGTCCACTTCTCGACCCGCCCGACGACGTGCGACCAGTTCTCCTTGACCTGCATCGTCAACGTCTCGCCGCCTTCTTCGACGGGCGCTTCTTGGCCGGCTTGGCCTTCTTCGTGGGCTTGGTCTTCTTCGTGGGCCGGGCCTTCTTCGTGGGCTTGGTCTTCGTGGTCTTGCGCGTGTTCTTCGTCTTCCGCCTCGCCGGCGCCGGCGGAGGCGGCGCGACGTGCAGCGGGCACGATACCGACACCTTGGCCTTCATGGACGTGCCGGACTTGACGATGCCGGTCAGCGACACGCACGTCTCGAGACCACTGTAGGCGAGCGAGTTCGGCACGGTGGTCGCGGTGAAGTTGGTGTTGCTGGCGGTGCCGGGGAACGAATCGCCGGCATCCCCGCGGTTGGTGCCGTCCTTGAGGTGCGTCCGGCCGTCGGCTTCGATCAGCTTCACCTGCGGGTGGTGCTCGTTGTCGTTGCCTTCGATCGAGTCGTCGATGTGGTAGACGAGCAGGCCCTCGCCAGGCAGCTTGGCGTCGTACTTGGTCTGGGCCCGGTGCTCGACGAGGAAGTACTCCTGCGCCTGGATGCCGTCCTTCCACAGCCGGTAGACCTTCTTGCCGGTCTTGACCTCGGCGATGGTCAGCGTGCCGGACGTGGTCCGGTTGACGGTCGTGACCCAGTCCTGCGACGCCTTGCACCACGCCGAGGGGTGGGCCGGAATGTCGCCGTCGCCGTTCCAGCTGCCGCCCGCCATCAGGCACCAGTTGCCCAGGCCGGAGCTAGAATCGTCGGTGTCGTAGAGATCGGGCCAGCCGAAGAGCAGGTGCCCGAGCTCGTGCGCGCAGACGCCGATCTTGCAGTCCTCAGGCACCGTCAGGTAGGCGAAGACCTTGGTGCCGTCGGCGTTCAGCGCGCCGCCGCCGAACACCCACTTGTGCGACCAGATGTCGTTGCCGTCGAGCGTCTCCTCGGCGCCGCGGCCGGCGTGGACGACGATGAACGCGTCGACGAAGCCGTTGCCGTCGTTGTCGTAGGGCTTGAAGTCGACGACCGGGTCGGCCTGGACGGCCGCCTCGCGCGCCATGGTGCGCGCATTGGGTGCGGGATTGTCGGTGCCGGACCCGCCGCCGCCGTAGGTGGCCAGCGGCAACGGCATACGGAACGGGCCGACCACCTCGCCGGTGATCGAGATCTTCCCGCCGCTGGCTTCCTTGAAGTACTCCTTGACGCTGCCGTGCGGCAGCTTGCCGGTCGAGAAGAACAGGTCCTGGAAGTGCTGCGGCGTCGCGGTCATGACCTTGTCGGAGAAGTCGACCAGGACGACGAGAACGCGCACCTGGCCGCGCAGCGGAGCTCGGTCGATCGCGCCGCGCCGGGCGACCCGCAGCGGCGTGCCGAGCGGCAGGTCGGTGCCCGGCTTGATCAGGCCGTCGTTGTAGCCGCCGCGGTCGAGCGGGACCAGCCCGAGTTGGCCAGCCGGCAGGCCGGCCCGATCGGCGGCCTCGCGCAGCTTGTCCGTGAGGCGGGCCTGCGCCTCGGGGCTCGGCGACACCTTGCAGCGTTCGTCGAGATAGCGATCATCGGCACCCGGCATCGGACGATTGCGGTGGCACATGTGACCCTTTCGAGCAGCGTGTGAATACTCCAACAACGGCGAACACGGTCAAGTCGAACGTCTCGACCGCCGATGGCACATGCGCCGCTCAGGCGCGGATCGGCTCAGCGGGCGGCCTCGAACCCGCTCGGCTTGACCCACCAGCTCTCTTTCCACGTCGCGCCAGGGGCGATCGACTGGAGCTCGGTATAGGTGCCCTTGTGCGCCATGTTGACGGCGTTGGTGACGCCGACCATCGGCTCGAAGCAGATGAAGTTGCGTTCCTGCCCGGCCGGCGGCTTCGGCGCCCACACGACCGCGACCTTGTAGTTGGTCCCGAAGATCACGTCGAGCCGCTGCGTCTTGCCTTTGACCGTGAACGTGGCACGCCCCTGCGCGTCGCGTACCAGGTCGCCGAAGACGTCGTCGAGGTCGTGATCCCTGACCGAGATGGCCTTCGGATCGGCCGCGAACGTCTCGATCGGCTCGGTGTCGCCGGTCGGAAGCTTCTGCGGCGTCAGCAGGTAGTGCTTCCTGGCGGCGACCGACGCGGTCCACTCGTCGCGCTTGCTGTCGGTGAGGGTGAAGTGCGGGTGGTAGCCGATGACGAGCGGCATCGGCTCGTTGGCGAGGTTCGTCACCTCGGTGAGCACCTCGAGGACGCCGTCCTTCAGGCGGTAGGTCATGTCCACCGTGTGAGCGAACGGCCACTGCTTCATCCACGCCGGCACCTGGTAGAAATCGAGGCGGCTTTTGACCCAGGCCTCGTCCTTGGTCGCCTTCATCTCGACGACCTTCCACTGGTCGGTCGTCGTGACGAACCCGTGGATCGGGATCTGGCCGCGGACGTTGCCGAGCGCCATGTCGAACGGGTAGCGCTTGCCGTTGGCGTAGAACGCCTGCTCGTCGAGGCGGTTGGCCCACGGGCCCATGAACGGGATGCCGATGGTGTTGGGCGCCTTCCGGAACTCGTCGATCGTCGCGTGCGGATAGCGCAGCACGTTGTGGCCCTTGACCTTCATCTGGTAGGCCATGTTGCCGAGCGACGGCAGGATCGATACGACGGTGTCGGTGGTGGCGTCGGTGAGCACCACGCTGTCGCCGGAACGGGCTGCGGTGTAGCGCATCTTCGGCTTGGCAGGCTGGACGGTTCGTGCCGATGGCGTGGCCACGAGGAACGCGGCGAAGGCCATCCCCAGGGAGAGGAGCGCGACTTGAAGCTGTTTCATGGCGTGGGTCGTATTTTAGTGTCCCGCTTCGGAAGGGCGTTACACAATCCGCGGGCGCCTTGCGCAACGCGCTTCCGAAACGCGACACTTGCGCCATGAAAACCGCCGACGCCCGCCCGGATCGCCGTCGATTCCTGACCACCGCCCTCGCGGCGGCCGCCGTCGCGCCGCTGGCCGCGCAGGCAGCCCAGACAGCCGGCGCGGGTCCGGCTCCGGCCCCGCAGACGCCCCCACCGGGTCCGCCCGCCGGTGGCCCGCCCGTGTCGCCGGTCGCCACGCCGCGCGCCTGGGACGCGGCCGAGCCTCGGATGTACCCGGATCCCGACATCGTCGCGCTCGATCCGTCGTTCCGGCAGTACGTCGTCTTCAACTCGCTCATCAAACGGCTCCACTTCGGCACGTCGTGGGCCGAGGGCCCGGCCTGGAACGGCGTCGGCCGCTACATGGTGTGGAGCGACATCCCGGCCAACGCGCAGCTGCGCTGGATCGAGGACGACAGCCGCGTCACCACCTTCCGCAATCCGTCCGGCAACAGCAACGGCAACACCTTCGACTTCGAGGGCCGGCAGCTGTCGTGCGAGCACGCCGGCCGGCGCGTGGTCCGCTACGAGCCGAGCGGCCAGGTCACGGTGATCGCCGAGAAGTTCGAGGGCAAGCGGCTCAACTCGCCCAACGACGTCGTCGTCCACCCGGACGGCGGCATCTGGTTCACCGACCCGTCGTGGGGCATCCGCGGCAACTACGAAGGCAACAAGGCGCCATCCGAGACCAAGGAGGCCGTCTACCGCGTCGATCCGAAGGCGGCGACGATCACGCGGGTGGCGATGGGCGATCAGAACATGCCGAACGGCCTGTGCTTCTCGCCCGACTACAAGAAGCTCTACGTCGCCGACGGCGCGATCTGGGTCTACGACGTCGATGGCGTGACGCTCAAGAACGGCAAGTTGTTCGTCCAGCCGATGGTGCCGGGCACGCAGCAGCGAAGCGGTGCGGACGGCATCCGCTGCGACACCGACGGCAACCTCTGGTGCGGCGCCCGGCCCGGCGTCCTGGTGTTCTCGCCAGCCGGCCAACCGATCGGGATGATCCGGCTGCCCGAGGTGAACGCCAACATCTGCTTCGGCGGGGCCAAGCGGAATCGGCTGTTCATGACCGCCAGCCAGTCGCTGTACGCCGTCTACGTCGGCGCGGTCGGCGCTCACATCGCCTAGCCAGCCATGACACCCACCGAGCTCGCCGCGCTGGCCCAGGAGGCCGGCTTCGATCACCCCGCCGCCCTCACGGCCCTCGTTCGGCGGGCAGCCGTGCTCAGGCCGACCAGCGAGGACGACGGGGACACCGGCGAGGCACTGGCCGGGTCCTGGCTCGGCGGCGCCCCGCTCCTGCCGACGTCGGTGGCCTGGCCGAGTCACAACGGCCGCAGCCTCGCGTTCATCGCGCAGATCGCTCTGGGCAACCTGCCGCCGGGCGTTGCGGCCGACGGCCTTCCGTCGGGCGGTCACCTGGCGTTCTTCTGCTCCGCTCAACAGGAGACCTGGGGCTTCGATCCGAAGGACGCCGGCAGTTTCGCAGTGATCCACGTGCTTGCCGGCGCCGCCGTCAGCGAACGGGCGCTGCCGGACGATCTGCCGGAGGAAGGGCGGTTCCCGCCCACGGCGCTGGTCGCGACAGGTACGATCGCGCTGCCGCCGCTCGAGAGCGCCCTGATCGACGCACTCGGCCTGACGCCAGGTCAGGCCGACGCCTACTCCGAGCTGCTGGAGCACCTGACCGGCGACGATACCTTCGCCGAACGCTGCCTCCTCGGCGGCCACCCCGATCAGGTCCAAGGCGACATGATGCGGGAATGCGCGACGGTAGCCGGCGGCGGGCTCTACGCCGGCGCCCCTTCCGACGACCTGACGGCGCGCCGGCCGGAGTTCGAGCAACGGTCCCGCGACTGGCGGCTGCTGCTGCAGGTCCCGAGCAGTGACGACGCCGGGATGATGTGGGGCGACATGGGCTGTCTCTACTACTGCATCCGCGACGAGGACCTCCGTATCGGGCGGTTCGACCGCCTCTGGATGATCCTCCAATGCGGCTGATCCGGCCGCTGCAGAAAAGCCTCGCCACGTAGCCAACCTTCCCGGCCCGTCCCTCGTCCAAGCTTCCACGTGATGATGTATCACGAGGTTATACATGGAGGCGGACGATGGGTGACCGACCGGCATTCGACGAGGCGAAGCGCGGCAGCGCCGAGCTGCTGATCCTGGCCCTGGTGGCGGACGACGACCTCCACGGCTACGAAATCGGGCGTCAGATCGAGCTGCGCTCCGGCGGCACGCTGACCTTCACCCTGGCCGCGCTCTACGCGACGCTCTACCGCATCGAGGCCCGGCGCTGGATCAGCGGCCGCTGGGTCGAGAAGGCCGGCCAGCGGCGCCGCCGCCACTATCGACTCACCGAGTCGGGCCGCAAGGTCCTCGCCACGCAGCGCGAGGACTGGGCCCGCTTCGTCACGGCGCTCGGCCAGGTGGCCGGCGTCCGCTACGCCTGACGGAGCCGGACCATGGCCACGCCATCATCAGGCCCGGACTGGGCGGCCGACGTTCTCCGCCACGCCAGGGCCACCGGCGTCGAGCTCGCGCCGCAGACCGTCGACGAGCTCGCCGCGCACCTCGAGGACATCTACCTCGCCGCGCGGCAGGACGGCGCCGACGACGCGGCCGCCCGCCTGGAGGCGCGGCGCGCGCTCGACCGTTCCGGCCTCCTCCCGCTCCGCCACGAACCCCGGCCCAACCCTCGCGCGCCCTACGCGCGCCTCGCCGACGACGCCGCCGCGGCGTCCCGATCCAGGAGTCTTGCCATGGGGTATGCCCTTCGGATGGCGTTGCGACAGCTCCGCCTGCAGCCGGCCTTCGCCGCCATCGTCATCCTCGTGCTCGGCCTTGGCACGGGGGCCGCGACCGCCGTCTACACGATCGTCGACTCGGTCGTCCTGCGGCCGTTGCCGTACCGGGCCCCCGACCGGCTGGTGAAGCTCTGGGACACCAACACCGAGAAGGGGCTCGCCCACGATCCGTTCTCCCCGGTCACCTTCATGGACTACCGGGCGCTGCCGGTGTTCCAGGACGCGGCCGCGTGGTGGCGGCCCGACGTGAACCTGCGCGATCCCGGCCTGGACCCGGTACGGGTCAAGACCATCGAGACCAGCGCCAACCTGTTCGCAGTGCTCGGCAGCGGACCGCAGCTCGGCGAAGGCTTCCCGAAGGACGGGCCGTTCTTCGTGCGCAGCAGCAGGATCGCGGTGATCAGCGATCGCCTGTGGCGGACGCGCTATGGCGCCGACCCCGGACTCATCGGCCGGCAGCTTGCCCTCAACGACACGCCATACACGATCGTCGGCATCATGCCGGCCGGATTCCACTTCCCCGACGACGTGGACGTCTGGCAGCGCCTGCAGTGGGACCTCGGGCAGCACAGCCGCGGGGCCCATTTCATGGAGGGCGTGGCGCGGCTGAAGGACGGCGTCGCGATCGAGCAGGCGCGAGCGGCGGCGGATACGCTGGCGGGGCGGCTCGGCCGCCAGTTCGAAGGCAGCAACAAGGGGTGGTCTTTTGCCGTGGTGCCGCTCCTGAACGATCAGCTCGGCTACTACCGTCCGGCGCTCTATGTCCTGTTCGGCGCCGTCGGCCTGCTGTTCGTCATCGGCTGCCTGAACGTGGCGTCGCTGCTGCTGACGCGGGCGCTCACGCGCGAGCGTGAAATCGCCGTGCGGACGGCGATCGGCGCCGCGCCGCGGCACATCGTCGTGCAGCTGCTCGCCGAGAGCGTGATCCTGTCCGGGGCGGGCGCCTTGCTCGGGCTGCTCGTCGCGCTGATCGCGATCCCGCTGGTGGTGGCCGTCACGCCCGTCTCGATCCCACGTCTCGACGAGGCGTCGGCGAGCCTGCACGTCCTCGGCGTGGCCGTGGCGCTCGTCGCCGGCATGACGGTGACCTTCGGGCTGGTGCCGTCGCTCGTCCTGGTCCGCCGGCACACGGCCCACGACCTGAAGGCCGGCGGACGCGGCAGCTCGCGGGACACCCGGATCCTCCATCAGGGCCTCGTCGTCGCGGAGGTGGCCCTGGCCTGCGCGCTCCTCGTGGCCTCGGCGCTGCTGGTGCGGACGGTCGGCGCGATGACCCGGGTGCCGTTGGGTGTGGCGCCCACGGACGTCGTCCTGGCTGGGGTGCAGCTGTCGGCGGGATTCAACGGCGGCGCGTGGACGGCGGTGGCGAGCGATCAGGCGACCATCCTCGATCGTATCCGCGAGCAGCCGGGCGTCGTCTCGGCCGGCAGCACCAACGACCTGCCCTTCGAACATGGCTGGCGCAACCCCTTCCAGCCCGCGGATCAGACGTTCGGCCGTCCCGAGGACCGGCCACAAGTGCAGTACCACTCCGTCAGCGACGGCTACTTCGAGACGATGGGCGCGCGGCTGATCGAAGGACGCGCGTTCACCGCCCACGACACGCCGGACGGCGAGGCGGTGGTGATCGTCAACGAGACGCTGGCCCGCCGGCACTATCCAGGACGGTCGGCGGTGGGCCGGGACGTCGTCTCGACGCCGGCGCAGGTCGGTCCGCTCGCGCGCAACCTGACGTGGACGATCGACCGAGACGGGAGCCGGACGCCGCCGGCCCGGACGCGCATCGTCGGCGTCGTCGCCGACATCCAGAACGTGCCGCTCGGCACCCCGACCGAGCCCGCGGTCTACGCGCCGACGCGGCAGTTCCCATTCGGAAGCGTCACCATCGCCGTCGCCGCCCGCGATCGCGGGACAGCCGTGCAGGCGGTCCGCAGCGCGCTGAAGGCCGTCTCGCCGCAGACGCCCCTCGGGACCGTCGAGACCTGGGACGATCGGCTGGCGAGCCGGACGGCCGAGCCGCGCTTGCTGATGACGACACTCAGTGCCTTCGGCGCCCTCGCCGCCTTCCTGGCCGCGCTCGGCGTCTACGGCCTGTTCTCGTGGTCGGTGGCGCTCCGGCGCCGCGAGCTCGCGATCCGGCTCACCCTGGGGGAGCGGCCGCGATCGGTCGGCGCGGCCGTCGTCCGGCGCAGCGCCGTCCTGGTCGTCATCGGGCTGACGATCGGCGTGGCGCTGGTCCAGGCCACGCGTGGACTGCTGTCGACGGTGCTCTTCGGCGTGACGCCGCACGACACGACGTCGGTTCTCTCCGGTGCCGCCGTGCTGTTCGTGGCGGCGCTGGTCGCCAGCCTGCCGCCGGCGTGGCGCGCGATGCAGATCGATCCGGTCGAGGGCCTCCGCGCCGAGTAGCGACGCGACTCCGGAGTTGATGTCGACTGACGACTCCGGAGTTGAATTCGACTCCGGAGTCGTTACTTCTTGACGGTCGGGTATGTGATCCCGAGCTGTTCGAGGTAGGTCTTGAACTTGGTCGGGTCGTAGTAGAACTTCGCCAGCGCCGGCCGGTACTGCTCCATCGTCTTCGCGTTCATCGACGTGTCGGGCAGGTCGGTGGGCGCGATCAGCGGCTGGTAGGTCGTCGACTTCGTCTGCACGGTGCGGAAGTAGTCCCACGACTGCGACACGAGCTCGGGCCGCAGCAGCAGGTCGAGGACGGTCATCGCCACCACCTTGGCGCCGGCGGTCGCGCCCTTGTGGGCGATCGGCGTGGCGCTGGCGATGGCGTTCGACCAGTGGTGGCCGGGCAGGCCGGGGATGTTCGACGGATAGCGGATCGTCACCGTCGGCACCGTCCAGGACACGTCGCCGATGTCGTCCGAGCCGCCGCCGTAGTTGTCCTCGGCGGTCACGGCTCCGGTGAGCGGGCCGATCTCCGTCGACAGTCCCTTCTCCGGCTGGCCCAGCTCCTTCTGCACCGCTCGCGCCAGCGTCTGGTCGGCAGCGTCCCACTGCGGCAGGCCGACGGCCTTGATATTGGTGTACATCGTCTCGGCGATGGGCCGGTTGAAGTGCTGCGGCCAGGCGCTGCCGATGATCCGCGACGTCACCTCGGTGTTGGTCATGAGCGCCGCGCCCTGCGCCATTCGATCGGCGATGCCGCGCAGCTCGGCGATTCGCGCGTAGTTGGTCTCGCGCAGGAAGTACCAGACGCTGGCGTTGCGCGGCACGACGTTCGGCTGGTCGCCGCCCTTGGTGATGACGTAGTGCGAGCGGTGCTGCAGGCGCAGGTGCTCACGGCGGAAGTTCCAGCCGACGTTCATCAGCTCGACGGCGTCGAGCGCGGACCGGCCGCGCCACGGCGCGCCGGCCGAGTGCGCCGTCTCGCCGGTGAACGTGTATTCGACCGACACGAGCCCCGACGACGCCGTGGCCTCGCCCCAGCGGACGCCCAAGCCATCGCTGACGTGGGCGAAGATGCAGGCGTCCACGTCCTTGAAGACGCCGGCCCGCACCAGGTAGGCCTTGCCGGCGAGCAGCTCCTCGGCGACGCCGGGCCACAGCACCAGCGTGCCGGACAGCTTCTCGCGCGCCATCACCGTCTTCAGCGCCAGCGCCGCCGTGATCTGCAGCGGCAGGCCGGAGTTGTGGCCTTCGCCGTGGCCGGGCGCGCCGGCGACGATCGGGTCGTGGTAGGCGACGCCGGGCTTCTGGGAGGCCTGCGGGATGTCGTCGATGTCGGAGCCGAGCGCGATCACCGGCTTGCCCGAGCCCCAGCGCGCCGTCCACGCCGTCGGCATGCCGGCGATCCCGCGCTCGACGGTGAAGCCGTGCCGCTCGAGCACGCCGGTCAGGTATTTCGACGTCTCGACTTCCTGGAACCCCAGCTCGCCGAAGCTGAAGACCTGATCGGTCATCTGCTGCGTCATCACGCGCATCGCGTCGACGTCGGCGACGATGCCGCGCTTCAGCGCGTCGAGCCGGTCGGGCTCCGCCGCCGGCCGCGGCGCGACGCCCTGTCCGGCGAGCAGCGAGCCGGACAGCAGCAGGACGAACACGGTGCCAAGGCGTCTGTTCATGTGGATCATGGCAAGAATTGCAAGTTGCTCGGAGCGTGATCCGAGCATGCTCCGAGCACGTGGCAGGAAGTTCAGCGGGAGAGGCGGATGTCGACTTCGTGATCGATGAAGCGCCATTCGGGCGAGGCGCGGAGCTGGCCGACCAGGTCCTCGAAGGCCCCGGCGTCGGCCGGCGTGAACTCGAACCAGGTGAGGAAGTCGAACGGCTCGGCGGGGCCGAGGTCGCGGCAGTGGTGCAGGCGCCGGGCGATCGCCGGCAGGTAGCGCAGACCGATGGCGATGTGCCGCGACTGGGCCTCGAAGACGTCACACCGCTCGTCCTGCGTCAGCGCCCACCACGCCGCGTTCTTGCGGATCGGGATGAGCGCCGCGCGGGTGGACGCGGGCCGGCCCAGGCCTTCCTGCGTCGCGACCAGGGCGTCCTTCTCGGCCCGCTCGACGTAGCGCTCGTTGCTGACGATGCCGCGCAGGCACCACGTCGCGTCCGCCGGGCCGCCCTCCGCCGCGGGCCCCTCGGCGACGACGCTGAGCGACGCGGCGTCCGGCAGCGACTCGCCGATGACCGCCCGCGTCAGGGTCACCGTCCAGGTGCCGGCGGCGCCGGCCGCGAAGGTGAAGAGGCGAGGGGGCGGCGACGGCATCGGCGGCGGAGCTCCTGGTCGGGATTGGTCACGGAGCGGGACGGACGAACTCGAGCGGGAGCGATCCCGGACCTTGCGTCCAGGTCCCGACCAGCTTGCCGTCCTTCAGGTCCCCGGCATACTTGCCGTTGATCGCCGGCAGTTCGAGCGTGAGGTGCGTGCCCGCTTGCGTGATTGTCGCGATCGGGATCTCGCCGCCACCCTGATCGACGCAGATCATCGATCCGGTCGCCGCATCGGCGCCGTTGGCCAGCTTCAACGTCAGCCGCAGCGTCTGTCCGCGGACCGCCAGCGAGCCGGACCACATGCCCTCGACATCCTTGGTGATGGCGGTGCTCTTGGCCGGCGTGGCGAAGACCGCATCGCCCTTGCGCGTCAGCCGCAGCGGCAGCGACCCGCCGCCCTGCGCGAAGTCGCCGCTGATGGTGGCGCCGTCGGCGGCAAGGGTGCCCTTGAAGGTCGGCGTCCCCGGCACGTTGGCCATGACGAACGACACCGATGTGCCCTGCACCTCGACCGACAGCGGGAACGCCTTCAGGTTCTGGACCGGAATCGAGATGGTCCCGACCCACGCCGGCGGGGTGCCAGGCTTGAGGTCGACTTCGAGGTCGAGCGCCTGGGCCGGCGTGTCGAGCACCCCGGTCCAGTGTCCGGACGCGCCAGGGGCTTGGCCGGCCCTCGCGATGGCCGGCGCCGCGACGGCGACAGCGAACAGGATGGCGGAGACCAGGGGCCGGCGGCTCGTCATGATTTCGACTCTCCTTCCGCGCGTAACTGAATGGCCCGCAACCACATCCGGCGGAGGAGCGCGCTGCCCGGCTGGATGATACGCCAGTACATCGCGAACCGCCGGACCGAGCGCGGGTCGGTCGCGTGGACGCGCGTTTCGGTGGTCAACACCGTTCCGCCAATCCCGTCCGACGCGATCAGGAAGTTCATCGCGGCCCGGGCGAAGCCGGGGCCGGTCGCCCGCGCGAACGCGTCCGGCGTCAGCGGCGGAGGCACTCGATCGCGGCCGATCACGAGGAGACCGACGACGATCTCGCGCGGCGGAGCGTCGGCGAGCAGCACACCGCCGCCGGCCAGCGCGGCGTCCAGCACCGGCATGCCGGCGGGTACGTGCAGGATGCTGGGTGGCAAGGACCGCCCGAACCGCCGCAGCCACGTCAGCAGCCGGAACCAGCGGATCTCCCGCGCCTCGATGGCACGGATGGCGGCGTAGACGCGGGCGGGCGGCGCGGCGACGCGCCGCGAATGGACTTCATTGAACTGCCACACGGGCGCGAACTCGTCGAGACGGCAGCGGCCGGACACGCCGCCAGTGTAGCGTGAGCCCGCCGTGCCGTCAGTTGGCGGCGCGCGCCGGGGACGCCTTGCCGATGCAGTAGAGGTGCTGGCCGGTGCGGATGAAGAGCTGCCCGTTCGAGGCCGCCGCCGAGCCGAGCACGTACTCGTTGAGCGGATTCTCGGCCAGGACCTGGAACTCGCGGCCCGACTTGATCACGGTCGTCAGCCCGTCCTCGTTGAGGACGTAGATCCGGTCGCCGGCGAGGATCGGCGACGAGCTGTAGGTGCCCGGCTTGAGGCGCTGCGGTCCGTAGACGATCGCGCCCGTCTTGTTGTCGAGCACGTGCACGACGCCGCGATCGTCGACCAGGTAGAGCAGCGTGCCGTCGGTCAGCGGCGACGGCACGTCGGGGCCCTTGTCGAAGGCCCACAGCTTGTGCGACGCCGAGACGTCGCCGCGGCCGCCGGCGCGAACGGCGGTCAGCGGCTTGACGCGCGACGGCGCGAACACGAGATCGCCAGAAACCACCGCCGACGCCACGACCCGGTAGTACGGGTTGTTCTCCGGGTTCTGCCCGTCGAGCCGCCACAGTTCCTTGCCCGTTGCCGGATCGTGGCCGGTGACGACGTCGCCGCCGCTGACCACGATCTCCATCGCCTTGCCCAGCTTCACCGGCACCGGCGTCGTGTACGAGTCCGGCGACTCGCGCTGCGCCGACGTCGGCCGCTCGACCTTCCACAGCGTCTTGCCGGTCTTGCCGTCGATCTTCAGGACGTACCGAGGGATCGTCGGTGTTCATGCCGTGCAGCACCTGCACGTAAAGCGCGCCGCCGTCGAGCAGCGGCGACGAGCCGTAGCCGTGGTTCAGGCCCCAGGCGCCGTAGTCCTTCTGAAGTTCGCGCGCCCACAGCTCCTTGCCGGCGAAGTCGAACGCCTTGAGGACGCCGGTCCCGGTCAGCAGCCACACCGTCTTGCCGTCGGCGACTGGCGAGGGCGAGGTCATGTCCCCCTTGCGGACCTTGTGGTTGCCGGCGCCCATCGACTGCTTCCAGCGCACCGTGCCGGCGGCGCGATCGACGGCCCAGAGCGCCAGCGGCGCTCCTTCGTTGGCGCTCTCGGCCACGCTCAGGAACACGGTGTTCCCGGAGACGATCGGCGTCGAGCCCGAAACCGTCGGGATCGGCAGCTTCCAGGCGACGTTCTCCGTCGCCGACCAGTTGAGCGGCAGGGCCCGATCGGCGCTGATCCCGTTCTGCGCCGGGCCGCGCCACATCGGCCAGTCTTCGGCCGCGGCGACGGTGCCGGTGGCGGTGGTGAACAGGGCGGCGAGCACGACGTTTCGGCTGGTCATAGCGAGGTGGTCTCCCGGTCCATTCCCGGTCTTCTCCGCACTTACGCGCGCTGCGGCGGCGCAGCTTACCGCGCTGCCGGCTTCAGCCGATGCGGACGAGCCGCAGCGTCTCCACATCCTTGACGAGGATCTGCGGCCCGAGCAGCACCGGCGAGGCCCAGGTGGCGCTCGGGGCGACATCGACCTTGCCGACCGCCGCGAAGCCGGCCGGATCCGCCTTCAGCACCACCAGCTCGCCGGCCGTCGTCAGGCACCACAAGCGGCCGGCGGCGGCGGTGATCGAGGCGCTCTCGGTCTGCCGCGGCGGGCTGGTCCACCGCGTCGCCCCGGTCTTGACGTCGAGCGCGAAGAACTGGCCCTTGTTGCGGCTGGTCAGGCCGTAGACGGTGTCGCCGACGACGACCGGCGAGCTCATGTACATCGGGAACGCCTTGGCATCCCACACCTTGACCGCCGTCCACGTGCCGTCGGCGCCGCGGGTCGGCCGCACCGCGAACGTCGACTGGTCGAGCCCCGACAGGATCACGGAGATCGCCGGCGATGGCCGGCGTCACGGCGTTCTGCTCGTAGGGCGTGACGAACGGCAGCGACCAGAGCAGCGAACCGGTCGCGGCATCGACGCCGACGATCTTGGTCTGGGTCTCGGTGACGATCTGGCGGACGCCGCCGGCGACGATCGCTACCGGAGACGCATAGCCCGGACCGTCGCCGGACCAGCTCCATTTGGTGGCGCCGGTCGCGGGATCGAAGGCGCGCAAGGCGCCGCCGCGGATGCCGCCGACGTGGGCAATCAGCAGGCCACCATCGACGAGCGGTGACATCGCCGTGCCGAAGTCGGGAGGCGGACCGAACTCCTTCTCGAACGAACGGCGCCACAGGACCTTGCCGGTGGCGGCATCGAACCCGCTCAGGACACCGGTGATGCCCAGCGTGAAGAGGCGTCCGCCCGCCAGCACCGGCGTCGACTTCGGCCCCTTGCCATGGCCGGTCGCGGCCGAGTTCATCGTGTAGGCCTGGTCGTAGGCCGCGGTCCACAGCGGCTTGCCGGTGGCGAGATCGAGAGCCTGCGCGACCTCCTGCTCACCCTTGCGCGTGAACACGTAGGCGCGTTGGCCATCGACGAGCGGCGAGGCGTGGCCGATGCCGACCGGCACCGCCCAGACGTCGGCAGGCTTCGCGGCCAGCGTCGCCGGCATCGGCGCCGTGCTGACGCTCGTCCGCGTCGTGCCGCGCCATCCGGTCCATTGCTCCGCCGCCGGCGCCGCGACGGCGGCCAGCGCGATCGCGGCCAGCGAGGATCCGAACAGGCGTCCGTTCACGACGTGCTCCTTGAGATGACCGACATCTCATTCGCTCTTCAGCGACGCCACCAGCGGCAGCCGCGAGGCGACGGCCGTCGCGATCAGCGTGGCGAGCGCGCCCGACATCGCCACCGCGACGATCACGCCGCCGATGACGACGACCGGCACTCCGCCGCCCTGGCGGGCGATCGCCGGCTGCACGGCGACCAGCGCCGCCACGGCGCCGAGCACGACGCCAGCCGCGACGATCAGGCCCACCTCACCGGCGACCAGCAGACGCAGGTTGGCGCGGCGATACCCGACCGCGGCGAGCAGCGCCATCTCGCGCCGCCGCTCGAGGATGTTGCGGACCACGACCGCGCCGAGGCCGAGCGTGCCGAGGACGAGCCCGAGCGCGCCCAGTGCCTGGAAGGTCGACAGATAGGTGTTCTCGACCGCCTGGTAGCCGCGCAGCCGTTCGGCCGGGTCGATGACGACGAGGCCGGCGTCGGTGAGCCGGTCCTCGAGGACGCGGGCGACCGCCGCGCTGCGCGCCGGGTCGCCGTCGATCATCCACAGGCGATGCCCTTCCTGCTGTGGATAGAGGCGGACGAAGGCGGCGGCGCCGATCAGGATCTCCGACTGGAACACGCTGTGCGACAGCGTGGCGACGACGCGCAGCCGCACCGGCTCGCCGGCCGTGCCTGGCACGACGAGATCGTCGCCGAGCGCCGCGTGGAAGACGTACTGGAGCGACGTCGCGTCGACGATCGCCGGCACTGCGCCGTCGTCGAACCGGCGATCGAGCAGGCGCCATGGGTTGGCCCGCTCCGCTTCGGACGCATCCGCCAGCGTGGCCGCGAACGTGAAGCGGCCGCCGCGGCCGACGAACGCCGGCGACGGCGCGGCGATGCGCGGGTTGTCGGGGCGATACAGGTTCAGGCAGCTGCTGTCGTCGCCGGGGCGCACCCGGAACAGGTCGAACGTGACGCCGGCCAGCGTCGGCGCGAGGTCGGGCGAGTCGAGGCCGTACTGCGAGCGCCCTTCGGGAGTGGCCGGGTCGAACATCAGCGGCACCACCGACTCCGCCATCAGCGTGTAGCCGCCCGTGCCGGACGCGGCGTCGTCGGGCGAGCCGGTCTCGACGCGGCGGAACGCGCCGACGGCCACCACCACGAACGTCGCGAACGCGATCAGCGATGCCGCCAGCACGCTGCGGCCGGGACGGGCGCGGGCACCGGCGGCGCCGAGACCGAGCAGGCGCCGCCAGGCCGCGCCGGGTGCGGGCGTGGACGATGGCCGGCGCAGCCAGCCGCTCAACGCGAACAGGCCCGCGACCATCGCGCAGGCGCCGGCGCCGAAGAACGCACCGGCCTCGGCGATCGCGCCGAATGCGCCCGCGAGCAGCAGGCCCGCGGCGATCGCCGTGAACAACGCCGCGCGTCCCCACGCCACGGCAGCACGGGCCCGGGCCGGTCGGGGCGCGCGGCGGCCGGGACGGGCCGGCGCGTCACCGGCCTCGAGCGCGCCCTTCAGCAGCGCCGGCACGGAGGCGCGGCCGACCTGGCGAAGCATCAGCAGGATCACGGCGAGCGCCGTGACGAAACCGGCGACGGCGCCGAGCGCCAGCGTCAGCGCGTCCGGCTGCAGCCGCAGCGCGGTCGTGCCGACGGCGCCCACCCACCACGTCCGCAGGCCCAGCATGATCAGCGCCGCATAGCCGATCGCGCCGGCGACGCCGAGGAGCGATCCGATCGCCGCCAGCACCGCGCCCTCGCGCAAGAACAGCCCGCGGACACCCGACGGCGGCAGTCCGATCGCTTCGAGCAGGCCGATCTCGCGCAGCCGCTGCTCGACGCCGGCGCGGAAGAACAGGCCGGTGAGGAGCAGCGCGGCGACGACCAGGAAGAAGCTGAAATAGAAGAAGTACTGCCCGAAGTCGGTGGTGCCTTCGGACGCCTCGATCGCCTTCTGCCGCACCGGCTGCACGACGGTGCCGGCGTCTTCGAGCGACAGGCCCTTGGCCATCACCCCCGATAGCACCTGGTAGTCACCCGGTGGCGGCAGGATACGCAGCGACGTCATGCGGCCGAAGCGGCTCGAGAAGAGCCGGTCAGCGGTCGTATACGAGACGAACGCCTTCGGCGCTGCCTTGTATCGCGTCCAGTAGTCCTCGTCGCGCTGCGTGATCCGCTTCAGGTCGACCGGGAACGACGGATCCCAGTCGGCGACCGTCGTCCTGTCCGAGATGCCCTGGAACTCCGGCGTGAGGGTCCGATCCGCGCCGACGCCGGTCATGGGCAGGATGCCACCGACGGTCAGCGTCGTCTCGCGCGACGCCATCGCGCCCACGTCGTCCCAGACGTCGTAGCCGAGCGTGAGCGCGTCGCCGACCTTGGCCTGCAGACCCTCGGCCGCCCACGCGTTCAGCCAGATCTGGTCGTCCTTGATCGGTCCGGCGGCGCCGGCACCGGCGGGATCGAGGCGATCGAGCTCGACGCCGGCGACGACCGCGTACGGGATCTCGCGCCCCCCGACGCGCAGCGTGTGAGCGAGGTAGGCGAACACCGGTGTCGACTGCTCCAGCGGCGCGATCGTCCGCCGGGCCGCCGCGGCGGCTCCCGGGCTGATGATGCCGCTGTCGCTCTCGAGCGACGCGCCGCCCACGTCCGGGCTGCGCAACGAGAGACCGGCGTCGGCGAGAGTGACGAGCGACCGCACGTCCGGTGTCGCGTCGCCGGCGACCACGATCGCGTTGACGCGGTAGGGCCGCTCGAGCTCGCGCTGGACGCGGGCCAGCGGCAGGAAGATCGCGCGCACCTCGCCCTGCTGCGGCCGCAGCGAGAATGCGCCGAGCTGCGTCTCCGGCAGCACGGCGCGCACGGTGGCGCGCATCGTCTTGCCGAGCGCGTCGCGGCGTCCGTGCAGGGTCGCGGACGGCGCGATCGACGGGCTCGGCAGCCGCGCCAGGATGCTGTCGCCCGCGGCGACACCGAGATCGCGCGCCAGCGCCGGACTCACGAGCGCCTGGCGTCCGCCGAAGGCGCCCTCGTCTCCGGCCGGGGCCGGCACGCCATGGAAGGCGAAGAACGTGTCGTCGATGCCGTAGATCGCGACGTTGGCGGCGCGCCGCGTGTTGGTGCCGTCGGCGGCTAGCCCGTCGAGGGCGATGAACCCCGCGGCCTGCACGCGCCGCCCGTGTCGCCAATTCGCCGGCCAGCGCCGCGCGGAAGAAGCCCGTCGACGCGACGAGGTGGTCGGTGTTGCCGAGCCGCGCTGACCGCGAGGTCGCGCAGGCTGGCCTTCACCGATGAGCCGACGACCAGCGCGCCGGCAAGCACCGAGACGGCGATCGCGACGCCGGCGACGACGGCCAGGTTGGTGCGCCAGTAGTAGCGCAGCCCGCGCAGCGCGAGCGCGGCGGGGCTCAGGGCTCACGACGCGAGCTTCCCGTCGACGAGGCGGAACTGCCGGCCGCATTTCGCGGCCAGCTCCGGGTTGTGGGTCACGACGACGAGGATCGTCCGCAGCTGCGCGTGCAGCTCCAGCAGCAGCGCGGTGACGCTCTCGGCCGTTTCGCGATCGAGGTTGCCGGTGGGTTCGTCGCAGAGCAGCAGTGCCGGCTGGCGCACCAGCGCGCGCGCGATGGCGACGCGCTGCTTCTCGCCGCCCGACAGCTCCGCCGGCCGGTGATCGAGCCGCTTCGACAGCCCGACGCGGTCGAGCAGCGTGCGGGCGCGGTCGATGTCGTCCTTCGTGGTGCCGGCGACGATGGTCGGCATCAGCACGTTCTCGAGCACCGAGCACTGCGGCAGCAGGCAGTGATCCTGGAAGACGAAGCCGACACGCCGATTGCGGAACGCCGCCAGCGCCTTGGCGATCAGCCGTGCGGATCGGTGTCGTCGAGCGTGACGGTCCCGCGGTCGGCCGGTCGAGCCCGCCGGAGATGTAGAGCAGCGTGCTCTTGCCGCTGCCCGACGGCGCCGATGATCGACGCGGAGTCGCCGGGCGCGAGCGCAGAGCGAGACGTCGCGCAGCACGTCGAGCCGTGCCGCCGGCTGGCCGTCGTCGACGCGTGGCCCGTCGAAGGACTTCGACAGATGTTCAACGCGCAGCACGAACCCGCTCGGCTTCCGAAGCGTGACCTCGCGTCAGCACGGCCTCGAGCCGCTCGGTGGAATCGCTGACGCTGTAGTGCGCGCCGCACGCCGCCGGCGCCTGCCGGCCGTGCGCCAGCCGCCGGCGCCGATCCTGGAAGAGCTGCCAGAGCCCTTCGGCGAGCGACGCCGCGATCGTCGGGCTTCACGAGCAGTCCGCCGCCGGTCTTGCTGCACCATCTCGGGAAAGGCGCCGTGCGCCGGCTGCACGACGGGCACGCCGCGCGGCCATCGCCTCGAGGATCGTGAAACCCTTCGGCTCCTGGTAGGGCGCCGGCATCGAGAACACGTCGGCGCGGGCTGAGGAACCGCACCTTCTCGTTGCCGATCGACGCTCGCCGCGGTAGGCGAACTCACCGTCAGGCCGGCCTCGCGCAGCCGCGCCCGCACGCTTCTCGAGATACGGCTTCTGCTCGGCGCCCATCCAGCCGGCGGCGTCCAGACGCGACGGCGGCAGGCCCTACTCCGTGCGCAGCCGCATGTAGGCCTCGGCCAGCTGCGTCGAGGCCCTTCTCGGGCGCGATGCGGCCGAGGAACGCGACCGTGAACGGCCCGCGCTTCGGCTCCGGCCACTGCGGGCTCGCTACGCGCGGCTCGCGCTGCGGCACGAAGGCGTCAGGTAGTCGAAGTCCTTGAAGTTGAGCCCGAGCGGCACCGTCCGCATCTTCGCCGATGCGGGATGTCCGAGATAGTCGGCGGTGAAGCGCGCGGTAGTAGTCGCTGACGGCGATGAAGCAGATCGACCTCGCCGACCTGCTCGCGGATGAGCTGCCTTCGCCTCGTCCGCCACGGCTCCTGACCAGCTGCTCGAGGAACAGGTCCTCGCCCTGCAGCGTGCAGACGATCCTGGCGCCGAGCGCCTCGCGGATCGGCTTCGCCAGGCCGATCAGCAGCGCGAACGGCAGGATGACGACGTCGGGCGTCGGCTGCGTCGCAGCCAGTCGATCAGCTTGTCGAGCTCCTTGCGCTGGTGGCCGTCCTCACCCTTGCAGCATCGACACCGTCATGCCGCCGAGGAACGCGCCGTCGACCTGGATCGATCGCGCGTCGACGACCAGGCGGATGAACCGCCTGACGAGTCCCACAGCCTGTCGAGGAGCGGCGGCGTATGCCGGAAGAGCGGCAAGTGCTGCTGCAGGTAGACGCTGATGCCGCCGAAGAACACGCGGCCGCCGGCTGACGTTCGGCTCGTCGGTCAGCGTCGGCGTGTAGATCGGCAGCAGCGTGACGTCGTGGCCGCGGCGCGATCAGCTCGGACGCCAGCGCGTTGTCGCGCAGGCAGCTGCCGCAGTACATCGACGCGGCGCCGGCGGTCAGCGAGAGGATGCGCATCAGGCGCACGCGCTGAATCGCGCGCCGCGCGTAGAGGTGCTCGAACAGGTTGCCCTCGTGCGGCTGATCCCAGCCGATCTGCGTCGTCGGCATCGCGCCGAAGTTGAGGCGATCGACGTGCGGCGAGGCGACGAAGCGCGCGCGGAAGCGCCGGGTTCGTTCGTGATGCGGTGACGACGAGCGATGGCCCGAGGCACGTCCGGCAGCTCGTCCTCCGGGCACTTCGACGACGCTGGCGAACGGGAACAGGAATTCGCGATTGGCCAGCGGATGGTCGCGGTCGCAGCGAACGCACGGTCGGCAGCAGGTAGGTCGACCGCCGTCGCACCGAGGCGACGCGATCGGTGCCGCGGACGCTCGGCGCGTGACGTCCTCGACGCCGGGCTGGATCTCGAGGTCCGCGTCGATCATCGCCGAGATCGCGCTCGGCGACCGCCGGATCGGCGAACGGCGCGAGCACCGCTCGGCATCGTCGTCGGCCGCCCGCGGCACGATGCGCGCCAGCCTCCGCGCCAGCGCCTCGGCGATCTCGCGTCCGCGTGCCTGGTCACCCACACGCCCGACGCGTTGACGCACGAGCGGCCGCCGTTGTCGGCGATCGACGTCGGCGATCGACGTCGATGTGCGCCTCCCAGTCGTCGGCGGCGTCGGGGCCGAGGACGACCTTGCTGTAGCCGGGGCCGTGGACCTCGACGCGGCCGTCTGCCTTCCAGCGCTCGGTCGCCCGACGTCGCCGAACACCATGCCGCGGCCGGTCGGTCGCAGGATCTCGTTGCCGCCGGCGTGGTCGGTCGGGTAGTAAGCCGAAGGCCTCGGGCGGGCAGCCGGCCTTCAGCCAGGCCTGGATGATGCGGTAGCGGCGTCCACGGCTCGGCGCTGCCGGGCTTGAGCACGAGCGGCATCTTGAGCACGGTCGCCGGCGCCCACAGCGAGTGCACGCCCGGCGAGTTGCTGGGCAGCACGACGCCCATCGCGTCGGCGCGCGGGAAGAAGCTGAGCATCGGCCGCTGCGCCTTGCCGATGCCGTCGTCGAGCACCGACAGGTCGAGGCCGCGCGTCAGCCCGCCGAGCACTTCGTCGACCTTGGCCAGCACGCCGTGGACCTTCGCCATGTTGCGGCGCACGTTGCACTGCGGCATGCCGGTCGTCGCCGACACCTGTCGACGTAGTCCTGCGGCGACTGCGTCGATGCCGGCGATCGGGATCGAGCGGCAGCGTGTCGTTGCAGGAAGTGCTCGGCCGCGCGCTTCGACCATCGCGACGAGATCGGCGAACGGCAATCGCCGCAGCAGCGCGCGCGCGATCCGGCCTGCTCGAGCAGATCGCGGCGAATCAGGCCGACGTTGGCCTGGCTCATCGTCACGAACGGCTCGCGCGTGCGGAAGTGCGGCGCTCGACGACCTGATCGACGCTCCGGTACGGGACGCCCCACCGCAGGATCGGCAGATGCAGCATCGGATCGCTGGCTCTGCTAGCCTGCCGGCCTCAGTACACCCCTCGACGACGACCTTCTGCGAAGCGTGGCGAACGGGCGGACGTTGCGGACGCCGTCCCACGGGTACTGCTCGCACGGCGGCTCGCGCTCGGCCTCGTCGCGCTCGAGGAAGCGCGGCATGAAGAACTCCTTGGTCAGCGTCGTCAGGCGCACGCGGCCGGTCTGCGCCGTAGTCGACGAGCTTCGTCGGGTCGTCGGGATCGACGACCTCGATCATCGCGCGCGGCGCCGGCGGGTAGTAGATGATCGCCCAGTTGTCGTCCGGGCCGGCGGCTTCGGTGCGTCGCCAGGCCCATCAGCGTGTTGCCGTAGGTCGGCGCGAAGTAGGCGCCTTCCATCAGCTCCTCGACCGCGAAGCGATGGAACTGCGGCGTCATCTCGGTGCCGCCGCAGAAGACGCCGGTGATGCCGGCCTTCTTCAGCGAGATGCGCTCGCACAGCGCCTCGAGCAGCTTCGGCGTCGTGAACAGGCACTTGATGTCGTCGTGCGCCTTGAGCAGCGTCAGCGCCTGGTCGATGACGTGGCGCTTGTAGAGCTCCATCATCTCCATCTCGCCCATCTTGATCAGCTTGATGACCCAGCGCGGATCGAGGTCGACCATGAAGCAGATGCCGCCGCGATGCTGCGCGAGGTGCTCGATGGCGAGGCGCAGGCGGCGCGGCCCGCTCGGGCCGACCGATCAGCCAGTCGGCGCCCTTCGGGAAAGTGTCGTCGGGCAGCGTGTCGCTGAACAGCTCGTAGTCGATGCGGAAGTCGTCGATGTTGATGCGCGACTTCGGCACGCCGGTGCTGCCGCCGGTCTCGAACGTGTAGATCGGCCGGTCCTGCGTAGGCCCTTCGGCACCCAGCGCCGGACCGGCGCCGCCGCGCAGCCACTCGTCCTGGAACGCGCCGAACTTGTCGAGGTCGTCGTAGCTCCTGGATCTCCTTGCGCGGATCCCAGCCGGCCTTGCTCGGCCCAGTCGAGCCAGAACGGGGCAGCCGGTCGCCGGGTCGAAGTGCCAGTGCATCAGCTCGCGGACCCACGCGTCGAGCCGGGTGCGGGCGTCCGTGATGGCGGTCGGAGAGACGTCGAGCGTAGCAGTTGTCATCAGGTGCTCGGAGCATCCTCGGAGCCTCCTCAGAGGATGCTCCGAGGAGGTTGCAGGATCTGCGTCGGTATTATGGTCTGCGGTGCGCGAACCGGGCAAAAAACGCGCGGATCTGCCTGCCTTACGCCCCGGCGGGCCCGGCCGTTGCCAGACGGGCCCTGTTCACCCCGCCCGCTCCCGCCGATACCCTGGGGCGAGGCGTGGCGCCTCGCTTCCGCCACCCGGATTACCCGATGTTCGACGCGCACTTCCCCGACCTGACGATGCTGGCGCCGACCCTCGGCGTCCTCACCGCGATGATCACGCCGGCGATCTTCGATCCTGGCCGCCGGCACCCTGATCACCTCGACCTCCAACCGCCTCGGCCGTGTCGTGGATCGAGTCCGCGCGCTGTCCGAGAGCTTCGAGGCGCTCGAGAGCGGCGATGCGAAGACCGCCTTCGTCGAGGAGCGGCGTCGTCACATCTTCGACCAGCTCGACAAGCTGACCAGCCGGGCGCGGCTGCTGCAGCTCAGCATGACGTCCTACTACCTCGCGCTGGCCGCCTTCGTCGCCACGAGCGTTATCATCGGATTGCTGTCGTTCGTGACGCCCGAGAAGCAGCTGTCGCCATACGTCCCGGTCGTGGCGGCGCTGACGGGCATGTTCTTCCTCTTCACGAGCAGCATCCTGCTGATCTACGAGGCGCGGCTGGCGACGACCGCCGTGATCGACGAGATGGCCTTCATCACCACCCTCGGCCGGCGGCTCGCCCCGACCGAGTGGACCGAGATTCACGGAAGCAAGCGATGATCAGATTCTCGACCCGTCCCGGCGCCCACGCCTGCGCCGTGGCGCTGCTGGCCGGCCTCGCCGCCTGCTCGTCCAAGAAGGACGACGACGGCAGCAACAACCCGAACGGCCCGTCGGGCGGATCGAACGCCGTCTTCTATTCGGCCATCTCGGCCAGCGACGGCACCGGCTTCGGCAGCAGCTCGGTGTGCCTGCCCTTCGCCGACTGCCCCGACGGCACCGGCTACGTCCAGCGCGTCGTCCGCGAGATGCGCAACGCCGGCCGGACGGTCACCATCCTCAACCTGTCGGTGCCGGGCTCGGTGGTCGGGCCGGAGATCGAGGATCTGGCGCGGCAGCTGGGCCGCGGCAGCATCGGCAACTTCCGCGAGCGGCAGATGCCGTTCGTGTCGCGCGATTCGACGCTGGTGACGGTCTTCGGCGGCGCCAACGACGTCAACGTGGTCGGCAACGCCATCGAGCGCGGGATGGGCGGCGGCAATCCGGTCGGCTGGGGTACGGCCTTCGGCGCCGGCTTCGGCCGCGACATCGCCGCCATCGTCGACGGCATCCGCTCGCGCGCGCCGAACGCCAAGATCATCCTGCTCAACCCGCCGAACGGCGCCGGGCTGCCCTACGTCGCCGATCGCCCGCGCGATCAGCTGCGCATCCTGCAGGCGATCTCGGTCCGTTTCTCGGCCGAGGCCAACGTCCAGGCGTCGCGCGGCGTGCTGGTAGTCGACCTGATGTGCGACGCGCGTGCCTACCTCCCGCAGAACTACTCGTCGGACGGCTTCCACCCGAGCGACAGCGGCTACGCGTTCATGGCCGAAGTCGTGCTGCGCGCGGTCAACGCGGACACGCTGCCGGCGCCGCGCACCGACTGTCCGCAGATGCATCTGGCTGACTGATCGGGGCCGACGGATCGTGCACGGCTAGTGTCCCGAGTCAGAGATTCGGTGCACGACCAGGGTCCGCACGATCTTGTCGTGCCAGCCCTGCCTGCGCGGATCGATCACGAGGTAGACGTAGCCGATGCCGGCGAAGGCGACCACGACCAGCCCGATCACGTAGCGGCCGACGCACTGCCACGGTGTCAGGGGCCCGCCGGTCGGCTCATCGATGATGCGCAGCCCGCACATCAGCTTGCCGGGACTCGCGCCCTTCCACATCCAGCACAAGACGATGACAAGCGGCGGCAGCGTCCCGACAAGGACGGCCTCGGGCGCCAGGTGCGACGTCGACCCGAGGGCAGCGCCCGCGCCGAGTCGCAACAGCTCGCTCACGGCCCCCAGCAGCAGCCCGTCGAGGGCGTTGGCCAGGACGCGAATCCAGAACCCCGCGTAGTGCGGGGCTCCGGGTCTGCCCGCCGCCTCACGGCTCAGGTCCATGTCAGTGCGCCGGCCCGAGCAGCACCGCGTTGATGAACAGCAGGGACGTCGCCTCGGTGAAGGCGCGGTAATTCGGATCCTCGGCGAACGCGACGACGAAGCCGTCGCCCAGCGGCTGCGCCATCAGGTACAACTTGCTGGCGTACTGCGTCCGCGCATCGCTCCACACCAGGCCGCTCGCGACCAGCGCGTCGCCCTTGCCGTAGATGCCGACGTTGCGGCCCTTGTCCAGCTTGAGCGGCGTGAAGATGCGCGCGCCTTCGACCATCGCCTGGATCTCGCCGTCGAGACCGGACGCGAGCCAGTGCTCGGGATCGAGCGTGACGCGGAGCAGCGCGCCCGGCAGGCCGTCCGGGCGTTCGCGATCGGGCAGGATCGCCTTCTCGAAATCGATCGGACCGCTCGACGCCGAGCCGTCCTTCTTGTCGCCCTTGTCGCTCTTGTCGCTCTTGTCGGCCGCCACGTCGCCGCCCTCGGGCTTGCCGCCCTTCAGCTCGGTCGACGTCGACAGCAAGCCGACGGTGTCGCGCGCCGCCCAGCGCGACGCTTCGGCGATCGTGATCAGCGTGCCGCCGGCGGTGACCCAGTCCTTGATCCGGCGCAGCCCGTCGCCAACCAGGCCGGTGTAGGTGCCGGACGGCAGCACCAGGACGTCGACCCTCGTCAGGTCGACGCGGCCGAGCGAGCCGGCGCGGACCGCCGTCACCGGCTGGCCGAAGCGGCGTTCGAGCGTGTAGCGCGTCCAGCCCGCCGACATCGGCTGCGTGCCGGCGTCCCACGCCATCACCACGCGCGGCGCCTTGAGCGCGACCATCGAGGCGCTGCCGAGCGACATGCCGGCGTCGACGAAGGCGGTGTCGGTCCGCACCAGCTCGACGCCGTGCGTGCGCGCCAGCGCGGCCAGCGCCGCCGGCATGGTGTCGGGGTTCTCGGCGGTGCGGGCCAGCACCGTGCCGGCGAGGTAGGCGCGGCCGCCGAGGGTGAACGGCAAATCCGCCGATCGCAGCCGGATCCCCTGGCGCAGCGCGTCGGCGACGAGGCTGGCCGTCGCCGAGCCCCACGGCAGCAGGAAGCCGACCTTGGGCGCCGCGCCCGCCGGAACCGCCGCGGCCGCCTGCGCCGTCGACGCGCTGGCCGCGAGGTACTGGGCCATCGGCGAGGCCTTGGCCAGCGTCGGCCGCTCCGCGGTCACGACCTCGACGTCGAACGCGAGCGGCAGGCTCCACGCGGTGACGTCGTAGATCTGGTCGCCGAGCCTCTTCACCCGGCGGCGGTCCTGCTCCTTGATGAACGCCTCGGGCTGCAGGATCTCGCGATCGAGCAGGTTGCGGACGAGGCGTCCGGACGGCTGAGCCGACGCCACGATCCACGTCCCGGCCGGCAGCTGCCGGGTCCCGACGCGGAGCGGCTCGACCGCCCGCGCCACCTCGATGCCCTGCGAGTCGAGCAGCCGCGCCAGCCGTTCGGCCCGCGATGGGTCGCCGCCGGGCACGAGCAGGTAGTCGCGGACCGGTCCGCTCTCGCCTTCGCTGATGGCGGTGCGGCGGTAGTCGTAGAAGTCGCGCAGGATCGCGGCCCGGTTCTTCGCCGCGGTCGCCGCCGTCGTGATGGCGGCGGTGAAGTGGCGCAGCACGCCGTCGCGGTATGACAGCGTGTCGCCGTCGTCGCGGCGGTAGCGCAGCCCGCGCGCCGAGGCCTGCTCGTAGGTCATGCCGATGGCGCCCTGGAAGATCGGCCACGACTCGCCGTAGCCCGGATAGAACGAATCGTAGACCTCGCGGATGAAGTAGGCGAAGCCGCGCGCATCGAACATCGCGCCGTTGGCGCGGCCGAAGGCGTCGAACCACTTCTGCTGGTTCTTGGTGATGTGCGGGTTGAGCGGATCGGCCGGCGGCGCGAAGTAGTAGCTCGAATCGCCGCCCATCTCGTGCAGGTCGACGACGACGTGCGGCCAGAACTCGCGATAGAGCGCCGACCGGCCGCGCGTCTCGGGCTGCGTCTGCGCGAACCAGTCGCGGTTCATGTCGAACAGGTAATGGTTGAAGCGGCCGCCCGGCCACGGCTGGTCGTGCTCGATGGCGTACGGCTCGGCATCGGGTGACGCCGCCTCGCCCTGCAGGTTCGACGAAACGAAACGGGCCCGCCCGTCCGGGTTCTGCAGCGGATCGATGATGACCAGCGACTCGCGCAGGATGGCGTCGACGGTGGCGTCGCCGCGCGCCGCCAGCAGGTGGTAGGCCTCCATCAGCGCCGCGTCCGACGACGAGATCTCGTCGCCGTGGACGGCGTGCATCAGCCACGTGACGACCGGGGCGCGGGCCAGGATCGCGTCGGCGTCGGCCGACGCCAACCCGCGCGGATCGGCCAGACGCTGCAGGTCCTTCTTGGTCGCGTCGAGGGCGGCGATGCGCTCCGGCGAGCCGACGATCAGCACCGACAGCGGCCGCCGCTCCCACGTCCGCGCGTATTCGAGCAGCACGGTGCGCTCGGGTGCCGCGGCGTGCAAGGCCTTCAGGTAGGCGGTCAGATCTTCCGGCGGCGTGATGCGCTCGCCGGTGTCGTAGCCGAGCACCGCCTTCAGCGTCGGGATCTTCGGGTCGTAGGTGGTGCCCGGCGCGAGCGCCGTCGGGCGGTCCGCGGCGAGCACACTCTGTGCCGCTTCGGTCGATGGTGCGGCGTCGACGGTAGACGCGCCGAGTGCGAGAACGAGAAACGCCAATAGCAGTCGCATGAATCAAGGTCCCTGCAGGTCTTCACGCATATCGCAGCTTTTGCAACAGATCAGCTTACGTCGATCACAAATAGTGCGACATTCCCTCAAGTTCGTAAAACCCAGGCCGTTCATTTAAGCACCGGCCGAGGGCCTCCACGGCGTGGCGTTCACACGAATGCGTCGCTGCGGCGGTGGTCCGGAATGGCCGTTGCACTTCCGCCACACCGCCCATGCAGCCATCCATCTTCAACGTCCGCGTCCCCCTTCGCGACCAGTCCGACGTGTTCCTGATGAACACGCTGACCGACGCGCAGATCATCGTTCCGCCCGAGGTCGTCTCGCTGCTCGACTCCGTCGAGGGGCGGACGAGGCCCGGCAGCCCCGCCGCGTTCGACGCCGAGGAGCGTGATGCTCTCGCCACTCTGACCGAACTCGGCTTCCTCGTCGACAGCCACGAGGCCGATCGGCGCGCCCTCGATGCCTACTTCGACACGGTCCGGCACGACACGTCGCAGCTGCGGCTCACCGTCCTGACCACGCTGCAGTGCAACTTCGCCTGCGGCTACTGCTTCCAGGGCGACCACGACGACCACAACCGCCACGCCCACAAGATGTCGCTCGACACCGCCCGAGAGGTCGTCGAGCACGCGGCGCGGCAGATGGACGCCATCCATCCCGAGCGCCTGTCGCTGACGTTCTTCGGCGGCGAGCCGCTCCTCAACCTGCCGGTCATCTACTACCTCGCCGAGCACGTCCATGCCGCGGCCGCGGCCCGCGGCGTCCGGCTGTCGTTCAGCATCATCACCAACGGCCTCCTGCTGACGCCCGCCGTCATCGATCGCCTGACGCCGTACGGCCCGGTCGCGGTCAAGGTGACGCTCGACGGGGACCAGGCGGCGCACGACCGCAAGCGGCCGCTGCGCGGCGGCCAGGGCACCTTCGACAGGATCATCGCCAACATCCGCGCCGTCGCCGGCACGTGCACCATCTCGCTCGGCGGCAACTTCGACGACGAGAACGCCGCCAGCTACCCGGCCCTGCTCGACTTCCTCGCCGCGCAGGACTTCGCCTCGAAGATCGCCAAGGTCAACTTCAAGCCGGTCATGGGCGGCGCGGCCGCCGCGCCGGCTGCCGGGCCGGGCCGGCCGTCGCCGCTCACCGGCATCATCCCATTGACCCCGATCGCGACCGACGGCGCGCCGCTCGGCGGCACCTGCATGACCGTCACCGGCGCCGGCGGGACGCAGAAGGCGGCCAGCGCCTGCGACACCTGCCACTTCGTCGACGAGACGATGGGGTTCCTGCGCGACGAGACGCGGAAGCGCGGCTTCCCGACCATCGACGGCGTCCACATGGGGCCGTGCGAGATCCACCGCAAGCACGCCCACACGATCGGCCCCGACGGCGCGACCTACGCCTGCCCGGGCTTCACCGGCGAGGCGACGTTCGCGACCGGACACATCAGCGCCACCCAGACGCCGATTCAGGCCAAGGCGGCCGACCGCTTCGACCGCATCGGCGCCTGGCGCAACTGCGGCGACTGTTCCTTCATCCCCGTGTGCGCGGGCGGCTGCAGCGTGGCCTCGCACGCCGAACTCGGTGACCTGGATACGCCGGCCTGTCACCGACACAGCCTCGAATCGGCGCTGGTGTCGCTCGCGTCCGACGCAGCGGCCTCTCTTTGACCCTTTGAAACGCCCCCACCAGGAGAACGCAATGTTGAAGATCACCGTCGTCACGCCCCCCAAGAACAAGCCGAGCGGCAAGTGGTGCCCGTGGATGGTCGAAGTCCCGATGGAAGTCATCGACCACGACAAGAAGTAGGGCCACCCGTCGGCACTATCGGCCGGACCGGCGTTGCCATAGGATGGCGGCGTGGCCCGGCCGTTCGTCTGCACGGCGTTGCTCTGTCTGGTCGCGGCGTGCTCGCCGGACCGGAGCCCGGATGTTGCCGCCGCGCGCCCTGGCGCCGCGTCGGACACCGTCGCCATCGCCTATGCCGACCCGCGCTCGCGGGGTGGCGAGAGCGGCCTCGAGACCCTGGCCGGACTCCTCACCGACGAGCGGCTCGTCGGGTTGACCAGGGACGGCCGGCCCGAGCCGCGGCTCGCCGAGCGCTGGGACGTCTCGCCGGACGGCCTCACCTGGCGCTTCACGCTGCGTCCGGACTTGACCTTCCAGAACGGCGCGCCGATCACGTCGGCGGAAGCGCGCACCGCAATCGGGCCGGATCCGGCCACGCCGCTGAACCAGACGCTTCCCGGCTTGCGCGACCTCGTGTCGGTCGAGACGCCGACGCCGCGCGAAGTCGTCGTCCGCCTGAAGCGGCCGAACGCCTTCCTGCTGGAAGGCCTCAACCTGTCGCCGGTGACCGGCGCGAACAGCTCCGGCGCCGGCCCCTTCCGTCTCGACGCACGCGCGCCGGGGAAGGTCACGCTCCGCCGCTTCGACCATTACTTCCGCGGCCGCGCCGCCCTCACCGGCGTCACCATCAGCGAGTACGCCTCGCAGCGCGAGGCGTGGGGCGCGATGCTGCGCGGCGACGTCGACGTGCTGCACGACGTCGCGCCCGAAGCCTTCGAGTTCGTCAAGGAATCGCCCAACGCCCACGTCGCGTCGTTCCTGCGGCCGTACGTCATCGCCCTGACCTTCAACATGGCGCATCCGCAGCTCGGGCGCCGCGAAGTGCGCCGGGCGCTGAACATGGCGGTCGACCGCGCGCTCGTCATCGAATCGGTCGCCGGCGGCCGCGGCGTGCCGGCCGTCGATCACATCTGGCCGAACCACTGGGCCCGTGACGCCGCCGCCCCGACCTTCACCTACGATCCCCCGGCGGCCCGCACCGCGCTCGACGCCGCCGGCCTGCGCAGCAAGGGCGGCGCCGGCCGCAAGCCGCGTTTCAGTTTCACCTGCGTGGTCCAGGCCGCGCCGCATTTCGAGCGGCTGGCGCTCCTGATCCAACGCGAGCTGCTCGGCATCGACGTGGACATGCGGCTCGAGGCGGTCCCGATCTCGGAGTTCGCGGCCCGGGTCGGGTCCGGCCGCTTCGACGCCTTCCTCGGCGAGCTGATCGCCAGCCACGGCCTCGGCTTCACCTACATGCTGTGGCACTCGACGCCGCCCTCGTTCATCCGCACGGGCTACAAGGGCGCCGACGCCGCCCTCGATCGGATCCGCGACGCGCGCACGGACGACGACCTGCGCACCGCCGTCCACGGCCTGCAGCAGACGATGCGCGACGATCCGCCGGCGGTGTTCCTCTACTGGGCGCAGGCGAGCCGCGCCGTCAGCCGGCGCTTCGTGCTCCCCACCGGAGACGACCTCGACATCCTCCGCAACGTCGATCGTTGGCAGCTGGTCGGAACCGACACGACTGGCGCAGCCGCCGGATCGCCATGAAGACCATCCGGTCCCGCCTCGCCGTGCTCGTCGCCACCGCGGCCATCGCGCCGCTGCTCGCCTACGGCGTCGTCTCGCTGCAGCTGCTGCGCTCGGCGACCAACGTCTCGGTGACTGGCGAGGCCGAAACCGCGGCCGAGCACGCCGCCGGCGAGATCGACCAGTACCTGAGCCACAACCTCGACCTCCTGACCGCGGTCGCCTCCGACCTGCAGTACGCCGAGCTGACGCGGGACCAGCAGGAACGGGTGCTGCGCAACAACGTCCACGCGTTCCCGGCCTTCAGCGAGCTGACGCTGTTCGACGACAAGGGCGGCTCGCTGGCGTCGACCGCCCTGCTCAAGCCGACGCTGGTGCTCGGCGCGGATCGGCCGCCGCCGAACCGCCCGCGCATCGCGCCGATCCAGATCGACGCGGCGCAGCTGCCGTCGACCGAGATCTCGCTCCATCTCGATCATGCCGGCCCGCCCGTCGCCTACCTCGTCGGCCGCCTGAGCCTCGAGGAACTGTGGCGCGTCGTCGATCGCGTCCGCGTCGGCGGCCGCGGCTATGCCGTGCTGGTCGACGAGACGGGCCGCCTGATCGCGCACGGCGATCCCGGTATGCGCCCCAGCGTGGCGCGCGGCGAGGACCTGCTCTGGCATCCGCTGATCCATCCGAAGGCGGGGGCGACGCTGGCCGGCGTCGAGCGCTACCGCACCCAGGACGGCATCGAGATGCTCGGCGTGGCGCGGCCGGTCGGCGCGCTCGGCTGGCGCATCATCGTCGAGCAGCGCGCCATCGAGGCCTTCGCCCTCTCGACGCGGCTCGAGCGCTTCCTGGTGATGACGGTGCTGACCGGGCTCGCCCTGACCCTCTTCATCGCCATCGTCTGGGGCCGCAGCTTCGTGCGTCCGCTCGACGCCCTGATGCACGCGACGCGATCGCTGTCCGAAGGCCGGCTGCAGGAGCGCGTCACGATCGCCGGCCGCGACGAGTTCGCCGAGCTCGGCACCGCCTTCAACAGCATGGCCGACCGGCTGGTGACGCTGCAGGCCGACGCCGTGCGGCAGGAGCGGCAGGCGACGTTCGGGCGTATCGCCGCCGGCCTGGTGCACGACCTGGCGCACCCGATCCAGAACATCGGCAACAACTGCCGGCTGATGCTGCAGCTCTACGAGGATCCGCAGTACCGGCAGGACTTCCGGCGGATGATCGATCGCGAGTTCCCGGCCATCCGCCGCCTGCTCGAGGACCTGCGCAACCTGGCCCGGCCGATTCCGCTCGAGCGCTTCCCGGTCGACGTCACGCGTCTGCTGCAGGAGACCGCCGAGCGCATCAACCCGATCGCGGCGCAGGCCGGCCTGGCCGTGGCGGTGACGCCGCCGGCGGCGGCGCTGGCCATCGAGGGCGACCTGTTCGCGCTCGGCCGGGTGCTGCAGAACCTGCTGCAGAACTCGCTGCAGGCGACGGCGCCGAACGGCCGCATCTGGCTGGCAACCCGCGAAGTGGACGGGCGCGCGGTGATCGAGATCGGCGACACCGGCTGCGGCATCGCGCCGGAGCGGCTGCCGCACGTCTTCGACGACTACGTCACCACCAAGCGGCGCGGCCTCGGCCTGGGGCTGGCCATCTCGCGCCGCATCGTCGAGCAGCTCGGCGGCACGATCGCCGTGTCCAGCGAGGTCGGCAAGGGATCGGTGTTCACGCTGTCGTTCCCGGCCATCCCCGCCCAGCGCGCGTTGCAGCAGGCGTCGGCGTAGACGCGAACAGCGTCAACTCCCAACTTCCAACTACCAACTGCCAAGGAACTCCCAACTCACAACTCCCAAGGACGCGGGGGCTGACGCCGAACCCTGCGAGGTTGGGCGTTGGGGATTGGAAGTTCCTTGGAAGTTGGAAGTTGGAGTTTGGAAGTTCTCGCAATCCGTAGGTAGAAAGGGCTCCGCGGCGTGAGCCACGGAGCCCGTCGATCCGAGAGCGGGCGCGTCAGCGTCGCGGGAGGACGGCGTCCTTCATCTGCTTCGGGATGCGCGCCTTCACGACCGTCTTGGCCGGAATCTTGATGGGCTCGCCCGTGGCCGGGTTCCGCCCCATCCGCGCCTTCGTCTTGCGCACGTAGAGCTTCACCATGCCCGGCAGCGTGAACTCGCCCGAGCGCTTGAGCTCCTTCTCCGCGAGCTCCGTGAGGTACTCGAAGAACTCACGAGCCTGCGTGCGCTTCCATTCGAACCGCTCCGCAAAGTGCGCGAACAGCTCGGACTTGCCCATTTTCTTGGCTTCAGCCACTGCGTCCCCTCCTTCTGACGGCCGCCCCAGCGAAACGGTGCCGTCGACTCACCTCGGCGTGAGACGCGCTGGGCGTGACGCGGCATGGCGCGTACGAACCGACGCTCTCGTGAAAAATCGCCGTATCCTAGCGCGCGGCCGCAAGGGTGTCAATCGCCGAACCGCAGAAACGTGCCGATTTTCTTGGCCCGAAACGTGATCCGGGCGTGAGCGGTACGGGCACGCGAGGTAGACTCGGCGCATGGCCGACCTCGACACGTTTCCGAACCCGCGCCCCGAGCGCGACTACGAAATCGAGATCCGCTGCCCGGAGTTCACGTCGATGTGCCCGAAGACCGGGCTGCCGGACTTCGGCGAAATACGGATCAGCTACACCCCCGACACCCGCTGCATCGAGTTGAAGGCACTCAAGTATTACCTCCTCGACTACCGCAGCCGCGGCATCTTCTACGAGTCGGCGACCAACCAGATCCTCGACGATCTCGTCGCCGCGTGCGAGCCGCGCCGGATGCGCGTCGTCGGCGCGTTCACCGCGCGCGGCGGCATCACCACCAACGTCACCGCCGACTACGTCAAACCGGCCTGACGGTCCCGTCAACGACGCAACGCGAGCGTCAGGCCGATGCCGAGGATGGCGACGACCGCGAGGGTCGTCACCACCGCGATCGTGTCGCGGCGGCGGACGTCGCCCGCCAGCGTCGTCACCAGCCGCAGCACCGGCGTCAGCATCAGGGCAATCAACCCGGCGTCGAGCAGGCGCTGCGCCGCGATCGGGCCGCGGGCAATCCACAAACCCAGCCCGACCGCGAGCAGCACGGTGGCAGTGACGACGGCGGCGCGATTGACGGCGTCGAAGGTCATTGGTCGGCCCTAGTGGCCTGTATCAGTCATTTCAATAGTGCCTCTCGGGCGGGGCATCCCGCCTGGCGGCGTTGCTCGTCGCTGACAAATTCCCGATTTGCGCGCTCCTCGCGCCTGGCCAGCCGGGCGCCGCGCCCGAGATCCACTACCGGAATGACTGATACAGGCCACTACCGGACTCGCCACCAGCGCAGGAACATCAGCAGCGAGACGCCGGACAGCACGACCGCGAGCAGCAGCTTGAGATCCCGCTTGGGCCGCGCCGCACCGAAGCGGACGCCCCAGCGCGCCCCGCCCAGGACGCCGATCACCGCCGCCGCGGCGTAGTGCGCGTCGACCTGGCCGTGCGCGAAATAGATCGGCGCGCTCGACACCGCGGTCAGGCCGATGAGGAAGGCGCTGGTCGCGGTGGCGACGCGGATCGGCACGCCGCACCACAGGTTCAGCGCCGGCACCTGGAGCACGCCGCCGCCCAGGCCGAGCAGGCCCGAGACGTTGCCGGCGACGACCGACGCGACGATCGCCAGCGGCAGCCGGACCACGTTGTAGACGACCTCGCGGCCGCGGTCCGGATCGTAGAAGCGGCCGCCATACGCGTTCGGCTCGGTGCTGGCGTCGTCGACGACGTTGACGTGGTCGAGGTGCAGCACGCCGACGATCGCGATCGCCGCGGTCGTGATCGCGAAGATCAGCGCGACCGTCGCCTCGGAGACATACTGCGCGGTCAGGCCGCCGGTCAGCCCGCCGATCGACGAACCGACCAGCAGCAGCATGCCGAGCCGCGTGTTGACGAAGCCGTGCCGGACCGTCTCGCTGGACACCGCGCCCGACGTCGCGATGACGGTCATCAGCCCGACGCCGGCCGCTTGCCGCACCGGCAGCCCGAAGATCCAGGTGAGGGCCGGCACGAGGAAGATGCCGCCGCCGAGGCCGAGCAGCGCGCCAATGGTACCGGCGGCGAAGCCGAGCGCGACGACGACCGCGATGTGCAGGGCCTCCATCGCGCCGGCCGTCAGGCGGTGGCGGCCCGGAGGGCGGCGTAGAGCGCGGTCATCCCCGGCGTCGGCACGCCGAGCGCGCGGCCGCGCCTGACCACTTCGCCCTGCAGGGCCTCGACCTCGGTCGGCTTGCCCTGCTGCAGATCGATCAGCAGCGACAATCGCGTGCTCGGCGGCAGCACGTCGAGGTAGTCGACCATGCGGGCGAGGACGTCGCCGGCGATGGGCACGCCTTCGGCGCGGGCGACCGCCTCGACTTCGGCGGCGACGGCGAGGAAGGCATCGCGGCCGATCGCGTCGCCCCAGATCGCGCCAGCCGGCTGACGCGAGACGCCGGTGAAGGCGGCGAACGTCGCCAGGTAAACGAGCTTCTCCCACACCGGCACGCGGCCGTCGGCCACCGCCTCGGCCTGGATGTCGGCGCCGGCCAGCGTCGCCACGATGCGGGCGACGCGCGGCGACACCTCGCGCCGCTCGCCGAACGCCTCGCCGAGGATGACGCGCCGGTGCCCGCCGGTCTGCTGGATCAGCCCCGGCGCGACGATGGCGGTGGCGACGTAGGTCGTGCCGGCCAGGACCCGCCCGGCGCCGACGGCGTCGGCGAGGGCGTCCGCGCTGGCGACGCCGTTCTGCAGCGTGAGGACGGCGGTGTCGGGGCCGCACAGCGCCGGCAGCAGCGGCAGCACCTGCGGGTTGGCGTAGGTCTTCACCGCCAGGACGACCAGGTCGACGGGCCCGACCCGGTCCGGTTCGCTGTCCGCCTCGATCCGCACGACGTGGTCGCCGAGCGGACTCCAGATAAGCAGGCCGCGCTCACGGATGGCTCGCAGATGGGCGCCGCGCGCGATGACCGTGACGCGCTCGCCGGAGCGCGCGAGGCGGGCTCCGTAGAACCCTCCGACCGCTCCGGCGCCGACAACGGCGATGTGCATGAGGTGGCGAGACTGCGCTAGGATGCCGCGAGCCGCGAACGGGACACTATCCCATGGGACTGTTTCGAACCAAGAGCATCGAGGAGCTGCGGGCGCAGGCCGACGCGCCCGGCCATGGCCTGAAGCGCGTCCTGGGCGCGAAGGACCTCGTCTTCCTGGGCATCGGCGCGGTGATCGGCGCCGGCATCTTCTCCACCCTCGGCACGGCCGCCGCCGGGGAGCCGGGCGTGCGCGAGGGCGCCGGCCCGGCGCTGGTCCTGTCCTTCGTGCTCCTCGGCATCGTGTGCGCCCTCTGCGCCGTCTGCTACGCGGAGCTGACGGCGATGATTCCGGTGTCGGGCAGCGCTTACACCTACGCCTTCGCCACCCTCGGCGAACTGGTCGCCTGGATCATCGGCTGGGACCTGGTGCTCGAGTACGCGGTGGGGAACGTCGCCGTCGCCATCGCCTGGTCGGGGTATTTCCAGGGCATCCTGGATCTCGTGGGCATCCACTTGCCAGCCTGGGCCGCCCACGGCTACGGCGACGTGATGCAGCAGCTCCGCGCCGCCACCGACGGCGCCAACCTCGCCAAGGTCGCCGAGCTGCGGGCGCTGATCGACTCGGCGCCCCACATCATCGGCAAGCCGCTCCTGCTCAACCTGCCGGCCGTCGGGATCGTGATGCTGGTCACGTGGCTGCTCGTCCGCGGCGTGCGGGAGAGCGTCCGGGTCAACAACGTGATGGTCTGGATCAAGCTGGTCGTGCTGCTGCTGTTCCTGGCCGTCGGCGCGCTCTACGTCGATCCGAAGAACTGGCAGCCGTTCGCTCCCAATGGCTGGAAGGGCATCCACCAGGGCGCGGCCATCGTCTTCTTCGCCTTCATCGGCTTCGATGCGATCTCGACCGCGGCAGAGGAAACCCGCAATCCGCAGCGCGACATGCCGCGCGGGATCCTCTGGGCGCTGGCGATCTGCACGGTGATCTACGTGCTGGTCGGTCTGGTGGCGACCGGGCTGGTCCCCTACAAGGAACTCGCCTCCGGCTCGGATCCGCTGGCCCGCGCGCTGGCCGGCGTCGGTCTGGCGTGGCTGCAGCTGGTGCTCTCGATCGGCGCGGTCGTCTCGATGACCGCGGTGCTGCTGGTGTTCCAGCTCGGACAGCCGCGCATCTTCTTCTCGATGGCGCGCGACGGGCTGCTGCCGCGCTATTTCGCCAAGGTCCACCCCGAGCACGGCACGCCCTACGTGACGACCATCGTCACCGGCCTGTTGGTGGCGCTCGGAGCCGCGCTGATGGACGACGACGCCACCTACGACCTCACCAACATCGGCACCCTCTTCGCCTTCCTGCTGGTGTGCGTGGGCGTGATGGTGCTGCGGGTCACCCGGCCCGAGGTCCCGCGGCCGTTCCGGGTGCCAATGGTCTGGCTGGTGGCGCCGTTCGGGGCCGCGGCCTGCATCTACACGATGTTCGGCCTGCCGACCGCGGCCTGGGAGCGCTTCGGGCTGTGGCTCGCGGTTGGCCTGGTGATCTACTTCGTGCAGAAGCTCGGCGCCCGCACGACGGCCGCCTGAGGGCCCCTGCTGGCCCCTGACCGGGGCCCTGCCGGCCGCCCTCCAACCCCGGTCAGGCCTCGGGCCGGCGTGCTAACATCCCGCAGCCATGGCTGCGCGCCTCACCGCGTTTCTGGTCGCGATCATCGTCGGGATCTCCGTCGTCGCCGGTCTGATCGTCGGCGCGCAACGGGAGGCCGATCCGGCCGTCGATCTGCTCGTCTACAACGGGCGCGTCTACACCGGCGATCCGAACGCCCCGATCGCCGAAGCGATCGCCATCCGCGGCAACCGGATCCTCAAGATCGGCTCCAACCGCGACATCAAGCGGCTGCGCCGCGACGCCGCGACCGTCATCGATGCACACGGCGGCTCGATCCTGCCCGGCTTTGCCGACACCTACGTCGCCGTGCCCGGCCAGCCCGACGCCATCGCCGGCATCCATCGCCTCGGGCTGACCACCGTCGGCGCGGTCGTCGACGACCTGAAGGCGTTCGATGCCCTGGCGGCGCTCGCGGCGACGGCGGATCGCCCGATTCGCGTCGCGGCGGCGCTCAAGGTGGTGCTGCCCCTCGCCGACGCGACGCGCCGCGACATCGACGCGCGGCGGGCGCAGAACACGAGCGCCCTGGTCAAGCTCGACGCGCTGGCCATCGAGATCGCGCTGCCCGCCACGAAGCCGGGGCGCGCGGCGACGGCGCGGCGGCCGCAGCCCCCGCCGCTCCTGCCCAACGATCAGCAGCAGGCGCTGCTCGACCTCGATCGCGCCGGCTGGCCCATCGTCCTGCACGTCGACGACGAGCGCGAGCTGTCGGTGGCGCTGGACGTGGTCGCGCGCCTGATCGAGACCAACACCGCGGTCGCCGCGCGCCGGCATCGCGTCGTGCTGGCGCATCCGATGCCGCTCGACACGGCGCGCCTCGCCACGCTCGGCCTGACGGTCGCGATGCCGCTGCCGGCGACGTGGACCGGCGTCGCCGTGACGCCGGCGACGGCCGCGACGGTCGCTGCGGCTGCGACGCCAAGCGACACCACGGCCGCGACCACCGCTCCGGCGGCCGCCGCGGTCGATCCCGCGGTGCTGCCCTTCTCGTTCCCGCTGCCCGAAGGGGTCCGCCTGGTGATGGGCAGCGAGATCGTCGCCGATCCCCGGCTCGGACTGCAGGCACTGATCGGCGGGGCACTGGCCCACGCGGCCGCTGCCGCGACCGCCACGGCGTCGGCAACCGGCACGACGCCCGCCGCGGAGGCTGGTGACGACGCCGACGCCACGCCGGTCGATCGCGGGCTCGTGATCGGGGCGCTGGCCACGCTGACGACGGCGGCCGCCGAGTCGCTCGGCGCGGCCGCCGAGTGGGGCACGCTCGAGCCGGGCCGGCTGGCCGATCTCGTCGTGCTCTCGGCCGACCTGTTCGAGCTGGCGCCCGACCACCTGCTGGACGCCGTCGTGATCGCCACGGTCGTCGACGGCAAGGTCGTCTACGATCGCGACACCGACACACCGCCACCGACGCCCTGACGCGGCGTCCGACGTTCCACCAGCTTCGCCGCGCGCCGTGACACCGGGCGCTGGCGTGTCCCGCACCTATGTCCACCTCCGTTCGGCAGCGACCGCTCGGCACGAGCGGCCTCCACCTCACCACCATCGGCTTCGGCACCTGGGCGATGGGCGGCGGCGACTGGAAGTTCGGCTGGGGCGCCCAGGACGACGCCGAGTCGATCCGCGCCATCCAGGCCGGCCTCGACGCCGGCATCAACTGGATCGACACGGCGGCCATCTACGGCCACGGCCACTCCGAGGAGATCGTCGCCAGGGCGATCGCCGGACGGCGCGACAGCGTCGTCGTCGCGACCAAGTGCGGCCGCGTGTGGGAGGGCGACAGCCGGGAGATCGGCAAGCGGCTGGGCCGCGACAGCGTCCTCGCCGAGTGCGACGCCAGCCTGCGCCGCCTGAAGATCGACGCCATCGACCTCTATCAGATCCACTGGCCCGAGCCGGACGAGGACGTCGAGGAAGGCTGGGCGGCGATCGGCGAGCTGATCGACGCCGGCAAGGTCCGCTACGCCGGTGTCTGCAACTTCAGCCTGTCGCAGCTGCAGCGGGCCCAGGCGATCCGGCCGATCGCGTCGCTGCAGCCGCCCTACAGCATGCTGCGGCGCGAGATCGAGGCCGAGATCCTGCCGTGGTGCGCCGCCAACGGCGTCGGCATCGTCGCCTACAGCCCGATGCAGGCCGGCCTGCTGACCGGGACGTTCACCCGCGAGCGCGCCGCAGCGCTCGGCGCCGACGACTGGCGCAGCCGCCACCCGTTCTTCCAGGAACCGCAGCTGTCGAAGAACCTGCAGCTCGTCGACGACCTGCGGCCGATCGCCGCGCGCCTCGGCATCACCGTGGCGCAGCTGGTGCTGGCGTGGACGCTGCGCGATCCGGCGATGACCAGCGCCATCGCCGGCGCCCGCAATCCCAAGCAGATCCAGGAGACGGTCGCCGCCGGCACCGTCGACCTACCGGCGTCGGCGATCGCCGAGATCGAGCAACTGCTGCGCGTGTGACCTGAAGGGGGCCGTCGATGGACCGCAGGGACTTCCTCGCTTCGCTCGCGGCGGTGCCCGCGGTCGCGGCGATCGCTGAAGGTGGACAAGCGCCGGCCGCGCCGCGCTCCGGGGGTCTCCCGAAGGGCAAGATCACGCGCGTCCGTATCTACCGGCCGCCGAACCTCAACGAGCTCTTCAACCAGAGCACGATGCTGTGCACGGTCGAGACCGATCTCGGCATCACCGGTGTCGGCGAAGGCGGATCCAAGGACACGCTCGAGCAGTGCGCCGGGACGCTGATCGGCAAGGACCCCTTCAGGATCGAGGCGATCTGGCAGGAGATGTTCATCGCCTGGTTCTACCCGCCGGGCCGCGAAAAGACGCACGCCCTCGGCGCGCTGGACATGGCGTTGTGGGACATCAAGGGCAAGGCGCTCGGCCTGCCGCTGCACGAGCTGCTCGGCGGCAGCGTGCGCAACTTCTGCGAGTGCTACGGCACGACCACGGTGCTGCCCGGTCCGGACGGCAAACCCCGGCCGCTCGCTGATCGGGCCAAGGCGGCAATCGACGCCGGCTACCGCGCCTTCCGCATGGGCGCGGCCGACGTCCCCGTCGGCGGCGTCTACAACACGCACGACGCCGTGCGCCGCGTGATCCAGCAGGGCCGTGAGGTGCGGCAGGGCGTCGGCCCGAACGGCGACTGGTGCATCGATTTCCATCAGCGCTTCGACTACAACGACGCGCTGCGCGCGTGCCGCGGCATCGAGGAGTTCGAGCCCTACTTCGTCGAGGATCCGGTGCTCGACCAGCACGCCCTGATGGATCTGCCGAGGCTGCGCAAGATGACCGCGGTGCCGCTCACCCACGGCGAGGAGTGGGGCCATCGCTGGGACTTCAACACGCTGGTCGAGAACCACGACATCGACTACATCCGGGCGACGCTGCCGAATGTCGGCGGCATCACCGAGATGATGAAGATCGCCGCGATGTGCGAAACGCACGCGGTCGGCATCGTGCCGCACTTCACCGGCCCGGTCTCGACGGCGGCGCTGGTCGGCTGCCTGTCGACGTTCCCCGGGGCGCTGATGATGGAATACAACTACGGCGGCCGGCCGATCGAGCACCTGCCCGAGTGCCTCGACTGGAAGGACGGCAAGGCCTACACGAATCAGCGGCCGGGCCTCGGCGTCACGCTCGATCTCGCCAAGCTGACCCAGATCGGCGAGGTCACGCAGCCCGGGCGGGCCAACATCTATCGTCGACCGGATGGATCGCTGACGCACTGGTAGCCGCTCCACATCCCGTCCCGGTCGCACGTTGATGTTTCTGCCACTCTGCCATCGCGCACGGTGGCAAAAATCGCGATCCCGCCGCTTCGCGCGCTGAGCCGCGCGGCCCGTTTTCCACAGATTCGCTCGTCGTAGCCGCGTCTGGCGCCTGCTGGCCGCCGGCTTGCACTTGGTCGCACGGGACGTGAGGGGTCACGCCCGGGCCGGCGCGAGCTGGCCCGAGGAGGACTCCATGCGCGCACGCGTCGCCCTACTCGTGGCAAGCCTCGCCGCGGCCCCGGTCTCCTGGCCGGCTGCCGCCGAAGGACTGCCTCAGCTCCACACGTCATCCCCGAGGGAACCGGGGCCCACCGTGCCCGACCTGACGTCTCGAACCCCGGGAGCCGCGTCCGCGCCGGCGGCGTGGGACACCTTCAGCGCCGACGTCACAATCCGGCGTCGGCTGATCCGGAAGGACGGCACGCCGGGGCCCGAGGCGCCGGAGATGCGCTATCGCTGGGTGCGCACGCTCGGCGACACGGGGTGGAAGACGACGATGACGGTGCTGTCGGTGTCGTCCGACACGATCCAGACATCGACGGGCCCCCAGTCGGTTTCGCGAAAGGTGCCTGTGTCGCGGATCGAGATCGGCGACGCACATTCGCCGGCGCGCATCTTCGACGCCGAAGGCCGCATGCTCTTCATGCTGCCCACCACGCCGGCGGCGGACGGGCCGGGCGCCACCTCGGGGACCGCCCTTCCACCGCAGCTCGAAGCGGTTCGCGGCGCCGCCGCGTCGTTCAAGGCAAGTCTGGCTACGGCGGTGGCGTCGGGACCGGCGGCGAGCGAGGCACCAGCATCGACGCGGTCACGCGAATGGGCCGATCACCTGCTGCCCGCTGTGGCGGGACGCGGCGCTCGCCGGGCCGCGTTCGCCCGCGACATGGGATCGCCCCAGGGCCTGGTGCGGGGCCTCGAGCGCTTCCTCCAGGATCGGGACGGCAGCACGACCGAAGTGTTGAGCGACCCCGTCTGGTCGGTCCCGGTGGAGGTCAACGTCGTGCGCGGCGGGGCGCTCGTCTCGCACACCGTCCTGTCCTACGAGGAAGACCCGGGCGTCGGCCTCGTCCGGCGGCGCATGCGGAGCGAGCAGCTCGTCTCGCCGGAGAGCGGCAATCGTGCCCTCGTCGACTACGAGCTGTCCAACATCCGGCTGGGGCGCGGGGGACTGCGATGACGCGCCGTCGCGCACTCGTCGCGCTCGCCCTCGTCGCCGCCGTCCTCGGGCCGCGGCCGGCCGCCGCCCAGGATCCGCCGCTCGTGCTCGTCCACGGCTTCAAGTCGAACGGCGTCACGTGGGTGGACGCGCAGAGCCGATTCAATCGACAGCTCAACGTCACGGTCTACAACCCGACGGTCAGCTGGGATGCCCTGTTCCCCGACCAGGCCGCCCAGCTCCAGAGCAAGCTGCCGGGTGTTCCCGGCGTACCGGTCGTGGTCGGTCACAGCAACGGCGGCATCGTCGCGCGCGAATGGAGCAAGACCAAGCCCCTCAAGGGCCTGCTGACGCTGAGCTCGCCGAACCAGGGCGCGCCCATCGCCAACAACGCGATCGCGTGGGGCATGTACAACGCCAGCATCGTCAGCGGCCTGCTCAATGTACAGGCCAGCTTCTCGAATCCCAACGAAGGCTCCTACTGGATCCTGTCGGTGATCCAGGGCGCGCTCGCTTTCGCGGCCGACACGGTCTCGACCGGCGTCGCGGCGCTGGCGGCGACCGGGTTCGAGATCTCCGCCCCTGTCTTCTCGCAGGACAAGGTCGGCTCGCCCTACATGCAGAGCCTCAACTCCCCCGGCAACCTGGCGCGCGAATCGGCCGCCATCCCCAACCGGGTATCGATTGCCACCTACGTGCCCGACTACAACCTCGGCGGCGCGTTCCGCGCGCTGTCGCCCGACAACGCCGACTACTTCCGCGCCGCGCTGTGGGCGGCGGTCGGCACGTTGGACGTATGGGCCGGAACGATCGCGTCCTCGGGCCTGCCGCGTGACCTCGAGCGATCCCAGCGCATGCTGACGGCCGCGTTCCTGCTCTCGCTGCACGAGAACATGTGGTGCCAGGCCGTGTCCGACCCCACGCCCTATGCGGTGACAATGGGCGGTTCGTGCTACCCCAACGACACCTTCATTCCGACCTGGAGTCACGTGCTGCCTGGATCGCTCGTCATCCCCAAGCCCAACATGCCGGCCCACACCCAGCAGACGCAGCGCATGATCCCCGTGCTCTACGAGGTGCTGACGATGCACATGGGGATCGCGCCGCGAGCGCCGGGCGGTGGACCGGGCACGCCGTCGATCCTGCCGGGCGGCAGCCAGTTGAACCCCGGCCAGGAGATCTGGTCGCCCGACCGGCGCTATCGCCTGACCTTCCAGACTGACGGCAACCTCGTCATCTATCGCTTCGACGGCGCCCCCGTGTGGTGGACCGGCACGACCGGCATCACCCCCAGCGCCGCACGGATGCAGGTCGACGGCAACTTCGTCGTCTACGACAGCGCCGGGCGGGCGCCGTGGCACACCTATACGTTCGGCAACCCCGGCGCCTATCTGTCGATGCAGAACAACGGCGCGATCGTGATCTACACGGCCAGCGGCGCCCGGCTGTGGGGCAGTCCCGTTCCGCCCAACGAGGTGAACACGCCGCCGGGCGGTGGGAGCCCCACACCCTCGGTGGATACGCTGGCGGCTGGCGCCCGCCTGTATCCGGGGCAGGCGGTCCAGTCCCTGGATCGGCGCTTCGCTCTGACCTACCAGACCGACGGCAATCTGGTCCTCTACGGTCCCGGCGGCGCCCGCTGGTCCACGCAAGTGTTCAGCAGCCCGGGATACGCCGAGATGCAGGTCGACGGCAACTTCGTCGTCTACGCCAGCAACGGGGCACCGGTGTGGGCGAGCGGCACGTCGGGCGCACGCGGCGCGACCCTCGTCGTCCACAACGACGGGCAGGTCGACATCAGGACGTCGCAGGGCATCGTGCTCTGGCAGACGGGGACGGGAGGCTCGTAGGCCATGCCGTGGCGTCTCGCGTTCGCGTGCCTGATCGCCGCGTGGCTCGGCGAGACGCTGGCGTCAGCAGCTCCGCCGCCCCGCTCGTCGACGCCTGGAGTTCGATGGCAGCTCCCGCTGCCCGGGTGGGGAGAACCGGCGGCGGATCACTCCGCAGCCTACTTCCTCACTCGCGCGCACGAAATCGTCGCCATCGACGCCGCCAGCGGGGCGATCCGCTGGCGCAGCCCGACCGGTGGCCTCGGCGACGTCCCGAGCGGAACACAGGTGCGGCTGACGGCGTCCCAGTTGTTCGTCGGCGACGGCGGCATCGTCGCCTTCGACCGCACCTCGGGGCGGCAGGCCTGGCGGTCCGACGCCCCCGACGGAGACGACGCCGGGGTCTTTCTCGGCGCCGCCGACACCGACATGGTCGTCGCGGGGTCGCCGTCGGGCCGGGTCTACGCGGTCGATGCCGTCTCCGGCGCGCTTCGATGGCGGCGAGACGTGGCCAGCGGCGAACGCCGTGTCGTGTTCCCGCCGGTCCGCGCCGGGGCGCTGATCGTGGCGTCGTTCACCCGCTTCGACGGATCGCTCGGCGGCGGGATGCTCGCCTTCGACCGGGCCGGCCGGCGGCGGTGGATCCATCGCTTCGAGGACGGCGTCGGCGCAGCGGGTCCACCAGTCGTCTGGGGCGGCACCGTGGTCGTGGCTCGCACTGACGGCCGCATCGAGGCGATTGGCGCCTCCTCCGGGCGGCGCCTGTGGAGCCTCGCTGCGGAGGCGACGACGCCGGGCGGCGCGTACCAACGGGACATCCGTGCGCTCGCGTCGCACGCCGGCATCCTGGTCGTGACGTCGCTGCGGGGTCCGGTGCGCGCCTTCGACGTCCGCGATCGGCGGCAGCGGTGGACGTACGCCGGCGGCCCCGCCGACGCCGTGGGCCTGCGCGTGCGGGCGTACGGCGATCGGCTCTACGTTCCGTACTCCGACGGATCGCTGGTCGCGCTCGATCTGCGCACCGGCCAGGAGCGTTGGCGCACCGACCGTCGACTCGACTCGTTCGATTGGCCACCCGTCGCCATCGACGCGTCGATCTTCGCATCGGCGCAGGACGCGCTCTGGGCCTTGGATCCACCCCCGGTCGGGCCGGCGCCTCGCCCGGATCACGAACTCGACAACCGCTGAAGGGACCGACGCGTATGCCCAACTTCGACCCGCCGCGAACGTCCGTCTGGCCCGTGGTGCTCATCGCGGCCTGCCTCGGGCTGACCAGCGCCTGCGACGAGACTCCGCCCACCAACCCGACCCCACCGGCCCTGGTCGTCGAAGGCCGGTGGACGGGCACGCTCACCGATCGTGCGGCCGGCAGCGGAGCGATGGAGTTGTCATTGAACGGCTCCGGCGATGTGGGCACCGGAACGTTCTCGCTGGTATTTCCGGATGCGTCGGCCAACCTGCAGGGCCTGGTGCTCGCGCGGACGAAGGACGCGCCGGCGATCGACCTGTCGATCAATGTCACCACCAACGCGCGCGACTGTGCGGGAGCTCCGGGGTTGTTCTACTCGGCGCGGCTGACGCTGAACGGAAACCGCATGACCGGTACGTACGAACCGTCGATCGGGTGCCCGCTGCTGCGGGGCGGCGCCTTGGAGCTGACGAGGAAATGACTTGGCCGTCCCGCCGGCGAGGAGTGGCGCTCGCCGGCCTCTGTCTGGTCTGCTGCCTCGGGCCCGCCTTGGGCTGCGACGAGCACGCCGCAACGCCCACCGCACCGTCGCCGCCCGCCGTCGACCTGTCGCGCACCGACACGCCCCTTGCGCTGAGCACCGAGCGCTACCTGCTGCAGCTCATTGGAAATGATCTCAGCGACGACCCGGGGCTGCCCGCGTGCAGTCCCATCCTGGTGCCGCGCGGCGGCAAGTTCGTCACCACGTTCCTGTGGTTCGAGTGGCAGGGCGGCGAGCTCGTCGGCCGATCCCGTCCGCCGTATGCCGCCACTCTGGAAATTCGGCTGCGGCGCGTCAGCTCGTCGATCCTCGGGGTCGTGGTCACGGGAACGGTGACGGGAGCAGCGCCGGACGAGTACGACATTCTGATGGGCGAGCGGGATGCCACCTTCAGCGCAGAGGGCGGCGCGGTCGGCCTGTCGGGTCTGGTCAGCCCCCGGATCAGGGACGACGCGTTGGGACCAACCCTCAGTGGCTGGATGCGGGGATCGATTGCGTTCCGCGACACCAGAGGCGCTCTCTCGCTCTGCAGCAACGCGCAGTACTACCTGGAGCCGGCGCGCCCGGGCGGACCACACGACGATCCGACCGTCCCGCCCTACGTGCCGGCGTTCTATCGCCGAGGGTTGGAGGCCTGGGCGCCTCGAATGGAGCCCCAGCCCAAACCGACGCTCAGACCCGATCGGTGACTCGCTCGAAATCGCCCTGATTTCATTGCTGCTTCAGCCGCTGTGGGTCTTGGCACCGCGGTTGCTCTTAGAGAGACCGTGACCAACCGGTGGGCGGTTGGAAAGCAGACAACGATTTCAGACACCGGAGAGAGACACACACCATGGAAAAGATGACCCGCGGCCAGATCCAGGACCTGGTCGGCAAGTTCGCGACCGAGAACCCGAAGTACCGTGCGGCCCTCCTGAGCAACCCCAAGGGCACGATCGAGAAGCAGCTGAACACGCAGCTGGGCTCGACGAACGTCAAGGCCGTTGCCGACACGGCGGACACCGTTCACGTGGTGATTCCGTACGCGGCCGCCGAGGGCGAGCTGTCGGACTCCGACCTGGAGCGCGTTGCCGGTGGCAAGCAGGACATCACGGCGAACTGCCTGGTGCTCGGCGGCACCGCCGTCTCGAACACCGTGATGCAGCTGAACCTGTGATCGCTGACGGCGGGTTCCTTGGGAACCCGCCACTCCGGCCTCGCCCCTGGCGACGCCGGCGCGGCCTCTGAGCCGCACGACGCCCGGTGCCACATATGTTGGCCCGGGCGTTGGTCTGTACGCCCGACGCTTGCACGGGCGAGCGGGCGTTGCACGTCGTTGCCCATCTGGAGCTGGGGTCCGCGCGGATGGAGGCCGGGCCCCAGACGCGCCGCCGGTCCGGCGCCAACGATCGATGGATCAGGCTTATTTCATTGACTATTTGTCGCCTGGTGCGATTGGCACCGCGGTTGCTCTTCGTGAGGCCGTGACCAACCGCTGACCGGTTGGAAAGCAGACAACGACTTCAGACAGAAAGAGACACACACCATGGAAAAGATGACCCGCGGCCAGATCCAGGACCTCGTCGGCACGTTCGCGACCGAGAACCCGAAGTACCGCGCCGCCCTGCTGAGCGACCCCAAGGCGACGATCGAGAAGCAGCTGAACACGCAGCTGGGCGCGGTGACGGTCAAGGCCGTGGCGGACACGGCGGACACGATTCACGTGATCGTCCCCCACACGGCCGCCGAGGGCGAACTGTCGGACGCCGACCTCGAACGCGTTGCCGGTGGCAAGCAGGACATCACGGCGAACTGCCTGGTGCTCGGCGGCACGGCCGTCAGCAACACCGTGATGCAGCTGAACCTCTGATAGCTTGGCGACGGCGCCCCCGCGCCGCCAAGCCAGCACGCCGCCCGGCTCCAGCATCGTCTGGACCGGGCGGTCGTTCGTTGAGCGGGGCTGAAGCCCCGCTCAACAGACCGACGACTCCGCCTCCGGCTCGGCGTTCGGTTGCGTGGGGCGACGCGGCTATTCGAGGCCGCGCTTGGCGGCGTCGATGCGTTCCAGGTTGCCTTCGTAGCTGAGCACGGGCGAGGCCGCTGGCGTCGCTCCGGAGGCGGCGGGCGGATAGATGTGCCGCTGGTAGACCGGGTAGGCCTCGGTGCGCAGGTGCGCGAGCATGTGGTGGCCGCGCCGCGTGGCGCGCTCGTGGCGCAGCGCCGAGAGATCGATCGGCGCGACGACGATGCGTTCGCCCGGGCCCGGCGACGCCTCGGCCAGCAGCCGGCCGTCGAAGTCGACGATCTGGCTGCCGCCCGGCCAGGAGTACGGCGGGTAGTGCCGCAGGCTGGCGCCCTGGTTGGCGGCGACGACGTAGGCGATGTTCTCGATCGCCCGGGCGCGGTTGATGACCGTCCACCACGCCATCGGCTCGGTCGCCCCCCACGGGTCCATGTAGGCCGAGACGCGAATCAGCACCTCGGCGCCGCTCGCCGTCAGCTGGCGCATCGCTTCCGGAAACAGCCAGTCGTAGCAGATCGCGCAGCCGAGCCGGCCGATCGGCGTGTCGACGACCGGGAAGAGCGGTTCGTCGTAACCAGGCACGTCGTGCGGGCTGGCGTGCACCTCGAACGGAATCCACGGATTGACCTTGCGGTACTTGGCCAGGATCCCGTCCGGGCCGATCAGACAGGTGGTGTTGAACAGGACGCCGGGCCAGCGCGGATCCGCCTCGATCATCGTCCCGCTTTGCACGTAGACGCCGTGCTCGCGCGCCTTGGCCGCCAGCCGATCGGTGTGCTCGTTGGGGATCGCCACCGCCAGCTTCTCGGCGAGCTCGGCGACGGTGGCGAACACCGGCGCGGCGTGCGCGAACTCCGGGAACACGATCAGGCGCACCGGCAGGAACGGCGCGCTGCCGCCGACCGCGGCGTCGATCATGGCCAGCATCCGATCGGTGTTGACGCGCATCTGCGCGCGATCGATCGGGTTGGCGAAGTCGGTCTGGCAGGCCGCCGCGGCGTAGCGGATGATCCCGTCGCTCATCGACCGCCGCCCGACGGGGCGGGCCGGGCCGCGCCGGTGCCGGGTCCGGTGCCCGTGCCGGGACCTGCTACCCGCGCCGACACCGGCGGCGCCGGCGACCGACAGCTCGATCGGCGGCAGCGTGCGCCCGACGACGCGGGTATTCCACCGCTCCAGGTAGGCGCGATGCGCTGGCGTGTCCGGGTAGCGCTCTGGCGGGCCGTAGGGATAGCGCGTCATGGTCCGGAACGGCAGCGGCCACGCGTCGTCGGGGCTGGCCGAGTGCGGATCCATCTCCTTGCTGTAGCCGACGCTGTGCAGCAGGAAGGTCCGCGTCCAGCCGATCGGGAGCGCTGGCAGCGCGGCGGCGTCGAAGGACAGCGCCACGGAGTCGCCCGGACGCGAGACGACGAAGAAATCGTCGGCGCTGCGCAGCAGCTCCCGGACGTCGCCCTCGCGGGTGTAGCGGCCGGGCATCAGCTTCCACGGCACGATCGTCGACACGCGGGAGAAGTCGTAGCCGTACGGCTCGCGACCGTCGGCCGTGACCTCGGCCGAGAAGCCGCGCCAGGCCAGGTCCGCCTGCACGGCCTCGAGTGACGTCTGCCGCGGCTGGACGCGGCGATCCTGGGTGGCGACCTGGGCGCGATCCCAGTAGACGCGCATGCTCGTGGCGATGCGGACTTCGCGGGCGCCGTGGAAGCGCAGCGCCGACAGGTCGACGACGATCGTCTGCGGCCGGCCGACCGGGATCCCGATCTCGGCGATCGCGGTCCGCCACCCGCCGCTCGCGTCGCGGACTTGCAGCGACGGCGGATCGAGCGGCAGCCCGGCCTGGTGCGCGGCGACGTTGTCGGTCGAGAAGGCGTAGTCGGTCCAGCCGGTCAGGAGCAGCAGCGTCGGGCCGGCGCCGGCCGGCGCCGGCCCAAGATCCAGCGTCAGCGTGTGCGGCCTGGCGTAGCCGCGGATCCGCTCGAGCGGCAAGGAGTCGACGAACTGGCGATCGACGGCGCCCAGCCGCGCAGTGACGTCGCGCCCGGCGTCGTCGTTGGCCCGAGCCACGGGCCGGACGTTCGCGGCCGCGAAGACCCGGAACGTCGGGAACGGCGGCGAGAACGCGCCCTCGCGCGGATGGATCTCGACCGACGCGGGATGGTCGACGGCGATGAGCCGCGCCCGATCGAGATACAGCGTCTCCTCGAGCTCGTTGGTCACGCGCAGTTCGTAGCGTCCGGCGCGCGGCACGAGCTTGCTGCCGTCGATGCGGGTGTACTCCTCGGGATCGGGCTGGCCGATGACGCCCGGGGCGTGCTGATAGCCCATCTCGCCGCCGCCCAGGAAATCGGTGATGAACTCGAAGCGCTCGCCGTTCCACGTGAACAGATACGGGCACGACGACGGCTTGCGATCGAGCTCGGTGAACAGCATCGTGCCGTGCGGCACGACTCCGGCGTTGGCGGGACCAGCCGGTGAGGCGGGCGCGGCGCCGCCAGCATCGGCCGGCGGCAGCTCCGACTGGACGATGCCAGCCGGCCAGATCACCCGCACGACGTCGGCCGCGGCGCGACGCCCCAGGCCGAACAGCAGATCGCTCGGGGCGGCCGCCGGCCACGCGCTCGCCGTCTCCAGCTTCTGGCGGAGGCTGCCGGCCCGCAGCTCGACCTTCGATCCGACGGCGCTGCGGTTGCTGACCTTCCCTTCGAGCCGGACGCGCAGCGACGCCTGCCGGCTGCCGCCGTCGTTCTTCAGCACGACCAGGTTGTGGCGGCCGGCGCCATCGGTGACACGGGTCACGAGATTGGTGTCGCCATCGCCGTCGACGTCGCCCGACGCGAGCCAGGTCGCGCCGCCGACGGCGGGCAGCGGGCGGGCAGCGGTCGCCGGGGCCAGCAGCGGCGTCGGCGCGCTCCACGCGGGCGCGCTCGCCGCGGCCGTCCCGCGGACGCCGAGGCCGCGCAGCTGGATCGGGCCGGCCGCGGTGACGGCGACGAGATTGAGCAGGCCGTCGTTGTCGAGATCGACGAACTGTGCCGCGGTCACGCCGTCGCTGCCAGCCACGTCGGCGGTCGCAAAGGTGCCGCGGCCGGTGCTGGCGGCGAGCGCCCCAGCCGCGCCGGCGCGGCCGAAGAAGAAGTCGCTGAAACCGTCCTTGTTGACGTCGCCGGCGGCGACGGCCGTCACTCGAGCCGGCCCGGCGATCGACGCGAGGCCGACCTCGGCAGTGACGTCGGCGAAGCTGCCGTCGCGCACGTTCTTGAGCAGGACCGGTGCGCCGGACGTCCGCGCGACGAGCAGGTCGACGTCGCGGCGGTTGTCGAAGTCGGTCGGCACGAGGCCGGCCGCAACGCCGGCCGCGGCCGCGATCTTCGAGGTCGCGCTGACATCGGCGAATGTGCCGTTGCCGTTGTTGCGCAGGAGCACCGGCGTCGCGCCGGCCAGCACGAGGTCGAGATCGCCGTCGTGGTCGGCGTCGACGAACGCCACGGCGCCGTGGACGCCGGCCGTCGCCGGAATGCCGGCCGCGGCGGTGGCGTCCTCGAACGTGCCGTCGGCGCGCTGGTGCAGCAGCGCGTGGCGCCCGTTGCCGAGCACGAACAGGTCGACGCGCTCGTCGTTGTCGTAGTCGCCGGCCACCGCGGCGACGGGGGTCGGCGGCATCGTCAGCGCCGCCACCCCGCGCGCCGCCGAGGCATCGCGGAAGGTGCCGCCGTCGTTCAGGAACAGGCCGAGGCGGCCGCGAACGTCGACCAGATCGAGATCGCCGTCGCGATCGAGATCGACCAGCGCGGCGCCGCCGCCCGGCGCCGCGGCCCCGAGCAGCGGCCCGATCGAGAAGGTCACCGGCGCCGCCGCCGCGTCGACCAGCGCGCTTTCGGCGCCGGTCGACGCCACGGCCTCGGCGTAGCGTCCCTGTTCGAGGTAGTTGTTCGAAAAGGCGGTGCCGTAGCCGGCCTCGCGCAGCGCCTGGAACTTGGCGATCGTCTGCTGCCCTTCCTCGGCCTTGCCGGCCCGGGTGAGCGCGACGCCGAGGTTGTAGAGCGCGGTGACGTGGTAGGGCTCCGCCGCCACCGCCGGCCGCAGCAGCTCGACGGCGCGATCGTAGGACCGCTTCTGCATCTCGAGCTGCGCCAGGTTGACCCGCGTGCCGAGATCGGTGCCATCGATGGCCAGCACCTTCGAGAACTCGGCTTCGGCGACGTCGGCCTGGTTCTCGGACTTGGCGATGAGGCCGAGGATGTAGTGCGGCTGCGGCGCGTCGGGCGTGGCCGCGATCGCCTCCCGGGCGACGGCGGTGGCGGCCGGCAGGTCCGGCAGGTAGAACAACGCGATGGCCAGGTTGACCTTGGCCAGGCCGAGCCCCGGATCGATCTCGAGGGCGCGGCGGAAGCGCGCGGCGGCTTCGGCGTGGCTGTACTGCTCGAGGAGCGCGACGCCGACGTTGTTGGCGCGGTAAGCGTCCTCACGCGGTTGCGGCGTCTGCTGCCCGGCGCCGACTCCGACGCCAGCGGCCACGGTCGCCGCGAGCAGGATCATGAATCGTGGCACGTGTCCCTCAAGGTGGATTTTGGCGGCAGGACGGGTGCCGCACGGGCCGCTATCTCGCCGGGCCCTGTCCTTCGACGATCGTGATGGTGCGGTTGACCTCTACCGATCCGATTGTATCCACCTGGCCGCTCGGCCAGCGCACTTCCAGCCCGGTCACCCGGGCCTCGGCGCCAAGGCCGAACGTCAGCGGCAGCTCGCTCTGCGACAGGTAGCTCGAGCCGGTCTTCACCAGGCCCCACCGCTTCGCCCCGCCGGCCAGCGTCGCCGTGACGGTGGCGCCGATGCCGCTGCGGTTCGACCGGGTCCCCTTCAGCACTACGCGCAGCCAGCGCTGCCGGTTGCCACCGTCGTTGCGCAGGTAGCGGACCGGGCCGTTGTTCTCGGTCAGCACCAGGTCGAGGTCGCCGTCCCCGTCGAGATCGCCGTAGGCGGCGCCGCGGCCGACGACAGCCTGCTGGAAGGCCGGACCGACCTTGCCGCTGAACACCTCGAAGCGCTTGTTGCCGAGGTTGCGGAAGAGGTGCGGCGGCTGGGCGTACTGCGTCTTCGGCTGGACCCGGCTGATGTCGTCGGCGACGTGGCCGTTCGCGGCCAGGATGTCCGGCCGGCCGTCGAGGTCGACGTCGACGAACAGGCAGGCGAACGTCAGCGTCGGCGACGAGGCCTGGCCGATGGTGTTGCCCGGAGCCTCGTCCAGGAAAAGTCCATCCCCCTCGTTGTGGTAGAGGGCGATCATCTCGCTGGTGAAGTTGCCGACGACCAGGCTGGCCCGGCCCGAGCCGTCGTAGTCGGCGGCATCTGCGCCCATGCCGGCGCGCGGCACGCCGGCGTCGTTGAAGGCCACCCCGGCCGTCACCGCCTCGTCGACGAACGCCCCCTTGCCGGTGTTGCGATAGAGCCGGTTGGGTCGCGTGTCGTTGGCGACGAACAGGTCGAGCCAGCCGTCGCCGTTGTAGTCGATCAGCGCGATGCCGAGCGCCTTGGCCTGCGGGTCGGCGAGGCCGGCGGCCTTGGTCACGTCGGCGAAGCGCCCGTCCTTGCCGCCCTTGAAGAGCACCGGGCTGGCGCCCTGGTAGGCCTCGGGCGTGCAGTACGACTTGTTGGTGCCGTCGAGGCTGCAGGTCTTGTCGATCGCGACCGACCACGTGACGTAGTTGACGACGAACAGGTCGAGGATCCCGTCCTTGTCGTAGTCGAACCAGGCCGCGCCCGTCGCGAAGCCGGTCGATGGCGGTAGCCCGGCCGCGGCGGTCACGTCGGTGAACACACCGGCACCGTTGTTGCGGAACAGGTGATTGCCGTCCAGACCGGTCGTGAACAGGTCGGTGTCGCCGTCGTTGTCGTAGTCGGCGGCGGCGCCGCCCATGCCGTACATCGAGACGGCCAGGCCGGCCGCCCTGGTGCCCTCGACGAACCCACCGGTCCCGTTGTTCCGGTAGAAGGCCGGCAGGCCGGCTGCCGGTTGTTTGGCCGGCGGTTGCTTGGCCGCCGGTTGTACGGGCCAGCTCCGGCCGTTCGACAGGAACAGGTCCTGATCGCCGTCGCCGTCGGCATCGAAGATCACGACGCCGCTGCCCATCGTCTCGGGCAGGTACTTCTGGCCGAACGCGCCGTTCGTGTGGCGGAAACGGATGCCGGCGGCGGTGGTGACGTCGGTGAAGGTGATCGACGGGGCGGGCGAAGTCGCTGCCGCGGCTTGGGCCGACGCGCGCGGCGCCGGCCAGACCGCGGCCGCGACGGCCGCCGCCGCCGCGACCAGCAAGATTCGAGCGTGCATGCGGACTGGTGGAGGCGCTAGCCGCAGGCAATCGGGGAGGCGAACATCACGCTGCGATTCCAGCCGAGTTCCTTCAGGCCGGTCTCGGTCGCGAAGTAGGTCTCGGCGACGCCGCCCTTGATCGTCTCGAAAGCGCGACGCGTCGCCTCGCTGGCCGGCGCCCGGGACACCTTCGTCAGGATGGCCGTCGCCTGCGGCGCCGTCAACGCTTTCCACGACTTTCCATGGGCGTCGCGGGCCTCGCGCTCGAACGCGCCGATCGCCTGGACGACGCGCTTCTGCGTGTCCGTCGACTCGACCGCGAGCAGCCGATCGAGGAACTCGGGCACCTTCGCCGCGCGCGAGCCCGGGACGATCTGCTCGCCGAGCACGGCGATCGTATCGAAGGCGTGGCGATCGAAGAAGACGAGCGCGGGGGCGGCGCCCGCACGAGCGGCCGGTGCAGCCGGCTTGGCCGCGGCGGGAGCGGCCGCCTGATGCACGTGGGCGGACGCCGGCGTCGCGAGCACCGCGGCGCCGACACCGGTGGCGAGCGACTGCAGCACCGCGCGTCGACCGAAAACGCCGCCGCGGAGTGGTCCGTCCACCGGCGATGGTTCAGCGGCTTCCGAAATCACGGTCAGGGGTTCGTCGCGCATGTCGTCGCTCATCACGATCTCCTTCGCAGGTCGGCTTTCACGGCAGTATAGTGCGAGACAGTCCAACAAGCTTTTGTTCTCGTCCGAGCCCAAGTCGAGAAGGAGATCGCGTGCAGATCCAGGCCCAGCCTCAGGAATACGATGCCATCGTGGTCGGATCGGGAGCGTCCGGAGGGTGGGCGGCGAAACGCATGAGCGAGGCCGGCCTGCGCGTCGCGCTGGTCTGCGCCGGGCGGCCGCTCAAGGACGGCGACTACCGCGAGCACGTCCAACCGTACCAGCTGAAGTACCAGGCCCGCGCCAACGATCTCATCCGGCGCACGCAGCCGGTGCAGAAGGACTGCTACGCCTGCACCGAGTACAACTCGGACTGGTTCTGCAACGACATCGACGAGCCGTACACCACCGAGCAGGGCAAGCCGTTCTCGTGGCAGGGCCGGATGCGCGTCACCGGTGGGCGCACCAACGTCTGGGGCCGGCACAGCTACCGCTTCTCGCAGCAGGACCTGAAGGGCCACTCGTTCGACGGCGCCGGCACCGACTGGCCGCTCGACTACAAGGATCTCGTCCCCTACTACGAGCTGGTCGAGGACTACGTCGGCATCTCCGGCATGGTCGAGAACGTGCCCGAGCTGCCCGACAGCAAATTCCAGCCGTCGATGCCGCTCACCTGCGTCGAGGACAAGGTCCGCGGCTCGATCAAGACCAAGTTCGGCCGCACCCTGACGATGGGCCGGATGGCCAACCTGACCAAGCCGATCAATGGCCGCCAGGCCTGCCACTACTGCGGCCCGTGCGAGCGCGGCTGTGTCACGCACTCCTACTTCAATTCCGCCTTCACCACCGTCGCCGACGCGCTGAAGACCGGCAAGTGCACGCACATCCCGAACGCCATGGTCTATCAGGTGCTGATGGACAAGGCGACCAACAAGGCGCGCGGCGTCACCTACATCGATCGGATCACGCGCGAGACGCGCGAGGTCCGCGCCAAGACCGTCGTGCTGTGCGCGCAGGCCCTCGAGTCGACGCGCATCCTGTTCAATTCGGCGCCGGACGGCCTCGGCAACTCGAGCGGTGTCCTCGGCCACTACCTGATGGACCACATGTGGGTGGCGGGCGGCGCCGCAGGCGACTTCCCCGACATGCCGGGCAAGCCGAGCCTGAACGCCGGCCGGCGGCCGGGCGGGCCCTATGTGATCCGCTTCCGGAACACCGCCAACGGCGAGCGCCACAAGGATTTCCTGCGCGGCTACGGCTTCCAGGGCGGCAGCGCGCTCAACTTCTCGATGGGCGCGCCCGGCTTCGGCCAGGCCTACAAGGAGGCCGTCAAGAACGGCCAGTGGACGATGAACCTGGTCGGGTTCGGCGAGTGCCTGCCCTACAAGGACAACCGCGTCACGCTGAACAAGACCGTCACCGACGTCTTCGGCATCCCCGTGCTGCACTTCAACATCGCGTGGGGCGAGAACGAGAAGACGATGATCCGCGACATGGCGGTCAGCGCCGGCGAGATGCTCGAGGCGTCAGGCGCCAAGAACGTGAAGACCTTCGCCCTCGAGGATCGCATCCCCGGCTACAGCATCCACGAGATGGGCACGGCGCGGATGGGCAGCGATTCGAAGCAGTCGGTGCTGAACCAGTTCCAGCAGTCGCACGACGTCAAGAACCTGTTCGTGATGGACGCGGCCGGGTTCCCGTCCGGCGGGTGTCAGAACCCGACGCTGACGATCATGGCGATGACGGTGCGCTCGACCGATCACCTGATGGAAGAGCTGAAAAAAGGGAATCTGTAGGCGAGGGCGCTCGCGCCTGTCGCGCGAACTTCCAACTTCCAACCGCCAACCTCCAACGGCCAAGGCACTTCCAACCTCCAACTCCCAACCCCGTTGGCGTCTTCATCGGCGGGCCTGCTTGGGAATTGGGAATTGGAGGTGCCTTGGTCGTTGGAAGTTGGCGATTGGGAGTTAGCGCGCCTTCCCCGCAATCCATAGGAAGGCTTCGCGTGCGACCGCGGCCGGCACCGTGTGCGGGCCGTCGAACTCCTTGAAGCGCACGCTGTAGTTGGCGGCCTCGAGCTCGGGCACGATGCGGCGGGCGGTGTTGTCGAACGACAGGATCTCGTCGCGCTTGCCGTGCGACAGGTAGTAGATCGCGCGGCCGCGTCGCTGGTTGCCGACGTAGAAGCCGGGCGAGAACGCGGCGACGTGCGTGAACAGGTCGCCGTTCTGCAGGCCGAGCGAGATGGCGTAGCTGGCGCCGTCGGAGAAGCCGCCGACGGCGAGGCGCTTGCGGTCGATCGGGACCAGCGCGAACACCTTCGCCAGCGCCTTGTCCAGGAACGCCACGTCCGGACCGAAGTGACCGCGGATCGCGTCCCAGGTCCGCTCGCGTGAGTCGGGCGCCAGGATCACCATCTTGAATTCGTCGGCGAGCGCCAGCGCGTCGAGGCGGCGCGTGATGCCGGCGGCGCTCCCGGTGGCGCCGTGCAGCAGCACGAGGAGCGGCGCCGAGCCGGTCAGTCCAGGCGGGATGTAGACGACGCCATCCCGTCCGCCGTCGAGGCCGATCGGCTGCGCGCCGGTCACGGTCGGCACGGGTGGCGCGTCCTTCGGCGGGCGCGACAGGAGATGCCCGTCGGACGCCGGCGTCCCAGCTTCGGCTTCGGCCTTCTCGATGCCGAAGCCGACCGGATAGCCGCATGCGGCGCAGACGACACCCAGACCGGCGAGCGTCAGCAGCGTCCGGCGACGCGCCGCATCGTGCCAGTGACCATGGAGATGCGCGGGCATCGGGCGTGTTCCAGTCACGTGGGCGCACCGACGACCCGGAACCCCACGGCGCGCGCACCAGTGGCCAACGCTCGATCGTGGGTGGCGAACACGAGCTCGGGATGTTGGTCGCGAGCCATCAGCGCCGTTGACAGATGGATGGCGTCGAGCGTGCCGAGTGCGGTTGGAAACGGTTCGGCGCTCCGAACCAGGACGGCCGTATCCAGCGCCACGAGGTCGAGGCCGTCGAGCAGCCTCAGGACTCCAGCGCGTCTTTCGGACACGACATCGTCGGCCAGCGTGTGACTGATCCTGGCGCGGTCGATCGTCCTGAGCGCTTCCACCCGCGCGAGTTCGCTGGACATCGCGCGCTCCGCGGTCGCCCACGTGGTCAGGGGATCGGGCTCACCGAGTGCGAGCCGCAGAAGGACAGACGTGTCGACGTAGACGATCACCGGTCGCCACGCTCCTCGCGCAGCAGTTCGAGCGAGCTGACGGGCCAGTCGGCGGGTTTGAATCGAAGGCTCCGAACTTCGGAGAACGGCACTTTCGATGGATGAATGGTCACCCGGGGAGAACGGCTCTCGATGGGCAGAATCCTGGCGACCGGCCGGCCTCGATCGGTGACGATCACCTCCGACACCGTCCCCTTCTCAACAGCTCGAAGGTGCTCCGACAGCCGATCTTTGAGTTCGGCGATCTTGACGGTCCTCATGGCTAGATCTAGCCACGGACGGGTTGGTTCCGTCAAGGACGCCGTGGCGCCGCGGTCGCTCGCTTCCCGGTGACGCCCTTGCCCTCCGTCACCGTGTATTCGAAGCCGCCGTCGAGCGCGCCGAGGGCGTCGCGGGCGCCGCTCGGCCAGACAATGGTGACGTCGTCGGCCTTGGACGCTGAGCCGAGGCCGAACGTCAGCGGCAGCTCCGACTGCGACAGGTAGCTCGATCCGGTCCGCACGACGCGCGTCGCGGACGCGGTGCCGAGCCGCACCGTCGCCCGCGCGCCGATGCCGTCGCGGTTGGAAGCCGTGCCGATCAGGCGCAGCCGCACGCTGCGGTGGCCAGCCGGCAGGTCGGTGCGATAGAGGTGCAGCGGGCCGCCGTTAGTGGTGACCAGCGCGTCGAGATCGCCGTCGCCGTCGATGTCGGCGAACGCGGCGCCGCGGCCCATCTTCGGCGACGCGAAGCCGTCGCCGGCGGCGCGCGCCACGTCGGTGAAGCGGCCGTTGGCGTTCAGGAACAGGTGCGGTGCGTCGGCGCGGACATCGGCCGGCGCGCCGTTGGCGACGCCGGCGGCGTCGAGGCGCCCGTTGACGACCAGCAGATCCTGCTGGCCGTCGAGGTTCACGTCGAAGAAGAAGCAGCCCCAGCCGAGCGTCTGCCGCGTCGCCCGGCCGATGTCCGAGCCGGGCGCGCGATCGACGTACTGGCCATCGGCGTCGGCCCGGAACAACCCGAGCATCTCGCCGGAGAAGTTGGTGACGGCGACCGTGGGCCGGCCGGATCCATCGAGATCGACGGCGTCGACGCCCATGCCGGCCCGCGCCCGCCCTTCCTCGCTGAAGGCGATGCCGGCCTTGAGGCCCAGCTCGGTGAAGGTGCCGTAGCGGTTATTGCGATAGAGCTTGTTCGGCTGCGTGTCGTTGGCGACGAAGACGTCGGGCCAGCCGTCCTGGTCGTAGTCGAGCAGCGTGACGCCGAGCGACTTCGAGGTCACGTCGAAGAAGCCGGCCTTGGCGGTGACGTCGTCGAAGGTGCCGTCGCCCTTGTTGCGATACAGCCACGACGTGCTGCCGCGATAGGCCTCGGGCGTGCAGTAGCGCTTCGTCTTGCCGTCGGCGCTGCAGAACACGTCGCCCTGCGGCGTCCACTGGACGTAGTTGCAGATCAGCAGATCGAGGCGGCCGTCCTTGTCGTAGTCGAACCACATCGCCGAGGTGCTGAAGGCGCGCCGTGTGCCGAGGCCCGCCTTGACCGACACGTCACTGAAACGGCCGCCGCCGAGGTTGCGGAACAGGCGGCTGTTGCCGACGGCGGTGAGCAGCAGATCGGGACGGCCGTCGTTGTCGTAGTCGCCGGCGGCGATGCCCATGCCGTAGTCCGGCCCGGGGCCCGGATCGCCGGGCCGCCGCGCCGAAGCGGCCGCAGGCCGCGCAGGGGCTTGCCGCGCCGAAGCGGCCGCAGGCCGCGAAGGCGGGCTCTCCAACCCCGACCCGGCGGTGGCTTCGGCGAAGCGGCCGCGGCCGTCGTTCGTGAAGAGCCGCGCGTAGCTCGCGCCGGCAGTCCACACGCCCGACACGACGATCAGGTCCTGGTCGCCATCGCCGTCGACGTCGACGAATGCGGCCCCGGACCCCATCGTCTCGGGCAAGTACTTCTTCCCGGCGGCGCCGTTGGCGTGCGTCACCTGGATCCCGGCGGCGGCGCTCACGTCCGTCAAGGTGACGGCCGGCGGCGCCGACTGCGCCCGCACGACGACCGCGACGCTCGCCAGCGTCGCGATGGCTGCGACGAACCGGACAGTGCCCATCGCGTCAGCCGGTGACGACGAGGCCCTTCTTGACCGCGTAGAGCACCAGCTCGGCGGCCTTGTGCACCTTGAGCGTGCTCATCAGGTTGGCGCGGTGGACGGCGACGGTGTTGACGCTCAGGCCGAGCATCACCGCGATCTCCTTGTTCGACTTGCCGTGCGCGATGAGCTGCAGGACCTGCTTCTCGCGCTCGGTCAGCTGATCCCACGGATCGTCGGACTCGCCCTTGCCCTGGAGCGCCTTGATGACGATCGACGACAGCTCGGGGCTCAGGTACTGCTGCCCGGCGGCCACCGCGCGGACGGCCCGCGTCAGGTCATTGTCGAGGGCGTTCTTCAGGATGTAGCCGGCCACGCCGGCGTCGAGCGCGCTGCGGACGTACTGCTCGTCGGCGTACATGCTGAGGATCAGCACCCGCGTCTGCGGCCGGTCGCGCAGGATCATCCGCGCCGCCTGGACGCCGTTCATGTCGGGCATGGCCATGTCGAGGACGACGACATCCGGCTTGTGCGCCTTGGCCAGCTCGACCGCTTGGGCGCCGGTGCCGCCCTCGGCGACGACGGTGATCCCGGGTTCGTCCTCCAGGATGCGCCTGAAGCCCTGGCGCACGAGGGCGTGATCGTCCGACAGGACGACTCGGATACCCGATCCTTCAGGCATGATGTGTCAGCGTACTCCTTCCGGCGAGATTGCAGATCCTGACACGGCTCCCGGCTCGGAGCCCGGCTCAAGCTCGGCGGGGGGCGCCAGCGGCACCCAGACGACCACGTGCAGGCCGCCGCGGGGGCCGCGTCCGGCCTCGAACCGGCCGCCCATCAGCGCCGCCCGCTCCCGCATGCTGGTGATGCCGATGCCGCCGGGCCCCTCGTTCGGGCCGCGCGCGGGCGCCAGCGGCGGCGGGCCCTTGCCGTCGTCGGCGACGGTCAGCTCGACGCCGTCGGCGTCGCGGACCAGCCGCACCAGGACCTGCGACGCCTCGGCGTGCCGGGCGACGTTGGTCAGCGATTCCTGGACGATGCGATAGAGGTGCGTGGCGACGTCCGGCGGCAGGCCGGCCAGCTCGCCGTCCGGCTCGAAGCGGGTGTCGATGCCGTGCTGGCGGGCGAACTCGTCGGTGTACCAGGCGACGGCCTGCTGCAGGCCGAAGTCGTCGAGGATGACCGGGTGCAGCAGGCGCGACTTCTTGCGCACGCGATCGAGCGTCCGCTGCGTGATCTGCTGCGCTTCCTCGAGATCGGCGACGAACGGCGCAGATCATGGCCGCATCGGGCTCGGACGCCGTGACCTTGCGCTGAACCCGCCCCAGCATCATGCCGACCGCGGTCAGGATCTGGCCGAACTCGTCGTGCAGCTCGCGCGCGAACTCGGTCTGCAGCGTCTCCTGCATCGTCAGCATGCGCCACGACAGCGCCCGGCGCTCGGCGGCCAGCGCCTGGACGGTCTCGAATGTCCGCCGGGTGTTGCGCAGCAGGATGGCGCCGCCGATCACGACGCCGGCGACCAGCACGGCGGCCAGGAAGTAGATCTGCCGGGCCACCTGGTCGTAGACGTCGCGCCCGCGCGCCGCGGACGCCTCGTCCATCCGCGTGTTGTGGATCACGAGCTGCGAGACCAGGGTGACCAGCTCGGCGTGGCGGGCGCTGGCCTCGCCCCGGATGACCGCGGCGCCCGCCGCCTCCGCAGCGGCCTCCGCTGCCGGCCCGCCGCCGGCGGCGTTCGCGGTGATGAAGGCGCGGTCCACCGCCTCCCAGAACCGGCCGTTGGCCTCGTCCAGCCGGGCCTGCTCGGACGTGAGGCGCCCGGCCGGCGCCAGCTCGCGCTCCCGGGCCAGCGCCTGCTCCAGGTCGATGCGCAGGCGCGCGAACGTGTTGGCCCAGGCTCCCAGGGGATAGGGCTCGGTGCCTCCCAGGGCGTCCCGGAGGGCCCCGGCGACACTCGAGAGGTTCTGCTGGATGCGCACGATCTGCAGCGTGTCCAGGCGATTGCGCTCCGACGTCGCCGCCTGTTCGTCGCGCAGGGTGCGGAATCTCCCGGGCGGCGTAGACGCTGAACCCGACGATGACGAGGACCGCCACGGCCAGGCCGACTGCGAGCCGGGTCAGGGCCGAACCGGCCGATTCGCTCGACTCGTCGGCTGCAGGTGATGGCGGAGGGACGGAGGCGTCAGACACAGGTGAGGACGGTTGGGCGACAGCAGACCACGGACTCATTTTGTGCACGCTTCAAACAAGACTGCGCTCCTCCGTAAGCACTAGCCCAACTATAAATTTGATAGTTGATTTCATTTAGGCGGGACGTATCATCCTCCCGTTCACGAAAGTTCACGGTTTGCATTTTTCGGCATGTTTCCGTTCGGATTCTTTCCGAAGGAGCAGGTGCACATGACTCTTGGTCGTCGGGTCCTGATATTCGCGTCGGCGCTGGCGCTGGCGCTCGGTCTCCCCTCCCTCTCCCGTGCGCAGTCGCTCACGGGCAGCATTTCGGGCCAGGTCGCGGACGCCCAGGGCGGCATGCTGCCCGGCGCCGACGTCGCCCTGACCAACCAGGACTCCAAGACCGTGCAGCGCACGGTCACCAACAGCGAAGGCGTGTTCGTCTTCGCCTCGGTCCCGTCCGGCAAGTACTCGGTGCGCGTCGAGCTTTCCGGCTTCACGGGGTGGGAAGCGACCGACATCGTGCTGCAGCTCGGGCAGCGCCGCACGGTGACGGGCATCACGCTGAAGGTCGGCGGCGTCGAGGAAGTGATCTCGGTGACGTCGCGTCCCGAGATTGCCCCGGTCGACTCCGGTGAGAAGAGCGCCCGCCTGACCGCCGAGCAGATCCAGAACGTCCCGATGGTCGGCCGCAGTACCGCCGAGCTGCTCAAGCTGCTGCCAGGCATGACGCCTACCTCCGGTGGCACCAGCAACAAGCCCAACTACAACGGCGAGGTCATCGGCATCAACGGTAACGGCGAAGGCGGCATCGCAGAGCGCGGTCGGCAACTTCTCGGGCAACGGCACCCGGGTCGACGCTCTCGACATCGTCATCGACGGCGCCCACGCCTCAGACCCGGGGTGCAACTGCGCCACGTCGGTCAACCCGAACCCCGACATGGTCGGCGAGTTCAAGGTACTGCAGTCGAACTACGGCGCCGAGCACGCCAAGGGCCCGATCACCATCGACGTGATCAGCAAGGCCGGCGGCCGTGACTTCCACGGCATGGGCTATCTCTACCTGCGCGACTACCGCTGGAACTCTAACGAGTGGCGCCTGAACAAGTTCAGCACCGAGCCGGGTGCCGAGAACAAGCCGAAGAACAAGTACGCTTACCCGGGCTTCAACTTCGGCGGCCCGCTGGTGATCCCGGGCACGAGCTTCAACAAGAACCGCGACAAGGTCTTCTTCTTCACCGGCTACGAGTTCTACAAGCAGCGCCTCGACACCGGCATCCTGCAGTCCTGGGTGCCGACGCGACGCGCAGATCAACGGCGACTTCTCCAACACGTCGGCCTACTCGGGCCTCAGCAACTCGTATGTCAGCACCGTCCCGTCGAACCTGGTCAACGGCCGCGTCCCGGCCAACCAGATTGATCGGAACGGCCAGGCGCTGTTGAAGCTGCTGCCGCGCCCGAACGCGGATCCGACGCTGACGGGGGGCTACAACTACGTCGACAGCGTCGAGCTCGATCAGAACATGCAGCAGTGGCTGTCGCGCGTCGACGTCAACGTCAGCGACAACACGCGCATCTTCGCCCGCTACAACCTGCAGTCCGAGACGCAGAACTTCCCGGTCGGCCTGTGGTGGCGTAACGACAAGCAGGTGCCCTACCCGACCGCGGTCACAGCGCCGAACCGCTCGCACTCCATGACGACGAGCCTGACTCATGTCTTCGGCCCATCGCTGACGACGGAATCGACGTTCGCCGCAACCTACATCAACTTCCCGAACCAGTTCGCGGATCCGAGCAAGGTGTCGCGCTCGGCGCTCGGCTACACCAATCCAGGCATCTACGACAGCGGCCTCGACCAGATCCCGTCCATGACCGGCTGGGGCAACGGGCCGACGATGTTCAACCCGGGCGGGTTCGACCCCGTCCTCTTCGCCAAGAAGTGGCTGATCTCGGGCGCGCAGAGCATGACCAAGGTCGCTGGCGCGCACACGATGAAGGCCGGCGCCTACTATGAGTGGGTCAACAACAGCCAGCCGGGCAACGGCGATTCGAACGGCCGTCTGGTCCCGGCCTCGTGGGGCGCCAACACCACCGGCAACTACTTCTCGGACATCCTCACCGGCAACCTCGCCGAGTACGGTGAACAGTCGCCGAACGTCGTCCGCGACATGGCTTACAACATCTTCGAGGGCTACATCCAGGACAGCTGGAAGGCGTCGAACCGGCTGACCGTCGACGGCGGCCTGCGCCTGTCGCACCTCGGCGGCTGGTACGAGCGCAACGGCGTCGGGATGGCCGTGTTCGATCCCGCGCTCTACAACTCGCAGGCGGCGGGCACGCAGTTCCGCGGGCGTGACGTGGACGGCCATCGACTCCAGCATCCCGACCTCGGGCGTCGCGGTGAAGGGTTTGCTGTTCGCGCCGCGCGTCGGCTTCGCCTACGACCTGTCGGGTAGCGGCGAGACGCTGCTGCGTGGCGGCTACGGGTTGTTCAACTTCCACGACGCACAGGGGCCGTACTCGGGCTTCATCGACCTGCCCTACGGCGTGACGTTCACCAACGTCACCAACAGCCCGCGGCTGTCGGACGTCGCGAACGTCGACCCGAACACCCAGCCCGGCATCAACGGAGCGATCCTGCTCCACCGACAACAGGCAGCCCCGCACCCAGAGCTGGAGCTTCACGATTCAGCGCCGGCTGCCCTACCAGATGACGGTCGAGGCCGGCTACGTCGGCAGCAAGAGCGACCGCCTGCTGAACGACGGCCTCAACAACCTGAACATCGTGCCGCTCGGCGCCATGCTCAACGACCCGAACGGCGATCAGAACCTCTACCGGCCGCTCCGCGAGTACGGTGACCTGCCGGTGTCTCAGCACACGCACTTCCAGAACTACAACGCGCTGCAGACGCTGCTCAGCCGGGCGAGCTCGAAGTTCAGCTACACGGTGTCCTACACGTGGTCGAAGGCGCTCGGTGTCCGCGGCGGTGGGCAGGGGACGACGACCTATACGGGCGTCGACGTTCGGGAGGGCTCCTACGGCATCCTCGCCTACGACCGTACCCACGTCATGAACATCGGCTACAGCTATCTGTTCCCGAGCCTCGACGATTCCGCGCCGTTCAAGAAGGCGCTGCTCGGTGGCTGGCAGTTCACCGGGGTCTCTACTTACATCAGCGGCGCGCCCCTCCAGCCGGCGAGTTCGATTGGCGCGAACTTCGGCTTGTCTGGGACGACGTCGACCGGCGCTGACGCGGGCGGCAACACGCGCATCACCGGATCGCCGCAGATCACGGCCATGCCGGTACTGACGTGCGACCCGCGCGAGGGCGTGAGCGGCGATCAGGTCATCAACCCGAGCTGCTTCGCTCTGCCGACGCCGGGCTCGAACGGGAACTACATCTTCCCGGACCTGCGCGGCCCCGCCTACACGAACCACGACTTCGCGGTGTTCAAGAACTTCCCGATGGGCGGTTCGCGGAAGTTCCAGTTCCGCGCCTCGTTCACCAACGTGTTCAACCACCCGCAGCGGTTCTTCGACGACAACACCAACCTCAGGCTCCAGTACACCAACGGCCAGATGACGAACAGCCAGTTCGGCGTGCTGCCGCGCGACAACAAGTTCGGCCGTCGGATCGTCCAGGTCGCCTTCAAGATGTATTTCTAGACCCGTCGACTCCGGAGTCGTCCCCGACGACTCCGGAGTGGTCACATGCACACGAAGGCCCGGCCCCGGCCGGGCCTTTTTCGTTTCGGGCGACGTCGACCAGCCGGCGAGCCAGCTGGTTCGCCGATCGCCCGCAACAGACCGACGCCTCCGCCTTCGGCTCGGCGTTCGGTTCCATTAGGATGGATGGGTGAACGCTCCCGCGCTGATCCTCGCGGCGATCCTGACGGCCGGCGGACAGGCGCCGCCCGGCGGCGACGCCTATGCGCGCGCGGTCGCGCTGCAGCAGGCCGGCGATCGCGACGGCGCCGCCGCGGCGTATCGCGAGCTGCTGAAGGCGCAGCCGTCTCACGTCGCGGCGCGGTCGAACCTCGGCGTCGTGCTGGCGCAGCTCGGACGATACGAGGAGGCGATCGAGGCCTATCGCGCCGCGCTGGCGATCGATCCGAAACAGCACCGGATCCGCTTGAACCTCGGGATCGCGCTCTACAAGGCCGCCCGCTATGGCGACGCGGTCACCGAATTGGCTGCGGTGCGCACAGCCGAGCCCGACAATCTGCAGGCCCGCTATCTGGAGGCCGACTGCCACCTGCGCATGGGCGAGCCGAAGGAGGTGATCGCGCTGCTGGCGCCGATCGAGCCGCAGCACCAGGACGACCTCGCGCTCGCCTATATGCTCGGCCTCGCCTACCTGCATGAGAAGGATGTCGTCAAGGGCGGCCCCTTGGTCGACCGCATCCTGAAGCACGGCGAATCGGCGGAAGCGCACCTGATGATGGGGATGGCCAAGCGGGCCGCGAAGGACCTCGCCGGCGGCGTCGAGGAACTGGGCAAGGCGGTCGCCCTCAACCCCGAGCTTCCCGGCGTCCATGCGCTCTACGGTCGCGCGCTCCTGGAGACCGCCAACCGCGATCGCGCCCAGGCCGAGTTCGAGGCGGAACTGACCCGCAACCCGCTCGACTTCGACGCGCACTTGTACCTCGGCGTGCTTCTCAAGGAAGACCAGAAGCTGGACGAGGCGATGGGGCACTTCGAGAAGGCGCTCGGCGTCCGGCCCGGCGATCCGGGCGTGCGCTACCAAATCGTCACGATCTACGTGACCCGAGGAGAGAGCGAGCGCGCCCTGCCCGAGCTCGAAGTCATCGTCAAGGAGGCGCCGACGTTCCTCGAGGCGCACGTCACGCTGGCGACCGTCTACTACCGGCTCAAGCGCCGCGAAGACGGTGACCGCGAGCGCGCCATCATCGAGACGCTCAACAAGGAAATCCAGGCGAAGCAGCCTGGCGCGGTGGCGCCGAACACGCCAGACACGCCGCCGGTGCGGTGATGCCCATGATGCGATCGAGTCTCACGACCACGCTGTTGCTCGCTGCGGTGGCGGCGCAGACGCCGGCTCCCCCGCGACCGGCCAGCCAGCAGTCGACGCCGGTCTTTCGCACCGGCACGACCGCGGTGCTGCTCGACATCGTGGTCCGCGACAAGCGCGGGCGCCCGATCCGCGACCTGCGCCAGGACGAGATCACCGTGCTCGAGGACGGCGCGACGCGCGAGGTGAAGTCGTTCCGGCTGATCGAGGGCGCGCCGGGCGACGCCGGCCTGACCACGCCGGGCTCGGGTGTCGTCCAGCCGGATCCGCTGCGGCGCGTCACGCTCGTCTCGCTGGTCTTCGATCACCTCGGCCAGAACGCGCGCAAGCTGGCGCAAAAGGCGGCGCACGACTACCTGCTGAAGCCGCTGCCGGCCGGCCAGTGGGTGGCGGTGTTCTCGCTCGACAACCGGCTGCACATGCTGCAGGACTTCTCGCGCAACGTCGGCGCGCTGTCGGCGGCGGTCGATCGCGCGACGACGGCGGTCATCAAGGAGGACGCGGCGCCGCTGCCCGGCGCGAGCCGGGAGCAGGCCGGCCCGGTGCAGTACGGGCAGGCCAGCGGTGGCGTCTCCGCCAACCCGGCTACGGCCGGCGCCGATGCGGTCGCGCAGCAGATGCGCGAGATGACCGAGCGCATGCAGACGCTGGCGACGAGCATCGAGACGTCGCAGCGCGGCCACGCGACGTTCTACCCGCTGATGGCGCTGGCCAAGGCCCAGAGCGGCCTCGAAGGCCGGAAGGCGATCCTGCTCTTCTCGGAGGGCCTGCAGGTCCCGAGCTCGGTCGAGGAAGTGTTCCAGGCGACGATCAGCGAAGCCAATCGCGCCAACGTCAGCGTCTACGCCATCGACTCGCGCGGCCTCGACACCAATCGCGACCTGGCAGCCGCCGGGGCGGCACTCGACAAGGCTGGGCGGGTCAGCCAGCAGGCGATGGCCAAGCGCGGCGCCGGCGGCACGTCGATGGACGAAGTGCAGAACGACGACCTCGTCCTCTCCAGCTTCAAGTCGAGCACACAGTCGGTGCTGCGCGAGTTGGCCGAGGACACCGGCGGCGCGCTGATCGCCAACACCAACGACCTCGGCAAGGGCCTCGACCGCGTCACCGCCGACCTGGCCAGCTACTACGAGATCGCCTACGTGCCGCAGAGCGGCGAGGCCGACGGCCGCTTCCGCAAGATCGACGTCAAGGTGACGCGCAAGGGTGTCGACGTGACCTCGCGCAGTGGCTACTTCGCCCTGCCGGCGAGCGACGCGGCGCCGCTGCTGCCCTACGAGCTGCCGCTGCTCGCCGCCGCGGCGGCGACGCCGGCGCCGCACGCCTTCGACTTCCAGGCCGGCGCGTTCCGCTTCCACGAGACGCCTCGGGGCCGCCAGTTCACGCTGGTGGCGGAGATCCCGATCGCCGCGCTCGCCGTCGACGAGGACAAGAAGACGAAGCAGTATCACCTCCGCATGAACGTGATGGCGCTCGTGAAGGACGCCGCCGGCACCGTCGTCGAACGCCTCAGCAACACCTATCCGCTCGAGGGGCCGCTCGAGAGCCTGCCCTCGCTGCAGCGCGGCAACATCATCTTCAAGCGTCAGCTCTGGCTCGGCCCGGGCCGCTACACGCTGACCACGGTCGTGCGCGATCAGCAGGCCGACAAGGTGAGCGTCCGGCAGCTGCCCGTGCGCGTCTTCCCAGAGGCGCCCGGGATCGACGTCAGCACCGTGGCGGTAGTGAAGCGGCTGGACAAGGCCGGCGACCAGGCGGACGTGGTCGAGGATCCCTTCCGGAGCGGCCCGATGCGCATTGCGCCGAGCCTCGCGACGCCGATCTCGAAGGCCGCCAACCGCCAGGATCTCGGCCTTCGTCGTCCTCTATCCGGACAAGGCAATCGCCGACCCGCCGAGCCTGACCATCGAGTTCGCGCAGGGGTCGACGATCATCGGCCGATCGTCGCCGCCGCTCGACACGCCCGACGCCGACGGCCGGATCACCTGCGTGGCCACGTTCCCGGCCGACGGCTTCGCGCCCGGTACCTACGAGCTGCGGGCCATCGCCCGCCAGGGCGCCTCGCAGGACGAGTCGCGGACGACCTTCACCATCGTGGAGTAGGCTGGATCTATGAGGCGATTCGCCGCGACGGATCGTGCGGCGCACCGGCGTGGCGCTCGCCGGCGCGGCGGCGTTGACGGCCGCGCTGGCCGCCGAGCAGCCCGCCGCTCCGCCGCCGGCCAGCCGACCAGCCGGCGTTCCGGACCGGCGCCGAATCTCGTCATCGTCGACGCCGTCGTCGTCGACAAGTCCGGGCGAGCCCGTCACCGACCTGACGGCGGCCGACTTCGAGGTGCAAGGACGAGGGCCGCGCCCAGAGCGTCTCGCTGTTCCAGACCGTGTCGGTCGCGGTCGGATGCGCCGGCGGCCTCGACCAGCGCCAGCGAGCCGCTACGCCTACAGCACCAATGCCGGCGTCGGACGCGCTGCCGGCGCGGGCCTTCGTCCTGTTCTTCGACGACGTCCACCTGACACAGGCCGAGGGCGACCGCGCCAAGGCGGCGCTGAGCCAGTTCCTCGACGCGAGCTGCAGCCCGGCGATCTCGTCTCGCTGGTGGCGCCTGGCAAGGCGCTGCGCTGGCACGCGCGGATGCCGGACGGGCCGGCCCGAGCTGGCCCGCATCGTCACCGGCCTGCGCGGCCTTTACCTGCCCGACCCGTCGCAGCGATCAGATGAGCGACTACGAGGCATACCGGATCAACGCCTTCGGGGACGAGAGCGTCGCCAACCAAGTCGATCGGCGCTGGAAGAACGCGCGGGTCAACGGCCGCGAGCCGGCCAACCTGGCCACCGACCAGGGCTTCCAGCCGCAGAACCGCGGCGGCCTGATCGGCATCATCCCGCAGGACATCGCTGATGCGCGGCGGCCCAGGTCTACCAGCAGGCGGCGGCCCGCAACATCGCGCACGCTGCAGGCGCTCGAGCGGACCATCGACGGGCCTGGCCGCGGTGCGCGGCCGCAAGGCGGTCATGATGCTGTCGCCCGGGTTCATCGCCGATCAGGAGCGCGTCGAGGCAGGCGCGCCATCGACGCGGCGCGGCGGGCCAACGTCGCCGTCTACTTCGTCGACGCGCGCGGGCTGGTCGTCGGAGCGCCGGCTCCTCGCAGGCGCAGCGGGCCGGCGCTCGCTCGACTCGCGCGACATCGGCGCCGCCAACGCCGACGATCGACGCTGAGCGCGGAAGGCGCCGAGAGATCGGCGCAGAACACCGGCGGCTTCTCGGTCCGCAACCAGAACGACCTCGGCCGCGGCCTGCAGCGGATCGGCGTCGAGTCGCGCGTCTACTACCTGCTCGGCTTCCAGCCCGATCGCGACGCCAAGCCAGGCGTGTTCCGCCGGCTGCGAGGTGAAGATGACGCGGCCGGACGTGACGGTGCGGGCGCGCCGGGGCTACTACGCCGGCGGCATCGGTCCGGGCACGTCGCCCGCCCTGTGGCGCCGGAACGGCCGCCGCAACGACGACGCCGCGATTCACCGAAGGCGTCGACGCGATCGACCGGGCCGCCGAGTCGCCCTACGAGCTCGGCGCCGATCCCGCTGCGGGTCGCCAGCTAGGTCTTCGGCGAGCCACGGCCTCGGACAAGGCGTCCGTGATGCTGGTCGGTCGAGGCGGACCTGCGCGCCTTCGAGTTCGGGCGCGCCGGCGGCAAGCTGTCCGACGTGCTCGACCTGCGGATGCTGACGACCGAACTGGGCACCAACGCCACCGAGCGCTACGAACGCAAGGTCGAGATGTCGTTCCCGGACACGACGCGCTTCGCGGCCGGATTCCTGGTATCCGCTGGCGCAGGAGTTCCGCCTGAAGCCGGGCCGCTACCAGGCCCGCGTCGCCGTGCGCGACGCCAACAGCGGGCGCATCGGCAGCGTCACGCACGACTTCGAGGTCCCGCCGCTGACCGGGCTGCGCATCACCACGCCGATCCTCACCGACGCCATCGAGGCGCCGTCGTTCGGATCGCAGGCGCCGCCGAAGCCGGTCCTGGTCGCGCGGCGCGCCTTCCCCGCCGGGGCCACGCTCTACTACCAGTTCAGCGTGCTCGGCGCCGGCAAGGACGCGGCCGGCGCGCCGCGCGTCGCCGGCTCGCACCAGCTGCACGGCCCGGGCGGTGCGGTGGTCGAAGCAGCTGGCGCCGCGGCCGATCGTCGCGAGCAACGGACGGCGGCCGAGCCGCTTCGCCGGGCTCGGCCTGGCCGGGCTGCCGGCCGGCGACTACGAGCTGGTGCTGAAGGTGACCGACGAGACCACCGGCCAGACCATCGAGCGGCGCGAGCCGCTCGCGATCCTGCCGTCGCAGCCGGCGCCGGCCAGCGCGGGCCGCCAGCCGTGATCGGGTCGGCCGGCCTGGCGCTGGGCCTCGCCGCGCTCCTGGTCCAGGCTCCCGCCCGCAGGCGGGCAACAACCGCGGCTCGCGACGAAGCCGGCGGCGGTGCCCGCCAGGCCGTTCGCCGAGCTGTCGGCGGCGGCCGCGGCTGCCCGCGAAGCCGGGCGCCTCGACGACGCGATCCGCGCTCTATCGCCAGCGGCCTCGCCCAGCGCGCCGACTGGGACGAAGGCCGCTGGTACCTCGGCTCGTCGCTCTACGAGCGCGAGCGCTACGCCGAAGCGCGCGACACGTTCGCGGCGCTGGTCGGCGCGGCAGCCGGCGCACGCCGGCGCGGTCGGCATGCAGGGCCTGTGCGAGTTCGGCCTCGGCCAGCACGAGGCGGCGCTGCGCACGCTGCTGCGGGCGCGGGCGCTCGGGCATCGCGCGGACGCCGGAGATCGGGCACGTCGTCGCGTATCACGCCGGCATCCTGCTGACGCGGTTCGGCGAGTTCGAGGTCGGCTACGCCGTGCTGACCGAACTGTCCGGCGACAACGTCGAGAGCCCGAAGACCACCGAGGCCCTCGGCCTGAACATGCTGCGGATGCCGATCCTGCCGGCGGCGCTGGCCGAGGCGAAGCGGCCGATGGTGCAGCTCGCCGGTCGGGCCGCGTTCGCGATGGGCGGCCGCCGGCTCGCCGACGCCGGGAAGCTGCTCGACGAGCTGGTGGCCATGTATCCGCGCGAGCCGAACGTCCACTACGCGCGCGGCGTGCTGCGCACCACCGAAGCGCCCGACTGCGCGCTCGAGGACTTCGTCGCCGAGCTGGCCATCTCGCCTCGGCACGTCCCGGCGCGGCTGCAGCTGGTCTTCGAGCTGGTCAAGCGCGGCGAGGCGGCCAAGGCGAAGCCGTACGCCGAGGAAGCCGTGCGAATCAATCCGCAGCACTTCGCGGTCCATCTGGCGATGGGCCAGGTCTGGTTCGAGACGGGGGATCTGCCGAGGGCCATCGCGTCGTTCGAGCGCGGCGCCAGGCTGGCGCCGGGCAGCCCGCAGGCGCACTTCCTGCTCGCCCGCGCCTACGGTCGCGCCGGTCGCGCTGCGGACGCGGAGCGCGAACGCGCCGAGTTCCGAAAGCTGGAGCAGCTCAAGGCCGGCCAGCCGATCGAAGCGTCGGGAGGCCAGCCGGCGCCGCCGCAGCGGCGCTGACCGGCCTCGTCGAACGCTGAGCTTCTGCTAGGTCCCGGTGATCGCGAACGGCACGCCGCGGGTCACCTGCTGCGTGCCCGTCTTCACGGTGATGCGCAGCTCGTAGAGACCCGGAATGAGCGTCTCGATCGACAGCTTGCTGATCTGGTGGATCCGCCCCTGCTTGTCGGCGGCGCCGAGCGCCAGCGGCACGGTCGCCACCGACTGGCCCGATCGCAGCAGCTCGAGCGACGCCTCGACCGGCGTGTCGTGGCCGTCGTAGGCGGTGAAGCCGAAGGCCAGCTCCTTGTCGGTGGCCTTCGACAGCGGCTGGCCGAGGTTCGGGTAGAGCAGCACGTCGCCGAAGTAGAGCGGGTTGCCGGCGTCACCCTCGCCGGCGGGCACCGCCTGGGCGCGGCGGACGATGAACGGCGTTCCGACGCGCAGCGCGGTCTCGGCGACGCGCGGCACCTCGAGACTCGAGACGCGGACGCTGGCCTTGCCCGACCGCGAGTCGCGGACAATCGCCTCGAGCGTGTAGAGGCCGGGCGCCAGCTGCGGCTGCCGGTAGAACAGCAGCTCGCCGGCACGCGACTGCTCGATGATGCCGATGGGGCCGCTCAGCGCGTACTCCTCGCTGGCCTTGTGCACGACCTGCCCCTGGGCGTCGCGGACGCGGATCAGGACGACGGCCTCCGCGGCGAACGTGCCGGCGGCATCGTCGCGGGCGTAGTCGAGGGCGCTGGCCGGCACCGATACCAGGACCGGCACGCGGGCCAGGTCATGCGACACCGGGAAGACGAGCGCCCGCGAGAGGATCGGCAGCTCGTTGGGCAGCGGCGTGGTGTCGAGACGCGCCAGGGCCGGCGCCTCGTAGGCCAGCACCGGCATGGTGCTCGCCGCGACCGGCAGCGACGTGTAGCCGCTGCGCGTCTTCGCCGACAGGCCGGGCCGCTTCACCTTGACCGCGATCTTGTGGAACTTGCCGTCTGGCGCCGTCCGCGCCGGCACGTAGGTCAGCGCGTAGTAGCTGCGCAGGTCCTCGTCGAGGCGCGGGAAGACCTTCGACAGGTCGTTGGTCGAGTCGACCCGCTGGCCGCCCGTTTCGGTGGCGAGGACGCCGAGCCCGACCTCGGGCGCGCGGCGCGCGACGTCGGCGAAGTTGCGGGGCGATTCGACGAACCCGCTCGCGTCGCTGGTGGCGCTGGCGGCGTAGCGGCCGGCCAGCAGGCTGTGGCTCCCGGCGCGGAGCCCGGCGGCGTCGACGGTGTAGAACGCGACGTTGGCCCGGTTGGCCTGATCGATGAGCGCGTAGAAGCGCGGATCGTTGTTGCGCGACAGTTCGACGCCCTCGCTGAACAGCAGGATCGACTTGCGGCCGGGCGCCCGGCCGAGTCCGGCAACGACCGCGGCGACGCCGCCGACGGTGATCGACCCGCCGAAATCGCCCTGCAGCTCGCCGATGCCCCGCGACACACCGCCGGTCAGGTCGTCCAGGCTGACGGTCAGGTCGTCGGCGGGACGGCCGCCGCTGGGTCCCCCGGCCAGCCCCTGATCCATCGGTCCGCGCAAGTCGGTCACGTGCATGGCGTCGCCGGTGACGGGCCGTGTCGCCGACACGTTGGCGAGCGAGGCGCGAACGGCGGCCGCATCCTGCGTGAACGGCTGGAGGATGCGCAGCGACAGGTCGACGTCGAAGATGCCGACGATGTTGGGTGATTGCGGGCCGTCGCCGAGGTAGCGCCGGAACGCGCCGACCGCGAGGTGACGGCCTTCGAGCGACAGCCAATCGAAGATGACGGCCATCACCGCCGGCTCGCGCGGCACCGGCTGCACGGCCAGGACGCCCGCACGGGCCGCGCCGCTGACCGCACCGGGCACCGCGGTGGCGGCCTGCGACGCGCTCGCTGCCGGCGCTCGGAACGATCCGAGCGGCTGCAGCACGCCATCCTCGTAGATCTCGAAATCGTCGGCGCCGAGGTTCACGACCGGCTTGCCGCGGCCGTCGCGGACGACGACGTCGATTACCACCGCCGTCGCCGCGGCGCGATCGCCGCCGGCCGCCCGGCGCGGGACGTCCCCGGAAGGCACCTGGGCCGAGATGACGGCACCGCCGAGCAGCAGCACCGCCGGAGTGAGGGCACGCATGGACACCTCCGACAGACACGGGTCGCCCCGTGCCAGACCAAGGGGGTGGCGTTGGCAATGCGAATTCTAGCAGGCCTGGCGGCGGCATTTCCGGGGCGTCCGACGTAGACTCGAACGGTGAGGGGTTTCGCTGGGCCGTCCCGGGTCGTGGTGCTGTTCTGCGCGATATTCGGCCTGACGCTGCAGGCCCGTGGCTTCGGACGTCCGCTGGCCGTCGCGGCCCCCCGGGTGGCTGCCCAGTCGTCCGCTCAAGCCCAGCCGATGGCCACGGACGAGGAAGTCCGGGCGCGCTGCACGCTCTGTCACAAGCTGCCGCCGCCCGACATCCTGCCCCGCTCCGCCTGGCGGGACGAGATGGTGCGGATGATGCTGATTCAGGAGGGCGTGCCCGAGCCGGCCGGCGCGACCAGCTTCCTGCCGCTGTCGCCCGACTGGCTGCGGCTGTGGCGTCATTACGACGCCAAGGCGCCCGAGAAGCTCTCCGAGCCGGAGCCGTGGCCGGAGGCCAGCCGGCAGCCGGTGCCGTTCGAGAAGCGGAACGTGACCGGTGCGACGGCGTCCGGCGCGATCGCCATCGCGAACGTCCGGCTGGTCGACGTCGACGGCGACAAGCGCTTGGACATCGTCGCCAGCGAGATGCGGACCGGGCCGGTGCTCGCCGGCCTCGCCAGCGAGGGCCATGCCCTGAAGCCGATCGCCCGCCTGAACCACCCGGCGCACATCGAGCCGGTCGATCTCGACAAGGACGGGCTGGGCGATTTCCTCGTTGCCGACCTCGGATCGTTCCAGCCCGCCGATCATGATCAGGGCGCGGTCTACTGGCTGCGGCGCCGCAAGGATCGGTCGTTCGTCACCGTGCCGATCGCCACCAAGCTGCCGCGCACGGCCGACGCGCGCGCCGCCGATTTCGACGGCGACGGCGATCTCGACATCGTCGTCGGCAGCTTCGGCTGGCGGTTCACCGGCAACGTGACGCTGCTGGAAAACCGGACCACGGACTGGAAGACGCCGGTGTTCGTCCCTCGCATCCTCGACCCGCGGACCGGGGCCATCCACGTGCCGCCCGTCGATCTGGACAAGGACGGCAAGCCGGACATCGTGATCCTGTTCGCGCAGCAGCACGAGGCGGTGGTCGCGTTCCTGAACAAGGGCAAGGGCGAGTTCGCGCCGCAGACGATCTACGAGGGCCCGCACCCGAACTGGGGATCGTCCGGCATCGAGCTGGTCGACCTCGACAAGGACGGTGACCTCGACGTCGTCCTGGCCCACGGGGACAGCTTCGATGACCTCGTGCTCAAGCCGTACCACGGCATCGTGTGGCTGGAGAACACCGGCACGTTCCCGTTCGTCGAGCATCGCCTGGCGAACCTGGCCGGCGCCCACAGCGCGAAGCCCGTCGACCTCGACGGCGACGGCGATCTCGACATCGTGGCGACGGCGCTGCTGGTCGGTGGTGAAGGATCGGCCGGCCTGCCGTCGCTCGTGTGGCTGGAACAGACCGCGCCAGGGACGTTCGAGCGGCACACGCTCGAGGCCGGCACCACGTCGCACGCGTCGCTCGACGTCGGCGACATGGACGGCGACGGCAAGCCGGACATTGCCGTCGGCTGGTTCGCCGTCGGCAAGGTGCTGGGCTCGTGGATCGACGTCTGGCGCAACGAGCGTAAGTGAACGGGCTGGCCGGCCCCTCTGGACGCGGCTAGCTGGGTTCGACTCCCAACCGGTTCAGGCGCTATCGGGAGCCAGGCGCCGCGAGCGGATGTCGCCACCGCAGGCCCGGAAAGCGTGCGAAATCGCCATCCGTCGTCACCAGCTCGCAACCATGCTCGATGGCGAGCGCGGCGATGTAGGCGTCCGCCACGAGCGGGCCCTTGATGTCTCGGCAGAGCCCTACGAAGATGTCCCAGTGCCGACGGCTCGGCGTGATCAGCGACGCACGAGGCCAGTCCACGAGCCGCTGGCAGAAGGTGATGGCCGTCTCCATCGGCGTGGGCGGGTCGAAGATGCGCGGATTCGTCACGATGCGCAGGAATCCGGCCAGGACGATGTCCGTTACTGCGAACGGCGCGTCCGAGGAGGTCAGGGAAAGCAGCCAGGCGGCATACCGCTGGTGCTCAGATGCATCCTCCCGGTGGGCGTAGATCAGCACGTTCACGTCGGGCAGCTGCATCGGCTACCTGCGGGACGAGAACTGCTCCACATCATCGGCCTCGAGCAACGCAGAAGTCCGGTCGATGTTCTGCCGCGAAAAGCGACCGCCCGCGCCGAAGGTCACGAGCTCGAAGGCGCCCTGCTGCGCGCGCGTCCGCGGAGTGCGAACGAAGAGCTGGACAGCCTGCTCGACGAGCTTGCTCACGGACGTGCCCGATTCGGACGCGCGCCGCTTCAACAGGGCAAGCAGCCGATCGTCCAGGCTGATCGTGGTCCGCATGATGCACGATCATACCATAGGTGCATCACTGCATCACCCGCGTCCTCCCCTGCCGACTCAGGGTGATCAGGGTTTCGGCGGCCGGGCGCCGGGCTGCCGGGCCTGGACTTCGGCGTTCAGCTCTTCGACGCGGGCGCGCAGGCGATCGCCGTCCGCCTTGCGCTGCAGGCGGTAGTAGACCGTCGCCAGCATCGCACAGGCCTCCGAGTACTTCGGGGCGGCCTCGACCACCCCTTCGAGCAGCTGGCGGGCCGCCTCGTTCTTGCCGGTCGAGACCTCGACGCCGGCCAGGGCGAAGCGGGCGGCGATGTCGTCCGGCCGCATCCGCAGGGCGCGCTCGATGTAGACGCGGGCGTCGTCGAACCGCTGATCGCGCTTCTTCAGCTCACCGACCTGCAGGTTGGTGTTGTAGTCGTCGGGGTTGATCTCGAGCTCGCGCAGGAAGGCCCGCTGCGCCGCTTCGTGCTCGCCGTTGCGGAGCAGCGCGCGGCCGAGCATGCCGTTGGCCACCGGCAGCGTCGGATTGAGCTCGACGGCCTTGCGCAGCTCGCCCAACGCGGCCGGGGCGTCGCCGACGCGCAGGTGCGCGGACCCCATCAGCAGGTGCCCCTCGGCGCTGTCGCCGCCCTTGAAGATCGTCTCGATCAGCCGCTGGCCGAGGTCGACGCGATCGGTCTCGATGAAGGCGCTGCCGAGCACGTAGGCGAAGCCGCGGTCGTTGCCGTACGAGGCCGCCCACGGGGCGAGCAGATCGACGACGTCCTGGAAGCGGCCCTGGCGCAGGTAGCAGTCCCCGAGCAGCAGGCGGGCGGCGAGGTGGCGCGGCGCCTTGTCGACGGTGGCCTGGAGCTCGGTGACGGCCTCGGGGTAGCGGCCGCCCTTGTAGAGGGCGAGCGCCAGGTTGAAGCGAAAGGTCGGGCTTGCCGGGTCGAGCGCCAGCGCCTTGCGATACTCGGCGATGCCCTCGGGGAGCCGGCCGAGGCGGACGTAGGCGGCGCCCAGGTTGGACCGCGCGCCAGCGTTGTCCGGGTTGGTCTTGAGGTAGGCCTCGTAGTTCGTCACGGCGCCGAACAGGTCGCCGGCCTCGTGGAGCTGCACGGCCTGCGCCAGCAGGGCGTCCGCGTCGGGCGCCTTCGGGATGGTCGGGCCCTGGTCCGGGGCCGCGGCTTGGGCCGGGGGCCGGGATGCCGGGGCTTGGGAGAGCGCCGCCAGGAGCGCGGCCATTGCAGCAGTCACGGATCGATTGGTCCTGCCCCGACGCAAAGGCTGGGTCAGTGCCGGTGAGCCGGCGTGATGCCGTCGGCCCTGCCGAGCCGAAACGGCTGCAGTGGTCGGACCACCGGCGCCGCCGCGCCTTCCCGGATCTCCAGGAGCGTGTCGATGGGCGGGTTGCGGAAGACCTGCCGCGTCGTGCTGGCTGGCCAGGCAATCTCGATCGACTCGATGGCGGTCGCCCGGCCCAGGCCGACGTGCTGCGTGTAGCTGTTCGAGCCGAACGAGCCGCCGCTCGAGACCTCGCGATACCGGAGCCGGGTCGGGGTCGGACCACGGCTGCCGGCCACCGGCGCGACCGTGACGCGGATCTTGGCGCCGATTGCCGCCCGGTTCGACTTGTCGCCGACGAGCCGCAGCGCCACCCAGTGCTGGCCGCCGGTGCCGGGGTTCTCGAAGACCACGTCGTCGTAGCGATCGCCCGGGACCGCGCCGCCGGCGTTGAGGACGACGTCCTGATCGCCATCACGATCGAGATCGGCGAAGGCGATGCCGTGGCCCTTCTGCAGGTGTCCGGTCCCGGTGGCTTCGGTGACGTCGTCGAAGCGGCGCCCAGCGTCGTTGCGGAACAGGATGTTCGGGATCAGCGAGCCGAACGACGGCGCGCCGGTGCCGAGATAGACGTCGAGGAAGCCGTCGTTGTCGATGTCGCCGACGTTGGCGCCCATCGACGGCACCACCCGGGCGACGCCCATCGCCGCCGACACGTCGGTGAAGCCGCCGCGCCCGTCGTTGCGATACAGCTTGAGCGTCTCCGCCGCGGGTGCGTGTCCAAGGTAGTGCTTGACGAACTCCTCGACCGAGTTCGGATAGGCGACCACGAACAGATCGAGCCAGCCGTCGTTGTCGTAGTCGAACCACCAGGTCGGGAAGCTGGCGAACGGCTTCTGCACGCCGAGCTTCGCGGCCACTTCCTCGAACGTGCCGTCACCCTTGTTCCGGTAGAGGAAGTTGTCGCCGAACATGTTCGACGCGTAGAGATCGGGGAAGCCGTCGTTGTCGTAGTCGCCCCACGACACGCCCTTGGTGAAAGCGTTGCCGGCGACGCCGGCCTTGACCGAGACGTCCTCGAACGTGCCGTCGCCCTTGTTGCGGAAGAGGCTGCTCGGCGCCAGCTCGTGGCCGACGTAGACGTCGACCCAGCCGTCGTTGTCGTAGTCGGCCCAGGCCGCCGAATGGGTCGCGAACGCCGGCGACGACAGGCCGGTGGCCTTCGTCACGTCGCTGAACACGCCGTGCCCGTCGTTGCGCAGCAGCGAGTTGCGCATCGCGATCTCCCAGCCGCCGCGATGGATGAACAGATCGAGGTCGCCGTCGTTGTCGTAGTCGGCGTGCGACGCGTTCAGCCCGCCGAGCTGCGTCGCCAGCCCCGATGCCTCGGTGCGATCCTCGAACGTCCCGTCGCCCTTGTTGCGATAGAGCCGGGCCGGCGCGCAGTAGTCGACCGACGTCAGCACGATGTCGAACAAGCCGTCGCCGTCGAAGTCGTCGACGACGGTGCCCCCCGCGGTGCTGTTGGTGCCGACGCCGACCGCCCTGGCGATGTCGACGAAGCTTGGCGCGGGCACCTTCGAGCGGAAGAGGTCGGCAGCGAGCCGATGCCTGGCTGGGACGCCCTCCGGATGCTTGCCGAGCAGCATCGCCGACAGGTTGAGCAGCCAACGCGCCTCGAGATTGGCCGGCTCGCGATCGGCGAGCGTCGCGAAGACGTCGAAAGCGTCGGCGGCACCCTTGAGGTCGTGATGCCGGCCGCCCTCGCGCACCGGGAACAGGCAGCGGTCCGAGCCGGTCATGACCAGGCAGTTGTCGATCTCGCCCTGCCGCATCGCGGCAATGCCGACCGCTTCGTCGAACAAGCTCCACCGCTTCGCCAGGTCCGGGTAGTCGGCCGCATACGGGGCAAGCGCGTCACGCGCCGCGGTGAAATGCCGCCGCGCCGTGACCATGTCGCCCTGGGCCGAGGCGACGGCGCCGAGGTAGCGGTAGGCGCTGGCGCGCTTCTCGTTGGTGATGGGGTCGTCGCCGGGCGGCAGCGCCGCGAGCAGCGACTCGCCGTGGCGGCGCGCGTCGGTGACGGCGGCGGTCCGGGCGCGGCAGAGCGCCGGCAGGTCTTCGGCATCGACCCGCATCGAGATCCGGGCGTCCACCTCGACCAGCCCGGAGTTGTCGAGCGTCGCCCGGAACTTGGCGATCTCGGCCCGGGCCCGATCCCAGCTGACGCTGCGGTCCTGCGCCATCTGGGCGGCGCCGACCGCCGAACCTAGCAGGACCGCCGGAAGCAGTCGGAACAGGAGCCGCCGAGGCATGGCAGAGTCTACGACTTTCGAGGGTAGACTTGCCTCCGCCAGCCTCTTGCTTGCCCGTCAGGAGTCGTCGATGCCCCGGGCGTTCACCTGGATTTTCGTCGCCGCGACGTCAGCCGCGGCCGGCGGCGCACTGCGTGCACAGCCGTCGACGCAGGCGCCCGGTGCCGGGTTCGCGACGTCGACCACCGCGGTCGTCGTCGACGTGGTCGTGCGCGACCCGAAGGGCGCCCCGGTCGTCGACCTCAAGCCGTCCGACTTCGAACTGCTCGAAGACGGTGTCAAGCAGCGCATCGCCTCGGTGGAGCTGATCGCGCCGGGACGGGCTCCCGCGCGAGCCGGCACCGCAGCGCGGGCGGGAGATGCTACCCTGCCGACACCGCCCCCGGCCCCGGACGCGCCAGCAGCTGCCGCCGCGAGCCCGACGGTGATCGCGCTCGTCTTCCACCGTCTGTCGGCCGAGGGGCGCGACCTGGCCGCCGCCGCGGCGCGGCGCTACCTCGCCCGCGCGATGCCCAGCGACTACGCTGGCGTCTTTTCGATCGACACGGGCCTGCAGGCGCTTCAGACCTTCACGACCGACCGCGCCAGACTGACCGCCGCGATCGAGCGGGCCGCCACCACGCAGGCGGCCATCCATGCGCGCATGCCGGGGATGAGCGCAGCCTTCGGCGATGCAGACGGCGACGTCTCCCCGACGGCATCCGCCGAGTCGTCAGGGCGGCCGATCGGCGACCGATCCCAGCAGTCCGGACCTGGCGCAGCGGCCGGCATCGACGCCCGGTTCATCCGGATCTACGCGAACATGGAGCGATCCTTCGCGGAGATGGTGCGCGACCGCAATGGACACATCGAGAGCGCGGCGCTCACGTCCCTCGTCACCGGGCTCGGGGGCCTGCCCGGCCGCAAGACCGTCGTGTTGTTCTCCGAAGGCATCACGATCCCGCCGGCGGCGGAGGCGAAGTTCCGCGCCGTCGTCGATTCCGCCAATCGCGCCAACGTCAGCATCTATGCGATTCAGGCGAAGGGCTTGAAGGTGCACAGCGAGCTCCTGGCGACGGCGCGCACCCTGAACCAGATCGGCGAGGTGGACGAAGAGGGGGGTGCGGCGGAGCAGCGTGAGGATCTGCACGGTGCCAAGACCGTCGAGCTCGAGCGCAACGAGTTCATGCTGCGGAAGGATCCGGCCGCCAGCCTCGGCTGGCTGTCGAAGCAGACCGGCGGCTTCCTCATCGACAACACCAACGATCTCGCCGCCGCCTTCGAGCGGATCGACGCCGATCGCCGCTTCCACTACCTGCTCACCTACACGTCGACGAACACGGCCATGGACGGCGGCTTCCGCCGCATCGCCGTCAGGGTGAAGCGACGCGGGGCCGACGTCCGTGCCCGCAGCGGCTACGTCGCCGTGCCGGCCCTCGGCACCGTACCGGTCCTGCGGTTCGAGTCGAATGCGCTCTCGGCGCTGGCCGCGACACCGCGGCCGGCGCAGATCCCGCTGCGCGCGGCAGCGTTCCAGTTCCCTGAACGCGATGGCACCACCCGCGTCGCGCTCTACGTGAAGGCCCCGGGCAGCGGCGTCGCCTACTTCGTCGACGACAACCAGACCGCGTGGCAGACGCACTTCACGATCCTGGCCCGCATCCTCGACGACAAGGGCGAGACGATTCGGAAAGGCAGCCAGCCTTATCGGCTGACCGGCCCGGCCAAGGACGTCCACGTGGCGCGGCAGGGCGACATCCTGTTCTACCGGCAGCCGACCGTCGACCCCGGGCACTTCACGATCGACTACGCGCTCTACGACGAGCTGAGCGGACAGGCCGGCACGGGAACCTTGCCGCTGGACGTCGAGAGCCACGCGCGGTCGGCGCTGGCCATGAGCAGCCTGGTACTCGTCGATCACGCCGAAGCCGTTCCCGCCGATCAGCAGGACACGGCGAACCCGCTCTACCTCGGCACGACGCTGATCTATCCCAATCTCGGGACACCGGTCCGGCGGTCGCAGCGCGGCTCGCTGGTCTTTTACTACACGGCTCGCCCGGCCAAGGTCACGCCGACCGGCCGCGTCGAGCTCATCCAGGACGGTCGTGTCATCGCGCAACGGGCGCTCGCGCTCCCGGCGGCAGACGACACCGGCCTGATCCGTCACGCCAACGAGCTGCCGCTCGACGAGATCGGTGCGGGCCCATACGAGCTGCGCGTGATGCTGACCGACGGCGCCTCGACGGTCACGCGATCCGCGTCGTTCGTGCTGCAGCCATGATGCCTGCGGTCCGCGCCGCCGGTTCGCTCGCCGCCGTGGCGTTCGTCCTGGCCGCTGTCGAGCCGCGCGCCCAGACGCCGGCATCGGGCACCGGCTTCACGACGTCGACCACCGCCGTCGTCGTCGACGTGGTCGTGCGCGACGGGAAGGGCGTGCCGATCGTCGATCTCGAGGCATCCGACTTCGAGCTGCTCGAGGACGACGTCAGGCAGCGGATCGCCTCGGTCGAGCTGATCGCGCCGGGCCGGAGCGCCGCGACGCGACCCGCCACTGCGCCGGCGGGCCAGCCGGCCCGGGGCGCCGCGGGCCAGGTCGAGACCGGGGCAACGAACGCGGGCGCCCCCGCGCCGGCCGGCGGACCGACCGCGATCGCGCTCGTCTTCCATCGTCTCTCGGCCGACGGCCGTGCGCTCGCCTCGCGCGCGGCCCGAAGCTACCTGGCCGGCTCGGTGCAGCCGAACGACTACGCCGGCGTGTTCGCCATCGACACCGGCCTCGAGACCTTCCAGACGTTCACGACGGACCGCACCAAGCTCGCCGCGGCGGTGGAGCGGGCATCGACGACGCAGGCGGCCGATACCTCACGGCACCAGCCGATGAGCACGCTGTTCGGAGAGTCGAGCCCCGACGTGTCTCCCACCGCTTCGGCCGAATCCGTCGGACGACCGTTGCGCGAGCCCGGCTTCGTGCCGCGGATGCAGGCGCCGACGCCCAGCCGGGCGAACCCGCGCGCCGACACGCAGGGGATGGTGCAACGGCTCGGCGAGCACATGGAGCGCGCCTACGAAGAGATGATGCGCGACCGTAACGGCCACGTCGAAACCGCTGCGCTGACCGCACTGGCCACGGCCATGGGCGCGCTGCCCGGCCGCAAGTCGATCGTGCTCTTCTCCGAGGGCATCGCCGTGCCCGATGCGATCGCGACAAAATTTCGCGCCGTCGTCGACACCGCGAACCGCGGCAACGTGACGATCTACGCGATCGATGCCAAGGGCCTGCGCCTCCACAGCGAGCAGGCGGCGACGGCCCGCGGCCTTGCCGAGCTGCGCGGCGTCGGCGACGACGATCAGCGATCGGAGTTGGTCGCCGAGCGGGACCGCCGCAGTGCCAGGACCGCCGACCTCGAGCGGGGCGCGTTCCTGCTCAACAAGGATCCCGCGGCGAGCCTCGGCACGCTCGCCAAGGACACCGGCGGCTTCCTGATCGACAACACCAACGACCTGGCGTCGGCCTTCGCGCGCATCGACGCCGACCGCCGCTTCCACTACCTCCTGACCTACACACCGCTCGATACCTCCATGAACGGTGCGTTCCGCCGGATCGCGGTGAAGGTCAGGCGGCGCGGCGCCGACGTGCGCGCCCGCAGCGGCTACGTGGCGCTGCCGATGCTCGGGACGGTGCCGGTGCTGCGCTTCGAGTCGAACGCGCTGTCGGCGTTGGCCGCGACGCCGCGGCCGACGCAGATCCCGCTGCGCGCCGCCGCCTTCCAGTTCCCGGAGGCCGACGGCAGCTCGCGCGTCGCGCTCTACCTGCGAGTCCCAGGCAGCGGCGTCGGCTACTTCGTCGACGACAAGCAGACCGTCTGGCAGACGCACTTCACGATCGTGGCCCGCATCCTCGACGACAAGGGCGAGACCATTCGCAAGGGCAGCCAGCCATACCGCCTGACCGGCCCCGCCAAGGATGTCCACGTGGCCCGTCAAGGCGACATCCTGTTCTACCGTCAGCCGACCCTCGACGCCGGGCGTTACACCATCGACTACGCCCTCTACGACGAGCTGAGCGGACAGGCTGGCACCGGCGCACTGCCGCTGCGCGTCGAGGCCCGCGAGCCGTCCGCGCTGGCGATGAGCGACCTGATCCTGGTCGATCACGCCGAGGCCGTGCCCGCCGATCGGCAGGACAGGGCGAACCCGCTCTACCTCGGCTCGACGCTGATCTATCCGAATCTGGGAACGCCGATCGTTCGGTCGTCTCGCGGCTCGCTGGTGTTCTTCTACACGGCCCGTGCCGGGACGCGGCCGTTGACCGGCCGCGTCGACCTCGTCCACGATGGCCGCGCCATCGCGACGCGCGCGCTCACGGTGCCGGCCGCCGACGACACCGGCTTCGTCCAGCATGCCAACGAGCTGCCGCTCGACGAGATCGGCGCCGGCTCGTACGAGCTGCGGGTGAGCCTGTCCGATGGTCTGGCCGCGGTGACGCGCACCGCGGCGTTCGTCCTGCGCCCCTAGTGCACCGACGTCGAGACAGCGTCAATCCTCGCGGCCGATGCGGGCGCATCCGCGGCGTTGGCGCTCCTCACAATACGCCCGGTATTCCTCGTCGCGCCGCCTTGCGGCTGCACCCACCTCGACCGCGATCCCTTGACGCCATCTCGACGTCGGTGCACTAGCGAGCCTCGTGCACGTGCGGCGCGGGCCTGGCCCGCGTCAGCGCGATCGCCGGCCGCGTCAGCTCGACCGGCGCCGACGCGCCTTGCTTCAGCAGATAGTGGCGGCCGCGCGCGAGGCCCCCGAACGTCTGGACCGGCCGGCCCGCACTCTGCGACACCGCGATCGGCCACCCACATCCACGCCGGTGATCGCGCCGGTGATCGCCGCGACGCGGCGGGCGAGATCGGCGGCCATCTCGCGCGTGCCGTCGGCGAGCGGCTTCGCGGCGGTCTGCGCGAGGAGGCCGGCGCTGAGGGTTGCCGCCAGCAGCGCCGCCGAAGCGAGCCGGGGTGGCTGGAGCATCACGGATGCACGTGCGGAGCGCGCGGGGCGTGCGAGAGCGCGATCGGCGGCCGCTTCGCCTCGACCGGCGCGGCGGCACCCTGCTTCAGCAGGTAGTGGCGGCCCGGCACGAGGCCGCGGAAGGTCTGCGGCGGTGCCGGCGCGACGCCAGTCCGGGCGACCGGCCAGCTGACGTCGACGGCGGTGATCGCCGTCGCGCCGCCGATGCCGGCGAAGATGCGGAACGGCGACGAGCCGAAGCTGCCGCCGGTCGAGACGACGCGGTGCAGACGGCGCGGCCCGGCCGGCATCTGCAGGCGGACCGTGACCCTCGCGCCGAGCGCGGCCCGGTTCGCGGTCGTGCCCTCCAGCTCCAGCCCGATCCAGTCGCCCTTCGGCGTCCCGCCGGTCGCGACGTGCGGGTTCTCGAACAGCACGCTCCAGGCCCGATCGGCCTGGTAGGCACCGCCCATCTCCTCGAACACGTCCTGGTCGCCATCGTTGTCGACGTCGGCGAAGGCGATCCCGTGGCCCTTCTGCAGGTGGCCGAAGTTGCCGGCGGTGGTGACCTCCTGGAACCGCTTGCCGCCGTCGTTGCGGAACATGCGGTTCGGCACCAGGGTGTGGAAGTCCGGGTTGCCGGTGCCTTCGTAGAAATCGAGCCAGCCGTCGTTGTCGAGATCGCCGTAGTTCAACCCCATGACGAGGGGCGTGTGCCAGAGGCCCGCGTCCTTGGTCACGTCGGCGAACGTGCCGTCGCCCTTGTTGCGATAGAGGCGGCTGCGATCGGCCTTGTGGTCGAGGCCGAGGAAGTCGGCGGCGACGTTCTCCGCCTGTCCGAGGTAGCCGCCGACGTAGACGTCGAGCCAGCCGTCGTTGTCGTAGTCGAACCACATCGCCGGAAAGCTGTCGTTGGGCGCGGCCACGCCGGCCCTGGCGGTGGTGTCGCTGAAGCGCCAGCCGCCGCCGGCCTGCGGCCCGTCGTTGTGCAGCAGGCGGTTCGGGGCGCGCGCCTGCGACAGGTAGAGGTCGGGCCGGCCGTCGTTGTCGTAGTCGCCGGTAACGGCCGCCTTGACGAAGCCAACTGCATCGATCCCGGACGCCGCGGTGACGTCGGTGAACGTGCCGTCGCGATTGCTGTGGAACAGCCGGCTGGCGAAGCGCTCCTTCGGCAGGACGGTGGCCTCGCGGCCGACGAACAGGTCGAGCCAGCCGTCGCCGTCGTAGTCGAACCACGCCGCGGTCTGTCCCGGTCCCTCGACGTCGCCCAGGCCGGCGGCTTTCGTCACGTCGGCAAACCGCCAGCCCCCGAGATTGCGCAGCAGCGAGACCGGGAACTGCCCGGCCGCCCCCATCCAGCCGCCGCGCAGCACGAGGATGTCGGGCCGGCCGTCGTTGTCGAAGTCGGTGTGCACCAGGTTGAGGCCGCCGGTGATGCCGTCGAGGCCGCTGACCGCGGTGCGCTCCTCGAATGTGCCGGTGCCGGTGTTGCGAAATAGCCGGATCTGGTCGCCGAAGCCGATCGCCGAGGCGACGACGTCGAGCAGTCCGTCGCCGTCGAGGTCCTCGATGACCGATCCGCCCGACAGGCCATGCAGGCCGAGGCCGACCTCGGAGGCGACGTTGGTGAACCGCGGCAGCGTCGACGTCGAGGCGAAACGCGACGGCGCGATGAGAAAGTCGCCAGGGACGCCGTCGGGATAGGTGCCGAGCGTCATCGCGGCGATGTTCAGCAGCCAGCGCGCCCGCAGGTTGTCGGGATCGACGCGCAGCAGCCGCTCGAGCGTCTCCTTGGCCCGGGTCGCGCCTTCCTTCTTCGTGTGGACGCCGCGCCCGGCCACGGGGAGCAGGCACGACTCGGCGTTGACGCCGTCGACGCAGTTCTGCTCCTCACCCCACCGGAGGTAGACGGTGGCGCGCAGCATCAGGACGTTGAGGAAGGCCTCGGCACCGATGTCCGGGCCGGCCTTGTCGACCTCCTCGAGCAGGCGATCGGTCTGGGCGATGGCGTCGGCGTAGCGGCCGGCGAAGAGCAGCTCGTTAGCGTAGACGTGCCGGGCCCGCAGCGCGTCGAGAGCCGGCCGCGGCGTCTCGACGTCCTTGGCGAAGGCGTCGGCCCGCTGGTCGTTCAGGTTGAACCAGAGGTCGCCGGGGCCGAGCGCCTGGGCACGGCGCGCCAGCTCCGCGGCCATCTCGCGCGTCCCATCGGCGAGGACGATGGGCGCGGACGACTTCTCCGAGGCGGCAGCGGAGTTCGCGGGCGGCCGCGCCGGCTCCGTTCGCTTCGCCAGCACGCCCGCGGCGCCCGCCGCGCTCAGGGCGCAGGCGACAGCCAGCCTCGACCACTTCGGTGCCTCAGCCACTGCCTCTAGATTACAACCTGGAAGTAGGCGGTCCGCTCGAGGGTGGTGTTGCCGTCAGTGACGACGACGTGCAGCTGGTAGGTACCGGGGGGGATGGCCGTCAGCGGCAGACGCCCGACCTGCTGGATACGGCCCTGCGCGTCGGTCTTGGCGAGCTCCACCGGCATCTTGGCGAGCACGTGGCCGTTGCGCTGCAGCTCGACGTTCGCCGTCAGCGGGCCCGGTGACGACCCGGGGTAGACGGTATAGAAGAAGGTCAGCTCCTTGTGGCCGGCCCGCGAGTAGGCGCCGCCGCCGTTCGGGTAGAGGAGCATGTCCTCGACATAAAGCGGGTTGGCCGGGTCCTTCGTCGCGGCCGCGACCCGCTCGACACGGTTCACGCACACCACGCTGCTCATCTGCAGGCGCCGGCTCGGCGGCGGTACCTCCAGCGTCGCGACGCGGGTGCTCGATCGCGCGCCGAGGGCGTCGAACACCGCCGATTCCACCGTGTAAAGCCCCGACGGCAGCTCCGGCGCGCGGAAGAACAGGATCTCACCCTGCTTCGCCGAGGCCAGCTCGTGCAGTTGCCCGGTCAACTGGTACTGCTGGCTCATCTTCTGGACGACGCGGCCCTCTGAATCGCGGACGCGCACGACCACCGTCGCCTGCGCGTCGTAGACGCGTTTGGCGGCGTCCTGCTCGAAGGTGAGGACGTCGGTCTTGAGCCGCACGAGCACGGGCGCCAGGCCCGGCCTCGTCGGCTCGGGAAAGTTCATCGCCGCCGTCTCGAACGGAAAGCCGTTCGAGAGGCGCGGCGCGTCGAGCGCCGCCAGCGCCGGCGCCTCGTAGTCGAGGACCGGGAGCGTCGGGGCGAAGCGCAGCGCCCGGTAGCCCTTGCGGGCGAAGACCTGGGCGCCGGGCCGCGTCACCTTGACCGTGATCCGGCGGAAGGCGCCGTCGAAGCGCTGGTTCTTGGGCGAGTAGGTGAGCAGGTAGTGGAAACGCTGGTCCTCGTCGATCTTCTGGAACGCCTTGCGCAGGTCGTTGGTATCGCGGATCAGGAAGCCGCCGGTGTCCTCGGCGAGCTCGGCGAGGCCGCCCTGCGAGTCGAACCGCATCAGGTCCTCGGCCTTCTCGATGGCCCGGATCATCGGCTGCTCGGTGTAGTCGCCGACGGTGCCGAGCTGCCGCAGCCGCTCCTTGCCCGCTTCTTCCAGCTCGCGGCGCGTATCGGCCGTCCCGCTGACGACCCGCAGGCCGGCGGCGTCGATGGCGTAGACGGTGATGTTCGAGCGGTTGGCCGCTTCGACCACCGACCGCAGGTGGGCCTGGAGCGCCGGCGAGGCCGGCAGACCTTCCGAGAAGAAGATCAGCGTCTTGCGCCCCGGCATCTCGTTCAGAGACTGCAGGATCGCGAAGAGCGACTTGGTGGCCGTGAAGCCGCGTTGATCGCGGTCCATCGTGTCGAACGCCTGGAGCATCCGCATCTGGCCCTGGGCGAGGCGGAGCTGGAGGCTGGTCTGGCCGATACCCGAGGCACCGGCCATGGCCGCCTGACTGCCTTGCTGCGCGCCCGTGCTCTGCGCCAGCTGCGTCTCGAGCAGCACCCGGCGATCGCGAATCTCGTTCATCGCCTCGCGCTGCGTCTCCTTCGATTCCGTGCCGGCCGGCTGAACCCGGCGCACCGCGTTACGGACGAGGGCTGGGTTGTCCGAATACACCTGCAGCGCGCGGACGACCGGATCGGTGGTGAAGACGCCGACCCGAGTGGCGCTGTTGCCGCTCATCGGCAGGTACTCGAGCGCGGCCTTCTGGCACATGCCGACCGCCTCCGCCGACAGCGAATCGAAGACGAGCGCGGTCACCGACGGGTAGTCGTCCTCGACCGGCGCTCCTGGCTCGGGCGGCGGCGGCCCCGACGGCGGCGTCACGATCGTCGGCGGGTTCGGATCGCGCAGGCCGACGTTGACGCCAATCCCGGCGCCGCGCGACACCCGAGTGAAGGAGCCGACCTCCTGCACCACGTCGTCTTCGCGCAGCTCGAAGTCCTTCGCGCCGAGATCGGTGACGGGCTTGCTGTCGCGGCCGCGGACCACGACGTCGACCAGAACGGCAGTGGCGGCGGCCGAAAAGTTGCCGCGTTCCGCCGTCGGGGCCGGCGGCCGCTGGCCCGGCGCGGCCGGTCTGCCGCCCTGCGCCTGCGGGAGGGCTGCCGCGGCGGCCAGGGCGAGCGCGACGGCGACGGCTAGCAGCCCGTGGTGGAAGTGCCGCGTCGCACCGAGACGGGCGAGGCGCCCGGCGATCCAGGCGCGAGGAGGAAGAATATTGGGCATATTCGACCGACGAGCAACGCCGAGCGGCGGGATGCCTCGCCCGTCGAATGCAGCGGGACTTCCACCACGGGCTGCTAGGCGTTGGGACATCACGGCACCAGCCTGAACGTCACTCCCCGGGTCGCGGACACGGATCCCTGCCGGACCGAGACGCGCAGCTCGTAGGTGCCGGGGCCGAGCGCCTCGATCGGGATGCGGCTGACCTGCACGATGCGACCGTCGGCGGCGGGTGCCGGGAGATCGAGCGGCGCCTCGGCCAGCTTCTGGCCGTTCGAGGCCAGCAGCAGCGTCGCCTGCACCGGCGTTCCGCCCGGGGCCGGGTAGGCGACGAAGTAGAACGGCAACTCCTTGACCTCGGACTTCTTGAACGCCTCGCCCATGCTCGGGTAGAGCAGCTGGTCGCCGACGTAGAGCGGGTTGGTGGTCGACCGTTCGGCGGCCGGGACGCGCTCGCTCTTCCGCACCACAATCAGGCTGCTCAGGCGCAGCGCCTTCTCGTCGAAGGTCGGTAGCTCATAGGTGCCGAAGCGGACCGACGCCTTGTCGGCGAGCATGTCGTAGACCACCGTCTCGGTCGTGAAGGTGCCGGGAATCAGGATCGGCTCGCGGTAGAACAGCACCTCGCCGAGCTTGGCGCGATCCAGCATCTCGATCGGACCGGTCAGCTTGTAGCGCTGGCTGACCTTCTCGAGCACCTGCCCCTGATCGTCCTTGAACTGGACGAGCACCACGAAGTCCGAGGTGTACGACTTCTTGTCGTCCGACGACAGGAAAGTGATGCCGCTGGTCGGCAGCGTCACCAGGACCGGCGTGAAGCCGGTCTTGCCGGTTTCTGGGAACGTCAGCGGCAGGGCGCGGACGGGGAACGCGTTGGGCACCGGCGTGCGGGCCAGCGCGGACAACGCCTTCGCTTCGTGATCGAGCACGGGCGCGCCGGCCGCGGTGTTGACCGCGAAGTAGCCCTTGCGCGACCGGATGCGGACGCCCGACCGCTTGACCTTGACGTCGATCTCACGGAACTTGCCGTCGAAGTTGGTGTTCTTCGGCACGTAGGTCAGCACGTAGTAGTGCCGCATGTCGGTGTCGATCTTGCCGAAACCGTCGCGCAGGTCGTTGCTGTTGGCGATCAGGAACCCGCCGGTCTGGTCGGCGAGCTGGCCGAGGCCGCTGTGCGGGTCGGCGCGCAGCAGCGCCTCGTTCGTCTCGAGCGCCTCGGTCATCGGCCGGTCGTTGGGCAGCGACGTCGGGTTGGCGTTCATCCGCCGGCTCGACGCCCCCTGGACACCTTCGCGGGTCGCGGCGAGGGTGCTCTCGGTGCGCAGCCCGGCCGCGTCCATCGGGTAGATCGAGACGTTGGCGCGGTTGGCGGTGGCGATGACCGAGGTGAAGCGCGACTGCACGTTCGACGTGATCGACAGCCCCTCGGAGAAGAACACGACGCTCTTGCGACCAGGGATGGTGCGCATCGCCGAGACGATGGCCAGCAGCGCGTTGGCCGTCGAGTAGCCCTGCTGGTCCGACTCGAGCGAGGCGAACTGCTTCGCCATGCGGTTGCTCATGCTGGCGAACTGGGCATTCGCCGCCGCGGCGGGATCGACGCCGCCGCCGCCCGGTCCGGCCGACGCCGCGCCGGCATCGACCTGGGCCTGCGCCTCCTGCTGCATCGCTTCCGTTTGAGCGACCTGCTCGCGGCCGTTGTAGGTCGAGGTGGCGCGGCCGACCGCGTCCTCGATGCCCTTGCGCAGCAGCGTGCCGTCGCGCGTGAACGTCTGGTAGAAGATGAGCGACAGGTCGATGCCGAAGACGCCGACCACGTTCTTGGCGTTGGCCCCCTCGCCGATGTAACCCAGCGCAGCCTTGTGGGCCAGCGCCTTGGCATCCGGCGTCAGGCGATCGAACAGCAGCGCGATCACCTCGGGCGCCGTGGTGGTCGCCGGCGTCGGCCGCGCCCCCGGCGCGGCGGCCGCCGGGGCGGTGGCGCCGGGATCGGGCCGGTTGACCGGGGTGAACGAGCCGATGTCCTGCGGCACCTTTTCTTCGGTCAGCTCGAAGTCGCTGGCCTTGAGGTCGGTGACCGGCTTGCCGTCGCGATCGCGGACGACGACGTCGACGACGATGGCCGTGACGGCCGTGGCGTCGACGTCCTTGGTCCGCACCGCGGCCGGGGCCTGGGCTGGCTGGCGGGCTGAAGGAGCCTGGTGGGCGACGAGCAACGCCGACGAGGCGGCGGCGACGAGGCAGAGGATGATCGGGCGGGTTGCGTTCATGGACATCATTTGGGCGGCGCCATGCCACCGACGGAGTTCTCACCGGTCCGCTGCTGCCGGATCAGGCGATCGAGGCGCGTGAACTCGGCCTGCTCGCGATCGGCGTCGGCGGTGCGCTTGGCGGCGCGATAGGCCCTGGCCAGGGCGAAGTGCATCGCCGGGCTGTCGGGGGCGAGCTTGACGGCCGCTTCGAGGGCGCGCACGGCGCCGTCGACGTCGCCGGTGGCGAGCAGCACCTGGCCCAGGGCGTTGTGGGCGATGAACTGCGTCGGCGCCTCCTGGACGGCCTGCTCGGCCCACGGCTTGGCCTCGGCGAACTCGCTGCGCTTGATGTACGCGAAGGCGATCTGGATCTTGGCCAGGACGTGCGTCGGCGAGACCTTGAGCTCGCGCGTGAAGCGGTCGATGGCCTGCTCTGGCTGCTCGCCGGCCAGCAGCACGCCGTAGGCGTAGTGCACGTTCGGGGTGTCCGGGTAGCGCGAGACCAGCGTCTCGAAGGCGTTCTGCGACGCCTGGAGAAGCCGCGCGGCCATGAAATACTGGGCCCGGCCGGCGAGCATCACCAGCTCGCGCCTGGTGCCGGGCAGGTCGTCGGGCAGCATCGGCAGCCGCAGCGTCGCCAGCCCCATCGCCTCGATGATGCGCGGCGAGTCGTTGCCCTCGAGGCCGAAGTCGGAGAGCACCGCCAGCGACTGCTCGTACTCCTCGTTGCGGGTCAGAAGGAGCGCCGTGTGATAGCGGGCGGCCTCGGAGATCTCGCGGCTGGCGGTGACGCCGCGGCGGCGGGCCTGCGTGAGCTCGGAGAGTGCCTCGTCGTAGCGCTTCAATTTGAAGGACGTCAGGCCCTTGAACACCCAGGTGACGCCGTCCGAGTCGTCCCGGGCGAGGACGCGGCGGAATGCGTCGTTGGCCTCCGGGTACCGATCGAGGTCGTAGCAGGCGGTGCCGAGGCCCCACCAGCCCTCGGTCCAGTCCGGTTTCAGGGCCAGGCCGCGCTTGTAGAGCACGACGGCCTTGTCGAGATCGTTGGCCTCACGCGCGGCCGCCGCCTGCTTGACGATGGCGGCGAAGCCGGCCGGGGCGGCGGCCTTCGCGGCACCGGCCGCCGGTTTGGCTGCGGGAGGCTTGGCGGCGGCGGCAGGGCGCTGACTGGCCGGCGCCGCCCCGGGCGCCGGGGGCTGGGCGTACGCCTGGGACGCGCTGCCGCATAGGCACAGCGCGACGAGGACCTGGGGCGGAAAGCTGCTCCGGCGCATTGGCTGACTGACTCTCGATTATAGGACTGCCGCCGCGGACCGTGGGCCGACAATACGCCCCGGCCGGACGGCGGCGGTCCGGCGCGGGGCGAGCGCCGGGCCAAAAAAAACGGGGAGGGCGGCTGTTGCCGCCCTCCCCGTGCGTCACCCGGTCGAAGCCGGGGTTGGCCTTAGAAGTCGTACTTCAGCGCGAACTCGACGATCCGGTGGCCGCGGCGGATGTTGACCCGGCCGAAGTTGTTGATCGCGTTCTGCGTGAAGGAGTAGCCGCCGCGCGGGTCGCAGATGTTGTCGACGGTGCCGCCGGCGCCGTTCGGCACGCCGTTGACCGTCACGTTGCAGGTGGTCTCCAGGTTCAGGTTGATGTCGTTGCGATCCACCGCGGTGGACGCCGCCGCCATGTTGAAGATGTTGAACACACCGACGCGGAACTGCAGCTTCTGGTCACCCTTGATGGCGAAGTTCTTGAACAGGGTGATGTCGTGGTTCATACGACCCGGCGTGCGGAGGTCGAAGGGCGGCAGGACGTCGCCGACCTGACCGATGGCCGGGAAGCTGATGCAGCCGATGTCGAGAATCCTCTCGCCCACCTTGCGACCGTCGAGCGTCGGATTGCAGGTGTAGACCGGCGCGAGTCCATCGCCGCCGCCGCCAGGCCCGGTCAGCACGGTGATGTCCGGCGTCCCGTAGTACCTGGATTTCGGCGCCGTTGGTCCCCGCCGGACCGGAGAAGCCGAGCCAGATCGGGATGCCGCTGGCATAGGTCGAGATGCCCGACAGCTGCCAGCCGTTGAGGAGGCCCTTGCCGATGGCCGGCCCGGATTCCGAGACCGCATCAGGCAGGAAGGCATTCCACGACAGGTTGAAGATGTGGGTGCGGTCCTCGTTGCGGATGCCGTAGGTGCGGGACGGGTTGAACGGATCGCGGTTGCGATACTCGTCACCCAGAGTGCCCTTCGTACGGCTCAGCGTGTAGGTCGCGAAGTACCTGCAGCCGCTTGCTGGTCTGGCGGCTCAACGTGACCTGCAGCGAGTTGTAGTTCGACTCGCCTTCGAAGTCGTACACCGTGATGCCCGGGTAGGCGGTGTACGGCCGGCGCGCGTTGATGACCGTATCCACCAGCGCTCCGCGCTGGACGATATCGCTCAGGTTGGCGTTGCCGATCGTGCCGGTGAGCAGCGAGCCCTCCGGGATCACGTTGCCGTTGACGCGCGTGACCAGGTCCCGGCCGCGGGTGCCGACGTAGGCCGCTTCGACCACCATGTCGAAGGGAAGGCGCCGCGCGAACGACGCGCTGAACGAGTGCGTCTTCGGGAACTTGAACGAATCGGGCGTCAGCGTGTTGATGCCGACCGACCCGAGCCGCGTCGCCAGGGTCGCTTCCGGCAGCGTGCTGTAGGTCAGCCCCAGGCCGTTGCCATAGTTCACGCCGCCGTAGACGTCCTGGCCGACACCGTAGAGGTACGGCGGCAGACGCAGGGTGTTGTCGTACTCGACGTTGCCCATGTTGCGGTTGAAGAAGATGCCGTAACCGCCACGCAGCACGTTGTTGCCCTGGCCGTCGAGATCCCACGCGACGTTGATGCGCGGCATCGCGAACGGGCTGCGGTTCGGCAGGATGCCGGCCGGAGCCGCGCCGTCCTCGATGTAGCGGACGCCGTTCAGACGGGTGAACGTGCCGGGATCGAGGAACTGGGGCCGATTCGGGTCATACGTCGACCCGTCGAAACGCCCGCCCAGACCGTTCAGCTCTTCGTTGTTCGGCCAGTAGCCGGCGCGGACGCCGTACTCGAGCGTGAAGTTCGGCTTCAGCTTCCACGAGTCCTGCGCGAAGAAGTCGACGTTCCAGAAGCGGTACTCACCGTCCGGCGACTTCGTGCCCGCGTTGAACTGCGTGATGCGGCCGGTCAGGATGTCGCCGACCGCGTTGCCGGTCGTGCCCGACGACCAGCCCGGCGCGAAGATCAGCTGCATCTCTTCGTTGTTCTGGAAGTTCTGCTGCTTCTGCAGGCGCGAGACCGAGACGCCGAACTTGAAGCCGTGCGCACCGGCAATCTTGGTGATCTTGTCCGAGAAGGTCAGCTCGTCGTTGTGCGCATACATGTCGACGGCGGCCGCCCACATGTTGCTGACGCCGCCGCCCCAGTTCGGGACGACGCCGGGGATGTAGGGAGTCGGCGAGCCGAACGGCCCGGGCAACGACAGCCCGTAGTTCGACAGGCTCATGATGGCCGGATCCTTGAACGTGTTGTCGAGCTTGAGGCGGCTGAACGACACCAGCGCTTCGTTGGTCATCGTCGGGCTGAGCACCGACACGACGTTGCCGGAGTAGGACCGGCCACGGTTCGTGCCGAGGTTCGGCGACGGCAGCTCGACGTCCGACGCACCCCACCACACGCCACGGCCGCTCTCGACGTCCTCACCCTCGATGGCGACGCGGACGTAGGCCTTGGTGTTCTGCGAGATGTTGTAGTCGAACCGCATCTTCAGGTCGGTCCGGTTGGTCGGCTCGAGGCGGCTGTAGATGTAGTTGTTCTGGTTGCGCGGGTCGTTGTAGTTCGGCGTCGGGTAGAGGTTGGTGAGCACGCGGCCGAGCGGCAGGGTGTACGGCGCCAGGTTGTTGCCCGGGGCCGGCTGGCCGGCGTTGGGCGATCCGGCCGGGATCAGCACGTTGCCGACCGGCTGGCCGAGGTTGTTGCCGTTGTTCGTCGCGAACTCCGAGAAGTCGCCGTTGCGCTGCTTGAGGGTCGGCACCGTGCCGATGCGCGAGCCCGAGTCGACCTGCTGGCGCTGCGCCTCGAAGCCGACGAAGAAGAACGCCTTGTTGCGCTGCTTGTTGAAGCCGGGCAGAAGGATCGGACCGCCGACGTTCAGGCCGGGGTACTGATACTTGCTCTTCGGCTTGGCCGTTCCGGTGATCGAGTTGGAGCGGTCGTTCGCCTGGTACTTGCTGTCGCGGATGTAGTCGTAGAGGGTGCCGTGGAACTGCGACGACCCGGCCTTGGTGACGGCGCTGACGCTGACGCCACCCGCGCCGTACTCGGCCGCGAAGTTCGAGCTCTGGATCTTGACCTCCTGCACCATGTCGTTGTTCAGCGTCACGATGACGCCGCTGTTCGACCCGATGTCGATGAGGGCCGAGCCGTCCAGGCTGACCGTGTTGTTCGACGACCGCACGCCGTTGACCGTGTAGCCCTGCGTGTTGTTGGCGCCGCCGCCGAAGCTGACGCTCTCGAAGCCGGGCGTGTCGATCGAGGGCGACACGACGCCGGGCATGATGCGCAGCAGCTCGAGCGAGCTGCGGCTGACGACCGACAGGTTGTCGATCTGCTCGGCGCGCAGCACGCCCTCGCGGGCGCCCGTCTCCGTCTGGATGATTTCGAGCGGGCTCGAGACGGTGATGACGTCGGTCAGGTTGCCGACTTCGAGCATCACGTCGAGACCGCGCGTGTCGTTCGGGCTCAGCTGGATGTTCTTGGCGTCGTAGCCCTTGAACCCTTCGAGCTCGACTTTGAGTTCGTAGGTGCCATTGAACAGCGACGCGAAGGTGTAGCCGCCGCGGTCGTCGGTGACGGCCGTGCGGATGTTCTTCGTGCCGGAGTTGGTGATGGTCACGGTCGCCCCGGGCAGCACGCCGCCCGATGCGTCGGTGACCGTCCCGCGGATGGTCGCAGTGCCCTGCGCCGCGGCGGTCGCTGGCGTCCCGAGGGCGAACACGGTGACCAGCACCGTCCACGCCAGAGCCAGAATTGAAGTCCTCAAACGCTTACCTTCGTGCACAGGCTTCCCCCCACAAAAGTGGATGTGGCCAAACCAAATTTCTATTAGCGCCGTCGAGTATCACAAACGCATTATTCGGGTGTCAAGCCGCAAAGCCCGGAAAGACGGGCACTTCCGAGGGTTCTCGGCCTTGCTTCCCGGCCTCTGACGCCCCGTCTTCAATTGGCTGGATCACCCAAAAACACTAGTCCTGACGAACTGGACTGACCAATTCCGCTCGGCCGCGCTGGTGCCGTTCCGATTTTTGGATCTTTTCGCGGACGGACGGCGTCCGGATCTGGCATGCCCAGAACAGCTAAGCGTCATTCCCATAAGGATTTCTGGCCAGGGGCCGCTTCGAACGGAGGAGCGCTGGCTCGCCTCGAGACCATCGCTACGGTCGGGCTAGAGGACAACCACCGTCATGCCCGCCATTCCATCCAGGCACGTCGATCCACCCGGATGGTTTCGCGAAAATCACCGGCTGACGGATAGAAAGATAAGCATTATTCATAGAACTTTTGCAAACGTCCCGCGCAGGACGCGGTTTTTGGCGGCGCGGGAGCACTCACAGGGAATGCTGGTAGGATGGCCGGAATGCGTCAGCGACGCCGTTCTTTCCTACGCACTGCCGGGCTGGCGGCGGGCGGCGCCCTGCTCCCCTGGCGGGGCCTGGGCGATAGGATCCGGGCTCAGACGCCCGCGGGATCGGCGGCCGGCCCTTCGGCCGCGTTCCTGAGCCTGTCGCCCACGGACACGGGGATCAGCTGGGTCCACGACAACGCCATGTCGCCCGGCCGCTACCTCCCGGAAACCTGCGGCTCGGGCTGCGCGTTCATCGACTACGACGGCGACGGGTGGATGGACCTCTACCTGGTCAACAGCGGCCCGTCGGATTTCTACACCCCCACTAAACCGATTAGGAACGCCCTCTACAAGAACAACCGCGACGGCACGTTCACCGACGTCACCGAACAGGCGGGGGTGCCGGGCGGGACGTTCGGGATGGGTGTCGCCGTCGGCGACTTCGACAACGACGGCCACGCCGACATGGTCGTGACCGCCTATGGGCGGCCGACGCTGTACCGCAACAACGGCAACGGGACCTTCACCGACGTCACCAAGGCCGCTGGCCTGGACGTGCCGGGCTGGACGACCAGCGCGGTCTGGTTCGACTACGACAACGACGGCAAGCTCGACCTCTTCCTCTGCAGCTTCGTCGAGTTCTCGGGCAAGGCCAACGTCATCTGCGGCGATAACAAGCTCGGGCGCCGCTACTACTGCATCCCCCGCGTCTTCAAGCCGACGCCGAGCCTGCTGTTCCGGAACAACGGCAACGGCACCTTCACCAAGACCAGCGGGGGCACGGACATCGAGAAGGCGCTCGGCAAGGCCCTCGGCGTGGTCGCCACCGACATCAACGGCGACGGCCTGATGGACCTGTTCGTCGCCAACGACACCGTCCAGAACTTCCTGTTCGCCAACCGCGGCCCCGATCCGACCGGCAAGACGAAGTGGGAAGAGCTGGGCCTCGCCGCGGAGGTCGCCTTCAGCGCCAACGGCCAGCCGCGCTCCGGCATGGGCGTCGACTCCGCCGACTTCGACCAGGACGGCCTGCAGGATCTCTTCGTCGCCAACGTCGACCAGGAGATGTTCTCGCTCTACAAGAACCGCGGCGGCGAGTCGTTCGCGGACGTCGCCCACGCCAACGGGATTGCCCAGGCGACGCGCCTGCTCTCGGGCTGGGGCCTGAAGTTCTTCGACTACGACAACGACGGCCACCTCGATTTGATGCTGGCCAACGGCCACCCCGACGACATGATCGAGCGGTCCTCCACCCAGGTGAAGTACGCCGAGCCGCTGCTGCTGTTCCACAACGAAGGCGGCAAGCTGAAGGACGTCAGCAAGGGGGCCGGGACGGCGTTCGGCCGCACCTTCCCCGCCCGCGGCCTGGCCGTCGGCGACTTCAGCAACGACGGCCGCCTCGACGTGGTCATCTCGAACAACGGCACCGCCCCGGAGATCCTCAAGAACGTCTCGGGCGAGGGCAACCACTGGCTCGGGCTCCGCCTGCAGGGCGTCACCTGCAACCGCGACGCGATCGGGGCGAAGATCAGCTGGTCGTTCGCCGGCCAGACCCGGACGCGCCTCAAGACGTCGGGCGGCAGCTACCTGTCGTCGCACGACCCCCGCGAGGTGCTCGGCGTCGGCACGGCGGCCAAGATCGACTGGGTCGAGATCGCCTGGCCGAAGCCGAGCGGGCGCGTCGAGCGCCTGACCAACGTCCCCCTCGATCGCTACGTCACCGTGGTCGAGGGCAAGGGGATCCAGTAGCGTAAGCAGCCAGTTCCGCCCGGCCAACCATGCGCCCGTCCCTGTGGGACTACGTACGTGAGGCGTTCAACGCCCGCCCGATCGGCATGTTCCTGCCGCCGAACTGGGCCATGCTGGGTGCCTTCGGCCTGGCCGGGGTGCTCCACGACCCCGGCTGGCTGATGCTCGGCACCGGCGTCGAGCTCGGTTACCTGCTGCTGCTCGGCACCAACAGCCGCTTCCAGCGCTTCGTCGCCGGCAAGATGTCCGCCGGCGGCAACAACGAGGCCGAACGGAAGCTGGCGGCGCTGTTCTCGACGCTGCCCGACGCCGATCGGCGCCGGCACCAGGGCCTGGCGCAGCGCTGCCAGTCGATCCTCCAGCAGCAGTTCCACGCCGACACCTCGGCGCCGGGCTACGCCTCGCAGAGCGACAGCCTGAGCCGTCTGACCTGGATGTACCTACGCCTGCTGGTGACGCGGCAGGCCATTCTGCGCGTCATCCGCGAAGGCGGCGGGCGGATCCCCGGCGATCCGCCGCCGGTGCCGATCACCGGCACCACCGGGCCGGTCCTCCGGCCGCCGACCGTGCCGCAATACGGATCGGGCTCGCGGCCCGGCCTCGAACAGCGCCTCGCCGAGCTGAAGCGCCGGCTGGCCGACGAGACGCTCAGCGACGACCTGCGGCGCAGCCTCGAAGGCCAGGCGCAGCTGCTCGAGCAGCGCGTCGCGCGCCGCGGCGAGGCCGACGGCAAGCTCGCCTTCCTCGACGCCGAGCTGACCCGCATCGAGGAGCAGGTCGAGCTGATCCGCGAACAGGCGGTCCTCTCGACCGATCCCGAGCGCCTGTCCGAACGGATCGACGAGATCGGCGCGACGCTCGGCGCCACCGGCGAGTGGATCGCCGATCAGCAGAAGACCATCGGGGCGATGGACGATCTCATCTCCGAACCGCCGCCACTGTCGTCGCAGACGCGGGCGCGCGAGTCGAACTGACCGATTCGAAACCGACCGAGCTGAACCGATCATGCTTCCCGCCTGGGCCACCAAGATGCGCGACCTGTTCCGCTCGGGATCGGTCGCCCAGTTCCTGCTCAACGGCAACGTCTTCGACGTCATCCCGCACGGGGATCGCCAGCTTTCGCTCAAGGCGTTCCTCGACGAAGCGATGTTCGCGTCGTACGACACCGTGCTGCACTACGACCGCAGCCGCGGCGTCCGCGCCACCCGCGGCGCCGACGACTGGGGCGCCTGGCTGCAGCAGGCGCTCGGCGATGCCAACCCGATCAGCTCGACGCGCGAGCCGGGCGTCGCCCTCGAGCTGATCGATCGCTACCTGCTCCGGACGCTGAACCTGGCGGCGATCCAGCGCGCGCCGGAGACCTCCGCCGGCGGCATTGGCTCGGCCGGCCTGCGCAAGATCGCGGTCATCGTCGACTTCGCCGAGTTCGTGGTGCCGCGCGCCGACGCGGCGCAGCTGGGCGGGCCGTTCGCCGCCAACGTCGTCAAGGTGCTCGGCTGGGCCAACGATCCGGGCATCCTCCAGGCCAACGTGATCACGGTGCTGATCGCCGAGGGCCTGCACGATCTCAACGCCCTCGTCTCGGAGAACCCGCACGCCGCCGAGATCACGCTGCCGCTGCCGGACGAAAGCGAGATGGGCGCGTATGTCGACTCGCTCGCCGCCGGTCCCATCACCGACCTGGCGCAGCGCTCCGACCTGCCGCTCGCGACCCTCGGCCAGCGCCTGACGGGCCTGAGCCGCGTCGGCGCCCGCCGGCTGGTGACGATGGCCACGCGCAGCGGCCAGCGGCTCACCGCCGACTGGGTCTCGAAGATCAAGAAGGACCTGATCGAATCGGAGTGCCAGGGGCTGCTCGACTTCATCGAATCGAAGCTGACGCTCGACGACATGGCCGGCAGCGAAGCCGTCAAGGCGTGGCTGCGGGACGATCAGAAGCTGCTCGAGCGGGGCGCGCTGCACGCCCTGCCGATGGGGTATCTGGTCGCCGGGCGCATCGGCACCGGCAAGACCTACCTGGTGCAGTGCTGGGCCGGCGAGCTCGGCATCCCCTGCGTCGTCTTCAAGAACTTCCGCGATCGCTGGGTCGGCGCCACCGAATCGAACCTGGAAAAGATCTTCTCCGTCTTGAAAGCTATCGGACAGGTGCTGGTCTTCGTCGACGAAGCCGACCAGGCCGCCGGCAAACGCGAGGGCGGGGACACGGACGGGGGCCTCTCCGGCCGCGTCTACGCGATGCTCGCGAAGGAGATGTCGGACACGCGCAACCGCGGTCGGATCCTCTGGGTCTTCGCCACGTCACGGCCCGACCTCCTCGAGGTCGATCTGAAGCGCCAGGGCCGCCTCGACGTCCACATCCCGCTCTTCGCGCCGGAGACGCCCGAGGAGATGCGGGCACTGTTTCGCGCCATCGCCCGCAAGCTGAAGTTCCCGCTCAAGGACGAGGACCTGCCGGCCCTCGACCCGAGCCAGGGCCTCGGCAGCAACGAGATCGAAGGCGTGCTCGTGCGCGCCCTGCGCGTGTGGGAGCTGGCCCCCGAGCCGACGGAGGGCGCGCCAAAGCCGGCTTTGCGCGACATCCTCGCCGGCGTGCTCCGCGAGGTGCGGCCGAGCGCCCACACCCGCAAGCTCGAATACATGGACCTGGTGGCGGTCAAGGAGTGCACCGACCAGCGCTTCCTGCCGCCGCGGTTCCGCGACCTGACGCCGGAGCAGATCGAGACGCGGCTGACCGAGCTGCGGCGGTTTGTATAAGGGCGTTTCCCTGTAGACTTCTCGCGTTTCGGACCTAACCACGGAGATTGCGAATGTTTGCACGCATCGGACGCCTGGTCCGCGGCTTCATGAGCCTGTTCATCAGCGGCATCGAAGAAGCCAACCCCGAAGCCCTCATGGCGGCGGCCCGCGACGAGTTCCGCAACAAGATGGCGCAGTACAACATGGCGCTGGCCCGGATGGCCGGCGTCGCCGAGCGCCTCAAGGGCCAGGTCAAGGGCAAGACGGCCAAGGCGCACGATCTCGAACGCCGCATCCTCGCCAATCACGCCGCCGGCAACATGGAGCTGGCCGGGACGCTGGCCCGCGAGCTGCAGGAGCTGAAGGTCGACCTGACGACGGACACCGAGGAGCTGAAAGAGACCGAGGAGGCCTACCAGAACAACCTCCGCCAGGCCAAGGTCGTCCAGCGCGAGTTCGAGGACAAGGTGCGCCGGCTCGAGAAGCAGCTCTCGCAGGTCCAGATCAAGGAGGCGCAGGCCGAAGCGGCCGCCGCGCTCGGCAACACCGCCTTCAAGGTCGGCGATCTCGGCGACACGCTGAAGGACGTCGAAGGCGTCCTCGAGAAGCGCTACGAGATGTCGGCGGGCAAGGCGCGCGTCGCCAAGGACATGGTCAACATGGCCGAGATCCAGGAGAAGGAAGGCGAGCGCAAGGCCCTCGAGCAGAACGCGCTGGCCGAGTTCCTGGCCAGCCAGGGCGTGCAGGCCTCAGGGACCACCGCCACTGCGCCCGCGACCGAAAAGCAGATTGGGCCGACGTAGGCGGCCGACGATAAATCCCAACTACCAAATTCCAACTACCAAGGAACCACCAACTCCCAATCTCCAAGCCGAACCGGCCGTCTCCTTGGGAGTTGGGATTCGGGAGTTCCTTGGAAGTTGGGGGTTGGAAGTTGGAGATTGACAGAGTCAGCGAATGGAACAAAAACCCTCCAGCCTTACTCCGCTTGGCCGTCTCCTCTCGCTGGTGCTCGTCGTCGGCCTGGTCGGCGGCGGCGCCTACATGCTGATGAACCGCCTGTCGAACAAGGACGGCTCGGGCAGCGGATCGACCAGCACCCCCGGCAGCGGCGGCGGCGAGGCCGGCGAGGCGCCGGCCGTCGTCGACTTCAAAGCGGAAGTGCCGCGGCTGGCTCCGGCGGCGCCGTTCACGCTGAAGGACAACATCGTCCCGATCGAGATCAGCGAGTACGCCGGCTACGCCGGGCTGATCGTCGCCAACGGCGGCCTCGAACCGACCGAGAACTCGTTGTTCTTCAAGAACGGCGGCTTCAAGGTCAAGCTCACCATCAGCGAGGACGAGAGCTGGGGCGACCTCAACCAGGGCAAGATCGCCGCCTCGGCGACGACCGTCGATGTGCTCGCCGCCTACGGCCGCCAGTTCCACGCCGTCGTGCCGGTGCAGATCGGCTACTCGCGCGGCGCCGACGGGCTGATCGTCCGCTCGGACATCAAGCAGATCAACGACCTCAAGGGCAAGCTGCTCGCCACGTCGCAGTTCACCGAAGCCGAATTCTTCCTCCGCTACCTGGCGCAGGAGGCCGGCCTGCCGGTCAACGTGCTCAACAGCGTCGACGCGACGGTCAGCAGCGACCGCATCAACGTGGTCTACACCGAAGAGGGCGGCCAGGCCGGCGAGCGTTCCTGCACGACATCAAGTCGGGCGCCAACAAGCTGGCCGGAGCGATGACCTGGGCGCCGACCGTCAGCGAGGTCGTCGAGAAGAGCGGCGGCGCCGCCAAGGTCCTGGTCACCAACCGGAACCTGCTGGTCATCGCCGACGTCATGGTGCTGCACCGCGGCTTCGCCGAAGCCAACCCCGAGATCGTCGCAGGGGCTGGTGCAGGGCCTGCTCGAAGGCAACCGGATGGTGCGCGACAACCCCGACGCGCACCTCGACACCATCGCCAAGGCCTTCAAGTGGACGCGCGACGACGCCCGCGAGGAACTGGGCAAGGTCCACCTGTCGAACCTGCCCGAGAACCTGGCGTTCTTCTCCGGCGCGATCGACGCCGCCGGCAGCTTCGGCGGCATCTTCCAGTCGGCGGTCCTCGCCTACGGCGCCGACTTGATCAAGGATCCGCCCGACGCCGATCGCTTCGCCAGCCTCACCGCCCTGAAGGCGCTCGAGGCCTCCGGCCAGTTCAAGGACCAGAAAGTCGCCATCTCGCCGATCCGCACCGGCGGCCCCGGCACGCTCGAGACCAACCTGCTGCTGTCGCAAGGACATCCGCTTCCTCTTCGAGCCGAACTCGGCGAGCCTCGATATCGACAACCAGGGCAACCTGTCGATACCTCGACGTGATCAAGAAGATGCTCGTCGTCAGCCCGGGCTCGACCATCCTGCTGCGCGGCCACGTCGACAACGGCATGGTCGAGGAGTTCCGCAAGCGCGGCGGCGACGCCTTCGTCCGCAACCAGGCGCTCAAGGCGATGGAGCTGTCCAAGAAGCGCGCCGCCGAGATCGCCAGATGCTGATCACGCGCCTGAACGTCGACCAGGCCCGCATCGAGGTGCTCGGCCGCGGCTGGGAAGAGCCCGTGTCACCGAACCCCGACGAGAACCGGCGCGTCGAAGTGCAGTGGTTCACCATCGAATAGCCGCACCGCAAGTGCGATAGACCAGGAGCGCCCCCATGCCCCTCTTCTACACCCGGCTGCAGCGCCGCTTCGGCAAGCCGCAGGACGGCCTGACCCGCCGCGAGATGCTGCAGGCGACGCTGGCCGCGTCGGCCGGCCTGCTGCTGAGCGCCGCGGGATCGTCGGCGCAGACGCGCGCCGGCAAACGCATCATCGTCATCGGCGCCGGCTTCTCGGGCCTCGCCGCGGCCTACGAGCTGAAGAGCGCCGGCTACGACGTGCTCGTCCTCGAAGCGCGCAACCGCGTCGGCGGCCGCGTCATCACCTTCCGTGACTTCGTCCCCGGCAAGCACGTCGAAGGCGGCGGCGAGCTGGTCGGCTCGAACCACCCGACCTGGGTCGCCTACGCCGAACGCTTCAAGCTCTCGTTCCTCGACGTCACCGAGGAAGAGGACTTCGACTTCCCGATGACGCTGGCTGGCAAGCCGCTGTCGAGCGAGGAGGCCGGCAAGATCTGGGAGGAGTTGGACGCAGCCGTCAACCAGATGAACGCCGACGCGGCCAAGGTCGCGGATCCGAATCAGGCCTGGCTGACGCCGAACGCCGACGCGCTCGACAAGAAGACGCTGGCGTCGTGGATCGCGACGATGAACGCCTCGCCGAACTGCAAGCTGGCGATCGACGCGATGATGAGCGGCGACAACGGCGTCCGCAGCGAGTGGCAGAGCTATCTGGGCAACCTGGCCATGGTCCAGGGCGGCGGCGGCGCCAAATACTGGACCGACAGCGAGGTCTATCGCTGCGCCCAGGGCAACCAGGCGCTGGCGTCGAAGCTGCTCGCGGCGATCGGTCCCGAGCGCGTGCGCCTCAGCACGATCGTCAAGCGCATCGATCAGGGCAGCCAGGGTGTCCGCGTCACGCTGGCCTCCGGTGAGATGGTCGGCGGCGACGACGTGATCCTGGCCATCCCGCCGTCGACGTGGAACCGCATCGGCATCGAGCCGGCCCTGCCGGCGGCGCTGGCGCCGCAGATGGGCAGCAACGTCAAGTACCTGGTGTCGCTGCGCAACGCCTTCTGGCGGCGCGCCAAGCTCGCCCCCGACAGCCTGAGCGACGGCCCGATCAACTGGACCTGGCACCAGACGGACGGCCAGAAGGGCGTGCCGGTCTCGATGTGCGCGTTCTCCGGCGGCGTCGCCGCCGAGACCGTCCGCGAGTGGACGCCGGCCCAGCGCCGCACCAACTACCTGCGCGAGCTGGGCAAGTCGTACCCCGGCATCGGCGCCGCCTTCGTCAACGACCGCTTCATGAACTGGCCGTCGGACGCCTGGACGCGGGCCGGCTACTCGTTCCCGGCGCCGGGCCAGGTCACCACCGTCGGCCCGATCCTCCGCAAGGGCGTCGACCACATCCACTTCGCCGGGGAGCACGCGTCCTACGCCTTCGTCGGCTTCATGGAGGGCGCGCTCAACTCGGGCGCCTCGCTGGCGAAGCGGCTCGCCCAGCGCGACGGCATCGCGAAGTAAGGTGGCCCGCTGATGGCCCGCAAGTCGCCGACCGTCGTCGAGCTGGCGATCCTCGGCGCCATCCTGTTCATCGTCGGCAGCATCGTCTACAACGGCAGCCGCCGGTCGGCGGGCGGATCGACCTCGAACGCCCCGTCGGTGCCGACGGAATCGAGCGCCGATCGCGAGGCCCGCGAGCTGCGCGAAGCGCTGACCGCGCGCCTGACGCCGCCGGCCGGCACGGTCTGGAAGGACGGTCTCGCCGCCGTGGTGCTGGTCGACGTGTCGGGCAGCATGCACGACCGCATCAAGGGCGAGCGCCGGCGCAAGAATCGAAGCGGCCCAGGCCGCGGCCATCGACCTGGTCGGCGCCTTCGATCGCTACGCTACCGCCCACGCGGATACCCCGGTGCTGGTCGGCGTCCACGAGTTCAGCGCCCGGCCCGGCGAGCCGGCGGCGCGCGAGGTCATCGGCCTGGCCCGGCCGAATCCGCGCACGGCCGGCGACCGTATTCGAGACATGAAGACGGGCGGCGGCACGCCGATTGGAGACGCCATGGCGGTGGCCCGGCTCGCCCTCGACCGCAGCGGCTTGAAGCGCCGCCACCTGCTCGTCGTCACCGACGGCGAGAACACCAACGGCGCCGACCCGGCGCTGGTCGCCTCGATTCTCGAGAAGCAGCCCGACGAGACCAAGGCGTCGCTCTACTTCGTCGCCTTCGATGTCGACGCCGAGGCGTTCACGTCGGTCAAGGGCACCGGCGCGCTGCTGCTCTCCGCGAAGAGCGGGGCCGAGCTGGCGTCGACCTTCGACGAGCTGCTCAACGACCGTATCCTCGTCGAGGCACCGCGGATGACCGTCGAGAAGCCGCGCACGCCGTGACCGCGGAACCGACCCGGGTCTTCATCACCGGCGGCACCGGCTACGTCGGCAGCCGGCTGATCCCCGTGCTGCAGCGCCAGGGCTGCCGGGTGCGGGCGCTCGTCCGGCCCGGCTCGGAGCGCAAGCTCCCGCCCGGCTGCGAGGTGGTGGTCGGCAACCCGCTCGACCGCACCACGTTCGAGGGCTCCATCGAGCCGGACTCGGCCTTCGTGCAGCTGGTCGGCGTGCCGCATCCGTCGCCCGCCAAGGCTCAGCAGTTCTACGATATCAATCTGGTGTCGGCCAAGGCCTCGATCGACGCCGCCGCGGCCCGCCAGGTCGATCACTTCGTCTACGTCAGCGTCGCCCAGCCGGCGCCGATCATGCAGGCCTACCAGCTGTCGCGGGCCATCGCCGAAGGGCACCTGGCGCAGTCCGGCCTCACCTCGAGCGTGCTCCGCCCCTGGTACGTGCTCGGGCCCGGGCATCGCTGGCCAATCGTCCTCAAGCCGTTCTACTGGATCGCCGAGCGCCGGTCCTCGAGCCGCAGCACCGCGCTGCGCCTCGGCCTCGTCACCATCGACCAGATGGTGGCGACGCTGGCGCTGGTCGTCGCGGCGCCGCCGAAGACGTCGCGCATCCTCACCGTCCCCGACATCCGCCGCGCCTCGCTGTAGGGCAGCCGACCGCCGGCGTCGTGTCATGCGCCCCGGGCAACGCGGCCATCTCCGCCACGCCGGTTGACCAACAATCTTGTCGCAGCGATAATTGGGCACGACCTTTTTGTGTCCAGCATGCGTACCTGTCCCGACCACGTCTGCCCAGCCTTCCGGCGAACCGGCCTCGACCCGGGACGAAATCCGCAAGCTGTCTTCCCTGGTCGACATCAGCCAAGCGCTGTCGGGCACGCTGAACCTCCGCGCCGGGCTGCACCGCGCCCTCGAGATCCTCGAGCGGCACCACGCGGTCGTCTTCGGGCTCGTCCTGCTGACGCGCGGCGAGGGCGAGGAGGCGCGGGCCGAGCGGATCGCCAGCGGGGCCAAGGGGCGGGTCCGGGCCCTCGAGGAACTGGGCAAGCGGATCCTCGACACGGGCCGCGGCGTCGTCGTCCCCCGCGTCAGCCAGGAGCCGTCGCTCGCCGTCCGGCCGGCCGAGCGCGGCCAGGCCGAAGAGCTCAGCGTGGTCGGCGTGCCGATCACCATCGCCCGGCGCCCGATCGGCGCCCTGCTCGTCGAGCTGCCGTTCAAGGCCGACCGCCTCTACGTCCGCGCCTCGAAGTTCCTCGGCGTCGTCGCCTCGATGATCGGCCAGGCGGTGGCTGCAGGGCCTCGTCGAATCGGAGCGGCAGCGCCTGGTCGACGAGAACACGCACCTTCGCCAGGAGCTGAAGGCGAGGGTACGACTTCCCCAACATGGTCGGCACCAGCGGCCCGATGCGCGGCGTCTTCGACCAGGTCGCACAGGTCGCCCGCACCAACACGACGGTGCTGATCCGCGGCGAGTCGGGCACCGGCAAGGAGCTGATCGCGCACGCGATCCACTACAACTCGCTGCGCGCGGGCAAGCCGTTCGTCAAGGTGAGCTGCGGCGCCGCTGCCCGACACGCTGATCGAGTCGGAGCTGTTCGGCTACGAGAAGGGCGCCTTCACCGGCGCCCATGAGCGGCGAAGGGCCGCTTCGAGCTGGCCGAAGGCGGCACGCTGTTCCTCGACGAGATCGGCGACATCAACCTGCAGACGCAGGTCAAGCTGCTGCGCGTGCTGCAGGAGCGCGAGTTCGAGCGCCTCGGCGGCACCGAGACCATCAAGTCGAACGTCCGCCTGATCGCCGCCACCAACAAGGACGCTCGAGACGGCGATGGCCGACGGCACCTTCCGCGAGGACCTCTACTACCGGTTGAACGTCTTCACGATCTTCGTGCCGCCGCTGCGCGAGCGGAAGCCCGACATCCTGCTGCTCGCCGACCATTTCCTGCAGAAGTTCGCCGCGCGAGCACGGCAAGCCGATCCGGCGCATCGCGACACCGGCCATCGACATGCTCATGAGCTATCACTGGCCGGGCAACGTGCGCGAGCTCGAGAACGTGCTCGAACGCAGCGTGCTCGTCTGCGAGGGCCAGGTCCTGCACGCGCACCACCTGCCGCCGACGCTGCAGACCGCCGAGACGTCGGGGACGACCCGGCCCAGCCGCTCGAGGAGGCGGTGGGCGCCTACGAGCGCGACCTGATCACCGACGCGCTGAAGAGCGCCCGGGGCAATCGCGCCCGGGCCGCGCGTCTGCTCGAGACCACCGAGCGCATCCTCAACTACAAGGTCCGCAAGTACACCATCGACTACCGGCGCTTCCGCGGATAGGCGACTTGAGCCTCGGCCGCCATCGGCGTACTATGGGGCTTCGGAATGGCTCGCACTGGAGGCACCGCCGACGCCCATGATCCTCGACAAGAGGCTGCCTACAGCCTCGCAGAAGCAGCACGCTATCTGAGGCTTCCTCCCGCCACCCTCAGGTCGTGGGCGCTCGGGCGTCGGTTCCCCAAGCGAAGCGGGGTCGGGCGGTTCGAACAGTTGCTACAACTGCCCTCGTCGCAGCCACCGATGCTGTCGTTCTGGAATCTCGTAGAAGCTCACGTCGTCCGTGCACTCCGCACTGAACACGCTGTGTCGGTCAAGGCCTTACGAAAGGCTCTGGACTACGCGGGCAAGGAACTCGGCATCGACCGCCTGCTGCTCCATCAGGACCTGCGGACGGCAAAGGCCGGGCGCCTGTTTCTGGAGCGGTATGGGCAGCTGATCGATCTGTCCGCGTCGGGTCAGCTCGCGATGCGGAAGGTGTTCGAAGAACATTTGAAACGCATCGAGTGGGACGAGTGGCAATTCCCCGTGCGACTCTATCCGTTCCTGTCGAGTGCCTCGAGCGGCGAGCGCGTCATCGCCATCGACCCGGCAATTGCATTCGGACGTCCTGCCATGACTGGGGCAGGCGTCTCGACACGCGCCATTGCTGATCGAATCGATGCGGGGGAGGCGGCCGAGGACGTCGCCGAAGATTACGGACTGTCGACATCGGAGATCGAGCAGGCCGTTGTCTACGAACGCGCGGCGTGAGCGGCCGGTTTTCTTCACCGACCGCGATCTAGGCAAGGCATTTCCACATGCCCTGCGTGAGGCCGGTCTCCTGCTCGTGGTCGTCGGCAAAGCGCCCTGTCTGAGCTAGCTGCGGGCTTCGTTGCAACACTGCCGAGAGTTCTCGACTTTGTCCAGACGCACAGGCCGCCATTCATCGCCAAGGTCTACCGCGGCGCAGCGCTGGCCGACGGGACGCGTGCGCCGGGTGAGGTGGCGTTGACCTATCCGCGCTGAGGGCGCGGCGACCGGCCAGTCGCCGACCCGCCCTGGGTGCCGAGCGTCATCACAGTGCGCGGGTGCGTTCGTTCCTCCTCCGCAGGAGGGCAAAGCAAGGCACTACAATCCGGGCGACGATGCTCGATCTCCTGGAATCGTTCCGGATCCACGCGGCCGGGCGTCCGCTGCTCCTCGCCCTGGCGATCGCCGTCGCGCTCGGCGTGCTGGCCCGGTGGCGAGGTCAACGTGACGCATGGCCCGCGTGGAGCGGCTGGGCGATCGCCGTGCTCACCATCGCCGCGATTCCCGCCTACGCCGCGAGCGTCGTCTGGTACGCCGCCGACGACCACTACTTCGACGCCGCTGAACCGACGATGACGATCGTCGGCTGGCTGTTCGCGCAGGGGCAGCCGCTCTACCACGACCCCGTGTCCGCCGAGCGCTACGCCCACATCTACGGACCGCTCGCCTTCGTCGCCCACGGCGTGGTCCAGCGCCTGTTCGGGGCGGGCATCGAGACGTCGAAGTGGCTGGGCGGCGCCGCCGGGCTGATCGGTCTCACCGCCACCTGGTTCGCGCTCGCCGCCGTCACCACGCGACGCCGCGCCCTCGTCCTGACCGGCGCCGCCGCGCTCGTTTATCTGGCATTCCGCAACTACACGTTCTGGACGAGGCCGGACGCGCTGCTCGTCGCCGGCGTCGCCATCGGCCAGCTGGTGGCGGCGCGGACACGCGGCGTTGCTGCGGCGATCGGCCTCGGGCTGGTCGCCGGGCTCCTCGCCAACCTGAAGTTCACCGGACCGATCTATGCGGCGCCGCTGCTGGTGACGCTCGCCTTCGGCGCCCGTCCCGCCCTGATCGCGATGGCCGTCGGGGTCGCGGCGCTGACGGCCGCCGCGCCGTTCGCGCTGTCGAACGTGTCGTTGACGGCCTACCTCGCCTGGGTCCGGCTGTCGGCCGCCAACGGGCTGATGCTCTCGATGTTGCGGCAGAACATCGAGTGGATCGCCTTCCTGCTGCTGCCGCTCGCCTGCCTCTGGTTCAGCCAGCCGGCGGAGACGCGACCGCGTGATCGCCGCTGGCTGGCCAGCCTGGCTGCGCTCCTCGCCGGGATGGGCGCCGTCGCCGTCGCAGCATCGAAGCCGGGCGCCGGCCCCTACCACCTGCTGCCGTTCGTGCCGCTGGTCACCTTTGCGGCCGCCGGTCTCATCGGCACGCGGGGCCTCATCGGCGAGCGGGGCCTCGTCACCGGCGAGCCCACCGCGGCGCGGGCCGCCCTGGCCTGGACCCTCGCCGCCGCCATCGTCGCCATCGCCTGGCACGCGTCGTTCCTGCGCCAGATGCACGAGGCGCGCGGCCGCGACGAGGTCCAGGATCTGTCGCGCTACCTCGACGCGCATCCCGGCGTCGTCGCGCAGATGGCCTACAACGGCTACGACCAGCCGACCTACGCGCGGCCCGTGCTCACCTTCCGCAGCGGCCTGTATCTGATCGACGCGCCGGCGGTGCAGGAGCACCAGCTGTCGCGCCTGCCGCTGCCCGCGGCGACCGTCGACGCGATGCGCCGGTGCCGCGCCGACGTCTGGCTGGTGCCTCGCGGCACCGAACCGTTCGCCGGTCCGAACCGCTATCCCGCCGTCGCTCTGGCGCCCATCTTTCCGGAGGCGCTGCGGGCTGCGTTCCACGACGCCTACGCCGCCGACGGCCACACCGAATACTTCGACGTCTGGCGCTGCCGCGCGAGGCCGATCCGATGATGCCGCCGGCGCTGCGGACGGCGCTGACCTGGGCGTGGTGGCTGATCATGCCGCCGTTCGCGCTGCTCGTCCTGCGGCTCGACGGCGAGCGCGCCTGCGCGGCGCCCTACGAGCTGCTGCCGTCGGCGACGGCGATCCCGGCGCTGGCGTGGCTCCTCGCCGCGCTCTACGTCGCGGCGCACGCGCTGCTGGTCGCCGGCTGGATGGCCACCTCGCTGTGCGCCGACGCGTTGGTGCCGGCGGCGGCCACCGTCCGCCTGATCTGGGGTCGTCAGACGTGGATGCTCGGCGTCACCGCGGCGATCTTCGTCCTCGAGTACTGGCCAGTGCCGCTGTGGCAGGCGCTCGGCCGGCACGTGGTCGGCTGCCTGCCGTAAGCGCGGCAGGCGGGGCCGGTTTGGGCGCGCCCCTTCAGCCGCGCGCGAGCATCGTCTCGACGTCGGCCAGGCTGGGCACGCCGGCCAGCGCGCCGAGTCGCGTGCAGCTGACCGCGGCGGCGGCGTTGGCGAAGCGGAGCGTCTGCTCGAGCGGCCAGCCGGACAGCCGGCCGTGGATGAAGCCGGCGCGGAAGACGTCGCCGGCGCCGGTCGTGTCGATCGCGTCGACGTGGAACGCCGGCGACTTGATGGCGCGATGGCCGTCGAGCGCCAGCGCGCCGTTGGTGCCGAGCGTCACCACCAGCAGCCCGTCGTGCTCGCGGCGCAGCGCCCGCAGCGCCGCCTCGGGGTCGGCGCGGCCGGTGAGCGCCGACGGCACGTGCTCGGCGAAGATCGGGATCGTCACCGCGGCGACCAGCTCCGGCGTCCGATCGGTGAGGCGGTCGATGTCGCTGGTCACCGGGATGCCGTCGGCGCGCCCGCGGCGGGCCGCGGCGATGGCGGCGGCCTGATCGACGTCGTCGACGTGCAGCAGCCGGGCGCCGTCGATGGCGTCCTCGGGGATCTCGTGCGGCTGCAGCGCCAGCCGCTCGTCGCGATCCCACAGCACGATGCGCTCGCCGGTCGACTCGTCGACCAGGATCACGGCGAACTGGTTGGTCGCACCGGCCTTGGTGAGCGCGCTGCTCATGTCGACGCGGCGATCCTGCATCGCGGCGCGGAGGATGCCGCCCCGTTCGTCGTCGCCGGTGGCGCCGATGTACTTCGAGCGCCAGCCGAAGCCGGCGACGCAGGCCAGGGTGGTGGTCATCTGGCCGCCGCACGACACGAGCTGTCGGCGGATCCGCTGCTTGGCGTGCGGTCCGCTCGGCTGCGGCGCTGCCGGCAGCAGGTGGACGAGATCGACGGAGTTGGCGCCGATGCCGACGACGTCCCAGACGGGCGCCTCGAGGCGCGATTGGCGTTCGGTCACGATGACAGGGCTGTACGGACGAACAGGCGCCACCGGCCGTAGCCGGGTGCGCCTGTCAGGTTCAAGACTACGCGGGTGCTACCAGCGCGGTTCCCGGCGACGACCGCCGCCGCCACCACCACCGCCGCCACCGCTGCGGTTGCCGCCGCCACCGCCACGGCCGCCACCACCACCAGCACCACCACCGAAGCCGCCGCCACCGCCACCGAACCCGCCGCCGGCCGGCTTGGGCCGCGCTTCGTTGACCGCGAGGGTGCGGCCGCCGAGCTGTGCCTGGTTGAGCTCATCGACCGCGCGCTGGGCATCGTCGTCGCTCGCCATTTCGACGAACGCGAACCCGCGGGCCCGGCCCGTCGCCATGTCGCGCATGACGCGGACGGAATCCACCGGGCCGATCTTCCCGAACATCTCTTCGAGCTCGGCTTCCCCCGTTTCGTACGGAAGATTACCCACAAACAGCCTACGACCCACGGTCCTGACTTTCCGGGTGCACGACAGATGCACCCTGCTGCCCCCCCCGGGTGCATCACTGATGCACCCCGCTGCCCTATAGGGGGAGGGGCTCAAGAGAACTCGCCCGAGTGGCCCTTCCACTCCAGCTTTTCCGACGTCGCGGGCGAGCCCTCAACGCAGGTGCGGCTCAAGGCGGCAGTTCCTGACGCGTGCAGCCTACTGCAACTGCGCCGTCAACACAAACGACGTTTTTGGTGGGCCTTACAGCCACTCTTGGCACTCGATGTCGAGTGCCGAACTGGCCTCAGTGGCCCATGCCCTGCTCGCCAGAGACAGCCTTCGCGAGCTCGCCGATCACCTGCTTGGCGTCGCCAAAAAGCATGAGCGTGTTGTCGGCGGTGTAGAGCTCGTTGTCGATGCCGGCGAAGCCCGGCTTCATCGATCGCTTGATGGCCAGGACGGTCTTGGCCTTGTCGGCGTCGATGATCGGCATGCCGAAGATCGGGCTGCTCTCGTCGTGGCGGGCGGCCGGGTTGACGACGTCGTTGGCGCCGACCACGAGGCAGACGTCGACCTGGCTCATGTCGGGGTTGATGTCGTCCATCTCGATCAGGCGATCGTAGGGAATCTCGGCTTCGGCCAGGAGGACGTTCATGTGCCCGGGCATGCGGCCCGCCACCGGGTGGATGGCGAACTTCACGTCGATCCCCTTCTTGTTCAGGTGCTCGAAGAGGTCGCGGACGCGGTGCTGCGCCTGGGCCACGGCCATGCCGTAGCCGGGGATGATGACCACGGTGCTGGCGTTCTCGAGGATCTGCGCGGCGTCCTCGGCGGTCGCGCTCTTGACCGCCTTCTGCTCGCCGGCCGCTCCCCCGGCCTGGACCTGGCCGAAGGCGCCGAACAGCACGTTGGTGAACGAGCGGTTCATCGCCCGGCACATGATGATCGACAGGATCAGGCCCGACGATCCGTCGAGCGCGCCGGCGATGATCAACACCTTGTTGTCGAGGACGAAGCCCATCGCCACCGCAGCAAGGCCGGCGTAGGAGTTGAGCAGCGAAATGACCGTCGGCATGTCGGCGCCGCCGATCGGGATGACCAGCAAAACGCCGAACGCCAGCGCCAGCGCGATCATGATCGGGAACAGGAACGTCTTCGTCGGGTCGTAGATCAGGTAGCCGCCGATGCCGACCGCGACCAGCAGGAGCAGCAGGTTGACGAGGTTCTGGCCCTGGTAGGTGATCGGGCGGGTGGGGAGGATCTCCTGCAGCTTGCCGGCGGCCATGAGGCTGCCCGTGCAGGTGAGATAGCCGAGGATGACCTCGAAGATGATCGCGCCCATGCGGAAGGGCGTCATCTCGTCCGTGCCGGCCCAGAGGAAATACTTGGCGGTGCCGACGAGGCCGGCGGCAAGGCCGCCGAACGCATGCGACAGCGCCGTCCGTTGCGGCACCGCGGTCAACGCGACCCGCGACAGCGGCACGCCGACGAGCGTGCCGAGGACCATCGACACGAGGATCCACTCGTAGCTCTTGATCTCGTGGTGCAGCATGGTGCCGCCGACGGCGAGCACCATCGCGGCGACGCCCGCGCCGACGCCCCGGCGGGCGGTCTTCGGGTCGTTCATCCACCGCAGCGAGAAGATGAACCCGATCGCCGAGAGGAGGTACAGCGGCTGGATCAGCTGTTCCATCACTTCCCCGGCTCGCGCTTCTTGAACATCTTCAGCATGCGGTCCGTGATCAGGAAGCCGCTGACGATGTTGGTCATCGACGCGAAGACCGCGACCGCGCCGAGCACCGTGCTAAGGGTGGTCTGCTGCTCGCCGGCCAGGAGCACCGCGCCGACGATGGCGATCGCGGAGATGGCGTTGGTGAGCGACATGAGCGGCGTGTGGAGCAGCCGCGAGACGCGCCGGATGACGTCCATCCCGAGGAAGGTGGACAGCATCAGTACGAACAGGCCTGATAAATCGAATTGCATGGGTCTACCGGCCCGTCGGTAGGCGGGCGCCCGGGCATTTTACGCGATCGCGGCAGCGCCGGGACGCTGGGGCCGCGCCGTCAACTCCCAACTGCCAATTGCCAACTTCCAAGGAACGTTCAACTCCCAACTCCCAGTCCGATAGCCGGGCCCTGCTCTTTGGGAGCTGACCGTTGGGAATTGTTCGGAAGTTGGGAGTTGGTGATTGGGAGTTCCGCCGCCGGCGAGCCGTCACACCAGCCGGCGGCGGAGGAGGGCCCGGTTGACGGCGCGCAGGACCTCGTGCCGCGTGCACGGCTTGAGGAGCACCTCGTGGCCGTCCTCGCGGATCAGCTCGAGGCTGTCGTTCTCCGCGAAGCCCGTGCAGACGACGACCGGCAGGTCGGGGCGCATCTCGCGGACCCGGCGGTAGAGGTCGAGGCCGGTGCCGTCGCCCAGCATCATGTCGAGCAGCACCGTGTCGAACTTCAGGTGGTCGCGGGTGAACGTCTCGAGGGCGCGCTGCAACGAGGCGACGACGGTCACGTCGTACTGCTCCGCCGACAGGATGATCCGGAAGTACTCGGCGATCGCTTCCTCGTCGTCGACGACCAGGATCCGGGCCGGCTTGGGTGCGGGCGTCGGCGACGGACCGGACGCCGCGGTGGCGCCGCCGCCCCCCGGGCGTGCCGGTGCGGACGCCGCCGGCGTGGCGACGACCGGCGCCGGCCGCGCCGTGCGCGTCCCGGGACGCTGCGACAACGCCTCGTTGTCCGCGATCGGCAGCGAGATCGAGACGGTGGTGCCGGTGCCGACGCGCGAGTCGACCTCGAGGTAGCCGCCGTGCGACTCGGCGACCATGCGGGCGATGGTCAGCCCGAGGCCGAGGCCGTGGCCGGGGGCGCGCGTCGTGAAGAACGGTTCGACCGCCTGCCGCAGGACGTCCGGCGTCATCCCCTCGCCGCGATCCGTGACGGCGATGCGACAGGCCGGACCGGACGCACGTTCGACCCGCGACAGTTCGGCGAGGACGATGGATCCCGGCGGCGTGGCGTCACGGGCGTTGGTCAGGAGGTGGGCGATGGCGGCCTGGAGCTGGCCCGGATCGACGAGGATCGCGCCGCCGACGCGGAGGCGCAGCTCGAGGATCCGCTCCGGACCGAGCGCTTCCTCGAGCAGCGGCAGCCACATCGCCAGCACCTGGTGGGTGTCGAGCCGCTGCACGCGCGGCGGGCTGATCCGCGCGAACGCCTGCAGCTGCCGAGCGAGGCGCACGCCGCGTTCCAGGCTGGCGCGGGCCATCCGGACGATGGCGCTGCCGGAGGCGGCCGGATCGACCAGGCGATCGATGCTGTTGGACAGGACCTGCAAGACGTTGGTGAGTTCGTGACCGATGACCGAGGCGACGCGGCCCAGCGCTTCGATGTCCCGCACCCCGTCGAACCCTTCGGTGCGGACCTCCGGAACGGACGGCACCAGCCGGTCGGGGAGCACGGGGAGCCCATTGGGCTCGAGCGACGGGTGAGGCATGGGGGGCACGGACCAGCGTCGAAACACCGAAACAGGTGTCGACGCGTCGTCACGTCTACGCACCACCGCAGTGCAATCCGACTGCCAAGCCAAGACCGCACACGACGCCTGAGGGCGTCCGCGACCAAGCTCAGCAGGGATTCAGTCTATCTCACGAGATGGCACGCGGGCACGTGTGCATCGGCCGGCAACGGGGTCATTGCGCAGAGCTGCGCAGGCCGCGAATATGTCGCTGGAGGGCAGACAAAATCCCGACGGATGCCGGATACCTAGGGTCGTGCTGCCGCCGGCTCGATGCGCCGGACCAGGCGCCAGGATTCCGACAATGTGGAATCTAGTGCAGAGTCGGCTACGGAGCGGTCGGCGGGTGCGAGCAGGAAGATGGCTCCGGGCTGGCCGACTGTCAATGTCGGGCCGCGCCAGGTGTTCCAGTCCGGCATCCGGACCAGATCGCCCGCCGTGGCGGCCGGATTCGAAGGCAGGCGTCGCGGTCAGGCCGGTCGCGTCGACATCCTCCAGGGTGCCGAACACCCGCAGATCGCCGAGGTCCGTGATCCGGCCGGTCACGTCGTGGCGCCGCGGCCCATCGCCGCGGGCCAGCGTCCGCGAGACGTTCACGCCGATGTCGCCCTGGAACGGCGCCACCCCGGTGCCGGCGACGATCCGGGCGTTGCGGACGCGGATCGACAGCAGGTTCGACTCGTTCAGCGGCAGGGTGTCGTAGGAGGCGGTCGCGTGGGCCGCCGCCCGGCCCGAGGCGATCGCGTCGAGGGCGGTTACGAGGGCGACGAAGTTGAGCCGCACCAGGGCCCGATCGGCGTCGGCGCCGGCGAGTGGGCCGCTCTCGATCAGCACCACCGCCGTGCCCCAGCGTCCGAGGTTGTCGCCGAAGGCACGGACCTCGAACTCGTCGCTGTAGCGGCCGACCTGGCCCGGGATCAACGGCTCCAGCGCCTCGCGGACGATCGCCGCCGTCTGCTTGGCCAGGGTGCGGCGCGGCGAGTCGCTGCGGGCGGCGTCGTGGGCCACCGCGAGCAGCGAGATGGACGCCGGCTTCGGCGGCGTGCCGGCCGAGGTCTGGCCGTTCTGGTTGTGCAGGTTGAAACCGATGACCGGTTGGACGTGATCGCGCAGCGCCTTCAAGGCGCGGCCTTCCGGCGTCTGCAGGAGCAGCGCGTCGCGGTTGATGTCGATGCCCTGGGCGTTGCGGCGGACGAAGCGCTGCGCGCCGTCCGGGTTCAGCATCGGGACGAGGTGCAGCGTCAGCCGATCCTCGAGGCGCTGCACCGCGGCGCTGCCGCGCTCGCGGCGGATCCACTCGAGCAGGTCGAAGATCGCCGACGTCGCCGATGGCTCGTCGCCGTGCATCTGCGACCACAGGAGCACGTGCGTCGCGCCGCGACCGACCGTCAGGTGGAGCAGGTCGCGGCCCTCGACCGACTGCCCGATCACCTCGCGCGCGATGCGGCCGGCGTCCGCGTCGACGGCCCGCGCCACGGCGAAGACGACGTCGGGGTGGGTCACGAGCGGCGCCGGCGGCAGCGCGACGTGGTTCGCGTCCCACCATGCGGCCAGCGCGGACGGGGCCAGCGCGGGCGACGGCGCGGCGCCAGCGCCAGCAGCAGCGGCGGCAGCGGCGCCCGGGGATGCCGGCGTCGTGGACGCCGGGCGGCGGCCGGCGCAGGCAGGCAGGAGCGCGGCCGCCGCCACGAGCACGGCAACGGCGCGAACGGCGGATGTCGGTGCGAGACGCATCACCGTGACGACGCCGATCGCCGCCCGTACTTCAGGCGGACCATCGACGCGCGCTGGCCCGAATGCGGCGCGAGCACGAAGACGTCGTCGTAGTCGCCTTCGTGCAGGTCGAGGGTGTTGGGCCAGCCGAGCACGGTGAGCATCGGCGGGATCGTGTTCGAGTGGCCGACGACCACGACGATCGAGGCCGGATCGAGCGCCCTGATTCGCGCCACCAGCGCCGGCAGATCGCGGGCCGGCACCTGCTCGGCGCTAAGGCCGAGCGCCGCCGCCAGCGGCGCCGCCGTCTGGCGCGTCCGCTGGAACTCGCTCGTGATGATGTGGGTGACGCCGGCTTCGCGGAGGAGATCGGCGAGCGCCTTGGCCCGCGCCCGGCCCTGCGCGTTGAGCGGCGTGTCCGACGAGGAGTCCGCCTTCTCGGCATGCCGCACGACGATCACCGCCTGCTGCGCCGACGCCAGCGCCGCCACCGCGAGCAGCATGGCCAGGGCCGTGCCGAGGATTCCTGTCGATCGGGCCTGAATGCGCATGACACCTCGCCACAACGCCGCCCACGACGCGGCGGGGCGCCATTATAGGATCGCGGGATGCGAGGGCTGACGGCGGGGCGTCTGTGGCGGCTTGGAGCGGGACTGGCTGGCGTGGGTGTCGCGCTCGGCGCGTTCGGTGCGCACGGGCTGCGCCCGCTGGTGACGCCGGAGCGGCTGGCGGTATTTGAGACGGGCGTCCGCTACCACCTGATCCACGCCCTGGCGATCCTGGCGGCGGCGTGGGCCGCGCACGCGGCGCCGCAGGCGGCAGGTCCGCGCTGGGCCGGGGCGCTGTTCGCAGCGGGCGTGCTGCTGTTCTCTGGGAGCTTGTATCTGCTGGTGTCGACCGGGGTCACCACGTGGGGAGCGGTGACCCCGTTCGGCGGGCTGGCGTTCCTGGCCGGCTGGGTGGCGCTGGCGTCGACACGGCTGACGCGCGATTGACGACGCGATTGACGCGGCCCAGTCTGGCGCAAACCCGCCGCCGGGCAGAGGGCCGGGTGCCGGCTGGACCTACGACCCGAGGCGGCTGACGACCTTGGCGGCGGTGAAGGTGATGCCGCCGTTGGTCGTTTCGGCCTCGACGCGACGGCCGCCGCCATTGAGCTTCGCTTCGAGGCGGCGCCGCGAGCGCTCGACTTCCTCGACCTGCAGGCCGTCCACGTGAAGGCCGCCGTTGGTGGTGCGGCCGAGCAACACCGCCTTGGCATCTTCCGGCAGGCGCACGGTCACGCCGCCGTTGGTCGTCTCGACCGTGACGTCGCCGGTGAGCGAGACCAGCCCGATATCGACGCCGCCGTTCACGGTCGACGCCTGGACAGCGCCGCCGAGGCCGCTCGCCTTGATTGGGCCGTTGACGGTCTCGAGATGGGCGCTGTTCTTCACGTCGGCCACCTCGATCTGCCCGTTGGTCGTCGTCAGGACCAGCTTGGTGTTGGCCGGCACTGTCACGACGTAGCGGACCTCGGCCGACGATCCCCAGCTCTGCAGCGAGGGGCCGTTGCCGCCGTCGCGCTCGGCCCGGAGCTTGACCAGGTCGGCGCTGACCTCTTCCTTGATTTGCAGCTTCTTGAGCAGATCCGCGGCGCCTTCCTTGGTGGCGGCCTTGGCGACCTTGGTCGCCTTGACCTCGACCGTCGAGCCGCTGCCGCCCACCACCTCGATGCGGCCGTTGGTGGTGGTGATGTCGAGCGTGCCGCCGGGTGACAGCGGGAAGCTGCGGGTCACCGTCTCGGTGGCCTCCTCGCGGGCGCCGGACAGGGCGATGTCGCAGGCCGCCGTGAGCGAGAGCGCGGCGACGAGGGGCAGCGGGGCAAGGGCCCGCAGGCGGGGCATCATCAGGCTCATGTCGGTGTCTCCGCGTGGATGGGACGACGGCGGCGGCCCGAAAGTTCGCCGCCGGCCCCGCCGGAACCGCCCCGGGTCGGGCCGGATCGGAGCCGGATTGGACTAGGCTGAAGCATGCCAGACGTCGTCGTCATCGGCGGCGGCCACAACGGCCTGGTCTGCGCCGCCTACCTGGCCCGGGCCGGGCTGTCGGTCACGGTCGTCGAGCGGCGCCACGTGCTGGGGGGGGCGGCGGTGACCGAAGAGGTCTTCCCCGGCTTCAAGTATTCGGTCTGCTCGTACGCCGTCTCGCTGCTGCGCCCAGAGATCATCCGCGAGCTGGGGCTGGCCCGCCATGGGCTGACGCTGCTGCCGCTCGACGGCACCTTCACGCCGTTGCCCGACGGCTACCTGTGGCGGCCCGACGACCCGGCCGCCAAGCACGCCGAGATCGCGAGGCACTCGCGGCGGGACGCGGACGCCTACGCGGAGTTCACCGCGACGATGACCGAGATGGCGGCCTTCGCCAAGCCGCTGCTCGGCATGATCCCGCCCGACCCCAACGCCATCGACCTGCGCGGCCTGCTCGACGCCGCCGGCCTGGGCCGGGCGTTCCGGCAGCTCGGGGCGAAGCGGCAGCACCTGCTGATCCAGCTGCTGTCGTCGAGCGCGCTCGATTTCGTCGAGCGCTGGTTCGAGAGCGATCCGCTGAAGGCGACGCTGGCAGCGTCAGGGATCATCGGCACCTTCCTGGGCATCCGCTCGCCGGGCACGGCCTACGTCCTGCTGCACCACTACATGGGCGAGATTGACGGCGCGTTCCGCTCGTGGGGGCTGCCGCGCGGCGGCACCGGCGCGGTGTCGATGGCGATCGCGGGGGCCGCCACCCAGGCGGGGGCCATGCTGCGGACGTCGTCGCCGGTGTCGCGGATCCTGATCGAGGGCGGGACGGCCGTCGGCGTGGTGCTGGAGTCCGGCGAGGAGATCCGCGCCAAGGCGGTCGCCTCGAGCGCCGATCTCCGCGTGACGTTCGCGCGGCTGGTCGGCCTCGATCAGCTGCCGGCGGAGTTCGCCGCGCTGGTCCGCGGCTTCCGCTTCCGCGGCGCGACGGCCAAGGTCAATCTGGCCCTCGACGCGGTGCCCGAGTTCGCCTGCCGACCGGGCCCGGGCCCGCACCTGGCCGGGGCGATCTCGATCTCGCCGAGCACCGCCTACCTGGAACGGGCCTACGACGACGCGAAGTACGGCGCAGCGTCAGCGCGGCCCTACATGGACATCGTGATCCCGAGCCTGTCGGATTCCGACGGTGGCGCCGCCGGGGCGTCACACGATGTCCTGCTTCGTGCAGTACGCGCCCTACGCGCTGGCCGACGGCGCCGTCTGGGACGACGCGCGGCGGGAGGCACTCGGTGACACCGTCCTCGACACGCTCGCGGAGTACGCCCCGAGGATCCGCGAGCACGTGCTGCACCGCCAGGTGTTGACGCCGCTCGATCTCGAGCGCGAGTTCGGGCTCAGCGAAGGCAACATCTTCCAGGGCGAGCTGACGCCGGATCAGCTGTTCTTCATGCGCCCGGGCCCTGGCTGGGCCCGCCACGAGACCCCGATCCGCCGCCTCTACCTCTGCGGCTCGTCGGCCCACCCCGGCGGCGGCATCATGGGCGCCCCCGGCCGCAACGCTGCCCGAGTCATCCGCCGGGCCCTGCGCTAGCTCGGAGCGTGCTCGGAGTTTGCTGATTCTTCAACCTTCGGACGGGGGCGGCGGTCCTACTCTCGACGGCCTGAAAGAGGCCGAGGAGACATCGCCCATGCGTTCATCCGCGTTCCGTGCCGCCGCCGCGCCCGTCGTCGCGGCCCTGATCCTGCTGTCGCCGGCAAGCAGCCTTCCCCAGGCGGGACCGGCGGCCCTCGACGACGCGACGATTGTCCACGTCCTCGATCGAACGGGCTTCAGCGCCCGCTCTGAGGACGTGGCGCACGTCCGCGAGGTTGGCCTCGATCGTTACCTCGACGAGCAGCTTCACCCCGAGCGGCTGTCGGACGCCGAGGTCCGCGCGCGGTTGGCGGGCTTCGAGACGCTCGCCCTGGATTCGTCGGCGATCGCCGAGCGCTACTACGCGCCGCTGCTGCGCGAGCGCCGAGCCACCAAGAAGGCCGCGGCCGGCGATCCGCCGGCGGCCGACGCCAAGGGCGGCGACGCGGCGCCGATGATGGACCCGGCCGAGCGCGCCCGCCTCCGCGAGCTGCGCGACACGGGCCGCGTGGTGCTGGACGAGCTCGGCCAGCAGAAGATCCTCCGCGCCGTCTACTCGCCGCGCCAGCTCGAGGAAGTACTGGTCGACTTCTGGTTCAACCACTTCAACGTCTTCGCCGGCAAGGGCCCGGTGCGGGGCTATCTCACCGAGTACGAGCGCGACGCGATCCGGCCGCACGTCCTCGGACGCTTCCGCGACCTGCTCGGCGCGGTCGCCAAGAGCCCGGCGATGCTCTTCTATCTCGACAACTGGCAGAGCGTCGATCCGAAGGCCGCCGAGGAGATGAGCCGACGCCTCGACAGCGTCGGCACTGCCGGCGGTGTGCGCGGTCGCGTCGGGCGGCGACGGATCGAGCAGCGCACCGGCGGGCGCGCGACGCCCGAAGCGATCGCCCAGATCCAGCAGCGGATGCCGCGCGGTCTCAACGAGAACTACGCACGCGAGTTGATGGAGCTGCACACGCTGGGCGTCGCCGGCGGCTACACGCAGGCCGACGTCGTCGAGGTCGCCAAAGCGTTCACCGGCTGGACGATCCGCGGCCCGCGCCAGGGCGGCGGCTACGCGTTCGAGGAGCGGCGCCATGCGAAGGGGCCGAAGACCGTGCTCGGGACGACGATCGACGCGGGCGGCGAGCGCGACGGCGAGGCCGTCCTGGATCTGCTGGCGGCGCACCCGTCGACGGCGACGTTCCTCGCCACCAAGCTGACGCGCCGCTTCGTCGCCGACGATCCGCCGCCGGCGCTGGTGAAGCGGGCGGCGGCGACCTTTACCAGCTCGCGCGGCGATCTGCGCGCCGTCGTCCGCACGATCCTGACCTCGCCGGAGTTCCTCGGAGCCGAGGCGCGCCGCGCCAAGGTGAAGACGCCGTTCGAGTTCACGGTCAGCGCGCTGCGCGCGACCCGCGCCGAGATCAGCAACGCGGCGGCCGTGGTCCAGCAGGTGCGCACGCTCGGCATGCCGCTCTATTTCGCCCAGCCGCCGACCGGCTACGCCGACACCGCCGAGGCCTGGGTCAACACCGGCGCGCTGGTCAATCGCATGAACTTCGCGGTCGACCTGACGGCGAACCGCGTGTCGGGCGTCCACGTCGACCTGGCCGCCCTGGCCGGCACCTCCGACATCGATCGCGCCAAAGCCTGGATGACCGCGCAGCTGCTGCGCGGCCAGGCGTCCGAGTCGACGGCGTCGACGCTCGCGCGCGGCACCGACCTCGCGTCGCTCGCGGCGCTGGCGCTTGGATCGCCGGAGTTCCAGCGCCGCTGAAGTACGCCCTTTCTGCGACGTTCTGAGGATGGCTCCGAGGGATGATCGGAAGTGACATCGGAAGCGGCATCGGGAGCCACATCGGGAGGACGAGCCATGATTTCGAGACGGGTGTTGCTTCGGAACGGGGGGATGGCGCTCCTCAGCCTCGGGTTCGCGCCCGCGTTCGTCACCCGCACGGCCGCGGCGGGAGCGACCCGGCGCAAGCTGTTGATCACCATCTTCCAGCGCGGCGCGGCGGACGGCCTGAACATCGTCGTCCCGTTCGCCGAGCGCGACTACTACGCGGCCCGGCCGACCATCGCGATCGCCGCACCGGGCGGCGGACGGGACGGCGCGGCGCTCGATCTCGACGGCTTCTTCGGCCTGCACCCGCGGCTGGCGCCGTTCCTGCCGCTGTGGCAGCAGCGATCCCTGGCCATCGTCCACGCCTGCGGATCGCACGATCCGACGCGCTCGCACTTCGACGCGCAGGACTACATGGAGAGCGGCACGCCGGGCGTGAAGAGCACCACCGACGGCTGGCTGAACCGCGTGCTGCGGGCCGAACGCCGCCCGGACGCCGCGCCGTCGTCGCCGTTTCGGGCCGTCGCGCTCGGGGCGCAGCTGCCGCGGACGCTGCAGGGGACGGCGCCGGCGCTGGCAATGACCGACGTCAACCGCTTCGGCCTGCGTGGCGGCGCCGGCACGCAGGCCTCGTTCGAGGCGGAGTACGCCGCGGCCGCCGACCGCGTGCTCCAGCGGACCGGCCAGGAGGCCTTCGACGCGATGCGCCAGCTCGACGCCGCGGCGCCAGGCCGGTACCAGCCGGCCAACGGCGCGGTCTACCCGCGCTCCGCCTACGGCCAGGCGCTGAAGCAGATCGCCCAGCTGGCCAAGGCCGACGTCGGGCTCGAGATTGCCTTCGCCGAATCGGGCCAGTGGGACCACCACGCCAACGAAGGCGCCGCCACCGGACAGCTCGGCAACCGCCTCGACGACTTCGCCCAGGGCATCGCCGCGCTCGTCACCGACCTCGGATCACGGATGCAGGACGTGGTGATCCTGACGATGTCGGAGTTCGGCCGCGCGGTCGCCGAGAACGGCAACCGCGGCACCGATCACGGCCACGCCAACGCGATGTTCCTGGTCGGCGGACCGGTCCAGGGCGGCAAGGTCTACGGCCGGTGGCCGGGCCTGGCCTCGGCGCAGCGCCACGACGGCCGCGACCTGGCGGTCACGACCGACTTCCGCGACGTGTTCGGCGAGGTCGCCGTCCGTCACCTCGGCGTCAAGGACGTGCGCGCGGTGTTCCCCGGCTACGCGGTCAATGCGGCGCGGTTCCCCGGCTTCCTCAGCTGACCGTCGACACCGAGACGGCGGAGTCGGAGCCGGCGACGGGCGGCGGCCAGAGTCGCTTCGCCATGTTGTGGTAGAGCGCCTGGAACGGCCCGATCAGGCCGTAGCTCACTCCCGACAGCGACCCGTAGCGCGGCCCGCCGAACGCCGCCAGCGCCATCGACAGCGCGGCGACGAAAACGAAGACGAACGAGTGGCCGATCAGGATCCGCGCCTGGTGGCGCGCGACAGCGTCGGTCACCCGCCGGGCGGCGCGCCAGTAGAGCGCCGCGAAGATCAGGAAGATGGTCGCGAAGCCCGCGCCGTAGATCACCATCAGCGTGGTCAGCTGGTCGACGCCCTGGAAGGCGCCGCCTGGCCCGAAGCGCAGTCCTCCCGGCAGGACAATCTGCCCGAACAGGAACTTCAGCGGGTAGATGTAGGACACGACCACGAACAGCAGCGCGCCGTTCAGCCAGATCGTGACGCCGTCGGAGTTCGGGAAGCGCTTGAAGAGGCCGTGGTGCTCCTGCCAGACCATCAGCAGGATGGCGAAGGTCACCGCGAACACCGGCAGCCCCCGCATCACCTGCATCAGCTCGTCGAATGTATCGGGCACTTCGAGCGAGACGACGAGCAGGGTGATGGCGAAGCCGAACACGGCGTCGCTGAACGCTTCGAGGCGCGTGACGTCGTGTCCGGCGGCCATGGGGGCCTATCCTAGCGCCCTGCGACACGGAGGCGCCAGGAACTCCCAACTTCCAACGCCCAACTTCCAAGGAACCGCCAACCTTCAACGCCCAACTGCCAGCAGGCGATAGCGCTGCCGGTCAGACTTGGAAGTTGGGCGTTGGGATTTCCTTGGTAATTGGAATTTGGAAGTTGGGAGTTCGCGCGCGAGAGCGCGCGCCCTAGCCCTTGGTGCGCTCGAATTCCTGCATGAAGGCGACGAGCGCGTCGATCCCGTCCTCGGGGAACGCGTTGTAGATCGAGGCGCGCAGGCCGCCGACCGACCGGTGGCCCTTGAGGCCGTCGAGCCCGGCCGCCGTCGACGCCTTGGCGAAGTCACCCTCGAGCGCTTCCGACGGCAGGCGGAACGTGACGTTCATGCGCGAGCGCGAGCCGGGCTCGGCGTGGCCGCGATAGAACCCGGTGCGCTCGATCTCGGCGTAGAGCTTGGCCGCCTTGCGCTCGTTGATCGTCTGGATCGCGCCCAGGCCGCCGCCGTTCTTGAGCCACTTCGCGACCAGGCCCAGGATGTAGATCCCGAAGCACGGCGGCGTGTTGTACATCGACTCGTTCTCGGCGTGGGTGCCGTAGTTCAGCATCGTCGGGAGCGACTTCGGCGAGCGCGCCAGCAGGTCCTTCCGCATGACGACCAGCGTCACGCCCGATGGGCCGAGGTTCTTCTGCGCGCCGGCGTAGATGAGCCCGTACTTCGGCACGTCGATGGGCCGGCTGAAGATGTCGGAGGACGCGTCGCACACGAGCGGCACGGCACCCGAGTCCGGCATCGTCTGGAACTGCGTGCCGAAGATCGTGTTGTTCGAGGTGACGTGGGCGTAGGCGGCGTTGGCGTCCCAGTTGATCTCGCCGGCGTCCGGCACGCGGGCGAAGTTGCCGGCCTCGGTGGTCGCGGCGATGTTCACCTTGCCGTGGCGCTTCGCTTCCTTGACGGCCTTCTGCGACCACGCCCCGGTCACCACGTAGTCGGCGCCGCCGCCCTCGGGCAGCAGGTTCATCGGCACCATCGAGAACTGCAGGCTGGCGCCGCCCTGCAGGAACAGCACCGCGTAGTCGTCGGGGATGCCGGCAAGGGCGCGGATGTCGGCTTCGGCCGTGTGGAGGATCGATTCGAACGCCTTCGACCGGTGGCTGATCTCCAGGATCGACATGCCGACGCCCGGCAGCGAGATCAGATCGCGCTGCGCCTCTTCGAGGACGGGCTGGGGCAGGACCGCGGGACCGGCGCTGAAGTTGAAGATGCGTTGAACGGTGGTCGGCATGGACTGGCTCACTCCTGAACTGGCTGATTGCACGAACGGGCGGATTGCACGGACCAGGAGCCCGTGGTGAAAGTGCCGCGGCATTCGACGGGCGATGCATCCCAGCTGGCGGCGTTGCTCATCGCTCGTGTATACCCAATACACTCGCTCTTCGCGCCTTGCCAGCCGGGCGCCTCGCCCGTCTCGGTGCTTCGCGCCACTTTCACGACGGGCTCCTAAGCGGAACGACTTGCAAGTCGAGGACGTCGGCGTGGCCGCGCAGGCTGTCGAGCAGCGGGGCGTCGGGCGCCTTGTCCAGGTTGATGCGGGCGACGGCGGCGAGGGCGCCCTCGAAGACGATGTTCTCGGTCTCCTGGACGTTGAGCGCCCGCTCGCGCAGGTGGCCGAAGATGTGGCCGAGGACACCGGGGCGATCGCGGTGGCGCACCACCAGCATGTGCGTCGCCGGCGTGCGCCGCGCCAGGTTGACGACGTTCGGCACGCGTCCGGTCTCGGCGAAGGCGCGGATGATCCGCACTGTCTCGCCGGCGATCGCCTCCTGCGCCTGGTTGGTCGACGCGCCGATGTGGTGCGTCCCGTAGACGCCGGGGAGCTGCGCGAGCGGATCGTGGAAGGCGCCGGTGGCGCTATCGGGCTCGTGCTCGAAGACGTCGAGGCCGACGCGCAGCCCGCGGGTCCGGACCGCCTCGGCCAGCGCCGCGTGATCGACCAGTTCGCCGCGCGCGGTGTTGAGGAGGATGGCACCGGGCCGGAGCCGGGCCAGCACCGCCGGGCCGACGATCTGCTTCGTCTCCGGCGTCAGCGCGAGGTGCAGCGAGAGCACGTCGCACTCTCCCGCCAGGTCGAGGAGCGACGGCGCCAGCCGGATACACAGATCCGTCTGGGCGAAGCCGAGGGCGGCGCACTCGTCGGACGTGAGCGCGTCGCCGCGCCCGTCGAAACGGCGGCTCCACAGCAGCACCGGCATGGCGAAGGCGCGGGCCCGGTGGACCACCTCGCGGGCGATCGCGCCGGCACCGGCGATGCCGAGGGTCCGGCCGGCCAGGCCGGTGGCCTTGGCGTAGAGCTTCTTGTTCCAGGCGCCGGCGCGCAGGTCGGCGACGTTGTCGGCGATGCGCCGGTCGATCGCCAGGAGCAGCGCGAACGTCAGCTCGGCGACGGCGATGGCGTTCTTGCCGGGACAGTTCGAGACGTAGATGCCGCGGGCCGAGGCGGCGGCGACGTCGATGGTGTTGTAGCCGGCGCCGGCGCGGACGATCAGCGCCAGCCGGCCGGCGTCGAGCATCGCCTCGGTGACCTTGGTCGACCGCACGACCAGGGCCTCGGCGCCCGACGTGCGGATCGCCTCGACCAGCGTGGCGTCCTTCAGGTCGGGCTGGTACAGGACGTCGAGACCGGCGGCCTTCAGGGCCGTCAGCCCGCTCTCTTCGAACGCATCGGCGACGAGCACACGCATGGGGGGCTCCAGGACCGGGGCCGGAAGCCCCGGGGGAACGCCCATGGTACATCGACCGGCCGCCGGCCGGCGGGCGCGGCGGATTGTCCTAGTGTGCCGGCCCGATCGCCCAGGATCGGGCGCTCCGGCCGGCGCTCAGATCAGGTGGATTAGCAGGCCGTCGCGCAGCTTCGGCTCGAACCAGGTCGACTTCGGCGGCATGATGCCGCCGGCGTCGGCGATGGCGACCAGGTCGTCGACCGTGGTCGGAAAGACGGCGAACGCCACCGCCGCCTTGCCGCTGTCGACCAGCCGGGCCAGTTCGGCCGGGCCGCGGATGCCGCCGACGAAGTCGATCCGCTTGTCCGTGCGCTCGTCGCCGATGCCGAGGACCGGCGCCAGCAGCCGGTCGTGCAGCCGCTGGACGTCGAGCCCGGCCACCGGATCGGCGATCGCCGGGCCGGCGTCGAGGGTGACGAGGCGCCAGGTGCCGCCGCCCTGGGCATCCCGCAGGTACATCGCGCACTCGCCCTTGCCGGCCACCGCCGGCCCGCCGGACCGCACCGGCACGAGCGACGAGACCTCGGCCAGGAACGCCTCTGGCGTTCGGCCGTTCAGGTCCTTGATGACGCGGTGATACGGCAGGATCTGCATGCCGGTGTCGGGGAACGCGACCCCGAGGAAGCCGCCCGACTCGCCGGTGTTCAGCCGCTCGTCGGCGCGGTTGGCGCTGGCCGCGCGATGGTGCCCGTCGGCAATGTAGAGCGCCGGCACGTCGCGGAACGCCTCGACGATCGCCGCGCCGACCGCCGGCTCGGTCCGCCAGATCGTGTGACCGATCCCGTCAGCGGCGGTGAAGTCATAGAGCGGCGCCGCCTCGAGGCCGGCCGCGACGGCCGCGTCCACCGCGGCGTGGCGCCGGTAAGTGAGCAGCACCGGCCCGCTCTGGGCGCGCGTCTCGATGATGTGCCGGGTCCTGTCGTTCTCCTTGTCGGGCCGCGTCTTCTCGTGCTTCTTCACGAGGCCGCGCCGGTACTCGACGACCGAGTAGGCGGCAGCGACGCCGGTCTGGACGTGGCCGCCCATCGTCAGCCGGTATAGATAGACGGCCGGCTGCGCCTCGACCTCGAGCGACGAGGCCCGCAGGGCCGCCTGCGCCGTCACCGCCTGCGCGTAGACGGCGTCCGCGTACGGATCGGTACCGGGCGGCAGGTCGATTTCGGCGCGCGACACGTGGAGGAAGCAGAGCGCGTCGGTAGCCAGCGCCCGTGCCTCCTCGGCGTTGACGACGTCGTAGGGGACCGCGGCGACGCGCGGAGCAAGCCCGGCGCGGGGCCGAAGAGCGGCGAACGGACGAACATCGGCCATGTCTGGAGTGCTGCTGGTCGGACGTGAAATAGGTGAAACGCGAGCGACGGCGGCTTACGGCAGGCGCTCGAGGTTGACGAGCGTCGTGCCCTTCAGCTCGAGGACGCCGGCCCCGGGCAGCGACAGCGTCCCGGCGATCTGGGTCGTCATCTTGCTCGCTTTGACGAGCGACGCCTTGACGTCCCAGTCGGCCGTGCCGTTGCCCGTCACCGTCATCTTGATGGCGATCGGGTTGCCGCCCGGCCCGGCGATCGTCGTGTCGACCGTCGCCGTGACGATCTGCTGAAGCGCCCCGATCTCGTTGCCGGGCGCGCCGGACAGGCCGGTCAGCGTGCTTTTCAGCTCGCCCACCAGCTGCGGCGCATCGCCCGGGATCGGCAGCGGCAGGGCCATCGTGAACGGCGAGGTCACCGTGTCGCCGACCGCGAGATCCTGGCGCGGGATCAGACCCAACGCCTGCTTGAGCATCTCCTTCATCAGCTCGGGGGCCATCGGAAAGTCGGGCGGCGATGTCACCTCGAGCAGCTCGCCGTTCGCGCCGAGGGACATCGACAGCGTCTTGCCCTTGATCCGCTGGGCCGCCTCGACCGCCTCGGGCGGCGCCGGCTTGCCGTTGAGGCTCATGTCCTGGGTGATGTCCTCGTAGGTCATGTCGACCTTGAGGGCGCCCTTCTCGTCGGGGGTACCGACCTTCTGGCTGACCACGCTGCTGGTCTTGCCCAGCAGGTGCATCTCCGGAATCGCCGAGCCGGCCGCGGCTTCGGACGGCTTCAACGTCAGATCGACGTCCTGCACGATGTTGAGGCGGACGGTCTGGTCTGGCGTCGGACGGCCGCCGACCGGCACCTTCTTCGTCTGCGCGGCAGCCGGCCAGGCCGACGCGGCGAGCGTGAGTGTCAGCAGCGTCGTCGCCGCGGCGTGAGGGAAGCGCATCGAGTCTCCTAGTGGGGCGTCCTGGTGATGTGTGAAGTGGATTCCGGAGCGCGGCGCCCGTCTGGCAAGGCGCGAAGAGCGAGCGTATGGGGCATACGTGAGCGATGAGCAACGCCGCCAGGCGGGATGCCCCGCCCGGAAGCCACTTTAGAAATCACCAGGACGGCCCACCAATGGCGTTCGCGGCGCGCGCGCCCGCCGTCAGCCGCTGGCATCGGCACCGTCCGATCCATCGTAGCAGCAGGGATGGCTCGGCGCCGCGATCGTCGGCGATCAGTTGGCGGCGGCGGGCGACGTCGCGGCGCTGACGAAGCGTTGGTCGAGCTCGGCGCGCCGCGCCGCGAACGCCGCCTGATCGGCCGGCGCGATCGGCGCCCCGGGCGGGTTGCGCTTCTGCTCGGCCACCGGGTTGACGTGGGTGCCGTTGCGGAGCAGCTCGTAGTGCAGGTGCGCGCCGGTGACCAGCCCGGTCGCGCCGACGCGGCCGATCAGCTGCCCCTGCGACACGCGCGCCCCGGCCCGGACGCCGGCCCCGAACGCCGACAGGTGCAGGTAGCGGCTCTCGTAGCCGCCGGCATGGCGGAGCGTGACGGTGTTGCCGCCACCGGCGGTGTAGCGCGCCGAGACCACCGCGGCGTCCGCGGTGGCGACGACCGGCGCGCCGGTGGGCGCGCCGAAGTCGGCGCCGAGATGCGGCCGGCGGATCCCCAGCACGGGGTGGAGACGCCGGTAGGAAAAACCCGAGGTGACGCGCGGCTCGAACTTCAGCGGCGAGGCCAGGAAGAAGCGCTTCAGCGACAGGCCGGCCGCGTCGTAGTAGGCGGCGATGCCCGCCGCCCGGCTGGAAGCGGAACGCGCTCAGGCGCCGGCCGGCGTTGCTCAGCCGCGCCGCGACGATGTCGCCGTAGCCGATCCGGACGCCGTCGCGCAGCACCTGCTCGAACACCACCTCGATGACGTCGCCGGGCTGCAGGTCGCGGTAGAAGTCGACGTCGCCGCCGAACAGCTCGCCGATGCCGACCGCCAGGCCGACGTCCTCGCCGGCGCGCTCGAGCGCCGCCACCAGCGACGGGTGGTCGCGATCGATGTCGCCGCGGATGGCGACCAGCGCGACCTCGCGCCGATAGGTCACGACTTGGGTGACGAAGCCGCTCGGCGACGGTGCGGGCTCGACCTGCAGGAACCGGTCGGGATCGATGCGGTAGGTCAGCTCGCGGAGCCGGCCGTTCGGACCAAGCGTCAGGGTGTAGGGCTGATGGGCCCGGAGCTGGCGCGAGCTGAACGCCGGCTCGACGACGTCGAGGAGCGGCCCGCGATCCTCGAGCGCCACCTGGTGCCGCGCCAGGATCTCGCCGAACGTGTCGCCCGGGCCGACCGTGCCCTCGAGGCGCCGTCCGTCGTCCGGCAGCACGACGTCCTCGACGTGGCGGGGCGGCGGCGTGGCCTCGCGGCAGGCAGTGGCAGCAAGGGCCAAAAACGTCGCGGACAGGCACAAAACCGTGGGACGTCGCATCGGTCGGGCGGAGTGTAGCAGCCCGTGGTGGGGGCTGCCAGCAGGGTAAGCGGGGCCGGTCCCGACTGACGTAGGATCCAGCTGTATGCCCGGCGTCCCCCGCCGGCGTTTGTTCCACCTGTGTTGGACGGATGTGAGAGGAGTTTCGTGCCTATGGCTGCGCGTGTTCGTGCGCACGGGCCCCGACGTCGGACGGCGATTGCCGCGACGCTGGCCCTGACCGCACTCGTCAGTGCCCCCGAACTGAAAACTACCCTGGTCGGCCAGTCGGCCACTGCCCCGGCCTCCGGGGCCGAGGCCCTCGACTACGACGCGATTCTATCGCATCAAGGACGAGGCCCTGAACCGCTCGCAGGTCATGGAGACCTTGAGCTACTTGACCGACGTCCATGGCCCGCGGCTGACCAACTCGCCGAACATGCGGGCCGCCGCCGACTGGGCGAAGAAGCGCCTCGAGGGCTACGGCCTGTCGAACGTCGCGCTCGAAGCCTGGGGCCCGTTCGGGCGCGGCTGGGTCAACGAGCGGATGCTGGCGTCGATGACCGCGCCGCAGTCGTTCCAGCTGCTCGCCTTCCCGAAGGCCTGGACGCCCGGCACCAACGGCCTGGTCAAGGGCGACGCCGTGCTCGCCGTGATCGAGAAGGCCGAGGACTTCAAGAAGTTCGAAGGCAAGCTGAAGGGCAAGATCGTCCTCGTCTCGGCGACGCGCGCGGTGCCGCCCTACTTCGAGTCGCCGACGCGACGCTGGGAGGAGAAGGCCCTCACCGACCTCACCAAGCCGACGATGGATCCGTCGCGCCGCGGCCGGTTCGGCCCCGGCGGTCCGGGCGGCTTCGGCGGCGGCGTCACCGCCGACTTCCGCAAGCAGCGCATGGCGTTCCTGATCAAGGAAGGCGTGCTCGCGCTGGTCGAGATGTCGCCCGGCGATCGCGGCGACAACGGCGCGGTCCGCGTCCAGGCGCCGCCCGAAGGCGAGAGCCAGCGCCAGACGACCGACGCCCCGGTGCTGCCGCAGATCGTCGTCGCCGGCGAGCACTACGGCCGGCTGCTGCGGCTGCTCGACAAGCAAATCCCGGTGGCGCTCGAGCTCGACGTCAAGAACCGCTTCGTCGACACCGACCTGAACTCGCTGAACGTGATCGCCGAGCTGCCCGGCAGCGACAAGGCCGACGAGGTCGTGATGATCGGCGCGCACTTCGACTCGTGGCACTCCGGCACCGGCGCCACCGACAACGGCGTCAGCTCGGCGGTGATGATGGAGGCGATGCGCATCCTCAAGGCGAGCGGCCTGAAGCCGCGCCGGACGATCCGCATGGGGCTGTGGACCGGCGAGGAGCAGGGCCTGCTCGGCTCGCGCGCCTACGTCACCAAGCACTTCGCCGACCGCGCCGACATGGTGGTGAAGCCGGAGCACGCCAAGCTGGCCGCCTACTTCAACATGGACAACGGCGGCGGCGCCTTCCGCGGCGTCTACCTGCAAGGCAACGAAGCGGTCGCGCCGATCTTCGAGGCGTGGATGAAGCCGTTCGCCAGCCTCGGCATGCACACGGTGACGATTCGCCCGACGTCGGGCACGGATCACCTGTCGTTCGACGCGGTCGGCCTGCCCGGCTTCCAGTTCGTGCAGGATCCGCTCGAGTACCGGCTCGCGCACGCACCACACCAACCTGGACGTCTACGAGCGCGCGATCCCGGACGACCTGGTGCAGAACGCGATCACGGTTGCGACGTTCGCGTACCACGCCGCCAACCGCGAGCAGCCGCTGCCCCGCAAGCCGCTGCCGAAGCCCGCTGGCGCGGCGCCGGGTCAGCGTCCACCGACGACGCCGGCACCGACTGCGTCCGGCGCATCGCGGTAATCCCACACGACGCCTCGTCTCGGCTCCACAAGGCCGGGACGAGGGTGATGGCAACTGTTACCGGCGCTGCAATATGGCTGCTCCCATGACGCCGAACATCGAACTGGACCGGAGCGCCCTCGCCGAAGTCTGCCGGCGCCACCAGATCGCGCGCCTCTCCATCTTCGGGTCGGCGCTTCGCGACGACTTCCGCCCCGACAGCGACGTGGATCTGCTCGTCGAGTTCCTGCCCGATGCGCAGGTCGGCCTGATTGGGCTGGCACGAATTGAGCTCGAGCTGTCCGATGTAATTGGCCGCAAGGTGGACCTGCGAACCCCGCGGGATCTCTCGCCCCGGTTCAGGGACGAAGTCCTCCGCACCGCGGCGCTCCAGTATGCTGCCTGACGCGGTGGCGCTCGTGTCGCCAGACACGCGTGGACGCATGCCCGACGTGCCGTGGGCCGCCATCGTCGCGATGCGCAATCGCCTGGTGCACACCTACTTCGACATCGACCTCGACATCGTCTGGGCGACCATTCAAGTCGATCTGCCATCGCTCCTCCAGGCGCTCGAGACTGCACCCAAACGCGAGTAGCGCTGGCTGGCCAAGAAGTCAGCCCAGATCAAGGAAGACGCCCGGCAGCGACAAAGCCGACGAGATCGTGATGATCGAGGCGATGCGCATCCTCAAGGCCCGCGGCCTCAAGCGGGGCCTGGCGATCCGCATGGGGCTATGGACCGGCGAGGAGCAGGGCCTGCTCGGCTCGCGCGCCTACGTCACCAAGCAGTTCGCCGACCGCGCCGACAGGGTGGTGAAGCCGGAGGACGCCAAGCTGGCCGCCTACTTCAACATGGACAACGGCGGCGGCGCCTTCCGCGGCAGTTCCCTCAGGGCCGCTGCTGCCAATTCTCGGACAGAATTCCATTCGAAACCCTTTTGGCCGACGTCCGGATTCTGACTAACCGCATCGTCCGTGCGAATTACGGCGGCCAACTTTGCCAAGCTCGCCTCTCGCTCCTCACGTCTCTCACTGTTCACGGCTTTCAATGCTGCCGCGAGCTCTGGGCTCAGAGCCTGACGCTCGCCAATTGTTGTGCCCTGAAGAGCCGCGAGCCAAAGGCACGGACATGATGTGACAAGACTGCCTGGATGCATAGCCTTCTCGAGTATCCCTACCATCCCGCCGGGCATTGCGCTATCGGCCTGTAGTCGACGTGGAAATGGTAGGGCGACATCGAACGCTCTTCGACACAACCGACACTACACGATCCCTGCTTCGCAAAGGCCTTCAGGTTATCCCACGCCTGCTGACCCGCCGCTCCGTTTGGGGTGTCGACGTCGACGGCCAAACCGCGAACGTGAAGCGCGTTGTTCCAGTTCTTGACCTTGTGATCGGGCGCCGCCCGAATCTGATCGCTAGCAGCCCGTGGCAGAAGTGCCGGTTTCAGACGGCGAGCGGCAAAAGTGCATGACGAGGGCTCGGCGTGAAGGATCGCCGTGGATCGATCGGCCGCGACTGGGCCAACGCCCAGCGGGCCTCGACACACGTGCACCACGCGATAAGGGCGCTGATCGTGGCCACGAGGCGGCCCTGGAGCCCGCGCGGCGTGCCGACGCCGATCACCTGACGCATGACGAGCCCCAGATTGAAGGCGCCCACGTGGATGAGGAGACGCTTCAGGATATTGGTGTGTCCCCGCAGGTGTGTCCGGCGCATCCCGCCAGTGTCATAGACATGCGCGAAGCTGCGTTCGATGCGCTCGCCGCGTTGGCGCATCAGCCGACGCCCGCGACGACCACGAATCCGTCGGCGATTGCCGTACACCGGGGCCTGGGCCTCGGGGGCCTTCGACCAATCGCGGGGGCCGCGATCCGGCTCCGCGATGTAGGACCGTATGCCGACGGCGTCGAGGTCGATCAGCGTCTGGTTGCTGTGATAGCCCTTGTCCGCAATGATCTCTTCCAGCGCCTGCGGCTCGTCGACCGCCACCTGCGCGTCTTCAATGTGATCCGCCGCGGCCGTCGCGGTCTCGCCGATCGTCGTCGTGTCGCCGGCGTCCGCCCCTTGCAGCGTTACCGCGACAATCGCGCCGGTCTCCAGATCGACCGCATGCTCGGCCTTGTGGGCGAGATGCGTCCGGCCGTCCTTCATCTTGGTGACCTTGGCATCAGGATCGGCCGGGCTCGTCCCGTCGGTGTTCGAGGTCTTCTTCTTGCGCTGTCGATCGAGCTGGGCCAGGTCCGCGCGCGTCGGCGTCTCGATGCCGGAGGCCTTCGCGAGACCCGTCAAATACGCCGCATAGCTCTCACCCGTATCGCGGCGCACGATGCTGCGCATCGCCGCATTGGCTTCGAGCGTGGTGGCATCGATCGCTATGGTCTTGCCCTTCAGCAGCCCGGCCTCGACGAGCCGTTGCTGGACCCAGGTGAAGACGGCGCGGTGGGTCTCGAGATCGATGAGGCGGCGCGTCCGCGCGATCGTCGAATGATCCGGCGGCGGGTCGTCCAGGGCGAACCGCAGAAACGCCCGGATCGCCAACGAGTCAGTCGCGCGCCACGCGATGCCGCGCTCCGAGTCGAGCCCTTCGCAGTAGCCGATCAAGAGCAGCCGAAAGTAGCGGCCTGGCGCCAAGCTTGGCCGACCCATGACCGGCGCGTAGAAGCCGCGACACCGGTCTTCGACGAACGGATCGAACGCATGCGCATCGAGCAACGCATTCAGCCGGGTGTAGAACGGGTGCCCCGGCGACGTCGGGAGCTCGGAGGCCGCGATCCACAACGACGACTGCTCGTCTTCTCGGATACCCATCGCCATGGGCAGGAGTGTAGTGACGAGAGATCGATCCTGTCGATCCCTACGCACTCAGACTTTCACCACGGGCTGCTAGGAGATCTGTAGCCGCTGTTTAGCGTTGGCACCGAGCCATACGACGCCATTATGCACTTGGCATTCGTCAGCAGGATCGGACTCAAGAGCGCCCAGTGGTAGCTGTTGCTGACGTTCCACGTGTTGGCCTGTCGTGGGTCCCCGAGAGTCCAGTCACTGGCCGCCGGGAGGTTCTGAACGAAATCCTCGCAAGCAGGCTGCCAACCAACCCTGTATGTTGCGTACTCACCAACTAGTTTGGTCCGCTCGTCTTGCACGTCACCATTGCATATCGGTGACAAAGGCGTGCCCTGCGAGCGCTCACTGCCGTCCTCACCGGCCATGAGTGGCTCGGTCGCGACCGGTCCAGTGAACTCGACAAACGCGTTATCTACTTGAGCTCGCCAGATGTCTCGATAGTATGCGGCTAAGCTGGTCGTGCCAGGAGGCAGTGGCGTAGTTGCGACGCTGGCATTTGGCCCGACCTCCCGCAGGAGGGACTCCTCGCGAACGACAAAGTTATTGCGCTCGGGTTGAAACGCCACTGGGATGCCAGGCGTTGGGTCGGCCCAAAGCGGCTGGTTGTCAAAGGACCGCACCACGAGAAGGTTATCTTCGCGCTCGATCCTAAGGCCGTCGTAGCTCACAAGGCCCGTCGAACCAAGGGGTTGGACTGGCGCGCCGGGTTCTGGCCCGAACAGCTGTCGCTCGTTGTTCGAGAATGCGACCACGAAATTGCCGCGCGCGTCGGCGGCGAGGCCGTTTACGCCGGGCGTCGACAAGTTCCCCTGGTTCGACGGCCACGTCTCGCTGCCCTGGGCCAGCTGAGTGATCGTAGACCCACCACTCGTGTCGACAGTCAGCAAGAACGTCGTTCCGCTGCTCGTGCCATGTGCGCCGGGACCACAGTACGCATCAGGGGATGAGCCAATCCACGTGGAGTACGAGTCTCCCTCGGCTATTACCACCGCATACGTGTCGGATGTGGACAGAGCCCACAAGCTCGTCACGCCGATGTTGTCGCTAACTGCGTTGTTGGCCGGGTGGCAGTCGATGGCGATCGATTCATCGTGGGTCGCGGTCGTGATCGGCACGCGGGCGCGGAGCTGCCCCGTGGCGCCATCGAGCACGACCACTGACGCCGCGGTCAATTCGCCGCCGCTCAGGACCCGTTCGCTGGCGAAGATCGTTCCGTCGTTGGTCTGGACGACGTTGGCCAAGCCACCGCTGGACACCCAACGCCACGGCTGGACGTCTGGCGTGAAGCCGACACGCTGCAGGCTGGTCCGATCGCCACTGGTCTGCACGAGAAGCACGCCGCCGAAGGAATCACCCATCGTCTGACCAGGCAACTCACCTGACACCGGCGTGATCGATGTCGTCGCGCCATTGTTGATGCCACGAAGCTGTACGTTCGCGCCTTCGGAGGCTTCCAGCAGCGCGGCCTCCGGAACGTCCGGACTGGTCTGGTGCGTGTAAATCACCTTCTGCAGCTCAAGACCCGGCGTACCCTGCACGGCCCAGCGTGTCGTCCCCGGCACGAGCACGATCGTCGCACCCACAACCGTGACGGTAGATTGCGCCGTGAGCGATCCCAAGGTGGCGGTCACCGTGGCGACGCCCGGCGCCAGCGCCCGCAGCAGGGGCTCCGGAGCATCGACGACTTCGACGACGAAGGGCTCAGAGACGGTCCACGTCGCACCAGTGTGCGCCCTGCCCATGTTGTTGACGAGGCGGAGTGGCGCCTCGTCGCCTTCCTGCAATGTCAGCTGCTCCGGCGAGAGCGTCAGTCTGTCGACCGCCACGGTGCGCCAGACGACGATCCCGATCGACGTGCTGTGGCCAGCGACGTCGCTGGCCTGAAGGACGACGGGGTTGCGCCCGGCACGGAGGGGCACGTCGCAGGTCACGTTTCCATTCGACACCGTTGCGACGACATCGTTGCAGCGGACGTCCGCCAGACCGGACATCGCGTCCGATGCGGTCCCCGTCACGGTGACGAAGGAAGTCGAGACCTCCAGGCCATCAGCCGGCGCTGTCGGCGCCGTCAACGCAAGCTGCGGCGGCGTCGTGTCGACCCTCACCACGCCGCTCACCGTAGTCGAGCGTCCAGCCGCGTCCGAAATCGTTCTGCTGTACGGGTAGTTGTCCGTCTCCTCGGGGACGAAGATCGGAGCCGGGCAGTCCTGAACCGGCCCCTCCGCGTCGTGGCAAATGAAGGTCACCGTCGCCGGGCCCATCGTCCAGCCCTGGGCGTTCACACCGGGCCGCACACGTGCGGTGAGCGTCGGCGCGGAGAGGTCCGTCCGGACCTCGTACACGGCCGTCGCGACGCCGCTGGCAGTCCATCCCGTCTTGAAGGCCCGGGCCTTGACCGTGGCTGAACTAGGCAGCGCAAAGGGCGCGCTGTAGGCCGCGGAGGACGTGGTCGGGTCGTTGCCATCCAAGGTGTAGTGAATGGTCGCGCTGCTCTGGGTCGATGGCTGACTGAACTCGATTTCAGGCGGCTGGGAATGATAACCAGCTGTCGGCGAGATCCTGCAGACGCTGATCGCCGGACCGGCGCATGGGCACACCATCGCCCACCCCGGCCGCGCCCAGCCGCTCGGGTTGACGCTGATGCAGTACGGCGAGCCGGACTATCCGGAGACCGTCTACCAGATCGTCGGCGTCGTGCCGGATGCGCAGTACAACGATCTCCGCACGCCTGCCGAGCCTGCGGCGCTGGTGCCGATGACCCAGTTCCCGGCGCCGGTGGGCGGCGTCACTGTGCTCGTCCGCGGCGCGGACGCGGACGCCGTCCTGGCCACCGCCCGACGTCATCTCGCGCGCAGCTATCCCGAGATGCAGGTCGAGGGGTTCGTGCTGCAGCGTCTGGTCCAGGCGTCGCTCGTCCGTGAGCGGCTGATGGCGATGCTCTCGGGCTTCTTCGGCGTCCTCGCCGCGCTGCTGGCGTCGATCGGGCTCTACGGCGTGATCGCCTACGTGATGCAGCGCCGGCGTGGCGAAGTGGGCATCCGCCTCGCCCTGGGCGCGCGGCCGGGCCAGGTCGTGCGGATGGTGCTGGTCGAGGCCGCCGTGCTGGTCGCCGGCGGCGTCGCCGCCGGGGCGGTGCTCGCCGTGCTGGCGGGCCGCGGCAGCGAATCGCTCCTGTTCGGGCTGTCGCCGACCGACGTCACGACGTTCGCGATCGCCGCGGCGCTGCTCGCGGCGGTGGCGCTGCTGGCAAGCGCGATCCCAGCGCTGCGCGCCTCGCGGGTCGATCCGATGATCGCGCTTCGCCAGGACTGACGGGAGACGACGGTCAAAAGAAGGTCCGCCAGGAGGCCTTCGCCACCTCCGTCGCGGGCACCGCCACGATCCGCCGGTCGATCTCGAAGCGGCGGTCGCCTGGGTGGACCACTGCAAGCGCCTCGAGGCCAAGGTCAGCGAGCGCCGAGACCATCGACGGCGTACGCCGGGGTGCATCGGTGCGTTTCACTTCGATACCGTAACGGCGGCCCGACTTGAACAGCAGCAGGTCGAGCTCGGCGCCACCGTGCGTGCCCCAGAAGTAGACGTCGTCTGGAGCCAGCGTGGCCAGTATCTGCTCGATGACGTAGCCCTCCCAGGACGCGCCCATCTTCGGATGCCGTTGCAGGTCGGCGGTGGTCCGGATGCCGAGCAGCTGGTGCAGGAGGCCGCTGTCACGGACGTAGACCTTTGGCGACTTGACTTGGCGTTTGCCGAGGTTCTCGTGCCACGGCTGCAGCTGCCGCACCATGAACACTCCGGTCAGCGCGTCCAGATAGCGCCTGACGGTGGGCTCGCTCACGCCGAGAGATCGAGCCGGATCGGCGTGACTCCATACCTGCCCGTGATAGTGGGCGATCATCGTCCAGAAGCGCAGCAGCGTGGGTGCCGCGATGCCGACGCCGAGCTGCGGGAGGTCGCGCTCCAGGAACGTGCGGACGAACTGGTCGCGCCACGTCCAACTCTCGGCATCGCTGCGGGCGAGGTACGAACGCGGCAGGCCGCCACGCCGCCAGTGCCGGTCGAGAGCGCCCGTGCCAACCTCACCGAGAACGAAACCGGCCGTCTCGATGACTTCGAGCCGGCCAGCCAGGCTCTCGGATGACTGGCGCAACAGGCCGGGCGAGGCGCTGCCCAGGACCAGGAAGCGGGCCGGGAGTGGCGACCGATCGGCCAGAACCCGAAGCAGGGGAAAAAGGTCGGGCCGACGCTGCACTTCGTCGATGACGACCGTGCCTCGCAGCGGCTCGAGCGCAGTCAGCGGCTCGGCCAGCCGGGCCGCGTCGAGCGGAGACTCCAGGTCGAAGTAGTTCGGCGAGCCGCTCTCGACGATGGCTCGGGCAATGGTCGTCTTGCCCGCCTGCCGGGGCCCGACCAGAGCAACCACACGGCCGCGGCGCAGGGCCTTGCGGACCTCGGCCTCGGCCGACCTGGCGATGGGCGACGCCGCCATGATATTGAAATTCTAACATCTAATGTTAGATTTTCAATGTAAATGAATCGCCGCCGCCGCCCGAAGCGGAGACGGCGCCCAATTGTCAACGCAGCGTGAGGGTGGAAACCGAGTCGCGATCGAGATCGATCGCCCGCACCGCGTGGTTGTTCATGTCGGCGACGTAGAGCGTGCGCCCGGCCAGGCTCACACCGCCGGGCTCATCGAACTGTGCCCGATCGAGGCGGCCATCGGCGAGCCCGGGCTTGCCCGTCCCGGCCAGCGTCTGCACGCTGCGTTTGACCGGATCGAGCACCTTGATGCGGTGGTTATAGGTGTCGGCGATGTAGACGCGATCGCCGTCCGTGGCGATACCCTGCGGATGCTGCAGGCGCACGGCGTCGCCCTTGCCGTCCTTGTCGCCGAAGTCGAACAGGTTGCCGCCGGCGAGCGTCGTCACCGTGTTCTTCGGCGGCAGATCGACGCGGCGAATGATGTTGCCCTCGGCGTCGGCGACGTAGATCGTGTCCCCGGCGATGGCCAAGCCGGACGGCTGGGTGAACGCGGCCTCGGCGATGGCGCCGTCGAGGCGCGCTTCGGCGCCGGTGCCGGCGTAGGGCCAGGCCAGGCCGCGGGCCGTGTCGATCATCCAGATCTGGTGGACGCCGGCCATCGCGACGAACAGCAGGCCGCGCCAGACGACGATGCCCCATGGCGACACGAGCGGCGTCTCGCGGGCGGCGCCGCCTTCCCCGCCCCACGATCCCTGCTCGCCGGTGCCGGCGATCGTCTTGACGCGCCGCTCGATCAGATCGGCGGCGCGGATCGTGTGGGTGCCGCGATCGGCGATGTAGAGCGTGTCGCCGGCTATAGCCAGGCCCTGCGGCGAGTCGAGCTCCGCGTCCTCGAAGGCGCCGCTGGCGTAGCCGCCAATGTCGCCGGCACCGATGACGTCACGGACCGCGCCGTCGAGGCCGCAGACGAGCACGCGATGGCGGCCGGTGTCGGCGACGAACAGCCGGCCCCTGGCGGGATCGGCGAGGACGGCGCCGGGATAGCGGAGCACATGCGCGTCGGCCGCCTGCAACGCGGCCGGCGTCTCGTGGCCGATGGCCGCGATCGGCTCGCGGCTCAGTTCACCCCGCTCGTCGAACACCGCCATTACCGCCGCTATGACCTGATCGAGTTCGGCCATGTGGCCTTCACCGGAAACCGACGCGACGACGTAGCCGGCCGGGTCGATCAGCACCAGCGTCGGCCACGCCCGCACGGTGTACTCCTGCCAGATGCGGAAGCTGGCGTCCTGCACGACCGGATGCTCGATGCCGAGACGATCGAGCGTGCGGCGCAGGTGGTCGACGTTCTTCTCGTGCTCGAACTTGGGCGAGTGGACGCCGATGACGACCAGCTCGTCGCGGTATTTCCGCTCGAGATAAGCGAGATGCGGGACCAGGTGCAGGCAGTTGATGCAGCCGTAGGTCCAGAAGTCGAGGAGCACGACCTTGCCGCGCAGCTCCCGGAGCGTCAGCGGACCGCGCGTGTTGAGCCACGCGAGGTCGCCGCGCAGCTCGGGCGCGTGAATCGGTTCCATCGGGGCGTCGGGTTGGTCGTCGGGCGGGGCGTCGGACATGGTGGTGCTGGAGCGGCGTGGCGCGGCCGCGAGCGGGCTATTGCTCCGTACGGCCGGCCTCGGTGGCGAGGCGGCGGAGGAAGGTGGCGCGCTCGGCGGCATCGCCGCGCATCAGCAGGTCGCCGACCGGAAACGGCACGCGCCACGTCCAGTTGTCGCTGCCGACCGTGCCGGGGACGTTGATCCGATAGCGCCAGCCGAAGATGTCCTGCAGCGGCAGCACCACGAGGTTGGCCCCGGCGCGATAAATGGCGGTCAGCAGCGCGTCGCGCAGCCGGGCGTCGAACGGCGACGCCGCCGAGAAGCCGGCACCGGCCAGGTCAGGTACCTTCAGGACCTCGGTGCGCTCCTCCGTCGGCGCCGAACCCCACCATTCGGCGAGGGTCTCGGTGTCGTGCGTGCCGGTGGTGGTCACCGCCAGCGCGGCGTAGCCGCGCGGATCCAGGAACGGATGGCCCTCCGCCTTCCAGTCGCGCTCCCATCGGAACACCTTGTAGCCGGGCACGCCCAGGTCCTTCAGCGACTCGCGCAGGAAGTCCGGCACCGTCCCGAGATCCTCGGCCAGGATCGCCGCGCCCGACGACTGGAAGATCTGCATGATCGTCCGGCCGAGCGCTTTCTGTGCTTCCGGATCCTCGGGCGTGAAGCGGCCGACGCCCTGCGCGTCGCGAACGTAGGTGCGATAGAAACCGATGACGTGGTCGACGCGGTAGCCGTCGAAGAGCTGGGCGCCGCGGCGGGCGCGGGCGCGCAGCCAGGCGAAATCCTCGGCCTGCACCCGATCCCAGCGGTAGGCCGGCAGGCCCCAGTCCTGGCCGTCGGCGCTGAAGGCATCGGGCGGCGTGCCGACCGACAGCTCGCGATCGAACTTCTCCTGGTGCTGCCAGACGTCGGCGCTGTCGGCGCCGACGACGAACGGCACGTCGCCGAACAGCTTGATGCCGGCGGCTGCGCGGGCGGCCTGCCACTGGCCGTCGGCGAGCCACTGCAGGTAGGCGTGGAAGCGAATCTCGCGCTCGAGACTACGCCGGGCAACGTCGAGGGCTGAGGGCTGACGGGTGCTCAGCGGGTCGGGCCACTCCCACCAGGGCTGCGATTCGAACCGGTCGCGCAGGGCCCGGAACAGGCCGTAGTCGTCGAGCCAGTGGGCTTCGCGCTGGACGAACAGGACGAATTCCGCGGCCCGCGGCGTCTGGTGCTGCCAGTGCTCGTCGTCGAAGCGATCGAAGGCCGCCCGCAGCGCCGCCTGCTTCAGCTCGCGAACGGCGTCGTAGTCGACCTGCGGCGAGTGCCGCAGGATCGCGAGCGCGGCGCGCTGATCAGCCGACAGGAACTCGACGCCGCCCCCGGCGACGTACTCGGGCACGCCGACCAGCCGCAGGTAGATCGGATCGATCGCCATCGCCGAGACGGTGGCGTAGGGCGAGTGGTGCCCGGACGGCGCCAGCTCGTTGACCGGGAGCATGAGCAGAAAGTCGAGGCCGGCCCGGCGCTGCCAGGCGGCGAGCGTCACGAGGTCCGGGATCTCGCCGATGCCCCAGCCCTCGGCGGACGCGGCGGAGAACAACGGCAGGAGCACGCCAGCGTGGCGTCCGCGAGGAAAATTGGCTGCCGAACTGGTCACCGTGGTCTCGTTACCCGCCTGGGGTCAATCTTGTCAGATTCCATCGCCGTCGCAGCGACGATCCGCTCCATGCCGCGCGCGAACGTCTCGGGATCGGTGAGCAGGCTGACGACCAGCCAGGCCTCGGTCGGGAAATCGTAGAAGTAACCCGGTTGGACGACGACGTGGTGACGCTCCAACAGATCGAGCGCGAGCGCCTCCTCGCTGCCGGTCGCGGGCACGCGGAGCACGGCGGTCCAGCCGCCGCCGGGTTCGAGCAGCTGGAGAGCCGGCGCCGCCGCGACATGCCGGCGCGCGATGGCCAGGTTGTGCTCGAGCCGGGCGCGGATCTGCTCGCGGACCGCGGCGCCGCGCCCGAGGATCGCCGGCAGCGCCGCCTGGATCGGCGTGCCGACGGACAGGAACGAATCGGCCACCAGCTCGAGGCGGTCGAGCAGATCGCGCGCCGCGTCGGCCGGTCCGCCGACGGCCAGCCACGCCAGCTTCAACTGCGGCAGGCCCACCGCCTTCGATAGTCCGCCGAGCGACACGGTCGGACAGGTCGCCTCGCTCAGCACCGTCGTCGGCCGGCCGGCCGCGGCCTGGGCCGTGGCCTGGGCCTGCGCCGTGAAGCGATAGTCGACGAAGACCTCGTCGGCGATCAGGGTCAGGTCGTGGGTGGTGCAGCACGCCGACAGCGCCCGGATCTCGACAGCCGACAGAACGGTCCCGGTCGGGTTGTTCGGGCTGACGACGACGACCGCCCGGGTGCGGGCGGTCACCCGCTCGGCGATGGCGTGGACGTCGTAGCTCCAGCCGCCGTGCGGGTCGAGCGGATAGGGGACGGCGCGGACCGCTTCCAGGCGGCTCAGGATCTCGAAGAGCGGGTAGCTGGGCACCGGCACCAGCACCTCGTCGCCGGGATCGCAGAGCACCTTGAACAGGAACGCGTAGGCCTCGCTGGTGCTGGCGGTCAGCAGGATCCGACCGGGGTCGACGGCCACGCCGTGCCGGGCGAGCTCGCCCGACACCGCCTCGCGGGCCGTCTGCAGGCCGCGCGGGTCGGGGGCGTAGTCGAGGCCGGCCGGCCCGCCGAGCCCGGCCAGCAGCTCGTCCGGGTAGTGGAGGCCGGCCCGCGTCGGGTTCGAGCCGGTCACGTCGACCAGGGAAATTCCCTGATTTTGCAGGGCGTTTCGCGCCACCGAGAGCCGGTTGGCAGTGAGGCCGGGGACCCGGTGCGAGCGCAGCACGAGTGCTACAATACCGCTCTCCCCGCCGGGGATCCGGGCGTCACGCGCCGGGGCCCCCGCAGTCTGAACGATGCCGATCCGGATGGCGCGCGCCTGGCTCGGTCTCGTGTGCGCAGCGGCAACGGCCGCGTGCACCGAGGCGCCGACGAGCCCCACGTCCCCCCAGGGCGGAGCTGCGACCGGCAACTCCACCACCGCCGCGGCGACCAGCGCCACGACCACCACGACGGCCACCTCCACGTCGACGACGACCCCGGGGCAGCTCACTGGGATGTCGCTGCGCTTCCACGGCAACCCGACGGCGGAAGTCGATCGCGTCAAGGTGCCGATCGATCCGCAGGTCGCGGCCGACCTCGGCGGCGATCTCCACGGTCGAGTTCTGGCTGAAGACGGAGCCGGGCGCGAACCCGGCGACCTCCTGCCAGGCCGGCAGCGACGGCTGGACCTACGGCAACGTGATCCTCGATCGCGACGTGTTCGGCGACGGCGACTACGGCGAGTACGGCGTGTCGCTGTCCGGCGGCCGCATCGCCTTCGGCGTCGGCCGGGCCGGGCGCCAGCAGACCATCTGCGGGCTGATCGACGTCGCCGACGGGCGCTGGCACCACGTCGCGCTGACCCGGCGCTTCGCCGACGGGGTGATGCGCATCTACGTCGACGGCACCGAGAGCGCGCAGGGCGTCGGGCCGGCCGGCGACATCAGCTATCGCGATGGCCGCCCCACCGGCGTGTCGAGCGATCCGTTCCTGGTGATCGGCGCCTCGAAGACCGAGGAGGGCGCCGGCGGCCACGGCTACTCGGGCGCGATCGACGAGCTGCGGCTCTCCTCGAGCGTCCGCTACTCGTCGCCGTTCGATCGCCCGATCGCGCCGTTCACGGCCGATGCCGAGACGGCGCTGCTGTTCCACTTCGACGAAGGCCCGGTCGGGCCGTGCCTCTCCGGCATCGTCGACACGTCGGGCCGCGCGACGCATGGCCAGTGCCGGCACGGCGGCTCGGCTACGCCCGGCCCGCTCTACGAGGCGGACGCGCCGTTCCTGCCGCCGCGCCAGCGCACCTGGCTCCTCGGCACCGACGGCAAGCCGATCGCCCTCGTGCCGAGCGACGGCTCGGCCGCGCCAGCCGAGGGCACGCCGGACGGATCATCCGGCCCGCCCCCGACGCTGCGCTGACCAAGCGACCCGGCTACGGCTGCAGCGCCGTCGCGGTGGCGTTCGTGCCGGCGCTCCAGAACTCGCCGTTCGCGTTCCAGTAGAGCGCCCGCTCGACGACGATCGGGACGGTGCTGGTCACGACCGCGCCGAAGCGCTCCCCGTTCAGCTCGGGCACCTGCGTGCCCGGCCCGACCGCCACGTTGAAGCGCGAGTTGGCCGGCACGGTGAAGGTCTTGGTCACCGGCACGTCGACCTCGCGGATGAAGTCGATCGTCACCGTCGCCGAGCCGTTGGTGTTGTTGGCGAGCAGGATGTAGGTGTTGGCCGCCTCGAAGCGCCCGGTCTGGCCCTCGGCCAGGCCCCACGCGGTGCCGGCCGCAGTGACGCCAAAGGAATTGTGCGCCTCGTACCACTGCGACGGCGCGTTCGGCCAGGTACTGCGCCCGCTCGACGACCACCGGAATGGTCGACACCACCCGCGTCGCGACGGCGGCGTTGGCCAGCGTCGTCGACCCCTCGGCCTCGATGTTGACGGTGAGGCGGCTGTTGGCCGGGATCGACTTGCTGCGGATGACGCTCTGGCCCGAGTCGGTGAGGTAGGTGACCGTCACGTCGGCGGCGGCCGAGTTCGGGTTGGCGATCAGCACAAACGTCTCGAAGAAGGTGCCGGTCGCGCCCTCGGCCAGGAACCATTCGGTCGCCGGCGCGGTGACCCCCGCCGATTCGTGGCCGGCCTTGAACAGCCGATCCGGCGGCAGGCCGAAGTACATCGCCCGCTCGGCCGCGCCGGGCGCGTCGAGGAACGTCACCTCGATACCGAACGACGCGTTGACGATCGCCGCGATCGAGCCGCAGTCGACGGTGCGCCGTGACAGCGGCGCCAGCGTGAACTCCTGCTCGACCGGCCCGCCCGACTCGCGCAGGAAGCGGACGCGGGCCCGGTTCGGCGATGTGCTGGGATTGGTCAGCAGCACGTAGGTCAGGAAGAAGCCCTGCGAGCCCTCGGCGAAGAACCAGTTGCTGGCCGGGCCGTCGATCGCCTTCTCGGTGTGGGCGCCGTAGCTGCTCTGGTCCCACTTCATCGTCCGCTCGACGACCACCTGCCGATCGGCCTCGACGATCGTCGCGTAGGACGAGTTGCTGACCGACGCCAGCTGGCCGGGGTTGACAGTCAGGCGACGACGCGGCGCGATCGTCACCGGCCAGGTGACCGTCGTCGCGTTGTCCTTGAGGAAGCGGAGCACGACGGTGGCCGGCTGGGCGCTGCCGTTCATCAGCGAGAGGCTCGTCTCGAAGAACGCCGAGCTGGCGCCTTCGGCGAGCTGCCGCGTGAACGTCGCGAAGCCGCGCGGATGCGTGCCGGCGGCGAGCTCGGCGGCGTTGGCGATGCCGTCGCCGTCCGGGTCGCCGGCGGCGCCGTTGTCGCCGGTGCTGCTGGCCGGATCGAGGCCGTAGCGCAGCTCGAGCTCGTTGCTCATCCCGTCGCCGTCCGTGTCGAGGGTGATCGGCACCAGCTTGCGGATCTCGCCGCTGTATTTGACGACGTAGATCTCGCCGTAGGCGTCGATGTCGATCGAGCTGATGCCGCCGGACGAGTTGAAGGCGGCGGTGTGCTCCTGGAAGTCAGAGGCCGTGGCCAGGCGCGTCGTCGGGTCGACGGTCAAGGCGATCGAGCCGAGCCGGCCCGAGATGAAGTCGGAGTAGAAGTAGCGGCCGCGCCAGGCCGCGCCGAGCGCGCTGCCGCGATAGACGTAGCCGCCGGTGATCGAGCGGCCGCCATTGAGGCCGAAGCTGTTGTCGTACTGGAAGACCGGATTGACGAGCGGGGTGAAGGCCGGGGTCGTGCCGGGGTTGAAGTCGTTCGCGCCTTCGCGCAGGCGCCAGCCGTAGTTGCGGCCGCCCAGGTGGCCGGGCTCGTAATCGATCTCCTCGATGGCGTTCTGGCCGACGTCGCCGATCAGCATCGCGCCGGTGCCGCCGATCCAGGTCGGGTCGAAGGTGAAGCGCCAGGGGTTGCGCACGCCGAAAGCCCAGATCTCGTCGAGCGTCGCCGCGGCCAGCGCCGATGTGCCCGTGAACGGGTTGTCGGGCGGGATGCGGTAGCCGGTGGTATCGCTGGCGGGTACGTCGACGTCGATGCGCAGCATCTTGCCGAGGAGCGTGCCCGTTCGCTGCGCCTGGTTCTGCGGATCGCCGCCGGATCCGCCGTCGCCCATCCCGATGTAGAGATAGCCGTCCGGACCGAAGGCGATCTTGCCGCCGTTGTGGTTGCTGAACGGCTGGCAGATGGCCCGCTGCGGCGTCGACGCGAACGCCGCGCAGCCGTTGTCGGTGGCCATATCCGGCTGGGCTGGCCACAGGAAGTCGAGGCGCGAATTCGGGTCGGCGACGAGCGGGTTGCCGGCCGACCGCAGGAAGCGGGCAATCACGGTCGCGCCGTCGCCGCTGCGGGTGAAGTTGAGGTAGAACCGGCCGGTCCGGGCGTAGTCGCTCGGGAAGGCCAGGCCGAGCAGGCCGCGTTCACCGCCGGTCGAGATCGCGGTCGTCAGGTTCAGGAAGTTGGTGCCCTGCAGCGCGCCGTTGCGGATCACCCGGATCAGGCCGCCCTGCTGGACGACGAACTGCACGGCCGGATCGGATGGGTCCTGGACCATCCCGACCGGCGAGCTGAGGCCGCCGACGTAGCTGACGGACTGGATCGACGGAAGCTGGGCCGCCGCCGGGGCGGCCGCGAGAAGGAGCAGCCCGGTCACACCGGGTGCCAGTCGGAAACGGAAGGGACGCATGCGGGATCCTCCGGACGGCCGCTAGGGTTCGGACGGGAAAAAGACTCTGAGTGCAGATGCTGTTCCACGCGGGAACCGTGCGTTTATCGTCCGATCAAGGCCGGCCCGACAGGCGCAACCGGGCAAACCCGGGCCTGAAACGAAAAAAGGGGAAGGCCATCGGCCTTCCCCTTGGAAGCCGCCCACCCATGCGATGGGCGGGCGGTCGTGACGTGACGTCCGTGCTACTGGGTCGGACGCAGCACCTGACGGAAGGTCAGGGTGTTGATGTCGCGGAACATCGGCGTGCGCGGCGGCAGCAGCGTCGGCGTCAGGAACTCCTGGTCGAAGTTGTAGCCGCGGTTGGGAGGCGTATACACCACGTTGCAGCACTTGTAGACGCCCACCGCCTGGCGGTTGGTGTAGAAGCTCAGGATCGAGCCGCGGTAGTTCAGCGTCGCGCCGTTCCAGCGCTCGATGTAGCGCAGGAAGTTGTGGGCGCCGCCGTCGGTGCCCCAGTCGGCGCCGTCGGCCGCCCCCGGCGCCGTCGCGGCGCGCGGGAAGTTCAGGCCCTTGCCGCTGATGATGCCGGTCCGGTAGCTGGTCGTCTGCGCCTGGCGGACGTCGCTGTCGTCGGCGTCCCAGGCGCCGTTGACGGCGCGATCGACGTCGTGCGGGTTGACGAACGAGGCGATGTCGTTCCACGCGTTCGACAGCAGCGTCACCGAATCGGCGATGACCGCGGCCGACACGTGGTCGACGCCCGGCGTCGCACCGAAGACGACGCCGCCGGTGCAGGCCGCCTGCCAGGCGTTGCCCGTGTTGTTGCGGGGCACGCCCGTGCCGGCGTTGATCAGCTGGTCGATGTTGTTGGTGCAGGCATTGTAGTTGCCCTCGACGTAGAGCGGGTTCTCGGCCGCCACCGTCAGCCCCTGCGACCCGTTGGCCGGCAGCTCGCCGCGGCCGCCGTTGACCAGCTTCAGCGCACGTCGGAAGTAGAAGGCGCGGTTGACGCGAGCCACCTGCCGATCGATCGGAGTCCCCCAGCCCGCCGCGGGCAGGCCGTAGAGCGAGTAGTTGGCGCCGGCCGCATCGTTCACCGTGGCCGTCGGGACGCCGTTCGGCGTCAGGTTGCCGGCCGGCACGCGCAGCATCTGGTTGGCCGCGTACGGCAGCGGAGCAGCGAGAGCCACCACCGGCAGCAGACGCCCGGTGCTGCCGTAGCGCTCGAGCGTGCCGCGGCCCGGGGCGTTGACGGCGGCGACGGTCGCCGGCTCCCAGTTGAGATCCTCCGAGAAGCGGTTGTTGAGGTCCACGTCGACGTAGGCGTGGTCGAGAGCGCCGTTGCGCTGGCTCGAAGCGTTGGTGTTGATGATGTCCTCGTAGCCGAGCTCGCCCGTCTCGGCGTCGTCGCCGTAGGTCACTTCGGTGCTGCCGAGCGGCGAGGTGACCGTGGGCGCCACCGCGGTCAGCGTCGGAGCGACCGTCACGGCGTTGTCGGGGCCCGCGCCCTTGTTGGTGCGGCGGTCCGAGAAGTAGACGACGAAGCCGGTGACGTCCATCGGACAGGTTGCCGGTCCGGCGCCGTTGATGCAGGCCGCCGTCACGCTGCCGCCGAGGTCGCCGCGCAGCCAGCGACGGAGGTTGTTCACGTCGAGCTCGACGTAGTGCATGACGCCGCCCCAGTAGAGGCGGTCGTAGCCGAACGTCGGCGCGCCACCGGGCGCCACCGGCCGGCCGGCGTTGTCGTCACGGAGCATGCCCTCGCGGGCGTCGTAGAGGACGTTCGGCCAGTAGTCCGTGCCGGCCATGCTGACGCCGCCGCAGCCCGGCGCGGCGCCGGCGAGCGAGTCGCGCGTCCGCTGCACCCGGATGATCGCGTTGCGATGCGGGTTGACGCAATTGTTGGCGAAGTTCGGCACGAAGTCGTAGTTGGCCGGCACGCCGAGGGCCGGGTTGCTCAGCCGGCGGCCCGAGAAGCCAAGGTTCATGACTTCCTTGGTCACGTCGGTCCACACGCCGTTGCGATCCTGCTTGTTGATGAGGATGTAGCCGCCGATCGTCGACGTGCCGGCGGTGGTGCGGAAGCCATCGTTGAGCGCCTGCGTGACGGCCGCCGCGTTCGCCATGGCCGGCGTCGAGGCGAACGGGTGGTTGCCAGCCGCGAGCGTGATCCCCGGGATCACTTCGAAGGCAGCGACGTTCATTGTGCCCTGCAAGGGAATTGGCGCGCCCACGACGTTCGGCAGGGCGGTCAGCTCCAGTTGCGTGTCCGAGATCAGGATGCGCAGCGTCGCCATGTTGTAGAAGCGCTGGCGCCCGACGTTGGACGTCGGCAGCTCGCCGACCGGGGCGCGCCGGATCAGGTCGACGGTGCGGGCGCCATCGCTGACGACCGGCAGATCGAGGCGGCGGGCGCCGGTGCGGCCGTTGCGGATCCAGCCGTTGTAGGTCCCGATCGACAGGTTCGTCCAGGTCGGCTCGTTGAGGGCCGAGCCCGGGCCACCGGTGACGCTGCCCTCACAGGCCGCGCCGGCGCAGTTGGCGGGGCCGAGGTTACGGCAGGCGGCCGTTGCCGCCGCCGGCGCCGCCGGGCAGCCGGCCGCGAGAGCCATTCGAACGATCGAGGTGTGCGAGCCGGCGACGCCGTTGGCCAACTGGTCGCGGATGATCTCGCCGACCGCGGTGACGCGGTCCTGCAGGGTCAGGGTGTTGCCCCCATCCTGCTTGAGGAAGAGGTGCTGGTTGCTGTGGACGCGGCCGCCGAACGCGAAGTTGGGGCCGGCGAAGAAGCTCAGGTCGTTCTCGGAGAAGATGCCGAACTGGAAGACCGGGATGCCGACCGTCTGCATCGTGCGGCGCATGCGGACTTCGGCGCCGCCGGCGGTCCGGGCGCTGACCTCGATGTTGTAGGGCGTGATCAGGCCGACCAGGCCCTGGTAGGGACCGGCGGTGATCGTCGACCCGGCGGGGTTCTCGAGGTCGGGGTTGCCGTCGGCCGGCGTCGTGTCGGTGAAATTGATCCGATACCCCGTGCCGCCGGCCGGCGTCAGGTACTGGATGCCCGACAGGGTCGGCTGGTTGGGCGCCGTCCACAGGTTGTTCACCTGGCCACCGGTCGGCGCGAAGTTCGTCTGGAACAGCTGGCCGAGATCGGCCGTCAGCTTCTCGACCCCGGCGTGCGCCGCGGCGTAGGCCTGGGTCTGATCCCGGTTGATGCCGCTCGCCGCCTGGTCCGAGTTGACCATGGCGATGAAGCCGATCAGCAGGGCCGACATCAACATCAGGATGAGCATGACGGACAGCAGTGCCACGCCCGCTTCTTTGTTTCGCTGCATCAAACGCTTCCGCATGAATCCCTCCGAGGCAAGCCGTTCGATCCGCCGGACGCCGGCGGACCGCGAACCCCCTGCGGGCATCATGGATACCGATCCACGAACGCGAGGCTGCGTAACGCGACCTGGGTGAACAGGGTGTTGTGGTAGTAGCCCGTCTGCTTGTTCCTCTGTTCCGACCGGATGGCCAGCGTCACGTTGGCCTTGCGAATCTGGTTGGACGAGCAGGCGAACGGCGCGCAGTCGCCGGCGACGGTCAGGTCGGTGGCATCCATGCGCACGCCGGCCGGGTTCACCGTGCCGTCGGCGATGTCGTAGGTGAGGCGGAACGCCTCGAGCTCGAAGGCCACCGCGTTCGGGGCGGCCGCGCCCATCCGGCGCACCAGCCGCGGGCTGGCCGGGTTGGTCGTGGTGTCGACGTAGTAGGAGATCATCCGGACGCGGCTGGCCACTGACGGACCGCGCTGGATGAGGCCGGCGAGGACGACCGGCGCGTTCGGGTCGACCGGCGCGGCCGCCTTCGACTGGTTCAGCGTCCCCAGCATCGCCAGCGCCGCGTCGAACTGGTTCAGGCTGAGCGGATCGCCGGGCGCGAACGTGATGGTCTGGCCGACGACGTTGGTCACGTAGACCAGCGTGCTGGCGTTGCCCTTGGTGATCTCGAGCACGTCGCCGATGCGGACGTTGTCGCCCAGCACGTCGGGCGCGTCCGAGATGTTGGTGTCGTCGAGCGTCCCGTTGAGGCCGTCGGTGCCGTACGGATAGACCGTGATCGACTGGGCGTTGGCCGCCATCGACGAGACGTTGACGTTCTCGAAGGCGCCGTCGTGGGCCAGCGTCGTGATGACGTCGGTGCACTGGCCGTTGATCGGCGGGCCGAGGTCCGGGCCGACGGTGACCGCCTGCAGCGTCGGCGAGACCGGGAAGTTGGCGACGCCGGCGCAGCCGCCGGTCGCGACCGGGCCGGGACGGATGATCGGCTGCGATCCGGGTCCGTTCGGGACGCCGATGACGCGGCCGACCGGCAGACCCTGGCCGACCTGGAGGAAGTCGCGGACGACCAGGTCCATCGAGGCCCGGAGGTGGCCGTTCAGCGTCGTGATGCTGCGCGCGGTCTGCTCGGCGCGCATCGCGTTGGTCATCGCCGTGAACGTGCCGCCCAGCACGACCAGCATGATGCCCATCGACACCATGGTTTCGGGCAGCGAGAAACCCGCGTCGCCGCGGGCGGTGCGAGGAGGCATGGACATGGTCCTCACGAGAAGCTCGAGATGTAGGTGACCAGCGTGTAGGTGCGACGCTGGCTGCCGACGGCGGCGCTGCCGTTGTAGCGAATGGTCACCGCGATCTGGCGCAGGTTGGCGTTGCCGGTGATGTCGCAGATGGCGATCTCGCGGGTGAAGCCGGCGAGCGGGATGTCGTCGGCGTTGCCGAGGATGTTGTCGGGCCCGGGCAGCATTTCCTGGCCGGCGTCGTCGGCGGTGTAGACCAGGCCGTCGGGCCCGGCCGCCAGCAGGTTCTGCTGGCCGTTCAGGAAGGTGCCGCCGCCGTTGGGGGTGGTGGTCGGCCACGTCGCGCAGTTCGGCGCCGCCGTGTTGCGAATCTGCGCCCAGGTGATGACGCGCGTGTCGCGGGCCGTGTGCACGCTCTCGATGGCCTCACGCGCCTTCTCGCGGGCGATCAGCTGGGCCGACGACGTGCCGACGATCGCCATGCCGAAGTAGAAGACCTGGGCCAGGCCGAGGAGGCCGACCATCAGGATCGACATGGCGACGACCAGTTCCATGAACGAGAAGCCGCCGTCGCCGGCGCGAGGCGGGCGGTTCGTCGACGCGGTAGTGGTGACTACTGGACCCATCGGCTGCCATCCCAGCGGAAGTTGCGAACGGTTGCCGTGGTCCCGATGATCGTCAGGGCGTTGGCGGTGTTCGTCTGGCCCGGGACCCCGAGGAAGATCGAGGCGTTGATCGGGTTGCCGTCGACGTCGGTGAACGAGCCTTCGCTCGTGAACATCACCGGGTTGGCGCCGCCGAGCACGACGGCCGCGGCATTGCCAAAGGCGTCCGGCGTGTCGGGCACGCCGCCGAAGGTGCGGTACTCGACGCGGCCTTCGAGGTAGGTCGTCTCGAGGACGGTCGACGCCCCGAGCGGGTTCGGCGGGTCCGGCACGGCGCGCTGCGTGCTGCGCACGCGGCTCGGGGCCGTGAATTCGATCTCGATGTTGCGGCGGCGGCTGATCGCCAGCTCGCGGGTCCGCTTGAGGAACGCCGACAGTTGCTGGGCGCCGGACTGGCCCTTGGCGACACTGATGACGCCCGGCGTCACGCCGATGGCGATGCCGCCGAGGACGGCCATGATCGCGACGACCATGAGCAGTTCGAGCAGCGAGAAACCCTGGGCGGAGCGGAGCCGGGCGGACGGGCGTTCACGTCGGCGACCTTTCATGCCGGCATGGTTGAGCAAGCCGCGTTCCCGGACGGCCGGAGCCGCCAAGGCCGGATTGCCCAGCGAGTTGTGCCGCGTGTCAGGAGTTGTCACTAGCGCACGCCCACTCGAAAACGTCGCAACGATCACGAACCGTGTGGGCGACGACCCCACCCGATGCGTCCGGCTTCCAGTGCAGGCGCGTGCAGAGGCACGGACGCTGACCGGTTGGCCGATGGCTGATCGTTGAATCGGCCCGTTGGTGTCCGGCACCAATCCAGGCCTGTTTTTGGGTGAAGAAGCGTGCGGGAAGGGCTAGGAGGCCACCCGGGTCATCGGCAGATCCGAGTGGCGGCGTGAATCAGTGCCCACGGGCGGCCGGCGGCGGTTTCTGAGCGGAAACCGCCGTCGACAACCACTCAGAGCCGTTCGGAGAGCCAGGCGATGTGGGTGCCGAGGTAGCCGTCGACGAAGCCCTTGAGGGCCGGGCTCTCGCGGCGGCCGCCGGTCACCGCCTGCAGGAAGGCGTGGTTGGCCTTGTCGAAGACCTTGATCGTGACGTCGCGGGTGCGGGCCCGATCCAGGGCGGCCTGCATCCGGTCGCGGTGGATCCGGGCCGGGACGATGGTGTCGAGGCCGCCGTAGAGGACCAGGACCGGGCAATTCAGGGCCTCGAGGGCCGGGGCCGGGTCGTAGGACAGGACGTGGTCCCAGTTCCAGCGCAGGTTCTCGAGCGACGGCGGCGGGTTGACGTAGGACAGCCAGCCTTCGCGAGCGCCGCCGGCCATCGCCGCCTCGAGGGCGTCCCAGCCCTCGCCCGTCCGCGCCACCTCGAATTTCTGGTCCATGAACGAGACGGCGTGGGCGATCAGGTCGGGCGCGAAGCCGTCGGCCGCCAGCTGGTAGGGGACGCGCAGGCGCTCGTGCTCGACCGGCGTCATCGCCGGCGCCGACTCCGCGATGATGAACGCCACGTCGGGGGCCCGCCGGGCGACGAGCGGCGCGATCCACCCGCCCTGGCTCATCCCGTGCAGCCCGACCCGGCGGGCGTCGATCTCCGGCCGGCCCTGCAGCAGCCGCACCGCCGCGTGGGCGTCGTCGGCCAGGTCGTCGAAGGTCGCCGCCGACCAGCTCCCGGTCGACGCCCCGGTGCCGCGCTTGTCGTGGATGAGCACCGCGATGCCGGCACGCGCATACATGTCGGCCCACGGCCACAGCGCATCGCGGGTCGCGGGCCCGGAGCCGTGCACCATGACCACCGCCGCGTGCGGTCGGGGCCGGGCCGGAATCAACAGGGTGCCGCTCAGGCGCACGCCGCCGGTGCTGGCGAACGAGACGGCCTCGGCGAGATACGGGTGGCGCCGCACGCCCAGCGCCGTGGCCCGATTCCGCCACGACCACTTGATGCGGTCGACGGCCTCGCCCGGCCTCGCCGGCACGTCGATCTTCAGCTCGATGGGGTAACCCGATCCGAGCGACGGGCCGCCGATCAGCGTGCCATCGTCGAGCGCGAACAGCGCCCCGACGCGGCCGCGATCCTGATCGACGTAGATGAGGCCGCCCTGCGAGCGGGCGACGAGGACGTTGTGGCCGGGCTCGAGCTCGTAGGTGCCGGCGATGGCATCGAGGCGCGCCGCTGACAGCGGGACGACCTTGAGCAGCTCGAACGACGCGGCGCCGCGGCCCTGGCGGACCGTGCCGGTGACGCGGCCGGCCTCGCGGCGCTTGCCGTCGAAGACCAGGCGCGTCTTGGCGCCGCGCACGTCGAAGTGAAGCGCATCGGCGGTGGCCTTGACCTGATCCAGCTTCACCGCGCCGTCGCCCTGGAGGGGCAGCTCGAGGCTGCCGGTCAGGACGCGGGCCTCGGCCTCGATCTCTGCTTCGATCTGGGCCGTGATGTAGACGGTGCCGTCGACGCCCTCGAACCCGCCGATCCACTGCCCTTCGGCCCAATCGGGCTCGATGGCGGCGGCCCGGGAGGCGGTCCCCAGGACGATCGCGAGCACGATGGCGACAGGGATCCCGACACGGCGAGTGATCGCGTGCATGACGTCCTCCCAGCTTGCGGTTCGCTGGGGGTAGACGACCGACGCGCGGACAGGGTTCGTCCCCGCGGACCAGAATGTGACGAACTGGAGATCAGTCGGGCCGGTCGGACAGGCTGACGAGAGAGCCGACCACGACGACAGCCACCACGCCGACGACGTTGTGCCACAGGAAGGCAATGTGCGGCAGCTGCGTGGCGACGGTGGCGACGGCGGCGATGCCGGCGATCAGGCCGACGAACGCGCCGCGGCTGGTCGCGCGCGGCACCCCGAGGGCGAGGACGAACACGCCGAGGATCGAGCCGTAAAAGAAGGAACCGAAGCGGTTGACGACGTCGATGAGCGGACCGAGGTTGGCGGCGAACAGCGCGACGACGCAGGCGAAGAGGCCCCACACCGCGGTCGCCACCTTGGCGGCCGCCAGATAGTGGGCATCGCTGGCGTCGCGCACGAACAGGCGCCGATAGAAGTCGATGACCGAGGCCGTCGCCAGCGAGTTGAGCTCGGCTGCCACCGTCGACATCGAAGCGGCGAAGATGGCCGCGATGATCAGGCCGACCAGCCCGATCGGCATGTGCGTGGTGACGAACGTCGGGAAGACGTAGTTGGTGTCGCCGAAGGCCCGATCGCCGGTCACGTCGCGGACGATGCCGGTGGCGGCCGAGCGGGCCCGACCGACCGCGGCGTCGCTCGCGGCGAACGCCGTGCGGGACGCCGATGCCTGCGTCTCGTCGCCGCGGCCGCGGGCGGCCGAATAGGCATCCGCGGCGGTGCGCCGCGCCGCCACGGCGTCCTGGTACTGACGCTCGACGGCCGCGTAGTCAGCGGCACGGGCGCTCGATCGGACGCGCGCGTCGTGGACGCCGTTGAACAGCAGCGGCGCCGGCACGAACACGTAGTAGGCGAACATCAGCACGCCGATCAGCGGGACGACGATCTGGAGCGGGATCTTGGCGAACGCGCTCATCAGCAGCGAGTGGCGGCCTTCGGTCACCGATCGGGCGGTGAGGAAGCGCTGCACCTGGCTCTGGTCGCAGCCGAAGTACGACAGCATCAGGAACAGGCCGCCGATCATCCCGGACCAGAAGGTGTAGGTCTTCTCGAGCGAGAAGCTGAAGTCGATGGCGGTCAGCCGCCCGGTGCTGCCGGCGAGGTGCAGCGCGCTCGACACCGACGTCTCCGCCGGCAGGCCGACGATCAGCACGACGATCGCCGCGGCGACGCCGGCGACGATGACGAACATCTGCTTCACGTCGGCCCACGTCACCGCCTGGACGCCGCCGACCAGCGTATAGCCGACCGCCGGCAGGCCCATCGCCAGCACCGTCAACGGCAGGTTCCAGCCGAAGATCACCGATAGGATCACCGATGGCGCGGACAGCACCGCGCCGCACGACAGGCCGCGCGAGAGCAGGAACAGCAGGCTGGTCAGCGTCCGCGTCTTCACGTCGAAGCGGCGCTCGAGATACTCGTAGGCGGTGAAGACCCTGGCCCGGTAGAAGAACGGAACCACCGTCACCGACAGGATGACCATCGCGATCGGCAGCCCGAAATAGAGCTGCAGCACGCTCATGCCCTCGCCGAAGCCGCGCCCGGTGGTGCCGACCAGGGTGATCGCCGACAGCTGCGTCGCCATCACCGACAGGCCGACCGCCCACCACGGCAGGCTGCGGTTGGCGAGGAAATAGCCTTCGACCTCGTTGGTGCGGTGCGATCGCTTGATGCCGTCGACGAGGATCCAGGCGAAGTAGGCGGCGACGACGACCCAGTCGACGAGATGCATGCGGGGGAACTCGATCAGCCGCGGCTGAAGGTGGTCTGGAACCACCACAGCGCGAGCAGGGTGACGATCTCGAAGACGATCACGCCGACATAGATCGCGCCCATCGGGCGATCGTCGTCAGCGGCGGCCGGCGCGGCGCCCGCCGGTGGTGGCTCGGGTGGCGTCACAGGGCCTCCAGGGCGGCGCAGCGGGCACGGTCGGCCGCGGCCAGCCGCGCGCGCGTCTCGCCCAGCCAGGCCGCGTCGCGGGCCAGCGCGGCGTCGGCGGCGCGCACTGCGTCGGCGGTCCGGATCGGGGCCGGGCCGCCGGCGGTGGCGCGGATGCGGACGAAATGCGACGGGCACAGGATGTCGCGCAGGCGCGCCGCGGCGAGGGCGATCGGTCGCCCGGTGACGCGCGTCGACACCTCGACGAGCTGGTCCTCGAGCGGACGATCCGGCCCGACGCGGTGCGCCTCGACCAGGCCGGCCGCGATCGCGTGCGACTGCACGAAGGGCAGGCCGTGGTCACGGGTCAGCGTGTCGGCCAGTTCGGTGACGGTGATGAAGCCCTCGCCGGCGCGCCGCGCCATCTCGGCGACGTCGAAGACCGCGGTCTCGAGCGAAGCCGCCACCAGCGAGACGGCGCGGACGGCGTCGCGGAACGTCTGGTGGACGAGCGGCTGCAGATCGTCCTCGGTGTCGACGATGTCGCCGAAGGGTGTGTTGTGGACGCTCAGCATCACCGCAGCGGCCTGGCCCACCGCCTTGCTGCCGATCGACCGGGCGTGCTCGAGCGCGACCGGGTTGCGCTTCTGCGGCATGATGCTGCTCACCTGCACGAAGCCCTCGCCGAGACTGAAGTAGCGGAACTCGGCCGTGCCCCAGAGCAGCAGATCCTGGACGACACGGCCGACGCCGACCAGCGCCACCGACGCCGCCGACAGGCTCTCCAGCAGGTAGTCGACCGTCGCGATGCTGCCGTAGGTGTTGCCGGTCGGGGCGTCGAAGCCGAGCAGCGCGCTGGTCCGATCGCGGTCGATCGGGAAGGCCGTGCCGGTGATGGCGCAGGCTCCGAGCGGCGACCGGTTGGTCGTGGCGAACGCGGCGCGGAGCCGCACCCCGTCGCGCTCGAGCTGCTCGATGACGCCGAGCAAGTAGTGCGCCAGGGTGGTCGGCTGGGCCCGCTGCGTGTGGGTGTGGGCCGGGAAGACGGTCTCGAGGTGGGCGGCGGCGATGGCGCCCAGGATGGCGCGCAGCGCCTGGGTCGCGTCCAGCAGATCGAGCACGAACTCGCGCTGCCGCATCCGGTACATCGTCATGTCGATGTCGTTGCGGCTGCGGGCCGTGTGCAGCCGGCCGGCGACGTCGCCGGCGCGCTCGGCGATCAGCCGCTCGACGAAGAAGAACAGGTCCTCGCACGAGCCGTCGTAGGCCGTGCGCCGGACCGTGGCGCGGCAGACGCCCGTGACGGCGTCGCGGATGCGGCGGGCGTCGGCGCCGGCGACGATGCCCTGCTCGGTCAGCATCACCAGGTGGGCTCCGTGGATGGCCAGCAGCGGATCGAGGAACAGCGCCTTGGCGTCCTCGAAGTTCTCGTTGAGGACGGTGCGGACGTATTCGGGCGCGAAGGGCATGGTCAGGGGTAGGGGCTCGGACGAGAATAGAGTAACCATCTTGGCCGCCGATGCATCCCGCCGGGCGGCGTTGCTCGTCGCTTGCATACACCCGGTATGCGCGCTCCTCGCGCCTTGCCGGGCGGGCGCCTCGACGCCCAAGTTGGCAACCCTATTCTCGTCCGAGCCCCATCGCGCGCGGCCACCGACCGGACCGCACGAGCGCATAATTGTACGACGCATGAGCGGCTTGATCGACGCCCAGACTCCGGCCCCGAGGCCCTCCGCCCGGCGGCCGGGACGTCCCGGTGGGTCCCAACCCTCGCTGCTGCGCTGGGTCCTGCCGGCCGTGATCGGCTCGGCGTGCGGGCTCCTGGTGGTGGTCCTACCGTGGGGTCGCTACCTGCTCGTCTTCGGCGTGGTCGTGAGCGGCCTGGCCTGGCTGCTGCGATTCGCCGGCGACTGGATCATCGAGCGCGCCGGGCCGCAACGCGGCGTCGTCCTGATCGGCACGGTGCTGTTCGGCTCGTGGCTGGTGATGGCGCTCAGCCCGCCGGAACAGCTGCGCGGCATCGGATTCGGGCCCATCCACCAGCCGCGCGAGCCCAAGGACCCCTACGCGCTGCCGCCAGCCGGCTCCAAGGGAGTCCTTCCCAACCTCAAGGATCCGAGCGAGCCGATCGACCCGGTAAAGCCGCTGCGCGACCTGGTGACGCCGGAGCCGACCTACCAGCCGCCGCCGCCGCCGACGCCGCCGACCGACGGCCGCCTCGGCACGCCGCGGGTCACGCTGCGGCTGTCGTCGGGCGTCTCGGCGTCCGGGGAAGGCGTCGTGCTGATCGCGGAGGTGGCCGGAGACGGCCGCCCCGTGCACGGCCCGATGGCGTTCGTGGCCGACGGGAAGGTGGTCGACGAGCGCACCCTGCGCGTCCAGGGCGTCGCCAGCCAGATCGAGTTCCGGCTGGCCGGCCTACCGGTCGGCACGCACACGCTGCAGGCGAAGTATCTCGGCAGCCGGACCTTCGCCGCCGCCGAGTCGGCCCCGGTCGAACACCGCGTCGTCGCGCGCCGGTGAGGCGTCGGCCGGACGGCCCGGCCCCGGCAGCGCCGCTCGGATCAGCGCTGCGGCGCGAAGTAGCCGCCGCGGCTGGCGATGCGGACGCCGGCCCGCCGGCTGGTCACCAGCACCGCCCGCCAGGCGCCGTCGCGCCGGCTGTTGGTCGACGTGTAGCCGATGACGTACTGACGGCGCAGGTTCTCGACGATCCGCGCGTATTCCGCCGACACGGCCTCGACCGTCTCGGGGAAGTAGGCTTCGCCGCCGGTGCTGGCGGCGAGCGCCTGCAGCCGGTCGCGGTCGACGTTGGTGCCGAGGCCGATGGCATAGACGAGCGCGCCGGTCGCGCGCAGCTCCTCGAGCAGGTCTTCGTACCTGGTGGCGCTGCCCGGGCCGTTGGCGGCGGCGTTCTCGTCGCGGCCGTCGGTCATCACCACCACGACGCGGCGGCCCTCCGTCGTCCGCAGCCGGCCGTTCGATTCGTGCACGGCGTCCCACAGCGCGGTGCCGCCGTGCGACGTGTACTCGTCGATCGCCTTCAGCGCGTCGGACCGGAACTGGGTCAGGTCGTGCGCCAGTTCGGCCTTGTCCGAGAAACGCAGCACCGCCAGCCGGTCCTCCTTGCGCAGGGCCTCGACGAACGACCGCGCCGCCGCCTTCACGCCTTCCGCGGATCGCCGCATGCTGCCGCTCTCGTCGAGCGCCAGGACGATCGACACCGGGCTGCTCGCCTCCGAGAAGGCCTCGACGGTCTGCGGCACGCCGTCCTCGACGACGACCAGGTCTTCGCGGGTCACGTCGAGCACGCCCCGGCTCTCGTCGACCGCCGTCAGCTCCAGGGTCGGCCGCACCGGCGGCGGCTTGGGGGCGAAGTAGCCCGGCTTGGTCCGCACCACGAGCGCACCGTCGGCGGTGGCGAGCCGGATCGATCGCCATGATCCGTCGACGCGCTGGTTGGTCGGCGTGTAGGTCAGGAGGTAGCGCGTCGCGACGTCCGAGGCGACGCGATCGTGGACGACCGGCAGCTCGCTCTCGCGATACGGGAAGAAGGCGCGCCCGCCGGTCGCCTCGGCGAAGCTCCTGAGCAGCGCCTCGCCCTTCATCGAGATGCCGGCGACGCCGCCGATCCCGATGACGTAGGCGGTGGCGCCAGACCCCTGCACGGCGCGGACCGCGTCGTCGCGGGTCGCGACGCTGTGCTCGTCGTAGCCGTCGCTGAGCAGCACCAGCACGTGGCGGCCCTCGCGTTGGCGCATCATCTCGGAGGTCGAGACGATGGCGTCGTAGATCGCGGTACCGCCGCCGGGATGGACGGCGAGCAGCGCGTCGAGCACCGTCTCGACGTCGTTGGTCGGGCCGGTCGCGGCAGCGATGGTGCGCGAGAACGGCACCACCAGGACGCGATCGTCCGGGCGGAGGTAGCGCATGAACCGCGTGACCGCGTCGCGCAGGAAGTCGACGCCGCGGGCGATGCTCTGGCTGCTGTCGACCAGCATCACGTAGGTGGCTGGCACGACCTCGGGCCGGACCACCTCGAGCTCCTGGCGGGCGCCGTCCTCTTCGAGGATGAAGCCGGACTTGCCGAGCCCCGAGATCGGCCGCCCGGTCTTGTCGTGGACGGTCGCCTCGACCAGCACGCTGATGACCTCGGCCTGCTCGACGAAGTCGAACGCCGCCAGCTCGACGCGGCTGGTCGCGCTGCGGCCCTTGGCGTCGGTGACCTCGACCGAGATCGCCGTCGGCACGAACGGGTTGTCGTCGACCCACTCGACGGCGTAGACCGGGCCGTCGGCGTCCTGGCCCACCGGTGCGCCGTTGACGAAGAACTTGACGGCCAGGATCGGAGTGTCACCGGCCGGCTCGACGCGGGCGACGATGCGGACCGCGCCCGGCGTGCCGGTGCGGCCGAGCGGCGAGGTGATCCGCACCGACAGCGGCGGATCGTCGGCGCCTGGCCTTCCGTCACGGGCGGCCGGGCGGACGCCGGCGGCGGCGACGAGGCTCAGGGCCACCGCCAGGATCGCGCTCAGGAACCGGCGCGGTCCGACCGCCCGGGGACTGTCAATTCTCCGCGTCATCGACGAAGTAGCTGTCGCAAGCCGCGGCCAGGAGGGTGAAGGTGAGACGGGTGGTCTCGCCGCGATACTCGGCGAGCGACAGCGCCTGTTCGATCAGGTCGCGCGGATGGCAGCCGCGCAGGGCCATCCGGCGGGGCCGATAGCACTCGGCCAGCACGCGCTCGACCAGCGCGCGATCGAAGACGATGCCGCGCTCGGCGCAGGCGCCAGCCCAGATGCTCGCGTAGTCGTCGGCCGACGGGCTCTCGGCGAAGACCTTGTAGCGGATCCGCCGCAGGAATGCCTCGTCGACGAGATCGCGCGGCCGGATGTTGGTGGCGAAGGCGACCAGCGTGACGAACGGCAGCTCGAACTTCTGCCCGGTCTGCAGGGTGAGGTAGTCGACGCGGCTCTCGAGCGGCACGATCCAGCGGTTCAGCAGGTCGCGCGGGCCGACGCGCTGGCGGCCGAAGTCGTCGATCACCAGGACGCCGCCGTTGGCGAGGGCCTGCAGCGGGGCGCGATAGAAGCCGGAGACCGGCAGGTAGCTCAGCTCGAGCGCGTCGAGCGTCAGCTCGCCGCCGACGGTCACGAGAGGCCGCCGGCACCGCACCCAACGGCGATCCTCGTCCGGGCCGTCGACGATCAGCGAGTCGCTCTCGGGCGTCGCGATCGGCTCGTGCACGACCGGATCGAAGATGCGGATGATCTGGCCTTCGACGTCGATCGCGTGCGGCACCGCGACGTCGCCGTCGAGGAGGTTGCGGATGCTCTGGGCGATGACGGTCTTGCCGTTGCCGGGCGGGCCATAGACGAACAGCGAGTGCCCGGCGTTGACGGCCGGGCCGAGCGAATCGATCACCCGATCGCTCAGCACGAGATGGCGGCAGGCGGCACGGACGCGCTCGCGCGTGGCGCTGCGCGGCACGGCGGCCTGATGCGCGTGCAGGTAGGCGGCGTACTGGGCCAGCGGCACCGGGGCGACGCCGACGTATTGGTTCTGCTGCAGGAACAGCATCGCCCGGGCCCGGCCGGCGTCGAGGATGCGGTACTCGTAGGACGACGGCCCGAGCATCGAGCCGCTGGCGACCTCGACGTGCCGGGCGTCGCGCAGCTCGGCCAGGGCCGGCTCGATGACCGGGAAGCGGAGGCCGAGGTGGCGTCCGAGCTCGGTGCCGATCAGATCGCCCGACATGTGCAGCGTCTTGAGGACCAGCTGCAGGACGAGATCGAGCGACAGCCCGGCCTCGGCCAGCGTCCGCGGCGCAGCCGGATGATCGAGGACCCGTTCGGCTTCGCCGGACGTCGCCGGCATGGTCCGGGACGCGGTCAGGCCGCCGCCGGGACTCGTGCTCATGGCGTGGGCCGGGCGCTAGTCTTCAGACCGGAGCCGCGACCGGCGCCTCAGCAAGTAAAGGAGGCCGACGACCACGACGGCGATCCACAACAGTGTCTGCGTATTCATCCCGAACTCTCCTTTGCGCCTGCTACTGACCGGCCAGCCCCTGAATCAGCACGCGGATGATCCGGATGGCGCCCGGACCGAGCGTGACCACGTACATCGCGGGAAACAGGCAGAACACGAGAGGGAAGACCAGCTTCACCCCGAGCTTCGCGGCGCGCTCCTCCGCCCGCTGCCGGCGCACGGTGCGGCCGGTGTCGGCGTGGGTGCGCAACGACTGCGCGATGCTGGTCCCGAAGCGATCGGTCTGGATCAGCATCGCCACCAGCGCCCGGACGTCGTCGACCTTGGTGCGGTCGGCGAAGTTGCGGAAGGCTTCCATGCGCGGCTTGCCGGCGCGGATCTCGTTGGTCACCTGCTGCAGCTCGTCGGCCAGGGCCGGGTGCGACATGGACAGCTCATCGCTCGCCTTGAGCACCGCCTGATCGAGCGACAGGCCGGCCTCGACGCAGACGATGACCAGGTCGAGCGCGTCGGGCAGGCCGTTGCGGATCTGCATCTGCCGCCGCGTCACCATCCGGCCGACGAGCAGGCCCGGCACCAGGTAGGCGGCGATGGCCAGCAGGCTGGCGATCATGATGCCGCGCGCCGATCCGAAGGTCGCGAACGCCGTGGCGCCGGCGACGACCGGCAGCACCACTTCGCTGGCGGCGTAGATCACCGGCGCCGACGGGTTGGTGAAGCCGGCCCGCACCAGCCGCCGCCGGATCCGCGACATCTCCTTGGTCGACGTCGGCAGGACCCTCGACACCCGCGACAGCGTCGGACCGATGGTGTCGGTGAGGGTCAGGTGCTTGAGGGCGGCGGCCGCCGCCGGGCTATCCTTGGGCGGCGCCATGATCCGATCGAGCCGGCGGCGCGCGTCGGTCTGGCGATTGAGGACGAGCGCGGCCAGCGATCCGGCGAAGACCGCCGTCGTGACGAACACGATCGCGATGGTGACGCGCGACGTCCGGCACTAGTACTCCACATCCACGAGCTTGCGGATGGCCAGGAAGCCGACCACCCACAGGCCGACCGCGGCCGCCGCCATCTGGATGCCGAGCGGATCGCGGACCAGCGTCAGGATGTGGTCGGGCGCGACGACGACCATGCCGAGCCCGATCGCCACCGGCATCAGCACCAGGACCCAGCCGGTCAGCCGGGCGTGCGCGGTGACGACGCGGATCTGGCGCTTGACGCGGAACCGCTGCCGGATGACGTCGCCGAGGTTGTCGAGGATCTCGGCGAGGTTGCCGCCCGACTCGCGCTGGGTCAGCACCGCGGTGACGAAGAAGCGCGCGTCGAGCAGCGGCACGCGATCGGCGAAGAGGCGCAGCGCGTCAGGCATCGGCATGCCGAAGTTCTGGCGGTCGTAGACCAGCCGGAACTCGCCGCCGACCGGATCGGGCAGCTCCTCGGCGACCAGGGCCAGGCCGGTCGTCATCGCGTGGCCGGCGCGCAGGGCGCGGGCGATCAGCTCGATCGCCTCCGGGAACTGCGCCTCGAACTTGCGAACGCGACGCTCGCCCCGGAAGCGGACCCAGGCGATCGGCAGCCAGCCGGCGGCCAGGCCGAGCGGGATCGTGACGATCCAGAGCGGCGAGGCCACGCCGAGCACCACCGCGCCGATCAGGCCGACGGCGACAGCGATGCCGAGCAGCCGCCCTGGCGGCATCGTCATGTTGGCCCGCTCGAGCTGCACCGCGAGATAGCGCAGGATGCCGCCGCCGGCGCTCGTCGCCAGCCCCTCGAGGCGGCGGCGATCGTGCGTCGGCTGGCGCTCGACGAGGGCGTCCTCGTCGTCCTCGTCGCCCTTCTCGAGCTCGCCCTTCAGGCGCCGGTGCAACGCCTTCGTCGCCTGCTGCTCCGGACGCTGGACGAACAGCCAGAAGGCGCCGACGACGACAGCGAATACCAGCGCGAAGACGAAGAGGAGGACGGACGGCGCCCCGGACATCAGGCCACCTGCTGGATGTGCTCGAACATACCGGCCGCGAGCGGACGACCCGACGCGGCCAGGCGCTCCGAGCACTTCGGACGGATGCCGGTGGCGCGGAAGCGGCCGAGCACCTTGCCGTTCGACGAGACGCCGGTGCGCTCGAAGACGAAGATGTCCTGCATGGTGATGATGTCGTTCTCCATGCCGGTGATCTCGGAGATCGCCGTCACCCGCCGGGTGCCGTCGGACAGGCGCGAGATCTGGACGATCAGGTCGACCGCCGAGGCGATCTGCTGGCGCACCGCCCGCTCCGGCAGCTGCAGGCTGGCCATCGCCACCATCGTGTCGAGCCGGTAGAGGGCGTCGCGTGGGCTGTTGGCGTGGATCGTCGTCAAGCTGCCGTCGTGGCCGGTGTTCATCGCCTGCAGCATGTCGAGCGCCTCGGCGCCGCGGACCTCGCCGATGATGATGCGGTCGGGCCGCATGCGCAGCGCGTTGATGACGAGATCGCGCTGCTTGACCGCGCCCTTGCCCTCGATGTTCGGCGGGCGCGTCTCGAGCCGGACGACGTGGCGCTGCCGCAGCATCAGCTCGGCGGCGTCCTCGATCGTGATGACCCGCTCGGTTTCGGAGATGAAGCCGGAGAGCACGTTGAGCAGCGTCGTCTTGCCGGCGCCGGTGCCGCCGCAGACGATGATGTTGAGGCGGCTGGCCACGGTCGCGATCAGGAAGTCGAGCATCGGCTTGGTCAGCGCCTGGCGCTCGACCAGATCGGTGCCGCCGAGGCGATCGGTGCGGAAGCGGCGGATCGACAGGCACGGGCCGTCGAGCGCCAGCGGCGGGACGATGGCGTTGACGCGCGAGCCGTCGGCCAGGCGGGCGTCGACCATCGGACTCGATTCGTCGATACGGCGGCCGACCGAGCTGACGATGCGCTCGATGATCTGCATCAGGTGCTTGTCGTCGCGGAAGACGGCCGTGCACTCCTCGATGCGCCCTTCGCGCTCGACGTAGACGTTGTTGTAGCGGTTGACCAGGATGTCCGAGATGGTCGGATCCTTGAGCAGCGCCTCGAGCGGGCCGAGGCCGAACAGCTCGTCGAGGACGTCGACCGTCATCGACTCGCGCTCGTAGAGGCTGAGCGGCGTCGTCTTGGTCTCGGTCTCGAGCAGGCCCAGGATCAGCGTCCTGAATCTCGGGTTCGGCCTGGTCGCGCGAGACGCGGGCGAGACGCTCCAGGTTGAGCCGGTTGAGCAGCTCCTGGTGGACCTTTGCCTTGATGGACTGGTAGTGCGGATGGCGGATGTCGGCGGCGGACGGCACGCCGCGCGGCGCGACCGCCGCGGCCCGGGCGGCGCCGGCAGTGTGGGTGCTCATTGACTAGCGGCGTCCCTTCAGCAGGCCGAACAGCCCGCTCGATTCCGGCGCGGCCGGCCGCACCGGCTGCACGCCGGCGAGGTCGTGCGCCAGCTCGCGGAAACTGGCCGCGAGCTTGTTGTGGTTGTCGAGGGCCAGCGGCCGCCCCTTGTTGAGCGCCCGCAGCGCCATCCGGTAGTCGCTCGGCACGGAGTGCACGACGCGCGTCCCGACCACCTTCTCGACGTCCTCGCGCCCGATTTCGGCGTGCGTGTCGACGCGATTGACGATCACCGTGACTCGCTCGCTGCCGTAGCGCTGGCGCAGCGACGCGGCGATCCGGCTGGCGTTGCGCACCGTCGCCAGCTCCTGGTTGGCGACCACGACGATCCGCGACGCCTGATCCAGCGCGTCGAGGGCGGCCGCGTCCGACCGCGGCACGTCGAGCACGATGTAGCGATACAGGCCGGTCGCGAACTCGACCAGGCTGCGCACGCGCTGGACGCTGCTGGTCTGGGCCAGCTGCTTGTCCGACGAGGCGAGCAGGTGCGGACCGGCCGGCGACTGGACGACGAGGCCCTTGAAGAACGCGTCGTCGAAGCGGTGGATGTTGTCGAGGGCGTCGACCACCGAGAAGCGCGGCTCGACGCCGAGGAAGACGGCGGCGTCGCCGTGCGCCAGGTGGAGGTCGACGATGAGCGTCCGGTCCGGAGCGGAGCGGCCCAGCTCGGTGGCCACGTTCACCGCGACGGTGGTGGTGCCGACGCCGCCCTTGGCGCCGATGAAGGCGAACACCTGGCCGGTAGCGACGGGCTGCCTGTGGGAGACGAGCCGCGTTACCGCGGTCTCGATCTCGGACGCCTGCAGCGGCTCGGCCAGGCACTCGTTGACGCCGGCGCGCATCGCCTCGAGGACGATGGCGGGCTCGAGCGACGAGGTCACCAGGAGGACGGGCGTGGCGGGATGCTGTCGCTTCAGCATCGCGACGGCCGGCGGCAGGGCCTGGCCGCCGCGCAGGTCGACGACGACGACATCGGGCTGGCGGGCCGCAGCGTGGGCGAGCGTCGCCAGTTCCGCCACCGGCAGCAGGCTGGTGCGCAGGCCGATCGCGGCGAGCAGCCGCTCGAGCTCGCGGTCCTTGGCGCCGATGATGACGACTTCAGAACTCACACTTGATCCTAACCGCTGACCACGACCCTACCGAACGAGCCCGATGCTGCGCAGGAACGCGGCCCGCGCATCGAGGGTTTCCGCCGTGCCGTCGAAACTCCCGGCGCTCGGCACCAGCACCCCCGGCAGCGGATGCTCGCTCTGCGCGAGGACGAAGATGCCGATGAAGTTGCGGATCGTCACGTCCGGGTACTGCACACCGCTGAGCCGCTGCTGCGCGTAGTCCTCGGGATCGAACACCGCGACCGTCAGGAGCCGTGGCGTGACGGCGAAGTTGCTGTTGACGATCTGCGTTCCGCTCCACTCGGCGGCGGCGTCTCTCGCATAGAGATCCGCGAGCGGCAGGCGGACGTCGTCGCCCGGAATCGGAAACGTCGGCACCCGGTCGCCGACGGACAGTTGAACGCCGCTGCAGGCGGAGATGCCGTTCCGAAACACGTCGACGGACTCGCTCAGGTCCGGACTGAGATCCAGGGCCACGAACTCCAGCCGGCCCAGCATCTCGGCGACGATCTGCGCGCGAAAGCGCCGCCACTGGAACGTCGTGCCGATGGATGGGCGCGTGTAGCTGGTCCCAGCGTCCGATGGACCAGGCCGGACGTACTGGTCGATGCCCAGGTCGAAGACCGGGTTGGTCGGCCCATGGTCCGCGTCGAGGTCGATCGGATTGGTCATCTGATCGACCCAATGGTCGGGAACGGCGAGCGGTGCCGGACAGCCGGTCGCGTTGCCGGCCGACGCCCGGGCGCTGGCATAGGCCGCGACCCGGTTCGCGGGCATGCCGAACAGGCGCGAGAAGAAGACCGGCAGCGGCGCGCCGACGTCGGGGCCGCGGCGGATGACCACGTTGACGCAGTCCTCGGGCACGCCGGGACACACGCCCGCCCCGGCCGTCACCTGGACCGATCGCGCCAGGTCGACGGGCTCGCCCCAGATCCGATGCTGGGTGGCGACCACTTCGGCGGCCTCTCGGACGGCGGCGCGGCCGTCTTCGGTCGACATGTCGACGCCGAGCATCGACACGGCCCCGGACAGGGCGGCCGCGTCGGCGACGTTCTGCGCTTCGCCGCGCGCCACCCAGAGCGTCCCGAGATCGATCGTCAGGGCCGAGAAGGCGAGTAAGCCGAACATGGCCACCGCCACGTGGACGATGACGGCACCCCGCTCGCCCGCGCGTCCGCCGCCGGGCACACCTCGGCCGCGCTGGCGGTTTGGGCTCGCGACGTGGGGGCTGGGGAGCATGGCGTCGGTCCTGTCGTCGAACGCGGCTGGTGGTCTACTGTCGCTGCGGCGGCGCCGTCGGCGCCGGGGTCACCGGCGGGGTGGCGGGTGCATCCTCGTCGCCGGTCGGGGCCGGGAGGAACGCCTTCGGCCGCGTCGGCAGCGGCGGCACTTCATCGGGATCGAGCGGCCGCACCAGGCGCGGCGTGATCAGCACCATCAGCTCGGTCCGCTCGGCGCGATCCGACTTGCTCTTGAACAGCGCCCCGATGATCGGCAGCTTGCTCAGGAACGGGATCGCCGCCTTGTCGTCCTGCGAGAGGTTGTTGAGGAGGCCGGCAATCGCGAACGACTGCCCGTCGCGCAGCTCGACGTCGGTTTTTGCCTTTCGCGTCAGCAGCGCCGGAATCCGGAAGCCCTGCAGCGTGATGCCGTTGTTGAAGTCGAGCGAACTGACCTCGGGCGCGACTTTCAGCCGGATCACGTCGCCGGCGATCGTCGGCGTGAACGTCAGGCGTACGCCGAATTCCTTGAAGACGACTGTGACGGAGCTGTTGGCAGCATTGCCCTGGACGACCGGGATCGGAAACTCGCCGCCGGCGAGGAAACTGGCCTCCTGGCCGTTGTAGGCGATCAGGTTGGGCTCGGCCAGGCTCTGGAAGTAGCCCTTGGACTCGAGCGCCTTGAGGACGCCGCCGATCCCTTCCTTGCGATCGTAGAAGAAGAGGTTGAGGAAATCGGTGAAATTGAGGCCGTCACCGCCCTCGGAATCGTCGAAGTCGGGAGCGGCGAACTGCTGCGTCGTGGTCCGCGCGCTGTAGCGCTGCGCGTTGGTGAACAAGCTGAAGCCGGCCTGGAGCAGCGCGGAGCGATTGACCTCGGCGAAGCGCACCTGCAGCATCACCTGCTGGCTGGCCATGCCGCCCGGCAGCTGGAGCATGTTGACGACGCGGGCGTTGGTCTTCGTCGCCGCGACGACCTCGGCGGCGCGGAGCATGACCGAGTTGGTCGAGACCTGGCCGGACAGGATGACGGCGTCGTCGTTGACGGCGACGCGGATGTCCTCACCGGGGAAGAGCTGCTGCAGCGTCTGCTGCAGGGCGGTCACGCCGGGATCGACGACGACGTCGGTACTGCTCACGGCGGCCGGCGCCCCAGACGATCAGGCTGACCGTGCCGGCGCTGCGGCCGTCGATCAGCACTTCGCGCGGCTGCACCACCACCGCGTCGGCGATCTTCGGGTCGGTGATGGCGATGCGGGTGACGTCGAACGCCGTGGTCAGCACCATCGACCGGCCGGCGGTGAGCATCAGCACCCGATCGCGCTCGAGCCGCCCGCTGTCGCCGACGGGCGCGGGCGTTTGCGCCGTAGCGGGTGCCGCTGTACGGGCAGGGACAGGCGGGGGCGTCTGGGCGCCCGGCGCTGGCAGCCCGTGGTGGAAGTCCCGCGAGGCACCGAGACGGGCGAGGCGCCCGTCGATCAAGGCGCGAGGAGGGAGAATGTCGGGAACATTCGACCGACGAGCAACGCCGAGCGACGGGACGCATCGCCCGGCGAATGCCGTGGGACTTTCACCACGGGCTGCCAGGCTCACCGCGCCCGGCAGAAGCAACGTCGACAGCACGAACACACACGTCATTACTGGAACTTCTCCTGGCTCGGCGGCACGTCCCGCGGCTTCTCGTCTTCCGCGTTCTTCACCGGTTCGGTCGTGCGCTTGGCGCCACGGATCGCCTCGACGGTGTAGGGCGCCGGCGGCGGCGGCGGCGGTACCGACCGGCGCGGCGGCGACCCGCGCCGGCCTGGCCGGCCTCGTCACGACGACGGGCGGCGGCGGGGCCGGCTGGCCCATCAGCCCGCCGGCCCGGATGCCGGCGCTCTCGGTCGGCGCGTTGTCGAGCGGGTTGCGCAGCGTCAGGGTGATGCGGCCTTCGGCGGCGGCGAGCGCGATCCGCTGCGCGTCCTCGGGCGTGACCAGCAGCGTGACCACCGACGTCGGAATCGGCCGGTTGTCCGTTCGCGCCTTCTCCTGGTCGAACCGCGTCCCGGCGGTCAGCACCTGCGCGTTCGAGACGACGACGCGGGCGACGCTGTCGCTGGCCTGCGATCGGCTCTCGAAGGTAACGAGCACGTCGACGCGGGTGCCCGGCACGACGAAGCCGGCGACGCCGACCACTTCGTTGACCCGGACCGAAATGGCGCGCATGCCGGGCGGGATGGTCGGCGGCAGGCCGGCGCCGGCACCGGCGGCGGCCAGCTTGGACGGCGTGATCGGCTCGTTGAAGGCAATGGCGACGATAGCGCCGCGATCGACCACGTCGGCCGGGTCGCTGATGCTCTCGGCCAGTCGAGCGTTGGCCGGCCACTGGACGACCTTGATGTGCGAGCGGGTGACAAGGGTGCCGGCCGGAATCGGCTGGGCCGCGACAATCGTGTCGACGGTGTGCGGCGTCTGCGCGGCCCCCGCGTTGGCGGAGAGCGCGCGATAGACCGCGAAGCTCGCGACCGTCGCGGCGACCAGGGCGATGACGAGCACGGCGGCGAGCCGCGCGTTACGGTTCATGTTCTGTCAGCTCCCACTCGCCGCACCTTCGACGCGCATCGTTGTCTGCGCCTGCAACGCAATCGTGCCGAACGACCCGGTGCCGCCGGCCAGCGACACGATCGGTCCGAGAACCAGGAACCGGCCGGTGAGGGTCACGTTCACCTGCTTGGCGTCGAACGCCGCGCCGCTCGGCAGGTTGATGCGCAGCGGCGTGACGGTCGTCGCCGGCTCCAAGGTCGGGCTGTTCAGCCCCTGCCGGACGAACTGCCGGACGCGCTCCTGGACGTCGCCGTCCGGATAGTTCACGACTGCGAGCCGCGCCCCCTCGCGGGCGGCGTTGGTCACCACCTGCTGCCGCTGCAGGATGAGGCCGAAGTCGACGATGCCGCCGAAGACGACCAGCAGCATCGGCAGGACCATCGCGAACTCGACGAGTTCGGCGCCAGCCTGCGATCGGACACGCGCGGGAAGCCGCACCACCACAGCGTTCTCTCTCACCACACCCGCAGCCACAGCGTGGCCAGCGCCCCGATCGCCAGCGGCAGCGCATACGGCATGCGCACCGCGTCGGGATTGTCGAGCGTCACGACCGGGTGCGGCTTCAGCCCGGACAGACGCCAGTGGAGCACGATGCCCCACATGTTGACGACGGTGGCGCGCAGCCGGCCGCGCCACAGCACGAGCGGCAACGCGAGCACGCCGCCCGCGATCGCCCCATAGACGGCCACCCAGAACACCAGCGACGGCCCCAGCCACGCGCCGAACGCCGCCAACAGCTTGACGTCGCCGCCGCCCATCGCACGGAGCGCGAACAGGGGCAGGAAAATCAGAAAGCCCGACGAGCCACCCGGCCGCGCTCCATCCGACAGCGTGCAGGCCGCCCGTCGCTGCCGCGTAGGCGAGCGCCACGACTGCGGCGCCGAACGTCAACGCATTCGGAATGCGTCGCAGCGCGATGTCGGTCACCGCAGCGACGGCGCCGAGCGCCAGCACGGCAATCGATGTCACTACGAGCCGCTCGGCGGTGGTGGCTCCCAGAGACCCTGCACACCGGTCGTGGTGCCGCCGTAGCTGAGCCCGATGGCATCGCGGAGGCTCGTCCACGCGGCGAGCGCGCACAGCCCGAAGAACGCGGTGAGCAAGGCGTACTCGACGACGTCCTGGCCGCGGTCGTCGTGCACGAGCCGTCGCAGCAACGCTGCTCTCAGCACCGGCTCACCTTGTCCGCGTCGACTACGGGGCCTCCTGTTGCTACGGGGCGCCGCCACCACCGAGAGCATTGCCTACGTTCGTGAACACCGCGGTGATGGCGCTCGTCACCGGCGGAAACGCTGCCGCGACTGCCAGTGCGATCAGCGACACCAGGAGCGCGTCACTCGACCAAATCCTGCCCCTCGTCGTCCCGAAGCAGCCTAGACATCAACATCCGCATTTTCGTCCGCTCCTCACTCCGCCACCGCTCAACCCGCGCACCGACAAGGGAGCTTCCCTCAAAAACGTGATCGGGAAGCGTTCGGACGCCCATGGCCGTCTGGGACCGCCGACGTGTGCGTTCGTCCGTCGGGGCGCCCATGGCGACGAGGCAAGCACAGTGCCAGAAGGGAGACGATACACCAAGCCCGAGCCGTCGACGTGGTTTTCGCCAGCATATTGGCGCCGTCTCGAGTGGTCTGGCAGATGGCCCAGCTGGTCTCACCGGGCACGGATCCGCCCACGCAAGTCTGCCTTCAGTCAGACTATAGTTCGTAAGACAACGACATCACCCGGGGCCGTGCCCGAGTGCTCGAGGCTGCCGGCCGGCAGCTCGACCACAGCGAAGGCCCGCCAAGCCAGACGGATCCGCCAGGGCCGGACGGCAACGGCCGTCTTGAGGACGCGGCCATCCCGGGCGACGAAGACAAGGTCGATGGGGAACCGCATGAAGGCGGTGTGGATGCTGGAGCAGGGCGCCAGGACCAGGCCTTCACCCGCTGCCAGACCGCGACGGCCCAAGAGGCCCTGGCGCCGGGCGTCGGAGTCGAACGCCGTGATCAACCGGGTGGCGACGGCGGCCCCCGTCCGGAGGTTCCACACCCCGAATCGCCCCTGCGGCTCGCGAACGGACGCGGCGAGCCAGTGGGCCACGGCTCAGAGGGTGACGCGGATCCGGGTGCGGAAGCGCACCGGCCGCCCGTCACGGGTCGCCGGCTGGAACTGCCACGCCTTGGCGGCGGCGACCAGCATCCGTTCCTGGAAGCGGTTGGTCGGCGACACCAGGTGGACGTGCTCGACCGCCCCGGTTTCCGCCACGATGAACTCGAGCGTGCCGATCTGCTCCTCGGGCACGTCCGGGGGTGGACGCTCGGGCAGGTGCGGGCGAATCAGGACCGCCGGCGTCACTTGCGGATCGCCGTTCTGGAACACGCGGCCGGACGCCGTCGCCCGCGGCATGGGACGCACTGGCGCAATCGGCGACGCCACCACGCGCCCGTCGCGCTCGGCCACGACGACGTCGACGGCCCGCGGCGCCGGGGTTGCCGGAGCCGGGACCGTCGCGCCTGGCGGGGTCGCCACCGCTGCGGCCGGCGTGGCGCCTGGCGGGCGTTCCCGCGGCGGCACGGTCGACGGCCGGGGGCGCGGCGCGGCGGCAGGCGGCGGCGCCGGCGGCGGCGGTGGCCCGGCACCTGGAGATCGGCAGGTCCTCCTCGGCCGTCTCGGCGCGAGGCGTGGGGGCCGGCAATCGGTCGAACCAGGCCGCTGCGAGGTAGGCGACCGCCAGGAACGCCGCCAGGCCGACCGCGGCCGGGACAATCATCCGGCGCAGGCCGCCGTCGTCCGGCCAATCCCACCCCGGGGCAGCGTCGTCGGCTGGCGGCCCGGCGTCGACCGGGAGCGCGTCGACCGGGGCGGGAGCGGGTGTCGGCAGCGTCTGGTGCTGGGGCTGCGGCTGCTGCAGCGCCGGCGCGGCTGGTGCGCCGCCGGCGGCGAGCCGGGTCCGCTCCGTCAGCGCCTCCAGAGCGGCGGCCCGTTGGGCGCGCTCGAGCGCCGGCGCGGCCCGGAGGGCCACCGCGGCCAGCACTTCGCGGCGGCCGGGCCGCTCGTAGAAGGCGAGGTCCGACAGGAGCTCGGCGACGGCGGCCGCGCCGGCCGCGCCGGTTCGGTCATCGGCGGCGTAGCTCTCGATCCGCTGCCGCAGCTCCGCCGGACACGGCGCGGCTTCGAGCAGCTGCGCCAGCACCAAGGCGACGCCGGCGGCGGCCGGCGCGTCGACGTGGCCGGGCCCGGAGACACGCACATCGCCGGAGGGCAGCAGCGTCACGTCGGTCGGGCGCGGGCAAGCCGGCGCCTGAGCCTCGACGACGAGCGCGGCCAGCGCGGCACCGGCCGCGACGGCTTCGTGCCAGTCGAGGGAAACCGCGGCCGAGCGCAAATCGTTCAGCGAAACCATCGGTGGCGCCGCCCGGCGAAGCCCGGTCTCGACGGCGAGACGAGGCAGGCGGACGCGGGCGGGAGCGTCGAGTGTACAACAGCGCCCGGGATATCATCCCTCCGTGAACGAGCACGCGCAGACCGGCCCGTCGCTCCTCGACGCGCTGCTCCGGCGGATCCTCACCAGCCGCGTCTACGACGTCGCCCGCGAGACGCCGCTCGAACTGGCGCCGCGCCTGTCGGCGCGGCTGGGCAACCGCGTGCTCTTCAAGCGCGAGGACCTGCAGCCGGTCTTCAGCTTCAAGGTCCGCGGCGCCTACAACAAGATCGCCCACCTGACCGCCGCCGAGCGGGCCCGCGGCGTCATCACGGCGAGCGCCGGCAACCACGCCCAGGGCGTCGCCTGTTCGGCGCAGAAGCTCGGGCTGCGCGCGGTGATCGTGATGCCGCGGACGACGCCGTCGATCAAGGTGCAGGCGGTGCAGGCGCGCGGCGCCGAGGTCGTGCTCGTCGGCGACAGCTACTCCGACGCGCAGGCCCACTGCGATCATCTCGTCGCCGAGACCGGCCTGACTTTCATCCACCCGTTCGACGATCCGCTCGTCATCGCCGGCCAGGGCACCGTCGGCGACGAGATCGTGCGCCATCGCCAGGGCGAGGCGCTGCACGCCGTGTTCGTGCCGGTCGGCGGCGGCGGCCTGCTCGCCGGCATCGCCGGCTACATCAAGGCGGTGCTGCCCGACGTCCGCGTCATCGGCGTCGAGCCGTTCGAAGTCGGACGCGATGTTCCAGTCGCTGCAGGCCGGGCGGCGGGTCACCCTCGACCACGTCGGCATCTTCGCCGACGGCGTCGCGGTGCGCAGGTCGGCGAGCACACGTTCGCGATCGCGCAGTTCGCCGTCGACGAGATTGTCCGCGTCTCGAACGACGAGATGTGCGCCGCGATCAAGGACATCTTCGACGACACGCGCAGCGATCATGGAGCCGGCCGGCGCGCTCTCGGTGGCCGGGCTCAAGCGCTGGGTCGCCGCGCCACAACTGCCACGACGAGCACCTCGTCGCGGTGCTGAGCGGCGCCAACATGAACTTCGATCGGCTGCGCTTCGTCGCCGAGCGGGCCGAGCTCGGCGAGGAGCGCGAGGCGCTGTTCGCGGTGACGATTCCGGAGCGGCCCGGCGCCTTCCGCGACTTCTGTGTCGGCGCTGGGCCGACGCGTCGTCACCGAGTTCAACTACCGCCTCAACGGTCGCCAGGAGGCGCACATCTTCGTCGGCGTCGGCGTCGACTCACGCCGCGACGCGGCGATGCTGGCGAACGAGCTGCGCGCGCGCGGCTACGAGACGCTCGACCTCACCGACAACGAGATGGCCAAGCTGCACGTCCGCCACATGGTCGGCGGCGCGCGCCCCGGACGTGCGGGCGGAGCGGCTCTACCGGTTCGAGTTCCCGGAGCGGCCGGGCGCGCTGACCAAGTTCCTCGACACGCTGGGCGGGCGCTGGAACATCAGCCTGTTCCACTACCGCAACCACGGCGCCGACTTCGGCCGCGTCCTGGTGGGGTTCGAGGTGCCCGACGATCAGGAGGACCCCTTCGGGACCTTCCTCGAGACGCTCGGCTATCCGTATCAGCGCGAGATCGACAACCCCGCCTACACGCGCTTCCTGACGCCGGGCGTGTAGGCAACTCCCAATTTCCAACGGCCAACTACCAAGGAACTTCCAATTCCCAACCCCCAACCTTGCGACGAGGTTGGAAGTTGGGCGTTGGGAGTGCCTTGGAGGTTGGGAGTTGGGAGTTGGAGGTTACGAGCGGCGCGTTGCTACGCGATGTTGGTGACTCCCGCGTCGGCCGACTGATCGATCGGCAGATACGCCGTGAAGGTCGTCGTGCCGCCCTTCAGGTCGACCTGGGCGCTGAACGTGCCGCCCGATCGCGTCACCACCTCGTCGCACACCGTCGTCGGCACCGACACCATGCCGTAGCCCTCGGCGACAATCGACAGCGCGAGCGACGTGTCGTTGCGGCGGCGGCCGCCGTCCTTGCGCGGCGGCTGCGTCGAGACGCGGATCGAGCCGCCGAGCGGCAGCGCGCCGCGGACGGTGACGACCAGCGTCGAGAGCAGGCCGGCGAGCTCGTCGGAGTCGCACTCGACCGGGGGCAGGCTCGGCGCCAGCTCGAAACGCAGGTCGATGTCGGAGCCGGCCAGCTGGCGCAGCATCGGTTCGTTGGCCCGCACCAGGCTGTTCGGATCGGAACCCGACGTCGCGCGCGCCTCGCGTTCGCTCAGGCGCAGGAGGTGCCGCACCAGCTGCCCGGCGCGGTTGGCCGACTGCAGCGACTGCTCCGCCTGGGCGCGGACGGTCGACCCATCAGGCAGCTCGGCGAGCAGCTTGCGGCCCTCGTCGACCATCCCGTTGACGATGCCGTGCAGGTCGTTGGCCATCGCCGACGCGAGCTGGCCGAGACGCTCGCCCGGACGCCGGCGCCCGCGCTCCGCCGGCCCGCGGCTGGCCGCCGCCGCCTGGAACTCACGCGCCTCTTCGATCTGCTTCTGCAGCCGGACCAGCGCGTCCTGGTGGTCGCGCTCCACCGCGGCGGCGCGCGCGCGGGCCTCGGCGCGCTCCCGCTCGAGCGCCTGCTGCAGATCCGTGGCGTGGTGGCCGCGGGCCTCGGCGTCGCGGCGTACCGCATCGAGCTCGCCGCTCGCGGCGCTGGCCCGGGCGTCGACCGCGTCGCGGCCCTGGCGCAGCTCGTCGATCACGGTCGCCGCCTTGGCCATGGCCGCCTTCACGTCCTCGGCGTCGCGGGCGTGCGCGTCGCGCTCGCTCCGCGTCGTCTCGAGCTCGGCGAGCGTCCGCTCCAGTTCGCCGCGCGCCTGGTCGAACTCGCCGCGGACGCGTTCGACATCGCCGCGCATCTGATCCAGCTCACCGCGCACCTGGGCCAACTCGTGCTGCCGCCGCTCGAGCTCTCCGCTGCGCTGGGCGAGGTCGGCACGGTGCTGCTCGATCTCGGCGCGCTGCTGGTCGAGCGCGGCGCGCAGCTGATCCAGCTCGCCGCGGGTCCCGTCGGCCTGCGCCCTGGTCGCGTCGAGCGCGCCCTGCGCCGCCCGCTGTTCGCCGTGCACGCGATCGATCTCCGCCTGCAGCTGCTGGACGCGCACCTCGAGCTCGCCCTTGACGCGGGCGGCCTCGGACGCCTTCAGGCTGGCGTCGTCTTCGGCCGCGCGGTGCGACTCGTGGACGCGGCCCAGCTCCGACTTCAGCCCGTCGCGCTCGCTGGCGGCGCGTGCCGCTTCGTCGCGCGCCGTCTTGAGCTGGTGCTCGAGCTCGCCTTCGTGCTTGTTGGCGGTGGCGAGCGCGGCCTGCTCGGCGCGGCGCGTCTCTTCAAGCTCGGCGCCGTGCGCGACGGCCGCCTGGCGGCGCGTCTCGAGTTCGCCGGCCTGCGCCTCGAGCTCCTGGATGCGGGCCTGCAGCGCGTCCCGGGCACCGGCCAGGGCCGCCTCGGCGCCCTGACGATCCTTGCCCTGGACCTCGAGCGCCTCGGCGACGCGGACGGCGTCGGCACGGATCTTCTCGATCTCGGCCTTCAGGGCCTTCTCGTTCGCCTCGGCTTTGGCCTGCGCGGCCCGCAGCTCGGCGGCCATGTCCTTGACCCTGGCGTCGGCGTTGGACTGGACCGTCACGGCGGTCGCGGCGACACGCGAGCGCTCCTGCTCGGCCGTCTCCGCCCGCGCCAACGTCTCGGCCTGGGCCTTGGTCTGGGCGGCCAGCTCGGCCCGGAGGGTCTCGAGCTCCTTGTGCAACGTCTCGCGCTCGCCGCGCAGGCCACCAGATTCGCCGGTCAACTGCCCGAGCTGGGCGGTCAGGTTGGCGCTCGCGCTCTCGTGCTCGCGACGGCTCGCGTCGATCTCGGCGAGGCGGACTTCGAGCTCGGCGACGCGACCTTCGGCGGCGCGGTGACGCTCTTCGAACTGGTTCTTCTGGGCGTGGTGCTCGGCCGCCGTGGCGCGCGAGCGCTCCAGCTCCTCGAGCACCTGCTGGACGCGCACGCGCTCGCTCTCGGCTTCGTGCGAGAGCCGCGCCGCCTCGGCGCGCATCTCCTCGAGCGAATGCTCGAGCGCCATCCGCTCTTCGCTGTGCTGATCGTTGGCGAACGCGAAATCGACACCCGATTCGTCGCTCTCCTGGACGAGCGGCGCCGCCGGCACGACCTCACCGGTCGCCGCCGACAGCACGCCCAGCACGGAGCCCTGGCCCTGCGCGTCCTTCTGGATGCACAGCGCCTCGATCTGCAGCGGGCGCAGCGCGCCGTCTGGACCGTGGCAGGTGAAGTCGACCTTGCCGCGCTCGCCGTCGAAGGCCCGCGCCACCAGGTCGCGCAGTGACTGGATGCCCTCGTGATCGGCGAGCGAGTAGAGCTCGCGCCCGACGACGTCGGACGGACCGGCGGTGCCGACGAGAGCGGCGCCGGCCAGGTTCATCGCCTGGATCTTGCCGGTCTGGTCGACGAGCACGACGCCGGCCGGCATCGCCTCGATGATCAGGCGGAGGCGCGCCTCGCTGCGCTTCAGCCGTTCGTTCTCGCGCGACACGGTCGCCACCACGCGGTAGCGCTCGATCGCCATGCGCAGGCCGGGCGCCAGGCGCTCGGCCAGGCGCGGACCGCGGGTGATGCACTCGTCGGCGGCCGCGACGATCGCCGACGACGGCGTCGTGTTCTGGCCCGCCAGGATGACGATCGGCAGCGGGATCTGCCGCGAACGGACGAACTCGATCAGCTGCTGCTGTTCGTGCTCGGGCAGCGACGAGTCGAGGATCATCACGTCGTAGTTGAGCGTGCCCTCGACGCGCGGCTGCGCTTCCGCGGTGCCCGAACAGACCTCGAAGGTCAGCTTGGGTGCAGCCCGGCGCACCTCCTGCTGCAGGACGTCGGCGTCACGAAGGTCGGTGGCAACGTAGAGAGTTCGCATAGGGGACGTCCAGCGCTACCACTGGTTGTCAGCGGCGATCCGCTGCAACTCGGTCAGGTCGTGCGGCACTGTCGCCGCAAACTGCAGGAGCACGCGATCTTCCGTGACGGCCACGGGTGCGGGCGTGTCGATGACGTCGCCGTCCGGCGCGTCGGGCGGCGGCGCGATGGCGAGCTCGGTGACGGCCGGCCCGGTCTCGATTCGCGCCGGCGGTTCATCAATGTGCGCCGGCGCCTCGTCGACGACGGACTCGAACATCACCGCGTCCTCGGCCTCGAACGCGACGTCGGTTTCGAAGTCGAGGGGCTCGCTTGCCTCGCCGGCGGCGACGTCGGTGCCCGGCGTCGACACGGGGTCGACATGGATGGCGACGTCGACGTCGATGAACGGCTCGACCACCTCGTCACCGTAGGCTTCGGACGGACGGTGGTCGAAGAACGACGATGAGCCGTCGCCCTGCACGGGCCTCGGCGCCGTCACCACGAACTGTGACGCGGCCGGCGTCGAAAGGTCGGCGGCCGGCGGAGTGTAGGTGGCGTCGAACATCGAGGCGCCGGCCGACTCCTCGGCGGCGGCGAGCTCGATGGCCGCAACCGCGGCAGCCGACTCGGCGGCCTCGAACGCCATCGCGGGCTCGAAGGCGATGTCGCCGTCGGCTTCGAACGCGATCGGCTCGTCGGCCGCGGCCTCGCCGACGAAGGCCTCGCCGACAAAGGCCTCGTCGGCGGCGGCCTCGTCGGCGGCGGCCTCGACCGCGACAGGCAGGTCGGGAAGCGGCGGCGGTTCGGCGGCGAGCGCCGGAGCGGCGTCGACCTCGACTGGAGCCGTCTCGACGACACCCGGAAAGTGGAGCGGGCTCTCGCTCGCGTGCGCTTCGAGCAGCGACGCCTCGGACTCGGCCAGGTAGGCCTCGACCGGCGAGGGAGCCCCGGCCGAATCGAAGTCCGACTCGAAGTTGATGAGGTCGTCCACTACGAAGTCGGCGTCCGCCTGCTGAGGCCGCGTCTCGGCCCGGACCGCCTCGACGATCGCCGGCGTCAGGTTGAGCTCGGCGTCGAGGACGAGCGCGGCGTCGTAGCGGAGGGCGCCATTGACGAGGCCCTTCACCCGGGACCGCACGACGCGGCCGGTCACGATGAGGTTGGCTTCGGGCGTGGTGATGCGGACGCTGGCACGGGCCCCGATGAGCAGCCGCGAGTCGCACTCGAAGAGCACGCCGCGGCTCGAGAAGTTGACGAGATCGACCACCGAGCCGCCGATGATCCGGGCCGTCACGGAGCCGAGCGAGCGAGCCGCCTGGCGCGCCCCGGCTCGGCGGTCCGCGCCGGCCGCGCGCTCGGCGACGTTCTCGTGCGACGGCACGTTGTTGCTCATTCCTTCACCCGTCTTCGCGCCACTGGACGGGGCCCTGACGCCCCTTCGTGACCCGAAAATCGGCACACGGGCAGGAAACCTGAGACAGAGAGTGCAGTGACGAGCGGATTCGCGGGTCCGCCAGGCAGCTGCCGACCGCGTGCGGACGCCGCGGCGTGCCCAGCGCCGCGAGACGAATGGCGAGGACGCAGTCCGGAGCTATCGTACGGTCGACGCGCGAAGGCGCGTCGACAAATAGCAGGCCGCACGCCCAGGGGTCGGCCCGCTGCCGCGCGTGAGAGCGCGGCAGCTAACGGATGAGCGGCAGCGTGACCGGCCGGCCTCCGGCGGTGGCCGACTGATCGGCGGCCAGGCACGCCTCCATCGTCTTCTGGGCGTCGAAGACGTTCAGCATCGTCTCGCGCCCGGTCAGGATGGCGTCGACGAAGTCGTCAATCTCGGCCTGGAAGGGATGGTGGCTGACGTCGGCCGAGTCCGGCATGACGCACTCGATGCGGATGGCCGGCGACTTCGCGCCGAAGCCGTAGGTCGACTCGTGCAGCGTGACGTCCGGGAAGGGATTGGCGGAGCGCAGCTCGTCGATCGCGATCGGCCGATCCTTCCAGAGGATGTGGATGTCGCGGATCGAGGCGAAGTCGCCCATCACCTCGATGCCGAAGCTGTACGGCATCTGGAAATCGGTGGTGCTGGTGACGTGCCCGATGGCCCCGCCGTCGAAGCGGACGTTGACGTCGATCGTCGTCGGCCACTCGTAGCCGGGCGTCACCTGCAGGTGGTACGCCGAGACTTCGGCGATCTCGAGCCCGGTCGTCCACCTGAGGGCGTCGACGGCATGGCAGCCGGCCGCGAGCAGATGGCTGCCGCCGCCCTTGACGGTGCGGCACCATTCCCACCCCGAGTACCAGTCGGTGACGCGCGACAAGTAGTTGGTCCTCGCGTAGTGGATGCGGCCCAGGCGGCCGCTCTCCCCCATCCAGCGGATGAACTTGAGCCACGGGTTGTAGCGCAGCTCGAACGACACGATGGTGCGGACGCCGGCGGCGCGCACCGCGTCGCGGATGGCGATCAGCTCCTCGACGGTCAGCCCGGTCGGCTTCTCGAGCAGGATGTGCTTGCCGGCCTGGGCCGCCGCCACCGCCTGCGCAGCGTGGAGATCGTTCGGCGTGGCGATGTCGATGATGTGGACGTCATCGGCTTCGAGCAGGTCCTCGAAGCGCGTCGTGACGCGGGCCCCGTCGGCCGATTGACCATTCTTCGCCAGCGTGGCGTGGACGCGATCGACGTCGCGGCCGACCATCGCGACGACGTCGGTGTGAGGGTTCTTGCGGAAGGCGGAGATGTGCTGCGAGGCACACCAGCCGATCCCGACGATGCCGACTCCGAGGCGAGCAGCCATCGGCGCATACTAGTGGCCTGTCTCAGTCATTTCAAGAGTGCCTCTCGGGCGGGGCATCCCGCCTGGCGGCGTTGCTCGTCACTTCATGTCCATCGCCGAATCCCACGCATCAGCTCGTCGAGGCGCTGCAGGCGGGCGGGCCGACGCTGGTTCTCACCGGCGCCGGCGTCAGCCTGGCGAGCGGCATCCCGACGTTCCGCGGCGACGACGCCAACGCCGTCTGGGCGTCGACCCTGATGGCTCGCGCCACCCTGGCCCACTTCGAGCGCGAGCCCGCGGATTCGTGGGGCTGGTACCGGCAGCGACGCGCCGGCGTGCTGGCGGCGGAGCCGAACGCGGCGCATCGCGCCCTGGTCGCGCTCGAGCGGTGGCACGCGGCGCGCGGCGCGCGCTTCCAGCTCATCACCCAGAACATCGACCTGCTGCACGAGGCGGCCGGTTCGCGCTCGCTGATCAAGGTGCACGGCTCGATCGACCGCGCCCGCTGCGTCGATCCGCGCTGTCCCGAATCGGAGCGCACGGTGCCGACCGCGTCGCTCGACTTCGCCGCCTTCGACGCCCATCCGGACGCCGACACCGTGCCATGCTGCCCGGGCTGTGGCGCGTGGATGCGTCCGCACGTGCTGTGGTTCGACGAGGACTACGGCAGCCACCGGGACTATGGCTGGCCCGATGTGCTCGCCGCCTGCGACGCGATGCGCGTCGTCGTCGCCGTCGGCACGTCGTTCTCGGTCGGCGTCACCGACCTCATCGCCGGCGAAGCCGCGCGCCGCGGCGTGCCGCTGTTCGTCGTCGATCCCCACGGCGCCTCGATCGCCGGGCGCGGTGTCTTCGCTCTCCGCGACAAGGCGGAGGATCTGCTGCCGCGCCTGTGCGCGCTGGTGGGAACCACCGCATGACCCCGGGCGGGGCCGATCCGCTGCTCCGCTTCTACCGTCTCGAAGGCGCCGACGCCCGTGGTCGCACGCTGGCCGACATCTGGTCGTGGGACGCGGCCCGGCTGGAGTCGATTCACGACTACATCCAGTGGCTGTTCCCGCTCCCAGAGCCGAGTGCCTTCAATCCGCAGGCGCCGATCCTCACCGAGGCGGCCATCGAGGCCTTTCGGGCCGACGCGCACCTGCGGCAGCGGCTGCACCGATCACTGACGACGATGCTCGGGTTCTACGGGTTGGCGTTGGCGACGGGGCCGGCAGTGGCGCCGCGGATCGCGCTGGCGGCCGACTTCGCCGCGCGCAGCGGCGACTGGCTGCACGCCGGCAATCACAACCACCTGCGGCTGACGCGCATCCTGACCAGCCTGCGGCTGCTCGGCCTCGAGGATCACGGCCGCGCGCTCCTGGCCTGCCTGGAGCGGATCGCGGGCGAGCACCCGCACGCGATCTCGGCGACGACCTTGGCGTACTGGCAGCGCGCTGCGCGTTAACGCGCCATCGTCGTCTCGAGCATCCGCCGCAGCCTGTTCTCAGGCCCGCGCGACGCGACCAGGCGCGTGCCGTCCTGCAGCAGCACCGCGTACTCGCCGTGGAACAGCGGCTGCAGCTCCTTGATCCGCTCGGTGTTGACGATCGTCGAGCGGTGGATGCGGATGAAGCGATCGGGATCGAGCGCCGCTTCCATGCCCTTCATCGTCTCGCGCAGCAGGTGCGAGTGGGCCCCGACGTGGAGCCGCACGTAGTTGCCCTCGGCCTCGACCCAGTCGATCTCGTCGACCTTGACGAAGTGGATGCGGCCCGACGACTTCACCACGATGCGCTTCGAGTAGCGCCGCTCGCCGCCGAGATCGTCGAGCAGGTTGATGAGGCGCTGCTCGACCGGTCCCTCGGCCGACTGGTCGCGGGTGACCGCCGCCCGCGCCCGCTCGAGCGCCTTCTGGAAGCGGCGGGCCGTGAACGGCTTGAGCAGATAGTCGAGGGCGTGGACGTCGAAGGCCTGCAGCGCGTACTGGTCATAGGCGGTGACGAACACGACGACCGGCAGCGGCCGATCGGTCATCGCCTGCAGCACGCCCATGCCGTCCAGGCCGGGCATCTGGATGTCGAGGAAGACGAGGTCGGGCGCCTGCTCGGTCATCGCCAGGACCGCCTGGCGGCCGTCGGCGCACTCGCCGATGATCTGGATGTCGGGCTCGGGCTGCAGCAGCGTGCGCAGGCGTTCGCGGGCGAGGGGTTCGTCGTCGACGATGAGCGTCCGGATCATGGCGTCCTCGTTTCACCCGCCGCAGCCTCGGCGAAGGCGGGTCCTTCGTGCTGTCCCTGTCCCCTACACGACCGGCTCGGGCGTCGCGCGCCGCAGCGGAATCAACAGCGACACCAGGGTGCCGCCGGCCGGGTAGTCGGCCAGCTCCAGCGCCGACTTCGGCCCATAGAGCTCGTGCAGCCGGGCCCGGGTGTTGCTCAAGCCAATGCCGGTGCCGGGCGGCTTCGGCGCCGCCCCGGGCGTCGACTTCAGCCCCGGGCCGTCGTCGCGCACCTCGAGCCGCAGCATGTCGCCCTCGGCCCGGGCCCGGATCTCGACCAGGCCGTCGCCGCGCGACGCGTCCACGCCGTGGTGGATGGCGTTTTCGACGAGAGGCTGCAGCACTTGGTTCGGCACCCGGATATCGAGCGTGTCAGGCGGCACGTCGACGATCACCCGCAGCCGATCGGCGAAGCGCGTCTGCTGGATGTCCAGATACCGGCGCAGGAACTCGAGCTCCTGCTGCAGCGGCACCTCCTGGACGCCGACCGTCGCCAGCGTCATCCGCAGCAGGTCGCTCAGCTGCGCCAGCATTTCGTCGGCGGCGTCAGGGTCGCGGTGGATGAGCGTCGAGATCGCGTGCAGCGTGTTGAACAGGAAGTGCGGGTGCAGCTGTCCCTTCAGCACCTCGAGCTGGGCCTGGGCCAGGCGGGCCTCGAGCTGCGAGGCACGCAGCTCGCCCTCGGTGAAGCGGCGGTAGTTGCGCCAGGCTTCGTGCACGCCGACGAGGATCCAGTAGGCCAGGAACCAGAGATAGAAGTGCGCGACGGCGACCCGCTCGATCGCCAGCGGCTTCTCGTCGACCCAGGGGACGAAGCTGAGGCCCCAGCGGAGCAGCGTCCACAGCCCGCCGAAGACGAAGCTCGATGGCAGGTGGACGGCCGCCGACCAACCCCAGGTCTCGCCGTCGAACCGAAAGCGCCGGCAGACCAGGAAGACGAACGGCGCCAGGATGACCCACGGATACCAGGTGGCCGCGCCCGAGAGGATGGCCTCGCTGTAGGTGAGGTCCATGGACTTCCCCCACCACTTGAACGAGACCAGGATCTGCAGCGTGGTGAACAGCGCCAGGCCGGACAGCACGGTCAGGAACGGCCGCCAGGGGAGGCCGATCCGGTCGTCGACGGTCGGGGAGGGGCGGACCGGTCGCGTCACGTGTTCCACGACTATGACGGTATGCCCGGCCGGGCTGGAAGTCGATTGGGACAAACCGGCACCAGACAGGGACGGAATACCGGCCGGGCGAAACGACGGCGGGGATCAGACCGTGTGGTACCGTGAACCGCCAGATGCATCGCGAACATCGCCTCTGGCGCTCGACGAACCTGGGTTGGGACATGGGGGTCTCCGTTTTCGGCCATTTCGGGCCGCCGCTCCTGTTCTTTCCGACCAGCCTCGGCGACGAATGGGAGCACGAAGGCCAGGGCATGATCCGGACCCTGTCGCCCTTCCTCGAGGCCGGCCGGATGAAGGTGTTCTGCGTCAGCTCGGTGACCGCCGAAGGGCTGTTCAACAAGCAGGCACACCCCTTTCACCGCAGCTGGGTGCTGCGCTGCTACGACGCCTATATCCGGCAGGAAGTCATCCCGTTCATCCACCACCACTGCCAGGGGCTGCCGCCGATCGCCGTGATGGGCGCGTCGCTGGGCGCGTTCCACGCCGCCAACACCCTGTTCAAGCACCCGGACGCGGTGAAGCGATGCTTCGGGCTGTCGGGCGTCTACGACATGAAGCGGTCGATGGACGGGATGTACGACGACAACTTCTATTTCAACAACCCGGTCGACTACCTGGCCAACCTGGACGATCCGTGGTCGCAGGCCAACCTCGCGTCCTGCGACATCCACATCGCGACCGGCCATGGGCCCTTCGAGGACCGCGGGCCGTCCGATCAGCTCGCCGCCGTGCTGCGTTCGAAAGGCATCCGCCATTCGTTTGACGACTGGGAGGAGCAGGGCGGCCACGACTGGCCGTTCTGGCATCACCAGATGTGGACCTACTGTTCCCGGCTCTACTGAGTCGCGCGCGCCCGGAGGACTAGGAGCCGTGTCCGAGATCTCGATCGCGCCCGTCACCACGCCGCTCGACGCCTCGTGGGCCGGGATGACCTTTCCCAGCTACCGCGGCGCGCTCGCGCTGGTCGGCACCGGGCTCACCGACACCGAAGGCAGCCGGATGATCGCCTGCGCGGCGACCGAGGACGGCCAGCCGGTCGGCCTCGGCCTGGCCCAGGCGCCGAAGGATCCGGCGCAGCCGGCCGAGATCCTCTCGCTGTTCGTGCGCGCCGACGCGCGCGGCCGCGGCGTCGCCACCGGCCTGGTCGCCGGGCTCGAGGACGCCGCCCGCGCCGAGGGCCGCGAGGAGATCATGGGCGTCTACATGACCGGCAAGCCGTCGATCCCGGTCGTCGAGCGCATCTTCGAGAAGCGCGGCTTCGATCCGCCGGTGCTGCGCAAGGCCGCCGTCCGCATCACGCCGGAACAGGCCATCAACTGCCCGTGGTGGGGCCGCGGACGCCTGCCCGAGGGCGGCGAGATGTTCATGTGGACCGAGCTGACCGCCGCCGAGCGGGCCCACATGCAGAAGACCAACGCCGAGAAACAGTGGATCGATCCGCTGCTCGAGCCGTGGATCTGCGATCAGCGCGCCGACCCGATCTCGAGCGTCGGCATGCGCGTCAACGGCGAGGTCCTCGGCTGGGTCATCAACCACCGCGCCCCGCCCAACTTCGTCGTGTTCACCACCGCGTTCGTGCGCAAGGACTTCCAGCGCATCGGCGCGCTGTTCAAGCTGCTCGTGCACTCGATCGTCAACATCCAGAACCAGGGACTCTGCATCACCTTCGTGACGTCGTCGATGTATCCGCGGATGCTGCCGTTCACGCTGACGCGCATCGGCCCGTACGGCGACTTCTGCGGCGAGACGCGCGGCGTCAGCAAGCGCCTGGCCGCGGCGCAGGCGTGATGAGCGAGCCGTTGACCCTCCTCCCCGGGACCGATCGCGAGTCCTGGAACGCCTTCGTCGAAGCGTCGCCGCACGGCCACTTCTTCCAGACCTGGGAGTGGGGCGAGCTGCAGGCCGATCTGCAGGCGCCGCCGACCCGGATCGTCGCCAGGCGCGGCGACCAGACCGTCGGCGCGCTGCAGATGCTGATGTTCGAGACCGGGCCGGATCGCCGGTTCGGCTTCGTGCCGCGCGGACCGGCCGCGGATCCGGCCGACGTCGAGGTGGTCGATGCGCTGGTCGGCGCCGCCATCGAACTGGCGGCGGCCGCAGGCGCCTTCCTGCTGCGGTTCGAGCCGCAATGGGTGCGGACGCCCGAGCACGTCGCGCTGCTCGAGCGGCACGGGCTCGGCGTCGCCAAACAGCGCATCATGCCGCTGCGCACCGCGCTGGTCGACATCTCGAAGACCGCCGACGAGGTCTTCGCCGGCTTCCACTCGAACACGCGCAACCGCATCCGCCTGGCCGGCAAGCAGGGCGTCGAGGTCCGTATCGCCCAGGCCGAGGAGATGGAGATCTTCCTCGGGCTGTTCGACGAGACGACGACGCGGCACGGCATGCGCAAGGCCGACACCGACGCGATGCGTCTGTCGGCCAAGCACTTCGGCCATCGCGACGCGATGCGGCTCTATCTCGCGCGCCACGAGGGCATCGACATTTCCGGCATCGTCGTCTTCATCGGCAGCGGCTGGGCCACGTATCTGTGGGGCGCGTCTTCGGCTGCGGAAGCGGCACGCAAGGCGAATCCGAACCAGCTCCTGCACTGGACGGCGATGCAGTGGGGCAAGGAACGCGGCTGCCACACCTACGACCTCTACGGCATCCCCGACTACGACGTCGAGGTGCTCGAGGCCGAGTACCACCGCCAGACCGGCGGAATGTGGAACCTCTACAAGTTCAAGCGCGGCTTCGGCGTGACCGTGCACCGGCACGTCGGCACGTTGGACTGCGTGTTCGCGAAACGCACGGCGCCCTGAGGTCGGGTCTGTTGCGCGGACGGCTCTGTGTGATTACAATGTAGTCACATGGCGACCAGGACACGGATCGTGAAGATCGGTAATTCGCGCGGCCTGCGGCTCCCGAAGGCGCTCATCGAACAGGCCGAGCTCTCGGGCGAGGTCGAGCTGCACGCCGAACCGGGACGTCTCATCGTTCAAGCGGTTCGCGAGGCCCGGGTTGGCTGGGCAGAAGCGGCGAAGCGGATGCACGCGGCCGGAGACGATCGCCTCCTCGACGAACCTACACCGACCAAGTTCGATGACGGGGACTGGAAATGGTAGCGCGGCGTCTGCTCGTGCGAGGTGATGTTCACCTCGTACAGCTGGATCCAACGCGGGGCAGCGAGATCAAGAAGACCCGACCATGCGTGATCGTGTCTCCCGACGACATCAACGATCACCTCGAGACCGTCATCGTCGCCCCCATGACGACCGTCACCCGAGCATATCCGTGGCGGGTGGCCTGTCGCTTCCAGAACCGTTCGGGGTTCGTCGCCGTGGATCAGCTGAGGACCGTGGACGGCGATCGACTGATTCAGCGACTCGGCAAACTGTCGTCGGACACGACCGAGCAGGTCCTCGCCACGCTGCAGGAGATGTTCAGCGAGTGAGGGCACGACAAGCTCCGCCCAAGGAACCGCTCCGCCCGGCGAAATACCTCGCCGTCGATGTTGACGTCCGGTCGCGTCGGTCTCTCGCGTCTCTGTTGGCGGCTTGGCCAAATGCCCAGACGCCAGGTCGTGTGAAGCATCGGGCGCCGCTGTGGCTCGTTCTCTCCGGTCTCACCGCACCAAAGGCCCGCTACCGGGCACGGGACACGGCTGATTTCCGCGTGACGGTGTGGCACGCGTCGGCGGACGCATCATGATGACGGTCTATCCACCGGAACAGGATTAGGAGGCGCGGCATGCAACGCCGACATTCCGGCTTCGCGGCCGTCGTGGCGCTCACCTTCGTCGGCACGTTCGCGCTCGCTCTTGTCGGCGCGAAGGTCCATGAACAGGCCCCGGGCCAGGCGACCGGGATCTCGGAGGCTTTGCGGGCGCATCTGCGCGACGAACGGTTCTCGCCGCTGTCGTCGGTCGCGGCGCTGCCGGCCAGCGTCCGCGACGCGCTGAACGACCTGTTCGGCAGCAAGACGCTCGAGATGGCCGGCCCGGGCCAGCCGTTCCAGGCCACCGACGTGATGGTGACGCCTCGACTGCCGGCTCGCCGGCTCGTCGCCGCGGGTTGTTCCGCGGATCACTGCCTCGTCTACTACGAGCGCGGCGGCTTCGCCCACGTCCACCAGATCGCGCTGTTCAGCACGACCGATGCGACAGCCCGCCTGGTCCACGGCGGGGTCGCCGCCGGTGGCCTGACCGACCTCGACCAGGTCCGGGACGCGCTGGTGGCCGGCAAGGTCATGAGCAGCTCGAAATACTGGTGATGGCCGTGGTTCGTCCACGATTCAGCCACCGTTCGGCCATCGTCGAGGGCCAGACTGGCGCCATGCCGGAACCCTCCACCGACCCGCTGCGTCTGTTGCCCTCGATGACGCCACATACTTCGCGCCTCCCATTCCGGCCGCTGCGCCGGGCGATTCCGTTCGTCTGCCTGGCCGGCCTCGTGCTCCCCGCTGGCGCGGGCGCGCAAGCCGCACCGGCCGCTGCCCCGCCGGCAGCCGCCCAGGTCGAGGCGCTCGATGCCCTGGTGCTGAAATCGATGCAGACGCGCCAGTTCCCGGGCGTCTCGATCGCCGTGATCAAGGACGGCAAGGTGGAGGTCGCCAAGGGCTACGGCCTGGCCGATGTCGAGAAGTCGATCAAGGCGACCGAACGGACGGTCTTCCAGCTGGCCTCGGTGACCAAGCAGTTCACCGCCGCCGCGGTGCTGCTGCTGGTGGAGGACGGCAAGGTGTCGCTCGACGCCAAGGTGTCCGAGGTGCTGCCCGGGCTGCCGGCGGCGTGGGCCCCGGTCACGGTGCGCCACCTGCTCACCCACACGTCCGGCATCAAGAGCTACACCGACGTCTTCGGCGAGAAGAAGGTCGCCGACAGCCGAGTGTTCACGCCCGACGAGATCCTGGCGCTGGTCAAGGACGCGCCGCTGGCCTTCACGCCGGGCGAGCGCTTCGCCTACTGCAACACCGGCTACTACCTGCTCGGCATGGTCATCGAGAAGGCGTCGGGCAAACCGTACGCGACGTTCCTCACCGAGCGGATCTTCAAGCCGCTCGGGATGACCGCGACCGGGCTCGACGACTACGGCGACGCCCGGCCGATTCGGGCCAAGGGCTACGCGACGATGAACGGGCAGACGAAGCCGGCCGAACACACCCACCCGACCCAGCCCTTCGCGGCCGGTGCGCTGGTCTCGACCATCCTCGATCTCGTCAAGTGGGACGCCGCGCTGAACGGGCGCAAGCTGCTCACGCCGGCCAGCTACGAGGCGATGTGGACGCCGACGCGCCTGAACGACGGCAAGCCGTCGACCTACGCGATGGGCTGGCAGGTCGATCCGTATCGCGGCCACGCCCGCCAGGCGCACGGCGGCGGCATCAGCGGGTTCTCGACCTTCATCACCCGCTTCCCCGCCGACAAGGTGACCATCATCGCGCTGGTCAACCAGGGCGGTGGCGCGGCCGGCGCGCTGGTCGACGGCATCGCCGACATCTACGTACCGGGGGTCCGTGAGGCCGCGCCGAAGCCGATCACCGACGCCGATCCGAAGACGACCGCCTTCCTCAAGGAGGTCCTGGCATCCACCGCCAAGGGCGAGGCGAAACCGGAGTGGCTGACGACGGAGTTCCAGGCGTTCATGTTCCCCGACCGCATCAAGCAGGGCCCGCAGATGATGGGCCGCCACGGCGCGCTCGAGGCGTTCGATCTGATGGAGGACACCGAGCGCGACGGCCGCCGGATTCGCATCTACCGCGCGACATTCGGGATCACGCCGCTGCGGGTGCAGTTCGTGCTCGCCCCCGACGGCAAGATCGCCGGGCTCGGCATCTCGCCGATGAACTAACGCGCGCGGACGACGAACGCCGCGGCCTGCCCGCCGCCGGAGGTGACATTGGCCAGGCCGGATCCGCTGAGGCGGGTGAGGCAGCCGACCTGCTTGCCCCGGAACAGGTAGGGAGCGAAGTCGACCAGCATCTCGCGCGGCGCGACGGTGTGCGGCGGCCCGGACACTGCGAGGAAGTGCTCGCGGCGGATCGGGATGCGCCGCTGGAGCACCCAGCTGCGGTCGGCGGTCTCCGCCGGCGCGCTGCCGGCAACCGCCTTCTCCAGCGCGGCGTCCCAGTCGCCGACGCTGGTCTCCCAGCCGAGCGTGACGCCGGTGCCGCCGAACTCGTCGTTCGGCTTCAGCACCAGCGAGTCGCGATATTCGCGGGCGTACGCGAGCAGGTCGATCGTGCCGTGGTGGGGCGACGTCGTCCGCACGTCCTCGACGACCCGCGTCCACGGGATCGCCGGCGCGATGGCCTCGCGCTCGGCGTCGGTCAGCGGGCACCGCCCGCCCGGCCCGGTCACGGCGTCGTCGGTGAGCAGCGCGAAGAACGCCTTCTTGTGCGGGATCTTGCAGCGCAGCGCGTTGGCCATGCACACCGTGCCGCTGGCGATGGCGTCGACCAGCACCCGGCAGTCGTCGGCCCGGGCGAGGATGTCGTTGACCAGCACGCGCCGGTAGACCAGGTCGATGCGGCGCCCCTCGGCCACCAGGTCGGTGCCGTCGAAGGTCAGGTCGCGCGGATCGGCGACGACGGTCGGTACGCCGCGCGCCTCGAAGCGGTCCTTGAGGATCAGGAACTCGCTCCAGGTCGGGACCCCGCGGAAGTCCGTGATCAGGATGGTCGGCGGACTGGCAGTGCCGCCCCACTCGGCGTAGCTGGCGAGCAGCGCGTCGAGCAGGTGCGCCGACAACGTGAAGTACGACGCGTCGAAGCGCTCGCGGAAGCGGGCCATGATCTCGAGGCCGTCGAAGACCTCGCCGAGGTTCTCGGCGTAGGCGAGGCCGGCCGGCGACTCGGCGTTGTACTCGGCGAAGGTCAGCGAGTCGGGCAGCAGGAATGCATCGAGCCGCGACGTCGTGCTGGCCCGCCCGTAGCCCGGATCGATCCGCGCCAGGCGCGTTTCTGCCTCGGTCAGGCGGACGCGCCGCAGCAGTTCGGGCTGGGCCATCGCGGCAGCCACGACCCGTTCGCCGATGGCGGCGATGGTCTCGGCGACGGCACGGACCCGCGCCTCGTCGGCGGCTTCGAGGAAGAACGGCCGCAGGAACGGGCAGAGCGGCCGGCCGCCGAAGGTGAGGCGCGCGGCCTGCATCCGGGCGGACACATCGGCCCAGTAGGCCGCCGTCTCTTCGACATCGGGCCGGACGAGGCTGTTCCACACGTCCGCCGGCGACGCCGAAGCGCCGGCGGCGGCGCGGCTCGCGGCTGGCTCGGTCATCGCGTCACCCCGTCCACTACCGGGGCTGGCCGACGAACCCCGACGTCTTGCCCCAGCCCAGCATCTGCTCCCACTGCGGCCACGGGTTGGTCGGCGGTCCGTTCAGGGCCCGGTCGACCACCAGCTTCGACATCTTGTCGAGGACCAGCTCGAAGTAGTGCGGCGTGATGCGATCGCGCTCGAAGTCGGGGGCCGGGTTGAGGAAGTCGATGGCGTAGGGCACGCCGTCCTGGACGCCGAACTCGATCGTGTTCATCTCGTAGCCGAGCGCCTGGTTGATGGTCTGCGCGTCCTTGACGATGCGCTCGCCGAGCGCCGGCGACAGGTAGTTGTGGTCGACGATGTACTGGCGCTGGTGCGGATCGTAGGCGACCGGCGTGATGTCGGTCTTGCCGAAGGTGAAGCAGCGCACGTACTGGTCGAAGCGGACGAATTCCTGCAGGGTCATCGCGTACGGCGCGGTGTTGTCGTAGGCGGCGATCAGCTCGTCACGGTTCTCGACCTTGTAGACATGCTTCCAGCCGCCGCCCGAGTACCGGCTTGAGGATGGCCGGCCGGCCGACGTAGTCGAGCAGGCCGTCCCAGTCGATCGGGAAGTCGAGGTTGCGCAGCGACGCCGGCTGGATGTCGACGTCCTTCGGGTAGGCCTTCTGCGGCAGCAGCACCGTCTTCGGGATGGCCACGCCGAGGCGCGCCATCACGCAGTAGTTGAAGAACTTGTCGTCGGCCGTCCACCAGAACGGGTTGTTGATCACGTAGGTCCCGTTCAGCGCGGCGTACTTCAGGTAGCCGCGGTAGTACTCGACCTCGTGCGAGATGCGGTCGACGATCACCTTGTAGGCGGGCGGCTCGTCGAACCTGGTGCCGGAGAGCTTGACGAACTCCGCGGTGATTCCGTGTGGCGCGCCGACCTCGTTGACGCGCTCGATGAACGCGTGCGGAAAGCTGTGCTCGCGGCCGACCATCAAGCCGATCTTCATACATGTCTCCCTGCGGCAGCGGGCGCGTGGCCCAGGCCGGCTTCGCGATCGAGCACGGCGAGCGTGCGTCGATAGAGGTCGTTGACCTCGTCCTGGCTGTTGGCGATGACGGTGACGCCGAGCTTGCCCCACTCCGAGAGCGCGCCGATCAGGTGGAACAGCACGCCCGATTCGGTCCGGTAACTGTAGTGCAGCCCGTTGTTGGTGACGATGTCGATCAGATCCTCGGGCAGGACGCCGCGATAGCCGGTGGCCCGCAGGTTGTCGGTGGCCATGTAGTACTTGGCGCGGCCGCTGAGTGAGAGGAACAGCCCGGACTCGGGATCGAGCCGGCCGCCGGTGAGGAACTGCAGCGCCAGGAACGGATGGGTGGTGCCGAGCACGCGCAGGTTGATCTCGAGCGCGTGCATCGTCCACGGCTGCGACGGGTCCTGGCGCGAGACCAGGAAGTCGACACCGAACCGGCTGACCGCGCCATGGCCGGCGAGGACGCGGCCGACCGCCCTGCCGGCGTCCAGGATGGCGCGTCGATAGTCCTCGTGGGCCGGGAAGGTGCAGCCCTGGTAGATCTGCCCGGATGGACCGCCGAGGATCTGGTCGTGGGTCGAGGTCGCCGCCACGTCGCCGCGCGGCGTCGTGCGCAGCTGCGCCGACGGCGACAGCTTGTAGGGCGCGTCAATGAACGCTTCGACGACGCCGCCCATCCGCGCGAACTTGCGGAAGTAGTGCTCGTGCGATTCGCTGGCCACCGCCAGCTCGAGACCGGCCATCGCCTCATGCACCGAATCGCGGGTGATGCTCTCGGGGAAGCGGAAGATGGCGTTGCCCTCGCCGGAGAAGCTGTCGTTCAGCTTTACCACGGCCCGGCCCAGGCCCGGCTGCTCGCGGCCCAGCTCGACGAGCGCGCGCTCGACGTCGTCCTTGTCCTTGAGATCCTCATAGCCCGGCGGGCACGGCACGCCGGCTTCGCGGAACACCTTGCGGCTGCCCGACTTGGTGCCCAGGTAGTTGAGCTCGGGATCGAGGCCGTTCAACGGGATGTCGAGCAGCACCGACAGCTTGCGCTCGAGCGGCGTCGAGTTGAAGACGGTCATGTAGGCCGCGTCGGAATTGGGAATCGACTGGCGGATCCGCTCGATCAGGCGCGGCCGCTCGAGGATCTTCTGGGTCAGCGGCCGAGGCGAGCTGTCGTAGGCGCACAGCATCGTCAGCCGCGCCCGGGCGTGGCTGGCCGGCACGCCGGCGAGCAGGTGCAGGTAGTAGTCGAGGATCAGCGGGTGGACCGGCTGCGACGTGACGTAGGTCACGTGCGCGCGCGGATTGCGCAGGCGGATCAGCAGGAACAGCAGGCGCTCTTCGTAGAAGGCGGCGCCATCGAGCTTGGTGAGCTCCTCCTGATCGAGCGTGAAGGACGGCACCACGACCGACGTCGCCGGCAGGTCCTCCTGGGCGCTGATGACGTCCCACACCTGATGGAGCCGCGGCTTGAGCCGATCGAAGGCGGCCAGTTCCTGCTCGCGGGTCAGCTCGTCGGCGAACGGCGGTTTCGGAATCACGACGAAGACCTCCCGCTGGATGGCGACACGCGGCGCAGCGCGATCTGCCGTTCCAGGTGATAGCGCAACGGTCCGAAGAGCGTGTAACGGGAGGTGACGTCGAGCCCGCGATCGGCGGCGTCGTCGCGCAGGGTCTCGGCCATCGCGTCGGCCCGCTCGCGGTACCACTCGTGCGACACCTCGCCGCGCGATCGCTTGTCCCACAGGATGCGCAGCGCCCGGGCGCGGTTGACGATCTCGGGATGGTGGTTGACGCCGAACACGCGCGGCATCGTGCCGGTGCGGTCGCGGGCCGCTTCCCACATCGTCACCGCGTCGCCGGCCCCCCCGTCGGCCGCGGCCTCGTAGGCGAGCGGCGTGACCGTCGCCGCGATCGTCCGCCGCGGCAGCAGATCGTAGAGGCGGCTGTCGAGGACGCGGACGCGGCCGCCGTGGCCCGGCTCGGCGGCGGCGCCCTGGGTGAGTCCGGCGAACCAGGGATGCGCGGCCGACGCCGTCGTCAGCACGGTGTCGACGATGCCGGCGCTCTTGCCGCCCTTCTCGGGCCCGCGCCGGACCGGATCGGCGACCCCGAGCCAGCGACTCATCACGCCGAAGGTGTGACAGATGCCGATCAGCGCGGCGTCGGGGTGCGCGTGCACGGCGTCGAAGAGCGCGAAGAGCGGCGACTCCCACCCAGGCGACTCGACTAATCCCTGGCTGCCGTCGCCGCCGTCGTTGTAGCGCGGATCGACGTGGCCGGGTCCGCCGGTGCCCACATACAGGCCGCCGCGGGCGTCGGGCAGCGGCGGGACGACGAAGCCGCGCCGCACGTCGCACGACACGACGCGGACGCGCAGGCCGGCCTCGGCCAGCGGGTCCGCGAAGTCGCAGGCGGCCGTGCGGACCGCCATGACCATGGCGTCGTGGCCGATGTTCGGCCAGCCGTGGTTCATGTCGAGGACGAAGACGTCGACCGTGCGGGGCTCGGGCGGCGGCAGCTGGCCCGGCTTGTCGGCCCGCACGTAGGCGAACGCGCCGCGCGCGACCGCGTGACAGGCGGCCGGGCAGGCGTCGGGGCCGTGGGTGCGCCGGTGATCGCAATCGAAGGGCATGGCCAGCCTGTGCCGCAGCGGACGGAGCGGCCATTCTAGTGTCCCGAGTCGAAGATTCGGCGCCCAAGTCGCGGGCGCGGCGCCCGACTGGCCAGGCGCGACGACCGAGCATATCGGGAATATGTGAGGGAGGAGCAACGCCGCCAGGCGGGATGCCCCGCCCGCGAATTGGGTGGCGAACCTTCGACTCGGGGCACCCGAGTCGCGGACGCCGCGGGCACCGGGCACCGCCCTTGCAAAACCGTCTAGTCCGGAGAGCGGGCCGCACCACTTGCCGCGAAAACCCATGATCTTACGCGCATTTCTTACCCGGACCCTGACGATTTTCGTCGGTGCGGTGTCGCTGCTGGCTCTGCCGCCGGCCGTCCAGGCCCAGGGGGTCGTGCTTGACGGGACGATGCCGCAGCCCCTGCCGCTCTTCCCCGCCGACAACTGGTGGAACACCGACATCAGCCAGGCGCCGCTCGACGCCAACAGCGCCAGCTTCATCACCTTCATCGGCGGATCGGCGCGACGGATCCACGCCGATTGGGGCGGCTCGGCCGGGGATCCGGGCGACCCGACGGCCATCTACGGCATGCCCTACATCGTCGTGCCCGGGCAGCCAGCCGCTCGTGCCGGTGACCTTCGTCGACTACCCCGCCCAGAGCGACGTCGGGGCTCCGGGCCGACCGGCCGGCTACCCCATCCCCGACCAGGCCAAGAACACAGCCGGCTGGATCGAGGGCGGCGCCCCCGGCAGCGTCGAACCGAGCGGCGATCGGCACATGCTGATCGTCGACCGCGACAACCGCATCGTCTACGAGCTGTATCGCGCCCACTGGAACGCCGGGCTGAACCGCTGGGAGGCCGGCTCGGGCGCCGTCTTCCCGCTGACCAGCAACCTGCGCCGGACCGGACGGCTGGACCAGCGCCGACGCGTCCGGCATGGCCATCCTGCCCGGCCTGGTGCGCTACGACGAGACCTTCGGCACCGATCCGATCCGGCACGCCTTCCGGGTCACCGTGCGAGTCGACCAACGGCTACGTCTTCCCCGCCTCGCACCGCGCCGGCAGCACCACCGGAGCGCTGCCGATGGGCGCGCGCCTCCGCCTGAAGGCCAGCGTCAACCTCTCGGGCTTCACGCCGGCCGTCCAGCGTGTGCTCCAGGCGATGAAGACCTACGGCCTGATCGTCGCCGACAACGGCTCGGACATGTACATCACCGGCTCCTCGGATCCGCGCTGGGAGGCGCCGTTCGACGACGATAGCTTCCTGCCGGGCTTCCAGAGCATCCGCGCCGACCAGTTCGAGGTCGTCCAGCTCGGATGGACGCCGCCGCCGACCGTCGACACCGACGGCGACGGCCTGATCGACAGCTGGGAAACGAAGTTCGGCCTCGACCCCAACAGCGCCACCGGTGACAACGGCGCCTCCGGCGATCCCGATGGCGACGGCGTCACCAACGCCGCCGAGCGCACCGCCGGCACGCACCCGCGCGGCTTCGAGAAGCGGCTGTTCGCGGAGGGCGTGTCGAACGCGTTCTTCACCACGCGGCTGGCCGCGCTCAACCTCGGCGCGGCCGCGTCGCACGTCCAGTTCCGCTTCCTGCGCGCCAGCGGCGCCCCGGTCACCCACGACGTCGTCATCCCGGCGTGGACGAGGATCAGCGTCGATCCGGGCTCGATCAGCGGCGTCTTCGGCAACTCGTTCTCGACCGTCGTCGAGTCCGACCTGCCGGTCGTCGTCGATCGCACCGTGAGCTGGGACGCCTCCGGCTACGGCAGCCACGCCGAGACGTCGATCGCCGCCGCCTCGACGACGTGGTTCCTGGCTGAGGGCGCGACCCACGGCAGCTTCGACCTGTTCTACCTGATCCAGAATCCGGGGGCGACCGCCGCCACCGTCACGGTTCGCTACCTGCGCCCGGCGCCGCAGGCGCCGCTGACCAAGAACTACAGCGTCGCGGCCAACAGCCGCTTCACGATCGCCGTCGACAACGAGGTGGTCAGCGGCCAGTCGCTGGCCGCGACCGACGTGTCCGCGGCGATCACGTCGACGGTCCCGGTCGTGGTCGAGCGGGCCATGTACATGACGACGGGCGGCCAGGCCTACAGCGCCGGCCACGAGAGCGCCGGCGTCACCGCTCCGGCCTTGAGCTGGTTCCTGGCCGAGGGCGCGACCGGCGCGTTCTTCGACATGTTCATCCTCGTCGCCAACCCCGACCCGACGACGGCGGCCACGGTACAGGCGACCTACCTGCTCGACAACGGCACCACGTTGGCCAAGACCTACACCGTCGCCCCGTCGAGCCGCCGCACCATCAACGTCGATGACGAAGGCTTCCCCGACCAGGCCGGGCCGCGGCTCCTCGCCAACGCGGCGATGTCGACGATCCTGACCTCGACCAACAACGTGCCGATCGTCGTCGAGCGCGCAATGTGGTGGCCGGGCGGGGCGCAGGGCCCATGGTACGAAGGCCACAACTCGGCCGGCGCCACCCAGACGGGCACGGCGTGGGCGCTGGCCGAAGGCGAGGTCGGCGGCAGCAACGGCGCCGCCACCTACATCCTGGTGGCCAACACCGGCACGACCGTGGCGAGCATCCGCGTGACGGTCTACGTCGAGGGCGGCGCCAGCGCGGTCCGCACCTTCACCGTGCCGGCGGCCAGCCGCTTCAACGTCGACGTGGCCACGGTCTTCGGATCGACGGTCACCAACGCCCGGATGGGTGCGCTCGTCGAGAGCCTGGGCGCGTCGCCGGCTCCGATCGTCGTCGAGCGTGCGATCTACTCGAATGCCGGCGGACGCGTGTGGGCCGCCGGCACGAACGCCCTGGCGACCCGCCTCCGCTAAACTACGGCGGGGCAAGCCCGCCTCCGCTAAAGCTACGGCGGGGCAAGCCCCGCTACGGCGGGGCAAGCCCGGTCCGCTAAAGCTACGGCGGGGCAAGCCCGCTCCGCTAAGGCTACGGCGGGCAAGCGCGGATCCAGTAGGGCGCTACTTCGGCGGCGAGGGCGCCGACTCGGCGGCCTTGGTCAGCGTCACCGTCTTCGGATCGACGGTGATCTCGCCCAGTCGCTTCGCCACTTCGGGCGTCATGGCCTCCTGGAAGCGCCCCTTCAGGTGCTTGGCCAGGAATTTCTCGGCCGTGGCGTACAGGGCCATGTTGTTGACCGGGCGGGCGAAGCCGTGGCCCTCGTCCGGCGCCACGAGATACTCGACCGGGAAGCCCCGGTCCCGCAGCGCGATCACGATCTGATCCGATTCGGCCTTCTTCACGCGCGGATCGTTGGCGCCCTGCACGACCAGGAGCGGCGTCCGGATCTTGGCCGCGGCCGTCAGCGGAGACTGGCGCTGCAGCTGCGCCTTGTCGGCCGCGACGGTCGGGTTGCCCATCCGCTCGTTGAACAGCTTCCGGGCCGCTTCCCAGTAGGGCGGGATCGAGTCGAGCAGCGTGATCAGGTTCGACGGACCGACGATCGAGACGCCGGCGGCGTAGACGTCGGGCGTGAAGGCCACGCCCGCCAGCGTCGCGTAGCCGCCGTAGCTGCCGCCCATGATCCCGACTCGCTTCGGATCGGTGATGCCCTTGGCGACCAGGTACTTGACGCCCCAGGTGAGGTCGTCCTGCATCTTCTCGCCCCACTGGCGGTTGCCGGCGTTGAGGAATTTCTTGCCGTAGCCGGTCGAGCCGCGGAAGTTCGGCTGCAGCACCGCGTAGCCGCGGTTGGCGAGGAACTGCGCCGCGGCGTCCCAGCCCCAGGCCTCGCGCGCCCACGGGCCGCCGTGCGGGAAGATGATCGTCGGCAGGTTGGTCGCCGGGACGCCGACCGGCAGGGTCAGGAAGGCGGGGATCGACAGGCCGTCTGACGACGGATAGGTGATCGCCGTCATCGGCGCGAGCTGCTGGCGCGGCAGCTTCTCGAAGGCGGTGTACTGCAGCGTCAGCGCCTTGGTGCGCCGGTCGAACAGGTAGCGCTGGCCGGGCTCGCGATCGCTCGACGCGGCGACCAGCCAGAGCTGCTCGTCGGCGGTCGACGAGACGAAGGCGATGTCGGCGCCGGGCCGCTTCTTCTCGACCAGCCGATAGTCGGCCTCGAAGGCCTTGTCGTGGAAGTAGGTGCGGGTCCGTTCGTCGTCGTACGACGTGGCGACCAGCTCCTCCGTGAGATCCGAGAAGAGGGCGTTGCCGAAGTCGACGCGCTTCCGCGGATCCGATTCGACCGGCGTCTCTCGGCCGGTTGCCGGATCGACGAGCACCAGGGCCTGCAGATCCGCGGCGCCCTTGTTGGTCGTCAGGTAGACCCGGGCGCCGTCCTGGTGGAACCGCACCAGGTTGCACGTCTCGAAGACCGAGCAGGTGTAGACGCGGGTGAAGCCGTCGCCCTCGACGCGCAGGATCTCCGTGTCGCCGTTCTCGAGGGTCCGCGAGGCCAGCCGCAGCTCGCCCTTGCGATCGAACACCCAGCTCGAGATCTTTTCCGTGTTCTTCCGGGCCAGCGTGCGCTGCCCGGTCGCGATGTCGACCTTGTAGAGGTCGTGCCAGGCCGGATCGCGATCGTTGAGGCCGACCCAGATCAGGTTCGGGTCGGTCTTCGGCACGTTGTAGATGAAGGCACGCGCGCCCTTGGCGGCGGTCAGGTTGCGGGCCGCTGGCACCGCGGCGCCCGACGCCGGAGCGGCGGTCGGATCGACGGCGAAGACGTTGAAGTTCTCGTCGCCGGCGTTGTCCTGCACGAACAGGATGTACTTGCTGTCGCGGCTCCAGAAATACTGGCCGATCGGCCGCTTGGTGTCGTTGGTGACGAGGCGGGCCGCGGCGTAGGGCTCGGCCAGCTTCTTGACCCAGATGTTGCGGGTGTCCTGGTAGGGCTTGATGAAGGCGAGGTGGACGCCGTCCGGCGAGAGCTGGGCACCGGAGATCTCGGGGTTGCCGAAGAACAACTCGCGATCGATGACCGGCGGCACGGTCGTGGCAGCAGGGGTCTGCGCGGACCATGACACTGGCGGGGCGACGACGGACACAGCGACGGACGCGAACGCGGCGAGCGTGACCAGCACCGCACGGGATCGAGCTGCCATAGAGGGCCTCCGTGGCGGATTGTAGCGCCGCGGACGGCCAGCCTCACCCGACCGGGGGCCAGGTGGTCGCGGCGACGAAGGCCGCGACGAGGCCCTCGACGCCGAGCCGATCGGCGTCGTCGAACCGCGACGGGGTCGGCGAGTCCATGTCGAAGACGCCGCGAAGCACGCCGTCCGCCGTCACGATCGGCACGACCAGCTCGGATCGCGAGCGGCTGTCGCAGGCGATGTGCCCGGGGAAGGCGTGGACGTCGGGCACCAGGATCGAGGCCCGCTGCGACGCGGCGGCGCCGCAGACGCCGCGCGTCAGGGCGATGCGCGTGCACGCCGGCAGGCCCTGGAACGGGCCGACCACCAGCTCGGCGCCGTCGAAGAAGTAGAAGCCGGCCCAGTTCAGGTCCGGCAACGCATGCCAGACGAGCGCGGCGGCTTGCGAGGCGTTGGCGACGCGATCCCGCTCGTCGCCCAGCAGGTGGGTGAGGTCGTGGACAAGCGCGCCGTAGGCGACGCGCTTGTCCGTCCAGTCGTAGGTCGTCGGCGAGAACACGGCAAGACGACTCCGGAGTCGTTCCTCTTGCTACTGACCGGGACGCGGCGGCGGGGGCGGCGCGTTCGGGTTCGGCTTGTTCGCCTCGATCCCGAGCGTGATCTTGACCGCGTCGCTGACCGTGACGCCGCCGGCCTCGATGGCGCGGTTCCAGGTCAGGCCCCAGTCACTGCGGTTGACCGTCGCGGTGGCCGTCGCGCCGACCACGAAGTTACGGCCGGCGTTGACCGGGCCGGTCGGGCCCTCGACGTCGAACGTCACTTCCTTGGTCACACCGCGCATGGTCAGGTCGCCGACCAGCTTGAACTTCCCGGCCGCGCCCGGCACGACCTTCTTCGACTTGAAGGTCAGCGTCGGGTACTTGGCGACCTCGAAGAAGTCGGGGCTCTTCAGGTGGGTGTCTCGCCGATCGTTGTTGGTGGTGATGGTCGTGGCATCGATGGTCACGTCGGCGGCGACCGACGCGGCGGTCTTGCCGTCATAGGTGATCTTGCCCGACACCTTGCCGAACGAACCCGGGACGGTCGAGACCATCAAGTGGGTGACGGTGAAGCCGGCGGTCGAGTGGGCCCCGTCGATGTTCCATTCGTTCGGGCCCAGAACGGGCTGCGGGGGCGGGCCCTGCATCGCGGGGGCGGCGGGCGGGGTGGGCGCGGGCGCCTGGGCGTAGGCGACGGTCGAGGCGAGGGCGAATGCAGTAGCGAAACCGATGGTCTTCAGCGTCACGCGGAGCTCCTTGTCAAACGGCGTCAGGATGACGCCACGAACCGAGGGGGGAAAGGGCGTTCATGGTGCCGGCGCGCTCACACGCGCCGGGGAGATGACGGCATCGCCGTCGATGAGCGAACGAAACGCAGGGTCCTCCCGCAGCGTCTCGAAGTCGGGATCGAGCCGGGCCCGGACCCGCGTCAGCGCCGGCTTGGCCGCCACACACTCGGCGAGGTAGCGCAGCGCGTCGGCCGTCTCGCCGCGCAGGGCGCAGAGCGAGGCGACGTAGTACTTGGTGAACGGATCGTCGGCGCCGCGCGCCTGCCGCGCCCGGAACGCCTTCAGCATCTCGCCGAAGGCGCGATCGGACGCCTCGCGATCGCCTTTACGCCAGTAGGCGGCGCCCTGTTTCTGCAGGATCTCGATTTGGAGGCGGCCCTTGAGGGCGTGATCGTGGTCGGCCAGGAACGCCTGTTCCCGGGCGAACGAGGCCAGCGCGCTGTCGTAGCGTCCCTGCCGATAGCGGACGTAGCCCTGGCGGACGTGGCTGCCCACCACCAGCAGGCCTTCCGTACCCGATTTCAGGCTCTCCTGCAGCGCGACGGCCCGCTCCGCCTCGACCTCGGCGGCAGCCAGGTCGCCCTTGATCGCCCGCAGCAGCGCCAGTTGCTGGAACACGTAGCCGGCGTCTGGGTTGTGGGCGCGGGCCCGTTCCAGGGCGGCGATGCCGGCGTCGACCAGGCCCTTGCCGATCCAGAAGGCACGGGCCAGGGTGCTGCGGGCCGCGAGGTTGGTCGGGTCGAGATCGACGGCCCGCGTGGCGAGCGCGATCGCCTCGTCGGCGCGATCATCGGCCAGGCGCACGCCGGCCAGGCCGGCCAGGCCGTAGACGTTCTCGGGGTCGAGCTCCAAGGCGCGCTCGAGCGCGGCCGCCGCCTTGACCAGCAGCGCCGGCAGCGAGAGGAACTGGCCCTGCAGGCTGTAGGTGAGGCCGAGGTTGGCCCAGGCCGAGGCGTAGCGCGGATCGAGCGCGATCGCCTGCTCGAAGAGCACCAGGGCCGCGTCGAGCGACTCGCGCGTCGCGTTGCGCAGGTTGACCTGGCCGCGCGAGAACGCCTCCCAGGCGGCGAGCGACGCCGTCTCCTTGCGCGCCGCCGGCGGGCTGCTCGCCTTGACCACCTCGGCGAGGCCCTCCTTCAGCGCCGCGACCAGGCGATCCTGCAGCGCGAAGAGGTCGTCGACACGGCCGTCGACCTTGACCGTCCGCACGAGCGACGCCGAGCGCACGTCGACCAGCTCGGTGGTGATGCGAATCAGGGCGCCGAGGCGCTGATAGGCGCCGCCGATGATGTAGGCCGCGCCGAGCCGGCGGCCGATGTCGATGGCCTGGTGCTCGGCGACGCGCTCGAGCGAGGGGCCGCTCAGGTGCTTGATGGCGTCGTGGACCTGCGTCCGGCCGATGATCGCGATGCCGCGGACGCCGCGCAGATCGGCGGTGACCGTCTCGGCGATGCCCGAACCGATCCAGTCGTCGACCGGCTCGCGCGTCGTGTTGCCGAACGTCATCACCGCGATCGGCGGTGGCTCGTCGGGCCGCGGCTCGCCGGTCGGCGCGGCACTGACGCCGGAGGGCGCCCGCCGCATCGATCGGCTGGCCGTCGGATCGTCGAGCCAGCGGGTGATGGCGTGGAGATCGATGTAGAGCTCGCGCGCCGACTGGTAGCGGAAGGCCGGGTCCTTGGCCAGCGCCTTCAGGACGACCGCGTCGAGGCGCTCCGGCACCGCGTAGTTGAAGCGTGACAGCGCCGGCGGATCGCCGTTCAGGATGTGATCGGCGACGTCGGTCGCGGTCTCGCCTTCGAACGGCAGCCGGCCGGCCAGCATCTCGTAGAGGACGACGCCGAGCGAGAACAGATCGGTGCGCGCGTCGAGGACGCGGCCGCGGACCTGCTCCGGCGACATGTAGGTGAACGTCCCCATCACCGTGCCCGGCTGCGTCTCGAGCAGCGCGCCGGTCGTGATCGACGACGCCGTCGGGCGCTCGTCGTACTTGGCCAAGCCGAAGTCGAGCAGCTTGACGCGCCCGCGCCGGTCGACCATCAGGTTGGCGCTCTTCACGTCGCGGTGGACGATGCCGTGGCCGTGCGCCTCGTCGAGGGCGTCGGCGGCCTGCGCGGCGATGGCCACCGCCTCGGGGATCGGCAGCGGCCCGCGCGTCAGGCGCGTCGACAGCGACTCGCCGTCGACCAGCTCCATGACGATGAAGGGCCGGTCGCCGTGCTGGCCCAGATCGTAGATGGTGGCGATGTTCGACGAGCGCAGCACCGACGCGGCGCGCGCCTCGCGGAACAGGCGCGAGCGCTCGTCCGGGCAGGTCGGGCCGGCGTGCAGCACCTTGATGGCCACGGTGCGTCCGAGCCGCGTGTCCTCGGCGCGATACACCTCGCCCATGCCCCCGGCGCCGAGCCGTTCGCCGATGCGGTATTGCGCGAGCTGCTGGCCCGCGAGCGACGCGGGCGTCGAGTCGTTCATGTGCCGTCGAAGCCGTGCCCGAGGGCGCGGCGGAACTCGTCCAGGGTCTTGCGCACGGCCTTCAGGCGGATGAACTGCCCTTCGCGCCGGCTCTCGATCAACTTGGCGTCGGCAAGGATCTTCAAATGGTGCGACACCGTCGCCTGGGTGACGTCGAAAGCGCGGCCCACCTCCCCGCAGCACAGCTCGCCCCGTTTCGCGACGGTGCGCAGGATGCCGAGCCGGGTCCCGTCGGCGAGCGCTTTGGCGATGCGTACGAGCTGCTGATCGTCCATTTATGAGGAGGCCGTTCGCGCGCCGCGGTCACCGGGACCGCCGTCGGCGAAGATGTTTAGATATCTATCTTAATAACGAAGCGCGGGCGCCGTCAACTGGGACAGCGTGGTGGGCAGTGGTTTAAGGCAGGGCCCCGGGAGCCGAAGCTCCCGGAGGCGGCTGGTGGGATGAGCGAATCGGACGTATCGGCTGTGGAAGCCGGCCGACCCGCGGTGGGGATCGAACGCTCTCGCGCTCGATGCCTCCCATAGAGCAACAGCCATGCCACGTCCGACTCTCCGGATTACACGCCATTTGCTTGGATCGGTGTCCCCATGTTGGCAACGGGGCTCCACTGCCGTGGAGATTTGCACGCCAATCGTCACAATTTCCACTCGAACCCCAACTGTCGAGCTTCCAACGAGTACGCAGATCCCGCAAGTTGCTCGGAGCGTCCTCGGAGCATCCTCGGAGCATCCTCGGAGCAAGCTCAGAGCACACTCCGAGCTCGTTGACGTTCACGGGCAATTTCGCGCAAGCTCACCGGTGCGATGCCGTCCGCGGTCCGTTCGGCCCTGGTGCGCTCGACGCTGGAACGGTTGGCGGTCCCGTGGCTTCGCGAAGCGGCGGCCTTCGGCCTCCTGCAGGGCCGCACCTGGGTGATGAGCTGGCCGCCCGGGCCCGCTCCGGCCCCCCCGACCTGACCGCCGAGATCGCCGATTCGCCGCAGTTGGAGCTGGGGCTCGTCTCGGCGAAGCCGGACGCCAGGCTTCGCCTCGACACCGACGCCGCCATGTTCGCGGCGCTGATCCGCAGCGAGCTGGACGGCGACCTGCTCGCGGCCGAGCTGGTCGACCGCCAGGACGAGATTCTTGCCCTTTACGACCTGGCACGGTCCAGCCGCAACAAGCTCGACCTGCCGCTGACGCTGCAGACGGTGGCCGCCGAGATGGGCCGCCTCCTCAAGGCGGACATCGGATTCATCGCCCTCCTGCCCGAGAGCGGCACACCGCAGGTGGTGACGGCCCCGGACATGCCGCTCGAGCCGGGCCGCATCGGCAGCTGGCTCGACAAGATCCGGCGCACGACCAGGGTCTACGTCGACCAGGACGCCGCGACGTCGCCGTCGGCCCGCCACGACTGCTTCGTCGTCGCGCCGGTCCGGACCCGCAACGCCGGCGTGGCCGCGCTCGGCGCGGCGCGCTCCGCCCGGCCGTTCAGCACGCCCGACGTGAAGCTGTCGCTGGCCATCGCCGAGCAGGCCGGCGCCCTCATCGAGAACGCCTTCGCCCACCGCGACAAGCTCGCCGACGCCGCCCGGAACGCCGAGATGCAGCTGGCCGCGCAGGTGCAGCACGACCTGCTGCCGCGGACGTGGCCGGCCCTGGCGGGCATCCAGGCCTACGCCGCGGCCCGTCCGGCATCGGCCGTCGGCGGCGACTTCTACGACGTGCTGCCGCTCGGCACGCACGGGCTGTTCGCCTGCCTCGGGGACGTGTCGGGCAAGGGCGTGCCGGCGGCGATCGTCATGGCGATGGCGCACGCCGCCTTCCGCTGCGCCCTCCGCACCAGCCCGCCCGAGCCGCAATGGCTGCTCCGGTCCGCGGTCGGCAGCCTCTACGACGACTTCGTCGCGCTGGAGATGTTCGCGACGGCGTTCCTGGTCCTCTACGACGAGCGGACCCGGACCCTGCGTTACGTCAACGCCGGCCACGCGCCGGCCATCTACCGCCCGCACGGCGGCCCGAGCCTGCTGCTCGACGCCGACGAGCCGCCGATCGGCATGCTCGCCAGCTCGAACAGTCAGGGCCACGTCCTGCGCTGGCGGCCCGGCGACCTGCTCGTGGTGGCCACCGACGGCTTCACCGATTCGACCGCGCCGGACGGCAGCTACTACGGCGTCGACCGGCTCGCCGACGCCATCGCCCGCGTCGCGCAGCGCGACGCCCACATCATCGTCAACACTCTGCTCGAGGACATCGACGCCTTCCGGCAGGGCCGGTCGGCCACCGACGACCAGACCGTTCTGGTGCTCAAGGCGCCGGTGGACGTGCCATGATCGGGGCGCACCGGCGATGACCAGCCCGTCCAACGCCCCGCTCGGCAGCCCCGGTTCGCCCGGAGGCCGCATCCTCGTCGTCGACGACGACCCGGTGACCCGCCGCGTCCTGTCGTCGATGCTCGAACGCGCCCACTACGACGTGATGGCTTCGCCCGACGGCCACGAAGCCTGGACCGAGCTGGCCGCGGCGCGCATCGACCTGGTGATCACCGATCGCGAGATGCCGGCGATGGACGGCATGGAGCTGCTGCGCGCGGTGCGCCAGTCGCCCCGCCACGGCGGCGTGCCCGTCGTCATGCTCACCGGCACGACGCTCGAGACCGCCGGCGACGAAGCGGATGCCGAGGGCGCCAGCGCCTTCCTCACCAAGCCGGTGAGCTCGCGCGAGCTGCTCGAGACGGTGGAGCGGCTGCTGCGCGAGACCATCGGCCAGAGCTGACGGCGTGGCCAGCCTGGACACGAGCCGGGCCGATCCCGATTGCGGCGTCTGCCTCCAGGAACGCTACGCGCCGGCGCTCGCCTGCTTCGGCTGCGGCCCGGCCAATCCGGCCGGCCTGCACGTCCGCAGCGTCGTCGGCGACGACGGCGTGCTGATCGCGACGTGGCGTCCGGGCCCGCACCACGAGGCGTTCCCCGGCGTGCTGAACGGCGGCATCATCGGCACGCTGCTCGACTGCCACTGCAACTGGACGGCGGCGCACGCGCTGATGCGCCGGCTCGGCGCCGAGCGGCCACCGTGCACCGTGACCGCGGAGTACACCATCCGGATGCGGCGTCCGACACCGACCGCGGACGACGTCCACCTGCGCGCCTGGGTGGTCGAGATCGACGACGACCGCGCGACCATCGACGGCGAGCTGTCGGCCGGCGGCGAGGTCACCGCCACCTGCCGCGGCACCTTCGTCGCGGTGAAGCCGGGCCACCCGGCCTACCACCGCTGGTGACCGGGCCCGCGTGAGCGCGCGGGCCGGCAACATACAATGACCGGGTGAACGTAGAGTCCATTCTCGAAGCCGAGGGTCACCTCGTCGATTCGCAGATCCTCACCTCGGTCTTCGACGCCGTCATCCGCCACGACAGCACCTTCGAGGTCCTCAGCTTCGACATCGGGCGAACCAACGAGGACTACTCGCGGCTGCGGCTGAAGGTCTCGGCACCGGATCAGCCGCGCCTGTCGTCGCTGGTCGAGGAGCTGCTGGCGCTCGGCTGTCATCCGCTGGCCGAGACCGACGTGACGGTCCGGCTGGCCGACAAGGACGGCTGCGCGCCGGAGGACTTCTACTCCACCACCAACCACCGCACCGTCGTCCGCCACGATGGCCAGTGGATGGAGGTGGGCAAGCAGCGGATGGACGCCGTGATCATCGTCGAGGACGGCGCCGCGACCTGCCGCAAGCTGCGCGACGTGCGGCGCGGCGATCCGATCGTCTGCGGCAACGACGGCATCCGCGTCGTGCCGGAGTTCCGCGAACGCGATCGGCACGGCTTCGCGTTCATGACCAACGAGATCTCCTCGGAGCGCCGCGTCGAGGTGAGCATCGCCAAGATCGCGACGATGATGCGCGACATCAAGCGCGACGGCGGCAAGATCGTCTTCGTGATGGGCCCGGTCGCGGTCCACACCGGCGGGACCTCCTACTTCTGCGACATCGTCCGCAAGGGGTTCGTCAGTGCCGTGCTGTCGGGCAACGCGCTGGCCGTGCACGACATCGAGAACGCCTTGTTCGGCACCTCGCTCGGCGTCGACCTCGAGGCCGGCTCGCCGGTCAAGGAAGGCCACCGCAACCACATGCGGGCCATCAACACGGTGAACCGCGCCGGCGGCATCCGCGCCGCCGTCGACAGCGGGGTGCTGAAGACCGGCATCATGTACGAGCTGGTGAAGCGCGACGTGCCGTACGTGCTCGCCGGCAGCATCCGCGACGACGGGCCGCTCGCCGACACCGAGATGGATCTCGTCGCGGCGCAAGAGGGCTACGCCGCGGTCCTGACCGACGCCAAGCTGGTGCTGATGCTGTCGACGATGCTGCACGGCATCGGCGTCGGCAACATGCTGCCGGCGTGGGTCAAGGTGATCTGCGTCGACATCAACCCGGCCGTCGTGACGAAGCTCGCCGACCGCGGATCCAGCCAGACGATCGGCCTCGTCACCGACGTCGGGCTGTTCCTGCAGCAGCTCGCCGCGAAGCTCGCTTGAATCCTTCGCTTCGCGGCGCTACGGCACGCGCGTCGCCGGCCAGTTGGCGCCGGCCGCGAACGGCACGCCGCCGGCGCTCCAATAGATCGAGCCTTCCACGATCAAGGCGCCCGTCGGCGTGCCCTGCTCGACGACTTCGATGCCGCCACGCTGGAACCCGGCCAATGCGCTCGCGGGCAGCGTCACGCGGCTGTTGGCCGGCAGAGACAATTCGGTCGTCTGCAGCGGACCGGTTTCGGGCAAGGTGCGGACCGTGACCGTCGTCGCGGCGGGCCCCGTGTTCGCGATCAGGACGAACGTCTGGGCGCCGTAGGCGCCGCCTTCGTCGGCCGCGGCGAGCACCCAGTGCGAGCCGGCCTGTGTCGCTCCGGCCGAGACGTGGCCTTCGTCGTAGTCGAAGAAGCCGCCGGCCCAGTACATCGCGCGCTCCGCCACGATGGGTACGGACGACGTGACGCGCGTCCCGAACGACGTCCCTTCCATGCCCGGCTCGCCATCGACGTAGACGCTGAAGCGGCTGTTGGCCGGCACGGTAGAGGTCCGGCTGACCGGGCCACCCTGATCGCGCAGGTAGTCGACTTGCACGGACGCGGCCTGCGCCGAGGGATTGGCCAGCAGCAGGTAGGTATCGAAGAACGCGCCCGTCGCGCCTTCACCGAAGAACCAGGTCGCCGACGACACCGGCACCGCCGCCGCGGCGTGACCGAGGGCGAAGACCTGGCCGCCGCCGCTGCGATACATCGCGCGCTCGACGGCGATCGGCTGCGTGGCCGTGATCTCGGCCGAGACGTCGGTCGACTCGAGGCCGGGCACGCTGTTGACGTAGATCGTCGTGCGGCTGCCCGCCGCCAGATCGTAGGTCCGGACGACGGGCGCGCCCGATGGCAGCAGATAGCGGACCGTGGCGGTGGTCGCCGTCGCCTGCGGGTTCTGCAGCAGGTAGAACAGCTGGAATCCGAGCACCGTGGATCCCTCGGCGAGGAACCACGAGCTACCCGGCGCCGTGCTCGAGGTTTCGGCATGGCTGCCATACGGGACGGCCGCCGCGTCGCCCCAGGTCATCAGCCGATCGACGACGACCGGCAGATCGCTCTCGACCACCGCGGAAAAGCTTGCCGTCCCGAGGTTCATCGCGCGGGAGTCGACGATGGCGCCGCGGCCCGGCTCGAGCCAGACAGTCCGGCGCACCACGTCGCCGCTGTCGAGGAGCAGGCGCAGGGCGATCGTCGCCGGCTGGGGATTCGCGTTCGCAATCGCGTAGCGGGTCGTGAAGAACGTGCCCGTCGCCCCTTCGGCCAGGTAGCGTGCGGCGGTCCCACGCGGGTGCGAGCCGCGGGCGAACTCCTCGGCATTGGTCACCCCGTCGTTGTCCGGATCGCCCGCCGCACCGTTGATGCCCGCGCCATCGCTGGGATCCAGGCCGAACACCGCCTCCCAGTGCCCGTTGAGGCCGTCGTTATCGCCGTCCTGCAGGCCAGCCAGGTTGCTGACGACGACCTGGATCGTCTGGCGGTAGGCGACGCGCGTGTCGGCATCGAAGGCGACCGAGTCGAGCGGAAACGGCGTGCTTACCTGCGAGCCGTAGTCGAAGTCGACGAGCAGCCCGTCGAACATCAGGAAGCGGCCTGACGGCGACAGCGTCACGCGCGAGGAGCCGTCCGTGGACAAGTGGGCGATGCTGCGCCGCCGCTCGCCGCTCGCCACGTGCATGCGAACGGCTGGTCCGACAGGCCCGGCTCCTTCGATGAAGACTAGCAGGGCGCCGTCCCGCGACAGGCGTGGGTGCGCGCCGCCAAACGAGTGGCTGATGGTGTTCGTTGCCGCGTCGACCACATGGACCTGTCGGATGATCGTCTGCTTGAGCAACCCGGCGGTCGCCCTGAAGGCGTAGGCGATGGTCGCACCGTCGCCCGAGATTGACGGCGACGCGTTGTGCTCGAAAAACGGCGAGACCACTACTGGAGCGCTCACCTGGGTCAGCGTCCCGGCGGCGATGTCGCGACGGTAGACGATGCCACAGAAGCCGGCATCGACTTCACTCTGCAGGCTGCCGCCATACCTGAAGACCACCTGGTTGCCATCGTCGGAAACGTCGGGATCGACCGAGCGGACCGCCAGGAGCGGCTCGCCGCCGGTGGTCTGGCTGACCAGCACGATGTCGCCGGTGAGCCGATTCCAGCGCAGGATCACCGACGTCGTGAGCGGCGCCTGCGCGGCCGAGAACAGGTTCGCCGCGAACGAGGCGAACACGACGTAGTGTCCGTCCGGGGTGATGGCCGCCTCATTGCTGCCGCCGATGGCCTGGACGGCGCCGCGCTGGCTGACGCGGACCGTCGACACCGCCTCCGCCTCGTCGAACACGCCGTCGGCATCGGTGTCGCGGTCGCGGAGGAAGACGTCCTCGACGCCGTTCGTGTCGCCCGGCACCAGGTTCGAGGCGACCGACGTGAACGCCACGAAGCGCCCGCTCGCCGACATTGCCGGCAGGAAGCTGTTGTTGTTGCCGGGCGTGCCGTCGGTGGCGGCGCTGACGGTAACCGGGACGATCTGGGCGATGGACTCGGTGGCGGCGACGCCGACCAGGAGGGCGGCAATCGCCCACGACACGGTGCGGGTGTACATCGGGCATGACCTTCCGACGAATCGGAATCAGGGAGGGGGGACCGGGATCTTACCCCAGGGTGGTAGCCTATGGGGCTCGCATGATCTCCTTTTCGCGCATCAACAAGCAGTACGGCCGACAGGTCCTCTTCGTCGACGCCTCGTTCCAGCTCAACTCTGGCGAAAAGGTCGGGCTGGTCGGTCCGAACGGGGCCGGCAAGACGACACTTTTCCGCATGATCGTCGGCGAGGAGTCCGCCGACGACGGCGAGGTCACGGTGCCACGCAAGGCCTCGATCGGCTACTTCCGCCAGGACGTCGAGGAGATGTCCGGCCGGTCGGTGCTGGACGAAGCCATCGCCGGCAGCGGCCGTGTCGGCGACCTGCACCACGAGCTGGAAGCGCTCCAGCACGCGATGGGCGACCCCGACCGCGCCGACGACATGGACAAGATCCTGGACCGCTTCGGCCACGTCCAGGAGGAGTATGACCACCTCGGCGGCTACGCCCTCGAGAGCCAGGCGCGCGAAGTGCTGCACGGCCTCGGCTTCGACGACGAGCGCATCGACGGCGACGTCGGGGCGCTGTCGGGCGGCTGGAAGATGCGGGTCGCGATGGCGCGCGTGCTGCTCGGCAAGCCGGACGTCCTGCTGATGGACGAGCCGACCAATCACCTCGACATCGAGTCGATCATCTGGCTCGAATCGTTCCTCAAGAACCACCAGGGCGCGCTGCTGATGACGTCGCACGATCGCGACTTCATGAACCGCCTCGTCTCGCGCATCGCCGAGATCGACGGCGGAGAGATCACCGCCTACACCGGCAACTACGACTTCTACGAGCGCGAGCGGGCACTGCGGGACGCCAATCGCGAGGCCGCCTATGCCCGCCAGCAGGCCATGCTGGCCAAGGAGCAGCGCTTCATCGATCGCTTCTCGGCGCACGCGGCCAAGGCGGCGCAGGTCCAGAGCCGGGTCAAGGCGCTCGAGAAGATCGAGAAGGTGGAGCTGCCGAAGAGGCGCGAGCTGGTGAAGTTCGACTTCCGCCGGCCGCCGCGCTCCGGGGACCAGGTGGCGGTCATCGAGGACCTGCACAAGGCCTACGGCTCGCGCGTCGTCTACGACGGCCTGAGCCTGACCATCCGCCGCGGCGAGCGCTGGTGCGTGATGGGCCGCAACGGCGCCGGCAAGTCGACGCTGCTGAAGATGGTCGCCGGCGCGCTGGAGCCGGACTCGGGTTCGGTCACGCTCGGGGCCAGCCTGAAGATGGGCTACTTCGCCCAGCAGGCGCTCGACGTGCTCGACCCGACGCTGACCGTGTGGGAGCAGATGCAGAAGGACTTCCCGCTCGAGAGCATCGGCGTGCTGCGCAATCTGCTCGGTGCGTTCCAGTTCCCGGGCGACGACGTCCAGAAGTCGGTCAAGGCGCTGTCGGGCGGCGAGAAGACACGGCTGGCGATGGCCCGGATGCTGCTCCACCCGCCCAACTTCCTGGTGCTCGACGAGCCGACCAACCACCTCGACATGGCGACCAAGGAGATGCTGATCGGCGCGCTGTCGGAGTTCGACGGCACGATGCTGTTCGTGTCTCACGACCGCGCCTTCCTGCGCGGGCTGGCCAATCGCGTCCTGGAGCTGGGCGGCGAGAGCGGCGTCGACGCCGAGCCGCACGCCTACCCCGGGTCGTACGTCGAGTACGTGCAGCGGTCGGGGCACGAAGCGCCCGGCGTCCACGCCTGACGGCGCGAGGACGACTCCGGAGTTGAAGTTCAACTCCGGAGTCGTTCTCACTTCTTCGGGTAGGCCGGGTTCGCCTTGATCTCGCGGATCTGCAGGATGTGCCGCTGCGAGTGCGTCGAGATCATCAGGAACCACTGGTAGACGTCCTGGCCGCCGCCCATGAAGGGCCGGCCGCGGAAGTCCTCCTGCGAGGTCTTCGCCTTCTCGAGCATCGTCGCGCGCAGCTGGCGGAACGAGGCCAGCGACGCCTTCGCGTTCGGGAACGTGCCGTGCGGGACGCGCGCCTCGCCGGTCTTCTGGCGGTTGGTGCGATCGATGCCGTACCAGAGCATCCCGGCGTCGGTGGCTTCTGGCTTCCAGCCGGCCTTTGCCGGCTCCTTCATCGACGTCTCGAGGTTGGTCCAGTACTGCGGCTCGGCGATCGCCAGGTGCTCGGCGACGTCCGTGACGCTCCAGCTCTCCGGGGTGGCCTTGAACGTCAGCTGGGCGTCGGACAGGCCGTCCAGCTCGCTGACCAGCCACGACTCGGTCATCTCGAGATGCGCGATGAGCCGCTGCCGTTCGCCCGGCGTCATCGGATCGGCCAGCGCCGCCGACGGAAAGAAGACCCCCGAGACCAGAACCATGGCGTAGACACCGAGGGCGCGGATGAGCATGCCGCAGCCTAAGAACAGCGGCCGGGCCGGTCAATGAGATTGGTACGAGCGGTGGGACGAACGACGCCGGGCGGCCGGCGTCGTCGGCGGGCGCGACGTCTAGTCCCCTGGAACCGTGATAGCTGGGATAAGTCCCGGAGCGCGGCGCCCCGCGGGCAAGGCGCGAGGAGGGAGAATATTGGGCATATTCGACCGACGAGCAACGCCGCCCCCGGGGATGCCCCGCCCGGGACTTATTCTAGAAATCACGGTTCCAGGGGACTAGCAGCCCGTGGTGAAAGTCCCGCTGCATTCGACGGGCGATCCATCCCGGCGCTCGGCGTTGCTCGTCGGGCGAATATTCCCGATATTCTCCCTCCTCGCGCCTTGATCGTCGGGCGTCTCGCCCGTCTCGGTGCGACGCGGCACATCCACCACGGGCCGCTAGGGCAGCGGCGTCGCGACGGCGTTCGCACCGGAGGCCCAGAACTGGCTGCCGAAGTGCCGGTAGACCGCGTTCTCGACGACCAGTTCGACGGGTGACGCGCCGGCGCTCGTCACGAGGACACCGTAGCGCGCCGGCATGCCCTCGAGCCGCACGGTCGTGCGGCTGTCCGGCGGCAGGTTGACGACCTGCTGAAGGCTCGGGACGAACCCGGACGGCGACATGATGCGCAGCACCGCCTGTCCCGGCCGATTCTCGGTGTTCGCGAGCAGGACATAGGTGTACGTGTCTGGGTCACCGTCTCCACTCGCGATCGCCCATCGCCGCGCGGTCTGGGTCGTGCCAGCTGAGGTGTGCCCCTCGTGGTAGTTGAAGAAGCCGTTCGGCCAGTACATCGCGCGCTCGACCACGATCGGCACGTTGTTGGTGGAGGTGACGGTCGTGGCCACGGAGGTGTCAGTCAGGCCGGGGATGTCGTCGACGAATACACTGAAGCGGCTGTGCGCGCGGACCAGGTAGTTCCGCGTGATGACGACCGCGTCTTCGCGGGCGTAGTCGACTGTGAGATTGGCGTCGGTGTCGCTGGGGTTGGCGAACAAGACGTAAAGATCGAAAAACGTCCCGGTGGCCCCCTCGGCGAGGAACCAGCGCGTCGCCGGGGCCGTGACCCCCATCGAGTTGGTGCCGAGCCCGTAATACTGGCCCGACGTGCTCCGGTACATCGAGCGCTCGGCGATGATCGGCACGTTCGAGCTGATGTCGCCCGAGACGTCAGTCTCCTCGATGCCCGGGATGGCGTTGAGGTAGATCGTCGTGCGGCTGTGCGGCGCCATGTTGTAGGTCCGCGTGACGACCGTCCCCGACGACAGCAGGTAGCGGACCGTGACGGTGGCGATCGTCGCCTGCGGGTTCTGCAGCAGATAGTACAGGTCGAAGCCGAGAACGGTGGACCCTTCCGCCAGGAACCACGTGGTCGAGGCCGATGGCGTCGCCGTCTCGAGCGCCGAGCCGTAGCCATGGCCAGTCGCCGGATTGACGCCCCACTCCATCATTCGGTCGACGGCGATCGGCCGGTTGCTCTCGATCGTCGTCGACACGTCGCTCGACTCGAAGCCGCTGACCGTGCTGATGTCGACGAAGGCCGTGCCGCCGGGAGCCAAGGACAGGGGCATCGTCCGAGTCGTCCCCTGTCCGCTGTCGAACGTCAGCACCACGCTCGCCGCGTTGACCTCATCCGGGTTGGCCAAAGACAGTTTGGTGGCAAAGAAGGGGCCGGTAGCGCCCTCCGCCAGATAGCGTTTGGACTGAGCGGCTGCCGGGGCCGCCCACGCGAGAACAACCACTGCCGCAAGCGAAGCGCGCCAAAGCGTCGTCATAGCCGCGCTTTCAGCAACGATCGTGCCGGAACGAACGAAGCCCATCGTCCACGTACACGTGGGGCGGCTGAGCTTCCGTCCGGACCTCGGAGAAAAGAAAAGGGGAAAAGAGGTAAACGGCCGAGCCCTCGAGCCCAGCCGTTCCGGACGGGTCTGCGGCGCAGCCCGTGGTGGAAGTGCCGTGTCGCACCGAGACGGGCGAGACGCCCGACGATCAAGACGCGAGGAGGGAGAATATCGGGAATATTCGCCCGACGATCAAGACGCGAGGAGGGAGAATATCGGGAATATTCGCCCGACGAGCAACGCCGAGCGCCGGGATGGATCGCCCGTCGAATGCAGCGGGACTTTCACCACGGGCCGCTAAGGTACTGGCGTCGCCAGCGCGTTCGAGCCGGCCGTCCACGTCACGCCGCCGCTGCTGCGGTAGACGGCGCTCTCGACGACCAGCTGAACGGGTGATGGGCCGGTGCTTTCGACCCGCATCCCATATGGCCCACCGAGCAAGTCGAACGCGATGGTTGTTCGGCTGTTCGGCGAAAGCGTCGTCAGAGTCGGCGAACCCACCGCCGGCCCGCCATCGCGGTCGGGCAGGATCGTCAGCGTCGCCTGCCCGACGCGGCTCTCGGTGTTGGCGATGAGGATGAACGTCTGAGCGTTCTCCGCGGTGCCCGCGGCGCGGGCTCCGGCCACCACCCATTCGAGCGCCGTCGTCGTGCTGCCGGCCGAGCTGTGGCCCTCGTAGTAGTCGAAGAAGCCGCCCGGCCAGTACATCGCGCGCTCGGCGACGATCGGCACGGCGTTGGTCGAGGTCAGCGTGGTCGCGACGGGCGTATCCTCGAGGCCTGGGATCGCATCGACGTAGACGCTGAAGCGGCTGTGCGCGCGCACTGTGTAGGTCTGGGTGACGGTGGTGCCGTGGGGCTTGGCGTAGAGGGCCTGCACCGTGGCATCCGTCGCGCCGGGGTTGGCGATGAGGACGTAGAGATCGAAGAACGTCCCGGTCGCGCCCTCGGCCATGAACCAGGACGTCGCCGCGGCCGGCACGCCAAGCGAGTCGGTGCCGAGCGCGAACGGCTGGCCGGGGGCGCTGCGGTACATCGCCCGCTCGACGACAATCGGCGCATCCGCGCTGATGTCGCCGGAGACGTCGGTTTCGTCCAGGCCAGCGACCTGGTTGACGTAGATGGTCGTGCGGCTGCCCGGCAGCAGATCGTAGGTCCGGGCGATGGTCGTGCCCGAGGGCAGCAGGTAGCGGACCGTGGCGTGCGTCGTCGTCGCCTGCGGGTTCTGGAGCAGGTAGAACAGGTCGAACCCGAGCACGGTCGACCCTTCGGCCAGGAACCAGGTCGGCGACGGCGCCGGCGTCGCCGTTTCGGCGTGTGAGCCGTAGATCGACGTCGGCGAGGCGCCCCAGGTCATCGATCGCTCGACACCGAGCAGGCGGTCGCTTTCGACGGTGGTGGAAACGTCCGACGTCTCCAGCCCCGTGACTGCGCCGACGTCGACGACGGCGGACTGCCCCGCCGGGATCGAAATGGGCCGCCGGACGCGCGTGCCGTCGCCGCGGTCGAAGGTCAGGACGGCGGTGGCCGCCAGCGTCGGACTGGGGTTGGCCAGCGCGATCGCGGTGTGGAAGAAGCTGCCGGTCGCGCCCTCCGCCAGGAACCGGCGGACCTGTCCGTTCGGGTGGGTGCCAGCGTCCTCCTCCTGGGCGTTGGTCTGGCCATCCGCGTCAGGATCGCCGGCGGGATCGGTGACGTTGAACAGCGTTTCCCAGCGATCGTCCATGGTGTCGTCGTCGGCATCGAGGCGGTCCGGCAGATCGATGACGAACACGTCATCGACGCCGTTCGCATCGCCGCCCACGAGGGTCGTCGTACCGCTGACGACCGCCAGCCAACAATCGTCGGCACTGAAGTCGCCCCCGCCGGGGACGAAGCCCAGCGACGTCGTCACCGCGAGGTCGAAATCACCCAGTCGGGCACCGGACGAAAGGACGTAGCGAGCACTGGGCGACACCGCGGACGGGACGGCCGGCGTCCCGGGCGGCGTGTCGAGCGGGGGCGCCTGAGCACCAGAGGCGATGACCCGGCGAACCGCCATGGTCTGCAGGCTGATGACGCCCTCGAGCCCCGAGGCGGACAGCGACAGGCCAACCGGCAGCGAGGCGGACGGCACCAGCGTGGTCTGCCCGGTGGTCCGGTCGTAGATGTAGGCGGCCGTGTTGGTCGGCGGGATCCTGAACGTGTAGGCCGACGTGAACAGATAGCCAACCCGTGTGGCATCCGCGGACAGAGTCACCGAACTGAAGACGCCACCGTACCCGGGCTGCAGCGCGTACGGCAGCGGCACAACCGTCGTCACACCGCCAGCGACATCACGCACGAACAGGTGCTCGCCAGTGGGTTCGACCGGCACAAAGGTGAAGGCGCTGAGGAACGCCACGATATTACCGTCGGCGCTGATGACCGGGCTGCGGGAGCCGCTCTCTCCGGGGCCGCCGGTCGCGGTCTGGCTGATCCTGACGACCGTGCCGTTGGTGCGGTCGACACGATAGATCTGCGCGTCGGAGACGATCTGGCCCGGTGCGACGTTCAAGGCACGCGAGACGAAGGCCACGAAACGTCCGTCGTCGCTGATCACCGGGTCCGTCGAGGAGTCCGTCAGCTGCGCGTTGCTCTGCCCGAGGCTGACGCGCGTGGTCGCGACGGTGCCCGGTTCATCGAGGACGCCGTCGGCGTCGGTGTCGCGATCGCGCAGGAAGACGTCGGCATAGTTGTTGGTGTCGCCAGCGACCAGGTTGGTCGCATACGACGAGAAGACGATGAATCGCCCGCTGCCGTTGATCGACGGCGGTCCGCTGGGCCCGTTCGCCTCCGCACCGGCGGTCGAGACGCTGACGCGCGTGGTCTGGGCCGCGGCAGGCAGGGCCGACGCAAGACACACCACCAGGGCAAATCGCAGACAGACCATCGACGCTCCTCGACAAGGGGCGGAGTGAAGGGGGTGCCAGCGGTTATAGCAAGGGGACCCGGTGGGTTTGAAGCAAAAAGGGACGGCCAGCCCTTCGGACTCGGCCGTTGGCTCTAAAAGCAAGAGGCCGACCCGCGTGGTGCGAGTCGGCCTCGAGTGTCCCGTCGACGCGGGCTACGGAGCCGAGACGATGCCGCTGGCCGGGTAGGCCGGCAAGCCCATCTGTCCGCGCGACAGGTAGTCGCTGAGCGTGTGCGCGACCAGGATGGCGAAGAAGAAGAACGCCGCCGCGAAGGTGACCTTGATCAGCTTCGGATGATCCTTCAGGTGCATGAAGAACAGGATCACCAGCATCGCCTTGGTGACGGCGATGCCGAGCGCCAGCGGCAGGTTCAGCCAGCCGAGGTGCACGTAGGTCACGGCCACGGTGATGGCCGTGCCGGCCATCAGCGCGACGAAGACCAGGAAGTAGGTGAAGCGGTTGCCGATGATGTGGCCGCTGGAGGACATGTCAGTGGGCCCCGCCGATGAGATAGAGGAGCGGGAACAAGAAGATCCAGACGAGATCGACGAAGTGCCAGTAGAGGCCCATGATCTCGACCGGCGTGTACCACTCGGCGGTGAACTGCCCCTTGCCCGCCTTGTAGGCGAGAATCGCCAGGATCACCATGCCGACGATCATGTGCGAGGCGTGCAGGCCGGTCAGCGCGAAGTAGAGCGAGTAGTAGATCTGCGCCGTGGCCTGGTAGGCCGGGTCTTCGAAGTGGAAGTTCGGACCAGGCACCAGGGTGTGCTCGATCTTGTCCATGTACTCGATGACTTTGACACCGAGGAAGATCGCGCCCAGCACCATCGTCCCGAACAGCCAGATGACCTGCTCACGCGGCTTGGCGCCGCGCTGCGCGGCGTTGACCGCATAGGCCATCGTCAGCGAGCTGCCGATCAGGACGGCCGTGTTGAACGTGCCGAGCGGGACGCTCAGGTGCGAGCTGGCATGGACGAACATGTCCGGATACCAGATGCGGTAGACGATGTAGGCCATGAACAAGCCGCCGAAGAACAGCACTTCGGTGACCAGGAACACCCACATCCCGAACGTCGACGCATAGAGCTGCTGCTCCAGCGAGTCGAAGTGATGCTGGAGCCGCGGATGATGCTCGTGGCCGTGATCGGCCAGGGCGGCGTGGACCTCAGACATGCGCGTCCTCGTTGGTGAAGGCGTAGGGCGGGCGCGTCACGATCGGCGTCTCCTCGAAGTTGGCCGTCGGCGGCGGCGACGCGGTCTCCCACTCGAGACCGGTCACGCCCCAGGGATTCGGGCCGGCCGGCGGACCCTTGAACCACGAGTAGGTCAGGTAGATCGCCGGCAGGACCACGCCGATGGCCAGGATCGAGGCGCCGGCGGTCGACAGCACGTTGAGCACCTGCCAGCCGTCGATGGCGGGGTACTGGTGGTAGCGCCGCGGCATGCCCATGTAGCCGAGGATGAACTGCGGGAAGAAGGTCAGGTTGAAGCCGACGAAGACGATCACCGCCGACACCTTGGCGAACGGCTCGTAATAGAGCTTGCCGGTCATCTTCGGCCACCAGTAGTGCAGTCCGCCGAGATACGCCAGCAGGGTGCCGCCGACCATCACGTAGTGGAAGTGGGCGACGACGAAGTAGCCGTCGTGCAGGTGCAGGTCGAGGCCGATGGCCGACAGGAACAGGCCGGTCAGGCCGCCGATGGTGAACAGGCCGATGAAGCCGAGGGCGTAGAGCATCGGCGACTCCCACGAGATGGAGCCCTTGTAGAGCGTCGCCGTCCAGTTGAACACCTTGATCGCCGACGGGATGGCCACCAGGTAGCTCAGGAACGAGAAGATCAGCCCGGCGTAGATCGACTGGCTGCTCGTGAACATGTGGTGCCCCCAGACGAGGAAGCCCACGAAGGCGATGCCGAGGCTCGACACCGCGACGAACGAGTAGCCGAAGACCGGCTTGCGGCTGAAGCCGCCGACGAGCTCGCTGACCACGCCCATGCCGGGCAGCACCATGATGTAGACGGCCGGGTGCGAGTAGAACCAGAACAGGTGCTGGTAGAGGACCGGGTCGCCGCCGCGCGTCGGGTCGAAGAACCCGAAGTGCAGGACGCGCTCGAGCACCACCATCAGCAGCGTCACCGCGATCACGGGGGTGCCCATGATCATGATCAGGCTGGCGGCGTAGTGGGCCCAGATGAACAGCGGCAGGCGCATCCAGGTCATCCCCGGCGCCCGCATCGTGTGGATGGTGACGATGAAGTTGAAGCCGGTCAGGATTGACGAGAAGCCGGCGATGAAGATGCCGACGCCGGTCAACACGACGTGGGTGTTCGAGACCGCGGTGCTGTACGGGGTGTAGAACGTCCAGCCGGTGTCGACGCCGCCCATCACCATCGCCGACACGGCCATCATGCCGCCGACCAGGTAGATGTACCAGCTCAGAAGGTTGATGCGCGGGAAGGCCAGATCCTTCGCCCCGATCATCATCGGGACCAGGAAGTTGCCGAGCGTCGCCGGGATCGACGGGATGAGGAAGAAGAACACCATCATCACGCCGTGCATCGTGAAGAACTTGTTGTAGGTCTCGCTGCTGACGAAGTCGCCGGCGGGCGTCAGCAGCTCCAGCCGGATCAGGGTGGCGAAGATGCCGCCCATCAGGAAGAACGCCGAGACGCTGATCAGGTAGAGCAGCGCGATCCGCTTGTGGTCCTTCGTCAGGAACCACGACGCCGCGCCGTGCGTCGCGTTCAGGTAGTTCGTCGGCTTCGCGATCGAGGCTTCCATAGTCGTTTCTTAGTGAGCCGCGGCCTGGGGCGTCGGGCTGGCCGCCGGAGCGCCGGCGGGGGCGTTCGCCGGGGTGCCGGCCCCCGGCGTGGCCGGAGCAGCGGCGAGCGATTTCACGTAGGCGGTGAGCTGCGCGATCTGCTCCTCGCTGACGACGCCCTGGTAGGTCGGCATCAGCGGCGGATAGCCGTTCACCATCTTGGCGGTCGGCGTCAGGATCGACTCGCGGACGTAGGCTTCGTCGGCAGTGACCTTCTGGCCGGTGGCGAGCGTCACCTGCGAGCCGAAGACGCCCTTCAGCGACGGGCCGCGGCCCTGCGCGTTGTCCATGTGGCAGGTCACGCAGCCGAGGTCGGTGAAGACCTTGGCGCCGAGGTCGGCCATGGTGCCGGTCGACTTGCCGCCGCTGAGCCAGGTCTGGAAGGCGGCGGGGTCCAAGGCGGTGACGGTGCCGATCATCCGCGAGTGGCTCATGCCGCAGTACTCGGCGCAGAACAGCTGATAGGTGCCGGCCTTCGAGGCCTCGAACCACATCGTCGTGGTACGGCCGGGCACGGCGTCCATCTTCATGCGGAACGCCGGCACCCAGTAGGCGTGCAGGACGTCCTCGGAGCCGATGATCAGCTTGACCGGCTGGCCGACCGGCACGTGCAGCTCGTTGATCTCACGCTGGCCGGACACGTGCTGGGCCTTCCACATCCAGCGCTTGCCGACGACGTAGATCTCCATCGCGTTCGATGGCGGCGTCGTGATCTGGAAGTAGAGCGACGCGCCCCAGACGAACATCACCATGGCGATGACGAGCGGGATGAACGTCCAGGCCAGCTCGAGGATCAGCGAGCCGTGGATGGGCGCCCCGACCTCGTCCGGGGTGCGGCGCCGGAAGCGAACCGCGAAGATGATGATCAGCGCCGCGATGAGCACGGAGAAGAAGGCCGTGACCGCGACGAAGAACAGGTACAGCGCGTCCACGCTGGCGGCGTGCGTCGAGCCCTGCGGCGGGAAGAACGGCAGATATGACAGCATAGCGGTGCGAACCTGGTCAGCGCCGTTCGAGCGTCGGCGAGACGTCCTTCTCCTTCTTCATGCCGCTGCGGTGGCGCGCTCACGGCGCCACATGACCGTCCAGAACGTCAGCATGGCGATGATCGTGGCGATGCCTCCCGCCTGCACCAGGCGCATCGTCAGGAGGCCGTATTTCCCGGTGGTGGGGTCGTAGTTGTAGCACCAGGTGATGACCTTGCGCTCGAACGTCGACCCGGCGTGGCCCTCCGACGCCTCGATCAACGCGAAGCGGAGATCGCGCGCCGAGTAGTCGATGCCCAGGAAGTATTTCGAGATGCGGCCGTCCGGCGTCAGCACGGCGATCATCGCCGGGTGCGCGTACTGGTCGATGGCCGGGTCGTACTGGTAACGGAAGCCGAGCGTGTCGAGGACCGGCGTGATCGACGCCTGGTCGCCGGTCAGGAAGTGGACGCCCGCTTCGGTCCCTGGCCGCTTGTACCTGGCCATGTAGGCGGCCTTCTTGTCGCGCGCCAGGCCGGTCGGCTCCTTCGGGTCGAAGCTCATGGCGACGACCGTGAAGTCCTTCCCCGGGTCGAGCGAAATCACGCCGATCGCCGTGAACAGGCTGTTCAGCACCTGCGTGCACAGCATCGGGCACTCGTAGTAGACCGGCGCGAACACCACCGGCCGGCCCTCGTGCATGAGGTCGCGCAGCGTGAGGGTGCGGCCGGTCGAGTCGCGGAACACCGTGTCGAGCGGCATCTGCGCGTTCATGTGGCCGTCGATGGTCACCTTCTTCAGGATCTCGGGCGCCTGGTTCGACGGCAGGCTGCGATCGAGGCGCATGGATCCCTGCGCCGCCGCCACGGTGGCGGAGACGAGGAGCGCGGCGATCGTCAGCGCGGCAGTTCGCATCGGTCCTAGTGCTGCGGAAGCGCTGGCACAGGGGCGTGCGGCGCGGGCGGCGCCGGAGCCGCCGGCGCGGCGGGGGCGGCCGGCACGTGCTCGCCGCCGTGAGCCGGGGCGGCCGCGGCCGGAGCCGTGGTCGCCGTGGTCGCGGTGTCCATACGGGCGGCGCCGGGGAACGCCCACGAGTGATCCTCGGGCGCCTTGGCGTGCTGGTCGGCGAATGCGTCGGCGCGGCTCACGATCAGCCGCATCGCCGCGTTGATCGGCATCCGCACCTCGCCGGCACCCTGGTCGATCCAGGCCAGGCCGTTCAGCTTGGCCGCCTGTTCGGCGCGATAGGCGGCGAGATCGACCGAGGGCACGCTCTGCAGGCGCGGCGTCGCCGGCAGGCGCTGGCCGTAGTCCTCGGCGGACATCGCCGGCTTGCCGGGATCGATCTCCTTCGCCTGGTTCAGGAAGAAGCCCCACGCGCCCCACATCAGGAGCATCACCACGCCGATGAAGACGGCCGTGAACGACGCCGCGCGCGTCACCCCGCCGAGCGGGATGTCGGTGACCTCATGGTGCACCGCCACCGACGCGTCGCGGACGCCATGGCCGTGCACCTCGCCGCCGGGGCGCACGTGCGAGTGCTCGTCCGGGCCGGGCTGCGTTCCGGGCTGGTTAATGTGCGCCATGGCTCGAAAGCGCCTCCGGAAGGTACGGATCACCGATGGGCAGGACCGGCGCGCCCTTGTACTGCCAGGCGAACAGCGACACCCAGATGCCGCCGACGCCGACCAGCGTCGCCAGGTTGGTCCAGTGCGGCATCGGCGTCTCGTGGTTCAGCGCCGGCATCACGTTCCAGTAGAAGTCGACGTAGCGCATCACCAGCACCAGGGCGCCGACGATGGCGACACGGCCGACCGTCCGCTTCAGGTCGCGCGACAGGAGCAGGAAGAACGGCAGGAAGAACTGGCCGACGATCAGCAGGATGCTGAACCACTCCCAGCCGTGCCGCATCCGGTCGAGATACCAGGGAATCTCCTCGGGCAGGTTGGCCGACCAGATGATCAGGAACTGCGAGAACGAGAAATAGGCCCAGACCATGACGAAACAGAGCAGGAACTTGCCGTAGTCGTGGATGTCGTCGCGGCGCACGATGCGCGACATCGGCAGCGTCTTCGACAGCGAGGCCATCAGCAGCAGGACGAAGCCGATCGCCGCCAGCGCCTGCTGGATCAGGAAGAGCAGGCCGAAGATGGTCGAGAACCAGTGCGGGTCGAGCGACATCAGCCAGTCGACGACCGCGAAGGTCGAGGCCACCGCGTAGAGCAAGATGCCCGGACCGCTCAGCAGCCGGAACTTCCGCTCCGAGCCCGGCTCGTAGCTGGTGTCCTGATTCCGCGACCAGCCGGACAGCGTGTAGGCGAGCCCGCTCCAGATGACGAAGTAGAGCGCGTAACGGGCGACGAAGAACGGGATGTTCAGGTAGGGCTGCTTCTGCAGCAGGATCGGATCCGCGGCGACGTGAGCGGCGTCCGTCCACTCGTAGAGATGGTGCATGCCGAGCAGGACGGGGATCCCCAGGAGGGCCATGAACGGCAGCGTCCGCGCCGAGGCCTCGAAGATGCGCCGGACCGGCATGCCCCAGCCGCCGCCCGAGAGGTGGTGGACCATCATCAGGCCGAGCGAGCCGAGCGGGAACGCGATCCAGTAGATGAACGCCAGCAGGTACGACTCGGTCGCCGCCTTCGGGTCGGCGAGGTAGCCGGCGATCGACGCGGCGATCCCGACGAGGCCGATACCGAGGGCCTTGTTCTGGAGCGCCGAGATCGAGGGCGGCGCCTGGAGATCGGCGGCCTTCAACTCAATCATGCTGTGGGGCTCCTTCAGCGGCCGGCGCGTGGCCGGAGGTCTCGCCGGGCGCCGGTTCAGGGGCCGGGCCGGTTTCGCCGCGCTCGAGGCGCGCGCGCTCGATCTGGGTCAGGTCGCCGACGCTGGCGTGCTGGCTGAGCTGCAGGGCCCGGATGTAGGCCACGATCGCCCAGCGATCCTTGGGCGACACCTGCGCCGCATAGTCCGGCATCTGGCCGAAGCCGCGCGTCATCACGTCGAAGAAGTAACCGGCCTTCTCGTTCCGCAGCCGCGGATCGTGGTACCAGGTCGGCTTCTTGTAGCCGCGCTTGACGATCATCCCGTCGCCGTCGCCGGCGACGCCGTGGCAGGGCGAGCAGTAGATGTTGAAGCGCTCGCGGCCGCGATTGACGACGGCGTCGGTCAGCGGCATCGGGATCTTCTCGACCGGTGTGCCGGCCTGCATGCCGGTGTAGAACACGTCGTCGTCCTTGAGGAAGCCGCGCGCGACGGTGCCCTCGATGATCGGGCGCGACGAGCGCTTGTCGGCGTAGATGTCGCTCGCCTGGAGCGGCTTGTAGCGGGGCGCGTCGTGCATGTCCTGGCGGCAGGCGGACACGCCGGCCAGGGCCACGAACGCCGCCGCCGCGATCGACGCGCGCGCGGTGCGGCTAGCGGCCTGTGGTCGGCGGGCCGCGTCGCACCGAGACGGGCGAGACGCCCGCCGATCAAGGCGCGAGGAGGAAGAAGATGGGGCATCTGCGACCGACGAGCAACGCAGAACGGCGGGATGCATCGCCCGTCGAATGCCGCGGCACGTCGACCACAGGCCGCTAAGACTCGACGTCATACACCCCTCTCGCCCCGAGGCCTTGGAGCAGGTCGCGGGTCTGCGCCAGATCGAACTTCGGATCCTCGGCTTCGACACAGAGGAACAGCCCATCGATGGCGCCGCGCTCGCGGAAGCGCTTCACGTTGAACACCGGGTGATACGGCAGCGGGAAGCCGCACAGCGCCAACGTCCCGATGACGGCGGTCAGCGCCGCGAACAGGATCGTCAGCTCGAAGGTCGGGATGATGAACGAGGGCAGGCTGATGAGCGGCCGGCCGCCGATGTTCAACGGATAGCCGCTCAGGTAGACGCCGCCGATGTTGATGTTCCAGCCGACCAGGTTGACGTGCAGCTGCAGGCCGAGGCCGGCCGCGCAGCCGAACAGGCCGCCGGCCAGGATCATCTTCTGGATGCGGCGGTCGTCGTAGCCCATCACCTCGGCCAGGCCGTGCACCGGCATGGGCGTCAACGCGTCGATACGCGTGTAGCCCTCCTGGTGCACGCGCTCGGCCGCGCTGACGAGCGCGTCGGTCGACGCGAATTCGGCCATCAGGCCGTAGAGAGGAGTGTCAGCCATGGTCGTCCTGCTGGCGTGCCGCTAGTGCGAGTCCTTCGGCGCGTTGCCTCCACCCGGCAGCAGCATGCGCATCTCGAAGATGGCGATCATCGGCAGCACCCGGATGAAGAGGTAGAAGAGCGTCAGGAACAGGCCAATCGTCCCGATATAGAAGGACCAGTCGTAGCGGCTTCCCTGATACATGCCCCACGACGACGGCAGGAAGTCGCGGTGCAGGCTGGTGACGATGATGACGTAGCGCTCCAGCCACATCCCGATGTTGACGATGATCGAGATGCAGAACAGGATGCCGACGTTCAGCCGCACCTTCTTCAGCCACAGGAGCTGCGGGATGACGCCGTTGCACATGATCAGCGTCCAGTACATGTACCAGTACGGACCGGTGGTCCGGTTGTAGATCATGTACTTCTCGAACTCGTTGGCGCTGTACCAGGCGAAGAACGCCTCCATCATGTAGCCGTAGAACACGATCAGCCCGGTCACGAGCATGACCTTGGCCATGTTCTCGAGATGGCGCATCGTGATCATGTCCTGCAGGCCGTAGATGCTGCGCATCGGGATGAGCAGCGTCAGCACCATGGCGAAGCCGGAGTAGATCGCGCCGGCGACGAAGTAGGGCGGGAAGATCGTGGCGTGCCAGCCGGGCAGCAGCGACACCGCGAAGTCGAAGCTCACGACGGTGTGGACGGACAGGACCAGCGGCGTCGAGAGACCGGCCAGGATCAGGTAGGCGGTCTCGTAGATCTGCCAGTGCCGCGCCGAGCCGCGCCAGCCCAGGGCCAGCGCGCCGTAGATCACCTGGCCGACCCGCGAGCGCGCCCGATCGCGCATCGTCGCCAGATCCGGGATCAGGCCGGTGAACCAGAACAGCGCCGAGACCGTGCCGTAGGTGGAGACCGCGAACACGTCCCAGATCAGCGGGCTGCGGAACTGCGGCCACACGCCCATGGTGTTCGGGTAGGGCAGCAGCCAGTAGGCCGCCAGCCAGGGCCGGCCGGTGTGGAAGATCGGGAAGAGCAGCGCGCAGGCGACCGCGAAGAGCGTCATCGCCTCGGCGGCGCGGTTGATCGAGGTGCGCCACTGCTGCCGGAACAGCAGGAGGATGGCGGAGATCAGCGTGCCGGCGTGGCCGATGCCGATCCACCAGACGAAGTTGATGATGTCGAAGCCCCAGCCGACCGGAATGTTGATGCCCCACACGCCGACGCCCTTGAAGAGCAGCATGTAGATGGCCAGCATCAGGCCCTGGAGCAGCGAGAAGCCGACCAGGAACCCGAGGAACCAGCGGATCGGCGCCCGGAACTGCAGGACGATGTCGCTGATCTTGTCGGTGATCGTGGCGTAGTTGTGCCCCGGTCCCAGGACCGGAATCGACGGCGGGGCGCTCGGATTCGGAGACGACATCTAGTGGTGCCCTCCCGTCGCGGGCCCGGCCGGTTCCGGCGTGAGCGCCGTATTGGGGTTGCGCACGGCGGCGAGATACGTCGTGCGCGGACGCGTGTTCAGCTCGCCCAGCAGGCTGTAGCTGCGCGAGTCGGCGTGGGCCTTGGCGACGCGGCTGTCCTTGTCGTTCAGGTCGCCGAAGACGATCGCCTGGGTCGGGCACGCGGCCTCGCAGGCGGTGACGATCTCGCCGTCCTTGATCTTGCGATCCTCGATCTTGGACTGCTGCCGCGCGCTGTTGATGCGCTGCACGCAGTAGGTGCACTTCTCCATGACGCCGCGGCTGCGGACGGTGACGTCCGGGTTGCGCTGCAGCTTGAGCGTCGGCGTGTCCCAGTCCGCGTAGAGCAGGAAATTGAAGCGGCGGACCTTGTACGGGCAGTTGTGCGAGCAGTAGCGGGTGCCGACACAGCGGTTGTAGACCATGTCGTTCAGGCCTTCGTCGCTGTGGACGGTCGCGCCGACCGGGCAGACCACCTCGCAGGGCGCGTTCTCGCACTGCTGGCAGGCGACCGGCTGGAAGTGGATCGACGGCGCGTCGGCCGAGCCCTCCCAGTAGCGGTCGATGCGCAGCCAGTGCATCTCGCGGCCCTTCATCACCTGCAGCTTGCCGACCACCGGGATGTTGTTCTCGGCGACGCAGGCGACGACGCAGGCGTTGCAGCCGGTGCACGCGTTCAGGTCGATGGCCATGCCCCAGGCGTGACCCTCGTACTTCCACGGGGCGTACATCGACTCGGCCGGCTTCGGCACGTGCGCCATGTGCTGCGCGAAGGCCGGGTCGTGCTCGGTACTGCGTCCGGGTGCCGACGCGGATCAGCGCCCGGTTCTCCATCTGGAAGTGACCCTGGGTGCAGGCCACGTTGTAGATCTGGTCAGTCAGGGCGAGCGAGGCGCCCTGGAGCACCCACGGCGTCGCCGAGTAGCGGAAGAAGTTGGCGTTGTAGCCGAGACCGTTGCCGATCCGGCCGGCATGGGTGCGCCCGTAGCCGAGGTGCAGCGCGATCGACCCATCCGGCTGGCCCGGCATGATCCACAGCGGCACGATCAGGCCGTGGCCGTTGACCGTCAGCGTGGCGGTGTAGACCTCGACGCCGTAGACGACCGGCTTCCGGTTGCCGATGCCGAGCGACTCCGCGGTGCGCGGGCTGATGTAGGCGACGTTGTCCCAGCAAACCTTGTCGAACGGCTTGGGCAGCTCCTGCAGCCAGCCGTTGTTGGCGAAGCGGCCGTCGTAGACCGACGGGTCGGCGTGGAAGGTGACCTCGAGCCCGGACGCCTCGGCCTCGGCCGGCGCCGCAGCGACCGCGCCGGCGGCCAGCGCCACCGTCTTCGGCGCGAACGCGCTGCCGGGAACGTGGCCGTCGTGCAGCACGCGCCGCCAGAACTTCTCGAAGCTGGCGAAGTCGACGCCGGTCGGATCGGCGAGCTTGCCGAAGGCGCCGCCCGTCGACACGGCGCGGCCGTCCCAGTTCGCCTTCCAGAAGCCCTGGACGATCTCGAGCGGGGCCTTGGTCTCGCCGGCGAGCGCGGCGATCACTTCGTGCGCCGAACGGCACTCGTAGAGCGGCTCGATCAGCGGCTGGCACACCGTCACCGTGCCGTCGGCGGTGCGGGCGTCGCTCCACGTCTCGAGGTAGTGCGTCTCAGGGACGTGCCACTGGCTGTGGACGGCGGTCTCGTCGCGGTGCAGGCCGAGATGGACGGTGAGCGGCACCTTGCCCATGGCCGCCGCGAACTTCAGATCGGCCGGCGCCGTGAACACCGGGTTGGCGCCGAGGACCACCAGGACCGCGACGGTGCCGGCGTTCATCTCGCCGACCAGATCGCGCAGCCCGGCCAGGCCTTCGCCCGGGTTGGCCTGCGGCGTCTGCGTGTAGACGACGGTGGTGCCGACGTTGCCGAGCGCGGCGTTCATCGCGTGCGCCAGCACGTGGACAGCGGCCGGCTGGCGATCGCCGGCGACGACCAGCGCGCGGCCGCGATGCGCCTGCAGATCCTTGACGACCTCGGTGGCGAAGCCGGCCGCCGCCTGCGACGCCTGGCCGGCGGCGCCGGCGACACCGAGCCCGGCGGCAATCGCCCGCGCCAGGGCCGGAATGTCGCGCGCCTTCAGCGACAGGCGGTGGTCGGCCTTCGAGCCGGTGTTGGTCGGAATGCTCTCGGCGACGTAGAGCCGGGCCATCTCCGCGGCGCCCGGGCCGACCCGCCGCCGCGCCGCGAAGTCCCTGGCGTAGCGCAGCTTGCCGGGGCCGGAATCGAGCAGGTCGGCGTCCAGCGAGAGGATCACGTCGGCCTGGTCGAGGCGATAGACGGGCTCGACGTACTCGCCGAAGGCCTGTTTGGCGCCGGCCCGGGCGTTGTCCGATCCGATCGCTTCGTACTGAATCCACTTGGCCTGCGGCATGGCCGTCAGCAGGCCCTGGATCTGCGCCCCGAGCGTGGGTGACGTCACCGCGCCGGAGAGGATCCGCAGGCCGGCGCCGCCGGCGCCCTTCTGGCCGGCACCGGCGCTCGTCAGCGCCAGCGACAGCTCGCTCCACGGGCGAATCTCGCCCTTGCCCATGACCGTCTGTGAGCGGTCGGGATCGTAGAGCTCGAGGATCGACGCCTGGGCGAAGAGGTCGGTGCCGCCGCCGGTGAACGGGTGCTCCGGGTTGGGCTCGATCTTGGTCGGCCGGCCCATGTGGCTCTCGACCAGGACCGGCACGGCGCTGCCGGCGAACGGCATCGCGGTGGCGAAGAACAGCGGCTTGCCCGGGACGAGGTCTTCCGGCGCGTTGACGTAGGGGACGATCTGCTCGGCCGGCTGGCGGGTGCAGGCCGCGGCGCCGGCGAGCGCGATCGAGGCGCCCATCAGGCGGAGGAAGTCGCGGCGGCCGGCCGGGTCGGTGAACTCCGAGGCACCCTCGGGGAACTCCCGGTGGAGGATGGCCTGGAACTCGGGGGTCTCGGCCACCTCGTCGAGGCTGCGCCAGAAGGCCGGCCCCTGCTGGCCGGCAAGGCGGGCCCGGATCGCCGAAAGGTCGATGTCACGCATGGATGGAAGTCCTGAGCCAGTCCCCGTCTCTGGGCGTTCGCGCTACCGATGGCAGGTGGAACAGCTCGTGAGGCTCTTCACGTCGTATTTCGTCACGAGGTCTCGGCCGATGGCGAGCTGGTCGCCGTCCGGGCTGTAGCCCATCTGGTAGACCGCCTCGCGGGGGCGCAGGAAGCGCTCCGGCTCGCGGTGGCAGGTGATGCACCACTCCATTTGCAGGCTGGAGGCCTGGTAGAGGCCGGCCATCTTGTCGATGCGGCCGTGGCAGGTCTCGCAGCCGACGCCCTTCTTCACGTGGACCGAGTGGTTGAAGTAGACGAAGTCCGGCAGGTCGTGCACCCGGGTCCACACCAGCGACTGCCCGGTGCGGAAGCTCTCCCGGACCGGCTCCAGGTAGCTGCTGGTGAGCCAGATTTGCGAGTGGCAGTTCATGCAGGTCTTGGTCGGCGGAATGTTCGCGAACCGCGCCGAATCGACCGACGTATGGCAATAGCGGCAGTCGATGCCGAGGCCGCCGACGTGATGGGCGTGGCTGAACTGGACCGGCTGGGTGACGTTGGCGTTGGCGCCGGTGACGAAGTCGGAGCGCAGCAGGAGCAGCCCCACCCATGCCACCAGCCCGGCCGCGAGCGCGCCGCCCACCAGGCTGAAGCGCGCAATCTGATTGGCGCTGCGGTTGAAGATCTGGCTCATAGGTCGGGGTCGATCAGATCGCCGGCGGAGATGGCGTTTCCGGACGTCGCGGGCTACCGGACATGGCTCGGCCAGGCTCTTCGCAGAACCCCGCCACGGCCAGCGCCGCCGCCCATCGCGGATCGCTGTTTCGCGGGAAGAAACGCACGGTCAAAACGCGAGGGACAATATCACGAAGGCTCGCGTGCATTGTGTGAAAAGTTTCACAACACCGATCTTCGTGGCGATTTCTTGCCGACCACTTTCGCCCCTACTTCATCGCTCCGCCCCACCCCTTGACCAGGGCCAGGTCGCTTCCGCCGAGCTCCGCATAGCGAGCCGCATACCGCTCGAATCGGGCTCGATCGCGCGTCGGATCCTCGACAGCCAGCCCCGCCGCGCGCGCACCGTGCAGGATGCGCAGGGCGGCGAAGAGAAGTCCGGTCGAGGGGCGATCGACGGCGTCGAGGGCGGTCAACGCGTCGGCGACGCGACCGCGGGCCAGCTCCAGAACAGGGCGGCGCTGCCGCAGGGCGGCGTCCGCCGGCCACTTCTTCTCCGCCTCGGCCGCGACCTCGTCGGCGCCGGTCGCATCGCCGGCGCGGAGCCGCGCGTCGACGATCAGCGCGAACAGGCGCGGATCGTCGTCGATGCCGATGAGCGCCGTCTGCCACGCGCCGGCTGCTTCCTGGTCGCGCCCGCCGAGGGCGTAACAGGCGCCCAGGAACACGGCGGCGGGCAGGAAGTCGGCGTCGGCGCGCAGCGCGTCGCGGAAGCGCTGGGCGGCCCGCTCGAGATCGGCGCGGGCCAGCGTCCGGGCGGTCGGATCGGCCGGGGCCGCCGGCACCGCCGCCAGGTCGGCCAGGCCGGACAGGAACGCCCCGGTCGTCGCGTCGGCGGCCGCGACCGCGGCGTCCGGCGGCGCGTGCTGGCCGGCGCGGGCGCGGGCGATCGCCTGGCGCACGGCGTCTGATCGCGCCCGTGTCCCCAGCGCATCGAGGGCGCGCCCGAGCAGCGGCGACACCAGGACGTCGTCGCGCGTGAACGGCGACACCAGCCCGGAGATGTCGCCGACGATGGCGCCGAGCGCCGCTGCGGACGTCGTCGCGGGGCCGGCGGGCGCCGCCGCGCCGCGGACCGCGAACGTGCGCCGGCGATCGACGACGACGGCGGTGTCCTTGGTCAGCTCGCCGACGATCTCGAGGTCGCCGACGGGCAGCAGGCCCTGGCCGACGACCGCGGTGGCGCGGACCCGGCCGGAGCCCGCCGCCTCGAGGTCCGCCGGCACCGTCAGCAGGGTCGCTCCGCCGCCGGCCGGCGCGATCCGGAACCGTCCGGCCGTCGCGCCCGCCGCCACCGCCTCCCACTGGAGGAACGTGGTGTCGGCGACGTCGAGCGACGCCCGGGGTGAGCGTCACCGAGCGGTCGCGCTCGATCCGCCCGATCAGCACGTCGCCGGCGGTGACCGCGCCGGCCGGCGTCGCCGTCAGCACGACCTCGCGCTCGACGAGCCCGACGCGGCCGCGACTGTCGGTGGCGGCGACGCGCAGCGTGTAGGTGCCCGGCGCCAGGAGATCCACGGCGCCCGAGAAGACGACCCGCGCCGGCGCCGCGCCCGGGGCGCCCGGCGGCGCTTCGGCCGGCACCATCGGCCCGCGGACCACCGGCTGCTTCTTGGCATCGAGCAGCAGGTAGCCGATGGTCAGCGCCGGCGGGCCGTCCGAGGCCTCGCCGCCCAGCGCCGCGCCCGGCGCCGCGGCCGGGATCGGCACCTCGCCGGCAATCAGCAGCAACGCCGTGTCGCCGGGGATGGTGGCCAGGTAGCCGGCGGCCTCGAGCGCCAGGCGCTCGCCTTCCGGCGGCGTCCCCGCCAGGGCCCGGTTGAGCCTGGCGTCGGGCGTGACGAGTGCCGCCGCGGCCCGCGGCACCGGCGGCACGAAGTAGGGGCGGACCTTCACGCTGAGCCCGCCACCCGTGACCGCCACGGCGACCTTGGCCGCGACGTCGGACGCCCCTGCCGCGGCCGGCCGGACGTCGAGCCGATAGCGGGTCGAGGTGGTCATCAAGCGCTCGAACGGCTCCTGGCTCCCGCCGACGGCGCTGTAGGCGGTGCCCAGCGCCGCGCCGGTCAGTTCGGTGAGCCGGCGCATCAGGCTGCGCCGCTCGCTGATGAAGTTCACGGGCGCCAGCCGGCGCGAGTTCGGGCCGGCGACCGGTTCGACGAGCACCGCGTCGACGGCCACGTCCGACAGCGCGGCGCGGATCGCCAGCTCGTCGAAGACGCCGGTGTCGAGCGCGATGGCAAAGCCGGCGCTGATCAGAACGACCGTCTTCGGACCGGGCGCCTCCCGCAGCGACGCGACGAGAATCGACCAGCCCGCGGTAAGCCTGGGAGCCGGAGGCGTGGACGCGCTGCATCATCACCTCGACGTTCTTGACGATGGCCTGGATGCAGGTGCGGCGCTGGCTCGGCCCGCCCCGGCTCGCCGGCACCACCGGCGAGCCGTCCGCCGGCCGCAGGGCTTCCGGCATCCGGCAGTCGCGGTCGGCCACGGCGGTCAAGGCGAAGGTGTCGCTCTCCGAGATCCCCAGCGCCTCGCCGACGCCCATGCTGAAGTTGCCGAAGTCGTTCGGCCGCCGTCCGGTGATGCCGGCCAGCGCCTGTTCGATCGCCGCCGCGTCGTCGGTCGGCGGCAGCACCGGCCGCGACTGCGGCAGCAGCGCGAGGCCGAGCCGATCGCCGGGCGCCAGCCGATCGGCGATCGCCGATGCCGCGGTGCGCAGCGAGGCCTCGGCGCCGCGAAAGACGCTGGTCTCGTCGAGGGCCAGGTAGAAGGTGCGTCCGCTGCCGGCGGCGACGGCGGGCTCGGCGCCGAGCACCTCGCGCGGCGCGCCGTTCACCGACACCGTGAACGCCTTGGCGTCGAGGGCGGGCACGGCCGCGCCGCGCGTCGACACGGTGACGTCGACGCGGACCGGCGCAGGCTGAGTCTGGCTCTGGGCCTGGCTTTGGGCCTGGCTTTGGGCCTGGCTTTGGGCCTGGGCCGGGCGCGGCGACGCGATGGCCAGCGCCAGGATCGCCGTCGCCTCGATCGCCGTCGCCCCGATGGTCCGGGCCGTCCCTCGCGTCATCACTCCGCTCCAGTCGCCCGATACCCCTGCCGCGCCCGCAGCCGGACCTCGCGGCCGGGGATGTCGACCGCCAGCGCGCGCCACGTCCCGTCGCGCTTGTCGTTGGTCGGCGAGTAGGACAGCACGTACTGGTGCGCCAGCTCGTCGACGACGTCCGTGAAGGCGCCGGAGAGCTGCGACGCGTCCGGGGCGATCACCGCGCGGCCGCCGCTGGCATCGGCGAGGCGCGACAGCTGCCTGGTCAGGTCGGCGGCCTTGGCGCCGCGGCCCAGCCCCACCGCGTACATGACGGCGTCGCTCGACTGCAGCTCCTTCTCGACGACGTCGAACGACAGCCGGCTCGATTCGTCCTCGCCGTCGCTGAACACGACCAGGCCCTTGCGCCCGGCCTGCTGGCGCAGCAGCCCGACGCCGCGGCTGATGACGTCGTAGAGCGACGTCGCGCCCCACGGCGCCAGCCGATCGAGCGCCTTCAGCCGTGCCTCGGCCGGCGTCTCGCGCCGCGCCACCGTGAAGATGTTGTCGTTGAAGCCGAGGATGGTCAGGGCGTCGCGCTCGCGCAGCGCGCCGATGAAGGTGCGGGCGCTGCTGCGGACGTCGCCGATGGCGCCTTCCATGCTGGCGCTGATGTCGAGCGCCATCACCACTTCGAGCGGCGTGTCCTCGTTGGCGACGTGGGTCAGGCGCTGCGGCACGCCGTCCTCGCGGAGCCGGAAGTCCTTGGCTTCGAGCCCCTTCACGAAGGCGCCTTTGTCGTCGCGGACCAGCACGCTGACCTGGACGACATGGACCTCGACCGCCTCGGCGATGCCGGCCCCGCGGGTGCGGATGCTGGTCACCGCGCGCCCGCCGCCGGGCAGCTGCGCGACGGCCCGGATGACGTGCTCGCGGACGCCGGCACCGGCGTCCCATGGACAGGTGTAGGGCGATTTCTCGACGGCGCAAACCAGGCGGCCGTCGGCGAAGAAGCTGACCCGCTCGACGGCCGCGGCGGCCGGTTCGATGGCCGCGGTCAGCACGACGCCGCCGGTGACGTAGGTGTCGTTCTCGGGCACGGTGATGCGGATGGCCGGCGCGCCGGCCGTGGCCGGAGCCGCGGCACCGGTGGGCGCCTGCAGCATGGCCGGCGGCATGGCCAGCGGCATCGCCAACAATCGGGCGCCGAGCAGCAGCATCGTCGCCGCCGCGGTGAGCAGCCCGTGGTGAAAGTCCCGCGGCATTCGACGAGCAATCCATCCCGGCGCTCGGCGTTGCTCGTCGGTCGAATATCCCCGATATTCTCCCTCGTCGCGCCTGGATCGCCGGGCGGCTCGCCCGTCTCGGTGCGACGCGGCACTTCCACCACGGGCTGCCAGCACCCTCACTGGCCCGTCTCCCGCTCGCGCACCGGCCGCAACGGACCGTCGGCGGTCAGCGTCGCGACGTCGTCCTCGAGGCGCGTGTCGGGCAGGACGCGGATCCCGTCGACGACGGCGCGCCAGTCGTCGGCGCGTGGCGCCGCCACGCGGTCGACGAGGTCGAGCGTCGCCGCCGACAGCAGGTCGGGCGCGATCGACGCCGGCAGGCGGTGCGCGGCGAGGAACGCGGCGACGCGCAGGTTGAGATCGCCGATGCTGGTGGCGAGCCCGGCCCGGGCATCGTGCGCGACGGCGCCCTCCCAGCCGAGGCGGCGCGGCGCCCGCGTCGCCAGCTCCCCCGAGGCGGCCAGGCGCGCGGTCCCCCAGGCATCGAGCGCCGGGCGATCCGCCGGCTGCGGATCGCCGGCCCAGGCCAGCTCGGTCAGCGAGAGCGCGTTCGGGAGGCTGGCGGCGTCGTGCGTCGCGGCCCACGCCAGCGCCTCGCGCCGCCATGGGCCGAGCCCGGCGGCGGCAGCGGTCGCGCGGGCGGCGTCGGCGCCCACTACCGCGGCGAGCCGGGCGCGGCCGGCGGCGACCAGCCGGAGCACGGTATCGCGCGACGCGTCGGTCAGCGCCGGGAGGAGGGCCACCGTGCGGGCGAAGGCCACGCGATCCGCGGCCGGCAGGGTCGGCGCGGGCGGCTCGTCGCTCACCCGCCGCAGCGCCGGGACGGCGAGCGCGACGTCGAGCCCGAGCAGGCTGCCGGCGAGATGCCACGGGTTGCCGGCCGAGGAGGTGGCTTCGGCAAGACGCCAGGCGCGGCAATCGTTCGACCCGGGGCCGCGCATCGGACCGAAGTCGTGCCGTGCCTCCGCCTTGCTGGCGAGCAGCTCGGGATCGGTGGCCGGCAGGGCCGAGGCGTAGATCAGCGCGACCAGGGCGTCACCGAGCGCCGCCGGATCGGCCAGGGCGGCGTTCACCGAGGGCCGACCCTGGGCCTCGTGAACGCGCTCGAGCCGGGCCCGCGTCGCTGCGGCGCGATCGACCACGTAGCGCTGCCCCTCCCATTCGACGGGCACGGGATCGGCGGGCGGCGGGCCCGAGAGCGCGGTGACGAGCTGCGCGTCGAGGCCCCCGGTCGGCGCCAGCCTGGCGACCGCCGGCGCGACGCTGCTGCCGAGCCACGTCGAGACGCCGCGCCCCGGGCCGTCGGTCTCGATGCAATCGGCGAGCGCCGTCAACAGCCCGGCCGCGACGCCGGCATCGATGCTACCGGCGAGCGTCGAGCGCTCGACCAGCGCCAGCGACGCCTGCAGCAGGCGCAGGCCCAGCGCATCCTCGCGCACGGCGGGGCGCTGAAGCAGCGCGTGCAGCCGGGCGGCGACCGCGTTGTCGCGGACGCCAATCCGCTCGAGGGTCAGCGCCAGCGCCGGCGCGTCGGCGAACAGGTCGAGCGCTCCGCGCCCGGCCGGCTCGCGGCCGTCGCGCGTCCAGCGCATCGCGAACAACGCCAGCTCGAAGCAATCGCGGACGCCCGCCGGGTCGCCGGTGAAGACGCGATCGACGACCCACGGCGCGTCGACGTCGACGGGTCGGCCGAGCGTCCCAATCCACGCGGCGGCCTCCGGCAGGATCGGCGAGCCGTCGGCGCGCGCCTCGAGCTCGACCAGCAGCGAGGCGGGATCGACGAGCGGCCGCCACAGCGGCCGGTCCTCGATCCGCCACTCGGGGTTGACACGGGAGAAGACGTCGGCGAGGCGGCGCAGGCGACCGAGCGCGACGTCGCCCTCCAGCAGGTGCCGCTGCGTGGCGGCGTCCAGTCGGCTGACGGTGTCGTAGAGCCAGGCGACGCGGCCGGCCCGCGCCTCCAGCACCTTGTCGACGAACGCCTCGGCGTCGGCCGGCGAGGCGCCGACGAGCGCCTGCCACAGCGCGTCGGCGGCCGGGCCGCCCGGCGACGCGATGCGGCCGTCACGCACATGGAGGCTCGGCCCGAAGGCGGCGAAGGCGCCGACCTGCGCGCCGATGCGCAGCAGGCGGTGCGGCCGTTCCCGGAACCAGGCGCGCGTCTCGTCGTCGAGGCCGATGGCGCCGTAGTAGAACCACGCCCCGCGCGGCGTGGTCAGGATCGCCGCCGCAAGGCCGGCCGGCGTCACCGTGCGGGCGAAGATCACGCGCGTCCAGACGCCTTCGCCGAAGGGCAGCGGAATGGTCTCGCCACCGGTGAGGCCGGGCTGCGCCGGGCGCTGCTGGATCTGGCCGGCCTGGGCCAGGGCCGCCGTCACCGCCTGCCGGCGGGCGACCGCGGCGGGATCCCCGTCCGCGGTGGCGTGCAGTCGGCGGATCACCTCGAGCGCCACCGTCGCGCGTGGGGCGGGCACGGGTAGACCGGCCGCGGCGGCCAGGGCGTCGACGCCGCCCGGAACGGCCATCGCCGCGAGCGTGCCCGGTCGATCCTCGACCGCGCGCGGCGACGGCGCGGCCATCAGCCAGGCGCCGCACGCCATCCACGAACCGACCAGGAGCGATGCCCTGCGCACGCGCCTCGATTCTATCCGCTGGCCCCTCCGCCACACAGGGACGGGCCGGAGGGCCCCCGTCTGTCGGGTATCCTTTCCCGATGCCCCTGACGGCGGCGGAGCGTGCGGCGATGTCGAGCCGCCTCGGCGGGCTGTCCCGTGGGGTGCGCCTGGCGCTCTACACCAGGGCCGACGGCTGCGACACCTGCGCCGACACGCGCGCCATCGTCGACGACGTGGCCAGCCTGTCGCCGCACCTCGACGTCCAAGTCCACGATCTCGACGCGGCCGGCGGCGGCCCCGGCCTCGACCACGCGCCGCTGATCGTCGTGCTGCGGCGGGACGGCGAGGCCTTCGTCGACCTGGGCGTTCGCCTCGTCGGCGCCCCCCTGGACCACGAGCTGACGTCGCTGGCCGATGCCATCCTCACCGTCGGCGGCGCCGCGGCCGACCTCGGGGCCGACAGCGTGGCCCGCCTGGCGACGCTCACCCGGCCGGTCCACATCCAGGTCTTCTCGACGCCGACCTGCGTCTACTGTCCGCGCGCCGTCGCCCTGGCGCATCGTCTGGCCGCCGCCAGCCCGCTCGTCTCGGCCACCGCGTATTCGGTCATCGAGTTCCCCGACCTGATCCGCCGCTACCGCGTCACGGGCGTCCCGAAGATCGTCGTCGACCATGGCGCCGTTCTGGCTGTCGAGCTTCTCGGGGCGCAACCCGAAGCGGCGATGGTCGACGCCGTCCTCCACGCCTCCAGCTAGTGTCCCGTCCCATGGCCGCCATCGACATCTCCGGTGTCTCGAAGACGTTCGGCGCGCACCTCGCCGTCGACGACCTGTCGCTCAGCGTCGCCGAGGGCTCCATCTACGGGTTCATCGGCCCGAACGGTTCCGGCAAGACGACGACGATCAGGATGATCATGAACATCCTGCTGCCCGACCGCGGCACCATCCAGGTGCTCGGCCGCTCGGGCTCGACGGCGGCGCGCGACGACGTCGGCTACCTGCCGGAGGAGCGCGGCCTCTACCGCAAGATGACGGTCGGCCGGCTGCTGCAGTACTACGGCGCGCTGAAGGGCGCGAAGACCGCCGACATTCAGCGCGAGATGGCCTTCTGGCTCGAGCGGCTCGACCTCAGCAAGTGGCGCGACCAGCGGATCGAGGCCCTCTCGAAGGGCATGTCGCAGAAGGTCCAGCTCATCGCCACCGTCATCGCCAGGCCCAAGGTGGTGATCCTCGACGAGCCCTTCTCGGGGCTCGACCCGGTCAACGCCAACGTGCTGCGCGAGGGCGTGCTGGAGCTGCGCAAGCGCGGCGCGACGATCGTCTTCAGCACCCACGACATGAGCGTGGCCGAGCAGATGTGCGATCGCATCTTCATGATCTTCAAGGGCCGCAAGGTGCTCGACGGCACGCTCGACGAAATCCAGGCGCGCTACGGCCACGACACCGTGCGCGTCCGCACCGAGGCCGGCCGCGCGGCGCTGGACGGCGATCCCGCCGTGGAAGCGGTCAGTGACTACGGCAACCTGCAGGAGGTGCGGCTGGCCGCCGGCGGCGATCCGCAGGCGCTCCTGGCCCGGCTCGCCGCGCGCACCCAGGTCACCCATTTCGAGGTGACGCGGCCGTCGCTGCACGACATCTTCGTCCGCATCGCCCAGCCCGGGGCCGATGCCGGCGCGATCGCGGAGGTGGGCCGATGATGTCCGCGCGCAAGGTCTGGACCGTGGCGGTCACCGAGTTCCTGCACGCCATCCGCAGCAAGGCGTTCCTCATCGGCGTCCTGCTGATGCCGGCGGTCGGCGGCATCTCGGCGCTGGTGCCGAAGTTCGCCGGCGACGAGGTCGACCGGCTGGAACGCAAGCTGGCGGTGGTCGACACGAGCGGCCGGTTCTACCCGATGCTGGACGGCATCGTCGCCGGCTACAACGCGACGCAGATCGCCCCCGACGGGACTGCCAAGGGACCGCGGTTCCAGCTCGAGCGGGTGATGGTCGCCGGCCGTCGGACCGACGACGTGCGCGTCGACCTGTCGGATCGCGTCCGCCGCAAGGAGCTCTTCGCGTTCGTCGAGCTGCCGGCGCCGCCGTTCCAGGGCACGCCGACGATCCGCTACTACACCGACAGTCCGACGTTCCAGCCGCTGCCGCGGCTGCTCGAGGAGATCGTCGGGCGGCTGGTCATCGTCGAGCGGCTGGGCGGCACCGCGGTCGACTCGAAGACGATGCTGGATCTGATGCAGCCGGCCCAGCTCGATCGGCTCGAGCTGCTGACCCGGGCCGGCGACGGCCGCGTCGCGCCGGCCAAGGTGTCCGATCCGATCCGCAGCTTCATCACCCCGATCGTGCTGATGATGCTGATGTTCATCATCGTGATCTCGACGGCGTCGCCGCTCCTCAACAGCGTCATGGAAGAGAAGATGACGCGCATCAGCGAGGTGCTGCTCGGGTCGCTGTCGCCGTTCGAGCTGATGTCCGGCAAGCTGCTCGGCGTCGTCGGCGTGTCGATGGTGCTGTCGGCGATCTACCTGTCGGGCGCCTATGGCTTCGCCGTCTACCACGGCTATGGCGACGCCGTGACGCCGATGCAGATCGTCTGGTTCGTGATCTACCTGGTGCTGGCGATGCTGATCTACGGCTCGCTGTTCATCGCCATCGGCGCCGCGGCCACCGACCTGAAGGATGCCCAGGCCCTGATGACGCCGGGCATGCTGCTGTTCATGTCGCCGATGTTCATCTGGATGCCGATCGTCAAGGCGCCGGCCAGCACCCTGGCGGTCGCCGCCTCCCTGGTCCCGTTCGCGACGCCGGTGCTGATGACGCTGCGGATGGCGCTGACGCCGGCCCCGCCGCCCTGGCAGATCGCCCTCGGCCTGGCCCTCACGCTGGCAGCGACGGCGTTCTTCGTGTGGGCCGGCGGCCGGATCTTCCGGGTCGGGATCCTGATGCAGGGCAAGAGCGCGACCTTCGCCGAGATGTGGCGCTGGGTCAGGGCTCGCTGATCGGGCCCGCTGACGCGCGTGGCTAGGGAGCCGCGGCGAACAGGCGCCGCGCGGCCCGTTCGCCGCATTTTCTGGAACCGATGGTACGCGGCGGCCGCCGCACGGCGCACGGCCGCGTCGTCCTGCCCGGTGAACCGGGCCCGCAACGCCGCTTCCAGCGAGTAGGCCTCCGGCGCCCAAGCAGTCCGGCCGCGCGTCGCCTCGTCATGACGCCAGCCGCGTGATCTGCACGCTGACGATCTGCCAGCGGCCGTTTCGCCTCGCGTAGATGTCGATGTAGCGGTAGTGGCTGGTGAAGGGCTTGCTGTCGAATGTGCCGGTCATTCGCGTCCGCCCGCTCAGCAGCGCCACGTCACCGAACAGCCGCACGTCGAAATCCTCGACGGTGTAGGGATCGATGGTGAGCTTGGCGTCCATCAACCCGTCGACGAACACCGGCTTGGTCTCGACGGTCCGGCGCCGTCGATGCTGCGGAAGTCGTCGGCCATGTTCGCCGCAACGGCGGCGCGATCCTTCCGCACGATCGCCTTGTCCCAGGCGTCGGCCTGCCGAGTGAGCGCGGCGACCACTGCCTTCGTGTCGCTGGCGTGCGCCGTCGCGTTCGACGGCAGGGCCAGCAGGGTCAGGACGAGTACGGCGAGCGGACGCAGCATCGGCATCCGCAGAGCATACCGAAGGCGACTTCAGAGGTGTCCAACGAACACTCGCGCACTATGCCGCCTTCAGTAGACAGTCACCTTCGACAGCTCCGGCGCGGCTTCGTCCAGGCGCTCGGCGAGCCGCGGCAGGTGGCAGGTCGGGACTCGCGGAAACAGGTGGTGTTCGAGGTGGAAGAACATCCCCAGTGCCAGCCCGCTCTTGAGGCGGTGCCGCAGCGTCCGCGCGACCTGCTGCTCTTCATTGACGTCATGGTGCACCGTCCACACCGCGAAGAAGCCAGTCAGCCCTGCGCGACCGCCATCAGCGCCACGTGGTGCGTCAGCTGCGCGTGACAGCTCGCGTCGCCGCCAGCGCCAGGAGCACCGCGGTCGACAGCAGCTCGCCGGCGATGAAGCGGCGCTCGGAGCGGGACGCCCGGCGCCACGCGGCATGATGCAGCCGGAACGGGAAAGACGACGCCGGCGCCGAGCGCGCGCGAGGGCGCTGCGCCGGGCGGTCTGCCCTCGACGTCGTCGGGACCGAGGCAGTCGCGATGGTGCTGCAGGTGCGTGATGCGGACGGCGTGCATCGAGCCGAGCATCATGCCGCTGAGCGCCGCGAGCAGCGCGTGGCCGGCCGGCCGTGGAGCGCCAGGTTGTCGTGGAACGCGTCGTGGACCAGGCGCAGGCCGGCCAGGAAGAAATAGGCGCTGGCCAGCCACGGCAGGAGGGCCACGTCGAACGCGAACGCTGTCCGGGCCGCAAGCAGGAAGGGCAGCGGCAGCAGCAGTTCCTTGACCTGCTCTGTCGGGCGGAGCGCGGCCAAGTCGCGCCAGGCGATCGCCCGGATCCGCGCCGACTGCCGGAGCGCGTGGCTCATCTCCCAGCTAGTCGGCCACCGGACGGGATCTTCAGGGTTTTGGGACGGGCGCCACCATGACCCGATCCGTCTGCCGGTCGGCGCCCAGCACGAAGACGTGGCTCCCGACGTCGACGAAGCAGCTCTTGCCGTAGAACCGCAGAGCGCGCTCGTTGTGCTCCCAGACGCCGAGCCACAGGTGCCGGGCGCCCGCCGCCCGCGCCGCCGCCTGGACCGCGGCCATCAGCGCCTGCGCCACGCCGGTTCCGTGCGCGGCGCGGTCGACGTAGAAGCGGTGCACCTCGATGGGGTCTGGCGCGGTGACACACACCGGCGGCGTGGCATGACGCAGTTGCGCGTAGCCGACCAGGCGCTCGCCTTCTTCCGCGAGCAGCGTCACCATCGCCGGATCGGTCAGCTCGGCGGTCTGCTGCGCGACGCCGTAGGCGCGGGCGAGGTGCGCCTGCATGTCCTCCGGCGTGCTGCCCTCGGCGAACGTCTCGGAGAAAGTCCGCGCGGCGAAGGCGGCGAGGGCGGCGGCGTCCGCCGCCGTTCCTGGACGGATGGGCACGACGACGGGCGTCAGTCGATCGGCGCGTCGACGACCGGCAGCTGCACCGCCGGGAACGTCGCCAGCACCAGGCCGAGGCGCCGCTCTTCGATCGCCTCCCACTGGCGCCCGGCCATCGATTCGAGGCCGGCGAGGCTGCGCGCGCTCGGGATCGGCTGCTCGCCGAGCAGCGATTGCAGCGCCCGCCACATGCAGCGCTTGCCGTGAACGCCGATCGCCAGCCCCTCGAGCGTCCGGAACAGCGACAGGTCGCCGCGCTCGCCGCCGGCCGCGAACTGCACAATCGCACCGCCCGCCTGTCCGGCGAGCCGCTTGATCGACAGCGGCGGGGCGCCGAGTTCGTCGAGCAGCGCCCGGACGACGTCGCGCTCCTCGCGGAACTCGTCGAAGAGCGACGCGAACAGCAGGCCTTCGTGGGTGCCGGCGTGGACCAGGCGCAGGCGATCGACGACCTGGATCGCCGCGTCGGAGCCGGTCAGGTGCTCGCGCAGGTAGGCGGCCAGGTTGGCGCGCTTGTCCCCGCGGACGTGGATCCGGGCGCTCGACGAGCGCTGCCGGCTGTAGCTGACGGCGGCGACGCCGAGTCCCACGACGACCGCGGCGCCGAGCACGCCGACGGCGAAGTTGTCCGAGCGATCGAGACGAGCCAACTGAGCCATGTCACCCTTCTCCGCGAAAGCAGAACGCCTGCCTCGATTGTAGTGGCCCGCGCACACTTGTGCGCGTTCAACAGCGCCGCGGCGGCAGGTGAATCTGGCCACTTCATCACAACCCTGCCGCGATGGCCCGCTCCAGCGCCGCGACGCGGAGGCGCGTCTCGCGCGAGAACCAGGCGCGAGCCATCGGCTCCACGGCCCACGCCAGCCACCGCGGCCGGACCCGGAACTGGTAGCGGAACAGCACGCGCGTGCCGGCGCCGTCGGGCACGAATTCCCAGGCGCCGCCGAACGACTCCAACGGCCACGGGCCCTTCGTCATCTTCACCGCTGTGAGGCGTGGCGGCGTGAACGTGACGTATTCGGTCTCCATGCCGATGCCGCCCTTCGCGACGCACCAGGCGCGCACGCCGACGGCCGGCTCCGTTGCGCCGCCGAGCAGCTCGGCCCGCGACAGGAACGGATCCCACGTCAGGCGCCGGGCGTAGTCCTGGGTCAGCCCGAACACCACGTCGGGTGCCGCCGCGACGTGCGCCGCATGCTCGAACTTCATGACCGCTCGCGGTGTCGCGCTACCGGGCCGGCGACGGCGGCGGGTCGACGGCGTCGAACAGCGGCCGACCCTTGGTGACACCCAGCCGGTGCCGCTCCACTTCCTGCAGCAGGTCGGCGACGACGTCGGGGTGCGCCGTCGCGACGTCCTGGCGCTCGCCCGGGTCCGCAGCCAGGTCGAAGAGCAGCGGCGGGGTGTGATCGCGCCGCTCGCCGTAGAGGGCGTAGGCGCCGCTCGTGATGAGATGCGCCTTGTAGCGGCCCTTGCGGACGGCGCGCAGCTCGTCGTCCCAGTAGTAGAACAGCACCTGGCGCGGGCTCGGAGCCGTGCCGCGCAGCGGCGCACGCAGGTCGACCCCGTCGATCGGCCGATCTGCCGGCAACGGCGCGCCGGCCAGCGCCGCGGCGGTGACGAACACGTCCATCGACGAGCCCAGGTCGGTGACCGTCCCCGGCTTCACCGTGCCCGGCCACCAGAAGATCGCCGGCGTGCGGACACCGCCCTCCCAGGTCGTGCCCTTGCCGTTGGCGAGCGGGCCGGCGGATCCGCCGTGCGCGCCGAACGGCAGCCACGGGCCGTTGTCGCTGGTGAAGAGGACCAGCGTCCGCTGGTCGAGGCCGGCCTTGGCCAGCGCGTCGAGGATGCGGCCGGTGCTGGCATCGATCTCTTCGATCACGTCGCCGTAGATGCCGCCGGCGCTGTGGTCGACGAACGGTGCCGAGCGGGCCAGCGGCACGTGCGGCAGCGAGTGCGCGAGGTAGAGGAAGAACGGCCGGCCGCGGTTCGTCTCGATGAACCGGACCGCCTCGTCGGTGTAGCGCGCGGTCAGCGTCCGGTGATCGACGGGCCGCTCGATCACTTCGCCGTTGCGCATCAACGGCACGTCCCAGTACTCCGGCTTCGGAGCGTAGAACTTCGGGTTCGCCGTGCTCGGGCCGCTCGGCGCCACCATCCGCATGTCGTGCGAGTAGGGCAGGCCGAACCACGAGTCGAAGCCCTGCGCCATCGGCAGGAACGCCGGCAGGTGGCCGAGGTGCCACTTGCCGACGATGCCGGTCGTGTAGCCGCGCGTCTTCAGCAGCTCGGCGATCGTGATCTCGCTCGCCGGCAGGCCCTCGGTGCCGTTGTCGCGCATCACCTTCGGCGCGCGCCCGCCGGCGACGCCATACATGCCGCTGCGGATCGGCAGGCGGCCGGTGAGCAGCGCCGCCCGGCTCGGCGAGCATACCGGCTGGACGTAGAAGCTGGTCCACTTCTGCCCCGCCGCCGCCATCGCGTCGAGACGCGGCGTCCGGTTGTTCGGGCTGCCGAACGCGCCGAGGTCGCCGTAGCCGAGGTCGTCGGCGAGGATGACGATGATGTTCGGCGGCGGCGCCTGCGGGCGTGTCTGCGCCGGGACCGTCCGCGTCGACACGGCGAGCACCCCGATCGCGATCGCGAGGGCGGCGAGTGACTTCAGCATGGACTGTCTCCGCGCCGCGCCATCAGGTCGGCGGCTGGATCGGCGCCGCGCACCTCGACGGCGTGGCTGTAGGCGCGGTCGGGCGGAAAGACGCCGGGCGGATTGTGGGTGACGATCGGCATGATGGATAGGGGCGGCGAGAAGCGCGGCCAGTGTAGCGAATCGACGGTCAGACGCGCAGCATCGCGTTGACCAGCACGCGCGACGGCGTCGCGCGGATCACGGCGGCGCGCAGCCAGTCGACGAGCGCGCCGTCCATCGCGCCGGCCGCGGCCAGGCGGCGGCCGCGCCGGACGATCGCCGCGGTGCGAGCCGCCCTGACGCGTTCGTACTCGCGCAGCGCGACCGCACCCGCAGTCGGCGGCGTCAGTGCCGCGCCGAGCGCGACCGCGTCCTCGAGCGCCTGCGCCGCGCCCTGCCCCGTCTGCGGCAGCATCGGGTGCGCCGCGTCGCCGAGCAGCGTGATCGGTCCGTCGCCCCACGGCGAGATCGGCGCCCGATCGACGAGCGCGTCGTAGCGCAGATCGGCCGGCGCCGTCGGCCCGGCGATGGCGCGGAAAGCCGGCGGCAGGCGGTCCACCAGCGTGCGCGCGAGGGCTGACGCGTCACCCGTCGCCGGCACCGAGGACGCCCGCACCGACACGAACCAGTAGATCGCGTCGGCGCTCGCCCGGACAGCCGCCGCCTCGCACCCGCGTCCCAGGTAAATGGTGCCGCTCAGGCCCTCGAGCGCGTCGGTCCCGCCTCGGACCACCCCGCGCACCGCGCACAGGCCGCTCTCGTGCGGCAGCGGATCGGCGGGGTGCAGATGACGCCGGATCGCCGAGCCGAGGCCGTCGGCGCCGATGAGCACGTCGCCGCGCTCGCGCTGCCCGTTGGCCAGGATCAGCGCCACGGCCGCACCGTCGCGTTCGACGCCGGCGCCCTCGCTCCCGAGCACGAGGTCATCGGCCGGCGTCGCGTCGAGGAGCGCGGCGTGCAGCGTCTGGCGCAGCGCGATCAGCGACGGCGTGCCGGTGGCCAGCGCGCCGATGTCGAGGCGCTTCAGCGTCCGGCCGTCCATCCGCCGCAGCTCGCCGACGCGCATCCGGTGCGCCTCGGCCTCGATGCGGTCGGCGACGCCCAGTGCGCGCAGCGCGGCCACGGCGTTCGGCGCCAGGTTCAGCGCGAAGCCGAGCTCGCGCGGGGCGGCGGCACGCTCGACGATCCGCGTCCGCCAGCCGGCGCGGCGCAGGGCGATGCCGGCGGCGAGGCCGCCGATACCGGCGCCGACGATGACAGCGGTTCGGCTCATGGCAGGCGGGACGACTCCGGAGTTGTCCTTGACTCCGGAGTCGGGGCGCGCGTCGAGATGCGCGGTCGGAGCGTGGACATCGGGTCGGCGCCCCATCATAGCCGCGCGGTTCGGTAGACTGCGGCATGCTCCGTCTGTTCCGGATCACCCTTTTCTCCGTCGTCGCCTCCGTGGCGGCGAGCACGCCGGCCTGGGCGCAAGCGCCGGTCGACTACCGCCTGTCGTTCACCGACTACGTGCGCCACGTCGTCGACGTCGAGGTGGTGTTCAGCGACGTCACCGCCGATCCGCTCGACATCCACATGAGCCGCAGCTCGCCCGGCCGCTACGCCCTGCACGAGTTCGCGAAGAACGTCTTCGACGTCCAGATCAGCGACGGCGCCGGACGGCCGCTGACGCCGGTCCGGCCGAACCTGCACGTCTGGCGCGTCAAGGATCACGGCGGCACCGTCCGCGTCCGCTACCGGCTCTTCGCCGATCGCATCGACGGCACCTATGCCGGCGTCGACGCCTCACAGGCGCACCTCAACACGCCGGCGGCGCTGATGTGGGCGAAGTCGCTCGAGACGCGGCCGGCCAAGCTGACCTTCGTGCCGCCGCCCGACGTGACGTGGACGGTGGCCTCTCAGCTCTACGCGACGGGCGACCCACTGGTCTTCACCGCACCCAACCTCGCCTACCTGATGGACAGTCCGGTCCAGTTCGCGCCGCAGATGCTGCGGACGTTCCCGATGGCGGTGAGCGCGGCTGCCGGGGCGCCGCAGACGACGATCCGGGTGGCGCTGCGCCACGACGGCACCGAGGCCGAGGCCGACCGCTTCGCCGGCGGCGTCGAGAAGATTGTGCGCGAGGCGCGGGCGGTGTTCGGCGAGCTGCCGGCCTTCGAGCCCGGCCACTACACCCTCCTCGCCACCTACGCGCAGGGCGCCGGCGGCGACGGCATGGAGCACCGCAACAGCACGGTGCTGACCGCGCCGGCCGCGCTGGCCCAGGCCGAACGGCCGCTGCTCGGCACCGTCGCGCACGAGTTCTTCCACGCCTGGAACGTCGAGCGGATCCGGCCGAAGTCGCTCGAGCCGTTCAACTTCGACGACGCCAACGTGTCGTCCGAGCTGTGGGTGGGCGAGGGCTTCACGCAGTACTACGGCTCGCTGCTGATGACGCGGGCCGGCCTGTCGACGCCGGAAGACGCGCTGCGCGGCGCCAGCAGCCTGATCAACGCGGTCAACGCGTCGGCCGGCCGGCGCGTCCGATTCGCCCCCGAGATGAGCCGCCTGGCGCCGTTCGTCGACGCCGCCTGCTCGGTCGATCCGACCAACTGGTCGAACACCTACCTGTCCTACTACACGTTCGGCGCCGCCATCGCGCTCGGCCTCGACCTCGAGCTGCGCGACCGCACCGACGGCAAGGTCACGCTCGACGACTACATGAAGGCGCTGTGGACGAAATACGGCAAGACGCCGTCGGCGCCCGGCATGGTAGCCACGCCCTACACGGCGGAGGATCTGCAGACGACGCTGGCCGAGGTGAGCGGCAGCGTGTCGTTCGCGCGCGAGTTCTTCGAGCGCTACGTCGACGGCCCCGAGCTGGTCGAGTACGGGATGCTGCTCAAGCGGATGGGGCTGATCTGGAAGCCGCTGCACCCCGGGCGCGCCTGGATGGGCGAGCTGCCGATGATGTCGGGCGCCGATGGGGCGCGGATCACCGGCGCCGCGCCGATGGGGACGCCGGCCTACGACGCCGGCTTCGGCGAAGGCGACGTGGTGGTGGCCATCGACAGCAAGCCGGTGCACGCCAGCACCGACGTCACCGCGATCATCGAGGCCGCCAAGCCGGGCGACAAGCTGGAAGCGACCTATCTGCGGCACGGCCGGCCGCACAAGGGGACCATCGCGCTGCGCGCCCATCCGACGCGCACGCTGGTGACCCGCGAGAGCGCCGGCGAGACACCGACCGCCGAGGAGCTGGCGATGCGGGTCTCGTGGCTGGGCTCGCGCGTCAAGTAAACTGCGGGACTGCGGCAGGAGTTTCACCTTTGGGCAAAGGCCGATTCGAAGCGTTCAGCGATGGCGTGCTGGCCATCATCATCACCATCATGGTCCTCGAGCTGAAGGTGCCGCACGCGGCCGACTGGCACGCTGTCCAGCCGCTCGTGCCGGTGTTCCTCAGCTACGTCCTGAGCTTCGTCTACATCGGGATCTACTGGAACAACCACCACCACATGCTGCACGCCACGACCCGCGTGTCGGGCGCGGCGCTGTGGGCCAACCTGCACTTGCTGTTCTGGCTGTCGCTGGTGCCGTTCGTCACCGGCTGGATGGGCGAGAACCACTTCGAAACGCTGCCGACCGCCGCCTACGGCTCGGTGCTCCTGTGTGCGGCCATCGCCTACACCATCCTGCAGACGACGCTGACGCGGCAGCGCGATCACAACGCGGCGCTGGCCCGTGCGATCCAGCGGGACGGCAAGGGCAAGCTGTCGATGGTGCTCTACGTCTCGGCGGTCCCGCTCGCGTTCGTCGCGACGTGGGCGTCGCTCGCCATCTACATCATCGTCGCGCTGATCTGGCTGGTACCTGATCGCCGCATCGAGCGAGTGCTGGCCGAGCATCACGAGCGGAACGCGTGATGCTCGGAACTCCCAAGACGCCAACTTCCAACCTCCAAGGCACTCCCAACGCCCAACTCCCAACCGAGCCGGTTCGTGTCCGCCAACAGGGCAGGGTTGGGCGTTGGGAGTTGGTCGTTCCTTGGAGATTGGCGGTTGGGAGTTGGGAGTTGACGCGCGGCGCGAGCCCTGACGAGCCGCTCAGCGTAAAGCCGGTCGCCGCTTCCCTATTCCCGTCGCCTGCTCGAAGCGCCAGGCCATCTGCAGCAGGGCGACGTCGCCGCGGTGGCGGCCGACGATCTGCAGGCCGACCGGCAGGCCCTCCGGCGGTGAAGCCGGCCGGCACCGAGATGGCCGGCCGGAACGTCGTCGTGATCCAGTAGGCCGACTTCATCCAGGCGACGTAGTGGTCCATCGCCACGCCGTCGATCGACTTGGGCCAGTCGAGCGCGGCGTCGAACGGCGGCACCTGGTTCACCGCGCAGCAGATGAAGTCGTAGCGCTCCTCGAAGCGGCGCATCCGCTCGAGCAGTTGGCCGTGCTGCAGCATCGCCTTGCCGAGGGCCGCGGTCGTGACCGCCAGGCCCGCCTCGGTTTCGGTGATCGCCTCCGGCTTCATCTGGGCGCGGTGCTCGGCGAGCAGCGGCCCGTAGGCCAGCCCGCTGCGGAAGGCGCGCATGGTCAGGAAGATGTCGTCGGCGTCGCGCAGATCGGGGACGACGTCCTCGACGATGCAGCCAAGCGTCTCGAAGGTCTGGCGCTGCGCCGCCAGCACCGTCCGGACCCGCGGATCGAGCGGCAGGCCGCCCAGGTCCGGGCACCAGGCGATGCGCTTGCCGCGCACCTCGGTCTCGAGACGGCTCCGGAAGCTGGCGGGATCCGACGGCGCTGAGCCCGGGTCGCGCGGATCGGCGCCGGCCATCACGCTCATCAGCAGGGCCACGTCGTCGACCGTCCGGGCCATGGGTCCGTTGGTGGAGAAGCCGAAGAGCGGATAGGGATTGGGCGCGCTCGGCACCACGCCGACCGTCGGCCGGAAGCCGACCACGTTGTTGAAGTTGCCCGGGTTGCGGAGCGAGCCGCCCATGTCGCTGCCGTCGGCGATCGGCAGCATGCCGGAGGCCAGCGCGGCGCCGGCGCCGCCGCTCGATCCGCCAGCGCTCTTCGACGGATCGTAGGGGTTGCGGGTCGTCCCGTAGACCTGGTTGTAGGTGTGCGACCCCATGCCGAATTCCGGCGTGTTGGTCTTGCCGATGGCCAGCGCGCCGCCGCGCCGCAGGCGCTCGACCAGCACCGAGTCCTCGGTCGGCCGGGCGTCTTTGTAGATCGGCGATCCGCGCGTGTAGGGGAAGCCGACCGCGGGCTGCAGATCCTTGAACGCGATCGGCAGCCCGTGCAGCGGCCCGAGCGCCTCGCCCTTGGCCGTGCGCTGATCGGCCGCGTCCGCCAGCGCCAGGCAGGCGTCGTCATCGAGCTTGGCGACGATCGCGTTGATGGTCGGGTTCACCGTGCGGATGCGAGCCAGGTGCGCGGTCATCACCTCGCGCGCCGACGCCCGCTTGGTGCGAATCAGCGTGGCCAGCTCGCTCGCCGTCCGATCGCACAGATCGTCGGTCGCGGCGACCCGCTGGGCCGCCGCCTCGGCGGCCGACGACGCCGCACCCAGCGCGGCGCCGGCTCCAGCGGCGCGGAGAAAGGTGCGGCGATTGTGCTTGGCGTGATCCATGGTCTGGGCTCAGGAGGTGGGCTCAGGGTTCTGGGACCCGCGACGAGTGGTGATCGATGATCAGCCAGGCATCCCCGGAGCGCCGGAAGACGATGCTGTAGCGCGCCGGGCGGACGTTGCTCCGCTCGCCGTCCGTCACGTCGGCGAAGGTGTAGGCGCCGCTGACGATCGCGATCTCGCCGACCACGCGCGCGTGGGTCGAGTCGATCGTGACGCGCGTCGCCGGACGCAGGCCGGCGTCCTTGAAGTAGGCCCAGACCGACTCCGGAGTCGTCGCGATGGCTTTCGCCGTGGTGCCCCAGAACACCGTGTCCGGCGCGTAGAGCGCCACGATCCGCTTCGGATCCCGGGTGTTGAAGGCCTCGACCCACGCCTGCAAGGCGGCCGACGGGGCCGACGGCGCCGCCAGCGTCTGGGCCCGAACCGACGCCGACATGGCGACGCAGGCCGCCGCACCGACGAGCATCACCGTTCGCCGCCGCATCAGGCCTCCAGTCGATCGAAGAACGCCCGGAAGCGTCGCACCGACGGTGTCTCGTCGTCGTGCACCACGTCGACCGAGGTGGCGCGCAGGCCGGCCGCTTCGAACAGCGCCAGTTCCTCGCGCGTCAGCGGCCACGGCAGCTCGCCGATCGGCTCGTCGGCCTCGCGGGCGCGGCACAGCAGGAAGACGCGCCCACCCGGTGCGACCAGGCTGGCCATCGATCCGATCGCGGCATGCCGCGGCTCGGGCGGCAGCGCCTGCAGCGTGAAGGCCTCGAAGATCAGGTCGAAGGCCGCCGTCCACGCCGGCGGCGGCTGCAGGAGGTCGGCGACGACGTAGTCGACGCCGGACCGCGGGAAGCGCTGCTGCGCCGCCGCGATCGCCGTCGGCGAGATGTCGAAGCCGGTGACGGCGAAGCCGGCCGAGGCGAGCGCCTCGGCGTCGTCGCCGAGACCGCTGCCGACGACCAGGCAGCGCTTGCGCATCGGCGACGCGTTGAAGGTGCGCAGCCAGGCGACGAGATACGTATTGGGCCGGCGATCCGCCCAGGGCACGCGATCCCAGTCGCCGGCGGCCTGCCGGTAGAGGCGATCGAACCAGCCGGTCGCATCGCCCTTGGCGAGGGCCTCGGCGGCCATCCGGCGCATCTCGTCGCGGGACGCCTTCATCGCAAGTCCCCTCGAAACTAGTCGACGATGAAAAGGCGGGCGCCGTTGGCCGTCCGCGATCGGTGCGGCTCCTCGCCGTCCGCGACCTGGTAGCTCATGCCCGGCCTGAGGACGACGATGCGGCCGTCTTCCAGCTCGGTGTGGATCTCGCCTTCGAGGCAGAGCACGATGTGCCCCTTCTCGCACCAGTGATCGGCGACGTAGCCGGGCGAGTACTCGACCATGCGGACGCGGACCTCGCCGAACTGCTGCGTGCGCCACAGGGCGACGCCCATGATGCCGGGATGCTCGCTCGGAGCGACGGTGGACCAGTCGACGGCTTCGAACGGGATTCCGTGCAATCGCATCAATGAGCCTTGACGAACGCGATGATGGCGGCGGCGGTCTCGTCGTTCGCGTTCTTCATCCGGCCCCAGATGCTGGAGTGGTCGCGACCCGAGATCATCCGCGTGTCGATGTTCGAGGCGCCGGCCTTCTTCATCTCGGCCTGGAAGTCGGCCTGCTGCTGGCGGCGCCAGTCGGCGTCGCCGTCGGCGTAGAGCAGCAGTATCGGCGGCGCATCCTTGCGCAGGTAGGCCGCCGGCGATGCCGCCTTCCACGCCGCGGGGTCGGTGCCCCACACGTCCTTCGGCCGATCCGGGGCGACGCCGGTCCGCTCGACATAGAAGAACGCGCTGACCGGCACCAGGCCCTTCAGGTCTTTCGCCGACATCTGGTAGGCGACCAGATACTTCGGATCCATCGCCAGCAGCGCGGCGAGATAGGCCCCGGCCGAGTGGCCGATGACGAACAGCTTGTGCGGATCGCCGCCGTACTCGGCGGCGTGCGTCCGCGCCCAGGCCACGGCGTGCGCGGCATCCTCGACATGGGCCGGATGCGAGACGCCCGGCGACAGCCGGTAGTTGATGATCACCGCGACGAACCCGGCCTTCGCGAGCAACTGGCCGACGTAGGCCTGCCCCGACTTGTCGCCTTCGCGCAGCGCGCCGCCGTGGATCGACACGATGATCGGCGCGCCCTTGGCGCCGGCCGGGGCGTAGACGTCGAGCCGATCCTTCTTCGCCGCGTACTCGGCGGTGGGCACGTAGTCGACGTCGGCGGTGACCGCGACTGACGCAGCGGGCGGCGCCTGCGCGGACAGCGGCGCAGCCGCCGCCAGCAGCGCGAGGCTGAGGGTGGCGCGCACGCCCAGTCCCCTGGAAACGCGATGACTCACATAAGTCCCGGGCGGGGCATCCCCGCTGGCGGCGTTGCTCGTCAGTCGAATATGCCCAATATTCTCCCTCCTCACGCCTTGCCACCGGGGCGCCGCGCTCCGGGACTTATGCAAGCCATCACGCTTCCAGGGGACTAGAGGCATGGGCATGGCTGGTAGCGTATCAAACTCTTAGAATCGGCCGGCGCTGACCGCGAGCGTGAAGCTGCGTCCGCGCGCCGGCGCGAACTGGAACTGCTCCCGGTAGTAGGCGTTGGTCAGGTTCTCGACGGCGAAGGTGAGCGTCAGGCGCTCGCGCGGCGGCCCGACGACGACGCCCCAGCCCAGCCGATGGATGCCGAAGCCGTCGAGCGACAGGAGGTCCTGCGCGATCGTGAACGGCGACTGGGCCAGGGTCGCCGGCACCCGCGTGACCTCGCGCTGGGCGCGCAGGCCGTACTCCGCCCACCAGCGCCCGCGCGCCTCGGTATAGCGCGCCGCCAGCACGAGCTTGGCCGGCGTGATGTTGTCGGCCGGGGTGTCGTCGAGGGCCGAACCGTCGAGCGGGTTGACGCCTGTGGTGATGGTGCCGCGCTGGAGCGCCGCCGACGCCGCGAGCGTGACGACGCCGTGGCGCAGGACGATCGGCGCCGTGGCGTTCAGTTCGACGCCGCCGATGCGGACGTCGGCGTAGTTGGTGGTCTGGACGAGCGGCCCCGACGGCGTCTGCGAGCGCACCAGATCCTGGGCGATGAAGTCCTGGTAGCGGTTGACGAAGGCGAAGGCGCCGCCGCTGAGGCGGCCGGCGCGGAAGGTCGTGCCGGCGTCGATGTTGGTGCCGCGCTCCGGCTTGACGGTGACGTTGGGGGCGATGCTGCCGGCCGTCGCCGGCCCGGCGAAGAGCATCTCCTCGAGGTTGGGATGGCGGAAGCTGCGGCCGATCCGCGCGAAGGGGCTGACCCGTCCGCCCGGGTTGACGACCACCCCGAGGTCGCCGGTCAGCGCGCGGCGCCTGTAGGTGGCGCCGGCTGGATCGGGCAGCGTCGCCGGATCGATGGGCGGCGTCGCGCCGGCCACCACCGGCGCGACGTCGTAGCCGGGCGTCGCCTCGCTGGTCAGGGCGTAGAAGTCGCCGCGGAGGCCGGCGATCAGCGAGACGTTCGAGCGGACCTTCCATTCGTCCTGGGCGAACACCGCGACGTCACGGAAGCTGGCGTCGGGCACGCGGACCGGATGCCCGACCGTGGCCGGGCCGAGCGCCACCGGGGTCGGGAACACGATCGGCGTCGGCGCGCGGTTGACCAGCGCGAGCTGGCCGACCAGCGACGTGGTGGTCGTCGTCGTGCGCTGGTCGTGGCTGGCGTCGCGGTAGAAGGTCAGGCCGGTCGTGAGCACGTGGTTGCGGGCCGGGACGAAGACCGCCTGCACGTCGACGCCGGGTGACGCCACCCGCTGTCCCGTCTCGGACACCTGGTCGAGGCGGATCACGCTGATCGGGAAGAACGCCGCAGACGGGGCCGGGAACTGGATCGCGAAACGATTGGTGAGGGCGCGCTCGGTGCGCTGGTAGTGCCCGGTCACCGACAGGTTGGCCAGCCACGGCGTGATGGCGCGCGCCTCGTAGCGGACCGACAGGCGATCGAGGTCGCTGACCGGCAACGCGGTGGCGTTGAAGAAGTAGGGCTGCGCGAAGTCGGGGAACCCGACGTCGCGCATCTGCCGGTGCTGGTAGCGCACCCGCAGCGTCCGGCGCTCGCTGAGCCGGACCAGCGCGGAGGCGTTGACGAACGACCCGTGCGCGCCGGAGTTGGGCACGTCGCGGCTGGTGCGCACGTAGGGCGCGTTGAAGGGATCCGGGAAGGCGCCGAAACGGAAGCCGGGAAAGTTCGAATCGATGGTGTCGAGCCGCTTCAACGCCCCGGACGCGAAGAAGGGCGCCGTGTCCTCGACGTCGAGCGCGCCCGCCCGGTAGTCGCCGTACGACTCCGCGCCGGCCTGCACGCGCAGCGCGAAGCGCGGGTCGGTGACCCCTGCCGTGAACGTGCCGCGGCCGCCGCGCTCGTTGCTGCTGAAGAACCCGTTGACGCCATAGAGCCACCGCCGCGACGGCGAGAACGTCGGCTCGTTGGTGATGACGTTGATGGTGCCGGCGAGGGCGTCCGAGCCGTAGAGCAGCGTGCCGGCGCCGTTGACGATCTCGATGCGATCGATGGCGTCTGGCGCGATCAGCCCGACCTCGGCGCCGGTCCGGTCGGTCGCCTGGCGCGCCGTGTTCAGGCGTTCGCCGTCGACCAGGACGAGCAGGCGCGTCGAGTCGAGCCCGCGCAGCCGCGGCCGGACGCCGAACGGCCCGCCGCCGACCGGCGTGAGGTTGGCGACGCCGGCCAGCGCGTCACCGCTCGAGAGCGGGTTGGCCTGCTGGATCGCGTCGCGGGACAGCGTCTCGACGTGCAGCGGCACCTGCCGCGTCTCGCGCTCGGCGCGGGTCGCGGTGACGCTGACTTCGGTGGTCAGGCGTCCGAGCGCCAGCTGCACCGGCAGGTCGAGCGCCTGGTCGGCCGTCGCGACGTCCACCGTCCGCGCGACCTCCGAGAACCCGACCCGGTTCACGACCACCAGATAGCTGCCCGGCTCGAGGCCCTCGAAGCGGAACCGGCCGTCCGCCGGCGTCTCCCGCGTCGCTTCCTGGCCGGTCGCGACGCCCCGCAGCACGACGACGCTGCCGGCCAGCGCCGCGCCCGTGGCATCGGACACCGTCCCGCTCACGCTCGCCGCGTCGGCCGACGCCGCCGCGGCCACCAACGCGCACACCACTCCCCACCCGACCTGCCTGAACCGCTTGGACATATGCAACTCCGTTGTCGATCCGCGTACACGCGCACGTCACCGCCGGGAGTCACTCCCGGCGAGAGCGTCTTCTGCAACGAGGGCAGGGGTCAGCGGATCGGAGGCGGGCGGGCGGCGAAGGCGAGGGTAAAGCCCCGGCTGGTGCCGATGGCGAGCGGCCGGACGGTGAGGAGAGCGAGCCCTGGCCGCCGACAACGGCGGGCAAGACATGCGGCGAGGACCGCGAGGTACAGCCAGCCCGAGGCCAGCCGCGCCGAGGCCGACGGACACGACCTCGGTCCAGAGGTCGGGCTGCAGATCCTGGACCCGATCGAGCGCCTTGGGCGCATGGAGCAGGGCCGCCAGCAGCCAGATGGCCGCGGCGCGCCGGCCGAACACCATCGGCTGGCCGGCGCGGCGCAGCCCGGCCAGCGCCGCGATCAGGCCGCCGGCGACGAGCCAGCGCATGGCCGTGGCTGGTTCGAGGGCCCGGCCGTCCCAGATCTGTCCCGCGAAGAGCCAGAGGTGGAACAGGACGAGGAGGGCGACTGCGGCCGTGAGCGCCCGGCGGAACATCGCTGCGATCTTAGCTCCGATCCGGAACCTTCCGCACGCCCGCTCCGTTAGAGGTAACCATGGACGTCTTCCGCCAGGATCTGCTGTTCGCGTTGCGCGTCCTCCGCAAGGACCGCGCCTACGCCGTCGCCGTCATCCTGACGCTGGCCATCTGCCTGGGGGCGAACACCGCGATCTTCACGGTGGTCCGCTCGGTCCTGCAGCGGCCGCTCCCCTACCCCGAGTCGAGCCGCCTGGTGTCGTCGTTCGACGGCTTCCCCGGCGCCGGCGTCGAGCGGGCCGGGACGTCCGTCCCCAACTACATGGATCGGCGGGGCATGACCGACGTCTTCTCGTCGGTCGCCCTCTACCAGTGGACGGGCTTCAAGGTCGGGCAGGGTGCCGGCTCGGAGCAGGTCTCGGCGATGCGGATCACGCCGTCCTTCTTCCACGTGCTGGGCGCCGCGGCCGAGCGCGGCCGGCTGGTCAGTGAAGAGGAAGGGACGCCCGGCAAGGAGAAGGTCGCCGTCCTCAGCCACGCCTTCGCGGCGAAGCAGCCGGGCGGGCTCGATCGCGTGGTCGGGACGACGGTGCGCCTGAACGACGAGGTCTACCAGGTGGTCGGCGTGCTGCCCGAGAGCTTCTATTTCCTCGGCCCCGAGGTCCGCGTCTACACCGCGCTGGCGTTCACGCCCAAGGAACTCGGCGAGGACCGCCGCTTCAGCCAGAACCACGAGATGATCGGGCGCCTCGCGCCTGGAGCCTCGATCGAACGGGCCCAGTCCCGGCTCGACGCCCAGAACGCCCGCCACATGGAGCGGGCCGGCGCGCTGGCCGAGCCGCTCCGCAACGTCGGCTACAACACCAAGCTGAACTCGCTCGAGGGCGACCTCGTCCGCAACGTGCGCGCCGCGCTGCAGATGCTGTGGGGCGGCGTGCTCTTCGTCGTCCTCATCGCCGCGGTCAACATCGCCAACCTGTCGCTGGTCCGCGCCAACGGCCGGATGAAGGAGCTGGCGACGCGCAACGCGATCGGCGCCGGCGGCCGGCGCATCGCCAAGCAGTTGATCACCGAAGCGACGCTGCTGACGCTGATCGGCGCCGGGCTGGGCATCGGGCTCGGCTTCCTCAGCCTGAATGCCATCGAGTGGATCGGGTTCACCGACCTGCCGCGTGCGAATGAGATCCGCCTCGACGGCGTGGTGCTGGCGGTCACGCTCGCGCCGGCCATCCTGCTCGGCATCGTCGTCGGGGCCGGCCCGGCGCTGCAGCTCGCGCGCGTCAACTTGAGCAACGTCCTGCGCGAGGAAGGCCGCTCGGGTACGGCGGGGCGGACGTCCAAAGTCGTCCGCCGCTCGCTCGTCGTCGCCCAGGTGGCGCTCGCCTTCGTGCTGCTGATTGGCGCCGGCCTGCTGCTCGCCAGCTTCCAGCGGATGCTGGGTGTCGATCCCGGCTTCGTCGCCGACGGCGTGCTGACCGGCCGCCTCAACCCGCTCGCCACGCGCTACAAGGACGACGCCGCAACCCGTGCCTACACGGATCGGGTACTGACGCGGATCCGCGCGCTCCCCGGTGTCGAGGCAGTTGGCAGCAGCAGTTTTCTGCCCTTCAGCTGGGACGGCAGCAGCTCGGTAGTCATCCCGGAAGGCTACATGCCCAAGCCGGGCGAGTCGGTCGTCTCGCCCAACCAGCTCTACGTCTCACCCGGCTACATGGAAGCGATGAAGGTGCGGCTGAAGAAGGGCCGCTTCTTCAACGCGTCCGACACCACCGACGCCCCGAAGTCGGTGATCGTCGACGAGAACCTGGCGCGCCGGTTCTGGCCGACGCAGGACCCGGTGGGCCGGCGCATCTACCTGCCCGATTCACCAGAGGACGTCGCACGGCCCGGCCCAACGGTCACCTGGATGACCGTCGTCGGCGTGATCGGCGAAGTGAAGATGAAGGGGCTCGTCGAAGGCGGCGAAACCGCCCGAGCCGGCGCCTTCTACGCCGTGATGGCCCAGCATGAATCGCACGGCCTCGGCCTCGCGATCCGGACCAAGGGCGACCCCACGGCGATGCAGGCCGCGGTCACCCGGGCCCTCGCCGAGATCGATCCCGACGTGCCGATGACTGACGTGTTCACGATGGCGTCGCGCATCGACAAGTCGCTGAACCCGCGCCGCGCGCCGATGCTGCTGTCGCTCGCCTTCGGCGCCGTCGCGCTGCTGCTGGCCTCGATCGGCCTCTACGGCGTGCTCGCCTACCACGTCAGCCAGCGGACGCGCGAGATCGGCATCCGCATGGCGCTGGGCAGCGACGCCTCGGCCATCGTCCGGCTGATCCTGGGCGAAGGCGGCTCGCTCGTGCTGGCCGGCCTGGCGATCGGGCTGGGTGGAGCAATCCTGCTGCGGGGCGCCATCGCCGCCCAGCTCTACGGGGTCGGCGCGCTCGATCCGCTGGTGATGGCCGCGGCCATCGGCGTGCTCGGGCTGACGTCGTTCATCGCCTGCTGGGGGCCGGCGCGGCGCGCCGCCAAGGTGAGCCCGCTGGTCGCGCTGTCGCGGCAGTAACCGCGCAGCCGGCCGGCCGCGGGCCGGACCTCAGGGCACCTTCGGGGTCGGCTCGTCTTTCGCGTCTTCGTCGGCGTAGTTGGGGATCACCGGGCCGGTGAGCGGCTCGAGGGGCACGCCGTCGTTGGCACGGCTGCCGCCCTCCTTGGCCCGCTGCTCGGCCTTGGCGGCCTTCTTCGACTTCCGGTCCAGCTCGCGCTTCCGCTTCTCGAACGAATAGTTGACTCGCGCCATCGCCCTAAGTGTGCCACGAGTCGGGCCCGGCGGCACGTCGGCGTGACGGCCCCCCCGGCTACGGTTCCGCTTCAGGCTCGGGCGAGCCGGTAGACCAGCGCCGACAGCACGGCGGCGATCGGCAGCGTGGCCACCCAGGACAGGACGATGGTGCGGATGACCGACAGGTCGGCCTTGCCGTTCATCGTGCCGATCCCGACGAGCGCGCCGACCGAGACGTGGGTGGTGGACACCGGGAGCCCGGCGAGGCCGGCCGCGAGGACGAGCGAGCCGGTGGCCAGGCTGGCCGACAGCCCCTGCCCCGTCGACATCGCGGTGACTTTGTGGCTCATCGTCTCGGCGACGCGCCGGGCGGCGACCACGCCGCCCACGGCCATCGCCACGGCCACGGCGACGAGGCTGGCCTTCGGCCCCAGGATCGGGCTGGCGAGCAGGACCGCCGCGATCTTCGGCGTGTCGTTGAGCCCGCGCGCGAAGCTGACCACGCCGGCGCTGACGACGTGGCCGGCGTCGACGAGGCGCTGACCCGGGACGCCGAACATCCGGCCGGCGTAGCGGCCCTCGCAGTCGGCCTGGTGGGCGATGGTCAGCCGCATCGCCGGCGGCGTCGCCTGCAGGGCCATCGCGCCGCCCGAGGCGATGGCGAGCGCGGGCGTCTCGACGACGCAGACGCAGGAATCCCCGGCCCGCGTCACCCCGACCGCGCGGCGCAGGGCCCGCAGCGCGGCGTAGACCACGGCGCCCAGCGCCACCGCCAGGATGGGCGACAGGAGCAGCGGCAGCACCACCGTCGTGCCGAGCGCGCCGAGCCGCACGCCGGAGCCGACCGCCATCCAGCCGCTGCCGACCATCGCCCCGGTGATCGCGTGCGTCGTCGAGATCGGCAGGCCAAGGAGGCTGGCGACCAGCACGGTGAGCGCGGCGCCGGCCACGATCGCGACCAGATACGGCTCGGAGCTGGCCAGGGCGTCGGGGACCAGGCCCTTGCCGGAAAAGCGCTTGAGCAGGGCCGCGGCCAGGGCGATGGCGGCCAGCGAGCCGGCCGCCGTCGTGACCGTCGCCCACGTCAGCGCCACCCGGTAGCCGACCGTCCGGCTCCCGAACAGCGAGGCGACGCCCTTGAAGTTGTCGTTGGCGCCGTTCGACAGCGCCAGGAAGACGACGGCGACGACCACAGCGCGCTAAGGGTCACGTGGAGAGACTACGTCGAAGGCGGTCCGTTTGTAACCTCTGCGCAGAGGCGCAGACATGACCCACGGGCACGACGCACGGGCCTTGACTCCAGACGGTCGGCCGACGGACAGTAGGCGCGCCCCCTTTCATCTCAGGAGCCGCCCATGTCGTCGGTCGTCGTCGTGCTCTCGCTGCTGCTGGCCGGCCAGGCCGCGGGCCAGGCCGCCGGCCAGCCCGTCGCCCAGTCCCCCGCCTCGATGCTGGAAGGCGTCTGGGAAGGGACGTTGACCACCGTCCAGATCGGCAAGTGCTCGATGAACGGCGGGCCGGAGAGCCGCGACAACCATCGCATCGTGCTGCGCGCCGGTGACGGCGGGAAGCTCACCGGCGCGATCGTCCCGCTCACGGCCTCGTCTCCGGAGAAGTTCAAGGACAACCTCACCGTCAGGATCGACGGAGACAAGGTGCGCATCGAGCACGAGCGCTTCGCGTCGTGCGGCGAGAACTTCAAGCGGAAGTACACCGCCAAGCTGGAGGGACCGTTGCCCTCGATGGTCGACGGCAAGCGCATGCTCCTGCTGAAGGGGCTCGACGTGCCGTGCATCCAGGGCGGCTGCCGCTTCGGCCTGGCCCTGGCCGCCGAGTGGAAGGGCCCGCCGCCGTAGGCCCGCGCCGTAGGCCCGCGCCGTAGGCCCGCCGCCCTCGGCACACCCCGTCCGTCTCTGGAGCCGCCCTATGTGGATTCCGCCCTTCGCCCTGCTGATACTGCTGCCGCTCGCGGCCGGTCCGGAACGGCCGGCCGCGGCGACGCTCTATGGCGTCTGGGACGGCACGCTGACGACCACGCAGGCCGGGCGGTGCACCATGGCCGGGGCCTCGACATTGACGCAGGAGATCCGCGTCATCATCCGGGCCGGCGATGACGGGAAACCGGAGGGCGGCTGGACGCTGCTGCCCGCGGCCATGGACCGTGACGACAACCTGAAGGTGAGCCTCCGCCGCGACGGCATCAGGCTCGAGCACGCCAAGATGGCCGCCTGCGGCGACGCGTCCCCGCGAAAGTACTCGGTCAAGTGGGAGGGCGCGGGGCCGACCGAGACGGACGGCAAGCGCACCCTGATCCTGAGCGGCACCGACGAGCCGTGCAGCCAGTCCGGCTGCCGATTCGGGCACACCGTGACGCTCGAGTGGAAGCGCCCGGCGCCGTAGCGATCAGATCCGCTCGGGCTCGGGGACGGTCAGGTCGCCGCGGGCGGTGCCTGTGTTCACCGTGCCGGCCGGCTCGAACAGCATCAGCGACACCTCGGCCTCGGCCTTCGGGCAGTGCTCGACGCCGCGCGGCACGACCAGGAACTCGCCTTCGCCGATCCGCACCGTCTTGTCGCGGAACTGCATGTCGAAGGCGCCCTGCAGGACGAGGAACATCTCGTCCTCGGCCTCGTGCGAGTGCCAGACGAACTCGCCCTGGAACTTCACCAGCTTGACGTGCTGGCCGTTCAGCTCGCCGACGATCTTGGGCTGGAAGTGATCCGAGAAGCGCGCCAGCTTGTCGGCGATGTTGACCTTGTCCGGCGAAGGAGCGGACGTCGGCATCAGGCAGGCCCCATGAACGGATAGCGGTAGTCGGTCGGCGGCACGAACGTCTCCTTGATGGTGCGGGCGCTGGTCCAGCGCAGGAGATTGAGCTTCGAGCCGGCCTTGTCGTTGGTGCCGGAGCTGCGGGCGCCGCCGAACGGCTGCTGCCCGACCACGGCGCCGGTCGGCTTGTCGTTGATGTAGAAGTTGCCGGCCGCCTGGCGCAGCGTCGTCAGCGCCTCGCGGACCGCGACGCGGTCGCGCGCGAACACCGCGCCGGTCAGCGCGTACGGCGAGGTCCGATCGATCAGCGACAGCACGTCGCTGAACTGGCCGTCGTTGTAGAGGTGGACGGTGACGACCGGCCCGAAGATCTCCTCGCGCAGCATGCGGTGGTCGGCGTCGTGCGTCTCGACCAGCGTCGGCGAGACGAAGTAGCCGGTCGACGCGTCCGCCTTGCCGCCGGCGATGACCGTCGCCGTCGTCCGCGCCAGATCGAGGTAGCCGCTGATCCGATCGAACGCCTTCTGGTCGATCACCGCGCCCATGAAGTTCGACAGATCGCGGACGTCGCCCATCTTGATCGACTCGATCATGCCGACGGTGCGATCGCGGACCTCGCGCCACAGCGTTCGCGGCACGTAGACGCGGCTCGCCGCCGAGCACTTCTGGCCCTGGTACTCGAAGCCGCCGCGGGCGATGGCGACGGCGAGGGCCTCGGGATCCGCGGACGGGTGGGCGACGATGAAGTCCTTGCCGCCCGTCTCGCCGACGACGCGCGGGTAGGCGCGGTAGTCGCCGATGTGCTCGGCCACCGTCTTCCACAGGCTGTTGAAGACGCCGGTGCTGCCGGTGAAGTGGATGCCGGCCAGGTCACGGTGGGCCAGCGCCGCGCCGGAGATTTCCTGCGGGTTGCCGGGGACGAAGTTGATCACGCCCGGCGGCAGGCCGGCCTCCTCGAGGAGCCGGAAGATGTACCAGTTCGAGAGCATCGCCGAGGCTGCCGGTTTCCACAGCACGCCGTTGCCCATCAGCGCCGGCGCGGTTGCCAGGTTGCCGCCGATGGCGGTGAAGTTGAACGGCGTGATGGCGTAGACGAAGCCTTCGAGCGAACGGTAGTCGAGCCGGTTCCAGACGCCTCGATCGCTGATCAGCTGCTCGGAGTGGATCTGATCGGCGAAGGCGACGTTGAAGCGCAGGAAGTCGATCAGCTCGCAGGCCGCGTCGATTTCGGCCTGGTGCGCCGTCTTCGACTGGCCGAGCATCGTCGCCGCGTTGATCGTCGATCGCCAGGTCGTCGCCAGCAGCTCGGCGGCCCTGAGGAACACCGCGGCGCGGTCCTCCCACGGCCAGTTGGCCCAGTCGCGCTGCGCCTTGGTCGCCGCCGCGATGGCCTGCTCGGCCAGCTCGGGTGTCGCGCGATGCCAGTCCGCGAGCACGTGGCCGTGCGCGTGCGGCATCACGACCGTTTCGAGCAGGCCGGAGCGGATCCGCTCGCCGCCGATGACGATCGGGATCTCCACACGCTCCTGCGCCATCGAGTCGAGCTTCGACTCGAGCTCGGCGCGCTCGGGCGTGCCGGGGGCGTAGCTGCGGACGGGTTCGTTGACGGCGACGGGGACGGCCATCCCCGGATCTTACTCGGAGCGTCCTCGGAGGTTCCTCGGAGGTCGCTCCGAGGAGGTTGCAGATACTGAGATGCCAGGGCCGGCGGCTCAGCTGGCTGCCAGGTTGACGATTCGCAGTCCAGGCACGGTAGGAAGGCGGCGGTCGTTGGTTACGAACGCCTCACAACTTGACGTCAGGGCGACGGCCAGCTGCACGGCATCCGGCGTTCGGACACTGCTCGTCGCTCGCAGATGGGCGGCGGCTTTCAGATGGTCCCGGGTCAGGTCGACCATCGTCACGCCGCGGCTTCGTGTCAGAAGGGCCTCGTAGCGATCAGCGAGGAGACGATTGCCGGTTCGGAACGGGACGACCAACAGCTCGAGCAGCGTCAGGCTCGACGTCACGAACTCGCGCTCTCCCGCATCAGCCTGCTGGAACAGCGGCGCGACTTCGGCCCGGAAGGTGGGATGTCGCTCGATGAAGTAGATGAAGATGGATGTGTCGAGTGCGATGCGACCTGGACCGACGCGCTCGACTAGTCCCACGAGTCGCGCTCCGCGCGCACGTGCGCAGCAGCGTCGATACCTCGCCAATCCTCCTTGCCGAGGCCCTCGAGGTCGAGGATGGACAGCGCCTTGGGGGTTTCCAGCGCTTCGGCGAGCAGATGCGTCACCTCCTGGGCGACGGATCGACGCTCTCGCTTGGCCCGCGCCTGGAGCTTCCGGTAAAGCCCGTCGGGCAGGTTCTTGACGTTGAGGGTCGCCATGCCTTGTCCTCCAAACTTCCTCCATTTTGCCACCGGAGGTCGCTGGATGCCAGCGAAGCGATTTAATCGCAGAATCTGCGACGTTCCGCGGGCTCCGCCGCGGGCTAAGCCCTGGGCAAAGCCCGCGGCAAAGGCCTGGGCTCAGCTTCCGATGCGCAGGTTCTTGAAGTAGCCGTCGGTGCCGGGACCGACCCAGAGGGCGACGCCGCCGGCGACCTCGCCGAGCTTGAGGTCGTGGACGAGCAGCGTCGGCTGGGTCGCGTTGCCGACGTAGAACGTCGCGTCCTTCCCCTTGACCACGACTTTCAGGTGGATCCACTCGCCCGGCTGCATGTCGGCGTAGCTCTCGTAGACGCCGGGTGTTTCCTTGCGGAGCCGTTCCCACGGCCAGTCCGGACGCGACACGTACTGCACCGAATGGTTGCGGCGCAGCTGATCGTCGGCGCGGCCGTTGGTCGGCCGGATGTAGAGCGTCTCGAGGTGGGTGGCGTCCTGGATGCGGAAGGAGATGCCGACGAAGCCGCGGGCGCCCTCGCCGGCCGTGGCGCCGGGCAGGCCGGCGACGTCGAGCTCGATGGTGCCGTTCTGGAACGTCGCGCCCTTCACAATCGCCAGCGCGTCGTCGGCGGCCGTCGCCTGGACAATCTTGATCGCGGCCGCGCCCTTCCAGGTCACCGCTTCGACCTTGGCGTTGACCGCCTCCAGTTTGGCGATGTCGATGCCGGGGCCGTCGGCGACGGTGAGCCCGGTCAGAAGCACGGAGACGATGACGAAAATATTGGACGTCATCGGCGGACTCTAGCGCGTCTCGTCGGCAGTGGCAGGGCGAAGTTATGAAACGGCCTCGGTTGGGGCGGAGTGGGCCACGGATCAGCCCGAAACGGACCTGCCCGCTTTGGGTCGACTATCTGGCAGAGGAAACGGACCTGCCCAGAGCATTCCAGTCCTTGGCGAATGAGGCTGCCCGCTCTGGATCACTGATCAAGTACTCCTCATTTAGGCCAGTCGTGGAAGTCATGGTCAGTCGACCGTAGCCGACGATCGGAATCTCATAGTTGCCCTTGAACCGTCGATCCGGCGTGCCATCCTTGTTGACCTTCGCCCACGTGCGGCCGACGACTTGCGAGTCTGGTGGAATCGGCGCTTCTTCGATGAATCGACTCTCCGTGAACGTCAACGCAATCTCCGGGTATCCAACAGTGCAAAGCTGTCTAGGTTGATGAAGTAGATCGCGAATGCAGGGTAAAGGAACAGCTCGCCACCGTTTGCGTTCCCCAGCCGGGGGACAGTCCAGTCGGTCTCAAGAAGCTCACACTTGCCGAGTTCGAAACGCACGAGCTGTCGAGCTACTGAACGTCCAGCCGAAGTGCGCTCGACCGCCATGTTTGTCGCACGTGCGCCGACTGTGTCCCAGATGCAACCCACTCGACTGAGTTGAGTGAACGTGTCCAGAAACTGGAGGTAGGCCGCGTGAACACCTTTTGGAAGGTCGATCGACGTCTGAAGCCGAGCGAGGGACTCTTGCTGTTCCAACTCGGCGCGCCTCTCACTCGCTTCCGATGCAGCCGCTTCCAGACTTGCGTATCGCGATTTCCTGACCCTCCGAAGTAGCCAGCCGCGGCGCCAACGCTCGACCTTCCTCACAGCGATCTGCTCGTTGTTTCGCCAGGCGGCTAGCTCGCGAACGATCTCTGCATGCTCGCGACCGGCCTCTTGAAGAAGACGCTTGAACTCGGCAAGGCCCGAAGTCGTCAGGCCCGCTGAGCCGCCACTGCGGATCGCGCGGATGTCATCGGCGGCGACGGGAGGCGGGAGACCCGGAAGGGTGGGTGTGGCAACTGCAGCGGCGGCTGGCTGCTGCGGCGCCTGTAGGCGCTGCTGAAAGGAGAGGCCGGTGCCAGGAATGGTCGCGGTAACATGCTGTCCGCGCGGACCTGACGTCACTCGAATCGGCCCAACACCAACGGAGGTTGACAGTCCGCTCGGTGACAGCGTAATTCGGACGCCCGGAAGTGGTGAGAACGACTTACGAAATCGCCATCCCATCTAGCCGCCTACGGATTCGGGCTGCACCGCAACCCGAGACCGACTCAGACCTACCATCTTCATGCCCTACGGCCGCCAAACTAGCACGACCCGCTCCGGTGAAACGTGCGTCTTCTTTGGTCGGATTTCGACCGCTGTGAACGCGCGCGTCGGCGACGGTGCTGATCCCTGAATCCCAACGGTCTCGTCAGCAATGTGCGCATCGAGATCGGCGAGCTCACGGCGGCGCGCTTCAACCGTTTCGTCAGCTCGCTCCACATCCGCTGCTTCGCGCATGCTGCGACCGACACCACGGGCCGCGGTGGTCGCCTTCCCTAACGTACTGGCGCTGATCGTTTTGCGCCCGAACAACGCCCCGGCAATCGTCCCCAAGACCGAAATCCCCGTCTGCAGCTTGGCGTCCGAGGCCTGCTGGCCCTGCTGCTGCTTGACTTGCTCTGCGCGGCGAAGCTTCTCGACCAACGTGAGCCGCTTCTGCGCGTACTTCTGCCGCAGCGCGTCTACTTCGGCGTCGCGCCCCTCGCGATCCTTGAGGCTGACGCGAGCGCGGAACGCCGCCTCCGTCTCCTCCGCCTGCGAGCAGAGCTCGGTCGCCGCGTCGAAGTAGATCGACAGGACCTGCTCCTGCTGCAGCCAGCGGGCGAACTCCTTCTGCCAGGTGCCGTAGTTCGCGGCCTTGGCGGCGGCGGGCGGCAGCGGCTCGAACGTCGCCGGACCGGCCGGCGCCGTCTCGAGATCGGCGGCGTCGAGGTCAGCGTCTTCGGCGGATGCCCAGTCGACCAGCACCGCGCCGGATCCGAACTGGACCAGCTTGGTGACGTCGCGCGCGACGTCGACGCCGCGCTTCGGATCGACGAACCGCACCGACGCCTTGGCGAACAGCATCGGCTCGTAGGCCAGCGTCATCAGGCCGGGCTTGGCCGGCGCGAAGAACTGCTCGACCTGTGGCGGCAGGACCGGCGGCGCCGACGGCACCGCACTCGCGGACGCCTCGGCGGAGGCAGCGGCGCGCTTGCCTGGGATCGGCGGCGGCGCATCGGCGGACACCGAGGTCGCCGACCCCATCCCGGCGGCCCCGACGGCAGCCGCTCCGGCGGCGGCACCCGCTCCAGCGGCGACAGCGGCCCCAGTCGCGGCCGGCGGCACAGCGGCCTTCGGCGTGAGCAGCCGGATCTGATCCTTGGTCAGCGGTCCGCGCAGGTACGACATCGCCCAGCGCGTCTGGAAGATCACCGGCGCGTCTTCATGGACGTCGTGCAGGAAGAAGGTGCGCTTCTGCAGCGAGGACAGGATGCGCTCCGTCTCGCCGCGGTCGAAGGTGTGGCCCTGGCCCTGCAGCGCGCCCTCGAGCCCGTCGAGCAGCCGCGCCTTGTCGCGCTCGGTCTGCAGCCGGCCGAGGAACCACGTGCCCGCGTTCGACAGGCCCTTGTAGTCGATGTCGATCGGGTTCTGCGTCGCCAGCACCACGCCCAGGCCGAAGGCGCGGGCCTGCTTCATCAGCAGCAGCAGCGCCTGCTTCGACGGCGGGTTGGCGACCGGCGGCATGTAGCCCGCCACTTCGTCGAGATAAAGCATCGCGCGCAGGCTCGACGTGCCCGACTGCGAGCGCATCCAGCTGACGACGCGGTTGAGGAGCAGCGTCAGGAAGAACATCCGCTCCTGGTCGTTCAAATGCGCGACCGAGACGACCGCCACGCGCGGCTTGCCTTCCGGCGTGTAGAGCATCTTGGCGATGTCGAGCGGCTCGCCTTCCAGCCACAGCGCAAAGCTCGGCGCCGCCAGCAGGCCGTTGACGCGCATCGCCAGCGCGAAGCGATCCTTCTCCGGGCAGAACGCCTCGAGATCGAGGACGCCGACCCGCGTGAACGGCGGCTGCTGGATCCGGTGGATGAGGGCCGCCGAGATCGAGGTTCTCGCCCTTGCACCACGCGTCGTTGAGGATCGCCGACAGCAGGATGTGCTCGCGGCTCTGGACCGGGTCGGCGTCGACGCCGAGGAGCGTCAGCACGCTCGTCGCCGTCGTCGTGACCGCTTCGGCCATCCGCTCGCTGTCTTCGCGCTCGTCCTCGGACGGTGCGTTGAACGACTCCAGGATCGACACGGGCCGCCCGGCCCGGCTGCCCGGCGTGTAGATGGTGAAGTCGGCGGTGTTGCGCAGGCGGGCGATGCGCTCGCCGTCCTGGCCCCACGCCTCGAGGCCCTTCTTCCAGGTGGCCGCTTCCTGCTCGGCGAGCGCGTCGAGGGTGATGCCCTTGCGCGCGGCCTCGTCGGGATCGACCCACGGCTTGAAGTCGCCCGGCGCCAGGTTCGGGAAGGTCAGGAGCAGGTTGCCGAGGTCGCCCTTCGGGTCGATGGCCAGCACCGGCACGCCGTCCATCGCCGCTTCCTCGATCAGCGACAGGCCGAGGCCAGTCTTGCCGCTGCCGGTCATGCCGACGATGACGGCGTGGGTGACCAGGTCCTTCGAGTCGTAGAGGACCGGCTCGGTGCCGAGCGTGTTCGTCGCCAGGTCGAACGGCTTCCCGAGGTAGAAGACGCCGAGCTTCTCGTAGAGGGCGGTCGCGGATGAAGCCATGGCACGGATTGTAGTCTGCTGGCGACCAGCGGTCGGACCGATGAGAAGACCATGTGGTGGCTCTTCAGCAAGCCGATCGTGCACTCGGGCGTCGTGCTGTTCCGAGGCCCGATGGCGCCTCCCATGGAGCAGATCCTGAGTCTGGCATCGGGCGAGGTGACCGCGACGCGGACCGAGGTGCCCGCCGGCCCTGACAGTCCCTGGGCGGTTCGCCTGACGCATCCGACCTGGGGGGAGGCCGTGGTCTCGGCGCCGCGCGGCGCGCCGCTGCCGAACGACGACGTAATTGGTTGGGGAACGCCGGGCCTGACCGACCGCGAGCGCGAAGCCGTCGCCGACGCCCGGATGGCGCTGCAGGTGCAGGCGTCGACGCCGGAGCGCAACGTGCTCCGGGCCCGGAAGTACCAGCTGCGCTGGCTGCACCTCCTGATGTCGCTCGACGGCATCGTCGCCATCGACCTGACGTCCCAGCTGTTCTGGTCGCAGGCGATGCTCGACGACGAGCTCGCGCACGACGCCGACCTCGACGTCGAGGCGCTCTTCACGGTGCACGCCATCTACGACGAGCAGACAGCTGACCACCGCGTCTTCTGGCTGCACACGCACGGCCTCGAAGAGCTGGGCGCCTTCGACATCGATGTCCTGCGGCCGTCAGCGATGCTCGCGTCCAACGCCGGCGACTGCATGCGCGCCCTTGCGTCCGCCGCGCTCGAGGGACACATTTCGCCCTCGACCAGCAACTTCGTGCTCGGCCTGCCGGGCGGCAAGGTCGATCTCGTCCCGGTGGAGACGTTCGATGCGCGCGCCGCCGCAGCGGACGTGAAGCTCCGCCACCCCGAGCCGCCGCATCGCGGACGCCGCGCCGTGGTCTGCGAGCCGCGCGGCCTCTTCGGCTTCCTGCGCAAGACGCCCATTCCGTCGCGCTTCCTCGAGCGCCTGGACGGTGACGTCGTCTTCAATTTCTCGAAGGACGCCTCGGAACTGATGGCGGCGCGGGCCCGCGCCACCCTGGACGTCTTCAAGGGGCTGATCGCCGAGTTCGGCCCGGCAGGCCTGTCGAACGGCTTGAAGATCAGCTACCAGACTGCGAGCGACCCGACCAGCCGCGAGCATCTCTGGTTCGAGGTGCACGGCTTCGACGGCGATCGCGTCGACGCGACGCTCCTCAACCAGCCCTTCGACGTGCCGTCGCTCGATCAGCAGGCGCGCGGCTGGCACCCCATGGCCGACGTGTCCGACTGGATCGTGATGTCGCCCGCCGGCCCGATGACGCCGCGCAACCTGAGCCCCGCGCGCCGCCTGCGCGAATCGGGCTGGCCCGGCGGCCCGTACGCCGCGGGACCGGCGCCGCCAGGCTGACTCAGCGCCCGGCGCGCTCGGCCTTCTTCTTCCAGTAGCGCTCGAGCCCGTTGTAGCTCTGGTCGAGGCCGACGGCAAGCCCATAGCGCAGGGCCTCGGGGTCTGAGACGCCCCGCCGCAGCTCGACGCCGACCTGGCGCGCGAACTTCGTCCGGCGCGCGTCTTCCGACGGCTCCGACGCCAGCAGGTCCTTCACCAGGCGCGCCCAGTAGCGGAGCCGCTCGAGCAGCTCCTGCAGGTGGATGGCCGGGTTCGACTTCAGGCCGAAGTGGGTCAGGAACAGCGCCTCGGGATGCCAGGCGAGGATCGTCTCGATGCTCGCCTCCCACGCCTCGACGTCGATGTCGGGCGGCGGTGTCGGCGGCACGATGACGTGCGCCGGCGGCAGGGACACGCCGGCGACGTCGCCGACGAAGGCGATCCGGCTGGGGGCGTCGTAGTAGGCCAGGTGGTGCGAGGCGTGGCCCGGCGTGTAGGCCGTCTGCAGCGTGTGGCCGGCGGCGGTGACCGTTTCACCCCCGGCCAGAGCCCGGATATTCGCCTGGGGGACCGGTTCGAACGCTCCCCAGAGCGTGTCCATCTTCGCGCCGTACAGTCGCGTCGCGCTGTTGAGCAGCTTTTCCGGGTCGATCAGGTGCTTCGCGCCGCGCTCGTGGACGTAGACGGCGATGCCCGGGTGCTGGCGGACGATGGTGCCGCAGGCGCCCGCGTGATCGAGGTGGATGTGGGTGAGGAGGATGGCCTCGACGTCGTTCAGGGACAGGCCGCCGAGGGCGAGCTCCTCGGTCAGCGTGTCGAGGGTGGTGGTCGGGCCCGGGTCGATGAGCGCGACCTTGTCGGTGCCTTCCAGCACGACCGTCGCCACGACCTGCGGAGCCCCCTGATGACGGAGATCCAGGAACCGTATGCCCGGGGCGATGACCGTCATCGCGCCCGCCTTCTTATCGACCCCGAAGTGCCCGTCATGCCTTCGTCACATCCTACCATCCGCCTGTGGCGAGGCCGGAGAGACTGGGACGGATAGAATCAGCCATTCCCCAATCGGGAGTCATTCACAAGGAGATTGCATGCGTTTGTTGACCACGATGTTGTGTACCGACCGTGCTCGCCGGGGCCACCCTGTCGGCGCAGATGCCGGCCCGCCCCGCCAGCACGCCCGGAACCGCCGAAGTGGAAGTCGGCGGCAAGTGGGAGACCGAGAAGGCGCCCAACGGCCGCGAGCGCCAGGCGTTCAAGGGCGGCAAGTGGGTCTCGATCAGCTACAGCCGGCCGCTCAAGCGCGGTCGTGAGCTGTTCGGCACCGGCGATGCCTACGCCACCAAGCTGTACGCCGGGGCGCCCGTGTGGCGCGCCGGAGCCGACGTCTCGACCCGCCTCACCACCGCGGCGCCGCTCGTCGTCGGCGGCAAGACCCTCGCCCCCGGCGAGTACCTGCTGTTCATCGACCTGAAGCCGAAGGAATGGACGCTGATCGTGTCCAGCCACAAGCCGCAGCTGAAGTACGACCCGAACAACAAGGGCGAGATTCTGGGGCGCCTACGGCTACGACGCCAAGAACGACGTCGTCCGCGTGCCGATGCAGGTGGCCGAGATCCCGTTCTCGATCGAGGAGCTGACCTGGGGCTTCGCCGACGTCACCGACAAGGGCTTCACCCTCCACATCTGGTGGGACAAGATGAACGCCTCGGTGCCGGTCACGCTCGGCGCCAGCTAAATCCTCCCCTCGACGAGTCGCCGCAACCCCTTGCGGCAAAAGGGCCGGGCGGCCCTGAACGAGTTCGCTATACTCGATCGCAGGATGCCCGGCCCCAACGACCCTCCTGGTGGCGCGCCCCAGCACGGCGACGCCGTCCTGGAGCGGACGCGCCAGCAGACCCAGGAACCGAAGCTTTTCAAGGTCATCCTGCTCAACGACGACTACACGACGATGGAGTTCGTCGTGCTGGTCCTCGAGGAGGTGTTCCTGAAGTCGCCGGCCGAGGCCTTCCGCATGATGATGCACGTGCACACGCAGGGCAAGGGCCTGTGCGGGCTGTACCCGCACGACATCGCCGAGACGAAGGTCGAGACCGTTCACGAGATGGCGAAGGAGCACGGGTTCCCGCTCCGCGCCGACATGGAACCGGAGTAGACGATGTTCAGCAACTCCGTCGAGTTGATTCTCTCGATCGCCTACCGCGAGGCGACCGCCCGCCGTCACACGCACCTCACGCTCGAGCACCTGCTCTACGTCCTCGCGCACGACGCCGAGGGCGAGAAGATTCTGAACGCGTGCGGCGCCGACCTGCCCGCGCTGCGTGCCGAGCTCGACAAGTATCTTGTCGGACAAGGTCGAGCAGTTCCCGCACGGACGGCAGCAGGAGCCCGAGCAGACGCTGGCCTTCCGCCGCACGCTGCAGACCGCCGTGCTGCACGTGCAGAGCGCCAGCCGGCCCGAGGTGCAGGCCGGCGACCTGCTCGCCGCCATGCTGCAGCAGCACAAGTCGTTCGCCTCGCAGCTCCTCGAAGGCCAGGGCGTCACGCGCCTCGACATCCTCAACTTCATCAGCCACGGGATCTCGAAGGTCCCGCCGATCCCGTCGTCGTCGAACACGTCGACGTCGTCGGGCGACGGCGACGCGCCGGCCGGCCAGGGCGAGGAAGGCAAGGCGTCGGCCCGCGATCCGCTGGTCGCCTACACCGTCAACCTGTCCGCGCGCGCTGCGGCCGGCGAACTGGATCCGCTGATCGGCCGCAACACCGAGCTGCAGCGGACGATGGAAGTGCTCTGCCGGCGGCGCAAGAACAACCCCGTGTTCGTCGGCGAAGCCGGCGTCGGCAAGACCGCGCTGGCCGAAGGCCTGGCGCAGCGGCTGCTGATGCCCGACGTGCCGTCGGTGCTCAAGGGCGCCGAAGTCTATTCGCTCGACACCACCGCGCTGCTCGCCGGGACGCGGTTCCGCGGCGACTTCGAGGAGCGCTTCAAGGCCGTCGTCGCCGCGCTCGGCAAGCGGGCCAAGCCGATCCTGTTCATCGACGAAGTGCACTCCACCGTCGGCGCCGGCGCCACCACCGGCGGCACGATGGACCTCGCCACCCTGATCAAGCCCGTGCTCTCGGCCGGCGAGCTGCGCGTCGTCGGCTCGACGACGTTCGAGGAGTTCAAGCAGATCGAGAAGGACCGCGGCGCTCGCCCGCCGGCTGCAGAAGATCGCCGTCGACGAGCCGTCGGTCGACGAGACCGTGCGGATTCTCAAGGGCCTGCGGTCACGCTACGAGCAGCACCACAACGTGCTCTACACGGACGGCGCGCTCGACGGCGCCGCCAAGCTGGCCGCGCGGCACCTGCGCGATTCGCGGCTGCCCGACAGCGCCATCGACATCCTCGACGAAGCCGGCGCCATGCTGCGCCTGCAGCCGGAGGTGAGTCCGCCTTCGCCGGCCGAGGGTGTCCATGTCCAGGTCGTTGGAGGTAGCGAAGCCGGCTCCGGCGCGACGACATCCCAGCCCGCGGCCGAACTCCCCCCGCGGACGGTGGATATCGACGAAATCGAGAAGGTCGTCGCCCGCATCGCCCGCATCCCCGAGAAGCAGGCGACGTCGTCGGACAAGGAGCGGCTCAAGGGGCTCGAGGACTCGCTCAACCGCGTCGTGTTCGGCCAGGGCGACGCCGTGCAGATGGTCGCCACGTCGATCAAGCGCGCCCGTGCCGGGCTCGGTCAGCCGGACAAGCCGGCCGGCTGCTTCCTGTTCACCGGCCCGACCGGCGTCGGCAAGACCGAGCTCGCCAAGCAGCTGGCGCGGCACCTCGGCAACGAGTTCATCGCGCTTCGACATGTCGGAATACATGGAGAAGCACGCCGTCGCCCGCCTGATCGGCGCGCCCCCCGGCTACGTCGGCTTCGAGCAGGGCGGCCTGCTGGTCGACGCCATCCGCCAGCACCCCTACAGCGTGCTGCTGCTCGACGAGATCGAGAAGGCGCACCCCGACATCTTCAACATCCTGCTGCAGGTGATGGACCACGCCACCCTGACCGACAACAACGGCCGCAAGGCCGACTTCCGCCAGGTGGTGCTGATCATGACCAGCAACGCCGGCTCGCGCGAGATGAGCGCCGGCACCATGGGCTTCGCCACGTCCGGCACGGGCGACGCCGACAAGAAGATCGCCAAGAGCCGCGGCAAGGAAGCGATCGAGCGCCTGTTCTCGCCCGAGTTCCGCAACCGCCTCGACGCCATCGTCACCTTCAACCCTCTCAGCTTCGAGGTGATGGAGACGATCGTCGAGAAGTTCATCCTGCAGCTGGAGGCCCAGCTCGCCGAACGCCGGGTGGCCTTCGTGCTCGAACCGGCGGCGCGAGCGTGGCTGGCCAAGAAGGGCTACGACCCGCATCTTCGGCGCGCGGCCGCTCGCGCGGGTGATGCAGACCGAAGTCCGGGATCCGCTGACCGACGAGATCCTGTTCGGCAGGCTCGAGCGCGGCGGGACCGTCCGGATCGGGCTCGAGGACGACAAGCTGGCGTTCGTCTACGAGCCGGCGGCGGAGACGGTGGACAGCTAAGCTAACGGTCGAGCAGGGAGTGTTTGAAAACGTTGATGCGGTGGTAGTCGAGATAGGCGTTCTGCTCCCGCGAGAACTGTCCGACGCTTACGCCAGCATCGATGCCCCAAGCATCGAGCAGCTTGTTTCGCACCTCGGGAACGATGACCAGCGCCTGGCTGCTCGAGAAGGTGATGTAGCCCTCATCGAAGAGATGGTCGATGTGCGGAGACAGCAGCAGTCCGTTCGCACCGTCGAGGCGCTCCGTGTCCGACGCGTCCCGCCATGGCTTGATGTGGCTCGCCTTGAGATGCCTCGGCTCGTCTACACGCGTGACTCGACAGAAGTCTTCGCGTAGTAGAACGTTCGACCTGAATACGCCTTGGCCCCTTCGGGCTCTGACAAGTTGTTCTCTGAACGTCGGTCCAACGATCCCTGCATCGACGAGCGAAGGCTCGGCGACTGCCGGATCGGGTGTGCTCTGGAGCGCCGCGATCGTTGAGTACGCGTCCCAGTACGGTTGGCCGATCAGGCCGATCAGGGCGTCAGCGAGGGATTGAGGCAGTTCCGCCAGATACACGGACTGCAAACCGTCTCCGTTCTCCTGGAGTGGCGAGTATTTGGCGGGTAGGAATGGGCGCAAGATCTGCGCGTGATCTTTCGGCCGAATCTGATTGTTCAGCACGCAATAGTCGACGGGAACGAACCAGCCTTCGCGCGACCAGTTCGCGCCCGCTGCGCCGAATTCGGGTTTCGGCCCCGTCTGAGCGACTCCCGTCACGACGCCAATGGCTTTGACACGTGTATCGCAGAACGAGAACACGTTGTCCCCGACAGACACCTCTCGCATGTTCTCGTAGAACTGATTGCGGGCTCCATTCGCGTTGCGCTTCGGCGACCACATGAAGCTCCCGCGGACTTCGGCCCGGAACGTCTGGTTCTGGTTGACCCACCAGTACCGCATGCGCGACTCGGCCAGTGAGACTATACGGCGACGGACGACGCGCTGCTTCTGGCCCTGCGCTAGGAGGAACCGGCCGTTGCGGAATCTCCCGGCGCGTGGCAGACTGATGTAGGTAATCTCACTACAGCCCAATGCCATCAATCGAAGACGCCGTGTCCGCGGCAGACGCCAACCGCCGATTCTCCGAAATCCTGCGGCAAGTTCGGGACGGGCGGAGCGTCACTGTCACTAGCCACGGCAAGCCGGTGGCGAGGATCGTGCCGATCTCGCCGCATGACGACACCTCGGATGGTGCCAGGGCAGCCCTGCTGGCCAGGCTCCGCGCCGAGCCCGTGGTCACGATTGGTCCCTGGTCGCGAGAAGAACTCTACGAGGACTGAGGGTGAAGGTCGCGCTGGACACCAACATCCTGGCGTACGCCGAGGGCACCAACGGCGTCGAGATGCGGGACAAGGCCCTGAATCTGGTGCAGAAGCTGCCCGGCGGCTCGGTCGTCCTTCCGACCCAGGGTACTCGGCGAACTGTTCAACGTCCTGGTCTTGAAGGCGAAGAGGCCTGCGGCGAGCGCTCGCAGCGCCATTCTTGGCTGGCGGGATGCCTACCCGTTGAGTGAGACCTCCGCCACGGTGATGGTCAATGCCGTCGATCTCGCGACGGATCACCGACTCCGCATCTGGGACGCCGTCATATTGTCAGCGACGGCCGAGGCCGGCTGCCGTCTGCTGCTGTCAGAGGACCTGCAGGACGGCTTCACGTGGCGAGGCGTGACTGCCACGAACCCCTTTGGGCCGACTAGGCACCCACTTCTCGACGTCCTGCTCGCCCAGCGTGACTCGTAGCCCGGCTACGTGGGCTCCGAGCAGCGAGGCCCGGTGGTCGACGCCATCGGCGGACTCCCTATCAGCGTGCTGCAGTTCAGCCGCCGACGAACACGAGCTCGGCGGCGACGCGTGTCAGCTGGCGGACGACCGACTCGAAGACGGCGCGATTGGGGTCAACCACGCAGCAGGCTCCGCAGACGGGCTTTGAGTTCACGCTCGGCGATCTGACGCTCTCGTACCCGTCCGTCGCGCAGGGCGTCGACCAGAGCCAGGAGCTCATAGAGGGCGGGATCCTTCCTCGCGGCCGCCGGCGCCGCTTTATGGAGGGGCTCGAGCGTCAGGCCTCGCACCCCACCGTCGGCGTCTGGCCATACTGGCGGCAGTTCGCTACCGGCTGCGATCTGCTCGTTGAGAGGCGCGGCGGCGTAGGCAGTCGGGGTGCCTCTGGTCGCCTCTCCTCGAAGGGCGGGAAACGCGTACTTCACGCCGTGGACGAGAAACTCCTCGACGGCTCGCAAGAGGGGCTCGTGAGCCTGCGGGGAAACCAGCCGCGATCGTTCCAAGCGCTTGAGGGAGGCGTGCACTTGGGAGGGACTCAGGCCGAGATCTGCCGCCATCTGGGCGATCGGTGGCCGCCTACCGCCGTAGTTGAACAGCTTGATCAGGGTGAGGACATCCTACGGCAGGAGTGCTTGAGTCATTCCTTATTCTAGAATCTAGAATGGCAATACGCCGGGTTTCCTCTGTTCCCAGGCCCCGAATGCGGAGAGGGCCTACGAGCGGCTGCGGAGACGGTGGATAGCAAGACGTGGGTTCGGCCGACTGGCGTCGCGCTCTCCTCAACAGGATCGTCAACAAGTGGTGCGATCTCGTTGTGCCGGACTTCTTCGAACGCTGGACTTATCCACCCGTCCAAGACGCGCATCCTCTGCCGAGCGACCCCGCGCGTTCAGCATAGCCACATCAGCGCCGTCGCCGATGTCACCCCGAGCGCGTCTGACCGCACCTAACGTTTAAAGCCCGTCCTCTTCCTCATCATCGTCGTCTAGTAGCCACTGCCATGGATCCGATTCCTCACCGTAAGAGGCGGCGTCCGTTTCCTCTAGAATCTTGATGGTTCGCTTTGTGAGCGCCCTCATCCTCGTGTAGAAAGTCACCTTGCGCTCAGACAGATACTTGAAGATGGGGTGCGCTGCGACGTGATCGCCTCCACCCTTAGCACTACTTTGTCAGGTTGATTCGCGGTTCGCGAAGGCGGCGCGATCCAAGGACTTGTACTTTTTTCAGAGGTCCTGTACGCTGCGCGCGTGACGACGGGGCCCGCTCGGGCACTGCTGCGACGCTTGGGCCTGTTCCTCGACGGGTTCAGCGCGTGCTTCAGTCGCCAGCCGCAGCGCGAGGCGGCCACGCAGGTACATCGACGGGCTGTTCAATGACAGCGAGCGGACGTCGATGCAGGCGATGCACGGGCGCCTGGGCGATCCGCGCGACTATCAGGCGCTGCAGCACTTCATCACGCACTCGCCGTGGGAGGCCGCGCGCGTCTGGACGCACCTGCGCACAGTCGTGCCCGTCCGCGCCGGCATCCTGGCGATCGACGACACGGGGTTTCCGAAACAGGGCGACCAGTCGCCGGGCGTGCAGCGGCAGTACCTGCGGCGCGCTCGGCAAGATCGGCAATTGCCAGGTGGCGGTGTCGAGCGCGTTGATCGCCGAGGGCCGCACCTGGCCGCTCGCGTTCGACCTGTATGTGCCCAAGGCCTGGACGGACGACGCCGCGCGCTGCGCCGCGGCCGGCATCCCCCCGACGGTGCGCTTTCGCGAGAAGTGGCGCATCGCGCTGGCCCAGGTGCGCACGATCGTGCAGGCCGGCTTCACGATCACCGGCGTCGTCGTCGATGCGGATTACGGCGCGAACGCCGCGTTTCGCGCCGGCCTCGAGCGCCTCGGCCTCGCCTACGGCGTCGCGATCCGCGGCGAGGCGACGTTCACCGTCGCCGACGCGCCGGCGCCCCAGTCCGCCCACGCGCTGGCCGACGCCGTGCCCGACGCGGCGTGGGAGCCGGTGCTCTGGAGCCCCAGCACCGGGGCCGCCACGCTGCTCGCCGGCACCTTTTGCGCGCGCCGCGTGCGCCCGACGGCCGGCCGGGGCGAGCGCTGGCTGTTGTGCGAGCGCGCGGCCCCCGACGTCCGCAAGTACTACCTGGTCCATCTCCCCGGCACCGCCACGCTCGCCGACCTGGTCGCGCTCGCGCGCAGCCGCTGGCCCATCGAACAGCAGTATCGCGAGCTCAAGGATGATCTTGGTCTCGATCACTTCGAAGGCCGCACCTACCCAGGGTGGACGCATCACATCGTGCTCACGGCGGTCGCGTTCACCTTCCTGCAGATCGAACGGGGACGCGCCACCGATAGCCCCCGGCCCACGCTGCCCGTCGTGCGGGGGTGGGTCCGCGAGATCATGGGCTTGCTCTACGTCCTCCACAACCGGCGGCTCCTCGGCATGCTCGACAGCTTCCGACGGAGCCCGCCCCTGCGACGGTGACCCGGACGACGATGCCCCACACGTCCACCACCATCGCCGTCGACTCCTCCTGGATCGCGAGCGTGACCTACGCGCCGGATGCGACGCTGACCGTCCGCGTCCGTCGCGGGACGGTCTACCGCTATCGCACCGTGCCGCCTGCGATCGTCGACGCGTTCCTCGCGGCGCCGTCGAAGGGCGCCTACTTCACGCGCCGCATTCGGAGCGCGTTCCCCTACACACCGATCGTCGAGCCTCGACCCCGGCCCTGACGCCCTGTCGTTGGCCGAGTCTTGCTGCGGAGCAGGATTCGACCTGGCCACCAACGGCACCGGCCGTCACTGCACTGAATCTGACAAAGTAGTGTTAGTCGGAAGCCAGTTGCGAACTCGCGCTTCATAGGCGAGCAGCCACATGTCTCCGTCGAGCTCGTCGAGCTGCATTCTATCGGCCCAGTGCGTTTCGTCGACGCCAGGTGCTAGACCTCGTTTCTTGGCATCTAACGCCAACACTGCCACGAATGCGTCGGTCATTCGTGACACCACCGCTGATGCGGCTGGCGAAACCTCCAGCCTGAATACAAGAGCTGCCCACAGCATCCACGCCACTTCTGATGCATGGCCGTACGGAGCGTGTTCGACAAGAATTGCGTTGATAGTTCGACCGAGCATCTCCGTGTCGACCCTGCGGCCATCAACCCTGGCTCTGGCAAGCACACGCACAAACTTGTGTACAGCACTCGGCTCGGCTGCTAGTGCACCGCCGTTGACATAGCGTCAACCATGTGATCTATTCTGCGGGTGGCGCGCATTGCCCCCCGTGTGAGAACGACCTCTAAACAACAGGCGCTGCTGCAGGCCTTGATCGCCCGTCCGTCCGCCCCCGCGGGCGTGGTGCGCCGCGCCCGCGTCCTTCTCCTGAGTGCCGCAGGGGTCAGCGGGGTGGACATTGCCGCGCGCCTCGACCTGTCGCCGGAGTCGGTGTCGCGGATTCGGCGCCGGTTCGTGCAGGCGGGCGTCGACGGGCTGCTCGATCAACCGAAAGCGGGCCGCCGCGACCATGCCGTCCCGGCCGACACGGTCGAGCAGATCGTGCAGCTCGCGCTGTCGCCGCCGCCGGCCGGACGCAGCCGGTGGACGACCCGCCTGTTGGGCGACGCGGTCGGGCGGACCAGCGGCTGTGTCTCCGATGTCTTGCGCGCCAACGGGCTCAAACCGCACCTCGCCCGCACCTACAAGGTGAGTCGGGACCCGGCGTTTGCGGCCAAGGTCACGGACGTGGTCGGGTTGTACCTCCACCCGCCCGAACACGCGATCGTGCTCAGTGTCGACGAGAAGACGTCGATTCAGGCCTTGGAACGCACCCAGCCGCCCCTCCCGTTGCGCGCGGGACGGGCCGTGCGGCACACGCACGACTATCGGCGCCACGGGATCGTCGATCTCTTCGCGGCCCTGGAGATCGCGACCGGCAAGGTGACCCACCGCTTCAGCCCCACGCACACCGGGGCGGACTTCCTCCGGTTCATGAAGAAGGTGGCGCGCACCTACCCCACGCGTGACCTCCACGTGGTCCTCGACAATTCGTCCACGCACGACACCGACGCCGTCCGCGCCTGGCTCGCCGACAACCCGCGCGTGCACTTCCATTACACCCCCACCAGCGCGTCCTGGCTCAACCAGATCGAAGGCTTCTTCGGCATCTTGGCCAAACAGTCCCTCGCCCTCACCGACTTCGCCTCCATCCGCGCCCTCCAGGCGCATCTCGTCGCGTACCTTCGGGCGTGGAATAAGAACCCGACGCCCTTCGAGTGGACGAAGCCGGCCCGCGCCCTCATCCGGTCACACAAGCGCATGCTTGATCGCATCTCGACGGCGGTGCACTAGTGCCTGATGAAGCAGCTGTTCGACCACGGCCCAGCTGCTCGGCGTCCATGCCTCATTCTCAATGCGTCCGATCGCGTAGGCAATCACGTATTCGTCGGGATTCGCGGCCTTTCGTTCGAAACTGGCGTCGAAGAAATCGACCATCTTGGCACGTTGATCTTTGCCACCAGAAAAGCTAAACTGCCGGACGAAGTTCCACCACTCCGACGCGACGCGCGTGGGCAGCTCCACGAGCTCTGTTTTCAACGGATTCAGGTGCAATCCGTACTCGAGCATTACGGCCTGCAATGCGGCCTTCCCCTCTTCTGCTTGGCTGGCCGTCCTAAATACAAGCTCATAGTCGTCGTGGTGACGGTACCCCGTGATCGGGCCCAATCGATTGGCCAGCTCAACGTCAACTGCGGCGAGCACCACATCGGCGATCACGAGTGACGTGTCTGGTCCAATCGGAATGCCGTTGGTCTGGCCGTATTGGGCCGCCTGAACCGCTGCGTCGATTCTGTTTCCCAAGAGAGTCTTGTCTCGCACTCTCTGTTTTGCCACGGCTTTTGTGTGTAGCGCCCACGAGATCGAATGGGTATAGATGGAGCGATAGAATTCGGCAATATCTGCGCGCAGGAGGTATCGGCCAGTAGCGCGCGTCAAGACACGCACAAACATCAGATCTGCCAGGGGAACGGCCGGCACCGCCGCGCGCCCCTGCGTTGAACGCAGTGTCGGGATGCTGCGCGACAAGGGGACTGCTTGGCGTGCTCCCGCAATTCATGCCAGTTCTCGGCAACCTCCTTGGCCAATGCCCAATGAACCGACGGATTTGGAACTCCGAGCGATCTTCGAACGTGTGACGCGCGCGCTAGGGAATGCTGCTGCATCCACGTCCACTTCAAAGGCTTCGACGCATCCAAAAACGGAAAGCCGGCAGACGTTGGATCAAGAACTCGCGCCAGCTTAACCGTGCGAAACGAAGGCGGTACTTCCTTGGGGAAGTAGCCTCGTCTCAGGAATTTGTGCGGTTTAGCCATGGCCACACTCTGTATCAGCGATGGGGCTAACTCAAGCGCGTTTCGCCGAGTCCAGCACGTTTGGTTGGAGCGCGGGTAGCAGCCGACATCGCCGCCGCCTGCCGGCCCGGTCATTGGGGTGTGTGAACCGTTCCAGGCGATAACGCTCGTGAGGCCGTTCTCTCTTCGACCCAGATGACCGACTACGACTTCTGGCAGCCCACCTTCTGACGGTCCAACACCTCGCCCCGTACCGGACTATCGCAGCTTCTGGAGGAGGATGTCCTCGGGGGTACAGGCGTAGAGGTATCGAATCCGGCCCGGCTGAAACCCGGACCCGCTGCCGCCGATTCATCTGCTCCTCGTCGGCCGACGAGGCGTGGAAGGCGTTAGCGCTCGCGGAGGTCCGACAGCGTTACGGCGTCTGGGTAGATCCGCCGAACCGTATCCGCACCCAGGCGAATGGCTGCGAGGCGCAGGAAGCACTCGCGTTCGGAGGCGTGCGGAGAGCGGTGGCGGATGCCTGCGAGCGCCAGGTCGGTGACGGCACGCGTCGCGTCTCTCGCCACCTGCAGCCGCTCGGCCGGCGACATCCTGCGCCACGCTTCTATCTGGCGGTCCTCGATCTCGGCGGAGGTGTCGGCCGAGAGGACGGCTTGGCGCGGTGGCGATACCGGGCTCGGACACGTCGTCCTTGTATCGAACCGGGTCCCAGGGAGGCCCTCAGTGTACGCGGCGGCTGCGGCTGGGACGGGCCTTGGAACGGCGCCGCCGGGTGGCCTGGGCGGCCAGCCACTTGAGCGCGCCCTCGGTCGATTCGAACGCGTCGACGAGCGCGGCCGCGACGTAGGCGGCTTCCTCGCGGCTGCCCAGCTCGAAGGACCCCGCGTCCGTGTCCGGCATCGCATCCGGATCGAGCAAATACCTCACGACGTGTGGATTGGCGCCGGCGGCAGCGGCGAACGCCTCGCGCGTGCTCTCGGCATCCCCGTCGCTGCGGTAGCGCCAGAGTAGGCGGCCAAAGAGCCACAGCGTCTGCGTGTCGTCCTCGGTCCTCGGCCAGCAGTCGACCAGCCTCGTCGTTCGACCCCTCTCGCAGCAAGTGAGCGAGGAGTATGTAGCGCACGCCCAGGCTGTCGTCCGGGTCCAGCTCCAGCAGCGCGCGATAGTGGGCGATGGCGTCGGCGTGACGGTCCAGCTCGGTCAGCGCCTCCGCGAGACCGAGCCGCGCTTGCATGTACGGCCGCGTCTCGAGGTCTTTCCAGAACGCGCCGCGCAGCGACTCGAATCGTTCGGCGCCGATCGCAGCCGCACCGGCTCGCATGCCACCCTCGTACAGCTCGACTGCTGCCTGCGCCGTCGATGCGGCGTCGGCCAGCACGATCCACGCGTCGGCGCAGTCCTCGGAGATCGCCAGCGCCCGCCGCGCCAGCTTGGTCTGAAGCCGCCCTGTGGCGTCCATCGCTTCGTGAGCCAGATCCTGCGCCCGCTCGAGCGCCGTCACGTTGCGCGGCACATGGCGGCGCGGTCGGCCCGCTTCGGCCTCGAGCAGCAATGGCAGCGACAGCCGAAGGTCCAGCGGACCGTCGAACGTCTCGACGCGCGTCTGCCAGGTTCCGGCGTCGAGCTCGTCCTCCGTCGCCGTCGCCAGCGCCCGCAGCAGACCTTCGCTGAACGAGAGTTCGCGAGCACTCGGTCGCCGAACTGAGCCGTCGACTGCGAAGTCAGCCGCCAGCGGATAGGCGTCCGGCGCCGCCGCCGGCAAACCGTGGTCCTGCCAGGCATCGACGTCGGCGAAGGGCAGCCCGTCGATCCTGTCGAAAATCACAGCGTTGGACCGCGTCGGGATATCGCCGGCGTGGGCCAGCTCGAAGACTCGCTCGAAGGCGCGCCGGGAGTCGAAGAACGAGAGCCCACAAAGCTCGCTGGCTTGACCGAGCACGCCGACGAATCGCATGTCCCGTGGCACCTGCTCGCTCTCGACGGCGATCAGGTCTTCGTTGGCCAGCCTGGCCCATGGCTGCGCCGCGTAGAAGAGGGCGGCGGCGTCAGCGAAGGCACGGACGCGCTCGATCGTCATGCCGGCCGCCTCCATCAGGCCGGGCATGGGATCGCCGTCCTCTTCCTCCTCTTCGAAGGTGCGAAGCGCGTCCAGCACGGCCGGCTGGTCCTCGACGACGACGATGGCGGTGCCGAGGGCTGCAAGGGGTGCGGCCAGGGCATCGCGCAGGGCGGGATCGCGCACCTCGATGCGGGCCGGCCGGCCTTCGAGCTCTTTCGCCCGCTTCAACCCGAACTGCAGAAGCGTTCCAGTGCCAGTTCGGGCGTCGCCTCTCCGCCTTCTTTCGCCAGAGCGGCGTGGACCAGGCCCGTCCTCAGGCTGACCCGAATCGCGCCGCTCACCCGCAGCGGAGGTCCGTCCGGATCCGCGGGATCGTCGGCCCAGATGGGGAATCGGACGATGCCGCCCTGCCAGACTTCACCGACGCGCTGGGGCAACCGCTTGAACCGAGCGAGGGGGATGGACGTTGGGGACACCGGCTCGGACACGTCGTGATTGTAGCGAACGGAGCTCCTGCCACTGTCGGATCACGCCGTCTGGGACGATAAACCCACGGCTCAGCATGGGTGGAGGGTGGGGACGGCTCGTTCTTGGCGGTGGTGCTGTGGCTCCTGGTCGTCGGATCGGCGCACGCCCAGTACCGCTTCGACGTCTGGACCACCGACAACGGCCTGCCGCAGAACGGCGTCCGCGCCATCGCCCAGACGCCTGACGGCTACCTCTGGTTCACCACCTTCGACGGGCTGGTCCGGTTCGACGGCGTGCACTTCACGACCTTCAGCACCGGCAACACCAAGGGCATCATCAACGACCGGTTCTCGGGCCTGTATGGCGCGAAGGACGGCACGCTCTACGCCACGACGACCGAGAACGGCGTCCTGACGGTCTACCGGAAGGGCGTGTTCACGTCCTACACCGCGGCGCAGGTGCCGGGCCGCTCCATCCAGCGGATGGAGCCGGACGCGTCGGGCGAGGTCCGTTTCCTGGTCGAGGACGACAACCGCGTCACCAAGACTTGGTACTACCTGCGCAACGGCGCCTTCGTGCTCCCCGAGACGATCGAACCGGATGCCGAGGTCGTCACCCTGACCGGGCCCGATGGCGCGTCGTGGACGGTGACGCCGCAGCGGGCGGTCGAGCGCCGCGACGGCAAGGAGACGGTCTATCCGCTCGACATCCCGAAGCCTGGCTTCAAGCTGAACACCTTCGCCGACCGCGACGGCTACCTCTGGATCGGCGAGTACACCGTCTACCGCGTCGGTAAAGGGACGACGCGCCGGTTCGGCGAGGCCGACGGGATCCCGCACACGATCAATCACAACTTCTGGCAGGAGCCGGACGGCAGCGTCTGGTTCGCCACCGGCCGCCACTCGGCGCAGGGCATCGGGCTGGTGCGCTACGCGGGGGGCGCGCTGCAGGCCTTCGGACGGGAGAGCGGCCTGCTCGACGCCTCGATCTTCAATATCTTCCACGACCGCGAGGGCACGACCTGGCTGGCCACGAACCGCGGTCTGGCCCGCCTGCGGAAGAACGTCCTGCAGGCCTTCAGCGTCAAGAGCGGCCTGGCGACGTCCGAGGTCTATCCGCTCTACCGCGACCGGCAAGACCGCATCTGGATCGGCACCACCAAGGGCCTCAGCCTCTACGCGAACGGCACCTTCTCGACCGTCGACCTGAAGCCGGCGCTCTCCGCCGCGCCGCGCGAGGAGACATGGCGCGGGCCGGAGATGTCGGTGCAGGCGCTGTGGGAAGACCCCAAGGGCCGCATGTGGGTCGGCGTCGACGGCGGCCTGTTCATCGTCGACGACGGTCGGGCGGCGAGGCTGCCCGGCTCATTTGGCCAGCATATCTACTCCATCCACGGCGATCGCGGCGGCGACGTCTGGATCGCGAGCAACCTGGGCCTGCAGCGCTACCGCGACGACCGGCTCGTCGCCACCCTGACGGCCAAGGACGGCCTGCCGAACGAGTTCATGACGCTCGTCTTCGAGGATGCGAAGGGCGGCCTCTGGTTCGGCGGCATGGGCGGACTCTCGCGGTGGACGGACGGCAAGCTGACCAACTACACGACCAAGGAAGGCCTGGTCGGCAACTACGTCCGCTCGATCTACGAGGACGCCGAGGGCACGCTGTGGATCGGCACCTACGGCGAGGGTCTGAGCCGGTTCAAGGACGGGAAGTTCGTCAACTACCGGGTCGAGAACGGCCTCTTCGACAACGGCGTCTTCGCCATCCAGGAGGACAAGGCCGGCAACTTCTGGATCAGCTCCAACCGCGGCATCTACCGGGTCAAGAAGCGGGCCCTGAACGAGTTCGCGGACGGCAAGATCGCCAAGTTCACCAGCGTCGGCTACGGCGTCGGCGACGGCATGCTGTCGAGCGAGTGCAACGGCGGCCGCCAGCCGGCCAGCCTGAAAGACAAGGACGGCCGCTTCTGGTTCCCCACCCAGGACGGCGTGGTGGTGATCGAGCCTGGCAACGAGCGGGCCAACGACCTGCCGCCGTCGATGGTCATCGAGTCGGCGACGATCGAGCGCGAACCCGCCGGCATCGCTGGCGGCCTGGTCGTCCCGCCCGGACGCGAGAACGTCGAGATCAACTACGCCGGCATCAGCCTGATCAAGTCGGACCAGATCCGCTACCGCTACCGGCTCGAGGGCCACGACGCCGACTGGGTCGACGCCGGCACGCGTCGCACCGCTTATTACTCCTACCTGCCGCCGGGCCACTACCGGTTCGTGGTCACCGCCGGCAACAGCGACGACGTCTGGAACCAGACGGGCGCCAGCCTGGCCGTCGCCTTCCAGCCCTTCTTCTACCAGACGTGGTGGTTCTACCTGGCCTGCGGTGCCGGCGCCACCGGCCTGCTGTTCGCGGTTTGGAAGATGCGGGTGAACCAGTTCCACTCGCGCGAGCGCGAGCTGGCCTCGCTGGTCGCGCAGCAGACCGAGGAGCTGCGCCTGGTCAACGAGGAGCTGCAGTACCTCGCCCTCGCCGACGGCCTGACCGGCGTCGCCAACAAGCGCCGCTTCGAGGACTTCCTGGCCGCCGAGTGGCGCCGCGCCAACCGCTCGCCCGGCTCGATCGCGCTGTTGCTCGTCGACATCGATCACTTCAAGCTGTACAACGACCGCTATGGACACCAGGCGGGCGACGAGTGTCTCGCGCGCATCGCCGCCGCGCTGACGGCGACGGCCAGCCGCCCCACCGACTTGCTGGCGCGCTTCGGCGGCGAGGAGTTCGCCATCGTCCTCGGCGGCACCGACGTGAACGGCGCGGTGAGCATCGCCCGCGAGGCCGCGGCAATCGTGCACGGACTGAAGATCCCGCACGCCGGGTCGACCACCAGCGAATTCGTCACCGTCAGCATCGGCGTCGCGGCGACCGCGGTCACCGACACGATGTCGGAGTCGGCCCTGATCCGGGCCGCCGACGCGGCGCTCTACCGCGCCAAGGCGGAGGGCCGGAACCGCGTCGGGCGATAGGAACCCGAGACCCGCAGTCGGTTCTGACGGCCTGGCAACTCTCGATAGAGTCGTTCAGCCCTTCGGTACGTGCGCTCGGTCGAAGGGTAAGCAGTCCGCGAACTCCAGAGCCCTACTCAGTGCAGATCTTCAGGGTGATCGAATCATTCTCCGCAAAGTAGGCATTGTCTACATCAACGACGGTCAGCAGGTACTTGACCGAACCCGCAGTGAACGGCCTCGGCACCAGTTTGCTGGAATCAATTCTCCACTGGGTAAACTCGTTGTTTGCGCTCTTGCCGTTGATGATGTTGAAGTCGCGTCGGTTCAGTCGACCAGACGATTGACTGAACGGCGCATAGTTCTTGCCGACGATCACATACACGTCAAATGGCCGGTAGCCGCCAAACAGGCGCGAAGTGATGTCTTCGACCCACACAAACGAATTCGTCAGGCCTGCCTGTGCCGGCCAAGCGATGGACAGCCTGTAGTACGTTCGGTCCGGCACCTCGAAAGGCTTGGAGCACGTTCGCGCAGCCGACGGACTGGCTGTTACCGCGAGAATCACGCACGCGGTCAAAAAGCAGTTCGAAGTCGGCACCAGCTCACCTCTCATTCCTCGTTGCTTCCACTTTTGTGAGCGGAATCGTGTGCTCAACAAGGTTATCTCTATAGAGAAAGCTACGCTGGGCCTTGGCAAATCCGGCCTTGCCCACATCTAGCCGAATCAGTGTGTTATCCCTGAGGCTCATCCCGCCAATGTCCAAGTCGAACTTGCCGCCCTCCGCAGACTCAGCCGATACGGTTCCATCCCGATCACCGGCATGCGCGCTAATGTTGGCCCCGTCGACCTTGATGGCTGTATCGGTTTGGTCGATGACTACTCCTCGAATTCTGGAGTAGTTAGCCCTCACGTTTGCATCCATGCGACTGAGCGCCGACTGAGCATCATCGCTAGCCGTGTTAGCGCGAACGACAGCCGTAACCATCCAGACGCAACTGATGCCGACAACGAGCGCCGTCGCTATCAGGCAATCACGCTGCCACCTCACCCGGCGATAGCGCATGATACGGCGGCGACTCTCGAGCTCTGCGTGGGCGTGGGCATCCACACGCTCGAGTTCAGTGCAACAATCGATGAGGGCAGCGGAGGCACGCCACGGATCCGTAACCTTCGTTGAGTCGCCAAACTGCTCGAGAAGGCGATCGGCAAAGCTGCACAACTCGCCCGCTCGCGATAGGTTCACGGCGATCCTTGGTTGGTAAGGAGCAGGAACGGCCTCGCGATGGGAGCCAGTCGCGATGAGCACGTAGAAGCGCAACTGACCTTTGTACTCGCTGCGGTTGCATAGCCGCACTCGTGCAATACCCACTGCTTCTTGCTAGCGGTCGGGGTCGCAAGAAGGAATAGGGCCTGAGCAGAATCCAAACGCCTGTGCACTTGATCGACGAGAGGCGCACCGGGCTCTAAGGCGTATTCCGAGTCGCTCGTACACGTGATCGCGAGGTTCGGAAGCAACGACTGCAAGAAGCGCCGGAACAGGTCGGCTAGCTTGCCGTCATCGTGCGCGTGACTGATGAACAGGCCAGTACGCTCGGCAGATGATGAATCCTGCATGCGTGCACTTCCAGTCATAGGTGTTGACACCATCCTGGCGACCGCTTTGTATTGCACCTGCATTCTACTTCGGGCGAAAAGGCCGAGGGGATCAGGTCCGTCACCCGATCATCGCCTCCGCATCTGGGGCGCGGTCATCCTGTCGGCGACGGCCGAGGCCGGCTGCCGTTTGCTGCTGTCCGTGGACCTGCAGGACGCCACCTGACCTTCTCGCCGTCAGTTGTGTCCGCTGCCCGACTCCGCCTCGGCGCGCTCCAGCAGGTCCGCGAGACCAGATCGCAGGGCGCGGTCGCGCAGATAGACGCGATCCAGTTCGCTGCCCTGGACCAGCAGGATGCCGAGAATGTCGCGCCACTGGCGATCCGATACCTCGCCACCCGAGCGGAACCAGCGCAGCTTCTGGAGCACGATGTCCTCGGGTGCGTAGGTGTACAGATGTCGCTCGGGGTCGGCCGCAACCTGGACACGCTGCCGCCGATCCATCTTCTCCTCGTCGAGCGGGCCGCCTCCCATGACGAAGAAGTCGACCTTGATGGCCGACGAGGCGTGGAAGACGTTGACGCTCGAACGGTCGCGGACGGCCCGCGCAACCGCCAGCTCGTCGACTTCGAAGTTTTCGCGCAACGCGTTGACGAAGCGGTCGACGTCCGCCGCCGTCATGGCCACCACGATGTCGACGTCCAGAGTCGATCTCGGCTCACCGCGCATCGAGCTGGCAAGCGATCCGCCCACCAGATAGCGCAGTCCACACGCCTCGAGGATGTCCGCCACCCTCAGCGCGACGGCGACCGGATCGCTCATGCCGGGCCGCGGAGGTCGGGAAACTCCGCCGCGTCTGGATAGATTCGTCGCGTCGCGTCCACGCCGATGCGAATGGCCGCCAGGCGCAGGAAGCACTCGCGCTCGGAGGCGTCAGGATGGCGGCGGCGGATGCCCGCCAATGCCAGATTGGTGACGGCGCGAGTCGTCTCGCTCACCAGCCGCAGTCGTTCGGCCGGCGACAGTCGGCGCCAGGCTTCGATCTGGCGGTCTTCGATCTCAGCGGTCGTGTCGGCCGACAGGCTCGCCTTGCGCGACGGGGACGACGGATCCGACACGCGGCCATTGTATCTAACCACGCCAGAGTGAGGCATCCGCGGCGGCCGCGCTGAAGCGCTCGAGCGGCCAGACCTCGATCCCGTCCTCGGTCCGGAGTTCACGATCGCCGAGGTAGACGAGGATGCGTCGCGTCATCCGCGGCAGCTCGGCGATCGCGCGCAGGCCGGTCAGCTCCCGCGGCGAGAAGCGCGCGTGTGCCTTGACTTCGACCGCCAGGAAGTCGCGATCCCGCCGGAGGAGGAAGTCGACCTCGGTCTGGCGGGCCTGGGCCGGGGCCCAGTACCACGCCTCGTCGAACAGGTTCGAATCGACGTTGTGGGCACGCAGGATGGTGAGGACGAGGCCCTCGAGCAGCGAGCCGCGCTCCTCCGCGGCGACCGCACCCAGCTGCCGCTTGGCCGCACGTGCCAGTCCCGGATCGACCCAATAGAGCTTGGGATGGCGTCGCTCCCGCACCCGCAGCTTGGCCTCGAAGGCCGGGAGGAGCGTCGCTACCAGCGTGTCCTCGAGAATGCCCAGGTAGCCCTCGATCGTCGTCCGCGCCGTGGCGGCATCGCGGGCCAGACCCGACACGTTGATGACCTGCCCGTGGAACAAGGCGGCGACGGGCAGGAATCGCAGGAACGCCGGCAGGTTGCGGACGAGCGCCTCGATGCGAATCTCCTCGCGCACGTAGAGCTGCACGTACGCTTCGAGCGCGGCCCGCGGATCGTCCGCCTGCCACACGACGGGAATGCTGCCGAAGCGCAGGACGCGATTCAGGTTGAAGTCCGCACCGAGCTCTGCCGGCACCAGCGGGAACATCGTCCGCAGCGCCGCGCGACCAGCCAGCAGGTTGGTGTCGGCAGTCTTCAGCCGACGCGCGCTCGACCCCAGAAGCACGAACCGCCGGCGCGTAGCCTCGATGGCGCGGTGGACCTCATTGAGCAGCGCGGGGACGCGCTGAACTTCGTCCAGCACGACGACGCGACCGGCCGGCAGCGTCCGCAGCTCCAGGCCCAGCAGTTCGGGATTGGCGAGCAACGCCTGGTGGCGGCCTTCGTCGAGGAGATCGACGACGTGGGCGTCAGGAAAGGCTTCCCGCGCCCAGGTGCTCTTGCCGACGCCCCGAACCCCATACAGGAAGAAGCTGCCTTTGGCCGGCGTCAGAAGGCGGGGATATCGGCCAGGCGCCATGACGTCGTCATTTTACCATGCAAAATGACGACAAGGTGGCAGACTCATCGTATCGAACCGCTCAGCGAGCCGGCGTCAGCAGCCGCAGTTCGTGCACCGACCAGAACCAGCGGCGGTTGGTCCGGCCGCTCTGCTGCACGCGCACGAACTGCGCTGATGTCGGTGCCCACCGCACGTCGATCGCCGGCGACACCGGGTCGAGGCGCAGGGCCGCGCCGAGCGCCGGGAACACCGACCCGGCGAAGACCTCGACGAAGTGCTGGCCGTCGGACGACACCGACACGCTGAGCGCGCGCGGATAGTCGTTCAGGCTGCGCCCCGCGATCTGGAGTCGGACACCCGAGACGAGCACAGGCGAGGGCATGGCGATGTCGATGCGTTCCGTGCCGTTCTGCGCCCTGCCCGTGAGCCAGCGCGTGGCCGGGTCGCCGTCGAGCATGCGTTCGACGGCGCCGGCGTTGGCGGTGACGCGCATCGCGGAGGTCGGCATCTCGCGCGCGTCGTCGCCGCGCGGACCGCTCGCGACGTCGCCCAGGTCGACGAGCGTCGATTCACCGAACGACCGGGACGCGCGGCCCGAGGCCTGGGAGTAGGCCTCGCGCATCGCCTCGCCCAGGTTGCGGTCGCGGAACCAGTTCGGATGCACGACGACGTAACGCACGCCGAGCGCACGCAGGAAGGCGACGGCCTCGGGCGCGCGATCGACGGTGACGAGCGGCGAGTCGGGATCGGCCAGCATCGCCTGCAGCGGCGGGTTGTAGCGGCTGACGCCGGCCACCGTCGGGTGACGATGCACGAGCGTGCGGTGCTGGTAGACCATCGAGTAGTCGATCGGGCCCCAGCCGTCGAGCGGCAGCTCGACGACCGCACCGCCGGGACGCTGCGCCAGCCACTCGACCGTCTGTCGATCGCCCGATCGGAGGTAGGTCGAGAAGTCCAGGAGGTTGGTCGGCGGGGCGAGCCCCTCGAGGAAAATCAACCCGCCGGCGACGAGCGCGGTGGCCACGGCCTCGTTCGACGACGCGCGGCGCCGCGCCAGCCACGCCGCCACCCCATAGGCCGCGAGCACCGAGAGCCCGAGCTGCGCGATGACGACGAAGCGTCCGCTGGTCCGCAGCTGGGCGAAGCCGGGCACAGCCGCCGACAACCAGGTGAAGAGCGGATTCGTTCCGAGCGGCTGACCGCTGTAGGCCGGCGTCGGACCGAACGACAGCACCAGCCCGATCGGCACGAGCGCGAGATACACCCAGGTGAACGGCCTGGGCGTCTCGGTGGGCGTGTCCGCCGCGGCGAGCTTGCGGCGCCACAGCAGCGCCAGCACGGCGCACACGAGGACGGTCAGACCGGGAAACAGGTCCGACTCGCCGTCGCCACGGCGCAGCACGGATCCCCAGACCAACCAGGAGGGCTGGCCCGAGACGAGACTCAGAATGTCGGCGCTGTAGGAGTTCACGTCCACCGTGCTGGCGACCGAGACGCCTCCGGTCTCGATCGAGCGCACGGCCCTCGCCACCGGCACGTAGGCGAGCGCGCACAGGACAGCCGCGGCCAGGCCATGCACCAGCCACGCACGCACGGGTCCGCGACGCCGCCACGCCTCGGCGGCCACGATCATGAGGAGCGGCACGACGCCGGCGTAGGCAAAGTAGAGACTCGAGAGACCGAGCAGGATGAAGAAGATCGCCACGCGCAGCGCCCGCCACATCGACGGCATCGCGAAGTAGCGGTGCGCGCCCCACGCCGCCCACCACAGCCAGGCGGCGTACAGCACCTGCACCTTCAGCAGGTGGCCGACGCGATACGGGATGAAGGCGGCCACGGCGCCGCAGACCACGCCGGCGGCGCGGTGGCCGGTGAGGTCGCGCCCGAGCACGTAGCCGCCCGTGCCGGCAATCACGAACGACAGCCACACCGCGATGTTGTGCAGCAGCACGGCGTTGGCGCCGAGCCACACGAACGGCGCGAGCGGGACACCGATGCCGAGCATGGGCTCGGCCAGCGCCAGCGTCGTCTTGTAGGGATAGAAGAATCGGCGTATTCCAGACGCCGGCGAGGCCGTGCGCGGTGCGGTCGGCGACCCAGTAGAGCGCCCAGGCGCTGTATTTCGAGTCGCCCGGGGCCGGCAGCGTCGCGGTGGCGTCGGCGGCGAGCGGCCAGGTGAGGACGAGAGCGCCGAGGAGCGTGGCGATCGCGACGAGCGCCAGCTCGGTGCTGCGGCGAGTCGGCATCGAGGCGCATTATGCTACGGGACCTCGGGCAACGGCGCCGATCCGCATGCTATCGTGCTGCGCGATGACGCCGCCGCGGCTCTCGATCGTTGTCGCGGCCATCGACGCCGAAGACACGATCGACGCCTGCCTCACCGCGCTCCTCACCGCGACCGCCGACATCCCGAGCGACATCGTCGTCGTCGAGGCCTCGCGCGACGACACCCGGCGTCGGGTGGAGGCATTTCCGACCGTGCGCCTGATCTCCGCAGCGCCAGGCGTGCTCGTGCCGCATTTGTGGGCGCGCGGCTTTCACGCCAGCCATGGCACCTTCGTGGCGTTCACGCTGGCCCAGCTCCGCGTCAGCGCGACCTGGGCGGAGCGTCTCCTGGCGGCGATCGGGCCGGCGATCGGGCCCGCCGTCGCGGGCGTGGGCGGCGGCTTCACCCTGGCGGAGGACACCGGGCCCGCGGCATGGGCGCTGTTCTATCTGCGCTACTCGGCGTTCATCGAGGAACGCTGGCGCGACGGACCCGTCGAGGGCGAGATTGCCGGCGACAACGCGCTCTATCGACGATCGGATCTCGAGGCGTGTCCGCCCTTCGACGTGGACGGCTTCTGGGAAGTGGCCATCCATCGGCAGCTGCGGAGCCGCGGCCTGACCCTCGCCGCCGCGACCGGGGCCACCGCCGCGGCGATGGGACGGCCTGCGCCGGCGCGCGTGTTGCGCGAGCGCCTGCGCCACGGCCGGCGGTTCGCGGCCTCACGCGCGACGAGCCTCGCCAGCCGCGCGCGCCAGGTCGTCGCGACGCCGCTCGTGCCGCCGGTCCTGTGGTGGCGGGCCGCGCGTCGCGTGCTGCCCTACTCCGCGCATCGCCTCCGCTTTCTCGCGGCGCTGCCCTGGATGGTGTGCTTCGCCACGGCGTGGGCATGGGGCGAAGCGCTGGGGGCGGTCGTCGGCGACGAGCCGGCGCGATGAGTGACAGGGTGGCGCCAGGATCGGTCTTGGCGCCGGGATCGGTCAGCGTCGTGATCGCGTCGCCGCGCGAGCCGGCCTTGGCGCTGGCCTGCCTGCGCTCGGTGCTGCCGCAAGCGCGCGCGCACGGCGCGCCGGTGATTCTCGCGCGCACGGGAGATGCGGGCGCGGTTGTCGCCAGCCTGAGGGAAAGCGGTGCGCCGGTCGCCGTGGACATCGTGCCCGTCGATGCCGCGCCGGGCGCCTCGCTTCCCGAGGTGCGCGGTGCCGGACTCGCCGCCGTGTGCACGCCGTATGCCGCGCTCGTCGAGGACCACTGCGTCGCGGCGTCGGGCTGGCTCGATGCACTCGTTGCCACCGCCGCCGGAACCGCGGCCGAGGTCGTCGGCGGTCGGATGGGCAACGCCGAACAGTCCCGCGCCGTCGACTGGGCCGCCTACTTCGCCGAATACGGCTTCTTCATGGGCACGGCCTCGGGCGATGCGCCGCCGCTGGCCACCGGCGCCAACGTGCTGTACGGCCCGCGGGCTCTGCCGTTGGCGGCTCGCTGGGCCAGCGACGGCCTCTGGGAGGACGTCATCCATGCCCGCCTGGCGGCGGCGGGCTGCGATCTCACGGTGACACCGGCCGCCGTGATGCGACAGAATCAGCGCTACGCCGTCGGGCCCTTCTGCCTCGATCGCTATCGACACGGGTTCGCCTTCGCGCGGGTCCGGCTGCGCGAGCAGAACGGCTCGGGCCGCTGGCTGCGGGCCCTCACGGCGCCGCTGCTCCCCGTGCTGCTTGCCCGGCGGCTGCGCGCGAACGTGAGGCCCGACGAACGCGGCGCGTTCGGGCGGGCCCTGCCCCTGACATTGGTGTTCCTGAGTGCCTGGTCGGCCGGAGAGATGATGGGCTATGTGCGTGGACGGGCGTCGTAGGCAATGGCAGAGGCGCTCGCGCAACCGCACGACCCGCGGCTTTCGGTCGTGATCCCCTCGGTCAACGGCATGGCTGATCTCACCGGGTGCCTCGACGCGCTCGCCGTGGACGCGCGCCGCACGCCGCTCGAGGTGCTCGTCGTCGATCGCGTCGGGGCCGCGCTGCGCCAGGAGGTCCGCGTGCGCTATCCCTGGGTACGCGTCCTCGACGCCGCGCCCGGGACCACCATTCCCCAGCTGCGCGCGCTGGCGTTCGCCGAGGCCGGCGCGCCGGTCGTCGCGGTGATCGAGGATCACGTCCAGGTGCCGGCGGGGTGGGCCGACCAGATGCTAGCCGCCCACGCGCAAGGTGAAGAGGTGGTCGGCGGAGCGATCGTCAATGCCGCGACCGATCGGCTCGTCGACTGGGCGGCGTTCCTCTGCGAATACAGCCAGCTGCTGGCGCCGCTGCCGTCGGGCCCGGTGCCCTCGATCGCCGGTAACAACACCACCTACCGGCGCGCGCTCCTCGACCGCTTTCGCGAGGCGACCACGAGCGGTCGGTGGGAAGACCACCTGCACGAGGTGCTGCGCGCCCACGGCATCGAGCTCCACTGCCATCCCGAGATTGCCGTCGGGCACAAGAAGCACTACACGGTGTGGGAGTACACCTCGCAGCGCTACCTGTATGCCCGATCGTTCGCCGGCGCGCGCGTCCGCGACCGCTCGCTGCCCGGACGTGCGCTCTACGCCGCGGCGGCCGCCGTCCTGCTGCCGCCCGTGCTGCTCGCCCGCATCGTCGGGCGGGTGTGGTCGCGTCCGCCCTACCGTCCCATGCTGCTGCGATCGTTGCCCCTCCTCCCCGTGTTCGTGGCCGCCTGGGCCGCGGGCGAAGTGGTGGGCGCGGCGTGCGGTCCGGGCGATGCCTTGAGCCGCGTGTGCTGACTCCGTCGACCCCGCGATCGGTCAGGCCGCTGCGCCCCGGCGACCACGTCGTCGTCATCGGCGCCGGGCCCGCTGGTCTCACCGCGGCCTACCTGCTCACGAAGGAAGGCGTGCGCGTGACGGTGCTCGAAGGCGACACCGTCGTCGGTGGCATCTCCCGCACCGCGCGCTACAAGTCGTACCGCTTCGACCTCGGCGGGCACCGGTTCTTCACCAAGATGGCGCCCGTCCAGGCGATGTGGGACGAGCTCCTCGGCTCGAAGTTCATCTCCGTGCCGCGCCTGTCGCGCATCCACTACCAGGGCCGCTTCTTCGACTATCCGCTCAAGGCGAGCAACGCCCTGCGCGGCCTCGGCCTGGTCAACGCGTTCCGCATTCTCTTCAGCTACTTCTGGTGGCGCATCAAGCCGTATCCCGTCGAAGAGACCTTCGAACAGTGGGTGACCAACCGCTTCGGCAAGCGGCTCTACGAGATCTTCTTCAAGACCTACACCGAAAAGGTGTGGGGCATTCCGTGCACGGAGATTCGCGCCGACTGGGCAGCGCAGCGCATCCAGGGCCTGTCGCTGGCCAAAGCGATCCTTTCGGCAACCGCGCTCCAGCGTCGATCGACGGACATCAAGACGCTGATCCACGAGTTCCGATATCCCGAGCTCGGACCCGGTCAGATGTGGGAGGAGTGCCAGGCGCGCGTCGAGCAGGGCGGCAACCGCGTGCTGCTCTCGCATCGCGCGCAGTCGCTCGAGTGCCAGAACGGACGCGTCACGGCTGTCCACGCGCAGACGCCGGCCGGGCCGGTGCGCATCGAAGCCCAGCACGTCATCACCACGATGCCGCTGCGCTCGCTGGTGCGGACGCTGGGCGACGTGATGCCGCCGGCGGCGAAGCGGGCCGCGGAGGGTCTGCGCTATCGCGACTTCCTCGTGGTCGCGCTCATCCTCGACCGCTCGAATCTCTTCCCGGACAACTGGCTCTACATCCACAGCCCGGGTGTGCGCGTCGGCCGCATCCAGAATCTCAACAACTGGAGCGCGGCCATGGTGCCCGAGCCCGGCCGCACCTGCCTGTGCTTCGAGTACTTCTGCTTCAAGGGCGACGACCTGTGGGACAGCGAGGACCCGGCGCTCATCGCGCTGGCGACTCGCGAACTCGAGACCCTGGCGCTGGCGCAGGGCGCCACGGTCGTGGACGGCTCCGTGGTGCGCGTGCCCAAGGCGTATCCCGTCTACGATGCGGAGTATCGGGCGCATCTCTCGGCCATTCGCGACGCCATCGATCCCATCGACAACCTGCACACCGTCGGCCGCAACGGCATGCACAAGTACAACAACCAGGATCACTCGATGCTCACCGCGATGATGGCGGTCTGGAACATGCGCGGCGCGACGCATGACATCTGGGAGGTCAACACCGACTTCGAGTACCACGAAGAGCAGCGGCTCGAGCCCGCCGCCCAGCCAGCGGCGGCCGCCGCCGGTGCCGGCGCCGCACGAAGGCCCTGACCATCGTGCGCGTGGGCATCGACGCCACGTCGTGGGCGAACCCGCGAGGCTACGGGCGCTTCACACGGGAGGTGCTGCGGGCGCTCGCGCCGATCGCCCGACACCACGAGCTCGTCTGCCTGCTCGACGAACGCGCGATGCGCGACTTCGATCTCTCGGGACCCAACGTGACGCCGGTCGTCGTCGACCTGAGCCGAGTCGCCGACGGTGGCGGCTTCGGCCGACGGGGCGCGTTCGCTGCCCGACCTCTGCGCATGACCCGGGCGACGTCGCGCGCGCGCCTCGACGTCTTCTTCGCGCCCACCGTCTACACCTACTTCCCCCTGCCGCCGGGACTCGCCGCGGTCGTCACGATTCACGACGCCGTGGCCGAACGCTTCCCCGAGCTGACGCTGCCGTCGCGGCGCGCGCGGCTGTTCTGGCGCGCCAAGGTGGCGCTCGCCCGCTGGCAGGCGCGGCTCATCCTCACCGTGTCGCCCTACGCCGCCCGTGACATCGCCGACGTCATCGGCATCCCCGCCGATCGCATCCGCGTGGCGCTCGAAGCGCCCTCGCCGAGCTATCGGGCTGGTGCCGGGCGCGAGGAGATCGAGGCGGTCGCCGCGCGCGTCGGATTGCCGTCGGCGAGTCGATGGTTCCTCTACGTGGGCGGGCTCAACCCGCACAAGCGCGTCGGCGACATCGTCGAGGCCCACGCGCGCGTCGTGCGCGAGTGCGCCGGGTCGCCGCCGTGGCTGGTGCTCGCCGGTCCGTCCGAGGAAGACGTGTTCCACGCCGAGGGCGGGGCGCTCCGCGCGGCCATAGCCGCGCACGGCACCGAGTCCCTGGTGCGATGGACCGGGTTCGTGTCGGACGACGACTTGCGCTGTCTCTACTCCGGAGCGCTGGCGCTGCTGATGGTCTCGGCCGCAGAAGGCTTCGGTCTGCCGGCGGTCGAGGCCGCGGCATGCGGGACTCCGGTCATCGCCACGACGGCCAGCCCGCTGCCGGAACTGCTCGAGGGCGGCGGCTACTTCGTGCCGCCGGGAGACGTCGACGCGATTGCGGCGGCGATGCGGCGCCTGCTCGACGACGAGGTCGGGCGTCGGGCGATGGGCGACGTGGCGCGGCAGCGGGCCGGTGAACTCAGCTGGGATCGGTGCGCGCGCCAGACGCTGGCGGCGATCGAGGAGGCGGCGGGCTGATGCGCCGCGTCCTCATGGTCACGACCTTCTATCCGCCCTACAGCTTCGGTGGCGACGCGGTCGACGTGCAGAGCTTTGCTGGTGCGCTGGCGCGACGCGGCTGCGAGGTCACGGTCGTCCACGACGAGGATGCCTACCTCGCCCTGGCACCAACCCCACAACCGCGGCATCAGGCCGAGCCTGGCGTCGAGGTGATCGGCCTGCGCAGCCCGCTCGGCCGGACCGGCCTCCTCCTCACCCACCAGACCGGACGCCCGATGGTGCACGGGGCGCGGCTCCGCCGCTTGTGCGCCGAGCGGCAGTTCGACACCGTCGTCTTCGAGAACGTCTCGCTGATGGGCGGGCCCGGCATTTTCTCGCTGTGTCCGGACGCCGTGCGGGTGTTCGTGGCCATCGAGCATTGGCTGATCTGTCCGACGCATGTGCTGTGGCGCTACGACGAACAGCCGTGCGACGAGCGGCATTGTCTGCGCTGCACGCTGCACCACCACCGGCCGCCGCAGCTCTGGCGCCAGACCGGCGCGATCGAGCGCGCGGCGCGCCACGTGGACGTGTTCTACGCGCGATCGGAGTTCAGCCGCGACAAGCATCGGGCCTACGGGTTCGCTCCGCCGATGGAGGTGATTCCGTCGTTCGTCGAGGCCCCGGCGGCGTTGGCATCGGCGTCGAGTGGCCCGCGCCCGCACGAGCGTCCCTACTTCCTGTTCGTCGGCCGGATCGAACACCTCAAAGGGCTGGCCGACGTGCTGCCGCTCTTCACGACCGATCGCGGCGCCGATCTCGTCATCGCCGGGACGGGCGCGGCGGAGGCGACCTTCAAGGCCGCGACCGCAGGGTCGCCGTACGTGCGATGGCTCGGGTTCGTGCCGCGCCACGAGCTGGGCCTGTGGTACCGGCACGCGCTCGCGTCGCTCGTCCCCTCCACCACCTACGAGACCTTCGGCATCGTCGTCATCGAAGCGCTCAGCCATGGCACGCCGGTCATCGTCCGCAATCGCGGGCCCCTGCCAGAGCTGGCCGCGCGCGGAGGAGGCCTGGTGTTCGACACGCCGGCCGAGCTCGACGCCGCGCTGCGGGCCGTGGCGCACGAGCCCGGCCTGCGGGAGCGACTGTCTGGTGACGCCGAGCGCGCCTTCCGCGAGCATTGGAGCGAGGAAGCCGTCGTGCCGCAGTTCGTCGCGAGCGTCGACCGCGCGCGTCGCAAGCGGCTCGAGTCGTCCGCCGCCTCGGAGTGATGAACGGCCATGCGCGCCATCCTCACGTATCACTCGATCGACACGTCGGGCTCGCCGATCTCAGTGTCGCCGGCGGCCTTCCGACGGCAGGTCGAGCACCTGGTGCGGACCGGCGTGGCGATCGTCACGGTCGACGAGCTGCTCGCCGACCGGGCGCCCGGCCGATCGGCCGTGGCCCTGACCTTCGACGACGGGTTTGCCAACATCGCCGCCGAGGCGCTGCCGCTGCTCGTCGATCGCGGTCTGCCGGCGACCATCTTCGTGGTCAGCAAGTGTGTCGGCGCCACCAATCGCTGGGCCACGATCGATGGGTATGGACTCGCCGAGCAGCCGCTCCTCGACTGGGACGCGCTCGGAGACCTGAGCACGAAAGGCCTGACGATCGGCTCGCACTCGCGCACGCACCCGTACCTGACGCGCGTCAGTCCGGCCCAGGTCGAGGACGAGATCCACGGCGCGGCGAGCGAGATTGCGCGGCGACTCGGGCACAGCCCGTCCGGCTTCGCCTATCCCTACGGCGCCGCGGACGCCCAGGTCCGGACCGCCGTCGCCGGCGTGCATCGCTGGGCGTGCACCACCGAGTTCCGGGCGCACGACGATCGCCGGCCCTTCGAGTTGCCGCGGCTCGACATGTGGTACTTCGAGGAGCCGGGCCGGTTCGAGAAGTGGGGCACCTCGGCGTTCGCGCGCTGGGTGCGACTGCGCCATCGCCTGCGTCAGGCCCGCGCGGTGTGGCGGCGATTGGGGGGCGGATGACCGCCGTCTCCTTCGTCTGTCCGGTGTGTCGAGGACCGGTCGCTCGCGAGGCCGACGCCTACGTCTGCTCGGCCTGTCCACGTCGCTATCCGATAGTGCTGGGCATCCCCGATTTCCGGCTGACGCCCGACCCGTGGATCTCGATCGAGGACGATCGCGCCAAGGGCCTGGCGCTCGACGCGCGCACGCGCGGCTTCGGCTTCGAGGCCACGGTCGAGGCTTATTGGGCGATGACGCCGACGACGACGCGGGATCGGGCGCGCCGGTTCACCGAGCACGTGCTGGCGGGTGAGGCACGCAGCCGCGAGTGGCTGGTGGCGCTCGGACTCGACACGGTCGGCGATGCCTCGCCGTGGATCGATCTCGGCTGCGGCACCGCGGACCTGGCCGCGGTCATCGCGCCGGCGCGGCCGGTCATCGCCATCGACATCGCGTTCCGGTGGCTCGTAGTCGCCCAGCGTCGTCTCCGCGAGCGAGGGGTCAGCCACGTGACGCTCGCCTGCGCCGATGCGGCGGCGCTGCCGTTGCCCGATCGCGCCGCGGGCCGGGTGGTGTCGATGGGGCTCCTCGAGCATGCGCCGGACCTGGCGCGGGTGATCGGCGAGGCCGCGCGCTCGCTGGACGCGGGAGGGCACCTCCACCTGCGGACGACCAACCGGTATTCGCTGCTGCCCGAGCCCCATGTCGACGTGTGGGGCGTCGGCTTCGTGCCCGCGCGGTTCGCCGACCGCTACGTGACCTGGCGCAACGGCGAGCGCTACCAGCACCTGCACCCGACCTCGGCGGGTCCACTGCGGCGGACGATGCGGGCGGCGGGCCTCGCCGAGGTCAGCGTCGGACCCGCCGCGGCCCTGCCATCGGACGCGCGCCGGCTGGGGTCCGGCGAGGCGCTGGTCGCGGCCTACAACCGAGCGGGGCGGCTGCCGGGCGTCCGCCAGGCGATGGCGTGGGTGGCGCCGCTGCTCGACGCGCACGGAGTGAAGCGATGATGGGGCCGGCGATCTTCACGCCCGACTACTACGCGCGCCTCCGGGCGCTCGAAGCCGGCGGCTGGTGGAACGCGGCGATGAGGGATATTCTTGCCCACGCGCTGGCCGGCGCGCGGTTGCCCGACGCCGGTTCGCTCGTGGACGTCGGCTGCGGCTCGGGCGGCACGCTGGCGTGGTTCGCGACACGCTATCCGCGCTGGCGACTGGCGGGGCTCGACCTGGCGTTGGACGGCCTCCGCGCCGCGGCTCAGTGGAGGCAGGGAGCTGTGATGCGTGCGTCGGCGCTCGCCGTGCCCGTCGCGTCCGCGACCGCCGACGTGGTGGTGTCGCTCGACGTGCTCCAGCACCTGCCGCTCGACGGCGGCGACGCCACGGCGCTCGGCGAGATGCGGCGCGTCCTCAAGCCCGGCGGTCTCCTCGTCCTGCGAACCAATGCCCAATCGCTGCCTCGCACCGCCGACGACGAGGAGCACCTGTTCCATCGCTACGAGACCGACGAGCTCGCCCGCAAGGTGGAAGCGGCCGGCTTCATCGTCGAGCGGCTGGGTCGCGTGAACGCCCTGCTCGGACTCGCCGAGATTCCCCGTGAGTGGCGCGCGCTGCGACGTACTGGCCGCGGCTACCACGGCGTGCTCGCCTCGGCTCCGGCGCAGCCGGGTCGTCTCGATCGCTGGAAGCGGCGCTGGCTCGTGGCCGAGGGACGGCTGCTGCTCGCCGGCTCGCCGCTGCCGTTCGGACGCTCGCATTTCGCGGTGTGCCGCGCCGTGGACGGGCGCGAGACGATGACGCGCGATGGCGCGAGAAAGGACGTCTCGTGACGCCGCCACGACGGTCCGACGGGACCTCGAGTCTGCCGCCGCGTCTGGCCGCAGCGGCCGCGCCCCTGAAGCCGGTTGCGCTCGGCGCCGCGGTCGGCCTGCTCGTCGCCCTCGCCTTCGCCCTCGTCACGGCGGCGCACCTGGTGGTGCTGCCCACCGAGGCGTGGCATCTCGAGCTGCTCGGGCAGTACCTGCGCGGCTATCACGTGTCGAAGGTCGGGGTCGTCGTCGGCGCGGCCTGGGGCGGCGCGATCGGGTTCGTCGCGGGGTGGCTGCTCGCCTTCGCGCACAATGCCACCGTCCGGATCTGGCTCGACATGGTGCGCACGCGGGCGAACCTGGAGAAAAGCGAGTTTCTCGATGGCATCTGAACGCGATGAGCCGGAGCACCTGACGGCCGAGGAAGCGCGCGCGGTCGAGGCCGTGCTCGTGCGTCTGAACGAGCGGGCGTGGGGGCTGGCCTTCGGGTTGATCTGCGGCCTGGGTCTGTTCGTCGCCACCGCCATCCTCGTCATTCGTGGCGGCACCAAGGTGGGTCCGCACCTGGCGCTCCTCGGCATCTACCTGCGCGGCTACGAGGTCACCTGGACCGGCGCGGTCGTCGGCCTCGTCTACGGGCTGGTACTCGGCTACCTCGCTGGCTGGGCCGTCGGAGCCGTCTACAACCGCCTCGTCAGGATCGGATGACGGAGGTCGCGGTCTCACCGGGCGCGGACGGCACCACCGCGCCCGACGCTCCCTCGCCCGACCCGGCCATGCGCGGCTCGATGGCCGGCGCCATCGCCGCGCTGGGCGGCGGCGAAATCCTCGCCCGGCTCGTCGCCTTTGCGACCACCACGCTGCTGGCACGGCGGCTGGGTCCGGAGGGCTTCGGCATCCTCGGCTTCGCGTCGGCGCTCTGCGGCTACTTCGCGCTGGCCGTGGGCGGCGGACTGAACGACCTCGCGGCGCGCGACGTGGCGCGCCACCCGGCTGGCGCTGCCGGCATCTATCGCCTGGTGCTCGCCGTGCGTGCGCCGCTGGCCCTGGGCGCCCTGGCGCTGCTCGTCGCCGCGGCCTGGCTGCTGCCGCGCCCCGATGCGCAGCGCGCCGTGATCGCGCTGTCGGGACTCTCGCTGATCGCGCTCGCGCTCGATCCCTCGTGGGCAATCAAGGCGCTGCGCCGCTCGGGCCTGGCAGCGCTCGCGATGGTCGGCACCCAAACGGTGGCCCTGGTGGGCGTCGCGTTGTTCGTCCTCGGCCCGGCCGACGTGCTGCGCGTGCCGGTGGTCCAGTTCGTCGCCGAAGCCACCTCGGGTCTGCTGCTGGCCGTGTTCGTGCTGCGGGCCGGCGCCGCGCCGGCGCCGCGCTGGGGCGACGGGCTGGCGCTGCTGCGCGAATCGGCGCCGCTCGTCTTCGGCCGCGGCATGCGCGTCGTCATCGTCAGCTTCGACATGGTGATGCTCGGCGTGGTGGCGTCGAGCCGCGAGGTCGGGATCTACGCGGCCGTCTACCGCGTCCACTTCTTCGTCCTGGCGCTGGTGGTCGCCGTGCAGGCGGCCTACCTGCCCGTGATGGCGCGCGCCGCGACGCGTGGAACGGCGGATCTGCGCCTCGTCTCCGATCAGGCGCTGGCCGGCGCGGCCGTCATCGGCGCCCCGCTCGTCGCCGGCGGTCTCGTCACCGCGGGGCCGCTTCTCGCGCTCCTCTTCGGCGAGCCGTATGCGGAGGGCGCCCGCGCGCTCCAATGGCTGCTGGTAAGCCTGCTCTTCGTCTTCGTGCACGGGTTGCTGCACAACGTCTACGTCGTCACCGCGACCACGCCGCTCGAGGCCCGCTGGTTCGCGGCGGCCGCGGCCATCAACGTGCTCGCCAACCTGTGGCTCATTCCCCGCTACGGCATCGCCGGCGCGGCGGCGGCGACGGCCCTCGCTGAGGGCGTCATCGTCTGTGGCGGCGTCCTGGTCAGCCGGGTCTCCGGTGTCGGCGCGGTCGCCGCCGGCTGGGCCAAGCCCGCCGGCGCGGCGCTGCTGATGGCGGCGGCGGTGTGGAGCGTGGGCGACGGCGTTCCCGTGGCCTGGCGATGCGCTCTCGGCGCCAGCGTCTACGGCGTCGCGCTCCTGGCTCTCGTCGGCCCACGGACGGCGGTGGCGCGCCTGAGACTGCAATTGCCGTGAGCGAGCCACGCGACCTGGCTCGTGCGGCGGCCGCGCCGGCCGGCGGACGCGCGCTCGGCATCCTCGCGCAGCGCCTGCATGGCCGCGTCACCGGGGTGGCCCGCTACATCGGCAACGTGCTCGACGTGTGGGCGGGGCAGCTCCCGGGCCCGGCGTTTCCGTTTGCGCGTATCGTGCTGTTGTCGCGCGAGCCGCTCGACGGCGCCGTGCTGCGTGGAGTGCTCGAGAACCGCTGGCAGGCGTCGAAGCTGTCCGACGCCGCCTGGGAGCAGGTGCACGTGCCGCGCCTGGCGCGCGATCCTCGACGTGCTCTTCTGCCCGAGTTACACGGCGCCGCTGCGGCGACCGTGCCCGATGGTCGTGGCCACGCTCGACATGCTGCAGGTGACCCGTCCCGCCGACTTTCCCCGAGCCGCGCGGCTGCTGCGAGGCCCGCTCTACCGACTGAGCGCGCAGCGCGCCGACGCCATCGTCACCCTCGCCGAGGCCACCGTGCCGGCCATCGTCGAGCACTACGGGGTGGATCGGGGCCGGGTGCATGCCATTCCGCTCGCCGCCGATCTGCGGTTCACGTCGGTGCCGGAGGCGTCGGATGCGGAGACGATGGCGCGTTACCAACTCGAGGCGGTGCCGTTCGTCCTCTTCCTCGGTAAGCTGACGCGGCGGCGGCACATCCCGGAGCTGGTCGCGGGGTTTGGCCGCGCCGTGGAGAGAGAGTTTCCGTTGCCGCACCTCGTGCTGGCGGGACCCGATGCGCACGGACTGGGCGCCGCGGCGATTGGCGCCCGCGTCCACGTCCTCGGTCACGTGCCGGACGCCGACCTGCCGGCGCTCTATCGACGCGCCGAGCTGGTGGCCTACCTCTCGGAAGACGAGGGGTTCGGCCTGCCGATCGTCGAGGCGATGCGCAGCGGCACGCCCGTCCTGACGCTCGACCGGCCCGTGCTCCGTGAAGTGGCCGGGGCGGCCGCGCACTATCTGACCGAGGCGACGCCCGACGCCATCGCCGAGGCGCTCGTGGTCCTGTTCGGCAGCGCCGAGCGTCGAGACGCTCTGAGGGTCGCGGGGCTCGAACGCGCGGCGCATTTCGACTGGCACCGCACGGCGGCTGAGACGCTCGACGTGCTCGTGCGCGCGGCAGGGAGCCGCACTTAAAGCCTCATGTCCCCATCGCCTACGCGCGTCGCGCTCATCGGTCTCGGCAACGCCGGACTGACCTTGCACCTGCCGGCCCTGGCAGCTCTGCCGTCGGTCAGCGTCGTCGGGGCGTTGGATCCGGACCCGGTCCGACGCGACCGCGCCGTCCAGGCCTTCAAGATCCCCGTCATGTACGTCGTTCGAGCAGCTGCTCAACACCAAACCCGATGTCGTCATCGTGGCGTCGCCGCCGGAGACGCACACCGACTACACGCTGGCGGCGCTGCGCGCCGGCGCTCACGTCTTCTGCGAAAAGCCGTTCGTCTCCTCGCTCGACCAGGCCGACGCCATCATCGCCGAAGCGGCGGCGCGTGGACGCCAGGTGGCGGTGAACCACGAGTTCCGGCACATGCCAATCTTCGGCCGCCTCATCGACGGCGTGCGGGCCGACGGCCCGCCGCGCATCGTCCAGGTGTGGCAGCTGATGGATTTGCCGCCCTGGGCCGAGCCCGGGTGGCGCGGCGAGATGCTGCAGCGCACGCTCTACGAGGCGGGCGTGCACCTCGTCGACCTCGTGCTCGCGCTGTTCGGCGAACCCCCCGTCGCCGTGTCCGCCACGATCTCGTCGTGCGAGGCGATTGAACGTCCGAGCGACGCTGTCGCGCTGGTCACGCTCGAGTTCCCCGGCGGGCGGCTCGCGCAGATCGTCCAGAACCGCCTGTGCAAGGGCGAGACGCAGTACGTCGAGCTGCGCGCCGACACCGCCAACGCCTCATGGCGCGCCTCGTTCGGCGGCCGGGCGCGCGTGCTCGCCGGCCTCTTCCGCTCGACGCGGCCGAAGGTGCGCGTCGAGTACGGCCTCGCCGGCATGGCCTGGCGCGAAAGCGGCCACGACCGGCGGTTTCTCGCCCGCAACCCCTCGCATCCCGCCATGCACGCGACGCGCGAGGCGCTTCGCCAGAGCCTCGCCGCGTTCGCCAGCGGAGGGCGTCCGCCGACGACCGCCGCGGACGCGCGCGCGGTGCACGAGGTGATTGTCGCGTGCTACCACGCGGCCGCGCAGGGACGCCGCCTCCTCATCGGCAGCGACGAGGTGCGCGCGCTCCACTCCTGGCGCCTGGGCGCCGCACCGCCATCCGCATGACCCGCACGCCCCGAGCCGCCATCGTCGGCGCTGGCCTGATGGGCCGCTGGCACGCGCACGCCTGCCGGCGCGCCGGAGGACAGGTCGTCGCCGTCGTCGACACCGACACGGACGCGGCCGAGCGCCTGGCGCGAGCCTGTGGCACCACGGCGCACGCCGTGTCGTTCGGCACGCTGCCGGCGACGACGCGGATCGACATCGTCCACGTGTGCACGCCCGGCGAGACGCACGTCGCCGCAATTGGTGAGGCGCTGGCGCGCGGCTGCCCGGTGATCGTGGAGAAGCCGCTGGCGCCAGACGCCAGCGCCACCGAGGCGGTGATCCTGGCTGCCCAGCAGGCCGGCCTCTGGGTGGTGCCGGTGCACCAGGCCGTCTATCAGGACGGGGCGCGCGCGGCGCTGGCCTGGGCGCGCGAGCGGCGCCTGCGCGTGTTCGACTTCCGGGCCTGCTCGGCTGGCGCCGACAGCGCACCCGATCGCGCTGCGCTCGTCGCCGCCGAGATCCTGCCGCACCCGCTGTCGTTGCTGCAGGTGTGGTCGCCCGAGGCGTTCGACCGGATCACCTGGGACGTGCGGCGGCCCGCGCCAGGCGAGCTCATGGCGACGACCGTCGCCGGCGACGTCCTGGTGCGCCTGCTCATCTCGATGCACGCGCGGCCGACGCGCCACGACCTGACGCTGCTCGCCGACGAGGGCAGCATGGTCGTCGATCTGTTCCACGGCTTCTCCTGGCAGGAGCCGGGCGCGCGGCCGACGCGGCTCTCGAAGATCACGCGGCCGTTCACGGCCGCGGCCCTCGGTGCGGGCCATGCGGCGGTCAACCTCGCGCGCCGGACGATCGCCCGCGAGCCCGCTTATCCTGGGCTGACCGCGCTCGTCGCGGCGGCCTACCGCGCCCTGGGCGATCCACGCCAGCGTCCGTTCAGCGATGCGCACACGCTGGCCGTGGCCCGCGCGCGCGACGTCATCCTGCGGCAGGCCTCCGTTGAGTGAGGTGACCTCGGGCGGCGATCGCCCGGCGCCGCTCGCGACCGTGATCGTGCCGTTCCATCGTGGCCGGCCGATGCTCGAACGCGTCGTCGCCGCGATCCTCCAATCGCCGGTTCCGCTCGAGGTCGTGGTCGTGGCCAATGGGTCCGACGAGGATCTCGCCTCGCTCGCCTCCGTCGACGGCGTTCGCGTGCTCTCGCTCCCGGCGGCTTGCGGTCCGGCGACGGCCCGAAATCGAGGTGCGGCAACCGCCAGCGCGCCGGTCCTTGTCTTCATCGATGCCGACGTCGTCCCGCATCAGTCGGCCATTCCCGCCTTGCTCGATCGCCTGCGCCATGAGCCCGACGTGGCCGGCGTGTTCGGCTCCTACGATCGCCAGCCGTCGGATCCGGGGTTCTACTCGCAGTACCGCAACCTCGCGCACGCCTTCGTGCACGAGCAGGCCAGCCGCGAGGCACGCACCTTCTGGGCCGGGCTGAGCGCCGTTCGTACGCCCGCTTTTCATGCCGTCGGCGGCTTCGACGAGCGCTTTCGACGGCCGTCCATCGAAGACATCGATCTCGGGTATCGGCTCACCGCGGCGGGATTCCGGCTGCGCGTGGACGTGGCGGCCCGGGGCACGCACATGCGAGGCTGGACCTTTCGATCGAGCCTGGTCACCGACGTCCGCGATCGCGGCGTGCCGTGGATGCAGGCCCTGTTCAAATATGACGCCTTCGCCAACGACCTCAACGTGTCGTACGACGGGCGCCTGTCAGTGGTGTGCGCCTACGCGACGGTCGCGGGCGCCGTCACCGCCCTCAGGTGGCCCCCGGCGATGGCCGTGTCCATCGTGGCGCTCGCCGGCTTCGCGGCGATGCACCGCGTGATGCTGCGGTGGTTCACCATGCACCGCGGCCGCGGCTTCGCGCTCCGGGTATTGGCCGCGCAGATGCCGCATCACCTCTGCAACGGCGTGTCGCTCGTCGCCGGTACGCTGCTGTGGACCGCGCAGCGCTGGTGCGGCTGGCGCACGCGCTGGACGCTTGCACCGGAGCGGTGGCCGCTGGTCGCGATCGACGACCAGCAGCGCGCTATTTCGAACCGCTGAAGCCGAGCTCGAGGAGGCCGCCCGGGCAGGGCAGGACGTAGTTGACGGTCTCCGTGCCGGTGACGCTGTTGCCGGTGACGCGTCCCGAGATGCTGCCCGTGTAGCTGTGTCGGTTGATTACCCCGGGGCCCGGACCGCGGAATTCCGCAATGACGCCGCCGCCGCTCCCGCTGAAGCTGCCGTCGGCCTTCATCTCGCCGTTGTAAGCGCGCGTGGTGCCGCGCTCCACGAGCACCGCGCGGAAGCTGGTGCCGTTGGCGTTACCGCTCAGGGCGAGCGTTCCCGATGCCCCGGGCCTGACAGGGGTCTCGCAGTTCTGCCGCCTCACCTGCAGGGCCACGTTGAAGGTGCCGTAGAGACCGGCCACGTTCACGACCGGCTTGAGGGCCACGTCGAGCCGCGTGACCTGGGCGAGCGTGACCGGGCGCACCGTCACCTCGTAATAGGGGTGCGTGATCCGGACGCTGAAGGTGCCCTCCGCGAGATTGGCCAAGGCAAAGGCGCCGGTGACGTCGGTGGTCGCGGTGCGGCCCGCGTCGGCGCCGTCCGTCACCTCCACGCGCACGCCCTCGACACCGCGGTCGTTGTCGAGGTCGGTGAGCGTTCCCGCCAGCGGGAAGCGACGGACCGGCGCGGCACTGACGCTCACGCGGGTGGTGCCGACGACCGATCGATACGTCGCCCGGACGTCGGCGTCGCCGAGCGCCACGAAGGACACGAGCCCGGCGGGTGTCACCGTCGCGACCGACGGGTTCCCGCTCTCCCAGGTCGCCTGCTGCGTGACGGTCTGGGTGGTGCCGTCGGAATAGCTGGCGCTCGCGGCCAGCTGCGCCGTCTGGCCGGGCGTCACCGCGCCGCTGAGACCCGTCACCGCGACCGAGGTCAGGGTCGGTGCCGGCGTCGTCGGTGTCGTCGGCGACGTGGGGACCTGGCCCTCAGGTGAGCCGTTGATGCACTGCGCGAGCGGGAGGACACAGGCCACGACGAGGAGCAGGCGGCCGAGCCGTGACGGCAGGGCGGCGAAAGGTGGCGCGAATCTCCTCGGTGACATCGTGTCGTGCCCTGGTCGATCAGTGGCGCATGCCGTCGGACATGCGCATGTTCCACATCCGCCCCATCGGCGACTTGGGGGCCCTGAGGCGCAGGAAGACGTGATAGGAAACGGGGCGATCGCCGTGCGTCGCCTGCAGGCGCGGCGGCACCTTGTAGAGCACGACGTCGCTGCCGAGGGCGAGTTCCCACCCACCCTTCTTCGTGAGCTCGTAGGCGCTGCCGAGTGTCACCGCGTGCAGCGCATCGAGGAGCTCGCCCGGATGCGGCGAGTGGGCGAGGCCGGGGAAGAGCAGGTGCTCGGTCTCGACCTCGACGCCTTCGTAGCGCCCGAAGACCGTGACCCGGCCGGTGCGATGGCTGATCTCGCCGAGCAGCGCGTCGCTGGAGCTGAAGGCGCGATCGTTGGTCCCGGCGGCGAAGGTCAGCGCCGTGTAGTTGTCGCCGCTGCCCTCGCGGGTATAGGAGGCCGAGACGGTCGAGCGCTTCACGTCCTGGCGCTCGAGCACTTCGGGTTGTTTGAGAAACGCATACGAGAGCTGTAGCTCGAGGCCCCGGACGGGCCGCAGCATCATCCGCGCCGACCAGGAGTCGAGCGCGCCGGGATCCATGATGTCCCACCGCTGCTCGTCGGGCTCACGGGCGTGGAAAATCGAGCCGTCGATGCTGATCGGGCCGGCATCGACCCCCGCCCCGAGAACACCCATCGTGATGTGCGTCGAGTCGAAGTTGTGGTGCGTGAGGGGAGCGGTCGGGTTCTCGGCGGCCGAGCGGCGATGCATGAAGGCCGACGGACCGACGCCGGCCTCGCCCACCGGCGCGGCGGTGAAGCGCAGGGCCGTCCGCTCGTTCAGCGGGACGCGGAAGACGGCCGCGAGCTGCATCAGGAAGTCGTGGGGATGCTGGTAGTCCACGAGCGGGGCGCCGTCGAAGGTCTCGCCGACTTGAAAAATCTCAGCGTACCCGCGGGCTTTGGTGGTCGCCGGTTCGAGCGAGAGCATGCCCGTCAGCGTGAGCGTCGAGCGGCCCACCTTCCGGCTCGCCATCCCCATCCACCAGTTCTGCGAGATGAAGTCCTGCTGGCCGCGCGTGCCGCCCTGGCTGTTGAAGGTGGCGAAGATCACCGCGTCCTGCATGAAGTGCCACGGGCTGGCCGCCGCCGCGTCGTGCTGATGGACGTGAGCGACGGCGGGTTGGACCGCGGTCGTCTCCGAAGGCGGCGAAGGCGCTTGGGTCTGGGTCGCTGACGTCTGGGCGGCCGCCGGCACCGACACGGCCAGGACCACCAGGAACGCGCCGAACCGTACCCTCCGCCCCGTCACTGGCATGCTCATCGTCGGATCACGTGCGCGCCGCGTCCCAGGCGCCACATGAGCTGAGTATACGGCAGCGCAATGGCCGGCTGAATCGCCGGCGAGCCGCCGCCTGGGCGCGCGCGGTTACGGAGCGCCGGGGCGGCCCGGCCAGTAGTAGACGTGCACCGTGCCGTCGCCGATGACCCCGGGGAACTCCGCGCGATCGGCGGCCATGGTGTGCAGCCAGGCATCGAGCGCCGGCTCACGCGCGCGCAGGTCGGCGGCAAAGGTCGAGACGATCCACGCAGGCGCAGGCTCGCGGGAGACCCAATCCCGCAGCTGCTGCGGATCCTCGATGAGCAGGTAGCGGCCGTCGTAGAACTGCGCCGCCTTGCCCCCGAGGACGAAGCCCGCGCGCTGGTCGCCGGGCCGACCGTGCGCGTCGATGTAGGCGAGCGCCTGGCGAAACCCCTGCTTGGGCAGCTGGTAGAAGGGCACGAGCTTCACAATCGAGGCGGCCACCAGAGCCGTGGCCGCCGCGGCCGCGATCAGGGGCCGGCGGGCCCGCGCCCAGTCGAAGGCCTCGACGAGGAGCAGGTAGGCGACCGGCAGCCCGTAGATGAACGATCGCGGATAGACGCCCTGGCCGCGGAGCAGCGGCACCGCGACGTTGAAGGCGAGCGGCGCCAGCAGCATCGCGGCCGCGAGCGGCTGCCGTCGCCACAGCCGCCACACGATCGGCAGCATCACGGCGGCTCCAGCGAGGAGAAGCGGCGCGAGTGGCGCCATTGCCCGCGCGAAGGCCATCGACAGCAGGGGATAGCCGGTGTCAGCAGGATGCGCGCGGTAGTAGGCGACGAGGCTCGGCGCCATCGGCGCATACAACGCGCCGCCGAGGGCGAGGCCGCCCAGGACGACCGCGAGCAGCCGCCACCGTCGGTGCACGAGCAGCACCAGTCCATGGCCGGCCACGACGAAGGTCATGAGCAGCATCGCGTAGAGCCCGAGCCCGATCGCCACGACGTAGGCCATCTCGAGCGGCCACCGCGCCGAGGTTCGCTCGGCCGGCGTGCCCGACGCGAGACGGAGGACGCAGCCGGTCGCGACCAGCCCGAAGAAGATGAGCGCCGAATAGCCGCGGGCGTTCTGGCTGTAGTAGACGTGGTGGTAGGAGGCAGCGAAGAGGGTGGTGCCGACGAGCGAGGCGCCCCGCGGCCAGATCGCCACGGCCACCCACCAGAACGCCCACACGCCGGCGATGCCGAACAGCAGGGCCGGGAGCCGCAACAGCCACGGATCGGTGCCGAACCACGCGCCCACGAGGTTGACGAGCACCGAGTTCAGGACATGGTTGTTGGCGAGCCCGTAGGTCGAGACCACCCGGGCGAACGGGACGTGGACGAAGTTGATGACCGTGACAATCTCGTCGTACCAGAGCTCGGCGTTCGCGTTGATCAGGCGCAGGACGGCGCCGGCGGCGACGAGAGCCGCGACGACGATGAGAGACGAGCCCGGCTCGTGCCGATGAGCGCGTGCGTCGGTCGAGGGCTGAGCCGGCATCCCGTGGCCGAGATCTTATGCCACGGCACGCCGGCCGCACGAAGGGCCGAGCCGGTGTCGAGGGGAAGGGTGGGGAATTCACTCGGGTGCCGGGGAAATCTGCCCAGCCCCACACCTGCGATCGCGCATCTTCACCGGCATCGCAGTGGCCCTTGATTTGCCCTGTCCCTGATGGGGCTGTCGCAACGGCGGCGCCACAGGGGGGTGACCATGAGCCGCGTCGTCGTTCTCGGGGCGGGAATCTCGGGACACACCGCCGCCGCTTTTCTTCGCAAATGGCTCGGGCGCGGTGACGACGTGATCGTCGTCTCCCCGAAGGCTGACTGCAACTGGATTCCGTCGAACGTCTGGGTGGGTGTCGGCCTGATGCCGCCCGCCAAGGTGGTCTTTCCGCTGGCGCCCGTCTACGAGCGGCACGGCATCGAGTTCAAGCAGGCGCGCGCGGTCGAGCTGCACCCGGAAGGGCGCACTGCCGATCCCGCACCCTATGTCGTCGTCGAATCGACGCGTCCAGGCCAGGAGGGCGTCCGCGAAGACATCCGCTACGACTTCCTCATCAACGCGACGGGGCCCAAGCTGAACTTCGGCGCGACCCCAGGGCTCGGTCCGACTGGCCACAGCCTGTCGGTCTGCACCGACACGCACGCCGCCGAGGCGGCGCACGCGCTCGATTCGTGCGTCGAGCGGATGCGTCGGGGCGAGCGGCAGCGCTTCCTGGTCGGCACGGGACACGGCGGCTGCACCTGCCAGGGCGCGGCGTTCGAGTACATCGTCAATCTCGAGTTCGAGCTGCGGGCGCGCGGCGTCCGCGACCGGGCCGACATCCAGTGGATCTCGAACGAGTACGAGCTCGGCGATTTCGGCATGGGCGGGATGCACCTGAGGCGCGGCGGTTACGTGACGCCGAGCAAGATCTTCGTCGAATCGCTCTTCGCCGAGCGGGGCATCCAGTGGATCACGCGCGCGCACGTCCGCCAGCTCCAGCCTGGCGTCGCCCACTACGAGACCATCGAGGGCCCCGAGCAGGACATCGGGTTCGACTTCGCCATGCTCCTTCCGCCGTTCGCGGGCGTCGGCCTGACCGCGTTCGGGCGGCTGGGTGAAGACATCACGCCGCGGCTCTTCCGGCCGAACGGCTTCATGACGGTCGACGCCGACTACGCGCCGCGGCCCTGGGAGGAATGGCGGGCCGCCGATTGGCCGCGCACCTATCAGTCGCCGGCCTACCGCAACCTGTTCGCCGCGGGAATCGCCTTCGCGCCTCCCCACGCCATCTCACGCCCCTATCAGACCGTGTCGGGCGCACCGGTCGCACCGGCGCCGCCGCGCACGGGCATGCCGTCGGCCATGATCGGCAAGGCCGTCGCGCGGAGCGTGGTCGAGATGCTGGGGGGCGCGACCGCTCCGACGCACGGGTCGTCGATGGCCACGATGGGCGCGGCTTGCGTGGCGTCGGCCGGGGCGAATCCGCTCACGGGCACCGCGGCGTCGCTCACCGTCTACCCGATCGTGCCGGACTTCGAACGCTATCCGGCCTACGGGCGCGATCTGAAGCAGACCTCAGGCGAGATCGGCCTGGCCGGACACTGGATCAAGCTCCTGCTCCACCACGCGTTCCTGTACAAGGCCCAGCTCAAACCCGGCTGGAGCCTGATTCCGGAGTGACCATGACTGCCATGACCGGTCGCACGCGGGCATCCGCCGCCGCGAACCAGATGGCCCCGGTTCCGACGCGCTGGACCGTGTTCCTGCGCACGTTCGTGCCGTGGCAGATGGTGCGCTTCGTCGTCATCAACCTGAAGATGTTCCGCCTGATCTGGCGAAGCCACTGAACTCGGAGACGAAGCATGGCCATCCAGCCCTTACCCCACCGCTATGACGTGACGCTGACCGGCGGCCCCGCGGGCTACGCGGCCCTGTCGTCCGACGGACTGCCGGATCTCCGGACAGCCCTGCCCGAAGACTACGACGGACCAGGCGATGCATGGAGCCCCGAGCATCTGCTGCTGGCGGCGGCGCAGACGTGCTTCCTGTTCACGTTCCGCGCCATCGCGCGGGCATCGCAGGTGCCGTTCATCGGTCTCGACGTGGTCGCCACCGGCATCGTCGACCGGCAGGAAGGCGTCACCCGGTTCACCGAGATCGTGCTGCGGCCGCGCCTCGTCGTGGCGCCGGGCACCAATCGCGAACGCGCCTTGCAGGTCATCGAGAAGAGCGGGACGCGCTGCCTGGTGTCGGCCTCGCTCTCGACGCCCATTCGTATCGAGCCCGAGATCGTGGAAGGTGAAGTCGAATCATGGAAACAAGTGCATACGGCCTGAGCGTCACGCTGCCAGTCCCGTTCGAGGCCGCAGTGGCAGAGGCCACCGCGGCGTTGAAGGCGGAAGGGTTTGGCGTGCTGACCAGCATCGACATACGGCAGACCCTGAAGGCGAAGCTGAATCGTGACTTCCGCAAATACGTGATCCTCGGCGCCTGCAATCCGGCGCTGGCCGATCGCGCCTTGCAGGCCGAGCTCGCCATTGGTCTCCTGTTGCCGTGCAACGTCATCGTCTATCAGGTGACCGATACCGAGAGCGTGGTCAGCGCGATGGCCCCGCTCGTGGCGCTCGGCATCGTCGGCGCCAACCCGGAGCTGCAGGGAGTAGCCAAAGAAGCGGACGAACGCCTGCGCCGGGCGTTGGCCTCGCTCGAAACGGCCGTCGTCAGGTAGCTGCGGGTAGAATCCCGCCATGCTTCTGCGTGACCTGTTCGCCCTCTCTTTGCGCGGGCGCGCTGACGCCGCCGGGCTGATCTGCGAGGTTGCAGGCCGCCTGCGTGAGCTGACCTTCGGCGAGATAGCGGACCGGGCGGCGAGGGTTGCCACCGCGCTCCACCAACGCGGCCTCGAGCCGGGCGATCGGCTGGCGGTGCAGCTGCCGAACCGGCTCGAGTTCATCGACCTCTTCCTCGCCTGCGTCCAGTCCGGCATCGTGCTGGTCCCGATCAACGTGCTATATCGGGAGCGCGAGATCGCCCACATCGTCGCGGACGCCCAGCCGAAGCTGATCGTCGCCACCGAGGCGCAGCGCGCGCAGTTCCCGCCGGGCAGCCCCGTGGTCGACGTCGACGAGCTGATGCGCGAGGCACAGACCGCGACCGGCCGCGTGCCCCGACCGGCCATCGATGGCGATGCGCCGGCGGGCATCATCTACACCTCGGGCACCACCGGCCGCTCCAAGGGCGCGGTGCTGACCCACAACAACTTCGCGGCCAACGCCGCCGCCCTCGTCACCTGCTGGCGCATCACCAGCGCCGACCGTTACCTGGCGGTGCTGCCGCTCTTCCACGTCCACGGCCTGGGCAACGGCGTCTGCGCGTGGCTCGCCTCCGGCTGCCTGATGCGCCTCACCGAGCGGTTCGAGGCGGCCAAGGCGCTCGACTGGTTCCAGGACTTCCAGCCGACGCTCTTCTTCGGCGTGCCGACGGTCTACGTCCGCCTGCTGGAGTTGCCGGCCGACGAGGCACGCGCGATCGGGACGCGGACACGGCTGTTCGTGTCGGGCTCGGCGCCGCTCCCTCCGGCGGTCCTCGAACAGTTCCGCGAGCGCTTCGGCCACACCATCCTGGAGCGCTACGGGATGAGCGAGACGCTCATGCTCGCCTCCAACCTGCTCGAGGGCGAGCGCGGCGCCGGCACCGTCGGCTACCCGCTGCCGGGGGTCTCGCTGTCGGTGCGCGACCGGCAGGGCCAGCCGGTGGCGACCGGCGGCGTCGGCGAGGTGTGGGTGAAGGGGCCGACGGTCTCGTCCGGCTACTGGGCCAACCCGGAGGCGACGGCGACGGCGTTCCGCGACGGCTGGTTCATGACCGGCGACGTCGGCGAGCTGGACGCCGCCGGCTGCCTGACGCTGCGCGGCCGCGCCACCGAGCTGATCATCTCGGGCGGCTTCAACATCTACCCGCGCGAGATCGAGGAAGTGCTGCTCGAGCAGCCCGGCGTGCGCGAGGCGGCGGTGGTCGGCGCCCCCGACCCGCGGCGCGGCGAGGTGCCGGTGGCCTACGTCGTCACCGAGCCCGGCGTCGACCTCGACGCCCTGCGCGACCGCTGCGCGGCGAGCCTGGCGTCCTTCAAGACGCCCCGCGCCGTCCACCGCGTCGATGCGCTGCCCAGGAACGCGATGGGCAAGCTGCAGAAGCACCTGCTGGTACAGGGGCGGGCGGAGGGCTGACGCTCACTGGGAGGTCATCTTCACCACCGATGATCCAGACCTTGGGCTGCTCCAGCACACGCGTCGCGAACGCGCTTTCCCGGCGAGTGCGCTTCAGGAACTCCGCGGCAGTGTAGATCGTGGGATTCACTTGGCGACCAAGTGCGTTCGCCACTCGTTCCAGCGCACCGAATACGTCACCGTAGGTGAGGGTGTCGCTGACGATCAACAGGTCGATGTCGCTAGCCGCGCGATCGGTTCCCTTCGCGATTGAGCCATACACGAAGGCGGCTCGAATCGATGGCGACAACGGCTTCAGGGCTCCCTGAAGCGGTTGCGCCAATCCGACGGTTTTCAGCACGATGCTCTGCAATTCGAGAAAGAGCGGTGACGCCGCGTTGGCTTGGTAGTGCTTCTGGTGACCGACGCGTCGACCGACCACGATGCCGCTACTCTCAAGCTTCGCCAACTCGCGCTGCGCAGCTCCTGATCCGGTGCCTGCCTCACGGATTAACTCAGCCGCATAGAGGCTCCGATTGGGCTGGCTGAAGAGCGCACCCAGAACGCGTTGCTGAGTCTTGGTGAACAGGGCGTCAGCTAGTCCTAGACTCCTGCGGCGAACGCGCGCAGCCACTCTTGGCGCACCCATTATGGGTTGAATCATACCCTATTTGGGTATGACATCCGCGGCTCGGCCGGGGCGCTTCGATGTCACATTCGGCGACCCTGCCTCGTCCTCCACATCAGAAGCGCTCTGACAGGGAGGACATCATGCTCAAGTGGTTCATGCGGAAGAGGCTGGCGGCGTTCGAGCGGAAGTGGCACTACGACGCCAGCTACCTGCACGAGCTCATCGACGCCGACCCGGTCGCGGCCTGGAAGTTCTCGCGGGCGGCGGCGATCGGCTCGTATCGGAAAGACGTGCCGCTGGCGGCCAGGACGGCGGCGGCGATCACCGCAGTCCGGCACGAGGACTGCGGCCCGTGCACGCAGCTCGGCGTGTCGATGGCCGAGGAGGCGGGCGTCGATGCGCAGGTGCTGCGCGCGATACTGGCCGAGGACGCCGCGGCGATGCCCGACGACGTGGCGCTCGCCTGGCGGTTCACGCGCGCGGCGCTGGACCACGATCCGGTCGTCGACGAGTACCGCCAGGAGATCGTCTGGCGCTGGGGACCGCGCGCGGCCATCAGCCTGGCCTTCGCGATGGTGGCGTCGCGTACCTATCCGACGGTCAAATACGCCATGGGCCACGGCCAGACCTGCTCGCGTATCGTCGTCGCCGGCACGCCGGCGGCGCTGAGCCGGACCGTCGACGCAGCCGTCCGGCCCGCATGACCCTCGATCCTTCGGCCAGCTTCGAGCCGTATCGGCGGCGCCTGCGCGGCCTGGCCTATCGCATGCTCGGCTCGATGGCCGAGGCCGAGGACGCCGTGCAGGAGGCCTATCTGCGCTGGCACGACGTCGATCGCGACGCGGTCGAGGAGCCGCGCGCGTTCCTGACCACGACGACGACGCGCATCTGTCTGGACGTGCTGAAGTCGGCGCGGGCGCGGCGCGAGGCATACGTCGGGCCGTGGCTGCCGGATCCGGTGACCGACACGGCGGCCCTGGCGCCCGACGCGCAGACCGAGATCGCCGAGGACCTGTCGGTGGCGCTCCTGCTGGCGCTGGACCGCCTGTCGCCGCTGGAGCGAGCGGCGTTCCTGCTGCACGACGTGTTCGACTACTCGTTCACGCAGGTGGCCGACACGCTGGGACGCAACGAGGCCGCCTGCCGCCAGCTGGCAAGTCGCGCGCGGACGCGGGTGCGCGAGGCACGGCCGGCCGGTCAGGCGCCGGCACGGACCGGCGGGAATGCGGTCGATCCGAAGCACGCCGAGATCGTGTCGGCGTTCCTTGCCGCGTCCAAGTCCGGCGACCTGGCGGCGCTGACGAGTCTCCTGGCCAGCGACGTGCGGCTCGTGCCGGACAGCGGCGGCAAGGTCCCGGCGGCGATGAACGTCCTCGAGGGCGCCACCCGTGTGGCGGCGTTCCTGGCCGGCGCCGTCCGCAAGGGCTGGACCGCCGACCTGACCGCCCGCCTCGACATGATCAACGGCCTGCCAGGGTTGGTCGTCACGGGAGCCAACGGCCTGGTCCAGACCACCGCCTTCGAGTTCGAGGGCGACGCGATCAAGGCGATCTACGTGGTCCGGAACCCGGAGAAGCTGCGCCACCTCCACTGACGGGCACGGCGCGGGCGCGTTGGCTATGATGCCCGCGTGCCCGCAACCACTATCGCACTCGGCGCCGCCCTCATCGTCCTCGGTCTCGGCGGCTACGTCCTGACCGGCACGGCCAGCCTGACCGCGCTCATCCCCGCCGCCTTCGGCATCCTGTTCGTCCTGGCCGGCGTCCTTGCCCGCAACGACCGCATGCGCATGCACGGGATGCATGCCGCCGTGTTGATTGCGCTCCTCGGCTTCCTCGGATCGGTCCGCGGCCTGCTGGGGCTCGCCAAACTCTTCGACGGCACCGCGGTCCGTCCCGCCGCGATCGTCTCGCAGACGATCATGGCGCTGCTGACGCTGGGCTACATCGTCGTCGCCGTGCGCTCGTTCATCCAGGCGCGCAAGGCACGGCGCGCGGCCTAGCAGCCCGTGGCACTTTCACCACGGGCTGCTCATTACATCGTCAACAGCGCGGCCATCGTCGTGATGGCGCGGAAGAAGTGACCGAGGCGCAGGTTTTCGTTCTCGCCGTGCTGGTTGTTGTCGAAGTTGACGGTGGGCAGCGAGATCGCCGGGAAGCCGAGCGCTTCGATGAAGGGCGCGATCGGCACCGTGCCGCCACTGGTCCGGATTTGCACCGGCGGCGCGCCGAACACGTCCTGCATCGACGAGACGACCTGCTTCGAGATCGGCAGCAGCGGCGAGGTGCGGAAGCCGTTCGTCTCGGGGCCGCTCTCGACTTTGACGACCTTCTGATACTTCGCCCGCGTCGCGTCGTCCGGGTCCGTCGACACCACGTGCCAGCCCTGCGCACGGATATGGGCGACGACCAGCTCCTTGAGACGCACGGCCGCCGTCTCCTTCACGAGACGCACGTCGATCTCGGCGGTCGCCGTGGCCGGAATGATCGTGCGCGCCTCGCCGCCAACGAACGCACTCGACAGGCCGCGGACGTTGAGCGAGGGGTACTGCAGCGACGCCTGCAGCTTCAAGCCTGGCCGCTCGGGGCCGGCGATGCCGTAGAGCGCCTGCAGCGCGGCCGGATCGTCGGGCACGCCATCGATGATGGCCTGCTCCTCGGCCGACAGCGGCGGAAGGCCATCGTTGAAGCCCTTGATGAGCACCGTGCCATCGTCGGTCTTCATGCTCGCCAGGAGCTGTGCGAGACGCATCGCCGGGTTCGGCACCCAGTTCCCGTAGTGACCGCTGTGCAGCGGGACCTTGGGTCCGAACGTCGTCAGCCGCAGCGTGAGGAGGCCCCGGGCTCCGAAGACAATCGTCGGCCGCTCACTCGGATGCAATGGGCCGTCGAGGATGAAGATCGCGTCGGCGGTGAGCTTGTCGCGATACTTCGCGATCGCCGGGACCAGGCTCGGCGAGCTGGCCTCCTCCTCGCCATCGAGGATGACGCGGATGTTCGACGAGGGCTGCAGGCCGTTCGCCTTCAGCGCGTCCAGCGCCGCGACGACCGCCACGATCGGTGACTTGTCGTCGGACGCCGACCGCGCGTAGATCCGCTGGTCGGCCTCGAAGGTCGCGCGCGTCGCCAGGTCCGCGACATCGGCGGCGCCACTTTCCATCTTGCCGGCGCGCAGGATCGGCGTGAAGGGCGACGGCTGCCGCCAGTCCTTCGGATTGACCGGCTGGCCGTCGTAGTGCGCGTAGAGCAGGATCGTCCGGGTCGCGCCTGGCACCTTCAGCTCGCCCCAGACCAGCGGGTTCCCGGTGGTCTCGAGAATCTCGGCCGTCAGCCCACGCTTGGCCAGCAGCTCCCGCAGCCGTGTTGCGTTCTTGCGGATGTTCTCCCGATCGGCGGCGACGTTCGGGATGGCCAGCAGCTCGACGAGCTCGGTCACGACCGCACGCTGGTTGGCGGTGACCCACGCGTCGACCTTCTGCTTGAGGCCCGCGGGCGGCGCGGCCTGCAGTGTGGAACAGAGAGCGGAGCACACCGCGAGCGCGACCGCGCTCGCGGCTAGTCGTCGAGGCATCATGTCCGGCTGATTCTATGATGCCGACGTGCCTACCCTGACCATCGCGCTCGGCGTCGCCCTGATCACTCTTGGCCTCGGTCAATCGCCGCAGGGGCCCGCGCCGCGGGCGACGACCGAGGTCCGCGTCATGACCTACAACATCAAGCACGGTCAGACCAACGCGGAGTGCACGCAGCCGACGGCGACGCCGGGACCGCCACCGCAGCCCGATTGCAATCTCGACCTGCAGGCTGCGGTCGCGGTGATCCGTGAACACAACCCCGACGTCATCGCCCTGCAGGAGATCGACCGGTTCTGGGCCCGCAGCGGCTACCAGGACGAACCGGCCGTGCTCGCGTCGGCGCTCAGGATGGAGCATCGCTGCTATGCGGCGAACCTGGACCATCCCGCCGATGGCCACGCCGACCGACCGCACCAGTACGGCACGCTGATCCTGAGCCGCTTTCCGATCCGCACGTGCCGCACCACGCCGCTGCCTCGCACCGGCGAGAACGAGCAGCGCGGTTTCACCCTGGCGGTGATCGACGTGCGCGGTGTCCCGCTGCAGTTCTACAACACGCACCTGCACGTCACCGAGGCGGACCGGCTCCTGCAGACGGCGGCCATCGCGCAGGCGATCGACGCGGCCGGTCCTGGCGCGAAGGTCCTGGTCGGCGACTTCAATGCCCGGCCGACGGCCACGGAGCTGCAGCCCCTCCTCGCCCGGTTCACCGATGCGTGGGCGAATGCGGACGTCAAAGTCGCCGACAACCCCGGACTCACCTCGCCCGCACGACTCGCCGGCGATCCCAGGAACCGGATCGACTACGTCCTTGCCTCCTCGCCGGCGGACGTCCGCACGGCCTACGTGCCCATCGGTGCGAAGACACGGCTGGCGGCTGATCACTACCCCGTCGTGGCGGAGCTCACCATGCCGACGACGACGCCCGCGCCGGCTCCGACGATCGTCACGGTGGCCCGGATCTGGGACGCGGGCGCGCACAACGCGTTCACCGACCTGCTCCGCTGGCGCGGCCGCTGGTTCTGCACGTTCCGCGAGTCGGACGCCCACGTCGGCGGCAACGGCCGGATCCGCGTGCTGACCTCCGCCGACGGCGACGCCTGGACGTCCGCCGCGTTGATCGCCGAAACGGGCATCGACCTGCGCGACCCGAAGTTCTCGATCACGCCGGACGACCGCTTGATGATCGTCGCCGGCGGCTCGGTCTACGAAGGCACTACCTACCGCGGCCGGCAGCCGCGGGTGCTTTTCTCGTCCGACGGCGGCAGCTGGACCACGCCGCAGCGCATCCTCGCCGAGGGCGACTGGCTGTGGCGGGTGACCTGGCACGACGGCACCGCCTACGGCGTCACCTACCGGACCAAGGCGGATGACCCGGCCGAGTGGACGGCGACGCTCGTCTCGTCACGCGACGGGCGGACGTTCCAGGAGGTCACGACGCTTACGGTGACGGGGCGGCCGAACGAGACCACGCTCCGCTTCATGCCGGATGGCGAGATGGTGGCGCTCGTGCGGCGCGAAGCCGGGAACCGCTTCGCCTGGGTCGGGCGCAGCCGCGCGCCCCACACGGCGTGGACCTGGCGCGAGTCGGCGCGCTCGGTCGGCGGTCCCAACTTCATCCGCCTGCCCGACGGCGAGCTGTGGGCGTCGGGCCGCAGCATCGTCGGCAAGCCGACGACCGTCGTGGCCAGGATGACGATCGAGGGGGGCTACGAGCCCGTGCTCACGCTGCCGTCCGGCGGCGACACCAGCTACGCCGGCATGGTCTGGCACGACGGCCTGCTCTGGGTCAGCTACTACGCGTCGCACGAGGGCAAGTCGGCGATCTACCTCGCCCGCGTCAAGCTGGCGAACTAGCTGAAGAGGGCGTAGACCACGATCTGGGTCACGGCGACGAACGCCGCCCAGAACTTCACGCTCCGCCACCACGGCACGGGCACGCGAAGCGACGGGCTCAGGCGCGGCGCCACCACCAGGATGACGTAGAGCGCCAGGCAGTAGAGCAGGATGACGAAGATCGCTCCCGGCTCGATGGACATCAGCGCACCCACGACACGAGCCCGCGCAGCTCGTCTTCGGATTTGGCCGGCGTGACCGCGCTCACCACCATGAGCGCCGCCGACGCCGCGACGAACGACCAGAAGGCCGTCCACAGATACAGCACGCCCGTGGTGCTGAGAATGGCGGCGCTCGCCACGCCGACCAGCGCCCCGGCGACGCCGCCGGCCGCCGTCGCCCGGCGCGTCAGCAGCCCGAAGAGCAGGAGCGAGAAGAGCGCGCCCTGGAAGAACGACAGGAAGGTCTGGAACGCCTCGAAGACCGATCCGAACCGGACTTTCACCTGGTAGCTGAAGAGGGCCCCGACCACGAGAAGGACGACGACCAGCCAGCGCCCCACCTTGAGGCACTCGGCGTCGGACGCGTTGGGCCTGACGTGCGGGCGATACAGGTCGGTGACCAGGAGCGTCGACGCGGAGCTGATGTAGGCCTCCAGGTTGGCCATCACCGACGCCACGAAGGCGCCCATCAGCAGGCCGAGCGCGCCGGTCGGCACCAGCGCGACGATCATCTTCGGGAGCACGCGGTTGCTGTCCCAGCCCTGGCCGGGCGGGCCGAGCTCCTGCGCGAAGAGGGCGAGCGCCAGCAGGCCGGGGAGCACGAGCAGCAGCGGGAAGACGAGCTTGATCGTGGCCGCGAACACGTAGGAGGCGCGGGCGTCGGCTTCGGTCCTGGTGCCGAGCGTCCGCTGGACGATGGCCTGGTTGCCGACCCAATACGCGGGCCCGAGGACGAGGCCGAGCCCCAGGACGACCGCCGGCCACGGGTAGGCCGGGTGGCTGGCCGACGGCAGGAGCTTGAAGTGCTCGCCCGTCCAGGGGAGCACCGAGACGCGCTCGATCAGGGCCCTGGGTCCGCCGACCTCCCACAGGCCGATGCCGCACAGGAGGGCCGCCCCGGCGATCAGCACGACACACGAGACGGCGTCGGTGACGGCCACGGCCTTCGCCCCGCCGGAGGTGGTGAAGATCCCGACCAGGACCGACGTCAGCCCGACCGAGAACCAGAACGACCAGCCGAGCAGCCCTTCGAACATCGAGGCGGCGCTGACGAGGATGGTGGCGACCGTGCCGACCATGAAGAGCGACCAGACCACGGCGAAGAACGTCCGGACGGTCATGTTGTAGCGGCGCCCGAGATACTCCGGGATCGTCGTGATGCCGGCGTCCCAGAAGAGCGGCATGAACAGGAACGCCGCGATCAGCACCGCGAAGGTGCAGCCGACGAAGTCGAAGTTCATCATCACGATGCCGTATCGATAGGCATCGCCGGCCAGGCCGATCATGTCCTTGGCGCCGATGTCGGAGACGACCAGCGACAGGCCGGCGATCCACCAGGGCAGGGACCGGCCGGCCAGGAAGAAGTCCTGGGTCGTCCGGACGCCGCGGCTCACATAGAGGCCGAGGGCGGTGATGCCGAGGAGGTAGGCGGCGACGATGACGACGTCGAGCGTCTGGAGCTGGACGGTGGACACGGCGGAGATGATACCCGGCGTGCCCAGGGCCTGGAGTACGCCTTCGCGCGAACCCTTGATCGCGCTATGCTGAGCGCGCGCAACGACAGACTTCTATGGGAGATCCCGTGGACGTTCACTCACAGTCAGCGGGATCGGCGCCTGTCGCTGCGACTGCGATTGGGAAGCACCTGGTCGTGCTCGTTCACGGGATCAACACCCGTGGATACTGGACCTCTGAACTGAAGGGCGCGCTGGAAGAGGCCGGCTTGATCGCCGAGCCGTGCGGGTACGGCGGGTACGGGGTCGTCCGCTTTCTGCTTCCCTTTCAGTACCTCCGCGACAAGGCCGTCGAACGCGTCAGGGTTCGGGTCAACCTGGCCATCAAGATTCACCAGCCGACCAAGGTCTCGGTCGTTGCGCACAGCTTTGGCAGCTACATCATCGCGCGACTGATGGCCAAGGAGTTCCAGCAGGATTGGCATCGGATCATCTTTTGCGGCAGCGTCAACGATCAGGCGTTTGCCTTCGAGCAGTATCTCACTCGCTTCACGCCACCCATTCTCAACGACATCGGATCGAGGGACGTGTTTCCAGCCCTTGCTGAGAAGGTCACGTGGGGGTACGGGGCCATCGGATCGTACGGGGCCCAGTCAGCCGCGCTGAACGACCGCTGGCACAGCGGCTTCGGCCACAGCGACTTCCTGAACGAGGAATTCTGCACGAGGTTCTGGGTTCCGTTTCTCCACGGCGGCACTATCCTCAAGGCCGACAAGCCTCAGCGACTCCCCGAGTGGGCTCGCCTTCTGCTGCGACTGCCGCTGCGGTGGATTCTGGCTCTCCTGTTGCTGGCCTTGGCCACGCTTCTCACCGGCTTCGTCTACAAGGTTATCGCCGGGGTGCCCCCGCCCTACACAGGGCGCTATCGCACATCGCCTGTTACCGCCGATGCACCGTTGGCCTATCTCGGTATTTCGGTGTTGAGCATGGCGGACGACATGCGGGCTCACTGTGCACTCGGATGGTTCGACCGGAGGTGGGTGGGGCAATCGTGCGTTCCGGTCGATGTCGGCGGACAGGTAGCGTCACTCCGCACTTGCAAGGACTTCGATTTTGCCGTCGACAAGCCTGAAGACGCGGTCCGGCAAGCCGCCGCAACGTTCGACTGCCTCACCGTCACGGAACGCTTCGGGACGATGTCCATCTCGGTTCGATCGGATACACCACGGTTGAAGGATGCCACCGGCGTGTGGCTGCTCTGTGGCTGTTCGGCCCAGCACCTGAAGTCTCTTGGCGCCATCCCGTAACGTCGGAGGACTCATGCGCACCTTGATCATCGTTGCCATCTGCGTAGCGGGCGCCGTCGGTGTCGACGGCCAGCCGTCTCCGGCACGCAGCCCGACGTCGACCAGCTGTGCCGCGGCGAAGAATCTCTCGGTGGTTCAAGCGTGGAGCACGGACTTCATCAACGTGAAGGAGAACGTTACACGACAGGAATGCCACTTCACGGTGAACGGGTCGCCAGGCCAAGCGGGAATGGGCGCCTCGGCTTCGGTACCCGACCCCGCCACGGCCATCTCCCAGCCAGGCTGGACCGCAGGCGGGCCGGTCCCTGTCAGAGAGCTTGCCAGGCTGCTCGATGGCTCGTCAACAAAGCCCGAACCAGGATTGGCGAGCAACCTCGACAAGTACGCGAGCCAGGTCCGGGAGTGCTTCGCCGCGAGAATCATCGACAAGACGTTCCGGTTCGATTCCGAGCAGGTCGTTTGCGCCGTATCACAGGAACGGTTCGAAGGGTCGATCAAAGTCGGCCGCTCCGCCGGTGTGAACTTCACCACATCAGCTCCCCACCTGCGCCTCGGGGTGGCCGCCGAGACCACGGCCCACTATCTCTTCGTGCCGACGAAACGACCCCAGTGAGTCGTTCCTGCCCCCGGCGACGAGTCGGTAACGCCGCCGCGTGAATCCCGCCATCCTCTCGCTCATCGCGCTCCTGATCGCCATCGTGCTGTCGATGGCGACCAAGCTCAATGTCGGCGTCGCCGCCATGGCCTTCGCTTGGCTGATCGGCACCTTCGCGGCGGGCTGGAAGGCCGAGCAGGTCGCGGCCGGCTTCCCGTCGTCGCTGTTCCTCACCCTGACCGGCGTCACGCTGCTGTTCGCGCTGGCCGAGACAAACGGCACCCTCGACCGCCTGGCGCAGCGCGCAATCGGGCTCGCCCGTGGCCAGGCGCGGCTGCTGCCGGTGCTGCTGTTCGTCGCGGCGTTCGCGCTGTCGTCGGTCGGGCCGGGCGCGATCATCGCGGTCGCGCTCCTGATTCCGCTGGCGATGCCGGCCGCCACGCGCGCCGGCGTGCCGCGCTTCCTGACCGCGCTGGCGGTGGCCAACGGCGCCAACGCCGGGAACCTGTCGCCGATCAGCGCCATCGGCATCATCGCCAACACCAAGATGGCCGAGGCCGGCATCGGCGGCCACGAGGCGAAGGTATGGATCGCCAACTTCGTGGCCCACCTGCTGGTGATGGCGGCGGCCTATGTCCTCCTCGGCGGCTGGCGGCTCCCCAGCGTGCCGCGCGACACGGCCGACGGCGCCGCGCCCGCGTTCGAAGCGCGCCACTGGCTGACGGTCGCGGTGATCGGCGCGTGGATCGCCGGGGTGATCGCCTTTCAGCTCAACGTCGGCCTGGCGGCGTTCCTGGCCGCGTCGCTGCTGGTGCTGATGGCGATCGCCGACGAAACGGCGGCGATGAAGCGCGTGCCGTGGAGCGTCATCGTGATGGTCTGCGGCGTCACCGTGCTGATCGCGGTGCTCGAGAAGACCGGCGGCATGGAGCTGTTCACCGCGATGCTGGCGCGCCTGGCGACGCCGGCCACGCTGAACGGCACGGTGGCGTTCGTCACCGGGTTGATCTCGAGCTGGAGCAGCACGAGCGGCGTCGTGCTCCCCACCTTCCTGCCGACGGTCCCGGGCCTCGTCCAGAAGGTCGGCGGCGGAGACCCGCTGGCCGTCGCCCTGAGCATCAACGTCGGCTCGGCGATGGTCGACGTCTCGCCGCTGTCCACCCTGGGCGCGCTGTGCGTGGCCACCGTCGCCGATCCCACCGAGGCGCGCACCCTCTTCCGGCAGCTGCTGCTCTGGGGCCTCTCGATGAGCGTGGTGGGCGCGCTACTATGTCAGCTCCTGGCCGGAGCGATGGCCCGGGCGTAGCGCGGCCGCGAAGGAGCGTCAGCCGTCGACCAGGCGGACCGCGTCGGGGCCGTAGCGCGCCAGCATGTCGCGGAGCGTCTTGCCCGGCTCGTCCTCGAACCTCTCGTCGAGCATCGTCGACGCGGCGACGCGATCGAGCCGGAAGTTCCGGAACCCCTGGCGCAGCTCGCACCACGCGGCCAGCGTCCACGTCCGACCCCAGAAGAAGATCCCCAGCGGACGCACCGTCCGACTGGTGGCGGCGCCCTCCGCGGTGGCGTAGGACAGCTCCAGCTTGCGGCGCGCGACGACGGCTTCGCGCGCGACCGCGAGCGCATCGGCCGACTTGCCCGCCCCGATGATCGACGGCACGAAGAGCCGCGTATCGGCCACCAGCGGTGCCAGATCCTTCGGCACGATCGCCGCAACCTTGCCGAGAATCGAGTCGCTGGCGCGCGCCAGCGCGGGATCGCCGAACTGCCGCACGATGCGTGCGCCGATCACGAGCGCCTGGATCTCGACGCGGTCGAACATGAGCGGCGGCAGATCGTAGCCGGGACGGATGCGGTAGCCGACACCCGCTTCGCCGTCGATCGGCGTGCCGGCCAGGATCAGATCGCGAACGTCGCGGTAGATCGTGCGTTCCGATACGCCGAGCCGTTCCGCCAGATGCGTGGCGGTCGTCGCCGTCCGGCGGCGCCGCAGCACGTTGACGATCTGGAACAGCCGATCGGCTCGACGCATCGGAAGGATTCTGCCATCAGGCGGGGCGTGCCTCGACCAGACCGATCGCGTGCCCTTCGGGATCTTCGAAGACCCCGAGCGTCACGTCAGGCAGGACCGTGCGGGGCATCACGACGCGCCCGCCCAGACGCTCGACGTCGGCGAGCGACGCGGTGACGTCGGGCGTCTCGACGTAGAAGGTGACCCACTCGCGCGTGCCCGGGTAGGTCGCGCCGACCCCGCCCGGGATGCCGCGGCTGTTCGACTGCACCATGCCGTACTTGGACGTGTCGCCTCCGAACGCCCAGCCGAAGAGCGTGCCGTAGAACTGACAGAGCGTGTCGGCATCCTTACCGAGAACCTCGAACCACATCACGGGATGTTTCATAGCCGTCTCCTTTTCGAGGGGCAGGATGACAGCCGGCTCCTGACAGCGTCCTGTCAGGAGTGACGACGCGATGGCGCCGGGACGGAGCCTACCGTCGTACGATGAAGTACGGCCGCCCGGTGAGCGCCTGAGCCAACCCGGGGACCAGGCTCGATACCTCGGCGCTCTCCCTCAGCTCGAAGTAGGTACCTGCAGCGGGTAGGGGCTGGAGGTGGACTCGACGGGGACAGCTCCGCGCCACAGGCGGCCCTGTGGCTGCAACGCCACGGTCTGCCAGCGCTCGGCCTGATTGACTGGCCGGTAGTGCAACCGGACGCCTTGGTAGTCCTTGTCGGCGGACAGCTCCAGCGACAGCGGACGCCCGGGTTCGTAGCTGCCAGGCGCCGTGTGGCGCGCTGCGACCGCTGCACGCGTCGGCCGATCCAGCGCCGCGGCGATCGCCCGCGCGGCTGAAGCAGCCGGCGCTGGCTTTGCCGAACCGGCCTTCGCGGTGACCGCGGCGATGTCCGCGTCGATGTCGGCGAGGCGGTCCGCCCAGTGGCCGCGCAGCACGCGCGTCTCGCCGACGGTGATGTCGGCGGCGTAGACGCCCGTGGTGCGTTCCGCGATGCCCGCCCAGGCCTTGCGGGCGGCGGTGTAGGCGTCCAGCGCCGCCTGCAGCGCGGCGCGGTCGCCGGTCTGCTCGAAGATGCGATACAGCACCGCGGCGCGGAATTTCGCCGCGAAGAAGAGGCCGAGACCGACCGCCACGCCGACGTCGAGCGCCAGGCGCCGATACTCGGGACGGGTCTTCCGCGTGGCGCGGCGCTCGGCGCGCGCCAGCCCCTCGGTAGCCGCCGCAGCGTCGTCCTCCAGCCACGTCGCCACCTCGATCGGCGTGTACTTGCCGCTGCGCTCGCCCTTGAGCAGATCGTCGGAGAAGTCGTTGATGCGGTAGAACAGCTGCGGATCGAGTGGGCTCACGGTGCCGAAGACCTTCGGTACAGGCGTGTCCGCGTACGGCCCCGAATGCTCGGCGTCGACGAGCGAGTGATTGAGGTAGACCTCGGGCCAGTACCTGGTTGTTGGCCGCGGATGGCAGATGCGCCGTGGTCACCGTCGGCAGGATCCGGCTCGACGCGGCGAGCGCGGCGGCCAGGTCCTCGCCCGCGGGCCCGAACTCGTGACGCATGGCGCGCAGCCACACGTCCGGCTCGGTCGCCGGGTTGTAGAGCAGCCGGCCCCAGACGCGGAAGCTGTAGGCGTATTTCTGCCAGTCCCAGCGCGGGTTGAGCGAGGCGTCGGCGTAGGCGCAGCGGCCACCTGCCTGCTCCGGACCGACATGCCCCGAGCCGCGGCGTCCCTTGAACGACAGCGGCTCCATGATCTCGACGCCGGCGCTGTCGCAGAACGAGAAGGCGCGCGAGTAAGCCGCGGCGAAGACCGGGTCGCCCCAGATGAGCAGTCGCTGCGTGCCGGGCCAGATGCGGTGCACGACGCTCCACCTGCGGCCCTCGCGGAGGAGATCGCCGTAGCCGTAGCGGGTGAAGCTACGCGAACCGGCGCTGAGCTTCATGAGGCCGGTCGCCTCGCGTCCGGGCTTGGGGCGCTCCTGCTCGCGGATGTCGGCCTGGTGGTAGGGCAAGCCGAGGTGCTCGGCCCAGTACCTGGGCGAGATCGTCACGGGCGGGCCGGCGGCGAGCGCCGTGTCGATCATGTTCTGATCCATGCCCTTGGAGTGCATGTCGATCTCGACGGTGCGACCACACGTGGCGACACCCTCGAAGACGGTTTTCCAGAACTGGTAGCTGCCCTCCTCGACGCCGCTCTCGCCATGCACGCGGAACGTGACGCCGCCGATCTCTGGCACCTTCTGCAGGAGCAGCCTCACCGCGTCGCGACAATACGGCCCGTGCGTCTCGGCGGTGAGCCCCTCGATGGTGGAGTTCGGGTTTGGGCTGGCGTTCCATTTGTGGCCGTGCATCCACAGCCCGAGCTGGAACTGCAGGCCGCGCGCCGTCGTCTCGCGCGCGATGAACCGCAACATCTCGAGGTTGCGGTCGCGCTCGGCGTCGGCGAGCTGCGGCACGCGCACGTCGTAGCCGGGCACCGCGAGCAGGAATGGATAGCTGAAGACGAAGTATGCGTCGGTGACGTTGGTGAGGAAGTCGTAGCCGATCCCCAGCGCGAGGTTGAAGCGGTTGAAGCGCTGCCCGGCCAGCATCGTGAGATACGCGGGCCACATCTCGCGGTCGTTGAACCAGGGCTGGTCTTCGACGTCGCTCGTGAACAGGCGCGTGATGCTGCGGACGCGGTTGGCCGGCCGTTCGGCCATTGGCCGGCGCACCGCCAGCGCAGCCACAGGGTCGGCCGACAGGCGTGCCCGATCGGCGAGCTCGAGAAGCGCGTAGGTCAGGCCGCGCGCGTCATGGCCGCAGGCCCACACCCCCTCGCGCGTCTGGCAGAGCGCGAGCGCATCCGGCTCGGCGACCGCCCGCGCACCGGCGTCCCCAAGCGCCGTCGCGGCGGCCGGAAGCGCCAGGCTCGCCGCGAAGATGCGGAGCCTCGTGGCGGGCGCATTTGCGGCTCGCGCGTGCACGGCCGCCGTGACGCCGCGCTCGGCGAGCGCGCGCACCAGCTCCTCGACCGCCCATCGCACCGGCGGCGACGACGCCACCGCGGCGGCGGGATCCACGATGACGGCAATCGTCCGCGTCTCCGCTGACGCGACGACCGCCGAGGCTGCGACGCCCGCGGCCGCGACAGCCGTGACTTCGAGGAACTGACGGCGATCCAGGTGTGTGTCGGCCATGGTCCTTGGTCCCCTGGACAGGAGACTACCGCGCCAGGTGTTTCGAAAGGTACGACACGACGGTCCGCGCTTCGTCGTCGGTGGCGCGCGCCCCGCGCAGCCGCATGTCCGCCACCATCAGCTCCCACTCGATCGGGCTGAGCCTGGCGCCGCTGAACGCCTGGACGGCGTGGCAGCCCGTGCAGGTCCGCAGGACGAGCTCGCGGCCGGCATCCGCGGGCAGCTCGGCCGGCGTCAGCACGGGCGCCGCGGCCCGCACCGGTGCCGGACGCGCGGGTCTCGACGCGGCAGCAGCAGCGGCAGCCGCAGCGGTGGGAGCCTGGGCATCCGACAGCGCGAACGCGATGATGCTGTCGGCGCGATCGTTGGCCCCGTTGCCGACGTTGCGCAGGTGCGCCGGCCCGCCGGCGGCGATGGCGACGAACTGCCGGCCGCTCGGCCCGGCGTAGGTGATCGGATTGGCGTTACCGGTGGCGTCGAGCGCGCCGGCCCACAGCTCGCGGCCGGTCCGCGAGTCGAAGGCGCGCAGTCTGGCGTCGTTGGTGGCGGCGACGAAGATCAGCCGGCTGGCGGTGGCGACGGTGCCGCCTACGTTCGGCGCGCCCCAGTTCGTCAGGCCCTGTGCCTCCAGCTCGGGGAACGACCCGAGCGGCACCTTCCAGGCGATGTCGCCGGTGTTGACGTCGACCGCGGTCAGCTCGCCCCACGGCGGCTGCTGGCATGGATAGCGCTCCTGGTCGAGGAACCGCATGTAGCCGGCAGCGTTGCGATAGGGGACCGTTGCGCCCGGATCTGCCGGCACCATGTGCCCGATCGCGCCCAGGTTCGACGTGTTGACGAACACGTAGCCGAGACGCGGATCGAACGAGACGCCGCCCCAATTGCCGCCGCCCATCGCGCCAGGGAAGGAGAGCGTCTTGTGCGTCCCGAACGGCGAGTAGAGGCTGCGGCCGGCCAGCGAGTCGAACAGCTCGGTGCAGTAGCGCTCGACCTCCGGCGTCCGCTTGCTGACTTCGGTGCGCGTCATCGACGTGCGCGCCAGCGGCGCTGGCTTCAGCGGGAACGGCTGCGTCGGCCAGGCCGCTTCGCCGGGGACGTCGCTCGCCGGCACCGGCCGCTCCTCGACGCCATAGATCGGCCGGCCGGTCTCGCGATCGAGCAGGAACAGCAGCCCCATCTTCGTGATCTGGGCCACGGCAGGGATGCGCCGGCCGTCCTTCACCACGTCGATCAGCGTCGGCGGCGCCGGCACGTCGTAGTCGAAGATGTCGTGATGCACGACCTGGTAGTGCCAGCGGTAGCTGCCCGTCGCCGCGTCGAGCGCGACGACGGAGTTGGCGTAGAGGTTCGTGCCCTGGCGATCGGCGCCGTAGAAGCTGTCGGCGGGGTTGCCGGTCGGCAGGAAGACGAGGCCGCGCTCGGCGTCGACGGTCATGCCGGCCCACAGGCTGGGCCCTGACCGGTTCTTCCAGCCGTCCGGGCCCCAGGTGTCGTTGCCGGGCTCGCCCGGCTGCGGGATCAGGTGGAAGCGCCACACGAGCGCGCCCGTCCGCACGTCGAAGGCGCGCGGGTCGCCGCTCGGTCCGCGGCTCGGCCCCTCCGGCGTCGACGGGCCGACGATGATCAGGTTCCGGTAGATGACCGGCGGCGACGTGATCGACAGCGAGCGTCCGCCGACGGTGCCGCTGATGCCGGCGGTCAGGTCGACCACGCCGTCGACGCCGAACCCCGCGGCGAGCCGGCCCGTCGTCGCGTCGAGCGCGATGAGCCGGCCGTCGCCCGTGCCGAAGACGATGCGCGGCGCGATGCCGGCCTCGCCGGGCCAGTAGGCGACGCCGCGGTGCTCGCGCGAGCCGGGCACCTTCGGGTCGTAGGCCCACCGCTCGGTCCCGGTTTCGGCGTCGAGTGCGACCACGCGCTGCCGCTGGGTCGTGACATACATCACGCCGCCAACCACGATCGGCGTGGTCTCGAACTGCGTGCCCTGGTCGCCGGTGTGATACGTCCAGGCCCGGGCCAGCCGGCTGACGTTCTCCGGCGTGATCCCCGTCAGCGGCGAGTACTTGGTGCCGCCGGCGTCGCGCCCGCTGACGGGCCAATCGCCCGAGACGGACGTCTGGCCGGAGACGGACCACGCCGCGACGCACAGGGCGACGATGACGAGGATCCCGCGCATGATGGCGGGATTCTACTTTGCTGCAGCCAGCACCTCGCGCTGCAGATCCCGCACGGCGGCTCGCGACGCAGAGCGGCCGAGTCAGTTCTGCCACACGGCAAAGCCCTGTGCCCGCAGCCAGGCGGCGAGCCTCGGCTCCATCTCGGCGGCGATGCGATACGGCAGGCGCGAGAATCCCTCGACCAGGTCGAGCCGCAGCCTGACGCCGTGGGCATGGACGAGACGAGCGGACTGCGTGCCGGCGCGATGGCGCTCGAAGCGCTCCTCGGGCGTCAGGCCGGTCACGCCGATGTAGAGGCACCCGCCGGCCGAGCCGCCCGGATTGCGCTCGCGGAAGGCGCGGTTCTTCCACGCCGCCCGGTCGAGCTCGATGGCGTAGACGCTATGGTGGCCTCGGGACCACGAGTGTGGCGACAGCGACCCGCACAGGGCAAAGAAGGCGCCCTCGAGGCCGCTCGCCGCGCTGAGCTCGAGCGGCTCACCAGCGTCGATCTTGCGCTTGCCGCCCCACCGGAAGAAGACCTCGACGGAGGTCTTTCTGGCACGGATCACGTAACCGCGCCCCCACTGCGGGTAGTCGGCGTGCCGGACGACGTCCCCGGGATCCATGCGCTGATGCCCCTACAGCGGCCTATGCTAGTCCCCATTCCCATGAACCGACGCACCGCTCTCGTCCTGATCCCGGGCCTGGTGGCCGCGGCCGTGCGACTGGCCGATGCCGCGGAGCCTCGCGTGCGCGTGCTGATCCTCGACGGCTACAGCAACCACGACTGGCGCCTGACCACCGCGCTGATCCGCGGCATGCTGGCGCCGACCGGTCTCTTCGCCGTCGACGTGGCGACGGCGCCGCCGACCGCGGATGCGCCGGGCTGGGACACGTGGCGGCCGGTGTTCGCGAACTACGACGTCGTCATCCAGACCTGCAACGATCTCGGCGGCGGCCCGCCCTGGCCGCAGGCCGTAAAGGACGCCTTCGAGGCCTACGTTCGCAACGGTGGCGGCGTCTACGTCTGGCACGGCGGCAACAACGCCTTTCGCGACTGGCCGGCCTACAACGAGATGATCGGCCTGGGCTGGCGCAAGAAGGACTTCGGCCCGGCCATCGCGGTGGCCGAAGACGGCACTCTCCGCCGCATCCCGGCCGGCGAGGGGCCCGATACCGGGCACGGCGCCCGTGTCGACACCGTCGTCCATCGCCTCGGCGACCATCCGATTCACGCCGGCTTGCCGAAAGCGTGGCTCACGCCCGACATCGAGGTCTACCACTACGCGCGCGGTCCGGCGCAGCGGCTCGAGGTGCTGTCGTACGGCTTCGATCCGAAGACCGAGATGCGCTGGCCGCTGGAGTGGACGACGACCTTCGGCAAGGGCCGCGTCTACACGTCGACGTTCGGCCACGTCTGGAAGGGCGACACCCAGCCGACGCGGATGCGCTGCGCCGGCCTGCAGACCGTGGTGGCTCGCGCGCTGCAGTGGCTGGCAGGCCGTCCTGTGACCGCGCCGATCCCGGCCGACTTCCCCACCGCCGACCGGATGTCGGTGCGACCGGAGATCACCCTGCCTGCCGGCGCGTAGTGTTCGGGTTACGGCGTCGCGCCGCACGTCACGGGGCGGATTCGCTTGCCGTGGAACACGTCCATCGCGATGTGATGGCTCGTGAACACGCGGCCGATCAGCGCGTTGAGCGCCGGATCGTAGGCGGCGAACTCCTCGGGCGTCTCGACCTTGACGCCGCCGGCGAAGCATTCGCCGTAGTTCGAGAAGAACCACCACTGGACGCCCTCCGCCCAGTACTCCGACGCGTTCGTCGTCGCGTAGTGCCTGCGGCCGTCGACATGGACGTACTTGCCCGCCGCCATCGCCGCATCGTAGGCGGCGCGAATCTCCGTGAACATCGCTGGGTCGACCTGGCGGATGCCGCCGCCCATGATCGCGTGGGCGAACTCGTGCACGAAGATGTGCTCGCCCCAGTAACGCGTATCCGGATAGCCGAGGAGGTTCTCTTCGGCGCCGGTGGTCGGGTTGCCGCCGAGGCCGCGTGAGCGGTTGGCGTGATAGTCGCGATCCGCCTGCGTCACCGGTTCATCCGCCGGAGCGCCGAGGCGCTTCATCTTCGCGTATTCCGGGATGTCCATCGTCATCTCGACCTCGGCGATGACGCCCGTCCGCCAGCCGCGCGCGATCAGCGCTGTGCGGATGTCCGGCCGCGCCGCGAGCATGGCGTTGACGATGTCGCGCGCGACGAGCAGGGCGGCGTCGGGCACCTTGTCCGAGGCGATCACCGGGATGCCGAGCGCGTCGGTGTACTTGCGGTAGAACGGGCTGACGCCGAGCGCGGCCGGGACCGGGCCGACGTTGGCCGTGACGTAGTCCGAGACGAGCTCCGCGGGGGTGCCGGTTTTCTGGCGCTGTTCCTGCCGGGCGCGCCGATTCGCCTCGGCGCGGGCGCGGGCGTCCGCCTCCGTGCGAGTCGGCGCCTGACCGGCAATCGACGAAGCGCCGAGAGCCAGCGTCAGGCCGAGGACGAGAGCGCGCGGGATACGCATCGACACCTCAGCGCGCCGGCGGCCGCCGCGCCGCGATCTCGTCGAACAGCTTCCGGCCGACGAGCCGATGGACCGCCGTCGACGGATGACCGTCGTGGTAGAAGAAGAACGTCGCCGGATCGCCGATCGGCGTCGCGTCCTGATCGAAGATGGCGCGGCCGGCGCAGGCGCTCGTCGTGTTGCGGATGCCGTTCGCCGCCGGATGGTCCATCACGTCGTCGAACGCGGCGCCCCAGTGGTTCAGCCACAGGTCGACGCCCAACGCCGCGGCCTGCTCCTTGACGAACGCCTCGTAGGCTGGATTCAGGCGCCGCCCCACCGCCGCGAACTGTGGGATCTTCGTCGGCAGCTGGGCGATGGTGAAGTGCCGCCCGCCCAGTTCCTGCAGGGTCTGGAGCTGCTGCTTGAGATTGGCGAGCGTGACCGGCGTCTCGCGCCGGCCGTCGTTGAGGCCGCCGGCCAGGAAGAACAGCGTCGTGTCGGGATCGAACCTGATCTCGCCGGCCTTCACCCGCGCGCTGAAATCGCGGACCTGGTTGAGCATGCCGTAGCCCAGGCGCGCCTCCTTCATCTGGCGGCCCTCGCCTTCGCCGGTCCCGGCCCCGCTCACGGCGAACACGAGGCTCTTGTCCGCCGCGCCGGCCGCCTTGCCGGGCGCGACCTGCAGGCCCATCAGCCAGGCGAGATAGGCGACTGCGGTCGGGCCGTTGCCGTCGACGTAGCCGGCCCCGATGTCCGAGTAGCTGTCGCCGAATACGTAGAGGCGCGAGTATCTCGTCGTCGGTGAGGGCGGTGGTGCGGATGTCGCCGGTTGCGAAGAAAAACGGACGCGCGGGAACAGCTCCGGCATGTGCGAGTCCCACACGCCGTGCGGGCTCCACGCCCAGCCGCCCGGATCCTTCGCCGGCGGCGCTTCCTTATAGGTGTTGAAGCGCGAGAAGTCCATCCGCCACTCGTCGCCGTCCTTCGGCGGCAAAGCCCGGCCATCCGGCGTCGCCAGCGGCTCGAGCGAACGCCACGGAATCGCCAGCTCCACCGTCCAGCCGCGGTCGCGGTCGGTGTTGACGTTGATCGTCCCGTCGACGTGGACCGCCGTCTGGAGGCCGGGCAGGTCCCAGTTCCAGTAGCCGATGCGCGGGCCGCGCGGATGCGTGGTGAAGCCGACGCCGTTGAACGGCCGGACGCCCGGCCGGGTGCGGTCGAACTCGGGCCGGCGCGCGTAGCCGCTCGACTCGAAGGCGCGTTCCCAGATGAAGAGCACTTCGTAGATGGTGCCGAACGAGTTGATCTCGAACTCGTAGTAGGCATCGCGTCCGGCGATGAACAGCTCGACGTCGTTGTCCTGGTAGATGGGGGCGTCGCGCTCGGTCAGGGTCGCCTGGACGAGCGGCTCTTCGACCCAGTAGCCGACATACAGGTTGGTGTCGTCCCACAGCACGGCGGCACGGGTGTCGTGGATGCCCGGGCGGCCGGCGACGAGATCGGCGAAGCGCGGCGACCGCTCGGCGGCCTGCCAGGCGGCCTCGTCCAGCCGGCCGTCGATGACGAGCGGCGACGAGATGCGGCGCGCGGTGTAGCTGGCGATGCGATCCTCCGGCCAGGGGAAAGGCCAGGGGCTTTGTGCCTGCAGCGGGAACAGCAGCGGGATGGCGGCGCCGGCGAGCAGCACCGCAGCCAGGAGGAAGAGTCGTCGTCTCACCACGTGTCGCTCGGTCACGCCGCACAGGATAGGCCAACCGTGCCCGCGTCGCCTGCCGTGCCGGCCCAGCAATGGTGATAGTCTGGGCGCCAGCCGAGCGGTCCTTTTGCTACGCGCTTCGTCCTTCGGTCGGCTGTTTTCCGCGGTCATCGCAAGCCTGTGGATGGCGCTCGGGACCGCTGCGCCCGCCCAGCCCCAGATCCAGCCCCAGACCCAGACCCAGGCCGCCGCTCCCCGCGGCGTCCTGATGATCAACTCCTACAACGTCGGCTACGAATGGACCGATGACCTGACCCGCGGCGTCCGGGCCGGGCTCGAGGGCCACGGCACGCCGGTCGAGCTGTCCGTCGAGTTCCTGGACGCCCGGCGGCGCGGCCAGGAACTGTTCCCGCAGATGCGGACGCTGCTCGAGTCGCGTCACACGCCGGCGCGCATCGCGGCGATCATCGCCGCTGACGACCCGGCGCTGCAGTTCCTCCTCGACCAGGCCCCCGATCTGCTCGCCTCGGTGCCGGTCATCTATTGCGGCGTCAGCAGCGAAGCCCTGGCGGCACGAGCGCCCCGCACCCGGTTCACCGGTGTTCGCGAAATCATGGGCGTGGCGCCCTTCCTGGACGTGGCCATTTCGCTGCACGCCCCGAAGCGATTCTTCGTCGTCTCGGACGACACGCTGACGTCGTCGACCCATCGCGCCGCCCTCGAGACCTACGCCCGCGAGCAGCAGTCGGTCCAGATGATCTACCTCGACGGGCGCGTCCTGTCGTTCGACGAGATCCTGGCCCGGCTGGGGCGCGAGACGACGGCGCAGGATCTGGTGATGACGACGCCGTTCACGCGCGACCACACCGGCCGGTCCTTCCCCGCTCGCGAATCGCTGGTCCGGATCGCCGCCGCCTCGGCCGCTCCGGTGTATGGTCCGATGACGACGGAGGTCGGCCAGGGTCTGATGGCGGCCGGCATCAACGCCGGCTTCGAGCACGGCCTGGCCACGGCACGCCTGACCACCGCGGTGCTGAGCGGCCGGCGGCCGGCGGCCATCCCGATCGAGTCGTTCAGCCGCGTCGGCTACCAGTTCGACTACCCGCAGCTCATCCGCTACGGCATCGACGAAGCGAAGCTGCCGCGGACGGCCATGGTCATCGGCGGGCCGCGCTCGTTCGACCGCGAGAACAAGCCGCTGCTCTGGACCGGCGTGGCCTTCATCCTAGGCCAGACGGCGGTCATCATCGTCTTCACGTGGAACGTGCTGCAGCGCCGCCGCGCCGAGCGCGAGCTGGCCCGCTCCGAGGCCGACCTCCGGCAATCCCAGAAGATGGACGCCATCGGCCGCCTGGCCGGCGGCATCGCCCACGACTTCAACAACCTGCTGACCGTCATCAACGGGCACAGCGCGCTGCTGCGCGAATCCGGCGACGACATCGCCTCGATCGAATCGGCGTCGTCGCTCGACGAGATCCAGAAGGCCGGCAACCAGGCGGCGGCGTTGACCCGTCAGCTGCTCGCCTTCAGCCGCAAGCAGATGCTGCAGGCGCGGGTGGTGAGCCTGAACCACACCGTCCACGAGCTCGACTCGATGCTCGGCCGCCTGATCGGCGAGCGCATCGCGTTGACGACGGAGCTCGAGGCCGACCTGCTCAATATCACCGTCGATCCCGGCCAGCTGACGCAGGTCATCGTCAACCTCGTCGTCAACGCCCGCGACGCCATGCCCGATGGCGGCCGCATCGTCATCGGCATACGCAACGCCGACTGCTTCCCGCCCGCCGCCGAGCCAGTCGGCCGCAAGGGCGCCGCCGTCGTGCTGACCGTCGCCGACACCGGCGAGGGGATGTCGCCGCAGACGCGGGCGCAGATCTTCGAGCCGTTCTTCACGACCAAGCGCGAAGGCAAGGGCACCGGGCTCGGCCTCGCCACCGTCTACGGCATCGTCCGCCAGAGCGGCGGCTGGATCGACGTCGCCAGCGAGGTCGGCGAGGGCACGACGTTTTCGCTCTACTTCCCGGCGACGGAAGAGGCCGCCGAGACGCTCGACGCCGCCAAGACGCTACCGCCGGGCATCGCCCGTGTCCCCGCCCGGGTGCTGGTGGTCGAGGACCAGCCCGAGGTCCGCGAGCTGGCGGTGCGGGCCCTGCGCCGCGTCGGCTACGAGGTGCTCGAGGCGACCGACGGCGACGAGGCCGCGGCCCGCTTCGCCGATCGCGCGACCAGCCTCTCGCTGCTCCTCACCGACGTCGTGATGCCGGGCCTGAACGGCCGCGAGCTGGCCGAGCGCCTGCGGGCCGTCAACCCCCGCCTGCTCGTCGTCTACATGTCGGGCTACACGCAGGAGATCCTCGATCAGCAGGATCGCGTCGAGCCGGGCGCCGCCTTCGTGGCCAAGCCGTTCACGCCGTCGGCGCTGGTGCGCCAGGTCGATCAGCTGCTCCACGCCCGCGATGGGATGCTCAGCGAGGCGCCGCTTTAGTCCCCTGGACTGGGCGCCGGAAGTCCGACGATCGACTGCCCGCCAGCCAGCCGCACACCCGGCTGCGACTCGTCATGATCGCCAACCGGCACGACGGTGAAGGCGTCGAGGTCTGCGTCAGTCGGCGGCCACACCAGCTCGACCTCTCGCACCGGTACGAACGTGCAACGGACGGACCGGGGGGCTGCGGCGGCGGCGGGATGCTCACTGTTGGACATGGTTGACGTGAAAGCAGACGATCGCGACCGCACGATCGTGCTCCCGTCCGGAATGGTGCGAGATTCGTGCCCGGGACAGCGGTCGGGCCGCGCCGGGCGGCCTACGCCGCCCAGACTGGGAACGAAAGAAAATGGAGAGAAGTTAGAGGTAGAAAAGTAGTAAGGAAGGAGAAGAGAGAAAAAAGAAGAGGAAAGGGGAGAAGTAGGTAAAGAAGTGGAAAGAAGAGATATAAGAAAATGGAAGAGGTAGAGGTAGAGAAAGAGAGTAGAGAGAAAGGAGAGTAGAAGAAGGTGAGAAAGAGTACGCCGAAAAGGAAGGGGAGAGAGGAGTAGAGAGAAAGAAAGTAATAGTAGTAGAAGGAAAAAAGGTAAAGAGGAAGAGGAGGAAAGGAAGAAGAGAAAAGATAAAGGAAGAGGTAATAAGGTTAGAAAGCGTAAAAAAGAGAAGGAGGGAGAAAAAAGGAAAGAAGAAGAGGAAGAAGGGAGAAGAGGGAGAGAGAAGAGAAAGGAAAAGAGATGGAAGAAAGAAAGAGAAGGAGAAAAGAGAAGAAGAAAAAAAATAGGAAGAAGTAAGAATGGAAAAAAGATAGAGAAGAGTAGTAGAAGGTAACGAGAAAGCAGGAGAAAGAGATAAGAGAAGAGGAAAGAAAGAGAGAGAAAAAAATAGAAGAAAGAGAAGAGGTAAAAGATGGAAAAGAAGAGGAAAAAAAAAAAAAAAAAAAAAAAAAAAAAAAAAAAAAAAAAAAAAAAAAAAAAAAAAAAAAAAAAAAAAAAAAAAAAAAAAAAAAAAAAAAAAAAAAAAAAAAAAAAAAAAAAAAAAAAAAAAAAAAAAAAAAAAAAAAAAAAAAAAAAAAAAAAAAAAAAAAAAAAAAAAAAAAAAAAAAAAAAAAAAAAAAAAAAAAAAAAAAAAAAAAAAAAAAAAAAAAAAAAAAAAAAAAAAAAAAAAAAAAAAAAAAAAAAAAAAAAAAAAAAAAAAAAAAAAAAAAAAAAAAAAAAAAAAAAAAAAAAAAAAAAAAAAAAAAAAAAAAAAAAAAAAAAAAAAAAAAAAAAAAAAAAAAAAAAAAAAAAAAAAAAAAAAAAAAAAAAAAAAAAAAAAAAAAAAAAAAAAAAAAAAAAAAAAAAAAAAAAAAAAAAAAAAAAAAAAAAAAAAAAAAAAAAAAAAAAAAAAAAAAAAAAAAAAAAAAAAAAAAAAAAAAAAGGAGAGAAGAGAGAAGGAGAGAGAAGAGAAAAGAGAGAGGAAAGTAAAGGAGAAAAAGAGAAAAGAGGTAAGAGAGACGGAGATAAACGGGAAAAAAAAGAGAGAAGAAAAGAGGAGGAGAGAGAAAAAGAAGAAGGAATAGAGAACGACGCGCCGGGAAGAAAGGGAGAAGAAGAGGCAAGGAAAGAGGGGAGAAAGAGAGAGAGAAGGAAGAAAAGGGAGGTAGAAGGAGAGAGGAGAAGAGGTAACGGAAGAGGAGAAAGAGGAAAAGAGAGAGAAAGAGAAAAGAGGAGAGGAAAGGGGTGAGGAGGAAAGGCGAGAAGAAGGAGAGGAAGGAAAGAGGGGAAAGGTGAGGAAAAAGAGAAGAGAAGAGGCAGAGGAAAGAGAGGAAAGAGGAGGAGGAAGAGCAAGAGGAGGGGGGGAGGAACGAGAAGAGGGTGGAGAGGAAGAAGATAAGAGAGGAGAAGCTGGCGGAGAAGAAGGAGAGCGAGGGGAGAGAGGGGGAAAGGGTAGCGGAGGATGGTGGCGAGAAGGACGCGCCGTAGAAGGAGAGGCGGGGGGAGGGAGGGAGGAAAGAGGGGAGAGAGAGGCGAGGGAAAAGGAGAAGTGGAGGAAAGGGATGAGAAGAATGGAAGGAGAGGGGGGGAATAGGTGGTGAAGGTGTAGATGTGCTGTGAAAAGAAGGAGCGGTGGTGATAGTGGAGGTAGATGAAGAGGGAGAGGAGCGAGAGATGGACGTGGGTGGGCGATCCGAAGAAGGAGAAGGGGAGAGGGAGAAGATGAGAGGGAGGAATGAGGCCGCTGGCGACGTCGCGGAAGAGGAGAGAGAGGTACATCCAGAACGCGGAGCTGCCCTCGTGACCGCCAGGGAAGGCGCGCTCGGGGACTACAAAGGTGTAATGGGAATGACTCCGGCCATAACGGCTGAGGTGGCGAGCATACTAGAGCCCGGCCCGGAGTTCGTCGCGGTTCTTGGCGAAGTAGCGGATCGTGACGTCGTCGAACCGTCGCGGCGCGTCTTCGGCGGCTGCAGCCGCCTCCGGGGCACTCGCCTCCAATGTCACCCACAGCTCGTGGTTGCCATGCCATGCGAGCTCGACGCCCTGCACTCTGACCACCTTTGCCCAGACGAGTGTCGTCCTCGGCAGACCGCCCCGTTCCAGGTAGACGGCGGTGGCGTGCTTGATGAGGCAGGCCTCGTCCCGCTCTACCGCCACGGTGCGGCCATCGGGCGACGTCTTTCGCTGCATGTCGGTGTCAGCGCACAGGGCGAGCCTGAAGACAGAGACCACGACCACCACCAGCGCTGGCGGCGTGACGATGACCGCGGCAACGATCGCACCGATCCGAATGGGGCTCATCGCGGACGAGCCTATCGGGCGACTACGGCAACATCATGGCGAATTCAACCTCGAGGCCGCCCGGCCGGTCCTACGGGTGTCGATGCCGGCGAACGCAGCCGAGCCTCACCAGGAGCACACTGCCATGATTCGACCGAGCCGCCTTGCCCGCCTGTTCATCGCGACCGCGCTCTTCGCGTCGCTGCCCGTCCTGTCCACGCCGGCCTTCGCCGATCGGGCGCACCGCCACCACGTCCGCGATCGCGCCGAGGACGTCCGCGATCGGCGCGAAGATCGGCGCGATCGCCGCGAGGACGTCCGCGACCGACGCGAGGATCGGCGTGACGCGCGCCACGTCGGCGGCCGCCGCGATCGCCTCGAGGATCGACGCGACCGGCGCGAGGACGTCCGCGATCGCCGTGAGGATCGCCGCGACCGACGGGAAGACCGTCGCGATCGCCGGCACTGATCGATCGACGGCGCGAGGCGCCCTGGGTGCTCGGTACAGCGCCGACGCGGGCCGGCTCACACGATGTCGAGCCGGCTCGCATCATCGGACTGGGGCCGCCCGGGCCGGCGGCCTAGGCTCGGGCCATGGACACTCTGGCCCGACGCTTCTTCTCGCCCGCCTCGATCGCGGCCCTCGCCATCGCCTCGACGTTCGGCTCGCTGCTCGCGCTTGCCGCGCCAGCCGCCGGCGCGGATGCGGCGGTCATCCCCTTCACCCCCGACCGCTGGACGCTCAGCGACGGCATCAAGGTCGTCGAGCATCGCGGCGTCCAGGCCATCGAGATCCCTCGCCTGCCGACGCGGCCCGAAGCGATGCTCAAGGGCCTGACGTTCACCGACGGCACGATCGAAGTCGACGTGGAAGGCACCACCGGGCTCGGCCCGGCGATCGGATTCCATCGTCGCGACGCCGGCACCTACGAACTGTTCTACGTCCGGCCCCAGCCCGAATGCGCGGCCAAGGCTGACTGCGTGCAGTACACGCCAGTCACGAAGAACGTGCTGCTCTGGGACATCTTCCCTGGTCCGCAGGCCGCCGCCGGCTACAAGATGAACCAGTGGAACCACCTCAAGCTGGTCGTCTCGGGCCGGCGTCTGCGGGTGTGGGTGAACGGCGGCGCGCCCGCGCTCGACGTCACCCGTCTCGAAGGTGACGCCCACACCGGGGCAATCGTGCTGCAGGGCACCGGCTTCCTCGCCAACGTCAAGGTGACCCCGGGCGCCGTCGAAGGCCTCGATCCCAAACCCGGCCCCGATCCGACCGCCACGGACGCCCGCTACGTCCGCGCCTGGATGGTGTCGCCGGTGTCCGCGCTCGCCGAGGGCGCCAAGCCGGACTTCGCCACGCGGCCGGCGACGAAGGCCGGGTGGACGCCGCTGCAGGCGGAGACCGGCGGCCTCGTCAACATCAGCCGCCGCTACGGCCTGCCCGAGGGGCGCTCGCTGGTCTGGCTGCGGACGACGATTCGCGCCGCAGCCGCGGGGGACAAGCGCGCCGCCATCGGCTGGAACGACGAGGTCTGGGTGTTCGTCAACGGCCGGCAGGTCTACGCAGACGTGAACGCCTACCTGAAGCCGGAACTGCGCAAGAAGCCGGATGGCCGGCTGTCGCTCGAGAACGGGGCGTTCGCGCTGCCGCTCCAGGCCGGCGACAACGAGGTCGTCGTCGGGGTCGCCAACGCCTTCTTCGGCTGGGGCCTGATGCTGCGCCTCGACGAAGCCGCGGGCGTTACACTGACCGCATCGACCCGATGAGCGAGCGCGCGGACCCGGCTGGCCTGCTGCCGCGGAGCGGTGTCGGCCGGGCTGCGCTCCTCGCCGGCCTCTGGACGCTCGTCGGCGTGATCTTCGCGCTGCCCAACGTCGGCGGGTCTGGCGGCTCGCTGCCGGCGCTGGGCTTCTCGCTCACGCAGTGGTGGGCCTGGGGGCTGCTCGCGCCCGTCGTCGTCGCGGTCGATCGCCGACTGCCCTTCTCTGCCCGCCAGCTCGCCCGCCGGCTCGCCGCGCACGTCCTGCTCAGCCTGCCGTTCACCGTCCTCTACGTCTACCTGTCGGCAGCGCTGCGAGCCGCGCTGCACCTCATCCCGTGGGTCGGCGTCTTCACCGTCCAGCTCCTCACCAATGCGTTGAGCGGCATGTACCTGTGGGGCTGGCTCATCTACTGGGTGATCCTGGGCGGCTGGCTGGCGCTCAACTACTACGAGCGCTTCGTCACCAGCGAGCTGCGGCACGAGCGGCTCGAGCGCCGCTTCTCGGAAGCGCGCCTCAACAACCTGCGGCTCCAGCTCGATCCGCACTTCCTGTTCAACGCGCTGAACACCGTCTCGTCGCAGCTCGAACGTGATCCGCGGCTGGCGCGGCGGATGATCGAGCACCTCGGCGATCTGCTGCGCCTGTCGCTCGACTCGAAGGATCGCCAGGAGGTGACGCTGACCGAGGAGCTCGCCTTCCTCGATCACTACCTCGCCATCCAGCGGATCCGCTTCGGCGATCACCTGCGCATCGAAACCGACGTCGCGCCGGACGTGCGCCACGCCGCGGTGCCCAGCCTGATCCTGCAGCCGCTCGTCGAGAACGCCGTCCGCCACGGCCTGGCCAGCCGCGCCGGCGGCGGCACGGTGACGATCACCGCGCGGCCGGAGGGCGATCGCCTGGAGATCCGCGTGCAGGACGACGGCGTCGGCCTGCCGCGCGGCTGGCGGCTCGAAACCGGCGCTGGCGTCGGGCTGTCGGTGACGCGGGAGCGGATCGCCGAGCTGCACCCGAACGGCTCGAGCCGCTTCACCGTCACCTCACGCTTCAGCGGCGGCACCAACGTCGACATCTCGCTGCCCCTGCGGCTGGCCGGAGCGCCGCGGTCATGACCGGCTCGCTGCTGCGCGTGCTGGTCGTCGACGACGAAGAGCCGGCCCGGCAGCGGCTGGTCGATCTGCTCCGGCGGGACACCGGCGTCGGCGCCATCACGGAGGCCTCGGACGGACTCGCCGCCGTCGACGCGGTCGAGCGGGAGCAGCCGGACCTGGTCTTCCTCGACGTGCAGATGCCGGAGCTGGACGGGCTCGGTGTCGTCGAGGCCGTCGGCGCCACCCGGATGCCGTTGACGGTGTTCGTGACCGCCTACGATCAGCATGCCGTGCGCGCCTTCGAGGCCAATGCCTTGGACTACCTGCTCAAGCCGTTCAGCGACGAGCGCCACGAGGCGACGATGGCCCGCGTGCGCGTCCGCCTCGGCGAGCGCGACCTGCGCGGCTTCGGCCAGCGGCTCATCGACCTGGCCGCCACTGCGCCGGCCCCGCGCTACTGGGATCGGCTGGTGGTGAAGGCCGGCGGCACGACCCGGTTCGTGCGCGCCGCCGAGATCGACTGGATCGAGGGCGCCGGCGTCTACGCCACGCTGCACCTCGGACGGACGTCGTTCCTCTATCGCGCCGCCCTGTCCGAGCTGGCGGACCGCCTGGATCCGCGCCGCTTCGTCCGCGTCCACCGCTCGGCGATCGTCAACCTCGAGAGCGTCGTGCAGCTCGAACCGCTGTCGCACGGCGAGTTCGAGGTCGTGCTGAAGAACGGCGCCCGGCCGCGCATCAGCCGCACCTTCAGGGCCCAGCTCGAAGCCCGACTGGGCCAATCGCTGTAGTTTCTGCCATCTGCCGCGGGCTGAGCCCCGGGCTGAGCCCCGGGCCGAGCCCCGGGCCGAGCTGCGGGCCGAGACCCGGGCCAGCGGATGACCTGGTACGCCGTTCGCAGCAATCCGGCTGGAACGGTGGTCCAGTCGGCTGAACACCCGCCGGTGGAACTCGTCTATCCCCGAGGGCACCCATTTTTCCCGTTCGGGATCCTACGGAGGAGTCATGACACGCCACACTTCGCTTTCGTCCCGCTTCAGCTCGCTCGCGCACGTCGGTCTCGCGGGCGTGCTCGCCGTCGGCGCGCTCGGCGCGACGGCCTGCGACAAGAAACGCGAGCAGCAGGCGGAACGCGCCGCCGAGAAGGCCGGTGAGACCGCCGAGAAGGTCGGTGAAAAGGTCGGCGCCGCCGCTGAGAAGGCCGGCGAGAAGATCAGCGAGGCGGCCGATAAAATCGGCGACAAGATCGGCCCGGCCTCCGAAGAGGCCGCCCGCTCGGCGCGCGATGCCGCCGCCAAAGGCGCGCGCGTCGCGGCCGCCGTCGGGGCCGACGCCGCCATCTCCGCGGCCGGCGTGCTGCGGACCGGCGCGGTCAAGGCGGCACTTTTGCAGGACAGCTCGATCGACGTCTCGGATGTGGACGTGGATACCGATCAGATAGCCCGCCGCGTCACGTTGAAGGGCCGGGTGCGCTCGGCCGCGGTTCGCGACAAGGTCATCGATCTGGCCCGCGAGGCCGCACCGGGCTACACCATCGACAACGAGCTGACCATCAGATGAAGCCCACACTTTCCGCCGCCGCCGCCCTGGTTCTTTCGGTCACCCTCGCCGCGCAGACGGCGATCAAGCCGCCGAAGAACCGCTACAAGCCCGAGGACGACGTCAGACTCGGGCGGGAGGCCGCGGCGGAAGTGCGCAAGCAGTACCCGATCATCGAGAACGGGGCCATCAACGACTTCCTGTCCCGGATCGGGCGGGACCTCGTGGCCCAGGCCCCACCCGAGCTCGACAAGCCGCAGTTCGAGTACTCCTTCACTGCCGTCAACCTGAAGGACATCAACGCGTTCGCCCTGCCGGGCGGACCGATGTTCGTCAATCGCGGCATGGTCGACGCCGCCGTCAACGAGGGCCAGGTCGCTGGCGTGATGGCGCACGAGCTCGCCCACGTGCTGCTGCGGCACGGCACCGCCAACGCGACCAAGGGGCAGAACGCCCAGATGGGCGCCCTCGCCGGCGCCATCGCCGGGGCGGTCATCGGCGGCCGCGTCGGCACCGCGGTGAGCCAGGGCAGCCAGTTCGGCCTCGGCACGCTGCTCCTCAAGTACAGCCGCGAGTACCAGAAGCAGGCCGACATCCTCGGCGTGCAGTTGATGGCGCGGGCCGGCTACGACCCGAACGACCTGGCCCGGATGTTCGAGACCATCGAGAAGCAGGGCAAGGGCGGCGGTCCGGAGTGGCTGAGCGACCACCCCAATCCAGGCAACCGGTCGCAGTACATCGCCCGGGAAGCGCGAGCCCTGCCGGTGGCGCCGAATCCCCGCAACGGGCGCGACTTCCAGGCGGTCAAGCAGGCCTTCGCGCAGCAGCCGGCAGCGCGCTCGATGGGCGAGTTGGCCCAGCGCGGCGGAAACGGCAACGCCGGCGGGAATACGTCGTCGGCCGGCGGCGGCCTGGCCTCAACCGGCACACCCGGCCAGCCGGTGCCGGCGCCGTCGGCACGGACCCGCACCGAGCGCGGCGGATCCATCTTCACCCTCAGCGTGCCCTCGAACTGGCGCACGCTGTCGTCGAACAGCTTCATCCGCTACGTGCCGGAGAACGGCTTCGGGCCGATGAACGGCCAGAACGTGCTGACCCACGGCATCGAGCTGGGCGTCGCGCGGGCGACCTCGGCCGACCTGGCGGCCGCCTCCGACGCGTTCGTCGACGGCATCATCCGCGGCGAATCGACCGTCCGGCGCGACGGCGCGCCGCGGGCCGTGACCATCGCCGGACGGCGCGGCGTGGCGACGGCGCTGGTCAACCGCTCGCCCCTCGGCGGCGACGAGCGCCTCGACGTCGTGACCGCGCAGCTGGCCGACGGGAACCTGTTCTACGTGCTGACCGTCGTGCCCGACCGCGACGAAGCGGCCTACGCCGACGCCTTCGAAGGCATCCTGCAGTCGATCCGGCTGAACGACCGGCGCGGCAGCTAGCGCACGCCAGGCAGAACGACTACGGGCCGAGCGTCGGGCCGGGCCTGGTTCCGTCCGTCGCTGTCACCGGGTGCCATCCGTGCTACGCTGCGCGCCTCTCTTGGAGGTGCGTTCATGGCTCGGCAGACGGTTCTCCCTCGACCCCTGCTCGTAATCGGCGTCTGCGGCCTGCTCGCCGCCGTCCTCGCCGCCCAGCAAACCGCGGCGCCCCCGACCGAGGCGCCATTCCGGAACCCGGCACTCCCCATCGAACGGCGCGTCGACGCCATCCTGGCGGCGATGACCCTCGACGAGAAGCTGGCCTGTCTGCAGACGAGCACGGCGGTGCCGCGCCTCGGCATCCCCGACATGGGCGGTGCCGAAGGCCTGCACCAGCTCGTTCGCAAGGGCGGCTTCGGGCCGGAGAAGCCGATCCCGACGACGTCGTTCGCGCTGACGCTCGGACTCGGCGCGACCTGGGATCCGGCGCTGCTCCAACGGGCGGGCCAGGCGCAGGGCGTCGAGGCCCGCTACATCACGCAGCACCCGAAGTACCACCAGGCCGTGCTGGTGAACTGGCTGAACGTCGATCTGGCGCGCGACCCGCGCTGGGGCCGCTACGAGGAGAGCTACGGCGAAGACCCGTTCCTGGCCGGGACGCTCGCCAGCGCCTACATCCACGGCATCCAGGGCGACCATCCGACCTACTGGCGCGCCGCCGCCCTGCTCAAGCACTACCTCGCCAACAGCAACGAGACGACGCGGACGCGGTCGTCCTCCGACTTCGACGAGCAGCTCTTTCGCGAGTACTACTCGGTGCCGTTCCGGATGGCCATCCGCGACGGCGGTGCCCGCTCGTTCATGGCGTCCTACAACAAGTGGAACGGCGTGCCGATGCTGCTGCACCCGACCGCCAGGACGGTGCTCGCCGGCGAGTGGGGCCTCGACGGTATCTTCTCGACCGATCTCGCGGCCGTCGGCAATCTCGTCAACCACCAGAAGCATGTCGCCACGATCGACGAGGCGCTGGCCGCGACGATCAAGGCCGGCTACGGGCAGTTGCTGTGGTTCGCGATGATGGACGGCGCCGATCTGCGCGAAGTGCTCGGCCGCGTCCTCGAGCGGAAGCTCGTCACCGAAGCCGACATCGACGCCGCCCTTCGCGGCAAGTTCCGCACGCTGATCCGCCTCGGTCTCGTCGATCCGCCGGCCGCGTCGCCCTATGCGCGCATCGGCGCGCCGGCCGATCCGGAGCCGTGGACGACCGACGCGCACAAGACGCTGGCGCGTGACGTCGCCCGGGCGTCCGTGGTGCTGCTGAAGAACGCCGGCGGCGCGCTGCCCCTGAATCGGGGCGCGGTGAAATCCATCGCCGTGCTCGGCCCACGCGCCGACAGGGTGATGACCGACTTCTACGGCGGTCCGACGCCGTACGCCATTTCCGTCCTCGATGGCATCAAGGCCAAGGCCGGCACCGCCGCGACCGTGACCCACGCGGATGGGCGCGACCCGGCCGCGGCCGCAGGCGCAGCCAAGGCGGCGGATGTGGCGGTCGTCGTCGTCGGCAACGATCCGATGTGCGGCGCCACCAACCCGATGGAGATGTTCAACAACGACGGCTCCACCAAGCCGTGCGCCGACAAGGGCATGGGCCGCGAAGGCCGTGACCGCGAGTCGCTCGAGCTCACCGACGAAGCGCTGATCCGGCAGGTGCTCGCCGCCAACCCCAGGACGATCGTCGTGCTGGTGTCGAGCTTCCCCTACGCCATCACCTGGTCGCAGGCCAACGTCCCGGCGATCCTGCACATCACGCATGCGGCGCAGGAGCAGGGCACGGCCATCGCCGACGTGCTGTTCGGCGACTACAACCCGGGTGGCCACCTGACCACGACCTGGCCGGCGTCGCTCGACCAGCTGCCGCCGTTCGAGTCGTACGACATCCGCAAGGGCCACACCTACCAGTACTTCAAGGGTCAGCCGCTCTATGCCTTCGGCCACGGCCTGAGCTACTCGACGTTCGAGTACGCGAACCTGCGCGCGAGCGCGCCGACCGTGGCGAAGAACGGCGCCGTGACCATCAGCGTGACGATCAAGAACACCAGCGCCCGGGCCGGCGACGAGGTCGCGCAGCTCTACGTCGAGCACGTCGGCTCGACGGTGCCCAGGCCGCTGAAGGCGCTGAAGGGCTTCCAGCGCGTCAGCCTGAAGCCAGGCGAGAGCCGGACGATCCAGGTGCCGCTGACGGCGGACGCGCTGGCGTTCTGGGACACCGCCGCTCACGCCTGGACCGTGGAACCGGGGACGGTCAAGGTGTCGATCGGCAGCTCGTCGACCCTGATCCGCTCGAGCATCACGGTCACGGTGCGGTGATCATGGCCGGTCGGCGACCTCATCTGTCCCATGGGGTGGACACTCAGGCGTAGCGCCATGGTCGAGCTCGATCGCCGAAGGGCCGTGCCGACAGCGACTTGAGGGAGACGGCACGAACATTGGTTGTCCTTTGTCCCAGGAGGGTCACCATGTCGAACTTGAACGTCTCTCGTGCGGCGCTGCTCGCGGGCGCATTCTCGGTGTTCACCGCCCTGGCCAGCGCGGGTCCGCTCGAGCGGCGCGCCGTCCGCGAAGTCACCCTGCCCAGCGGCACGCAGCTGGCCCTGACGCTCGACAGCTACGTCGCCTCGGATACCAGCCGGATCGAAAGCCCCGTGCACGCGCACCTGCGGCGCGCCGTCTACGTCGGCGGCGTCGAAGTGCTGCCGGCCGGCACCCGCCTCAGCGGCTTCGTCACCGAGGCGCGCCAGTCGGCGCGCGTGAAGGGCCGCGGCCGGGTGGCGTTCCGCTTCACGTCGATGACGGTGGCCGACGATCACTATCGCGTCTCGACGTCGCGCGTGGTGCGCGAGGCGCCCGGCACCAAGAGGGACGACGCCCTGAAGATCGGCATCCCGGCCGGCGCCGGCGCCATCATTGGCGCGATCGCCGACGGTAAGAAGGGCGCGGCCATCGGCAGCGCCGTGGGTGGCGCGGCCGGCACCGGCGTGGTGCTGTCGACGCGCGGCAAGGACGTGCGCCTCGGGCGGGGGGCCGCGGTCGCGGTACGGCTGCTGCAGCCCGTGCGCGTCGTGATCTAGCGGCTTCGAGTTGAGCGCGGCCCCGGGCCCTCAGGGCATCGGGGCCGCGTCGATCATCGGTCGGCCGCGTCGATCATCGGTCGAATGTCAGGCGCATCGTCAGCGTGCCTCCCGACGCCGCGATCGCACGGAACCCGAAGCGCTGATAGAGCGCGACTGACGGGTTGTCCGCCGCCACGCTCAGCGCGACGGCGCGATGACGCGGCGAGGCGCGATTGAGCAGCGCGTCCAGCAGGCACGAGCCGATGCCTCGACCGCGGTGCTCCGATCGGACGGCGATGGCCAGCTCCGGCGTCGACCGATCGACGAAGCCGTAGCCCGTCTCGGGCCCCGGCCAGAGCCGCAGCCACGCCGCACCCACGTCGGCGCCGGTCCGGTCGTCGACGGCGAGCACGCCATCGTCGCCGTAGCGTCCCCAGTCATCGACGTAGCAGGCGATCTCCGGCCGGTCGACGATGCCGGCCGGCGTCGGCGGATCACCGGGCCGCACGAAGATCGACAGCCGCAGGTACTCGCGCAGAATCTGCGCGTCCCCTGCCCCAACTGTCCGAATCCGCAAATCCATCGCAGCAGATTCCGCCAAGTCGAAACGGATGATCGGGAGCGGCATCGGAAGCCGCATCGGGAGCCGCTCCGGAAGCCGCATCGGGAGCCGCATCGGGAGCGGCTAGCGGTTGCCGCCGCGTCGTGGACCGCTGGGCGCACCGCCCGGCCGGCGCGGAGCGAAGCTGCCGCCGCGCGCCCCCGCCGGACCGCCGCCACCGGGCCGGCCGCCGCCGGCCGGACGCGAGCCGGCACCCTGGCCCGTCGCGCCCTGCCCGCTCGATCCCGCGCCGGACGATCCGCCAGGCCGCGAGTGACCGCCGCCGGGGCGTCCCCCGCCGCTGCCCGCGCCGCCGCCCGAACGACCAAGGCCGCCGCCGGCTGGGCGCGACCCGCCGGCGCCGTGCCCGCCGCGCCGCTCGGCGTTGACCTTGGCGCGGGCGCGCTCTTCCGACTTGCGCTTGCGGATCTCCGCGATGCGATCGGCGAGCGGCACTTCGAAGCGCTCGGCGGCACGCGCGGTGTAGTCGAAGTCCGGCACGGTCACGCGCGGCAGGCGCTTGCCGATCGCCTGCTCGATGGCGCGCAAGTCGGCTTCCTCGTTCGGCGCGACGAACGTGAACGCGTCGCCGGTCGCCTCCGCGCGCGCGGTGCGGCCGACGCGGTGGATGTAGTCCTCGGGCGACGAGCGGCACGTCGAAGTTGACGACGTGGCCGAGCGCCTCGACGTCGATGCCGCGCGCCGCGATGTCGGTGGCGACGAGGACGCGATAGCGGCCGGTCTTGAAGCCGTCGAGCGCGTCGGTGCGCTGCGCCTGCGAGCGGTTGCCGTGGATCCGCGCGACGTTGATCTTCTGCTTGGCGAGCTGCTCGGCGAGGCGGTTGGCGCGGTGCTTCGTGCGCGTGAACACCAGCGCTTCCTTCATCTCGCCGCGCTCGAGCAGCGTGACGAGGAGCGCCGTCTTGAGGTCCTGCGCGACCGGATAGACGGCCTGCGTGATGCCGACCGCCGGCGCCGCCTTGCGCGCCAGGTTCGAGCGTCACCGGGTTCTTCAGCATCTCGTGCGCCAGCGTGGCGATCGGCGCCGGCATCGTCGCGCTGAAGAACAGCGTCTGGCTGGCGCGGTCGGCAGGTGCCGCAGCACGCGGCGGATGTCGGGCAGGAAGCCCATGTCGAGCATCCGGTCCGCTTCGTCGAGGACCAGGAACTCGAGCCCGGCGAGCTTCGCGTAGGGCAACCGGAAGTGATCGAGCAGCCGGCCCGGCGTGGCGACGATGACGTCGACGCCGCTGCGGAAGGCGTGCTCCTGCGGCCCCATGCCGACGCCGCCGAAGACCGCGGCGCCGCTGAGCGGCGTGTGGACGGCGAGATCGTTGAGATCGGCCAGCACTTGGGCGGCGAGCTCACGCGTCGGCGTCAGCACCAGCGCGCGCGTGGTGCCGCGCGGCCGGTCGATCAGCTGGTTGAGGATCGGCAGGAGGAAGGCCGCGGTCTTGCCGCTGCCGGTGGACGGCGCACGCCAGCACGTCGCGCCCTTGGAGACCGGGCGGGATGGCATCGTTCTGGATGGGCGTGGGCCGGGTGAAGCCCAGTTCCTTGATGCCTTGCTTGAGGCTGGGGTGAAGCGCGAACTCGTTGAACGGCACTGAGATCCTCGCGGTAGGTCGACAGGCCCGCCCCGATGTGGGGCGGGAAACAGACCATGTTAGCAGGACCCAGGCTCAGACCGGCACGCTCAGGCCGGCAGGTAGGTCAGCACGACGTTTCCGTTGCCGAACGGCTGACTTTTCGCCAGTTTCAGGGTCAAACGCTCGCCCACGGTTTCGAAGAGCGTCCGTCCCTGGCCGAGGATGGTGGGGTTCAGGACCAGCTGGAACTGGTCAACCAGACCGGCCGCGGTGAGCTGCGAGACCACGCTGCCGCTGCCGAGGACGACGAGATCGGGCCCGTCCTGGGCCTTGAGCGCGCGGATCTCCGTCGCCAGGTCGCCCCTCAGGACCGTCGTATTCTGCCAGTCGGCCTGCCGAAGAGTTCGCGAGACGACATATTTTGGCATCGCGTTCATGCCGGCGGCGACCTCCGGCATCATCTGCGCCGCCTGCGGCGTCGGCCAGAACGCCCGCATCTGCTCGTAGGTGACCCGCCCGAACAGCAGCGCGCCGTTGCCGCCGGCGTTGCCGGCCACGAAGGCGTTCCACTCGGGGTCGCGCCGATGGGCCCAGCTCATGTCGTTGTGGGCGTCGGTGAAGAAGCCGTCCAGGGAAATCGTGTCGTAGACGTGGACCTTGCGCATCTGTCGTGCACCTCCACTCCCTGGACGAACGGGACCGGCGCTTATCGACGCGCGCGGGGGGTCAGCATCGTCTCTTTCTTCTCGCCGCCGCGGAGGTAGACGACCTTGACGGCCACGTCGGCCTTCATGACGTCGAGGGCGTAGGTGTAGTCGTAGATGTTGGCGATCGACTGGCCGCCAATCTCGACGATGAGATCGCCCTTCTGCATACCGGCCTGCTCGGCCGGGCCGCCGGCGCTGACCCCGCCCAGGAGGAGGCCCTTGGCTTCGCTGGCGTAGTCGGGGATCGTGCCGGTCGACAGCCGCATGCCGTCGCGGGCGCCGCGTCCGCGCGTCTGCGCCTCGACCTTGGCGAACGCCGGCGGGTCGCTCGCATCGGCGACGCTGGCGATGATGCGCGTGGCGTAGCGGACGACGCGGTCGATGCCTTCGGCGTTGACGCGATCGGCGGTGTCGCTCGGCCGGTGGTAGTCCTCGTGCGTGCCGGTGAAGAACGCGAGCGTCGGAACGCTCGCCTGATTGAACGACGACGAGTCCGTCGGCAGGTTCGGATCGGCCTGGACGGTCAGCTTCAGCTTGGGCTCGACGTTGGCCGATGCGGCCAGCGCCGGCCAGCTCGGGCTCGAGCCAGCGGCCTGCACCTGCAGGCTGTCGTCGCGCAGGCGGCCGACCATGTCGAAGTTGAAGTAGGCGGCGAGCTGATCGAGCGGCACCGGCGGCTTGGCGGTGAACGCCGCCGATCCGAGCAGGCCGGACTCCTCGCCCGACCAGAAGGTAAAGGCGACGTTGCGGCCGCGCGGCACGTTCTTGATCTGCGCAGCGGCGGTCAGCACCGCGGCCACGCCGGAGGCGTTGTCGTCGGCGCCGGGGTGCACCTTGGTCTCCTCGCCGGCGCGGGCCAGGGACGATCCGCGGCCGCCGTGGCCGAGATGATCGTAGTGCGCGCCGAGCATCACCCACGGCTTGGCGAGGCCGGTCACGGCGCGCGTCGCGGGCAGGTAACCGGCGACGTTGTCCGTCGCGGCCGTCTTGCGCGCCAGCCTGGCATCGACAGTGATCTCGCGGGTGCCGAGCGCGAACCCGGCGACGTGCGGGTTGCCGCCGTCGAGCGCGTCCTGGGCGTCCTTCAACGTCTTGCCGCTGCCGGCGAACAACGCGTCGGCGATGGCGCCGTCGATGCTCGCCGCGACGATCCCCGAGCCGGCCGCGGCCGTGTCGTAGCTGACCGGAATCACGTCGCCCGGACGGGTCGAGTTCGGCCCGGAGACGATCAGCAGCGCCTTCGCGCCGGCCTGCCGGGCGGCCAGCGCCTTGTAGCGGAGCGCGGCGAAGCGCATCTGCTGCTCGCGCTGCTCACGCTCGGCCTTCTCCGGCGTGTAGCGCAGAACCAGGACGATCTTGTCCTTCACGTCGAGGCCGGCGTAGCTGTCGTAGACGAAGCCGCCGCCGTTCTCGGCGGGCACTCGGAGCCCGTAGCCGGCGAACACGACCGGCCCGGTCACCGCGCCGGCCTCGGAGAAGCTGAGCGCGAGCGCGGCGGGCGCCGTGAAGCGCGCCGGCGTCCCGGAGGCCGACGTGCTGGAACTCGGGACGGCGACGGAGGTGCCTTCGTCCGTGATCGCGGCGGTGAAGGTGAACGGCACGCGGAAACCGGATGCCCCGGGCAGCGGCTTGGCGCCGATCCGCTTCAGCTCGGCCTCGATGTAGGCCGCGGCGGCGTTCGCGCCGGGCGATCCGGTCAGCCGGCCTTCGAGCTTCGGCGACGCCAGCGCGTCCACGTGCGTCCGCGTCCGAGAGGGCGCGGCGACCGGCTGGGCGGCGGCCTGCGCCTGCGCGTTCGCGGCAGAAACGCCTACCAACAGGGCCAGGCCAACCCCTAACGATCCACGACGAAGAAAATTCACCATCACGCTCAAATCCTAGCAGCAACGCCGGTTAGGTGTCCCGTGCTCGGAGCGTGCTCGGAGCATGCTCGGAGCACGCTCCGAGCAACTTGCAGTTGTTGCGATCGGGCAGGGCTCGTCGTAGGGAAGTCAGATCGCATAGTCTGAGGCCACAACTATGTCCCAAACCTCCCGCCAGCTCGCCCTGGCGCTGGGCCTGCTGCTGGCCGTGTCCGTCGGACACGCCGGCGCGGAGCCCAAGCGTCCCAAGATCACCGGCATCGCCAACTTCGCGGCCAAGGTCGCGGACCTGGAGGAGGCGAAGAAGTTCTATGGGGGCATCGTCGGATTCGCCGAGGCGTTCACCACCAAGGACCCCGCAGTCGAGGGCGACCTGGTCGCCTTCAAGGCCAACGACACCCAGTTCGTCGAGGTCTCGCCAACGCTGAAGGGCGACGAGGATCGCCTGATCCGCATCGGCTTCGAGACCGCCGACGCGCGCGGCCTGCGCGACTACCTCGCGGCCAAGGGCGTCGAGGTGCCGAAGAGGGTCGACACCGACGCCAACGGCAACCGCAGCGTCGTCGTGACCGACCCGGACGGCCACGCCATCCAGTTCGTGCAGTACATGAAGGGGTCGGTGCACGCCAGGGACAAGGGCAAGCACCTCTCGCCGACGCGCATCTCCGACCACATCCTGCACGTCGGGCTGCAGGTGAAGGACGTCGCCAAGGCCGACGCCTTCTACCAGGACATCCTCGGCTTCCGCTTGCAGTGGAAGGGCGGCCCGCGCGACGACGCCTTCCAGTGGATCTCGATGATGGTGCCGGACGGCTACGACTGGCTCGAGTACATGGTCCGCCCCGAGAAGCTGACGCCGCAGCAGCTCGGCGTGATGCACCACTACTGCCTCGAGACGCACGACATCCAGAAGCTGCACCAGGACGTCGTCGCCCGCGGCTACACGCCGCAGAACCCGCCGGCGGTGCACGCCCGCGACGGCCGCTGGCTGATGCAGATGTACGACAAGAACCTGACCCGCACCGAGGTGATGGTGCGCAAGGCGTCGCAGAAGCCGTGCTGCTCGCCGAACTACGACGATCACCCGAGCGTGAAAGGCGCGCCGGAGTACGCGACGCCGCCAGCGCCGGAGCCGAAGAAATGACCCCCGGTGTAGCGCCGCGGGTGGCGCGCGAGCCAAAACGGCTCGAGCGGCTCTGGCGCGAGCGGCCGATGTTCGCGCCGCAAGGCGGAGCGGCCGGATCCGGAGCCGGTGCCGGATCCGGGGCGGGCGCCGCGGTTGGCGCCAGCGCTGCCGCCGGGCCGCTGACGATCACGGCGATGCGCGCCTGGCGCATCAAGGAGCCGGTCGGCGGCCGGCGCTACACGGTGGTGCGGCTCGAAACGCGCGGCGGTGTCGCCGGCTACGGCGAGGGCGGACCGGTCAGGCCCGTTCCAGGGCGCGCACCCGTTCCCGACCGCGTTCCACGAGGATGGCAGCATCGCCTCGATTTGAGGTTCCTCCCGATGATCCTTCCGATGCTGCTTCCGATCGCGCTCCCGATGCTGCTTCCGATCATCCCTCCGGGCCCCACCGAAATCATGGCAGTTTCTTCAATGCGTCGCCGAGCTTCTTGAGCTCCTCGCCGTAGAGCGCCCAGTTACCGTCGCGCTGAGCGGCAAGGGCGCGCTCGTAGTGGGCCAGTGCCTCGGCCGCGAGCGCCTTGCGCTCCGCGTCGCCCGCGGAGACCTGGCGCTCGACCGGGGCGGGCGCGCCGGCCGCGGATCGCACCCGGCGCCGCCGCGGCCTCGATCGCCGTGCGCCCCGGCGCCGAGCCGGCGGCGCCGCTCTTGCCGAACAGCCGATCGATGGCCGCGTCGAGCGTCTCCTCCATCACGATCTCGTTCTGGTGCGCGACGATGACGCGCTTCAGCTCCGGGATCGTGCCGCCCTCGGCCTTCAGGTAGAGCGCCCGCACGTAGAGCAGCGATTCCTCGATCGGGATCACCAGCAGGGTGCCCTGGATGACCTGCGAACCCTGCTGCGACCACAGCGTGATCTGCGGCGAGATCACCTGATCCTGGTTGATGCGGGCGACCACCTGGCGCGGCCCGAAGATCAGCTTCTGCTTGGGGAACTTGAAGACGACGAGGTCGCCGTAGCGGTCGCCGTCGCTGCGCGACACCATCCACGCGGCCAGGTTGTCCTTCTGGCGCGGCGTGAACGGCAGCATCTGGATGTACTCGGCCTTGGCCTCGCCCGGCAGGCGCATGATCGCGTAGTACGGCTCCATCCGCTGCTCGCCGCCCGGCGTCCCGATGGCCGGCACCTCCCACTGGTCTTCCTTGTTGTAGAAGACGTCCGGTCGATCCATGTGGTAGGTCGAGAACATCGCCGCCTGGATGGCGAAGATCGTCTGCGGATACCGCATCCGCTGGCGCAGCCCGGCCGGCATCCGCTCGACCGGCGTCAGCAGGCCGGGGAAGGCGCGGCCGAGCGTCGTGGCGATCGGATCGCGCGGGTCGATGGCGTAGAAGGTGGTCGTGCCGTTGTAGGCGTCGATGACCACCTTGATGCTGTTGCGGATGTAGTTGATGTTGCCGGCGCGCTGCGCGTAGGGATAGCGGTCGCTGGTCGTGTAGGCGTCCTGGATCCAGAACAGCCGGCCCTCGTCGATGGCCAGGTAGGGATCGGCGTCGTACTCGAGGAACGGCGCGATCAGCCGGACACGCTCGGCGATGCGCCGGTGAAAGAGGATGCGGCTCTCGCTGGTCAGGTCGTCCGACAACAGCGTCTTCATCGATCGGAACCGCAGCGCGAACAGCAGCTTGCGCCCGAACGTGCCGATGCCGACGCCGCCCGTCCCGGTGTAGGCGGTGGACACGAAGTCCTCGCCCTTCGGGTAGTGGATCTCGCGCGTCTTGGTCTTGACGAAGACGTGATCGTTGGACAGCTCGCCGAAGTACAGGCTCGGCTCGGTCACCTTCAGGTCGACGGTCGATTCCGGCGGCAGGTTGCGGATGAACAGCGTCGGCAGACCCTCGCGCGTCACCTGGTTGACCGGGCCGAGCGTCAGGCCGTAGCCGTGCGTGAAGGTGAAGTGCTCGTTGATCCAGTTGCGGTTGGGCAGCGATTCGGAGTTCAGCTCGCGCGCCGACAGCATGATCTGCCGGTACTCGCCGTCGATCATGTAGCGGTCGTTGTCGACCGAGACGAAGTCGTAGTAGGTGCGAATTTCCTGGATCTGGCTGAAGGTGTCCTTGAGCGGCTGGTGATCCCAGAGCGGCACGTTGCGCAGCGTCACCGCGTTGGCGTCGACGTCGCGGCGGGTCAGGGCGGCGTCGCCGGACAGCTCGCGCTCCTGGACGCGCTCGAGCGCGAACGCATCGCGGGTGGCGGCGATGTTGTGCGCCGATGAAGTTGGCCTCGCGGGCCTGCTCGTTCGGCGCGACCACGAACCGCTGCAGGCCGGCCGCGTAGATGGCCCCGCCGACCGACACCACGAGGCACAGGCCGAACGCCGTCATGAGCGGCCAGAGGCGCGCCTGCATGGCCTGATAGGCGGCGAGCGCCACGCCGATCGAGGCGGTGACGACCAGCACCCAGGCGGCCGGGATCCGGGCGTGCACGTCGACGTAGGTGGCGCCGGTGATCAGGCCGGACGGCGCCGTCAGGAGCTCGGGGATCGACAGCCAGGCGCCGGTCGCGATGACGACGAGCCAGCAGGCCGCGAGGATCGACAGGTGCGTCGAGGCCGGCGGCCGCAGCTGCAGCCCGCGCTGCGCGCTGACCCGCAGGAAGCCGGCGCCGAGATAGACGAGGCCGACGCCGATCGTCGAGATCGCCAGCACCAGGATCACCAGCGAGCGCAGCCAGCGCCAGAACGGCAGCTGAAAGACGTAGAAGCCGACGTCGTAGCCGAGCACCGGATCGGCCTTGCCGAAGGGCGTCGCGTGCCAGTAGACGAGCCACGTCTCCCACTGGGCGGCCGCGATCGACGCCACCAGCACCGCCCCGGCCGCGGCAGCGAGCGTCACCACCGGCCGCAGGCGGGCCGGGTCGACGACGATCGCGCGCGGTCCTTCCGGCGTGACCATGACGATCTCGCGCCGGGTCAGGACGCGGAACGCGAAGCGGAGGTTCAGCAGGAGCAGCCCGAAGGTGACCGCGAACGCCGTCAGCCACAACGTCGACTGCGTGGTCAGGCTGCGCGCGTAGACGCTCTGGTAGCCGACCTCCCCGAACCACAGCCAGTCGGCGTAGAACTGCACCCCTGAGGGCACCAGGAAGAACACCGCGACGAGCAGGGCAAGAAGGGTGAGGCGGCGGGAGGTCATGGGTGGGGGGCCGGTGTGGCTCGTCCAACCGTATGCCAAGCCGGGTCCGAGGTGTTAGGTGAGAGCGCGGGTCAGCGCCGCCAGCTTGACCACGGTGTTGAGGTTGCGGCTGGTCCCGACGTTCCAGAGGGGTACCTTCAGCTTCGAGCGCCCCATGCCGTTCGGATAGTGGACGAACAGCTCGCGGCCGCGCACGGCGAGCTCCTCGCCGTCGGGCGCCACCACGCCGGCCAGCACGTTCCGGGACGGCGGATCGGGCAGGAAGAACACCAGCAGGCGGTTGCCGGCGATGCCGGGAAACGGGTTCGCGGCGACGGTGGACTCGAGCTCCGCGGCGGCGCGGACCAGGATGGGGATCGGCCTGGTCATGTGCTTCGCGAGCGCGGCTTCGAGGGCGGTGCGGACCGCCGCTTCCTTCTTCGTACTGGTGAAGACGACGTTGCCGCTGGCGATGTAGGTCTTGACGCCGTCGAAGCCCTCGCGGACGCAAAGGCGGGCGAGGTCGGTCATCAGCAGCTTGACGCCGCCGACGTTGATGCCGCGCAGCAGTGCGGCGTAGGCGATGGGGGCCGGCATGGGCCCGCAGTGTAGCAGCGGCGCGCGGCCGCAGCCCTGCGCTCGCGGCGACGAGGCTAGTCCCCTGGAACCGTGATAGCTGGGATAAGTCCCGGAGCGCGGCGCCCCGCGGGCAAGGCGCGAGGAGGGAGAATATTGGGCATATTCGACCGACGAGCAACGCCGCCCCGGGGAGGCCCCGCCCGGGACTTATTCTAGAAATCACGGTTCCAGGGGACTAGGGCTTGGTCGGGCCGTCGTAGGTGACCTTGGTGTCGACCGACCACTTCTTGTAGTCGAGGTATTCGGTGCGGACGTCGAAGTCGAACGGCCGGAACATCAGCGTCCGGCCCTTGGCGTTGATGTGCGACCACGACGGCAGCCACGCCTCGTTGTTGACGCGACGGCGGGCGAACCCGAGCCGGGCGCCCTGGTGGACACGGCCGACCACCCCGAGACCGACCGAAATGTCGTCGAACGACGTCAGGTCGATCTTGACGATCTCGCCGTCGGCCTCCGCCACCCAGAGCTTGCCGGCGAAGTTCTTCATGTAGCCGCCCTCGCGGGTCTTCGGCGAGACGGTCCGGCGCGGCGTGATCCAGAGGATCAAGGTGCTCTGCCCGTCGATGGTCTCGCGGCCGATGACCGTCGCCTCGAAGATCGCGAAAGCGTCGTTGACGATGGCGTCGCGCTCGCGCCGCTCCTGCGCGTCCTTGGCCTGGCGCGCGCTCTTCGCGGCCGGCGTCTCCAGCTTGTCGCGCTCGACTTCGGCCAGCACGTTGCGGCGGTGCTCGTCGTCGCGCCGCGCCAGGTCAGCGGCCGGCAGCGGCTTGCCGTCGACTGCGATGAGCCGCTTGTAGGTCCGGCCGGGCTGGTTCGACGGATAGACCTCGAAGGTCCGCAGCGGACCGACGGAGACCTTGCCGAGGCCGCTGAACTTCACGTCGCGGCGGCGCTCGAGATACGTGTAGGCCTGCTGCAGGTCGTCGTCGAAGCGGATCGCGCCGCGCATCCGGCGGATGAATTCGTGGTTGGCCGGCAGCGCCGTGTGGAAGGGAGGCGATGCGGCGGCCGGATGAGCGGCGGCCGGGGACGGCGACGGCGGAGCGGCGACCTGCACCGGCGCCGCCGGCGTGGCCTGCGGACCAGCCGCCGCCGCGGCGCTCACGGCCAGCACTACCGCCGAGACGATCGCCGCACTGCGCCGAGGGCCCATGGATCCATTGTGGCGCGGCCGACCGCCGTCGCAAAGCTCGAGCGGGCGAGGCGGGACCGTGACGCCGCCGTCACGCCGCCGTCACAGGCCGCCGTCACAGACCCAGCTGCAGCCGTGCGACGTCGGACATCAGCTCGGCGGTCCAGGGCGGCTCCCAGACGATCTCGACCTGGACGTCGCGGACGCCGGGCACGGCCCGGACCCGCGCCTGGACGTCGGCCGGGAGCTGCTGCGCCGACGGGCACATCGGGCTGGTCAGGGTCATCGCCACATGGACGACCGCATCGGCGTCGATGACGATGTCGTAGATGAGGCCGAGCTCGTAGACGTTGACCGGGATCTCGGGATCGAAGACGGCGCTGATGGCCTCGACGACGTCGGGCTTCAGCGCCAGCGTGCGGTCGGGATCCGCGGTCGGGGGCACGACAGCAGGATAGCCTCTCGGACGACTCCGGAGTCGTCCGGCCGCGCGGGCTACTCGGTGGAAACGGTTCCGCCTGGCTGCTCGAGCGCGGCGCGCAGCGCGTGCCAGGCCAGGGTGGCGCACTTCACGCGCGAGGGGAACTCGCGGACGCCGGCGAAGGCTTCGAGCTTCTCGACCAGGTCGTCGCCCTCGGGCATCGACGCGTGCTCGTCGGTCACGAGGCGCTGGAACTGGCCGAGGCGACGCGCTCGATGTCGCCGCGCGTGTGCGCCCGTCAGGCTGTCGGTCATCATCGACGCCGACGCCTGCGAGATGGCGCAGCCGGTGCCCGACGAAGCTGACGTCTGCAGCACGTCGCCGTCCATCTTGACGAAGACCGCGACGCGGTCGCCGCAGAGCGGGTTGTGGCCCGACGCACTTGCGCCGACGCCTCGGGGATCTCGCGGCGGTTCCGCGGCGTGCTTGTGGTGGTCGAGGATGACTCCTGGTAGAGCTCGCGACAGCGAATCCACTCAGCTCATCGAAACAACTTTCGCACTTCGAGTGCAGCGGCGGCGATCAGCCGCGTCGACGTCGTCGCGCGTGTTGTAGAGGCCGAACGAGGCGCGCGCGGTGGCCGGGACGCCGTAGCGGTCCATGACCGGCTGGGCGCAGTGCTGGCCGGTGCGGATGGCGACGCCGTCGCGGTCGAGGATCGTGCCGATGTCGTGCGGGTGGATGCCGTCCATCACGAACGACAGGACGCCCGGCTTGTCGCGCGCGCGGTCCCGATGACGCGCAGGCCGGGGACGTTCGGCGACGCGCGCCGTCGCGTAGCTCGAGCAGGTCGTGCTCGTGCGGCGCCGACATCGCGTCAGGTCGAAGCGGCGGAGGAAGTCGACCGCCGCGCCGAAGCCGACGACGCCGGCGATGTTCGGCGTGCCCGCCTCGAACTTGTGCGGCACCGGCGCCCAGGTGCTCTCCTCGAACGATCACCGACGCGATCATGTCGCCGCCGCCCTGGCACGGCGGCATCTCGTCGAGCCAGCGGCGCTTGCCGTAGAGCGCGCCCGATGCCGGTCGGGCCGTACATCTTGTGCGCCGAGAAGGCGAAGAAGTCGCAGTCGAGCGCCTGCACGTCGACCGGCATGTGCGGCGCCGACTGCGCGCCGTCGACGAGCACGGGCACGCCGCGGCGTGCGCCAGCTCGACGATCTCCGCGCACCGGGATGATCGTGCCGAGCGCGTTCGAGACGTGGATGACCGACACGAGCCGCGTCGCGGGCCGATCAGGTGCCGCTCGAACTCCTCGATGCTCAGGTCGCCGCTCTCGTCGATCGGCACCACGCGCAGCTTGGCGCCGGTCGCCTGGGCAGACGAGCTGCCACGGCACGATGTTCGAGTGGTGCTCGAGCCAGGTGACCAGGATCTCGTCGCCCGGCTTGAGGCGCGGCCGCGCGAAGCTCTGCGCCACCAGGTTGAGGCTGTCGGTGCAGCCCTTGCGTCAGGACGATCTCGCCGGTCTCGCGCGCGCTGATGAAGCGCGCGACCTTCGGCTCGCGCGCCCTTCGTAGGCCGCCGTCGCCCGCTCGCTGACAGCAGGTGCGTGGCGCGATGGATGTTGGCGTTCTGGTGCCGGTAGTAGCTCGTCCAGCGCCTCGAGCACCAGCTGCGGCTTCTGCGTCGTGTTGGCGTTGTCGAGATAGACGAGCGGGCGCCCGTGGACCTGCTCCGTGAGGATCGGGAACTCGCGCACGCGCCGCGTCGACGTCGAACTTGCACGCCGGGCCGGTGCGTGCCGCAGCCTCGTGGCTCATGGTCGTCTAGTCGATGGGCAGCCGCTCGAGGAGCAGCCGCTCGAGGTGGGTGCGCAGCGCCTCCACTTCGATCCGCTCGACGATGTCGCTCGGCGAAGGCGTGCAGCAGGATGGCGCGCGCGTCGCTCCTCGCCGATGCCGCGCGACTTCAGGTAGAACTTCTGCGTCTCGTCGAGCTGGCCGATCGTCGCGCCGTGCGTGCACTTCACGTCGTCGGCGAAGATCTCGAGCTGCGGCTTGGTGTCGATGGTCGCGTCGTCCGAGAGCAGCAGCACCTGGTTGGTCTGCTTGGCGTCGGTCTTCTGCGCGTCCTGCGCGGACGAAGATCTTGCCGTTGAACACGCCCCGGCCGCGGCCGTCGAGCATGCCCTTGTAGAGCTCGTGGCTCTCGCAGTGCGGCTTGGCGTGGTCGATGGTCGTGTGGTTGTCGACGAGGCGGTCGCCGTCGACCAGGTAGAGCCCGTTCAGCGTGCAGTCGATGCCCTCGGCGTCGAGCACGCGCGTTGACGTCGTTGCGGACGATGGCGCCGCCGAGCGACGAGGTTCTCGGACGCGAAGACCGCGGCCGCGGCCAGGTGCAGATGCGTGCCGGAGACGTGGTAGCGCCGCCAGGCTCTCGCGCTGCACCCGGTAGTGCTCGACCTGCGACCGTCGCCGCCGACGACCTCGGTGACCGCGTTGGTGAAGTACTCCTGCCCGGCCGCGCCGGCGTAGCGACTCGACGATCGCGCACCTGCGCGTGGCGCCCGACGATGCACAGCGTTCGCGGACGTGGGCGCCGAACGCCGCCGGCGCGCTCGACAGGATAGAGCGAAGTGGATCGGCCGCTCGACGACGACGCGTCGGGATCGACGACGAGGACGGCGCCGTCGGCGGCCAGCGCGGTGTTCAGCGCGGTGAAGCCCTGCATGTCGGAACTTGATGGCGCGGCCCCAGAGCGACTCGACGCAGCGGCTCCGTCGGCGCCGAGCGAGCGACGCCAGGTTGGCCAGGCGGACGCCGGCGGGCAGGGCGTCGATGGTCGACAGCTCCGGCGCGAAGCGGCCGTTGACGAACACGAGCTCGTGCGCGTCGAGGCCGGGCACGACCGGATGGCTTCAGCGCCGCGCAGCGCGTCGCGCGCTGGCCCGGCGCCGGCGGGCCGTCGGCGCCGGAGACGCCTTGCGGCGATCGGCGCGACGTTGGTGAAGCGCCACTCTTCGTCGCGCGTCGTCGGGAAGCCCTCGGCGCGAACAGCGTCTGCGGCCGCGCGCGGCGCGGCTCGCGACGTCAGCCAGGCCGGCTCGAACGAGCGACCGCGCGCCTGCGCGTCGACGCGGTCGTCGGCGTAGGCGTCACGGGCGTCCGGCGACGCGCGTCTGGGTCAGCGCGTGGATGCTCATGCCCGGCGCCGACCGCGGCGTCGCTGCCTCGAGCCAGCCGTAGCCCTTCGCCTCGAGCTCGAGCGCCAGCTCCTTGCCGCCCGACTTGACGATGCGGCCGTCCGACAGCACGTGCACGAAGTCGGGCACGATGTAGTTCAGGAGGCGCTGGTAGTGCGTGACGACGATCGTCGAGCGCTCCGGGCTGCGCAGCGCGTTGACGCCCTCGGCGACGATCTTCAGCGCGTCGATGTCGAGGCCCGAGTCGGTCTCGTCGAGGACGCCAGCGTCGGCTCGAGCACCGCCATCTGGAAGATCTCGTTGCGCTTCTTCTCGCCGCCCGAGAAGCCCTCGTTGACGGACCGGCTGAGGAACGTCGGGTCCATCGTCGAGCAGCTTCATCTTCGCCTTGCACCAGCTTCATGAACTCGATGGCGTCGAGCTCGGATAGGCCGCGGTGCTTGCGGACGGCGTTCAGCGCCGCCTTGAGGAAGTAGCTGTTGCTGACGCCCGGGATCTCGACCGGGTACTGGAACGCGAGGAACAGGCCTTCGCGGGCGCGCTCCTCGGGGTCGAGATCGAGCAGGTCCTTGCCGTCGAACGTCGACCGCGCCGCCGGTGACCTCGTAGCCGCCCTTGCCGGCCAGCACGCTGCGCCAGCGTGCTCTTGCCGGAGCCGTTCGGGCCCATGATGGCGTGCACTTCGCCGGCGTTGACCGTGAGGTTGATGCCCTTCAGGATGTCCTTGTCTTCGACGCGTGCGTGGAGGTTGGTGATCTGTAGCATGACTGTCTGCGATGTGCTGGTCGAACCGTGGCGCGCCGTCAGCTCGCGCCAGCGAGCCGAAGGCGGCTAGCCGACCGACCCTTCGAGGCTGACGCCGAGCAGCTTCTGCGCTTCCACGGCGAACTCCATCGGCAGCTCGCGGAAGACTTCCTTGCAGAAGCCGTTGACGATCATGTTCACGGCGTCCTCGGTCGACGAGCCCGCGCTGGCGCAGGTAGAAGATCTGGTCTTCGCCGATCTTCGACGTCGAGGCCTCGTGCTCGACGGTGGACGAGGTGTTCTTCACCTCGATGTACGGGAACGTGTGCGCGCCGCAGCGGTCGCCGATCAGCAGCGAGTCGCACTGCGAGTAGTTGCGCGAGCCGGTCGGCGCCCTTGGCGATCTTGACCAGGCCGCGGTAGGTGTTCTGGCCGACGCCCGGCCGAGATGCCCTTCGAGACGATGGTGCTGCGCGTGTTCTTGCCGAGGTGCACCATCTTGGTGCCGGTGTCGGCCTGCTGGTGGTTGTTGGTCACCGCCACCGAGTAGAACTCGCCGACCGAGTTGTCGCCCTGCAGGATGCAGCTCGGATACTTCCAGGTGATCGCCGAGCCGGTCTCGACCTGCGTCCAGGTGATCTTCGCGTCCTTCATCGCCTTGCCGCGCTTGGTGACGAAGTTGAAGATGCCGCCCTTGCCGTCCTTGTCGCCGGGGTACCAGTTCTGCACCGTCGAGTACTTGATGGTGGCGCCGTCGAGCGCGACCAGCTCGACGACCGCGGCGTGGAGCTGGTTCTCGTCGCGCATCGGCGCCGTGCAGCCTTCGAGGTAGCTGACGTAGGCGCCTTCGTCGGCGATGATCAGCGTCCGCTCGAACTGCCCGGTGCCCTTGGCGTTGATGCGGAAGTAGGTCGACAGCTCCATCGGGCAGCGGACGCCCTTCGGCACGTAGACGAACGAGCCGTCGCTGAAGACCGCCGAGTTGAGCGCGGCGAAGAAGTTGTCGGTGTGCGGCACGACCGAGCCGACGTACTTGCGCACCAGCTCGGGGTGCTTCTCGACCGCTTCCGAGAACGAGCAGAAGATGATGCCGAGCTCACCGAGCTTGGCCTTGAACGTCGTCGCGACCGACACTGAGTCGAAGACCGCGTCGACGGCCACGCCGGAGAGCAGCTTCTGCTCGTCGAGCGGAATCCCGAGCTTCTCGAAGGTCTTGCGAATCTCGGGGTCGACCTCGTCGAGGCTGGCCAGCGCCTTCAGGTTCTTCGGCGCCGAGTAGTAGCTGATCTCCTGGAACCTGGGCGACGGGTAGTGGACGTTCGGCCAGGTCGGCTCGGTCATCCCCTGCCACGCCTTGAACGCCTTCAGGCGCCACTCGAGCATCCACGCGGGCTCGCGCTTCTTCAGCGAGATGGCCCGGACGACGTCCTCGTTCAGCCCTGGGGGGAACGTGTCGGCGTCGATGAGGGTCTCGAACCCGTACTTGTATTCCTGGGTGGCGAGCTGTTCGATGGTATCGGTGGCCGTGCTCATGAATCTCCCTCGGATCCGCCTTGACGGGCCCTTCCGGGTCAGCGCAAAACGCTCAAGTGAGCCAATATACGACCATCGCGGTCGGTTTTGCAACCGCCGGTCAGTCGCGGCGGCGCTGCGCGACCGACCCCAGGGACTCCTGCAGGCGATCCCGTAAGGTCAACAAGGAGAATGGTTTGTGGATGAACGCGGTGGGTTGTTCGCCGGCCGGCTGGGGTGGGGTGTCCTGCTCGTTGTAGCCACTCATGATCAGCACCGCGACGCCCGGCCGGAGCTGCCGAATGGCCTGCAGGGCGTCGGCGCCGGTCATGATCGGCATGGTCAGATCGAGCAGGACGAGATCGAACCGATCAGGGTCGGCGCCGAACGCGTGGACGGCTTCCCGCCCATCCTGGACGGCGACCACCTCGAACCCGAGCTGGCGGAGCATCGCTTCCGCGACGTCGCGGACGAGGTCTTCGTCGTCGGCGACGAGGATGGTCCCCGAGCCCCGCCACGCGTCGGTCGACGGTGAGAGGCGGCTGAGCGGATCGGCCGGCTGAGCAATGGCCGGCACCGCGACCGAGAACGTCGACCCGAGCTGCGGCGCGCTCTCCACGCGGACGCCGCCCCGGTGCCCGCGGACGATGCCGTGGACGACCGCCAGCCCCAGGCCCCGGCCGGTGAACTTGGTCGTGTAGAACGGCTCGAACACCCGCGACTGCATCTCGGGCGTCATGCCGCAGCCGCTGTCGCTGATCTCCAGGACCAGGTAGTCGGTGGCGCTCTCGGGATCGATCGGCGGCACCAGGTCGCCGAGCACCGCCGCATCGGACGACACCACGAAGACGCGAATCTCAATCGTCCCGGTGCCGCCGATGGCGTCCGACCCGTTGGTCACCAGGTTCACCACGACCTGCCGCATCTGGGTCGGATCGCCCCACATGGCCGGCAGCCCCGGGGCGATGTCGACGCGCAGCGACACCCCCTTGGCGACGGACAGCCGCAGCAGCGGCAGCATGTCGGCGACGAGCGCCCCGAGGTCCAGCCGCTGTTCGTGGAACCGGCCCTTACCGGCGTAGGCCAGCATCTGCTGGCACAGATCGGCGGCCCGGATCGCCGACGTCTCGATGCCGTCGAGGTGCGAGGACGTCGCCTCGGGATTGTCGATCTGGAGCCGGGCCAGGCTGATGTTGCCGAGGACGCCGGTCAGCAGGTTGTTGAAGTCGTGGGCGATGCCCCCGGCCAGGACGCCGAGGCTCTCCAGCTTCTGCGTCTCCTGCAGCTGCTGGTCGAGGATGCGCCGCGCCTCTTCGGCTTCGCGGGCCGCGGTCACGTCGCGCGACACGCCGACCAGGCCGACCACGATGCCGCCGGGCTCGGACACCGGCACCTTGCTCGTCACCAGCCTGACCTGCTCGAGTCCGATCTGAATCTGGTGCTCCCGGTCGAGCACCGGCGTCGCGGTCTCGATGACGGCGCGATCCTCGTCCGCTTCGTGCTGTGCCCACGTCCCCGGCGCCAGGTCGAGGACGGTGCGATGGGCCAGCTCCTGGAGCGATCCGAGCCCGAGCTGGCGGCGGTGCGCCTCGTTGGCCAGGCGGTAGCGGCCGGCGGTGTCCTTCACGTAGACGCCGTCGGGCAGGTTGTCGACCAGCGTCCGCAGCAGGTTGCGCTCCGAGGCCAGCGTCCGCGTCCGCTCGGTGACCAGCCGTTCCAGCTCGGCGCGCAGCAGCTCGAAGCCGAGCACCGTCTTGAGGCGGACGATGTGCACGAGCAGCGACAGGACCGCGGCGGAGGTCAGGGCGAACAGGAAGCGGCCCCACGGCTCGAACGGCGGGTGCTCGTTCGCCACCAGGACCCAGCCGGCGAAGGTGAGCACCAGGAAGGTGAGCAGCCAGGGCGTCGACAGCAGCAGGAAGCCGGCGCCGACCATGAACAGCAGCAGGTTGGTGGTGTCGCGCGGATCGCCCACCAGATAGAGGTGGACGAGGCTGTTGGTCAGGACGATCGCGGCGGCGATCGCCGCGTAGATCCCCGGGCGATCGCCCGGCAGCCGGCCGCCGTGGAGCAGCCCGTAGAGCACCAGGAAGATCACCGCCGACGATCCGGCCAGGACCATCATCGGCATGCTCACGCTCGCCGGCAGGACCAGCGGATGGGCGATGGCGAAGAGGCCGAAGAGGACCGCCAGCGAGATCAGGACCGGCCGCAGGGACGTGTAGACGGCGCCGTCGAGGGCGCGCGCGAGCTGATCCGATGCGGCCGAGCGATCGGCGGTCATGCGCGGGGGGGCGGCGCGAACAACCCGAAGAACCCCGACGGGCGGCCACAGTCTACCCGCGTTGGCCGGCTTTCCGACACGAAGCGCGCCCGCCAGCTGCAATAAACTGTCACCCTATGCCTTCGTCTTCCGCCGCCGGCGCCCCCACCGTCGGCGTGATCATGGGCAGCCGGTCGGACTGGGAGACGATGAAGGCGGCCGCCGACATCCTCGTCCAGTTCGGCATCGCCCACGAATGCCGCGTCGTCTCGGCCCACCGGACGCCGGCCTGGATGGTCGAGTACGCGCGCGACGCCGAGGCCCGGAACCTCCAGGTGATCATCGCCGGGGCCGGCGGCGCCGCTCATCTGCCCGGGATGGTCGCGTCGATGACGACCGTCCCGGTCATCGGCGTCCCCGTCCAGAGCAAGGCGCTCTCCGGCCTCGATTCGCTCCTGTCGATCGTCCAGATGCCGGGCGGCGTGCCGGTCGCGACGATGGCCATCGGCGCCGCCGGCGCCACCAACGCCGGCCTCTTCGCGGTGGCTCTGCTGGCGACGCGCGATCCAGCGCTCCGGGCCCGGCTCCAGGCGTGGCGCGAGGCGCGGGCGGAGGCGGTTCGCGCGGAGACGCTCGAGTGACGGCCGCCCCGATACTCCCCGGATCGGTCATCGGCGTCCTCGGCTCGGGCCAGCTCGGACGGATGCTGGCGCTGGCGGCCGGGCGGCTCGGCTACCGCGTCCACACCTTCTCGCCCGAGCGCGACTCGCCCACCGGGCACGTCGCCGACGCCGAGATCGTCGGCGACTACGACGACGTCGACGCGCTGCGCCGCTTCGCCGACGGCGTCGACGCCGTCACCTTCGAGTTCGAGAACGTGCCGTCGGCGAGCGTCGCGGCGATCGCCGAGCGGGCCATCGTCCGGCCGGCCGGATCGGTGCTGCACACGACGCAGCACCGCGGCCGCGAGAAGAGCTTCCTGTCGCGGGCCGGCCTCCCCGTCGCGCCGCACGCGCTGGTCGACACGCTCGACGCGCTGCAGGCCGCGGTCGCGCGGCTCGGCCTCCCCGCCATCCTCAAGACCGCGAGCTTCGGCTACGACGGCAAGGGCCAGGTGCGGATCGGCCGGGCCGAGGACGCTGCGGCGGCCTGGGACCAGATCGGGCGCCAGCCGGCGGTGCTCGAGGCGTTCGTCGACTTCGAGCGCGAGCTGTCGGTCGTCGCGGCGCGGGGCGTCGACGGACGGATCGCCCACTACGGCGTCATCGAGAACGCCCACGCCCGGCACATCCTCGACGTCTCGGTCGCGCCGGCGCGCGTGCCGCCCCAGGTCGAGCGCGACGCCATCGCCATCGCCCGCGCGACGCTCGAAGCGCTCGACGTCGTCGGCGTGTTGTGCGTCGAGCTGTTCCTGACGCGCGATGGCCGCGTGCTGGTCAACGAGCTGGCGCCGCGCACCCACAACTCCGGCCACCTGACCATCGACGCGTGCACGACCAGCCAGTTCGAGCAGCAGCTGCGGGCCGTCTGCGGGCTGCCTCTCGGGGCGACCGACCTGGTGCGGCCGGCGGCGATGGCCAACCTGCTCGGCGACCTGTGGCGGGACGGCGAGCCGCGCTGGGCCGACGCCCTGGCCCGGCCCGGCGTCCGCCTCCACCTCTACGGCAAGCGGGACGCCAAGCCAGGGCGCAAGATGGGCCACCTGACCGTCCTCGCCGATACCCCTGACGCAGCCGCCTCGCTCGTTCGCGAGGCGCGCGCCGCCCTGACTGGCAGCCATGTCCGAGCCTGACGCCACCCCGGCAGGGGCGACCGCCCGCCTGACCCTGCACCGGACCGCCGCCTGGGACGAGCAGTCGCGGCAGATCCTGTGCTCCGTCGACGGCGCCTACGTCGGCCAGCTGCTGTTCGGCCAGACGCTGACCCGGGAGATTCCGGCCGGCAGCCACACCCTGAAGGCCAACAACACACTGGTCTGGAAGACGGTGCCCTTCGAGGCCGCGGCCGGCCAGCACGTGCAGTTCACCGTGTGGAACGAGCCGATGGGCGGCTGGTTCACCCGGCTGTTGTTCATCTTCGTCGGCGCCGCCGCCCTCCGCCTGGGCATCAGCCCCCTACCGCCCCAGAGCAAACCGCCCCAGAGCGCTTGACCCGATCGGGGGTTGTGCCCGACACTGAAGGGGTCATGACGTTCGCGGCCATCACCTGCGCGTGTTGTCGGGCTACTGAAGCCCCACGGTCCTGGTGATGTCGCGCGAGGGTCACGGAACGGTCTAGACACCGGCCACCGCGACGACGAATCCAAGGCCCGGGGGCGAACCGCTCCCGGGCCTTTTTGTTTTTCGACCGACCGACGTTCCGACATGTCGCGCATGAGCGCCACCGATCGCCCCGAGCCCCCGGCGTCCGCTTCGGCAGGACCGCTCGAGGGCGCCGTCTGGTCGCTCATCGGCAACACGCCGCTGGCGCGGCTGCGCCGGATCGAGCCGCACCCCGGCGTCGAGATCCACGCCAAGCTCGAGTCGCGCAATCCGGGCGGATCGGTCAAGGACCGGGCGGCCGCCTCGATGATTCGCGACGGCCTCCGCCGCGGCTCGCTGGTGCCCGGCAAGACGCTGCTCGACGCCTCGTCGGGCAACACCGGCATCGCCCTGGCGATGCTCGGCGCCGCCCTCGGCTACCCCGTCAAGCTGTGCGTGCCGTCGAACGTCTCGACCGAGCGCAAGCGGCTGCTCGACGTCTACGGCGCGGACGTCGTCTGGACCAGCCCGCTCGAAGGGTCGGACGGCGCCATCCGCGAAGCGCGGCGCCTCTTCGCGCTCGAGCCAGACCGCTACTTCTACGCTGACCAGTACAGCAACCCGGCCAACTGGGGCGCTCACTTCGAGACGACCGCGGTCGAGATCCTGGCCCAGACGAACCGGCGCATCACCCACTTCGTCGCCGGTCTCGGCACGAGCGGCACGTTCATGGGCACCGGCCGCCGGCTGCGGCAGGAAAAGCCGGGCGTGCGGCTGATCTCGATGCAGCCCGACAGCCCGTTCCACGGCCTCGAGGGCCTCAAGCACATGGACTCGGCGATCGTGCCCCCGATCTACGACCCGACCCTCGCCGACGAAGCGGTCACCGTCGAAACCGACGAGGCGTGGGCGATGGTCCGGCGCCTGGCCCGCGAGGAAGGCGTGTTCGTCGGTGTCTCCGGCGGCGCGGCGCTGGTCGCCACGCTGCGCGCCGCCGGCGCCGTCGAGCGCGGCGTCTTCGTCACGATCATCCCCGACAGCGGCGACCGCTACCTGTCGGAACGCCAGATGGATCCGCCGACATGACCGTCGCCGACGTCGCCCTGGCCGCCGAGGCACGCCAGCTGCTCGAAGCCCACGCCGCCGAAACCTATCCGCACGAGTGCTGCGGCGCGCTCTACGGCGAGGCCACCGGCACCGGCTTCACCGTGGTCGAAGCGGTCCGCTTCCCCAACACCACGTCGGAAGGCCCGCGCCGCCGCTTCCTGATCCAGCCGAGCGACTATCGCGTCGCCGAGGCGCACGCGCGGGACACGAAGCGGCCGCTCATCGGCTTCTACCACTCGCACCCCGACCACCCGGCGCGGCCCTCGCAGTACGACCTCGACCACGCCTGGCCGAACATGCTCTACACCATCACCTCGGTACGCGAGGGACGGGTGGAGATCACGACGGCGTGGCAGCTGCGGGAGGACCGCTCGCAGTTCGACGAACGATCGATCGGGTAGATCGCCGGTAGGCGGCTACGCTTCGAATCACGCATCGTCGAGGGCGCGAAATCTGGCGCCCTCGGGCACGTCCAGGCCGAACACCTGCCGCAGCACCGGCACGATCTCGTCGCGGCGCAGCGTCCGCACGAAGCTCGCGTCCCGCGAATCCTCGGTCAGCGTGTAGTTGCGGAGCGTGTAGCGCGCCTCGGGCGTGGCCCGCTGCGCCGTCAGCGTCTGGACGAAGCCGCTCTCCGGCCAGGTGCAGGTGTACCAGTTGGCCATCTCGAAATCGACGTCGCCCGGCTGGCCGGGCTCGATGGCGTAGAGATCCTGCCAGCCGCCGGCGCGCTGCCACTGCAGCACCGTCAGCGATCCCTCCGGCGCCATCCGGTAGACCCAGGCGTGCTGGCGGCTCGGCTCGCCGCTGAGGGGCACCGGATGGAGCGGCGTGTAGGCGCCGAAGCCGACGTCGCACAGGTAGTCGGCGCCATCGAGTGTCGCGACAAGGGCCATGTGGGTGCGGCCGCGGCGAGTCGTGGCACCGCTGCGGACCCGCGCCTCGCGCGGCGTCACCACCACGTTGCGGGCGCGCAACACTTCGCGAAACAGCGTGTTCTGCTCGAAGCAGTAGCCGCCGCGCGCCGAGCCGAGGAGCTTGGCGCAGACGCTGGCCACGTCGATGCGGACCGGCCGGCGCCACTGCACGTCGAGGTTCTCGAAGGCGATGGCGCCGACGTGCGCCGTGTGGAGGCGCTGCAGCGCCGGCAGATCGAGGACGTCGGGAACGGCGACGCCGATCCGCGCCGCGTAGGCCGCCAGGTCCAGGTCGGACACGCCGCGAGGCTCAGAACATGCCGAGTGTGAGCTTGGCCGTCTCGGACATCATGTCCTTCGTCCACGGCGGCTCCCAGACGACTTCGACGGTGCAGTCAGCCACGCCGTCGACGGCCTTCACCTTGTAGCGCAGCTCGCTGGGCAGCTGCTGCGCCGACGGGCAGGCCGGGCTGGTCAGCGTCATGTTGACGTGGACGCGGCTCTCGGCGTCCGCTTCGATCGTGTAGATCAACCCGAGCTCGTAAATATTGACCGGGATTTCGGGGTCGAACACGGTGCTGATGGCGGTGACGATCGGCTCCCTGAGCGCCTCGGTCCGCGCCGCATCGACCGGACCGAAGGCCGCCGGCGCCGCGGCGGCCGCCGAAGGCGCCACCAGCGCGTCGACGTTGAGATCGGGGGGCGGCAGAACCGGCGCAATCGGATCAGTCGCCGAGGCGGACGCGGCGGCGGGCGACACGGCCGCCGCGGCCGGCGACCCGACCGGCGTTTCGGCTTCCGGCGCGCCGCGCCCGGTCAGCTTGCTGAGAATGGAAAACATCGGACTCAATCCTTCTTGCGCTTGGCGACGAGCTCCTCGGTGGCGAAGTCGCCGACCTTGCGGCTGAACTTGATCTCGTCGCCGGCGATCGTGCCGGTGTAGGTGATCGGCACCTGCTGGCCCTGGAAGTCGAGCGCCTCGGTGAAGGTGATCTGGTCGCCCTTCACGAGGCCGTTGGTCAGCGGCACCGTCGCCTTCTCGCCCATGCGCTCGGCGGCCGCCTCACCGGTCAGCTTCTCGCCATCCACCTTGAAGGTGAAGACGTACTTCTGGACGCCGACCTGGGTGTCGAACTCGGCCGTCCAGGTGCCGGTGACGTCGGCGGCAAATGCTGCGACAGCCGTGGTGAGAACGAGCGCGAGGGTCAGCATCAGGTGTCGAATGCGCATGGGGTCTCCTGGGCCAGTCTGCCACGAACCGGCTGCCGCCGGGGCTCAGGACTGCAAGGCGGCCCGGCGCGGCTGATGATACGCCGGCTCGTCACCAGCCCAGCCAGCGCCGGACGCGGCCCCGATACGTCGCCCACGCCTCGCCGTGCGCGCGCGCCAGGAACGGCTCCTCGTTCAGGATCACGCGCAGGTGGACGGCGGCGGCCACGCCGGCAGCGTAGAGCGCCAGCGGCCACGACCGGAAGCCGATCGCCCAGCCGGCCAGGATAAGCAGCACGCCGACGTACATCGGGTTCCGCGAGTATCGATACAAGCCTGACGTGACCAGATGGCGCGGCGGCGACCACGGCGCCAGCGTGCCCCGGCCGGCGACATGGAACTCACGGACCGTGAGGCCGAGCACGACGAGGCCGAGACCGAGCGGCAGGAGGCCCCCCGGTTCGACCCAGTGCCGCCGGCTGTCCGGCGTGATCAGCAGCAGCGGAATAACGAACGCCACCATCCCGGGCAGGGCCAGGAACGCGAGCAGCGCCCGAACGAACAGGCCGCTCACGGCCGACCTACTCGTCGCCGGTCGGGACGATGGCCGCGTTCTCGACCATCAGGAGGACGGTGCGCTCGGGCGCGCGCGTCCGGTGGAGGACGCCCTTCGGCACGACGAATCCCTCCTGCGGCTGCAGCACGACGCTGCGGTCCTCGAGGTCGATGACGAAGTGGCCCTCGAGCACGAAGAAGAACTCGTCGTCGTGGTCGTGCTTGTGCCAGTGATACTCGCCCTGCACCACGCCCAGGCGGACGACCGAGCCGTTCACCTGACACAACGTCTGGTTGTACCAGCGCTCGGTGTTCGCCTTGACCAGCGCCGGCACGTCCACCGTCGTCAGCGCCGGGAACTTGATGTCGAGATGCGTCGCGTAGGGATATCGAGGGTCGGCGGGCATGGCGTGATCATGGCACGAGCGCCGGGCAGGAGCCGACGTGCGTCACCGTGCTCAGGAACTGGGCGGCGACCTCGACGAACTCACCCTTGCGGAGCCCCGTCGAGCCGCGATCGCTCGACGGGATGTCGCGCAGCGCCACCTTCAGGAAGTGGGCGCCGCCGTCCTGCGCGACGTTGAGGAACGCGCCACCGGGCACGGCGCGGACGGCAATTGGGGTGCAGCCGCGCGCGTCGCAGACCTTGATGGCGGGCAAGGCGGCGGCATCCTTCGCCGACCTCGTCGCCCGCACCAGCGCGTCGGCGGTCGGCAGCAGCAGATAGCCGCCCGTGATCGGCGCCGGGGCGCAGCCCGCCGCGGCACATTCGATCCGCTGCGCGTAGTCGCAGCGGACCTCGCGACCCTGCGCCCGCGCCGCACCCGCCGACAGCATGGTCGCGGCGAGCACCAGGTGGACGCGCATGGCCTATCGGGCGATCAGCCCGGCGAGCTTGAGGCAGAACGTGCGCAGGTCCGGCGCCGAGATGGATGCCGACCAGGTGACGATCTCGCCGCCCGCCACCTGCTGGTCGAAATAGATCGACACCTCGGCGAACGGCTTGTCACCGGACGTCATCCGGATCTGGCCGGAGGCGATCGTCGATCGCAGGTGCCACAAGAGATCGGCCAGCGTGTCGGCCGCTCCTTCCGGACGCCGCGACAGGTCGTGCGCGATCGTCCACGTCGGCCACCCCTGAGCGGCCAGGGTGTTCAGGTTGCCGTCACCGACGGCCTCCATGTAGTGGCTCTCGCGTGGCAGGACCACCAGGCCGATCAGGGTCAGCACGACCTGCGTGACCTGGTGCGCCTTGGTGGGCGCCACCGACACGACGGCATCGATGGCTTCGAGGTTCAGGCGCACACGGTTGGCGAAGGCGCGAGTCTCGGTCGGGGGCATCGTCACACTCGCATTTCACACTATCCGCGCTGCCGCTGCGCCGCAAGCCGCCGTCAGAACAGCTGCGAGGGCCCGTAGCGGGCCAGGTAGCCCTTCACCCGCAGCTTGCGCGCCGTGTTCTCGCTGCTCATGTAGCGGACGGTGCCGAAGATGTCGCGCTCGGGCCCCCACGGCCGGTCGTAGCGGCCCAGACACCAGAAGATGCCGCTGTAGGAGTTGGGATCGCGGCCGTCCAGGGCGTATTTGTTGTTCAGGAAGATCATCGTCTCGAGCGCCGATTCCGGCGTCGGCGACCATTCGAGGATCTTCTTGCCCCAGAGCATCCGCATGTAGGTATGGATGCGGCCGTCACGGACCAGCTCCGTCTGGGCGGCGTTCCACAGCGGATCGTGCGTCGCGGCGCGCTCGAACGCCTCGCGATCGTAGCGCTGCGGCCGCGGGTCGCCGGCGTGCGCCCCGAGCGTCGCTTGCGCCCACGCCGGCAGCGACTCGTAGCGGTCGAAGTCGGCCTGGTGCGCCGACGCGTTGAAGCCGACCTCGCGCCAGGTGACGAGCTGGTCGAGGAACGACTCGGCGCCGCGGCCGACGCCCCACCAGCCTTCGCGCTTGCCGCCGCCGCTCGGCGCCAGCTTCCGCCGGGTCCAGCCTTCGTGCGACATGACGGCGGCGAACACCTCGTGCGCCGACAGGTGGCCGAAGTGCAGGTACGGCGAGAGGCCGCTGGTCCGCGGATCGTCGGGGTCGTTGCGGTCGTCGGCGTAGCCGTCGAGGTCGCGGCCGACGAAGGCGGCGAGACGCGCGTGACCGGCCTCGGCTCCGCCCTGCACGCCGACTGGGCCGACCTTGTGATCGATGGCCAGGGACGCCAGCGATGCCGCGCTCCCGGTCATGAGTTCGGCCGTGGCTCGCGGCCAGCGCGCCAGGATCGCCTCGAGCGCGGGCGCGGCCGGCAGGCGGACGCCGGCCAGCGGATCGGCCGCCGGAACGTCGTCGAGGTGCCGCGCCAGGACCTTCTGCGCATGGGCGCGATACGAGAACGCGGTCGGGAAGACGCGGTCGACGGCGTGGATCGGATGCACGCCGTTGCCGTCGACGACTTCGACCCGGACGTCGAGCCGCGCCGCGGCCGCCGCGACCATCCGCGGCAGGAAGAAGAACGGAGCGTCGTCGGTGACGACGACGGCGGCATCCGCGGCGAGCGCGTCGAGCAGGCCGCTGCCCTCGCCGGCTACCGCCTCGACATAGGGAAAATAGCCGGCCGGCGTCCGCGCGAACGCCCGGGCGTTGTCGGCCATCCCCTGCAGCACGAAGGCGTGCAGGCGGTCGCTCGCCCAGGCGTAGCCGGCGCGCAGCGGCTCGAAGACGACCAGCGGCCGGGCCAGCTCCTGGGCCAGCTCGACCGCGCGCTGCAGCGCGAAGTTCGACCGGGCCCGACGCGCCGCAACCATCCAGTAGAGGACGTGGCCACGCTCGGGACGGACCGGCGCGTCGTTGGCGAGCCGGATCCGCACGGCCGGCACCGGCCGACTGTCCGCGCTGGAGGGACGCACTGTCCTCGGCCCCGTCATCGGATCAGGACGTCCTCTCGCGGATGGCCGGCGGGCAAGCGGTCCGTCGGCGGTTTGGTGCGGACCGGGTCCGGCACGCCATTTGAAACAGGGGCGGCAGGTCGCGTCGGGTCAACGGGGTGCGATAAACACAGGCAGGCGCTGGCATCGCCGTACTCCGTCTCGTTCGTCAACGATCCGATCGCGACCTGTTTCAGTTTCTGCCGCCAGCGGCGGCACACACGCTTCTTCCCACCCCGCGCGATCACTGTCCGGTGACGCGCGGGTCTTTTCCTGTACGCCTCGCTACGCGGTGATCTTGATGGCGACGGCCGTCATGTCGTCATTCTGGATCGCCTCGCCGCGGAACGCTTCCACCGCCTCGTAGATCGCGTCGACGATGGCCTTGGCGCTGAGGTCGCGAGTCCGCTCGACGACCGCGAGCAGCCGCGGCGCCGTGAACTCCTCGCTGTCCTCGTTCATCGCCTCGAAGATGCCGTCCGAGCAAATCACGAAGAGGTCACCCGCGGCGAGCGAGAACGTCGCCTCGTCGTAGGTCGTGCCGGAGAACGAGCCGAGCGGCACGCCCGGCAGGTCGATCTGCGCGCACCCTTCGGCCGTGCAGCGGATCGGATACGGCAGGCCGGAGTTGGCCATCGTCACGATGCGCCGCTTGAAGTCGAACGACGCGTAGCACATCGTGCAGTAGTACTCCTCCAGCTGCCGCTCGTGGAGGATGTTGTTCATCGCGGCGAGGACGCCGGCCGGCGACGACTGCACCGACGTGTAGCGCCGCCGGTAGGTCCGGCCGCGGACCAGCTCGCCGGCGAACGCGCTGTAGAGCGCCGCCGGCGCGCCCTTGCCGGACACGTCGCCGAGCGCCACGACCAGGCCGTTCGGCTCGGGCGTCAGGAAGTCGTGGAAGTCGCCGCCGAGCTCGCGCGCCGCGTCGAAGCGCGCCGCGATGTCGACGCCGCGCAGCCGCTTGGGCAGCTCCTGCGGCATCAGCGCCATCTGCACGCGCTGCGCGAAACGCACTTCCTTCTCGAGGCGATGCTCGTTTTCCGCGACCGCCTGGTAGAGCCGCGCGTTCTCGATCGCCACCGCCGCGAAATTGGCGAGCGGCGTCAGGATCTGGACGTCCTGCGTCGAGAACGCGTCGAGCTCGCAGCTGGCGACGTCGAGCACGCCGATGCAGCGCTCCTTCAGCATCAGCGGCACGACCAGCTTCGGACCGGACGTCCTCGAGGCACGGCAGGTAGCGTGGATCCTTCGACACGTCGCCGACGATGACCGGTTCGCCGTGCAGCGCCGCGTAGCCGACCAGCCCCTCGGACAGCGCGAACGTGCGCTGCGTGCAGGCCTCGCCGAAGGCGACGTGGGCTTTCACGCTCGAGCCGTCTTCGTCGTCGAGGAGCAGGACGCCGAACGTCCGGTAATCGATGACGCGCTTGACCAGCTGGCCCATCCGCGTCAGCAGCTCGTCGAGGTCGAGGATCGAGGCGAGCTCGCGGCCGATCTCGGCCAGCGTCTCGAAGGTCTCGGTGGTGCGCCGCTCGGCCTCGAACAGCCGGGCGTGCTCGAGCGCCACGCCGACGGCGGCCGCGAACTGCCCGAGCAGCGGCAGATCGGTTTCGTCGAAGGCGTTGGCGTGCGTGCTCAGGATGTTGAGGGCGCCGATGATCCGCGTCTTGTAGACCAGCGGCATCACCAGGGCGGTGCGCATGCCGGGGACGAGGTTCTTGTAGCGGGCGTCGACCTGGACGTCCGGAACGAGGAGCGGCCGTTGCTCCTTGACGGCGGTGCCGACGATGCCCTCGCCGACCTGCAGCCGGACGTTTTCGGCCACCCCCTCGGGGTAGCCGAAGGGATAGGCGATGCGGAGCTCGGGCCGGGTCGGGTGCAGCAGGTAGACCGCGAAGGCGTCGTACGGGATGAGCCGGCCGAGCAGCTCGCGGATCTTCTCGAACAGCTCGTCCTGGTCGAGGACCGAGGTGACCTGGTGGGCCAGGTCGAAAAGCGTCAGGAGCTGCTGGCGTTCGCTGGCTCGCGCGCCGAAGGGCGACCCGGAAGAAGAAGAGTGTGTCACCCTGCCCGATTATACTGGCTGCCTGTCATGTCCCTGACGCTGCCGCTCGACTATCAGGCCATCGAACGCATCCTGCCGCATCGCTATCCGTTCCTGCTGGTGGACCGGGTGATCGAGTTCGAGCTCGACAAGCGGATCGTCGGGATCAAGAACATCAGCCGCAACGAACCGCTGCTGTGGGACGACGGGCGCGGCACGTCGGCGCTGCCGCCGACGATCCTGACCGAGGCGGTGGCCCAGGTCGGGGCCATCCTGATCCTGGCCAAGCCCGAGAACCAGAACAAGCTGATCTTCTTCGGCGGGATCGAGCGGGTCCGCTATCGCCGGACGGTGCGGCCGGGCGACTCGGTCGTGATCGAGGCGAGGGTGATGCGCCTGCGCAGCCGGGTCGGTGTCCTGCAGGGACGCGCCCACGTGAACGGCGAGACCGTCATGCAGGGGCGCATGACCTTCGCCCTGGGCGAGCGGGAGGCGACCCCGGAGCCGTCGCGCTGACGACTCCGGAGCGCCGCGTCTTTTCGAGTCTTACAGGCGGCTCTTGGCCGCGACCAGCTTCTCGACGACCATCTTGACGGCCGCCTCGGTCGCTTCGCCGAGGATCGTGTCGCGGTAGTCCGACGACGTCATCGAAAAGCCGCCGGCGCCGCCACCGCCGCTCCCCGCCCCGCCGCCGCCGAGCAGCAGACCGCTGCGCTTGGAGATGCCGTCGCCCTTGGCGCTGGCCATGATCTCGCCGGTCGACGAATCGATCATGCGCACGGTTATCGCGACGTTGGCCTGACCCTTCTGGGTCCCGACCGAGCCGATGGCGCCGCCGATACGGCCGAACCCGCCGCCGCCGACCGACATACCCTTCTTCTCAGTCCCGAACTTGGTGATCGACCCGACCAGCAGGTACTTCACCCCGAGCGCCTTGCCGATCTTGGCCACCGAGGCCGCGCTCGGATCGGCGCGATCGCTGTTGGAGAAGTTCTGCTCCGCCAGGATGGCGTCGAGGCGCTTGCGCTCGATCATGCGGAAGCTGCCGTCCTCGACCAGACCATCGACGATCAGGTCGGCAACCCCCTTGCCGATGTCCCAGTTGCCTTCCCACCAGTGCTGAATCGCCCCGTAGTCGAGGTCGAGAATGGCGACCGTGGGGCGAGTGCTTTGGGCGCGCGCCGGGGCGGCGACGGCCAACACGGCCAAGGCCACCGCGGCGGTGCTAACGAGGACGGACTTCCAGCGAATCATGTGCATGTGCCTCCACACGGCGTCACGGTATTTCCAGCCCAACCAGAGTAGGGCTGGCCCGGCTCACTGTCAATCGGCTGAAACCAAGGATTCCGATACCCCGAACAAACGGTCGGTCGGCCCCGGACGGCCTGTTAGAGTCGCTCTCGCCATGAGCGGAGCCCGCCTCTCGCCGGACGCGTACGCGCGCTTCTTCGAGATGGTGCACGAAGGGGTGCACCTCGGAACGCTCTCGGACACCGGCAGCACGACGAGCGCGGCCAACCCTTACCTGCGGCTGCTGCTCGGCTATCCCGCGGACGCCCCGGCCGAAGACGTGCGGCCGTTCGATCCCGCCCGGTTCGTCGATCCGGCGGCGCGGGTCGCGCTCCTCGACCGGCTGCGCCGCGACGGCGCGGTGTCCGACTACCTGCTGCGGCTGCGCCGGGCCGACGGGGCCCCGTTGTGGATCGAGGTGACCGGCCAGGCGCAGCCCGGGCCGGACACCGGGACGCTGCAGGTCGACGCGTTGCTGCGCGACGTCAGCGAACGGCGGAAGCTCGAAGAGGAGACCCGGGATCTCTACCAGCAGCTGCTCCAAGCCGAGAAGATGGCGGTCCTCGGCCAGACCATCTCCGGCGTCGCGCACGAGCTGAACAACCCGCTGGCGTCGATCCTGATGTGGGCGGAGCGGATGGCGCGCCGGCAGGCCGGTCCGGAGATTCGCCAGGGCCTCGACACCATCCTGCACGAGGCCGAGCGCGCGGCGCGGATCGTCCGCCATCTCCTGACGTTCGCGCGCAAGCGCCACTCGACCCGGGCCACCGTCGACGTCAACGACGTCGTCCGCGACACGCTGGCGCTGCGGCAGCACGAACAGCGGCTCGGCAACATCGCGCTGATCGACGCCCTGGCGGTCGGCCTGCCGCACGTCTTCGCCGATCCGCACCAGCTCCAGCAGGTGCTGCTGAACCTCGTGATCAACGCCGAACAGGCGATGACCACCACCGCCGGGCGGGGCACCCTCGTGGTGCGGACCTGGCACGACGGCGAGCGCGACGTCGTCCTCCTCGAGGTCTCGGACGACGGACCCGGCCTCGCCCCCGACGTGCTGCCGCGGATCTTCGATCCGTTCTTCACCACCAAGGAGGTCGGCCAAGGGACTGGCCTGGGCCTGACCGTGGCCTACGCCATCATCCAGGAACACGGCGGCGCCATCAGCGCGCACTCGGAGCCCGGCGACGGCGCGACGTTCCGCATCGAGCTGCCGACGGCGTCGACCAAGCCGATGAAGCGGCCCGAGCCGGCGCTCGGGCCGGCACCCGAACCGCGGGCCGGCGCGGCGGTCCTGCTGGTCGAGGACGAGCCCGGCCTGGCGTCGGCCGTGGTGGAATGCCTGGGGGATGCCGGCTACCTGGTGACCCACGCCGGCGACGGCCAGGCGGGGCTCGACGCCACCGCCCGCCGCACCTTCGACGCGATCATCTGCGACCTCAAGATGCCGCGCCTCGACGGCCCGGCGTTCTACCGGGCCATCGTCGAGCACTACCCGGCGCTGGCGCGCCGGGTGATCTTCGTGACCGGAGACGTCGCCGGCACCGAGGCCGAGCGCTTCCTCGTCGAGAGCGGCTGCCGCTGGCTGCCCAAGCCGTTCCGGCTGTCCGAACTGCTGCGGGTCGTCCGCGACGTGACCGGGTAGGGCACGATCACGCCGCGCGGTCCGTCGGCCGCCTCCACCGCCTGGCGCTCGGCCTGGCGGGCCTTGGCTGCCTGGAAGGCCGCCAGCGACGTGGTGGCGAAGCCGCCCCCGAGCGCCTTCTGCAGGCGCTGGATGGCGCGGGCGTGGAGCTGCGAGACGCGGGACTCGTTGACCCCGATCTCGGCCCCGATCTGCTTCATCGTGACGTCCCGGAAGTAATAGAGCCCGATGACCTTGCGCTCGCGCGGGGGGAGCGTCTGGAGGGCCCGGCGGACGCGCGTCCGGGTCTCGGAGCGCTTCGTAGGCGCGATCGGGCGTCGGGGTTTCGGGCGGGACGCAGACGTCCGGCAGGTTGACGTCGGGCGGCCCATCCGGCGACGACGACAGCATCGACGTCGACTCGATGGTGTTGATGCGGACGATGGTGCGGCTGAGCCGGGCCTCGTCGGTGCCGATGCGGGCGGCCAGGTCGGCCAGCGACGGCTCGGCGCCGGTCTCGCGGCGGAGCGCTTCCCGCGCCGCCTCGAGCTCCCGGCGCTGGCGGCGCACGCCGCGCGGCCAGGCATCCTTGCGGAGCGCGTCAATCATCGCGCCGCGGACGCGGCGCTCGGCGAAGGTCTCGAACTTGATGCCGCGGCCGTCGTCGTAGCGGTGGGCGGCGTCGATCAGGCCGACCATCCCGTCCTGCACCAGGTCCCCAGATCGATCGTGTGCGGCATCGACGCAGCCACCCGGCGGGCAACGGACTCGACGAAGGGCAGGCTGGCGACGATGCGAGCCTGCGGGGTGACGGGGTAGACGGTGGGAGTGGCCATGGACGTCTCCGGCTGCTGTCGACGAAGGCGCCAGCGGGCGCCCCAGGGGTGGATGCGGCTCCTCTATGAGCAACCCTGGTACCAGCACGGGCGTGTGTCCGCATGACGCTCGGTAGAACCCCACGCAACGATGACAACCTTCGTATTTGGTGGCACTTAGCGACGTGCCAGCATGTGAAGGGATGTGCAGATTCTCCCGGCTCGCTCGTCAACGTCTTGACGGAAACCCGTCTCATAGTGACGGATCCTTGACCGCTGCCTAACGATTTCGTCAGTCTTGAGACGAACGTGCTGACGAGGTGGATCGCCAGCGTTCGCAAGCCGCGGCGGGCGCCGCGGGGCCCGGGTGGGCCTACGAACCCATCTGCCGGCGGAGGGCCCGGGCAGTCGCGAGGGCGTCCAGCACGCTCGCCACCACCTGACCGGCACGGGCCTGCGCGGCCGCGTCCGGAGCCTTCGCTTCCAGCAGCTCGGCGTTCACGAGCACCACCCCCAGCAGGTTGTTCAGCCGGTGGAACAAGACGTCGGCGGTCTCCGGCTCGGCGCCGGAGGCGGCAGTGTCCCGTACGGGCTGGGGCGCGGCGTGGCTCATCGAACGCCTGTGTCCGCGGCGCTAGGCCGCCGGCGGGGTCGACACTTCGGCGCCGCCCTCGAGGCCATCCGCCTGCGAGTCCGGCTTGCGCCACAGCGAGTCGGCGAAGATCCGCACGGATCCACCCGCCGTTCTGACGTATTCAACCTTGCCGCTATTAATCCAGTTGTAAATGGTGCGGCGGCTGACCCCGACGTGCTGGCACGCCTGCAGGATCGACAGAGTCTTGCGATCTCCAACCATGGGCCTCATCCCTCCAACAACGATCGAATTCCCCGACTGTCGTTCACACTATCGGCACCGATCGCCCGCAGCTACAGCGTTGACGGGGTGCCCCGGGGGGCGCCAAAATCTTGTCGCCCTAGATAAATGCCTGAACAAAAAGCGCATCTGTTGCTCGTCGAGGACGAGACGCCGCTGCGCCTCGCTCTCGCCGACTTGCTCGCCGACGCCGGTTTCCACGTCGTCCAGGCCCATGCCGGCGAGGAGGCGGTAGCTGCGCTCAGCCAGTTCGCCTTCGACGTCGTCCTGACCGACCTGCGCCTGCCGGGCATCGCCGGGACCGGCGTCCTGGACGCCGCGCTCGACCGCTACCCGGACATCCTCGTCGTGGTCATGACCGGCTACGGCACCGTCCGCGATGCCGTCGCACTCATCAAACGGGGCGCCGCCGACCTGATCACGAAACCGTTCCAGAGCGAGGAACTCCTGCACGTCCTGCACGGCGCGCTCGAACAGCGCCGGTTGCGGAACGAGAACGCCTATCTGCGTTCGCAACTCCAAGCCCGTTACCGCTTCGAAGGGATCATCGGCCAGAGTCGTGTCCTTCGTGAGTTGTTCGACGTGTTGGAGACGGTGGCCTCGACCACCAGCACGATTCTGGTCACCGGCGAGACCGGCACCGGCAAGGAACTGGTGGCCCGGGCGATTCACCACAACAGCCCGCGCCGCGACCAGCGGTTCGTCGCCCTCAACTGCAGCGCGCTGCCCGAGACGCTGCTCGAGGCCGAGCTGTTCGGCCACGTCCGCGGCGCGTTCACCGGCGCCATCGGCCCGCGCGTCGGCCGCTTCGAGCAGGCGCACAAGGGCACGCTCTTCCTCGACGAGATCGGGACCATGTCGGCCAACCTGCAGGCCAAGCTGCTGCGGGTGCTGCAGGAGCGCGAGTTCGAGCGGGTCGGCGAATCGCTGCCGACGCGGATCGACGTGCGCGTCATCGCCGCCACCAACTCGGACCTGGCCAAGATGGTGCGCGAGGGCACGTTCCGCGAGGATCTCTTCTACCGCGTCAACGTCATCCCGGTGCGGCTGCCGCCGCTGCGCGAACGCCGCGAGGACATCCCGCTGCTGGTCCAGCACTTCTGCGATCGCATCGGCCGCGATCTCGATCCGCCGCGGCAGGGCGTCAGCTTCTCGCAGCAGGCGGTGCGGCTGCTGATGGCCTACGAGTGGCCCGGCAACGTGCGTCAGCTCGAGAACTTCGTCGAGCGCGCGATGACGCTCGGCGGCAGCCGCCAGCAGATCGACGTGGACATGCTGCCGGACGAGGTCCGCGCCGCGAACGCGGTGCACGCCGGCTTCGTCACCCTCCCCGACGAAGGCTTCGACCTCGACGCCCACATCGCCGGCATCGAGCGCGACCTGATCGACCAGTCGCTCACCCGCGCCGGCGGCAACAAGCGCAAGGCGGCCGCGATCCTCGGTCTGAAGCGCACGACGCTGGTCGAGAAGCTGAAGCGCCTGCAGCGATAGGGGCGGCTGGCCCGCCGACGCCACGCCGTGCCGGAGGTGGCGAAGGAGGACTTGTCCCGCCGAAGCTGGCGACTTCCCCAGAGCGAAGGCGGATAATGGACCGATGTCCCGCTTCCTCTACTGGACGATCGTCCTCGGCGCGGAGCCCACCTCGTTCCGGGCCCCCGAAGCCGAGGAGTTGCTGCCGACGCTGACCCAGCTGCGGCGCAAGCACCCCGAGGCCTCGCTGCGCTGGTTCCAGCGCGGGCGGCTCTGGATCTCGCCCGACGACGCCAAGGAGGCGCTCTCGCGCGAGCGGGCGGACGCGAAGGGGCGGCCCGCGTCGTGGCGGCCGGGCGGGAAGCACGTCGATCCGCGGCAGAAGTACATCGATGCCAAGAAGGCGAAGTGGACCAAGTTCAAGAGCGCCATCCGCGAGCGCGCCGAGTCGCGGCGCGAGGTGCGCGGCGATCACGACGAGCGGCCCCGCACCGAGCAACCGCCGGACGTGAGGCCGAAAGAACAGCCACGCGACGAGCGCCCGGTCGCGAAGCCGGAGGCGTCGACGCCGGCACCGGCACCGGCGAAGCCCGCACCGAAGGCCCGCCGCGATTGGCGTGCCGCCGCGGAGCCGGGTGACGCGCCTCGGTTGATCAAGAAGCCGGTGGTGCGCCGGCCGCAGCCCGAGGAACCGGACGTGCCGAGCCGCCGGGAGACCCGGCCGCCGTTCGATCGCGACCGCAAGCCGGCCTTCGGCGATCGCAAGCCCCCGTTCGATCGCAGCAAGCCGGCCTTCGGCGACCGCAAGCCCCCGTTCGATCGCGACCGCAAACCGGCCTTCGGCGACCGCAAGCCTCCGTTCGGCGATCACAAGCCGGCCTTCGGCGATCGCAAGCCCCCGTTCGATCGCGATCACAAGCCGGCCTTCGGCGACCGAAAGCCGCCCTTCGATCGCGACCGCAAGCCGGCCTTCGGCGACCGCAAGCCGGCCTTCAGTCGCGAAGGCGGCGACCGGCCGCCGCGCAAGCCCTTCGACCGCGAGGCCAGGCCGCCCTTCAATCGCGAAGGCGGCGATCGCCCGCTGCGCAAGCCCTTCGATCGCGATCGGAAGCCGCCGGTCGCGCGCGAGGGTGGCGATCGGCCGCCGCACAAGCCCGCCTTCGATCGCGAGCGCGAGGGAACGCGGCCGACGGGGAATCGGCCACTCGCCGACTGGCGGCCCAAGACCGGCGAGCGGCCGCGCAGCGGCTTCGGCGGCAGTCGGCCGGATGGGGAGCGACGCGGTCCGGGCGGCCCCGGGTCCGGCGGTCGCGGTCCCGGGTTCGGCCCCGGGTTCGACAAGAGCGGGCCACGCGGCCAGGGTCCCGGCGGGCCTGGAGGCCGCCCCGCCGGCGGACGCCCGCCCAGCGGCCCGCGCGGGCCGCGCAAGCCCAAGCCGTGAGCCTCGCGTGCTGACCCACGTCGTCCTGTTCCGGCCGAAGCCCGGGCTCGGGCCGGCCGACGCCGATGCCCTGGTTGCCGCGATCGAGCGCGCGGCCCGCGACATCCCGGTGGTCCGGCGCTTCGAGGTCGGCCGCCAGACGGCGTCGCCGCCGGCCTACACCGCCGGGGCGGCGCCGGATTTCCCGTTCGTGGCGATGGTGTGGGTCGACGATCGCGCCGGGCTCGACGCCTACCTGGCCCACCCCGCCCACCAGGCCCTCGGGGCGGCCTTCAACGCGGCGTTGGGCGCGGCGCTGGTCTTCGACTTCGACAGCGAGATGGTGGAAGGCGACGCCGCGCGGCGGCTGCTCGCCGGGCGCTGACCGGCGCCGCTCTCACACGAGCGTCGTGACGCGCTCGCGCGGCAGCGCGGTCTTCCCGTCGACGAAGAACTCGTGGACGATATCGCGCAGCTCGCCGATCGAAACCGCCTGGTTGACACGGATGCGCAGGTGCGAGCCGCCGTCGAGGCCCTTGCTGTACCACGACATCAGCGCCCGCAGCTTGTTGATGACCCAGCGCTCGCGGCCCTGCGCCGGTTCCTGGCGGGCCCGCTCGGCTTCTTCGAGCGCCATCGGCGCGGTGTGGCGGAAGCCGATCGCCTCGTCGACGCGCTCGTGCAGCAGCAGGTCGATGTAGTCGAGCAGGAAGCGGGCGCGCTGGTCGTTCGACACCGTGCGCATCGGCCGGCCTTCGAGCAGATCCGTCGCCTGCGCCAGGATCCACGGGTTGCGCAGGACGCCGCGGCCGGCGATCACGCCCGACACCGCCGTCGTTCGCAGGCGCTCGACGATCTGCTCGGGCTCGACCAGATCGCCGCTGCCGATCACCGGGATGGACAGCGCGCGGGCGACGCGATCGATCAGCGACCAGTCGGACGACCCGGTGTAGGCCTGCTTGGCGGTCCGCCCGTGCACGGTCACCGCGGACGCGCCGGCGTCGGCCACCAGCCGCGCCACCAGCGGCGCGTTGATCTCGTCCTCGTTCCACCCGGCGCGCATCTTCACCGTCACCGGGATCTTCACCGCCCGCGCCATCGCGCCGATGATCGCGGCCGCGTGGGACGGGTCGCGCATCAGGCTGCAGCCGGCGTTGTGCTTCGAGATCTTGGGCACCGGGCAGCCCATGTTGACGTCGACGGCGCTCGCGCCCATGCCTTCGACGATGGCCGCCGCGTCGGCCATCTTGGCCGGATCGCCGCCGAAGATCTGGATCGAGACCGGGCGTTCTTCTTCGGTGTACTCGGCGTACTCGAGGGTGCGATCGATGCCGCGCACGAGGCCTTCGGAGCTGACCATCTCGCTCACGACGAGGCCGCAGCCGCCGTGCCGCTTGACCAGCCGGCGGAACGCGGTGTCGGTCATCCCGGCCATCGGCGCGACGCCGAGCGCGGGCTCGACCGGGAGCAGACCGATCTTCATGGTGGGGGCTAGTTCGAGCTGGTGGTCGGCGTGGTCGGACGGGCGGCGTAGGCTTCGTACGCCTTCTTCAGCTCCTCGTTCTTCCACTCGATGATGGCCTGGTCGCGCAGCTTCTTCAGGTACTTGGCCAGCTCCGGCCGGCCCTTCTCGCGGAACACGCGGTCGGCGACCTGGTTGCGCACTGCTTCGAGCTGTGGCACGACCGTCTCGCTCCGCGTCTCGAGCTTGAGGATCTGGTAGCCGCGCTGCGTGCGGATCGGCTGCGTCGTCTCGCCGACCTTGAGCGCCTTGACCACCGCCAGCAGCTGCGGCGACATCTCCTCGGGGTTGACCGGACCGATGAGGCCGCCATTGGCCTTCGAGGGCGCGTCCGAGTTCGACGCGGCCAGCGTCGCGAAGTCTTCGCCGCCGGTGATCCGGTGGCGGAGCGCTTCGGCCTTGACCTTGGCTTCCTCGTCGAGGCCGACGTTGACACCGGCCTGACCGGCGTTGGCGGCACCTTCGGGGGCCCGATCGGCCACCCCGACCAGTATCTCGCGCAGCGTCACCGCGGCCGGCGTCGTGAACTGATCCTTGTGGGCGGCGAAGTAGGCCGCCGATTCGGACTCGGTCACCGAGATCTTGTCCATCACGTCCTGCTGCTGGACGCGGTTGACGACCATCTGGCGCTCGATGCTGCGGCGCAGGTCCGGTAGGGTCAGCCCTTCCTGCTTCAGCGCCGCCTGGAACTGCTCTTCGTTCTCGAGCTTGTTCTCCTTGCGGATGTTCGCGACGATCTGCGCGAACTGCTCGTCGGACAGCGAGAAGCCCAGCTCCTTGCCGCGCTGCAGCAGGAGCAGTTCGTCGATGGCGTCGCCGAGCACCTGCGGCGTCACCTCGTCCAGGGCCTTGCGGAGCTCGGCGTCGTCCTTGGCGTCTTCGAGCTTGACGTTCCGGTTCTGGGCCTTGATGGCGGCGACCTGCCGCTGCTCGAGGTCGGTCTTGGTGAAGATCTCGCCGTTCACCTTGACGAGCACCTGCTCGATGATCTCGGCGCGGAGCGGCAGGCTGGCAGCCGCGGCCAGGGTCAGCGTCAGCGCGCTTCCCAGGGCCAGGCGGCGGAAATTCGTCGGCATGATGTGGATCTCTCTACCCTGGCATCCTATGCGAAATCAGTGAGTTCCTTGAGGACGCCCTTAACTTGGTCGAACAGCCTATCAGGCGTATCCCAGGGCGTCTTCGTCGGCTTGACCAGTTCTTCCCGGGTGAACCCCGGCGCCACCGTCCCGCTCGTCGCTCGCTGCGTCCACCAGGACGCCTGCTTCATGTCTGGCTTTCGCCCCATTTCACGCCGCGGTGGCTCGAGCCGGCCCTGCCGCTTCGCCGCAAACGCTTGGCGCGGTCAGGGGTTGCGCCGCCGTCAGGCGAAGTGAGGCGGGCGGCACGAGCGTCACGTCGGGCCGCCGGTTGACCAGGCTGATGACCCGCGCCGGATCCACCCCGCCGGGCCTGAATCTAAAGACGATCGAGGAGCCTTCCCGGTCGATCGCCTTCCACTCGGAGGCGGTCGGCCAGGATCCGGATGGAGGCGTAGGCGGCCAGGTCGGTGACCGCCTGGGGCGGCGGGCCGTAGCGGTCGCGGACTTCGGCGAAGGCGTCCTCGAGCGCCTGCTCCGACCGGGCGGCGGCCAGACGACGGTAGACCCCGAGCCGCTGGTTCATGTCCGGAATGTAGGTCTCGTCGATCTGCAGCTCGACCTTGAGGTTGAGCGTCGCCCGGGCGTCGTCCTCGAGCTCCTCGCCCTTCAGCTCGCGAATCGTCTCCTCGAGCAGCTTCAGGTACATCTCGAAGCCGATCGCCTCGATGTGGCCGCTCTGCTCGCCGCCGAGCAGGTTGCCGGCGCCGCGGATCTCGAGGTCGAGGGCGGCGATGCGGAAGCCGGCGCCGAGATCGCTGAACTCCCGGATCGCCGCGAGCCGCTTGCGGGCGACCGGCGACAGCGTGTGCCCGGGCGGCACCAGCAGGTAGGCGTAGGCGCGCCGGTCCGACCGGCCGACGCGGCCGCGCAGCTGGTAGAGCTGGGCCAGGCCGTAGCGGTCGGCGCGGTTGATGATCATCGTGTTGGCGTTCGGGATGTCGAGGCCGTTCTCGATGATCGTGGTCGCGACCAGCACGTCGAACTTGCGCGCGACGAAGTCGACCATCACCTTCTCGAGCTCGTCCTCGCCCATCTGGCCGTGGCCGACGACGATCTTGCGCCTCCGGCACCAGCCGCTGGAGCGAGGCCGGCGATCGAGTGGATCGACTCGACGCGGTTGTGGACGAAGTAGACCTGGCCGCCGCGCTCCAGCTCGTGCCGGATGGCGTCGCCGATCACCTTCTGGTCGAAGGCCACGACGTTGGTCTGGATCGCCAGGCGGTCGCGCGGCGGCGTCTCGATGACCGACATGTCGCGGATGCCGACCAGCGACATGTTGAGCGTGCGCGGGATCGGCGTCGCGGTCATCGTCAGCACGTCGACCTTGCGGCGCAGCTGCTTGATGCGCTCCTTGTGCGCGACGCCGAAGCGCTGCTCCTCGTCGACGACGAGCAGGCCGAGGTCGTTGAAGCATCACGTCCTTCGACAGCAGCCGGTGCGTGCCGACGATGATGTCGAGCTTGCCTTCCGCCAGGTTGGCCAGCGTGACCTTCTGTTCCGCCTTGGTGCGGAAGCGGCTGACCATGTCGACCTGCACCGGGAAGGCCGCGAAGCGGGCTGCAGCGTCTGCAGGTGCTGGAACGCGAGGACGGTCGTCGGCGCGAGGACCGCCACCTGCTTGCCGTCCATCACCGCCTTGAAGGCGGCGCGCATGGCCACTTCGGTCTTGCCGTAGCCGACGTCGCCGCAGAGCAGCCGGTCCATCGGCGTCGCGCGACTCCATGTCGTGCTTGATGTCGGCGATGGCGATCTTCTGATCCGCGGTCAGCTCGTACTCGAAGGCGCTCCTCGAACTCCTCCTGCCAGTGCGTGTCCGGCGCGAAGGCGTGGCCCGGCATCGGCGCTTGCGCTGCGGCGTAGAGCTTCAGCAGCTCGTCGGCCATGTCGCGCATCGCCTTCTTGACGCGCGTCTTGGCCTTGTCCCAGGTGGTGCCGCCGAGCCGGTCGAGCGCGGGCTGTGCCGCCGCCCGAGTACTTCTGGACCAGGTCGAGGCGCTCGACCGGGACGAAGAGCTTGTCGTCGCCGGCGTAGCGGAGCTCCATGAACTCCTGGGCGTCGAGCGCCGACGCTCGAGCTTCTTCAGGCCGACGAACACGGCCGATGCCGTGATCGACGTGGACGACGTGGTCGCCGACCTTGAGGTCGCGGAAGTCCGAGAAGAAGCGTGCGGCGCGCGCCCTCGGCCGACGGCCCGCCGGCCGCGGAGGCGCGATCCCGCCGGATGCGCTCCTCGTCGAAGACGTCGCTCTCGGCGACCAGCGTCAGCCTGGCGTCCGCCAGGCGGAGCCCGCGGCGACAGGCGCCGGTCGGCGACGAGCACCGCGGCGCCGCGCGTCACCTCGGCGGCGTCGACCGGCAGCGCGATGCACGTCGTACTCGCGCAGGAGCTCGATGCGTCCGCTCGGCGCGGCCCGGCGTCGCCGCGACGAACAGCACGGTCTCGCCCGCGCTCACGCGCGCGCGCAGATGTCGGCGACCCAATCGTCGACGCGGCCGTGGTAGCGCGGGCGACCGCTCTGGCAGGCGACGTGCGCGACCGGTCGGTCGGCGGCGTCGACGGCCAGCTGCTCGAGCCGCGTGCCGCCGCCAGCGAGCCCTGCCGCAGCTCGCTCCACGGCACCTGGAGCGCGTCGGGCGCCGGCACCGACCGGCCGCGCCGCGCCGCATCCGCGTAGCTGGCGGCGAGCGACGCATCCGCGCGCGCTCGCCGCTGCCGGACCACGTCGTCGCCCTCGACGACGAACAGCCGCGCGCCGTGCCCGGCTGACGTAGTCGAGCATCGACCCATCGCGGCGACATCGCTCGCCGATGCCTCGGCGCCCTGCCCGCCACGCCGCCGCCGGCGCGGGCAGCACGTCGCGCAGCGGCAGGAGCAGGCGTGGTCGATCGTCTCGACCGATCGCTGCGGCTGCCGGGTCGTAGCGCCGCATCGATCTCGACGGTGTCGCCGAGGAACTCGATCCGGACGGTGATGCGCCTCGCCGGGCGGGAAGACGTCGACGAGGCCGCCGCGGATGGCAGAACTCGCCGTGCTGGTCGACCGGGTCGTCGCGCGTGAAGCCGGCATCGACGAGGTGCTCCGGCAAGCGCGGCGAGGTCGAGCGTCGTCGCCCGGCCTGCAGGACGGCCGCGGCGTCGCGCAGCGGCTCGGCGCGCTGACGCGCGGCCGCCAGCGCGGCCGACCGAGGCGACCACGACCCGGCCGGTGCTCGTCGCCAGCGCGTGCATCGCCCGGGCGCGGGCCGAGGTCACGTCGAGGTGCGGCGCGAGCTCGCGATACGGATCGACCTCGTGCGACGGGCACGGCAGCACGACGCGCTCGGCGTGGGCCGCGCTCCAGCCTTCGAGCGCTCCGACGCGAAGAAGCGGACGTCGGCAACGAGCGGCTCGATGTCGCGATCGGCGGGGCCGACGACGAAGACCGAGCACGGGCGACCGTGCGGCGCCGGCGGCCGAGTAAGGCCGGCAGCGCCGACCGCCGGCGGACGGTGACGGCCGGAGAGCAGGAAGCATGCGAGCGGCCGGACTGCCATACGAACCCAATAGGCCGCGCCCGATTGGCGCCGCAACGGCTCGGCCGACCGCGCAGCGACAGCTGGGGCGGCGACGGCCGCCTGAGCAGTATCATCGGCGCCGCGGGCGGCGGCAGGACACTGACGGCGCGTCAGCGCTGCCTGCGCGACGATGGCCGAGGTCGAATAGCCGGGCATCGACGCGATGCGGACGACGCGCCCGCCCCGGGCTTCGACCGTGTCCCGGCCCACGATCGCGTCGAGCGCCCAGTCGGCGCCCTTCACGAGCACGTCCGGCTGGAAGCGTCGGATGATCTCGGCCGGCGTCTCCTCGTCGAAATCGACCACGGCATCGACGACCCGAGTGCGGCGAGGAGCTCGGCCCGCTCGTGCTCTCAGGCAGCACCGGCCGCGACGGCCCCTTGTTGGCGCGCACCGAGCGGTCGGAGTTGACGGCGACGATCAGCGACGTCGCCTTCGGCCCGGGCCGCGACGAGATAGGTCGACGTGGCCGGGATGCACGAGGTCGAAGACGCCGTTCGTGAAGACGACGACCCGGCCCGCGCGCGCGCTGCGCCTCGGCCCAGCCGCTGCCTCGGCGATCGACAGCACGGGCGATGGACGTGACGTGCAGCCATCGTGGATCAGATCCGTCGCTAGAGGCGGGTCGTCAGCTTGACGCCGTTCGAGAACACCCAGCGGTGCGGCGGACGGTAGATGCCGACGTCCTTGGTGCGCGACTTCACGCGGAAGGTGTAGAGCAGGCGGTGATAGTCGTACGGGTAGCCGTCGCGCCGGTGGACGGCGACGTCGATCTTGTAGGTGCCTTCGGTCAGCTCGAGCGGGTCGATGACGAAGTCGACCTGGCCGCTGCCGTCGATCGTCCGCCGGCATCGAGATCCTCGAGATCGGTGTTGGTGCCGTAGACAGCAGACGCCGTCGGCGTTGAACAGGCCGAAGCCGAACACGAAGTCGGTGACCGGCGCGGCCGCCTTCGGAGTCGAGCCGCACGGTCAGCCGTCTCGCTCGGAGTGGAAGACGTGCCCGGGCTGCCATCGTCGCCGACCAGCGTGACGCCGGCGATCTCGACCTCGCGCGAGCCCCAGCGGCCCGCGCGCGGCCAGGAACATGTCGGTCGGCGTCGGCTCGTCGGCATCGCCGAGCAACCGCCACGGGATCGGTCGGCGCGTTGACGCCGGCGGCCGGCGGTCGCCGCGGCCGCCGCGTCCTCGCGCGCGCGCGCGTCCTCGGCCGCGAGCCAGCGCTTCTCTTCGCTGTCCTCGACCGCGGTGACGTAGGCGCCGACGACGCGGCGCGGATCGCCGGTCGCCCGCGACCTTGCCGCCCTCGAGCCACAGCGCTTCGTCGCAGAAGCGCTCGACCAGGCCGAGCGAGTGGGTGACCAGCAGGATGGTCTTGCCGCGGCGCCGGAACTCGCCGAACTTGTCGAGGCACTTGTGGGTGAAGCCCTCGTCGCCGACGGCCAGCACCTCGTCGACCAGCAGGACGTCGGGATCGACGTGGATCGCCACGGCGAAGCCGAGGCGCATGTACATGCCCGACGAGTAGGTCTTGACCGGCGCGTCGATGAAGTCCTCGAGCTCGGCGAACTCGACGATCTCGTCGAACCGCCTCGCGATCTCGCGCTTCGACAGGCCGAGCATGATGCCGTTGATGAAGACGTTCTCGCGGCCGGAGATCTCGGGGTGGAAGCCGGCGCCGAGCTCGATCAGCGCCGAGATGCGGCCGTTGACCGTGACGGTGCCGCGCGTCGGCCTGGTGATGCCGGCGACGCACTTGAGCATCGTGCTCTTGCCCGAGCCGTTGCGCCCGATGATGCCGTAGGTGCGGCCGGCTTGGCGACGTCGAACGACACGCCGCTGCAGCGCCTCGAACGTCTCGTCGGCCTTCAGGTCGCGAGACGAAGCTACCCGGAGAGGATCGCGCTCTTCAGCGTCGCGAACTGGCGCCGGTGCCCGTAGCGGCGGTAGACCTTGCTGACGTTGCGGACCTCGATCGCGTTGGTCATGCGCTAGACCTCCTCGGCGAACGAATCGCGCAGGCGATCGAAGAGGAAGTAGCCGATCAGGAACAGCACGACCGACGCACCGCCGAGGGCGAGCAGCCACTTCCAGTGGCCGAACGGCCCCGGGTAGAACAGGATCTCCTGGTACGAGATCGCGAGGTGGGTGAACGGGTTCAGGTTCGAGCAGCGTCTTGGCATAGCCGCCGGCGGCGCCGGTCGCCTGGGTCATCGGGTAGATGATCGGCGTGGCGAAGAACCAGAACGTCAGCAGGTTCGCCGAGGATGTCCTTGATGTCACGGAAGTGCACCGTCAGCGCCGACAGGACAGGGCCAGCGCCGGTCGTGAAGCAGCGCCTGCACGAGCACGACGACCGGGAACCAGACCAGCTCGGTCGAACGTGATCGGCCGCCAGTAGTAGATCAGGAACCCGACCAGGATCGGCAGCCCGAGGAAGAAGTGCACCATGTTCGCCAGCACGGTGACGATGGGCAGGATCTCCGCCGGGAAGAGCACCTTCTTGATCAGGTTGCCGTGGCTGATCAGCACGTTGGCCGACTCCGACAGCGACGACGAGAACCACGTCCACGGCAGGATGCCGCAGAACATGAAGAGCGCGTACGGCTCGGTCTCGGCCGGGTGCGTGCCGGGCAGCACGACGGTGAAGACGAACGAGTAGATCAGGAGCAGCAGCAGCGGGTTGATGAACGACCAGAAGAAGCCGAGCACCGACCCGCGATAGCGGGCCTTCAGCTCGCGCGCTACCAGGCTCTGAATCAGCCCCCGGTAGCGCAGGAGCTGCCGGAGGTTATGGAGCATCGATCTGCAGGATGAGCGTCGTGACGTTGTCCGGGCCGCCGGCGCCGTTCGCCTCGTCGACGAGCGCCTGGCACGCCACGGTCGGCACGGGCTGGGCCGCGCACGATTTCTTCGATCCGCTCGTCGGTGACGACCGACGACAGGCCGTCCGAACAGAGCAGGAGGCGATCGCCCGGCTGCAGCGCCACTGTCCTTGACGTCGACTTCCGGATCCTCGCCGCCCGACAGCGCCCGCGTGACGACGTTGCGCCACGGGTGCTGCCGCGCCTCGAGCGGCGACAGCAGGCCGGCGCGCATCTGCTCCTCGACCCACGAGTGGTCGTCGGTCATGCGCTCGAGCTCGTCTGTCGCGGAACAGGTAGATGCGCGAGTCGCCGACGTGGGCGAGCATCGCCTTGCGTCCGTCCTTGAGCAGCACCGTCGACGCCGTCGTCGCCATGCCGCGCAGGTCGACTGCTGCCGCCACCTCGTCGGCCAGGCGCCGGTTGGCGAGGATGGAAGGCGTTCTTCAGCCGGTTGCCGTCGAGGCCGAGGTTCGAGGTCGACGGCGATGCGGCCAGGTGACGCTGGAGTCGTCGACGGGTCCTCGCGAGCCGTCTCGCCGATGAACGCCTCGATGGCGTCGACGCGATGCTGCGACGCGACTTCACCCGCGACGTGGCCGCCCATGCCGTCGGCGACGATGAACAGGCCGAGGTCCGGACGCGAGCAGTAGGCGTCCTCGTTGGACGTGCGACGGATGCCCGGATGTGTGGTGGCCGCCCAGTGAACCGGCATAGCAGAAGGCTGGCAGTCTATCTGGTCCGGGCCTTCGATGCGACCGCAGAAGGCGCGTCGACGCCTTGGCCAGGCGGACGCTGCCCGCGCGCTCTCTGCGTCGGTCTGCGGTGCCGCCGGCGGCCAGGCGCTGTTCCGCCCGTTCCTGCGCCGCCTTGGCGCTTGGCCACGTCGATTTCCTCGGCCCGTTCGGCCATCTGGGCCAGGACGGTGACCCGGTCGGCCAGGGCTTCGGCGAAGCCGTTGGCGATGGCCACGTAGGCCCTTCCTCGCCCTTGCGGTAGGCCAGGACGCCCACCTTGAGGACGTCAGCAGGGGCGTATGGCCAGGCAGGATGCCCAACTCGCCCTCGACGCCCGGCAGCGTGACCTCGTCCACCGTCTCGCGGACCAGCGGCCGCTCCGGCGTGACGATTTCCAGCGTCAGCTTGGTTGGCAGTGCCATGCGGCTGGTCCTACGCCTTCTTCATCTGCTCGGCGGCGGCTCGAGCACGTCCTCGATGCCGCCCGCCATGTAGAACGCCTGCTCCGGGATGTCGTCGTGCTTGCCGTCGACGATCTCCTTGAAGCCCTTGATGGTGTCGGCGACCGGCACGTACTTGCCCTTGCAGGCCGGTGAACTGCTCGGCGACGAAGAACGGCTGCGACAGGAACTTCTGGATCTTGCGGGCGCGGGCCACCGTGAGCTTGTCCTCTTCGGACAGCTCGTCGATGCCGAGAATCGCGATGATGTCCTGCAGGTCCTTGTAGCGCTGCAGCACCTGCTTGACCGCAGCGCGCCACGGCGTAGTGCTCCTCGCCGATGATGCGCGGATCGAGGATGCGCGAGGTCGAGGCGAGCGGATCGACGGCCGGGTAGATGCCCAGCTCCGAGATGGCGCGCGACAGGTTGGTGGTGGCGTCGAGGTGGGCGAAGGTGGTCGCCGGCGCCGGATCGGTGTAGTCGTCGGCGGGCACGTAGATCGCCTGCACCGACGTGATCGAGCCCTTCTTGGTCGAGGTGATGCGCTCCTGCAGCTCGCCCATCTCGGTCAGCAGCGTCGGCTGGTAGCCGACCGCCGACGGCATGCGGCCGAGCAGCGCCGACACTTCCGAGCCGGCCTGGGTGAAGCGGAAGATGTTGTCGATGAAGAGCAGCACGTCCTTGCCTTCGGCGTCGCGGAAGTACTCGGCGACCGTCAGGCCGGTCAGGCCGACGCGCAGGCGGGCGCCCGGCGGCTCGGTCATCTGGCCGTAGATCAGCGCGGCGCGCGAGTTCTGGTAGTCGTTCGGCTTGACGACGCCGCTCTCCTGCATCTCGAGCCAGAGGTCGTTGCCCTCGCGGGTGCGCTCGCCGACGCCGGCGAACACCGAGACGCCGCCGTGCTTGAGGGCGATGTTGTTGATCAGCTCCATGATGACGACGGTCTTGCCGACGCCGGCGCCGCCGAAGAGGCCGATCTTGCCGCCCTTGAGGTACGGCTCGAGGAGATCGATGACCTTGATGCCGGTCTCGAACATCTCGAGCTTGGTCGACTGCTCCTCGAGCGACGGCGCCGGCCGGTGAATCGGCCAGCGCTCGGCGGTCTCGACCGGGCGATCCGGGAAGTCGACCGGCTCGCCGAGGACGTTGAGGACGCGGCCGAGCGTCTGCGGCCCGACCGGCACCGTGATCGCGGCGCCGGAATCGTCGACCTTCATGCCGCGCAGCAGGCCGTCGGTGGCCGACATCGCGACCGCGCGCACGCGGTTCTCGCCGATGTGCTGCTCGACCTCGCAGACGATGTCGATCGGCGCGCCGCCCTCGGGCGCCGGCGCCTCGATGCGCAGCGCGTTGTAGATCGCCGGCAGGCGTCCGGCCTCGAACTCGACGTCGACGACGGGGCCGATGACCTGGATGACGGTGCCGATGCTGGTGTTCGCTGGAGTCGCAACTGCCATGTGCTGTGTTCCTCTGTCCTACTGCGCTTGCGCGCCCGACACCACTTCGATGATCTCGCGGGTGATCGCCGCCTGGCGGACCTTGTTCATGTACAGGGTCAGGCCGTCGATCATGTCGCCCGCGTTGCGCGTCGCCGAGTCCATCGCCGTCATGCGCGCCGCGTGCTCGGACGCCGCCGACTCGAGGAGGGCCCGGAAGATCTGGCTCTCGACGTGCTTCGGCAGCAACTCGCCGATGATCGCCTCGGGCGACGGCTCGTAGAGATAGTCGATGCCGGGGCCGGCGGCCGGATTGGCGCCGCTCGGTGCGTCGTCCAGCTTGGCGATCGGCAGCAGGCGCTCGAGCGCCACGCGCTGCGTCATCACGCTCTTGAATTCGTTGTAGACGAGATACACCGACGACACACGGCCGGCGGTGAACTCCTCGATGGCGCGCGCGGCGACCGCCTGCGCGTGCGACAGCTTCAGCGCACTGAACAGGCCGACGTCCTCGTAGCGGACGTCGAAGCCGCGGCGGCGGAAGAAGTCGCGGCCCTTGCGACCGACCAGCCCCATCGCCACCTGGCGCGCCGGCGTCTCGTTGGCGAACTGCGTGGCGGCCTTCACCACGTTGGTGTTGAAGCTGCCGGCCAGGCCCTTGTCGGCGGTGATGACGATGAGCAACGTGCGCCCGTCGCTTGAATCACGCTCGGCGAGGAGCGGATGCGCCGACGGATCGACGCGTGCCGCCAGGCTGTTGAGGACGCTGAGCATCTTCCGCGCGAACGGCCGCGCGTTGACGATCCGCTCCTGGGCGCGGCGCAGCTTCGACGCCGAGACCATCTTCATGGCCTTGGTGATCTGCTGCGTCGACTTGACCGCGCGGACGCGGCGCCGGATGTCGATCAGGGAGGGCATGGGGGATCGGGCTCCGTCGACCTAGGCGGCGGTGGTCGCGCTGGCGAAGGTCTTGCCGAACTCCGTCAGCGTGGTGTTGATCTCCGCCTTGAGAGCGTCGTCGAGGGTCTTCTTCTCGGCGATGGCCTGGAGGATGCCGGGCCGCTTGGTCTCCATGAAGGTGACCAGATCGGCCTGGTACTTGCCGACGGACGCGACCGGGACGGGATCGAGGAAGCCGTTCGTGCCGGCGTAGATGATCATCACCTGCTGGGCCACCGGCAGCGGCGAGTACTGGCCCTGCTTCAGAATCTCGACCAGGCGCGCGCCGCGATTGAGCTGCTGCTGCGTCGACTTGTCGAGGTCGCTGCCGAACTGCGCGAACGCCGCCAGCTCGCGGTACTGCGCGAGGTCGAGGCGCAGCGTGCCGGCGACCTGGCGCATCGCCTTGATCTGGGCCGAGCCGCCGACGCGCGACACCGAGTTGCCGACGTTGATGGCCGGGCGCACGCCCTGATGGAACAGGTCACTCTCGAGGAAGATCTGGCCGTCGGTGATCGAGATGACGTTGGTCGGGATGTAGGCCGAGAGGTCGCCGGCCTGCGTCTCGATGATCGGCAGCGCGGTCAGCGAGCCGCCGCCCTTGGCGTCGTTCAGCTTGGCGGCGCGCTCGAGCAGGCGCGAGTGCAGGTAGAAGACGTCGCCGGGGTAAGCCTCGCGGCCGGGCGGGCGGCGGAGCAGCAGCGAGATCTCGCGGTAGGCCTGGGCGTGCTTCGACAGATCGTCGTAGATGACCAGCGCGTGCCGGCCCGAGTCGCGGAAGAACTCGCCGATCGCGCACGCGGCATAGGGCGCGACGTAGAGCATCGGAGCGGCGTCGGACGCCGCCGCGGCGACGACGATCGAGTAGCGCATCGCGTCGTTCTCTTCGAGCGTGCGCACGATCTGGGCGATGGTCGACTGCTTCTGGCCGATCGCGCAGTAGATGCAGATGACGCCGGTGTCCTTCTGGTTCAGGATGGCGTCGACGGCGACGGCGGTCTTGCCGGTCTGGCGGTCGCCGATGATCAGCTCGCGCTGGCCGCGGCCGATCGGGATCATCGCGTCGATGGCTTTCAGGCCGGTCTGGAGCGGCTCGCGGACCGACTGGCGATCGACGACGCCGGGGGCCATGCGCTCGATCGGCAGGAAGTGCGTGGTCGGCACCGGGCCTTTGCCGTCGACCGGCTGGCCGAGGGCGTTGACGACGCGGCCGAGCATCTCGTCGCCGACCGGCACCGAGATGATGCGGCCGGTGCGCTTGACGATGTCGCCTTCCTTGATGTGGTGGGCGTCACCGAGGAGCACCGAGCCGACGCTGTCTTCCTCGAGGTTCAGCGCGATCCCGTAGGCGCCGCCGGGAAACTCGATCATTTCGCCGGCCATGCAGCGCTCGACGCCATGCAGGCGGGCCATGCCGTCGCCGATGGTGACGACGGTGCCGACTTCGGCGACGTCCACGTCGACCGTGTATCCGCCGACTTGCTCGCGGAGGATGCGGGAGATGTCTTCGGCTCTGATGTTCATAGGGCTACTGAAGTGAGTCGCCGCTGACGAGGCGGGCGCGGATCCGGGCGAGATGGCGGGCGACGCTGCCGTCGTAGACGCGGCTGCCGACCTTGGCGACGACGCCGCCGAGGAGGGCCGGGTCGACGCGCGGCGTGATCACGACGCGGGCGCCGGACGCCGCGGCGAGCGACGCCTCGATCGCCTGCACCTTGTCGTCGGACAGCGGCACCGCCGACGTGATCTCGGCCCGCACCACCTGGTGCAGGTCCAGCACGCGCAGCTCGAACGCCTCGACGATCTGCTCGATCTCGTCGATGTCGTCGTTCTCGACGATCAGCGTGAGGAGGCGGGCGACGATCCGCGAGACCGGCTGCAAGACCAGCACCTCGCGCATGATGTTCTGCTTGGCGCCGAGCGGCACGCCGGGGCTGGTCAGCGCCCGGCGGAGGTCGGCGTGGCCGGAGATGGCGCCGCCGAGCGCTTGCAGCTCGGCGAGCGTCACGTCGACGTCACCCGACTTCGACACGACGTCGAACAGGGCGCGCGCGTACCGGCGCGCGGAAGCGCGGCTAGCCATGGATGTCCTTCACCTGCGAGGCGTAGCGATCGATGAGCCGCGCCTGGTCGGCGTCGGTGATGGTCTGGCGGACGCGTTCGGCGGCCAGGCCGACGGCCAGATCGGCGGCCTGCGCCGCCAGCGCCTTGCGGGCGACGCGGACGCGGACGTCGACGTCGCGCTGCATCTCCTCGACCAGGCGCTTGCGCTCGGCTTCGGCCTTGGCCTGGATGCGCTGCTCCTCGGCGGCGATCTCCTCGACGCCCTTCTTGCGCAGCGCCTCGAGCTCGGTGGGCAGCGTCTGCAGCCGGCGATCGAGCTCGGCGAGCTGGCTGGTCGCCTTCGCGCTGGTCTCGCGCGCCGACTCGAGGCCGCCGCGGATCTGCTGGCTTCTGTTGGCGAGATGCTGGGTCAGGGGCGACCGCAGCAGATAGATGAGGCCGCCGACGAGGACGGCAAAGTTGAAGAGGCGAGCGACGGTGGCCCAGATGCTTTCGCTGCGTTGCTCGGTGCCGTGGCCGGCACCCTCGGCGCCGTGTGCGCCCTCGGCCGGCGGACCGTGCGCGGGCGGTTGGCCGTGCGCGGCGTCGCCGGTACCCGCAACCGCGGCCGGCGCGTGCTCACCGGTAGGCGCGTCCGGGGTGGCGGCGTGCGGCGCCGCCGGCGCCGGCGCCGCCGTAGCGGGCTGGCCGCTCTCGACTGGCGTGCCCGGCGTGGGCTGGACCGCGTGCGCGTCAGGTGCCGCCGCGGGCGCGGGGGCCGGAGCGGCGGGGGCCGGGGCATGCGCCGGAGCCTGCATCGACGCCGCGAACCGCGCCTGAGCGTCCTCGACGGGGACACCGCTCAGCGCGATCAGGGCCGCGAAGACGGTCGCGGCGCGATGCCACGACCGCTTGAGGAAAGTTTCACAAGGTTTGAGTGAGGAGGACGCCATGAGGTGAGGCACCAAGACCGCTAGGACACCCGACGTTCGAGGACGCGGTCGACGATCGCGTGGCTGAGGGCCTCGGCGTCCGTCGCCAGCGTCGTGCGCGCCGCCGCGACGGAGGCGTCGAGCGATCGCAGCGCGTCCGCCCGGGTCGCCTCGGCGTCCTGGCGGGCCTGCGCGACGAAGGCCGAGCTGCGCTCGAGCGCCTCGCGGCGCACCATGTCCATCTGGCGGTAGACCTCGTTGCGCGCCGCCGACATCTGCGCATCGTAGTCGGCCGTCGCGGCCTGGGCGCGGCGACCCGCCTCCGCGGCAAGGGCCTGGGCCTTGGCGGTAGCGCTCTCCCGCTCGTGCATGACGCGCAGCAGCGGCCCGAACAGGAACCGCTGGACGATGAACGTCAGCGCGAGCACGAGTACGATGACCCAAAGGACCGACAGGTCCGGAATCACGCGAGGCCTCCGATGGAACCGCCCGGTCTAACCAAACGGCAGCTGGGCCCGAGGGGCCGCTGAGGAAGCGGCCGGTCGCGAGGACGCGACGCGAGCCACTGGACAAACGGCCGTTTATACCATGTATTCGCGACGGCCGGCAAGGCGAGCCGGTGCGACTGCCAGACGGGACGCGCCATGCCGCGCGATGCTGCGCAGACGTGGCGGGCGAGCCGGCCGGGCCGGCGGGTACGCCCGGGTGGGCCCCGGGGTGGCCCGCGGGGGGGTGGGGTCGCACCTCAGCGCTTGTCGGTGATGTGCTCGTAGATCCGATTCAGCTCGTCCTCCGAGACGAAGTCGATCTCGACCTTGCCGCCCTTGCCCTTGCGGACGATCCGGACCTTGGTGCCGAGGGCCAGCTTCAGCACGTCCTCGGCTTCACGCGTGTGCACGTCCTTGACCACGACGACCGGGGCCGGAGGCGGGCTGTTCAGCCGCCGGACGAGCGCCTCGGTCTCCCGGACCGAGAGGGCGCGGGCAACCACGTCGTCGGCTGCCTTCTTCAGGGTCACCAGGTTCTCGAGGGCGACCAAGGCGCGGGCATGGCCCATCGACAGCACACCGCCGGAGACCTGTCGCTGGACCTCGGCCGGCAGGCGGAGCAGCCGCAGGTGATTGGCGATCGAGGCGCGGTCCTTGCCGACGGCCTCCGCCAGCGCCTCCTGCGTCATCGCGCACTCGTCGAGCAGGCGGCGATAGGCCGTCGCCTCGTCGATCGGGTTGAGGTTCTCCCGCTGGATGTTCTCGATCAGCGCCACCTGCAGCAGCTGGTCGTCGCCGATCTCGCGGACGATGACCGGCGCGCGCAACAGGCCGGCGATCTGCGCGGCGCGCCAGCGTCGCTCCCCGGCGATGATCTCGTAGCGATCGCCGCTGCGACGGACGAGGATCGGCTGGATGATCCCGTTGACGCGGATCGACTGGGCCAGCTCTTCGAGCGGACCCTGCTCCATCAGCAGGCGCGGCTGGCGCGGGTTGGGGTCGATGCGGTCGAGGTCGACCTCGAGCGGGACGCCTTTCGGCCCAGCTGCCGCCAGCGCCAGCGCAGCAGGCGGCGCGGACTCGACGGGCGCTTCGGGGATCAGGGCGCTCAGGCCACGCCCGAGCGCCGGTCGCTTCTCAGCCACACAAACCTCACTGTATAAGACGAGATATAGCTAATATGACTCAAGCGACTGGGGTCGACGCCGGGCGGGCTTCCCGTCCCAGGACCTCGCGGGCCAGGCTGACGTAGGCTTCGGCGCCCTTCGACTTGACGTCGTAGAGCAGAACAGGGAGCCCATGACTAGGGGCTTCACCCAAACGAACATTGCGCGGGATGACGGTCGTGAAGACCTTCTCGGCAAAGAACGAACGGATGTCGCTCGCCACCTGTTGGCCGAGATTGGTCCGATCGTCGTACATCGTGAGCAGTACGCCCAGAATGTCCAGCCTTGGGTTGAGGGACGCCCGAACGCGCCGAATCGTCGCCACCAGGTCGGCAATCCCCTCCAACGCGAAGTATTCACAGTGGAGCGGGACAAGCACCGCGTCTGCTGCGACCAGTGCATTCAAGGTCAATAGCCCCAATGACGGCGGCGTGTCGATCAGGATGTAGTCGTATTTGTCACGAACCGTGGCCAGACACTTGGCTAGCCGCGTTTCCCGGGCGTCCATATTGACGAGCTCGATTTCGGCGCCGGCGAGGTGGCGATTCGCCGGCACCAGCTTCATCTTGTCAACGGCGGTGGACAACTCCGGAAGCGGAGCGGTGCCCATCAGCGCTTCGTAGATGGTCGGACCCTTGGCCGCCTCGGCCTTGAGGCCGACGCCGCTGGTCAAGTTGCCCTGAGGATCGACGTCGACGAGCAGGACCGATCGGTCAGCCAGCGCCAACGAGGCAGCCAGATTGATCGCGGTCGTGGTCTTTCCGACGCCTCCTTTTTGATTGGAGACGGCAAGAATCTTTCGCATCGCCAGACTGAGGGGAAATGGATCGCCGGGGAGTCCGACGAGGATAGAGCGGGCCGCTACAAGGGTCAAGCGCGGCACCTGCCCTAAGGTGGGCTCGGAATGTTCCACGTGGAACATTCAGCTGGGGGCTAGCGCAGTGATGTCTTCCGAAGGATGACCAGACGGCTTCGGAGCGTCTCGACGAGGGGCTCGTCGCTCTCGAGAACGAGCGTAGGAACGTTGGGCAGCGCCTGCTCGCCGGGTCCGCGGAATAGGACCAGGCGCCCGCCAGGCTTGAGGAACGCCTGCGTTGCAACGAGCGTTGCCACCTGGATGCGCACGGCGCGGATCGTCACGACATCGCAGCACTCGTGGACTGACGCGTCCGTCAGGAGTTCCTCGAAGCGGCGGCTCTCGACACGCACGTTCGCCAGCCGGAGCTTCCGCACAGCCTCGCGCAGGAAGGCACCCTTGCGGATCTTCGACTCCACCATCACCAGCGACGCTTGCGATACCTGAACCTTCAGCGGGATCGCGGGCGATCCGCCGCCTGATCCCACATCCAGGATGCCAGACGCACCCTGCAGCACCCGCGCCGCCGCCATCGGTTCCAGAATCAGCCGATCGACCGCCTCATCGCGGTCGTCGAGCGACGTCAGATTCATCCTGGCGTTCCAGGCGCTCAAGAGCGTCAAATATTCCGCGTGCGCAGCGACTTGGTCGGTCGATGGGTCCAAGTTTGCTCGTTTGGCCCGCCGACCGACGCGCTTCCGCCAGTCCTCGGCGTCCTTGGCAAGTACGGCGGCATCGGCCGCGGCCGATCGGGGACGGTTCACTGAACCGCCACTCCACCGTGATCCTGCCCGAGCCGCCGCAGCTCGCGCACGATCACTGCCGCGGCCGCCGGCGTCACGCCGGAGACGCGCGAGGCCTGGCCCACGGTCTCGGGACGAATATCGGTGAGCCGCTGGACGATCTCATTCGACAGGCCAGGCACGCCGGCGTATCGGAAGCCCTCCGGAATCTGTCGCCCCTCGTCCCGCTGCGCGCGGACGACCTCGAGACGCTGCCTGGCTACGTAGCCCTCGTACTTCACCTCGGTCTCGAGACTGGCGGCGTCCAACTCGCCCGCCGCGTCCGTCAGTTCGAGCGCCAGCTCCGGCCGCACGTCCGCCAGCCGGATGTGCGGGCGCTTGAGGCGCTGCCACGCGGTGCTACGGACGCCGTCGTCGACGCGGCTAGAGGCATGCAAACGGGCCCGGTTGCGATCGAGCCGTGCCGAACGCTCCTCGAAGCGCCGCCACCGGCCCTCGTCGACGAGGCCGACGGTCCGTCCGCGCGGCGTGAGACGCAGATCGGCGTTGTCGATGCGCAGCAGCAGCCGGTGTTCCGCCCGTGACGTGAACATCCGATACGGCTCGAGACACCCGCGGGTGGTGAGGTCGTCGACCAGAATCCCGATGTATCCCTCGTCGCGGCCGATGACCAACGGCTCCCGCCCGAGATGCGACAACGCCGCATTCGCGCCGGCGACGAGGCCCTGGGCGCCGGCCTCCTCGTAGCCGGACGTCCCGTTGATCTGTCCCGCCAGGAACAGCCCAGGGATCCGCTTGGCTTCGAGCGAGCGTCGCAGCTCCGTCGGCTGGACGAAGTCGTATTCGACGGCATAGCCGGGCCGAATCATCTCGGCGGTCTCGAGCCCAGGCAGGGAGCGCACCAGGGCCAACTGCGTCTCCCGCGGCAGGCTGGTCGAGAAGCCGTTGACGTAGATTTCCGGGACGTCGAGGCCTTCCGGCTCGAGAAACACCTGATGCGCCTCGCGGTCCGGGAACCGCATGATCTTGTCCTCGAGCGACGGGCAGTAACGGGGCCCGATCCCCTTGATCTGGCCGTTGTACAGAGGCGACTCGCCGATCCGCTCGTGCACGAGCTCCCGGACGCGAGGCGTGGTGTGCAGCAGGTGACAGCTGATCTGCGGCCGATCCAGGCGATCGGACGAATAGGAGAAGGGAACCGGCGGGTCGTCGCCGCGCTCCTCCTGGAGCCGAGAGAAGTCGATGCTGTCGCGGTGCAGCCGCGGCGGCGTGCCCGTCTTGAGCCGACCCCAGCGGAGTCCCAGCCCGCGGACCGATTCGGCCAGCGCGATCGAAGGCGGCTCGTCGGCACGGCCTGCCGGCCGCTGCTCGCGACCGATGTGGACCAGGCCGTTCAGGAAGGTGCCCGTCGTGACGACGACGGCCGAAGCGCGGACCTGCCGGCCATCGGCCAACGTCACGCCGGCGATTGCCCCGCCTTCGACGTCGAGCCGAACTACCGGCTCGAACACCCAGCTGATGCGCGGCTCCCGCTCGAGCCGCGCGCGCATCCACCTCGAATAGACCTTCTTATCCGCCTGCGCTCGAGGCGACCAGACCGCCGGGCCTCGACTCCGATTGAGGAGCTTGAACTGGATGCCGGTGGCATCGATGGCTTCCGCCATCAATCCACCGAGCGCGTCGATCTCGCGAACGAGGTGCCCCTTAGCGGTCCCGCCTACTGCAGGATTGCAGGGCATATGCCCAACCGTATCCGGCGACAGCGTGCAGAGAGCTACGCGGCAGCCAAGGCGCACCGCCGCGTGCGCGGCCTCACAGCCGGCGTGCCCAGCGCCGATGACGACAACGTCCGCGGTCATTTTCCGATACAGAACCTGGCGAAGATCTGGCGTAGCACGTCCTCAGACGAGCGCTTCCCCACTATCTCATCGAGTGCGGCGAACGCATCCTGCAGCGTCGACAAGACGATTTCCTCGCCCTCGCCGCGAGTCGCCTGCTCGCCCGCCTCGCCGAGTCGCGCCTCGACCCGTTCGAGCAGCGCCGCATGCCGGGCGTTGGCCACGGCCGGTGTGTCCGCGAGGGACTCGCCCGCCAGCGCCGCGCGGACGATCGCCTGCCGGACGGCCTCCAGGCCCTCGCCGCTCAGCGCCGACACCGCGATCGCGCCGGGCCCGTCTGCGGCGCCCCACGCCGACGGCAGGTCGCACTTGTTGGCAACGACGACGGCGCCGGAGTGCTCGACGTCGATCGGCGTGTCCGCCGGCCGCGGCTGCGATCGATCGAGCACGACGACGCGCACGTCGGCCGCGTCCGCCGCCTGGCGCGCCCGCGCGATGCCCTCCTGCTCGACCGGCTCGTCGCTGTCGCGGACACCGGCCGTGTCGATCAGCGTCACGGCCAGCCCGCCGATGTCGCAGCGCTCCGTCAGCAGATCGCGCGTGGTACCCGCAACCGCCGTGACGATGGCGCGGCTCGTACCGAGCAGCGCGTTGAACAGCAGCGATTTGCCGACGTTCGGCGCGCCGACCAGGACGACGCGGCATCCTTCGCGGAGCAGCCGGCCGCGCCGCGCGGTCTCGAGCAGCGCGGCGACACGGGTCCGCACCGCCTCGCATTCGCGGGCCACCGCACCCGGCTCGACGAAGTGGTAGCCCTCGTCCGGGAAGTCGAGCGAGGCCTCGAGGCGCACGCGGACATCGAACAGCGCCTCACCGATCGCCGCCAGCGCGTGGCTCAACGTGCCGTCGAGCTGATCGAACGCCAGCCGCGCCTGCGCCGGCGTCACCGCGTCGATCAGATCGGCGACGGCCTCGGCCTGCACCAGATCCAGCTTGCCGTTCAGGAACGCGCGCAGCGTGAACTCGCCCGGCGCCGCCAGGCGCGCGCCGCCGGCCATCGCGCTGCGGAGGATTCGATCGAGCAGCACCGGGCTGCCGTGCGCCGAAACCTCGACGACGTCGTCGCCGGTGTAGGACGCCGGCGTGGCGAACCAGGTCAACACCACCTGGTCGATCGCGGCCCCGCGCGATTCGCGGATTCCGCGCCGAGCGGCGCCGCCAGGCGGCGGACCGTCGCCTGGCGGGCGACGAGGGCAGGGCCCGGCGCCAGCACGCCCGCGATCGCCATCGCCTGCGGACCGGCGATGCGGATCACGCCGATGCCGGCGCGCCCCGGCGGCGTAGCGACGGCGACGATGGTGTCGTCGGTCGAGAACACGGCGCTCCTGCCGTGCCCGCGCGGCAGGCAGGCCGCGGTCCACGGCGGACCGCTAGCGCGCCGGCTTGCGCAGGCTGATGGTGACCTGCTTCAGCTGCCCGTCGCCCTGGCTCTCCGAGGCGACGTCGTCGAAGCGGCTCACTTCCATGTGCACGATGCGGCGCGAGTAGGAGTTGAGGGGGCCGAGCTCCTGCGCCATCCCGGTGGTCCGCACCCTCTCGATCAGGAACTTGGCCATCTGCTGCAGCTCGATGTCCTTCCCCTGGCGGAAGTTCATCGCGTCGATGACGATGCGCTGATCGCGGCCGACATCGCGGCGGTAGGCGCTGTTGACCAGGTGCTGCAAGGCGTCGAGGCCTTCGCCCTTGCGGCGGAGCAGCAGCTCGCCCTCCTCGCCCTGGACGTCGACGCGGACGCCGCCGTCCTCGAGGTCCGATACCTCGACCGAGACGGTGAGGCCCATCGCTTCGACCACCTGTTCGACGAACGCCTTCACTTCACCGTGCAGTTCCGATCGCATCGTTCTCTCCGTGCGGGCGCGTGCCGATCAGCGCGCCTTGGCCAACTGCTGGTTGCTGAGCAGCCGGTTGGTGAAGTACTGCTGGCCGATGGTCCACAGGTTGCTGCACAGCCAGTAGAGCACCAGGCCGCTCGGCGCCCACAGGAAGAAGACCATGAACATCAGCGGCATGAACATCATCATGCGCTGCTGGGCCGGATCCCCGGTGGGCGGCATCAGTTTGGTCTGCCAGAACTGCGACGCGCCCATCAGCAGCGGCGTGACGTAAAACGGGTCGTGCCGCGACAGGTCGTGGATCCACAGGATCCACGGTGCGCCGCGCAGCTCGATGGCCTGCGACAGGAAGGCGTAGAAGGCGAACAGCACGGGGAAGGTGAGGATCATCGGCAGGCAGCCGCTGGCCGGGTTGGCCCCCTTCGCCTTGTAGAGCTCCATCAGCTCCGTGTTCATCTTCTGCCGCGACGGATCGGTCATCTTCAGCTTGGCGTAGCGATCCTGGATCGCCTTCACCTGCGGCTGAATCTGCTGCATCTTCCGCATCGACACGGCGCTCTTGTGGCGCAGCGGGAAGAGCACGACGTTGATCAGGACCGTCAGCAGGATGATCGACCAGCCGAAGTTCCCGACGTACTCGTTGATCCACTTCAGCGCCTTCAGCAGCGGCGTCGCCAGGAAGCCGAAGATGCCGAGGTTGATGGTCCGCGTCAGTTCGGCGTCGGCCCGCTGCAGCAGGTCGAATTCCTTGGGGCCGAGGAAGAACGTGATCGGCCCGTCGCCGGCGACGCGGACCCGATAGTCGACGATGTGCCGCTCGCCGTCCGGCGTCTTGACAATCAGCGGCGCGTATTCGATCCGGGCGTGCTTGCCGCCGGTCAGGGCTGCGGCCAGGAAATACTGATCGTCGACACCGCCGTAACGGACCGCGCCCTCCTGGACCGGCTGCGTGGCCAGCGTGGCCACCGGCAGGCGGGCTGGATCCTTCACGCCGACCATCTGGACGATCGCTTGCGGCGGCTGATAAGTGGACGGCGCCAGCCAGCTGGTGCTCTGGACACCGCGCTCGATGTCGCCGAACCCGGCCCCGCCGTGCAGCGTGACGCGCTGGCGCTGGCCGTTGATCAGGATCTCGGTGTTCACCCGCAGCAGGAACGGCTGGCCGTCGGGCTGGACCTCGATCGTCTTGACCACCGACACGCCGGCAGCGTCGCGATAGGTGAACTGCAGCGAGCCCGGCTTCGCACCCAACTGCTGGTCGCCGCTCGACGCCTGGTAGAGCGCCGCATTCAACCGGGCGCTCAGGGCTGCGTCCCCGACCGTCACCGACAGCGGATGGCGGTCCGGCGTCGCCAGCCCCGGCGCGACCAGGTCCATCGGCCGGCCCTTCGAATCGAGGTAGTCCTTCAGCAGCCAGCTCTCCAGGATGGCGCCGCGGTTCGAAAAGGTCGCCCTGACGCGCGACGTCTCGACGACGATGCGCCGCTCGGCGGTCTCGCCAGCGAGCACGGCCGGCACCGGACCAGCCGGCACCGGCGGCGCGGTGTCGGCCTCGACGGGCACGACGGCGGCTGGCGCCGACGTGGTGGTGGCAGTGGGTCCCGCGGGCTTGCGATTCGGCTTGACGACCAGCGTCTGGTAGCCGAAGAGCACGAGGAAGGAAAGGACGACGGCGAGAATGACGCGACGTTCCATGCTGTCTATGACGGCGGCCTCAGCGGACCGGATCGAAACCGGCCGCGCCCCAGGGGTGACACCGGGCGATGCGCCTCAGCGCCATCCACCCGCCCCGCCAGGCGCCATGCCGCTCGAGAGCCTCGATGGCATACGCGGAGCACGACGGTGAAAACCGGCAGGCGCCGCCAAACCAGGGGGAGAGCAGAAGTTGATAGGAGCGAACCAGCCCCTGGAGCGCACGCGTCGCCACGTCAACGGGCCGCACGATTCGGAACGTCGTCGTGGCCCGCTCTCACGGCCACCGCGTCCCGAGAGCAGCACGACGTAGTCGCGTTCAAGGCTGGGGAAATCTGCGGCGAGAAATTCGCGTCGGGGCACGACCACGACATCGAGGCCGGCATCGGGCTTGTGGCGGCGGAACAGCTCGCGGGAGAGGCGTTTGGCTCGGTTGCGGACAACGGCTCCCCCGAGCTTTCGCGTCGCCGCGACCCCGAGTCGCGCCCGACCCGGATCCGCGGCGGCCTCGCGAGCGAGCACGAACATCGTCATGAAGCGGCCGTGCCGCTTCGCGCCGTGCTGGTAGATGTGCTCGAAATCGGCCCGCCGCCGGACCCGCTCGTTCGACTCGAGTCGCTCGGTCACGCGAACCCCTGACGCGCCGCCCGCGACCCGCGAGGGCGCTACGACACCGTCAGACGCTTCCGGCCCTTGGCGCGACGGCGCTTCAGGACCAGACGTCCATTCTTGGTGCTCATGCGTTCGAGGAAGCCATGCGTCTTGCGGCGGCGGCTGCGATTGGGCTGAAAAGTGCGCTTCATGGATCACCAGGCTCACCGTGACCGGACGCGGCCGAACGGCAGAACCACTCATGGTAGACGTCGCCCGAAAACGTGTCAACAAAGCCGGGTCCAGGGTAGTGGGTCAGCCGGGTCCTGGCCCTGTGGTATCGTCCTCGGCTCCCCTAGGACGAAGGCGGGTACGAAGGCGGGCAGTAGGGCGGGGCGCAGGAGGGTCGCAGGTGGTCCTGTCCATCGGCGCCGACGGCGCTCCCGGGCGGTTTTCCACAATTGTGGAAAAATCTGTGGAAAATTCAGGGCTTTCCGGACTGGCCGCTATGAAAACCCTTGTGCTGCCTGAATCTGCGTACGGCGAAGGTTGTTTCGTAGCGATTTTATCGACATTTTCTCGGTCGTGACGCCGACAGGCTCAGTCACAGACACGTCACGCGAGGCGAAAGTGTCGGATTTCCATGCATTCCCGGCTCTTGGTCAGACCAAACTTGGGCTGGCGGGCACGTCATGACTATCTGGGATCAGGTCCTGGCCCGGGTCGAGACGAAAGTCAATCGACACAGCTTTTCAACGTGGTTCCGGCGGACCGAATTCGTCTCGGACGACGGCCAGCGGGTCACGATCCGCGTGCTCGACACCGTGTTTCGCGACTGGCTGCTCAAGCACTACTCGGGCGTCCTGGCCGATGCCCTGGCCGAAGTGAACCGCTCCGACACCGCCCTGATCTTCGTGACCGAAGCTGAGGCGAATACCCAGCAGGCGGCCGTCGAGCGGGATTTCGCATCCGCCAAGGAACCGACACCTCGAAAGGCCGAAGTCGAGTTCCCGGTGGCGGGCGCCCCTGCCCCGGACAACCCTCCACCTGGCCCGCCGGGCCTTAATCCCCGTTATACCTTCGACACGTTCGTCGTCGGGCCCTCGAACCAATTCGCGCATGCGGCCTGTCGAGCCGTCGCCGAGGCCCCGGCACGGTCATATAACCCACTCTTCATCTACGGCGGAGTCGGGCTCGGGAAGACCCACCTCATGCATGCGGTGGGCCACTACATCATCCAGCAGGCCCGCTCGCTCAAGCTGACCTACGTCTCGTCCGAGCGCTTCATGAACGAGATGATCAACGCGCTCCGCTACGAGCGCATCCTCGACTTCCGCGAGCGCTACCGCAACATCGACGTGCTGCTCGTCGACGACATCCAGTTCATCGGTGGCAAGGAAAGCACCCAGACCGAGTTCTTCCACACCTTCAACGCCCTGTTCGACTCGGCCAAGCAGATCGTCATCAGCAGCGACGCGCCGCCGCACGAGATCACCGCGCTCGAGGAACGGCTTCGGTCCAGGTTCGAATGGGGACTGATCGCCGATATCCAGCCACCCGACCTCGAGACCAAGGTCGCTATCCTGCGGAAGAAGGCCGAAGCCGAAGCAGTCCCGCTGCCCGACAACGTGGCCATGTACATCGCCAGCAAGATCCGCTCGAACGTCCGGGAACTCGAGGGGTCCTTGATCCGCCTGGTCGCCTACGCGTCGATGACCGGGGCCGAAATCAACCTCGCGCTGGCCCAGCACGTGCTCCGTAACGTGCTGTCCAACGACGAACGCGTCGTCACCATCGAGATCATCCAGAAGTTCGTCGCCGACTACTACCAGCTGCGGACGAACGAGCTGAAATCGCGCAACAACTCCAAGTCGATCGCTCTGCCCCGACAGGTCGCCATGTACATGTGCAAGCAGCTGACCCGGGCCTCGCTGCCCGAGATCGGCAAGGCGTTCGGCGGCAAGCACCACTCGACCGTCATCCACTCGATCCAGAAGATCGGCGGGATGCGCCAGCGTGACGCCGAATTCAGCGCCCAGATGCAGAACCTGCTGGCCAACTTCCAGTAGCCATTTCTATCGGATCGCCAGTTCTACAGCGTTCGTCCACAACAACCTGTGGAAATCCTGCGGACCTGTTGTGGAGACAAACCGCCGGTTCCGGATCGACCTTCGCAAGGCACCGTCCGCCCACCGGGAATCCTCAGCTGGTCGCTTCCGTAAGTCATTGAACTCGAAGGAGAACGGTGCCTGTTTCCACTTTCCAACAGGCCCTTGTTCTTGTTATACTTTAGTGTTCGTAGATTCGTCTTTAAACACAATACAGCTCGCCCTCGTTCCGGGCAGGCTGTCGGGTCCGGTCCCGTCAGTTCGGCTTCCGTTCGGCTTTTTGGGGCAGCACACGCATGGAACTCTCCGTTAGCAAGGCGGATCTGCTACGGGAACTGCAGTTCTTCCAGGGCATCGTCGAGCGCAAGAACACGATCCCCATCCTCGCCAACGTCCTGATAGACGCCAAAGGCTCCGAGATCCACCTGGCGGCGACCGACCTGGAAGTCGGCTTGAAGAGCCGCTGCCCGGCCAAGGTCGAGAAACCCGGGTCGTTGACGCTGCCCGCCAAGAAGCTCTTTGAGATCGTCAAGGCGCTGCCCGATACCGACGTCCTGATCCAGGAGGACAAGAACGGGGTCAAGGTCGCCGCCGACCGGTTCGAGTCGCGGCTCCAGACCATGTCCCGGGACGACTTCCCGGCCATGCCGGACAGCACCGGCGCCGGTGATGCCACCCTGCCGCGGGACATCACCCGGCAGATGGTGGCCAAAACCCAGTTCGCGATTACCGGCGAGGACACGCGCTACTTCCTGAACGGCGCTCTGCTGGTGCTGCGGCCCAAGGAAATGAGCATGGTGGCCACCGACGGCCACCGGCTGGCGCTGGTGACCGCGCCGCGCGAGAGCGCGCCCGGCGCACCCGACGAGATTCGCGTCATCGTCCAGAAGAAGACTCTCCTCGAACTCGGCCGGCTCCTCGGGGAAGCTGGCGACGAAGTCGTGTTCGAGAAGGGCGAGAACCACCTGTTCTTCCGGTTCGCCGACCGCGTCCTCGTATCGCGGATGATCGACGGGCAGTTCCCGGCCTACGAGCGGGTCATCCCCAAGGGCAACGACAAGGCCGTCGAGTTCGATCGCGAACGCCTGACCAGCGCCGTCAAGCGCGTCGCCCTGCTGGCGAACGAACGATCGCGGTCGGTCAAGTTCCAGATGGATCCGGGCGAAGTGACGGTGACGTCGAACAGCTCCGAGTTCGGCGAAGCCAAGGAAGTCATTCCCGTCGAGTACAGCGGACCGTCGGTCACCATCTGCTTCAACGCGCAGTATGTCCTCGATTTCCTCGCCGTCGCCGAGACCGAGGTGGTCGTGCTGCAGTTCAAGGATGAGATGAGCCAGGCCGTGATGAAGCCGGTGGGTGCGAGCGGCTACGACTACACCTACGTGATCATGCCGATGCGGATTTGACGTTGACGGTGGCCAACCTCGCGCAAGCGCTCGGTTGGGGTGTGGCGCCGGCGCTGGCGCACGCACCGTGTTGGAATCCACGTCGCGCCTCCGCGCTCCACCAGATGTAGATGGAACAGGACACCTCTCTTCCTCCGCCGCAGGGCGGCCCGTCGCCCACGGACACGCCGGGTGACGTGCCTGTGAACGGCACCTCAGCCGACGATTACGGCGCAGACAAGATCAAGGTCCTCGAGGGCCTCGAGGCCGTGCGCAAACGCCCGGCCATGTACATCGGCTCGACCGGGCCGCAAGGTCTCCATCACCTCGTCTACGAGATCGTCGACAACTCGATCGACGAAGCGCTCGCCGGCTACTGCGACCAGGTCAACGTCCGCATTCATCTCGACAACTCGATCACCGTCGTCGACAACGGCCGAGGCATTCCCGTCGACCTGCACGAGAGCGGCAAGTCGGCGGCGGAAGTCGTGCTCACGGTTCTTCATGCCGGCGGCAAGTTCGACAACAACAGCTACAAGGTGTCGGGCGGCCTGCACGGCGTCGGCGTCTCGGTGGTCAACGCGCTGTCCGAGCGGCTCGACCTCGAGATCTATCGCAACGGTGAGGTCTACTCGCAGACCTACGAGCGCGGCAAACCGCTCGCCGATCTCGGTCAACACCGGCATCACCAAGAAGCGCGGCACGAAGGTCACCTTCAAGCCGGATTCTCAGGTCTTCGAGACGGTCGAGTTCAGCTTCGACACGCTGGCCAATCGGCTCCGCGAACTGGCCTTCCTGAATGCTGGTGTCCGGATCACCCTCGACGACGAGCGCGAGGACGGCAAGGCGCACGACTTCCACTACGAAGGTGGCATCAACCAGTTCGTCATGTTCCTGAATCAGGCCAAGGCCGCCGTCAACGACGAGCCCATCTACATGAAGGGCGAGAAAGACGGTATCCAGGTCGAGATCGCGCTGCAGTGGAACGACAGCTACACCGAGTTGATGTATTCGTTCGCCAACAACATCAACACCCACGAAGGCGGCACGCACCTGTCGGGGTTCCGCGCGGCGCTGACGCGGACCATCAACGTCTACACGACTAGCAACAACCTGTCGAAGGACCTCAAGGAGAACGTCAGCGGTGACGACATCCGCGAGGGCCTGACCGGCGTCATCAGCGTCAAGATCCCGCAGCCGCAGTTCGAGGGCCAGACCAAGACCAAGCTCGGAAACACCGAGGTCAAGGGCATCGTCGAGACGATCGTCAACGAGCGCCTGGGCGCGTTCCTGGAAGAGAACCCGGTCGTCGCCAAGCGGGTCATCCAGAAGGCGATCGACGCAGCCCGCGCCCGTGAAGCGGCCCGCAAGGCCCGCGACCTGGTGCGGCGCAAGGGCGCGCTCGACAGCGGCATGCTGCCCGGCAAGCTCGCCGACTGCCAGGAGCGCGATCCGGCGCAGAGCGAGATCTACATCGTCGAGGGCGATTCGGCCGGCGGCTCCGCCAAGCAAGGCCGCGATCGCCGCTTCCAGGCGATCCTGCCGCTCCGCGGCAAGATCCTCAACGTCGAGAAGGCGCGCTTCGACAAGATGCTGAGCAGCGACGCCATCCGCACGATGATCGCCGCGATCGGCTGCGGCATCGGTGCGGAAGAGTTCTCGATCGAGAAGCTCCGGTATCACCGCATCATCATCATGACGGACGCGGACGTGGACGGCTCCCACATCCGCACGCTGCTGCTGACGTTCTTCTATCGCCAGATGCGGCAGCTGGTCGACGATGGCTACGTCTACATCGCGCAGCCGCCTCTGTTCCACGTCAAGCGCGGCAAGAAGACCACCTACGTCAAGGACGAACGCGAGCTGGAAGGCCTGCTCGTCCGCCGCGCCGTCGAGAACCGCGTCGTCAAGACCGCCAACGGCCATGACCTGCAGGGCCCGGCGCTGGAACGCCACCTGCAGCAGCTCGGCACGCTCCAGAAGCACCTGCAGCGCGTCGAGCGCCGTGGTCTCACCCGCGACATCGTGCTGGCACTACTCGGCGCCGAGGTGCGCGATGCCAGCACGTTCGCCGATCGGGCCAAGGTCGACGCCCTGGCGACGTCGTTGTCTTCCGCCACGCGCGACGTCACCGTGCAGGCCGACGAGGAGCACAACGCCTCGATGCTGGTGATCGCGGATCGTTCCGCTGGCTACCTGCGCCAGACGTCCGTCGGCGCCGAGTTCGTCACCGCGCCCGACTATCGGACGCTGGTCGGCAGCTACACCAACGTCAAGGACTACCTCGGCGCCGTCGTCATCCGCAGCCTCGACGCGAAGCTCGACGCGGACAGCGATGCCGAGACCGACGAGCCCGACCTCGACGCGGCCGAGGCCCCGGCCACCGGCAGCATCGCCGATGTCCTGGCGCGCGCCGAAACGCCGGAAAGCAAGGCTCCCACGGCGAAGCCGACCAAAGACGGCGACGTCCGCATCGAGTCGATGGACGCGCTGCTCGACTACTTCATCACCGCCGGCCGCAAGGGCATCACCATCGGGCGCTACAAGGGCCTCGGCGAGATGAACCCCGAGCAATTGTGGATGACCACGATGGATCCGAGCGTCCGAACCCTGCTGCAGGTCAAGGCCGAGGACCACGCCGAAGCCGACCTGATGTTCACCACGCTGATGGGCGACCAGGTCGAACCGCGCCGCAAGTTCATCGAGGACAACGCCCTCGACGTGAAGAACCTCGACATCTAGCCAGCCCGCCAGGAGGACTCCGGAGTTGAAGTCGACTCCGGAGTCGTTTCCCGAGCGACGACGTCAGCCTCGACTCCTGAACGCCATAACGCATGTCCGATATCCAGTCGCGCATCCCGGTCAACATCGAAGACGAGATGAAGCGCTCGTACATGGATTACGCCATGAGCGTGATCATCGGGCGCGCGCTGCCCGACGTACGAGACGGCCTCAAACCCGCCCATCGCCGCGTGCTGTTCGGCATGCGCCAGATGGGCCTGGCGTCGAACCGCGCCTATCGCAAGTGCGCCAAGATCGTCGGCGACGTGATGGGCACCTATCACCCGCACGGCGACGCCGCCATCTACGACACGCTGGTGCGGCTGGCGCAGGACTTCAACATGCGCGAGCCCCTGGTCGACGGTCAGGGCAACTTCGGATCGATGGATGGCGACACCGCCGCGGCGATGCGCTACACCGAGGCGCGACTGAAGGGCCTTGCCGAGGCCATGATGGCCGACCTCGACAAGGAGACGGTCGACTTCGTCCCGAACTACGACGAGACCACCGACGAGCCGACCGTCCTCCCGACGCCGTTCCCGAACCTGCTGGTGAACGGCTCGACGGGCATCGCCGTCGGCATGGCCACGAACATCCCGCCGCACAACCTGCGCGAGGTGATCGAGGCGGTCATCGGCGTCATCAACCTCACCCTCGAGGACGAAGAAGCCGAGCGAACCGGCCAGGCGACGGGCAAGACCAAGGAAGAACGGCGCCTCGACCGGCAGCGCCACATCCTCAAGTCGATCATTGGCCCTGACTTTCCCGGCGGCGGCATCATCATCGGCCACGCCGGCATCCACTCGGCCTACACGACCGGCCGCGGCTCCATCACGCTCCGCGCCAAGACCGAGATCGAGCCACTCGGCAAGAGCGATCGGATGCAGATCGTCGCCACCGAGATCCCCTACCAGGTCAACAAGGCGGAGCTGCAGAAGAAGATCGCCGAACTGGTGCACGAGAAGGTGCTGGAAGGCATCTCCGACATCCGTGACGAATCGGATCGCGACGGCGTCCGCGTCGTCATCGAGCTGAAGAAGGGGGAAGTGCCGGACGTCGTGCTGAACAACCTGTTCAAGCACACGCAGTTCCAGACCACCTTCGGCGTGATCACGCTGGCCATCGTCAGCGGTCGCCCGCGCGTGCTGCCGCTGGTCGATCTGCTCGACTACTTCGTCGAATTCCGTCGCGACGTCGTGCGCCGGCGCATCGAGTTCGAGCTGAAGAAGGCCGAGGCGCGGGCGCATATCCTCGAAGGCCTGGCGATCGCGCTCGATCAGCTCGACGCCGTCATCGCCCTGATTCGCGCCTCGTCCAGCCCGCTGTTGGCGCGCGACGGGCTGATGACGCAGTTCGGCCTGTCGCAGGTCCAGGCCCAGGCGATCCTCGACATGCAGCTGCAGCGCCTCACCGGCCTGGAGCGGCAGAAGATCCTCGACGAGCTGGCGGCGTTGAAGCACGAGATCGAGCGGCTGCGCACGATCCTCGGCAGCCGGCGGCTGCTGATGGAGATCGTCGTCAACGAGCTGCGCGACATCGAGCAGAAGTACGGCAACGCGCGGCGGACCACCATCGTCGACGATCCGGGTGAGATCCGCATCGAGGACCTGATCGCCGACGAAGACATGGCGATCACCGTCAGCAACACCGGCTACATCAAGCGGACATCGCTCGACTCGTATTCGCAGCAGCGGCGCGGCGGCAAGGGCCGGCGCGGCATGGACCTGCGCGAAGAAGATTTCGTCAGCCACATCTTCGTGGCCTCGACGCACGCCTACATCATGATCTTCTCGGACCGCGGCCGGGCCTACTGGCTGAAGGTCTACGAGATCCCCGACGTCGGGCCGGCCAACCGCGGCAAGGCGATCGCGAACCTCGTGTCGATGGAGCCGGGCGAGAAGATCGCGGCGCTTCTGGCCGTGCGCAAGTTCCCCGACGAGGAGGAACAGCAGTACATCGTGATGGGCACCCGCAAGGGCGTGGTCAAGAAGACCGACCTCAAGGCCTACGCCAACCCGCGCGCCGGCGGCATCATCGCGATGGGCATCGAGGACGACGATGCGCTGCTGGCGGTGGCACAGACCGACGGCCAGAGCCAGGTGCTGATTGGCACCAAGCAGGGCCAGTCGATCCGTTTCCCCGAGGAGGACGCGCGCCCGATGGGCCGCACCGCCTACGGCGTCCGCGGGATCCTGCTCAAGGACGACGACGAAGTGGTGGCGATGGAGGTGGTCCGCCCCGGCGGAACCGTCCTCACCGTCACCGCCAACGGCTACGGCAAGCGCACCGACCTCGAGGAGTACCGCCTGCAGTCGCGCGGCGGGTCGGGCATCATCAACATCCAGACCAGCGACCGCAACGGCGTCGTCGTCGGCATCTCTTACGTGTCTGACCAGCACGAGCTGATGCTGATCACGCAGCAGGGCCAGACGCTGCGGATGAAGGCCACCGACATGCGCGTGATTGGTCGCGCCACACAGGGCGTCCGCCTCATCGGCGTCGCCGAGGGCGACCAGGTCGTCTCGATCGTCCGCCTGGAAGATCAGGGCGACACGAGTGGCGTCGACGCCAACGGCGGCGGTGAGGGCGAGGTATCGCCTGACGCCGGTTCGGACGTCGACGCGACGCCCGGCGCCGTGCCCGAGCCGGGCGACGACGACGGCCCCGGCGAATAGCCCCGCGAGTCGCTCCTATGGGGGAGCTCGAACGGCTCATCGCCCTCTTCGTCACGGCCGTGCTGCTGGCGGCCGCGGCGCGCCGGGTCGGTGCGCCCTATCCCGTCTTCCTGGCGCTGGGCGGAGCGGTCCTCGCCTTCGTGCCGGGCGCGCCGCAGTTCACTGTCCGACCGGAACTGGCGCTGGCCCTGTTCATCGCACCGGTCCTCCTGGACGCCGCCTTCGACGCCTCGCCGCGCGACCTGCGCGACAACTGGCTCCCGGTCACGGGCCTGGTCGTCTTCGCGGTCGGGTTCACGACGATGGCCGTTGCGATGGTCGCCCGGATGCTGGTGCCGGAGCTGCCTTGGGCGCCGGCCATCGTGCTCGGCGCGGTCGTCGCGCCGCCCGACGCCGCCGCGGCCACCGCGGTGCTCCGCCACCTGCGGCCGCCCCGGCGCATCTTGACGATCCTCGAAGGCGAAAGCCTGCTGAACGACGCCAGCGCGCTGCTGATCTACCGGCTGGCGATCGGCGCCGCCGCCGCCGGTGGCTTCTCGCTCGCGGCGGTGGCCCCGACGTTCCTGTTGGCGGTGGCCGGCAGCGTCGTGGTCGGCCCCGCGCTCGGCTGGGTGACGCTGCGGGTCACGGGGCTCATCCAGCACGTGCCGAGCGCGATCATCCTGCAGTTCGTCACCACCTTCGGCGTCTGGATCCTGGCCGAGCACATCGGCCTGTCGGGCGTGCTGACCATGGTCTGCTACGCCGTGACGGTGGCGCGGACGGCGCCCGAGCGCATTCCCGCCCGCTCCCGCATCCCGTCCTACGCGGTCTGGGAAACGGCCGTCTTCGCCCTCAACATCCTCGCCTTCATCTTCATCGGCCTGCAGATCCGGCCGATCTTCGACAGCCTGGCAGCCGCGGATCGTGGCCGCTACGCCGCGGTGGCCGGCGCCGTCCTGGTGACGGTCATCGTCGTGCGCGTGGTGTGGCACATGTCCTTCAACGCCGTCGTCCGCTGGCGCGACAGACGGTTCGGCTTCAACCCGCCGCGGCCGATGCTGCAGGCGACGGTCGGCAGCGGGTTGGTGATCTCGTGGGCCGGCATGCGCGGGATCGTCTCGCTCGCGGCGGCCCTGGCCCTCCCGGCCGGCTTTCCCTTCCGCGACCTCATCGTCTGGACCGCGTTCTGCGTGGTGCTCGGCACCCTGGTCATCCAGGGACTGACGCTCAAGCCGCTCTTGCGCGCCCTCGCGCTGCGCGACGACGACCCGGTCGGCCAGGAGCGCCGTGCGGCCCGCGAGCGCGCCTTGAAGGCCGGCCTGGCCAGCCTGCAGCACGATCCGTCACCGGCCGCGGACGCCGTTCGCCAGGAGTTCACCGCGCACCTGGAGCACGACCACGAGGACGACGACGGACACGGCGGCGAGGGCCCGGGCGCGGAGCACACCCGCCTGCACCGCGAGGCGCTGGCGGCGGCGCGTCAGGCCGTCCTGGCCATGCGCGACAGCGACGAGATCGGCGACGATGCCTTCCACGAAGTGGAAGAAGAGCTGGACTGGCTCGAGATGGCCGACGGCAACAAGGGAAAGTGACACGGGAAGCGAAGGCGCGACATGTCTGACCCATCAGGCCAGCAGCTGCTCGATCAGGTGCTCGACAGCTGGGACCGCAACAACACCATCCTGGTGAACCTGCTGCACGCCGTGCCGGCGGGCGGGCTCGACATCCGCGCGACCGGCAGCAGTCCGTCGGTGGGCCAGATGTTCATGCACATGCACTACGTCCGGCTCGTCTTCGTGCACGAGGACGCGCCCGAGTTCGCCGTCGACGTGCCGAAGCAGCAGTGGCTGGCCGAGCGCGACGTCGAGCGGATGGCGCAGATGCTGAACGACAGCGCGGCCGTCGTCCGCGCCGCCGTCAAAGGCAAGCTGGAATCAGGCCGGGCGATGGACCTGCACTACGACCATCCGATCCTGCTGCTGCAGCACATGGTGTGGCACGAGGGCTACCACCACGGCCAGATCAAGCTCGCGCTCAAGCTCGCCGGCTACCCATTCGACGACGAGGAGATCGGCCAGGTGACCTGGGACGTCTGGATGCGCAAGACGCGGCGCGGCTGAGGCCGCGGCGCGCGCCGGCGCGTCAGGGCCGGCAAAGGCCCTTCGGCGTCCAGTCGGTGGCCACGACGGAGTGCGGCTGGCTGGCATCGTGCAGGATGAGCACCAGGGAACGACGGGTCTCGGCCCCGGTCGCGGTCAGCTCCATCGGCGGGCCGGCGGGAACGATGACCGGCGGGCCCCCGGGCCGGCTGACCATCGAGCCCTCGGGAGTCTCGAGGCACGCGGTGCCGCTGAGCGTGTACCAGGCCTCGGCCCCCGAGTGGCGATGGATGCGCGACTTCATGCCCGGCGTGAACGTCGCCTCCATGAACTGCGCGGTGTAGCTGGTGCCGGCCTTGACCGGGATCGGTCCGATCGCGGCGACGTGCGTGCCGCCCGGCGAGCGGAACCCGGCGGGCGCGATGGTCAGCAGCCACACCTTGTCGAACGACTGCGTCACCACGCCGCGCGGGGTCTTTGCCTTCGTGGCCGCGTCGAGCGTCGGGAACGTCTCGACGTGCCAGACGGCCTGCGTCGCATCGAGCGCGCCGACGGGGGTCGACGACAGGATGAAGCAGCCGTACGGCCGGCCCGCCCGCTCGGCGACGGGCATGCAGGCACCCCCGGTGTCCTGAGGCGTCTGCGCGACTACCGACGCGACACAGAGGACGAGCGCGGCGCCCACGCCGCAGCGGCTGCGAATGGATGAGGCCATGCGGCCGATTCTGCCACACGGGTGGCGGGCGCACGCGAGGGAGGCACGGGCCTCGAGCTGGAGCCGGAGAAATCCCTGTCCGAGCCCGGCCGGTAGCTCCGCCCGCACGCCGGAGCAAGGTGCGCGGACAGTGCCGACAGCAGCAACAATCCGATTCGAACTTCCTTCAGCATGAGGGGCGCGATTCTATCGGCGGGCGCGATCGTTCTGGTGGCCAATGGGATGAAGCCACCGGCCGGGCCACCAACCGCGGCCCGGGTGGGACGGGCCGATCGCGGCGCGTTCCGTGAGCCGCCGCGCGGGCGCTCGACGCATTTGCCCACGTGGCCCGTTCCGTCGTCCTGCCCAGACCTTCCGACGCCATGCCCGCCCGTGAGGTGCCGCCGCCCGGTCTGCTCGTCGACGTCGGCGGGCACCGGCTCCACGTGTGGACGCGCGGCGAGGGCGCGCCGGCCGTCCTGCTCGAAGCCGGTGTCGCGGCGTCGTCGCTGAGCTGGGCGCGGGTGCAGCCGGCGCTGGCGGCGTTCACGCGGGTGTGCGCCTACGACCGAGCCGGCCTCGCCTGGAGCGACGCGGCATCCTCGCCCTGCACCTTCGCCCGCATCCTCGACGACCTCGGCGCCGTCGTCGCCACGCTCGGCACTGGACCGTGGGCCGCCCTCGGCGCCGGCCGGCGCGTCATCCTCGTCGGCCATTCCTTCGGCAGTCTGGTCGTGCGCGGCTACGCGGCGCGTCACCCTGAGCAGGTCGCCGGCCTCGTCCTCGTCGACCCGCCGATGGAGTGGCTCGATCGAGCGCCGACCCAAGCCGGCCTGCTGCGGCGCGCGCAGCAGGCCTCGGTGATCGGCGCGTTCCTGGCGCGCATCGGCGTGGTGCGGGCCGCCCTCGCCCTGCTGACCGGCGGCCACCCCGGCGCGCCGCGGGCGTTCGTCAAGCTGCTCGGCCGGCGGGCGTCCGGGACGCTGGAGCGGCTGGTCGGCGAGGTCCGCAAGCTGCCGCCCGAACTCCACCCTGCCGTCCAGGCGCACTGGAGTCAGCCGAAGTGCTTCCACGCCATGTCCGCCTACCTGGGCGTGCTGCAGTCGGAGGCCGCCGCGATGGCCGCCGCCATCCCACCCGCACACATCCCGGTCGTCGTCATCTCGGGCGCGCATCAGCCGGCCGCGGAGCTGGCGGCGCACGAGCGCCTGGCTGCAGACTCACCGTACGGCCGACACCTGGTGGCGAAGAAGAGCGGCCACTGGATCCTGCTCGACGAGCCCGAGCTGATCGTGGACGCCGTGCGCACCCTGCCCGATGTCGCGATCACACGACCACCGCCAGACGCAGCCGTCGGCTGACTCCGTTCACCGCCCGATGTCGAGCGCCGACCCCGGCGACGACGCCAGCGTCGCGACGACGTGGCCGGCGCGCAACGCCTCGTCGACGCTCCGCGCGTCGGCCGGCGGCACGTGCATCGCGACGATGCGGCGCGGCCGGATCGCCTCCGCCACCATCCGCCGATTGTCGACGTCCGAAACGTACCAGAACGGCAGGAACGCCAGATCGACGGCGGGCAGCGCCTTCAGGACCGCGAAGTTGTCGGCCTTCGGATCGGCGTCGCCGACGTGGAGCACCGGCGCGCCGCCGGCAATCAGGAAGGCGACGTGCTGCTCGGGCAGCCGGCGGGCCGGATTGTGGCGGACGCGGAGCACGTGTACCGCGACGCCGCCGACGTCGACCGCCTGGCTCTGGCCCGGCATCGGCAGGATCGCGCGCAGCCTCGAGGCGGCCAGCGTCGGCGCGACCGCGCGGACGCGGTCGACGACCTCGGGCGACGAGACGAGGGTCGTGCGCGCGCTGCCGGTCAGGTGCGCGGCCACCGCCTCGGCGCTGAAATGGTCCTCGTGCCAGTGCGTGATCAGGATGGCGTCGACATCGGCGTATCGACCGCGCGCGCCTTCGAGCAGGGTCCGCTCTGCGGCGGAGCTGGTCGCGTAGGGCTGGTTGCCGTCGCGGATCGGCGCGTCGATCAAAAACCGGCGACCCGACACCGCGACGAGCATGCCCGAGTTGGCGACGTAGTGGACGGCGGTGCCGGCGTCGATCGACGCGAGCGCCTCCGCCAGCGCCACGCGGTGGAAGGTCGCGAAGTCGCGGACGAAGTAGAGGTCGCGGCCGTCCGGCGAGACGAACGGAAACACGTCGTAGCCATCGCTGTTGACGCCGGCGCCGAGCGGCTGGGGATCGGTCCACCCGGGTCCGCGCCGCAGCGATACCCAGATGTCCGACGCGCCGCGGCCGGTTGCCGGGTTCGTGGCCGCCACGTCCAGGAACACGAGCCGTCCGTCCGGCCCGGGTGCGCCGCCAGCCACGCGGACGTCCGTCCGCCATCCCTTCCAGCGCTCCACGTCGGCGTACGGCTCGGGCTCTCCGAATCCGTCGCCGTCCGGCGCGGCGCGCATCGTCACGTTCCGCGTCCAGTCTGGCGTCGTGCGCCGGAAGTAGAGTGCGCCGTCGAACCCGAACTCGACCCAGGAGTGGTAGTGGCCCGGCGTGCTCGCCCGCGCCAGGAACACCGGCGCGCTCCAGCCGTCGGCGGTCCGTTCGGCGGACCACAGGTGGGCGTTCGGCTTCTCACTGCCGCGGCCCGGTACGGGCCGGTACGAGCTGAACACCAGCCGCCGCCCGTCGCCCGAGATGGCCGGATAGAGATCCGAGAACTCGCCGCCGAGGTCGACCACCGCCGGCGTCGCCCAGCCGCTGGTGGTCCGACTCGACGAGAAGATGCGGAACGTCTCCCCGCTGCCGGTCTTCTTGAAGAAGTAGAGCGTGCCGCCGTCCGGCGTGAAGGCGCCGCGGTAGACCTCGCCGGCCGAGAGGACGCCAGGCGCAAGCACCTCGGGCCGAGTCGGCCCAGGCTGCGGGACCACGGCAGCCAGACACAGCGAGACGATTCCGAGGGTGGCGCTGATCATGTCGGCTGACAATCCTACGCATCCGAGTCGCCGCTGCTTACCTGGCGGGACGACGCCGGCGTGGACGGACAGGGTGAAGGTGCCGCCGCCCGACGGCCGGACCCGACCGAGTAAGGCCGCGCGCCGGCCCCGGGTTAGAACGGGTTGACCGTCGCGCACGCGATCGCCGTACGTTCGCCCCGCTGGGACCCGTTCGCCCGACGACAGCTCGATGACGTAGTGCCCGCGCGCCAGCGACCACACCTGCCTGATCCGCCTGAGGTTGACGATGTGCGAGCGATGCACGCGCAGGAAGCCGTCGGGATCGAGCGCGGCCTCGATGCTGTTCATCGAGACATGCACCAGATGGCGGGTCTGTCCGACGTGCAGGCAGACGTAGTTCTGCGCGGCTTCGATCCAATCGACGGCCTCGACCGGGACGAAGATGGTCCGATCGGCGGAGCGGATCGCGGCCCGGGACAGCCGCCGCGCCGGGTGGGCGATGGCGTCCAGCATCGTGAGCATCTGCCGGGCGCTGTCGTCCGCTGCCGGAACCTGCAGGCGCGATGCGGCTCGCGCGACCGCGGTCTGGAAGCGCTCGGCGGTCACCGGCTTGAGCAGGTAGTCGACGGCGCTGATCTCGAAGGCGCGGACGGCGTAGTGGTCGTGCGCCGTCACGAAGATCACACTGGGCATCTTGTCGGCGCCGATCGCCTCGACCACGGCGAAGCCGTCCAGCCGCTGCATCTGGACGTCGAACAGGACGAGGTCAGGCTGCTGATCGCGGATGGCGGCGACCGCCTCGCGGCCATTGCGGGCTTCCCAAATCGACACCGTGAGCACCAGCTGCCGGTCACTCTGCCGCGCCGCGATGTCGATGCTCACCGCCTCTTCGCTCTGACCGAGCCCGTGGCGGACGGCGTTCTCCACGATCGGTTGCAGCACCATGGCGTCTGCGAGCTGCGGCTCGGTAGCGATCCGGACACGCAGCCGATCCTCGAAACGGACGGCCTCGATCGACAGATAGAGCCGCAGGAACTCCAGCTCGCGCCACAGCGGCACTTCCTGCATGTGCACGTCGTCGACGACCAGACGCAGCAGGTCGCTCAACCGGGCCAGCATCCCTTCCGCCTCGCGCTGCCGTCCCTGCTGAACGAGCACCATGATGGCGCCCAGCGTGTTGAACCGGAAGTGCGGCTGCAGCTGCATCTTCAGCGCGCTCAGCTGCGAGGCGGTCAGTTGCCGCGCCAGTTCGGTGCGGCCGACCTGCAGCTCGAGCGCTTCGCGCTCTCGTGCCGCCACCCGCTGACGGGAGCGCAGCAGCGCCTGGATCGCCACGACCGCCCAGTACTGGATCACGCCACCGTGAAAGCTGTAGGCGAGCAGCACTGGGACAGCGCTCGCCAGGACGATCCCGGGAGCGGAGACCCGCCGACCGCCACCAGCACCGGCGCCTCGATGACCGCCGCGCCAGCTGACAAGAGCGCGGACAGGCCCGCGTGCGCGACAGCGTGGCGCCAGCGAGCCCGGCGATCGTCGTCCAGGAGCCAGCGGCGCCCCGCCCACAGGATCGCCGGTGTGAGGGCCGCCCAGATGTATACCGATGCCAGCCAGCCGATGGAAATGGGCAGCCACGGCACCGGCTCGCCCCGGTAGAGCCGCATGAACGACTCGCGGGTGATGAAGAGAGACGCCGGCTGCCGTCCACGCCAGCCACACCACGAGGAGGCTTCGAGGCAGGCGGATGAGCGGCCAGCGCATGGCCGATCGTGACGCAGAGCCTCCACCGCTCGCTGCCGGATTTGACCAACGGGCGCGTGGGATTGACGAACGTTGGTGGAGGCGCCGCGCTCGTCCGGCAACGCCGGATGGCGGTTCATCAAAGGATTGTCAGGCCGGCGCTCGGGACACCTGAAGAATGCGCCGTCATGAACACTCTGTATGCGACTCGCGCCATTGCCGGGCTGACCGCCACGCTGGTCGTGGCGGTGACGTCCACCGCCAGCCAGCCGATGCCCGCCGTTCCTTTCCCCGAGGGCTTCCGTTCGTGGCACCTCGTTCGCTCAATCGTGGTCGGACCGGACAGCCAGACGTTTCACAAACGCGGCGGCTTCCATCACTACTACGCCAATCGGGAGGCGCTCGAAGGCTATCGGACCGGCACCTTCCCGAACGGCTCCGTCGTCGTCGACGAAGCGGTCTGGACCAAGGCTGGCGAGGGTCACGGCGCCGGAATTCTCTTCGAAGCGGATCGACGCTTTCTGGATGTGATGGTCAAGAACGAGGCCCTCTACCGGGACACCGGCGGCTGGGGCTACGAGCATTTCGACGGCACCGCCACGACCCCGACCTTGTCGCAGGCGGATCGTGCAACGTGCTTCGAGTGCCACGCGAAGAGCAAAGACCGCGCTCACGTGTTCACCAGGCTCAGGCCTTAGAGGCGGCGAGCACGCGGGTCAACTGGACGTGTCGGCGTCCGTCTCCGGAGATCGGAGACAATCGGCCCATGACGTCCAGCATCTTCCGCCGGCTGCGGCTCGCCAGCCTCCTCGTCGCCGTGGCGATGGTCGATGTGCCGGCCCAGACGGCGACGCCGACGCAGGCGCCGTCTCAGACGCCGTCTCGGGCGCTTTCTGCGCCGTCGCTCGTCGTCCGTCCCGACGGGAGCCTCGATGTCTCAGCCGCCGCGGTTGGAGCGGTGGTGCGCTACACGCTCGACGGGACCGACCCCACGCGCGACGCCGGCGAGTGGCTGGCGCCAGTCCGGGTGCCGCCCGGCTACACCGTGAAGGCGCGAGCCGTTGCCGCTGACGGCACGCCTGCCGGCGAGGTCGCGATGTGGAGCGCGCCGGCCGCCGGCACGCGCCCGGCGTCGACGCTCGTTCCACTGACGCAGAATCGCGACTGGCGCGTCTACGACTGGACGACGCGCCACCGCGAGGCGTCGGTGCTGATGCGGGCGCGTCAGCCGGACATCGTCATGCTCGGCGATTCGATCACGCATTTCTGGGGTGGCGATGCCGGTCGGCGGACGCCGCACCGGCGTCGCGGAGTGGGACCGCTTCTTCGCCGGCCGCAGCGTCGTCAACCTCGGCTACGGCTGGGACCGCACCGAGAACGTGCTCTGGCGCCTCGAGAACGGCGAGTTCGAAGGCGTGACGCCGAAGGTGGTGGTGCTGATGATCGGCACCAACAACATCACGCTCAACACGCCCGTGGAGATCGCCGCCGGCGTCGAGGCGATTTGCACGTCGATCCACCAGCGGTCGGCGTCGACGAAGATCCTGCTGCTCGCCATCTTCCCGCGCGGCCAGAAGCCGGACGCCACCCGCGCCAAGGTCGACGAGGTGAACCGGCTCCTCGCCCGCCTCGACGCCCGCGACGACGTCACCTTCCTCGACATCGGCGCGAAGTTCCTCGAGCCGGACGGCCGGATCTCCGCCGACGTGATGTACGACTACCTGCACCCGAGTGCGAAAGGCTACGCGATGTGGACCGCGGCGATGGCCCAGACGCTCGATCGGCTGCTGATTGGCCGATAGCTCGCGAGTGGGCGCCGCCCGGTCAGGCCGGCGTCAGGTTGGCGAACCGGGCCATCAGCTTCTTCTGGCCGACGCTGGCAAAGCGGACGATCAGCTTGGTGTCGGCATCTCCACCCTCGACGGCGATGATCGTGCCGACGCCGAACTGCGGATGCCGGACGCGCAGACCGGCCTTGTAGCCGCCGGACAGCGAGGCGGACTGGTCTTCGTCCTCCGGCCGGAAGGTCTTGCCGCGCGGCGAGCCGAGGCTCGGCGTCTGGGTCGCCGGCGGCGGCATGCCGGAACGCGCCCCGCCGCGTGAGGGGCCTGGAATCCCGCCGCGGCTGGGACGCTCGTCCCAATCCGAGCTGGACCCTGGCCGCCGTCCGTAGGGGTTCGCGCGCATCTCGAAGAACGGCTGGCGGCGCGCGGCGTAGGCGGCGCTCGGCGCCTCGACCTCTTCGACCAGTTCCTTGGGAATCTCGTCGAGGAACCGCGAGGGCTCGGTCGGCTGGTACTCGCCGAAGACGCGCCGGCGCGAGGCGCTGGACAGGAACAGGCGCTTCTCGGCGCGGGTGATGCCGACGTAGCAGAGGCGCCGTTCCTCTTCGAGGTCGGCTTCGTCCTCGTTGGCGCGGCTGTGCGGGAAGAGCTTCTCCTCGAGGCCCGGGATGATGACCACCGGGAACTCGAGGCCCTTGGCCGCGTGCATGGTCATCATCCAGACGCGGGCGCTTTCGCTCGCCTTGCCCTCATCGGCCTCGGAGAGGAGCGACAGGCGATCGACGAAGCCGCCGAGCGAGGCCTCTGGCTCGCGCAGCTCGTACTCGCGCGCGGCCGAGACGAGTTCGGCCAGGTTCTCGAGGCGCTCGCGCGCTTCCTCCGACTTCTCCTCGCGCAGGTCCTCGAAGTAGCCGGACTTCTCCATCACCTGCTTCGATGATCTCGGCGACGGAGTGGCCCTGGACGGCCTGCTGCGCGCCGGCGATGATCTCGACGAAGCCCTTGAGCGCGGCGTGGGCGCGCGCGGCGTCACGCCTTTGTGCGACAGCACGTGCTGCGCCTTGGCCCACATCGACCGGCGGGCGACTTCTTCGTCGAACAGCCCGGCGGCGAGGAGCGGCGGCGCGCCCTCCCCCGCCGTCGACGGATCGGCGGCGTCGAGCGTGTCCATCACGCCCTTGCCGATGCCGCGCGTCGGGACGTTGACCACCCGGCGGAAGCTGACGTCGTCGTGCGGGTTGATGATCAGCTTCAGGTAGGCGAGCGCGTCCTTCACTTCCTTGCGCTCGTAGAACCGGACGCCGCCGACCATGCGGTAGGGCAGGCCCTCACGCGTCAGCGCGTCTTCGATGGCGCGCGACTGGGCGTTGATCCGGTAGAGCACGGCGACCACGTTCTTGGCATCGTCGGCGAGCTGCTCGCGGATCGTGCGCAGCACGAAGTCGGCCTCTTCGAGCTCGTCCTGCGGCGCGGCAGTAGACGATCAGCTCGCCGCCGGCGCGGTCGGTCCACAGCTTCTTGTCCTTGCGCTGCCGGTTCTGCCGGATCACCGCCGAGGCGGCGTCGAGGATCACCTGCGTCGAGCGGTAGTTCTGCTCGAGGCGCACCAGCATGGCCTTGGGATGGTCGCGCTCGAAGTCGAGGATGTTCTTCACATCCGCGCCGCGCCACTTGTAGATCGACTGGTCGGGGTCGCCGACGACGGCGAGGTTGCCGTGCACCGAGGTCAGCTGCTGCACCAGCAGGTACTGCGGCCGGTTGGTGTCCTGGTACTCGTCGACCATGACGTAGCGGAACTGCGTCGCGTAGCGCAGCCGCACCGCTTCCGCCTTCTCGAACAGCTCCACCGTCTTGAGCAGCAGGTCGTCGAAGTCGACGGCGCCGCTCTCCTTGAGCAGCTCGGTGTAGCGGGCGAAGACCTTGGCGATCTGCTGATCGCGGAAGTTCCAGGCGGACGCCCCGTCGGCCAGCGACTCGGGCCCCTGCATCGAGTTCTTCGCCTGGCTGATGCGCGACAGCGCCATCCGCGGCGGGATCAGCTTGTCGTCGGCGTTGACGTCCTTGATCGCCTGCTTGATCGCGGACTGCTGGTCGGACGAGTCGTAGATGACGAAGTCGCGGGTCAGGCCGATGGCCGGCCCTTCGCGCCGCAGCAGCCTGGCGCACAGCGCGTGGAACGTCGAGATCCACAGGCCGCCGGGCGTCGTTGCCGAGGATGTTCGAGACGCGCTGCCGCATCTCCTCCGCCGCCTTGTTGGTGAAGGTGACGGCGAGCACCTCGCGCTCCTGGGCCAGGCCGGAGCCGACCAGGTGGGCGATGCGGTAGGCGATGACGCGCGTCTTGCCGGAGCCGGCGCCGGCCAGGATCAGGACCGGCCCTTCGGTCTGCTCGACGGCGGCGCGTTGCTCGGGGTTCAGCCCGTCGAGTCCGTCCATGATCCGTGCCGCATGCTGCGGCCGCGCCGCCGGTCCCGGGATCATTCGACCGTGACGCTCTTGGCGAGGTTGCGCGGCTGGTCGACGTCGCAGCCGCGGCGGACGGCGATGTGGTAGGCGAGGAGCTGCAGCGGGATCACGGTCACGACCGGCGCGACCAGCGGCGGCGCCGCCGGCAGCGAGATCTTCGAGTCGCTTGACGGGATCGAGGATGTGATCGAGGCGGTCGTCGCCCTTGGTGGCGATCGCGATGATCATGCCGCCGCGGGCCTTGACTTCCTGGATGTTGCCGAGCATCTTCTCGAAGACGGCGTCCTGCGGCGCGATCGCCACCACCGGCAGCTTCTCGTCGATCAGCGCGATCGGGCCGTGCTTCATCTCGCCGGCGGGATAGCCCTCGGCGTGGATGTAGGAGATCTCCTTCAGCTTGAGGGCGCCCTCGAGCGCGATCGGGTACTGGATGCCGCGGCCGAGGAAGAGGAAGTCGCTGCACTGGTAGCAGCGCTTGGCGATCTCCTCGATCTGCGCTTCGCGCTTGCAGCGCCTCCTCGATGAGCCGCGGCAGCTGGGTCGAGCGCCTCGATGTGCGGCCGCGCCGTCGCCGCGTCGGTGATCGTGCCGCGCGCCTGCGCCAGGTAGAGCGCGAGCAGGTGGAGCGCGACGAGCTGGGAGGTGAACGCCTTGGTCGAGGCGACGCCGATCTCCGGGCCGGCGTGCGTGTAGACGCGTGCCTCGGCTCTCGCGCGTCGCCATCGAGCCGACGACGTTGCAGATCGCCGATGCTGCGCGCGCCCTTGGCCTTGGCTTCGCGCAGTGCGGCCAGCGTGTCGGCGGTCTCGCCCGACTGCGTGATCACGACGGCCAGCGTCGTCGGGTCCGACGATCGGATCGCGGTAGCGGAACTCGGAGCCGTAGTCGACCTCGACCGGCAGCCGCGCCAGCTGCTCGATCATGAACTTGCCGACGAGCGCCGCGTGCCACGACGTGCCGCAGGCGAGCATCACCACGCGGCGGATGCCGGCGCAGGTCCTCGGGCGAGATTCGCATCTCGTCGAGGAAGATCTCGCCGGTGTCCTCCGAGACGCGCCCCAGCACGGTCTCGCGGACCGCCCACGGCTGCTCGAAGATCTCCTTGAGCATGAAGTGCTTGTAGCCGCCCTTCTCGGCCATCACCGGATCCCAGAGGACGCGCTGCGGCTTGCGGCTGCGCGGCTTGCCCGTCGAAGTCGGTGAAGACGACGCCGCTCGCGCGTCAGGACGGCCATCTCGCCGTCGTCGAGGAAGACCACGTCGCGGGTGTGGCTGAGGATGGCCGGGATGTCCGAGGCGACGAAGTACTCGTCGTCGCCGAGGCCGACGACGATCGGCGGGCCGTTGCGGACGGCGACGATCTTCTCCGGATCGTCGGCCGACATCAGCACCAGCGCGAACAGGCCGCGGACGCGCGCCAGCGATCTTCTGCGGTCGGCGACCTCGAGCGAGCCGGCGCCGTTCTTCAGCTCGCGCGCCACCAGGTGCGCGACGACTTCGGTGTCGGTCTCGCGACTGGAACGTGTGGCCCTGCGGCGATCAGCTCGTGCTTCAGCTCGAGGTAGTTCTCGATGATGCCGTTGTGGACGACGACGATGCGGCCGGTGTCGTCGCGGTGCGGGTGGGCGTTCTCCTCGGTCGGGCGGCCGTGGGTGGCCCAGCGGGTGTGGCCGATGCCGTAGTCGCCGGCGAGCGGCGTCGCCTTCAGCACGTCCTCGAGGCGCGCGAGCTTGCCGGCGCTGCGCCGCACCTCGATGCCGCCTCGGTCCGGACCACGGCGACGCCGGCCGAGTCGTAGCCGCGGTACTCGAGCTTCCGCAGCCCCTCGACGAGGACGGGAACGACCTGCTTGTCACCGATGTAGCCAACGATGCCGCACATGCGTGTTGAGCCCTTTGCCTGATTCGCGATCGCCGCGGCGTCGTGCCCGCGGATCCGCTACTTCACCGGTGTCTTGCCTTTGCGCTTCGCTACCCAGCCGGCCTTGTTCTCTTGGCGGCCGCGGCCGATCGCCAGTGCGCCGTCTGGCACGTCCTCGGTGATCGTCGATCCGGCGGCGACGTAGGCCTCCGCGCCGACGGTCACGGGCGCCACGAGCTGCGAGTCGGTGCCGATGAAGGCGCCATCGCCGATCACCGTCCGGTGCTTGTGGACGCCGTCGTAGTTGCAGGTGATCACGCCGGCGCCGACGTTGACCTTGGCGCCGACGGTGGCGTCGCCGAGATAGGCCAGGTGGTTGGCCTTGGCGCCGGGCCCGAGCGTCGTCTTCTTCAGCTCGACGAAGTTGCCGACGTGCGCGCCCGGGCCGACGTGGCTGTCGGGCCGGATGTGCGAGAACGGCCCCATCGCGACGTTCGACGTCGATCGCCGAGTCGCGCACGACGCAGTAGTTCTGGACGATGGTCCCGTCGCCGATCGTCGAGTTGATGACGCGCACGCCGGCGTGGATCTCGACGTTGCTGCCGATGGCCGTGCGGCCTTCGAGATAGACGTTTGGGTGGATCGTCGTGTCGCGGCCGATCGCGACGTCGGGGCCGATCCAGGCCGACGTGGGATCGATCAGCGTCACGCCGGCGGCCATCACCGCGGCGTTGCGCTGGTCGCGGACCTGCGCGTTCATGACGGCCAGCTCGGCGCGGCTGTTGACGCCGCGCAGCTCGTCGGCGTCGGGAATCGTGTAGGTCTCGATCCGCCGCCCGTCGGCGAGGAAGATGCCGAGCAGGTCGGTCAGGTAGTACTCACCCTGGTCGTTCGCCGTCCCGATGCGGTTCAGCGCCTCGAACAGGCCGTCGAGGGCGAAGGCGTAGATGCCGCTGTTGAACTCGGTGATGGCCTTCTCGGCCGGCGAGGCGTCGCGCTCCTCGACGATCTTCTGGAAGCCGCCGTTCGCCCGGACGATGCGGCCGAGGCCGGCCGGGTTGTCCAGATGCGCGGTCAGCACCGTGGCGGCGGCGCCGGTCTGGTGGTGGTGCGCCAGCAGGTTGGCGATCGAGGCCTGCGACAGCATCGGCACGTCGCCGTAGAGCAGGACGACGGTGCCGCTCTTCCCCGCCAGCGCCGCCTGCGCCTGCATCAGCGCGTGCCCGGTGCCCAGCTGGGGCTCCTGGACGACGGTGCCAACCGCCGGGAAGGCGGTCAGGGTCGCCCGCACCGTGTCGGCCATGTGGCCGACCACGACGGTCGACGTCACCGGCTGGAAGTGGCTGGCGGTGCGCAGGATGCGCACGATCATCGGCTCGCCGCCGACGGCGTGGAGCACCTTGGGCAGCTCGGATTTCATCCGCGTGCCCTTGCCGGCGGCCAGGGTCACGAAATGGAGCGGCGTCGGCATGGTGGTGAAGCAGGATAGCAGTCCGGACGGGCGGCGCGGACGCGACTACGGCCGGGACGACTCCGGAGTCGTCCCGACCTTGCCGCGCTCGGCCGCGGCGTAGACGTCCTTCGAAGATCGGCCCTCTTGCCTGGCAAGCTCAGCGATGGCTTCCCGACGGCCCAGCCCGGCGCCGGTCAGGCGTCCGAGCTGGGCCCAGATGGCCTCGTCGGACAGGACCTCCCGAACTTCCACGACGGGTTCGGCGGCTCCGAACACCAGGGTGAACTCGCCGATTACCTCACGAGCCCTAAATAGCTCGGGCGCGGCCGCGGTCGTGGTCCGGATGAACTCCTCGTGGACCTTGGTGAGTTCCCGGCAGACGACCAGTCCGCGCGGCAGAAGCACCGCGGCGGCATCGTCCAGGGACGCCCGCAGCCGGTGCGGCGACTCGAAGACCACGAACGGCAGGGCCAGCGCGTCCGCGTGCTTGTAGAAGGTGCGGCGGGCGTTCTGTTTAGTTGGGGTAAAGCCCAAAAATGCAAATTTCGTCCAGTCGAGCCCGGATCCTGCCAGTGCTGCCAGAATGGCCGAGGGTCCCGGAATCGGCTCGACGCGGATGCCCTGGGCTGCCGCCGCGGCCGCCAGCAGGCGCCCCGGATCCGAGAGCAGCGGGGTGCCGGCGTCGGTGACGAGCGCCACGGAATCCCCCGCCAGGAGCCGCTCGACCATCGGCGGCGTCCGCTGGTGCTCGTTGTGCTCGTGCAGGCTGACGGCCCGGGTGGTGATGCCCAGATGATTGAGCAGTCGGCTGGTGCGGCGGGTGTCCTCGGCCGCGATCAGCGACACTTCGCGCAGCACTCTGATGGCGCGTAGCGTAATGTCTTCGAGGTTGCCGATCGGTGTCGCCACCACGAACAGCGTGCCGGGCGGCCGCGCTTGGGACATACACCTCAGCGGGTGGACGCGCGTCACGACGACCGCGGCCAAAGAAGGACCGTCGATATTGTACCATTTGATGTGAGAGAGATTTCCCCGTCCCACCGTCCCGGGCAGGGCCGGACCTCGCCCCGATCCGGCCAATCGCGCCCGGCCATGGACTCGCTCGAATCCGTCCAGCACTTCGTCGACGACTACCTCGGCTACCTGTACGAGCTCAGGCCGACGGCGGCGTCGTTCGATGGCGTGCACGCGTTCGACGACCACGTCGACGACTTCACCCGCGCGGCGCTCGATCGCCAGACGCGGGAGCTCGGCGGCTTCGCGCGGCGGCTGGCGAGCATCCGGCCCGATGCCCTGACCCTCGACGATCGACTCGATCGCGCCACGCTGGAGCAGGACGTCCACGCCCGGCTCCTCGAGCTGGAACGCGTCCGGCCGCACGAGCGCAGCCCGCAGTTCTACGCCGACACGCTGTCGACGACCCTGGCCAGCCAGGTGGTGCTGAACTACGCGCCGGCGCACGAGCGCGGCCGCCGCCTCGTCTCAAAGCTGCGCCAGGTGGCGCCGTTCCTGAACGCGGCGCGGCAGAACGTCAAGGATCCGCCGGGCCTGTTCATCAAGACGGCGATCGAGACGCTGCGCGGCCTGAACGCCTTCATCGAGCGCGACATGCCGCGGGCGCTCTGGGACCTCGACGATCCGTTCGTGCTGAGCGATCTCGCCGACGCGTCGACCGAAGCCAGCAAGGCCATCGACGTCTACGCGACCGAGCTTGAGACCGACGCGCTGCCCAAGGCGCGCGGGTCGTTCCGGCTCGGGCCGGACGTCTTTGCCGAAAAGCTGCGCCTGGACGAGGGCATCGACGTCCCGCTCGGCAAGCTGATCGACATCGCCGAGCGCGAGATCCGCGAGACGCAGGAAGAGTTCCGCCGCACCGCCAGCCGCATCAAGGACGGCGACGCGCTCGAGACCTGGCAGGCCCTGAAGGCCGACCACCCGGCCGCCGGCAAGGTCGTCGCCGAGGCCCGCGAGCAGGTCCAGGCGCTGCGGGCGTTCGTCGAGCGCGAGGGCTTCGTGTCGGTGCCCGACCACGATCCCATCCACATCGCGCCGACCCCGCCGTTCTGCCGGTGGACGTTCGCCAGCATCTGGTGTCCGGGCCCGTTCGAGAGCAAGGGCGTGCGGGCGCACTACTACCTGACCGAACCAGAATCAGGGTGGACGCCCGAACGGCAGGAGCAGCACCTCCGCGACCTGAATCGGCCGATCCTCTGTGCGATCTCGATGCACGAGGTCTACCCGGGGCACTATCTCCACTTCCAGCATCTCCGCCAGATCAACTCGAAGCTCCGCAAGAGCCTGGTGACCATGCCGATGTCGGTGGTCGAGGGCTGGGCACACTATGCCGAGCACCTGGCGGTCGAAGCCGGCTTCGATCTGTACGGACCGGCGACCAAGCTAGGTCAGTTGGCAGAAACTCTGGTCCGGCTGGCTCGACTGGTCGTCGCGATCCGCCTTCATACCGAGGATTGGAGCGTGGAGCAGGGCGTCCGGTTCTTCCGGGAGGCGGCGTTCCTCGAGGAGGGTAGCGCCCGGAAGGAAGCGGAGCGCGGCACCTTCGACCCAGGCTATGGGGTGTATGCCATAGGCAAGCTGATCCTGATGAAGCTGCGCAAGGACGTCCAGGCGCAGCAGGGCCAGCGGTTCTCGCCCAAGGCGTTCCACGACAGCGTGCTGGCGCTGGGCGGCCTCCGCTACCCGCTGCAGCGGGAGGCGCTGCTCGGCCCCGAGTCCGGCGGCCTTCTGGAGTAGCATGGGGCGAACACCATGCCCCTCTACGAGTACGAGTGTGAAGCGGAGAACGGCCGCCGCTTCGAGGTCATCGCCAAGTTCTCCGACCCGCTTCTGACGATCTGCCCGACCTGCGGCGGCCCGGTCCGGAAGCTGCTTTCCTCGCCCGCGATCCAGTTCAAGGGCTCCGGCTTCTACATCACCGACTACGCCAAGAAGTCGGGCGTCGATGCCGGGAAGGAATCGAAGTCGGGGTCGTCGTCGTCGTCCAGCAGCGACAGCTCGTCCGACTCCAGCAGTTCGAGCAGCACCCCGGCCACGCCGGCGGCGAGCAGCACCCCCGCCAAGAAGGACTAGCGAAGACGACTCCGGAGTCGTCTTCGATGACCGCGATCTATCTGGGGATGGGCGTGCCCAGCTTCGCCAGGTATTCCTTGAAGGGCACGGCCAGCTCCGGGCGCTTGAGGGCGAAGTAGACCATCGCCTTGAGGTAGCCCAGCTTGTTGCCGGTGTCGTGGCGGACGCCGTCGATCTCGTAGGCGAAGATCGGCCGGCGCTTCAGCAGGGCGCGCAGCCCGTTGGTCAGCTGGATCTCGCCGCTCTTGTCGCGTTCGGTCGTCGCCAGCGTCTCGAAGATGTCCGGCGTCAGGATGTAGCGGCCGATGATGGCCAGGTCGGACGGCGCTTCCTCGACCGGCGGCTTCTCGACCAGGTCCTTGACCTTGTAGACCCGGCCGCCCATGACGTCCTTGCCGAGCGGCTCGGCGTCGATGACGCCGTAGCTGCTGATCTCGCTGCGCGGCACCCGCTCGACCGCCAGGACGGGCCCCTGGACCAGGTCGAACACGTCGATCATCTGCTTCAGGGCCGGCGGGTCGGCGTCGATGACGTCGTCGCCGAGGATCACCGCGAACGGCTCGTCGCCGACGAGCGCCCGGGTCACCAGGACCGCGTGGCCCAGGCCGAGCGGCTCGCCCTGCCGGACATAGGCGAAGTTGATCAGGTTGGAGACGCTGCGGACGGCTTCGAGCTGATCGAGCTTGCCCTTCTTCTCGAGGAACGCCTCCAGCTCCATGTTGACGTCGAAGTGGTCCTCGATGGCGTTCTTGCCGCGCCCAGTGACGAGGATGATGTTGTCGACGCCGGAGGCCAGGGCCTCCTCGACACCGTACTGGATGATCGGCTTGTCGACCAGGGGCAGCATTTCCTTGGGCTGCGCCTTGGTCGCCGGCAGGAAGCGGGTGCCGAGGCCGGCGGCGGGGAAGACGGCCTTGCGGACGGAGGCGTTCACCAGACAAGGGTAGTGGAGTCGCGGGGCCTTGCCAAGCGGCCCGCCAGGACGGTCCACTAGAATGCTCGCATGCTCGACCCGGCCCTCTTCCGTGACGACTTCGAGGCGACCCGGCAACGCCTCCTCACCCGGGGGCCCGGCCTCGAGCCGGCTCTCGCCGAGCTGGCCCAGCTCGATCAGGCCCGCCGCCAGATCCTGCCCCGGGTCGAGAGCCTGAAGTTCGAGCGCAACCAGGCCGGAGAGGCCATCGCCAAGGCCAAGCGCGCCGGCGAGGACGCCGCGGCGCTGCTCCAGGCCAACAAGGGCCGGGCCGACGAGATCAAGACCCTGGACGCCGAGCTCGAGGCGATCGAGAGCACGCGCAAGGACATCCTGCTGCGCGTGCCGAACCTGCCGCACGCCAGCGTGCCGGTCGGGACGTCGGCCGAGGACAACGTCGTGGTGCGTACGCACGGCACCCCGCCGGTGCTCGACTTCACGCCCAAGCCGCACTGGGATCTCGGCACGGCGCTTGGGATCATCGACTTCGAGCGGGCGGCGCGGATGTCGGGCGCCCGCTTCTCGGTCCTGCTCGGCGCCGGCGCGCGCCTGGCGCGGGCGCTGATCCAGTTCATGCTCGACACGCACACGCGCGAGCACGGCTACACCGAGGTCGAGCCGCCGTTCCTCGTCTCGAGCACGGCGCTCACCGGCACCGGCAACCTGCCGAAGTTCGAGCAGGACCTCTTCAAGATCGCCGGCGAATGGGATCTCTTCCTGATTCCGACGGCGGAAGTGCCGCTCACCAACCTGCATCGCGAGGAGACCCTCGACGGCGACACGCTGCCGCTGAAGTACACGGCCTACACCCCGTGCTTCCGCAGCGAAGCCGGCTCCTACGGCGCCGACGTCCGCGGCCTGATCCGGCAGCACCAGTTCGACAAGGTGGAGCTGGTCAAGTTCACCCGGCCCGAGCAGTCGTTCGACGAGCTCGAATCGCTCACCGCGAACGCCGAGAAGATCCTGCAGGCGCTCGGCCTGGCCTATCGCACCGTGCTGCTGTGCACCGGCGACATGGGCTTCGCGTCGGCCAAGACCTACGACATCGAAGTGTGGCTGCCCAGCCAGGCGCACTATCGCGAGATCTCGTCGTGCAGCAACTGCGAGGCGTTCCAGGCGCGCCGCGCCGAGATCCGCGTCCGCGTCGAGGGCCAGAAGAAGTCGGTTCACGTGCACACGCTGAACGGCTCGGGCCTGGCGGTCGGCCGCACGCTGATCGCGATCCTCGAGAACTACCAGCAGGCCGACGGCTCGGTCGTGATCCCCGAGGCGCTGCGTCCCTACATGGGCGGCCTCACCCGCATCGAGCCTCCCGCGCGCGCGGCGCTGAGCGTCGCCGGGATCGTCAGGGACCCTTCGAGGCGCCGGCCGCCGCCGGCGGAGCGCCGCGATGCTGGATCAGCATGCTCGTGGCATCGTAGGCCGCCCGGCCGCGCAGGGCGCCGGATGTCACGTGCGAGGGGCCGAGCGCCGCGAGCTGGCGTGATGCACCCGGCCAGTCCTGGCACTCGACGAGCCGCCACAAGTAGCGGTTCCGGTCGCCCCACGCCTCGGGATAGCGCGACAGCAGACCGTCGTAGATCGTCACGTAGTCCCCGCACACGTCCGGGCGCGCGTGATACCCGGCCTTCTTGGGCGGTCCGATCGCCACCCGGTGGTGGGCGTCGAGCAGCACCATCGACACCCGCGCCTCATAGCGATTCTGCGCGAGCATCTGCCGGCCGAAGGCCAGCAGCTCTTCGTCGCTGCCGAACCACCGACCCTGGAGCCAGTTCACCTTGTCGTCGTACCACGAGTAGTCGCCGGGCTCGAGCAGCGTGCCGATCGTGAACCACTCCTCCAGCGTGGCGCGTTCACCGCGGCCCCACGCGATGGCCGAGGCAAGCTGGGTGATGTCGACCGGATCCGTGCCCTTCGCCAGCGCGCTGGCGGCGCGCTCGTCTGCCACGTGAAGCTCGCGCGCGTGCTGGGCGAACTGTTCGTCCGACGTCTGGCTGGCCCACTTCCGGCCGCGCGCGATGTTGGCGAGCCGGACGTGGAGCCACGCGTCGAGCAGCGGCAGCGACGGATCCTGCTCGCCCCGTGCGGCGACGATGGTCGCGCGCACGTCCTTGGAGTGCGCCTCGTCATCCTTGTCGAGCCACATATAGGCCTGCAGCAGCCGGTTCGCGGTACTGGACGACGCGGCGGGTCGGCATCGTGCGATCGGCGACGATCGCCGGCAGGTGCGCGCGGGCATTGGCGACGTGCGTCGCGCGGAACGCCTTCCCCGGATCCGTCTCCGACCCGACGCAGCACGGCCGAAGCTCCTGCTCGAGCGCCAGCGCGGCCCAGCCCTTCCAGTGGGCCGGATAGGCGCTCGCCTCGAGCCGCGTGACGGCGTCGTTCAGCTCGTGGCGCGGCGCGGCTCCCCACGAGAAGCGATAGCGCACGTAGGCGACGAGCGGATCGGCGCATCCGGCCGCTTGCGCCTGCGACGTTTCGGTCCAGATCCGATCCGCGATGTCCGCCGGGGCCGCCGGGTCGCTGGTCCACTGGCGGGCCGCCAGGCGGAACGCGCGCTCTACACTGGCGTCCCACTTCGGGCTCCGCTGGCCGACGGCCGCGTAGCTCCGAAGCAGCGAGTCCTCGACCCACGTCTGGATCGTCGCGCGCCGCCGCTCGGCGGCCTCTGGGTCTCTCGACACCAGCGCGGGGTTGGTCTTCATCGGCTCGTCGCGCACCATCGGCGTCGGCGAGGGCAGGGCGACGCACCCGATCGACAGCGCGGCGACGAGGCAGCTTGCCGTCGCGGCGGTCAGGCGGCCAACCCGTGCGGACGCCATGTGCGGTGCGGACATGTCAGGGTTCCTCATGTGCGCCGTTATCGGGCGAGGAAGGGAGCCTCAGGGAAATCGGCACACTGCCGGTGAAGCGCGAAGACGTCGAAGTCTTCCAGGTTTCGATCCTCGGGGATCTCAAGCGGCTCCTCGAGACCGGCAGCTCCTCCGTCACGGCGCGCTGACCACCCCCGGCAGAGGTTCGTGGCGGATCGCCAGGTATTTCGGGAACCACATCGCCCGGGTCACGATCCCCTCGAGGTCGTGATCGACGGATCCCTCGATGAGGCCGTCGGCGACGGCGCGTCGGATGATCGCGCACGCCACGGCATGCGAGCAGTCGCGGATGCGTGTGAGATCGGGGTAGACGGCGCCGGCCTCGAGGTCGGCGCCGGTCACTTGGCGAGCTACGCGTCTTGGCCGCATCGAGGAACATCGCGTCGGTGACGCGCCGCGACGCGTCCCGACCCACAGCCCCAGCCCGACGCCGGGGAAGATGAACACGTTGTTCCCCTGCCCGATGCGATGCCGTCCGACCGCCATGCTCGACCGGCGTCGAACGGGCTGCCCGTCGCCACAATCGCGCGGCCCTCGGACCACCGAATGGCCTGCTCCGCCGTGCATTCGCTCTTGCTCGTCGGGTTCGACAGCGGAAACACGATCGGCCGCGCGTTGACGGCCGCCATCGCGCGGACAACCGGCTCTCGATGAAGAGGCCGGGCGTCCCCGACGTGCCGATGAGGATCGTCGGCTGGAAGTTGCGGATCGTCTCCTCGAGCGTGATGCGCGCCGGATCGCGCACAGACGTAGTCCGCCAATCTCGTCGACCGGCCGCGCGTACGTCGCCTTGAAGTCCTCGAGGTTCGAGCGCGCCTGGGTCACGAGCCCGCGGCTGTCCACCATGCAGATCCGGCGGCGCGCCTCCTCGATCGCGAAGCCCATCGTCGCAAAGCGCCGACACGAGCAGGTCGGCGATCCCCTGCGCCGAGGCGCCCGGCGCCGCCGAGCACGATCGCGCTGGTCGCGCATCGACCTGCTCCGGTGATCCGCAGCGCCGCGTAGACGCCGGCGACGACGATGGCGGCCGTGCCCTGGATGTCGTCGTTGAACGTGCACAGCCGGTCGCGAAAGCGCGCGAGCTGCGTGATCGCGTTGGCCTTGAGGAAGTCTTCCCACTGCAGGACGGCGTCGGGGTAGACGCGCATCACGGCGTCGACGAAGCGATCGATGAAGTCCTGGTACTCGCGGTCCCCGAATCCGCCGGTGGCGCAGGCCGAGATACAGCGGATCGCTCAGCCGCTCCTCGTTGTCCGTGCCCACGTCGAGCATGATCGGCAGCGTCAGGTGCGGCGGAATGCCCGCGCAGGCCGTGTACAGAGACAGCTTGCCGATGGGGATCCCCATGCCGCCGACACCCTGATCGCCGAGGCCGAGAATGCGCTCGCCGTCGGTGACGACGATGACCGCGGGCGGGAAGGGGTGGTTGGCGAGGATGGCGTCGATCCGGTCGCGCTGCTCGTAGGCGATATACAGCCCGCGCGGGCGCCGGTAGATGTGTGAGAACTGCTGGCACGCCTCGCCGACGACCGGCGTGTACAGGACCGGCATCATCTCGTCGAGATGATCGTGGACGAGACGGAAGAACAAGCGTCTCGTTGCGATCCTGCAGGCTGGCCAGGTGGATGTAGCGCTCGAGGTCCGTCGTCTTGGCGCGGTAGTTCTCGTAGACCCGCTCGAGCTGCTGGTCGATGGTCGACACCGCCGCCGGCACGAGTCCTTCCAAATGCAGGTGTGCCCGCTCATCGACTGGAAACGCCGTGCCCTTGTTGGTGGCGGGATCGAGCAGGACGGCGGCGCCGCCGGCAGTGACTGCGATGTACTCCTCGCCAGTCGAGGGATCCATCTTGATCGACCATGTCATGAACGGGACCTGCCTTCCGGAAGTGACGTCTGGCTCGGAGCGCAAGCGCCTCGGACCCGCCTGGAATCCCCCTGCTGGCGCAGCGAGCCGATGGCGAGTCGCCCGAGGCATCAGCCCCGCGCAGCGTATGCCAGGGAGTGGATTCGCGCCGAGCACGGCGAGAGCCGGGCGACGGCCTAGAATCCCCCTCCCTCCGCATTTGGCCGGACGCGGCCGCGATGGCGGAGGCGCCAGGGATTCGCGCCGAGCACGGCGAGAGCCGGGCGACGGCCTAGAATCCCCCTCCCTCCGCATTTGGCCGGACGCGGCCAAATGGCGGAGGGAGTGGGATTCGAACCCACGGTACGGTTTCCCGTACGGCGGTTTTCAAGACCGCTGCCATCAACCGCTCGGCCATCCCTCCGCGGAGGCGATCAGTATCGCTCAAGGGCGGCCGGCTACGATGCCCGATCGGCCGTCGTGCCCGCAGAGCCGCCAGGCGGCCGACAAGCTGGCGGCCTTCGGCTACAGTCGCGTCGAGGCCTACGAGGGCGGCCTCGAGGAGTGGAAACAGGCCGGCTTCGGCGTCGTCGGGATCGGCACCGCGCAGTAAGCGAGGCACGCATCATGTGGCACGACACCGCCTTCACCCGCCGCTTCGATCGTCGGTATCCGATCGTGCAGGGGCCGTTCGGCGGCGGCCTGTCGTCGCCGCGCCTGGCCGCGACCGTGTCGGACGCCGGCGGCCTGGGCTCGTTCGGGGCCCAGGGCATGACGCCGGATCGTATCCGCGCTGTCGTCGAGGAGATCCGTGCGCTGACGACGGCGCCGTTCGCCGTCAACCTGTGGGTGTCAACCGCGGACGCGCGGGCCGAGGATCTGTCGCGCGCCGATCATGACGCGGCGGTCGCGGCGCTGGCGCCGTTCTTCGCCCAGCTCGGCGTTGCGCCACCGCCGTTCGCGCCGGCGGCGGGACCCGTGTTCGAGGACCAGGCGGCCGCCCTGATCGAGGCGCGGCCACCGGTCTTCAGCTTCATCTTCGGCGTGCCCTCGCCGGCGATCCTCGATCGTTGTCGATCGCTCGGCATCCGCACGATCGGAACGGCGACCACCGTCGACGAGGCCCGGGCGCTCGACGCGGCCGGCGTCGACGCGATTGTTGCGACCGGCGCCGAGGCCGGCGGGCATCGTCCGTCGTTCCTGCGGTCGGCCGAAGTGTCGCTGACGGGCACCTTCGCGCTGGTGCCGCAGGTGGCCGACGCGGTGCGGGCGCCGATCCTGGCGGCCGGGGGCATCGCCGACGGCCGTGGCGTCGCGGCGGCGCTGGCGCTGGGTGCGCACGCCGTCCAGATCGGCACGGCGTTCCTGGCCTGCGACGAGTCGAACGCGCCGCCGGCCCATCGCGACGCGCTCCGCCATGCCGGGCACGGCCCACCGACCGTCCTGACCCGCGGCTTCAGCGGCCGCCTCGGGCGAGGCATCAGGAACGCGCTCGCGGAGGCCTTCGAATCGCCGTCGGTCGCACGGCTGCCGTATCCGTTCCAGGGCCATCTGGTCAGTGTGCTGAAGCAGGCCGCGCTGGACCAGGGTCGGCTGGATCTGGTGCCCTTCTGGAGTGGGCAGTCGGCCGCGCTGGTTCGGCACACTCAGGCATCGAAACTGTTCGACAGCCTCGTCCAGGAAGCGAATATGGTGTCGACAAGTCGTCACGCATAGGCGCGATCCGGCGCTCCCGTGCACATTCCTGCGGTCGGTGCCTGGTCGGCTAACCGACAGTCCAGGTGCCCTCGCTTTCGAGATCTCCTGACACATTCTGTCGGTGCACACCTGTGCACGTGTGTGCTCGAACGTCACACGGATCGTCGGATGCGCAGCACAAACGCAGTACCGAAGGCGCACACGTCAGGGGCATGCGCGTTGCCCTATACCTCGGCGTGATTTCAGCTGCTCGCCTCCGACGCCAACTCATTCGGGTGTTCTCGATCGCGTGCCTCGCGCTGCTCGCGTGCTCAGCCACGCTGTCCGCGCAGACGTTGATGTGGAACGCCAACACCGAAGCCAACCTGGCTGGCTACGTCGTCCAGGTACGGGACGCAGTCCGGTAGCCCATCCACGTCGACCGACGTCGGCAACGTGACGAGCCGGTTGATGACCGGCCTGACGGCCGGCTCGACCTACTACTTCCGCGTCGTGGCCTACAACTCGAGCGGCCAGCTGAGCGCGCCGTCGAGTCAGGTGTCATACACGGTGCCCAGCGTGCCGGTGACGCCGACGATCACGTCGGTGACGCCGACGAGCGGCCCCGCCTCCGGCGGCACGCTGATCACCATCAACGGCACCAACTTCGCGGCCGGCGCGACGGTGCGCGTCGGCGGCAACCTGGCAAGCGGGGTGACGCTGGTGAGCGCCACGCAGCTTCGCGCCACGACCCCAGCCGGCACCGTCGGTGCGCAGGCGGTGCAGGTGACCAATACCACCGGCGCGTCGGCCACGCTGGCCGGCGCCTTCACCTACACGGCGGCGGCCGCGCCGGCGCTGACGTCGGTGTCGCCGACCTCGGGTCCGACGGCGGGCGGCACGACCATCACGCTGACGGGCACGGCTTTCGTCTCGGGCGCGACGGTGCGCGTCGGCGGGACGGCGGCGACGAACGTGGCGTTCGTGAGCGCGACGCAGTTGACGGCGCTGACGCCGGCGGGCACGGCGGGCGCGCGCGACGTGCAGGTCACCAACCCGGATGGCCAGTCGGCGACCCGCACGGGCGGCTTCACCTATACCGCCGCGACCGTGCTGACGCTGACATCGGTATCACCGAGCTCGGGTCCGACGACCGGCGGCACGACGATCACGCTGACGGGCACGGCCTTCGTGTCGGGCGCGACGGTGCGCGTCGGCGGGAACAACGCGACGAACGTGACCTTCGTGAGCGCGACGCAGCTGACGGCGCGGACGCCGGCGGGCTCGGCAGGCGCGCGCAACGTCCGGGTCACCAACCCGGACGGGCAGGTCGTGTCGCGCGCGGGCGGCTTCACCTATACGACGCCGGCGTCGGCGCCGACGCTGACGGCGGTGTCGCCGAGTTCGGGTCCGACGGCCGGCGGCACGACGATCACGCTGACGGGCACGGCCTTCGTGTCGGGCGCGACGGTGCGGGTCGGCGGAACGGCGGCGACGAACGTGGCGTTCGTGAGCGCGACGCAGCTGACGGCGCGGACGCCGGCGGGCACGGCGGGCGCGCGTGACGTGCAGGTCACCAACCCGGATGGACAGTCGGCGACGCGCACGGGCGGCTTCACCTACACGGCCCCGACGTCGGCGCCGACGCTGACGTCGGTCTCGCCGACCTCGGGTCCGGCCGCGGGTGGCACGACGATCACGCTGACCGGTGCGGCCTTCGTGTCGGGTGCGACGGTCCGCGTCGGCGGCGTGGCGGCGACGAACGTGGCGTTCGCGAGCGCCACGCAGCTCACGGCGTTGACGCCGGCCGGCACGGCGGGCGCGCGTGACGTGCAGGTCACCAACCCGGACGGGCAGTCGACGACGCTCACGGGCGGCTTCACCTACACCGCCACCGCGCCCAACACGCCGACGATCACCTCGGTCTCGCCGGCCTCGGGTCCGATCGCCGGCGGCACCCTGGTCACGATGCGGGGCACCACGTTCACGAGCCGCAACATGACGGTGCTCATCGGTGGCGTGGCGGCGACGAGCGTGGTCTCGACCAACAACACGACGCTGACGCTGGTCACGCCGGCGGGCACCGCCGGTGCCCGCGACATCGTCCTCACCAACGGCTGGGGCCTGTCGACGACGCGCACGGGCGGCTTCACCTACACGGCGGGCACGACGTCCACGCAGACGGGCACGTTCACCCGCTACCTGGCGGAAGGCGTCCAGACCGACCAGATGAGCACGCAGCTGGCCCTCGCCAACCCCGGGACGACCGACACCCAGGCGACGCTGACCTTCGAGACGACGACCGGCCAGCAGACGCAGGTCGCCGTCGACGTGCCGGCCCGGTCGCGCCGGACGGTGGACCTGAGCACGGTGGCGGAGCTGGCCGGGCAGTCGTTCTCGACGCAGCTCGAGTCCGACCAGCCGCTGGCCCTCGATCGCCTGATGTCGCTGAACGCGGACGGCGCGTCGGCGAGCCTCGAGGCCGCGGTCGACCAGCCGTCGACCACGTGGCACTTCGCGGAAGGCTCGACCGTCGATCCAATGGAGCTGTTCTACCTGGTGCAGAACCCCGGTCAGACGCCGGCTCGCATCGAAGTCCGCTACCTGCTGCCGAACGGCGGCGCGCCGGTCGTCCGCACCTACACGGTCGAGGCCGGCAGCCGCGCCACTATCTGGGTCGATCGCGAGGATGCGGCGCTGGCGGCGACCGACGTGGCGGCGACCATCACCTCGCTGGACGGCGCGCCGATCGTCGTCGAGCGCAGCCTCTACCTGCGCGAGGCGGGCTCGACCGCGCCGCGCGGCGGCGACACCAGCACCGGCGTCACGACGCCGGCGACCCGGTGGTTCGTCGAAGGCGAGACGGGCCGCTACACGACGAAGCTGCTCCTGGCCAATCCCGGCTCGGAGCCGGCGGACGTGCGCGCCACCTATCAGCGCGCCGACGGCCGCCGCGTCACCCGCTCCTACACGCTCGCGCCGAGCAGCCGCCAGACGATCGACGTGGCGTCGGTGCACCCGTCGCTCTCGAACACGACGCTCGGCATCACGGTCGAGGCGAGCGCCCCGATCGTGGTCGAGCGCACCAAGTGGTGGGGCGCCAACGGCAGGCTCGACGAGGCCGTCAGCGGCAGCGGTTCGACCGCGGGTGCGGCGCGCTGGCTGCTCGCCGAAGCCGAGCTTGGCGGCGATTGTCAGGCGACGACGACGGTGGCACTCTTCAACCAGGGCGCGGCGACGGACGTCGCGGTCACGCTGCTGTTCGAGGACGGCGCCGAGGTGTCGGCGACGTTCCCGGTCGCCGCGGGCGCCCGCTTCGACGTGCCGCTCGCGGAGGCCTTCCCGGCGGCGGCCAATCGGCGGTTCTCGGTCCTCGTCGAGGGCGCTGATGGGTCGGCCAACCTGATGGTCGATCGCGCGATCTTCTGGCGGGCGGTGGGTGCGAACCGCACGGCTGGCGCCGACGGTGCGGCCACGCGCCTCCCGTAAGACATCTCGACCGACCATCGCAGCGCCATCGCGGCCGGGACACTACGGTGTCCCGGCCGTTTTCGTTGGGCGGTTGCACATCTGCCGGCTGGCGCACGCAGCTTCGCAAGGTTGCTGCCGCGCTGCCGACGAAATCAAGATCGGCCGACATCTTTGTCATGCGTTTGTCATGCGCCGCCACGTGCAGTGTCGCCCCTCAGCGGTCCAACCTCCGGCGGGACGACCATCACGGTCTCCGGAACCGACACTCGCCGCGCCCACGGTCGAGGCGGAGATCACGAGCCTCGTCGGCACATCGATCGTCGTCGAGCGCACCGTCTACACGACCGAGGCGGGATCGCCGCTACCCCGGAGCGGCGACACGCATGCCGGCATCACGTCGCTCGACGCGCCCGCCGACAGCGGACGCACCAGCGCGGCGCGGTGGCTGATCGCGGACGCCGAGCCCGGCGGTGAACGCCCGGCGTCGTCCAGAATCGCGATCGCCAACCGCGTGCCCGGCCGGTGTCGTCGAGGCGGTGAGCCCGTCGGCGGAGGCCCCGCGCATTGGCAGGCAGAGGTGATCCGATGCTGCCCCTTGTTCCTGTCCGATTCGCCATCCGTGCGGTCCTGAGCCTCGTGCTCCTGTCATCGGTGACCGCACTGGCCGCCGCGCAGTCCCCTCCGCCGCCGGCGACCATCCCGTCGGCCACCTCCGAGCGCTACGACGATCCGGTCGGCAACGGCATCGCGATCGGCGCGGCGCTGGGAGCGATCGGCGGCGTTGTGATGACGGGAGCGCTCTACGCCAACTGCCACAACCTGTGCGACGCGCCGGATAACCTGCCGACCTATGCGATGTACGCCGGGCTGGGCGCCGGCATCGGCGCCGGCACCGGCTGGCTGATCGATAAGCTGCACAAGGGCACGCGACCGGCGGCGCTGCCGGTCGCCATCGACATCCGCGCCGATCCCCGCGAGCGGGCCGTGCGCCTGCAGTGGCGCTTCTGAACGGCAGCCGTCAGCCGAGGTACAGAGGTACAATCGGAGGACGCCCATGGCAGCCACGCTCCTCCAGAAAGTCTGGGACGCGCACACCGTCCGCATCCTGCCGACCGGCCAGACCCAGCTCTTCATCGGCCTGCACCTGATCCACGAAGTGACGAGCCCGCAGGCCTTCGACGAACTGCGGCAGCGCGGCTGGAACGTGCGCTTCCCGATCGCGCACGTTCGCCACCGTCGACCACATCATCCCGACCCGCGAGATCGCGCGGCCGTTCAAGGACGCGATGGCCGAGGCGATGATGTCGGCGCTCGAGCGCAACTGCCGCGACTTCGGCATCCCGCTGTGCGACCTCTCGCACGGCAACCAGGGCATCGTCCACGTCATCGGCCCCGAGCTCGGCCTGACCCAGCCGGGCATGACGATCGCCTGCGGCGACTCGCACACCTCGACGCACGGCGCCTTCGGCGCGGTCGCGTTCGGCATCGGCACCTCGCAGGTGCGCGACGTGCTCGCCTCGCAGTGCCTGGCGATGGAGCCGCTGCAAGGTGCGCCGCATCGACGTGACCGGCCGGCTCGCGCCGGGCGTCTACGCCAAGGACGTCATCCTCGAGATCATCCGGCAGCTTGGGCGTGAAGGGCGGCGTCGGCTACGCCTACGAGTACGGCGGCGCGGTCGTCGATCGCATGTCGATGGACGAGCGGATGACGATCTGCAACATGTCGATCGAAGGCGGCGCGCGCGTCGGCTACGTCAACCCCGACGACACGACCGTCGGCGTACCTCGAGGGACGGCCGTTCGCGCCGCAGGGCGAGGCGTTCGGCCGCGCCAGGACGTGGTGGAAGCAGCATGGCGTCGGACGCCGACGCGCGCTACGACGATCGCGTCACCATCGACGGCAGCGCGCTCGAGCCGATCGTCACCTGGGGCGTCAACCCCGGCCAGTCGATCGGCGTCAGCGGCCGGATGCCGTCGCCCAATGACGTCGATCCGGGCGAGCGCCAGGGCATCGTCGACGCGCTGGACTTCATGGGCTTCGCGGCCGGCGCGAAGATCGAGGGCGACGCCCATCGACGTCGCCTTCATCGGGTCGTGCACGAACTCGCGGTTGTCGGATCTCGCGAGAAGCGGCCGCGATCGTCAAGGGCCGCAGGATTTCGCCGCGCGTCCGCGGCGCTGGTCGTGCCGGGCTCGCAGGGCATCGCCAAGGCCGCCATCGCCGAGGGGCTGGATCAGGTCTTCCGCGACGCCGGCTTCGAGTGGCGCGGCGCCGGCTGCTCGATGTGCCTGGGGATGAACCCGGACAAGCTGCAGGGCGCGGAGGTCTGCGCCTCCTCGTCGAACCGCAACTTCAAGGGCCGGCAGGGCAGCCCGACCGGCCGTACTCTGCTGATGAGCCCGGCGATGGTCGCGGCCGCGGCGCTCGCTGGCGAAGTGGTCGATGTCCGCAAGGTGCTGACGTCGGCCCTCGCCGGCCGCTGACGGCGCGCGTCAGTCGCCGCTGCCGGGCGTCGTCGGGTTCACTAACCGCCGTCCCCGGCGCACCAGCCGCCGCGCGTGAAGAACACGTCGGCGATCTTGCCGCTTTCACGGTTCCACTGAAAGCCGGCGAACGACTCGTAGTCCCAGCCGGTCACCTGGCCGATCCAGACGTGTCGCTCGCCGTCGACGATGGCGCCGAGCGGCAGCATCAGCGACACCGTGTCGTAGTCGCACGACGACAGCCGGACGTCCAAGGTCGGCGTCGGGATCTTGCCGTCGGCGTCGACCAGGAAGAAGCCGTTGCCGAACGACATGACCGAGCAGCCGCCTTTCGGTGTCGGTGCCTTGGCGTTTCGGTCGGCGGGGATAGGCGGCATCCCGTAGCGCTTGGTCGCCTCGACGTAATAGAGGGTCCGCCCGCCGGCGAGGGCCAGCCGATAGAGCGATTCGACGCGCGTGGCCACCTTGGCACGGTCGGCGGCAGGCGTGGGGTGCTTCAGCAGCGTCGGAGCTCTCATCGACGGGATGCCGGTCATCGCGTCCTCGGCCTTGTTGACCGCCTCGCTGACCTTGTCGACGATCGGCATCCACTTGGCGTCGGACTGATCGATCGGCACGATCCGCCGGAAGGCGAGCGGGGCGGTCGAGGCCAGGCCGAGCTTCGGATACGGCTGCATCGTCGGCGGCGGCACCGGCGGGCGAGCGGTGAGGGCCGTCTTCAGCCCGATGCCCTGCTGGCAGTGCGCCAGGTACCACGTGGGACGCTCGACGGCGACGTCTGACGTCGTGCCGTCGATCTGCCAGGCGTGCCAGGTGGTGGTGGCGCCTGGCTTGCCCCACCAGCGCTTCGGGATGCCGTCGAGGCCGAGCGGCACGTCCGCGGCCTTGGCCGGGACCGGCCAGGTCTGGATCCATTTCGAACGCTGGCGCGTGGCGATGGGGATCAGGATGCCGTCGCCGCGCAGCACGGCGACCGTGACGGCCGGCGTGTCGGCGGCGCGCAGCACGCCGAAGCTGCCCCCCAGGCACAGGACCAGGGCGGAGGCGCCGAGGATGACGGCCCGCATGGCCCGATCTTACCTTGACGACTTACAATGATGTCGTGTCCGTTTTGACCAATCCGACCACCAGCATCGCCCGCCTCGAGGGCACCGTCGTCCCCGTCGCCGGGCAGGACATCGACACCGACCGGATCATGCCGGCCCGGTTCCTCAAAGCGATCAGCTTCGAAGGACTCGAAAACCACGTGTTCGAGGACGATCGCGCCGCGGCGACGAAGCAGGGCGGCGTCCATCCCTTCGACGATCCGCGCTTCGCCGGCGCGTCGATCCTGGTCGTCAACCGCAACTTCGGCTGTGGATCGTCGCGCGAGCACGCGCCGCAGGGCCTCCGCCGCTGGGGCATCACCGCCGTCGTCGGCGAGTCGTTCTCGGAGATCTTCTTCGGCAACTCGCTGGCCATCGGGATGCCCTGCCTGACCGTCGAGCCGGCCGAATCCGAGTGGCTGATTGGCGACGCCGCGCGCGAGCCGTCGGCGCCGACCGTCGTCGACGTCCAGGCGCTGTCGGTCACCCGCGGCGGCCGGACAATCCAGGCGCGACTCCCGAGGTCGGTCCAGGAAGCGTTCCTGTCCGGCGACTGGGACGCCACCGGCCAGCTCCTGTCCGCCGGCGCCCAGACCGAAGCCGTCGCCGCCCGCCTCCCCTACGTACGCGGTTTCTGACACCTTTTCGCGGCTGCGGGAGGGGATGATCGGGAGAGAGATCGGAAGCGGCATCGGGAGTCAGATCGGGTGACGCTCGAGGATCTGCGGCGCTTCGCGATCGCACGGAGCCTGTTCCGGCCAACGACGCTGGCGCGGGCGATCGAGCGGCTCGCCTTCGTCCAGGCCGATCCGATCCGCGCGCCGGCCCGGGCCCAGGACCTGATCCTGCGGCCGCGCGTCACGCGCTACCGGGCCGGCGATCTCGAGCGCCGCTACCCCGCGCTCGACGTCGAGGAAGACGTCTTCATCAACTACGGCTTCGTGACGCCGCGCCTCCAGGCGCTGATGCATCCGCGCCGCGTCGTCGGCCGCTTCTCGGGCGGCCGGGCGCGGCAATCGCAGGAGCTGCTCGCCTTCGTGCGTGAACGCGACGCGGTCCACCCGCGCGACGTCGACGCGCACTTCGCGCGCGGCCGCGTGACGAACTACTGGGGAGGCTCGTCGAGCGCGACGACGCACCATCTCGACCTGCTGCACTACCACGGCGCCCTGCGCGTCGTGCGGCGCGAAGCGGGGATCCGGCTCTACGCCACGCACGCCCACGGCGATCCGCCGGCGAGCCGCGACGAACGGGCGGCGCGCATCGACGCGCTGGTCGACGTCGTCGTCGGGCTCTATGCGCCGTTGCCGCGCCTCAGCCTGAACTACGTCATCGCGCGCCTGCGCTACGGCGCGCCGCAGTGGCGCGTCGATCTCAAGGCGGCCCTGGTGCGGGCCCGGGCCCGGCTCGCCCACGTCCGCCTCGACGGCACGGACTGGTATTGGCCGGCCGGCGAGCGGCCCGAGCGCGCCGTCGTCGACGATCGCGTGCGCCTGCTGGCGCCGTTCGACCCTGTGGTGTGGGACCGCCGGCGATTCGAACTATTCTGGGGCTGGCCGTATCGCTTCGAGGCCTACACGCCGCTCGCGAAGCGCAAGCTCGGCTACTACGCGCTGCCGATGCTGTGGCGCGATCGCGTGGTGGGCTGGGCCAACCTGTCGGTTCGCGACGGCGTGCTGCGACACGACATCGGCTACGCGGACGGGCGGCCCTCGGAGAAGGGCTTCCCCGCCGAACTCGCCGCGGAGCTGGACCGGCTCCGTGACTTCCTGGGGCTATGGCCACCACCGACGAGCGCGAAGTCCTGAGCTGCGGCGGCCGCGACGTCGCGGTCACCAACCCGCGCAAGGTCCTGTTTCCCGAGGCCGGCCTGACCAAGCTGGATCTGGCGCAGGACCTACCTGAGCGTCGCCGATGGCGCGCTCCGCGCCGCGGGCGGCCGGCCCAACGTGCTCGTTCGCTATCCGAACGGCATCGGCGGCGAGTTCTTCTACCAGAAGCGCGCCCCCGAATCGCGGCCCGACTGGATCGACGTCGTGTCGCTGCACTTCCCGTCCGGACGCAGCGCCGAGGAAGTCGTCCCGCGTGACGCCGCAGCCCTCGTCTGGATGGCCAACCTGGCCTGCCTCGAGCTGCACCCGCATCCGGTCCGCGCCGATGATCTCGATCACCCAGACGAGCTGCGCGTCGACCTCGATCCGGTGCCCGGCGTCGAGTGGCCGCAGATCCGCGAAGTCGCCGGGGTGGTCCACGCCGCGCTCGGCGATCTCGGACTGATCGGCTGGCCCAAGACGTCGGGATCGCGCGGCATCCACGTGTCGATCCGCATCGAGCGCCGCTGGGCGTTCGATCAGGTGCGCCGGGCCGCCCTGGCGCTGGCGCGCGAGGTGGAACGGCGCGCGCCGGGGCTGGCGACCAGCAAGTGGTGGAAGGAGGAGCGCCAGGGCGTGTTCCTCGACTACAACCAGAACGCCAAGGATCGCACCGTCGCCGCCGCCTACTCGGTGCGGCCGAAGCCGGACGCGCGCGTGTCGGCGCCGCTGACGTGGGAGGAGATCGGCGACTGCAATCCGCACGACTTCACGATGCGGACGATGCCGGCCCGGTTCGCCGCGGTGGGCGATCGCCACGCCGGCATCGACGATCGGCCGTGCTCGCTCGACGCGCTGCTCGAGTTGTCGGAGCGCGACGAGCGCGACGGCCTCGGCGACGCGCCGTGGCCGCCGCACTATCGCAAGCAGGCCGGCGAACCGTCGCGCGTCGCGCCCTCGCGGGCCCGGCTGACGACTCCGGAGTCGTCTGGGGCTAACTCACGCAAACGCTCGACTTCCGCCAAAACGACTCCGGAGTCGCCCGGTGCCGGCGACACGACTCCGGAGTCGTTGGCCAAACCGACCGGCCGCCGCACCAGCACCAAGCCGCTGCTCGAGATCGGCCGGGCGCGATCGAAGGACGATGCGCTGGCCGGCCTCGAGCGCTGGAAGGCGCGGCACGCCGAAGCCGCCTTGCATCTCCAGCCGGCCGACGTCCTGATCGACGCGATGCGCGGGCGCTTCCAGACGTGGACGCGGATCCGCGTCAACCTGCAGCACGTCCCCGAGGCTCGGCGGCCGGCGCAGGAGCCGCTCGATCCCAACGAGGATCCGCTGACCGAGGACTGGGAGAAGGCTATCGCGGCGGCTGGCCGGCGCCGAAGACCTTCGCCAGCTCGTACGGAGTCGTGACCTCGAGCTGGTCGTAGCGGCAATCGGCGGGCGCCTTGTCCGGCCGCCAGCGCTGGAATACCGTCGCGTGCCGGAAGCGGTCACCTTGCAGGTGGTCGTACTTCACTTCGCAGACGCGCTCGAGCCGCAGCGGCTCCCACGACAGGTCCTTGCCCGCGCTCCACCGGCTCTGCCCGCCCGGCTTGCGGTCGAAATCCATCGACGCCGAGGCCCAGTCGCGCCACGGATGCCCGTCCAGCGCGTCGACGCGCAGCGGTGCCAGCTCCTCGGCGAGCGCCTTGCGGACCGCCATCGTGAACGCCGACGTGACGCCGACGTGCTGCAGCCGGCCGCCGCCGTCGTAGAGGCCGAGCAGCAGCGAGCCGACGCGGTCGTCGCCGCTCTTGTGCCAGCGGAAGCCGGCGACCACGCAGTCGGCGGTGCGCGCGTGCTTGATCTTCAGCATCGCGCGCTTGCCCGGCTGGTACGGCGCGTCGATCGGCTTGGCCATCACGCCGTCGAGGCCGGCGCCTTCGAACCGCTCCAGCCACTCGGCGGCCAGCGCCCGATCCCGCGTCATCGGCGTCAGGTACAGCGGCGGCGCCGCCTGCGCCAGCAGCTGCTCGAGCCGGGCGCGCCGCTCGTGCTGCGGCAGCCCGCGGATGTCCCGGCCGTCGACGGCCAGCAGATCGAAGGCGACGAAGGCGGATGGCGTCTCGGCGGCGAGCTTGGCGACCCGCGACGCCGCGGGATGCAGGCGCAGCTGCAGCCGATCGAAGTCCAGGCCGTGCGGGCCGGCGATGACGATCTCGCCGTCGACGACGCAGCCGGCCGGCAGCGCCGCAATCAGCAGGTCGTGGAGCTCGGGGAAGTAGCGGTCGAGCGGCCGCAGGTCACGGCTCTGGATGAAGACGTCGCCGTCGCCGCGGAAGACGAGGGCGCGGAAGCCGTCCCACTTCGGCTCGAACAGGAACGGGCCGGCCTCGGGCAGCGCCACGGCCAGCTTGGCCAGCATCGGCTCGATGGGCGGCGCGATGGCGAAGCCGCCGATCGAACCGGTGCCGGGCGGGGGCGGGTCGGCCATCGATAGCCGGGGACCTAGGCCGACACGGTCGACCCGCGCAGCTGCTGGGCCTTGGCCAGCTGCTCGAGCAGCGGCTCGGTCTGTTCCAGCGAGATGCAGGCGTCGGTGATGCTCTGGCCGTAGACGGAATCGCGGCCCGGCACGTAGTCCTGCCGGCCCTCGACCAAGTGGCTCTCGAGCATCACGCCGAAGACGTGCCACGAGCCGGCGGCGACCTGCTGGCCGAGGTCGGCCGCGACCGCGCCCTGGCGGCGGTGATCCTTCTCGCTGTTGCCGTGCGAGCAGTCGACCATCACCGCCTGGCGCAGGCCCTGTTTGGCGAGGGTCTGGCACAGCTCGGCGACGTTCGCGGCGTGGTAGTTCGGGCCAGTGCGGCTGCCGCCGCGGAGGATCACGTGGCAGCTCTCGTTCCCGGTGGTCTGGAAGATGGCCGACACGCCCTGCTTGGTGACGGACGGGAACCAGTGCCCGGTCCGGGCCGACAGCACGGCGTCGACGGCCGTCTTGGTGCTGCCATCGGTGCCGTTCTTGAAGCCGACCGGCATCGACAGGCCGGAGGCGAGCTCGCGGTGCACCTGGCTCTCGGTGGTGCGGGCGCCAATCGCCACCCACGACGTCAGGTCGGCGATGTGCTGCGGAATCTGGGTGTCGAGGAACTCGGACCCGGTCGGCAGCCCCATGTCGTTGACGTCCAGCAGCAGCTGGCGGGCGAGGCGCAGGCCCTTGTTGATGTGGAAACTCTCGTCGAGGTCGGGATCGTTGATGAACCCTTTCCAGCCGACCGTCGTCCGCGGCTTCTCGAAGTAGCTCCGCATGACGAGGATCAGATGGTCGGCGTAGCGCGCGGCCAGGCGCTGGAGACGGTTGGCGTACTCCAGGCCGGCCTTCTGGTCGTGGATCGAGCACGGCCCGGCGACGACGACCAGCCGGGGGTCGCGGCCCTCGATGGCGTTGGAGATGGCGGTACGGGCGTTGGCGACCACGTTCGAGGCGCGCTCGCTGATGGGGAGCTCCTCCAGCAGGATGGCCGGGGGAATCAGCGGGCGGACGTCGGTGATACGCAGGTCGTCGGTGCGGCGGAACATCACCCCTCAGGTTACCCCGGGGGTGCGGTCCGGACGAAGACCGTCGCAAGGTGCACGATTTGTCGTTGGGGGAGCGGCCGGCGCGGAGGGGCGGGAGGGGCGGAACCGGAGGGGGCACCGGGGGAGCGGACACCGCCGGCCCCGAAGGGCCGGCGGCGCGAGCGGGAGGGCTCAGTAGCCGTCGCTACCGTTGTCGGAGTAGCCGTCGTTGTAGTCGTCGGCGCGGAGCGTGATGGTGCGGCCGGGCTGGACGTAGACGTCGAACGAAATCGGCTCGACGTCCCCGGCGCGAACCTCGATGCGGTGCTGGCCGGCCTCCAGGTTGACGTGCTGGAAGACGCCGTCGAAGTCGTCGACGATCCCGACGTAGTAGCCGTCCGCGAACACCTGCGCGTCACGCGGCGCCTCGGTGATGCGCACGCCACCGTAGACCTGGCCAGGAGTCGGGTCGTAGTAGTAGCTCGGCGTGTAGCCGTAGTCGTAGACGCCGCCGTCGCCGTAGTAGACGCCGATGCCGAAGCGCGGCCGGTAGTGGTAGGGCCGCCACGGCGAGATGCTCACGATGCGCGAGCGCAGGTAGCTGCCGCCGTAGCCATAGACGCCACGATAGCCGCCGTAGACATAGCGCCGGCTGTAGCTGTTGTAGCGTGGGGCGTAGTAGCGCGAGTCGTAGCTGCGGTAGCTGTTGCCGCGGTAGTAGGGATCGCGGCGCGGCGCAACGTAGCCACGGCTGGAGTAGGACCGGCGGTCGTACTGATTGGCGCGCGGCGCCACATAGGCGCGGGGCGCGTTGTAGCTCCGGTTGTTGTAGCTCCGGTTGTCGTATTGACGCGGCGCCTGGTAGCGGCGCGCCTCGGACTGACGGGGCGCCGTGTACTGGCGCGGCGCCTCGGAGCGGCGGCCGCTGTTGTAGGAACGGTTGTCGTAGGAGCGCTGCGGCGCCCGCTCGGGCGCGTTGCGCTGGTAGACGCGGGGGCTGGCGGCCTGCCGGTTGCCGCCGCGATCACCGCCGCGATCACCACCACGGTCACCGCCGCGGTCACTGCGGGACCCACCGCGATCGCCGCTGCGATCACCACCACCACCACCCCCACCGTGGTCGCCGCCGCGGGGCCGGGCGTTCTGGGCCAGGGCGGGTGTAGCTGCGAGGAACCCGACGAGCACGGCACTGGTGACGATTCGTGAGGACATCATGCGTATCTCCTGCGCCAGGTAAATCAACTCCCGTGCCAGACGGGATCGCAAGATTTCTCAACCTCTACGGCCCCTTGGGCGGGCTGGCTGTTCCGTTCCCGAGGACAGGACGCCCCCAAAAGCCGGACAACTTCCGCGGACCCGGCCGCCGGCCCCGTTCAGGCGGGATCTTCGGTCGGGGCGGTCTCGGCCTGCTCGTGCTTCTTGGCGACAGCCAGGAACTGCTGCGCGGCGTGCGAGAGCTCGCCCGCCTGACGATAAACCAGCCGAAGGTGGCGGGGCAGGCGCAACTGCGGAACCGTGGTCGCGACCAGCGTGCCGCGCGCCAGTTCGGTGACCGCGCAGCGGCGCGGCAGGAGCGCCACGCCGAGGTTCATCTCGACCGCCCGCTTGATGCCGTCCAGGCTGGGCAGGGCCATGGTGATGTTCAGCTTCTCGTGGCGCTGCTCGAACAGCCGCAGCACCTTTTCGCGGGCGGGTGACGCTTCGTTGTGGGCGATGACGTCCTGCTCGCCCAGCTCGCTCATCGTCACCTGCTTGCGGCCGGCGAGCGGATGCGCCGGCGCCACCAGCATCACCAGCTCGTCGGACCCCAGCGTGACCGAACCCAGACCGCGCTCGGCGGGCGGGAACGAGAGGATGCCGAAATCCAGGCTCCGCTGCAGCACTTCGACGCCGATCTGGCGCGACGGGACGCGGCGGATGTCGATCTGGATGCGCGGGAACTGCCGGCGGAAGTGCTCGAGCAGCGGCAGCAAGACGTGCACCGCTGCTTCGTTGGCGCCGACCAGGACGCGACCGCGCTGGAGGTCGCGGAGGTCGCGGACCGCCGAGTCGGCTTCCTCGGCCAGGCGCATCAGCCGCTGCGCATAGTCGAGGAGCACGCGCCCGGCCTCGGTCAGCTTGCCGTCCTTGGCGGAACGGTCGAAGAGCCGCTCGCCGAGATCGTCCTCGAGGCGTTTGACCGCCTGGCTGATCGCCGGCTGGGTGCGATGCAGCCGTGCCGCCGCACGCGAGAAGCTTCGCTCCGAGGCGACCGTCAGAAAGACCTGCAGCTCGGCCAGATCCATGGTCGTCATCATACTAACCGATTATGCAACCGTAAGGATTATAATCTTGACTAACCGTTGAGGCGGGGCGTCTACTACGGAGCATGGCCGATCCTGCGGTCGTCGTCTTCGACACTACCCTCCGTGACGGCGAGCAAGCTCCTGGCTTCTCGATGCGCGTCGCGGAGAAGCTCCAGCTGGCTCGTCAGCTCGACTCCCTGGGCGTGGACATCATGGAGGCCGGCTTCCCGATTGCCTCCCAGGACGACGCCGAGTCGGTGCGACGGGTCGCCACCGAGGTGCGACGGCCCGTGATCGCGGCGCTCGCGCGCTGCGCTCCGGGCGACATCGACGCCGCCGGCAAGGCCCTCGAACCCGCGGCCCGCAGCCGCATCCACACCTTCATCGCCACCTCCGACCTCCACCTGGACCGCAAGCTGCGGATCACCCGCGAGCAATGTCTCGAGCGGGCGGTGGCGGCGGTGACGCGAGCGCGCGGCTTCACCGACGACGTCCAATTCTCGGCCGAGGACGCCACCCGCAGCGACACGGGGTTCCTCTGCCAGGTCGTCGAGGCGGTCATCGAGGCCGGGGCGACCACGATTAACCTGCCGGACACGGTCGGCTACTGCACGCCGGACGAGATCGAGGAGTTCTTCCGCGCCATCATCGCGACGGTGCCGAACGCGTCCAAGGCGATCTTCAGCACCCACTGTCACGACGACCTCGGCCTCGCCGTCGCCAACAGCCTGGCTGCCATCCGCGCCGGCGCCGGCCAGGTCGAGTGCACGATCAACGGCATCGGCGAGCGGGCCGGCAACGCGTCGCTCGAGGAGATCGTGATGGTGTCGCACGTCCGGCACGATCGCGCCACGTTCACGACCGGGATCGTGACCCCCGAGATCTATCCGGCGAGCCAGCTGCTCACGAAGCTGACCGGCCAGGCGGTGCAGGCCAACAAGGCGATCGTCGGGCGGAACGCGTTCGCCCACGAAGCCGGCATCCACCAGGACGGGATGCTCAAGGACCGCCGCACCTACGAGATCATGAACGCCGAGGACGTCGGCGTCCCCAAGTCGACGCTCGTGCTCGGCAAGCACTCGGGTCGCCACGCTGTGCAGAAGCGCTGCGAGGACCTCGGGCTGGCCCTCTCGAAGTTCGAGCTCGACCGGGTGTATCGCCAGATGACCGAACTGGCCGATCTCCAGAAGCACGTCTCGGACGCCGAGATCGTGGCCATCGTCGAGGCCGTCCGCACCAGCCAGGACACGCTCAGCCCCGGCCAGGTCGGGGCTCCCGCCGCCACCCGCCCGTAGGGCAGCAAAGGTTTCCACCCGCCCGTGAACATCGCTCTACTGCCCGGTGACGGCGTCGGCCCCGAGGTCGTTGCCGCCGCCGTCGACGTCCTGCACGCGGTCGGTCGCTGCTATGGCCGCACCTTCACCACCACCTCGTATCCGATCGGCGCCGCCGCGCTGCGGGCCGGAAGGCCGGCGCTCCCGCCCGAGACCCTCGCCGCCTGCCAGGCGAGCGACGCGGTGCTGCTCGGCGCCGTCGGCGATCCGGCCTTCGATCACCTGCCGCGGGCCGAGAAGATCGAGACCGGCCTGCTGGCGCTGCGCAAGGGTCTCGGCGTCTACGCCAACCTGCGGCCGGCCAAGGCGTTCGCGGCCCTGCACGACGTCCTGCCGTTCAAGCCGGAGCGCGTCGCCGGCGCCGACCTGGTGATCGTCCGCGAGCTGCTCGGCGGGCTCTACTTCGGCGAGCCGCGCGGCCTCGCCGCCGACGGCAGCGAAGGCTTCAACACGATGCGCTACACGCCGGCCGAGGTCGAGCGCGTCAGCAAGTACGCCTTCGACATCGCGCGCGGGCGCCGCCGCAAGGTGCTGTCGGTCGACAAGGCCAACGTCCTCGAGACGTCGCAGTTGTGGCGCGCCACGGTCACCCGGGTGGCGCAGGCCTATCCCGACGTGACGCTCGAGCACCAGTACGTCGACGCGTTCGCAATGAACCTGGCGCTCGATCCGCGCCGCTACGACGTCGTCGTCACCGAGAACCTGTTCGGCGACATCCTGTCCGACGAGGCCGGCGCCATCGCCGGCTCGCTCGGCATGCTGCCGTCGGCCAGCCTCGGCGACGGGCCGGGCCTTTTCGAGCCGATCCACGGCTCGGCGCCAACGCTGGCCGGGCGCAACGTCGCCAACCCGATCGGCACCATCGGCTCGGTCGCGCTGATGCTGCGCCACGCGTTCAGGCTGGAAACGGAAGCGCAGGCCATCGAAGCCGCCATCGAGAGCGTCCTCGAAGCCGGCCTCCGCACCGCGGACATCGCGCTCCCCGGCGAAGCCGCCATGTCCTGTTCCGCCATGGGCGCCGCCATCGTCGACCGCATCAAGTAGCGTCTCCCGAAGCGGCTCCCGATCCCGCTTCCGATCCCGCTTCCGATCCCACTCCCGATCATCCTCCTGGAGACCCTGCAGAACGTGGCAGAATCTGCGACGGAGGCCGGGATGTTGCGAGCCGTCGTTCTGCTCGGGGCGCTGGTGCAGGCTGCACCGCCGCCGTCCGTGACCTTGCCGGCGCAGCCGCTGCGGTTCGGCGCGTTCACCGCCCGCTTCGATCCCGCGGGCACGTTCCGCATCGAAGGCGGCGGCTGGCCGACGCTCGAAGGCATTTGGACGCTCGCCGGCAGCGAGCTCGAGCTGCGGACGCCCTCGGCGCCGAAGGAGTGCGCCGAGCCGGCGCGCTATCGCGTCGATCCAGCCGGCGGCCACCCCACCTTCGCGGTGATCGCGGATCCCTGCGTCCAGCGGCGCATGATCCTCGACCGCAGCTCGTGGCGCCTGGCGACCGAGACGGTCGTCGTGGCACCACGGAAGATCACGGTCACGGCGCTGGCCCGTCCGCCGGCCAGGCCGATTGCGCCGGCGACGAACAGCTGGCCGTCGTTCCGCGGCGTCCAGGCGGCCGGCGTCGCCGACGGCCAGCAGCTGCCCGACGCGTGGAATCCCAAGACCCGCGAGCACGTGCGCTGGCGGACGCCGATCCCGGGGCTGGCCCACTCGAGCCCGATTGTGTGGGGCGACCGCGTGTTCGTGACGAGCGCCGTCAGCAGCGATGCCAAGGCGACCTTCCGGCCCGGCCTCTACGGCGACGGCGACGCGTCGGCGGATCGTTCCACGCAGCGCTGGATGCTCTACGCGCTCGACGCGGCGAGCGGGAAGATCGTCTGGGAGCGCGTTGCCTTCGAGGGTGCGCCGCGCGAGCTGCGCCACATCAAGTCGACCTACGCCAGCGCCACCCCGGCCACCGACGGCCGCCTCGTCGTCGCGTCGTTCGGCTCGCAGGGCGTCTACGCCTTCGACCTGACCGGCAAGCTGTTGTGGAAGGCCGACCTCGGCCGCCTCGACGTCGGCGCCTACGACGTCCCGACCTTCGAGTGGGGCACGGCCAGCTCGCCGATCATCTGGAACGACCTCGTGATTTTGCAGTGCGACACGCAGGCGGATTCGTTTCTCGTGGCGCTGGACGCCGCGACGGGCAAGGTCGCCTGGAAGACGGAGCGCGACGAGCTGCCATCGTGGGGGACGCCGACGGTGGCGACGACGTCGAAGGGCGCCGAGCTCGTCACCAACGCCTCGAACTTCGTCCGCGGCTACGATCCGCGCAGCGGCAAGGAGTTATGGCGGCTCGGACGCAGCTCGAAGATCACCGCGCCAACGCCGATCGCCTCCGGCGACCTGCTCGTCGTCTCCAGCGGACGCGCCCCCGAGCGGCCCATCTTCGTGATCAAGGCCGGCGCGCGCGGCGACCTGACGCTGAACGAGGGTCAGACGAGCAGCCAGGCCGTCGCCTGGACCCGCACGGGCCGCGGCTCCTACATGCCGACGCCGCTCGCCTACCAGGGCATCCTCTACGTGCTTGCCAACAACGGCGTCCTCGACGCCTACGATCTGCAGACCGGCGACGAGATCTACCGGCAGCGCCTGCCGGTGGTCGGCAGCGGCTTCAGCGCCTCGCCGATCGCCGCGGACGGCAAGATCTATCTGTCGAACGAAGACGGCGAGATCCTGGTCGTCCAGGCCGGCCGCACGTTCAAGCACCTCGCCACCAACTCGATGGGCGAACTGCTCATGGCGACGCCGGCGCTCTCGAACGGGACGATGTTCGTCCGCTCGTCGACGAGTGTGTCCGCAGTCAGTAGCAAATAACGCAACCTTTCAGGCGGCTCCCAGACGGATGATCGGAAGCGAGATCGGAAGCGGCATCGGGAGAACCATCGGGAGAAGGAATCATTTCACGACGAAGCTGACTTGCGCGGACCGCCCGCGGGCGTCGTGGACGATGGCGATCTGACGGCCGCGCTGGAGCGGCCAGAGCACGGACCCGTCGGCGCCCGCCGAGCCGACCGGGTGGCCATTGACCGTCCAGGACACCTGCCCGCCGCCGGCGCCGAGCGCGCGGAATGGCACCGCCTGGAACTCGGGGCGCAGCGTCGGATCGATGAGGAAGACGGTGCCCTCGGCCGGATGTGCGACCTGGAGGCCGGCCGGATGCCCGGCGGCCGATGCCGATCCGGTGCCGTGCCCGGTCGCGGACCCCGATGCCGACCCTGTCCCGCCCGCCGCGGATCGCGAAGCTGCGCCGCGTGGATCGGCGGTCGCGCGCCGGGCGACTCGCATCTCGGCCTCGCGGTCGCGCGCCGACCGTAGCCCGTTCGCGTCGGCCCAGCCGCGATAGCGCTCCGGCCACATCGTCACCAGCTCGCCGTCGCTGGCGCGATGCCAGGCGCACGGCGGCCCGGCCACCTGCGGCGCATCGGGCGCCAGGTGTTCGCGCCGCCGCACCGGACAGGCGTCGCTGGCGCGCCGGCCCGACAGCGCGCAGATCGTCGTCTCGACGAGCGGCGACGGCGGATCGAGCAGCCGGTCGTCGGTCGGGGTGATCCCGCCGGCGACGCGGGCCTCCGCGGCGAGCATCACGGCGTGGAACAGCGGCCCGGCGCCGGTGACCCCCGACGAGCCGATCAGCGGCGCGCGGTCGAAGTTGCCGACCCACACGCCGACCGTGACGTGGCGCGACGAGCCGACCGTCCAGTTGTCGTGGTAGGCCTGCGACGTGCCGGTCTTCACCGCGACCGGGAACGGGAACTCGAGCTGGCTGCCGCGCCCGAAGATGAACTCGCGGGCCGCGTCGTCGGCCAGGATGTCCGTGATCCAATAGGCGGTCCGCGGTGAGACGAGCTGGACCGGATCGGCGAGCCGCGGTTCGGGCTCGAGCCGGGCTCTCGCTGGCCGCCATTCGCCGCCGCGCGCGAACGCCGCGTAGGCGGTGGTCAGCTCGTCGAGCCGCACCTCGGCGTTGCCGAGGGTCAGGCCGAGGCCGTAGTAGGCGGCGGTCTTGTCGAACGTGGTGAAACCGGCCCGGCGCAGGAAGCGCAGCACGTTCGGCACGCCCAGATCGGAGGCGAGCGCCACCGCCGGCACGTTGATCGAACCGGCGAGGGCGGTCCGCGCCAGGAGCGGGCCGCGGAAGCGCCCGTCATAGTTGCGCGGCGTGTAGACCACGCCGTCCTCGGCGGTGGGGAACGTCGCCGGGACGTCGGGCAGCACCGTGGCCGGGCTCTCGCCGGCCTCGAACGCCAGCGCGTAGGTGAACGGCTTCAGCGCCGAGCCGGGCTGGCGCAGCGCGGTCGGGCCGTTGATCGAGCCGCCGCGGGCGTCGCCATGGTTGCCGGATCCTTCCCAGGCCAGCCACTGCGAGGTCGTGTTGTCGAGGACGACGATGGCGACGTTGGTCGCACCATGCTGGTCGAGCAGCGGCCGCTGGCTGCGGATGATGCCCTCGATGGTGCGCTGCAGCGCCGCGTCGAGCGTGGTCACGACGCGGGCCGGCTTCGGGTCCGGCAGATCGGCGAGCACCATGCCGACGAAGTGCGGCGCGAGGAAGCGCGCGTCCTCGTCGGCCAGGCGGAGGCGCTCGGCGCGGGCCACCGCCGCCGCGGACGCCGGCAGCAAGCCGCGCCGCTCCATCCGCGCCAGCACGACCCGCTGCCGGGCCGTCGCCTGGCCGAGGTTCCGCCACGGGTTGAAGCGCGACGGACGCTGCGGCAGCGCGGCGAGGAACGCCGCCTGGGCCGGCGTCAGCATCGAGCTGTCGATGCCGAAGTAGGCGCGGCTGGCGCGCTCGGCGCCGGCGATCTGGTTGCCGTACGGCGCCAGGTTCAGGTAGAGCGCGAGGATCTCGGCCTTCGACAGGCGATGTTCGAGCCGCAGCGCGACGATGGCTTCGTCGATCTTGGCGAACCAGCCGCGCCGGCGGGGCGTGCCGGCGCCGAGCTGCGCGCGTCGATCGAGCAGCAGCTTGGCCACCTGCTGCGACAGCGTCGAGCCACCCTCGACGCGATCGAGGGCGACGACGTTGCGCCACGTCGCGCGGGCCATCGCGATCGGATCGACGCCCCAGTGCGAGTGGAACCGGTGATCCTCGGCGGCGAGCGTCGCCGCGACGAGCGCCGGCGGCAGGCGGTCCGGGCGCAGCCGCAGCTCGCGCGTGCCGAGGTCGGAGCGCGCCTCGTAGAGCACCTCGCCGTTGCGATCGAGGACGGTCGTCGAGCGCACCGCGTCGGCCTCGTCGAGGAGGGCGGCCGGCAGCGGACCGAGACGGATCCAGGCCACCCCGAGCAGCGCGCCGAGCGCGAGGCCGGCGGCCGTGCGACGGGCCGATGGCCGGCGGCTGAGCGCGGCGACCTGCGCGGTCCGGCGACGAAGCATCGCGGACCACCCGCGCCCGGCGCCGGCAGACCGCGCGAACAGAGCCTTCACTTCTTCACGTCGATCGCCGCCGTCGCGGTCCGACCGAAGACCTCAGGCTCGTACATCTCCTCGGCGTGCGCCGGCGCCGCCGAGTAGGTGCCGGCCGTCGTCGCGCGGACGAGGTAGGCGAACTCGTGGTGACCTTCACTCAGGCGCGTCGCGAACAGGCGCACCTGGTCGTCGAGCTTCTCGACGTGGTCGAAGCCGCCCTTCTCCCACAGCAGCCACCACGCCGACGGCTCGTTCTGCTGGTCGTTCTGGCCGGCCAGATCGCGGGCGGTCGTGGCGAACCACGACTCGACGGGCTCGAACCCGGCCGGCAGCGGATCGACGACCGCGACGTAGCGGCGCTCCTTGGTCAGGTCGAACGAGAGCGTGACGCGGATCAGATCGCCGGACTTGTAGCTGGTGCTGGCCGGCCCGGTGGCGCCCTTGGCACCGGCCTCGGTCGGCTCGTACTTGCGGGTGATCGCGAAGCCGCTGTCGAGCCCGTCCTGGCGCGGCGCGTCGACCGCGTACTTCAGCCGCGCGACGTAGAACAGGCGGCCGGTGCCGGTTTTGGCGAACGTCAGGTCACGCGTCGACCCGGCCGGCCCGGCGGCGAGCAGCGTCTGCATCGGGACGTTCTTCGTCGCGGCCGTCGCGGAGCGGCCCTTGAACGCCTTCTGGGCCAGCGGCTTCTCGCCGCCGAAGCCCGCCGCGGCGGTGAAGTCGGGGATCTCCGCTTCGTGGGCGCGGTAGTAGCTGACCAGCGCCTCCATCGCCATCGCGTTCTCCTGCGTGTTGCCCCAGCGCCCGTTCTTCCGTGCCGCCATCATCCAGCGCACCATTGCGCGCAGGTCGACGTCGGGCGTCGCCTGCTTCGCCTGGTGATTCAGCACGATCGCCGTCGAGCGGATGTTCGAGCTCCAGAACCACAGCAGGTACGGATCGTTCAGCTCTTCGACGTGCGCGCTGCCGCCTTCCGGCAGCACCGCGTTCTTGATACGGCGGCGCAGCTCGATCGAGCCGCGGATCGCTCGCGCCCTTGGCGCCCATCGCGTCGGCGAGGTAGGTCAGGCCGAACACCGGCATGCGATCGGCGTAGCCGTAGATCCGCGTGATGTGCGAGTCCTGGTTGCGCCCGCCCTCGACGAGCACCTTGACCGCGAACGACTGCCACGCGGTGTAGGCCGGGAACCAGCTCTCGTTCTCGGGCTTCGGCCTGGCCAGCTCGCCTTCGAGGTAGACGTAGGCGCGCTGCATCACCTCGGCGTTCACCTTGTATGTGAGCGACTCGGCGACCTGGAAGACGTGCAGCACGTAGGCCGTCAGGTACGGCGACACCGAGCTGCACGCGCCCGGCCAGTAGGCGAACCCGCCGCCGTCGCACTGGTACTGCTCGAGCTGCGTGATCTGCGCCTGCGCGATGGTGCGGGCGTCCTTGGCGTTGATGTCGGGCAGGGCGAACGCGTCGCCGAGGTCGGCCGCCAGGAGCAGCGCCAGCGCCCGCGACGACCGCTGCTCGGCGCAGCCGTACGGATACTCGATCAGGTAGCGGGCGCCTTCGCCGAGGCCGACCATCGCCGTCGAGGCGAGCTCGAGCGACAGCCCGCCGAAGCCGGCGACGACGCCGGCCGGCAGCGTCAGCTTCTCGCGCGCCTCGGCGGTCGTGTCGCCATACGCCGCGACGGTCTCGGGCGAGACCAGCACTTCGACCGGAATGACGTCCTCGAAGGCGTCGCTCTCGCCGCCCATCCGTGCGGTCATCTGGATCCGCGCCTTGCCGATCGCCCTGGCGACGGCGTCGAACTTCACCTCCACGGCGCCGCCGGCGGCGATGGCCGCGGACTGCTTCGCCTGGCCGGTGATCTCGAGGATGGCCGGATCGAGGCTCTTGATCGTGACCGTCGCCGAGCCCTTCGTCTTCAGCTGGCTGGTGACGACGGCGCCGAACGACGCCTTGTCGCCGCGGGCCAGGAAGCGCGGGAACGCCGGCTTCATCGTCAGCGGCTTGTTGACGCGGATTTCGCTGTCGGCGCTGCCGAAGCGCGACGCCTTGTCGGCGGCGACCGCCATGATCCGGTAGGTGGTCAGTGACTCGGGCAGCGTGACGTCGACGGTGGCGAGGCCGTTGGCGTCGGTGACGACGGACCCGACCCAGAACGCGAGGACGCGGAAGTCCTTGCGGACGGTGCCGGCGCCCGGCTCCTGGCCGCCGCCGCCCCCCTCGTCGCCGCCCTTCGGGGTCAACACGCGCCGGCTGACGATGCGCTGCCGGCTATCGTTCGTGATCACCTGCAGCGCCTTCTCGACGTAGACCGACTTGAGGACGTCGGGCGTCTGGAACGCGGTCAGCGACAGCACGCCGTAGTCGACCGCCCACAGCGTCACCTCGCTCTGGGCCGGCTTGCCGGCGACGTCCTTCACCGTCACCGAGACCTTGGCCTTGTTGGCCGGCCGGAACTCGTCCTTGTCGGCCTTGGCGGTGACGGTCAGCCGCTTGCTCGCGTCCTCGACCTTCAGCTCGAGGTAGCCGAGACGGAACGACGGCTTGCCGGGATCGCTGCCGTCGTCGGGCGTCGCGTCCTTGCTGCGGCCCTTCACCAGCAGCACCGACACGAACACGTTCGGGATGTCGGCCTCGGCGACCGGCACCGAGATCGACTGCTGCGACGAGGTCAGCGCGAAGCGGCGGTGCGTGCGGACGCCCTCGCGCTCGGTCGTGACCAGCGCGGTGGCCTGCTCCCACGGCGACTTGATCATGATCCGCGCCGACTCACCGGGCGCGTAGAGCTTGCGCTCGGGCACCAGGTCGATGCGGTTGTGGTCGTAGCGCGTCCACGCCGTGTAGCCGGGGCCGAGCGCGTAGAACTCGCTCTCGGCGACCGCCAGGCGGCCGTCGGCGTCCTTGGCCTCGGCCCGCAGCTTGAAGTAGCCGCCTTCCTTCAGCGGCAGCGGCAGCATGACGGGCTCACGGCCCGACGTGGCGTGCCACGTCCCGACCGGTGTGACCTTCTCCTGCGTGTCCCAGGTGTAGAAGCCGCTGCCTTCGGCGCGACGCGTGCTGATCCACTGCACGTGCTGCACGGTCACGGCGATGTCGGTGTCGGGGACGTAGGCGCCGTCCGGGGTCAGCGCGACGAGCGCGGCGCTGATACCGGCGGACTGGTCGACGAAGTAGGGCAGCTTGACGCCGACGTAGACGGCGGCCGGGTGGACCGAGATCGAGGCGCGGTTGGCGATGTGCTGCCGCGACACGTCGGTGACGTCGCCTTCGAGGAGGTAGTCGTAGCGGACGCCGTCGCCGCCCTTCGTCTCGAGCTCGACCTCGAAGGTGCCGTCCGCGTTGGTCGCGTGTTCGTCCGAGCGCAGCTCGACGCGGTTGTAGAACGGCGGCCGGGCGCCGAAGTCGAAGCCCTCGAGCGGGAAGTTACGGAGCAGCGACGACGGCGCACCGTAGGCGGCCGTGCGCGAGTAGGTCCAGCGCACCGGCGCGTCCTTCATCGCCGCGCCGAACAGGTAGCGCGCGGTCACCGTGCCGGCGAGCTTGGCGCCGGCGAACGGCGTCGCGCTGGTCAGCGTCGCGTCGACGCGGAAGTCGGGCCGCCGGTAGGCCGCCACCAGGAAGCCGCCGCTGATCGAGTCGCGCGGCTCGGCGACGTCGGGCTCGCTGTCGACGTCGCGGACATTCAGCTCGCGCGTCAGCTCGCCCGATGGCTTCTTGGCGGCGTCGACGAACGGCCGCAGCCGCATCAGGACCGAGTAATTGCCGAGCGCGCCTTCCGCCGGCAGCGTCTGCGTCCACTCGACCGAGCCCCACGCCGACAGCTTGACCTCGCGCTGATCGACCTCGCGATCCTGACTGTCGCGGACGCTGACGTAGACCGGCGTCCCGGCGTCCGGCACCTTGATGCCGGTCGCGGTGTCGTGGCGGAGGATCGCCTTGAAGTGAATTTCCTCGCCGAGCCGGTAGACGCCGCGATCGGCGAAGACGGTGCCGCGCAGCAGCGACTGCTGCTCGGCGGCGTCGTAGCTGATGCCGAACTCCCAGGGGTCGACGCCTTCGGTCCAGTCCGAGCCGAGATAGGCGACGTCGCCGTCCTTCTCGACCGTCACCAGGAATTCGAACTTGTTCTCGTACCAGCGCTTCGGACCGCGCAGCGGCAGGGCCGGGGCGATCGCCACGCCGTCGGCGTTGGTCGTGCCGCTCCAGGCGATCTGGTTCTCGAGGGTGACGATCGATACCGTGGCGCCCTCGACCGGCAGCGCGGTGTCGAGGCGCGTCACGAACACCAGCGTGTTCTGCGGGCTGTCCTTCACCGTCAGGCCCAGGTTGGTGACCTGGACGACGGTGGCCCGCGTCTTCGGGCCGTCGCCGTAGGTGCGCGAGCGGGGGATGGTCTGGCCTTCCTGGACGGCCGCCCAGACCAGCCCATGGCCGCCGGTGAGCGCACGCGCCAGTTCCAGCCCGTATGACTGGATGCGGTCGGCCTGCGGCGTCAGGCGGCGGTTCTGGGCTGCTGTCTCGGGCGTTGCCCCGAAGTTCTGCTGCTGCAACGCGAGGATCGTCGGCATCAGCTCCCGCGGCGTGATGGGTGCGAGCCACTGCTTCACCGCGGTGAAGTTCCGGGCGTAGAACGGCAGCACGGTGCCGCCGGTCGATTCCCAGACGCCGTGCCCGTCGCCGAAGCTGGTGAACGCCGTCGCGTGCCAGTTTTCGACCACGCCGACCCACGGATAGCCGAGCGTCTGGCCGTCCAGGGCCTTGAGCGTCGGATCGAGGCGCAGTGCGTATTTGCTCGCCGGCCGCTGCGGCTCGTAGCCGAGGTCCTCGAGCGTGTAGGCCTCGCTGCGGTCCGATTCCAGGTCGGGCAGCGGGCCGGTCTTGCGGGCCACCGGCCGGGCGGTGGCGGTGGTGATGTCGGTGACGGAGAACGCCTTCCGGGCGTCGGCGATCAGGACCTCCCGCCGCAGCCGCACCGGGTTCCAGCGGTCGGGATCGCATTCGGTGACGCAGGTGGGTTCGTCGACGAAGAACGTCGGCTCGAGCTCCATCGTGTAGGTCTGCGACCGGGGCGTCGGGACGTTGCCCTGGGCGCCGCGCATCCCGGCCGGGACGTCGACCGCGATCCAGCTCTCGGTCGGCGGCGCCGTCGTGGTCTGCAGGACGACGAGCGAGGGCTCGGGCTTGCCGAGGCGGGCGACGTCCCAGGTCGCCGTCGACGAGACGGTCAGCCGCGTGGCGGCGCTGGCGGCGGCCGCGGCCGCGGCGACCTTGGCGTCGAACGCCGCCAGGCCGACCGCGTCGCTGGCCTGAAGGCGGGCGCGCGCGGCCGGCGACATGACCGGCGGCGTCCAGTCGTGCGGCTTGTAGGCCAGCGTCAGGCGCTGAAGTAGGTCAGTTGCCCGCACTGGCTGATCGAAGCGCAGTCCGATGACGAGGGGCGCGTCGTACCGGTCGTTGCGGCGATACCAGTTCGTGGCCAGCAGCTTGACCGTCGGCGTCGTGAACCAGACGGTGTGGGGTGCCGCCAGCCTGCGGCCGCTGACGGCCGTCGCCGTCGAATCGATGGTCACCGTGTAGCGGGTCGAGCTCGGCAGCGTGACCTTCGGGTCGGGCGTGAAGATCAGAATCGAGGTGCCGGACCAACGAAACGTGCCGGGAAGCGCCGGCTGGATCTTGAAGAACGGCGCGGTCACAGGATTGGGGATTCGCCCAAGCGTGACCATCGGCTCCGAGAAGACGACCGTGACCTCGCGGGATTCACCCAGGTTCGCCGTCTCGCCCGCCGGTCGCGAGCTGACCACGGTCACATTCGTTTGGGCTTCCGACCGAGCAACCGCGAGGCAGGAGAGTAGAAGGGAGGCGACGACCGCGATCCGAGTCAGCATGTGTCCTCGCGAGGGTGAAGTCCGGGCCGTGTATCGACACATGGCCGAGGTCGCACCAGATGGGCGCCCCGAGCGCCCGGACCATCCTCCGCTAGAGCCTTGGACACCGCAATTCTCGCACTTGCAGTGGGAGTCGTGTCCGCCATGCCGCCACTCGTCCGCTGTCTCCAGACCCTCACCGCCGCCGCCATCGTCTTCGCGATCCTGGGGGCCTGCGGCCTTCCTCCGCCGCGCCGCGGCCGGCGCGTGATCGTCCGGCCCCGCCCGCCCCGCAGCGAGATCACGATCCGCAGCCTGACCGGCCACTGGGACGCGTCCCGGCCGACGCCTACCGGCCCGCAGGTCCTCAGGCTCTCGCTCGTCCAGCGCGGAGACACCCTCGAGGGCACCTTGCTGACGGGGGACCGGACGTTGGCGAGCGACCAGGGCTCGCTTGCTCGCCTCGATGCCAAAGGCCTGTTCGTTCTGGTGCTCGGGCAAGCGCCAGAAAAAGTGATTGTGCGAGGCAGACCGGACGTCAGCGGCGATCGGATCCCGGTGACGATCACCGGCTTCAGCCCGGAACCGCTGGCCGTCGTCTTCCAGCGGCGGTGAGGCCAAGCTGTGCGATTGGCCGGGGGCGCTCGTTTAGGTTCAGGACGCCCCCGACACCAGGAGGACCTGCCGATGCGCCTCCGATTCGCCTTTGCCCTTGGCACCATCGCCCTGGCCGTGACCCTCAACGCGTGCGGGAGCGACAAGAGTCCGGCCGCCCCGACCCCGACCCCGACACCGACCCCCACGCCGACGCCGACTCCCGTCCTGAACGGGTCGCCGCGCATCACCAGCATGACCGCCAACCCGAGCTTCGGCGTGGCGACGCTCACCGCGTTCGCGATGACCGCCTCGGCCACCGACCCCGACGGCGACGCGCTGACCTACGAGTGGGAACTGGGCGACGGTACCCGGGCCACCGGCGCGGCCCTGAGCAAGACCTACCTGACCGGCGGTGCGGCCACCATCACGCTCACGGTCAGCGACGGGCGCGGTGGGTCCGCGACCGATCGGCGCACCATCACGGTCGGCACGCTGAACGGCACGTGGACCGGGACGGTCAACTTCGGCGGCAACGACAACCGGGCGTCGACGATGGCCCTGGCTCAGGTCGGCGGCGTCGTGACGGGCACGCTGACGATGGCGCCGGGCTTCAGCGGCCGTACGGACCCGGCCCAGTTGGGACGGATCGATTCGAACGGCGCCTACGAGATTCGCTGGAAGGTCGACCCCTTCCTGGACTTCACGATGCGCGGCCAGATGGACCCGACCGGGACGCGGATCTCGGGCGGAACGTTCGGCTCCGGTTTCATCGGCGAGCCGTTCGTGTTCGACAAGCGATGACGCTCGACGTCTCGGCGCACCGCGATCCGGGAATGGCGCGACGTAGCTGATCCTCACGACCGCCGCGCCACCCGCACCAGGAGCGCGCACGCCGTCGCCGCCGCGAGGTGCTTGACGGCGTGCCCACCGACGAGCCCGCCAGTGCTCGCGAACACCGCGGCGTCGGCGCTCTCGAAGACCTGGGCGCCCACGTACAGCGCCAGCGCCGCCAGCAGCCAGCGTGAGGCGGGCCGCCGAGGATCGAGCGCGACCACGACAGCGATGATCACGAGCGGCGTGAACTGCACCCAGACGTAGGGCCGCAGATCGCCCGTCCAGCGCCACCACGCGACGCTGGCCAGGCCGACCGCCACGGCCGGCACCAGCGCCCGGCGCGCGCCTCCCGGGCCCAGCGGACCCGCCAGCACGGCCGCGAACAGGCCCATGAAGCCGACGGTCATCGGCAGGCGATCCCAGACCAGGGCGTCGATCGACGGGGCGTGGTGGTACCAGGCGGATCCCAGGCTGACGAGCGTGATGCCGGCGAACGCGACCGTCCACGCCGATCGGGCCGGCAGAGCGCGGCGCCGCCAGCAGACCGCGAGGCCGGCCAGGCCAGCCACCAGGAACGGCACGTTCGAGAGCACGTTCCAGCCATGGGCGATGCCGAGCGCCTCGCGGGCGTCGGCGAAGCGGTGGTAGGCAGGATCCTGCGGCAGCGGCGGCAGCAGCGCGACGCCGCCGGCCGCGGCCGCGGCGATCGCCGCCAGCAGCCACGCGTGCCGGCTCGCGGAGGATGACGACCGATCCATGTCGCCGATGGTAGCGGCGGAGGATCGGTCGAGGGCGACGCGTGTTCACGCCGCCCAGGAGTGATGCGCGCTACTGCACGTCGTGGCCGGTGCCGTCGTCGACGCCGTCGTAGACCGCGATCCGCCTGGCGTCCTTCGGGCCGCGGTCCATCGTCGTCGTGACCTCGAGCTGGCGGGGATCGCCGCGGACCGCGAAGCGGCGCGTGATCGTCATCCCGCCGTTCGCCTTCAGCTCCATGACCAGCGCGTCGGCGTCCCAGCGCGACTTGGTGTCGATCGTCCCGTTCTGCAGCTGGTGCTTCTCGACCTTGTCGTTGGCGAGGTAGCTGCGGACGACGCCGTCGGGCTCGATGAAGGTGACGGTGTCGCCGTCCTGGGCGATCGTCACCCGCGCCGGCAGCCGCATCAGCTCCTGCATCAGCTCGCGGCGCGCCGCCATGTCCTCACGCCGCCGGCCGTCGTCGGGCCGGCCGCGCATCCCGCCACCACCGCCGCCAGGAAACCCGCCACCCCGACCCATGCCGCCGCCGCCGGGGCCGCCGCCCGCGCCACCGCCGCCGCGCCGACCCGGTCCGCGCATGTCGCCGTCGTCGTCGGGCATGCCGACGCTGCCCGGCGCGGTGCCGAGCGACTTGTTCATCGACCAGGCTCCCGAGAGCACCGGGCGGGCGGCCGGCGGGGGGCCGTCCGCGGCGAGTCCGAGAGGGCTCAGCGCGCAGATCGCCGCGAACGCGCCGGCGGCAGGGAGTCGCATCATTGATCGTCCATCGTGGCGGGCAGGCAGACCCGATCATGGCACACGGCGGGGCGCCGAGACGTTGCGAATGGTGAAGAAACGATGGTGCGGCATAATCCAGCTGCGTGACCCGGACCATCGGCCGCCGCGCGTTCCTCTCGGGCGTAGGCACGGCTGCGCTCGCCGCCGGCTGCCGCTCGCGCCTCGAGGGCGGCCGGCTCATCCTGCGCCTGTCGCACTCGATGACAGCCGGGCCGACCTCGCTCCACGTCCTCGGCCAGACGTTCAAGGAGATCGTCGAGCGCACGACCAACGGCGCGGTCGTCGTCCGCGTGTTCGCCAGCGGCACGCTGGGCCAGGAGCGTGAGACCGTCCAGCAGGTCCAGGAAGGCCTGATCGACTTCATGGTGTCGGGGTCGGCCATCTGGGGCAGCGTGGCGCCGCGGCTGCAGGTGCTCGACTTCCCGTTCCTGTGGCGCGACTGGAATCACGTCCACCGGATCGTCGACGGGCTGCCCGGCCAGCGCGCCGCCGACTACCTGGCCGCCACGGTGCGGATGCGGCCCCTGGCCTGGGGCGACTCGTTCGGCTTCCGCAACGTGGTCACGCGCTCGCGCGACATCACCGACCCGTCGCGGCTCGCCGGCCTGAAGATCCGCACCATCCAGTCGGCGATCTACGTGAAGGCGATCGAGCTGATGGGCGCCAGCCCGACGCCGATGGCGTTCGGCGAGGTCTATACCTCGCTGCAGACCGGCGTCATCGACGGCTACGAGCACGACGCCAGCACGACGCTGCAGCAACGCTTCTACGAGGTCGCCGGCTTCCTGACCCACACCCGCCACATCGCCGGCGTGCTCGGGTTGTGGTCGTCGACGACGACGATGGCACAGCTGCCGGCGGACATCCAGGCCGTGCTGGCCGCCTCGGCGATCGAGGCGGCGGCGGTGCAGCGGGCGCGGGGCCCGGTCGAGGACGCGTCGGCGACCGAGACGCTGCGCGCTCGCGGCATGACGATTCGCGAGATCGACGTGCGGCCCTGGCACCCGGCTGCCGAGGCGCTGTGGCGGCACGAGGCGCGCGCCCTGGGCGCCGAATCCTGGCTCGAGGCGATCCTCGCGTGAGCGCCCCGGCCACCAGCCAGGCCATCACGCTGACGCGGACGGAGCAGGCGCTGGCGCTCGCCACCGCCGCCCTGGTCGTGGCGCAGGCCGCGGTCGTCGGCCTGCAGGTCGTCGGCCGGCATGTGCTGCACCGGCCGATTCCGTGGACCGAGGAGGTGGCGCGGCTCCTCCTCGGCTGGCTGATGTGCGTGGGCGGCATCCTGGCGCTGCGCCACGCCCAGCATCCCCGCGTCACCGCGCTCGTGCGGCTGCTATCGCCGGCGCACCGCGGCGCCGTCGATCGCGGGCTGCGGCTGGTGCTGCTGGCGCTCTTCGTCGCGCTGATCGGCCCGTCGTGGACGCTGACCCGCGCCAGTACCGCCGAGCTGTTGCCGGCGAGCGGCCTGTCCGGCGCCTGGATCACGGCGATCCTGCCGGTGGCGCTCGCCCTGATGTCGCTGGAGGTGATTCGCGAGCTGTGGCGTGACGGGCTGGCGCCGTGGCGCGATCGCGCGTCGCTCACCTGGGCGGCCGGTACCGCCGGCGTCATCGTCGGTTCGGTGCTGCTGCCGCTCCTCGCCGGGGCCTCGCCGCTGGTGGTGCTGGTGATCGGCTTCCTCGTGACCGGCGCGCTCGGCCTGCCCCTCGCGTTCACGCTGTCGCTGACCGCATTGACCTACCTGATCGGGATCGGCGGCGTCGGCCTCGTCATCCTGCCGATCAAGATTCTCGGCGGCGTCGACTCGTTCGTGCTGCTGGCCATCCCGCTGTTCATCCTGGCCGGCGCGCTGATGGAGACGGGCGGCATCTCCGAACGGATCGTCGACCTGGCGATGGCCATCGTCGGCAAGGTCCGCGGCGGCCTGGCCATGGTCGTGGTCGTCGCCGAGATCCTCTTCTCGGGCATCTCGGGATCGACCGCCGCCGACGTCTCGGCGATCAGTGCCCTGCTGGTGCCGTCGATGAAGCGCGCCGGCTATTCGGGTCCGGAGTCGGTCAGCATCGTCGCCGCCGCGTCGGCGATGGGCATCCTGGTGCCGCCGTGCCTGACGATGGTCGTCCTCGGCTCGCTCGTCAACCTGTCGATCGTGACGCTGTTCCTGGCCGGCTTCGTGCCGGCGTTCATCATCGCGTCGTCGTTGATCGTCCTGATTGCGATTCGCGCTCGACGCGCCAACTGGCCGGTGACGGGCGGCGCCACGCGGCAGCACCTGGGCCGCGTGCTGGTCCGGGCGCTGGTGCCGATGGGCCTGCCGGTGCTGCTGTTCGGCGGCATCTTCTCGGGGATCACCACGGTGACGGAGGCGGCGCTGATCGCGGTGGTCTACGCGCTGGTCGCCGGCCTGGTGCTCGGCGACGTCCGGCGCGTCGAGGTCACCCGCCAGCTGACGCAGAGCGGCGTCGTCACCGCGACCACGCTGTGGGTGCTGGCCGCAGCGTCGGCCTTCGCCTGGATCCTCGTCCGCGAGTGGGTGCCCCAGGCGCTCGCCGAGTGGATTGGCGGCGCCGGGGCCGGCCAGGTCGGCTTCATGATCTCGACGATCGCCGTGTTCGTCATCATCGGCGCCCTGCTCGAAGGGCTGCCGGCCCTGCTGATCTTCGGGCCGATCCTGTTTCCGATCGCCCGGGCCCTGCACATCGACCCGGTGCACTACGGCATTGTCATCATCGCGGCGATGGGGATCGCGTTCTTCCTGCCGCCGGTCGGCGTCGGCTTGACGATCGCGGCCGGCATCGCCGGCGAGGACATCGACGAGGTCGCCAAGACCTATGTGCCGTATCTCGTCGCGCTGCTCGTCGGCCTCGCCCTGGTCGCCGCCTGGCCCGATCTCACCCTCGTCCTTCCGCGCTGGTTCCTCGGCTACCGGGGCTGAGTGGCCATCGTCTTGCCACCGCGAGCGCTTTGTGCGACCGTTGCGCCCTCAGCCATGGCGCGGACCTCTCCCTCCGATCCGTCCAACCAACCGTATCGTCTTCTCGGGCAGGGCCGAGCCCTGCCGTTGGTCCAGCCGCCAGGCGACTGCGTGACCGCGCTCCGGGCACTCGGGGAGGAAACCCGGGTGCGCATCGTCGGCCTCCTGATGGACCAGGCACTGGACGTCGGCGCCATCTCGGATGCGCTCGGCGTCTCGCCCTACAACGTGTCGAAGCACCTGCGCGTCCTGCGCGAGGCCGGCCTGCTCGAAGTCGAGAAGGAGGGCCGTCTCCGGCGCTACGCGTTGCCCGAGGGGATCAAGCGCGAGGCCGCAGCCGGACGCGTGCTCGATCTCGGGTGTTGCAGCTTCCAGTTCGCCGACACCGCGCCGGCGGCGTCCCGGCCGCGCGCTGTTGCGACCGCGGCGTCGAAAGCCACGCGCGCCCGCCGCAAGTAGCCGCGGGCGTCAGGCCGGCGCGGGTTCAGGCAGGCGCAGGCGCAGCGCCGCGACGCCGATGGCCAGCACGCACGGGGCGAGCACCCACAGCGCCGGCGTGTAGGAGCCGGTCAGCTCGTATCCCTTGGCGAAGATCAGCGGACCGACGGCGGAGGCGAGGACGGTCAGCATCTGGGCTGCGCCCTGGATGCGCCCGAGGTGCGCCTGGCCATACGCCTGGCCCCAGACCGCGAAGAACAGCACCGTGACCATCCCGCCCGACACGCCCAGCATGACCGCGACCACCCAGAGCCGAGCCTGACCGTTCACGAGGGGCAGCGCCGCCAGCGCGGCGCCGTAGATCCCCATCGCGATCGCGAGCAGTCGCGGCAACGGCCAGTCCCGCCCCAACCAGCCGCAGCCGAACTGGCCGACCAGCGCGGTCCCCGTGGTCACGGCGAGAAACGTCCCGTAGACCTCCTGCGGAAACCCGCGCTCGGCGAGCACGTGCTGGTTGAACAGGCCCAGTCCCGAGGACACCAGGCCGAACAGCGACGTGGCGACGGCGAAGACCCAGAAGGCCGGCGTCCTGAGGGCGTCGCCGAGTGTCGTGCCGATCGTGCTGCCCGCGGCGGCGCTGCTGGCAGCCTTCGGCTCGCGCAGCAGCAGGACGGCCGGAGCGGCGATCACGACCAGCCCCAGCGCGACCTGGGCCCACGCCGTCCGCCAGCCGGCCGCCTCGACGCTGCCGCGGATCACGAGAAAGGCAATCACGAAGAAGACGCTGAGCAGCACGGAGTAGACGCCCATCGGCAGCGCGGCGTCCTTGGCGAACGACTTGCCGACGGTGGTGATGCTCGAGACGGACAACGCGCTCTGACCGATCGCCCGCGTCGCCAGCACCAGCACGAACAGGTTCCAGGCCCCGCCAGCGAGCTGGCTCATCGCCCACACCACCGCGGCCAGGAGCAGCGTCAGCGCGAGCGTGGTGAACCGCAGGCCGGCGCGGTCGAAGACGCGGCCGATCGGCAGGCAGATCGCCGCGCCGATCAGCGTCGCCCAGAGGTTGATGGTGGCGTAGGTGACGCGATCGAGCCGCAGGTCGGCGAGCATCGGCTCGGTGATCAGGCCGAGCCCATGGGTGCGGCCCGGCAGCGTCGCCAGCATCACGATCGCCGCGACGACGACGTTGATCCAGCCGGCCGCGCGCATCAGCGGGGGAAGGGCATCAACGGAAAGATACCAGGAGCGGGCGCACCTAGAAACGCAGGCCGATGCTGGCGCCGACCGAGCGCGGCGCGCCCATCTCGCCGATGAACCCCGACGGCGCGAAGTTCGGGTAGGGGAACGCCAGCGGGATGTACTCGGTGTCGAACGCGTTGCGCACGAAGACCTCGGCCAGCCAGCGCGTCGCCGCGTAGCTGCCGCGCAGGTTGACAAGTGTGTAAGCGTCCTGGCCGAGTGAGTTGGCGTCGTCGTACTGGAAGGCGCCGGAGCGCACGATGTCGATCCGCCCCAACGCGGTGGCGCTGCCGACGAGCCGCGAGTACTGGCCGCCGACGCTGAAGGTGGTGTCGGGCGTGTTCGGCAGCGTGTTGCCGTCGATGCTGATCGGACCGGAGACGCTGCCGGCGCCGAAGCGGGCGTTCGTGTAGCCGAAGGCGGCGAACACGTCGACGCCGGGCGCGGCGCGGGCCGCCAGCTCCAGCTCGACGCCCTTGCTGGCGGCCCCGCCGACGTTCGCGATGAAGAACTGCGCCGGTACCGCCGGGTCCGGGACGTTCAGCTGCAGATCGTTCCAGTCGATGTGGAACACCGCGGCATTGGCCGAGACACGGCCGCCGGCGAGCAGCGTCTTGATACCGCCCTCGACGTGCCAGGTCTGCTCCTCGCCGTAGGCCTCGCGGCCCGACGGCGACGCCGAATTGAAGCCGCCGGCCTTGAAGCCGCGGCCGACCGTGGCGTAGACCGTGTATGCCGGCCGCAGCCGGTATGCCGCGCTCACCTGCGGCGAGACCGTGGAGAAGCCCTGCTCGGCCTCGATTCGCGCCGGCGGCGCCAATTGCGGATCGAAGAACGTCTCCAGCGTCGCCCTTTTCGATTCGTGGTCGACGCGCGCTCCGGCTGACGAGATCCAGTCGGTCGCCCAGCGTCACCGTCGCCTGGCCGAACAGGCCGACGCCGTTGTCGTCGAGCGCCGAGCGCGGCGCATGCTGGGCGACCGGGAACGGCGCGACCAGGCCCGGCGAGAAGGTGTTGACGGCATCCTGCCGGTAGCCCTGCCTGAAGAAGAACAGGCCGGCCTGCCAGCGCAGCGTGGCGTTGTTCGAGAGCGCGATCGGCGACTGATCGGACGAGGCGACCCGCAGCTCCTGCGTGAATTGGAGATCGTCTTCGGTGTTGTCGCGGGTGATCAGCGGCTGCGGCGTGTAGTCGAGGTCGGTCACGTCCTGCGTCGTCCACTTCACGATCCCGGTCGTGCTCGAGAAGACGAGCGGCCCGCCGCTGCGGCGGACGTGGATGGTCGTGCCGAAGATGTCGCGATCGGCCGTGCCTTCGAAGTCGCGCGCGGCGTGCAACGGGTTGGCGCGCAGCGCCGCGACGTCGTTCAGGCCGTAGTCGCCGTCACGGGCCTTCTCGCCGGTGACGATGACTCGCGTCTCCCAGTTGACGTTGGGCTTGAACAGCATCTGGCCCTTGATCGAGAAGGCCGAGCGCGAGTCGATGTCGTGGCCGGTGATGTCGTTGACCGTAAACCCGTCGCGGCTCACCTGGGCGACCGAGAAGCCGACCGCCAGCTTGTCCTTGATGACTGGCCCCGACACGCCGCCGCGGACCGTCCAGGCGCCGTGGTTGGCGAACGGCAGCGTCAGCGAGCCGGTCCAGCCGGTCATCGAGGGACGGCTGCTGGTGACGTTCACCAGGCCGCCCAACGTGTTGCGGCCGAACAACGCGCTCTGCGGACCGCGCACGAACTCGATCTGGTCGACGTCGAGCAGCTCGATGCTCGAGGAGTTGGCGTTCAGCTGCGGTACGCCGTCGATGTAGGTGGTGATGCCCGGGTTGTTGGGGCTCGAACTGATGCCGCGGAAGCGCGCGTTGCTCAACTTGCGCGCCGTCCACTCGGTGAAGACGGTGTTGGGTGCCAGGATGGCCGCCTCGCTCACCAGCCGGATGCCAGCGGCGTCGATCGTCTCGCGGGTGACGGCGGTGACGCTGACCGGTACCTTCTGACGGTCCTCGGGCTGCTTCTGCGCCGTCACGGTGACGGTTGGCATCTTGAAGCGGAGGGTGTCATCCTCGGTGGGCGTCGCCACCGCGCCGGCGGGCACGGGTGTCTGGCCGAAGGACGGGGCAGGGATGGCGACGGCCGCAACGACGGCGGTCAGGCAGGCGATGACGGAAACAACTCGATAGAACATGTGCGCGTTCAAGCATACGGCTGCGGGACGGCGGACGTTGCGCAGCCTCGAACCATGACCAACCCAGACCCTGCCGTCGTCCCGGAAACCCCCGACTGCCCGGACTGCGGCGAGCCGCTGACCTTTGTCGAGACGGTGGTGAGCTCCGGCGCGTTCCGCACCCAGGCCGTCAATATGCCGCAGATCCCCATCCACTACTTCGACTGCCAGGGCTGCAGCACCTGCTGGAAGCTGGGGACGCGGCTGCTGCCCGACCCGGTCCGCCAGATCGCCCGCGACACGCGCGGCTGAGCCATCGGAGAGACGACGAGTCATGAATATCGCTGGACGATGGACGGGAGCGGCGCTGCTCGGCGCCGTCCTGCTGGCGATCACGCCGGGGACGGGGCTCGGGCAGGCGCGGGCCGTGGACGCCCGCAGCGGAACGGCGAGCCGCGCCGGCGCCGCCGCGCTGGCGGTGAGCAGCGCCATCGAAGCGACGGCCAGCGCCGCCGGCGCCGCCGTGGTCGAGATCTTCACGATGTCGTATGCGCCGGCCGACGGGGGGGTGGCGGGCACCACCGATCTGGTGCGGACGCAGCGCGCCTCGGGATCCGGCGCGATCGTCGATCCCTCGGGCTACATCGTCACCAACGCTCATGTCGTCCGCGGCGCCCAGCGCATCCGCGTCGAGGTGCCGACGGGGCCGGGCGGTGGCTCGATCCTGACGGCGCGCGGCCGGCTGCTCGACGGCCGCATCCTCGGCCTCGATCTCGAAACCGACCTTGCGGTGATCAAGGTCGAGGCTGCCGGCCTGGCGTCGCTCGCCTTCGGCGACTCCGACGATCTGCGGGCCGGGCAGCTGGTCGTCGCGCTGGGCAGCCCGCTCGGCTTCCACAACTCGGTGTCGCTCGGCGTGGTGAGCGCGGTGGCACGGCAGCTCGAGCCGGAGTCGCCGATGGTCTACGTCCAGAGCGACGCCTCGATCAGCTCCGGCAGCAGCGGCGGGCCGCTGGTCGATCTGCACGGCCGCCTCGTCGGCATCAACACGCTGGTGGCGTCGCGCGACGGCGCCGCCGGCGACGGTCCCGGCTTCGCCGCGCCGAGCAACATCGTCCGCAGTGTCTACGAGCAGATCCGCGCCCACGGCGCCGTCCGCCGCGGCGACATCGGCGTCCGCCCGCAGACGCTGACCCCGGCGCTGGCCGCCGGTCTCGGTCTGGCCCGCGACCATGGCGTGGTCCTGGCGGACGTCGTCCCGGGTGGGCCAGCCGCGCAGGCCGGGGTGCGGCCCGGCGATGTGGTCGTCGCGCTCGACGGCAAGCCGATGGAAAACGGCCGCCAGCTGCAGGTGGGCCTCTACCGCCGCAGCCTCGGCGACGTCGTCGCGCTCGACATCCTGCGCGACGGCCAGCCGCAGTCGCTGCGCGTGACGATGACCGCCCGGCGCGAGTCGCCGGTCGACCTCGGCGCCGGCGCCGACCCGCGCCAGCATGTCGTGGCCCGTCTCGGCATCCTCGGCGTCGACGTCGACGCCGCCATCGCCCGCTTTCTCCCGCCGTTGCGGATCGTCGCCGGCGTGCTGGTCGTGTCGTCGACGCCAGGCGTCCTCGACACGCGGGACGGCGATCTCCGGGCCGGCGACGTCATCCACGTCGTCAACCGCCAGCCGGTCGCCGGCCTCGGCGACTTGCGCGCCGCCCTGGCCCCGGTCAAGACCGGCGATCCGGTGGTGCTGCACATCGAGCGGGCCGGCGAGCTGCTCTACGTGACCTTCGTCGCCGACTAGTGGGCCGTCACCAGGACGGCGACTGATCGGCGCGTCGGACCATCGGGTCGACGGTCCACCACTTGCATCTTCAATCCGCCGCGGAGCGCGGCGGCGGCCGATCGGCCGTCGTGTGCCCGCTCACCGGAAACGGGCTTCCACTTTGTGGTGTAGGGCCGCAGACGTCGAGGTGTGAGGATGAGGTGGCAGACTTCGCTCGGGATTGCGATCGGCACCGCCCTGGGCACGCTGGTCGCCGCCCGGGCGCTGCGGGCGCGGCGTGCCGTCGACTTCGCCGGCACGACCGTGCTGATCGCCGGCGGCTCGCGCGGGCTCGGCCTGGCGATGGCCCGCGAGTTCGCGCGCGAGGGCGCGCACATCGTGCTGGCGGCGCGCGACGAGCAGGAGCTCGACCGTGCCGCCGCCGACATCGAGAGCCTCGGCGGCGAGGTCACCACGATCAAGTGCGACGTCCGCGATCGGGCGCAGGTCGAACGGACCATCGAGCGCGTCGCCCACGACCGCGGCCGGATCGACGTTCTGGTCAACAACGCCGGCGTCATCCAGGTCGGTCCGCTCGAGCACATGACCGTCGCCGACTTCGAGGATGCGATGGCGACGCACTTCTGGGGCCCGCTCTACACGACGCTGGCGGCGCTGCCGCACATGGCAGCGAGCGCCGCCAAGCGCATCGTCAACATCTCGTCGATCGGCGGCAAGATCGCCGTGCCGCACCTGCTGCCCTACAGCGCCAGCAAGTTCGCGCTGACCGGCCTCTCGGAGGGGCTGCGGTCCGAACTGGCGCCGAAGGGTTTCGCCGTGACCACGGTCTGTCCGGGGCTGATGCGCACCGGGTCGACATACAACGCCCGGTTCAAGGGCCAGCACCGCCACGAGTTCGCCTGGTTCCATCTCTCGAACGCGATGCCCGGCATGTCGGTGTCGGCGAGCCGGGCCGCCCGGCAGATCGTGGACGCCTGCCGCCACGGCGACGCCGAGCTGATCCTGACGCCCGGGGCCAGGCTGGCCGTCCTCGCCAACGGCATCAGCCCGCTCACGACCGCCCGCCTCCTGACGCTGGCCAGCCACTTCCTGCCCGGCGCCAACCCGGACGGCGACGCCCGCTCCCACACCGGCTGGCAGAGCGTGTCGAGGCTGATTCCCTCGGCGATGACCCGGCTGGCCGACCGCGCGACCGTCGAGAACAACGAGCTGCCGGACGCCAGCCCGCCCTGATCTCGGAATCCGCCCCGCCCCGGGCCAAACATCCGTAGAACATCAGGCGGACATCACGACCCTCAGCTGGGTCGGCGCGCACGCTGGACCTCGGTTCCATCGAGGAGGTCCAGGTGCCCGCGTCTTCCGCCGTCGCGCTCGTCACCCTCGCCCTCGCCGCGTCACCGCCTGCGCCGGCCGGCGATGGCGCCAGGTCGGCGCCGGCGACGTCGTTCACGTCGACCCGCCACGGCGAGGTGGTCGTCCCGGTGACCATCGGCGGTCAAGGTCCGTTCCGGTTCCTCCTCGACACCGGATCCACCCACAGCGCGGTCAGCGAGCGGCTGGCCGCCGAGCTGGACGCCGAGCCGGTGGCCCGCACCGTCATGCGCGCCGCGGGCGGCCCGGTCGCCTGCCTCGTGGTCGCCCTGCCGGCGGTCGCGGTGGGAGGCGCCACGGCCGCCGGCATCACCGCCACCGTCCTGCCGCCGCCGGCCGGCTCCATCATCCGCCTCGATCTGGACGGCGTCCTGGGCCAGGACTTCCTGTCGCGGTTCGACTTCACCATCGACTACCGACGATCGCGGATCGACTGGCACGACGCCGGCTACGAGGCGCCCGGCATCCGCCTGACCCTCGCCCCGGCCCAGGATCGCTGGCTGGTCGAGCTGCCGCAGCCGGCCACGTCCAGCGCGGCGGCCACCGTCCGCCGCTTCGTGCCCGACTCGGGCGCCGACACGCTGGTGCTGTTCGGGGAGGCGCGGGCGCGCTGCCTGATTGCCGAGTGGCGGGCCGGCGCGGCCACCCTCGGATCGCTGACCGGCGCGCGTGTCGTCCGGACCGCGACCGTGGATGGCCTGCAGGTCGGCAGCGCCCGGCTCGATCGGCAGGTCGCGGCCATCGTGCCGGCGGCCGCCGACGATCCCGACGGCTTGCTGCCGCTGCACCTGTTCGCGAGCGTCTTCTTCAGCGCCCGGGACCGGACGCTGGTGGTTCAGCCACGATGACGGGCGGCAGCCGCAGCGACCACAGCCGGCCGGTGGTCTCGTTGCGCTCGAACACGACGCGGCGGCCGACGCGATCCCACCGTGGATACCGGACGTAATAGCGCGGCTCGGTGAAGGTCGTCAGCGTCGTTACTCGGCCCGTCGATCGCGAGACGCTGCCGACGTTCCAGACCGCGGCGCGCTTTCCCGCGAACAGGATCGCATCGTCGTCGATCCACTCGCCGATGAAGTTGGTGCCGGGGTCGAACGTCAGTTGCCGGGCTGGGGTCGGGCCTTCGGCATCGATGACGCAGATCTGGGTGTCGTCGCCGCGCCGGCATTGATAGGCGAGCCGCGCCCCGTCGTCCGACCACGCCCCGAACGCCCCGCTCACCGGCTCGAACGTGCGCTGCACCAGCGGATCGACCGGCCGTTGCCCACTCAACGTCGTCGTCCACAGGTTGGCCACGCCATCGCGCACGTAGGCGATGGCGAGACGCGTGAAGTCCGAGCTGATTGCCATGCCCGCCGACGGCCCGACGACCTGCGTCTGCACGTCGGCCGGCCGCTTCACGGCGGCGATCGGGAACAGCAATCGCTCGCGGCCCGTGTGCGGGTCGAGCCGCCACCAGGTGATGCCGTCGCCGTGGTTGGAGAGCACCGCCAGCGCATCCTCGCCCTTCAGCCACATCGGGCTGGAGTGATCGCGCGCGTCGGTCGTCAGCTGGCGCGGGCTGTGCCCCGGATCGACCAGGAAGATCTTGTTGCCGGCGTTGCCGCGGTTGCCCATGAAGGCAATCCGGCCGTCGCCCGCGATGGCGGGATGTCCGGCGCGCCAGCCGATCTCGGCGGACGGCACGAGCGGCGTCGCCGTCGACCCCGCGGCGCCGACCGCCGCGGACCACAGTCCGCTGGTGGAGGAGCCGGCCGTCCACGCGATCCTCCGGCCGTCGGCGGAGATGGCCAGGCTCGCGGCGGACGTGCTGGTCATGGGCAGCGCCGTCGGCCGCGGCTCGCCGGCCGTCGTGCCGTCCTCCGAGACCGGCAGCCACCAGAGCGCGTTGGTGTCGCGCGCGGCGAACAGCACGCCGCTGCCATCGGGCGAGACGACGAACTCCGAGGACAGACGCGCGTTTGCGCTGAGCACCCGCGGCTCGCCGCCCGCGTCGACGGTCCACAGCGCCGCGCCGAGGAACACGCCGGCCGGCACCGTCACCGCGAACACGATGCGCTCGCTGCCCGGCCACCAGTACGGCATGCCGTGCGCCCCCACCGGGCGTCCTGGCAGCGTCAGCGCCTTCGGCGGGGTGCGCCCTTCCGCGTCCACGATCCAGATCGTCGAGTCGGCGCCGAACGAGCCGCCGGGGTTGAAGTCGGCCGGCGATCGCGACTGGAAGGCGATCCGCCGGCCATCGGGGGACCACGTCGGGTGCGCGCCGAACTCGGCGATCTTGCGGGCGACGCCGCCGCGCGACGGGACGATCCAGATGCCGCCGGCGGCGATGTCGGCATAGGCGATGAGCCGTCCGTCCGGCGACCACGCCGGCTGGATGGAGTGCCCGGCCCCGCGCGTCAGCGACGTCGCGACCGAGCCTTCGGCGAGCGCCTCGACGTAGATCTCGAGCGCGCCCGATCGATCCGAACTGTAGGCGATCGACGCGCCATCGGGCGAGAAGGCGAGGTAGCCGTCGAGCCCGGTGGCCACGGTCATCTGCTCCGGCGACAGCGACGCGGCCGTCGCCAGATCGAGATCGCCGATCGAGCGCACCATCGCCATCGCCGGCCCCGGTCCGCGGAAGGGGCCTCCCCAGCCGACGAACCGCTTGCCGAAGACTATCCACGCGCTGAGTGCCGCCACGGCGACGATTGCGGCGATGGCGAGAGCGGGCCGCCACCGTCGCGGAGAAGGCGCCAGTGCGGGCGGCGCGACCGCGGCCGTCGGATCCGCCGCGATCGGGTACTGCGACAGCCGCCGCGTCGCCTTCGAGCCGCCGGACGGGCGGCAGCAGGCGATAGCCGCGCGTCGAGACGGTGGCGATATACCGGGGATCCTTCGCGTCGTCGGCGAGCGCCTTGCGCAGCTGCGCGACGATGCGCGTCAGCGCGTTGTCGGTGACCGCTGTGTCCTTCCAGACGATGGCGAAGATCTCGGCCTTGTCGACCACCTCGGGCGCGCGCTCGGCGAGAAGCCGCAGGACGGCGATCGCCTTGGGTTCGAGCGTGAGCGGCGTGTCACCCTTGAGCACGAGCACGCGTCCGGCATCGAGCTCGACGTCGCCGAAGGCATAGCGGGGCGCGGGGACCATCGGACCGCCCCATCCTATCGTCGCGCCGGGCGCCGGCCGGCGCGGCAGGATGCGAGTGGGACGGACCGTGCGTGGTCCGGCCTACCAGGTGTAGCTGCCGGCCGGCGGCGGCCAGGCGCCGAGCATCTGGCGCAGCAGCACGACCTGGCCGAGGTGATGGGCGTTGTGCGTGGCGACGTGGACGATCACCTCGCCGACCGTGATCCCGGCGAGCGGCGGAAACTCGATCGGCGGCGCGAGACGGCGGTCCTGATCGTCGGTGGCCGCTAGCGTGGCCAAGCGCTCCAGGCCGTGGAGGAACCGCTCGCGCAGCGGATCCCAGCTGCCCGGCGCCGGCGTCACCCAGCCCGCCGAGGCCGACTGCGGCATCGGTATCGCCGGGCCCTGACAGCGGCCGGCGAACCACTCCTGCCAAAAGGCCATGTGCGCGACCGTCTCGGCGATGGTGTGCGGGGCGCCGTCGAGGCGGCGGTCGGCGAGGTCCGCGGTCATGCCGTCCAGGGTCAGGCGCGGGCCGAGGAAGGGGAGCGTGTCGATCAGCAGCGGGCGTGCATCCATGGCGGGATCGTGCCGCAGCGCGATTGACCGATCTTGCGAACCTGCCGGCACCCTCGACGCCGCCGTACGGTAGCGTGATGGCGAACGCGATGGCCACCGAGCCCACCCGCCAGGACTACGCCGCGCGCATCGAGCGGGTCCACGACTACCTGTCGGTGCACCTCGATCGCGAGGTCGATCTGGCGCACCTGGCCGGCGTCGCCTGCTTCTCGCCGTTCCACTTTCATCGCATCTACCACGCGCTGCAGGGCGAGACGGTGGCGGACTCGGTGCGGCGGATGCGCCTGCACCGCGCTGCGCTCGACCTGATCGACGGCGACGTGCCGATCGCGCGGGTCGCCGCGCGGGCCGGCTATGGCAGCCAGGCCGCGTTCACGCGCGCGTTCCGATCGGCCTACGGCGCGCCGCCGGCCGCCTGGCAGGCCCGGCACGCCGCCCCGTATCGCGGCGCCGTCGCGATCCGCGTCACCGACCCGGTCCGCCTCGTCGCGCTGGCCCACGCCGGCGACTACGCCGGCATCGGCACGACGTTCGAGCGCCTGAACACCACCGCCATCGGGCGCGGCTGGGTCACCGACACGACGCGCTACGTCGGCCTCTACTACGACGATCCGGCGGCGACGCCGGCCGCGGAGCAGCGATCCGATGCGTGCCTGACCGCACCGCCCGGCTTCACCGGCGATGCCGACCTGCGTCCGCTGACGGTTGCCGGCGGCCGCTACGCCGTGCTGCTGCACGTCGGTCCGTACGCTGAGCTGCACCGGGCCTACACGTGGCTCTATCGCGAGTGGCTGCCGGCCAGCGGCGAAGATCCTGCCGACTCACCCTGCGTCGAGGAGTACCTGAACAACCCGCGCGTGGTGCCGCCGGCCGAGTTGCGCACCGAGATCATGCTGCCGCTCCAGACGCCGCCAGCGTCGTCGTAGGTCGACCGCCGCGCGAAGTGAGCGAGGAACGTCTGGACGCCACGCCCGACCAGATCGCCGGAGCCCGCGCCTACGAGGCGCTGTTCGTGCCGTCGCTGATCGGGCCGTACGCGCCGATCGTCGCCACCGGCATACGAGCCGGCGATCGTGTCCTTGACGTCGCCTGCGGCACCGGCGTCGTGACGCGCGAGGCGCTGCGGCGTGTCGGACCGGGCGGCCGTGTCGCCGGCCTCGACGCCAACGCCGGCATGATCGCCGTCGCCCGCGAACGGGGCCGCGACATCGCGTGGCACGAGGGCCGGGCCGAGTCGCTGCCGTTCCCGGACGCGTCGTTCGACGCCGTCGTCAGCCAGTTCGGGCTGATGTTCTTCGCCGATCGCGCCGGCGCCCTCGCCGAGATGCGCCGCGTCCTGCGGCCCGGCGGACCTCTCGCCGTCGCCGTCTGGTCGTCGATCGACGCGATCCCGGCCTTCGCCGCCGAGCTCGCGCTGTTCGAGCGGCTCGCCGGGCCAGCCGCCGTCGACGCGCTGCGCGCGCCGTTCGTCCTCGGCGACGCCGTGGCGCTGGCCGGGCTGTTCGACGCCGCGGGTCTGGCGTCTGCCGCCGTCGTGACCCACACGACGACCGCGCGCTTTCCGAGCATCGGCACGCTGGTCGAAGCCGACCTGCGCGGCTGGCTGCCGATCATGGGCGTCCACCTTGCCGACGACGTGATCGCGCGCACGCTCGACGCCGCCGATGCGGCGCTGGCGCCGTACGTCAGCCGCGAGCCGGACGGCGCCGTGGCGTTCCCGACGTCGGCGCACGTCGTGCGCTGGCTGAAGCCGGCGTGAGGCGCGCGGGCGGCCGCGACCGTCCCGCGTCGACCAGCCGCCAGAACGCGGCGTCGCCCAGGACCTGAATCCGGTGGCCCTTCTCGGCCAGCCGCTTGATCTCGAGGAGCTTGATGCCGCCGTCGCGGCCCGCCGCCTGCAGCGGGTTGGGGCGTCCGCGGACCAGCACGGTCGTCTTCGCCGAGGGACCGCTGTGGACGATGGCGCCGGCCCGCTTCGCGGCCTTCTTCGCTTCATCCCGCGGCCGGCTCAGGATGCCGGTGAAGGCCAGGTGCACGCCGTCTAGGCTGCGCTGGACACCGGCGTTGAGGCGCTTCGGCGGCGTCCGCAGCGCCGCAATCAGATCGTCGGCGGCCTCGTAGCGCTTCCGCCGCTCGCCGATGCAGCGGTAGATGATTTCCTTCAGCTGATCGCTGCACGTCATCGATCGCACGTCGTGCGGCCGGATGCGGGCCCGCGCGTCGCCCTTGATCAGCATCGCGAGGAGCTGGCCGACCTGGTAGACGTCGTCCCGCGTCTGCCACTTCGGCGCCGCGCTGGCCAGGATGTCGCTCGGCACCATCGACACGTTCATGGTGCCGGCGGTGACCCCGCGCACGTTGCTGGCGTGGCGGACGATGCCGAAGTCGCCGAGCTTGAGCTTGCGGCCGTCGCAGACGAACACGTTCATCGGGGTCAGGTCGCGATGGAGCAGGTGGCCGCGGTGCAGCCGGCCGAGCACCTCGAGGATGCCGGCGATCTCGCGCCGCGCCGCCGCCTCGGTGAATGCCTTGCCGCCGCCCTGCAGGTGCGCGCTCAGGTCGCCGTGGCAGGCGTACTCGAGGGCGAGGTAGTAGAGCACCTGGCCGTCGGCGCGCATCAGCGGGAACCGATCGAAGACCCGGACCGCGCGCGGGTTGCCGTCGAGGAGCAGCCCGAAATAGGCCTCGCGCAGCCAGCCGTCGATGCGCGCGCTGACCTTGATGCAGACCTGCTCCGGCACCGTCGACGAGCGGCCGCGCCGCGTCGCCAGGTAGGCCTGGCCGAAGCCACCGGCGCCGAGCAGCCGCTCGATGCGGTACTGCAGCTTCGTCTCCGGGCTGAAGATGATCTGGCTCGGGACGAGCAGCTGCCCGGCGTCCGGCACGGGCACGTGGATCGACCCGGTGGCGCGGGTGATCGCGGTCGCGTGATCCCGGGTCGTCGCAGGCATCCGGTGAGCTTAGCGCGGCCCACCACGGGCGGCTAGACGGCGGGCGCCGCCGACGGAGCGGGCGCCGTCTGCCGCGCCGGCTCGCGTCTCGCGTCCAGCCACCACTCGGTGATCACGAGCGGCAGCACCCATCCGAGCCATCCCGAGAGGCCGGCGATCGACTGCACCATCAGCGCCTCGTTGCCGCCGAACGTCGTGGCCAGCTGCGGCGACAGCGTGATCACCCAGACGACGGCCCAGACGCGGTTGCTGATGATGGAGAGCGTGAGCACGGTGCTGCGGGTCATCCAGCGGCGATGCTCCGTCGTGCGGTAGTGGCGGCCGGCGCGGTAGCCGGCGACCGTCGCGAACAGCCAGACGAGCGCGAGCAGCACGTTGCTGGCCCGGAGCACCGGGCCGAACGGGGTCTGGGCGCCGAGGATCAGGCCGAGGACGCCGGCCGGCAGCACGCCGGCGAACACGTAAGCCAGGCCGATGCGACGGTGGACGTCCGGATACCGGGTGCGCAGCCATGGCCATACCTGCAGACAGCAGGTGAGGATGGCGATCGCCCCGAAGATCACGTGGCCGACCAGCATCGGGTAATAGCCGACCGCGGTGCCTGCGATGGGAATGCGAGACTGCGTGGCGTCGCCGGTCAGGTAGGGCGGCAGCGAGAAGGCCACGAAGGCGACGACCAGCACGAGGAGGGGCGCAACGGCCCACGGACGCGGGAAAGCGTATGTCGTACGCATATGGTATTGCGTATGATATACGCCTTGGCGAGGAAGTCAACGAGCCCGGCCGTGCCTCGACTCGCAGCCGGAGCCCATGGTGAGCGATAAGCCATTGTGAAAGAGCAGTTTCCAGCCAGCGTCGAGACCGCTTGGGGCCTCAAGGCCAGCTCCCCGCGCCAGCGCAAGCACGGTCTCAGCCTGGCTCGAATCGTCGAGGCGGGCATCCGGGTTGCCGCCGCCGACGGGCTGGCGGCGGTGTCGATGGGCCGCGTCGCGTCCGAGCTCGGCGCCGCGACGATGTCCCTCTACCGCCACCTCTCCGCGAAGGACGAGCTGCTGGCGCACATGGTCGATGCGACCCTCGCCGACGCGCCGCCGGCGTTCGGGCCGCACGACGCGTGGCGTGCCGGCCTGTCGCGGTGGGCGGCGTCGTACCTCGCGGTGCTGCGACGCCACCCCTGGGTGGTGCGCGTGCCCATCGGCGGCCCGCCGCTGATGCCGAACCAGGTGCTCTGGTTCGAGCGCGGCCTCGCCTGCCTCCGCGACACGCGGGTGGCCGAGGCCGAGAAGCCGTCGGTGCTGCTGCTCGTCAATGGCTTCGTCCGCAATCACGCGACGCTCGAGGCGGACATGCTGCTCGCGGCGCGCACGTCGGGCATCGCGCCCGACGTCGCGAGCGCGAGCTACGGCGACCTGCTCGCGCGCGTCACCGACGCGGCGCACTTCCCGGCCATCCACGCGCTGCTGGCGGCGCGCGTCTTCGCCGGCGCCGGCGCACTCGCCGACGACTTCCAGTTCGGGCTGGATCGCATCCTCGATGGCATCGACGTGTTGATCCGCGCGCGTGCGGCCGACCCGGGCACGCGGACCTGACCCAGCTCGGCGGACGCGGTGAAGTAGGCGCCCATCTTGCAACCGACCCTCGCGCAGCGGCGCCAATCAGGCGCCCGAAGAGCCGAGGTGGCCATCATGGAGCGCGAGACGGCCACAGTTCCCGCGACGGCGTCGCACATCGATGTCAAGCTCGCCGCGATCGGCGTGGTCAGGGGCATCGTCGCCGCGCTGGCGATGGATTCCGTGTCCCGCCTGCTCCGCACCGTGACCGGCGAGACGCCGAGCCGCCCGACGGCGCAGTCGTCTGGCACCGTCTCCCGCCTCGGGTTGGCCGCGGCGATGGGCGTCAACTACATGCTCGCGTCCGAGCAGGCGCCCGATCTGCGGCGCGGCTACAGCACCGTCTAACGGCAGCCTGGTCTGGGCCGCGGCTGACGAGGCCGCGATGCCGGCGGCCGGCCCGGCGAAGAAGCCGACCGGCGTCCCGCTCGGCATCCACGCCGCCACGCTCGGCGGGCACTGGGTCTACGGCGCGACACTCGAGACCTGCCGCCGCATCGCGGCCGCCGTCCAGGGCGCCTGGGAGCGATCGGGCAACGTCGGCGAGGTGGCCCCCGAGCCCAAGCTGGAGCCCGCGCCGCTGACCGCGGCCGCCGCCGGCCCCGGAACGGCCTGACCAACCGGCTGACGGGTCACGCGCGAGAGCACGCCTTCGAGCAGCGGCGTCATCCGCCGCAGCTGCCGGGCGCGAATCACGACATCCCACAGCGGCTCGAACTTCTTCCAGCCGGTCGCATAGAAGAAGTGCTTCGCCTGGTGCTTCAGCGTGCCGTGAGCCAGCGACGCGCGCGCGATCGACGACCAGCGATAGAACTCGCGGTAGGCCCAGTCGTAGCCGTCCTTCAGCTCCCGCGGCGTGAGCCGCGCGGGCTGGTAGACGACGTGTCGCGTGTCGTAGCAGATCCCAGTCGCGTGTCAGCAGCCGCCCGGCGGCTTCGGTTCGCGCGAACAGCCGCGTGCCCGGATACGGCGTCTGGATGTGAAACGTCGCCGTCGTGATGCCGTGCTCGACCGCCCAGTCGACGGTGCGGCGGAACACGGTCCGGTCGTCGTCGTCCATCCCGAAGACGAAACTGCCGTTGATCATGATGCCGAGGCCGTGCAGGCGGCGCGTCGACCGCGCGCGTAGTCGCGCCCGAGGTTCTGCCGCTTGTTGCTGCTGCGCCAGGTTGGCCGGCGTCGAGCGTCTCGAAGCCGACGAAGAGGCTGCGCAGCCCGGCCTCGGCGGCGCGCTCGACGAGATCGCCGCGCAGGATCGAGTCGACCGTCGCGGCACCCTGGAACACCCGGCCCATGCCGCGCATGCCGTCGAAGAGCGCCTCGGCGAAGCGCCGGTCGCCGAACAGATGGTCGTCGAGAAAGTAGAGATGGCGGCCGGGCAGCCGCGCGATCTCGGCCAGCGCCTCGTCGACGCGCTGCGTGTAGAACGAGCGCCCGCCGGCGAAGAACGCGTCCTTGTAGCAGAAGTCGCAGTGCTGCGGGCAGCCGCGCGTGACGACGATCGAGTTCGGCACGAGATAGGAGCGGCGGCGGATCAGGTCGCGGCGGATCGGCGGCATGCGCTCGAGCGTCCGGCCGGCGGTCGAGAGGTAGCGACGCAGCGGTCGGCCGGCGCGGAAGTCGGCGAGGAACTGCGGAAAGGTCTGCTCGCCTGGGCCGAGGAAGATGGCGTCGGCGTGGGCCGCGGCCTCCTCCGGCAGCGACGTCACATGCAGGCCGCCGAGCGCGACGAACACGCCGCGCGCCCGATACGCGTCCGCGAGCGCATAGGCCCGCCGTGCGTTGGTGATGTAGACCTGGATCAGCACCAGGTCCGGGGTGCCGCGCGTGTCGAGCGGCTCGACGTGCTCGTCGACGATCGTCGCGTCGTCGTCAGGGTCCAGGTACGCGGCCAGCGTCGCCAGCCCGAGCGGCGGGAACAGCGAGTACTTGATCGGGCGCCAGTAGGGACTGGTGGCTTCGGTCAGGGCCGGCAGGATCAATGTGACGCGCAGGCGGCGGCGGACGGCCATGCCGCGCATCGTCCGATCCAATTGCGGCGTATCGATGGCAGCCGTGTGGCTGCGCTCCTTTCCTGCTGCCCCGATTAGCCGGTGGGCAGGGACGTGGACGCCGCGTCGGGCTGCGGATCGACCGGCGCCGGCGCCAGCCGCAGCCTGATCCCCTCGAGCGCGGCCCGCACATCCGCGGCGTTCCGCAGGTCCTGGAGGTTGATCTCGCGCGTCTTGCCGTCGCGGCGGATCAGCAGGGCCCGCTGCGGATCGATCTCGACGTCGGCCAGCTCATTCCAGGTCGCCCTGAAGTTCTGGAACGGGCGTCCGCCAATCGCCACGCCCGCATCATCGATCTTCAGCGCCAGGCGGCGGCCGGCCCGCGCCGCGATGCGGCCGTGCAGCAGCCCGATGGCGAAGATGCCGACCGCAATCAGCACGATCGGCCGCTTGACGTGCCCGGTCTCGTACCAGTGCGCCCAGACCTCGATGCCGAGCATCACGCCGATCGCCACGTCGATCCAATCGACGCCGTGGCCGTGGTGGCCGTGGTCGTCCTCGGCCCGGCTGCGAGTCGAGCGCAGCTGGCGGACGAACGCGCCGAGCACCAGGACGCTGATGCCAACCTCCGCCACCGCCAGCAGCAGCGACCAGCCATGCGGCTCGTGCTGCAGCCGGCTGATGCCCTGGAACAGCAGCGGCGCAGCCGGCACGACGTGCTGCAGCTTCTGCATCACCTGCGCGAATTCGCGCTTCCGGGACCGGATCGGGACGAGCTGCTCGGGCACGCCGGGATGTTAGCCCATGCGTGGCTTGCTATGATGCGCCGCGACACGCTCCCTGGAGATCCCGATGACGACTCGCGCCGTCCCCGGCCGCGGCTGGTTCCTCGCCGGCACCCTCCTCACCCTGCTGGCCGGTCTGGCGCACACAGTCGGCCAGTTCACGCCGGACGAGCCCGAGCTCGCCACCGCCCTGGCCGCCATGCGCGCCTCGCGGCTGCCGATGGGCCTGGGCATGGCGCCGTCGCTGTTCGACATCTTCCGCGACCTGGCGTTCACGATGTCGGTGACGTTCTTCGCGCTCGCGGCGCTGAACCTGGTCATCGTCCGCCATCGCGACACGACCGCGGCGCTGCTGCGGACGGTGACGATCGTGAACCTGGTCTGGCTGGCCGGCTTCATCGGCGTGTGCTGGCTCTACGCGGTGCCGCCGCCGCTCATCAGCGGCGTCCTGATCTGGCCGTTCTACCTGATCGCGCTGGTTCGCAACCGGTAGAATCGCCTCAATCCTCGGGCGGCTCGCCGCTGGGCGCCATCTTCACCAGCCGCGGGTCGAAGCGGGCGAGAGGCTCGACGAGATCCTGCTGCGCGGCCATCACGTCGTCGATGTCCTTGTAGGCCATCGGCACTTCGTCGAGACCGGCCGAGATCAGCGTCACGCCGCGCTCACGCAGGAAGCGCTGCGCGTCCGCCCAATTGAAGCGCTTCTTCGCTTCAGTGCGGCTCATGCGCCGCCCGGCGCCGTGCGACGCCGAGTCGAGCGACGCCGCCGATCCCCTGCCGCGCACGACGTAGCCGGGCGTCGCCATCGAGCCCGGGATGATGCCGAGCACGCCGACGCCGGCCGGCGTCGCGCCCTTGCGGTGCACGATCACCTCGCGCTCGCGGCCATCCGGCATGACGTGCCGCTCGCGCCAGGCGAAGTTGTGGTGGTTCTCGATGTCGAGGCGGACGTCGACGCCGAGCGTGACGCGCCACGTGCTGGTGGATGAGCGCGTGATTCGCCGCCGCGTAGTCGCCCATCAGCTCCATCGCCGCCCAGTATTCGTGCCCCGCCTCGGACGACAGATCCAGCCAGGCGAGGTGCGACAGCGCGTGCGGCAGCTCGGGATGCGCCCGACGTGCCACCTTGCTGTAGTGCTGGGCGATCGTCGCGCCCGTGCCGCGGCTGCCCGAGTGGCTGAGCAGCGCGAGGTATTCGCCGGGCGGCAGGCCGGCGGCCACATCGGTCACGGTGAGCACGCCGAACTCGACGAAGTGGTTGCCGCTCCCGCTCGTCCCGAGCTGGCTCCACGCCTTGTCCTTCAGACCGGCGGTGACGGCGTGACGCCTTCCAGTCGGCGTCCATGACGTCGTGCTGACGCCGCGCCTTGAACGTCGCGCCGACGCCGAAGCGCGTTTCGCGCTCGATCGCCGCGGTCAGGCGTTCCTGCTGATCGGACAGCGCCGTGACCGGCAGGTCGAGCACCGTCATCTTCATGCGGCAGGCGATGTCGACGCCGACCGCGTAGGGGATGACGGCGTTCTCGGTCGCGAGCACGCCGCCGATCGGCAGCCCGTAGCCGACGTGCGCATCCGGCATCAGCGCGCCGGCCACCGCCACCGGCAGCGCACAGGCGTTCTTCATCTGCTCGAGGGCGGCGCCCTCGTGATTCGCGCCCCACACCTGGTAGGGAGCGGCGCCGCCGCGAGGGCGCGCGGAGGAGGCTCGATCGCTCATTGGCTCGGGTAAGATTGCATCCACTTTGCCGAATCCGCCAGTCAAAGTGTTCGTCTGTCACAGTTCGATAGGCGACGCCGCGAGCGAGACGCTCATCCGCGCGCTCGAGCGGGACCTTGCGCCGGAGTGCTACTGCTTCGTGGACTGGACCGAGCTGGTGCTAGGACAGACCTGGCGCGAGCCGATCAACACCTGGCTCGATCACTGCGACGCCGGCGTGGTCATCTTGAACGACAAGGCGCTGACGTCGGCTTTCGTGGGCTATGAAGTCAGCGAGCTGACGCGACGATGGCGCGAGAGCGGCAAGACCTTTCCTCTCATCCCGGTCCACGTCAAGCATGCCAATGCGGCGCGCAGCGTCGGCTATGCCACTCTGCAGGCCAGCGCGCTGGGCCCGTGGGAACTGCACACCATCGATGCTCACCCGTACGATCCGGCCAAGGATGCGGACGGTGCGGCAGCTGTCGCCGTCATCAAGGCGCGCCTGATCGCCGCCCAGGCGCAGATGGCGCCGATGCCGGCGCAGATCCGCCAGATCATCACGCTGCTCGAGAAGGTGCCGGCCGACGCGCTCAAGGACGCGCTCGCCACCGCCGACGTCAAGGTCCGGCACCTCGCCCCGATCACGGACAACGAACTCGAGCGTCTCGCGCTGGCGCTGCGCTCGCTCGGCCTCGATGGCGCCCGGCCGCTCCTGCAGCTGCTGCGCGGCAGCTTCGCCGACCCCGACAATCACTGGAAGGAATTTCATCTTCGCCAGATCTACGACCTGCTCGCGCTCTTCTGGGTGGATCGCCCGTCGGCGGACGCGATCGCGCGGATGGTCAGAGGCCCGGCCGGCGATCGCAACCTCGCGTTGGATGCGGACCAACGGGAAACCGCCCGCTTCTACGTGCATCGCGCCTGCGACAAGGTCCCGAAGGACAACGAATGGATGATTGCGCTGGTCACGCTCGTCGCCGGCGAAGAGCTCGGCAACGACGACTTCCTCGTGCAGAAGGTCAGGCAGGCGCTCGTCGCGCGCCTGGACACCAGCGACGATGATCTCGACCAGGATCTGCAGCTGCTCGACGAAGACGGCAACCCGGTCTTCGCGATCGTGGCTCTGGCGTCGCTCCCGGCAGCGCGGATCACGCGGCTTCGCGAGGCGTTCAAGACGGTGACGTTCATGTTCCTGTCCCGACCGTCGGTGCCCGCGGACGATGCCCGCGTCCGCCGGCTCGTGCCGCGACTCGAGAAGGCCGACGAGGACGCGTTCCACACGCGCTACCGCAACAACTGGAAGCTGCTGATGCCCCGGTCGGCGTAACCGGTCGAGCCGAAGCCATGGCCTACAACAAGCTGTTCAAGCCGCCCGACACCTTCCTGGCCCCTGCCGCGCGAGGCGACCGGCCGACACCGGGAGACCAGCGGGAAGGCCGGGTCTACGTCTACGACAAGGCCATCGTGCTCGCCGTCAACGTGGCGCTGGCCACCGGTCGTCCGCTGCTGATCTACGGACCGTCCGGCTCGGGGAAGTCGTCGCTGGCCCGCAACATCGCGCACTTCAAGAAATGGCGCTTCGTCGAGCGCGTGATCACATCGCGGACGCAGGCACGCGATCTGCTCTACGACGTCGACTTGCTGAAGCGCCTGCACGACGCCCAGGCGGCCGCGGCGACGAAGAAGAAGTTCGCCGGAGACATGAGGCCGTACATCGTGCCGGGGCCGCTCTGGTGGGCGTTCGATCGCCGCTCGGCTCGCCTGTTCGCGCCGGAGCGCGCGTGGGAACACCAGGGCGAGCGGGCAGTGGTGCTCCTCGACGAGATCGACAAGGCCGATCCCGACGTGCCCAACAACCTGCTCGTGCCGCTCGGTTCGCTCGGCTTCGAGGTCGAGCCGATCGGGCTCACCGTTGCCGTAGCGCCAGAGCGCACGCCACTGGTCATTCTCACGAGCAACGAAGAGCGGCAGTTGCCGCCAGCGTTCCTCCGGCGATGCGTCGAACTGCGCATCACGGTCGCTAGATCTCGCCTGCTCGAGATCGCCTACGCACACTTCCCGAAACGCCGCGCCTGGGTCGACAAGGTCGGCGCACTGGTTCTTCCCACCGAGGCGACTGGCGCGCTGCCGAGCCCGGCCGAGTTCGTGGATTGGCTGCGCGCCTGCGAAACGCTCGGCGAGGAAGACTGGCCGAGCATCAAGGACATCGTCATCTCGAGCACGAGGGCGTCCGGGGACACGCGATGAGCGGCAGCCGGCGCGGCGACGTGTTGCGAGCCTTCGATCGGTTGGAGATTGCAGCCGACGAACATCTGGTCCGCGACGGCATCGCCCGGCTGCTAGGTATGGAATGGGCGCCGGCGGCGCAAGTCGCCACGCCGGCCCCCCTGCCACCCCCCCCGCCGCCTCCGATCGCTCTGCGGCCCCCCGGCCACGGTGAATCGCCCACCCAGGCGAAGGATCCGAAGCGCACCGCGATCGTCGATCCCCCGCTCGACCCAATCCCCGAGCCGTTCACCCTGGCGCGCGTGCAGAGCGCCGCACGCCGCTTCCCGTCGTGGATGAACGACGCGCGGCCTTTGACGCCCGCCGTCACGGTGACGCAGGCTGCTCGACCGAGTCCGATTCCCTTGCTCGACCCTTTGCAGGCGCGCGCCGTCCTCAGCGGGGCGCTGGCCCGGCGGCAGCCCGACGGTCCCATCGACATCGAAGCGGTGCTCGACCGGATCGCGCGCGGCGATGTGGTCGCGGAGCTCCCACGGGCACATGTGCCGTCCATCGCCCGCGGCGTGCAGCTGCTGATCGATCGGGGCGAGGGCATGGCGCCGTATTCGGTGGATGTCGGCTGGGTCCGAGACGCGCTGCAGCGGGTCGTCGGCGGGTACGCGCTCGAAGTGCTGCAGTTCGCGCACAGTCCGCTGCGAGGAGCGGGCCGGAAGTCGCGCCGGACGTGGCGGCCGTACGCCGAGCTCACCCAGCCGCGCCCCGGCGCCACGATCGTCGCGGTGACCGACCTCGGCATCCGCAACCTCGAGCCGCCGGCGCAGCCCGCCGCCATCGAGGAATGGATCGCCTTCGCCGACCACCTCGACCGGCTCGGATGCCCGCTGCTCGCGCTGGTACCGTATGCGAGGGCTCGCGTCCCGGCCGCACTCCGCCGGAGGTTCGCCGTCGTCGAATGGGATCGCGGTACCACGGCTGGCCGCGTCCGGTCGCTGATCGCCCGTGGGCTGCCATGACCTTCGACGAGATGCTGGCCGGCGAATCGGCGGCCACCGTCCGGCTCGCCGAGTCGGTGTCCCTGGCCGTGCTGATCGAGCCGGCCCTCCTCCGGCGCGCGCGCCTCGAGCTCGAACGCCATGCCGATCCCGGGGTGGAAGCGGACGTCTGGTTCAGCAGCTTCGTCGCCTCCCGTGACCCGGACGGCATCGTATTCAAGCGGGAGGCCGCGGAGGGGCTGCGTCAGCGCCTGGCCGCGTCGATCGATCGCCGCCGGAGCTCGTGGGCGCTGCTGCAGCAGCTGCACGCCGGCACCTCGCCAGCGCTGCAGCTCGAGGAAGAGATCGCGTGGCTGCTCGTCGACGAGGCCGCCCAGGCGCTGCCGAAGATCAAACAGCGCCTGCGTAGCGCGATCGCCACACTGGTCGGCGGCGAGCGCATCGGGCTGGCGCACTGGGCCGTGCAAGCGATTTCCCGGCTCCCCGACGCGGTGCTCGCGCTCGACGAGACGCGCATCCTCTACACGGCTGCGCGCCTGAGACTCGGCGAGTCGAGCGCCGACGCCGATGTGCCCGACTGGATGTCGTGGGTCCTGCCGACCAGCCACAGTGCCCAGGCCGCGATTCGGCTCCGGATCATGTCGGGCGTTCTCGAACTGGAGCGGGCCGCGCCGGAGGCCACCACGACCGGCGAGATCATTCGCGTTCCGTCGGTCGAGCCACTGACGATAGAGGTCGACGGCGGAGACGGGTTCGCGCCGCTGACGGTGCAGGCCGCGGGGCCGACGTTCGCACGGATCGGCAGCGACGCCGTGCGTCTGCGGGCCAGCGACGGTGCCATCTACGAGCTCACGCCGTCGAAGGACCTCGAACGGCGCCGCCAGCGGGAGATCGTCCGGTTCGACTCGCTGTTCGCGGAGCACGAGGGCCTTTCACCGTTGCGTGAACCGCTCGAGGCGGTGGCCGCGGCCTCGCTCAGGGTCGGGGTCGGGGTATTGGTGACCGGGCCACCGGGGATCGGCAAAACCGGGCTGCTGATCGCGTTCACGCGCACGCTCTCCCGGGCGTTCGCGGCGCACTTCTTTTCGGATCGAGCCTACCAGTGGCGGGATGCAGACCTCGCCTGGACGTCCTTGGCCGCGCTGGTCGAGCGGGTGTCTGCGGTCGACGCCGCGGCACCTTCCCGCCCCGTCGACAGGCTGCGGCGGGCGCTCCATCGTCTTCTCCCGAGAGAAGACGCGTTCGTGCTGATCCTCGACGGGCTCGACGAGCTGGGCCCTTCCGGTCGTGCCATCGAAGACCTCGAAGCCCTCTTCGGCGGTGGTCTGCCGCCGCACGCGTGCGTGATCGCCTCGTGCGACAGCGACTCGCCGATCGCAGGTCGATTGCGCGCCCTGTTCGAGAGCGCGTCGTCGATGGTCGAGCTCGACGTCGATCACGAGCGGTGGTGGCACGCACGCATCGACGCGGCGCAGCGGGTCGGCATTGACCAGGGCACGGCGCAGCGGCTCGACGGGAACCTGCTCGCGGCCCACCTCGTTCTGACATCGCCGATCCAGGAAGCGGAGGCGCCGCAGCGGCGTTCGGCGACAACCGACGTGATCGCGTCGGCCTGGGGCCGACTATCGCCGGCTGCGCGCAGCGTGCTCAGCTTCGCCGCGGCGGCGCGAGAGCCGTTGACGAGGCCGCGGATCGAAGAGGCGGTCGCGATCTCGGGGCCGCTCGCCGACGCCGCCTTCGAGACGATGGGGCCGTGGCTCGCGGTCGGCCGCACGCCCGATGCCGAGAACGCCTTCGCCCTACGCCATGCGGTGCTCAGAGCGTTCGTACAACAGGCGGGGAGCGTGAATGGCGGTGCCAGCCCGGTCTCGGCGAGCCATGCCGCGCTGCTCCGGACCGTCGCGAAATGGACGCCGCGGGATCTCGGCGAGTTCCAGAAGGAGGTACTCGCTCCGCTACGCCGTGACCCACGCCATCGGCGCCGGCGATGGCGCCCAGCTGGCGAGGCTCGTCACCGATCCCGACTTCCTGGAGGCGCGGTGCCGGCTGGCATCGCCGGAGCCGCTCGTGGCCGAACTGCGGACGGTCGGCGAGGCCCTCGATCCGTCAGGCGTGGTCAAGGCCGTCGCGGATGCGCTCGACGACTTCTTCCAACCGCTGCGGCAGGATCCGCGCGCGGTCCGATTCGTCGTCGATGCCGCCCTGCGACAGCGTGGCGAGGTCAGCGGCCGTCGTCCGTCGTTCCGGCTGCGCCATGCCCTCGCGGCACCGCGGCCGGACTTCAAGGAGCATCGCGGCGCCGTGCTCGGGTGCGCCGAGTTCGACGCCGACCGGATCGTGTCCTGGTCGGCTGACGGCACGCTCAAGCTGTGGCACCGCCGGGACCTGAGCCTGGATCGGACGTTGACCGGCCACACGGCGGACGTCACGGCGTGCCACGCCTCCGGCGAGACCCTCAGCCGCGTCCCGCAAGGACTCACGCTCGTCTCGGGCTCGCGGGACGGCACCGTGCGCATCTGGCCGTCGGACACGTCGACGGTCGTGACGACGCACGACGCGCCAGTCCGAGGCGTGGAATGGACGCGCGACGGCATCCTGTCGTGGGATGCCGCTGGCGTCATACGTGTGTCGGAGCCAGGCACAGGCGAGGTTCAGTCCCTCCGCGAGCATCACGGGGCGATCACGGCGTGCGAACGTGATGGCCTTCGTCTGTGGTCGGGCGCGGAGGATCACACCGTTCGCGTCTGGACCGACGTGGTCAATGGCGCCCTGCACGACCTCACGTCGGAGCCCGCCGCCGGAAACGACCCCGATGACAGCGCGGTCGTCGGTCTCGTCAATCGAGTCCTGCGCGAGCGGCTGATCTCTGGGGCACGAGAGGTCGTGTTCGACGCGCGCGAGTATCCGCAGCGCAACGTGGCGGCCCGGCTCAAAATCATCGCCAACCTCGATCTGGCGGAGCGGCGGGAACGCCAGCAGGGTTGGGTGCGAATCCGCACAGGCAGTACGGTTCACGCTCTCAAGGTGGAAACGACGCCCGAGTCCGGGGGAGAGACCGTCCGACTGACGCCGGGCGTGCCGCGCGCCGCGTCGACCGTCCTCGAAGGCCACACCGGAGCCATCACGGCGATCAGGAGCACGCTGGGTGGGCTGATGTTCTCGTGTTCCGAGGACGGGACGATTCGCGCCTGGGATTCGCGCAAGTTGACCGAAGCGGGGACGCTTCGCGGCCACGAGTCGGCGGTGCTCGGCTGTGAGGCGCTGGCCGATTCCACGCTGGTGTCGTGGTCGCGTGACCGCACGTTGCGCATCTGGGATCTAGCCCAGGAGCGGCAAACGCTGGTCCTCGCCGGGCATGCCGGCGCCGTCCTTGGAGTGCGGGTGCTGTCGTTCGGGCAGATCCTGTCGTGGTCGTCGGATGGAACCCTGCGGCTCTGGGATCGCGAGACCGGACGTCCGCTGGCGGTTCTCGAAGGTCACACCGCGGCGGTCAATGGCGCTGTCGTGCTCGATCAGGCGCTTATCGTTTCGTGTTCGGACGATCGGTCGTTGCGCTCCTGGGATCCACCGATATGGCAGTAGCTCCACGCTCGAGCCGCTCGTCGAGTGCGTCGGCGCCCCCAACGGCCCGACCTGCCGGCCTTCGCATCGTTTCGCCGCGAGACTGGATGGGCCAAGAATCGACGGCCATCCGGCGCTGCGTGATCGATTCGCGGACAGGCGAGGCCTTTGCAGCCGGAGCCGGCGTTCGGCGATACGACCTGCGCACAGGTGAAGTCGCCGTCGTCCGCTCTCCGGTTTCGAACCTGCCGATCAGCGGCGGCTGGAATCGCGTTCGTGAAGGCCACACGGTGTTCTGGTCCGATCGGGAGGCGCTGATTCAGAGCCGGGACGACTCAGTCCCGTATGAGCCACTCGCTGCCCACTGCGACGCTGCCGTAATCCTGGGCGGCCTCCGGCTGGTGGTCGCCGAGCGCGACGAACAGGGCCAGCCGTCGATTCGCGTCTCCACCTCATTCTCGGCGGGATCGCCGCGAATGTTCATGCGTCGGCCCGCGCGAACGTTGTGGATGGACAGCTTCGGGCCCAATGGCTTCGCGCATGGCCGCGACGACGGCATCGTCGAGCTGACCGTGGCCTCCTCTGATGTGCTGACCTTCCTCGAGCTTTCGGGGCATACCGGTCCGGTCCTGCACGGCGCCGTGGTGCCCGGCGATCTCCAATTGGTCACGGCTGGTGCCGATCTGACCGTCCGGATCTGGTCGATCGGGTCGGAACCGCTCCTCCAAGGCTCGCTGTCTGCCTTATGCGAAGGCCACACCGACCAGATCACCGGTCTCGCGGTCACGCCGGACGGCCAGTGTGTGGCGACGTCGTCGCGCGATCGCACGATCCGGCTGTGGAGCATTCCGGATGGCCGTAGCCTTGGTGTGCTCACGGAACATCGCGACTGGGTCACGCACGTGACCATCAACCCGGCGGGAACACACCTGGCGTCGTGCTCCGAGGACGGAACCATCAAGGTCTGGGATCTCGACTCCCAGGAGTGCGTGGGCACAGCCTACGGGGTGAGCCGGTTCCTCTGTCTGGGTATGTCGCGGGGCACCGTGTGCGCGGGCGACGCGGCCGGGAACTTCTGGATGCTCCAATACGGCGACCTGGAAGACGAGGACTTTGCACCGCCGGTCCAAGCCGCCCGCACCAGGACTCCGAGCAGCCGGCGGCCAATCTCGAAACTGCGGAAGCGTTAGGGGAGCCGCCGATGCCACTGACCAAGGAGCAGCACCTCGACGAAACGCGCGAGCCGAAGCGGATCCTCAGCCTGGATGGCGGCGGCATTCGCGGCATCCTGACCCTGGAGTATCTCGACAGGATCGAAGGAATATTGAGGGTTCGGACCGGTCGCCCGGACCTGGTGCTCTCGGACTACTTCGACTTGATTGGGGGCACATCGACCGGCGCCATTATCGCGGCGACGGTCGCGTGCGGCATGCCAGTCGCCACGATCAAAGAACTGTACCGGGAACTCGGCAAGAGCGTCTTCGAGAAGTCCTTTCTTCAGCAGCTGAGGGTGGGGCAGAAACTTGCGGGGGTGATCAGCCCGAAGTTTCCAGGCCGGCGGGTGAAAGCCGCGCTGGACAAGCATCTCGGCGCCGCGACCACCATCGACAGCGCGCTCATCAAGACCGGGCTGATGGTGATGACGAAGCGGCTCGACACCGGTAGCCCGTGGCCGCTGCACAACCATCCGCGCGCGCGCTATTCGGCGCAGGACGGCAAGCTGTTGTTGACGCAGGTGGTGCGGGCGAGCACCGCCGCTCCCACCTACTTCGAGCCGGAGGAGATCCGGATCTCGAGTCCGGATGGCTCCACCACCAGGGGCGCGTTCGTCGATGGCGGCGTCAGCCCGTTCAACGATCCCGCCCTGCAGCTGCTCATGCTCGCCGCGCTCGACGGTCATGGCTTCCGGTGGAGGACCGGCAACGACAAGTTGCTCCTCGTTTCGGTCGGCACCGGCACCTACAAGGAGACCTTCTCGACGTCGGCGCTGATGAGGATGAAGGCGGTGGAGCATGGGCTCGTGGCCCTCAAGTCGCTCATGGACGACACCGGGCGCGTGAACCACGGCATGCTGCAGTGGCTGACGAACAGCATCACGCCGTGGGACATCGACCGCGCCGTCGGTGACATGCGGAAGGACAGCGCCAGCGGGCCGCAGCTCGCGACCTATGCCCGCTACAACGTGCTGCTCGACCACAGCTGGCTCGCCAGCAAGTTGCGGGTCGCGTATCAGCCGGCGCACCTGGCGAGGATCGCCGAGATGGACGACGCGACGAACATGCAGGATCTGGCGAACATCGGCCGGCGCGCGGCGGAGGTCCAGGTCGACCCGGCGCACTTTTCGAAGGCCTTCGACATCTAGCCGCGCCGCTGGGCCGAGCCGGCGGGCCGCATCGTCAGCGCTCCATGAGCGCCTGGTGCACGAGCGCGCGCGACAGGTTCTGCAGCTCCGGCCCGTTCGCGCCCATGCGCTGGATCATCCCGACGAAGACGATATCGTTGACGGGATCGATCCAGAACCAGGTGCCGGCGGCGCCGTCCCACAGGTAGGTGCCCGTGCCGGTCGTGCTGCCGGCCTTGTGCGGATCGTCGAACACCGCGACGTCGTAGCCGAAGCCGACGCCGGGGCGGATGCGCTGCCGGCCGACACCGAAGCCTTTGTCGCGGAACGAGTCGGGCAGATGGTTGGCCCGCATCAGCGCCACGCTGCTGGGCGCGAGAATCCTGGCGCCGTTGAGCACGCCGCCGTTGGCCAGCATCTGCGCGAACCGCGCGTAGTCGCGCGCGGTCGAGTAGAGCCCGCCGCCGCCGGACGCCATCCCCGGAGTGGTCGAGATGTTCGAATCGCGCGGCGCGGGGGTGACGGCGCCCTTCGTGTCGTAGCGGTAGATCGTCGCGAGCCGGTCCAGCTTCGCGGCGGGCACGGCGAACGACGTGTCGCGCATGCCGAGCGGTCCAAAGATTTCCTGCTGCAAGTAGTCCGGCAGCGACTTGCCCGAGAGCTTCTCGACGAGATGGCCCTGGATGTCGACCGACACGCTGTAGACCCACTGCGTGCCCGGCTGGTAGAGCAGCGGGATGCGGGCGACCTTCTCGACGAACGCCTGCAGCGTCGGCGCCGAGAGCGGGCTGTCGGCCCGGTACCTGCTTGTCGACGGGCGTGTCGCCGAAGAAGCCATAGGTGAACCCGGCTGTGTGCGTCATCAGCTCGCCGACGGTCGGCGGATGCGCCGGCTTCTCCAGCTTGACGCTGCCGGCCGCGTCGGTGCCGGCGTAGACCTGCAGGTCGGCGAACTCCGGGATGTAGCGCGACAGAGGATCGTCCGGGTGCCACTTGCCCTGTTCGTAGAGCTTCATCATGGCCACGCCGGTGATCGGCTTGGTCATGGAGTAGATGCGGAAAATCGTGTCCGCCCGCATCGGGGTCTTCTTGTCGATGTCCTGGTAGCCGTAGGCATTGGACGCGACGACCTTGCCGTGCCGGATCACCAGCGTCACGATGCCGGACAGCGCCCCGTCGTCGACGAACTTCTCGTAGGGCGCGTCGAGCGCGGCCAGCCGCTGGGGCGAGAAGCCGACCGTCGTCGGCGCGGCGGCGGGAAGCTCCGCAACCTGGGCGCCGACGCTTGGGAGCGTCAGGCAGAGCAGGGCCAGGATCAGCACCGGAGCGCCGAGCCGCATCGGGAATCGTTGGGTTGTCACAGGGTGCCAATCATATGTCCGGCGCCGGCCCGGGCGGTCGCACCCAGGCGCGGGACCGGCCAGGACTCGGCGACCGGGGCTTTAATGCCCGTTGCCCTTGGTTCCGCTGCCCGGGGTGGCGTTCGCGCGCGGTGAGGTGGCCGAGTGGCTGAAGGCGGCGGTTTGCTAAGGTCGCCAGAGATTACAGAACGGGCCTGAAATCGATGATTTCAGGCCCGTTTTTCATTGGTAGCTTGGTTGGTGTTGGCTGCCGATTGATGGGTCTCGGACCGAGTGTGGGCACACTGGCGGGCACACTGGAGCCGACGCCAATGTGTGCCTATCAAGCACACATCGTGGACGATGAAGATGGACGCTGACGAGAAAAGTCGCTGGAGTCCGTCGAGCAGGGCGAGTGGAAGTCTGCTAAGGGTGGCAAGCGCGAACGTGCCCGGGTACTCGCGCTGCGCGAAGGCCACGTTTCGCAAGGATCGGCGGCTGAACATTCGACTGTCGAGCAAGGACCTGGAGGCCATCCAGAAGCGCGCGCTCGCGGAGGGTCTGCCGTATCAGTTGCTGATCTCGAGCCTGCTGCATAAGTACGCGGCCGGCCGGCTCAAGGAGGTCTGAAGGGCGGCGTTCGATTTCGCCGGGCAACGTAAGCCAGCTCGTTCTGCCCTTGTCGGCCTCGGTCGCAATCTCAGGCGTCCGGCGGCTTATGGCTGGTGGGCTCCTCCAGCAGTTCCTCCGGCTCGATCGCTGGCCCTGTCCACAGTGACGCCATCACGCCGAAGCCCAGGACAATGACGACAACGAGCCGAAGATAGAGGTTGAACGCAGGCCCGAGCGCGGCTTTCAGAGGCTCTGCCAGCAACTTGGCGATCATGTCCGCTAATGCGAAGTACAGGCTTCGCAACCCCAGGATGGCGAAGACGTTGCTCGTGAAGACCAGAAACGGGTCCGCGGTGATGGCGAAGATCGCGGGGATCGAATCCACCGCAAATATGAGGTCGGTGGTCTCCACCAGGATGAGCGCCAACGCCAAGGGCGTCAGCATCAACGTGCCAGGTACAGCCCTGTCGACCGCGGCATCGGAGAGAGGTGCTAACCCGGGAGCCGCCGCCTTCCTCGACCGAGCCGATCCGGCGCGGACGATGAAATGCTCGCCATGGAACTGATCGGTGACGGGCAACCACCGCTTTGCCCAGCGCACCGCGATGCTCTGTGCCGGATCGCTATGCTCCCGGATGACGAGCATCTTCACGGCGGTCACGAGCAGAAGGACGCCGAAGACGTAGAGAATCCAGTGATAGCGGGCGATGAGCTCCGCGCCCACGGCGATCATCACGCCGCGCATGACCAGCGCGCCCAGGATGCCCCAGAACAGCACGCGGTGCTGGTAGATGCGCGGGACTGCCATGAACGCAAAATCATCGCAATGACGAAGACGTTGTCGACACTCAATGACTTTTCGATGATGTAACCCGTCAGGTACTTCACGGTGGCGGAAGTCCCGTCGTTGAGCGGTCCGTCGACCGCGTCCACGGCGAGACCGAGCCCCATCCAGTGATGCTCGTAGCCGAAGTACACGAACACGCTGAATGCCAGGCCGAGACTGACCCACACGGCAGACCAGCCGAGTGCCTCGCGAATGGAGACCACGTGGGCGTCTCGGTGAAACACCCCGAGGTCCAACGCCAGCATCAGCAGCACGAACAGAATGAAACCCGACCAGATCCAGATCATTGGTAGGTCTCGGTCAAGCAAGCCGAAAAGGAGCGATGCGTCAACAGACGGTCATCACGACGAAGACGGCCTTCGGGTCGTCGAACCGCATCGACGGCCGATCGCGGAAGGTCAGCGTGACCGCGTCCTCGCGTCGCTGCACCGCATGAATCGATTCGCCCTGGTGCAGGTCGCCCGATAGGTTCGCGATGAGCCTGGGAACGTAGGTGTGGCTGCCGCCGGCCACGACCTTCCATGTCGGTTGGGCGGCGGACGAGCGTGAGCGCGGGAAACGATCGGATCGCGTCGAGCGAGGCCGACCAGATGGCCGACGCCATGGGAAACAGATCGCCGTCTGTGTCGGCGTCGATACCGATGGGTGAAACCCTCACCAAAACGGCGGGAAGAAAGTCGCCCAGCGTTTGACATTCCGCGTCGGGCGCTGTGAGCAGGACTGGCGCCTCCCGATTGAAGCGCACGATCTCGCGGAGCAGCGAGAGGTGCGACGGCGTGACCAGATTCCGCCGCTGGGCGAAGAACCCGTTGGTGCCGCGGCTGCTGTACTCGAGCCCGGCCCGTCTGCACGACACGGCGAACGACATGTCCGAGTCGCGGGTGGCCACGCCGAGCTCGGCGAACAGCCGCACGAGATTCGGATACGTGCGGTCGTTGTGCACGAGGAACCCCGTGTCGAGCGGCACGGTGCCCGTCGGGCCCTCAATCAGCACGGTGTTCGTGTGGCCGCCCAGCCGGCTCTCCTGTTCGAAGAGGTGCACGCGATCCTTGCGGCTCAAGAGGTGCGCGGTGGCCAATCCGGAAATGCCCGCGCCGATCACCGCAACTGTCTGTATCGCTGTTCAGGAATACCAGTTGCGGTCGTGTCAAGGGTTTGTCCATGACAAAGCCTTGACAAATAGACAGCGGCGCGATACGCTAAATAAAAACTGACCTCGAAAAGCGGGAATATCGATGGGACACACGCTCAAGCTCGCCGCGCTCGCCGCGATCGGCGCAATCGCCTTCATGGTGCTCGACGGCGTCTGGCTCGGACTCCTGATGAAGCACTTCTACCGCGATCAGCTGGCGCCCATCGCGCGTCTCACCGACGGCGGCATGGCGCCCAACTGGCCCGCGGCGTTCGTCGTCTACGTGCTGCTCGGGACGGGCATCGCGCTCTTCGTCATCCCGCGGGCATCGACGGCCTCGTCCGCAGCCGCCTTTGGAGCCCTGCTCGGGCTGGTCGTGTACGGCGTCTACGATTTCACCAACTACGCGACGCTGCGCCAGTGGCCTTTCGCGCTGACACTCGTGGACGTCGCATGGGGCGCGCTAGCGACGGCTGCGGCGTCGATGGCCGTGTGGATCGTGGGCCGATGAAGAAGAACAGCTCGGTGAGCCGGCAACGCCAGGCGCTCGCGCGCTATCCGATCCGCGCGGTCTCGAAGCTGACCGGGATCAGTCTCGATACGCTACGCGCGTGGGAGCGGCGTCACGCCGCCGTCACGCCCATCAGAGACGACCGCGGGCGCATGTACACGGATGCCGACGTCGATCGCCTGCGCCTTCTGCACCGTGCGCTGGCGCACGGACACAGCATCGGCCGACTCGCGCCGCTCACCAACGAGGAACTGCACCACCTGGCCGGCGAGCCGGCCGCGAGTGCGGCGCCGCCGCCGGACCAGACTGGGGGGACGGCAGTCGATGCGGCCGCGCTTTCCGCCGCGCTCCAGAGCTACGACGCGTCAGCCATCGATCGCGAGTTGGCTCGCCTTGCCGCAGTCCTGCGCCCGCTCGAGTTGCTCCGCGACGCACTGATGCCCGCGCTGGCGCAGGTGGGCGACGAGTGGCACCGCCAGCGCGCGAGCATCGCGCAGGAGCATTTGATGTCTTCGACCGTGCGGAACATTCTCGGCTCCTTCCTGCGCGTCTACGCCCGACCCAACGTGCCGGCGCGGTTGCTCTTTGCGACACCCGCAGGTGAACGCCACGAACTCGGGACGCTTGGCGCCGCGATGCTGGCGGCCAGCAGTGGCCTCGGCGTCACCTATCTCGGTCCCGATCTTCCCGCCGACGACCTTGTCGAGAGTGTGAAGGCAGCCGGTGCCCAGGTGATGGTCCTGGGGTTGACCAGGGCGTCGGAAGGGAGAGCGACCGAGCAGGAACTGCGCGCGATCGTTCGCGATCTCCCACCGGACGTCGAACTATGGGCCGGCGGCCACGGGGCTGGACGTTACGCCTCGATCATCGCTCCGCGGGGACGCATGTTCGGCGATTACACCGCGTACCAACAGGAACTCGTCCGCCTCGGCGGACACAGCGCGTGATGTCCATGCGCTCCCGCCTGTTGTCTTGCTTCGCTTCCCGAGTTCCTGCTCTCGGCGCCGTCATACTGGCACTCGTTGCCACCTCTGCGGCTGCGCAGGACACCACCGGTGTCGGCGCCATCAGGGGCGTCGTGGTGGACGCGGCCGGTCAACCCGCAGAGGGAGTGCGCGTGTGCGCCCTCGACACCGCCTCGTGCGCCACCAGCGACGCCCGCGGCGTGTTTCGCATCGGCGAGCTGCGCGCCGGAGCGTATCGGCTGGAGATTCTGCCCCTCGAAGGTCTGCCCTTCACCAGCGACCCGGTGGACGTCCGTGCCGGGCTGGACGGCGCCGTGGAGATCACGCTGCCCACGGTGGAGAACTTCCAGCAGACGGTCACGGTCACCGCCCCGGCGTTCCAGGCGCCCGAGGCGGTGAAGAACTCGGGCTTTCTGGTGGCGCCTCGCGAAATCCTCAAGAGCGCGGCGGCCCTGCAGGACGTGTCGCGCTACGTCCAGGGCCTTCCCGGCGTCGTGATCGGCACCAACGACTTCCGCAACGACATCATCGTCCGCGGCGGCAGCCCGCTCGAGAATCTGTTCGTGGTGGATAACGTCGAGATTCCCAACATCAACGCGTTCGCCAACTTCGCATCGGCCGGCGGCACGGTGAGCCTGCTCGATACCGAGCTCCTGCAGGATGTGACCTTCCTGACTGGCGGGTATCCCGCGCCCTATATCAACCGCACGTCGAGCGTCCTGCAGGTGACCCAGCGCGAGGGCAGCCGCAAGGAGTTCGGCGGGTGGGCCACGCTCGGCTTTGCCGGCGCCGGCGCCATTCTCGAAGGCCCCATCAACGCGGGGAAGGGATCATGGGTGGTGTCGGCCAGACGCAGCTTCCTCGATCTCTTCACGGACGATGTGGGGTTTGGCGGCGTGCCGGTGGTGTACTCGTTCAACGCGAAGGCGGTCTACGATCTGACGACCCGTGATCGCATCTGGGTGGTGAACATCGCCGGCATCGACGAAATCCGCCTTGGCCTCACGGAGTCGAGCGATCTCGAAGAGGAGATCGCGAACTTCGACATCCGCTACGACGGCTGGCGCAGCGCCACGGGCTTCAACTGGCAACGCACCTTCGGGTCACGTGGCGTCGGCCTGCTCGGTGTCACCCACTCCGAGGCCAAGGTCGGCCAGCAGGTGAAAGACCTGGTGTCGCAGGGCGTGCCGCCGCCGGGCGTGCCCCCGGAGGTCGTCATTGCGCGGAGTCCCGTCGTCTACTTCGAGGACTCGCGCGAGGGCGAAACGACCATCAAGTACGATCTCACCGTGCATGTGCCGTTCTTCGAGACGGTGCAGGCCGGTGGCAGCGTCAAGATGTTCCGCATCGGCTACAGGGTGGAATCGCCGTACGGCAACGACACGCCGTACTCGCCGGTGCCCGGCATCGACCCGTTCTCTCTCGACACGCGGTTCCGGTCGTATCAGACCGGCGCCTACCTGCAGGCCTCGAAGCAGGTGGCCTCGCGCGTGAGCATCACGCTGGGCGGACGCTTCGATCACTACGACATCCTGTCGCAGGCCCGGTTCAGCCCGCGCGCCGGCGTCAACGTGCGCCTCACCGACACGTTGTCGTGGAATTCGAGCGCCGGATCGTACTACCAGCAGCCGGCGTTCCTGTTCGTCTCGGCGTTTCCGCAGAACTCGTCCCTCGTGCCGTGGCGCGCCGATCACTTCGTGACCGGCGTGGCCTGGTCGCCCGATGCGGATCTCCGCATGACGGCCGAGGCGTACCGCAAGAACTACACCGCCTATCCCGTGGCGAGCGACCTACCCACCGTGTCGCTGGCAAACATCGGCGACACCTTCGACGTGCGCGAGATCCTGTTTCCGCTCTCGAGCACCGGCGAGGGGTACTCGGAGGGCGTGGAAATCTTCGTTGAGAAGCGACTCACCTCGAAGCTCTACGGCCAGGGCAACCTGTCGTTTTCGCGCACGCGGCACGCCGGTCTCGACGGCGTGCTCAGGCCCGGCTCGTTCGACTACCCATTCGTGTTCAACCTGCTCGGCGGCTATCGACTATCGCCCGCGTGGGAACTCTCGGCCCGGCTCTCGTTTCTGTCGGGTCGGCCGTTCACGCCCTATGACCAGGCGGTGTCTACGGAACAGCGGCGCGGCGTGTATGACCTCACGCGCGTCAACGCCGAACGAGCGCCAGACTATGGCCGGGTCGACATACGCGTTGACCGTACCTTTACCGTGGGCGGACAGCCGCTCAACGTGTTCCTTGGTGTGCAGAACGTGACCAACCGCCGCAACTTCGCCAGCTATGGCTGGAACCGCCGTAGCAACGCCCAGCAGTTCGGCGAGCAGCAGGGCATCTTCCCGATTCTCGGATTCGACTGGCGGTTCTAATGACCATGTCCCGCATCTTCGCCGTATGTGGCGTTGGAGTTCTCGTCATGGCGATGGCAACCCTTCGCGCCGGCGCCGCGCAGGATCCCTTGCGCGTGGGCGACCGGATGCCGGAACTCAAGGGGCAGACCCTGACGGGGCGTACGGCCGTGCTGCCACGGACGTCGTCTGCAGGCCAGGTGACGCTCGTCGCGATGGGCTTCACCTACAGGTCTCGCTTTCCTGTCGAAGCGTGGGCGGAATGGTACCGGGCGACGGTTGGTTCCAGGACGGATGTCACCTTCTTCGAGGTGCCGATGATTGGCGGCGCCGCGACGCTCGGCCGGTGGTTCATCAACAGAGGAATGCGCAACGGCACGCCCGCGGAACTGCACGACCAGGTCATCACGGTCTATGGCGGCACGGGCGACTGGCAGCGACGGCTCTCCTATTCTTCGGAGCACAAGGACGATGCCTACCTGATCGTCGTTGACCGAGAGGGAGTCGTGCGGTGGCTCTATCACGGTGCGTTCGACCAGCCGCGGGGCGACGAGTTGAAGGCGCTCCTCGCGTCGCTCGCCGACAGACGTCCGGCTGCGGCAGGTCCGGACTCCTCTGATGGGCGCATCACACCGTGATGTCGAACGAGCCGGAGACGGCGACGTCCACCGTCCTCGTCACGGGGGCGACCGGCTACATCGGGGGACGGCTGGTGCCCGTGCTCGAAGCCGCCGGGGTTCGGGTACGATGCGTCGCGCGGCGGCCGGCCGCGCTCGCGTCGCGGGTGGCGCGGACGACGGAAGTGGTCGCGGGGGATCTGCTGGATCCGGTATCACTCGATCACGCCCTTGCCGGCGTCGACGTGGCCTATTACCTGGTGCACTCCATGGGGGCACACGGCGACTACCTCGAAACGGATCGCGTGGCCGCCCGTAATTTCGGCGAAGCGGCGCGGCGGGCGGGGATTCGGCGAATCGTCTACCTCGGCGGCCTCGCAACGGGCAACGAGGTGTTCAGCAAGCATCTCAAGAGCCGGATCGAGACCGGACAGGTGCTGCGCGAAAGCGGAGTCCCTGTCGTGGAGTTTCGCGCGTCCGTCGTGATCGGGTCCGGGAGCCTGTCATTCGAGCTGATCCGTGCGCTCGTCGAACGATTACCGGTCATGATTTGCCCGCGGTGGGTCTCAACACTGGCGCAGCCGATCGGCGTCGATGATGTGCTCGCCTATCTTGCCGCTGCGCTTCAGCTCCCCGACACCGAGAGCCGCACGTTCGAAATCGGCGGGGCCGATCGAGCGAGCTATGGCGACGTGATGCGCGAGTACGCGAGGCAGCGTGGGTTGAAGCGCGTGATGATCTCGGTTCCGTTGCTGACCCCCCGTTTGTCGAGTCTCTGGCTCGGACTCGTCACGCCCGTATACGCTCGGGTCGGGCGCGAGCTGATCGCGGGGCTGAAGAACCGGTCCGTCGTCACCGATCCCACGGCGCTTGCAGTATTCCCGATCAGACCGATCAGCCTGCGCGAAGCGATCGGTCGCGCCATTCGCCGCGAGGATCGGGCGTTCGCGCTGACGCGGTGGTCGGATGCGCGCTCCTCGGGAGGATCGACCGTGTCGCCGGCCGCCACGCGCTTCGGTGGCAGATTGATCGACCGACGTCAGATCCACGTGGCGGTCGGTGCGGACCGCGCGTTCGTGCCCATCGCGACGATCGGGGGCAATCAGGGGTGGTACTACGCCACGTGGTTGTGGCGGATCAGAGGCGCGATCGACCTGCTGGTGGGCGGCGTCGGGATGCGTCGGGGACGGCGCGACCCGAATGCTCCCGCAGTCGGCGACACGCTCGACTTCTGGCGGGTCGAGGCGTACGAACCGCGACGACGACTGAGGCTCGCCGCCGAAATGAAGGTGCCTGGCCGCGCGTGGCTCGAGTTCGAAGTCGTGCCGGTGGACGACGGCGCCGTCGTCCACCAGACTGCCGTGTTCGAACCCGCCGGATTGTCCGGGCTGCTCTACTGGTACGGGCTCTTCCTGGTTCACACCGTGATGTTCCGAGGACTGTTGCGCGCGATCGCCCGTCGCGCGGTTGAGGACGACGCTCATCCTCATCGGGCTGCGGCAGGGGTCCCGTTGTGATCGCTTCTGAATCGAATCCTGCGCCGCCAGCTGGGTTCGCCTGCGGCGAAGTGAGAGGTGGCAACGGGACAATCCATGAGCAGGTGGCACTGCCGGGACTGCGGGGCGTGCTGTATTCACGCCCGTGCGCGGGCGCGACCGGGGGGGACATCCACTACTTGTCGGTATGCGGGTCAGGCCTGATGGCCCGGGTCTGCCTGGCTGATGTCGCAGGACACGGCTCGGCCGTGGCGGCCGTCGGCACCGAGATGCACGCCCATCTCCGGCGCAGTGTGGACGTCATCGACGAACGAACGGTCCTGGACCGGCTCAATCGACGCCTCAATGAGAGGGGTGTGGGCGTGATGACGACGGCTGTCCTGGCCACCTACTACCCGCCGCGCCGGCGGCTCACCGTGAGCTACGCGGGCCATCCCACGGGCTGGATCTTTCGAGCGGACACCGGCGCGTGGACGCCGCTCTGCGGGCCGGTACCGCCGCCTGAGAAACCCGGCTTGATCGATCTGCCGATGGGCATCGGGTTCACGCCCACCTACAGCCGGCATCGCTTCCGGGTGTCTCCCGGCGACCGCATGCTGCTCTTCACCGACGGCGTGCTCGAGACCACATCGCCCGACGACACGCCGTTCGACACCCACGGGATCGAGACCTTGCTCAACAGGGACACCGGCAGCTGCGAGGACCTTGCGCGCCGCCTCCTGGCGGCCCTCCACGGACATGCGGCGTCCGACGAACTGGCACACGACGACGTGACGTTTCTGCTCGCGGAATTCGTCGAAGGCCCTCCGGGGCCCGCCTTGTGGCATGTCTTCAAACATCGCGTGTTGCGCCGGGAGCGGCGGTGAGGCGCCTCGCGCGCACTCTGTCACGATCGTGACCGGCACCATGGCGGCGCTCGTCGGCCTTGGCACCATCCTGAGTGCCGTGACGCTCCTGTGGATGCTCAGCGTACGGCTTCGGGATGCGAGCATTGCGGACGTCTGGTGGGGCCCGGGCTTCCTGCTGCTGGCGTGGTTGTACTGCGTGCTGTCGCCGACGTTGACACCACGATCGTGGCTGGTCGCGGCCCTGATCACGCTCTGGGGCGCACGTCTCTCCTTGCACATTTTCCGCCGCAATCATGGCAAGGCTGAGGATCCCCGCTACCAGGCGATGCGCGCCGCGCATGGGCGGGCCTTCTGGCGGCGGAGCCTCTTCACCGTCTTCTGGTTACAGGGCGCGATCCTGTGGTTCGTCGCCCTTCCGCTCCTGGTCGCGGTGCGCGCCGGTTCACCGGCCGCCCTCACCGCCGTCGACGGCCTGGGAGTTCTGCTCTTCGCGATCGGGTTCGGCTTCGAGGTCGTGGGTGACTATCAACTCGAGCGCTTCAGCGCCGAGCCTTCCAATCGCGGCACGGTGCTCGACCGTGGGCTGTGGCGGTACACGCGGCATCCCAATTACTTCGGAGACGCCACGTTGTGGTGGGGTCTGTATGCGATCGCGGCTGCCACGCCAAACGGGTGGCTCACCGTGCTGAGCCCGGCCCTCATGACCTTCTTGTTGATGCGCGTGTCAGGAGTGACGCTGCTCGAGCAGAGCTTGAAAGCGTCGAAGCCCGGCTACCCCGCGTACATCGCCAGCACGCCGGCGTTCTTCCCCTGGTTTCCGCGCGTTCCGAGGCGAGCAAGGTGCGGCACACCCGACTGATCAACTACGCGATCTACCAGATTGGATGGTTCGCCTGCGTCCTCGGCGCAGCGTCGCAGCGTCCGTGGACCGGATTGGTGACTGCGATGATCTTGATCGGCGTGCATCTGGCGCTGTCAGAGGAGCGCTCGATCGAAGTCCGGCTCGTGGCTCTTGCCACCACCGTTGGAGCGGTCGTCGAGATGATTCAGATCGCGGCGGGCACCTACCGCTTCACATCGGGCACGCTGATCGACGCGCTGCCGCCGCCCTGGCTGCTGGCCATGTGGGCGCAGTTTGCGACGACGTTTCGTTTCAGTTTACGCGGCGTGATCACGCGGCCGGTGCTCGCGGTGCTGTTTGGCGCGGCCGGCGGTCCGATCGCCTTTCTCGCCGGTGAGGCGCTGGGCGCGGTCACCTTGCTGCCGCCGCTCGGGTACGGACTGCTCGGCCTCTCAATCAGCTGGGCGATTGCCCTGGCGGTCTTTTCGGTTGTCGTGCGCCGGGTCTCACCCGAACCCGTCGCGCGCTACGTGGTCATGGACAAGCACAGGAATTGTGTGGAGGCGAGGTAGGGATGCGAGTACCGGAATGGGCGCGGCAGGCGCGGTCAACGTGGCGGTATCGTGGGCAGCAACGTCCGCCCTTCGCCGAGTTGCCTGGGCAAGGCCAGGAATCTGTCTGGGACTACCCACGCCCACCTGGAATCGTATCGGACGGCCGCGAGGTGATTGTCAAGGTTGGCGCGCACGAGATCGCCCGCTCCAGGCGAAGCGTGCGCCTGCTGGAAACCGCCAGCCCGCCCACGTTCTATGTGCCTTCGGATGACGTACGAACGGAGTTCCTCGAGATGGACACCGGTACCTCGCGCTGCGAGTGGAAGGGCAAAGCGCACTACTGGTCCGTGATTCTCCCCGGCCATCGGGTGAATGCCGCCGCGTGGTCGTACGCCAGTCCGCTCCCGGGGTACGAACGCATCCGTGGCTACTTCGCCTTCTACCCAGCAGTGCTGGCCTGTTCGGTCGATGCAATCCCAGTCGTCGCGCAGCCAGGCCGGTTCTATGGCGGGTGGGTCACGCCGGAAGTCGTCGGACCCTTCAAGGGTGAGCCCGGATCGGAGGGCTGGTGACTCCGACCGGCGGGCGCTGCGGGCACGTTTCGAGATTCACGACGTCATGATTCTCGGCGCGGCGTTCATCGCGGGCATACCGTGGTCAGTCGTTGATGACGCAGTCCTACGTTGTCGCTGGGTGACGGGCCAGGTGATTGGCGTGGACGGCGGTCTCTCTCGCGTGCGCCCGCGCTCCTGACGAGGCTCCATGCTGGCGGATGTGTCATGACGGTCGCCTGTCCCATCGAGTGGCTTCTGGTACTCCATGCGGCGATGACGCTGTTCATGGTGGGGGTTATCTGGTTCGTGCAGGTCGTGCATTACCCTCTGCTCTCCCACGTGGGCGAGGCCGCATTCCCGGAGTACGAGCGTCATCACGTACGGCGGACCGGCTGGGTGGTGGGGCTGCCTATGCTCGTCGAACTCGGAGCGGCGATCGCGATTGTCTGGTGTCTCGGAGGCGCGCTGGCCTGGTGGGGGATGGGACTGCTGGCGGTCGTCTGGACCAGCACGGGACTCTGGCAGGTGCCGGCTCATCGTCGGCTCGAGCGCGGATTCGACGCCGCCGTTCAGCGCTGGCTGGTGAGCACGAACTGGGTGCGAACTGGAGCCTGGTCGGCCCGAGGCATCATCGCGTTCACACTGCTCGTTGCGCCACGTTGAAGGTGAGTTCGTAGGGGACAGGAATGGACTGATGGCGGCGTGACCTCAACCTCGCCGCTGGAACGACCCACATATGAGACCGGACCGTGGAAGGGATACAACGATGGCCATCAAGACGACTGCCCGTGCAATGCGCGCCGCTGAACTCACCAACAGCCTGAACCAGGTGCTCGCCGACTCCTATGCCCTGCTGTCACTGACCCATCTGGCGCATTGGAACGTGGAGGGTCCAGGGTTCTTCGCGTTGCACGCCGCCTTCCAGACGCAATACGAGGAGTTGTTCGTGGCGATTGACGAGATTGCCGAACGGATTCGTGCGCTCGACGCGTACGCCATTGGCGGCCTTGGCACGCTCGCGCGGACGGCGCAGATGAAGGAATTCGCGTCTCCGCTGGCACAAGACGATTACGTCCGGGCCCTCATCGCCGCCAATGAGAAACTGGTGGGCGACGCCGCTCGCGCGCGTGATGTCGCGGGGAAGGCGAACGACGCGGAAAGCCAGGATTTGATGATTGGGCGGATCACGCTTCACCAGAAGACGATCTGGATGCTGAAGAGCTTTTTGAACGGCTAGTGCAGCCCGTCTCGTCTCGCTCGAAGCCGGCTTCATGCCGTCCACGGGCGACGTCGGTTACTAATCAATTACGCGAGGAACACATCATGGAGTGGTTGTCACTTGCGAGTCTGCTTCAAATGATCGTCGGGCTCGGGCTGTTGAATGTCTGGCTGGTGCGCGGACGCTCGGCCACATCGTATCGCGGCGGCGCCGCGCAGACGCTGCAAGGGGAGTTTGCCGCGTACGGCCTTCCCGGCTTCGCCTTCTTCATGGTGGGCGGGCTGAAGATCGGCGCCGCCTGCGTCCTGATTGCCGGCGTGTGGTTCGCGCTCCCGGTGCGAGAGGCCGCGGGTCTCGTGGCCGCGCTCATGACGGGCGCGATTGCCATGCACCTCAAGGTCGGCGACCCGCTGTTGAAGTCGCTCCCCGCCGCGCTGATGCTCGCGATGAGTGCAGCGATCGTGGTCCTCCGCCAATCGCAAGTGGGCTGAGCTGAGGGGCTTGGCGGGCGGGAGTGGTTGGGCATGAAACGGTCTCCGGTGACGAGTACGAGCTGAGGCGTTGAGCGGATCAACCCTGCGAATTCGACGGAGCTCGGCTCCCTCCTCAAGCCGCTCGCCGCGAGAACGCACGCCGGCGCGTCTTGCGATCGTCTTCGGCGACCAGCTCAACCTGGATGCCGCCCTCATCCGCTCACTCGCACTCGACGACACCGTGCTCATGATGGAAGTCGCAAGCGAGTCTCGCCATGTCCCCAGCCACATGCAGCGGACCGCCCTGTTCCTGTCCGCGATGCGCCACTTCGCCGCAAAGCTGGTTCGGCGGCAGGTTCGCGTCAGGTATATCGCCCTTGACGACCCAGACAACACCGGCGCGTTCGAGACGGAGATCGCCCGCGCGGTCGCCGCGCTCGGCCCGTCTCAGATCGTTTGTACGCACCCGGGCGAGTGGCGTGTGCTGGCGATGCTCGAACGCGTCCGCAACTCCACCGGCATCCCGCTCAGCATCCTGCCCGACGAGCACTTCATCACGGCCCCCGACGAGTTCGCCGCCTGGGCCAGGGACCGCACTTCGCTGACGATGGAGTTCTTCTACCGCGAGCAGCGTCGCAAGACCGGCTATCTCATGGAAGGCTCGGGAAAGAGCGCCAAACCCGCCGGCGGCGAGTGGAACTTCGACAAGGAGAACCGGCTGCCGTTCGGCAAGCAGGGCCCGCGTCCGCGGCCGCGACCGCCGCTGAGCTTCAAGCCCGATAAAACCACCCGCGCCGTCGTTGCGGCAATGACACGCACGCTCCCCGATCTGCCCGGCACTATTGACTCCTTCGGCTGGCCCGTCACGCGCGAGCAGGCCCTCGCCGCACTCGACGACTTCATCACGCACCGTCTAACCAAGTTCGGCCCCTTCGAAGACGCGATGTGGACCAGCGAACCCACGCTCTACCACTCCACGCTCTCAAGCTCGCTCAACCTCAAGCTGCTCAATCCGCGAGAGTGCTGCGAGCGGGCCATCCAGGTGTTTCGCGCCGGGAAGGCCCCGCTGCAATCCGTCGAGGCGTTCGTGCGGCAGATCATCGGCTGGCGCGAGTTCATCCGCGGCATCTACTGGCTCGAAGGCCCCACATATGCAGATCGCAACGGGCTCGACCAGCACGGCGAACTGCCGCCGCTGTACTGGACGGCCGATACCGACATGGCCTGCTTGAAGGCCTGCGTTGGTCAGGTGCTCGATACCGGCTTCGGCCACCACATCCAGCGCCTGATGGTCACCGGCAACTTCGCGCTCATCAGCGGCGTCCATCCGCGAGCCGTCAGCGACTGGTATCTCGGCATGTTTGTTGATGGTGTGGACTGGGTCACGCTCCCGAACGCGCTGGGCATGGTCATGCACGCCGATCGGCGCAAGGGCGCGGCCCGGGGTGTCACCGGGCTTGTCGGCACCAAGCCCTACGCGGCCAGCGGCAAGTACATCCAGCGGATGAGCAACTACTGCACCACCTGCCGCTACGACCCCGCCGAACGCAGCGGCCCATTAGCCTGTCCCGTCACGGTCTGCTACTGGGACTTCTTGATTCGCACCCGCAAGACACTCGCACAGAACCAGCGGATGGCGATGATCCTGAAGAACATTGACCGCATGACACCCGAAGCCCGCACGCAGATCACGACTGGCGCAGACCGGCTCCGACAGAAGCTCGGGATCGAGAGGGTCGACCGTGGCAGATGATCGTCTAACCGGTGCCTTTCTTGTGACGGTTCGGCCCTGGTGTTTTCGCTCGCGTGAGGTGTGACGATGCGCCGCATCACGTTTGTCGCAACGACGCGCCTTCCCGCCTCAGCCGACGCCGTATTCGATTGGCATGAAGCCCCCGGTGCTTTCGAACGCTTGACGCCACCGTGGGAACGCGTGCGGGTGGTCCGGCACGAGGGCGGGATTCGTGACGGTGCTCGGGTCTCGCTGCGCGTGGGCCCGGCCCCCTTCTCGCTGCGGTGGGATCTGGAGCATCGCGACTACCAGCACGGCCGCTCGTTCTCGGACCTGCAGGTCGCGGGCCCATTTCGATACTGGAAACACGTGCACCGGATGATTCCGCAGGGACCCAATTCCTCGGTGCTGGAAGACGCGATCGAGTACGAGCTGCCGTTCGGCGCGATCGGATGGCTGGTCGGCCGGTCCTTCGTCCAACGAAAACTGAAGCGGCTATTTGCCTTCCGGCACGCAGTCACCCGGCAGGCGTTCGAACGCCTGCGCGCGTGATGATGGGTTTTTCGCGTAGATGAGCATCAGCCACCTCGCCGCCGAAGAGGCTGACGCTTTGTGACGCAGGCCTATTATGCGTCGATCGTCGTGTCGTGCGCGCTGTTCCTGTTCTACGGCATTGCGTCCCTGTCGATGGACGGTATGAAGCGTGATTTCGAGCGATTCGGCCTCAGTCGCCTCCGGATCCTCACGGGCGCCCTCGAGGTGCTCGGCGCCCTTGGTCTGATCGCCGGCCAGTTCTGGCCGCCTCTCGTGCCGTTGAGCGCCGGCGGCCTCGCCCTGATGATGCTGGTCGGCGTCGCCACCCGGATCCGCGTGCTCGACTCGCTCGCACAGACCCTCCCGGCCCTGGGGCTGATGTGCGTCAACCTGTTCATCACTTGGTTCGCGCTGGAAATGTCATGACGGCTGCAGGATCGCATCCGCTGTTCTCAGGCCAGAGATGATCGCGCCTTCGATGGATGCGCTCCACAGATGATCACCGCAGACGTAAATGCCGCCTTCCTTGCGAAACCCCGATCCTGTCAGTCCGGTGCCGGGTGCCTGCCTCGGGAGCGCTCGCTCGATCCGATAGGTCCGGAGGTGCCGCCATTCGCGCACCGTGCTGCCAAACCAGGCCTCCAGTTCGGCCAGGACCCGCGATTCCAGGTCGTCAGGGTTCACGGTTGCGAGGACGCTGACAGAGACCAGCGCCCGCCCCAGCGGCGCATAGTCCGGCGCGACATCCGAAGGGACGCAGACGTTGTTCACCAGGCCCGAGCCTGTGCCGTTGAGAGCGATGATCGGCTCGCGAAGCGGCGAGCGAGGGGCAGCGAAATACAAACAGGTGACTGACCGCCAAAAGGGCGCGGTGGTCGCCGAGGCAGGTACTAATCCTGCTGCGGTCGACCAATCCGTCGCGACGACCACGGCATCGCCCTGGCATTGCTCGCCGGAATCAAGGGTGATGCTTCCCGGTTGGATCGCCTTGACCGGTGCGCTGAGACGGATCGTGTTCGGAGGGAGGCGGGACGCCAACTGACGCGGGATTGCCCCCATCCCTCTCGACGGCAGCGTGGCGCTTCCCTGTGAGAACATCTTGAACGTGAATTCGACCATCCGGCTCGAGGGCCTCCATAGAAGGAGCGGAAGAAGCCGTCGATCATCGATGGAGTGAATCCCGCGACCTGGAACCCGCGGTCCAGCAGAAACCCATCCATCGGGTCGGTTCTGACCCGGCCGCCGACGCCGTCGCTTCGCTCGAAAATGAAGGGCCGGGCACCGGCGTCATGCAGGCGGATGGCGCAGGCCAAGCCTGCCGGTCCGCCGCCCACGATCAGCACCCTTTTCTCCGAAGCGCTCAATGGTGAAACTCCAGCTCGCAGGAAGGCGGAGCGAGTCCCCGGCGCGCTATGCAGGATGTATGGGAACCCAATGCCGGCCGTCGTGAAAACGGGTGACGTGCAAGTATCGAACGATGTCGATGCGGAAGAGCCCGCACGACTCGGCGTGGACGAGCGTGTTGAGGTAAGGGTGGCGGTCGGTGAGTAGACGCGCCCACCGGCCGGCTTCAGATCTCGTGGACAGTTCGTGCGCGTGGCCGGTCGCCGTCACGGCTTCGACGTCGATGAGCTGACCTGGAAGCGCCGACCGGTTGTCGACGACGAGCGCCACGTGGGCGCACTCCGACAGCAAGCGTTACTTCCTGGTGGCCCTCTGCGTCGCGAAGACCGCTGAATCGAGCTCAGGGGTCATAGCGAACGCCACCAGCGCTCCATAGGGCTGTCCCTGTCCTTGCATGCACAGCACGCCGTACAGCTGGCTGTCGACAAGCCGCCTGATCACCTTGTCGAAGTCCTCGCCCGAAGCATGGTCCGGGGCGGGCTCGTCGGGAAACGCGCATGTCTCTCTGCCCACGCCGACGGCGGCTCGCGCCGCGCGGTGTGAAACGCCTCGTGTTCGGCCCTCGGCGGCGCCGCGGCGGCAGCCGATCAGCTGGGCGGAGTCTCGAACAAGGCGTTGCACTCCCGTTCGAGCACGCCGCCGATAACTACACAGGTCCATCCCGGGCTCCGGCGCACCACGTCGTCGGCGGGGATGTTGATCTGCCGCCAGCCGCGCTGCAGCAGGAAGCGGATCGAGGAGCCGAACACGACTGTACCGACGCCGCTCCAGAGGATGGCCGCGACGCACATGGGGCACGGTTCCGCGGTCGAGTAGAGGACGAGGCCGGATCCGTCGTCGCCGCGACCCGATTCGGCGAGCCGGTTGATGGCGTCGATCTCTCTGCGTGCGCCACGCCATCGTGATGAGTCGTTCCACCGCATCGTGATCACCTGTTCCACGCCATCGTGATCACCGATTCCACGGCATCGTGATCAGCCGTTCCACGCATCGTGATCACCCGTTCCACGGGTCGTGATCACCGCGTGTGACGCTCGGGCCCGGCTCTACGATTCGTTCCTTTGTCCCATGGGGGAGACAGGGAGCGAATGGCGACGGAGCGCGTGCCGATGCAGAAGATTCGAGAGATCCTGCGCCGCAAGTGGGTCGCGGGGCGCAGCCACCGGGAAACGGCGCGAAGCCTGGGCCTGAGCGCCGGCGCGGTGGGCGCCGCGGTGGGCCGGGCCCGGGCGGCGGCGCTGACCTGGGCGGCCGTCGAGGCCCTGAGCGACGACGCCCTCGAGCGCACGTTGTACGGGCCGACGCCGGCGGAGGTCGAGGGCGCCCGGGCGGAGCAGGACCTCGCCGCGATCCACCAGGAGCTGCGCCGCCCCGGGGTGACCCTGGAGCTGCTGCACGTCGAGTACCTGGCCACGCAGCCGACCGGGTACCGCTACTCCGCCTTCTGTGCGCGGTATCGGGCGTGGCGCGCGCGGCAGCGGCTGTCGATGCGCCAGGTCCACACCGCCGGCGAGAAGGCCTTCGTCGACTACGCCGGGCAGCGCCCGACGATCGTCGACGCGGCCACGGGCGAGGTGATCGCCGTCGAGCTCTTCGTCGCCGTGCTCGGCGCGTCGAACTACACCTTCGCCGAGGCGACCCGGACGCAGCAAAGCGCCGACTGGATTGGCAGCCACGTCCGCGCCGTCGAGTACTTTGGCGGCGTGCCGGCGGTGTGGGTGCCGGATCAACTGCGCACCGGCGTCACGCGCCCGTGCCGGTACGAGCCGGGCGTGCAGCGGACCTACGCCGACTGGGCGCAGCACTATCAGGCGGTCGTCATTCCGGCGCGCCCCGCGAAGCCCCGGGACAAGGCAAAGGCCGAGGTCGCCGTCCGGGTCGCGGAGCGCTGGATCCTGGCCCGGCTGCGGCACGAGACCTTCTTCAGCCTCGCGGCGCTGAATGCCCGCATCACCGAGCTCCGCACCGCGCTCAATGCCCGGCCCATGAAAAGCTACGGCGGGCGCTCCCGCCGCGACCTCTTCGAGGCCTTTGATCGCCCCGCGCTGCAGGCACTCCCGGCCGAGCGCTTCGTCTACGGGGACTGGCTCCGGGCCCGCGTCAACATCGACTACCACGTCGAGGTCGATCGCCACTACTACTCGGTGCCGTACCCGCTGGTGCACGCGATCCTCGACATCCGCCTCGCGGCGACGACGGTCGAGATCTTCCAGCGGGGCATGCGCGTCTGGGTCCATGCGCGGGGCTTCCAGCCGGGCCGACACACGACGGTCGCCGCGCACATGCCGAAGGCGCATCGCGCGCACCAGGAGTGGAGTCCGTCGCGGCTGCATCCGCTGGGGCGCGACGATCGGCCCCGAGACGGCCACGCTCGTGCAGCAGATCCTCGAGAGCCGGCCGCATCCCGAGCAGGGCTATCGCTCCTGTCTCGGGCTCCTGCGCCTCGCCAAACAGTATGGGCCGGCCCGCCTGAACGCCGCGTGCGCGCGCGCCGTCGCGGTCGGCGCCGCGCTCCTATCGCCACGTCGACGCCATGCTGAAGCACGGCCTCGATCGCAGGCCGCCGCTGGCCGCTCCGAGCCCGTCCGCCGCGCACGCCCCGCCCGCGGATCCCGCCTACTGCCACGAAGGAGATCCGCATGATGACACGGCCTGCGACCGCCTCCGCACCTGCGCCTGAGCGCCATGGCCACCGCCTACGAGGCGCAGCACCAGGATGCCGCCATCAGCGACCCTCGCCTTCGACGAGCGCTTCAGCATGCTCGTCGACGCCGAAGCGCTGTATCGCGACACCCGCGCGCTCACGCGGCGGCTCCAGGAGGCGAAGCTGCGCCTGCCACAGGCCTGCCTCGAAGATCTCGACTACGCGCCACGGCGCGGCCTCGAGCGCTCGGTGATCCGGCAGCTCGCGCTCGGCCGCTGGATCGTCGAGCACCACAACCTGCTCGTGACGGGCGCGACCGGCGTCGGTAAGACCTTCCTGGCCAGTGCGCTCGGGCAGCAGGCGTGTCGGCAGGGGCATCGCGTGATCTATCGCCGCCTCCCGCGCCTGTTTGCCGAGCTCGCGCTCGCGCACGCCGACGGCTCCTATTGCGACGCTGCTCGCCCGGCTCGCGCGCGTGGACGTCCTCGTCCTCGATGACTGGGGCCTCGGCACGCTCACCGACCGGCAGCGCCACGACCTGCTCGAGATCCTCGAGGACCGCGATGGCGCCCGGTCGACGGTCATCACCAGCCAGCTGCCGCGCGAGCGCTGGCACGACTATCTCGGCGATCCGACCGTGGCCGACGCGATCCTCGACCGGCTGGTCCATCGGGCCCACACGCTGGCCCTCACCGGTCCCTCGCGGCGCAAGACGGACCCGCCACCGAAGACGACGACCGACTGAGGCTGGGCCGTGGACGCTGCCAGACCCGTGGACACCCAGACCGTGTCCACAGGTCTGTGGAAAACCGCACAGAACGCGGTTTCCCACAGCGCCCACCGCCCCTTCTTCTATCAAGGAGGACGAAGAACGGAGAACCCGGACCTGTCGGGTCCTTGCCGAGAACTTGAGGAGTCACTACACTGCCGGACGCCCGAGCGTCGCTCCGCTCCGATCACGATGCCTGGACGCCGTGATCACGATGACGTGGACGGACTGATCACGATGCGCCGGAACAGCTGATCACGATGCGTGGAATGCGCACCGTTGGAGCGCTCGTTGAGATGGGGCAGATCGCGGCGGGCAGGTACTTCACGTCGGGGACGGTGATCGATGCGCCTCCACCGCTGTGGCTGCTGGCGATGAGGGCGCAGTTTGCGACGACGTTTCGCTTCAGTCTGCGCACCGTGGTCACGCGGCCAATACGCGCCGCGTTGTTTGGGGGCGGCCGGCGGCCCAATCGCATTCCTCGCGGGCGAACGGCTGGGGGCTGTCACCCTGTTGCCTCCCCTGACGCACGGCCTGCTCCGCCTCTCAATCAGCTGGGCCATCGCCCTGGTCGTCTTCTCCGTCGTCGTGCGTCGGCTCACGCCGGAACGAAACGGGCCTCGCTACTGCCACGGGTTCGAGGGGTAGAGGGTAGCGTGCGCAGGCTGGTGGTGGGTTGTGGGTATTTGGGCGAGCGGGTCGCGCGATTCTGGCGCGACGCGGGCGACGACGTGTACGCGACGACGCGAGGGGACAGGGCCGACGCACTGTCCAGGGCGGGGCTCCGGCCGCTGAAGATGGATGTGACCCACGGACCTGCGTTGGGTCCCCTGCCTGTGGTGGACACGGTCGTGTTCGCGGTAGGGCGAGACAGGCGGTCCAGGGCGACGATGTTGGACGTTCACGTGACGGGGCTGCGGTCGTTGTTGGATACGTTGCCCGTGTCCACGGGCTGCGTGATCTATGTGAGCTCGACCGGTGTGTACGGGCAGGACGCTGGCGAGTGGGTGGATGAGGAGTCGGTGTGCGAGCCGCTGAGTGAGGGGGGAAAGGCGTGCTTGTCAGGGGAGCGGCTTCTCGTCGCACACGCGCGCGGACGCGATGCGCTCGTGCTGCGGCTTGCCGGACTCTACGGGCCAGGGCGGGTGCCCCGATCAGCCGACGTCACCGCGGGCAGGCCGATCGCCGGTTCTCCCGATGCGTACCTGAATCTGATCCATGTGGAAGACGCTGCGGCCGCGGTGGTGGCAGCTGCGGCGTCGGGACCGTTGACCGGTCGGACGTACGTCGTGTCAGACGGTCATCCTCCGACCTGCGGGGAGTATGCAGGATGGCTGGCAACGCAGCTGGGAGTGCCCCCGCCCGTGTTCGAGGCCGGGAGTGGTCTCGGCAAACGCGTGCGAAACGCTCGGGCCGTCCACGAACTGGGTCTGCGACTGAAGTACCTGTCGTACCGCGAAGGGCTTGCTGCGGTGCGCGGCTGACGCGATGCGATCGAATGTTCCCGGCCAACGGATAGCGGACGTCGACGAGGCCGAGCGCCCACCACTGGAACTGGTACGGTTCCTTCGCGCGAGCGCCCTCGGCGTCGGTCTACGAGACAGGCTCGCCGACGACCGCGTAATCGGCCGGCCCGAGTAACGAGTCCGTCAGAGCGGCTGCGTATGAGCGCGATGGCCAGGTGCGTGATGTCGATGCCGATCCAGCGACGCCCGAGCTTCTGCGCGGCATCGATGGTCGTGCCGCAGCCGCAGAACGGGTCGAGCACGACGTCGCCCGCGTTGCTGCTCGCTGCGATGATGCGCTCCAGGAGCGCGACCGGCTTCTGCGTCGGGTAGCCGAGGCGCTCCGGCGCCTGACGAGTTCATGCGGCGGAATGTCCGTCCACACGTCCTGAACGGCATGCCCGCATCTCGTCGAGGTAGCGCTTGCAGCTGCGGCACCCGCCCGCCGGTTCGGCCAGTAGACAAGCCCTCCCTCGAGCTCGTCTAACTCGTTCCATGTCGACTCCCAGTGCCAAGGCCTTCGCGCTGGATCGATGCCGCGCCAGGCTTGCCGATCGACTCCGTGCGCGGCTCCGGCTGCGGTAGGTCGTCGACAGCTGAAAGCGCCGACCGTTGCATCCTCGATCGTCGGTACTTCGCGTCGAGGTACGTCCTCGTCTATGCGTCGGTACGTGGATAGCGTCCAAGTGGCCTGCGTCGCGTCTTGGCGTACAACAGGATCACGTCGTGGACTGCGGCCGAATCGTCTGGCGTCTGCTGTGCGCGCTGGTGCGCTTCCAGATGATCTCGTTGCGAAAGTGCTCCGGGCCGAAGACGGCATCGAGCAGGAGCTTCAGGTAGTGGCTCGCCGTCGGGTCGCAGTGCAGGTAGAGGCTGCCCGGTCGGCTTGAGGACGCGGCGCAGCTCGACCAGCCGCGGCGCCATCATCGCGAGGTACGCGAGCATGTCGCTTGTCGCCGAGCAACGTCCGGAACGCCTGCATCGCCTGCGACACCTTGCCCGCCGCTTCGACGACCTCCTGGTAGGCGCGTGCCGCGCCTCTCGTCCCACGTCCAGGTGTCGTCGAACGCCTTGATCTGCGCGGCGGCCTGCGAGCCGTCGTGCTCGGCGAACAGGACGTTGTAGTTGGCGTTCGAGTTGAACGGCGGATCGAGGTAGACGAGGTCCACGGACTCGTCGTCGATGTGGCGGCGAAGGATGTCGAGGTTGTCGCCGTAGTACAGCGCGGTTCATGCCGATTGTAAAGAGCTCAGGCGTCGAGTCGAGCAGACCGACGATTTCCTCGATCGTCCAGACGTGTCGGTCAACGCCGGACTTCCATCGCCGGGGTGACGCGCAACGTCTGGTGGACGCGAGCGAAGTTGTAGAACATGAAGTAGAGGGCCACGGCGTGCCGCGTGGTTCTCGACCTTCTTGTGAGAAGGCGTTGGTCAGGCGCGTGAAGCGGCGCATGGACATCCGCATCGTGAGGTTCTGCCGCTCCACGTAGCGACGTGGTGATGTGCTTCGGGTCGGGTCGCCCGTGATCGTCTCGCACGTCGCAGCCGAGGCACACGGCCGGGCTGTAGCGCCGTCTCGCTCTTCCGGGTCGCGCCGTAGATCTTCGTGGAGCATGGCGTAGTCGATGTCCACGCCGAAGGCCGCTTCGACCGCTATGAGGTACGGCTTGTGGCCGTCCGTGGTGAGCTGGACGCGGTTCGCGAGCCGGACAGCCACGTCCTTCATGAACTCGTACGCCGAGCTGGCGTCGCGCGTTGCCGACGAGCCAGGACAGCACGAGCTTGGTGTCGGCGTCGATGGCCGTCCACGTCCACACGTCGCCGATGCCCGGGTTCGCCTTTGCGTATTATGTTGGGAAAAAAGAAAGAAGCAAGAGAGAAAGAAAGGAGGAGGGGCAAGCGAGGAAAGGGGAAGGGAAGGCGGGGGAAGAGGGAGAGGGAGGGAGGGAAGGGAGAGGAGAAGGAGGGGGAGGGGGGGGGGAGGGAGAGGGAGGGGAGAGGGGAAGGGGAGGGGGGGGGGGGGGGGGGGGGGGGGGAGGGGGGGGGGGGGGGGGAGGGGGGGGGGGGGGGGGGGGGGGGGGGGGGGAGGGGGGGGGGGGGGGGGGGGGGGGGGGGGGGGGGGGGGGGGGGGGGGGGAGAGGGGGGGGGGGGGGGGGGGGGGGGGGGGGGGGGGGGGGGGGGGGGGGGGGCGCGGGCGCGGCGCGGGGCGGCGGGCACACCCACCGCATCACCTTCGCTGCCAGCACCCTGATACCAGCCTCGGCCGACGCCGTCTTTGACTGGCATGAAGAACCGGGCGCGTTTCAACGATTGACCCCGCCGCGGGAAACGGTGCGTGTCCTCCGACACGAAGGTAGCATCCAAGGATGGCGCCCGCGTTTCTTTGCTGGTGGGTCCCTGGCTGTTTGTTCTGAGGTGGGAGCTCGAGCACCGGGACTATCGGCACGGCCGCAGTTTCACCGATGTGCAGCTCACAGGCCCGTTCCGTTTCTGGCAGCACGTCCACCGGATGGTCCCGCAGGGGCCCGATGCGTGCCTGTTGGAAGATACGATCGAGTACGAACTGCCGCTCGGCCTCGTCGGCCGGCTGCTGGTACAACCGTTCATGCAGCGAAAACTGAGGCGGTTGTTCGCGGATCGTCACGCGGTGACGCTTCAGGCGTTCGAGTGACCGGTTGCGTCCGCCTCTGCGACGGCCTGAGCCCGAGGGTCATGACATTCCTGCGCGACACGCTCAGGGCGCCCTCGTGATGGCGCCGACTTCGCCGACGTGATCGTTGGCTGCCCGGTCGAGTGAGCCGACGCTACACCGCACTGATTCAGGACATGTCTTCGAGTATCACCTTGGCCCGATACGGATCAGAGCTCGATGGTCGACGCATGCGCATCGCCGCGCAGAAGCGCTTGATCGGAGTGTCCCTGACTGAGTGACGCTGCGGCCCGCCAAACATGGACGGCCGACGATGCGAAACCGCGAGGACGCACAATGCCCGCCATCAGCGCGCACAGGATTCTCAATGCCCCTTCACGAGTGTGCCCAGAGTTCGTGGACCTGTGATCGCAGATCAGGAGGGTCTTCCGCGCAAATCTGTTGAAGGCGGCGGTTTGAAAAACCGTTGTAGGTTAAAAAAGAAAAAGTTGGATCCGGCAAGTGCTGATTTCACGTATACTTACCGTCCGCGGTGAGGTGGCTGAGTGGCCGAAAGCGGCGGTTTGCTAAACCGTTGTACGGGCTTAAACCTGTACCAGGGGTTCGAATCCCCTCCTCACCGCCAGTCTTCGCGGGCCGCAGGCCCGCTCGCCTGGCGGCTCGGAGGGGATTCTTGGCCATTCGGCCCGGCTCCGCCGGCCCGAAAGTGACGAATCCCCGCGGACGCCCATGGCTTCGCTCGGGCGGGTCGCCAGTCTTCGCGGGCCGTAGGCCCGCTCGCCTGGCGGCTCGGAGGGGATTCTTGGCCATTCGGCCCGGCTCCGCCGGCCCGAAAGTGACGAATCCCCGCGGACGCCCATGGCTTCGCTCGGGCGGGTCGCCAGTCTTCGCGGGCCGCAGGCCCGCTCGCCTGGCGGCTCGGAGGGGATTCTTGGCCATTCGGCCCGGCTCCGCCGGCCCGAAAGTGACGAATCCCCGCGGACGCCCATGGCTTCGCTCGGGCGGGGCGCCAGTCTGCTCTGGCCGTTTCGGGCTGCGGTTCTCCACCACGTCCACCAACACCGGCCGGGCGCCGGGCGGCGGCCGTCCTATGTGACGGGCGCACGGACCTGGCGTACCCTGCTGCCATCGCGGGTCGGCTCGGCCCAAACCGGGCGCTCGCGCGATATCGGATCCCGTGAATCTTCGACTGCGACTGATCGTCGTCTTCTTCCTCCTGTCCGTCGTCCCGGTGGGCGCGGTCACCTACTACACCTACGCCAGCAACGCCCAGGCGATCCGTGATGCGGCGTCGTCCGAGGCGGCGCAGCTCGCCGGCGAGTTGAGCCAGCGGATGCGGGCGGTCACCACGCAGCTCAGCCAGCGCGTCGAGACGCTGATGGAGCTGCCGCAGGAGGCCGAGGTCCGCACCGTGTCGGTGGACGCCCGCACCGCTGCGGCAAACGCGCGGATCGCGGCGGCCGAGGACCAGGCCGTCGACAAGGCGATCCGCGCGGCGGAGAGGGCCGCGACGTCGGCCGTGGCGACGACGGTCGCTCCGCGGCTGCCGGCCCTTCCCCTGCCCGTCGCGCCGCCGCCGGCGGCCGACGTCGACCTGAAGCTGGGCGACTTCGCCGAGCTGATCAAGAACATCGAGGTTCGCGGGATGCGCCCGGGGCGGCGCGTCGGTGGTCCGCCCGATGCGCGCTTCGCGGGACGCCCGGACGGCGGCCTCTTCGTGCTCATTCCGCCGCCCAGCGGCACCGCGGTTGCGGGCGCGCCGGCCGTGGGCGCGCCGCCGACCGGCGGCGTGTCGTCGGCGACACCGGGTGGTCCAGGCTTTGATCGACGCCTCGGCGCCCCCGGCTCGCGCGGTCCTGCCGGCCCTCCGCCGGAGGCGGTCGAGGAGCCGGTCGATCCGAAGAAGATTCGCATCGACCTGCGCCCGGTGCGCCGGGCGATGTTCGAGAAGCTGGTGGCGGATCGCGCCGTCTTCGACGCCTTGCCGCTCGAGGAGAAGCAGAAGGTCTTCGCCCAGATCGAGCAGCAGATGACCGGCGTCGCGCAGGGCATCGAGGTGCTGAAGAAGGAGCTGGCGTCCCGTGCCGGCGCCGCGGAAATCGACGTGCGCACGCAGGACGTGGTCAACGCGCTGACGTCGGCGGCGGCCGCCAGTGCGTCGCCGGCCGCTCCGGCTCCGCCGACACCGCCGGCGCCGCAATCGACCCCGTCGCCGACCATGAAGTCGTCGCCGACCACGAAGCCGTCACCGGCGACGAAGCCGTCACCGTCACCGGCACCCGCGGCTGCGCCAGCGCCGACACCCGCCCGGGCCCCTCGAACGTCTCGCGTCACGGCCGCTCCCGCCGCACCGGCCGCGCCCAAGCCGCCGGCCGCCCCGGCTCCGGTGACGAAGCGCTCGTCGGCGCTCTCGGGCCAGAAGCTGGCCGTCCGCGTCGAGCGTGACGGCCAGGTCGTCGGCCAGGTCAACGCCGATGTCGATATGCCGAAGCTGCTCGCGACCATCTTCGCGACGACCTCGCGCGAGCGCGGTGAGCTGGCCTTCGCGGTCGGCGCGGGCGGCGAGCTCTACACGCCGACGCCGGCGGCCAAACTGCAGCTCGAGGCCATGAAGACGTCGGCGATCACGGCCGGCACCAAGCCGGGGACGACGGTGCTGCCCGAGTGGATCGTCGCCACCACCGCGGATCCGACCGGCTCGGGCCTGACGTTCGGGATCGCGCGTCCGGTCGGCGACGCGCTCGTCGATCTGCAGCAGACCTCGGCCCGCAACGCGGCGCTCGGCCTCGGCTTCATCGGCCTGGCGCTGATCGTCATCGTGCCGCTGTCGGCCGGCCTGACCCGCAATCTCGACGCGCTCAGCGGCGGCGTCCGCCGCATCGCGGACGGCGACTACAGCGCCCGCGTCCCGGTGCGCTCGAAGGACGAGATTGGCCGCCTCGCCGAGGCGTTCAACAAGATGGCGGCCGACGTCGAGGAGCACCAGCGGTCGGCCGTCTCGCAGGAGCGCATCCGCCGCGAGCTGGAGCTGGGCCGGCAAATCCAGCACGACATGCTGCCGCAGGCGCCGCTGCTGCTCGGCCTGACCGAGATCAAGGGCGTGTCGGTGCCGGCCCGCGAGGTCGGCGGCGACTTCTTCAACTACTTCCAGCTGCGCGACGGCCGCATCGCGCTCCTCGTCGGCGACGTGTCGGGCAAGGGCGTCGGCGCGGCGCTGCTGATGGCCAACCTGCAGGCGGCGCTCCGCACGCGGCTGGCGCTCGGCCAGGACCTGGCCTCGCTGGCGCAGGAGCTCGACGTCGACATCGACCGGACGACGCCGGGGCCGGTCTACGCCACGCTGTTCGTCGGCATCCTCGATTCGACGTCGCGCCGACTGCGCTGCGTCAACGCCGGCCACAATCCGCAGTACGTCCTGCGCACCAACGGCCGCCTCGAGCGGATGGAATCGACCGGCCGCCCCATCGGCCTGCTGTCGGGCGGCGGCTACGTCGAACAGGTGTTCGACCTGGCGGCCGGCGACGTGCTCTTCTTCTACACGGACGGCTGCGTCGAGGCCGAGAACGCCGTCGGCGACATGTTCGGCTCGGATCGCCTCGAGGAAACGCTCGCGGCGGCCGCCGGCCAGGGCGCCGACGAAGTCATGGCGCGGGTCGAGGCCGAGGTGTCGCGGTTCCGCGCCGGCGTCGAGCTGCAGGACGACGCGACGATGATGGTCGTGAAGGTGGGCTGATCTGGAGCCTGGACTGGCCTGCAGTCCCCCCCGACCGGAAGGAACGCCATGCCGCGACATAGACTGACGTTCGGAATCCTGCTCGCCATCCTGATGGTGGCCGATGCCGCCGAGGCCCAACCCACGTGCGCCGGACAGGCGCGGATGGTCGGCAGCCAGGCGGTGACCGTCCTCGACCAGGGCGGCGTAGTGGCGCCCGCCAAGCTGAACATCAACATCGACGGCTCAGGCCGCGCCTACAACTGGGACAACGCCAAGGGGCTGATCCACTTGTGCAATGCCGCCAAGGTGCATCCGGCCGGGAGCGCGCCCTACCAGGGCAGCCTCGACAACCCGACCTGCACCGGCCGCTTCATGACGGATGTCGCCCGCATCAAGGCCGCCGGTTGGGCCGACACGAGCGTCGGCGTGGTCGAGTGGTATGGCGTAGTTGGCACCGGCAGCGCCACGATCAATGGACGCACGGTGCAGGGCATCGTGCCAGCCGAGATCGCCGACAGTGGAGGATTTCTCGTCTCCCCGACGACCCTCGGGGACCCGGCATTTCCAGCGACCGATCAGCGCCGGTATGTCGAGCCGCTCACGATCGCCACCGCTGTCGTCCCATCGAGCGCGGCGTTGCGGACGCTCGGCGTTGTGCCTGGCACATTGGGCGTTGCCTGGCGCAAGCAAAAGGGCATCGCGGTGCCATTCATCGTCAGCGATATCGGCCCGCGCATCGGCGAGGGCTCGCCGGCGCTGGCGCGGCGACTGGCCGGCCTGCAACCCAAAGTCGACCTGACGCGTGCCGAGCGCTTTCAGGGGCAGGTCGACACGCCTGATGTGACCTGGGTGTTCTTCGGCGGGCCGAAGCTGCCGCCGCCGTATACCGCGGCGGCCGTCGACGCCGCGGCGCAGGCCGCGTTCGAGGCGTGGGGCGGGCAGGCACGGATTCGGGTCTGCGCCGGCAGCTGAGCATCCGTTCGCATCGGAGTCGAGCTGCAGGACGACGCGACGATGATGGTCGTCAAGGTCGGCTGACGGTCAGCCGCGGCGCTGCCGCGGCAGCAGCTCGCGCAGGCGCGCGTCGCGCAGATACAACCCGCCCCAGACGAGCAGCGCTACGTAGATCGGGAACAGCGTGTGGCTCGGCAGCGGGCTGCCGATGCGGACGTGCGTCGCGACGGCGCCCCCGAGGTAGCCGGTCAGGAAGACGGCACCGAGCACGCGGGTCGGCGGCACCAGGTACAGCACCAGGCAGACCAGCTCGATGGCGCCGATCACCGCGACCAGGTGCGTGGGGTAGCCGAGGGCGACGGTGCCGTCGACGGCGGGCGTCAGCCGGGCCAGCTTGAGCACCGTGTCGAAGGTGAGGAAGAGCGCCGCGACACCGGTCAGCACCCAGCCGGTTCGCGGCCATCCGCCCGGGTCGGGCGGCGTGGCGGTCGTTGTCGTCATTTGCAGGGCCTCCGCGCGCATCCTAACCTCAACGCGGCGGCCCTGTTTTGTATAGAAACGACAACTGCTCGTGCCGGCGAGCCACGGCGAGCGGCGTCTGGCCGATGCGATGGGTGAGCGATCGCGTCAGGTGGGCCTGGTCGTAGTAGCCGGCCTCGTGGACGACGTCGAGGATCGACAGGCCGGCCCGCAGCAGCTGCGTCGCGTGGCGCGCCCGCTCGATCTGCACGATGGCGCGGTGCGACAGCCCGGTGGCGCCCAGGACGTGGCGCTGCGCGGTGCGGAGCGACCGCCCGTCGACCTCCCCGCGCAGCATCGCCGGCACGACGGGGTCGTGGACGAGGAGCCCGCGCCGCAACAGCCGCGCGACGAACGTGTCGGCGTTCTCGAAGTCGGGGTACTCCCACGCCGATCCGTCGAGCCAGAACGCGCGCGCCGAGGCATCCGGGAGGGTGGCATCGCGCCGATCCCGCACCTCGCCTGGGGTCAGCGCCGGCATGAAGGTGCCGTGCGCGAAGCGGATGCCGAGCCACTCGCCGTCGGGCGGGCAGTCCGCCGCCGTCGCCTTCGTCTCGGGACCTCGCAGCGTGATGCAGGTCCGCCCCTGGTGGCGCGTGACGGCCATCTCGAAGCGGCTTTCCGCGATCGACAGGAACGGTCCGCCACGATCGCTGCGGCTCCGCCAGATCCGCTCGACCCCGGGTGCGTCGGACGGCCGGTCCTCGAACGTCAGCACCTGGGTCATCGCGCTTTCGTCCCGCTCAGGCCGACGGCTGGCGCACGTAGTGCAAGCTGACGACGCCGGTCGGAAACGGCACCGCCGACTGCAAGGTGAACGCCCTGTGCGCGCCGGCTGGCAGCGCCCGCTTGCCGCCGCCGAGGACGACCGGATACACGAGCAGGTGCAGCTCGTCGACCAGGTCGTGTTCGATCAACGCGTGCACCAGCTGACTGCTGCCGTCGGTGAGGATGTTCTTGCCGGGTTCCACCTTGAGGGCGCGGACCGCCCCGATCACGTCGTCGCGGATGATCGTCGTGTGGCGCCAGATCGGCTTCTCGAGCGTCCGCGAGACGACGTATTTCTTGGGGGCATTCAGGGCGTCGCCGAATGGATCGCCGGGCGGCATCGGCTCGAACGCTTCGGCGTGGGTCACGTAGGTCTTGCGGCCCAGCAGGAGGGCATCGGTGCGGCTGATCAGCTCAAAGAACTTCTTGCCGATGTCGTCGTGCCAATACGGGACCGTCCAGCCGCCATGTTCGAAGCCGCCGTCGCGGTCCTCGTCCTTACCGCCAGGGGCCTGCATCACGCCATCGAGGCTGACGAACTCGGACACGACCAGCTTTCTCACACGGACCTCCCTGGACATCGCCGGGCTCCGGGTGGTGCCCTCGACGACGCCCGCTACATCCATACGTCGATCGAGAGTCGCCCGATTCGACAGATGACGGGTTCCGGCGATGATCGGCCGGCCGATCGGCTAGCTGGTCGCGCCCTTGGTTTCGAGGCTGACGCCGGCCGACAGACCCTCGATCGACTCCCGCGCGGCGCGCAGGCTGGCCAGGCCTCGAGGGCTGACGCTGTAGTAGCGGCGGGCCCGGCCGCCGCGCTCGGGGAGGGGATCCCCGAGGCGCGAGCACACCAGGCCCTTCTGCTCGAGCCGATCGAGCGTCGTGTAGAGCGCGCCGCGCGCCACCGTCCGACTGGCCCGTGATTCGATCTCGGCCCGCACCGGCACGGCATAGGCGTCATTGCCGACGCGCAGCACAGCCAGCAGGACCAGGTGTTCGAACTCCCCGAGGTAGGTATCCATGGTGACCGTCACTGGTGGCGGATGGCGACCATCGGGTCGACGCGCAGGGCGCGCCGCGCCGGCACGATCGAGGCGGCGATGGCGGCGCCGGCGAGCACCGCGGTGAAGACGACGAAGGTGAGCGCGTCGACGCGGATCGAGCCGAAGAGCGTGCGCTCCATCAGCGAGCCGAGGGCGTAGGCGCCGGCCAGGCCGACGACGAGGCCGATGGCGGTGAGGCGCAGGCCGCGGCCGAGCGTCGTCGCCAGCACCTCGCGCGGGCGGGCGCCCAGCGCCAGCCGCACCCCGATTTCGTGCGTCCGCTGGCGGACGGCGTAGGCCATGATCGCGTAGATGCCGACGCCGGCCAGCAGCAGCCCGACCAGGCCGAACACGCCCATGAAGCCCGCGGCGAGCCGCAGGCCGACCGCGCTTTCGGAGCGCACCTCCCGCAGCGAGCGCACCTCGTAGACAGGCTGCGCGGCGTCCCGCCGCCACACCAGCTGGCGCCCGGCGGCGGCCAGTGGTGCCGGATCGCCGGGCCCGCGGAGCATCAGGACCATGTCCGACGCCGGCGACTGGGCGAACGGCAGGTAGAACGTCGGCGTCATGTCCGGGAAGAACCAGTTGTGGCGGACGTCGCGAACGACGCCGACGACGGTTCGCCAGGCCTCTTCGCCGTCGATGCGGAAGCGCCGGCCGACGGGATCCTCGCCGCTCCAGTAGCGGCGCGCCATCGTCTCGCTGACGAGGGCCACCGGCGGCGTCTCGGACCGATCCGCGTCGGTGAGGCCGCGGCCGCTGAGCAGGCGGATGCGGAGGGTCTCCAGGAAGCCCGGCGTCGCCCGGCGGACATCGGCGCTCCGCCGCTGCGCCGCGTCGGCGACGGGATGGCCCTCGATCTCGACGCCATTCGACTGGTTGCGCGGAGATCCCGGCACGATATTGGCCAGCGCGACGCCGTCGATGCCGATCGCGCCGCTGGCGTCCTCGCGCAGGCGCTCGAAGAACGCGCGCTGCGCCTCCGGCGTCTCGTACTGGCTGCCGATCAACGAGATGCGCATGGTCATCACGCCCTCGGGGTCGTAGCCGTCGTCACGGAACAGGACGGTCATCGCGCCGCGCACGCTGAGCCCGGCGGCGACGAGCAGCGTCAGCGCCAGCGCCACTTCGACGACGACCATCGCGTTCCGCAGCCGATGCTTGCCGCTGTCGCTGCTGCGGCCGCCCGTCTTGAGCGCGTCGTTCAGCGACACCCGCGATGCCCGCAGCGCCGGCAGCAGACCGAAGAAGATGGTGCTGACGACGGCGAGCGCTGCCAGCGCGACGACGACGCGGAGGTCGAGATCCACTTCGTCCCAGCCGCGGACGAAGCGCGCGACGGTCGGCGGCATCGCCGCGCGGCACGCCTGCAGCGCGGCCCAGGTGAGCGGGATCGCACCGGCCGCGCCGGCGATCGCCAGCGCGAGGCTCTCGATCGCCAGCAGCCGGATCACCCGCCACCGGCTGGCGCCGAGCGCGACGCGTAAGGCCAGCTCCTTCGATCGATCGGCGGCGCGGACGATCAGCAGGTTGGCGACGTTGGCACAGGCGAGGAGCAGGACCAGCAGCGTGGCCGTCTGCTGGACGACGAGGAAACCCTGGGCGCCGATATCGACCACCGACTCCGCCAGCGGCATCACGTTGACGCTCCAGCCGCGGTTGGTCGCCGGATACTGCTGCGCCAGCCGGGCGGCCGTCGCCGCGACCTCGGCCTGGGCACGAGCTGCGGTCGATCCGTCCCGGACTCGCCCGATGACGGACAGGTACCGGCTCTGCCGGCGTTCGAGCTGGTCGGGGGTGAACGCGAGCGGTGACCAGACGTCGCTGCCGTACGGGTAGTCGAACTTTGGCGGCGCGATGCCGACGATCTGGTACGGCTCCGCCTCGATGTTGACGGTGCGGCCGATGATGGCCGGATCCGCCGCGAAGCGCCGGTGCCACAGCGCGTCGGAGATGACGGCGACGCGATTGCGTCCAATCTGGCCCTCGTCGGCGGAGAAGCCCCGCCCCGCCGCGACGCCGACCCCGAGCGCGTCGAAGAACGCCGGACTCACCCGGAAGCCCTGCAGGCGCTCGGGCTCCGACTGTCCGGCGACCGTCGCGTCCCACCACTCGAGAGCAATCAGGTCGGCGGTGCGAGTCTCGCGGTGGAAGTCGACGAAGTCGGCCGGTGAGACCTCGCTCCGGGTCGCCAGCAGTCCGCCCCCGGGGCCGGCGCCGTAGACCTGGATCAGGCGATCGATGTCGCGCAGGGGGAAGGGACGCAGCACCAGGCCGTCGATCAGCGCGATCACCGTGGCGTTTGCGGCCAGCCCTACGGCGAGTGTCAGGACGATGATGCCGGCGAACGCTCGTTGGTGGGCGAGCAGGCGCGAGGCGAGGCGCAGATCACGCCAGAGGCCGGACATGAAGGAGTCTCCTGGAATCGGGAAGGGGGACGGAGCCGGCCGGCGGGCGCGATGCCGCGCCACGGCGAGGCGTCCGGCGATGCCGGCGGCCTCGCGCCAGTACCACAGGCCGGCGCCGAGGCGTCCACGGGCGCGCCGTTCGGCGGCGTGCTCCTCGGCCAGGTCGCCGAGGATGGCGTCCCCGCCGATCGAGCCGCGCACGAGTCGGCGCAGGAGCCACTCCGCCAGGCGCGGCGGTCTGCCGTTACCCATAGACTGCATTGTAGGCAAAATACGCCCGCGGTGTCAGAAAGTTCCATCCCGAAAGACTCGACTCCGGAGTCGTCGGCCCGATTCGGGCGTGTTTACGGGCCGAATCCACAAACGACTCCGGAGTCGTTGATCAAGCACTCCGGAGTCGTCGGGCCGGTCAGCGGGCGCGGGTGGCGACGACCATGAACCAGCGGCCGCCGCCGGTCTCGGTGCGTTCGACCGCGAAGCCGGCGTCGGCCAGCTCCCGCCGGACGCTCTCCGGCGTGACGCCGTGCATGTTGTCCTCGTCGCGGTCCGCCGGCGTCGGGGCTTCGGCGCCGGGCGGCGTGAAGTCGACGATGGCGACGCGGCCGCCCGGCTTGAGCGATGCCGCCAGCGATGCCCCCATCGGCCCGGGCGCCGCGATGTGGTGGTAGACGTTGCGCATGAAGAGCGCGTCGCAGACGGCGTCCGGGAAGTTGGTGCGATCGGCGGCGCCGGCGACGACCTGGATCTGCGGGCGGCTCGGCGCCGTCACCTTCGTCCGCAGCGTTCGGACCCGATCGTCGCCGAGTTCGCTCGTGTAGACGTGGCCCTGGCCGCCGACCCGCTCCGCCGCGGCCAGGCTCAGTTCCCCGTCCCCGGCGCCGACCTCGCAGACCGTCCCGCCGCTCTTCAGCGCCAGCGCCTCGAAGATCCGGGCGACCGGAACCGACTCGCTGCCTTGCGCCGACGCGGCGACGGGGAGCAGCAGGCCGAAGAGCCAGGAGGCGACGAGGGTCGTGGGCTGGGCCATGATGGTGAATCTAGACGACCGTCGCGGCCCCACGGCCGGCGCGCGTGACGGGAGAGGGAGCAGCGATGCTGGTGTCTCGAGCAGCGGTTGTCGGCGGGCTGATGGCGGCGGTGGCGGCGTCCGGCGGGCTGCGAGGCCAATCCGCGCCGCCCTACGTGCCCAAGCAGAGCGATCGCCCGTCGCCGGCCGATGGCGACGAGGCCGGTTTCGTCTCGATCTTCGACGGCCAGACCCTGAAGGGCTGGGAGGGCGATCCGGCCTACTGGCGGGTCGAGAACGGCGCCCTGGTCGGCGAGATCACGCCGGCGACCGTCGTCAAGAGCAACACCTTCATCATCTGGCGCGGCGGCAAGCCGAAGGACTTCGAGCTGAAGCTCGACTACCGCATCACCCCGGTCGGCAACAGCGGCATCAACTACCGGAGCGTCAGGGTGCCCGACCCGGTGACGCCGGGCAACGCCTTCGCGCTGCGCGGCTACCAGTTCGACATCGACGGGCCGAAGCGCTACATCGGCCAGAACTACGAGGAGAAGGGCCGCCTGTTCATGGCCATGCGCGGCCAGGTCACGCGGGTCGTCGGCGGCCGCCCGCCGGTCGTCGTCGCCACCATCGGTGACGAGGCGCAGCTGGCCACGCTGGCCACCGACGACTGGAACGCGGTGCGCCTGATCGTCCGCGGCAACACCCTGATGCACGTCCTGAACGGGCGGCTGCTGAGCATGACCATCGACGACGACGCGCCGAACCGCCCGGCCGACGGCGTCATCGGCGTCCAGGTGCACGTCGGCCCGCCGATGAAGGTCGAATACCGCAACATCCGGCTCAAGACCTGGTAGCGGGCCGATGGGCCGGGACCGGCCGGGTCACAGGCCGGCCTTGCGCACCTCGCGGTGCATCACGAAGGACGCGGTCCACGACGCCGCGGCCACGCTCCAGAAGGCCCAGACGATGCCGGGCTGCCGGCCCAGGAACAGGAACTCGAGGCCGTTCGCCCCGCCGCGGAACGACAGCGGCAGCAGCGTGAAGAACACGGCGGCGGCGAAGAACAGCGTGCGCAGGAAGATCGCCTGCCGTGTCTGCGTCAGCGCCTGCAGCTCCGCGTCGGGCGACGGGCTGCCGGGCAAGGCCGCCCCGACATCGAGGGTCCGCGCGGCCGCCAGCCTGGCCGCGAATCCGGCATCGCGGCGGGCGCGATCCTCAATCAGGGCGCGCGTGTCGGCCGACGCTTCGCCGGCGAGATAGAGCGTGAGCAAATCGTTCATCACATCCTCCGAAAGGGTCATACGGATCTCCCGGACGGCGTCGCCGCCGTCCCCAGCCTCAGCCGCGCCCGATGGACGCGGATCTTCACCGTGCTGATCGTCAGGCCGAGCATCCGGCCGATGTCGGCGTAGCCGACACCCGCGGCCGCCAGCAGCAGCGGCTCGCGGTACTCCACGGGCAGCGCCCGAATCGCGTCGAGCGTTCGGGTCAGCTCGAGCCGGGCCTCTGCGTTGGGGGCGACCGGCGTCTCGGGCACCTCGCCGTCCGAGAGCCGGCTCGCCGCCCGAGCCCGATCGCGCGCCAGGTTTCGGGCGATCGCGAGCAGGTAGGCCTTGGCCGTGTCGAGCCGGATCGTGTCGCGACCGGCCCAGGCCCTGAGGAACGTCTCGGACGTCACGTCCGCGGCCGCGTCGTCGCTGCCGGTCAGGAACCGCGCGAAGCGATAGACGTCCTTCGCGTGCGCGTCGTAGAGGCCGTGGAATGTCGTTGTGGGCGTCACCGTTGAGGAGGATACGGACTTCCTGCCTTCCGGTTACACCGCCGGCCGCCCGTCGCGATCCGGGTACACTGAGGGGCTGTGATTCGCGTCCGCTTCGCCCCATCGCCTACCGGGTACCTGCACGTCGGCGGCGCCCGCACCGCCCTCTTCAACTGGCTCCTGGCGCGCCAGGACGGCGGCGTCTTCGTGCTCCGCATCGAGGACACCGACGCCGAGCGATCCTCCGACGAGATGGTCGAGGGCATCCTGCAGGGCATGCGCTGGCTCGGCATGAACTGGGACGAAGGGCCTGACGTCGGCGGCGGGCACGGTCCCTACTACCAGTCGCAGCGCTTCGACCGGCACCGCGCCGTGGCCGAGCAGCTGGTCGCGGCGGGGAAGGCGTACTACGACTTCACGCCGCCCGAGAAGTACGACGAGGCGCGCAAGGCGTCCGAGGCTCGGGGCGAGGTGTGGCGCTACGTCCGGGCTGAGTGGGCGCTGCCGCCGGACGAAGAGCAGGCGCTGGCGTCGAGCGCCGCGCCGCGCGCGATCCGCTTCAAGGTGCCGGAGGGCCGCACGTCGTTCACCGACCTCGTGAAGGGGCCGGTCGAGTTTCCCAACGCGGTGATCGACGACTTCGTCATCGTCCGCCGCGAGGGCCAGCCGATCTATCACCTGTCGGTGGTGTGCGACGACGTCGACATGCAGATCACGCTCGTGATCCGCGGCGACGACCACGTCTCGAACACGCCGAAGCACGTGCTGCTCTTCACCGCGATGGGGGCGCCGGTGCCGGCCTTCGCCCACGTGCCGATGATCCTCGGCCCCGACAAGAAGCGCCTCAGCAAGCGCCATGGCGCGACGTCGGTCCTCGAGTACAAGGCCCAAGGCTACCTGCCCGAGGCGATGCTGAATTTCCTCGCTCTCCTCGGCTGGTCGCCGGGTGACGACAGCGAGCTGCACTCGGTCGCCGATCTCGTCGCGCGCTTCTCGCTCGACGGCATCGGCTCGGCCAGCGCCGTCTTCAACACCGAGAAGCTGGACTGGATGAACAGCCAGCACATCATGCGGATGGACACGCGCGAGCTGGCGCGGCGTGTCGAGCCGTTCCTGCGCGACGCCGGGCTGTGGCGCGACGACTACGCCGGCGCACGCCAGGCCTGGTTCTGCGCCGTGCTCGAGCTGTTCAAGCCGCGGGCGAAGCGCTTGACCGAGTTCGTCGAGCGCGGCAAGCCGTTCTTCGCCGACGTCACCGACTACGAGGCGGCGGCGCAGAAGAAGTTGTGGGCGGCGCCGGAGACGCGCGACCTGCTCACCGCGCTGGCCGATCGCCTGGCGCCGATCGATCCGTTCGAGCCGCCGGCCATCGAGCCGGTCGTGCGCGCCCTCGCCGACGAGCGCGCCGTCAAGGCGACGGTGCTGATGCAGGCGGTGCGCCTCGCCGTCAGCGGATCGTCGGCCAGCCCTGGTCTGTTCGAGATGATGGCGCTCATCGGCCGCGACACCACCATCCACCGCCTGCGCCGCGCCGCGGCCCACCTCGCCGCATGAGCCCGGCCAAGAAGACGCCGGTCAGGAAGGCCCCAGCCAAGAAGGCCCTGGCCAAGAAGGCCCTGGCCAAGCAGGCGCCGGTCAGGAAGAAGCCCGCCGCGAAGCGGGCCGGTGCGGTCGTGGCCGTGCCGCCCATCCGCATGCGGCCGGCCGACTACGAGCGGGCCCGGCTGGCGCTGCTCGCCCAGGATCCACGGATCGGCGCGCTGATCGAGAAGGTGGGCACGTGCCGCCTCACCTTCCGCACCGACGGCGATCTGTTCTCGGCGCTGTGCGAGACGATCACCTCGCAGCAGCTCTCGACCCGCGTCGCCGACGTGATCTACAGCCGGCTGTGCGCCGCCTGCGCGCCCGAGCCGCACCCGACGCCGGAGCGCATCCTCGCCCTCGACACGGCGGCGCTCCGCGCGGCCGGCCTGTCGGGACCGAAGGCTGCCTACGTGCACGCGCTCGCCGAGCGCGTCGGCCACGGCGACTTGTCGCTCGAGGCGCTCGACACGATGCCCGACGACGAGGTGATCGCGGTGCTGTCGTCGATCAAGGGCATCGGCCGGTGGTCGGCGCAGATGATCCTGCTGTTCCGGCTGCACCGGCCCGACGTGTGGCCGATCGGCGACCTCGGGATCGTGCGCGGCGTCGAGCGGCTGCACAACCTCCGCAAGACGCCGACGCCGACGCGGATGGAACAGCTCGGCGAGAAGTGGCGACCCTACCGCAGCGTCGCCGCCTGGTATCTGTGGGCTGGGGCGTCGTTGTAGCCGCGGGATACGACTCCGGAGTCGTATCAATGGTTGTTCGGGACGCGTTCCCGCGGCCCGGTCTTCGCGACGCGCTTCCACCCGCTGGTCCCGCAGCGCTCCCAGACGTCGCCGAAGACGCTGGCCCCGTCGTGGCCGCCGACCAGCACGAAGCAGCCGCGCTTCGTGTCGTGCGTCATCGCCGCATGATTGCGGGCCGGCGGCGTGTCGTCGGTCTTGACCGGGCTCCACAGCCCGCCGCGCAGCCGCCACGTGTCGGCGGTGCGGCCCTGGCCGTCCCAGCCGCCGAAGCGCAGCACGCTGCCGCTGGCCGGGCCGGCCATCGCCGCGTTGAAGCGGCCGGGCGGCGGCGTCGGCGCCGGGACTTCGGACCACGCCGTGCCGTCCCAGATCCAGGTGTCGCCCGTGGCGCCGGTGCCGCCGAAGAGCACCACCTGGCCGAGCTCGGGATCGAACGCCATCGCCGCGCCGGCGCGGGGTGAGGGGCCGCCGGTCGAGAAGCGGGCCCAGGCGGCGCCGTTGAATTCCCAGGTGTCCTGCAGGTATTCGCGGACGCCCGCCTTCCACGTGTAGCCGCCGAAGAGCACCATCCGCTTCCGCTTCGGATCCCACGCGGCGGCGGCCTCGGAGCGCGCCGGCGGCTGCGGCCCGGTCACCTCCGTCCAGCGCGCCCCGTCCCAGGCCCACGTGTCGGCGAACAGCCGGCGGGCGGCGTCACGGTTCTCGGCGACGGAGTCGTCGCCGAACAGGACGCGGCTGCCGCCGAACAGGAACACGCGCGCGCCATCCGACGCGACCGCCGGAAACGTCCGCGGCGCCGGGCCGCCGCCGGCGAGGCGCGTCCAGTCCTTGCCGTCCCACCCCCACGTGTCGCCGACCACGGCGCTCTCGGTGGCGCCGCCGAACAGCACGACGACGCGTCCGTCGTAGCCCAGGGCATGCGCGTTGCGCACGCCCGGCGTGTCGTCGTCCGCGAGCGGAGCGGTCGCCGGTGCCGCCGCGAGGATCGCGCCCCACAACGCCGCTGCGCGGACTCCCGTCCGCAGAGTGACTGAGCCCATGGCCTCCCTCACGTGTACTGGGTAGGGAAACGGTAACACCGAACCCCATCCGTTCGAGGCTGGGAGACACGAGTCAGGCAGCTGCGTGCAGTGGCACGGGGTGCCACCGAGCCTGAGAGGCGCGGTCGTCCCCGGGGTCGGTATCTGCGCGATATCAGTTGTTCGCGGCCGACGCTTCGCCCGCCGGCTTGTGCTCCACTGGGCCGCCAAGCACCTGCGGGTAGCGGGCGGCCGTCGCGGCCACGTCGGAGGCCGCGCCCGTGAGCGGGCCGGTGAGGAAGGCCGCCAGGATATCGGCCGCCGCCTGCTGGGTGGCCGCCGGAGCGCGTCCGCCGCCCATCACCTGCGCCAGCAGCCAGCGGCCTGGCGGCGCGAAGAAGAACGGCGCGTCGGTGAAGCTGTAGTGGTTGGCGTGCTTGATCTCATAGTGGAAGCCGGGCGCGGTCATGTGGGCGAGCAGCGTGCCGTTGCCGTTGATGAAGAAATCGCCGTGGTGCGTCTCGGCATAGTCGCTCTGCAGCAGCAGGAAGGGCCGGGTCAGCCGGCGATCGGGCAGGTCGCCATAGGGTGTGCCATCGATGTTGGCGGCGGCCACGACGCGCGGGTCTTCGCTCAACGCCGCGATCGAGGCCGCTCCGCCGAAGGAGTGGCCGATCGCGGCGACCTTCGAGGCGTCGATTCGGCCGCCCCGCAGCGGCGGCGACAGCGCTTCCGGATGCGCGAGCTGGTCGATGACGAAACGCACGTCGGCCACCCTGACGACCTGCTGGCGGGCCATGTAGCGGGTGCGGTCCCGTTCTCCCGGCAGGAAGATCTCCCGGGTGCCGACCACCCGGCCGTCCGGAAGCTGGGTCACAGCGGACTCGTAAGGGTGGTCCAGCGCGAAGACGACGAAGCCGCGGCTGGCGAGTCGGGTCGCCAGCCCGGTATAGACCGCGCGGGGCGCGCCATAGCCCGGCGAGAAGATGACCACCGGCCAGGGCCGATCGCCGGGCGCGAGCGGCGCCAGGTTTTCCGCATGGGTGTCGATCTGGCCGTAGCGGTGCAGCATGAAGCCGGGCATGACGCTGACCTGGCCCGGCATGTGGTCGATCCCGTCGATATAGGGGAGCCGCGCGACGCCGCTTGGATACTCGCGGCTCGTCGTCGGATACCAGGCCTGGGCGATCACGCTGCGCCGGTCGGTCGGATCGGCCGTCTGCGGCTCGTCCCGCGCGGCGTCGGTCCAGCGGTAGACCTGGGTCGCGACGGCGTAGCGGCCGTCGGGCTGCGGCAGGGTCGGGACCGCGGGAAGGATCCAGACGCCGATAGCGGCGGCGGCGATGCCGACGAGGCCCAGGCGGCCGAGCCAGCGAATCACGGTCGTCTCCGTCCGCACCGGCGGCAGGGCGCTCAGCGCAAGCAGAGGATAGGCCGGCAGGTCCTGCCAGGTGAAGTCGCAGAGGGCCCATTGACCGGCCGCCAGCAGGACACCCACAGCGACGGCGGCGACTCGCAGCCTGGGTCGCCAGGCCGGCGCGAACAGCCGCCAGGCGGCCAGGGCCAGCACCACGGCCAGCAGGATCAGATCAGGAATCAGCATCGACGCACTCAGCTCCCTGCCGATACATACGCAGGGAATCCTCCACGGGAACGACGTCGTTGCCTGAGCCAGGGCTAGTGGACGATGCGCGCCAGGACGCCGCGGACGACGGCGTCGCAGCGCGGGCGGTAGAAGCGGAAGGTGTCGGCCACCGCCTCGCCGGCCTGCGCCGCGAGCCACAGCCGCAGCGCCTCGTTGGCCCGGTGGAGGCGCGTCTTCACGGCGTCCTCCGAGATCTTCAGGCACGCGGCGGTCTCAGCGGTTGACAGGCCCTCGACCGATCGGAGGACGAAGACGGTGCGGTTCGGCACGCTGAGCGTGTCGACGGCGCGTTCGAGCAGCGCCTGCATCTCGCGGCGCGCCGCGACCTGCTCCGGCGTCGGGCCGGCCGACTCGGGCTCGGCCGCGAGGCCGCGATCGTCCTCCCACGGCGCCGGCTCGGTGCGGTGCCGCCGGCGCAGCCGGGCGTAGGCCTCGTTGATGGCGATGCGGGTCAGCCAGGTCGAGAAGCGCGATCGGCCCTCGAAGCGGTCGAGGTGCTGGTAGGCGCTGACGTAGGCCTGCTGCATGACATCTTCGACATCGGCGTCGTCGCCGAGCACGGCGCGGACGGTCCGGTAGATGCGCTCGTTGTGCCGTCGCATCAGCACTTCGAAGCAGGACGTCTCGCCGGCGCAGACCCGCTCGATGAGCGACGCGTCGGCGTCCGCGACGGTCCCGGCGGTCGGGGAGCGGAGCATCGGCTCGTCGTGCGGGACCGGCGCAGAGGTGTCCATGGCCATTGGAGGCGCCACCCTGCCCGGAGGTGACATCCCAGGATACCGGCGGCGACGGTCGGCCGCGCTTCGATAAAATGGCGCGCACGTTGGCTTCGCCGTCGATTGCCCGTGCGCTCGTGGGGAGCTGCCTGGCCCTGCTCCTGGCCTTCGGGCCGGGCCCCGTCGCGGCCCAGTCGCTGGCCGTCGACCGGCAGCGCGGCGAGCAGATGCTGGACCAGATCCGCGAGGACCTGGTCGAGCACTACTACGACCGCACCTTCCACGGCCTCGACCTCGACGCCCTGATCGACCGAGCCCGCCAGCGCATCAATACCGCCCAGTCGCTGGGCGAGATCTTCGGCCTGCTCGCCGGCGTCTGTCTCGACCTGCACGACTCGCACACGTTGTTCGTCCCGCCCGAGCGGGTCCAGGACGTCCGCTACGGGTGGAGCTGGCGCTACGTCGGCGACCGGGCGCTGGTCGATTGGGTCGACGACGACAGCGACGCGCGGCGCCAGGGGCTCCGCGTCGGCGACACCGTGCTCGAGGTGTCCGGCTACACGCTGACCCGCGCCAACGAGCGCACGGTGCGCTACCTGCTGACCTCGCTCCGGCCGCAGCCGGAGCTGCGCCTGACCGTCGAGCGCGACGGCGCCCGCCGCACGGTCACCGCCGCCGCGCGCATCCGCAAGCGCCGGCAGCGGATCGATCTCGACAACCAGCTCGATCGCTACGTCGCCGACATGCAGGAGGCGATGGCCAACGCCAGCCGGCCGAAGCCGAGACAGGACTGGATCGTCGACGGCGTGCTCTACTGGCGGCTGCCGGACTTCTTCGACGCGCCGTCCGTCATCCGCAGCCAGGCCGAGAAGCTGGCCCGCTCGCGGCGGCTGGTCCTGGACTTGCGCGGTAATCCTGGCGGCAGCGTCGGCGTGCTGGTGCAGGTCGCCGCCCTGTTCGCCCCGAAGGGCACGCCGGTGCTGACGGTGCGCCTGCGCGCCGAGCAGGCGACGCTGGCCGTCGACGCGGCCGCCGTGCCCAACGGCGCGCCCTACGGCGGCACCGTGATCGTGCTGGTCGACAGCCGGTCGGGCTCGAGCGCCGAAGTGCTGGCCCGCTTCCTCCAGCAGCGCGGTGCCCGCGTCGTCGGCGACCTCACCCGGGGCGCCGTCACCGGCGCGCGCCTGCTCCCGCACGCTGCCGGCGAAGGTGACATCCGCGTGCTCTACGCGGTGATGGTCACCGTGTCCGACGTGCTGATGGCGGACGGCTCCCGTCTCGAAGGCGTCGGCGTCCAGCCCGATACCGTCAGCCTGCCCACGCCCGACGACCTCGAACGCGGCGCCGATCCGGTGCTGGCGAAGGCGGCGGCGCTCCTCGACGTCACCCTCGATCCGCAGCGGGCGGGTCGTCTTTCCCGGCCGTAGGTCCCTCATGCGCCATCGTCTCGCCCTGTCCGTCGCGCTCCTGTTCGCCTCCGCGGTGCCGTTCGCGCAGCAGGCGCCGCCCAAACCCGACCAGCCCACGGCAGCGGCCAAGGCCGACCCCGACAAGGCCGACGAGAAGAAGGAACCGAAGTGGGACGTCACCGCCGAGTTCGGTCCGACGTCGAAGGTCACGTTCGACACGAGCGAAGGCACGTGGATGAACGTCGACGTCAGTCCGGACGGCACCACGGTGATCTTCGATCTACTCGGCGATCTCTACGTCATGCCGATCGCCGGATCGACGGCAGCGGCGCCGGCGACGCGGCTGACCACTGGTCCGGCCTTCGACATGCAGCCGCGCTTCAGCCCCGACGGCAAGCGCATCGCCTTCACCAGCGACCGTGCCGGCCTGTTCAACATCTGGGTGATGGACGCCGATGGCAAGAACCCGACCGCCGTCTCGCGCGAGGAGAAGTGGTGGGTGAACAGCCCGACCTGGGCCCCTGAAGGGGACTTCATCTTCGCCCGCAAGCACTTCGTGGCGACCCGTTCGCTCGGCGCCGGTGAAGTGTGGATGTACCACCGCAGCGGCGCCGACGGCGTCCAGGTGACCGAGAAGGTGAGCTTCCAGAAGGATGCGGGCGAGCCGGCGCTGTCGCCCGACGGCAGATTCCTCTACTACAGCAAGGACGTCACCCCGAGCCCGACCTTCGAATACGACAAGAACCCGCACGCCGGCATCTACGCCATCATCCGGCGCGAGTTGGCGACCGGGCGCGAGCGGACGATCGTCGGCGGCCCTGGCGGCGCGATCACGCCGCGCGTCTCGCCCGATGGCCAGTGGCTCGCCTTCATCCGCCGGGTCGAGACCGGCAGCCAGCTGTTCGTGCGCAGCCTCGCGACCGGCGCCGAGCGGCCGATCTTCGGGCACCTCGACAAGGATCAGCAGGAGGCCTGGACCATCTTCGGGCCCTACGCCCAGTACGCCTGGATGCCCGACGCGAAGGGCCTGGTCGTGTGGGGCGAAGGCAAGATCTGGCGGGTCGATCTGCCGACCGCGCCGCCCGCCGCCGGCGCGCCGGCGCTGCAGCCGGGCCGCGAGATCCCGTTCGTCGCCAAGGTCGAGCAGACGATCACCGCGGCGGTCCGTTTCCCGGTCACGGTGGCGCCGGATCGCTTCGCGGTGCGGATGCTGCGCGGCGCGGTCGTCGCCCCGGACGGCACCAGCGTCGTCTACAGCGCGCTCGGCAAGTTGTGGATCCGGCCGCTGCCGACCGGAACGCCGAAGCGCCTGACGGCGCGCGACGACATGCAATACGCGCCGGCCTACTCGCCCGATGGGCGCACCATCGTCTACGCATCGTGGCGCGACGTCGATCGCGGGCGCATCCGCACCATCGGCGTCGATGGCAGCGCCGGACGCGAGGTGGTGGCGACGCCGGGTCACTACGTCGAGCCGTCCTTCTCGCCGGACGGTCTGCGTATCGTCTACCGCGCCGTCGAGGGCGACGACGTGCGCGGCCCCGACAACGGGGAGCAGCCCGGCATCTTCATCGTGTCCGCGGCCGGCAGCGGCACGCCGACGCTGGTCCGGGAAGAGGGCTCGACCCCCCGCTTCGACGCCACCGGCGCCCGCGTCTACTTCCAGGAGCGCCGCGGCGACCGGACCGTGCTGGCCAGCGTCACCACCGGCAACGCCTGGGAGATCGTCCACGCCCGATCCGAGAACGCCATCGAGCTGGTGCCGTCGCCGGACGGCAAGTGGATCGCCTTCGAGGAGCGCTGGCGGACGTACGTCGCGGCGCTGCCGCAGAGCGGCCGGCCGATCGAGATCGGCCCGACTACCAAGGCCTTCCCGGTGGCGCGCGTCTCGCGCGACTCGGGCTGGAGCCTGCACTGGTCGGACGCGCACACCATCCACTGGACGCTGGGCGGCGATCTCTTCACGCGCGACCTGGCCAAGACGTTCGCCTTCGTGCGCGACGGCGCCGCCAAGCCGGACGAACCCGAGACCGCCGGCGTCGCCATCGGCTTCGAGCAGGCCACCGATAAGCCGGCCGGGACCATCGCGCTGGTCGGCGCGCGCATCGTGCCGATGAACGCCCGGCCCGGCCGCGGCGTGATCGAGCGCGGCACGGTCGTCGTCGAGGGCAATCGCATCACCGCGATCGGCCCCGAGGGATCGGTGCGGGTGCCGGCCGGTGCGAAGCGCATCGACGTCGCCGGCAAGACGATCATCCCCGGCATCGTCGACGTGCACGCCCATGTCCGCGGCGAAGGCAGCGGCATCGTCGCCGAGCAGCCGTGGCCGCTCGTTGCCAACCTCGCCTACGGCGTCACGACGGCGCACGATCCGTCCAACGACACGCAGACGGTGTTCACCAAGAGCGAGATGCAGAAGGCCGGCTGGATGCTCTCGCCGCGCCTCTTCTCGACCGGCACGATCCTCTACGGCGCCGAAACCGCCTTCAAGGCGGCGGTCGACACCTACGAGGACGCGCTGATGCACATCCGCCGGATGAAGGCGGCCGGTGCGATCAGCGTCAAGAGCTATAACCAGCAGCGCCGCGATACGCGCCAGATGATCCTCAAGGCGGCGCGCGAACAGGGCCTGATGGTGGTGCCGGAGGGTGGCTCGCTCCTCTACCAGAACCTGACCCAGGTCACCGACGGGCACACCGGCATCGAGCACAGCCTGCCGGTGCCCAAGCTCTATCGCGACGTCGTCACGCTGTTCTCGAAGACCGCGGTCGGCTACACGCCGACGTTGATCGTGGCCTACGGCGGCCTGATGGGCGAGAACTACTGGTATCAGCACGACGACGTCTGGCGGAACGCCCGGCTGCAGGCGTTCACGCCGCGCGACACGCTGGTCGAGCGGTCGCGGCGCCGGCCGATGGCGGCCGAGGACGACTTCAACCACATCCACATCGCGCGCAGTGCCAAGGCCCTCAAGGACGCCGGCACGTCGGTGCAGCTCGGCGCGCACGGCCAGCTGCAGGGCCTTGGCGCGCACTGGGAGCTGTGGATGCTGGCCCAGGGCGGCATGACCCCGCTCGAGGCGCTCGACAGCGCCACCATCTCGGGCGCGCGATACCTCGGGATGGACAAGGACATCGGCTCGCTCGAGACCGGCAAGCTGGCCGACCTGGTCGTCCTCGACAGGAACCCGCTCGAGAACATCCGCAACAGCGACAGCGTCCGCTACGTGATGCTGAACGGCCGCCTCTACGACGCGGCGACGCTCGATCAGGTCGCGCCCGACGCCCGCAAGCGGCCGCCGTTCTGGTGGCAGCGGCCCTAGCAGCCCGTGGTGGAAGTGCCGCGTCGCACCGAGACGGGCGAGACGCCCGGCGATCAAGGCGCGAGGAGGGCGAATATCGGGAATATTCGACCGACGAGCAACGCTGAGCGCCGGGATGGATCGCTCGTCGAATGCAGCGGGACTTTCACCACGGGCTGCTAGCCCGGGCGCAAACCCCGGGCCGCGCCCCGGGCTTAGCCCCGGGCTGAGGCCCGGGCTCAGCGTCCGGCGGCGCGGCGTTTATGGGCGAAACTCGCGGCGGCCAGCTCGAGGCCGGGCCGATCCAGCGTTCGGACGGCGGCGCGCGCCGTCTCGTCGAGGCCGGCCTTGCGGCTCTCGCCGTCCGGATCCGCCAGCCAGCGTTCGCGCGCGGCGCGGTCGACGTAGAGCGACGCCAGCAGGGCCTCGACGCGCGCCTGCCGCCCGCGCGCCGCCGTGGACGATCCGGTGTGGCGGATGCCGCTGCCCTCGTGCGGCCGCGCCGTCGCCGGTCGCTCGAAGGCCGTCGCGGCATCGAGGCCGGCCGCTCGTCTGGCGCGTCCGGCCGCCAGCGCCGCCCGCGCTCGATCGAGCTCGCCGAGCAGCGCATCGAAGGTCGGGAACGCCCCATCGCGCTCCAGGATCACGTCGATCGGGTGTGGGACGCGCTCGCCGACGCGCTCGAGCAGGGCGTAGACCGAATCGGGCACGGCGTGGCGGTGGTCGTCCAGCAGGCGCCGCTCGCCGGTGGCGGCTTCGACCTCGGTGCCGCCGGCGATGTGGATGGCGCGGATGCGATGGGCCGGCAAGGCGTCGACCAGCGCGCGGGGGTCGTAGCCGAGGTTCTGGCCGTTGGTCACGAGGTTGTGGAGGTCGAGCAGCAAGTCGCTGCCCGACGCCTCGAGGAGCTCGAGCAGCCAGGCCTGTTCGGAGCGATCGCTGCCCGGGGGATCCAGCAGCGTCGAGACGTTCTCGGCGAGCGGCCTCACTCCGACACGCCGCGCCGCTCGATCGAGGTTTTCCGCCGTGGCTTCGACCGTCAGCGCCGACCGCGTCGGCGCCGCCAGGTGGCCCAGCTCCACACCGCCGGCCCGGACGAACGCCAGATGATCGGACCAGTGCTCCGGGACGACGTCGTCCATCAACCGCGCGAAGGCGTCGAGCCGGGCCAGGTCGACGCCCTCGGCCGAGGCCAGCCCCAGTGAAACGCCATGGATGGCGACGGGGATCTCGCGGGACAGCGTCCGCAGCGCGCGGCGGGCGCGACGGGAATCGAGGAACCGTCCTTCGGGGATCACCTCGACGATGTCGAGCCGATGACCGTGGGTGAGGATCGCGCCGGCAAGGCGCGGATGCCACGTCAGCCCGAACCGATCACGCGGCACGGTGGTGCCCATCGGTCAGCTCCCGCAGCCGCCGCAGCCGCCGCCCCCGCCGCCGCACGAACTGCCGCACGAGCTGCCACAGGAACTGCTGCTGGAACTGTCGCCGCCCGACCCGCTCGCCTGCGGGAAGAGCTTTTTCGCGTCGGGGTAGACCGGCAGCGCGGCCCCGACGCCGAACACCGCCGCCAGCAGCGCCAGATCGGTCCCGCCGCTCTGCGGACGCAGCGTGCAGGCGCGATCCTTGAGGCCGGCGAAGAGCGTGCGGAGGTCGGCGACGAGCGCCTTGCCGGCTGGCGTCAGGCGCGGGTGGGTGACGAGGAACGTCACCACCGCGAAGACGCCGGCGAGCGCCAGCAGGAAACCGACGTTGGAGCGGCCGCGGGCGAGCGCCACCGCGATCTTGGCCGCGGCGACGAGCAGGAGCAGGCCGGCAGACCACAGCCAGAGCCGGTTGCGGGACGCCTTCTGCGCCGCATCCGGCAGCAGGCCGCGGCGCACCAGCTCGGGCTCGCACTCGGCCGTCGCTGCGGCGGTGACCGCCTGGTCGCCGAGCAGATCGGCGATGGTGGCGGCTCCCCCGACGCGCGCCACGATCGCCCGCTCCGTCGCCTTCGTGACGCGTAGCGCCGCACCCTTCGCAGCGACGACAGCCGTGTGTGCGCAGTCGACCGACAGCGCGCCGCGATCGATCAGCGTCAGGGCGGCGACGCGGATGGCCTCGGGTGCGCCGCCGCGGAGGAACGCGATCTCGAGGTAGTCGGCGAGCGGCCGTGGTGGGTCGCCGCGCTCGCGGGACCGGCGGGCGACCCACGCCAGCGCGGTGACCCCCGCGCCCAGCCAGAGGTAGAAACTGAGGAACTCCGGGCCGCGCAGGTCGAGCGGGTTCACCATCGGCGCGTCACGACAGCAGCGCCGCCCGTCGATGGAGGAAGCTCGCCAGCTCGATCACGCCGAGCAGGAGCTCGCCGGCCCGCCCCGACTCGAGGTGCCGCGTTTCCCGCGCCGTGCTCATCGCCGCGAGCACCGCGGCGCCTGCGGGCGCGGTCCAGCCCTCGGCGATCCGGGCGAGCGCGTCGCGCGGCGCCAGCGCCGGGCCGCCCTCGAGCTCGAGAATCTCGGCAGCGCTGACCCGCAACGGGCCGGCCGCGTCGGCGATGCGGAGCGTGAGACGCTCCTCGCGGCCGCCGTCCACGGCGTAGGTGGCTCGCAGTCGCAGGAGCTGGTTGAGCAGCACCTGCCGCAGGCGCGCGATGGTGGCCTGGCGCGATATGACCAGCCCCGCGAACGGATCGGGGCCGTGCAGCACCCGATGGCGGCGGATGATGTCGGTGAACTTGACGGCGAAGGCCTCTGCTGCCGCATGCACTTCCGATTCGAGCAGCCAGAGGACCTCGAGACGGATGGCCGCGTGGGCCCGTTCGAGGGCCGGCCGCAGCCGGTCGATGGCCGGCCGATCGAAGGTCGCCAGCACGATGGCGACGTTGACGTCCGAGGTGGGGCGGATCCGGTTCTCGGCGGCGCTGCCGAACAGCACGATGGCGTGCAGCGCCGTGCCGAGCTCGGCGCGCGCCACCTGGACGAACTCGTCCAGCACGCGCCCGACCGTGGCGGGTAGATCGGCGACGGCTTCCGGCGCAGCGTGCGACATGACGGCGCCAATCCTAGCAGCCCGCGGTGAAAGTCCCGCTGCATTCGACGGGCGATCCATCCCGGCGCTCAGCGTTGCTCGTCGGCCGAATATTCCCGATGTTCTCCCTCCTCGCGCCTTGATCGCCGGGCGTCTCACCCGTCTCGGTGCGACGCGGCACTTCCACCACGGGCTGCTAGCGCACCACGGGGCGGTCGGGGCCGTCCTCTCCTCGTCGGCCCCGCGCCTGGCGCCTTCGTCCCAACGCCATCGCGACCCGCCGGGGTTTGGGGATAGGCTGGGGGTCTTCTGGAGGACTTCATGCTGCGACGTCTCATTCCTTCGGCCGCCGCGACGACGGCTGCCGCGGCCACCCTCGCCATCGCTTTTGCGCTGGGCGCGATGACCCCGCTCGCCGCCCAGGGCGTCGAGGCGCCGCGGCCCGCGCCTGCCAAACCCGCGCCGGCGAAGCTCGCCCCAGCCCCAGCCTCCGCGCCGAGCCAGCCCGTGCCCGCGGCGAAGCCGGCTCCCGCGACGCGCCCGGCGGTCCGGCCAGCGGCGGTGCCGGCGGCGTCCGCGGCGCCGAAGGTCGCCTTCGAGAAGCACGTCCTGCCGAATGGCCTGCAGCTGATCCTGCACGTCGATCGCAAGCTGCCGATCGTCCACGTCAACCAGTGGTTCCACGTCGGCTCGAAGAACGAAGTGGCCCGCCGGACCGGCTTCGCGCACCTCTTCGAGCACCTGATGTTCCAGGGCTCGACGCACGTGCCCGGCGAGTACTTCTCGCTGATCGAGAAGATGGGCGCCAACATCCGCGAGGGCGGCGTCAACGGCACCACCAGCAGCGACCGCACCAACTACTTCGCGACCGTGCCCTCGGCCAACCTCGAGACGCTGCTCTGGGTCGAGTCCGATCGCCTGGCCACGCTGATCGACGAAACCGACCAGAAGAAGCTCGACAACCAGCGCGACGTGGTCAAGAACGAGCGCCGCCAGGGCGTCGACGATCCGCCCTACGGCCGCGCCTACGAGCTGCTGGTCACCAACTTCGCGCCGGCCGGGCATCCCTATTCGTGGCCCGGCATCGGCAGCATGGAGGACCTGTCCGCCGCCTCGCTCGACGACGTCAAGTCGTTCTTCCGCCGCTACTACACGCCCAACAACCTGTCGCTGGTGATCGCCGGCGACTTCGATCCGGCGGAAGCCAAGCGGCTGGTCGAGAAGTACTTCGGCGGCCTCCCGCCGGGCCCGGCCCTCGATCGCCCGCGCCGCTGGATTCCGATGATCGAAGGCGAGCGCGTCGTCGAGGTCAGCGATCGCGTGCCGGCGGCCCGCACCTACGTCGCCTACATCGCGCCGGAGTACTTCGGCGCCGACGACGCGGCGCTGCAGATCACCGCCCGCATCCTCGGCGACGGCCTGTCGTCACGCCTCGAGAAGGCGCTCATCTACGACAAGCCGCTGGCCAGCGAGGTCAACGTCGGCTACGACGCCCAGGAGATCGCCGGCGGCTTCGTGGTCGTCGCCACGGCGCGCGACGGCGTCTCGCTGCCGGACCTCGAGCAGGTGATCACGCGCGAGCTGCAGCTCCTGGCTCGCACCGGGCCGACCCAGGCCGAGCTCGATCGCGCCCGGACCAAGCAGGAATTCCAGTTCATCTCGGGGCTCGAGCGCATCGGCGGCTTCGGCGGCAAGGCCGATCTGCTGAACCAGTACAACACCTTCCTCGGCGACCCCGGGAAGTTCGAGGCCGATCTCGGGCGCTACCGTGCCCTGACCGTCGCCGACGTCCGCACGGCGGCGCAGCGCTGGCTGGCGACGCCGAACCGCCTGATCGTGCGCTTCCATCCAGAGGCGTCCGGCCGGTCGCCGGCGACCACCCTCGATCGCTCGAAGCAGCCGGCGTTCGGCACGGATCGGCCGTTCGTCGCGCCGACGGTGCAGACCGCGAAGCTCGAGAACGGCCTGGAGGTCTACGTCGTCGAGCGCGACGACCTGCCCAAGGTCGCGGTCAGCTTCACGACGCGCGCCGGCGCGATCGCCGATCCCGCAGGCTCGCCGGGCACCGCGGCGATGGTCATGCGGACGCTCGATCTGGGCACGAAGACGCGCTCGGCGCTGCAGATCGAGAGCTCGCTGGGCGATCTCGGCGTCACGCTCGACGGCGGCGTCCAGCGCGAGATCTCCACGGTCGGCTTCGAGGGGCTGACGCGCAACCTCGGGCCGGCCTTCGCGATCCTCGCCGACGTCGTCCAGCACCCGAGCTTCCCGGCCTCCGAGGTCGAGCGCGAGAAGAAGCGCCAGATCGACGACCTGCAGCAGGGCGAGAAGGATCCGGGCACGGTGGCGGCGCGGCTGCGCGGCATGCTGGCCTTCGGCGTCGATCATCCCTACGGCTGGCCGGCGCAGGGCTTCTCCCGTACCATCGAGCCGCTGACGAGTCAGCAACTGGCCGACTTCCACGCGGCGCGCTTCAAGCCGGCCAGTTCGGCGATCGTCTTCGTCGGCCAGATCTCGCTGAAGGACGCCACCGCGCTGGCGCGCCAGCACTTCGGCGGCTGGACCGGTGGCGCCGCCGCGGCGGTGTCGCTGCTCCCGCCGAAGCCGGCGCCCGGCGGGCGGCTCTATCTCTACGACCGCCAGGACGCGGCGCAGACCGTCGTCATGCAGTACCTGACCGCGCCGAAGCGGGCGATCGCCGACTACACGCCGCTCGTGATGGCCGACGCGGTGTGGGGCGGCGGCGGCTTCGGCACGCGCCTCAACCTCAACCTGCGCGAGGACAAGGGCTATTCCTACGGCGTCTTCTCGAACCTGGTGCTGATGCGCGAGGCCGGCATCTGGTACGCGGCGGGGCCGGTCCAGACCGACAAGACCAGCGAGTCGGTGGCCGAGTTCGACAAGGAGCTGAAGGCGATCGCCGGCGGCAAGCCGATCTCGGATGACGAGTTCGCCTCGGCCAAGCAGACCAAGGTCCGCGGCTTCGCCCAGACGTTCGAGTCGTACTCGCGCGTCGGCGACCAGATCGAGCGGCTGTGGGCGCTGGGCCTGCCGATGAGCGAGCTGCAGGGCGAATACGACGAGGCCGCCAAGGCGACGCTGCCGGCGGCGCTGGCCGCGGCGAAGCTGCACGTGCGGCCTGATCGAGCGTCGATGATTCTGGTTGGCGACCGCGCCAAGATCGAAGCCAAGGTCCGCGATCTCAAGCTCGGCGAGATCGTCGTCGTCGACGCCGAAGGCCGGCCGGTTACGCCGGGCGCGCCCGCGTCGCCGAGTTCCTCGGCTCGGTGACGCTCGCGAGCAACTCCCAACTTCCAACGACCAACCGCCAATCAACTTCCAAACGCCAACTCCCAACTCCCACCTCCGTGGCTCACCGTCGCGAGCCCGCTTGGAAGTTGGGTGTTGGGAGTGCCTTGGGAGTTGGAAGTTGGGAGTTGGGAATTCGCGCCGCCGCCGGCGGCGCCTGCTACCACACGCGCACGCGCTTCTCCGGCGTGAGGTACATCTTCTGGCCCGGCGAGACCGAGAACGCCGCGTACCAGGGATCGAGGTTGCGGACGGTGGCGGCGCGGTAGGCGTCCGGCGCATGGCCGTCGGTCGTGACCTGCAGGCGGATCGCCTCCTCGCGCGCCTTGTCGCGCCAGCTCTGCGCGAAGCTGACGAAGAAGTCGCGATCGTGGGCCGGCCGGCCGTTCAGCGACAGCCGATAGGCGTCGTAGGCGGCGGCCAGGCCGGCCAGGTCGGCGATGTTCTCGCCGAGCACCAGGTGGCCGTTCAGGGCCAGATCGGGGAACGGCCGGTAGGCGTCGTACTGCGCGGCCAGGGCTTCGCCCGCCGTCTTGAAGTGCTCGAGATCCTGCGCCGTCCACCAGTTGGCGAGGCGGCCCTGGGCGTCGAACTGGCTGCCGACGTCGTCGAAGCTGTGGCTGATCTCGTGGCCGATCGTCGCGCCGATCGCCCCGTAGTTGGCGGCGGCGTCGCGGCCCGGATCGAAGTAGGGCTTCTGCAGGATGGCGGCCGGGAAGTTGAGCGCGTTCTGCAGCGGCAGGTTGACGGCGTTCACCGTCTGCGGCGTCATCCACCACTCGGTGCGATCGACCGGCTGGCCGAGCTTGGCGAGCTGGCGGCGGTACTCGAACAGGTCGGCCCGCAGCACGTTGCCGACGGCGTCGTCCTTGGCCGTCTGCAGCGAGGCATAGTCGATCCACTTGTCGGGGTAGCCGACGCCGACGTAGATCGTGGCCACCTTGGCCTTCGCTTTGGCCTTGGTCTCCGGCGTCATCCACGCCAGCCCGTCGATGCGGCGGCCGAACGCCTTGGTGATGTCGTCGACCATCGCCCGCACCTTGGCTTTGGCGTCGGGCGGGAAGTGGCGCTCGACATAGAGGCGGCCGACGACCTCGCCGAGCGCGCCGCTCGTCGCGTCGACGCCGCGCTGCCAGCGCGGGCGCTGCGCCGGCACGCCGTTCAGCGTCCTGCCGTAGAAGGCGAAGCCGGCGTCGGCGAAGGCCTTGGGCAGAAAGCCGGTCAGCGGGTTGACGGTGTGGAACGCGAGCCAGTCCTTCCACACCTCGAGCGGCGCGCTGCCGGCGAGGGCGGCCAGACCGGTGACGGCGGCCGGGTGCCACACGGTGAAGGCCGGCGCGCCCTGCAGGCCGGCGGCCTCGAGCAGCGCCGGCCAGTCGAGGCCCGGCGCCTTCGTCGCCAGCGCCTCGCGGGTCCACACCTGCGGCAGCGCGACGTCCGCGGACTGCACGCGCGTCGCGTGGACCTTGGCCATCCGCATCTCGAGATCGACGATGGCGGCCGCGCGCGCGCCGGCGTTGGCCCCGCCCATCAGGCCGAGCACGGTGGCGACGTGCGCGGTGTAGGCCTTGCGCAGCGCCGCCATCTTCGGGCCGGTCGCCACGTAGTAGTCGCGATCGGGCAGGCCGAGGCCGCCCTGCAGCAGGTACGGCATGTTGCGCGACGGGTCCGTCAGGCCCTGCGCGATCCACACGCCGAACAGGTGCTCGGTCTGGAAGTTGGTGGCGTTGAGCGGATCGACGTCGGCGCGGATGGTGCCGCCGATGGCCTGGGCCAGCGCGCGCCGGTCGGCGATCGCGGCGATCGCGCTGAGGGCCGGTTGAAGCGGCGTCAGCCCCCTGGCCTCGATGCCGGCCTCGTCCATGAACGCGGCGTAGAAGTCCGCCACCTTGCGGGTCTCGGCGCTGGCGCCGGGCCCGGCCTTGCCGGCGTCCTGGATCAGCGCGACCGTCTGCTGGCGGGTCTGGTCGATCAGGATGCTGGACGCGCCGTAGCTCGCCTTGTCGGCCGGGATCGGCGTGGCCGTCAGCCAGCCGCCGTTGGCGTAGGCGTAGAAATCATCGCCCGGCGCGACCGCGGTGTTCATGCCGGCGCTGTCGAGACCGGCCGGCAGCGCGGCGGCGGCCGCCGGCGGTGGGGCCGTCGGGGTCGACGAGGACGGGGACGAACAGGCGGGCAGGAGCCCGAAGACGAGCACGACGAACGCGGTCGAGATGAATCCGGGGGTTGCCATCGATCTCCGATCCGATCTGGAGCCGGCTAACTTTCCGCCGCCGGCTGCGTAACTACCGGGGTGCACCTGCAGGACATCCGCTACGCGCTCCGACTCCTCGCCCGCAGCCCCGGCTTCACGCTGCTGACCATCGTGGTCCTGGCCGGCGGGCTGGGCTTGAGCACCTTCACGTTCTCGTTCCTGCACACCGCGATGATCCGTCCCTTGCCGCTCAGCGAGGGCGATCGGATCGTGCGGTTGACTCGGCAGGAGGGCGGCAGCCGCCGACCGTTCGACGCGGCCGGCGTCGCGGCCCTGCGGGCCTCTCTCCGTACGGTGCAGGACCTCGGGGGGTTCAGCAAGCGCGAAGTGATGATCGGGAGGGAGGGCGAGACGCGGGTGGTCAGCGCGACCGTGACCGAGCCCGTCCTCTTCGCCGTGGCGCGCACTCCGGCGCGGCTGGGGCGGACCCTGCGGCCGGCCGATGCCAATCCCGGGGCCGAGCCGGTCATCGTGCTCTCCCACCGGACCTGGGAGCTGACTCTTGCGGCCAGCCCGGCCGCCGTCGGCCAGATTGTCACGATCAACGGCGTCGCCACGCGGGTCGTCGGGGTCATGCCGGCCGGCTTCGGCTTCCCGGTCGCCGAGGACGCCTGGCTGCCGCTCGCCACGACCGTCCTGACGGCGACGCCGCCGGGCCGGGAAGGCCTGGCGCTGTTCGCCCGGCTCGCGCCGGGCGCGACCGCGGCGCAGGCTGCCGCCGAGGCGTCGACCCAGCTGCGCCACATCATCGAGGCGCGGACGCCCGCTGGCTCCGAGCCCGCGGTGCACACGGTCGCGGTGGAGTCGTTCCCCGCCGCACAGATGGGCGACGAGCGGACGCTGGTCTTCGTCCTGCTCAACGCCGCGGCGGGCCTGATCCTGCTGCTGTCGCTCGTCAACGTCACCACGCTGCTGGCCGCCCGCGCCAACGAACGCATCCGCGAAACCGCAGTGCGGATGGCGCTCGGCGCGTCGACGGCCCGGCTCGTCATGCAAGGACTCTGGGAGGGCGTCCTCCTGTGCCTGGCCGGCGGGGTCGTCGGGACGGCCGCGGCCGCTTGGGGCCTCGACGCGATCACGCGCTGGACGCAGATCCACATAGCCGAGAACATGGCCTTCTGGTGGATGTGGCAGATGGACGCGGTGACCATCGCCAGCGCCGGCGCCTTCGTGACCGTCGCGATGACGGCGCTCGGCAGCGTGGTCTCGCTGCGTGCGGTGCGCACCAACGTCCGCGAGGTGATGCAGGACGGCGGCGCGCGGGCCGGCGCCCGCCGCGAGGGCCGGCTGGCCCGGGTCATGGTCGTCACCCAGGTGACCAGCGTCACGATCCTGATGTTCGTCGGCGTCCTGTCCGGCATCGTCGCGCGCCGCGTGGTGACGATCGACCCCGGCTACGATCCGGCGCGCCTGCTCCAGGTCGAGCTGAGCCCCTCGGCCGAGCGCTTCGCGACCGCGGACGCGCGCGCGGGCGTGTTCCGCGACGTCCAGACTCGGCTGGCCGAGGACGCCGCGGTCGCCGGCGTCCTGCTCCGCAGCCGGCTGGCCGGCCGCGACGACGGCCCGACCTTCGCGGTCCGCGCCGCCGATCCCGCCACGGCGGCACCGGCGGCGCACGTCCTGGCCACGCTCGGCTCGGTGTCGACCTTGGGCATCGCCGTCGTCCAGGGTCGCCTGCTCGGCGTCGACGACGATCGCCGGCATCCGCCGGTCGCCGTGATCAGCCTGGCGCTGGCGGCACGCCAGTGGCCCGGGCGCTCGCCGATCGGCGAGCAGCTGCGCCTGGCCGGCGGCGAGGCGCAGCCCTGGCGCACCATCGTAGGCGTCGTCACCGACCTGCCCTACGGCAACCCGCTGGCCCGCGATCGCAGCGCCGAAGCGGTCTACGTGCCGCTGCTGCAGACCGACGCCGACTCCACCCAGGTGTTCCTGCGCTGTCGCACCAGCGAGATGGCTGGACGGCAGGCGCTGCACCGCGTCTTCGGCGCCATCGATCCGGCGATGGTGCCGGGCTACGTCTTCCGCGCCTCGGAGGTCATCGAGAAGTCAGGCCTGCTCACCGTCGGCCTCACCAAGCTGCTTGGCGCCTGCTTCGCGTTCGCGCTGCTCCTGGCGGTGGCCGGCACCTACGGCCTGATGTCGGCGTCGATCGGCCTGCGCACCCGCGAAATCGGGGTGCGGCGCGCACTCGGCGCGTCGGAGGCGATGGCGACGCGGCTGCTGCTGGCGCAGGGGGCGCGTCAGCTCGGCATCGGCACGCTGATCGCTGCGCCCGCGCTGGTGGTGATCGGCGTCACCGCGGCGCACCTGCTTCCGCTCGGCGGGGCGCTGACCGCACTGGCCGGCGTGGCGGTGTCGGCCGCGATCGTCGGCGTCGTCCTGGCCGCGACCTGGCTGCCGACGCGGCGCGTGCTTCGTGTGCCGCTTCGAGACGCGATCTGGCGAGAGTGACCGCCCGGCGATCCGGCGACGACGCGCCCCTCAACGCTGCGCCACTGCTGTGCTAGCGTGGCGGGATGGATCCGGTCGCGCTCAGCATTGATCAGCTGGTCGGCGCCTGGCGGCTGCTATGCGGCCGCGGGCCCAGTCATGTCGTCGCCAGCGCCGACGGCATCGAGTACGCGTTCAGCGGCCTGCCGGTGCCGTTCTTCAACATGGCGGCGCTCACCGGCCGCGACCTTTCGGCGGCGACGCTGGCCGCTCACGGCCGTGACGCCTGCGCCTGGGCCGCCGACAAGGGCGTGCCCTGGATGTTCGTCGTCACCCACGAACGGCTGGCTCAGGGCGTCGACGCCGCCGTCACCCTGGCCGACTGCGGGCTGGTGCCGCTGCTCGGGATGACCGGGATGCAGGCGCAGCGGATCGCGCCGCCGGCCCGCATTCCCGACGGCCTCGAGCTGTCGACCCCGCGGCACGACGCCGATTGTGCGGCGGTCCTGGCGATCAACTCGGCGGCCTACGACATGGATTTGGCCGCGGCCCAGCCGCTGCTGGCCGACCAGAGGTTCTGGGCGGATCATTTCCCGGTCGTCGGTGTCGCCGGCGGCCGCCCGGTCGCCACCGCCTCCGTGCTCATGGTCGACGGGGTCCGCTACGTCGCGCTGGTGGCGACGGAGCCCGGGCAGCAGCGGCGTGGCTTCGCCGACGCCGCGATGCGCCGCGCGCTCGAGGCCGCGGCGCAGGTCCATGGCGACGCGACGACGGTGCTGCACGCCACCGACGCCGGCCGGCCCGTCTACGCCCGCATGGGCTACACGCCCACCTCGACGCAGACCGTCTTCCTCGAGACGAAGTTCCTCGGCGGGCACTAGCCCACGCCCTACTTGGCGGCGGCGACCTTCGATGCCTTCGGACCGGTCCAGGTCCAGCTGCTGATCAGCCAGCCGGTGGCGCCCTTCTTCAGCGTGAACGTCATCTGCGACGCGGCCCGCATCGCGACGCCCTTCTCCTTGAACGTGTAGACCGCCGGCGCGATCACGTAGGCGGCGATGCCGGCGACCTCGACGCGCGTCGGCGCGCTGAGGACGACCTTCTGTTCGGTGATGCCGGCCTTGGTGTCGGACGCGCCGAGGTCGGTCGCCCACGCCTGCACGGCCTTGGCGCCGTGCCAGATGTAGGGCGCCGCTTCGTCGACGATGACGAGGCTGGCATCGGCCACATGCGTCGCCGCGGCACCGGCCACGTCGCCCTTGTTGAAGGCCGCGAGGAAGCCGTTGATGGGGGCCACCACCGCCGGATCGGTGGTCTGGGCGAAAGCGGGCGAGACGACGGCGACGGAGGCGATCACGGCGAGCAGGAGCGTGCGCATCTGCGTGTGGTCCTCGGAGGGGGGCCGGAGACTTCCGGAGCCGCCATTTTACGGGATTCCCAGCAGGGCCTGGAGCGCGGCGTCGGACTGGGACCGTCGATCGCGGATCCATGCCGCGACGTCGCGATGGGTCTGCTCGAAGAGCGCCGTGTGCCGATCCCAGCTCATGAAGCGGACGTCCTTGGCGAACTCGGGCCGGACGACGATGTCCGAGTCCTCGGTCTGCAGGTCGACCCGTGAGGTCAGCATGCTCAGGCCGATGACGTGCACGATGCCCGGCACCTTCGGCAGGCGGCGCCGCGAGAACGGGTTGAGCATCGAGGCCAGGAGCTGGCGCGGACCCGGGATGGACGCGTAGTCGACGTCGTAGGTCGTCCGGCCGCGGACGCGCAGCACGACCACGACGTTCGGGCCCGTCTTGAGCGCCTTGATCGGCTGCAGCGGCACGTTGTCCATCAGGCCGCCGTCGACGAGCATCTCGCCGCGGTTCGTGAAGAACGGCGGCAGCACCCCCGGCACCGACCCCGAGGCACGCACGGCCTCCCAGACCGGCCCGCGCCGATGGACGTGCAGGCGCTGCTCGGACAGGTTGGTCGACACCGCGACGAACGGCAGCCACAGGTCCTCGATGGTCGCGTCGCCGTACTCGGTCCGGAGGGCGCGGTCGAAGACCTTGTGATCGATGAGGCCGTAGCGGGGCAGCGTCAGGCGGCGGAAGGCGCGGTTGCGGACGAAGATGTTGTCGGTGGCTCCGTCGGCGGTGTCGGGATCCATGCCGCAGGCGAGTGCCGCCGTCATCGCTGCGCCGACGCTCGTTCCGCCGAGGACGTCGAAGACGGCACCCGCTTCGGTGAACGCCTTGAAGGCGCCGAGATGGGCGCTGCCGAGCGCGCCGCCGCCGCCGGCGACGAAGCCGGCGGCGCGGCCCGCGACGAACCGCTGCAGCCGCTGCACGTCGGCCGCGTCCTGCAGCGAGACGTGGTGGTGCATGAGCACGTCGCGCTCGGCCAGCCAGGCGCTCGTGTACGACACCGAGGTGGCGCGGCGCCGATGGAGGACCACCAGCCGCCGGGCCGACGGCGGGTGGATGTCGCCGGCCAGCCGCTCGCTGGGGCTGAGCGCGGTCGGCGCGCCGTCGACGGCGACGAGCAGGATGGCGTCGGCCTGGCGGACGCACTTGCGCGTCCACTCGGTCAGGCTGCGATCGGCCAGGTAGAAGACGAACTCGACGGTCGCTTCGAGCGAGTTCAGCCAATTCGAGACGGCCGGCGCGTCGAGCGGACGGCCCGGGAACTGGCCCGAGACCTCGGCGGCGCCGACGAAGGCGGTCGGTCCGGTGGCGGCGAAGACGGTCCGCAGGGCGTCGACGAACGCCGCCGGGATGTGCGATCCGCCGGCCGGCAGCACGGCGATCGTCCGTGTCGCCGGCCGCGGCCGGGCCGGCCGGTTGTTGTGCGAGAGGCGCCGCGCCAGCGCGACGATCACGGCATCGCGCAGCTCGGTGATGGCGGCGCCGGCCCGATCGAACTGCTGGCGCGAGAAGGCCAGCACCGAGGCGTCGCGCAACGCCATCACCGTGGCCGTACGCGGCAGCCCGGCGAAAAAGCCGACCTCGCCGATCGGCTGGCCCTGGCCGATCTCCGCGACCGGCACGCTGCTGCCGTCGACATGGACGCTGAAGCGGCCGGACACGACGAAGTAGAGCGTGTCCGACGGCTCGCCCTGCCGCACCAGCACGTCGCCGCGGCGCAGCGTCAGCGGGTCGCCGTAGCGAGCCAGCGTCGCCAGGCGGGCGAACGCCGCGTCGTCCACGATCGGATCACCGGCGGCGGGCGACGGACGCGGCGGCTCGACCACGGCTGGTTCCCGGGCCTAGGCCACGGATCGGCGCAGCGCGATGTGCATCGGCATGCCGTTCCTGGGCAGCAGGAACATCCGCGACGCCGGCTGCGGATCGAAGCCGGGGACGACCGTGAACCGCGCCGCGCGGACGAACGTCGCGAGCATGATCGTCGCCTCGATGCTGGCGAAGGCGGCGCCGATGCAGATGCGCGGTCCGGCGCCGAAGGGCAGGAACTGGTAGCGCGACGGCTTCGCCGGCGCGTCCGGCGCGAAGCGCCCAGGATCGAAGCGGTCCGGGTCCGGCCAGAAGGCGCGATGCCGGTGGATGGCGTAAATCGGGATCAGGCCGATGGTGCCGGCCGGCACCTTGACGCCCTCGAACTCGGTGTCGTCGAGGATGTCGCGGACGATGATCGGCGCGGTCGGGAACAGCCGCAGCGATTCGTTCAGCACCTGCTGCACCACGGTGAGCTTGGCGACGTGGGCCGCCGTCACCGGTCCGGTGCCGACGACGCGCTCGATCTCGTCGAGCATCCGCGCCTCCCACTCCGGGCTCTTCGAGATCAGGAAGAGCGTCCAGGTGAGGGCGAACGCGGTGGTGTCGAAGCCGGCGATCAGGAACGAGAGGATGTTGTCGACCAGCAGCTCGTCGGACATCCGCTCGCCGGTTTCCGGATCGGACGCACGGATGAGGCGAGCCAGGAGGTCGTCACCCGTGGCCGCATCGGCCTTGCGGGCCTGGACCAGCGCCGACACCGCCTGCCGCAACCGCGTCTCGTGGGCCCGGACGTCCTTGCCGCCCGGCCGCGGCAGCCAGTGCGGCAGCTTGATCAGGCGATACATCACCCACCAGTTGATGCCGCGGTAGTAGGCGGCGTGGCCCTCCTCGACGGTCCGGATCATCTCGGCGGCGCCGCCGGCGAGCATGGTGCTCGAGATGACCTGGAAGGCGGCGCGCATCATGTCGTGGTTGACCATGTGCACGGCGTCGGCCGGCAGGGCCCGCCAGCGCTCGACGATCGACTCGGCGGCGGCGGTCATGATCGGGCCGTAGTCGAGCAGTTCGTCGTGGCGGAACAGCGGGGCGGCGGCGCCGCGCTGCCACTTCCACTCGCGGCCCTCGGACGAGATCATCGCGTTGCCGAACATCGGTGCCAGGATCTCGACCTGCAGGCCGCCCTTCGGGAACTCGGCGTGCCGCGTCAGCAGCAGCTGCTTGACCACCTCGGCGCCGGTGAAGAACGCCATCCGCGGCGGTCCCGGCGCGATCACGATCGGCTCGTGGTAGGCCCGCTCGGGAATGATCTCGAGGTTGTTGCCGAGCAGCGTGATCAGGTTGAGCGGGAACCGCAGCGGCCGGGCGGCCGGCTTCACCAGCGGTGGATAGAACGGGGCGGCGACGGGGATCGTCGTGGACATGGCTGGAACTCGCGGCTCGTTGACCGGCTAACTGGCGGGCACTTTCTCGCTCAGCTTCTTGAGCGGGCGCTTCTCGTCGGACACGCGGGTGTAGAGACGCTCGTAGTCCTCCCACTCGGTCTTGAACAGGCGATCCAGCAGGCGCGTGCCGAGGCCGTAGTTGCCGGTGTAGCGGGAGTGGTGCAGCGAGTGGTAGGTGGTGCTCGTGATCACCTGGCCGACCCAGCGGTTGTAGCCGCCCGACTTCATCTCGAAGTTGGCATGGCTGTAGGAGTTGATCAGCAGGTAGCCGACGTACCAGGCGGCGATGCCGGACAGGTTCAGGCCGGCGACCACGTCGACCAGCGCCAGCAGGCCGAGCAGGCCGGCGTCGAAGATCAGCTTCTCGGTGAACGAGAACGAGATCGCCGTCAGGTAGGTGTTCAAGTGGCTCTTGTGGTGCTCCTTGTGGATCCAGTGGAGCGACTTCCAGTGCATGGCGCGGTGCGACGCGTAGTGCCAGATCTCGGCCCAGACCGCCGTCAGCAGCACGGAGGCGAGGAACGAGATCCAGCCGGTGGCCTGGAAGAACCCTGCCAGCACGAACAGCCCCAGCCACACGGCGTGCGACGGCGCGTGCAGCGAGTTCCACAGCTCGCGGCGGATCTGCTCGGGGCTGACCGGCAGGTCGTAGATGGTGCGCGAGCAGATCGTCCAGCGCTGCCTGCCGGCGACGTACCAGAAAAGGGCCATGACGTGGCCGAGCACGGCGATGACGACGAGCGCGACGAGCGCGCCAGTGCTGGGAGTCGTGAGGGTCATCGGGAACTCGCAGGGGCGATCGCGACGGCGCCGGAGCCGCGGAAGCGATCGATCAGCTTGATGGCCTTGGCCCGGGCGAACAGCTGCAGGTAGTGGCGGGTGCCGAACGGCGTGGCCAGGGTGCGGCCGTGCCGGGCGAGGTCGAGCACCATCGGGTGCGAGTTGCCGTTCTCGCGGTGCACGAACGGCGGCGCGGTGAGGCGGAAGCCGAGCGCCTTGTAGTAGGGCAACAGCGCCGGGATGCAGTCGATGTAGCCCTCGCGCACCGAGTTGCGCAGGCCGTACTTGACGACCGCGGCGATCAGCTTGAGCGCGGCCGGGCTGCCGCGCCGGGCCCGCTTGACGATGAACTTGGTGCAGATGCCGGTGCGGCGCGGATGGTGCGGCGAGCCGCGCATGCCGTAGAGCTCCTCGAGGATGCCGAGCGGGCCTTCCGCGGCCAGGTTCAGGCGCAGCGTGCCGATCGTCTCGCCGCGCTCGACGGCGATGAAGGTGTGGCCGGTGTCGTCGAGGGCGTCGGCGATGGTCCGCGCTTCGTGATCGGCGAACGGCGACTGCCGGCCCAGCTCGCCGCAATACACGTCGTAGCGCAGCCGCTGGGCGACGGCCAGCATCTCCGGGTTCCGGCACAGGTAGACCTCGATGGCGTCGGCGGCGCCGCGCGAGGCGGGGGCCGGCACGTGCACCAGGTTTTCGCCGAGGCGGTCGTCGGCGATGCGGGCGACGTCGCGGAGGAATTGCGCCGTCATCACCGGGTGCTCCCGTTCGAGCCGCGCCAGGAGCAGATCGTCGACGGCGAGCGCGGTAACCGCGGTCGTGGCGGTGACGGTGGCGGTCGCCCCGCAGCCGCGGAGGAAGCTGATCTCGCCGATCGGCGCCCCCGCCGTCGACACCACGATCCGGCGGACCCCGCCGGCCTCGAGGTCGACGGCGACCGAGCCGCGGACGATCAGGTACATGTCGGCGTAGTGCTGGCCCTTGTGGCGCAGCACGTCGCCGGGGGCGAAGTGCACTTCGCGGCAGAGCGGTCCGAGCAGGGACGTGTCGATCAATCTCGCCTCGGCCAGATACGCGGAGAAACCCCGTCCGAGGGCTCACGGCCGGGGCCATGAGCCGTCCCCGCCGGGGATGCCGCGTTACCAGGTAGCGATGTTCGAGCTGACCTTCCAGGGGACCACCGCGCCGGTCCGGATCCGCCTCGGCGAGGGCGAGATTCTGGCCGGGCGGGCGTGGGACTGCGACATCGTCCTGGCGCACCCGAGCGTGTCCCGCCAGCACGCCCGCTTCCAGGTCCGCGCCGGGCGCTGCTTCCTGCGCGACGTCGGCAGCCGGCACGGCACCTACCGCAACGGCGAGCTGGTGTCGCGGGCCGAGCTGCGGCAGGGCGACGTGCTGCGCCTCGGCGAGATGCGGATCGACGTCGCCGGCGCCCCGGTCGACGGCGTCGTCCTCTCGGACGGGCACGCGCACGTCTCCGAGGCGTCGGTGGGGGTGGCGTCGGCGGGGCCCGGCGGGCCGACCCTCGAGCGGCTCGCCCCGACCGGCGAGCCGCAGGACGTCCAGCGGCTGCTGGCCGCGCTCGCCGACATCGGCGCCACCCTCGTCCGCTCGGTGTCGCTGTCCGAGATCCTCGATCGCGTCGTCGCCCTGACCTTCGACCTGACCGGCGCCGAGCGGGTGTTCGTGATGCTGACCGACGAGCAGACCGGCGAGCTGGTGCCGCGGGTGGCGCGGTGCCGCGACGGATCGACGCCGCGCGGCGCCTCGATCAGCCGGACCATCGCCCGCATCGTCATGACCGACCGCGTCGGGCTGCTGGCGTCCGACACGCAGTTCGACTCGCGGCTCGATCAGTCGGCGAGCATCGTGGCCCAGCAGATCCGCTCGTGCATGTGCGCGCCGCTGTGGAACCAGAGCGACGTCATCGGCATCGTCTACGTCGACAGCGCCCAGACGCAGCGGCTCACCAGCGGCGACCTCAACCTGTTCACCGCGCTGGCCAACTACGCCGCGGTGGCGATCGAGCAGGCCCGGCTGTCGACCCGGCTGCTCGAGGAGACGCGGCGCCGACAGCGGCTCGAGCGCTACCACTCGCCGAGCGTGGTCGACCGCATCCTCGAGGGCGGCGACGACGCCGACCTCGGGTTCATCGTCCAGGAGCGCGACATTTCGGTGTTGTTCGCCGACATCGTCGGTTTCACCGGTATCGCCGAGGGCCTGGCGCCGTCGACGGTCGCGGCGCTCCTGAACGGCTTCTTCGAGGCGATGACCGAGGTCGTGTTCGCGCTCGACGGCACGCTCGACAAGTTCATCGGCGACGCCCTGCTGGTGACCTTCGGGGCGCCGCTCGTCCAGCCCGATCACGCCGTCCGCAGCGTCCGGGCGGCGCTGGCGATGCGCCAGGCGCTGGCCGTCCTCAACCAGGCGCGCGGCGGTCCGGGCCTGCGGATGCGCATCGGCATCAACAGCGGCCGGGCGCTGGTCGGCGACATTGGCGCGGCGCGGCGGCGCGAGTTCACCGTGCTCGGCGACGTCGTCAACACCGCCTCGCGGCTGGAATCGGAGGTCGCCCGGCCCGATCAGATCGTCATCGGTGGCGAGACGCACCGGCTGCTGGCCGGCGCGTTCCCGGCCACGCCGCTGGGCGCGTTCACGCTGCGCGGCCGTTCCGAGACGCTCGACGCGTACCTGCTCTGAGCGGCGGATCGCCTACGGGGTCGCCGCGGGGATCAGCTTGTCCGGGAGGATTCGCGCCGGCACCTTCTGGTTGCCGGTCGCGGCGACCAGTCGGCGGGCGACGGATTCCTCGCCCCAGAACCACAGCGCGCCGTCCTTGCTACGGGCGAACGAGAAGTTGCCGCCCAGCCAGTAGTCGTCGACGGGCGGCAGCGTGATGGCCATCGGCGTCGGCTGCGGGAAGCCGGAGATGCCGGCCCCGAGCTGGCCCCAGTGGCTGTTGCCCCAGCCGACCAGTGCCCCGTTGCGGCGGAGCACGATGAAATGCCGGCCGGCGCCACCACCCTTGACCTTGACGGCGTCGGTGACGTGCCCGAGCAGCTGCGGCGTCGGCTGACCGGGCTCGTTGGTGTCGGCGGTGACGCCGTTGCCCAGCCCGCCGTCCTGGTTGTTGCCCCAGACCCAGACGCGGCCGTCGCGGCCGACCGCGGCCGCGGCGCCGCCGGTCCGGGCGATCGACACGATGTCCTTCAGCCCGGGCACCTCGGTCGGCGGGACTGGCTCGTTGGACGTCCGCCCGAGGCCCAGCTGGCCGAGGGTGTTCACGCCCCAACCGAAGACCCGGCCGTCCTTGGTGAGCGCGAAGCCGACCGCCGCCGAGGTCACGACGGTCGCGACGTTCTCCAGGCCGCGCACCGGGATCGGTGTGAACACGGCCGGATAGATCAGCTGACCGCCGGTGAGGAGAGGCGGCAGGGCGCCCCACGCGCGCACCGTACCGCCCTCGAGCACGGCCATCGCCGTCGTCGTGGTCGCGGCGATGTGCACGGCTCCGGATAGACCAGGCACCGGCGCCGGCAGGTATCGCTCGGTGGCCCCTGTGAGCCTCAGCCCAGCATGCCCTCGACGCCCCGCCCCCAGGCCCAGACCGTGCCGTCCTCCAGCCGCGCCAGCGAGACGTCGTCGCCGGCGGCAATCTGGACGGCCTTGCCCGGCAGCGGGACGCGTTCGGGTGGGAAGTGGCGGCGAATGACCGGCGGGCGGGCGAGCTGGCCGGTGCGGTTCTCGCCCTGGCCATAGACCGTGCCGTCGGAGAAGCACGAGCACGTGCCCGGTCGCGGCGATCTCCACCACCGTGGCCGGCGCCTGTGCCCGGGCCGCGATCGCCGTCGCGCCGAGCGCGATCGTCAGTCCGACAACCAGCGGCCGCAGCATGCGCCCGATCCCGTCAGCGCTTGCTGCCGAGGGCGCCGCGCAGCTTGTCGGCGAGCGATCCGAGCGAGGCCGACGGCGCCGCCTGCGCGCGCGCCGTGTACTCGCGCAGCTCGGCCTGCTCGCGCTGCTGCGCCACCGCCTTCTTGCTGACGCGGATGCGGCGGCCGGCCGGATCGACCTCGAGCACCGCGACCTCGACGTCGCTGCCGACGGGGAACGCCTTGAGCATGTCGGCGTCGCGATCGAGGCCGGTCTCGGCGAACGGCATCAGGCCGGTCCGGCCGGGCGCCAGGAACACGAACACGCCGAAACTCTCGTGGCGTTCCACCTTGCCGGTGACGATGGCGCCCGGGACGATGCCGCCCTGCGCGGCCATCGCGCCGGCGGCGCGCGACGTCCCGTCCTCGACCAGCGTGACCCCGATCCGCTTCTGGGCGAGGTCGACGCTGAGCACCTCGAAGGCCGCGGTGAGGCCGACCGGCACCGCCGCCGTCCAGCCGTTGCGGCGACCCGTCGGCGGGAACGTCGAGGCGTGCGCCAGGCCCTCGATGCCGGGCTCGAGCTCGACGAAGGCGCCGAAGTCGGCGACGCGGGTGACGCGGCCGGTGCGCACCTGGCCGACGGCGTAGTTGACCGCGGCCGTCCCCCACGGGTCGTCCTGGAGCTGCTTCAGGCCGAGCGAGATCTTCTGCGACGCCTCGTCGACGCGCAGCACCTTGACCGTGATCGGATCGCCGACCGCGACCATCTCGCCGGGGCTGGAGAGGCGCGACCAGCTCATCTCCGACACGTGCAGCAGGCCCTGGATGTTGCCGCCCAGGTCGATGAACGCGCCGAAGTCCTGCACCGACGCGACCCGGCCGGGCAGCACCGCGCCGGGCACGATCGCCTTGCGCAGCTCGGCCGCCTTGGCCTTCTGCTCGTTCTCGAGGTGAGCCCGGCGCGAGACGACCAGGTCCTTGCCGCCGTCCCGGTACTCGATGATCCGGAAGGCGTAGGTCTTGCCTTCGTGCACCGTCGGATCCTCGGTGCGAACGGTGTCGATCTGCGACAACGGACAGAACGCCCGCTCGCGGGCGATGCGGATCTCGTAGCCGCCCTTGTTCGCCTTCTCGACCTTGCCTTCGACGGAGAGCCCGGCCCGGAACGCATCCTCGAGCTCGCGCTGGGTGGCGGCGTTGCGGACGCCCTTGCGCGACAGCTGGATGCCGCCGGTGGTCGAGACCACCATCGCCTCGATGCGATCGCCGACCGAGACCTCGACGTCCCCTTCGTCGTCCTTCAGCTCCTCGAGGTCGATCTGGGCCTCGCTCTTGCCGCCGATGCTGACGAAGGCCACCTTCGGGCCGAACCCGGCGATCACGCCCTGGACGGTCTGGCCGCGCTCGAAGCGCCTGGCCTTGACCGACGCCTCGAACATCGCCGCGAAATCTTCTTCCTGCTCGCTCACTGCCGTGCTCCTCGGATGGTGGTACTCCGGTGATTATAGAGCCCTGAGGGGGCCGGGATCGGCCCGGCGGCGGCCCGGCTACACTGTCGCCATGTTCATGCGCCTGCCGGAATCGGGGTCGCTGATCGGCTCGATCGTCACGGGGCTCGGCCGGACGGTCGTCGACGGCAACGGCATCGCCGTCGACGCGGTGACCGAGGCCCAGCTCGTGGAGGCCCTGGTGGCCATGGCGGCCGGCGAGCTGGAATACGTCATCCTCGAGGACGGCGACGAGTTCCTGCAGGCGGCCGGCGACGGCGGCGGGCCCTACGCCCTGCAGTTCAATCCGGCCTCCGGGGACGGCCTGCTGGAGGTGCAGGGCGGCGTGAGCGACGCCGCCATGCGCACGGCGCTGCTGGCCTATCGGCGCGGCGACCGGGCCTGGCGCAGCCCGTTCCGGTGGTCGGCGCTGTGATCTGATGATCCGGGAGGTCGACCCGTGAAACGTCTCCTCCTGATCGCCGTCGCGCTGATCGTGGTGGCCGGGGTCGCGGTGGCGCTGCTGGCCCGCAGCGTCTTCACCGGCGCCAACGTCCGCGCCGCCATCGAGTCGCAGGCGTCGGCCGCGCTCGGCCAGCCGGTGTCGATCGGCGGGATCGGGGCGTCGGTCTACCCGCGCGTCACGATGGACCTGACCGACGTGCGGATCGGCCAGCCGGTCCGCGTCCAGCTCGCCGCGGTCCACGTCGGCACCGGCTTGCGGGCGCTGCTGTCGCGGCGCATCGAGCACGCCGACGTGAAGGTCGACGGCGCCAGGCTGACCCTGCCGGTGCCGGCGTTCGGCTCGCCGGCGGCCTCCGCGACGCCCGCGCCGGGCGCCACGCCGCCGGTCGAGATCGTCTCGATCGACGAGATCGTGCTGAAGAAGGTCGAGGTCGTCAGCGGCGAGCGGACGCTGCGCGGCGACATCGAGCTGGTTCCACATGGCGCCGGTGTGCAGATCCGCAAGGTCGCGCTCAGCGCCGACGGCGCGGCGATCGCGATGAGCGGCGATCTGACCGGGCTGGCGCCGCTCGCCGGCAGCCTCGACGTCACGGCCGACGCGCTCGATCTCGATCGGGTGGCCGCGTTCATCGGCGATTTCACCGCGGCGTCGGGCGCGGCGGCGACTCGCGTCGCGGCGACCAGCGCGACGAGCCCCGTCGGCCGTCTGATCGTCGGCATGACGGTCGGCACGATGACCACCGGCAGCCTGACGCTGACGGACTTCACGGCGACGGCCGTGATCACCCCGAAGGGCGTGCTGTTCGAGCCGCTGCGCTTGGGCGTCTTCGGCGGCCGCTACGAGGGCAACATGGGCGTGACCCTCGACGACACGCCGCGGTTCGCCTGGCACGCCAAGGTGACCGGCGTCGACGCCGCGGCGCTGATGGCCTTCGCCGGCACGCCCGGCACGATCACCGGCGAGTTGTCGGGCACCGTCGATCTCGACGGCGAGGGCCTGCAGATGGAGCAGGCGCTGCGGACCGCGCACGGCCGGTCCCGCATCGACATCACCGACGGCACGATCGCCGGGCTGCAACTGGTGCGCACCATAGTGACGGCGACCTCGGGACGCGGCGGGCTCCTCGCCAGCGCCGGCGCCGCGGCCGCGACCCGCAACACGCCGGGCGGGGAGACGTTCTCGCGTCTCGGGGCGTCGCTGCGGCTGGCCAGCGGCACCATCGAGACGAGCGACGTGGCGATGGTGTCGAACGACGTCGAGCTGAGCGCCGCCGGATCGGTGCGGCTGTCGAACATGGCCGCCGATCTCGCCGGCCGCGCCCAGCTGTCTGCGGCGCTCTCGCAGCAGGCCGGCACCGACCTCTATCGCTACACGCAGGAGGACGGCCGGGTGACGCTGCCGGTGACGGTGACCGGCCCGATTGCGGACCTGGCCGTGCGCGTCGACGTCGGCGACGTCGCCAAGCGGGCGATCCGCAACAAGGCCGCCGAAGGGGCCCAGAAGCTGATCGAGCGCAAGCTGCCCGGCCTCGGCGGCCTCTTCCAGCGCAAGCCGAAAGGCTAGCGACGCCCCGCCGCCGCCGCGCGCGCTTAGGGCCCGTCAGGGAATAAATGACGCATGCTGGCCGCCGCGGCATCCCGCCGGGCGGCGTTGCTCGTCGCTCACATACGCCCGGTATGCTCGCTCCTCGCGCCTTGCCGGGCGGGCGCCGCGACGCCCAGAATGTCATCACCTATTCCCTGACGGGCCCTTAGAATCCGCTGATGCTTCGGACGATCACCCTGGCCGCGGCGTGCCTGGCCGCCGCGGGTGCGCTCGCGGCGGCCCAGGAACCCGGCCAGGGCCCCGGTCGCTCCGGTCGCCACGGCGCCCTCGATGGCGTGCGCCACCGCGTCCTCGTCTCGACCGACATCGGCGGGACCGATCCTGACGACCAGCAGTCGATGGTCCACCTGCTGCTCTACGCCGACGTCTTCGACCTCGAGGGCCTCGTCTCGTCGCCCTACGGGCCGGGCCGCAAGAGCCACATCCTCGAGGTCATCGACCGCTACGAGCGCGACTACCCGAACCTGCGCACCTGGTCCGACCGCTACCCGACGCCCGACGCGCTGCGGGCGATCACGAAGCAGGGCGAGATCGACGTCGCACCGTACGCCGGCGTCCGCCAGCCGACCGAAGGATCGCGCTGGATCGTCGAGCGGGCCCGGGCCGCGGATCCGCGACCGCTCTATGTCCTCGTCTGGGGCGGCCTCGAGGACCTGGCGCAGGCGCTGCACGACGCCCCCGACATCCTGCCCAAGCTGCGCGTCCACTTCGTCGGCGGCCCCAACAAGAAGTGGAGCCCGGACGCCTACCACTACATCGCCACCCACCATCCGCGCCTCTGGATGATCGAGGCGAATGCCACCTACGAGGGCTGGTTCACCGGCGGCGATCAGTCGGGCGACCAGGGCAACGCCGGCTTCGTCGCCGCGCACGTCGCCGGACGCGGCGCGCTCGGCACCTACCTCGCGGCGCTGTTGAACGGCACGATGAAGATGGGCGATACGCCGACGGTGGCGCGGCTGCTCCGCGGCACGCCGGAGGATCCCACGCAACCGAGCTGGGGCGGCCGCCACGTGCGAGCCTGGCGCCGGCCCTACGCGCGGTTCGATCGGCTGCCGACGACCGACGATCGCATCGAGCACTTCGCGATCCTCGAGCTGGTGCTGCCGCTCGGCGAGGGCGCCCCGGCCCGTTCCGAGGCGAGGCTGGTCGTCGAGAACCAGTCGCTCGTCGGCGAGATCGACGACACCCGGCACGTCCGCTTCCGCTTCTCGCCGAAGGAGGCCAAGGCCTACACGTTCACCATCCGCAGCAACGCGCCGGCGCTCGAAGGCCGGACCGGCGGCGTCACCGCGGTCGATCCTCCAGCCGACGCCGCATCGCGTCCCGATCCCGATCTGCCGCAGTGGTGGACCGACGATCCGTCGCCCGCGGCCGCCGAAGGCGTCCATCTCGGCGCCCGGACCGTGAGCCAGTGGCGGCGCGACTTCCTGGCCGACTTCGCCGAGCGGATGCGCCGGACCCAGGTGCCGAAGCCCTGAGCCGCGGTTACGAGGGCTGCGCCGCCGGCGCCATCGCCGCCGCGTGCGCGATCAGCTCGAACGAGCGCAGGCGCGTCGCGAAGTCGTAGACGTCGGACACCACGATCAGCTCGTCGGCGCGGGTCCGTTCGAGCAGGCGATCGAGGCCGTCTCGCACCGTCTCGACGCTGCCGACGACGCTGAGCGCCAGCATCTGCGCGGCGTGCGCCTTCTCGTGCGGCAGCCAGTAGGCGTCGATGTCGTCGATCGGCGGCTGGGTCAGCAGCTTGGTCCCGCGCAGCAGGTTGGTGAACGACATCTGCTGCGTAGTGGCCAGGCGCCACGCCTCGGCGTCGGTCCCGGCGGCGATGACGTTGACGCCGACCAGCACATAGGGCGCCGCCAGTCTCGCCGACGGCTTGAAGCGCCCGCGGTAGATCGCCAGCGCCGCGTCGAGCTGCAGCGGCGAGAAGTGCGAGGCGAAGCCGAAGGGCAGGCCGAGCTCGGCGGCGAGCTGGGCGCCGAACAGGCTCGAGCCGAGGATGTAGAGCGGCACCTCGGTGCCCGACCCCGGCACCGCCTCGATCCGCTGGCCCGGCGCGACCGGGGCCAGGAAGTGCTGCAGCTCGATCACGTCCTGCGGGAAGTGCTCGGCGTCGGCCGGCTGGCGCCGCAGCGCCGCCAGCGTCTGCTGATCCGTACCCGGAGCGCGGCCCAGCCCGAGGTCGATGCGGCCGGGGAAGAGCGTCGCCAGCGTGCCGAACTGCTCGGCGATGACGTAGGGCGCGTGGTTGGGCAGCATGATGCCGCCGGCGCCGACCCGGATCGTCGACGTCCCGGCGGCGAGGTGCGCGATGACCAGCGACGTCGCCGCCGTCGTGACCGCGGACGTGTTGTGGTGCTCGGCCACCCAGATGCGGCGGTAGCCGAGCGCCTCCACGTGGCCGGCCAGCAGGCGGGCCTCGTCGAGGGCGTCGCGGCGGGTGCCGCCCAGGCGGACGCGGCCGAGCTCGAGGACGGAGAGGGGAACCATTCCCTCGATCATCGCTCACGCGGGCGGGCCGTGCCGCCGGATGCCGTCGCTTTTGCTGCGGCCCGGCGGTAGACTCACCACGCTTCCACCGCCCGTCCAACCCAGCCCGACCGAACGCGTGCCTATGCGAACGCTGCTCGCCTTGTTGACGCTGTCCGCCCTGACGCTTGCCGCTCCCGCCGACTGGCACACCGCGCCGCCGGCCGACTGGCAGGTGCTCTTCAACGGCAAGAACCTCGACGGCTGGACGATGAAGTTCGCCCACCACGAGGTCGGCGACAACTACGCCGACACGTTCCGCGTCGAGAACGGCGCCATCCGCGTCATGTACGACAAGTACGACGACTTCGGCGCCCGCTTCGGCCACCTCTTCTACAAGAAGAAGGTGTCGCACTACGTGCTGTCGCTCGAGTACCGCTTCTTCGGCGACCAGGTGAAGGGCGGGCCGAGCTACGCCAAGCTGAACAGCGGCGTCATGGTCCACTCGCAGGCGCCCGAGTCGATCCTCAAGGATCAGGACTGGCCGATCTCCGTCGAGGCCCAGTTCCTGGCCGGCGATCGCACCACGATGAACGTCTGTACGCCCGGTACCGACATCTTCATGAACGGCCAGATGGTGAAGTCGCACTGCGTCAACTCGACGTCGCGGAAGTACGGCGACGAAGGCTGGATTGCGGTCCAGGTCGAGGTGCTCGGCGGCGAGGCGATCCGCCACCTGATCGACGACAAGGTCGTGCTCGAGTTCCAGAAGCCGAGCATCGGCGGCGGCGTCGCCAACGGCTTCGATCCGGCCATCAAGAAGGACGGCACCCTGCTGACCGAGGGCTACATCGGCCTCCAGGCCGAGAGCCAGGAGGTCGAGTTCCGCAACATCCGGCTGCTCGACCTGACCGGCTGCATGAAGCCGGACTCGCCAGCCTACCGGGCCTACTTCGTCAACCGCGACGACAGCCGCTGCACCACCCGCTGAGGGCCCGCAGGCCTCGTGATGTCGGGGCCGGTCAGGCCGCGGCGTCGGTGATCAGCCGGATCGCCGCGGCGCAGCTGTCGACCCGGGCGCACGGCGCCTCGAGCCAGAAGCCGCACGGGTCGATCAGGATGGCCGCGATGCCGGCCGCCTGCGCCCCCACGACGTCGGCGTCGTAGAGGTCTCCGACGTGGACGACGCGCGCCGCGTCGACGCCGCCGATCGCGTCCCGCGCCGCGTCGAACAGCCGCGGATCCGGCTTCGAGTAGCCGACCAGGTGCGAGTCGATGACCGCGTCGAAGACGTTGCGGAGGCCGACCGAAGCGAGGACGGACGCGGCCGACCCGTCCGAGTTCGAGACGGCGACCAGCCGCAGCCCCCTGGCCTCGAGGGCGGCGAGGCCCTCCGGCACTCCCGGCAGGACGTCGTTCCAGACCGGCACGGCGGCATGGCCGGCGGCCATCGCGTTGGCCAGCACCCAATCCACCGCGGACGACAGGCGGGCGGGATCGTCGGGCTGGTCGGCCCACAGGCGCGTGATCAGCTCCTCGACGAGCAGCCCGCGCAGCCGCGGCGTGCCGAGGACGGTGTGCCGCTTCTCGGCCTGGGCCCGCCGCGCGTAGGGCTCGTGCTGGGCGATCCGCGCGTCGTCGCAGGCGACCCCGGCCGCCCGGAGCCAGCCGCCGAGCAGCGCCAGGTTCGGGCCGATGAGGGTGCCGCCGATGTCGAAGAAGACCGCGTCGAGGTTCCGGGGGACAGGGGGTGGGGGGGCCATTGGCGGGATAGGCTATCCCGGGCCCCGTCCTCCATGCACACCGAGCACGCTCTTCGCTTCCCCGGCACCACCGCCGGCTTCGCCGACGCCGTGACCGCGCTGCGCGCCATCCTCGACGGACGATCGCTGTCCGCGCGTCACCGGCACGACATCCAGCTGGTCTTCGACGAAGTGGCGACCAACATCGTCAACCACGGCCGGCCCTCCGGCGATGTCGAGGCGCTGATCCGATTCGGCGACGAGACGACCCTGGTCTTCGAGGACGACGGCGTCGCCTTCGATCCACGCACCCAGCCGGCGCCGCCGGCGGCGATGCGGCGCGCCGACCTGCGGATCGGCGGCCTCGGCCTGGTCATCGTGCGTGACCTGTGCACCCGCATCGACTACGAGCGGACCGCCGACGAGCGCAACCGGCTGACCCTGTCGATCCCGGTGCTGGAGGGCGACCTCGATCCGACGGCGGAGTTCCCCGCCCCGCGCTAGTCCCGCTTCGAGAAGACGACGCGCTTGCCGGTCTTGGCCGACTCGCGCGCGGCGTCGAGGATCTCGACCACGATGAGGTTGTTGGCCAGGCCGGATAGCCCCGACGGCTTGAGGCGCCCGCGCGTCACCGCGGCCAGGTAGCTGATGGCGTCGCGCTCGTCGGCCGGCCAGGCGCCGAGCGCCGCCTCGGTCTCCGGCGCGCCGGGCAGGCGGACGCGGACTTTGTTGCCACCGGTGGCGACGGCGTAGGCCTTCTCCGCGTAGACCTCGAGGTCCTTGCGCCCGAACGGCCAGTTCCACGACGCCTGCGCGATGCCCTGCGCGCCCGGGTACTCGACCACGATCGTCGCCTCGTCGTCGACGTTCGGGTAGATCGCCGGCTTGAAGCGGTGCGTGATCGCGGTCACCGCGATCGGGCGCTGCTCGTCCATCAGCCAGGTCATGAGGTTGGCGCCGTAGCAGCCGAAGTCGAACAGGGCGCCGCCGCCGTTCTGGACCGGATCGCGCAGCCAGGCCAGGAACTCCGGCTGGACGTTGATCTCCTTCGGTCCTTCGTGGCCGTCCATCACCACCATCTTGCGCAGCGCGCCGCCGGCCTTCTGCGTTTTCAGCAGGTCCCAGATGGCCCGGTGGCTCGGGTACCACGTCGTCTCGTAGTTGGTGATGACGTGGATGCGGCCCTTGGCCGCCGCCTGCTCGATGGCCTGGGCGTCCTTGACCGAGACCGCGAGCGGCTTCTCGACCATGACGTGGACGCCGCGCGCCGCGGCGAGCTCGATGATCGGACGATGGTCCTTCGTCGACGAGAACGCGGCCACCGCTTCCGGCTTGGCCTTCAGCAGCAGCTCGTCGAGGGACGCGAACATGCGGTCCTCGGCGATCTTGTAGCGCTCGCTGAACGCCTTGCGCAGGGCGGCGTCCGGTTCATAGACCGCGATCAGCTCCATGTCGGCGCCGCGGCCCTGGAGCTGCCGCATGAAGCCGCCGACGTGGCCGTGGACGAGGCCGGCGATGGCGACGCGGACCGGACCCGTGGCCGGCGCGGACGCGGGCGTTTGCGCGGCGGCGGCCGGCGGCAGGCAGACCGCCAGAAGGAGCAGAACGACGGCTCTCAGCAGCATGGTGCCGACAGCATACGCCGGGCCTCCGGCATGCGCTCAGGGCGCGCCGAAGCTGAACAAGGACTTCTGGCCGCGGACGTAGATGCGGCCGTCCGACAGGGCCGGTGTCGCGAAGAGCGGCTCGCCCAGGTCGTTCCAGGCGGTGACCGCCCACTCCTTGCCGGCGCGGACGACGGCGAGGATGCCGTCCTCGTTGGCGAAGTAGATGCGGCCGCCGGTCGCGACGGGGGACGCGCTGTACGACGCGGGCGCCGAGCCCACCCGCCCTGTCTTCACCACCTCGCCGGTGTCGGCGCGCAGCACGGTGAGGATGCCGCCGTTCTTGATCGTGTAGACCAGCCCGTCGAGGACCAGCGGCGACGGCACGACGGCGACGAAGCTCTTGACGTAGCGCCACAGCTCGCGCGCCGTGACGGCGCCATCCGTGCCCTTGACCAGCGAGACGGCGACCAGGCTCGAGGGCGCCTCGACCGCGGCGTGCGCCGCCAGCCATTCGCTCTCGACGATGAACCCGTCGCGATTGCCGAAGTACTTGGCGATGCCAATCCACCACGCGCTGGTGCCGGACTCCGCGACCGAGATCCGGCCGTCGCCGTCCTTGTCGCTGCGGGTCAGCGCCTCGGCGAACGGCGGCGTCGAATCGTAGCCGTAGCCGAAGCCGACCACGGTGTCGCCGGTGACGACCGGGCTGGCGACCATGGCCGGCGCCATGCCCGGATGGGTCCACAGCCGGGCGCCGCTCGCGACCGCGTGGCCTCCGAACGAACCGCCGCCGGCGGTGACGATCTGCGCCGGCTGGCCCGGCGGCGCGTAGAGGGCCGGCGTCGTCCAGGCGTCCATCTCCTTGCGGGCGACTTCCCACTGCACCGCCCCGGTCGCGAGCGACAGCGCCACGATCTGCGACCGCTCGAACTGGTCGAGGACCAGCACGAGCGACGTGCCGGCGATGATCGGCGAGGCCACCGCGCCCATCCGGTTGGCGAACGGCCCCATCGGCTTCTTCCAACGGACGCCTCCGGCGGCGTCGTACGAGATCACGCCGAAGTCGCGGAAGAAGACGTAGACGTTCTCGCCGTCGGTGACCGGCGTCGCGGCTGCCGGCTCGCTGAGGATGTGCGCGTCCTCATGCCGCGCCGGTGCTTCCGATCGCTCCCACACCAGGCGCCCGGTGGCGCGTTCGAAGCACTGGGTGTAGAGCCGGCCGTCGTCGTAGGCGGTCAGGAAGACGTGCCGGGCGCTCAGCACAGGCGACGACTTGCCGGGCCGGACGGCCGAGCGCCACTTGAGGTTCTTGCCGGGCCCGAACTCGATCGGATAGCCGGCGTCCGGCACGATGCCCGTGCCGTTCGGGCCGCGGAATCGCGACCAATCCTCGGCGTGTGCCGTGGCCGCGGCACCTGCCAGCAGGGCGGTCAGCGCGAGGGACGACAGGATCCGCGGCCGCTGGGGGGTCGGCACGAAAAGGCTCCGATCTGGAGATGACGGGTGGCGAAACGGACGAGCTGGGCGGGATTATGGTGCCCCGGCTCGTCGTGCGTCAAACCGCCGCGGCGGCCATCGCTAGGGCCGTCGCGCGCCCCACTCGCCGAAGCCGAGCCCGGCGAGCTGCGACGTCAGCGCGTCCACCTGACCGGCGGTGGGGTTGCCGTGCGGCGGGCGGGCCGGACCGACCGGCACGCCCAGGCGGTGCATCAGCGCCTTCGACGTGCCCATGAAGCCGGTCGCGGCGATCGCGTCGACCATCGCGATCGACAGCGACTGCCGCCGCCGGGCCTCGTCGAGATCGCCGCGGTCGAACGCGGCGCGCAAGCCGAGGTAGAGCGGGTGCGCCCAGTTGTAGGTCGAGCCGACGCCGCCACGAGCGCCGGTGGCGAGCGCGGCGAGGAGCGCCTCGTCGGTGCCCCACGGCAGATCGAGACGTCCGGCCGCCGCATCGAGACCGCGCCGGTAGGACACAAGATCCGGGTTGCTCACCTTGACGCCGGCGAGCGTGGGGATGCGTGCGGGCGCCTCGGCGAGGAACTGCTCGATCGGGAACAGCACCTGGGTCATCGACGGAATGTCGTAGTAGTAGAACGGCAGCGCCGGCGCCTCGGCGGCGATCGCCGCGCACCAGTCGATGAGATCGGACAGCGTGCGCGGCTTGAAGTAGGACGGTGCCAGCGTGCTGATCCCCGCCAGCCCCAGCTTGCCGGCGGCCCGCGCGAGCCGCCGCGCATCCTCGATGGCGTGGCTGCCGACGTGCGCGATCACGTCGAGGCCGTGTGCCGGCGCCGCCGCCGCCCACGCCTCCGACAGCGCCAGCCGCTCGTCGCACGTCATCGAGTGGCACTCGCCGGTCGTCCCGCTGACGAACACCGTGCGGATCCCGTTCGCGGCCAGGAAGGCCGCCTGGATCGGGACCACGTCGAGAGCGAGGGTGCCGTCGACGCGGAACGGCGAATGCGTGGCGGCGACGAACTCGTGGAGCGGGCGGAAGGAGATCATGCAGTTTCGGTCTCGCGCGGCCGGATCAGGAGCACCAGGAAAGCGGAGAGCACGGCGACGCCGGCGAAGACGCCGAAGATGCCGAACAGCGGCACGTGCCGATCGCGCAGCAGGCCGAAGCCCCAGTCGGCGAAGCCGCCGCAGCTGATGCTGACCAGGTTCATGATTCCATAGCCGGTCGCACGCAGCGACGGCCGGACGATCTGGCTGAGGATCGGCATGTTGTTGGCGTCGAAGATGCCCCAGCCCAGCCCGAACAGGATCAGGAACGCGATCGCCACCCACAGCAGGCCGGTCTCGGGCGCGTAGCCGACACCGAACATCGCCGGCACGATGCACGCCATGCTCAGCGCGCTCGTGTTGATGCGGCCGCGCGGGCTGTGTCGCATCCAGCGGTCGGCGAGCCAGCCGCCGCCGATCGCGCCGGCGATCGCGGCGAGCTGCCAGTAGAGCGTCGCCGACACGCCGGCGAGGCCCTGGCCGATGCCGAACTCCGCCTTCAGGATCGCCGGCATCCAGTCGCGGACGATCCACGCCGCCAGCGCCGGCAGCGTGAAGTAGGCGACGAGCAGCAGGAACGAGGTGTTGCCGAGCAGCTCGCGCAGCGCGCGGCCCGGGGTGATCGCCGGAGCGCCCGTCGTGGCCGCCGCCCGGGCAGCCGCCGGGATGGTCCGCCCCAGCAGCACGAAGAGCGGCACCGCGTAGGCCATCCCGACGAGGCCGCAGACATCGAAAGCCCAGCGCCAGCCCAGACCGGGATGATCGGCGGCGTAGCCGCCGAAGCCGCCGATGATCACGCCGCAGTAGATGCCCATCTGGTGGAAGCCGGTGGCGCGCGAGCGGGTCGAGCCGCGATGGACGTCGGCGATCAGGGCCAGCGCCGCCGGGATGTAGAACGCCTCGCTGATGCCCATCAGCGCCCGTGTCAGGAGCAGGTCCTGGTAGCTGGTGACGTGCCCGGTCGCCCACGTGACCAGCGACCAGACGAGCAGGCTGCCGGCGATGACGTGCCGCCGCGAATAGCGGTCGGCGAGGTAGCCGCCGATCGGGCTCAGCACGGCGTAGACCCACTTGAAGGTGGCGAGGATGGTGCCCCAGTTGGCCTCGAGCGCGATGTCGGGGACGTCGTGCATCACCGAGAACTTCATCGAGGCCAGCATCTGCCGGTCGAGGTAGTTCAGCAGCGCGACCGGCACCAGCAGCGCCACCACGAGCCACGCCTGGCGGCTGACGGACGAACCCGGAGCGGACAGCGTCATGGCAGGGGCTTTCCGCCAGCGGCCTGGCTCGACGCCAGCCATTGGCGCGTCAGTCGCGCGAAGGTGATGCGCTCGTAGGCCGATCGATCGCCGCGCTCGAACAGCAGCCCGATCGATCCGTCGGGCAGCGCCGCCAGGCTCGAATACGCGGCTGGTCCCCCGTGGACGACGCGCGCGATCGGCCACGTCGCGCCGTCGTCCTCGCTGATCCGGACGGTCAGGCGCTCGCGCTTCGTGCTGGCCGGGTTGGCGAAGATCAGCCGCCAAGAATCGGTCGCGGCGGAGCCGCCAGCCGCGATCAGGCTGGCCTGCGCCGGCGGCTCGATCAGGGCGCGGTCGGGCGTGGTCTCGGACAGCGTCCGGCCGGCGTCACGACTGATCGCGACCAGTCGGACGTTCTCCAGCTTCGGCGGGTGGTTGCGCATGTTGAGCAGCAGCCGTCCGTCGGACAGCTCGGCGATCTGGCTCTCGTTAGTCCCGGCGTCGGCGCTGGCGCCGAGCGTCCAGTGCGCGCCGCCATCGTCGCTGTAGACGATGTGCGATCGATGGACGCCCGGCCCTGCCGCGGCGTGGTTCTCGACGTGGTTGGCCGGGATGACCAGGCGACCGGCCCTCGTCTGGATGCCGACACCCGGCCCGGTCGCGTACCACGTCCAGCCGGCCGGCTTGACGCTGGCGGTGATCTCGACCGGCGCCGACCACGTGTCGCCGTCGTCCGTGCTGCGCTGGACCCAGACGGTGCGCGTACCCTGGCTGGTGCCGGCGATGATGTCGCGCTCGCGATCGGTGCCGCGGTTGCGCGTCGTCAACAGCCAGATCGTGCTGGTTCGACGATCGAGGACCGGGCACGGGTTGCCGACGGTGTTGGGCCCGTCGTCGCCGACCACCTGCAGCGCCGACCACGACACCCCGCCGTCGCGGCTCCGCTTGACGACGAGATCGATGTCGCCGGCGTCGGCCGCGCCGTCGCGCCTGGCCTCGGCGAACGCGAGCAGCGTGCCGTTGCCGGCCGCCAGGAGCGACGGAATCCGGAAGGTGTGGAAGCCGGCCTCACCGGCCTGGTAGACCTCGGTGAACCGCGGCCCGGCTAGCGGAGCCGGGAGCATGGGGGCCGCACTCAACCCGACGACGACCAGCCTCGCCCAGGCACGGATTCGCAAGGGCAGCAGCGTGTCGTCGGTCGGGCACGAAGTCAAGGCGCGAGCGACGAACGAAAGCGTGCCGACGTGCCGGCCGGCGGGATAGTCGCGCGCCGGCCGAGCAATCTTTGCCAAAGATTGCCAAGCAATGATAGGTTGAGAGGCAGCACACAGAAGGGGTAGCTATGGCCACGATGAACGTTTCTTTGACCGACGAGCTCGAGCGGTTCGTTGACGGCAAGGTCGAAAGCGGGATGTACAACAACGCGAGCGAAGTGATCCGCGAGAGCTTGCGCCTCTTCAAGGAGCACGACGACATCCGCCTGAAGTGGCGCGAACAGATCGAGCGCGGTTGGCTCCAGGCGCAGCGCGGTGAGTTGGTCGACGGCGTCGAGGCGTTCCAGCGCATCGACGAACGGATCAAGAAGGCCGGGCGCAAGCGCGCCTGATGGCTGCTCGATTCCGGCTCTCTCCCGATGCAGAAACGCAAGCCGTGACACGTGCGGACGCCCGCGATTTCACCAACGAGCGACCAACCCCTCAGCGTCCCGAGCAACGATGCCGGCTATTGCCAAGGCTCCTCTGATTACTGGTCCGCTCGCCCCACCGCTGAAGTGGGCCGGCGGAAAGCGCTGGCAGGTGCCGCACCTCCAGCCGCTCTGGAAGCCGCACGCTGGCCGGCGGCTCGTCGAGCCGTTTTGCGGCGGCCTCGCGGTGGCGCTCGGCCTCTCCCCCGAGCGGGCGATCCTCAACGACATCAACCCGCACCTGATTTCGTTCTACGGTTGGCTGCGCCGTGGGTTGACGATCGCGCTCCAGCTCGAAAACGATGAGACGCTGTTCTACGAGCATCGGAGGCGCTTTAACGAGCTGCTCGCAGAAGGGAAGGGCGGCACCCGGGAAGCGGTGAGCCTCTTCTACTTTCTGAACAGAACGGGCTACAACGGCCTGTGTCGGTTCAACCGATCGGGACAGTTCAACGTGCCGTTTGGTTCCTACAAGCAGATCACCTATACGCGAGACTTCACCCGCTATCGGGCAAGGTTTGCGGAGTGGGACTTCACGGTCGGAGATTTCGAATCGATCCCGCTGGAGAGGGGCGACTTCGTTTATGCGGATCCGCCCTACGACGTCGAGTTCACGCAGTACTCCCAGGGGGGCTTTGCCTGGGAGGATCAGGTGCGGTACGGCCAGGTGGCTGGCCAAGCACAGAGGTCCCGTTATCCTCGTGAACCAGGCAACGAAGCGAGTCGCCGATCTCTACCGGGAGCTCGGCTACAGCGTGAGCTGCCTCGATGCCCCTCGCCGGATCTCGTGCACCGGTGATCGCACGCCGGCGCGCGAAGTGATGGCAACGCGCAACCTATGACGATCGACAGGCCGAAGGGCCGCGAGACGACGACAGGGCGAGTGCTCGAGGAAATGGTGCTCCCGGCGCTTCGTCGCGCTGGTTACACGTTTACCGAGCAGACCCGCGTCGGGAATCGGCCGAACGGCCGCCGGCACAACGTCGACGTGATAGCTACTCGTGAGGGCGTTGCGGTCCTCGTGTCGATGAAGTGGCAGGAGACGAGCGGCACCGCTGAGCAGAAGGTTCCGTTCGAGGTAATGTGCCTGGCCGACGCGGTGCGTGAACACGGGTGCGCGAATGCGTACCTCGTGCTCGGCGGACCTGGCTGGACCCTGCGCGACTGGTACGTCAGCGGCGCCCTGAAGAAGCGGCTTGTTGACGTCGACAACGTCCACGTGTTGACGCTCGAAATGTTCGTGGCCCGAGCGAACCAGGGCAAGCTATGACACTTGATCCCATCGTGGCCGTCGCGAATTCTTGCCCCGTGGTGGACTTTGACCGCGGGCTCATCGGCCCGATAATGCGGCATGCACCAAGAGGCTGGACTCGGCATCACCCGGCGCACGTTCCTCGGCGCGGTCGCGGCCGCGCCGCTCGTGGCCACGGCCGTCACTGGCGCCGCACCGACGCCGATCCGCCTCGGTGGGCCGATCTTCCTCAAGAGCGACGATCCCGTCGCGCTCGCCAAGGAGCACCGGCGGCTCGGCTACAGCGCCGCCTACTGCCCGGCGGCGTCGCCCAACGACGGCGACAAGATCCGGGCGATCCGCGAGGCGTTCAAGGCCGAGAACGTCGTCATCGCCGAAGTCGGCGCGTGGCGCAACATGCTCGACCCCGACCCCGCCAAGCGCGCCGCCAACCTCGCCTACGTCACGGAACGGATGGCGCTCGCCGAAGCCGTTGCGGCCCGCTGCTGCGTCGACATCGCCGGCTCGTTCAACCCGACGGTCTGGTACGGCCCCGACGCGAAGAACCTGTCGCCGGAGTTCTTCGAATCGACGGTCGAGAACTGCCGCAAGGTCATCGACGCGGTCAAGCCGAAGCAGACGACGTTCTCGATCGAGATGATGGGATGGAACTTGCCCGACGGCCCGGACGAGTACCTGCGCCTGATCAAGGCGGTGGATCGGCCGGCCTTCGCCGTGCACATGGACGTCTGCAACGGCATCAACTCGCCGCGCCGGTTCTACGACAACGCCGCGTTCATCCGCGAGTGCTTCGCCAAGCTCGGCAAGTGGGTGGTGTCGTGCCACGCCAAGGACCTGGCGTTCATCCCGGAGATGAACGTGCACTTCAAGGAGGTCGTCCCCGGCACCGGTCAAGTGGACTACGCGACCTACCTGCGCGAGCTGTCGAAACTGGCAGTGGACGCGCCGCTGATGCTCGAGCACCTGCAGACGGCGGAGGAGTACGACGCCGGGCGCGAGCACATCAAGGCGGTCGGGGCGAAGATCGGCATCGGCTTCGCGTAGCCATCCTCAGATCACCGGCCGCGCTGCTGCGTCCGGAAGAACGCCCACATCGCCTCGGTCGCATCGAAGGCCTTGGTCGGCGGCGCGGCGCCGGCCCGTCCGGGCTCCCCGCCGGGCCAGGCGTGGCCGTTGCCGGCAACGCTGAGGAACACCACCGGGGCCCCGCTGCGACACGTCTTCCACTCGGACCTGTCGTAGGCCGCGGTCGTCGTCCGGGTCGGCTCGCCGCAGCCGTTGTGACGCGCCCAGTAGGTCGCCTGCGCCATCGCCGGCGCGACGTCGCGATCGGCGGCCCGGCAGCCCGTGGTGAAAGTCCCGCTGCATTCGACGGGCGATCCATCCCGGCGCTCGGCGTTGCTCGTCGGTCGAGTATTCCCGATATTCTCCCTCCTCGCGCCTGGATCGCCGGGCGTCTCGCCCGTCTCGGTGCGACGCGGCCCTTCCACCACGGGCTGCTGGCGCCGGCCGAGCAGCAGCCGGACCGTCAGCGGGCCGCCGGCGGGCGGGACGATCGCGTCGTCGCCGCCGGCGACGATGAACGCCGGCATCGCCGCCCGCGGCGCCGGCTCGTCGCCGAACACCGCGCCGACCACCGGCGCGATCGCCGCGATCCGCGTCGACAGTTCGCGGCCGATCCGGTGCGCCAGCATCGCGCCGTTCGACATGCCGGTAATGTAAATCCGGGACGGATCGGCGCGCCGCGCGGCGACCAGCGCGTCGACGATCGCGCCGATGAAGCCGACGTCGTCGACGCCGGCGTCCATCGCCGAGGCGCAGCAGTGGCCGGCGTTCCACGTCAGCAGGCGGCCACCCGCCCGCGCTGCCGTGCCGTCGGGGTAGACGGCGACGAACCGGTCGCGCGCCGCGACGCGGTCGAAGCCCGTCATCCGGACGGCGTTCGCGGCGCTGCCGCCGCCGCCGTGGAGGACGATGACGACCGGCGCCGGCTCGCCGGTGCCGAAATCGTGCACCAGATAGGTGCGCTGCCGTCCGCCGTGGACGAGCGTCCGCTCGGCTGGCAGAGGCGCGGGGCCGCCGCCGTGCTGCACGGCCTCGGCCGCGAGCACGCTCGCGACGATGGCGAAGGCCAGCGCCGCCAGCGGGTGCGGCCGCCCCCCGCCGATGGCGGCGGACGACCCCGACACGACCTGGCTCACCGGCGGACTATGGAGACGCATCGTCGCTGACGGCTTGGACCGCCCTGACAGGCGCGCGGTTGAATCGGTGTCAGGCCGCCCACCAGCGCCCGCCAGGCGTCAGGCGCGGGCGCCGATCATCCAGCACGCCGCGGTGAACACGCACTCGCCCTCGACCATGTAGTCGTCGAGCGCCGCGCGGACCGTGGCGAGGACCCGCGCGCGCGTCTCGTCGTCGGCCTCCCGCAGCGCGCCGCCGACCGGACCGAGCCGGCTGACGTAGGCGAGCAGGTCCGGCTCGGACAGCCGGCAGGCGACGTCGAGCGGCTGCACGTCGATGTCCCGCCAGCCGCTCTCCGCGAGGATGCGGCGCACCCGGTCGCCGTCTCCGAAGGCGAACTGGCCAGGCACGTCCGGGCGGCGGGGCGGCAGAATCGGGCAGCAGCGGCGCCGCGGCGCGTTCGGCTGCCGTCATGAACGGGTTGTCGGCCGCGCTGCGCCAGGCGATGCACCGCAGCGCCGCGCCGGGCCGGGCGGCCCGGGCCAGGTTGGCGAAGGCGCGCACCGGGTCGGCGAAGAACATCACGCCGAAGCGCGAGGCGATCATGTCGACGCTGGCCGGCTCGAAGGGGTGATCCTGTGCGTCGGCGCGGATGAAGCGGGCGGCCACGCCGTCGCTGGCCGCGCGCGCGGTCGCGGCAGCGAGCATCGGCTCCGAGATGTCGATGCCAGTGACCTGCGCGCCGCCAAGGGCCCGCGCGATGGCGAGCGTCGTGCTGCCGGTCCCGCAGCCGACGTCGAGTACAGGCGTGCGGCGCTTCGGCGATGACGGCCTCGAGCAGCCGCTGCTGGAACGGCGCGAACAGCCGATCGAGCAGTGCCTGTTCCTCCACCCAGGCGTGTCCCGACGGCCCGTTCCAGAGTGCCGCCTGCTGTCCATCGAGCTGTCCTGTGATCGTCATCGACCTGTCCTCCCTGGCGCTGCCGACGCCCAGGGAGTAGTGTGCCAATTCAAGTCGACTTGAAGTCAAGGAGTTCGGCGTCAACGATTGGGGTCGGAGCTGCGTCCAAGCCGAAGACCATGCCCTTCCCGCACCTGCTCCAGGACCTCCGTTACACCTTCCGGACCCTGCGGCGCGACGCCGGCTTCGCCGTCTTCGCGATCCTCATCGCCGGCCTGGGCATCGGCGCCAGCGCCACCGTCTTCAGCGTCGTCAACACACTGCTGCTGCGGCCGCTGCCGTTCGCGAAGCCGGCCGAGCTGGTGTGGATTGCCAACCGCGACACCCCCGGCCTGTCGGGCCAGACGACCCAGGTGGGCTACCTGCTGGACCTGCGCGAGAAGGCGCAGACCCTGTCGGCCGTGGCCGGCTACTTCGCCTTCTACGGCGTCGGCGACAACCTGCTGAGCGGCCGCGGCGAGCCGGAGCGGCTGAGCGGCGTGCCCGTGTCGGACAACTTCTTCGACGTGCTCGGCGTGAAGCCGCTGCTCGGCCGCGTCGTTCAACGCCCAGGAGAGCGCCTGGAAGGGCCCGAAAGCGGTGATGCTCGCCCACGCGCTGTGGGAGCGGCGCTTCAACCGCGATCCGCGCGATCGTCGGCAGCTCGATCGTCATCAACGACGAGCCGCACACCGTCGTCGGCGTGCTGCCGGCGTCGTTCGACTTCGCGACAGTGTTCGCGCCGGGCAGCCGCTTCGATCTCTACTTCCCGTTCCCGCTCAGCCCGGAGACCAATCGCTGGGGCAACACGATGGCGATGATCGGCCGGCTGAAGCCGGGCAACACCGCGGGCCGGGCGCACGCCGAGATCACGGCGCTGGCGGCGCAGATGCGGCGCGAGCATCCGGAACGGAACAACTTCACCGGCCTGGTCCGGCCGCTCGCCGACCACGTCAGCGGCAATGTCCGGCTGGCCGTCGTGGTGCTCGCCGGCGCCGTCGGCATGGTGATGCTGATCGTCTGCGCCAACCTGTCGAACCTGCTGCTGGCGCGGACGGCCGCCCGCCAGAAGGAGATCGCCATCCGCCGCGCGCTGGGTGCCGGCCGGGCCCGGCTGCTCGGCCAGATGCTGACCGAGGGGCTCGTGCTGTCGTCGGCCGGCGCCATCCTCGGCCTCGTCCTGGCGTTCGTCGGCACGCGCCTGCTGACCGGCCTTGATTCCGTCAGCATCCCGCTGCTGCGCGACGTCCGCACCGACGCTACCGCGCTGGCCTTCATCGTCGTCGTGACGCTCGTCACCGGCGTCGTCTTCGGGCTGGCTCCGGCGCTGCAGGCGTCGGGTGCCGGACTGACCGGGGCGCTCAAGGACGCCAGCCGCGGATCCACGGAAGGCCGGCCGCGCACCCTGGTCCGCAGCGCGCTGGTCGTGTCGGAGGTCGCGTTCGCCTGCGTCCTGCTGGTCGGCGCCGGACTCCTGATCCGCAGCCTGGCCAGCGTGCTCGAGGTGGACATGGGCTTCGAGCCGGCCCGCTCGGCGACGATCCGCGTCGATCCCGACAGCCGGGTCACCACGCCGGAGCAGCGCCGCGCCTACCTGGACGACGTACTGCGCCGCGTCGGCCAGGCGCCCGGCATCGAGCACGCGGCGATCACCGACACGCTGCCGCTCGGCCGCAACCGCACCTGGGGTGCCGGCGCCAAGGGCGTCACCTACGAGCGCGGCACCTATCCGCTGGCGTTCGTCCGCGTCGTCAGCGAAGGCTACCCCGCGGCGCTGGGCGTGCCCGTCCTGGCCGGCCGCGACCTCGCGCCGAGCGACATGCCGGAGACCGAGCCGGTGATGCTGATCAACAAGAGCCTGGCCGATGCGCTGTGGCCGGGGCGGAGCCCGCTCGGCCAGTACATCACCGGGCCGTGCGCCAAGGAGCGCCGCGTCGTCGGCGTGCTCGGCGACGTGCGGCACCTGTCGCTCGAGCAGCCGGCCGGCAACGAGATGTACATCCCGGCCCGCCAGTGCGACGACCTCGCCGGCGCCTACCTGGTGGTGCGCTCGACGCTGCCGGCCGGTCAGGTCGCGTCGACGCTGCGGGCGGCGCTGGCGCCGATCGCGCCCAGCCTCGCCAGCAACGACTTCCGCACGCTGCAGCAGATCGTCGACCGCTCGGTGTCGCCGCGGCGCTTCACGGTGCTGCTGCTGGCCGGCTTCGCCGGCTTTGCGCTGGTCCTGGCCTCGCTCGGCATCTACGCGCTGATCTGGTACTCGGTCAGCCAGCGCACGCAGGAAATCGGCATCCGGATGGCCCTGGGCGCCTCGGCGCGCGACGTCCAGGCCCGCATCGTCGGGCAGACGCTGCGTCTGGCGGCGATCGGGCTCGTCCTCGGCGCGGTCGCGTCCTGGCTGCTCGCCCGCGGCGTCTCCGGCCTGCTCTTCGGCGTCACCGCGCGCGATCCGCAGACGTTCGCCGGCATGGTCGTGGTGCTGACGATGGTTGCGCTGGCGGCCGGCTACCTGCCGGCTCGTCGGGCCTCGCGGATCGATCCGATGGTCGCGCTTCGCGCCGAGTGATTCGCCATCGCTGAGTCCGGCGACGGCACCAAAGTGGGCCAGAGCGGCCCACTAGTTGCATCCATGAACTCCGTTCCACACACGTCAACAGAACGGGAGATCTCATGGACAACAAGACGCTCGCAGGGAAAAAAGTGGCCATCCTCGTCGCGGACGGGTTCGAGCAGGTCGAGATGACTGAGCCGAGGCAAGCGCTCGAGTCGGCCGGCGCGCAGACCAGCATCGTGTCGCCCGCGGATGGCCAGGTGCAGGGCTGGCGCCACACCGACAAGGCGGATCGATTTGCGGTGGAGGTGACGCTCGACGACGCGCGCTCCCAGGACTTCGACGCGCTGCTGCTGCCGGGTGGCGTCGCCAACCCCGACCAGCTGCGCATGCTGCCGATGGCGGTGGCCTTCGTCCGCGCATTCTTCGACGCCGGCAAGCCGGTGGCGGCGATCTGCCACGCGCCGTGGACGCTGATCGAGGCGAACGTGGTGCGCGGCCGCACCATCACCTCGTGGCCGTCGTTGAAGACCGACCTGGTCAATGCCGGCGCTCGCTGGGTCGATCAGGAGGTCGCCACCGACCACGGCCTCGTGACGAGCCGCAAGCCGGACGACATTCCGGCCTTCAACCGCAAGATGATCGAGGAATTCGCCGAAGGCGTCCACATGGTGGGCGTCCTCTCGAAGAGCGCCGGCGCGACGCGGTAGACCCGGCGGCGCCGGGCGGTCAGGCCCGCCCGGCGAACTCGCGCGTTTCGGAGTGGATCTTGACCCGGTCGCCTTCCTTCACGAACAGCGGCACGCGCACTTCCATCCCCGTCTCGAGGGTCGCCGCCTTCGTCACGCTGCCGCTGCTCGTGTCGCCGCGAACCGCCGGCTCGGTGTAGGTGACGGCCAGCTCGACGTGCGGCGGCAGCTCCATGCCGATCGGGTTGCCGTTGTACTTCAGGATCTGGACGGGCAGGTTGTCGACGAGGAACTCGCGGTCGGTGCCCAGCGTGTCGGACGACAGCGTGACCGTTTCATAGCTGTCCTGATCCATGAAGTTGTAGCCGCTGCTGTCGGTATACGAGAAGGCGGCCTTGATCATCACCAGATCCGGCTCGCCGAACTTCTCGCCCGCCTTGAACGTCCGGTCGAACACCGCGCGGGTCAGCAGGTTCCGCATCTTCAGGCGGACCAGCGTCTGGCCGCCCCGGGCCGTCGGCCGTGACACCTCCACCTCGAGGCAGTGGTAGGGCGCGCCTTCGTACTCGAAGAACATCTTCCGCTTGATGTCGATCGCTTCAATCAGTGATGCCATGTCCGGACGATCATAGCTGGGGCGGGCCGACCCCGCCATTCCTGAGCCACAATCGACGGGACACCACCATGAAGATCACCGCGAGCAGCTCACAGCCTTCCGCCAAGGGTCCCAGCGACTGGTTCACCGGCACGGTCCGCATCGATCCGCTGTTCGCGGCGACGCCGCCGGCGCGGGCCGCCGGCAACGCCGTGACCTTCGAGCCCGGTGCCCGCACCGCGTGGCACACGCATCCGCTGGGGCAGACGCTGGTCATCACCTTCGGGCGCGGCTGGGTGCAGCGCGAGGGCGGCCCTGTCGAGGACATCCGCTCGGGAGACGTCGTCCAGTTCGAGCCGGGCGAAAAGCACTGGCATGGCGCGACGGCGACCACGGCGATGACGCACATCGCCATCCAGGAAGCGCTGGATGGCCAGGCGGTGGAGTGGATGGAACACGTCACGGACGTGCAGTACGGCGCGAGGAGCTGATCGTGGCCGACGTGATCGTCGTCATCGGAGCGGGTCAGATCGGTCAGGCGATCGCGCGGCGCGTGGGCGTGGGCAAGCGCGTCCTGCTGGCCGACATGCGCCCGGAGAACGCCGACGCCGCGGCCGTGGTCATGGCCAACGCCGGCTACGAGGTGAGCGTCACGCAGGTCGACGTGTCCTCGCGCGACGCCGTCGAGGCGCTCGTCGAGACCGCCACGACGCTCGGCGACATCATCGGCCTCATCCACGCCGCTGGCGTGTCGCCGTCACAGGCCTCGCCGGCGACGATTCTCTCGGTCGATCTGTATGGCACCGCGCTCGTGCTCGAGGCATTCGGGGGCGGTCATCGCGCGCGGTGGGTCGGGGGTCGTGATCGCGTCGCAGTCCGGCCATCGGCTGCCGCCGCTCACCGTCGAGCAGAACGCGGCACTGGCCACGACGCCGGTCGAGGCGCTGCTCGCCCTGCCGTTCCTGCAGCCCGACCAGGTGAAGGATTCGCTGCACGCCTACCAGCTCTCGAAGCGCGGCAACTCGCTGCGGGTGATGGCCGAGGCGGTCCGCTGGGGCAAGCGCGGCGCACGGGTCAACACCATCAGCCCGGGCATCATCATGACGCCGCTGGCGAAGGACGAGCTGAGCGGGCCGCGTGGCGACGGCTACCGCCGCATGATCCAGGCCTCCGCGGCGGGACGCGCCGGCACCCCGGACGAAGTGGGCACGGTCGGCGCGCTGCTCATGGGGCCGGACGGCGCGTTCATCACCGGCAGCGACTTTCTCATGGACGGCGGCGTGACCGCCGCCTACTGGTACGGCGACCTCGCGCCGCGGTGAGCGACCGGCCCGCGCCACCCGGCTATCCGTCGACGATCGACAGGTCGAGCTCGGCCAGCCGCGCCGGATTGCCGATCACCTCGATCTCGGTGATCCGGTCGTTCACGATCGTCATCCGCAGCGCCCTGAACAGCCGTCCCCGCGGCGCCATCACGATGCCGACGCTGCCATCGACGAGCGCCGGCCGGGCCATCCGCGCCATCTGCCCGTAGACCACCGCCTGCCGCGCCCACACGGCCGCGCCACGGATCTCCGGCACCGGCCCGTCTGCCATCTCCGCCCGGACCACGAGGTCCGGATCGAGGACGGCGAGGAGACCTTCGAAGTCGCCGCCGCGCAGGGCGGCGAGGAAGGCCTCGACGACCTCGCGCTGCCGGGCGAGGCCTGGCCCCGGCGTCTCCGGACCGCCGCGGACGCGCCGTCGGGCGCGGCTCGCCAGCTGCCGCGCCGCCGTCGCGGAGCGGCCGACGATCGGCGCGATCTCCTCGAACGGCACGCCGAACATGTCGTGCAGCACGAACGCCAGGCGCTCCGCCGGCGCCAGCCGGTCGAGGACGACCAGCAGCGCCAGCCCGACCGAGTCGGCCAGCACCGCTCGTGCTCGGGGCTGCTGCCGCTCGTGCCGGTCGCGATCGGCTCGGGTGCCTGGGGGGTGAACGGCTCCTCGCGCCGCGACTTCCGCGACCGCAGCATGTCGAGGCAGACGCGGGCGACGACCGTCGTCAGCCAGCCGCCCAGGTTGTCGATGGCGGCCGCATCGGTGCGGCTGAGCCGCAGCCACGCCTCCTGGACGGCGTCGTCGACCTCGCTCAACGAGCCGAGCATCCGGTAGGCCACCCCGCGGAGATGGGCCCGGTTCTCTTCGAATCGTTCCGCCAGAAAGTCGCGTTCGCTCATCGGTGTCACTTCTGCCCAAGAATTCCCCTGGCCGCCGCCTGTCACATTCTGCCGCCGCGCTCCGTCAGGGCAATGACGCGGCCGGGACCGCGGATGTGACAAACCGGAGGAAACCGATGAAGATCGCACTCACCAAGGTGGACGTGGACGACCAGGACAAGGCATTGCGCTTTTATCGCGATGCTGGACGACACGTGCGGCAATCGCCTCCAGGTGACGCCGTTGATGCGCTGGCAGGGGTGACGCGAGGAGACCAACGGACATGAACAAGAGCCCGACCACCAAGGGCGCAGCGCCACCGCAGTTGATCGACGAGCGGATCGCCGAGCTGGACGACTGGCGCGGTCAGACGCTCGGCCGGCTCCGTGCCGTGATCACCGCGGCCGATCCCGGGATCGTCGAGGAGTGGAAGTGGAATGTCCCCGTGTGGTCGCACGACGGGATCATCTGCACCGGCGAGAGCTACAAGAGCGCCGTGAAGTTGACCTTCGCCAATGGGGCGTCGCTGAGGGATCCGTCCCGCCTCTTCAACTCCAGCCTCGACGGGAACACCCGGCGCGCCATCGATTTCCGCGAAGGCGAGAAGATCGACGCGAAGGCGCTGAAGGCGCTCGTCCGCGAGGCCGTCGATCTCAATACCGCCAAGGCCCGGCGGCCAGCCGCGAAGAAGAAGGCCTGACGTTCGGTCACGCCGCGTCGGCGGCGAACGGGGCGTCCCAGGCGGGTCGATAGCGGTACAGCTCGGCGGCGCCCTTGGCGCTGTGGCGGAGGAACACGGGCAGCAGGAGCATCGCGCATCGCGCGGCCCAGCCAGCCGCTCGGCGCCTTCTGCTTCCCGGTGCGCCGCGACTGCTTGACGATGGGCTCGACGCGGACCCGGCGGATGCGCTCGAACGCCGCGAACGCCGCGGGCACATCCGCAACGTCGCGCAGCGCCTTCGCCAGCAGGAACGCGTCCTCGAGCGCCAGCGACGCCCCCTGGCCGACGTGCGGCCCGATGGCGTGGGCCGCGTCGCCAATCAGGCAGACGCGGCCGCGGTGCCACGCGGGGAGGGGCGGCAGATCGTCGATGGCGTAGGCGCCGAGCGGTCCGTCGAGGGCGTCGATGATGTGCCGCACCGCGGCGGGATCGTCTCGATGCACGTCGCGCAGACGCTGCCGATAGGCGTCCACGGCGACCCGCGCCGCCTCGCGCGGCACCCAATCGGCCGGCTCGGGCACGTTGCTGAACCAGTAGGTGTCGCCCGAGGGCCGGACGGCGTAGCCGAAGAAGCCGCGCCGGCCGAACACCATGCGCATGGCCGGTCCCGTCTCGGGCAGATCGGTCCGGACGATGCCGCCGAGGTTGAGGATGCCCGTGTAGGTCGGCGCCGGTCCGTCGGGAAACAGGCACGTCCGCACCCGCAATCGGATGCCGTCGGCGCCAATCAGCACGTCGCCCATCGCCTCCGTCCCGTCCGCGAACGTCGCCACGACACCGGTGTCGCGGTCGGCGAGCGCCGCCAGCCTCTTCCCGAACTCGAAGGCGATGCCCTGCGCCTGCGCCGCCTCGCGCAGGCAGAGGCTGAGCGCGCCACGCATGAGCGTGACGCCGCCGACCGGCGTCTCGGCCAGCTCCCGTCCGCTGTCGTTGTGGAAGACCAGGCAATCGTTGACGAACCCGAGACCGTCGAGCGCCGGCCCGAGGCCCAGGCTGGCGAGCACGTGCAGCCCGTTCGGCGCCAGGTTCAGAAAGGCGCCGGCGTCGTCCCGCGGGGCGTCGCTCGCCTCGTAGACGGTGGCCTGGACACCGGCCCGCTGCAGCGCCATCGCGGCCGCCGGCCCCGCGATGCCTGCTCCGACAATCAGCGCGCGCGCCGCGTGGCCTCGATTCGATGTCGCCATGATGCTCCCCTGACGCGAAGACCACCCGCGGTCCCGCTGTCTCAGACGATTGCATCGACGGTGACGCTCGATCTTTCCGGTTCGTGCCGTGACTTGCCGGATGTTGCGGTCGCCTGTCGGGCGCTGGCAGCCGTCAGCCCTGGCGGCCGCGCCGGAAGGCGGCGGGCGTGAATCCGGTGTGACGCTTGAAGACCGTGGTCAGGCGGCTCTGCGTCCCGAACCCGGTCTCGACGGCCACGTCCGTGATGGGCCGCGTCGTGTCGGCGAGCAGCTGCGTGGCCCGTTCGACCCGGCGGCGCTCGACGAACGCGCGCGGCGGCACGCCCACCGACGTCTTGAACGCGCGCGCGAAGTGGAACGGACTGAGCGCCGCGCGGGCGGCGAGGTCCTGGAGGGGCATCGCGTCGCCGAGGTTCGCCTCGACGTAGACCTGGACGCGCTGCAGCGCGGCGGGGGACAGGCCGCCCCTCAGGTGCGGCCGCTTCGCCGGTGACGACGGCAGCGCCAGCCACTGCCGCAAGGCGGCGGTGCGGGCCTCCTGGCTGGCGCAGGCCTGCTCGATGAAGCCGGCGATGACCGTCAGGTGCGCCGTCGAATAGCCGCCGAGGATCTCGTCTCCGTCCTCTTGCAGCGATGCCCAGATTCGCCCGATCCAGGTGCGCGCGTGCTCCGTGAGTTCGACGCGGTCGCTGCCCGGCTGGGCCCTGGCGTAGCCGGCCAGCTGGAGACGCTCGACCGTGGCGGAGACCGCCGACCGACGCACGTGCAGCGCCGCGGCCACCGCATCCACCGAGGCTGGCCCGCCGAACAGCAGCATGGTCATGGCCGGCAGATCGCTGCGCTGCAGCGCCAGAATCTCCGCCGCCACCTCGTCGAAGGCGTGGGTGTTCTCCTGGAAGCGCGCCACCCCCTGTCCGATGCCGTCGGCGAGCCGGCGCCGCGCGTCCGACGGCGAGGCACGACGGGCGCGGGAGGCCGTGGTCATGCCCGCGATCATGGCCGGGCCGGCCTGGACGCGGCAAGCGCCGCGTCGACGTCGCGCGGCTAGGCGCCGACCTTGATCACCACGCGGCGGTTGAGGGCGCGGCCTTCGCGCGTCGTGTTCGGGGCCGAAGGGTTGCTCTCGCCGTAGCTGACCACGCTGATCTGATCCGTCGGAATCTGCAGGTGCTCGGCCAGGTATCGGCGAACGGCCTCGGCGCGGGCCAGGCCGAGCCGCTCGTTATAGCCTTCGGTGCCGATCCAGTCGGCGTACCCCTCGAGCGCGACGGACGTGCTGCGGGCCTGGGCGGGCGGCATCGTCACCGCGCTGGCCAGCTTGCTCTTGGCCTCGTCGGTCAGCTCGCTCCGGCCGAACTGGAAGTTGAGCACCACGTCCGAGATGGCCGGCCGGGCCACCGGACGCTCCACCGGACCCTCTTTCAGGGGCATCGCGTCCGAGGCCGCCACGATCTCGCTCTTCCGGTCCCTCACCGGCCCCGCGGCGAGGCTGGCCGCCGGGGCCGACGCCGAATCCGCCCGCAGCGACTGCACCAGCTCGACGGCGTCGCCGCGGATCCAGCCCGCCGGCCGCGTCGCCCAGGGATCCTTCGGGAGCAGCACCCAGTACCAGTTCGAGTCCTTGTGAAGGTAGCGATCGCCTTCGATGTAGATCACTTCGAGGACGACACCCTGGGGCGCCGTCATCTTCACGTCGTCGGCCTGGCGCAGCGACTTGATTTCGGATTTGTCGTGGGTCACCCGGACGTAGGGCATGGACTGCGCAAACGCGGTCCCAAGGGGTAGCAGGCCGACGACGATCGCTGGCAGAAGTGCACGCCTCAGCGAGGATCGACGTGCGGTGGCATGAGCGTGCGGGGTGGCCTGTATCTCCATACACACTGCTGCCGCGAGAGTCGTGCCAGTCTGTCGCGCCCACCAAGGGGAGCGGAATCCACTCGCCGGCGGATCGGTCGATTTCCGTTCTCACACGGCTGGTGACGAATCCGTCGATGACGCTCGCTTGGGCGGAAATTTGTCAACCAGCACAGCTGTTCCGCGCGCGCGGACGTGCGCAACCGATTCAGGCGAGCAGCGCCTTCACCACCGTCCCGTGCACGTCGGTGAGCCGGAAGCGCGGCCCTGGTGGAAATAGGTGAGCCGCTCGTGATCGATGCCGAGCAGGTGCAGGATGGTGGCGTGGAGGTCGTGGACGTGGACGCCGTCGGCGATGACGTTGTAGCCGAAGTCGTCGGTCTCGCCGTGGACGAGGCCGGCTTTGATGCCGCCGCCGGCCATCCACACGCTGAAGCAGCGCGGATGGTGATCGCGGCCGTAGTTGTCGGCGGTCAGCTTGCCCTGGCAGTAGATGGTGCGGCCGAACTCGCCGCCCCAGACGACGAGCGTGTCGTCGAGCAGGCCGCGCTGCTTGAGGTCGGTGACGAGCGCCGCGCTGGCGTGGTCGGTCTCGCTGGCACTGGCGGCGGATGTCGCGCGGCAGGTTGCCGTGCTGATCCCAGCCGTGGTGATAGAGCTGGATGAACGCGCACGCCGCGCTCGGCCAGCCGGCGGGCGAGCAGGCAGTTGGCGGCGAAGGTGCCCGGCGTGCTGCGCGTCCGGGCCGTAGAGCTCGAAGGTAGCTGCCGGCTCGTTCGACACGTCCATCACGTCCGGCACGCTGGTCTGCATGCGAAAGGCCATCTCGTACTGGCGCGATGCGCGCCGTCGATCTCCGGCATCGCCGTTCCGCTCCGCCGCATGCTGCTGCAGATCGCGCAGCCGATCGAGCAGCGCGCGCCGGCTCTCGCGGCGTGACGCCGGCGGGATTCGCCAGGTAGAGCACCGGATCCTTGCCGCTGCGGAACTGCACGCCCTGGTGCTGCGACGGCAGGAAACCGCTGCCCCACAGCCGCGCGTAGAGCGGCTGATCGACCTTGCCCGGCGTGATCAGCACGACGAAGGCCGGCAGGTTCTCGTTGTCGCTGCCGAGCCCGTAGTGCGACCCACGCGCCCAGGCTCGGGCCGGCCGGCGATCTGCGATCCGGTCTGGAAGAAGGTGATCGCCGGGTCGTGGTTGATCGCCTCGGTGTACATCGAGCGGACGAGGCAGAGGTCGTCGACGATGGCGGCGGTGTGCGGCAGCAGATCGCTGACCCAGGTGCCGCTGCGGCCATGCTGCGCGAACTCGAACTGCGAGCCGGCGAGCGGCAGCGACGACTGGTTGCCCGACATGCCGGTGAGCCGCTGGCCCTGCGCACGGAGTCCGGCAGCTGTTCGCCGTTGCGCTGTCTGGAGCAGCGGCTTGTAATCGAACATTTCGAGCTGCGACGGCCCGCCAGCCATGAACAGGTAGATGACGCGCTTCGCCCTGGCCGGCACGTGGAGCCGACCGCCGAGCACGCCGCGGTCGGCGGCAAGGCCGGGAGCCGGGGCCGGCTGCCGGCCCGCCGCGAGGGCGTCCGCCGGATTCACCAGGTTCGCCAGCGCGACGCCGCCGAGCCCGAGCCCGAATTGCGACAGCACCTGGCGGCGCGACAGGTGCGCCGCGGGCAGGGGGCCGACGCAGAGGTGATGGCCGAAGCGTTCGTCGCTCATCGTTCGTTCACCGCAGGACGACGAAGTCGTCGAGGTTCATGATCGCGCTCGCCACGGCCGTCGTCGCGGCGAAGTCCGCGCGCGGCAGCGTGCGATTCCAGGGCGACGCGCCGGTCGAGAGAAACGCCTCGGCCTCGGCCGGCGTGCGCGCGAAGATGCCCCGCTGTTCGGCGAACAGCCGGGCGAGCAGGGCCGCCTCGCGGGCATCCGGTGTGCGCCCGGTGAGCGAGCGGAACGCCGCGCGATGCCGCGCCGCCGCATCGGCCGGGAAGCGGACGAGGAGCCGCTCGGCCAGCACCCGCGCCGCTTCGACGAACTGCGGATCGTTCAGCAGCACCAGCGCCTGCAGCGGCGTCGTCGTCACCTCGCGTTTCGCCGTGCAGACCTCGCGCGACACCGCGTCGAAGGTCAGCATCGACGGCGGCGGCAGCGTCCGGCGCCAGAAGGTGTAGAGGCTGCGGCGATAGAGCTTGTCGCCGGTGTCGGCGGTGTAGGTCTTGCCGGTGCCGGCCTGTTCCCAGAGGCCGGCCGGCTGGTACGGCTTGACGCTGCGGCCGCCGATGCGGCGCGTCAGCAGGCCGCTGGCAGCCAGCGCGCTGTCGCGGATCTGTTCGGCGAGCAGGCGCTGCGACGGCCCGCGAGCGAGCAGCTGTTCTCCGGGTCGCGCGCCATGAGCGCGGCGGACGCCTGCGACGATTGCCGGAACGTCGCGCTCGTCACGATCAGGCGATGCAGCGCCTTGACGTCCCAGCCCGACTCCATGAACGTCGCCGCCAGCCAGTCGAGCAGCTCGGGATGGGTCGGCAGCCGGCCCTGGCTGCCGAAGTCCTCTGGCGTCGCCACCAGGCCGCGGCCGAAGTGCATCTGCCAGATCCGGTTGACGGCGACGCGTGCCGTGAGCGGGTGGCGGCGATCGGTCAGCCAGCGGGCCAGGCCGAGGCGATTGCGCGGCGCATCGGCCGGGAAGGGCGAGCAGGCCATGCGGCGTGTCGCGCGACACCGGATCCTTCGGCGCGTCGTAGGCCCCGCGCGTGAGGAGGTGGGCCGGCCGCGGCGCCGGCAGCTCCTTCATCACCATGATCTCGGGGACACCGGCGACGAGTGCGTCCTCCTGGGTTCGGAGCTGGCGCAGCTCGGCTAGGGCGAGGCGCTGCGCCGGCACCGCACGGGCGACAAAGTGGGCGAAGGCCACGTCGTCCGGCGCGTTCCGCAGCGTGCCGCGCACCTCGGCGGCGGTCAGCGCGACGTCGAAGATCTGCAGGTCGTCGAGCAGCCCGTTCTTGAAGCCGCTGTCGCGGAACCGCGCGCCGATCGTCAACGGGGGCTGGTCGCTGTTGTCGTGCCACGCCTTGCGGTAGTCGATGTCGCGGGTCAGCCGATCGCGGAGCGTCTCGGTGGCGAGCGGCGCCCCGTCGAGATACAGGCGCAGTCCGGCCGCGCGGCTCGATCCGTCATAGGTGGCCACCAGCGCCGACCAGGTGTCGAGCGGCAGCGGCGCGATCGCGCGGACGGCGACGGCGTTGCCCGGCCAGAAGTGGGTGAGCGCGAAAGTGGGGCGCCCGTGGTCGAGCACGACCTCGTAGCCGCGGCTGCCGGCGTCGGTCCAGGAACGCGACTGGTGCAGGAGCACGGCGCGATCCTGGCGCTCGGTCGGGCGCAAGCGGACCGCGATCGAGAACGGATCGGTGCGACGGAACACCGGCGCGCCGTGATGGACGACGGCGTTGTCGCCGCTGAACTGGAAGACGCCGTTGGCGCCGGCGAGGCGTGCGACATCGGTGACCGGCTGCGGATCGTCTTGGAGCCGGGCCGGCGTGGGCGCGACCCGATCGGCGAGACGCGGCGTACGGTCCTTGTCGCCGTCGAGCGCGGGCATCGGCGCCGCGGCGAAGTCGAGGTGCGACCACCGGCGCCGGCCGCGCGACCTGAGCCGTGCGCCTCCAGCGCGCCAAGCCAGGGCGCGCCTCGCGCGCGATCGTGGCGAGCCGCGATTCGAGGCCGGCTATGCGCGCCTGAAGCGCCGCGTGCTGCTCGCGGCGGCCTGCGGGCCACAACGGCATCGCCGGGGTCGGCGTCGCGCTGGTGAAGTGCGAGTAGAGCCCGGACTCGTCGATGCTGTTGAAGAAGGCGCCGAGCGAGTAGTAGTCGCGCTGCGTGATCGGATCGAACTTGTGATCGTGGCAGCGGGCGCACTCGAGCGTCAGCCCCAGCAACGCCGTGCCGAACGTGTGGACGCGGTCCGACGACGTACTCCACGCGGAACTCTTCCTCGATGCTGCCGCCTTCGTTCGTCTGCCGGTGCAGGCGGTTGAAGGCGGTCGCCAGCCGCTGCTCGTCGGTGGCGTTCGGCAGCAGGTCGCCGGCCAGCTGCCAGGTCAGGAAGTGGTCGTAGGGCAGGTTGCGGTTGAACGCCCGGATCACCCAGTCGCGCCACGGCGACATGTCGCGTTCGACGTCGGCCTGGTAGCCGTAGGTGTCCGCGTAGCGCGCCAGGTCGAGCCAGTCCACCGCCATGCGCTCGCCGTAGGCCGGCGAGGCGAGATAGCGCTCGACGGCGCGCTCGTAGGCGCCGGGCGCCGTGTCCGCGACGAACGCGTCGAGCTCGGCCGGCGTCGGCGGCAGGCCGGTCAGGTCGAAGGCGAGCCGGCGGAGGAGCACCGCGGGTTCGGCCGGCCGCTGTGGGGTCAGCTGTTCCCGGGTCAACCGGGCCCGCACCAACCTGTCGATCGGGTTGCCGGTGACGCCGACCGGTACCAGCGATGTGGCCGTCGGTACCGGCACGAAGGCCCAGTGCGGCTCGTAGACCGCGCCCTGCTCAATCCACCGCACGAGCAGCCGGCGCTCGTCGTCCGACAGCGTCAGGTGCGACTCGGGCGGCGGCATCATCTCGTCGGGATCGGCCTCGAAGACCTTCTCGACGAGGAAACTCCTCGATGGATCGCCCGGCTTGATCACGAACCAGCCGTCGTCGAGCGCGCGATACGCGCCTTCGGGCGTGTCGAGGCGCATCTTGGCCTTGCGCGCCTTCTCGTCAGGTCCGTGACAGCGGAAGCAGCGGTCCGACAGCAGCGGCCGGATCTGGTAGTTGAAGCTGACCCGTTCGGCCGCGGCCGGCGGCGCCGCCGCCGGTGCCCGAGTCTGCGCCGGCAGCGGTTCGACGCCGGCCCACGCCAGCAGCAGCGCGGCCAGGGCCGCACCAGCCCCGGGCTTCAGGGGGAACACCGGGCCATTGTACGGTCGCGCGCTCCGCGGTTCCCAGCAGCCCTTTCGGGCTGCCGGGGCACGGAGCGCTCGGGCATCGCGCGGGCGTGGATCGTGGGGTTCTCAGCGCGATGCGAGGCCGTTCGCTCCCGCAGGCACTCCCAGTCCGCCGTGCAGCGGCGTCAGCGTGCCGTCGGCGCTCACCCGGAAGCCGGTGATGGTGTTGGATCCGCTGTTGAGGGTGTAGAGGAACCGGCCGCTGTCGGTGATGACCAGGTCGAGCGGCCCGCCGCCGGTGACGGCCGTCCGGCCGTCGTCCGCGAGCAGCTCCAGGGTTCCGTCGAACCCGACCGCGTAGCCCGACACGGTGCCGCTGCCGGTGTTGGTGACGTAGGCGTAGCGGCCGTCCGGCGTGACGGCGACCCAGCAGGCCGCGGTCTCGGTCGTGGCCACCGAGGACGATACCGTCGTCAACGCGCCGTCATCGTCCAGGTCGTACGAGGAGACGGCGCTGGCATCGGGGGCGCCGCCGAAGGCCTCCGACACGAGCAGGTGGCCGCGCTTGCCGAAGGCGAAGCCGAACGGCGTGGCCCCATTCGAGCTCTGCACGCGGGCGTCGCCCGGCACGCCATGGTGATCCACGGGGAAGGTGACGATGTTGTTGGTGGCCTTCTCCGTCACGACCAGCGTCTGCCCGTCCGGCGAGAACGAGACCTGGGCGGGGCCGGTCCCGGTCGAACTCAGGGCGCGCGTCGACCCGGGGATCGGCCGCAGGGTGCCGGCGGGCGTGATGTGAAAGCCGGTGATGCTGTCGCTCTGGGCGTTCAGCACGTAGGCCAGCCGGCCGTGCGTGGTGACGCTGACGGGCTGGAGGCCGCCCGAGGGCTGAACGTCGCGCAGGTGCAGGCCGAACGGCCGCACCGCGAAGATCGAGAGCGAATGACTGCCGGCGTTGACGGCGAGCAGCCAGCGCTCGTTGCCGGTGAGGGTGAGGCCACCCTGGTTGCCGAGGCCTCCGCCCGAACCCTTGCCCCCGGTGGGCGTCGAGCCGGCCGGCAGCAGGCGGCCATCGGGCAGCCGCAGGAACGAGAGAACGCGGTTGCCCGACGCCGCGTTCGACATCGTGTAGATGGCGCCGGGATCGAAGCGGCGGCCGCCGTCGGCTTGGAGGCCGGCGGTGGCCAGCAGGGAAGTGAGAGCGAGGGTGAGGAGGAGAGTTCGTCGCTGCACGGGGGCTCCTTTGACGGCGTGGATCCGAAACCGCGGCGTGCGGTCCGGATCATGCCGGGTCGAGGAGCTAGAACAGCCGAGGGGGGCAGGAAGTTCCCGGGTCTACACCTTCATCGCCTTGGCGAAGGCCAGGTCGATGACGGCCTGCGGATCGCCCTGACCGGTCAGGACGCACACCAAGGCGCCCTCCTGCCAGAACACCAGCGTCAGCCCGTCGCGCTGGAACACCAGGAAGTCGATGCCGTTGCGGGAGGCGCGGCGCCAGGGCGCCGGCAGGTCGGCCGTACGTCCTTCGTACATCTGGCACACGAGAGCCTCGCCATCCGGGCCCCGGTAGACGAAGAGCGCGCTCGGCTGGCTGCCGATCGCGTGGACCCGACCGCCGGTGGCGGCGTAGCGCATCATGCCGAGGTCGAAGACCCGCGTCTCGAAGCGCAGGCCCTCGCCGCGGAACCAGCGCTCGATCTCGGCGACGTCGCTGGAGCGGATCCCGAGCGGCAGCGTGCCGGCGCGGACGGCGCGATAGTCGGCGGCGACGAGCGCCGGCAGGTCGGTCGAACCGCGGCGCGGCAGCGCCCAGATCGCCAGCAGGATGAGCGCAGCCAGCCCGGCGATGGCGGCCCATCGCCGCCTCGAAACCATCGACCGTCCTTCCGCGCCAGCCGGCGGCGACGTGTCACCGGCAGACTCCTCCTCCGGCTCCGAGGCCAGGGCCCCTTGGAGCCACGACTCGAACCCGGCCGGAACCCCGGTGTCTTCCCGCGCGGCCGCGACCTGGCCCTTGGTCCACCGGATCGCGTCGAGCTCGGCGCGGCACGCCGCGCAGTCGACGAGGTGAACGTCGAGCGCCGCGCGCGCGGCCGCGTCCAGCCGCCCGTCGGCCGCTTCGTGCAACGCCTGGTGAGGATGCAGGGGCTCGCTCATGTCGCCTCAGCGATTCTCCAGCAGGCCGCGCTGCTGCGCGTAGTCACGGAGCGCAGCGAACAGCAGACGCCGTCCGCGGAACAGCCGCGACCGCAGCGTCCCGACCGGACATCCCTGCACTCCGGCAGCCTCCTCGTAGGTCAACTCTTCCATATCGACGAGGATGACCGCGGTCCGGAACGGCTCGACCAGCTCCGCCAGCGCGGTATCGACCTGCGGCGACGCATCAATCCGCCGAAGCAGGGCCATTTCCTCGTCGCCGACCCGGGCGTCCGGGGCGGTCGCCAGCTCCGTCTCCACCCGGTCCATGGCGACTTCGGTGCGGCGCCCGAAGCGGGCCGCGTCATTGATGGCGACCGAATACAGAATGGTGAACAGCCAGGCCCGACCATTCGTTCCCGGCTGGAAATTGGCGAAGGTCCGGTAGGCACGGAGGAGCGTCTCCTGGACCAGATCGCCAGCCTCGGTCGGCGGTCGTGCCAGACGGCGCGCCGTCCGATAGAGGGCCGGCCCCTCGGCGCGAGCCAGCTGCTCGAAGGCCGCACGCAAGTCGGGCGAGGGTCGCGGGGAAGGTCCGGGGGCCATCAGGGAAGGGAGCGCCGGCCGGCGCACGGCCCCATGATGCTATCGCACTCGGATTCGCCGCGCACCGCCGGCCGCGGTCCAGCCGTTCGGCGACAATCAGGCATGGGATTCACGCCTCTGTCCTTCGAGCGGCGTCCAGTCGACCGCATGCGCGCCGCCGCGGTCGCCTTCCACGAGGACATGCACCGCCGCCGCTCGGTCCGGCACTTCGCGCCGGATCCGGTGCCGCGCGACATCCTGGAGCGCTGCATCCTCACCGCCGGCACCGCCCCGAGCGGCGCCCACCAGCAGCCGTGGCACTTCGTGGTCGTGTCCAATCCCGACGTCAAGCGGCGGATCCGCGAGGCCGCCGAATCCGAGGAGCGCCAGTTCTATAGCGGACGCGCGCCCGCCGAGTGGCTGTCGGCGCTCGAGCCGCTCGGGACAGGCCCCAGCAAGCCGTTTCTCGAGGACGCGGCCGCGCTCATCGTGATCTTCGCGCGGGCCCACGGCGTGTCGGCGGACGGCCGGCCCGTGAAGCACTACTACGTCCAGGAATCGGTCGGGATCGCGACCGGCCTGCTTGTCGCCGCCGTCCACCACGCCGGCCTCGCGTCGCTGACGCACACGCCGAGCCCGATGGGTTTCCTGAACGCCATCCTCGAACGCCCGGTCAACGAGCGCCCCTTCCTCATCCTGGTGGTCGGCTACCCGGCGCCCGATGCCCGGGTGCCGGCGCTCCAGCGTCGCCCAATCGACGAAATCGCGACGTTCCGCTGACGACGCTCGAAGGCCGTCGGCGCCGGCCGCGCCGCGGGCTGCTAGCAGCCCGTGGTGGAAGTCCCGCGTCGCACCGAGACGGGCGAGACGCCCGGCGATCAAGGCGCGAGGAGGGAGAATATCGGGAATATTCGACCGACGAGCAACGCCGAGCGCCGGGATGGATCGCCCGTCGAATGCAGCGGGACGTTCACCACGGGCTGCTAGGCCAGCAGCTTCGCGACCAGCTCGCCGTGGACGTCCGTCAGGCGGAAGTCGCGGCCCTGGAAGCGGTAGGTCAGCTTCGTGTGATCGAAGCCGAGCAGGTGCAGGATCGTCGCGTGCAGGTCGTGGACGTGGACCTTGTCCTCGACCGCGTTGAAGCCGAACTCGTCGCTGGCCCCGAGCGTCAGGCCCGGCTTCACGCCGCCGCCGGCCAGCCACATCGTGAACGCCGTTGGGGTGGTGGTCGCGGCCGTCGCTGCCGCCCTGGACCATCGGCGTGCGGCCGAACTCGCCGCCCCAGATGACCAGCGTGTCGTCGAGCAGGCCGCGCTGCTTCAGGTCCTTCACCAGCGCGGCGCTGGCCTGGTCGGTCTTCTTGCACTGCTCCTTCAGGCCGCCGACGAGGCCGCCGTGGTGGTCCCAGGCCTCGTGGAAGATCTGGACGAAGCGCACGCCGCGCTCGACGAGCCGCCGGGCCAGCAGGCAGTTGTTGGCGAAGCTCGACTTCGCCCGGCTCGGCGCCGTACATCGCCAGCGTCTCGGGCGATTCCTTCGACAGGTCCATCAGATCCGGCGCGCTCGCCTGCATCCGATACGCCATCTCGAACGAGTTGATGCGCGTGGCGATCTCGGGGTCGCCGACCGCGCCGAGCTGCAGCTCGTTGAGGCCGCGGATGGCGTCGAGCGTGTCGCGCTGCATGGTCGCGTCGACGCCGCGCGGGTTCGAGAGGTAGAGGACCGGATCGCCCTGCCCGCGGAACGGCACGCCCTGGTAGACGGTCGGCAGGAAGCCGCAGCCATAGTTGCCTGGGCCGCCGCTGGTGCCCTTCTGGCCGGTATTGAAGACGACGAAGGCCGGCAGGTCCTGCGCTTCGCTGCCCAGGCCGTAGGTGGCCCACGCGCCCATGCTCGGCCGGCCGAACTGCTGCGCGCCGGTGTTCATGAAAATCTGCGCCGGCGCGTGGTTGAAGGCGTCGGTCTGCATCGACTTGACGATGGCGATGTCGTCGACGATCTTGGCCAGTGTGCGGCAGCAGCTCCGACAGTTCCGCCCCGCACTGCCCGTGCTTTGCGAACTTGAACTTCGGCCCCAGCAGCTTCGAGTTCGGATTGATGAACGCCGCGCGGTAGCCCTTGAGCAGCTCGGCCGGCGGCAGCTTGCCGTCCCACTTGGCCAGTTCCGGCTTGTGGTCGAAGAGCTCGAGATGGCTCGGCGCGCCGGCCTGGAAGAGGTAGATCACGCGCTTCGCCTTGGCCGCGAAATGCGGCGCCTTGGGGGCGAGCGGGTCGCCGGTCCGGGCCGGAGCGGGGCCGGCCTGCGCAGTGCCGGCCAGCGCCGTGCCGGCGCCGAGCAGGCTGCCGAGCAGCGAGTGCAGCGCGACCGAGCCGAGGCCGACGCCGCACTCCTTGAAGAACCAGCGGCGCGACTGATAGCGCTGCGTCTCGCGGAGCAGCGACTGTTGGAGGGGCTCGCGTTCGGCCATCGGTGCAATCCTTGAAGAGCGGGGCTTTCCCTGACGACGGGGCTACTGCTTCGTGATCGTCTCGTCGAGGCTCAACAGCGTGCGCGCGGCGACGGTGTAGGCGGCCAGCGTCGCCGGCGTGACGCCCGCGGGCAGCGTCGGCAGGCCGTCCTTGCCGGTGGTCAGCGCGTGGGTATTGATCCAGCCCTCGGAGACGCGGGCCCGCTGTTTCTCCATCAGCCGGACGAGGATCTGCTGCTCGGCGTCGGTGGGCGGCCGGCTGACCGCCCGGCGGAAGGCGTAGGTGAGGCGCTCGGCGTCGGTCGTGCCGCCCTCCTCGAGGATCTTCAGCGCGAACGCCCGCGCCGCTTCCATCGAACACCGTCTCGTTCAGCAGCGTCAGAGCCTGGAGCGGCGTGTTCGAGCGCATGCGTCGGACGCAGGCGGTGTGCCTTCGGGCACGTCGAAGGTCTGCAGCATCGGAAACGGCGTCGATCGCCGCCGATAGGTGTAGAGGGCGCGCCGATACCGATCGGCGCCCGTCGCTTCGATCCACTGGAACTCGGCCGTAGCTCACCGGCGGCTTGAAGAGAAAATCCGGCGCCGGCGGCATCACGCTCTTGCCGCCGATGGCCGGGTTCAGCAGTCCGCTGATGGCCAGCGCCACGTCGCGGACGATCTCGCCCTCGACGCGGAAGCGCGCGCCCCGGGCGAGCAGCCGGTTGTAGGGATCCTTCTCGAGGCCGGTCGACTCGATGCGCGAGCTCTGCCGGTAGACCGCCGACGTCACGATGGTCCGGTGCAGGTCCTTCTGCTTCCAGCCCTTCTCCATGAACTCGACGGCCAGCCAGTCGAGCAGCTCGGGATGCGACGGCGCCTCGCTCTGCATGCCGAGATCCTCGCTGGTCGCGACCAAGCCGGTGCCGAAGTAGGTCTGCCAGACGCGATTGACGAACGCGCGCGCCGTGGTCGGCGACGCCGGGTCGACCAGCCATCGCGCCAGCGTCAGGCGGGTCGGCGGCAGATTGGCCGGCAGCGGATGCAGCGAGGCCGGGACGCCGGGCTTGATCGCCTTGCCCGGGTTCAGCCAGTCGCCACGCTTGAGCATCCGCGTGTCGCGCATCTCGGGGCGCGCCTCGAGCACCATCTGCGACGTCGACGGCTCCGGATGAAGCTTGGCGATGGCCTCGATCTTCGCGTTGGTGTCCGCGAAGGCGGGCACCGTCGTCCGCCAGTAGCTGAAGAGCGCGTCGACCTGGGCCGCCGAGCGCGTGGCGGCGCGGCACGGCCAGGATCTCGCGAACCGCCGCGGGCAGTGGATCGGCCTTCGGCACCACTGCCGCCGTCGTGTAGGACAGGCGGAAGCGACCGAGGTTGTTGTTCATCAGATCGTTGCTGTTCCAGCCGCCGTGGTCCTGCTTCAGCAGGAACACCAGTTGCGTGGCGGTGGTGCGGACGATCGGCGTTGCCAGCGTGAAGACGGCCGTCCGCGGCGTGTTGCGCCGGCCGGGGCCGGCGTCGATCCCCCAGGCGGTCTCGTCCTTGCCGTCGATGGCGTAGCCGATCGGGCCGGTCACGCGCTTCTTGTTGGACTTGTCGTCGAAGTTGCGCTCGAGCGGCGTGTCGGGGGCGTCACCGAAGTCGGCGGCGGCCTTGGCGAACGTGACCCGCGTCGGCTTCGCCGTGCTGCCAGGAGCGCCGAGTTCGACGGCGAAATCGGTCAGGGCATTCGTGCCCTTGAACGAACGACCCGGGCCGCCAAGCGGCAGGTTCGGATCGGTGAGCAGCTCGAGGCGGAAGGCGGTGATGCGGCCGACGTCGACCGTCGTCGTCAGCTTCACCGTGTGTTTCGTCGGCGCGTAGCCGGCGGCGAGGATGCAGCCGTCCGGCCGTGCGAGGTAGCGCTGGCCGCCGGTCGAGATGTCCTCGACGGTCGGCGTGACCACCGTCCATTTCGGCTCGACCGAGCGACGCGGCGTCCGCCCACGCGGTCCAGGCGCGCCTGCCAGTCTGGCGTGGTGTGGCGGAGGCCCGCCTCGAGTTCGGCGATCTGCCGGCGCTGGTCGGCCAGCTTCATCAGGTCGCCCGGGCGGGTAGACCGGTTTGCTGCGCCTCGTGGTCGTTGTTCAGGAAGGCGAACAGCTTGTAGTACTCCTCCTGCGGGATCGGATCGAACTTGTGGTTGTGGCACTGGGCGCACTGGATGGTCAGCGCCGAGCACGCCCTTGCCGATGGCGTCCATGCGGTCGAACATCGCCTCCATCCGGAACTGCTCGGGGTCGACGCCGCCCTCTTCGTTGACCATCGAGTTCCGCAGGAAGCCGGTGGCGACGATCTGGTCCTGCGTGGCATCGGGCAGCAGGTCGCCGGCGATCTGTTCGATGACGAACTGGTCGTAGGGCAGGTCGCGGTTGAAGGCGTCGATGACCCAGTCGCGATAGGCCCAGACGTCGCGCGGCTTGTCCTTCTCGAAGCCGTCGCTGTCGGCGTAGCGCGCGGCGTCGAGCCAGTGACGGGCCCAGCGCTCGCCGTAGTGCGGCGAGGCGCAGGAGGCGCTCGACCTGCTTCGTGTAGGCGTCGGGCGCGGCGTCGGCGAGGAACGCCTCGAGCTCCGCGAGCGTCGGCGGCAGGCCGGTGAGGTCCAGACGAGAGACGACGAAGGAGCGTCGCCTGGTCGGCCTCGGACGCCGGCGCGAGGCCCTCCTTCTCGAGACGCGCCAGGACGAAGGCATCGATCGGCGTCTTCGCCCAGGCCGGGTGCGTCACCGCGGGCGGTGTCGGGCGGACCGGCGGCTTGAAGGCCCAGTGATCCTTGCCTCGCTCGAGCACGGCGGCGGCAATCTTCTCCGTCTCGGCGGCCTCTGCCGTGTCGGCGCTGGCGTTCGTGTTCACGAGGGACGTGCCGGCGGGATACGTCGCGCCGGCGTCGATCCACGCGCGCAGTAGGCCAATCTGCTTCGCCGTCAACGGCGGGCCGTCCTTCACGGGCGGCATCTGCAGGTCCGGCACCAGGCCTGCCACCTGGCGAATCAGCGGGCTCTTGTCGCTGTGCCCGGCGATGAAGACCTTCTCGTTCTCCTCGCCGCCGCGCACGAGACCCTGGCGGGTGTCGAGGCGGAAGTCGCTCTTCTGTCGCTTCTCGCCGTGGCAGCGCACGCAGTTGGCTTCGAGGATCGGCTTGATGTCCTTGTCGAAGTCGTAGGACGGCGACGCGGGCGGCAGCTGGCCGACGCCGGCGGCGCTGGCCACGAAGGCCAGGCACGCGGTCACCAGCACCGCGGCAAGGGGCCGCGAAAGCGCGGAGCGGAGATCCGGCAAGGTCGGTCCTCGGAGAAGGCGTTGTCTGCGGGATTCTATCCGCGGCGCCGCCCGGGGTGGCCGGAAAAGAATCCTGTATCGTGGCTGGGCTTACGACCGCCGCCTGGAGGGGTTCCCCACGAAATACCGCAGTGGGGCCGCCGCTCGCTCGGCCTGGTGGGGTTGGGGAGCGCGGCGCTGTTCATGACGGCGTCCGTGCTGACGGACGACAAGCTCTGGTCGCTGCTCCTGCTCGCCCTGAGCTATGGCGGCATCACGATTCAGCAGCCTGGCGTCCTCGGCGTGTGCCTCGACATCGGCGGGAAATATGCCGGCGCCGTCACCGGCGCGATGAATACCGCCACCTACGTCGCCGCGTTCGTCTCGTCCGTCGTTACGGATACATCGCGAGCAGCTTTGGCTACACCGCCCCGTTCGTTCCGATGATCGGCCTGCTGATCACCGGCGCCGTGCTCTGGTTGCGGGTCGACTCGACGCGAGAGGTGATCGCGGAGCCCGCGCCTGAGGATCCGGCTCTCGTGGCCACCGCGTGACGGCCGCGGCCGGCCGCCGCCGCGTGCTACGCCTCGATGCGAATCAGCTCGACGTCGAAGACCAGCATGCCGGCCGGAGCGCCCGGGCGCCCGCCGTAGGCGAGGCCCTCCGGGATCCACAGCCGCCGCTTCTCGCCTTCGACCATCAGCTGCACGCCTTCGGTCCAGCCGGCGATGACCTGGTTGAGACCGAACGAGATGGGCTCACCGCGGCTCACCGAGCTGTCGAACATCTTGCCGTCGGTGGTCCATCCCGAGTAGTGGACGCGGACCTTCGAGCGCGGGCCCGGGTGCGTCGTGCCCGTACCGGGTTGGAGGACGCGCGAGGCCAGCCCGCTAGCGGTCGCGGTGGCATCGGCGGGCGGGGTGGCGACGTCGGCGGGTGCTGGAATCATCCCGAATACGGTATCACCGCGACGAACGTCCGACGCCGTCGGGCCGAGGTCAACACCGCGTCATCACCCAGTCGGCGACGAGCTCGCACAGGCGCGGGTCATCGTGGGGACAGCGGGCCGATGTCCACCTTGCGGAACTCGACCTCGGCGCCCTCCGCCTGCAGTGCAATCCGGCCCTGGTCGACCGAGGCGTCGAAGCCATTGTTCACCAGGTCGCCATTCAGCCAGACCGTGATGGTCCGGGCCCGGGCCTCGATGATCAGGCTGTTCCATTCGCCGAGCGGCTTCTCCGAGCCGTCGGTGAGGTTCAAGACGCGCCGGGCATCGCCTTCGGTGCCGCCCCATTTCTCGCCCGGCTTGCGCGGCCGCCGGGTCTCCATGTCCGCCACCTTGATGTCTTCGTGGATGCACCAGAAGTCGCCCGCGTTGCCGCTCATCAGCTGCACTTCGATCGACTGCGGGAACATCTTGTAGAGGACGCGGGGTTTCGACGCGTGGATGAGCACGCCGGAGTTGCCGGCCTTGGCGGAGAAGCGATACTCCACCTCGAGGCGGTAGTCGCGGTAGCGGCCGTCCGTGAGCAGATGGCCGCCGGGCGTGCCCAGGCTGACCAGCTTGCCGTCGCGGACCACGAAGCTCGGCGAGCCGTTCGGATCGGCGTCGCGCGCCGGCACGTCCGGCGTCCAGCCCGACAGGTCCTTGCCGTCGAAGAGATGCACGACGCTCGTGGGCGACGTCGCTGCGGCCGCGGCGGCCGGCGCCTGCGCGGGCCCGGCGAGCCCCGGCGCGAGCAGGTTCCCGACGAGGATCGCGGACAAGGGGACGGCGAGGCTGAGGGCGATGCTCATGATCTGGGAGCATACCTGTTGTCAGGGGGCCGACCGCCAGCCGACCATGGCAAGAGGAGCCCAATGACGATGACGCCGAAGAACACGATTTGTCTCTGGTTCGACAAGGACGCGGAAGAGGCGGCGCGCTTCTACGCCGCTACTTTCCCGGACTGCAAGGTGACCGGCGTGCACAAGGCACCCGGTGACTTCCCGGGCGGCAAGGAGGGTGACGTGCTGACGGTCGACTTCACCGTCTTCGGCATTCCCTGTCTTGGCCTCAACGGCGGCCCGATCTTCAAGCAGAGCGAAGCCTTCTCGTTCCTGATCGCGACCGACACGCAGGAGGAGACCGATCGCTACTGGAATGCGATCGTCGGCAACGGCGGCCGGGAGAGCGAGTGCGGCTGGTGCAAGGACAGGTGGGGCCTGTCCTGGCAGATCACCCCGCGCGTGCTGATCGACGCGCTGGCGGCCGGCGGCGCGGAAGCGAAGCGCGCCTTCGACGCGATGATGACGATGGGGAAGATCGACGTCGCCAGGATCGAGGCCGCGCGGCGCGGCTGACGACCCCTTGACCGCGAGCGGCCCTGGGCCTCGAAGGGTCAGGTCTTCGCGCGCACGCGATCGCCTGATTGCAGCGTCCGCAGCGTCTGGTAGGGGCCGGCGACGACCAGCTTTCCCTCCGGCACGCCCTCGACTTCGATCGTCAGCCCGCCGATGATGCCGGTCTTCACCGGCGTGAACGTCGCCACACCGCTGTCGGCGACGAACACCCCGCTCTGCTCGGTGCCGTTGCTGCTCCGCAACACCACGGACTGCAGCGGCACCGTGACCACGCCGGCTTTCTGGGCGACGAGCACTTCCGCGTCGCAGGTCATCCCGGGCAGGAGCGCCACCGTCGGCGCGTCGAGTCGAATCACGACGCGGAACTCGCGGGCCGCCGCGCCGGTGCCGATCGTCGGCAACGCACTCGCGCCAATCTCGATGACCCGGCCGGTGAAGGGCTGAACGGGCAGCGCATCGAGCGTGACGCGGGCCGTCTGGCCCAGCGCCAGCCGCAGCACGTCCGCCTCGGCCACCTTCACCTCGGCGTTGACTCCGCTCAGGTCCGACACCGTCATCAGCGTCGTCCCCGGCTGGTTCTGGATGCCGATGACGACCATCTCGCCCTCGCGCACCTGCAGCCGCGAGACCACGCCGTCGATGGGTGACGTGATGTCGGTCTTGGCCAGCTGATCGCGGGCCCGGGTCTCCTGCGCTCGGGCCTGGGCGCGCCGCTGATCCGCCGCCTTGCGGGCGCTGCCCGCCCCCGCGATGGCCGCGCTCGCGGACTCGACCTGCGCTCGCGCCGTATCGTTGGCCGCCTGGGCCTGGTCGAGCTGCGACGCCGGGGCGAGCCCCTGGGTGGCGAGGGCCCGCGTCCGCTCGAGCGACAGGGCCGCCTCCTTTAGCCGAGCCGTGGCGAAATCGCAATCGGCGTGCGCGGCGGCGAGCGCGTCGGCCGCGGCCTGGGACTCCGAGTCGAGCGCCTGGACGCCGGCCCTGGCTGCCGCCGCGTCGCTGCGTGCCGGTACCGCGTCGATGCGCGCCAGCACCTGGCCGGCTCGCACGCGGTCGCCTTCCTTGACGCCGAGCGACACAATCTTGCCCATGACGCTCGACCCGATGTCGGCGTAGCGCGTCGCCACGATCTCGCCGGAGGCCGAGACGTAGGCCTGCAGCGTCGCCCTCCGGCTGGCTGCCTCGACCGTCACCTCCACGCCGCCGCCCAATCGGCCCGCCACCGCCCACCACGCGAGGAGGGCTACAATCAGCCCACCGCCCATCACCCACCAGCGTCGTCTTGGCATCCGTGATTCGTCCTTCTCTGCCGCCTGAGTCTCCCGCCGCGCCCCGCGCCGGGGGCTGGGGCGGGCGATCCGTCTCACGAACCTGGAGAGACGTCGTTGGCGAACCGGTCCGCCAGGCCGTCTCCGCGCTCGATGGCCACCGGCTCCGGTCGGCCCTCTCGGCGGCCGCCATTGCCGTCTCCGTGGCCACCGTCGTCATCGTCCTGACGGCGCTCGAAGGGGTCGAGGCCTTCGCGCGGGCCACGGCCGCCCGCACGTTCGGCAGCAACACCTTCGTCCTTGCACAGATTGCGAGTCAAGGGCAGGTCAGCCGGATCGAGCTGGCGCGCAAGCTGGAGCGCAACCGGCCCATCCTTCGGCGGGACACGCGGGCGCTCGGTCGCCTGGTGGAACGGCGCGTACCTCATCGCCCCCGCCACCCAGACGCCCGCGGATATCGTCGTCGGCTCGCGGCGCTTCGAGAACGCCGTCGTGAACGGCACGGGCGCCGCCCTGGAAAGGATACGGGACATCAACCTCGAGCGGGGCCGGTTCTTCCGGCTGGACGAGGAGCAGCGGGCCGCGCAGGTGGCGATCCTCGGCGCCGACGTCGCCAACGAAGTGTTCCCAGGCGTCGATCCGATCGGGCGTACCGTCCGCATCCGCGGTCGCGGCTTCGCCGTCGTCGGTGTGCAGGCGCCGTTTGGCAGCGCCGGCAACAGTTTCGACCGCTACGTCTGGATTCCACTGCCGGCCTTCGAACGGACCTTCGGCGCGCCGCGGACGTTGCAGGTGTTCGCGATGGCGGACGAGGGCCACACCAACGACGAGGCGGAGGCTGTGACGCGGACGGCGATGCGGGCCCACCGGCAGCTGCAGCCCGGCGTCGAAGACACCTTCGACCTGCTGACGCCGGAGGCCGCGCGCGGCTTCGTCGCCCTTCTCTCGGAGCGCATCAGTGTCGCCGCCATCCCGATTGCGCTGATCACCGTGCTGGTCGCGGTCGTGGTCGTCACCAACACGATGCTGGTCTCCGTGACCGAGCGGACGCGCGACATCGGCGTCCGCCGCGCGCTCGGTGCCACGCGCGTCCAGGTGCTGCGCGAAGTGCTGGCCGAATCGCTGCTGCTGGCGATCGGCGGCGGGCTGGTGGGTCTGGCCGCGTCGGCGGGCATCGCCGGGCTGGTGTCGAGTGCCAGCGGCATCCCGGCCACCGTACGCCCGATGACGATTGTCTGGAGCCTCGCGGCCGCGTCCGTCACCGGCCTGCTCGCCGGCTGGTATCCGGCCCGCCGCGCCACGCGCCTGGACGTCGTCTCCGCCCTGAGAGCCGACTGACCGTGGCGGCCCGGACCACGCCCCTCGTCTGGCACGACGCCTTCCGGGAGTCGCTCGCGCTCGCGGTGGATTCGGTGCGGACCAATCCGCTGCGCTCGACGCTCGCCGTCGTCGGCATCGTCATCGGGATCGTCACGGTGGTGCTCGTCGCGTCCGTGCTGGCGGGCCTGCGGAACCAGGTGGCCTTGCTCTTCCGCGATCTGGGTACGGACAACGTCTTCGCCTATCACCTGACCGGCGATCCGTATCAGCCGGCCTCGGAACGTGAGTCGTCGCGCAAGCCGCTCGACGCGGGGTTCGCCGTCGAGCTCGAGCGGCTCGGCGACGCCATCGACACCGTGGCCGTGCAGCTCATCGTTCCCACCATCGCCTCGGGCCGCGCGATCACGGCGAAGGCCGGTGGCAACGAGGCGGACACGGTGCTGGTCGAAGGCGCGTCGGCGAACCTGATGGACGTGATCGGCGCCGAGTTCGCCGCCGGCCGGCCGTTCACCGAGCTCGAGGTGCGGGCGGCGGCCCCTGTCGCGATCATCGGCAGCAGCCTGGCCCGCGCGCTGTTCGGCGGCGGTCCGCCCGGGCGCTCGATCGGCCGCACGGTGACGCTCGCCGGCGAGCCCTACGTCGTCGTCGGCGAGCTGGCGCCGCGGAAGGGCGGCTTCTTCGGCGAGAACAGGCAGGACAGCGTCATGTCGCTGCCGGTGACGACGGCGCGCGGCCGGTTCTCGCAGGCCGAGAACACCGTGCTCTACATCCGCACGGCGCCGGGGCGCCGGCTGGAGGAGACGCGGGCAGAGGCGGAGGCGGTGCTGCGACTGCTGCGGAAGCTGCCGCCCGACGCCGAGAACGACTTCAACCTGTCGACGTCGGAGCAGATCATCGCGCAGTTCGATCGGCTGAGCGCGGCTATCGGCGCGATCAGCGTCGGGCTCGCGGCCGTCAGCCTCTTCATCGGCGGGCTCGGCATCGCCAACGTCATGATCATCAGCGTGACGGAGCGCACGCGCGAGATCGGCCTGCGGCTGGCGATCGGCGCGCCTCGCCGCGAGGTGCGCCGCCAGTTCCTGCTCGAGGCGGCGCTGCTCTCGGGGGCCGGCGGGCTGCTGGGCATGACCATCGCCGGCTCGATCGGTTTCCTGCTCTCGGTCCTCGCTCCGGGTATACCGGCGATCCCGCCGCTGTGGGCGGTCATCTCTGGCATCGCCAGTGCCTTCAGCGTCGGCATCGTGGCCGGCTACTTCCCGGCCCGCCGGGCCGCCTCACTCGATCCCGTCGACGCGCTGCGCTACGAGTAGGGGCGCGGGGACACGCGCCGCCGCAATCGGCGCTGCAAGCGCATTCATCTCGCCCTTTCCACTGGTCAGGTCGTCTAACGCTGGACCGTCCCTTTCCACGCATGCAAAGGAAAGAGGGGGCCAGCTCCGTTGACGCTTCGAATGAAAGCGCATACGCTGCCAACCGATTCCCGAGGCGACTGATGACAAGGCTCTGGCAGTTCCTGCTGGGTCACGCCGCGCTCGTCGCCGCGGCCTCTGCCGCGTCGGCGCAGGCCGGCGCGACGCTCTCGCTCGGTCCGCTGTTCCAGGACCACGCGGTGCTGCAGCGCGACCAGCCGCTCCCGGTCTGGGGGACGGCGGCCCCTGGCGAGCGCGTGACGGTCGTGTTCGCCGGGCGTGAGGCCTCGGCCCAGGCCGATGCGTCCGGAAAGTGGAGCGTGACGCTGCCGCCGGCCGCCGCCGGCGGTCCATACGGCCTCGAGGTCCGAGCCGGCACGAGCGGGAGCCGCACGCTGTCCGACCTGCTGGTCGGCGACGTGTTCCTGTGTTCCGGCCAGTCGAACATGGAGATGTCGGTCGGCCAGTCGCGCGGCGGCGAGTTCGCCGCCATGCGATCGGCCACCGATCGTCTCCGACTGATTTCAATCCCGCATCTTGGCAAGGCCGAGCCGGCGAGTGGGCTGGACGCGTCCGCGGCGTGGCAGCCGGCCGATCCCAAGAGCGTGCGGCCGTTCTCGGCGGCCTGCTACTTCATGGGCCGCGACATCCAGGCCTCGGAAAAGGTCCCGGTCGGCCTGATCCACGCGTCGTGGGGTGGGACCGCGATCGAGCCGTGGCTCGCGCCGTCGCGCCTGGGCGACGGCTTCGCCGACGCCCTGACCCAGCTGCGCCTCTACGCGCGCGACGAGGATGCGGCCAACCAGGCCTTCGGCCGCACGTGGGAAGCCTGGTGGCGGCAGCACGGTGACGGCGAGCCGTGGCAGCCGGACGACGCCGGTCCGTGGACCGCCACCCCGGGGCTGACGAACTGGAAGACCTGGGGCGTCCCGGAAACGGCCTCGCTCGATGGCATGGTGTGGTTCCGCCGCAGCGTCGATCTGACGGCGGCGCAGGCGGCGCAGCCCGCCACCCTCGCGCTCGGCGGCATAGACGAAGTCGACCAGACGTGGATCAACGGCCGGATCGTCCGCAACACCTTCGGCGGGGGCACCCGACGCAGCTACCGCCTGCCGGCCGGCGCGCTGCGCGCCGGCACGAACGTGCTCGTCCTCAACGTGCTCAGCACCTACGATGCCGGCGGCCTCCTCGGTCCCGCCGACGCCATGTCGCTGACGCTCGCCGACGGCACCCAGGTCCCGCTCGGCGAGGGCTGGCGCGACCGCCCCGTTGCGCGAGCGGTCGGGCGGCCTCCGCGCGCCCCGTGGGAGACGCACCACGGCGTGACCACGCTGCACAACGCGATGATCGCGCCGCTCGGTCCGTACCGCCTCCGCGCCGTCGCCTGGTATCAGGGCGAGAGCAACACCGACACGGCGTCCGAGTACGCGCCGCGCCTGCGCGAGCTGATGGCCGGCTGGCGGGCGCAGTTCGGCGAGCCGGCGCTGCCGTTCCTGATCGTGCAGCTCCCCAACTTCGGCGCCGTGCCCCGCGCGCCGGTCGAGTCCGACTGGGCCAACCTGCGCGACGCCCAGCGCCGTGCCGTCGCCGCCGATTCCCACGCCGGCCTGGTCGTGACGATCGACATCGGCGACGCGGGCGACCTGCACCCGGGCAACAAGCGCGACGTCGGCCGGCGGCTGGCGCGCGCGGCGCGCCACGTCGTCTATGGCGAGGCCCTGGCCCCGTCGGGCCCGGTCGCCCGTTCGGCCCAGCGCGGGCCGGACGGCGTGATCGTGACCTTTGCCGATGTGACCGGCCGCCTCACCACCTACAGTGCCGACGTGGCGATCGGGTTCGAGCTATGCGGCGCGGCCGCCGGGACGTGCCGCTTCGTCGCCGGCCGGGTCGACGGCGACCGGGTCGTCCTGCCGCTGGCGGCTGGCGAGTCGGCGACGCGCGTGCGGTTCTGCTGGGGCCAGAGCCCGCTGGCCAACCTCTCGGATGGCAGCGAGCTGCCGGCCGGCCCCTTCGAGCTCGCCATCGACGCGCCGCAATCGTCCGCGTCGCCGCGCCGGTGACGCCCCCCACCACTCACGTCGGCTCGGCGGAGCGATTGCTCAGGCCGAGCCATTCACCCAAGGCATCTCGACTCTCGATGAAGACGACGAAACAGGTTCGCTCGACCCTCACGCTCGCGTTCGCGCTGGCCCTGCTCGGCGCCGCCTGGCCGACGGCCAGGCAACAGGGGGCGGTGCCGACCCGGCCGCCCGGGCCGTGTGACATCTACGAACAGGCGGGCACGCCGTGCGTCGCCGCCCACAGCACCACGCGCGCCCTGTACGCCTCCTACAACGGCCCGCTCTACCAGGTGATGCGCCAGTCGGACGGCAAGACCCTGGACATCGGCGTCGTCGAGCCGGTCGCGTCGCCGGTGCCAGATGCGGGCGGATACGCCGACGCGGCCGCGCAGGACGCCTTCTGCGCCAACACGATCTGCGTCATCACCAGCATCTACGACCAGTCCGGCAAGGGCAACCACCTCTACCAGGCGCCGCCGGGGCCGTTGTTCCCAGGCCCGGCGAAGGGCGGCTTCAACACCCAGCCGATCGCGGACATGGCGCCGATCACGATCAGCGGCCACAAGGCCTACGGCGTCTTCATCATGCCGGGCATGGGGTTCCGCAACAACGACGCGACGGGCATCGCCATCGACGACGAGCCGGAGGGCATCTACTACGTCATCGACGGCACGCACTACAACAGCGGCTGCTGCTTCGACTACGGCAACGCCTCGACCAACAGCCGCGCCGTGGGCAACGGCACCATGGAGACCACCTACTTCGGCACGCCACCGCCTGGGGACGCGGCAGCGGTCCCGGGCCGTGGATCATGGCCGACATGGAGGCGGGTCTGTTCTCGGGCTACGACCCGAAGCAGAACGTCGCCGCTCCGACCATCGATGCCTGGCGGTTCGTGACCGCCGTCGTCAATGGCGGCGGCGGCAACAAGTGGGACCTCCGCGGCGGCGACGCGCAGCAGGGCGTCCTGACCACCTTCTACAGCGGCGTTCGTCCGGGTCGCCGGCGAGCGACGCCTACTATCCGATGCACAAGCAGGGGGCGATCCTCCTGGGCATCGGCGGCGACAACGGCAACGGCTCGTCCGGCACCTTCTACGAGGGCGTGATGACGACCGGCTTTCCCGCCACGGCGACCACCGACGCGGTGCAGGCCAACATCGTCGCCGCCCGGTACGACGCGGCGACGGTGAGCCTGTCCCGGGTGACGACGTTCACGCCGGGCTCGGCGCAGCCGGTGACCGCGACGTTCACGAACACCACCGGCGCGATCGTGCCGGGCGCGACGCTGAGCCTCTCGCTGCCGGCCGGGTGGACCGCCGTCGCGTCAGGGTCCGCCGGTGCGTCGGTGACGTTCCGCGATCCAGTCGCGCCCGGTGCGAGCGTGAGCGCGACGTTCACGGTCACCTCCCCGGCGGCGACCGGCGCGGGCTTGCTGACCGGCACGGCGCAGTGGACCAGTGCAGGGCTCGGGAGGCAGATCGGGACGAGGACCGCGCGGATGCGCAACGTCCCGGCGGTCTCGATCAACGAGGTCCGCCTCGGCACCGGCGCCAATCCCACCAACCAGTTCATCGAGCTCTACAACGGCTCGTCCAGCGCGGTCGACCTGTCGAACTGGACGCTGATCAACACGCCGAGCCAGTGGGCGCCCGTGACACTGGCGACGATCCCGGCTGGGACGAAGCTCGCCGCCGGTGCCTTCTACCTGCTCGGCCTGTCGAACTCGGGGCTGGCGGCCCCGGCCAGTGCCGGCGCGACCGCCATCAACGTCCGGAGCACGACCGGCGTCGAGGCCGGCCAGACGATCGACATCGACGGCGAGACCCGCGCCATCGCCAGCGTCGGGACGGCCGCCACCGCCATGACGACGGTGTTCATCCCGGTTTCGACAGGGCCGTGGATCACGATCCCCGCGGGCTCGACCAACCTGCCGGTCACCAGCGCGACCGGCTTCGTCGTCGGCGAGAAGATCGGCATCGACCTCGGCGGCCGGTACGAGCTGGCAACCGTCACAGCGGTCGGCAAGGCGGCCACCCAGACGACCTTGTCGGCCGCGGCCGTCGCGGGCGCAACCAACATCAAGGTCGCGGCCACCGACAACGTGGCGGCAGGTGACACGTTGACGATCGGCGCCGGTGCGCGCAAGGAACGGGTTGCCGTCGCCAGCGTCGGCACGAGCGGCGCAGCCGGCATCGGCATCACCCTGGCGGCGGCGCTGACGCGCGATCACGCCGCGGGCGTGGACGTGTCCGACGTGGGAACCGGAATCACGTTCACCCCGGCGACGACGTTTCCGCACGTGAGCGGCGATGCCGTCCAGGCGCTCGGTGCCGGCATCACGCTCGACACGCCGCTGGCCCGCGCCCACAGGTACGGTGCGCCGGTGCGCAATCCGCGCGTCGTGGCCGAAGGGTACCAGGGGCCCGCGCCGCGGCAGTGGTTCGGCGGCGCCCTCTCCGCCAGGGCCGGCTCGATCGCCCTGCGAGACGCCAGCGGCGCGGTGATCGTCGACGCCATCGTCTACGGATCACAGCAGAGCAACTCGAGCGGCAACGGCACGATCGCCAGTCCCGAGCTCGCGACCCTCGAGGGCGATCAAGGCAAGGGCGGCTGTATCGCCGTGGTGCCGGCCGCGGGCCGCGGCCCCGGACCGGGCGCGCCGGCGCCGTCCGCGATCGACAGGAGCCTCGGCCGCTTCCCGGACGGTTTCGACGCCGACAGCCTCTGCACCGACTTCGGGCTGCAGCCCGCCACCACCCTGCTGGCGGCCCCAGCGGTCGGTGCAGCCAACATCAAGGTCGCCAGCGTGGCCGACTTCGCCGCCGGTCAGACGCTCACGATCGACACCGGCGCGAACATCGAGACCGCGGTCATCGCCACCGTCGGCACCGCGGGTGCGACCCTCGCCAGCGCCGCGATCGAGGCGGGCGCTACCGTGATTCCCGTCGCGAGCGCGCTCGGGTTCACCGCCGGCCAGACGATCACCGTCGACAGCGGTGCCACCGAGGAGACGGCGATCCTCGCCGCCGCCATTGGTGGCAGAGGGGGCGCACGGATCACGGTGGCGGCGCCGCTGGCGCGTCCACACGCGGCCGGTGCCCAGGTCTCCGGCAGCGGCATCACCTTCGCGGCGGCGTTGACGCGCGCGCACTCCGCCGGAACGGCAGTCGCCAGCGATCTGCCCACCCCAGGAGCGCCAAACCGATACTCGAATCGACCGATACGGACAGCGCGACCTCGGCGAGCCGGCCTGGCGCAGGGTGCGGCGGACCGCTGGTGGACGGGATACGGCAACCGGCCGGACAACTCGCGCTACTTCGACGCCCGCCAGATCGACAAGGCCAACGTCAAGCAGCTGCAGGTCGCGTGGACGTATCCGTTCGGCGACACCGGCAGCAGCCCCATCGTGGTTCGCGGCGTCGCCTACGGCCGCGGTCGCAATGGATCGCTCGTCGCGGTGGACGCGCGGACCGGCAAGGAGCTGTGGATCCGCGAGCGCATGAACGGCATGACAAGCCGCGGCCTCAACTACTGGGAGTCGCCGGACGGCCGCGATCAGCGGCTCATCTTCTCGATGAACAGCCTGCTGCAGCAGGTGGACGCGAAGACGGGCAAGTCGATCCTGTCGTTCGGCACGAACGGCGTCGTCGACCTGCGGGTCGGCATCGACGGCCGCGATCCCGAGACCATCGGCAACATCCAGTCGAACACGCCCGGCGAGATCTTCGAGAACCTGCTGATTCTCGGCAGCGCCACCGGCGAGGGCTATCTGTCGCCGCCCGGCGACATCCGCGCCTACGACGTGCTCAGCGGCAAGCTGGTGTGGACGTTCCATACGGTGCCGCATCCGGGCGAGTACGGCTACGAGACGTGGCCGAAGGACGCCTGGAAATACGTCGGCGGCGCCAACAACTGGGGCGAGATGACCGTCGACACCGCCCGTGGCATCGCCTACGTGCCGATTGGGTCGCCCACCTACGACTTCTACGGCGCCGATCGCCTGGGCGCCAACCTGTTCGGCACGTCGATCGTCGCCCTCGACGCCCGCACCGGCCGGCGGCGGTGGCACTTTCAGCTCGTCCACCACGATCTCTGGGATCTCGATCCCAGCGCCGCGCCGCAGCTGACGACGATCCGCCAGGGCGGGCGCAGCCGCGACGTCGTCGCCGTCACCGCCAAGACCGGATGGCTCTACGTCTTCGATCGCGTCACCGGCGAGCCGATCTGGCCGATCGAGGAGCGCCCCGTGCCGAAGAGCCCGATGGAAGGCGAGCAGAGCTGGCCGACCCAGCCCGTGCCGACCAAACCGGCCGCCTACATCAAACACACCTTCACAGTCGACGACATCAACCCGCACCTGCCCGCCGAGGAAGCGGCCGCGTTGAAGTCGCGCCTGCTCGCGGCCGACAACAACGGCATCTTCGCGCCGATCACCACCAAGGACACGGTGAGCGTGCCGGCCAGCAATGGTGGGACGCTGTTTGCCGGCGCCGCCGCCGAGCCGCGCACCGGCGCCGTCTACGTCGTCGCGCACGACAACCCCGGCATCGTCAGGCTGCTGCGTCCCGGCGAGAGCCGCGTCTTCGGGCCGCCGGGCCAGGCCGTCTACCAGCAGAATTGCCAGGTGTGCCACGGCGTGACCCGGCAGGGCACCGACACCGGCGTCCCGCTCGTGCACGCCACCGCCGATCCGGCCAACAACATCGCCGCCGGCGCGCCCCGGTTCGACGGCGCCGCGATCCGCGCCGTGCTGGCCACCGGCAAGAACCGGATGCCGCCGTTCCCGCATCTGAGCACGGCCGACGTCGACAATCTCGTCAGCCTGCTGACGGTGGCGGCTGGCAATCGCGGCACGCGGTCCGTTCCCCGGAGGGGGAGCCAGCGCGGTACCCGCCGCGCCGCCCGAGCTGGTCGTCGGGTCCGGCTCGGCATGGGTCCGTCCGGACTCGCCCGGCGCCCGCGGCCGCGGCGTCGTGCCGTATCCCGAGGGGACGCCCGACTTCACGCGCTACACGATCAACGAGTACCACACCGTCGCCAACGGGATCAAGCCGCCCTTCACGACGATCGTGAAGTTCGACCTGAACACGCCGGCCATCACGTGGCAGATCCCGTTCGGCGACGATCCGGCGCTCGCCGCCCGCGGCATCACCGGCACCGGCGCGCCGGCCACCAACAACGGCATCATCCTGACCGCGTCCGGGCTCGTCTTCGGCGCGGGTCTCGACAATCACATCCGCGGCTGGGACACCGACACCGGCCGGGAGCTGTGGTCGACGAGGTTCGGCGGCAACTTCACCGGCTCGCCGGTGATGTACGTCATGGGCGGGAAGCAGTACCTGCTCGTCGCCGCGGCGAGTATTGCGCCAGGACGCGGCGCCGGCCCAGGCGTTGCGCCAGCCGCGGGGCCGGCGGCCGGGCCAGCGACCGGGCCGATGGGCTGGGTCGCTTACGCGCTGCCCGACGGCCACCGCGAGCGGCCGACCAGCGGCTTGGCGCGGTAGATCCCGGTGCCGGCCCTCGTGTGGGCTGCGCCACCCAGCTCAGGCACGCGTACGACACCGACGTCGCAGCGCCACTGTGCGTCGTCTTCAGCGGGAGGCTGCCAATTGAATACGACAGAACGGGAAAGACTCCTTCGCATCTACCCGGTGCTCCGGGAGCTGCCACCTGGTCTTCTGAAGAAGGTCGAAGAGACGGCCAAGCCGGTCCAGGCGCCGGGTGGTCTACGGCTGTTCGGTGACGGCAGTCCCTGCACCGCCTACCCGCTGCTTCTCGAAGGGATCGTCCGGATCTCGAAATCCAGTCCCGATGGCCACGAACTCCTCCTGTACCTTCTCAATCCCGGGGAAAGCTGCGCCATCACCGCCGTGGCGCTGCTCGGCGAGACGTCCTTTCCGGCTGCCGGCACCGCCGACACGCCGCTCTCTCTGCTGGGCGTCCCCCGAAGCGTGTTCCTGGAGATGATCCTCGAGTCCGCGGCCTTCCGGGTCTTCGCGTTCAACGCCCTTTCCCAGAGGATGGCGCACCTGATGGCCCTCGTTGACGACGTGGCTTTCCGCCGAGTCGACCAGCGGCTGGCTTCGCGCCTTCTTCTCCAGCGGCAGCCCGACGCCACAACCCATCAGATGCTCGCCGACGAGCTGGGGACGAGCCGCGAAGTCGTGAGCCGGATCCTGGAGGCGTTCCAGCAAGACGGGATGATCAGGCTCGGCCGAAAGCGGATCGAGATCCTGGACCGCATCGCACTGGACCGGCTCCACCGAGCCGACAGGCACTGACGCAAGGCGTCACGACGGCACCCCTCCTTCTGAGTGACAAAGGTTACAGACTGCGGGTGCTGGCCTCCGCTACAGATCGACTGATCCCACCGTGTGCTTGTCGGAGGTGCGAGGTGACGGATCGGCGCGGCATTGGCCTGTCGGCGGCGAAGTGGGGGTGACCTATGCAGACTCATCCGGGACGTGAACTTCGAATCGTTCATCACCTGGTGCTGGCGGCGGCGCCGGCCGCGGTGACTCTGGTGCTCGTGGCCGGCATGAGCCTCGCGGTTGGCGCCGCCACCATCCTGTCCGAGCTATGGACTGCCGGAGGCCTGTCTGCGGGCACCGACAGCGCGGGTCAGGCCGCACGGATCGCCTCCGATGCCTCTGGCGATGTTGCGGTGGTGTCGGGGCCATCCGGCGGACGTGATATGGCCGTCACGTCGTACACGGCGGATGGCGCGTTCCGCTGGCGGAGGACGGTCAGCCCGTCGGTGGGAACGTTCCAGGGAGACTGGGTGGCCTTCGCGCCGAACGGCGATGTCGTTGCGGTCGGTCACAATATCGACTCTCGCGGCAATCCGATTCCAAACCACCATGGTCCGGTTCGCCTCGGACGGGAGGCTTCTGTGGCGGGTGGACCCCTCGGTGGGATTCTTTCCGACCGTCGGCGCGGCTCCTGGTGGACGCTGAACGGCAACGCCTATCTGGCCGTGAGCGGGCGCGGAACCGGCGCGTTTGTCCAGAAGTACAGTCCGTCCGGCGCCTTGCTCTGGTCACGGCTGGACGCGACCGGCAGCGGCTTCGCCATCGCCTCCTCGCTGGCCTTGAGCCCCGACGGCGATGATGTGGCTGGTGACGAGCGAGCGTCTCGGGCGGCGCGACCTGGGTCACGACCGTCTACGATGCCACGACGGGCGTTCGCAAATGGCAGGTGGTGGCCCCAGAGGGTATCGCCGCCAGGGACGTCGTGATGGACGCTACGCGCGTGTACGTGACCGGTCAGGGGGTGACTGGCGCGAGCACGCCCGCGCTCGCGGACTACCTCACCGTGGTCGCGTATGACCGGGCGACCGGAGCGCGGCTATGGCGCACGGACACAAAGCCGGACGATGGCTACGACGCTGCTGGTCTCTGGATGGCCATGGCGCCGGACGGAAGCCTAGTTGTGACCGGCCAGACGAATCGTGGGTTCCTCGACTGGTACACGGTTGCGTTCGAGACCACCGGAGCGGTTCGATGGGAGGCCGTTCGGGACGGCGGATTGAACACGGACGAGATCCCGGCGGGGGTGTTGGTCCTCGACAGACGGGACAACCGTGGTGACTGGAAAAGGCGGTCCCAACCTTCCGGGCGGGTACATCCCGGGGGTGACGGCCGGCTACGGCACGGACGGAGAACTGCGGTGGGAAGCGTTCTCCAGGATGGCCACGGTCTGGGTCACCGCGCTCCCAAACGGCGACGTGTGTGCCGCTGGCGGGTACGATGCGCTCATCACCTGCTGGCGGGTCTCGGGCGCGGCAAGAGCGGTCATGTCCGCCAGCTCCGTCGACCGGCGTCGCGCCTCTCCTCGTGACATTCGACGGGTCCCGCTCGACGACTCCGAACGGAACCATCACGTCATGGTCGTGGTCATTCGGGGATGGGACCTTCGGAACGGGGCCTCTGACCACTCACTTGTACACGAATCCTGGCACCTACACGGCGTCCCTCACGGTCACCGACAGCACCGGAGCGTCGAGCGTCGCCACGGCGTTCGATCGTGGCGAACCCTCCGCCTCCGGCCGCGCCATCCGGCCTGACCGCCTCGCAATCCGGCGGGCTTGGTCGTGGCTCGCCTGGCAGGACAATTCGTCGAACGAGACTGTCTTCTACATCGAGCGGTGCCAGAGCGTGGGTTGCACCGACTTCGGGAGCTTCGTCGCCACTCAGTGGCCCAACGTCTCAAGCTACACCGACTATTCGGCGGTCGCGGGGCAAAGCTACCGTTACCGCGTCCGCGCGTACAACAGCGGCGGGTACTCAGCCTATTCAAACATCGCGAGCATCCTGGTCGGGGCGGCCAATCAACCGCCGACGGCGGTGATATCGGCCGTGCCGACAACCGGAGCGGCGCCCCTGAGCGTGGCGTTCAATGGCTCCGGGTCGTCGGATCCCGACGGAACCATCGCGGCCTGGGCCTGGTCCTTCGGTGATGGCACCTCGGGGACCGGGCCGGTGATCACCCACGTCTATTCCGCCGCAGGAATCTACGTCGCGACTTTGACGGTGACCGACAACGGCGGCGCCTCGAGCACGACCTCGGCCACCATCAGCATCACGCCGGGGGCATCGAGCGTGCCGACCGCGCCGACGAACCTGGCCGCGAGCTCGAGCGACCGCGCCAGGATCAACCTCACGTGGGTCAACACCGCCACCAACGCGACGTCGATCACCGTGCAGCGCTGCAACGGGAGCACGTGCACAGGCTTTGTCGCCGTCGCCCAGCTCGCCGCTACGGCGCGGTCCTGGACCGACACGGGGGTGCAGTCGCGATCGACGTATCGCTATCGCGTGTCCGCGTCCAACGCCGCGGGGAGATCGCCGTACTCGAATATCGCGAGCGCGACGGCGCACTGAGCACGTCGGTCGTCCGAGCGTCTCCATGTCGGTGTCGGGAGGTGTCCTATGCGTACGATGAAGGTTTGGAGCGCGACCCTGATTTGCGCAGCGATAGCCACCGCGTGGGCGACATTTAGCGAGTGGCCTTCGACGGTGGTCTACGGTGCGGATTCAAACCAGGAACGGGTTTCCGGCGACCTCGATCGACGGCTCGCGACGATCCTGCGGTCGGCGGGCTTCACGGGCCGCATCGAGGGGACGCTCGAGGCACGCCTGGGTCGACCGCTCGATCGCCGCCGGGCGGACCTGGGCCGCCTGCTCTTCTTCGACAACCGGCTCGGGCTGCACGAAGACAACTCGTGCGCGGGCTGCCATTCGCCGGCCTTCGGTTTCGGTGATTCGCAATCGATCGCCATCGGCGTGCAGAACAACGGCGTCGTCGGCCGCGACCGACGGGGCCCGCGGAACCAGCGCAAAGCACCGGTCGTGATCAATAGCGCGTTCTTTCCGAAACTCATGTTGAACGGCCGCTTTGCCGCGAACTCCGGCGACCCGTTCGACAATTCACGGGGATACACGTTCCCGCGGCCCGAGGGCGACGCGCTGAAGTTTGGTCCGCGCGATCCCGAGTACCCCACGCTGCTGTCGGCCCAGGCGCACATTCCCTCGACGGAGCTGGTCGAGATGGCTGGCTTCACCGGGGCCGCGCGCAATCCTTTCTTCCGTAGCGCGCCTCACCTGCATCAGTTCGACGACGGACTGGGAACGCGCTTGCCAAGGGACACGAACCACACGGACTTCCCGGACCCGGGATTCCTGAACGAAGAGATCCGAGCCGTTGTCCTGGCCAAGCTCAACCGAATCGATGAGTACGTGCTGCGGTTCGCGGACGCCTTCGGCGACGGCCGCACGGGCGGGTTCCGCATCACCTTCCCCATGGTGGGCCAGGCGATTGCCGAGTTCGAGATGGCGCTGACCTTCGCCAACGCGCCGATTGATCGGTTCGCGCGGGGCGATCGCGATGCCATGACGCGGCCGCAGAAGCGTGGCGCGATGCTCTTCTTCGGCAAGGCGAATTGCGTGACCTGCCATGCCGTGGGCGGCCCGTCGAATGAGATGTTCAGCGACTTCCAGAACCACGTGCTCGGCGTGCCCCAGCTCGTGCCCGTCGTTCGGCCAAGGCACTGGCAACGTGGTGTTTGACGGTCCTGGCAGCGATGAGGATTTCGGCGCAGAGCAGATCACCGGTGACCCCGCGGACCGATACGCGTTTCGGACCTCCCCGCTCCGCAACGTCGCCCTGCAGCCGGCGTTCTTCCATAACGGCGCGTTCACGCGGCTGGACGAGGCAATTCGGCATCATCTGGATGTGGTCCAGTCGGCGCGGACCTACAACCCGGCGGCGGCGGGCGTCGACGCGGATCTAACTGTGCGGGTGGGGCCGATCGACCCGGTGCTCGACCGGCTGGATCCGCTGGTCCAGGATCCGGTCTCGCTCTCGAGGGACGAGTTCCTGGATCTCTTGGCCTTCGTGCGCGACGGTTTGCTCGATCCCCGCGCGAAGCGCATGAACACCTGCCGACTCGTCCCGTCGACGGTGCCGAGCGCTCTCCCGGTGGCCTTCTTCCAAGGATGTCAGTAGGCAGGATCGACGGGGGTGAGGGGGTTCGCTCTCGCCATGTGGCTGGGTGTCGGGGACGGGATTCGCATAAACGGCGGCCGCGGCCGGGCCAGCGACCGGGCCGATGGGCCTGGTCGCTGACGCGCTGCCCGACGGCCAGCGCCCGCCACCGCCCAGCGGCTCGGCGCGCCTGCGACCCCTCGTGAACGTGCTCGTCCGTGCCGTGGCGACACACCCTGGGCGCCGGCCGTGAGAGCGGGTGGATGGTAGGATCGGCCGGTGGATCGCGACTCGGTACGGCAGTTCGTTCGTCGGGACTGGTCGGCCATCGCCACCTCGAAGGCCCGTTCCTGGCAGGCCCTCAAGGTCAGCCGCTCTGCCGCAGAGGTGCTCGCCGTCGCGGACCAGATGCGCAGGCACGCTCGGCGGCTCCGTCCGGACTGGCCCACGCGCCAGGATCGTCTCGACGATCTCCTGGTCCATCAGCGGGTCGGAGAGGCTCTGCGTGCCGTCGCCTGCCGGCCCCACTGAACTCCTGGCGGATCTCGCGGCCGCATTGGACACCCTCGGCGCCCGGTGGTACGTCTTCGGCGCGCAGGCCGCGTTGATGTGGGGGCGTCCCCGCCTGACGACCGACGTGGATGTGACCGTCAAGTGCAGCGTTACGACCGATTACCTGGCGCGCGCGCTCGATGCGCGGGGCTTCTCGCTTCGCATCGATGCCACTGAGGCCTTCATCCGGACGACGCGCGTCGTCCCGCTCGAACATCGGGCGTCGGGTCTCGCCCTCGATGTCGTCCTGGCCGGGCCGGGTCTCGAGGATCTGTTCCTCGAGCGGGCCGTGCCAATCGACGTCGCTGGCACCGTCGTCCCCTTCATCAGCCCCGAGGATCTGATCGTCACGAAGCTGCTCGCGGGACGCGAGAAAGACATCGAGGACGTGCGGGGCGTGCTCTCGGAGCGCGGCGCGGTTCTCGATGTCAACCAGATACGGACGACGCTGGGACTGCTCGAAGACGCCCTGGGCCAGAGCGATCTGATGCCGGTCTTCGACGCCGAGCTTGGTCGCTGGCAGCGATCCAACCGGTGAATGCGAGCGCCGAAAGAACACCAATGACAGACACGTCGACCAAAGAAACCCTCGGATTCCAGGCCGAGGTCTCGCAACTCCTGCACCTGATGATTCACTCCTTGTACGGCAACAAGGAGATCTTCCTGCGCGAGCTCGTCTCGAACGCCTCGGACGCCGCCGACAAGCTGCGGTTCGAGGCGATGAGCGACCACGCGCTCTTCGAAGAGGACCCGGAGCCTCGCATCCGGGTCGCCTACGACGCGGCGGCGCGAACGATCACGGTGTCGGACAACGGCATCGGCATGTCCCGCCAGGACGTCGTCGACAACATCGGCACCATCGCCAAGTCGGGGACGCGTGAGTTCCTCGCCCAGCTGACCGCCGATCGCGCCAAGGACGCGCACCTCATCGGACAGTTCGGCGTCGGCTTCTACGCCGCCTTCATCGTCGCCGACCGGGTGACCCTGGTCACGCGGCGCGCCGGCCTGACCCCCGAGCACGGCGTCCGCTGGGAGAGCACGGGCGAAGGCAGCTACACGGTCGAAGCCGTCGACAAGGCTACCCGCGGGACCGACGTCATCCTGCACTTGCGGCCCGACGAGGACGAGCTGTTGTCGGGCCATCGCCTGCGCGAGATCCTGCGCAAGTACTCCGACCACATCGCCATCCCCATCCTGATGAAGCAGGAGCGGTGGGACAACGAGGCGAAGGCCCAGGCGATCACCGACGAAGACGAGCAGGTCAACCGCGCGTCGGCGCTCTGGGCCCGGCCCAAGAGCGAGATCACCGAGGAGCAGTACCACGAGCTCTACAAGCACGTGGCGCACGACGTGGACACGCCGCTCGCCTACACGCACGCCAAGGTGGAGGGACGGCAGGAGTTCACGCTGCTCCTCTACCTGCCGGCGCGGGCGCCGTTCGACCTGTGGGATCGCGAACATCGGCGCGGCATCAAGCTCTACGTCCGCCGGGTCTTCATCATGGACGACGCCGAGCAGCTGGTGCCGTCCTACCTGCGCTTCGTCCGCGGCGTCGTCGACTCGAACGACCTGCCACTCAACGTGTCACGCGAGATCCTGCAGCAGTCCAAGGACGTGCAGGCCATCCGGTCGGCCGCCACCAAGCGGGTGCTGGCCATGCTCGAGGAGCTGGCCGAGAAGGACGCGGCCAAATACGAGACGTTCTGGAAGACGTTCGGCCGGGTGCTCAAGGAAGGCATTCCCGAGGACCACGCCAACCGCGCTCGCCTGGCCAGGCTGCTGCGGTTCACGTCCACCCACCACCCAGGCGACGAGCAGACCGTCTCGCTGACCGACTACGTCGGGCGGATGAAGGACGGCCAGACCGCCATCTACTACATCACCGCCGACGGCCACGCCGCGGCCCGCCACAGCCCCCATCTCGAGATCTTCCGCAAGCTCGGGATCGAGGTGCTGCTGCTGCATGAACGCATCGACGAGTGGGTGGCCTCGTCGCTCCACGAATTCGACGGCAAGCCGCTGCAGTCGGCGGCGGCCAAGGATCTCGACCTCAGCGCCATCGGCGGCGCGGCGCCGACGCCGGACGACACCACGCCGTCGGGCGAACATGCGCTTCTGCTCGAGCGCATGCAGACGGCTCTCGCCGATCGGGCCAGCGCGGTCCGGGTGACGACGCGGCTGACCGAATCGCCGGCGTGCCTCGTCAGCAGCCAGGACGGCCTCAGCACCAACCTGGAGCGGCTGATGAAGGCGGCCGGCCAGGCGATGCCGACGGCCTCGAAGCCGATCCTCGAGGTGAACGCCGCGCATCCGCTCGTGCGCCGGCTCGCCGACGAGATCGATCCGGCCAGGTTCAACGACTGGAGCCAGATCCTCTTCGACCAGGCGACCCTCGCCGAAGGCGGGCAGATCGAGGATCCGGCGGCGTTCGTCAAGCGGCTGAACGCGCTGCTGCTGGCGCTGGCCGGGTCCGGACCGTCGCGCATCTGGTCGCCGGAGTAGACTGCGCTCTCGTGAAGACTCGATGGCTCGTGGCGGTGCTCCTGGTGTGTGCGCTCGCGCCGTCCGCGGCGCAGCGGGGAGCGCCGGCCTCGGCCCCGGCCGGGGTCAGCCCCGAGCGCCTGCGCGCGGACCTGGAGTTCCTGGCGTCGGCGCCGCTGGAGGGCCGCGCCAGCCTGACGCCGGGTGCCGCTGCCGCCGCGCGGTTCATCGCCGCCGAGCTCGCCAAGGCGGGGCTGCGGCCCGCGAACGGTGACTCCTACCTCCAGCCGTTCGACCTCCAGCCGCTGCGCCTGGACCGCGACCGAACGGTGCTGGTCGTGCGGCGCTCCGGCGAGAACGCGCGGTTCTCGCCGATCGCCGTCGCCTGTCCGGATCCCGCAGCCAGGCTGGCGCTCACGCTCGACGTCGTCTTTGCCGGCTACGGCATCACCGCACCCGAGTTCGGCTACGACGACTACGCCGGCGTGGACGTGCGGGGCAAAGCGGTCCTGGTCTTCGATCACGAGCCGCGCGAGGACGATCCGGACGCGCCGTTCCACGGCCGCGGGTTCACTCTGCACGCCAACGTCTGGACGAAGACGCTGACGGCCCAGCGGCACGGGGCCGCCGCGCTGCTGGTCGTCACCGAACCAGCCAGCTCGCATCGCACGGGGCCGCGGGCTCCGGGCCGCGCCAACGCACCGCCCCAGGCGCTCGGGCAGGGCGAGCTGCGCATTCCGCGCCTGACGATTCCACCCGAGGCGGCTGCTGCGCTGCTGAAAGGGACGGGCGGAACGCCAGCGGACCTGCAGCGCGGCATCGACGCCTCGATGAGGCCGGCGTCCGTCCCCTTGAAGGACGTCACCGCCGACGTGCAGGCGGTCAACGATGGCGGACCAGTCCAGCCGTCATGGAACGTCGCCGGACTGCTCCCCGGTAGCGACCCACGGCTGCGCGACGAGACCATCCTCGTCACGTCGCACTACGACCACCTCGGCGTGCAGAACGGCGCGCTGTATCCAGGCGCCAACGACAACGGGTCGGGGACCGTGGCGATGCTGGAGGTGGCGCGCCTGCTGGCCGGCACGCGTCCCGCGCGCAGCGTCCTGTTCGTGTCGTTCGGGTCGGAAGAGCAGCTGATGCTCGGGTCGTATCACTACGTGGCGAGGCCGCTGCGCCCGCTGTCGACCACGCGGGCCGTCCTCAACCTCGACATGATCGGCCGGCGTGAAGAACACACCCCGGAGAGCGAGGGAGCTTACGAGATCACGGCCGGTCGGTCCGATCAGCTGAACGTGGTTGGCGCGGTCTACAGTCCGGATCTCGCGAGCCTGCTGCGGCGCGAGGCCGAAGGGGCCGCCGGTCTGACCCTCAGCGACAAGTTCGACCGCGACTCGTCGATGCGGGCGCTGTTCCGCTGCGACCACCTGCCGTTCCTCCAGAAGGGGATCCCGGCGGTCTGGCTGTTCGGCGGCTTCCACCCCGGCTACCACGAGCCCGTGGACACCGTCGACCGCATCGATTTCGACAAGATGGCCCGCACCGTTCGTCTCACCGTCGACGCCGTGCGAGCGCTCGCGTCGACGGCCGCGCCACCGCGCTTTCGCTACCCCGGGCCTGACGCGAGGTAAGTCATGACTCCATTTGGCATCCATCGTTCGTTCACGCTGGTCGTACCTCTGCCTTCAGGTAGCGCCGCTGCACGCAGTGGTCATTCGTCACGACAAGTCGGACGCCGATGCACTCGCGCTCGGGCGTCGATTCGCCGCGACGGGCCGCGTACTCCCCGATGGCGGCTGCACACTCATCGCCCCCTCGTGGGCGGTGACGGCAGCCCACGTGGCAGCGCAACTGCGTCCCGGTTCGCGAGTCGAGTTCGAAGGCCAGCCGCATACCGTCAAGCGCGTCATCGCTCACCCTGACGCGACGGGCCCCGCAGGGGCGCCTCCGGAAGTGGATCTGGCGCTCATCGAATTCACCGCGCCGGTTGCAGGAGTGCAGCCGGTCGCGCTCTACAAGAGCCGCGATGAACTGGGCCGGGCGGTCTTCATCGTCGGGTATGGCGACTACGGGAGCGCCCGCGCGCCGTTTCAACGGACCGACGGCAAGCGCCGCGCCGTGACGAACGAGATCAATGATGCGGGCCCGAGGCGGGTCTTCATGACCTTCGATGCTCCTCCGTCCGGATCGGCGCTCGAGGGCGTCGGAGCGCCCGGCGACAGTGGAGGCCCGGCATTCATTGAGCTGACTGGGCGGCTCCTGCTCGTTGGCGTGAGCTCGGCGTCGATGAATGGAAAGCCCGGCACCTACGGTGTCGTGGATGTCTATACCCGGATCAGCTCGTACGTCGACTGGATCGAAAAGACCATCGCGAGCTGAGGCACGACTATGCGTCGCCGGTGGCCTCGCCAGCCACTGACGCTCGACCGACCCTGACGGGCGGTCGCTTCCGAAGTGCGTTCAGAGTGCGTTCAGCGCCGTGCGCCCGCGCTGAACGTGAAGTTGCCCGAGCTGACGTCCAGTTCGCCCGCGTCGAGAATGACCGTCACGGGTCGCTCGGGCTCGGCCGGCCGCAGCCGGGCCATGCCGGTGAAACTGGCCCAGTCTCTCGCGGTCTGCAACAGCCCGAACTCCGTTATCTCGAGCGCGATCCCTGTGGCCTTGTTCGTCACGCGGAATGTCCCGCTCGCCTTGCGGGCGCCTGCCCGTTGCTTGACATCGAGGACCACCGCGTCCCCCGCGGTCGTCACGCGATGCGTGGCCATGCGCTCCTCGCCGGCGTTCATCGGACGCGCCGGCATGTGGACCGTTCTCCGCAGCGCAAGCCCCGCGCGCTCGCTCGTCGGCCGGCCGTCGCGAACCGCGAGACGTCCGTTGACGAGCACGAAGCGGATGCCGTCGGACGGCAGCATGGGCTCGTCAAATGTCGCATGGTCGATGACGGTTGCGGGGTCGAAGACCGTGACGTCGGCGGCCATCCCCGCCGCCAGCAAGCCTCGATCGACCATCCCGATGGTCGCGGCCGGAAGGCCCGTCATCTTACGGACGGCGTCCTCCCACGTGAGCGCCTGCTGCTCGCGCACGTACCGGCCCAGCACGCGCGGGAACGTCCCGTAGTAGCGCGGATGCGCGGCGTCGCGGACGACCGCGCCGCAGTCGCAGGCGATCGACGCCGCCGGGTACTGGAGAATCTTGACGAGATCGGCCTCGAGACCGAACCGGGCGATGATGCCGGGATTGCCCCGCTCGAGCAGACGCACGACGGCCTCGCCGGCGGGCACCTGCAGGTCGAGCATCACCGCAGTCAATTCCTGCTTCAGCTCAGGCAGATAGACGTTGGCGGGGCCGCCGAATCGCGCGCTCATCGCGGCTTCTGCCTCCTTTGCGATGCGGGCACGGAGCTCGGGGTCGCCGAAGCGCTTCAGCATCGCCTCGCGCCCACCATCCTGCGCCCAGGCTGGAACGGTGAACGCGACGAGCCTCGTCTGACCCGCAAGATACGGGTAGACGTCGGCGGCCGTATAGCCGCCGCGCGCGGTAGCTTGCCGCATCTGCGCGAGGATGACGTCGGCGCGTCCCTGCTCGTGTCCCTGGACTTTCATGTGCGTGATGACCGGCGTGATGCCGGCCCGCTCACCGATGGCAATCGTTTCGGCCATGCCGGCCAGGGAACTGAAGCCGGACTCCGGGGTCACGCGATCGTGGTTCGTGAAATGGGTCCGCCAGGATCTGGCGACGTCGACGACCCCGATCACTTCCTCGGTCCGGGCGAAGTAGGCGGGTTTGTAGTCGAGGCCTGCGGATACGCCCCAGGCACCGGCGGCGAGGGCGTTCGAGATGAGGCGGCGCATCTGGGCGACGTCTTCTGGGGTCGCACGCCGATCGGCCGGACCGACGACCTGCGACCACACGCTGTTGAACCCGATGTCGGCGCCGACGTTGACGGCGAGACCGTGGGCGGTCGCCTTGGCCAATTGATCGGTGAGGTCGAGCGGGCCGCTGCCGTCCGCAGTCAGAATCTCGGTCGTGACACCCTGCGTGAGCATGTTGGCGGCCGTCATCAGGCCGTCTGGCATCGCGTGGCTGTGGATGTTGATGAAGCCCGGTGCAACGAACAATCCGGTGGCGTCGATGTCAACCTCGGCGCGAGCCTCGGCCAGGTCGCCGACGCGCGCAATCGACCCGCCCGCGATAGCCACGTCCGCCCGGTAGCGTGGAACGCCGGTGCCATCGACCACGGTCCCGTGACGAATGATGACGTCGTAGCGGGCGGTCGCGGTCTGCGCGGTGACGGCCGCGGCGGACAACACGACCGGTGCGAGGGCGACAAGAAGACGGGATCGTCGTGTCGCCATCTACTTCACGGCTTTCGGTTCGAGAAGCGCGACCTCTTGGATGGCATCGGTGAGGATCAGAAAGCCGCGCGGTGTCTCACTCAGCTCAATCGCGCGCGCGTAGTGCCGCACGGCTTCGACCCGATGACCGCTGGCACGGTGCGCGCGGGCCAGGAGCATGGCGGCGCTGGCGGACTTGGGACATTCCTCGGCGAGCGTCGTGGCGAGCTCCAGAGCGTCGGCAGTCTTTCCGGTCGTCAGCAGCTGATTGGCGAGCCGCGAGAGCTCGCCGCCGCCGGCGTCGTATTCTGAACCCGCCTGCATGGTCTTTGCCTGGGCGAGGGCGGCGGCGAGGCCCGACGTTCCGTAGGTCGTGAACAGCGTCAAGGCCGCGGGTCGCTTCGGCATCGCCGGTTCCTTGCCGTCGAGTACCACTCCAATCGAGTCGGTGATCGCCTCTAAGGGGGCGCCGCCGGTGTTGTTCAGGATGACGATCACGCGCTTCAGGTCGGGATGGCGCATCATGCGGGTGTTGAACCCGTTGATGCCGCCGTTGTGTGCAATCGTGCTGACGCCGTTCTTCCTGGTGATCGTCCACCCGTAGCCGTAGTCCGACAGGCCGGGTGTGAAGATGCGCTCCTTGCTCTGAGCGCTCAGGATCTTCTCGGTGAGCAGAGCCTGTTCCCAACGATAAAGGTCCTCGACCGTCGAGTAGAGCGAACCGGCCGCATACGGCTGCGTCATGTCGAGGTAGGCGGCGTTGACGTACGACTCGTCGAATCGCTTGTCGTACCCGGCCGCTCGCTTGGAGAGCAGCTGCAAGGTCGAGTCGTATCCGGAATCGTTCATTCCAGCCGGCGCGAAGATGCGCTCGCGCAGCAGCGTCTCGTACGACTGACCGGTCACCTTCTCGAGGATGACCCCCAGCAGGAAGTAACCCGAATTGTTGTAGCTGAACCTGGTGCCCGGCTCAAAGAGCAGATCCAGTTTCGAGAAGTGCTCGAGAAATGCGGCAGGCGTGTACGGATTGCGGACGGTTGCCGACCAGGCCGGGATCTCGGTGTATCCCACGATGCCTGACGTGTGATTCAGGAGGTGGTGAATGGTGACCCGGTTGCCAGGGTTGGCGGGATAGTCCGGAAGGTACCGTGTGACCGGCGCCCCGAGGTCGATCTGCTTCCGCTCGACGAGCTGCATGACCAGCGTCGCCGTGAACTGCTTGGTGAGAGAGCCGAGCCTGAACTTCGTATCTGGGGCGTTCGGGATAGCCCACTCCATGTTGGCGAGGCCATAGCCCTTCTTCAGCACGACCTGGCCCTGGTCGACCACGAGCGCAGACCCGTTGAAGAGGCCCAGCTCCCGATAGCGGGTCAGCAGCGCATCGATGCGGTCGGCGTTACCGGCAGCAATGGCGAGCGGCGCGTGCGAGACGAGCAGCGACAGCAGGACCAGAAGTCCGGCCAGCCGCGCGGGTGGCGCGACGACATAGCGAACGCCAGCAATCAGCATGGCGACTCTCCGGGACGGACAGTGGGGGGGCCAGAATAGCACCCCGTTCGCCAGCTCTACAGAGTCAAGGTTGCGACGTGCCTGTCGGACCAGCCGCAGCGGCTCCTGGACGTTCACGGTCTGCAGCAGCAGGCCGTTCACCGCCGTGAACAGCGCCGTGTTCGCCCCGATGCCCAGCGGCCGATCGTTGGCAGTCTGCTGAAGACGCCGTTAGACTGCGGCCATGGTCGACGCGGCGGGCGCGCCGCGGTTCGACGTGTTCAAGGAAACCATGCCGCGGTTCGCCGTCTTCCTGTCGCTGCTGCTCACGGCGTCCAGCCTGCTGCTCGGGCAGGGCCACCCGCCCTTCCAGGACGATTTCCCGGCCGAGGAATTCGTCCAACGCCGTGCGCGAGTCTTCGACGCCATCGGCAAGGAGTCGCTCGCCATCGTCCAGGGAGCCGCGGGGGTGGACGGCTTCAAGGTCTTCCGCCAGACGAACGAGTTCTACTACCTCACCGGACTCGAAAGCCCGCACGCCTATCTCGTGCTCGATGGGCGGAGCCGCAAGGCCACGCTGTATCTGGCCCATCGGAACGACGCGCTGGAACGCAGCACCGGCGCCAGGTGGTCGGCGGAAGACGCCGCCGACCTGCAGCGCCTGACCGGCGTCGAGGCGGTCGCGCCCGTCGAGCTCTTGTCGCAGCAGACCTTCGGCGCGATGCTCCGGCCGCCGCGCCCGGTGCTCTATGTCCCATTCAGCCCGGCCGAAGGCGAGGCGCAGAGCCGCGACGAACTGCTCGCGCACCAGGCCGGCGTGGCCGGCGATCCGTGGGACGGGCGGCCGTCGCGCGAGGCGCACTTCCTGGAACTCCTGGCCAATCGCTACCCGGCCCTCGAACGACGAGACCTGACGCCCGTGCTCGACGCGCTCCGCTACGTGAAGAGCCCGCGCGAGATCGCCCTCATCGGCAAGGCCTCGGTGCTGGCCGGTCTTGGCCTGCTCGAGGCGATGAAGGCGACACGGCCGGGCGTGTTCGATTACCAGCTGGCCGCCGCTGCCCGCTTCACGTTCCTGGCGAACGGCGCGCGCTACGAGGGCTACAACCCGATCGCGGCCGGCGGTAGCAACGCCTGGATGGGCCACTACTCGCGCAACCTCGACCCGCTGCGGACCGGAGACATGGTGCTGATGGACTACGCACCCGACCTGCGCTACTACACGAGCGACGTGACCCGCATGTGGCCGGTGAGCGGGACGTACACCGACGGGCAGCGCACGCTGGCGCGCTTCATCCTCGCCTACCGGGACGCCTTCTTCAGGCACATCAAGCCTGGTGTGACGCCCGACGAAGTGCTGGCGCTCGCCAGACGCGACATGGAGCCGGTGCTGGCCCGAACGACGTTCGCCAACGACCGGCATCGACAAGCCGCCAAGGCGATGCTGTCGTTTGCCGGCCACCTGCAGCACCCTGTCGGCATGACGGTGCACGACCCGGGGCGGATCTGGGGTCGGCCATTCGAACCGGGCGTGGTCTTCACCGTCGACCCGATGATGTGGATCGACGACGAGCGGCTCTATGTCCGGATGGAAGACACCATCGTCGTGACCAACGACGGCATGGAGAACTTCACCGCGACGCTCGCCAGCACGCCCGAGGCGATCGAAGCGGTGATCAGGGAGGACGGCCTGCTGTCGCGGGTACCGCGCCTGCCATGACCATGCGCCTCGCCGTCCACTGTCTCGTCCTCGTCCCCGTCCTCCTTCTCTGCGGCGGGCTCGCGGAGGCCCGCGCCGATACCTACCCGAGGAACCCCCGGGTGGACGTGCTCAACTACCGCTTCGCCATCGACCTGCAGGACCGCGACAACCACATCGTGGCGACGGCCGATATCGACATCCGCTTCGCCGGCGACGGCGAGACCGCACTGCGATTCGATCTCGTCGACCGCGACGCGACGGGAAAGGGCATGGCGGTCAGCGCCGTCTCGATCGACGGCGTCGGCGTCCCGTTCGTCCATCGGCAGCAGACGCTTCGCATCGAACTGCCGCGGCCCTTTCGACGCGACGAGCGCGTGCGGCTGCGGATCGCCTACGCCGGCGAGCCTGGCGGCGGGCTGAAGATCGCCGCCAACCGCTACGGCGATCGCACGTTCTTCAGCGACAACTGGCCGGACAAGGCCCGTCAGTGGCTGCCCGTCGTCGACCACCCGTACGACAAGGCCACGTGCGAGATGATCGTGGCGGCGCCTGCCCACTACCAGGTGGTGTCGAACGGGCTGCTGGTCGAGGAGACCGATCTGCCGGACGGCCGCCGCCGGTCCCACTGGCGCCAGTCGGTGCCGATCGCGCCGTGGCTCTACGTGCTCGGCGTGGCGCGCTTCGCCGTGCAGCACGTCGGCACGTGGGACGGCAAGGCCATCGAGACCTGGGTCTACGCGCAGGACCGCGATGCCGGATTCCACGATTTCGCCGTGCCGACGCGCGACGCGCTGGCGTTCTACGCGGCCAAGGTCGGGCCGTTCGCCTACGAGAAGCTGGCCAACGTGCAGTCGAACAGCGTCAGCGGCGGCATGGAGGCGGCCAGCGCCATCTTCTACAGCGAGGGCTCGGTGACCGGCGACCGCAGTGTGCGCTGGCGCAATGTCGTCATCCACGAGATCGCGCACCAGTGGTTCGGCAATGCGGTGACCGAGTACCGACTGGGACGATGTGTGGCTGAGCGAGGGGTTCGCTACCTACTTCACGCTGCTCTTCATCGAGCATCAGTACGGGCGCGACGAGTTCCTGAGCGGGCTCGAGTCGAGCCGCCAGCGGGTGCTCGCCTTCGACCGGGAGCAGCCCGACTACCGCGTCGTCCACGACAACCTCGACGACATGTCGAAGGTCACGACCACGCAGACCTACCAGAAGGGCGCGTGGATCCTGCACATGCTGCGCGGCATCGTCGGTGACGAGGCGTTCTGGGCGGGCATCCGCAGCTACTACCGCGCGCATCAGGACGGCCACGCGACGACCGCCGACTTCCGGGCCGAGATGGAGCGCGCGTCGGGGCGCGATCTGCGCGAGTTCTTCGATCAGTGGCTGCTGCGGGGCGGCCTCATCCGCCTCGGTGGAACGTGGAGCTATCGCGCGGAGACGGGCACCCTGACGATCCGGTTGGCGCAGCGCGATGCCGCGCGAGCGTTCTCCATGCCCGTGCAGGTCGCCATCTATGCCGCTGGGAGTGCGACACCGACCATCACGACCGTGCCCCTGTCCGCGTCGTCACCCGACGTCCAGATTGCCGTGGCCCAGCGGCCAGTCCGCGTCGTGCTCGACCCGAACCACTTCGTGCTGATGGAGGCGACCTTCGCTGAGGCTGGCACGTCGACGGGCGGTCGCTGACATGCGCCACGTGCCAGGTCGACCACTCACATGACGTCGGCAAGACGTTCGGACGGCGTCAACACGTCGCCCGGCGTGCCGGTGGCGTTGCTGGCGAAGGCGATCGACAACTGCTGCTGCGGATAGACGACGAGGCTCGAGCGAGCGCCCGCCTGGCCACCGGCGTGATGCCACCTTCGTCGTCCCTTGCGATCGCGATCGATGCGCCAACCGAGCCCGAGCGGTGGGGCACTGTCCGGAACGTGCACCGTGAACAGGGTGTGGAGTACTCGCCGCGAGAGGACGCCGGGCGCAAGGTGCGCCGCGCCGAAGCGGGCAAGGTCGGACGGTGTCATCACGAGCCCGCCGCCAGCCCACTTGTAGGCCGGATTGTTCGTCGGCGCATTCGCCCAGACGCCCGGAACCGGCGGGATCTCGCGCACCTCCGCCGCCCGGCCGTAGCCCCGCACCCGCCCCCGCATCACGCGCCTCGGTGCATCGGCAGCGAGCGAAGCGAGGCCGAGTGGAGCCGCTACCTTCTGCTGGAGCAAGTCGAGGAACGGCGTGCCGGTCGCCTGCTCCAGCGCGATCGACGCCAGCGTGTAGCCGAACGTCGAGTAGAGCATCTTGCTGCCGGGCAGTGCGACCAGCGGATCGTCGATGAAGATCGCCAGGATGTCGGCGTTGCTGAAGTAGGTGCGGCTGTCGATCGCTCCGCCAGCGGCAGTGCGGTCCGAGTCTCGCGCCTCGTAGTGGCGTATGCCGCCGCGATGCGTGAGCAGCTGGCGCAGCGTCGTGGCGTGGTGGGCTCGCGGGAGCGCCGGCATGTATCGGCCGATGCCGGCATCGAGGTCGATGAGACCTTCGTCCGCCATGATGGCGGCGAGCGTCGCGGTCACCGGCTTGCCGCCGCTGCCGACCCTGAAGCGATGGCTCGTTGACGCCGCGATGCCGAATTCCAGGTCGACCTCGCCGTAGGCGTCGGCAAACGCGAGCACGTTCCCCCGATAGGCCGCCACCGAGAGCGCCGGCATGGGGTCCTTGCGAAAGACGGCCTCCGCGGTTCGTGCCACGGCGTCGTCAACGGGAGACTGGGCGAACCGAGACGCCACGGCCGCAAGCGGCGCGGCCTCGAAGAGCAGGGTCCGGCGAGACAGGATCGGCACGCCGTGTTGGACGACGGCCCCGTCGAAGGGGTTGCCCGCCGAGCCGGCATGCATGCCGGTTGCGACCGGTGGGCAGGGTCGGTATCCTGTGGCCACATGTTCATCCAGGGCGCCGGAACGGCTGCGCACACCTACGACGCCATCGTGGTGGGGTCAGGGATCAGCGGCGGCTGGGCCGCGAAGGAACTGGCCGAGAAGGGCCTGCGGACCCTCGTGCTCGAGCGCGGCCGCGACGTGAAGCATCCCGACTATCCGACGGCGATGCTGGAGAGCTGGCAGTTTGCCGGCCGCAACCGGCCGTCTCGCGAGGACAGCGCGAAGCAGGAGAAGCAGGGCCGGACCGGCTACACCACCCATCCGGCGTCGGCCCACTGGTTCGTCAACGACCAAGAGAACCCGTACTCGGAGGTGCAGCGCTTCGACTGGATGCGCGGCTACCACGTCGGCGGCCGTTCGCTGCTCTGGGGCCGCCAGTCGTACCGGTGGAGCGACCTCGACTTCGACGCCAACGCCAAGGACGGCTTCGGTGTCGACTGGCCGATCCGCTACGCGGACATCGCCCCCTGGTACGAGTATGCCGAGCGCTTCGCCGGCATCAGCGGGTCGCGTGACGGGCTGCCCCAGCTGCCAGACAGCGTCTATCTGCCGCCGATGGCGATGAACTGCCTGGAGGAGCAGGTCAAGGGCCGGATCGCCAAGGCCTTCGGCGGCCGGGCGATGACCATCGGGCGGGTCGCCAACCTCACGCAGCCGCACAACGGCCGCGGCAACTGCCAGTACCGCAACCGCTGCATGCGTGGCTGTCCGTTCGGCGCCTACTTCAGCAGCAACGCGTCGACTCTGCCGGCAGCCTACGCGACGAAGCGGCTGACGCTCCGCCCGTTCTCGATCGTCACCGAGGTCATCTACGATCCGAAGACTCGCCGCGCCACCGGCGTGCGCATCGTCGACGCCGAGACCAAGCAGACGACCGAGTACTTCGCGCGGGTCGTTTTCCTCTGCGCCTCGGCGATTGCCTCGACCTTCATCCTGCAGAACTCGGTGTCCGAGCGGTTCCCCAACGGCCTAGGCAACGACAGCGGCGAGCTCGGCCACAACCTGATGGACCACCATTTCCGGGTGGGCGCCAACGGCGTGTCCGACGACTTCAACGACCGCTTCTACAAAGGGCAGCGGCCGAACGGCATCTACATCCCGCGCTTCCGCAACCTCGATGAGCAGTCGAAGAGCAAGACCTACTTGCGCGGCTTCGGCTATCAGGGCCGCGGCAGCCGCGAGAACTGGGCGCGCGGCATCAAGGAACTGAGCGTCTTCGGCGCCGACCTCAAGGCCGACCTGATCGCGCCCGGGCCGTGGCGGTTCGGCATCGGGTCGTGGGGAGAATGCCTGCCGTACCACGAGAACCGCATGTCCCTGAACAAGACGCTGCGCGACAAGTGGGGGCTGCCCACGGTCACCTTCGACTGCGGTTGGAAGGAGAACGAGCTGGCCATGCGCAAGGACATGGCAACCGCGGCCGCCGAGATGCTCGAGGCGGCCGGTCTCCGCAACGTCGCGACGTTCGACGACGGCAGCGCGCCGGGCCTGTGCATCCACGAGATGGGGACGGCGCGGATGGGCCGCGACCCGAAGACGTCGGTCCTGAACGGCTGGAACCAGGTCCACACGGTGCCGAACGTCTACGTGACCGACGGCGCCTGCATGACCTCGTCGTCGTGCGTGAACCCGTCGCTGACCTACATGGCCCTCACCGCGCGCGCCTGCGACCACGCGGTGAGCGAGATCAAGAAGCACAACCTGTGAGCCCGGACATGACGCCAGCCACCGGCGGCAACCACGGCACGGCCATCAACCGTCGCGAAGCCATCCGGCGTGCGGCGATCCTCGCTGGCGTGGCGCTCTCGCCCGCATTCGTGACGTTCGTCGCGGGCGCGCAGTCGGCGGCGACCAAGACGTATCTCACGACGGCCCAGGCGGCCATCGCCGGCGCCGCCGCCGATCGCATCCTGCCTCGCACCGACACCCCAGGGGCCGTGGACGTCGGCGTCCCGGCGTTCCTCGATCGTTTCTACGGCGAGTTCATGGCCGACGACGAGCGGCGGCTCTTCGTCGCCGGGCTCGACGCGATCGAGGCGGCGGCGAAGGCCGCGCACAACGGGCCCTTTGCCAGCCTCACCAGCGCCCAGCAGGACGCCGTCCTGCGCGCCGTGGCGGCATCGCAGCAGGACCAGAACCCGAGCTCGTTCGGCCTCATCCGCTCGACCACGATCCTCGGCTACTTCAGCTCCGAGCAGGTGGCCAGGAACGTCCTCAACTACGATCCCGTCCCCGGCCGCTTCGACGCCTGCATTCCGCTCGAGCAGGTCGGCGGGCGCGACTGGTTCCTCTGACGTCCGTCAATCGAGCCTCGCGTCACGGAAGCTCGCGCACGCGGATGTTACGGAACTCGACGGGCGACCCCTCGGCTTCGAGACAGAAGAAACCGCTGCGCGGCTCGGCGCCGCGGCCGCCAGAGACCTCCTCGCCGTTGACCCAGAGGCGGATCTCGCCGTTGATGCCGCGCACGTAGTAGTGATTCCACTCGCCGACGCCGCGGCTCAGCGCCTTGCGCGGGAAGCTCCGTGAGCCGTTCGGTGAGCGCGGCTCGAACGTCTCCAGCTTCGAGTTCCCCACGGCGAAGATGTCGCCGTTGGTCGTGAACCAGTCGTCAGGCTTGCCGGCGCTCCGCTCGCGGAACCACTGGCGGTAGCCGTGGTCGAGCATCTGCACCTCGATGCCCCACTTTGGCAACTCGTCGGGCGGCAGACTATCGAGCGCCTTCATCGGGACCCAGGCGAACACCCCGGAGTTGCCCGCCGATTTCAGGTGGCGCCATTCGACGACCAGCTCGAAGTTGGTGAACTGGTCGCGCGTGCGCATCACACCGATCGGCACGCCAATCGACTTGAGGACGTCGCCGTCCCACTTCCACGTGTCCGGGTAGTCGTTCACGCGGGCGAAGTCGTTCGGGCCGAGCGTCCGCCAGCCCGGGCCGGTGCCGTCGATGAACGCCTTCGGCGGGTCCGCCGGTGCCTGGCCGGCGAGGTCGACGCGCAGTGCCCCAGCCGCCATGAACCCGGCGAGGGCGAGCAGGACGGCAGGAAAGCGCATGCGCGACGGTACGGGCGGACCGCCGGTCGCGTCAATGAGTCTCAGGCGGAGCGGGCCGTAGTGCCACGCGAGAAAACGGCTACGACAGCAGACGGACGAGGTCGTCCCGTCCCAGGTTCGCGATCAACGAGGCATCGGCCCGGACGATGGCGTCGGCGAGCGCCCGCTTCGTCCCCTGCAGCTCCAGGACGCGCTCCTCGACGGTGTCGCGCGCGATCAGCCGATAGGCGAACACCGGCCGCGCCTGCCCGATGCGGTGCGCGCGGTCGATCGCCTGCGCCTCGATCGCGGGGTTCCACCACGGGTCGAGCAGAAACACGTGCTCGGCCGCGGTGAGGTTCAGGCCGACGCCGCCGGCCTTCAGGCTGACGAGGAAGACGGCGCACGATGCGTCCTCCTGGAAGCGGCGCACGCGAGCCTCGCGATCACGGGTCCGTCCGTCGAGGTACTGGTACGGTGTTCCGGCGGCGTCGAGACGGTGCTTCACGAGCCCCAGCAGCGTCGTGAACTGCGAGAAGACCAGCACCTTGCGGCCATCCTCGGCCAGCTCCGCCAGGCGGGCCAGCAGCACATCGAGCTTGGCGGACGGGTCGGCGGCTCGAGCGCGATCGATGAGTCCAGGGTGGCAGGCCGCCTGTCGAAGGCGGAGCAGGGCCTCCAGGACCTGCAGCTTGGCGCGCCCGAGACCTCCGGCGTCGACGCGGCCGAGCAGCTCCCGGCGATAGTGATTGCGGAGTTCGTCGTACAGCGTGCGCTGCGGCGCTTCGAGCTCGCAGTAGATGGTCTGCTCGGTGCGCGCGGGCAGCTCCGCGGCCACCTGGTCCTTCGTGCGGCGGAGAATGAAAGGCCGCACGCCCTTGGCCACCATGGTGAGGGCCTCGGGATCGCGGGTACGGCCCGATGCCTCGGTCGCCGCGGCGAACACCGACGCGGACCCCAGCACCCCGGGGTTGAGGAACTCGAGGAGACTCCACAGCTCGCCCAGATGGTTCTCGACCGGCGTGCCGCTGAGCGCGAGGCGGTGCTCGGCCTGCAGCAGGCGCGCCGCCTTCGCGGCATCCGTGCGCGCGTTCTTGATCGCCTGCGCTTCGTCGAGCATCACGTAGTCGAAGGCGACGGTCTTGAGGTGGCCGATGTCGCGCCGCAGCGTGCCGTAGGTCGTCAGGACGACGTCGTGGTCGAGCAGGCGATCGTGTGCCCCTCGACGCCCGCCGCCCGTCCAATCGAAGACGCTCAGGGCCGGTGCGAAGCGATGCGCCTCGTGCTGCCAGTTGAAGATGAGCGAACGCGGTACCACGATGAGCGACGGCCGTGGCGGCTGGCCGTTCCGCTCCCGTTCGAGGCGGCGGGATTCGAGGAGCGCCAGCACCATCACCGTCTTGCCGAGCCCCATCTCGTCGGCCAGGCATCCGCCGAAGCCGAACCGGCGCAGGAAGCCGAACCACGCGAGGGCATCACGCTGATAGGGCCGCAGCACGCCGTGGAACGTGGCGGGCGGCTCGACGGCGTCGACGCCGGTGAAGGTGGACAACTCGGCCCGGACGCGGGCGAACGCGGCATCGACGTGCACGTGCGGCTGGGACTCGAGCCAGGCATCGAGCAGCAGGCGCTGTGACGGTCGGAACCGCACCGCCTCGCCGTCGACCGCGCCCATGGCCACGACGCGGCTGACGCTGGCCAGCCAGGCGTCTGGCAGCAGGCCGCGCGAGCCGTCGCCGAGGGTCACGAAGCCCTCCCCGCGCTTCGACGCCGCGAGCAGCGCCGGCAACGCCACCCGCTCGCCGTCGAAGTCCACGGCGCCGTTCAGATCGAACCAGTCGACGCCGGAGGTGACGCTGAGCGACGACGTCGACGACGCGCGATACCGCGCGCCCCACGCCTCGACGCGCCAGCCGTCCGCGACGAGGGCGGCCACGAAGGCGGGGAGTGCCGATGCCGGCAGCTGGAGCTGCGTACCGCCCATGACCCAATCGGCGACGGCCCGCAGACCGAGCGCCCGCGCCCGGTCGAGGGCCGCGCGCTCGACGTCACGGTCCCGTCGCCATCCGAGCCGACGGCTGTCGTCGTAGACGACGTCGCAATCGTCATCCGCATCGAGCTCGACGTCGCCGTAGGCAAAGGCGAGCGTGACCGCGAGCATGTCGCTGCGCGGGCCAGGTGCGCGCGCATCTCCTGGCGGAGCGACGCGGACGACTGGGATCGGCGTGACCGCGGCTTCCTCGACGCGCAAGGCCTCCGGGCGCTCGAGCTTTGGTGGGCGGACGCGGAGCAGGGCCTCCGCCAAGGCCGCGCGTCCCTCTGCGGGAACCGTCACGACGCCGCGGGCGACGAACGACGCGAGCCAGGGAGCCGCGGAGCCCGCCGACAGCGGCGACAGACGGGCCCATTCGCCAGCGACCGCCGGGGCCCACAGCACCACGCCCTCCGTCAGCAGCAGGGGCTGATGCAGGTCGTGCTCGCCGCCGCCGTGCACGAGCGCTCCGCTCACGGCGTATCCTCGCTTGGCGCGATCGGTGACGCGGACGAGGAACTCGGCCGGCTCGGCGTCCCACACAATCGGCAGCAGCGCGCCCGCGGAAGGGTCGCCCGAGGCCCGGAGCAAAAGCCGCCCGGTCTCCGCCATGCGCGGCAGGAGGGTGCGCTGCAGCACCGGGCTCAAGACGAACGCCGAGGCCACCGGCACCGGGACACCCCATCGCGCCGAAGTGTGGACATTGGTCTGTACCGCCCCACCGACCGCCTCGAGGATCTCGCGATCGGACGCCTGCGGCAGGCGCTCCAGCTGCGCCCGGCTGAGAGAGACCGCCTTCGGCCTGGCCCAGCCGCCCGACTGCTTACGCGTGCGCGTCAACAGCTCGATCTGGAGGCTGCCCAGTTGCGCCGCCGCCGCCACGTCCAGCACGTAGATCAGCTCGCCCGTCTGAATCGACGTCGGCAGCAACGCGTCCGCAGGGGGCCGCACCAGATTCAGGAACCGCTGCCACTCCGGCACGCCCCAGGCCAACTCTTCGAGCCATGCCTCGGCAGCCGTCGCGCGAGATCGCGCCGCCTGCGCGCGCGGCACGAGTGGCGGACGCTCGTCCCCAGCAGTCAGACTAGCCGCACGGCGCTCGGCCCAGTATCGTGTCATGCGCTCCGAGACCGCCCGCCGCGCGCCCGGCGTCAGGCGCTGCGGGCCCACGCGCTCGGGTGCCTCGACTCCGCGTCCGCGGGCAACCATCACATGCGCGGGCACGGCGAACGCTCGTGCCGCGTCGGCCGCGAGCACCAGCGTCCACACGTGCTTGCAGGGATCGCTCTGCTGGTCGAACCGCGGGCACGCGCAGTGGACGTGCAGCTCCGTGCCCTGAAGGGACAGCGACACCGCGTAGCGCCGCGTGCCTTCGACCACGCCCTCGTAGCGGGTGGCGTCGACGGCCGCCGCGCTGAAGCGGCCCGACCAGTAGTACGCGTCACCCCGACTGCGCGATGTGGCGCCGAAAAACCGGCGCACGGCTTGGGCGAGGGTTCGGGCCATGAGTGTCAGCGGCGAACGCCTCCTGAGAGGAGCCTCAATGACGCCGCCGGGCGCAGTGGATGGTAGCTCACCCACCCGGAGAGGTGCTCGTCGAGGAGTTCCTGATCGTCACCGGATGCCGTCGACGACGACGAGGTCACTGTCATCCCGCGTGAGGACTGAAATCAGCGCCGACCGCCCATCCGCCGTGACATCGAGCCAGTCCGCAGCGAAGAAGCGCGTACCCGGCGCAAATGGAAGGATGAGACGCTTCCGCCGTGTCTGCAGGTCGTACGAGACGAGCACCGCGGACTGGGCGGCGTCGGTCTGGATCACGTACATGGCCTCGGCGCTAAGCGCCCAGTTGTTTTCCTCGATGTCCGGCAGGAAGAGCTCCTCCGGACCTCCCATCGTCGGGACCCGCCAGACGGCGTTGTCCTTCGAGTAGTAGAGCCATCGTCCGTCGAGACTCTCCCGCGATTTCCTTCCTCCAGAGGCGACCTTGACCGCCTCTCCCCCTTTTGCGGCAACCTTCCATACCTGGTTCTCCGAGGAGTAGTAGAGCCATTGACCATCCAACGATATCGACGGCCGTAGCTCGTGCCCTTTGCCCGTCGTGAGGCGACGAGGGGTGCCTCCTTCAGCTCCGACCACATACACATCCCCTCCCGTCCCGGCTGAACTGGCGTCGAAGACCACGGACTGGCCGTCGGACGTCCATCGGGGCGCTCCGGGGAAGCCTTGCTCGACTCCGCCGAGGAGAATCTGATTGCTGCCATCACGGTCTGCTCGCCAGACCGCCGGCTGCCCACTTCTCGTGGAGATGAAGGCGATCTTCGTTCCATCCGGCGAGTACATCGCCTCGCGATCTTGAGAGGTCGAGCCGATGAGGGGTTCCCGGTCCAACGCGGGATGCTCCCCCAGAGAGAGGCGCATGACGTCCGTATCGACCGTCCGGCGCTGATACACGAGACGCCGTTGCGCCAGCGAGTAGCTCGGGTAGGCGGCAGAAACTGATTCAACAGCCAATCGTCGGAGCCCAGAGTGCTTCCCCACCCGGAAGAGGCCGACCTGGCTCCCGAACCACCCGGCGGCAGCGATGACGGCATCGTCATCGAGCCACCGCGCGCCGTTGTACATTCTGAACTCTGGCGTCAGCAATGCAGGCGGTCCATCGGCCCGGCCGTCGGCGTGAATACGCTGGACCCAGAGCTGCCGATACACCCCGGCTCCTCCGCGCGAATAGACAAGGGCGCGCCCATCCGGTGAAAACGCCGGATCGCGGTCGGTGCCTGGAGCCGGTGCCGGACTGAATTGGATCACCTCCCCTGTCAACACGTTCAAGAGCGACAGCGTCGACGTTCCAAGGGCGATGAACTGTCCATCGGGCGACCAGTCAATCGTAGACGGCGGCAGCAGTCCAGCTTGAATGAAGCGGGCGCGCGGGATGCGCCCGACTCGGCGCTCCGACCCTCCTTGAGCAGACATCACCATCACGTCCGTTCGATCGTCGTGCAGCCGAAGGAACGCGAGCTGCTGGTCATCCGGCGACCACGCGGGCGAACTGTCCGCCCTGACATCGGTCGTGAGGCGCACGGGCGGCGTTCCGCCGTTCACCTGCTGCACATAGATGTCGTGGTTCTGCGGCCGGCCGCCGTCCCACACGAATGCGACCCGATCGGCGGCGCGAGGAGACAGCACCGCCTGCTGTTCGACCCCTGGGAGCGTGGTCAGGGAGCGCACCGTCCAGTCCTGCTCCGGGTTGCGGTTACGCAAGGCCCACCAGGAGCCGATCATCATCAACGCGACCGTGAGCGCAGCACCGATGACGGGCAGCGCCCGCGTGACTCGCCTTCTTGGGCGGCCCGGATCTGCGTCGGTTGTGCTGTCAGAGGCTTCGAGCACCTCCTGAAGCTCAATCCGCACGTCCGCCATGTTCTGGAACCGTCGCTCTGAATCCTTTCTCAAACATCGCCTCACCACGTGCGCGAGCGCGACGGGCCAGCGTTCGGGGATGGCCGGCTCATCCTTCAACACGGCTGTAAGGGTCTCCGGGATCGAGGGGCGCTCGAATACGCGCCGTCCCGTCAACAGCTCATAGAGCAACGCACCGAAGCTGAAGACGTCCGATCGGTGATCGGCGGTACTGCCTTGTGCCTGCTCGGGCGACATGTACGCGGGCGTGCCGCTGATTACCCCAGCGGCGGACTCGGGTGCACCCAGCGCAGTGATATCGGCGGGGCCGGCCACCGGTCGGCGGCGCGCAAGTCCGAAATCGAGGACTTTGGGCGAGCCGGAGCCGCTCACCAGCACATTGGCTGGTTTGAGATCACGATGGGTGACACCCGCGGCATGCGCCGCAGCGACCGCGTCGGCCACTGCGACCGCGAGCTTCAGCGCCTCGCGAAGCGTCATACCACCCGGTGGAATCCACCGGCTCAGGGCCTCGCCGGTCACAAATTCCATCACGAGCACATCCCGTTCTTCCACGGACAGGATGTCGTGAACGACCACGATGTGGGGGTGGTTCAAGGCGCCTACGGCGCGGGCTTCGGCGAGGAGACGCCGGCGCGATTGCTCATCCCCCAGGCCGCCGTGCATGACCTTGAGCGCGACATCGCGCTGCAGTCGGTCGTCGCGTGCCCGCCAGACTTCGCCCGTGCCGCCTGACCCGGCCAACGCCAACACACGATAAGGACCAAGGACTTGCCCCTCACGGAGAATCATCGGGGAGGATCATCTCACCTTCAGCGTCCCGATTGACGCGGACGGTAGCCTCCCCGAATCGAGACCTGCTTTGCCGATGGCGAACCGTCGCGCATCGCTGCGAAGGAAGCTCCGTCGTCCGAAATGGCCGGCGACGCGACGAGCCGCTCTCGCAGCTCGTTCCACGCCGGGACCGGCGACACCGAGCGTGTGACTCAGCGGTGCTGCGGTCGCTGCTCGGAGGCCTCAACCGGCCGGTTGGCGACGGGCGACTTTCGCCGCTGGCGTCACTCTCACGAACGAGAGTTGAGCACGCTCTTGCATGACGCCGGAGCCGCATCCGCAGCAGAGCGGTGCGGTTGGCGGAGGCTATGCTCTGCCGTTCCCGCTGAATCAGCCGACCCAAGTGCAGTGCAAGCCGGTCAGGCGCTTCGGCGGATCGCAGTGCGGACCTCGTCGCGTGGAAAGTGCTGTCCAGGTCGCGGAGTTGTCCTCCGAATAGCGCGCGGCGGGCCGAAGGTGCAGCTTGGAGAGCGCCGTTCCACCGCGAAGCGCGAGTGCGTCGGCGAGCGCCGGATGGGCGAAGATCTCGACGAGCGCACGGCTGATGACGCGGTCCTGCTCGACCTGCGAGTTGTCCACCCACGGGGCGTGCGCGCGCCACGCGGTGATGAAGTCGAAGGGGATCACAGCTCGGGCTCCACCGTCGCGTTGAGGTCCAGCTTCCAGTCCGCGTCGCGCCCCGCATCCCCTTGCCCGCCCTTGGGCAGAAGTACCACGCGCTTGCGGGCGTGAGCGCGTACCCAAGCCTTCAGCGGCCCTGCCTTCTCCGCAGCTCCCACGCGCTCCAGGAGATACCCGAGCCGCTGCGACCAGGTCGGCGGCGCGGTCGCCGCGACGTTCACGAGCTTGCCGGCATCGAGGCGCTCGGACAGCTCGGCGATGACGGTCGCGACCTGGCTCAGTCCGCCCGCTCGGTGTTGATAGCCGACGAGGTCGAGGGCGGTCGTTTCCGGGGTCGAGACTTGCAGCGTGCCGCGCAGCGTATTGAGGCTCTGGACCGGCACGTCCCGAAGGCGCTTGCGCACGATGAAGGCCACGCGAACGCGGCTGCACAAGAGCGGACGCCGGGCGTGTTCGAGGAAGACCTGGAACTCCTGCGGGCGGTGGTGCGCCGCGCCGTGGTATTGCGCCGCGGAGAGCAGGCCGACGTAGTAGCGGAGCCCCAGACGGTCCATCAGGTCCGGGACGAACTGCTCTGCGGGCAGACAGCCGAGCGCGTGGTACTCGGGCGGAACGACGACGTAGTAGCCGCGGGCGGGCGAGGAGACGAGGCCCTGCTGAGCCAGGCGGTGGAGGGCTACCTTGGCGGCCCCGGCGGAGACGCCGAGCGCGTCCCTCGCCTCGGCTGACGTAAAGAGATGTCGCCCAGCCCGAGCTAGCCCAACCACGTAAGCCCTGGCGTTGAGCGCAGCTCCTTCCATGTGCATAAAGTAACGATATTAGTTACTTTACGCGAGTGAGAGGACATCGACCGGCCGCCCCACGGTCGGCAGCAGTTGGTTGTCGGGACGGCCGACGGGACAACCCCAGCCAGGCAGGTCGTCCCGTCCCGAGCGCGCAAGCCTTCCGCGGCACTGCGGCACCGGTGAACAGGACACGTCAGTTCGCTCGCGACGCGTTGCCCGGCGCAAACGCGGCCGACGCCCTTGCTGGCTCTGGCGGGACCCGCGAGCCTCTGTCGGGGTCGGCTGATCGAAAGGTCATGCGTCGGCTGATTGAAGCCCTTGCGAACCTGGAAGCGACCACTTGTCGCCCCCATGCGGAGGAGCCCACGGTAAGCCGCGACTGCGGCTGACGCGAGCTACCGAGACGCTGCCCGCTTCAGGTCACGAGGCAGCACCTCGCGGAGGACGCGGCGGAGCGTGGCCTCGAGCGGTTCACGTTTCGCGCTGACGTACTCTCGAAGGGCCGCGTTGATGCCGGTCTGGTAGCTACCGCCGCCGGCCGCGTGGACCTCCTCACGGAACCACTCCAACAGGTCGTCATCGATGCGGATGGTGATCCGCGTCTTGCCGGCAGGAACCTTCAGAACCGGCCCTCGCTTCCCGCGCTCGAAGTTGTACTGTGCCTTCATCGTGGTGCTCCGTATTGCCGGTGTTCCTGCGGTGTCGCGAGTCGTGCGGAAATCAGGCGCGCCCGGTCACCTCGCCACGCATAAACCACGACCAGCACGCGGCCCAACGCGTCCAGGCCGATCGTGACATAGCGCTCTTCGTCCGTTCCGGAGTCCCGAATCGACAGCGCGGCGTCATCGTGCAGCACGGTCGCTGCGTCAGCGAAGTCGACGTCGTGCTTCTTCAGGTTGGCGGCGGCCTTGCGCGAGTCCCACTCGACATCGTCCGCCATCGCTTCAGTATATGCACACGTGTGCATACCGTCAACGGCGTTCGAGTTGGTGCTCGGCCAGGCGCCGCGTCGAGCATTGCGCCGAACTCCGGAACGATCTGAAAAAGGGTCGCCCGCCCGCGAGGGACTGCAGATGCTAACCTACCGCCCCATGAGGAGAACTGGCGCCGCAACCCTCCCGTTCGATCCTCCGAGTGAGGCGGGGATCGAAGAGGAACTCAGCAGCTTCGAGTGGCACGGCGTGCCGACCGAACGCGGACGGCTTTCGATGGCGGTCCCGGGCGACGAGGCCGGAGTCCCCACGCTGACCAACGAGTTCTGGACCGCAAAGCAGAGAGCGGCGCACAGCCTCCACGAGGTCTCGTATCGAGCCTGCTTCAAGCCCCAACTGCCGGAGTTCTTCATCAGCCGACTCACCGTGCCTGGGGAGGTCGTGTACGACCCATTCATGGGCCGAGGCACCACGCTGATTCAGGCAGCGCTGATGGGTCGCGTCCCCTACGGCTGTGATGTCAATCCGTTGAGCGCCGCGCTCTGCGAACCGCGATTGACGCCGCCACCGATTCGGGAGGTTGAGCAGGGCCTTGGCAAGGTCGACTTCGACGACGCAGACGACCCGCCCGAAGAACTGCTGGTCTTCTACCACCCCGACACGCTTCGGCAGATCTGCGCCCTTCGGAAGTACCTGGCGTCACGCGAAGAGACCGGACGGCTCACGGCCGCCGACAGATGGATTCAGATGGTCGCCTTGAACCGCCTGACCGGCCATTCGCCGGGATTCTTCTCGGTGTATACGCTGCCGCCGAACCAGGCGGTGTCCGTCAAGGCGCAGGCGAAGATCAACGCCAAGCTCGGTCAGGCGCCTCCCGTTCGCGATGTCCGCCGCATCATTCTCGCCAAGAGCCGCGCGCTGTTGCGCGATGTCACACCGGACACTCGCGAGGCAATGGACGAGGCGTCGTCGCGACGGCGGCTGGTGGTGGGCCGATCATCGGACACGCCCTCAATCGAGTCGGGATCGGTCGCCCTGGTCGTAACGTCGCCGCCGTTCCTCGATATCGTCAACTATCAGGCAGACAACTGGCTACGCTGCTGGTTTCGAGGCATCGATGCGAGCGCGGTGCCGATCACGCAAGTCAAGCGGCCGGAAGATTGGCAGGACTTCGTCGTTGACACCCTGACAGAGATCAGACGGACGCTGCGGCCGGGAGGCCACGTTGCATTCGAGGTCGGTGAAGTTCGCGGCGGTGCCTTGCGGCTCGAGGAGCTCGTGATCCCAGCTGGCCGACAGGCGTTGCTTCGACCGATTCTGGTCCTCTACAACTCGCAGCGCTTCACGAAGACGGCGAACTGCTGGGGCGTGACCAACAACAGCAAGGGCACGAACACCAACAGGATCGTACTGTTCAGAAGGGACGATTGATGGTTCGGCTCACCTTCACTCTGTCACCTGACGCGGTGGAAGCACTCGGCCGACCCGTCGTCGGCCAAGGCGGATTCCAGAGTCTCCTCCGGCAGATCCAAGCCTTGCTCGTCAGCAACGAGCTCACGCTGACGCCAGAGCTGATCAGCAGGATCGTCCGGTACGTGCAGGACTACGGAGGCGGCGGATTCCAAAACCGGCTCGACACGATACTCGACGAGCTCAGAGCGCTAGGCAACTGCCTAGCGCCCACTCACTGCAGCCGAGTGACGAGTACGGCGAGATCGGGTCTGACGCAGTCCTTCAACAGCAGAGATGCCCATGTCGTTCCTGCCAGCAGTGCGCCGGGAGATCGAGAGGCGTCCACCACAGGATCCTGTTCGAATCACACTCGTTGGCTGGGCGCTGTAGAACAGTGTCAGTGAGTTCAAGGTGGGTCTCTACAAGCTCTGCGAGCACAAGGGCCGGAACCGGGATCCTGCGAACACCCCTGGTGGGGCAGTTTCCGCGGCGTGCGCGTGAGCCTGTCGAAGTGGGCCAACCGGGAGATCCACTCGAAGGCAGAAGCCGTGCGACGCTCGACGAGCTCCGCATTGCGATTCGGGCCAGCACGTTCGAGCGCACCGGCCTGATGCCCGCGCCAGCCAAGGCGATGACGTTCCGCGAGCTCGCGTAGCTGTATCGCGATCCGCACGTCATCCCGAAGCGGCTGGCGCTCGCGAAGGACTACGCGTGGACCGTAAAGCCCTTCCTCGAGCGCTTCGGCGACCGCGCGCGGACGGACATCAAGACCGCTGACGTTCAGGACCTCGTCGCCGACCTGCAGAAGCCGCGGATCGTCGGCCGCCGGCCAGGCGCCCGCGTGCTCAGCGCCGCGCGCGTCAACCGGATCGTCGACCTGCTCCGCCACATACTCAACTGGGCAGTCGGTCGGGAGTACATCGAGCGCACTCCGTTCAAGCGCGGGTCCGAGACGCTGATCAAGAAGCTGCGCGAGGACAACAAGCGGCGCCGGCGGATCGACGAGGCAGAGGAAGCCGCGCTGCTGAGCGCAGCACCGCCGCACATCCAGGCGATGATCGTCGCCGCCATCGACACCGGCATGCGCCAGGGCGAGATGCTGGCGCTGCGGTTCGGCGACGTCGACATCGAGCGCGGCTTGATCACGCTGCGAGGCGAGACGACGAAGAGCCGCAAGACCCGCGTGGCGCCGATCTCGACCGACAGGCTACGGGCCGTCGTCGAGTGGCTGCGACTCGACGCGGACGGCGACGAGAAGTCCGCCGAGTCTCTGGTCTTCAGCAACGAGGCCGGCGAGCCGCTCCGGCTGTTCCACCGCACCTGGGTGTCGCTCGTCCTTCGAGCCCACGGCCTGACGCCCACCTGGGCACCCCGGATGAACTACCAGGGGCTGTCCGATGCCTCCCAGGACGCCTTCCACCGGATCAACTTGCTGTGGCACGACCTGCGTCATGAGTACGCCTCACGGCTGGTCGAGCACGGCGTGCCGCTGGCGCAGGTGCGGGACCTGCTCGGCCACGCCTCGATCGAGGCCAACGAGATCCGGGACTTGCACGTGGGAGATTGGTGCGCGGGATTCGCAACTGGCTTCTTACCGCTGCATGATCAATCGACACGTCAAGGCTGCCTGCATCAGAGATTTACTGCGACTCTACTTCAGGAGGCTGTCCGAAGTTTGTCTACATATTTCGGACAGCCCCTTAACTCTTAGGTGACGGCTCCTGGTCCTAGTGCGTTGCGACGGCCATGCCCTGCGCGGCCTTGATGATGGCTGCCGGAACGTTCAATTCTTGCGTTACCAAGCTATCCGGGCGATCGGAATTCACCAGCTGGAGTCTGGTGCCGCCCCGGTGTGCGCTCTCAGGGGTACGGCTCGGCGGTAGGTCCAGCAGCGGAGCAGCCATTCACTGGGCCCGTAGGTGAAGTGGGTGAGCCAAGTCCTGGCGAAGACCTCGAAGGCGAGCCAGACCGTGATGGCGACCAGCGCGGCGGGCATGGCGTTGAGCTGGCCGAGGGCGCCGAGTCCCCACCCGCAGGCGATGGCCGAGAGCGCGATGGATTCGCCGAGGTACCCGGTGAGGGACATGCGTCCGGCAGGTTGAACTGCTCGCAGGAATCTGGACCGGGTGGCAATGGCGGCGAGCGCGACGTAGCCGGCGGTGAGTGCGGGAGCCGTGCCGAAGCCGAGCGCGACACCGAGGGCCTGGCGTAGCCCGTCGGCGGTTTCGGCGCCGGGGCCGTGGGTGAGCACGGCAGAGGCGATCCCGCCTGGTATCCCGACCACGGCGGCGAGCACGAGCAGGCGCCGCCACAGGCACGGGAAGCCCTGCGGGTGGGCCAGCAGCCGGCGGCGTCCGGAGACGAGACCAAGGAGGAACATCGCCAGGGCGGGCGCCCAATTCAGGAACGCGAACACGACGGCGACCTGCGGCAGCACGTTGAGCCTGGCGCCTGCGGCGTCCATGAAGGTGCCTGCGAACGCCTGGTCGGTGGCGGTGGAGTCGGTGACGAAACCGGTCGTTGTGGCCGTGTCGGTAGCGGCGGCCGACCACACGAGGAGGGCGAGTAGCACCCAGCCGGTCAGGAGCGCGACCGCGGCTCCACGCAGGGCGGTCGTGTCGCTGCGCGGGACGAACCACAACAGGACGATCCCCAGGAAGGCGTAGCTGACCAGGATGTCCCCGACGAAGAAGAACATGGCGTGCGCCGCGCCGAGGACGGCCAGGCCCACCAGCCGCCTGCGGTAGCGCCGCAGTCCGTTTCCGTCGACGCGGCGCAACGCCAGGGTCAGGCTGTAGCCGAAGAGGAAGGAGAACAGCAGGTAGAACTTGCCTTGTGCGAACGCCACGATCAGGAACGCTGTGACGCGATCTGCGGTGGAATCCACTGATCCGGGGGTGAAGCCGGCGTTGCTGATGAGCAGGAACGGCATGTTGACCAAGGCGATCCCTGCCAGGGCGAGGCCGCGAAGCTGGTCAGGGAGTTGTTCGCGGCCAGGAACGCCAGCTGCAGCCGGGTGGGACACCGGTGCAGTCATCGGGCACCGGCCGCGCTGGTGGTGGGCGTGGCGCACAGAGGCGCCGGTCCGGGTGGTCGCAGGTCGCGCAGGCCGGGTGCCCAGCCGCAATAGGCGGCCGCGAGCAGTGCCCCGACCGCGCAGAGGGTGAACGCGGCGCTGAGCCCGAGAACCTGAACGAGCAGTCCAGCAGCCAGGAAGGCGGGTGGGGCAGCGGCCAGTGCCAACGAGGTGGTGGTCCCAATCACGCGGGCGCGCAGCGGTTCGGGTGTCCGTTCCTGGATGAGAACTGCGAGCACGGGGTTCAACGGCCCGGCGAGCAGCCCTAGCAGTGCTGCGACCACCGCCGTCTGGGCGACTCCCGAGGCTGCAGTGAAGGCGAGCAGGGATGCCGCAATTCCCAGCAGAGAGGTCAGGAGAACCCGTCGGCGCGTGGTCCGTCGCAGCAGGGCGGGCGTGGCCAGGGCACCGGCGATCCCCCCGGCGGCCAACGCGGCCGGCACGACGCCCAGGCCGCTGGCCCCGCCGATCATCCGCAGGTGCGCGGGTAGGACGACCACGGTCAGCGGAGCGGTGACTGCCACGATGGCCATGGCCAGGATTCCGGATCCGCGCAGAGTTGGGTCATCCCAGACCGCTCGCAGGCCCGCGCGCACCGCGGAGCGGTACGTCTCCCTTGGGTTGGTGGTCGCCGGCGACCCGGGCCGGTGAGCCGCGCTGACCTCGAGGGACTGTGCTCGAACCATGACGGTTGTGGCTAGTGCCGCCGCGACCAGCAGCCCTGCGGTGAGCCACAGTGTGCTCATCGGGCCGACGGCTACCACGAGGAGCCCCGCGACAGCGGGGCCGGTCAGGTCGGCCAGGCCCTCGATTGCCTCGGCTCGGGAATTGACCCGCCCCAACGGCCACCCCGCGCGCGCGGCGACGTCGGGTCGCATCGCCTCACGGGCCGCTTCCCCGGGGCCGTCGAAGATGGCTCCCAACGCGACCAGCACCACCAACGGGACCAACTCGAGGCCGACGACGAGATCGAGCAGCGGCAGTGCCGCGACTGCGGCGGCGCTGAGCAGGTCGGCCGCGATACTCGCACGGCGCCGCCCCCAGCGGTCCACCAGCGCGCCACCGAACAGCGCAGCGAGCACGAGAGGCGCGAAGGCCGCCGCGGCGACGATTCCGGTCAGGGCCGCGCTCCCTGTGCGCTGGAGCACCAACCATGGCACGGCCACCATGACCACCGCGTTGCCGAGCGTGGACAGCCAGGTCGCGGCCAGCAGTCCCCACGCGGACACCGACGAACGGAACAATGCTAATCTTATTGGAACTGTCATGTTCCATACGGTACAGCAATATGCTGAATTGCGCTAATGTCGAAGTGTGGATTCATCCCCCCGACCAGCGCCCCTCGACCGGTCCGTTGCGGCCGTGCTCGACGCCGCGACCCGCTTTCTCGTGGAGATCCCTGACATCTCCCTTGGCGAGCTCGCGGCCCGAATCGGCATTGGCCGCACCACGTTGCACCGCCACTTCCCGACCAGGGGCGCCCTGCTCGCCGCAGTCGCCCACGACGCCCTCGACCACCTCAGCACGATGTACGCCGAAGCCGGGCTCGACGGAGACGACCCGCTGGCAGCAGTCGAGCGGCTGGTCGAGCAACTCGTGCCCCTCGGCCCGCGCCTGATGTTCCTGCTGCGCGCGCCAGAGATCGCGAACGACGCCGATTTCACCCGCCGCAGCGCCCAGCTCGACGCCCCGATCAGAGCAGCTCTCGCTCGCGCCCAGCGCAATGGCGATCTCGACCCCGACCTCAACCCCGCCTGGATGGTCGAATGCCTCTTCGCCGTGACGTACGTCGCCTGGGAACAGATCCAGAATGGGAACCTCGCCCCCCGCGACGCTGCTCCCCTGGTCATCCGCACATGGCGCAACGGGGCCGACGCAATCAAAGCCAAACGCTGACCGCCACAGACATCTGAGAGCAAGCAAGCGCTCCAGGACTGAGGCGCACCTTCGGCGCATCGGTCAACGGACAGGGGCGCACACCCACCGCAGATGCAGACGTCGCATCGGCTAAGCCCCCACGGTCCGCGGTCCGACTTGGCTTGATCAAACAGTCCGACCGCACCTCGTGCGTGTCGACAGACTGGGCAGCGTGGATGTCACCGAAGCCCTCCGTACATCGCCTTGTGGCTGGGAGGCAGGATTCGACCCCGTTCCGGCACGCCGCAGGCGTGACGGATGCGGCTGAATCGGCCTCCCGGCCACGAATGAGCTTGAAGAGCGAATGAAGTGGCTGGGACGCAGGGATTCGAACCCCGATAACGGCGTCCAGAGTCGGCCCGGCCGAGGCCGACGGCGTCGGACGACGTAGTGTTGTCTTGGTTTAGCGGGTCGGTCTCTACGTCGGCGGCAGCCGCAGGGCGGGGGCGACGATCGGCTGACGGGCGTGCAGCAGCGGCGTGAGGACGTCAGTCGGATCGAGGCCGCGTTGATCGAGGGTGCGAAGGACCGAGGCGAGGATCTGCTGGGTCTCGGCGCCGCGCGCGGTGCGGTTGCCGCCACAGACCTTGCGGGTGACGACGGCCGGACGAATCGCGTGTTCGGCGCGCCAGTTGGTGGCATCGACGGCGGGCTCGCCGAGGAAGGTGAGCAGAGCGCTGGCCTCGGTGGTCAGATGCGCGGCGAAGCGCTGGACGTCCGGCACGGTCGAGCGCGTGGTCGTCAGCACGTCGAGGATCTGCTGGAACAGCCGCCCGCGGGCGACCGCCAGCCCGTGCGGCGACACGTCGCCGGCCGCGGCGCGGTCCCGGAGCGCGAGGGCCTGCTACAAGCGCGTCTGGATCGGCGAGGCAGCGGACTCCGCGGATGATCGCCGCGCCGCAGCCGGCACCGGCGTAAAAGATGCGCCACACATGTTTGATGCGTGGCCTGCGTGAAGCGCCGATAGACCACCCACCCGTCGCGGACGAGGATGCCGGCGAAGTCGGCGCCCAGCAACGCGGCCGCGTCGTCGAAGCCGCGGCCAGGCGCGATGCGAAAGACGGTGGTCGTCGGCGTGGCCGCGACCCACAGCCAGTGCAGCACGCCGCCCACTTTCCAGCCGGTTTCATCGGGCGTCACCACCGGACTGCCGCGCACCTCGGCGCAGAGCGCGGCATAGGTCGGCGCCGCGCGCGCAGCGGTGCGCGCACACAGGTGGACGAGGCCGCCGCGCGTGACCGCGAGGCCGTGCTGCGTGGCGAGCACGCGGCGGACCTTGCCGAGCGGCACCCCCAACCCCTTGTGCAGCCACACCGCGAGCGCCGTCGCCCGCGGGCCGAGGGCGGTGCCGGCCGCGCCGAGCGCGTCCGAGGTCTGCAGCGGATGGCGTCCCTGCACGCGGCGCCCGCAGCCGCGGCACGTGCCGACCGCCACGCGAAACGCGCGCACCACGGGCCGCACCGGCGGCAAATCTTCTTGGCACTGGGTGGCGACGTGCGTGGGCGTGATCCCGTCGCCGCAGTCGGGACACACGGCGGGGAGCGGCGCGTCATGGGTCTCGTCGATCCGCCGGGGGCGGGGCCGATGCGCGTGACGGCCGTAGGTCGCGCCCGCGCGCCGTCCCGGCGACCGGCCCGTGCCCTGGCGCTGCGCTTTCGCGAAGGGCGCGGCCTGGCGGAACCCGGCACGTCGCGCGGCGTCGAGCTGATCCTTCAACCGATCCCGCTCACGCTGCAGGCGATCGCGCTCGCGCTCCAGCCGGGCCCGCTCGCGCTCCGCGTGATCGCGCGCCTGTTCACTCCGCGCCAACTCGTCGCGCAAGCGCGCATTCTCCCGGCGCAGGTCGTCGGGCGTCGCGTCGTCCGGCGTGGGCCGCTCTGCCACGCCACGGTTATGCCAGACTGGGCGCTTTTGTAACAGGTACGGAATCTTGGATTCATCGGTCGCTACAGAGCCCGACCCGCTAACCAAAGACGTAGTGTTTTCAGTGGTTTACGGGGACGTCCTTCGGGCCGGACCGGTTAAAAGAGGGTGTTTTCGGGGACAGAGTTTCAAGATTCTTTCAAGTGGTCGGAGGTTCTTTAGACCATTCGCGAGATCGAACGCTTGAGGCCGCGTAGATTCAGCAAGCGAGACAGTCCTACTTCTGCGCCCTTTCTCTCATCTCACGTGATCTTCCGGGTAGTCGAGAATTTCGAGTAGTCGCGCAATCGGCACGACAATGGCGATCCCCATGTTGATGCGCTCGTCGTTGCCTAGCGCGTCGTGGGCCGCATCCAGCTCCTCCTTGACGCCGACGTTCCAATGTCCATGCACGAGTCCGAGGAGATGAATGGCTCCGGCGTATTGGGTTAGCGTGAGTTCGCCCCCAAACGGGAAATGGCGCCGAACGCCACCAAGGTACACGAAGACGGGCGATCCGCTCAGTCCCCCGATCGAGTGAAGTTCGACGAGATACGCCTCTTGCAGTCCGGTAGCAGTCTGCACCGGCTCCTCCGGCATAGCGACGAGGTTGCCGACCCGAATGATCGGGATGTTTCGCGCTTGGCCCGTGTGGCGCCGGAAGAGGCCAACCACGAACACGTCCTCACCGGGTCCGATACCCTCTTTCGCAGATGAAGTCCGGGGTTGCCGCCCATCTCAACTTGAGCGGGAAGACATCGAGCACGCTCGACGGCTGCCAGTCGAGTACCGCCACGTCTACTTTGAAATCTTCGTGAAAGATCCATTTGTCGGCCTCACCAGAGATCAACGAATCGAGACGCGTCGGCGAGTGAGGGTTCTCGCTTCACCGCTGCTTCTGCTTGTGCCACAAGGGACGCCGGGCGGATTCGCGCGGAGGTCTTCCGAAAAGGCGCTGGATGTCTGGCGTCTCACCGTTCCCCTTAAGACGGTCAGACTCGCGTCCCGCCTCGTCCAGGAGCAGCAGGTCAAGCGGTCCCCGAACATTAACGCGCGCGTAGAGGCGCTGGCCGGCGAGGTGTACACCCTCGACGATGTGCTTCGCGGTAACGAGGCAGAACGCTCAGTCCAGCCGATCGGCCGGATGCCTCCTGGGACACAAAGAAGCCAGTGCCGACGGGACGCTTCTCCTCTCCTGCACCCGCATAGAGGAACACAACACAGCGCCGAATAGTTTCTTCAATCTGCATTGCGTATGGTACGGTGCCTTGGCGATCCTCCATGCCCATCCTCGACGACCGACAAGGTGGCCGCCCAACAATCAGTAGACCGATCCGGATTGCGGGTCCAGCGACCCCTTTCGTCGGCCTACCAACAACGGGCTCGGGCGGCGGAACGACCGACAGCGCAGGGTTGTCGGCACAAGCCATCGAAGCTCGGAACTATGCGGGTCTGTCTGGCACGCGACTCGCAGATTGCAATCTATCGCCTCCGCGCGGGGCCATTGTCCCGCCGGTCTCTACGACCTCGTGGTCTATGGCGTCGCGCAGCGTTCTGGCTCTTGGCGCCCTGGCGCCGCAGTTGGGAACGTCTGCGTAGACCGTGGTGGCCTTGGCGACCGAGCCCACATCGATACAGTAGATCACGTAGTCCCGTTATTTGATTGGCAGCCTCACTCCGGCCTCGGCTCGTGCCGCAGAGTTCAGGAGTACTCGAACATGGTCGTCGTCACACGACTCTCGGGCGGTCTTGCAGTTCGTCAGACCTCGTGGCACACCGGCTGGGGCTCGTGGCGACTCCGATGGCCTCAGGCAAGCGACTCAGGGTCGTTCTCGATCAGTTCGGTAAACACTTCACGGAATATGGGATTGATTGTGTAGGGACCCGTATAGCCAGTCACGTGCTCGCCATACTGGCGTTCAGCAATCACACGCCGGACTACCGCGCCCTCGATGAGCGCGCTGAAGATGCTGCCGTGATTTATCGCCAAACCCTTAGACCTGAGGTACTCCAGGGCCTGCCGGTCAGTGACATCTCCCACAATCAGCAAGTCCCTGATCGCTACCTTTTGCTCCCGCGTGAAGCGACGGTATCGGTCCTCCGCTATTCGCCGCGATTCGGCTGTGAATTTCGGGGCGCTCAGTCTCTCCACCTCAGCCTGCAGCCTCATCACGTTGTCGACGTCAGTCGAGGGCTCGAGTGTCGAAGGCTTGACGCCAAGAACCCTCTCGATCGCAGCCTGATATGCCGCAGGCTTCTCGGGCCTGATTCGCAGCGTCTCCCCCAGTTCGTCTACCAGCTGATGAAGCTGCGCGACCTTGTCAGAACGGAGTGCATTGATTGCGGCGGCTGGTCCCTCCATTACGGACGATGGCGTGCCAGGAGCCAAGAGCGGGACCAGAGGCCGTGCACTTCCCCAACGAGCACCGAGTTCGAAGAGCACATACGTCGAGCGCATCGAGCGAGCCGAGATAATCCCGATGAAAGCCTCCGCGTCGTGGACTTCGGCCCTGAGCTGTTCGTTTGTGTTCGCGCCCCCTCGTAGCCGATAGCCGTCGACACTTGTGCATCGAATGCTTTCGGCTGAGAGGCTGAGCGCACTTCGAAGTAGCTCGACGAGCGCGGCGGCCAGCTCGACGTCTCCCGACGAATGGCTGATGAACAGCTTGATCCCCACCGAAGCAGACGCGCCCATGCTGGCATTTCCTCTGGACTCTGTAGGCAGGGCCAGCGACGCTTGAATTCGCTGAAACTCAAGGCGGCCCCGAGGAGTAATGAGAATATCGCCGAAATGGTCCGGATCGGTTCCCATGGTCTGTAGCCATTCCGCCCAGCCTTGGTCGAGCCAAGATGGGCCGCAGCGTAGTTGAGCCGAGCGGGCTCGAGTTCTGTTTTTTAGCGCCAGTGCTGGCGCCTCAACGTACAGGTCACGCGGGGCCTCAGCGATCGCCTGCAGGATTCGGTCCGCATTGAGCTCGATCTGTGTCGACATTGGCATCCGTGCGCTACGAAGGGCCCAGCCTAGCTGCCTGACGCCCTGAAGAGTTCATATCGCTCTTGGAGTAGCTGCCGGTCAGGTCGCCATGACACCTGATTCGGCACGAGCAGCGTGGAGCCGTGGAACCCCTGGAGGCCGTGAATCAGCATAGGGCCGTCGGAGTCGTCGAGAACGTCCTGACGAACTTCGACGACGCAGTCGGGTCTGATGCCGATAAGGTACTTGTCGAAGGCCGCGTGATGGAGCCGCACAGAGCAAGGGCCGTTCGGCACGGCCGGGCTCGCTGAGAGGGTCGGCGTCGGGCAGGATGTGCGCGGCCTCAATCAGCTCCACGCGCTTGAGACGACAGACCGCGCAGTGATGCTGGTAGGCGCGGACTACCCGTTCGCGGAATGCTGTCTGATGAAGGCGCTGTCGAAAGAGCCGCGTCGCGTACCGCCGTCGGATCGTCGATTCCTCGATCTCGACGTTGCCGAGGCTGGCGAACGTGCGTTCGTCCACGCTGACCGTGAACGTCAGCAGCGCCGGAGTGTCCCCGACGATGAAGACGGGCCACTCAGGCGTACAGGCCGGGCACGATGCCGTGGAAGTAGATAAGGGGCACCTGCTGCTGCATCGCCTGGCGCAATCCCACGTTCTCGTGATGGGCAGGGTCCGTTCCCCGATACCGATAACGCAGTAGCCCGTGAGCACCAAATGCATCGTCGTAGGGCCGTTTCTCGCCCTCCACGACGGGTACCAGGTCGTGATGCTGAGCGGGATGGAACGCAGCACGCGTGGCTTGAAAATGCCTTGAGGTCCCAAGAGAGGGACTCTTTGACCGTCGTAGGTAAATCCGCGCTCGAGCAGCGAACGGCGAAGAGCGCCGTCCTCCCCGACAAGGTGCGTCTGCTCCTCGAGGAAACGAAACGCCGCCATCCGAACGGAGTGGTCGAGCGGGTCCATCTTTTGCGTGGGCCCATTGTAACCATCGCCGGCCCTATCAACACCCAAACCCGCCTTAGACCACCTGACGCTCGATTGCGACGCGTTCGGGAGCGCCAGATACTGCACTCCGGAACGCTGACATGGACCTCTACGACCCACGCTGGGCTGACACCGCGATCGTCAACGACCCTCGAACGTGATTGGGGCAGCCGCGCCAGCCGGGACTCGGACCGCCCGCGCGAATCGGACGGCGCCGACCCGTTCACGTCGCACTCTGGACCTTCCCCGACTGGCAGGAGCGAGAACTGGCCGTCGACCGAGAGCGCGTGTACGAACTCTCCGGTCGTGAGAGTCGCGCCCTGGCGGCAATCGGTGCGTTCCGGGTCGTAGACGTCGACGACCTGCGAGCACCGGACCGCGGCGCCCTGTCCCGACGGCCCGAGCCGGACATCCAGCATCTGAGGGAATCCGGCCTCGTCGAGACCCTGCCGCTCGACGGATGCGGCCGGGAGGCCATCGTCCTCACGAAGGCCGGACGCGACCTCCTGGAGACCCATCGCCTGGAGCGCGGCCGGGGGCCCCGCCAGGCGTTCTACGCGGGCCTCAGGAAGCCGCGCGAGCTCGCGCACGACTCGCAGGTCTACCGCGCCTACACTCGCGCCGAGGCGCGCTTGCGCGAGGACGGCGGCAGGGTCCGGCGGGTCGTCCTCGACTACGAGCTGAAGCGCGAGTACCAGCGGTTCCTGCAGGAGCGGAACCGGGGGCGCGGTGACAGCGACGGTCGGCCAGACCGGCAGGCGCACGAAATCGGTGCCTGGGCGCGCGAACACGAGCTGCCGTACCTCGATGGCAGCGTCCACTTCCCCGACGCGCGCATCGAGTACGAGGACCGCGACGGCCGCATGCGCCACGAGGACATCGAGGTCGTGACCGCCCACTACCGCGGCGCCCACGCGGCGGCGACGCGCACGCACCGGATTCACCTGCTACCGCAGCGGGCTGACCGGCGCCGGCGGCCGAGGCGGGCGCGGACGCCCCCTCGACCCGCGCCTGGCGGAGACCTTGCTGTGATGACCTCAGTCGTCAATGACCGCTGGGACATCGGTCGCGAGGTCGCCCAACGCGCGGCCTCGGTGGCCGGCCTCGGCTTCACCGAGCGTCAGGCCCGGTTCCTCGTCACGGTGATGGAGCACGCCGGCGTGTTCGTCCAGCGGCGGTACTGCGCCTTCGCCGGCATCGCGCACGGACAGAAGACGCACGACTTCATCGAGAAGCTCCTCCTGCACAGTCGCACGCGAGATCCGGCCTGGCGCACTCCATCGCGGCCGGCTCTATCACGTGCACGCCAAGCGGCTCTACGCCGCGATCGGCGAGACCGACAACCGCAACCGGAAGCCCGCACCGCGTGGGCGCTTGGTCGAGCGGCTGATGCTCCTGGACGCCGTCCTGGACGACCGCGAACACCTGTGGCTGGGCACCGAGGACCGACAAGTGGCGCTACGTCGTCTGCGGTGCCGGGACGCACCGGCTCGAGAAGAAGGAGTTGCCGCACGTTTGTTCGGCAAAGGCGCGGCGAAGACGCTGCGACTGTTCCCCGACAAGATGCCCATCGGCGTCGTCCCCGGCCGGCGACGACACGTCTTCATCTACCTCGCGCGCCGGCGCTCGCCGGTCGACCTGCGGGCGTTCATCGTGCGCCACGCGGTGCTCCTCAAGACGCTGCACCGCTGGACGATCCGGGTGCTGGTCCCGAAGCCGTTCGCCAAGGCCTGGCCCTCTACAAGCGCGCGGTCTTCGAGGAGCTGGCGCGCCCGCTGCATCCGTCGTGGCCGACGAACTCGGCTGGTTCTTCAGGGAGCGCCCGGGCCCGCGAGACGGCCGCATGGATGTCGGATGCCCGGTTCGCCGAGGCTCGCAGGCGCTTCAACGCGCCGCGATTCGGATGCTGCATCGGCTTTGGCAGCAATACGGGGAGACGGCGTCCTGTGGGACGCGAAGTCGACGCATCCTGGCCGACCAGCTGGAATGGGGCGGGCCGCGTGGAGTTCGTCCTCCTTCGCGGCAGTACCTGCATCTCTCGCCCCTGGTTGGCGTGGCGTGAACCGTTGCGGTCGGCCGGCATTCTCGTGAGGGCACTCATCAGGTGTCGTCCGTAGATATGTCCTCTCAACGCGGTCCTCAGTTTCCTTCTGTGTTCAGCCAGACACTGAGTTCTGCAAGGGACGACAGGAACCTCAGCCCAGGTGCCGCTGACCTGTTCCTGACCTTGGCGTTCAGCAAGAACATCGGAAATGGAATACACACCACACCCGCAATCTTGGCATAGGCAGAAAAGTCGAAATTGTCACCCTTGGGCTCCGCCCGGAGATTCCGAATGACCTCGGCCCATTCGCTTGTGGCTTCTTCGGCAAAGGTCCCGGCGTTTCGCGTAGCCGCGTAGTCTCCGATCTCAATTTCGGACGTGTGGACCCGTCCCTTGCACGACACGAGTAGCAGACGATCGCCACAAGCTCCGATTGCGTCGACGTCTGTCAGTGCCTGCCCTTTTCGTCGCAGAGTTCGACCACGAAGGGCAGCAAGAGGAACTGCGGGCCGCCACCGACTGGAGTCGACAACGTGCTGGACTTCGGTTTCGAAGTCGGCCAATCGAATGTTCGCCAGTCGTCCGCCACGGATGTTGGCGGCACGAAGCACCAGGTCCAGCGTGTTCGTCGCTCCGTACAGGTCCACAACAATCTTGGCGCCAGTTCGGATGAACATTCCACGCTTGACGGGCCAGAGTCTCGAGGGCACTCCTTCGGCGGCCGCTACAAGCTCATCGACGCTGGCAGCGACTGCTGTTGGAAAGCCGAGGCGTTCTAGGACATCTCGCGCTTCGCCCAACCCCTCCGCAAGGGCTGACCTCATGGTCTCGCTTGGTCCGTGAAGGATCCCCAACCCGGCAGCAGACGCTAGATTGCTCGCCGATGCCAGGGCATAGGGAGTAATCGCCGCCAGCAGAGCGACCGCCGTAACTACATCAGATGGGATGAATTGCGCGAGCTCCGGGTCCGCGCCGAGGAGGGACGCTAGCGGCGCGTAGGAAGTCATCGACGGCCAGTACGCCGTCAGGACTGCGGCGCCTTCGGATTCGCCGCCCCCTGACGGGTCAGTGACCACCCGCCACTCCTGCTCCAGGACCTGACGGACACCGAAGATGGAAGTCAGATCCCGGTCCTCTGCAGCGCGCGCACTGACCGTACCCATCAACGCCATGAACGGCGCATCCATTTCCGCCACAGAAACCCTGGCGAAGTACTCTTCAACAGCCTGGGTCACGTCGCGAGCTGGCAGCTCCGTTGGTTCATTTAGCGAAGACCGGAGCACGTACCGAGCCCCGCGCCCCGAGTAACGGAAGACATCCTGTGCCTTGCCCAGCTGAACTATCAAGTCAAGAGCGCGAAGAACATGGTAACTCCCCAGCGGCGATGACAAAGCGTTGATCGGAGAGCGCGACATCCGCGCTTCCACCGTAGAGGGCCGTAGCCGCGTCGAATGCGCCTAGAGTCCAGGCGCGGGTGTGGCGGTCATTTCCTTGCCACCGCGGAGCAAGGGCGAGTCTGCGGCTGTAGTTGATCCAACGGCGCCTAGAAACGTTTGGAATGACCTCGGCCAGATAGGTGGTGAGACGCTCGTGTAGAGCGGCGCAGTATGCCTGCAGAGACGCGGGGTCGCAGACTCCATTTCGGCTCGTGACGGGGGGGTCTAGTCGCCTTCTGCTTAGGACCAGAACGGTCGCCAACCAGCGGAGGCGCTCCTCGCTGTCCAGCCAGCCGTTTAGCGCTGTCTCAAGTTCCGGGATGGCCGGGTCCACCACCATCCTGACGCTCTTCATCCCGGGCGGAATTGTTGGCGGTTTCATTGACGGCGTCGCGTCTTCTTCGCGTTAGGCCAAGCGTAGCCGACGCCGCACGTCCTCAGCGGTCATCGCGCTTCCACGGATCGCCGGGCAGTAGAGCGATCAGTTCCTTGGAGACGCGCGCCTCCGCAGCGGCCGCGTCCCACGGTCCGCCACCCGCGAGTAGCGGGCTGAGGTCGGCCAGGAAGGCCCGGTCCCGCATCTTCAGCGCGAGGTTCTGTTCGTCCTGCGCGCGGGTCATGTGGTGGCCGTCGTGCTTCATGTATTCGAGGAACGCGGCGACCGTGCGCTGAGGGTCCACGGGCAGGCGCGCGAGGGCGGTCTCGAGGTCGAACAGGTCACGCGCGTACTTGCGCTGGTAGAGGGCGCGCAGCTTGGTGCCGAGCAGCTCGTCGAGCTCGTAGGTCAGAATCTCGCACGCGCCATCGAACCACCGCGACTCGACCTTGAACGGCGTCTTCCGCAGCCCGTAGATCGCGAAGTGCTCGCGGGTGTTCGTCTCCACCTTGAGCTTCATCGGGACGGCCGGCAGTCCCTCCGCTGTGTAGCGGTAGTAGAACGTGACGCGGCCCTCGGACTGTTTCCACTTGGGCGCACCCAGCCAGGGCTCGAGCACCTCCCGCAAGGCCGTCATCATCGGCCCGGCGGGTTCGGCTCTGGCCTGGACGAAATCGACGTCCTCCGAGTAGCGCGCGGCGGGCCGCAGGTGCAGCTTGGAAAGGGCCGTTCCACCGCGCAGCGCGAGTGCGTCGGCGAGCAGGGGATGGGAGAAGATCTCGACGAGCGCACGGCTGATCACGAGGTCTTGCTCGACCTGCGAGTTGTCCACCCACGGGGCGTGTGCGCGCCACGCAGTGATGTAGTCGAAGGGGATCACAGCTCGGGCTCCACCGTCGCGTTGAGGTGCAGCTTCCAGTCCGCGTTTCGTCCCGCATCCGCTTGCCCAGCGTCGGGCAGAAGCACCACGAGCTTGCGAGCGTGAGTGCGGACCCACGCCTTGAGCGGTGCTGCCTTTTCCGCTGCGCCCACTTGCTCCAGGAGGAAGCCGAGACGCTGCGACCAGGCCGGCGGTGCGGTCGCCGCGACGGTCACGAGTTTGCCGGCATCGAGGCGCTCGGACAGCTCGGCGATAACGGTCGCAACCTGGCTCAGTCCGCCAGCTCGGTGTTGATAGCCGACGAGGTCGAGGGCGGTCGCTTCCGGGGTCGAGACTTGTAGCGTGCCGCGCAGCGTATTGAGGCTCTCGGCCGGCACGTCCTGCAGGCGCTTGCGCACGATAAAGGCCACGCGAACGCGGCTGCACAAGAGCGGCCGCCGGGCGTGTTCGAGGAAGACCTGGAACTCCTGCGGGCGGTGGTGCGCCGCCCCGTGGTATGCGCGGCGGAGAGCAGCCCGACGTAGTAGCGGAGCCCCATGCGGTCCATCAGTTCCGGGACGAACTGTTCCGCGGGGAGACACCCGAGCGAGTGATACTCGGGCGGAACCACGACGTAATAGCCGCGGGCGGGCGAGGAGACGAGGCCCTGCTGAGCCAGCCGGTGGAGCGCCACCTTGGCGGCCGCGGCGGAGACGTCGAGCGCGTCCCTTGCCTCGGCTGACGTAAAGAGATGTCGCCCAGCCCGAGCTAGCCCAACCACGTATTCCCTGGCGTTGAGTGCGACGCCTTCCATGTGCATAAAGTAACAATATTTGTAACTTTACGAAAACAAAATGCTGCAACCGGACCGCCGGGCCTTCGCCGCGGTCGGGTTGCCGGAGCCGGCCGGGAGGACAACCTCCCGCTTGGCAGGTCGTCCCCCTTCGTGGGTTGGCTCGAGGCTTCCGCCGGCACGACTAGCGGCACGCGCCGGCCTCATTGCCTTGGCACCACGTTGCCTTGTGGAAACGTGACCAATGCCCGGATGCGCCCCTGGCCGGACGGCGCCCTCCGCCGTCCCTGAAGTCAGCGCGCCGAGGACCAGAGGACTGGAGAGCAGGGCGTGAACGACCCCGTTGCCTGCTCCCTTCGGTGGCCCGACCTTCGGGTCGTGGGGTCGTTCACGCCCTGCGCGTCAGCGTCCAGCATCGACGCGCGTGTGGGTGCGAGCGTCCGGAGAATCGGGCCAGCGCCTGGCCAACAACAAATCAACCCGCGGTCTCGCGGGCGGCCATCACGCGGGCCATTCTCACGCTCGACCGCGGCGTCGTACAAGGCTCTCCGCTACGCTCCGACCTCGCGTGTCCGCGAGGCTCGCGCGTGAACTCGCAACGAGCGGTTGGTGGGCGCGAGGCCTTGACAACGCCGCGGCCGAGCGTGGGCCCCGGCGGTTACGTGATGGCGCCCATCCGGGCCGACACGACTCTAGCCCACGTCGCCACAGGCGAAAGTGTCGGCTGATTGACAGGATCGGCGTCGGCTGATCGAAACCCTGGAGAGCGGGTTGCGACGCCGACAGGCTCGTTGAGGGACGCCGGCTCGTGGTCGGCCTGGCCAACCTTCGGTTATCCAGGCTTCGCGCATCTCGTGCGATGACGAGAAGGCCTTGGAGCTGCAGAACCGTCTGGCCTTCGTCATCGCCCTGACGAGGCAACTTGCCGAACGATCGAACGGCGCCATGGTCGAGCATCGTCGCAAGCGGGAAGCGTCACTGAAACAGAGCCGCCTTGTCCGGGAGGACGTGTTCAGCCGCAGCAGCATCACGGAAACCGAGAAGCGTTGGCTGAGGGCCAACCAATCGGATCCCGCCGCGCACTGGAACGTGCTCAACCTGACCGCTGAACACCTCCGCGGCATGGAATGACGTGCGCTCGGTGGGAGGATGCAGAATCTTGGTAAGGTTTCCGACCGTCGCAGCGTTCTTAGGTATATCGAGCGCGATTCAGTCGCCTCTCCCTGCCGCCGGCCACCGGCGTGCAGGCGCGCGTCGCCAGCCGAGCGCCTCAGCGTGCCCCGGCCGACGCCTCCGACGACGCCCGGGTTGGTGTCGTCCCACAGTTCGAATCCCACGCCACCCCTGTCCCGGCTCCATCGCTCAGACAGGCAGCGCTCGCGCGTCAGCGGCTCGCGTCTGTGGACCGAGCCTCGCGACGCAGGATGTTCTTCCGTGGAGAGTGTGCGATGAAACTCTGGCTGAACGTGGCCGATGCCGCCGAACATGCGGGCGTTTGCCGCGATACCATCTACACAGCGGTCGAGCGCGGCGAGCTCCGGCACGTGCGCATCGGCGGGCGGCGTTCCATTCGGATCAAGGCGCCGTGGATCGACGAGTGGTTGGAGCGCCACGTTAAAGGGCGAATTGCCCACATTTCCGGGTAACGATGGACAAACCGATCGTACGACTTGATCTCGATGATTGGTGGCCGGCGCCAGTCCGCGCGGCGGTCGAACGGCATGCCGATCGGTTCCGCCGAACGCGGTCTCTAGAAGAACTGCTCTCTTTCGGCCCGATTCGCTCGATAGCGTACGACCTGGAGGCGTCCATCAGAGAGATGCTGGTTGTGGGGTATCACTGCACGAAGGAGCCCTCGACAAACTACTACGAGACAAGGGGGCTGCGCGTCCTCAGTCGCGAAGACCACCAGCGGGAGTTCCTTGAGCAATACTCCGACTTGTTTTCGAAGCGTCAACTTGAACAACTTCGGGCGGCGTGGCTTGACTATTTCCCTGGCGAACAGGACCGCGGAAGAAACGGCATGCTCTGGTTCTGCTTGAGCAATGCTGATGTCTTGAGCGATGGCACCGAACGATTCTTCCAGTATCTCGGTGGCGAGGCAATCTACATGCCGCTGTCTCGCTACGAGAAGCTCTGTGCCAAGCTCAAGTCGCTCGGGAGAGCGGTGGTGGTCGAGGTAGCACTCAGCCCGCCTGAGTTGTCGGTGTTCTCCGATGTTCCATTTGCGATCGTGTCGCTGAGTCGAGCGCACTGTCGGATGAACCCCGGAGCGTCCAGACTAAGCCGCGAGGGCCACATGCGACGAGGAATCAGCCCTGCTGAGATCCTCGAGGTCGTGCCGCTCGAGGCCTTCACCGCACGATGGGGAGACAGCGTCTCCGAAGATTTGTAGTGCAAGGGCGTAATGGGTCTGTACAAGCTCTGCGAGCACAAGGGCCGGAACCGCGATCGCTGCGAACACCCGTGGTGGGGCAGCTTCCGCGGCGTGCGCGTGAGCCTGTCGAAGTGGGCGAACCGCGAGATCCACTCGAAGGCCGAGGCCGGCGCGGCACTCGACGAGCTCCGCATGCGATTCGCGCCGGCACGTTCGACCCCAGCGGCCTGACGCCAGCGCCGGCCAAGGCGATGACGTTCCGCGAGCTCGCAGAGCTGTATCGCGATCGGCACGTCATCCCGAAGCGGCTCGCCCTCGCCAAGGACTACGCGTGGTCCGTGAAGCCATTCACCGATCGGTGGGGCGATCGCGCGATCGCCGAAATCAAGACTGCTGACGTTCAGGACCTCATCGCGGACCTGCAGAAGCCTCGGATCGTCGGTCGCCGGCCGGGCGCCCGCGTGCTCAGCGCTGCGCGCGTCAACCGGATCGTCGATCTGCTGCGCCACATGCTGAATTGGGCGGTCGGCCGCGAGTACATCGAGCGAACGCCGTTCAAGCGCGGATCCGAGACCCTGATCAAGAAGCTGCGCGAGGACAACAAGCGGCGCCGGCGGATCGACGATGCAGAGGAGGCCGCGCTGCTCAGCGCCGCCCCGCCGCATATCCAGGCGATGCTCGTCGCGGCCATCGACACCGGGATGCGCCAGGGCGAGATGCTCGCGCTGAGGTTCAACGACGTCGACCTCGAGCGCGGGCTCGATCACGCTCCGAGGCGAGACGACGAAGAGCCGGAAGACCCGCTTGGTGCCGATTTCGACCGAGCGGCTGCGGGAGGTGATCGAGTGGCTTCGGCTCGACGCGGACGGCGACGAGAAGCCTGAGGAGGCCATGGTCTTCAGCAACGAGGCCGGAGAGCCGCTCCGGCTGTTCCACCGCACCTGGGTGTCGCTCGTCCTTCGAGCCCACGGCCTGACGCCCACCTGGGCACCCCGGATGAACTACCAGGGCCTGTCCGACGCCTCCCAGGACGCCTTCCGCCGGATCAACCTGCGGTGGCACGACCTGCGCACGAGTACGCTTCACGGCTGGTCGAGCACGGCGTGCCGCTGGCCCAGGTGCGCGACCTCCTCGGCCACGCCTCGATCACGACCACCGAGCGCTACGACAACCAGACGGTCGCCAACCTCAAGATCGCCGCCGCCAAGCTCGAACGCGGGCACACCTTCGCCCCGTCCGCGCGCACAAAGTTTCAAGATTCTTTCAAGATCGCGGCCTTCGATGCGGGGTCAGACACACCACGAGCCGTGCCTGCGATCGAGGCTAATGAGCTGGGGGACTTGAACTTGGGCGATTGGCTGGGACGCAGGGATTCGAACCCCGATAACGGCGTCCAGAGCGCCGTGTCCTACCGTTGAACGACGTCCCAGCACGGGGGGTCGCGGCAGAATCACCGATTCTAGAGGACTCCTGGCTCAAGAGCAACCCTGACGCGCGACTGACGGCCATTCCGCTCCGAAAACACGCGGCGATCGTGCCGATTCCCACAGTCCGTACGTCCCAGCCTCCGGCGTCGTTACATCAGCAGGAGACGCGACATGGCTGAGACCTTCTTCACGGTGGGCGAGGGCAACCCGCGCGCGGTAGTCGGCATCCGGCGGAAAGCCGATGGCACGGTCCAGACGCTCGCGCAGGCGGTGCCCGACGGCGATACGGTCGGCGTCCAGCTCGACGGCACGGGCTCGACCCGGTTCCTCGGCATCGACACGCCGGAGAAATCGTTCGAGCATCCGCTCGGTGCCGGCCAGGCGCTGGACGGGCCGAAGTGGGAGCAGTACCTGACCAACCCCTTCGCCAACGGTTTTCCGGTCGGGCTGCTCGAGCCGCCCCTCGTGGCGCACCTCCAGCCGCGGTTCGGGTCGGGCGCCGCCGCCAACCATCATCGACACGCCGTCGCCGCCGGCGACGCGCTGCGGCAGCTGATCGAGAGCGACGAAGTGGCGATGGGGCAGACGCCGGCGGAGTTCCGCTACTTCCTCGCCTTCGCCTACGAGGTCTTCGACCGCTACGGCCGCTTCCTGGCCTTCATCAACCGCAACCAGCCGAATGCCGCCGTGCCGTCGCCGCGGCCGCCGTCCTACAACGAGCGCCAGCTCGCCGCTGGCCAGGCGCTGCCGTACTTCATCTGGCCGAACATCGATCCGTTCCGCCAGGCGCCGACGGTCGTCGACGCGGTGCCGGCGCCGGGCACGGCCCGCCGGCTGGCCGAATCGGGCGACCTGAAGAAGTCCCGCGACGCGGTGAAGCAGGCGCGGGCGAACGGCGTCGGGGTGTTCGATCCGGCCGATCCGCTCCGCTTCGCGGCCTTCGAGGTGCGCTACCTGGGCCGCGGCGAGGCACCGATCCGTGCGGTCATCGACCTGAGCAAGGAAGACACCGTCATCCTGCGTCCGCAGAGCTACTTCAAGATCGCGAACCCTGAGGATCGACTGTTCATCCCGGGCGAGTTCGTGCCGCTGTTCTCGGCCAAGGGCTGGCGCCTCGAAGGCTTCGTGTAGGCCAACGCAAGACGACTCCGGAGTTGAAGTGCAACTCCGGAGTCATCAAGAAGGACGACTCCGGAGTCGCACTTCACTCCGGATTCTTTCGCGCCCGTCAGCGAAGCAGCGCGGCGAGGGCTGCGAAGTCGAAGCTCTCCTTCGTCTTCGCCTGCCAGTCGAGCTGCGCGCCGACCGGCTTGGGGCCGAACGACAGCATCACCGCGATCACCTGGATGCGGTCCGGCGTCGCCGCGTCGGGGAACGTCGGATCGCGTTTGACCTTCATCGCGCGCTCGGCCGACCCGGGCTGGATGTTCTTCAGATCGTAGACGGCCAGCGACTCGAGGATGCGCGGCGCGGTGCGCGCCATGTGCGCCGGTCGGATCTCGCGCGCCTCGATGGCCAGCGCCCGCGATCGCTCGCGCAGCCGGGCCGCTGCGGCGGCGTTCTGGTTGCGCGTCTCGGCCTGCGCCTGGCGCTCGAGGGTCCGGCTCTCTAGCCCGAGGGCGTCGAACCGCTGCTGGTCATCGGCGCCGAGGTTGCGCAGTGCGGCGGCCTCGGCTTGCTGCCGGCGGCGTCCCTCGCCGGAGGGATCGCCCCACACGGCCGGTGCCCGCAGCTGCTCGGCACTGAAGGACGCCCGGTAGGCCTGATACGCGCGCACCTGCCGCTCGAGCCAGGCGATGCCGCCGGCGTCGTCGTCCCCGACGATCCCGGCGGGCCGCCGCTTCGCCTCGGCCAGCGCCTTCTGGCGCTTCTCGCCTTCCACATCGAGGCGATCGGCCAGCGTCTGCGGGATCCACGGCAGCCGCTTGTCCTTGGTGATCAGCACCCAGCCGTCGGTACTCGGGATAGCCGCCAACGGTGCCGGTCGACGTCGGGCCCTCGCCGGCCGGGCTGATGAAGGTCGCGCTCGCGGCGCTGTTGAAGAAGACCGAGATCTGGGCGATGGCCCCGCCGATGCGATCGACCTGCGGGATCACCTCGCAGCCCGTCGTCCACAGGCGCGTGCCGTCCGGCTTCCGCTCGGGCACGGCCTTGATGTGCATCCGCGCGCCGGAATCGTCCATGGGCCCGGCCGACAGCGAGGTACCGCAGGCGCACCGGCTGCGGCGCGGCCAGAACGCGGTGTTCCTCCTGACCAGGTCCTCGGCGGCGAGCATCGCGGCGCGCAGGCCGGCGAAGCGCGGGCTCGCTGCGCCGTCCTCCTGGACCCGCGTCGTCCAGCAGTTGGACACACCGCCCCGCGGCGCGGGGTTAACGACGTCGCCGCCGGCGTCGGGGCCGCGCGACGCGCACAGCGAGAGGTTGGGCCGCAGGAAGTAGAACCTCGCCGTGCCGCTCTCGGCCGTCGACACGATCCCGTAGTCGTTGTCGCCGACCAGGCGGACGTCGCAGCCGTGGGACGTGACCGCGCCGTTGGCGGCGCTGAACCCGAGGATGGCGCTGGTCCTGGCCGTCGGCACGCCGGTCGGCCGCGGGGCCGACGCGGGTGCGAACCCCAGCGGACCGAACTGGTTGTCGCCGCACGCCAGCAGGGAGCCGTCGGCCTTGCGCAGCAACGTCCCGTGGCCGCCCGCAGCGACCTGCGCGACGCTGACGCCGGCGGGCAGCGCCACCTTCGCCGGCACGTTCAGGTCCGTGGTGCCGCCGTCGCACAACTGCGACGTCGCATCGTTGCCCCAGGCCCACACGCTGCCGTCGGCGCGCGCGGCGACGCTCTGCCACGTGCCGGCCGCGAACGACACGACGTCGGTCAGGCCTGACACCAACGCGAAGCCGTTCGTCGTCCGGCCGTTGCCGAGCTGACCGTCCCGGCCGCGGCCGAGCGCGTAGAGCTTGCCGTCCTTCGTCTTGATCAGCGTGTGGAACGAACCGGCCCGCACCTCGGCGCCGGCGCCGGCCAGCTCCGGAATCGCCACCTTGGTGAACACCTCGACCCGGCCGGTCCGCCCCCTCGGCGTTCTGGCCCCAGCCGTAGACCTTGCCGCCGGCGGTGAGCACCAGCGTGTGATCGGAGGCGGCGGCGATGGCGACGCCGTTGCGCATCACGACGCCCGGCGTGCGACTGGCGTTGCCGGCGCGCCGCCCGAGCTGGCAGGAGACGTTCTCGCCCCATGTGAGCACCTCGCCGTTGGTGCGGAGGGCGACGGCGTGGCGCGTGCCGAACGCGACGGCGGCAGGGGCGGCGGCGGCAGTGACGGCGGGCTGGGCCGCCCCGTCGGATGGAGCGAGCGCCCCTGCGGCAAGCACGACGGCGAGCAGGGCGGCGGCGACGTGCTTCATCGCCGTCAGTCTAGTCGTCCGCGCGCGGTGTCGCGGCGGCCGAGCTCGTCGATCCAGGCCGACACGGAGATCGATGGCGTCGCGATCGGCGACGGTGGTGCCGAGCGGCGGCATCTGCGACGAGGGCCGGCGCGAGCGCATCCGCACGAACAGCGCGCTGAGATCCGGCGCGCCCGGCTTCACCGCCGACGTCGTGCCCGGCAGGCTGTGCGGCAGGTCCCACTTGGTGGTCCGCTCGACGAGCGCCTCGATCGCCTGCTCGACCTGCGCGGCCGAGGCATAGGCCGGCATCCGCAGCGGGAAGCGCACGGTCGCGGCGGTGCTCTGCGGGTTGTGACAGTGGCCGCAGTTGGCGGACAGGTAGCCGAGCGCGGCCCGCGTCCGGGCGTCGCCGGGGATGCGCGGCGCCCGCGCGAAGAGGCCCGGCGCGGCGTCAATCAGGTGCTCGTCGACCAGCGTCCTCAGCGTGACCATGCCGGGCTGGAGCGGCTCGCCGTGCGGCGCCGCTGGATCGCGATCCGGCGAGAGCTGGAGGGCGGAGAAGCCGAGGACGTTGCTGCCGCCGTTCTCGTGGCAGGCCCGGCAGTCCTCGCGCGAGGGGACGCTGTGGCGCTTGCCCGGCGCGACCTCGACGACGCCGGCCTGGCCGTCGGCCGGGGCCAGCGTCGCCTCGGTCTGGGCCTCGTTCCAGACGTAGCTCGCGTAGGTCCAGCCGGCCGCGGTGGCGCGCCACAGCAGGCGCGTCTCGACCCGGCGCCCGTCGAAGCCGAACTCCTTCCACAGCCGCGTGCCGACCGGGAACTCCCAGGTGTCGGCGTCCGCCGCGACAATCCGGCGGCCGGCCGGCAGCTGAATCCAGCGCGCCTTGCGCGCGCCGTCGGTCCACAGCGGGTACTGCGGCGAGAAGGCGCGGTTGCGGGGATCGACGGTCAGGGTGCCGGGCAGGTAGAGGCCTGTGGCCGACAGGCGTTCCGGCAGCTCCCCTGGCAGCGATGCCGCGAGCGGTGCCGGCAGCGGCGCTGCCAGCGGCTGGGCGGCCCGCGTGCGGGCCACACCCGCCGCCACGAGCGCCAGCGCCATCGACGCTACCACCCACCCGCGTGTCATTGCTTGGGTTCCTCAGGGTCGACCGGTGAGGGCACCTTGTTCGAGACGGCCGGAATCGAGCGCAGATAGGCGAAGACCGCCTTCAGGTCGTCGTCGGTCAGCGAGCCGACGTACCGCCACGGCATCGGCGGCAGGATCGGGCGGCCCTTGCCCTCGTGGCGGCCGGTCCGCAGCGCCATCAGGAACTGCTCCTCGGTCCAGTTGCCGAGGCCGGTTTCCTTGTCGGGGGTGAGGTTGGCCGTGTAGCTGATGCCCCACGGACCGGCGAACGCGGTGTTGGTGCCGGCGCCGGCCCACACCCACGCGCCCTTCAGCGCGGGCGGCGGCGGCAGGACCATGGCGCTCGGGTGACCGCTCAACTGGCGGGCCATGTCTGGCTCGGGGCCCTGCGGTCCGAGCTTGAACGGCGTGTGGCAGTCGTTGCAGCCCCCGAACGTGACCAGGTACTGGCCGCGCGCGACGGCGGCGGCCGCGGGCGAGGACGTGGCCGTCGCAGACGTGGCCGTCGCCGGCCGCGCGTTGTTGTTGGCGACCACCGTGACGCTCGAGATGAGCGCCGGAACCATCGTGAAGCCGAGAATCGAAAGGATGCGTCGTGGCACTGTGTCAACCTCCGTGCGAGTTGACGCGACCCTGCGGAGCCTCGTTCGGACGGCGATGCTAAAATCTCCCCAAACGGCGTCCGAAGAATTTCCAAACGTCCGCAAGTTGATGAGCGACGCGGCGTTGGCCGCCTTCTGCCAGCAAGGCCTTCAACAGTCATGAGGCTGCCAGGGCGTCTGACGCTCGTCCGGTTCGCGCTCGCCGTCGTCGTGCTGGCCGCGGTGTTGTGGTGCCTCGGCGACGGATCGCCGGTCGGGCATTTCGCGTCGGCGGCCGACAAGGCTCGCTTCGTCGCCGCCTACGATCGCGCGATGGCGGCGCTGCCGGCGCCGCAGCAGGTCCGCGACGTCCGCACCGGCCACGGCGTCGTTCGCATCTACCGGTTCGCCGGCGCGCACGACGATCGGCCACCGCTGCTGCTCCTGCCCGGCCGTGCCGCGCCGACGCCGATGTGGGCCGACAACCTCTCGCACTTCCTGGCGCTGCGCTCGGTCTACACGGTCGACCTGCTCGGCGAGCCCGGGCTGAGCATCCAGGATCGACCGTTCGAAACCGACGCCGATCAGGCGGCGTGGTTGCACGAGGTGATCGCGCAGCTGCCCGAGCCGGCGGTCCACGTCGTCGGCGTGTCGATTGGCGGCTGGACGGCGATGAACCTGGCGGTGCACCAGCCCGGCAAGATTGCCAGCCTGACGCTGATCGAGCCGGTCTTCGTGTTCACATCGATGTCGGTCGAGGCCATCCTCCGGTCGATTCCGGCCTCGATCTCATGGCTGCCCCGCTCGATGCGCGACGACTTCAACAGCTGGACGGCCGGCGGCGCGCCGGTGGCGCACGACCCCGTCGCCGAGATGATCGAAGCGGGCATGGCCGCCTACCGGCTGAAGGTGCCGGTGCCTAGCCTGCCCGATCCGGCAACGGTCGGCGCGCTGCGCCTGCCGGTGCTGGTCATCCTGGCCGGCGCGTCGCCGATGCACGACCCGACGGCGGCGGCGGCCGAAGCGCGGCGAGTGCTGCCGCAGCAGACGATTCGGGTCTACCCTGGAGCGTCGCACGCGGTCAACGGCGAGCACCCGGCCGAGATCGCGGCGGATATCGCGGCGCTGCTGGCGCGTTCCGAGGCGTGACGGCGGCCAGCCGTGTCGTCAAACACGGCTGTGTCGCGGTGGAGCAAAATGAGGACAGCGAGGTTGGCCGGCGCCTTGCAATCGGCTGTCGCGGCGACACGTGACGCCGGCCGCTGCCGGCGACTCGCCGCGGAGGACGTCATGAACCGTCGACAAATCGTGTGCATTCTGGCTCCGGCGGTGTTTGGAGCCCTCATCGTCTCGATTCCCGCCGTCGCCTCGGCCCAGCTCCGCTGGGGCCGGCCGACGGTGCCCCAGGACGGCGCCTGCTTCTATCGCGACGCCGGCTTCCGCGGCGACTACTTCTGCGTCCGGGCCGGCGAGGACCTGCCGTGGATCCCCGGCGGCCTGAACGACGAGATCTCGTCGATCCGGACCTTCGGCCGGGCCGAGGTCACCGTCTACCGGGATCGCCGCTTCTCGGGACGGTCGGAGCGGTTCGAGCGCGACGTCTTCAACCTGCGGAACCAGGGCTGGAACGACCGGCTGTCGTCGCTCCGGGTCGACCGCGGCCGTGGCGGCCGAGACGACCGGGGCTACGGCCGTGACGATCGTGGCTACGGCCGCGACGACCGGCGCACCGACGACCGGCGCGAGGTGGCCCGGGCCGAGGCGATCGTCCGCCGTGCCTACCTCGAGGTCTTCCGGCGCGAGCCCGACGCCGCCAGCCGCGGCTGGGTCGACCGCGTGCTGCGCGACAACTGGAGCCAGGCCGATGTCGAACGGGAGCTGCGCCGCAGCCCCGAGTACCGGCAGCGACGTTAGTCGGCCGTCAGCCGTGCAAGACGACTCCGGAGTCGCACGTCACGACTCCGGAGTCGTCCTCTCCTCAGAAGTCGAACCGCACGCCGAACTGGAAGCTGCGCGCCGGCTGCGCTGACGTCAGCGTCCCGAACGCCGCGTTGTTCGCGTCCAGGCTCGACCCCGCGAAGTTGGCGAAGTTGACCGTGTCGAACAGGTTGAACACGTCGACGATCGGGGTGATGTTGTAGCGCCCACCGAACCGGAAGTTCTTCCGCATCGAGATGTCCATCTGCTTGAATGGCGGGCCTTCGATCTGCCCGACCGTGCCCGATCCGCGCCGATCGTCGGGCGGGTTGGCGAACGCCGCCGTGTTGAACCACTTCAGCTCGTCGCCGTCGATGGCGATCTCGGTGCCCGTGAAGTCGGCGCGGCGGTTGCCGATCGACGAGTTGCCGGTGGCGGTGAAGTACTGGCCCGACTGGTAGCGGAACTTGCTGCTGACCTCCCAGCCGGCGGCGACGCCCTCGAGGATGCCGCCGCGCTCGCGCAGCCACGGCAGGCGATAGGTCAGCGTGTTGACGAACGCGTGACGGCGATCGAAGCTCGCCGGACCGTACAGGTAGTCGAGGTCGCCGACGGCCTCGGGCGCGTCGTTGTCGCCGTTGCCGCTGGCGTTGGTCGTGGCCTTGCCGAGCGTGTAGGACACGGTGAACTGAAAATCGCCACGGCGCTTGGTCGCATACAACTGCATCGAGTTGTAGGTCGAATCGGCGTCGCTGATCCGCATGCGGATCTCCGAGTAGCCGGCGTACGGCCGCAGCGCGTTCACCGACACCCGCTGCGCCGACGGAAGGGCGGCGTTGGCCCGGAGCGCGTCGAAGGGCACGCGGTTGATGTCCGGCTGGCGGATCAGGTGCTTGCCGCGGTTGCCGACGTAGGTGGCCTCGACGAAGTAGCCGCCGCCGAGCTCGCGCTGGACGCCGATGCTGAAGTTCGTCTGCGCCGGGAGCTGCAAGCCCGGATCGAGCGCACTGATGTTGCCGACCGCACCGACCGCACCCGCGGCGCCGCTCGTCGGTGCGGCGATGTTGAAGTTCTCGGTACTGCTCGTTGGCGAGCACGGGCGGCAGGTTCAACTGCGAGAAGATCACGTTGCCTTCCGGCTTGTCGTAGAACAGGCCGATGCCGCCGCGGATCACCGTGGCATCGTTGACGGAGTACGAGAAGCTGAAGCGCGGCATGAACAGGTGCTGCGCGTCGTAGAGGCCGCGCGGCGCCCCGAAGGGAATGCGCGCGTAGTCGCCGGTCGAGAGCAGCTCGACGCGCCCGCGCTGATCCTCGGGGATCTCGTCGCCGGCGATCACCAGCCCGTTGAACCGGTTGCCGATGCCCGGCACCAGCAGGCCGTTGTTCTGCACCCGCACCGCTTGCGCCGGGTCGTAGCGGTTCGGGTCGAAGTTCACGAGGTTGTTGCCCTGGGTGTAGGTCGGCGTCGAGTACTCGTAGCGGACGCCGGCCTCGATCGACAGGTTCTCGCGCACGCGCCAGGTGTCGGACACGAACCCCTGGTAGGTGGTGAACCGGAAGAAGCCGACCGGATCCGCCGACGCCTCGTTGTAGGTGCGGAAGTTGCCGAGCAGGACGTCGGCCAGCGCGTTGCCGGTGCTGTTCGGGTTGCCGGCGGGGTTGAACGCGATCGACCCGAAGTAGGCGCCGCGGCCATTCTGGTCCTTGCGGTTGCGCGAGACGGCGAAGCCGCCGCGGACCGAGTGCGCGCCGCGGACCCACGTCAGGGTGTCCTGGAAAGTGATGTCGGTGGTCGGCGACAGCAGCGCGAACGACGGACCGGTGACGCTGGCGAAGCCCGACACCTGGATGTTCGGGATGCCGCCGTCGACGAAGCCGGGCGCATCGAAGATCTCCGGGTAGGTGAACCCGAAGGTGTCGCGCAGCCAGAAGTCGCCCTGCGGCTTGATGCGCTGGCCGTTCCACGAGGCACCGATCTTGGCTTCGTTGATCAGCGTCGGCCGGATCACGTAGGTGTGGCCCACCTGGTAGCTACTGCCCGGCCGTGACCGGTCGGTCGGCACCGTCGGCAGCGCCGCGCCCGAGAACGTGCCGTACGGCTCGATCAGGTTGTACTCGTCGTGGATGTAGCGACCGTGGATCCGCTGGTTGGCGGTCGCCTGGAAATCGAGGCGCACGATGTCCTGGCGCGACTCGAACGGGTTGTAGATCTGGAACGTCGCGTTGTTGGCCGTCGGCGTGTCGGTGTACTCGACGGCGACGCCGGCCATCGCCCGGTAGATGTCGGCGATGGCGCGCCCGTTCGCGGTGATCCGGTTCTGCGGGACCACGTTGCCGGGGAACGGCTGGTTGGTCGTCGGATCGCGCAGCAGGGTGTCGTCGGCCGTGCCGACCTGTCCGTCGGCGCCGCGCAGCCGGAGCGCGAAGTTGCCGCCGAGCTCGGCCGACGTCGGGATCGTCTGGCGGGTCGGGTTGGTGAAGCGGTTGATCGTGCGGTGCTGCTGGCCGAGGAAGAAGAACAGCTTGTTGCGGCGGATGGGACCGCCGATGGCGCCCTCGAAGTTGCGGAACTCGAGCGGCGGCTTGATGCGGTCGCCGCTGGCGTCGCGGGCGGCAAAGTAGTTGGGCGAGTCGAACTTCTCGTCGCGCAGGTCGTAGCGCGCCGTGCCCTTCAGGCTGTTGGTCCCGCTGCGCGTCACGACGTTGATGGCGGCGCCGCTGTTACGACCGACCTCGGCGGAGAAGTTCGAGGTCTGGATCTTGACCTCCTCGATGAAGCTGAGGCTGACGTTGTTGACCTGCGAGCCGTTCGACCCCGAGTCGAGGTTCGAGGTGCCGTCGATGGTCAGGTTGTTGGTGTTGGTGCGGTTGCCGTTGATCGACTGACCGGTCACGCTCAGCGACGTCGCCAGCGCCAGCGGATCGAAGTCGGTGGCGACGGCGCCGGGGATCAGTGAGGCCAGCTCGAGGTAGTTGCGGCCGTTGAAGGCCAGGTCGCGGATCTGCTGCTGATCGATCGTCCGCGCGACTTCGCCGCTGGTGCGGTTCACGGCCTCGCCGGTGACCGCCTGAACCTGCACCGACTCGGACAGCTGGCCGACGCCGAGCGAGAAATCGGCGCTCAGGCGGCCGTCGGCGCCGAGCTGCACGCCGGTCCGTTGCGCGCGCCGGAAGCCTTCCAGCTCGGCGCTCACCGTATAGGCGCCGACCGGCAGGTTGGTCGCGGTGTAGGTGCCGTTGTCGTCGGTGACCTGGGTGGTGGTGAGCCCCGTCCCGACGTTGACGATGGTGATGGTGGCGCCGGGCAGTACCCCGCCAGACGAATCAGTGACGCGGCCGTCGATCCGGCCGGTGATGGTCTGCGCCCACGCGGGCGCGATTGACGAGAGGGCGACCAGTAGTGCGAGCAGCCACGATTGACCGCGGGCGCGCGTCGGCCGCATCGGCTTGAGGTTCATCACCATTCTCCCTTGCACAAACGTGCTGTGCCGGCACACATGTGCCCCGCACGGCGCGTCATAGATCCTATATATGGACCGAAGATATCCGGCTTCGGTTTAGTTGTCGCCCCGGACTGGAAATATGTCCGCACTCTAGACACGACGGGCGGACGGGCGAGGCTCCGTGAACGATCCCGGTCGCCAGCTCACCGTATTCCCGTGCTCGTGGCGTTGCGTCCGGGCCACTGAACGACCGCGCTTCGTCAACCGGCGCGCACGGTTGGTCAATTGGTCCGCGTCGCGAACCAGTGCGCCGCTACGCTCGAGTCCTCTGCCTGTGAATCTCGTTTGACGCGACCGCGCCGTGCGGGGACGTCCGCGCTCCGCTCTCTGCGAGGGCTGGCCGGAGGTCTACCCATCACAAGGCCCGGGCGGGTGGTTCGTGTCGTGGAGGATTGAACGTGTTGAACAACTGGAACGGCTGGCGCGCGCTGGTGGCGTGCGCGGCGGTGGTCTTCGGGATCGGATCGGGCGCCGCGGCGCAGTCCACGCGGGGATCCGTCGCCGGCACGGTGCGCGACGGGCAAGGTGCGGCGGTGCCGGGGGCGACGGTGGAGCTGACCAGCCCGCGCCGCAACGACGCGCAGGTGACGACGGCCAACGAGGCCGGCGACTTCGTGTTCCTGAACCTGCTGCCCGACACCTACTCGCTCAAGGTGACGATGGACTCGTTCAAGACCGTCGAGCGGGCCAACGTCGTCATCAACGCCGCCGATCGCCTGTCGCTCGGCGTGATCACGCTCGAACTCGGCTCGGTGTCGGAGACGGTGACCGTCAGCACCCGCGTCGTCGAGGTGCAGTCGCGCAGTGCCGAGCGCAGCTTCTCGGTCGACTCGGCGGCCATCGAGAACCTGGCCGTCAACGGCCGCGATCCGCTGGTGCTGGCCCGCCTCGCCCCCGGCATCGCCGACGCCACCGGCGGCGGCATGGGCATGAACGTCAACGGCGGCCGCGACAACACGATGAACTACACGGTCGATGGCGTCAGCAACATCGACACCGACAACAACGGCGTCCTCGGCTCGATCAACCTCGACGCGGTCGAAGAGTTCAAGATCGCCGCTTCTCGAACGGCCTGTTCCTGAACGCCAACTACACCTGGAGCAAGGCCCTCGACACGCAGGACGGCAACAACGACTTCTCGCGCATCGACGGGTTCGACAAGGCGGCCAACTATGGGCCGGCCGGCTTCGACCGCCGTCACATCTTCAACTTCAACTGGGTCTACCAGGTGCCGAAGATGGAGAACGCCGGCGTCCTGCTCGGCGGCCTCATCAGCAGCTGGCAGATCTCGGGCGGCTACCGCCTCGAGAGCGGCCTGCCCTACGGGCTGACCTGGAGCGTCAACGGCCTCAGCACCCAGACCAACATCGCCGGGTCGGGCACCGAGAACGCCCTGAACCGGGCGCCGATCAACAACGTCGACCTGTCGGTGGAGAAGGGCTTCGGCCTGGGCGGGCGCCGGCGCCTGGCGTTCCGCATCGACGCCTTCAACGCGGTGAACCACACGCAGTTCGACGCCGTCGCCAACAACCTTCAGTTCCAGGCCCTCGGCACCAACACCATCGCCAATCTGCCGTTCGACGCGTCGGGCACGCTGGTCCGCACGAACGGGTTCGGCGCGGTGACGAGCGTGCGCTCGCCCCGTGTGCTGCAGCTGCTCGCCCGGTTGCAGTTCTGAGCAGGTGGCGACGCGCGCCCTCAGCGCGCGTCGCCGCCGACTCACCGCTGCGGCATCCCGCCCCACGTCGCCGGGCCGGGGCCGCGGCGGGCGGCCCGATCGCCGGGGTTGGCCATGTGGCAGGTCTCGAGCGACAGGCAGCCGCACCCGATGCAGCCGGTGAGGCCGGCCTTCAGCCGCTGCAGCTCGGCGATCCGCGCGTCGATGCGCGCCGACCAGCCGCCCGCGAGCCGGCTCCAGTCGGCGGCGTCGGGGACGCGGTTCTGCGGCAGCTTGGCGAGTTCGACGGCCACTTCGTCGAGGGCCAGGCCGACCCGCTGGGCGAAGACGATGAACGCGATCCGGCGCAGCGCCGACCGCAGGTAGCGCCGATGTCCGGCTTCGGTCCGGTCGGCGTGGATCAGGCCTTTCGACTCATAGAACCGCAGCGCCGACGTGGCCACCCCGCTGCGCCGCGCCAGCTCGCCGATGGTCACGCCTCCAGTCATCCAGGCAGTATCGGCGGCCCGGCGCTTGACTTCAAGTCGACTTGAAGCTCTAGCCTCGTGACATGCCCACGCCATCCCGCCTCCCCCCGCCCATCACCGTCCACACCCACCCCGAGATGACCCGGCCCGACGCCGGGCTGGTCGTCGTCACCGAGTTCGAGGTCGGCGGCGCCGACCGGCAGCAGGCGCTCTTCGCCGCGTCGCGGGCCGCCTGGGACACGCTGCCGTGGCCCGAGACGCTCCTGTCGATCGCCTGGCTGGCCAGCACGGACGGCCAGCGCGGGCTGGCCTACGTGCAGTGGCGGGACGACAGCGAGTTCGAGGCCTTTGGCCGGACGCACCGGCCGGTCCTCGCCGCGCACCTGACGGACGCCCTGCCGGCGCTCGTCGCCTCGCCCTCCGTCTTCTACCGCCGCTATCGCAGCGGCACGCGGCCGGTTGCGGTCGAGCCGGGCTGCATCGTCGCGGTCGCCGTCGAGTTCGATGGCCCGGACGACGCCCGGGCGCGCGCCTGGATCGACACCGTCTTCGATGCCCTGACCTCCGATCCGGCGCCGGCCGGCGGCGGTCTCGGCGCGCACTTCCACGTCAGCGTCGACGGCGCCCGCGTCCTCAACTACGCCGAGTGGATCGACGAGGCGTCGCATGTCGCCGCGCTCGCGCGCTCGGGGATCGGCGCCGTCGGATCCGGCCCGAAATGGCACGGGGTGCAGACCTTCCCCGGCCTGAAGGGCAGCCGCGTCACGCGCTATCGCCTCGATCGGCGCCTCGTGCCCGGGCCGGTGGGAGCGCCCGCATGAGTGCGCCGTTTCGGCTGGCGGTGATCATCGGCAGCACGCGAGAGGGCCGGCTCGGGCCGGCCGTCGCCGGCTGGTTCACCGATCAGGCGGCGGCGCGCGACGACGTCGCCGTCGACCTGATCGACCTGGCCGACGCCGGCGCGCCGATCGGTCCCCGGCTCGACGCGGCGGACGCCTTCGTCGTCGTGACGCCTGAGTACAACCACAGCTTCCCGGCGCCGCTGAAACACGTCCTCGACGCCTTTTCGGTGGAGTGGCGGGCCAAGCCGGCGGCGTTCGTCAGCTACGGCGGCCTCTCCGGCGGCCTGCGGGCGGTCGAGCAGCTGCGCCAGGTGTTCGCCGAGCTCCACGTCGTGACGATCCGCGACACCGTCAGCGTCCACGGCGTGTGGAGCCACGTCGGCCCGGACGGCCGGCTGATCGAGGACGCCGCCCGGGCGGGCGCGGCGCGGGCCATGCTGCAGCGCCTCGTCTGGTGGGCGCGGGCCCTGCGGACCGCCCGCCTGGCTACCCCGTACGTCGTCTGAGTGCACACCTTGACAACCTCGGCTGGCAACCGGTAGCGTCCGCCGCACGACAGCCTGGGCCACCGAGTTCGTCATCCCCCCGCGACGAATGGTCCCAGCGCGGCCGCCTCCCCTGGGCGGCCGGACATCGGGCACACGTGCACGTGACTGGAGGCAGACATGTCGAGACAAAGGGTGCTGGCAACCCTGGCCGCGATTGCCGTGGCGATCGCCGCCCTGGCCGGACCGGCCGGCGCGGCCGCCCCGAAGAAGTTCAGAGCGACGCGCGCATTCGTGGTCGACCGGCAGACCGGCGCGCTCCGCCTGCCGACGCCGGCCGAAGTGGAGGCCGTGGTGACGACGCTGACCTCGCTCGGCCAGCAGCCGGCGGCGGCGCTGACGTCGACGACCGCGGCGAACGGCGCCGTCGGGATGGACCTAGCCGGCGGTTTCGCCGGCGTACTGCTGGCGCGACCGAGCGAAGACGGCACATGGGAGACGCGCTGCGTGTTCACCGTCGAAGAGGGCGCCGACTTCCTCGGCCTCGTCGAGGACGTCCAGTGAGGAGCATCGACACCATGCCCAGCCGACGCCGCTCGCCGATCGGTCTCGTCGCGCTCGCCCTGGCGAGCCTCTTCGTTCCCGCCGCGGCCACCGCCGGCCCGGCCCAGTTCGTCATCGTCAACATCAACGCGGCGGGCGTCGGCTTCAACGACCCGACTCCGGCCGCGCCGGTCGGCGGCAACACCGGCACGACGCTCGGCGAGCAGCGGCTGATCGCGTTCACGCACGCCGCGGCCATCTGGAGTGCGCGCCTCGACAGCGCGGTCCCGATTCGCATCCGGGCGCAGTTCACGCCGCTCGCCGCCGGCGTCCTCGGCAGCGCCGGCCCCATCCAGGTCTTCCGCGAGTTCCCGAACGCGCCGCTGACCGGCACCTGGTACCACGTCGCGCTGGCCAACAAGATCGCCGGCGTCGACCTGTCGCCGGCGACCGACGACATCAACGCCAACTTCAGCACCAACTTCAACTTCTACCTGGGCCTCGACAACAACCACGGCGCCCTGAACGATCTGGTCGCCGTGCTGCTGCACGAGTTCGCGCACGGCCTGGGCTTCAGCCAGACGGCCAGCCTGGCCAACGGCGCGCTTCTCGGCGGGTTCCCGGACCACTACAACAGCAAGCTGCTGGACACCGCGCTGGGCCTCTACTGGCCGCAGCTCACCGACGCGCAGCGCGTCGAATCGGCGACCCGCTTCGGTCGGGTGGTGTTCGACGGCGTCGGCGTGACGGCGACGGTGCCGGCCGTGCTCTCGCTCGGCAGTCCGACGGTCGAGGTGAACAGCCCGGCGACGATCGCCGGCGGCTACCAGTTCGGCACGGCCGCATTCGGGCCGCGGATCGGCACGCCGAGCGTCACCGCCAACGTCGTAGCGGCGGTTGACGCCGCCGATGCGGCCGGTCCGTCGACGACGGACGGCTGCACGGCCTTGACCAATGCCGCGGCGGTCGCGGGCCAGATCGTGCTGGTCGAGCGCGGCACGTGCGGGTTCGCGGTCAAGGCGCGGAACGCGTCCCAGGCCGGGGCGGCCGCGGTGATCATCTACAACAACGTCGCGAACGTGGCCGCGGCGCCGCCCGGGATGGCTGACGATGGCATCAACGGCGTGTTCGTGACGGCGCCGACGGTCAGCCTGCGCCGCGCCGATGCGCTGGCCATCATCGGCCAGCTCGCCGGCGGCGTGAACGCGGACATCGGCGTCGATCTCGCCATCCGCGCCGGCGCCGACGGGCTCAACCGGGCCCGGGTCTACGCGCCGTTCCCGGTCGTCGGCGGGTCGTCAATCTCGCACTACGACACCGTCGCCTCGCGCAACCTGCTGATGGAGCCGGCCATCAACCCCGACCTGACGCACACCGTGAAGGCGCCGTTCGACCTCACCTGGGAGCTGCTGCACGACGTCGGCTGGACGTTCCCCGACGCCGACGGCGACACCTTCCCGGACGACGAGGACTGCAAAGTGAGCTCGGACGTCCGGCCGTTGATCATCCTCAACGGCCGCAGTACCGGGGTGCCGAACCGCGGCCTCGGGGCAGGGTGCACGATGACCGACACCATCGTCGCGGCCAAGGCGGCGTCGAGCAGTCAGAGCGCCTTCATCGCGGCGGTGGCCGCGATGACGAACCAGTGGAAGACGGCCGGCCTGATTACGACCGCGCAGCGGGCGGCGATCCAGGTCACCGCCGGCAAGTGGCAGTGAGGTAAGTCCCACGACTCCGGAGTGGTTCCCTTCGACCACTCCGGAGTCGTCAGGCAGCCCCGGGTACGGGTGATACGGTCGCGGCGTGGATGCGCTGGACGTCCAGACGCTGCTCGAGACGCCCACCGTCGAGCTCCACGACGTGTGCTGTCCGGGGCTGCCCGTCGAGCCCATCGAAGACGAGTTCACGAGTGACCTGCGGCTGGTGTTCCCCTACCGCGGCGTGTTCGTCTGCCACGTCGGCGACGACCAAGCCGTCGCCGAGCCCAACCAGGTCCTCTTCTTCAACGCCGGTGAGGCCTACCGGATCAGCCATCCGGTGCCAGGCGGCGATGCCTGCCTGAGTCTCAGCATCAGCGAAGCTTTGCTGCGCGAGCTGACGCCGGCCGGGCTGCTGCGCGACGGCGGCGGCTTCGTCTTCCGGCAGCAGCGTCTGCGCATCGATCCGCGGGCGCAGGCCCTGGTCGCGCTCCTCCGCCACAGCACCCAGCGCAGCCTCGCCGAGACGCTGGAAGCCGAGAGCCTGACCCTGACGCTGGTGATGCGCGCGCTCGGCCCCAGGACTGCGCACACCCCGGCGTCGACGCCGACGCGGCGCCGGCTGGTCGATCGCGTGAAGGTGCTGCTCGCCTCCGATCTGGCGCGGCGCTGGACTCGGCCTCGACCTCGGCTTCTCCAGCCACAGCCACTTCACGTCCGCCTTCTCGCAGGCCTACGGCCGGTCCCCGTCCGAGTTCCGCCTGGCGGTCCTCAAGCGCAGTTAGCCGGCTGAGCGGCGCCACTGGCTGCTAAAGATCCCGGAAGCGGCGCCGGTGCGGGACAGTGTCTACTGCCTTCATCCTGGATGGTCCGGGATCGAGGGAGGACGCCATGCACGGAACTACCTGTGCGGCGTGTGACTGTCCGCTGGACGACAGCGTGATCAGGGTCACCATCGGCGGGCGCACCGTCGAGGTGTGCTGTGAGGACTGCGCTCGCAAGCTGAACGAAGCGCACGCGTCGGCGATCGCGCCCAAGCGGTGAGGCGGTGCTGGGAACGGGCGCATGGCGGGCGGCGACGCGCCGCGGCCGCCGGTGCGGCTGCACCTGATCGATCGCGCCGGGCTGTCGATCGACGCGCGCTTCGAGCTGATGCGCGAAACGCTCGCGCCATGGCGGGCGGTGGACGCTTCGGTGGAGTGGGTGGCCGAGATGCCGTCCCGGCCCGCCGGGCTCGGCGAGCCAAAGGACCTCTACGTCGTCGTGATCGAGGACGCCGGCGAGACCATCGACGGGCAGCCCCTGCCGATGGCCTCGATCCTCTTCGTCAAGGGCCAGCCGACGAGCCGCATCACCGTGCACGCCGGCCATGTCGCCCGGCGCCTGGCCGGCATGCGACTCGACGACCAGCCGTTCGCCGAGCGGCCCCGGCTGGCCCGCAGCGAGCGCGGATCGGAGCCGGACTGAGAACACCGACCGGCTTCGCGGCGTTTTAACGCCGTCGACTCCTTCCCGTTACGTCTCCGTCACAGCCCCCTCATAGCCTCAGCTGGCCCGCAGATGTTTCTCGCGCGGCAGCCAGTGGGATGGGGTTCGTGACCCGCGGGCGCGCAAAAGGAGTCTTCACTCGATGCAGCACATTTCTACTTACGCGCGAGCGTGCGTTCTCGCCGCCGCGCTCGTCTCCATGCAAGTCGTGGCCTTCGCCGAGAGCGACGGCAGCTTCAGCGGCACGGTCATCGATCCGTCTGGCTCGTCAGTGTCGGGCGCGACCATCGTCGCCCGCAACGAGCGGACGGGTGAGGAGCGCGTCGTCGTCGCCAACGCCGACGGGCGCTACGTGTTGACCGGCCTGCGGCCGTCGATCTACACCATCAAAGTGACCTTCCAGGGCTTCGCCCCGGTCGAGTACACCGGTGTACAGCTGGCCGCGGCGCAGGAGTTCCCGCTCGACCTGACGTTGCAGGCAGCCGGGGTCACCGAGGCCGTCACGGTCAAGGGCAACGCGACCGCGATGGACCTCAGCTCGGCCCGCATCGGCGTCAACGTGAGCGAGCGCGAGGTGCAGAACCTGCCGGTGAACGGCCGCCAGATGTCGCAGCTGATGCTGCAGGCGCCCGGCTCGCAGAACGCCGGCACCGGCACCTGGCAGGACATCCGCTTCAGCGGCCGCGCCGACGAGCAGAACGTCATCAAGTTCGACGGCGTCGAGGGCTCGGCCATCATCGACGCCGCGCCGGGCAACATCGAACGGCCAGATTGCCTCGCCGTTCAAGCTGCAGGCCAGCCTCGAGAACGTGCAGGAGTTCCGCGTCGAGTCGAACAACTATCCGGCCGAGTTCGGCACCGGCACCGGCGGCCAGGTCAGCGTCATCACCAAGTCGGGCGCGAACCAGGTGTCACGGCTCGCTGTTCGAGTACCTCCGCAACGACAAGCTCGACGCGCCCAACTACTTCGACTCGACCCGCAACACCGACGGCAGCGTCATTCAGGAACTGCCCAAGTCGGCGCTGCGACAGCACCAGTTCGGCGGCTCGGTCGGCGGCCCGATTCGCGAAGGACCGCGCGTTCTTCTTCGGCAGCTACGAGGGCTATCGCCTCGACGCCGGCGTCAACTTCGTCGAGGCCGCGCCGAGCGCCGCAGCGTGGGCGCGGGCCGTGCCGGCCATCGCGGCGCTGCGCCCGGGCTTCACCGCGCCGGGCGCCGTGATGCTGCCGGGCGCGTCGGCCAACCCCGACTTCGACATCTACCAGCTGCAGAGCGTCGCAGACGGTCGAGGAGAACTCGCTTCAGCGTCCGGCTCGACTTCACGATTCAACGACCAGTGGTCGTCCTACGTGCGCGTGTTCCACGATCAGCGGCACGCAGCTGCGCCCGGAAGGCGTCAGCGGCCGCGTCGTCACGGTGACGAACAACCCGACCAACGCGATCTTCAACCTGCAGGGCATGCTGAACGGCGGTCATGCTGAACGAGTTCAAGATCGGCTACAACGCGCCGCCGGCCGACATCGCCGGCGTCGCGCCGGTCGTCAACGGCATCGACTTCGGCAGCCATGGCGCTCAACCTGAGCGGCTCGGTCGCCAACACCGGCATCGCCGGGCAGGGCGCGCTCGTCGGGCATCGTCGTGCCGGGCGGCCTGGTGCGCGCCAACAGCGCGACCAACGGCCGCGGCCAGCCTTCTACGATCCGTACTCGCTGCCTTCGCCGACACGTCGAGCTCTGGTCGCGCGGCAACCACTTCATGAAGGTCGGCGCGCGACGTGCGGCTGATCCGGCATGAGCACCGACCAGCATGGGCGGCACGACCTACACGTTTCCGAACATCGACCGCGTTCCTGGCCAACACGCCGTCGGCGCATTCAGTACCTCGGCGACATGAGCGCGCCGAGCGTCGTTCAACAACGGCGCCACCGGGCATGCGCCACATCGCGGCAGCAGTACTACGTCGGCGTTCGCGCAGGACGAGTGGCAGCTGTCGCCCGAACCTGACGCTGAACTACGGCCTGCGCTACGACTACTACACGCCGCTGACGGCGAAGCGACAACCTGATCGTCAAGTTCAACATCGACACGGGCACGCTCGATCCGAACACCGACGCCGCTCTACCAGTCGAAGAAGAACAACTTCCAGCCGCGCCTCGCCGCGACCTACGCGCCGGGCAAGACCGTGTTGCGCGGCGGCTTCGGCATGTTCGTCGGGCCCGGCCAGACCGAAGACCAGATCCAGCCGATCGAGAGCGACCGCGTCAGCACGACGCTCAGCAGCGGTCCGCTGCTCGCCTTCCCGATCGACCAGGCGGCGTTGGTCGCCAACTTCACCAGCAACCCGAACAACCGCAGCTACCAGCCGCGCGCCTACGCCGACGAATACACGATCCCGGAGAAGGTCTACCAGTACACGGCGTCGGTGCAGCAGGAGCTGCCGCGACGGCTTGACCGCGACGGCGGCCTACGTCGGCAGCCAGGGCCGCAACCTGTTCCTGCGCAGCGTCGGCGAACCAGATCGTCGACGTGGTCACCAACCCGAACCCGGCCAGCGCGGCGTTCGTCGTCCGCGAGTTCTCGCATCGTCGAGCGTGACGCGGCCGGCCAGCGTGACGCGGCGTCCAGAACCCGTACGCCGAGGTCGACTACAAGACCAGCGGCGGCCACGACAGCTACAACGCGATGAGCTGTCGCTGACCCGCCGCTCGGCGATCGGGCTGACGATGAACGTCCAGTACACGCTCGGCCGCAGCCGGGGCAACACGGGCGGCTCGAACGAGGCGCAACACCGCCGCCAACAACGCGCGGACGCTCGACCGAGTTCGACTACGACAACGGCTACAACAACTTCGACGTCCGCCACACGTTCAACCTGAGCGTGCTCTACTCGCTGCCGTTCGGCCACGGCCGGCGCTTCGGGGCCGACGCGGCGCCGTGACGCAGGCCCTGCTCGGCGGCTGGGACGTCGGCGGCATCGTCAACGCGCGCAGCGGCCTGCCGGTGCCGTGCTGATCGTCCGTCCCGACATCGTCTACCTGGACGCGGCCGGGCAACATCTTCGCCAACCCGGCGGCCGGCCGCGACGGCGGTCATCAACACGCCGGGCGGCGGCGCGTCGCGCAACGTGCGGCGGCCCGACCTGGTTCCCGGCGTCGATCCCTTCATCAAGGACGGCGGCCTGCTGTTCCTGAACCCGGCCGCGTTCGCGACGCCGGCGCCGGGCACGTTCGGCAACCTGGAGCGCAACTCGCATCCACGGCCCGAGCTTCAAGCAGGTCGACATGGTCTTCGCCAAGCACTTCGACGCCGGCGCCCGCCGGGACATCGAGTTCCGCGCCGAAGTGTTCAACCTGTTCGACACGGTCGAACTTCTCCAATCCGGTCGGCACGCTGCCGCAGGCGATTCCGACCGCGGCGTCGACGGAGGCGAACCGGGTCCAGCCCGGCCAGCCCTACACGGCGGCAGCCGCCGGCACGTTCGGTCGGCTGACGCAGCACGGTCGGCCGGACGGTCGGTCTCGGCACGCCGCGCCAGATTCAGTTCGCGGTCCGCTTCTCGTTCTGACCGATTGCTCGGAGCGTGCTCAGAGCATGCTCCGAGCAACTGGCAGAATCTGCTAGTACACTTCCGCGCGTCTGATGCCCGCGCGCCGCTTTGCTCTCGTCTCGTTCGTTCTGACGGCCGCCCTCGCGGCGTGTCACGCCAGCACCGGCGGCACGCACGCCCGGTCGCCGGGAAGCCGCTTTCTCTTCCTGTGGGCCGGCGACGCCGACCGGCGGGAGAGCGACTTCCTGGCCGTCGTCGATGTCGATCCGGGCAGCGCCGGCTACGCTTCGGTGGTCGCGACGCTGCCGGTCGGCGCGGTCGGGACGCGGCCGCACCACACCGAGTACGCGATGCCGGCCGGCGGCATCTTGTGGGCGAACGGCTTCGACGCCAGCCGCACGTTCGCCTTCGACCTCCGCCAGCCGGCGCGCCCGGTGCTGTCGGCGTCCTTCGCCGATCCGCCGCCCTTCGGGCATCCGCACAGCTACGCCCGTCTCCCGAACGGCCACGTGCTGGCGACGTTCCAGTGGGAGATGGTCGGCGCCGGCCACGCGACGGGCGGGCTCGTCGAATTCGACGCGGACGGCCGCCAGGTTCGATCGGCCAGGGCCACGGCCGCGGTCGATCCGTCGATCCGGCCGTACAGCCTGGCTGTCCTGCCGTCGCTCGACCGCGTCGTCACCACCGCCAGCGACATGCACCCGGAGGGGCGCAGCTCGGCGGTCCAGATCTGGCGGCTCTCCGACCTGACGCTGCTGCAGACGCTGCTCCTGCCGCCCGGCCGGCGCGGCGACGAGCAGGCGCTCACCGCCGAGCCCCGCGTGCTCGCCGATGGCCGCACCGTCCTGGTGAACACCTTCACGTGCGGCCTCTACCGTCTCGACGGCCTCGATCGCCCGACCGCGACGGCACGCTGGGTCTACTCGACGCCCTGGAACGGGCGATGGGAAGGCAAGAGCTTCTGCGCCGTGCCCGAGGTCGTCGGGCGCTTCTGGATCCAGCCGAGCGGCACCGAGCACGCGGTCGTCAGCCTCGACGTCTCGGATCCCGACCACCCGCGCGAAGTCGGCCGCCTCGTACTCGGCGACACGGACGCGCCGCACTGGGTCGCGCTCGAGCCCGACGGCGATCGCCTGGTGATCACCGGCTACGGCGGGCTCGAATCGCGCGCCCTCATCGCCCGCCTCGATCCGGTCACAGGCGCCTTGCGGCTCGACGACAGCTTCACCACGCCTGGTGCCGCCCGGCCGGGCCTCGATCTGGGCCGCGCCGTCTGGCCGCACGGCGCGACCGGCGCGGCCATCCCGCACGGTGCCGTCTTCAGCCGGCCTTAGCATGACCGAGCGCATCGATCTCTTCGACAGCACCTACCAGCATTTCACCGAGCGCACGCTCGGCGCGATCCGCAAGGAGACGTTCGGGGTCGACATCGGCCAGAACAGCTGGCTGACGGTCGACGAGTACGAGCGCCTGCTGCCTGAGCTCGCCCTCGCCGCCTGCTCGCAGGTCCTCGAAATCGCGAGCGGCTCAGGCGGGCCGGCGCTCTACGTGGCGCGGACGCACGGCTGCCGCGTCACCGGCATCGATGCCAACGCCAGCGGCGTGGCCACGGCGACACGGGCGGCCGCCGCGGCCGGCCTCGACGGGCAAGTCCGCTTCCGCGAGGCCGACGCCACCGCCGTGCTGCCCTTCGACGACGGCGCCTTCGACGCGCTGCTGTGCATCGACTCGATGAACCACTTCCCCGATCGGTCGGCCGTGCTGCGCGAGTGGCGTCGTGTGCTGCGTCCCGGCGGACGCGCCCTGTTCACCGATCCGGTCGTCATCACCGGACCGATCACCAACGACGAGCTCGCCCGGCGCAGCGCGATCGGCCTGTTCGTGTTCCTCCCGGCCGGCCTGAACGAGCGCCTGATCGCCGAGGCCGACCTGCGGCTGATTCGCCTGGAGGACGTCACCGCCAACGCCACGCTGACGGCGGGGCGCTGGCACGAGGCCCGCGCCGCGCGCCGGGACGACCTGCTGCGGATTGAAGGGGAGGTCCGTTTCGCGGGCCTCCAGACATTTTTCCAGACCGTGCGCGATCTCACTGCGCAGCGCCGGTTGTCGCGGATCGCCTACGTCGTCGAGCGACCGGGCGCCTAGCCGCTCGCCGTGCGCTCGGGCCGCCGCCCGGTCAGCGCAGCGGCCGGAAGGCGTGCGTGAAGACGTAGTCGGCGACGCGCCGCCCCTGTTTGATGCCTTCGGTCTTGTCGAGCGACCAGTGGATGCCCAGGTAGATGCGGCTCTGGCCGTTCTCCTCCTCGGCCTGCGACAGCGAGGCGAAGCTCCGCGGGATCAGCGCTCTGATCACGCCGTGGCTGTCGACGGTCACGCCGTTCAGCTCGTCCGACACGAACGTGAACGCGATGTCATCGCGGCGATAGACGTTGCGGAGCGTCTGGAAGAGCGCCCCGCCGAAGCCGGCGTGGCCCGAGGGATACGCCGGGAAGGGCGGCGTGAAATCCGGCACGTCGAGGTTGCTGGCCGGCGCGCCGAGCGGCGTGAACGTCGCATCGCCGGCGGTCAGCGGGCTGCGGTCACCGATTCCCGAGGGCCCGGTGCCAGCGTCGGCTTCGCGGATCCCTGTGACCGGCCGCCACAGCTTGTAGAAGTACTTCGATTCCCAGACGGCGATGCCGGCGTCGGCCATCGCCACGTTGACCAGGGCGAAGAGCCGCGCCTGGTCGACGACGTCCGACCCCATCTGGGTGGCGATTACCTCGGTGATCTGGTTGTAGAGCCGGGGCGGCGCGCACAGCGACGGGGTGCCGTCGTAGGCCCAGTAGACGCCGGCGAGTGTCTGATCGGCGGTCCGCTGCGTGAGGGTGAAGACGCCGTCGCCGCCGAGGCGCTTCACCTCGTTGTAGGCCGCGGCGTAGGCCGGGCTCCACAACGGCGGTGGCGGCGGGACCCGTGCCGACCGCCCCGACGGCAGCACGAAGGGGCGCACGCCGCCCCACCTGGCGCCGAGTGCCGGCGGCAGCAGGCTGATCGGATCCTGGCGCCACTCGCCGGGACCGGTGCCGGCGATGTAGTCGACGCCGTAGAGCGGCTCGGGATGATTCGAGCCGTCGTCGCGCGTCTTGAGGAGGATCGCGGCGGCGGCGACGCGGCCGAGCAGGATGCCGGCCTGTTTGGCCTGGCCGTTCGGGATCCGCGCCAGATCGGCGGCGAGCAGCGCGTCGCAGTGCGTCGTCTGCGAGGGGTAGAGCGCGACCAGCGTGTCGTGCGCGGCCTGGGCGATGCCGGCGTCCATCGACGCGACCCGGCCCACCGCCGGCAGCCGCAGGTAACTCTCGTAGCGCCGCTCGATGGCGTTGACGACCTCGAAGACCGCGACGTGGACGATGGCCGTCGCCCGGCTGGAACGCCCCGGCCCCAGGTGGTGGCCGAAGACGTGCGGGTCGCCGACATCGGCCGGCGCATGGTCGAGCCCGGTCGAATCGATGGCGACGTGGCTCCAGTGGTGCAGCCGCTCGAGCGAATCGGCCGGTGCGACAGCAGCGGACGCCGTCGCCGTCGCCTCCACGCGGACGCGCGCGGCGGCGCCGGCGCCGCCGTTGCGTCCCCACCACGCGTCGAAGGACGGCTCCTGCGTCGCGGCGAGACCGGCGGCGACGCCGACCGTGGCCAGACCGGTGATGACGAGGGCCCACGTACGCGACGCTCCGATGCGCATGCGATTGCCAGCCATGCCAACCTCCGGATGAAAAGCGAGTGGTCCGGGTCGGTCAGGCAGGGGGAGCGTCGGCGCGACCGGATGGCCGGCGAGTACACGCCCGTCGTCGAGAGCGTCAACGGCAAACTCGCGCCGAGCTGGCCGCTGTCGAACGGCTGGGTTGCCGGCCTGCGGCGCCGAGGGTTCTATACTCCGCACGCGCGCTTCCACGTCGGCGGCGCCGCGTGGCCGTCCGAGGACATTCAGTGGGCCGTCCTGGTGATTTCTAAAGTGGCTTCTGGGCGGGGCATCCCGCCTGGCGTCGTTGCTCATCGCTCACGTATGCCCAATACGCTCGCTCTTCGCGCCTTGCCAGACGGGCGCCGCGCACCAGAATCCACTTCACAAATCACCAGGACGGCCCACTAGTGCACCGACGTCGAGATGGCGTCAAGGTCGTGGTCGAGGTCGGCAGCGACCAAGCGCGCGACAGGGAACGGGGCAGGCCGTGCCGCACCAACACGGACATGACGGTGCGTGCCCGGCGCCGGGCGAGACCGTCACCGGCGGTGAGTTCCGCGTCACCGGCGGCGGCAAGGGCGCCAACCAGGCGGTCGCCGCGGCGCGGGCCGGCGCGCCGGTGGTGTTCGTCACCGCCATCGGCCGCGACGACATCGGCGAGCGCGCCGTCGCCAGCCTGGCCGCGGAAGGCCTCGACCTGCGCTTCGTGCGCCGTGTCGCCGGCGCGTCCGGCATCGCGCTGATCCTCGTCGACGACGCCGGCGAGAACGTCATCGCGGTCGCGCCGGGCGCCAACGCCGAGCTGCATCCGGACGACGTCGCGCCGCTCGAGGCGATCGTCGAGCCGGGCGACGCCGTGCTGGTGCAGCTCGAGATCCCGCTGCCGACCGTCGAGGCCGCGGTGGATCTGGCGCGGCGCCGCGGAGCGCGGCTGATCCTCAACCCGGCGCCGGCGCGTTCGCTGCCGGACGCGCTGCTGGCGGCGGTCGCGCTGCTGACGCCCAACGAGCACGAGGCCGCCGCGCTGACCGGCGTCGATGTGGCCACCGTCGACGGTGCCGCGCGCGCCGCGCTGGCCTTGCACGCGCGCGGCGTCGCCGACGTGCTGATCACGCTCGGTGCGGCCGGCGTCTTCGTGTCCAGCCGGCGCGGCGCGACGCACCTGCCGGCGTTCGCCGTCGACGCGGTCGACACCACCGCCGCCGGCGACGTCTTCAACGGCGCGCTCGCCGTCGCCCTGATCGAGGGCCGGCCGCTCCTCGATGCGGCGCGATTCGCCAGCGCCGCCGCGGCCCTCTCCGTCACCCGCCCCGGCGCGCGTGAGTCGGCGCCGTCGCGCACCGAGATCGACGCCTGGCTGGCGCGCCATCCGGCAGCGTCCACCGCCGCGTCGTGACCACGTCCACCCGCCTGCATCGCCCCGAGCTACCCATGCCGTTGCTCTCGCGTGTCTCCGCTTCCGTCTCCATCTTCGTCTGTGCGGCCGCGCTGGCGGGCCTTGCGGCGGCCTGCGGCACCAGCCCGGCACCACCGGCCGGCCAGGCCGCCGCTTCGAAAGGCCCGCCCCGCGTCGCGCTGGTGATGAAGTCGCTCGCCAACGAATTCTTCGTGACGATGGCCGACGGCGCCAAGGCCCACCAGGCGGCCGGCGGCGGCGCCTACACCCTGATCGTCAACGGCATTCGCAACGAGAGCGACCTCTCGCAGCAGGTGGCGCTGGTCGAGCAGATGATGGCGCAGGGCGTCGACGCGATCGTCATCGCGCCGGCCGATTCGCGGGCGCTGGTGCCGGTGCTGGCGAAGGCGCAGCGGCAGAAGGTGGTCGTCGTCAACATCGACAACAAGCTGGACGAGGCGACGCTGAAGCAGGCCGGCATCGACGTGCCGTTCGTCGGGCCCGACAATCGCGCCGGGGCGCGGAGCGTGGGGCTGGCGGTGGCGCCGGCGCTGGCGCGCGGCAGCAAAGTCGCCATCCTCGAAGGCATCCCGACCGCCTTCAACGCCCAGCAGCGGCGGCTCGGGTTCGAGGACGCGATGCGCGAGGCCGGCATGACGGTGGTCGCGGTCCAGAGCGCGCACTGGGAGCAGGACGAGGCCAACACGATCGCGGCGGCGCTGCTGCGCGAGCACCCCGACCTCGCCGCCATCCTCGCCAGCAACGACAACATGGCGCTCGGCGCGGCGGCCGCGGTCCGGCAGGCCGGCCGTGTCGGGGCGGTCACGGTGGCCGGGTTCGACAACATCGCCGCCGTGCAGCAGCTCCTGAAAGAGCGGCGGATCGCCGCCACCGCCGATCAGCACGGCGACAAGCTGGCCGTCTTCGGCATCGAGTACGCGCTGGCCATCCTCAAGGGCGAGACCACGCCGCAGGATCGGCAGACGCCGGTCGACGTCGTCACGGCACCGAAATGACCGACCCGGTCCTGCGCCTGCGCGGGCTCGGCAAGCGCTACGCCGCGCCGGTGCTCGCCGACGTCGATCTGGATCTGGCGCCCGGCGAGATCCACGCGTTGATGGGCGCCAACGGCGCCGGCAAGTCGACGCTCGCCAAGATCGTGAGCGGGCTCGTCGCCCCCGACACCGGGACGATGGCGCTCGCCGGTGCGGCCCACCGGCCGCGGACGCGCCGCGAGGCGCAGCGCGCCGGCGTCCAGATCGTGCTGCAGGAGCCGAACCTCGTGCCGACGCTCAGCGTCGCCGAGAACCTGTTCCTGGCCGACCTGCCGCGCCGCGCCGGCGTCGTGGCGACGCGCGTGCTCCGGGCGCAGGCGATCGACGCGCTGCGGGCGGTCGGGCTCGACGCCCTCGATCCGGATGTGCCGGCCGGCCGGCTCGGCGTCGGGCAGCAGCAGCTCGTCGCGCTGGCGGCCGCGCTGGCACAGCCGTGCCGCGTGCTGATCCTCGACGAGCCGACGGCGGCCCTCACCGATACCGAGATCGGGCGCGCCTTCGCGCACCTGCGGCGCCTCGCCGCGTCCGGCACGGCGATCCTCTACGTCAGCCACCGCCTGGAGGAGATTCGCCGGCTGTGCGATCGCATCACCGTGCTGCGCGACGGCCGGATCGTCGGCGGGCGCGACGTGGCCGACGCCACGCTCGACGACCTGGTGCGGCTGATGATCGGCGAGAGTGGCCCCGCCGGTGGCGCCACGCCGGCCGCACCGCATGCCCACGGCGCGGTCGCGCTGCGCGTCGAGGGCCTGACCGGAGGTGTGTCTCGGGGCAGCCTGCCGCGCGACGTCTCGTTCGAGGTGCGGCACGGCGAGATCCTCGGCCTGGCCGGTCTCGTCGGGTCGGGCCGCAGCGAGACGCTGCGGGCCATCGTCGGCGCCGGTCGGCCAGCGTCCGGGCGTATCTCGCGCGGCGCGGGACCGCCGCTCGTCATCCGTGGTCCGCACGACGCGGTGCGCGCCGGCATCGGCTTCGTGCCGGAGGATTGCAAAACCCAGGGCCTGTGCCTGACCCAGTCGCTGCGCGCCAACCTGACGCTGGCGGCGCTGCCGGCGTTCGCGCGGCGCGGCTGGATCGACCGGCGACGCGAGGCCGCGGCTGCCGAGACGGCGCGCGGCCGGTTCGCCATCCGGAGCCACTCGATTGAGCAGCGGGTCGACGAGCTGAGCGGCGGCAACCAGCAGAAGGCGCTCCTTGCCCGCTGGCTGCTGTGCGACGTCGACGTGCTGCTGATCGACGAACCGACCCGGGGCATCGACGTCGGCGCCAAGCGGGCCGTCCACGAGGCCCTGCGCGAGCTGGCCGCCCGCGGCAAGGCACTGGTGGTGGTGTCGAGCGAGCTGCCCGAGCTGCTGGCCTTGTGCGACCGCATCGCCGTGCTGTCGGACGGGCGGCTGGTGGCGACGTTCGATCGACCGGCGTTCGACGAGGCGGCGATCACCGCGGCCGCGTTCAGCGCCTATGCCGGCCGACCCCTGGCTGCCGTCGCGGAGGCCCGGTGACGGTGGCGCCGACGCCGACGCCGACGCCGACGCCGGAGACGTCCGCGCCGCGCCGCCCGCGGATCTTCACCGAGTATCTCGGCCTGATCGGCGTGCTCGCCGTCCTGGTGGTGCTGTTCGGCGTCACCACCGATCACTTCCTGACGCCCCTGACCTTCACGACGCTGGCCAACCAGATTCCTGCGCTGACCGTGATCGCCGTCGGCTTGACGCTGGTGCTGATTGCCGGCGGCATCGATCTCTCGGTCGGATCGGTGCTGGCGCTCGGCTCGGCGGTCCTGGCCATCGCGCTGGTCGAGTGGCACCTGCCGCTGCCGCTGGCCATCGTGCTCTGCCTCGGGGTGGGGCTGGCGGCGGGCCTGATCAACGGGTTCGTCACGGTCCGCTGGGCGGTGCCGTCGTTCATCGTCACCGTCGGCATGCTCGAAGCCGCGCGCGGTGCCGCCTACCTCGCCACCGGATCGCGTTCGGTCTTCGTCGGCGGCAGCATCGGCGCGCTTGGCACGCCGTTGCCCGGCCTGGGCCTGTCGCCGGCCTTCCTCGTCGCCGTGCTGGTGGTGATCGCCGGCCAGCTGGTGCTGTCGCGGACCGTCTTCGGCCGCTACCTCGTCGCCATCGGCACCAACGCCGAGGCCGTCCGCCTGTCCGGCATCGATCCGCGGCCGGTCGTCGCGGCGGTGTTCGGCCTGTCGGGGGCGCTGGCCGGCCTGGCCGGCGTCTTCCACCTCGCCTACCTGGAGTCGGCCGATCCGAACAGCGGCATCGGCCTCGAGCTGTCCGCAGTCGCCGCGGTCGTCATCGGCGGGACCAGCCTGATGGGTGGCCGCGGCTCGGTGGTGAGCAGCTTTCTCGGCGTGCTGATCATCGCGGTCCTGCAGAGCGGCCTGGCCCAGGTCGGCGCGTCCGAGCCGGTCAAGCGGATCGTCACCGGCGCGGTCATCGTCGCCGCGGTCATCATCGACGCGCGCCGTGTTAGTGTGCTCGCCCGTCGATCGTGACTCGGTCCAGGAGGCGTCCATGAAGCGTTCCGCACTCGCTGTCCTCGTCGTCGTGCTCGCCGTCCCGGCGATGGCCACCGCGCAGGCCCGCGTCACGATCCCGACCGAGGTCCTGCGCGACAAGATCAAGGGCGGCTGGGCCGGCCAGACGATCGGTGTCACCTTCGGTGGCCCGACCGAGTTCCGCTACAACGGGACGATGATCCCCGACTACACGCCGATCGCGTGGCGCGAGGGACAGCTGGCCGAGGCGTTCGAGCGCTCGCCCGGGCTCTACGACGACGTCTACGTCGACCTGACCTTCGTCAACGTCATCGAGCGGCACGGCATCGAGGCCCCGGCGACGCGCTTCGCCGATGCCTTCGCCCACGCCGGCTATCAGCTCTGGCACGCCAACCAGATGGCCCGCTACAACCTGCTGCGCGGCCTCGCGCCGCCGGCCAGCGGCCACTGGCTGAACAACCCCGACGCCGACGACATCGACTTCCAGATCGAGGCCGACTTCATCGGCCTGATGTCGCCCGGCCTGCCGAAGGCCGCGGCCGGCCTCGCCGATCGGGTCGGCCACATCATGAACTCGGGCGACGGCTGGTACGGCGGCGTCTACGTCGCGACGATGTACTCGCAGGCGTTCGTCCGCAGCGACGTCAAGGCGATCGTCACCGAGAGCCTGAAGGCAATCCCGGCCGGGACCCGATTCCGCCAGACGATCGAGGGCGTCATCGCGCTGCACGCCAAGTACCCGGACGACTGGAAGCGGGCCTGGTTCGAGATCCAGAAGCAGTGGGCCGAGGATGTCGGCTGCGCCGAGGGCGTCTTCGCGGCCTTCAACATCGACGCGCGGCTGAACGCCGCCTACGTCGTGCTCGGCCTCCTCTACGGCAACGGCGACATGTCGAAGACGATCGCCATCGCCACCCGCGCCGGCCAGGACTCCGACTGCAATCCGTCGTCGGCGGCCGGCATCCTCGGCACCATGCTCGGCTACTCGAAGATCCCGCCCTACTGGACGCAGGGGCTGGCTGCGATCGAGGCCAAGCCGTTCCCGTTCGCCGGCCTGTCGCTGGCCGACGCCTATGGCCTGAGCCTCAAACACGCGCAGGCGCAGATCGTCCGCGACGGCGGCGCCGTCCACGCCGACCGCGTCGACATCGCCACCCAGCCGATCGTGCCGGTCGCAGTCGAGCAGAACTTCACCGGCCACTTCCCGGTCGCCGAGCAGGTGCTGCGCCGGCGCGTCACCGACGAGACGACGTTCACCTTCGAGGGCGTCGGCTTCGTCGTCCAGGGCAGCGCGCGCGTCGAGCCCGCGGCCGATGTCGTGGTCGTCGCCGAGGTGTCGGTCGACGGCGGGGCGCCGGAGATCGTCGAGCTGCCGACCGCCCATGCCCGGCGCCGCTACGCGCCGTTCTGGCGCTACCAGCTGGCGCCCGGATCGCACACCGTCACGGTGAAGATGCGGCCCCTCCCGCCGGGCGCGTCGCTCTTCCTCGAGCGCGTCATCGTCTACGGCCCGGCGCCGAAGCGTCCGCCGGTCTAGCCCGTATCCCCCCAGGCCCCGGCTGCGTAACAGCGTCATGATCGACGATGACGCGCCCGACGATCGCGGCGTGTTCGACGCCCGCTATCTGGCCTTTCTCGAGACCGTGCACCAGCTCCGCCCGAAGCTGCTGCGCTACTGCGCCCGGATGACCGGCTCGATCCTGGACGGCGAGGACGCGGTCCAGGACGCGTTGTTCCAGGCCTACCGCCGGCTCGACACCTTCGACGACGCCCGGCCGCTCGGGCCGTGGCTGTTCCGCATCGCCCACAACCGGTGCATCGACCTGCTGCGGCGGCGCGGCGTCCGCGAGGACGCCGAAGCGGAGGTGGCCGTCGCCGATGCCGTCGCCGCGGTCGACCCGCCAGGGCCGGCGCTGGGCCGGGCCGTCGAGCGGCTCGTGCTGGCCCTGCCGCCGATGGAGCGGGCCTGTGTGCTCCTCAAGGACGTCTTCGACTACTCGCTCGAGGAAACCGCCACGCTGGTCGATTCCACCGTCGGCGGCGTCAAGGCCGCCTTGAACCGCGGCCGCGGCAAGCTGGCGTCGCTGCCGCCGGCAGCGTCCCGGCGATCGGTGACGCCCGAGACCGAGCAACTGCTGCGGCTCTACGTGGAGCGGTTCAACCAGAAGGACTGGGACGGTCTGCGCGCGCTGATCGCCGCCGACGCCCGGCTGCGCGTCGCCGATGCCTTCTCCGGTCCGCTGGCCGTGTCGCCCTACTTCGGCAAGTGGGCCGCCGTACGGGTGCCGTGGCGGATGGCCGCCGGCGAGGTCGACGGCGAGCCCGCCATGATCATCCTGCAGCGCCTCGACGATCGCTGGACGCCGAAGTCGGCGGTGCGGCTCGAGCTGACCGGCGGCCGTGTGTCGCGGATCGCCGACTTCGGGCACATCACCTGGCTGTTCGACGCCGCGGACACCGTCCTCCTCTGGTAGCCCCCGCCTTCGCCGCCCGCCGGGCGGCTTCGGCGCGGCAAGCCCTTCGCCGCCCGCCGGGCGGCTTCGGCGCGGCAAGCCCTTCGCCGCCGTCGGCGGCTTCGGCGCGGCAAGCCCGTATCCCGGCGTCGTCCGGGTCCGTATTAGCGGCAGACCATCCAGGAGGACCCGTGATGCTGAAACGCCTGCTGCTCGCTCTGCCGTTCCTGATCGCTCTGCCGACCGCCGCGCCGGCCCAGAAGACGTACCCGCCGATCGCTGAGTACCTGATGCCGCGTGACGCCGAGATCGCCATGGCGCGCAGCGCGGCGCCGGCCCTGATCGCCGACCGCGCTACCGTGAAAATCCTGACGAAGAGCGGCTACGAGGTGGCCAGCCAGGGCGACAACGGCGCGGTGTGCCTGGTGATGCGCGGGTTCAGCGCCCCGACCTACACGCCCGCCCCATTTCGCGACCTCGTCTACGATGCGAGCATCCATGCGCCGATCTGCTTCGCCGCCCCGGCGGCGCGCACGGCGCTGCCGTACTACGAGCTGCGGACCCGGCTGGCGATGGCCGGCAAGAGCCCGGATCAGATCACCGAGGCGCTGCAGGCGGCCTACGTGAGGGGCGAGCTGCCGCCCCGCGACGGCGCCACGTTCGCCTACATGTTCTCGGCGCACCAGCACCTCGGGCCGGGCATCGGCGCCTGGCGTCCGCACGTCATGGTGTTCGTGCCCTACGCCGATGCCACGACGGTCGGCACGACGCCGTTCGGCGACACGCTGCCGCAAGTGACCGACGATGCCGGCACGCCCTTCGCCGTCGTCGTGATTCCGGTCGACGAGAAGCAGTTCGTCAAGCGGCCGACGAACTAGAAGCAGCGCATGGTCCAGGTGCCGACCGCTACAATGGCGAGAGTGAGTTCCAGCGCGATCGTGGTGGCGCACCCGGGACACGAGATGCGCGTGTTCCATTGGATGGAGCAGGTGCGCCCGCTCTACTGCTGCCTGACCGGAGGGTCAGGTGGTGCCGGGTCGTCACGGATGCCATCGACCGACGTGGTGCTGGAGCGCGTCGGCTCCCGGCCCGGACCCATCTACGGCCGCTACTCCGACAAGGACCTCTATCGCCTCCTGCTCGACGGCCGGACCGACGTGTTCGTCGCGCTGGTCGAGGAGCTCGCCGAGGTGTTCGTGTCGGCGGTCGTCGGCGACGTCGCGGGCGACGCCGTCGAAGGCTTCAACCCGTCGCACGACGTCTGTCGCTTCGTCATCGACGGCGCGGTGGCGCTGGCCAGCCGGCGATCGGGCCGACCAATCGACAACCGCGACTTCGTCCTCGATGACCGGCCCGATGCCTGCCCCGACGCCAGTCGCGCTGCGGCGACCTGGCTCCGCCTCGACGACGCCGCGCTCGATCGCAAGATCGACGCGGCCGTCCAGTACCCGGAACTGCGAGCCGAGGTGCATGGCGCCCTGGAACGCTTCGGTCGCGGCGCCTTCGCCGTCGAATGCCTGCGCCCGGCGTCGACGGCGGGGCAGCTCGAGGCGTTTTGTGCCGAGCTGCCGGGCTACGAGCGCTACGGCGAGGCGCGCGTCCGCGCCGGCCGCTACACCGAGATCATCCGTTGCCGCCAGCACGTGCTGCCGGTGCGCGAGGCGATCGAGGCCGCCGTCCACGGCCGCGTCGCCGATGCCGCAAGTTTCGGAGCCGTTCGTCAGGAGAAACGACTCCGGGAGTCGACCTCAACTCCGGAGTCGAATCCAACTCCGGAGTGGTGGCAGCGAGCCTCGGCCGGCCGCTGATCACGTGCGATCGAGCGTCCCGAGCAGCTCCTGCAGCGGCTGCCCCCGCCGCTCGTGCGCGGCCCGCCACCGCAGCAGCCGCAGCACCAGCGGCACGCGCAGCAGCCGGCCCACCATGCCGTGCAGCAGGTCGCGCTGGCGGAGCGGGCCGGCCAGGCCGGCGAGGTAACGACTGGCGGCGCGGAGCTCGGCGGCCGTGTCGTCGACGGCGCCTTCGCGTTCGGCGAGCACCTCCGCGTAGAGATCGAGGAGCTCGTCGACGAGCGTGTCATGGCCGGCGGTCTCGCGGACCCGGCGCGACACCGCCGCGGCATCCGTTGCGTCGTAGCGCGCCAGCTCACCCGCGACGACGTCGACGGACGGCTGGCGGCGCAGCGCGCGGCGCCCGAAGTTCAACGGACGCAGCGTGTCGAAGTTCGCGGTGGTGACCATCTCGCCGATGCCGATCACGTCGGCCAGCACGACCGCGGCGCCGACGGCGGCGGCCTCGAGCGCGGCCTTGCCCTTGGCGAACACGACATCGTAGCGGCCGAGCACGTCCTGCGGCCGGTCCAGCACTGTCTGCGCGCGGTAGCCCGCAACGTCGACGGCGATCCCCCGGGCGGCGCAAGCCTGCTCGATGGCCCCCCGGTAGCCGCCGCCCGCGCTGTTGCCGAACACCAGCGCCCGCGCCGGCCGGACCGGCAGCGGGCCGCGCGGCTGGAATTGCTCGAGGTCGACCGCGTTCAGCAGGACCTCGACCCGCTCCTCGGGCAGGCCGTGCTCGAACACGAGGCGATCGCGGCAGGTGTGATCGACGGCGAGGTAGCGCGCCACGCGCGGGAACAGCACCGGCGCGTCGGGCCAACTCACCCAGCTGTGGCAGACGGCCACGGCCGGGACGCCCGGAAACGCCAGTAACGCGGCCAGCGTCTCCAGACCGTGGTGGCCGTGGATGATGTCGGGCGGGGTCCCGATCCGGGCGAGATCGTCGACCACCGGCACCGTGGTGGCGCGGATCTCGGCGGCCATCTCGCCGAGGTGCGGGCTGTAGACGATGGGCAGGTGTCCGCGGCGCAGCAGCGAGGCGGCGAGGTCGCGGACGTAGACCTCGGTGCCCGTGCGAGTCAGCAGGATGCGGTTGGTGATGAGGACCCGGAGTCCACGTTGACGCTCGACGCGATCCTGCACGGTCGAGCACGGTATGCCCCGGTTCTGATGAAGTCAAACCGCGGCGCCAGTCGGTGTCAACGCGGCGCCAGTCGGCTGGAACCGGGCGCGCCGACTTTCTGCTACAGTCGCCCCCCGACAGGGAGGCTGCCATGTCCCGCGTTCCGAGAGTCGTGCTCGTCCTGCTCGCCGCGATCGTCGCGCCCGTCGTCGGGCAGCCCTCCGCCGCACCATCCGGCCGCTGGTCGGAGGCACGCGCCGCGGAGTGGTACCGGGCTCAGCCCTGGCTGGTCGGAGCCAACTACTCTCCAGCCAGCGCCATCAACCAGCTCGAGATGTGGCAGGCCGACACCTTCGATCCGGCTGGCATCGATCGCGAGCTGGGCTGGGCCGAAGGCATCGGCATGAACACGATGCGCGTCTTCCTGCACGATCTGCTGTGGCAGCAGGACGCCGCCGGCTTCACGAAGCGCATCGAGCAGTTCCTCGTCATCGCCGACAAGCACCACATCAAGCCGATGTTCGTGCTGTTCGATTCGGTGTGGGATCCGCTGCCGAAGCTCGGGAAGCAGCACGCGCCGACGCCCGGCGTCCACAATTCCGGCTGGGTGCAGGGACCGGGCGCGAAGGCGCTCCAGGATCCGGCCGATCACGCGCGGCTCGAGGCCTACGTCAAGGGCGTGGTCGGCGCCTTCGGCAAGGACCGCCGGGTGCTCGCGTGGGACATGTGGAACGAGCCGGACAACACGAACGGCAGCAGCTACAAGGACAAGGAGCCAGCCGGCAAGGAGAAGCTCGTGCTGGCGCTGCTGCCGAAGGTGTTCGCCTGGGCGCGCAGCGTCAGCCCGTCGCAGCCGCTGACGAGCGGGGTCTGGCGCGGCGACTGGTCGACGGACGCGAAGATGTCCGAGACGGATCGCGTCCAGATCGCCAACTCCGACGTGATCACGTTCCACAACTACGACGACGGACCCGAGCTGGAGAAGCGGATCGGCTGGCTGCAGCGACTGAACCGGCCGCTGCTGTGCACCGAGTACATGGCCCGCGGCAACAAGAGCACCTTCGCCAGCGCGCTGCCGGTGCTCGAGAAGCACGGCATCGCCGCCTACAATTGGGGCCTGGTCGTCGGCAAGACGCAGACCAACCTGCCGTGGGATTCGTGGAAGAAGCCCTACGTCGATCGGGAACCCGAGGTGTGGTTCCATGAAGTGTTCCGCGGCGACGGCGCGCCGTACCGTGCCGAGGAAACCGACCTGCTCAAGCGGCTGACGTCGGCGCGCAACAAGAAGGCAGCCTGACGGCCGGCCTCGACGCCACCAAGGAGGATCCCGTGTCGCAGTCACTGTCGCGCCTGCTCGCCCCCGTTCTCATCAGCCTCGTCCTCGCGGTCCCCGCGGCCGCCCAGCAGTCGTCCGGCGTGATGGGCGACCTGCTCAGCGACGTCAAGGAGGTCAAGGGGAAGATCGTCGGCCTCGCCAAGGCCATGCCCGACGCCGCCTGGGACTGGCGGCCCGGTCCCGGCGTGCGTTCGACCAAGGAAGTCCTTGTCCACCTGATCGGCGACAACTACTTCATCCCGGTCGGCGCGGGCGGCACCGCTCCGGCCGATAGTGGCATCGGCGAGGACTACAAGACCGTCGAGGCGTTCGAGAAGCGGACCCGCACGCGCGATCAGGTGCTCGCCGAGCTCGACACGTCGTTCGCCTTCCTCGAGCAGCAGATGACCGCGACCGCCGACGCCAAGCTCGCGACGCCGTCGAAGTGGCCGAAGATGTCGACCCGGCAGCTGTGGATCGCCGCGGCGACGCACCTGCACGAGCACCTCGGGCAGCTGATCGCCTACGCCCGCAGCAACAAGGTCACGCCGCCCTGGAGCAAGTGAGGCGCGGCGCCGGACGCGCGCCTCACCTCAGACGTAGGCGCAGCTCGCCGAGGAACGTCTCCATCGTCGCGCCGTAGCCGAACACGAAGCGGGCGACGGCGCGGAAGATCGGGTTGCGGATCTCGCCGCGCTCGGTGATGGTCAGGCGGGTCCCGCCGGCATCGGGCGCCAGCTCGAACGTCCAGGTGCCGCCGAACGGCAGATCGGGATCGGCGATGCGGGTGACCAGCCGCCGCGGGGCGCTGCGCTCGACTTGTTCCATCGCGATGCGATCGCCGCCGCTCACTTCCACCCAGCGTGCCCGGCCGTCGATCGCCGGCAGCACCTCGACGCCGGACAGGCTGGTCCGCCACGCGGCGTAGGCGCCGACATCCGCGATCGCGGCGAACACCTCAGCCGGGCTGGCCGTGAGCCTCGCGCTCCGCGTTTCGACATGGTCGCGCGGCAACAGCAGGCCAGTCACGGTGACGACCGCGACGAACGCCGCGAGCGCGCCCAGGGTGAGCAGACCAGCGCGGACGAGCGTCATCGCGCCGCCTTCGTGCCCAGCGCACACGCCGCGTGACCGAGCAGCGCCAGGCCGTCCACGGCGCGCGCTCGATCGGCGGGCGCCAGCGATCGGAGCAGCGCCTCGACGCGCGAGGCGTCGAGGACCGAGGTCGCGCTCAACGCCTCGGCGCCCTTGGCCGTGAGGCGCAGCTCGACGCCGCGACGATCGGCGTCGGGAATCCGCCGCGCGATGTAGCCGAGCTGCTCGAGACGGCGCACGGCCGCCGACAGCGTCGGCCCGCCGATGCTCATGTGGCGCGCCAGCGCCGCCGGCCGCGTCGGCTGGTGTTCGTCCAGGTGCACGAGCAGCGACGAGTCGCGTGCCGACAGCCGGAACGCCGTCGACCGGGCCCGCGTGTGGCGCGTGTGGCAGGCGAGATAGATCTGCGGATACGCGATCTGGATCGCGCGGACCGTCGAAGCCAGCGACGGACGGATCCGGCGGGGCGCTGCGGGCGGCGAGGGGCGGCGGGGGGCCGACGTCGGCATGACCCGATGGTAGGAAGCGACGGGTCGTTCGTCAAAGCGAACGATCCGGTCTCGCCGCGGCCATACACTGGGCGCGTGACGCGCTCGGGTTACCAACGGACGCAGCGGATGTGCGTGGTCGTGACGCGGCGAGGGGCGCGCTGGTGAGCCGATCGCTGCGGACCTGGGTGCGTACGTGGCAGGCGGAAGGGCGCGCGGCGGTGCGCGATCGGGTGCTCGATCGCTGGGCCGAGCGCCGCGAGCGTGCGCGCGCGGCGGGTGGGCCGCCGCCGGCGTGGCCGGCGCCGCCGGTCCTGAACGTGCTCGGCACCGAGGCCACGGCGCGCCTCGGCGGCGTGCCGATTCAGGCGCTGGCGCGGCTCCGGCACGAGGCCGCACACCGCAGCGTCGCGCTGCTGTCGCGGGCGCCGGGCGGCCTCCGCCTCGACTGGTACCACGGCGGCCGCGCGTGGGCCCGGCTGCTCCCGTGTCCGCCCGCCTCGCCCGATCCGCTGGCGCCGGATCCGAAATGGCTCGGCGCCGTGCGCGCGGCGCGCAAGGTGGTCGGCGCGGCCGCGGTCCACGTCGAGAGTCTCGCCGGATTGTCGTTGCCGGCGGTCGAGGCGCTGGCGCAGGACGCGCCGTGCGTGATCTCGGCGCACGATTTCAGCGGTTTCTGCCGGCGTCCGCACCTGTGGGAGGCGTCCGGCGGCTTCTGCGACTACTCGACGGACGCGGAGCGGTGTCGCGCCTGCCTCGAGGAGTCGGGCGCCCGTGGCTCGCTCGATCAGACCGCGCATCGCGCGGTCGCCGCGGCCATTGCCGGGCGCGCCACTGGCCTCGTGTTTCCATCGCGGTTCCTGCGCGATCGGTTGCGCACGCTGCTGGCGTGGCCGGACGATCGGCCGGTCGCCATCGTCGAGTCCGGCATCGACCTGCCGCGGCCGGTGCCCGGGTCGGTGCGTCGACCGAACGAAGTGGCCTTCCTCGGCGGCGGCGCCGATCACAAGGGCGGCCAGCGCCTGGCGCGACTGCCGGCCATCCTCGCCGCGCACGACTTGTCGGTGACCGTCTACGGCGGCGACGGCCATCGGCATCTGGCCGCCGTCCGCCGCGTCGATCGCGTCCGCGTGCGCGGCTACTACCGAACGGGAGCCCTTCCGGCGCTGCTGGCGCGGCAGGGCGCGTCCGTCGCGGTGCTGCTGCCGCGTGTCCCGGAGGGCTTCTCGCTCGCGCTGTCGGAGGCATGGGCGGCCGGCGTGCCGGTGGTGGCGGCGGGGCAGGGCGCCCTGGCCGAGCGGCTGGCCGCCGGCGGCGGCATCCTGCTCGGCGCCGCGCCGACCGACCACGAGGTGGATGCCGCGGTCGATCGGCTGCGGTGGCAGGCGGACGTACCGATTCCGCCGGTGTCGACGGCAGCCGATGCCGCGGCGCACATGCGGGACGTCTACCGGGGCTGGCGGATCACGGCGTCCTAGCGCTACCCGTATCCACTACCGACGGGACTGATACAGGCCACTGGCCGAGGTGGGTCGCGATCCACCACACGTGGCCGAACGGGTCGACGACGCCGCCCGAGCGGTCGCCGTAGGCCTGATCGGTCACCGGCATGACCTCGCGGGCGCCGGCGGCGATCGCCTGCGCGAACAGCGCGTCCACGTCTGGCACGTAGAGGTAGATGTGCATGCTGGTGCGGCCGCCGAGCGCCGCCGGGGCCGCGGCCGACACGCTGCTGAACTCGAACGTCTCGGCGAGCATCACCGGCGAGTCGCCGATGCGGATTTCGGCGTGGCGTACCTTGCCGGCGTCGTCGACGGTCAGCGACGTCTGTGCGGCCCCGAAGGCGTGTGTGTAGAAGTCGATGGCGGCGCGGGCGTCGTCGACGATGACGTAGGGCGTGACGGTATGGTGTCCGGCCGGGGCGTGAGGTGTGGTTGCGGGCTTGGTCATGGAATCTCCTGGGACCCAGACTAGCCAGCCGCGCCACCCGAGGTCTTGGAAGAAAGTTCGGGCACGTTCACCCCGGTCTCATAGCCCAGGCTGGCCGCAAAGGCCGCCGGCGTCAGGCCGCTCAGCTCGCGGAACTCGGCGGTCAGGTGCGGCTGGTCGTAGTAGCCGGCGTCGACGGCGACGTCGAGCGGCGATCCTCCGGCACGTAGCCGCGCCGCGGCGTGGCGGAAACGGTGGATGCGGGCGTAGGTCTTCGCGGTCACGCCGATCTGCTCGCGGAACCCGGCGGCGAGCCGGGCGGCGCTGAGGCCGGTGGCCTCCCGCAGCGCGCCGATGACGACGTGGCCGCGCTGGCGGCGGATGCGGTCGGCCAGCCAGGCGATCGGCGGATCCACCGGCGGCGCCTGCGCCAGGCGCCCCGCGATCCAGGCGGCCGCGGCGGACAGGCAGGCGCGAGCGTCCGTTGCCGCGTGGCAGTGGTCCGCCAGCTCCCCGGCCGCGCTGCCGACGAGATCGCCCAGCTCGACGTCGCAGCCGGCCAGGTCGTGGAGCGGCCGCCGCAGCAGCCGGTAGGCGCCCTCCGGCGTCAGCTCGACGCCGACTACGGTCGCCACGCCGTCGGGCGCCTGGACGACCAGCGGCTGCGTCTGCTGGCCGCTCATGACGAGCGCGGCGCACGGCTCGACGACGCCGTCGCGCACCACGCCGTAGCGGCGATCGAGGTGGACGATCAGCTGGAGCTGGCCGTTCGGCAGGACGCGCTCACGCGGATGGGCGACGCGGCCGGCGAAGTGCCAGAGCCGCTCGACCGCGTCCCGCAGGTGGGTGGGCCGCCACTCGACCGCCGTCCAGCAGCCCAGCGCGCCGTCGACGCGATGCGTGACCCAGCTCACGCCTCCATGCTACGCGTCCCAGGCCCGCCCGCGTGCGTGCGGTTGCGCAAGCCGCGCGCCGGCCTGTATGGTATCGGCACTCACACGGCAAGACGGCGGTCACACGGGCGGTCACAGGGGGACGGGCCGATGTCGCAAGCGCACGCCACCACAGTGGTCCGCGGGTTCGGGCAGACCGAACGCCGCGACACGTGGTGGGCTACACCCTTGGCGGTATTCCTGGGGTTTTCGACCTTCATCGTCTACGCGACGTGGGCCGCGTTCCAGGGCGACCACTACACCTACGGCCCATACCTCTCGCCGTTCTATTCGCCCGAGATCTTCGGCACCTCGCCGCACTCGTGGTTCGGGCCCTTTCCGAGCTGGTGGCCGGCCTTCATGCCGGCCTCGCCGGCGCTGCTGATCCTGCCGATTCCGGGCGGGTTCCGCTTCACCTGCTACTACTACCGGGGCGCCTACTACAAGGCGTTCTGGGCCGATCCGCCGTCGTGCGCGGTGGGTGAGCCGCGAACCGGCTACCGCGGCGAGCACAGCTTCCCGCTCATCCTGCAGAACGCCCACCGTTACGTCCTGTTCCTCACGCTGGCGGTGCTCGCCATCCTGGCCTGGGACGTGTGGAAGGCGATGTGGTTCCACGATCCCGACGGCGTGACGCGCTTCGGGATCGGCGTCGGCACGCTGGTGCTGGCCGCCAACGTCGTGCTGCTCGGCAGCTACGTGTTCGGCTGCCATTCGCTGCGCCACGTCATCGGCGGCAAGTGCGACGTGCTGTCGCACAACAAGCTGCGACAGAGCTGCTACCGCGGCGTCAGCATCTGCAACCGCAAGCACATGCTGTGGGCCTGGTGCAGCCTGTGCTCGGTCGGCCTGTCGGATCTCTACGTCCGCCTCTGTTCGATGGGCGTGCTCACCGACGGGAGGCTGTTCTGATGCGGGTCTCGACGACGCATGCCTTCGACGTGCTGGTCGTGGGGGCCGGCGGTGCCGGCCTGCGCGCGGTGATCGAGGCGGCCGACGCCGGCGTCTCGGTCGGCGTCATCTGCAAGTCGCTCCTCGGCAAGGCCCACACCGTGATGGCCGAGGGCGGCATGGCGGCGGCCCTCGGCAACGTCGACGATCGCGACAATTGGAAGGTCCACTTCGCCGACACCATGCGCGGCGGCCAGTACGTCAACAACTGGCGGATGGCCGAGCTGCACGCCAGGGAAGCGCCGGATCGTGTCCGCGAGCTGGAGCGCTACGGCGCCGTCTTCGATCGCACCCCGGACGGCCGCATCCTGCAGCGCAACTTCGGCGGGCACCGCTATCCGCGCCTCGCCCACGTCGGCGATCGCACCGGCCTCGAGCTGATCCGGACGCTGCAGGATCACTCGATCCACAAGGGCGCGACGGTGCTGATGGAGCACACCGTTGTGTCGCTGCTCCTCGACGACGGGCGCCTCGCCGGCGTGGTCTGCTACGACCGCGAGCGCGGCCGCTTCCACGTCGTCCAGTGCAAGGCGCTGATCCTCGCCTGCGGCGGCCTCGGGCGGGCCTTCGCGATCACCAGCAACAGCTGGGAGGGCACCGGTGACGGGCACGCGCTCGCCTATGCGGCCGGCGCCGACCTCGTCGACATGGAGTTCGTGCAGTTCCACCCGACCGGGATGGTGTGGCCGCCGTCGGTGAAGGGCATCCTGGTCACCGAGGGCGTGCGCGGCGAAGGCGGCATCCTGAAGAACAGCGAAGGCCGCCGCTTCATGTTCGACGACATCCCGGACAACTACAAGCCGCAGACGGCGACCGATCCGGAAGAGGGCTGGCGCTACACGCAGGGCGACAAGAACGCCCGCCGGCCGCCCGAGCTGCTGACCCGCGATCACGTCGCGCGCTGCATCAATCGGGAGGTCAAGGCCGGCCGCGGCTCCCCGCACGGCGGCGTCTACCTCGACATCGCCTGGATCAAGGAAAAGCTACCCGGGGCCGCCGAGCACATCCGCAAGAAGCTGCCGAGCATGTACCACCAGTTCAAGGAGCTGGCCGACCTCGACATCACGACGACGCCGATGGAGGTCGGGCCGACCACGCACTACGTGATGGGCGGCATCCGCGTCGACGGCGACTCGCAGATGTCCTCGATCCCCGGCCTGTTCGCGGCCGGCGAGTGCGCGGCCGGCATCAACGGCGCCAATCGCCTCGGCGGCAACTCGCTGTCCGACCTGCTGGTTTTCGGCAAGCGGGCCGGCGAGTACGCCGCCCAGGTACGCCCGGACGGGGACGGCTGGCAAGGTCGACGACGGCGCGGTCGATCGGGCGATCGGGGAGGTGCTGGCGCCGTTCGATCGGCCCAGCGGCGAGAACCCGTTCGTCGTCCAGCACGCCCTCCAGGCGATGATGCAGGACCTCGTCGGCATCGTGCGCACCGAGAGCGAGATGCAGGAGGCGCTGGTCAAGCTCGAGGCCCTCAAGGCGCGCGCCGCCGGCGTCGGCGTGGCCGGGCACCGTGAGTACAACACCGGCTGGCACACCGCCATCGATCTGCGCAACCTGCTCATCGTCTCGGAGGCGATCACGCGGGCGGCGATCGAGCGGAAGGAGAGCCGCGGCGGTCACTTCCGCGACGACTTCCCCGACAAGGACAAGGTCTGGGGCACCTGCAACAACGTGGTCCGGAAGACGGCGGCGGGGATGCAGGTCGAGCGCGTGCCGATCCCCGAGCTGCCAGCCGAGCTGAAGCAGATCATCGCGGAGATGGTGAACTAGTCTGTTGGCGGCGCGTCCCCTCAGGACGCGCCGCGGCCGACCCTTGAACGTGGCGGCTGCTATTCGCCGCGCTGGGCGCGCGGCGGCGCCGCCACGCGGTCGGCGGGTGTGACGGACCGGGTGAGACGGGAGACATCGATGGGGGCAGCGACCTTTCGCATCTGGCGCGGGCAGGCGGACCAGCCGGGCGGCTACCAGGACTACCAGACCGAGGTGTCCGAGGGCATGGTCGTCCTCGACGCCGTGCACCGCATCCAGGCCGAATCGGCCAGCGACCTGGCCTGCCGCTGGAACTGCAAGGCCGGCAAGTGCGGCTCGTGCTCGGCCGAGATCAACGGCAATCCGCGGCTGATGTGCATGACGCGGCTGAACACCCTCGACCTCACCCAGCCGGTGACGGTCGAGCCGATGCGGGCGTTCCCGTTGCTCAAGGACCTGGTCACCGACGTGTCGTGGAACTACCGCGTCAAGCAGAAGATCGCGCCGTTCAAGCCGCGCAAGCCGGACGCCCCGGACGGCACCTGGCGGATGCAGCAGTCGGACATCGATCGCGTCCAGACGTTCCGCAAGTGCATCGAGTGCTTCCTGTGCCAGGACGTGTGCCACGTGCTGCGCGACCACCACAAGCACGAGGAGTTCGTCGGGCCGCGCTTCCTGACCTACGTCGCCGCGCTCGAGATGCATCCACTCGACACCGGCGATCGCATCCGCGAGGTGAAGGATGCGATGGGCTCGGGCTACTGCAACATCACCAAGTGCTGCACCAAGGTGTGTCCCGAGCACATCCCGATCACCGACGACGCCATCATCCCGCTCAAGGAGCGGGTCGTCGACGAGTTCTACGATCCAATCACGCGGCTGTTGAAGATGTTCCGGGGCTGACCCCGGGTTCGCTCCCGGGCTAGGAGGGTGTGATGTTCGACCTGAAGCCGCTCTCGAAGAACGCGATCCCGGCGGCGCTGGCCAAGGCCGAGCGCTATCGGCTGCTCAACGAGCCGATGCAGGCGGCGAGCATCTGCGAGGACGTCCTGCGCGTCGAACCCGACAACGCCGCGGCCCGCGTCGCGCTGATCCTCGCGCTGTCGGACGAGTTCAGCGGCGCCGAGCAGACCGTGGCGATGACGCGGGCACGGACGCTCCTGCCCGGCCTGCCGAGCGAATACGAGCGCGCCTACTACACCGGCATCCTGGCCGAGCGCCGCGCCCTGGCGCAGCTCGAGCACGGCGGCGTCAGCGCCGGGTTCTCGGCCTACGAGGGCCTGCGCGAGGCGATGCACTGGTTCGAGAAGGCCGAGGCGGTGCGTCCGCCCGACAACGACGACGCCATCCTGCGCTGGAACGCCTGCGCGCGGGTGCTGATGCGCCACCCGCACCTGCAGGCGCGAGCCGAAGAACGCGACATGCCGCTGGCGCTGGAGTAGGGCTGCGCTGGGCTTCTCGTCCCGCCTGGCAAGCCCATTGCTCGCGTCTGGTGCATGCCTCCGCAGACGGGTGACGGCCGCGCACCCGGGTGAGCGCCTCGACGCAGAACCAGGCCCTGAGCGCGCTTCTATTCCTCTACGGGGCGGTGCTGGACCGGCCGATGGGCGACCTCGGCGACGTCGTGAAGGCTCGGAGGCCTGCCCGCCTTCCTGTCGTGCTGACGCGGGCCGAGGTGTCCGCCGTCCTCGCCGGCCTGTCGGGCTGCACGGCCCTCATGGCCGCGCTCATCTACGGCAGCGGCCTCCGTCTCCTCGAGTGCTGCCAGCTTCGCGTCAAGGATGTCGACCTCGAGCGAGCGGAGGTGCTCGTGCGGGATGGCAAGGGCGGCCGCGACCGCGTCACGATGCTGCCTTCGTCGCTGAAGATGCCACTCACGCGGCACCTTGCAGCGGTCAAGGTTCAGCACCAAGTCAATCTCGCCGCCGGCGCCGGCAGCGTCGCCACCACCACCTGCACGAGACCGTCCTCCAGAAGGCGTTCAAGGACGCCGTCCGGCGAACCGGCGTCACCAAGCCGGCCACGATCCACTCGCTGCGTCACTCGTTCGCAACCCATCTCCTCGAAGGGGGCTACGACATCCGGACCATCCAGGAGCTCCTGGCCCATCGCGACGTCGCCACGACGATGATCTACACCCACGTCCTCAACCGCGGCGGCCGGGGCGTCAAGAGCCGCTCGACGGCTGACGACCGGCGATAGACCGACCAGCCATTCGCGTGCTCTACAGGTCGGCATAGTTCAGTGACCATCGGGGCTCACGGCAACTCCCTGGTATCGCGGTAGTTCTCTCAAATGTCGGCCGGTGGATTGGCCGACCAGGAACCGGCCGACTCTCTACACGGGTCGGTCTACTTGTCGTTAGCCGGTCTGACCGATAGCGAAACCAGCTCGCTCCGACGGGTAGAATCGCTCTGTGATCTACGAATGGGATCCGGCGAAAGCTGCTGCGAACCGCCACAAGCACCGCGTCAGGTTCGATGAGGCGACCACGGTGTTCCGCGACCCGTTCGCTCTGACCTTCGACGATCCCGACCACTCGCTCGACGAGCGGCGGTTCGTTACAATTGGCGTGTCGGCGAACCAGCGGGTGCTCTTCGTTGCTCACGCCGACCGTCGCGTGGACCGAGTGCGACTCATCAGCGCGCGTCGAGCGACGCCGAGTGAAGCCGATGCCTACCAAGAAGCGCGCCGCTAAGCCGGCCAACGACCTGCGGGCCGAGTACAACCTGTCCACGCTGACGGGCAGGGTCCAGGGCAAGCACTACGCGCAGGCCGCCGCTGGCGTGGCGATGGTGCTGCTCGAGTCCGATATCGCTGAGGCGTTCCCGACCGGCCGGGCGGTCAACAAGGCGCTTCGGGGTGTGCTGTCTGCGAAGCGCAAGGCCATGCTGGCTAACAAGGCGTTGCAGCCGACGAGCCGCGCGCAGCGCTCTGCCAAGCCGAAGGGCTCCACACGCGCGGCTCGCGGCTGAACGCCAAGTCGTTAGGCGAACGCATGGCAACGAACGACTACGCCCTCGCGGGAGAAGTGCTTCGTTCCGGCGATCGGGCGAAACTCGATGACCTGGCTGCGCTGCTGGTCACGTTCCCCGAGGGTGTCGACTCGTTCCTCGGCCGGCGCTGGATTCTCAACGCGATCGACATGGGCGCGAGAAGCGCCATTGAGTGGATGCTGGAGAAGCGCGTCGACTTGGCCTTTCGCGACGAGGAAGGCTACACCCCGCTCTCGCCGTGATCGACAGCAAGCGCGCAGACCGATACGAACTTTTGGAGTTGTTGCTGCGCGCCGGAGCCCCGGTAAATCTCAAGGGCATCAACGAATGGACGCCCGCCCACTTGGCCGCGGCCCGCGACGATGTCGAAGCCCTCCGTCTCCTCGTAGCTCACGGTGCCGACCTCAGCATTCGCACCGACATCGACGACTTTGCAACACCCCTGGAAGAGGCCCGCACGTTGGGCTGTCGGAAGGCCGTGGCGTTCTCGAAAGCGTCGCCTAACATCGGCTTGCAGCCGACGGCGGCCGGCGCGATCATGAGCCGCCGCGGCTGAAGCGCAACCGTTAGGCTGGACATGGAGGCAGCATCTCGCGTGAGTGAAGAAGGGCGAGTCGCCATCGTCGATCTGGCCGACGACCTACAGGTCCGCAAGCAGCGGATCTTTAAGATCCTGCCACGCCTGGGCATTCGCCCGGCGCAACGCCGCGAGGCAAGTCGCGGCAATCAGAACGTTGCCACTGTGAGACAGGCTGAGGCGGCGACCATCCGCTCCGAGATCGAGAGGTCATCCGAGTCGCCGAGTGGCAGCAATGCCAGAGCGGGCACTCTGGCGGCCTTCTCTTCGGACGACGCCGGCTTCTTCTACCTGATCCAGCTTGGGCCCGAGCACGACTCCGGGCGCTTCAAGGTGGGCTTCACGATGGATCTCGACGGCCGACTGCAGAAGCACCGTTGTTCCGCGCCGTTTGCCCGGTACGTCGCGTCATGGCCGTGTAGGCGTGTCTGGGAACGGGCAGCAATCGACTGCGCCACAACCGGCTGCGACCAGCTCCACACGGAGGTGTTTCGAGCCGCATCCATGGAACGAGTGTCTGCGCGGGCGCAGGCATTTTTCACGATGATGCCGGCGTTGGAGGCCGAGGTGGCGGATGACGAAGACGCGGAGTCTGAGAACACGGCCTGCTAACAACAGCATGGAGCGGCCGGGCGCTGCGCGCCGCCGCTGCTGCTGAGCGTTAGGCAGACAAGGCAGTCATGAAATACGTCGCGACTGGGCGAATCCATCCGGAGCGCGCGGACGTGACGTTCTCGCCCATGCGTCTGCAATGCGCTGGCGGCGGCACGCTTTCTGTCGCCTGCGAATCCTCGCAGGTCACTGTTGTCGTTGACGACGTGGCAGGAATCGACGGGTTCATCGGTGCGTTCATCCTCGCTAAAGACATGGCTGCAACCGCAGCAGCATCTCTCGGGTTTGCCCTCGGCAGTGGATACACGGTGGAAATGATCCAGATACTCGGGGAGAATGGCGAGAGTCACGTTTTCGGAGTTAGGCCTGGCAACTTGCACTTCGAACCCCATCTTCCAGTCTTCGCTTCCGCTGCTCGGGTGTCAGGCCTCGATCTCTTCTTTCGTCATGCTCTTCAGGATTACGTCCGCGCCATTTCGACCGAGGTCGACTGCGCATTCCTGTGCTATAGGGCGATCGAGGCCATCTCGGCTTCATTTGAAGCTCGCGAAGGCGGCAACGGCTGGGCAGCCATGCATGCAGCTCTGGCCACCGATCGTGCGCAGATCGAGACGACGGTCAAAGACTTCGCAGATCCGGTTCGTCATGGCAACTGGCCAACAATGAAGCCGACGACCAGTGTCCAGCGAAATGCCATGCTTCTTCTCACGATGGCCGTGTTAGAGAAGTACCTGAACTGGGTGCTGCCTAACCCCAACTTGCAGCCGACGGCGCGCACGTCGTCTTCCGAAGCCTCTGAGGAACCAGCGCGTCGCGGCTGAAGCTGGGCGTTAGGCCGCTACCGGCGCTTCGTCTCCTATGCACACCAGACGTCACGCGCTCCTTCAGCTTACTCAGCAGGTCGATGCACTCATCTCGTGCGTCCGGGCCGTTGACGCCGAGACACTCCCGGTCTACTCGCTCTGGACCGCCAAGGATGTGCTCTGTCACATTACCTTCTGGCATGAGAGTTTCGCGCGCAACCTCCACGCGGTGGCGCACCAACAGAAGCCGTCACCGCTCAAGGGCACGCTCACGACCTTGAACCAACAGGGCGTCGCCGAGCTCCGCGGAAACTCGGTCGAAACGCTCGTCGGCCGCCTCCTTGCTGCCCACGCATGCATTCAGGCCTCGATTCTCAATCCCACCATCGCCCTCATACCCTACCGTAGGGGCTCAAGGCCCTACACACCCGACGAGCACCTGGAGGTCGTCAGGGCTCACATTCAGAAGCACACCGGAGACATCTATTCGGCACACAGCCGGTCCGCTTCGCCCTCCGCCTCAAAAACGCATCTCCCCGCAAGCACCCCTGCGCTTTCATCACCATCGCGGCCTAACCCCGGCATGCAGCGGACTCGCTGCGCTCGCCGCTGATGCCAGACGTTAGGCCGCGAGCACGTTCAGATGCCTTGACACAGTGGTATCCGAACGGATACACTCGGCTTTGTGTACCGGTTGCAGTCCACGGAGTTGTTCGACGAGTGGCTACGCAACCTGCAGGATCGCAAGGGTCGGGCGCGTATCCTGGCGCGTCTGGAGTCCGCACAGTTCGGTAATCTCGGCGACATGAAGGCCGTCGGCGAGGGCATCCGAGAGATGCGGGTGCATGTCGGGCCAGGCTATCGGATCTACGTTGCGCAGCGAGGTCGGGCGCTGCTGCTCCTATTGTGCGGGGCGACAAGGCGAGCCAGACTCGCGACATTGCCAGAGCGCGACACATCATGCGGGACCTCAGCAAGGAGTAGGGCCATGGCCAAAGTGAAGCCGTTCGATACCAGCGCGTTCCTCGACGATGAAGAAGTGGTCGCCGAGTACTTGACCGCCGCGCTCGAAGACGCGAATCCCGACGTGTTCCTCGCCGCAGTCGGCCAAGTGGCGAAGGCCAGGGGCATGAGTGTTGTGGCGGAGAACACCGGCCTCGGTCGTGAGAGCCTCTATAAGGCTCTCACCCCTGGAGCGAAGCCTCGATACGACACGGGTCCTGAGGGTCTTGCAGGGTCTTGGTGTGAAGCTCACGGTCACAGCGGCCTAACACTGCATGCACCAGACGGCGCTCGCGGATTGCGGGCGCCGCTGGTGATGCGTTGTCGTTAGGCTGAACGAGCCGATCGTCCCAACACATGACGCGGACCAGACCCAAGACAGGCTTGATCGAGCACTTCCGAACGGATCCGTTCAGTGCTCGTCTGCGCGACCGGACTTTCGATGTGATTCGCTTCGCGGGCCCGATTGCGATGCGCAGCTCCGAGAGTCAGATTGCATTCCGTCGCCGCCGCGGGTTCGCCTGGATCTGGGCGCCACGCCAGTACCTCGGCCCAAGAGCGGCACCACTGGTGCTGTCGATCGCGCTGTCACGCCGGATCCGGTCGCCACGCTGGAAGGAAGTGGTGGAGCCGCGGCCGGGCTGCTTCATGCATCACCTTGAAGTCTGGCGCAGTCGCGATCTCGACGCGAGCGTTCGGCGCTGGTTGTCCGACGCATGGACGGATGCTGGCAAACCATGAGCAGAAGACCGATTGGTCAGCCAAACAACGGCCTGCAGCCGACGGCGGCCCGCAGGATCATGAGACTGCCAAGTCTCCCCAAGTCTCGTTCTAGCGGCTAAATCATGAAAAAGACCATTTACTTGCTGGCATGTTGTTTCATAGCAGTCAGTACTTCCGAAGCCGAGGGTGATTCACTACCAGTGAATCCCCCTAAAGCCGAGTTGGAAATCACGCTCGAGCGGGACTCGAAGCCGAACACCTTCCATCTATCCGTACGAGGCTGTGGCCCCTCAAGCACACGAATCGTGCGTCCGAGAATGAATATGGTTGACTATCTTGGGAGTTGGGGTGGGTGGAGTCTCCGCGTTCAGGGCCCTGGGGGTCTTTTTCATCCTTCTAATGTCCCAGCTGGAATACAACCATTTACCTCGCTCGATGTGATCGACTTAAAGCCTGGCGAATCGGTCGGCGTGGTTCTCAATTTGAGTAAATACACTCGAGACGGCAAATCGCTTCTCGCAGATCTACCGGGCCAATACACGGTCGTTGCCGGCTACCACCTGGAACAAGACAAAATTGTCTCGGCAAACGGTACGGCAAACGGTGAAGACTTCGTCTCAGTACCAGAATTGCCGGCAATGGAGTCAGCAGCCTTGCAATTCGTCGTCCTGGCCAAAAAAACGCAAGATGAAGCGAGACAGTCGCCTAACAAGGTGTTGCAGCGGCCCGGCTGCGCCGGCCGCTGAACGTATTTGTTAGGCGGACGCAATGAACGAGCGAGGACATAGGCAACACGACAGTTGGTAACATGGGTACTCCGTCGATGCCGCGTCGAAACCCCTCATACCTCTCGCTGACCGACGCGAGCGCCCTCGCTGCGCGCCTGTATGGCGTTCGGGCCACGGCATTCGACCTCCCGTCCGAACGCGACCAGAACGTCCTCCTACGCTCCGAGTCTGGGGAGCGCTTCATCCTCAAGCTCGCCAATATCGCCGAGCGGCGTGAGGTGCTCGAGGCCGAGTGTGCGGTCATGCTCCATCTGGAGCCGACCGGACTCACTCCGCGACTGATCCGTACCGTCGAGGGCGCTGCGATCGGCATGCACGAGCCCCAGTTCGTGCGACTCATCTCGGCGCTACCGGGCACGACTCTCGGAACGGCGCCGCTCCACACCGACGCCTTGCGGCGCGACCTCGGTCGCGCGCTCGGTCGCATGGGCCGCGCGCTCACGAGCTTCGATCATCCCGCCTTCCATCGCGATTTCCATTGGGACCTCGCGAACGCAGAGCGCGTCGTCGGCGCGCATCTCCCGCTGGTCGCCGACACCGCGATCGCCGATCGGATTGCGAAGCTCGCGGCCTACCATGCGGTCCATGTCGTACCGATGCTCGCAGGCTTCCGACGCGGCGTAATTCATGGCGACGCCAACGACTACAACGTCCTCATCGACAAGTCGCGCCAGATCGTCACCGGCATTTGCGATTTCGGCGACATTGTCTACAGCCACATCGTCAACGACGTCGCGATCGCGATGGCGTACGTGGCCCTCAGCGCCGCCGACCCGTTGGCCGCGGCGGCAGCGGTCGTCGCCGGTCATCACGAGACGTACCCGCTGACCGAGCCGGAGATCGAGGCGCTCTTCAGCCTGATGTGCATGCGTCTCTGCATGAGCGCTTGCCTGGCGGCGAAGCAGATCGCCGAACGCCCCGCGGACGACTACCTCCGGATCAGCCAAGGACCACTCGCCACAACGTTGCCGCTGCTCGCGGCGATCCACCCGCGATTGGCGCACTACACGTTTCGCGATGCCTGTAGTCTGCCGCCCGTGCCGCATGCTGCGCGCGTCACGGCCTGGCTGGCCGGGCAAACGGCACGGTTCGCCCCACTGATCGGCCGTGATCTGCGCACGACGCCGGTCGCGCCGATCGATCTCAGCGCCGGCAGCCCGCTCGTTTCCAGCGAACCGAGCGAGAACGCTCCGGCAGAACTCGAGCGTCGCATACAGCGACGCCTCGCCGAGCGGGGCGCGACGGTCGGAGCCGGGGGCTACGACGAGGCCCGGCTGATCTACGCCTGGCCCAACGAACCGACGGCGAATGAACCGCGTACGATCCATGTCGGACTCGACCTGTCGCTGGCGCCCGGAGCCCCGCTTCACGCACCCCTCGACGGCGTGGTGCATGGATTCGCGAACGCCTCCGCCCACCACGACTACGGCCCCGTCATTGTCCTGCGCCATCGGACGGACGATCCGGACTCGGTGGAGTTCTATTCGTTGTACGGGCACCTTTCGTGCGACTCGCTCGAGGGACTGCGGGTCGGACAGCCGATCGCGAAGGGTGCGGTGTTCGCCCACGTCGGCAGCGCGCCCTCCAACGGCGACTGGTGGGCACACGTGCACGTCCAACTCGTCACCGACCTCCTCGACGTCCCGTGCAACGTAGATGGCGTCGTTCGCGCGAGCCAGCGCCGTGTGTGGAAGAGCCTCTGTCCGGACCCGAACCTGATCCTCGGGATCCCGACCGAGGAGTTGCTGCATCATGTGCCGAAGTCGGCGATCGCGGCAGCGCGGCACGCGCATGTCGGCGGCAACGTCAGCGTGTCGTACGGCGCGAACCCGCTCAACATCGTCCGCGGCTACAGACAGTACCTGTACGACGACGCGGCACACCGTTTCATCGACGGCTACAACAATGTGGCGCACGTGGGCCACTGCCATCCGCGCGTGGTCCGCGCCGTCAGTGAACAGCTGGCCGTGCTCAACACGAACACGCGCTACCTGCAGGAGCAGCTCACGCAGTATGCCGAGCAGTTGACGACGCTGTTGCCGGCGTCGTTGAGCGTCTGCTACTTCACGGCCTCGGGCAGCGAAGCGAACGAACTTGCGCTCCGCCTCGCGCGCGCACGGACCGGGGCGCGCGACCTGATCGTGATGGACTCGGCGTACCACGGTCACACCACGACGCTGATCGACATCAGCCCATACAAGCATGCGGGCCCGGGCGGTGCGGGCGCACCCGATTGGGTGCACCGGTCGCGGATCCCCGATGTCTACCGCCTGCGCGGCACCCACGCTGATCCCGGCGCGTGGTTCGCGTCGCAGGTCGGGGACGTGATCGCCGATCTCGCGGCGAAGGGACGACGTCTCTCGGGCTACATCGCCGAGACCTGCCCGAGCGTGGGCGGACAGATCATGCTGCCGAAGGGGTTCCTGGCCGAAGTGTACGCGCGCGTGCGCGCCGCCGGCGGAGTCTGCATCGCTGACGAGGTGCAGACGGGCTTCGGCCGTCTGGGCACCCACTTCTGGGCCTTCGAGGCCCACGAAGTCACGCCCGACATCGTCGTCCTCGGCAAGCCGATCGCCAATGGCTATCCGATGGGAGCGGTTGATCACCACGCGCGCCATCGCCGAGAGCTTCGACAACGGCATGGAGTTCTTCAGCACGTTTGGCGGCAGCACGGCCGCGTGCGTGGCTGGCCGCATCACGCTGCAGGTGACGCTCGACGAGGATCTCCAGCGGAACGCGCTCCTCGTGGGCGACCGGTTGTTGAGCGGATTGCGACCCTTGGTGGGCGAGTTCGAGATCGTCGGTGACGTACGCGGGTCGGGCCTTTTCCTCGGCGTCGAGCTCGTCCGTGACCGTCACACGCTCGAACCGGCGCCGGGCGAAGCGACTTTCGTGGTCAATCGCATGCGCCAGCGCGGCGTGCTCGTGGGCACCGACGGACCGTACCACAACGTGATCAAGATCCGCGGCCCGATGCCGTTGTCGCCTGCCGACGCCGACCAGGTGGTGGATACGCTCTCCCGCGCGCTCCGCGAACTGCCGGACCGAACGTAGCCTACGTGGTGATTCCTCAACCCCTCACACAGTCGCCCGTGTCGGATCGAAGGTCGAGTCCGGGTCATGGGAGAACGCCGCGCACACGAGTTGCCGCCTAGCGATGCATGCAGCGGTCGCGCCATTGGCATGTCTCTCATGCAAGGCTGGCCGCTGGCGGCAGTTCGTGCGCGCCGCTGATGCCCAACGTTAGGTCTCACGAAAGACATCGATGGAACCAGAATCCCCGACCGGGCTGGAGCAGTATTTGGGAACGGTCGCTGCTCAGCTACATTGGTACGAAGCCCACGGTATCGGGCGACGAGACTACAAGATCAAGGCGTACGCCGACCAGCCATGAAGCGCTCCACACAGTTCGCCGTGTGCCTCAACAACGCCGGCAATGAGGCCTCCCTCATCCGGGGCAAGATCTACGTCGTGTTACCAGACGCCCGGGCGGCCAAGGACGATCTGATCCGAATCGTCGACGAGGACGGCGAAGACCACCTCTTCGAGGCATCGCAGTTCGAGCGGGTCGAGTTCCCGCAGGCCGTGCGTCGCAAACTCCTGGCACTCCAGAGAGCCGGCTAACATTCGAATGCGGCCGACGCGCCGCGTCTCCCTTGGCGGCGTGCGGCTGATTCGGCGTAGTACCAGAGGCGCCTTCTGTCCCGGAGGTCGTGCCTTCGTACAACGTGTTCGAAGGAGTCTTCAAAGAGACGGCGGACTGAGCGGACTGACATGTCGGAGACCGGCTTCGATACGCCCGAGGACGTGGCCCTGCACGGCTTCCCGTCGCACCTCTGCCGAGTCGTTGGCGCCCGCGTCAACGGCGACCACGCGTATGTGCTGCTCGACACCGGTTCGCCGGGGCAGCCGTATCTGTACGGACAGCACTGCCGCCGGCGTAACGGTCGCTGGGAGGACAGCGGCTCGGGCAACGCTCCTGACTGGCAGCGCACCGACGAGGAGAACGCCCTCGGCGTGGTCACGTTCTGGGGCGACGCTCCGCCCGGGGCGGACGCCGTGCGGGTGGCGTTCGGTCAGCTGAGCGTCGAGGAACCAGTGGTCCACGGGGCCTGGCTTGCCGTGTGGTGGTCGCAGCCGCCACCGGACACGGGCTGGCCTTCCGTGGAGGCCTACCGCATCGGCGGGCACTGGACTCTCGCGTAAGCTGAGGCGCGTGGGCTGGCGCGAAGCTGGAGTCAGGTCAAGGAGAGCGTCGTGATTGAAGCCGTTACCGGTGCCGCCGTGGGAGTTCTCACCATAGGCGCCGCACGAATCATTCGTGGGCAACGATGGCTGTATGCACTCGGTTTGCTGACTCTGCCCAGCCTGTACGCGATCTTTGCGCTACGAGCGGGTCAACAGGCCGTGGCCGCAAGAGAGCTGATGTACGGCACGCCGTTTATCGTCGCTGGCCTGGTCTTCGCCTTCGTGAGCATCCGCCAATCGGCGATCGCGGTCGGCGCGTGCTGGATACTCCACGGGCTCTACGACCTGATTCACAGTCGGTTGATCGCGAACGCAGGCGTTCCCGAGTGGTATCCCATATGGTGCTTCTCGGTGGATGTCGTCGTCGGTGCGTACCTGGTCTGGCTGGCGCGTCGTCTCCCTGAGGCAAATCTCCGCCTCGCATGAGGCGCGCTTGTGCGGCGCAGGGGGCCGTCAGCTTCGTGAGCCGGGCGTCGTGGACGGCCCGCACGCCGCGTGATCGAGCGCATCCCACAGCTGGCGTGCGCCGTCGTCCGTGCCGATCAGGATCGGCAGGTCGTAGAACGCATCCAGCGTCGCGTGGGCGCTGGCCGGGCCGCTGATCTCCCACAGCACGCGATCGCCGAGCCGGTGGACGTCGAAGCGGACGCCGTCGCAGCAGCGCGCCTCCAGCGCCGCCAGCCGCTGGCTCTCGGCTTCAGCGCGCCCGTCGGCCCGCAGCATCCAGCGGACGCCGTGCGCCGTGCGGGCGCGATCGAGGAACGCCTCCGCAAACAGGGCGCGGAAGTCGGCAGTGCGCTGGGCCCGGTCGGCGGCGGGCAGGCTGCACGTCGTGCCGGTGGCTTTCACGGCATGGCGGCGCGTGGCGTCCGCGGCGTTGCGCCGCTCGTCCAGCTCGAGGTGGAACCGGTGCAGGAAGTGCTGGCCGACGGGGGCCAGCAGCACGGCGACCATGCTGAGGAAGAACACGCCGCCGAACAGCGCGTAGACGATGGCGAAGAGCTTCGCCTCGGGCGTCGTCAGGCGATCGACCGGGCCCATGCCGGTCAGGATCATCGCCGCGTTCAGCGTCGCGTCGAGCCAGGGCAGCCCGTCCAGCTCGTGATAACCGATCGCGCCGACCGCCAGGGCGCCGGCGAGCAGTCCGGCGACGACCAGCGCGTTCTTGGCGAGGCGTCGCGCCAGGTGTCCGGTCGTCGGCTTGCGGGGCAGCATCGCCACGCCGTCCACGGTATCGCAAACCGCTGCTGAGACGGAGCAGGCCCCGGTAGCAGACAATCGAGGGCCATGGACCTCCAGCTCCGCGACAAGCTCGCCATCGTCACGGGCTCCACCAAGGGCATCGGCCACGCCATTGCGACCGGCCTCGCCCGCGAAGGGGCTCGGGTGGTGATCAACGGACGTACCCAGGCGTCGGTCGACGCGGCCATCGGCAGCATCCGCGCCGCCGTGCCGAATGCGGCGCTTCACCCGTTCGCCGGCGATCTCTCGCGCGCCGACGCCGCCGAGGCGCTCGTCCAGGCGTTCCCGGCGCCGGACATCCTGGTCAACAACCTGGGCATCTTCGAGCCGGTCCCGTTCGAGCAGATCCCCGACGACGACTGGCGCCGCTTCTTCGAGGTCAACGTGCTGAGCGGCGTGCGTCTCAGCCGGCTGGTGCTGGCCGGCATGAAGGCGCGCAACTGGGGCCGGATCGTCTTCATCAGCAGCGAGAGCGCCGTCCAGATCCCGACCGAGATGATCCACTACGGGATGACCAAGACCGCGCAGCTCGCCGTCTCGCGCGGCCTCGCCCAGCTCTGCGCCGGCACCGGCGTGACCGTCAACGCCGTGCTGCCCGGGCCGACGCAATCGGACGGCGTCGAAGACTTCGTCGCGGCGCTCAGCGGCGGCCGGCCCTTCGAGGAGGCCGAGGCCGACTTCTTCAAGACCGCCCGGCCGACGTCGCTGCTGCGCCGCTTCGCGACCGTCGAGGAGGTCGCCAACATGGTCGTCTACGTGTGCAGCCCGCTCTCGTCGGCGACCAACGGCGCGGCGCTCCGCGTCGACGGCGGCGTGCTGATGTCCGCGGTCTGAGAGGAGCCCGTCGATGCCTGGTTCTTCCCGATGAAGGAGTGACGCCCATGCGGAAGGTCGCGCTCGTCCTCGCTGCGATGGTCCTGACGGCGTCGCCCGCTGCCGCCGAGCCGAAGGTGTACGTGCAGGCCGGCGTCCTGGCCACGGTACAGCCTGCGGGCATCGCCAACCACCGGATCGTGCCGGCGATCAGCGGCAAGACCGTCGGCCTGACGGCCGCGGTCGGATTCTTCGTGACGCCGACGCTGGCGGTCGAAGGCGAACTCGTCGCCGGAAGGGCGATCTCCACCCAGCAGCGCTTCTCCTACAATTGGAGCGAGGACTTCACTGGTCAGAGCCGTGACGTGTTTCTCGGCGCCAACGCGCGCTGGCGGCCGGCGGCGACGCGTTACCTGGAGCTCCTCGGCGGTGGCGGTGTGGCGTTCGCCACCGCTGCCGAGCGGTCGGTCGTGCGCACCGACTACTTCCCGATCGTCAGGATGTCGCCACAGCCGGATCAAGTCGAGTCGTCTCCGCGACTGGCGCTCCACGGCGGCATCGCCGTGCCGCTGCCGGTGAGTCGGCGGATCGAGATCGTCCCGGCCTTCTCCGTCCGATGGGTGAAGCGGTCCGTCGACGGGTGGAGCGACTATCTGGGCGTGGGCCGCCGCGCCTACCAGTTCGGCGCCACGGTCCGGTGGCGATTCGACTGACGACCGCGGTCCGTGGCCTGCGGCGGCGCGCTTGACGGCCCCAGTCGCGTCCGCCGACGATGCCGCATGGATTGCGTGAAACTGGGTCGCACCGGCGTCGAGGTATCGCGCCTGTGCCTGGGGTGCATGACCTTCGGCGTGCCCGACCGCGGGACGCATCCGTGGACGCTCGACGAGACGAAGAGCCGGCCGATCGTGCGGCAGGCCCTCGAGCTGGGTATCAACTTCTTCGATACCGCCAACAGCTACTCGGACGGCACCAGCGAGGAGATCACCGGCCGCCTGCTGCGGGAGATGGCGCGTCGCGACGACGTCGTGGTCGCGACCAAGGTCTTCTTCCCGACCGGCAAGCCGGGACCGAACGCGATGGGCCTGTCGCGCAAGGCCATCTTCCAGGGCATCGATGCCAGCCTGCGCCGCCTGGGCATGGACTACGTCGACCTCTACCAGATCCATCGCTGGGACGCGCGCGTGCCGATCGAGGAGACGCTCGAGGTGCTGCACGACGTCGTCAAGGCGGGCAAGGCGCGCTACATCGGGGCGTCGTCGATGTACGCGTGGCAGTTCGCGACCGCGCTGCAGGTGGCGGCGCGCCACGGCTGGACCCGCTTCGTGTCGATGCAGAATCACGTCAACCTGCTCTATCGCGAAGAAGAGCGCGAGATGCTGCCGCTGTGCCGCGCCGAGGGCATCGGCGTCATCCCGTGGAGCCCGATGGCCCGCGGCCGGCTGACCCGGGACTGGCGGGAGCGGAGCGAGCGCGAGGAGACCGACGAAGTGGGGAAGCGCCTCTATGCGGCGGCGGTCGACGCGGACCGCGCCGTCATCGACGCGGTCGCCCAGGTGGCGGCGGCCCGCGGCGTGCCACGGGCGCAGGTCGCGCTGGCCTGGGTGGCGCAGCAGCCGGGCGTCACCGCGCCGATCATCGGGGCATCCCGGGAGGGGCACCTCGGGGATGCGGTCGCCGCGCTCGATTTGCATCTCACGGCGGAGGAACTGGCCGCGCTGGAAGCGCCCTACGTCCCGCATCCGGTCTCGGGGATCTGACCGGGACAGGCAGGAGCGGTCAGTCGCCAGGGCCGTGATCGTCAGTCAGGCAACGAGGAGAATTGCATGCGCACGATGATTCTGGCGATGATGGCGGTGACGCTTCCACTCATGCCCGCTCAACCCAAGCCGGACGTCGGACCGGGGCGCGTGGCCTGGTTCGACATCACGACGACGGACATGGCGAAGTCGAAGGCGTTCTACGGCGCGCTCTTCGGCTGGACCTTCAATCCCGTCGCGGGAACCGACCTGGCCGTTGAGATCGCGGTTGGGGGCTCGGGCATCGGGACGCTTCGCCGGGCGGAGGGCCAGATCAGCCCGTTCAACGGTGTCGCCTACATCCAGGTGCTGGACGCGCAAGCGAGCTCGACGAAGGCGAAAGACCTGGGCGGCACGGTCGTGCCTGGATTCCCCTTCGACCTTCCGGATGGAAGGGGAGCCGTCGGGCTCGTCAACGATCCGGCCGGGCATCCAATCGGGCTCTACTCCCAGATGCCGCTCGCGCCGCAGAAGCCCGGGGCCAAGTGAGCGGAGGTTGAGGCGTGATGGTCGAACGGCCGCGGCAGGCGAACCACAAGCTGGCGGCGGCCGCGGCGCTGGCGGCCGCAGCCCATCCACGGACGACCGGCCGATAGCGGTGTCCCGGGGCCGTGCGTCCACGCTCGTCCTCGTCGCGATTCCGCCCCTGGCGGCCAGCGGCCTCGTCCTCGGCATCGCCGGGGTTGGCTGATCCAGCTGTCGGCCATCGCCGTGGCCGGCCTGCTCGCGTCGGTCGATCCGCGGTCAGTCCGCCCGCACCTTCGCTCGCGGCAGCGGCACGTGGACCGGGTAGGCCTTCTCGCCGGCCAGCACCTTGATCGGCAGCCTGTTCTCCGCGAGCGGGAACGGGCACGTCGTGAAGGGATTGAACGCGCACGGCGGGTTGTAGGCCTGGTTGAGGTCCAGCACCACCGTTCCGTCTTCGGCCAGATCGGCGTAGAGGAAGCGCGCCGCTTCGTAGGTCTCCGTCCCGCTCGAGACGTCCTTGAAGACGAAGTAGAAGCGCTTCGGCCGCGTCGTGAACGGGCGCAGGCGCAGCGTCCGACCCTGCAGCGCGAACTCGACCACGCCTTCGCTGGTGAACTGGTCGATGTCGCCGTAGGTGTTGGCGACGGCGATCTGCTTCGGCTCGGCGTCCTTGATGAAGCGCCCGACGACGCGATACGCCAGGTCGATCGGAAACCAGCGGAAGCCGAGGAAGCCCTTGGCGAGCGGGCCGTTCGGATCGCGGACGCGCAGCGACCGGGCGTCGCCGCTGACGTGGACGACGAGGTGCACCGAGCCGGTGGTCAGCTCGTCGGCGCCCGGCGCGCTGTCGTCGCGCAGCTCGGTCGGCGCCGTGACCGGCTGGTCCTTCTTCGAGACCGTCGCCCCGCGCGCCGGTTCGAAGCGCACGACCGTGCCGGTGAGGACGAACGTCCCGAGCGTCGCCGGCGCCGACGCCGGCAGGACGATGTCGTTGCCGGCAGCGCTGCCGGCGGTGTTGGCGCCGGGCTTCAGCGGGAACAGGCCGGCGATGCTGGCCCAGTCGCGGCGGTAGTCCGTTTCGTGCTTGGCCCGCCACGCCTCGATGGCGGGGACCGGGGATTCGGCCGGTGGGGGCGCGGGCGGCGTGCCGCCACAGGCGCCGGCCACGGCGCTGGCGGCGACGGCGGCGAGCAGGCGCTGACGAAGGGGGAGCATCATCAATGCTACTGCCATGCGACCGACGCTCGATAGGCCGACGGCACATGGCCGTCCTGCTCCGTGCCGTCGAGGTGCGATGATGTCGCCATGCGAGACGGCCTCGATCGGCGCACGTTCCTGGCCCGTGCCGGCGGTCTCGCCACCGCGGCGCTGACACCCGGCTCCGCCCAGACGCCCAGCTCCGCCCGCACGCCGGGCGCGAAGACCCGTCTGATTCTGCTCGGCACCGGCGGCGGACCGCGTCCGCGCCAGGCCAACGCCGCGTCCGCGCAGGCCGTCGTCATCGACGGCGCCGCCTACGTCATCGACTGCGGCGACGGGGTCGCCCGCCAGCTGGTGTCAGCCGGCGTGCCCTTGTCGACGCTCAGGCACGTCTTCATCACGCATCAGCACTCGGATCACACCGCCGACTACGGCAACCTGATGTGGCTCGGCTGGACCGCCGGGCTGCGCACCCGCGTCGACACGTGGGGGCCGCCGCCGCTCGAGCAGATGACGCGGCTGTTCTTCGAGATGAACGCGGCGGACATCGAGACGCGGATCGCCGACGAAGGCCGGGTCCCGCTGGCGCCGCTGGTCCACGTCCACGAGCTGACCGCGGCCGGCCTCGTCTTCCAGGACGAGCACGTGAAGGTCACCGCGGCCGTGGTCCGGCATCCGCCGGTGGTGCCGGCCTTCGGCTATCGCTTCGACGCCGCCGATCGGTCCATCGTCATCTCCGGCGACACCGCGCCGTCGGACGAGCTGATCACCCTGGCGCGCGGCGCCGACGTGCTCGTCCACGATGCGCTCTATCCGTCCGGCGTCGATCGCCTGGTCGCCAACGTACCCAATGCGGCGACACTGAAGCAGAGCATCCTGTCGCACCACACATCGGCCGAGGATGCCGGCCGCGTGGCCCAGGCGGCCGGGGTCAAGACGCTGGTCCTCTCGCACTTCGTGCCGCCCGACGATCCGGCCATCACCGACCAGATGTGGATCGACGCCGCGCGGATCCACTTCCGCGGCGCGATCGTCGTCGGCAAGGATCTGCTGGAGATATGACGCGGGCGGCGTTCGGGCGACCGACCGGAGCGGGCTGGATCGCCGGCGACGATCTACGCGACGCCGGCTCCGGGCCATTCCTCGACCTGCTGCATCGCATCGGTGACAGCGCACGGACGACCGACCGGCGGACGATTGCGGCATCGTTCGCGATGCGCTTCGGGTGGGCGTCGGCGATCGCCATCGAGGGCTACCTTCGCCATCGGCGTGTGCCCGACGTCGCCCTCGCCAACACGTCGTTCCTGTTCCGGCCGTCGACCTTCTTCGAGCGGGCGATGCAGCACGAGCCTCGAGGCTGGTGTGTCGCGGGCGAGGACGACGCGGCCGGCGTGCTGCTTCCGGTGCCGGATCGGGCCGCTCTGCGAAGCGCCCTGCGCGCCGCGCTCGCCGACCAGGCGGCGCCGGTCGTCGAGGCGCTCTTCCGCTGGTCAGGCTTCGCCCGCCGCGGCACGTGGGGGATGCTCACCTCGGCGTGGGTGTCGCAGTTCACGGCGCTCGCGGAGCCGCACGACGATCAGCGTGCGCTGGCGCCCGAGCTGGACGCCTTCTTCGCCGGAGACGATCTGGTCGCGGCGATGCGGCCGCGCCTGCACGCCGTCAGCGTCGGCGGAGCGACGCACCTGTTCCAGCGGCGCGGGAGCTGTTGCCGGCTCTACCTGCTGCCGGGCGGGGAGCTGTGTGCGAGCTGCCCGCTGGTCGGCGACACGGAGCGACTCGCGCGCAATCGCGCCTGGATGGCCAGCCAGCTGGCGCAACGCACGCCGCTGCCGGGCCACGGCTGACCGATTCCGGCCCGCCTCAGAAGCGCCTCTTCGCGACCTTGTCGTGGGTGGCCGCGACCGTCATCAACGCGGCCGAGCCATAGTACCTCGTGGTACTCGGCGACCATCTCGCCCTTGACGATCACCGGATCGGTGGCGACCAGCCGCTTCGCCTCCTCGATGTCCGCGACCGCCAGGATGAACAGCCCACGCCAGGTCTCCTCGCCCGCGAACGGCCCGGCGAGCGCCAGCTTGCGCTCGGCCGACAGCCGCGCGATGTTGGCCATGTGGCCCCTGAACATCTCGTCGCGCTCAACGCCGGCCGGCACCTTGGTCGGTCCGGTCTTGAGGATGACCAGCACGTAGTTGCGCATGCCGTAGTCGTCCGCCTCGACTGACTTGGCGAGGGCCTCGTCGAATGCCGGCGTCGCCGTTGCGACCGGCGTGCCCTGGGCCAGCCGACCAGCGGCGAGCGTTCCCGCGGTCGCCACCGCGACCACCCAGACGATGAGTGTCGACATAGCCCTCCGGGCGTCAGGATGCGGCCGGCGCGGGTTCCGGCGTCAGCGCCGCCTGGGCGATGCCGTCGATGAGTCCCGAAAACACCGGCCCGTGAAACGGCGCGACGCTATACCAATACAACAGGCCGAGCAGGCCGCGCGGCCGGAACCGTGCGGTCTGGACGACCGTCGCGCCGTTCTGCCCGTCGGGGCCGCGGGCCGGTTCGATCCGGAACTCGAGGATGGCGTCGCCCGGCACGCGCATCTCCGCCCGCAGCGTCAGCCCGACCGGCCGTTCGATCGCGGCCACCCGCCAGAAACCGACGGCGTCGCCCCAGGCGAGCTGCGTCGGATGCCGGCGCAGCCGCTGCCAGCCGGGCCCGCCAATCAGACGGTCGAGGATGCCGCGGGTGAGCCAGAGCCGGTTGTAGCGGTACCAGCCGCGGCGGCCGCCCAGCGTCGCCACGGCGCTGAAGACCGCCATCGGCGAGGCGGCGACGAAGCGCTCGCGGCGATCCTCGAAGACCTTGCCGCCGGCCCAGTCGGGGTCGCCGGGGATCGGTCCGGCCGCCGTCCACGTGCTCTCGACGTCCGAGCGCGCTTCCGCGGAGAGCGCCAGCTCAATCGATTCCTTCACCGTCAGCAGCGGCTGCGGCATCAGCGTCACCGCGCTGGGATCGGTCACGACGACCGGGTTGCGGAGGCCTTCGGCGAGCGGCCGCGCGATCGCCGCGTCGACCGGCGTCACGAGGTGGATCCACAGGCTGCTGATGCGCGGCGTGAACAGCGGCACCGGCACGATCCGCCGCCGCGGCAGGCCGCGCGCCTCGGCCATCAGCTGGATCAACTCGGCGTAGGAGACGACGTCGGGGCCGCCGATCTCGAGCGTGCGGCCGGCGGTGTCGGGCACGGCGAGGCAGGCGATCAGGTAGTGCAGCACGTTGCGCACCGCGATCGGCTGGCACGGCGTGCTGACCCACTTCGGCGTGATCATCACCGGCAGGCGCTCGGTGAGGTAGCGCAGGATCTCGAACGACGCCGAGCCCGAGCCGATGATCATCGCGGCGCGGAACACCGTGACCGGCACGCCGCTCTCGGCGAGCACCTCCTCGACTTCGCGGCGCGAGGCGAGGTGCTCGCTGAGACCGGCCGTCTCGCGCGATCCGAGCCCGCCCAGATAGACGATGCGGCCGACGCCGGCCGCGCGCGCGGCGTTCGACACGGTCCGCGCCATGTCGCGATCGCGGTCGGCGTAGTCGCGCCCGGCCGACATCATCGCGTGGACCAGGTAAACGAGCGCGGTGCACTCGCGCAGGGCGGCGGCGACGGCGGCCCCATCGTCGAGGTCGACGGTGACAATCTCGACGCGCGGATCGCCCGCCCACGGCCGGTCGGCCAGCTTTCTCGGTGACCGCACCAGGCAGCGGACGCGGTAGCCCGCCGCGACCAGTCGCGGCACGAGCCGCGCCCCGATGTAGCCGGTCGCGCCGGCGACCGCGATCCGCGCCGGCTCGTCCGTGTGCGTGTCGCTGTCCGTCGCCATCAGGCCATCTTAGAATGGCCTCGCCGCCGCAGGCTCGCGGCTTCGGCGCTGACCGACCAGCTGGCTGACTACTTCGCCGTCTTGATGCGAATGCGGCGGTATTCCATCTGTCCGCGATCGCCTTCGAGGCCGATCGGGCCGGTCGGCGGCACCTTCGTCTCGACGTCGAGCTTTTCGCCGTTGACCGTCGCGACCGCCAGGCCGTTCGACACGGTGACGATCATCTCGTTCCAGTCCTGCGGCTTGTACTTGGTCAGGGAGGTGAACGGCCCGGCCAGGGCGTAGTCGCGGCACTGCAGCTGCGGCCCGCGCAGGTAGACGCCGCTGTCGGCGTTGGGAGTGGCCCGGAACTCGAGCTTCAGCACGAAGTCCTTCGGGAACTCGCGCTTCGTCCAGAGCTGCTGGATGCGCCGCGCCTCGGGCGGCGTCGTGACCACGAGCCGGCCGTTGATGGCCTGGAAGCGGCCGTCGGGGCTCGACGTCCGGCCGTCGAAGGGCAGCGGTCTGGTCGACGAACGGCCAGGCGGCGGCGTTCGGATCGGACGCCTGCCAGCGCTTCGCGCTCTCCTTGTCGGCCGGGGTCGTCGGTCGCAGGCCCCAGCCGGTCAGGTCCTTGCCGTTGAACAGGCTCTCGAAGCCGGGCTCGGGCGTGAAGTAGTCGGGCTCGGTCTCGATGAAGCCGAGCGTCGCGAAGATCGGCCGCAGCGCCGCCGCGAACTTGATGTACCCGTAGTCGTTCGGGTGCAGGATGTCGGGGAACTCCGACAGGATCGGCTCGCCGCTCTTCTCGGCGAACAGCGTCCAGGTGTCGAGCGGGATGACCTGCGGATCGCCCTTGATCGACGCCATCCGCAGCGCGTTGATCTTCTTGATCTCCTCGGCCGGGCGGTTCATCGATCCCCGAGCTCGGCATCACCAGGCAGGCGATGATCGGCATCTTCGGGTCGTGCGCCTTGAGCGTCGGCGATGAGCAGGCGGAAGTCGCTGTCGATCGTCTCGGGCGTCGCCTTCTCCTCGAGATCGTTGGTCCCGATCAGGAGGACGACCGCGCGCGGGTTCAGCGTCGAGGACGTCCTCCTTCAGGCGGACGAGGACGCCCCGCGTCGTGTCGCCGCTGATGCCGCGGTTGGCGACCTTGACGCCCGGGAACACCGCCCCGAGGCCAAGGCCCCACTGCTGTGTGATCGAGTCGCCGAGGAACACGACCGCGCCCTGATCGCGCTGGACCTGCGTCGACCACAGCGTCCGCCGCTGCTTCCACAGGTCCTGGAACCACTTCATCCGCCGGATCGGCCCGGTGCCGGGCAACCCGTCGTCGGCGGCCGGAATCGCCAGGCGGTCGGCCGCGCTCGGCGCGGGCGCGGTGACCGGCGCCGGCGTGACGGTTGGCGGCGTGACGGGCGCGGCGACCTGGGCCGCCGCGGGGGCGCTCGAGAACAGCAGGCAGGCCGCGACCACGGCTCCGCGGAGGTCAGACCAGTCAAGTTGCATGCGCGGAGAATATCCGAAAACCCGCCGGAAGCACTCAGCCACGACGCTGGAGTTGAGTTGCATTCCGGAGTTGTATCCCGCGCCCCGGGCTACCCGCCGGCGCCCTCCGACCAGGGCCGCGAGATGACGCAGGCGTTGATGCCACCGACGCCGAGCGAGAGCTTGCCGGCGAGACCCGCCGGCGCGGCGCACGCCTGGTCGAGGACGAAGCTGCCGTGCAGCGCCTCGATGGCCGGGTTGAGCGCGTTCGCCGCCAGCGCGGTCGGATACAGCTTGCCGCGCGCGAAGCCGAGGTACTGCGCCGTCAGCTCCCAGCCGCTGCCGGCGCTCATGCCGTGGCCGAACGTCCCCTTGCGGGCCGTGCCGAGGACGGTCGGCGGCAGCGCCGAGCGCAGCAGCTTGACCTCGTTGTAGTCACCCGGCGTGGCGGTCGCGTGCAGGTCCCATGTGCCGATGTCGCCGGGCCCGGCGTTGGCGGCGGCGAACGCCTGCTCGATGGCCGCGGTCGGGCCGGCCATCGTCGGCGTGATGATGTGGTCGGCGTCCGAACTGACGCCGACGGCGATCGGCTCCATGCCCAGCACCTTGAAGCCGCGCGCCGTCATGTAGTCGTGGTCGCCGAGGATCCAGACCACCGACCCGCCGGCGACGTGCGTGCCTTGCAGGCGCGTCAACGGCAGCGACACCCGGCCATCCGCGGCGAGGACCCGGGCGCTGAAGAAGCCGCCGACGATCAGCGGGTGCGGCGGCGGATCGGTGGCGCCGACCACCACCGCCTTCGCTTCGCCGCGGCGGATGGCGTCCATCGCCAGCTTGAGGGCGACGCCGAAGGTCGAGCAGGCGGCGACCGGCGCGAAGGCGAGCCCGGTGATCTTGCCGAGCATCGAGATCTGCGCCGCCGGCGTGTTGTGGATGTTCCACACGACGTCGGCCGAGACCTCCCACGGCGCGTCCGGGGCGCTCCATTGCTGCTGCAGCTTGCCGCGGGCCGCGTCACGGGCCCGGATGACGTGCATCTTGCCGCTGTCGACGCTGCCGGTGATGCCGATCTTCTCGATCTCGGCGAGCGCGGCCAGATAGTGGCCGAGCTCCGGCGAGCGATCGGCCCAACAGCGGTGCCAGGCGTCGACGGCGGCCTGGCGATCCTCCGGCTCGGCATGGACGGCGGCGGCCGCCGCCGGCGCCGTCGGGATCGCCCTCGACCGCCGCGCTGCCGTGTTCCTGCGAGGTGGCGTGCGCAGGGCGCTGTTGCGTTCGGGCTCGGCCCAGAACCGGTCCCAGCGCCGCTGCGCCCGGTGCAGGTCGATGCTGGCGTCGTAGAGCTTGCCGATGTTGCCGAGGCCGGTGCCGACGTAGACGTGGGCCTGCTGGCCGAGCGCCTGGAGGGTCGCCTCGAGGCCGGGGTTCTGGCGCAGCGCCTGGATGAACGCGCCGATCGCGTAGAGCGACGGCGAATCCATCTTCTCTTCGAGCTGGGCGAAGCGCCGCGGCGGGAAGCGCTCGGCGATCCACTCGCGGTAGTCGGCGAAGCGGAAGGCCGGCGAGCCGGCGAGGAAGTTGCTCGCGCCGAAGCCGTGGAAAGGAGTCAGCCAGCTGTCGGCGGCGTCGAGGTTGGCGGCGAAGGCGTCGATGTCCGGTGAGCGGGGCGCCACCACACCCCACCCAAAAATCCCCACTCTCGGACTGATCTCACAATCCCGACGGCATTCGGCCGGCGATGCATCCCGGCTGGCTGCGTTGCTCCTCCCTCGAATATAGCCCGATATTCTCGGTCGTCGCGCCTTGCCATCCGGGCGCCTCGCCGGCCTCGGTGCTTCGTCGGGGTCGTGAGATGAATCCGAGTCACCCGCGCATTGTGCCAGACCGTGAGGTGATTCTTCACCACGTCGTCGGTCAGGCCGTCGATCGGGCCGCTCGCCACGACCCGGCCCTTCTCCAGGACCGTGAAATCGCTGGCCACGCGGCGGGCGAACGGCAGCTTCTGCTCGACCAGCAGGATGGTCAGCCCCTCGTCGCGGTTCAGCCGCAGCAGCACGCCGCCGATCTCGTGGACGACGTTGGGCTGGATGCCCTCGGTCGGCTCGTCGAGAATCAACAGGGTCGGGTTCAGGACCAGGGCGCGGCCGATGGCCAGCTGCTGCTGCTGGCCGCCGGACAGGTCGCCGCCGCGGCGGCAGCCGCATCTTCTTGAGCACCGGAAAGAGCTTGAAGATCCGGGCCGGGATGGCCGGGGCCTTGGTGACGCTCAGGCCGACCTGCAGGTTCTCCTCGACGGTCAGCTGCGAGAAGATCACGTCCATCATCGTGGTCTTGCCGGCCCCGTTCGGCCCGATGATGCAGCGCAGCTCGCCCGGTTCGACGTAGAGCGTCAGCGCGTTGAGCGCCTTGAAGCCGTCGAAGCTGACGGTCAACTTCTCGAGGTAGAGGACGTCGGTGGCGACGGTCATGCCGGACGCGCTCCGAGCCGGCGGCCGCTGGACCACTCCGCCGGCCGCAGGCCGACCAGCCCCTTCGGCAGGAGCAGCGTGGTGAGGATGAAGAGCGCACCGAGGGCGTAGAGCCAGACCTCGGGGAGCGCGCCGGTGAAGTAGGTCTTGGCGTAGTTGACGAGCAGCGCGCCGGCGACGGCGCCGTAGAGCGTGCCGCGGCCGCCGACCGCGACCCAGATCACCACCTCGATCGAGTTGATCGGCGCGAACTCACCCGGTTTGATGATGCCGACCTGCGGCACGTAGAGCGCGCCGGCGACGCCGGCGATCACCGCCGAGACGACGAACAGCCACAGCTTGTAGGACTCGACGGAATAGCCGAGGAAGCGGGTCCGGCTCTCGCCGTCGCGGATGGCGCGGATGACGCGCCCGGCCTTCGAGCGCAGCAGCGCCCGCGTCAGGGCGTAGCTGGCGGCGAGTGCGGCCAGCGTGGCGACGAACAGCGACACGCGCGTCGACGGCGCTCCCAGCGGAAAGCCGAGGATGTCCTTGAAGTCGGTGAAGCCGTTGTTGCCGCCGAAGCCCATGTCGTTGCGGAAGAACGCGAGCATCAGGGCATAGCTCAGGGCCTGCGTGATGATCGACAGGTAGACGCCGGTGACCCGCGAGCGGAACGCCAGCCAGCCGAACGCTAGCGCCAGCAGGCCGGGGACGAGCACCACCATGAGCGCGGCGAACCAGAAGTGATCGAAGCCGTACCAGAACCACGGTAGCGCCTTCCAGTTCAGGAACACCATGAAGTCGGGCAGGATCGGGTCGCCGTAGACGCCGCGCCATTCTTCCGGGGGCGCACGGTCGGCTCTACTCGCGCCTCTTCCAGTCCTGAGTCCCGAGGCTTCACCATGCACTACATCCCCGGCCAGACCCATGGCGATCCGGACAGCCCCGGCGCGTTCGAGCAGCGCCCCTCGCCGATCGAGCGTGACTACCACGCCCGCGCTTTCACCGTCGGCATCGGCGGACCCGTCGGCAGCGGCAAGACCGCGTTGCTGCTGGCGCTGTGCCGCGCCCTGCGCGACGACAACAACATCGCCGTCGTCAACCAACGACATCTTCACCCGCGAGGATGCCGAGTTCCTGACGCGCCACCACGCGCTCGCGCCCGAGCGCATCGCCGCCGTCGAGACCGGCGGCTGCCCGCACACCGCGGTGCGCGACGACATCAGCCAGAACCTCGACGCGCTGCCGCAGCTGATGTACGACCTTCCAGCCCGAGCTGCTGTTCGTCGAGAGCGGCGGCGACAACCTGGCGGCGCAGTTCAGCCGCGAGCTGGCCGACTTCACGATTTACGTCATCGACGTGTCGGGCGGCGACAAGATCCCGCGCAAGGGCGGGCCGGGCATCACCCAGTCTGACCTGCTGATCATCAACAAGACCGACCTGGCGCCGCTGGTCGGCGCCGGCCTCGGCGTGATGGAGCGCGACGCGCGCCGGATGCGCGGGACCGGTCCGTTCCTGTTCACCCAGGTGACGCACGGCATCGGCATCCCGAGATCCGGCACATCCTGGCGGCGCGGGCCGCGGCGCTGGCGCCGCCGACCTGACTCGGGACACTAGAGCCGGTCGCCGCAATCGTCGTCGACGAGGCTGGGCAGCCCCCTTGGAGCGTGGTCGTCAACGCGTTCATGGGTGACGGGCCGTTACCGGCGCCGACGGGCGCTTCCGACGGCAGACGCCATGAGAGCTGGAACTACAAACGCACAGGACTGCTGCATGGCTGGGGCCCGCTGTGGGTCCGGCGGCCTCCCCTCACCGGATACGCTGGCGACACTGCGGTCGATCGAGGAGCGCGACGTGCGCACGCCGACGGCCGGCCGCGACGACCCGTTCGTCGGCTTCATCGCCGACCTGCGTGGCAGTCAGCCCGATGGCCGCCGGTTTCGATTCGTCGGCCAGATGCTCGAGACTCTTTACTACGAAGACGCGTCACCAGATGTTGCGGCGTACTTCGACCGCATGCTCGACGCGATGTGCTATCTCGAACCGCAGTTCGACAGCCCCAAGCCCTAGCGGTTCGGACCCTCCGGGGACCCCTCCCGGCGTGCCCTGATGTGCTCGCGGAGCCGTACGTCGTCGGCGCGGTTGAGGTCGTCGATGCTGCGGTACTTGTAGACGCCGGGCGGGAATCGCCGCGGATTGGTGCGTCGCGCCAGCTCCCACGTGAACGCGATGGCTCGATAGAGTTCGGGATCGCCAGGCTTCCGCCACGCCTGGCCGTCCATTTCGTCGATGGAGCGGAACTTGCGGATGGGCATCGTCGCTACTCGCCGACTTCGAACTGCTGACGAATCGCCGCGGCATCGGCCCGATCCTTGAGGCGGACCGTGTCTCGCTTCATCCGGTACAGCATCCGGGGCGTGACGGCGGTGACGAGCAGGTCTTCGTAGGGAACCCGTTCGGTCTCGAGATCGGCAAAGGCGAACGCCTCGCCCAGCCGAGTCAGGATGTCGAGGTGAAAGCCACCCGCGGGTGGAACGTACTGCATAACCGGGTACTCACCCAGCAGGTCCGCGGCCGTGATGCCGTCGATGTCCGGATCGTCGATGGCGTCGTGCAGCGCGAGCTTGAGCCGCTCGATGTTGCCGGCTTCAGGCTCGACGAAGATGTCCAGATCCTCGGTCGACCGCGCCAGACCGTGCAGGTTCAACGCGACCGCGCCGATGATGGCGTAGCGCACGTCGCGCGCTTCCAAGGCGGCGAGGACCCGCTTGAGGATCTCGAAATCCATCGATGCGGGGCATTGTACTCCGCATGATCGAGGTGCTAAGCTGAGGGTCCCCCCTTCGTCCAGGAGGTCCTGGTGCGTTCGCCCTTTCGCTGGGTCGCGATCGTTACGTTCTCCGGGATGGCCGCCTGCGGTGGTTCGACACCGCCGGCGCCGCCCACGGCTCCGACACCGCAGCCGCAGCCCGTGTCGCTCGTCCGCACGAGCCTCACGCCCGGCGAGGTGTCGTTCACGGGAACCGGGCAAAGCATCCGGCTCTCGGTCATGGCCATCTTCAGCGACGGGACCACGCGCGACATCACGTCGGACGTGCACTGGCAGATCGACAAGCCCGACGTCGTGGCGATCGACGGCGGGCTCCTGACGGGGCGTGGCTACGGGACGACCAGGTTCTTCAGCGAGTACCAGGGCACGTTCGTCGGTCCCGGCTACGCGTTCATCCGGATCCCCGCCGAACTGCTGGTGCCGCTCACGGGTGTGGTGCGCGATCAATACAACCGGCCGGTGCCTGCAGCTCAGATCGTGGGCACGGGCGCCATCGGACTGGGAGCAACCACCGACGCCAACGGCGCGTTCGACCTCGGTACGACCTACGGGCCGGTGCAATTGACGCTGACGAAGTTCGGGTACGAGACGAGGGAGGTCATGCTGCAGGTGGCCGGTGCGCCGCTGCACGCACTGCTCGTGCTGCCCGAGAGCCCCTCGCCCTACACCGAGCACGTCTTCGAGGCCGAAGGGTCAATCCCGTGGCAGACGCACCGCATCGAGACACGCGCCGGCAGCCCGCTCGACGTGATGGTGGAATCGCTCGCGTGCGACTACCGGCGAGTCGTCGGTGTTCTTACCGTCCGCCTTCGCGGCGGTGGAGTCCAGCTCGGGGATGAGGTGGTCGGGTGCAGCACCCGTGTGAGGCAGAACATGCCGGGCGACGAGGCTCAGCTCGACGTGACGATCTCCACCCCGGGCACGTATCGCGTGATCTACCGCGTGCCGCGCTGAATGTCAGCGGCGACTGTCGACGGCTAGCGGATCGGCTGGCCGGCGCCCGGGTGGTCGGCGTTCCAGTCGACGCCGGCCCAGGATGCCAGGGTCGCCGCGATCTGGCTGGTCGACAGCGCCGGCCCGCCGCGCCACTCGCCGCGCTGGGCCATCTTCGGCGTGACGAACGCCATCCACACCCGCTCGGCCTCGGGGTACTTCTCGCCGTGGTGGCGCCAGCCGTCCGCCTGGTGGCCGCGGCCGTGGTCGGTGGTGATCAGGATGTGCGTCCGGCCGGCGTAGTCCGGCTGCGACTGGAGCCACGTCCACAGCTGCTCGAGCCAGCGATCGGTCGCGGCGTAGGCGTCGAGCAGGCGATCGTAGCGGCCCTCGTGCGCCCAGTTGTCGGTGTCGTTGAACGACAGGTAGAGCACGCGCGGGCGCGCCTGCTCCAGGTAGGCCTGGGCGAGGCGGAAGGTGAACACGTCGAGCCGGGCATCGTTCCACGGCGCCTTGGCCAGCGTCTGCAGTTCGTTGAGCATCGTGACGTCGCTGCCGGTGAGCGCCATCGGCTCGTAGCCGGCGTTGATCGTGGTGGCACCTTCGGTGTGCTCGGCGATGGCGTTGAACACGTCCCAGCTCGCGACGGTGGCGACCTGCGCCGGCGACAGCTTCAGATCGCGGCGCAGCCGCTCCAGGACCGTCTCGTGCGGGTTGCGCACGGGATCGTTCGACGTGATCTCGGCGTCGAAGGCCTGGCCGAGCAGGATCTCGGCGTAGCCGGGATAGGAGAAGAGCTTGCGGTTGGACAAGCGGACCTGGCTGTCGAGGGCGGGATTGCCGGCGATCGATCCCTGTTCGGTCACCAGCTTCCAGAAGAAGGGCATCAGCTTCCGGCGGCGCTCGTCCGGCGTCGAGGCCCAGTAGCGCTGGTAGGTCGGCGAATCCTCGGGCCGCTGGTCCTTCTTGAGCGTGCTCGTCAGGATGTCGAGGTCGAGGCCGCCGAAGACCTCTTCGTGGCGGGCGCCGTCGATCGTGATCAGGATCACGGCGTCGGTCGCCGCGGCTCGTTGCGCCAGGGCTGGCGGGGCGGCCAGGGCGAGCGCCAACGCGCCCGCGCATGCGATCATTCGTCGACGGTTCACCGGCATCTCCTCGTGGCTCGAACAGGCCGGCCACTTGCGATAGCCTACAGCGCGGGCGTCACATGCACTATCCCGACAGCGCGATTGCCGATACCCAGGTCCCGAGCGCCGTCGCGCCGGCGTTCCAGCACGTCGTCGACACCTACGCCAGCGAGACCAACAAGGTCGTCGCGGTCTGGCGCGGCTTCGCCGATGGCGATCTCGACTATCGGCCGCATCCGCGGTCGAGCACCGTCGGCGACATCCTGAAACACCAGCTCCTGTCGGAGCGCCGCTTCTTCGGAGAGTTCCTCGGCGCGCCGGAGCCGGCGGCGGCGGACGTGCTGCCGTCGCCGTTGATCGTCGCCTCGGCGATCGGCCGGCTGTGCGCGCTGGCGGTGCCGCGCCTGGCGTTCCTCGCCGGCCAGCCGGAGGCCTGGTGGCTGACGCGCGTCGGCTTCTTCGACGTCGAGCGCGAGCGCGCGTGGATCGTGTGGCGCCGCCTGCTCCACACGGCGCACCACCGGACGCAGTTGTCGGTCTACCTGCGCCTGCTCAATCGTCCGGTGCCGGCCACTTACGGCCCGACCGCGGACGCGACCTGGGACGGCGCCGATCCCACCGCCAGTGTCGACGCCGCCTCGCGCCGCTGAGGGACAATGACTGCCGACGATTTCCGCGAGATCGTGCTGGCGCTCGACGGCGCTACCGAGGGCGCCCACATGGGCCATCCGGATTTCCGCGCCAACGGCCGGATCTTCGCCAGCCTGCATTCCGAGGATCGGTTCGGGATGGTCAAGCTCGCGCCGGAGGAGCAGGCGGTGCTGCTGCGCGAGCACCCCGAGAGCTTCCAGCCGTCGGCGGGAGCCTGGGGCCGGCAGGGCTGCACGAACGTGACGCTCGAGACAGCCCGGAAGCCGGCGGTGCGGGCCGCGGTGAAGCTCGCCTTCGCGGCGATCATGGCGTTGCCACCGGCCCGGTCGCGCCGCACGCCCGCCGCGAAGGCCGCGCCCAAGGCTGCCGCCAAGGCCGCGAAGCGGCGCTGATTCTCACTCGCCGAGGAAGTCGGCCAGCGGCTGCAGCTCCTCGACGTGATCGCAGACGGCCTTGGTGGCCATCAGCATCGGGACAGCCAGCAGCATCCCCCACACGCCCCACATCCAGCTCCAGAACAGCAGGCTGGCGAAGATCGCGATGTGATTGAGGCTGCCGACGCGCCCGAGCAGGAGCGGGGTCAGGAGCCATCCTTCGAGCGAGGTGATGACGAGCGCGACGCTGGCCACCACCAGCGCCATCTCGATCGTGCCGAACTGCAGGAAGCCGACAATCGACAGACCGGCGGTGACGATGATCGGCCCGAAATACGGGATGGTGTTGAGCACGCCGGCGGCCACGCCCCACACCACCGGCTGCTGCAGCCCGAGGCCCCACAGCGCCAGGGCCGTGACGATCCCGACGAGCGCGCTGGTCGCGATCTGGACCAGCAGGAAGCGCTCGACCTGGGTGCCGATCTCGTCGAGGATCTGCACCGTGACGCGCTTCTTCGCCAGGGTCGGACCGATGTGCTTGACCAGCTTGCGCTTGAACAGGTCGTTGGCGACCAGCAGGAAGTAGGTCAGGAAGGCGACCATCACCGCCTGACCGGTGATGGCCATCGCTCCCATCGAGCCGTACCACAGGTAGGTGGACGCGCGGAGCGGCGGCTCCTCGACCTGTACTCGCATCACGCCTTTGGGCGTGGCGGCCGACGCCGACACCTCGACCGCGGCCTGGTCGAGTTCCCGCGCCGTCCGCTGCACGGTGTCGAGCGCGGTCGGCTGCGGTGACTGCCGGCGCAGCTCGGTGCGCAGCTTGCGGACGCCTTCCGGCAGCCGGTCGACCACCGCCATCACGTCGCCCGACATCGCGTAGGCGCCGACGCCGACGCCGCCGAGCGAGACGAGCAGGACGAGGGCGGCGCCGAGCGCACGCGGCACCCGCAGGCGCTGCATCCAGTCGACGATCGGATCGAGCGCGTAGAACAGCAGCCCGCTCACCACGAAGGGGATGATCACGTCCTGGGCCAGCTGCAGCATGGCCACGACCACGCCGAACGCGATGATCGAGAGCGACAGGCTCCGCACGTCCACCGGCATGTGGACGCGGAACGGTTCGTCGCGCCGCGTCCCGCTCGGTTGATTGGCGGGCACGCCGTCGAGCGCGGCGTCGCCGACGCTGGTGACCGTGGGTGGAGACTCCGACTCGGGTTCGAGCGCCATGCTCGAGATGCCTTGCACGAGTCGGGCCGGATTGCTGCGGCAGCGATGTTGCTTCCCACACGCGTCGTAAAACAGGCCGACAGGCGTTCTGTCGGGAATCGAGACCTGGCTGTGCACGCCCCGGCGTGAGAGAGAGAACGAGATGACCCAACCCAAGCAAACCGGTGCCGTCCGTGCCCCGGCGATGGACCCACGCTCCACCTACGTCACCGGGCTCTACAACACGCCCGAGTCCGCCAACCGGGCCTACGACGAACTGCGCGCCCGCCACGGCTACGCCGCCGCGGACATCGACGTCGTCATGACCAACGCCACTCGCGACCGTTACGTCGAGGCGGGCGGGACGACGCTGAAGGTCGAAGAGGGCAGCAAGGCGGTGCAGGGGCTGGCCACCGGGGGCGCGATCGGCGGCGGCGTCGGCGCCGCGCTGGCCGCGATCTTCGCGGTCGGGGCCTCGATCGTAGTGCCGGGCGTGGGCCTGGTCATCGCCGGTCCGATCGCCGCGGCGCTCGCCGGCGCCGGGGCCGGTGCCGCGACCGGCGGGATCATCGGCGCGCTGGTCGGCGCCGGTATCGCAGAGGATCGCGCGCTGGTCTACGAGAAGGGCCTCGAGGACGGCGGCGTGGTGGTCGGGGCGAGGGCCCGCGACGACGCGCACGCCGCCGAGCTCGAACGGGACTTTGAAACCTACGGAGGTACCGGCGTCCGCCGGTAGGGAGACGCCCCATGCGCTACAGTGCTGCCTGGCTGCTCGGCGTGCCGCTGAGCGTCATCGCCGTCTGGTACGTCCTCGGTCACGCCGCCGGCGGCTCCTAGCCGTTGTGCTCACGCCGGCCCGGTCACGCCGGGCCGGCCGTCCACGCGTTGGACTTGCAGCCCGCGGTGCGCCGACACCGCGGTCGCGCTAATGGCAGGTCGCGAGCTGCGGCGAGGGGCCGCTTTCAGAGTTCTGACCAGCGGCGGTCAGCTCGGCACAGACGGCCCGAACCGCAGAGGCGACGTCATGCCGGTTGTACCGGCTGAATGACGCGTCGGCGTGGACGATGGCCACGACCGCGTCCGCGTTGTCGGCCGAGGTCATGGCCTTCCGCACGGTGTCGACGAACACACACGCTTTGCTTTGGTAGCCGCGAAGTTCCCCCACGTGACCGTCGCCGTGCCGTTACGAGCGTGGCCGGTGACGACCAGATCGACATCCTTGATGGCGGCGATCCCGCGTGCCACTGTCTGCGCATAGGAGAGGCCGCTGCCGCCTGAGGTCGACGTGATCTCCAGAATCTCGTCCTTCTTGACCACGTCACCGATGTGCATGACCCGGCGCGACGGGAACACCACCCACGCGTCGCCATCGCTGTTGGACGCGCCAAAATAGGTACAGGTCAATCCGCTCCCTCCCCTGCATCAGCGTCAGCCGCTCGCGAAACGTCCTCTGCGGGAGGTAGCGCGCGTTCCTCCCTCTGAAATTCTCTCGGGATTGCAGACGCGTCGCCGTCCGCTCGTGAGCGACCACCACCGTATGGTCTCCCGCAAACCGGAAGTTGTTCCCGGAATGGCTCGGGTGAGAATTCGTATTGATGATGGTCGTGACCGGCTTATCCGTGACCCGGCGCAGTGCCGACTCGAGGGCGGGCCCCCACCAGCCCTGCTGCATCGTATCCACGAGCACGATTCCATCGTCGGCGACGACGGCCAGGGTATTGAGGCCGGTGGCGCTGAAAAGGTAGACGCCATCGCTGATCTGGACGGTGCGGACCGAATACATCTGTTGGCGCAGGACAAGAAGGCTCGTCACGAGCATTGCGCAGAGCGCGGCAACAGCAACGAGCATCTTTATACGCATAGTGCCGGGTGGATTCTACGCGCGACGCCCGAAACTGCGACGCCGGCCTGCTCGGACACAGCCGCGGCTTGTGTCGGGGCCCCTCTCCCGACCACACTACCGGCGATGGATCTCCGTATCAGGCGCCTCTCCGCCGACGCCGTGCTGCCGTCGGCCGCTCACCCCGGCGACGCCGGGCTCGACCTCCACGCCGCGGCGACGCTGACGATCGCGCCCGGGGCGTGGGCCACCGTCCCCACCGGCATCGTCATCGAGCTGCCACCGGGCACCGAAGCGCAGGTGCGGCCGCGCAGCGGCCTGGCGCACCGCCATGGCGTCACCGTGTTGAACGCGCCAGGGACGGTCGACGAGGGCTATCGCGGCGAAGTCGGCGTCATCCTGATCAACCACGGTCCGGCGCCGTTCGAGGTCACGCCGGGGGCGCGTATCGCCCAGCTCGTCGTCCAGCGGCGCCTCGAGATCCAGGTCGTCGAAGTCGACGACCTGTCGACGACGGCCCGCGGCGCCGGCGGCTTCGGTTCGACAGGAGTCTAGGCGGTCCTATGCCCCAGAAATACTGGCTGATGAAGGTCGAGCCGAGCGCCTACAACATCGACAAGCTCGAACGCGAGAAGACGACCAGCTGGGAGGGCGTGCGCAACTACCAGGCGCGCAACACCCTGCGTGACGAGATGACGCTCGGCGACGGCGTGCTGTTCTACGCCTCGAACGCGAACCCGTCGGGCGTCACGGGCCTGGCCACGATCGTCAAGGCCGGCTACCCGGACGCCACCGCCTGGACCAAGGGCCACCACTACTTCGACCCCGACAGCCGCGAGGACAACCCGACCTGGCACATGGTCGACATCGGTTTCGTCGAGCGCTTCCCGTCGGTGGTGTCGCTCGAGACGCTGAAGACGACGCGCGGCCTCGAGAAGATGGCCGTCACCCAGAAGGGCAGCCGGCTGTCGGTGCAGCCGGTAACCAAGGACGAGTACGACATCGTCTGTCGCCTGGGTCGGAAGCTGCGGTAAGCGCCGTCGGGCCGGGCGCACGCTGAACGCGAGCGGCAGGCCGAGGAACGCGGCGTAGCGTTTCGCCGCCTCTTCGGCCGCGCTCAGGTGCGCGCGGCCGAGCGGCCGGTCGGGCAGCAGCTGCACCGCATCGGCGCGGAGAGGCGCTGGGCGCGCATCCGCCGCGGGATGAACGGGTCGGGCGCCGCGGCCATTCAGTGAATCTTCACGAGCACGAGGACTTCGGCTGGCGGCAGCGGCTCGATCGTCACGAAGGCCGGCTCGCCGGCGAAGCGCCGGCCGCGGACCGCGACGCGGGACCCGGCCGGATGCGGCCCGGTGAAGGCCCCTGCCGTGCCGGCTTCCGCGGTGTTGACCACCACCAGGAACTCGTCGCCGATCCGCGACAGCTCGCCGGCGACGACGACCTGGCCGCCGCGGGCGCCCTCGCCGTTCGGGTTGACGAGGATCAGCGCTTCGTCGGTGTCGAGGATGCGCGACCACGCGATCAGCTCGCCGGCGGCCGGCAGCACGAAGTCGCCGAAGACGCGGACGGCCCGCTGGTACTGCCGTCCGACGCGCAGGACCGGATGGCGGGCGCGCGTCGCGCACAGCGCCTCGATCCGCCGGTAGGCCGGGCTGGTCGTGTCGAAGGCGTGCGTGGCGAACGTGCCGAACGGCCCGAAGCCGGGCAGCGTCTCGTCGCGCTCGAGCACCTGCGTGTCGAGGTCCTCGGCGTGGTGCGCGCGCGGGTGGGCCGGCCCGAACATCGCCTCGCGCAGGTAGCGATCGTTGCCGCCCCAGCCCTGGTCGGCGAGGAACGGCAGCTGGCTGGCCGCCGGCCCCGCGAACGCCTGCTCGGATCCGTAGTAGACGCACGGGATGCCGAGCGCGAACAGCTGGATCGCCGTGGCCGCGACGATCTGCCGTTCCTTGACCGGCGAGGCGTCGGGGATCTCTGCCGAGAAGCGCAGCTTGCGGCCGAAGACGTGGTCGTGGTCGTCGACGATCGAGACGTGGCGATCGCCGAAGGCGCGGTGCGACTCGAAGCCGCGGCTGGCCTCGTCGAAGCCCTGGAAGTAGTCGGACGCCGGGCGCAGGCCCTTGGCGACGTCGGTCAGGGTCAGGCGCGCGCCGCCGATGTCGAGGGCGGCGGTGAGGTTGCGGCGGGCCGTGCCGAGGTGATCGATGACGAAGTCCTGCGCGTCGTCGCCGCCGGCGATCTCGCCGACGATCAGGAAGTTGCGCTTGCCGAGGCGATCGGCGAACTCGCGCAGCGCGCCGCAGAAGTTACGGGCCTCCTCGAGCGACAGGTGCTTCACCGTGTCGAGGCGGAAGCCGTCGCAGTCGGTGAGCGCGATCCAGGTACTTGAAGCAGTCGACCAGTGCCGACAGCGTGTCGCTGCCGTCGAGCGCCAGATCCTTGAGCGCGAAGAAGTCGGTGCGCTTGTGCTCGGCGTGGGCGTCGTCGAGGCCGCCGCCGCCCAGCGAGCCGGCCCCGGCGCGGGTGTAGTGGCGGGTCGCGCGCAGCTCGATCGGCCAGACGCCGTCGTGGACGCCGGCCGCCGACGCCGAGCCCTGCTGGTGCTCGTCGCGCAAGGCCGTGCTCCAGCCTTCGCCCGGGCCGTCGCCCGCGCCGTAGAACTGCGGGAAGGCCAGATAGGGCGGTTCGTTGCGGATCGCGTCGAGGCCCGACTCCGGCGGCAGGTAGCCCCAGTTGTCGCCGGTGTGGTTGGCGATGATGTCGAGGATGATCCGCAGGCCGCGGGCGTGCGCGTCCTCGCACAGGTCGACGAGGTCGGCGCGCGACCCGAAGCGCGGATCGATCTCGAGGAAGTCCTGGACGCCGTAGCCGTGGAACGTGTCGAGGCGGGCCCGCTGCTTGAAGACCGGGCCGATCCACAGCGTGGTGATGCCGAGGCCCTGCAGGTAGTCGAGCCGGCCGCGGATGCCGGCGATGGTGCCGCCCTGCCAGCGGGCGCCGGACGCCGCCCACTCGCGCCAGTCGATGTCGGGCCGGGCCGGCGTCGTCCGCAGCGCCGCGCGGCGGGTCTGCGTCAGCAGCTCGCGCGTGTCCTCGCGGCCGTCACTGAAGCGATCCGGCAGCAGGAAGTAGAGCACCTCGTCGCGCCAGTCGGCCGGCGACGGCGTGTAGCCACCGAGCGCGGCGGCGCGCTCGAGCAGCGTGTGCACGTCGTCGAGCGACGCAGGCCGGGTGGTGGTGACGATGTCGCGTGGGGCCACGCGGACCTTTCCAGGGGGCGGCTGAGGGATCTACGGCGCGACCGTGAGCGTCCACTGCACCGCGGTCTTGACCGGACGATAGCAGACCTTGTCGTCGCAGGCCTGGTAGTCGAACCGGCCCGGAACGACCAGCTGGCCGGCCTTCACCGACGCGGCCACGGCCACCGTCGCGGTGACCGTGAAACTCTTCTCGAACACCGCGAGCGGCGCGTCCTGGCCTTCCTGCTTGAAGTCCACGGCCGCCGGGTACTTCGTCGCCGTCACGGTGACGCCGGCCGGTGGCGTCAGGACGAGCGCGGTCGGAAAGAAGGCCTCGTCACGCGGCTCGTTCGACTGCACGTGGACGTTCGGCGGCAACGTCACCTTGAGGACCAGCGTCGCCGGCTTGCCGGCGCGCACCTTGACCGTCTCGACCGTCGCTGCGAGCTCGGCCTTCGGCGCCCGCAGCTGGGCCGCGGTTGGAGACGACAGGGCGAGCAGCGCGAGGAGCGGGAGGGCGACGAATCGACGGCGGATCATCGCCGTCAATTCTGCCATCAAACGGCCGGCGTGGCCGGCGCGGCCGGGCTCGCTGCCGGTGCCGCCCCGGACGCCGGCGCTGCGACGACGGGTGCTGCCGGCCGCGGCTGCCATTCCGTGTGGACGACGGTATCCGGGTGGCGCAGCTGCCAGTCGAACCAGAACTCGGTCGTCGACGGGATGCGCTCGAGATGGGCGCCGGCCATCGGGCCCGACACCGCGACGCCGGAGATGTCCCACTCGCTGCCGGTCGTCGCATCGATGAAGCGGGCCGGTGACGAGCCGAACTTCGTCATCAGCTCGATCTCCTTGCCCTCGACGCGGCGATCGAAGGCGCGCACCGAGATGCCGTCGCCGCCGACCAGCACGGCCACCGGCACGCCGCCGACGCGGTCCATCACGGCGTAGGTCATGGCCGGCCTGTTCGGGCCGCGCAGGCTGTTCGGCGCCAGTTTGATGTGCGGATAGGCCTTGGCCTTGCCGTTGACGACGATGCCGAGGACGTAGGAGCGGCGGTGCAGCGGATCGTTGGCCGGCGCCGGGACGACGGTCCGCACCTTGTCCATCCGATCCTCCCACCCCTTGTCGATGTCGAACTCGGCATCGACACGGGCCAGCACCTTGGTGTCCGGGTGTTCGCGCGCCCACAGTGCGTAGGTCACTTCGTCGTGCAGGAGCGGCGTCAGGCGCATGCCCTTGAGCGGCCCGGCGACCGCTTCGCCCGACGCCTGCTGCCACCACGATCGCGACTCGAGGTCCTCGAGCATCGCGTTCTGGTTGTTGATGCCAATCAGGCGGAAGGTCAGGACCATCCCGTTCAACCGCCGGCTGAAGATGGTGCCGGTGTGGCACAGCGTGCAGTAGCTGGCGACGATCGGCTCGCCGCCGATGGTGACGTTGACGACGTGGTGGTAGCCGATGCGCCGTACCGGGAACGCCACCGCGTCGTCCTTGATGACGACGCCGAGCACCAGATCGTCGGGATCGAGATGCGGGGCCTTGGCGCCGACGTCGAACTTGGGCTCGGCGATTGGGTTGAACATCCACTCGAAATGGTTCTGGTGCGCGAACCACGCGACGGCCACGCCGACGATCGCCATCAGCGACAGCGCGGTCTTGCCGCGCCAGCGCGTCCGCTTCCAGCCGACGTAGAGCCCGCCGACCAGAATGAGGGCGAGCGCGGCCGTGCCGGCTGGCGCCCACTCGCGCCGCAGCGTCCACGCCCACGGCACGAACGACGGGCCTTGCGGCTTGAACGGCCAGAGCAGGTAAATCGGCACGCCGACGAGCGCAATGGCGGCGACGAGGACGAGGACCAGGGCGGCCCAGGCAAGGCGCGGCACGGCGCCGAGTGTATCCCCGGCCGCGCGGGCTCGTGCTACAAGATCCCGTGATGTCTTCGAGCCTGCTTCGTGGGGTGGCGGTCGCCGGCGCCGTCCTGGCGTGCGGGGCCGTCGCCGCGCCGTCCACGTCGACCCTGTCCGCCCAACGGGCCGCGACGCCGGTGTCCGGCTATCGCGTCGTCAACTCCTATCCACACGATGCCGACGCCTATACGCAGGGCCTGATCTTCCGCGACGGCGTCCTCTACGAGAGCACCGGGCGCAACGGCAAGTCGACGCTGCGCAAGGTCAAGCTCGAGACCGGCGCCGTGCTGCAGCAGCGGACGGTCGACGCGGCGCACTTCGCCGAGGGTCTGGCCGAGTGGAAGGGCCGCCTGTTCCAGCTGACGTGGCAGTCGAACATCGCCTTCGTCTACGACCTGGCGACGTTCAACCCGGTCAAGACGCTGCGCTATCCGGGCGAAGGCTGGGGGCTGGCAGCCAGCCCCGAGGGCCTGATCCTCAGCGACGGCAGCGCCGACCTCCGCGTCCTCGATCCGGACACGTTCCGTGAGCTGCGCCGGGTCACGGTGCGCGACGCCGGCCAGCCCATCGATCAGCTGAACGAGCTGGAATTCGTTCGCGGCGAGGTGTGGGCCAACGTCTGGCACACCAACCGGATCGCCCGCATCGCGCCGCGGACCGGTCGCGTCGTCGGCTGGATCGACCTGAGCGGGCTGATGGCGATGTATCGCCTCGACGCCGAGGCCGTGCTCAACGGCATCGCCTACGACCAGGCCAGCCAGCGCCTGTTCGTCACCGGCAAGCTGTGGCCGAAGCTGTTCGAGATCCAGGTCGTGCCAGGGAAGGCAGGCGCGGGCCGTTGATCCGGCCCGTGACCGTGGACGCCGTTCCTTAGCGTCGTGAGTCGAAGATTCACGCCTGCCGGCCGACCATCGAGTCCGGGACCATCCCGATCACCTTGTCGCGGCACCTGAGGGGACCGGCGCGGCCTCGACCTCGCCGCGCCTGCTCCAGAAGACGACGCCGAGGAGGCACCCCATGGCGGCGAACGCGGCGCCGTACTCGGTCGTCAGGTACGAGGTCGACTCCGTCTCGCGCGTGGCGGCCTGGAGCACCCCCTGGAACGCGTTGCCCGCGGCGTGCAGCAGCGTCGAGGGCCACACGCTGCGCGACCGGAGCCGGAGCCACGTGTGCATGAACGCGGCGCCGATGACCAGCAACGTGAAGCAGGCGTTCGCGTACCAGAGCGGGACGTCGGGGCGGTGGAGCGGGAAGATCGCGGCGTTGATCGGATAGTGCCAGGCCGCCCAGATGAGTCCGACGAGCAGGCTCGTGCCGGTGAAGCCGAGCAGGGCGTGCATCCGGGGGACGAGGAACCCCCGCCAGCCGATCTCCTCGCCAGCCGCGCTGGCGAGGCTGGTGAGGGGCAACACGATCAGGCCGATCGCGAGCACGCCCGCAGGGCCCGTCAGCGCCGGCGGGAGGCCGCCCTTGGCGAAGGCGCCGGCAAGCTGCCGTCCGTCGAACGCGTCGAACGCGATCCAGACGACGACGTACGGGAGCAGGCACACGGCGAGCGCCAGCCCGTAGGCGATCGGGTAGAACCACGTGCGGCCCCATCCCCATCCGAGCCCTCGCAGGGTCCCGTTGCGAACGAGGCAAGTGACGATGGCCGCGAGGCCCGGACACCACATGAACGCGGCGGCGTAGACATTCCACTGCGCCCCGCCGTCCGAGCGGAAGAGGACCAGCGCGTAGAAGACGCTGCTGAAGAGCGCGAGCAGCGCGAGGAAAACCCAGATGTCCTGCTTGGTCCTCGACAGGGAGTGCATGGCTCCTCCGCGGGTTGCTAGGTTGTCCCTCCCGGCCGGACCCGCACGATCCGTCTGGTGACGTGCGCGGCCGCCTCGCTCACGAGGGCGCTGACGACGAGCGAGACGTCCTGCGGCGACGCCACGGTGTCGGTCGGTCGAGGCCGCTTCGAGCGCCGCCCCTTGACGCTGGCCGTCAGCCAGCAGGTGTCGGTCGGGCCGGGATCGACGGCGCTCACGGTGATGTGTCGATCGGCCAGCTCCGCGCTGAGCGACAGAGTCAGCGCATCAAGCGCGACGCCATCCTTCCGGTCCATGTGAGGCGCTCCTTCAGCCCGCTGCGGCCGCTATCGGCGGGACCATCATATGATCGGCGCCCGTCCGCCGTCGGCACCCGACGGAGGGCAGAAAGGAACGTTTCATGACGATGTCTCGCGTGTTGGCGGTCTGCGTCGCCTGTTTCGTCGCCGGAGTCCTGACGCAGGCCGGCCTCGCCCAGGGCAAGAAACCGGCCTTCGACGCTACCATCTTCGAAGGCAGCGCGCCGGCGATCGGCGCCAAGCTCCTGGACGGCGCGCTGGTCCTGGCCGAGCAGGGAAGCTGGGAGCGGATCGCGGTCGGTCGGGCCTGGTATCTCGGCGGCGACAAGACCAAGGGCCAGCAAATTTTCGACGACGTGACGTCGGGCAAGAAGGTCGAGGGCAGCGACTGGTTCCGCATCGGCCGCGTCTACGCCGAGGCCGGCGAGTGGCCGAAGGCCCGCGAGGCCTTCGACAAGGCGATGACCATGAACGCCGACGATGATTCGGGCAGCGTCGAGTACGGCGCGTTCGCCAACCTGAACAACGACCGCACCAAGGCCGAGGGCCTGTTCCGCACGGCGATGCAGAAGAAGCCGAAGGAGTTCTGGCACTGGGTCAATGCCGGCGGCTCCTACCTCGGCGTCAAGCCGCAGTAGCCACGCGCGGCCGACGGCTCAAGACGAAGAGCACTCCGACCGCGAGCAGCGGGCCGGCGATGACCGCAATCCACGTCGGATGGTCCCAGGCGGCAAGGGCGTACGCACCAGCGGCGGCGATGAAGGCGGCGCCCCCGACCGTCGGCCATCGCCAGGCGACGGCGAGCATGCCGAGAACGAGCGCCATCGGCACCAGATGCACCAGGGTGTCGACGGCTCCCGTCGCGTCGAGAGCGAATGAACCGACGAACAGCGAGGCGAGACCGCCGAGAAGCAACGCTATCGAGCGGAGCCAGGCGTCGGATCGCGTCCACATATCGACCTCCGCTGGCAGTATCGGCCAAGTCCCTGGGCCGGAGGTGAACGCGGATTCACTGCGGATCGCCGGGCTGCTCCGCCCCGCGTCAGTCGAAGAGGAACGCCTTCCAGTGCCGGTGGCCGGTCTCGGACGAGGTCAGGCCTCGGCGATCGCGGCGATCGAGATTTTCAGTCCCGGGATCCTGGCTGGGAGCTTGGCGCCCTGGCGGGCCGGCGGATTGGTCGGAAACCAGCGCAGCCACTCCTCGTTCATGCCGGGGAAGTCGTCTTCGTCCGCCAGCACCACGGTGACGCTCACGATCTTGTCGAGCGAGCTGCCGGCCTCTTCGAGAATGGCCGCGATGTTGGTCAGACACTGCCGCGTCTGCTCCTGGATGGTCGTGCCGACGATCTGGCCGGACTCCGGATCGTGCGGCGCGGTGCCAGACACAAAGACCAGGCCGGCGGCCTTCACGGCCTGACTGTAGCTGGCGGGCGGCTTGGCCGCGTTGGAGGTATAGACGATCTGGCGAGGCATGCGAGGTTCCTTGTCTTGCAGGTGAAGAGCGGTCAGTCCGGGGTCAGCTCGCGGATGTAGGCCGCGATACTGCTGCCGTCGATGAGCAGCTCCGCTGCGGCGATCGGCAGCCGGAAGCGGCGAGGCCCGGCGCTGCCCGGGTTCAGGTAGAGCACGCCGCCGCGTTCGATCGCCGACGGTTTGTGCGAATGGCCGTAGACGACGACGCGGATGCCGTGCGCGTGCGGCTTCAGGTCCAGCGCCGCGAGATCGTGCAAGACATGGATCGTGACGTCCCCGATGGTGACCGTCGCCGTCTCGGGCAGACGGCGCGTCCACGCGTCCGTGTCGACGTTGCCGCGCACGACCGTGACCGGCGCGATGGCCGCCAACGCGTCCAGAATCGCGGGATCCCCGACGTCGCCGGCGTGCACGATGTGATCGCTGTCGGCCAGGAACGCGGTCGCCTCCGGCCGCAGCAGGCCGTGCGTGTCCGAGATGAGGCCCACGCGCAGCATCACGGTGCCCCGAGAATCGACCGCGGCGCCGAACGGACCGATGCCAGCAAGTGCGCGGCGTCGTCCCAGGCGACGCGCCAGTGAACCTGGGAGCCGCCGCCCGGCGGCTCGACGAGGCCGCGTTCGACCTCGCGGCCGCCGACGGCGGCGTAGAAGCGCCGGGCGCCGACGTTCTTTTCGAACACGAACAGGTGCACGCGCTCGCCAGGGTAGCGTCGCTCCGTTTCGAGCGCGGCCGCCTCGAGGAGCCGGCGGCCGATGCCGCGCCCCTTGACGCCAGGCAGGACGTGCAGGTTGTCGACGAGCGTGCCCCAGGCCGGGTCCTCGCCGCCGAGCATGAAGACGAACCCGACCGGGCCGGTCCCGGATTCGGCGATGAAGCCGTAGTTCGTGTCGACCGGGTCGCCGAGCCGCGTCGCCCAGGCCCGCTGCCGTTCGGTCGCGATGTCCCCGTCGAGGTAGTCGTCGCGCAGCATGCCGCGATACGCGCTTCGCCAGCTTGCGGTGTGCAGGTCGGCGACGGTCGCGGCGTCGGACGCGACGATCGGCCGGATGGTGATCTCTCCTCGATCCATGGGGGTAATCCGTCGTATAACACAGTGGACAGACCACTTTCGATCCGCCCGAAAGGACTGCCAGTATGTTCCGGATCAGCCTGCCATCGACGGCTCGAGAAGACGGCCTCGACCGGTGCCGAGCACGACGCTATCAACAAGGAGCCGGTGACGGTGACGACGGTCGACGCCGCCGGCCTCGAGGCGCTGGTCAAGAACGCCGAGAGCGGCAAGACGCGCCTGATCAACTTCTGGGCGACGTGGTGCGCGCCGTGTACCGCCGAATTCCCCGATCTGCAGGCGACGTGGCGGATGTACAGGAAACGCCCGTTCGAGCTGGTCACCGTCGCCATCAACTTCCCCGATGAGGAGACCGGCGTCCGCAAGTTCCTGACCGAGCAGCACGCGACGACGAGGAACCTGCTGTTCGGGACGACCGATCCCTACGAGCTGATGAAGGTGGTCGATCCCGACTGGAACGGCTCGGTTCCCTACTCGATGGTGATCGCGCCCCGCGGCAAGGTGCTGTTCAAGGGCAACGGTGCGCTCGACATGCTGAAGACGCGCCGGATGATCCTGGCTAGCTTCCCCGACGACGACTACGTCGGCCAGAACGCCTACTGGAACAGCAAGTAAGCCGGGATCAGCGGCTCGCCAGGCCTGACGTGGCGCGGCTGGCGGATGCGTGCTGCAGTCCGACACAGAGCAGGCAGACGATCAGCAGCACGCTGTATTCGGCGCCGTTGCGCCCCGCTCCGACGACGAACCAGCCTTCGCGGGCATGGACCATCGCGATGCCGACGACGTAGATGCTCGCGTAGGCGACCGACAGTAGCGCCACGAACCGGCCCAGCGCGTAGAACGGCGTGCCGAGCACCTCGATCGCCGTGATGCCGGCCGCGACGGCGAAGCCGAGGGGCACGTGCTGGCTCGTCAGCCACTCGCCGAACGGCACCACGCCGCCGCCGGCGAACCGCGTCCAGCCATGCGCCGCGATGAGGCCGGCCAGCACCACGCGCAGACATAGCCAGCCCCACCGGCTGCGGTTGTCGGGAGCGTCCATCGTCATCATCCCAGTGGATCGAGCCCGGGATTGAAGGCGATCTCCCACAGATGGCCGTCCGGGTCCTGGAAGTAGCCGGCGTAGCCGCCGTAGAACGTAGGCTGCGCGGTCTTCACGATCCGAGCGCCGGCGCCAGCCGCCTGGGCCATCAGTGCGTCCACCGCAGGGGCCGAGTCGACGTTGTGGGCGAGCGAGAACTCCGTCGCGCTCGCCGGCTGCACCGGCAGGCCGCAGTCGGCGGCGAGGCTGCGCCGCGGCCAGAGCGCGAGCCTCAGGCCCGGCTGCAGGTTGAAGAACGCGACGGCGCCGCTCTCGAGCTCGGTGCCGACGATGCCCTTGGTCGCGAGGCCGAGGCCGTCGCGGTAGAAGGCGACGGCTCGTTCCAGGTCCTCGACGCCGAGCGTGATGAAGGTGATGCGTAGCTGCATGCGCATCCTAGTAGAGCCACACAGACCCCCCGCGGCGCAACGGCGTTCCGGTCTGCCTCCTGTGCTGCTCGATCCCGCACACCCACTGGACGTCCGGGCGCATCAGGTATAGCCGCATGGCTTCGAGGCGCGACGGCTGGACCGGACACGCGACGCCGAGGATCGTCTGCCAGGCCGGTCGCCACAGCGATGGCTTGATGTGGATCGGATCGAGGCCGTACCACGACGGATCCAGCGCGACGAATCTCGCGCCGTGAGTGGCCGCAAGGGCCTGCAGGCCGGTGTCGACCTGCTCCGCGGCGGCGCGGACGTCGTCGTAGGTCTGGCTGGACGACGGGACCAGCACCGAGCGGACGATCCGGAACCGGCGCGGCGACAGGCGCCGGATGCTGTCCATGGGCAGGCCGGTGACGACGAGATCGTTTGAGACCCGCGCCAGCCGCGTCAGCGCCTCGTCGACCCACGCGAGGACGCGCTCGGCCGGGAAGCCGTAGAGGATGTCGTTGCCGACGTCGGTCACGAGCGCCCGCGTCGGCACACGTGGCATCGAGTCGAGCAGCGGCCACACGCCCGACTGCAGGATGCCCGGCAGGCGGCGGACGAGGAAATGGCTGTCCGCGCCGTAGGAACGGCCGTGGCCGAGGGCGGCGAGCACCTGGACATCGGGTCCCCAGGCGCCGCGCGCCGTCGAGACCACCGCCTGGAAGCCGCGCGTGAGGTTGCTCGCGCCGAGTGCCACGACGCGGGCGACCGGCGGCGGCATCAGGCGATTGTAGGTCGCCCGATGCTCGGCACGGCGGCGCCGAGGCCGCGCGAATCAGTAGGTTCGGCTGTTGCGTTCGAGTACGTGATGGCCTGCAGCCGCATGGCGGCGGAGCGGGTCGCGCCCAGGCTGTGGCCGATGAAGCCGCCGAGCACCGCGCCCATCGCGGCGCCGACCTGGCGCAGGTCGCCGCCGTTGGCGAGCAGGGCGGCGCCGAGAAGAGCGCCCGCGCCCAGGCCCATGCCGCCGTAGATGCGGCCCAGCGATGCGGTGCGGGCCATCAGTTCCTGAGCCAGCTGTCGCGGATCGGTCGTCTGCATGCAAGCCTCCACGTCGAAATCGTGCCTGTCACGGATATCGACCCATCGTTCCGGGTGCATGCCAGCGCCGTTGCGCACCGTATCGCAGAATGGCTCGAAGAACGTGGCGCGGAGGCTGCCGCCGCGCTCCCTGCCGCCATCCGTCACCCGAAGGCGATGTCGGCGCTCGGCACGGCCGCGATGACCGGGCCGAAGCTGGTGAGGTCGCTCAGCGTCGCGTTCTCGTGGGCGCGGATCGCGGCGGCGGCGGCGTGCGGCTTGTCGTGCGTCGTGTGCGCGTAGGCGGCCAGCGTCACGGCGTAGCCGAGGGCGGCGGCGCACCGTGTCGTGGTGTCGATGCAGAACTCGCAGGCATAGCCGCAGATCACGAGGTGATCGACCTGCCACGACGTCAGCAGGTCCTGCAGCTCGGTCCGCAGGAAGGCATCCGGTGTCGCCTTCCGCACGACGGCGTCCCGCGACTCGACGTGCAGGCGGTCGGCGAACCGCCAGGGGGCGGATCCGACTGGCAGCGAGGAGGACTCGTGCTGGACGAACACGACCGGCACGTCCGCCACTCGTGCCCGCGCCGTCAGGGCGTTGATGCGCGCGATGACGGCATCCGCCTCGAACGGGCGCGGCTCGGCGTCGAAGAGGCCGCGCTGCACGTCGATCACGAGAAGGGCCGTGCTCATGGAGATCGAGACGAGTGTATCGTGTTGCCACCATGACCAGACTTCCGATCCTGTCGAGCGCGGCGGTGGTGTGCCTGCTGGTGGCGGCGCCGGCTGGGGCCCAAGGATGGAATACACCTACCGACGCGCAGCGCTGTCCGTCGAAATGGGGCGCGGGCGATACCCGCGGCTCGGCCAACCACGTCAAGCCGGCCTCGGTGCTGGCGGCGATGCAGCTGGTGAAGACCGGCCAGATCGTCGAGCTGGGGCGCGTCCTCGAGGGCACGATGCCGGTCTTCGGCACGCGGCGCTTCGACGTGCACACGAAGCGCACCGTCATCAATCCGGGCCGCAACAAGCGCGGTAGCAACGAGGAGGTGGTCGTCTCGGAGATCGGGCAGGTGGGCACGCAGTTCGACGCCTTCCCGCACCAGATGATCGGCAACAGCTTCTACAACTGCGTGCCGATCGAGGGCAACGAATCGCGCAGCGGTTTCGCCAAGCTGGGCGTCGACGGCGTCGGATCCCTGATCGCGCGCGGCGTCCTGATCGACGTGGCGGCGCTGAAGGGCGTGCCGGTGCTGCCGGATACCTACGAGATCACGCCGCAGGACCTGCAGCAGGCGTTGGCGCGGCAGAAGCTGACGCTGAAGCCGGGCGACGCGATCCTGATCCACACCGGCTGGGGCACGCTGTGGAACGTCGACAACGCCCGCTACGTGAAGACGTGCCCGGGCATCGGCGTGGCGGCGGCGGAGTGGCTGGCCAAGCAGGATCCGCTGCTCGTCGGCGCCGACAACTGGCCGGTCGAAGTCGGCCCCAACCCCGATCCGGATCTGTCGCTGCCGGTTCACCAGATCATGCTGGTCGTGAACGGCATCCACACCCTCGAGAACATGAAGCTCGACGTGCTCGCGGCCGAGCACGTCCAGGAGTTCGCGTTCGTGGTGCAGCCGCTGAAAATCAAGGGCGGGACGGGATCGACGGTGGCGCCGATCGCGATCAGATAGCAGCGGGTGAGGCGTCGCGGGTAGTCGCGACCGCGTAGTGCCAAGCGGCCCTTCGGCGCCGGAGTGCCGTGTCGAGCGTCGACCAGACGATGCAGATGACGAGGCACTGGGAAAGCATGATCGACAGCCGCACACCGACCCGCTCGGCGACCTGGATCGCCGCCCATGCCCAGCCGCCGTCGCCGAATTCCTGCTCGATCAGCGCCGGCACGCCGCCGACGGACGCCAGCAGGGTGACGAGGAGGGCGGCGCCGAGAAGCCCACGGGTCGAGGCGACTCGCGCGTCGGCGAGGTGCCAGCGATAGGCGAAGCGAGCCTGCACGGCCTCGATCCGGTGACCGGCGCCCAGAGGGTCCGGCGAAGTCGGCCGCGTGCCCTGGCCGCCTGCCGGCACCACTGCGCCGGCTAGTGCGAGCGTGGCGATCTCGTCGGCGGTGAGGCCCGCAGGGCCAAGGGCCTCGCTGAGGGTGAGGCGTCGTGCGCGCGGCCGGAACACGTCTCGCGCCACCCGTACCGCTCGCGTCACCGCCACCGCGCAGGCGACGAAGACCGCGAGATACCACACCTTGTCGATTACGCCGGCGGCCAGCCAGTCGCGCGTGAACCCGCCGACGTAGTCGTACGTCATACCAAGCCTCCGCTGGTGTTGGACACCGGAGCGCCCGGTCGGTTCGTCGTCTGTGGTCAAAGGCGGACCGCGCACGGCCGGAGGCCGGCGCGATCCGGGTGAGATTCGGGCGGTCTGCTCAGGCGCCGGCGCCCTTGGGCGGGGCCCAGGGGTTGTCGTCGGCGGACGGCCCGTAGGTCGAGGCGACCTTGGCGTCGAGCAGCCGCAGGTAGACCGTGAGCTGGCCGCGGTGATGGGCCAGATGCGTCAGCGTGTCGGCGACCACCTGGTGGCGGAGATCGTTCGCCACGACGTTGCCCTTCATCTTGAGGGCCCACCGCGTCGTGTAGAGCTTCTGCTCGTCGATGCCGACCAGCGCGGCACGACCCTTGGCGATGAAGCCGTCGTGCTGCGCCAGCAGGTCGTCAGCCGTCTTCCACGGCTCCTGTTTCAGGTTGCCAGCCGCGAGATCGAGCTCGTCCTGATCGCAGACCATGGCGACCCAGATCGGCATCATCGCGACCAGCTGCGCGAGGTAACCGAACGGCATCGATTTCGGGTGCGGCTTCCAGTCGAACTTGCCGTCGGGAACGTTGGCGAGCACCTTCTTCGAGAATCGCGACTTCGCGATCGAACAACCGCAGCAGACCGTCCTTCAGCGTCACGGTTCCACCTCCTCGACGCCCTGCCGAGCCGTCCACGCTGGCCTTTCGCGTTGGTCCGTGCTGCGGGCGCGTCGCTACACCATACCCCTCGACGGCCCGGAAACGGCTCGACCGCAGGCTCGCCGTGGTGTCAGACCCAGCCGGCGCGGCCGTTGTCACACCGTGGCGGATACGACCTGGAATGCCATGGGCGACCGCGGCGCGGGCGCCGCCGTGACCATCCGCGCGCTGCCATTCGGCGGATTGTGGACCTGCGCCGGTTGCGGGCACTCGCCGGGTGGAATCCGCCGCTCGCCGATTCCCGCTCGGGTGGCGACGAGGGGGCGTGGATATACTGGCGGGCGTCGTGGCTGACCTCAAAGACGAACTCGCCGCTCTGCGCATCGAGCGCGCTCCGGACACCGGTGGATCGCGCTGGGTGGCGTGGCTCGCGGTGTTGATTCTGCTGGGCGGAGCCGGGGCCGCCGCCTGGTTCTGGACGGTCCGGGAGAAGCCCCTCGTGGTCGAGGCCGCGGCGGTCCAGGAGCGGGCCACCGGTGGGGCGGGGGGCGGCGGCGCGTCGGTCCTGAACGCCTCCGGCTACGTCACCGCCCGGCGCCGCGCGACCGTGTCGTCCAAGGTCACCGGCAAGGTGACCGAGGTCAACGTCGAGGAAGGTATGGCGGTCCGCGAGGGCCAGGTCCTGGCCCGGCTCGACGACGCGCAGCCGCGCGCCGCCCTCGAGCTCGCCAAGGCCCAGTCCGAGGCCGCCCGTCGTGCCGTCCGCGAGAGCGAAGTGCGCCTGGCCGAGGCCAAGCTGACCCTGAAGCGGCGGCTGCAGCTGGTGAAGGACAGCCTGTCCACCCAGGCCGAAGTCGACCAGGCGCAGGCCGAGGTCGATTCCGTCGAGGCGCGGGTCCAGGCGGCGGAGCAGCAGGTCGCGGTCGCCGACCGCCAGATTGCCGTGCAGCAGACCGACCTCGACAACACGGTCATCCGCGCTCCGTTCAGCGGCGTGGCGCTGTCGAAGGACGCCCAGCCGGGCGAGATGGTGTCGCCGGTCTCGGCCGGCGGCGGCTTCACCCGCACCGGCATCTCGACCATCGTCGACATGTCATCGCTCGAGATCGAGGTCGAGGTCAACGAGGCCTACATCAACCGGGTGACGCCGAAGCAGCGCGTGGTCGCGGTGCTCGACGCCTATCCCGAGTGGGAGATTCCGGCCCACGTGATCACCATGGTGCCGACGGCGGATCGCCAGAAGGCGACGGTGCTCGTGCGCGTCGGCTTCAACGCGCTCGACCCGCGCATCCTGCCGGACATGGGCGTCAAGGTCCGGTTCCTCCGCGAGGAGGGCCCGGAGACGGCTGCCAATCCGACCCGGGCGCTCATCCTCGTGCCGAAGACCGCCATCCGCACCAGCGGCAGCGCCTCGTTCGTGTTCGTGGTGCGCGGCCAGGCGGTCGAGCAGCGCGCCATCAAAGCGGGCGGCGCCGACGGCGATCGCGTCGAAGTGATGTCGGGCCTCCAGTCGGGCGAGCGCGTCGTCGCGCCGATCCCGGACACTCTCAAGGACGGCACCGCCGTCTCCGTGAAGCCGTAGCAGCCGCAACAGCAGGAGCCTTCAGTCATGGCCGATTTCGGGACCCTCGTCCGCATCGCGGACGTGCACAAGTTCTACAGCCGCGGCAACGAGCGGATCGACGTCCTGAAGGGCGTGAACATCGACATCCCGAAGGGCGACTTCCTGGCCCTGATGGGGCCGTCGGGCTCGGGCAAGACGACGCTGCTCAACCTGATGGGCGGCCTCGATACGCCGACCAGCGGCACCGTCGAGATCGGCGGCGTGAAGATCAACGGCCTGTCGGGCTCGGCGCTCTCGAAGTGGCGCTCGCAGCACATCGGCTTCGTCTTTCAGCTCTACAACCTGCTGCCCGTGCTGAACGCCGAGCGCAACGTCGAGCTGCCGCTGCTGCTGACCAGCCTGGCGAAGGCGGAGCGGCGCAAGCGCGCCCAGATCGCCCTCAAGGTGGTCGGTCTCGCCGATCGCGCGAATCACTACCCGCGGCAGCTGTCGGGCGGCCAGGAGCAGCGCGTCGGCATCGCCCGCGCCATCGTCACCGATCCCGATCTGCTGCTCTGCGACGAGCCGACCGGCGACCTCGATCGCAAGTCGGGCGACGAGATCCTCGACCTGCTGCACATCCTGAACCGCGAGCACGGCAAGACCATCGTCATGGTGACGCACGATCCGCGCGCCGCCGAGCGGGCCAAGCGGACGCTGCACCTCGAGAAGGGCACGCTGGTCGAGGAGGGAGTGCCGGCATGAAGTACCTGCCGCTCGTCTGGAAGAGCCTGTGGCGGCGGAAGGTGCGGACCACCTTCACGCTACTCTCGATCTTCATCGCCTTCCTGCTGTTCGGCATCCTGATGACGATCCGGGCGGCGTTCTCGCTCGGCATCGACCTGGCCGGCCTCGACCGGCTGATCCTGATCCACAAGATCAGCCTGGTCATGCCGCTGCCGGAATCGTACAAGGGACGTCTCCAGTCGATGCCCGGCGTCGAGATCGCCACCCACAACAGCTGGTTCGGCGGCGTCTACCAGGATCCGAAGAACTTCATCGCCCAGATCGCCGTCGAGCCCGAGCCATTCATGGAGATCTACAAGGAATACAAGCTGCCGCCCGAGCAGAGGAAGGCGTGGCTGGGCGATCGCCAGGGCGCCATCGCCGGCAAGGACGTGGCCGAGCGCTTCGGCTGGAAGGTCGGCGACCGCATCCCGATCCAGGCCACCATCTGGCAGCCGAAGGGCGGCGGCACGACCTGGGAGTTCAACCTGGTCGGCATCTACGACGGCGACCCTGGCGTCGACAAGACGCAGTTCTTCTTCCGCTACGACTACCTCGACGAGAACCGGGCCCAGGGTGAAGGGCTGGTCGGCTGGTACATCGTCAAAATCAAGGATGCCTCGCGGTCGTTGAAGATGGCGCAGGCCTTCGACGCGATGTTCGCCAACTCGCAGGCGGAAACCAAGACCACCACCGAGAAGGGGTTCATCGAGGGCTTCGCCAAGCAGATCGGCGACATCGGCTCGATCATGATCGCCATCCTGGTGGCGGTCCTCTTCACGATCCTGCTGGTCGTCGGCAACACGATGGCGCAGGCGGTGCGCGAACGGACCAGCGAGCTGGCGGTGTTGAAGACGCTCGGCTTCTCCGATCTCGCGGTGCTGAGCCTGGTGCTGGCCGAATCGTTGTTCGTCGCCCTCGTCGGCGGCGGACTCGGCCTGTTCGTGGCCTGGCTGATCGTGCTCGGCGGCGATCCGACCGGCGGCTTCCTGCCGGCGTTCACCCTGCCCGGCCGCGACATCGTCACCGGCGTCGTGCTGATGGTGGTGGTCGGGATCGTCGCCGGCATCCTGCCCGCTGCCGGCGCGATGCGCCTCAAGATCACCGACGCGCTGCGCAAGGCGTAGGGGAGTCCGCACATGTCGTTCTTCACCCAGATCTTCTCGGTCGCCTGGCTGAGCGTGCGGACCATCCGCCAGCGCATCGGCTCCTCGGCGGTCGCCGTCGTCGGCATCGCCGGCGTCGTCATCGTGTTCGTCGCGGTTCTGTCGATCGCCGAGGGCTTCCAGGCGGCGATGAAGAACGCCGGCCAGCCGGATCGCGCCCTCATCATGCGCGGCGGAGCCAGCGACGAGATGTCGAGCGGCCTCGGCGGCGAGGCCGTCGAGGTGATGAAGCAGGCGCCCGGCATCCGCCGCGAGGGCAACACCCCGCTGGCCTCGACCGAACTCTACGTCATCGTCGACCTGCCCAAGCGTTCGACGATGACCGCGGCCAACGTGCCGCTGCGCGGCATCGTCCCGGCGACGCCGCAGGTGCGCTACGACGCCCACATCGTCCAGGGACGGATGCTCGAGTTCGGCACCAACGAAGTGATTGCCGGCCGCGGCGCCGCGGCCCAGTTCGCCGGCCTGTCGGTCGGCTCGCTGGTCCGGACGGGGCAGGTGACCTGGACCGTCGTCGGCATCTTCGAATCGGGCGGCAGCGTCTCGGAGTCCGAGATCTGGGCCGACGCCCGCACCGTCCAGGGCGCGTTCCGGCGCAACAACAGCTTCCAGTCGGTGCTGGTGCGGCTCGAGTCGCCGGCGCAGTTCGCGACGTTGAAGAACTGGCTGACGACCAACCCGCAGCTGAACGTCAGCGTGGTGGACGAATCGCTCTACTACAGCGAACATTCGTCGAACATGACGTCGCTGATCCGGACCGTCGGCTTCGGCATCGCGGTGCTGATGGCGGTCGGGGCCGTGTTCGGTGCGATCCTGACGATGTACACGGCGGTCTCGACTCGGACCCGCGAGATCGCGACGCTGCGCGCCCTCGGCTTCAACACCACATCGGTCGTGATTTCGGTGCTGGTCGAATCGCTGATGCTCGGCGCCATCGGCGGCATCGCCGGTGGCCTGCTGGCCTACGTCGGGTTCAACGGCTACCAGACGTCGACGATGAACTTCCAGACCTTCAGCCAGGTGGCGTTCGCCTTCGCGGTGACGCCGGCGCTGCTGGCGCAGGGCTTGATCTACGCTCTCAGCATGGCATTCATCGGCGCGCTGCTTCCAGCGCTGAAGGCGGCCCGCCTGCCGATCGCCTCGGCCCTCCGCGAGCTGTGATCCTGCGATGAATTGGCAGTGGCCGGCGTGGCAGCGCTGGCGCGCCGATCGGTGGGTAGACGATCGCGCGCGCGCCGAGCGCCGGCAGCGGGGCCGGCGCCGCGCCAGCCGGTTCGTCGCCTTCCTCGGCCTGCTGCTGATCGGCGGCCCGAGCGCGTTCATCGTCATCATCTGCAGCGGCGGCGGCAGCCAGCCGCCGCGTGACATGATCGCGCCGTTCCCGATGCCGGCCCGCGACGAGTCGCTGACCTTCCTCGGCGTGCCGGAGCACCTCGTCGTGTCGCAGACCGACGAGTACGCACGGCACCTCGCGCAGGCGCGTCCGAGCACCTTTCCATACTTCTCCGCGGCGCGCGACTACTGGGGCGCGGTCAGCACCGCCTGCGGCGTCACCACGCAGGAGTACGCCTTCAACGCCGGCCAGCAGATCACGCTCGGCGTGCTCGGCGCCGGTCACAGCGCCGAGCTGGTGCTCAAGGGCGTCTACGAAGGCACGCTCGGCCGCTTCACGGAGTGGCTGTTCTCGAACGACACGCCGGAGGATCGCTTCGCCGCCGACACCGTCCGCGAGCTGGCCCGCTTCGAGCGCGCCGGACCGTGGCAGCAGTTCCCGTTCGGAGCACGGCTGCAGCAGTTGTGGGCGGCGACGCCGATGTGGGGGCCGCACGTGCTGCGCAAGTGGGAGCGGCGCGTCGTGCTGACCGCCGAGTACGGCGTCAAGGCGGTGTGCGCGTCGGCGGCGCGGCTGATCGCGGCGACGCCGGCCGACAAGGACACCGCGCGCCTGCACGCCTGGGTGGGCGGGGCGACGCCGGCGGTGCTCCAGGCCAACGGCGCCGAGATCGTCTCGACGGTCGGACCGGGATCGTTCATCGTCACGCTGCCGCGCGGAGACGCCTTCACCCGCAGCCTCGTCGGCCTGACCGCCGGCGGCGTCAAGGTGCTCGACGTCGCCGGCAACGACGAGATCGCGCTGACGGCGATCGTCCGGCCGTCGACGAACGGCGGCGCCGCCACGCCCGAGGAGGCGCCGCCGGCCGGCCGGGTGCTGGCCGCGGACCCGCTGCTGACCGAGCCGGCGGCGCGCCGGTTGACGCTGCGCACGCCGCTGGCGCGGCTGGCCGACATGGCGGCGTGGCTGCAGCGCCGGGGCGCGGTCCTCGAGCGGTTCTACGACTATTGAGCGGGCCGCGGTCGGTGCTCTCCTAGCAGCCCGTGGTGGAAGTGCCGCGTGGCACCGAGACGGGCGAGGCGCCCGGCGATCCAGGCGCGAGGAGGGCGAATATCGGGAATATTCAACCGACGAGCAACGCCGAGCGCCGGGATGCATCGCCCGTCGAATGCCGTGGGACTTCCACCACGGGCAGCTAGGGCTTGGGAACGGGCGCGATGCTGAAGGTCTTGTTGGCGATCCGCCATTCGCCGCCGACCTTAAGGAGCACGAAGTAGTCGCGCAGCGTGGTCGCGCCGTGGGCGAGCGTGACGCGGGCCATGGCGGCGTTGCCGGTGATGTCGACCGCGTCGATGGTCCGGCGGCGCGTCGCTTCGTCGTCGGCCGGCTTGCCGGGGAACCGGCTGCAGTATTCCTCGAGCGTCATCGAGACGAACGCCCCGTCGCGAAGGCCTTCGATGTGGGCGGTCGGCAGGAACGCCAGGCGCATGTGCGAGGCGTCGCCGGTGGCGTGCCCCTGGAGATAGTGGGTGAGGGCGGCGCGAACGCCGGCCTCATCGCTGGCCGCGGCCGGGACCGCGACCGGGACCGGCGCCTGGGCGCGCCCAGCGGCCAGCAGGCTGACGAGGATGGCAAGACATGGCAGCATGGTCGGTCTACGCCGGCTCGCCGGCCGCTGCTTCGCCGTTCGTCCCGCGCGCGTCATCGGTCAGGTGTAAGGTAGACAGCTCGACAACCATTGTGGGAGGACACATGTTGAAGCGTTCCACGTTTCTGGCGGCCCTGATTGGCGCCGTCGTTTGCTCGTCCAGCCTGATCGCCGGAGAGGTCACCAAGACCGACCGCGACGCGCTGGTCGCTCACCTCAAGAAGACCGAAGCGGTGTTCCTGAAGTCCATCGAGGGCGTGAGTGACGCCCAGTGGACCTGGAAGTCGGCGCCCGACCGCTGGTCGGTGGCCGAAACCGCCGAGCACATCACCAAGGCCGAAGACCTGCTGCGGGGCCGCGTCGAGGGCATGCTGAAGGCGCCTGCGGCCGCGCCCGATGTCGTGGCCAAGACCAAGGGGAAGGACGAGCTGATCCTCAAGGCGATTCCGGATCGAACGCAAAAGAGACAGGCGCCCGAACCGCTGGTGCCGAAGGGCTCGTTCGCGTCGAAGGCGGCGCTGATCGAGGCGTTCAAGGCGGCCCGGGCCAAGACCCTGGCGATCGCCGGCGGCACCTCCGACCTGCGCGCCTACGCCAGCGCCGATCTACCGATCGGCGACACGGACGCCTACCAGGGCATCCTGTTCCTGAGCGCGCACACCGAGCGCCACACCAAGCAGATCGAGGAAGTGAAGGCGACGGCGGGTTATCCCGCCAAGTAGCCCGATCGGACCCTGATCGGAGCGCCGAGGCATCCCATGGCGGTCACGCGTGCAGCGGTGAAGTCGAAGGTGGCGTCGGCCAAGACCGTGCCCACCTCGGGCAGCGTCACGGGATTCCTGGACGGGGTGTCCAATCCGGCGCGTCGGGCGGATTGCGACACCCTCGTCGCGCTGATGACCAAGGCGACCGGCGCCGCGCCCCGGATGTGGGGCGCGGCCATCGTCGGCTTCGGCGAAGTGTATTGTCCGGGTTCGGGCGGGCGGGTCAGCCACGCGCCCCGGCTCGGCTTCTCGCCACGCAAGACCGCGTTGAGCATCTACCTGATCGACGGCGTCCAGCGGCACGAGGCCGACCTCGCCACGCTCGGCCCGCACGACGTGGGTAAGGGCTGCCTCTACCTCTCGACGCTGGCGGACGTGGACCTGAAGGTCCTCGGCCGCATCTTCGGCGCCTCGGTGAAGCACTCGAAGCGTCTGTTCCTGGACCAGCCGCCCGCCTGACGCAGCGCCCGGCCATTCCTTGATCTCGACGGGCCCCTCCACTATTGTTCGGGGTTCATGCATGTCCTTCTCCGCGCTTCCCTGACGGCGGCCGTCGTCGGCGGCCTGGCCTTGCTGCCCGCCGCGGTGTCGACCCAGACTCCGGCGGCCACCGCCCCCGCCGACGCCCCCTACCAGAACCTCTCGCTGGACTTCGACGCGCGGGCCAAGGATCTCGTCGGCCGGATGACGCTGGACGAGAAAATCGCCCAGCTCGTGAACGACGCCCCGGCGATTCCGCGCCTCGGCGTGCCCGCCTACAACTGGTGGAACGAGGCCCTGCACGGCGTCGCCCGCGCCGGCACGGCCACCGTCTTCCCGCAGGCGATCGGGATGGCGGCGTCGTTCGACACGGCGCTGATGACCCGCGTCGCCACCGCGATCGGGGACGAAGGGCGGGCCAAGCACCATGAGTTCGTCCGGCGCGGCGACCGCGGCATCTACCGCGGCCTGACCTTCTGGTCCCCCAACATCAACATCTTCCGCGACCCGCGCTGGGGCCGCGGCCAGGAGACCTACGGCGAGGACCCTTACCTGACGGCGAGGATGGGCGTCGCCTTCGTCAAGGCGCTGCAGGGGGACGACCCGAAGTACTGGAAGACCGTGGCGACGGCCAAGCACTACGTCGTCCACAGCGGCCCCGAGGCCGACCGTCATTCCTTCGGCGTCAGCCCGAGCGAGCGCGACCTGCACGAGACCTACCTGCCGGCCTTCCAGGCCCTGGTGCAGGAGGCCAAGGTCGCCTCGGTGATGGGCGCCTACAACCGCGTCAACGGCGAGTCGGCGTCGGCGAGCCCGCGCTTCCTCGGCCAGATCCTGCGCCAGGACTGGGGCTTCGACGGCTATGTGGTCTCGGACTGCGGCTCGATCGAGGACATCTACGTCGGTCACAGGCTCGTCAAGACAGCCGAGGAAGCTGCGGCACTGGCTGTGAAGGAAGGCTGCGACCTCGAGTGCGGCACGGTCTACAAGTCACTCAAGGCCGCCGTCGAGAAGCACCTGATCGCCGAGAAGGACATCGACGTCGCGGTGACACGACTGTTCTTCGCGCGCTTCAAGCTCGGGATGTTCGACCCGCCGGAGCGCGTCGTCTACGCGCGGACGCCGTTCAGCGTCAACGAGGCGCCGGCCCACGACCAGTTGGCGCGCGAGATGGCGCAGGCGTCGGTGGTGCTGCTCAAGAACACCGGCGTGCTGCCGCTCGCCGCCAACACCAAGAAGGTCGCGGTGATCGGCCCGAACGCCGACGAGGTCATGACGCTGGTCGGCAACTACTACGGCACGCCGTCGAAGCCGGTCACGCTGGTCCAGGGCATTCGCAACGCGCTGCCGGCCGGTGACGTCGTCTATGCGCGAGGCGTCGATCTGGTCGAGAACCGGCAGGATCCGCGCGCGGTGCCGCCGATTGCGCCGCAGTTCCTCCGTCCGGCCGCGGGCTCGACCGAGCAGGGGCTCAAGGGCGAGTATTTCAAGGGCAAGGAGCTGCAGGGCACGCCGGTCCTCACCCGCGTCGACCGCGCCGTCAACTTCCGCTGGGATCGCCTGAACCCGACCACCGAGGCGGTGCTGCAGGGCCAGCTGACCCGCGAGCAGGCGCTCGGCAACGACGAATTCTCGGTGCGCTGGACCGGCCAGATCGTGGCGCCGGTGACCGGCACCTACGAGATCACCGTGACCGCCGACGACGGCTTCCGCCTCGATGTCGCCGGCACGCGCGTCGTCGACGAATGGACGCCGACGCCGCGGGCGCGGGCCCGCAGCGCGATGCTCGACTTCACCGCCGGCCAGGCCTACGACGTGAAGCTGGAGTACTTCGAGAACATCCGCGACGCCGAAGTGCGCTTGAACTGGAAGCAGCCGGGGGCCAAGGACCCGTACCAGGAAGCGCTCGACGCGGCCAAGGCTGCCGACGTGGTGATCTTCGCCGGCGGCCTCAACGGGGAGGTCGAAGGCGAGGAGATGCCGGTGATCTATCCCGGCTTCGCCGGCGGCGACCGCACCGAGATCGCGCTGCCGAAGACGCAGCAGCGGCTGCTCGAGGATCTGCACCAGACAGGGAAGCCGGTCGTGCTCGTGTTGATGACCGGCTCGGCGCTCGCCGTCGAGTGGGCCAAGGCGAACCTGCCCGCGGTGCTGGTCGCCTGGTATCCGGGCCAGCAGGGCGGCAACGCCATCGCCGACGTCCTGTTCGGCAAGGTCAACCCGTCCGGCCGCCTGCCGGTGACCTTCTACAAGTCGGTCGCCGACCTGCCGCCGTTCGCCGACTATGCGATGAAGAACCGCACCTACAAGTACTTCACCGGCGAGCCGCTCTACCCGTTCGGCCACGGCCTGTCCTACACGCGCTTCGACTACACCGGGATGCGCGTCGGCCCGGCAGCCGGTGCGGCGGCCGATACCTTCGACGTGTCCTTCGACGTGCAGAACACCGGCACCCGGGCCGGCCACGAGGTGCCGCAACTCTACGTACGGGCCCTCGACGCCGGCCGTCCGATGCCGCTGCGCGAGCTGCGCGGCTTCACCCGGATCAGCCTGGCGCCTGGCGCCCGCCAGCGCGTCTCCTTCCGCGTCACCAAGCAGGACCTGGCCTACTACGACGACGCGGCGAAGCGGTTCGTCACCGCGCCCGGCGAGTACCGACATGGCCGCCGGCCGCTCCAGCGCCGACCTGCCCGTGACGGCGCGGGTCCGGGTGCCGTAGTTGGTCGACGATGCTCACGATCCCGCAAGGTCGGCAGAAACGATCCCTGTTGGTGTGGATCGGGGCAGAAGTTCAAGAAGTGTCACTGGGATCGGCATCGACTGCCGCCAGTATCGAAACAAGAGATCTTGCGGGCCTTTGTCGCATCACAGAAGAGTTCTCGGTGCTTCCACCAATCCGCGCCAACCAGCTGCACCGGGTCAATCATCAGGGCTCACACAATTCAGCGATCTGGCGGTCTCACTCAGATCGCCAAGAAGGGGCACGTCGTCTCCTTTCGGCCGGAACTGATGGAGCAGCTGAATGGTGCTCCTCACCGCGCCAGGCGCTGCCCTTCACGGACGTGGGGTCCCATACGGTGTTGTTGCAGCAACCTCCAACGGTCATGCCGTAGGCTACGGGCATGAACCGCACCTCGACGCTCGCCCTGCTCGCCGCGCTCGTCGCGGCGCCGGCCGCCGCCCAAGTCTCGTCGGCCACGCCGGCCGCACCGGCGACACCGCAGCGGCAACAGGTCAACTCGCCGGTCGTCGCCGGCGACAAGACGACCTTCGCCATCTACGCGCCGAAGGCCGCCGAGGTGACGCTGGGCAGCGGCGAGATCGAGCGCATCACCAGCGCCCGCAACCAGGCCTTCACCAAGGGCGACAACGGCGTCTGGACATGGCGGTGACGCTGCCGCCTGGGATCTACCAGTACACGATCAACGTCGACGGCGTGCCGATGGCCGATCCGTCCAGCCCGAACGTCGTCGGCAACGTCCGCGGCGCGCGCGGCTTCGTCGAAGTTCCCGGCCCGGCCGGCTCGCCGCGGCACGACGAATGGCGGCCAACCACGCACGGCACCCTGACGATGCACTGGTACGACTCGAAGGCCACCGGCACGCGACGCCGTGTTCACGTCTACACGCCGCCTGGCTACGGCGCGTCGACGAAGAAATACCCGGTGCTCTATCTGCTGCACGGCGCCGGCGACAACGACGCGCACTGGGCGCAGCTCGGGCGCGCCAACGTCATCGCCGACAACCTGCTGGCTGACGGCAAGCTGACGCCGATGGTGATCGTGATGCCCGACGGCCACGCCTACCGTCCGCAGCAGAGCGAACAGGGCGGCCGCGAGAAGGCGCTCAAGATGTTCGAGGACGACCTGCTCGGCGACGTCGTCCCGCTCGTCGAGAAGGCCTACCGCGTCGACACTAGCCGCGATCGCCGCGCCATCGCCGGCCTGTCGATGGGCGGCGGCCAGTCCCTCAACGTCGGCCTCGGCCATGCCGACCGGTTCGCGTGGATCGGCGCCTTCAGCTCGGCCACCGGCGGTGCCGACGCCAAGGTCACGGCGCTGGCGACCAACGCCGCGGCGTTCAACAAGGGCTCGCGCCTGCTGTGGCTGCGCATCGGCAAGGATGACTTCCTGCTGCAGCAGAACCGGGCCCTCGTCGAGTCTCTGAAGAAGGCCGGCCTGACGCACGAGTACCAGGAAGTCGAGGGCGCCCACATGTGGGGCGTCTGGCGCCTGGCGCTGGCCGACTTCCTGCCGCGGCTGTTCAAGCCGGCCGGCACGGCGCCGGCCACGCCTCCGGCGCCGTCGGCTCAGGCGCAGCGCTGATCGAAGACGCTCGAGCATCGCGTCAGTTGGCTCGTGGGAGCCGCCGTAGCGGCTTCGCGTCTGGGTCCCGCCGGCTCTCCACCTGCATCGCCGCCATCTCAATCAGTTCGCTCGTCTCCGGCTCCTCCTTGGCGGCGCGCAACGCGTCGTCGACGCGCTCGTCGCCGAGCTGGGCGAGCCCGAAGATGGCTTCCTCGCGCGTCTCGGCATCGTCGTCGCGCAAGCGTTCGACGAGGGCCAGCCGGATCGCCTCGGTGTCCTCGCGATCGAAGCCCGTCAGACCGGATGCCGCCAGTCGGCGCACGTCGGCTTCGGCATCGCGGGTGAGGGCGATCAGCGTCGACATCACGGCCGGCCCCGCCAGCTCGCAGAGGCTGCGCGCCAGCGCGACGCGCACGTCGGCGACAGGGTGCGTCGCCACCCGACAGAGACTTCCGGTGTCGTCGGCGCCAAGCGTGCCGAGAGCGAGTGCCGCTCGGGCCACGACGGTCGCGTCGGGATCGTCCAGCAGCGCGAGCAGGTAGGGTTCCGACGCCTTGGCGAAGGGGAAGTCGGCCTCGTGACCCAGCTCGCCGAGGACGTCCACGCCGAGCGCTCGTAAGTTGACGTCGGCGGCGAGGCACCACGACACCGCCGCCGTGAACACCTCACGCGTCCCGCGGTCCTGAAGTGCGTAGACCAGAATCCCAGCGCTCGCGGTCGGTGGCGCGCCGGGCGGGACGGACGGTGTCGGCGGCGCGGGAGTCGAGGTCGGCGGTGGAGAGCGTCGAGTAATCCATGACGTCATCCATGAGCAATGTGCCTGCCGGAGCCGCGCGCGGCGAAGGGCGCGGTAAACAGGCGTGTTCGGCGGGGTCCCCGCTCCGACCGACGCGGATTCTGACGCGTCCGCGGCGCGCCCGGTGTCAGTGGCTGCCATCGTCGAGGATCCGTTCTTGGGATACCGCCGTACAGAGAAACGCCCAGGGCCAACATCCGTGGCTCCGGGCGAGTGCGGCTCAATGGCCGCGCCATGCCGCCACAGGCGGCAGCGGAGGCGTGCGGCGGGTTCTGAGGGAACCCGCCGCCGGATATCAGAGGTTCAGCTGCATCACGGTGTTGCTGACCGCGGTGCCACCGAGGACCAGGCAGTTCGCCGTGATGTCCTGCTTGCCGCCGGCGACGCGCTCGAGATCCGAATCCGACAGCTCGCCCTCGGCGGCGGCGTACGGGATGATCACGTGGACGGTCTCGGCGGTGTCAGCCACGGCCTTGACGGTCGTCGCGCCCAGCTGGGTGTTCAGCTGCTTCTCGATGGTGCCCTTGGGGTCGCTCAGCAGCGCGGCGCGGTACTTCGGGTTCTCCGAGGCGAACTTGCCGACGAGGTCCTGGATCTGGCCGCGGGTCATCTTTTCCATGGTGTGTGTCTCTTTCGTCTCTATCGAGTGGTTTGCTTTCCGGCCGACCATCGGACGGTCACGGACTCTCTAAGAGCAACCGCGTTGCCAAGTGCAAGGCGCGCTGAATCGTCAATGAAATCAGGGGATTCGTGGCCATCGCGAGGCAGGGTCTGGAACCTGCGTGGGGCTGCAGCTCCATCGCGGCGGACCACAGCTCCAACCGGGGGCCGGACCCCGCTTCGCTCAGCTCGCGAGACCCAGCCGGAATCCGTTCGCGTTCGATGAACGCCGCCGCTTCCGCGGCCGACCGCGTGATGCACAGGTCGCCGGTCTTGGTACCGCCCAGCGCCTGGTACATCCGGGCCATGCCGAACTGCTCGTCGGTCGCGACGATGAAGGCCCGGACCGTTTCGCGCGGCCAGGGATTCTCCTCGGCCGCCGCACGGACGCCCGCCGAAGACACACCGTCGAGGTCGGCGACGCCGGTGAAATCGCAGATCTGCGCCCAGTCCGCGTCGAGCACGCCTGCCTTGAAAAGGGCGGCGATGCGGGCCCGGTGTCTGACGAGGTCCGCGTCGCTGAGCGAGCCCCACGCACGTGAATAGGCCGTCCGAGACGAGGGCATCAGCTCCAGGTCTTCAGCCATGGCGCCTCCCAGGGGTGTTGTCTGTCTCCAGCCTAGCGCACTGGAGGTCTGCTGGAACCCGTACACGCGAAAGCGCCCAGCCCAACATCCGTGGACCGGGCGCTCAGGCTCCGACGCCCACCTACGACGAATTCGTTGTCGTGCGGCGCGAGCTGCTCCAGGCGCCAGCCCCGCGACCGGTTGGTGATGCTGGGCTGCTCTGCATGGCCTGGGTCAGGAGCCGTCTGGACTCATCGGGCTGCGCCACCGCGATGATCAGGCGCGAATACCAGTGGCCGCGCAGCGTCAGGACGAGCGCCGCATGCGGCTGGGTGATATCCCAGAAGGTCCATCCACCGTCCGTGCGAAACGTGCCGGCCGTCATGACGCCAGGCATCCACGTGCCGGCGATTCGCCAGCCCGACCATCGCGGAATGGCCTCGGCCCCATCCACGGCGACGATGTCCTGGACCGGCACCACGATGCGCGACTTCAAAGCCCAGAGCTTGTGCCAGCCCATGATCCGGAAGGTCGCGATGTCGGCTGCGATCTCGATGTTCACCATCGTGCGCTGTTCCTCTGAAGCTACAACGGCAACGGAGCTGCTGTTGTACAGGACATCGGCGCCGTACAGCGAAACGCCCGGGCCAACATGTGTTGGCTCCGGGCGTCGAGACTCAGTGGCCGGTCCGGGGGGACCGGCGACCGGGCATCAGAGGTTCAGCTGCATGACGGTGTTCGAGACGGCCGTGCCGCCGAGCACCAGGCAGTTCGCCGTGATGTCCTGCTTGCCGCCCGCGACGCGCTCGAGGTCCGAATCCGACAGCTCGCCCTCGGCGGCCGCGTACGGGATGATCACGTAGACGGTCTCGGCGGTGTCGGCCACGGCCTTGACGGTCGTCGCGCCCAGCTGGGTGTTCAGCTGCTTCTCGATGGTGCCCTTGGGGTCGCTCAGCAGCGCGGCGCGGTACTTCGGGTTCTCCGAGGCGAACGTGCCGACGAGGTCCTGGATCTGGCCGCGGGTCATCTTTTCCATGGTGTGTGTCTCTCTCTGTGTCTGAAATCGTTGTTTGCTTTCCAACCGGACATCGGTTGGTCACGGCCTCACCAAGAGCAACCGCGGTGCCAACCGCGCCAGGCGCGAAAGCATCAACGAAATCAGCCTGATCCGAGCGACGACGCCGGACACACGGCGGTCGGTATGGGGCGCCAGCTCCAAGCGGCCGGGCCCCAGCTCCATCAGGCGAAGTCGGTCCGGGCGAGCGCGACCAGGTCGCGCATGTCCATGCTGCCGCTGGCCCCGTTGTTCGCGCTGGTCTGCCACGACTGGACGGCGATCGCCCGGGGGCCGACGTCGCCGGCCCAGAAGCCGAAGACCGGTCCGCCGGACTGGCCCGGGAACACGTCGGCCTGGTGCAGGATGGACTGCGCCGCCGCGTCGGTGCCGTCGACGCGGAACCCGCCCTGCCACGTCGGCCGCTGCCCGCTGTTCAAATCGGCGGGGTAGCCCATGTGCGACCACACCTCGAGGCTGTCCCAGTCGTCGTCGTAGCCGCGCGCGCCCATCCAGCCGGTGGTCTCGCCCAGGCGCCGGTCGAGCACGACGACGACGTAGTCGAAGTCGCCCTCGTTGCCGCTGATGAACCCGTCGCCGTCCTCCTGCACGTACCAGTAGACGTGCGCGCCGAAGGCCTCGCCGAACGGCGCCTGGCCATCGAAGAACGAGGGCGTGAACTTCACCCAGTCGGCGGCGAACCCCGGGGGCGCCGTCCAGTCGATGACATGGCTGACGGTCAGGAGGTGCCGCGGCCCGATCATCACGCCGGATCCGGATCCGCGATTGGTCTGTACCAGGCCGACCGTCGACCACGGATACGCCGTGTCCTGGAAGGCGCGGCGATTGTCGTCGCCGAAGACGGTGGTGGCGATGCGCGGCTCGGGCTCGAGGGCGCGGATGCGCCGGAACGACTTGACCAGCTCGCGCGGCGTGGCGGAGAAGCCGAGATGATCGGGGACGAAGCCGGTCAGCTGCCGGGCCAACTGATCCTCCGGGATCAGGCGCCGCTCGATGCGGCTGGCGGTGCCCTTCAGCGCCGGCGGCAAGGCGCGGCTGCCCGTGCGGACGCCGTCGACCTCGACGACCACCTCCCAGTGGCCCCGGCCGTCACCGCGATCGACGCGCTCCAGCCGCGTCCGCACCTGCGGCTCGCGATCGGCGGCGACGTGGAAGCGCCGCTCGAGCGCGATCGACGCATCGCGAAGCGGGCCGCGGGACTTGAACTGCTGTTCCAGATCCTTGAACGGGACGGGACGGGCGATACGGTCGGCCATGATCGATCTCCTGGTGGCGGCTGGGTGCCGCCAATGGCGAGGGGGTCGATCGGCTAACGCTGATCCAGTGGGCGCTGCACAGGTCGTCTCCGTACAGACGACCGCCCGGGCCAACATGCGTGGCACCGGGCGGCGTGCGGCTCAGAGGCCGCGCCGGCGTCGCCAGGGGCGAGGCCGGAGTGGCGGGTTCTCGATGAACCCGCTGTCAACCATCACAGGTTGAGCTGCATCACGGTGTTCGAGACGGCCGTGCCGCCGAGCACCAGGCAGTTCGCCGTGATGTCCTGCTTGCCACCGGCAACGCGCTCCAGGTCGGAGTCCGACAGCTCGCCCTCGGCGGCCGCGTACGGGATGACCACGTGAACGGTGTCCGCCGTGTCGGCAACAGCCTTCACGTTGACCGAGCCCAGCTGCGCGTTCAGCTGCTTCTCGATGGTGCCCTTCGGGTTGCTCAGCAGAGCAGTGCGGTACTTCGGGTTCTCCGAAGCGAACTTGCCAACGAGGTCCTGGATCTGGCCGCGCGTCATCTTTTCCGCCATGGTGTGTCTCTCTTCCTTCGAATCAGTTGTTTTGGTTTCCAACCGCCTACCGGTCGGTCACGGCCTCTCTAAGAGCAACCGCGGTGCCAACCGCGCCAGAGGTAGAAACATCAATGAAATAGGCCTGAATGGCACTGTGGCTGGTCAACGGGGCGGGGCGGGTTGGGGCGCCAGCTCCATTCGTCGGGGCCCGGGCTCCAACCAGCGCCGGACGCCTGTACAGACGAAACGCCCGGCTTCGGGGGAAGCCGAGCGTCGTGTCGAGCCGTGCCGCCTGCCCGAGCTGCCCGACGACGCGCCTAGCGTCGGCGGAACAGCAGCGAGGATGGCGGGGCGGCCCGCGGCGGGTTCTGAGGGAACCCGCCGCCACATATCAGAGGTTCAGCTGCATCACGGTGTTCGAAACCGCCGTGCCGCCGAGCACCAGGCAGTTCGCCGTGATGTCCTGCTTGCCACCGGCAACGCGCTCCAGGTCGGAGTCCGACAGCTCGCCCTCGGCGGCGGCGTACGGAATCACCACGTGAACGGTGTCCGCCGTATCGGCAACGGCCTTGACGTTCGTCGAGCCCAGCTGCGTGTTCAGCTGCTTCTCGATGGTGCCCTTGGGGTTGCTCAGCAGCGCCGCGCGGTACTTCGGGTTCTCCGAAGCGAACTTGCCAACGAGGTCCTGGATCTGCCCGCGCGTCATCTTTTCCGCCATGGTGTGTGCTCTCTTCCTTCTCTCGAATCAGTCGTGTGGGTTTCCGTCCGACCATCGGCCGGTCACGGCGGTTGTCAGAGCAACCACGGTGCCAAGCGCGCCCGTTCGAATCGTGTCAATGAAATCAGGGTGTCTTGTCGTGTGCGTGACGGAGCCCCGGCTCGCGATGGGGCGGCAGCTCCAGGCCTCGGGGCTACAGCTCCAACCGGCTCGCGTCACGCACTCACGTGCAGGGCCATCGACGTCTGTTCGCGGATCGCCGTCTGGAGCTGTCCGCCGAGCAGAAACTTGATGCTGAGCGGCGACACGGCGATGACCGTCGAGACGAGAGGGATCGGCACCAGCGACAGTATCGGCGAGGCCAGGATCCACACGATGTAGTGCCAGGCCGTCCCGCCCAGCGCCCGGGCCGCGGCCCCGGCCGCGATCGCGAACCACACGTAGAGGCCGATCTGCACGACCAGCAGCCCGATCGTGGCGAGCCCGATGCCCAGCGTCGGCTCCTGGCTGATGCTGGCGGCGATCATCGGCCACGCCAGGGATGACCCCACGGCGAGCAGATAGCCCACGAAGGCGCGGGCCAACCCGGCTTCGGCGTGAATCAGCTCCTCGATTGTCATGGCCATGTGCCGCCCTCAGGCATCTATAACGCGCCCACCTCCACCGCCGAACAATCGAGCAGCTCGAACGCGGCGGCCCGGGCGACCACGACCTTGGCGGCGTCGCGATCGAGGAAGGCGTCGGCGGCCTCGTCCCAGCGGCTCACCCGCGGCGTCACGAGGGTCGGGTCGAACCGCCCGCTGGCGATGAGGTCGAGGACGCCGGGCAGATCGGCCCGCGGGTTCGAGACCCCGACGTGCAGGCGCGCGCCCTTCAGGTACATGTGCCAGAGCGGCAGCGGCGTGCCGCAGCGGAAGTAGAAGCCCACGGCGGTGCACACCCCACCCGGCGCCAGCGCGCGGATGGCGAACTCGAGGCCGGCTTCCCGGTTGCTGGCGTCGACGGTGATCGGATAGCGCGTCTCGAGCGGCGGCAGCGCCCCGCGCAGCCAGCGCGCCCGCGGACGCCGGGCGATCGGGTTGGCGCCGAGCCGCTCCGCGATTGCCAGATTGACCGGATCGCCGTCGACGTAGTCGACCCGCGAGGCACCGAGAGCGACGGCGATCCCGGCCGCATAGAGGCCGATGCTGCGGGCCGCCCCGCCGACCACCAGCACCGGCGCGCCCGGCTCGGCGCGGAGGTGCGGCGCGACGGTCCGCCAGGCGTCGGGCAGGTTGTCGCTGGCGCCGGCCAGCGCGATCGGCGACACGCCGGCCGGGATCGGCACGAGCATGGCGTCCGCGAAGAGCACGCGCAGGACGTCGCTCGCCATCCCGCCCCAGCCGCCGGCGCGGCCGCCGAAGCCGTAGGCGGCGAGCGCGGAGGCCTTGCGCTCGCACTGCGAGGTGAGCCCGCGCCGGCAGGTGCCGCACGCGCCGCACGAGATCGCCCACGGCACGACGACGCGCTGGCCGATGGCCACGCCGCGGACGGCGTCGCCGACATCGATGACCTCGGCGATGCACTCGTGGCCGTAGGCGAACGGTCCGGCGAACGGCCGATCGCCCAGCTCGCGCACCTCGGGATCGATGGCGTGGAGCGCCGCCCCGAGCCGCAGCGCGCGCGAGAAATCGTGGAACAGGAACAGGCAGTCGCCGTCGCAGCGCGACGCGACGATGGGCCGCACCAGCGCCTCGTGCGGACCGTGCAGGCGCGGCGCCGGCACCTCGCGCCATTCGAGGCGCCCTTTGCGGACGAAGATGAGGGCCGGCATGCGCGTGGTCATGCCGACAGCCTGACCGGGCCGACGACGCGGCGCCGTCAGGCCTTGGTCAGCGGTGTCACGTCCGCATCACGCCTTCGTCCGGCGGCTGCGCGGCGGGTGGATCGCCCCGGCCCGGCGATCGACGGAGAGGCGTTCGAGCACCAGATCGAGGTTGCTGCGCATCACCACGTAGGGCACCACCCGCTGCCTGGCCGGGATGCGTTGGCGCAGCTGCAGGTACTGGTAGAGCGCCTGCAGCGCGACGCGGCCCTGGGTCAGCGGCCGCTGGTAGACGGTGGCGGCGACCTTGCCGGCGCGAATCGCGTCGACCAGCTCGGGGAAGAGGTCGGTGGTGATGACCGTCAGGCCGGCGAGCCGCCCTTCCTCTTCGGCGGCCCGCAGCACCGGCAGCGAGTTGACGGTGCTGACGTAGACGCCCTTGAGATTGGGATGGGCGCGGAACACCTCGCGGGCCCCCCGGTGCGCCTCCCGCTCGTCGTCGTGCGACTCGATGATCGGCCCGAGGGCAAGGCCCTGGCTCGACGCAGCCAGGCTCGAGACGAACCCGCGCAGCTTGTCGGCGTGGTCCTGCGTCGCCAGCCAGCCGGTGAAGAAGCCGACCTGGCCGCCGCCCGGGGTGAAACGGCCCATCAGCTCGCCGGCGACGGCCCCGACCGTGAACGGGTCGGCCGAGACCGACAGCAGCCGCGGACTGTCCGGGGCGTCGGTCACCACGCAGACGACCGGGATGTTGCGCCGTGCCGCCTCGCGCAGGTGCGGCGCCAGGGCGGTGGGGTTGCCGGGGGCGATGATCAGGCCGTTCGTGCCGTCGGCGAGGGCCTGCTCGAGAAGCGGGATGTCGCCGTCGCCGAGACGGCGGTAGCTGCGGAAGTCGACCTGCAGGGCCGGCGCGAACGGCTCGGCGGCTTCGCGGATGCCCTCGCGCAAGGCTTCCCAGAACAGCGCGATCCGTTGCGGCAGGTGCACCGAGATGCGCAGCGGCTTACGCGACTGGAGGTAGCGCGCGGCCAGGTTCGGCGTGTAGCCGAGGCGCTCGGCGAGATCGAGGACCTTGGCCCGTGTCGCCGGGCTGATGTCCGGCTTGCCGTTGAGGGCGCGATCGACCGTGCCGATCGAGACGCCCAGCTCGCGGGCGATGTCCTTGATGCCGATCGGCGCCGTCGTCGGCCGCGGCTTCGGTTCGCGCGCCATTTTGGCCTCATCTTAGCCCGTTCAGCTGGCTCGCGCGGGCGGGATGCCTGCAAAATGAGGTGGTTGGCCTACCATGAACACATAACGGCCGACCCTCAGAGACACCGTTCAGCACGCTGGCGCCGGCCACTCGGTCCGTGCGTCATGCTGGCGCTGCCGCTGGTCGCGGCAACGGCGGCGCCGGCCGACGTGCGATTCACGGACGTTACCGCGGCGGTCGGGCTGACGTTCACACATGCCAACTCCGCCACGGCGCAGAAGTACCTGATCGAGACGATGGGTGGCGGTGTCGCGCTGCTCGATGCCGACGGCGACGGCCGGCTCGACGTGTTCTTCGCCAACGGGGCGCGGCTCACGGATCCGATGCCGCCGGGCGGCCGCCCAGACAAGTCGGATTCCGGCCTTCTGGAATCGGCTGTTCCGACAGCAGGCTGACGGGACGTTCGTCGACGTCACGGAGAAAGCCGGCGTGAGCGGCCGGACCCAGAACCGCTACGCGATGGGCGCGGCCGTGGCCGACTACGACAACGACGGCGACGCCGACCTCTACGTCACCGGCTTCGGCGGCAACACGCTCTACCGCAACGAGGGCAACGGCACGTTCTTCGACGTCACCGAGCGCGCCGGCGTCGGCGGCGCCGGCTGGAGCGCCAGCGCCGGCTTTCTCGACTACGACAACGACGGCTTGCTCGACCTGTTCGTGACCCGCTACGTCCGCTGGTCGTTCGAGACCAATGGGCGCTGCGGCGGCGGGCCGGCGGCCCCTCGCGCCTACTGCCATCCCGACAACTACGGCGGCATCGCCAACCTGCTGTTTCGCAACCGCGGCGACGGTACCTTCTCCGACGTATCCGAGGCGGCTGGCGTCGCCAACCCGGGAGGGAAGGGCCTGGGGCTGGCGTTTGCCGATTACGACAAGGACGGCCTGCTCGACGTCTACGTCGCCAACGACTCGGTGCAGTCCTTCCTCTACCGCAACCTCGGCGGCCGCTTCGCCGAGACCGCGCTCACCGCCGGGGTCGGCTTCACCGAGGACGGCAAGACCTTCGCCGGCATGGGCGTCGACTTTGCCGACTACGACAACGACGGCCGGCCCGATCTGGTCGTCACCGATTCTGTCGAACGAGCGCTATCGACTGTTCCGGCAGAACGACGACCACAGCTTCCGCGACGCCACGCACGTCTCCGGCGTCGGCGCGGCGACGCTGCTGTACTCGGGCTGGAGCACGCGCTTCGTCGACTACGACAACGACGGCTGGAAGGACGTCTTCGCGACCCAGGGGCACGTGATGGACACAATCGAGCAGACTTCGCCGAACCTGCGCTACCGGCAGCCGCCGCTGCTGCTGCGGAACACCGCCGGTCGCTTCGCCAGCGTCGCGCCGGGCGAGGTGTTCGCGACGGCGTGGGCCGGCCGTGGCGCCGCCTTCGGCGATCTCGACGACGACGGCGACGTCGACGTCGTGCTCGGCAACGTTGGCGAGCGCGCCGTGCTGCTGCGCAACGAGGGCGGCCATCGCCGCGGCTGGCTGCGGATCGTGCCGCGCGGCACGCGATCGAACCGCGACGGCATCGGCGTGCGGATCACGGTCGTCGGAGCGTCCGGGTTGATCCAGCACGTCGCCGTGTCGACCGCCGTCGGCTATCTGTCGGCGAGCGATCGACGGGTGCTGGTCGGCCTCGGCGACGACACGTCGGCGAGGCTGGTCGAGATCCACTGGCCGAGCGGCGTCGTGCAGCGGTTCGGGCAGGTGGCCGCCGGCCGGACCCTGCTGGCGACCGAACCAGGTGGTGCAGCGGTGGCGCGCGACGGTCGGACGGCTCAGGACGGCGGCGCGACCGGCCGCACCACGAACGAGAACTCTTCCCAGTGGTGGTAGCAAAGCACCCAGCGTTCGTCGAGCGGGCTCATGGTGAGATCGTCGGAGCCCGGATAGCAGAACACTTCCCACTGCTCGCGAAAGGTGCGCCACGACGTCTCGAGGGCCGCGGTCTGATCCCACGACAGCACGACGCGTTCGTCGTCGGCCGGCGGCAGGCGCGCCAGGGCCTCGCCGACCTGCCGCGCCCCGGCATCGTCCTGGCAGGCCGCCGCGACGTGCTCGGCGACGGCATCACGGGCGACGTGATGGGCCGCGGCCAGCGGGCCGTGCAGCTGCGCGGCGCGCCGCGCAGTGAGGGGCCGGATGTCGCGCAGCGCGCCGGCGCCGCGCCGCGACCAGCGCTCGTCGGTGAAGCGCCAGGCCAGCGGGAACTGGTCCATCGGCACGACGTCGGCGGGATCGATCGAGATCACGTCACGGCTTCCGGTGCCGGCCCAGCCAGCGCACCCGGCCCGTCAACGAGCGGCCCGGGCTGCCGTAGAAGGTCCCGAAGTCGGGCGATTCGACGGTGCCGTTGACGCTGGTCGGATTCTGGTGCCCGGTCAGGTTGCTCATGCTCGCGCGCAGCGCCCAGGCCTGGCCGAACAGGTAGGTGCGCCGTTCGAGGCCGAGCGTGACGTCGAAGTAGTCGGGGAAGCGGCGGGCGTTGGCGGCGCCGACGACGAAGCCGGCGCTGTCGGCGGCCGAGTAGGGGAACCCGGTGCGGTACTCGATCAGGTACGACACCGACCACGGCTTGCGGAAGGTCGGCAGGTAGGCCCAGGTCACCACCCGGTGCGGCGTGTCCCACGACAACGGGCCGCGGTTGTCGGCGGCGACGAAGTAGCTGTCGGGCGTGTTGCCGAGCACGGCGTTCGATTGCAGCGACGATCGCGTGTAGCCGATCAGCCAGCCGTATTCCGGCCCGAAGCTTTGCCGCAGGCGGATCTCGCCGCTGTCGTACGACTCGGTGCGCCGGCTCTCGAGCGTGTAGATGGCGTCGATGTCGGCGCTCGGCATGCCGAAGTAGGCGAGGCCGTGGCGGCCGCGCCGGCTGAGGCCCTGCAGGTGCAGGTGGATGCCGGCCGGCAGCCGCCGATCGAGGCTCGCCGTCCACGTGTGCGCGACCGGGCTGGTCAGCGACTCGCCGATGACGAAGCGCGACAGGACGAGCGAGCCCGGGCCGTAGGGCGGCGCGTAGATCGAGACCGGCGATTGGTCGAGCGCCGCCGCGAACGGCTGCAGCCGCGCTGCGTCGTGCGTCACCGCGAAGCCGGCGGAGAGCTTGAGGCCGTCGGTCGGCGTCCACGCCGTCATCACCCGCGGCGACATCGTGGTGTCGCGGGTGAGCGAGTCCCAGTCGACGCGGACGCCGGCGTGCACCGCGAGGCGCGGGTGCACCGTCCAGGCGTCCTGGACGAAGGCGGCGACCTCGCCGGCGACCTTCTCGAGCTGACCGCTGCCGAGATACGCGATCGAGCGGATCAGCTGATCGTCCTTGTCGTAGAGCTCGATGTGGCCGCGCGTCGCGTCCTGCCGGTAGGCGACGCGATTGAGATCGGTGCCGGCCTTGATCTGGTGCGTGCCGAACCACGTCAGCGGCGGCGCGTAGACGTTGCCGATGATCTGGTCGCGGATCGCGTCCTGGCGGCCGTCGTAGTAGTAGTTGCCGCTGCGGCCGGACGGGCTGCTGACGAAGGCGTCGTGGCCGCGCGGCGTGAGCCGCAGCACGGTGCGGTTGGCGCCGTAGCCGACCTCGAGCACGGCCCCGTTGACGAACACATACTGATCGCGGACGTTGGCGAACCACTGGTGCGATCGCGCGTCGCGCGTCGTCGACTCCGGATCGAGCGGACCGAGGCCGAGCCGCCGCCCGACGCCGGTGCTGCCGACGATGCCGGCGTTGAGCACGTGCTTGGCGGACAGGTTCACCTGCGCGCGCAGGTGGTTGCTGGCGCGCCGGCTGCTGCTCGAGTCCTGGCCGGCCGGCAGCTCCTCGACGAAGAACTGGTCGTACTCGCCGATGAAACTGTCCGAGAACCAGGCCCGGCGCCGGGCCAGCGGGCCGGAGGCGGAGAGCCGCGGCGTCCAGTCCTGGATGCGCAGGCCCTTCTCGCGAACGATGGTGGGGAAGAAGTCGGTGGCGGAGTAGCGGAGGCGATCGCCGCCGACGTGCGTCGCCACCTCGATGACGCCGCCGCTGCCCTTGCCGAACTCGGCGGCATAGACGCCGTTGCGGACCGTCAGCGCCTGCACCGCCTCGACGCTGACCTTGGGATCGAAGCCGCCGTTCAGCGGATCGCCGACGTTGAAGCCGTCGAGGATGAACAGCGTCTGGCTCTCGCGGGCGCCGTCGACGTGGATGCCGCCGCCGCCGTCCATGACCACGCCGGGCAGCGTCCGCAGCGCGTTCTTGACGCCGTGCGAGCCGTTGAACGGCACGTTCATCGCCTCGGCGCCGCTCAGCGCCTGCTCGGTGGACGGCTGGCTGAGGCTCGATGGATCGCCGCGCGACGTCACGTCGAGCGACTCGAGGTGCTCGCGCACCGTCAGCAGCGTCAGCGTCAGGGTGCTGCCCGGCGCCAGCGTCATCAACTGGTGCTCGATCGCGTAGAACCCTTGCCGCTCGACGCTGACCAGATAGGCGCCAGCCGTGTGAACGTCGACAACGAACGCTCCCGCGGCGTCGCTGGTGGCCCGCGCCACCGCGTCGTCCGCTGCCGGCGTCCGCAGCACGACCTCGGCGCCCGAGACCGGAGCGGCCGTGTCGCTGATCGTCCGGCCGCCGATCCGCACCTGCGCCTCGGCGACCGCGGCCAGCGCGAGCAGGCCCATGGTGACGAGGAGGCCGATGGTGGCCAGCGAGCACACGACGACCGGCCGGGCGGGGCGGCCCGCCGGTGCGCATCGGATCATCGCGCCCATCATGTGGGACGGGGACTGCCAGCGTCCAGTCGTTCCAGGCCCAGCTAGGCGATTGCCGCGCCGTGCTCGACCAGCAGCCGCCGCAGCAGCGAGCGGTGGCCGCGCGCCTCGTCCTCGCTGTAGCAGCCGACCGAGAAGTCGGTGCCGTGCGATCGCGCGGCGAGCAGCGCGAGCGCATCGCGCGCCGGGGGAGCGGCCAACCCGGCCAGATACTTGCGCGAGAACGCGTTCCACTGGGCCGGGGTCGCCGCGGCCTGACCGAGCTTCATCGTCTCGAGGCTCGGCGCCAGCGTCGGGAACCACTCGTCGTAGCAATTCTGCGAGGCGAACTCGCCCTTCGGCACGCCGCGGGGCGGACGGCGGACCGTGCCGATCCGCGTGCCCTCGCCTGGGGATCGCGGGCTGCCGAGGCGGACGATCCGGACGCTCACGGCGATTCAAGACCCCAATTGGCGGCGATCATCGCCGCCGCTGCAGCCAGACGCGCCAGATCGGCCTCTCGGCAATCGACGTGCTGCACCATCTTCATGTACAGCGGAAGCTGAGCCACGGTTCGAAGATAGATCGGAAAGAGCACCGGAGTCGGGCTTTCGCGATGGCGCAGCCTGGCCATGTTGAACTCCTCGATGCAGACCGGCGATGCCAGGTAGGCCGGCGAGTAGACAGTGATGACCCGCTGACACGATTCCAGCGCGCTGTCGATCTCGGCTTGCCACGACAGGCCCGGATTGATCTCGAGCGTGTCCTGGAAGACGCGTAGGCCAGGGCGCGCCGTTCGCAGGTTGGCGACCAGGACGTCCACAGCGGCCGCGTCCAGGTGGGCGTAGCTCATGAAGAGGTGATAGAGCGGGGCTTCGCGCGGCTGCGCACCAGTGTCTCGAACGGTCTCGGTCTGACGGCACGAGAGCGTCTCAAACAGGGTCTGGAGGCGGGCGACCGATGCGCCCTCGAAGACGACGAGCTTGATGACATTGACTGGCAATCCGCTGGCGAGCCAGTGATGTGCGGCCTCGAAGATCGCGCTGAGCATCACGGCTGAGTCGTAGCCCTGATTGCCGGCCGCGAGTAACGGCATCGCGATGCTGCGGATGGACAGATCCGCGAGCGCGAAGGGCACGATCGCTCTGAAGATGTCGCCTACCCTCGTCGCTGGGGATGTCAACGGCATCGCCGGCGTCCACCGGGGGGTCTCGAAGCACAGGATGCGTCGAAAGCCCGCTCCTGGGAATCGATCCAGATCGCGGGACAACCAGGACCAGAAGTTGGCCCGAAGGTCAACTTCCTTGTTCTGGGAGATCTCGAATACAGATATGCCCTTGCGGTCGAGAGCGCCAATCAACGACGACGACGTCGGAACGTAGTCGCTCGAGAACGCCGAGACGACCAACACATCAACGGCTTCGCGCGGTGGGATATCGCTCAGGTCGCCGTGGTAGAGACGAACGTACTTGTCTCCTCCCACGCATGAGACCCGATGCGTCGCCAGAAGTTCCATCGTCGCTCCCTGGACGCGCGCTATTCCATCAGACCGTCGCCCACTCCGATGACAGCAGCGCCGCCTGCTCCAAGACCGTTTCGGTTGCCCTCTCCTGCTTGTCTGGCGGATACCCGTAGCGACAGAGAATTCGCTTTACCAGCACGCGGAGATTGGCGCGAGCATTCTCGCGCACGGTCCAGTCGATCATGACGTTCGCGCGAACAGTCTTGACCAGTTCCTGGGCGATCGTCCGCAGCGCGGCGTCGCCCAGGACCTTCACGGCGCTGTCGTTGGTTTCGAGCGCGTCGTGGCAGGCAAGCTCATCGTCGGATAGTCCACGCGCTTCGCCACGGGCCTTGGCCTCGCGCATCTCCTTCGCCAGGGCGATCCGTTCTTCGATCAGTTGCGCGGCTTCGATGGCCCGGTTGTGGTAACGACGCACAGTCTGCTCGAGCATGTCGGCGAACGAGCGCGCCTGGACGACGTTCTGCCGCCGGCGCCTTGCGACCTCGCCCTTTAGCAGCTTCTCGGTGATGGCGGCGTCCAGCTTCGCGGCTTCGGCCTGCTGCCCTCGCGGCGTTGCCGCCAGCCGTGCCATCTTCTCCATGAACAGCTCGTCGTCGTCCTCGACGGCCTCCGCGCCGACATAGCGGCCGGGCGTGAGCGCGTGACCGTGCTTGCGCACTTCCTCGAGCGTGGCGCTCTTGCAGAAGCCGGCGACGTCGGCGTAGTCGCCGGCGTTCTTCTCCCCACGCCAGGCGTGGTACGCAGTCGCGATGCGCTCGATATCGTCGTCGGTCAGCTCGCGATGTGTGCGGTCCGCCATGCGGCCACGCTTGCGGGCGTCGATGAAGAGCACCTGCCCGCGGCGGTCACGGAACTTGCCGTTCCTTCGATCGCGCGCGAGGAACCACCGGCACACGGGAATCTGTGTCGAGTAGAACAACTGGCCTGGCATCGCGACCATGCAGTCCACGAGGTCGGCCTCGACCAGCTTCGTCCGGATCTCACCCTCGCCTGACTGGCTCGACGCCATTGACCCGTTGGCCAGCACGAAGCCCGCCACGCCGGCCGGGGCCAGATGGTGGACGATGTGCTGCACCCAGGCGTAGTTGGCGTTGCCGACTGGGGGCGCACCATAAGCCCAGCGCTTGTCGTCGCGCAGGGTGGCGCCGCCCCAGTCCGAAACGTTGAACGGCGGGTTGGCCAGGATAAAGTCGGCCTTGAGGTCTGGGTGCGTGTCGGCGTGGAACGAGTCGCCGTGCTTGATCTGGGCGTTGATGCCACGGATGGCCAGATTCATTTGGGCCAGCCGCCATGTCGTGTAGGTCGACTCTTGGCCGTAGATCGAGATGTCGGCCTTGGCCTTGCCGCCGTTGCCGTTCCCGTTGGCGTGGGCGCGGATGAACTCGACGGACTGCACGAACATCCCCGATGAGCCGCAGCACGGGTCGTAGACCCGGCCGCGATAGGGCTCGAGCATCTCGACCAGCAGCTGACCACGCAGCGCGGCGTGTAGAACTCCCCGCCCTTCTTGCCTTCGGCGCTGGCGAACTGCGAGAGGAAGTACTCGTAGACACGCCCGAGCACGTCCTTGGATCGACTGGCCTCGTCACCGACCTTGATGTTGCGGATCAGGTCGACGAGCTGTCCCAGGCGGGTTTTGTCGAGGGCCTGGCGCGCGTAGTCCTTCGGCAGCACGCTCTTGAGCGCCGGGTTGTCGCGCTCGATGCCCTCCATCGCCGCGTCCACCAGCTGACCGATGGTGCTCTGACGGGCCTGCGACTTCAGGTGTCCCCAACGCGCCTCGGGCGGCACCCAGAAGATGCTGTGGGCGCGGTACTCGTCCGGGTCCTCAGGATCGGCGCCGCTGGCCTTCTCGGCGATCAGCTGCGGCGTGCTTTTCCTCGAACGCGTCCGAGATGTACTTGAGGAACAGGAGTCCGAGGACGACGTGCTTGTACTCGGCGGCGTCCATGCTGCCGCGGAGCGCATCGGCCACCAGCCAGAGTTGGGGCTTCGTAGCCGACGGTAGCAGCGCTGGTTGTCGCGTTCTTCGTGCTCTTTGCTTTCGCCAATGCGCTCCTACGTTTAGGTTCAGACCGCGGCTAGCACAGCTCGGCGGACAGCCAACGGCAGCTCGATCGGGCAAAAGTATGCCGCCGGGTAGAGATAGTCATCCCCCGACTCGTCGATGACCCGAAGCTGCCCATGCTTCGCTGCGTCGGCGTCTGGCAGAGACGAGTAGATCTTCCGTCGTTCGAGCGAGACCTCGTAACCTGCATTCCGCAAGCAAAGAACGAGCTGTCGTCGTGAAGTGGCCATGATGTTCAATCCCGGTAGAACTTAATTTTTCAGCTCCAAACGACCGCGGCCGGCGGCTTCGTACCAGTGGACCTCAGCGAGGCGAACCGTGCCGTCCGAGAGCCGAACCCTCGCCGAGCCTTTTCGCTTTCGCCATCGACCCTTTCCGTAGCGCTTCTGAAGACGGCCAAGCTATCTGATCTGGCGACCGACCGCTCCGCCGCCGCCGTGGCTGGCGATCGCGTCGAGGAACTGCTGGCCGAAGTCCTCGGCCTTGCGGGCGCCGACGCCGGGCACGTGCAGCAGCGCAGCCAGCGAGTCGGGCTTAGGCGGGCCATCTCGCGCAGCGTGCTGTCGTGGAAGACGACGTAGGGCGGCACGCCGCGGCCGCGCGCGATCTCCAGTCGGAGCGCGCGGAGTCCGTCGAACAGCTCGCGGTCGACGCCTTCCCAGGATTCGCGCTCGACGCGGCCCATCGCCGCATCGCCCCGTCCGGCGCGCGACTTCGAGCGCGCCGACGCCTTCGGCTGGCGGCACAGCACGATGTCCTCCGGCGGCGACCTGGCCCTTGAGCATGGCGACGCCGCTGGCGGTCAGCTCGAGGACGCGGGTAGTCGCCCGGCGTCCGCTGCAGGAAGCCGCGCGCGACGAGCTGCTCGATGTAGCCCTTGATCTCGGCGGCGGTCAGGTCCTTGAGCAGCCCGAACGTGCTGAGCGCGTCGTGGCCGTTCTGCGCGACCTGCGGCGTCGACTTGCCTTCGAGCACGGCGGCGACGTGGACGAGGCCGAAGCGCTGCTTGACGCGGGCCACGCACGAGCCGATCTTCTGCGCCAGGATCAGCGGATCCTCGACCCGCTCGATTTCGCCGAGGCAGACGTCGCAGGCGCCGCAGTCGGCCGCCCTCGTAGGTCTGGCCGAAGTGCTCGACCAGCGTCTTGTGCCGGCACTGGAAGGCGCTGGCGTAGCGCTCCATCTGCCGCAGGTGGGCGACATCGGCTTCGCTCAGCTCGCCCGACATCTCCATGATCCGCTTCCACTTGAGGAAGTCGGCTGACGAATAGAGCAGCACGCACTCGGCGGCCAGGCCGTCGCGGCCGGCGCGGCCGGCTTCCTGCTGGTAGTGCTCGAGCGACTTGGGCGCCCCGGCGTGGATCGACGAAGCGCACGTCGGATCGATCGACGCCCATGCCGAAGGCGACGGTGGCGACGACGACGTCGGCGCGCTCGTCGATGAACGCGTCCTGGTTGCGGGACCGCTCATCGTCCGACAGCCCGGCGTGGTAGGCGACGGCCTTGTGCCCGGCGTCGGCCAGCGCCGCCGCCGTCTGGTCGACGTCCTTGCGCGAGATGCAGTAGATGATGCCGGCCTCGTTGCGATGCGCGGCCATCACCGCGTCGAGCTGCTGCTCGCGCGAGAGGCGCGGCCGGACGCGGTAGATCAGGTTCGGCCGATCGAAGCTGCCGACCAGCAGCAGCGCGTCGCGCAGCCCGAGCTGGCGGACGATGTCCTCGCGCACGCGCGTCGTCGCGGTCGCGGTGAAGGCGTGCATCGACACCTGCGGCCAGGCCGCCCGCAGCGCCCCCAGCTGTCGGTACTCGGGGCGGAAGTCGTGGCCCCAATGGCTGATGCAGTGCGCTTCGTCGATGGCGACGTAGCGGACGCCGCGCCGGGCGACGGTCGCCTGGAAGCTGGCGCCGCCGTCGCCCATCAGGCGCTCCGGCGAGACGTAGAGCAGCTTGAAGCGGCCGTCGCGCAGGCCGTTGAAGGTGGCCTGGCGCGCGTCCGACGACATCGTGCTGTCGAGGCGCGCCGCCGGCACGCCGCTGGCGACCAGGCCGTCGACCTGGTCCTTCATCAGCGCGATCAGCGGCGAGACGACGAGCGCGATGCCCGGATCGTCGCCGATGAGCGCCGGCACCTGGAAGCAGAGCGACTTGCCGCCGCCGGTGGGCAGGACCACGACGCTGTCACGCCGCTCGAGCACGGCGCGGATCGCCGAGCCCTGCAGCGGCCGCAGCGTGTCGAACCCCCAGTAGCGCTGGAGGACGTCGTCGACGGTCGGCGGCAGTGGTTCGACGGCGGTACTGACTGGGCTCACCGCGATCCTACTTCTTGCCGGCCGCCGTCAGCTTCATCGAGCCGAGCTTGGCGCCTGGCACCTCGATCGATCCGTAGAGGAGCGCACGCAGCTTGTCGTTGATGTCGAGGCCGTTCGAGGGCAGCAGCTGGGTCATGAAGACGACGACCAGCTTCTCCTCCGGATCGACCCAGTATTTGGTGGCGTAGGCGCCGCCCCAGCCGAACTCGCCGACCGAGCCGGGACGGCCCGAGCGCCCGACGTGCTCGGTGATCTCGAAGCCGAGGCCGAAGCCGAAGTTGCCCAGCGAGTAGAGCGAGCCGACGTGGTTGCTGGTCATCAGCGCCACCGTCTTCGGGCTCAGGATGCGGGTGCCCTCGAGCTCGCCGCCGTTCAGGAGCACCTGCAGGAAGCGGGCGTAATCGCCGGCGGTCGACGTCAGGCCGGCGCCGCCCGAGAAGGACGCGCGCGGCCCGTCGACGTAGGCCCCCTGGTTGCGGCCGGTGTCCGGGGCGCGGACGATCGTCAGCTCCGGTGTGGCCGCGTAGTTCACCGCGAAGCGGTCGCGCTGGTCGGGGCGCAGGAAGAACTGGGTGTCCTTCATCTTCAGCGGATCGAAGATCCGCGTCTTGAAGAACTGGTCGAGCGGCTGGCCCGAGGCCTTCTCGATCACCGCGCCGAGGATGTCGGTGTTGTAGCCGTAGATGTAGCTCTCACCCGGCTGGCCGTCGAAGGGCAGCGCCGCCAGCTTGTCGATCCACACGCCGACGGGTTCGGCTTTGTCGGCGAAGTACCACTCGTCGAAGCCGGCCGCCTTGTAGAGCGCGCGCGTCGCCGGGTTGCTGCCGTAGCTGACGCCCGACGTGTGGGTCATCAGGTCGCGGACGGTGATCGGCCGCTTGGCCGCGACGGTCGACACCGGGCTGCCCGGGGCGGCGTTGGCCGCAGGCGGCACCATCACCGTCGTGTTCTTGTAGGCCGGCAGGAACTTCCACACCGGGTCGTTCAGGAGCAGCTTGCCTTCATCGAGCAGGATCATGGCCGCGACGGTGGTGACCGCCTTCGACTGCGAGGCGATGCGGAAGATCGTGTCCGTCTGCATCGGCACGGCCTTCTCGACGTCGGCCTGGCCGAGCGCGCTGGAGTAGGCGACCTTGCCGTCGCGCAGGATCAGCGTCACCGTGCCGGCGACGCGCTTGCGATCGACGTAGCCCTGGAGCAGCGCGGTGATCCGGGCGAGGCCCTTGGGGGCGAGGCCGACGGCTTCGGGCGACGTCGCCGGAAGCGGGCTGGCGGCCGCTGCCGCGACGGCGTGCGGTGCACGCGCCGGAGCCGAAGCCGGGGCCGGGGCCTGGGCCTGAACCTGGGCCTTCCGGGCGACCTCTGAGACGAGCACGCCCGCGGCGATCGCGCAGGCGAGAGAGAAGGCGGACGGGCGTTGGCGCATGCCCGATTCTAGCAGCGCCGCCGGCGTGCGGGCGCCGCGACGCGCCCAGCGTCGCGAATAGCAGACCGCACGCTCAAAGGCGGCCCGCGGCGGGTCTGAGGGACCCGCCGCCAGACTAACGCTGCGCGGGGCAGAGCGTGTCGGTCAGCGTCTGCAGCAGGACCAGCCCGCTGCGGCCGCGGCGCTGCAGCGTGTAGGTGGTGCCGCGCGGCACCATGCTGAACGTGCCGGCCACGAGCGGGACGTCGGCGATCGGCAGCACCAGCAGGCCCTCGCCGCCGACGACGTAGATCAGCGCCTCGGCGTCGGGGTGCGACAGGTCCTTCAGCGGATCGCGGATCTGCAGGACGTTGGTGACCGAGGTGGCGCCGCACGCGACCGGCGTGGTCTTCGCCGGCTCGCGCGAGCCGAGCATGTTGCGCTCGATGAACTCCGGGATCGACACGGTGCGCGGCTGCGGCGCCTGCAGCGGGCCGCGGCCCGAGATGGGATCGTTACGGGTCGGTTCGGGCGCCGGCGGCGGTGGCGGTGGCGGCGGGGCCGGCGTCGGCGTTGCCTCGATCGGCTCCATGCCCGACCGCAGCACGACATCGCGCTCGAGCGTGATCGTCGTTGGCGACTCGAAGCGGAGGCGATACGTGCCGCCGCGCAGCGACAGGAACTTCACCGCGCCGGTGGCGTCGGTCACGCCGGCGCGCGTCGCCGGTCCCGTCGCCGTCACCTTCGCGCCAACCAGGGGCGCCCCGCCCGAGTCCGTCACCTTGACCGTCATCGTCAGCGTCGCTGCGGAGGACGTCGACGGGCGCGGACGCGGCGCCGCAGGCCGCGGGGCGGCGGGCGCCGGCGTGGTGGCCGGCCGCGGCGTCTCGACCGGCGCCGGCGGCGGCGTGGCCGGTGGCGTCTGAACGGCTACCTCGGCCGCACGAACCGACGGCCAGACGAGCCCGGTCGACACGGTCACGAGGCCCGTCACGAAGAGAGCCGTGGCAGGACGGATCATGCCCGTAACTTACATCGATCCCCGCGCCTGGCGGGAGAGAGAACGCAGCGAACGCGGCGAACGCCTGCTCGACTCGGCGTCCGCCGGTCGGCTGGCCCAGCCGGGGCTAGGAGCCCGTGGTGAAAGTCCCGCTGCATTCGACGGACGATGCATCCCGCCTGGCGGCGTTGCTCCTCGGTCGAATATCCCCGATATTCTCCCTCGTCGCGCCTTGCCAGCCGGGCGCCTCGCCCGTCTCGATGCGACGCGGCACTTTCACCACGGGCTCCTAGCGCACCGGACAGGTCAGTAAGTCGTCGAAGTCCGGCCGGACGTCGAAGCCGGCCGCGCGCAGATCGCGATCGATGCGGCCGTCGACGATCCGCACCACGGCCGACATCTGGCCGACGTCGCCGCCGACCAGCCACGGCCAGTGACCGCCGCGGACCATCGCCGAGAGGTAGTGACGCAGCGCACCGGGGCTCATCCAGCTCAACGGCTGCGCCTTGGGCACTTCGAAGGCACGGTAGAGCGTGCGATTCGGGTCCGACACGCGTTGCAGATCCTGAACGCCGTAGCGGGCGAAGAACTCGGCCGCCTGCGGCTCGGGGTGCATGTGGACGAACACCACCGTCGTGCCGCTGTCGGCGAGACGATCGCGTCGGGCGGCGACGTCGGCGACCATCTCCTGGCAGAGCGGGCAGCCGAAATGGCGCAGGAACACGATGAGCAGCGGGCCGCGCCCGGCGAGCGCCGCCAGCGTCTCGCCGGTTGCGGTGTGCATTACTCGAAGGGCGTCGTCGGGAACGGCGGGGTGCATGATCGGGCTCGGCACGTCGGCCCCGAGTGTACGTCGGTTGATCAGCGGAGGACGGTTTGGCGTCCCGAGTGACCGACACGAGCCTCACCCCTCCGTCCCGCCTTGGCAAAAGCCCCAAGAAAGAACCGTGTCGCGCAGGGCACGTGCTTTGCAGATGCTCGCCCGATCGCTGTGGGCGCCGCGCATGACGCGTGGCGCGAGGATCACCGTTTCAGGGGCGTCGTCGTGAAACCTATCGGCTCGTTGCTCTCCCTCGTGGTCGCGTGCGTGCTCGCCGGGCAGTCGCCGGCGGCCGCGGCTCAACTGGCGTCGAAGGACGACGCCACGGTGAGTTCCACCGACAGCGGGTGGGTCGTGAGCAACGCGCTCGTCACCTACGCCGTCGGCTTCGACTCGACCGGCGATCTCGTCGTCCAGGACCTGCGCCGCACCGGCGATCCGCAGTCGTGGCGGCCGTCGCCGGTCCGCGACACCGTCCTGCGCATCGAGGATCGCGAAGTCGGCCTGACCCGCAACAACGCCGCCGGCTTCCGCCACGTCGGCGCCGACGTCGCCGACGTCGGGACCGGCCTCGAGCTGCGGCTCACCTTCGACGACCTGCGCGACGGCCTGCGCGCCCGGCGCGTCTACGCGATCTACCCCCAGGTGGCCGTCATCGAGACGTGGACCGAGCTCGAGTCGATCAACGGCCGCTCGACCATCGTCACCGATCTGGTCTCGCTGCAGGTCGTGGTCGACGGCACGCTGCTGACCACCGTCGATGGCCTGTCGGCGCCGGCCGAGGACGGCGGATCGTTCGCCGTCCACCATCACGTCGTCTCCGAAGACGCCCCGGTGGTCCTCGAGGAATACGGCCGCTCGACGCAGCGATTCATGCCGATGGCGACGCTGGCGTCTGCCCGTGGCACGCTGATCGCCGGGCTGATGTGGTCGGGCTCCTGGCGCATGGATGTCGTCGGCAAGCCGGGCGGCCGCGCCGAGCTCACCGCGTGGCTCTCCAACATGGCGACTACGGTCACCCCGGCCCGGCCGGTGTCGATGCCGCACGCGATCATCGGCGTCGTCCAGGGCGACGAGGCGCAGGTCGCGCCGGCGCTGCACCGCTACATCGTCAGCGTGCTGCGCGGCGGACGGCTCCTCGAGCCGCTGGTCACCTACAACACCTGGTTCTCGAGCGGCGCCAACATCGACGAAGACTCGACCGAGAAGGCGTTGCAGGCCGCGGCCGCCGCCGGCGCCGAGCTGTTCGAGCTGGACGCGGGTTGGTACGAAGGCGCGGGCGAGCTCGACCTCTTCGACTTCGCCTCGGGGCTGGGCGGCTTCAAGGTCGACGAGAAGAAGTTCCCGAACGGCCTCCGCGCCGTCGCCGATCGCGCGCACGGCCTAGGCATGAAATTCGGCCTGTGGGTCGAGCCGGAACGGGTCGACCTGCGCACCGTCGGCGGACCGGGCGCGGCCCGCGAGACGTGGCTGATGCAGGAGAACGGTCTCTACGAGCCGGGCGTGCCCAACGCCGAGGCCCGCACCGGGATGCTCGACCTCGGCAACCCGGAGGCCCGTGCCTGGGTCTTCGACAAGGTGAGCCGGCTGATCGCCGAGTCGGGCGTCGACCACATCAAGTGGGACAACAACGCCTGGATGACCAACACGCGGCCGCTCGTCGGGACCGGTCCCAACGACGGCAACTTCCGTCACGTCGCCGGCCTCTACGAACTGCTCGCCGCGCTCAAGGAGCGCTTCCCCTGGCTGCTGATCGAGAACTGCTCGGGCGGCGGCAACCGGCTCGACCTCGGCCTGCTGCGCTACACCGACGCCGGCTGGATGGACGATCGCACGTCGCCGTCGGCGCACGTCCGTCACAACCTGCAGGGCCTGACCACGTTCCTGCCCCCGGCCTACCTTCTGTCCTACCTGCTGCACGACGCGACCGAGCCGATGCACGAGGCCGCGGACCTGGCGCTCTACGCGCGCAGCCGGATGCCGGGCGTGTTCGGCCTGTCCTTCCCGCCCGAGAGCCTCGACGAGCGCGACATCGAGCGCCTGCGCGTCGAAGTCGATCGGTGGAAGGCCCTGCGCGCGGTGCAGCAGACGGCGAGCGCCGTGCTCGTGTCGGCGCAGGTGCTGGGGACGCAGTCGGCGCCGTGGGACGGCACGCTGCTCGTGTCCCCCGGCCTGGACCAGGCCGTGCTCTACGCGTTCCAGAACGACGGCGAGGTCGCCGGCATCAACATGCGCATGCGCGGCCTCGAGCGGACGTTCGAGTACGTGGTGCGGTCCGATCGCGAGGGTGATCTCGGCGTGATGACCGGGGCCAGCCTCATGGACGACGGCATCGACCTGTTCGCCGCCGAGAGTACGGGCGCGCACCTGCTGACCTTCTCCCGCCTCACGGCAGAAGAGGCGCAGGCCTTCCGCGCCCGCCGCCGGTAAGTCGCCGGCATCGACAGACGCCGATCCCGTAGCGGTCTGGATTCGCCGTGACGGCCGTGTACGTCCACGGTCGGCGGCGCGAATCTCCGTGCAAACCAGCGGCGTTCGGGCGCTTGGTCCGACCACTTTCGTGCGGAAACGCGCAGCGGCGTCACACCGTGTGGTGCGGCCACGGGACCATCGCGACGATTTGGTTGAACAAATCAATCGCCGTGATCGAAAGCCTCGGTGCCAGCGACCGGAGACGTGCATGATCACCATCTTCCGCAGCACGGCCCAATCGACGACGTTACTGCTCGCCGGATGCAGCCTGATCTGGATCGTCGGCGCGGTGACCCGCGGCCAGGCGATCGCCCTGGACACCATCGGCGTCCTCTGGCTGGTCGGCTGGCCGGTACTCTTCGTCGGTTTTCAGCGTCACGGGCCTGGTCGAGCAGGCCCGTGACGCTGATTTTCTTCTACCGGCGCCAGCGGCGTAGGATGCCTCCACACACGGAGGACCTGCGATGGGCGATCGGTCGTCGACGATTCCGGGCCTGGCCCGTCGAGCGTTCCTGCAACTGTCGGTGGCCGGCAGCGGCGCCTTCGGCGTCCGCGAGCTGTTCGCCGCCGAGCCCCTCACCGAAGTCGAAGCGGCCCTGCGCCAGCCGGCCCCGGCCCGGGCCGCCGAGCAGACCTTCGGCGTGCCCTATGCCGGCGAGCGTCTGAACCGCATCGCCTTCCCGCTGGGCGGCCTCGGCGCCGGCATGGTCTGCCTCGAAGGCACCGGCGCCTTCTCACACCTGTCGGTGCGCCACCAGCCGGACGTCTTCAACAGTCCGCTGATGTTCGCCGCCCTCGGCGTCAAGGGACAGCCGGAGCTGGCCAGGGTGCTCGAAGCGCCCGTGCCCGAGTGGAAGCTGTTCGGCGGCCCCGGCACGGCCAACGGCGCCGGCGGCACCTCGTACGGCCTGCCGCGGCTGGCCAGCGGCACCTTCGTGTCGCGCTTCCCGTTCGCGATGGCGGTGCTGCGTGATCGGCGACCGGCGCTCGAGGTCACGCTCACCGGCTGGAGCCCGTTCGAGCCGAACGACGGCGACGGTTCGAGCCTGCCGGTCGCCGGGCTCGAGTACCGGATCGTCAACCGCGGCCGCGTCCGCCTCGACGCCGTCTTCTCGTTCCACGCCCGTAACTTCATGGCCGGCCGCGACCGGCCGCAGGCGGTCCGTGCGCTCGACGGCGGCTTCGAGCTGTGGGGCGGCCCCGGCAAGGACACGCCGTGGGAACAGGGCAGCTTTGCCGTCGTCGTCGACGAGCCGGGTACGACCGTCGACCACGCCTGGTTCCGCGGCGGCTGGTGGGATCCGCTGACGCTGACCTGGAAGGCGGTCACCGACGCGGCGCTGGTCACGCGGCCGCCCGTCACCGAAGGCCAGCCGGCGCCGGGCGGATCGCTGTTCGTGCCGGTCACGCTCGAGCCCGGCGCGTCGCGGACGATCCGCGTCAAGCTCGCCTGGTACGTGCCGCTCAGCCACCTGCGCAGCGGCAAGGATCCGGCCGGAACGGCGGCGCCCGATCCGGATAACGGCTATTTCCGCGCCTGGTATGCCGGACGTTTCGCCAGCCTCGCCGCGCTCGTCGCGCACTGGCGCGCCGGCTACGACGACCTGCGGGCGCGATCGCTGCGCTTCAGCGAGTGCCTGTATGACACGACGCTGCCGCCCGAAGTGACCGAGGCGGTGGCGGCCAACCTGTCGATCCTCAAGTCGCCGACCGTGCTGCGCCAGGACGACGGGCGGCTATGGGCGTGGGAGGGCTGCGGCGACAGCAGCGGCTGCTGCCACGGCACCTGCACCCACGTGTGGAACTACGCCCAGGCGGTGCCGCACCTGTTCCCGGCCCTCGAGCGCACCCTGCGCGAGACCGAGTTCGGGCCGTCGCAGGCCGACACCGGCCATCAGATGTTCCGCGCGGCGCTGCCGATCCGGCCGCTCGAGCACGACTTCCACGCCGCCGCCGACGGTCAGCTCGGGGGCATCCTCAAGGTGCATCGCGACTGGCGCATCGGCGGCGACATCGCGTGGCTGCGGCGCCTGTGGCCGAAGGTGGCGAAGAGCCTCGACTACTGCATCGCGACCTGGGACCCGCGGCTCGCCGGCGTGCTGGAGGAGCCGCATCACAACACCTACGACATCGAGTTCTGGGGCCCCAACGGCATGTGCACCAGCTTCTATCTCGGTGCGCTGCAGGCGGCGGTGACGATGGGCGCGGCGCTCGGCGCCGACGTCGCGCGCTATCGCGACCTGCTGGCGAAGGGCACGGCGTTGGCCGAGAGGGCGCTCTTCAACGGCGAGTACTTCATCCAGAAGATCCAATGGGAAGGCCTGCGCGCCGGCAGCCCCACCGACGCCAAGAGCATGGTCGGCGAGTACTCGCCGGAGGCGATCGCGCTGCTGAAGCAGGAAGGACCGAAGTACCAGGTACGGCGACGGCTGTCTCGCCGACGGCGTCCTCGGATCGTGGATGGCGCTGGTGTGCGGCGTCGGGCAGGTGCTCGATCGGGCCAAGGTCGAGAGTCATCTCGTCGCCGTGCACAAGCACAACCTGCGGCGCGACCTGTCGGCGCACGCGAACCCGCAGCGCCCGTCGTTCGCGGCCGGCAAGGACGGCGGGCTGCTGATCTGCACCTGGCCGCGCGGCGGCAAGCTGACGCTGCCGTTCGTCTACTCCGACGAAGTGTGGACCGGCATCGAGTACCAGGTGGCGTCGCACCTGATGCTGCTCGGCCACGTCGCCGAAGGCCTCGAAATCGTGCGCATCGCCCGGACCCGCTACGACGGCCGCGTCCGCAACCCGTTCAACGAGTACGAGTGCGGCCATTGGTACGCGCGGGCGATGGCCTCCTACGGCTTGCTCCAGGGCATGACCGGGGCGCGCTACGACGCCGTCGACAAGGTGCTGCACCTCGAGCCGCGCGTCGCCGGGGACTTCCGCGCCTTCCTCTCGACCGCCACCGGCTACGGCAGCGTCGGCGTCCGCGCCGGCAAGCCGTTCTTCGACGTCAAGGCCGGGAAGGTGGAGGTGCGCGAGATCAAGTTCGTCGCGGCGAAGGGGGCGACTGCATGAGGCAGATCGTCGCGGCGATCTCGAGAAATCCCTCGTGTGCGGCCGTGCCGCCGTCGCGGCCGGACGGTCGTTCAGGGTCATCGCTCAGGGATGGGGCATCGACTCGTGGATCGCCAGCGGCCTGCTCGGCAGGCCCCAGTCCATCGTCCATTTCCGCTACGACGGCATGGGGCGTCGGCTCCACACCACGCCCTGTCCCTCGGCCGCCGTCCATCACGCCCGGGGCGTCTTCCGCTGCGGCGACGAGCCGCCGCGACCTTGACGGCTGGCGGGATCGACCACTAGCAGCCCGTGGTGGAAGTGCCGCGTCGCACCGAGACGGGCGAGCCGCCCGGCGATCCAGGCGCGACGAGGGAGAATATCGGGGATATTCGACCGACGAGCAACGCCGAGCGCCGGGATGGATTGCTCGTCGAATGCAGCGGGACTTTCACCACGGGCTGCTAGCCTAGGCGCCGAGCACGACCGTCTCGCCCACGTCGAGGACGCGGAACCCGTCCGGTGGGACACCGGCTGCCGCGCGCGCGTCGGCGAGCAGCCGGACCGGGCTGTCGAAGCCGTCGTCGGCGAGCCGGAAGTAGCTGTGGTGCGTCGCGATCGAGGTCCTGGCGCCGATCTCCTGGTGCGCGCGCACGGCCTCCTCCGGGTTCATGTGGAACGGCTTCATGAACCAGCGCGGCTCGTAGGCGCCGATCGGCAGCAGCGCGACCTGCGGCGTGCCGAGGCGCTCGCGGATGCCCACGAAGAACGGCGCGTAGCCGCTGTCGCCGGCGAAGTAGATCCGCGGCGCGTAGGGCACGGTCAACATGCAGCCGCCCCACAGCGTCCTGCGCCGGTCGAGCATCGTCCGGCTCGACCAATGCAGCGCCGGCGTCGCGGTGATCGTCGCGCCGATCACGTCCGCCGATTGCCACCAGTCCAGCTCGGTCACCGGGCCGATCCCCAGGCGCTCGAGCGGCGCCTTCAACCCGAGGCACGTGACGATCGCCGGCGCGCGCTGTGCCGTCAGCCAACGCAGCGAGGCGACGTCGAGGTGATCGTAGTGGTTGTGGCTGATGAAGACGGCGTGGACCGCGGGCAGCTCGCGCGGATCGAGACCGGGCAGCCGCACGCGTTTCTCGCCGAGGCGCCCGAACGGCCCGGCGTGCGTCGAGAACTGGGGATCGGTGAGCAGCGTGAAGCCGTCGACCCGCACCAGCACGCCACAGTGGCCGATCATCGTGATCGCCACCTGGCCTTCGTCGACGGTGCCGGGCGGGGCGAGGTAGCGGCGATTCTCGACGGCGGTCGGCCACGGCTCGCGCTGCGCCGTCATCCACCAGCGGAACAGATCGCGGGGCCCGCGGTCGACCTGTCCCCAGGGATTGAAGAAGCGCTGCTGCGCGACGTCGAAGTGATCGGTGGCGACGTCGCGCCAGCCTTCGCGGCCCATCCTCTTCCTGCGTAGCTCGCTAGTGTCCCGGACGCGGACACTAATAGACCGAGAGGTAGCGGGAGATTTCCCAGCTGCTGACGCGCTCGATGTACTCCTGCCACTCGTTGCGCTTCGCTTCGAGGAAGTGCTCGTAGATGTGCCGGCCGAGCGCGTTCTGGACGACTTCGTCCTTCTCGAGCGCGTCGAGGGCGTCGCTCAGGTTGCCGGGCAGCTCGTCGATCCGCAGATGGCGCCGCTCGCGAAAGCTCATCTTGTGAATGTTCTTGTTGATCGGCGGGCCGGGGTCGACGTCCTGTTCGATCCCTTCGAGCCCGGCGCACAGCGTCACCGCCAGCGCCAGGTACGGGTTGCACGACGGGTCGGGGACGCGCAGCTCGACGCCGGTGGCCGCGTCGCGGCGGGCCGGCACGCGGACCAGCGGGCTGCGATTGCGCTCCGACCAGGCGATGTTGGTCGGTGCCTCGAAGCCCGGCACCAGCCGCTTGTAGGAGTTCACCAGCGGGTTGGTGATCGAGCAGAAGCCCTCCGCGTGGCGCAGCAGGCCGGCGATGTAGTTGAGGCACGTGCGGCTCAGCTGCCACGGCGCGTCGACGTCGAGGAACGAGTTCTGTCCGTCCGCGCCGACCAGCGACTGGAGCAGGTGCAAGCCCGAGCCGTTGCGGCCGTAGACCGGCTTGGGCATGAACGTGGCGTGCAGGCCGTTCTGCTGGGCGACGTTCTTGACGATGAAGCGGAAGGTGCTGACGTTGTCGGCGGTGACCAGCGCGTCGTCCTGCCGGAAGTCGATTTCGTGCTGGGCGGCGGCGACTTCGTGGTGCGCGGCCTCGACGTCGATGCCGATCGACTCGAGCGCCAGCACGATCTGCCGCCGCACGTCCTCACCGAGGTCGACCGGGGCGAGGTCGAAGTAGCTGGCGGCGTCGTGGGTATCGGTGGTCGCCTGGCCGTCCCGGGTCTGGAAGAGGAAGAACTCGATTTCGGGGCCGCAGTGCATCGTGTAGCCGGCGGCGGCGGCCTTGGCGATGGCGCGCTTCAGCGTGTGACGCGGGCAGCCCTCGAACGGGGTGTTGTCGGGGTTGTGGATGTCGCAGATCAGCCGGCCGATGCGCTCGCCGGTGTGCTGCGTCCCCGGCAGGACCCGGAAGGTCGACAGGTCCGGCCGCAGGAACATGTCCGATTCCTCGATCCGGACAAAGCCCTCGATCGAGGAGCCGTCGAACATGATCTGGCCGTCCAGCGCCGAGGCGAACTGGCGGTTCGGGATCTCGACGTTCTTGATGACCCCCAGGATGTCCGTGAATTGCAGCCGCATGAACTTGACGTTCGTGCGCTCGGCCAGCTCGAGGATCTTCGCCTTGCGTTCGGCGCCGCCTGGGTCGGCGGCGGGGGACTTCGGGTCGGCCATGCGGGTCGGACTCCTCGACGACGGCCGGCTGGGCTGCTCGGACGTCTGATGTCTTGGACCCTGGAAACGGGCCCCTCACTTCATTATGGAGGAACGCATGGGATTCGCGAGAATGACGGTGTTGTCGGCCGTGGCGGCCGTGGTCGGGGTGGGCGGGATCTACGCCTCGGCCTCGCCGACGGCGGGTCAGGGACGCCGGGTCATCATCGAGCGGGAGGGCGACGGGCCCGACCGCGTCATCGTCAACGAGGGGCAGGAGGACGGCAAGGAAGGCGGCGGCCGGCGCGTCGTCGTCCGCAAGGTTCAGGGCGGTGACGACACCCCCGGCTTCGACGTGTTCGCCTTCGGCGGGTCGCGGGTCGGGATGGTCGTCCGCGACGTCGAGACGGCCGACGTGGCGAAGGAAAAGCTGGCCGGGGCGGCCGGCGCGGTGGTCACCGAGGTCGTCAAGGACAGCGCCGCCGCCAAGGCCGGCATCAAGGGCGGCGACGTCGTGACGGCGTTCGACGGGGAGCGCGTCCGCAGCGCCCGCCAGCTCGAGCGGCTGGTCGAGGAAACGCCGGCTGGTCGCACCGTGAAGGTCGCCCTGCAGCGCGCCGGCGCGCCCGTCACCCTCGACGTCACTCCGGAAGTCCCCAAGATGACGCACGTCATGCCGGGGATGCCGGGGATGCCGGGCGAGGGCGGCGACGCCTTCCGCTTCCAGAAGCGCGCGCCCGGGCCGGGCCAGGAGTTCGAGGGCCGGCAGGGCATGCCGTTCAAGTTCGAGATGCCGGCCGGGCGGTTCGACTTCGATGCCGAGCCGTTCATGGCCGCCGCCCGGGGCCGCCTGGGCGTCCGGGTCCAGGACCTGTCCGAGGAGCTGGCCGGCTACTTCGGCGTGAAGTCCGGCGTCCTCGTCGCCGGCGTCGAGGCCGACGCCCCGGCGGCGAAGGCCGGCGTGAAGGCCGGCGACGTGATCACGGCCGTCAACGGCCAGGCCATCACGGATCCGGGCGAGCTGCGCCGCGAAGTCGCCAAGGTCGAGGACGGCAAGACGGCCGACCTCGCGGTGACGCGCGACAAGAAGGCGCTGACGCTGAAGGTCGAGGTGACGGCGCGCGACCGGACCGTCGAGCGCAAGCAGCGGCGCTCGCTGTAGCGCCGCCGTCGGCGCCCCCTCGAGGCTCCGACCCTCGAGAACCAACGCGGCGGCCCTTCCAGGGCCGTCGCGTTTTCTTGTCGTGGCTGACGCCTGACGATGATATGATGGTCATCATAGGAATCAGCCGACATGAGACGCACCAACCCCAACCGCAAGGAAGCCACCCACGACCGTATCGTCGAGGCCGCGGCCCGCGCCATCCGGCGCAGCGGCTATGCCGGCACCGGCGTCGCCGACATCATGAAGGACGCCGGCCTGACGCACGGCGGCTTCTATGCCCACTTCGCCTCGCGCGAAGCGATGCTCGCCGAAGCGGCAGACCGCGCCGGCGCCGAGAGCCTCGCCACGATGACGCGCATCGCCGCCGCCATGCCGCCGAAGGACGCGCTGCTCGCGATGATGCGCGCGTATCTGTCGAAGGAACACGTGGATGGCGCGGAAACCGGTTGCCCCGTCGCTGCGCTCGGCTCGGAGATGCCGCGCCAGGCACCCGAAGTGCGGCGCGCGGCGACCCGACGCATAAAGGAGATGATCGACCTCGTCGCGCGCCAGGCGCCCGATTGGGGTCAGCCGGTCGCCCATGAGCAGGCGCTCGTCACCGTCGCCGCGATGGTGGGGGCGCTGGTGTTGGCTCGCGCCGTCGACGACCCGCGACTGTCCGACGCGCTGCGTGAGGCAGCGCTGAAGCACTTCTCTGCCGGAGACTGATGCCGCCAGTTCCAGGCCTCGCTCGTGCGCGTCAGAATATGACACTCGTCATATCTTGACCACATTCAATTGCAAAGGAATCTCCATGAAGGCTGAAGGATCCATCGCGCTCGTCACCGGTGCCTCGTCGGGCATCGGCGAAGCCACGGCGGTGCGGCTCGCGAGGGCGGGCTACAAGGTCTACGGCACCAGCAGACGCGGCGCCCAGTCGGCCCGGCCATCGTTCTCGATGCTCTCGCTCGACGTGACCAGCGACGACTCAGTCGAAGCGGCCATCAGCGACGTGCTGCGGTCGGACGGTCGCATCGACCTGCTGGTGAACAACGCCGGCTTCAGCGTGGCTCCCGCCGGTGCGGAGGAGAGCTCGATCGATCAGGCCCGTTCGATCTTCGAGACCAACTTCTTCGGGATCGTTCGGATGACGCGTGCCGTCGTGCCACACATGCGGCGCGCGGGGCGCGGCCGCATCATCAACGTCGGCTCAGTACTCGGTTTCCTGCCGATGCCCTACGGGGCGCTCTACGCCGCCTCCAAGCACGCGATCGAGGGGTATTCGGAATCACTCGACCACGAGCTGCGGACGCGGGGCATTCGCGTCTCGGTGATCGAGCCCGCCTACACGAGGACCCAGTTCGACGCGAACTCTCTCGAACCTGATTCGAAGCTCGACGAATATCGCGCCGTTCGTGTGGCGTTGGCAAAGAGGTTGAAAGAGATCATGGCCGGCGCAGACCAGCCGAGCGTCGTCGCGGAGGTCATCCTGCAGGCTGCCAGTGCGGCTCGCCCCAAGCTTCGATACGCAGCCGGTGGCGCCGCCAGCCGCCTGCGGTGGCTGCGTCGATTCGCCCCCGCGGCGATCATGGACGCCGGGATTCGCAAAGACCTCCGGCTCGACGCACCAGTGCCGCCCCAGTCCCCCATCGCGGCCCTGGCCGAGTAGTCATGAAGGCATTCATCGTCGATCGCTATGGAAGCAAGACGGGCATGCGGGCCGGCGAGGTGCCAGAGCCGGTGCTGCGGGACGATGACGTCCTCGTCCAGATCCACGCCGCCGGTGTCAATCTACTGGACTCGAAGATCAAGGCCGGCGAGTTCAAGCTGATTCTGCCCTATCGCTTGCCGCTGATTCTGGGCCACGACGTGGCCGGGGTCGTGGTCGGCGTTGGATTCCGCGTGCGCCGATTCAAGCCCGGCGACGAGGTCTATGCGCGCCCTGCGGACCAGCGAGTCGGCGCCTTCGCCGAGCTCATCTCGATGAAGGAAAGCGACGTCGCGCACAAACCGAAGACGCTCACGATGGAGGAAGCCGCGTCCATTCCCCTGGTCGGCCTGACAGCATGGCAGGTGCTGGTCGAGAAGGCGCACCTGAAGAAGGGCCAGAAGGTCCTCATCCACGCCGGCTCAGGTGGTGTCGGGACGCTTGCCATCCAGCTGGCGAAGCATCTTGGCGCGACCGTCGCGACGACGACCACGCACCTCGAGTTGGTGAAGCAGCTCGGCGCGGATGTCGCCATCGACTACCGGAAAGAGGATTTCGCCGACACCCTGCGCGACTATGACGTGGTGTTGAACTCTCTGGGCGGAGAGACGCTGGCCAAGTCGCTACGCGTCCTGAAGCCGGGTGGCCAGCTCATCTCGATCTCCGGTCCGCCGGATCCAGACTTTGCCAGAGAGCAGGGAGTGTCTTGGGCGTTGCGTCAAGTCATGCGCGTCTTGAGCTATCGAATCAGGCGCAAGGCGAAACGCCAGCACGTCCGCTATGCGTTTCTCTTCATGAGAGCCAACGGCGATCAATTGCGCGAGATCGCCGCTCTCATCGACTCCGGCGTCATCCGCCCCGTAGTCGATCGGGTGCTTCCGTTCGACGCAACCAACGAGGCCCTGGCCTACGTCGAAACCGGACGCGCCAAAGGCAAGGTCGTCGTCAAGGTGAGATGAGCAGACCAGCCGCGCCGGCTGATTACGTCAGATCCGAGAAGCGGTTGCCGGCGCGATCCTGCCCGTCGGCGCCGGCCCCGGCGGCCCGGGCGGCGCCCGCGGCCATGACGATTTCCGGACCATCGACATCGGCCGGCCGCGGATTGACGGCGAGCAGGCCGGCCAGCTGCGCGGCGAAGATCCGCGTCAGGGCCAGCGTCGCCGGCTGCCGGTCGTTGCCGGGCGGCAGCTCGATCGTCACGACCCCGGCCACGCCGCCGGCGGTCACGATCGGGACGACGAGGGCGCCCGGCGCCTCGGGCGTCCCGCGCACCGAGCGCGCCTCGCCGCGGGTGAACGCGGTTGCCACCGGCGTGTCGCTCGACAGCGGGATCGTCCCCATCCGCCCGATGGTGGTCGAGGCATAGCCGGCCGAGAGGCCGGGCCGCAGCGCGTCGCCGGTTTCATCGAAGATCCACACGATCGTGCCGCGCGAGTCGAGCACGCCGTGCATCCGCTCGACCAGGCCGTTGAGCTCGAGCGGCTGCTGGACGCGCGCGAGCGCGCCGCACACGTCCGCGGCGGCCTGCAGGGCGGCCGGTGAGGCGGCCCGTTCGCCGAAGCGCGGCTCCTCGGCGTCGGCCACGGCCCGGGCCGGCACGACGCTGGTCTGCGCCGGGGCGTCGTCCTCGACGCGGGCTCGCGGCAGTCGGGCGAGGATCAGGGCCACGAACAGCGCCACGCCGGCGGCGGCGAGCGCCGCGGTCGCCTGCTGCCGGCGGACCGTGGCGGACCCGAGGTCGAGGCCGGAGAGCGCCGACTCGGCCGCGGCCAGTTCGCGCTCGAGCGCGACGCTCGTGTTGATCGCGTCGCCGTAGAGCAGATCCTGGGCGTGGTCGCGCAGGCCGGTGCCGGCCAGGTCGGCCATGCGGCCGTCGAGCCGGCGCGTCGCCGTCACCGCGGCGCGGAGCTTGGCCAGGGCGACCTGGGTGGCCGGCGCCGCACCGGCCGCGGTCGCCTCGAGCGTCCCGGTGCAGGCGAGCAGCGCCTCGAGATCGGTCGCGGCGCGGTTACGCCAGAAGCCGATCTGCTGGCCGGGGGCGGTGTAGGCGCGTTGGACGCTGCGCAGGTCGAACATTGCCGCGCGGCAGTGGGCGAAGGCGGCGTCGGTGGCGGCCTCGGCAGCGGATCGAACGTCGAGGTCGCGGTCCAGCCGCACGATCTGCCACGCTGCGGCGGCCAGTGTCAGACCGAGTACCAGGAGAAGAATCGGTCGGACGATGCGTGCTGGCATCCCAAATGTCGACACTGTAACTATAGCGCGATCCAGGAGATCGTGGCGTCTGCTCCCGATGCACCTCCCGATGCTGCTTCCGATGCCACTCCCGATGATCCCTCCGGAGCAGCCGTGAAACGTGTCAGAAATTGAACTGGAAGCGGGACCACCAGCGGACGGCGTGGCGCGGCTGGTCGTCGCCGATCGGGAGGACGACGTTGCTCATGAAGCGCAGCGCCGGCGTGACGAAGTAGGTGCCGCCGGCCTGGACCTGGTGCGATGTCAGCGTGACGCCGTCGTCCTCGACCTCGACGTAGCGCGCCGCCAGCTCGTAGCCGGCGTAGTGCGGCGAGGCGTGCTCGACGTGATGCTTGTAGGCGCCGATGACGGTGAAGCCGGCGGTGTCGACCCGCGTCGCGAAGTCTCGGCGCTGCGCCACGCGCTCGACGGCGACGCGATAGGCGGGCGCCTCGTAGTTGAGGTCGACGCCGACCCGCCGCCGCGACCCGGCCGCCTGCTCGCCGGTCTGCGCGTTGACGCCGACAGTGAGGTGGTCGACGTGCGGCACCTTGGTCGCGACGCGGCCGACGACATCCTTCGCGTTGTTGTCGTCGGCCCGGTTCTGCCCGGTGCCGTTGATGATCGCGGCGCCGTAGGTGATCCAGCCGCGCCACGGCTGCGTGTTGAACACCATCAGCCCGAGATCGCGCGACGGCACCATCGCGGCGCCGATGACGGAGCGATCGATCAGCTCCAGCTTCTTGTAGGTGGTCAACCGCTCGAGGCTGAACGGCGCCACCATCTGCCCGTAGCGCACCGCGAACTGCGGGTTGGCGGTGAACTGCAGGTAGGCGTCGCGCAGGACGCGGCCGTCGTTGGTCAGGTTGGCGAAGTCGCCGACCAGGTACCAGGTGATCTTGGACGTCAGCGCGCCGGACAGGCCGACCCGCGCCCGCGGTACCGAGAAGCTGTCGGGCGGCTCGCCTTCGTCGTTGCCGGGACCGGTCGGCGTGACGCTCGTCGCCGCGAAGATCGTGTCGGCCTGGACGAAGCCGGAGATGGTGATCTTGCCGACCGTCACCGCCGGCGGCGTGACGTCCTGGGCGGCGGCCGGGACCGCCGTCGTCGAGCCCAGGCCGAGCGCGACGCAGAGCACGCGCAAGGCGGGCGCGATCCCACGCGACACGTTCCGCATCAGAACGAGGGCAGGTACTTCTGGAGCGCCCGGGCGATGATCGAGAAGCGGTCGGTGACGAGCAGCACGCCGATGATGACCATCAGCAGACCGGCGACGATCTCGATCATCCGGTAGGTACTTGCGGACCTTCTTGAACGCGGCGAAGAAGCGGTTCACCGCCAGCGACGTGGCCAGGAACGGCACGCCGAGGCCGAGCGAGTAGACGGCCAGCAGCGCCGCGCCGTGCCTGACGGTGCCTTCCTGCGCCGCCAGCGCGAGGATCGAGCCGAGGATGGGCCCGATGCACGGCGTCCAGCCGAACGCGAAGGCGAGGCCGACGACGAACGCGCCGAACGGCCCGGCCGGCTTGCGCTTGACGTCGATCTGGGCTTGCCGGTAGAGGGCGTTGATCTTCAGCAGCCCCATCGTGTGCAGGCCGAAGAGGATGACGGCGACGCCGGCGATCTTGGTGAGGATCCAGAGCTTTTCGTTGATCAGCAGGCCGATGCTGCTGGCCGAGGCGCCGAGCGCCACGAACACGGTCGTGAAGCCGAGTGACGAAGGCGATCGACGACAGGAAGACCCGCCGCGTCGTGCCTTCGGGCAGCTCGGCGCCGGTGTGCGCCCCCTCGAGCGAGACGCCCGAGATGAACGACAGGTAGCCCGGCACGAGCGGCAGCACGCACGGCGAGACAAACGACAGGAAGCCGGCCACCAGGGCGGCGAGATAGGAAACGTCGTCCACGAAGGTTGGATGCTTTCTGTGCCTACTTCGTTTCGACGAGCGGGATCACCTTGCCGGCCGGGTGCCGCTGCAGGGTGTCGGCGAACTTCACCGGCGGCAGGTCGTTGAACAGCACGTCCCACTTGCCGCGTTCCATCGGGTTCGAGGCCTGCAGCCAGTGCGCCGCGGTCTTGACCTCGTTGAACGCGACGGTGTCGATGCCGGCGAGGCCGGGCACCTGGCCCGCCATCGTGGCGAGGTCGGCCCGGACGTCGGCGGCGGTCTTCATCGTCAGGCCGGCGCCGAGCGCGGCCGCGATCTCGAGCAGGATCACCGAGTCCTCGAGCGCGTAGCCCGGCGGCGGGATGACCTTCGAGGTCGCCTGCAGGAGGCCCTGGCCGTTGGTGTAGGTGGCATCCTTCTCGACCCAGCAGGCGCCCGACAGCACGACGTCGGCGGCCTCGCTGAGCGGCGTGGCGACGACGCCCTGCACGACCAGCGTCTTGAGGGTGCCCTTGGTGCGCGCCGCCGCGATCCACGCGACGTCGCCGAGCGACCCGGCCGGGCCGGGATCGAGCACGAAGAGGGCCGCGACCTTGCCGGCCTCGATGTCGGCGCGCAGGCCGTCGAGCGACGGGGCCGCCTCGCCGGTGCCGGCGCCGGTCAGGCCGAGCATGCGGGCGCCGCCGACGTTCGGCGCGTCGACCGTCGGCACCACGAACTTGACGCGCGACGGCTGCGGCTTGGCGGTCGTCGTCCACGTCACGTCGACCGCCTGCGGCGCCGCGTCACCCAGCAGGTGCTGCGCGATCCGCGCGGTGACGTAGAGCTCCTCGTGCGCCGCGTGCGCCGACAGCAGGAAGCGCGGGCCGGGCGCGCCGGCGGCGCCGGGCTTCAGGGCTTTGGCCGCGGCCGCGATGGCGGTGTCCCACGGTGCCGGGGCGAGGCCGCCGGCGCCGCGCACCATCGGCTGCGTCAGGCGGGCGTCGCCTTCGATCCAGTGGTAGTCGAAGCGGCCGATGTCGCACATCCAGTAGCCGTTGACCGCTTCGTTGAGGCGCGGCGTGACGCGGACCAGCTGGGCGCCCTTGGCCCATTCGGGCTTGGCGCGGAGCCACATCGTCGTGCTGCAGCCCTTCTCGCACAGCGTGCAGATGGTGTCGACGGCGCTCGGGTTGTCCCACGGCCGCGACTTGAAGCGGTAGTCGCGCGTCGTGATGGCGCCGACCGGGCACACGTCCATGAGATTGCCCGAGAGGAGCGAGTGCACGCCCTGCTCCTCGAAGGTCGCGATCTCGCTGCCGTTGCCGCGGTTCATGATGCCGATCTGGGCGTCGCCGTCGATCTCGCTCCATGAAACGGACGCACCGCGTGCACAGGATGCAGCGGTTGCGGTTCAGCATCAGTGTCGGACCGAAGTCGACGTCGGCCTTCACGCCCTCGCCGTCGAAGGTCCGCCGCGGGAACTCCATCCGGCTGTCGTCCCGGCCGAAGGCGTAGGAGAAGTCCTGCAGCGGGCACTCGCCGCCCTTGTCGCAGACCGGGCAGTCGAGCGGGTGGTTCAGCAGCAGGAACTCGAACACGCCGGCGCGCGCGTCCTCGACTTCCTGGGTCGCCGTGTAGACCACCATGCCGTCCGTGGCCGTGACCGAGCACGACACCTGGAGCTTCGGCATCTTCTCGATCTTCACCATGCAGACGCGGCAGGATCCATCCACGCCCAGCGCCGGGTGATAGCAGTAGTAGGGGACCTTGATCCCCGCCTCGATGGCGGCCTGGAGGACCGTACGGCCCTTGGCGACCGTGAGCTGCCGGCCGTCGATCGTGAGCGTGACTGTGTCCATAAGTCTGTGAAGGCGCGGGTGCTGCCGCGAGAAAGCCGCCGAAAAGCCATCAGGATCATATACCGGCCGGCGCGGCCATGAACGGGCGGGCGGCGCCGCGGCCGTGGGCGTCTTGACAGCGAGCGGACTGATCCGTAAAGTAGCGATCCCCCGTAGTAGTCCGTCCGAAACCACCCTCCGTTTCAAGGAGGCGTTATGGAAGCCGTCCGGGTCAGGTTGGGGTCCTTCGTCGAGTGGGCGGTGGCCGCCCTGTTCCTCCTCGCCTCCGTCGGGGTCGCCTCGCTGGCCATGCGCGAGCTGAAGGCGACCGCGTCGGTCAGCGCACCCGCGCCGGCTTTCGCGGTCGCCGCGCCGGCCGGCCTCGGGGAGCGCGCCGTCTCGGTGCAGCACCTGCTGCTCTCGGCCGGCAAGGAAGTCCGGGTCGGTACGACGCTGACCGCGGTCGTCACCGCTCTCGGCCGTTCAGCCGAGACCGGCGAGGAGCGCGCCGACGTCGGGTCGCTCGGCGAGCGCGTGACCCGTTTCTACGATTACGGCGGCACCCGCTTCGCGCTGGTCTTCGAGCCGGTCGGCGGCCAGCCGCGCGTCACGGCCATCTACATCCAGTAAGTCGATTGCTGGCGCGGCGCGCGGGCATGTTGTCTAGTCGCGGGACGGCTTGACCTGCTGCAGCGCCTGGTTGTTGCTGACCGGATCGGTACCGCGCGTGCGCGGCGGCGCGCCCCGCTCGACGACGACCAGCGCCTGCTCGTCGCGGTTCAGCTCGATGCTCCGCACCGGGCCCGAGGCGGGCAGCTGCACGAACGTCGAGCCATCCGACAGCCTGACCAGGTGATCCTCGACGGCACCGGACGCGTAGACCACCGAGACCGTCACCGGGACGTCCATCACCGGCCCGAGCTGGTCGATCCGCGCCGACACCGAACCGCCGCTCGCCTCGAATGACGCGCGCAGCCGCGGCGTGTCGGCGCTGCGGATCCAGGTTTCGAAAAACCGCGTCAGGTCCCGGCCCGACTCCGCCTCGAAGGCGCGCTGGACGTGCCGCGTGCCGATCTTCGTGTAGCGCGACTGGGCGTAGAGCGCGCGCAGGCCGCGGAAGAACGCGTCGTCGCCGACCCAGCGCCGCAACATGTGCAGGACCAGCGCGCTCTTGTTGTAGACGAGGGCGCGGAAGACGCGCCCGTCCTCCTGCAGGTGACCGAGGCGATAGCCGAGCCAGATCGCGCCTTGGTCGCCGTAGTTGGTGGCGGTGGTGCGGAGCTTGCGGCGGATGTCCTGGACCCGGTCGGCGTCGAGCGATCGCTCGGCGTAGAGCAGCGCGAAGTACTGGGCGAAGCCTTCGCTGATCCACTGCTCGTGGTAGCTCTCCCAGCCGATTGCGCCGCCCCAGAACTGGTGGGCGATCTCGTGGGCGAGGAAGAACTGCGGGTAGCCGTCGAAGGCGACCGGATCGTTGGCCCAGGTGAACTTGCTGGCGGGGAGCGGCTGGTTGACGAGGGCGAAGTAGGCCGGGCTGTGTCCGCCGGGCAGCGGATCGTCGACGGCGGCCAGCGTCAGCGTGCTGTAAGGATAGCCACCGAGCACGTCGCCGTAGACCGCGAGGATCGCCGCGGCTTGCGCCGACAGGCCCCGGCCGCGCCCCATCTGGCGCGGGTTGGCTTGCACCGCGACGCTGATCGGGCTCGGCCCGCGCACCTCGGTGTCGCTGGCCAGGGTCATGCGCGAGATCACGGTCGAGAAGTAGCGGGCCGGCTGGTTGATCAGGAAGACGTAGCGAAGACTCGGTCCGCGCGCCGTGGTGACGCGCACCGGATTGCCGCTGGCCGGGGTGCCCGAGGCGACGCAGGCGCGCTTGTCGGGCACGGTCAGCCGCAGCACGCCGGTCGCGTAGTCGGTGACCGGCGCCTGCGGGTACCAGTAGCTGCGGTTGCTGTAGACGAGGCGCGGCTCGGCGGTGAGCGCGAACTCCTCCTGCGTCACCACGTCCTGCTGCACCGCGACCGCTTCGCGATCCGGCGAGACGCCGGTCAGCCGGCCGCCGTAGGCGATGGTCAGCGTGACGGTGGTGCCGCGCACGAGCGTCCGCGGCAGGTTGACGAGCACGCTGCTCTGGCCGCGCACGCGCAGCGCCAGCAGCCGGCCGAGGCCGTTGTCGCCGACGATGCCGTAGATGTTGAGCGACTCGGCCAGGCGCAGCGTCAGCGTCGCGACGGCCGGCGCGCGCACCGTCAGCCGCATCTCGACGCGGCCGTCGATGGTCTGGCGATCGGGATCGATGGTCGAGGTGATCGAGTAGTTCGAGACGTCGTAGTCGGCTTCGTCGTCCTCGCTGAAGGAGCGCGAGCCGCGCGTCTTCAGGCGATGCGTCGACGAGTAGACGGCGATGTTGCGGCGCCGGGCGCGCTGGAACACCGAGATGTCCTCGGCCTCGCCGCCCGAGCGGACGTAGGTCAGCGTGCCGAAGCGGCCCTTGGTCCGGATCTCGGCGAGGAAGTCGCCGACCGGCGGCACCAGCGACCATCGCTCGCGGCTCAGGTCGCCGAGCTCGATGCCGAACGACTTGCCGATCTCCTCGTCGAAGATGGCCTGGGCGCGGCGCCGGTTGGAGGCCGACACCGGCTCCTCGGTCAGCGTGCCGCTGAGGTGCTCGCTGCGATCGAGCGGGTGGTAGCGCAGGAAGGTGGCGCCGATCGACGCGCGCAGCTCGGTGTCGCCGGAGAAGATGCGAAGCTGCCCCTGCTCCGTCGGCGGCTTGGGCGTGAACTGCATGGTGCCGTCGCCGACGACCACCAGCCCCGTCTCGCCGTCCGACGCGGTGGCCGCGTAGGCGAAGCCTGACGGGAACGTGAGCAGCAGATCCTCGGCCCGCACCGTGAGGTCGCGGACGCGGAACTGCGTGTTGCCGTCGAGCGCGAGGCGGTAGAGACCGTCGGCGGAGCTGAGGGCCTCGGCATCGTCGAGCCGCCACGCGACGTCGCCCGGCGTCCGTGAGGCGTCGAGCGACCACGTCCGCGCCACCGCCTGGCCGCCGTCGTACTCGGCGAAGACCTCGAGGAGCACGCGGACGCCGGCGCCCTCGTTGGCGTCGTCGAACGGAACGCGATCGCGCTCCCGGATCACCGCGCGGACGGCGCGGCGATAGGCCTGCGATTGCGCGAACGCCGACAGGCGGTCGGCGTTGGCGGCCGCCGCCGCCGAGACGAGGGCGAGGATCTGCGACGACTCGCCGGCGACGAGCGCCTGTTCGAGGCGGCCGTAGAGTACGGCCAGGCCGGCATCGATCGACGCGGACGCCGCGGCGGGCGCCGCCGCCGTCGACTGCGCCGACAGGGACGCCCCGCTCGCGACAGCCAGGCCGAGCACGACCAGCGCGCACGACGACCATCGGGCCAGCAGGCTCAGATGTACCTCTCCAGACATCTTCACACAGCTCCCGCCGCCCGGACCCGAAACCTCGGGCGGTTCATCGGACGGGGAAGCCGGTTCGTCAAATGGCCGAATCGGCTGGCGCCGAGGCGCGTGGAGCCACGATCTCGCTGGGGCGTGTGCGGATGAGCAGGCGCGGGCGTTGCCGCGCACCGTCGCCCGGCGTCACCGGCGGACGTGCCTAGAGCCGGCGGAGGACGAGCACGGTCAGGTCGTCGCCGACCCGCGCGTCGCCGACGTGCGCGAGCACCGCCCGTTGGACGGCCTGGGTGATCTCGGGCGCCGAGCCGGCCGACCAGGCGGCGATGACGGCGTCCAGGCCTTCTTCCTCGAACGGCGTGCCGGCGGGGTTCTCGGCCTCGGTGATGCCGTCGCTGTAGGCCACCAGCATGTCGCCGGTGGCCAGGACCTGCTCGCTGGTGGCGTAGGTGGTGCCCTCGAACAGGCCGAGCGCGACGCCGGTGGCGTGGAGCTCCTCGATGCGGCCGTCGGCGCGGCGGATCCGCGGCGGGTTCTGGCCGGCGTTGACCCACTGCATGCGCCCGTCGAGCTCGAGGACGGCGAAGAAGATCGTGACGAAGCGCGAGCGCGGGGCGTGGCGCAGCAGCTGCACGTTGAGCCGTTCGAGCAGCGGGCCGGGCGCCAGGCCCTCGTCGACTAGCGTCCGCAGCATGGCGAGCAGCAGCGCCATCAGCAGCGCCGCCGGGCTGCCCTTGCCGGCGACGTCGCCGAGCGCGACGATGACGCGCCCGTCGGCGAGCGGGATCATGTCGAAGAAATCGCCGCCGACGGTGTTGGCCGGGCGGGTCTCGCCGTGCACCTCGATGCCGGGGGCACGGAACGTGCCCTGCGGCAGCATCGCCCGCTGGATGTCGCGCGCCACCGTGAGATCGTGCTTGAGCGACAGGCGATCGGCGACCTCGAGCACGATCAGGAGGTTGAGCAGCACGAAGCCGATGCACAGGAAGATGATGCTGTCCTGCCACGTCGGGATCGGCAGCCCGATCTGCACCTGGTTCACCTTCAGCAGCGTCACGAACTCGAAGCCGGCGAACAGCTTGATCAGGCCGATGATCGAGGAGAGCAGCGCGACCACGTAGATGGCCCGATGCGCCGGCGACAGCCGCATCGTGAAGGCGACGAAGAACAGCTTGGCGTAGGTGAGGGCACGGAGGTGCCAGGGCTGCTGATCGATGCCGGTGCGATCGATGCCGCGCGAGAAGAACTGGTAGGCTTCGCGGGTATCGCGGGTGAACAGCAGCTGCAGATCGCTGGCCTTCAAGCCCTTCGTGTAGACGTCGAAGAGCTCCTTGGCGCGATGCGCGGTCCCCGGGGGCGGCTGGCCGGCGGCGCCGGTCGAGGAAGTGCTCACGGTATGGTTAGTCCACGGTCCCCTGATTCGACGCCGTCAGACGAGGCCGAGTTCCCGGCCGACCTTGGCGAAGGCGTCGAGGGCGAACTGCAGTTCGTCGCGGGTGTGCGTGGCGGTGACGATCGCCCGAACCCGGGCGCGGTCGCGAGCCACCGTCGGGAAGGCGATGCCCTGGGCGAAGACCCCTTCCGCGAAGAGTCTGTCCGACAGCTGCATGGCCTTGGCGCCGTCGCCGGCGATGACCGGCGTGATCGGGCTCTCGGTCAGGCCGATGTCGAAGCCGAGCGTCTTCAGGCCGGCCTGGAAGAAGCGCGTGTTGTCCCACAGCCGCTCGATGATCTGGGGCTCGGCGAGCAGCAGCTCGATGGCGGCGAGGCAGGCCGCGGCGACGGCCGGCGGATGCGAGGTCGAGAACAGGAAGGGGCGGGCGCGGTGCTGCAGGAAGTCGATCAGGTCGCGGCTGCCGGCGACATAGCCGCCGAGCGCGCCGACCGCTTTCGACAGCGTGCCGACCTGCACGTCGACGCGGCCGTGCATCGCGAAGTGATCGACGGTGCCGCGGCCGTTCCGGCCGAAGACGCCGCTGGCGTGCGCGTCGTCGACCATCATGATGGCGCCGTATTCTTCGGCCAGCGCGCACAGCGCCGGCAGCGGCCCGAGGTCGCCGTCCATGCTGAAGACGCCGTCGGTGATGAGCAGCTTGCGCTGGCCGGCCGGCAGGTCGCGCAGGATCGTCCGCGCGGCGTCGACGTCCTTGTGCGGGAACACCTTGATCGTCGCGCGGCTCAAGCGGCAGCCGTCGATGATGCTGGCGTGGTTCAGCTCGTCGGAGATGACGACGTCTTCCTTGCTCAGGATCGACGACACCGTCCCGGCGTTGGCGGTGAAGCCGCTCTGGAAGACGACGACTGCGTCGACCTTCTTGAAATCGGCCAGCACGCGCTCGAGCTCGGCGTGGATCGCCATCGTCCCGGCGATCGTGCGCACCGAGCCCGAGCCGACGCCGAGGCGCTCGATGGCCTCGATGGCGCGCGCCTTCAGCCGCGGGTGGTTGGTGAGCCCGAGATAGTTGTTCGAGGAGAGGTTGACGACCGAGCGTCCGTCGACGACGGAGCGGTGCGCCTGTTCGCCCGCGAGCTCACGCAGCGAGCGCCGCAGCCCCTGCGCGCCGAGGGACTCGAGCTCTGCGGACAGGAAAGCGAGAGGGTCCGTGCGCATGCCCCGGGAGTATAGGCTTGAAGCCGGCCGCGTGCGGCCGCCGCGGCGCGCCTAGCGCCGCGTGACGAAGGGCGAGGACGGAGTCCGGAGCCCTCGTCCGGTCGACGCGCAAGCGTGTCGACAAATAGCAGGCCGCACGCCCAAAGGCCGGCCCGCGGCGCGCGTGAGAGCGCGCCGCCAACTACAGCAGCCCGCGGCTGAACGTCAGGGCGAGCACGGCCACCCAGGGAACGACCGCGGCGGAGAGATAGAGGAGGGTGAGCAGCGCCACCGCGCGGTGGACCGAGGCGAGGTGCAGCACGATGCCGAAGCCGGCCGCCGACACCTTGGCGAGTGCCAGCGCCGGGCCGGAGCCGGCCGCGCCCATCAGCCAGTGGAGCAGGGGATTGCCCTCGATGTCGCGGCCGAGGAGGCTGACGCCGACGTAGGTCAGCGCGCCGTCGAGCGCCTGAGCCACGAAGAACAGGATGATGACCGTGTTACCAAATCGCTCGGACTGGGTGAACGCCAGTGCCCGATGCGACCAGGTGCGGAAGGTCGCGAAGTGGTCCGTGGGGAGTGGAGCGGACACGTCCATCGTGCCGGAGAACATATCAAGCTCCGTGCCACGCGTGCACGACCGTGTGCGATGCGCACACGGTTGAGTTTGGGCCGGATTCGGCGGGGATCGCGGCAAGGGGGCGCCGCAATCCGCAGAGAGAAGGGCGGCCGCCGGCTGACTTCCGTCCGCGCCAGCCCGGCCTGGGCGCCGGTCTAGGCGCCGGTCTAGGCGCTGGCCAGGTAACGGCCGGTGAAATCGGCGATGTCGTCGTAAATGCGCGAAAGTTCCTCGGGCTTGGGCAGGAACACGACGCGGAACGTGCCGGCGGCCGGGTCGCAGCCGAAGCCCGACCCGTAGACGACGAGCACGCCGGTGTCGCGCAACAACGCCAGGACGAAATCCTCGTCGGTGCGGCCCGGCGGCAGCGTCACCTGCGGCATGGCGTAGAAGGCGCCCTGCGGCATCACGCAGCGCATCCCCGGAATCGCGTTCAGGCGATCGGCGGTGAGCTGGGCCCGTTCGAGCAAGGCGGCGTTGAACGCCTGCTGGTGCGATCGGTCGCCGCGCAGCGCGGCGGTGATCGCGTGCTGCATCGGCCCGGGGCTGCACAGCCGGCCGTCGGCCAGCTTCTTGATCGCCGCGAGCGCCGGGTCGAGCCGCTTGGTCCGGCCGACCGCCATCCAGCCGCCGCGCCAGCCGGGCGCCAAGTAGGCTTTCGAGAGCGACGAGTAGGCGACGATCGCGGCATCCGGCGCGTGCGAGCCGAGCGGCTCGATCGGCCCGGTGTAGGCGAGGTCGCCGTAGACCTCGTCCGAGAGGATGGCGAAACCGTACTGTTCGGCGAGCTCGACGATGGCGAGCTTCGTCTCGCGCGGATACACCGCGCCGGTCGGATTGTTCGGATCGATGAGGACGAGCGCGCGCGTCCGATCCGTGATCAGGCTCTTGATGTGATCGAGATCGGGCTGCCAGCCGTTGTCCGGGTCGGTCTGGTAGAACACCGACTTGGCGCCGATCTTGGCGACCACCGCCGTGTAGAGCGGATAGGTCGGCACCGGCACCAGCACCTCGTCGCCGGGATCGACCAGCGCGTTGATCGTGAGCTCGATCCCTTCCGAAGTCCCCGTGGTCAGCAGGACGCGATCGGGATCGACCGGGAATCCGCGGGCGCTGAAGTCGTCGGCGACCGCCTCGCGAGCCTCGAGGATGCCGGGCGACGGCGTGTAGCCGTTCTGGCCGTGGTGCATGGCGCGGCTGACCGCTTCGATCAGGTGCGGCGGGGTGGCGAAGCCGGCGGCGATGGGGTCGCCGATGTTCAGGTAGCGGACGGCCCGTCCGGTCGCCTCGACCTTCCGCGCTTCGGCCACGATGTTGCGGATGGCATAGGTGAAGCTGTTGACCCTGTGGGCGACCGGAATCGCCGACGAGACGGAGGGCAAGGAAGGCATCTGGAAATTCTACTCTCGTCGCCGATGACCAATTCTCGAACACCCACAGATCGGCTGGCGCGCCCTTCTTCCGCTGACTCGTGGCGTGGGCGCCGCCGGGCGGAAGCCCGACCCCTGGGGGTCCTCGAGGAAATGGGCCCGACATGCGGTGGTCGGGCCCTCAAACGACCCCCGGCCCCATAAGCTCGGCCATTGGCGACTCCCTCCCGTCAGGATCGAGCTCAACCGCCCATCTAGGGCTAGTGACGAGCTGGAACGGAAACTTTTTACATAGCTGGACCTCGATCAAGGTATTCCTTTCACCATTTTGGGTGGTCCAGGGATACCCTAAGCCCTGCACTTCCCGACCCCAAAACCGATAAGTGGCCTGTAAACGGTGAGTTGTGGCGGTTGGCAGGATCGTTGAAGTAGGGAGGCCCCGTGAGACGACGTGACACACGGTTTGCGCGGATGTGCACAGCGGCGGTGATTACCGCCGCGATGGGCCTCCAGCCGGCGACGACGGCCGTCGCCGAGGCGCAAACACCGTCTTTCCGCGCCGCGGTCGACGTCGTCTCGGTGACGGCGGTTGTCCGTGATTCGCGCGGCCGGCCGGTGAACAACCTCGTCCGCGACGATTTCCAGGTCTACGAGCGCGGCCGGCTTCGTCAGATCGTCCAGTTCAAGGCCAGCGACCAGGGCCCGATCAGCCTGGGCATCCTGTTCGACGTCAGCGGCAGCATGCGCGGCACCATGCAGATGGAAGCCGGCCGGCGCGCGGTCGAGCACATCCTGAGCTGGGTCAACCCGGCGCAGGACGAAGTCGGTCTCTTTTCGTTCGACTCGGAATTGCGCAAGGAAGTCGACTTCACCACCGACATGAGCAAGGTGAAGACGGCGGTCAACGCGCTGACCGCCATCGGCCAGACCTCGCTCTACGACGCCATCCAGAAGACGGCAGCGGCCCTCGCGGATCGCCCGACACCGCGCCGGGCCGTCATCGTGATCACCGACGGCATCGACACGAGCAGCAAGCTGACGCCGGCCCAGGTCTCGGGCATGGCCAGCGCCATCGACGTGCCGGTCTACGTCATCGCGGTGCTGTCGCCGCTCGATCACCCCGGGCAGGACTCCGCCGTCGTCGGCGCGGACTCGTCGCCGGTGGCGACGCACCTTTCGAATCTCGCCTACTGGACGGGCGGGACGCTGTTCATGGTCAGCGCTCCGGCGCACGCCAGCCAGGCGGCGCGGGACCTGATTACCGAGCTCCGTCATCAGTATCTGATCGCCTTCGAGGCGGCCAGGGAGCCGGGTTGGTACGAGTTGGACGTGAGAACGAGGCGCCGCGAACTGACCGTGCGCGCCCGCAGTGGATATTTCAGTCAGTCTCGCCAGGGCTAAACGCCGGGCATACTGTCGGCATTGGTGCCGAGGAGGTCGTGTGATGAAGAAGTACCTGATGATCGTTCCGGTGGTGGCGCTCGCGGCGGCAACGACAGGTTGCGCCACGAAGAAGTTCGTGCGGACCGAAGTCGGCGCGGTGAACGAGAAGGTCACCACGCTCACCTCGCGCGTCGAAGAGAACGAGACGCGCATCAAGGCTGTCGACACCAAGATCAACGAGGTCGACACGAAGTACGATAAGCGTGTCGGTCAGGTCGACCAGAAGGCCACCGCGGCCGGTCAGTCGGCGACCCAGGCGGCCCAGGCGGCCAAGGACGTCGACGGCAAGCTGTCGGCGTTCGAAGCCAACAGCCGCAAGCTGGTCTACGGTCTCGTGCTGAACGAGGCGCAGGGTGGCTTCAAGTTCGCCAAGGCGGCGCTGCCGGACGAGGCGAAGGCGCAGCTCGACAAGCTGGTGGCCGGCGTGGCCGCCGATCCGAAGGCCGTGTTCTTCGAAATCGAAGGCCACACGGACTCGACCGGCGCCGCGGTGACGAACGAGCTGATCGGGCTCGAGCGCGCCGAAGCCGTCAAGCGCTACCTGTATGAGCAGCACCACGTTCCGCTCCACAAGATCAGCGTGATCAGCTACGGCGAGACCAAGCCGGTCGACTCGAACGGCACGCGTGCGGGCCGCGCCCGCAACCGCCGCGTCGAGGTCAAGGTCCTGTCGCCCGAGGCCGCCGCGGCCGAGGCGACGACCGCTCGCACGGGTTCGAACTAGTTCGTCTCGGGTAACACCGTGCTGCGGCGAGCGTCGCGGCCTCGGAATCCTCGCAGGATTGAAACCCAACTGTCAGGCAAAGGGCCGGGGTGGCGAAAGCTGCTCCGGCCCTTTGTCTATTCCTCGTCCAACCCGTCGAGGAGCTGCTGCAGCCCCTGCCACTCGGAGTCGTCGAACATCTCGATTCTCGAGCGGATAGGTCGGGTGGCCGTCGAGGCTGGCATTGAGCGCGGTCACGAACGCGTCGGCGTCGGCGGCGTAGTAGCGCCACTCCTTGTGCCCGGCGCCGGTGATCGAGGCCACCTGCGTCCCGGCGCCGCCGCGCTCGAGTCCGGCCTCGACCGCGTGCTCGAAGTCCTGCATCGCCGCGGTCTCGTCGCTCGTCGGCAGGCCGCCCTCGGTGCCGTCGTACGGCCAGCCGACCACGATCAGCTGGGCATGGCGCTGCCGGTCCGCCACCGCGGGCATCTGGCTGCGGACGCGGATGACGAGCGGCTGCCCGTCCTGATCGGCGGTGCCGACGGTCCACGTGTCGTCGGGAAAGATTCCCATCGCGCTCACCCTGAGCCCTTCTGGAACTCGGCCTTGGTCAGCCGGAAGATGAGCCGATTGTCGCCGCGCCCCTCGGCGACCTGGTCGGTCAGCACCGCGCCCAGCTTGGCGACGGCCCGCTGGGAGCGCATGTTCTTCGCCCCGATGACGAAGATCACCGAGTCGACGAAGCGGAACGCGTGCTCCAGCATCAGCCGCTTCAGCTCGCCGTTGTAGACGCCGCCCCAGTAGAGCCGCGCCAGGAAGGTCCAGCCGATCTCGACCTCGGACGTCCCCTCATCGTAGCCGTGGAAGCGCGCCGATCCGATGACCAGGCCGTTGGCCCGATCGGTGACGACGAGCGCGCCGCCCGACGCCAGCGCCTCGTCGAAGAAGGCGCGGAACGCCTCGAGTTCGTAGCGATTGCGGGCCGGATGCTGTTCCCAGATCAGCGAATCGGAGGCGACGGCGTAGAGCGCCTGCCAGTCGTCGGCGGTGAGCGGCCGCAGCTCGAGGCGGTCGCCACGGAGCACCGGCTGGGCGTCGAAGGGCACGCGCCTACTCCTCGGTGACGGCGTCCCAGAGGTTCGGATAGCGCCGGACGAAGCCGGCGGCATCGACCTCGAGGAGGCCGCTGTAGCGGAAGCGGGGCGATTCGTAGGCGTAGGTGCCGCCGCCCTGGTGGCGGTAGATCTGTTCGAGCACCTCGAGCCTGTTGCTGCCCTCGTCCAGCCACGCGGCGAAGGTCGTCGCCCGTTGGCCGACCGTCAGGTCGAGCCGCCGCAGCGCGATCAGGTTGGTGGCCGGCGTGAAGCCGAGGTCCAGGTCGACGCAGTCCATCGCCGGCAGGACCTCGTCGCCGTTCAGCGTCCAGGCGCCGCGCGAGGTGCGGGCGATGTAGAGGTCGAGCGCGCGGGCGCCGATCCAGCCGCGGACGCGGCCCCAGCGCGTCCGCCACGAGGCGTCGCAGGCGACGCTGTAGTCGAGGCGGGCCGGCATGCCCGCCTTGACGAAGACGGCGGTGCCCTCGAGTTCCCAGCCGCCGTGCTTTTCGATCAGGCGGCAGGCGTCGTGGCCGGGCGTATCGAGCCGGTTCCAGAGGATCGAAGCGACGGTCATGGTGGTGGTCGAGGCTTTCCCGGGGGCGCGTTTTACCTTACGCGATTTTTCCCACTCGGGCGATGTCGAGAACCAGCGGACGGCGTCGACTACCCCATGAAGGCGGCGGTCAGGTGAGGCATCATCCTCTCCGCGACCGACCGCGACGAGGGCCGATCATGCTGTCCATCACGCCGTTTCTCTGGTTCGACACCCAGGCCGAAGAGGCCATGCAGTTCTACACGTCCATTTTCCCGCGCTCCAAGGTGGTCGCGGTCCACCGCGCCGGCGACCAGGTCATGTCGGTCACCTGGGAGCTGGAAGGCCAGCGGTTCATGGGCCTGAACGCCGGTCCGATGTACCAGTTCAGCGAGGCCGTGTCCTTCTTCGTCTCCTGCGAGACGCAGCAGGAAGTCGACGCGCTCTGGGACAAGCTGCTGGCGGGCGGCGGCACGCCGACCCAGTGCGGCTGGCTCAAGGACCGGTTCGGGCTGTCCTGGCAGATCATTCCGGACGCGCTGCCGCGCCTGTTCGGCGATGCCGACCGGGCCAAGGCCGGCCGGGCGATGCAGGCGATGCTGGGGATGGTGAAGATCGACGCCGCGGCGCTGCAGCGCGCCTTCGACGGAGCCTGACGCCGCGCTACGGCATCGGGTCGAGCGTGACCGGCACGCCGGCCCTGATCGTGTTGTGGATCTCGGCGACGGCGTCGGTCTCGCGCAGCAAGCCGGCGATAACCTCGGTCGGCGCCGCCGACGACACCGTCGCGCGGTAGCGGATGTTGGTGGCGGCGAGTCCGATGCCGGCGAACGCCGCCGAGGCTTCGACCTCGACGCCGTCGATGGCGATGCCGAGGCGGTCCGCTTCGCGATAGAGGTCGTTGCAGTAGCAGGTGGCGAGCGCCAGCATCAGCAGCTCGCCGCCGCTCACCGCCGAGCCGCGGCCGGTGGTCCTGGCGGCGATCGGCAGCACCTGCGACACGGCGTTGGTCCGTACCACGACGCCATGGAAGTCGGCATCATTTCGGACCGTCGCGGCGATGGTCATCGGCCGGGTGCCGTTGCCCGGCCCGCTGGTGGCACCGGCCGGTGCCGGAGCCACGACTGGCACGGGTTCGTTCGTCGTCGGCGCCGCGGGTTCGTCTGTCGTCGGCGGCACGAGTGCGCCCGTCGTCGCCGCAACGAGTTCACCCGTCGGCGGCTTCACGGCGGCGATCGCGCCGGCACGCCGGCCACGGCGCGCCGACCACCAGACGACCAGGCCGGTCGTCGCGAACAGCAGGACGAGCGCAATCGCGGTCTTCGACGAATCCTGCCTCGGGCACCGGCTGGACCGGTGCCGCGATGGCGCTGCTGCCGGCCGCGGCGGGCGGCGCGCCGGCCCCTTGGCCAGCGAGCAGCAGCACCCGGACGCCGCCCCGCGGCGGCAGCTGGAACAGCTGCGATTCGAGCCGTTCGCCGTCCACGATGGCCACCGCCATCACGTGCTCGCCGACGGCGAGGCCGCCGAACTGCGCGCGCCCGTCGGTCCCGGTACTGGCTGTCCGCGGCCGACCCTCCGCACCGATGCGCAGCTCGACCTGCTGTCCGACGACGTTCGTGAACGGCTGGCGGACGACGCGAACGGCGACGGTGCCGGGCGGCAGGTCGCCGACCTGGAGAGGCAGCCCCGACATGCTTCCGGGCTGAGGCTGGGCGCCGGCCGGCGGCATCGGCACCGTCGACAGTACCGGGCGGTGCCGGATCGGTCGGAGCGGGCGCCGGCTGGGCCGCCGCCGGAGCGCCGGTCAGCGTGGCGAGGCACACGGCGATGGCCGCAAGGCCGCGGGGTGTCGGGTACGTCATCTCGATTTTCAGCGGAAGCGGACGGTCAGGCCGGAGAGCACGCGCAGCTCGGTCACGTCGTCGTCGAGCGTCTCTTCGGCCGACACCAGCAGCGTCAACGATCGCGAGAGCGTCAGCACGCCGGAACCGCCGAATCGCCGGGTGTGAGGCTGCAGCTCGATCAGCACCCCGTCGCCGCGGACGAAGCGGACCAGGGCGAGCGAGGTGGTGTAGTCCCCGGTCACGTAGAGCCGCCGGCCGATCTGGCGGCCGAGCGAGAAGTAGGTCGAATGGTAGCTGCCGGAAGCCCGCTCCAGGCGGGAATCCGACAGCGTGACGTCGAGGCCGCTGTGGAAGACGTCGCTGGCGTAACCGCCGGCGAGCCAGCGGCCGGTGTCGGCGTCGTCACGGTTGTTGCGGTCGCGCGCATAGCCGACGTAGGCGCGCACACGAGGCATCACTTCCACCGTGACGCGGCCGCCCATCGACCGGTAGAGCAGGCCCTCGATGGCCCGCTGCGATACCGGCCGACCGCTCAGGATGTCCTCGCTGACGCCGCGGACGTCGATCGACCGGCCGCGATTGAACGTCCCCATCAGCTCGACCTTCTTGCCGAGCGGGGCGCGGGCGTTGGTGAAGAAGTAGGACAGCCCTCCCTTGCCCATGCCGCCGGGCCCGGCCAGGTCGTACTCGCCGGCCTGGTAGATCGAGACCGCGCCGACCGGGACGTAGTTGGTGAAGGACAGGGCCGAACGCTCGGTGAGGTTGCCGTTGCGGACCTGCACGTAACCGAGCACGTGCCGTCGACTGCGGGCGCCTTCGAGCACGACGTAGCCGCCGGCCTTGCGCACGCGGTCGGCGTAGCCGGTTTCGTAGATCCGCGGCTCGAGGCCGCCGAAGACACCACCGCGCCAGCGGCCGAGACCACCGGTCTGGGTGGCCGGCTGCCGGACCTCGAACAGGCCGCCGGCGAAGGCGCCCATGCCGCCCAGTTCGTTCAGCCACATGTGGCCGGCGCGGACGCCGACGGTGCCGCCGGCGAGTCGCTGCCCGACGTAGGCGTCGTAGACGGAGAGGCGCGACTGACGGCCCTCCAGGGTGTAGGCCGAATGGCGAAGGTCGAGGCCGTACTCGAGGCCATCGCCGCCGCGATCGGGGAGCTGGAAGGTGATTGAGGAGGTGAACTCCCCGTAGCGGCGCGACACGTCGCCACTGTCGACCTGCGCGCCGTGGGTGTAGAAGGAGGCCCGCCCGGTCGGCCGCGGGACGTTGGCCACCACGGCGCTGACGTTGGCCGGACGCGGCAGCGTTGGCGTCTGGGACGTCGCACCAGTCACCCTGGCAGCACGCGCCGCGAGCGCCGCCTGCGCCGCCTGTGCGGCCGCGGCGGCGCGGACCAGCGGCGACTGTGGCGAGGGTGAGGGTGCGGCCGCCGCGGCCACCGTCTCGCTCTCGGCGCTGACGGCCGGCCGTTGCGGTGTGGTCGGGATGAGGTCGACCATCAGCGTCCCCCGCTCTGCGGCAGCGGCCAGCACGCGGTAGGTCATCGGCTGATCGAGATCCAGCGTGACGCGGGTGGATCCGTTGGCACGCGTGCCGATCCGAACGGCGAGCAACTGGTCCATGCCATCGATGCGGCCGGGCACTACGCCCGGGCCGACCTCCGGCAGATCGATCACGATCCGCGGCGGGAGCTGCCCGACCGCCGACACCAGTTCGGGCACGACCCGCCCGGTGCCGCGGATCGTCACGCGGACGCCGTCGTCGGTCCGCGCGACCAGGATGGCGGAGACCTGCGCCGTTCCGCCCACCGGGCCGGCCGTCAGGGAGACCGAGGCCGCCAGCAGGCTGGCCCCGAGCGCGGTGCAGTATCGGCGAATCATGCGGAGCCTCTCGTCAATTCCGACCGTTCGGGTGGCAGGAGTAGCAGGCGAGCGAGTCGTAGCGATAGGCGCCGACCTCCCGATGGTGGCGGTCGGTCTCGCTTCGCCCGTGGCACGCCGTGCAGGCGAAGACCTGGAAGTTGTTCGGCGTCGTGTGGCATTCGGCGCACGGGCGGTTGTGCGGTCCGCTCAACGGGAAGCGGTGGGTGAAGCGCCCCTGTGTCCACGTGGTGTCGGTGGCCCGGTGGCACGACTCGCAGCCGGTCGGGAAACCTGCCGCGAGGTGATTCGGATTGCGGGTGGCGTCGTAGCGGGCGCGATGGCAGCCGACGCACTCGCGCGGCGTACCCCGATAGACGTTGTTGACGTGGCAGGACGCGCAGGCCGTCGTGGCATGCACACCCTGGAGCGCGAACACGGTGGCGTGGTTGAACGTGGCGCCGCGCCAGGTCGGATCGGTTGGCCGGTGACAGGTGTCGCAGGTCGTGGAGAAGCCGGCGGCAGCATGCGGCGGGGTCGTGGTGCGGTCGTAGAGGGCGCGATGGCAGCCGACGCAGTCGCGCGGGGTGCCGCGGTAGACGTTGTTGACGTGGCAGGTCGCGCAGGCCGCGGTTGCGTGATTGCCGACCAGGGCGAACACGGTGGCGTGGTTGAACGTGGCGCCGCGCCAGTTCGGTTCGGTGGCCCGGTGGCAGGTTTCGCAGGTCGTCGGGAAGCCGGCGGCGGCATGCGGCGGGTTCGTCGTGCGGGTGTAGAGGGCACGATGGCAGCCGACACAGTCGCGCGGGGTGCCGCGATAGACGTTGTTGACGTGGCAGGTCGCGCAGGCCGCGGTCGCGTGATTGCCGACCAGGGCGAACACGCTGGCGTGGTTGAAGGTCGCGCCGCGCCAGTTCGGCTCGGTGGCCCGGTGGCAGGTCTCGCAGGTGGTCGGGAAGCCGGCGGCGACGTGCGGCGGATTCGCCGTCCGGTCGTAGAGGGCGCGATGGCAGCCGACACAGTCGCGCGGGGTGCCGCGGTAGACGTTGTTGACGTGGCAGGTCGCGCAGGCCGCGGTCGCGTGATTGCCGACCAGCGGGAAGACCGTGTTGTGGCTGAAGCCGCCGGTCCCGCCGTTGCGCCAGCTCGGATCGGTCGGCCCGGTGGCAGGTCTCGCAGGTGGTCGGGAAGCCGGCGGCGCGTGCGGCGGACTCGTCGTCCGGTCGTAGAGGGCGCGATGGCAGCCGACGCAGTCGCGCGGAGTGCCGCGGTAGACGTTGTTGACGTGGCAGGTCGCGCAGGCGGCAGTCGCGTGATTGCCGACCAGCGGGAAGACCGTGTTGTGGCTGAAGCCGCCGGTCCCGCCGTTACGCCAGCTCGGATCGGTCGGCCGGTGACAGGTCTCGCAGGTGGTCGGGAAGCCGGCGGCCGCGTGGGCCGGACTCGTCGTCCGGTCGTAGAGGGCGCGATGGCAGCCGACGCAGTCGCGCGGAGTGCCGCGGTAGACGTTGTTGACGTGGCAGGTCGCGCAGGCCGCGGTCGCGTGATTGCCGACCAGCTGGAAGACCGTGTTGTGGTTGAAACCGCCGGTTCCGCCGTTACGCCAGCTCGGATCGGTGGCCCGGTGACAGGTCTCGCAGGTGGTTGGGAAGCCGGCGGCGGCGTGCGGCGGATTCGCCGTCCGATCGTAGAGAGCGCGATGGCAGCCGACGCAGTCGCGCGGCGTGCCCATGTAGACGTTGTTCCGGTGGCAGCTCGCGCAATCGACCGTGGCGTGGCTGCCGACGAGCGGGAACCGCGAGTGATCGAACACCGCCTGGGTGAAGGTCGCGTCCGCCGGCCGGTGACAGGTCTCGCAGGCGGTTGGGAAGCCCGCCGCGGCGTGGTTCGGCGTCCGCGTGCGCTGGTAGTCCGCCTGGTGACAGGCGACGCAGGTCACCGCCGCGGCGCGGAAGTCGGCCCGCGCATGGCAGCTCTCACAGCCGATCGTCCGGTGCGCCGCGTTCAGCGCCACGCCGGTGGCCGCGGCATGGTTCCAGCGGACCGCGGACCACGCGGTCGGGGTGTGACACTGTTCGCACTGCGTGCCGAGCCGCGTCTCGAAGCGGTCGTCGCGGCGCCGTACCCAGTGGCAGTCGGAACAGGTCGTCGGCGTTCCCTTGTAGACGCCCTTCAGGTGGCACGATTCGCACGCGACGGTGAGGTGGCGGCCCTGCAGCGGGAACGCCGTCCCGCTGTGGAAAGCCCGGTTCGCGGTCTCGAACTGCGCCACTGCGGTGGTGGCCAGCGACAGCCAGACCAGGGCGACGGCACCGACGAGGTTCCAGATCGTGCGGCTCATGGCTTGTGGCACCTCGCACAGTCGGCACCGAGTTCGCCGCGATGCACGTCACGGTGGCAGTTCACGCAGCTCGCGTCGATGGCGAACGTGAGCGCGGTCTTCTTGCCCGCCGGCGCCGGGGCGGACGCCTGGTGGCAGGCGACGCACGTGGCCGACGCGTGCCGGCCGGTGAAGAAGGCGTCGTGCGAGCGAGTGCGATGGGTGTACTTGCGCACCGCGAACCCGGCCGTGGTGTGGCAGGACTCACAGGCGTTTCCGACCTGACCCTGATGCACGTCGGCGTGACAGCTGATGCACTGCTGGCCGATTCCGGTCAGCCGTACCGTGGTGCCGCGTCCGGCCGGGAAGGCGGCCGTCTCGGGCTTGTGACACTTGCCGCAGGCCACCGTCGCGTGCGCCCCGGTGAGCGCGTAACGGGTGCGATCGTGCAAGAAGGTGGCGGCGAGCTGGAACTTCGCCACGCTCACCGCGTGGCAGGTCTCGCACTGCGCCGACACCTGGCCCAGATGCACGTCGGCGTGGCACGTCGCACAGGCGGTCCCCGTCTTGGTGTAGGCGACGTGCCAGGCGGCGGCACCGGCCGGGGCCGGGCGCATCTTGGCCGGACCGACCGCGACGGCGGTGGTCGCGGCGGCGACCGGCTTGTGGCAGAGCGCACAGCCAACCGGGGCGTGGGCCCCGGCGAAGAAGGCGGTCGGCCGCTGGTGGTTGTAGGCCGCCAGCTTGAAGGTCGTTGCGCCGTGACAGGTCTCGCAGGTGGCGCCGAGCTCGGTCCGGTGCGGATCCTGATGGCAGGCGGCGCACTCGCTGCGGAGGCCGCGGAACTCGACCGACGCCGGTGCCGGCCGGGTCCCGGCCGTCCGCGCGCGGCTGCGCACGTGACAGGTCTCGCACCGCGCGGTGGCGTGGGCCCCGGTCAGCGGGAAGCGCGTCGTCTTGTGGTCGAATGGCGCCTTCGCGAAGCCGGATTCGTTGTGGCACGCCGCACAGTCCTTCGGGGCGAAGGCGCCGCGGTGGAGGTCGGTGTGGCACGTGCTGCACTTGTCGGCGCGCAAGGCGACCTGCAGGGCCGGCCGCACGTGGCATGACGCGCAGGCGACCTCCTGATGCTTGCCCTCCAGAGGGAACGCCGTGCGCGAGTGATCCACCGTCCGGGTGCGCCAGGTCTCGGTCGTCACATGGCAGCGGGCGCAGGCGCCGGGGAAGCGCGGCTGGTGCGGATCCTTGTGACAGCTGGCGCACGACTGGAAGGCGATGCCCTTGAACTGCTGTTTCGGGTGGCACTGCGCGCAGGCGACGGTGGTGTGGGCTCCGGTCAACGGGAAGGCGGCGCGGGAGTGATCGAAGGCGGTCGTGGCGTCCTTGAACGGACGGCTGACCGGATGACAAGACGCGCAGTTCGCCCCCAGCGTGCCCTTGTGGACATCGACGTGGCACGACGCACATTCCATCTTCGCGGTGAGGAACGAGCGGACCTTGTGGCACGCCTGACAGTTCGCGGCCACCGCGGCGTGCTTGCCGTCGAGCGCGAAGCGGGTGTCGCGGCCATGATCGAAGCCCTGGACCTTGAACGGCCGCAGCTCCGCGTCGACGCCCATGTGCTCCACGTGACAGGTGACGCAGTCCTCCGTCACCGCGCGGTGGACGCCGCGCTTCTCGCGCATGCGCAGCGCGATGGGGGCATGGCACGACAGACACTTCTGGGCGGTCACGCGGCGTCCCGTCTCATGGCACGACTGACAGCGATTGAGGCCTTCCAGATCCTGGTGCGCCTTGGTGAGGCGTCCTGGTGATACGAGCTGGCCGAGCTGCGCGCCAACGGCGGCGGGTACCGTGAGGACGGCGAGCGCGAGACAAGCCAGTCGCAGCCACCACACGGTCACCATCGGAACGGCACGTAGCCCAGGTAGAGCACGACGCCGACGTGCAGCACCACGATGACGAGCATCACCCACACCAGCGGCAGGTGGAGCACGTGCCACAGGTCGAACAGCTGCTTGGTCTTGCGCGCGTAGTGCAGCCGCCGCAGCAGCTGCTCGCGCTCGGCCACGGTGGCCACGACATCCTGGGCGATATCGGCCGGGACGCCGCCGGCGGACAGCCGATCGCGGAGCGCCCGCCCGCTGCCGTGCGTCCGCCAGGCGCCGAGGAGCAGGCCGGCGAAGGTGGCTGGGGCGGCCAGCAACGTGCGCTCGGCCGCGTCGATTTCGTCGAGGACTGCCGGCCGGACGTGCCACTGCAGATCCTCCTTCAACTCGTCGAGCCGGGTCCGCAGATCGTTCTCGCTCACCTCGATACCGCGGATGGTCCGCGGCATCCGGACGTAGAGATAGCGGCCGACGAACCCCGACAGCGCGACCAGCACCATCGACCAATAGGCGACGGACACCAGCCCGTTGAACTTGAAGGCGGTGTGGTAGGTCACGGCAACCGGGCCGACGATGCCGCAGAAGATGTGGATTTCGAGCCACAGCTTGAGGTTCGCCGCGCCGCGGCCGCGCCGGGCCAGGCGCTTGCGAACGAGGTAGACGAAGGGCACCAGCATGAGCAGGAGCCCGACGACGCCGAGGGTCTGTCCCACCGGACCAGACGGTCGGAGCACGCGGTGCATCGCGTCGTAGCCGCGCACCGCCAGCGGCGTACCGTAGTAGTGCCAGCCACCGAGCCCGACGAGAATCCACGCGCTCAGCGCGACGATCGTGACGCCGCTGATGGCCAGGACGTTCAGCAGCGCCCGCGCCGTCAGCAGCTTCAGCTCGGACACGCGAGCCGCGACCGGACGCGGCGCACGGAGCGGGACGGGAATCGACGACATCGCCACGGGATCCTAGGCCTCGATGGCGCAGTCACCGCGCGGTGACGCCACGCAGGCGAGCACGTAACCAGCCTCTCGATCGCCCTCGTCGAGCATCGCCGAGGAGCAGTCGACGTCGCCGTCGACGACGCGCGTCCGGCAGGTGCCGCACACCCCGGCGCGGCAGAGCGAGGGAATGTCGAGGCCGTGCGCCTCGGCCGCGTCGAGCAGGGTCTGGCCGGTGCCGCAAGCCACTTCGCGACCCGAGCGGGTGGCTCTCAGGCGGTAGCCGTCGCCGCCGCCGGCCGGGGCGGCTTCGGGCGCGGCGTCACGCGAACGGCTGGCCGACGCGACGGCGGGCTCGAACAGCTCCGAGCGGATTCTGACCGAGCCCGAGCCCCATACGGCCGAGCACGGCGGTCAGCTCGTCAATCATCGCCTGCGGACCGCACAGCAGGGCGAGACCGTGCGCCACGTCGGGGGCGGCGGAGCGGATCAGGGCCTCGTCGATCCGCCCTGGATAGACGTTGGGCTGCGACGCCGCCCGGCTCGCGGCCAGGCAGACGCGGACCTGCGGGTGGCGCCGGCCGATCGCGTGGAGCTCGTCGCGGAAGGCGAAGTCGCCCTCGCTGCGGGCGCAATACAACAGGGTGACCGGCCGCGTCGGCTCGGCGAGCACCGCGTGCCGGAGCATGCTGAGCAGCGGCGTGATGCCGATGCCGCCGGCGAGCAGCACCAGCGGTCGATCGTCATGGCCCGGATAGACGAACCCGCCGGCCGGCGGGCGCACGGCGAGGAGGCTCCCGGTCCGCAGTCCGGCGTGCAGGGCATTCGAGACCACGCCCTGCCGCTTGACCGAGATTTCGAGGTAGCCGGTGGCCTCCGGGGCCGAGCTGATCGAGTAGCAGCGCACCAGGTCGCGCCCATCTGTTCTCAGGCGCACGGTCAGGAACTGGCCGGCGGTGAAAGGGAACCCCTCGGGCCGGCTCAATCGGAAGGTCCGGATGTCCGGCGACTCGTCGAACACGGCGATCACCGACACCTGGACGAACCCTTTGGCGGCTGGCGCCGGTCGGCGCGCGGCGGCGGCCGTGGCGATCGCGGCGGCCTGGCTGGGGCGCGGCGCCCGGGCCGCCGTCGGTCGTGGTTCCACCGAGCCGCCGGATCGACGCGACCATCTGCTGCCCGCGGCGTACCACGCTACGTGGGCGAGCCCGCCCGCGGCGAGGCCAGCGATTGACGGCAGGAGCCACGGCAGCGCGGCGCACGCCGCGGATGTGACCGCGAGAGCGACGTGGTGGCGCTGATACCGCACGGCCGCCAGCGCGAGGTGGATCGTCGTCGCGATGGCGAGCCACGGCACGTCGATCGGGGGTTCGACGAGGGACACGTGTGCTCCGGCGTAACGGGGAAACCCAGGCGCGAGTCGCGACAGCCACGACCCATCACCGCGTGGATACCGCGAAATGCAAGAGCTGATCCGATTCGCGGCTGACCACCGCGATCGAGGGAAGAGCGCGGAAATCCCAGGGATCTCTGCTCCCGTCGGCGCCGTCAGCACGGTGTCTCGCGCCGTCAGATCGAGTCTGAATGACTAACAGCGTGTCGAACTTACTGCCTCGTAATTGATTAACGCCAGATGACAGCAATAGCCGTACCGAAATGGGGAATATTCCGCACGCGAAAGGGCGCCGATCTTCGCGGTGCTACCAGTCCGAGCCAGCGGCGACCGGCCGCGGCTGCTTCTTGCCTTTGTTGAAGGCGTAGCTTTGCTGCGGCACCTGCTGCATGGCTCTCTCGAGATCGTCCTGCGGCGCCGGCGGCGGAGGCTCCCTCGACTTCTCGCGTTCGAGACGAGCGCGGACGATGGCGAGGTTGATCCGGGCATCGTCGCTCGACGGATCGTTGCGCAGCGCGGCGATGAAGGCGCGCGCGCTCTCTTCCAGCTCCTCGCTCCGCTCGAGCATGATGCCGCGGTTGTAGTGGGCACGGGCGCGCTCGCCGTCGGTCTTGTAAAAGGCCGCCGACCGGGCGAAGGCCATCGCCGCGTTCTTCGGATCGTCCTGCCTGGCCAGCGCGACGCCGACGTTGAACCAGGCCAGGGCCGCGGCGTCCCCGTCCTGCGCGGCGCGCCGAAAGGCCTCGATCGCCTCGCGCGTCCGCCCACGGTCGAGTGCGGCGTTGCCTTCGCGGATGGCGTCCCAGCCGTCGGCCGCGCCGGCCGGCGCCGGCGCCAGCAGGACCAGCAGCGAGGCGACCGTGACGGCGACGACGCGGACCCGGCGCTCCGGCCACAACCGCTCGACCGCGAGGCAGCCGAACGCGATCAGCAGCAGCGCCGTCCACCACATCGTCTGCGCCGCCTGTTCCGGCCCGCGCGGCGCGCGCAGCCGGCCGGCCAGCAGCGCCAGCGAGTGGTCGTCGACGCCGGCGAGGTAGAGCCCGCCGGTCGCGCTGGCCAGCTCGCGCAGCCCCTTGTCCTCGAGCTTCGTGACGCGCGTCTCGGCGTTCGGCGCGACCAGCTCGCCGGGCGGCGGCCGCCGCACCGGCATGGCGATGCCCTGCGCGGTGCCGACGCCGACAGTGTGGACGACGACGCCGGCTTGCCTGGCGGCGGCGATGGCGTCGGCGACGCCGGCGCCGGTGTCCTCGCCGTCGCTGACGACGATCAGCGTGCGCCGGGCCCGGCTGTCGCCGAAAGCGATCACGCTCCGGGCGATCGCCGGTCCGAGCACCGAGCCGCCCGGGATCGCGAGCTGGGTCGCGCCGGCTTCGTCGAGGGCGAGGCGCAGCGCGCCGAGATCCGAGGTCAGCGGACAGGTGAGCAGCGGCTCGCCGGCGAACAGGATCAGCCCCACCGCCCGCGGCGCGGCGCGATCGACCAGACGGGCCAGCCAGGCGCGGGCCGCCGCCTGGCGGCTGGGGGCGACGTCGGCGGCGTCCATGCTGCGCGAGATGTCGAGGGCGATCAGGATCGACTCCGGCGCGACCCGCGCCGTGTCGGTCTCGCCGGCGCCGGTCAGGCCGATGACGGAGGCAGTGGCGCAGCCTGCAGCGGCCGCCAGCAGGATGACGCGGACGAGCCCGCGCAGGCGGGATCGCGGGACGACGACCGACGGGCCGTGCCACGCCTGCCGCGCCCGGCCGCGGCTCCACTCGCGCCAGGCCGCCAGCGCCCCGACGAGCAGTGCGGCGAGGAGCCCGGCGCCGAGGCCGGGGCCGCCAGCGGCCGTGTCGCCGAAGAGCGCCGCCAGGTTCACAGCAAGTCCCTCAGCCACAGCCGCGACACGGCCAGTTCGAGCAGCAGCGCGATCGAGGCCGCGGCGCCCAGCCAGGCGCCGACCGGCGTGGTCTTGCGGCTGGTCACGACGCGCTCGGCCGGCTCGATCCGATCGAGCGCGGCGGCGACCGAGGCAGCCGCCTGGCGATCCGTGGCCCGGACGAACGTGCCGCCGCCGGCGGTGGCGACCCGGCGCAGCGCCGGCTCGTCGATGCCGAGCGGGATCTCGACGATGCCCAGCTCGGTCGGGAACGGGACCAGCCCGTCGCGGCCGACGCCGATGGTCAGGACCGTCATCCCCTGACGCGCGGCGAGGCGCGCCGCTTCCTCGGGCAGCGGGCTTCCGGTGTTGCTGGCGCCGTCGGTGACGACGACGATCGCACCCCGCGCCGCCCGGGCCGTCTGCAGCCGGCCGAGCGCGCCGGTGATGGCGACGCCGATGGCGGTGCCCTCGTCGCTCTCGGACACCGTGATCGTCTGCAGGCGACCGACGACGGAGTCGTGATCGATCGTCAACGGACAGGCGATGGCATGATCGCCGGCGAACAGCAGCACGCCGATCCGATCGCGCGGCCGCGCCTTGACCACTGCCTGCGCCAGGGCGATGGCCGAGCCGAGCCGATCGGGTGTGCCGTCGCGGGCCCGCATCGACTGCGACACGTCCATCAGCAGCAGGACGTCGAGGCCGGGCCGGACGCCTTCGCGGGCCGGGGTCACGCGTTCCGGGCCGGCCAGCGCGATCACGATCAGCACGAAGGCGAGGGTCCGCCACGCGCCGGGCAGCCAGCGCAGGCGGACCCGCCACGTCGTCGGGATGGCGTCGAACCAGGCCAGCGACGACACCGCAGCCAGCGGCGCCCGCCGCAGCCGGCGCACCAGCCACAGGAGAGGCGGCACGGCAAGTAGCAGCAGCCAGCCCGGGTGCGCGAACCGGACCATGTCGAGGAGCCACGCCGGCAGGGTCACGACGCCCTCGCTTTCGGCGGGCGCTGCACGGCCGCAGCGCTCATCGACTGGACGACGCCGCCGGCTTCGCCGAGGGTCGCGGTGTGGCGGTGCGGGGTCGGCACGACGTTGCCGAAGCGCACGGCGTCCACCGCGGCGAGCGACGAGCGCAGCCGGGCCGCGATCCGCGACGCCTCGGCGCCGATGCGGGCCAGGTGGCTGGCGAGCTCGGGCGAGGGCAGCGACGCGGTCGGTCCGGGCGCGACGCGGCCGACACCGAGGCGCAGGATTTCGGCGGCGCGGGTGTAGGCGGCGCGCGCCTCCTCGGGCGTCCGCGTCGGCGCCTCGCCAAGCCGGGCCAGCTCGCGCTGCAGGTTGCGGAAGAAGGCGAGCTGGCGGCGCCGGCGCAGGGCGCGCAGCCACCACGTCGCCAGCGGGATCGAGGCGAGGCCGACGACCAGCGACAGGATGCCGCCGACCAGCGCGATGCGCGGCCACGGCGACTGCGGCGGCGGATCCTGCCGCTCGACGATCGGCCGCAGCGGCGTGTCCGCCGTCACGGTCGGCGCCGTGATCGTCGCCAACAGCCCGGCGTCGGCCCAGTAGGCGAGCGCCTGGCCGCCGGCCGCGGTGTAATCGATGGCGAAGCGCGGGACCCGCGGCTCGCCCTTGTCGAAGGCGGCGAGCGTCACCCGCCACGTCTGCCGCCACGCGCCGTCGGTCCGCGCGACCGGCGTCGAGTCGATCGACAGCACGTCGAACTCGCCGAGGCGCTCCTCGAGGCGCGGCTGCACCGACTCGATCGTCGCCGGCGCGTCGATGTCGATCGTCAGCGTCAGCCGATCGCCGATGCGGGCCCGCGCCGGTTCGAGCCGGAAGCGCGCCGTGAACGGCGCCGGTGCGGCGGTCGCGGTCGGAGCGCCAGCCGTGGGCGGCGCCGCGGGCCGCGCCACGGGCCGCGCCGCGGGCCCAGCCCGGGCCTCAGCCCGGGGCTCAGCCCGGGGCTGCGTGGCAGAAACGGCCAGCAGAAACGCGGCAAGAACGGCGATCACGCGGCGCCTCGCACCCGGCAGATGCTGGCGAGCTGGCCGATCAGCGGCCGATCGGTGCGGATCGCGACTGGCACCGCGCCCGAGTCGACGAGCCGCGCCCGGATCTCGCTGCGCAGGGCCAGCGAACGCTGCGCGTAGGCGGCGCGGACCCGCGCCGAGCCGGTATCGACCCAGCGCGTGCCGCCGGACTCGGCGTCCTGGACGCGGACCAGGCCCGCCGACGGCAGCTCGTGCTCGAACGGGCTCGAGATCGTCAGCCCGACCACGGTGTGGCGCCGCACCGCCTCGCGGATCGCCGCGTCCCAGCGCGTGCCGAGGAAGTCCGACATGACCACCAGGACGCCCGGCGTCCGCAGGCTGCGCAGCGCGCGATGGATGCCGTCGTCGAGCGCGCCTCCACCAGCGGGGCCCGCCGTGCCGAAGCCGGCTGCGGAGCCGCCGGCGAAGGCGGGCGGCTGTTCGAGCCGGTGGGCGACGCGGCTGGCGTGCGCGAAGCCGCGGCGGGCGCCGAAGGCGAGCCCCTTCTCGCCGGTCACGGCCAGGCCGAGGCGCTCGCCGTCGCGGGCGGCGACGAACGCGAACAGCACCGCGAGCGCGGCGGCCGCTTCCCACTTGTCCGGGTGCGGCCCGGTCATCGACGCGCTGGCGTCGAGGACGAGCATCATCGCGGTCGCGTGCTCATGCTCGAACAGCTTGAGCATCGGCCGATTCTGCCGCGCGGTGACGTTCCAGTCGACCATGCGGATGTCGTCGCCGTGCTGGTACTCGCGGTAGCCGGCGAAGTTCAGGCCGTGGCCGCGGAACAGCGACCGGTGGACGCCGGGCGTCGGCACCGAGCCCGGCCGCATGAAGCGGAAAGCGACGCGGTGAGCGGAGCCTCTCAAGCGGCCGATGTCCATTACGGTGTTCTCACCGAGAACTTCCAACGACCAACTTCCAACCTCCAAGGAACTTCCAACGCCCAATCTCCAACCGACACGGCGCATGCTTCGGCAGTCGAGCTCATTGGGAGTTGTGAGTTTGGAGTTCCTTGGAAGTTGGCAGTTGGAAGTTGGGAGTTAACGTGCGGCCGTCACGGTACGGGCACGGCCGCCAATATCTTCGCCACTACTTCGTCCGCCGAGACGTTGTCGGCCTCGGCGTCGTAGCTGAGGATCAACCGGTGGCGCAGCACGTCCATCGCCACTTCCTTGACGTCCTCCGGCAGGACGTAGGCGCGGCCGGCGAGCGCCGCGGTGGCGCGGGCTGCCTGGGTGAAATGGACCGCGGCGCGCGGCGAGGCGCCGAAGCGGACCAGCGGCGCGACGGCCGGCAGCTTGAAGGCGGCCGGGTCGCGCGTCGCCCGCACCAGGTCGAGGACATAGGCCAGCACGCGTTGCTCGGTGAACACCTGCGCCAGCGAGGCGCGGGCCGCGAGCAGCTCGTGGGCGGTGACCACCGCCTCGATCCGCGGCGACGCCGTTTCGGCGTTCATCTGCCGGGTCAGGATCTCCAGCTCCTCCTCGCGCGACGGGTAGGTGACGCGAACCTGGAACAGGAAGCGATCGAGCTGCGCCTCGGGGAGCGGGAACGTGCCTTCGTGCTCGACCGGGTTCTGCGTCGCCAGGACCAGGAACGGCTCGTCGAGGCGGTGCGATTCGTGGCCGATCGTCACCGATCGCTCCTGCATCGCCTCGAGCAGCGCGCTCTGCACCTTGGCCGGTGCCCGGTTGATCTCGTCGGCGAGGACGATGTTGGCGAAGATCGGCCCCTTGTGGACCGCGAACTCCAGCGTCTTCGGGTTGTAGACGAGCGTGCCGATCAGGTCGGCGGGCAACAGGTCCGGCGTGAACTGCAGCCGTTGGAACGACAGCTGGCAGGCCTGCGACAGCGTCTTGACGATCAGCGTCTTGGCCAGCCCGGGCAGGCCCTCGAGCAGCACGTGGCCGCCGGCGAGCAGCGCCACGGTGAGGCGCTGCACCAGCTGCTGCTGGCCGACCACCTGCCGTCCGATCTGGGCGGCCAGGGCGTGGGCCCAGGGCATCGGCGCCGCGGCGCGGTCGCGCCCCGATCCTGCGTCATTGCGAACGGTCATGGCTTGGCTGGCTCCTTGGAGCCCGGCTCGAGGGCCCACACGCGGACGGTGCGATCGGCGCCGGTCGACACCAGGCGCGTGGCGCCCGGGGCGAAGGCGAGCGCGGTGACGCCGCCGGCGTGGCCTTCGAGGCGGGCCAGCTCGCGGGCGGTGATCACGTCGAGGACGCGGATCGAGGTGGCGTCGCCGGCGACCGCGAGGGTGCGGCCGTCGTCGGCGAGCGCGAAATGGGTGGCGTTGCGGATGGTGCGGAAGGCGACGCCGGTTTCGGGATCCCACAGCATTACGGCGCGCTGCGGCGCCGTGCCGGTGGCGCCGGCGCCGTCGGCGCTGGTGACGAGCAGCCGGCCGGCCCGGCCGAAGGCGACGGCGCGCACGTTGGTGCCGGGGCCGTGCGCGACGAACGAGCGGATCTTCTCGCCGGTGCTGCGCCACAGCGTGAGGGTGCCGTCGCCGCCCCCCGAGAGCACTGTCTTGCCGTCCGGCGAGAGCGCCAGGGCGGTGGCGTGGTCGGGCGCGTCGACCGCCACCGTGCGGCGCCCTTCGTCGATTCGCCAGATCGAGAAGCCCTTGCTGCGGCCCTCAGCGGTCGTCTCCTGGGCCAGCGCCACCGTGGCGTCGTCGGACACGGTCCGGAACACCAGGCCGATGTCGCCGGAGAGCTGGGTGCGTTCCGCGCCGGTGGCGAGATCCCAGACGCGCAGGGAGTCGTCCGCCGGGCCGGCGGCGGAAATAGCGGCGGTGCCGTCGGGGGTGAAGGCGACCGCGAGGACGTCGCTCTTGTCGCCGTGTCCGGTGAAGCGGGTGACGGGCTGGCCCCGGGCGATGTCCCAGACGCGGACGGCGCCGTCGCCGTGGCCGCCGCCCGAGATGGCGCGGCTGCCGTCGCGCGAGACCGCGACGCTGACTGGCGCCGCCGTGTGGCCAGCGAGCGTCCACAGCAGGCGGGCGCCCCCGGTGGTGCCGGGGGCGGTGGTCGATGCAGTCTGGGCCTCGTCGCCGCCGGCTGGTGGGCTGGTGGCCGCCCGCCCGAAGGGCGAGCGGCCCATCCACATCAGCCATCCGCCGACGCCGCTGGCGAGCACCACCACCAGGGCGGTGGCGGCGACGACGGGGCGCCGGGTCATTCGACGACGATGATGAAGCGGTTCGCCTTGAACTTGTCCGGCGCGGTGATCTTGAGCGTCGCCGTCGGCCCGCCCACCTGGACGGCGTAGTCGACGCCGGCCAGGAAGATCTCCGGCACCAGCGTCACCTTCTTGACCTTCTTCAGGCCGAGCGAGGCGGCGTCGATGGGAATCTCCTGCGACTCGAGCAGGTTCAGCGACGACATCTGGTCGGTCGCCGGGTTCCACTTGCGCATGTTCTTCTCGAGCAGCTTGCTCTTCACCAGCGACTTCTTCGAGCCGACGATGAACCTCAGGGTGTTGGACTCGACCTCGCGGCGCTGCACTTCGGCGCGCTGCTGCTCGGCGGTCTCGGTCATCGCCTTCAGCTCGTCAGCCGAGCGCGTCAGCGCGGCTTCCTTTTCGGCCGTCGTCACCTTCAGCGCGTCACGCTCGGACGAGGTGTCGGCGAGATCCTTGAGGGCCTTGTCGCGCGATTCCTCGAGCAGCGCCAGCACTTTCTTGGCGTGCTCCTGCGGCGTGATGTTGGCCTTGCCGCGGGTGACCCAGGTGCCGAACTGGCCCTTCTGGTAGTAGGTCCAGACCCGGAAGCCGGGCACCAGCGCGTCCTGCAGGTTGATCTGCGAGACGATCTCGTAGGCCTTCTTGGCCGGCACGCCCTGCTTGACCAGGAAGTTCATCGCGATGCGGTCGTGGCGGTCGCCGTCCTTGGCCACCACGCTCGCCGGCAGCTGCGTCTCGAGCGCGTCGAGACGCGTCTTCATCTGCTGCACGTCCTTGTCGCGATCGATCAGGTCCTGCAGCAGCGTGCGCAGGCCGGCCTTCTCGGTCTTGATGCGCTCGGCCAGCAGGGTCCGCTGCTCGTCGGTCAGCTCGGCGCCAAAGCCGGGCGGCAGCGAGCCGCCGCGCTGCTGATACTTGGTGATCAGCTGGCTCATCTGCTGGTTGGTGGCGGCCTGTGACTGCTCGAGCTTCTCGTACTCGACCGCCATCTCGGACAGCGAAGTGACCTGCGCGTCGGGCGCCTTGGCGACCTCGGGCTCGGGGGGCGGCGGTGGCTCGGAGGGCTTCTCGGCCGTCTTGTTGCACCCGACCGCGAAGGCAATCGCGGCCAGCGTCAGTCCCAGTCGTCGTGCGCTACGTCCCCACATCAGCGGTCTCCTCGCTTCGGTTGTCTGTCGTTCAAGGCTCTTCCGGCGCCGAGATCGGCGCCCCGTCGGCGACCGGCGGCGCGGCCACCGGCGGCCCCGACTGGATGCGCTGCCGGACCATGGCGGTGATGCGCGTGACGTCGGCGGCGCCGACGCCCGCCGCGGCGAGCGTCCCGGCGCCTTCGAGCGCCTTCTGGTACTGCGCGCTGGCCTTGCCGGCGTCCTTGGCGATCGCATACAGGTCGCCGAGATCGACGTGCGTCGCCACCAGCTCCTGGCGGACGACGGCGTCGGGCTGCGCGCTGTTGCGATCGAGATAGCTCCACAGGTTCTCGGCGATCTGCAGGGTCCGGGTGGCGCCGGCGCGGTCGCCGAGCGTCCGGCCCGAGACGCCGCCGAGCGACGCGGCCAGCTGGCGATAGCCCTTGGCGACCTCGACCAGCAGTTCGCGCTCGGTCGAGCCCGAGGCCCGCTGCAGGTCGGTCAGGTACTGCATCCAGGTACGCAGCAGCACCGCCCGCGCCGCCTGGGCGCCGGGGTCCGAGGTCACCGCGAGCAGGTGATCCACCTCGGCGAGGCGCTGCCCGAGCTGGCGGACCTCGGTGAAGCGCTTCTCGGCCTTGGCCAGGCGGGCCTCGGCGTCCTGCTGGGCGACGTTGGCCTGGCGCCACATCCAGAGCGCGCTGCCGGCGACCAGGAACAGCAGGCCGGCGACGGCGAAGCCGATGAGGCCGCCGGCCGATCCGCCGCCGCGACGCGTCGGGATCGGCGCGCCGACGTCGACGCGCGCGCGCTGCTGCGCCGGCGCAGGGGCCGGGTCTGGCGCCGGGACAGGCATCGGGGCCGGTTCGGGCGCGACGCGGGCCGGAGGGGCGGCCTGCACCGGCTTCGAGATCGGCGGCGGCAGGGGAGCCGGCGGCGGCGCCGGAGGCATCGGTGGCGGCGCCACGTTGATCGGCACCGGCGGGCCCCAGGCGGGTCGCGTGCCCGACGACGCCGGCGCGGCGGGCGGGTCGTGGTGGACCGGGATCCGCGGCGCCGTGTCGGCGGTCGGGCTCGGTTCGGGCGGGAGCGGCGCCCGCAGCGTGACGGTGCCCGAACCCGACCCGGCCGAGCCCGATCCGGCGCCGGCATCCGAGCCGAAGTCCGACCCGAAGCCCGAGCCGGGGACCGGCGTGGCGTCGCTCAACGCCCGCATCTGCTGCCTGCCGTCGCTTTCGGCGGCGTCCGGCTGGTAGGCGCGGCGCGCCCCCGACCCCGGCACGATCACGGTGGCGCTGTCGCGCCGGATCATCGTGGCGCTGTCGGGGCGTCCGACGAAGGTCTCGTCGCCGCCGGCGTGCGGGGCCGGGGAGATGAACGTGCGCGGGCTGGCTTCGTGCGAGGCGAGCAGGGCGCGGGCTTCGGCCAGCAGGCGCTGATCGCTGCCCAGGCGGGCTGCCAGGAGCGCGTCGCGGGCGTCCGGCGGGGCGAACAGCGCCGCGTCGACCGCGTCACAGAGCTGGCGGTACAAGGCGGGTGACAACCATTCGGTTGCCGCGTCCTCCGGACGATCGTCCTGCTGCGACATGATCGGGGCCTGCTGGCCGGAACTCCGGGTTGGTCTACTGCACCTTGCGGCGCGTGATGGTCACGAGTTCGCTCCCGCCCATCGCGGTCGAGGCGACGGTCATGCCGACGAACTCGAAGCCCTGGGCGCCCGCTTCCGACAGCTCGCGCTGCATGGTCGAGGTCTTGCTGGTCGCCAGCAGGCGGAACTCCCAGCGGTCCTTGCTGGCCGCCTCGCGGTCCCGCTCCAGGATAACGACCACCTCCTTCCCGCCGAACATCGAGGAAAAGACGCTCTGGCCCTTGTACTCGAAGCCGGCGGCGCCCGCCTCCTGCAACTCGCGCTGCATCGTCGAGGTCTTGGAGGTGGCCAGCAGCCGGTATTCGTAGCGCGGCGGGGCCGCCCCAATCCGGGTCATGATCACCGCGACTTCGTTGCCGCCGAAGGCCGTTTCTCCGCCCATCGTGCCGGCGAAGCGGAAGCCGGCCGCGGCGGCGTCCTGCATCTCCTTCTGCATCGTGGAGGTCTTGTTGGTGGCCAGGACGCGGTATTCGACGGTGTCGGCGCCCGCGACGGCCGCCGCGCTCGAGCTGATGCAGAGGGCGACGGCGAGACAGGCGCCGCGCGAGACGCGGGCCGCGAAGAGGGTCACCATGAACTCCTTTCGGGGGCGGACGAGCCGGTCGCATTATCGGCAACGGCACGGGCCTGGGCAAGAGAATAGGGCGCAAACGCACGACGGGGCCCCGGATTCGCATCCGGGACCCCGCTGAGAGACGCCGTGCCGTGCAGTTCTAGTCGTGCCGCCCGCCAGCAAACTCCGTCAAAAACCGACGCGCATCCCGAGCTCGATGCGCCGCGGTTCGGCCGACGAGAGCGCCTGGCCGAAGAACGACGACGTGAGCACGCCCGAGTAGCTCCGGTAGTTCACGGTGTTGGTCAGGTTCGACACCTGGGCGAACAGCTCGAGATTGACCCGGCCGCTGGCGCCGCCCGGCCCGAAGCCGCCGCCACCCCCACCGAAGCCGCCACCTCCGCCGCCAGGACCACGTCCGCCGCCACCGCCGCCACCGCCGGGGCCGCCAGGCCCGCGGACGATGACCGGGCCGCCGCCCTGTCCGCCCGGACCCTGGTCGACGACCTTGGCCTGGCCGATGCTCTTCTGCCAGCTCAGGCGGAGGTCGATGTTCAGCTGCCCGTCGCCGCGGGCGCTGTTCCGGCTGACTCCGTTCGGCCGGTCGTTGATGACGCTGTCGCCGTTGTCGTCGAAGCCGGTCGTGATGTTGTAGGGCGTGCCTGACTCGTAGCGCATGTTGAGGTTCGAGCGCAGACCGTACATCAGCGGCACCGAGGCGAAGCCGAAGATGCGGTGCCGGACGTCGCCGCGGGCCGGGCCCCACTCGGCGGCGAGGTCGCCGCCGCTCATCGGCAGGCTGGTGGCGCTGTCGCCGTCGTTCATCGCCTTGGCCAGCCGGTAGTTGACGGTGCCGAAGATGCGCTTCGGCGCGTAGTTCAGGTTCATCGACAGGTCGATGCCCTGGCTCTTGGCCTCGCCGATGGCGTCGACGTAGGTGATGATGCCGAGCGTCGGGAACGGCACCACGCCGTTGACCTTGGCGTTGAGGTTGACGGCGCGGAACTCGTCCGAGGTCCGCTGCACGTAGTAGTTGCTGCGGAACTGCGCCCAGCTGGCGAAGGCGTGCTCGACGCCGAACGAAGCGCGGGTGATCTGCGGCATCACCAGGTCGGAGGCGATCCGCGTCACCGACGGCGGCAGCTCCGTACCGCCGGTCACGCTGGCGCTCGGGTAGGTCGGGTTGCGGACGATCACGTCGCGCTGGCGGAGGCCGTCGAGGCGCAGCGCCTGCTCGTAGAGGCTGTCCTCGTACCAGTCGTTGAACACGCCGAAGCCGCCGCGGACCGTGGTGCTGCCGTTCTTGAAGGGCGTCCACGCGAAGCTGACGCGCGGCGACAGATTGATGTTGTCGCCGAGGTGCGTCTGCGCCTCGTAGCGGATGCCGTAGCTGACGAGCAGGTTCTTCTGGACGCGGAAGTCGTCCTGCAGGTAGGCGCCGACCTGGAACGACTTGTACTCGACCAGCGGATCGCCGATGCGCTGCGAGAACTGCAGCGCCTGGCCGAGCGCGAACGCCTGCGCGGATGAGAACGTGTAGGTGCCGTTGAAGTTGCGCCTCTCGTCGCTGCGGTAGGTGCCGCCTTCGACGAGCAGGCCGGCGCGCAGCGCGTGCTTCTTGCCGATCGCGAAGTCGAGGTTGTCGGCGAACTCGATGCTCTTCGACGAGCGACCGCCCGAGACCTGGGCGCCACCGCTCGTGAACGCGTCCTGGACGCGCAGCGTCACGGCGTCGCTGGCCGATGTCGACACGCTGTCGTTCCAGTCGACCTCGAGGCGCACTTCGTTGCGCATCTTGCGGAACACCGGACCGCTCGTCGAGATGCGGAACTCGTGGCCGCGGGTTTCGCGGTCGTAGGCGCGATCGAAGAGCTCGAAGCCGCCGACGCCGAGCAGGCTCTGGTCGTTGGCGTTGCGCGAGAGCTCGACCCGCAGCATCTGGTTCTTGTTGATGGCGTGCTCGACGCGGGCGTTGAAGTTGATGCGGTCGGTCTTCGGCGACGCCACGCCGTCGAACTGCGTGCCGTCGACGTTACGGGTGCGGATCGTCTCGGTGTCGAACGAGTCCATGCCGCCGAGGTTGAACGAGAACGACGTCTTGCCCTTCTTGATCGGGCCGTCCATCGAGTACCTGGTAGCGGCGCGCCTGCTCGGACGGCTTGTCCGTGGCGAAGGCGTTGCGCGCGTTCAGCGACTCGTCGCGGAAGGTCACGCTGGCGTTATTGCGCCAGGCGCCGTTGCCGGGACGGGTGCGGATGTCGACGCGCGGGAATCCGGCTTCGTGGTTCTCCGCCGAGTAGGGATCGAAGCGGAAGCGGATTTCGGCGATCTGCGACTTCGGCGGCAGCCGGCCGCCCGAGAAGCCGTTGACGCGCAGGATGGCGCCCGGGCCGGCCATCTGCTGCAGCTGCTCGGCCATCTCGTCCTCGTCGTCGGGCAGGGCGTCAATCTGGTCCTGCGTCAGCGCCGACGAGAAGTTGTCGGTGATGTTCTGGTCGGTCTTGTCGCGGGTGACCTCGACCTCCTCGACGTAGCCGGCAATCGGCAGCTGCACGTCGCGGCTCTCGCGTCGGCCGCGGCGGACGTTGACATCGGTGATCTGCGTGGTCTCGAAGCCGATCGACTCGACCTGGATCACGTACCGGCCGGGCGCCAGGCCGTCGACCGTGGCGTCGCCCTGATCGTTGGCGGTGGCGGTCTTCGCTTCGGCGCCGGACTTGGCGTTGGCGGCGATGACCGAGACGGTGGCGCCGACGATGGCCGCACCCGTCTGGTCGAGGACGAGGACCTTGATGCTGCCGGCGTTGGGATCCGGCCGATCCTGCGGCGCGGCCGGGGCCGCGACTGGGCTCTGGGGCTCGGCGTCCTGCGCCGCGACGGCCGCGGCGGTGCTCGTGGACAGGACCGCGACGGCGAACAGCTGGATGAACAGGGAATGGGCCTTCATGATCAGTTGCTCGTCTTGCGCTTGAACTGCTCGTCGTCGAATTTCGGGTTCGCCTTCGACTTCTTCAGTTCCCATTCCTCGGTCGGCTTGTCGCCGGTCTGCATCGTGAAGTGGTGCGGCACCTTCACGCCGCCGACGTCCTTGTGCTCGGTGATGAACATCGAGATGTCGATCATCTTGGGCGGCGGGGGCGGGCCGGCGGCCTCGCGCTCGGCGCGCATCCGGGCGCGGAAGGCCTCGTCGGTCTCACCCTGGTTGCGCTGCACCTGGCGGAAGTTCCGCTCGCGCTCCTGATACGTGAGCATCACCGGCAGGTGCGTCTTGGCGTCGACGAACAGGCGCGCCTTGAAGTTGCCGTCGCCCTTGACGTCGAGCACGTCGGCTTCGCCGTCCGGCGATTCCGCCTTGCCGACGTAGGTGAAGGACAGGGCGGACGTCGCGTCGGTGCCCGGGAACATCGCCAGCGCGGTGCGCCAGTAGGTCTGCTTGGCGATGAGGCCCGGATCCATGCGCTGCCCGCCGGGACCGCCGGGGCCGCGGTTGCCGCCGCCCGGGCCGCCGGCCGCGCCGCCCGGTCCACCACCAGGACCGCCCGGGCCCCCGAACCGGAAGGCCATGCCGCCCGGAACCGGACCGAGCGGGCCCATCCAGCCTTCCGTCCCGCTGACCGTCTGCGCAATGCGCGGGCCGGGGTTGGGACCGAACGAGAACTGCTCGACCCGCTGGAACTTGTCGGGCGCCGCGAAATACAGCTCGAGGTCGCCGGTCGTGTCCTGCTCGCCCTGGACGCGGCGATAGGTGCCCTCGAAACTCACCGTCTTGAGCGCCGCGATCTTGGCGTCGCCGCCGATGGCCTTGCGCAGGTCGGCCAGCAGCGCCACCGACTTCTCGTCGCTCACCGCCGGGGCCGGGGCCGGCGCCGGGGCGGGAGCCGCAGCCGCCGGAGCGGACGGCTGCGCGGCCTGAGGCGCGGGCGCCTGGGCGAAGCCCAGACTCGGCGTGAGGACCGCCGCGACGAGTGCGGCGAGGAAGGCGTGGGTGCGGGTGTTGGTAGGCATGGGCGTTCGGTGTCTGGTCTGGGGCCGCCGGTTCCGTCGGCCCGCGTTGTCTGGGCAGGTTGGACGTTGCCCCGACGTCAATTGTTGTCGCCGGGCGGCGGCGAATGGTTAACGGGGCGCTAAGAGTTTGTTAAGCATGTAAAAGCTGGCTTTTCAGGCGTTTTTCGCGTCTTCGGCGGGGGTAATCTCTTGAAGCGATTCCGCCCGCCGCCGCCTATGTCCCGATTCCTCGCGCTCCGTCGTCCGACCCGCACCGAGCTCGCCGTCGCCGCGATGGCGCTCCTGCTCGGCGTCCTGGCCGTCCTGCAGTACCGCTGGGTTGGCCAGCTCAGCACTGACGAGCGCGAGCGGCTGCGGTCGCACGCCGACAACCAGGCCGAGAGCCTCACCGAGGACTTCAACCGGGAGCTGACGCGCGCCTTCTTCTGGCTGCAGGTCGGCCCCGAGCTGCAGCGCGACGCCCCGCTCGACGACGAAGTGAACCGTTACGAGCGCTGGTACTCGGCGGCGCCGCGGCCCGAGCTGGTCAAGACGATCTACCGGCTGACCGAGCCGGCCGCCGAGAAGGAGGCTTGGGTCGTCGAGCGGTTCTCCCGCGATCCGGCCCGCCTCGACGTGGTGGCCTGGCCGGCCGAACTGGATCCGGTGAAGCCGCAGCTGCAGCAGGCCCTCGAGGCGCGCAAGAACGGCGGCCCGCAGCGGCTGGTGCCGACGGTCGCCAGCATGCCCGCCCTCCTCATCCCGCGGGTCGGGCAGCCGAAAGAGCGCGCCGAGGGGCGCACCCTGGCGGTCTCGCCGCTCAACGGCTACACCGTCGCCGTCCTCGACCGCGCTTACCTCGAGAAGGACCTGCTGCCGCAGCTCGTCGAGCGCCACTTCCGGCTGTCGCAGGATCCGAGCGTCTACGTGGGGATCTACGGCCCCGGCATCGCCTTCAGCGCCCCGGCGGGCGAGGTGCCGGCGGCGCTCCGCACCGCGCCGGACGTCACCGACGACGACCTGTTCGAGATCCGGTTCTTCGAGTTCCGGCGCTTCGTGACGGATCGGCGGGTCGAGGCGCCCGTCGCCGTGGCCGGCACGACCGGCGCGGCCGGTGCCGTCGCGCGGCCGGCCAACCCGCCGCCGCAGGCAGCCGGCCCGAACGCCGTCATCGTCACCCGCGAAGGCCGCGGCAACCCGTTCCGTGGCGGCGGCGGCCGCGGCGGGCCGGGCGGACCGGGCGGTCCGCCCACGCCGCACTGGAACGTCCACGTGCTGCATCGCGCCGGCTCGCTCGACATCGCCGTCTCGCACGCGCGGCTGCGCAACCTGCTGGTCAGCTTCGGCGTGCTGCTGCTGCTCGGGACGAGCATGGGGCTGGTGCTGATGACGACCGGCCGGGCCCAGCGCCTGGCGGCGCAGCAGATGGAGTTCGTCGCCGGCGTGTCGCACGAGCTGCGGACGCCGCTCGCGGTGATCCGGTCGGCGGCCGAGAACCTGGCCGACGGCGTCGTCTCGGATCCGAAGCAGGTAAAGCGCTACGGCGACGTGATCGCCGGTGAAGGCCGCCGGCTGACGCAGATGGTCGAGCAGATCATGGAGTTCGCCGGCTTCGAGAGCGGCCGCGCCACGCTCGACATCCGCCCGGCCGATCTGGGCGGCATCATCGAGGAGGCGCTGCGCGGCGCCGAGCCGCTGGTCCGCGAGCACCACGCCATCGTCGAGCGGCGGAGCGCGAGCGAGCTGCCGGCGGTGCTGGTCGATCCCGCGGCGGTGTCGCGGTCGCTGCAGAACCTGATTGTCAACGCGCTCAAGTACGGCGGCACGCCGCCCGCGGTGGTGGTCGAGGCGCGACGCGCCGACGGTGGACGGCGCGAGGTCAGCGTCACGATCAGCGACAACGGCGCCGGCATCGCCGCCCGCGACCTGCCGCACATCTTCGAGCCGTTCTATCGCGGCGGCGACGCCACGGCGCGGCAGATCCACGGCAGCGGCCTCGGTCTGAGCCTGGTCAAGCGGATCATGGACCAGCTCGGAGGCCGCATCACGGTGCGCACGGACGCCGGCAAGGGGAGCGCCTTCACGCTGCACCTGCCGCTCGCGCCGGAAGGCGCGCTGGCCGGCGGCGCCGATCGCGCGACCGCGGCAGGTCTGGGCGATCCGCGCGTGCCCGCCTGAAACACGCTGCGCGGCGTCCGATCTGCGACACACTAGCGGCGTGGCGCGAATCCTCATCGTCGAAGACGAACCCGGGCTCGTTCTCACCCTGAGCGATCGGCTCGGGCGCGAGGGCCACGTCGTCGAGGCCGCGACCGAAGGTCGTGAAGGCCTGGCGCGCGCCTCGCAGGAGTCGTTCGACCTGCTGCTCCTCGACGTGATGCTGCCCGGCCTCGGCGGCTTCGACATCCTCCGTGACCTGCGCCAGCAGGGCGTCGAGACGCCGGTGATCATGCTGACCGCGCGCGGCCAGGTGATCGACAAGGTGCTCGGCCTGAAGCTCGGCGCCGACGACTACCTGACCAAGCCGTTCGAGATGATGGAGCTGCTCGCGCGCATCGAGGCGCGCCTGCGCCGGCACGAGCCGAAGAACACCGTCGATGCCGAGGCGTATCGCTTCGGCGCGATCCAGGTGGACTTCCGCAAGGCCGAGGTCACCAGGGACGGCGCCCAGGTCGAGCTGTCGGCGCGCGAGTACCAGCTGCTGCGCTACTTCATCGAGCACCGCGGCGCGACGATCTCACGCGACGAGCTGCTCAATCACGTCTGGGGCTATCACTCGATGCCGAACACGCGCACCGTCGACGTCCACGTCGCCTGGCTGCGGCAGAAGATCGAACCCAATCCCAAGCATCCGCAATACGTGATCACTGCGCACGGCTTGGGCTACAAGTTCGCCGGCTGACGCAGCCAGCGGCCGGCGTGCGGCGCCGCGGCGCGCCTAGCGCCGCGAATAGCAGCCGCACGCTCGAGCGGCCGCCCCAAGCCGCGCTGAGGGCGCGGCTTGCCACCAAAGAAAACTGCGGCAGAAGATCGAACCCAATCCCAAGCATCCGCAATACGTGATCACTGCGCACGGCTTGGGCTACAAGTTCGCCGGCTGAACGGGCCGCCCGCGCTGAGGGCGCGGGTCGCCATCAAACAGAAGCGCGCGATCCCGAAGGACCGCGCGCTAAAAGGGGAGGCGTGCGCGCCCTCCGAGGAGAGCGCGCCGACACTACTGGGGAATCGGGGAGCAGAGCGCGATGCCGGTGAACCGATTGTCGTTGCCCTTGCCCGGGCAGAGCTGGCCGCGAATCTCGCCGCCGGGATTGGCCTGCGAGTGGACGTTGACGTAGGCGTTGCCGGACGCGATGGCGATCATCGCCTCGTCCATCGAGCGGATGCCCGCCGCCGGTCTGGCGATGAAGGCCTTGGTGGTGCCTTCGAGCCGGAACGGGCCCGAGACGCCAATGGCCGTGGGAGCGAAGTCGATGATGACCGGCCCGGCCGTGCCGGCCGCGCCGACGTGGATGTGCGAGGCGGTGAGGCCAGTGGGGTAGTTGAACACGTCGATGACCCAGCTCACTTCGCCCGACGCCGGGTCAATCGTGATCGTGGCCTTGCCGTGCGCGCCGGTGTTCACCGCCGTGGGTGCTTCGGACCCCCCGCTGAGAACAGCAACCAGAGTCTGCTTACCGGCCTGAGCTCGCGGGGCCGTCGTCGCGCCGACCACCAGCAGGGCGGTCATCAATCCGTACAGGAACGTTCTCCGCATGGAGATTCTCCTAACCGTGAATTGGGCGTTCACGTGGCAGAGGAACGACCATACGCCGTTTCCGGCCGCAGAGCAACGTTCCGGGCCGCCGTCAGCGACCCTGGCAGGCGAGCTGGTGCTGGAGTGTGTCGACCCGGTGACGAAACCGGGCGACCCGGCCGGCGGCGTCGAAGTGCCAGATGTGGACCTCGTCCTCTTCGACCACCTGCCGCCCGGTCGCCTTGACCGTGGCGTCGAGCTGGAGCAGGACGACGACGGTCGACCCCGATTCGAGAAACGTCGTGGCGTCCAGGCGCGCGAAGTCGACGCCGCCCAGGGCTTCGAAGAAGCCGACGACGGCGTTGCGGCCGCGCCGCGGCTGGAGCCACGGGACGTCGGTCGAGTTGTGGCCGTATTCCCAGACGACGTCCTCGGCCAGGTGCTCGAGGATGGCCGGGACGTCACCGCGGCCGAACGCCGCGTAGATGCCTTGCACGGTGGCGAGATTGGACACGATCGGCTCCTTCACCCAGCACTACGCGCCGGGGGCTCGACCGGTTTGAGCCGCTCCATGGCGCTGGCGAAGGTGTCGACTTCGTCGAGCGTCGTGTAGAGGTTCGGCGTGACCCGGACGCCGGCGTACTCGTCGTGGACGATGGGCGTGACGATGATCCGCGCCGTCTCCCACAGCGTGGTCGCGATCGCCGGCGGCGTCAGGCCATCGAGGCCGACGGTGCCGATGGCGCCGGCCTGGGCCGGGTCGAAGCTGGTGTGGATGTGGAAGCGGGGCTGCGTCTTCAGCCGATCGGCCCACCGGTGGCGCAGGTAGCGCAGCCGCGCCGCCTTGCGCGGCATGCCGATCGTCTCCTGGAACACCAGCGCCTCGGCCACGCTCAGCGCGGTCGCGGCCGGATGGGTGCCGATCTCCTCGAACTTGCGGATGTCGTCCTTGAGCCGCTCGTTGGCCGGCGTCAGCGGCCACAGGTCCTTGATCAGCGGCCGGCGGACGTAGAGAAAGCCGGTGCCGACCGGCGCCAGCAGCCACTTGTGCAAGCTGGTGCCGTAGTAGTCGCACTCGAGATCGCGCAGCGCGAAGGGGAAGTGGCCGTAAGCGTGGGCGCCGTCGACGATGGTCTTGATGCCTTTGGCCCGGGCCATCCGGCAGATCGCCTGGATCGGGAAGATCTGCCCGGTCAGGTTGGTGATGTGCGAGACGTGGATCACCTTGGTCCGCGGCGTCACCGCGGCTTCGAAGCGCGCGCGCCAGATCGTCGATCGACGGCGGCGGCACCGGGAAGCTGATCTTCTTCAGGACGATGCCGTTGCGCTTGCACGCGCTGCTCCCAGGTATCGAGCATGCGGCCGTAGTCCTGGTTGGTCGTCAGGACCTCGTCGCCGGGCGCGAGGTCGATCCCGAGCTGCGCGATCTGCAGCGCCTCGCTGGCGTTGCGGGTGATCGCCAGCTCCTCGGGATCGCAGCCGGCGCTCGCCGCGAGCTTGCGACGCACCGCCTCGCGGTTCGGCTCGAGCACCTGCCACATGTGGTACGCCGGCGACTGGTTCGAGATGTCCAGATAGCGCTTGTAAGCCTCGTGGACCACCCGCGGGCTGGGCGACACGCCGCCGTTGTTCAGGTTGATGATGCGTGCGATCGAGCGTGAACCCGAGCTGTATTTCGCGCCAGAACCATTCGTCGCGGGCGACGTCGTCGGGATCGCGATCGCCGACCCGATCGACCGCGGCCCTGGCGCGAAGCAGCGCGTCGTCCGTCAGAACGGACGCCGCCGCCAGTCCGACCCCCGCTGCCTGCCGAAGGAACCGTCGCCGGGCCGAGCCGTCGTTGCGCATGGCTCGGAGTATAAGACTGTGCGATGGCGGAAGCACTCCGGGCGCTCGTGACGGGAACCCGGCGGATCGGGGGCGCGATCGCGCGCGCCCTGGCCGGCGACGGCTACGACGTCGCCGTTGCCTGCCGCGCCTCACGCGCCGAGGCCGAGGCGGCCGCCGACGCCGTCCGCGCCGCCGGGCGGCGCAGCGTCGTCCTCCAGGCGGATCTGGCCGAGCCGGCCGCGTGCCGCGCGCTGGTCGACGCCGCGGCCGAGGCCCTGGGCGGCTTGTCGGCGGTCGTCCTGGCCGCGTCGCGCTTCGACCGCATCGCCGTGGACGCGCTCGACGTCGCCGCCTGGGACGCCGCCCTGGCCGTCGACCTCGACGCCTCGTTCCACTGCGCCCACGCCGCCATCCCGCACCTGCGCCGGGCCGGCGGCGGCCACGTGGTGCTGTTCTCGGACTGGGTGGCGGCGAGCGGCCGGCCGCGCTACCGTGGCTACCTGCCGTATTACGTGGCGAAACGCGGCGTCCTGGCCCTGGGCGAGGCGCTCGCGCTCGAGCTCGCCGGGGACGGGATCCGCGTCCACGTCGTGGCGCCCGGCCCGATCGTGCCGGCCGCCGGCTCGACGCCGGCCGACGAGGCCAAGGTCCTGGCCGCCACGCCGCTCGGCCACTGGGGCGGCGAAGACGAGGTCGCCCGCCACGTCAGCGCGCTCCTGCGCTCGACCTTCGTCACCGGCGAGACCGTCCGCGTCGACGGGGGCCGGCACTTGCGGTGACGGCCGCGTCTCACCGCGGGAACACGCGTTCGGCGAACACGGCGATGACGGCGCCAGCCACCGGCGCACCGCGCTGATCGAGCACGGTGCCAAAGACCGTCCCTCCCGGTTTGGCACCACGCGGCTTGGAGCTGGTCGTGGCCCACACGGAGCCGCGCTGCAGCCTGGCGTGAATCTGGACGCCGCGCGAGGCCGAGACCGCGGCTTTCTCGACCCAATGCTGCGCGGACCCGCCCAACTGGATGTGGACGTCGTAGCGGCCGGACGCCAGGGTCACCGAAAAACGGCCGTTCTCGTCGCTCACCGTCCGGCCGACCGGCGCCTGGAGCTCCGCGACGTAGTCGATACTCGCTCCGTCGACGTCCACTCTCGCGGTGAACCTGCGATATCCGATCGCCACAATCGACACCATGTGGTCCCCTTGGCCGAGACCCTTGAACGTCGCGGTTCCAGTGGCATCCGAGACCACTTCCTGCGTCGGGCCGCTGCCGCTGACGCCCACGGTCGCGTCCGCCACCGAGCGGCCCTGCGACAGGATGCGGACCCGCAGCGTCGATCGCACGGGCCCGGACGACGGCAGCGGGCTCGGCACCAGTCGCGACGAGCCGCCGACCTGGCATTCGGCGGCGACCTTGCCGTCGCGATTCGGCGGCCGCCGGACGATGACGTCGACCTTCAACCGAAGCACCGCGGGCCCGCCGGGAACGTCGAAGGTGCCGGCGCACGTCATCGACTGCGGCGCTCCGGACCCGTACAGCGCCTCTACCTTTACCTCGAAGTCGTGCCGACCGGTCGCCAGCTCCTGCCGGCCGACGTCTCCGCCCAGCATCGGCATCACTGTGGGTACCTTGCCGACGTAGACGAAGTCGACCTTCGTGAAGCGCACGTGCTTCTCGAGGCCCTCATCCGTCGTGAGGTCGCCCTTGACGAACTCCACGAGCTGCTGTCCGGCGGCGGCCTTGTTGTAGCGGGCCTCGTCGGCTGGTGTCGTGCGCCGTCGACTACGTCCCGGTGCCGGTCGTGCCCGAGATCCTGCGGGCCAAGGTCAAGGTGTTCGCCGAGCTCTATCGCAAGACCCGGGCCCTCGAAGAGCTGAACGCCGAGCTCGAGCGTCGCGTCGCGGCGCGCACCGCCGAGCTCGAAGCGACCACGGCGGCGCTGCGTGAGGCCGACCGCCGCAAGGACGAGTTCCTGGCCATGCTGGCGCACGAGCTGCGCAACCCGCTGGCGCCAATCCGCACCGCCGTCCAGCTGCTCCGCCTCAAGGAGCTGCCCGAAGGACACGGCGCCCGCGTCCGCGACACCATCGATCGCCAGGTCGAGCACCTCGTTCGCCTGATCGACGACCTGCTCGACGTCTCGCGCATCACCCGCGGCATGATCACGCTGCAGCGCGAGCCGGTGCCGGCCAGCGCCATCGTGGCGCGGGCGATCGAGATCACGCGGCCGGCGATCGACGCGAAGCGGCACGAGTTGGTGCTCGACCTGTCCGACGAGCAGCTGACCATCGAGGGCGATCGGACGCGGCTGGTGCAGATCGTCGGCAACATCCTGCACAATGCCACGAAGTTCATGAACCCGGGCGGCCGCATCACGCTGCGGGTGGCCCCCGAAGGCGGCGCCGCCGTGTTCAGCGTCATCGACGACGGCATCGGCATCCCCGCCGATCGGATCGATCGGGTGTTCGATCTGTTCACCCAGGTGCACGGCGACGCCGGCGCCCAGGGCGGCCTCGGCATCGGGCTGGCGCTGGTCCGCCGCCTCGTCGAGATGCACGGCGGCAGCGTCGCGGCGCACAGCGAGGGGCCGGGCCGGGGCACGGAGATTCGCGTCTGCCTGCCGGTGGCGGCTGCCACGGTGCCCGTCACGGAGTCCGAACCGGGCGCGCCCCTGGTCGCCATCGATCCGCTGCCGCTGCACGCCCGCCGGCGCATCCTGGTCGCCGACGACAACCACGATGCCGCCGGATCGCTGGCGCTGCGGCTCGAGCTGGCCGGCCACGACGTCCGCACCGCCCAGGACGGCCTCGAAGCGCTGGCCGTCGCCCGCATCTTTCAGCCCGAGGTCGTGCTCCTCGACCTGGGCATGCCGGCGATGGACGGCTACGAGACGGCGCGGCACCTGCGCCGGCTGTCGTGGGGCAAGCAGGCGCGCCTGATCGCGCTCACCGGCTGGGGCCAGCAGCAGGATCGCGTCCGCACCGCCGAAGCCGGCTTCGACGTCCACCTGGTGAAGCCGGTGTCCGAGAACGACCTGTTCCAGGCGATCGCGGAGGGCGAAGCGACGGCCGCCGTCCGCTCCGCCGACTGACAGTCGACCGTCCGACTCGCGGGTCCCGTGTAAGACCCGCTGATCGAGTCACCTCCGCGCTGTGGAACCGACCGGAGTGGTTGCCATGAACCTCTACGCGTGCGAGGATCGATCATGGGCGTGAACCCGCTGACGGAGCTGCTCAGACTCCCGGCTGACGATCGTGCGGAGCTTGCGATCGCCCTCTGGGAGAGCCTCACGGACGCCGCACGTGACGGCGCCTTCGGCTTGACGGACGAACAGCGCCGTGAGCTCGATCGCCGCTGGGAAGAGCACCAGCGAAATCCCGCGTCGGCCGTCCCATGGTCCGAGGTGCGCCGGACGTTGTTGGGCTGACCGTGGCGGCCTACCCCGTGGTCTTTCGGCCGGAGGCCAAAGACGAACTCCTTGAAGCGCGGCAGTGATACGAGTCGCGGCGTGAGGGGCTGGGGCGCCGATTCGGCTCGGAGGTCGATGCCCTCGTAGGGCGTATCGCGGCCAGTCCGCTAGCCTTCCCAGAGGTACACGGCCAGACTCGCCGGGCGGTGTTCGCACGCTTTCCGTACGCCATTTACTTCCGTATGGCTGACGACCACGTCGTGGTCGTAGCCGTGCACGGCCGACAGGATCCGGCCCGGTGGCGGCTGCGCTCGTAGGCAAGTTCGTTGTTGAGGGCACTCGCCTGAGCCGCTTGCAGCTGGCGGCCAAGTAGGTGGCGCCCGTCTCGCGGCTGAACGCCCAGGCGCTGGACGCCTTCCTCAACGGACGATCTCAGGCCGGCGTCCACAGCGCCGGCAGGGCCGGCAGCGCGCGGAACAGCGTCGACAGCGAGCCGCCGCGGACGAGCGCGGTCGCGGCTTCGATGTCGGGCGCGATGAAGCGGTCCTCGGCCATCGCCGGGCAGGCCTGGCGCAGCAACCGGTGCGCGGATTCGAGCGGCGGCGAGCTCGTCAGCGGGCGCAGGAACTCGATGCCCTGCGCCGCGGCCAGCCACTCGATGCCGAGGATGTGCGCGACGTTGTCGATCATCGGCTGCAGCCGCCGCGCCGCGAAGGTGGCCATCGAGACGTGGTCTTCCTGGTTGGCGCTGGTCGGCAGACTGTCGACGCTGGCCGGGTGGGCGAGCGACTTGTTCTCGCTCGCCAGCGACGCCGCGGTGACGTGGGCGATCATGAAGCCGCTGTTCAAGCCGGCGTTGGCTGTCAGGAACGGCGGCAGCCGCGACACGTTGCTGTCGATCAGCATGGCGATCCGGCGTTCGGCGATCGCGCCGACCTCGGCGATCGCGTTGGCCATGGCGTCGCAGGCCAGCGCGACCGGCTCGGCGTGGAAGTTGCCGCCGGCGACCAGCGTGCCGTGTGCGGGCGAGCCATCTGTGGCGGCGAAGACGAGCGGGTTGTCGGTGACGGCGTTGGCCTCGCGCAGCAGGACCAGCGCGGCGTGCCGCAGCTGGTCGAGGCAGGCGCCGACGACCTGCGGCTGGCAGCGCAGGCAGTACGGATCCTGCACCCGGTCGTCGCCTTCGAGGTGACTGCGCCGGATCGCGCTGCCGTCCAGCAGGCTGCGGTAATACTGCGCGACGTCGATCTGCCCCGGCTGGCCGCGCAGCGCATGGATGCGCGGGTCGAATGGCCCGTCGCTGCCGCGCGCGGCGTCGACGGTCAGCGCGCCGATGACGAGCGCCGATTCGAGCACCGGCTCGAACGAGAACAGCGCATGCAGCGCCAGCGCGGTGCTGGTCTGCGTGCCGTTGATCAGCGCCAGGCCTTCCTTGGCGCTCAACACCAGTGGCGGGATGCCGGCCTGGCGCAGCGCGTCGGCGGCCGGCCGCCGAGTGCCGCCGGCTCCGGGATCGAGGAACTGGCCTTCCCCGAGCAGCGCCAACGTCATGTGCGACAGCGGCGCCAGGTCGCCCGACGCACCGACGCTGCCCTGGCTGGGCACGTAGGGCAGGAGGTCGGCGTTGTACAGCGCGAGCAGGCTGTCGATGACGACGGGACGCACGCCCGAGTGACCGCGCGCCAGGCTCGCGGCCTTCATCGCCAGCATCAGCCGGACCACCGTCGGCGCCAGCGGCGCGCCGACACCGACGCTGTGCGACCGAATCAGGTTCAACTGCAGGGTGGCGAGGTCGCCTTCGCTGATGCGCGTGCTCGCCAGCTTCCCGAAGCCGGTGTTGACGCCGTAGACCGCGGCGTCGCCTTCGGCGGCATGCCGCACGACGGCGGCGCTGGCGACGATCGCCGGCATCGCCTGCGGGTCGAGCCGCAGCTGCTGGCCGCCGACATGGAGGGCCTGAAGCTCGTCGAAGGTGAGCGCTCCCGGTCGCAGCAGCATCAACGCCCCACCATCGGCAGGTTCAGCCCGTGCTGCCGGGCGCAATCGCGGGCGATCGCGTAGCCGGCGTCGGCGTGACGCATCACGCCGGTGCCGGGGTCGTTCCACAGAACACGCTCGATGCGCGTCGCGGCCGCGGCACTGCCGTCGCAGACGATGACGACGCCGGCGTGCTGCGAATACCCCATGCCGACGCCGCCGCCGTGATGGAAGCTGACCCAGGTGGCGCCGCTCGCCGTGTTGAGCAACGCGTTGAGCAGCGGCCAGTCGCTGACGGCGTCGCTGCCGTCCTGCATCGCTTCGGTCTCGCGGTTCGGCGACGCGACCGAGCCGCTGTCGAGATGATCGCGGCCGATCACGATCGGCGCCGTGAGCTCGCCCGACTTGACCATCTCGTTGAAGGCGAGTCCAGCGCGGTGGCGATCGCCGAGGCCGATCCAGCAGATGCGCGCCGGCAGGCCCTGGAAGGCGATGCGCTCGCCGGCCATGTCGAGCCAGCGGTGCAGGTGCGCGTTGTCGGGGAACAGCGCCTTCATCTTCGCGTCGGTCTTGCGGATGTCCTCCGGGTCGCCCGACAGCGCGACCCAGCGGAACGGCCCGACGCCGCGGCAGAACAGCGGCCGGATGTAGGTCGGCACGAAGCCGGGGATGTCGAAGGCGTTGCCGACGCCGGCGTCGAACGCGACCTGGCGGATGTTGTTGCCGTAGTCGACGGTCGGCACGCCCATCTGCTGGAACGCGAGCATCGCGCGCACGTGCACGGCGCAGCCGGCCGCGGCGGCGTGCCGGAGTTCGGCGTGTTGCGACGGGTCGGCCTGCGCGGCCCGCCAGCGCTCGACGCTCCAGCCGGGCGGCAGGTAGCCGTTGATCAGGTCGTGCGCGCTGGTCTGGTCGGTGACGAGGTCGGGCCTGAAGCCACGTCGCACCAGCTCGGGCAGGATCTCGGCGGCGTTGCCGAGAAGGCCGATGGAACGCGCCTCCTTCGCCGCCGTGCAGGCGGCCACCCGCGCCAGCGCGTCGTCGAGGCTACCGGCCTGTTCGTCGAGATAGCGGCTGCGCAGGCGGAAGTCGATCCGGCGCTGCTGGCACTCGATGGTCAGCGAGACCGCGCCGGCGAAGGTGGCGGCCAGCGGCTGCGCGCCGCCCATGCCGCCGAGGCCGGCGGTCAGGATCCAGCGTCCGGCCAGGCTCCCGCCGTAGTGCTGCCGGCCCGCTTCGACGAAGGTCTCGTAGGTGCCCTGCACGATGCCCTGGCTGCCGATGTAGATCCACGAGCCGGCGGTCATCTGGCCGTACATCATCAGGCCCTTGCGATCGAGCTCGTCGAAGTGCTCCCAGGTTGCCCACTTGGGCACCAGGTTCGAGTTCGCAATCAGCACCCGCGGCGCGTCCGCGTGAGTGCGGAAGACGCCGACCGGCTTGCCGCTCTGCACCAGCAGCGTCTCATCGGGCCGCAGCGCCCGCAGCGAATCGAGGATCGCGTCGAAGCAGTCCCAGTTGCGCGCCGCCTTGCCGATGCCGCCGTAGACGACGAGCGCGTCGGGGTTCTCGGCGACCTCGGGGTCGAGGTTGTTCTGGATCATCCGGTAGGCGGCCTCGATGAACCAGTCGGCGCAGCTGATCGCGGAGCCGCGCGGCGCGCGCACGGGACGCGGGTGAGGCAGGCGGGCGGCGGGGGACACAGGGGCCATGCTACTCTCCCATCCGCTCGCCGCGCACGGCTGCACTGCGTGCGCTCACAGCCCCCCGGCATGAAGACCTTGTGGCGGCACGCGCACCTTGTCACGCTGGCCGAGAGCGGGGTCACGCTCGCCGACGGCGGGTATGGCGAGATCGAGAGCGGTGCCCTGCTGACGCAGGACGATCGGATCGCCTGGGTCGGCGCCGACAGCGCGCTGCCGCCCGACCTGCAGGTCGACGCCGAGCACGATCTCGACGGCGCGCTGGTCACGCCGGGGCTGGTCGACTGCCACACGCACCTGGTCTACGGCGGCGATCGCGCGCACGAGTTCGAACAGCGCCTGCAGGGGGTCAGCTACGAACAGATCGCCCGGGCCGGTGGCGGCATCCGCAGCACCGTTACCGCGACCCGCGCCGCCAGCGACGCGTCGCTGTTCGCCGGTGCGCTGCACCGTGCGTGCACGCTGATCGCCGGCGGCGTGACGACGCTCGAGATCAAGTCGGGCTACGGCCTGTCGCTCGAACACGAGGCGCGCTGTCTGCGCGTGGCGCGTCGACTCGGCGTCGAGCTGCCGGTGACGGTGAAGACGACGTGCCTGGCGGCCCATGCCGTCCCGCCGGAGTTCGACGGCCGGGCCGACGACTACGTCGATGCGGTCTGCGGCTGGCTGCCGGCGCTGCACGCCGAGGGCCTGGTCGACGCCGTCGACGCGTTCTGCGAAACCATCGCCTTCACGCTGGCGCAGACGCGGCGCGTCTTCGCCGCCGCGCGGGCGCTCGGCCTGCCGGTCAAGCTGCACGCCGACCAGCTCAGCGATCAAGGTGGTGCCGCGCTGGCCGCCGGCTTCGGGGCGCTGAGCTGCGATCACCTCGAATGGCTGTCGGCCGCTGGCATCGCCGCGCTGGCCGCGAGCGGCACCGTCGCGGTGCTGCTGCCCGGCGCGTTCTACTTCCTGCGCGACACGAAGCTGCCCCCGGTGCAGGCGCTGCGCGACGCCGGTGTGCCAATCGCCATCGCCAGCGATCACAACCCCGGCTCGAGCCCGGGGCTGTCGCTGTCGCTGATGCTCAACATGGCCTGCACGCTGTTCCGCCTGACCCCCGAGGAGGCGCTGCGCGGCGCCACCGTGCAGGGCGCGCGGGCCCTCGGGCTGCACGACCGGGGCACCCTGGCGGCCGGCCAACGCGCCGACTTCGCGGTCTGGGCCCTCGATCATCCGGCCGAGCTCGCCTACTGGTTCGGTCACAATCCCTGCCGGCGCGTCGTCGTCGGCGGGTGCGAAAGCCTGTCCGCGTGAGCGTCGCTGTCTGCACGATGCACCGTGGCACTACGCCGCTGCTCGTCAGCGTGCCGCACGTCGGCACCGTGATCCCGGACGACGTCGCCGCGCAGCTGGTGCCGCGGGCGCTCTCGACCGAAGACGCCGACTGGCATCTCGACCGCCTCTACGCGTTCGCCAAGGACCTCGGCGCCAGCCTGCTGGTGCCGCGGTTCGCGCGGTATGTCGTCGACCTGAACCGGCCGCCCGAGAACACGCCGATGTATCCCGGCCTCAACAACACCGAGTTGTGCCCGACGCGCTTCTTCAGCGGCGACCCGCTCTACCGCGACGCCCGGACGCCCGACGACGCCGAGGTGACGCGGCGTGTCGCGCTCTATTGGCGGCCCTACCACGACGCGCTCGGCGCCGAGCTCGAGCGGCTGCGCGCTGAGCATGGCCGTGCGATGCTGCTCGACGGCCACAGCATCCAGGCCGAGCTGCCCTGGCTGTTCGACGGACGGCTGCCCGATCTGAATCTCGGCACGGCCGACGGCGCCAGCTGCGCGCCGGCGCTGCGCGAGCGTCTCGGCAGCGTCCTTGGCGCGCCGGCCGCCGCGAACTCATATGTTGTCGACGGGCGCTTCAAGGGTGGCTACATTACGCGTCACTATGGCCGTCCCGCCGACGGCGTCCACGCGGTGCAGATGGAGATGTGCTTTCACTGCTACATGACGCCGCCGCACGACTACGACGAGCCGCGCGCCGCCACCGTGTTGCCGGTGCTCCGATCGCTGGTCGAGACGCTGATCGGATGGCAGCCGTGAGCCGGCGGTTGTGGGCGCCCCGTGCCTGGCTCGGTGGGCGCTGGCGCGAGCGTGTGCTGCTCGTGGCCGGCGCCGACGGCTCCTGGACCGAGGTCGTGCCCGATGTCGCCGCGCCCGACGACGCCGAGACGATTGCCGGTCCGGTGCTCCCTGGCGTGGTCGACGCGCACAGCCACGCCTTCCAGCGCGCCTTCGCTGGCCTGGCCGAACGCCGTGACTCGGCGCACGACGACTTCTGGTCGTGGCGCGACCGCATGTACCGCGTCGCACTGCGCATCACGCCGACCCAGCTGCGGGCGATCGCCGCGCACCTCTACCTCGAGCTTCTTGCCGGCGGCTACACGCACGTCTGCGAGTTCCACTACCTGCAGCACGACCTGGACGGCAGCCGCTACGCCGACCCGGCGGCGATGTCGCAAGCACTCGCCGACGCGGCCGCGGACGCCGGCATCGGCCTGACGCTGCTGCCGGTGCTGTACGAACGCGCCGGCTTCACCGCGCCGGAGCTGCGCCGGGATCAGCGCCGCTTCGCGACCAGCGTCGAGGATGTGCTGGCGCTGCAGGGCGCGGTCCGGGGCCCGCTCGTCAACGCCGGCGTCGCGGTCCATTCGCTGCGCGCGGCGCGCCCCGAGTCGATCCGCGCGCTCGCGGAACGCAGCGCCGGGCCGCTGCACATCCATGTCGCCGAACAGACCGCCGAGGTCGACGACTGCCTCGCCGCCACCGGCTGCCGGCCGATCGAGTGGCTCACACGCCACGCGCCGCTCGATTCGCGCTGGCAGCTGGTGCATGCGACCCACAGCGTGCCGGCCGAGATCGAAGCTGTCGCCTCGCACGCGGCGCGGGCGTCGTCTTGTGCCCTGGCACCGAAGCAAATCTCGGCGACGGCCTCGCCGACCTGCCCGGCTGGCTCGCTGCCGGCGTGCGGCTGGCGCTGGGCTCGGACAGCCAGGTCACCCGCTCCTGGCCCGAGGAGCTGCGCTGGCTCGAATACGGCCAGCGCCTCGGCCTCCGCAGGCGCAACGTCTCGGCGGAGCCGGGCGTCGAGCCGTCGACCGCGGCGAGGCTCTTCGAGCGGGTCGTCGCCAGCGGCGCGGCGGCGGCGGGCTTTGCGCGCTGGGGACTGGAGCCTGGTGCGCGAGCCGACCTGCTCGTCGTGGACGCGAACGATCCGGCGCTGCGCGGCCTGCCGGCCCATCACCTGCTCGACGGCCTCGTCTTCACCGCGCCGGCGCGGCCCTTCGCGCGGGTCATGGTCGCCGGCCGCTGGTGCGCGCTGTACGACGAAGGCATCGGTGCGCGGTTCGATAGCGCGATGCAGGAGCTGTGGGCGGCCCGACGGTTGGAGAAGGGCCCTGGCTCGCAGCTGAGGCAGGGCACGAGACAGGATTAGCGAGGTGGCCATGCAGGTTGATCATGACAGCTGAGACACTTCGTCAGGGGGCCTGGTACGCGCTGGAGCAGGCGGGGCGCTTGCTGCACGCGGCTCGGAACGAGATCGTCGATGCCGTGAACGATTACGCGACAGAGCGAGACCGGCTGCGCGACGAGGTACTCGATCAAGACCTTCCGGAAATGGCCCGAGCGCGCGAGACCATGCCGTCTGCGATCACGTTGCCCGAGCCCCGTTGGCCTGGGCGTTCACTTGGTGCGGCTGGCTGGCTAGCTCTGGTTTCGACGACACAACGGGCGTAGGATCGAGCCATGGAGATCGAAGACCTCGAGGCTGAAGCCCTGCGTCTGGATCCGAAAGGGCGGGCGCGGCTCGCGGGTCGGCTCCTCGAGAGCCTCGACGAGCTCACCGCGGACGAGAACACACAGATCTGGGCGGAAGAAGCCGACCGGCGAGCGGCGGCTCTCGACACGGGCGCGCTCTCGGCCCGGCCTGCCGATGAGGTGTTCCGCGACGCCCGGGCTCGGATCTGAGTTGTGCGGGTCACGTTCATTGAGCTCGCAGAGCGCGAGCTCAATGACGCGGCGCGATACTACGAACTGGAGCGCATCGGTCTGGGCGCTGCGTTCATCGCTGAAGTGCAGCGTTGCACCGACGCCATCGGTGCTCATCCACTCTCGGCACCGGTTGTGCGGGGAACGATCCGGCGGCACTTGAGCCTTCGATTCCCGTATGGCCTCCTGTACTCCGTTGCCGGTGACGAGATCCGCGTCCTCGCGGTGATGCACCTTCGACGTCGACCTGGGTACTGGCTTGGCCGGGGCTGAACCGAGGCCCAACCTGGCCTGCAGCCGGCGGCGACCAAGGATGATGACGCCGCCGCTGAGGGCGGGGCGGGCGACTCTAAGCGCGCTCGTCCGGGAGGAGTTCAAGTGAAGACCGCTGCGTTTCAGGAACTGCTCACCAGCGTGCGGCAGGCGGGCCACATCCGCCGCGGGGCGCGCAGGGCGGCACGCACCACCACCTTTCGGGTCGCTGACATCAAGACGGTGCGGGCCAAGCTGGGCTTGTCCCAGCCAGAGTTCGCGCTGATGATCGGCGTGAGTGTGGCGACGCGACGGAACAGTCCGATCGGGCCACTCTGGAGCGCTGCACGACGAAGGGACAGGGGCGCGGCGGTGGGCGTGACTACTAGGCCGACCCGACGTTTGGCATGCTGCACAAGTCGGTCTAGCTCCAACGCTCTTCGGCCTCGCCGACACCCCCTGCCGGGCTACTTCGAAGCGCGGTCGACTCGTGGCTCAACATCAGCACTCCGACGACGCGCTCGTCCAGCGCGCTTCTCGAGGATTCACGTCATGAACAGGGCTCGATTGGTCCGCTCCCTCGTCGTCCTCTCACTGACAACCCTTCCAACCGGGACCACAGGAGAGCTGCTGCCCCAGGCGCCCCCCACAGCCGGACACGAGCACCTGGGTGAAGTGGCGTGCGTGGACGTGCCGCCGGGCCAGAAGCGGCCCGAGTTCGGCTGCTTCAACATCGCCACGGTCAAGGCACTCCAGTTCCCGCAGACGGCCGTCTACTGGCATCTCCTCACGTTTGAAGACAGGCAGACGGCCGAGGCGGCCAGGAGTGCGACCGGAATCGTGGTGGAGGAAGACGGCCGCGTGTGGCTCTCGGAGTTCGGGGCGCGCGACTCCGTCCCGCGTGGAGGCAAGGCTGTTGCCGTCGTCGGACCGCTGCAGCTTCCTGTGGCGAAGAGTTACAGTGCCGTTCTCTCGTACGCGGTCATGCGGCCGGGCGACAGTTCGAGAGTGCACACCCACCCAGGTCCTGAGGGTTGGTATGTGCTCGCGGGAGAGCAGTGCCTGGAGACTCCTGCCGGCGCGGCACGAGGAGGCGCGGGACAAACCATGACGGTGCCACCGAACGTGCCAATGGAACTGAACGTCACCGGGAAGACGCTCCGGCGAGCGTTCGCCCTTGTCATCCACGATTCGACTCAGCCGAGGGGGATTCAATCCGACTGGAAGCCAGCCGGGAAGTGCGGCCCCTAACTACCCGAGGCCGGCTTTGTCGAGAATCGCCTGCAGCGTCGCCTGGGTGCGCACCAGCGGCAGATTGCTGATGTAGAAGGCGCGGGCGCCTTCGTCGACCAGCGCGCGGATGGTGCGCGCGCAGATGTCGACCGGCGTGTCGCCGGCGGCGAACTCGGCGGACAGCGCCTCGGCCGGCACCGGCATGAAGTCGCCGAGGATCTTCAGCGTCTTCGGGTTGGCGCTCCGATAGTAGAAGACGCCGAAGGCGCCGGGGATGGTCAGGCCGCGCGCCTCGGCTTCGCGGACGAAGGCGCCGACCTTGGCGCGATCGTGGTGCGAGACGATCTGCGTCAGGTAGAAGTCGGCCGTCGCATCCGCGTCGAGCAGGTAGCCGACCTGCGACGCTGGCGCGTGGTGCGGGTTGGCCCAGCCGCCGAGGCGCAGCTCGGGTTCGACCGCTCGGATCGCTTTGCGCAGCTGCCAGGCGTGTCCGACGCAGCGCGGCGCGCCGAGCGTCTTGTCTCCGCCAAGCACGACCAGACCCTGGAAGCCGTGCTGCCGGGCCCGCGCCGCGTAGGCCAGGCAGAAGTCGAGGCTGTGCTTGGTGGTGAGGAACGGGACGATGCGCGAGCGATCGACGTCCTGCCCGAGGTTGGCGACGAGGTGGCGGAGGTTGTCTTCCTCCTGCGCCCCGACGGCGCTGTCGGTCAGGCAGACGAACGTGTCGCGACGGGTCAGCGCGCGGACGGCGTGGTAGGTGTCGATCCACGCGCCCATGCCGGCATGGATGTCCAGTTCGGCGCGGGGCGGACGGAGCTCCGCCGCGATGACGATGCGCTGGCGGCCCTCGGAGGGCTGCTGCAGCGTCTCGAGGAAGCCGGCCCGCATGCGCGCCGCGTCGTGAAGGGTGACGGCGCTCAGTTCTGCTTCACCTTGTAGCCGGCCGGCACGTCGAACACGGCGGCGTCGATGTCGGCGGTCTCGATCTTCGTGACCACGTGGCCCGAGTCGAGCTTGAAGAAGCGGCCCATCATGCCGGCCATCGGCCCTTCGCCCTTCAGCTCGGCGTGCATGTTCTGGTCGAGGGCGATGCCGGCGGCGGCCATGGTCTTCTGGAAGTTGGCCATGCCCTTGGCCATCGCCGCGCCGGGGCCCTGCGCGCCGCGCGGGTCGCCGAGGATGAAGCCCTTGTCGGCGACGCTCGTGTAGAGCCGCACGTAGTCGGCGTAGCCGGGCGCGTCCTTGGACAGGCAGGCCGGGCCGGCCATGACCAGGGCCATCTGTGCCTCGGGGCCGCCCATGCTGAACGGCACCGACACGGACACGTTGTAGACCTTGCAGGTCATGCCGGCGATGGTCTTGGTTTCGGCGGTCGGGGTGACCGAGGCCTTGATGTCGCCCGTCGTCGTCTTGCTCATGACCTCCTGCAGCTTGGCCGCCGGCAGAATGGTCGCCTCGCGCTTCTTGTCGTCGATCGTGATCATCCGCTGGCCCTCGATGTCGAGGATCAGGGCGGTGGTCTTGTCGCCCTGCACGGAGTCGATTCGCATGCGGTTGCCCTTGATCCGGGTCGTCTGCGAGCCGTTCAGATCGCCCACCATCGGCGCCTTCCCGGAGGTGGTCGCCGTGACGGTGACGTCTGCGGCGGCGGGGGCGGCCACGAGGCAGGCGAGCACGAAGGGAAGGGCGGTCGATCGCATGAAGGTCCTCCGGTGTCCAAGATCGTGCGCCGCCAGCCCATCCAGACCAGGGCGCTGCACGTAAGTATAGCGAATTGCGTGGGTTAAGGGTTTCGTGGACGGCTGGCGCACAATGGGGTGGGCTCCCCGTGCGAGATGTCGATGGCTGACGGTCGGACCGGCGTTCGTCCCATGTCGATGGATTCCTATGCGGACGCCCGGGCGGTGGAGCTCGCCAGCGAAGGCGAGGCGCGTTTCCGCCTGCTCGTCGAGCACAGCTCCGACGGCCTCTACCTGATCGGACCGGACGGCAACGTCCACTACGCCAGCCCGCCGGTCGAGCGGCTTCTCGGCTTCGAGCGGCGCGAGCTGACCGGCCGCCACTTCCTCGACTACCTGCACCCCGACGATCGCGACCACGCCGGCTGGTTCTTCGCCGACATCCTGAGCAAGCCCGGCGTCGCGCTCCGCGCGCGCTACCGCTGCCTGCACCGCGACGGCGAGTTCCGCCACCTCGAAGCGGTCGGCGTCAACCGCCTGGCCGACGCGGAAGTCGGCGCCGTCGTCGTCAACTTCCGCGACGTCACCGAGCGCCGCCGCGCCGAACAGGCGCTGGTCGAGAGCGAGGACCGCTTCCGCGCCGTCTTCGAGTCGGCGCTGGTCGGCATCGCCCGGCTCGACCCGGCCGGGCGCATCGCCGACACCAACCGCGCCATCGTCGAGATGTTCGGCTATCAGCTCGAGGAGCTGCGCGGCCGCGTCGTCACCGACTTCATCCACGAAGAGGAGCGGGAACAGGCGCAGCGCGACTGGCGCGAGCTGGCCGACGGCGGCGTCGAGCACAGCCGGGCCGAGCGCCGGATCGTCCGCCGCGACGGCAACCCGGTCTGGGTGACGCTGACCGCGTCGATGGTCCGCGATCCGCAGGGCCACCCGCGCTTTGCCATCGCGATGCTCGAGAACATCACCGAGCGCAAGCAGACCGAAGCGGCGCTGCAGGAGACGAACCGCCGGCTCGCCGGCTGGGTCTCGGAGCTCGAGGAGCGGCGCCGCGAGATCGCGCTCCTCAGCGAGATGGGCGACCTGCTGCGCGCCTGCCGCAGCGTCGAGGAGGCCTACGGCGTCGTCGAACCGATGGCCCGTCAGCTGTTTCCCGAGGAATCGGGCTCGATCAGCGTCATCGGCGTCGGCAGCGGCCTGGTCGAGACCGTCGCCCAGTGGGGCGCGGTCCGACTCGTCGACGATTTTCTCGGTCGACGACTGCTGGGCGCTGCGCCGCGGCCGGCCGCACACCGTCGACCACGGCGAGCGCGGCCTGGTCTGCAAGCACGCCGGCGAGCTCGGCGCGTCGGCGAGCATCTGCGTGCCGCTGCTGGCCCAGGGCGAGCTGCTCGGCGTGCTCCATCTCAAGGTCGGCGCGCACGGTCGGTCGTTCGACACCCGCTTCCGGTTCGTGATGACGGTGGCCGAGCACGTCAGCCTGGCCATCGCCAACCTCAAGCTGCGCGAGACGCTGCGCAGCCAGTCGATCCGCGATCCGCTGACTGGCCTGTTCAACCGCCGCTACATGGAGGAGTCGCTCGAGCGCGAGATGCGCCGGGCCGCCCGCGGCCGCCACCCGGTCGGCATCATCATGCTCGACCTCGACGACTTCAAGGGCTTCAACGACTCGCACGGCCACGACGCCGGCGACACGCTGCTGCGGATGACCGCGACGACGCTGCAGCGCAGCGTCCGCGCCGAAGACATCGCCTGCCGCTACGGCGGCGAGGAGTTCGCGCTGATCCTGCCCGAGGCGTCGCTGCTCGATTCGGTGTCGCGCGCCGAGGCGATCTGCGAGTCGGTGCGGGCCCTGGCCATCGAGCACCGCCGCCAGCAGGTGACCGGCATCACGATCTCGGCCGGGGTGGCGGTGTATCCCGAGCACGGTCCGACCGGCCACGCCGTGCTGCGCGCCGCCGACGCCGCCCTCTACCAGGCCAAGATCGGCGGCCGCGACTGCGTCTACGTCAATCGCGGCGGACTCTTCGTGCCGGCTCTGGGTCTCGAGCGCGAGGAGGCTTAGAGAGCCGGCACTCGAACTCCCAACTTCCAATCTCCAACTTCCAAGGAAGCTCCAACTCCCAACCCCCAACGGCCGGTCGCGGCGCTCCGGCCGAACCCAGCAAGGTTGGGAGTTGGGGTTGGGAGTTCCTTGGAAGTTGGAGATTGGGCGTTGGAATTTCCGCATTGGCTCGTCGGTGGTCAGCGAAGCCATCCACCGACGCTACAATGCGGCCATGCCCACGCTGACGTTCCACGGCGCGGCCCGCACCGTCACCGGCTCGAAGCACCTGCTCGAGGTCGACGGGCGCCGCATCCTGATCGACTGCGGGCAGTTCCAGGGGCGCAAGGACCTCCGCCTGCTCAACTGGACGAAGTTCCCGTTCGATCCCGAGGAGCTCGACGCGGTCATCCTGACCCACGCCCACCTCGACCACTCGGGCCTGCTGCCGCGCCTCGTCGCCGAGGGCTACAAGGGCCGCATCTACTGCACGCCGGGCACGCTCGACCTGTGCAGCCTCGTCCTGCCCGACGCCGGCCGCATCCAGGAAGAGGACGCCCGGCAGGCCAACAAGCACGGCTACTCGAAGCACGCGCCCGCGCAGCCGCTGTTCACCGAGAACGACGCGGTGCGGGCCCTGACGCAGCTCCAGCCGATCGGCTACGAGAAGGTCGTTCGACCTCGGCACGGGCCTGAGCTTCGACGTTCGTGCCGGCCGGGCACCTGCTCGGCTCGGCCTACGTGCCGCGTGACGCGCCGGCCGACGGCGGCACCGTCCTCTTCGGCGGCGACCTCGGCCGCTACGGCCGGCCCGTCCTGCCCGATCCGGCGCCGGTCGACCAGGCCGACGTGCTCCTCGCTCGAGTCGACCTACGGCGATCGGCTGCACCCGGCCGACGACGACGGCGAGCGGCTGGCCGAGGTGATCCGGACCACCATCGATCGCCGCGGCAAGGTCATCGTGCCGTCGTTCGCGATCGGCCGCGTCGAGGAGGTTCTCTACTGGATCAAGCGGCTCGAGGAAGAGGGCCGCATTCCGGTGGTGCCGGTCTACGTCGACAGCCCGATGGCGAACGAGGCGCTGAACTTCTATTCGCGCGCGCCCGGATGAGCTCGACGACGAGATGGGCCGGCGCGGCCGCGCCGTGCGGATGTTCGCGACCGAGCGCTTCACCGTGACGCGGTCGGCGCAGGAATCGAAGCAGATCACCGCCTCGAAGCTGCCGTCGATTGTCATCTCGTCGTAGCGGGATGGCGACCGGCGGCCGCGTCCTCCACCACCTCGCCGACGCCCTGCCGGATCGGCGCAACACGGTGCTGTTCGTCGGTTTCCAGGCGGAGGGCACGCGCGGCCGGCAGCTGGTCGACGGCGCCACCGAGGTGAAGATCCACGGCCGCTCGATCGCGGTGAACGCGACGGTCGTGCGCCTCGACGGCATGTCGGCGCACGCCGACCAGGGCGAGATCGTGCGCTGGCTGACCGGCTTCACGACGCCGCCGACGGTCGACCTACCTGGTGCACGGTGAGCTCGCCTCGATGGAAGCGCTCAAGACCACGATCGGCGGCGCCCTCGGCTGGCGGGTGGAGATTCCGCAGATGAACGAGACGGTGCAGGTGCTCGGATGACGCTGCCGGCGACGACGGCCGCTACCGAGCGGCCCTATCTGCTCGAACGGGTCGGCGAGGCGGCGCTGGTGCAGTACTACGCCGACGGGTTCGAGGCGCTGCCGCCGGCGACGAAAATCCTCGCCTGGCACCTCTACGAGGCCGCGCTCGCCGGCCGCGACATCTATTACGACCAGCGCTACGGCACAACCTGGCCCTGCGCGCCACCCTCGAGGCGCTCGTGCGCCACGCCGCGGCGCTGCCCGGGGCCAGCCGCGCCGCGATCGTCCGCTACGCCAAGCTGTTCTGGATCAACACCGGTCCGTATCACTCGCTCACGGCGCGCAAGTTCGTCATCGACGTGTCGCCGGGACGCCTTCGCCGCCGCCGTCCACGCCGCCGCCGCGGCCGGGGCGCCGCTTCCCGCTGCGCGCCGGCGAGACCGTCGACGGGCTCGTCGAGCGGCTGGCGCCGGTGCTGTTCGACGCCGCCTGCGAGCCGATGGTGACGAGCAAGAACCCGCCGGCCGGCCAGGACATCCTCGCCGCCAGCGCCAACAACCTGTACGAGGGCGTGGCGCTGGCCGATCTCGCGGGCTTCAGCGAGCGCTACGAGCTGAACGCCCGGCTGGTGACGACGCCGGCCGGCCTGGTCGAGGAGGTCTATCGGGTCGGCGGCCGCTACGACGCGGCCATCCGCCGCATCGTCGGCCACCTCGAGGACGCCATCCCGCTCGCCCCGGCCGCGACGGCCGCCGCGCTGCAGGCGCTGGTGCGCTTCTACCGCACCGGCGAGGTCGAGGATCGCCGCGCCTACGACATCGCCTGGGTCGCCGATCGCGACTCGCCGGTCGACACCATCAACGGCTTCATCGAGGTCTACATGGACGCCCGCGGCTGCAAGGGGTCGTGGGAAGCCGTCGTCTCGTACGTCAACGCGGACAAGACCCGGCAGTGCCAGGCGATCGCCGAGGCCGCGCAGTGGTTCGAGGACCGCATGCCGTGGGATCCGAGTCTACCGCGAAGCCGGCCGTGATCGGCGTGTCGGCCCGCGCCATCGACGTCGTCGTCGAGGGCGGTGATGCGGCGCCGATGACTCCGATCGGCATCAACCTGCCGAACGATCAGGCCATCCGCGAGACCCACGGCAGCAAGTCGGTGTCGCTCTCGAACATCTTCGACGCCTACAACAAGTCGACGCCGGCTTCGCTGCGCGAGGAGTTCTCGTGGTCGCCGGACGAGGCGGCGCGGGCCGAGCGCTGGGGCGATTTCGCCGCCGAGCTCTCGACCAACCTGCACGAGATCATCGGGCACGGCTCCGGCCTGGTCGAGCCCGAGGTGGCCGAGGATCTGAGCAGCCGCCTGCGCGAGCAGTACTCGACGCTCGAGGAGACGCGCGCCGACCTGGTCGCGCTCTACTTCGTCGCCGATCCGCACATGGTGGCGCTCGGCCTCTGCGCCGCCGACGGATCATCGCGACATCGTCCTGGCCGAGTACGAAGGCTACGCCCGCAACGCGCATCGTCCAGCTGCGCCGGGTCCGCCAGGGCACCACCCTCGAAGAGGATCACATGCGCAACCGCCAGGCCATCGTGCACTGGCTGATGGCCAATACCACCGCCATCGAGCGCCGCGTCCGCACCGGCAAGACCTACCTCGTGATGGTCGACGCGGCGGCCTTCCGCGAGGGCTGCGGCCGCATGCTCGCTGAGGTCCAGCGGATCAAGGCGCAGGCCGATCACCCGGCCGCGGCGGCGCTGTTCGAGGCGCACGGGACGCACTTTGCGGCGGCGCTGCGCGACGAAGTCCTGGCCCGCACCGAGGCCCTCGACCTGCCGGCCTACACCGGCTTCGTCCAGCCCGAGCTCGAGCCGGTGCGCGACGCCGCCGGCGCCATCACCGACGTGCGCATCACCTATCCATGCGACTTCACGGCCCAGATGCTGCGCTACGCGGATCGCTACGCGACGCTGCCGGCGTGACGTCGTGGGCGCCGCCACCGAGCGACCCGCCGCGCCCGACGCCGAGGATCGGGCCATCGACTACGTGCTGCGCCTCGGCCGCGCCCTGCACGCCTATGGCTATGCCTCGCCGGCGCTCGAGCGGGCGCTCGTCACGTCGTCGACGCGCCTCGGCCTGATCGGCCACTTCTTCTCGACGCCGACGTCGATCTTCGTCGCCTTCGGCACCGGCGCGGATCAACGCACCTTCCTGACCCGGGTCGAGCCCGGCGGGATCAGCCTCGGCAAGCTCGCCGACATCGACGGCAATGCCCGCGCCGTGGTCGACGGCACGCTGTCGCCGTCGGACGCCCTGGCGCGCATCGAGGCGATCGAGCGGCAGCCGCCGCCGTTCGGACCGCTGCTCGAGACCGTCGCCTCCGGCGTGGCCTCGGGCGCGGCCTGCCGGCTGCTCGGCGGCGGGGCCGGTGACGTGCTGGTCGGCACCGGCCTGGGCCTCCTCGTCGGACTGCTCGGCCTTGCCGCCGGCCGCCTCCGGCTGCAGCAGGGCCTGTTCGAGCTGATCGCGTCGGCGCTGGTCTCGGCGGCCGCGTATGCCGCAGCCATCGCCGGACTCGGCGCCGCGCCGGCGGTCTCGACCATCGCCGGGCTGATCATCGTGCTCCCCGGCTTCTCGTTGACGATCGCGATGACCGAGCTGGCGGCGCGCCATCTGGTCTCCGGCACGGCCCGGCTGGCCGGTGCGTTCACCGTCTTCCTGGCGATGACCTTCGGCGTCGCGGTCGGGCGTCAGCTCGCGACCTCGGTGCAGGGTCTGGCGGTGCTCGCGCCGGCCGCGGCGTTGCCAGCCTGGACGGGGTGGGCGGCGGTGCTCGCCACGCCAATCGCCCTGACGGTGCTGCTGCAAGGCCGGGCCCGCGACATGCCCTGGATCGTGCTGGCGAGCCTCGCCGGCTTCCTCGGCGGACGGGCCGGCGCCGCGCTCCTCGGCCCGCAGATCGGCGCTTGCCTCGGCGCGCTGAGCGTCGGCCTCGCGGCGCATGCCTACGAGCGCTGGCGCCGCCGGCCGGCACTGGTGGCGCTCGTCCCCGGCGTGCTCCTCCTCGTGCCCGGCAGCAGCGGGTTCCGCAGCCTCGCGCTCCTGCTCGATCAGCAGGTCGTCGGCGGCGTCGATGCCGCGTTCGCGACCCTCCTCACCGGGGCGTCGCTCGTCGCGGGTCTGCTCCTCGCCGAGATGATTGCCGAGATGGTGGCCGACCGGAAGTAGACCAGCCGGGTGCTAGAATCGGGCCCTTTCACCAGCATTCCCGTTCAACGGCGCGTTCCTGTCGACCCATGACGGATCCCTCCACGCCAGATCCCGCGGATCGGGAGCCGCCCGACGGCGGAAGCCTGCTGCCGCTCGGTCCGGGGACGACCGTCAACGGCCGCTATCGCATCGAGCGCGAGCTCGGGCGGGGTGGCATCGGCGTCGTCTACCTGGCGCGCGACCAGCGGCTGCACGACATGCCGGTCGTCATCAAGTGCCTGCTCGACGACTCGACGCAGAACGCGTGGCTGTCCAGGAAGTTCCTGCAGGAAGCGGAGGCGCTGACCCGCATCCACCATCCGGGCGTGGTCCGGGTGATCGATCGCGATCGGACCGCCGATGGCCGGTCGTTCTTCGTGATGGAGTTCGTCAAGGGCGCGTCGCTGCGTTCGGCGATCCGCCCGGCTGGACTCGACCTGGCCTTCGCGGCCGCGATCGTCCGCGAGGTCGGCCAGGCGTTGAGCGCGGCGCATCAGGAGGGCGTGCTCCATCGCGACCTGAAGCCCGAGAACATCATGCTGGAGACGTTGAGCACCGGCGCCCAGCACGCCAAGCTGATCGACTTCGGCATCGCCAAGGTGCAAGACTCCCAGGAGAGCGCGAGCACCGAGCTCGGGACCCTGGCCGGCTCGCTGCTCTACATGGCGCCGGAGCAGCTGCTCGGTGCGCCCGCGTCGGTCGCCAGCGACATCTATGCGTTCGCGGCCATCGCCTACGAGCTGCTGACGGGCCGCCGTCCGTTCAACCCGGACGCCCCGAGTCAGATCGCGGCCATCCCGCGGCTGATGATCATGCAGCGGGACGGGGACGTAATCCCGCCCCGACAGCTGCGGGCGAGCGTGTCCGAGGCGGCGCAGGCGGTCGTGTTGCGCGGCCTGGCGTTCGACCCGACGGCGCGTCAGGCGGATGCCAGGCAGTTCGGTGACGACCTCGCGCACGCGCTGGCGACCGCTGACAATCCAACCCAGGCGGCCGCGACGCTGCCGGTGTCCACCCCGCCCGCGCCGCGCGAGGCCGCGTCGGCCGTCGTCCCAGCTCCGTCCCCGCAGCCCCCGGCGCGCCGACGAGGCGTCCTCGTCGCCGTCGTGCTGGCCGTCGTCCTCGCCTCGGTTGTCGGCGGGATCTATCTGACGCAGTCACGAAGTTCGCCGGCCGTACTACCTACGTTACAGACGGTGACGACCCCTGATCCGGGTCCGACGCAGGAGGTGAGGACCCTGACCTACTCGGTGACGCGCCAGCGCGATCCGGAGCGATTTCCTGGCGCGGCGGCGCTCCCGGTGACCGGCGACCCGCGCCTTTCGGACGGCGACCGGGTGCGTTTCGAGTTCACGAGCCCGCAGGGCGGCCATCTCTACATCTTCAACGAGAGCCCTCGACAGGCCGGCAGCCCGCGGAGCGTGAACATCCTGTTCCCGTCTCCGACCAGCAACGGCGGCTCGGAAGAACTCGGCGGCGGCCTGATTGCGACGATCCCGGGCCTCGGCCCCGGCTTCCTGTTTCGCAAGGAGGCGGCGGGCGAGAAGCTCTGGATCGTCTGGTCGCGCGCCGCCCAACCGAGCTTGGAGCCGCTGAAGAAATACGCCAACGAACGATACCGCGGCGAGATCACGGACGCGGTCGACGTCGAACTCCTCGACGGGTTCCTGCGGGCGAACGAAGCGTCGGTGCCCGAGGCAACGATCGACGATACCGAGAAGAAGACCAAGCTGAGCAGCAGGGCGGACGTCTTCGTGAGGCAGATCACGCTCACAAGCCAGTGATGGGGCGGCGCCGAGCGGCGCCAAGGCGAACGATATGAGAGCAACGGACCGACGCGGAATCTCCAGGCTGCCTCGCCGGGCGCTGCTAGCCGCGCTCGTCGCGGCTCTTGTCGCGCAGGCGTCGCCGCCCGCGGTGGCGCAGACCCCGCCCCTGCCGCGGGCCGAACTCGTGCTGCAGACGGGCCACACCGCGTCGGTCAACGCTCTTGCGCTCAGCCCCGACGGCCGATTCCTCGTGTCTGGCAGCGAGGACGTGACGCTGAAGATCTGGGATACGGCCACGGGCAACGTGCTCCGCACGTTGTCCGGGCACGATCAGGCCGTGCTGGCGGCGGCCATCTCACCCGATGGCCGATGGATCGCCTCCGGCGGCGCCGATGCGACGGTGCGCGTGTGGAATGTCGTGACGGGAGAATCGACCCGGGTGGCCACGCACTCCAGCCCGGTCAAGAACGTCGTGTTCAGTGACGACGGCAAGCGGCTGACGTCGCTCGGGAACAACGAGGTCAAGGTCTACGACCTGGTTGCCGGACGGCAGGTCACTTCGGTGCGGTCGGGGCCCGATTCGGGCTCGCCAGGCATGGCCGCGACCGGGGCCATGGATCAAGTGGCCACGGCCTTGTCGCCGAACGGGAAGCTGGCGGCCCTGGGCGGGGGGTTCACCTACAAGAACGGCGTCATGGGGTTCGGCGGCGGCCTGCGCACCCGGCCCTTGCGCGTCATCGACGTCACGACCGGACGCGAGGTGGAATCGTTCAAGATCCCCGGCAACCTGTCGAGCCCGACCGATCTGAGCTTCAGTCCCGACAGCCGCGTGATCGTCGCGAAGTTCGTCGAACGCGGCGCCAAGGACCTCAACACGCAGAGCTCGCTGAGCGTGTTCGAAATCGCCTCCGGCCGTGAGCTGAAGAAGCTGCCGTCGGGCGACGGGATGGGCATGGGCGGCGTCGCGTTCAGTCCCGATGGCAAGCTCCTGGCGTCGCGCGTGAACGCGCTGGAGGGATCGGTCAACCTGATCGAGACCGCGACGTGGCGCGAGGTGCGGGCGCTGGCGAAGACCGGCCTGGACTTGAACCTCGCCGACCTCCGCGCGACGCCGCTCACGTTCAGCCGCGACGGCCGCTGGATTGCCGCGACCGTCGGCGACGGCGTCGCCCTGTTCGACACCGCGACCGGCGAACGGATCCTGAACCTGCGAACCCGCCAGCGCGTCAGCGCCGTCACGTCTCCCGGCAACGATCAGGCGGCGGCCAACGACGCGATGGCCCAGGCCGGCGTCGATCCCGACATGATGAGCGAGCTGCGCGAGACGATGCGCGGCATGACCGGGGCCGGCTCGCCGCTCGCCCAGATCGCCGGCCTCAGGTCGGGCTCTCCGCTCAGCTTCAGCCCCGACGGCAGGCTGCTCAGCGCGTCGCATCCGAGCGTCGTCTGGGACCTGGTCGCGGGCGTACCGCAGCCGCCGAAGCAGCCCAAGGAGGGCGTCGACGCGAATGCGACGATGGCCGACCTCCTGGACATCGGGGCGACGCCGGCGGCCTACAGCGCGGACGGCCGGCTGTCGGCCGCCGTGAGCGGCGACACCGACGGCAGCTTCGCCGTCGTGGTGAAGGACGCGAAGACCGACGACGTCGTGCGACGCATCGCAGTGGGGACCCCGGCCGCGGGCGCCAAGGGAAAACGCCCGGCCGGACTTCCCGCAGGGTTTCCGGACATGTCGGGCGGCATCCTGAATTCGGTGCAGATTTCGGGCCTGGCGTTCTCGGCCAAGGGGCTGGTCGTGCACTACTGCCAGATGAACTTCGGCAAGGGCGGCGGGATGCTCGGCGGCGGCATGTTCGGAGGCGGAGGCGGTGCCGGCAGTCAGGAGTGCCACGTCGTCACGACCGACCCCACCAGCGGCAAGCAACTGCGCGACCTGAAGCTCGACGGACCGAAGAACGCGATGGGCGGCCTGCTGTCGGGATCGACATCCACCATGAGCCCAGACGGTCGCGTCCTCGTCACGGTCGAGATGAGCGGGTTCAGCGGAGGCGGCTCCAAGTTCGGCCTCGGCCTCCCCATGCGCGGCGGCGGCAGCGCGGCACGGCCCTCCTACACCATCACGACAACCGACCTCGAGAACGGCAAGAAAGTCTGGGAAACGAAGACCGAGTCCGAGAACCAGCTGCGGCCGCCAAGCGTGGTGTTCAGTCCGAACGGGGCGCAGCTCGCGCTCGTGACGCAGGAGAAGGCGCAGACCGCGATCAAGGTGTTCGACACCGCGACCCGGCGGGAAGTGTCGTCGTTCGAGACGGCGTCGTCGAACATTCACGGCATGGTCTTCAGCCGCGATGGCAAGCGCATCGCGCTGACCTACGGGTCCGCGAGCGCCTTCTCCGCCTCCGGCGGCAACGGGACCATGCGGCAGGCGGACACGGGCGAGCCGGTGGTCACGATCCACGATCTCGCCACCCGGCGGGCCATGACGCTGACAGACGACGCCCCGATCGTCGGCGTGGCGTTCGACGCGTCGGGACGCCTGGTGGCCACGCTCGGCGAGGACGGCAACGAGGATCTCTGGGACGCCCAGACCGGCGAGCGCGTGGCGACGCTGGTGAACCTGATCCAGCTCGGCTCGTTCGGCGCCACCGAGTGGCTCGTCGTCACCCCGGAGGGCTTGTTCGACGGCTCGCCCGGGGCCTGGCAGCAGATCATGTGGCGGTTCTCCGCGAACACCTTCGACGTCGGCCCGGTCGAGATCTTCTTCAACGAGCTCTACTATCCGAGCCTGCTGAGCGACATCATCGCCGGCAAGCGTCCCAAGGCTCCGCGCAGCCTGCCGCTGATCGATCGCCGCCAGCCCGAGCTGCACGCGGCGCTGGAATCGCCGGCCGCGGGCGCAGTCACGACTCGCACCGTCACCGTCTCGATCGATGTCGCCGAGCTGCCGGCCGACGCGAAGCACCCGCTCGGCAGCGGCGCGCAGGACGTCCGCGTGTTTCGCAACGGCACGCTCGTCAAGGTGTGGCGTGGCGACGTCCTGAAGGGGCAGCCGCGAGCCCGCCTGCAGGCGACGCTGCCCATCGTCGCCGGGCCCAATCGGATCACGGCGTACGCGTTCAACCGCGACAACGTGAAGAGCCCGGACGCGTTCGTCGCGGTCACCGGCAGCATCCAGCTGGCCCGGAAGGGCGTGTCGTACGTGCTCGCGTTCGGCGTCAACGAATACGCCAATCCGCAGTTCAACCTCAAATACGCGCAGCCCGATGCCGTCGCCTTCGCGGAGGAGGCCCGGGCGCAGGGCGCCAAGCTCGACGCCTTCGAGCGCGTCGAGGTGGTGTCGCTGCTCGACCGGTACGCCACGAAGGCGAATTTCCTGGCCGCCCTCAACCGGCTCGCGACAGGCGCCGACGTGCCCGCGGGCGCCCCCCCGGCCCTGGCCCGGCTGCAGCGGGCGCAGCCCGAGGACGCCGTCACGATCTATTTTGCCGGTCACGGTACGGCGAACGGGGCGCGCTTCTACCTGGTGCCGCACGATCTCGGCTATGCCGGTCCGCGCGCCAGCGTCGGCGCCGCCAGCGTCGAGGCCATCCTGTCGCACAGCGTGTCGGATCTCGAGATCGAGGCCGCCGTCGAAGGCCTCGACTCGAGCCAGGTGGTGCTGGTGATCGACGCCTGCAACTCCGGCCAGGCTCTCGAGGCCGAGGAGCGCCGGCGCGGGCCGATGAACTCCAAGGGGCTGGCGCAGCTGGCCTACGAGAAGGGCATGTTCATTCTCACCGCCGCCCAGAGCTATCAGGCGGCGCTCGAGACCGCGCAGCTGGGCCACGGCTACCTGACCTACGCCCTCGTCGAAGAGGGGCTCAAGAAGGGCCTGGCGGATCGACGGACGAAGGACGGCGAGATCACGGTGCGCGAATGGTTCGACTACGCGACCGATCGCGTGCCGGAGATGCAGGATGCGGCCGACGGATCGAGGCTGCTGCTGCTCCAGGACGACAAGGCCGGGAATCCGAACGTGGTGCGCAGTCTGCAGCGGCCGCGTGCGTTCTACCGCCGCGAAGTGGAGCTGCGGCCGGTGGTCGTGGCACGGCCGTGACCCAGGCCGGGAAGCCGGACGAGGGAAGGACAGCGATGACGATGAGCGACCAGCGGCGTCGAACGAAAGGGCTCGCGTGGCTGGGGGCCGCGATCTACGGACTGGCGCCGCTCGTCGTCGCGTCGACCGTTCTGGTGTCGTCCGCGCCGGTCGGAGCGCAGGAGGACACCCGCCGCCTGTGGGACAGCGAGTTCCTGAGCAAGCGCGCACCCTCCAAGTCGAAGCCGCGCCCCCGGAAGGACCCGGCCTACCGGGTGGCGACGCCGCCGCCCCCCACCGCGGCCGCCACCGCCGCCGCTGTGCCGGGCGCTGGCGCTGTGCCGGGCGCTGCCGCCGCGGCTGTGCCTGGCGAGCTGGTGGGCGTCACCGTCTGGCGGCTGCGGCGATCCAAGGCATCCGACAGCGGCGATTCGCGCCTGCTGGTCCAGGAGACGGAGAACCAGCGCACCGAGAGCGTCGAATGGACCCCGGAGCGCGTCGAAGCCGAGACGCCGTTCGCCGCGGGCGACCGCGTCCGCTTGAGCATCGAGTCGCCGCGAGCGGGGTTTCTCTACGTGGTCGATCGCGAACTGTACGCCGATGGCACGACCAGCGACCCCTACCTGATCTTCCCGACCCAGCGCATGCGCGACGGCGACAACTCGGTGCGCGCCGGCAAGGTGATCGAGTTGCCGGAAAAATCCGCCTTCAAGCTCACCCCGCAGCGCGCGGACTATCTCGGCGAGCGCCTGACGATCCTCGTGACCAGCGAACCGCTGCCTGGGGTGGCGGTGCCAGCCGACGCCGAGCGCCTCGACCCGGCGCTCGTCGCGCTGTGGGAGACGCAGTGGGCCGCGGCCGCCGAGCGTCTCGAGCTCGTCGGCGGCGCCGGACAGGCCTATACGGGCGTCGAGCGGGACGCGGCTGCGCAGGGCCGGCTGCTGACTCAGGACGACGAGCTGCCGCAGACGCTGTATCGCGTCCTGTCCGCGCCGGGCTCGCCGGTGGTGATCTCGGTGCCCCTCAGAGATCGCGAAGTGAGGCGCAGTCCAAAGGACTAGCGTCCGCGGCCGGCCGTCATCGTCGCTTCGGGCGCCGGCGGTGTCGGCTGCGTGGCGGTCGCGCCGCGCACCAGCTCGCGCAGCTTCTCGAGCCGGAACGGCTTCTGGAGGAAGCCGGCCAGGGCCTCGCCCTCGAACAGCGTCGACGCTTCGTGGTGGCTGTAGCCGCTCATCAGGATGATCGGGATGTCGGCGCGGACCGCGCGCAGGTCGCGGTAGGTCTCGTCGCCGCGCGAGCCGGGCATCGTCAGGTCGAGCAGCACGACGCTGAACGCAGCCGGGCGCTCGTTCAGGATCTCGATCGCTTCCGCGCCGCTCGCCGCGGTCTCGACGTCCAGGCCCATCGACACCAGCATCCGCGTCGCGACGTGGCGCACGGACGGCTCGTCGTCGACGACCAGGGCCAGGCCGCGGCCGTGCCAGATCGGCGCCGGATCGACGACGGTCGTCTCGGCGCTGGCGATCACCGTCGAGGCCGGCAGCAGCAGCCGGAACGTCGTGCCAATGCCTTCGTGGCTCTCGACCTTGAGCGCGCCGTTGTGGGCCCGGACGATGCCGAGCACCGCGGCCAGGCCGAGGCCGCGGCCGGTGAACTTGGTCGAGAAGAACGGGTCGAAGATCCGCGCCACCGTCTCGGAGTTCATGCCGCGGCCGTTGTCGGCCACTTCGAGGAACACGTAGCGGCCTTCCGGCAGGTCGGGCGAGAGGTGCGTCGAGCCCAGGTAGGAGGCGTCCGCGTCCATGACGCCGGTCATCACGCGGATGACGCCAGCCTTGCCTTCGCTCGCCTCGGCGCCGTTCAGCACCAGGTTCATGATGATCTGCCGGATCTGGGTCAGGTCGCCCTCGACGATCGGCAGGCCCATCGACAGCTGCAGCTCGAGGCGCACGGCGCGCCCGATCGAGGCGCGGATCAGCGACGTGGTCTCGTGCACCGCGGCGCTGAGATCGACGTGGCCGATCTCGAACCGGCCCTTGCCGGCATAGGCCAGCATCTGGCCGCACAGCTCGGCGGCGCGCTCCGTCGACTGCTCGACCTGTTCGAGGCAGGCGTCGATCTCGCTCGGCACGGTCGAGCGGCGGGCCAGGTTGGCGTGGCCCAGGATGCCGGTCAGCAGGTTGTTGAAGTCGTGCGCGATGCCGCCGGCGAGCAGGCCCAGGCTCTCGAGCTTCTGCGTCTCGCGCAGCTTCTCTTCCATCGCCGCCTTCTCGGCCTCGTTGCGGCGGCGCTCGGTGATGTCGCGATCGAAGGCCAGCAGGTAGCGATGGCCGCGGACGCGGAACGCCTGCGCGTGCATCTCGACGTCGACCACCTCGCCGTCCTCGCGGGCGTGGGCGATCTCGATGCGGACGCGATCCTCCTCGGGCGCCGACTCGAGCGCCTGCTGCAGCGCGTCGCGCTGCCCGGCCCGCTGGAAGTCGGCCAGGTGGCGGCCGGCGAGCGCTTCGGGAGCGACGCCGTGCATGTCGCCGGCGGCGGGGTTGGCGGCCAGCACCTTGCCGACGTGCGGCGGCTCGCCCTCGAGCATGAAGATGGCGTCTGGCGCCTGGGCGAAGAGGGCGGTGGCGCGCTGTTCGCTCTCGCCGAGCGCCCGCATGGTCTCGTTGCGCTCGGTCGTGACGGCGCCGACGAGCAGCGAGGTCAGGGCGCCGACGGCCAGCGACGCCTGGATCAGCAGCGTCTCGCGCTCGGTCGGGGCGGCCGTCCCAGGCGGCTCGAGCAGCACGTGCCCGGCCAGGGCGACGCCGGACACGACCAGCGTGGCCGCGGTGGCGCCGCGCACGCCGAAGCGCATCGCCACCCAGATCGCCACCGGGAAGGGCAGGTACTCGAGCGGCGAGTGGACGTCGCCGCGGACGCTGGCGAAGTAGGCGACCATGCCGGCCGAGGCCAGCGCCAGGACCAGCGCGCCGAGCTCGACCAGCCGGGCCGGCGACGGCAGTGCATGCCGCCGATAGCCCGACCACGACATCAGCGGCGGCGCCACGAGCAGGCCGCCCATGCCGGTGCCGACCATCCAGGTGACCAGCCCGCGGCCGACCGACGGCCACACCGGCGTGCCGAGAACTATGGTCGCGAGCGTGCCGACCAGCGCGCCGGCGATCGCCGTGACGGCGATGGCGACGACCAGAGCGAAGGCGTCGACGAGGCGCGACAGGTCGATGCGGAAGCTGGGCCAGGCGCGCAGCACCAGCGCGCCGGCCACCGCCTGGGCGGTGTCGACGGCGGCCAGCGTCCAGGCCGGTTCGCCAGAATCCGCCGCGGCCGAGCACGCTGCCGAGGAGCAGCGCCGGCCAGGCGCGAATGCCGAGCAGCGTCAAGGCGGCCAGGCCGACGCCGGTCACCGGCCACAGCCACGGCACGTGCGTCTCGGACCCGACGAAGAACGCGCCGGTCCGCGTCGCCGCGGCAGCGACGAGGGTCAAGCCGACCTGTTCGACCAGGTACCACCCGATGGTGCGCAGCCGGGGAACGTTCATCGCACCGCGGGACCCACCATGCGGATGGTGCCGGCCGAGGCATCGACTTCAACCTCGGCGCCGATGGGGAGCGTGAACTGCCGATCGATGTGGCCGATCAGGGCGCCGCGCCAGGCAGGCACGCCGAGTGGCTTGACGTGATCGTCGAGCAGGTCGGGAATGGTCAGCGAGCCGAAGCCGGCGTCCGGCTGGCACTCGTGGCAGGTGCCCCAGACGACAGCGCGCGCCCCCTTCAGCACACCGGCCAGGGCGAGCTGGGTGAGCATCCGATCGATGCGATAGGGCGCTTCGTGGACGTCTTCGAGGAAGAGGATGGCGTCGCGGAAGTCGGGCAGGTACGGGCTGCCGAGAAGCGCCGTCAGTACCGACAGGTTACCGCCGAGGAGCCGGCCGCGGGCCACGCCCGGGGTGATGGTCCGGATGCGGTACTCGGTCTGGGCCAGCGTGTCGCCCTTGTCGCGCGGGTTGGCGAAGGTCACCGCTTCGCCCTTCAGCACCACCCGCGTGAAGAAATCGGCCGACGTCGGGTTCCACGCCGAGGCGCCGTTCGGGCCGTGGAACGTGACGAGACCGGTCCTGGCGTGGATGGGCAGGAGCAGCGCGGTCAGATCCGAATAGCCGATCAGGACCTTTGGGTTGCGGGCGATGGCGTCGAAGTCGAGGTGCGGCAGGATCCGCGCGCAGCCCCAGCCGCCCCGCACCGGCAGCACCGCCTTCACCGCCGGGTCGGTGAACATCGCCATCACGTCGGCGGCGCGATCGCGATCGGCGCCGGCGAGCGAGCCGCGGCGATCGAGCAGGTGCGGGCCGCGCTTCGCGACGAGGCCCAGCACCGTCAGCGTGTCCTCGACGATGTCGATGTCGATCGGCTCCCACGTCGCGCTGGCGGGATCGACCAGCCCGACGACGTCGCCGGGGACGAGCCGCGCCGCGAGGACCGCTTCACGGGCCGCCGGGAGCACGGGGCGCGGCGCCACGACGGCAGCGGCCGCGCGGGCGGAGGCGAACGCCGCACCGGCCGCGCCGGCGGCGAGGCCGACCAGCGCGCGCCGTGAGACGGCCGGGGGAGGCAGCCGATTCATCACCAACCCCACTATATGCAAACGGCTCGCGCAGCGGCAGGGGCGTCGTCGGGCGTGGCCGCGGTGGCAGCAGCCTTGCGTAAGGGGTCGAGATTTTGCGCATTTCTGCATGAACAGTGCATCGCCCCGAAAAGCCTGGTTCACGAGACCGTGGACGAACGATCTGGCTGTCTTCCTCCTTTACACACTCCTGAGTGTCGTTTTCACATGGCCGCTGGCGTCGTCGCTGGCCGAGCTGGCCCCGGCCCACTTCGATCCGCCGTTCACCGCGTGGCGGCTGGGCTGGATCGCGCATCAGCTCGGTGACCCCGGCCACCTCTTCGACGGCAACATCTTCTACCCCGACCGTCGGACCCTGGCCTATTCGGACGCGGTCTTGCTGCAGGGCATCCTCGGGGCGCCGTTCTTCGCCCTTGGCGCCAACCCGAACGGCATCGCCAACGCGCTGATCCTGGTCGGCCTCGTCACCTCGGCGTTTTTCGCCTACCTGCTGGCGGCGCGTCTGACCGGCCACCGCGGCGCCGCCGTCGTCGCCGGGCTGGTGTTCGCGTTCTCGTCCTACCGCCACGTCCACGTCCCGCACCTGGAGCTGCAGTGGGCGCAGTGGATGCCGCTGGCGTTCTGGGCCTGGCATCGCCTGCTCGACACGGGGCGGATGCGGGACGGGTTGCTGTGCGCCGGGGCCGTGCTCCTCCAGCTGCTGTCCAGCCTCTACTACGCGATGTTCCTGGCCGTCGGGCTGGCGGTGGTCGGCGCGGTCACCCTGATCGCCCGGCGCGGCCGGATGGCGGCGCCGGCCCTGGTCGGGCTGGGCGTGGGCGCGGTGATCGCGGCCGGGGTGGCGGTGTCGTACGCGCAGCCCTACGCCTATGCCCGGGCCCGGCTCGGCGACCGATCGATCGAAGAGACGCGGCGCTACAGCGCCACCCCGGCGAGCTTCCTGACCGTCTCACCGGACAGCGTGGTCTATCGGGCGTTCCTGCCCCACGGCGAGGGCGAGACCGAGTTGTTCCCGGGCCTCACGCCCATCGTCCTGGCGGGCGCCGCCCTCGTGCCCCCGACCACCGCCACCGCGGTGGCCTACGGGCTGACCCTCGGGGTGGCCGGCGACCTCGCGCTCGGGCCGAACGGCCTGGCCTACTCGCTGCTGCGCGAGCGGGTCTCGGCGCTGCGCGCGCTGCGGGCGCCGGCTCGCTTCGCCATCCTGGTGCAGTTGGCGCTCGGCGTGCTCGCGGCGATGGGCCTGGCCCGCGCCGCGAAGCGCTTCCCGCGGACGGGACCGATGCTGATCACGGCGGCGGCGTGCCTGGTCATCGTCGAGTACGCCCACGGTCCGCTGCCGGTGCAGCGCCTGCCGGTCACGCCGCCGCCCATCTACGCGTGGCTGGCGGCGCAGCCGAAGCTGGCGACGCTGGAGCTGCCGACGCCGCCGCCCGACGGTCTGCCGCTGTACGACCCGTTCTACATGTACGCATCGACGTGGCATTGGCAGCCGCTCGTCAACGGCTACAGCGGTCACTACTCGCCGCGCTATCTCGAACTGATCGGCACGCTGGGCGAACTGCCCGGACCGGCCGCGGCTGCGGCGCTGACCGAGATGGGCGTGCAGCGGATCGTCGTGCACGGCGGGCTGTTCCCGAGCGGCCGCTACCAGCCGCTCATCGCGCGGCTCGAGGCCGACCCGATGTTCCACCTCGAGACCGTGTCGGCCGATCACGTCGGCGAAGTGCGGGTGTACGCGTTCCTGCCGGGATTCGGACGCTGAGCCCGGCAGCTGACAACTCTCAATTTCCAACTTCCAACTTCCAACTTCCAAGGAACTCCCAACGCGTAACCGGCCTTGGGAGTTGGCGGTTGGACGTTCCTTGGGAGTTGGAAGTTGGTCGTTGGAAGTTGCTCGCGCGGCTACGCGCGCGCGGCCCTGGCGGCGGGCGCGCCGTCCGCGCTCAGAATAGCCGCCATTGTCGAACCGTCGATGTTGCCGCCCGACAGCACGACGCCGATGCGGTTGAAGCCGGTGATGGCGCCCGACAGCAGCGCCGCGACGCCGAGTGCGCCGGACGGCTCGACGACGAGCTTCAGGCGATAGAAGAGCAGCCGCACCGCTTCGATGATGGCGGCCTCCGACACGGTCTGCATGTCGTCGACGTGGGCCAGCACCAGCGGGAAGGTCAGCGCGCCGAGCGACGACGTGCGCGTCCCGTCGGCGATCGTCGCCGGGTTGTGGACCGTCTGCAGCGTCCGCGTCCGGAACGAGCGGGTCGCATCGTCGCCGAGCTCGGGCTCGACGCCGATCACCTTGCAGCCGGGCGCGAGCGCCTTCGTCACGATCCCGGTGCCGGACAGCAGCCCGCCGCCGCCGCACGGCACGACCACGGCGTCGAGCGCGGCGACCTCCTCGTGCAGCTCGAGGATCGCCGTCGCCTGGCCGGCAATCACGTCGCGGTGATCGAACGGCGGGATCAGCGTCGCGCCCTGCTCCTGCAGCAGCTCCTGGGCGATGGCTTCGCGCGACTCGGTCGCCGGGTCGTAGAGGACGACGCGGGCGCCGAACGCCGCCGTCGCCTCGCGCTTGATCGCGGGTGCGTCGGCCGGCATCACGATGGTCGTGCGGACGCCGAGCAGCTGCCCGACGCGGGCCACGGCCTGGGCGTGGTTGCCCGACGAGTAGGCGACGATGCCGCGCGCCCGCACGTCCTCGGGCAGCGCCGAGATCGCGTTCAGCGCGCCGCGGAACTTGAACGCGCCGACGTGCTGCAGGTTCTCGCACTTCAGGAAGACGGCGCCGCCGGCGCGCACGTCGAGCGACGTGGAATGGAGGACGGGCGTGCGGTAGGCGTGCGGCTTGAGCCGCCGGGCCGCCTCCGTCACCTCTTCCATCGTCGGTCCGATCTGGGTCGTGGCCGGCATCATCCCCATATAGTAGGACGGTAAGCGCATGCTGGACGCCTGCCTGCGGCTCGTCACGCTGGTCGTCGCGCTCGCCTTCGCGCCGGCGGTGCAGGAGACCGTGCCCGGGGTCGGCGCCGGCCGGACCGTCGCGCCCGGCGTGGTCCACTTCACGCTCACCGATCCGGCGCTCCTCGATCCGCGGGCGCCGATCTCGGTCCAGCTGCTCCGGCTCGACCTGGCCCAGGTCGACCTGACCACCGACTTGGCGCTCGGCGATCGACAGGGCCGCGCCACGGTCCTGTCGGCGTCACGGCGGCGGCAGGCGATCGCAGCCGTCAACGCCGGCTTCTTCGCCCTCAACAACGGCGATCCGCTCGGGCCGCTGCGCATCGACGGCGAGCTGGTCAGCGACGGCACGCTCGGCCGCGCTGCGGCGGCGCTGGTCCGCGACGCACGAGCCGGCAAGCCGGCGGCGTGGCTGTTCGACCGGGCCGGCGTGGCGATCACCGCGGTGCTCGACCACGGCGGCAGCATCCCTGTCGATGGCCTGGACACGACCCGCGCCGTCGGTGCGCTGATGCTCTACACGCCGCGCTACGGTCCGCACAGCGACACCGCGCCGACCGGGATCGAATGGGTGCTCGAGAGCCAGCCGGGCCAGGCCGGCTACCTGGTCAAGGAGCGTCGCTGGCACGAAGGCAAGACGCCGATCCCGCGTCATGGGCTGGTGCTCTCCTACGGCGGGCTGATGCCGCCGGCGCCGCTCGACACGCTGTCGGCCGGGGAGCGCGTGACGGTGCGCGAGACCTGGAAACCGGCCAGCGGGCAGGCTGCCGAGCGGTGGCGCGCCGCGGCCGACGTCGTCAGCGGCGCCGGGCTGCTGCGGCGCGGCAACGTCGACGTCCGCGACTGGGAGGCGGAGCACCTCGCCGGCACCTTCCTCGGCCGCCACCCGCGCACCATGTTCGGGATCGATCGGGCCGGCTTCGCCTGGCTGGTGACGGTCGACGGTCGCCAGCCCGATTCGAGTGCCGGCATGACCCTGGTCGAGCTGCAGCGGCTGGCCCGCCGGATCGGCCTCACCGATGCCCTCAACCTCGACGGTGGTGGGTCCACCACGATGGTCGTCGCGGGCAATATCGTGAACCATCCGTCCGATCCGACCGGGCCGCGCACGGTCAGCGACGTACTGCTGGTCCTTCCGCGCAAGGCCGCCCCAGGCGGTCCCCGAACACCGAGGTAGGTGCTGAGGTAAGCTGTCGGCGTCTATGAGCAGCCGGTCCAGCGCCGCCACGGCCCTGCGCCCGGCGCCCCCCGTCTACGGGACCTCGGTACTGGCTCGATCGCGTCGGCCGCCGCCCGGCCCCGTCGACGCGGCTCGGCGGCGACATTGAAACCGACGTCGTGGTGGTCGGCGGCGGTCTGACCGGCTGCCTCACCGCCTGCCTGTTCGCCCGCGCCGGCGTCCCGGTGGTGCTGCTCGAAGCGGAACGCATCGGCGACCGCGCCGCCCTCGACCCCGGCTGGCTGCTCGAGACGCCGGGCGTCGACTTCGTCGCCCTGCAGGCGGCGCTCGGCCTCAAGGACGCGCGCCGGGCCTACGAAGCGTCGCGCAAGGCGGCGCTCGACGTCGCCGCCTTTCTGCGCCGCCTCGGCCCGAAGCTGGCGCCGGAGCCGCTCGAAAGCCTCGTGATCGCCGCGACGCCGGCCGACGCCGTCGCCCTCGAGCGGGAGCGGTCGGCGCGGACCGCGGCCGGGCTCGACGCTGTGTGGCTGCCGGCCCGGCGTGCCGCCAGCGAGAGCGGCGCCGACATCGTCCGCGGCGCGCTGAAGACCCGCAGCGAGGGCCTGATCGATCCCTGGCAGACGGCGCGCGCCCTGGTCGACGCCGCGACGTCCGCGGGGGCGCGGCTCTTCGAACAGTCGCCGGCCGCCAGGGTGCGCCACACCCGCAGCGGCGTCGACGTCGTCACGGCGCGGGGCACCGTCCGGGCCAAGGCCGTCGTCCTCGCGACCGGCGCGCCGCGTCCGCTGGTCGCGGCCCTCCAGCGCCACGTCCGGGTCGACCACACCTACGTCGTCGTGACCGACGAGCTGCCCGCCGCGATGCGCCGGGCCGTGCCCGGCGAGGCGGTCATCCGCAGCGCCGGCGGGACGCCGCTCGCCGCGGCGCTGACCAAGGGCGGCCGGGTCGTCATCCAAGGCGGCGATCAGCCGCCGGTGCCGGCGCGGCTGGCCGAACAGGCGCTGATCCAGCGCGCCGGGCAGCTGATGTACGAGTGGTCGCTCCGCCATCCGGCGGTCTCCGGTATCCAGCCGGCCTACGCGTGGGCCGCGCCCCGCGTCACCGGCCGCGACGGCCTGCCGCTCGCCGGGGCCCACCGCAACTTCCCGCACCACCTGTTCGCGCTCGGCCTCGGCGGAACCGGGCTGGCCGGCGCCTGGCTGGCTGCCCGCATCGTGCTCCGGCAGTACCAGGGCGAACCCGATCCGGCCGACGCGGTCTTCGGCTTCGGCCGGCTCTAGCAACCCGCACACCCGCCCGCAGTTAGCTCGTAATCGTTTACGCAGCGGGTCGCGGGCGGCAATCGCCTGTCCATCTTTCGTTCGCGCCTTGACACAACGCTGGCGCGGCGTAATACACTCTGCCCTTCTCAGCAGACAACGTGGTTGATTCGTGTCGCGAATTTGTTCGCGACGCGGATCCCAGTCAGGAGTGCACATGCGAAGGTTTCGGCTGCTTGCGTGGCTCGTTGCAGCCATCTGTACGGCGGCGACGGTTTCCGCCCAAGTTACGACGGGGTCGATCGTCGGGACGGTGTCCGACACTCAAGGCCAGGTCGTGCCCGGGGCGACCGTCGCCATCAAGGAAGTCGGCAAACAGACCATCACCACGGTCGTCACCGACGCCAACGGCGCCTACAACGCGCCGTTCCTCAACCCGGGCACCTATGAGGTCGAGGTCGAGCTCACCGGCTTCAAGAAGTACGTCCGCCAGGGCATCACCGTCCAGGTCAACGATCGCGCCCGCGTCGACGCCACCCTGGAGGTCGGCCAGCTCACCGAGGTGACCACCGTCATCGCCGCGGCACCGCTGGTCAGGACCGAATCGTCAGAGGTCGGCACGGTCATCGAGGAGAAGTCCATCCGCGAGCTGCCGCTCAACCAGCGCAACTTCGCCTCGCTCGTCTACCTCGTCCCCGGCGTGACGCCGGGCCAGCAGGGCGAGAACCTCTCAGGCGCCAGCACCTTCAATCCGCGCGGCGCCTCCAACTTCAACGCCCTCGGCCAGCAGGCCAACACCAACGGCTGGCTGATCGACGGCATCGACAACAACGAGTTCACCTTCAACACCGTGATCGTCGCCCCGTCGGTCGAATCGGTGCGCGAGTTCAAGGTCCTGAACGGCGTCTTCTCGGCCGAGTTCGGCCGCGGCGCCGGCGTCGTCTCGGTGTCCACCAAGTCGGGCTCGAACGAGTTCCGCGGCACCGTCTTCGATTTCATCCGCAACGATGTCTTCGACGCCCACAACTACTTCGCGCAGCGGACCCGCGCCGACGGCTCCGAAGTGCCGAAGCCGCCCCTCCGCCAGCACCAGTTCGGCGGCGCCATCGGCGGGCCGCTGAACCTGCCGGGCTACAAGGGGACGAACCGCACCTTCTTCTTCGCTGACTACTCCGGCCGGAAGGAGACGCGCGGCCTGTCGTTCGTCAACACCGTGCCGACCCTGGCGGAGCGCAACGGCGACTTCAGCAACTTCCGCAACCCGACGACCGGCGCCCTCATCGTCATCTACGATCCGCTGACGACGCGGCCGGACCCCGCCAGACCCGGGGGGTTCCTTCGCGATCCGTTTCCGGGCAACATCATCCCGCAGGACCGGATCAACCAGGTCGGGCGGAACGTGGCCAGCATCTATCCCGAGCCGAACCAGCCGGGCACCTTCAACAACTACCTGAACACCTCGAATCGTGAGGTGACCGAGAACCAGGTCACCGGTCGCGTCGATCATCGGCTGTCGGACAGCGACTCGTTCTTCGTCCGCTTCACCTACGGCAAGTTCAAGCTCGACGCGCCGCAGGGCCAGGCGGCCTGCTGCCTGCCGACACCCGAGCAGGCGGCGGCCCGCTTCGACCTCGGCCCCTACGTCGCCGGCATCCAGAACACCCGCCTGACGACGCACGGCCTGGCCTTCAACCACACGAAGATCATCGGCTCGGGCTTCGTCAACGAGTTCCGCTTCGGCTACGCCCGCACGCTGCCGTTCACGACCCAGTCCGACTACGGCACCCAGGCGGCGACGTCGCTCGGCATCCAGGGCATCAACGTCAACGAGATCACGACCGGCCTGCCGAACCTCAACATCACCGACTACACCGGCCTGTCCGGCGGTCCGGCGTTCCTGCCCGTCAATCCGAAGCAGATCCACTATCAGTTCGAGGACGCCCTGGTGCAGGTCAAGGGGCGGCACCAGCTGAAGTACGGGTACCGCTTCGTCTGGCGCACGCCGTCGCCGCTGACGCACGACAACACGCGCAGCAGCCTGAACTTCGGCCGTAACTTCGTCAACAACCCGGCCAACAACACCGGCGGCACCGGCCTGGCGACCCTGCTCCTCGGCTACGTCAACAGCGGCTCTCGCGGCTTCCTGGAGCGGACCTACGTCCTCGACGTCTACGAGCACGGCGCCTTCATCCAGGACGACTTCAAGCTGCGCCGCAACGTCACGGTCAACGCCGGCCTGCGCTACGAGATCTTCACGCCGGGCGTCGAGCGCGAAGACCGGCTCACCAACTACGACCCGGTCGGCAAGCGCTTCATCTATGCCGGTCAGGATGGGGCGAGCCGTTCGGCCAACAAGAAGACGCAGTACGGCAACTGGGCGCCCCGCGTCGGCATCGCCTGGGACCTGTTCGGCAACGCGTCGACCGTGTTGCGGACCGGCTACGGCATCACCTACTTCCCGATGCCGCACGCCGCCGGCAACATGATCGGCCTCCAGGTGCCGTACGCGATCAGCCAGAACTTCAGCACCGAGACCAACCCGCTCAACTACTCGAACCTGCCGTTGATCTCGCAGCCGTTCGCGCCGATCGCCCCCATCCAGCCGCGGACCACCGCCGAGCTGAACGCCGCCAGCCCACGCGTGCTCGGCCACTCGTTCGAGAACGAGACGCCGTACACGCAGCAGTGGCACCTCGGCATCGAGCGCTCGTTCCTCACCAACTACATGGTCGAAGTCGGCTACATCGGGGCGAAGGGCACGCACCTGGTGTTCGGCTACAACCCGAACGAGGTCCAGCCCGGCGCCGGCACGCAGGCGTCGCGGCGCCTGATCCCCGAGCTGAGCAACATCTCGAACATGGTTCAGTTCGATCCGCGCAACCGCTCGACCTACCATGCCGGCATCCTCAAGGTGCAGCGCCGCTTCACCAACGGCGTCCAGTTCCTGACCAGCTACACGTGGTCGAAGTCGCTCGACTACGGCGGCTCAGCGGCGAGCGGCGGCGGCAGCACGGGCGGACCGCAGACGGTCACCAACCTGAACGCCGGCAAGGGCCCTTCCGGCTTCGACGTGCGGCACCGCCTCGTCTTCAGCGGCGTCTACGAGCTGCCGTTCGGCCCGGACAAGACGATGCTGAGCGAGGGCATCCTCGCCCAGATTGTCGGCGGGTGGCAGCTGTCGACCATCGCCACGTTCTCGGGCGGCCGTCCGTTCAACGTCAACCTCAACACGGGCGTCAACAACGGCGCGCCGAGCTGGCCGAACCGCATCGGATCAGGCGTCCTCGGCGATCCGGATCGCGCCATGTGGTTCGATCCGACGGCGTTCGTGGCACCGCCCGCCAATACCTACGGTGACGTCGGCCGCGGCGTGCTCTACGCGCCGGGCCAGAAGAACATCGACGTCTCGCTGACGCGGCGCTTCGGCTTCGTCGGCACGTCGAACCTGATGGTCCGCCTCGACGCCTTCAACCTGACCAACACGCCGTACTTCGGCTTCCCGAACGCGAACATCGGCTCGCCGACGGTCGGGCAGATCACGTCGTTGAACGGCGACAACCGCATCCTGCAGCTGGCCCTGAAGCTCGACTTCTAGCTCGTCCTGGGGCGTGGCGTCACCACGCCACGCCCCGGCACTCCGCTCCGCACGGCTTCCCCTCCCTCGCGGCGCCGCCAGGGCCTGGCAGCGGGCGGTCGCAGTGGCGCCGGCTGTATTTCATTGATTCAATTGATCTTGTCTTCGTGGCGTCTCTGACATCGTGGCTATATTACAATTGATGTAATAGAATCAAAACACGCCAGACATGGACGGAATGACCCTGCGCGCTGCTCGTGTTCAGAAGGGCTGGACCCAGGTCCAGACGGCCCGAGCATTGGGTGTCTCCCAAGGCTACGTCGCTCTCTTGGAGGGAGGCTCACGGCGGCTCACGCCGAGACTGGCGCAAGTAATGGTTCTGGCGCTGGGCCTGCCGCCAACGGCGCTTCCTGTTCGCGAGGAGCCTGGGTCGGCGGCGGAACTGGCCACAGACCTTGCAAACCTCGGCTATCCAGGGTTCGTCCACTTGCGCCGTAGTGCTCGCGCGCCCCGGAATCCCACCGCGGTGCTCTTCGAGGCGCTTCAGTCCGACAGCCTCGATGCACGCGCGGCCGAGGCGCTCCCCTGGCTGGTCGCGACTTTTCAAGAACTCGAGTGGAACTGGTTGTTCGGGCGCGTGAAGGTATTGGACCTGCAGAATCGCCTGGGCTTCGTCGTCGCTCTGGGCAGACAGCTCGCCGAACGATCCAACGCAGCCACGACGAGCACGCTACGAGAGAAGGAAGAGCTGTTGGAACAGAGCCGGTTGGCCAAAGAGGATCGGCTGGGCCGGCCGGCGATGACCGAGGCTGAAAGACACTGGCTGCGACGGAATCGGCAGGGGCCGGCCGCGCATTGGAACATGCTGAGCAGTCTCACGTCCGATCACCTGCGCGATGCCGGCGTTGCTCCCTGAGCCCTGGCGCTCGTTCCTTGCCGACCTGGACGGCGTTCTGGCGTCTGCTGGCCAGACGCAAGGCGCCACGCTTCACTGCCTCGGTGGGTTCGTCGTGGCGGTGTGCTACGACCTTGCCCGCTCCACCGGTGACCTCGACGTGTTCTCGGTCGTGCCGCATGGCGCCCTCAGTCTGCTGATTGATCACGGGGGAGAAGGCCGTCCACTGGCCAGGAAGCACGGAGTGCACCTCGACGCCAATGGTCGTATTGCGACAATTCCGTACAACTACGAAGACCGGCTCACGGAGATCGTCGCAGGGACGTTCAAGAACCTGAGACTGTTCGCTCTCGACCGCTACGACCTTGCACTCTCGAAGCTCGAACGAAACATTGACAAGGATCGAGACGATTTGCTGGTGTTGGCCCGACAGGATTTCGATCTCGAGGTCCTGAAGGAACGATACGCACGTGAAGTCAGGCCATACGTCACGGGCTCGGTCAGTTGGCACGACCAAACGCTGGCGCTCTGGGTGGACATCATCGAGGAGACACGGAGCGCATCACCGCCATCAGTCTGAACGCCGCGGCCCGCTCGCGTCTCAGCGCGGCGCGATGCGCTGGACGCCCAGGCTCAGCCGCTCGATGTTCTGGTGCAGGTTCACTCAGAGCGGGCTCGGCGTGGCGGCGCGGCGCGGCCGGCCTCCAGGCATCGCCCTCGACGAGGACCCCGGCCTTGGGCCGGAAGACCATGGCGAACCGGTCGTTGTGGCCGCTGCCGGCGATGGCGTGGATCTCGATCGAGTTGCGCGCGTCGGCCAGCACCAGCTTCCTCGTGAAGGTGTTGAAGCGAGGGGCGCGCTTCGACGCGGCCACCAGGCGATCGGACGCGATGGTCCGCGACGCCGCGCAGGGCGCGCCGGTAGTATGCCGCGTTCCGGGCGTGGGTGATCACCGGCACGCCGGCGTCCACGTAGGGGTGCGCAGCCCGCCCGCGTGACCGAAGTGCGTGTGCGTGCTGATCACGCCGGCGATCCGCCGGCCCGGGAACAGCTCCCGGATCTTCGCGAGCCCGGCCTCCGAGCGCGGCTCGGTGAGCGGCGCCTCGACGGCTCGCCGGCCTCGATGATCCGGCTGCGGCGCGTGTCCAGACGACACTGACGCGAATCGAGCAGGGCAACTTCGCCAACCTGAAGCGGGTCGGCGGCGCGGTGTTCGAATCACGGATCGACTTCCGTCCATGCCTGCGGGTATCAACTGACCGCGTAGTCCTCGATTTTCCAGGAGACCTGCCACTCGGCGTCCGCGCTGTCGTCGTCTTCGACCACGAGTCCTTCCGCGCGAGCCCGAATTCGCTCGCGTGATTCCTCCCCTGCTGCCGCTTGCTGCCCGTGAAAGACTCCAGCGATGGAGGTGTCGATGTAACCGTGTTGGTTCTGATCTTCCCGGATAAGGACGAAAACCGTCATGGCGATCTCCTGGGCGCGAAATCAACCGTCTGAGAAGTATGCTACCCGTGCGGTCGCCACCGAAGACGATCGAGAAGCATCGTTCAATCGGTCGGTCGTCTGCGCCGGCTCAGCCTGCCATGATCATCGCCCACGCAGTCTCTACGAAGTTCTCATCACAGAAGCGATCCACGCCCAGCTCCGCGATCTGGGCAGTGAGTGGCACGCGGTCACCGACGCCGTGCGGGCAGCGGAGGCACCCGATCGCTTGGCCCTTCATCTGGGGCGAATCGTCAAGCGGGTACTAACCGGCGTAGACGATGCTCAGCGTGTCGCTGTGGGGGTCTCCCTGGCAAGAGCGCTGATTCAGGAGATCGACGCAGCCGTCGCCGGCTCCGATGTTGGCCCCGAGGCGCCGACTGAACCCGGGTCGGTGCTCCGAGCCGTCCTGGGCCGGACTCCGGACGGACGGCCCGAGACGATGTCCGAGCCGTTCATTCCGCTGCTCGATACGACACTGCTCACCAACGCCCCGGGCGAACCGCGGGTCGGAAGCCAGCTTCTCACCGAACTCCACTCCGCCGACCGGATCGACGTCGTGATGGCGTTCATCCGGAGGAGCGGCATTGCCCCATTGCTCGACACGCTGCGCGACCACTGCCGGAGCGGCCGCGAGCTGCGCGTGCTGACCACGACGTACACAGGTTCGACCGAGGGGCGAGCGCTCGATGCGCTCCGGGACCTCGGCGCCGAGGTCCGCGTGTCGTACGACACGAGCGACCACGCGCCTCCACGCGAAGGCCTGGCTGTTTCACCGGCGCTCGGGGTTCTCGACGGCCTACATCGGCTCGTCGAACCTGACCCACTCGGCCCAGGTCAGCGGCCTGGAGTGGAACGTCCGCGTGTCTGGCGCCAGAAACCCGGACGTCGTCGAGAAGGTCGCCGCGGTGTTCGAGAGCTACTGGAACAGCGGCGACTTCGTTCCCTACGACGCCGAGACGTTCGCCGCGCAGACCGAGTCCTGCCGACTCGGGCCCGGTGGTCATGCTCAGCCCGATCGAACTTCGGCCGGAGCCGTTCCAGGAGCGGTTGCTCGAACAGATCGAGCTGTCTCGCGAAGGCGGACACCATCGCAATCTCCTCGTGTCGGCGACAGGGACTGGCAAGACCGTGATGGCCGCGATCGACTACGCGCGGCTGCGTGAGCGGCTCCCGAGGTCGCGGCTGCTGTTCGTGGCGCACCGAGAGGAGATCCTCGAACAGAGCCTGGCGACGTTCCGCCACTGCCTTCGCGACCCTGCCTTCGGCGAGCTGTGGGTGGGGGGACAGCGGCCTCGCCTGTTCGAGCACGTCTTCGCGTCTATCCAGAGCCTCAACGCCGCTGGCCTCGGGTCCCTCGACCCTGGCCACTTCGACGTCGTGATCGTGGACGAGTTCCACCACGCCGCGGCCCCGTCCTATCGAACGCTTCTGGACATGTCCGCCCAGTCGAGCTCCTGGGCCTGACCGCCACGCCCGAGCGCAGCGATGGTCTCCCGCTGCTCGAGTGGTTCGACGAACGAATCGCGGCCGAACTTCGACTCTGGGACGCCATCGACCAGCAACGGCTTGTCGCCGTTCGTCTACTTCGGCATCCACGACGGCCTCGATCTGCGCGAGATACCCTGGCGGCGCGGGCGCGGCTACGACGTGGAGGGGCTGTCGAACCTGTCTGACGTCGAACGATGCCTGGGCCCGGCAGGTGCTCGCGCAGGTCGCGGCGCGCGTCGACGACCCGCGGCAGATGCGAGCGTTGGGCTTCTGCGTCAGCGTCGAGCATGCCCGGTTCATGGCCCGCGTGTTTACGGAGGCGGGCATTCCGGCGGTCGCCGTCTGGGCTGACAGCCCCGACAGCGAGCGAGCCGCGGCGCTGAAGGACCTCGCGGCCCGACGCAGTCAACGCTGCTGTTCTCGGTCGACCTCTTCAACGAGGGCATCGACATCCCGGCGGTCGACACGCTGCTGCTCCTGCGCCCCACCGACAGCCCGACGCTGTTCCTCCAGCAGCTTGGACGGGGATTGCGCAGGCTCGCGGGGAAGACGTTCTGCACGGTCCTGGATTTCGTGGGTCAGCATCGCAAGGAGTTCCGGTTCGACCGGCGCTTTCGTGCTCTCCTTGGCGGCAGTCGGAAGAACCTCGAGGAGCAGATCGTCGGTGGCTTCCCCTTCCTGCCGGCGGGCTGCCACATGGAGCTCGACCGGGTCGCAGCGGACCTCGTGCTGGAGAACATCCGCGCGGCGGTGCCGTCGCGATGGCCCGACAAGGTCGCAGAGCTTCGCGCCGTCGCCGGCGGTGACAGCTTGATCACACTCGGCCGGTTCCTCGATGAGGCCGGCCTGGAGCTTGGAAGACGTCTACGCTGGGCGGAAGACGTTCTCGGACCTTCGCGCCGACGCCGGCCTGTCGGTGCATCCACCCGGGCCCAAGGAAGACGTCCTTCGTACCGCCTGCGGGCGTTTGCTCCATGTCGACGACCTCGCTCGGATCGAGACCTACCGCACGCTGCTGACTGGACAGCCAGCCGCCGAATCAGTCGATGTCGCTATCAGTGCGCGAACGCGCGCTGACGAGAATGCTCGTAGCGGCCGATCGCCGACCGGGCCATGGAGAAGACCACGAATCTCGTGGAGGCGTGCGCTCTGCTCTGGGCGCATCCCCAGGTCCGAGCAGAACTGCTCGACCTCGCTCGACGTCCTGGCCAGGCAAGGTCGACCACGTTCACCATCCGCTGGTCACTCATCCGGATGTTCCGCTGGTCGTGCACGCGCGCTACTCCAGAGTCGAGATCCTCGCGGCGTTCGGTACCGGCGAGCACGCCAAGGTCGCGCCCTGGCAGGCGGGCGTCTACTGGGCTAGGGATGCGAGGGCCGACCTGTTCGCGTTCACGCTCGACAAGACCATCGGGACAGTTCTCGCCGACCACGCGCTATCGAGACTACGCGATCAGCCGCGACCTGATTCACTGGGAGAGCCAGTCGGGCACCCGCGCCGACAGCGAGACTGGCGACGGTATCAACGTCACGGAGAAGCTCGGGCACGTCGGTGATGTTGTTCGCTCGACTGCGGAGCGACGACCGGGCGTTCTGGTTCCTCGGGCCTGCAGCCTACGTGAAGCACGAAGGCGAATTGCCAATGGCGATCACGTGGCACCTGGAGCATTCGCTGCCGGGCGACCTGTTCGCCAAGTTCGCGGCAGCCGTCGCCTGAGCACACTACAGCGCCAGCAGCAGCGCCCTTGCCAGCTCGTCGTCCTCAAGGGCGACCGGGTTCGCCTTCATCGAACTGGCCTGCTTCGCCTGCGCCACGATGGCCGGGACGTCGGCCGGCGTGATGCCATAGGTCGCCAGCCCTGGCAGGTCGAACTGGGCCACGAACGCGGCCAGATCGCCGGTCATCGCTTCCAGCTCGGCGAACTTCGGATCCCCGGTGCGTGCCGCGTTGATCGCCACGACGTGCGGCAGCAGCACCGCGCAGATCGCGCCGTGCGGCGCGGCGAAGCGGCCGCCGATCGGGCCGGCGAAGCCGTGCACCGCGCCGAGCCCGGCGTTGGCCAGGGCGAGCCCGCCGCACAGGCTGGCGTAGGCCATCTCGGCCCGGGCGGCGCGGTCGCCGGCGACCGCCTTCGGCAGAGCGCGGATCACGCGCGGGATGGCGTCGCGGCAGATCGCGTCGACGAAGGCGTTGGCGCGGGCGCTGACGAACGGCTCGATCAGCTGCGTCAGGGCGTCGAGGCCGGTCGACGCGGTGAGCGCCGGCGGCAGGTCGTAGGTCAGCTCGGGGTCGACCAGCGCCACCGTCGGCAGCATGTGCGGGCTGCGCAGGCTGGCCTTGACGCCGTGCGCGGTCGAGCCGAGGACGGCGTTGCGGGTGACCTCGGAGCCGGTGCCGGCGGTGGTGGGCAGGCAGATGCACGGCAGCGACGGCCGTGCGAGCGGCTGGCCCTCGCCGACGATCTCGAGATAGCGCAGCGGATCGCCGCCGTTGGCGATCAGCGCCGCGGCAGCCTTGCCGAGGTCGAGCGCCGATCCGCCGCCGATGGCGACGACGATCTCGACGTCGGCGTGCGCGGCAGCGCGCCGGGCGTCGTCGATGGTCGGCTCGCCGTCGACGCGGACGTGGTGCGCCGCCTCGATCGGGACCGGCGACCCGCGGCGGCCGGTGACGAGCAGCGTGCGGCGGCCGGCGACGATCGCCGGCAGCTCGCGGACGCGGCCGGCGCCGAACACGATCCGCGCCGCGGTCGCGAGCTCGAAGCGCCCGGCGTGCTCACGGCGTGGTCACGGCGCGCTCACAGCGTCTCGGGAAAGAGCGGCACGGTATTTCGTGCTCGAACGCGGCTCCGCCATCAGCGGCGCCACCGCATCGCGCCAGGCGGCGTAGTGCGCCGTCGCCTTGTGCGCGGCGGCCGCGTCGGGCGTCCGGTAGATCTCGATCAGCTCGAAGCGCGTCGGGTCGTCTTCCTGCTGGATGACGTCGAACCGGGCGACGCCGGGCTCCTGTACGCTCGCTCGCGCGTTGGCGAGCGAGGCCTCGCGAAAGGCGTCGATGCCGTCCGAGACGACCGTCACGTGCACGTGAACGATCAGCATCTCAAATCCAGTTGTAGGCTTTCACGGCTTCGCCGACCGACTTGTGCTTGCGGATCAGCGGCAGCATCCGCTGCTCGCGGAGCGCGATCTCCTCGGCCCGCTTCAGCACGACCTCGGCCTTGTCCTTGGGGATGGCGACCACGCCTTCCTCGCTGGCGACGATGATGTCGCCGGGGTTGATGGTGACGCCGGCGCACTTGACCGGGATCTGGTTGGCGACGCTCGCGAACCGGGTGACCGCGTTGGCGGGAGAGATCGATCGGGCGTAGACCGGCAGCCCGAGGGCGCGGACCTCGCGGACGTCGCGCAGGGCGCCGTCGAGCACCATGCCGGCCATGCCGCGGACCTTGGCGGCGGTGCCCATCAGGCCGCCCATCGCCGCCACGTCGAGCGAGCCTTCCATGACGATGACGCCGACGTCGCCCGGCCTGGCGGCGTCGATCATCTCGACCGAATGCCTGGCGGCGTTGGCGGGCGTCGACTGATCCGCTGGCACGGCCCGCACCAGCGCGGTTGCGGCCCGCCCGACGAAGTCTCCGGCGACGTACGGCCGGACGTCGTGGTCGAGGAAGCCGCGGCCGCCGCCGACCTGGTCCATCGCGTCGGAGATGTTGGCCGGGCTGAGCTTGGCGAAGCGCGCCAGGATCGGGTCGGCGGGCGTCGCGCGCGCCGGCGCGGCCGGCTTGAGGCCGGTGGGCCGCGGCGGTGTCTGCGGCACCGCCTGCGACGCGAACAGGCCGACCGGGACGGCCAGGACCGCCGCGAGCACGAGATGACGGTGCGTCAGGGTGATTTCCACAAGGCTCCTCGATCGGATGGCTGCCGGCGGGCAGCGGGCGTCAGGGGTGATGGCCGGTCGGGACGACCCAGGGCCAGACGTAGGCGTAGAGCATCACCAGCACGCCGACCAGGGAGGCGAGCGTGATGCTGTGCCAGAACACCGCCTTGAAGATGGCGGCTTCCTTGCCTTCCTGGTGCGTCGAGACGCTGGCGACGACGATGCTCTGGGCGTCGATCATCTTGCCCATCACGCCGCCGGTGGTGTTCGCCGAGGCCATCAGGACCGGGCTCAGGCCGAGCTGTTCCGCCGTCACCTTCTGCAGGTTGCCGAACAGCGCGTTCGACCCGGCATCCGTGCCGGTGAGCGCGACACCGAGCCAGCCGAGCAGCGTGCCGAAGAACGGGTAGATCCAGCCGGTTCGGGTGAGGCTCAAGCCGAGCACGGCGTCCATGCCGGCGTACTTGGTCACGTAGGCGAGGCCGACCATACCCGAGATCGCGATCATCGACGGCAGCAGCTGTGCCACGGTGCGCCCGAAGAGCCCCACGGTGCGCCCGAACGGCATGCCCAGGAACGGCGCCACCAGGAACGTCGCCAGCACCACCGCCGTGCCGGGCAGCGCCAGCACGTTCAGGTCCATGACGGCGGCTTCCGGCGTCGGCTTCGGCGACACCGGCGCCACCTTCAGCACCTGGTTGTGCAGCACGGGCAGCGGCGTCGCGAGCGCGCCGAAGCGGAGGTACTTGTTCATCGCCGGGTGGCCGGTCGCGAAGATGAAGACCGAGGCGACCAGGAACGGCGACCAGCCCTTGAGGATCTGGCGGGCGGTGAGCGGCGGCCCGCCGAGCAGCGCCTCGGCCTCCGCCGCCGCGGCGGTGCCGGCTTCGGGGGCGACCACCCGCTCGACAACGCTCGGCGACCACACCTTCAGGAACAGGACCGTCACGATCAGGGAGAAGAGCGCCGACGTGATGTCCACCAGCCCGGCGTCGCGATAGTTCGACCAGTAGAACTGCATGCTGGCGAACGACGCGCCGGCCACCAGCAGCGCCGGCAGGACCTGGAAGGTGCCGCGCCAGCCGGTCATCGTCCGCACCAGCCAGATCGGCAGGATCAGCGAGAACGGCGGCAGGATCCGGCCGGCCATCGCCGAGAGCTGCCATTCGTCGAGCCCGGTGACGCCGACGAGCGTCCGGATCGGGTTGCCGACGCCGCCCCACGCGACCGGGGCGGTGTTGGCGATCAGGCACAGGACGGCGGCCTCGAACGGCTTGAAGCCGAGGCCGATCAGGAAGGCGCCGGCGATGGCCACCGGCGCGCCGCCGCCGCCGGTGCCTTCGAGGAAGGCGCCGAAGCAGAAGGCGATGAGCACGGCCTGGATGCGCCGGTCGGACGACAGCCGCGCGATCGACCGCTTCATCACCGTGAACTGCCCGGTCTCGACGGCGACGTGGTAGAGGAAGATCGACGCGATGATGATCCAGGCGACCCGCAGCAGGCCGAACACCCAGCCGGCCAGGACGGCCCCGCCGACCAGCGTCGGCGGCATGTGGAAGGCGCCCAGGGCGAGGACGATGGCCATCAGCATCCCCGACAGGGCCGCCACCCAGACCCGCGCCCTCAAGGCGACGAGGACGAAGAGCAGCGTGAAGACGGGGAGGGCGGCGACGGCGGTCGACAGCGGCCACGCACCGAAGGGGTCGTAGTTTTGGCTCCAGGGCATGGATTGTCGAGGCTGGCCGGGACTATATATCCACCCGTTGCACAACCGTGCAAGAAGTGCCGGCGGTCCGCAGAAAATGCTCGGCTGGCCAGGGCTCGCCAACGGCGGGATTGAGGCGTATCCTTACAGTTTCGTAAGCTCTTCTGCCGACGCTGCGGCCGGAGGCGGGGAAAACCCCCAGGAAACCGCACGGGGCGCGACGGACCGGGGCGAACCTCATGGGCACGCGGTTTGCGACGGCTCGACCACGCCCGATCGCGTCAGCGCGGGGTGGCGATGCGGATTGGACGGCCGCGGTCCGATTAGGGGACACGGCGGGGCGCGTCCGGTCGGTCAGGGCCGGTCGGCACTGGGCAGGGCGGCGTCAGGAAGGTTTCGCATGGGACGACGAGAACAGCAGATCGAGCACCTCCTCCGGCGCGCCGGCTTCGGCGGCAGTCCGAACGAGATCGATTTCTATTCGGAAATCGGCGTCCGCGGCACGATCGACCTGCTGATCTATTTCGACCAGGTCCCCGACGACGTCGACAGCAGGATCGGGCAGCCCGGCTACGTCAGCGTGACCACGCGCGGCACGTTCGCCCCGAACTTGAACATCACCGACGCCCGCCAGCGCTGGCTGTTCCGGATGGTCCACTCCGACCGCCCCCTCCAGGAGAAGATGGCGCTCTTCTGGCACAACCACTTCGCCACCGCCTACACGAAGATCGCCGGCGCCTACGACGGCACCGAGGCGACGCGCATGCTGGCGGCCAAGCCGTCCGAGGATCGGGACGGCACCAAAGGACAGCTCGAGCTGTTCCGTGAGCACGCGCTCGGCAACTTCCGCGACCTCTTGGTGGCGGTGTCGAAGGATCCGGCGATCCTGGTGTGGCTGGACGGCCGCGACAACATCGCCACGCGCCCGCAGGAGAACTATGCGCGCGAGATCATGGAACTGTTCACGTTCGGCGTCGCCAACGTCGTCGAGGACGACGTCAAGTCGGCGGCCCGCGTGTTCACCGGCTGGAACCTGACCCGCTTCGGGCCGAGCGGCGCCTACTACTACCGCTACGAGTTCCGCGCCAACCGGCACGACAACACGACCAAGGACTTCACCTTTCCGATCTACCCGAACGGCAGCGGCGCGATTGCCGCCAACGGCGAGCAGGAAGGCATCGACCTGATCAACGCGCTCTGCAACCATCCGGCCACCGGGCCGCGCCTGGTGCGCAAGCTGTGGGCCTACTTCGTCAGCGAGGTCGCCGATCCGCCGCAGTCCTGGGTCGATCGCATGGCCGCCGTCTACTACGGGTCGGGCTTCAACATGCGCGCGGTCGTCCACGCGATCCTGTCATCGCCGGAGTTCTGGGATCCGGCCGCGGTGTTCGGCCGCTATTCCTGGCCGGTCGAGTACGTCATCCGCTCGATCAAGGAAACCGGCTGGACCGGCTACTCGGTCGACTCGGCGTTGAACCCGATGCTGAACATGGGCCAGTCGCTGTTCGAGCCGCCCGACGTGGCCGGCTGGGACCTCGGCCAGGGCTGGTTCTCGACCGGCGCGATGCTCAACCGCATGAACTACGCGGCGGCGCTGACGACCAACCAGCGCATCAACCTCCGCAACGAGGCGCGGCCGTTCGCGCAGACGCCGCAGGGCGTGATGTCGTTCGTGATGGAGCGGCTGTCGCCGGCCACGCTGGAGCCGCAGTCCTACGACGAGATGCTCGCCTACCTCCGCGCCGGCACGAACTGGACGGCGTCCGACAACGAGCTCCGCGCCAAGGTCGCGGGGGTCATGCACCTGGTGCTGGGCTCGTCGTACTACCAGCTGGTCTAGGAGCCCGTGGTGAAAGTCCCGCTGCATTCGACGATCGATGCATCCCGCCTGACGGCGTTGCGCCTCCGTCGAATATTCCCGATATTCTCCGTCGTCGCGCCTTGTCAGGCGGGCGCCTCGCTCGTCTCGATGCGACGCGCGACTTTCACCACGGACTCCCAGCCTTATGGCATTCACACGACGTAACTTCGTCAAGGGCGGCGTCGCCGCGTTCACCTGGGGCTTCGCCGCGCCGGCCTTTCTGTCGGACGTGGCCATGGCCCAGGGTGCCGCCTCGCGCAACCTGGTGGTCCTCTATCTGGGCGGCGGCAACGACTCCTTGAACACGGTGATCCCGTACGGCGACGCGTTCTACTACTCGCGCCGGCCGACCATCGCCATCCCGCCGGGATCGGTGCTGCAGATCGGATCCGACGGCGCCGGTACCGCGCTCGGCCTGCATCCGAACCTGCCGGGCCTGCGCAGCATCTTCAACCAGGGCCGGATGGCGATCGTCCAGCGTACGGGCTACACCAACCTGAGCCGGTCGCACTTCCTCGGCACCGACATCTGGTCGACGGCGAGCATGGCCGCGCCGCAGGGCCCCGGCTGGATCGGCCGCTATCTCGACACGCTGCCGTCGCCGGTCGATCCGCTGATCGGCTGGAACACCAACCGCGAGCTGCCGCGCACGATGATCGCCCGCACCGTCTCGGTGCCGTCGATTCCGAGCCCGGCCCAGTACGCCTTCTCGAGCCCGAACAGCGGCACGCCGGATCAGAACTTCGCCCGCACGTCCGCGACCCGCATCTCGTCGCATGTGCCGGTCAACCGCCCGCACCTCGCCTTCGTCAACGCCTCGGCCCAGGGTGCCTTCGCGACCATGGACCGCGTCGCCACCGTGGCGGCGTACGCGCCGACCGCGACCTACCCGAACACCGGCCTCGGCAATGCGTTGCGCGCGGTGGCCGGGTCCATCGTCCGCGGCATCGGGACCAAGGTCTTCTGGGTCCAGACCGGCGGCTACGACACCCACGCCCAGCAGGGCAACGGCGCCTCCGCCACCGGCGCCTACCAGAGCCTGATGGCGACGATCGACAATGCGATCACCGCGTTTTACACCGACATGCAGAACCAGGGGCTGATCAACCAGACCACGCTCCTCGAGTTCTCGGAGTTCGGCCGGCGCGTCGCCGAGAACGGCACTCAGGGGACGGACCACGGCGAGGGCGGCCTGATGTTCGCCATCGGCGGCGGCGTCCGTGGCGGTATCTACGGCACGGCACCCAACCTTCAGCCGGGCAGCCCGACCCTCTCCTCGAACGGCGGCGACGTCCGCTGGGACATCGACTTCCGCCGCGTCTACGCGGAAATCCTCGACAAGTGGCTGGGCAGCAACTCGGTCACCGTCCTCGGCGGCGACTACCGCCAGTACTTGAATTTCATCGCCTGACGGGCCTGGGCTCGCGCGCGGTTCTGAGGAAACCACGCGCAAACCAATATAATCGCCGGCGCCCGTGGCAGTTCCCCACACCATCGGTCGCTACGAGATCCTCGGCTCGATCGGTTCGGGCGGGATGGGCACGCTCCTTCGTGCCCGCGACCCCAAGATCGGCGGCCGCACGGTCGCCATCAAGCTCCTCAAGGAAGGGATCGACAACGACGAGATCCGGCGGCGCTTCATGCAGGAAGCGAACGCCGCCGGCGTGCTCGAGCACGAGAACATCGTCCGCATCTTCGACGTCGGCGAGCAGGACGGCGAGCCGTTCATCGCCATGGAATACATCGACGGCGAGACGCTGTCGCAGTGGATCCGGCGCAAGGAGCCGGCCTCGGTCGTCCGCAAGCTCCGCCTGCTCGAGGAGCTGTGCGACGGGCTGGCCTACGCGCACACCTTCAGCATCATCCACCGCGACATCAAGCCGGCCAACCTGATGGTCGAGAAGCGGCGCAGCCGGCTGAAGATCCTCGACTTCGGCATCGCCAAGCTGGCCGATTCCGGCATCACCAACGCCGGCGCCCTGATCGGCAGCTTCAACTACATGTCGCCCGAGCAGGTCCGCGGCCTGCCGATCGACCACCGCTCCGACATCTTCTCGTGCGGCGCGGTAATGTTCGAGCTGCTCTCCTACAAGCAGGCCTTCCCGGGCGGGCTCGGCGACGGCGTGCTCGGGCGGATCGCCGAGCAGCCGGCCCCGCGGCTGCGCCAGGTGGTCCCCGACGCCGACCCCGAGATCGAGCAGATCATCAACAAGGCGCTCGAGAAGGATCCGGGCCGGCGCTACCCCGATCTGCCGGCCATGCACCGCGACCTGACCCGGGTCCGCCGCCGCCTGGAGCGCGACGAGTCGCAGTCGGGTGAGCACAGCCGCCTCGAGCACGACGACGCGACACGCGGGCCGCATCACACGCCGACGGGCACGCCCAGGCCGCCCGGCAAGATCGGGCCGGAAGCCGAGCGCTTCGCCCGCATCAGGGCCGAGCAGGTGGCCCAGCACCTCGACGCGGCGGCCAAGGCGTTCGAAGCCGGCCGCTACGAGGAGGCGATCGACTTCACCTACCGCGCCAGCGCCGTCGACGAAGAGGACCCGAAGCCGCGCGAGCTGCGGACACGGGCCCAGGGCGCCCTCGACGAGCAGCACGCCAACCAGCACCTCGCCGACGCCCAGGCGGCCATCGGCCGCGGCGACATCGAGGCGGCCGACGCGCTCGTCGCCAAGGCGATCGAAGTCCGGCCCGGCCACACCGGCATCGGCATCATGCGCGAGGCGGTCGCCCGGGCCCGCAACAAGGTCGCGCTGGCGGCGGTGATGCAGCGGGCCCGCACCGCGATCGAGCGCGCCGATTGGACCGGCGCCATCCGTGCCACGGCTGAGGCCGAGATCTACCAGCCGGGCATGGACGAGGCGCGCCAGATCCGGCAGCGCGCCCAAGCGGCCATCGACGAGCAGGCGGCGCGCGAACGGGCCCGGCAGGAGCGGATCCGCGACGCCGTGGAAGGCGCCCGCCGCGCCATCATCCACGGCTCCCTCGAGGAGGCGCAGGCCTTCGCCGACCAGGCCGCGCGCGACCGCGCCGACACCCGCGTCCTCGAGAACCTGCGAACCGAGATCGACCTGGCGCGGCACCAGGCCGAGTCGTCGGCGCGCCGCAGCGCCCAGGCCGCGGCGCTGATCGGCGAGGGGATCGCCAAGTTCAACGCCGGCGAGTTCCGGGCGGCGATCGTCCGCTGCGACGCGGCGCTGCGCATCCAGCCGGACGACGCGCAGGCGCTGGACGTCCGGCGGCGCTCCCAGCGCGCCGTCGAAGAGGACGAGGAGCGCCAGCGGCAGGCGGCGGAAGCAGAGCGCCAGCGGCTCGCCGCCGAGGCCGACCGCCAGCGCGCCGCAGCGGAGGCCGAGCGGCGCCGGCTGGCCGCCGAGGCCGAGCGCCAGCGCGTGGCCGCGGAGGGCGAGCGGCGCCGGCTGCTCGACGAGGAAGCGCGACAGGCGCGTGACCAGCACGATCGCGCTGCGCACGCCGACGTCGAGGCGGCCTGGCGCGAGGTCGAGGCCGGCGGCTTCGACGCCGCGGTGGCGCGCCTGGAACGGTTCGCGCCGCCGCACGACGAGGTCGCGCGGGCGCTCGTCGAGGTCCGCGCCGAGATCGCCACCCGCCGCGCCCAGGCCGAGGCTGCGGCCCGCGCCGAGCGCGAGGAGGCGGCGCGGCGGCAGGTCGAGGCGCAGCGTCAGCGGGACGAGGAACAGCGGCGCGTTGAGGAGGATCAGCGCGCGGCGCGCGCGGCCCGGGCAGCGGCGCTGGCCGAGACGTCGCGCGAGCTGGCCAGCGCCGGCCAGTATCCGCAGGCGCTGGCGACGCTCACCGAGGCGACCCGCCTCGATCCCGCGAACGCGGCGCTGCAGGAGCTGACGCGACAGATCCGCGACGCCAAGACCGCGCACGAAGCGGCCGAACGCCGCGCCCGCGATCTGACCGCGCGCATCGCCGAGGCCGACAGCCGGCTCGCCGCCGGCGACTTCGCCAAGGCCCGCAAGAGCGCGGACGCGGCCGCGCAGATCGACGCGCAGGGGGCCGGCCTGCAGGCACTGCTCGCCCGCATCGCCGAGGCCGAGGCGCGGACCGCGCAGGAGAAGGCGGCCCAGCAGCAGGCCGCCGAGGCCGCCCGCCTGGCGCGCGAGCGCGATCAGAAGGTCACCGCGCTGATCGCCAAGGCCCGCAAGGCGAAGAAGGCGGGCGACGCGCTCGGTTTCCTGGAGGAGGCGCAGCGGCTCGATCCGCAGCGGACCGAGCTGGCCGCCCTCATCGCCCAGCGCCAGGCCGAGCCCGCGCCGCGATCGACCCCGCCCCCCCCGGCGCCCGCCGTGCCGCGGGTGCCGACCCCGGGCGTCACCGTGCCCGAGCGCAAGACCGGGTCACCGCTGTCGCCGGCGCTGCTCGGCGGGATTGGCGCGGCTGTGCTCATCCTGGTGATCGGCGTCTGGTACTTCCTGCGCGAACCGACGCCCCCGCCCAATCCGGACAATCCGCCGGTCGTCGTCAATCCGAAGGGGAACGGGTCGGACCAGCCGGTCGTCACGCCGTCGACGGTGACGATCGTCACCGAGCCGTGGACCACCGTCACGCTGACGCCGGCGGGCGGCGGCAAGGCCGAGACGTGCACGACGCCGTGCCAGCTCCCGTTGGCGCCCGGCGAGTACGACCTGGCGTTCGAGAACGGCGGCCTCACGCAGCCCTACACCGAGCGCTTTTCGGTGCCTGCCGGCCAGCCCGTCGAGGTGCGCCGGACCATGCCCGGCTTCGACGTCAATCGCGCGGTCGCCAGCATCGTCGGCCGCTAGTGTCCCGTCCCAGTGGAACGTGGCATAAGTCCCGGGCGCGGCGCCCGGATCGCAAGGCGCGACGCGTGAGGATACCGGGAGTATCTGAGCGAGGAGCAACGCGGCGAGGCGGGATGCCCCGCCCGGGAATTATGTCGCGAACCACTGGGACGGGACACTAGGCCACTACCGTGCGTGAGCGCACACGTGCGCGCGCCGCCTGGCTGTCACGCGCCGCCCCTGTTCGCCACACCCCCTCGAGACGTTAGTTCGGTGGGCGCACCGGGCCCGTATACTGGTCACACACGTCCGGGCCGCAGGGGCCTGGACCGTTAGGAGGCACGATGCTGAGGGGACGAAGCCTGGGACAGGCAATCGGGGTCGTGGCGCTGTTGTGCGCCACCGTGGGCGTATCGACCGCATCGGCGCAGGTCGACTACGAAATCATGTCCTCGCTGCAGTTCAACTTCTCCAACCCTGGCGCGCGCAGCCTGGCGATGGCCGGAGCGCTGACCGGCGCGGGTGACGATGCCACCGGTGCCTGGACCAACCCGGGCGGCCTGACCAACATCACCCGGCCCGAGGTCGGCGTCGAGTTCCGCGCCTTCAACTTCGAGACGCCGTTCGTCGACGGCGGCCGCTTCAGCGGCACGCCGGCCAACGCCGGCGCCGACACCATCAGCGGGCTGACCACGGGCATCTCGAAGGATTCGACGCACAGCCTGTCGTTCGTCTCGGCGGTCGTCCCGAAGTCGCGCTTCGCCTTCGCCTTCTATCGCACGGAAGTCGCCAACTTCGAGACCGACATCTCGACCAGCGGCGCGTTCTACGTCGATCCGGTCAACGGCAACTCGCGCATCTTCCCGCTCGACGGCGCGCTCGCCATCAAGATCGCCAACTTCGGCGGGTCGGCGGCGGTGCGCCTCACCGACCAGCTGTCGGTGGGCGTCGGCGTCTCGTTCTACGACTTCGAGCTCGACTCGACCAGCCGACGCTTCGGCGCGTTCGGCAACGGCACCGCCGCCGGCAGCTTCCTCGGCGCGCCGCTGCGGACCAACAACAACGTCGTCGCGACCGAGTTCATCAGCGGCGAGGACACCGCCGTCGGCATCAACATCGGCGCGTCAATCAACCCCAACGAGAAGCTGCGCATCGGCGCCAGCTACCGCCAGGGCCCGAAGTTCGACATCGATTACCGCCGCGAGGACTTCGACGGCGACCTGATCAACGGCGACTCGAGCCTGCTGCGCGTGCCAGACGTCATCGCCGTTGGCGTGCTGATCAAGCCGGTCAGCGCGCTCAACGTCGCGGTCGACTTCCGCCGCGTCCGCTACTCGCAGCTGACCAGCGACATGAACCTCGGCTTCACCGTCCCGGGCGTCACGGTCGAGGACTACGTGCTCGACGACGGCAACGAGGTGCGCGCCGCCGGCGAGTACCTGTTCACCAACCTGCCGTCGCCGCTGTCGGCCATCGCCATCCGCGGCGGCGTCTGGCACGACCCGGATCATCGTATCCGCTACGAGGGGCCCTTCCAGGCCGACAGCGTGCTCTACCAGCCAGGCGACAGCGAGATTCACTACACCGGTGGCGCCGGCATCGTGTTCGAGAAGGTTCAGTTCGACCTCGGCTTCGATCGCTCCGAGACGGTGAAGACCTTCTCGGTGTCGGCCGTCTTGCGCTTCTAGGAGCGTCCCGCATCGTCGTCGGGCACCGGTGGCGTCGAGCTGCTGGTGCCCGCCCTTCTCTCCGCTCCCCCACACCCCACCGCCAACAACTAGCCGCCGGCCAGCAGCTTCTGGATGCTGGGCGAGATGAATTTCTGATCCGCGGCCAGCGTGGCAGCCGCCGGCTTGGCCAGTTCGTAGTGCCTGCGGGCCGCCGAGACGAGCGCGTCCTTCTCGGCCTGCGGCGCCAGCAGGGCGAGAGCGGCGCGGCTGCTGGCGAGGAACAGGTAGATGCGCGGCGACGTGACACCGGAGCCGACGGCGCGATCGAGCTCGTCCGCCGACTGCTGGTAGTTGCCCGACAGGAACAGCCTGACGCCGCGGCGCTCGACCGCGCCGACCCGCTGCGCGCCCTGCAGCGCGCCGCGCAGGCGCTCGATGCCGCTGCGCAGCCCGGGCAGCGACGTGTGTCCCGGCGACAGCGTCTCGAGTCTGGCCACCTGCGTCGACGCCGCGTCGACGTTCTTCTGGCGGATCGCCGTCGTGGCGTCCTCGATGAGGCGCTGCGCCGCGAGGTTCTGCGCGGCGTCGATGTCGCGGCGCAGGGCGGCGGCCTCAGTCCGCCGCGCGGCGTCCAGCGGGTAGCGCTCGGCCGAGGCGAGGTTGTTGCGCGCCTCGGCGTATTGGCTCTGGCGCAGCGACGCGCCGGCGGCCTCCATCGAGCGCCTGAAGGCGGCCAGCCACGGCGGGTCGACGTTGGCCGGCGGCGTCACCGGCGGCCGCACCACCGGCGGCGTCACCGTATTGTTCGGAAGCGTGTTCGCCGGCTTCTGCGTGTTCGTGTTGGCGGGCGGAGGTGTCGTCGTGTTGTTGGCCGGCGGGTTGTTGGCTGGCGGGTTGTTGGCCGGCGGCGTGACCGGCGGCGCGACGGGCGGTGTCACCGGTGGCGTCGGCCGGGTCGTGGTGTTGGCGGCGAGCCGGGTCTGGTCGTCGCGAATCTTCTGCAGGCTGCTGTTGGCGAGGGCGAAGTTCGCCCTGTCGTCCTGCTTGACCAGCTCGTCGCGCAGCGCCCTCTCGAGAAACTCCTGGGCCTTGCCGTGACGTCCGGTGCGGGCATAAATCACGCCTAGATAGAAGTCCGGAATGAACGGCCGGTAGACCACCGACGAGAAGTTGTGCCGCCGCGACTGCTTTGGCCCTTTCTCGCGGGCCTCGAGCAGCTTCGATTCGGCGAGGGCGTCGTTGCCCTTCTGGAACGCCTCGACGCCGTCCTCGTAGGCCTTGACCCAGGCCTGCTGCGCACCCGCCGGGGCGGGCACCAGGAGCACGGCGGCGAGAGCCAGGACCAGCCAGCGCATGGGGAGACCTCCATCATACCGCCGCCGATCGCGCGTCGGCGGGGCGGGTGTAGACTACCGCCCGTCCCTGGCCGCGGCCCGATCCTGCGCACCGATGCGTCCCCCCTCCCCAGCCACCCCGACGACGATCGCGCCAGCCATCCGGCAGGGCGGCCTGATCCGTAGACCCTCATGAGACCGCAGGCATGATGTGGCTCCTGTGGGCGGTCGTGCGGATGGCGCCGCAGAAGGACCCGGGCGACGCCGCCGATCTGGAGGCCGTGCGCCGCATGGCCGACGGCGATGGCCAGGCGCTGGCCTTGATCTACGACCGCCATTCGCGGGTCACGTATTCGCTGGCCTTGCGCATCCTGGCCGAACCGCTCGAAGCGGAAGAGGTCATCCAGGACGTGTTCTCGCAGGCGTGGCGGCAGGCGGCCCGGTTCGACCGGTCGCGCGGCGCGGTCGTCGCGTGGCTGCTGATGATGACGCGCAGCCGGGCCATCGATCGGGTCCGGGCGCGGCGGGCGATGCCGGCCTCGTCGGGCGACCCGGATCAGGCCTTCGGGCTGATTCCGGATCCGGCCGACGGACCGGAACGGGTGGCGCTGACGAGCGAGCGCGCCGGCCGGCTGAAGGAGGCGCTCGACACGCTCCCGCTGATTCAGCGGGTGCCGATCGAGCTGGCGTTTTTCGAAGGGTTGACGCACGTCGAGGTGTCGGAGCGGCTGGAGGTCCCCCTCGGGACCATCAAGACGCGCATCCGGCTGGGGCTGATGAAGATGAAGGACGCATTCCTGGGAGGCGCTTCGTGAGCGTGGCCGACCGGGAACAGCTGCGCGAGCTGGCGAGCCTGCATGCGCTCGGCGTCCTGTCCGCCGAGGAGCGGGCCGAGCTGGCGGCGGCGATGGCCGCCGACCCCGAGTTCGCGGCGGAGGTCCGTCAGCTCGAGGACACCGCCGGCGCGCTCGGCGGCGTCGTCGCGCAGATCGATCCGCCGGCGCGGCTGCGGGCTCGTGTCCTCGCCGTCGCGGGGATCGAGGAGAACGCCACGGCGAGCCCCGCCGTGGTGTCGATGACCGGCGCGCGTGGCCCGGCGCGTTCGGACGCTTCGGCCACGGCCGGTGGGCGATCGAGCGCCCTGCCTGGGTGGCTGGCGGCGGCCGCGGCGCTCGTCCTGGCCTCGGGGCTGGGGCTGTGGGCGCTGCAGCTGCGCACGTCGCTCGAGGCGATGAACGCCCGCGTCGACCAGGCCGAGGCCCGCGTCGACCGCGCCGAAGCCGAGGTGGTGCGCATCCAGCGCACCCTGGGCGAGGCGCAGTCGCAGACCCGCGTCCTGCAGGCGAGCAACGCGGTGCTGTTCGCGCCGGACACCCTGCGCGTCGACCTGGCCGGCGAGGGGCCGGCGCTCGCCGCGAAAGCACGCGCCTTCATGAGCCCCCACAGCGGCGTGACCTTCGCGGCGAACGAGCTGCCGGCGCTGCCGGCGGATCGGGTCTACCAGCTGTGGGTCGTGCCGACGAACAACCAGCCGCCGGTCAGCGCCGGCCTGCTGAAGCCCGACGCGAGCGGTCACGCATCGCTGTTCTTCCCGATGCCGGCCGGCCTGTCGGCTGCCGCCCTGGCCGTCACCGTCGAACCGGCTGGCGGCGTGCCGGCGCCGACCGGCGCCCGCGTGCTCCTCGGCGCCGTGCCGCTGGCCAGGACCAGCTGATGCCGCCCGCAGGCGGGCGCCGCCTGGTCATCGCACCTCGATGCGGACCGTGTGGCCCGGCGCGCCGGCCTCGCTGAACCACGCCACGCCTTCCTTCACCAGATCGATCGCCAGCCGGTAGGCGCCGCGCGTTGCCGGCGCACGCACCGTGACGATCGCACGGCCGGCGTTGCCGGGGCCGATCGGGCCTGGCAGGGCGCTGCGCAGGCCGTCGAACTCGATCATCTCCCCGGACAACGACAGCCAGTGATAGCTGACGTGCACGGGCTGTGCGCCGTCGCTGCGCCACTCGTCCCAGCCGGTGTTGACGATGTCGACGGCGACGCGGAACTCGGCGCCGGCGTCGACCTGCACCGGGCCGTCGTAGCGCTGGTAGCTCACGTCGTAGGCGCTGGCCACCCGCGATCCCGGAGGGGCGCCGGCCTGGGCCGGTTCGGTCGTCGGCGGCAGGCGCGCCTCGAGCACGCCGGCGTCGGTGGTCGCGGCGACCACCCAGTGCTTGGCGGCGCCATCGCGGCCGCGCTCGAGGAGCAGCGCGTCGGTGGCGCGCAGCAGCATGTAGGCGAGCTCGCCGGCGACCGGGCGGAGCGCGCTGCGCGCGTGCGCGGCCGGCGGATAGTGATCGACGCCGGCGATCGTGCCGGTGATACGCAGCTGCCAGCCGGCGAAGAAGCGCGCGAAGTCGTCGAGGGCATAGCGGCGCTCGACGGCGCCCTCGCCCTGCGTCGGCGGCGGAGCGGACGAGACGGCCTTCGCCGCGGTCGGCTCGCTCGGGTTCGAGACCGCATCCGTCTCGCCGCAGATCGCTTCGAGGCGATCGCGGATGCTGGCGAGGTCGACGAGCAGCCAGTCGACGTCGACGCCCCGCGCCCACCGTCCATTCCACGTGCCGGCCGGCTCGATCAGCAGGCAGCGTGACGTCCGGCTGGCCAGCCAGCGGATGAACGCGTCCGGCCGCTCCAGGTGGTGGAAGGCGTCGAACATCGTGACCAGGCCGTAGCGATCGCCGGCCGGCTGGCCCTCGGCGTCGCCGACCTCGAAGCGGATGTTGCGCAAGCCGAGCCGGCCGGCATTGGCGGTGGCGCGGCGGATCGCCTGCGCGCTGTGGTCGAGGCCGAGGAAGGTCAGGCCGGGGTGGCGCCGGGCCAGCTCGCAGGTGATCTCGCCGGGCCCGCACCCGAGATCGAGCACCGTCCCCGACGGCGGGATCAACGCGTCGGCGTGGTCGGCGAACCGCCGGATGGTCGGATAGCCGGGGTAGCCCGGATCGAAGGGGTCGTAGTCCTGCGCCTCGTAGAGCCGCTCGTGGTAGGTCCGGTCGCTGTCCTTCGACCACGACCCCCGCCACCAGCGCAGCCGGCGGACGGCCAGGAAAGGCAGCCGGGCAAGCGCGCGCAGCACGGCGCGAGCCTATCACGCAGCAGATCCAGACACTTCCGGGCCGCGGCCGCGGTCGCCACACATCGCTGACCATCGCGGCCATCCGTCCCGCGTGCCGCGCCGTAGAGCCTCGTGAACGGCCGGGTGTCCCGGCCTCCATTCACACGAGGTGCACACGTGAAGAAGACGGTGTGGTTTCTCTCCGTCGCGCTGCTGGTCGCGGCCGCGATGATCCCGGGCAAGGCATCCAGCCACCGCGAAGCCCCGCTCATCGCGCTCGACCCGACCGCCGACAACACCGATGTCTATGCGTTCGTCGATCCGAACGACAAGGACATGGTGACGCTGATCGCCAACTACATCCCGTTCCAGTCGCCCGATGGCGGCCCGAACTTCTACCCGTTCGATCCCAACGTCCTCTACGAGATCCACGTCGACAACAACGGCGATGCCGTCGAGGACGTCACCTTCCAGTGGCGCTTCACGACCGAGCGCCGCAACCCGGCGACGTTCCTCTACAACACCGGCCCGGTCACGACGATCGACGATCCCGATCTCAACGTCCGGCAGTTCTACAGCCTGACGCGGATCGACGGGCCGCGCCGCACCGGTGCGCCGCGGCTGCTGTCGGGCCGGCTGCCGGTGCCGCCGCCCAACATCGGACCGCGCTCGACGCCGAACTACGCCCAGCTCGCCGGCGGCGTGCAGCAGGTGCCGCCGTCCGGGATGCGCGTGTTCGCCGGCCAGCGTGACGAGGGCTTCTACGTCGATCTGGCGGTGTTCGACCTCCTCGGCGTCGGCAGCGGCCAGGTCGAGGACAGCACGGCCGGTTTCAACGTCAGCACGCTGGCGATCCAGGTGCCGATGGCGCAGTTGACCCGCAGCGGCAGCCGGCCGAGCGGGCCGGGCGATCCCAACGCCGTGATCGGCGTGTGGGCGACGGCGAGCCGGCAGGCGGTGGCCACGCGCACGCCCGGCGGGATCGCCTACAGCGGCGATTGGATCCAGGTGTCGCGGCTCGGCATGCCGCTGGTCAACGAAGCGGTCATCGACCTGGCGCGCAAGGACGTCTTCAACGCCATCGAGCCGACGTCCGACGCGGCCGCGCTCGACCGCGTGCTGGATCCGGAAGTGCCGAAGCTCCTCAACCTGATCTTCGGCGTCAAGTCACCGCCGGCGCCGCGCCAGGATCTGGTGACGATCTTCCTGACCGGCATTCCCGGGCTGAACCAGCCGCCCAACGTCCGCCCGTCCGAGATGCTGCGCCTCAACATGGGCATCCCGCCGGTCGCGGTCGGCAGCTCGGGCTACGACCGGCTCGGCGTGCTCAAGGGCGACGTCGGCGGGTTCCCGAACGGCCGCCGTGTCGGCGACGACGTCCTGGACATCGTCCTCCAGGCCGCCGCTGGCGCCACGCCGCTGACGCCGGCCTTCAACACTTCGCCGAACAACGCGATCGGCGACGGCGTCGACGGCAACGACGTCCCGTATCTCAGCGGCTTCCCCTACCTCGGCGTCCCGCGCGCCGGCAACCGGTAGGCCACAAGTCGACTCCGGAGTGGTTGAGGAACCACTCCGGAGTCGTCGGGCAAATCCTCCCGTGATTCCGGGTCGAACGAACCATCGACTCCGGAGTCGTCGGTAGAACGACTCCGGAGTCGTGATTGTGATGCTGAAGAAACTGCGACCGTGGATCCCCGTGCTGGTGTGCGCAATGGCCGCGGCGGGGATGTACATGCGGAACGCGCGGCCGACCCGCGCCTACGCCGCGATGCCGCTGGCGGCGGGCACGCCCGGCGGCGCGCCGACGTCGCGGGACGGCCTGACCCAGACCATCGCCGCGCTCGAGCGCCGGGTCGCCGATGAGCCCGGCAACGGCGTGGCCGCGGCGCGCTTTGCCGACGCGCTGCTCCGGCAGGCCCGTGCGACCGGCAACGGTGGGCTGGCGCTCCAGGCCGAAGCTGCGCTGCGCACCGCGATCGCCTCCGCGCCGAGCTACGAGGCGCAGCGGATGCTCGGGGCCGTGCTCGCGTCGCAGCACCGTTTCCGCGAGGCCATCGCCGCCGCCGAGCAGGCGCGCCGCAGCGAGCCCGCCGACGCCTGGAACGACGGCGTCATCGGCGACGCGCACCTCGAGCTCGGCGAGTACGACGACGCCTTCGCGGCGTTCGACGCGATGATGCGCAAGCGGCCGTCCGCCGCTGCTTACGGCCGCGCCTCCTATGCGCGCGAGCTGCAGGGAGACCTCGCCGGCGCGTTGCGTCTGATGCAGATGGCGCTCGACGCGACCAGCGGCCACGATCCCGAGTCGCAGGCGTGGCACCACGCGCAGCTCGGCGAGCTGCACTTCCAGCTCGGCCACTTCGGCGACGCCGAGCGCGAGTTCCGCCACGCGCTGTTCACGTTCGCCGACCATCCGCTGGCGGTGGCCGGCCTGGCCCGGCTCGACGCCGCGCGCGGCGATCTCGCCGCGGCGCTGGCCGGCTACATGAAGCTCGAGGCCGCCGCGGCGATGCCCGAGTACCTGGCGCGGATGGCCGAGATCGAGCAAGCGCTCGGACGCCCGGTCGACGCGGCGCGGCATTTCGCCCTGGCCGAACAGGGCTGGCGCACCGACATGCCCGAGCCGGCGCACCTCGCACGGCTGCTGGCGCGTGACGTCGCGCACGGCGGCGAGGCGCTCGCTGTCGCCGAGCAGGCGGCGCACGTGCGCCAGGACATCTTCACGATGGACGCGGTGGCGTGGGCGGCGTTCCGGGCCGGCAAGCTCGGGCGCGCCGTCGAGGCGTCGCGCCTGGCGCTGCGGACCGGCACCCGCGATCGGGCGCTCCTGTATCATGCGGCGGCGATTGCGGCGGCGGCGGGGGATCGCGGGCGGGCGCGCCTGCTCGTGGCACAGGCGCTCGACGGCAACCCGACGTTCGACATCGTGCTCGGGCCCGAGGCACAGGCGCTGCGCGCGTCGCTCTGACGCCGCACCCAGGTCGCCGGTTCGACTGCTCCCATGCGCGTTGTCGCGACCTCTCGCACGCGGATCCGGTGGCGCTGGCTCGCCGTCGCCCTCGTCGGGCTCGCCCTCCTGTCGCCGGGCGCGTCGCCGACGGTCGCCGCCCACGATCTGCGCGTCACGCACGCGACCCTGACGTTCACGCCGGGCCGGTATCAGCTCGACGTCGTCGTCGATCCCGAATCGCTGCTGTCGCGGCTCGAGATCTACGGCGGGCGCTCGCCGTCCACGGGCGTCCCGGCCGCCGAGGTCTCCGATCGCATCCGCGCGCTCGGCGACGTCGCGCTGGCGCGGGTGGCCATCGCCTTCGACGGCGTCCAGGCGTCGCCGACCGTGCAGTTTCTGCCCACTTCTGCGGGCCCTTCGGGAGGATCATCGGAAGTGGCATCGGGAGCGGCATCGGGAGGATCGTCGGGAGCAGCATCGGGTGCGCCGTCGCTTTTGCCGCCGGGGACGCTGCGTTTCATCGGCGACGTTCCGGCCGGCGCGCGCCGCTGTCGTGTCACTTACGGCCTGGTGCTGGGCTCATATGTGCTGACGCTGGTGAATCCGGCGGGGCAGCGGTCGGCGCCGATGTGGATCGCCGGCGGCCAGCCGAGCGCCGACCTCGATCTGCGCGCCGGCTTCGTCGATCCGCCGTGGTGGGCGACGGCCGGCGAGTACGCCGGCCTGGGCTTCACCCACATCCTGCCCAAGGGCCTCGATCACATCCTGTTCGTGATCGGCCTGTTCCTGCTCGGGACGCGCTGGCGTCCCCTCCTGCTGCAGGTCACGCTGTTCACGATCGCTCATTCGGTCACGCTCGGCCTGTCGATGCTCGGCATCGTGTCGCTGCCGTCGTCGATCGTCGAGCCGCTGATCGCCTTCTCGATCGCCTACGTCGCCGTCGAGAACCTGTTCACGACCGAGCTCTCGCCGTGGCGCGGCGCGCTCGTCTTCCTGTTCGGCCTGCTGCACGGCCTGGGGTTCGCCGGCGTGCTCGGCGAGCTCGGCATGCCGCGCGGCCAGTTCGGTTTGGCCCTCGTGTCGTTCAACGTCGGCGTCGAACTGGGCCAGCTCTCGGTGATCGCGCTGGCCACGCTCGCCGTCGGCTGGTGGCGCCTGTCGCGCCTCGAGCTCTATCGCCGCTGGGTCGTCGTGCCCGTCAGCCTGGCGATCGCCCTCGTCGGCCTGTATTGGACCGCCACCCGCGCCCTCGGCTGGTCGGGGCTCCCGATGCGGCTGCTGATGCGGCTCCCGATGCCGCTCCCGATCATCCCCTGATCCCCCTCCGAAAACGGTGCAGGATCAGCGATACTGCGGACAGCTTGATCAGGCGGTCGTCGGTGGCGACCGGGGTGGTGCGGCCGTCGCGGTTGCTGGTGCACAGGTAGAGGGATCCGTCGGGACCGTTGACGACGTCGCGGATCCGGCCGAAGCGGCCGGCCAGCAGGCGCTCGGTCGTCAGCACCCGGTTCGGGTTGTTCGGGTCGAAGCGGACGCGCAGCAGGTGCTGGCCGGCCAGCGTGCCGACGAACAGGTCGAGCCGGAACCCGGTCATCGTGGTGCCGGTGTAGAACGCCATCCCGGACGGCGCGATCGACGGCGAGAAGAACGCGATCGGCGTCTCCATCCCGGCCCGCGTCTGGTCGGCCTCGATCACCGGCCAGCCGTAGTTGCGCCCGGGCCGCAGGCGGTTGATCTCGTCGTTGCCGGTCTGCCCATGCTCGGAGCCCCACGGCTCGCCCGTCACGGCATGCCAGTCGAGGCCCTGCGGGTTGCGATGCCCATACGAGAAGATCGGCGACCCCGGGAACGGGTTGTCGCCCGGCACCGTGCCGTCGTCGTTCAGCCGCAGGATCTTGCCGGTCAGCGCGCCGAGGTCCTGCGCCGTCGACGGGTTGGCGACGTCGCCCATCGTCACGTAGAGCTTGCGATCGGGCCCGAACTTGACCCGCGCGCCGTCGTGGATGTCGGCCGATCCGATGCGGTCGAGGATGACCGCCGGCTCGCCGAGCGTCCCGCCGACTTCGCGATAGCGCACCACCCGCAGCTCGCGCCCGCCGCCGCCGAGCCGCGCCGTGTAGGCGAGGAAGACGAAGTGGTTGCTGGCGAATTCGGGATGGACGGCGATCCCGAGCAGCCCGCCTTCGCCGATCGCCGCGACGTCGTCGAGGACCAGGGCAGGCGCCGCCAGCACCTGGCCGCCCTGCAGGATGCGGACGCGCCCGGGCCGCTCGGTGAAAAACATCCGGCCGTCCGGGGCGAACGTCATCGCCCACGGGATCTCGAGGTTCTGGCCGACGACCTCGACGGAGAAGCGGGTCCCGTCGGCGGCGGTGATGACCTCGCCGGGCGGCGTCGGCGGCGGATCGGGCGTGTCGGGCGAGTCGTCGCAGGCCGCGCCGGCGGTGACGACGATCCAGACGAGTGTGACGACCTGTGACCAGCGCCGGAGCACCGCAGTCCTCCTTGCGCCGTCGACGGGGGCCGACGCCGCCCCGCCAGCCTACCCCAGGCCACGCGCCGCAAAGCTCGACGGGATGGCTCCTGGACAGGCCACTAGTGGCGGAGGCCCGGCACCCGCGTGACGCGGGCGATGAGCCAGTCGCCGTCGATCTTCGTCAGCTCCACCGTCAGCTCGGTGGCGTCGAACGGGTCGACCTCGCCACCCCCGGTGGCGGTGACGCGGACCAGGACGTCGGCGGTGGCCCGCCGCGCCGGCCCGTCGATGATCAGCCGCACGTCGGCGGCGTCGACGGTCGCGGCGCCGGCGGGCCTGAGGCGCGACACCAGGCCGACGACCATCTCGCGGCCGCGGACCGCCGGCCCGTCGGGACCGGCGTCGACGACGACGTCGGTGGCCAGGCATTTCGCCAGGCTGGCGGCGCGGGCGACGCGCTGCAGATCGCCCTCGCCGGCCGGTGACGAGGCGGCGTCGGCCGCCGCCGAGAGCGTCCGCTGGATGGCCCGCGCGTCCGAGGGCCAGAAGTACAGCCCGGCGAGGATCCCTCCCACCGCCGCCACCGCGAGAAGCGTCCGGCGCATCAGTTGATCAGACGCCCGAGGATGCGGCCGCGGTCGGCCCGGCCGAAGTCGTGGTGTTTCTCGAGCATCGCCCGGTTGTCGCCGATGACGAAGACCTCGTCGGGGCCCAGCCGGGTCTCCTGGATGTTCCAGGGCAGCCGGTAGACGCAGTAGGGCTCGTCGAGAGGCGCGTCGTCGATCACCACCTGCCCGTGCTCGATGCGGATCCGCTCGCCCGGGAGAGCGATGATGCGCTTGACCAGGACCGCCTTGCCGCTCTGCAGGGTGATGGCCACGACGTCGCCGCGCCGGACCTCGCCGCCGAAGCGGTAGGCGAGCCGGTTCACCAGCAGGAGTTGGCCGTCGCCGTAGGTCGGGGTCATGCTCGGGCCGTGGGCCCGGACCGGGACGAGCACGAACCACGACCCGAGCAGCAGCACCAGCGCGATCGAGCAGCCGCGGACCAGGCTCCGGCCCAGGGACCGCCCGATGAGCAACTGGCGGAGGTCCATGCCCACTCTATCGGCACCTGAAGGTCCGGTGTTCGACCCCAGGCAGCGACGGCGTTACCCTCTCCGAATGCATCCGTACGCCTCGAAAGTCGTGGCGCGACAGGTCTAAGGCCGAGCCGGACTTGTGCCGATCTGTGATAATGGAAAGTCCGTTCAGGAAGAGGTGTGCGACCGATGGCCACTGACGGCTCCCCCATCGATATTTCGATTCTCGAAGCGCTGATTGAATTGCGCAAACAACAGGCCCAGGTCGACCAGTTCTGTCAGCGCGCCGAAGAGCGCAAAGACAAGGTCGAGGCCGCGGTCTTTTCCCGCGTGATGGCCGACTACGGCAAGCGCCGGGCCGACCTCGACGCCCAGGCGGCGCCGCTGGTCACGAAGGCGCTGGTCGAGTACCGCAAGCTGCGCGCCAGCTTCGATGCCGTGCGGGCGACGCAGGCGGCTGCCCGGCTCGACAAGGAAGAGGTCGAGTTCCGCCACGCCCTCGGCGAGGTGGACGACCCGGTGAAGGTCGACCGGTTGAAGGAGCCCGAGCGGCTCATCGCCGAGACGACCGAGCAGCTCGCCGGGCTCGACAAGCACGAAGCGCTGTTCGGACAGGCGCTGCCGGGCGTCGACCTCGAAGCGGCCTTGAAGGCCGCCCCCCCGCCCGAGCCGCCCAAGCCGGAGCCGCCGCCCGAGCCACCGGCCGCCGCGTCCGGCAGCCGCGCCGCCGCGTCCGGGGCCAAGCGGGCCGTCTCCGGCGCCTCGAAGGCGGCGAGCGGCGCCGTCAAGGCGTCGAGCCGAGCGCACGCCATCGAGCCGGAGGATCCGGCCACCAGCGGCACCGTCGAAGTCGCGGCGCTGCAACTGCCGCCGCTCGCGGAGGCGGTCGAGTTCGCCGACTCCGACCAGACCATGCTGGAAGGCGTCGGCCCGGCCTCGGCCGACTTCGTCTGGCCGCCGGTCGACGACGGCCTCGTGCCGGTGCCGCTGACCGACTCCGCGGCCATCGCCGTCGGCAAGCTGCCCCCGGGGATCATGCCGCCGCCGATGCCGGCGCCGCCGTCGCGCGATCACGAGGTCGAGGACCGGACCTTCATCGTTCCCGAGGCGCTGCTGCTCAGCGAGGCCGACAACGGCCAGGCCGTCAACTTCCGGCTGACCGCGCTGACCTACATCGGCCGCTCCGAGGACAACCAGCTGCGCCTGCTCGACCCCGGTGTGTCGCGCCGCCACGTCCTGGTGATGGCCACGCCGGGCGGCTACACGATTCGCGACCTCGGCTCGCAGAACGGCACCTACGTCAACGGCGCCCGCGTCGACGAGAGCCCGCTGACCGACGGGGATCGCATCACCATCGGCGAGATCAACCTCGTGTTCCGCGGCGCCCCGGCCGCGGTGTCGGCCTAGCCGTTGCCATGGAACTGAAAGTCTCCCGCCAGGGCCAGGTGGCGATTCTCCATCCTGGCGCGCAGGTCGACGGCCGCTCCGCGTTCACCTTCGAACAGGATGTCCTCGAGCTGCTGCAGGACGGCACCAAGTACATCGTCGTCGACTTCGCGGCGGTCAACCTGTTCGCCAGCGCCGGCATTCGGGTCCTGATCCTCCTGCTGCACAAGCTCGATGCCCGCGATGGCGCCCTGGTGCTGAGTGGTCTCAACCAGTACATCCGCAACGTCCTCGATGTCTCGGGCCTGACCAGTCAGTTCACGCTCGTCGCCAACATTGCCGATGCGGTGAAGGCGATGCCGGCCGGCGAGGACACCAGCGAGACGGGGCAGCTGGCACGACGCGTCCTGAAGCTGCTCTCCATCGGCGATCAAGTGTCGGCCGGCGCGTCGGCGGTTCCCGCGCCGGTGGCGCAAGAGCTGGCCGATCGCGCGATGCACGCCTTGTCGAAGCGACGGTAACCCCACCCCATGCCGGTCCTCACTCTTCAGAATGGCGAGCGGGCCGGTGCGGCGTTCCCGTTCGATCGCGCCGTCGTCCTCGGCCGCGGCCGGAAGGCCGACATCGTCGTCGACGATCCCAGCGCCTCGCGGCGGCACGCGCAGATCGATCTGCACGGCCGCGACTGGCAGCTGAACGATCTCGACAGCGCCAACGGGACGCATCTCAACGGGCGCCCGATCTCGCGGCCGACGCCGATCCGGCCGGGCGACCTGATCGGCATCGGCGGGCTGACGTTCCGTTACGAGCCGGACGGCAAGAAGGAACCGAGCGACAGCACCGTCTACTTCGTCGAAGAAGAGTCGGTGCATTCGCAGATCATCCTCAGCAAGCCGGTCGAGCTCGAGCCGCCGGTGGCGAGCGATCCGCGCCAGGCGCAGATCCTGATCCGCCTCGCCGAGATCCTCGGCACCGCCTTCCAGGAGAACGCGGTCCTCGACTTCGTGCTCGACGAGCTGCTCGGGGCCACGCCGCGCGCCGATCGCGCCCTCGTCCTCACCAACGAGGAGGAGGGCGGCGAGCTGGTCCCGACCAGCATCCGCGCCCCGGGCGGGGCGCCGGCCAAGGTCGGCTACAGCCGCACGCTGATGAAGCAGGCGCTGGCCCGGCGCGAGGGCCTGGTCATCATCGACGCCTCCAGCGAGGGCCGGGCCTCGGGCTCGGATTCGCTGCTGATGCTCGGCCTGCGCTCGGTGCTGTGCGTGCCGATCACGTTTCGCAACGAGGTCTTCGGCGTCGTCCAGCTCGATGGCCGCCCCGGCAGCGGCCCGTTCACGGAGGGCGAGCTGGGCACCGCGCTCGGCTTCGCCGCGCAGATCGGCATGTCGATCGCCTACGTGCGCCTGCACAAGCGCGAGCTGAAGCGCGAGCTGCTCGATCGCGACCTGACGCTGGCCCGGCGCGTCCAGCAGGACTTCCTGCCGCAGCGGCCGCCGGAAGTGGCCGGGCTACGGCTTCGCCGTCGAGTACACGCCGGCGCAGGCCGTCGGCGGCGACTTCTTCGACTTCATCCAGCTGTCGCCGACGCACGTCGCGGTGATCGCCGGCGACGTCTCGGGCAAGGGCGTCTCGGCGGCGATCTTCGGCGCCCGCGTCACCAGCGACTTCCGCTACCAGTCGGTCGGGCAGACCTCGCCGTCGGCGATCCTGGAGCGGGTCAACAAGTCCCTGACTCACGTCTCGCGCGACGCCATGTTCGCCACCGCGGTGGTGGCGGTCATCGACACCGCCAACGGGCAGGTCGAGATCGCGGTGGCGGCGCACCCGCTCGGCGTCCTCCGACTCGGCGAGCGGCTGGTCGCGGATGGTCGGGGCGACGGGCGGCCCGCCGATGGGCATCCGCGATCGCGCCACCTTCCCGCATACGTCGCACCCGCTGGCGCCTGGCGACACCGTGCTGTTCTACAGCGACGGCGTCACCGAGGCGATCAACGTCGGCGACGATCAGTACGGCAACGAGCGGCTGCCGCCGCCATCCACCGGCCGGCGGCTCGATCCGCGAGATGACGCGCGGCCCTGGCCGACGAGTCGCCAGGTTCTCGCAAGGCTGCGAGCAGCGCGACGACATCACCATCGTCGCGTTCGGACGCTCACGCTGAAGGATTGACCATGACTCCGCCCCGCCTCACCGCCCGGACCTTCCGGGCCTTGTCGAACTCCGGCCATGGACAGAGCAACTCGGCCACCGAGATGCAGTTCACGGGCGACGAGGACTACATCACGGCCACCTATGCCGGCGGCGGCGTCCGGCTCGGCCAGGTGCTGGCGCGGCGCACCACCGACGACGCCCTCGACATGCACTACCACGCCGGCTCGACCAGCGGCGAGATCCGCGCCGGGCACGGTCGCGCGACCTTCGCCGCCGACAATCAGGGCCGGATGCGCATGTTCATCGAGTGGCAGTGGCTGACCGGCGACCACGCGCCCGGGCACTCCGAATGGGTCGAGGTGTGGCCTGGCACCGACGAGCCCGGCGGCGATTGACGCGGCCGTCCCGACTCGCCGCCGCCGCCGTCGTCAGGGCCGGAGCGTGAAGTTCACGGTGACGGTCATGATCACCGGCACCGCGACGCCGTTCAGCAGCGTCGGCACGTATTCCCACTGCCGCACCGCGTCGAGCGCCGCCTGATCGAGCAGCGGAATCGAGCGCAGCAGGCGCGTGGCCGAGACGCGGCCGCTGCGATCGATGGTCGCCTCGATGATGACGACGCCCTGGACCCGCGCCGACTGGGCGATCTGCGGGTAGACCGGCTGCACGTTGCGCACCTTCCGCGGCGGTTGGATGCTGCCGCCGACGCGGATGGCGCGCTCGACCGGCTCCGGGTCGCGCTCCTCGCTCTCGGTGGTGGGCCGTTCGCGCTCCGCAATCGCCTGCCGCTCGGATCGCGCCGGCCGTTCCCGCGGTGTCTCGCGCGCCCGCGCCCGCGCTCGCTCATCCGCCGGCGGCGCCGGCGCGTCTGACGCGGGCTCGGACTGGGCGAGTGCTGTGTCGGGCGCAACGGGTGCAGGCGTCGGCGCGGGCGGCTCGACGAACGCTTCCGCCGCTGGCGGCGTCTCCGGGGCCGTCGGTGCCGGCGTCGCGGCGCGCCCCATCATCACGAGCATGACCGCGGCCGCGGCCCCGGCCATCAACGTGACGGCCACAATCGCGCCGACGATCAGCAGCGGCACCAGCTTCGACGGGTGGCGCGCCGCTGGAACGGTGTTCGAGGGCGGGGGCGGCCAGTGCGGCGGCGGTGGCGGCGGTGGGGGCGGGTGAGTTGGGGTGGTCATGGGCGTCGACTAAGGAATGGCGCTGACGCGCGAGCCATCGGTGGCGTTGTAGACGGCGATCCCCTGCGCGTGCGAGATCACGACCAGCCGTCCATCCGGTGTCAGGAAGAGCGGCGCGGTGCGAGCGGGGATCGTGCACACGGCGGGGCCGGTGACGCCTCGCACGATGGCGGTGTTACCGAACCGGCTGAACCCCACCGCCAGGCGGCCGTCGGCGGAGACGGCGACGGGCGCCGCCAGACCGAGCCTCGAGGTTTCCGTCCATGTGGAGGCATCGACGATCGCCATGGGCTTGCCAGGTTCGGCGACACCGAGGGACCGCCCGTCGTCGAGCCACACCACCCCAATCGGAGAGAAGGTCAACATCTTGATTGCCTTGCCCGTTTCGGTCTCGAGAATCGCGACCGACCGCGGAGTGCCGCCAATCGCCGCCGCGATCTGCTTGCCGTTCGGGCTGACGGCGACGTCGATGATCGGCTGACCGAATCCCGTCCTGGCCAGCCGTCGCCCGCTCCGGCCGTCACGCACCTCGACAGCCGGCATGGGTTTGCCGTCACGGGGCTCCACACCTCGACCGACCGCGAATCGTCCGTCTGACGTGAACGAAAGACCGTCCGTGGAGCCCTCGAAGGTGCCGAGCGCGCGTCCGTCGGCCGCTGAGAAAATGTGGCCCGAGGTCACCAGCCGCTCGCCGGGTGCGGCCGACATCCCGCCGAATGTATCGCCTCGCCACGTGGTCAAGACGCGCGGCGTGGCCGCCAGGTTGCGGAGCGGCACGACCACGACCTGACCGAGATGATGCTGTGTCCCGTGCGCTTCGAGCGCGACCGCCAGCAGGTCGTTGCCCACGGGCACGAGGCCGCGCAGCTCCCATCGCTTGTCGTAGCCCGCGAGGGTCCGGGGCGGTTTTGCGACCGAGACCGTGATCTCCAGCGGCTCGAGTTTCGGCTGGCTCGGCGAGCGCAGGCGGTAGGTGGTCGTTGCCGTCGGGGTGACCTTCAGGGTTCCGCCGTGGGCGTCGACGGCCCCGATGCCTGGCGTGATCTCGAAATCCGCCATCCCCTCGACGCGCCAGCGCAGCTCCGTGGATTCGCCGGCGACGAGGTCGGTGGGCGAGGATTCCCACGCGACGATGCGGCCTGTCCGGCCGGCCGCCGCGCCCGCCGGCACTATCGGTCGTGGCGTGGGCGCCGGCCCCGGCTCGTGCACCAGCGGCACAGAGCCCGGGGCTGCACCGGGGGCTGGTCCGGGGGCCGGGCCAGGCGCTGGGCCCGACGAGACGCCGGGCGACGGCTGGCCGGCCATCCAGGACGGGATCTTGTAGACGAGCGCGCTGACGGCCAGCACAGCGACCGCGGCGGCGACGACCCGCCGCCAAGTCGTCGCCGCGGGTCGCGGCGGGAGCGTGCCCGATCCGGCCGGGACCGGTACGGCAGCCGCGGCCGCCGCGACAGCGGTGGCAGCGGTGGCGGTGGTCGCCGTCGCCTGAGGGCTCTCCTTCGGCCGGACTGTTTCCGCGTCGCTCGACTGAGGCGGCGGGGCGGGTGTCACGGGCACGGCCGCGGGCGGCTGGAGCACCGTGCTCGCACCGTCGACCGTCCGACACGCCGCCCAGACCGCGCGCATCTCGCGCGCCGACGCGAAGCGCCCGCTCTTGGCCGTCGCCATGCCCTTCTGCACGATCTCGGCGAGCTGGGGCGGCACGTGCGGCGCGAGCGCGAGGATCGGCCGCAGCGGATCGGGCCGTCCGTCGTTGGTCGCCTCGACGCGCGTCATCGCGTCGGGCGGCACCGTGCCGGTGAGCAGCCGGTAGATGGTGGCGGAGAACGAATACAGGTCGCTGCGCGCTTCGGTCCCGCCGCCCTGCATCTGCTCGATCGAGGCGTAGTGCGGGGTGTAGCCGACGACGCTCCGCGACGGGATCGTGTGCGCGGCCGGCACGCCGCCCTTGGCCAGGCCGAAGTCGAGCAGGACCGGGCTGTCGTCGGCCCACAGCTTGATGTTCTGCGGCTTGATGTCGCGATGGATGACCGGCGGATCCTGCCCGTGCAGGAAGTCCAACGCGTCGAGCAGCGCATCGCCCCAGCCCACGATCCTCGCGATCGTGAGCGTCGCCTGCGGCGCTTCGGCGAGCGTGTCGCCGGCGACGAAGTCCATCACGAGGTACTGGCAGTCGCCCTCCTCGAAGTGGTCGATGACGCGGGCGATGGCGCGATGGCGCAGGCGTGCCACCAGCCGCGCCTCCTGCGTGAACAGCCGGCGCAGGTCCGGTCGCTCGAACGCGCACTCCTTGATCGCGACCGTCATCGCGAGGCGTTCGTCGTCGGCCTTGTAGACCGTGCCCATGCCGCCCGCGCCGCACGTCTCGACGACGCGGTAGCGGTGGTTGAGCAGCTGGTTCGGGACGAGCATCCCAGACGCCTCGACAGGAGCGGCGAGTCTACTTCACAGGGGACTAGGGACCGCGAGACGACGCTCCACGGCGTCCGCGAGCCCGTCGTCGGCGAGATCCGGCAGACTCGCCACCGACAACGCGTGGACGAGGCCGGCGAGGAACGTCGGATCGACGAGGCGGCCGCCGTGCCGCGTCGCGACCACGGCGAGCTGCCGGGTCGCGTCCGCCGCGAGCGCGCAGACCTCGGCGAAGTCGGCGTCGTCGAGGGCCGGCGTGCCGCGGTAGTTGGCGAGCCGGCCGCCTGGCCGGAAGGCCGGCAGGCAATCGATGCCCAGCAGCACCCGGGCGATGCCGTCCGGGTAGACGCCGAAGGCGCGGACGAGGCCGACGAAGTCGGCGATGATCTCGTCGGTGGCGTGGCTGCGGACGATGCCGAACAGGCGCCAGGTCAGGTCGTGCGTCGACTCGTGCTCGGCGCGCACGATCAGCGAACGCTCGAGCCACTCGGTCTCGGTGCCGCGCACGTCCGCGCCGGCGACGCCGCTGTACGGACCGCGGCTCAGGATCACGAAGCGATCCTGGTAGCGCGCCTTCTGCGCGGCGAAGCGCCCTAGCTCCTCGCGCCACGCGTCCTCGTCGCCGGCGGTGCCGTTCTCGGCTTCCCAGACGCGACGATGCCGGGCGACGCGATCCCAGTTGTTCAGGCCCTTGACGAAGCAGGCCCCCATCGAGGCCGGGACGTCGCGCGGCTCGTTGCGCTCGGTGAAGGCGCGGACCAGCGACTCGAAGTCGGCGCGCGTGCCGGCGATGAGCAGCGGCAGCAGCCCGGCGACGCCGTCGCTGAAGGTGAGGATCAGCGACTCGGGCCGCTCCAGGAGCAGGCCTGGGCTGAACGCGTCGGCTTCCTCGATCTTGCCCCGCCGCGTCGCGGCGCCGTAGGCCGGCTCCTGCGAGATGCCGTCCTGAATCGGGAAACGGAGCTGCGGGAAGACCGCGGCCAGCGCGGCGAACACGCCGACCTGCCGGGCCCGCTCGGCGTACTCGCGCCAGATCGTGACGTGCGGCTCTTCGGCGCGGGCCTGGGCCAGCTTCGCCCGGACGGCGTCGTCGCTGCGATACGGGTGGTCGAGATAGGCGCGCAGGGCGTCCGACATGCCGGAGGTCGCCTACACCATCTGCCGCTTGGCGAGGGCGGCGAACGCGCCGTCCTTCTCCATCAGCTCCTGGTAGGTGCCCTGCTCGATGATCTGGCCGGCCTCCAGGTAGCAGATCTTGTCGGCGTTGATGATCGTGCTCAGGCGGTGGGCGATGACGATCCGCGTCGCGTCCATCCGGTCCATGCTCTCGGAGACGATCTGCTGGGTGCGGTTGTCGAGGGCGCTGGTCGCCTCGTCGAGGAAGAGGATCTTCGGCTTGTTGACGATGGCGCGGGCGATCATCAGGCGCTGCCGCTGGCCGCCCGAGAGCGTGCCGCCGCCCTCCGAGACGTAGGTGTGCATGCCCATCGGCATGTTGCGGATGTCTTCCGCCAGGCCCGACCTCTCGGCCGCCTCCCAGGCGTCCTCGAGGGTGCGGGCGCTGGCGCCGCAGATGTTGCGGAAGATCTCGGTCGGCATGACGCGGCTGACCTGCAGCACGACGCCCATCTGCTGGCGCAGCATGCGCACGTCGATCGACGACAGATCCTGCCCGTCGAAGTAGATCGTGCCAGAGGCCGGCGCCTCGAAGCCGAGCATCAGGCGCATCAGCGTCGACTTGCCGCAGCCCGACGATCCGACGAAGGCGACGAACTCGCCGGCCTTGATCTTGAGCGACAGGTCGCGGACGATCGCCGGCCCGTCCTGCGTGTAGCGAAACGTGACGTGCGAGATGTCGATGGCACCGGAGAGCCGGCCCGGGAAGCCCTTCGAGCGATCGACCTCGGGCGCCGTCTCGAGGATCGGGACGATGCGCTCGTAGATCGGGATGATGCGCAGCAGGTTGAGCGAGGCGTCGCCGAGCGCCTGCATGGCGCCGAGGAACAACCCGTAGGCCGAGTTGAAGGCGATGAAGGCGCCGACAGACAGCCCCGGCTGGCCGGTTTCGGCGGCCTTGGCCTGCTCGCCCATCATGATCGTGAAGATGGCGATCGACGACAGCACCGGGAAGCAGGCGGCGAAGACGCCGGCGACGTTCTGGATGTTGCCGACGGTGAAGCTGATCTTGCGCTGCTGGGCGAATTCGCGGGCCCACACCTTGAACGCGTGGTTCTCGGCACCGGCGATGCGCAGCTTGGAGACGCCGCTGATCAGGTTGAGGACGAGGCCGGCGATGGCGCCGCGGTACTGGATCTCCTGCCGCTGATAGCGGAGCTGCAGGTAGTTCGCGATCGAGTTGATCGATACGAAGGCGATGGTGAGACCGATCGCCGCCAGCGCCAGCGTGCCGTTGTAGCCCATCATCTGGACGACGTAGAACATGCCCGACAGCGAGCCGAGGATGGCCGCGACGCCGGCGCCCGCGATCAGCTCCTGGATCTGGTCGATGCCGCTGGCCCGGTCGGAGAGGTCGCCGGCGGCGAACTTCCGGTAGAAGTTGACCGGCAGGTTGAGCAGGCGATCCCAGACCGCCGCCTGGACGCTGTTCTGCATCCGCGACTGGATGCGGATGGTCGTCACGCCCTGGACGAACTTGAAGGCCGACGTCGCCAACGCCGAGAACATCAGCGCGACGCCGAAGACGAACAGCGTCTCGCGATCGGCCTGCGGCATCGCCTCATCGAAGATCTTGCCGGTGAGGTACGGCGTCGCCGAGCCGAACATGCCGATGGCGACGGCGGTGAACAGCAGCCACTTGATGTCGGGGCCGAGGCCGCGCGCGGCGAAGGCGATGACCTGGCGGACGGTCAGCGATCCGTCCTGGAACGGACGGTAGAAGGTGAAGCCGAACGGCGTCAGCGCCTCGCCGACCTTGGCGGTGACCTTGCCGCGCTCGCCGGTCTTCGGATTGATGTACTCGTAGGCGCGCTGGCCCTTCGGCAGCAGCGCCACCGGCAGCCGCGTCTCGGCCTGCTGGCCGAGGAGCGGGCCGTGGTCGTAGTTCCACCAGTCGTCCCGCAGCATGACGAGGCGGGTGCGGAACCCCGACGACGCGGCAATCGCCGCGACCTGCTCCTCGTAGGCCAGGTCCTCGGTGGCGCCCGGGTTGGCCCGCACCTCGATGGCGGCGGCGTGGCCGACCAGCGCGCAGGCCTTGAGGACCGGCTCCGACCCGATCGCGTCGAGCAGCTCGCGCGGCGTGTCGCTCTCGGTCCGCATGACCGCGCCGATGGCGTCGTAGGCGGCCTCCTCGGCCGCTTCCTTGTGGTGCGCCTTGGCCTGCAGGCGGACGTACTCGTCGACGTTGGCGAGCTTCTTGTTGACGAACTCGCACTCGCACAGCGCGCGGTGGAAGACCAGCAGGCTGAGCCAGAAGCTCGCGTCGGCGACCACCTCGCCGGTCTTCTTCGGGGTCAGGACCAGATCGCCGAACTCGTCGCCGAGCGGCCGGATCCACGAATCCGGGGTGATCGGGAAGAAGGCGCGCTTGCGCGGGAAGACCAGCGTGCTGACGTCGTCGAAGAGGACGCTGCCGCTCCACAGGTCGACCCACAGCACCCCGTCGGCGCTGGTCGCCTTGTTGGTGCGATCGAGCGTCAGCTCGGTGCCGGCCTTCAGCAGCAGTTCGTTGGTGCGCTTGGCCGTCGACGGCGTCAGCGCCTTCGAGAGGCCGCCGACCCACGTGTCGAGCAGCGCCGCGACGGCCTCGCCCTGCTGCGGCATCCGCGCCAGCTGCTGCAGGCGCGTCACCGGCATCCGCCGGACCTTGGTGCCCTGCTTGGGGACGACCAGGAAGCCGGAGCCGAGCGCGTACCCTTTGAGAATCGAAGCCGAAGCAGCACTGGCCGGCGCCGATGCCGAGGAAGTGCGTGCGCTGGCCGACCGGCGCCCCCTTCTCGAGCGCCACCGTGAAGATCAGCAGGCCGCCCTCGACGACGAAGTAGACCGAGTCGACGTCGTCGAGCAGGAACGGACGATGCGCGCTGACCTCGATCGGCTCGCCTTCCTCCTCGATCCGGCGGGCCTTCTCGGCCATGCCGGCGACGGCCGGCATCACGAACGTGTGGCCGAGCTCGTGCTCGCCGGAGCTGAGCGCGTCGGGCCGCCGGAAGAAGCCGGTGCCGCCGGCGCGCGCGACGTCGCCGAGCGCCTCGCGCGAGAGCATCTGGGTGCCCTCGATGTCGACGCCGGGCCCGACCACCCGCCGCATGTGCTCGGTCGGATGCGGGGCCGGCGTGTGGCCCTGGGCGACGATGAACTGCGTCGCGTCGCCGGCGTCGGGCGCCTTCGGCCTCGAGGCCGGCGGCGGTGGTGCCGGGGCGGGCGGCTTGCTGGCCGCTGCCGGCGGAGTCGCGGGCGGCGCCGGCGGTGCCGCTGCCGCGCCGAAGCCGGTGGAGGCACGGCCGGCGAAGGCGGTGCCTGCCGCGCCGAAGCCGGTGGAGGCACGGCCGGCGAAGGCGGTGCGACGGCGTGCGGCTTCGTCACCGCGGGCAGGTCGGCCGGCAGAACCGGTGGTGCGGCCGGCGCCTTCGCGATCGGCGGCGGGACCGGGGCGGCCGGGGGCGGCGCGGCCGGCCTGGCCAGCGGCGGCGGTGCCGGCGGCGGCGGGGGAGGCGTCGCGGGTTTCGCGAGCGGCGGCGGTGCCGGCGGCGCCGCGGGCGGCGGCACGGCGGGCCTCGCGAGCGGCGGCGGGGCGGTCGGGGCCGGGGGCGCTGCGGCGGGCGGCGCCGGGGCCGGTGGACGCGCCGCGGCCGGCGCGGTATCCACGACGACCTCGAGCACGATGGCGCGGCCGAGGCGGACGCGTTCGCCGGGCTGCAGGACGCGGTTCTTCACCGCCTCCGTGCCCACCCAGACGCCGCCGGCGCTGTCGAGGTCGACGATGCGCAGGCCGTCGGGCGTCCGTTCGAGGCGGGCGTGCCGGCGCGAGACGTCCTTCTCGCCGACGATGATGTCGCACGTTTCCGACCGGCCGAGCGTGGCCAGGTCGGCGCTCATCACAAAGGTGTGGCCGACCGGGACGCTGGCGCTGCCTTCGACGACGCGAAGCGCGAGCCGGCCGGGGCGGGGCGGCGGCTCAGGCGGCCGACCGGCCGAGCGCGCGGTTGGACCGACCGGCGCCAGCGACGGCACTTCGCCCGGGCCGGACCGGACCTCGAACACGGTCGCGCCGATGCGGAACTGCTGGCCGGGCGCGATCTGGCGATCCGAGATGCGCTCGGCTCCCATCCAGACGCCGTTGCCGGATCCGAGATCGCGGACGCGGACGCCGTCCAGGGCTGGCTCGAGCTGGGCGTGCTGGCGCGAGACGCTGCGATCGTCGAGCCACAGCCCGGCGGTCCGCTCGCGGCCGACGGTGACCGCCGCCTCGAGGCGGATCTCGTCGCCCGGCTTCAGAGATTCCGAGGCGACGACGCGCAGGACGAAGGCGCGGACAGAGGAAGCAGGCATCGGAATCGCTTACTGGTGACCGACGAGGTGCTTGTACGGCCCGTCGATGTCTTTCATCTCGTCGTGGGTGCCGCGCTGCACGATCTTGCCGCGCTCCATGACGATGATCTCGTCGCTGTCGCGGATGGTGCTCAGCCGGTGCGCGATGATGATCGTGGTGCAGCCGCGGCGGCGCATGCTCTCGTCGATCATCATCTCGGTGGTCGGGTCGAGGGCGCTGGTGGCCTCGTCCATCACGACGATGGTCGGCTCGCCGACCAGGGCGCGCGCGATCTCGAGGCGCTGGCACTGGCCGCCGCTGAAGTTGCCGCCGCCCTCCTGACGATGCGCGACTGGTAGCCGCCCTCGCGGGCCGCGATCACTTCGTCGATGGCGGCGTCGCGGGCCGCCGTGACGATGCGCGGTCCGGCGATGGTCGGGTCCCACATCGTGACGTTTTCGGTGACCGAGCCGCCGAACAGGAAGACCTCCTGGTCGACCACCGCCAGCGAGTTGACGATCAGGTCGCGCGGCAGGTTCTGCCGTGGCACGCCGTCGAACAGGATCTCGCCGCTCCACGCTTCATAGAGGCCCGAGATGATCTTGGCGACGGTCGACTTGCCGCTGCCGCTGCCGCCCACCAGCGCGACGCGGCGGCCGGGCTCGACGAGCAGGTTGAAGTCCGCGATCAGCGGCTTGTCGAGCGGGCTGTAGCCGAAGGTGATGCCGCGCAGCTCGACGCGGCCGGACAGCTTGACGCGCGCTCCGGGCGGGCGGATGATCGCCGGCGCCCCGGCCGGCTTGCCGTCGGGGCCGGGCGCCGCTGCCGCCGCGCCGGCCTTGCCGGCCGGCGTCTCGGTCTGGTCGCGGTACTGCGCGTCGGCCGGATAGCGCAGCACGTCGTCGAGGCGGTTCATGTCCGCCTGCAGCTCCTGCAGCGTCGAGCCGAAGTTGACGAAGCTGGCGAGCGGACGCGTGAAGCTGCCGAGCAGCGTCTGGTAGGCGACGAGCATGCCGACGGTGAAGTCGCCGTCCATTACCTTGAGACCGCCGAGCACCAGCACCGCTGCGGTCGTCGCCGTCTGCACGAACGGCGGGACCGCCGCGCCGATCTGGCCGAGCACGCCGAGCTGCTGGGTGGTGTTGATCGACTTGGCGTAGTAGCCGGCCCAGCGGCCGAAGAACTCGCCCTCGGAGCCGGTCGCCTTGAGGGTCTCGATCATCTTGAGGCCGTTCATGGCCGTGCCCTGGAGCTTGCCGAGATCCTGCTTGAGGCGCCGGCTGGCGTCGGTGCGGGCCCGGCTGGCCGCCTTGACCGCGGCGATGTTGAACGCCGAGAGCAGCAGCACCGCCAAGGTGAGCTTGGCGTCGTAGAGGAACATCAGCGTCGCGTAGAAGATCGTCAGGATGCTGTCGATCGTCGTGGTCGCGAGCCGGCCGCCGATGATCTCGGCGACGTCGTCGTTGATCTGGACGCGCGAGCCGATCTCGCCGGCGAAGCGCTGGCCGAAGTAGGCCGCGGGCAGCCGCAGGATGTGGTTGAAGAAGCGGCTCGACGTGCCGAGCGCCAGCTTGGTCTCGAGCCGCAGCAGGTAGTAGCGCTGCAGCCAGGTCAGGATGGCCTGGATGCCGATGGTCGCGGCCATGAACCAGAGCAGCGGCCGGACGATCCATTCCTGGCTGCCGACCAGGTAGTCGTCGATGAAGATGCGCGTGAAGGTCGGGATGACCAGGCCGGGGATGACCAGCAGCAGGCCGCAGATCATCACGTAGAACAGCGCGCCCTCGGAGCCGACCAGGCGCCGGCGCAGCGCCGGCACCATGTTGGGCGCCTGGCCGCCCTTCTTGAAGTCGGCGCCCTTGGCGAAGGTGAGCACGACGCCCGAGTACGAGCCGTCGAGCTCGGCCATCGAGATTTCGCGCGGCCCCTGGGCCGGATCGTTCAGGTAGGCCTTGCCCTTGCCGAACCCCTCCAGGACGACGAAGTGGTTGAAGTTCCAGAAGAGGATGACGGGGAAGGGCAGCGTGTAGAGCTTCTCGAGTTCCTCGTACTTGTAGCCCTTGGCGTCGAGGCCGTACTTGCGCGCCGCGCGCAGCACGTTGCTGGCCTTGCTGCCGTCGCGCGACACGCCGCACTCGTGGCGCAGCTCCTCGAGCGCCACCCAGCGGCCGAAGTGCGCCAGGATCTTGGCCAGCGCCGCCGCGCCGCACTCGACCGCCTCCATCTGCAGGATGGTCGGGGTCTTGACGCGCTTGCGCGGCGGCGGCGGGAGGACCTTGGGCTTTTCGGCCTCGACGACGGGGTCGTCCGACATGTCTCGCTCAGGCTCTGCTTGCGGGGGCTCAGGCGACGCCGAAGGTCTTGCGCAGGAACGGCATCACCATCGTGATGGGGGCCTTGCGGGCGACCACGATGTTGACGGAGACGAGGGTGTTGCCGCCGATCTTGGTCGGTGGTCCGCTCGACGTCGACCACTCGAAGCCGCTCGGCGTCGAATCCTTGACCTTCAGCGCGGCGCGGACCTCGATGACCGTGCCCTGGCCGGTCAGCTTCTTGGTCACCGACTCGTTGCGCATGCGCGACATGATGTAGGCGTCGGTGGCGGCGAATTCGCCCCGCTCCGACACGTTGGCGAGCATGAAGCCGGTACTCCTCGCGCTTCACGTCGGTCGGCGAGACTTCGGCCGGCATGCCGGGGATGATGCGGCGGCCGACGTCGGCGTTGACGAAGGCGATGACCTGGACGGTGGCGGTGGCGTCTTCGAGCGTCGCCACGACGTCGTTCTGGGCGACGGTGTCGCCGACGTTCTTGCGGACTTCGATGACCCGTCCGGCGACGCTGCTGGTCAGCGATTCCTGCGAGCCGACCCGGGCGAGCACGCGCTGCAGCTCGGCCCGCGCGATCTCGATCTGGGTGTTGAGCCCGGCGCCGCCCGAGCGCGCCGAGCGGGCGCGGTTCTCCTCGGCCGAGATCTGGCCGTTCAGGCTGGTGATCTGCGACTGCGCGGCGCTGACCTGGCCGCGCGCGCCGTCCATGCGCTGGGCGGTGATGCCGCCGGCCGCGAAGAGCGGTTCGAGGCGGGCGACTTCGGCCTGGGCCCGCTGCAGGTCGAGGCGCTTCAGCTCGAGGTCGCCACGCAGGCGGGCAATCTGGCCCTGAGCGGCGGCCTCGGTCTGGCCGGCGTCCATGCTCGAGGACAGGCGCTGCTGCTCGAGCTGCTGGACCTTGGTCCGGGCGACGTTCACTTCCTCGTTGTTGCCGGCGGCCGCGATCGTGCCGAGCACCTGCCCGACGCTGACCATCTGCCCTTCCTTCAGTTCGAGGCTGGCCAGCGTGCCCGAGCCGGTCGAGCGGACTTCCTTGTTGGCGCCGCCGCGCAGCAGCACGCCCTGGCCGTCGATGCGCTCGGGGATGGATCCCAAGATGCTCCAGGCGATCACCCCGATGAGGATGCCGGCGACGCTGGTCAGGGCCAGCCAGCCCATCGGAGAGGTGACGCGCATGAGCACGTCGAGACGCTCGGGCGACGCCAGCTTGTCGAGCGCCGCCTTCCGGAAGAGGGGGTTTTCTGACATGGCCGTACAGCCTCTGTAGACGAATCAGGAGACGGACGAACGACGCGGCCGGCGGTGCCGGCCGCGTCCACCGAACCGCGCGTCAGCGCACGACGTACTCGGTCGGGACGAAGCGGAGCGATTCCGACGCGTCACCCAGCCCCGAGAAGCTGACCAGCTGACCGGCCTCGAAGCGCAGCCGGGCCAGCGTGCTCAGGTAGACCTGCTGCTGCCGGAGCAGCTGGGTCTGGTCGCCGAGCAGTTCTTCTTCCGTGTTCAGCGTGTCGATCAGCGTCAGCTCGCCGGCGCGCAGCTGGCCGATGGCGCCGTCGTAGGTCGCCTGCGTCCGGTCGAGCGCTTCGCGGGCCCGCAGCACGCCCTCGGCGGCGGCCCGCAGCGTGCCGACCACGCCGGTGATGTTGTCGCCGATCAGGCGGGTCCGATCCCGGTACTGGATCTCCGACGACCGCAGCGTCGCCTGCGCCTGGGCGAGGCGGCCCTTGGCGGCGTTGTTGCCGATCGGCAGCTCGAACGAGATCGACGCCGTGACGAACGGCTCCCAGCGGCCGCTCAGCCCGCGCCAGTAGCCCTTCGGCGAGTAGTAGCGGTGCGTCTCGTCGAACTCCGTCGGCGGGTTCAGCTCGCTGAAGATCGGGTTGCGCTCGTCGGGGAGGAAGCGGAAGTTCTCGCTCTCGTAGGCCTGGGCGATGCCCGCGCTCAGGTTGACGTCGTAGACGCGCCGTGTGTCGGCGCGCGCGCCGGCGGCGAGCTCGGCCGAGGCGCGGCGGGCCTGATCGAGGGCCAGCCGGTCGCGCCGCGACTCCATCGCCGAGGCGATCAGCGCCGACACCGTCGACTGATCGACGCGGACGTCGGCGAAGCGATCGGACGCCGTCGGGGCGTCGCCGAGGCTGGCGACGTCGACGCCCATCGCTTCGGCCAGGCTCATGCGCGCGTCGACGAGCTCGGCCTGGGCGCCGGCCACCGACGACTCGACGACGGCGGCGCGGGCCAGGGCGCGCGACGAATCGACGCGCGGCGCTTCACCGCCGCGGACGCGCAGATCGATCAGGCCGACCAGCGACTTCTGCCGCTCGGACGACGCCTGCGCCAGCTTCAGGTTGTCCTGGGCGGCGATCAGGCGGATGTAGGCGAGCAGCGTCCGGTAGACCTCCTCGGTGGCGATCTGGCGGGTCTGCTCCTCGCGGGCCCGTACGGTGAACACCGAGGCGCGCTCCTGCGCCGCGACGCCGACGCTGCCGCGACCGCGGCCGAGCGGCATCACCAGCCCGAACGTCAGGCTCGACGGGAAGCGCGGCGGGAAGCCGGCGCCGCCGAACGTCGGGTCCAGCGTCTTGTCGCGGAAGTTGTTCTCCTCGCTCTCGAGGAGCAGCTCGACGCTCGCCGTCATGCCGTTGCGGAGCGGCTTGTTGAGGGCCGTGCGCAGGCTCACGTGCCGGGTGAACTGATCCGTCGGCAGCGGACCGAGGCGCTCGAGGGCGAGCCGGGCGCGCGCGGCGACCGCTTCGCTGATCTCGGCCAGCAGCCGGACCGCTTCCTTCGGCGCTTCGACGCCGCTCAGCAGGATGCCTTCGAGGCCGAACGGCCGTCCCTGATCGATCGCGACCAGCCGGCCGTAGCTCAGGTCGAACAGGATGGCGTCGAGCGGATCCTGGTTCAGCGCGCCGTTGCAGAAGGCCCGCAGGTCGACGCCGAGCGACTGCTCGAGGTCGGCGATGACGAACGGGAACTGATCCTGGTTGATGCCGAGCGCCGCGATCTCGCCTTTGTCGAGACCATCGAGGGTGATGGCGTCGGTGGCGAACTGGAAGTTGAAGTCGAGCGGGCAGCGCGGCAGCGGCGCGTTCGAGTTGGCGAGGATGTCGCGCAGCTGCAGGTTGGCGCGCGTGAAGCCCAGGTGGAGCTGCTTCATCAGCGTGCGGTTGTTCAACTGCTGCTTCAGGAAGCCCGGCGCCACCGGCTGCTGGGTGTAGTCGGCACCCGGCGCGAAGGTGAACGTCGTGTCGAAGATGCCGTGGGCCTGGCGCAGCTGCGCCCGTGCCGTGAGCGAGTCCTGGGCGGCCAGTGACAGGCGCGGCTGGTACTTGAGGACCAGATCGATCGCCTGCGACAGCGTGATCTGCGGGCCCGGAGCCTTGCCGCCGGCGAACGGACGGGCGGCGATGACGTCGGCGCCGATGGTGCTGGTGACCGCCGGCAGCGGCGTCGCCGGGGCCGTCTGCACGGGCGCGAGGCCCGGCCGCGGCTGGCCGGCGGCGTCGACGGTACCGGGCGGCGGGGTGCTCGTCGCCGGCCGGGCCGGCGCCTGCGTCCGCGGCGCCGATCCCGGCGTCGGGGCCGGCTGCGGGCGGGCCGGCTGCGGCCGCGTCGTCGCCGGCGGAGCGGGCTGCCGCGGCGTCGCCTGCGCGCCCGCGACCGCGGGCACCAGCGTCAGGCTCACCGCGGCCACGACCGCGAGGTGAGTTGGCGTCATCGCGTTCTCCCGGCGGCTGTCGGCAGCGACACCAGCGTCGGGGCGCTGACCGTGGCGTTGGTGACGAGCGTGCCGCTCTCGAAGCGGAGCTGGGCGAGGAGGTTGGCGACGGCCTGCTGCGCGGCGATGGTCGAGAGGTCGGTCTCGGTCGCCTGCTGCTCGGTCTGGATGGTGTTGATCAGCGTCGCCTCACCGGCGCGGAAGCGGGCCAGCTCGCCGGTGATCGTCTGGTCGTAGTACTGCGACGCCGACTGCGTCGACTTCAAGCGGCCAATCGTCTCGACCAGCGCCGTCGCCGTGCGGGCGACGTTGAGGCGGACCTGGCGGCGCAGGTCGGCGGTCTCGATGGCGCGGGTGCGGCGCTCGGCTTCGCGCGCGGCCAGGCGGCCCTTGGCGCTGTTGTTGCCGAGCGGCTTCTCGTAGTTCAGCGTCAGCGTGAAGCTCGGGCCGACCCAGCGATCGAGCGCCTCGGCGAAGCCGTCGCGGCGATAGATCGGCCGCTGATCGCCATCCAGCCCCTCCGTCGCGACGTCGCCGACTTCGCCCAGGGCCGTGTAGAACATCGACGCCGACAGGTCGAGCCGCGAGCGCAGCTCCGTGACGGCGTTGCGCTGCAGGATGGCGGCCGCTTCCTCGCGGCGCATCGCCGCTTCGAGGTCGCGGCGCTGGCCGGCCGCGGCCGTCGCGCCGATCCACGGCTGCAGGGCGGCGGTGTCCGGCGCCACCGGGAACGGATCCTTGGCCGCCACCGGCAGCGTCGCGTCGACGCCGCTGCTGGCGACGCCGAGAGCCGAGGCGAGCTCGATGCGAGCGTCGTAGAGGCGCTGCCGCGCGTCGAGGACGCGCGAGCGGGCCCGGGCTTCGCCGGCCTGCGAGCGGGCGAGCTCGACGCGGGCCATCTCGCCGCCGTTGACGAGCGCGGTGGTGGCCTTGAGCAGGTCGCCCTGGCGCGACACCGAGCGCTCGAGGATGGCGAGCGATTCCTGCGCCGCGCGCAGCTCCCAGTAGGCCTGGGCGGTGCGCAGGATGCTGGCGGCGCGCTGGTGCTCGACCTCGAGGGTCCCGGCCTGGGCCTCGATGGTCGCGGCGCGCTCACCGGCGGCCATCGCCTCGCCGCCGCGGCCGCGCAGCAGCGGCAGCAGGAAGTCGGAGCCGACGCGGGTCGTGTAGAGGTCGTTGATGCCCTTGCCGCCGAACTCCGCCTTGCGCTCCTTGCCCTTGAAGTTCGAGCCCTCGGAGGTGAAGTCGACGAACGGCGCCACCTGGATGCCGTTGCGGAACAGCTTCGAGAACTGCACCTTGGCGCGGGTGTTCCGGAACACCTCGTCCTCGGGCGCGTCACCGAGGTCCTGGCGATTCAGGCGGGCAATCCGCAGCGACTCCTCCTGCTGCGTCAGGCTGTCGCCGAAGCCCGAGAACGCGGCGTTGAGGAAATCCCTGCGGATCGTCTGGAGCTGCGCGGCCTGCGACGGGTTCGAGGCGATCAGCGCGTTCAGCACCTTCAGCTGCGAGCCGAGGTTGGGGCTGACGGCGGCGAGCTGGTCGACCTGCGAGGCCTCGCTGCCCGGCGGCAGTGACAGGATCGTCCGCAGCAGGTTGACGGTGCTGCGCGTCGCGGCGACGTCCGGGCCGGCCTGGGTGATGAAGTCGTCCAGCTTGCGCCGCTTGTTGCGCTCGTCTTCCTTGCGCGACTCGGTCAGCTCCTGGACGCGGTAGCTGTATTCGATGCCGCCGGTGATGGCGGTGTCGAAGATGCCGGCCTGTTCCTGGGCGAAGCCGGCCAGGCGGTCGGCGCTGGCCGCGCTCAACTGGATCGTCGAGTCGTGGCGCAGGGTCAGGCGCAGCGCCTCCTCGAGGCTGACGCCGTCGGCCGTGAAGGTGATGACCGGCGGCGCTTCGATCTGCGTCACGTCGGTGACCGGCTTGAGGCGCGCGCCGCCCGTTGTCGGCTGCCCCGTTACCGGGCTGGACGTCGCGGGGGCCGGGGGCTGGCTGGCGGGCGCCGGCGAATTGGGAGGAGGAGGCTGACGCGGAACCGCCTGGGCCTGTGCCGTTGTCACGCCGGCCAGGATGAGAACGGACACCGGGCCAATGACACGAACGATGCGACGCGGACGCCGCGCCACGCTGCTCCTCATAACGGGACTCCTCACTGCAACCGACCTGACTGTCGCCGAAGGGGTGCGAGCCGCCAACCCGCGAACGAACGGGTGGGGCTCATCGCAACACTCAACGCCAAATTCGAGCGACCCGAACGCGCCGCGATCGACGCCCGCGCCGCGGTTACCGGGCGCGAAACGCCGGCGACGTACGTCGAGACGGCCACGGGGCGGCCGGATTCTACCAGAATCACCACGCCGATCCGGGCGGTGTTCGGATGGTGAGCGAGGGCCGTTAGTACTGGGCGTCGGCGGAGGAACGCTGGAGCGTCCCGTCTCCGTGGCGCCGGTTCGCGTGATTGCGGGCGGCACCCCCGTGTGTTAGGCTCCGGGGCGTTTCTGTGGGTCTGTATATGATGCGTGAGCTTTCGCGGCTGCTCGGGGCGTCGGCGTTGGTCGGTCTCAGCGCCCTCGGCATCGCCGCCTGCGAAGACTCCCCGGTGGGTCCGTCGCTCGGCGCCGTCCCGGTTACCAACCTGGGGCTGAAGCCGTCGCAGGGGAACCCCGGGCTGTGCTGTTGCCACGTCACCGGCGTCGCCCGCAACGACAACAGCGTGGCGGTCCACGTCACCATCAAATTCTCGGCCTTCAACGCCCCGCCCGGACCCAACGCCCCGGCGGAGCCGCTGTCGACGATCCTCTATTTCATCAAGGATCTGCAGCCAGGCCAGACGCACCAGATCGAAGCACCCGGCTTCATCTTCCCGTGCAACCAGATCCCGGAAGGGATCCGGAACGTGAGGACTGAAGTCGAGGTGAAGGGCATCACGTACCCACCGTTCTAGGGCCGCGGCAGTCCGGGGGTAGTGGCTGTCACGCTCCGTCCGCCCGTCGTCCGGTTGGGGACCGTCGATATTGACCCGCAGTCGCCATGCGTTCCTCTTTCACGGCCGCATCCGCGGTCACGTCCGGCGGTGTCATGGCTGACGAGCGCTCGCTCTGTCCGACGGCCATGCGCCTCCGCGCGCTCTCGATCGATCGGCTCGGCGCCGAACGGGCGATCGAGCTGGTGGGGCTGGCGCCAAGCCTCAGCGACGCGCTGACCAAGCTGGAAAAGATCGCGAAATACCGCGAGCCAGTGCTGATCACCGGCGAAAGCGGCGCCGGCAAGGAATTCTTCGCCCAGGCCGTGCACCTGTTCGGCGGGGCCCGGCAGGCGCCGTTCGTCCCCGTCAACTGCCCGCAATACCAGGAAGGCAACCTCACCGTCAGCGAGCTGTTCGGCCACACCCGCGGCAGCTTCACCGGCGCCGTGGCCGACCGCAAGGGCGCCTTCGAGGAGGCCGACGGCGGCGTCATCTTCCTGGACGAGATCGCGGATCTGCACGCCAGCGCACAGGTCATGCTGCTGCGCGCCCTGGCCACCGGCGAGTTCCGCCCGGTCGGCGCCGCCCGCTCGAGGACGGTCGACGTCCGCGTCGTGTCGGCGACCAACCGGCCGCTCAACCAGCTGGTGATGCAGAACCAGTTCCGTTACGACCTGCTGTTCCGGCTGCGGCAGTTCCACATCAACATCCCGCCGCTGCGCGAGCGCGGCGACGACTGGCGCCTGCTCGCCGACTACTGGCTGGCGCGGCTGGCGCGCCAGTACGGCGTCGCCAAGCGATTCTCCACGGCGTCGATGCGAGTGCTCGAGAAGGCCCCCTGGCCGGGCAACGTCCGGCAGCTGATCGGCGTCGTCAAGACGGCCTACGCGATGGCCGACTCCTCGACCATCGAGCCGGACGACTTCACCTTCCAGCTCCAGGAAGCCGAACCGGGCGCCGCCGGCGCCGAGGGACCAAGCCCCTACGAACGCGTCGTCGACCTGGGTGAGGACTTCTGGGCCAGCGTCTACGAAACCTTCATGAACCGCGACTTGAACCGGTCGCAGGTGAAGGCCGTCATCCGCAGCGGGCTGACCGCCGCGGGTGGCAACTACCGGAAGGTGCTCGAGCTGTTCCGCCTGCCGGCCACCGACTACCAGCGGTTCATGGATTTCCTGCGCCATCACGACCTGAAGCCGTGACGAGGGTGGCCTCTGTGGAGTCGCTGTCCGAGCTCACCCACCTGACCGGTGACGAGCGGCGCCAGATTGCGATCGGGGCCGCCAGCGTCTTCGAGCGCACCGCCTTCGCGCTTGCCGGCAAGGCCAGCCGGACCGACGCGTTCGCGCCCACCGAGCAGGCCCTCGGCGTGCTCCGGGCCTGGATCCAGGCCTTCTCTCCCGGCGATCCCGAAGCCTTCGAGCGCCGCCTGACCTGGGACGACCTGTCGATGACCGACGTCGCCCGGGCGCTCTCCGAGCCGCCGATCGCGCTCGTCGAGCCCGATTGGCTGGTCCACATCGACGCCATCGCCGGCATGGCGCGGCAGGCCGTCGAGGAGCTCGGGGCCGGGGCCTTCCGCGAGCGCCAGCTCTATGCCGGGGCAGCGCCCGCCCCCGGCGCGGCGTCACCGGACGCGACCCGGGATGCCGAACTGCCGCCGTTCTTCGATCTCCTGGTGCCGATGCTGCGGGTGGCGCGGCGCGCCCTGGCCGTCGAGCACCCGCCGGCGATTCTCGCCCCGGCGGCGATGGCCCGGCTGGAGCGCCATCTGCTGCGGATGCTGGCGCGGACCACGGAGCTCGCGCTGTTCGACGAGCTGAAGGTGTTCCGCGCCGCCGACAACGGCGGCCACGACGCCTTCGTCCTGAGCAACCTGGCCGATGGGCTGGTGCCGCTGTTCTGCGGCTACCCGGTGCTGGCGCGCCAGGTCGCCGTCATCATCGCCCGCTGGGCCAACGCCACCGCGGAGCTGGCGTCGCGCATCGTCATCGACCGCGAGGCGCTGGCCGTCAGCTTCAGCGACGGCAGCGAGACCGGCCGCGTCGTCGACATCGAGCCGGCGTTGTCGGACGCGCACCACGGCGGCCGCCGGGTCGCCGCGCTGACCTTCTCGTCCGGCCTGCGGGTCGTCTACAAACCACGCAGCCTGGCGCTCGACGCCGCTTACGGCAAGCTCCTCGCCTGGGTGGCCGCGCAGCCGCCCGCCGCGGACGCTGGTCCCGCCGGCTCCGGATCGGCCGCCTCCGGATCGGCAGGCGCCGGCATCACCGAACGCTTCGCCGGCCTGGCGCTGCGGGTCCTCGATCGGGCGAGTACGGGTGGGTCGAGTTCGTCGAGCAGGAAGCGTGCGCCACCGTCGCGGACGTCCACCGCTATTTCGCCCTCGCCGGCGGGCTGGTGTGCCTGACCCACGTGCTGCGCGGCAGCGATCTCCACATGGAGAACGTCATCGCGACGCGCCGCGGCCCGGTGCTGATCGACCTGGAGATGCTGCTCCAGCCGGTTGGCAAGGTCGCCACCGCCGCCAGCCCGGTGCTGCCGAGCGGCGAGCCGGTGGCGGCGCCGGGCGGCACCGCGGTGACGTCGCCCGCCACCGACGGCGAGAGCTGCCTGACCACCGGGTTCGTGACGATGGTCGAGTCGAACGGCGGCGAGGTGTTCGACGTCGGCGGCTTGCGCGGCACCGGCGCCGGCACCGCGGCCCTGGCCGGCCGGATCTGGCACGACCTCGACTCCGACGCCATCCACTTCACCGACGACGCCACCTTCACCACCCGCGTTCGCAACGCGGTGCGCCTCGACGGGGCGATCCAGGCGCCGGACGCGTTCGCCGCCGACCTGCTGGACGGGTTCCACGCCACCTACCGCCTGCTGCTGGCGCACCGCGAGGCGCTGCTGGCGAGGGACGGCCCGCTCGCCGCCTTCGCCGCCACGCCGGTCCGCGTGCTGCCGCGGCCGACGACGCAGTACGCCTCGCTCATCTATCTGCTCAGCCGGCCGCGCTACCAGAAGGACGGCTGCCGCTGGAGCACGGCGTTCGACGCCCTGAACCGCTCGGTCAACGGCTCGCACGACGCGCCCGAGGTGTGGCCGGTGCTGGTCAGCGAGCGCAAGGCGCTCGAAGGCCTCGACGTGCCGCACTTCGTGGTCCTCGCCGACGACACGGCCGTCCGGGTCGGCCGGCGCGTGCTGATCGAGCAGCGCTACGCGCGATCCGGGCTGGCCGCGGTCCGCGATCGGATCGCGGCCCTGTCGCCGGCCGATCTCCAGGCCCAGCTCGTTCGCATCAGCCGCGCCCTGTCGGAAACCATCCACTCCCGTTACTCGACCGAGCCCGAGCACGCCGCGCACACCGAGCTCGACGTCACTTCGCCCGATTTCCTGGTCGATCACGCGTTGTGGATCGCGCGCGAGCTGGTCGAGCGCGGCCTCAACACCCCGCATGGCATCGGCTACGCCGGCTGGGCGCTGATGGACGAAACCGGGCCGCGCCGGCACCATCTGTACGACGGATCGCTCGGCCCGGCGGTGTTCCTGGCCGCGGCTGCGGTCGTCTCGGGCGAGGATCGCTGGCGCCGCTGCGCCCGCGACTTCGCCGGTGGGGCCAGCGCCGCCGTCGCCAAGGGGATCGTCGACGACGACGCCATCGGCGTCGGCTCGGGCCTGGCCTCAATGGTCTATGGCCTGACCACGATCGGCGCCCTGCTCGGCGACGCGACGTCGATCGACCTGGCCCGGATGGCGGCGCGGAGCATCGCCCCACACCGCATCGCCCGGGACATCGCCCTCGACGTGATCAGCGGCGCCGCCGGCGCTGCCCTGGGGCTGCTCGCCTTCTACAAGGTGAGCCACGACCCCGACATCCTGGATCTCGCCACCGCCTGCGGCGACCGGCTCCTCCAGACCGCCATCCACGGCGATCAGGGCCTGTCCTGGCGGGCACCGGACGGCCGGGTCTACACCGGCTTCGCCCACGGAGTGGCCGGCATCGCCTACGCCCTGGGCCGATTGTTCGATGTCACCGGCGAGCGCCGGTTCGGTCGGGCCTCCTCCGACGGTTATCGCTATGTGGCCTCGCGATACCTCGACACGGCGCAGAACTGGCCGGTCCTCGGCGAGCCGATCGAAGGCGTGCCCGGGCTCGGGCCGGCGATGACGGCGTGGTGCCACGGGGCGCCCGGGGTGACGCTGGCCATTTCGCTCGGCAGCGCCGACACCGTCTACGCGAAGCTGCTCGACCAGCTCGAACCGTCGCTCAAGACCACCGCCCAGGCCTCGCCGCACATGGCCGATCACCTGTGCTGCGGCAACATGGGGCGCTGCGAAGCGCTCTTCACGACCGGCCGGCGCCTGATGCGGCGCGAGGCGGTCGAAGGCTCGCGCCGGCTGGCGCGGGTCGTCATCGCCCGGGCCCGCCGGGCCGGCCACTTCTGCCTGGCCGCCAACGGGTTCGAGTACCGTATCTTCGACCCGGGCTTCTTCCGGGGCGTGTCGGGGATCGGCTACACGCTGCTGCGGCTGGCGGCGCCATCGAGCCTGCCGTCGGTGGCCGCCTTCGAAGCGCCGCCGTCCAGTCCGCGGCCGACGCGATCCCCCCTGGTGTAAGGAGAATATCTTTCATGCGCCGTTCCGCCGTCCTGTCGCTGGCCCTCGTCGTCGCGCTTCCCGCTTGGGGGGCTGCTCAGGTCATCACGCTCCCGGCCGAGCCGGGCTTCGGGTTCCAGGACACGCCGCCGACCGTGCCGGCGTCGCGCCTGATCCCGCAGGCCATCGCGGACGGCGCCCGCATGACCGATTTCCGGGCGACGATCGACCTCACCCGTGCCTTCGTCGTCGGCACCGACCTGTCGGGGGTGCCGGCGCTCCTCAACGTGGGGATCGCGCAGCAGCTCACGACCTTCCCGCAGTCGACCTCGTGGGGCGGTCACCTCGACGACACCAAGGAAGTGACCGGCCCGATTGCGCGATCGTCGTTCGCCGAGCGCGCCGCCACGCTCGGCAAGGGCGTGTTCTCGTTCGGCTTCGGCCAGCAGTCGGTCCACTACGACCGGCTCGACGGCATCGACCTCGAGAACGGCGACCTGACGCTCGTCTTCCAGCACAACAACTGCTGCGGCGCGAACGCCAACCCCGGCCAGTTGACCGACCTGGCCCCCGATTTCGAGCGCGATCTGCTCGAGCAGAAGGTCGGCATCGACATCGATCGCAACGTCTTCGCGACGGTGCTCGAGTTCGGCGTCAGCGATCGGGTGGACTTCGGCGTGGTCGTCCCGTTCGTCAAGCTGGACATGCACACCCGCGTGTTCTCGCGCATCCTGCGGACGGCGACGCCGCCGACCGATGCCGAAGAGCACGGCAACGCCATCCCCATCCACGCCTTCGACCCGCTCGGGCTGAGCAACCGCACCACCTACGCCAGCGCGCACGCCCGCGGCATCGGCGACATCGTCGTCCGCGCCAAGGCGCAGCTCGTCAAGACCGACGAGGGCGGCGTCGCCGTCGCGGTCAACATCAGCGTGCCGACCGGCGACGAAGAGAATCTGCTCGGCACCGGCGTCCTCCGCATCGAAGCGCGCGGCATCTGGTCGCAGCAGTTCGGCCGCGTCGGCGCGCACCTGAACGGCGGCTACACCACGTCCGGCGGATCGCTGCCGGCGTCGCTGACCGCGCCGGTCGATCCGCTCTCGACCCGCGGCCTGGCCGGCGACGATCAGCTGAAGCTGCCGGACGAGATCGGCATCGTCGGCGGCGTCGAGGTGGCGGTGGCGCCGCGGGTCGGCATCTCCGGCGACATCATCGCTCGCCAGATCCGCAACACCTGGCAGTTCGCCGGTGCCTCCACGACGTTCCCGTCGCGGACGCCGGGAGGGTCGCCGGCGGCGGTTTCGGTCGCCAGCGACCTGCAGGCGCTCGGCCAGGCCAACATCACCCAGATCCTCGCCGGGCTCGGCATGCGCGTCCACATCGGCCGGCCGCTCCTGCTCAGTTTCGACGTGCTGCTGCCCCTGTCCGGGGACGGCCTGATGCCCAAGGCGGCCGTGGTCGCCGGCTTCGCCCTCGCCTTCTGATCGCGATCCCATCCGGGGCCGGCTTCGCTGCCGGCTCGGCCCAAACACGGTAATATCCCGGAAATGCCGACGCCGGACTCGAAGGACGCGTACTCGAAAGCCGTCAAGAGCGGCGAGGTGGTGTTCAAGGCCGGCGACGCCGGCTCGGACCTCTTCATCATCGAAGAGGGCCGGGTCGAGCTGTCGGTGACCCGGCCGCCGGCCACCTTCACGCTCGAAGTCGGGGATTTCTTCGGCGAGCGGGCGCTGGTCTACGACCAGCGGGACTCGACCGCCAAGGCGCTCACCGCCTGCCGCCTGCTGCGGGTCGATCGTGCCACCTTCACGGCGATCGTCAAGGTGCACCCCGAGATTGCGCTGCTGATGCTGCGCAGCCTGCCGCGCGAGGGCGGCCGCTCTGCCGCCCCCGCGGCCGGCGCCGGGCCGACGACCGGCGTGCTCGTCACCGCGACCAACGCCCGCTACATGCTCGACAAGGCCGACATGCTGGTCGGGCGCTCGAGTCAGGCGTCGGGCTACACCGCCGACATCGACCTGTCGGGCCACGATCCGGACAAGACGCTGAGCCGCAAGCACGCGCGCCTCCTGCGCTCGAACGAGGGCGTGTTCCTGAAGGAAGAGGAAGGCCGCAACGGCACCTTCGTCAACGGCACGCGGGTCGGGCCGGGGCAGACGGTGCGTCTCGCGGAGGGTGATCGCATCCGCTTCGGCCTGGTCGAAGTCGAGTTCCGTTCCTCGTAGGGGCGACGATGAGCGCCTCCGAGTCCGCCATCCCGCCGCCGGCGTCCGAGCCGGCCGCCGAGAACCCAGCCGCCGAGAAGCCAGCCGCCGAGAAGCCGGCCAGGCCCGCCGACGCCGAGTCGCGCCTCGCCAAGCTCAATTCGGTCTTCACGCCGGCCATCCCGGTCAGCCAGAGCGCGGTCTTCGCCGGCCGCCTCGAGCAGATCCAGCAGGTCGTCGACGCCATCGGCCAGCCCGGCGTCCACGTCGTCATCTTCGGCGAGCCCGGCGTCGGCAAGACGTCGCTCGCCAACATCCTGTCCAAGCGGCTCGGCTCCGAGAAGAAGGCGGTCGTCGCGCCGCGCGTCACCTGCGAGCGGACCGACGACTTCTCGTCGCTGTGGCGGCGCATCTTCGCCGACATCAAGGTGGCGCGCGAGCGCGCCGTCGTCGGCTTCGGCGCCAAGCCACGCGAGGAGCAGGGCTCGCTCGACGAGAACGTGCCCGAGACCGTCACCTCGGCCGACGTCAAGCGCGCCCTCGCCTCGGTCGGCCGTGGCTGCGTCCTGGTGGTGATCATCGACGAGTTCGACCGGATCGGCGACCCCGAAGTCCGCGCCACCTTCGCCGACACCATCAAGGTGCTGTCGGATCACGCCGTGCCGGCGACGCTGATTCTGGTCGGCGTCTCGGACACCGTCGACGGCCTGATCGAGCAGCACGGCTCGGTCGAGCGGGCGCTGGTCCAGGTGCGGATGCCGCGGATGTCGGCCGAGGAGCTCGAGCACATCGTCACGCGCGGCCTCGAGCTGCTCGGCATGACCATCGAGTCCGAGGCGCTGGCGCACGTCGCCGTGCTGTCGCAGGGCCTGCCGCACTACACGCACCTGCTGTCGCTGCACGCGGCGCGGATCGCCATCGACGCCGGCTTCGATCGCGTCGACACGCCGCACATCGTCCAGGCCATCGGGCGCGCCCTCGACAAGGCGCAGCACTCGATCAAGAGCGCCTACGCGGCGTCGATCGCCAGTCGCCACGAGAAGAACTACTACCCGGACGTGCTCCTGGCCTGCGCCCTGGCCCGCAACGACGACTTTGGCTTCTTCGGTCCGGTCGACGTCCGCGCCGCCCTCGACCGCTTGTCGCCGGGCACCTTCAAGGACACCCGGATCGAGCGGCACCTGGCCCACTTCGCGCCGGCCGGCGAGAACGCGTCGGACGGCATCCTCTACGCCGAGGCGCGGCCGCAGGGCCGCCGCTACCGGTTCCGCAACCCGCTGATGCAACCCTACGTGATCCTGCAGGGCGTCTCGAGCGGCCGCGTCACCCGCGAAATGCTCGCGTAGGCCTCGGTCGGGAGGCGCGACGCCGCTGATGCGGGTCGGGTATTCCTTCCGCGATCCGGGACGGCACAAGCCCTCAGACGAACGCCAGGCGGACGAGCCGACGTTCCGGGCAGGTCTCAATCGCGCATCGCGACCAGCGGATCCAAGAGAGCTGCACGACGTGCCGGCACGAAGCAGCCGACGCAGGCAGTCACCAGCAGCAGCAGTACGACTGCGGTGAGGATCAGCCAAAGCGACGGCCGTTGGGCAGTGATCGTGGCCGCCAGGGCCTTTTGGACCGCCAACGCACCAACGAGCCCGGCGAACGTTCCTATCACGGCCGTCGTCATCCCTTGCCGCATCGAGTCAGCGAGAACGTGGAGTCGCGTCGCGCCAAGCGCCATTCGTATGCCGATCTCGCGGGCGTGCTGCGCGACCGCAAACGACAGCAGCCCGTACAGCCCAAGGATCGCGAGCACCAGGCCGACCGCTCCGAAGGCCCCGAACAACGCCGCGTTGAAGCGCTCGGACGTGAGCGATTCCTGGACCACCTGAGCCACCGTGCGCGGTGAATCGATCGGGACGTCTGGATCGACGGCTCGAACCATCGCCGTCGCCGTCGGAAGGAGTCCTTCGGGCGAACCGGAAACGCGGAGTGCGATGGTCGCCTGTGGCCAGGGGTGCTGGGCAAACGGGACGAGGATCTCTTGGATGGGGCGTATCTTGGGGCCGAAGTTGCGCGTGTCCGCCGAAATGCCAACGATCCGGCATCGAACGACTGCCCCCGTCCCGAATCCTCCACCCGGGGACGTGACATCGATTGACTGCGTGAGGGGATCGCGGCCAGCTAGATATCGGCTGACGAACGTCTCGTTCACGATCGCCACACGGGCGCTGCCTTGTCGATCGTTGTCGTCAAAGACACGGCCGCGGCGCAGGGGGATCCCCAGGGTCGCGAAGTAGCCGCGAGTCACGGGATTGAACGCGGCGCCGTCGCTCTCTGAGCCGCCAACGACCGTGAATGCCGCCCCGAGCCCCATATCACGTGCGGGTACCCCGGCGGAGACCGATAGCGACCGTACCTGTGGAATGGACCGCAGCCGGCCGAGAAGCTCCGCGTAGAAGCTCTCGACCTGCTCGGACGACTTGAAGCGGCCTGGCGCCACGGGCAGCGAAAACGCCAAGACGTCCTCGGAGCGAAAGCCAAGGTCGGCTCGCCCAAGGCTGAGTAGATGGTCGATGATCGTGACCCCTGCGGAGAGCAGCACGACAGCAACGGCGCATTGCGCTGCGGCGAGTGCGCGTCGAACCCTGTGACTTGCCGATGTCGTCGAACGGCCATCCTGGGTCAGCGCATCGCAAATGTCGCTCTTGGTCAGTTGCCAAGCAGGAATTGCGCCCGAAATGAGCGCGCATGCCAGTGCCGCCACGACAGAGAATGCCAGCACCGGCAGGTTCATGCTCATGTCGGCTTCGGTCGGCAGCAGACCGGGCGGTACCATGACGGTGACCAGCCGCAGCAGCAGACCCGTCAGGCCGAGACCAAGGACCGCGCCGCATCCGCTGAGCACGGAGCTTTCGGCGAGGAGTTGCCGCACGATCGCCCGCGACGAGGCGCCCACAGCGGCGCGAATCGCGAGCTCCCGCCGCCGCACGGTCCCACGCGCCATCAACAGGTTTGCCACGTTCGTGCAGGCCATGAGCATCAACAGCGTGACGCCCGCGAAGAGAAGCCACAATGCCGACGCCGTGGAGTCCGCCACGAAGCTTTGCTTGAACCGCTCGACGGTGATGGTCCGCCGGGGGTCGGGCTTGATATCGTCCCGAGTGCGGTCCAATGCCGCCAACTGCGCGGTCGCCTGTGCGAGCGTCACGCCGGGCTTGAGCCGAGCGCCGACGATGAGCCACATCTGCTCTTGCGTCGGAAGGGCGAGCGGTACCCACAGCCGATTGAGGTTGTCATCACTCTGGCCGGCGCGCATCACGCCGACAACCGTAAACGGCTCGCCGTCCAACCGTACTGGCTTGCCGACGATCGTGCGATCCCCGTCGAAACGCTCCTTCCACAGCCGATGGCTGAGGATCGCGACGCGATCGCGGCCGGGCACGCCATCGGCCTCGGTGAACGTCCGGCCGAGGAGGAGCGGCTCGCCATAGCCGAGCATCGACAAGAAGCCCGGGGTTGCCGGGCCAATCTGAATACGCTCAGGCTGCGAGGTCGTGGCGATGTTGGCCGGTCGCCAGGTCCAGGCCTGCAAATCGGCGAACACCGTCGCGTGGCGCTTCCACAGCAGGAAGTCCTTGGGTTCGGCGTTGACGCGCTCACCGTCGTGGCGCACCCAGACGGCGACGACGTTCTCGCCGTCGCGGCACGGCAATGGCGCGAACAGCGTTCCATAAAGGACGCTGAAGATCGTCGTTGCCGAGGCGATTCCGACGGCAAGCGTCGCCGAGGCGGTCGCTGTGAATCCTGGGGACCGTATCAGGAGGCGGATGCCGAACAGACAGTCGCGAAGCACACTTCGCATCTGAACCTCCCGACCGATTGTCGCCTCTCGGCAGGACCACCGCTTCCGCAATCCGCTGACGCAGCCCTACGTGATCCTGCAGGGTGTCTCGAGCGGCCGCGTCACCCGCGAGATGCTCGCCTGAGTTCGCCGGGTTCTCTCAGGGGATGAACTTCGCGGCCGGGACTCTGGCCGGTATCCGCTGATTGCCGCGGACACCGAGGAGGCCCGGCGCCGCGGACTCTTCACCCCAGAACCACAGCGTCCCGTCCTTCGTCTTCGCGAAGCTGAAGTTGCCGCCGAGCCAGTAGGCCTCGACGTCCGGCAGCTTGATGGGCGTCGGCTTCAGCTGGAAGTCCCCCGACACGCCGGCGCCGAGCTGTCCCCAGTCGCTGTTGCCCCAGCCGATCAGCGTGCCGTTCCGGCGCCGCACGATGAACTGCCTGCCCATCGTGCCCGCCTTCACCTCGATGGCATCCGCGATGCCGGGCACGACGGCGGGTATCGGTTGTCCGGGCTCCGTGACGTCGGCTTGTGTGCCGTGCCCCAAGCCGCCCTGCTCGTTGCTGCCCCAGCTCCACAGGCGGCCGTCGCGGGTGACGGCCACGGCGGCGCCGTTCACCGTCGCGATGGACACCACGCCGCTGACGCCAGGCACGAGCGCCGGCGCGCGAAGCTCGTAAGCCGCGCTACCCGTCCCGAGCTCGCCCTTCAAGTTGCTGCCCCAGGCATGGACGCGCCCGCCACGGGTCAATGCATAGCCACCGAATGGCCCGCCGGCGATGTCGGCGACGTCCGCGAGGCCGTTGACCACGATCGGTGTGGCGGCGCCGGGATAGACTCTCGTCCCGCCGGTGAAGAACTCCGGCAGCTCGCCCCAGGCACGGACGCTGCCGTCGCGCATCACCGCAATCACGGAGGCATTGAAGGCGGTGATGCGGGCCACGCCGGTGAGGCCGGGTACCGGTCCTGGTGTGTGGCGATCGGTCGTGCCGGTCAGCCGGACACCCAGGTTGTTGTTGCGCCCGCGCCCCCACGCCCATACCGTGCCGTCCTCGAGCAGCGCGTACGACGCCTCCCCGTCGCCGGCCGCCACCTGCACGGCCTTTGCCGGCAGATCCACACGGGCGGCCGGCAGGAATCCACGGTCCGATTTGGGCCGACCGAGCTGGCCCGATCGATTGTTGCCCAACGCCGACACCGTGCCGTCAGACAGCAGCGCGAGGATGTGCCACGACGCCGCGATCTGGACGACCGTCGGAGCCTGCGCGCCGAGCGGACGCAGCAGGAGCGGCAAGGCAAGGCACAGGGCGATCGCAAGGGTGAGGCGACGCATATCTGCTCATCCTCGGCGGCGACTCAGGTCGACTGCGTCTTCGCCGCTCTACTGCTTCTCGTACTTCACGAGCAGCGCCGTGACGTTGTCGCGGCCGCCGGCTTCGAGCGCCAGGTCGACCAGCGTCTGTGCGCGCGCTTCCAGCGTCTTGTCGGTGTCGACGACCTCGAGCATCTTGGCCTCGTGCACCAGGTCGTGCAGGCCGTCGGTGCAGAGCAGCAGCGTGTCGCCGTGGCGCAGCGGGCGCTCCTTGATCGTGATCTCGGTGTCGGTCAGGGTGCCGATCGCCTTGGTGATGACGTGGCGCAGCGGATGGCGCTCGAGCTGCGAGGCGTCGATGTTCGGCTCCTGGGCCTTGAGCGCCGACAGCCACGAGTCGTCCTCGGTGACCTGCGCGATGGCGTGGTCGTTGACCAAGTACATGCGCGAGTCGCCGACGGAAGCGTAGGTGAGCGTCTCGCCCGAGACCAGCGCCGCGACCACGGTCGTGCCCATCCCGCCGTACTGCGGGCCGCTCTCGCTCATCTGGAAGACGCGCCGGTTGGCCAGCCGCAGCGCGGTGCGGATGCGGTTGGCGTCGTAGGAGAGGCCGGTCTCGACGCCGAACGGCCAGGTGAATTCCTCGTCCTCGCGGGTCCGCTGGATGAAGCCGAGGACGCTCTCGAGGGCGAGCCGCGACGCAATCTCGCCGGCGTTGTGTCCGCCCAGGCCGTCGGCCACCAGATAGAGGCCGAGCTGAACGTCGTAGTAGAACCCATCCTCGTTGATCTTCCGGACGCGACCCGGATGCGTCACCCCGTGGACCGTGATCATGCAGGCACTATCGCACAGAAGACCGTGATTTCTGCCGGAGCGGCCGGCCGCTCCGGCGACCCGGTCGCCGCCAACCCTGTTCTCGTCCCGGCCCTAGAAGACGTAGTCGAGGCCGACCACCAGCGTCGGCTTCGGCTTCAGACCGCCCTCGCTCAGCGGAAAGAGGACGTTGGCGTTCAGCAGCAGCGTCTTGGCGACGTTGATCTTGGCCCCGATGACACCGAGCATCAGGTTCAGGTTGCCCTTGTCCTCGAGCAGCGAGAACTCCTGGGTGGACGTGAACGACGCGGTCGGGAGGGTGCCGGGCGCGCGGTTCTCGTAGAGGTTGTCGCGCAGCTCGAACCGCGAGACGTCGAGCAGCGTCCGCCCGCGCAGGTCGAACCCGACGGTCACCTTGGGTCCGGCCGCGACGTTGACGCCGAACACGTAGTTGAACTCGTCGGGGAACTCGAGGTCGATGTCGGCGGTCGTCAGGTTCGGGACCAGATCGAGCCGGTGATCGGTGGCGTCGACGTCGATCTCGGAGGCCGCGGCGCTGGACTCGCCGTTCGACAACGTGTAGCCGACGTTGACGTGCGGGCTGAACGCGCCGTAGTCGCCCGAATAGATGAACGTCATCTCGGCGCGGGTCGCCCCGGTCCCGAGGAGCTGGTCCTTGTCGCCGGTGGGCAGGCGCAGGTCGAGGCCGGCCGCCAGCGACGTGACGTCGCCGCGCAGGAAGTTGTACTTGGCGCGAATCGACAGGTCGCCCAGGCCGCTCGACGAGCCGCTCTCGGTGAAGGTGGCCCGATCCGCGCCGGCCCTGTCGAAGCTGTGCGTCGTCGCGGACGTACCCGACCCGAGGCGGAAGATGCGGCCGTCGACGCGGGCATCGATGTCGACGTTCACGAACGGGATGGCGACGCCGAGGTCGAAGTTGTCCGACACGCCGTAGGTCGCGAAGAGCACGCTGGCCCGCGAGCTGATGTCGACCGACAGGTTCGACTGCAGCAGGTCGCGCTCGAACGCCGGATCGAAGTTGGTCGGCTGCGTCGGCTGGCCGGGCGCCGGGCAGCAGTTGTTGTGGACGCGGATGAAGGACAGTTCGCCCGAGTCGAGCGACACGCCCTCGAACGAGTCGAAGCTGGTGGACCGGAACGCGAAGCCGACGTTGGTCTGGCCGCGGCCGAGGGTGATGGCCCGCTCGGCGAAGGCCGGGCCGAACGTCTCGCTGGCCATCGATACTTCGCCGGTCATCGAGTTGGTGGTGAAGCTGAAGCCGCCCGACGACGAACCGAGCGGGAACGACAGCAGCTGGGCGCCGAGCTCGACGTTCAGCTGGCGCGCCGACCGCGCCAGGGTTTCGCCGACGAGGAAGTGCGGCTCGTGGATGACCGTGGTGCCGGGCTGCGTGCGGTTGATGGTGGATTCCTGGATGACGCGGCTGACGAGACCGGCGAGCGGCCCCTGCGCGGCGGCGGCGGCGGGCACGGCGACGCTGCAGAGGGCGGTCAGCGACAGCAGGCGACCCGAACGACCGACGAACATGAGTGACTCCTTCACGGACCGAGAACCGACGGGTGAGCATACCCCGTGGATGGTGCCGGCGGCTCTACACCCCGACTCCGATATAACGCCGCGGCACGGCGAACCGAACGTGGTCACCTTCCCCGGCGGCGCCGGCCCCTTCCTGTAGAATGCGGGAGCCGCTCGCGTGGCCCGACGCGGTGCAACGCGAAGCGCGCGGGGAGCCCCGGTTGCCGCCATTATTGCCTGAGGCCATCGGCAAGTACACGATCGAGCGCTTCATCGAGAGCGGCGGGATGGGCGACGTGTATCTGGCCCGCGATCCCGCGCTCGACCGCCAGGTCGCGATCAAGTTCCTCCGCGAGGGCTTCGACAACCAGGAGATGCGCGAGCGGTTCGAGCGCGAAGCTCGCGCCGCCGGCCGCCTGTCCCACCCCAACATCGTCACGATCTACGAGTTCGGCATCTTCGAGAGCCGGCCGTTCATCGCCATGGAGTTCGTCCGTGGCGAGCCGCTCTCGAAGCTGATCCGCCGGCGCGAGCCGATCCCGCTGGTGCGCAAGCTCGAGATGATGGAAGGGCTGTGCTCGGGGCTGGCCCACGCCCACAAGACGGGCATGGTCCATCGCGACATCAAGCCGGCCAACTTGATGGTCGACAACGATGGCGGTCCGCTGAAGGTCCTCGACTTCGGCATCGTCCGCATGGCCGGCTCGGGCCTGACCTCGCACGGCGTCCTGGTCGGCACGATCAACTACATGTCGCCGGAGCAGATCACCGGCCGCGGCACGATCGATCTGCGCAGCGACGTGTTCGCCGTCGGCGCGGTGCTGCACGAGCTCTTCACCTACCAGCGCGCCTTCCCGGGCGAGATGACGGACGTGCTCTACAAGATCGTGCACGCCCAGCCCGAATCGGCCGCCACGCTAGTGCCCGGTCTCGAGCCCGGCATCGTCCGGGCCATCGATCAGTGCCTCGAGAAGAGCGCCGACCGCCGCTACCAGGATCTCGCGGTGCTGCGGCGCGACCTGGCGCGCATCCGGCAGCGGCTGGAGCTCGAGGAGCAGGACAGCTACGGGCACACCGCGCTGACGCTGCGGCAGCCGAAGGACCCGGCCTCATCGCCGAGCCGATCGAGCAGCGGCGCCCACCGGACCCCGGCCTCCAGCCCCCCCATCTCCAGCACCCCGATTTCCGGGACACCGGCTCCGCCGTCGGCGCCATCGGTCCCCTCGGCGCACACGCCGCCGTCACGGCCGCCGTCCCTGCCGTCGGGGCAGCCGGCGCCGGGGTCCGACCGGGCGCGGCGCGCCGCCGAAGCGACGGCCGACCTGGCGCGGGCGCAGAAGGCCGCGGAAGAGGCGCGGATCGAGCTCGAACGGGAGGCCGAGGAGCACGCCCGCATCGAAGCCGAGCGCCTCGAGCAGGAGCGGCTGGAGCGGGAGCGGATCGAGCGTGAGCGGCAGGCGCGGGAGCGTGCTGACGCTGAACGCGCCCGGCTGGCCCGCGAAGAGGCCGAGCGGGTACGGGCCGAGCAGGCGCGCGCCGAACAGGCCCGCCTCGAAAAGGCTCGGCAGGAACAAGCGCGCCAGGAGCAGGGGCGGCTCGACAAGGCCCGCGCCGAGGACGCCGAGCGGGCCCGCCTCGAGCGGCAGCGCCAGGAGCAGCAGCGGCTCGACGAGGCGCGGCTGGCCCGCGAGCTGGCCGACAAGGAACGAGCCGAGGCGCAGCGCCGGGCCGAGGCCGACGCCAAACGGCAGGCCGAGGCGCGCCGCGAACAGCAGAAGCGCGACCTGTCCCAGGCGCAGACGGACGTCGCGGCGGGACGCTTCGCCGAGGCGGTGCAGCGGCTCCGGCCGTGGGCGGCAGAATCGCGCGGCGACGCCACCTTCGCCAGCGTCCTCAAGCAGGCCGAGAGCGGCGTCGCGACGCTCGAAGCCGATCGCCGTGCCCAGGAGGCGCTCGCCGCGCAGATCGCCGCGGCCAGCGAGCTGGTCGTCCGCCAGGACTTCGCCGGCGCCAGCAGTGTCGTCAGAGCGATCCTCGCGGCCCACCCGAACCATCCGCAGGCGAAGAACCTCGAGCGCGAGATCGGGCGCAGCCTCGAAGCGCGAGCCAGGGCGGGCGCGGTCGTCGAGCGCGCCCAGGCCCTGTTCGACGCCAAGCCGGGCGAGGCGCTGGAGATGCTCGAGCGCTTCACGCCCGCGCACGGCCTGGTCGACGGCGCCCTCGCCGACCTGCGGGCCAGGCACGCGGCCCGCGAACGCGATCGGCTGCGCCGCGAACAGCAGGCGCGCCGTCAGGAGCAGATCGACGCGGTCACCGCCAAGGCCGGTGCACTCGCCCGCAACCGCGCGGTGCAGGGCGGCGTGGCGGCGGCCCTGCTGCTCGTCGTGCTGATCGCGTCGTGGAGCAGCATCTTTCCGCCGACACCCGTCGACCCCGGCACCGGCACCGGCACGCCGCCGGCGACCGGCGCCGTCACGCCGGCGACCGGCGCGCCAGCCGGGCCCGGCGGGTCGACCACGGCGCCGTCGGCACCGGGGGGAACCGTCGGTGGCGGCACGCCCCCGCCACCCGCCATCGGGACGACGCCGGCCGGCGGCACGGCGACGCCCGGTGGCACCGCGACGCCGGCGGGTGCGAAGCCGACCGTGCCCGGCCCAGTCAATCCGGCCGGCCCCGCCCCGGTCGGTCCCACGCCGGCGACGACACCCGGAACGAAACCCGGGACCAGCCAGCCCACCGGCGGCACCACCCCGGCCCCGACACCGAGCGGCGGCCAACAGCCGAACGGACCGGGCCGCCCCGGGACGGTCGCGGTCGTGCCTCCCACCGGCGGGACCGCGGCGCCGCCGGCTCCCGGTCCGGCCACGCCCGCCGGACCCGATCCGGCCGTCCCGAAGGGGGGCGACACCGCCAAGGTGACCGTTCCGCCGCCGCCGCCCGGCGTCGATCTCGTCGACATTGCCGAGAGGGAGATCCGACAGTGGATCGCCACCTACAAGCAGGCCTATGAGGCGCTCGACGCCGGACGAGTCAGGGCGATGAACCCGGCGTCGACGTTCCGGCCGGCCCAGTACAACTCGGCCGCCATCGCCTTCTCGAACGTCGACATCCAGCCGCGCGAGGACGGCCAATCGGCGGTACTGCAAGCCGACGTTCAGTACCAGTTCGGCTTCCGGCGCGGTGACCCGCAGACCACGTCGGCGCGGATTACGTGGCGCATGCGCAAGACACCGGCCGGCTGGATCGTCGAGAAGTAGCCGGTCAGCGGCCGCCGGTCCGTCACCGCGCGGCAGCGTGGCGTCCGGCCTCGATGTCGACCGTGACGAGCAGCGCGCCGCCGGCGACGAAGAACAGGATCACCGACAGGATCGCGACGCGGTTCGAGTGGGTGAGCGCCACCGCCGCCGAGAACAGCAGCGGCCCGAAGATCCCGGCGAACTTCTCGAACACCGCGAAGAAGCCGAAGAACTCGGCGGTCCGATCCTTGGGAATCAGCGACGCGAACACCGATCGGCTGAGCGCCTGGCTGCCGCCCTGGACCAGGCCGACGAGCGCCGCCAACACCATGAAGTCGCGCGCCGTGGTCATCCGGAACGCCAGCACGCTGATCACGGTGTAGAGCACCAGCGAGCCGAGGATGGCCGGCTTGGCGCCGACCTTCGCCGCGATCGCGCCGAACAGGAACGCCGCCGGCACGCCGATGAACTGGACCAGCAGCAGCGCCCCGATCAGGCTGCCCTGGTCGATGCCGACCTGGGTGCCATAGAGCGTCGCCATCCGGATGATGGTGCCGATGCCGTCGTTGTAGAGCATGAACGCCAGCAGCATCGTGAAGGCGTGCCGGTAGCGGCGCAGGTCGCGCAGCGTGCCCAGCAGCCGGACGAACGCGGTGGCGAACGACGCGCCGGCGGCCGTTGCCGGATCGACCGGCGGCTCGGGCACCCGGCGCAGCAGCGGGATCGAGAACAGCGCCCACCACACCGCGACGCTGACGAAGGCGAGGCGCGTCGCCACGCCGGCGTCGCGGAAACCGAACCACTCCGGCCGCTGGATCCAGGCCAGGTTGATGGCGAGCAGGACGCCGCCGCCGAGATAGCCGAGCGCGTAGCCCGCCGACGACACGCGATCGAGCTCCTCGGGCCGCGCGATGTGCGGCAGCAAGGCGTCGTAGAACGTCATCGATCCGTAGATGCCGATGTTGCCGAGCATGAACAGCCCGAGCGCGAGCATCCAGTCGCCGCGGCCGACCAGGCCGAGGCCGGCGGTGGCGGCGATGCCGAGGCCGGCAAACAGCGCGAGCATCCGCTTCTTGTTGCCGCTGGCGTCCGCGAGCGCGCCCAGGATGGGCGACAGCACGGCGATGGCGGTCAGGGCGACCGTCGTGGCGATGCCGAAGCGGAACGTCGCGGTGGCGTCGCCGAGCCCGTCCGCGGCGACTTTGGCGTAGTAGATCGGGAAGACCGCGGCGACGACCGTGGTCATGAACGCCGAGTTGGCCCAGTCGTACCAGGCCCAGGCCCGCAGTTCAGGCCGGTGCAGGCCGAGGCGGGCCAGCCAGCCGCGCGAGATCGGCGGATCGACGGCGGGCGGCGGCATCAGAAGGTCCGGCGCGCGACCCACTCGCGCAGCAGCGAATCGACGACCACGTAGCGCCCGTCCGGCTCGCGGGCGACCAGATCCCGCCGCATCAGCGCGGCGAGCGCCGTCTGCACCGTCGACGCGCCACCGAGCCGGTGGCGGTGCCGCGTCTCGGCGGCGAGCAGCTCCACGCCGTGCTCGAGGACGACGGCTCGCAGCGCCGCGCGCTGGCCCAGCGTGAGGCGCAGCCAGGTCGCCTCGAACAGCATCTGCTGCTCGCCGAGCAGGCGGTGCAGCGTCGCGTGCAGGTCCTCGAGGCCGACGGTGCGGCGTTTCAGCGCCGCTGCGCGATCCCACGTCTCGTGGGCGAGCCGCTGGACGTCGTAGGGGAGGTTGCCGGCCAGGTCGACGATGGCGTCGCCGAGCCCGGCCTCGGGCTTGAGCCCGGTCGCGGCGAACCGGGCCTCGAGGAAGGCGGCGAACTCGTCGGCGGGGATCCGCTCCAGCCGCATCACCGGGCCGGCCTTGTAGAACGGCCGCTTCATGCCGACCATCTGCTCCATCAGGCTCGGCTCGGATCCGGCGAAGACGTAGCCGACCTGGCGCTGCTGCTGGACGGCGGCGCGCAGCGCGTGCTCGACCTGTCCGTTGTCGAACGCTGTCACCGCCTGGAACTCGTCGAGGGCGATGACGATCTGGCGGCGCAGCCGCTCGGCGAGCAGGCCGGGCAGCGCGAACACCTCTTCGGCGAGGCGGCTGGCGTCGCGCGGCGTCCGGACGGCCGGGAAGGACACCGCCAGCGCGGCGCCGGCCGGACCGGTCTCGAGCCGCACGTCCGGACGCGAGCCGGGGAACAGCTCGCGCAGCCAGCCGCGCGCCTTCTCGGCCTTGGTCTCGAGGGCCAGCAGGGCGCGGGCGTAGCCCTCGAGGAAGGCGACGTAGGAGCTGAAGCTGCTGACGGTCAGCTCGAGGGTCAGGATCCGGCGCCGGGCGAGCTGCGCCAGCGCCTGTCGGACCAGCGACGACTTGCCATAGCGGCGCGGCGAGATCAGGAAGACCTTCTGGCCCTCGGCCAGATCGGTGACCAGCCGGTCGAGCTCGACGACGCGGTCGGCGAAGGCCTCGAGCGGCACGATCTCGCCGTAGACGAAGGGGTTGTGGATGGCCATTACGTCGATCGACGTCATCATAACGCAGATCGACGTAATCGAGCCCGCCGCTGAGCCGCGGGCTCGAGCCCGGGCTTCCGGCCAGGGCCGAGCCCGGGCCCACGCCCTGGGCTGAGCCCGGGGCCCAGCCCGGGGCGAAGCCCGCGGCAGATCGCAGGATCTGCGACGTTGGCGTCAGGGGGCCGGTGGAGGCGGAGGCGCGCTGGGCGTCGGCAGCGGGGCGCCGGGCACGGTCTCGACCGGGACCTCGACCGCCGACTCGGGCCGCACCACCCACTGCGCGTAGGTGGTCCAGTCGGTGCGCTCCTGCGGCAGCCACGGCAGGAGGCGGCGGCCGTCGCTGCCGGGCAGCGTCCAGCTCCCGATCGTCACGGCCGCGGACGCCAGCGACGGCGCGGCGGCGGCGGGCAGGCGAACGTGGAAGGTGATCCCCTCGGGCGGGATCGCCAGGAACGTCGCGCACCAGCTTGCCCGGCACTGCGCGCCGACCGGCGTCGCCCGCACCGGCACGATGGCGGTCGGCAGGTGCAGCGTCGCGCCGAGGCCCTCGCGCTGCGGCGTGACGGCGACCTCGTAGTCGATCTGGCCAGGAGAATCGGCCGCCGGGACGATCCGCGCGACGACGCGCGCCGGCGCCGGCGTCGCCTCGCCCTGGCGCCGGAACCTGAATGCGCCGGACGCGCTCCCGACCGTGACCGAGGCCGGGATCGGCGTGCCGCGCTCGACCTGCCGCCAGCGCGCCGCCTGCTCCGATCCGTGGGCGAGGTCGAGACCGGGCTCGTTGCCGCCGACCTCCCACCACGCCTGTCCGGTCAACGTGTCGTCGACGTAGACCACCGAGCGGCGAGCCGGCCGGTCCACGGTGTAGGGCGGCGCCATGTAGGCGAAGCCCAGGGTCACGGCGAACGCCGCGAGCAGGACGCCGCCCATCGCGCCGTGGCCACGGCGTCCCTCGACGAGGCCGATGAGCGCAGCCGCGACCGGCGGCGCGATCATCGCGCCGACGAAGGCGATGAAGCCGGGCAGGACCCACACCGGCGTCACGATCGGCAGCCGGCCGAGCACCGCGACCAGGAACTCGAAGAGCATCAGGCCGTCGCTCAGGAACAGCAACGTCGTCACCAGCAGCACCATGACCGACGCCGCCCGCATCCAGGACGCGCGCGACGGCGGCACCACCGCGAGCGCCGCGCCGGCGAGCGCCAGGCTGACGGCCCAGAGCGGCGAGGCAAGCGGCGCCTTGAGCTCGAAGACCGCGACGATGACGCACCAGAGCGGCAGCGTCAGGCCCCAGATGGTGGCTGGCTCGCGGGCGTAGCGGACGCGCTCCGGCACGACCAGCGCCAGCCGCGTCAGCAGCCACGGACCGAGCGCGCCGCTGACCGCGATCAGCGCGCCGGCGCGCATCGGCGCGGCGTACCACGGATGGTGCACCGCGCTCGACGCCGTCAGCAGCCACGACGCGCCGACCATCGCGCCGGCCGCGGAGGCCAGCGCCAGGACGCCCCACAACACGGTGGCGACGAAGCGGATGGCGTCGCCGGCGGCCAGGTGGCGGACGATCCGGATCCAGGCGACGAGGCCGAGGCCGAGGGCGAGGATCGCCAGCAGCCGGCCCTGCCAGTCGGCCAGGATGATCACCGTGTGCTCGCCGACCGAGGCGAAGCGGACGTCGCGGTCGCCGGTCAGGCGATCGAGGGCGTCCATGGCGCGCATCGTCGTCACCGTGCTCTCGCCCATGTGCAGCAGGGTGTCGGCGGAGACGCGATCGGCCGTGTCGCGCGACGTGTGGTAGGCGTGGCTGTTGCCGACCGGCGCCATGTTGAGGCCGGGGATGCCGGCGGCCTTCAAGATCGTGAAGTCGGTGTCGTTGGGCAGACGTCGGTAGATCTCGAGGGCGTAGGAGGCGCCGTGCGGGTGCGGCGCCGCGCCGGCCCAGGCGCGGATCAGCGCCTCGTTGTTGGGGCCCGACTCGAACAGGATGGCCGGGCCGGTCGATCCGGTCGATTCGAGGTTGACGTAGCCCTTGAGGCGGGCCCGCAACTCGGCGTCGCCCATCGCGCCGACCGCGCCCATCAGCCCGAGCTCCTCGCCGTCGGTGAGGAGCACGACCAGCGTGTGGCGCAGCGCCGGTGTCGCAGCGAGAATGCGCGCCGACTCGAGCGCAACGGCGGTGCCGATGCCGTCGTCCATGGCGCCGGGGGCGGTGGCCACTGAGTCGTAGTGCGCGACGAGGGCGATGGCGTCGGTCCGGCTGCCGGCCCGCGTCGCGATGATGTTGCTGACGCGCATCGTCCGGCCGTACTCGGGGCGCGACGCGTCGACGGTCTGGGTGCGGACGTCGAAGCCGAACAGGCGCAGCTGATCGACGAGGTAGGCGCGCGCCGTGGCGTTGGCCGCCGAGCCGGCCGGGCGCGGCCCGGCGTTGGTGAGGCGATCGAGGTGGGCGCGGACGTTGTCGACGCGGAACGGGACGACGCTCTGCCGGGAACACCCCGAGAGCGACGCGAGCGGCAGGAGCAGCGCGCCGAGCGCGACCAGCGCGCGGGGCCACCGGAGGCGGCTCTGTCGCGAGGGGAAGAGCCGGCCGGGGCAAGCTGCGCGCGTGGTCATAGGCGACTCAGGCTAGGGGCACGACGGGCTGACGCGAGGGGGGCTGGAGGGCGGGATCGTCGAGCGACAGCGCGCCGGTGTAGACGGCCATGCCGACGACGGCGTCGATGCCGAGGGCGTCGAGGGCCAGGATCTCCTCGCGCGTGCGGATGCCGCCGGCAGCGGTCAGCGACTTGCCGGTCGCGGCGCGGACGGCGCGCACGGCGTCCATGTCGATGCCCTGCATCAGGCCCTCGGTGTCGACGTGGGTGTAGAGGAAGCCGCCGCAGAACGGCTCGATCTCGCGGACCGCTTCGACGGCGGAGAGCGCCGTCGCTTCGGTCCAGCCGCGGATGACGACCTTGCCGCCGGCGCTGTCGACGGCGGCGATCACGCGGTCGATGCCGACGGCGGCGGCGAGGGCGCGGGCGAAGGCGCGGTCGACGCGTCCGTTCTGGAACAGCGCCGAGCTGACGATGACCTGCCGCGCGCCGGCCGCGACCAGCGCCTCGGCGCGCTCGATGGTCCGCACGCCGCCGCCGACGCGGCAGGGGAGCTGCGCGCAGATCCGGCGGACGATGGCGTCGTTGGCGCCGGTCTCCAGGGCGCCGTCCAGGTCGATGAGCTGGACGCACGGGTAGTGGGCGAACTTGCGGACCCAGGCATCGATGTCGTCGGATGCCAGCGCCAGCCGCTTGCCTTGCACGAGCTGGACGACCTGTCCGCCCTTGAGATCGATGGCAGGAATGAACATGTGTTTACGGACCGCTCCCGATGCTGCTCCCGATGCCGCTCCCGATGATCCCTCCGGCGGGCAGCGAAAACATTGTAATTAGCGCAACGTTTTGCGCACGACGAGTTTGAGGCCGGACCAGACGTCGTCGACCGCGCACACCTTGACGTCGACGAAGCCCAGCGGCAGGGCCATGTCGCGCACCGTGTCCTCGGTCACCTCGCTGGCGAGCCCGGCGGCCTTCTTCGGCCACGAAATCCACACGATCGCGTCGCTCACGAGCCCGGCGCGGGCCCGGTCCAGGACGTCTTCGAGGCGGCCCTTCCGCGTGACGAACGCGTGCAGCAATTCGACGTCCTTGGTCAGGCGGGTGGCGAAAGCCACCTTGGCGCCGACCGGCGCGATCAGCCTGGCGTAGTCCATCGGCGCGTCGATGACGTGGAGCGTCATGCCCGGCTTGATGCCGAGCTTCTGCGGCAGCGGGGTTCCCGAATAGCCGGCCTGGGCCATCGTGTCTCAGCCTTCGGTCTGCAGGCGCATCGGGATGCCGTTGCTGGCCAGGTGGGCCTTGAGGTCGGCGACCCCGTGCTCCGAGAAGTGGAAGATCGAGGCGGCGAGCGCCGCATCGGCGCGGCCGCGGGTGAACACGTCGACGAAGTGATCGATGGTGCCGGCGCCGCCCGAAGCGATCACCGGGATCGAGACCGCCCGCGCCACCGCGGCGGTCAGCTCGCAGTCGAAGCCGCTGCGCGTGCCGTCGCGATCCATCGAGGTCAGCAGGATTTCGCCAGCGCCGCGCGCCGCCGCGTCGCGGGCCCATTCGACCGCGTCGCGCCCGGCATCGCTCGTGCCGCTGCGGGCATAGACGGCGAAGCCGTCGGGCCCGGCTGTGGTCGGACCGCGCTTGGCGTCGATCGCGACGACCACCGCCTGGCTGCCGTAGCGGACGGCGAGGCGCGAGATCAGGTCGGGATCCTTGAGCGCCGCGCTGTTCAGGCTGACCTTGTCGGCGCCCGCCTCGACGACGGCGGCGGCGTCGTCCTCGGTGCGGATGCCGCCGCCGACCGCCAGCGGGATGAACAGGTTCCGCGCCACCGCGCGGATCGTCTGCGCCAGGGCGCGCCGCGTCTCGAGCGTCGCCGTCACGTCGAGGATGACGACCTCGTCGATGCCCTCGACGTTGTAGCGCGCCGCCAGCTCCGCGGGGTCGCCCGCCGACCGCAGCCCCTCGAACTTCACGCCCTTGACGACCTGCCCGTCGCGGACGTCCAGGCAGGCAATGATCCGCTTCGACGCGCGGTGCGCAGTTTCTGCGACGTTTTCTGCCGCCGAACCGGGATCATCGGAAGGCAGATCGGAAGCGCGATCGGGAGGCACATCGGGAGCACCTTGGATCCGCCGGCAGAAATTGCGGAGCATGGCGAGGCCGGCGTCGGCGGATTTCTCGGGGTGGAACTGCAGGCCGAAGATCGCGCCGCGCTCGACGACGCTGGCGAACGTGTTCGGACCGGTCGTCGTCGTCGCCGCCGTTCCTGCGCCGACCGGCGCCGCGTAGGAGTGGGTGAAGTAGGCCTGCGCGCCGGGGGCGACGCCGGCCAGGATCGACGACGGGCGGGTCGGGTTCACCGCGTTCCAGCCGACGTGCGGCACCTTGAACTCGGCCCAGCCGTCGGCGCTCAGCTGGACGGCCGGGTCCCAGTCGGGCCCCAGCTTGCCGCAGACGCCCGGCAGCAAGCCCAGCCCGGGCAGGCGTGGCGCCTCGACGCTGCCTTCGAAGAGGAACTGCAGCCCGAGGCAGATCCCGAGGAGCGGCTTGCCGGCCCGCGCGTGCGCCAGGATCGCCTCGCGCCACGCCGCGTCGAGCACCGCCGTCGCCTCGAAGTGGCCGACGCCGGGCACGATCAGGCCATCCGCGCCCGCGATCTGCGCCGCGGTGTCCGGCGTGAACACCTCGGCGCCGGCCGCGGCCAGCGCCTTGCGCACCGAGGTGAGATTGCCGGCGCGATAGTCGATCAGCGCGATCCGCATCTTAGCGTTCCGTCCGCGTAACTCGAGTTCGACCGCGCGGGCGAGGCACTACAGCAGCCCCTTGGTGCTCGGTAGCATCATCTTCAGCTGCTTGTCCTTCGAGCAGGCGACCCGCAGCGCCCGCGCGAACGCCTTGAACACCGCCTCGACGTGGTGGTGGCTCGAGCGGCCGTAGAGGACCTTGACGTGGACGTTGGCGCGCGCGCCGATCGAGAAGCCCTCGAAGAAGTCGTGGACCAGCTCGGCCTGCAGGTCGCCGACCTGCTTCACCTTCAGCCTGAGGTCGACGGCGACGTGCGGCCGTCCGCCCAGATCGATCGCGGCGACGGCCAGCGTTTCGTCCATCGGCATGACGAAGTAGCCGGCGCGGTTGATGCCGCGGCGGTCGCCGAGCGCCTGCGTGATCGCCTCGCCGAGCGCGATGCCGAGATCCTCGACGGTGTGGTGCTGGTCGACGTCCAGATCGCCGGTGCAGGCGATCGTCAGGTCGAACGCGCCGTGCCGCGCGAACAGCTCCAGCATGTGATCGAGGAAGCGGATGCCGGTCCGCACCTCGTAGCGTCCGCGGCCCTCGAGACCGATGGTGAGCTGAATCTGGGTTTCGGTCGTTCGACGGTCGATCACGCCGCGGCGCACAGGATGTCCTCCAGGGCCGCCAGCGCCTGCTCGGTGTGAGCGAGGATCCCGGCGGTGATGCGGATGCAGCCCGCGCAGCCCGGCTCGCTCGAGCGGTCGCGGACGAAGATGCGACGCTGGCGCAGCGCCTCGACGACCGCGCCGGCGCGGTCGCCGACGCGGATGAGGACGAAGTTGGCCTCGCTCGGCCAGCAGGTGAGCCCGAGCCGATCGCAGACGGCGTAGACGCGGGCCTTCGAGGCGCGCACCTGGCCGCGATAGGCGTCGAGGTGGGCCTGGTCGCCGAGCGCCGCTTCGAGCGCCACGGCCGCCGCCACGTTGATGCTGTAGGGCGGCAGCGAGCGGCGCAGCCGCGCGATCACCGCCTCGTCGCCGACCACCGCGCCGATCCGCATCGCCGCCAGCCCGTAGGCCTTGGCGAAGGTACGGCCGACGACGACGTTCGCCGCGGCCCGCAGCTCGCCGAGGAAGTGCGCGTCGGTAAAGTCGGCGTAGGCTTCGTCGACGAAGACCAGGCCGTCGGGCAGCGCCCGCGCCAGAGCGTGCACGGCGGCGTGCGGGATGAGCAGGCCGGTCGGGTTGCCCGGACTGGTCAGGTAGATCACCCGCGTCCGTGGCGTGATCGCGGCCAGCACGGCATCGAGCGGAAATTGCAGATCGGCCGGCGGCGCGACGCGGACGATGCGTCCGCCCACCGCCTCGATGCAGTCGGCATACATCCCGAAGCACGGTTCCGCGACGAGTCCCTCGGGTGCTCCGATGCCGCCCGATGCCGCTTCCGATGATCCCCCGCCACCCGGTCCAAAACGTTGCAGAATCTGCGACGGAGCGCTCGCATCCGTCCCGGACACGGTCCCGGGCGAGTTGCGAACATCTCGCTGCAGATACGCGATGGCGGCGGCCAGGATCCCTTCGTCGAGGCCGTTGGTGAGCAGCAGCCGCGCCGGGTCGACGCCGAGGTAGGCTGCGCACACGTCGTTGACACGGCCGTAGTCGGGATAGACCGCGACGTCCATCGGCGACAGCGCCCGCAGTGCCGCGAGCACCGCCGGCGAGCAGCCGCCGGTGTTCTCGTTCAGGTGCAGGCGCAGGCCGTCGCCGAGCTCGGGCTCGCGCTGGTATTGGCTGCTCATCACCGCGCTCCTGGCCGGCTGCCGCCATCGGGCGCCACCCGGATCCGGATCGAGGCGGCGTGCGCCGAGAGCCCCTCGGCGTCGGCGAGCGCGACGGCCGTCGGCGCCAGGCGCCGCAGCCCGGCCTGCGACAGCGTCTGCACACTCGACACGCGGACGAAGTCGGCGGCGGACAGGCCGCCGCGGAAGCGGGCCGCGCCGCTCGTCGGCAGGACGTGGTTCGAGCCAGTGGCGTAGTCGCCGGCGGCCTGCGCCGACCACGGGCCGACGAACGTCGCCCCGGCGGTCGGGATGCGGGCGGCGATTGCCGCGGTGTCGACGACGAGGTGTTCCGGCGCCATCGCCGTCGCGATCTCGATCGAGTGCGCCACGCTGCGGGTGATGATGATGCCGCCCCGCTTCGCCAGCGACGCCCGCGCGGTCGGGTTCGCCGCCGCCTGCGCGAGCGCGGCGCTTCGCACGGCGTTGGCGAGCCGCTTGCTCGACGTGATCAGCATGGCGCGCGCGTCGGGGTCGTGCTCGGCCTGGGCGACGAGATCGGCGGCGATCCAGTCGGCGCGGCCGGTGTCCGAGACGATCACGATCTCGCTCGGCCCGGCGAAGAAGTCGATGCCGCAGTCGCGGGCGACGAGCGCCTTGGCGGCCGCGACCCAGGCGTTGCCCGGCCCGACGATCTTGTCGACCCGCGGCACGCTCGCCGTACCGTAGGCCATCGCCGCGACGGCGTGTGCGCCGCCGATGCGATAGAGCCGCGAGACGCCGGCCTCGAGCGCCGCCGCCAGCACCGCCGGCTCGGGCCGCGGGCAGCAGGCGATCACTTCACCGACGCCGGCGACACGGGCCGGGATCGCGGTCATCAGCAGCGAGGACGGCAGCGGATAGCGGCCGCCGGGGACGTAGCAGCCGACGCGGGCGAGCGGTGTCACGCGCTGCTCGACGACCACGCCGGGCCAGGCCGCGGTCCGCGATCCCTTCGGCACCTGCGTCCGGGCGATGCGGCCGATGACGCGGGCGGCGCGCTTGATCGCCGCCCCGACCGGCCGGCTGACCTGTCGCGCCCCGGCCTCGATCTCGGCGCGCGTGATCTCGATGGCGCCGGCCGGGCCCGACGCCGGCAGCTTGTCGAAGCGCCGCGCATAGGCGACGAGGGCGCGATCGCCGCCGCGTCGGACGTCGGCCACGATGGCCGCGACGCGCTTCGCCAGCGCGGCGTCATCGGCGGGATCGGCGGCGAGCAGGCGGGCCAGCGCGCGCGGATCCGAGGCGGAGATGATCTTCAGCATGGCAGCGGACGGCGCGGCTACATCACGATCTTGTTGAGAGGGTACTCGACGATGCCCTCGGCGCCCGCCGCCTTGAGGCGCGGGATCAGGTCGCGCACCGTGCGCTCCTCGAGGATCGTGTTGAGCGCCACCCAGTCGCCTTCGGCGAGCGGCGAGATGGTCGGCCGGCGCAGCGCCGGCAGCAGCCCGAGAATCCGGGCGAGGTCGTCGCGGCGCGCGTTCAGCATGATGCCGACGCGGCCCTGGGCGGCGATCGCCGCCTTGAGGAGGAGCGAGATGTTCGCGAGCTTCTCGCGCTTCTCCGGATCGATCCAGGCGTCGCGGTTGGCGATCAGCTGGGTGTTCGACTCCATCACCGTGTCGATGATGGCGAGCCGGTTGGCGCGCAGCGTCGATCCGGTCTCGGTGGCCTCGACGATGCCGTCACACAGCACCGGCGGCTTGACCTCGGTCGCGCCCCACGAGAACTCGACCAGTGACCTTGATGCCCATCCGCTTGAAGTACTGCTCGGTGACCTTGACCAGCTCGGTCGCGATGGTGGCGCCCTCGAAGTCCTGCGGCCGCTTGAAGCGCGAGTCCTCGGGCGCGGCCAGCACCCAGCGCACCTTGCCGAAGCTCTGTTTGGCGTAGACCAGGTCACAGACGCTGACCACCGGCGGGATGTTCTCGCCCAGGCTCTCGATCGGCAGGACCGCGGCGCCGAGCTGCTCCGCGATCCAGTCCTGCCCGGTGAGCCCGGCATCGAGGATGCCGTCGGCGACGTAGCGCGCCATCTCCTGGGCCCGGATCAGCATGCACTCGATCTGCGGGTCGTCGATGGTCGGGAAGTAGGAGCGCGAGTTGACGTAGACGTTGAAGCCGGCCCGCGCGAACAGCGCGACGGTGGCGTCCTGCAGCGAGCCCTTGGGGATGCCGAGGCGGAGCTTCATGACTGCCCTCCCGACGCCGGCGACGACGCGGCCGTCTCCCCGACGGGCAACTCAGCCGGCAGCTCACGGAAGCAGGTCCGGGTGCCGGTGTGGCACACGACCCCGTCGCCCAGGCAGGTGGCCTCGACCAGGATCGTGTCCTCGTCGCAGTCGATCCACGCCTTCGAGACCTGCAGCCTGTTGCCGGAGGTCTCGCCCTTGGTCCACAGGGTGTTGCGGGTGCGCGAGAAGAAGGTCACGAAGCCGGTCCGCCGGGTGACGTCCCAGGCCTCCTGGTTCATGAAGCCCACCATCAGGACGTCCCGGGTGGCGGCGTCCTGCACGACGGCGGGCACCAGGCCGTGGAATTTCGAGAAGTCGATCGTCGTCATGGTCGTCTGAGCCCGTGCCCCGGCGTCGGGCCGGAGGTCGGGCGAGCAAAAAAAAAACGCCTCGCCGGGATGGTCGGCGAGGCGTGGCGTCTCAGGGACTTCCGTACCCTTTACTGTTCGCGCGCACCTCGCCCGGTCCCATGGTGGGCATGGCCCGCATGGAGCTGGTGATTGCGGCGCAGGGCGGACAGGGACACGGACACCGGGCTAGACGGTACCTGCTGCCTCCCGGCATTGTCAACCCGGGCGGCCGTTTCGGCCATATGCTTCAGCCTTTCAACGGGGCCCCCACCCACACGTCAGGCCGACGGAGGCGCGCATTGCCCGAGAGTGAGGCGCAGGACCTGAGCATCGTCGAGCGTCTGCGGCACAGCCAACAGCGGCTGCAGTTCTTCCTCGATCACGCCCCCGGCGCCATGGCCATGATGGACCGCGACATGCGGTACATCGCGGTCAACCGCGAGTGGTGGGAGCACCCCACCTTCGGCGGCGCCGCCCTGGTCGGCCGCTGCCACTACGACGTCTATCCCGACCTGAACCCGGCGTGGCGCGAGGCCCACCGGCAGGGCCTGGCCGGCCACCCCCGTCCGTGTCGAGCGGGAACGGGTGCGGCTGCCGGATGGGACGACCATCTGGCTGCGCTGGGAAGTGCAACCCTGGCTGGAGGTCGACGGCAGCGTTGGCGGCATCGTCCTCTTCGTCGAGGACGTCACCGTGCGAGTCGAATCGGACGATGCGGCGCGGCTGGCCCGCCAGGGTCACGCCGAACTCATCAGCACGATCGACGGCATCGTGTGGGAAGCGGACGCGGCGAGCTTCCGCTTCACGTTCGTCAGCCCGCAGGCCGAGCGCATCCTCGGCTATCCGGTGAGCGCCTGGCTGGAGGATCCCGACTTCTGGGCTGCTCACATCCACCCGACCGACCGCGAGGCGTCGGTGCGCTACTGCCGGGAATGTACCGAGGCCGGGGTCGACCACCAGTTCGACTACCGGATGATCGCCGCCGACGGCCGGGTGGTCTGGCTCCAGGACCGCGTCACCGTGCACTCGCTGGACGGACGGCCGTCGACGCTGGACGGCGTCATGGTCGACATGACCGACCGCAAGCGGGCCGAGGCGGCGCTGCGCGAAAGCGAGGCGCGCTTCCGCGCGCTCGCCGACACCGCGCCGATGATGGTGTGGGCCGCCAACGCCGACGGCCAGCCCGACTTCCTCAACCAGCGCTGGATCGCCTTCTTCGGACGCGACCTCCATGAAGTCAAGCCGGAGGAGTGGTACGACTTCCTCCATCCCGACGACCGGCAGCGCTTCGTCGCCGTGCAGATGAACGCGTTCCTGGCGCGGCAGCCCTACGAGGTCGAGACCCGATCGCGCCGCGCCGACGGCGAATATCGCTGGGTGTCGACGCACGGCGTCCCGCGCTTCGATGCATCGGGCGCCTTCGCCGGCTACATCGGCACCTGCATCGACATCACGGATCGGCGGCGCGAGGAGCGTCGCCCGCTTCGTCCAGGGGGTCGGCGCCGCCGCGCTCTTCATGATCACGATCGCCGGCATCCGCGATCGCTTCTCGGGCGACGCCATGGCGCGGACGATGTCGCTCGTCCTGACGATCTTCCTGTTCACGCCGATCGTCGCGCCCTTCCTGGGCGCCGGCCTGCTCGCCGTGGCCTCGTGGCGGACGGTGTTCCTGGTGCCGCCGATCTTCGCGGTGGGCGTGTTCCTGTGGTCGCTGCGGCTCGAGGCGTCCCTGCCAGCGGAGCGGCGGCGGCCGCTCGACGTTGGCAGCATCGCCCGAACCGTCCGCCTGGTGCTGCGCCAGCCGACGTTCCTGCGCTACGTCGGCATCACGACCGCCGTGTTCTCGGTCTTCAGCGCCTATCTCGCCAGCTCCGAGCGGATCGTCGGCGATATCTACCGCCACCCCGAGCGATTCGCCTGGATCTTCGGCGGCCCCGGCCTGCTCCAGAGCGGCAGCACGTTCCTGAACGTGCGGCTCGTCGACCGCTTCGGCGCGAAGCGCACGCTGCGGGCCCTCCTCGTCCTCTACTGCGTGGTCGCTGGCGCGCTCGCCGCCGCCACGCGCTGGTGGGGCGATCCGCCAGACATGGCCCTCTTCTTCGCCGGGATGGTGATCCTCGTCGCGCTCGTCCCGACGATCGAGCCCAACAGCAGCGCGCTGGCGCTCGCCTGGACCGACCGACGCTAGGATTGGGGGCATGCGCCTCGTGCTCGTCCATCACGCCGACGCGGTTGGTCCGCACCTCGATCCGCAGCGCCCGCTGTCGATGGTCGGCCGTTTCGACGCCGAGCGGCTGGCGGTGGCGGCCGCGGCCAAGGGCGTCAAGCCGGCGGTGATCTGGCACAGCGGCAAGCTGCGCTCCCGTCAGACCGGCGAGGCGTTCTGGAAGGCGTGCAACCCGTTCGCCGAGTTCAAGGCGACACGCGGCCTGCAGCCGTCCGACGGGCCGTGGCTGTTTCGCGACGTGCTGGCCGAGGAGCCGCGCGACCTGCTGGCGGTCGGCCACATGCCGAGCCTGCCGCGGATTCTGGCGCTGCTGTCCGCCGGCAGCGAGGACGCCACCATGGGCTTCCCGCTGCACGGCGTCGTCGCGCTGACGCGCGAACCCGACGATCGGTTGTGGAAGGAAGAGTGGCGGCTGCCGTGAACCAGCGCAGCCCGCGTGCGGCGCCGCCGCGCGCCCAGCGCGGCGAATAGCCGCCGCGCGCGACAAGGGCTGCCCGTGACGGCCGCTGAGGGCGGCCGTCACCAACTAGAAGCGGAGCGAGACACCCACCGTGGCGCGCCAGAAATCGAACTCGCCGAGATCGAAATCGCGCGGGTCGATGATGACCCCGTCGGCGCCCGCCTCGCCCTGCAGGCTGCGGAAGTAACGAATGTCGCCGCGCAGGCCGACGTGGTCGTTGAAGTAGCCGGTGAGGCCGCCGCCGGCGTTCAGCGCGAAATCGTTGCGCGTGACCGAGTCGAACAGATCGCCCGGGCTGGTCACCGAGGCGCGCATCAGGCCAGCGCCGCCCGAGACGTAGGGCGAGGCACCCTTTGGCTTGCCGCCGCCGAAGCGGACGTTGAACATCAGCGTGGTGATGTTCAGCTTGCCGTCGAGATCGCCGAACGGGGCGTCGCCGCTGCCGAAGAAGTTGGGCGCGAAGCCGAGGTCGATGTCGACGCCGGCGCCCGAGCCGAAACCGAGCACCGCGCCGTAGACGTAGCGGTTCTCCGTCGTCTCGCCGCCGAAGGTGACGCCGGTGAACGGCGTCAGCGTCGTCTGGGCGGCGGCCGGCGCGCTGCACAGCGCGCCGAGGAGGAGTGCGGGAAGGATCACGTGTCGCATGGATCGAGTATAGGGCGCGGGTCGCAAGGCAAAGCTCGAGCGGGCGTGGCTGCTCGAGCTGGCGCGCGATGAGCTGGCCGCGCTGGCTGACTCTACGGCTGCAGGGTGCCGCTACTGCTGGACAATGATGGCGACCGGTGCGGTGAGGCGCACCGTCACGACCGATCCGGAGCGGAACCGCGCCTCGCTCGGCTTCTGCGCCGCGGTCGCGGCGGTGCCGGCACCGGCCCCGGCGGCCGCGCCGATCGCCGCGCCCTTCTCGCCGCCGAAGATGGCGCCGATGATGGCGCCGCCAGCCGCGCTCGCGCCGATCCGCGCGCTCGCCTTGCGGCCGACGTTGTCGCCTTCGCGGAACAGCGCGTCGGTGGCGATCGACTGCGTGTCGCCGCCGGCGAGCACGAGCGTGTGGAAGCGGATCTCGATGCGGCCGCGTTCCTTGAAGCGGCCGCCGTTCTCGACCCGCGTGACGGCGCCGCGGACGCGCGACCCGGCGGGGATGACGGTGGTGCCGTCGATCTTCACGTCCCGCGTGACCCGCGCATCGACGCGATCCTCGATCTGGGCGGTCTCGCTGGAGACGCTGTGCTCGAGCTCGAGGCCGATCACCGAGTCGGCGGGAATGACGAACGTGTCGGCGATCGACACCTGGGCCGCCTGCGGCCGGGTGACGGGCTCGGCTGCCGAGGCCGGCGCGGCTGGCGTGGCTTCGGCCACCACGGCCGGTTCGGGGGCCGGCATCTCGACGGCCGCCGCGGGCTCGGCGGACCGGGTCGCGGGGATCGGCGCTGCTGGAGCCGCGGCCGCGGCGCGGGCCGTCCGCGGCGCGTTGGCGTCCGAGGGCTTGTGCCCCAGGGTAGCCTTCTCGACGGGTTCGGGTGAGCCCGTGGCGGGTGATCCCGGGGTGCCGGCAGCGGGCTTGGCCGGCGCTGCCGCGGGTGCCTCCACCGGGACCGAAGCCGGCGCCGAAACCGGGTTCGAGGCAGCGGCCGACGGGCCCTTGGACGTCGGGGAGGCAGGCGCGGCAGCGGCAGCCGCCGGCTGCGCCGGGTGGGCCTCGACGGTCGGTATCTCGGTCTGACGGTGGCTCTGGGCGACGTAACCGCCGACGCCCGCCGCAATCACGCACGCGGCCGCGACGGCCAGGAAGACCAGGGGCGTCCTCGTCGACGGGCGCGTCGGGCGCCCTGGCGACGGGGTTGGGGGCTGCATGCTCACTTGCCTGTCCTCCGCCCGGCGGCAGACCAGCCGGACCGGGGTTCGATTCGCAAGAGGCGTGCCGCGACTGGCACGGCCTCTGGCGCATCTTTCGGCCAGGCAGCGTCCGTCCGACAGGGCTGGAGTGTCCCCGGGAGCGTCTCCGGAAGGCCGCCCACTGTAGCTCCGGGGGGACTGCCCGACGGGGGCTGGCCGGCATGACGGGCTACACTTTTCGGCGTGCCACCCCCAGCCGTGGTCGTCATCGGCGCCGGCCTCGTCGGCTCGGCGGTCGCCTGGGAGCTGGCCTCCCGGGGCGCCCGGGTGTCCGTGTTCGACGCCCGGGAGCCCGGGTTCGGCGCCACCCAGGCGTCGGCCGGGATGCTGGCGCCCTTCACCGAGGTCCGGGCCTCTGGCCCGTTCGAGTCCCTGTGCATCGAGGGCCTGGAGGTCTACGACGACTTCGTCGCCCGGCTCCGCCGGGAGACCGACGCGGCCTTCGAGTTCACCCGCTGCGGGTCGCTGGAACTGGCCCTGGACGAGGCCGGGCGCCGGCACCTGCGCCACGAGTTCGAGCGGGTGTCGGCGTGGCCGGCGGCGGGGGCCGAGTGGCTCGAGCCGGCGGCCATCGCGCCCCGACAACCGTGGTTGTCGCCGCAGGTCCGCGGCGGCCTCCTCCTGGCGGGGCAGGGACGCGTCGCGCCAGCCGACTTCACCTCCGCGATGGTCGCGGCGGCGCGCCGGGCCGGGGCGTCGGTGACGGCGGGCGCGCCGGTGTCACGCCTGACGCGGACCGGCGGCGGCTACGAGGTCCACGCCGGCGGCGCCACCGTCCGCGCCGACGTCGTCGTCATGTCGGCGGGCAGCTGGGTCGGGCGGATCGACGTCGGTGAACCGCTCGCGCCGGGCGTCCGTCCGATTCGTGGACAGGTGCTGCTGCTGCGACCGCGCGTCCCGGTGACGTCACAGATTCTCTGGGGCCCGCGTTGCTATCTCGTGCCGCGCGCTGACGGCTGCCTGCTGGTCGGCGCGACCGTCGAGGACGTCGGCTTCGACGAGAGCACCACGATCGCCGGCCTGTCCGGCCTGATGCAGGCGGCGATCGAGCTGGTGCCGGCGCTGGCCGACGCGGCCCTGGTCGAGGTCCGCGCCGGGCTGCGGCCGGTGACCCGCGACGAGCTGCCGGTGATCGGGGCCCGCGCCGCCGAGCCCGGCCTCGTCTACGCCGCCGGCCACTATCGCAACGGCGCGCTGCTCGCGCCGATCACCGCGCGGATCGTCGCCGACGCCGTCCTCGACGGCCGCCGGCATCCCGCGCTCGACGCACTCGGGCCCGATCGCCCGACGCTCTGACCCAGTCGAAAGGCACGCATGCCGAAGCTCACCGACCCGGAGATCGCCGAGCGCCTGAAGACCGTGCCGCAGTGGACCCGCGACGGGGACACGATCCATCGCGAGATCACCTGCCCCACCTTCGCCGACGCCGTCGCCTTCATCGTCCGCGTCGGCTTCGACGCCGAAGCCGCCGATCACCATCCCGACATCGCCGTGCACTACAGACGCGTCACGCTGACGTTCTGGACGCACAGCGAGGGCGGCCTGACCGTCAAGGACTTCGCCGGCGCGGAAGCCGCCGACGCGATCGCGCCGCGCTGACGCTCATCTATCGGTCTCGTCTGTCTGTCCCGGACTGCCAGGAGGCATCCATGCTGATTTCCACCACCTCGACCCTCGACGGCAAGCCGATCAAGAGCTACCTCGGTCTCGTGTCCGGCGAGGCCATCCTCGGCGCCAACATCTTCCGCGACATCTTCGCCGGCATCCGCGACATCGTCGGCGGCCGCTCGCACGCCTACGAGCAGGAGCTGCGCAAGGCCAAGGACATCGCCGTGCGGGAGATGACCGAGCAGGCGCAGGCGCTCGGCGCCAACGCCATCGTCGGCGTCGATCTGGACTACGAGAACGTCGGGCAGAGCGGCGGGATGCTGATGGTCAGCGCCAGCGGCACCGCCGTCGTCTACGAGTAGGGACGGCGTCCGGGCCGCTCAGCGCCGCCTGGCGGGCGGGCGTATAGACAGCTAGCGGATCGGGAAGATCTGCTCGAGGTCGTCGGCCGGGCGGGGGATCACGTGGACCCCGACCAGCTCGCCGACGCGGCGGGCGGCAGCGGCACCGGCGTCGGTTGCCGCTTTCACCGAACCCACGTCGCCGCGTACGATAGCGGTGACCAGCCCGGCGTCGACCTTCTGCCAGCCCACGAACACGACGTTCGCGGCCTTGACCATGGCGTCGGCGGCCTCAATCAGCCCGACCAGGCCGCGCGTCTCGACCATGCCGAGCGCGTCGCCGATGTCGACCTTGGGGGCCTGCGGAGCCGGACTGGCCTGGTTGGCCTGGCCGGCCGGACTGGCCTTGGGCGCGTCGTTTTGAGCCACGGCCGGATTTTACCCACATTCCTTCGATGACAGCAGCCTTTCTCGTCCTGTCCCTGATGGTCGCCGCCGCCCCGGTCCGGGTGGCCGGACGGGTCACCGACCCCACCGGCGCGCCGGTCGTGGCGGCCATTCATGCCGCCTCGGCGGACGGGCCAATCGTCGGGCGGAGTGACGCCGGGGGCACCTTCGCGCTCGACGCGGATCCGGTCCCGGCGGAGGGCTTCGTCGTCGTCGCCCCCGGCTTCGCCGCGGAGCGCCTCTCCGCCGCCACCCTCGGCGCCGGCGGATCGATCGCGGTGGTGCTGCGGCCCGCGGCGATCGCCGAGGTCGTGACCGTCACGGCGGGGCGCCGCGAGCTGCGCGGCGCCGACACCCCGGCCGCCACCACCGTCGTCACCTCCGCCGAGCTGCTGAGCGCCGCCGCGACCACCGTCGACGACGCGCTGCGCTTCACGCCCGGCTTCACGCTGTTCCGCCGCTCGTCGTCGCGGGCCGCCAACCCGACCACTCAGGGCGTGACGCTGCGCGGGCTGTCGGCGTCCGGCGCCAGCCGCACGCTGGTGCTCGCCGACGGCGTGCCGCTCAATGACGCCTTCGGCGGGTGGGTCTACTGGAGCCGGGTCCCGCAGGCGGCGATCGAGCGCATCGAGATCGTCCGCGGCGCGACCAGCGATCTCTACGGCGCCGACGCCGTCGGCGGGGTGATCCAGGTGGTGCCGGCCGACGTCCAGCGGACGCGCGCCCGGCTGTCGGTCGAAGGCGGCGGGCTCGGCACGTCGCGCGTCTCGGGGTTCGGCTCGAGCCGGCTCGGGGCGATCGGTGTCGGCATCGGCGCCGAGCGCTTCGAGACCGACGGCGCCCCGATCATCGCCAAGGCGGAGCGCGGGCCGGTCGACACCCAGGCCGGCGTGCGGGCATCGTCCTGGCTCGTCAACGCCGCGTGGCGCGGGCCCGGCACCGGCGCGCTGGCCGCCGTCAGCGCCCGCATCCAAGGCTTCGACGAGGACCGCACCAACGGCACGCCGCTCCAGACCAACGACACCAACCAGCGCCAGGCCAGCGTGCGCGGCAGCGGCTTCGCCGGCGGCGGTGCCTGGCAGGCGTCGGCGTACGCATCGACGCAGACCTACGACCAGTCGTTCACCGCGGTCGCGGCCGGCCGCGCCAGCGAGAGTCTGACGCAGCGGCAGCGCGTGCCGAGCGAATCGACCGGCGGCAGCGCCGACTGGCTGCGCGTCTGGGGCCGTTCGACGCTCGTCGCCGGCGTCGACGGGCGCCGCGTCGAAGGGACCACCAACGAGATCCGTTTCGTCTCGGGCCGCCCGCAGCCGGTGACGCAGGCCGGCGGCGTGCAGACGACGGCGGCCGGCTTCGCGCAGGTCACCGTGCAGGCGTCGCCGCACGTCACCGTCGTCGGCGGGGCGCGCGTCGATCGCATCGGCACCGAGAACGTGGTCTCGGGGGTCGAGGACAGCGACGCCCATCCGAGCGCCCGCGGATCGGTCACCTGGCAGGCTTCGCCGCTGTGGTCGCTGCGCGGCACGGCGTATCGCGCCTTCCGCTCGCCGACGCTGAACGAGCGCTTCCGCAACTTCCGCGCCGGCGACACGCTGACGCAGGCCAACGAGGCGCTCGTCGCCGAGCGGCTGTCCGGCGGCGAGATCTCGGCGCTGCTGGCGCAGGGGCCGTGGAGCGCGCGGGCGACGTTCTTCCACACCTCGCTCGGCGACGCGATCGCCAACGTCACGCTGTCGGTGACGCCGACCCTGACGACGCGGCAGCGCCAGAACGCGGCCCAGGTCCGCAGCCGCGGCCTCGAGCTCGAAGCGGACTGGCGGCCGACGCCGCAGTGGAGCGTCAGCGGCCAGCTCACCGCGACGTCGGCCGGTTTCACCGGCGGCGCTGCCGGGCTCGACGGCCTCGACGTGCCGCAAGTGCCGAAGTACCAGGGCGCGCTCTCGGTGCGCTTCACCGATCCGCGCTACCTGACGGCGACGCTGCAGGCGCGCGTCGTCGGCCGGCAGTTCGAGGACGATCGCAACACGCTGGTGCTGGACGACGCCGCCATCGTCGACGTCTTCGCCAGCCGCGCCCTGGCCAGCCGGCTCACCGTGTTCATCGGCGTCGAGAACCTGTTCGACACCGAGGTGCAGGTCGGCCGCACGCCGATCCTGTCGGTGGGGCTGCCGCGCACCGCGCACGGCGGCGTCCGCGTGTTCTGGCGCTGACCGCCTCGGTCAGCGCGCCGTCGCCTCGCGCCGCGGTTCGTCTGGCGGCGTGAACGGGTAGCGCACCACCACGTCGCGATCGCCGTTCCGCGTCAGCGTCGCGACGTGTCCGGCGGCGTAGGAGCCGTCGTGCGGACACGGGCAGTGCCGTTCCCGGGCGATGCGCAGCGCCTGGTGCGTGCCTCGCCACAGCATCAGCAGGTCGCGCTCGTGCCAGACGATCAGCGACCGGTCTTCGTGGCCGTGCGACACGACCCGGCCGGTCATCGTCGCGACCGGCCGCGGCGCCCCGGCGTCGGCGGCGACCTCCCAGACGAACGTCTCGTCGCCGGTCCGGGCCAGGCACGTCGCCGTCGACGAGGTCAGCGACGGCCCCGAGCAGTCGAGGGTGAGCCGGCTCCGGGCGAGGATGCCCGGCGCCGCGCCGTCGATCCGCTCCAGCACGGAGCGCCACGCCAGGTCGGGCAGCAGCCACCCCAGTCGATGCCCCGGGCCGGTGAACTCGCGCCGCACCAGGATGGCCGCGCCCGAGGCCGCCACCCCGCGCGCCCGCGCCACCACCGTCGAGCGATCCGGTCCGGGAAGCCGGAGCCGGCTGACCGCGCAATCGCCGATGCGGCCCTCGAGCCGCTCCGGCCGGCCGGGCGAGGCGACGTCGCCGGCCGGCTCGATGCGCCAGAGGCCGTTCGGCTCGACGTCGACGACGCCGACCGGCGCGTCCGGGACGTCGAGAGACCAGCCCGGCACCGACTCCCGGATCGGCTCCGTCGACAGCCGGAGCGCACGCTCGTTCCAACGGGCCACGAGCAGGGTGCCGGCGTCGACGAAGCGCACCTCGTCGGCGTCGATCGATCGCCGCCAGCCGTCGAAGCCGGCGATGACGAAGCGCGCACGTCCCTCCTCGCCGATGTTCGTCTGGAGCACGACGTGCTGCGCGTCCGGAGCGAGCGACACCTGCCAGTGCAGCCCGGGCGCCGAGAGGCGGCCGTCTTCCCGGACCGCCAGGTCCTGCACCTCGACCGCTGGAGCCGCCGAGACGAGGGGATTGGGGACGATCCGATCGCGGAAGGTGTTCGAGCCCAGGCCTGCCACGGTCGCCGCGAGCGCGAAGGCCGCGATCGACGTCAGCCTCGCCAGGAGGCGCGGCACGGCCAGCGACAGGCCGCCGAGCGCCGCCCAGCCGGCGGCGCCGCCGGCGAACGCGCGGGCCGCGACGTGCAGGCGCCCGAGGTCGTCGTGCCCGAGCGCGAGGATCAGCCACGAGGGCACGATCGCGGCCGCAGCGGTGACGACGAACCCGGCTAGCAGGAAGCCGTCCCAGCGGAACGGCGCGTCGTGGCTGCGATCGATGCGCTGCTGCCGCGCGGCGACCGCCGCGGCGACGCCGCCGATCAGGACGACCGCCGCCACCTGCCATGGCGTCGACGGATGGCGGGCCTGGAGCGCCGCCGTCGTGACGAGAGCGGCGGCGAGTCCGCCGAGGAGCGGCGTCGTCGGCCGGACGAGGGCGACGAGGGCCGTTGCGACCACGCTCCAGGCGAACAGCGGCAGCGCCGCGAACAGCGCCGCTATCGCCGCCGCCCGGCCGGCAAGCTCCGGGAGCCGCTGCGGCGGCATCGGCGGGCCGAGGTGCGCGTCGACGGCGTCGAGCATCGCCTGGACGGCGGCGACATCGGCGTTGGCGATGCCGAGCCGCCGCGTCTCGCCGCGGCGATCGACCGCGACGAGCGTCGCGCCGCCGTCGCGTTTCGGATCGACGTGCAGCGACGACAGCCCGCTGTAGGGCAGCGCCTCGAGATGGCGGGCGCGCTCGACGAGACCGGCGAGATCGACGAGATCGGGCCGATCGTCGCCGAGCGTGACGAACACGATCCGCCATGCCTCGAAGACGACCGCGCGCGGCACGCCGTCACCGGCGAAGGCGCGCGGCTCGACCAGGGCCGGGGGCACGCCGGCCATCGCGCGGATCGCCTGGATGCGCCGGGCCAGGCTCGGATGCGTGGCGTTGCGGGCGAACTCGGGCTGGAACCGGCGCGGCACTCGGGAGCCATCGTGGATGGCGACGAGGGCGCGGATCAGGGCCTCGCCGTCGCCGCACAGCTCGACCGCCCGGCGATCGCTCGCCGTTTCGCGCTGCTGCGATTGCACCACGCGCGACAGCAACGCGCCGAACACCACGAGGAACCAGACGAGGCCGAGCCAGTCGCCCCAGCCGAGCTGACCGATGACGAACGTTGCCAGCATGCCGCCGATGACGAGCAAGGGGCCCAGGCTGTAGACGGACCAGCGCCGCGTCGCGAAGTCCTCGAGATGACCAATCTCGTGCGCCAGGACCGCGGCCGATTCGGCTGGCGTCAACTGGTCGAGCAGGCCGTCGAAGAACAGGACGACGTCGCCGTGTACCGCGCCCAGCGCAAAGGCGTTGATCAGCCGCGCGCCGCGCCGACCAGCCTGGAGCAGGCGCGGTCGCCGGATCGTCGTCCGCGCGAGGATCGGCTCGAAGGCCGCGCGCAGCACCGGCGCGTCGACGGGGCGCGCCCCGAGGACTGCGGCCAGGACGTCGTTGTAGAAGTACAGCCAGGCGAGGAGCGCGACACCGGTCGCGGCGACGACGGCGGGCGTCGCGTCGGTGTCGAGCAGCACCGCCGGCGCGAACAGCATCGACCACCACCACGCCTGGACGGCGAGGACACTGCGGGCGTTCCACCAGACCTGCCCGGCCAGGGTCCACTGGTCGTCGAAGATGGTCCGGCGGACGCGGTGGGTGGTGATCTGGAGACCGAACCAGGCCAGCGGCACGGCCCAGAGGGCACTCCGGCCGCTCAGCAGCAGCGCCAGGTAGGCGACGACGGCGACGGAGCGGTGTTGACCGGACCAGCGGAGCAGGCGCTCGGGCAGCGTCGGGCTGTCCGCGGCACGCAGCAGCGGCCGCGCCGCGATCGCGGCGAGGACGCCCGCCGCCACGACGATGAGCGCCGCCGCGAGCGGCGGGACGAAGACCGGCACAGCCGATTCCATGCCTTCGGATAATCGGCCGGCCGGCCTGTCTTCACGAGCGCGACGCGGGCCTCGAGCGGCGAGGCCGGACCTGCCTTACGGCACGGCCGTCGCCGGTGAAGCGGGGGTGAGCGGATTGGCGAGGATGCCGATCACGCGTTCGTTGTCCCGCCACTGGCCGACCTGGTTGTGGGACAGGCGGTACGACCAGTAGGCCGTGACCATGCCGCGCTCGATCCAGCCCAGCGTGCGGATCAACTTCCGCCGATGCGGCGCCCGATCGATCAGGCGGCGCTCGACGACCGCGCAGATGCCGTTGTTCAGCATCGATCGACCGATCGTCGCCGCGCTGTAGCGCAGGATGCGCCGCTTGCCGGCGGCGTGGCTGATCGGGACGTCGTCGACGCGGCCGGTCAGCGTGAACTTCGGGTTGGCCTCGAGGTAGCCGTGGCCGAACAGCTTCTGCGAGCTGTCCCAATCGAGGCGGTGCGCGGTGTAGACGATGGGCGGCAGCGCGTAGGTGGTCGGGTCCTTCAGGACGCGCGTCACCACCTCGGCGAACAGCGGACGCCGGCCGCCTTCGATGGGTCGCGTGTCGATGACGAGCGGCGACGGGTCGGCGGCGGCCGGAACGATCTGGGCGGCGGCGGGATTGACCGCCACCAGGCAAGTCGCGATCAGTGCCCCGCGTGTCGTTCCGAGACACGAGCTGAGCAGGCCACGCATTGAAGCTCCTCCTCCGTGGTGGCCGACGGGCCACTGCGGAAAGGAAGGCAACCTCCGTGCCGAAGGCTGATCGGCGGTTTCGGCCGGGAATCGAGCGGCAGCGTGGATGCCGGCTACGGCTGAGCATCGATCGATGCCGTGTGGCGGCACGAGCGCACCCCACGGTCGAGCGCGCGCCCGTCCGCGGATGTGTCGGGATTCGCTACGTTCGTCAGCCGCGGGCGCCGATCGCCGCCTCGACCTGGCGGCGCCGGGCCCGGCTCACCGGCACGCGCGTGCCGTCGACCAGGCGCAGACAGCTGTCGTCGCGCGTCGTCAGTTCCTGCACCGCATCGAGGTTGACGATCGCGGCGCGGTGGGCGCGCACGAAGACGGTCGGATCGAGCTCGGCCTCGAGCGACGCCATCGACACCCGCACCAGGTGGCGGCCGCGCGCCGTGTGCAGCAGCACGTAGTAGTCCTCGGCCTCGATCCAGCGGATTTCGGTGGTCTTCAGCACCACCGAGCGATCGCCGACCTTGAAGGCCAGGCGCTGCAGGAACGCCTTCGGGCCGGGAGCGGCGCCGGCCGCTGCGCCGGTCATCGGGGCCGCTCGATCGGTGAGGTTGGCCGACAGCGACGACAGCTCGTGCGCCAGCTCGCCCAGCCGGCGCTCGCGGATGCGTCGCTTGGCCCGCTCGAGCGCGTCGCGCAGGCGATCGTCCGAGAACGGCTTGAGCACGTAGTCGATCGCCTTGACGTCGAAGGCGCGCGTCGCGTACCGGCTGAACGCCGTGACGAACACGATCGCCGGCCCGGCGTCGTCGACCATCTCGGCGACCCCCATCCCCGACATCTCCGGCATCTCGATGTCGAGGAAGACGATGTGCGGCTGGTGCTCGGCGATCAGCTCGGGCACCTGGCGGGCATCGCCGCACTCGACCACCGACGACACGTCGGCGTCGGCCTGGACGATCGCGCCGACCATCGATCGCGCCAGCGGCTCGTCGTCGACGACCAGGACGCGGAAGCCGGTCATGCCGACGCCCGCGCCAGATCGGCGGGCGGCTCGGGCGGCAGGTCGAGCGCGACGACGGTGCCGCCGCCGGTCGCCGCCGTCACGCCGATCGTCGCGGCGCCGAGGTAGAGGTTCTGCAGCCGCGTGCGGACGTTGCTGAGGCCGGTGCCGGCGTGGCGCGCGAGGTCGAAGCCGGCCGGCAGCCCGGCGCCGTCGTCGCGGATCGTCACCCGGAGGCGGCCGCCGGCCATCGACGCGCCCAGCTCCAGCCGGCAGCGGCCGGCCTTGGCGCCGATGCCGTGGCGGAACGCGTTCTCGACGATCGGCTGGAGCAGGAACGCCGGCACCAGGCAGGCCTCGGTGGCCGGATCGATCGCGTAGGCGACGTCCAGGCGATCGCCGAAGCGCACCTGCTGCAGCTCGATGTAGCCGCGCGTGAAGCCCAGCTCGATCGGCCACGGCGTGACCTGCGACGGCGTACGGTCGATCGTCGCCCGCATCAGCTCGCTCAAGCCGAGCAGCATCGTCAGGGCCTGGTCGTTCGAGCGGATGCGGATCAGGGCGGCGATCGCATTGAGCGTGTTGAACAGGAAGTGCGGCTGGATCTCGAGCCGCAGCGCCTCCAGGCGGGCCCGCGCGACGTCGGTCTCGAGCTGCGCCTCGCGGACCGCGAGGCGGCGGGCGCGGCGGCCGTAGGCCAGCATCCGCCCGGCCGAGACGATCATCGCGTAGACCAGGATGTCGGCGACGATGTGCGTCTTGATCACCTGGTCGAGCGCCGACGCCAGCGAGTAGCTCTGGATCGGCACGTACGGCTGCAGCGCCACGACCACCGAGGCGGAGACGAGATGGTGCCCGGCGATGAGGCCGGCGCCAACCGCCGCGACCAGTCCCAGCCGCCGCCACGCCAGCGGCGCGTCGCCGAACCGCTCGCACAGCGCGAAGATCGCCGGCGTCAGCGCCGCCCAGTAGCTCCAGCTGAGGATCTGCCAGGTGAGGATCCGCCACCAGGCATGGCCATGGTCGGACATGCCCAGGTAGGTCTGGCCCGAGATCGACAGGGCCAGGAACGCCGCCGCGACGAGGGCGAGCGTGACGGTGCGGGGCGAGCCGGCCGGCCGCGGATCCATGCGTCCGCCAACTGTAGCGCCCCAGGCCTCGGGCGTCGGGACCGTTCCCTGCCCGCCGAGGACCGTTCGCTGCAGAGAGCGGCTTGGCAGTTGGCGGTTGGGAGTTCGCCGGCCGCCTCAGGCGGCCGGCGTGTGGACCGGACCGCGGCGGCGGCGGCGACGACGCCGGCGACGGCCGGGCAGGTCCTCCGCGGCCGCGGCGTGGACCACCGCGTGGGCGGCGGGCTCGGCGACCACGGCCTTCCAGTGATCGACCACGTCGCGTTCGTCGCTGTAGACGTCGAGCCAGGTCAGCGCCTCGCGGAACACCCCGCGCGAGAGCAGCGCGTGCTGGTGGCGCGACGCCGCTTCGATGTCCCGGAGCTTGGGGACGAGCGCCTGGATCTGGACGAAGCGCTCGACGTCCTTGCGCGGCACCGGCAGGCGGCCGAGCGCCGGGTACCACTGGTCACTGATCCCGAATTTGCGGTGCGCGTCGTCCATCTGGCCGAGCGGCTCGAGCAGCGAGCCGACCAGGATGGTGTTGGTCAGGGTGTCCGGCGCGTCGGTGAACTGGCGGCGCCAGGCGTCGAGCCGGGCCAGCGAGGTGAAGAACTCGCCCGAGAGGCCTTCTTCCATCTCCGGGCTGATGTGCTCGATCAGACCGGCCCGGGCCAGGCCCGAGAACGACGCTTCGGCGTACCCGCTGCGGAGGACCTTGAAGTACTCCTCCATCAGGCGCGGCGGGGCGCTGAAGCGGATGTGCGGGCCGACTTCCTCGATGGCCGCGACGACGGCCGGATCCATGTCGAAGCCGAGCCGTTCCGCCAGGACCACGGCGCGCAGCATGCGGACCGGGTCTTCCTGGAAGCGCTCCACAGGGTCGCCGATCGACCGGATGACGCGGGCTTCGAGGTCCTGCAGGCCGCCGACGAAGTCGATGATGGAGCGGTCGGACGAGTCGTAGAACAGCGCGTTGACCGTGAAGTCGCGCCGGAACGCGTCTTCCTCGGGGGTGCCGTAGACGTTGTCGCGCTGGACGAGGAGGTCGGCCTGGCCTTCCGGCTCGGCTTCGTCCCTGGGGACGTTGCGGCGGAAGGTGGCGACCTCGATGGTCTTGGGGCCGAACTTGACGTGGGCGAGCCGAAACCGCCGGCCGATGATCCAGCAGTTCCGGAAGCCCCGTTTTATCTGGTGGGGCTGCGCCGACGTCCCGATATCGAAGTCCTTGGGCCGTCGTCCAAGAAGCAGGTCTCTCACACTGCCGCCGACCAGGAATGCCGTATGGCCGAGCTCCTGGAGCCGGCTCATGACCTTGAGGGCGTCAGAGTCGACGTCGCGGCTGGAGAGAGTATGCTCTGAACGAGGCAGGACGATGGGTTCGACCATCGTTCGCGAATTATAGCAGGCTATGGCGGATACGGTTTTTGGGCGGCTGGCGGCGCCGGCCCTGATGCTCCTCGTGCTGGCCGCTCCGGCCGCGGCCCAGCCGGCTGCGCCGGTGGTCGCCGATCAGCTGGCGCCAGCCCGGCTGCACTACAACGAGGGCCGTTTCGAGGATGCCATCACGGCCGCCAAGGCGGTCGAGGGGACGGTCGGCGCTCCGGCGACGCTGATCATCGGCCGAGCTGGCCTGGAGCGCTTCCGGACCACCGCCGACCCGGCCGAGCTGGCCGCCGCCCGGACCGCCCTCAGCCACGTCGACGTCGTGCATCTCTCGCCGCGTGACCGGCTCGACCTCGTCGTCGGCCTGGGCGAGGCGCTGTTCTTCGACGAGCACTACCACGCCGCCGCCGATCTGTTCGAATCGATCCTGGACGACGTCGCCGCCCTCGGGCCGGTACCGCGCGATCAGCTGCTCGACTGGTGGGCGACCGCGGTCGACCGCCATGTCCGCGGCCTGGCGCCCGAGAAGCGCGCCGAGGCGTTCGATCGCCTGGTGGCGCGGATGGAAGCCGAGCTGCGCAAGGACCCGAGCTCGGCGGCGGCCGCCTACTGGGTGGCCGCGGCCTCGTTCGCCCGCGGCAACGTCGACCGGGCCTGGGACGCCGCCGTCGCCGGCTGGGTCCGCGGCATCCTGTCGGTCGACCGCGGGATGACGCTGCGCCCCGACCTCGACCGGCTGGTGCGCGACGCCATCATCCCGGAGCGCGTCCGGCGCATCCAGTCGACGGCCGTCAACGGCGAGGCCCAGGCAACCGAAGCGTCGCTGCTCGCGGAGTGGGCGCTGATCGAGGATCAGTGGGCCAAGCCATAGCCCGCGACCCGGTACCGCCGCCCCTCGGCCCCGGCGGCGGGACCCAGGACCATTGACGTAAGGACAAGCATCGATGCCGGACAATCTCTTCGACCTGACGGGCGACGTCGCGCTCGTCATCGGCGCCACCGGTGTGCTGGGTGGGGCCATCGCCGAAGGCCTCGCCAGCGCCGGGGCCAGCGTCGCGGTGGTGGGCCGCAACGAGGAGCGCGGCATGGCGTGCGTCACGCGCATCACGGATGCCGGCGGCAAGGCGGCTTTCTTTCACGCCGACGCGACGCAGCCGGCCAGCCTCGCCGCGGCGCACAAGGACATCGAGGCCGCGCTGGGCGCGCCCACTGTGCTGGTCAACGCTGCCGGCGGCAACGACCCGAAGACCACCGTCACGCCGGACAACCCCGTCGAGAAGGTCGCGGCCGAGGCCTGGCGGGCCAGCTTCGAGACCAACCTGGTTGGCGGCATCCTGCTGCCGTGCCAGGAGTTCGGCCCGGCCATGGCCGGGCGAGGCAAAGGCAGCATCATCAACATCGCCAGCGTCACCGCGCACATCCCGCTCAGCCGCGTGATGGCCTACTCGGCGAGCAAGGCGGCGGTGCTGAGCCTGTCGCAGTTCCTGGCCCGCGAGTGGGCGCCGAAGCGGGTCCGGGTCAACACGATCACGCCCGGGTTCTTCCCGGCGGAGCAGAACCGCGCGCTGCTCTTCAACCCGGACGGGTCGCCGACGCCGCGCACGCAGTCGATTCTCGGCCACACGCCGATGGCCCGTTTCGGCGAGCCGAAGGAGCTGGTGGGCGCCGCGGTCTTCCTCGCCAGCCACGCCGCCAGCGGCTTCATCACAGGCACGGACATCCGCGTCGACGGCGGATTCCTGTCGCAGACGATCTGACAGCGGGTCGCAGACGATCCGACGGACGCGGACGCGCAACCATGAACCTCCCGAAGTACTCGATGGGGATCGGCGACCGCTTCGCCCACCAGGGCGAGGCCCAGCTCGCCGCCTTCGTCAAGGCGAAGCAACTCGGCGTCGACGTCACGCCGGTCTGGAACAAGTCCAATCGCGAGCACCTGATCGTCCACAGCGAGCCGCCGAGCGTCCAGGCCGAAGCCGACGCCGCGGTCACGGCGCTCGGCTGGCAGGGGCCGTATTTCGTCGACGCCGACCACATCGGCCTGAAGACGGTCGACGGCTTCGTCGCGACGAGCGACTTCTTCACCATCGACGTCGCCGACTTCATCGGCAAGCCCGCCGCCGAAGACGACATCGCGTCGTTCGTCGCCGCGCACGCGACGTACGCCGGTTCGCTTCGGGTGCCGGGCATCGACCGCGCGCTCGACGTGACCCGTGAACGGATCGAGTCCATCGCCAGGAAGTATCTTTACGCGGTGAAAGAGGCCGGGAAGGTCTACCGGCACATCGCACAGGTGAAGGGCGCCGGGACGTTCGTCCCGGAAGTGTCGATGGACGAGACCGACCAGCCACAGACGCCGGTCGAGCTGTTGTTCATCCTCGCCGCCATCGGCGCCGAGCGGATTCCGGTCCAGACGATCGCCCCGAAGTTCACCGGGCGCTTCAACAAGGGTGTCGACTACGTCGGCGACGTGCCGCAGTTCGAGCGCGAGTTCAACGACGACCTGGCCGTGATCGCCTACGCGATCACCGAGTTCGGCCTGCCGGCGAACCTCAAGCTGAGCGTGCACTCGGGCAGCGACAAATTCTCGATCTATCCGGCGATCCGGCGGGCGATTCGCCGGACCGGCGCCGGCCTGCACATCAAGACCGCCGGCACGACCTGGCTGGAAGAGTTGATTGGCCTCGCCTCGGCGGGGGGCGACGGTCTCCAGATCGCCAAGGACGTCTACGCCCAGGCGCTGGGCCGCTTCGACGAGCTGTGCGGCCCGTACGCCAGCGTCATCGACATCGACCCGGCCAAGCTGCCCTCGGCTGCGGACGTCGGGACGTGGGACGGCGAGCGCTACGCGCGTACGCTGCGCCACGATCAGTCGTCGCCGCACTACAACCTGCACGTGCGGCAGCTCCTGCACGTCGGCTACAAGGTCGCGGCGCAGATGGGCGAGCGCTACACGGGCGCCTTGGCGGCCAACAAGGCGATCGTCGCCAAGAACGTGACCGAGAACCTCTTCGACCGCCACCTGAAGCGCGTCTTCATCGGCGACTGAGCACCGTCAGCGCGCGAGAAGTCGGCGGATCACGTCGCCGATGGAGTCGCCGCCTGGCGTCAACTGCTGGAGCGCGAAGCCGAGCACCGCCATGAACGCCACCAGCACCGCCGCTGACATCCAAGTCTGGCGGAGCGCGGTCATGGCCCAATAGCCCCGATCCTCGCGCCGGAGCCGCCGGTAGACAGTCCCGACGAGCGCGGCATCGAGCGCCACTTCAGCGAGCAGCACCGGAGCCGAGGAGACCACCAGCGCCACGGCCACGAGTCCGGCGCCCGCCGCAAGCGCGACCAGGGCGAGCCACCACAGGTCGTCGAGGTCGAACGACCAGTCGAAACCGTAGGCAGCCGCGTCGACGAGTCCTTCGCTCGAACCTGGGGCGAGCGCTCCGCGCGCGTCGTCGATCATCTCGACGACCTCGCCGGCATCGCCCCGGTCGAGCAGCCACCCGCGCCCGATCGCGATCCACACGCGAATCAGCAACAGGAAGACGAGATAGCCGCCCGCCGTCGCGAGCGCATAACGGCCGGCCATGGACACGAGCCCGGCGTCGAGCGCGGCCGCGGAGCAGAGGAACGACGCGGCGCCCGCGATGACGAGCATGATCAGCACGATCACGCGCGGGAAGGTCTCGTGGTCGAGCCGTCGCTGGAGCTCGGCGACCAGCGTAGGTCGAGGCGACTGCGGGCTGGCGTCGATCGTCGTCATGCCGTCCGTCTCGGAGGTGGTCCGTGATCGGATGGACGTGGCGGCCGCTCGCCCGGTTCCTCGGCGGCCCTCCAGGCCGGCTTCGAACGCACCAGCGCCGGGTTATGCTGGCTCGATGCGAACCGACGATGTGGCCGGGGTGCTGGCACGCCTGTTCGGCGAGCTGACGGAGGGCGTGTCAGAAGGCGGCGGGTTCGTCCTGAACACGGGTGACATCGGGCTGGTGCGATCGCTCGATACCCTGTCGGCCGCCGATGCGTCGCGGTCGGTGAACGACGGCGCCACCATCGCGGCCCACGCGCAGCACGTCCGCTACGGGCTGTCGCTGATGAACCAGTGGGCCGTTGACGGCGGCAATCCGTTCGCGGTCGCGAAGTGGGACGACGCGTGGACGCTTTCGATCGTCGGCGACACGGAGTGGACGGAGATCCGCGACGGGCTCCGCGATGAAGCCCGTCGCTGGATCGCCGTGCTGAAGACGCCGCGCGAGGTGCAGGATGTCGAGCTCACTGGCCTGGTGGCGAGCGTCGCGCACCTCGCCTATCACCTCGGCGCCATCCGGCAGATCGACAAGTCGGTCCGCGGTCCGCGCGAAGGCACCTTTCCGTAGGCGCTACTTGCTCCAGGGCGGGACGACGGCGTTGCTGCGCGCGTAGGCGATCGACTGGCCCAGGTGCTCGTGCTGGTCCGAGAGCAGCATCATTGCCGCGGCCTGCTTGGTCGAGTCCATGCCGAAGATCTTGACCGCCGCTTTCAAGTCGTTGTCCGACAGGCCGGCGAGCGCGGTCTTGACCGCCGCGTAGGAGCTGGTCAGTGCCTCCTGCATCTGGGCCGGCTCGGTGATCGGTGTGCCGCGGGCGGGCGGGGCCGCGCCGGTCAGCAGCGCCGCGAGCATCTTGTTCTCTCCGACGATCAAGTTGAAGACATCGCCGGCCGACCGGACGCCCTGGCCGGGCTTCCAGTCGTACTTGCCGGACATCGCCTTGGCCAGGCCGGCGAACTTGTCCGACAGCCTGGCCGCGTCGCTAGCGAGGGTGTTCTGCAGCGTCGACTGCGCGGCCATCTGCGCCGACGCCGCTGTTGCGGCCAGCATCGCCGCGGTGAGGAGGAGGGCGCAGGTCACCGAGCGTGAGATGCGACGAATGATCATGGGACGGTCTCCGTGGAGGGCGCGACAGTGCGCCGATGCCCTCGATGCTATGGCCCGGCCGCCCGGCGATCAGCGGATCGGATGCGAACCGGCCCAGGACGCCGTCGAACCCGTCCAGGCGACGGCTCAGACGGTCAGGACTTCGCGTCCTTCCAGTTCTCGCCGATCCCGACGTCGACCGTCAGCGGCACGCTGAGCGCCGCGGCGCCTTCCATCTGCGCCTTGACGATCGCCGCGACGTCGTCGACGGCGTCGGCGCGAGCCTCGATCAGCAGCTCGTCGTGGACCGTGAGGATCATGCGGGCGCGATCGCGGATCGGCGCGAACGCCTCGTGCAGGTCGATCATCGCGCGCTTGAGGATGTCGGCGGCGGTGCCCTGGATGGGCATGTTCACGGCGATCCGCTCGGCCCCTGAGCGCAGCATGCCGTTGCGGCTCAGGATGTCGGGGACGCCGCGGCGCCGGCCGTAGAGCGTCGAGACGAAGCCCTTCGCCTTGGCCTCGGCGATGGTGCCGTCGAGATAAGCACGCACCGCCGGGAAGCCGGCGAAGTAGGCGGCGATGAATTCCTTGGCCGCCTCGGTCGTGACGCCGATGTCGCGCGACAAGGTGAACGCGGTCTTTCCGTAGAGCAGGGCGTAGTTGATGATCTTGGCCCGCCGCCGCCGCTCGTGCGCCGACAGCCCGCTGTCTGCGCCGAAGACCTTGAGCGCGGTGCGATCGTGGATGTCCTCGTCGAGGCGGAACGCTTCCGACAGGTTCGCATCGCCGGACAGGTGTGCCAATACCCGCAGCTCGATCTGCGAGTAGTCGGCCGAGATCAGGGTCCAGCCGGGCTCGGCGATGAAGGCGCGGCGGATCTCGCGCCCCAGCTCGGTCCGGATTGGCACGTTCTGCAGGTTCGGATCGCGGCTCGAGAGACGGCCGGTGGCCGCCGTCGTCTGGCTGAACTGCGTGTGGACGCGGCCGGTGGTCGGATGGACCAGCGTCGGCAGGGCGTCGAGATAGGTGCCCTTCAGTTTCTGCAGCCCGCGCCAGTCGATCACCTCGCGCGGCAGGTCGTGGCTCAGTGCCAGCTCCTCGAGCACGTCCTGCGCCGTCGACGGCGTCTTGGCCGCGCCGGTGCGCTTCAGCGCCGGCAGCTGCAGCTTGACGAACAGCACGTCGCCGAGCTGCTTCGGCGAGTTGATGTTGAAGCGCTCGCCGGCGATCCCGTAGATGCGCTCGGCCCGCTCGTCGAGCTCGGCTTCGAGGCGCGCCGCCTGGCTGGCCAGGACGCCGACGTCGACGCGGACACCGACCCGCTCGAGCGCGACGAGCACCGGGATCAGCGGGCGCTCGAGCGTGTCGTAGACCGCCGTCAGCTCGGCGGCCTTCAGCTGCTCGGCGACGATCGGCGCGACCTGCGCCGAAAGATCGGCGCGCTCGCCGGCCCAGATCAGCAGCGTGTCGGGCGCGACCGCCCCGGGCGAGATCGACTTGGCACCCTTGCCGACGATCGACTCGAGCGCGCAGGCGCGATAGGTCAGCAGCTCGAGGGCGATGGCGTCGAGCTCGGGCTCCGAGCGGTTCGCGTCGACCAGGTAGCTGCCCAGCTCGGTGTCGAGATCGATCCCCTGCAGCGTGACGCCGTGCTCGGCGAGGACGACGGCGGCCTGCTTGAGCGCGTGGCCGACCTTCCTCACCGAGCCGTCTTCGAGCAGGGCCTTCAGGGCCGGCGGCACCGTGGCGCGAGCGGGACCCGCCGGCACGTCGGCGGCGGGTTCGTCGAAGAGGCCGCCCTGCGCGGCCGGCGCGCGCGCCGGGGCGTCGGCGGTGCCGTGCGTGTGGGCGAGCGGCACGTAGCGCGCCTGACACGCCTTGGTCGAGAGGCTGAGGCCGACCAGCGTCGCCCGCATCGGTGAAGCATCGTCGGTGACGACGTGCAGCGCGAACGAGCCCGCGGCGCGGCAGTCGGCGACGAGCGCGTCGATCCGATCGGGCTGGACCACCGCGTAGTCGCGCTCGACGGCCGCGGCGGTCGGCGCGTACTGCGACACCAGCGACCTGAAGGCGAGCTCGGTGAACAGCGCGAAGGCGTCGGCACGGATCGCGCCGGTGTAGCGGCACGCGTCCGGATCGAACGTCACCGGGCAGTCGGTGTGGATGGTGACGAGGGCCCGGCTCTGGCGCGCGTCGTCGGCGTGCCCGAGCAGCGCCTCGCGATAGCGCTTCTGCGTCACCGTGGCGGCGCCGGTCAGCAGCGCGTCGAGCGAGCCGAACTGGGTGATCAGATCGCGCGCGCCCTTCTCGCCGATCCCCGGCACGCCCTTGACGTTGTCGGACGTGTCGCCCATCAGCGCCAGCACGTCGATCACCTGCTCGGGCGGCACGCCGAACTTCTGCCTGACGCCCTCGGCGTCGAACCAGGTGCCCGGCTCGCGCGGGTTGTAGACCTTGATCGGTCCGCCGACCAGCTGGAAGAAGTCCTTGTCGCCGGTGACCAGCGCGACCTCGAACCCGCGCGCCACCGCCTGACGCGCCAGCGTCCCCATCACGTCGTCGGCCTCGTAGCCGCCCGTCGTCAGGATCGGGACGCCGAGCGCGCGGCAGGCCTGGTGCACGAGCGGCACCTGATCGATCAGGTCGCTCGGCATCGGACTGCGCGTCGCCTTGTAGTCGGCGGCGAGGTCGCGGCGGAAGGTCGGGCCGGCCAGATCGAACGAGGCGGCGAGGAACTCGGGCTTGTGGTCGGCGATGAGCTTGAGCAGCATCGTCACGAACCCGTAGACCGCGTGCGTGACCTGGCCGGAGGCGTTGGTCATCGGCGGCAGCGCGTGGTACGCGCGGTACATCTGGTTGCTGCCGTCGATCAGGAAGAGGCGGGAAGCGGCCATGGAGGAAGGGGCAGAGGTTATATCATCCACCCGCATGACGTGTGGGGTGGGGCGGTGCGGACGGCTGCGCCAATGGACGGCGGCGGCTCTGCTCGGCGCGCTGGCGCTGACCAGCGCCGCGTGCGGCAGCGGCCTGTTCGGCCGCGAGTACCGAGTACGAGGAAGAGATCTACCTCAAGGTCGACGGCTCGGCGACGGTGGTCGTCAACGCCTCGCTGCCGGCGCTCTCCGCGCTGCGCGGGGCGCCGTCGTTCGACGACGGAGCCGCCGGCGTCGATCGCGACGCGGTCCGCCGTTTCTTCCAGTCGGCGGTCGGCGAGGTCACCCGCGTCAGCCGGCCATGGGAGCGGCACGGCCGCAAGTTCATCCAGGTGCGGGTGGCGACCGCCGACATCCGCACGCTCAGCAAGTCGGTGCCCTTCGCGTGGTCGACCTACGCCTTCGCGCCGCGCGGCGAGACGGTGACGTTCGTCCAGGCGATGGGGCCGGCGACGCTGCCCAACGCCGCCGGGCCGTGGCAGGGCAACGAGCTGGTCGCGGTTCGGCTGCACGTCCCAGCCAAGATCCAGTTCCACAACGCGCCCTCGAAGCAGGTCGAGCGCGGCAACATCGTGTCGTGGGAGCAGTCGCTGAAGGACCGGCTGGCCGGGCAGCCTCTCCGCGTCGAGGTGCGGATGGAGCGCAACTCCATCCTCGCCTGGACGCTGACGATCTTCGGCGCGGCGGCCGCCGCCGCGGCCGTCCTGTTCATCGCCGTGATCTGGTGGGTGCGGCGGAAGGGCCGTCAGGCGCCCGCCTGATCGCACCCACCGCAGCCGCCCGCGTCGCCAGCCGGCGCGCCTAGCGTCGGCTGAACAGCGACGCGGGTCCAGCGGCTGCCGGCGGCAGTTCTGAGGGAACTGCCGCCCACTACAGGGGTGAAACGAAAAGGGCGCCCGGAAGCCGCCTGATACCGGCGGCGTCCGCAACGCCCTCCTGACTCACGTCCGGACCATCCGGCCCGGGCGCCTCATCAGATCTTCTCGAGCTCGCCCTTCATCTCGTCGTCGGTCTTCAGCGCGTTGTTGACATCGAAGGCGCCGAACCCGACCGCCAGGGACCGCGCCAGGGCGCGCTCGACGTTGCTGTTCACGACGCCGGCCAGCGTGACGTGGCCGTTCTTCACGACGATGTGAATGGGCGGCTGCGCCATGTTCGCGTAATGCCAGAAGGCCGGGTTGCCGTAGATGGCGCGGGCAATCCGGAAGCGCAGCTGGTCGTCGAAGATGGAGACGGGCAGCACCTGGATTTTGTTCTGCACCACGTTGACGCCGGCGACGCGCGAGACGCGGCGGGCCAGGTCTTCCTTCTTGTAGGGCATCGTCACGTGACCGGTCAGGGTCACCACGCCGTCCTCGACCGACGCCGAGATGTCGTCGAACACGGTGAAGTTGACGTAGCCCAGCACCTGGCTCGACACGTCCTTGAAGACGGCGAGGTTGGCGCGGCCGAGCATGTCGGCCGAGTCGTCCGCCGCGAAAGCGTGCGGGGCGAGGCCGAGGGTCAGGGTGACAGCGAGCGCGATACGAGCAATGGATTTCCTCATGACGACACCTTGGGGGCGGTTCATCTGACCGCCATCAGTGGAGCCGCCGTTGGGCGTTTCCCGCCGGCTCCGTTCTGCGCTCCCTGAGATCAAAGCGCGTGCCAGCGGGTGTCGGGCACATCTCGATTGGATTTTGATCCGGCGCTCGAATCGTCGGATCCGCGTGTCCACTCGAGGGGACGGCGAAGTGACCTGGTGCCGCCCGCGCGAGGCGCCGCGGCGCGCCCAGCGCCGCGATTAGCTGCCGAGCGCTCCGGGGGCGGCCGCGGGCGATTCTGAGGGAATCGCCCGCCAACTAGACGAGCAGCATCGTGCCGATGCCGGCGGCGATCAGCAGCGTCTGGCGGACGGGGTGGTTGGACTGGTGGTGGCTGTGGAGACCGGGGATCAGGTCGGCCATGGCGACGTAGAGGAAGCCGCCGGCGGCGAAGGCCAGCAGGTAGGGCAGCGCGGCCGGCAGCTGGCTGGCCGCGGCGTAGACGGCGAGCGTGCCGACCACGCCGGTCGCCCCCGACGCGATGTTCAGGATCAACGCGCGGCGCGGGCTGTAGCCGGCGTGGAGCAGGACGCCGAAGTCGCCCAGCTCCTGCGGGATCTCGTGGGTGGCGGCGGCAAGCGCAGTCGACAGGCCGAGCGGGGCGGAGGTCAGGACCGCGGCGCCGATGATCACGCCGTCGATGAACGTGTGGAAGGCGTCCCCGAAGATGACGAGCGATGCCGCCCGGGAATGGGTGGCGCACTCGTCGTCGCCTTCATGGCAGTGCCGCCAGATGACGAGCTTCTCGAGGACGAAAAAGCTGAGGATGCCGGCGAGGAGGGCCAGGACCCCCTGCCGGGCCGGCACCTGGTCCAGCGCCTCTGGCACCAGGTGCAGCAGGGACGAGCCCAGCAGCGTGCCGACGGCATAGCTGACCAGCCACGGGACCAGCCGCCCGCGCGTCTCGGCCGGGAAAAGCAACAGCGTCGCCGCGAGCAGCAGCCCCGCGAAGCTCCCGACGAGGCTCAATCCGATCGCCAGCGGCAGACCTTGCATCCGCCGCGCATTGTAGTTCCTGCCACGTTTTCCGGGGCCATCGGGAGGATGATCGGAAGGAGCATCGGGAGGATCATCGGGAGCGGCATCGGGAGAACTGGTGTCAAATGCGGGCATGGGGTTCTTCGACGTCTTCGCCAACAACGTCCTGGTCAAACGGCTGCGGGGACAGAGCGGGCACGCCGAGCTGGTCGCCCAGATGATCGGGACCCGGCTCGGGGATCGCGTGCTGGTGATCGCCGGCGGCGACGGACGCCTCGTCGCGGCCGTCGGGGCGCCCACCGGCCTGACCGGCCGCGTGACCGCGGTCGAGGCGGATGCCGCGGTCGCCAACCGCGTCGAGCTGGCCGCCACGGCCGACGGCGTCCTGGTCGAGGTGCTCACCGCCGGCCTCGACCGGCTGCCGTTCGAGGACGCCGCCTTCGACGTCGCCGTCGCCCCGATGCCGGCGACGCCCGAGGCGCTTGCGGCCGCCCTGGCGGACGCCTGGCGGGTGGTCCGGACCGGCGGCCGGGCGACGGTCGTGGCCGCCGCCGGCGTGCCCGCGTCCGACACCGTCATCGCCACGCTGGGTCAGGCCGGCTTCCGCGCCGCCCGCCTCCTCGGCGAGCGGGAAGGCCTCGCGTTCTACGAATCCTCGCGTCCCGCCACCCGACATCCCGGGTGACACCGGGCGCCGCGTGCTGCGCCCGGTGACGGCGGACGCGTGCAGCTGTGGACTGATATAGTGTCCGCCCGTGAAAGCACCCGTCGAAATCGCTCCTGCGCAAGGCAAGCTCGGTATCCTGCTGGTCGGCCTGGGGGCCGTCAGCACGACCTTCATCGCCGGCGTCTTCGCTATCCGTAAAGGCCTCGCCAAGCCCATCGGTTCGCTCACCCAGATGGGCACCATCCGGCTCGGCAAGCGGACCGACAACCGCACGCCGATGGTCAAGGACTTCGTCCCGCTGGCCAGCCTGGACGACCTCGTCTTCGGCGGCTGGGACATCTTCGAGGACAACTGCTACGAGGCCGCCAAGACGGCCGGGGTGCTCGACGAGCGCCTGCTCGACAAGGTGCGGGAGGAGATGGAGGGCGTCAAGCCCATGAAGGCCGTCTTCGACCCCTTCTACGTGAAGCGGCTGCACGGCCCCAACGTCAAGACCGGCAAGAACAAGCTCGACCTGGCCGAGCAGGTCTGCGCCGACATTCGTCAGTTCAAGCAGGCCAACGGCTGCGATCGGCTGGTCATGATCTGGTGCGGCAGCACCGAGATCTTCGCCCAGGAGGGGCCGGCCCACCAGAACCTGGCCGCCTTCGAGAAGGCGCTCGAGACGAGCGACGTCTCGATTCCGTCGAGCATGATCTACGCCTACGCCGCCATCAAGGAAGGGATCCCGTACGCGAACGGCGCGCCCAACCTGAGCGCCGACATCCCGGCCCTGCAGGAGCTGGCGGCCCAGACCAAGGCGCCCATCACCGGCAAGGACTTCAAGACCGGTCAGACGCTGATCAAGTCGGTCATCGCCCCAGGCCTCAAGGCCCGCATGCTCGGCGTCAACGGCTGGTACTCGACCAACATCCTGGGCAACCGGGACGGTGAGGTGCTCGACGATCCGGAGTCGTTCAAGACCAAGGAAGAGAGCAAGAAGGGCCTGCTCGACTACATCTTCCAGCCCAACCTCTATCCGGATCTGTACGGACACCTCCACCATGTCGTCCGCATCAACTACTACCCGCCGCGCGGCGACAACAAGGAAGGCTGGGACAACATCGATCTGGTCGGCTGGCTCGGTTACGAGATGCAGCTGAAGATCAATTTCCTGTGCCGCGACAGCATTCTGGCGGCGCCGCTCGTCCTCGACCTCGTGCTGTTCCTCGACCTGGCGCGCCGCTCGGGCCTGAGCGGCATCCAGGAGTGGCTGTCGTTCTACTGGAAGAGCCCGCAGCACGCGGCGTCGGTCTATCCGGAACACGACCTGTTCATCCAGCTGATGAAGCTGAAGAACACGCTCCGCTACCTCAAGGGCGAGGAGCTGATCACGCACCTCGGCCGCGAGTACTACGACTAGCCGTCACCCCGGTTCGTCCAGGTATCTGATGTCCGCTCCCAAGATGATGCCCGCCCTGATGGGCGGCCTGTTCATCGGCATCCTGTCGTCGCTGCCCTACGTCAAGGGCGGCAACGTCTGCTGCTGCCTGTGGGTCGTCAGCGGCGGCATCCTCGCCGCCTGGCTGATGCAGCAGAACACGCCGCGCCCCGTCACCGTGGGCGAGGGGGCGGTGGTCGGCCTGCTGTCCGGCCTCGTCGGCACCCTGGTGTGGGTCGTCTGGGGCGTCGTCGGCCTGCTGGTGTTCTCTCACTCGCCGTTCGACATGGCCGACTTCCAGCGCGCAATGGGCGAGGCCGAGGGCATGACGCCCGAGGCGCGCGAGGCGCTGGAGAGCCTGAGCCCGGCGGTGATGCTCGTCGTCGGCAGCGTCATCTGGCTGGTCGTCTCGCTGGTGTTCGCGACGGTCGGCGGACTGCTCGGCGCGCTGCTCTTCAAGCGCAAGGGCGGCCCGGACGCTGGCGTCCCGACCCCGTCCGGCCCGGCGCCGACGTTCACCCCGCCCACCTTCACGCCGCCGGCGCCGGTCGTTCCGCCGCCGCCGTTCGCGTCGTCCCCGCCGCCATCTTGGGCGCCGGCCCCGCCGGTGCCCGCCCTGCCGCCGCTGCCGCCGCCGGCCAGCTGGCCGGAGCCGCCCGAGGATTTCGGCGACGCGGCGACGATCATGATGCCGGCGCCGAAGCTCGGCCTGCCGCCGAAGCCCGGCCCCCCCCCGGCGCCCGGCGCCGTGCCGCCCGCCGACCGCGAGCCCGAGTCGCACTGATCGCCGTCACGGCCCCGCCCGGCCGCTGAGGGGTACCATGTCGCAGCCGACCGATCCGTCCACCGCCGAGATCTCCGCGCTCCTGACCGAGGACCGCCGCTTTCCGCCGCCGGCCGCCTTCACCGCCGCGGCCCACGCCGCCGATCCGGCCGTCTACGCCCGCGCCGCCGAGGATCCGGAAGCGTTCTGGGCTGGCTTCGCCCGCGAGCTGGACTGGATCACCCCGTTCACGTCGGTGCTCGAGTGGCAGTCGCCCGACGCGAAGTGGTTCGACGGCGGCCGGCTGAACGTCTCGGCCAACTGTCTCGACCGCCACGTCAAGACATCGCGCCGTAACAAGGCGGCGATCATCTGGGAAGGCGAGCCGGGCGACAAGCGGACGCTGACCTACTTCGATCTCTACCGCGACGTGAACCAGTTCGCGCACGTGCTGCGCGGCCTCGGGGTCAAGAAGGGCGACCGCGTCGCGCTCTACATGCCGCTGATTCCCGAGCTGGCGATCGCGATGCTCGCCTGCGCGCGGATCGGCGCCGTGCACAGCGTGGTGTTCGGCGGCTTCAGCTCGGAGTCGCTGCGCGATCGCATCAACGACTCGGAGTGCTCGGTGCTCGTCACCGCCGACGGCGGCTACCGCCGCGGCCAGCTGGTGCCGCTCAAGCAGATGGCCGACGAGGCGCTGAAGGACACGCCCTCGATCCGCCACGTCGTGGTCGTGCAGCGCGACCAGACCGCGCGCTTCCCGGTCCACATCCACGAGGGGCGCGACCACTGGTATCACCGCCTGATGCAGGAGGCCGGCCGCTACGTCGAGCCCGAGGCGATGGACGCGGAGGACATGCTCTACATCCTCTACACGTCCGGCACGACGGGCAAGCCGAAGGGCATCGTCCACACGACGGCCGGCTACCTGGTCGGCGTCTACGCCACCACCAAGTGGGTCTTCGACATGAAGGACGAAGACGTCTACTGGTGCACCGCCGACATCGGCTGGGTGACCGGCCACAGCTACGTCGTCTATGGCCCACTCGCCACCGGCGCGACCGTCGTGATGTACGAAGGGGCGCCCGACTGGCCGGACAAGGCCCGCTTCTGGCAGATCATCGAGCGCCACGGCGTCTCGATCTTCTACACCGCGCCGACCGCGATCCGCGCCTTCATGCGCTGGGGCCAGGAGCACCCGGACTCGTGCGATCTGTCGAGCCTGCGGCTGCTCGGCTCGGTCGGCGAGCCGATCAACCCCGAAGCGTGGATGTGGTACCACAGGACCATCGGCCACGAGCGCTGCCCGATCGTCGACACGTGGTGGCAGACCGAGACCGGCCACATCCTGATTTCGCCGCTGCCCGGCCTGACCACCACCAAGCCCGGATCGGCGACGCGGACGTTCCCCGGCGTCAGCGCCGAGATCCGGCGCCAGACTGGCGAGGTGGTCGACGTCGGCGGTGGACTGCTGGCGCTGACCAAGCCCTGGCCCGGCATGCTCCGCGGCATCTACGGCGACCGCGAGCGCTTCAAGCAGCAGTACTTCAGCCAGTGGTCGGACGGCGTCTACTTCACCGGTGACGGAGCGCGCCGCGACGAGGACGGCTTCTACTGGCTGCTCGGCCGCGTCGACGACGTCCTGAACGTCGCCGGGCACCGCATCGGCACGATGGAGGTCGAGAGCGCCCTCGTCGATCACCCCGCGGTGGCCGAAGCGGCGGTGGTCGGCCGGGCCCACGAGATCAAAGGCCAGGCAATCACCGCGTTCGTCATCCTCAAGGGCGGGGTGCAGCGATCGGAGCGGCTGATCGACGAGCTGCGCCAGCACGTCGCCAAGAAGATCGGCGCCATCGCGCGGCCCGAAGACGTTTTGATCGCGGCCGACCTGCCGAAGACACGGTCGGGCAAGATCATGCGCCGCCTGCTGCGCGACATCGCCGAAGGGCGGGCGCTCGGCGACACGACGACGCTGGCCGATCCGGCCGTCGTGGCCAAGCTCAAGGAAAGCTACCAGGACGACCAGGGGTAGCCCCCGACAGCCGGGATGACGACGACGGGATGACGAGGAGTCGGCCGTGGGGCGAGTGGCTCGCGGACAACTGACGGGGCCTGTCGCGCTGACCGGGGCGATCGCCGGCCTCGTCGCGCTCGCAGCCTGCAGCCGCCCGGCCGACGCCGGTCGCGCCGGCTCTCCCGTCCCGGTCGCGGCGCCCGCCGTCCCTTCCGCGTCCTCCGCGGCACCCGGCGACGGCCACGCGCTGGCGGCCGCCGCGCGGCCGCGGGCCGGGTCGGGCCCGGTCACGGACGCCACCAGCACCACCGCGCCGATCGGCGTCCATGTCGTTGGGGTGCGCCGCGAGGGCGGCGACAGCATCCGCGTCGAGCTGACCCTGGCCAACCTCGCCGCCGCCGACAGCTGGCGGGCCGGCTCCGCTGAAGCCGCGGCCGTTCAGGCCGCCGTGACGGCGCTCGAGGAGGCGTCGGTCCTCTCGGCTGACGGCCGCCGCCGCCTCTTCGCCCTGCGCGGCAGCTCCGGGAGCCGCGTCGGCTCGCCGGCGACGGCGCCCGTGCCCGGGCATCCGGAGACCTTCTGGACGCTGTTCCCGGCCGCCGACGGGCCGGTGAGCCTGCTCCTGCCCGGTTTTGCGCCGTTCTCGGGCCTGCCGGTGGCGGCCCCGCCGGGGCGCCCGGAACCCTCACCGGAACCGTGATTCGGCGGCCGTCGTATCATCAGCCACATGGCGCTCATCGAAACCCAGGACCTGTGGAAGACGTACGTGATGGGTGAGGAGGAAGTGCACGCCCTCCGCGGCGTGTCCATCCAGATCGAGCGCGGCGAGTACGTCGCGATCATGGGGCCCTCGGGCTCCGGCAAGTCGACGCTGATGAACCTGATCGGCTGCCTCGACACGCCGACCAAGGGGTCCTACCTGCTGAACGGCAAGCAGGTCAGCCAGATGAACGACGACGAGCTCGCCCGCATCCGCAACGAGGAGATCGGGTTCGTCTTCCAGACCTTCAACCTGCTGGCCCGGGCCACCGCCCTGCACAACGTGGAGCTGCCGCTGATCTACGCCGGCATCGACTCGAAGACGCGGCTGCTGCGGGCGAAGGACGCGCTGATGAAGGTCGAGCTGGGCGAGCGCATGAGCCATCGGCCGAACGAGCTGTCGGGCGGCCAGCGCCAGCGCGTCGCCATCGCCCGCGCCCTCGTCAACAATCCGTCGATCCTGCTCGCCGACGAGCCGACCGGGAACCTCGACTCGAAGACCGGCATCGAGATCATGGCGCTGTTCGAGCGCCTGCACGCCGCCGGCAACACCATCGTGCTGGTGACGCACGAAGCCGACATCGCTGCGCACGCGCACCGGGTGATCTCCTTCCGCGACGGTCAGGTCGAGAAGGACGCGGCCCGCCAGGGCGAGCCAGTCACCGTCGCGCATTGATTGTCGCGACGCGCGCCCTCAGCGCGCGTCGGGGCCGGCCCTTGAGCGTGCCGGCTGCTACTCCCGGCGCTGGGCGCGCCGCGGCGCCGTCACGCGGCCGGCGCTACTAAACCGCGGCCCAGTGGCCTGGGCCGATCTCCCGCAAATCCGCGCCCGGCGTGATCGCGTCGCGATCGAGCTCGAGGCGCGTCGTCGCAGCGTCGGGGTCCGGTTTGGGGACCGCCGAGAGCAGCGCGCGCGTGTAGGCGTGCTGGGCGCGTTCGTAGACGGCCTCGGTCGGTCCCAGCTCGACGATCCGGCCGCGGTACATCACCGCCACGCGGGTGCAGACGTGCTGCACCAGCCGCAGGTCGTGGGCGATCAGCAGGTAGGTCAGCGAGAAGCGCGCCTGCAGGTCGACCAGCAGGTTGATGACCTGGGCCTGGATCGAGACGTCGAGCGCCGACACGGGCTCGTCCGCGATGATCAGCGACGGATTGAGCGCGAGGGCCCGGGCCAGGCCGATGCGCTGGCGCTGGCCGCCGCTGAACTCGTGCGGGTAGCGGCGCCGCAGCTCGGGGTCGAGGCCGACGTGGGTCAGCAGCTCCGCGACCCGGGCGATCCGCTCGGCCTTCGTGCCGATGCCGTGGATGACGAGCGGCTCCTCCACGATCGTCTCGACCCGCATCCGCGGGTTCAGCGACGAATACGGATCCTGGAAGACCATCTGCATGTGCCGGCGGGTCTCGCGCAGGGCACGGCGGTCGAGGGCGAGCACGTCCTGGCCCTTGAAGGAGACCTGGCCTGACGTCGGCTCGATCAAGCGCAGGATGCAGCGGCCGGTCGTGGTCTTGCCGCTGCCCGATTCGCCGACCAGGCCGAACGTCTCGCCTTGCTCAACGGCGAACGACACGCGATCGATGGCCCGCACCTCGGAGGCGCGGCCGAACAGGCCGTGCCGCTGGCGGTAGAACTTCGTCAGGTCGCGGACCTCGAGGAGCGCCATGGGATCAGACGGCGGCAGCGGCCGCCGCGGCGGGCTCGCGGACGCGGTGGTGCAGGAAGCAGCGGACCGGCTGGCTGCCCTCGGCAGCGGGGACGAGCGCCGGGAGGTCGCCGCACGGCTCGAAGCGATTGGCGCAGCGCGGCGCGAAGGCGCAGCCGGCCGGGATGTGGCCGAGCCGCGGCACGGTCCCCTCGATGGCCCGCAGGCGCGTGCCGTGCAGGCCGGGAAGCGAGGCGAGCAGGCCGCGGGTGTACGGATGCCTGGGGTCGCGGAACAGCGTCCGCACCGGCGCTTCCTCGACGATCCGGCCGGCGTACATCACCGCCACCCGATCCGCCTGCTGCGCGACGACGCCGAGATCGTGCGTGATGAGCAGCAGGGCCAGCTGGAAGCGCGTCTTCAGGTCGCGCAGGAGATCGAGGATCTGGCCCTGGATCGTGACGTCGAGGGCCGTCGTCGGTTCGTCGGCGATCAGGAGCTTGGGCTGGCAGGCGAGCGCCGCGGCGATGAGCGCGCGCTGGCGCAGGCCACCTGAGAGCTGGTGCGGGTACTCGCGGGCCCGGCGCTGGGGGTCCGGGACGTGGACGGCCTCGAGCAGTTCGACGGCGCGGGCCCGGGCCGCCCGGCCGCGGGCCAGGCCGTGCACCTCGAGCGCTTCCGCGATCTGGCTGCCGACGGTATAGACGGGGTTGAGCGCCGTCATCGGCTCCTGGAGCACCAGGCCGATCTCGGCGGCCGCGGATCGAGCGCATCTCCCGCTCGTCCAGCGCCAGCAGGTCGCGGCCCTCGAGGCGGACGGCGCCGCTCACGATCCGGCCCGGAGGGTCGACGAGGCGAAGTATCGACAGGGCCGTCAGCGACTTGCCGCAGCCCGACTCACCGACCAGGGCGAGCGTCTCGCCGGCGTCGAGCGAGAAGCTGACGTCCGAAACGGCGGACACCACCCGACCCTCGATGGGGAACGCCGTGGTGAGGCGGTCGACGTCGAGGAGGGGCATCTGAGGTCGCCGGGGGCCCGCGGGCGTGTGCGAGTCCGGCTCAGTGTAGTCGAAAGTTCCGGCTCGAGCAGACAACGGACCTCGCTCCGGCAGCATTTCCTCGCCCTCTCGACTGACCTCGGAAATCACTGTAAAACCAGGTGAAATCAGCGTTTCTTCCGTCTTGACACCCGTCGAATCCGGCGCCTAGAATGCGCTCAGTTCTCATTCGGCGCGACCGCCCTCCATCCACGAGCGAGGTACATCATGGACGACACCGTCAACCGGTTGGCGAAAGAACTGGCGCAGGCCATCCGTGCGGCAGTGGCGGCCGATCAAACCGTCGAGGCGTGCCGGGCCAAGGCGCGCGCGGCGGGCTACGAGATGCACCTGTCGATCGACGCCGAAGTGGGCTTCGCGAACCGCGCCAAGCCGACGGCGGTCGTCAAGGTCCGACGCGCCGGCGCCGGTGCGGTCAGCGCCTCGACAGGCGCCACGCAGCCCAACGCATCGACCAGCCCGCTCGGGTTCTCGACCGCCTCGAACGGCGGTCCGTCTGGGCTTGGAACCAACGGGAGCCTCGGGCCGAACGGCGGCCTTGCGCCGCGCCGCCCGCTCACCCGCGAGCTGTCGGCCAGCGATCGCCTGTTCCTCAAGTCGCTGCGCATCGCGCCCGACGAACTGCCCGAAGTGAAGGGCTGAGCCCCCGCGCGTCGTTCGCGCACACAGCAAAGGCGGCCTGCGAGGCCGCCTTTGTCGTGTACGCAGATCGCGCACGTGGCACTAAACGAGACGCTGGCCGGTCATTTCGCTCGACGTCGGCAGGCCGAGCAGGCCGAGCATCGTCGGGGCGACGTCGCACAGCGCGCCGGCCGGCAACGGGCGCGGATTTGCTTCGCCCGGCCCCGACACGTAGATGTAGTTGACCAGGTTGGTGGTGTGCGCGGTGTGGGGCGCGTTCAGCGTGTAGTCCCACATCTGTTCGCAGTTGCCGTGATCGGCGGTGACGATCGCCGATCCGCCGGCGGCGAGGATCGCCGGGATCACCCGCGCCAGGCAGCCGTCGACCGCCTTGACCGCGGCGATCGCCGCGACGAGGCTGCCGGTGTGGCCGACCATGTCGGGGTTGGCGAAATTGCAGATGATCACGTCGTGCTTCTTCGCCGACACGCTGGCGATCAGCGCGTCGGCGACGCCGGCGGCGCTCATCTCCGGCTGCAAATCGTAGGTCGGCACCTTGGGCGACGGCACCAGCACGCGCTCCTCGCCCGGGAAGCACTCCTCGCGTCCGCCGTTGAAGAAGTAAGTGACGTGCGCGTACTTCTCGGTTTCGGCCAGCCGCAGGTTGGTCAGCCCGTGCGCGGCCAGCACTTCGGCGATGTAGCCGGTCGCTGGCTGGGACGGGTAGACGACCGGGAACGTGTACTTCGGATCGTATTCGGTCAGCGTCGTGATCGCGACCCGCGGCCAGGCGCCGCCGCGCGATCGATCGAAGCCGTCGAAGTCCGGGAACGCCAGCGCCCGCACGATCTGGCGCATGCGGTCGGCGCGGAAGTTGAAGAGCAGCACCGAGTCGCCGTCGTGGATCGGGCCGATCGCCTTGCCGTCGGCGCCGGCGATCGCGTGCGGCTTGATGAACTCGTCGGTGACCTTCTCGGCGTAGGCTTCCTCGATCGCCGCGCTGGCGGACGTCGCCGTCGGTCCGTCGCCGTGGACGATGGTGTCGTAGGCGAGCTTGGTCCGCTCCCAGCGGCTGTCGCGATCCATCGCCCAGTAGCGGCCCGAGATCGAGGCGATGCGGCCGACGCCGGCCGCGGTCAACGCCCCTTCGAGCGCGGCGACGTAGGCGCGGCCGCCGGTCGGCGACGTGTCGCGCCCGTCGGTGAGGACGTGCACGAACACCCGCGACACGCCGCGCGCCCTGGCCAGGTGAATCAGCGCGTGCAGGTGCTCCTGGTGGCTGTGAACGCCGCCATCCGAGAGCAGCCCGACCAGGTGCAGCGCGTGGGTCGATGCGCCGGCGCACCGATCGTAGGCGGCGAGCAGCGCCGGGCGCGTCTCGAGGTCGTGATCGCGGATGCTCTTGTCGATCCGCGTCAGGTCCTGGTAGACGACGCGGCCGGCGCCCAGGTTGGTGTGCCCGACCTCGGAGTTGCCCATCTGGCCGGCGGGGAGGCCGACGGCCTCGCCCGATGCCTGGAGTGTGCCGCTCGGATAGCGCGTCAGCAGGTCGAGGAACGTCGCCGGCTCCGCCAGCGCGACGGCGTTCTGGTCGCGCTCGGCGCGGATCCCCCAGCCGTCCAGGATGATGAGTGCGAGCGGACCAGTCATCGCCATCGGCCTACTTCAGCTGCTTGATGGCGGCGCGGCCGGCGTACTTGGCGCTCGAGCCGAGGGCTTCCTCGATGCGGAGCAGCTGGTTGTACTTGGCCACGCGGTCGCTGCGGCACAGCGAGCCCGTCTTGATCTGGCCTGCCCGCGTGCCGACCGCGAGATCGGCGATCGTCGAATCCTCGGTCTCGCCCGAGCGGTGCGAGGCGATCGTCGTGTAGCCGGCGGCCCACGCCATCGCCATCGCCTCGAGCGTCTCGGTGACGGTGCCGATCTGGTTCACCTTCACGAGCAGCGAGTTGGCGATGCCCTTGGCGATGCCTTCCTTCAGGATGGCGGGGTTGGTGACGAACACGTCGTCGCCGACCAGCTGCACCTTGGCACCGAGCGCCTTGGTCAGCCGCTCCCAGCCTGGCCAGTCCGCTTCGCTGAGACCGTCCTCGATCGAGAGGATCGGGTAGTCGCGCGTCCACTCGGTGTAGAGCTCGATCATCGCGTCCGAGCTGCGTGTCTTGTCGCCCGACTTCTTGAAGACGTACTGGCCGTCCTCGAAGAACTCGCTCGCGGCAACGTCGAGGGCCAGGACGACGTCGGTGCCGGCCTTGAAGCCGGCCTTGCCGATCGCCTCCATCACGAGGTCGAGCGCGTCCTGGTTCGACTTGAGGTTGGGCGCGAAGCCGCCTTCGTCGCCGACGCCGGTGGCCAGGCCGCGCTTCTTCAGGATGCCGCGCAGGGCGTGGAAGATCTCGGCGCCGATGCGCAGGGCTTCGCTGAACGAGCTGGCGCCGACCGGCATCACCATGAACTCCTGGAAGTCCACGTTGGTGTCGGCGTGCGCGCCGCCGTTGAGGATGTTGCACATCGGGACGGGCAGCAGGTCGGCGCGCTCGCCGCCGACCATGGCATGGCGCAGGGCGCCGATGTGCTCGTAGAGCGCGACCTTCTCCTCGGCCGCGGCGGCGCGCAGGGCGGCCATCGAGACGGCGAGGGTGGCGTTGGCGCCGAGGCGGCCCTTGTTGGGCGTGCCGTCGAGGTCGACCATCGCCTTGTCGAGCCCGGCCTGGTTCAGTTCCTTGCCGGTCACGGCCTTGGCGATCTCGCCGTTGATGTTGGCGACCGCGAGCCGGACGCCCTTGCCGAGGTAGCGGCTCGTGTCGCCGTCGCGGAGCTCGAGCGCCTCGCGCGTGCCGGTGGACGCCCCCGAGGGGACCGCCGCGCGCCCGACGGCGCCGCTGGCGAGTTCGACATCCGCTTCGACCGTCGGGTTGCCCCGCGAGTCCAGAATTTCCCGTCCGACGACACGCTTGATGTTCACGAATGCTCCTCGATGGTGCAGTTTCCGCTAGTTGCTCGGAGCATGCTCCGAGCAACTCCCGGATTCTGCGTACTTTCCCGGGCTCAGGCCCGGTCGAAGCCCGGCCTGCAACTGAACATTTTGGCAGATTTTGCGATCAGGCGCCGCGCCGGTCCCACTCGCCTTCGACGCTGAGGACCTCGGTCGGCGGATCGACGACCAGCGGCTCGTCGTCGGTCGTCACCACCACGATCCCCGACTCGGTGACGGTGTGCCGCTTGCGGTCTTCCTCCGGGTAGTAGCCGATGCGGGCGCCGCGCGGGATGAACACGTCGCGGTCGATGATGGCGCGGCGGATCCGCGAATGCCGACCGACGCGGACGCCCGGCATCAGGATGCTGTCGGCGACGTCGCAGAAGCTGTGCACGCGCACGTTGGGGCAGAGGATGCTGCCCTGGACGCGGCTGCCCGAGATGATGCACCCGGCCGAGATGATCGAGTCGATCGCATGGCCGCAGCGCTGGCCCTCGTCGGCGAACACGAACTTGGCCGGCGGCGCCTGGATCTGCCACGTCCGCATCGGCCACTCGGGGTCGTAGAGGTTGAACTCCGGGTTGACGTGGCAGAGGTCCATCGACGCCTCGTAGTAGGCGTCGAGCGTGCCGATGTCGCGCCAGTACTTCGACGCCTTCTTGTTCTGATCGTAGAAGCGGTAGGCGCTGACCTGGGCGTTCTGGATCAGCGCCGGCAGGATGTCCTTGCCGAAGTCGTGGTTGGTGTCGCGTGCGGCGTCGGCCTCGAGCGCCTTGTAGAGCGCGTCGGCCTCGAAGATGTAGATGCCCATCGACACCAGCGCGACGTCCGGCGATCCGGGCACGCCGATCGGCTGGCGCGGCTTCTCCAGGAAGCCGGTCACGGTGTCGTTGCCGTCGACGGCGACGACGCCGAAGCGGGTGGCTTCGGCGACCGGCACCTCGAGACAGGCGATGGTGGCCGCGGCGCCGCGCTCCTGATGGAAACGCAGCATGCGCGCGTAGTCCATCTTGTAGACGTGATCGCCGGACAGCACGACGATGTGCTTCGGGTTCTCGCGCGTGATCGAGTAGAGGTTCTGGTAGACCGCGTCGGCGGTGCCGAGGTACCAGTGCTCGCCGACGCGCTTCTGCGGCGGCAGGATCTCGATGAACTCGCCGAGTTCTTCCGCGAACACCTTCCAGCCCATGCGGATGTGCCGCGACAGCGAGAGCGACTTGTACTGGGTCGCGATGTAGATGCGGCGGAAGCCGGAGTTCACGCAGTTGGAGAGCGTGAAATCGATGATTCGGTACGGCCCGCCGAAGTAGACGGCGGGCTTGGCCCGTTCCTTCGTCAGCGGGAAGAGGCGCTCGCCGACGCCTCCGGCCAGGACAATCACCAGGGAATCGGCCGGCATACGGCGCGGATGATACCACGCACGCCGCCGACGGGCGGCCCTCAACTGCCGCGCTGTCAGTGACTTGAGCTGGCCCTGTGCGGTTTGACTTGGCCCGGATCGTCGCCTATGATCGCTAGCGGTCCGTGGTGCCCTCAGGGCACCCTCCGATCCGACGTCGCGATCCATCCCGGGAGTCAAGGTTTTGATGCTGAGTATCCCCACCCGGACCTCCGTGGTCCTGGCGGCGCTGGTCGCGCTCGCCTCCGTCTCGGTCTCCTCCATGCCGGTTCTCGCCGCGCCCGCGCAGCGCAAGGACGACAAGGACAAGAAACCCGCGGAAGGGTTGACCGCGGCGCAGCGGCAGGAAGCCTCGCCGCTCGCGAAGCTCGCCGACGAAGTGATGAAGGGCGCGGCGCCCGGCACCTACCTCGTCACGCCCCCCAAGGACCCGTCCGCCAAGGACGCCAAAGACGCCAAGGACGCGCCGTCGCAGCCGGCCCCGGAGATCGCCCTCACCTGGCGGGCCGACTTCCTGAAGGCGCAGCAGGGGCTGATCTTCGTGCCCTTCACGGTCAGCCTCGAGCCCGGCAAGATGACCTCGTCGGTGGCGGCCTACCTGCGCATCGCGCCGAAGGGCGCGACCGGCCTGCCGGCGGCGGCCTCCGGTGAGAAGGCGCCGGCCTATCCGTTCGAGGACGTCTACTTCACGGAACTGCGCTCGGGCGGCACCGGCCTGCCGGTCCGGCTGACCCGCGCGTTCGCCGTCGCGCCGGGTGCCTACGACGTCTACGTGGCCGTGCGCGAGCGGCCGGGCGGCGGCACCGCCGCCGACGCTCCGGTCAAGGTGGCGCTCCTCAAGCAGGAAGTCGTCGTCCCGAACTACCACGGCGAGGAGCTGCAGACCAGCTCGGTGCTGGTCGCCGACAAGATCGAGCCGCTGGCCGCGCCGGTGGCGCCCGAGGCGATGAAGGAACGGCCCTACGTGCTGGGCGACAGCGAGGTCACGCCCGCGGTCGACATGAAGTTCAAGAAGACCGAGGAGCTGCAGCTGGTCTTCCAGATCTACGGCGCCAGGCCCGGCGGCGACAAGAAGCCCGACGTCTCGGTCGACTACGTGTTCTTCCAGAAGGAAGCGGCCGGCGAGAAGATGTTCAACCGGACGCCGACGCAGACCCTGTCCGACAAGACGCTGCCGCCCAACTTCGATCCGGAGATGGGCCACCAGCTGATGACCGGCCAGGGCGTGCCGCTGCAAAGCTTCCCCGAGGGCGAGTACCGGCTCGAGATCAAGATCACGGACAACAAGGCCCAGAAGAGCGTGACGCGCGACGTGCTCTTCACGGTGGTCGCGGCCTCCTGAACCCCGGGCCCGGCCGGCGCTGGACGCCGGTCGGTCGCGTAAGGAAACGGAAGACGGGTACGGTTCGATAGAGGAGGCTCCCCGATGTCCTCACTCCTGCCGATCGTCCTGCTGACGGCCGCCATGGCCGCTCAGGCACCCGTGTCCCATGCGCGCCAGCCGCAGGGCAGCCGTGCGCGTTCGACACCGACACCGGCCCCGGCCCGTGAGGGAACGGGTGGCTCACCCGAACGAGCCCGTGAGGGACCGGGCAGCGCTCCCGCGCGGACCCGTGCACCCGGACCGGCCCCGGTGATGATCACGGCCAGCCTGTCGTCGGGCTGGATCGAAGGGCTCGTGACCGACGATCGCAACCAGCCCGTGTCCGGCGCGGCCGTCACGGCGCAAGGCCGCGACCTCCTCATCATCGAGACCGATCGGGTCGGCCGCTTCGAGCTGCGCGGGATTCCCGCCGGCACCTACCTCCTGCGCGTTCAGGGCCGGGGCTTCGCCGCTTCCCGCCGCGAGTTCGTCCAGGTCGTGCCGTCGCGCGGCACCCATTTCGACGTCCAGCTGCGGCGCGCGGCGGCGCCGGTCATGGCGCCGGGCACCAGTTCGGTCATGGCCGCCGGCATCGGCCTGTCGTCGACCACGTCGGACGTCATCGACGGCGCGTTGCCGGCCAGCCCGCTCCCGGTGGTCGACAGCGAAGCCGCCGAAGCCGTCCCGCACAATCACTCGTCGGCGGCGTGGCGCCTGCGCCATGCCAAGCAATCCGTGCTGCGCGAGACCACGTCGCGCATCGACGACGTGTCGCAGCTCGAGGACGCCGAGCTGTGGCGCTCGCTGCCGCGGCTCGACGAGGTCGCGGCGTGGACGCTGGGCGTCGGCCGATCGGCCGCCTCGGCGGTCTTGAACGGCGCGCTGACCGGCCGCGTCCAGCTGCTCACGGCCGGCGCGATGGATCAGCCGTTCGAGGCGTTCACGACCGACGACATGCCGGCCGGCATCGCCTTCGTGCACCTGGCCGGCCCGCTCAGCACGCGCACCACGTGGAGCGTCGAGGCGGCGACCGCGCGCGGCGGCGTCAGCTCGTGGTTCGTCGGCGGCACCTACGCCACCGTCGTCGCCGATTCGCACGGCGTCGAGGTGCACAGCTCCTACAGCCGCCAGCGGTCGGCGGCGGCCAGCGGCGTCAGCGTCTTCGGGATCGAGGACGATGCCCGCAGCGCCGGCGGCGTCGAGGTCGTCGATCACTGGACGATCGGTCCGCGCGCCATGCTCGACGTGGGCGGGCGCTACGAGCGCTACGACTACCTGCGCGATCCCGGCCTGTTCAGCCCGACGATCACCGCGTCCCTGTCGCCGGCGGCGAGGACGTGGGTCCGCGTCACCGCGACCCGCGCGATGAGCGCGCCCGGGGCCGAAGAGTTCGTGCCGCAGGCCTACGGCTCGCTGACGCTGCCGCCCCAGCGGACCTTCTCGGCGCTGGTTGCCGGCACGCCGCTCGAGGGCCAGGAGACGCGCCACCTGGGCATCGCGCTCGAGCAGGACGTGGCGACCTTCCGGCTCGCGCTCACGCATTTCCGCCAGACGGTCGACGGCCAGCTGGCGACGGTGTTCGATCCGAACCTCGCCAAGGGCCAGCGCCGCGCCGACCTGGGCCACTACGGCGTGGCCAGCGTCGGCGATTTCGCCGCCAGCGGCTGGGGCGTCGGCATCAGCCGGCCGGTCGGGACGCACCTGCGCGGCGGCCTCGAATACCGCACCTCCGACGTGCTCTGGGATGCCGGCGATCAGGTCGTGGCGGTCAGCCTGGTCGCGCCGTCGGCGCTGCGGTCGGACCGCGAGCGGATGCACGACGTGACGATGCGGGTCGACGCGGCGGCGCCGCGCATCGGCACGCGCCTGTCGGCGGCCTGCCGCTACAACTCGCGGTTCACCCGCGGGACTCTCGACGACGACACCCCCGCCGGCGCGACGCGCTACGACATCCAGGTCTACCAGGGCGTCCCGTATCTCAGGGGCGACGCGGCGCAGGTCGAACTGGTCTTCGGCGTCGGCAACCTGGTCCGCGGTGGCCTCGACACGGCCGCCTCGCTCTACGACGAGCTCCTCGTCGTGCGGCCTCCGACGCGCGTCGTCGGCGGCGTCACTGTGCAGTTCTAGTTTGGGGCCGCGCGCTCACGCGCGGCCCTTGGCCGACCTTGGGGCGTGCGCCCGGCGATTTGTCGACGCGTCTTCACGCGTCGACCGGACGATGGCTCCGGACTTCGTCCTCGCCATTCGTCTCGCGGCGCTGGGCGCGCCGCGGCGTCCGCACGCGGTCGGCATGATTGGGCGGCCTGGCCGAGCGCCGGGCCCCTCTCGCTCACCCGAAGGTATTACCTCTCATCCGAATCCTTGAAGCGTGTATCCTAGGTTTTGGATCGAGTCGGGAATGGTGTCCATCGGATCGCCGTAACTCGTTGTGCGGCAAGAAGAAATGGCACGCGTAACCAGGCAGTTGCTGGAACGGCCTTTGCTACGACTTCGCCGGTCCCACAGCTCCATGGACTCCGGCCGTCTGGTCAACTCACTTCGCCTGGTCGGGCTGCGCGCCGTCGTGCGCGCGCTCGTGCCGATCGTGGTCGCCGCCGGCCTGCTGGTGCTGGTGATCGCGAACGTGCGCGTCCGGGCCAGCTGGCTCGAGGCCGAGGACGGCGTGCTGTGGGCGGCCAGCGCCGAGGGCGTGGTCGCGCGCGAGCTGACCCGCGACGGTGCCGGGGCGCGAGCCGGGCTCGCCGCCGACGACCTGCTGGTCGCCATCGACGGCCGGCGCGTCGACGTCCCGGCCGACGTCTTCGAGGCGCTCCACGCCGCCCGCCCGGGCGACACCGTCACCTACACGGTGCTCCGCGGCGGCGTCCGCCAGGGGCTGACCCAGCTCACCCTCCGCCAGAGCCCGTCCGGCTACCGCACGCTTTACATGGTGCAGGCGCTGGTCGCCATCTTCACGCTGCTGGTCGGCTGTGCCGTCCGCCTGCGCCGGCCTGGCGACCAGGCGTCGCTGCACTTCTTCTGGCTCTCGGTCGCGTTCTTCGGCGTCTTCGGCTTCTCGTTCAGCGGCCGCTTCGATCGCCTCGACTGGGTCTTCTACTGGGGCGACGTGGTGGCGCTGCTGCTGCTTCCGCCGCTGTTCCTCCACTTCGCGCTGGTGTTCCCCGAGCGGCCCCGGGCCTGGGTGCGGACGCCGCTCGGCCGCGCCGTGCTGCCACTCTTCTACCTGCCGGCCGGTCTGCTGTGCGGCCTGCGCGCCGCGATTCTGATGCAGCCGACCGGCCTCCTCCAGCCGGGCGCCACCGGCACCAGCTTCACGACCGCGCTCGAGACGCTCGATCGGCTCGAGCTGGCGGTGCTGGCCGCCGGCCTGCTCGGCGGGCTCGCCATCATGGTCCGCGCCCTGCGCCGGGTGCGGTCGATGACGGCGCGCCGCCAGCTGCGCTGGATCGTCGGCGGCACGGTCATCGGCGGGGTGCCGTTCCTCGCCGGCTACGGCCTGCCGTGGGCCGCCGGCTTCGACGCCGGGCCGCAGCTCGGCTTCCTGACCATCCCGCTCGGATTCCTGCCGCTCGCCTTCGCCTCGGCGGTCGTCCGCTATCGCCTCATGGACGTCGAGGTGATCATCAAGCGCACCGTCGTCTACGCCGCGGCCATCACCGCGATCGCGACGATCTACGCCGTGCTGCTGAAGCTCGCCGGCAAGGTGTTCGCGGACGCCGGCGGCCAGTCGCACACGATCATGGCGGTGCTGGCGACGCTGGTCGTCGTGCTGCTCGCGCCGCTGGTCAAGAACACGATCCAGACGCTGCTCGATCGCGCCTACTACCGCGACCGCTACGACTACCGCCGCGCCCTCGTCGCGTTCGCCCGGGAGCTGAACACCGACCTCGACCTGCAGCGGCTGAGCGAGCGCCTCGTCGATCGCGTCGTCGACACGCTGGTGCTCGATCGGATGTGCCTGCTGCTGACGCCGGTCAGCGAGTCGACGCCGAGCCAGTTCGTCGCCGCGCGGTCGGTCGGCTTCCTCCGGCCGCTCCCGCCGCTCGACGCCGGCTCGGGCATCGGCAACCGCATCCGCGGCGGCCAGACCGTCAACCTCGACGAGCCGTTCACGATGCGGCGCTTCACCGTCGAGGAGGTCAGCCACTGGCAGCAGCTCGGCGTCCACTGCTTCGTCCCGTGCGTCTCCAAGGAGGGGACGATCGCGGTGATGGCGCTGGGCGGCAAGGAGAGCGGCGAGCCGCTCAACAGCGAGGACATGGCGCTGGTCGAGGCGGTGGCGGCGCAGGTGGCGACGGCGTTCGAGAACGGCCGCCTCTACCACCAGCTGCAGCTCAAGGCGGCCGAGCTCGATCGCGAGCGCCGCTTCAACGAGAACGTCATCGAATCGCTCGACGACGGCCTGCTCGTCGCCGGTCTGGACGAGCGCGTGGTCCGCTGGAACCCGTCGCTCGAGCGTCTCTACGGCCTGCCGCGCGCCGATGCCGTCGGGCGGCGGCTCGACGAGCTGTTCGACGGCGAGCTGCTCAACGCGCTGCGGGCGCACCGCGTCACGGCGGCCACCGGCCAGCCGTCCAACGTCTCGGTGCTCTACCGCGTCCCGATCGTCTCGCGCCACGCCGAGGGCGGCCGGCCGCGCCTGGTCAACGTCGCCGAGGCGCCGCTGCGCGACGTCGACGGCCGCACCGCCGGCACCATCGTCATCCTGGAGGACATCACATCGCGCGTCCAGCTCGAGGAACAGCTGCAGATCTCCGAGAAGATGGCCTCGATCGGCCTCCTCGCCGCCGGCGTCGCCCACGAGGTGAACACGCCCCTGACCGGCATCTCCAGCTTCACCCAGATGCTGCTGGAGGGCGCCGACCCGGACGATGCGCGGACCAAGCTGCTCGAGAAGATCGAGCGCCAGACGTTCCGTGCCGCCAAGATCGTCAACGGCCTGCTCAACCTGGCGCGGCCGCCGCAGACCGACGTCGGTCCGGTCGACCTGCACGTCGTGATCGCCGACGTGCTGTCGCTCCTCGAGCACCAGTTCCGCAACGCCAACGTCCAGGTGCGCCGCGACTTCGCCACCGAGGCGCTGATCGTCCCCTCGGTCGAACACAAGCTGCAGCAGGTGTTCCTGAACCTCTTCATCAACGCCCGCGATGCCATGCCCAAGGGCGGCTGGCTGTCGATCACGACGCGGGTCGACGGCGGCCAGGCGGTCATCGACGTCTCCGACACCGGGGCCGGGATCCCGCCGGATCACCTGTCGCGGATCTACGATCCCTTCTTCACCACCAAACCGATCGGGCAGGGCACCGGACTGGGCCTGTCGATCACCTACGGCATCGTTCGCGAGAACGGCGGCGTCATCACCTGCGAGAGCGCGGAGGGCAAGGGCACCGTCTTCAAGCTGCTCTTCCCGCTGGCGCAGGACGCCGCCGCACTGCGGGCGATGGGCCGCGACGCGGCCGACACCGGACACCTCAAACAGGCGGGCTCATGACACGTCACGGCTCGATTCTCGTCATCGACGACGAAGAAATCATGCGCGAGATCCTGGAGACGCTCCTCACCCGTGAGGGCTACCAGGTCCGGCTCGCGACCAACGGCACGCAGGGCCTCGAAATGGCGCGCTCGATGCCGTTCGACGCCGCCATCGTCGATGTGATGATGCCGGGCATCGACGGCATCGCCACCCTCGAGGAGCTGAAGACCATCGACGAGGACCTGCCGGTCGTGATGGTCACCGCCTTCGCTTCGATCGAGACGGCTATCGCCGCGATGAAGCGCGGCGCCCTCGACTACATCACCAAGCCGTTCAAGAACGACGAAGTGCTGGTCGTGCTGCGCAACGCCCTGGAGCGGCGGCAGCTCGTCACCGAGAACCGCGCCCTGCGCCAGAACCTGCAGACGCGCTACCACAAGTTCGCCAACATCATCGGTCGCAGCCCGCGCATGCGGCAGGTGTTCGACCTGATCATCCAGGCCGCCCCCAGCCGATCGACCGTGCTGGTCAACGGCGAAAGCGGCACCGGCAAGGAGCTGGTCGCCCGGGCCCTGCACACCAACTCGCCACGCGCCGAGAAGCACTTCGTCAGCGTCAACTCCGGTAACCTGCCGCCCGACCTTCTCGAATCGAACCTCTTCGGCCATGTGAAGGGCGCCTTCACCGGCGCCGTCTACCCGAAGAAGGGCCTGTTCGAGGTCGCCGACAAGGGCAGCATCTTCTTCGATGAGATCGGCAACGTTCCGCTCGAGACCCAGTCCAAGCTGCTGCGCGTCATCCAGGAGCGCGAGTTCATGCGCCTGGGCGGCGTCGAGAACATCAAGGTCGACGTCCGCATCATCGCCGCCACCAACGTCGACCTGCGCCGGATGATGGAGGAGGGCCGCTTCCGCGAGGACCTCTACTACCGGCTGCACGTCATCACCATTCAGTTGCCGTCGCTGCGCGAGCGCAAGGACGACGTGCCGTTGCTCGCCCAGCACTTCCTCGAGAAATACGGCGAGGAGAACGGCAAGGTCGGGATGGAGCTGACGCCCGATGCGCTCGACCTGCTGATGGAGTACGACTGGCCGGGCAACGTCCGCGAGCTCGAGAACGTCATCGAGCGCGCCGTCGTGCTGTGCCCGGGCACGCGCATCGACACCGAGCTGATCCCCGAGCACGTCCGCACATCGCGGCCGTTCCAGATCCCGACCTTCGTGGTGCCGCCCGAGGGCATCTCGTTCAAGGAAGTCACCAGCGACTTCGAGAAGCGGCTGATCGAGTCGACGCTCGAGGCCGCCGGCGGCGTCCAGAAACGGGCCGCCGAGCTGCTCCACATCAAGCCGACGACGCTGAACGAGATGATCAAGCGCTACGACATCCGGCCGCGGCGCAAGAAGGCGAGCGCGCGCGACGCCGATCTGGCGGTGCCGGAAGACGAGCCCGAAGTCGAGCCCGCCCGCGGGTAGACGAGCGGTCCGGATAGAATCAGGGCGGCCGCCGCCGCGTTCCCCCTCCGCCGGCGCGGACCGGGACTGTCGCGATGCACGAGGCCGTAACCTCGCCCTGGCTGTCGATGCTGTACGCGTGGACGCCGATGGGCATCTTGTACCTGGCGTTCTACCTGGTGTTCGTCGTGCCGCCACTCTTCCTGCTGCGCGCCCGACGCCTCGACGACACGACCCAGGCGATCTGGGCGCTGGCGATCATGTCGGTGCCGATCGTCGGCGCGATCGCCTTCGTCATCCTGCAGCCCGGGCGGCAGAACGGATGACCGTGGCCGGCGCGTCAGCAGCTGCGGCCCGGGCGCGCCGGTGGCTGTTCGGGGCGGCGCTCGGCGCCGCATCGGCGACGTCGCTCGTAGTTGCCATTGAGATGGTGACGCGGCGGCTGATGCGCTGGCGTCCGATGCCGTGGCTGCCGGAGTCGCCGATCGCCCTGGCGGCGTTGCCACTGATGGCGCTGGCGGTGCTGCTCGTCGCGCACGCCCTGACGCGAACCGGGACGCCCGGCCGCTCCCGCATCGTGACGGCCTCGGTATTCGCGGCGCTGTTCGCTTCGGGCGTCGCCGTGCAATGGCAACTGAACGCCCGCCTGCAGAGCGACGCGTTCTACTACTTCGCCTACCTGCGGTCGATCGCCTTCGACCGCGACGTCGACTTCACCAACGACTATCCGCTGCTCGGCTTGGGCGACAAGGCCTACCTGTGGCAGCCGCCGACCGAGACCGGTTACGCCCACTCGGCGTGGACGATCGGGCCGGCCATCGTCTGGGCGCCGTTCTTCGGCGGCGGCCACCTGGCCGCGCTCCGCCAGCACGGCCTCGGCCTGCCGGTGGCGATCGACGGCACGTCCTACCCGTATCGCCAGGCGGTGTGCATCGCCGGCCTGTTCTACGCGCTCCTGGGCACGTGGTGCTCGATCCGGGCGGCGCGGCAGTTCTTCCCGGAGGCCGTCGCCGCAACCAGCGCGGCGATGGTCACCGGCGGGTCGTTCATCCTCTGGTACGCCCTGGCCGAGCCGACCATGACGCACGCCCCGACGATGGCCGTCGTCGCGGCGTTCGTCTGGTACTGGACCGCCACAATGGGGCGGCGGACGCTGATCCATTGGATCGGCCTCGGCGCGCTGGCCGGCTTCGCCGGCCTGGTCCGCTGGCAGAGCGTCATCTTCGCGCTGTTGCCGGCGATCGAGGCGCTCACCACCTTGTGGCGGGCCAGCCGCACCCGGGACGGAGCGACGGTCCGCGCGACGCTGGTCGGCGGCGTCGCCTTCACGATCGCCGCGATCGCCGCCTTCATCCCGCAAATGCTGGCCTGGAAGGCCATCTACGGCCATTACCTGGCCGTATCGCCCGTCGGGCCGCAGATCGTCTGGGCCCATCCGCACCTCGTCGACGTACTCCTCGCCTCGCAAAACGGCCTGTTCGCGACGTCGCCGATCCTCTACGTCGCGGCCATCGGGCTCTTGCTCTTCGCGAGGCGCCACCCGTCGGTCGGAGTACCAGCGATCGTCGTCGTCGCCGCGATGATCTATTTCAACGCCGCGATCCAGGACTGGTGGGGCAGCGCCGGCTACGGCGGGCGCCGCTTCGACGGCACGCTGCCGTTGTTCGTGCTCGGTGGCGCGGCGGCTATAGACGGCCTGGCGGCGCTGCTGGCCCGCCGGCCGCGGCTGGTGGGTGCCGCGGTGCTCGCCTGGCTCGCGACCTGGAACGTGAGCTTTCTCGAAGCCGGTCGATTCGGTCAGGTCCCGATTGGCGTCGCGTTTTCGTTCGGCGAGGCTGGAGCCACCCAGGCCCGCATTCTGCACAACTGGATTGGGAACCCGTTCTCGATGCCCGCCAATCTATGGTTCGCGGCGACGCACCGGGTGTCGCCGGCCCACTACGACCTGCCGATGACGTCGTTCATGGGCGAGGCGATCAGGCCGTTCGGCCGCATCGATGTCGGTGGCGACGACCGTCCGTTCCTGCTCGCCGGCTGGTTCACCCCCGAGCGCGAGGGCCCATTGAGCTTCCGCTGGGCGACGCAGCAGGCTGCCCTGACGCTGCCGCTCGCGTTCGCCAGCGACCTCGACCTGCAGATCCGGCTGCGCGCGTTTCCCATGGCCGGCGACGGCCAGACAGTGACCGTCGACACCGGGGCGGCGCGCTTCGGCCCGCTGCCGGTCGGGACCGACTGGCAGACGCTGGTGGTCGCCGTGCCGCGCCGGGCGTGGCGTGCCGGGCCCAACCAGGTCGTGCTGACGTTCTCGCGGGTCGGGCGCCCCGGCGGTCCCGATGGCGGCGGCGACACCCGCGACCTGTCGGCGGCGGTCGACTACGTCCGCGCCAAGGTCCACGATTGAGCGGCCGACGATGACGACGACGCTCATCGCGGTGGCCCTGGTCTGCTGCTATCTGCTCGCGCGCGAGCGGTTCAGCCGCGCCACGTCGATGCTCGCCGTCGCCGGCGTCGCGCTCGGCTCGCCCGTGCTCTGGTACCTGAGCGGCTCGGCGGATGACAGCGCCCCGGTCCGTCTCGTGCTCGGCTCGCTGGCCGCGTTCGGCTGGGTGCGGGCCGCCCGAGGCGCCTCGCCGCGCGCGACCCGACTGTGGGCGGCCGCCGGCATCGTCGCCGGGCTTGCGGCGACTCTGACGTGGCTGGACGGTCCGTTGGCCGTCGACGGCGCCAGTCTGGCCGACGTGCTGTGGTCGTCGCGGGGCGGCGTGCTGGCCAACGCCCCGGCCGTCTACCTCGGGGCCATCGGCCTGTTCCTGCTCTGGCCCGCCGATCGACTCCTGGCGGTCACGGGAATGACGCTGCTGGCCGCGACGACGTGTCTCGTTGCCGCTCACGCCCACTGGTGGAGCTACGTCTGGCCGGCGGCGCCGGCGTTCGTCGCGCTCACGCCGTACATGGTGTGCGGCCTTGCCGCAGTCGTCGACGGGCTGGCGCGGCTCGTCGTCCGCCGGCCGGCGCTGGCGGCCGGCGCCATGCTGAGCGGGCTGGTCCTCTGGAACGTGACGCTGATGAAAGCCGCTCACGATGCCGTGTTCCATCTCGGCGAGCCCGCGTCGTTCGGCGACATCGGTGCCGCTCAGGCTCGGACCCTCCACGGCTGGATTGGGCATCCGCCGTCGGCGCCGGCCAACCTCGCCTATGCCCTCGCCAACGGCGTGCATCCGTCGGCTTACGATCTGCTGTCTGGCGGCCGGCTCCTGGGCGGCGGCGTCGACACCGGCGAGATCGACATCGGCGAGCGCGACGGCCCGTTCGTCGGCGACGGCTGGCACGGCGCGGAACGCGACGGCGGCCGCTCGTTCCGATGGGCGACCCGCTCGGCGACCGTCGAGGCGCCACTCGACCATCCGGCGGACCTCGTCGTCGAGGTCGTCGTGCGGCCCTACCAGCCGCCGAAGGCCCCGCCTCAGCAGCTGACGCTGATCGTCAACGGCGCGCCCCAGGCGCCGATGACGCTGGCGGCCGGCTGGCGCGCCGCGACCGTCGCCGTGCCGCGCGCCGCCTGGCGCAGCGGCGTGAACCACCTGGAGCTGCGCTTCGCCTACGACGCCAAGCCGTCCGACGCCGGCATCGCGGACGGCCGCTCCCTGGCCGCCTCGGTCGACACGATCCAGGTGCGCGTCGCGCCCTAGGTCGGCCCGCCCCCGCGCGCCCCGCCCGTAAGCGCCACGCCAGGACTGTCCCTGGCCCGTCCCGCCGCACCCTGCCGGTCCGTCACCGTGTTCGGAACTTCCTGGCGCCAACGTTCATCTAAGTACTCAGGGTTCGCGTAGGAGGAGGCATGCAGATATCCGTGACCGAACTGGTGTCGGTCCTCGTGGTCTACACGGCGATGACCGGCAGCGGGATCTACTGGCTGTGGCACCGGGCGCTGACCCAGCGGGCCCGTGCCACGTGGGCTGCCGCGCTGGTCGTGATGCCGGTGCCGGCCATCATCCTGCTGAGCGTCGTCCGGCCCGGCTGGCCGCAGCGCTGACCGCCGGCCGGCCGCCACGTCGCCTCAGTCCCGGCGTCGCGCGGCCTCGGCGGCCTCGGCAAAGACGGCGAGGACGGCCTTCACATCGGCGATGCGCTGAAAGCTCGGTATCGGCTCGTCGGCCAGGCCGCGACGGTTCGGCCGGTCCAGCGTCGGTCGGTCGTCCCCACCAGAGCACGCGCTCGTCCGGTTCGAGCGTGTCGACGATTTCGAGCGGCACCGAATCCGGCATGCGACGGAGGAAATCGGCCCGTGCCTCCATCAAGGTCGCGCGCACGCCTTGTGCATCCGCGACGTGGGCGAGTTGTGGGCAGGTCCCGTCGTCGACGATGAGCGTGATCGTCACCGTCGCCTGGCGGGCGAGCGTCGACCTTCGCGTCGGTGATCCGGTCGAGCGGGACGGCCCGAAAGCCCCCGCTCCAGAAGTCGTCGGCGAGCAGCACGCGGTCGAGCGCGACGGCGTAGAAGCGCCGGCGGCGCTGGCGGGCGACGATCGTCAGGTGGGTCGCGATCAAGGAGACGCCTGACGCCGCGAACGCGAGCCGGAAAATCGTCGCGACCACCGGGTGCCAGGTGGGGCCGGGCGCGAACGCCACGACGGCGGCGGTGGCGGCCGCGATCGCGATCACCGGGAGCAGCGCCAGGTCGCGCCGACCGGCAATCGCGAGACGCACGGGGCGCCCCCACCAGACGACGCGGTCGCCGCATCGCAGCCGATACTCGAGCGCGAGCGGGAACGGGTCCACGCCGCAGCCCTCCTCGGCCGTCAGCCCTTCAGCGCCGCCATCAACCCTTCGTACTTCTGCATGATGACGTCCCAGCGGTAGTTGGTCTTGACGTACTGCCGGCCGTTGCGTCCCATCTGCGCCCGCAGCCGATCGTCGGCGAGCAGCATCTTGAGCGCCTCGGTGAACTCGTCGGCGGACGAGTAGTAGAGCCCGGCCTGGCTCTTGCGGCAGTGATCGACGAGGACGTCGCTGCGGCCGTTGACCAGGATCGGCGTGCCGACCGCCATCGCCTCGAGGGCGAGCAGCGACAGGCTCTCGAGCGGCGACGGCACGACGACGACGGTGGCGGCTTCGAGCGCCTCGGCCCGCTCGACCTCGGACAGCATGCCGGCGAAGCGCACCGACGGGTCCTCGGGAAGCGGCATCAGCTTGGCGCCCATCAGCACCAGCGTGGCGTCGCCGCCGGTGCGCTGGTAGCCGTTGAAGTACTGCAGCAGTTCCTCACAGCCTTTGCCCGGATCGATGCGCCCGCCGTACAGCGCGACCGGGCCGTGCAGGCGATGACGGCGGCGGAACGCCTCGCCGCGCCCGCGCATCCGGCGGCGGTTGCCGTAGCCCTTGTCGGGCGAATTCTCGTCGTCGTTGGCGGCGGCCTCGGCGGCTTCCGGCGTGCCCGGGTGCGGCCGGTTCTGCGGCAGGTCGACGCCGCAGCCCACGGTCGCCTCGGCGGTGGCCCGGATGTCGAAGGTCGAGTTCAGGAACCGGCGCTCGACGTCGGTGTTGTAGGCGATCGCCTTGGCCTTGCGGAACAGGTCGCGGTAGATCCGCAGTTTGATGGCCGGCTCGTCGTGCGCGGTCGGCACGAGGATGCTGCGCGACGGATCGATCTGCAGGCCGAGCGCCGTCGGCGCGTAGAGGTAGGTGAAGAAGATCAGGATGTCGTAGCTGCGGTGGCTGCGCTGCAGGTGCTCGAGGAGGCCCGGCGTCACCGGTCCCTGCCGCCGCAGCCAGTCCTGCTCGTCGGCGTCGGTGTGCGGGTAGTTGAAGATCCAGTCCGAGAAGCGGTTGAACTCATCGAGCTCGCGCGCTTCGGCGACGGCGAACCGCCGCACCGCGACGCCGCGGACCCGGTCGACGCCTTCCGGATACTCGTTCTTCCAGGTGATGTAGTCGCGGGCGCAGGTGGTCAGCACCTCGACCTGGTGGCGCTGGGCGAGGCGCTCGGCAATCAGGCGGGCGTGGTACTCCGAGCCGCCGAGGATGTCGGTGCCGTAGCGCTGGACGACGAGCGCGATCTTCATCAGGCGAACTCCGCGATCAGGGTGTCCAGTTCGCGCGACGTGCGGTGGTCGCCGAAGTCGGCGAGGCGCTGGCGCTGGCCGACGACGATCCGCCGCCGGACGTCCTGGTCGTAGGCGAGGACGCCGAGCCATTCGGCGGCGAACTCGAGGTCCTTGGGGTTGAAGACGACGCCGGCGCCGCCCATCGTCTCGGGCACGGCGGCCTCGCCGTAGGCCAGAACGGGCACGCCGGCGGCCATCGACTCGAGCAGCGGGACGCAGAAGCCCTCGTGCTCGCTGAGGGAAATGTAGACGTCGGCGTGGCGGTAGAACGCGGCCAGATCGGCGTCGGGCACCGGGCCGGTGAAGAAGAACCGATCGTGCGGCAGGTCGTATTCCCGCATCAGCGCCAGGATGGCCTTGTAGTAGGCCGGCACGGCGTCGGTCTTGCCGACGAAGATGAAGCGGTAGTAGGCGTCGACATAGCGCTTGTAGTGCTCGGCCAGCCGGATGTGGTCTTCGATGCGCTTGTTGGGCGCGATGCGGCCGACGAACAGGAAGTTTACCAAGCCGTCGTCGAGGAAGCGCGACAGGGCCGGCCGCGGCGGCGCCTTGGTGATTCGATCGAGATCGACGGCGATCGGCATCACCCCGGTCGGGGCGAAGCCGAGCGCTTCCAGCTCGCGGCGGTTGAAATCGGAGTCGCCGAGCGCCAGGTCGACGTGGCCGACGAGCGTCGCCAGCTCGCGCCGGCCGTAGGACGCCAGCCGGAACATGTTGGCGTCGTAGCCGGCGAAGAAGTGCGACGGCGTGATGTTGTGGTACTGCAGGACGCGGCCGCCCGGCAGCGTCGCGAACGCGCCGGTCATCGGCGACGGCAGCGCGAAGTGGAAGATCGTGACGTCGCCCGTCCGCGCCGCGTCGTCGGCGAACGGCCGGACGTCGTCGCGCAGGTCGTCGTCGACGGTCAGCGCGAAAATGTCGGAGGTGTGGCCCTTGGCCCGCAGCAGATCGCGGACGCGCCGGGCGCTGTCGCCGATGGCGTCTCCCCGGTGGGCGGCCGGCACCCACTGGTTGATGATCATGGCGCCGCCGGGACGGCCTGACCCTTTGCCGAGGCGCCCGGGCGCGGCAGCGCGCCGTACGCGCCCGGGCGGTACTGGTGCAGCTCCTCCAGCTGCTGGGTGGAGGCGAAGCGATCCCAGAAGTCGAAGGCGACCGGCGGCGCCGGCTGAGGCGGCATCGCCCGGACGTGCTCGACGAAGCCGCGCACCAGGCCGCCGAAGTCGCGGGCCTGCAGCCGCGCCAGCGCGGCGTCCTGGGCGTCGACGATCTGCGCCTCGAGGTCGGGGCTGCTGATCACCGCGTCGACGATGGCGGCGACGTGCGCCGGATCCGTGTCGGTGTAGAGGACGCCGCCGCCGTCCATCGTCGCGGGGATCGCAGTGGCGGCGTAGGCGACCACCGGCAGGCCGACGTGGAACGCCTCCATCAGCGGCACGCAGAACCCCTCGTGCTCGCTGGCGCACAGGAACAGATCGGCCACCTCGTAGTAGGCGGCGAGCTCGGCGTCCGAGACGTGGCCGAGGAAGTGCACGTCGTGCGCGCCGAGATCCGCGACCAGCTTCTGCAGCATGGCGAAGTAGCGCTCGAAGCCGCCCGACGAGCCCACCAGCAGCAGCCGCGACCGCGCGTTGTGCCGCGTCTTGTAGGCGTGGAAGTGGCGGATGACGTTCTCGATCTTCTTGTTCGGGATGACCCGGCCGACGAACAGCAGGTTGGTCCAGCCGTCGTCGAAGGCCTGGGCCAGCGTCCGATTCGGGCTCGACGTCGAGGTGATCGAAGCTCGGCACGACGGGCAGGACGTCGGTGCGCGGGAACCCGAGGTCGACCAGCTCCTGACGGTTGAACTCGGAGTCGCCGAGTGCCAGCGCGCAACGCGACGCATAGGCGCCCAGCTCGCGGCGTCCGAGGTAGCAGAGCTCGACGAGCAGCGGATGCACGCCGGCGAAGTACACCGGCGGCGTGATGTTGTGGTAGACGAGGATCATCCGCCCGGGCAGGGCGTAAGCGACGCGCGAGGCGCGCGATCCGATCGAGAAGTGATGGATGAGGACGGTGTCCGGCGTCGCCTCGTCGATCAGCTCGCGGTAGTCGCGGGTCAGGTCCTCGAGGCGCGAGTCGGCGGTCTCGACGAAGATGTCCGAGCGGTAGCCGGCGCCGCGCAGCACCTTCTGGATGCCGAGCACTTCGTGGCCGATGGCGTCGCCGTAGCCGAGGGTGGCCAGGACCTGGTGGACGGCCGGTCCCGATGCCGTCGAGACCGCCGGATCGACCTCGGCCCGGCCGGTCACTCTTTCCTCCGCGGCGGCCGCCGTTGACGGCCCGGCCGGTTCTGCCCCCGGCGCCCGTCCTGGCGATCCCGCGGGCCCTTCTGCCCTCCGCCGTTGCCGCCCTTGGCGGCTGCTCCCTGACCGCCGTTGCCGGCGTTGCCACCCGCCTGCGCGCCGGGCTGGCCGGTTCGCCCGCCGCCCTGCGGCCGATCGGGCTGCTTCCCGTCGGGCCGCTTCCCGTCGGCCCGCTTCCCGTCGGGGCGACCGCCGTCGGAGCGCCCGCCGTCGGTGCGGGGCCCCTGCGGCCGCCGGCCGCGGCCGTGCGGGCCGCTGCGGACGGCCTGGCGGCCGCTGACCGGCGAGGGCCGCGGCGCCGGCCCGGCCAGTCCACCCGCGGGGCCGCTCGATTGGCCGCGCGGCTGCCCATCCACGGCGACGACGACCGCCGGCTCGTCGTAGGCCACCGGGCCCTTGGCGATCGCGTCGACGACCTGTTGGGCCGGCGGCAGCGTCCGCCGCCGGCGGGCGAGCCACCCGGGGAGTGGATCGAGCGCGACCGGCGCGGCGTTCGCGCGGGCCAGCTGGCCGAGCATGTCCTCGGTACTTGCGCTGGATGACCGGCCAGGCGTAGTGCCGCTCGTAGAAGCGGCGGCCGTTGTCGCCGAGAGCCTGGTGCAGCGGCCGGTTCGAGGTCAGTGTGAAGAGCGCCTCGGCGAACTCGGGGAAGTCGTCGTAGTAGAGGCCGGCCCGGCTGCGGATCGTCTGGCCGCGCAGGACGTCGCAGCGGCCGTTGGCCAGCACCGGCCGACCCAGGCCCCACGCTTCGAGCGCGACCATCGACAGGCTCTCGAAGCGCGACGGCATGATCAGCGCCTCGGAGGCGGCGATGGCGTCGAACTTGTCGCGGTCCGAGATGAAACCGAGATGGCGGATGCGCGGGTGCGCCGGGATCGGCAGGATCGAGTTGCCGGCGAGGATCAGCGAGAGCTGCTGGCCGAGGCGCGGACGGTAGTTGCCGAAGTAGTCGAACAGCTCGGCGCAGCCCTTGTTGCGGTCGATGCGCCCGACGTAGATGACGAACGGGCCGGAGACGTCGAACTTGCGCCGGAAACGCTCCGGCGCGGTGTCGCGCGGCAGGTCGGAGCCGATGCCGACGACGACGCCGGGCACCGACGCGTTGCCGGACGCGGCCTGGATGATGGCGCGCTCTTCGGGCGAGTTGTACATCACCGCCCGCGCGGCGCGGAACACCGGGGCGAAGATCGAAAGCCCGAGCGCCGCGTCACGCTCGGCAGTCGGCACCATGATCGCCTTGTGCGGGACCCTGCGCACGCCGTGCCAGGCGTGGTAATAGCGATAGCTGAAGAAGAGGAAGAAGTCGAAGGCGTCGGCGTGCTGGCCGATGTGGTCGATCAGCGCCGGGCTGGTCGGGCCTTCGCTCTCGAGCCAGTCGATCTCGTCGGCCACTGAGTGGCGCTGCTCGAACACCTGCCTCGAGCGCCGGCCGAAGTCCTGCGGATCGCGTTCGTGCGCGACCGGGAAACGGCGCACGGGCACGCCGTTGATCGTCTCGGTGCCCTCGGGATAGTGCGCCTTCCAGGTGACGTAGTCGTGGGCGCAGGTCGTCAGCACCTCGACGCGGTGCCGCCGGGCCAGCATCTCGGCGACGTAGCGGGCGTGCAGCTCCGCGCCGCCGTTGATGTCGGCGCCGTAGCGCTGGACGACGACCGCGAGTTTCACGGCTTGCCCGAGTCGTCGGCGGGACGGGGAGAAGGCGCATCCGCGCCGGTGTCGGCACCCGCGTCGGCGCCCGCGCCCCTGTCGGCGGCGGGGGCAGAGGCCGGGACCGGCGATTCGGCCCCGGCCAATCCAAACGAGGCCGATTCAAATGAGGCCGAGTCGAACGGGGCCGACCCAAACGGGGCGGACGCGACCGGCGCGGCGACGGATTCGGAGGCGTCGTCGCCGCCGTCGTCGTCGCCGGAGTCGGGACCGCCGTCGTCGCCGTCGTCGCCGCCGTCGTCACCAGCGGACTCACCGGGAGCCGGCGCGGCGCCGGGCGTACCCGGCGGGCCGCCTTCGAGGCCGCCACGCCGGCGGCCGCGCCGGCGGCGTCGGCGACGCGGTCCACGTCCGTCGCCCGGATCCGTGCCCGTCGCCCCTGCCGGGGCCCCGCCCGTTGCGCCGCCCGGAGCCACGCCCGGCGCGCCCTCGACGTCGTCGGCGCCCGCCGGTGCGGCGGCCGGAGCCGGAGCCGGAGCCGGCGCCGGCGGCGACGGAGCCGGCGCCAGCGGCGTCCCCGGCCGGTACTGCACCACGCCCTCGAGGGCACGGGCTCGTCGCTCATCGAAATCGAGCCGCGTGCTGAGCGACTCGACGAGCATCCGCAGGTTCTTCACTTCGATGCCCAGCCGGGTCGTCTCGACGACGAGGTTGTTGAACATCTCGAAGTTGAGCGCGTCGAGCTCGTCGCGCGTTTGCAGGCGCTGGCTGACCCGGGCGAACAGCTCGCGGTGCTTGGCGTTGATCGCCGGCTGCAGGTGCAACGGGTGGGTGATGGCCCCGACGTTGATGAACAGCTTGAGGATCGGGCTGAGCAGCTTGCGGAGGCCGCGCAGGATCTTGCGCGGCAGGTCGCGCGACGATCCGAGCGTGACGTCGGGGTCGAACGTGTATTCGGGAGGGAAGTCCTCGCCGGCGAGGAACAGCGGCGCCGGCTGGTGCTGGCGCTTGAAGTGGCCCAGCAGATCGGAGCGGACCGCCCGCGGATCGAGGAAGCGATCGAGCTTGACGCTGGCCAGCTCGCGGACCTCCGCCTCGGTGTAGTCGGCGCCGCGTTTGTCGCGGATCCGCGCCCGGATCTGGCGCATGATCTGCTCGACGTCGACGTGATCGGCGCGGACGGAAAAATCAGACATGGTCATCCGGCGACCGCGGCCGGGCGCGGCCGCCGCCCCAAGCAAAGATCGCGGCGGAGATCGCGGTCCGGGCCGCGATGGAGGGGGTCGGCCCCGAAGCCCCCGGCTAGACCCGAAGGCGTCGGCCAGACAGGGGCTTAGGCCGCGAAGCTCTTGACCGCTTCGGCTTCGAGGTCGTAGCTGTCGAAAATCGTGATGAGCTTCGTGATCACGAGCAGGTCCTGGATGCGCTTCGACACGTTCAGGAGCTTCAGGCGACCATTCTGGCGGCTGATACTCGTGTAGGTGCGCACGATCTCGCCGAGGCCCGCGCTATCGATATAGGGAACCGCTTCGAGGTTCAGGAGGATCTTCTTCTTCCCCTGGCTGACCAGGCTGGCGATCTTGTCCTTGAGCAGCTCGTCGCCTTCGCCCAACGTCATCTTGCCCTTGAGATCCAGGATCGTGACGTCGTCGACGACCCGTTCTTCGATCTGCATTCCCGATACTCCTGTGGCGCGGAAGTCCTAGACGCAGCGGACACTAACACGAGTATCCACACGCGTCAACGAACCGACCGCCGAACGAAGGTGGAGGCGCCGGCCTGTCGACGGCGATGCGTAGCATCGCCGTCGACGAACCGCGTCGGTGTTGGTCGCGACGGCCGCGACGGTCGTTTTTACAAGCCCGCCCCGGGGGCTTTCTTCTGCTGGAAGCAGGAGCGGCAGAGAACCGGCCGTCCTTGCGTGGGCTTGAACGGCACCGTCGTTTCGCGCCCGCACGACGCGCAGGTCGCGGTGGTCTCGACCCGTTCCCGTGGCGCCCCCGGTGCTGGTCCCTGGGCCGCGCGCTTGGCTTTGCAACCGCGGCACCGTTTTGGTTCGTTGCGAAAACCCTTGTCGGCGAAAAACGCCTGCTCTCCCGCCGTCCAGATGAAGCTACTTCCGCAGTCGATGCACTGCAGAGTCCTGTCCTGGAACTCCATTGGCCCGCTCCCAAGCCGCGCCCCACGAGCAGGCGGCCTGCTTCAGGGGACAACTTCAGGCGCCTGACCCAGGGCGGCGGGGGGGCGGACACGGGCCCGAACGAGGTGCTCTCGGGCCCGTGCCTGCGGCACCGTGGCCATGGAACAGGGGTCCGAACCGACCCCTAGTCCAAATCCCGGCGTTGCTTCTTGCGGCTCCGCTTCCGGGCCAGCGCCTGCTTTGCGCGACGCTTGTCTCCCGGCTTCAGATAGAACGAATGCTTCTTGATATCCTTGATGATATCTTCTTGCTGAACCTTACGCTTGAAACGGCGGAGGGCGCTTTCGATCGATTCGCCGTCCTGCACTTTCACTTCAGCCAAAAACGAGCACCCCCTCCCGGCTGAAATTTCCCAGCCGCTCGCGCGGACCGGGATTCCTCCCAGGAAACGGCCTGGGAAGCAAACAAGCACTATAGTGAGCCCGGGCTGGCCCAGTCAATAGCCCGGCCGACCCGGCCGGCGGGCGCGCCCCAACCCGGCATACAATCCATCGCCTATGAAGGTCCTCGTGGTCGGCGGAGGCGCGCGCGAGCACGCACTTGCCTGGAAGTTCCGGCAGGAACCCGGTGTCTCGGTGGTCGTGACGGCGCCGGGGAACCCTGGAACGGCCCAGCTCGGCCCTTCCTATCCGGTGTCGGTGACCGACATCGACGGGTTGGTCGACCTGGCCCGCTCCGAGTCGATCGACCTGACCGTCGTCGGCCCGGAGGCGGCGCTCGAGCGCGGGCTGGCGGATGCCTTTGCCTCTGAAGGACTTGTCCTGTTCGGACCGACGCGGCAGGCGGCCCGGCTGGAGACCAGCAAGGCGTTTGCGAAGCACCTGATGGGCATCGCCGGTGTGCCGACCGCGCGCTACCGGGTCGCGGAGACGCCCGAGCAAGCCATCGCCGCCGTGGAAGAGCTGGGTGGCGCCGTGGCGCTCAAGGCGGACGGGCTGGCGGGAGGCAAGGGCGTCATCGTCGCCGAGCAGCCCGAGGACGCGCTCACCGCCATCGAGGAGCTGATGGTCCACCGCAAGGTCGGCGACGCCGGCCGGACGCTGGTGGTCGAGGAGCGGCTCGAAGGCCCCGAGGTCTCGTTCTTCGCCATCGCCGACGGCGACCGCGCCATCCCGCTGTCGTCGGCCCAGGATCACAAGCGCGCCTACGACGACGACCGCGGCCCGAACACCGGCGGCATGGGGGCGTTCTCGCCCAGCCCGCTGCTGACGCTCGATCTCGAAGCGCGCGTCATGCACGAGGTCGTCGATCCGGTGATCGACGCGATGAAGGCCGGAGGGACGCCGTTCCGCGGCTTCCTCTATGTCGGCCTGATGTTGACCGCCGACGGACCCAAGGTCATCGAGTTCAACGTCCGCCTCGGCGACCCCGAGGCCCAGGTCCTGCTGCCGCGGCTGCGCCTCGATCTCGCCGAGCTGCTGATGGCTGCGGCGTCGGACGGGATTCCGGCCGGCTTCCGCGTGCCGGCGAGCGATCAGCCGCACGTCGGCGTGGTGCTGGCGTCGGCCGGCTATCCCGACCATGTCCACCTCGGGCACCCGATCACCGGCTTCGATCGCGCCGCCGCGCTCCAGGACGTCCTCGTCTTCCACGGCGGCACCCGCATCGACAAGGATCGCAAGGACCGCATCGTCACGGCCGGCGGCCGCGTGGCGACGGTGGTCGGGCGCGGCCCGACCTTCCAGGCGGCGATCGATCGCGCCTATGCCGGCGTCGACGCCATCCAGTTCGAGGGCGTCCACGTCCGCCGTGACATCGGCCGCAAAGCGCTCGGAGGTGCTTCGTGATCCGTCGCATCCTGCTCGTCCTGGTGGCTGCCGCGCTGGTGGCGGCGGCACTCTGGCTGCCCCGCGAAGACGACGTCGCCGCGGACTCGCCGATCGTGGAGATGCCGCTCGAGGTCGGGTTCCAGGCGGAGCGCCTCACCGCGGTGCCGCCCTTCATCGAAGGCTGGACGCTCGCCTTCCCCGACGTGCCGCCAGCCACGCAGGTGCTGACGCTGCAAATCGGTCCGGCGGAGGGCACGACGGCCGCTGGCCGTCTCACGGCGATGCCCGGCGAACCGCGCACGCTGCTCGAGCGCATCGCGGTGGTGCTGAGCAGCACGTCCGAGCCGGGGCCGCCGCTGCCGCCGGCGACGGCGCTCGACCTGCGCCTCGATCTGCTCGGCGATCGGCTGTCGGTCGGCCACGGCGAGGTCGGAGCGACGGTGCTCGCCGGCGCGTTCGTCGCCGCGCCGGCCGGTGAGTGGCGGGTCTACCGGATGACCATCGGCGCGGGCGGACCGCAGTGCTTCCTCGGCCTGAGCGGCGCCGAGCGGACCGCCGTGCTGCTGCCCCGAGCCGTCGAAGAAGGCCCGGCCATCCTGGCGCGGTTCCGGGCGCTGCTCCTTCGCCCGGCCACCAGCTGAGAGCGATCCGCCGTGTCCATCATCGAAGCGCGTGGGCTGGCGCGCGCGTTCACGACCAAGCAGGGCCGCATCGAGGCCGTCTGCGGCGTCGACGTGACCGTCGAGCCCGGCGAGATCGTCGGCTTCCTCGGGCCGAATGGCGCCGGCAAGACGACCACCCTGCGCATGCTGACGACGCTGCTGCAGCCGACCGCGGGAACGGCCACTGTCGTCGGCTGCGATCTGCTCACCAACCCGCACGGCGTCCGCGAGCGCATCGGCTACGTGTCGCAGGTCGGCGGCACCGATCCGTCGTGCCCGGTGGCCGAGGAGCTGATCCTCCAAGGCGAGCTGCACCGGCTGACCCACGCCGACGCCAGGCGCCGCGCCGAGGAACTCTACGACGACCTCGACCTGCGCGCCATCGCGACGCGGCCGGCCGGCTCGCTGTCCGGCGGCCAGCGGCGCCGGCTCGACATCGCCCTCGGGCTGGTGCATCGTCCGCCACTGCTGTTCCTGGACGAGCCGAGCACCGGCCTCGATCCGCAGAGCCGCAGCCACTTGTGGGACCTGGTGCGGCGGCTGCGCAGCGAGCACAACACCACCGTCTACCTGACCACGCACTACCTCGACGAGGCCGATGCGCTCGCCGATCGGCTTCTGATCATCGACCACGGCCGCATCGTCGCCGAGGGGACGCCGGACGCGCTGAAGCGCCGCATCTCGGGCGACGTCGTCACCCTGGAGATCCGCGGCGACGTCGAGCGGGCCCGGACCGCGATCGCCGCGCACCCCGGTGTCCGCGACGTCACCGGTAGCGGCGCGACGCTGCGCCTGACCGTCGATCACGGCGAGCGGGCGCTCGTCGAGCTCGTCCGCCTGCTCGACGAAGCCGGCGCGACGCTGGTCTCGGTCAACCTGTCGCGGCCAAGCCTCGACGACGTGTTCCTGACCGTGACCGGCCGCTCGCTGCGCGAGGACGCGGCGCCGGCCGCCTAGGAGTCCGGACTCCTCATGCGCCTGCTCCGCGACACCCTGCTGATCTACCGCCGCCAGGTGCGGCAATCGCTGCGCGTGCCGATGACGCTGGTCCTCGGCCTGCTGCAGCCGATCCTCTACCTGCTGTTCTTCGGGCCGGTCTTCTCGCGCGTCTCGACCTCGTTCGGGACCGAGGCGACCGGCCTGCAGCTGTTCGTGCCCGGCATCCTGGTGCAGCTGGGGATGTTCAGCAGCTCGTTCGTCGGCTTCGGCATCATCGCCGAGCTGCGACTCGGGATCATCGAACGCTTCCGCGTCACGCCGGTCAGCCGCCTGGCCCTGCTTCTCGGCCGCGTCCTGCGCGACGCCTCGCTGCTCGGCCTCCAGGGCTGTGTCCTGCTGGTGTTCGCGCTCGCGCTCGGCCTGCGGGCGCCCATCCCCGGCCTGCTCCTGGCGCTCGGGCTGGTCGTCGTCCTGGGCATCGCGCTGTCGTCGCTGTCCTACGCGCTCGGCCTGGTGACGCGGCAGGAGTTCGTCTTGGCCCCGTTCCTGAACCTGGTGCTGGTGCCGGTGCTGCTGCTCTCGGGCATCCTGCTGCCGATGTCGATGGCGCCGCCGTGGCTGCGCACCCTGGCCCGGTTCAACCCGCTCTCGCACGTCGTCGACGCCATCCGCGACGCCTTCCTGGGCCGCTACGCCACCCTCGACGTCGCCGGCGGGACCCTGGCCGTCGTGGCGCTGGCCGTCGTCTCGGTGACCCTGGCGACACGATTGTTCCTCCGCGAGAACGCCTGACCCATACTGTCGAGCCGTCGGACGACCGAAACACCGGCTTTACGCTGCCGTCAAATTGCCGTAGACTCTACAGTTACGGCCGAACGCTTTCACGAGCGGGCGGCCGTGTCAGTTTTCGCCCATGTCCAACCGGCCCGTCGAGGTGAGCCTCGAGGTGAATCCCGCCGCCCGGCTCGACGTCATCGACGTGGGCCGGGAGGTCCGGGATCAACACGGCGACGCGCTCCAGCCCTTCCCGCGGGCGCTCTACTGCTCCTTCCACACGACCGCCGGCTATCTCGATCAGAGCCTGGCGACGCGCCTCGAGCAGGAGGGCGAGCCGGGCGTCGAGCCGTTCGTCAAGGTCTTCAAGACAATCTTCCCGGAGGGCGCCGGTTACGAGCACGACAAGCTCGAAAAGCGCACCGAACTCTCCGAGGAACAGAAGCGGAACGAGCCGCAGAACGCCGATTCGCACCTGGCGTTCATCGGGGCCGGCCTCCGCAACTGCGTCACCTACCGCCACCGCCCGGGCGAGCCGGTCTACTTCGTCGACCTCGACGGCATGAACGAGGGCCAGGCGCGGCAGCGCCAGACGACCATCGTCGGCTTCAGCGAGGAAGAGGAAGTCGTCCGCGAGCGCCTCGTCATCCCGGTGTCGGCGCACCCCATCGACTCGGTCAACCTGAAGGACCCGAAGCTCGGCCTCTACGAGCAGATCGAGGCGCTGACGCAGAAGTACGACGTGCCCAAGGGCCGCGTCCGCATCGAGCTGGCCAAGGGCGAGCGCCACGCCGGCCTGACCGTCAACGAGTACGAGACGCTGCTGATGCGGCACGACCTCGCCGAGGTGTTGCGCGAGCCGCTCCGCTTCATGCGCGAGAAGGCGTCGCACCTGCTGGCCCGGCCCCGCGCCATCCCCAACCGCAGCCTGGACTACGCCAAGTACGACATGGTCCAGATCTTCAACCAGCTGTTCGACACGTTCCGGATGAACGAGTCGATGGTCGAGCGCCTGGCGGCGCGGGTGCTGGCGGTGCCGGCGGCGCGCTTCCTGCGGATGAAGCGCTCAGTCAGCCTGCTGGTGTCGGACCGGCAGACGGAAGGGATCGGGCGGCCCGTGCAGGGCACCTACCAGAGCCCGATCCTCGTGCAGTGGGCCAAGGCCGCGGCCAAGCAGCGCGAGGTCGACGTCGTCCTGAGCCGCTTCAAGTAGCCGCGATCGAGCGCGGCGCCGGGGTCCCGCCGACCGGGGCGCTCCCGGCCGTGGCCGGTGCCGCCGCCTCCGCGTCGTCGTCTCCCAGCACGATCTCCAGCTTGGCTGCTGCGGCGCGCAGGCGCTCCACGCCGGCCGGCGTCACCGCGGTCTGCCACAGGTAGACGCGGCGCAGCCGCGGCAGCGCCGGCAGCGAGGCCAGCCCGGCGTCGGTGACCTTGGTCCCATACAGGTTCAACACCTCCAGCTGCGCCAGCGGCGCCAGCGCCTGGAGCCCGCGGTCGGTGGCAGCGGTGCGGCTGACGTCGAGCCGCGTCACGTTCGTCATCCTGGCGATGGCCGGGAACGCCGCGTCGGTGATCGCAGTGTCGGCCAGCGTCAGCCAGAGCACGTGCGCGGCGAGCGGGGCGAGGCTGGCGACCCGGCCGTCGTCGGCGGGCGGCTCGCGGCCGATGAGGCGGACCTGGAGGAACGGCGATCCATCGGCGATCGGCCGGATGTCGACGCCGCCGGCGGCGACCGCGGCGACGCGCGCCGGATCCGGCGCGGCCAGGGCGACGGCGGGGATCGTCGGCCCGCCAATCGACAGCGGGCCGAGGCGGGCTTCGACCGCCGGCCGCAGCTCGGGCGGCAGCTCGAGGTCGCCGAGCGGCTGCTCGAACGACGCGCCGCCATCAATCCACCAGCGCAGCAGCCCGGCGTCCGCCGGCGACAGCGGCCGCTGGCCGCGCGGCGGCATCACGTCCGCGTGATCGGCCGGCAGCCACAGCCGCCGCACCAGCTCGCTCGACACGGCGCGGCCCGGTGCCAGGACGGGGCCGTGGTCGCCGCCCTTGAGGATCGCGTCGGGCGTATCGAGCGTGAGCCCGCCACGCGGCGCGCTTGGCCCGTGGCACGAGACGCAGTGCCGCTGCAACAGTGGCTGGATCAGCGTCGGGTAGACGGCGGCGCGCTCGGGCGCGCCGGTGACGGCGGCCGCGGTCGGCGCCGCGGAGCCGCCGAGGAGCGTCCGGAGCCGTGCCGGCGCGAATTCGGTGAGGTAGCCCTCGCCATGGGTCAGCGTCGCGCCGAAGTGGCCGGCGGCCGTCAGCACCGCGAGGGTCAGGACGAGCGACCCGCGGACGAGACGATCACCGGTCCCGGTGCGCTGGCGGCGCCAGGCGGCGAGCGCCGTGACCAGCGCGCCGATGGCGACGATGATCCCGAGCCGCAGGTGCAGGTCGAACGTCGCGCCGCCGTAGCCGCCCGACGTCCCGAGCAGATAGCCGGCGGTGGCCGCGACCGCGGCGGCCAGCGCGGCGACCACCAGCAGCGGGAAGCGGGCGGCGAGCCACGGCGGGCCGGTCCGTCGTCGCAGCGCGAGCAGTTCGAGCGCGCCCGCCAGCAGCAGGAACGCGATCGGGAAGTGGACGAGCAGCGGGTGGAAGCGGCCGACGAAAGTGGCCGCCTGGGGGCCCACGTCGCTCACGCCAGCAGGTCTTTCACCACGTGGCCGTGCACGTCGGTGAGGCGATAGCGCCGGCCCTGGTGCTTGAAGAGCAGGCGCTCGTGATCGACGCCGAGCAGGTGCAGCAGCGTCGCCTGGAAGTCGTGGACGTGGACCGGGTCGCGCACGACGTTGTAGCCGAGCTCGTCGGTTTCGCCGTGCGTGTAGCCGCGCTTCACGCCGCCGCCGGCCATCCAGATCGAGAAGCAGCGCGGGTGGTGATCGCGGCCGTAGTTGTCCTTCTCGAGTTTGCCCTGCGAGTAGTTGGTGCGGCCGAACTCGCCGCCCCAGATGACGAGCGTGTCCTCGAGCAGGCCGCGCCGCTCGAGATCGACGACCAGCGCTGCGGACGCCTGGTCGACCGACTGGGTCATCGTCCGGATGTCCTTGGGCAGGTCGCCGTGCTGGTCCCAGCCCTGGTGGTAGAGCTGGATGAAGCGGACGTTGCGCTCGGCGAGGCGCCGCGCCAGCAGGCAGTTGGCGGCGAAGGTGCCGGGCTTGCGCGCGTCGGCGCCGTAGAGATCGAAGACGGCGTCGGACTCGGTCGACAGGTCCATCGCGTCGGGGACCGCCGTCTGCATCCGGTAGGCCATCTCGTACTGCGCGATGCGCGCGTCGATCTCGGGATCCATCGTCCGCGCGTGCTGCTGCTGTTCGAGCGTCCGCAGCGTGTCGAGCATCCGCCGCCGGCTGGTCCGATCGATGCCGCCGGGATCGTTCAGGAACAGGACCGGATCCTTGCCGCCGCGGAACTGCACGCCCTGGTGCTGCGAGGGCAGGAAACCGCTGCCCCACAGCCGCGAGTAGAGCGGCTGATCGCCCTCGCGGGCGCGCGACAGCAGCACGATGAAGCCGGGCAGGTTGGCGTTCTCGGAGCCGAGGCCATACGAGAGCCAGGCGCCGATCGACGGCCGGCCGGCCTGCTGCGAGCCGGTCTGGACGAACGTCACCGCCGGGTCGTGGTTGATGGCGTCGGTGTGCATCGAGCGGACGATGCACAGCTCGTCGACGATGCTGGCGGTGTGCGGCAGCAGCTCGCTGACCCAGGTGCCGCTCTTGCCGTGCCGGGCGAAGTCGAACTGCGACCCGGCCATCGGGAACGACTTCTGGTGCGCGGTCATGCCGGTCAGGCGCTGGCCCTTGCGGATCGACTTCCGGCAGCTCCTCGCCGTTCATCGTGCGCAGCCGCGGCTTGTAGTCGAACAGCTCGAGCTGCGACGGACCGCCGCTCTGGAACAGGTAGATGACGCGCTTGACGCGCGGCACGAGGTGCGGCGACGCGAGCAGCGGCGCGCCGGTCGCGGCCGCCGGGCCGGGCGTCTGCGCGGCCGCCGACAACAGGCCCGGGTCGAGGAGCGCCGCCAGCGCCGTCGAGCCGATCCCGAGGCTCGCCGCCGACAGGAAGTGCCGCCGCGTGCTGTTGAACTTCAGGTCGTCCAGTCCATCCATCGCAATTCCTGCCAGTTGCTCGGAGCATGCTCCGAGCACGATTACCGTTTTGTCACGGCGTCGTCGAGGTTCATCACCGTGGATGCCACGACGGTGGTGGCCGCAAGCTCGGCGGCGTCGATGCCGGGCGGCGGCTTCGAGGCGCCGACCGCCAGCAGCGTCGCCGCGGCGGCGCGCTCGCGCCGGAAGCGCGTCAGCTCGTCGCGATAGAGCGAGGCCAGCGCGGCGCGCTCGTCGTTGGCCGGCTGCCGGCCGGTGAGGGCGCGGAAGCCGAGCGTGATCCGGGCGTCGACGTCGCGCCCGGCGTCGTGGATCATGTGCGCCGCCAGCGCCCGCGCCGCCTCGACGAACTGCGGATCGTTCAGGAGCACGAGCGCCTGCAGCGGCGTGCTGGTCCGCTGCCGGCTCACCGTGCAGAACAGGCGCTCGGCGGCGTCGAAGCTGATCGCGGACGGCGGCGGCGACGAGCGCTTCCACACGGTGTAGAGGCTGCGGCGATACAAATCGTCGCCCTTGCCGACCTCGTAGGAGGTCGCGTTGCGGGTGGCGAGCGCCTCCCACAAGCCGGCCGGCTGATACGGATAGACGCTGGGCCCGCCGATCTGGCGCACGAGCAAGCTGCTGGCGGCGAGCGCGCCGTCGCGCACCTGCTCGGCGGACAGCCGGTGCGACGGACCGCGCGACAGCCATTCGTTGGCTGGATCGCGCTCCCGCGCGGCGGCGTCGGCGATCGACGACTGCCGGTAGGTCGCCGACAGCACGAGCGTCTTCTGCAGGGCTTTCAGGTTCCAGCCCGAGGTGACGAAGTGCGTCGCCAGCCAGTCGAGCAGCGCCGGATGCGTCGGCAGCCGGCCCTGGCTGCCGAAGTCGGCGGGCGTGGCAACGAGCCCCCGCCCGAACAGCTGCGCCCACGTCCGGTTGACGACGACCCGCGACGTCAGCGGATGCCCCGCGGACGTCAGCCAGCGGGCCAGGCCGAGCCGGTTCGCCGGCAGATCCTTCGGGAACGCGCCGAGCGCCGCCGGGGTGCCGGGCGTGACCTCGTCCGTCGGCGCGTCGTAGGCGCCGCGCGCCAGGATGAACGTCTTGCGCGGCTCGACGCGGTCGCGCATCGCCATCACCTCGACGCGCCCGGTGAGCAGTGTGTTCTCATCGCCGCGGACAGCGACCAGCGCCCGGCGGGTCGCCGCGGCGGCCGCATCGACGCGCAGCACGTAGTGCTCGCGCAGCGCCGCCTGCTGCGCCGCGGTCCGCGCCGCCGCCGGCGCCTGCAGGATCGCGCCGAGCGGATCGGCGCCGCCGGCGAGCGCCTGGATCTCGAGGCGCGAGAGCTGGCGATCGAACACCCGCAGCTCGTCGACGGTGATGCCGTCGAGGCGCTCATCGCCGCGGCGTCCGAAGCGCATCGGCGTGTCGCCGCCCCCCCAGTTCTTGTCGTGGCCGTCATGGAGGATGCTGCGGCGCAGGTGATCGATGACCACGCCGGTCGGCGGCCGAACGCCGTCGACGAACAGGCCGATCCCGGCCGTGCGGCTGCTGCCGTCGTAGGTCAGCAGCACGTGCTGCCAGGTGCCGGGCCGCAGCGCCGGGCCGGTGGTCACGATCTCGGCGGCGTTGTCGGGATCGACGTGGTGCAGCCCGGCGGTCAGCGAGCCGTCCGCGCGCAGATCGATGTCGTAGCCGCGGTTGCCGTTCATCACGGCGCCCGAGCGCGCGAAGAGTGGTCCCTCGGCGCCGGCGCGATCGAGGCGGACCCAGAAGCTGACCGTGAACGGGTCGTTGCGCTCGAAGAACGCGACCTTCTTGCCGGCTTCGACGAAGCTGTCGCCGACCAGCTGCTGGGCGAGGCCGACCTTGCCCGGCACGGTCTTCGTCGGCCGGTCGATGTCGCCGACGCGGCCGCGTTCCTTGGCGTCGACGAGGTTGTCGAGCACGAGGATCGGCTTGATCGGCTTCGGGTTCACCGGCGCCGGCTTCTTCGGATCGATCGTGCGCGGCTCGATCACCGGGTGCGGCGTCTCGAACGGGAAGTGCGCGATCAGGCCGGGCGGCTGGGCCACCGCCGCGCGCGCGGCCTCGGCCGCCGTCGACAGCCAGCGGGCGAAGCCAGCGTCATAGCGCGTGGCGGCAGGGTCGGCCTCCGCCTCGAGCTCGGTGATCCGCGCGGCCAGCGCCGTCAGCCTGGCGTCGACCTCCGGCGACGTGACGATCGCCGTCGGGCTCGGCACGCCCGAGTAGGGAATCTGGCCGACTTCGTTGACGTTGTTGAAGAAGCCGTAGAGCCGGTAGAACTCGCGCTGCGAGACCGGGTCGTACTTGTGATCGTGGCAGCGGGCGCACTCGACGCTCAGCCCGAGGAAGGCCCGGCCCAGCGTGTTGACGCGATCGACGACGTACTCGGTCCGGGTACTCCTCCGCGACGATGCCGCCTTCCTGGCTCTGCATGTGGTTGCGGTTGAAGCCGGTGGCGATCCGCTGCTCCTGGGTCGGGTTGGGCAGCAGATCGCCGGCCAGCTGCCAGGTAATGAAGTCGTCGAACGGCAGGTTGCGGTTGAACGCCGTGATGACCCAGTCGCGCCACGGCCACATCTCGCGCATGCCGTCGTCCTGGTAGCCGTGCGAGTCGGCGTAGCGCGCGATGTCGAGCCAGTCGGCGGCCATCCGTTCGCCGTAGGCCGGCGAGGCGAGCAGCCGGTCGACGGCGCGGTCGTAGGCGTCGGGCCGCGCATCGGCGAGGAACGCGTCGATCTCGGCGGGGGTCGGCGGCAGCCCGGTCAGGTCGAACGAGGCGCGCCGCAGCCAGGTCTCGCGCGACGCTTCGGGCGCCGGCGTCCAGCCCTTGGCCTCGAGCGCTGCCAGCACGAAGCGATCGATCTCGCCGCGGGCCCACCCCGCCGTCGTGACCGCCGGCATGGCGGGCGTCTTCGGCGCGATGAACGCCCAGTGCGGCTTCCATTCGGCGCCCTGTTCGATCCAGCGGATCAGCGTCGCTTTTTCGATCTCGTCGAGGGCGAGGTGCGAGTCGGGCGCCGGCATCATCACCTTGGGGTCGGTGCTGGTGATGCGGCGGACCAGCTCGCTCTTCGAGACGCTGCCGGGGACGACGGCGCGGTGCCCGGACTCGAGCGTCGCCAGCGCGGAGGCCTGGACGTCGAGGCGGAGGCCGCCCTTGCGCTGCCGATCGTCGGGCCCGTGGCACTTGAAGCACCGATCGGACAGCAGCGGCTTGACGTGGAAGTTGAAGTCGACGCGATCGGGCACGCCGGCGATCGGTGGCGGGGCGGCCCCGCCGCACGACAGCGCCCCGACGCCGATCACGGCGCACAGCACGGCGCCGCCCCACAGGGCAGCGGTCCGCCACGTTGGTCTCCTCACAGTACCCGGCATTATGTGCCGGAGCCGCCCGCGTCGGGCCGCCCTCGTTTTGCTCGGCCGTGCAACTTGTGGCCCCGGTCCGGAGGCGGCTGAGAGGCGGCTGAGCCGCACGTCCCTCGCGCAGCTAGCCGGCGCGCCGGCCGATCACGGAATGGTCCATCTCATCGGCGCAGCGCCGGACGTCGACGAAGCCCCGCGCCGTGAACCACGCCCGCACCTCGTCGTAGTGGTAGCGCTCGTTGATCCAGGGCGAGACGGCGTCGAAATACTCGAGCAGGCGGCCGTCGCCGGCCACCGGCCTCAACAGATCGCGGGTGGCGCCGAAGGGCAGGTCGCGGCAGCGCCGCCGCCAGGCTTCGAACCACAGGAACCACTTGTAGTCGTCGAGGTGCTCCGGGCGAGGCTCGCCGTAGACCATCACGAACAGGTGACCGCCGGGCGCGACGCGGTCGGCGAGGTGGTCGAAGGCCGCGCGGGTCTCGCCGGTGTGATGCAGGACGCCGTAGCTGAACACCAGGTCGAACGACGCGGCCAGCGGCAGGGGCCGCCGCAGGTCCGCGGCGACGGCGCCGTCGAACTGCGGGAAGCGCGAGCAGCCGTCCCGCGTCTGCCGCAGGGCGTAGGGCGAGACGTCGACCGCCGTGACGCGCGCCCCGAGCGTGCACAGACCGAAGGCATAGCGGCCGGTCCCGCAGCCCGCATCGAGGACGCGCTTGCCGCGGAACCAGCCCCGGTCGAGGCCGGTCAGGCGGCAGACGACGTCCGGCAGCATGTCGCGGAACTGGGGATCGCCGAGCGAGGCGTTACCCGTCGGCAGCGACGACCACTGAAAGTCGAAGCTGGCGCGGGTCTGCGCGATGCGCTCGGCCAGCGGGGCGGTCCGGGCGTCCACCTAGGCGCCCCGGCGACCCAGCTGCTGCGGTCCCGCGCCGCCCGACACCTTCTCGAGGTCGGCGTCGCTCAGTTCGCCGCTGCCCACCGGGGCGGGGATGACGAGATGCCGCACCGTCGCCGAGTCTTCATGGATCGCGACGGTCACGCCGTCGGGGATCCCCACGCCGAGCGCTCGCAGCGTCTTGGCGGCGCTGGCCAGGAGCTGGGCTCGCAGCGCCGGGTCCGAGCCGGCCCTGGCGAGAATGACCGAGATCAGGTCGAGGCGTCCGGGGTTGGAGGTGTCAGCCATGTCGTCTCCTTGGGTCCGTTCCAGGCAGGATGGCAGCGGGCGCGTGGCCAGCCGATCCGGCATAGGAAAGTGGTCGCAGGCGGCGGTTCGTGACACCCTCGAGCCCGCGTGCCACAAATCGACCGCCTCGTGCGTTCTTGGGCTGTGAACGCACTGGACGCCACCGGGATCCCCGACGCGTCGGCTGCTGCCGGCGACGGGCTCGACGCGTTGTTCCGCGCCCACTACGGGCGGCTGGCACGGGTCGTCGGTCGCATCGTCCACGACCAGGCCCAGGCCGAAGAAATCGCCGTCGAGGTGTTCCTCCGCTGGCGCCGGCATCCGTCGGCGCACGGCGAGGGCGCCGCGGGCTGGCTCTATCGGACGGCGGTCCGCGCCGCCCTCGACGCGTGGCGGCGCAGTCAGCGCTGGTCACGGGTCGAGCGCGCGCTCGCGCACGTCGGGATCACGCCGCGGACGCCCGAGGACCTGCACGCGAGCCGCACCGAGCGCCGTCAGGTGCGCGGCGTGCTGGCGGCCTTGCGCCGCCGCGATGCGACCGTGCTGCTCCTGTGGGCCGAGGACGTCAGCTACGCGGAGATGGCCGTCGCGATCGGGGTGCAGGCGTCGTCGGTCGGCAGCCTGCTGCGCCGGGCCCAGGATGCGTTCCGGAAGGAGTACCAGGGACGGCATGGACAGTCATCCTGAGACACAGTGGGTCGCCGCGCGCCTGGCCGCCGTCGCGCCAGCGTGGGAGCCGGACGTCGTTCGGGCGGGAGCCCGGCTGCATGCGGCAGCGCCGCCGAAACGGCCGGCGTGGCGATACGGGCTGGGGGCGGCCGCCACGGCCATCCTCGTCGCTACGGTCGTGCCGTCCGGTCGGGCGCTGGCCCAGGACCTGTGGTACCGCTGGTTCGTCACGCGGGTCGCGGTCGTGCGGCTCGATCTGTCGCGCCTCCCGCTCGAGTCGAGCATCCGCACCGACGCGCCGATGGTCCGGGCGGTGTCGCTCGCCGACGCGGCTACCAAGGCCGGCTTCGCGCCGGCGCTGCCGCCGGCCGGCATCGCCGGCACGCCGCGCGAGATATGGGTCATCGGGCGGATGGACGTCAGCCAGACGGTCCGCACGCCGGCGATCGTGGCGGCGCTGCAGCGCGAGGGCGCCGCGGACGTCGATGTGCCCGTCGCGTGGAATGGCGTGACGCTGCGGGCGTCGATCGGCCCGATCGTGGCGGCGGCGTATCCCGGCGACATCGAAGTGCTCCAGGCGCCGCCGGTTCGCCTCGAGATGCCGGCCGCGTTCCCGCTGGCGCGGTTCGTCGCCACCGTGTTCCGCGCCGCCGGCGTGTCGGCGGAGGAATCGCGCCGGCTCGGCGCCGAGTTCGCGGCGAATCCGGCCTGGCTGCTCGACGTGCCGGACGACGAGCAGGCGGTGGTCGAGACGGTGACGCTGCCCGGCGGCAGCGGGCTGCTGATCGAGGATCCGCGCGAGGCTGGCGGGGAGCGCGTCACCGTGATCGTGAGCCGGCCGACAGGGATCTACACCGTCAGCAGTCCGAGCCGGGAGCAGAGCCTGCGGATCGCCGGCGCGCTGCCCTGAGCCGCAGCCCGTGTTGGAGCACAATGCGGGCGCCCACCTAGGAGCGCCCCCCTTGACCAGAATGTTCTCCGCCCTGCTTCTGCTTGCCATCGCCGGTTGCGGGGCGCCGCCCGCGCCGGCGCCCGCTCCGGCCGCGCCGCCCGCGTTCCCCGGGGGCGCCCTCGTCGACCTGTCGCATCCCTACGACGCGCAGGCGATCTTCTGGCCGACGGCCGCGCCCTTCACACTGTCGAAGGTGCACGACGGGATGACGCCGGGCGGCTACTACTACGCCGCGAACGACTTCGCGACCTCGGAGCACGGCGGTACCCATGTCGACGCGCCGATCCACTTCGCGCAGGGCCACCAGACGGTCGATCAGATTCCGCTCGAGCGACTGCTGGGCGCGGCCGTCGTGATCGACGTCACCGAGGCCGCGAACGGCAACGCCGACTACCAGGTGACGGCCGACGATGTCCAGCGCGCCGAGGCGCGTGACGGCCGGATCCCGGACCGCGCGATCGTCCTGATCCGCACCGGGTTCTCGACGCGGTGGCCCGACGCCGCGCGCTACCTGGGCACGGCGGAGCGCGGCGAAGCCGGCGCCGCCAGGCTGCACTTTCCGGGCCTGCACCCGGCCGCCGCGGCCTGGCTGATCGCCAACCGATCGATCTCGGCGATCGGCATCGACACGGCGAGCATCGACTACGGGCCGTCGACGCTCTTCGAATCGCATCGCGCCCTCTTCGCCAAGGACATCCCGGCGTTCGAGAACCTCACCGGCCTCGAGCGCCTGCCGGCGCGCGGCGCCCGCCTCATCGCGCTGCCGATGAAGATCGCCGGTGGCAGCGGCGCTCCCTTGCGCGTGATCGCAATTCTTGCGTCGTAGCGCGGGCTCAGCCCCGGGCTGAGCCCGGGGCCAAGCCGCGGGCTCAGGCCCGGGCTTCGAAGACGAGGTTGAACGGCGACTGGACGGCGCGGCGGAAGCGGGCGAAGCCGGCGCCCTGCACCACTTCCCGCAGCCTGGCCTCGCCGGCCTGGGCGCCGAGCGCCAGGCCGACCTCCTGGGCCAGCGAGCACGGCGTGCAGATCAGCGTCGACGCGGCGTAGTAGGCGCGCCCGACCGGGTTCAGGTTCTCCTCGACGCGATCGCCGGCGTACGGCTCGACGATCATCCAGCTGCCGCCGGGGGCGAGGGCCGACCGGACGTGCCGCGACGCCCCGGCCGGATCGCCCATGTCGTGCAGCGCGTCGAAGACGCAGACCAGGTCGTAGCCGGTGCCGGGGAAGTCCTTCGCGCCGGCCACCTCGAAGCGGCAGCGGTCGGCGACGCCGGCCGTGAGGGCGCGGGCGTTGGCGGCGGCGATCGACTCGGGATGCGAGTCGAAGCCGACGAACCGTGACGCCGGATACGCCTGCGCCATGATGATCGTCGAGGCGCCGTGGCCGCAGCCGATGTCGGCGACGCTTGCGCCGGCGCGCAGCTTCGCCTCGACGCCGTCGAGGGCCGGGATCCACGTCTGGACCAGGTTGCCGAGGTACGACGATCGGAAGAACCGCTCGACGCCGTGGAACAGCGCGTGGTCGTGCTCGTGCCAGCCGACGCCCTCGCCGGTCCGGAAGGCCTCGGTGAGCCGATCGACGATCCGGCCGGCGGCGAGCGCCGCCTGGAACGCGCCGACGATGAAGGCCGGGCCGTCCTCGGTGGCGAACACCAGCGCCTGTTCAGGCGACAGCGAATAGCGTCCGGACTCAGGGTGATAGGTGACGTAGCCCGACGCCGCCTGCGCGTTCAGCCATTCGCGGACATAGCGTTCGGCGGTGCCGGTCGTCGCGGCGAGCCCGGCGGACGTCAGCGGGCCGGCCGCGGCCAGCGCGCGGTAGAGCCCCAGGCGGTCGCCGATCACCACCAGCGGGGCGATGTCGGCACCGCCGAAGTCGACGATGGCGCGGCCCAGGAGCTCGTGGAGCTTCTGTTCGTCGAGGACGGGGGTGGCGGGGGCGGTATCGATCGTCGATGCGGTAGGCATGATGTTGGAGTTGGTCGTTGATAGTTGGGTGTCGACAGGGGTTGCAGTCACCGCCAGTGTCCGTCACCATCGGGGCCGGAGACTTTGCCGCTCGGCGCCGCGTCTTGCCCGATCGGCCACCACGCGCCATCGCTTGTCCGCGTGGCCGCGCCACTTGACCGATCGACCACCACAGACATGGACGCCCTGTCGGAACTCCTCCGCGCCGTCAAGCTCTCCGGCGCGATGTTCTACCTCGCCGAGTGCTCGAAGCCGTGGCGCGTGCAGTCGCCGCCGGCATCGACGCTCGGGCGCTACGTCGCGCCGCACGCCAGCCACGTGATCGAGTTCCACCTGGTGCTGGAAGGCGTCGGCTACATCCGCGTCGGCGGCGAGACGACGCCGTTCGCCGCCGGCGATCTGCTGATGGTGCCGCACGGCGATGCGCACGAGATGGGCAACGGCGTCGGCGGGCCGTCCTACGACGCCGAGCCGGGGATCGCGGAGCTGTTGACGGGCGCGCTGCTCTGCTCGCGGATCGGCGGCGGCGGCGAGGCGACGCGCTTCGTCTGCGGCTATCTCGCCTGCGACGCCGGCCTGATCCGGCCGGCGCTGGCGGGGCTGCCGCACGTGGTCCGCGTCCACCTGCGCAACGATCCGTCCGGCGAGTGGCTCGAGCGCTCGATCCAGCACGGCGTCGATCGCGTGCGGGCGGCGGCGCCGGGCAGCGAGGTGATCCTGGCGCGGCTGGCCGAGGTGCTCTTCACGGAGGCGCTGCAGCGCTACGTCATGCAGCTGCCGGCCGACCGCACCGGCTGGCTGGCCAGCGCCGGCGACGCCACCGTCGGCCGCAGCCTGGCCGCGCTGCACCGCCAGCCCGCCCATCCCTGGACGCTCGACGCCCTGGCCCAGGAAGCGGCCGTGTCGCGATCGGCGTTGACCGATCGGTTCGCGCGCTACCTCGGACAGAGCCCGATGGCCTACCTCGCCGACTGGCGCCTCGAGCTGGGCGCCGAAGCGCTGCGCTCGTCGAGCCGCAGCGTGCTGCAGGTCGCAGCCGAGGTCGGCTACGAATCGGAGGCGGCCTTCAACCGCGCCTTCAAGCGCAAGTTCGGCAGCCCGCCGGCGCAGTACCGCCGCGCTTCGCGGGCGCAGGCTCCGCGGCGAACTGTCGATCAGGTCGCAGCCGAGCCGCCATCGTGAAGTGGCGGCCTGTTGTGTTGTGTGACGCTGCCGGTCTGTCGTCGGCGCTGCTCGGCTGGCCGGTCTCTCGGCCGAACTACCGCGAGCTGCGCCTGCAGGACGGTACGGTTGTCCTCGGTTCGAACCACGGCGTCTGGTGGATGACGCGGCAGTTCTTCTCGGTCCGCCTCGAGAACGCCAGGCCCGGCTCGAAGCTGCGGAGCACGGCTTGGATCGCCCTGCGCGGACGAGAGTTCGCGCTTCGCGATCTGACTCTGGCCGACCTGGACGGTCTTGGGGTCGAGGTGAGCCCCAACTACCCTCCAGAGGCGCGACACGCGTTCGTGGGCTTTGGTGAGCAGAATCGCGATGGAGGATTGGCGTTCGTCTTCGCCGGCGCGTCGCTGCAACGGTTCTACGCCAGATGCCGCGAAGCCGCCTCGTGCGACTTCGAGCTCTGGTGGCCCGACCGTCCTCGCTTCCGGCCGCCAGTTGCTGAAGCCAACGTGCCGACGACGCTCGTCGACGTGGCGTCCACCAGCGATCACTACTGGCACTAGCGAGCTGACGCGCGAGGCAGCGCCTCGGCGTAGGCGTCGGCCGTGAAGCCGACCAGGATGCGCTCGCCGGCGCCGCTGTCGATCGTCAGGACCGGCCGCTTGATCATCGACGGCTTGGCGACCATCAGATCGAGTGCCTTCGCTTCGGCGAGGTCACGGGTGTCGGCCTCGGGCAGCTTCTTGAAGGTGGTGCCGGCGCGGTTGCAGAGCCGATCCCAGCCGACCTGCCGAGCCCAGCGCGCCAACTGCGTCCGCTCGATCCCCGACGCCGCGTAGTCGTGGAACGTGTAGGCGACGCCGCGCGCATCGAGCCAGGCGCGCGCCTTCTTCATCGTGTCGCAGTTGCGGATGCCGTAGATCGTCACCGTCACGCTTCGCGCACTCCCCACGCCCAACTCCCACCCTCGAAGCCTGCAACTCCGGGTTTATCAGCGAACCTCGACTCCGGGGTACTGGCCGATGCGTTCGTCGGACGTGATGACGACCGAATCGGTCGCGCGGGCGAGCGCGACGGTGACGCGATCGAACGGATCACCGTGGATCTTCGGCAGCGCGGCGGCGGCGCACGCCAGTTCGGCATCGAGCGGCACTTCACGAAGGTCGTAGTGTTCGATCAGGTCCGCGAACCAGCGCGCCGGCGGACCGGTCAGCTGGAGTTTGCCGCCCGCCACCTTGGCTAGTTTGGCTCACGACGGCCCGCCCGACAACACCCCGGCGAGGTCGCGGCGAAGGCCTGGCCGCGCTCACAGCCAATCGGCCAGCGCCTGGCCCGGCGATGTCGTGGGCCGCACGCCGCGGACGCCTTCGTCGACGATCAGCTGACCGCAGGCGGCGCGGATGTCGCGGCCCCGGCTCTTGCGCACCGACACCGTCAGGCCCTTGTCGGCGAGGACCTTGGCGAAGGCGTCGACGCGGCCGTCGTCGGGCCGCTCGAACGGGATCCCCGGCGCGGCGTTCAGCGGCAGCAGGTTGACCTTGCCCTTGATGCCATCGAGCAGCTTCACCAGCCGGCGCGCGTCCTCGGGCGTGTCGTTGATGCCGTCGAGCAGCACGTACTCGAAGGTGATCCGGCTGCGCCGGCTCACCGGGAACCGCTTGCAGGCGTCGATCAGCGCCTCGAGGTCGTACTTGCGGTTGATCGGGACGAGCGCGTCGCGCTGCGCCTCGTGCGTGGCGTGCAGCGAGATGGCGAGGTTCGGCATGAACGGCTCGCGTCCCAGCTTCTCGATGCCCGGCACGACGCCGACTGTCGATAGCGTGATGCGGCGCGCCGGCACGGCCAGGCCGGCCTTGTCGCCGACGATGCGCAGGGCGGCCATCGTGGCGTCGTAGTTGTGGAGCGGCTCGCCCATCCCCATCACGACGATGTTGAAGGCGGTGTCGGGGCCGGCGAGGCCCTGGTCGTGCGCCAGCACCCGGACCTGGCCGGCGATCTCGCCGGCGGTCAGGTGCCGCGTCAGCCCCATCTTGCCGGTCAGGCAGAAGGCGCAGGCCATCGCGCAGCCGACCTGCGACGAGATGCAGAAGGTCTGGGCCGGCGTGTCCGGGATGAACACGCTTTCGATCCGCGTCCGATCAGCCAGCTCGAACAGGTACTTGGTGGTCCCGTCGGTCGAGACGTCCTTGCGGACCAGCGTCGGCGTGCTCACCATCCAGGCCTCGGCCAGCCGGCCGCGGAGGGCCTTGGGCAGGTCGGACATGGCGGCGAAGTCGGTGACCCCGCGCCGGTGAATCCAGGTGAAGATCTGCGTGGCGTGGTAGCGCGGCGCCGCCATCTCCAGGAGGCGCGCTTCCAGCTCGGCCAGCTCGAGGCCGGCGATATCGAGCGGACGGGCCGGCGTTGCTGCGGAGGACATCGGGAAACCAGTGCCGCGGCCGGGCCGACGGCCGCAGGCTAACTCCCAAGCACGCAAGCGCTTAGGTAACTAAGTATCGTATCACGCCTCGGCGCGCCGAAGCCGCGACCGGATGTGCGGGGGCGAAGGCGGGCCCAACCGTCGTCTGGGCGTTATAACATTGCGAATTCCATGATTCGCCGCGAGCTCCACCCTACCGGCCTCCGCCTCGTCACCGAGGCGATGCCGCACGTGCGGAGCGTGTCGATCGGCGTCTGGCTGACCCGCGGTTCGCGTCACGAAAGCGACGCCCGCAGCGGCATCGCCCACTTCGTCGAGCACATGCTCTTCAAGGGGACGGAGAACCGGTCGGCCGAAGACATCGCCCAGGAGATCGATTCGATCGGCGGGCACCTCGACGCGTTCACCTCCAAGGAATACGCCGGCTACTACATCAAGGTGCTCGACGAGCACCTGCCCAAGGCCGTCGACCTCCTCGCCGACATCGTCCGGCGGCCGCGCTTCGCGCCGGACGACATCGAGAAGGAAAAGAAGGTGATCCTCGAGGAGATCAAGATGGTCGAGGACACGCCCGACGACCTCGTCCACGAGATCTTCACCGAGCACTACTGGCGCGGCCACCCCCTCGGACGCCCGATCCTCGGCGTGCCGGCGACGGTCGAGGCGCTGTCCGAGAAGGCGCTGACGGGCTATTTCGCCGACACCTACGTCGCCTCGAACCTCATCGTCTCGGCCGCCGGCAACCTCGAACACGAGCGCGTCGCCGGTCTGATCGACGAGGCGTTCGGCGGCGTCAAGGCGACGGGCTCCAGCGTGAACGGGGCTGGCCCGGCGGAAGGCAACGCGGTGGTCATCCGCGAGAAGGATCTCGAGCAGAGCCACATCTGCCTGGGCACGCCGGCCTTCCCGCAGAGCCACGACGATCGCTTCGCCAGCTACGTCCTGAACACCGTCTTCGGCGGCTCGATGAGCTCGCGGCTGTTCCAGAACGTCCGCGAGAAGCGGGGTCTGGCCTATGCCGTCTTCAGCGGCCTGACCGCCTATCGCGACGCCGGCATGCTGACGGTCTACGCCGGCTGCGCCGCCGAGAGCGTCGGCGAGGTGATCGACCTCGTCGTCGAGGAAATGCGGACGATGAAGCGCGCGCCGATCTCCGGCGCCGAGCTGCGCCGGTCCAAGGATCACCTGAAGGGCAGCCTCATGCTCAGCCTGGAGAGCACCTCTAGCCGCATGACGCACCTGGCCCGCCAGGACATCTACGTCGATCGCCGCGACACGCTGGACGAGACCCTCGCCCGCATCGAGGCGGTGACCGCGGAGGACGTGCAGCGCGTCGCCGCGCAACTCTTCCCCAAGGGCTCGCTCGGGGTGACCGTGCTCGGGCCCGACACCGAGGGGCTGTCGCTGCCCCCTGATCGACTGGATCTCGCGTGATCGCCCGCTACACCTCGCCCGAAATGGGTCGCATCTGGAGCGACCGCCGCCGCTTCGAAACCTGGCTCGAGGTCGAGACCGTCGCCGCCGAAGTGATGGCCGAGGCCGGCCTGGTGCCGCGCGACGCCGCCCGCGACATCCGCGCCAAGGGCGACTTCGATGTCGCCCGCATCGACGAGATCGAGAAGACCACCCAGCACGACCTGATCGCCTTCACGACCAACGTCGCCGAATACGTCGGGCCGAGCGCGCGCTGGCTGCACTTCGGGCTGACGTCGTCGGACGTCGTCGACACGGCGCTGGCGCTGCAGATGGTCGAGGCGACGGACCAGATCCTGAGCCGGGTCGAGGCGCTGCTGCCGATCGTCCGGCGCCGCGCCGAGGAGCACCGGCACACCGTGATGATGGGCCGGACGCATGGCGTCCACGCCGAGCCGATGACCTTCGGCCTGAAGCTGGCGACGTGGTATTCGCAGCTGCAGCGCGACGTCGTCCGGCTGCGTCGCGCCCGCGCGACGGTCGCGGTGGGCCTGATCTCGGGCGCCGTCGGCACCTTCGCCCACCTGGACCCCTCGATCGAAGCCGCGGTCTGCGCCCGCCTCCGGCTCGAGCCGGCGCCGGTCTCGTCGCAGGTCATCGCCCGCGATCGGCACGCCGAGCTGCTCACCACGCTGGCGATCTGCGCCGCCTCGCTCGAGACCTTCGCGCTCGAGATCCGCGGCCTGCAGAAGACCGAGATCGGCGAGGTCGAGGAGCCGTTCGCCAAGGGCCAGAAGGGCTCGTCGGCGATGCCGCACAAGCGGAACCCGGTCGGCTGCGAGCAGATCGTCGGCCTGGCCCGCCTGGTCCGCAGCAACGCGATGGCGGCGCTGGAAAACGTCGCGCTGTGGCACGAGCGCGACATCTCGCACTCGTCGGTCGAGCGCGTCATCCTGCCGGACAGCTTCGCCGCCCTCGATCACATGCTGCGGCGCTTCACGAAGATCGCCGACGGCATGGTGGTCTACCCGGAGCGCATGCGCGAGAACCTCGAGCGCTCGCGCGGGGTGGTGTTCTCGGGCACCATCCTGCTGGAGCTGGCGCGGCGCGGCCTGTCGCGCGAGCGCGCCTACGAGCTGGTGCAACGCAACGCAATGCGCGCCTTCCACGAGAAGACCGACTTCCAGGCGCTGCTGCTGGCCGACGCGGACGTCACCGCCGACCTGCCGGCGGAGGCGATCACCAAGGCTTTCGACCTGCAGGTGCAGCTGCGCAACGTCAGCGCGGTGATGGACCGCGTGTTCGCCGAAGCGGCCGTGCCGGCCGCCGTCTAGCGTTGCCGTCCACTCGCTGGGACCGTTGAAACGAGAACGACCGTCGATGCCACAGACCTACAAAGCTCGAGTCTTCGTGACCCTCAAGCCGTCCGTGTTCGATCCGCAGGGGCACGTCATCGTCGAATCGCTGCACGGCATGGGCTACGGCGGGGTCGCCGACGTGCGCCAAGGCAAGTACTTCGAGCTCGATGTGGAGGCCGATTCCGCCGCCGCCGCCCGCGCCCTGGTCAGCGACGTCTCGAACCGGCTCCTCGCCAACCCGGTCATCGAAAGCTTCAAGGTGGACGTGGCCTGAGATGAAATTTGCCATCGTCGTCTTCCCGGGATCGAACTGCGATCACGACGCGTACCACGCGACGACCGCGGTGATCGGCCAGCAGGCCGAGCTGATCTGGCACAAGGAGACCGACCTGAAGGGCGCCGACGCGGTCATCCTGCCGGGCGGGTTCGCCCACGGCGACTACCTGCGGACCGGGGCGATCGCGCGGTTCTCGCCGATCATGAAGAGCGTCGAGGCCTTCGCCGCCGCGGGCGGCCCGGTCGTCGGCTTCTGCAACGGCTTCCAGATCCTGCTCGAGGCCGGCCTCCTCGAAGGCGCCATGCTGCGCAACCGCTCGCTGCAGTACCGCTGCGAGCACGTCCACGTCCGCGTCGAGCGGGCCGATACGCCGTGGACCTCGCTGTGCCCGCCGGGCCTGGTGATGCGCATCCCGATCGCGCACGGCGAGGGCAACTACTTCGCCGATCCGGCGGTGATCGACCGGCTCGAGGCCAACGGCCAGGTCGTCTTCCGCTACGTCACCGCGGCCGGCGAGACGACCGACGAGGCCAATCCGAACGGCTCGCTCCACAACATCGCCGGCATCTGCAACGAGCGCCGCAACGTGGTGGCGCTGATGCCGCACCCGGAGCGGGCCTGCGAGCCGATCCTCGGCAGCGGCGACGGCAAGATCGTGCTCGATTCGGTCGTCGCTTCGCTGCGCGCCGGCGTGCCGGTGGCGGCGCGATGACCCAGGGTCGCCCGGCCCCCTCGGCGGCCGTCGGCCGCATCCTGGTGGTCTCGGCGATCGTCATGTTCGCGCTGTCGATCCTGGTCTGGACCGACACGCTGCCGTTCCTCGGGCTGACCGATCAGGCGCGGCCCCTCATCGCCGGCGCGCTGCTGCTCGCCGGCCTCCTCGACCTGGGCATGGCCATCGTGATGCTGCGCCGGGCCCGTTGACGACCGACGTTCCGTACCACTACACGATGGCCTTCGACGCCGCCACCCTCGACCGACACGGCCTGAAACCCGACGAGTACGACCGCATCCGGCAGCTGCTCGGACGTGAGCCGAACCTGACCGAGCTCGGCATGTTCTCGGTCATGTGGTCGGAGCACTGCAGCTACAAGAGCTCGCGCGTCCACCTGAAGACGCTGCCGACGACCGGCCCCCGCGTCGTCCAGGGCCCGGGCGAGAACGCCGGCGCGGTCGACATCGGCGACGGGCTGGCCGCCGTCTTCAAGATCGAGTCGCACAACCACCCGTCGTTCATCGAGCCCTACCAGGGCGCGGCGACCGGCGTCGGCGGCATCATCCGCGACATCTTCACGATGGGCGCCCGGCCGATCGCGCTGCTCAACGCGCTGCGCTTCGGGCCGATCGACAACCCGCAGACGAAGCGGATCGTCGCCGGCATCGTCTCGGGGATCGGCGGCTACGGCAACGCCATCGGCATCCCGACCATCGGCGGCGAGGTCTTCTTCGACGAGAGCTACGCGCTGAACCCGCTGGTCAACGCACTGTGCCTCGGCATCGCCCGCATCGACGAGATCATCAAGGGCCGCGCCGAGGGCGTCGGCAACCCGGTCTACTACGTCGGCGCCAAGACCGGCCGCGACGGCATCCACGGCGCGACCATGGCCTCGGCCGAGTTCGACGAGGCGTCGGCCGAGAAGCGGCCGGCCGTGCAGGTCGGCGACCCGTTCATGGAGAAGCTGCTCCTCGAGGCCTGCCTCGAGGTGATGAAGAGTGACGCGCTGGTCGGCATCCAGGACATGGGCGCGGCTGGCCTGACCTGCTCGACCTGCGAGATGGCCGCCCGCGCCGGCACCGGCATCGACTTCGACGTCACGCTGGTGCCGCGGCGCGAGACCGGCATGACGCCCTACGAGACGCTGCTGTCCGAATCGCAGGAGCGGATGCTGCTGGTCGTGAAGCAGGGCCGCGAGGCCGAGGTCGAGCGGGTGTTCGAGCGCTACGACCTGCACGCGGTCAAGATCGGCACGGTCACCGGCGATGGCCTGGTCCGCGTCCGCGAGGCCGGCGTCGTCGTCGCCGAAATCCCCGGTCCGGCGCTGACCGACGAAGCGCCGCTCTACCACCGGCCGATGCAGCGCCCGGCCGACCTCGACAGGCTGCGGACGATCGATGCGGCGGCGCTGAAGCCGCGCCCGTCGAACCGCGATGCCGCGCTGGCGCTGCTCTCGTCGCCGACCATCGCCAGCAAGCGCTGGATCTACCGCCAGTACGACTCGATGGTCCGCACCAACACGCTGGTCCCGGCCGGCTTCGGCACGCCGGTGGTCCGCGTCAAGGAATCCGGCAAGGCGCTGGCGATCTCGACCGACGCCAACGGCCGCTTCGTGCTGCTCGATCCCAAGGAAGGCGCGATGCTCGCCGTCGCCGAGGCGGCGCGCAACGTCGCCATCGCCGGTGCGATCCCGATCGGCGTCACCAACAACCTGAACTTCGGCAACCCCGAGCGGCCCGAGATCATGTGGCAGCTCGGCCAGGCCGTCGCCGGCATCGGCGAGGCGTGCCGCGCGTTCGAGATTCCGGTCACCGGCGGCAACGTCAGCCTGTACAATGAAACCGACGGGCGCGCCATCCTGCCGACGCCCGTCATCGGCGTCGTCGGTCTGCTGGACGACGCCTCGGCCGTCGTCGATCGCCGCTTCCGCGGCGAAGGGCGCACCGTGATCCTGATGGGTGAGCAGCGCGGCGAGCTCGGCGGCGGCGAATACCTCAAGACAGTGCACGGACAGGTGCGCGGCGTCCCGCCGCGCGTCGACCTGGCGCGCGAGCGCGCCGTGCAGCAGATCTTCCCGGCGCTCGTCGCCGAACGTCTCATCGAATCCGCGCACGACGTGTCGGATGGCGGCCTCGCCGTCACCCTCGCGGAGTGCTGCTTCGACACGAACGGCGTCGGCGTCAGCGTCGACGTGGCGGCGGCGAGCGGCGCGGCGTGGGCCGGCGCGTCAGGCGCCACGGCCGCCGACGAGCAGACCCTGTTCGGCGAGTCGGCGCCGCGAGATCGTCGTCTCGACGGCCGCGGCGCAGGCCGATGCGGTCGTCGCGCGCGCCACCGCGGCGGGGATCCCGGCTCGCGTCATCGGCCGCACCGGCGGATCGCAGATCCGCATCGCCATCGACGGGCGCGAGGCGCTCGTCCTCACCGTCGCCGAGGCCGAGACGGCCTGGGGCACCGCAATCGAAGCGCGGATGACGTCGCGTCGGGCCGGGGCGGGGACGGGCCACTAGCCGCGGCGTCGGGCATCGGCAGCAGCACATCGACCCATGGACAAATTCCGCGACGAGTGTGGCGTCTTCGGCATCTTCGGGCACCCCGAAGCGGCCAATCTCACCTACCTCGGGCTGTACGCGCTGCAACATCGCGGACAGGAGAGCGCGGGCATCGCCTGCGCCGACGGGCTCCGCGTCCTGCTGTCGCGGTCGATGGGCGAGGTCAACGACTGCTTCGATCAGGAGAAGCTGGCGTCGCTCGTCGGCGACATCGCGATCGGCCACGTCCGCTATTCGACGGCCGGGTCGAGCCGCATCGAGAATGCCCAGCCGATGCTGATCGACTGCTCGCACGGGCAGTTCGGAATCGGCCACAACGGCAATCTGGTCAACGCCAGCGAGCTGCGCGACGAGCTGGTGCGGCAGGGCGCCATCTTCCAGTCCACCTCCGACACCGAAGTCATCGTCCACCTCTACGCGCGGTCGAAGGCCGCGACGGTGGAAGGCGCGCTGATCGAGGCCCTCGCCGACGTCCGCGGCGCCTACTCGCTGGCGATCATCACGAAGGATCAGCTCGTCGCCGCGCGCGACCCGCACGGCTTCCGGCCGCTGGTCCTGGGCCGGCTGGGCGACGCCGTCGTCGTCTGCTCGGAGACGTGCGCGCTCGATCTGATCGGCGCCACCTACGTTCGCGACGTCGAACCCGGCGAGGTGCTGGTCGTCTCGCGGCAGGGCGTCAAGTCGATCAAGCCGTTCCCGCCGCAGCCGCTGTCGCACTGCGTCTTCGAGCACGTCTACTTCGCGCGCCCCGACAGCTACGTCTTCGGCCGCAGCGTCAACGAAGTGCGGACCGAGTTCGGCCGTCAGCTGGCCCGCGAGGGCCCGGTCGACGCCGACGTCGTGGTGCCGATTCCGGACTCCGGCGTCTGCGCCGCGATCGGTTTCTCGGAGGCGTCGGGCACGCCGATTCGCTTCGGTCTGATCCGGAACCACTACATCGGCCGCACGTTCATCGAGCCGCAGCAGTCGATCCGGCACTTCGGCGTGAAGATCAAGCTGAACGCCGTCCGCAGCATCCTCGAGGGCAAGCGCGTCGTGCTGATCGACGACTCGATCGTCCGCGGCACGACCAGCCGCAAGATCGTCAAGCTGATCAAGGCGGCCGGGGCCAAGGAGGTGCACATGCGGATCAGTTGTCCGCCGACGATCTCGCCGTGCTTCTACGGCGTCGACACGCCGCGCCGATCGGAGCTGATCGCCGCGACGCACACGGTCGAAGAGATCCAGACCTACCTCGGGGCCGACAGCCTGGCCTACCTGAGCCTGCCCGGCATGCTCAGCGCGGTGGCGCCGAGCCAGCGTTCCTACTGCACGTCGTGCTACACCGGCACGTATCCGGTCGAGTTCCCGCGCGACAAGCACTCGTACCTGCAGCTCGCGCTCAAGCTGGACAAGGTCGGCTAGCCCGATGCGCGCGCGTTCGGGCGGACGGGTGCGGGCCGGCGCTGGGGCCGTCTGTGGGGCCGTCCTGGGGGCCGCGCTCCTGACGCTCGCGAGCCACGCGGTCGCGTCGGCGCAGATTGGGCCGGCGCAGGTTGGGCCGCAGCCGGCCCCGTCCACGCCGCCGCCGCCGGCCGGTGCGGCAACCGCGCCCGCGGCGACGGCGCCGAAGACGCTCGCCGCCGCCATCGACAATCTCGGCAAGCTCGACTACGCCGTGCGCACGGCCGCCTCGGCGGCGGTCCGCCGCGCCCCCGCCGAACAAGCCGTGCCGGCGCTGATGACCGCCGTCACCAGCCACGCCGACGGCTACGTGCGCTTCCGGGCGCTGGTGCTGCTCGCCGGCATCGGCGATCCGCGAACCCGCGACGTCATGATCCCGGCCATCGATGACGTCAACGACCGGCTGCGCGAGGTCGCCTACGCCTGGCTCGAGACCAACCCCGAGCCGTCGCTGGCGCCGAAGCTGATCGCCAAGCTCGACACCGAGGTGTCGGAGTTCGTGCGGCCGACGCTGGTCCGGGCGCTGGCCGCGCTCGACAGCGACGCGGCGGTGCGAGCCGCGCTGCTCAAGGACGTGACCCGCGGCGAGGACGTCTTCCGCAGCGCCGTGATCGAAGCGCTCGGCCTGCACAAGGCGACCTACGCCGTGCCGGCCATTTCGGCGGTCGCCGCCCTCGACGGGCCGCTCCAGGACGACGCCGTCGTGGCGCTGGCCCGGATCGGCGATCCGAAGGGCCTCGAGGTGGTCATCGCGCAGCAGGGCAAGGCGCCGCGGCCGCGGCAGCCGGCGCTGGCGGCGGCCATCTGCCTGCTCGGCCGCAACTGCGACTCGCACGAGCGGTTCCTGGCCGAGACGCTGACGTTCACGACGAAGAACATGGGCCACCAGGAGCTGGCGCGTTCGGCGGCGGAGGCCCTCGGCGTGCTGGCGCGGGCCGGCCGGGCCAGCGCCTGGGACACGCTGATGACCATCGGCGATCCGTCGGTCGATCCGGTGCGGGCGCCGATCGCGCTGGCCGTCGCGGCTGCCGCGGTGGGCGATCCGCCCGGTCTGCTCGGGGCGCTCGAGCGGGCGTCCGATCCCAAGGCGGCGCTGCTGCTGGCGCGCGACGGCTTCGACATGCTCTCGGAAGACCTCGCCGAGGAGCGGTTCTATGCGCGCCTGCGCGCCCTCTACTGGCAGGCCGCCGAGGGGTCGCCGGCACGCGCCCGCATCCAGCGGGTGATGACGGCGCTGGATTTCTGATCGCCCAAGACCACGACAGGGGCTGGCGGGACACGAGATGGACTACCAATCGAGCGGCGTCGACATCGACGCCGGCAACGAGGTCGTGCGGCGCATCAAGTCGCTGGCCAAGGGCACCTTCACGCCGGGCGTGCTGTCGGAGATCGGGAGCTTCGGCGGGCTCTTCAGCCTGGCCTCGCTCGGGGCGCCGGACGCGGTGCTGGTCGCCAGCGCCGACGGCGTCGGCACCAAGCTGAAGGTCGCCTTCGACAGCGGCATCCACGACACGGTCGGCGAGGACCTCGTCAACCACTGCGTCAACGACATCCTGGTGCAGGGCGCCGAGCCGCTCTTCTTCCTCGACTACCTGGCGACCGGCAAGCTGTCGCCCGACGTCGCGGTCGCCCTCGTCGGCGGCATGGCCCGCGCCTGCCGCGCCAACGGCTGCGCGCTGCTCGGCGGCGAAACCGCGGAGATGCCCGGCTTCTACCAGCCGGGCGAGTACGACCTGGCCGGCTTCATCGTCGGCGCCGTCCGCCGCGATCGGATGATCGACGGCAAGGGCATCACCGCTGGCGACGCCATCGTCGCGCTGCCGTCGAGCGGCCTGCACACCAACGGCTATTCGCTGGCCCGGAAGATCGTCTTCGAGCATCTGGGACTGGGCGTCTCGTCGCCAGTTGCCGAGCTCGGCACCACCGCCGGTGCGGCCCTGCTGGCGCCGCACCGCTCCTACCTGCCGGTGATCCGGCCGCTGCTCGGCGCGGGCGTCCTCAAGGGGCTGGCCCACATCACCGGCGGCGGCGTCACCGACAACCTGCCGCGGGTCCTGCCCGAGGGCACGAGCGCCGAGATCGATCGCGGCGCCTGGACGGTGCCGCCGCTGTTCGCCTGGCTGGTCGGCGCCGGCGGGGTGCCGCGGGAAGACGCCTGGCGGACCTTCAACATGGGCATGGGGCTGCTCGCCGTCGTCGCGCCCGGCGACGTCGATCGCCTGCTCGCCGCGCTGCGCGGCGCGGGCGAGCCCGCCGCGTCGATCGTCGGCCGTATCGTCGCCGGCGATCGCGACGTCCGGTATCGCGACTGATGCCGACCCGTCTTGGCATCCTGATCTCGGGTCGCGGCAGCAACCTGCTGGCGATCGGCGAGGCCATCGCCGCCGGCCGCGTCGACGCGACGATCGCGGTCGTGGTGTCGAGCCGCGCCGATGCGCCCGGCCTCGAGCGGGCAGTGGCGGCCGGCATTCCGACCGCCGTGATCTCGGCCAAGGCGCACGGATCGCGCGAGGCCTGCGATCGCGCCATCGTCGAGGTGCTGCGTGGACACGGCGTCGAGCTGGTCTGCCTGGCCGGCTACATGCGGCTGATCACGCCGGCCTTCGTCGAGGCGTTCCCCAACGCCATCCTGAACGTGCACCCGTCGCTGCTGCCGTCGTTCCCCGGCCTCGACGCCCAGCACCAGGCCTGGGTGCACGGGGTGAAGATGTCCGGTGCGACCGTCCATTTCGTGACCGCGGAGCTCGACGCCGGCCCGATCGTGCTGCAGGCGGCCGTCCCGGTGATGGACGACGACACCGTCGAGAGCCTGTCGGCGCGCATCCTCGTCGAGGAGCACCGTCTCTACCCCGCGGCCATCGCCAAGGTGCTCGCCGGCGGCTGGCGGGTCGACGGCCGCCGCGTCGTCCCGGCCTGACGGCCGCGCCCCACCTCGCCTGCCGGCGTGTCGTTCCAGTTATAGTGACCGCCGATGACCCTCGACGAGCAGCTCGCGTACCTGACCAAGGGGTGCGTGGACGTCGTCCGCCGCGAGGACCTGCGCGGCAAGCTGGAGCGCGCCGCCAAGACCGGGACGCCGCTCACGGTGAAGGTCGGCTTCGATCCGACCGCGCCCGACCTGCACCTGGGTCACACCGTGCTGATCCGCAAGATGAAGCACTTCCAGGACCTCGGCCATCGCGTCGTGTTCCTGATCGGCGACTTCACCGGGCTGATCGGCGACCCGACCGGCCGCTCGAAGACCCGCCCGCCGCTCACCCGCGAGGCGATCGACGCCAACGCCGAGACCTACAAGCAGCAGGTGTTCAAGCTGCTCGACGCGGAGAAGACGGTCGTCGACTTCAACAGCCGCTGGCTGAACGCCCTCACCAGCTTCGACTGGGTCCGCCTGCTGGCCCGCTACAACGTGGCGAAGATGCTCGAGCGGCGTGAGTTCCGGCAGCGCTACGACGCCGGCCAGCCGATCGCGCTGCACGAGTTCCTCTACCCGATGTCGCAGGCCTACGACTCGGTCTTCCTGAAGGCGGACGTCGAGATGGGCGGCACCGACCAGCTGTTCAATCTCAACGTCGGCCGCGACATCATGCCGTCGTTCGAGCTGCCGCCACAGGTCGTCATGACGGTCCCGCTGCTCGTCGGCCTCGACGGCGTCGAGAAGATGTCGAAGAGCCTGGGCAACTACGTCGGCGTGACCGAGGCGCCGGGCGTGATGTTCGGCAAGCTCATGTCGCTGTCCGACGAGCTGATGTGGACCTACTACGACCTGCTGACGGACCGGACGCCGGCAGAGATCGCGGCGCTGAAGGCGGACGTCGCGAGCGGCGCGGTTCATCCTCGACGCGCCAAAGTCGACCTGGCCAAGGTGATCATCACCGACTTCCACTCCGCCGAGGCCGCCACGGCGGCGGAAGCCGAGTTCGACCGCATCTTCGTGAAGAAGGAAGCGCCCGATGCGGTGCGCGAGGTCGAGGTCCGGGCCGGAGCCGCGCCCGACGGCGACGCGTCGGCGACCGTCTACGCCGCCGACAGCCTCAACCGGATCCTCGTCAAGTGCGGCCTGGCGGAGTCGGGCAGCGAGGCGACCCGGAAGATCAAGCAGGGCGGCGTGAAGATCGACGGCGCCAAGCTGTCCGACTTCGGCTGGAAGGTGCCCGGCCCCGGCGAATATCTGCTCCAGGTCGGCGCTCGGCAGTTCGTGAAGCTCGTCCTACGTTAGCAGCGGGCTGCTAGGGCCGAGCTGGCCATCGGCGGCCTTGACTCGCGGGTCCGCGCTGCCTAGTATTGGCGTTTCCCGTAAGCCCTCGACAAGGAGCCTGTTTCTATGCGCAGCATCTCGAATCACTTCGTGCGTCTGGCCGCTTGCGCGGTGTTCGTGGCCGCTGGCGTGCCG
>CAWFJQ010000003.1:3217500-4352734 GCA_963816265.1 Vicinamibacterales bacterium
GCCGAGAAAAGCCTCTAAGGAGTGTTTCGGGTACCCGTACCGCAAACCGACACAGGTAGGTGAGGAGAAAATCCTCAGGCGCAAGTGAGAACCCTCGTTTAGGAACTCGGCAAATTGGCCCCGTAACTTCGGAAGAAGGGGTGCTCCGCTAGCGTGGATGGACTTGCTCCTGAAGCGTGATGGAGTTGCAATAAAGAGGCCCAGGCGACTGTTTACTAAAAACACAGGGCTCTGCGAAGTCAAAAACGACGTATAGGGTCTGACGCCTGCCCGGTGCCGGAAGGTTAAAAGGAGGGGTTAGCCGCAAGGCGAGGCTCTGAATTGAAGCCCCGGTAAACGGCGGCCGTAACTATAACGGTCCTAAGGTAGCGAAATTCCTTGTCGGGTAAGTTCCGACCTGCACGAATGGCGTAACGATCTGGGCGCTGTCTCAACGAGGGGCACTGCGAATTTGTGGTACCGGTGAAGACGCCGGTTGCCCGTGGCTAGACGAAAAGACCCCGTGCACCTTTACTACATCTTAGTAGTGAATGCTGGCGCAGTATGCGCAGGATAGGTGGGAGACTTTGAACCCAGGCTTTCGGGCTTGGGGGAGTCAACGGTGAGATACCACCCTTACTGCTCCGGCGTTCTAACCTCCACCCGTCATCCGGGTGAGGGACACTGCTAGGTGGGTAGTTTGACTGGGGCGGTCGCCTCCTAAACTGTAACGGAGGCGTGCGAAGGTTCGCTCAGGCTGTTTGGAAATCAGCCATAGAGTGCAAAGGCATAAGCGAGCTTGACTGCGAGACAAACAAGTCGAGCAGGTGCGAAAGCAGGCCTTAGTGATCCGGTGGTCCCGCATGGAAGGGCCATCGCTCAACGGATAAAAGGTACGCCGGGGATAACAGGCTGATCTGGGCCAAGAGTTCACATCGACGCCCAGGTTTGGCACCTCGATGTCGGCTCATCGCATCCTGGAGCTGTAGCAGGTTCCAAGGGTCCGGCTGTTCGCCGGTTAAAGCGGTACGTGAGCTGGGTTTAGAACGTCGCGAGACAGTTCGGTCTCTATCTGCCATGGGCGCAGGAGATTTGAGAGGACCTGACCTTAGTACGAGAGGACCGGGTTGGACGCACCTCTAGTGTACGAGTTGTCCCGCCAGGGGCAGCGCTCGGTAGCTACGTGCGGAAGCGAGAAACGCTGAAGGCATCTAAGCGTGAAACGCTCCTCAAGATGAGATCTCCCTGGGTAGTGATACCCCTGAAGGCTCCTGGAAGACTACCAGGTGATAGGCCAGGTGTGTAAGAGTGGCGACACTCTAAGCTTACTGGTACTAATCAGCCGTGAGGCTTGACCTTATTTCCTTCGATTCGTGGCGGAAGCTGCCGTTTGCAGGGTGTTCAGTTGTCCCGTTCTGCCCAAGGGTGGAGCGGGGGTTTTTGAAATTGCGGCAAAGAGCATGCAGCGGCCGGAGATAGGCCGCTCCCCAGTTCGATGCGGACCAGTCGGGTATTCCGGCGGCCCTGTCGGCGCAGGAATTCGTTCCTGTGTCGATCGCAACCTGAGATCGTCCGGCCGGCGCGCACGATGCACGATGCACGAGGCGGGACAACAGTTTCCCGGTGGCTATAGGAGAAGGGTCACACCCGTTCCCATTCCGAACACGGAAGTTAAGCCTTCTACCGCCGATGGTACTGCAAGGGTAGCCTTGTGGGAGAGTAGGTCACTGCCGGGAATAATTCTCTGAAGGGCCTGAGGCGAAAGCCTCGGGCCTTTTCGTTTGTACGGCCCTGCTCGTTGGTAACGTCCTTGGGGTGCGGGCGATGGGGCCGGCGCGCGGCGCGGCCGCGCTCAGGCGCTACTCCGCGACCAGCTGCTTGCGGGCCTGGGCGAGCTCGGCGCGCCGCGTCGAGTCGATGGTCGGAAACTGCAGGCTCAGCTCCTCGAGCGCGTCGACGATGACGTTCGACACCACCAGCCGCGTGAACCACTTGTGATCGGCGGGGACCACGATCCACGGCGCCTCGGGCGTCGCGGTACGACGGATGGCGTCCTCGTACGCCTCCATGTAGGCCTTCCAGTGTTGCCGCTCGTTGACGTCGGCCATCTGGAACTTCCAGTTCTTTTCGGGCGTGTCGAGCCGGGCCAGGAAGCGCCGCTTCTGCTCCGCCTTCGAGACGTGCAGGAAGAATTTCCGGATCACGTAGCCGTTCCGCGCCAGGTAGCGTTCGTGCGCGGCGATGTCCTCGAGCCGTTCCTTCCAGATCCGCTTGCCGACGAGCGGCGCTGGGATGTGCTGCCCGCCGAGAATGCCTGGGTGCACCCGGACGACCAGCACCTCTTCGTAGTAGGACCGGTTGAAGATGCCGATCCGGCCGCGTTCCGGCAAGGCCCGCGCGGTTCGCCACAGGTAGTCGTGATCGAGTTCCTCGGCCGAGGGCGCCTTGAAGGAGTGGACCTGGCACCCCTGCGGGTTGACGCCCGACATGACGTGCTCGATCGCGCCGTCCTTTCCGGCGGCGTCCATGGCCTGGAAGATCAGCAGGACGCCCCAGCGGTCCTGGGCGTAGAGCTTCTCCTGCAACGTCGCCGTCTTCTCGACGCCTTCCTGCAGCAGCGCCTCGGCGCGCGTCTTCATCTCCGGCGGCAGGCCGCCGGTGTCGGACGGGTCGACGTCCCGCAGCCGGAACTTGCGCCCGTTGGTGACGAGGAACGGTCGGATCAGATCGCGGTGGGCCACGCCGCATTCTAGCCTTCAGGTCGTCTTCCGGTCGCACCCCGTGCTACCCTGAAATGCCGCGCCAGCTGTGCCAATACGTGCAGGCGACCCGATGCCGAAACGCCTTCCCCTCGCCCTCGTCTGTCTCACCGCCCTGGCGGCGGTGACGCCGTCGTCGCTCGAGGCGCAGTCGAGCTGCAGCGTTCCGACGCAAAACCGGTTCGTGCGCGACGCCCTGGTCGAGGACCACTACTGGAACCGCGAGCTGCCGACGCTGAACCCGTCGACGTTCGCCTCGCCGCAGGCCTATCTCGAGGCGGTCCGGTTCAAGCCGCTCGACACCACCTATTCCTTCATCGCCAGCCGCGCCGATCAGGACGCGCTCTACTCGGCCAGCCAGTTCGTCGGGCTCGGCCTGACGACGCCGTTCGACGGCCTGGAGATGCGCGTCTCCGAGGTGTTCCCCGAGACGCCGGCGTCGGAAGCTGGACTCAGGCGCGGCGATCGCCTGCTGGCGGTCAACGGCCGGACGGTGGCCGACCTGGCCGCGTCGAACCTGCTGGCGGACGCGTTCGGGCCGCACGAGGAGGGCCTCGAGGTCCGGCTCGAGTGGCGCCCCATCGAAGGGCCCGATCGGAAGGCGACCCTCAAGAAACGGGTCGTCACCATTCCGACCGTCCAGACGACCAGGCTCTACGAAGTCGAGGGCCGCAAGGTCGGCTACATCGTCTTCCGCAACTTCGTCGAGCCGTCGGTGGCGGCCCTCGACGAGTCGTTCACGGCGCTGCGCACTGCCGGCGCCACCGAGCTGGTCCTCGACCTGCGCTACAACGGCGGCGGGCTGGTCAGCGTCGCCCAGCACCTCGCCAGCCTGATCGGCGGCGAGAAGCTGACCGGCAAGGTGCTCGCCGAGTACGTCCACAACGACCGGCACCGCGAGCTCAACCGCCAGCTCCGCTTCGAGTCGAAGCCGAACGGACTGAACCTGACCCGCCTCGTCGTGATCACGACGCAGGCCTCGGCCTCGGCGAGTGAGTTGATCATCAACGGCTTGCGTCCCTACCTGCCGGTGATCGTCATCGGCGACCGCACCTACGGCAAGCCGGTCGGCCAGTACGGCCTGCCGTTCTGCGACAAGGTGCTGAACGCCGTCAGCTTCGCGTTGAAGAACGCCCTGGGCGAGTCGGACTACTTCACCGGCCTGCCGGCGACCTGCCCGGCCGGTGACGCGCTCGATCGACAGCTCGGCGACATCGAGGAAGCGTCGCTGAATGAAGCGTTCGTCTACCTGCGCACCGGCGCGTGCACCACGCCGCCCGTCGTCGATCCGACGGCCCCAGCCGGTGCGCGGCGCGTCCGCTCGACAATCCAGCCGGTCGATGGCTGGCAGCAACTGCTCGGCGCCCATTAGCCGGTCACCAGGCCGGCGCGCCACGTCGGCGCCGCCGTCGTCACGCCCGCGGCCGGCCGGCGGATCCCTGTGCTAACCTCGCCGCCGTGAGCGATCGCCCCGCGGATCCGCCAGCCTCGCCGGCGTCCTCGGGACTTCGCCGCCCGTTCGTCGGCGCCACCATCCTCGCCGGCATGGCGGTGGTCTTCGCCGTGCTCGGTCCAGCCGGCACCCGGGCCGGTCTGTGGGGCGCCGGCATCGGGTTGGGGATGTTCAGGGGCGCGGTCCCGTGCGCCGCCATCGCCATCGTGTCGGCGATCTCGGACATGTGGTCCCACGGCCGTGTCCTCCGAGGCCTCGGCGTCATCGCGCTCGCCGTGACCGCGGCCGTGTTGCCGGCGCGCGTCTGGCTGGCGTCGCGCCTGTCCCCACCGATCTCCGACGTCACCTCCGACCTCGACAACCCGCCGCGCTACGTCGCGGTTGCGAAGCTGCGGGTGCCTCCCGCCAACCCGCCGGAGTACGCCGGCGACGCCGTCGCCCGCCTGCAGCGAGCGTCCTATGCCGATCTGCGTCCGCTGGTCCTGACCGTGCCGCCGCCGCGCGCGCTGGCCCTGGCCGCCGACACCGCCCGGGCCGAAGGGTGGACGGTGCTGGCGCAGGACATCGGCTTCGGTGACCTCGGCCGGCTCGAGGCCACCGATACGACGTTCCTGTTCGGCCGGATCGACGACATCGTCGTGCGCATCGTGCCGCACGCCGCCGGCAGCCGCGTCGACGTGCGCTCGAGCGCCCGCGACGACGGCGAAGACGGCGGGCGCAACGCCGATCGCATCCGGCGCTTCCTGGCGTTCCTTGCCGAGCGCGCCGCGATCGAGCCGGCCGGGCCGACGGCTTCGTGATAATCAGGCCCCCGCGCGTCGTCACCGCCCTCGTCGCCGCCGCGGTCGTCGCCGCGGCCGGTCCCGCCGCCGCCCAGGCACCGGGCCGCGCCGGCAACGGTGCAGCGGCCGCCCGGCCGATGACCGCCGTCGATCTGATCGACGTGCCGCGGCTGTCCGATCCGCAGCTGTCGCCGGACGGCACCCAGATCGTCTTCGTCCGGTCGGACGCCGATTGGCACGCGAACAAGCGCATCACCCACGTCTGGCGCGCCATCGTCGCGACCGGGGCCACGACCCAGCTGACCGCCGGCGCCGACGGCGAAGCCAGCCCGCGCTGGTCGCCGGACGGGCGCAGCATCGCCTTCATCGCCAAGCGGCCGGGCGACGACGCCGCGCAGATCTACCTGCTGCCCGTCGCCGGGGGCGAGGCGACGCGGCTGACCGCGCACGATGCCGCGCCGTCGGCGCCGGCGTGGCTGCCGGACGGCCGGGCGCTGCTCTTCGTCGCGCCAGAGGCCAAGACCGCGGCCGAGAAGGTGCGGGAGAAGGCCAAGGACGACGTCTACGCCCTCGACGAGGACTACCAGCAGGTCCACCTGTGGCGCGTCGATCTGCCGCCGCCGGCCTCGCCGTCGCATGGCGGGGCCAGCCGCCCGCCCGCCGGCGCCGTCGTCCGGCTCACTGGCGGTGACTTCAGCGTTGGCGCCTTCGAGGTGTCACGCGACGGCCGCCGCATCCTGCACCAGCGGCTGCCGAACCCGCTGTTCGGCGTGAGCGACCGCGGCGAGCTCTGGCTGATGGACGCCGATGGCCGGCAGCCGACCGCGATCACGTCGAACGCGATCGTCGAATCCGCAGCCACGCTGTCACCCGACGGCACCGAGGTCCTCTTCACCGCGGCCGCCAACCTCGCGCTCGAGGGCTACCACAACGGCAAGGCGTTCGCGGTGAGCGTGCGCGGCGGCGCGCCGCGCCTGGTCTCGCCGGCCGACTTCCCCTACGAGGTGGAGCGGGCCGAATGGTCGCGCGACGGCAAGACCGTGTTCCTGGTGGCCAACACCGGCCTGCGGTCGCAGGTGTTCGCGGTGCCAGCGGTTGGGGGCGCGCCGAAGGCGCTCACCAGCGGGGACCACACGATTCTCGGCTGGCAGTATGTCGAGGGGCCGGACGCGCACGTGTTCGGGCTCGACGAGCCGACGAACGCCGGCGACCTCTACCTGCTCGGCCCGGCCGGCCGTCAGGTCCGGGTAACGCACGTGTTCGACGATCTGGCCACGACGTTCCGCCTGCCGCGGGTCGAGGCCGTCAACTGGCCCGCGACGGACGGCGCGACCATCGAGGGCCTGCTCTACTACCCGCTCGACCACGTCGCCGGCACGCGCGTCCCGCTGGTGGTGCAGACGCACGGCGGGCCCGCGTCCTCGGATCGGTTCGGCTTTGGCTCGTGGGGCAGCTACACGGCGGTGCTCGCCGCGCGCGGCTACGCCGTGCTCAAGCCGAACTACCGCGGCAGCACCGGCTACGGCGACGTGTTCCTCCGCGACATGGTCGGCCACTACTTCAAGAACGCGCACCTCGACGTCCTCGCCGGCGTCGACGCGCTCGTCGCCCGCGGCCTCGCCGATCCCGATCGCCTGGTGAAGATGGGATGGAGCGCCGGCGGGCACATGACGAACAAGCTGATCACGTTCACCGATCGCTTCAAGGCGGCGTCGTCGGGCGCCGGCGTCGCCAACTGGGTGTCGCTCTATGGCCAGAGCGACGTCCGCTCCTATCGCACGCCGTGGTTCGGCGGGACACCCTGGCAGGCCGGCGCGCCGATCGATCTCTACTGGGCGCAGTCGCCGCTGAAGGACGTCGCCAAGGTCCGGACGCCGACCATCTTCATCGTCGGCGACAAGGATCCGCGCGTGCCGCTGGCCCAGTCGATCGAGATGCACCGGGCCGTGAAGAGCCTGGGCGTGCCGACGCGGCTCTACGTCGCGCCGCGCGAGCCGCACGGGTTCGTCGAGCTGCGCCACCAGCTGACCAAGATCAACGTCGAACTGGACTGGTTCGAGCAGTGGGTGACGAAACGGCCCTATACCTGGGAGACCGCGCCCGACCGGGACGCCGATTCGGCGCCGGCCCGCTGAGTCTGGTTTAATGCCCCCCGTGCAGCAGATCCCCGTCGAGTTCGCCCACGACCGCCAGATCCGGACCCGCAACAAGATCCACTACCGCGTCAACCACTGGCCGATCTGGATCTTCGTGTTCTTCATCGCGCCGGGGCCGCTGACCTTCGACCTGTTCGAGCGCGGGTTCGACGCCCGGATGCTGATCTGGCTCGGCGTGGTGATGGCCGTGACCGGCTACTTCGGCCTGCGGGGCCGGCTGCCCGGCTGTGAGCCGGCGCCTTACATCATCCGCTTCACCGAGGACCGGCCCAACCCCATCTACCGGCGGGTGTGCTACACGGTCGCGTGGGGCGAGGCGGTGGCGTTCGCCGTGCTGAACATCGTCGGCCTCGTCGTGGCGATCGCGACCGGCAACTGGATGCTCAAGGAGATCTACCGCTACGCCTACTTCCCGCTGGCCGGATCGATCTGGCTCCTGGGCGCGTTGGGCAAGCTGCCACGGGTCAAGCCGTCGACGGCCGGTGAAGGCCACGAGCGTCGCTACTTCTACGGCACCGTGTGGGCCGTCGCGGTCGCGCAATCGGTCGTCTGGATTCTTTACCTGCTGCTGCCGCGCACGTCGGTGTGGGACGGCGTCAAGCTCGCCGTGTTCCTGGGCATCCTCGCGTTCATGGGCCGGCAGGCCTACCTCGGCCGCCTGCCGCGGACGCGTCCCATCGTGCCGGGCGAGTGGGCGTCGCTGGACTGATGCTCACCTGATGCCTCGGGACATCGACGCGCTCACCTCGTTCACGCTCAAGCACCTGCGCGATCGCTGGTGGGACGCCAGCTTCACGGCGTTCCTGCAGGAGGCGTTGCTGCCGCAGGCCGGCGAGCGTGTCCTCGACGTCGGCTGCGGCGCCGGCACCGCCGAGCTGATCCTGGCGGCGCTGCAGCCGGGCGGCGTGCACTTCGTCGGCATCGACCTCGCGCGGGAGCGGCTGCACGACGCCCGCCGCGCCATGCGGGAGCAGGGCGTCGCCGCGGAGCTGGCGGCGGCCGACGCGGCCAAGCTGCCGTTCGCGCCCGCCAGCTTCGACGCGGCGTTCGCCGTCGCCGTCCTCCAGCACGTGGCCAAGCCGCGCGCGGTCGTCGACGCACTGCGTCGCGTGCTGCGCCCGGGCGGCCGGCTCGTGCTCGCCGAGCCCGACAACGCAGCGCGCTACTGGTTCAGCGATCCGGCCTCCGGGCACGAGGTGTTCGCCCGCGCCACCGCGTTCTATTCGCTGGTGGAAGAGGCGTCGGCCGAGCGATGCCGATCCGTCGATCGGGCCGCGCGTGCCGCGACTGCTGCGCGCCGCCGGCTTCGAGGTGGCGGCGGTGCACCTGGTCCCCGTGTCGCTGACCCGCGTCGGCGCGCCGGTGCCGCGCGTCTGGGACGAGCGGCGGACGGCCATCGCCGCGGCCGTCGACGCGGCCCGGGGCACGTCGGCCGCGGACGCCGGCCGGGCCCTGGCCAAGGCGTTCGACCTGTATGCCACGGAGGCGGACGCCGCCGGCCCCGCCTTCCTGGAAATCCAGAACACGATGCTGGTGGTAACCATCGCTCAACGCGGCCCGGAGGCCTGGACGCCGCCGACCCCGGCGCCGGGCGGACGGAGGGGCGGCCGTCGTGGCTGAGGGCTGGCAGGGCTGGGACGAATACGCGGCCTTCTACGACTGGGAGAACGCCCGGACGGTGGGGCGCCGCGACGTCGCCTTCTGGCGCGGCCTGGCGGCGCGCGCCAAGGGCCGGATCCTCGAGCTGGGCTGCGGCACCGGCCGCGTCCTGATGCCGGTGGCCCGCGACGGCCGCCGCATCGTCGGCATCGACCGCTCGTCGCCGATGCTCGACCGGGCCCGCGCCAAGCTGGCCCGGGCCAAGGCCCGGCCGGGACCGGGCGCGCCCCGGCTGCGGGCGGCGCTGGTCCGCGGCGACATCCGCGACCTGCCGTGGCGCGACACGACCTTCGGCCTGGTGATGGCGCCCTACGGCATCCTGCAATCGCTGACCCGGGAGACCGACCTGCGCCGGACGCTGGCCGCCGTGCATCGGGTGCTGCGCCCTGGGGCGCTCTTCGGCATCGACCTGGTGCCGGACGTCCCCCGCTGGAGCGAATACGAGCGGCGGCTGACGCTCAAGGGCTCGGGACCGACCGGGCAGCCAATCCAGCTGGTCGAGACCGTTCGCCAGGACCGGAAACGGCGGCTGACGACGTTCGACCAGGAGTTCATCGAAGGCCGCGGCCGAGCCAGGACGAGCCGGCGCTTCTCGCTGTCGTTTCGGACCGTCGACCTGCCCGCCCTCCGCAGCCGCCTGGAACGCGCCGGGTTCGAGATCCAGGCCGTCCTGGGCGACTACGATGGCCGGAAATGGGACGACCGCGCCGACACCTGGGTGATCCTGGCCCGCCGGCCGGCCGCGCGGGCGGCACTCGAGCGGTGACACCGGCGGCCCCGGCTGCTAAAATCCGCGGTCATGTCCGGCCATTCCAAGTGGCACTCCATCAAGCACAAGAAGGGTGCCCTCGACGCCAAGCGCGGGAAGATCTTCACGCGCATCATCAAGGAACTGACCGTCGCCGCCCGGGTCGGCGGCGGTGATCCCGCCATGAACCCGCGCCTGCGCACCATCGTCGCCGACGCCAAAGCGGCCAACATGCCCAACGACAACATCGCGCGAGCGATCCGTCGCGGCACGGGTGAGGAACCAGGCGTCAGCTACGAGGAGGTCACCTACGAGGGCTACGGGCCCGGCGGGGCGGCGGTGATCGTCGAGACCGTTACCGACAACCGCAACCGCACCGTCGGCGAAATCCGCCACATGATCGGCAAGCACGGGGGCAACCTCGGGACCGAGAACAGCGTCGCCTGGATGTTCGACCGCAGGGGCTACATCGTCATCGAGAAGGCCAAGATCGGCGAGGACGCGCTGATGGCCGCCGCCCTCGACGCCGGCGCCGACGACCTGCGCGACGATGGCGAGCACTGGGAAGTGATCTCCGCGCCCGCCGCCTTCGACGCCGTCTCCGAGGCGGTGCGCAAGCTGGTCGAGCCGGCCAGCGCGGCGATTGCGATGCTGCCGAAGAACCTGACCAAGCTGGAAGGCAAGACCGCGCAGCAGATGATGCGACTGATGGACGCGCTCGACGACCACGACGACGTCCAGAAGGTGTGGTCGAACTTCGACATCGAGGAAAAGGAGATCGAGGCCTCACTGGCGTGAGGATCTTCGGGATCGATCCCGGCTCGCTCTGTACCGGGTTCGGCTGCGTCGACAGCGACGGCAGCCGGCACCGCCTGGTGCGCTGCGGCGGGATCAAGGCGCCGGCCCGGGCCGCCTTCGCCGATCGTCTCCATCACATCCACAGCGCGCTCGTCGAGCTCATCGCCGAGTGCCGGCCCGACGCCGTCGCCGTCGAATCCCTGTTCCATGCGGTGAACGTCCGCAGCGCGCTGCAGCTCGGGCACGCGCGCGGCGTCGCGCTGCTCGCCGCGGCGCAAGCCGGCCTGGTCGTCGCCGAGTATCCGCCGGCCGAAGTGAAGCGGGCGGTGGTCGGCTACGGCCGCGCCGAGAAGCAGCAGGTCCAGCAGATGGTGACGCTGCTGCTCGGTCTCGCCGAACCGCCGGAGCCGTTCGACGCGTCGGACGCGCTCGCCGTCGCCATCTGCCACATCCACACCAGCGCGCCTGGCCAACGGCGCGGTCGTCCCCGCCGCCGATCCGCCGCCACGCGGCACGCCCCGCCCGCCGCGCAGCTGGCGCGACTACAAAGTGATTTGATCGCACCGATGATCGCCGTCCTGCGCGGCCACCTGCTCGAGAAGCATCCGAGCCGCCTGATCGTCGACGTCCACGGCGTCGGCTACGACGTCCAGGTGCCGGTGTCGACGTTCTACCAGGCCGGCGAGCCCGGCAACGCCGTCACGCTGCGCATCCACACGCACGTCCGCGAGGATCAGATCGCGCTGTTCGGGTTCGCCACGGCGCTCGAGCACGATCTGTTCGAGCGGCTCATTGCGGTCAACGGCATCGGCCCGAAGCTGGCGCTGTCGGTGCTGTCCGGGCATCGAGTCGGCCGATTTCATCCGCGCCGTCGAGCAGGGCGACGTGACGCGCCTGACGCGGATCCCCGGCGTCGGCCGCAAGACGGCCGAGCGCATGACGCTGGAGCTGCGCGACCGCCTGCCGAAGGTCGATGCGGCGACGCCGTCGGCGGCGGCGGCGGCGGCCGGCTCGCGCGGCGACGTCGTGTCGGCGCTGGTCAATCTCGGCTATCCGCCGGCGGCCGTCGACAAGGCGGTCGACGCGGTCGTCAAGGACGCGCCCGCCGAGGCCTCGGTTCGAGGATCTGCTGCGCCGCGCGCTGCGGCAGCTGTCGCGATGACCGGCCCGGACCCCACGCCGCCGCGGCTGGTCGGAGGCGTCGCCGCCGACGACGATCGCCAGTACCGACGCCGGACTGCGCCCGCGCACGATGAACGAGTACATCGGGCAGGATCGCATCCGCGAGAACCTGCTGGTCTCGATCGAGGCGGCGCGGCAGCGCGGCGAGGCGCTCGACCACGTGCTGCTTTACGGCCCGCCCGGCCTCGGCAAGACGACGCTGGCCCACGTCATCGGCAACGAGCTCGGCGTGCCGGTGCGCAGCACCGCCGGGCCGGTGCTCGAGAAGCCGGGCGATCTCGCCGCCATCCTGACCAACCTCAAGGCGCGCGAGGTGCTGTTCATCGACGAGATCCACAGCATGTCGCCGGCGATCGAGGAGATCCTCTACCCGGCGCTCGAGGACTACGAGCTCGATCTCGTCATCGGCCAGGGCCCCGGCGCCCGGTCGGTGAAGGTGCCGCTGCAGCCGTTCACGCTGGTCGGCGCGACGACGCGCGACCGGGCTCCTCACCGCGCCGCTGCGCAGCCGCTTCGGCATCGTCCATCGCCTCGACTTCTACGCCCAGTCGGACATGGCCGAGATCGTCGCGCCGGTCGGCGCGGATCCTCGGCGTCCCGTTCGACGATGCCGCGGCGATCGAGCTGTCGCGGCGGGCTCGCGGCACGCCGCGCATCGCCAACCGGCTGCTGCGCCGGGTCCGCGACTACGCCCAGGTGCGCGCCGACGGCACCATCACCATGACCGGTCGCGCAGACCGCGCTCGGCGATGCTCGAAGTCGACGAGCACGGCTTCGACGAGATCGATCGGCGGCTGCTGCGCACGATCATCGACAAGTTCGGCGGCGGGCCGGTCGGGCTGACCACCATCGCCGCCGCGATCAGCGAGGAGCCGGACGCGATCGAGGACATCTACGAGCCGTTCCTGATGCAGCTCGGGTTCATCGATCGGACGCCGCGCGGCCGCGTCGCCACCGCCCTCGCGTATCAGTATTTCGGGCTGACCGCCCCGGGAAAGGACAGTCGCCTGTGGTAACCGGCTCCGCACACGCCGGCGCGCGTCAACGCATCGAGCTCGCTCGCGACCTACGTGCCGCCGCGGCTGCTGACCAACGCCGACCTCGAGCGCATGGTCGAGACCACTGACGCGTGGATCCTGCAGCGCACGGGCATCCGCGAGCGGCACGTCGTCGACGCCGGCGTGGCCACCTCGGACCTGGCCGCGGAGGCCGCCCGCGAGGCGATCGCCAAGGCCGGCCTGCGGCCCGATCGGACATCGAGCGTGATCGTCGTCGGCACCACGACGCCCGACACGATCTTCCCGAGCACCGCCTGCCTGGTGCAGCACAAGATTGGCGCCACGCGGGCGTGGGGCTTCGACCTCGGCGCCGCCTGCTCCGGGTTCACCTACTCGCTCGCCACCGCGGCGCAGTTCATCGCCAGCGGCATGCACGAGCACGCGCTGGTCATCGGCGCCGACGTGATGTCGAGCATCATCGACTACACCGATCGGACGACCTGCGTGCTGTTCGGCGACGGCGCCGGCGCCGTCGTGCTCGGCCCGGCCGACCCCGATCCGAGCGCCGGCGGCATCATCGACTTCGCCGCCGAGATCGACGGATCGGGCGGCCCGGCGCTGTGCATGCCGGCCGGCGGCAGCCTCAGGCCGGCCTCGCACGAGACGGTCGACCAAGCGGCTCCACTACGTCCACCAGGACGGCCAGACCGTCTTCAAGTTCGCCGTCCGCAAGACCGAGGAGATCTGCCGCCGGCTCCTCGAGCGCAACGGCCTGGTGCCCGGCGACATCGACCTGCTGGTGTCGCACCAGGCCAACCGCCGGATCATCCAGCTCGGCCTCCGAGAAGCTCGGCATCGACCCGGCCCGGGTCGTCATCAACATCGAGCGCTTCGGCAACACGACCGCCGCCACCATTCCCCTGGCGCTGGCCGACGCCCTGGCGGACGGCCGACTGCAGGCCCGGCCACCTGGTGATGCTGACCTCGGTCGGTGCCGGCTTCACGGTCGGCGCGGTCCTGCTGCGCTGGGCCTGAGCGCGGCACCCGTGTCGCTCAGCTCGGCCTCGCCAAACCGGTCCATCCAGCTAGATAAAAGACTTCCCCTGGGCTGAATCTGATGTCCCTGGGCGCACATGTGTGCGCCCTGGCTCGGCTGAGCCAAGCGGATCCAACCGGCTTCGATCAATTACTTGCGAAATCCGTACGTCATTGGCGGCCGTCACCGAGTGAGCGGCAGCCATCTTGCTCAAGACGGCACCCGCGGTTCTTCGGACGATGACCTCGAATTCACCCGGCAACGACGCCCCTCACGACGCGTGGGGACTCACCGACGCCAGCACCGGGCAGGCCCCGGTGCTCTGGCGCTTCCTCAACGGGCCGCGTGAGGCGTTCTGCCTCCTGCACCCGCACCCTATCGGCTTCGAGCTGCGCTACATGCTCGATGGCGTCCAGCTGATTGGGGTGGTCTCGACCGACGTCGCCGAGCTTCGACAGCGCGCGGAACAGTGGCGCGGCCGCCTCGTCGTCGAGGGCTGGGCCGAGGTCGAGCCGCGCGTCCAGCCGTTCGCCCGCGTCCGCTCCGCCACCCGCTGACAGCCGCGGCGCTCCGCACGGCGCCCCTCATCCGATCCGCTCGAATCGTGGCCGCGCCTCGCTCGCGCTAACGGCGGAAGTCGGCCGCCCGGCGTCGCGGCCGGTTGCGCAGCCGCGCGACCGGCGGCTCCGGTGGTGCCGTCGACGGCGGCTCGGCGCGGAGCAGCACCACGCTCCGGGGCGTGCAGCGGATAGCGATCGCCACCAGTGAACGTGGCGCGGCGCCAGGGCCGCCTGGGCGGTCTCGTCGTTGGTGTCGAACAGCACCACCCAGATGCCTTCGGCCTTCGGCAGCACGAAGCCGCATCTCGAGCGGCCCGGCGTTGAACAGCGCGACCAGCACGTCGTGCTCGTGCGGGTCGGTCAGGCCGGTCCGCTCGTCGACGATGGTCGCCGAGATCCGCATGCCGACGACCGAGGTGTCCTCGCCCCACGCCGCCGGCGACATCTCGCGGCCGCGCGAGTCGTACCAGACCACGTCCTTGTCGCCGTTGTGGCCGTGGCCGTCGAAGTAGCGCCGCCGGCGCAGCACCTGGTGCGCATGCCGGACCGACGATCAGCGATCGCGTGAACTCGAGCAGCTGCGCGCTCGGCCGGGGTCAGCGTCCAGTTGACCCAGCTGACCTCGTTGTCCTGGCAGTAGGCGTTGTTGTTGCCGTGCTGCGTCCGGCCCATCTCGTCGCCGGCGCAGATCATCGGCACGCCCTGTGACACGAACAGCGTGGCGAGGAAGTTGCGGACCAGCGCGCAGTCGCGCCAGCCTCGATGGCCGCGATCGGTCGGTGAGCCCTCGACGCCGCCGTTGGTGCTGATGTTGTTCGACTCGCCGTCGTGGTTGTATTCGCCGTTGGCCTCGTTGTGCTTCTGCGTGAAGCTGACGAGGTCGCGCAGCGTGAAGCCGTCGTGGCAGGTCACGAAGTTGATGCTGGCGGTCGGCGGCCGGCCGGACGCCCTGATAGAGATCGCTGCTGCCGGCGACCGCGTCGCCAGCTCGGCGAGCACGGCCGCGATCGCCGCGCCAGTAGCGGCGCACGCCGTCGCGGTAGCGGGCGTTCCACTCCGACCAGCCGCTCGGGAAGCGGCCGACCTGGATAGCCGTGATCGCCGAGATCCCAAGGCTCGGCGATCAGCTTCACCCGCGACAGGACCGGATCCTGGTGGACGGCGTCGAAGAACGCCGCCGACGCATCGAAGCTGCCGGTCTCGCGCGCCGAGCGCCGGCGCGAGGTCGAAGCGGAAGCCGTCGACGTGCATCTCGCTGACCCAGTAGCGCAGGCTGTCGATCACCAGCTTGAGCACCTGCGGGTGGCGCACGTTCAGGGTGTTGCCGCAGCCGGTGAAGTCCTCGTAGTGGCGCGGGCTGGCCGGGCAGCAGCCGGTAGTAGACGGCGTTGTCGATGCCGCGGAAGGCGAGCGTCGGCCCGAGGTGGCTGCCTTCGCCGGTGTGGTTGTAGACGACGTCGAGGATCACCTCGAGGCCGGCGCGCGTGCAGCGCCCGGACCATCATCTTGAACTCGCGGACGCGCGTCGAGCGACTGGACGCCGGAGCCGTAGCGCGTCTCGGGCGCGAAGAAGCCGAGCGTGTTGTAGCCCCAGAAGTTGGTCAGCCCGCGATTCGCCGAGGTGGCGTTCGTCGGCGTGGGCGTGGACCGGCAGGAGCTCGACGGCCGTCACCCCGAGCGACTTCAGGTGCTCGATGACCGGCTCGGCGGCGAGGCCGAGATAGGAGCCGCGCAGGTGCTCGGGCACGCCGGGATGGAGCCGGGTGAAGCCGCGCACGTGCAACTCGTAGATCACCGTGTCCTGGCAGCGACGTGGCCGGCGGCCTATCGTCGCCCCAGGCGAAGCCGCCGTCGACGACCGCGGCGAGCGGCGCCCACGCGGCGCTGTCCTGGGTCGTCGCGCTGCTGCGGCTGGTTGACGACGTGGCCGATCAGCGAGTCGTGCCAGCGCATGCGGCGGCCGACGGCGCGGGCGTAGGGGTCGAACAGGACCTTGGCCGGATTGAACCGGTGGCCGTTGTCGGGCGCCCACGGTCCGGTGACGCGGAAGCCATAGAGCTGTCCGGGCATGCATCCCCGGGACGTAGCCGTGCCAGACGTGGTGGGTGCACTCGCGCAGCGGCAGCAGCGCTTGCTCGTGGTCAGCGTAGGGCGAATCGAAGAGGCACAGCTCGACGCCGGTGGCGTGCGCCGAGTAAATGGCGAAGTTGACGCCCGAGCCGTCCCAGGTCGCGCCGAGTGGCGATGGATGGCCGGGCCAGACCCGGTGGACCTGCATCCCGCTGGAGTCTATACCGTGCGGGAGCCCAGGCTCACGGGAGGTAGTGCGCCAAGGCGTCGTCGAGGCGTCGATGGCGGAAGGCGTAGCCGGCCGCCTGGAGGCGGGTCGGGAGGATCCAGCCGCTCGAGAGCGCCGTTTCGTCGGCCATCTGCCGGCCGAGGAGCAGGCGGAGCCCGAACGCCGGGGCCGGGACCAGCGTCGGCCGGTGGACGGCCCGGCCGAGCGCGGCGGTGAAGGCGGCGTTCGAGACCGGCTCCGGCGCCGTGACGTTGACCGGCCCGGCGAGCGTGTCGTCGAACAGCGCCTGGTGGAAGGCGCCGATCACGTCGTCCAGGCCGACCCAACTCATGCCCTGCCTGCCGGACCCGACGACACCGCCGACGCCGGCGCGGAAGACGCGGTAGAGCGGTTTGAGGAGGCCGCCCGCCGGCGTCAGCACCAGGCCGAGGCGCAGGTGCGCCACGCGCAGGCCGGCGGCGCGGGCCGGATCCGCGGCCGCCTCCCAGCGGCCGCAGACCGCCGCCAGGAAGCCGCCGCCCATCGGCGCTGTCTCGTCGACCGGCGTGCGTCCATCGAAGCCGTAGACGCCGATCGCCGAGGCGCAGAGCAGCGTCCGGGGCGGTCGGGGCAGGGCGGCCAGCGCCGTCGCCAGCGTCGAGGTCCCCTGGACCCGGCTGTCGCGGATCAGCGCCATGCGCTGCGGCGTCCACCGCCGATCGGCGACGCCCGCGCCGGCCAGGTGGATCACGGCGTCGAGCGCCGGCACGCGGTCCGGCGCCGGGAAGCCAGTCCGCGGATCCCAGGCCACGGCGTCGGGCCCGCCGGCATCGCCAGCACCGGCCGCGTCACCGGCAACGCCGCCCGCCTCCCCGGCCGAGCCGCGCACGAAGCGGACGACCCGGTGTCCGCCGCTGGTCAGGAAGTGCCGCAGGGCCGTGCCGACCAGCCCGGACGCGCCGGTGATGCCGACGGTGAGGCGGGGCCGATCGGCAACACGGGCGTGCGCGGCGAGGTCGGCGGCGAGCGTCTCGTGGCGGTAGCGGAGCAGCGCCGGGAGCCGGGCGGCCACGGCTCGTCGGGCGACGGCGCGGCCGACCGGGCCGGCCGGGCCGGCGAAGGTGATGCGGTCCTCGAGGCTCGACGCGGCTGGGCCCTCCGCGCGCATCGTATGGAGGTGGTCCCAGTGGGCGAACGGGCCGGCAATCTGGGCGTCGGCGAAGCCGTTCGGCGGATCGACGTCGTGGTGCTCGGACATCCAGCGCAGGCGGAGCGGGCCGAACGGGACGGCGAGCGTGACCTGCGTCCCGTTGGCGAGGCCGCCGGTGCGTCCGACGACGCGGACCGGATCCCAGGGCGGCATCAGCCGCTCGAGCGCGCCCGGACGCGTGTGCCAGGCCCACAGCGCCGCGAGGGGCACCGGCATCGGGCTGCGCCGCGTCACGCTGTCCATGACGTCGAGAGTGCACCGGCGACGCCGGCGGCGTCCACTACCATGAGGCCGTGCTCGTCTCGGATTTCGACTTCCCGCTGCCGCCCGAGCTGATCGCGCAGGCGCCGCCGACGGAGCGCGGCACCTCGCGCCTGCTCGTCCTGGAGCGCGCCACCGGGCGGATCACGCACGGCCGGATCGGCGATCTGCCGGCCTGGCTGCGGGCCGGGGACGTCCTCGTCGTCAACGACACGCGCGTCTACCCGGCCCGGCTGCTCGGCCGGCGCGAGCCGCGCGGCGGCCGCGTCGAGGTGTTCCTGCTGGAGCGCCTCGGACCGGATCGCTTCGACGCGCTCGTCCACCCGGGCCAGAAACTGAAGCCCGGCGCCCTCGTCGTGCTCGAAGGCGACCCGGATCCCGACGGCACGCCGTCGCCGCGCCTCTACGGCCGGATCGAGGGCCGCGGCGCCTTCGGCCGCCGCTCGATCCGCGTCAGCATCGACGAGCCGCCCACTTCCGAGCCCGCGGCCGGGCCCGTGGCGGAGCCCCGGGCCGAGCCCGGGGCTGAGCCCGCGGAAGATCGCAGAATCGACCACGTCATCGATCGGATCGGCCACATGCCGCTGCCGCCGTACATCGCGCGGCCGGACGCCGGCGCCGACCGCGAGCGCTACCAGACGGTCTACGCCCGCGAGCGCGGATCGGTGGCTGCGCCGACCGCCGGCCTGCACTTCACGCCGGCCATCCTCGCGGCGCTCGAAGCCGGCGGCGTCGAGCGCGCCGCGGTGACCCTGCACGTCGGCTACGGCACCTTCAAGCCGGTCCGCGTCGACGAGGTCGAGGCGCACGTCGTCGACCCGGAGCGCTACACGATCGCCGCGGATGTCGCGGCGCGGCTCAACGCGGCTCGCGCCGCGGGCCGCCGCCTCGTCGCGGTCGGCACGACCACCGTCCGCGCCCTCGAATCGGCCGGACGCGGCGGGCCGATTGCCGCCGGCGATGGCGTCGCCGACGTGTTCCTGCATCCCGGCGGCACGCCGATCGCGCACGTCGACGCGCTGCTCACCAACTTCCACCTGCCGCGCTCGTCGCTGCTGATGCTGGTGTGCGCCTTTGCCGGCCGGGAGGCGGTCCTTCGCGCGTATCATGAGGCCGTCGCGGCCGGCTACCGGTTCTACAGCTACGGCGATGCGATGCTGATCGTCTAGCCCGCCTTCGCCCTGCGGGCTTCGGCGCGGCGAGCCAGTGCAGCGCGAGGCGCACGAAGGAGAGCATTCGATGACGCAAGGACGGAGCTACCTGGCGGGCCTGGTGACGGGCGTGGTGGTGACGGGTGTGATCGGGATCGTCGGCCTGCGCGCCGCTGCGGCGCCGAGCGTGGCCACGCCGACGGTAGCCGCCGCCGTCGTCCAGGACGCGATGCCAAAGCCGGGCGTCAAGGTCCTGCTCGAGAACGAGCAGGTCCGCGTCCGTGAGGTGACCTTCGCGCCCGGCACCGGCGACACGCACACGCATCCGTGGGCCCACGTCGGCGTCATCCTGACCAAGGGCCAGCTGGCCTTTGCCGACGCCGGCAAGCCGGAAGAAGTCGTCAACTTCGAGGCCGGCGCGGTCGGGTTCCGCGAGGCCAAGGTCACGCACCTCGCCCGCAACCCGGGCAAGACGCCGATGACGGTCATCGAGGTCGAGGTCAAATAAGGGTACCCGGCTGCACCCTGTGAAGCTGCCCTACGAGGAATTCGACCTCTCCGGCCTCCAGAGCTATCCGCTCGCGTCGCGGCCGAGCAAGGTGCGCGTCGCCGACTTCGCGCGCCCCGAGGCCGGGCGACGACTCGCGGATGTCGCCGACGCGTTCCCCGACCTGCTCGGCGGCGCCGACTTCAAGGCCATCGTCGCGGCGATGCGGGCCGCCCGCACCGCCGGCCGGCCGATCATCTGGGGCCTCGGCGCGCACGTCATCAAGACCGGCCTGGCGCCCATCCTGATCGACCTGATGGCGCGCGGCTTCGTGTCGGCGCTGGCCCTGAACGGCGCCGGCGTCATCCACGACTTCGAGATCGCGCTGGGCGGATCGACGTCCGAGGACGTCGACGCGGCGCTCGGGCCGGGCCGCTTCGGCATGGCCGAAGAAACCGGGACGCTGCTGAACGGCGCCATCAACGACGGCGTCGGCGACGGTCTCGGCCTGGGCCAGGCGGTCTGCGACTATCTGGCCCGCAACCCCCCGCCGCACGCCGCCGTCAGCCTGCTCGCCTCGGCCGCGCGCCTCGACGTCCCGGTGACGGTCCATGTCGCCATCGGGACCGACATCATCCACATGCACCCGGCCGCCTCCGGGGCGGCGCTCGGCGACGGCAGCCTGCGCGACTTCCGCTATTTCGTCTCGAACGTCGCGCACCTGGCGGGCGGGGTCTTCCTGAACTGCGGATCGGCGGTGATCCTGCCCGAGGTGTTCCTGAAGGCGGTGGCCCTGGTCCGCAACCGCGGGCTGTCCCTCGATGGCCTCACCACGGTCAACCTGGACTTCATCCGCCACTATCGGCCGATGACCAACGTGGTCAGCCGGCCTACCTCTGGCGTAGGGAAGGGCTATGCCCTGGTCGGGCATCATCGAGATCCTGATTCCGTTGCTCGCCGCCGCCCTGGCGCACGAGTGAGATCGGCCACCCGGACACCTCGAACCCGTGCTTCCCTTCGACACCATCGCCGGCCAGCAGCCCGAGTGGGACCATCGCGTCGACCTGACGCCCGGCGTGCCGGTCGTCCAGATCTTCACCGCCACCGAGGACGAGCTGTCGCGGATCGAGGTGTTCCTCGTCCCCGACCGTGACGGCGCCGACACCGGTCTGCGCTTCGCGCTCTGGGAGGGCGGCGACGCCGGGGTGACGGCCGGCGAGCCGCTGCGCGCCTCGCGGCCGGGCGAGACCGTGCCGATCCACGGCTCGGGCTGGTTCTCGTTCGACTTCGTGCCCGTCGCGGCCAGCCGCGGCCGCGTCTACACCCTCGGCGTCGAGGCCACTGGCGGCGTCGGGCTGATGGCCCACCGCGGCCTCGGCTCGCGGCTCAAGGTGTCCGACCGCGCCGTTTCCGGATCGATCGCGTTCCGCGCCGTCGCCCGCCGATCGGCGGCGTTGGGCACCCACTTCGATCAGGTGCGCGACAGCATCGCCGCCCAGCAGACCACGCTCGATCAGGGGCCGCTGCACGTCCGCCTCGAAATCGCCTCGACCTGCAACCTGGCCTGCATCATGTGCCCGTTCGGCATGCCGGGCGGCTACGGCCCGGCCGACGGCATCCGCTTCATGACGCTCGACGTCTTCAAGGCGGTCGAGCCGATGCTGTCGCGGGCCCTGACGATCAACGCCTTCGGCCTCGGCGAGCCGTTCCTGAGCCCGCACTTCATGCCGATCCTGCGGCGGTCGCGGGCCCTGAACGCCGATGCTGTGGTGTTCTGCTCGACCAACGGCGTGACCTATCCCGATCGCACCATCACCGCGATCGTCGCCGAGCGCCTGGTCAACGTCCTGCAGATCTCGGTCGACGGCGCGACCAAGGAGACCTACGAGCACGTCCGCGTCGGCGGCCGCTTCGATCTGCTGATGAAGAACCTGCGCTTCCTGCAGCACGAGAAGATCCGGCTGCGGGCCCGGGTGCCCTCGACCAAGGTGCAGATGGTCGTGATGCAGCCGAACATGCACGAGGTCGTCGCGGTGACGCGGTCGATGATCGACCACGGCATCGACGTCCTGCGCCTCGACACGGTGAAGGATCATCCGGAGCTCGAGATCACGCGCTACCAGGACGTCCAGCGCCTGAACGATCAGCTCCAGGAAGCGATCCACCTGTGCACGGCGCACCACATCGCCATCGAGGGCACGCTGCTCACCGAGATCGATCCGATGCTCGACGAAGCCGCGGCGCGTGAAGGGATCGTCCGGACGAAGCCGGCGCGGCGCGTCATCCCGCTGGTGCCGGACGAAGCGAGCCGCACCCACGGCGCCGGCATGCCGGTGTGCACCGCCCCGTGGGAGAGCTTCACGCTCGGCGCCAACGGCGACGTGCGCCTGTGCTGCCACTACCAGAAGGTGATGGGGTCGACGCTGAAGGCGTCGTTCGAGGACGTCTGGAACGGCCAGACCTACCTCGACGTCCGCGAGAGCCTGTGCACGGGCCACTACGAGGATCTGTGCGCGCGCTGCCTCGAGACCTCGAGCTTCATGCCCGATCAGGAGATCCGCGGCGTCTATCGCGAGCGCCGCGTCGAGGCGGCGCCGCTGGTGGCGATGGTGCCGGACGCCTGGTCGTCGGCGCGCGGCCGCCACGTCGCCGATCTGCGTGACGCGGCCGAGGTGAAGCCGGTCGGGCAGGCGACGGTGCGCTGCGCCGCGCTGTTCCACGGTCTCGCGGCCACGGCGCAGGGGCCGGTCGACGTGCGCGGCGAGCTGCATCTCGGGCTGCAGCCCGGGGGGACGCCGGCCGGCGAGGCGCGCGTCGCGCTGGTCGTCGGCGGCGTCGTCGCCGACGTCGTCGCGGCGTCGCCGCAGGGCCGCGGCCGCTGGAGCTGGCAGGCGGTCGCCGAGGCGCGGTTGTTCGTCCCTGGCGCGGCAATCGAGGTCTGGCTGGTCGAGGACGCCGGCGGCCGGCTGTCGTTCAGGCCGCTCGCCCTCGAACGCCCCGTGCTCGCCGATCTGGCGCCCGGGCCGCTCGGGACGACGGTCGTGCGCACCGCCACCGGCGCGGCGATCCCGGTCGTGTCGCGGACGGCCAGCCCGCTCATCGGCCAGCTCGATCCGGTCGTCACCGACGATCGATCGATCCGCATCGGCGGCTGGGCGCTCGATTGGCGGCTGAACGGGCCGGCCACCGTCATCGGCGTCTACGCCGACGGCCGCTTCGTCGACGAGGTTGCGCCGTGGATCGAGCGGCCCGACGTCGCCGACGTCCTGAAGCTCGACCCGAAGCGCGACGGCAGCGGCGGCTGGGCCCGCTTCCAGAAGCCCGACGCGCGCCAGCCCGAGTGGCTGTGCACCGGCTTCTTCGTCGACCTGCCGGTCGCGGTCGCGCCATGGCTGGCCGACGCCCACATCCAGGTCATCCAGGTCTCGCGCGAGCTGAAGATGGCGACCGAGGTCGAATACGGGCCGGGCTATCCGTTCGGCCCCCGTCCCATGCCGGTCGCGATCGGCGTCGGCGCCGGCATCCGCCCTGTCGTCCGCTGACTTTCCCGACGACGGGACCCTGCCGTATACTCAGGGTTTCGCGCCGGAGTAGCTCAGGTGGTTAGAGCGAGCGTCTCATAAGCGCTAGGTCGGCGGTTCGAGTCCGCCCTCCGGCACCATCACCACCCGCCCCCTTCCCCGGACGGCCGCCGAGGCGATCGGGCCCCACATCGCCGGGCCCACGGCGGTGTACGCGTCCTATGACTAGGCTCCTCGAGCGGGTCCAACAGACTGTTTCCGAGCAGGCGCTCTTCGGGGACGGCGACATCCTCGTGGCGGCCGTGTCGGGAGGGGCCGATTCTACCGCCCTGGCCTGCCTGCTCGCCGAGCTGGCGCCGCGCCTCGGGGCCCGACTCGTCGGGCTGGCCCATCTCAATCACCAGCTGCGAGCCGCCGCGGACGCGGATGAGGCTTTCTGCCGCGATCTGGCGGTCCGCCTCGACGTGTCCTTCGACAGCCGCCGGGTCGACGTTGCCGCCGAGGCGCGGGCGCGGAGAACTTCGATCGAAGATGCGGCGCGGACCGTCCGATATCTGTTCTTGAACGAGATGGCGGCCGGGCGCGGCGCCACCCGGGTGGCGGTGGGGCACACCAGGAACGACCAGGCGGAAACCGTCCTGCTGCGGCTGGCGCGCGGCGCCGGCCCGGCCGGGCTGGCGGCGATTTATCCGCGGGCGGGGCTGGTGGTCAGGCCGCTGCTCGATGTCCGCCGGAGCGACGTGGAAGCGTGGCTGCGGGCCCGCGGCCAGGACTGGCGCGAGGACGAGAGCAACCAGGATCGGGCCTTCCCTCGTAATAGGGTACGGCACGAGCTGCTGCCGTGGATGGTCGAGGCGTTTGGAGATGGTGTCGTGGACGTGCTGGCGCGGCAGGCGGTCGTGTCGCGGGACGACGCCGATTGGTTCGAGCTGGTGGCGACCGAAACGGCGGCTCGTCTCGTCTTAGCAGAGGAGACGGCCCTGAGGGTGGAGCAGTCGGCGCTGGTCGCGCTGCACCCCGCCATCGCCCGCCGGGTGGTCCTGGCGACGCTGCGACGCGTCGCCGCGACGGCCAGCCCGGCGCGCGGAGGTTCCGGCGGCGCGTTCGTCGGGTTCGATCACGTCGAGGCGGTGCTGGCGCTCGGCCAGGCCGGCTCCGGCGCGATCGACCTGCCGGGTCAGCGGGTCGAGATCCGGAACGGCCAGCTGAGGTTCGCGCCGCGCGCGCCCGACCCGGCCCGGGAGGGACGCCGGCGCGGCCGGCCGGCTGCGACCGGTGTCGCGGCGGAACCCATCGGGGCATCCGCGGTGTCGAAAGTGTCAGGGGACCGTTCGGGCGCCGTTCCGCGCCCCGAGGTCGGACCCCGGGGCGAGGCCAGCGCCGAGGCGGACGGAGATGCCGCGGGCGGGCCGAAACGTGCAGGAAGTGTTAGTCTAGAAGGTCACGCCCCAAAGGGAGGCCGAGGTTGAGTTCCACGCTGAAGAACCTGCTGTTCTGGGTCGTCCTCATCGTCGTCGGGATCCTGATCTGGAATTTCTCGTCGAATTTCCAGCAGCGCGACACGCCGATCCCGTTCAGTCAGTTCGTCGAGACCCTGGACAAGGGTGACATCGACACTGCCACGATCGAGGGCCAAAACGTTTACGGCACGACGCGCCAGGGCACGAAGTACCGTACCTACGCGCCGAGCCAGTACGATCAGCTCGGCAACAAGCTGATCGCGCAGAAGGTCAAGCTCGAGGCGAAAGAGCCGGCGGTCAGCCCGTGGGCGTCGATCATCTACGCCTGGGCTCCGCTGATCATCATGATCGGCTTCTGGATCTTCATCATGCGCCAGATGCAGAGCGGCGGGAACAAGGCCCTGTCGTTCGGCAAGAGCCGCGCCAAGCTCTCGTCCAGCTCGCAGAAGAAGGTGACGTTCAAGGACGTCGCCGGCGTCGACGAGGCCAAGGAAGAGCTCCAGGAGATCATCGAGTTCCTCAAGGAGCCGCAGAAGTTCCAGAAGCTCGGCGGCCGCATCCCCAAGGGCGTGCTGCTGATGGGCTCGCCGGGCACCGGCAAGACGCTGCTGGCCCGCGCCGTCGCCGGCGAGGCCAACGTGCCGTTCTTCTCGATCTCGGGCTCGGACTTCGTCGAGATGTTCGTCGGCGTCGGCGCCTCGCGCGTCCGCGACCTGTTCGAGCAGGGCAAGAAGAACGCGCCCTGCATCATCTTCATCGACGAGATCGACGCGGTCGGCCGCCACCGCGGCGCCGGCCTCGGCGGCGGGCACGACGAGCGCGAGCAGACGCTGAACCAGCTGCTCGTCGAGATGGACGGCTTCGAGTCGAACGAGGGCGTGATCCTGATCGCCGCGACCAACCGGCCCGACGTGCTCGACCCGGCGCTGCTGCGCCCGGGCCGCTTCGACCGCCGCATCGTCGTCAACCGCCCCGACGTGAAGGGCCGCGAGGGCATCCTCGAGGTCCACACCAAGAAGATCCCGCTCGCGGACGACGTGAACTTCACGTGCTGGCGCGCGGCACGCCGGGCTTCTCGGGCGCCGACCTCGCGAACCTGGTCAACGAGGCGGCGCTGCAACGCCGCGCGCTACAACCAGAAGGTCGTCCGCATGGTCGACTTCGAGTTCGCCAAGGACAAGGTGCTGATGGGCGCCGAGCGCCGCTCGATGATCATCAGCGACGACGAGAAGAGGGTCACGGCGATCCACGAGGCCGGCCACGCGCTGGTCGCGGCGCTGCTGCCCGACGCCGATCCGGTCCACAAGGTCACGATCATCCCGCGCGGCATGGCGCTCGGCCTGACGCAGCAGCTGCCGGTCGACGACAAGCACAACTACTCGCGCGACTACCTGCTGACGCAGCTGGCGATCCTGCTCGGCGGCCGCATCGCCGAGGAGCTGATCCTCGGCGACATCACGACCGGCGCCGGCAACGACATCGAGCGGGCCACCGAGCTGGCGCGCAAGATGGTCTGCGAGTGGGGCATGAGCGACGAGCTCGGGCCGCTGACCTTCGGCAAGAAGGAAGAGCAGATCTTCCTCGGCCGCGAGATCGCCCAGCACCAGGACTACAGCGAGGACACCGCGGTCCGGATCGACCAGGAAGTCCGCCGCATCGTGATGGACAACTACAAGCGGGCGAAGGACCTGCTGGACGGGCACCGGGAGGTGCTCGACACGATCGCCGACGAGCTGCTCGTCCGCGAGGTGCTCGACGCCGACCAGGTCAAGGCCGCTCGTCGCCGGCCAGACTCTGCCGGAGATCGATCAAGCCGGCGCCGGCCGCGCCGGCGCCGTCGGTCGACGAATCGCCCGCGGGACGCGCGAGCGGACGCCGCTGGTGCCGCCGATTCCGAAGCCGCTGCCCCAGGAATAGCCCTGGTTCGCTCGGCCGCTACTCGCCGTCCCTCTCCCTGACGGTCGTGCGCTCGCCCTCGGCGAGCGCACGCTCGTCATGGGCATCCTCAACGTCACCCCCGATTCCTTCGCCGACGGCGGCCGCTACCGCGACGCCGCCCACGCCGTCGATGTCGCGCTGGCGCATGGTCGCCGCCGGCGCCGACCTGATCGACGTCGGCGGCGAGTCGACACGCCCCGGCGCGACCCCGGTCGCGGCCGAGGACGAGCGCGCCCGCGTCCTGCCCGTGGTCGACGGCCCTGGCCCGGCAGACGTCGGTCCCGATCTCGATCGACACCTACAAGGCGGACGTGGCCGCGGCGGCGCTCGACGCCGGCGCGACCATCGTCAACGACGTCAGCGGTCTGGCCGGTACGATCCCGGCATGGCCGCGGTCGTCGCCGCACGCCGGCGCCGCCTTCGTCCTGATGCACAACCGCGGGCGCTCGGACGCATGTACGCGCGCGCCGAATACGGCGAGGTCGTCGCGCGAGGTCGGCGCCGAGCTGCGCGACCGGCGTGGCCCTGGCGGAGGCCGCCGGCGTCGCCCGCGAGCGGATCGTCCTCGACCCCGGCATCGGCTTCGCGAAGCGCGCCGAGCACAGCCTGCGGCTCGCTGGCGCGCCTCGACGACGCGGCTTCGCCGCCCTCGACCGGCCCTTGCTGCTCGGGCCGTCGCGCAAGTCGTTTCTGCGCGTCGGGCTCGGCGAGCGGGCCGCCTGACGAGCGCGACTGGGGCACGGCGGCGGCGGTCACAGCCTGCATCCTGGGCGGCGCCCACATCGTCCGCGTGCACGGCGTCGAGGCGATGGCCCAGGTCGCCCGGGTCGCGGATGCCATCCTGGCCGCGGACCGGCGCAGTGCCGGCGGTCGGCCGCACGCCGAGTGCGCACGCGCCAAAGGGCGGCCCGCGGTCGGGCCTGAGGGGCCCGAACGCCAACCAACAGTAGAATCAACTACCCATGATCCCGGACGCGCTGAGCGCCCTCGTCCATCGGACCTCGTTCACGTGGTGGGATGCCATCGACATCCTGCTCGTGGCGGTCCTGATCTACGAGGTCGCTGAAGCTGATCCGCGGCACGCGGGCCGTCCAGATGGCGGCCAGCTCGGGCATCCTCGTCCTGCTGTTCATCGCCTCGACGACGATGCCGCTGCAGACGGTGAACTGGCTGATCCGCAACATGGTCGGCTACATCGTCTTCGCCGCCATCGTGCTGTTCCAGGCGGACATCCGCCGCGCCCTCGCGCACTTCGGCCGGGCGCCGTTCTTCCGCGATCCTGACCCGGCCCGAAACCGGCAACGAGACCATCGAGGAAGTGGTGGTGGCGGCCAGCACGCTGGCCGGCCGGCGGCAGGGCGCCATCATCGTCATCGAGCGCGAGATCGGTCTGCGCAACTACATCGAGAGCGGCATCCCGCTCGACGCCCAGGTCACCTACGACCTGCTGGTCAGCATCTTCCAGCCGACCGCGCCGCTCCACGACGGCGCCGTCATCGTCCAGGAGGGCCGCATCGCCGCGGCCTCGTGCTTCCTGCCGCTGACCGTGCAGCCCGCGCTCAGCCGCGAGCTCGGGACGCGGCACCGCGCCGCCATCGGCCTGACCGAGGAGAACGACGCCGTGGCGGTGGTCGTGTCCGAGGAGAGCGGGCTGATCTCGATCGCGCTCGACGGCACCATCGAACGCGGCCTCGGCCCGGCCGACCTGCGGGCGCGGCTGAAGGAGCTGGTGGTCCGGCGGCGGACCACGGCAACCCCGGTCCGGGCGCGAGCGTAGGAGCCCGATGGCCTACCATCCGTTCCGCCACCTCGGGCTCAAGGTCCTCTCCATTGCGCTGGCTGGCGCGATCTGGCTGACCGTCGGCGACCAGCGGGCCATCGAGCGGACCATGCGCGTGCCGCTCGAGTACCACAACCTGCCGCAGAACCTCGAGCTGATGTCCAGCCCGCCCGACACCGTGGAAGTGCGGCTGCGCGGCCCCTCCGGCACGATCGGCCGGCTGCTGCCCGGCGAGGTCGTCGCGGTGCTCGATCTGACCGCGGCCCGTCCGGGCACGCGGCTGTTTCACATGCTGGCGGACGCCGTGCGGGTGCCATACGGCGTCGGCGTCTCGCAGGTCACGCCGTCGGCGCTGCCGCTGACCTTCGAGCGTGGCCTCGTCTGGCGTCGTGCCGGTCCTCCCGGTGCTCGACGGTGAGCCCGCTCCGGGGTATCGCATCGGCCGTATCCTCTCGCAGCCGGAGCAGGTGACGGTGGTCGGCCCGACCAGCCACGTCGCCGGCGTGACGAGCGCGACCACCGAGGCGGTGTCGGTGGCCAACGCCACCAGCACGGTCGTCGACCGCGTGGTCGTCGGCGTCTCCAACGAGCTGGTGCGGCTCGAACAGCCGCAGACCGCCACCGTGTCGGTCGAGATCGTGCCGGTGGCCGAGGACAAGCGGCTCGAGCACGTGTCGGTCGCGACCCGCGGCCTCGGCGAGGGCCGGTCGGCCCGCGTCGAGCCGGCCACGCTGGTCGTGGTGCTGCGCGGCGCGCGGGCCCGGCTGGCGCCGCTGACCACGGCGACGGCCTACGTCGACGTGACCGGCATGGCGCCGGGCCGCTACGATCTGCCGGTGAAGGTCGATCCGATCGCCGACGTCCAGCTCGCGGCGGTCGAACCGGCGACGGTCGCCGTGCGCATCCGGTAGTCTCCATGGGACTATCCGCTCGGCGAAGGGACACCAGGACATGAGCAAGCTGTTTGGAACCGATGGCGTGCGCGGTGTGGCCGGGACGCCGCCGCTCGATCCCGCGACGGTGACGCGCCTCGGCGCCGCCCTGGTGCGCGTCCTGCCACACCGCGGCGCCGGCCGCGTCCTGGTCGGGCGCGACACACGCGAGTCGGGCGACTGGATCGAGCAGGCCCTGGCCCGCGGCGTCGCCAGCCAGGGCGCGCAGCTGGTGTCGACCGGCATCGTGCCGACGCCGGCCGTCGCCTATCTCACCGGCTCGCGCGACTACGACGCCGGGCTGGTCATCTCGGCGTCGCACAATCCCTTCCAGGACAACGGGATCAAGATCTTCTCCGGGCACGGGCAGAAGTTCGCCGAGGCGCAGGAGCGCGACATCGAAGTGCTGGTCGCCGATGCCTCGTTCATCGTCGATCTCGACACGCCGGCCGCGGTGACGCGCGAGGACCTGGTCGACGCCTATCTCGAGCACGCCCGCGCGATGCTGCCGTCGACCGGCGCGCTGAAGGGCGCGCGCATCGGCCTCGACTGCGCCAACGGCGCCACCGCCGCCGTGGCCCCGCGCCTCTTCCGCGAGCTCGGCTTCGACGTGGTGGTGATCGGCGCCGAGCCCGATGGCCGCAACATCAACCTCGACTGCGGATCGACTCACCCCGAGGGCCTGTCGGCGCTGGTGCAGCAGGAGAAGCTGCGCTTCGGCGTCGCCTTCGACGGTGACGGCGATCGCGCCATCCTGATCGACGCCGACGGCAAGGTCGTCGACGGCGACGCCGTGCTCTACCTGTGCGCCAAGCACATGCGCGCCGGCGGCCGCCTGAAGGGCGACGCCATCGTCGCCACGGTGATGAGCAACATCGGCCTCGAGATCGCCCTGCGCGACGCCGGCATCAGCATGCTGCGCTGCCCGGTCGGCGACAAGTATGTGATGGAGGAGCTGGTCCGGCGCGACCTCGCGCTCGGCGGCGAGCAGTCGGGCCACGTGATCTTCTCGGAGCATCTGTTCACCGGCGACGGCATCGTCACCGCCCTCGCCGTGGTCCGGGCGATGGTCGATTCGGGGCGCGAGCTGTCGGCGCTGGCCGGCGAGCTGGTGACCTATCCGCAGGTGCTGGTCAACGTCCGCGTCAAGGAGAAGAAGGCGCTCGACGCCGTGCCGGCGATCAAGGCGGTGACCGACGCGATCGAGACGCGGCTGACCGGCGCCGGCCGGCTGCTGATCCGCTACTCCGGCACCGAGCCGCTGCTCCGCATCATGATCGAGGGCAAGGACCAGCGCGAGATCCAAGGCTGGGCCGACGAGATCGCGGCCGCCGTGCGCACCCACCTCGCCTGAGCGGAGTTCCTGGCAGCGATGGTTCGCCTCAGCGTCAACGTCAACAAGGTCGCCACCCTCCGCAACTCGCGCGGCGGCCGCCTGCCCAGCGTGCTCGACGCCGTGCACGCCATCGTCGAGGCCGGCGCGCCCGGCATCACCGTCCATCCGCGCGGCGACGCCCGCCACATCACCAGCCAGGACGTGCTCGACATCGCCGCGGCGCTGCAGCCGCTGCGCGGCCGGGTCGAGTTCAACATCGAGGGCGACATCCGGCCCGACCTGATGACTCTCGTCCACCAGGTGCGGCCCGATCAGTGCACCCTCGTGCCCGTGCTCGCCGGCGAGGTGACGAGCCAGGGCGGCTGGCCGGTCGACACGCCGATCGAGGCGCTGCGCGGCAGCATCGCCGGCCTGCGCGCCAACGGAATCCGCGTCAGCCTGTTCATCGACCCGGATCCGGTTGCGGTCCGGTGGGCGGCCGGGCTCGGCGCCGACCGCGTCGAGCTGTTCACGGAGCCGTTTGCCAGGGCCTTCGAGGCCGGTCCCGAGGCCACCGACGCGGCCATGCGGGCCTGCACCGAGGCGGCCGAGACCGCGCACCAGCTCGGGCTGGGGGTCAACGCCGGACATGACCTCGACCACCGCAACCTGGTACGCTTCCGGGAGCTGCCGCATCTCGACGAGGTGTCGATCGGCCACGCGCTCGTCAGTCGGGCGCTGTTCGATGGCCTTGCGGCCACGGTGCGGGCATATATGGACGTGTTGGGATGAACAAGGAATCGGTGGCGCTGGGCGTGGCGGGCGTGCTGTTCGGCTTTTTGAGCGGGTGGATCATCGGCGCGCAGCAGGCCCGCCCGGCGTCGGTGCCGCCGCCGGCCGCCGCCGCTGCGTCGCCTGCGGCCCCGGCCGGCCCGGGCGGGGCACCCGGTGGCGGCGCCCCGGCCGAGCCGCCCCGGCTCGATCAGGCCAGGGTCGACGCCCTGCGCAAGCGGGCCACCGACGACCCGCGTGACGCCGCGTCGCGGGCCGAGCTCGGCAACGCCTATTTCGACGCCGAGCGCTACCCCGAGGCGATCACGTGGTACGAGGCGTCGCTCGGGTTGGACGCGAAGAACGTGGACGTGTCGACCGACCTCGGCGTGAGCTACTACTATGCCAACCAGGCCGACCGGGCGCTGGCGCAGTTCGCGCGCTCGCTGCAGATCTCGCCGAAGCACGCCAAGACGATGCTGAACATCGGCGTCGTGCGGGCCTTCGGCAAACAGGATCTCACCGGCGCGGCGACGATCTGGCAGCAGGTCGTCGACCTCGCCCCCGAGAGCGCCGAGGGCCGCGCCGCCAAGCGCATGATCGAAGCCGTGCGCTCGGCTCATCCCGAGACGCCCGGCACGGCGCCCGGCGTTGCGCCGGCAGCCGGGGCGAAGCCGCCCGAGAACGGCGTCTCATGATCCGCTGGGTCCTGAACGTCATCGTCCTGCTGCTCCTGTTGCGGCTGGCGCTGCGTTTCGTCCTGGGCCTGTTGCAAGGCCTGGCGACGCCGTCGGCCGACGCCACGTCGAGCCGCGGGTCGACCGGGGGGCCGGCCAGGATCGCTGGCGAGCTGGTGCGCGATCCGGTCTGTTCGACCTACATCCCGCGCGAGTCGGCGATCGCCGGCCGCGTCGGTGCCGAGACGCGCTACTACTGCTCGACGACGTGCCGCGACAAGGACGCCGAGTCGGGCGGCCAGCCGCGGATGAAACAGGCCGCGCATGGCTAGCGCCAGGTCCGAGCCGCAACTCCGCGACGACATCGTCGAGCTCGGGCGCCGGCTCTGGGCGCGCGGCTTCGTCGCCTCGAACGACGGCAACATCAGCGTCCGCCTCGGCGCTGATCGCATCCTGACCACGCCGACCGGCGTGTCGAAGGGGTTCATGACCCCCGACATGATGGTCGTCACCGATCTCGCCGGCCGCAAGCTGTCCGGCGAGCGGAACGCGTCGTCGGAGCTGAAGATGCACCTCGCCGTCTACGAGCTGCGGCCCGATGCTAAGGCGGTGGTGCACTCGCACCCGCCGCTCGCGACCGGCTTCGCCGTCGCCGGCATCGCCCTCGACAAGGCGGTGCTGGCCGAGGTGATCTGCACGCTCGGCAGCATCCCGATCGCCGACTACGCGACCCCGTCGACGGCCGAACTGCCGGCGGCCGTCGCCAAGTACATCCGGGCGCACGACGGCCTGCTGCTCGCCAACCACGGCGCCCTGACGGTCGGCAGCGACCTGTTCAACGCCTACTACAAGATGGAAACCATCGAGCACTTCGCGCAGATCAGCTTGGTCGCGCGGACGCTCGGCGGCGAGCGGGTGCTGTCGCGCGACGAGGTGCACCGGCTGCAGGGGCTGCGCTCGATGTACGGCATCGCCGCGCCGGCTCCGATCTGCACGGACGCCGCCGACACGGCGGGCGGCGGCGAGACCTGCCAGGTGGTCCAGGCGCCGGTCACCGACGGCTCCCGGCTGGTGCCGGACACGGGCCGCGGCGAGGCCCGGCGCGGTCCCGGAACCGGGCCGACCGGCGAAGGGGAAATTCGGCTAACATACCGCCAACTTGCGGCCCTCATCGAGGACGCCGTACGTACGGTCGGCTCAGGAGGCAGCAATGGGTGAAGCGTTGGGCATGGTCGAGACCAAGGGTCTGGTCGCGATGATCGAGGCCGCGGATGCCATGGTCAAGGCTGCCAAGGTGACTTTGGTCGGCTGGGAGAAGATCGGCGCCGGCTACGTGACGGCCATGGTCCGCGGCGACGTCGCCGCGGTGAAGGCCGCGACCGATGCCGGTGCGGCGGCGGCCCGTCGGGTCGGCGAGTTGGTGTCGGTGCACGTCATCCCGCGCCCGCACGCCAACCTCGAAGACGTCCTTCCGATCGGCAAGGCAGCGAAGTAGTCAGGCCACGCCCGGCCAGCTCCAGTCTTGTTCTTGGGGCCGGGCGATTCCCATGCTGCTCGCCCGCGTCACCGGCACCGTCGTCGCCACCCGCAAGGACGAACGTCTCGTCAGCACCAAGCTGCTCGTCGTCCGGCCCGTCGATCCGACGGGCAAGGCCGAGGGCTCGTCGCTCGTCGCCGTCGACTCGGTCGACGCCGGCGTCGGCGAACTGGTGCTGATCGTCAGCGGCAGCTCGGCCCGCATGGCCACCGGGATGAAGGACTGCCCGGTCGACGCGGTCATCGTCGGCATCGTCGACGAGGTCACGATCGCCGGCTGATCGCCGGCCAGGTCCGCGTGTCATTCCCATGCAGGTCGCGCGCGTCATCGGGACCGTCGTCTGCGCCCACAAGGACGAACGCCTGTTCGGCGTCACGCTGCTCGTGATCCAGCCGCTGGCGAAGGACGGCACCGCGTTCGGGCGGACGCTGGTCGCGACCGACGCGGCCGGGGCCGGGGTCGGCGAGGACGTCTTCTTCGTCCGCGGCGCCGAGGCCTCGTTCCCGTTCGCGCCCCGCATCGTCCCGACCGATGCCTCGATTGTCGGCATCGTGGACTCGGTGTATACCTGACGTCAGCGACATGCAGATTGCCACGGTCGTCGGCACGGTCGTCGCCACCAAGAAGCACGCCTCACTCGTAGGCGCCAAGCTGCTGCTCGTCCAGCCGCAGACGCCGGAAGGCGAGCCGCGCGGACCGGTGCTGCTGGCGATCGATTCGGTCGGCGCCGGCGTCGGCGAGCGGGTCCTCGTGGTGATCGAAGGCAAGGCCGCCGGCGACGCGCTGGGCCGGCGCGGCGCGCCGGTCGACGCCGCCATCGTCGGCATCATCGACTGCGTCGATGACACAGGGTTGGTGGACGCGGACCCGGTTGCCGTCGGGCAGGGGAGCGCCGCATGACCGAAGACGATCTCCGCGCCCTCGTCCGCCAGGCGGTGACGCGCCATCTCGCGGCCGACGGCGACTCGACCTCGGGCGCCCCGGCCGGCGCCTCGAACCCGGGCACCCCGGCCCCCGGCGTCCACCCCAGCTTCGGCCGCTACCTGCTGCCGCGCGAGTCCGGGAGCGACGGCGCCTGCCTCATCGAGCCGTCGGTGAAGTGCAATCACTGCGGCTACTGCCAGTCACACGGTTTCTGAGCGGTCCGCGCTCCCGCATCCGATGTCGAAACCCAAGGTCCTCGTCACGCGGCTGCTGCCCGAGAAGCCGCTCGATCTCCTGCGCGAGCACTGCGCCGTCGATCTCTACGACAAGCACGACCCGATGCCGCGCGAGCTGCTGCTGGACAAGGTCGGCACGGTCGACGCAGTCATCTGCCTGCTCACCGATCCGATGGATCGCGGCATCATCGAGAAGTGCTACTCGGTGCGGGCGATCTGCGACGTCTCTGTCGGCTACAACAACGTCGACATCGCGGCGGCGCGTGAGCGGAAGATTTGGGTCACGCACACGCCCGACGTGCTGACCGAGGCCACCGCCAACCTGACGTGGGCGCTGATCCTCGGCGCGACGCGGCGGGTCGCGGAAGGCGATCGGCTGATCCGCAAGGGCGGCTGGACCGGCTTCCGCTTCGACTTCCTGCTCGGCAGCGATCTGTCGGGCAAGCAGCTCGGCATCATCGGCATGGGCCGGATCGGCCAGGCCGTCGCCCGCCGTGCCCTCGCCTTCGGCATGGAGATCGCCTACCTGCCGAGCGCGCGCAAGCGGAAGCGGCCCCTGTCGCGGTTCGAGGACGGCCTGCGGGCGACGCCGATGCCGTTCGACGAGCTGATGCGAACCTCCGACGTCATCGCGCTGCACTGCCCGCTGACACCCGAGACGCACCACCTGATCGACACGCGGGCCCTGTCGCTGATGAAGCCGACGGCTTACCTGGTGAACGTCGCCCGCGGCCCGGTCGTCGACGAAGTGGCGCTGGCCAAGGCGCTGCGCGAGCACCGCATCGCCGGGGCCGGCCTCGACGTCTTCGAGAACGAGCCGACCGTGCACGCCGACCTGCTCGATCTCGAGAACGTGGTGTTGCTGCCGCACATTGGCAGCGCGACGGTCGAGACGCGGACCGCGATGGCCCAGCTCGCCGTCGACAACTGCCTCGCCGTGCTGCAGGGCCGCCGGCCGCCGACCCCGGTCCCCGAGCTGACGGATCTCCCGATCTACTCGTGAGCCGTCAAGGCTTGACAGGCGTGGCGGCGGCGCGCGGTCCGCGCGGCATGCCGACCGCGGAATATGTCGACGCGATCATGAAGCGGATCGGCGCCGGCATCCGCGCGCTGGGCCTGCCGGCGATCGAGAAGATCTCGGAAGAGCAGTCGGGGACGGCGTTCCACGTCCTGATCGCGACGATGCTGTCGGCGCAGACCCGCGATCCGGTGACGCTCGAGGCCTCGACGCGGCTGTTCGCCAGGGCGCCGACGCCGGAGACGATGGCCAGGCTGTCCGAGGCGCAGATCGAGAAGCTGATCTACCCGGTCAGCTTCTACCGCACCAAGGCGGTCCACGTGAAGGCGACGTGCCGCCAGCTCCTCGCCGAGTTCGGCGGCGAGGTCCCGTCGACGATGGCGGAGCTGCTGACGCTGCCCGGCGTCGGCCGCAAGACCGCCAACCTGGTGCGCATCGTCGCGCATAAGCGGCCCGACAGCATCTGCGTCGACACCCACGTCCACCGCATCGCCAACCGTTTCGGCTGGGTGCGGACGCGGATGCCGGAACAGACCGAGCGGGCGCTCTACGAGGCGACCGCGAAGAAGTGGTGGTCGCGGATCAATCTGTACTTGGTGACGTGGGGGCAGCACGTCTGCAAGCCGGTCTACCCGCTGTGCCCGCGCTGTCCGGTGCTCGACCTGTGTCCGCGCATCGGCGTCACTCAGGTCGGCAAGTCGTAGGCCTCGCCCGCGGACGCGCCTCAAAGAAATGCCTGGCTTGACGGTCACCCGTGGTCGAGTCATATTGCTTTCATGGCACTGACGCGGAAGAAGGCGACGACGATCGCGCTCGATCCGGAGGACGATCGGCTGCTCTCCCAGGCCGCACGGGAGCGCGGGGTCTCGCGTTCAGAGTTCATCCGCCAGCATCTGGCTTTGGTCCTGGAGCAGTACCGGCGCCATCCCAGACCGCGAAGCGCCGGCGTCGTTCGAGCCCTCGCGGAGCGCGGCGACGAGCGCGAGTTGTTCGGTGCCGGCCGGTAGCGCCGCGGCGCTCATTTGCGATACCGGCGCGCTGCTCGACTACCTCGTCGAAGGTGCGGCGGACCACAAGCCTGTCGCAGGGCGATCGAGCAGGCCCGCACCCGTTACGTCCCGGGCCTCGTTCTGGCCGAGCTCGACTACTTCCTCCGTGGTGAGCGTGGCGCGATGCGACTGTTCACGCAGGATCTCGCGCGAGGCGCCTTCACCTACGCGCCGCCGACCCCTGGTCAGCTGGCACGTGCAATGGAGGTGGACCGACGTTTCGCGGATCTGGGCCTCGGGCTCGTCGACGGATCTGTGGTCGCGCTGGCCGAGTCCCTCGGAATCCGTCGCCTGGCGACGCGCGACGTGCGTCACTTCGCTGCCGTCCGGCTGCACGATGGCCGGCCTTTCGAACTCGTGGTTCGACCGACGACTCCCGAAAGGTCCTGAGCCGACCGCCAGCGGGAGAGGTCTGCCTGGAGCTAGGCCCTGCGCACAGGACAAGCGATGTTCAGGCGGTAGAATTCGCTGATGCGCATCTCCTTCGTTCTGGCTGTGGTGGCCGTCATGGCGTCGGTCGTCGGCGCTCAACCGCCGAGGCCGGCGTCCGCCAAACCACCGGCGCCGGTCAAGAGTGCGGCGACCAAGAACCCCGTCTTCCGCATCGAGACGGCCAAGGGCGTGATGGTCGTCGAGACCTATCCGATGGATGCGCCCAAGTCGTTCGAGCACATCCTGGCGCTGGTGAAGAAGAAGTTCTACGACAACCAGGCGGTGCACCGGATCGTGCCCGGCCAGGCCGTCCAGTTCGGCGATCCGCAGTCGCGCAACATGATGCTGGTCGACTGGTGGGGCCGCGGCCCGAACAGCGGCAGCGGCAGCACGATCGGCGTCAGCGAGGTGTCGAAGACGCGCAAGCACGTCCGCGGCACGCTGTCGATCGCCAACTCAGGCTCGCCGGCGTTCGGCGACAGCCAGCTGTTCATCGCGTTGCGCGCCGTGCCGAAGTGGGACGGCAAGTACACGATCATCGGCCAGGTCACGTCGGGCCTGACGGTCGCCGACAAGCTGGCGCGCGGCGACAAGATCAAGTCGATCACCGTCACCGGCGCGCCGTAGGGACGTGCCGCCGGCTCGCCGCTGACGCTATTTGGAGGTCTCGGCCTTCAGGCACTCGTGGACGGCGCAGAACGCGGCGAGAGCGTCCGCGACTTCCTGCCGCGCCTTCCGCTTGGTGCGGCGCTGTTTGTAGCCGACCGCGGCTGAGCGGATCTTGCCGATGCCGCCCACCATCAGCTCGCCGACCGAAGGCAACCCATAGGTGGGGTCGAAGGCCTCTTCGGCGATCGGATCGGGGTTCCAGAACGGCTGCTGCACCTCGACCCGGAACGTCGGCACCTCGACCGGCGGCGCGACGACCCGTAGGACCGGCTGCGGCTCCCGGAGGCCGGCGCGGATGCGCTCCAGCGAGACGGGAAACTGCGCCGAGACGGTCTGCGCCTGCACCGGCGCGTGGAGCAGGAGCAGGGCGCCGACCGTCGATACGGGCACGAGTGACATCCACCTCGTCATGGCGCTGCAGTCCTCCGCGCTTGTGACGTCGCGATGTGGACGGTTGGCCGGCTGACGAGCCGACCCTTTCACACCTTCCTGAGCTTGGTCACCCGTCCGACCTCGACCCATTCGGCGACGAAGATGTTGCCGTCGTGGTCGAAGCAGGCGCCGTGCGGGCAGATGAAGCGGCCGGGGATGAAGCCCTCGCGCGGTCCGCCCCGCAGCGGGTTGTTCCACTCCGGATCCTGCGAGTCGCCGAGGTGGGCGACGATGGCGTTGCTCTTGTCGAGCAGCGTGACGCGCCCGTGCAGGTCGGGGACGACGACCAGGCCCTTGTGCTCGTCGAAGTGGCAGGGCAGGCGGAAGCCGGGGACGAAGTCGACGTGCTCGCCGGCCAGCGAGAAGCGCTGCAGCCGGTTGTTGCGGCGATCGGCGACGACCAGCAGCGGCGTGGCGCCGCGTGTGTCGACCCAGATGCCGTGCGGCTCGATCAGCTTGCCCGGCTCGGAGCCGCGGCCACCGAAGGTGCGAATGTGCTCGGCCTTGGCGTTGTACTGATTGATGAAGAACGAGCCGTAGCCGTCGGCGACGTAGACATCGCCGTTCGGCGCGATGGCGACGTTGGTCGGGTTGTACTTGACCGGCGTGCCGTCCGCGGCCGGCTTGTATTGGTCGACGGCTGGCGGCTTGTCGATGCTCCAGACGACCTCGCCCTTCAGCGTCGTCTTGACGACCGCCGCCTGCCGCTCCGGCTGCGGAACCGCCTTCGGGTTGCTGGCGATGGCGGTCAGGTAGAGATACTCATCCTTGCCTTCCTTGCGGATGTGCAGGCCGTGCGCGACGCTCTTGAACTCCTTGCCCCACGAGCGGACGAAATTGCCTTTCTGGTCGAAGACGACGACGGTGTCCGGCTTCTCGCTCGTCGCGTGGACGGTGTGGTGCACGTACATGTGCCCTTGCGCGTCCTGCACCACGCCGTGCGTGTTGCCCCAGGCGAGCCCGGCCGGCAGCCGACCCCAGTCGTGATCGGCTTCATAGGCGTAGGCGCCGGTGCCCATGACCGGCTTCTTGGTGCGGGCCTTGTCCTGCATGCCCAGCAGGGTCAGGGGCAGGAGCGGCGCGACGAGCGGGACCGCGGCGGCCGTGTGCAGGAACTCGCGTCGGGTGCTGGTCATGTGAGCCTCGGGGTGCTGGCTGGTGTGAGGGTCAGGCGAAGAGTGCCAGGTGCGGTTTGCCGATGCCGTCACGGGTGACGTAGATCGGCCGCTTCTCGGCGACGTAGGCGGTGTCGGGCGGAATCCCGAGCGCGTGGAAGATCGTCGCGTGCAGATCCTCGATGCCGATCGGGTGCTCGATGGTGGTGCACGGCCGCTCGTCGGCGGTGCGGCCGTAGACGAAGCCCTTCTTGATGCCGCCGCCGAACATGAGGATCGAGCCGGCGGCGGTGAAATGGCGGTGCATGCCGTAGTGGCGGATGTCGGTCATCACGTCGGGCATGTCGATGGCCTGGTCCTTCACTTCCTTGCCGACCTTGCCTTCGGTGACGGCGTCGCGCCCGAACTCGCTGGCCAGGACGACCAGCGTGCGATCGAGCAGGCCGCGCGCCTCGAGGTCGCGAATCAGCGCGGCTACCGGCGCGTCGATCATCGCCTTCATGTCCGTGGCGTGCGCGTGGCCGTGCTCGTGCGTGTCCCAGTGGACGAACGGGATGTACTCGGACGTCACCTCGACGTAGCGGGCGCCGCCTTCGACGAGCCGCCGCGCCAGCAGGCAGCCGCGGCCGAACCGCGACGGGCCGTAGGCGTCGCGGCCGGCGGCGGGCTCGAGCGAGACGTCGAACGCCTTGGCCGCCGATGACGACAGCAGGCGATCGGCGGCGTCGATCGAGCGGACCAGCGACTCGCGCTGGAACTCGCCGGCGTGGCGGTGCACCGGATCATCGGCGAGCAGCGCCTGATAGAGCTGCCGCCGGCTGCGGAACCGCGTCTCGGTCAGCTCCTTCGGCGGCCGCACCGCCGACGCGGCGTCGCGCGGATCGACGATCAGGAACGGCCCGTGCTCGGCGCCGAGGAAGCCGGCGGTGTGGAAGGCCTTGAGCGTCCCGATCTCGCCGGCGCCTTCGACGGTCTGGCCGATGGCGACGAACGCCGGCATGTCCGGGTGGCGCGGGCCGAGCGTCCGCGAGACGACGGAGCCGATGTGCGGCATCGCCATCGGCTGCGGCGGGATGTAGCCGGTGTGCCAGTGGTACTGGTGCCGCGAGTGGAGGATGAAGCCGAGGTCGGCGGCGGTGAAGCCGCGGATGATGGCGCCGCGATCGATGACGCGGCCGATCTGCTCGAGGCCGGCGGTGAACTTGATGTCGTCGACGGAGGTGTCGATAGCTGGGAACGTGCTGAGCACGTCCTTGGCCCGCACGCCGGGCGCGAACGGCGTGTAGCGCTTCGGGTCGAAGGTCTCGGTCTGGGCCATGCCGCCGGCCATCCACAGCACGATGACGGCGTCCGCGGTGGCTGTCTTCGTCGGCCCCGTGTTCGGCCCTGCCTGAGAGGCGCGCAGCACCGGGGCGCGACCGGCCAGCGCCGCCAGCGTCGCGGCGGCCGTCGCCCCCATGAAGCCGCGGCGGCTGACGCTGCGGTAGATGGCGCGTTGCTCCGCCGTGAGGTCGTCGTGTTCGTCCATGCTCGTCAGTCCAGGATCTGGAACTCCGGCGTCATCAGCACTGCCCAGAGTAGATCGGCCAGGCCCTCGGCGGACGCCCGCTCGCCGGCCGTCGATCCGCGCACCGCGGCGACGGCGGCGGCGCGTTCGGCCGGCCGCGGCGCTCGGCCCAGCGCGTGCCGGAACACGCGGTCGACGGCGGCGTCGACGGTCGTCAGCGGCGGCGCGGGCGGCAGCGGATCACCCGGCATCGCCGGCAGCAGCCGATCCAGGTTCGGCGCCACGTCGAAGACGTAGAACCGCAGCGCCGGGTTGAGCGTCGACCCGATCTCGCTGCGCGGGTTCTCGATGCCGATGGACCCGCGGAAGCGCGTGAAGCCGCGACCGGCGACGTCGTAGACGACGACCGAGGGATTGCCGACGCGGATCCCGCCGCCGCGCGTGCCGGGCATCTGCAGCGGGCCGGTGCCGGGGCGGAGGCCCGAAGCGTCGACCGGCGTCAGCTCGGACAGGGCGGTCGCGCCGGCCGGACCGATCAGCTCCGCGTCGCCCCACGCCGGGCGCAGCGCCTCGGGGAGGTTCGAGCCGGTGTCCTCGACGACCAGCCACAGGCGCGTCGCGCCGCTCACGTCGGTGTCGAAGGCCACCGGCACGGCGTTGCGGCCGGCCACGGCGCGGGTGTAGCGGCTGACCGGATCCGGCGGCAGCTGGCCGAGCATCCGCCGCGCGCCGCGCGTCAGCCAGCGCGAGAGGACCTCGCCGTTGGTCAGCTCCAGCGCCTGCAGCGTCGTCGCGTCGGTGGCGCGGACCGACGTCACCTGATCGCGGATCGGCCGGCCGAGCCCGCGCGTCAGCGTCGTCGACGGCGCCCGCCACTCGCGCGCCTGCACGCCGGCCGACGTCGGCTGCGACGGCGGCGGCGCCGCCGGATCGCGCTTCGCCGGCGGCCCGGCGGCGGCGGGACCGGCGCGACGCTCCACTCGCCGGTGATCGATCCGACGGCGTCGGCGAACTGCTCGGCGCTGAGCCGCCGCACTTCAGGGCCGCGGAACACGTAGCCGCGCGCCGGCGCCTCGCCCGTCGCGCCGCACCGCCGGCAGCTGGTAGGCGCGCGACGTCACGATCGTGCTCGATCAGGCGCCGGATGTCGTAGCCGTGCGCGGCGAAGTCGGCGGCGAGCCAGTCGAGCAGCGCCGGGCTCCACGGCTCGCCGTCCATCTCGTCGACGGTGGCGACGATGCCGCGCCCCATCAGCCGCTGCCAGATCCGGTTGACGAGCGTCCGCGGCAGCCGGCCGAGGCGCGGATCGGTGAAGAGCGCCGCGGCCGCGGCGGCTCGCCGGTCCACGAGCGTGCTCGAGCGCGGCGTCCGGGCGAAGCCGGGGAAGAGGAAGCCCGGCCCGGTGCGGCGATCCTGCGGCAGGTCGCAGCGGAACATCTGCAGCGTGTCGTCGGGCGAGAAATAGGCGGCCAGCCCGTAGGCGTCCTTCAGCTTCCACTTGTTGACGAAGCTGTCGTGGCACGACGCGCACTTCAGGTTGACGCCGAGGAAGACCTGCGACGTGTTCTGCGCCGCCTGCATCCACGGCGTCACCGCGGCGCTCGTCTCGCCGCGCCAGTTGACGCCGTTCACGAAGCCGACCGGGTCGTCCGGGTCCGGCCGGATTGATCAGCGTCGCCACGAAGCGGTCGTAGCGGCGGTTCTCCTGCAGCGCCCGCAGCAGCCACGGCGTGATGCTCTTGCGGCCGGCGTTCTCCGAGAAGTAGGTGACGCCGTCCTCGTTGCGGAGCAGATCGTTCCAGAACGAGATCCAGTGCTCGGCGTAGCGGGCGTCGTCGGCGAGCAGCGTCGCGCACCAGCCGGGCGCGCTTGTCCGGCCCGCGATCGTCGAGGAACGCCTGGAGCTGCTCGGGCGCCGGCAGGAGGCCCCAGACGTCGAGATAGGCGCGGCGCGCGAAGCGGGCATCGTCGACGACGGCGTGGCTCGGCGGCGTCGCCGCGGCGCAGGTAGTCGCCGACCAGCCGATCGACCGGCTCGCGCCACGCCGGCCACGGCGCGGCGGGCACGGCCGGCGCCGCCAGCGTCAAGGGCGCCACCCACGGCGCCGGCGCCGGCGGTGCCGGCCGCCGTCGCCCGGACGCCCTCGGTCGATCCATCGCGCGACGAGCGCGATCTCGGCCTCGGGTAGCGGGTCGTCGTCCTTGGGCATCGGCTCCTCGTCGCCGACGCCGCGCAGCCGCTTCATGAGCATGCTGTCGGCGCTGTGGCCGGGCTGGACGATCGGCCCGTCCTTGCCGCCGTCGAGGATGTCGGCGTAGCTGTCGAGCGCCAGGCCACCCTTGCGCTTGGTGCCGTTGTGGCACTCGTTGCAGCGCTTGGCGAGCAGCGGCTGGATGTCCCGCGCGTAGTCGATGCGGCCGCCCGCCGGCGCCGGGGTTCCGGCCCGGGCGGGGCCACGGAGCGGCGCCGGGGCTGGCTGGGTAGTGCCGGCCTGCTGGACGGCCTGCTGGGCTGCCAGGGCCGCTCCCCAGCTCAGTGCGACGCACGCGGCGAGGAGGCGGGGGTTCATGTCGTTGACCTCTCAGAGACGCGGGCGGGCGTAATGATAGCCGTCCGCGCAGTCGACTGCGACGGGGAGATCGAACAGCTCGGACAGCCGAGCTGCGGCCAGCATCTCGGCCTTCGGCCCGTCGCCGGAGATGCGGCCGGCGCGGAGCAGCACCACCCGCTCGATCTCCGGGATGATCTCCTCGAGATGGTGCGTGACGAGGATCACCGTCGTCCCCTGCCGGGCGACGGCCCGGACCCGCTCCATGAACGCGTGCCGGGCGGCGAGGTCGAGGCCCGACGTCGGCTCGTCGAGGACGAGGGCGCGCGGTTCGGTCACCAGGACGCGCGCCAGCATCACGCGCCGGGCTTCGCCGCTCGACAGCTCGTCGAGGAAGCGCGCCGCGAGGTGGCCGACGCCGACCGTCTCGAGCGCCGCGCGCGTCCGCTGGCGCATCGCGTCGGTGACCTCGCCGTAGCGCAGGACGCCGTAGGAGGCGAGAAACGCTGACAGCACCGCGGCGTCGGCCCGGATGCGGCCCTCGGTATTGCCGGCCACGAACTGGACGTGCAGCTTGGTCGAGACCACGCCGAGCAACCGGCGAAGATCGAAGATGTCCCAGTCGTGGCGGCCGAACACGCGCACCGGCGGCAGGCCCTCGTCGCGGGCCAGCGGCCGCTCGACATGGGTGAGGAGCCCGATCAGCAGCGACTTGCCGGCGCCGTTCGGGCCGAGGATCGCGGTGTGCTCGCCGTCGCGGATGATGAGGTTCAGGCGATCGAGGATCGGCCGGTCGTCCTTGACGACGGTGGCGTCGGAGATCTCGAGAATCGGCGCCCGTGCCATCTAGGCGAGATCCTCGGGCCGGACCGGCGTCGCCGGATGATCGCCGGCCACGGTGATCCACTGGCGCACGTCCCAGCGCGTCACGAGGCCGTTCAGGACGTAGGGATCGGTTTCGGCGAAGCGACGGGCGGCGTCGGGCGAATCGCCCTGGAACATGAGCACGGCCCGATCGACCGGGTCGGTCAGGATGCCGCCGAGCACCATCTCGCCGCGCCCGTGCGCCGCCCAGGCGTGGCGCAGGTGGTCGGCGCGGAGCGGCGCGCGGCGCGCGACGTAGTCGGGGACGAGCTCGTAGATCAGCAGATAGTGCATGGCGGTCTCGGCGATCGGGATCGGCCGATTATATCGGCCCGGCTATAGTGGCCGGGTGACGCCCGGTCGCCTGGTCCTCGTCGTGTCGGCATGTCTGCTTGTCGGCAGTTTCTGCGACGTTCCCAGGGCTCAGCCCCGGGCTGAGCCCGGGGCTGAGGCCCGGGCTGGGTTGAGCCAGGCTCAGCAGCCGCGCTGGCCGGCGGACGGCGTCGCCCGCCTGGTCGCCGCCGCGGAGGCGCAGACCGCCCACCCCGTCCGCTACGACGGCGCCTATCGGCGGATCCCGTATCCGATGGGCGACGTGCCGGACGACGTCGGCGTCTGCACCGACGTCGTCGTCCGTGCCTACCGCGCCGTCGGGATCGACCTGCAGCAGCGCGTTCACGAGGACATGCGCGGCGCGTTCGCCGCCTATCCACGCGCCTGGGGGCTGACGCGGCCCGATCCCAACATCGATCACCGCCGCGTGCCGAACCTGCAGGCGTTCTTCCGGCGCCGTGGGACGGCGCGGCCGCGATCGACCGACGCCGTGGACTACCAGGCGGGCGACGTGGTGACATGGCTGCTGCCGGGTAACCTGCCCCACGTCGGCCTGGTCGTCAATCGACGTTCGGCGGACGGCCGGCGGCCGTTGATCATCCACAACATCGGCCGCGGGCCGCAGACCGAGGACATGTTGTTCCTGTACCCGATCACCGGCCAATACCGTTATCGGGGGGAGTAGCGGCCCACCCATGGACGGGCTGGCCGCCCCCGTAGCACCATTGTCTGTTGTCGGCCGGCACGGCGCCGGCCTCTCGAACCGACGGAACCGGAGAACTCAGATGGCACTGCAGCTCGGCGACACCGCCCCCGACTTCACCGCAGAGACGACCGAAGGCCCGATCAGCTTCCACCAGTGGCTGGGCGACTCGTGGGGCGTCCTCTTCTCCCATCCCAAGGACTTCACGCCGATCTGCACCACCGAGCTGGGCTCGATGGCCCAGCTGAAGCCGGAGTTCGACAAGCGCAACGTCAAGATCATCGGCTTGAGCGTCGATCCCGTCGACAACCACGCGCGCTGGGCGATCGACATCAAGGATTCGACCGGCTACGCGCCGAACTTCCCGATGATCGGGGACACCACGCTGGCCGTCGCCAAGGCCTTCGGCATGCTGCCGGCGGACACGGAAGGCACCTGCGATGGGCGGACCGCGGCGACCAACCAGACCGTCCGCACGGTGTTCATCATCGGGCCCGACAAGAAGATCAAGCTGATGCTCGTCTACCCGATGACGACCGGCCGGAACTTCCCCGAGATCCTGCGGGTCATCGATTCGTTGCAGCTGACCGCCGCTCACAAGGTGGCGACGCCGGCCAACTGGAAACCGGGCGAGGATGTCGTCATCGCCGGCTCGGTCTCGGACGACGAGGCGAAGAAGATCTACCCGGACGGCTGGCGCGCGCCGCGGCCCTACCTCCGCTTCGTCCGTCAGCCCGGCAAGTGACGGCGGCGGCCCCATCGGCGAGGGCGGAGCGATGATCCTCAAGCAGTTCTACCTGCAGTGCCTGGCGCACGCGTCCTACCTGATCGGCGACGAGCAGTCCCACGCCGCTGCCGTCGTCGATCCGCAGCGCGACGTCGATCAGTACCTCGCCTTCGCCGCCGAGCACGGCCTGCGCATCGCGCACGTCATCCTGACCCACTTCCACGCCGATTTCGTCGCCGGGCACCTCGAGCTGCGCGATCGAGTCGGGGCGGCGATCTATCTCGGCGCGGCCGCCACGGCCGAGTACGCGTTCACGCCGCTCCACGAGGGGGACGTCGTCGATCTCGGCCGCGTCCGCCTGAAGGCGCTCGAAACGCCCGGCCACACCGCCGAGTCGATCTCGCTGGTCGTCTACGACGCCGACCGCAGCGCGACCGAGCCGCAGGCGGTGCTGACCGGTGACACGCTGTTCGTCGGCGACGTCGGGCGGCCCGACCTGCGGGTGGCGCTCGGCTGGTCGGCCAACGAGCTCGGCGGCCTGCTCTACGACTCGCTGCACGGTAAGCTGCTGCGCACTGCCCGATGCGGTCGCGGTCTACCCGGCGCACGGGGCCGGGTCGCTGTGCGGCAAGGCCCTGAGCACGGAGACCGTCTCGACGATCGGTGAGCAGCGGCGGGCCAACTACGCGCTGCAGCCGATGAGCAAGGCGGCGTTCGTCGACCTGGTCACCGCCGACCAGCCCGACGCGCCGTCCTACTTCACCTACGACGCCGTGCTGAACAGCCAGGAGCGGCCGACGCTGGACGAGACGCTCGAGCGAATCACGGCGCTCGCGCTCGATCACGTCCTGTCGCTGCAGGCCGCCGGCGCGCAGGTGCTGGATACGCGCGATTCGGGGGAATTCGCCGCCGCGCACCTCGCCGGCAGCATCAACATCGCCCTCGGCGGCCAGTACGCGACATGGGCCGGCACCGTGCTGACCCATGAGCAGCCGATCGTCATCATCGCGGACCCCGGCCGGGAGCGCGAGGCGGCGATGCGGCTGGGCCGCATCGGCTTCGACCAGGTGGCCGGGTATCTCGAGGACGGCCTCCACAGCGTCCGCTCGCGGCCGGACCTGATGCGGTCGACCGAGCGGGTGAGCGCCCAGGTCGCCGCCGACCGCGTCGCCGGTGCGCCGCCGGAGCGGGCGCCGGTCCTGGTCGACGTGCGGGCGCCGGCTGAGCGCCAGCAGAAGCGGATCGCCGGCAGCGTCGGCATGCCCCTCAACCATCTGGGCGAGCGCCTGGGCGAGCTGCCCACCGATCGGCCGCTCCTGGTCTACTGCGCCGGCGGCTATCGCTCGTCGATCGCCGCCAGCCTGCTCCAGCGGCATGGCTTTCCTCAGGTCAGCGAGATCGCCGGCGGCATCACCGCCTGGGACGCCGGCGGGCTGCCCGTGGAGACGTCGGCGACCGGCGCCTCCGCAGCGTCCTAGACCACCGATCGACTGGTCATGATCGAACAGCCGAAGAACTACATCACGCCGGGCGGCTATCGCCGCTTGCAGGAGGAGCTGGCCCACCTGTGGAAGGTCGAGCGGCCGCCCGTCGTCTCGACCGTGACGTGGGCCGCGGGCAACGGCGACCGCTCCGAGAACGGCGACTACATCTACGGCAAGAAGCGGCTGCGCGAGATCGATCGGCGCATCCGCTACCTGTCGAAGACCCTCGACCGGGCCACGGTCGTCGACAACGCCGGCAAGACCCAGCAGCGGGTCCACTTCGGCGCCACGGTCACCATCTCGAACGAAGCCGGCGAGGAGCGCGAGGTCACCATCGTCGGCGTCGACGAGCTCGATTCCGGCGCCGCGCGCGTGTCGTGGCGCTCGCCGCTGGCCAAGGCGCTGCTGACGGCGAAGGTCGGCGACACCGTGACGCTCCAGGCGCCGCGCGGCCCCGAGGAGCTCGAGATCATCGCCGTCCGCTACGACGACCTGCGCTAGCGCCTCGCTACCGTGCCAGCTTGGCCCGCTTTGCCGGTGCCCGCCGTGCCGGGGCCGTCACTGGCGCAGCCTCCTCGTCGAACAGGCCGGCCTTGGGGTCGGCGCTCGTCTCGACGATCCCGCCGAGGGCGGGGTAGTGCTCGACGAACGCGGGCGGGTAGCCGCCGGGGTTGGGCAGGCCCAGCTTGTCGCGCAGCATCACGGCGTTGGCCGCCGCTTTCCCCTCGAAGTGGTTGTTCGTGTAGAGATACATCTTCTTCACGAGCACCTTGACCGCCGCGGCGATCTCGACGAACGGATCGAGCTCCTGCGCCGAATAGAGGTAGTCGTAGCGGTCGGCCGATTTCTCGTGGTTCCACCACGCCTTGGCGTTGCGGCCGTGCAGCCGCAGGTAATAGAAACCCTCGACGTTGGGCAGGAAGTTCTGGGCGATCGAGAGGCGGAACTTCGGCTCGTCGATCTGGACCCAGGCGGCCTTGGACGCGTTCAGCACCTGCAGCGTCGTCTTGACGTCGTCGCTCCAGGTCTTGTGGCGCAGCTCGACGGCGACGCGGTAGTCGCGTAGCGCGTGCGTCAGCCAGGCGAGGTGGTCGAGGCTGGCCGCGTCGTGCGTGAACGAGGCCGGGAACTGCACGAGCAGCGCGCCCAGCTTGCCGGCCGCGGCCAGCGGATCGATGGCCCGGCGGAACTCGTCGACGTCGGCCGTCGAGACGCCGGCCGCCGCCAGCGCCTGGTCGTGCGGCAGCGTCGATTTCCCGGCGACCATCTCCTTCGGCGCGCCCTTGGGCGGCTTCGTCAGCCGATCCAGGAACATCCGCGGGTGGGTCAGCTTCTGGAACAGCTTGACCGAGAACTCGAATCCCGCCGGCGTCCGCTCGACCCAGCTGCGGGTCACGTCGACGGTCGGAATCCGGTAGAACGTCGAGTTCACTTCGACGGTGTCGAAGTGCTCGGCGTAGGCGCGAAGCTCGTCGAAGTCCTTGGCCCGGCTGCGCCGCGCCGGGTAGACGATGCCGGTCCAGGCGCCCGCCCCGGAGGGGTAGCTCCAGCCCGCGGTGCCGATGCGGATCGAGGAATCGCGCACCCGTCGATTGTAGGCCGGGCCCGGTCCAGGTACAATCTCGACGCGGGCATGCTGACGGTCTTCGAGATCTACCCCTCCATCCAAGGCGAGTCGACGCACGCGGGCCGGCCCTGCGTGTTCGTCCGGCTGGCGGCCTGCGACCTGCGCTGCTCGTGGTGCGACACGCCCTACGCCTTCACCGGCGGCCAGAAGATGGCCGTCGAGGACGTCCTGGCCCGGGTCGCCGCCCTCGGTGTCCCGCTGGTCGAGCTGACCGGCGGGGAGCCGCTGCTGCAGAAGGACGCGATCCCGTTGATGGCCAGATTGATCGCGGCCGGCCACGAGGTGCTGCTCGAGACCGGCGGCCACCTGAGCGTCGCCGACGTGCCGGCGCAGGTGGTGCGCATCGTCGACGTCAAGTGCCCCGGCAGCGGCGAGGCTGCCAAGATGCACTGGCCGAACCTGGACCGGCTGCAGCCGCACGACGAAGTGAAGTTCGTCCTGCGCGACCGGGCCGACTACGACTACGCGACGGACGTCGTCGCCCGCCACCACCTCACCGGGCGGGTCACGGCGGTGCTCTTCTCGCCGGTCCACGGCGTCCTCGATCCGCAGGCCCTGGCGGCGTGGATTATCGAGGACCGCCTGACCGTCCGCCTGCAGCTGCAGCTGCACAAGTACATGTGGAGCCCGGAGACCCGCGGTGTCTGACGCCCGACCGCTGCCCGACGCCGTCGTCCTCCTGAGCGGCGGCCTCGATTCCTACACCGCCGCGGCGCTGATCGCCGCGGAGGGCTACGCCCTGAACGCGCTCACCATCCGCTACGGCCAGGTGCACGCCCTCGAGGTCGACGCGGCCCGGGCGGTGGCACAGGCGCTCGGCGTCCGCCGCCACACCGAGCTGGCTCTCGACCTCCGCGGCGTCGCCGCCTCGGCGCTGACCGGCGCGTCGGCCGTGCCGAAGGATCGCGCCATCGACGAGTCGCATCCCGTCGACCTACGTCCCGGCCCGCAACACGATCTTCCTGTCGCTGGCCCTGGCCTGGGCCGAGACGCTCGGGTCGAGCGATCTCGTCATCGGCGTCAACGCCCTCGACTACTCCGGCTATCCGGACTGCCGGCCCGAGTACATCGCCGCCTTCGAGGCGATGGCGGCGCTCGCCACCAAGGCCGGCGTCCAGGGCGGACGGCTGCGTATCCACACGCCGCTGGTGAGCCTGTCGAAGGCCGACATCATCCGGCGCGGCCTGGCCCTCGGCCTCGACTACGGCCTGACCCACTCCTGCTACGACCCGCGCTCCGACGGCCGGCCGTGCGGCCGCTGCGACAGCTGCGTGCTGCGCGCCAAGGGCTTTGCCGAGGTCGGGGCGCCCGATCCCGCCTTGCGCTGACTTATGGCCACCAGTCGCCTCTACTACACCGATCCGGCGCGCCTGACGTTCGAGGCGCGCGTCCTCCGCAGCGAGCCGGCGCCGCCGTCGCACCCCGGCGCCTTCGCGGTCTGGCTGTCCGAGTCGGCGTTCTACCCGACCACCGGCGGCCAGCCGTTCGACACCGGACGCCTCGGCGAGGCGCGCGTCGTCGACGTCATCGAGGACGACGCCGGCGAAGTCGTCCACGTCACGGATCGGCCGCTCGACGTCGGGGCGTCGGTCGCCGGCGCCGTCGACGCCCCCCGCCGGCTCGATCACCGCCAGCAGCACAGCGGCCAGCACGTGCTGTCGGCGGCGTTCGTCCGCACCGCCAAGGTCGCCACCGTCAGCTTCCATCTCGGCGGCACGGTGTCGACCATCGACCTGGCCCGTGAGGTGACGCCGGCCGAGATCGCGGCCGCCGAGGCCGCCGCCAACGCCGTGATCCTCGAGCACCGGCCGGTGATCATCCGCTTCGTCTCTGGCGAGGAAGCGGCGGCGCTGCCGCTGCGCAAGGAGCCGAAGCGGACCGGCGAGCTGCGCATCATCGACATCGCCGACTGGGATATCTCCGCGTGCGGCGGCACGCACGTCGGCCACACCGGCGAGATCGGGCCGATCGCGGTGCGCGGCTGGGAGCGGTTCAAGGGCGGCACGCGCCTCGAGTTCGTCTGCGGCGGACGCACGCTGACCGCCTTCCGCGCGTTGCGCGACACGGTCACCGCCGCCAGCCGGCTGCTGTCGGTGCTGCCGGACGAACTGGCGCCGGCCATCGATCGCCTGCAGAACGAGGCGCGCGACTTGCGGCGTGCGCAGCGCGATCTGCAGGCGGAGCTGGCCGGCTTCCGTGGCGCGGCGCTGGCCGCCTCGGCCGAGACGGTCGGCGGCCGTCGCGCCGTGCTCGCCGTCGTGCCGGGCGCCGACGGCGGCACGCTGAAGGCGCTGGCGTCGGCGGTCGTGTCGACGCCGGGCCTGGTCGCCGTGCTGGTCGGCGACGCCCAGCCGGCGCTCGCCGTCGTCGCCCGCAGCGCCGACGTGACGCTCGACGCCGCGGCGCTGTTCAAGACGCTGGTCGGCCGGTTCGGCGGCAAGGGCGGCGGCCGGCCGGATCTGGCGCAGGGCGGCGGCCTGGACGCGCCCGGCGCCGCAATCCTCGACGCGGCGCGCGCGGCCATCGCCGGCGGCTGATCTCAGCGACCGATCTCAGCGACCGATTCAGCGACCGATCTCAGCGAGCGATCTCAGCGAGTGATCTCAGCGACTGATCTCAGGGGGCTGATCTGAGGGGCTGATCTCAGCGGCCGCCGCAGCAGCCGCCGCCATCCTTGGCGACGAGCGCGGTCAGGGCCCGGTCAGTCACCGCGTCGATCGCCGTCCCGCGCACCTTGAAGTTGTTGGCGATGATGGCGAAGGCGAGGCGCTCGCCGGCGATCGTCGTCACGTAGCCGGCCAGCGCGCGCACGTTCGACATGCTGCCGGTCTTGGCGTGGACGCGGCCCGCGGCGCGCGTGCCGCGCAGCCGCCGCTCGAGCGTGCCGTCGACGCCGAGGATCGGCAGCGTCGCCTCGAACGCCGCCGGATCGCCCGGCGGCCGCGCCATGCGCCGCAGCACCGCGACCAGCGCGTCGGCGGTGACGTAGTCGTAGCGCGACAGGCCGGACCCGTCGGCGATGATGACCTCGTCGGCCGGCACGCCCCACGCCGCCAGCGTCCGCTCGTAGGCGCCGCGCGCGGCGGCCAGCGGATCGACGTCGGGCACGTCCGAGCCGAGGCCGATGCGGGCCAGCAGCGTCTCGGCGATCAGGTTCTGGCTGACCTTCATCAGCCGGACGCCGATCTCGCGCAGCGGCGGCGACTCGTGCAGGTGCAGCAGGCGTCTCGGTGCGGCCGGCTTCTCGGCCAGGTCGTCGATGTCGGCCACCTCGCCGGCGACGGTGATGCCGGCGCGGGCCAGCGCATCGCGGAAGGCGAGGACGAAGGCGCGGGTGGGGTTGTCGATCGACACCGAGCGCACGTAGTCCCGCCCGGTGCGGGGCACGGTGCCGGTCACCTCGAGCGTGCGGCTGAACGGGCGGCGACGCGTGAACACCAGGGCCGGGGTATCAGCGTCGGTGGTCCACACCTGGCCGGTCAGCACCAGCTCGGTCGAGGCCGGCTCGAGGCGGATCGTCGCCGGCGTATCGGGCCCCGGCCCGGCGGTGATCACCACCTGCGCCGCGCTCTCGTGGTACTGCAGCGCGCCGAGCGGCGTGGCGAAGCCGAACGCCAGATCGTCCCAGGCCCAGCCGGTGCCGAGGACCGCGTCGGGCAGGACGTCGTCGTCGCCGATCAGGCGTCCCTCGACGCGCCGGACGCCGAGCGCGGCCAGGCGGGCGGCCCAGTCGTCGAGCACGCGCGGCGTGTTGTCGCGCTCGCCGATGGTCGGGTCGCCGTCGCCGGCGACGATCAGGTCGCCGCGCACGACGCCGTCCTCGAGCGGGCCGGTGGTCTCGATGCGGGTGGAGAAGTGCGCGTCCCAGCCGAGGCGCTCGGCGGCGACGGCCAGCGTGACGACCTTCATCGTCGAGGCCGGCATCACCAGCAGGCGTGGGTTGCGCTCGAAGATCACCGCGCCGGTGTCGAGCGAGACGACCTTCGCCGCCCACAGGGCGTTGACCTCGGGCCCGTCGAAGATGGCGGCGAGGCTGGCGGGCAGGTCGTCGGCCGGCGATGTCCCAGCCACCGTCGGAAGGGCGAGCGCCGGCACCGCGAGGCTGACGGCGACGGCGATCGCGAGCCCGATCCGGGCGGCATCCCCGCTAGTCTACCGGCTACTTCTTCGGGGTGGCCGGCGTGGCCGTCGGCGCGGGAGCGGTCGGCGGTTTCTGCGTGGCGTCGAGGGCGGTGGTGATGTCGGTCACGGCCGGGGCGAGCAGCTTGGCGACGCCGGCCTCGCCCTGGCGGACCGCGTAGTAGTCGAGCCCGGCCTGGTGGATGACGACCACGTCGTGCTTGCGGCCCTCGTCGAACGCCGTCTGGATGCGGGCGAACTCGGCGGCGCCGGCCGGCAGGGCGTCCACGAACGACTCGGCGCGGAGGGTGGCCACCTTGTTGACCAGGTCCTCGATCGTGTCTTCGGTGGCGGCAGGCGCCGGCGGCACCGCCACCCACTTAAGCACGGCGTCCTTCTCGGTCCCCTTCTTGCGCTCGAAGGCCGTCGTCGTGCCGGCCCGCGCGATCTCGAGCCGCGTCCCGGTGAAGGCGCGGAAGCCGAAGACGTCCTTGGCCCGGAAGTCGGCGGGGTGCCGGGTCAGGTCGTCGGCCAGCGCCTTCTCGATCGTGAACACCATCGAGCGCGAGGCGTCCTTGGCGTAGACGTCGCCCTCCGGCGTTGCCTTGCCGATGAGGATCTCGGCGACGGTGCTGCCGGCGCCGAGCGTCAGCCGATGCTCGGCCGGGTCGAGGCCGTAGTCCTTCAGCGAGTGCTTCGCGGCCGCCGCGGCCGCGGCCGGCTGGCTCCGGGAGGGCTGGCTCGGGGCCGGGGGGGCGGCTGGCGCGGCCGGATCCCAGACGATGGCCTTCATCTGGCCGTTGCCGAGGCGACTCAGCACGGCTTCGATCACGCCGAAGTCGGCGCGTGCGCTGACCGGCGCGACCACCGACCACGTATCGGCCTGGCGCGAGACGGCTGTCTTGGCGGTCCCCTCGGCAACGTCGAGACGGTCGATCTTCTCGCGGTCGAAGGTCAGGATGCGCTTGTCGCGGAAGCCGAAGGCGCCCTTGTCGAAGGTGCTCTCGAGGTAGGCCGACACCAGCAGCACGCGCGGCGCCTCGGCCAGCTTGGCGTAGAGATCGCTGCCGGTCGGGTTCTTGTCGCCGAGGAGCAGGGTGCGCGGCGTCTTCTCGCCGGCGACACGGAAGGCGACGGTGAGACGCGGCTTGGCGAGGCCGAACGCGGCCAGGTCCTTCGGCTGCTCGTCGACGACGCGCTGGACGTCGGCCGATGCCAGGTTGGCGGCGGCGTTGGTGGCCTCGCTCTGGTCGGCCGGGGCCTCGATCGGCGCGGTCAGGCGCCAGACCTTGTCGACCTTGCGGACGACGATCGACTCGCCGCGGCTCGACGTGATTTGGAGCTCCTCGATCGTGTCGGGCTCGACCTTGGCGAACACCTTGCCGCGCGGCCCGTCGGGCGCCGTGGCCGGCGCCGGCTCGCGGTGCCGCTCGACGAAGAACAGGTAGGCGCCGAGGGCGACGGCCAGCGCCGCCAGGATCGCCGTGTTGCGGCCGCGGTTCATCCCCGCCGCCTCCACCACGTCACCACGCCGAGCGCGATGACCAGGCCGGGGACGAGGACGAGCACCTCGAGCGCGACCAGGCGTAGCTGCGCGGCGGTGAGGGTGACGCGGCGATCGTCGGGCGACTTGGGCCGGATCGCGATCAGGTTCTCCTGCTCGGCCAGCCAGTTCAGCGTGTTGACGAACAGATCGGAGTTGGCCGAGAAGCCGATCGCCTCGTTGGCGGCGAAGTCGGAATCGCCGACCACGACGATGCGGGTCTCGGGCCGCTTCGATTCATCGGCGGGCGGCTGGCCCGGCTTCGGCGGCGGCGGCGCCGGCGAGTCCGGCGCGGGGATGGCGATGGCGGCGGCCAGGCTGACCGGGCCGCGCGTGTCGCCGGCATCGAACGAGACGGGGCGCCGCTCGGCCAGTGCCTTGACGTCGCTCTCGGCCCAGCTCTGCGCGCTGGTCTCGAACAGCGACAACGCCGGGCGCGCGCCGCCCGCGGCCGGCTTCACCGAGCGGGCCAGCGGGAAGATGGTGATGAACTGGAAGTTCGCCGGTGATCGGGTGTTCGAGGTAGCGCTGGACGACCGGCGCGCCCGGTCCGCCGCCGACCCGCTGCCCGACCGGGCTCTGGTCGATGACGACGTTGTCGCCGACCTCGATGCCGAACTCGGCGACGAGCGCGAGCAGGTTGGTGAGCGGCGCCGACGTCGTCGTCGCCGGCGGGTCGATCAGGATCAGCGCCTTGCCGCCCTTGTTCAGGTAGCGGCGCAGCGCCTCGACCTCCTGCGGCAGCAGGTCGCGGGTCGGGCCGGCGACCACCACCACGCCGGCGTCGGCGGGCACGTCGGCCTGCTGCGCCAGCGCCAGCGTCTCGACGGTGAAGTTGTCCTTCTGCAGGTTGGCGTTGGCCGTGTTGTAGCCGGACCGCTGATCGCTGCTGGACGGGATCCTTCTCGCCGTGGCCGGCGACGAAGTAGGCCTTCTTCTGCTGGCCCTCGACGGCCTTGACGATGGCGTTGGTGATGGCCTGCTCGTCGCTGCTGCTGGTCACCCGCTCGACGCGCTTCTGGTACTCGACGACGATGGTGCCGGGCGCGTGGATCTGGTACTGGCGGGCCAGCGCCGGCTCCTTGTTCGATGTCGATGTACTCGACCTGCACCTTGCTCGACAGGTTCGCGTACTCCGACAGCCGATCGCGGAACGGCTGCATCTCCTCCGGCACGCTGAAGACCATCACCTTGAGCGGCTGCTTGAGCCCGGCGACGAGCGGCGGGTCTGGTCGGACAGCGTGAACTCGCGCGACGAGGTCAGGTCCCAGCGCTTGCTGGTACTTGCTGGCGAGGTAGTTGAGCGCCGACGAGGAGCGCCACGACGACGAGCACGCTGGCCACCGCCAGCGCGCCGTAGCGGGCCTGCCGGTTGGCGAAAGTGGCGCCCATCTCGCGCCACTGGCTGAGCGGCGTAGACGAGGATGCAGACGAGGCCGGCTGATGGCGAAGCCCTGGCGCAGCGTGACCAGGTCGTCGCGGACCAGCCAGGTGGCGACGCCGGCGAGGACCAGCGCGACGCCCGCCCAGCCGAGGATGTTGGCGATACGACCGAACATAAGGCTTTTCTACCCGCGCCACCGTTCGCTGTCCACGCTGCGCGCGGTCAGGAACAGGCCCAAGGTGACGATGCTGACGTAATAGGCGATGTGCTTGGTGTCGATGACACCTTTGGTGAAATCGTCGAGGTGCTCGTAGATCGAGAGCGCCGAGATGACGTTCAGGGCCGGCTCCCAGGTGGTGAAGTCGCGCAGCCACCCGACCAGCAGGAGCATCAGCAGCAGCATGAAGGTGGCCGCGCCGGCGACGATCTGGTTCTCCGTCGGTGCTGGAGAGGAACAGCCCGAGGGCGATGAAGGCGGCGCCGAAGAGAACCAGGCCCAGGTAGGTCGTCACGAGCGGGAGCCAATCCGGATTGCCGTAGGCGAACAGGATGGCGAACGCCGGGAGGGTGACGGCGAGCATCCCGAGGTAGAGCCCGAGCGCGCCGAGGAACTTGCCCAGGATGATCTGCAGGTCGGTGATCGGCGCCGTCAGCAGCAGCTCGATGGTGCCGGAGCGCTTCTCCTCGCTTAGGTCCGCATCGTCACCATCGGCAGCATGAACAGGACGATCACGCTGATCTGCATGATCAGCGGGCGGATCATCATCTGATTGAGGTTGACCGGTCCACCGCCGCCCATCTGCCCCATGCGCAGGCTCTGCATCGCAAAGAAGCGACAGGAAGCTGTAGAACATGAAGCCGAACGCCAGGGCGAAGAAGCCGATGACGGCGTAGGCGATTGGCGAGTCGAAGTAGGAGCGGAGCTCCTTGTTGGCAATCGCGAGGATGTTCGACACAGGGGTCCTCAGGCGCGGGCGGCCACGTCGGCCGAGGGTGGGGCATCCGGCGCGGGAGCGGTCGCGCGCTCGTCCGTCGTCAGCTGCAGGAAGATTTCTTCGAGGGTGAGACGCGTCGGCCGGAGCTCGAGCAGGCCCCAGCTGGCTCGTCACGACGAGCTGCGCGAGCTCACGGCGGCGATCCTCGCCGTGCTGGCACTCGACTTCGAAGCCGGTGATCCGTCCTTCTGGTCGACGGAGGTGACCCGGGTCACGCCTGGGACCTTGGTGAGCGCGCCGGCGACGTCGGTGCCCGGCGCCGCATCGACCTGCAGGTAGAGCGTCTGCGTGCCCTGCAGCCGGTCGGTCAGCTTGTCAGGGGTGTCCACCGCGACGACCTTCCCCTTGTTGATGATGACCACCCGCTGGCAGGTCTGCGAGACCTCGGGAGGATGTGCGTGCTCAGGATGATCGTGTGGCTGCCCGCAGGCCCCTTGATGAGGTCGCGCGTCTCCATGATCTGCTTGGGTCGAGGCCGGCGGTCGGCTCGTCGAGGATCAGCACCTCCGGGTTGTGCAGGATGGCCTGGGCCAGCCCGACGCGCTGCTTGTAGCCCTTCGACAGCTTGCCGCAAGGCGGTTGGCGACGTCGGCGACGCGCGCCTTCTCCATGGCGGTGTCGATCTGCGCCCGCAGCGCCTTGGACGCCACGCCCCTGAGCCGGCCGACGAACAGCAGATAGTCCCGGACGGTCATGTCCGGATAGAGCGGCGGGGTCTCGGGCAGGTAGCCGATCCGCTTCTTGGCTTCGAGCGGCTGGTCGAAGATGTCGAACCCGGCGATGACGGCCTTGCCGGTCGTGGCCGGCATGTAGCCCGTCAGGATGCGCATCGTCGTGGTCTTGCCGGCGCCGTTCGGCCCGAGGAACCCGAGGATCTCGCCTTTCTCGACGCGAAAGCTGACATCGTCGACGGCGGTGAAGCGGCCGTAGTGCTTGGTGAGGTGTTGAACCTCAATCACCGGTGATCCTCCCTGTTGACCGCGGACGGCGGAGCCATCCCGAACCCGGCATGGTAATCGGACGCGAAAAACACTGTCAACGTCCGCGCGATGAAGGGTTTCCGGCTCATCCGACGTCGCGCCCTCGGTTCGGCCGGCTGGCCGGAGCTGCTCGCCAGACTCCTGCCCGAGGACTGCCCGACTCCTGCAGGGGACGACGGGCGGGGACGAACGGGTGTAACATCTGAACGTCTGCTCATATGATCACAGTCGGCACACGGCCTCCCGACCGACCCAACAGTCACCCCGCGACGAACGGTCCGCTGCTCGATGAGCACGCCGCCGAAGAGCTGGCGGCCACGTTCGCCGTCCTCGGCGATCCGACCCGCGTCCGGCTCGTCGATGCGCTGGCCCACGGGGAGCTGTGCGTGTCGGATCTCGCGGGTGTCGTCGGCCTCTCGGAGTCCGCGGTCTCGCACCAGCTGCGCCTGCTGCGCAGCCTGCGCATCGTCCGCACCCGCCGGGTCGGGCGCCGAGATCTACTACCAGCTCGACGATTCGCACATCCGGACCCTGCTCGACCAGGGGCGCCGCCACATCGAGGAGGCCCGCCTATGACGCGACGTCTCGTCCTTGTCGGCCGGGACTCGACGGAGGGACGACGTGGCTCGCGCGGCTGAGTGCGCCGTCTGCGTCGATCACACCGAGTCCACCTTCCGCGTCGAAGGCCTCTGCTGCCAGCACGAGGCCGAGCTGCTGGCCCGGCGGCTCGGCACGCTCCGCGGCGTGGAGCGCACCTCGACCGACGTGGTCCGGCAGCGGCTGCGCGTCGCCTACGACGCGGCGGTGACGTCGCGCGGCGCGATTGCCGAAGCGGTCGCCGAGACCGGCCTGCGCGCCTTCCCGGACGACGACCAGAAGGAGGCGCCGCCGGCGCCGGCGGGTTCGCCCGTGCCGTGGTTGGCGATCAGCGCGACCGCGCTCGCCGCCGGGCTCGGTGCGATGGCGGCTGGCGCGCCGCGGCCGGTAGCGGTCGGGCTGCTCGCGCTGGCCGTGGTGGCCGGCGGGACGACGACGCTGCGCCGGGCCATCGCCTCGGCCCGGCAGGGCCGCCTCGACATGTTCGTGCTGATGACGGTCGCCGTCATCGGCGCCGCACTGATCGGCGAATGGATTGAGGCGGCGACCGTCGTCGTCCTCTTCGCGCTGGCACAGGCCCTCGAGCGCCGCAGCCTCGATCGCGCCCGCCAGGCCATCCGCACGCTGGTCGCCGACGCGCCGTCCGACGTGACGATCCGCCGCGCCGGGGCGCTGACCCGCGTCGCCCTCGCCGGCGTCGCGGTCGGGGACGTGCTCGTGGTCGGGCCGGGCGAGCGGATCGCCCTCGACGGCGACGTCGTGGCCGGTGCGAGCGACGTCAACCAGGCGCCGATCACCGGCGAGTCGCTGCCGGTCTCGCGGGCCGCGGGGGACCGCGTGTTCGCCGGCACGGTGAACGGCACCGGCGCTCTCGACGTCCGCGTCACCGCGATCGGCGACGACACCACGCTGGCCCGGATCATCCACCTCGTCGAGCGGGCCCAGGCGACGCGGGCGCCATCGCAGGCGTGGGTCGATCGCTTCGCCGCGCGCTACACGCCGGCCGTCCTCGTCCTCGCCGCGCTCGTGGCAATCGTGCCGCCGCTGGCGTTCGGCGAAGCCGCCGGCGACGCGCTCTATCGCGCCCTCGTCCTGCTGGTCATCGCCTGCCCGTGCGCGCTGGTGCTGAGCACGCCGATCTCGATCGTCTCGGCGCTGGCGGCGGCGGCGCGCCACGGCGTCCTGATCAAGGGCGGCCTGCACCTCGAGCGCCTGGCGGCGATTGTCGCCGTGGCCGTCGACAAGACCGGGACGCTGACGCACGGGGTCCTGAGCGTCGTCGAGGTCGTCCCCGTCGACGGCGTCGACGCCGCGACGGTGCTCTCGACCGCGGCCGCGGTGGCGGTGCGCTCGCCGCATCCGGTCGACCGCGCCATCGCGTCAAACGCCCGACACGCCGGCCTGCCGGCCCTCGAGGCGATCGCCGTTCAGGCTATGCCGGGCCTCGGCATCGCCGCCACGGTCGCCGGTGTCGGCGTCGAGCTCGGCTCGCCGCGACACTTCGCCGCGCGCGGCTGGCTGACCGGCCCGCTCGAGGCGCGGGTCGCCGCAGCGACGGCGGCTGGGCTCCAGGTCGTGCTCGTCGCGCGCGACGGCCAGGCGATCGGCCTGGTGACGCTCGGCGACGAGCTGAAGACGCACGCGCGGGACGCCATCGCCGAGCTGCGCGCCGCGGGCGTCCGCCACGTCGCGATGCTCAGCGGCGATCACGCGCCGGCGGCGGCTGCGGCGGGGCAGGCGAGCGGCGTCGACTCCGTTGCCGCCGGACTGCTGCCGGCGCAGAAGGTCGCGCTCGTCGTCGACCTCACCGCGCGCATCGGCCCGGTCGCGATGATCGGCGACGGCGTCAACGACGCGCCGGCGCTGGCCGCGGCGCACGTCGGCATCGCGATGGGCGCGGCCGGGACGGCGGCGGCGATCGAGACGGCGGACGTCGCGCTCATGTCCGACGACCTGCGCGGCGCCGCCCTGGCGATCCGCCTCGGCCGGGCAACGCTGTCGACGATTCGCGTCAACGTCGCCGCGGCCCTGGCGATCAAGGCCGTCACGGTCGTCCTCGCCGTCGCCGGCGTCGCGACGCTGTGGATGGCCGTCCTCGCCGACGTCGGCGGCTCCCTTATCGTCGTCGCCAACGCCCTAAGACTGCTGCGGACGAAGTAGTCCTCCCGATCCGGCTCCCGATGCTGGATCGGGTGTCGCTCCCGATCTCGCTTCCGATCATCCCCTTCCCACACTCCGCAAACGTTGCAGATTCTGCGACGTGTGCGACGATACGGCCGATGAAGGGACGGCTGACTCTGCTGTTCGTCGCGGCGCTCTGTGCGGCCGGCTGCGGATCCAACGACGAGACGCCGCCGACGACGCCGTCGCCGAGCGCGCGGCTGGCGATCGCGCCGCAGCCCGACTTCCTGACCATCGGATCGTCGATCGTGCTCGAGGCGCGGCTGACCGAAGGCGCCACGCCGGCGCGCGTCGTCGCCGCCGACTGGAGCAGCTCCGACGGCCGCGTCGTCAGCGTCGAACGCAGCGGCCGGATCACCGCGCTCGCGGCCGGCAGCACGACGATCCGCGCCGCCTTCGCCGCGGACACCGCGTCGCTGGCGATGCGTGCCGTCCCCGACTTCGCCGGCACGTGGACCGGGACGCGTCGCGTCACGGCGTGCCTGCACCCGCGCCCCGAGGTCTGCACGGCGTCCTATCCGACCAACCGCGTCGTCTCGACGACGCTGGTCCTGACCCAGGCGCGCGATCGCGCCACCGGCACGCTCTCGCTGAGCCCGCCCCTGGCGTCGCCGTCCGCCGCCGTCAGCGGCACGATCGCCGAGCTCGGCCGCCTGACGCTCGACGGCACGATCATCTCGGCGCCGGCCACCGGGGCCACGACGACGCTCGGCGCGCTCGCCGACTTCCGCGTCGAGATCGAGGCGGGCACCGGGATCATGCGCGGCAGCTTCGCCGAGGCGCGCCTCGATGCCGACGGCACCGCCTGGCGCGTGACCTGGGAGATCCAGGGCCTGTCTCGCACGCGCTGACGGTGCTGGTCTGGCGGCCGCGCTCTCACGCGCGGCGCCGGGCGGACGCTTCAGGCCTTGCGGTTCGAGAAGAAGCTGCGATCGACGAACTCGTCGAGCTCGGTCTGCGCCGTCGGATCGAGACGGTCGAACTGGACGCCCATCCCGCTGCGGGCATCGCTCCACGCCACCGTCGTCTCGGCCTCGATCTCGCGCGAGCCGCCCGGCAGGCGGAACCGGACCCGCAGCCGCCGGCCGACGGCCAGCGGCGTCATCGTCCGCAGCTGCAGCCCGCCCTTGCTGACGTTGGCGCTGACCGCCGACGCGATCACGTTGTCGATCCGCAGCGACACCGTCACCGACAGGGCCACACGCGGGCTGGCGCGGCGGTTGAAGCTGTCGGGGAACAGGTGAGGGGCGAGGGCCGACAGGATGTGGGTCGGAGTCGTGTACTCGTTGATGAAGCCGCTGACCTTGTAGGGGGCCAGGTCGCGGACGCTGCGGGCGTTGGCGATGGTGCCGCTGAAGATGAGCATCGGGGCCTGGCAGCCGCCGTCGCGGATCGACTTGAGGAGGTCGATGCCCTTGCCGCCGGGCAATTGCAGGTCGATGACGAGCAGGTCCAGCCGCGCCCCGGCGCCCCGCAGACAGGCGAGCAGCTCCGGCACCGTTCCGGCGAGGATCGGCTGATGCCCCGCGTCCGAGAGCGCCGCGGCGAAACGGTCCCGCACATAGGCGGTGTCGTCCGCGATGAGGACGGTCTTGGCGACCACTGGTTTTGTCCGTGTCATTCTGCCACAGGCCCGTATTTCAAGGCGTTCTTGGCATTGCCAGCGGTTGCGCCGTCTCGCGCGCAGGCTGCTATAATCCGGCTTCGCTTCGGCCCTGGTTGACTCAGGATGGGGTCGCGGCACGGACCATAACTGGAGCGTGAGATGGCCACCTGCCCGGCGTGCGACGCGGATGATCTGGAAGTCGACGAGTTCGATGTAGAAGAAGGCGACATCGTCAATTGTCCGGAGTGCGGCGCGAGCCTCGTGGTCAACAGTCTGTCCCCTCTCGAGTTCGAATCGGCCGGCGACGAGGATGAGGACGACGACGACGAGGACGAAGAGGAAGAAGACGCGGAAGAGGACGGCGCCGAAGACGACGCCGACGACGACGATGAAGAAGACGAGCGGGAGGACTGGGAGGAGTAGTACGTCGTCCGACGACGCGTTCCTCCCGGACGCGCGAGCGCTGGCCGCCGAGCGTGCGCTGCGCGACCTCTTCTCCGGCTTCGGCTCGGTGCTCGTCGCGTTCAGCGGCGGCGTCGACTCAGCATATCTGGCTTGGCTCGCCCACGACGTGCTGGGCGAGCGGGCACTCGCGGTGACCGCCCTCAGCGAGAGCTATCCTGCGCACCATTACGACCTCGCCCTGACCCTGGCGCGTCAGGCCGGCTTCCCGCACGAGGTCGTCCACACCCGCGAGATCGATCGTCCGGAGTACCGCGCCAACCCGGTCAACCGCTGCTACTTCTGCAAGGACGAGCTCTACACCGTGCTCGGCGAGCTGGCGCGCGCGCGCGGCCTGTCGGTGGTCGTCGACGGCAACAACGCCGACGATCGCGGTGACTACCGGCCCGGCCGCCAGGCGGCGCGCGAAGCCGGCGTCCGCAGCCCGCTCGACGAAGTCGGGCTCGACAAGCCGTCGATCCGCGCCCTCGCGCACCGCGCCGGCCTGCCGCAGTGGGACGAGCCGGCATCGGCCTGCTTGTCGTCGCGGGTGCCCTACGATCAGGCGGTGACGCCGGAGAAGCTCCGCGCCATCGAGCAGGCCGAGACGGCGCTGCGCGGCCTCGGCTTCCGCGGCTGCCGCGTCCGGCATCACGACGATGTCGCCCGGATCGAGCTGGCCCGCGCCGATCTCGCCCGTGCCATCGAGCCCGAGACGGCCAAGGCGATCGCCGCTGCCGTGAAGGCGGCCGGCTTCCGCTACGTCGCGCTCGATCTCGAGGGCTATCGCACCGGCAGCCTCAACGATCGCATCCCGCTCCGGGTGGTCGGCTGACGCCGGTGCCGCAACCGGACGCACGCGCGTCAGGCCGTGTCGATCCGGCGCCGCCGCTCGGCGAGCGCGGTCCAGCCGCCCGGGGAGGCGGCGTGCTCGGGCGCGCCAGGGCCAGGACCTGGCGCTGGACCTGGGCGACGCTCGCCATCGGGTTGCTGGCACTGTTCGTCCACCTCGTCGCCGGCCCCGGGCATCTCGACGACGTCGACGCCATCAACTTCACGCTCGGCGTGCGTGACTTCGACGTCGCGGCGCACCAGCCGCATCCGCCGGGATACCCGGTGCTGATCGCCGCGGCCAAGATCGTCGCCGGCGCGGCGCACGCGCTGGCCGGCCTGTCGTGGCTCGTGCCGGCGCCCTGGACCAGCGTGCCCGTCGAGACCGCGGCGCTGTCGCTGCTCGCGATGATCGCCGGCGCGCTGCTGGTCGTGGCGCTGCAGCCGCTGGCGCGGGCCGTGACCGGCGACGCCGAGACGGCGCTCGCCGCCGGCCTCCTGGCGATCAACTGCCCGCTCGCGTTCGTCACCGTCGCCCGGCCGTTGAGCGATGCGCCGGGCCTGGTCGCGGCCCTTGGCGTCCAGGCGCTGCTGGCGACGGCGTTCGTCCGCCAGCGCGGCTGGCGGGGGCGCGAGGTGCCGCCGTCCGAGCTGGCCGCCACCGGCCGGCTAGTGGTGCTCGCGGCGTTCGCCGCCGGCTTCGCCATCGGCGTGCGCACGCAGACCGCGTGGCTGACGGTGCCGCTGCTGCTCCTCGTCATCGCCGATCGGGCCGGACGAGCCGCCGCCGCGGCGATCGTCGGCAGCGCCGTGACGTTCACCGTCGGGGTGCTGGGCTGGGCGATCCCGCTCGTGATCGCGTCCGGTGGCCCCAGGGCCTACTGGACGGCGATCGCGTCGCAGGCCGGCGAGGACCTCGAAGGCGTCGACATGCTCCTGACCAGCACGCGGCCGCTGTGGCGCCTGGCCATGAACCTGCTGCAGACGTTCGTGCTGCCGTGGGGGCCGCTGCCGATGGCGGCGCGTGGTGCTGACGCTCGCCGCGATCGGCCTCGTCGTGCTGGCCCGCCGCGATCGCCGTGGGCTGGTGCTGCTGGCCGGCGCGGTGGCGCCGTACGCGATCTTCCACCTCGTCTGGCAGGAGAACGTGACGACGCGCTATGCGTTGCCGATCGTCCCGGCCATCGCGCTGCTGGCGGCGGTTGGCCTGGGCGCGCTGGGCCGGGGCGTCATCGGCCGCTGGGTGTTGCGGCTGGGGACGGCGGCGACCGTGGCGACGGCCGTGACCATCGGCCTGCCGTCCCTGTTCGCCTACACCGGCGAGCCGGCGCCGGCGTTCCGGCTGTTCCGCGACATGCGGCAGGCGGGACCCGCGCCCGGCGACGTCGTGGTCGCGATGCACCGGCGCGCGTCCGCGGACACGCGCGCGTATCCGCGGCTGGATCGGTCCGGCCGGGTTCCCCTGGCGGCTGCTCGACGCGCCGGCCGGGCACGAGTGGCTGCAGCTGGTCCGCTACTGGCGTGACGGCGGCACCGCGCGCACCTGGATGCTCGCCGACCTGCGGCGGACCGATCTGGCGCTCATCGATCCGGCCAGCCGCCACGCCAACGGCCACTACGACTGGTCGACGCCGTTCGCCGCGGGCGTCCTCGGCGGCACCCGCCCGGGCGCGCTCGACTGGCTGGTGATCGACGGGCCGCCGGCCTGGTTCCTCGGCGAGGGCTGGGCGCTCTCGCCGGAGATCGCCGGCGTGTCCGGCGTCGACGGCAAGGGGCCGTCGCGCGGCGGCGCGGCCGGCTGGATGCGACGGAGCCCGATGCCGCGCCGCCTGGTGATCGGCGGCCGCAACCTCGGCGGCCCGAGCGCGCCGACCGTCCGCTTCTCCTTGCGCATCGCCGATCAGGTCGTCGACACCTGGGACGTCGCGGCCAGCCCCGGCTTCTTCGTCCGCAGCCTGACGGTGCCCGGCTCATCCGTAGGAGCCGGAGCCGGAGCCGGAGCCGGAGCCGGGGCCGGGGCCGCGAGCCTCGTGCCGTTCGTCGTCAGCGCCGCCGCCGCGGATGGTTCCTCGCAGATTCTGTCGACGGCCGTCGAGCAGTTCGGGCTGCAGCCGCTCGATGCGGTCCAGTTCGCCTACGCCGACGGCTGGCACGAGGACGAGCTCCAGCCGCGCACCGGCCTCCGCTGGCGGTGGTCGAGCGGGGCGTCGTCGATCCAGGTGTGGCCGGCGGATCGGGACGTCCGAATCCGCCTCGTATGCGAATCGCCACTGAAGACCTTCGACGAAGCGCCGATAGTCACGTTGACGGCAGGTGGGCGCGAGCTGGCCCGGGTGACACCGGGCGACGCGTTCACCATCGACGTGATCGTGCCGGCGGACGTCCTGCGGGCGGCGAACGGACGGCTCGTCCTTCGCTCGAGTCGGACGTTCGTGCCGGCCGAACACGTCGGAGCCGGCGATCCGCGGGCCGGCAGATCGGCGGGCGCTCGGTCTTCGCGTGTTCGAGGCCGTAGTCGCCGACGCGAGCCGGCCGGCGCCGTAGCGTCCACTACGGGACAGGCAACGTGTTTGGCTGCGTGTATAGTTCGTCGGTCGGGTGGCGCGGCGGATTGTCGCACCGGCGGCCCTTTCTCCCGGGAGTTTCCTCGATGTCTCAATCTCGTGCGCGGCTGCTGACCATTTCCCTGTGCCTGGCCATGGCTCTCGCGGCCTGCGGCAAGAAGCCGCCGCCGCCGCCGCCGGCTCCACCGCCGCCGCCGGTCGAGGCCGCTCCGCCCCCGCCGCCCCCGCCGCCGCCGCCCGCGCCGACACCGGCGCCCGAGACGCGCGTGCCGACCGAGGACGAGATCTTCGCGCGCATGTCGCTCGAGGAGCTGAACGCCAAGAAGCCGCTCGGCGACGTGTTCTTCCCGCTCGACAGCTCCGACCTCGCCGACGAGGCGCGGGCGTCGCTGCAGAAGAACTCCGAGTATCTGAAGCGGTGGGCCTCGACTGCGCATCTCGGTCGAGGGACACTGCGACGAGCGCGGCACGGCGGAATACAACCTGGCCCTCGGCGAGCGCCGCGCCGCCGTCGGTGCGGAGCTACCTCGACCAGCCTCGGCGTCGGCGCCGATCGCGTCATGGTGGTCAGCAAGGGCAAGGAGCAGCCGTTCTGCAACGAGCGCGCGGAGAGCTGCTACTCGCAGAACCGCCGCGGCCACTTCCTCATCACCGCGAAGTAGCGCGGACCACACTGTCTCGCAGCGGCCGGCCTCTCTGACCGAGAGGCCGGCCGTTTCATTTTCCGCCACGTTTTCGAGCGGGTCGGGGACGCATCGGCAGCGAGATCGGCAGCTGCTCCCGATCCCGCAGCGGGAGCGCGACCCGATCCGGGATCGGGAGCTACGCGATCTCGGACGGCGAGGGCGAGGGCGGCGGCGCGCGGATCCGGGGCGCCGAGGATCGGGCGGCCGACGACGAGGTAGCTGGCGCCGGCGGCGATCGCTTCCGCCGCCGTCAGGGTGCGTGCCTGATCGTCGGCACGCGGCGCGCCGGGCGCCGGCGTCGGGCGGATGCCCGGCGTGACCAGCAGGAACTCCGGCCCGCACAGGGCGCGCAGGCGGGCCGCCTCCTGCGGCGACGAGACAACGCCGTCGATCCCCGATTCGCGCGCCAGCGCCGCGAGGCGCTCGACCTGCTCCGACGAGCGGCCGCGCCGACGCCGACCCCGGCCAGCGCGGCGTCGTCGAGGCTGGTCAGCACGGTGACGCCGACGACCAGCGGCGGCGTCGTGCCCGAGCTTCGCCGCGGCGTCGCGCGCGGCGTCGGCGGCGGCCTTCATCATGTCGGCGCCGCCCCAGGTGTGGATGGTCAGCATCCACGCGCCGAGCGCGGCCGCCGATTCGGACCGCGCCGGCCACCTGGTGCGGGATGTCGTGGAACTTCAGGTCGAGGAAGACGCGATGGCCCTGCGTCGACGAACCGGCGGACCAGCGCCGGCCCTTCCGCGGTGAACAGCTGCTGCCGATCTTCAGGCCGCCGACGGCGCCGGCGAGGGTGGTGGCGTGGCGGATGGCGTCGGCCGCCGTCGGGACATCGAGGGCGACTAGGACTTGGTGGTGCATGAGGGCTCGGCGGCGGCGTTCTTCTTCGTCTGCACCGTGCCGACGAGGTCGGCGACGCACGGAAGCGGTGGCGCGCGAGATAGCGCGGTGATCCCGTCGAGCAGCTTCGGCCAGATGAACGGATCGACGAAGTTCGCCGTGCCGACCTGGACGGCGGTCGCCCCGGCGATCAGGAACTCCAGCGCGTCCTCGGCCGTCGCGATGCCGCCCATGCCGATCGACCGGGATGCGTCACCGCCTGCGCGCACTCGTAGACCATGCGGACGGCGATCGGCCGGATCGCCGGGCCGCTCAGGCCGCCCATGCCGTTGGTCAGCTTCGGCCGCCGCGTCTCGACGTCGATGGCCATCGCCAGGAACGTGTTGACCAGCGACACGGCGTCGGCGCCGGCCTCTTCGGCGGCGCGCGCGAACGAGGCGACGTCGGTGACGTTCGGCGTCAGCTTCGGGATCGAGCGGCAGCGGCGTCGCCTTGCGCACGGCGGCTGACGACGTCGTGCGTGCCGCCGGCAGGCTGCAGCCGAACTGGATGCCGCCCTCCTTGATGTTCGGGCACGAGATGTTGAGCTCGATGGCGGCGACGCCCTCGGCGTCCGAGAGGATGCGCGACACCTCGGCGTATTCGTCGATGGTGCTGCCGCAGACGTTGACCATCACCATCGCGCCGAGCGCGCGCAGCTCGGGCAGCGTCTCCTCGACGAAGCGGTGGACGCCGATGCCCTGGAGGCCGATCGCGTTCAGCATGCCGGCCGGCGTCTCGACGATGCGCGGCGGCGCGTGGCCCTCGCGCTCGTTGAGGAACAGGCCCTTGACGCACGACCGCGCCGAGCGTCGAGAGGTCGATGCGTCGCGCCGTACTCGACGCCGTAGCCGAAGCAGCCGCTGGCGGCGATGAGCGGGTTCTTGAGGTCAGCGAGCCGATGCGGACGGAGAGGTCGGGCGTCAATGTTACAGCCCCTCCCAGGCCAGCGCGGAGCCGCGGAACGTCGGGCCGGCAAGGCACGATCGCACGAAGTGCGGGGCCCGGCCCTCCTGCACGACGGCACGACGCAGCTGTAGCAGCCACCCATCCCGCAGCCCATCGTCTGCTCGAGCGATACCTCGACGTCGTGGCCGTGCCGGCCGGCCAGCTCGGCGACGGCGCGCATCATCGGCGTCGGTCCGCAGGCGTAGATCGACGGCCCGGCCTGCGGCACCGGCCGCGTGGCCAGCGCCTGGCCGAGCGGCGTCGGTCACGAGCCGTGCGCGCCGGCGCTGCCGTCTTCGGTGGCAGCGCGGACGTCGACGCCGAGGCTGGCGAACCAGTCGGCGTAGTGCAGGTCGCTCGGCGCGGCGCGCACCGTAGAAGAGCGTCGGCCGGAGGCCGCGTGCACAGGCACGACTCGGCCAGCGTCGCGAACGGCGCCAGGCCGACGCCGCCGGCGACGAACCAGACCGGGCGGTGCGTCGGGTGGCGGCGTGAACGGACGGCCGAGCGGACCGAGGCAGGCGAGCCGCTCGCCGGGCTCGACGGCCGTAGAGGAGGCCGGTGCCCTTGCCGACGATCTTGCCGAGGATCGAGACGCCGGTCGGCGTGCCGGCGGGCGTCGCGCAGGACCTGGAAGACCGAGAACGGCCGGCGCAGCAGCGGGTCGAGGCCGCGCCCCGGCTTGACCATCACGAACTGGCCGGGCCGGGTGCGGGCGGCGATCGTCTGGAGCGTCGAGGGTGAGGACGTGGTAGTCGGTCGAGAGCCGGGTATTGGCGCGGACCTCGGCCTCGCAATCGACCGGGGCGACTCGGGCCCCGGCGGTGTCGAGCAGCATCGCCTCAAAGTATATGCTCGCGACGTTGCTGGTCTTGCGGCCGCCGGCGGCATCTGGTCGGTCCACACGATGCGCTACGTGCGAATGCTGACGAACGCGCTGCTGGGCGGACTGCTCGGCGCCGCCTTCGTCACGGTCCTCGTCCTCCAGCTCAATCGCCAGATCCCGCTCTCGTGGGGCGCGGCGGCGCCGCTCTATGGCCGGCTGGCGCTGTTCTACACGCCCCACCTGACCGTCCTCTTCTACGCGATGCTGATCGCCCGCGAGGCCCTGGCGCGGCGGCCGCTGTCGCCGGGCTGGCTGAGCATCCGCATCCTGTCCTGGGTCGGGCTGATGGTGGTCGGGGCGGCGTCGGCGCTGATGTGGGCCAACTTCGTCGGCTACGAGCTGGCCCTCGACGACGACGCGCGGCGGCGGCTCGGCGCCGCGGCCGGGGCGACCACGCTGTGCGCTGTCCTGCTTTTGGTCATCGCCGTTGTCCACTACTCGTTCGGCCGGCGCGGCAGCCGCGTCGGCGCGACGCTGCTGACGCTGACGCTGCTCGCCTCGGTCGGCTTCCCCCTGACGGCGCGAGGCTGGGGCGATCCGCGGCCGCTGGCGGCGCGCGCGATCGACCTGTCGCCGCTCGCCGGGGCCGGGATCGAGGGCGGGCACGTCACCATCTTCGCCGTCGACGGCGCCTCGCTCGACTACATCGCGCAGCGCGTCGCCGATGGCCGGCTGCCCGGCTTCGGCCGCCTCCTCGAGGGCGGCGTGTCGCTCTACCTCGAGACGGTTCGCCCGACCCAGCCGGCCCCCGTGTGGACGTCGGTCGCGTCCGGCAAGTACCCGCCGCAGACCGGCGTCCGCGCCGCGGCCCGCTACGAGTACGGCCCGTCCGCCGAGGCCATCGAGCTGCTGCCCGACTACTGCTTCTCGCAGGCGCTGGTCCACTTCGGCCTGCTGCGCGCGGTGGGCTATCACTCGAGCGCGGTGCGGGCGCGGCCGCTGTGGACGATCCTGAGCAGCCAGCGCGTCTCCGCCGGCGTCATCGGCTGGCCGGTGACCGCGCCGGCGTCGCCGCTGCGCGGGTTCCTGATCACCGACGAGTTCCGGCCCGGCCCGGTCCCCGACGGCGCCCCGAGCGACGTGGTGAGCGGGCTGGCCGGTCCCGGCACGGCCGGCCCCAACATGGCCGGCCCCAACATGGCCGCTAGAGGGGCGATGTTCGGCGCCCCGGCCGACGCCGTGCTCCGCGCCAGCGCCGTCGCCGGTGGGCCGCTCGCCGTCCGCGCCGGTACGGTCGACGATCCGCCGCTGGCGCGCGACGCCTGGCGGCGGGAGATCGCGGTCCAGCTCCGCGACGAGTACCGGCCGCGGCTCCTGGCCGTCCGCTACGAGGGCCTCGACCGCGCCGGGCACCTCTACCTGCGCGACGCCCGGCCGCGCGCCTTCGGCGGCAGCGGCCAGAACGGCGAGGCGCGGCTGGCGGCGATCCTCGATCGGCACTACGCGTTCGTCGACGCCGAGATCGCCCAGACGCTCGACACGATGGGACCCGACGACGTGCTGATGGTCGTCTCCGGCTTCGGCATGGAGCCGATCGGCCTCGGCAAGCGCGTGCTGGCCCGCGTCCTTGGCCAGCCGGACGTGCCGGGCTCGCACGAGGCCGCGCCCGACGGCTTCCTGCTGGCCTACGGCGTGCCGATGCGGTCGGGCCGGGCCCGGCTCGGCTCGATCGTCGACGTCGCCCCGACCGTCCTGTATCTGCTCGGCCTGCCGGTGGCGCGAGACATGGACGGCGTCGCCCGCACCGACCTGTTCAAGCCGGCGTTCACTGCGACCCGGCCGGTCGCTTACATACCGACGTACGAACGCTGAACGTCGCTGCCAACTACCAACTTCCAAACTCCAACTTCCAAGGAACTCCCAATTCCCAACTGCCAACCTCGCGAGGTCCGTCGTGAGCGAACCAGCAGGATTGGGAGTTGGTCGTTGAGAGTTCCTTGGAAGTTGGAAGTTGGAAGTTGGGAGTTTCGCGTCGTCTCAGTCGAACACAATCGTTTTGTGCGCCGACACCAGCACGCGGTGATCCAGGTGCCAGCGCACCGCGCGCGACAGCACCACTTTCTCGACGTCGCGGCCCTTCGCGACGAGATCCTCGATCTGGTCGCGATGCGACACGCGGGCCACATCCTGTTCGATGATCGGGCCCTCGTCGAGCACGTCGGTCACATAGTGCGCGGTCGCGCCGATCAGCTTGACGCCGCGGTCGAAGGCGGCATGGTAGGGCCGGGCGCCGGTGAAGGCGGGCAGGAACGAGTGGTGGACGTTGATGATGCGGCGCGGATAGCGGGCGACGAAGGCCGGCGACAGCACCTGCATGTAGCGCGCGAGTACGATCAGCTCGATGCCGTGGGCCTCGAGCAGGGCCACGGCGGCGGCCTCGGCGTCGGCCTTGGTCGCCGCCGTGACGGGCACGTGATGGAACGGGATGCCGTGGAAGGTGGCCAGCGGCCGCGCGTCCTCGTGGTTGCCGACGATGAGCGGAATGTCGCAGCGCAGCTCGCCGGTGCGATGCCGGTAGAGCAGATCGACCAGGCAGTGCTCGTAGCGCGAGACGAAGATCGCCGTCCTCGGCCGGTCCGCCGCGTACTCCATGCGGTGGTCGATGCCGAAGCGATCGACGAGCGGCTGGAACGCCGGCGCGAAGGCGGCATGCGCCACGTCGAAGCCGTCGAGATCGAACTCGACGCGCATGAAGAAGCGGCCGCGCTCGTTGTCGCGGTGCTCGGCGGCGTCGAGGATGTTGGCCCCGTGCTCGAACAGGAAGCGCGAAATCGACGCGACCAGGCCCTTCGCGTCCGGGCAGTCGACCAGGAGGACGGCGGAGTTCACGGGCGCCATGCTATCAGCGGCACCCCGCCCTGATGCTGGCGCGCGCCGCCGCCCGCTCGCGCGAGCCCGAGGCGCGCCACGCCCCCGGAGTCAAGCCGAGGCAAGCCCCCGAGGCACGCCGACGCAAGCCGACGCAAGGAGCGTGTTCAGGCCGCCTTGGCGGCGGCCAGCGCACCGAGGACGCGATCGATGCCGGCGATCGACACCGGCTTGGTCAGGTAGTCGTCCATGCCCGCCGCCAAGCAACGCTCGCGGTCGCCGTTCATCGCGTGCGCGGTCATGGCGATGATCGGCAGGTGCCGGCCGGTGCCCGACTCGGGCGCGGCGGATCGCCTGCGTCGCCTCGAGGCCGTCCAGCTCCGGCATCTGCACCTCCATGAAGACGGCGTCGAAGGCCTGCGCCGCGACGAGGCCGACCGCCTCGGCGCCGTTGCCGACAATCGTCACCTGGTGCCCGCGGCGCTTCAGCATCGCGGTCGCGACCCGCTGGTTGACCGGGTTGTCCTCGGCGACCAGCGCGTTCAGCGCCGGGCCCGCGGCCGGCGCTGGAGTCGAGGGGCGGCCGGCCGCTTCGGACGCCTCGCCGCTGCCGACGACGGTGCCGGCGAGGGCCGCCTGGCCGGCGACCGCGACCGCGACCGTGCCGGGCCCGGCGTCGACCGCGGCATCTTCACCGACGTCGGCCGGCGCGCGCGTCGCGCGGATGGTGAAGCTGAAGGCGCTGCCGCGGCCGGGCTCGCTGGCGAGCGTCATGGCGCCGCCCATCATGCGTACCAGCTTCGAGGCGATCGACAGGCCCAGGCCGGTGCCGCCGTACTTGCGCGTGACCGAGCCGTCGACCTGGGTGAAGGCGTCGAAGATGCTGGCCTGCCGCTCGTGCGGCACGCCGATGCCGGTGTCGCGGACGGCGAAGCGGACGACCAGCGCGTCGGGATCGGCGACGGCGGCGCTGACGCTCGCCGACACGTCGACCGAGCCGGTGTGGGTGAACTTGCTGGCGTTGCCGACCAGGTTCACCAGCACCTGGCGCAGCCGCTCGGCGTCGGCGACGACGACGTCCGGTCCGCTGCCCTCGACCGACGCCGTCAGCGTCAGACCTTTCTGGCGCGCCGGCAGGTCGAACAGGTGGGCGGCGTCGGCGACGAAGTCGCGCACCGAGAACGGCCGCGGCTCGAGCTCGATCGGGCCGGTCTCCATCCTCGAGAAGTCGAGGACGTCGTCGATCACGTGCAGCAGCGAGTCGGCCGACGACTTGACCATCGTCAGATAGCGCCGCTGCTCGTCGTCCTGCGGCATCTCGAGCAGCAGCTCGGTGACGCCGAGGACGCCGTTCATCGGCGTCCGCAGTTCGTGGCCATGTTGGCCACGAACTCGCTCTTGGCCCGGCTGGCGGCTTCGGCCGCGTCCTTGGCGACGCGCAGCTCGCCGGTCTGCTCGCGGACCCGGCGGCGCAGCGTCACCGTCCAGGTCAGCGTCAGCAGCACCGCCGTGGCCAGCCCGCCCAGCAGCCAGCGCGCGCGCTCGGTGGTCAGCCACGGTGGCGCCGCGATGACGCGGACCGCGGCCGGCGATCCCAGGATCAGGCGGACGCGTTCGGGCGACGGCCTCGTCCGCGGCCCGGTCATCGCCACGACCCCGGTGACGTCGACGACGCCGCCGACCGGCGGGGTCAGCGACGCCGCACCGGCGGCGGCGTCGAGATGGGCGGATACGACGGCCGTCTCGGTCTGCAGCACCAGGACGGTCTCGGACGGCGTCGCGTAGAGGCGAGTGATCGTCCCGCGGAGCCGCACCAGCTCGCCATCGCGATCGCTCCGCAGGCCGTCGGGATCCGACACCGCGACCGGCGGCGGCAGCGGCGCGCGGCCGATGCGGCGCAGCCGCGCGTCCTCGAGGATCGGGGTCAACCCGCTGGCCCGCGGAAAGCCGACGGCTTCGATGACGTCCCCGGCGCTGGCGAGGTGACGCTCGCGGCTGAAGACCTGGACGGTGCCGGTGTCGTCCCGGACGTAGAGCCACGCGCCCTGCACCGCCAGGACGTTGCCCTTGATGTGGCTCAGGACGCCGGCCCGATCGCGGGTCGCGAAGCTGAGGATCTCACCGGCCGGCTCGAGCGGCAGGGCGAACGGATCGTCCGCGGCCGGCATCTCGACGACCAGTTGCGCCAGCGACGGCACCTGGAAGTGCGTGCCCACGATCTGGCGCCGGGTGTTGTAGCGGGCACCGACGACGGCGACGATCCGCAGCCGGGCGTCGACCCCGAAGCCGGCCGGCATCCGCGCCGTGTCGGGCACCGGCACGAACGCGTCGAAGCGCTCGCGGCCGATCGCCAGGTCGATGCGCGCGACGCCCTCTTCGGTGCGGACGCCGCGGACGATGCCGCGCGCCTCTACCAGCTGGCTGTCGAGGGCGCCGCTGACCAGCGCCTCGAGCGGCGCCGGCGCGGCCGACGGCAGCGCGCCGGCGCCGCGGAGGCGGATCCGCGTGGCACTGATGATCGGCGCGAAATCGCCGGGTGCCGTGTGCCCGGTGACCTCCAGTACGTCGCCGGGGTGCACGTCCTTCGGCGCGTCGGTGGTTTCGGTCACCAGCACGAAGATGCCGGCGGTGTCATCCTGCACGAAGAGCCCGTTCCAGCCCGGGTGCACGAAGGTGGCGCGGCCGGTGATGGCGACGTCATGCGCCGCGGCCGCGTCCGCCGGGCGCAGGGCGCGAACCACGGCGGCGGTCGTGAGGTGCCGGCGCTCGGTGGGCGGCGGATACTGCGTGCCGACTGCCTCGATGTCGGTGGCGGCGTCGATGGTGACGCGGCCGACCGCGTCGGTGCCGGTCAGGCGGCGAGGCTCGTCGACCACGCCGCGGATCCGCACCATGTTGCCCATGTGCCGCCGGAGCGTGGCGAGCGGCACGCTCGGCACGTGGACCTCCACGTGGCGGCCCTGCCGCGAGCGGTGCATCGACGGCACCCCGGCCGCGAGCGCCACCGTCTGCACCCAGTCGGTCAGCTCGACGCGGCGCCCCAGGGCCCGACCGCTGGTCACCTCGAGCGGCTCCACCAGCTGCGCTGCGAGCGGCGTCCCGGGTGACGACTCGACGACGCGGCGCACGACGAAGCGGAGCTGGCCGCCGGCGCGGCGGGGCTCGACCTCGACCACGACGCGGCGACCGGGCGCCAGCCCGCTCGTCTGCTCGAGAGCGGCACCCTGGGCGCCGTCGCTGATGAACACGACGTCGCCGCCGCTCGACGCGCCGGTTACGGTGCCGGCGAGGCGAACGGTGCGGCCGAGGGCGACGCGGCCCGCCTCGACGTCGGTCACCACCCGATCGATCGTCGCGGCGGGACCGCCGCGGTCGCCCGCGGCAGGAGGGACACGAGCACTGGATCGAGCCGGGCCATTTATGCTGCAGGTGGCGCGGCGCGGTCCGGCCGCGCCGCCTGGATGGACGAGAGCACGCGGGCGATCTCGCTCAGGGAAATGGGCTTGGTGACGTAGTCGTCCATGCCGGCGCCGAGGCAGCGCTCGCGATCGCCCGGCATGGCGTGGGCGGTCATCGCCATGATCGGCACGCGGGTGCCGGTGCCGGCCTCGAGGCGGCGGATCTCGCGGGTGGCGTCGAAGCCGTCGAGGTTCGGCATCTGCACGTCCATGAAGATGACCTCGTAGCCGCCGGCGCTCCATTCGGCGATCGCCTCCCGGCCGTCGGACGCGAGCGTGCACTCGTGGCCGAGGCGGGTCAGCATCGCCTTGGCCAGCTTCTGGTTGACGGCGTTGTCTTCGGCGACCAGGACGCGCCGGCGGTCGGCGACGCCGGCGGCGAGCTGGCGCGGCCTGGCGGTGACGGAGCCGATGTCCTGGCGTTGGCCCGTGGCCGCCGCGATCGCCTGGCGCAGCTGCGTCTGCCGGACCGGCTTGATCAGGTGCGCGGCGACATGGAGCTCGCGGCAGCGATCGAGGTCGCCCGGCTGCCGATCCGACGTCAGCATGACGACGACCGCCTCGCCGAGGTCGTGCCGCGCGCGGGCGAGCTCGAGCATCGTGAAGCCGTCCATGGCGGGCATGTGGACGTCGACGAGCAGCAGGTTGAACGGCGTGCCCGCGATCCGTGCCGTGTCGAGCGCGGCCAGCGCCGTCGTGGCCTCGGCGGCGAGCGTCGGGACGAAGCCCCACAGGCGCAGCGTCTCGTCGAGGATGTGGCGGTTGGTGTCGTTGTCGTCGACGATCAGGACGCGCTGGCCCGGCGTGACGTCGATCGGGCCGGCCGGACGCGCCGCCCCGGCGCCCTCGACGACCCCGGTGGCGATCGTGAATCTGAAGATGCTGCCGTGGCCCTCGCGGCTGGTCAACGAGATGGCGCCACCCATCAGTGAGACGAGTCGCCCCGAGATGGCGAGGCCCAGGCCGGTGCCGCCGAACGCGCGGGCGACGCCGGCGTCGGCCTGCTCGAAAGCGTTGAAGACCTTGGCCTGCTTCGACTCGTCGATGCCGATGCCGGTGTCGCGGACCGCGACCGTGAGCTGCGGGCTGGCCGGCGTCGACCCCTCGGCCAGCGAGACATCGATGGCGATCTCGCCGGTCGGCGTGAACTTCATCGCGTTGCCGGTCAGGTTGACGAGGATCTGGCGGATGCGCTCGGCGTCGGCGTTGAGCTGCTCGGGGACGTCCGGCGCGACGCGAAAGGTCAGCTCGAGGCCCTTGCGGTGCGCCGGCAGGGCGAACATCTGGGCGGTATCGGCGACCAGCTCGCGGACCACGAACGGGTGCGGGTTCAGCTCCAGCTTGCCGGCCTCGATCTTCGAGAAGTCGAGGATGTCGTTGATGATGTGGAGCAGCGCTTCGGCCGAGGTCTTGACGATTTCGAGGTATTGGCGGTGCTCGGGCTGCTGCGGCGCGTCGAGCAGCAGCTCGGTCATGCCGAGCACGCCGTTCATCGGCGTCCGGATCTCGTGGCTCATGTTGGCGACGAACTCGCTCTTGGCCCGGCTGGCGCTCTCGGCGGCGATGGTGGCTTCGCGCAGGGCCGCCGTCTGCTTCAGCACGCGGCGGCGCAGCGTCACGATCCAGGCGAGCGAGATCGCGACCAGGGCGGCCAGGCCGGCGACCATCCACACCACGCGTTCGCCGGTGAACCACGGCGCCGGCTCGATCACCCTGATGCCGCCGGGGCCGGCGACGAACAGGCGGAGGCCGCTCGGGACGAGCCGGTTGCTGGCGCGCGTCGCCTGCACGGCGGCGACGCCGGAGACCTCGACGACGCTGCCGAGCTCGAGCTGCGGCCCGGCACTGCCGTGATGCTCGAGCAGCGCCGAGAGCGCGGTCGGGCCGGCCTCGAGCAGGAGCACGTCCTCGTCGGCGCCGACGACGTGCTGGCGCAGCACGCCGCGGATGCGGACCAGCTCGCCGTCGAGCTCGTTCTTGAGTAGATCCTTGCTGGGCAGCAGGTGCGCCTCGGGCAGGGCCGCCCGGCCGACGCGCTTGACCACGGCGTCCTCGAGCGTCGGCGCGTAGTCGCCGGGCTGCGGGAAGCCGATGACCTCGATGGTGTCGCCCGGCGTCAGCGTCACCGGCTCGCGCGGGTGCACTTCGAGGCCGCCGGCGTCGTCGCGGAGGAAGATCTCGTTGCGGCGCGCGACCAGCACGGTCCCCTTGATCCGCATCAGGTGGCCGGGGCGGCCGGACGCAGAGAAGCCGAGCACGTGCGACGTGGTGCGGATCGGCAGGGCGTCGAGGTCGCTATGGCCCGGCCGGTCGACGCGGATCAGCGACGCGACCGGCACCCACAATTGCGCGCCGATCATCTGGCGGCGGGTGTTGAAGCGCGCCCCGACGACGCCGGTCACGTGGATCTCGGCGTCGATCCCGAGGCCCTCGGGCAGGGCCTGCGTGCCGAACGACGGCACGTAGGTCATGAAGCGCTGGTTGTCGCGCGACAGCCCGATGATCAGGTGCTCCTGGTTGTCGCGGGTGATGTCGCGGACGACGCCGTCGAACTCGACCAGCTGGCTGTCCTCGAGGCCGGCGAGGAGCCGCGCCATGTTGGTCGGGCGGGCCGCCGGCAAGCCGGCGCGGCCGACGACCGCGAGCCGGCGGGCGACGATGATCGGCGCGAACTCGCCCGGTCCGCTCTCGCCTTCGATCTCGACGAGGTCACCGGGCTGGCACGGCGGCAGCGGATGTTCGAGCTGGTTCGCGAACACGTAGATCCCGGCCGTGGCGTCCTGGATCATCAGCATGCTCCATGGCCGATCGACCAGCGTCAGCGTGGCGCGGAGCTTGATGGCGTGCCCGAGCGCCGCGTCGCGCGGGTCGAGCCGGCGGACCTCGTCGACCGAGGTCAGCACACGTCGGGCGCCGCCGGCGAGCGCGCCCTGCTCGAGGGCCTCGAGATCGGTGCTGGCGGACACGCCGAGGCGGCCGAGCGGTTCGCCGGCCGGGCTGATGCGGGCCGGCCACACGACGCCGCTCATGCGAACCTGGGCACCGAGGAGGCCGGTCAGGAGGGCGCGGGGAATGCCGCGGGCGTCGACGTCGTACTGGATCGCCCGGCTCGTCGCCGTGATTCGGATCCGGTCGAGGCCGGGCGTGAGCCCCTGGAACTGGGCCTTGAGCTGGACGCGCTGACCGAGGAAGCGCGCCATGACCAGCTCGCCGACTTCGATCAGGACGGGCTCCGGGAGCTTCCCGGGCGTGACCGACACGACCCGTGACACGGTCATCGTCGGTACCGTGCCATCGCCGAGCCGGAGCTGGCCTTCGACCACGACGCGGGCGCCGGGCGCCGGCCGGGTCTTCCAGGGGGCGTGCGGCAGCAGGATGCCGCGGGCCCCGTCGGCCAGCAGGGTCTGGTCGGCGGCCGGATTGTCGTCGGTGACGGTGCCGGCGACGGTCAGGACGCCCCGGGCCCGCCCTTGCTCGAGCTCCGTCACGACGGCCTGGACGCCCGTCCCGGCCGTGCCGGAGGCGGGGTTGGACGTGCAGGATGCGGCAAGCACGAGCACGCCGGGGCAGAGGAGGCCGGCCGCGGCGGATCGACGGATCCACGCGGGAACGACGGGCGCGACTTGCAGAAGGGCACTCATGATCAGCCGGCTCCCGAAGTAATCGACGGGGGAAGGAGCGGCTAGAATGCAGAGGCTCACCTTTTACTCTTCCGCCTTCTTCAGGGGTAGTCCGTGCCTCCATCAGACCGCCGTCGCCGTTTTCGGTGGACGAACCTTTTTATTGTCTCGTGCGCCATTGGCATTGCCAATATCGCCGGGCAGACCCAACCGCCGGCAGCGGTCGGCCGTTTCGACGGCCACGCCGACGTCGGCACCGTGCTCCAGGCCGGGGCCGCCGCCTACGACCCGGCCACCCGGACCTACACGCTGTCCGGGAGCGGCGAGAACGTCTGGGGCGCGGCGGACGCCTTCCACTTCGCGTGGACCAAGGTCGAAGGCGACGTGGCGATCGAGGCCGACGTCGCCTTCGTCGGCGCCGGCACCAACGCCCACCGCAAGGCGATGCTGATGATCCGGCAGGGCCTGGAAGCCGACGCCGCCTACGTCGACGCGGCCGTCCACGGTGATGGACTGACCTCGATCCAGTTCCGGGCCGAGAAGGGTGGCCAGACCCAGGAAGTGCAGTCGAACGTGGCCGGGCCGGCGCGGGTCCGCATCGAGCGGCAGGGCGACTACGCGCGCCTCTACGTCGCCGAAGCCGGCCAGCCGCTCCGCTTCGCGGGCGGTGCCGCTCGCGTCAGCTTCAGCGGACCGCTCTACGTCGGCCTCGGCGTCTGTTCGCACGAGAAGGCCGAGGTCGTCACGGCCCGCTTCAGCAAGGTCGAGATCCAGAAGCTCGGGACGCCGACCAAGCCGCCCGTGCTCTACAGCACGCTCGAGACCGTGCCGCTCGGCACCGGGTCGACGGATTGGCGTGTTCAGTACATCAGCACGACGCGGTTCGAGGCGCCCAACTGGTACCCGGACGGCAAGGCCTGGCTGGTCAATTCGGGCGGCAAGCTGCTGAAGGTCCCGATGGGTGGCGGCGCCGTCGCGACCGTCGACACCGGCACGCGGACCCGCAACAACAACGACCACGGCATCTCGAAGGACGGGTCGACGATCATCATCAGCGACCAGACCGAAGGGGCCACGGCCGAGCGCGGCGGGCCGTCGCGCATCTACACGCTGCCGCTGGCCGGGGGCGAGCCGACGCTGGTCACGCCGAACGCGCCGTCCTACTGGCACGGCATCTCGCCGGACGGCAAGACCCTGGCCTACTGCGCCCAGCGCGACGGCGAGTTCGACGTCTACGCGATTCCCGTCGGGGGCGGGACGGAGACCCGCCTGACGACCTCTCCCGGCCTCGACGACGGCCCCGAGTACTCGCCGGACGGGCAGTGGATCTACTTCAACGCGGTGCGATCCGGGCTGATGCAGATCTGGAAGATGAAGCCGGACGGCACCGAGCAGACGGCGGTGACGTCGGACGACTACAACAACTGGTTCGCCCACCCGTCACCCGACGGCCGCTTCCTCGTCTTCCTGTCCTACGACAAGAGCGTCCAGGGCCACCCGGCCAACCAGGACGTGCGCCTGCGCCGGATGACGCTCGCGACCGGCCAGATCACGACCATCGGCCGCTTCTTCGGCGGCCAGGGGACGCAGAACGTGCCCAACTGGTCGCCCGACGGGCGCACCGTGGCGTTCGTCACCTATCAGCAGGTGCCGCAGTGGTAGTCGCCGTCGGCGAGGCGGCGGCGCCCAAGGCGCCACGGTAAGCCGCAGTGGTCAGACGACTTGTGCGCATCGGCGGGGCCGCCGTTTGGAGTAAATTGGCGGCCCGCGCCAGCCGTAGTTCAACTATCGAACATTTCGTTCTCGAGGTATCAGGATGCGCATGACTCTGCGAGCTGTGGTCCAACGGTCGTGTCTCGTCGCCGCAGCCGTCGCGCTCGCGGCGCTCTCGACGCAGGCGCAGACGCCGCCGGCCACCCCTCCCGCCACGCCGCCCACCGCGGCCGCCGCGCCCACCCAGCCACCGCCCCAGCGCTACCAGCCGCCCGCCAACGGGCGCAAGCGGATCCTGATCGTGGCCCAGACCGTGGGCTGGCACCACGACTCGATCTCGGACGCGCTGGCGACGCTCGTCAAGATGGGGCAGGACTCGAACCTCTACGACGCCGAGATCCGCACCGACGTCGAGTGGATCACCAAGAAGCGCCTCAACCCGATGCGCAAGAACCTGGTGCAGTACGACGCCATCGTCTTCTGCAGCACCACCGGCGAGCTGCCGCTGACCGACGAGCAGAAGGCCGACTTCCTGTCGTTCGTCCGTGACGAGGGCAAGGGCTTCGTCGGCATCCACGCCGCGCTCGACACGCTCTACCAGTGGCCCGAGTACGGCGAGATGATCGGCGGCTGGTTCGACGGACACCCGTGGAACACCTTCGACGCGCCGGTGATCATCGAGGATCCGTCGTTCCCGGCGATGAAGCACTTCAAGGGCACGACCCTGACGCTGAACGACGAGATGTACCAGCCCAAGTCGTGGTCGCGCGAGAAGGTCAACGTGCTGATGCGCCTCGACGACAGCAAGCTCGACTACTCGAAGACGCCCAAGGCGCGCGCCGATCGCGATTTCGCGCTGGCCTGGTCGAAGATGTACGGCAAGGGGCGCGTCTTCTACTCGACGCTCGGCCACACCCGCGAGTCGTGGCGGGATCCGCAGATCCAGACGATGTACCTCGAGGCGATCCGCTGGGTGCTCGGCGGCAGTGAAGGCAGCACGGCGACGCACGCGAAGCGCTAGCCACAGGGGCAGGACCGCGACCAGGACAGGGAACTATGCCAAGGACGAGATCGATGAAGAAGGGCAGCCGAGGGCGCCGCGCCCGGTGGTCGATGGGAGCCGCCGTGGCGGTGTTCGGCGCCAGCCTGTCGCTGGTCGCGCAGGGCGGCGGGCAGCGCCAGCCGGGCGTCGCCGGCGCCGGCCAGGGCGGCGGCATCAACGGCATCGGATCGAGCGAGCTCGGAGCCGACTTCTCGGCCAAGCCGCCGGTCACGCCGCTGTCGCCGAAGGACGAGCAGGCGCGCTTCATCCTGCCGCCGGGCTATCACCTCGAGCTGGTGATGTCGGAGCCGCAGATCATCAGCCCGGGCGCGATCTCCTTCGACGGCAACGGCCGCATGTTCGTCGCCGAGCTGCGCAGCTACATGCTCGACGGCGACGCGACCGGCGAGAAGGAGCCGATCAGCCGCATCAGCATGCACGAGAGCACGAAGGGCGACGGCGTCTACGACCGCCACACCGTGTTCGTCGACAAGCTGTCGACGCCGCGCTTCGTCACCCCGCTCGATGGCAACGCCATCCTGACGATGGAGACGGACACCGACGAAATCTACAAGTACACCGATACCGACAACGACGGCGTCGCCGACAAGAAGGAGCTGTTCTACAAGGGCGCCGGCCGCGTCGGACAGAACCTCGAGCACCAGCCGAGCGGCTTCATCTTCGGGATGGACAACTGGATCTACAGCACCTACAACGCCTTCCGCCTGCGGCCGACGCCGAAGGGCGAGGTGCTGAAGGAAACCACGGCGCCGAACGGCGGCCAGTGGGGCCTGACCCAGGACGACTACGGCAAGGTGTGGTTCGTCGACGCCGGCGGCGAGCGCGGCCCGATCAACTTCCAGACGCCGATCCAGTACGGCGCCTTCAACGCCGAGGACCAGTTCGACGACGACTTCCGCGTCGTCTGGCCGGCCTACATGGGCGGCCACGCCGACACGCAGGGCGGCATGGGCCGCGTCCGCATGCCGGTCGGCGTCCTCAACCACTTCACCGCGACCTGCGGCCAGGACATCTTCCGCGGCCACAGCCTGCCCGACGATCTGCGCGGCGACCTGCTGTTCGCCGAGCCGGTCGGCCGCCTCGTGCGCCGCGCCAAGGTCACCGTCCGCCAGGGCATCACCCGGCTCGACAACGCCTACCCGGGGTCGGAGTTCATCACCAGCACCGATCCGCTGTTCCGCCCGGTCAACATGGTCACCGCGCCCGACGGCACCATCTACCTGTCGGACATGTACCACGGCATCATCCAGGAGTCGAACTGGACGCGGAAGGGCTCGTACCTGCGCAAGAAGATCGACCAGTACCGCTTCGACAAGGTGATCAACCACGGCCGCATCTGGCGGCTCGTGCACGACTCGAAGAAGCCGGACTTCACCAAGCCGCGCATGCAGGAGCAGACGCCGGCGCAGCTGGTCGCCTACCTGTCGCACCCGAACGGCTGGTGGCGTGACACGGCGCAGCGGACGCTCGTGCTGCGGCAGGACGCCTCGGTCGCGCCGGCGCTCGTCGAACTCGCCCGGATCGGCAGCAGCCTGGTCGGCCGCTTCCACGCGCTGTGGACGCTCGAAGGGCTCGACACGCTCGACGCCGCGCTCGTCCGCGAGCTGCTGAAGGACGCCAGCCCGCAGATGCGCGTCCAGGCGATCCGGGTCAGCGAGTCGTTGACCAAGGCCGGCGACAAGTCGTTCGAAGCCGACGTCCGCGAGCGCACCAAGGACGGCGACGCCGCCGTCGTCATCCAGGCGCTGCTGACGCTGAACCTGCAGAAGGTGCCGGACATCGCCAAGGTGGTCGAGGCCGCGCAGGGCGCCAGCAAGGCGCGCGGCGTCAAGGAGCTCGGCGACCTGATGCTGCGCCCGGTCGGGTTCACCGGCGGCGGGGGCGGCTTCCGCCTCATGGCGCCCGAGCAGCTGGCGACGCTGAAGAAGGGCGAAGGCATCTATACCGAGCTGTGCTTCTCGTGCCACGGCCAGGACGGCAAGGGCGAGCCGCTCGCCGGCGCGCCCGCGGGCACGACGATGGCGCCGCCGCTGGCCGGCTCGTCGCGCGTCACCGCCCACAAGGACTACGTGATCCGCACCGTGCTGCACGGCCTGACCGGGCCGGTCGACGGCTCGACCTACTCGAACGTGATGATCCCGATGAACGGCAACGACGACGAGTGGATCGCGTCGATCGCCTCGTTCGTCCGAAACACCTTCGGCAACCAGGCGTCGTTCGTCTCGGCGGCCGACGTCGCCCGCGTCCGCGCCAGGACCAAGGACCGCGCCAACTTCTGGACGGTCGACGAGCTCGAGTCGGCGGTGCCGAGCCAGATCGTGCCGCACGCCGGCTGGAAGGTGACGGCCAGCCACAATGCCGGCAACGCGATGCGCGGCGTCGCCGGGCTGACGGCCGCGGCGTCGGGACGGCCGGCGGCGGGCAGCTGGTCGTCCGGGGCGAAGCAGCAGGCCGGTATGTCGTTCACCATCGACATCTCCGCGCCGGCCACGGTCTCGGAGATCCACTTCGATTCGCCGGCGGCGTTCGCGGGCGGGGGCGGCTTTGGCGGGCCGGGTGGTCCGGGCGGTCCTGGCGGTCCTGGCGGTGCGCGTCCGGGTGGTGGTCCCGGCGGTCCCGCAGGGCCTGGCGCTCCGACCGGTGCGCCGGGTGGCCCGGCTGCCGCGCCGCCGGGTGCGGCTCCGGCTGGCGGTCCGGGCGCGCCCGGCGGTCCGCGTCCCGCTGGTGGTCCGGGCGGCCCGGGCGGTCCCGGTGGGTTCGCCGGCGGTCCGCCGACCGGCGTCTCGACCCATCCGCGCGCCTACGAGGTTCACGTCTCGCTCGACGGCCAGGCCTGGGGCCTGCCGATTGCGACCGGCAAGGGCGCGCCGGGCAGCACGACGATCGTCCTCGGGCAGCCGGTGCGGGCGCGGTTCATCCGCATCACCCAGACCGGCACCGACGAGACCGCGCCGGCGTGGAGCGTCGCCCGCCTCCAGGTCTACGGTCCGCCCGCACCGTCGAGCCCGGCGGCCAAACCGAGCGCGCCGTAGCGCACGAGCGCTACGACTCCGGAATCGAAGAAGCCCCGGTCACCTCGCGGTGTCCGGGGCTTGTAGCGTACGGCGACGCCGAGGGGCGTGGTCAGGGCTTTGGCATGCTGAAATCGGAGGCGATGCGTACCTTCGCGCCGCCGAAGTCGAAGTTTGAGTCGTCGAGGTTGCCGAGAGCACGTCGATAGCCATCCATGAGCGTCAGTCTGTCTTCGACCGCGTCCTTGAGGTCGATAACCTGAACCGACCGACTTAAGTCTCGCCCGAGTGCCTCGCCAACGAGGCTCCGCACTGCCAAGTCAGTTACTGGGAAGGAGTAGCCAATGAAAACTACTCGACTAGCGTCGCGCAGCGTCGCGAAGGCGGACCTCCAAACCACACCCAAGGCAGGGTGCATTGATAGATCGGATTTTGAGAGAACTGGCGGCACGATAAAGGGTCGCCTTGCTAGCTGCGTTTCGATGTCAGGCTGGCTTATCGGCGGCGGCGTCACCCTATTCGACCAATCCTCGTGATGAAGTAGTGCCGAGGGCCCCAACTCCGTCCCTTCGCCAAGTCGGTATCGCCAGTTGACGGACCCGTGCAGCTTTAGGAGTCGTGTCTTGGTACGGTCTTGGAAGACGGGAGAGTCTTGGACCGACGCTGTCGATGGCCTGCAAAAGAACCCGTAACCTCCATCTGGATGCCAGTACGGAGGAGAACCGACGTGCCACTTACTCACTACCTCAACACGCCTCACCCGAAACAGGGCTTCGTCCACCAAGTCGTCGTAGTTGAACGTGACGATCGAGGCACGATTGTCGACTACGTATCGCGCGAAATCGTCGAGCGCCTTGCGGTCGAGATCCTGGCGGAGAGTCGATAGTCGGCGGACCAGAGTTCTAAGCAGCGAGATTTCGACGAGCGCAAGTTCATGTCGAGCTTCTGTGTCGTCGAACGGCGTGCCTGCCAGACGGGTCATCAAGCGTTCGAGGTCGACCTTGCCATCCTGGCCTGCCTCCAGGGCGTCTGTCAGCGTGCTCTTGGCGAACTCGAATCCCTTGAATTGCTCCAAAAGGTCGGGAATACCCCAGTCGTCAAAGAGAAGAGGCGCCGCTGGCGCGAAGGCGCGCGTGAATCCTGCTCCTAGGACGAATACTGTTTGGTCGTCCATTTCAGTTCACGAGCGTCGGTGTGTAGGTCCACGTCCACGGGCCGCTCTTAATCGTGAACGACGCTTTGTCCTCGGACACTGTGAGGTTCGGGTCCGAGCCGGACGGTGCAGCCAGCATCAGCGGCGACGGCACCACCATGCGCTCGACCACTTCCTGCTCCCACGGGCGGATCGTGCGCGGGTCCTGGACGCCCTGGCAGCCGGCCACCACCTTGATCGACGGGAAGCTGCGGATGCCTTTCAGCTCGAGCGTGCCGCCGGCGGCCGTGATCGTCTTGACGTCGATGTGATCGTAGGGACCGTTCGGCGTCGGGACGGGGCAGGAGGCATGCATGTTGCGCAGCTCGCGCACCTCTGACGCTGCGTTCACGATCGTCGGCTCGCCAACGATCGCGTTCGTTTTCAGGTTCCAGTCGAGATCGATCTCGACCCGGTCGCTGACGGTCGCCTGGCCGGCCGGCTCGCGATAGGCGATCACTGCCGGTCCGTCGAAGACGCCGACCACGTGGTAGTGCACGACCGTGGCGGCCGCCCACCTGGCGATGGCCGCATCCTGGCCGGCGAGGGCCGGCGCGGTCAGCGTACCGACGAGCAGCGCGGCGACGAGCGGCGGGCCGGAGCGGAGCATAACCGGAAGGATGTCACAGTGCCCGAAGGCCTCGAATCCGGGCGGCGCGCGCCTGCGCCCGGATTGGTGAAAATGCCGCTCGGGTCGCTCTTCAGCGCGCATCTATCGTGGCCGTGGTAATTATCATGGCCACGATAATTACCATGGCCGTGGTATACTGTGCGCTCCTGCGGGTGCAGCACGATGGAACCTCCCGATTTCGCCCACAAGGCGTCGCCTGGTGACCGTTGGCGGGTAGCCGCGGACCGCTTCCGGGTTCTCATGGAAAGCCAAGGTTGGCAGCTCAAGTCCGTGCCGCGCAACAACGCGTACGAGGCCGATCTTCTGGTTCGGCGAGGCTCGGTCTCCTACGCCGTCGAGCTCAAGGCGGCTTCGGAAGGCCGGGGCGATCGCCTCGTCCCGCTCTTCGCGCAGGCCGTCCTTCAAGTGATGCGGATCGAACGGCGCAACGCAGTACCCCTGGCGGCGGTCTGCGCCCCCAGGGTTCCGATGGCCGTGGCCGAACAAGTGCTCGCCTTCGCCGAAAAGTACGTAGCCGATGATGTTGCTGTTGGCGTCTTCGACTTCCAGGGCCTGGCGCTGTTTCGCGGACCAGGCTTGGACGCGCTCAACGCGCAACCGTCGGGACCGCTTCGCTCTGTCGGCCCGCTGCGCGAATCACGGCCGCTGTTCTCGGACCTGAACCAATGGATGCTGAAGGTCCTGCTTGCTAACGAGCTGCCAGAGCACCTGCTGTCAGCGCCGCGCGGCCGCTACCGCAACGCCTCACAACTCGCTCGAGCCGCGCAGGTGTCCGTGATGAGCGCCTTTCGCTTCGTCGAGCAGTTGCGCGAAGAAGGGTACGTGCACGAGTCCGAATCCTCGCTGCAGTTGGTCCGTCGCGAGAACCTCTTCCATCGGTGGCAGGCGGCGAGGGACCGAGCGCCTCGAGAGATCCCCATGCGCTTCCGCTTGCCCGGCAATGGCGAAGGGCAGCTCCGCAAGATCGTCAGCAGCGGGCGCGCCTGCTTGGCGCTGTTTGCCGCGGCCGACGCGCTGAAGCTCGGCTTCGTCCAGGGCGTGTCGCCGCATGTGTACGTCGAGCGCATTCAGCCGGCAAACATCGCGGCCTGGAAGAGCCTTCGTCCGTGCCAGCCTGGCGAGTCGCCGGACGTCATAATGCGTCAGGCGCCGGTGCCTCAGTCCATCTTCCGCGGCATGGTCAGGGCCGATGGAATTGCTGCATCGGACGTCCTGCAAGTGTGGCTGGATGTGGCTTCGCATCCGTCGCGCGGAGCCGAGCAGGGAGAGCTGATCCGCCAGCGTGTTCTCGAACCACTGATCGCTCTCGGAGCTTGAGATGGAGGACGCTGCGTCCTTGGGACGACTGCTCGAAGCGCTTCGACCGTGGCTCGGCCATCTCGTGATCGTCGGTGGCTGGGCCCACCGGCTCCATCGGTCACACCCCCTCGCTGGAGATCCGGCCCACCCTCCAGTGCGAACGCGCGACGTCAATCTAGCGCTGTCCATTCATGCCCCGCTGGCAGGAGACATCGCCGAAGCACTCACTAGGGCTGGCTTCGGCCGCACATACCTCGGCGAGGACACACCGCCCGTCACGCACTACCGCCTTGACGATGACGCCGGATTCTACGCCGAGTTCCTGGTGCCACTCCAGGGCGGCGAGTTCACACGTCGCGGGCAGCGGGACGTCACCGTCGAGAAAGCCGGAATCACTGCGCAGAAGCTTCGTCACCTCGATGTGTTGCTGCATGTTGCTGCAAGCTCCCTGGTCTGTGCATCTGGAGCCTGGCCGAGACATCCCTCTCGATGACCTCGCCGATGTCCTGTTGCCGAACCCCGTCAGCTTCATCGTTCAGAAGCTGCTGATTCACGAGAAGCGACGACCGAACAAACGGGCGCAGGATCTGCTCTACATACACGACACCTTGGAGTTGTTCGGCGGAGCGCTCGAGGACCTGCGGACCGTGTGGCGGGAGCAGGTGCGTCCCTCGATGGCGGGTAGGACCGCCAGGCGCACCGAGACGCAGGCGCGCACCTTGTTCGCGAACGTCACGGACTCGATCCGCGAGGCCGTCCGGATTTCAGAAGCCCGCCGGCTCACTCCGGAGAACCTGCGGGCCGCCAGTGAGTACGGGCTGGCAGAGATTCTGAGTGCCTGACCGAGCTGGTGGCGTCGGCCACCGTGTCGTTCGCCTCTCGTGAGGCCTCACGGCTCGCGGTGGACGGCGACCGTTGGCGGAAACGGCCGTCGCACCGCCGCGGTGAGGCCGCGGCCGGCGACGCGCAGCTCGCGCAGACGCGGCAGGCGCGCCAGGTGTGCGATGCCGCTGTCGGTCAGGCCGTGACACGCGTCGAACGTGATCCGCTCGAGCGAGTCCATCGTCGACAGGATCTCCGGCGTGCGGTCGGTGATGGTCGTGTAGCTGTTGAAGTAGTTCGTCAGCTTCGACAGGCCGGCGATGTGCTCCGTCGCGGCGTCGGTCGTGTCGCGGCAGTACATCAGGATCAGCGACTCGAGGTCGACGCAGCGGCCGATGTGCCGGTAGCCAGTGTCGGGGATGTCCATCGGCATCAGCTCGCGCAGCGCAGGAAAGCGCGGCAGCGCGGCGATCGCGTCGTCGTCGACGTTCAGGCAGCTCACCGAGAGCCCGCGCAGCACCGGCATCCCGGACAAGGCGAGAAAGCCGCGGCTCCGGAGGCCGTGGCAGCGGCGGCCCCAGATGCGTTCGATGGTCGGCGAGCGCGCCAGCGCGATCCAGCCGTCGTCCGTCGCGGTCGTGTCCTGGATGCCGAGGAAGCGCAGCGCCGGCAGGCCCGCCAGGCCCGGCATCCAGTCGTCCTTCGCGTCGACGGCGAGCGAGGCGAGGCGCGGCAGGTCGCGCAGCGGTGCCAGGCAGGCCGGCGTGATCGCCAGGCGCTCGTCGTCGACGTTCAGGGCGAAGAGGCCGTCGAGGCCGCGCAGCCGCTCGATCCCGCGATCGGTGAAGGGACCGCGCAGCATCAGGAAGTTGGGCTCGGCATCGGGCGCGAGCAGCGCCAGCCGTTCCTCGCCGCCGTGCCAGGTCTTGAACACCGGCCACTCGTGCAGCAGCGCGAGGCCGGCGTCGGTGACGCCGTGCCCGCTGCGGAAGGTGGCCAGGCGTGGCTTGCTGGCGAAGGTTCGCAGCGCGCCGTCGCCGGTGTCGGTCCCGGCGAGGTTCACCTCGCGGAGCGCCTCGCAGCCGCGCAGGTGAACGAGCCCGGCGTCGGTGACCGAGGTACCCGACAGGTCGAGGCGCTCGAGCCGCGTCAGGCGGCCGATCGCGACGAGGTCGGCGTCGGTGATGTCGCGGACGCCGCCGAGGTCGAGGGCGGTCGCGTCGCCGCGTTCGAGCGCGTCGCGCAGTGGCTGCGCCTTCGCCGCAGTGACGGTGGTGACATGCGGGGCGCGGCCGGGCAGGTTCGCGACCGAGGCGCGCAGCGCGTCCCAGCTCTCGAAGCCGCGCTCGTGCGCGACCAGATAGCGCGCGTCGTCGAGCGTGATGGCCACATCGCCGTCCGGCTCGCTCGGCCGCTTGCCGAGATCGAGCTGGACGTAGCTGCGCATGCCGGACCAGGCTCGGCGATGCCACGTGTAGCGGTAGTGGCGCTCCATCGCCTCCGGCGTGCCGGTGCGATACGCCTCGAGCAGGGCGTCGGCCATTGCGTCGTACTGGGCGAGCGTCGCCGCGCTGCGCGTCGGATCGGGCTCGAGCGCGTGCTTCAGCGCTGTCCAGCCATCGAAGCCCTGTTCGCGGGCGAGCGCCAGCTGGATGTCGCGCAGCGCCGGCGTCGCCGGGCCATCGGGCAGCGCACGGGCGAACCGGGCGCGGGCCTCGGCGTCGCCAGCGGCGATCTGCACGAGCCACCGCTTGGCGTCCTTCTTGAGTGTGTCGAACGTGCGGCGGGCGAATGGGTGGGGCATACCTTCCTCCACATGCCTGACGTCCGCTGAATCCAGGCCGGAAGAAGGGTGGAGCGTGACGTGCTCGTACCCAGGGAGGGTAGGCCGAAGCCCTTGCCGCGGACCGTAGGCGCCCCAACGCGCACTGCCGCGATTCTGCCGCCCCGCGCCCCGCCAGTCAAACCACGCTTCTGCTCGTCGTCGCTCGGCTGAGCTGGGGCTAGCAGGCTGCTGAAAAAGTGACGTGCGGGGGATCGACATCGTGATCGCCACGTACTACCATGCTCCCGCGTCTTCGAGAGGGAGCGACCGCAGGCGTGGATCCGACCAGCAGACCAGCCACCTGTGTAGTTACGTCGTGCCGGAAGAGCGGGTGCGTCAGGATCACCCGCTGCGCGCCATTCGCCAGATGACGAATGCCGTGCTGACGACGCTGTCGCCGCGCTTCGATCAGATGTACTCGGACATCGGTCGGCCGTCGATTCCGCCAGAGCCACTGCTGCGGGCACTGTTGGTGCCGGCGCTCGACACGATTCGCAGCGAGCGGCTGCTGATGGAGGAGATCGACTACAGCATCCTGTTCCGGTGGTTCGTCGGCCTCGGAATGGACGAGGCGATCTGGTCGCCGCCGACGTTCCGTAAGAACCGTGACCGGCTGCTGGAGGGCGACATCGCCGCGGCGTTCTTCGATGCCGTCATCGACCAGGCGCGTCAGGGCGACCTGCTGTCCGACGAGCATGTCACCGTGGATGGCACCTTGTTGGAGGCGTGGGCCAGCCTCAAGAGCTTCCGGCGTACCGACGAGGCGCCGTCGGCGCCGCCGGATGATCCCGGGAATCCGACCGTGACTTGCCACGGCGACTCGCGGCGCACTGACACGCATCAGTCGACGACCGATCCCGACGCGATGTTGGCGCGCAAGGGGAACGGGCGCGAGGCCAAGCCGTCGTACGCCGGCCATGTCCTGCTGGACAATCGGCACGGGCTGGTCGCGAATGTCTGCGTGACGGCCGCGACGGGCACGGCGGAACGCGAGGCGGCCCTGCTGCTCCTGGCCCACGCCAAGACGGCGGTGACGGTGGGCGGGGACAAGGGCGTTGATGTGCCCAGCTTTGTGGCGGCGGTCCGCGCCCAGGCCGTGACGCCGCACGTCGCCCGGAAGGTCACGGGCAGTGCGATCGATGGTCGCACCACACGGCATGCGGGTGATGCGATCAGCCAACAGACGCGGAAGCTCATCGAGCAGGTCTTCGGCTGGATGAAGACGATCGGCGGGCTGCGCAGACTCCGCCACCGCGGGGGCGAGCGGGTCGACTGGATCATGACCTTCACCGCGGCGGCCTACAACCTGGTCCGGCTCCGGACCCTGCTGGCCAGGGCGTAGTGTCTTTTGTGCCCTCGCGGTCGCGTCCTCGTGACGATCGATCGACACACACCGGCCACGCCGTCCGCCGAATGAACAGCTCACACCGATTACCGCTCGCCTCGCACGTCACTCTTTCAGCAGCCTGCTAGACTGACCTATCGCCATGTCACGGCCGCCGGCCATCGTCGTCGTTGCTCTCGTCGTCCTCAGCGGCTGCGCCGCGCCCCGCGGCCAGCAGCTCTGCGACGCCATCGCCAAGCGCGACGTCGCGGCCGTCGAGCGGCTCCTGGCCGGACCGCCAATCAATCCGATCCGGGCGCAAGGCACGTGCGTCCCGGCCGCCGCCGTGTTCGGCGCAGCCAAGCCGAACGATCGGGTGCTGACCGAGATCGGCGTCGCACTGGTGGCGGCGGGACTGCCGCCGGACGCGTCGTGGGTCACGCCGGGCCATCCCGAGCCGGTGTGGGCGGTCGAAGCCGCCACCGCCAACGGCAACCTCGAGTTGGTCCGCGCCCTGACCGCCGTGGGACTCGATGCGAAGAGTCCCGAGGCCACCCGAGCGCTGGTGCAGGCGGCCGGCGCCGGCCACCTGGCGATCGTCCAGTTGCTCGTCCAAGAGGGCGCCGATCTCGAGGCGACGGTGCGTGGCGAGACGGCGATGGATCGCGCTCTGGCCAACGGCCGCACCGGCGTGGCGCGGTTTCTCGAGCAGACGACCGCCGCCCGGGCCCAAGCCGCGGCCCAGGTGAGTCCACCGAGCTAGTGGACAGGACGCTAGGCGCTCTTCCCCAATCTGGCGTCGGACTGACTGAGCGGGATGCGGCGGTTCCGGAACGCGTCGGCGAACGCCGCAACCACGTCGGGGTCGAACTGGGTGCCGGCCGCCGCCGAGATGGACACGGCAGCGTCGCGTGGCGGCAGGCCGCGCCGATACGGCCGATCGCTGGTCATCGCGTCGTAGACGTCGGCGACGGCGAGGACGCGGGCATCGAGGGCGATGGCCGCGCCGGCCAGGCCGGCGGGGTAGCCGGCGCCGTCGAAGCGCTCGTGGTGCTGCCGCACCATCGGCAGGATGTCGGCGCAGTGCGGCAGCGGCTCGAGGATGCGCGCGCCGAGGGCCGGATGTTCGCGGACGACCGCGGTCTGTTCCGCGCTCAGCCGGCCCGGGCTGTCGAGGATGTCCGCCGAGATGCCGATCTTGCCGATGTCGTGCAGCAGCGCGCCGCGGCGGAGCCGCTCCAGGGTCGGCACGTCGAAGTGCATCGCCCGCCCGATCGCCTGCGCGACGTCGGCGACGCGGGTCGAGTGGCCCGCCGTCCACGGCGACTTGGCGTCGATGGCCCGCGCCAGCGCCTCGAGGGTCCCGACGCTGAGCGCGTGCAGCTGTCCGAACTGGCGCTGCAGGTCGCCGGCCATCGCGTTGAACGACTCGGCGAGCCCCTGCAGCTCGTCGCCGGTGTGGACCTCCACGCGGGTCGCGAACTCGCCCCGCGCCAGTCTCGCGGTGCCGTCCCGCAGCAGGGCGATCGGGTCGAGGAGGCGCCGGATCTGGTGCAGGCTGACCAGCAGCAGCACGCAGATCGTCGCGACGACGATCAGCACCACCGTGCGGATGAGCGCCTGCGCCGGAGCCATGGCGCCGGTGCGGCGGGTCATGACGACGCTGGTCCACTGCCTGGCGCCGAACGGCGCGCGGATGGGAGCCGACCAGTAGGCGCCCATCCACGACTCGTCCGCGTGGCGCGCCGCGAACAGGCCGGCGCCGCTGGGATCGGCGATCAGCGACGCCAGCGCCGCACCATCCAGGCCGTCGTCGGTGCAGGCCAGAATCAGGGTGCCGGCGGCGGCGCAGAGCTCACGGCTGACGCTGCCGTCGCTGGCCCGTTCGTCGAAACCCCAGAGCACCCGGGGCTCGAGCGCCGCGGCCACCGCGGTGCGATCGTAGCGGCCCACGCCCGTGGCCGGCACCACCAGGCGGATCGGGTCGCCGCGGCGACCAGGGAAGCGCAGGACGGAGCGGCCCGCGGCCAGCCGAGCCAGGTCGGCCTCGTCGAGGGCCAGCGGGTCGGCGCGTCCGAACACCGGCACGGCGTGTCCCTCGCGGTCGATGGTGGCGACTGCCGCGACGCCCCGCAACCACGCCGGGGCGATCGCCGCCGCCGGCTGCGCCGCGATTACCCGCAGCCGATCTTCGACGTCGAGCAGGCGTTCGAGCGAGGCCATCGCCGACTCCTTGGCGATGACCCGCAGCCGGTTCTGCTCCTGACGCTGCAGGTAGTCCGAGACCATCCAGCTGGTGACGGCGGCGAGGATCAGCAGCGGCACCAGGCCTGAGAGGACGAAGAGCGCGGCGACACGCCGGCCGACGCGGCTCCGGACGACGGTCCACTGCAGGGGCGCCATGGCGCTAGAAGTCGGCGGCCAGTCCGAGGAACGCGCCTTCGCGCGCCCGGATGACGTCGTCCTTGCTCTGCGGCGCCGTCAGCGGGGTGGCCGTCCGGCCGTCCTCGCCGACGCTGTACAGATCGAAGTCGGCGTTGATCGGATTGAGGCGGCCATCCTTGCGGGCGCGGCCGCGGCTGCCGCGCTGCGACAGGTCGGTGTAGACGTAGGGCTGGCCCCACGGGTCGTTCGGCACGATTGGCCGCGCTTCGACCAGCGTGGTCGGATAGCGGTTGTTGCGCAGGTGGAAGGCGTTGACGTCGGCGTCGAGCGCGTGCAGGTCGCCGATGGCGCGGGCCACGCGTGCCGTCTTCAGGGCGGACACGTAGATGCCGGCCGAGAGCGACGCGAGGACGGAAATGAGAGCGCAGACGACCAGGGTTTCGACGAGCGAGAACGCGCGCGGGTCCCGCCAGCGCCGGGCCCGCGGAGATCGACGCTCGATTGGGGCTACGGGCACACGGACGACTCCTGCAAGGGACGGCGCGGACGGCGGCCGGCCCGATCCGGTAATCGGCCGCCTCTGCCACTCGCGTGAGCGTCGTGATCCGTGCAGCCGCGGGCAGATTCGCGCGCGTCAGTGATCGAGGAAGCGCAGGATGGCCTCCATCGCCGCGTCGCCCTGCGGTGACTGGAAGAGGAACTGCGCGTGCGCGGCGCCGTCGAGGACCACTAGCTCTTTCGGGCCCTGCGCCTTCTCGTACTGCTGGCGGATCCCCGGCAGGCGCGGACCGCTGGCGTTGGCGTCGTCGCGCGCGACGACGAAGAGCGCGGGCGTCTTCAGGCGCTCGGGGTGCTCGATGGTCATGTGCGCGAGTAGCACGACGCGATCGATCGTGCCCGGCGCGGCATCGATGGCCGCCTGCGCCGCGGCGCCGCCGCCGAGGCTGGCCCCGACCAGCGCGATCGACGTGGCTCCGATGCGCCGCAGGTAGGCGACCGTGGCCGCGACGTCCTTGGCCAGGCAGACGGCATCGTAGCCGCACGTCGTCTCGCGGCCGGTCCGCCCCGCGACCGAGGCCCGGAAGTCGATGGCGACCACGCGGAAGCCGCGCTGCACGAGCACGTCCGCCTGCGGCTGCCAGCTGCGCTTGTCGAAGCGGCCGCCGTGCAGGAGCACGACGGCGCGTGGACCGCTGCCGTAGACGTCGGCCTTGATGGCCAGACCATCCGGCGCGGGGATGTCGACGGACTGCGGTGCGCTCTGCGCGCCCGACGCCGCCGGCGTACCAGCGATCGGCTGCTTGCTGAACTGGGCGAAGTAGGTCAGGCACTTGTCGCGCCACGCTGCGGCGTCCTTGGTCTGGATGGCCAGCTTGGCGGCGACGGCGGCGTGCCGGTCGTCGTCGACGGCGCCCTTCAGCGCCGCCCAGTCCTGCTCCATCTGCGACGCCTGCGCCGCGCCCTTCTGGTAGTGCGCGACCAGGCCCTGCCACAGCGTCTGGCCGGAGGCCAGCTGGTAGTCCCACGGCAAGTGATGGAAGAACAGCAGCCACTTCTCGGGCGTCGTCTTCGGATCGTTCAGGCGATCGGCCAGCACCTTGGCGTACTGGTCGACGGCGCCGCTGCCGGCGCGGGTCCGGTCGTAGCCGATGCCCTGCGGGTCGGCCTTGTGGTAGTAGGTCGCGGTCCAGTCCAGCCGCCGCGGATCGTTGTTCTCGGGCATCACCGCGTAGTGGTCGCCGCCGATCAGGTGATGCAGGCCGAGCGGCATGGTGTAGTTCACGAACGCCTCGCGCGAGCCCAGCATCAGCGAGGCGATGGCCTTCACCGTCTCCGGCTTGCGGCTCCAGGTGGCGCGGATCCACTCGTCGGCCATGCCTTCCGAGGTCAGCGCCGGGTTCCAGGCCAGGCGGCCGAAGGCGTACCAGTTAGCCGGGGCGAAGTGGTGGCCACTCCAGTTGCGATCGCTGCCGGTGTTGGCGACGCCGGCGATGCCGGTCCGCGTCTGGCCCTGCAGCGTGCCATCGACGACCTTGGCGATCGTCGAGCCGTGGCCCTTGACGAACGTGTCGGAGTCGAAAAACTCCTTCCACATCGGCGCCAGGTAGACGAGGTGATTCGACCAGCCGAGGTACTCCTGCGTGATCTGCAGCTCGACCATGTTCGGCGTCTTCGGCATCGCCCCGAACTGCGGGTGGAACGGCTCGCGCGGCATGAAGTCGAGCGGCCCGTTCTTGGTCTGGACGAAGACGTTGTCGCGGAAAACGCCGTCGAGCGGCCCGAACTCCTTGTAGGCGCGCTTGATGCGATCGGGATCGACGGTGGCGTCATAGACGAAGGCGCGCCACATGACGATGCCGCCGTGCGGCTTCACCGCGTCGGCGAGCAGGTTGGCGCCATCGGCGTGGTTGCGCTTGTAGTCCTGCGGGCCCGGCTGGCCCTCGCTGTTGGCCTTGACGGTGAAGCCGCCGAAGTCGGGGATGGCCCGGTAGATCTCGTCGGCCTTGGCCTTCCACCACTGCTGCACCGCAGGGTCGAGCGGATCGGCGGTGGCGAGGCCGCCGATGGTCCGCGGCGCGGCGAAGTTGGCCGACAGATAGACCTTCAGTCCGTAGGGCCGAAAGACGTCGGCGATGGCCGCGGCCTTGGCGATGTAGTCGGCGGTCAGCGACTTGGGGTTGGCGTTGACGCTGTTGATGACCGTGCCGTTCAGGCCGATCGAGACGTTGGCGCGCGCGTAGTCGTGCAGCCGCGGATCGATCGTCGCCGGCAGCTCGTCCCACTTCCACAGCGAGCGACCGCCGTAGCCGCGCTCGATCGATCCGTCGAGGTTGTCCCAGTGGTTGAGGATGCGCACCTGGTGGCGCGGCTTCTCGCGGACGTCGAGGCGCTGGATCGGCGTCGCCGTCGAGAGCAGGCGCAGCAGGTGGAACGTGCCGTAGAGGGCGCCGGCGTCGCCTTCGGACGCGACGACGAGCACGCGCTTGCCGCCGAATCGCGCATGGCGGATGACGAACCCCTCGGGGCCGAGCCCCTTCAAGACGTCATCCCAGCCGAGCCCGTGCACGATGGCGGAACCCCTGAGCGTGCCCACCACCAACGCGCCGTCGCCGGTCTTGTCCGTCCACGTCCACTCCGGCACGTCCGTGCCGAGCAGGCTCTTGAGGCCGCGCGTCAGCTCGCTCCTGACGATGGCCGCCGTCTGGGGCGACTGCTGGACGACGATGCCCGCGATCGTCTGCAGGTACGCGTTTCGGAGCGGCCCGCTTTCGATCGGCGCGTAGCGCAGCCACAGGTCGTAGCCGTCTTCCGCCCGCGCCGTGGCGGGCACCGCAACGGCTGCGGCGAGCACCAGGAATACGGCGAGGGTCGAACTGAATTGGCGACGGAGCATCGACAGCATGAGGGCCATGGCAGTACCCGAAACGAAGCTACTTGACGGACGTCGTGTCTGCGGGACCGCGGGAGAAGGCCAGGAGGCCGTAGGCGATCGCGAAGATGCCGCAGATGACCAGCACGCCGATGGGACCAGGCCGGCCGCCGGCGAGGACCGCGCGGACGGTGGACATCGCGGCGACGAAGAAGAACGTGAAGTTGGTCATCACGACCGGCCGGCCGTAGATGCCGCCCAGCGCGAACCCGCGCGTCATCCAGTTGAAGATGGCCAGCGCCAGGAACGCCGACGCCAGGATCTGGACCGGCCAGTGCGGCGTCACATTGGCCATGCTGATGGCCCCGAGGAAGACCTCGGGGGCGAACAGCGCCAGGATGCCGCAGGCGCCGAAGAACGCCGTGCTCAGGGTTTGCAGGAGGCGCGTGTTCATGCGTCCAGCCTACACCGGCCGTTGTCCGGGTGGCGGCGCGCCGGCGTCGCCCATCGCATCGCGCACGCCCCGCATGAGCTCGGCGAAGGCGAACGGCTTGACCAGCAGCCCGCTGCACTCCTCGTGGGCCAGCCGCAGGATCTCGGCGTCGGCGGCATAGCCGCTCGACAGCAGCACGCGCAGGTTCGGGCGGATGGCGCGGAGCCGGGCGACCAGTTCGTGGCAGGTCGGTCCGGGCATCACGACGTCGAGGAAGGCGAGGTCGAACGGCTCGTTCCGCACCGCGGCGCAGGCCGCGTCGCCGCCGGCCACGGCCAGCGTCGAATAGCCGGCGCTGTCGAGGATGCGGCCGACCGTCTCGCGGATGTCGATGTCGTCGTCGGCGATGAGCACGCGGCCGGTGCCATGGCGCGGGCTGAACGCTGGCAGCGACACGCGCATGTCGCGCTCGCGGGCCACCGGCAGCAGGATGCGGAACGTCGTGCCGGCGCCGACGGTGCTCTGGCAGGTGATCGACCCGCCGTGCTGCCGGACGATGCTGAACACCACCGCCAGGCCGAGGCCGGTGCCGACGCGATCCGGCTTGGTGGTGAAGAACGTCTCGAAGACGCGCTCGACGACGTCGGGCGGCATGCCGCTGCCGGAATCGGTGACCGAGACGGCGATCCACGGGCCCTGGCTGTCGCCGACCGGGCCCTCGACGCCGGCCGGAATCGCCTCGGTCCGGATCCGCAGCACGCCGCCGTCGGGCATCGCGTCTCGGGCGTTGATGCACAGGTTCATCAGCACCTGGTCGAGCTGCGACGGATCGCCCTGCACCAGCGCCGGCTCGCCGTCGTCCGACAGCTCGAGCGCGATCCGCTCGGGCAGGATCCGGTGCAGCAGCGAAGCCAGGCTGCGCAGGCGCTCGCCGAGGTCGACCGCCTGCAGCGTCAGCGGATGGGTGCGGCTGACCGCCAGCAGCTGACGGGTCAGCAGCGCGCCGCGCTCGGCGGCGCCGGTGATCGCGTTCAGCTCCTCGCTGACGAGTGGATCCTGCGCGCGTGCCGACGCCAGGCTGGTGCTGGTCAGGATGACCGTCAACAGGTTGGCGAAGTCGTGGGCGATGCCGCCGGCGAGCAGGCCCAGGCTCTCGAGCTTCTGGGCGCGGTAGAGGCGCGTCTCGAGCTCGTGCTTCTCCTGCTCGGCGATGCGGCGGAGCTCGGTGAAGCGGATGCGGGCGGCGGCGACCGCGATCTGGCTGCACATCGCGAGCAGGTACTCGATCTGCGCGATGCTCGGGACGCACGTGCCCTCGTCGCCGAACGTGCCGCAGCCGAACGCGCCCAGCGGGCGATCGAGGAGACGCAGCGGGACGTTGACGATGGTCCGGTTGCCGAGGGCGGCGACGATGTCCTTGTTGGTGCGGGGGTCGGTGCGGGCGTCCTCGACGATGACCGGACCTTCGGCGGCGAAGATCTCCTCCATCATCCGATCGCCCTTGACCGGGATCCGCGGCGCCACGTCCCAGACCAGGTCCTGGCGTGAGCCGCTGTAGCCCAGCACGCGGACGCCGATCGGCTCGTCGTCGTCGGCCACGCACAACCACGCGTGGTCGAAGCCGATGGCGTCGCGCACTTCCGCCCGCGCCACGTCGAGGATCTCGACGAACGTTGCGGCGCGTTGCAGCTCGCGGGCGAACGCGAGCAAGCGGGCGCCGACGGGGAACAGGGGGCTGTTCACGTCAGTCGGGGTTCGGTCGGGAATGGGGTTGCCCCCTCGGGCGTCGAGGCGCCAGCCCGGCAAGGCGCGAGGAGCGCGCATACCGGACGTATGCAAACGACGAGCAACGCAGCCCGGCGGGATGCATCGGCGGTCGAGGGGGACAACTCCATTCCTGACCGAACTCCTAGTCCACACTGGCCAGCCGGCGTTGTGATGGCGCCACTATACACGGCGGACAGACCACTTCACCATCAGGCCGGACCGGTGCGGACCGGTGCGGATTGACCGGGTGGCAGCGGCCGGCTACACTCACTCGAACTCTTTAAGTGCGGTCCTGAGAGGCCGACAAGAGGTGCCTGTGCCCGTTCCCGCCCAGAAATCCGTCCAAGCCACGTCTGTCTCCGCTCGGCCGGAGGTGTCGCCATGCCGCTGGTGATCGATGCCCTCCGCATGTCGCGGACGCTGGCCCGCATCGCCCACGAGATCGTCGAACGCAACCGCGGCGTGGAGGAGCTGGCCTTCGTCGGCATCCGCACCCGCGGCGTGCCGCTGGCGCAACGACTGGCCGCCACCGTCAACGAGATCGCCGGCGCCGAGGTGCCGGTCGGCATCCTCGACATCACGCTCTACCGCGACGACCTGATGCGGCACACGGTCGGGCCGCAGCCGCTGGTCCGGCTCACCGACATTCCCTTCTCGATCGACGACCGCCGCATCCTCCTCGTCGACGACGTGCTCTTCACCGGCCGCACCATCCGCTCCGCGCTCGACGCGCTCATCGACTTCGGCCGGCCACGCGCCATCCAGCTCGCCGTCATGGTCGACCGCGGCCACCGCGAGCTGCCCATCAAGGCCGACTACGTGGGCAAGAACCTGCCGACCTCGCGCCGCGAGATCGTCAACGTCCGGCTGCAGGAAATCGACGGCCTCGACGAGGTCACCCTGGAGGAGCCGAGCCATGATTGAAACGCCTTCGCCGCAGGCTTCGGCGCTTCAGGGGTCGCCTTCGCCGTCGCTTGCTTCCATATCGGGGCAGTCTCGCGAGGCTTCGGCGCCCCAGGGCCCCCCCGCGCCCGCTCCGGCGGCGCTGCAGGCAGCTGCGCCGGGGCTGCGCGGTCGCCACCTCCTCGGCATCGCCGAGTTGACCGCCGAGGAGATCGTCCTCATCCTCGACACCGCCGAGGCGATGAAGGAAGTCGGCTCGCGGACGGTCAAGAAGGTGCCGGCGCTGCGCGGCCGCACCGTCGTCAACCTGTTCTTCGAGCCGAGCACGCGCACCCGGACGTCGTTCGAGATCGCCGAGAAGCGCCTCAGCGCCGACACGCTGAGCATCGCCGTGGCGACGTCGAGCGTGACCAAGGGTGAGACGCTGGTCGACACCGCGCTCAACCTCGAGGCGATGTCGCCGGACATGATCGTGATGCGGCACGCCTCGTCGGGCGCCGCCCACCTGCTGGCGCAGATCTGCCATGCCCGCATCATCAACGCCGGCGACGGGATGCACGAGCACCCGACCCAGGCGCTGCTCGACGCCTTCACCATCCGCCGGCACAAGAAGCGGATCGCCGGCCTGAAGGTGGCGATCATCGGCGACCTGCTGCACAGCCGCGTGCTGCGCTCCAACGTGCACCTGCTCGGCAAGCTCGGCGCCAATGTCTGGGTGTCGGCGCCGCGGACGCTGATCCCACCCGGCATCGAACGGTTCGGCGTCACCGCGACGACGCGCGTCGAGGACGCCATCGCCGACGCCGACGTGGTGATGATGCTGCGCATCCAGATGGAGCGCATGCAGGGCCACTTCTTCCCGTCGCTACGCGAGTACTTCACGCTCTACGGGCTGACCAAGGAGCGGCTGGCGCTGGCCCGGCCGGATACGATCGTGATGCATCCGGGGCCGATGAACCGCGGCGTCGAGATCGCGTCAGACGTCGCCGACGGGCCGGCGTCGGTGATCCTCGAGCAGGTGTCGAACGGCGTGGCGGTGCGGATGGCGGTTCTTTATTTGCTGGCTGGCGGGTTGGAGTAGCCAGCGTGTCAACTACCAACTACCAATTTCCAACTACCAAGGAACCTCCAACTTCCAACTCCCAAAGAGTCAGGCCGACGTGGCGCCGGCACGATTGGGCGTTGGGAATTGGGAGTTCCTTGGAGGTTGGAGGTTGGGCGTTGGGAGTTCGCGTCGCAAGGAGAAGAAATCTGTCGTTGTTGCTAAAGGGCGGCCGCGTCGTCGACCCCCTGAATGGAATCGATGCGACGCGTGACGTCCTCATCGACGGCGGCGTGATCGCCGCGGTCGGCGCCGACCTGCCGGTCGGGTCGGCCCAGGTCGTCGACGTCAGCGGCCTGCTGATCACGCCCGGGCTGATCGACATGCACGTGCACCTGCGCGAGCCGGGGCACGAGCACAAGGAGACGATCGCGACGGGCACGGCGTCGGCGGTGGCCGGCGGCTTCACCGCCGTCGCCTGCATGCCCAACACCGACCCGGTCAACGATCAGGCCAGCGTCACCCAGTTCATGCTGAAGCGCGCCGCCGAGGCCGGCCTGGCGCGGGTCTACCCGATTGGCGCGGTGACGCTCGGCTCGAAGGGCGAGCACCTCGCCGAGATCGCCGACCTCAAGGCGGCCGGCTGCGTCGCGATCTCCGATGACGGCAAGCCGGTACTGACGGCGCTGCTGATGCGGCGCGCCCTCGAGTACACCGCGATGTGCGGCATGCCGGTCATCGATCACTGCGAGGACCCGACGCTCAAGGCCGACGGCGTCGCCCACGAGGGCTTCAACGCCTCGCGGCTCGGCCTGCAGCGGCATCCCGGGCGAGGCCGAGGAGCTGTGGATCGAGCGCGACATCACGCTCGCCGGCCTGACCGGCGGCCGCTTCCACGTCGCGCACCTCTCGACGCGCGGGTCGCTGCGGGCGGTGCGGGTCGGCAAGGCGCGCGGCATCGACGTGACCTGCGAGGTCGCGCCGCACCACTTCGTCCTCACCGACGAGGCGCTCGAGGGCTACGACACCAACGTCAAGATGAACCCGCCGCTGCGCGAGGCCGCCGACCGCGACGAGATGCTGCGCGGCATCGTCGACGGCAGCGTCGACGCCATCGCCACCGATCACGCGCCGCACCACGCCGACGAGAAGCGGGTCGAGTTCGACCGCGCCCCGTTCGGGATCGTCGGCCTCGAGACGTGCGTGCCGCTGTGCTTCGACCGGCTGGTGCACACCGGGCTGATCACGCTGACGCGCTTCGTCGAGCTGCTGTCGGTGAACCCGGCGCGGATCCTCGGCGTCACCGGCGGGGCCCTGACGCCGGGTGCGCCCGCCGACGTCTCGATCCTCGCGCCCGACCTCGGCGTCACGATCGACGCCGCCCGGCTCGTCTCGAAGTCGAAGAACACGCCGTTCGGCGGCTGGTCGCTGCAAGGCGGCGTCGCCGCGACCATCGTCGGCGGCCGCGTCGTCTACACCAACCCGGACGTGCCCCGGGTCCGTGCGTTCACCCCCGTGTCCGTCGCCTGATCGATCGCCAGATGCCAGCAGCCACGCCCGCCCCAGCGTTTATCGGCCGACCCAAGCCGTCCACCACCCACATGACCGACCGCCATTTCGTCACGCGCGAGCGCGCCCGCAAGGACATGGAGTCGCTCGGGGTCCTGATGACCGACGGCCACTTCGACTACGGCAACGGCTTCCATGGCCGCGTCTACCTGAACGCGCACCAGCTGTTCCGCCACCCGTCGACGATTTGGCGCCTGGCGCAAGACCTGCTCGACGTGATCCCGAGCGACCTCCAGCTGAAGACCGAAGTGGTCGCCGGCCCGGCGACCGGCGGCGCGCTGCTCGCCCACACCATCGCCGGGCTGCTCGACGGCCGGCGCAGCCTGAGCCATCCGCCGTGCGCCTTCGCGCCGTTCAACTTCGACGGCGGCGACGTCGCCCTGCGGCCGTTCTACGCCGCGGCGATGCGCGATCGCCGCGTCCTCCTGGCCGACGACGTCCGCAACACCGGCAAGACGCTCGAGCGCTGCGCCGCGCTGGTCCGCGAGGCCGGCGGCGAGGTGCTGGCGACGATCCAGATCTACGACCGGCTCGAGTCCGTCGTCGATCTGGGCGTGCCCAACATCGCGTTGATCGACTACCAGGCCCCCGAAAACTTCCCGGCCGCCCAGTGCCCCCTGTGCCAGGACGGCACCCCGATCACCCGCTTCTGACGTTTCCGTAGTCGTGCTCGGAGCATGCTCCGAGCAACTTGCAAGAACTGCGATCATTTTGCGCGATATCGGGATTCTCAAGGCGATCCTCGACGGGCAATACGAGGCGTTCAACGTCGAGGACTCGGCGACCGATCCGGTGCAGTTCGTGCACCGCGCCAACCCCGCGCCCGCCGATCGCGAGATCGTCGCCTTCATCGCGGCGGGGCTGGCCTTCGGCCGCGTCGCCAGCGTGATGGCGTCGGTCGGGCGCGTCACCGAGGTGATGGGCGGCGAGTCGGCCCGCTACGTCCGCGACTTCGACGCCCGGCGCGAGGCGCGTGCCCTGACGCCGATCGTGCACCGCTGGATCCGCGGCGCCGATCTCGTCGCGTTGATGCTCGTGCTGCAGGCGATGCTGCGCGAGCACGGATCGATCGAAGGCGCCTTCGTCGCCGGCCACGACCCCGCCGCGGCTGACGTCGGGCCGGCGCTCGATGCGTTCGCCGTCCGCGCCTGCGCGGTCGACGTGCGGCCGGCCTACGGCACGGCCATTCCGGCGCGCGCCGGCTACCGCTACTTCTTCGCGCGGCCGTCTGGCGGCAGCGCCTGCAAGCGGCTGAACCTGTTCCTGCGCTGGATGGTGCGGCGCGACGCCGTCGATCCCGGCGGCTGGACGCGGGTGTCGCCGTCGCAGCTGGTCGTGCCGCTCGACACGCACATCATCCGCCTGGGACGGTGCCTGGGCCTGACCCGGCAGACGACGCCGGGCTGGAAGATGGCGGCGGAGATCACCGCGGCGCTGCGCCGCCTCGACCCCGCCGACCCGATCCGTTACGACTTCGCCCTCTGCCACCTCGGGATGATGAAGGCCTGCCGCTACGGCATCGCCCGCACGCATCCCGGTTGTCCACTCGCCGGCTTCTGCAAACCCGGCCGCAGCCCGCGTCCGGCGCCGCCGCGCGCCCAGCGCGGCGCGTAGCAGCCGGACGCATCAAGGGCTGCCCGTGGCAGGCCCTGAGGGGGCCTGCCACCATTAGAAGTTGAACTTGACTGCAAGCTGCACGACGCGGGCGCCGAGCTCGAGCGCGGTGACTCGGCCGAACGTCGTGCTGTTGATGTCGGTGTCGGCGTAGTCGAAGATCGGCGAGTTGAGCACGTTGAAGGCCTCGACCTTGAACTCGGCCGAGTAGCGCGAGCCGATGCGCTGGCGCTTGCTGAGGCTCAAATCCATCGTGAAGAGCGACGGCCCGTCGAGCGACAGGCGCTGCAGCGTGCCGAGTTCGCCGGCCACTGGGTTGAAGAAGATCTGCCCGGCGAAGCCCGCCGCGTTGTCCAGCGTGTCCGGGCCGACGCCGCGCCCCGTCGTCGGATCGATCACCTTCGGGTCGATGAAGTAGACGCGTCCGTCCGGCTGCTTGAAGATGCCGATGAGCGACTGGATTTCGTCGCGCGACGCGGCGGTAACGGCCATGTTGTTGCCCGAGCGGCCGGTGCGGTTGAAGGTGCCGCGCGGCGCCGTGATCGAGAACGGCACGCCGCTCTGCCAGTGGACGATGCTCGAGAGCTGCCAGCCGCCGGCGAGTGCATTCAGCACGCCGCCCCGATCCAGCCACCGGTGGCCCTCGCCGAACGGCAGCTCCCAGATCGCATTGGCGTTGAGCACGTGCGTGACGTGGAACTCGCTGCGCATCCGCTCGAGCCCGGGCCGGGCGTTGTCGAGGTACGGCTCGAAACGGTTCTGCGCGGTGCCCGTCGAGTTGGTGAGCGACTTGCTGAACGTGTAGTTCGCCTGCCAGAAAACACCGTCCTTGAAGCGGCGGCGCGTCTCGATCTGCAGCGCGTGGTAGTCGGTGGACGCGCCGTTGAAAATGAGGTCCGCGGCGTAGATCCCCGGGTTGTCGAAGAACGCCGTGCGCGCCGCCGCCGCCGTCGCTGACGACGTCAGGTAGAAGTCGGCGAGCGCGCCCGCCTGGCCGGTCTGGATGTTGTTGCGCACGGTCGCATTGGTCAGCGCGCCGCCGCCGAACTGCGTGACGTAGGTCAGCGGCTGGCTGCCGGCCAGCGCCGAGTTGTAGGCCGGGTTGAACCCCTGGCCGGCGGCGAGCGCCAGGAAGCCGTTCGAGCGCGCGCGCAGGAAGTCCTGAAGGAACTCGCCCCGCGCCGACACCTGGTTCAGGTCGATGCCGCGCCAGATGCCGCGCCCGAGCGTGCCGACGTAGCGGCCCTCGACCGCCATGTCGAAGCCGACCTCACGCTCGACGCTGAGGTTGAACTGGTGCACGCGGGGCTGCGTGATCGCGCTGTCGACGGTGAATGCGGTGCCCTGAAGGCTGACGGCCTGCTGGTCGGCATAGGTGCGCGGCACGATGAACGCCGGAGTCGCGACGACCGGGATCCCGGCCCCCACGTTGGCGTAGAGGTTGGTGCGGGTGGCCGCTGTGGTGAGGCCGGCGTTGTTGATGCCCGCGCTCCGTGCCACCGTGGCCGTCTCTTCGTTGACGAACGCCAGCGTGTAGGCGCCGCGCACCGCCGTGCGGCCGTTCTTCGACGGATCCCATGCGAACCCGATTGTCGGGCCGAAGTTGTTCTTGTCGGCGCCGTACATCCCGCCGTTCACGAAGTCGACCGTGCCAGCCGGGTCGAGCAGCGCCTGACGCGTCGAGCGGCCGTTCTGCGCCGGCAGCAGGAAGAGGTCGTCGTCTTCCTTCAGCGGGCTGAAGTACTCCCACTTCAGGCCGCCGCGCAGGGTGAGGCCGGGCCGCACGCGCCAGTTGTCCTGCAGGTAGAGGTTCGTGGTGCTGAGCGTCAGGTTGCGGCTCTCGGGGATGCCGGCGACGAAACCGGAGCTGCGGTCCTGCACCTGGAAGGTCTGGCCCACCTGAGAGACGATCCCCGCGACATAGGCGAGGTGCGCGTTGGCGGTCCCCAGGTCGGCGGCGCTGATGCCGCCGGGAAACTGCGTCGCCGCGAGCTGCACCGACGCCGGCGCGGCCGCGCTGAAGCCGAACGTGAGGGTCGGGAAGCGCCCCGCGTAGTTGTACGGGTTGATCTTGATCTTCTGCAGGCTGCCGCCGAACTGCAGTGTGTGGTTGCCCGTGACGTAGGTCGCGGTGTCGATGAACTGGTACGTGCGCGTGTCGCGCCCCTGCGGCTGGAAGGTCGCGATCGGGCTGGTCAGGTTCGACGTCCCGAAGATCGCGTCGCCGAAGTCCTCGGTCGAATTGAAGGCCACCGGCGCCAGGTTGCCGCCGGCGCGCACCTCGTTCTGCAGCCGTGACGTCGCCGTCCAGCGCCACGCCCCGACGAAGAACTTGGTGGTTGCGTCGGTGAACACCAGCGGCTTGGTGTGGATAGTGTCGAGGTCGGTGCGGTCGTCGACGTCGGTGAGCCGCGTGAACGTGCCCTCGAACTGGTGCGCTGCGCTCATGTTGTAGTCGAAGCGCGCCCCCACGTAGTTGCGGGTCGTGAAGTCCACCTGGTTGAAGCGGTAGCCGGCGCGGTTGAGGCCGTCGCCGACGTCCTGGTTGTTGACGTCGGCGGCCGAGCGGATGCGGCTCGAGATGCGCTGCTGGACCACCGGGTCGAGGCGCAGGCCCGAGAGCTGCAGCAGGTTCACCGAGCGCACGTCGGTCGAGCCAGGCGCGCGGTATCGGAAGACGCCCTGCAGGTAGTCGTCGTTGAGCGGAATGGTGTTGTTCGGCGTCGCCTCGACCTTCTGCGAGAAGCGCTCGTAGTAGCCGAAGAAGAACAGCTTGCCGCGCACGACGGGGCCGCCGCTGCGGCCGCCCCACTGGTTGCGGTTCAGGTACGGCTTGGGCAGCTTGTCACGATTGTTGAACCAGCTGTTGGCGCCGAACTTCGAGTGGCGGTTGAACTCGTAGACGCTGCCGTGGAGCTCGTTGGTGCCAGACGGCGTGATCATCCGCACCTGCGAGGCGCCGCCGGCGGCGTCCACGCCCTGCGTGTTGGTGACGATGGTGAACTCGCCGACGATGTCCGACGTCGGCCGGTTGGGCACGAAGTCGAGAGAGTTGGTGCGGATGAAGTTGTCCTGGATGTTGATGCCGTCCTGGGTGGTCTGCGTCCAGGTCGGGCGGCCGCCGTTGATGGCGGTGCTGCCGCGCGCCGCGACGCCGGGGACGCCCGCCTGCAGCCGGATCAGCTCGATCGGGTTGCGCGCATTGAGCGGCAGCTCGCGGATCTGCTGCCCGTTCACGGTGTTGGTGACTTCCGGCGTCGTCGTGTGCACGAGATCGACGCCGGCCGTCACCTGCACGGCCTCGCTCAGGCCGCCGACCTCGAGCTTGGCGGCGAGCGAGTACTCCTGGCCCGGATCGACCTTGACCTCGTTGTACGTGACCGGCTTGAAGCCCGCGAGCTCGACGGTGACCGTGTAGTAGCCCGGACGGACCTGCGGAAAGATGAAGGCCCCGTCGGCCTGCGAGATGCTGTCGATCTTCGCGCCGGTGGCGCGGCTCTCGAGCACGACGCTGGCGCCGGGCAGGACGGCGCCGCTGGCGTCGCGGACGATCCCGACGACGCGGCCGAGGGTGGACTGCGCCGCCGCAGTGGACGCGGTGAGGGCAGGGAACAGGAACAGCACCAGCAACAGGCGGATCGCCCGAGCAGCCATACGTCATCCTCCAAACGGACACAAGACGAACACGCAGGTCCGGCAGTGGGATGGCCTGGCCTGCGAAGCCACGGGTCGGAGCGCCTGGCCTTGGGGTGAGGCGGTGTCTGGACGCCGTGAAGCGGCGATGGTAGTGCCGTCGGTTCGGCAACACAAGACATCCCAATGCGCGACGATTGTGAGGCCAGGCGTCGACAAAAACGACGAAATTGTGTGAAGCGGGACCGGCCCGCGGCCGGCCGTGAGAGGCCGGCGCAAACTAACGACCCCGCAGCCGGTCGTAGACGCCCAGTGTTTCCTGGACCATCCGATCGGCAGTGAAGCGCTGCTCGACGCGGGTGCGGCCGGCTGCGGCCAGGCGGCCGGTCAGGGCCGGATCGCGCAGCAGCCGGACGATCGCCGTCCCCAGCGCCGAGGCGTCCCGGGCCGGCACGAGCAGGCCGGTCTGCTCGTGCTCGACGACCTCGGGGATGCCGCCGACCGCGCTGGCCACGACCGCCTTGCGGCAGGCCATCGCGTCGAGGATCGAGGTGCCCAGGCCCTCGGTGATCGACGGCATCACGAACACGTCGAACGCCTTGAGGAGCGACAGGACGTCGGGGCGGAAGCCGGGCAGCAGCACGTGGCGCTCGAGCCCGAGCTCGTGGATCAGCCGCGCCAGCTCGCCGCGCAGGTCGCCCTCGCCGAGGATCACGATGCGCGCCTCGGGCACGGCGCGGACGATGTCGGCCGCCGCGTGCACCAGGTAGCGATGGCCCTTGTGCTCGACCAGCGCGCCGATGCAGCCGACGACCGGCGCGTTGGTGGGCAGCCAGAACGCCTCGCGGACGCTGACCGGCGGCGCCGCGTCGACGTGGGCGAGATCGATGCCCTCGTGGATCGTCAGCGCCCGCTCGCGCGGGATGCCCTGGGCGATCAGGATTTGGCGGATCGCCTCGGAGGCGCAGAGGAACGCCGCCACCTGGCGGTACTTCCACTGCGACAGGGCGTTCATCTTGAGCGCGAAGTCGACGCGGCGCGAGGCGACCAGCGTCGGCTTGACGTCGAGGCCGCCGAAGCCGATCGCGGCGGCGGCGACGGCGACGCCATGCGGATCGTGGGCGTGGACGATCTCCGGCTGGATCTGCTTGAGGACGCGGGCCAGCCGCCAGGCCGCGGCCAGGTCCAGCTCGGATCGCGGCGCCAGGCCGATCAGGTCGAGCCCTTCGGCGGCGCGCCGCCGCAGCTCGCCCTGCGGGTGCGCCACCAGCACCGTGCGATGGCCGAGGCCGCGCAGGCCGAGCACCGTCAGGAGCGCCTGGTTCTGGCCGCCCCGCCAGGTCCGTGCGGTGTCGATGTGCAGCGAGCGCATGACGTGTCCAGTTGGCTAGGCCGCCGGTCGGCGGCGCCGCTCCCACAGTTTGGCCAGCTTCAGGAACACGTACCAGCTGTTCATCGCCGACACGACGAGGCCGGCGGCGCCGGCGGTGAAGCCGCGGCGCAGGACGTAGTTGCGGAGGAAGGCGAGCGGCGGATGCACCGCCAGGCCGAGCAGCGAGACGTCCTTGCCGCGGGCGGCGTTGGCCTCGGCGGCGAGCGTCGTGTAGCGGTCGATCTTCTGCAGGTGCTCGGAAAGATCGCGGTAGCCGTCGTGGAGGATCTCGCCGGCGAGCTTGTCGACCTCGCCGTCGACGCGCACCGATTCGTGCACGGTGCGGGCCTCGTCCCAGCGGCCGGCGCGGCGATCGTAGAGCCGGAGTTGCCAGTCGGGATACCAGTCGGTGACGCGCAGCTCGCGGCCGAAAGCGCGGGTCACGCGCGGGATGCGGTAGCCGCGGGCCGCCGGTCCGCGCGCCAGCAGCGCCCGGATCTCGTCGGCGAGCGCCGGCGAGACGCGCTCGTCGGCGTCGATCGACAGGATCCAGTCGTGCGTCGCCAGGTCGGCGGCCCGGTTCTTCTGCTGCGGGAAGCCGGGCCAGCCTTCGACGAAGACCCGGGCGGCAGTGCGGCGGGCGACGTCAGCTGTGGTGTCGGTGCTGCCGGCGTCGACGACGACGATCTCGTCGGCCCACGCCACTGAGGCCAGCGCGGCTTCGAGCCGCGCCGCCTCGTTCTTCGTGATGATCGTGACGGTCACGCGTGCCGGCTGCACGCGCGCATTGTATGCCCGCCTTCGCACCGCTTCGCGGCGCTTCGGCGCGGCGAGCCCGCTTACCGCCCGGCCGCGGCGCTTCGGCGCGGCCGGGCCCGGCTTACCGCCCGGCCGCGCCGAGGGCGACGCCGCCGGTGCCGCCTTCCTGCACCGTCTCGAGCTCGACGAGCGACTTCACGTAGTCGATGATCGAATTCAGCTCGTTGAAGCGGGCATTGGCCAGGTCGCGCTGGGCGATCAGGACGTCGATGCTCTGCGCCAGGCCGACGGCGAATTTCTTGCGGGCGGCGTCGAGCTGCCGCTCCGAGAAGACCCGCGCCGACGTCGTCGATTCGACGCGCTTGCGGTTGGTGTTGACGCTGCGCGCCACCGTCCGGACTTCGCTGGCCACGCCCAGCTCCCGGCTGCGCAGGGAGAGCTGCGACTGCTCGGTACGCCAGGCGCTGGCGGGCGGCGTTGGCCTTCTGGGTGCTGTTGCCGAGCGGATAGCGGACCTGCACGCCGAGCACCCACGTGGGGAAGTCGAGGCCGAAGAGATCGCCAAGGACGCTGCCGAAGCGCCGCTCCGTCGTCGAGATGATGGGACCGGGGTCGAACGGGTTGTTCGGGTCGCCAGGACCGCGCTCTGTGACCTGCACGCCGCCGACCGCGGCGAGGCCGTAGCTCACCACCGCGTTCACCTGCGGCTTCGTATTGTCCTTGGCCAGATCGAGGTTGATCTGCGAGATTTCGAGCTGCTTACGGACCTGGATGAGGTCGGTGCGCTTCTCGAGCGCCACCCGCACCACGCTTTCGACATCGACGTCGACCTTCGACGTCGGCAGCTGGGGCGCGTCGGCCAGGTCGAGATCCATGGTCCAGAAGTCCGGCGCCTTCGGGTCGTAGATCAGCGCCCGCAGCGTGTCCTCGGCCTCGTCGATCTGGGCGGCCGCGATGATCGCGGATTCCTCGTTGCGGGCCACTTCGGCTTCGGCGCCGACCACGTCGATCGGGGCCATCGTGCCGACCTCGACGCGGGTCCGATTGTCGCGCAGCGTCTGGCGCGAGATGTCGAGCGAGGCCTGGGCGACGCCGAGGTTGTAGCGCGCGCCGACCAGCGTCCAGTAGGCCAGGCGCACCGAGCGCGTCGTCGCCACGATCTGCTGCCGCAGCTGGACGTCGGTGATCTCCTGGTTCTTCTTGGAGATCCGGAACTGGGCCCGGTTGACGTCGATCTTGAAGCCGCGCAGCAGCGGCTGCACCAGATCGAAGCTCAGCGACGAGTTCAGTTCCGGATTGAAGCTCGAAAACGAGCCGTTCGAGGTCTGCCGGGCGGCGTCGAAGCCGACGTTCAGCGAGGTGCCGGTCGGGAACAGCTGCTCGTAGCCGCCTGTGCCCGAGAACGACCGGCTGGTCAGCGTGTCCTCGGCGCCCGACAGGATGCTGTTGGGCACGGAGTCGCTGTTGCGGAACTGCATGCTGCTGGTGAGCTGCGGCAGCCAGACCCCTCGAGCGACGTCGACGTCCTTCTCGGCGAGCTTGGGGTTGATGCGCTCGACCTGCACGTCCAGGTTCTGCTCGAGGGCGACCTGCACGGCCTCCTCGATGGTCAGGCGGCGGGTCGGGCCACCGCCCTTCTGTTCCTGGATCGGGCCCGCCTGCGAGGCCGGCGTGACCGCCGCGCCTTGCCCGGCGGGCGTCGGGGCCGGCGGCACGGGCTGCGCCGCCACGGGCTGGGCCGGGGCGGGCTGCGCTGGCGCGGGCTGGGGCTGTGCGGAGACGGGCGCCCCCTGTCCGAATCCGGACGCGGGAACCGCCGCCATCACGAGCGCCACGAGCGCGGCTCGCACTACGACATCAGGCCGGGTGTGCATCTTCGACAATCTCCAGGGAAACTCTCTCGCGGCGCGGGCCGTGTCGGCTCCGATCCGTCGCCGCCGTCCAATGCAAGAAGCAGGACGTCGGGACCTGGCCGGAACCGAACAGATAGACGCACCGGGCCAGCCTACGGTTCGAACCAGGCACCATCCAGACCAGCCCGCTTCGCTGGCCGCTCTGTGCTGGTGCCCGCCTCGTTCAGCAGGTCTCCGGCCCTGCGGGCCTCGACCTCCAGTTCGCCGAGGCGGGCCGGGGTCGAATTGTATAGTAGGCGCCATGCGCCTTTTCGCGCCGCGGTTGGCTGGCTTGGCGGCGTGTGCCGGTACCGTCGCCCTCGTGGTCCTGCCTCCGGCTCGGCCCCTTGCCGCGCCTCTTTCCGCCGCGACCGGGCCCGCCGCCGACGCCTTCGAGCTCACCGTCGACAGCATCATGCGCGGCCCCGGGCTGGTCGGCTACCCGCCGTCGGCCCTGCGCTGGTCCGGCGATTCCGAGCGCCTCTATTTCGAGTGGCGCCCGCGCGGCGAGGACGAGGCCGCCACCTGGGAAATCGCCCGCGCCTGCCTGCCCGCGCCGGCCGCACCGGCCCCCGCTCCGAAGACGTGCGAGCCGCGCCGACTGACCGATGACGAGCGCCGCCTGGCCCCGCCCGCCAACGGCGAGTGGGACTCGGCCCATCGCCGATCCGTCGGCATCGTCGATGGCGATGTCGTCGTCGTGGATACGGTGGTCCGGACGCGGACGCTTATCACCCGCACCGCCGCGCCGGAGGCGCATGCGCGCTGGTCGGACGGCGGCCGCGCCGTCACGTTCGTCCGCGATCAGGGGCTCTACCGGGTGTGGATTGAGCGCGGCCCCGATCCTGCCGGCACCGCCCCGGCCGGCACCGGCCCGGCTGGCACCGCCTTCGAGCAGCTGACCGACGCCGGCCCGCCCAAGGCGCGGCCGGCGACGACCGACAGCCAGCAGTTCCTCAAGGCCGAGGAAGCGCAGCTCCTCGCCGTCGTCCGCGAAACCGAGGCGCGGAAAGCGCGCGCCGATGCCCGCAAGGATGCGCAGGCCGTGGCGCGCATCACCGTCGGCGAGCGCCAGTCGGTCGACGACCTCGTGCTCGCCCACGACGGCAAGGTCGCCTACGCCCTGGTCGTGGACAAGCCGGCAACGGCGCACCGCGCCGACGTCCCGGCCTACGTTACCGCGTCGAGCTATCCGGAACTGCTGCCCGGGCGCAGCCACGTCGGCGACGCGCAGGAGGGGCGCCGCCTGGTCGCGGTCGACCTGGCCGCGAAGAGCGAGAGCCCGGTGTCGCTCAGCGGCGCCGAGATTGATCCGCGGGCCGGTCCGCTGCTGTGGAGCCTGCCGGTCGTGTCGAGCGACGGGCGTCACGCCGCCACGATCGTCGTCTCCGCCGACAACAAGCACCGCTACGTCGCCGCGCTCGGGCCGGCTCCAGGCCGCGCTCGCATCGTCGAACACCTGCAGGACACGGCCTGGGTCCGCGCCCTCGATGAGTCGGGCCCGCCGCCGACGGCGATGGGCTTCGTGCCGGGGACGGCGCGGCTGTGGTTCCTGTCGGAGCGCGACGGCTGGATGCACCTCTACGTCGCCGATCTGGCGGCGCCGGATGCGACGCCGAGGCAGTTGACGAGCGGCCCCTGGGAGATCACCGACGCGCAGCTGTCGCCGGACGGGACGCGCTTCCTGATCGTTTCGACGGAAGCCGATCCCGGCGACCGCCACGTCTACGCGCTGCCGGTCGATGGCGGGCCGCGGACCCGGCTGACGACCGCGCCCGGCGCCCACGCCCTGGAGATCTCGCCGGACGGCGCGACGTGGGCGCTGCTGTCGTCGACCGCGACGCGCCCGCCCGAGGTCTTCCTGGCCCGCGCGCCGAAGGCGGCCGGCGTGGCGCTCGAGGCCGCCGCGCCCCTCGATCCCGCAACGGTCGCGCCGGTGACGACGAGCCCGACGCCGGAGTGGCTGGCGGGGAAGTGGATCGCGCCGCGCGTCGTCGCCTACCAGGCCCGCGATGGGGCGACCGTTCGGGCCCGGCTCTACACGCCGGAGATGGTCGGCGCCAAGCGCAAGGGTGGCGGCCCGGCGGTGGTTTTCGTGCACGGCGCCGGCTACCTGCAGAACGCCCACCGCTACTGGTCCTACTACTACCGCGAGGTACATGTTCCATCACCTGCTCGCGTCGAAGGGCTACGTGGTGCTCGATGCCGACTACCGCGGCAGCGCCGGCTACGGCCGCGACTGGCGGACCGGGATCTACCGGCACATGGGCGGCGCCGATCTCACCGACGTGGTCGACGGCGCGCGCTGGCTGGTGGCGACCGAGAAGGTCGACGCGAAGCGCCTGGGCGTCTATGGCGGCAGCTACGGCGGGTTCATCACGCTGATGGCGATGTTCACGACACCCGACGTCTTCGCGGCCGGCGCGGCGCTGCGGCCGGTGACCGACTGGTCGCACTACAACCACGAGTACACGTCGAACATCCTCAACGAACCGCAGACCGATCCGGCCGCCTACCGGCGCAGCTCGCCGATCTACTTCGCCGACGGGCTGAAGGGCGCGCTGCTCATCTGCCACGGCCTGGTCGACGTCAACGTCCACGCCCAGGATTCGATCCGCCTCGCCCAGCGCCTGATCGAGCTCCGCAAGGAGCGCTGGGAGCTGGCCCTCTACCCGGCCGAGGATCACGCTTTCGAGCGCGAGACGAGCTGGGCCGACGAGTACAAGCGCATCCTCACCCTGTTCGAAACGTATCTGGAATAACTGGAGTCACCAGGCCCGCATGCAGTCCGACGACGTCCTTTCGCTCTTCCGCTTCGTGGGTGCCCTGCTCGAAGGGCATTTCCGCCTGTCCTCCGGCCTGCACAGCAACGGCTACATGCAGTCGGCGCTGGTGCTGCAGCACCCGGATCACGCCGCCACGCTCGGCCGCGCCCTGGCCGACGCGGTCCGCTCGCTCGACCCGCAGGTGGTGCTGTCGCCGGCGCTGGGTGGGCTGATCATCGGCCACGAGGTGGCGCGCGGCCTCGGCGTCCGCGCCATCTTCGCCGAGCGCGTCGACGGCGTGCTGACGCTGCGGCGCGGCTTCTCGCTGGCCGGGGCCGAGCGCGTGCTGATCGTCGAGGACGTGGTCACCACCGGCAAGTCGACGCGCGAGACGATTGCCGTCGCCGAGGCGGCTGGCGCGCGGGTGGTCGGCGCCGCCGCGCTCATCAACCGCGGCGGCGACGTCGATTTGGGCGTCCCCTTCACGGCGCTGGCGACCGTCTCGTTCCCGACCTGGCCGGCCGACCAGGTGCCCGAGTGGCTGGCCGCGATCCCGGTCACCAAGCCCGGCTCGCGGCCCGGCGCCAAATGACGACTCCGGAGTCGTTGGAACGCCGATGCCCGAACCGATGACCTTCAAGCTGACGCTGGCCTATGACGGCACCGGCCTGGTCGGCTGGCAGCGCCAGGCAGAGGGGACGTCGGTCCAGGGCCTGCTCGAGGACGCCCTGACCCGGCTCACGGCCACCGCCGGGGTGACGGTGATGGGGGCGGGGCGCACCGACGCCGGCGTCCACGCCCGGGGCCAGGTGGCCAGCGTCACCCTGGCGACCCGGCTGGCGCCGGCCGATCTCCAGCGCGGCGCCAACGCGCTGCTGCCGCCCGCGGTCCGCGTCCTCGGGGCGGAGATTGTCGACGACACCTTCCACGCCCGCTTCGGCGCCAAGGAGAAGCGCTACGCCTACCACGCCATCCTCGGCCCGCTCGATCTCGCCGTTCGACGTGCGCTACGCCTGGCACATCCCCTATCCCCTGGACGTGGCGGCGATGCGGGCGGCCCTGCCGGTGCTCGAAGGGCGCCACGATTTCGCCGCATTTCAGTCAACCGGGTCGGATATAGAAGACAGCGTGCGGACGCTGACGGAGGCGAGGCTCGACGATGCCCAGGCGGAGGGCGGCGGGACCCGGCTCGTCCTGACGCTGGCCGGCGACGGCTTCCTGCGGCACATGGTCCGGGCCATCGCCGGGACCCTGGTCGAGGTCGGCCGCGGCCGCTGGCCGGCCGGCCGGATGGCCGGGATCCTGGCCTCGGCCGATCGGTCCCAGGCGGGGCCCACCGCCCCACCGCACGGCCTGTTCCTGGTGTCGGTTCGATACGGGCAGCCCGTGGTGGAAGTGTCGCGTCGCATCGAGACGGGGGAGGCGCCCGCCGAGCAAGGCGCGAGGAGTGAGAATATTGGGTGATATGCGAGCGACGAGCAACGCAGCGCGGCGGGATGCATCGCCCGTCGAATGCAGCGACACTTTCACCACGGGCTGCTAAGATCGCGGTTTCGCATGAGCCTGCCCGACGTCATCGCCCGTCTGCCGCCCGCTTCGCCCGAGGCCCTGCTCGCGCGGCAGATCGACGGCGATCGGCTGCCGGCCCACGTCGCGATCATCATGGACGGCAACGGCCGCTGGGCGGCGCAGCGGCACCTGCCGCGGGTCGAGGGGCACCGCGCCGGCATCGCCTCGGTGCGCGAGACGGTCGAGACGTCGGCCCGCCTCGGCATCCAGGTGCTGACGCTCTACGCCTTCTCGATCGAGAACTGGAAGCGGCCGCGCACCGAGGTCAGCGGCGCTGATGGCGCTGCTGCGCCGCTACCTGCGCTCCGAGCTGCACATGCTCATGGAGCACGGCATCCGCTTCCGCGTCGTCGGCCGCAAGGACGCGCTCTCGCCGGAGATCCAGAAGGAGCTGTCCGACGCCGAGCGGGCGACCGCGCACGCACACCGGCATGCAGTTCAACATCGCGCTGAACTACAGCGGCCGGGCCGAGATCGTCGACGCGGTGCGGGCGCGCGCTGGCGGCCGGGATCAAGCCCGACGAGATCGACGAGGCGCGCTTCGCCGGCCTGCTCTACACGGCCGGCCAGCCGGATCCCGACCTCCTGATCCGGACCAGCGGCGAGATGCGCGTCAGCAACTTCCTGCTCTGGCAGATCGCCTACGCCGAGATCTGGGTCACCGACACGCTGTGGCCGGACTTCCGCGCCCGCCACCTGTTCGAGGCGATCGTCGACTTCCAGAAGCGCGAGCGGCGCTACGGCGGCGTCGGCTCGCTCCGGCGAGAGCGACCACGCCGGCGAGACCCGCAAGGCCGAAGTCGGCAGCCGTCCGTGACGCGCGTCCTCTCCGCGCTCGTCCTGCTGCCGGCGCTGCTGGCGATCGCCTGGTACCTGCCGCCGATCTACACCACCCTCGTCCTCGGGCTCGTCGTCGCCCTGGCCTTCGACGAGTACGCGCGGATGGCCAGGCTCGGCAGCGAGGGCTTCCCGCGCGTCATCGCCGGCATCATCACGCTGACCGCCTACGTCGGCGTCTGGTCGGGCATCCCGCTGCCGCTGGTGCTCGCGCCGGCGCTGCTGGCCGGGGCGGCCTGCCGCGGTCGGCCGAGGCCGGCCCGACGAGGACGCGATCCGCCTCGCCGCGGTCACCCTGTTCCCGGTCCTCTATCTCGCCGTGCCGCTCGGGATGGCGGCGGCGCTGCACACCGATCGTGGACCGCTGGCGCTGCTGGTGCCCTTCCTGGTGGTCGTCGCCAGCGATTCGGCGCAGTACTACGGCGGCCGGACGATGGGCCGGCGGCCGCTGGCGCCGCGCATCAGCCCGAAGAAGACGGTCGAGGGCGCCGTCTCCGGCATCGTCGTCGCCGCGGCGCGTGACGCCGCTGCTGGCGCCGGATCGACATCCCGGACGCGCCGGTCGGGCTGTTCGTGGTGCTCGGCGTCATGCTCGCGATCATCGGGATCATGGGCGACCTGTTCGAGTCGCTGCTCAAGCGCGCCAGCGGCGTCAAGGATTCGTCGAGCCTGATCCCCGGCCACGGCGGCATCCTCGATCGCATCGACGCGCTGCTGTTCGTGTTCCCGGCCTACGCGCTGTTCCTCCAATACACCGGCCTGTAGACGTCATGGCTGCCGCCCCGATGCGCCTCGCGATCCTCGGCTCGACCGGCTCGATCGGCCACAGCGCCCTCGGCCGTCGTCGACGCGCATCCGGATCGGCTCCAGGTGGTCGGCCTCGCCGCCGGCACGAGCGCGACGCGCTCGCGCTGCAGGTCGAGCGCTACCGGCCGCGCGCCGCCGTCGCTGGCGACCGACGCGGCGTGCGCCGCGCTGCGCGCCCAGCTGCCGACCGGTGCGGCAGCGCACCTCGATCTCTGCGCGGCCGGCACCGCAGGCGCTGATCGATCTCGGTCGACGCGCGACGACGTCGACACGGTGTTGTGCGCGTCGTCCGGCACGGCCGCGCTCGAGGCCGTCGTCGCCGCGATTCGCAGCTGGCAAGCGGATCGCGCTCGCCAACAAGGAAGTGCTGGTGATGGCCGGCCGCGCTGGTGATGGAGCTGGCGCGCGCGCACGGCGTCGACGTGCTGCCGGTCGACAGCGAGCACAACGCCATCCACCAGTGCCTGCACCGGCGCGATCCGTCGGAGGTGCGCCGGTTGATCCTGACCGCCTCGGGCGGCCCGTTCCGGCACCTGTCGGCCGAGGCCCTGGCCGGCGTCACCGTCGACGCCGCGCTGAGCCATCCGACCTGGCGGATGGGCCGCAAGATCACCATCGACTCGGCGACGCTGATGAACAAGGGCCTCGAGGTGATCGAGGCGCACTGGCTGTTCGGGACGCCGTCGGCGGCGATCGACGTGGTCGTCCACCCGCAATCGGTCGTCCACTCGCTGGTCGAGCTGACCGACGGATCGATCATCGCCCAGCTCGGCGTCACCGACATGCGGCTGCCCATCCAGTACGCGTTCTCCTGGCCCGAGCGGTGGGATGGGGCCCTGCCCACGTTGAGCCTGCTCGACTGCCGGCGGCTCGAGTTCGAGGCGCCCGCGCACGACCGCTTCCCGTGCCTCCGGCTGGCCTACCAGGCGCTCGACGCCGGCGATGCCTATCCGGTGGTGCTGAACGCGGCCAACGAGGTCGCCGTGGCGTCTTTCCTGGATGGCGCGGTACCGTTCCCGGCCATCGCCGGAAGCATCGACGCGGCCCTCGAGGCGGCGGCGCGCCAGGGCGTGCAGCGGCCGGACAGCCTGGCCGCCATCAGGGAACTCGATGCCTGGGCCCGCACGTATACTGAATCCAGACTGCAGGGGGCGAGCGCCCGCTGAGCTGCGTCCCCGCTGAGCTACCTCGGAGAGAAAGAGCTTGTCTTCCATCCTGCCCTTCATCTTCGTCCTCGGCGTGCTGGTGTTCGTGCACGAGCTCGGGCACTTCCTGCTGGCGCGGTGGCACGGTGTCCGCGTCCTGACCTTCTCGCTCGGCTTCGGTCCGAAGCTGTTCAAGTTCACACGCGGCGACACCGAGTACTGCGTCTCGATCATCCCGCTCGGCGGCTTCGTGAAGATGGCCGGCGAGACGCCGGACGACGACACCCCGCCCAAGGCCGACGAGTTCTTCGCCAAGACGAAGTGGCAGCGGTTCCAGATCTACATCGCGGGACCGGCGATGAACGTCATCGCGGCGTTCCTGATCATGATCGGGGTCTTCCTGAACGGCACCAGCGAGCCGTCCTACCAGACCAACCCGGTCGAGGTCGGCCGCGTGCTCGACGGGTCGTCGGCGGCCAAGGCCGGGATCAAGGTCGGCGACCGCCTGACCCGAATCGCCGGCTACGACACCCCGAACTGGCTCGAGTATCAGAAGGCGATGATGCTCTCGGCCGGCCGCGAGATCGAGGTCGTGCTGGTGCGGCAGGGCGCCGTGCAGACGCTCCACTTCACGCCGGACCTCATCAAGGAAATCCACGCCGCCGACCTCGGCGTCCGGCCGATGCTGCACATGCGGCTCGGCACGCTGACCCCGGGCGGGCCGGCCGAGCAGGCCGGCCTCAAGTCGGGTGACGTCGTCCTCGCCGTCAACGGCGGGCCGGCCGATGCCGATGCGGCCGTCGAGGCGTTCAAGAGCCACGCCGGCAAGCCCTTGACGCTCCGCGTCCGCCGCGCCGGCGTCGAGCGGGACATCGCGGTCACACCGATGTCCAAGGACGGCGGCCCGGGCCGGATCGGCGTCGAAGTCCGCTACGAGGAGTCGACGGTGCGGGCGGCCAGCGTGCTCGACGCCGTCCGCCTCAGCTACCAGCACAACCTCGACTCGGGGTCGCTGGTCTTCAAGACGCTGCGCGGGTTGTTCCTCGGCGAGGCCTCGCCGAAGCAGCTGACCGGCTTCATCGGCATCGCCCGGGCGTCGGGGACGATGGCCGCCGAGGGCGCCTCGTCGCTGTTCAAGTTCATGGCGATGCTGTCCATGAACCTGGCCATCCTCAACCTGCTGCCGATTCCGATGCTCGACGGCGGGCACATTTTCATCATGTTTCTCGAGGGCCTGGCCCGCCGCGACTTCAGCCTGCGCGTCAAGGAACGCCTGCTGATGGCCGGGTTCGTCGTGGTGATGACGCTGATGGTCACGGTGATCTACAACGACCTGATGCGCATCGAGTGGATCGAGAAGCTCGTGCCCTGGCGCTGACCACGGGCTCCTAGCCGTGCCGCGCGCCCTGCCCCAGATCGCCGTCGCCGCCCTGCTGGCGCTCGGCGCGACCGGCGGGGCCGCCCAGACCCCGACCGCCTCCGTCTGGCCGCCGCTGGCCTTCACGCCGCCGCAGATCGAGCGCCGCGAGCCGGCGCTGGCGCAGCTGCGCGACCGGCTGCTCGCGGCCATTCGCGATCGCCGGCTGGCCGATGCGACGGCGCTGTTCGCGCCGACGATCCGCGACCAGGAGGACGAGGTGCCGGCCGCCGAGGTCCTCGCCAGCTTCGGCCCGCTCGAGCCCGGCGCACCGCTCGGCGAGGAGTGGCAGGCGCTCGAGCAGGCGCTGCGCGTCGGCGGCGTCCGCCGCGGCAGCCTCTACGTCGTGCCCTACATCGAGCGCGACGCGCCGCGCTGGAAGGAGCGGTCCGAGCGGCTGTTCATCGCCGGCCGCGACGTGCCGATCCGCGGCAACGCCGATCCGGCCGGCAGCGTCGTCGCGCGGGTCTCGCACGTGCTGCTGCAGGAAGCCATCGGGGTCGCGACGCGCGCCGGCGAGCCGGGCGCGGAGTGCCTTGACTGGACGCCCATCCTCGACGCCGAAAAGATGCTGGCGTGGGTGTGCACGACCGAGACCCGCCCCGTCAGCGGCCTCTACTACGCCTTCGCGCGCACTGGCACGAGCTGGAAGCTGACGCGGATCTACTCCCTGCCAGACTGAGGGGGGCTGCCCGACTGAGGGCTCGGCCGACCTAACGCCCCCGCCCGTTGGACCGAACGCCGTCGTACACGTGCGTGAGGTGTGTCGCCTTCGCGCCGTCGATCGCGATTCCCCCAGTGCAGGCCACCACGGCGCGCGCGCGGTGCACGCGTCCGGTGGAGTCCAGGCCTGCGCTGTCACGAAGGAGTCGGTCTTGACGTTGCGTACCCTCATGTTCTCGGCCGTCGTGCTCGCCAGCCCGGCGCGCGCGATCGCGAATCCGGCGCCGAACGCCGTCGTCGAGTGGGCCGGGATCGTCCAGCAGGCGATCCACGGGCCGGCCGCGCCGCGCTCGGCCGGCACATCCGAGATCCTGCACACGATGGTGCATCTCGCGGTCTACGACGCGGTCGTCGCCATCGAGGGCGGGTCGCGCCCGTTCGCCGCGAAGATCGCCGCCGCGCCGGGCGCCGACGTGCGGTCCGCCGTGGCCACCGCCGCGTATCTCACCGCGCGCCCGCGGATCGCCGCCGCGCACCTCGCCGCGTTCGATCAGGCCTACGCGACCTACCTGGCGGCGCTGCCGGCGGGCGACGCCGTTACCGAGGGCGTTCGCGTCGGCCAGCAGGCCTCGGCCGCGATGCTGGCGCTGCGCGCCAACGACGGCTTCGGCGCCATCGTGCCCTACGAGTGCAGCGCGGTGCCGACGCCGATCGGCGAGTTCACGCCCGACAGCGGCTGCCCGACCGGGCCGGGGTCGGTCCAGCCGGTCGACGCCAAGGTCGGCGGCATCACTCCGTTCACCTTGAAGCACGCGGCGATCTTCCGGCCCGATGGCCCGAACGACCCCGAGTCGAAGGCCTATGCCCGCGACTTCGCCGAGACCCGCGACTTCGGCGGCGCCGCCAGCACCGTGCGGACCCCCGAGCAGACCGACGTCGCCTGGTTCTGGGCCGAGAACCCCTACGTGCACTGGAACCGCAACCTGATGGCGCTGGCGCAGAGCAAAGGGCTCAACGTGCGGCGCACGGCGCGGCTGTTCGCGATGGTCCACACCGCGGCGTCGGACGCGATCATCGCCGGCTTCGAGGCCAAGTACCACTACCGCGCCTGGCGGCCGCGCACCGCGATCCCACCGGCCGATCTCGACGGCAACCCGGACACCGCCGCCGATCCGGCCTGGCGCCCGCTCATCTCGGTGAACCATCCCGATACCCGTCGGGGCACGGCTTCTGGTCGACCGCGGTGATCGGCAGCGTCGCGGCGTTCTTCGGCTCGGTCCGGGTCGACTGGACGCTGTCGACGTCGAAGGCGGCGGTCCCGGCGCTGGTCAAGACCGAGCGCAGCTACCGCACGCTGATCGAGCTGCTGACCGAGATCGGCAACGCCCGCGTCTGGGGCGGCCTGCACTGGCGGCACGCGCTGCGGGACGGCGCGGTGATCGGCGGCCGGGTCGCCGCCCACGTCCAGTGGCAGCACTTCCAGCCGACGCGCTGAGCGCGGCGGCGGGAACCGGAGGCTCCGGCGATCCCTCTTGGGCCGGAGCCTCCGGATTCGTCTGTCTATTGCGCGGGCAGCTTGCTGAGGGCCATCGCCTCGGCCAGCGTGTGCAGCACCTTGGGGTCGCCGATGTCGCGGCCTTCGAGCTCGACGATATAGCGCTTGTTGGCGACGAGCGTCAGCTCACCGTTCTTCGAGTCGGTGTTCCACTTCTCGAGGCCGGGGAAGCCGGCGACCTTGACCGCCTTCTCGTAGCCGGTCTCGGTCTCCTTCTCGTAGCCCATGTTGCTGACCCACGAGAACGGCACCAGCATCAGCGCGTTGTAGGCGCTGTCGGTGATCTTGACGCGGATCTCGGCGTCGCCCTTCTTGTAGCGGACGCCGGCGGTCGACATCTTGAACGGCGCCGTCATCGTCTCGCCGGTCGGCTTCATCTTCTCCCAGCCGGACAGGTCGGCGAAGCTCGTCTGGAGATCGCGGAACGAGACCGGATCGACGACCTTGCCGCCGTTGGCGACGCCGGCGGCGGCACCCAGGCCCTTGGCCAGGGCCTCCATGCCGGCGGCCATGCCCTCGGCGCCCTTTTCGGCGGCCTTCTGGGCTTCGGTGCCAGCCTTTTCCATCTGCTTGGCTGCCTCTTGCAGATGCTGGGCGGCTTCTTCCTGGCGCTTCTGTTCAGCCGACTTGCCGCATGCGGTGGCGGCGACGAGGGCGAGGGTCAGCGCCGTGGCGGTCCATGCTTTCGACATCGCGAGCTCCTGTCAGCGTAACGAACGATCCGAGACTCTCTACTTGGCGCCGGTCGCGGGCTGGCCGACGGCGGTCGCCACGTAGCTGCGCCGCGCCCGCGCCTTGTTGGCAGGATCCTTCGGCCGGACTTCGAGCTTGTGCACCTTGCCGTCGAGGTTCTTCGGGGTGAAGCCGAGCAGGTACTGGCTGTGGAGTTCCTGCGCGACCCGCGTGAAGGCCGGGCCGAGGTCCTCGGTCTTCTTCAATTCGTAGAAGCCGCCGCCGGTCTCGTCGGCGATCCTGCGCAGGCCGCCGGCCGGTCGCGTCCGGATCCGCTGGCCGCCCGACATGTAGACGCTCTCCAGGCCAATCGCGTAGACCATCACCTCATCGGCGCGGGCGCGATCGATCACCTTGCCCTGGCCGACGCTCGAGCCCGTGTCGTCGCCGTCGGTGAAGAGCACGATGACGCGGCGGCCGTCGACGCCTTGCAGCTGCGCGAGGCTCTGGTCGGCGGCGTCCCACAGGCGCGTCGCGTTGCCGAAGTCCAGCTCGCGGATGGCGTGGGTCAGGTCGTCGCGGTCGCTGGTGAAGCCGGTGCCGGCAAACTCGACCTTGTTGTTGAAGGCGCCGACCATCGCCTTGTCCTCGGGCAAGAGGCGGATGATGAACTGCTCGGCCGCCTGCTTCATGAGCTCGAGGTTGAGCGTCATGCTGCCGCTGGTGTCGAGCATCACGACCGTGGTGATCGGTCGGATGGTGTTGTCGAACACCGTGATGTCCTGCGGGATCCCGTTGTCGAGGACGGTGAAATCGTCCTTGGTCATGCCCGGCACGAGCCGGCCCGCCGCATCGGTCACCGTGATGTAGAGCGGCACGGTCTGCGTGCCGGAACGGAAGGTCGGCTGCTGTGCCCCGAGGGCCACCGCCACGCCAACGACGAACACTGCACAGAGCCAGCCACGCATGAGCCGAGCTTACCAGATAGACTCGGCGCATGCCCCGTGTCCGGCTTGATTTTACGGCCGCCGTCGCCGTGCTGGCGGCCCTCCTCTCGGTCGCGCCCACCGCCCAGGTCCGTCCCGTCTACAGCCGCGGCGTCGCCGGGCTCGTGCAGGCTGTCGAAAGGTTGCGGACGACGGCGAGCGCGATGCACACGGCGGCACACCCGGACGACGAAGACACCGCCCTCATCGCCCGCCTCGCCCGTGGCGACCATGCCCGCGTCGCCTACCTCTCCCTCAACCGCGGCGAGGGCGGCCAGAACATCATCGGCACCGAGCTGTTCGACGCGCTCGGGGTCATCCGCACCGAGGAGCTGCTGCAGGCGCGCACCCTGGACGGCGGCGACCAGTTCTTCACCCGCGCCTACGACTTCGGCTTCACCAAGACGATGGCCGAGGCCGGCGAGAAGTGGAACGAGGCCGTCGTCCTCGGCGACATGGTCCGCGCCATCCGGCGCTACCGGCCGCTGGTGATCCTGAACGGCTGGAGCGGGACGCCGTCCGACGGCCATGGCCAGCACCAGCTCGCCGGCAAGCTGGCCCCGCTGGCCTTCGCGGCGGCGGCCGATCCGGCCAGGTATCCGGAACAGATCGCCGAAGGCCTGCGCCCCTGGCAGGCCCGCAAGCTCTACGTCCGCCACGGGTTCGGTGCCGATCCGGCCTCGGCGACGCTGCGCCTGCCGACCGGCACCTACGATCCGCTGCTCGGCCGCAGCTTCAACGAGATCGCGATGGAGGGCCGCAGCCAGCACAAGTCGCAGGAAATGGGCGTCGTCGAGGGCCGGGGCGCCAAGACCTCCAACCTCGACCTGGTCACCAACCTGACGACCGCGCCAGGCACGGCCGAGCAGAGCGTCTTCGATGGCATCGACACGTCCCTGAGTCGGGCTCGCCGGCCTGGCCGGCCTGCCCAAGGGGGCGCTGGCCAGCGAGCTGGCAGCGATGGACGCCGCCGCGACGAGCGCGCTTGCCAGCGCCGACGTGGTGCGCGCGCCGGAGAAGGTGGTACCGGTGCTGGCCCGCGGCCTGGCGGCGGCCCGCGCCGCCCGCACGGCAGCGGCCGGCCTGTCCGCGCCGGCTGATGCCAAGGCCGAGGCCGACTTCCTGCTCGCGTTCAAGGTCGCCCAATTCGAGGACGCCTTGGCGCGCGCCTCGGGGATCGTCGTCGACGCCCTGGCCGACCGCGAGGTCGCCTCGGCTGGCGATGCGGTCAAGGTCAGCGTCAACCTGTTTCAGCCGGACGGCTCGCCGGTGACCGCCGGCGCGAGCACACTCGTCACGCCGGCCGGCTGGTCGGTGACGCCGGCAGCGCAGCCGGCCGACACCGCCGGCGGCAATCCCTTCGCCCGGTTCTTCCGTGAGGAACCGACCCGCGCCGACCAGTGGGACGTGCAGGTGGCGGCCGATGGGCCGCCCACGGAGCCGGTACTGGCTGCGGACGCCGCGCACCGGGCCTGTCTATTCCTGGACCGGCGTCCCGACCGCGCTGCAGACGCGGCCGTTCGATCCGCCGCACCTGATCGCGCGCGTGCCGCTGACGATCGGCGGCGCCGCCGTCACCGTCGAGCGGCCGGTCGTCTTCCGCTACGCCGATTCGGTCCGCGGCGAGATCCGGCGCGACGTGCAGATCGTGCCGGCCGTCACCGTCGCCTTCGACGAGCCGCTGGCGATCGTCGCGACCGGCGCCGCGGCGCAGCCGCGCACCGTCCGCGTCCGCGTGCGCAGCGAGACGCTGCCCTCGGGGCCGGGCGTGGTCCGCGTGCTGCCGCCCACCGGCTGGCAGGTGACGCCGGCCGGCGCGCCGATCGCCTTCACGTCGCGCGGCGAGGGGGCGTCGGTGCCGTTCACCGTGACGCCGCCCGCCGGGGTCGCGCCCGGCGCCCACACACTGTCCGCCCAGGTCACCATCGCCGGCCGCACCTTCGACACGTCGATGCAGACGATCGACTACCCGCACATCCAGAAGCACCGGCTCTACGCGCCGGCGCAGATGACCGCGCGCGTGCTCGACCTGGCGGTGGCGCCGGTGAAGGTCGGCTACGTGATGGGCGGCGGCGATCGCGTGCCCGAGGCGATCCGCCGGCTCGGGCTCGACGTCACGCTGCTCACCGACGACGATCTCGCCTCCGGCGACCTGTCGCGTTTCGGCACGATCGTCATCGGCGTGCGGGCGTCCGAGAGCCGGCCGGGGTTCGTCGCCGCCAACGCCCGGCTGCTCCAGTTCGTCCGCGACGGCGGCACGCTGATCGTCCAGTACCAGCAGACCGACTACACCGGCCGCCGCCTGTCGCCGTTCCCGGCCGGCGGCAACGTCCGCGTCACCGACGAGCGGGCGCCGGTCCGGATCCTCGAGCCGGCGCATCCGGCGTTCACGACGCCGAACCGCATCGGCCCGGACGATTGGAACGACTGGGTCCAGGAGCGCAATCTCTACGCCTGGGCGACCTTCGATCCGCAGTACACGCCGCTGCTCGAGACCGGCGATCCGGGCGAGCCGCTGCAGCGCGGCGGCGAGCTCTACGCGCAGATCGGCAAGGGCCACTACGTCTACACGTCGTACGCCTGGTTCCGCCAGCTCCCGGCCGGCGTGCCGGGCGCCTACCGTTTGTTCGCCAATCTGATCAGCCTCGGGCACTGAGAGAGGAACGCCATGAAGCGGCGGCTACTCGTCATTCTTGCGGCGGTCGCCAGTCTCGCGGTGGCGCGGCGGGCCGACGCCTGCAGCTGCTTCGGCTGGACGGATGTGGACGGGATGGCTCGGCGGACGCCGGTGGTCCTCGTCGGCCGGATCACCGCGACCGGCGATCCGCGCTACGCCGGTCCGCGCTGGGCGGACTTTCAGGTCGAGTCCGTGGCCAAGGGATCGGTCTCTGCGGCGACGGTTCGCATCTGGGATCCCTGGGCGGCCTCGGATTGTGGCGGTGCGCTCGATACTCCGGCGCCTGGCGACCTGGCCGTCGTGGCGTTGCGGCCCGTGTCTGCTGCCACGACGCAGACCCGGGAGCTGTGGGCGCTTCTCGAATTCCCGCCGCCGCCCGCGGCCGATTTCGTCATCGCGGACGAGGCCTGCGCCGAACCACTGAAGGTGCTGAAGACGCCGCGCGATCAGCGGCGATGGCTGCGCCGGCGCCTGAAGTAGCGGCCACCACGTCAACGCGCGTCCGTCGGTCGGCCGGCTGCCGACGGGACTGCCCATGGCCCTCCGGCTGATGGCCGGTCTGCTCGGCCTCGGGCGGAAGTCGCGTGTGCTAGAGTCGATCCCATGAGCGGTTCGATGGAAATCTTCCCCGGTATTTCCATGGATCCCGACGTCCGGTTCGGCAAGCCGTGCATCGCGGGCACCCGGATGGATGTGGCGACCGTGGCAGGTCTGATTGCAGCAGGCGAGACGGTCGAAACCGTCGCCGCCGAGTACCAGTTGTCGATTGAACAGGTGCGCGCAGCGCTCGCGTATGCCGCCCACGTCCCCGCCCACCTGCCGCCAGCCGTGCGCCAGGCGTCTTGAAGGTCCTGCTCGACGAGAACTTCCGCTCGCTTTGTACCGCAGCCTCAAAGCGGCGGGCGAGCGAGTCGAACACATCATCCCGCTCGGTTGGCGTGGGGTATCGGATCAGCGTTTCGAGTCGATGGACGATGGCACGCTGAACGCCTGGGAGCCCGGCCCACAGGGCGCGTGGACCTTGACGTCGGGTCGACCTCGGGACGACGAACCTGACGCGCCGTCGTCGAACGACACCTACTCCAGCTTGAGCCGCGCGCGGATCGCGTGCAGGCGGTCGTCGCTGCGCAGGCAGGCGAACCGCGGATCCACCGCGACGGCGTCGAGCCACGGATCGCCCTCGGCGCCGGCGCGTTCGAGCTGCGCGAACGCGGCCTCGCGATCGCCGAGCGCCGTGTGCAGCGCGGCGAAGTGGTACGACGAGACGACGCCGTCCTTGGCGGCGCGGTCGAGGCGGCGGGCGATCGCCCGGGCCTTGTCGGCGTGGCCCGCCGCGGCCAGCGCCTGGCCCTTGACGGCGAGCGACGCCGACGACAGCGACCGGTCGGGCGCCGCGTCGAACGTGGCGACGGCCTCCTCGGCGCGTCCGAGCTGGACGAGGACCAGCGCGGTCGAGCGCATCGCGCGGTCCGCGTCGGGCTCCATCGCCAGGGCGTGGCGGCAGCGGGCCAGGGCGCCGTCGAAATCGCCCGCCAGGAAGCGGATGTCGGCCGCCGACATCTGCATCACGATGCACAGCGGATCGAGGCTGAAGGCCCGATCGGCGGCGGCGATCGCGTCGGCGTCGAGGCGGCGGACGCCCAGGAACCAGGCGTAGTAGCGGAGTGCGGCCACCGAGCTCGGGTTCAGCGCCAGCACCTTCTCGAAGGCGGCGCGGGCGCCGGCCGGGTCGTAGTCCAGCACGCGGTGCGCCTCGCCGACCACGACCAGCGCGTCGCCGTCGTCGGGATCGATGGCCAGCGCCTGATTCGCCGCGTCCAGCGCGATGCGCAGCGCCTCGCGGCCGCCCATCAGGTAGTGCTCCGCCATCGACATGTAGGCGCGGGCCCGTGAGGAATGGGCGCGGCTGAAGCCGGCGTCGATGGCGAGCGCCTGATCGAAATAGCTGACGGACGTGCGCAGACCGGCCGAGCCAGGCCGGTTCCAGTGGAACCGCCCTGTCAGGTAGGCCTCGTGTGCGCCCGGGACTCGCGTCGGCGCCGGCGCCGCCGGCGGCGGAAACAGCTCCCGCGTGAGCGTGCCCGCGATCTCCGCGGCGACGTCGGCCTGCACCGCGAGGCAGTTCTGGTAGGCGCGGTCGTAGCTGTGCGCCCACAGGTGCGTCTCGCCGCGGGTCTCGATCAGCTGCGCCGTGATGCGGACGCGATCGCCGCCGATGCGGACGCTGCCCTCGACCAGGTAGTCGACGCGCAGCGCCTCACCGATGTCGGCGGCGCCGCGCCGGACGTCCTTGTAGAGCATCGCCGAGGTGCGGGCCAGGACGCCGACGCGATCGGCGCAGCGGTGACCGAGCTGCGCGATCAGCTCCTCGGTGAAGCCGTCGATGAAGTAGTCGTGCGAGGGATCGCCGGTCAGGTTCATGAACGGCAGCACCACCAGCCGCGGCCGCGGGGCGGGGGCCGGTGGGCGGGGGGCGGTGTCGGTGCCGGCGAGGGTGCCGATGAAGCGGTAGCCGACGCGGGGCAGGGTCTCGACGAAGCGCGGTTGCGTCGCATCGTCGCCGAGGACGGCCCGCAGCCGCTTCACCACCGCGTTGACGCTGTGCTCGAAGTCGACCGAGGTCCCGTCCGGCCACAGCCGTTGGCGGATGTCATCACGGGTGACGACGTCGCCCGGGCGATCGAGCATCAGCGCCAGCAGCTGGTAGGGCTGCTCCTGCAGGCGGACGGCGTCGGCGTCGGCGCCGCGCCGCACCTCGCGCAGCCGCATGTCGACTTCGACGCCGCCGAACTGCACGACCGGGCCGGGGACTTCGTGGCTCACGTCACCTCCTAGTGTGGCCGAGGCGACGCTTGGTGACCAGAGGGGTCAGCGTCATGTGCCCCCGTTTTCGCCACGTTTCACCTTCGTGTCACCTCGGTAGCATTGAGGCACGCGGTGCCGGCCCCCACTGTGGGTTCATGTCCATGCTGGCCGCCGCGCTCGCCGTCACCATCCGGGTCTACGACCTCTACGGGCTGCCCGCGGATACGCGCCAGGAGGCCCTGGCCATCACCGCCGAGGCACTGGCCCACGCCGGCGTCGAGGCGATCATCGTCGACTGCAGCGCCAAGCCGGCGCTGGCCGCCTGCAAGGTCGGTCTCGGCGAGGGCGAGCTGATCCTGCGCATCCTTCGGCTGCCGAAGGAGGGCGCGCACACGCTGGGCGACGCCATCGTCCGCGGCGAGAACGGCCCGAGCATCATTGCCACGGTCTACGCCACGGCGATCGCCCAGCGGGCGCGCCGCACCGGCAGCAACATGGCGACGATCGTCGGCCGGGTGTCGGCGCACGAACTCGGCCACCTGCTGCTTGGCAGCAACCTGCACGCCGCGCACGGGCTGATGCGGCCGTCGTGGGATCTGCAGCGCGTCGATCGCGGCGATTGGGACTTCACTGTCGATGACGCGGCCACGATTCGGTCGCGGCTGCAGCGCCGCCACGCCGCCGCGCTAGTGGCGCGCGCCGCTCCGTAGCGGCGCCCAGGCCTCGGTGAGCCGCGCGTCGGGATCGCGTCGACGACGTCTCACCATCGTGTTACCTCGCCTCCAGGAGCCCCATGGCGCCGCGCAACGCGTCCCGCGTCTCGCCGCTCGTTTTCCACGCCCGCACCAACCCCGCCATCCGTCGCCGCATCTGCTCCCTGGCCATCGACACCTCGGCCAGCCGCTTCGCGGATCACACGCCGGGCCTCAACACGGTGTTTGTCGAACGCTTAGTGCGCCGGGATAAACCGGCAGAGAGATGAGGATGAAAGAGCCTTACATCGAAGGGCCAGCCACCCACGATGACCCCGAGTCATGCGCCGGCGCTCGTAAGGGCGACGGTGAAGCGTTGACAGGGGCACGTGCGGGCACGGTATTGAGCCGCGAAATCAGACACTCCGGGGCGCCGACGCCGTTAAGCGAGGCGGAAGGCCACACGGACCGAGCGCGCCAGGGCGAGCGCTCGGCCGGCCCGCGCGGTCGAAGACCCGTCGCACGCACGGACACTCTCTGCGCGAGAACCGGGAGAGCCCTGCACCGCCCGCCGCGGTTGGCGCGGCGGGCCGCGTCGGAACGGCCAAGCGCCACAACCCGACGATGCACGGTCCGGGGCAGTCGGACAGGCCCGTAGTACCACCGAAGCCGACGAACAACGCCAGCGATCTGGCCGCGGCGTCGGTGGAGGGAAGGGGCCTGACCACGGGGAACACGGACGAGTCGCAAGCGCGCCGGACTCAGAGCCGGACTCAGGCGCTCCAGGCGCTCGACCGTGTACGTCAAGCCGCTGTTAGAAACAAGCGAACGCGGTTCACCGCGCTCCTGCACCACGTCGACCTTGACCGACTCCGGGCGGCCTTCTTCGCGCTGAAGAGGGATGCAGCACCGGGCGTCGACGACGTCACATGGGAGCACTACGGCACGCAGCTCGAGGCCAACTTCCGAGCCTTGCATGCGCGTGTGCACCGAGGAGCGTACCGACCACGACCGTCGCGGAGGGTGTACATCCCGAAGGCGGACGGACGCCAGCGACCTCTGGACCCAACGGTGGAGAACGACCGCAGCGCGCGGTGACATCGTCATCGTGCGCGATGCGGATGACTTCCTCGTCGGGTTTGAGCACCGCTCCGAAGCCGAACGATTTCAGCGTGACCTCCGCGAGCGATTCGCGGCATTCGGGCTGGAGCTGCATCCGACCAGGACGCGCTTGCTCGCGTTCGGGCGCTTTGCCTGCGTCACGCGAGGGGCGCGCACGCTTGGCAGGAAGCCGGAGACCTTCAACTTCCTCGGGCTCACGCACGTCTGTGGGCGCGCGAGGGCTGGGGGTCTTCTGCTACGTCGGCTCACGGAGCGGCGGCGCATGACGGCGAAGCTGCGCGAGGTTGCGACCGAGCTGCGGCGCCGCCGCCACCAGTCCATCCCGGAGCAAGGACGATGGCTCGCCGCCGTCGTCCGCGGGCACATCGCATACGACGGTGTCCCGACCCATGCGCACCGGCTGGGCGCATTCCGTACCAAGTCGCCCGCCATTGGCGGCGCGCGCTACGGCGCCGCGGCCAGCACGGGCGGCTGCTCTGGAAGCGGTTGCGTCGGCTGGTCGCTCGGTGGCTTCCCGCGCCCCACATCGCCCATCCCTGGCCTGAACAGCGCTTCGACGGTCGAACCCGAGGTAAGAGCCCAGTGCGGTAATGCCGCTCGCTGGGATCTGTGCGGGGGGCACCGGGCAACCGGTGTCCCTACCGCGACCGGATCGCCTGGTGCACGAGGTTCTTGGCGATCAGCGTCTTGCCGAGGCTCGTGGGCGCCGACGAGGACGACATTCTCGGCCTCGGTGAGGAAGTCGTGCCGGAGCACGCGCTCGACGAGCGGCCGATCGATCGTCTTGGGCCAGTCCCATTCGAGATCGGCGATGGGCTTGAAGCGCCCGAGGCGCGCGCACGTGAAGCGGCGCTCGAGACTGCGCCGCGCGCGGTCCTCGAGCTCGCTGGTGGCGGCGGCCTCGAGCAGCGCGAGCGGCGTCCAGCGCTCCGTCGCCGCGCGGGCGAGCAGGTCGTTGAGATCGGTTGCCAGCCGCGTGAGGCCGAGGCGGCGCAGGTGACTACTCAGGGTCGCGGGGACGGTCGGGGCTGAGGGCATCGAAGGACTCCAGGGCATGGGGCTGGACGCGGGCTGCTCGCGGTCGGCACCGCCATCACCGCGGTGCTGATCCCGCCGAGCGGCGTTGTGGGCGTAGGGAGGGCCGCCGACGACGCACCGTTCGCCGAAGGCCTGCGCCCCACACCAGCCCGCACATCTGGCGTCCTCGGGGCGGAGCTGACACACTGCAGTAACGCCCAATATCGCGACAACCTCCGTTCACCGCTCCACAGCGCCAGCGACGACTGGTTCGATCTCTACGCGGTTGAGCCGGGCGTCTTCGCCCTCGTGGACTCGCGGCAGCAACAGGACGTGATCTCGTGGCTGATCGTTGGCACGACGCGCCGCGAAGAGCAGCGGCGTCATGCCGACCTGCGTGTGCACCTGCTCATTGATGAGATCGATGCCGGCCAGCTTGCGGATGTGATCGCTTCGACACCGGCATGGGCATGTGCCGTCTACGCCCCGTCGTCGCGTGGCTGACTAGGATGCCCGTGACTTCTATACGCTCCTCGCGCGCGTCGTGCACCGCCCCGCCCTGCACCAAGAGTGGTGACGCGCGTTCCGGACACAGGCCACACGGTGTCTGTGCCACCCGCTTACCTCGCAGGGCATTGAGACCGATTGCGCTTTCTCCTGATACTTCAACCTACGGCGACCATGCCGTGCGAGAAGGAGAAGCTGATGACCGGCTACGACGTTCACACGATCGACACGGCACCCGACGGTTCGAAGGATTCGCTCCAGGCGCTCTTGAACGATGTCGGCATGGTTCCCAACCTCGCTGCAGCGATGTCCGAGTCCCCCGGACTCTTGAAGGGATTCTTGGCCATCCGGGAGATCTTCTACGGCGGAACGTTCACGCCCGGCGAGGTCCAGGTGCTCGCCCTGACCAACGCGTTCGAGAACGGCTGCCGCTATTGCATGGCGCTCCACTCGACGTTCGCCCTGAAGGAGGGCCTATCGATCGAGACCGTCCAGGCGCTGCGCGAGGGCAAAGCGCCGACCGAACCGCGACTCCGAGCCCTAAGCAACTTGTCACGTCGCCTTCTCCGCGAGCGCGGACGCACAAGCGAGGCCGACCTTGAGGCGTTCCTCGACGCTGGGTTCTCGAAAGCGCAGGCGCTGGAGGTGGTGCTTGGCATAGCTGTGTCGGTGCTGCCCAACTTCGCCCACCACCTGACGCAGTGCCCCGTGGACGCGCCGTTCACGCGACAGCAGTGGAGCGACCCGCGCACCTGATCGTCGCCCGGCACCGAACCCAGACTCACGCGACCGGCCGAGGCGCCACGCTTACCTGCGAAGTAGTTGTCTTGACGCACCTGTCGGACATACTCAGGGCATGGCGCAGCCGCAGGCCACTCAACGTTCGGTCGAATCGGTGGGAGCATTGGTGCGGTACTGGCGGGAAACGCGGCGCCTCAGCCAGCTGGCATTGGCACAGGAGGCCGAGACGTCGGCCCGCCACCTCTGCTTCATCGAGACGGGCCGAGCACGGCCGAGTCGTGAGATGGTGTTGCGGCTCGCCCGCGTCCTCGACGTGCCATTGCGAGAGCGCAACGTTCTGCTGCTGGCGGCGGGGTTCGCTCCTGGATACTCGGAGCACACGCTTGACGGCTCGGACCTCGAGTGGGTCCGCAGGGCGATCGAGGCCCTGCTTCGACAGCAGGAGCCCTATCCCGCCGTCGTGATGAACCGGCACTGGGACGTGGTCGCGAGCAACGCGGCCGCCGCAAGATTCTTCGGGTTTCTGATCGGAGACGCGACCGACGGGAAGCCGATGAACGTCATCCGCCTGATGTTCCATCCGCAGGGCCTTCGGCCCTATGTCATCCACTGGCCGGCAACCGCGGAGGCGCTGATCAGGCGCATCCATCGCGAGGCCATCGGGCGCGTGATGGACAAGGGCACGAGGGAGTTGCTGCACGAAGTTCTGTCATATCCAGACGTGCCCTCGGCTTGGCGACAGGCCGATCCGGGAACAACCGTCGTGCCGGTGCTGCCCGTGGGCTTCAGCAAGGGCGGGCGGACCTTCAACTTCTTCTCGACGGTCACCACCCTCGGTACGCCTCAGGACGTGACGGCACAGGAGATCCGCCTGGAGAGCTTCTTCCCTGCCGACCATCAGACCGGCTGCTACGCGCGGGAGTTGGCGACGGGAGGTGAGCTGACGACGTAGATGTGACCCGGACTGGGCACCGGCGCGAATCGTACCTGATCTGACCAGGGTGGTGGGCGTCGTGCTGGACCAGGTGGAGCATGATGTCCACGAGTCGGCACTCTTCGGTCCATGTCAGTAAATAACTGACTACGGCGACTTAGAAGTCGCCGGATGAATGGTGTAGTTCCAGTCGCCGTGGAAGCGATGCGGCTCGAGGCGGACGGTCGCCATCTGCGCGTCGGTGACGGGGACGCCGCTGGGGTAGGCGCCGCGGTCGAGTTCGGACCGGACGCGCAGGCCGGACTGGCTGTGCGTCGAGCCGATGAGGCTCACGATGGTGGCCAGGTCCACCAGTGGCGTGCCGCGCCAGTTCATCGCGATGTGGGAGAACAGGCGATGCTCGATCGTGTTCCACTTGCTGGTCCCGGCGGGAAGTGACAGACCGTGATGGCGAGGCCGGTGCGGCGGGCCACTTGCTGCAGCTCCCACTTCCAGAGACGGAGTCGGGCGCCCTTGCGGCCGCTGCGGAAGCTGCGTCACCGCGGCGGGCCTCTGGTCCTTTGGATCCAGACCTTCACTGGAGCGATTCTCAACCCAGTCCGAGCGCGCACCCCGCAGGTGACGTGTGCCGGACCCCGCTGGCGCGCGGGCCGCGCCCGGCAGTGACGGGCCCGGGGGGCGCCCATCGCCAGCCCGCGAGTCAGTGCGCGTGCTCGCGCTCCCGCTTCCGAATGCCCACCGGACTGCCGTCTACTTGTAGAGCGCGTTGAACAGGAACTTGAACGTGCCGTGCGGCTGGGCGCGGAACGTGATCTCCGGTCCGCACAGCACCAGCCGGCCTTTACCGACCCTGGCCTCAGCGACCGCGATGCCGCCCTCGAGGTAGTGCTGGCCCCACGCCCAGCCGCTGCGCAGCGGCGCCGGTGAGTCGAACCAGGCGATCGGCGTCACGCCCCGTGACGCGGCGTCGGGCCCCAGTCGGAACACCGGGCTGTTGTCGAAGTAGACGTCGGCCTGGGCCGGCATCCCCCAGGCGAGCGGCTGCGCCGGATCGACGCGCACCCGCAGGACCGAGCCGGGGATGTAGTACTCCTCCTGCTTGAGCGGCCGATCCCCGGTCGCCGTCCGCGTCACCAGCGCGCTCGTGATCGGCAGGCGCAGGTACGTCGCCAGCGCCGTCGACGGGCCGATGGCGACGATGGTACCGCCAGCCTCGAGAAAGGCGCGCAGCGCCGGGATGGTTCGATCGACGGTGACGCGGCCCATGTGCGAGCGGTATGGCTCCGGCACCGTCGCCGGATCGAGCGAGCTCGTGCCGATGCGTCGGCCCGGTTCCGGGATCAGGTTGTCGGCGACGATCAGGACGTCGTAGCGGCCCTCGAGGCTGCCGGCGTCGAGCATCGGCGGGTAGACGACCTCGAACGGGAACGCGTACTGCTCGAGCAGCCAGCGGATCCACCCGGACGGGATCGATCCACCGTATTCGTCGACCAGCCCGATGCGCGCCGTGCGGACCGGCACGCCCTCGCCGGCCGGCTTGGCGGCGACCGGCGTCACCGTGATCCCCAGCTCCGCGGCCGCCCGCGCGACGACGGGCGCCGCCGCGGCGCCCTCGACGAACCAGGTGCCGGGGCCGGCCGGATGCAGCGGGTAGCGCGAGACGGTGGCTCCGGCCGCGAGCAGGCGGTTGACCGTGCGCGCGGCGTCGTTCTCGGCAGCCGACAGCAGGAACCCGGCCGGGTTCGCCAGCGGGGCGACCGTCGCCTTCGGCTCGAGGAACGTCGTCAGGCGTTCAAACGGACCGTCGAACGCGTCGAGGATCCGATCGAACTCCAGGCCCATCTGGTAGGCGAGGGTCCAGCCGGCGCTGTCGTAGGGCGGGATCGGCGGCCCGCCCGGATAGGCGACATCGTGCGGGTGATCCTGCGGCTCGAACATGTCGAGGACGTGCGGGCGGAACGCCTGCGCGGTCTTCACGACGATCGAGCCGGCCGGATAGCTCTTGCCGGCGACGGTGAACGCGGCGGTGGCGCGGTGCACGGTCACGCCGGTTTTCATCAGCGTGTTGGCGAACTTCACCGCGGTGGGGAAGTCGCGCTGCGAGGCCGGCAGGATGTAGCCGCGCGGATCGCGATCAGCCGGGTCGCGCAGCAGGCTGGCGTACCGAGGCCGGCACCTCGCTGAGGCGGCCACCCATCGTCATCGACGGCGGGACGCCGCCGTCGCGCTCCCCGACCCGCTGGCGGACGCGGTCGATCCGCCGCGGCGTCACGGTCCAGGTGTCGGTGCTGCCGCGCGCGATCGAGCGGGAGCCCATCAGGTAGGCGTTGTAGAGAAACGTCTCGCGGTGGCGCGACGCGACGTCGAGGACCGCCATGTTGGCGGTGACCTCGTACTCGATCGACTGGCGGAAGTGCCAGGTCTGCGGCGCGATCGGGAACGGCAGGTCGCCGCTCGCCAGGGCCCGCGACGGCACGAACGGGATTTCCATCGGCGTCGGGCTGCCAATCGCCTCGGTCAGCAGCCCGATCATGTTGTGGAAGTAGGCCGTCGTGCGCAGGCCGCCGTTCCACCAGGTCGAGTAGTTGGCGCCGCGGCGCATCGTCGCGCCCGGCTTGTTCTCGGCGATGAAGCGCTGATGCATCGCCGCGCCGACCAGATCGATGCCGACCGGCACCAGCGGATCGAACACGTAGTTGAACGGATCGCGGAACGGCGGCGCGAACAGCACCGTCCCCGACGGGCCGGTCTGGTGGTGGTTGTAGAGGATCTGCGGGAACCACTCGCGGTAGAGCACGCGGTTCAGGTTCGTGCTTTCCGGCTGCGTCGACATGTAGGAGTCGCGGTTGTTGTCGTGGCCGATGTACTTTTGGTACAGCCGTGGCAGGCCGGCCATCGATCGCTTGTGCGGGTCGGCCTCGCGCAGGTACCAGTCCGCGACCAGATCGTGGCCGTCGGGGTTGGCGTGGACCATCAGGATGACGACGTCGCGCAGGAGGCGGCGCGTCTCGTCGTCCTCGCCGCTGACCAGCCGGTAGATGGTCTCGATCAGCTGCTGCGCGCCGAGCACCTCGTTGGCGTGCAGCCCGCCGTCGATCCAGACGACCGCCTTGCCTTCGGCGGCGAGCGCCTTGGCCTGGGCGTCCGTCAGCCCTTCCGCCAGGGTGAGGCGCCGGGCGATTTCCTGGTAGCGGGCCAGCCGCTTGTGGTTCTCGGGCGCCGTGACGATGGCCATCAGCTGCGGCCGGCCCTCGGCCGTCTTGCCGATGTCGACCAGCGACAGCCGATCCGATTCGGCGTCGAGCTTGCGCCAGTAGTCGGCCAGTTGCCGGTAGGTGGCGAGCTGGTAGTCGGCGCCGATGTCGAAGCCGAACTGGGCCTTGGGGGTGGTGATGCCGGCCGCCGGACGGGCGGTGGGCTGGGCGTCGAGACGGCCGGTCCAGGTGCCGAGAACGGCGACCATGACCAGCGCGGCCGCACGGGCGGGCGAACGCAACATTGGCGCATGTTAACTGGTGGCCGCCGGCCGCGTGAGGGGCCCCGCCGCCAAACCAGCAAAGGGCGGTAACATCTGTCCCGAGTGGGCGACCAATCGGCCGCCCCGGGGGAGACGATCGACCATGAAGCACGTACTGGTGGGAGTCCTGGTGCTCGGGGCGGGCAGCCTCGGGCTGTCGGCGCAAGCGCCCTCGGCCGGCAAGTCCGCGTCCGCTGCGGCCGCCAAGGCCACGGTGAAGCTGGCGCCGACCGCGAATCAGACCGCGCGCGGCGAGGTCACGTTCACCGCCGAAGCCGACGGCATCCACGTCGTCGGGTCGTTCAGCGGGCTGGTCTACGGCGAGCACGGCTTCCACGTCCACGAAAAGGGCGACTGTTCGGCGCCGGACGGCACCTCGGCCGGCGGCCACTTCAACCCGGCCACCCAGCCGCATGCGGCCCGCGACGCGGCCGCCCGCCACGTCGGCGACCTCGGCAACCTGAAGGCGGATCCGTACGGCCTGGCGCGGGTCGACTTCATCGACAAGACGCTGGCGCTCTCGGGCCCCAACAGCATCGTCGGCCGGGCGGTCATCATCCATGAGAAGGCCGACGACTTCACCACGCAGCCCACGGGCAACGCCGGCGCCCGGCAGGCGTGCGGCGTGATCGACGCCGCCAAGTAAGAGAGCGTTCGCGCCTCGCCCATGGCCTTCTGGCGCTTGCTCACGGCGACGGCACTGGTGTGGCTGGCGATGCCGGCCGCACGGGCCGCCGCCGATCTCCTCCCGTCGCGGCCGATCACGTTCGGCGACGGGCGGGTGGTCGTGAGCGGCGACGTGGCGATCGCCTTCGGCACGGAAGACGTCGGCTACTTCAACCTGTTCGACTATTCGCACGACGCGTTCAACGTCCTGTCGATGTCGCTGACGGCAGAGTTCCGCGCCACCGACCGCGTCGCCTTCATCGGCCAGGTCCTGGACGAGGTCTCGCTGCGCGGCCGCAATCCCGCTCCGGCCGACCGCCATGTCTTCTATCCCTACGCGCTCTACGTGCGCGTGCGGCCGGCGACGGACCGGCGGTTCACCATCCTGGCCGGGCGCATCCCGCCGGCGTTCGGCGCCTTCGCCCGCCGCGACTACGGCGAGGTCAACGCGCTGATCGGCCTGCCGCTGGCCTACGGCTATTCGACGACGATGCGGCCCGAGCCGCCGCCGAGCCGGCGCGAGCTGGTCCTCAATCGCGGCGGTGGCTGGGCGGTGCGCTACCCGCGCGCCACCGCCACGGTCGGCCCGCAGGGGCTGCCGCTGGTGTCGGCGCGGCGCTGGGACACCGGCGTCTCGGCGCAGTGGGACGGCAGCAAGGTGCAGGCCGGCGTGGCGGTCACGATGGGCACGCTGTCGTCGCCGCGCACCGACGACGACAACGGCGGCAAGCAGATCTCCGGCCGCGTCGGCCTCACGCCGTCGGCCAGCGTCACCGTCGGCGTGTCGGGCTCGAGTGGCGAGTACCTGGCCGACGCCGGCCGCTCGACGAACTACGGCACGGTCGGCTGGCTGCCCGAGCCGGCCCGATCCGAGAGCCACCGTCAACAGGCGCTCGGCCTCGACGCCGAGTACGCCATCGGCCACGTCGTGGTCCGCGGCGAGGTCGTCGCCAGCCGCTGGGACGTGCCGTTCCAGAACGGCGATCCGACGCTGCGGCTCGGCGCGCTCGGCAGCTCGATCGAGACCCGCGTCGCCCTGACACCGCGCTGGTCGCTCGCCGTGCGCGGGGATCGGCTCGGCTTCTCTCGTGTCACGGCGGCGGACGGCGTCGTCCGCAGTTGGGACGCCCCGGTCCGGCGCCTCGAGGGCGCCGTCGGCTACCTGGTCCGCCGCAACGTGCGGCTGAAGGCCAGCTACCAGTACAACTGGCGCGACGGCGGCCGCGAGCGCTCGCTCGGGATGGCCGGGGCGCAGCTCCTCTACTGGTTCTGATGACGCTCCGCGCCCTCAGCCGCCCGTGGTGGAAGGTCCGCTGCATTCGACAGGCGATGCATCCCGGCGCTCGGCGTTGCTCGTCGGTTGAATATCCCCGATATTCGCCCTCCTCGCGCCTGGATCGCCGGGCGCCTCGCCCGTCTCGGTGCGACGCGGCACTTCCACCACGGGCGGCTAGCCGCCCGGCCTTCGTCGTGGTCGCCCTGGCCTTCGCCACGGCGAGCCTCGGGCTCGTCCATGCCGCAGTGCCGCGGGCGGTGGCGACCGGCACGATCCGCGGCACGGTGACGCTGCCGGCGACGCCGTCCGGCCGCCGGCCCTCGGTCAGCCGGCCCGGCGGCACGTCGGCGGCCGACCGCCAGCAGGACGCCCTCGATCGGCAGACCAGCGTCGTCTATCTCGACAACATGCCGCGCGGCATGGCCGGCGAGTTCGTCGAGCGCAAGGCCCGCCTCGACCAGCGCGGCGAGCGCTTCGTGCCGCACATCGTCGCCATCGGCGTCGGCGGATCGGTCGACTTCCCGAACAGCGACCCGACCTTCCACAACGTCTTCTCGCTGTCCGACGTGCGGTCCTTCGACCTCGGCCGCTACGCCACCGGCAAGTCGAAGGCGGTGCGCTTCGACCGGCCCGGCGTGGTCCGCGTCTTCTGCGACATCCACGCCCACATGAGCGCGTTCATCTTCGTGTTCGCGCACCCCTACTTCGACGTCACCGACGGCCAGGGCCGCTACCGCATCGACGGCGTCCCGGCCGGCACGCACGCGCTCGTCCTGTGGAACGAGACGATCGAGCCGGAGACGCGCCAGGTGACGGTCCCCGACGGCGGCGAGGTCGAGGTCAACTTCACGGTCGCCGCCTCGCCGGCGCCCAAGTAGCGCGACGGGCCAGCCGATGCTGTCGTCGCTCTCGAACCGGATCTTCCTGGCGAGCGCGCTCCTCGCGGTGCTGTCGATCGGCGCCGCCCTGTATCTGGTCAACGTCGTCGTCACCCGGCAGGCCGAGGCCGAGCTCGAGGAGAGCCTGATCGAGGCCGGCGAGCTGGTCACGCAGTTCCAATCGCTGTTCTTCACCGCGCTCCTGCGCGAGGCGCGCATCGTCGCCGACTTGCCGCGCTTGAAGGCGGCGGTCGACACCGCGCACGGCCCGACCGTGGCTCCACTGGCGGCCGAGTACCTCGAGGCCGTGCAGGCCGACGTCCTCGTGGTGACCCACCGGAACGGCACCGTGCTCGCGGTCATCGGCGAGCCAGGGCCGACGCCCGACCAGATCGCCAACCAGCGGATCGTCAAGGCGGCGCTGGCCGGGCGATCGGCGGTCGACGTCTGGTCGCGGGGAAACGGACTGCTTCAGGTCGTCTCGGTGCCGATCTTCATCGATCCGGCGCAGCCCGAAGATGCTGGGCACGCTGACCGCCGGGCTCCGACTCGATCGGCCGCTGGCCGACCGCATCAAGGCGATCACCCGCAGCGACGTCGTCTTCGTCGACGGTGGCAAGCCGCGCGGCTCGACGCTGCCGGCGCGACGTGACGGCGGCACTGCTGACGGTGCCCGACGACGGGCGGGTGCTGCGGGCGATGGTCGACGGGGAGGAATACGAAGCGGTACGGCGGCGGCTCGTCATCGAGGCGCCGGGTACGCTGCGCTCGCGGCCCGGGCCGAGCACCGACGGCCCGCTGGCCATCGTCGTCCGGTCCCGCACCGCGCACCTGGCGTTCCTGCGCAATCTGCACTCGGCGCTGGCGGCGACGACCGCGGTCGCGGTGCTGGTCGCGACGCTGCTCAGCTTCGCGGTGGCCCGGACGGTGACGCGGCCGATCCGCGCCCTCACCGCGACGATGCGCGAGATGGCGACGACCGGCGTGCTGACGGTGCCGGCCGAGCCGCCCAAGCCGACGCCGTGGGACGACGAGGACGCCCGGCTGCTGACCGGCACCTTCCACACCCTGACCGAGTCGCTCGAGCGCTTCCAGCGCGAGGCGGCGCAGCGCGAGCGGCTGTCGTCGCTCGGCCGCCTGTCGACGGTGATCGCGCACGAGATCCGCAATCCGCTGATGATCATCAAGGGATCGCTGCGGTCGCTGCGCCGCGGCGTCGCCACGCCGGAGGAAGTCGCCGGCGTCGCCACCGATATCGAGGGCGAGGTGACCCGGCTCAATCGGGTGGTCAACGACGTGCTCGACTACGCCAAGCCGATCGCCCTGACCTACGACGCCGTCGAGATCGATCGCCTGGTCCGCGATGCGGCCCAGGCCGTGGTGGCGAGCCAGGGCGGGCCGCCCGACGTGGTCGTCGAAGCCGTCGAGGGTGTCACCGCCACCACTGACGGCGAGCGCCTGCGCCAGGTCGTGATCAACCTGGTGACCAACGCCCGCGACGCCGTGCTGGCGCGGCGCCCCGACGCAGTGGCCGGCGCCACCGCCGACGATGCCGGCGCGCCGATGCTGGTGCCGCCGGCGGTCCACGTCCGGGCCCGGCTGATCGACGACGAGCACGTCGAGATCGCCGTCACCGACCGCGGCGTCGGCATGTCCGACGTCGAGGTGGCGCGGATGTTCGAGCCGTTCTTCACCACCAAGCGGCGCGGCTCCGGCATCGGCCTGGCCATCGCCAAGAACATCGTCGACGGGCTCGGCGGCCGTATCGACGTCGAGAGCCAGCCGGGCGCCGGCACCAGCACCGACTGACGTCCGCCTCGACGCTCCCGCGTTGGACCCGGCGGCAGGCTCCGGTGGCCATCTCTTCGCCCAGATTACTCATGACTCCTTTGCGATCTCCCGGCTCCGTGCTCATCGTCGACGACGAGGTGAAGATCCGCCAGCTGCTGGCCAAGGCGCTGGCCGAGGAGGGGCACGACGTCGTCGCCATCGACAGCGCCCGCGCCGCCCGCCAGCTCCTCGGCACGCGGATCTTCGACGTGCTGCTGGTCGACAACCAGATGCCCGAGGTCACCGGGCTCGACCTGATCCGCGACATCACGTCGACGATACCGGAGAGCGAGCGGCCGCAGATCCTGATGATGACGGCGCATGCGACGGTCGAGAGCGCGCTCGCCGCGATGAAGCTGGGCGCCCTCGACTACCTGCAGAAGCCGTTCGAGATCGACGAGCTGGTGGTGGTCGTCGAGCGGGCCGTCGAGCACCAGCGCCTGCGCGGCCAGCACGGCTACCTGCTCGCCGAGCGGGACGAGGACTACGACCACTACGGCATCGTCGGCAAGAGCCGGCTGATGCAGGATGCGGTGCGGACCGCCGGCCTGGTCGCGCAGACCAAGAGCACGACGCTCATCACCGGTGAGACCGGCACCGGCAAGGAGCTGATCGCCCGCGCCATCCACGCCAAGAGCGCCGAGCGCGAGCGGCCGCTGATCAAGATCAACTGCGCCGCCATCCCCGAGAGCCTGCTCGAGTCGGAGCTGTTCGGCCACGTCAAGGGCGCCTTCACCGGCGCGGTGGCCAACAAGAAGGGCCGTTTCGCGCTGGCCGATGGCGGCTCGATCTTCCTCGACGAGATCGCGACGATGAGCCAGGCGCTGCAGGCCAAGCTGCTGCGCGTGCTGCAGGAGCGCGAGTTCGAGCCGCTCGGCTCGGAGCGGACGCAGAAGGTCGACGTCCGCGTCATCGCCGCCACCAACCGCGACCTGCGGCGGATGGCCTCCGAGGGCAAGTTCCAGGAAGACCTCTACTACCGCCTGAACGTGATCCCGATCACGCTGCCGCCGCTGCGCGAGCGCCGCGAGGACATCCCGGTGCTGATCGAGCACTTCGTCCACAAGCACGCCCAGCGGGCCGGCAAGCGGATCGAGCGCATCGAGGACGGCGTGATGCCGCGGCTGCAGGCCTACGACTGGCCGGGCAACGTCCGCGAGCTCGAGAACACGATCGAGCGCGCCGTGGTGCTCTCGCCCGGATCGATCCTGACCGCGCTGACGTTGACCGTGCCCGGCGCGGCGTCGACCAGTGCCTCGGCCGGCGTCCCGTCGCTCAACCTGCGCCAGAACATCGAGTGGACCGAGAAGGAGACCGTCCGCCAGGCGCTCGACACCTCCAAGGGCGTCAAGAAGGACGCCGCCGAGCTGATGGGCATCTCGCAGCGCGCGATGAGCTACTACCTGGCCAAGCACCACATCGACTAGGCCGCCTCCGCCGGACTCCACGACCATCCGGCTTCGGCGGGCCAAGCCGCCTCCGCCGCAGCGGGTGTCAGGCTTCGGCGGGCCAAGGCCGCCTTCGCCTGGCGACGGGTGTCCGGCTTCGGCGCGCCGAGGCCGTTGCGCTTACGGCGCGCGTAAGTGCTTACGCGGAACGAAAGCGCCGCGGTGGTCGTGTCGAGGAAAGCGCCAGCTTTTTCAGGTTTTCTCGCCGCCCGCCGGCGTGGCCGGCCGTTTGCTCTAGCGACGGGCGGGAGGACTCCGAATCTTGTCCAGGTCACCTTTCTTCCGGTCCCTGCGCTGGGGGCTGTTCATCGCCGTCGCTGGCGTCGCCATGGGCGCGTGCGATGAGAAGCTCTCCGATCTGACTGGCCCGACGCCGAACCTGAAGCCGACGCTGTCGAGCATCCAGAGCGAGATCTTCTCGCAGCGCTGCGTCAGTTGTCACACCGGCAACGGACGGTTCCTTCCGGGCGTCATGAACCTGACGGACGGCAACGCCTACGCCACCCTGGTCGGCGTGGCCTCGATCCAGAAGGCCGCCCTGCAGCGCGTCGCCCCGGGCGACCCCGAAAACAGCTACCTGATTCACAAGGTCGAGGGTCGAGCCGGCATCACGGGCCAGCGCATGCCGCTCAACAACACGTCCCTCACCGACGGTCAGATCCTCGTGATCAAGCGCTGGATTCGAGCTCGGCGCGCCCAACAACTAAGGAGCCCCCACCTTGATTCGCCACCTTCCGACCGCACTGTTTGCTGCGGCCATCACCTGGGGGTCGGTCGCCTCCGCGCAGACCACCACGGCAGCGTCGGAGCCGCAGGCCACCGCGACGCCGCCCGCGACGGCCCAGGCCGCCACCAAGCCCGAGGCCACGGCGCCGGCCGCACCGGCCGAGGCGGAGGAACGCGACGACGCCGTCCTCAACCGGTCGCAGCCCGACTTCACGCTGATCAACCTGCCGACCGGCCTGCGCATGCCCAAGTGGAAGAGCGCCTTCCGCGTCACACATCGTTTCACGCGGCCACTCGGCGACGGCGACCTCGGCAACCTGGCCGCGGACGCCTTCGGCCTCGACTCGGGCGCGGTGATCGGCATGGAGTTCCGCATCGGGATCGTGCCGGGCGGCCAGGTCGTGGTCTACCGCACCAACGATCGGACGATCCAGTTCTCCGGCCAGTACGACCTGAAGCAGCAGTCCACGTCGTTCCCGCTCGGGCATCGCCGCCTACGCCTCGGTCGACGGCACCAACAACTTCCGCGACAGCTACTCGCCGGCGCTCGGCGTGATCGTGACCCGCGAGTTCGGCGAGCACGGCGCGCTCTATCTCGAGCCGATCTGCGTCAACAACACCAACGACCGGCCGTCCGAGCTGGTCGACGACAACGACACGTTCCTGCTCGGGGTCGGCGGCCGTATCCGCCTCCGCCCGACGGTCTACGTGGTCGGCGAGATTCGTGCCCCGGGTCAGCGGCTACGACCCGAAGAAGACGGCAGCCAGCTTCGCGCTCGAGAAGCGGGCCGGCGGCCACGCCTTCCAGCTGGTGTTCTCGAACACGTTCGGCCTGACGATGGCCCAGATTGCCCGCGGCGGCGAGCCGAACGGCGACGGCGGCAGCAACTGGTACATGGGCTTCAACATCTCGCGCAAGTTCTTCTAGCCGCAAGGCTGGTGGGACCCCGCACGAGGGGCCGGCGGGCTCGCGGGGGCGGGCTCGCCGGCCTTTTTGTTTCGCGACGGGCTGGGCCGCCGCTTGCCGGCGAAACGTCCCCGACCAGCCGTCAGTAGAATGACGCGGGAGACATTGTGGGACGCCTCATCAAACGCCTGATCCTCGCCGGCCTCGCGCTGTTCGTCGTCATCCAGGTCGTCCGGCCGGCCAGGACCAACCCGCCGACCGATCCGGGCAAACGGATCACGAAAACCATCGCGGTGCCGGCCAACGTTCAGGCGATCCTCGATCGGTCGTGCCGCGACTGCCATACGAACGACACCACCTGGCCGTGGTACTCGAACGTCGCGCCGATGTCCTGGGGCGTGATCAACCACGTCAACGAGGGCCGCGAGCACCTGAACTTCTCGAACTGGCCGACCGGCCCGGAGGAAGCGGCGGAACTGCTCGACGGGACCTGCAAGGAAGTGCGGCAGAACCGGATGCCGCACGGCCAGTATCTCCTGCTGCACCAGGAGGCACGGCTGTCGGACGCCGACAAGAAGGCCCTGTGCGACTGGGCCAACGACGCCGCCGGCAAGCTGTACCTGAGGCCGCCGCCGCTCGATCGTCAGGCCGCGTCGGCCTCGACTTCCGGCGCGCGCCAGGAACCGCGCCAGCCTTCGGTCGACGCCATCAGCGCGCGGAGCAGCAGCACCGCGCCGGCGGCAAGGACGGCCAGCACCGCGAAGCCGGTCGAGAACGAACCGGTCGAGGCGCGCGCCTGGCCGAGGACGTTCGGCAGGATGAAGCCGCCGATGCCGCCGATGGCGCCGACGACGCCGGTGACGAGGCCAATCTCGCGGGCGAACCGCTGCGGCACCATCTGGAACACCGCGCCGTTGCCGAGGCCGAGACACAGCATCAGCACCGACAGCACCGTGACGATCACCGGCAGCGTCGGCAGCGTGGCGCAGCTGACGTAGGCCACGGCGATCACGCCGAGCAGCAGCGAGAGCATCGAGGCGCCGCCGACCTTGTCGGCGACGATGCCGCCGGCCGGCCGCGAGACGCTGCCGACGAGGGCGACGAGCGCGGTCAGCAGGCCGGCGGTGACCGGGGTCACGCGGTACTGGTCGCGGAGCAGCAGCGGCAGGAAGCTGGCCAGCCCGACGTAGCCGCCGAAGGTCACCGAGTAGAGCAGGCAGAACGACCACAGGTCGCGCTCCTGCAGGACGCGCAGGTACTGCCTCATCGTCGGCCGGCCGCCGCGGCGCGGGCTCTCCTTGGCGAAGAGCACGAACACGATCAGCGCGATGGTGAGCGGAATCATCGCCACCGCCATCACGCCCTGCCAGCCGATCGAGGCGGCGAGGCGCGGCGCGATCAGGTTGGTGACCACCGTGCCGCTGTTGCCGGCGGCGGCGATGCCCATCGCCAGGCCCTGCTTCTCGGCCGGATACCAGCGGCTGGCGAGCGGCAGGGCGACCGCGAACGACGCGCCGGCGACGCCGAGCAGGGCGCCGATTGCCATCAGGTCGTTGAGGCTGTTGCCGGACAGCCAGCCGAGCGTCAGCGGGCCGTAGAGGCACAGCAGCATGATCGTGCCGACCTTCTTGCCGCCGAAGCGGTCGCTGAGCAGCCCGAGCGGGACGCGCAGGAGCGAGCCGCTCAGGATCGGGATGGCGACGACCATCGCCTTCTCGGACGGGCCCAGCTTCAGCCCCTCGGCGATGTAGACGCCGAGCGCGCCGAGCAGCACCCAGAGCATGAAGGAGACGTCGAAGTGGAGGAAGCACGCCGCCAGGGTCGGCGTGTGTCCCTGTATGTCGGCGGTCGCGCTCTCACGCGCGACCGCTGGCCGCCCCCCGGGCGTGCGTCCGGCAATTCGCGGCGCTGGGCGCGCCGCGGCGTCCGCACGCAGGCGGCTCGGCGGTTCGGCGGTGAAGGTGGTCTTCTGGGCCATGGGGTTAGCGGGCACTGCCTTCGACGGCGAGGTACTGCACGACCCGCTCGACGAGCGGGCCGAGCTTGGGCCGGGCCGGCTCGATGCGCGGCGTGATGCCGCGGGCGACGAGGGCCGCCGAGCAGGTCGGGCCGATGGACGCGGTGACGGTCCAGGCGTTGAGCGCCTCGATGAGCGGCGCCTCGCGTTCCGAGCGGGCGGCCACTTCGAGGAAGTGGCGGACCTGGACCTGGCTGGTGAAGACGACGGCGTCGATCCGGCCGTCGATGGTCAGCCCGACCAGCTTGTCGAGTGGGCCGAGGTCGTCCGGCAGCCGCCACTCGTAGATGCACAGCTCGTCGAGGACGGCGCCGCTCTGCTGGATGGCCTCGGCGAGCTGGGTGCTGCGCTCGCCGAAGTGGATCAGCGCGACGCGCTTGCCGGACAGCGGCAGGCCGCGCAGCGTGTCGATGCAGGCCTGCGTGGTCCACGGCTCGGCGACCGCGACGCTGACGCCGATGCGGCGCCGGCCGAGCGCCGCCGACGGCTTCGGGCCGCGGGCGACGACCGTGGTCCGGCCGAGCGCGGCGCGCACCGCGTCGAGGTGGCCGAGCCGCTCGATCTCGTCGAGCAGGCGGGTCACGCCGACGCCGGTCAGGAAGACCACCACGTCGTAGCGATCCTCGACCAGCGTCTCGACCCACGCCTTGATCTCGGCGGTGGCGTCGACGACGGCTTCGGCGAGAGCGGGGGCGCGCACGACCACCGCTCCTTCCCGCTCGAACAGCGTGGCGATGGTATCGGTCATGCGCGCTTCGAGCACGCCGACGGTGCGGCCCTCGAGCAGCGGCGCGGTGCGCCGGGTGCTGGTGGCGACCGGGTCGGACATCGGCGCTCCCATGGTTGTCACCGTCCCCCGAGCGTGACGACCACGTCACCGACGCTGGTGACGCCGGCCGGATAGGTGGTCAGCGGGGCGCACGTGTTGCCTTCGGGGCAGCCCGTCGCCAGGTCGAAGCGATACGCGTGGAACGGGCAGACGACCTTGCCGTTGCCGACGAAGCCGTCGGCGAGCGGGCCGTTGGCGTGCGGACACGAGGCCTGGGTGGCGAACACCTCGCCGGAGCGCGGCCGGAACACGGCGATCTCGAGGTCGTCGATGGCGAACGTCCGGCCTTCGCCGATGGGGATTCGATCGAGGGCCCCCAGGTTCACCTGGCGGGCGGCCTGCGTGCCGACGACCGCGCTCATCGCCCCGCCTCCGCGCTGCGGAATCCGAGCGCTTCGGCGCGGCTGGCGCGCACCTCGACGGCGACCGGCGCCATGGCCGGCTCCAGCACCTGGCTGAACTGCGAGGGATGCACCGGCTCGTGCGCCTCGAGCCACGGATCGACGAAGCTGTCGACGGTTTTCTGCATCTCGGCGTCGAGCCGGGCGGCGATGCCCTCGGCGTCGTCGACGATCACCGCCCGCACCCGGTCGAGCCCCATCCGCGGCACGAAGTCGTAGGTCCGTTCGAGGTACTTGGCTTCCTCGCGATAGTACTGCATGAAGCGGCCGGTCAGGAGAATGACCTCTTCCTGGCTGTCGACCGTCGCCAGCAGGTCGCCCTTGCGGACGTGGGCGCCGGCGGCGCCGCCGACGTAGATCTCCCAGCGGCCGCCTTCGATGGCAACGGCGCCGATGTCCTTGACCGTCGCCTCCGAGCAGTTGCGCGGGCAGCCCGCCGTCGCCAGCTTCATCTTGGCCGGCGACTCGAGGCCCTGGAAGCGCTTCTCGATGGCGATGCCGAGGGCGGTGGAGTCGCCGACGCCGAAGCGGCAGAACTCGGTGCCGACGCACGTCTTGCAGGTGCGGAAGGCCTTCGTGTAGGCGTGACCCGACGGCATGCCGAGGTCCTTCCACACGTCGGGCAGCTGCTCGCGGGTCAGCCCGAGCAGGTCGATGCGCTGGCCGCCGGTGATCTTCACCATGCGGCACGTTGTACTTGTCGGCGACGTCGGCGATCTTGCGCAGGTCGGCGGCGCTGGTGACGCCGCCGAAGATGCGCGGCACGACGCTGAAGGTGCCGTCGCTTCTGGATGTTGGCGTGAACGCGATCGTTGATGAAGCGGGCGTCGCGCTCGTCGACGACGTCGTTGCCCCAGATGGTCTTGAGGAGCGACGCCAGGCCGGCCTTGCTGCCCGGGTCCTCCTGGCCGGCGGCGAGCACGTCGAAGACCTGCGACACGCTGCGCAGGTTCATGCTCCGGATGGCGGCGATCAGCGTCGCGCTTGGGCATCGGCACGCCGGGCACGTAGTAGTGCGCCGCCGGATCGTCCTGCAGCGCGTCGCCGGCCACCGCCTCGACGATCGCCTTGACCTGGGCCTTGCACGAGCCGCAGCCGGTACCGGCCCGGGTGGCGTCGCAGACCGCCTTGAAGGTCTTGCAGCCGCTGCGCAGCGCGCCGACGATCGCGGCCCTTCGAGACGCCGTTGCAGTTGCAGATCTGGGCGTCGTCCGGCAGGTCGGCGGCGGACAGCTGGGCCGGTGCGTCGCCGATCGGGAAGAGCAGCGAGGCGCGCGAGTCGGGGAGCGGCGTCGCTGCGGTCGAAGAGCTGCTGCAGCGCCGGGGCGGCGCTGGTGTCGCCGAGCAGGATGGCGCCGGCCAGCTTGCCGTCGCGGACGATCAGCTTCTTGTAGACGCCGCGGCCCGGCTCGGCGTAGGTGACGACCTCGTCGTCGGCGTCGCGGCTCTGCTTCTCGCCCATGACCGCGAGGTCGACGCCCATCACCTTCAGCTTGGTGCGACGTCCGCGAGCCCTCGTAGACCGCGTCCGCGGTCGCGGCCGGTGAGCCGGTCGGCCAGCACCGCCGTCTGCTCCCACAGCGGTGCCACCAGCCCATAGACCATGCCGCGGTGCTCGGCGCACTCGCCGACCGCGCAGATCGTCGGCGTCGCGAGGTCGCCATGTCGTCGTCGACGACGATGCCGCGCTTGACGGCCAGGCCGCTGGCCTTGGCGAGCGCCACGTTCGGCCGGATGCCGGCGGCGACGACGAGCAGGTCGCAGTCGAGCGTCGAGCCGTCCTTGAACTGCAGGCCGGTGACGCGAGCCGTCGCCGAGCACGCCGGTCGTCGACTTGCCGAGGTGCACCTTGACGCCCGAGCTGTTCCATCGACTGTCTGGCAGCATCAGGCCCGGCGTCCCGATCGAGCTGCGTCTCCATCAGGTGTTCCATCAGGTGGACGACGTTGACCTCGAGGCCGCGGTCGAGCAGGCCGCGCGCCGCTTCGAGGCCGAGCAGGCCGCCGCCGATGACGGCGGCCGACTTGACGTCGGCGGCGCGGGCCAGCATCCGCTCGCAGTCGTCGAGGGTGCGGAAGACGAAGACGCCGTCCTTGTAGGGGCTTGCCGGGCCGGACCTGGGGCCGTGCGACGGGTCGGTCGGCGCCAGGTTCTCGATGGGCGGCACGAACGGCACCGCTGCCGGTGGCGATGACCAGCGTGTCGTAGGGTTCGGCCCGCCCGTCGCGCGCCGTGGACCACGCTGTGCGCGTCGCGATCGATGCGTGCCGCGCCGACGCCCGCGTGCAGCGTCGACCTCGTTGTCGGTGTACCAGGCGAGCGGGTTGATGAAGATGTCGTCCGGCTGCTGCGTGCCGGCCAGGACGCCCGACAGCAGGATCCGGTTGTAGTTGCCGTACGGCTCGTCGCCGAACATGCTGACCTCGAAGCGATCGCCGCTGGCGCGGGCGAGCACGTCCTCGACGAGGCGGGCGCCCGCCATGCCGTTGCCGATGACCACGAGGCGGTGGGGTGACGTCATGAGCGGGTGTCCTTACTGAGGTCCCTGGGAGCGGGGCTGACGTCCTCGGGACCGAGCGGGTCGACGCGCGCCGCGCAGACCTTGAACTCCGGCATGCGGCTCGTCGGGTCGAGCGCATCGTTGGTGAGCCGGTTGGCCGACTGCCCGTCGGGCCAATGGAACGGCATGAAGATCGTGTCGGGCCGGATGTCGCGGGTGACCTTGGCGGTCACGTCGACCGAGCCGCGGCGCGTCTTCACCGCCAGCCGGCTGCCGTCGGTCACCTTGAAGCGCGCCGCCGTCTGCGGATGCAGCTCGGCGACCGCACGACCCGACATCGCGTTCAGCGCCGGCACCCGGCGGGTCTGCGTGCCCGACTGGTACTGGGCGAGGACGCGGCCGGTGGTCAGGTAGAGCGGGTAGTCCTTGTCGGGTGCCTCGGCGGGCAGCTTGTGCTTGACGGCGTGGAAGCGCGCCTTGCCGGACGGCGTGGCGAAGCGTCCAGCGAAGAGCCGCGGCGTGCCGGTGTGCTCGGCCGAGGGGCACGGCCAGAAGACGCCGCGCTGCGGCGTCGATCTTGGCGTAGGTGATGCCCGAGTAGTCGGCCGGCGCGCCCCTGGTGGCTCGCGCGCAGCTCGTCGAAGACGTCTTCCGGCGTGCTGTAGGCGAAGTGCTTGCGCTTGCCGAGGCGCTCGGCGAGGCCGACCAGCACGCCGATGTCCGACGCCACGCCGATCGGCGCGGCGACGGCGCGCGTGCGGCGGATGACGCGGCCCTCGAGGTTGGTCATCGTGCCGTCCTCTTCCGCCCACTGCGCCGAAGGCAGGACGACGTCGGCCATCCTGGCCGTCTCGGAGAGGAAGAAGTCGGAGACGGCGAGGAAGTCGAGCGAGGCGAGCCGCGTCTCGATCTGGCCGGCCGACGGCGACGAGACCAGCGCGTTGAAGCCCATCACGAACAGGGCGCGGACGCCGCCGTCGGTGCCGCAGCTCTCGAGCAGCTCGTAGGCCGACTTGCCCGGGCCGGGCAGCGACTCCGGCGAGACGCGCCAGACGCCGGCGACGGCGCGGCGCGCGGCCGGGTCGTTGATGCGAGCGGTAGCCGGGTAGCTGGTCGGCCTTCTGGCCGTGCTCGCGGCCGCCCTGGCCGTTGCCCTGGCCGGTGAGGGTGCCGAAGCCGCTGCCCTCGCTGCCGGGGAAGCCGCAGGCGAGGGCGATGTTGATGTACGACAGCGCGTTGGCGACGCCCTGCGCCTGCTGCTCGGGGCCGCGCCCGGTCAGCACATAGCCGCGGGCCGAGGTGCCGAGCAGGCGGGCGGCCTCGACGATCTTCTTCTCGGGGACGCCGGTGACGCGCTCGACCAGCTCGGGCCAGTAGCCGGCGGCGACCGCCCGGACCTTGGCGAATCCCTCGGTACGCCGCTCGATGTAGGCCTGGTTGGCGAGGCCATCGCGCAGCAGCACGTGCAGCAGGCCGTTGGCGAGCGCCGTGTCGGAGCCCGGCATCGGCTGCAGGTGCAGCGTCGCCAGCTGCGCCGTCGCCGAGCGCCGCGGATCGATCACGATGAGCGCGCCGCCGCGCCCCTTGAGTGTGTCGAGATACCGCACGAACGGCGGCATCGTCTCGGCCGGGTTGCTGCCGGCGAGCAGGACGACGTCGGCGCCTGCGAGATCCTCGAGCGGGAAGGGCAGGCCGCGGTCGAGCCCGAACGCCTTGTTGGTGGCCGCAGCCCCCGACGACATGCAGTAGCGGCCGTTGTAGTCGATGTTGGCGGTGCCGACAGCGACCCGGGCGAACTTGCCGAGCAGGTAGGCCTTCTCGTTGGTCAGCGCGCCGCTGCCGAGGATGCCGACGGCATCGGCGCCATGCGTGCGGATCGTGTCGCGGATGCCGAGCGCGATGCGGTCGAGGGCGTAGCGCCAGCCGACCGGGACCAGGCGGCCGGCGCGATCGCGGGCCAGCGGCTCACGGAGCCGCTCGGGGTGATCGACCACCGCGGCGGCGTTCCACCCCTTCGCGCACAGCGCGCCGGCGTTGACCGGAAAGGCGCGATTGCCGACCACCGACAGCGTCGGCGACGTCCGCGCGACGATGCCGCACTGCAGGGCGCAGTACGGGCAATGCGTCTCGACGGCGTCGACGGCGGCGGGTGCGGTCATCCCACCCGGTCCCTGTGCAAGATGCCGGCCCACTGGGCATCCCGGGCCGGACAGAGGCAGAAACCCTGATTTTGCTGGGCAAACGGCGCCAGACGGTCATCGGCTGGCGGATCGGCGCCTGGGCCAGAGGCGTACGCAAATGTTGTCTTGAGATGTTAAGAACAACGTAAATGTGTCTAATCGGCCTTCGCGTGGCGTTTTGACGCGGGAGTTTTTGCTGAATGGAACCGCGCCGAGACGCATCCGAGATCTCCGAGCATGTCCACAAATGTTTCAAATACGCCATAAGCCGATATTCATGTCGCTATCTAGCGTCGGCGGCGGAATGGCGCCGTTTGTTACGTCCGGCTGAATGGTAACATTTTCGTTGATTTTATAAAGCCAACAAACATTTACGTAGCCACAGAGCACGGCCCTCCGAACCGCGCAACCCGTTGATTGTACGAGTGTTGTTGCTTTCGTGGTCGAAGCTCTGGCGCGGCTGGCGGTCGGATTGCAATAGGGGATCGCATGAACTCACGCCGTCGCTTCGTCAAGGTCAGCACAGCCGCCCTCGGCGCGGCCCTCTTGCCCTCCGGGCGCGTCTGGGCGAGCGAGTCGCCCGAGGTGTCGGCGATGAAGTTCGGCATCATCGCGCTGACCGACTGCTCGCCGATCGTCATCGCCCACGAGAAGGGGCTCTTCAAGAAGTACGGCATCAACTCGACGGTCAGCAAGGGGGCGAGCTGGGCGGCCATCCGCGACTCGCTGTCCAACGGCGACATCCAGGCGACGCACATGCTGCATCGGCATGCCGATCGCCTCCACGATGGGCCTGCTGCGGCGCGCCGAAGAAGCCGATGGTCGTCCCGTGGCTGCTCAACCGCAACGGCCAGGCGATCACGCTCGAAGGCCGAGCTCAAGGGCAAGGTCGCGGCCGATCCGAAGGCGCTCAAGCCGCTCGTCGATGCCGCCAAGGCGGCCGGCACGCCGATGACCTTCGCGATGACCTTCCCGCCCGGCACGCACGCGATGTGGATGCGCTACTACCTGGCGCGCCGGCGGCATCAATCCCGACAAGGACGTCTCGCTGATCACCATCCCGCCGCCGCAGATGGTGGCGAACATGAAGGTCGGCAAGATGGACGGCTTCTGCGTCGGCGAGCCGTGGAACGCGCGCGCCATCGCCGACGACATCGGCTTCACCGCCATCACCACGCAGGAGATCTGGAAGGATCACCCGGAGAAGGTCTGCGCCTTCACCGCGGAGTTCGCCGAGAAGAATCCGAAGACCGTCAAGGCCGTGCTCAAGGCGCTGCACGAGGCCAGCGTCTGGCTCGACGAGATGGAGAACCGCCCGGAGCAGGCGAAGATCGTGTCAGCGCGCCGACCTACATCAACTGCCCGCCGGAGATCATCCTCGGCCGGCTGCAGGGCAAGTACGACTATCGGCGACGGCCGCAAGAAGCAGGACCCGAACTACATGATCTTCAGCGACCGCAACTGCAACTACCCGCAGCCGAAGTACGCCAAGTGGTGGCTCACGCAGTTCCGCCGCTGGGGCATGGTCGACGGCGCGCCCGACTACGACGGCGTCGCCAAGCAGGTCATGCGCGCCGACATCTACGAAGAGGCGATGAAGGAGATCGGCTACACGCACGGCGGCGCTCGACGACAAGCCGGAGACGCTCTTCGACGGCGTCACCTTCGACCCCAGCCGAGCCGGAGGCCTACGCCAAGGGCTTCGCGGTTCACAGACCTCAAAGGATGAGCACCATGTCCAATCTCGCATCGATCGACGTCGCGCCGAAGCCGGCCACCGTCGCGGTCGCCGTCTGCGAGCGCTCGGCTCAGGCGCCTCGCCGATCGAACTGGTTCGGCGCTGCTGCCGCTCGTCGGCATCGGCGCCGTGCTCGACCTGTGGGAACTGGTCAGCCGCTACGGCGGCACCGACCTGCCGTCGCCCGGCGGAGACCTGGGAGGCCAGCAAGCCCTACATCGTCGAGCCGTTCGCCAAGCGCGGCGAGCTCGACCAGGGCATCCTGCGCTTCACCTGGTACTCGCTGGTGCTGGTCGCCAAGGGCTACGCGCTCGCCCTGCTCATCGGCACGCCGCTCGGCTTCCTGCTCGGGCTGTCGAAGATGTTCACGCAAGGCCTTCGACCCGATCATCCAGATCCTGCGGCCGGTCTCGCCGCTGGCCTGGCTGCCGCTGGGCCTGGTGCTGTTCCAGAAGCTCGCGAAGCCCGGCCGGCGCTCTTCACCATCGCCATCTGCGCGATGTGGCCCACGGTGCTGAACACCGGCGTCGGCGTGCGCGCCATGCCGCAGGACTACCTGAACGTCGCCAGGGTGCTGCAAGCTCTCGCCGACCAAGACGCTCTTCAAGGTCCTCGTGCCCGCCACGCTGCCCTACATGTTCACCGGCTTCCGCCTCAGCCTCGGCATCGCCTGGCTGGTCATCGTCGCCGTCGGAAATGCTGACCGGCGCGCCCGGCGTCGGCGGCTTCCTCTGGCAGGAATACAACGCCTGCATCTACGCGCACATCATCCTCTGCATCCTCACCATCGGCGTCGTCGGCTTCGCTGCTCGACCGCGCTGATGAGCCTGGTTGAAACGCGCCTGCGCGGCGCCTAGGACGAGAGTTTTCATGACAACTCCCAACGACCAACCACCAACGGCCAAGGAACTTCCAACTTCCAACGCCCAACCTCGCTGAGTTCCGGCCGGAGCGTAGCGACCGGCCGTTGGGAGTTGGGAGTTGGAGGTTCCTTGGGAATTGGACGTTGGGAGTTGAACGTTCCAATCAACTGAGTCCTCGTCAAGAAGGATTGTATGGCCTGTCTCGAACTGCAGAACGTCTCGAAGAGCTATCGCGCCGGTGGCCGGACGGTGGACGTGCTGGCGCACGTCAACCTCCAGGTGTCCGAGTGCGAGTTCGTCGCCATCGTCGGCTACTCGGGCGCCGGCAAGACGACGCTCATTTCGCTGCTCGCCGGCCTGGTCGCGCCGGACAGCGGCCGAGCCCTCTTCGAAGGCAAGACGATGAGCGGCCCGTGCCCCGAGCGCGGCGTCGTGTTCCAGAACTACTCGCTGCTGCCGTGGCTGTCGGCCTACGACAACGTGCGGCTGGCGGTCGACGAGATCCACAGCGGCTGGACGGCGGAGCGGCGCCGTAAACACATCGAGGCGTGCCTCGAGATGGTCAGCCTGCTCAACGCCCGCGATCGCAAGCCGGCGCAGCTCTCCGGCGGCATGCGGCAGCGGGTCGCGCTGGCCCGGGCGCTGTCGCTCGATCCCAAGGTGCTGCTGCTCGACGAGCCGCTCTCGGCGCTCGACGCGCTGACCCGCGGCGGCCTGCAGACCGAGATCGGCCGCCTGCACGGCGAGGGGCGCAAGACGGTCGTGCTCGTCACCAACGACGTCGACGAGGCGATCCTGCTCGCCGACCGCATCGTGCCACTGTCGGCCGGACCCCGCGCCACGCTCGGGCCGTCGATCGCCGTCGAGCTCGAGCGGCCGCGCAACCACACGTCGCTGAACCGGTCGCCCGAGTCCAAGCGGATCCGCGAGTCGGTGATCGACTACCTGCTCGGCACGGCCGGCCGCGTCCGGCCGGCGGCGCGGACGCCTGAATCCGTCGCCGCCAGCGCCGAACTGATGACCGCCGAGCTGGGCGACGCATGAGGACCGGCCTCGCCCTCGAAGGGCTCACCAAGACCTATCCCACCGCGGACGGCGCCAGCCGCTTCGTCGTCATGCGAGACTTCACCCTGACGCTCGAGGCCGGTGAGTTCGTCTGCCTGGTCGGGCATTCCGGCTGCGGCAAGTCGACCGCACTCAGCATCGCCGCCGGCCTCAACACCGCCGACGCCGGCACCGTCCGCGTGAACGGGGCCGCGGTCGATGGGCCGGGCCTCGATCGCGGCGTCGTCTTCCAGGCGCCGTGCCTGCTGCCGTGGCTCTCCGCGCTCGATAACGTGCGGCTCGGCATCGACCAGGCCAAGCCCGAGCTGGCCAAGAAGGAGCGCGCCGCGCTGGCGATGCGCTACCTCGAGAAGGTCGGCCTCGGCGACGCGGCGCACGTCAAGCCCGCCGCGCTGTCGCAGGGCATGCAGCAGCGCGTCGGCATCGCCCGCGCCTTCGCGCTGGCGCCGCGCGTCCTGCTGCTCGACGAGCCGTTCGGGATGCTCGACTCGCTGACCCGCGTCGAGCTGCAGGAAGTGCTGCTGCACCTCTGGCGCGCCGAGCGCACCACCGCGCTGATGGTCACGCACGACGTCGACGAGGCGCTGTTCCTCGCCGATCGCGTCGCGCTGATGACCAACGGACCGGATGCCCGGCTCGGCGCCGTCTTGACGGTGCCACTCTCGCGGCCGCGCGAGCGGCACGAGGTCATGGCGCATCCGGCCTTCTTCGAGCTGCGCGAGGAAATCATGACGTTCCTCGAAACGCACGCGCATCAGCGGGCACCGGCGGCCTGACCCGGCGCGCCGCAGGGCGGCGCGATCGTTCCACATCGACCATTTCACCAACGCACCACACGTGTCGCACCGCACCGGTCCGACGCCACGGGAGAGGTCTACCCTACCAACGCATGGATACACTCACTCGCCGCATCGCCGCCCCCTTCGCCGTCGCCCTGGCCCTGACCACCGCCGCCCAGGCCCAGTCACCCGCGCCAGCGCCCGCGACGCCGGCCACGCCGCCGCCCGCCGCGGTACCGGCTACGGCGTCCAAGCCGGCCGAGCCAATCAAAGTGACGCCCTACGGCATCGCCTACTTCAACCTGTTCTCGAACAGCGACGCGGTGAACAACGGCGACGTGCCGCTGTTCGCGGCGGCGAGCGGTCCCGGCCATCTCGGGATGACCGCGCGCCAGAGCCGCCTCGGCCTCCGCGTCACCGGCGCGATGCTGGGCAGGGCCAAGGTGACCGGCGTGCTCGAAGGCGACTTCTTCGGCGGCTACCCGACGGTCGGCATCGGCGACAACATGGGCGTGTTCCGCCTGCGCCTGGCCAACGCCCGCCTCGACTGGACCAAGGGCAGCCTGGTCGTCGGGCAGGACTGGATGATCTTCGCGCCGGTCAACCCGCTGTCGATCTCGTCCCAGGGCATCCCGCTGTTCGCCGCCGGTGGCAATATGTGGTCGCGGCTCCCACAGGTCCGCGGTGAGTGGAAGACGAAGCAGGTGTTGCTGCAGGGCGGCCTGCTGGCGCCGCAGACCGGCGACTTCAACGCGGCGTTCTTCTACCAGCCGGGCAGCGGCGCGCTCTCGGAGACGCCGTTCCTGCAGGGCCGCGCCGCGGTGACGCTCGCCAACTTCGCCGCCTCGAAGAAGGTCGCGACCATCGGCGTGTCGGGCCACTGGGGCCAGTCGCGGGTGACGACCACCGCCGCCGATCGGACGTTCGACTCGAACGGCATCGCCGCCGACTGGGTGCTGCCGCTCGGCACCAAGGTCACCGTGCAGGGCGAGGCGTTCGCCGGCAGCAATCTCGGCGGCTTCCAGGCCGGCATTTTCCAGGGCGTCATCGCCGACGGCGCGATCGTCGGACCGGCAGGCGTGCCGGTGCTCGACGGCCCGCGCGGCATCGGCACCAAGGGCGGCTGGGTGCAGGTCACCGCCGCCGTGACGCCGACCGTCACCGTGCACGGCGGCTTCGGCACCGACAACCCGGACGACGAGGACTTCCTGACCGTGGTGCGTCGCGAGACGCGCATCGACAACAGTGCCATCTCGTTCGGCTTCCAGCACAAGGCCTCGGCCCAGATCTCCTGGGGCGTCGAGTATCGCCGCCTCGAGACGAAGTATCTGATCGCCGGCGACAAGGACGTCAGTCACCTGAACGTCGGCTTCACCTTCACGTTCTAACGCTCTCGTCCATGGCTCGCCGGTGGCGACCAGTTTGGTGCACCAGGACCACCCAGACGCACAGTCCGATGAACAGCAACTGATCGACCAGGGTCATCGCGATGAACCACCGCGCGGGCGGACTCGTCGGGACCACGTTGTTGGCGAGCACGACGGCCAAACCCAGCAGGATCATCTGCCAGGCGCGCCACTCGCCGCGAGCCAGGAGGAGCGCCAGGATCCACAGCAGCGCGAACTGCGCGTAGACGTCCGGCGAGAACGGACTCCGGAGCGCGGCCAATTGCAGGAGCGCGAGCCACACCAGCGCCATCGGCAGGCGCTCCTGTGCCACCCGGGCCCCGACCGCCGCGACGCCGATGAGCGCGACGCCGTAGAGCATGGCCGCGGAGGCCGCCGTGGTCTGTGACATCCCCGGCACACCGAGGAGCTCGAGTTTCTGGACCACGCCGTAGACCGCGTGATTGCAGGCGATGACGTCCGGGTGGGTGAACAGGGTTTCGAAGGCCGCTCCGCTCGAGAGCCGCGGCAGGTGATAGGTGAGGAAAGCCTCGAACGGCGCCGGCCCAAGGACCAGCAGCGCGAGGAGGACGAAGCCTGCCGCGAACGCGGTGGCCCAGCCGAGGCTTCGCCAACGGCGCTGGAAGAGCAGGTAGACGAGCAGCACGCCGGGGAAAATCTTGGTCACCACGACGGCGCCGAGCAGCGCGCCGCCGAGCGCGTGGCGGCCGCGCTCGAATGCCACCATCGCGAGCATCGCGACGGCGATCGCCGCAATGTGGACGTTGCCGAACTGCAGCGTCATCAGCGTCGGAAGCGAGAGCCAGACCAGCGGCGCGAGCAGGGCGGCCGCCAGGCCCTGCCGGCCGCCGATCCACCAGGCCACGACAACGAGCGCCAGCACGACGATCCCGCCCTCGAGACCGAACCAGACCGGCCGCCAGGCGCGGAAGTCCCCCGATGCCGCCAGCGCGAGCCGCGGCAGCAACAGGAACGGCGGCGGGTAGAGGAAGACGTCGGTGACGAAGCCGCCGATGAAGACCGGCTCGCCGTCACGGCCCTCGTAGAGGGTGCGCTCGTAGACGTTCGGCACGCCGCCGCGCTGCAGACCCGCGGCGGCGAAGTAGGCCGAGACACAGGAGTGATGGACGAAGAAGTCGTCGAAGGCGAACAGCGCGCGCTCGACCCGGGCTTCGTCCACCATGAACGCCGTGAGGCGCGCCGTCTGGACGATCGAGGCGAGGCCGACCACCAGCCAGAGGGCGGCGGCGACGGGCGTGCGTCGACTCGCCCCATCGAGGCCGGACGGGAGACGCGGCGCCATCCAGGCCGCGCCCGCGAGCGCACCGACGGCCGACACGCCGACAGCCGCCCAGGGTGGCGCGCCGACGCCGAGCAGGACCGCGCTCGCCAGCACGGCGCCCAGGCCAGCCAGGATCAGCGAGACGCCGAAGCGTTCGACGCCGATGCGTGGGGCGCGCATCAGATCCTCCCGATCCGACCCGTGATGGTCGAAGGTCCCGTCAGCATGGAGCGTCCTCGCCGCGAGAGGGCCGTCTGCGGCTCAGCCGTGACGCCATCAGACACACTACGCGATCACGCTCGCCGCCGGGCGGCGGGACGCTAGTGTTCTATCCGGTCGCAAGGCGCGGCCGAGGCGGCGTCCAATGAGCGCGACGAGCAGGCCGCCGGCCGCAGAGATGGCCGCGTGCATCGCCCAGAACTGGGCCGGGGTCATCTTCTCGTAGAAGCCACCGATCCAGCCGACCAGGGTGTTGCCGACGAACAGGCTCATGAAGGCCAGCCCCATCAGCGTGGCGTTGACGCTGGCTGGCGCGGTGCGCGAGACCAGCGCGAGGAGCGTGGGCCAGTAGTAGAGGAAACAGATACCCAGCCCCGCGCTGTAGAGGATCGGCCAGATCGGATGGACCGGCGCACCGCCCGCAGCCAGGATGGCGCCCACGAGGATCAGATTGCTGGCCGCGGCCACCCAGGATCCGGTACCGATCTTGGCGAGTTCGTCCGGCTCTTGACCGCGTCCGGCCTGGTGACGCCAGATCCAGAACAGCAGCGGGACGCAGACGATGCTCGAGACCGAATTGACCGCCTGGTACCATGGCACCGGGATCTGGAAGCCGCCGATCTCCGCGGCCACCTGCTGCTGGATCCAGATCGGATTGACGTTGAAGATCTGTGTGTAGGCGATCGACTGGAAGATCGTGATCACGATGACGGCGATGAGCGCGTAGACGATCCGCCGTTCGGCGGCGGTGAGTCGAGCCGCGTCGACCGTGCGCCGTTCCACCCGCGCCGGCAGGTACCGATAGCCGTAGAGATATGTCGCCAGGCCCACCAGCATGAAGATGGCGGCCACGCCGAAGCCGTAGTGCCAGCCGTAGATTTGCGCGAGCACACCGCACACGATGGGGCCTGCGACTGCGCCGATGTTGATCGCGGTACTGAAGATGATGAAGCCGCGCGTGCGTCGCGTCTCGTCGTCGCGAGGATAGACGGCCCCGACCTACGCCGAGATGTTGCCCTTCAGGAAGCCGGAGCCGACGACGAGCGCCACCAGGAAGGACTGGTCGAACGTCATGGCGATGTGGCCGGCGCTCATGCACAGCGCGCCGATCACGACCCCGTTGCGCTGTCCGATCCAGCAATCGGCAATCAGGCCGCCCAGCAGCGCCGTGAAATAGACGAACCCCGAGTAGAGACCGAAGATCTGCGAGGCGAGCGCCTGCGTCGACAACGGGCCGGACAGCGATTCCAGGGCGGCCCGGAACGCGGCAAAGCCGGCGATGTGCTCGACGTGTCCGGGCAGCAGGAGCTGATTCACCATGTACAGCGCCAGCAGCGCCGTCATGCCGTAATACGAGAAGCGCTCCCAGGCCTCGGTGAAGGCGAGATAGAACAGGCCGCGGGGATGGCCCATGAAGGCCACGTCATCGGCGGGCGTGACCGCAGCGGCAGCGACGTTCATCGCGCGCGTTCCAGGATCGTCATCATGAGGTCTCGACTGTGGCGAAGTGTTTCTTGTAGCGCCGGCCGTCGAAGGTGTAGCCGTGCTTCTCGTAGAAGGCGTGCGCATCGGCCCGCCGGTGGGCCGACGTGACAATCGACACGCCGCCGCTCTGCTCGATGAAATGCGATTCGGCCGCCTGGACGAGCATCTGGCCGACGCCATGCCGTCGGTACGCCGCGCCGACGACCAACGCCATGATCTGGCCGTACCGATGATCCAGCTCGTACATCGGCCCGATCCGGGTGCCGATGACGCCGGCGATCGTCGTGCCGTCGCAGGCCACGAAGGTCCGGTAGCTCCCATCGCCCAGGATCAGCGTCAGTCGCTGTTCCATCTGGCCTGACGACGTGGCGTAGCCCAGATCGCTCATCAGGCAGGCGAGGGGCTCGGCATCGGCGAGCGTCACGGCGCGGATGGCGAGCCCCATCAATCCTCCGAATACCGCCAGCCGTCAATGCGCCTTCATCTTCTCCAAGGAGCTCATCGTCTCCTTGAGGCGATCCTTCTTCACGAACGGCGTGCGCAGGAACCGTTCCACCGTCGCGTTGAACGTTGCCGGATCGTCGAACGGAATCATGTGGGTGGCGTTCGGGAAGATGGCCAGCTGACTATTCGGCAAGTGGCGATAGATGGCGACGGTGTGCTCGTCGCGGATGACGTCGTGATCCGCTGCCAGCACGAGCGTCGGGGCGGTGATGGCCTCGAGCGCTTTCCCGTCGATGTGGGGCTCGACGAGCATCATGCCCGTCACCTTGAGTGCGCGCCGGCCTTCCGGCGTGTCCCGGACCGCCGCCGGGATCTCCGCCATCATCGACTTGATCAGGGCGAGCACCTCGGGGCTGAAGGCGTCCTCGGTCGGATTGAGGTTGGCGGCCATCGCGACCAGCTTTTTCACCTTCGTGGGGTGGCGAACGCCGAGCAACAAGGCCTCGATGCCACCGTCGCTCCAGCCGAGCACGTTCACCGGCCCGACCTTCAGGTGCTCGAGCAGCGCCGCCAGATCGTCGGTCATCTTCTCGTAGGTGAGCGTCTCAGCGCTGTCAGCCGATCGCCCGTGGTCGCGACTGTCCATCGCGATCACCTTGTAGCGCTTGCGGAAGTGGGCGATCTGGCTGCGGAGATCGCTGATGCTGCCGCCGTTGCCGTGCACCATAAGCAGCGGCTCGCCGGTGCCGTAGACCTCGCAATACAGCGTCACGCCGTCGTGCGTGAAGGTACGGCCGACGGCCATGTTGGCGCCGTATTTGACGGCGACGGTCGCCGGAGCCTGGAGCGGCGCCGTCGTGGCCGGCTTGGCCTGCGCGCCCGCGAGGCCCGGGACGGACAGTGCAAAGAGAAGAATCAGCGACAGTTTCTTCATGTGCGCTCCTGCAGCTCGGCTGCGTTTCCGTGACCTGTATAGCACGTTCCCGCATCGCAGGTAGCACCAATATGCTACTCTGACGGCCGGAGCCAAACGTGACCAAGGAAGTGACTCTCCGCCAGGCGGGCGGTTCGGTGAGCGCGACGCTGCCCAAGGACATGTGCGACCGGCTGCACCTGGAGGCCGGCGACCGCGTGCTGGCCGTCGAGACCGACCGCGGCATTCTGCTGACGCCGTACGATCCCGACGTCGAGCGCGCGCTCAAGGTCGCGGCGAAGGCAGCCAAGAAGTATCGCAACGCTCTGCGCGAGCTGGCCAAGTAACGATGGCGCGCCGTCGCGCCGCACCGGCATGGCTCGGCAGGCTGGTCGTCGACGCCATTCACGCCGATCAGGTCCGGGAGCACGGTGGATTGCCTGGCGTGCGCGACGAAAATGCGCTCGAATCGGCACTGGCCCGCCCGCAGCAGAAGCAGGCCTACGATTCCAAGGTCGACCTCGCCGGGCTCGCGGCGGCCTATGCGTTCGGTCTTGCTCGCAACCATCCGTATCGCGATGGCAACAAGCGGATCGCGTTCCTGGCGCTGGTGACCGTCCTCGGCATCAACGACCGAGAGTTCGACGCCACCGAGGACGATGTGGTGGCCACGTTCCTGGCCCTGGCCGACGGTCGCGTCACAGAGGAACAGCTTGCGCGCTGGATCCGCGATCGCCTGGTGCGGTGACTTACCGGAGGCACATGCCGGCAAGCCCGGCCCCGGGGGTTCGCCTTGCCGCGCTCACTCCTTCGTCAGCCACCGCACGAACGCGGCGAAGTCCGGCCAGTCGGCGACGACGGCATGATCGCTCCACACAACCACACGCGACTCGCCCGCGGCATCGCGGTCGAACGCGTAGACGTCCAGAGTTGCCGACTGCCATTCGCACATGAACGGGACCAGCGGCTCCGGCAGCGAGTCGCACATCGCTTCCGCGTCATCGTCGTCCCACGGCAGCCGCACGTTCTGAAAACGGGCCTTGGCATCGGTGGCGTCGAAGGCGTCGCGCAGTGCCGCGACGGCGGCGTGGATGCTGTCGAGGTCCGCTGGCGTCAGGCGAGGCATGCGGCTGCTAACAGTGGAGTGACTTCTTGTAGCGACGCCCGTCGAAAGCGTAGCCGTGTTTCTCGTAGAACACGTGCGCGTCGGCCCGCCGGTTGGCCGACGTGACGACGGCGAACCGCACGCCCTGTTCAGCGAAGCGCGCGTCGGCAACCCCGAGCAACTGGGCGCCGGTGCCGGTCCGCCGATGGCCGTCCGCGACGACGAGGACCATCATCTGGCCGTCGGGCTCGTCGAACTCGTAGAGCGGTCCGGTGCGCGTGCCGATTGCGCCCGCGATCGTCGCACCATCACAGGCGACGAACGTGCCGTAGTCGTCGTCGTCGAGGATCCGCGTGAGGCGGGCCGTCATCTGAGCGGGCGAGGTCGGGTAGCCGAGCTCGGTCATGAGCGCCGCCAGGCGCCCGGTATCGGCGAGGGTTGCGTCGCGAACGGTCAGTGGCATGGGCCGTCAGATCGGGCGATGGACGCCCGATCCTCTGCTCGGCAGTCGAGCGTGCGCATCCGGCCCTCTCGACGACCAGCCGAGACAGCGCAGGTCGGGCGCTGCGCAGTCGACTCCCGCCAGCATCGCGACCAGACCCACGCTGCGCATGTCGACCTCAATGACAACGGGCCGGACACCCGAAGATGCCCGGCCCGTGTCGAATCCACCGCGTCCGGGCGCGGGCTACTTGGCGCCGAGCGAGAACAGCTGGTTGCGGCTGGTGATGAACAGCGACCCGTTGACCGCGATGGGCGTCGAGTAGACCGACGACCCCATGTTCATCTCGCCGAGCACCTTCAGCGTCTTGCCCGGCTGCAGGATGGCGATGTCGCCGTCCTCGTCGCCCAGGTAGACCTTGCCGTCGGCGACCATCGGCGAGCCCCAGATCGCCGCGAACATGTCGTGCGTCCAGTAGGCCTGACCGGTCTTCTGGTCCAGGCAGTGCAAGAAGCCCGAGAAGTCGGGCCAGTAGATCAAGCCGTCGGCGATCGCCGGCGTCGACACCGAGCGGCGGATCTTGTCGTAGTGCCACAGCCGGCCGGTGGTGGTGATGTCGCCGCGCTTGGTGGCGTCGATGGCGTAGGCGTGGCCGACGCCTTCGCCGTGCTCCGGATCCTGGCCGTTCGAGATGTAGACCACGTCGCCGACGATGACCGGCGTGCTGATCACCTCGTTGCGGGTCTTCGGCCACACCGAGTCCTTCGGGTTGGTGTCGAACTCCCACAGCTTCTTGCCGGTCAGCGCCTCGTAGCCGCGGATCCAGCCGTCGCCCTGAGCGTTGACGACCTGCACCTGGCCGCCGATCGTGCCGACCGACGGCGACGACCACTGGCCGTGCAGGATCTTGTCGAAGACCGAGTTGTCTTCCCAGGCCAGCTTGCCGGTGGTCTTGTTGATGGCGATGATCGCCGGCGCCTTGGGCGAGGGGATGTTGACGTGGCTCTCGTCCTGCCCGTTCGACGTCATCACGTAGATGAGGTCGCCGTGGATGACCGGCGACGAGTTCGACAGGTTGTGCGGGAAGGCGCCGACCTCCTCCATCATGTCGAACTTCCAGATCACGTCGGCGTCCTTCTCGGAGGTGACCTTCTCCTCCTTGAACGGACCGTCGTTCTCGCCGCCGTCGCGGAAGCCCTCGACGTCGAGGCACATCACCTCGCCGCGATTGCTCACGTAGTAGAACTTGTCGCCCTCGACGAGGCCGGAGCTGGCGACGCCCTGGAACGGCCAGTCGTTGACGCGTCCGGCCGACACCTTCTCGTGCGTGTTCTGCCACAGGAACTCGCCGGTGTCCTGCTTGAAGGCCATCACCACGCCGCGATCGCCGGGCTGCTTGGGATCGCGCAGCAGTTCGTTGTTGGTGCCGACGAAGACGCGGCCGCCGGCGACGGTGGCGTTGCCGTAGGTCTGCGAGCCGAGATCGGCCACCCACCGCACGTTGGCCTTGGTCTTGACGTCCCACTTGTCGGGGAGACCGGTGGCCGCCGAGACCATGTTGCGGGACGGCGTGCCGCCCCACATCGGCCAGTCGGTGGCGCCGGCCATCGGCGCGCCGTCGCCGCGGACGGCGGCCGTGGAGGCCGCGAGAATGACGCCGCCGGCGAGGGCGAGTCCAGCTGCTGCGCGCATCGAAGTCATCGTCTCAATACACCTTGATGTTGTCGAAAGAGGCGCCCCATGGCGCATCAGCGTAGAGGCCGGGGCTGCCCGCCTTGTGCCCCTGCGGATCGATCTTCTCGACCAGCCACGCGGCCGGCTCGGCCTCGCCGCGCGGCCACGCCTTGGCGCGGGCCCGCACGGTGCCGTCCTTCTGATTCTGCACCTCGAGCTTGACCCGATACCAGGTGTCGCCCTTCCAGGCGAACGGCGCCGACTTGGTCATCTCGACGTTCGGCTGCCAGGGCTGCAGTTCGACCTTCTGGCTGTTGCCGAAGAGGACGAAGACGTAGCGCTGGGCGATGACGCCGATATCCCCCTGCTGCCGGCGCTTCTCCGTCGAACGCATGTCCATCTCGACGGTGTAGTTGGCCATGTCGGGCGCGCCGAAGTAGAGGCGGGCACGGCGCGTCAGCGTCTGATCCTCGCGGCGCTGCAGGACCTTGCTGCCCTCGAGATCCTTGACGTCGAACTTGTTGGTCGAATTGATCCAGCCGGCCGGCGGCGCCTCCGCCGTGAAGGCGTCGAAGTTCTCCTCGAACTTCCCGGTCAGCGCGACCCGGATCCGGGCGGTGCCACTGAGGGCGCCGGCCGTCGCCTTGAGCGCGCCGCCCTGGCTGCCGGCGGTGGCGTCCGGCGTGAACGTGCCGTCGGGACCGGCTGTGCCCTTGAGACCCTCGAGCGCCCACGCGACCGTGGTGCCCGCGGGCGTCGGGACCGGATTGCCGTTGGCGTCGAACAGGTTGACCGTGAACTTCTGCGCCTGGCCCGGCTTCAGCGTGACGTCGGACGGGAAGACCAGCGCCGCCGCCGGCGCGCTCGCGACCGGGGTCGGGGCGGCCGTTGCCGCGGCGGCCGCCGGCGGTGCCGCCTTCAGGGCCTTCGGCCCGATCGCGTAGGTGGCGTCCATCGACGAGATGTAGACCCGGCCGTTGGCGACGGCCGGCGAGGCGACGACCGGCTCGGGCCCCGGCTCGGCGCCGCCGGTGCCCTCCTGGATCGAGAGCGGCAGCGCGTCGTCGTCGAGCACGTCGACGCCGGTCTTGGACGGCTTCAGGATGTAGACGTGGCCGTTCTCGGTGCCGACGTAGAGCTTGCCGTCCGCGAGGACCGGCGAGCCCTTCTGCAGCGTGCCCAGCTTCTTCGTCCAGAGCGTATTGCCGGTTTCGAGATCGATGCCGAACAGGATGGCGCCATTGTCGACGGCGTAGAGGATGCCGTTGGCTTCGTCGGCGACCGGCGTCGGGAAGCCGATCTGCACGCCGTGGCGGAACCACTTGGTCTGTTCCTTCTTGATCTCGCCCTTGAGCGACGCGTCGAAGCGGGTCAGCAGGCCCATCTCGTTGGTGTCGAAGTTCTCCTCGCTGTGGGTCGCGATCACGTCGGTGCCGACCATCACCATCGAGTTGTTCAGGGCCCGCTTGCTGACGTCGAGCTTCCACACCGGCTCGCCGGTCCCGCCCTTGAGCGCATGGTAGACGCCGTCGGTGCCGCCGGCGATCACCAGGCGGACGCCGCCGACGGTCGTGATGATCGGCGTCGAATAGTTCGTGTCCCAGTGCCGCGCCTGCGGCGAGCTGATCCAGACCGTCTGGCCCGTCTTCTTGTCGAAGGCGAAATAGCGGTTGCCGCCGCGGCCCAGCGTGCCCCAGGCGGAGATCAGCGTGCTGACGATGACGTGGTCGCCGTCGATCACCGGCGACATGGCGCGGCCGCCGTGCGTCGTGACCGCGCCGTACTCCTCGACCAGCGAGCGTTCCCACAGCGGCTTGCCGTCGGGCGAAAATCCGCGCAGGTGGGCGTTGCCGCCGAAGGTGAAGATGTTGCCGGTGGCGGGATCGACCGACGGCGAGGCCCAGGCGACGCGATGCGCCGGGATGTCGGTGAGATAGACCGGGAACAACCGCTCCCAGAGGGTCTTGCCGGTGGCCGCGTCGAGCGCCACGAGACGCTCCTGGCGGTGGGCGACGTCGCCCGCCGGCGCATAGAGATAGACGCGGTTGCCGAAGACGACCGGCGTCGAACGGCTGCCGATCGGCACCCGCCACGCAAGGCCTTCGCCCGCGGGGAGCTTGGCGGACGGGGGCGCCCATTTGGTCGGCAGGCCCGTCTCCGCCGAGCGGCCGTCTCGCTTCGGGCCGCCGCGCCACTCGGGCCAGTTGTCGGCGGACGGAGTGGCCGTCAGGACGGCCAGGATCAGCGCGGTGGCGCCACCGAGCACGGCGAGCCGGTGCTGGGGTGTGACGGACGTGAGGCGAGCTGGGATGCGCATAGAAGGCTGACGGTTAAGATGTGGGAACTTCAGGACGATAGCCGAGGCCCCCCCATGAGTCCACTACGACACGCCGCTGCCGCCGCGTTGACCACGCTCGTCCTCGGGGCCACCGTCTCGGCCGGAAACTGGCCGCAGTTCCGTGGCCCGCACGGCCAGGGCGTCTCCGACGAGACGGCGCTCCCGTCCACCTGGGGACCGGCCACCAATGTCGCCTGGAAGACGGCGGTGCCAGGCCTCGGCCATTCGTCGCCGATCGTCTGGGGCAACCACGTGTTTCTGACGACGGCCATCGAAGGCGAGCCGTTGCCCGGCGCCAAGCCGCCGGTCCACATGCTGCAGGAGGACCCGGCCAAGCCGGCCGAGCCGTTCGTCCATCCCGACTCGCTCGGCGCCGACCGCAAGCACACCTACAAGGTGATCGCGCTGGCGCTCGACACCGGCGCGGTGCGCTGGGAGAAGGTCGCCTACGAGGGTGCCGTCTACGACGGCCGCCACAAGCGCGGCAGCTACGCCTCGCCGACGCCGGTCACCGACGGCAAGACGGTCTACACCTACTTCGGCTCCGAGGGCGTCTTCGCCTACGACTTCGCCGGCACGTTGCTGTGGAAGCAGGACGTCGGCGACATCAAGACGCTCGGCATGGGCACCGCCAGCTCGCCCGTGCTCTACCAGAACCTGGTCATCCTGCAGTGCGACGAGGACAGCGGCGACGACTCGTTCATCCTCGCCTTCGACGGCAGGAGCGGCAAGACGGTCTGGAAGACGAAGCGGCCGACGTCGGTGACCTGGACCACGCCGGCCCTGGTCGAGGTCGGCGGCGCCAGCGAGCTGGTGGCGGCCGGCAACGAGTTCGTCATCGGCTACGACCCGGCCACCGGCAAGGAGCTGTGGCGGACCAAGGGCCTCGACAGCAACACGATTGCGACGCCGCTCATCGGCCACGGCCTGGTGATCGTGTCGGCCGGGTATCCGACCAAGAAGGTGCTCGCGATCCGGCCGGGCGGCCGCGGCGACGTCACCGCCTCGCACGTCGCCTGGACCTACGAAAAGGGCACCTGCGTACATCCCCTCGCCGATCCTCTACGGCGACTACGTCTACCTGATCAGCGACGCCGGGCTCCTCACCTGTCTCGACGCCAGGACCGGCGTCGTGAAGTACGAGGGCGGGCGGCCGCCCGTGCCGGCCAAGTTCGTCGCCTCGCCGGTCGCCTTCGGCGGCAACCTGTATCTGACCAGCACCGACGGCGACACCTTCGTGGTGAAGGCCGGCCCGAGCCACGAGGTGCTGCGGACCAACGAGCTCGACGAGCCCGTCTACGCGTCGCTGGCGCCGGCGCAGGGGCGCCTGCTGATCCGCGGCCAGGGCCACGTCTACTGCATCAAGGGCGCCTGAACTCCCGATGCCGCTCCCGATGTCGCTCCCGATGATCCTCCCGATGATCCTTCCGATGTCGCTCCCGATCATCCTCCGGGAGCAGCCTGAAAACGTCGCAGTTTTGGCCGCGTCGATCTAGTTCGCCGCGGACGTCGGTTTGGCCGCCGCCGGCGGCGGGGGCGGCGCAGCGGCCGCGGGGCTGCGCAGGATGACCCGACGATAGCTGGTCAGGTTCGGCGTCCCGTTGTCGGTGACCTCGAGGATCACATGGGCGATGCCCGGCACGAGCAGCGTGGCCGCGGCGCGCGGTGACGTCGCGGCGTCCAGCTTGACGCGGACCGGCGGCTGCGGCGGGCCGCCATCGGGCGCCGACGGGATGCCTCCGGTCGCGGCATCTCCGCCGCCGCCGACCGGTGGCCGCGCCGCCAGCACCGGCTGGCCCGGAATCCCGGTGCCGGCTTCTGGGTAGTAGACCCAGCGGTAGGTGAGGGCGTGTCCGTCGGGATCGGTCGTGCCGGTCGCGTCGAGCAGCATCGGCGTGCCAACCGGCGTGATCAGCGTCAGCGGCGCCGTGCCCGATTCGGTGTTCACGACGACGCGCGGGTTGTGGTTGCTGCCGCGGCCCGAGGCCCACGTCATCCGGGCGGCGAAGTCACGCTGAAAGGCATTGCGCCAGCGCCAGATCGTCGCCTGATCGGTGGTGTGCGCCCGGCCGTCGGTGCCGATGACAGTGTCGCGCGAGCTGTCGCGGCCGGGATACGAATCGCCGCCCTGTGTCCAGAACGGGCGCGCCTCGCCGGACGGCTGCCGCCACACATAGCGTCCGCCCCAGCCGCCGTAGCTCGGGCTCATCGCGCTGCCGAGGCCGTTGTCGATGAGGCCGAGGAACGACGGCGTGTCGCCCTCGTGGATGCAGCACGGCGGGATGTAAAGGGCGCCGAGCGGGCCCTGGCTGCGGATGTTGGTCTGCACCCAGGCATCGGTGAAGGTGGTGAAGTCGGCGCCGTTGGCGTTGCGATAGAAGCGGTCGCCGCTGATGCCGGTCCAGGTCGCGAGGTAGTACTCCTCGCCGTCCTGCGACGACGGAATGGCGATGTAGTGGAGGTTCTGGAAGACGCGGCGCAGCCACGGTCCGGCGTCGTCCTGATCGGAGATCGCGTAGACGCGCAGCTTGGCGATGAAGGCGTCGAGGTCGGCCGGCTTGCGTGTCCGGCGGACGTGGAAGATGGCCTGGGCGAGGGTGTTGGTGCCGCCCCAGCCGAGCACCCACACCGGGCGCGGGTCGGCGCGATCGACCGCCTTGATGATCGCCTCGGCACCGGGCGAGACCCGGTTGGCGCCGACCGACGCCATGCCGTAGCCGTCCTGGCCTTTGACGACCAGCGCGTCGAGCGCCTCGGCGGTCGGGTAGCCCGGCGCCTGCGCCTCGAGCCGCGGCCGCGCCTTCGCGTAGGCGGCAATCACCGCGTGCAGCACGTCGGGCCGCACCGTCTTGCGCATCCAGGTCGACGTCGTGGCGATCAGCGCTTCGAGATCGATCTGGTTCGAGTAGACGAGCAGCCGCACCATCGACATCTGATCGTCGGGCTCGTTGGCGATGTCGGTCATCACGATCACCCGCGGCTTGTCGACGTGGGGATCGACGCGCGCGGCGATCGCGGCCCAGCGCTGTTCGGCCTCGGCGGCGTGCCGGGCGGTGGTCGCGGCGGCTTGCTCCTTGGTCGGCGGCGCGGGCAGCGGCGGGTCGGCGGGCCCGCAGGCGATCACGCCAGTGCCGAGCGCAAAGGCGGCGGCGAGCGCGGCGCGGCGCCCGTGGCCAAGCGCTGTCGTCTTGCGCGGGGCGACGGTGACGCGCGCAGCCAGGCTCATTTCGTCGCCGGCGGCAGCGTGTAGGTGAAGCCGTAGAAGTGCTTGCCGCCCGGCTGGATGTCGATGGTCATCGTCCCGGTCAGGCCAGTCAGATCGCCGGTGCCGGAATCGGGGACGACCATGATGCGCAGCTCGGGCGTGCCCTTGTCCATCACGCCCCAGTGCTGCAGCGCGAACGTGCCGCTGCGGCCGGCCAGCGTCCCGGTGACCTTCTCGATCGCGACGTATCCGGCGGAGCCCTTCACGGCGGTGCCGAACGCCAGCATCTCGCCGAGAGCGGTCCCTTCGAGATCGCCGTGATACGCCTTGTCGAGCGTGAAGCGGCCGACGGGCTCGGTGGCGGCGCCCTGCGGCGTCATCTTCACGTCGAACGGACCCCTGATCGTCGCGGACATGGCACTCCCTGTCGATGGCGGCTTTGGAGACGTTTTCGGAGCGGGGACGGTCTGGGCGGCGGCCGGGGACGCGGCGAGCGCCACGGCGATGGCGACGGCGGCCAGGATGGCGCGGGACGCGCGGCCGCGTGGCAAGCAGGCGAGGCGCAGGCAGGCGAGGCGCAGGCAGGCGAGGCGCAGGCAGGCGAGGCGCCGGCGGGCGATCACGCCGTCTCCTCGAGGCGGGGCGGATAGGAGAGCACCGGCAGGATCGCCTGGATCTGCTCGCGCTGCGTTTCGAGCCACGGCGGCAGCACGAGCGATTCACCGAGCGACTCGGCCGTCTCGTCGACGGCGAAGCCAGGCCCGTCGGTGGCGAGCTCGAAGAGCACGCCGCCCGGTTCCTTGAAGTAGACCGACTTGAACCAGAAGCGATCGATCACCGGCGTCGGGCGCGCGCCGGCGGCTTCCACGCGGCCCCGGACATCGGCCTCGTGGGCATCGTCGTCGACGCGCCAGGCGAGGTGGTGAATGCTGCCGGTGCCCCAGCTGCCGCGCCGCGCGTCCGGTCGGGCGCAGACGTCGATGTGGCGTCCGCTGACGCCGAAGAGGAGTCCGCCCGACGACGTATTGCGCTCGCCCATCGCGGCATCCGGCACGACGAAGCGCTGCCAGTCGCCCTCGGTGGCGTGCGGGACGAAGCCGAGGACGCCGGTGAGGAGCGCCGCTGTGGGCGCCGGATCGCGCTCGACGACGCGGGCCCCGTGCAGGCCGCGGATTCTGGCGCTCGGGCGGCACCGGGCTGGCCTCCCACGGAGTGAAGCCGCGGCCGACGGCGGGCGCCGTCTCGATCAGCGCGACGCGCAGGCCGTGCGGATCGACGATCGCCAGGACGCGCTCGCCGAACCGCGTCTCGATGGCGGCGATGGTGGCGCCGTAGCCGGTCAGCCGCGCGGCCCACCAGTCCAGGGTGCCCGCCGGTACGGCGAGCGACACCTCGGTGGCGAGTCCGTGTCCGTCGCGGGAGGGCGCCATGTGGGCCCACGGGAAGAACGTCAGATCGGTGCCGGCGTGGCCCTCGGCGTCCGCGTAGAAGAGGTGGAACGTGCCGGGATCGTCCTGGTTGACGCTGCGCTTGACGAGGCGCATGCCGAGGACGCCGGCGTAGAAGTCGAGGTTCTCCTGGGCCGGCCCGGAGATCGCCGTCACGTGATGCAGACCGTTGACCGCGCGCATACGCGTCAGGCTATCAGAAGCGGCTCCCGATCCGGCTCCCGATGCTCCTCCCGATCTGGCTTCCGATCTCTCTTCCGATCATTCCGTCGACGAGCTTCCCAGATGATGCAGAAGATGAGTACGTCCTCAAACACACGAGACTCAGTCTTCGTCAGAATCTGCAGCGACGCCGGCCAGCTGGATGGCAGGAGATGTGGCCTCCACCGCCGGGTCGATGAGCGGCTCGCGTCGTGCGGATCGCCGCCGCACGAACGCCAGATCGCTCTCCGGCTCCACCTGGTTGACGAAGTCGGCCCAGCCTTCAGGCCGCGATACCGGCCAATCGGCTAGTCGGATGCCCTGGATCCGCGCGACAGGGGACGCGCTGGACCACATCCATTCGTCGGGTCGCCGCGTCAGCTGGGCGCGGACGGGATTGCGTTCCACGTAGCGCACCGCCCGATGGAAGTAGCTGTCCTCGTGAACACGGGACGCGCGGTAGCGACCCTGGTAGACGGCGCCGCGCCCGACCGTTCCACGCCACTGACGCAGCTTCATCGCGTGCGTCATCTGGAAACGGTGCATGAACGTCGCGAGGTCCTTCGCCGTTGGCGCGCGGAGTAGAAGATGGAAGTGGTTCGGCATCAGGCAGAACGCGAAGAGATCGATGGGCGACACCTGAACCGCCCACGAGAGAATCCGCAATTGGGCCAGGTATTCACTGAAGTCACGGCATAGCAACTGACGATATGTCGCTCGGTTGACGACGTGGAACGTCGTGTCGGGGAAGTCGAACGGCGGTCGATACGGCATGGGCTCCTCGTCACGCCAGGCGTGATGGGATGCCGTAGTTCACGTTTCGTGCCGCTCTTCAGTCCGACGCGCGCGTCGCAGAAACTGCGACGTTTCTGGTGCATGCCGAGCGGATGATCGGAAGGAGCATCGGGAGCGACACCCGATCCAGCATCGGGAGCATGATCGAGTCCCAGATCGGGAGCCTACTCGTAGCGGAGGGCATCGATGGGGTCGAGGGCGGAGGCTTTGCGGGCGGGGTAGACGCCGAAGACGAGGCCGATCGCGACGGAGACGGAGAAGGCGAGCACGATGGACGTGAGGCTCACCAGCGTCGTCCAGCCGGCGAGGCGGCCGATGATCCAGGACAGCACGACGCCGGCGACGACGCCGACGACGCCGCCGGCGCACGAGATCAGCGTCGCCTCGAGCAGGAACTGCCGGACGATGGCCCGCCGCGGCGCCCCGACCGCGCGGCGGACGCCGATCTCGCGCGTCCGTTCCAGGACGCTGGCGAGCATGATGTTCATGATGCCGATGCCGCCGACGAGCAGCGAGATCGAGGCAATGGCGACCATGACCAGCTCGAATATGCGCTGGGTGCGGCGCTGCTCGGCGAGCAGCTCGGACGGGACCACCAGCGCGAAGTCGTCGGCGCCGTTGTGCGTCTCGCTGATCAGCCGCCGGACGACGCGCGACGCCGGCACCGTCGCGTCCGCCGTCGGCATCTGCAGATAGATGCCGTCGATCTCGTCCTGGCGCTGCGCCTGCGCGTCTTCGAGCCGCAGCAGCGCCGTCCGCAGCGGCACGTAGATCACGTTGTTGCGATCCTCGGCCGGCGCGCCGTCGGTGCCGCTCTTGCCCGACACCACGCCGCCGCAGACGCCGATGACGCGCAGCCACTGCTCGTTGACCTTGACGTGCTCGCCGAGCGCCGCCCGCCCGCCGAACAGCGCGACCCGCGCGCCTTCGCCGAGCACCGCGACCGGGGCCGCCGCGGCGTCGTCCGCGGCCGTGAAGAAGCGCCCTTCCGCGACGTGCACGCCGGCGATGCCCTGGAACGCCGGCTCGACGCCGAACACCGTCGGCGGCTCGGCGAACGGCTTGGGGATCAGCTTCGACGGGACGACGCGCTTGCGCGGCGTGGACGCCCCGACGCCGTCGACCGTGCTGCGGATGACGCGCATGTCGGCCAGCGACAGGCCGGCCGAGACCTGACGCGTCCGCTGGAACGCCTGGTCGTCGGCCGCCGGCCGCGATTCGACGATCAGGTTGCGCACGCCCATCGCTTCGATGACCGCCATCACCTGCTGCTGCGCGCCGGCGCCGATCGACAGCATCGCGACCACGGCGGCGACGCCGAAGATCATGCCGAGCATGGTCAGCAGCGAGCGCAGCTTGTGCGCGAGCAGGTTGTCGACGCCCATCACCAGCGTGGGCAGCACGTCGCGCGTCATCATCGACGGACTCCCGCAGCTGGCGCCGCGGCGCCCGGCAGCGCCGGCCCGCTCGGCGCCGCGGCACCGCCCGCCCCGGCGCCGCTCCGCGTCGGATCGGCGAGCGCAATCTCGGTGCCTTCAGCCACGCCTTCGACGACCGCCGCGGTCTCGGTGCGCGCCGTGACCTTGACCGGTGCCGGCGTGAACCGGCCGCCGCTGCGGACGAAGACGACCGTCCCGCCGTCACGCGGGAAGACGGCTCCGCGCGGCACGTGCAAGACGCCGGTCTGCGGCACCGCGGCGATCGTGAGCCGGCCGGTCAGCCCCGGCCGCAGATCCGCGGCCGGCGCCATCAGCGACAGCGTCGCCTCGAAGGTGCGCGTCGGTGTGGCGCCCCGGTTGAACCGCTGCGGCGTGAACCCGCCGACGTTGGCGACCTTGGCGTCGAGCGCGCGCCCGTCGAGCGCGTCGAGGACGAGCGTCGCCGGCCGGCCCGGCGTCAGCTGCGTGCGTTGGCTCTCGTCGATGGCGGCGCCGATCTCCAGCTGCGACAGGTCGAGCACCTCGGCGATCGGCGAGCCGCTCTGCACCTGGTCGCCGGTCCGGTACTCGCTGAAGGTCATGCCCGGGAAGAAGTAGCCGACGTTCTGGTTGTCCTTGACCGACACGACGCCATCGAAGGAAGCGCGCAGCGTCATCTGACCGAGGATCCGGGTCGCGGTGTCGATGGCGAAGCGGGCCTTCGTCTCCTTCTCGCGGGCGACCGCCATCGCCGCCTCGTCCGACTGCGTCCGCGACGCGCGATCGCGCTGCAGCTGCGCGAGCCGCTGCTGCGCCTCCTCGAGCGTCAGCTGCGCCTTGCGCGCTTCGAGCTGTGGCCGCACCTCGTTGGCCTGGACGTCGAGCTGCGCCTTGCGCAGATCGAACTGCGCGGTCAGCGCATCGAGGTCGTCCTGGGCCTGCCGGGCCGCGGTCGTCGCCCGCGTCTTGGCGATCTCGAGCTCGGCTTCGCGCAGCGTCGAGCGCTGCTCGTCGACGATGCGTTCCTGGTCGGACGGATCGAACGAGACGACGAGGTCGCCCTTCTTGACGCGTGCGCCGGACGACACGAGCGTGAGGATCCGCAGCGGGACGCCGGTCGGCGGTACCATCAGCAGTTCGGCCTTGGCGGCCCGGATCTCTCCGACGGCGACGACGTCGGCCTTCACCGTGCCGCGCACCACGCGTCCCGTTGGCACGCCCGCGTCGCCCGCCGAGAGCACGCCGCTGGCCGTCGGCGCCGCGAATGCCGCGGCCCCGATCGCGGCCAGCCCGCCCAGCCCGAGCAGCCAGCGCATCATCGTTCGTCCCCCATCGACGGCCGCTCGAGCGCGACCCGTTCCCCAGGCTGCAGCCCCTCGGCAATCGCCGATCGATCGGGTCCGCGCCGCGCCACCCGGACGGCGCGCCGTTCGAAGCCGCGGCCGCTCCGCACGTAGACCTCGGCCGGCGTGCCGGTGCCGCCAGGCCCGCTGCCCGCGGTCTTGGCGGACGGCGGGAACAAGGCCCGGGTCGGAACCAGCAGGGCCTGCGGCAGCCGTTCCAGCTTGATCTTGATCGCCGCCGTCATGCTGGGGCGCAGCCCGGGCTCGGGCGCGCGCAGGTCGATCTGCACGTCGAAGAGCCGCGCCGGCGGCCAGGTGGTGAAGTCGGCCTTCGCCAGCGCGCTGAACGCCGTGACCCGTCCGGCGATCGATCGTGTGCCGAGAGCCTGCACTTCGACGTCGGTGTCGAGCCCCGTGTCGAGGCGGCCGCGATCCGACTCGTCGACCTTGCCGAGCACGTACAACGATCCGAGTTCGGGGACCTGCGCGATGAACGCGCCGGCCCAGGCCCGGTCGCCCGGCCGCCATTCGCGCTGCTGGAACGGACCGCCGGCCCGATAGTTCATGCCGAGCGAGATGACGCCGGCCACCGGCGTCCGCACCGTCAGCGCCGCCAGCCGCGTCTCTTCGAGGCGCACGTCGGCGAGCGCCTTGTCGCGGCGCCGCTCGAGCGCGCCCATCGACGCCCGCGACGTCGCCTCGTCGGCGGCGATCTTGGTCGTGGCCTCGCGGGCCCGCTGTTCGGCCGCGCCCAGTGTCAGCGTCGCCTTTTCGGCGTCGAGACGCGAGACGACCTCGCTCGTCGAGACATCGAGCTTGGCGCGCTCGACGTCGTAGCGCTTTCGGCTGTGGTCGGTGCGGGCGGCCTCGGCGCTGATCCGTGCCTCGGCCTGGGCCCGCGCGATCTCGGCCTCGGCTTCGCGCAGTGCGGATCGTCGTTCGGCCAGCTGCTGCGCGGCCGTCGTCGGGTCGAAGCGGACGATCACGTCGCCCGCGGCGACCGTGGCGCCGCTCTTTGCGATGTCGACGATCTGCAACTCGCCGGCCCCCCTCGGCGCGTTGATGGGCACCGTGCGCCGAGCCCGTACCTCGCCGCGCAGCGGGAGGACGTCGACGAACTCGCCGCGGGCGACTTCGGCCGTCTCGATGGCGTCCGCCGCCGCGGCCGGCCGCAGCGCGTACCAGGCGCCGCCGCCGACGATCAGCATGGCGACGACACCCCAGACGCGCCCGTGCGATCGCTGGGGGCTACCGAGCGGCACGGGCGCCTTCCGGAACGACGAGATCGACGGCCGCCGAAAGGTCTGGCGCCAGCTCGGCGGCTTCGGCTTCGATGGCGAACAGGGCGGCGAACGTCCTGACCTTTGGCGAATAGAAGCCCGACGTCGCGATCGGCGCGACCTGCGTCAGCCGTGCCGGATAGCTCTTCGAAGGGTAGGCGTCGAGGGTGACGCGGGCCGGCATCCCGACCTGGAGGCGATGCAGATCGACCTGGTTCACCTTGACCTTGACCCGCATCGGGCCGGGGCCGACGATGTCGAGCAGGCCGAAGCCGGGCCACACCTCGTCGCCTTCCTCGATGTCGGCCATCGTGCCGTTCTTCCACGTCGGGCGCGGTACCACCAGGCCGTCGATCGGCGTGCGGACCAGGAGGGCATCGGCGGTCGCCTGCGCCCGATCGCGGACCCGCGCGGCGCGGTCGCGCTTGACGCGCAGAATCTCGAGCTCGGCGTCGGCGGCCTTGCGCTTCAAGGCGACCGATGTGCGCAGGCTGGGCAGCTTCGCGTCGGCCGCCTGCAGCGCCAGCGTGTTCTTCTCGGCGTCGATGCGCGGCAGCACGTCGTTCTTGGTCGTCTCGAGGCGGGCCAGGGCGAGATCGTTCTCGGCGATCTTGATCGACGTGTCGTCGGTCGCCGCCTGGAGGCGCATCTCGGCTTCCTTCTTGCGGATGTCCTCTTCGAGCTGCTTCCACTCGGCGTGCTTGTCGATGGCTTCGCGGAGCGGCTGCTGGCGATCGAACTCGACGACGACGTCGCCTTTGCGGACGGTGGTGCCCTTGGCGGCGAGCCGGACGATGGTGAGGCGGCCCTGCGCGCCGCTCGGCGCGATCAGGTTGAAGAACTGGACGGCCTCCACCAGACCGTGCAGGCGGAGCGGTGCCGCAGGCGCCGGGGCGGCCGGCGCCTGCCCGGCGGCGACCGTCGCCAGCGCGCCGAGGGCCAGCGCTGCGACTGGCAGCGACAGGACCCGCCGATAGAGGCGTCGTGGCGACGCCGGCGTGCCAGACATGGCGGCCGCTCCTCGTAGGTCAGGGGGATGGCTATGATAGCGCCCCATCGCGACGCCGCGAAACAGCCGTCCGCGATCGTGAGTATTCCCCGTGGGAGCCATCTGCATGCACATCACTCTTCGCCAGGGACGTCTCGTCGCCGCTGTGGTCGTGCTGGCTGCCGGGGTCGGGTGGATCGCGGCCTCCGGGCCGGCGGCTCAGTCCGCCGCCGCCGACGTTCCCAACTGGCCCCAGTTCCGCGGCCCGAACCGCGACAACGTCTCGGCCGATACCGGCTTGCTGAAGGAATGGGACGCTGACGGGCCAACCTTGGCCTGGAAGGCGAGCGGCCTGGGCATCGGGTTCTCCAGCCTGGCGGTCACCAAGGACCGTATCTACACGATGGGGGACCAGGGCACCAGCCAGTATGTCCTCGCCCTGTCGGCCACCGACGGCAAGGTCCTCTGGAAGACCAGGGTCGGCCCCAACTGGGACGACCGCTACCCCGGGCCGCGGTCGACGCCGACCATCGACGGCGCGCTGCTCTATGCCATCGGCACCGAAGGCGACCTCGTCTGCCTCGAGACGGCGACCGGCAAGGAACGCTGGCGCAAGAGCCTGGTCAGCGACTTCGGCGGCCAGATCATGTCGGACTGGAAGTTCAGCGAATCGGCGCTGGTCGACGGCGACCGCCTCGTCGTCACCCCGGGCGGCAAGGACAGCGCCATCGTCGCGCTCGACAAGAGGACCGGCGCGCTGGTGTGGAAGGCGCCGATGCCCGCGCCCGGCCCGAACGGGCGCGACGGCGCCGGCTACGCCTCGATCGTGATCTCGAACGGCGGCGGCGTGAAGCAGTACGTGACGCTGCTCGGGCGCGGCCTGGTCGGCGTCCGCGCCGCCGACGGCGTCGTCCTGTGGAGCTACAACCGGGTCGCGAACAATGTCGCCAACATTCCGACGCCGGTGGTGAAGGGCGACCTCATTTTCGCGTCGTCCGGCTACCAGGCCGGAGCGGTCCTGCTGAAGCTGGCTGCCGCCGGGAACGGCAAGGTGACCGCCAGCGAGGTCTACTTCCTCGAGGGCCGCACCTTCCAGAACCATCACGGCGGCTTCATCCTGGTCGGGGACTCGATCTACGCCGGCAACGGCCACCGCAACGGGCTGCCGATCTGTCTCGATCTGGCCACCGGGCAGGTGCGGTGGGGCGGCACCATCCGCAACGAGGGCATCGGGTCGGCGGCGTTGACCTACGCCGACGGCCACGTCTACTACCGCTACGAGAACGGCGTGATGATCCTGGTCGAGGCGACGCCCGCGGCCTACCGCCAGAAGGGCGTCTTCAAGCTGCCGTCCGGCGAGCTGAACTGGGCCTATCCCGTGGTCACCGGCGGCAAGCTGTACATCCGCGACAAGGACGAACTCCTGGTCTACGACCTGCGCAAGGCCTGATCGCGATGCAGGCTGCGGCGCGGCGGGTCGACGGTGCAGCCATCGCGCCGTGGCGCGCCCGCTTCCTCGCCGAGCTGGACGCGCAGTGTCGCTACGACGCCACTCACCGGCGCGGCTGGGCCGATGCCTATGTCGTCAGCCTCGACGGCGTCGACGTCGGCTACGGCGCGATCAAGGGCTGCGATGAGCCGTCCGATCGCGACAGCCTGTTCGAGTTCTACGTCGATCCCGCGGCGCGGCCGCATGCCGGGCCGCTGGCGCGCGCCGTGCTCGCGGCCTCGGGCGCCGATCGCCTCCAGTGCCAGAGCAACGACGCCGGGTTCTACGGCGTCCTCCGCCAGCTCGCGACCGACGTCACGGTGGAGGCGGTCCTGTTCGGCGATCATCACCGGACGACCCTCACCGTGCCCGGCGCGATCGTCCGGCCCCGCCGTGACGACGACGCGATCTTCGAGCACACGTCCGAGCCCGTCGGTCCGGTCGTCGTCGAATGCGCCGGCGCCGTCGTCGCGACCGCCGGGGCGTTGACGCACTACAACGCGCCGTATGCCGACCTCTACATGGAGGTCCGCCCCGACGCGCGGCGGCGCGGGTTCGGCGCCCTTGCGCTGCAGGGCGTGAAGCAGGGCTGCTACGCCGACGGGTTGGTGCCGGCGGCCAGGACCGGCGTCGCGAACCTGGCCTCCCAGGCGACGCTCCGGCGGGCCGGCCTGCGCGAGTGCGGCTTCGTGTTGGCCGGGCGGGTGGCGGGGCCGTAGAATACGGCCCGCAATGTCCACTCAACCTGTCTCGCTCCGGATCCCGCCGCCGGGCGGCGATCTCGACTTTCTGTCGCTCGGCGCGTTGATCCACCGGCTCGACCCCGGCGTGGTGCCGTTCCACAAGGCGCAGAGCCTGTCCATTCACGTCAGCGGCGGTGAGTTCAATTGCGCCGCCAACCTGTCGGACTGCTTCCGCCTGAAGACGGGCATCGCGACGGCGATGGTCGACTACCCGATCGGCGACCTGATCGCCGAGCGCGTCCAGGCGATGGGCGTCAAGCCGTTCTACAAGATGTTCACGCACGACGGCGCCTGGGGCCCGAACATGGCCGCCGTCTACAGCGATCGCGGCTTCGGTGTCCGCCCGCCGGTGGTGTTCTACAACCGCAGCAACGAAGCGGCGACGCTGCTCAAGCCGGGCGACTTCGACTGGGCCGGCATCTTCGGCAAGGGCGTCCGCTGGTTCCACAGCGGCGGCCTCTTCACCGCGCTCGGCGAGGGCACCGACGAGGTGATCATCGAGGGGATGCAGGCGGCCAAGAAGGCCGGCGCCGTCGTCTCGTTCGACCTCAACTACCGCGAGAAGCTGTGGAACGCGCGCGGCGGCAACGAGAAGGCGCTCGACGTCTTCAAGAAGATCATCCAGTACGTCGACGTGCTGGTCGGCAACGAAGAGGACCTGCAGAAGGCCCTCGGCGTACCCGGCCCGGCCGTCGCCGCCAAGTCGGGCCTCGACCCGCAGGCGTTCATCGAGATGATCGGCAACGTCACCAAGGCGTTCCCGAACATCAAGGTCGTCGCGACGACGCTGCGAGAAGTGCACTCGACCAACAAGCACACGTGGGGCGCGGTCGCCTGGATCGAGGGCAAGAGCTACGTCGCGCCGGTGTGCGAGCTCGAGGTCTACGATCGCGTCGGCGGCGGCGACGCCTTCGCGTCGGGCCTGTTCTTCGGCCTGCTCACCGGCGAGTCGCCGGAGGACTGCGTCAGGCTCGGCTGGGCGCACGGCGCCCTGGCGACGACGTTCCCCGGCGACACCACGATGGCACGCCTCTCGCACGTCCGCGCCTTCGCCAAGGGCGGCTCGGCGCGCATCCAGCGCTAGCGACACCGGCACGGGCGTCCCGTCGCATCCGGGACGTCCGCGTCAACTGTCCAATCAGCCGACCTCGATCGACGTATGGTCAGGAGGTCTCGATGAACGTTCTGCTCTGGGTCCTGCAGGTGGTGCTCGCGCTGGTCTTCCTCGCGCACGGGTGGATGATGCTGTTCCCCCCGGCGGAGGTCGCGGTGCAGATGAACGCCAACTTCCCGCGCTGGTTCTCGCTGTTCATCGGCGTCTCCGAAGTCGCGGCCTTCGCCGGTCTGCTGCTGCCCGGCGTGACCCGCATCATGCCGTTCCTGGTCGCGTGGGCGGCCGTCGGCATCATGATCGTCATGGTGTCAGCCGCCGGCTTCCACGCGCTTCGCGGCGAGTACGGCGCCGTGGTGACCACGTCCATCCTGTTCGTGCTCGCCACGTACCTGGCCTACGGCCGGTTGCGTGTGCGCCCGATCCCCGCGCGGACCTAGTCGGGCGCGGAGCGAGGCGCATCAGCCCCGCCGCACGGCAGCCTGAAGGTCAGCTCGATGAACTCGGCTGGGCGGGCGATCCCCACCAGCACCACGAGGAGCAGGGTCCCGTCGAGCACGTCCTGCGAGGTCATCGTCGTGCCGAGGCCGCACTCCACCGAGAACGCGTCCTTGGGTGTCGCCCCGCTCAGCCCGCCGCGTTGCCAGACGTCGTGCAGGAAGCCGGACACCAGGCCGACAACCGACGTCCACGTGCGCCCGTCGTTGGCGGCTGACGCGAACTGGCCCAGCGCCGGCGCGATCGACTGCTCCAGGTAGATGAGCGTGCGGCGCACCGACAGGTAGCGGACGTCGAGGCTGTTGCCGTCGAGCGTGCGCGCGCCCCAGATGGTGGCGCCGAGGCCGACCAAGTGGCGAATCGCATTGATCGCCTTGCCGTCGAGCGGCATGTTGAGATTGGCCTGCGTCTCGTGGTCGAGGGCAAAGGCCGGTTCGACCCCGGCGCTGAGACCGACGTTGGCCGGCGCGGTCCAGACGCCGCGGGTGGTGTCGACCGCGTGCATCACGCCGGCGACCGCCGCGCTCGCCGGCAGCAGGTTCAGCTGGCGCGCCGCCTCTGCGCGCAGCGCCTGGACCCGCGCGGTTGCCATGCCGGCCACGTCCTCGGCCGGGAAGATCGTGTCGTCCAGACCGGCGGGCGTGACGATCGACGCCCGCACGTACGGCGCGTAGGCCGCTCCGTAGCCGAGATGCGCCGTGCCGACCGAAGCACGGAAGGCGGCGACGGCGTCCGCCAGCGCCGGCCCGGTCGGGGCGTCGAAGCCGCGCACCTGGGGCACGTCCAGCAGCGCGATCCGATCCCGTGCGGAACCTGCCTGCTGCAGCATGGCCCGGGCAATCTCGCCGTACTCATCGACCGGCAGCAGCGAGGCATCCGGGATCACCAGCAGCGTCGGCCCCGTCAGGTTCGCGACCGACGCCAGCCCCTGCAGCAGCGCGTCACCGCTGATCGCCGTCCACGCACCGGTCGCATCGACGTAGGTCCCGACCGGGACGACGTAGCAGGGGCCGCCGCCGTTCGCGTAGAACAGGCGGACGCTGCCGTAGAGCGAGAACGCCGGCGCCAGCGGCGTGAGGTCGCCGTTGCTCGCCACCGAGAAGATTGCTGCGCCGGCCGGACGCGCGTCGAGGACGCCGCGGCCGAACCGCTGCCTGAACTCGCTCAACGAAGCGATCCGTACCGGCACGTTCAATGCCGGAGAGCCCGCCGTCCCGGCCCGCTCGGCGTAGCCGATGAAGGCGGGCACGGCGGTCTCGACGCCGACCACGGCTCCGCCAAGTTTCGACATCGACTAGTCCGGGCTGGCCACCGAGCCTGCGGCCTTCGCTTCGATGCCCTGGGCGCGCTGCGCCAGCGCGCGCACCGCGCCGACCATCGACATCAGGCCCATGCCCTTGCCCATCGAGATGTTCTGGCGGAACAGGCCTTCGACGATCTCGGGCGAGACCGTCGCGATCTCCGCCGGCGTGAGGCCGGACAGCGTCTTGGTGAGCATCGTCGCCAGCGCTTTGGCCGAGATCCCCGACGGGTTCTCGACGGCGAAGTACAGCTTCATGGTCCCGTCCGGCTGCAGCATCGCCCAGACATAGGCCTCGGACTCGCAGGCCGGGACGAGGTGGTCCTTTCCGAAGGGCCGCGTGGCCACGTCGGGCGGGACCGGCTGGAACGCGTCGGCGAAGGAGATGAGGACCTGCGCGCGTTCAGACTGGTCGTCGAACGTCGCGAACGTGTCGAGCAGGTCCTGCAGGGATTCCGGGTAGTGGCTGCTCACTTCTCGATCGGCAGGCCGACCGAGTTGCCCCACTCCGTCCAGCTCCCGTCGTAGTTGCGGACGTTGGGGAAGCCGAGCAGATAGGTGAGCGCGAACCAGGTGTGACTGCTGCGCTCGCCGATGCGGCAGTAGGCGGTGACCGGCTTCGACGGATCGAGACCCTGCTCTCCGATGTAGAGCTGCTTCAGCTCGTCGACGCTCTTGAACGTGCCGTCCGCGGGGTTGACCGCCTTGGCCCACGGCACGCTCCTGGCGCCCGGGATGTGGCCGCCGCGCAGCGCGCCCTCGTTCGGATACTCCGGCATGTGCAGCCGCTTGCCGCTGTACTCGTCCGGGCTGCGCACGTCGACCAGCTGCCCCTTGTTCTGCACGACCTGCACGACGTCGTCGCGGAAGGCGCGGATGGTCTTGTCGTTGCGCTCGGGGGCCTGGTAGCTGGTGGCGGTGAAGGACGGGACGTCGCGCGTCAGCTCGCGTCCTTCCTTCTCCCACTTCAGGCGGCCGCCGTCCAGGATCCTGGCCTTGGTGTGGCCGAACAGCTGGAACACCCAGAAGGCGTAGGTGGCCCACCAGTTGTTCTTGTCGCCGTAGAAGACGATGGTCGTGTCGTTGGTCGCGCCGATGCGCGACATCAGCGCTGCGAAGCCGTCGCGCGTGATGTAGTCGCGGCGGACCTGATCGTTCAGGTCGGCGGTCCAGTCGACGTGGGCCGCGCCCGGAATGTGGCCCGAGGCGTAGAGGAGCGTGTCCTCGTTCGACTCGATGACCCGGATGCTGGGGTTGTTCAATTGGCCGGCGAGCCACTCGGTGCTGACCAGCACGTCCGGTTTGGCGTAGGCGGAAGCGGCGGTGCTCATCCGCGTAGTATAGGCCGTTGCTTTCTGGCGGCCGGCCTCTCACGGCCGGCCGCGGGCCGCCCGTGGAGCATGCCTGCTGCTATTCGTGGCGCTGAGCGCGCCACGGCGCAGGCATGCGGGCGGCGCCGGCTCAGCGGCGCTCGCCGGGTGCGTGCTGCCGTTCGCCGATACCGGCCGAACCCGCCGGTCGAGGCGCCGTCTACATCGACCATGCTGACGCTCACCGCCCTCGTGAAGCAGTTCGGGCCCAATCGGGCCGTCGACGGCCTGTCGCTGTCGGTCGGCAAGGGCGAAGTCTTCGGCTTGCTCGGGCCGAACGGCGCCGGCAAGAGCACGACCGTGCACATGGCGGTCGGGATCCTCGAGCCGACCTCGGGCACGGTCGACGTCGGCGGCCTCGGCTCGCCGACGAAGCCGGCCGTGCGGACGCGGATCGGCGTCGCGCCGCAGACGCTGTCGCTCTACGACCTGCTCTCCGCCGACGAGAACCTGCGCTTCTTCGGCCAGATCTACCGGATGCCGGCGGCGACGCTGGCGTCGCGCATCGACTGGGCGCTCGGCTTCGTCGGCCTGCTCGATCGCCGCAAGGATCGCGTCGAGACCTACTCCGGCGGCATGAAGCGGCGCCTCAACCTCGCCGCGGCGATCCTGCACGATCCCGATCTGGTGCTGCTCGACGAGCCGACGGTTGGCGTCGATCCGCAGTCGCGCAACGCCATCTTCGACAGCCTGCTGGCGCTCAAGCGCGAAGGCAAGACGATCGTCTACACCACGCACTACATGGAAGAAGCGGAGCGGCTCTGCGATCGCGTCGCGATCATCGACCACGGCAAGCTGCTCGCCCTCGACACGGTACCCGGCCTGACCCAGACGCACGGCGGTCCGCCGACGCTGATCCTGCGCACCGCGGCCGGCGAAGAGCGCTTCGAGACGCGCGAGCCGCTGGCCGAGCTCAATCGCCAGGCAGCCGCCCGCGGTGCGGCGATGCCGGCCGAGTTCGAAGTGGCGATGCCGACGCTGGAGCAGGTCTTCCTGCACCTGACGGGTCGCTCCATCCGCGATTGACATCACGCCGACGACGAGGACATCGACCATGGCTGCCGTGCTCGCAATCGCGCTCAAGGATCTGAAGCTGCTCTTCCGGGTGAAGGCGGCCTTCTTCTTCACGATGGTGTGGCCGCTGCTGGTCGCGATCATCTTCGGCTCGCTGTTCGGCGGCGGCGGCCGCGGCTCGGCACGGCTCGCCATCGCCGTCACCGACGACGATCAGACGACGGCGTCGAAGGCGTTCGTCGACGGCCTCGCCGCGCGCGAGGGCTTCGACGTGCTGCGCACGAGCGACGCCGAGGCGCGCGATCTCGTCCGCCGCGGCCGCCGCGTCGGCGCGGTGCGCGTGCCCAAGGGCTTCGGCGCCGCCAGCCAGCACCTGTTCTACGGCGACTCGCCGAAAGTGGAGCTGCGCGTCGACCCGGCCCGGCAGGCGGAGTCGGCGATGCTCCAGGGCTTCCTGCTCGAGCAGGGCGCCAAGCGCCTGCAGGCGCTGTTCGGCGATCCCGGCGGCGGGGAGGGGATGGTCGCCGGCATGCTGGCCGACATCCAGAAGGCCCCGGCCGGCAGCATCGCCGGGCAGGGCTCGCTGCAGAACATGCTCGGCTCGCTCGACTCGTTCATGGCCGAGCAGAAGCGCGCCCAGGTTGCGGCAACGAGCGCCGCGGCCACGCCCGGGCCGACCACCGCGGCGCCGGCCCCGTCGAAGGGCTGGCAGCCGATCGAGATCGCGGTCGAGAGCATCGAACGGCAGCGCGAGGGCCCCGCCAACGGCTACCAGATCACGTTCCCGCAGGGCATGCAGTGGGGCATCCTCGGCTGCATGATGTCGTTCGCGGTGAGCCTCGCCGTCGAGCGCTCGCGCGGCACGCTGACGCGGCTGCTGATGTCGCCGGCCCCGTCGTGGGCGCTGCTCGCCGGCAAGGGCCTGGCCTGCTACCTGGCGATCGCGATCGTCCAGGCGGTGCTGATGACGATCGGCGCCTCGTTCTTCGGGGTGCGGCCGTCGTCGGTGCCGCTGCTGATCCTCGCCCTGGCCATCGTCCCGATCGCCTTCGTCGGGATCATGATGTTCGTGGCCTCGCTCGGCACCACGGAGCAGGGCTCGGCCGGCGCCGGCTGGGCCATCATGATGCCGATGTCGATGCTCGGCGGCGGCATGGTGCCGCTGGCCGTGATGCCGGGTTGGATGCAGTCGCTCAGCGTGATCAGCCCGGTGCGCTGGATGATCGTCGCCTACGAGGGCGCCATCTGGCGCAACTTCTCGTTCGTCGAGATGGCGACGCCGTGTGCGATCCTCGTGACCATCGGGCTGGTCGCCTTCGCGCTCGGCGCCCGCCGCTTCCAGGCCACGCTGGCGTAAGCTTCGCAGCACGATGTCTCAGACGAACACGGCCTCGGCGGACGCGCCGCCGCTCCACATCGACCGCATCCGCGCCGCCTTCCCGGCCCTCGAACGGGTGCACGGCGGCCACCCGGTCGCCTACTTCGACGGGCCGGGCGGCACGCAGGTGCCCGAGGTCGTGGTCGAGGCGTACGCCGACTACCTGCGCCACCACAACGCCAACACGCACTGGCGCTACCCGACCAGCCAGGAGACCGACGCGTTGCTGGCCGCGGCCCGGGCCACCGTCGCCGACCTGCTGCACTGCGGCGCCGACGAGGTGTCGTTCGGCGCCAACATGTCGACGATCACGTTCCACCTCGGGCGGGCCCTGGCGCGGCAGTGGGGCCCCGGCGACGAGATCGTCATCACCGAGCTCGATCACCACGCCAACCAGGACACCTGGCGCGCCGCCGCCGCCGATCGCGGGTTGACCATCCGCGCCGTGAAGTTCGACCAGGCGCGGCTCGAGCTGGACTGGGACGACTTCGCGCGGCAGGTGACGCCGCAGACCAAGCTCGTCGCGATCGGCGCGGCCTCGAACGCCGTCGGCACGATCAACGACATGGCGCGGGCGGTGGCCCTCGCCAAGTCGGTCGGCGCGCTCACCTTCGTCGATGCCGTGCACTTCGTCCCGCACGCGCTCACCGACGTGCAAGCGATCGGCTGCGACTTCCTGGCCTGCTCGGCCTACAAGTTCTACGGCCCGCATCTCGGCATCCTCTACGGCCGGCGCGAGCTGGTCGACGCCCTCGACGTGCCGAAGCTGCAGCCGGCGCCGGACTACTCGCCGGAGCGGCTCGAAACCGGCACGCAGAACCACGAGGGGATCGTCGCCGCGGCGGCGGCGGTGGAGTTCCTGGCCGCCATCGGCGGCGCGCCGGCCAGCGGCGCCGCGGGACGCCGCGGCGCCCTCGAACAGGCATTCGCGGCGCTGCACGCGCGCGGCGACGCGCTTCTGGCGCGGCTGTGGCATGGGCTCGGCGGGATCGACGGCGTCCGCCTCTACGGCCGGCCGCCTGGGCAGCCGCGGACGCCGACGGTGGCCTTCACCGTCGCCGGGCGCGACGCCGGCGACGTCGCCGCGCACGTGGCGGCGCGCGGCGTCTTCGTCTCGCACGGCGATTTCTACGCGTCCACGGTGGTCGCGCGGCTGCAGCCCGGCCCGGGTGGCCTGGTCCGCGCCGGCTGCGCCTGCTACACGACCGAGAGCGAAGTCGATCGCCTGATCGAAGGCGTCCAGAGCCTGGGACCGGCCTAGCAGCCCGTGGTGAAAGTCCCGCTGCATTCGACGGGCGATCCATCCCGGCGCTCGGCGTTGCTCGTCAGTCGAATATTCCCGATATTCTCCCTCCTCGCGCCTGGATCGCCGGGCGTCTCGCCCGTCTCGGTGCGACGCGGCACTTCCACCACGGGCTGCTAGGTCACCGGAAGAGGTAGAGCCCGCCGAGCACTCCGCCGACGACGCCGCCGACCGGGAAGCCGATGACGAAGCCCTTCAGCCCCGGGTCGTCGCAATTGCAGTCGGGCTCCAGCGCCGCGCCGAGGTAGCCGCCGGCGAACGCGCCGCCGACGGCGCCGACCGCCGCCCCCGCCACCCGGCGGAGCACCCGCGTCGACCGCCGCCGCGGGTTCAGGGCACCGGGGTGGCCCGCCATCGGCTGCCGCGTCCCGGCGGCCATGGGGCCAGCCGGTCCACCCACCGTCCACGCTTCGCTGGCGTCTCCCGCCGGCGCCTCCAGCAGCCGCGCCACCGTCGCCGCGATCGGCCGCTCCACCGGATCCGCCGCCGCCAGTGTCGGGCCGCCAAGCAGCGCGAGCAGCGCCGCTCCCAGCGTCAATCCACGTGTCATTGCTCTGACCTCCTGCGAGTCATTGTGCGAGCGGGCCTCCCCGCAGCTCAGTGCCGGCCTGACGGGCTCCGGCGGCATCCGCCGGCTTACCCGTGTCGTAAGCGTTTACGTGCGACGAAAGCAGCCACGGCGCCGATCGGCACGTTTTTCTAGGCTTTCGTGCCTGGCGGCGCTGGCATCGACGTTGCCTTTAGTCCCGTCGTCCACCGACTGCGGATGGACGGGCGCAGAGCACCAACCGGGGTGCGGCAGACACACTGAATGGGCGTTCGGTGGCAGGAGCGTTCCGGGAAGTCTTCTGCGTCCTTCCATCCGCAGTCGGTGGCTGGTTCGATGGCGTCGCCATCGAACCGGCCACTCGATGCGTGGCGAGTGCCACAAACTCCTCCCCCCGACATTCCGCGGCCAAGGCCGCCCCCACGGTGTGTGGGGCGCACCCCGCCGCCCGCGTGACGGCGCCGCGACGCGCCCAGCGTCGCGAGTAGCGGCCGGCACGCCCAGCGGGCGGCCCGCGGCCGCGCGCGAGAGCGCGGCCGCCAACCCAGCGGGGTGCGGCAGACACACTGAATGGGCGTTCGGTGGCAGGAGCGTTCCGGGAGGTCTTCTGCGTCCTTCCATCCGCAGTCGGTGGCTGGTTCGATGGCGTCGCCATCGAACCAGCCACTCGATGCGTGGCGAGTGCCACAAACTCTTCCCCCCGAGATTCCGCTGCCAAGGCCGCCCCCACGGTGTGTGGGGCGCACCCCGCCGCCCGCGTGACGGCGCCGCGACGCGCCCAGCGTCGCGCATAGCTGCCGGCACGCCCAGCGGGCGGCCCGCGGCCGCGCGCGAGAGCGCGGCCGCCAACCCAGCGGGGTGCGGCAGACACACTGAATGGGCGTTCGGTGGCAGGAGCGTTCCGGGAGGTCTTCTGCGTCCTTCCATCCGCAGTCGGTGGCTGGTTCGATGGCGTCGCCATCGAACCAGCCACTCGATGCGTGGCGAGTGCCACAAACTCTTCCCCCCGAGATTCCGCTGCCAAGGCCGCCCCCACGGTGTGTGGGGCGCACCCCGCCGCCCGCGTGACGGCGCCGCGACGCGCCCAGCGTCGCGCATAGCGGCCGGCACGCCCAGCGGGCGGCCCGCGGCCGCGCGCGAGAGCGCGGCCGCCAACCCAGCAGGGTGCGGCAGACACACTGAATGGGCGTTCGGTGGCAGGAGCGTTCCGGGAAGTCTTCTGCGTCCTTCCATCCGCCCGATACGGCTGTGGTCTCGTGACGACTGCTTCCGCGATTTTCCTCGTGTCCAGAGACGCCCACACGTGTGTGTGAGGCGCACCCCGCCAACCCAGCAACGTGCGGCAGACACAGCGGCCCGCGCGCGGGCGCCGCGACGCGCCCAGCGTCGCGAGTAGCAGCACGCGCGCCCAAGGGGCCGCCCACCCGTCGCGCGGACGCGCGGCGGGTCAACCCAGCACTGAATGGGCGTTCGGTGGCAGGAGCGCTCTGACATCGTGATCGGGCCTGCCTGCTAACATCGCGGGCGATGGCTTCGCACCGCTCGCTGCGCGAGGTCGCCCTCGAGCGCACCTTCTCGCTCTACTTCACCCACTTCGCCCTCTGGCTGGCCCTGCTGCTTCCGGTGATCGCGACCGGGGCGGTGATCTTCCTGGCGGTGCGGACGGCGATCATCGGCACGATCGGCCCCGGCGTCTTTCCCCAGACGGCGCAGGCGGCGATGGCCGCGCCGTGGACGGCCGTGCTGGTGTGGGCGTTGGCCGGCGCCGGCGGCGGCCAGATCTGCGCGCTGCTCGTGCTCGATCGCCGCGCCCATCCCGGCGTGAACATGGTGCTGCTGGCGGTGCTGCGGCGGGCGCCGCGGCTGCTGGCGACGGCCAGCCTGCTGGTGGTCGTGGTCGGCCTGGCCGGTGTCGCCGGTCTCACCGTGGCGGCGGGGCTCATCTACCTGCCGCAGCTGGCGTTGCCGCCCCTTGGCGTCTCGACCGGGACGGCCCGGACGCTGTCGCTCCTGATCACGCTGCCGATGCTGGTGGCTGGCACCGCGCCAGCGTTCTGGGCGCTGGCCCGCTATGCCCTGGCCCTGCCGCTGTCGGCGATCGCCGACACGTCGCCGTTCGCGATCCTCGGCTTGTCGCGGCGGCTGAGCCGCGGCCACGGGGTGTCGATCGTCGGCCTGCTGGTGGTGACGCTGCTCGCCAACACCGTGCTGGTGCTGTTGAGCCGTGCCGCCGGCTCGCTGGTCACGCTGCTGTTCTGGCGCGAGCAGTTCCGCCCGATCTTCGGGACCGGCCCGCTCGACGCGGCGGCGACCGGAGCGGGGGCGTGGATCCAGCTGGGCGCGACGATCTTCGCCAACGTCCTGACCGCGCCGCTCGTGCTCCTGCCGCTGGCGGTCATCGCCGTCGAGTTGACGCGGGACGAACGGCACGCCGACGTCCACTGACGCCGTAGACAGAAAAACGCCGGATGGTCGGGGACCATCCGGCGTCGCAGAACACGGCCCGGCGGAACTACCTCGGCGCCTGGACGGCGATGCGGATCGTCTTGCGGTACTTGATCGGCTTGCCGTCGGCGGTCGCCGGCTGGTACTTCCAGCCCTTGGCGGCGCTCGTCACCATGCCGTCGTAGACCGGGTGGATCGGACTGGTGAACTTCGCTTCCTCGACCCTGCCGGTCTCGTCGATCATCAGCTCGAGGACGCCTGCCCTGAGCTGCGTCATGCGGATCAGGTTCGACGGAATCGGCGGCACCTTCTGCAGAATGGCGACCGGCGGGACGACCACCGCGGCCTTGGCCACGGGCTCGACCGGTGCGGCGGCCGGTGCGGCCGAAGCCGACAGATCCAGGAAGCCCTTGGCCAGCGTGCCCAGGTCGACCAGCTTCCCCTGCATGTCGGGGTCGGCCAGCATCTGCATCAGCTGCTCGAAGCCGGCCCGCGCGTCGGCCGTTTCCTTCTTGTCGTAGGCGGCCTTGGACTCGGCGTAGAGCGTCGTGGCGATCTGCGGCAGCAGCTCGCGGCGGACCTCGGTGAACGCGGTGACCACGCGGGGCGGCGTCGCCCCGGCGTCCAGCGTGTAGAGCGGGTCGCTCTTCACGACCACGCCCATCGCCGCCCGGGCCTCGTCCTTGCGGCCGAGCGCGAGCAGGCACAGGAAGCGGTATTCCTCCACGTCGCGCGCATCCGTCGCCGACAGCGCCGCCTTGTTCGAGGCGAGCTGCTGCAGCGTGGTGAGCGCTTCGTCGTAGGCCGCGGCCTGGTACTGGGTGCGGGCGTTGGCGAGCAGATCCTGAGCGCCCGCGAGCCGCGGGATCGACATCAGGAGCAGGGTGGCCAGCATCAGGACCCACAGGACCATCGGGTGCAGGGCCACCGGTGCTGCTGGAAGCGCGTGCGCGCGCGTTGTCGACATCTGGCGGTTGGGCTTCATGACGCTGTCCTCGATCGCGTGCTGTTCTTCACTTCTTCGTCAGCGTGACCGCGAGGCGGGTGGGCTTGCCACTCGCGACCGTCACCATCTGCCGGAGTTCGACGAACTGCGGGTTGCGGAAAATCACTTCGTGCGTCCCGGCGGTCACCGACGCGTTGGCGATCGGCGTCTCCCCGAGGCTGCGGCCGTCCAGGTAGACCTCGGCCCACGGAGCCGCGTTGAGGTTGACCGTGCCGTCCGGCACGTTGACCTTGACGCGAGCCACCCGGCCCGCCGAGATCTCCACGCGCCTCGCAGTGGAGTAATCGGCAGCCCGGAGCTGGAGGTCATAGCTGCCCGGCGCCAGCGCCAGACGGCGGCCCGAGGTGCCGATCTGGCGGCCGCCCTGGAGGACCTGCATCGCGATCGGGGCGTCGACCAGCACCCAGCCGTTGCTCGGCTCGGCGGCTGCGGCGGTCGAGGCTTCGGCGACCTGCGGACGATCCAGGCTCAGGCGGAGGGTGGCGGTGGCGCCAGCTTCGACCTGCACCGACTGCCGCGCGTTCGAGCCGTCGGGGGCGGTCAAGGAGACGGTGTGCGCGCCGGGCGAGAGGTCGAGCACGGTGATCGGCGTCACGCCGGCCGGCTTGTTGTCGACCAGCACCTTGGCGCCGGCCGGCTCCGACCGGACGAACAGGCTGCCCGTCTGCACGGCGCGATCGAGGTCGACGCTTTGCGTCACCTCGGCGCCGGCGACGACGTCGACCGTCAGGGTGCGGGCCTTGCTGTTGGCTTCGAGGCGGACACGGTGCGGACCAGCCGGCAGATCCAGTCGCAGCGGCGTCATCCCGCGCGGCGCGTCGTCGATGTAGACCCGGGCCTGCGGCCTCGACTCGAGAGCGACCGTGCCCTGTTCCGGCGCGGCGGTCGTGCCGGCGGCGCTCGACGACGTGGAGTTGCTGCTGCAGGCCGAGATCGCGACGAGCGCGGCGCTGACGACGACGAGAAGTGTGTGCTGGGGCTTCACAGGTGTCCACTGGCTGGGCGGCGCGATTGCCACGTCAGCGATCGATGTCTACCTGACCATGTTCACGGTGACCCGGCCGGTCTCGCCGGCCTTGACGACGACGGTCTGCTTCAGCTCGCCATGCTGCGGATGCTTGAAGGCGATTTCGTGCGAGCCGGCCCGCAGCGTGACGTTGGCGATGGGCGTCTCGCCCAGGGTGCGGCCGTCGACGGAGACCTCGGCCCACGGCGTGGCGTTGATGCTGAGGTTGCCCTCGGGCAGCGGAATCTGGACGCGCACCGTCTTGCCCGGCAGCACCTGCACGGTGCGGGTCGCCTGGAAGCCGAGGGCGTCGGCGCGGAACTCGATCAGGTGGCTGCCCGGATCCAGCGCGACCTTGCCCGACGCCGACGAGCCGAGCACGCGCCCGTCCTCGACGACCTGCAGGTCTTCCGGCGACTCGACGACCATGAAGCCGGGCGTCGGGACGGCCGGTGCGGCGGCGGCGCTGGCGGCGGCCGCAGCGGCCGCGGCGCGCTCGGCGGCGCGATCCGTCCCCTTGCTCAGCTCGACGAGCTGCGACAGCTCCTTGCCCGCGATGACGTTGACCTCGAGGGTCTTGCCGAGGCCGCCGTCCGCCTCGACGCGGACGCGGTGCACGCCGGCCGGCAGATCGAGGCGCAGCGGCGTGGTGCCCTTCGGCAGGTCGTCGATGAAGACGCGGGCGCGGGGCGTCGAGTCGATGGACACGGTGCCGGTGGCCGCCGACGTGACGGTCGACGGGGGCGGCGCGGCGGCCGCGCCGCTGGCGCCGCCGAACGGCTTGACGACGAACACGACCACGGCGGCGATGGCGGCGACCGCGGCGAGCCCGCCGCCGATCACGAGCGCCTTCTTCGAGGACCCGCCCTCCGACGCCGCGTGCGAGTCGTCGTGGCTGAGCAGGCCGTGGTTGGGGGTGGTGCTGGCGACGGCCGGCTTGGCGGCCTTCACCTCGCGTGAGCTGGCGCGCTTCGGCGTCCACGCCTGCGCCGGCGGCAGTTCCCCTTCGGACGGCCCGTGCGGGGCGTCGGTGTGAATCGGCAGGTCGGCGAGCTCGACGGGCGCCTGCGCGACGTCCGGCGCCGGCGGCAGATCGGCCGGGGCCTCGACGACGGGCGGCACGAACGCCTGGTGCGGAGCGGAGTCGCGGCGGGCGACCGGCGCCGGCGTCTCGGCGACGACCGGCGCCGGCGGCGTCCACGGTGTGTCGACGGCGGCGCGCGGCGCCGGCAGGTCGGCCGGGGCCGGCGCCGGGACGACGGCGGCGATCGGCGCGGCCGCCGGCAGCGCCGGCATGCTGATCATCGTCGCCTGCTCGATCGATTCGGGTTCGCCGGTGGCGCGGGCGACGAGCTCGGCGACCACGTCCGGCGTCGCGACGAGCCCGGCGCTGGCGATGGCTTCGTCGAGCGAGGCCTGCGCGTCGCCGGCGGTGGCGAACGGCCCGCCGAGGCGGAGCGCCCGCGTCAGCCAGCTGACGATGGCCGGGTGCAGCGGCTGAGTGCGGCCGTCGGTGCCGATCTCCTCGGCGCCGTTCAGGAGCGTCGCGAACGGCGGCGGATACTGCCGGTCGTAGATCGACTTACCGCTGACCAGCGTCAGACCGAGGTAGCCGAGCTGATAGACGTCGGAGGCCTGGCTGAACGCCTCGCTGCCGTCCGACGGCAGCGCCAGGCGGTAGTCCTGCCACGCCTGCTGCGGCGTCAGGCCGAGCGAAGCGAGGCCGGCGCCGGCGACGTATTCCGTGACCACGACACGGCCGGTCGGCGTCACCACCAAGCGCTCGGGGTTGAGGGCACCGTGGCTGAGGTCGGCGCCGAGCGCGTGCAGCTGCGCGACGGCGGTCACCATCTGCTGCAGCAGGCACATCCCGACGATCAGCTCGATCGGGACGGCGTTGCTCTGGGCCGCGCGGAGCAGCTCGGAGAGCCGCTGCCCGTCGGCGTAGTTGGAGACGAGGGCCAGCGCGGCGTTCTGGCCGGCCGGGCGATCGATCTGGCGCACGCGCGCATAGGCGGCGTGACGGAAGTCGGAGAGGCGACGCTGCCGTTCCCGCACCGCCGCTTCGAAGGCCGGCGACGACGCGAGTTGGGGGCGCAGCCGGAGCATCTCGAGGCGGTCGCCCGACTTCTTGTCGAAGCCGAGGACCCGGTAGCCGAGCGCGTCCGAGAATGGCGCGACCGTCGCGGGAGACTTGGGGGGGAGCGCACTCATGGCAGTACAGACATCGGCACAGATCCGCTCTTGGCTCAACGCGACTGCGGTCCTTGGAGCGCCCTGGCCGAAAAGGCCGCTCCGACGTACCGCCCTGCACAGATGTGTCGCGGGCGCTCACGACAGTGCAAGGGCCACGCCAGCTGCCGGCCGACCGCGCGGTGTGCGCAAAGCGCGCGTTTCTGCTTCGTTTTGAGCAGCCGCGCGAGGGGATCCGACAAAACTGGCGTCGGACTGACGACGCCGGCCGTCGGACTGTCGGCCGGGCGTCGCTGCGATCCGCCGGAACCCGGCCGGCGGGCGCCACCGCTACAATGCGACGGTGAATCGGCTGCTCTGGCGGGCGGGTGGGCTGGCCAAGATCCAGTGGGCGCGGCTACGCGGCCAGCGCCTGAACGACGACTACGAGACCCGGCCGCCGTCGCCCCAGCATGCCCTCGACCTCTTCGCCGGCGAGTGGTCGTCGTCGCTGCCGCCCGGCCACGAGGCCCTGACCGCCGGATCGATCCCCCTCCACGCCGACCGCTGGCTGCACTGGGGCCTCGAGCGCCTGGGCGGCGTCCGGGATCAGCGCGTCCTGGAGCTCGGGCCGCTCGAGGGCGCCCATTCCTGGCTGCTCGTCTCGCAGGGCGCCGCCTCGGTGACGGCCATCGAGGCGAACCGCCGCGCCTACCTCAAGTGCCTGGTGATGAAGGAGATCCTCGGCACCCAGCGGGTCCAGGTGCTGCTCGGCGACGCGGCCGCGTTCCTGGCCGCCCTCCTGGAAGATCCGGCGGCCACCCGCTACGACCTGGCGGTCGCGAGCGGCGTGCTCTACCACATGGCCGATCCGGTCACGCTGCTGGCCCGGCTGGCCAAGGCCGCCGACCGGCTCTATCTGTTCACCTGCTATTACGACGAGGCGGTCATCGCCGGCCGGCCGCAGCTGGCGGCCCGCTTCCTGGGCACCGAGCAGCGGACGGTGGCGGGCTTCCCGCACCGCCTCCACGTCCACAGCTACCAGGCGGCCCGCTACGACCCGCGCTTCTGCGGCGGTCCGGTTGCCGTTTCCCGCTGGCTGTCGCGGGCCGACCTCCTGGGGGCGCTGCGCCACGTCGGCTTCGACGACGTCGAGGTCGGCCTCGACGACCCGGCCCACGCCAACGGGCCTGTGCTGTCCCTGGTCGCCCGCCGCGGCGACGCGGCGTCGCCGCCGATTCGGTAAGATCACCGTCGTGAGGTGCCCGTCATGGCCGCATTCCGTGTTGCCGTCCTTTCCGTCTGCCTGGTGCTCGCGATGACCACCGTCGCCGCGCAGATTCGCTATCCCGAGACCCGCAAGACGGACCAGGCCGACGACTACTTCGGCACCAAGGTCGCCGACCCGTATCGCTGGCTCGAGGACGACAACAGCGCCGAGACCGCCGCCTGGGTCGAGGCGCAGAACAAGGTCACCTTCGGCTACCTCGCCAAGATCCCGGCCCGCGAGCCGCTGAAGGCGCGCCTGACGACGCTCTGGAACTACGAGCGCTACGGCGTGCCGAGCCGCGAGGGCGAGCTGCTACGTCTTCGCCCGCAACGACGGGCTGCAGAACCAGTCGGTCATCTACAAGGCGAAGGCCCTCGACGCGGCGCCCGAGGTGCTGATCGATCCGAACACGCTGTCGGCCGACGGCACCGTCGCGCTCGGCCGACATCGCCTTCACCGACGACGGCAAGCTGATGGCCTACGCCGTCGCCAAGAGCGGCTCCGACTGGCACGAGTGGAAGGTGCGCGACGTCGCGACCGGCAAGGACCTGCCCGACGACGTGCAGTGGTCGAAGTTCTCGGGCGCGGCCTGGCTCAAGGACGGCTCGGGCTTCTTCTACAGCCGCTTCGACGCGCCCAAGGCCGGCGACGAGCTGTCTGGCGTCAACCAGAACCAGAAGCGTCTACTTCCACAGGGTCGGCACGCCGCAGAGCGCCGACGCGCTGGTCTACGAGCGGCCCGATCATCCGACCTGGGGCTTCAACCCGGTCGTCACCGACGACGGGCGCTACCTGCTCGATCTACCAGAGCGAAGGCACCGAGAACAAGAACCGCGTCTTCGTGCAGGACCTGTCGACGCCCGGCGCCACGCTGCAGCCGTTCCTCGACGAGTTCGACGCCTACTACACGGTCGTCGGCAACGACGGGCCGACGTTCTACGTCGCGACCGATCGCGACGCGCCGCGCGGCAAGCTGGTGTCGATCGGCCTGGCCGCGCCGCAGCCGGCGGCGTGGAAGACGCTGGTTGCCGAAGGGCCGAACCGCGACGTCCTCGACGGCGTGAACATGCTCGGCGACCGCTTCGTCCTGACCTGGCAGATCGACGCGCGGCACGCCCTGCGTGTCTACTCGCTGGCCGGTGTCCTCGAGCGCGAGATCGCGCTGCCGACGCTCGGCTCGGCCGGCTTCTCGTCGGCGGCGGCGCGACGCCGAGAGCTTCTACTCGTTCACGTCGTTCACCTATCCGTCGACGATCTACCGCTACGACTCCGGCCGCCGGCAGCAGCGTCCCGTTCCGGCCGCCGAAGGTGGACTTCGACGCCGCGGACTACGAGACCAAGCAGGTCTTCTACACGCAAGGACGGCACCAAGGTGCCGATGTTCATCACGCCACAAGAAGGGCGTCAAGCTCGACGGCAAGAACCCGACGCTCCTCTACGGCTACGGCGGCTTCAACATCTCGCTGACGCCGGCCTTCTCGGTCGGCACGCGTCGCCGTGGCTGGAGATGGGCGGCGTCTACGCCGTGGCCAACCTGCGCGGCGGCGGCGAGTACGGCAAGGCCTGGCACGACGGCCGGCACGAGCTGCGAACAAGCAGAACGTCTTCGACGACTTCATCGCCGCCGCCGAGTGGCTGATCGACGGAGAAGTACACCTCGCACGCCGAAGCTGGCCATCCAGGGCGGCAGCAACGGCGGCCTGCTGGTCGGCGCCTGCATGACGCAGCGGCCCGATCTGTTCGGCGCGGCGCTGCCGGCGGTCGGCGTGATGGACATGCTGCGCTTCCACAAGTTCACCATCGGCTGGGCCTGGAGTCGCGACTACGGCAGCAGCGACGACGCCGGACGAGCTTCAAGACGCTGCTCAAGTACTCGCCGCTGCACAACCTGAAGCCGGGCACGAACTATCCGGCGACGCTGGTCACCACCGCCGACCACGACGACCGCGTGGTGCCGGCGCACAGCTTCAAGTTCGCCGCGGCGCTGCAGGCGGCCCAGGCCGGGCCGGCGCCGGTGCTGATCCGCATCGAGACCAAGGCCGGCCACGGCGCCGGCAAGCCGACGAGCAAGCAGATCGACGAGCGGGCCGACGTGCTCGCGTTCACCCTGCGCGCCCTCGGCGTCGAGCCCGAGGCCGGGCCGCGCTCGAACCCGTGATCGACGAGGCGGGGCCGGAGCGAGCCTCCGGCCCGCCCGCCTCGCCGTCGCCGCCGCCACCGCCGAGCCTGACCGAAGCGACGCGATTCTGGCTGGAGCTGGGCTTCATCAGCTTCGGCGGCCCGGCCGGCCAGATCGCGATCATGCATCGCGCGCTGGTCGAGGAACGGCGCTGGATCAGCGAGCGCCGCTTCCTGCACGCGCTCTCCTACTGCATGGTGCTGCCAGGCCCCGAGGCGCAGCAGCTCGCCACCTACATCGGCTGGCTGCTGCACCGCACCTGGGGCGGCGTCATCGCCGGCGGCCTCTTCGTGCTGCCTTCGCTTTTCATCCTCATCGCGCTGTCGTGGACCTACGTCGCCTTCGGCCACGTGCCGGCGATGGCCGGCGCCTTCGCCGCGATCAAGCCGGCGGTGGTGGCGATCATCGTCCACGCCGCGCACCGACTCGGCGGCCGCGCGCTGCAGACGCCGGCGGCGTGGGTGATCGCCGTGCTGTCGTTCGCGGCGATGGTGGCGGCGATCCCGTTCCCGGTGATCGTCGGCGCCGCCGCGGTCGCCGGCTTGGCGATCGGCCGGCTCGCGCCCAGCCAGCTGCGCCACGGCGGCGCCCATGCCGCGGCCGACGCGCCGGCGCCGCCGGCGGTGATCGACGACGACTCGCCGACGCCGGCCCACGCGCGCTTCAGCGCCGCCCGGCTGGCGCGGGTCGCCGCGGCCGGCATCGCGCTGTGGGCGGCGCCGCTGGCACTGCTCGTCTCGACGCACGGTCAGACGACGCTGGCGCGCATGGCGTGGTTCTTCACCAAGGCCGCGCTGCTCACCTTCGGCGGCGCCTACGCCGTGCTGCCCTACGTCGTGCAGGGCGCCGTCCACGAGCACCACTGGCTGACGGCGGCGCAGATGATCGACGGGCTGGCGCTCGGCGAGACGACACCCGGCCCGTTGATCATGGTCGTCACGTTCGTCGGCTTCGTCGGCGGCTACGCCCAGGCGCTGTTCGGTCCCGACCGCGCCTGGCTGGCCGGCATCGCCGCGGCCTGCGTCGTGACGTGGTTCACGTTCCTGCCGTCGTTCGTGCTCGTGCTCGCCGGCGGCCCGCTCGTCGAGTCGGCGCGCGACGACGTGACGTTCGTCGCCCCGCTGGCCGCGATCACCGCCGCCGTCGTCGGCGTCATCCTGCACCTGGCGGCGTTCTTCGGCGCGCACGTGTTCTGGCCGATGGGGTTCACTGGGCCGTTCGACGTGCGGGCGCTGGCGATCGCGCTCCTCACGGCGGTTGCCCTGTTCCGCTTCAAGCGCCACATCATCGAAGTGATCCTGGCGTGCGCCGTCCTCGGCGCGCTGATGATGCGTTGACCACGCCCAGCGGCGACGCTAGAACAGATCGAGCTGGCCCTTGCGGCGGAAGGCGTCGACGCGCAATGGAGGCCCGCTCGGTGGAATGCCGGCGCGGGCCCGCGCCGTCTTGAACAGCGTCGCGATCAGCTCCGCCGATGGGCCGCTGCCGGTCATCCGCGAACCGAACTGCGGATCGTTCAGCTTGCCGCCGCGGACGTCCTCGATGCGGCTCAGCACGTGGGCGCGGCGATCGGGCACGGTACGCTGCAGCCACTCGTCGAACAGGGTCTTCACCGCGTAGGGCAGCCGCAGCATCGTGTAGCCGGCGAAGCGGGCGCCGGCCTGCGCAGCCCGGGCCAGGATGGCCGGGATCTCGTGATCGTTCAGGCCGGGAATGACCGGCGCGACCATCACCCCGGCCGGGACGCCGGCGGCGTTCAGGCGCGCGATCGCCTCGAAGCGCAGCTCCGCCGTCGACGTGCGCGGCTCGAGGGCGCGGCGCAGCGGCTCGTCGAGCGTCGTGATCGACAGCGCGACGTTGGCGCAGCGATCCGAGGCGAGCTCGGCGAGGACGTCGGCGTCCCGCGCGACGAGCGCGTTCTTGGTGACGACGCCGATCGGGTTGCGGAACTCGGCCAGCACCTCCAGACACCGCCGCGTCAGCCGCAGCGTCCGCTCGATCGGCTGGTAGCAGTCGGTGACGCCGCTGAGCGCCATCACCTTCGGCTGCCACGACGGCGCCGACAGCGCCGCCCGCAGCAGCTCCGGCGCGTCCTCCTTGACGAAGATCTTCGTCTCGAAATCGAGGCCGGCCGACAGGCCGAGGAACTCGTGGGTCGGCCGCGCATAGCAGTAGATGCAGCCGTGCTCGCAGCCGCGATACGGGTTCAGGCTGGCCGAGAACGGGATGTCGGGGCTGTCGTTGGTCGAGACGACGCTGCGCGAGTGATCGCGGAAGAACTCGGTGCGGACGGCGCGATCGCGGGCGTCGTCGTCGACCAGCGCGTCGGCCTCGGCGTCGGGCTCGACTTCGACGTGCAGTCAATCGAAGCGGTTGGCCGGCTGCGCCGCCGTCCCACGACCCTGCAGTCCCGCGGCAGCCGCGTCCGCCGGCTTCATCCGGCCATCGTAGGGGCGAGGCGAACAAAAGGCAAATATCTTCAGCCGCCTTCGTGACGTCATCCGGCGAAGGTGGGCTTGTCACGCCGTAGCCGCCGGGGGATCCGTCGGCGGCGAAGGCGGATAGAATCCGCCCGGCCGTGTTGGTGCCCCCACCGGCGCGGGTGCAAGGAGCTGTTTCAGGACGCCTGTTCAGGAGGTCGTATGGGATCGCGTCGAATCGCCGCCCTCGTGGCGGGTCTCGTCCTCGCCATCGGGCACGCCGCCGCCGCGCAACGCGCCGATGAGGTGCCCGCCCCGAAGGCGGCGGGGGAAAAACTGGTCTACGCCGACTTCGAGCGGCCGGGCAAGGCGGTCAGCTCACGCGGCGGGAGCGTCAGCCTGACCAGCTACCAGGAAAGCGATCTGCAGAAGACGACGACCAAGGGCGCACCGGACGGCAGCAATGCACCGGAGCTGGTGCGCATCAAACCCGACGATCCGAACCACCTCGCCAAGTTCGACTTCGCCTTCAAGGCCCCGAACCAGTGGGCGGGCGCCGGCTTCGAGATCAAGGGGCAGGCGGAGGTCGACGGCAAGACGCCGGCTGACGACGTCACCGGCTACAAGAAGATCACATTCCAGCTCTACGCCAAGGGCACCGAGATGATCCGCGTCGAGGCGATCAGCCGCGGCCACGGCATCGAGCTGCAGTCCGGGTACCCACAGATGAGCTTCAAGGTGCGGCCCGGCCTCAACACCTACGAGGTGGCGCTGAAGGCGCTCGCGCCACCGCGATGGGTCGACGTCAAGGAGAAGCCCGAGAAGATTCTGCAGAAGCTGACGGCGCTGAACATCACCGCCTACTGCGACCAATGTCGGCCGTCCGAGGGGATGCTGATCCTCGACAACATCACGTTCGAGAAGTGACGTGCCGTCTACGCGCGACCGCCATCGAAGGCCCGCTCAGCGGCCGGTGCTGTCGTAGACGACGACCTTGGCCCAGAGCGGCGAGAAGCGGGCGATGAACGCCTGGTGCAGCGGGTGCGACTGGTAGGTGTTCTGGTCCTCGATGCTGTCGAAGAAGATCAGCTCGGACACGCTGTAGCTGCCGTCGACGACCGGGCGCGGTTCGACCGCGGCCGGGATGCCGACGTGCAGCGCGCGCACCGTCGGGATCGTGGCCAGGCCGCGCACGCCGTCGATCAGAGCGTCGCGATCGGCGATCGAATCGGGGTTCTTGAGCCAGAAGAAGACGTGGTGGGCGAGCTGGGCGCCGAGAGGGGTAGGCATGCGTGGCGCACAGCATAGCGCACCCATCAGATGAGGTCAGACCAATTTCCCAGAGGCCTACGCCTGAGTAAGATGCGCTGATGTCCTCGCCGCCCGACGAAACTTCGCTTGCCGAGACCGGGCTCCGGTCGTGCGCCGCCGCCCCGTCGCCCGGCGCGTCCGGTCACGGCGCGTCGCGTCCAGACTGGCTGTCGTCGTCCGGCACTGGTGCCCCTCACGACGAGCTGACGCCGGGCACGCTGCTCGCCGAGCGCTACCGGATTCTCGGCCTCGTCGGCCGCGGCGGCATGGGTGACGTCTACCGGGCCGAGGACCTCCGGCTCGGCCAGCACGTCGCGCTGAAGTTCCTGCCCGCCGCTGTCGCCGAGGATCCGCAGCGGCTCGCCCAGTTCCACCACGAGGTGCGCATCGCGCGCCAGGTGTCGCACCGCAACGTCTGCCGCGTCTACGACATCGGCGAGGACCACGGCCGCGTGTTCCTGACGATGGAGCTGATTCGGCGGCGAGGACCTGGCGGTGCTGCTCAAGCGCATCGGCTGCTTCCCCGAAGAGCGGGCCACCGAGGTCGCCCGCCAGATCTGCGCCGGCCTCGCCGCGGCGCACGACCTCGGCGTGCTGCACCGCGACCTGAAGCCGGCCAACATCATGCTCGACGCGGACGGCCGCGCCCGCATCGCCGACTTCGGCCTGGCCGGGCTGGCCGGCAGCTTCACCGACATCCGGTCGGGGACGCCGGCGCACATGGCGCCCGAGCAGCTCGCCGGCCAGGACGTCAGCGAGCGCAGCGACATCTTCGCGCTCGGCCTGGTGCTCTACGAGATCTACACGGGCAAGCGCGCTTTCGATGCCACCACGATCGCCGAGCTGCTGCGCCAGCACGACGACGGCGTCCGCATCGTCAGCGGGTCGACCGCCCGCGACATCGATCCCGCCGTCCAGCGCGTGATCGAGCGCTGCCTGGCGCGCGAGCCGGCGGAGCGGCCGGGGAGCGCGATCGCGGTGTCGGCGGCGCTGCCCGGCGGCGATCCGCTGGCCGCGGCCCTCGCCGCCGGCGAGACGCCGTCGCCGGCGATGGTCGCCGCGGCCGGCCGCATGGATGCGGTGCCGCTAACGCATCGGCCTCGCCGCCATGGCCGCGATCCTCGTCGGCCTCGCCGCGCTGGTCGGCCTCCGTGATCGCGGCGTCTTCCACCGCTACGTGCCCGCGGTGCCCGCGCTCGGCGCGACGCCGATGCGGCTCGAAGCGGCGGCCTTCGCTGGCCGGATCGTCTACGTTCAGGCGGTGGGGCCATGGACACGCGCTTCCCGGGTCGCCTCGCCGCCGCCGGCCGGGGCGCAGCGAGGGCTCCGCCCTTTCGCCGCCGTGATCGTGGGTGTGCTGTTCGTCGGCTCGGCATGGCTCGCCCGCCGCAACGTCATCGCCGGCCGCGGCGATCGCGTCAGTGCGTGGAGGCTGGCGCTGGTGGTCGCTGTCCTCCAGGTGCTGCGCTGGCTGCTCATCGCGCCCCACAGCGGCGACTACGCCACCGACCAGCCCCAGCTGCTCGACGCCGTGGCCGAGGCCCTGCTGGAGGCCGGCCTCATCTGGCTCGCGTACCTGGGCATCGAGCCGTCGCTGCGGCGGCACTGGCCGACGAGCCTGATCTCGTGGAGCCGGCTGCTCGGCGGCGGCCGGCGCGATTCGCTGGTCGGGCGCGACATCCTGATCGGTGTCGCGTTCGGCGTCGCCATCGCGACCTATGGCGTGCTCACGCGGGACGTCGTCGCGGAGATCACCGGGCGGCCGCCCGGACCGATGTTCAACGGTGTAGTGCTGCTGACGTCGCCCCGCTGGGTCGTCGCCGCCGTCGTGGGCACCGCGTCCAACTCGCTGATGAACGGCGTCCTGCTATCGATGCTCTACGTGGTGCTGCGGCAGCTGCTGCGCGTCTCCGTGCTGGCGGCGATCGGCACGACGGTCATCCTCGCGCTGCTGCTGAACTCCGGCGACTGGCGGGCCGACACCTGGTACGGGTTCGCCATCGCCACCGGCATGGCGGCGCTGATGCTGCTGCCGCTGTTCCGCTTCGGGCTGCTGCCGTTCATCGTCTCCTGGTGGACCAACGCGGTGCGGCAGTCCAACGTGCTGACCAGCGACCTGGACGCGTGGTACGCGCCGCCGACGTGGCTGATCGGCGGCGGCCTGGCCGCGCTGGCGCTGTTCGCGTTCGTCCAGTCGCGGGCCGGCGCGCCGCTGTTCGGGCGGCTGCTCGAGGACTGACCGCCGCAAGTAGAATGGCGCGATGCCGTCGCCGTCCGACGAGACGTCGCTCGCCCAGACCGGGCTGCAGTCGGGCAGCGGCGCCCAGGCCTCGCACCCGTCCGCGTCGGCTTCCCGCCCTGGGTGGCTGTCGTCGTCGAGCGCCGGGCCGTCTGGGACCGCGCTCACCCCGGGCGCGCTGCTGGCCGAGCGCTATCGTGTCCTCGGCCTCGTCGGCCGCGGCGGCATGGGCGAGGTCTACCGGGCCGAGGATCTCCGCCTCGGCCAGCACGTCGCGCTGAAGTTCCTGCCGGCGGCGGTCGCCGAGGATCCGCAGCGCCTCGCCCAGTTCCACCACGAGGTGCGGATCGCGCGCCAGGTGTCGCACCGTAACGTCTGCCGCGTCTACGACATCGGCGAGGACCACGGCCGCGTGTTCCTGACGATGGAGCTGATCGACGGCGAGGACCTGGCGGTGCTGCTCAAGCGCATCGGCCGCTTCCCCGAAGAGCGGGCCACCGAGATCGCCCGCCAGATCTGCGCCGGCCTCGCCGCGGCGCACGACCTCGGCGTGCTGCACCGCGACCTGAAGCCGGCCAACATCATGCTCGACGCGGACGGCCGCGCCCGCATCACCGACTTCGGCCTGGCCGGCCTGGCCGGCAGCTTCACCGACATCCGGTCGGGGACGCCGGCCTACATGGCGCCCGAGCAGCTCGCCGGGCAGGACGTCAGCGAGCGCAGCGACATCTTCGCGCTCGGCCTCGTGCTCTACGAGATCTTCACAGGCAAGCGTGCCTTCGACGCCACGACGATCGCCGAGCTGCTCCGCCAGCACGACGAGGGGGTGCGCGTTTCGGGCAGCAGCTCCGGGCGCACGCTCGACCCGGTGGTCGAGCAGGTCATCGTCCGCTGCCTCGCGCCGGATCCGGCGCAGCGGCCGGCGAGCGCGCTGGCGGTGTCGGCCGCGCTGCCCGGCGGCGATCCGCTGGCCGCGGCGCTGGCCGCGGGCGAGACGCCGTCGCCGGCGATGGTCGCCGCCGCCGGCCGGGTCGAGCCGGTGCCGCTCCGGATCGGTCTGCCGCTGCTGGCGTTCGCCCTCGTCTGCTTTGCCGCGCTGGTCGCGCTCCGGCAGTCGACGGCGTTCTACCGGATGATGCCGGTCGATCTGCCGCCGGCGGTGCTCGAGGACCGCGCCCGTCAGGTGCTCGATCGCTTCGGCTACACCGGCACACCGGCCGACTCGGTGAGCCAGCTGCGCGACGATCGGGAGTACCTGTCGTGGGCCCGGCAGCAGCCGGCGGCGACGCGCTGGGATCAGCTCGCGACGGGCCGCGCCCCGGCCGTCGGGCTCTGGTATCGCACCAGCCCGCGCTTCCTCGTGACGATGAACGAGTGGGCGCAAGTGTCGTCGAGCAATCCGCCGCTGCGCATGGTCGGCATGACCTACGTCGACGTGGACGCCAAGGGCGCCCTCCTCGATTTCACCGCGGTCCCGCCGCAGCGGACACCAGGAGCGGCGCCGCTCGCTGCGGAGATGGACTGGCAGCCCGTCTTCGACGCCGTGCGCTGGCCGCGGGCGCGGTTCACGCCGGCGACACCGGAGTGGACCCCGCCGGTGGCGACCGACACGCGGGCCGCCTGGACCGGCTCCGTGCCCGAGCTCGGCGCGACGCCGCTGCGCCTCGAAGCGGGCGCGTTCGGCGGCAAGGTGGTGTTCGTCCAGACCATCGGTCCGTGGACGCAGCCGGGCCGGGTGCCGCCGCCGATCCCGGGCGGCGTCGGGCGGGCCCTCGACGTCTTCAAGAACGTGCTGGTCCTCTTGCTGATGGTCGGGTCGGCGCTGCTGGCGCGGCGGATGGTGCTGCTCGGCCGCGGCGACTGGCGCGGCGCCACGACGGTGGCCGTGTCGTTGTTCATCCTCTCCATGGCGCAGTGGACCGTCGGCGCGCACCACGTGCCCGACTACGGGACCGTCCAGAACAAGTTCTTCGACGCCTGCGCTGACCAGCTCTTCCGCGCCGGCATCGCCTGGCTCGCCTATCTCGGCATCGAGCCGTGGATCCGGCGGTTCTGGCCGACCAGCCTGATCTCGTGGACCCGCGTCCTGGCCGGGTCCTTCCGCGACCCGCTGGTCGGACGCGACGTGCTGATCGGAATCGCCTTCGGCGTCGCCGGCGCGATCTATCCAGGCCTGATCGAGTACGCCTTCCACGCCTTCGGGAAGGACGCCATCGACCCGGCCTTCACCGGCATCTGGGCCTTGACGACGCCGCGCTTCGTCGGCGCGTCGCTGCTCGCGGCGGTGAACAACGCGATGTTCAACACGCTGCTGCTGACGCTGCTCTACGTCGTCTTCCGGCGCCCGCTGCGGCGGCCGTGGCTGGCGGCGCTGGCGACGATCGTCGTCCTCTCCCTGATCATCAGCTCGGAGGACGGCTTCGGCGGCGGCCTGATCGGGTTCGCGATGATCGCGACGATCTCGGCGCTCATCATCGCGCCGCTCCATTTCCACGGCCTGCTGCCGTTCATGGCGGCCTTCGCCGTCCGGCAGGTCCTGATGTCGAACACGCTGACCGCCGATCTCGGCGCGTGGTACGCCGGGCCGACGTGGGTGATCGGCGCGGCCGTGATCGGTCTCGCCATCGCGGCCTTCCTGAACTCGCGCGCCGGTGCCCCGACATTCGGCCGTCTCCTGGAGGAATGATTTGAGCCAACGTTATGTACTGGCGCTCGACCAAGGCACCACGTCGAGCCGCGCGATGCTGTTCGGCCGCGACGGCCGCGTCGTCGCCGTCGCTCAACGTGAGTTCCCGCAGATCTTCCCCAAGCCGGGCGACGTCGAGCACGATCCCGAGGCGATCTGGACCTCGCAGCTCGAAACCGCGCGCGAGGTGCTGCGGACGGCCGGCGTCGCGGCGGCCGACATCGCGGCCATCGGCGTCACCAACCAGCGCGAAACGACGGTGCTGTGGGACAAGCAGACCGGCAAGCCGGTCGCGCCCGCGATCGTCTGGCAGAGTCGAGTCAGCGCACCCATCTGCGATCGTCTCAAGGCCGAGGGTCACGAGGCGCTGATCCGCCGGAAGACCGGGCTCGTCGTCGATGCGTATTTTTCGGGCACCAAGGTCACCCACCTGCTCGAGAGCGTGCCCGGCCTGCGCGCCCGCGCCGAAGCCGGCGACATCCTGTTCGGCACCATCGACACGTTCCTGATCTGGCGCCTGACCGGCGGCAAACATCACGTCACCGACGTGACCAACGCCAGCCGCACCCTGATGTACGACATCCACGCGCTCGACTGGGACGACGAGCTGTTGCGGATCCTCGGCGTGCCGCGGCGGATGCTGCCGACCGTCAAGGCCTCGTCCGAGGTCTACGGTGACACCGACGCGTCGCTGCTGGGCGCCGCCATCCCGATCGCCGGCATCGCCGGCGATCAGCAGGCCGCGCTCTTCGGGCAGGCGTGCTTCACGCCGGGCATGGCCAAGAACACCTACGGCACCGGCTGCTTCCTGCTGATGAACACCGGCCCGACGCCGACGCCGTCGGCCGGCGGCCTGCTGACGACGATCGCGTGGAAGGTCGGCGGCGAGGTCACCTACGCGCTCGAGGGCGCGGTCTTCATCGCCGGGGCGGCGGTCCAGTGGATGCGCGACGGCCTGCGCGCCATCGTCAACTCCGCCGACATCGAGCAGCTGGCGATGTCGGTGCCCGACGCCGGCGGCGTCTACCTGGTGCCGGCCTTCGTCGGCCTCGGCGCGCCGCACTGGGATCCGTATGCGCGCGGCACCATCATCGGCCTGACCCGCGACACCACCATCGGCCACATCGCCCGGGCCACCGTCGACGCGATGGCCTACCAGAGCCGCGACGTCCTGTCGCTGATGGAGAAGGACGCCGGGGTCAAGCTGGCGGCGCTGCGCGTCGACGGCGGCGCCAGCGTCAACAACTCGCTGCTGCAGTTCCAGGCCGACCTGCTCGACGTCCAGGTGCGGCGCCCGGTCGTCGCCGAGACCACCGCGCTCGGCGCGGCCTATCTCGCCGGTCTGGCGGTCGGCTACTGGCGCGACCTCGACGACGTCGCCAGCAACTGGGCCCTCGACCGCGAGTTCACCCCGCGCATGGACGCGGACCGGCGCCAGGCGCTGACCCGCGGCTGGGATCGCGCGGTCGAACGCAGCCTGCACTGGATCGAGCCGTAGACGATGGCTGCCCGCGTCGCCGCGCTGCTTCTCGTGTCCGCGCTCGCGTGGACCGCCAGCGTGCGCGACGCGGCCGCCTGCTCGTGCGCGCCGAGCACGCATCGCTCCGCGACGGTCCTGGCGCTCGCGGAGCCGCGCTAGCTGTGCGGTTCCGCACAGACAGCCGCGGGTCGAGTCGTTACGCTACGATCGACATGAAACGACTCCTGATCGCCGCCGCCCTTGCCCTGATGCCGCTGACCGTCGCCGCCCAATCCAACTATCGGCCGCCACCGGCCGCCGAGCAGGCGCTGCTGGCCCTCGAACAGCGCTGGGTGACTGCCGCCAAGGCCAGCGACGGTGCGGCCGTGGGCGCGCTGCTGACCGAGAACTTCGTCGCCATCGATGCCGACGGGTCGATGAAGACCAAGGCGGAGCTGGTCGAGCGGACCACCAAGGCCAAGTGGACCTCGGCGACCCTCACCGAGATGAAGGTCGTCATGCACGGCAACAACACCGCCATCGTGACCGGCGTCTGGGCCGGCGTCGGCACCGACGGCAGCGGCAAGGCTGTCGACGCGCGGGAACGCTGGGCCGACACCTGGATCAAGGCTGACGGCAAGTGGCTCTGCGTCGCGACGGCATCGGCACCGTTGGCGAAATAGCCACGGTCGGTCTTCAGGCCGATTCCAGCCAACGATCGGCGACGATCATCCAGCGTTCGCCGGGCCCGATCGCCGAGCCGGTCCGGCCGACCACGCCGATGATCTCGCCGATGTTCGCGCCCCGGGCCGGGCGCTCGACCACGAAGCGGACCACCTGCCGGTCGCCGAGGTGCCAGACGTCGAGCACGGTCCCGACGAACACCGCCTCGATCGCGTCGAAGCCGGCGATGGCCGGCTGGCTGTCGGCGGCGTCTGCGGGCGCCCGCCCGGCGGTGGCGGGGTTCAGCAGGATGCCCAGGGCGACGGCGGCGAAGCGGGGAATGAAGATCACGACAGCGGCCTCCGCTCTGAAGAACGTCGGGTACCCGAAATCTTGCACGCAGGAGTAGGCTCGACGGATGACACGCCGTCCGTCGACCCGTGCGCTCGTCATCGTCCCCCTGGTCCTGGCCTCGGTCGCCCTCGCCGGCTGCCGGATCGACCGGACGCCGCGGCGCGTCCCGGACGACGGCGCCCCTTGCTCGGCGGTCATGCCGGGCGCACCGAAGAGCGGTGAGACGACCTACCGGCTCGGCTCGGTGAGCGTGACCGAGCGCGCCTGGGTCCTCAATCCGCCCGACGTCAGCGCCGATCCCAAGGACGTCGCCAGATATTCCGTCCGACGGGTGACGATGCCTGCTGGCGCCGCGCTGCGGGATTCGGCCTTGCTCGATGCCGCGGCGGCCCGCGTGGGCCGGGGCATCGCGCTGGAGAACGAGACGAAACCGATCGTCGAGAAGGTGGCGACGGCCGCAGGCGAGGCCATCGAGCTGCGCTGGACGACCGGGAAGCTCCACAGCGCCACCCGACTCCAGCTGAGCCCCGGCGGTTATTGCGAGGTGACCATCATGTTCGCCTCCACCGAGGCGAGCGTCGCATCGTTCCTCGTCTCCGCGCAGGTTCAGGCGCGTCCGTGACGCCTGACCACGACGAAGACGCCCAGCGCCGCGACGGCGAGCCACAGCCCACTGGTCCCGCCCGCCGTGTTCCGCGCCACCTTCACCGGCTGCACCCAGGCGACGCGGCCGTTGCTCTCGAGCACCTTGGCGCGGACGTAGCCCTCGTCGCCGGCGAACGTATAGGTGGCGGTGGGTTCAGTCGACTCGAGCAGCACCCGTCCGCCGCGGCCGATGAATCGGATGCGGTACTTCGAGGTGCCCTCGGTCTTGACGCGGACCGTGAGCGCGGTCGGCGTCGCCACCACGTCGTCCAGCGCCACGCCGGTGGAGGCGTAGAAGTCGCCGTTTTCAAGGGCCTCCAGGAGCGCCTTGGCCTCGAGTCTCGCCGCCCGAACCATCACCCAGCCCCGGCCCGGCCCTGATGCCAGGGGGTTGCCCGGCTGCGTGAAGTGGTGGGCGTCGTCCACGGCGATGCCATAGAGCAGCGTGCCGCTGCCGAGGATCCGGTCCCACACGTCTTCCATCCCGGGCACGCCGCCGCCGCCCTCGTTGTTGACCTGGGGATGGCCGTTGAAGATCTCGAACAGCCGGTTGTTGCGGACCTGCTGCAGTTCCTGGCCGGTGATCGCCCAGCCGAAGTTCGGATGATTGATGTGCGGCACGCCCGACGCGCTTCGGATGCCGTCGACGGCGCGCTGCAGCACCTCGCCAACGGAGGATCCGGTGGCCGGCTCGACCCGCCGTTGGACGTCGAGTCCGTTGACATGAATCGGCTTGTCGCCAGCCCGTGACGTCACCTCTTCGCCGCGAACGACGAGGAACTTCTCGTCGGCCCCGTGCAACGCCTGCAGGCCATCCACGCTCGTGATGAAGTTGTGGTCGGTCAGCACCAGGAACTGATACCCGTGCTCGCGGTACCAGCGCACCACGTCGTCCGGCGTGCTGTCGCCGTCGCTGTTCAGCGTGTGAGTGTGGGTGTTGCCCTTGTACCAGCGCATCGCCGGTCCGGCACCGCGAGCAGGCTGCGCCGACAGGGTCGCCGTGAAAGCGACTGCGGAGTTGGACGTCAACTCCGGAGTCGTCACGATCGCAGCCACCCCGAGTGCGGCTCCCAGCAGGGCGACGCGCGTCGTCGAGCCGCTCACGCCGACGGTACCTCGTCGATCGAGAAGTAGACGGCGCGGCCGTGCTCGCGGGCGAGGCTGACCATCTCGTCGGCGCCGGCCGATGGCCCGCCGATCCGCAGGCAGGCGTCGCATCGCGCGACGAGTCGCCGCGAGATCGGATGGAAGATCTCGCTGAAGGCGGGATCGCCGATGCCGCTCGATCCAGCGTGCTCGATCAGCGGCAGCGCGAACCATTCGCCCATCACCGGCAGGTGGCCGCGGCGGAACAGTTGCAGCGCCGTCTCGGTCATCGCGTCGACGTTCTTCTGGATGAGAGCCGGGTCGTCGTTCGTCCCGGAGCGGTACGGACCGGCGACGAGAATCAAGAGTGGCGTCACGCCGCGCACGATAGCAGACGGGACGGATGCCCGGCTACCAGCCCTCGACGATACGATCGCAAGCATCGGGAAGCGCGTCACACCGTCGTCGGCCGATACTCGCGGCATGAGTCACACCGTGCCGTTCCGCATCGTTCCCATCGACGCGGTCCTCGCCGACCGGACCCGGCGCGAGCTGCGCTCGCCGCAGTACGGACACCCCGCCTCCGTCGAGCGCGCCAAGGGCTACGGGCCGTGCCGCCAGTGCCTGCGCACGTTCCGGACCGGCGAGGAGGATCGGATCCTCTTCACCTACAACCCGGTGGCGAAAGAAAATGGGCTGGCTCAGCCGGGCCCGATCTTCATCCACAAGGATGCCTGCGCGTCGTTCGACGGGCCGGGCGTGCCGCCCGAGCTGCGCGGCCTGCCGCTGTTCCTCGAAGGCTTCGGACGCGGGACGTGGACGGTGTGCCGTGCGCCGGTCGACGCCCAGTCGATCGAGGAGGACATCGCCGCGATGCTGCGTGATCCGGCCATCGAGCTGGTGCAGATCCGCAACGCCGAGGCCGGCTGCTTCATCGCCCGCGTCGAGCGCACCGGGTAGGCGCGGCGCTCAGACGGCGAGGATCGATTCGATGCGTTCGAGGACCCGCGGCCAGCGGTACTCGCGATCGACGTAGGCCAGGCCTTGGCGGCCCAGCGTCCGAGCGAGCTCGGCGCCGCCAGCCAGGCGGTGCACCGCGCCGGCGAAGTCCTCGCTGCTGCGGTAGTAGAGCCCACCGTTGGCGCGGCGCACTTGGCCGAGCAGCACGTCGCAGCGCGCGTTCACGATCACCGGCGTGCCGCGGTTCCACGCTTCGAGCACGACCAGGCTGAGGCTCTCGAACGGGGACGGCATCACCAGCGCGCGGGCGTGCGCGAGCAGGGCATCCCGCACCTCATCGCTGACGCGGCCCAGCGCGCGCAGACCGGGCTGCTCGGGCAGCTCCAGCTTCACCGGTCCGGCGAGGATCAACGGCAGCGTCGCCGCGCCGGCGCCGGCAGACGCGACGTACGTTCCGTAGTGGCGGACCAGCGCGTCGCAGCCCTTGTTGCGATCGACGCGGCCGAGATAGACGAGAAAATCCTGGGGAATGCCGCGCGCGTCCAGCACGTCGCGTGAGGGCGGATCGGGCGCCGGATCGATGCCCGAGCCGATGACCGCCGACGGCGGCAGCGCGGCGCGCGCGACGGTGGCGACCATCTCCTCCTCTTCCGGCGTCAGGAACAGATAGGCTCGGGGCAGCCGGAAATAGGGCGCGAGGATCGTGCTCGATCGGATCAGCTGATCGTGCTCGGCCGTCGGCACGAGGATGGCGCGGTCGGCGACCAGCGGCAGCCCGAACCACGACGGCGCGTAGCGATACGTGAAGAAGAGCACGCGATCGAAGTCGCGGCCGCGCGTCCGCACGAACTCGAGCAGGCCCGGCACGTCCGGACCGTTCAGCACGAACCACCGCGCCTGTTCCTCGGCGCTCGCCTGGTCGTCGAAGAGGCGATCGCTCAATCGCCAGAACTCCTGCAGCGGACGCTGGCGCGCGCTCTCGAAGCGATGCACGGTGACGCGGCCGTCGCTCGAGGTGCCCGGCGGCAGCGCGTTGGCCCAGGTCACGTAATCGGTGGCGCAGCTGGTCGCCACCGCGACCTCGTGACGCTCGGCCAGCCGCTGGGCGATGGCGCGGCACAGGGCCTCGGATCCGCCAGTGACTTCCGGGCCGTAACGCTGGACGACGAGCAGCAGCTTCATCTGTGTCCCGTCCGCGTGATTCGCAACATGACTCCCGGGCGGGGCATCCCGGCTGGCGGCGTTGCTCATCGCTCGCTTATGCCCGATAAACTCGCTCTTCGCGCCTTGCCAGCCGGGCGCCGCGCCCGGGACTCATGCCACGACTCACGCGGACGGGACACTAGCGGCGCTCGAGCTCGGCGAGGCGCGCCTTCAGGCGGGCATGGTCGGCGGCGAGCGTCTGCACCGTCGCCATCAGCACGACGTTCAGGTGGTGCTGGCGGCGGAAGTTCTCCTGCGCGTACTCGAACAGCCACCGGACCACGGGCAGGACGAGCCGGCTCTTGGCGAAGCGGATGGCCCCGGCGGCGAGCTTGCCGCGGTGGCCGGGGAACTCGAGCGAGAGCAGCGGCCGCCACGGCTCCTCGAGCCGGGCCGGCAGCAGCAGCGCGCGCGGATCGTCGTGGGCCAGCGCCTGCCCGAACACACGATCGACCTCGTCGAAGATGGCGCGGTCGGCGAAGTCGTCGCGGGCGCCGTGGCCGATCAGGCGGGCATGCAGGTCGTCGCGGATCTGGCCGCGGATCTCCTCCATGACCACCTCGGTCGAGACAGGGTTGCTGCCGTCGTTCACGCCGAGATGATACAGCGGCGGAAGGGCCGGCCCGGTCAGCGCGGCGCCTTCTTCAGGGCCGACGTCCAGAAGCGCGTCCGCCAGATGTAGAACTGGCCGAAACGCTGGCCGGCCTCGACCTGCGTGTTCTCGGCCCACTCGTTCCACGTGCTGATGACGACCCAGTCGGCGCCGCTGCCGAGCGCCGCTTCCCACTGCCCGTCGTAGAACTCGCCGTCGAGGCGGGGCACGACGCGGCCGGATCGGCCGACCAGGCGCGTCTCGTCGTAGCCGGGCATCACCGTCGCGACGGCGAGGCGCGGGCTGCCCCAGTTGGCCCCGAGCAGGTGATAGGCCCGCGTCGCCGACGCGGTGTCGCGCATCAGCGTGCGGACGTCGGGCGCGAACAGCGTCCCCGAATAGGTCGACAGGCCGTCGGCCACCAGCAGGCTGGCGGGGTTGGTCGAGTCCGCCATGAGGAGCGGCGTCCGCCCGCCGGCCCGCAGGCGCTCGCGGACCGTGTCCCAGGTGGCATTGCCGGCGAAGTCCCAGACGTAGGCGAAGATCACCGGGCGGCCGTCGACCTTCAACCAGGCCGGGTGCGTCGCCAGCGTGTCGACCAGCTCGACGATCCACGCGGTCAGCACGTCCGATTCAGGCGTGGCTCCCTCACGGCCGACGCGGTTGGCGGCCAGCGTCTCGAGATGGACGGTGACGCGGACGCCGGCCTGCTGCGCCGCGTCGAGCACGTAGCGCAGCCGGCGCAGGTTCCAGCCGCCGCCGACCTCGCTGCCCTGCCACGAGACGATCACGGCGTCGATGCCGGCGTCGTGGACGTCCTGCAGGTTGCGGGTCACGTCGGCCGGAGTGTCGGTCGAGTAGAGCCGCAGCGGCTGATCGAGCAGTTGTGGACTGGCCCAGGCGACGGCGTCCCACCACGGATACCAGTGCGCGAGGACCAGCCGATCGCGCTGCGGAACGGTCAGCGGCCCGCCGGTCCGGAGCAGCGACATGTTGGTCTGCAACTCGAGGCCGGTGAGCGCGGTGAACTCGCTGACGCGCGCCGGTCGCGTCTCGTCATTCAGGTTCCAGACTTCGACGGACGCCGGGCGCAGGCCCGGCGAGATCGACGTCGCGAGACGAAGAGTCGCCGGCGTGGACGACAGCACCAGGCGGTAGGTGGCCGTGGCCGGCAGGCCGTCGGGGTTGTCGGCGAGGACCAGCTCGTCGCCCTCGATGGCGGCCCGCGCGCCGCGACCGCAGCAGGCGAGCGTGGGATGCCCGACGATCAGCGCGCCGTCGAGGATCCGCAGCCGGACGGTCCGTGCCGTCGACGCGACGCGGACTTCGACGCGGACCGGCGCGGCGAGCGGATCCGGCAGCGGCTGCGGACGCCGGTCCGGCGCCTGGCCGGCCTGGAGCACTGCGGCGGCGAGGACGAGGCCTGCGATACCCATCAATCGAGTATAGGCAGGCGGAGCCGCCGTGAAGCCCGTCAGTCAGGTGACTGATCGATGATCACGGCGCCGCGGGAGACCGCCGGTTCGCCGCTCTCCCGGGCGATCCAGGCCCGGGCCGCGTCGCGCAGCCCGACCATGGCTGCCCAGCCCGTCTCGGGCGACGTCAACGGCTCGGCGATGGTCACGGTCAGGGCCGCCGGGCGCAGCCGGACGCTCTCGTCGGGCCACACGGCGCGGGTGCCCCGCAAGGCGATCGGAACGACCGGGACGCCCTTCTCGACGGCGACCTGGAACGCCCCGAGGCGGAACGGCATGACACCGGACGCGCGCACGAACGTGCCTTCCGGAAAAATGAACAGCGAGTCGCCGTCGTCGATCGTCGCCGCCAGTCCGGTCGCCGACTCGCGCGTGCCCCGTTGGACGAGGACATAGCCGGCGCGGCGGAGGATCGTGCCGAGGATCGGATAGCGGGTCAGGCGGGCCTTGGCGCCGAAGCGGACGGTCGGCGGCAGCACCGCGAGCAGCAGCAGCACGTCGAGGAAGCTGGCGTGGTTGGCGACGATGACGGCCGGCGATGGCAGTGTCGCCGGGTCGCGGCCTTCGACGCGCGGCCGGCAGCCGCCGGCGAGCAGCAGCAGGCGCGACACGATGCCGATGACGCGGCGCGCCTGGCGCGGCGTCGGCGCCAGCGCGACGGCGATCCACAGCGGCAGCGCCGCGATCCCGACCGCGGTCCACACCCACCCCGAGTAGAGCAGCGTGCCGGCGAACGCGGCGCCTCGGCCGGCGCGCCAGGCGACGTGCCGCGCCAGCAGGCGCACCCACTGCCCGGCCGCGGAGGCGCGGCCCCGGTGCAGGCGGCCGCTCTCGTACAGCTCACGCGTCGTCGTCCGGCGGATCTTGCCCGACGACGTCTTGGGGACGCTGCCTGGCCGCGCCAAGACGATCGTGTCGGCGGGCACGCCGATGGCCGCGACGATCGCCGCGCCGACGGCGGCGTGCAGCGGCGAGCCGTCCGGCGTCAGCGCGCGGGTCTCGGCGACGACGACCAGACGCTCGGTGCCGCTCCGCGCATCCTGGACGCCGAAGGCGGCGACGCAGCCGCGGCGGATGCCGGGGACGTCGGCGACGGCCTCCTCGACCTCCTGCGGGTAGATGTTGCGGCCGCCGGCGATGATGACGTCCTTGGCCCGGCCGGTGACGAAGAGATCGCCGTCGTCGAGGAAGCCGAGGTCGCCAGTGTCGATCCAGCCGCCGTCGTGGGTCACCGCGGCCGTGGCGTCGGGATTCTCGAAGTAGCCCTGCATCGACGACGGGCCGCGGAACTGGACCCGGCCCTCGGTCCGCGCCGGCCGCAGCGTGTCGCGATCGTCGACGATGCGCAGCTCGTGCCGCGGGATGGCGCGTCCGCAGGCGACGAACGTCAGCGGCTGCGGATCGTCGGCGGCCGCCGGTTCGATGGCGCGGGCGTGCTGGAAGGCCTCGCGGCTCAGCCGCTCGACGCGCGGCAGCCGGCCCGGCGGCGGCGCGGTCACGCACAGGCTGCCCTCGGCCAGCCCGTAGACCGGCCGCAGCGCCTCCGGCCGGAAGCCGTAGCGGAGCGAAGCGCGTCGTGAACCGCTCGATCGTGCCGGCGAGCACGGCCTCGGCGCCGTTCAGGGCGACCCGCCACGACGACAGGTCGATCCCCTCGAGATCGGCGTCGGCGATCTTGCGCGCGCAGAGATCGAAGGCGAAGTTCGGCGCCGCGGTGATGGTGCCGCGGTGGCGCGAGATCGTCTCGAGCCAGCGGACCGGCTTGGCGAGGAAGGCGAGCGGCGACATCGAGACGATCGGCACGCCGTAGTAGAGCGGTCCGAACCACGCGCCGATCAGCCCCATGTCGTGGTACAGCGGCAGCCACGTCACGCCGACGTCGTCGCCGGTCAGCTCGAACGCGTCGCCGAAGGCGCGGATGTTGGCGAGCAGGTTGGCGTGCGACAGCGCCACGCCCTTCGGCGATCCCGTGCTGCCCGACGTGTATTGGATCAGAGCGAGCGCATCGCCGTTGGCGACGATTCCGGAGTCCGAGTTCGACTCCGGAATCGATCGCCGATCGCGATCTGCCGGCACCGTCGCGACGGTCGTCAGGCTCGGCGCCAGCGGCCGCAGCAGCGACCGCGGCCCGCTCGGCTTCGGCGAAGGTGAGCAGGACGCGGGCGCCGGCGTTGCGCAGGATCGCCGCCTGGCGCGAGGCGTACTCCTCGATCTGATCGGCGCGGAACGGCGGGTAGAGCGGCACCGGCACGCCGCCCGCGAGCAGGACGCCGAAGTAGGCGTGGAAGAACGCCGGCTCGGTGCGGAGCAGCAGCGCCACCCGCTCGCCCGGGACGACGCCGCGGCCGCGCAGTCCGGCGGCCACCGCCGACGCGTCGCGATACAGGCTGCCGTAGGTGATCGCCGTCTCGGCGCCGTCGTCGGTCCGCAGCTGGATGTGGACGCGGTCGGCGCCCTGCTCGACCTGCCAGCGCAGCGCCTCCACCAGCGTCCGCGCCCCGACCGCCGGTCCGCGATTTCTGCCTACTTCCCCGGGCTCAGCCCCGGGCTGGGCCCCGGGCTGGGCCCGCGGCTGGGCCCGCGGCGGAGCCCCGGGCTGGGCCCCGGGCAGGGCTCTGGCGCGGGCGATCGCGGCGGCGATCTGGCGCGGCGTGTCGGCCTTCGCAAGCACCGTCTCGCCGAGCGGGACGCCGGCCGCCTTTTCGAGGCGCATCGCCAGCTCGACGCGCTCGAGGCTGCCGAGCGCCAGCTCGCGGGTCAGCGACTGGTCGGGGCCGATCGCGGCGCGCGCCCGCGTCGGATCGACCTCGGCGAGCAGCTGCCGAAGCGTCTCGAGGACGAGCGCCGTGGCGTCGTCGAGCCTTGCGTCGCCCAGCCCAACCTCGCCGGCGCTCATGCCGGCCCTGTCGGAGCGGCCGCCGCGTCCTGCATCGCCCGCCACGTCTCCTCGACGTGGCGCCGCTCGGTCGTCGGCGCGCCCATCGCCACGCGCACCATCCAGCGCCCGTCGAGGACAGCGGCGGTGAGGTAGGCGATGCCCGACGCGTTGACGCGATCGCACCACGCCCGCGTGTGCGCGTCGAGCGCGTCGCCCTCGACCCCAGGCGGCTCGTGCCGCACGCACACCGTCTGCAGCGGCACCGGCGCCACGACGCGCCAGCCGGGCGTCGCCGCCACCGTGGCCGCGAGCCAGCGCGCGTGCTCGAGATCGCGGCGGATCCGTGCGCGGATCGCCGCCGCGCCTTCGAGATGGATCAGCGTCCACAGCTTCAAGGCGCGGAACCGGCGGCCCAGCGCGATGCCCCAGTCGCGGTAGGTGGTGACCGAGCCGGCGGCGGTCGACTGCAGATACGCCGGGTTGGTGCTCATCACCCGCACCAGGTGCTCCGGATCGCGGACCAGGTAGAGCGAGCAGTCGAAGATGGCGCCGAGCCACTTGTGCGGGTTGAGGACGATCGAGTCGGCGCGCTCGACGCCGGCCCAGAGCGGCCGGCATTCGTCGAGGACCATCGCCGACCCGGCCATCGCCGCGTCGACGTGCAGCCAGGCGCCGTGCTCCGCGCAGATCGTCGCGATCGCGTCGACTGGATCGAAGGCCGTGCACGTCGTCGAGCCGGACGTGGCGACGACGGCGCACGGCGTCCAGCCGCGGGCGCGATCGTCGCGCATCGCTTCGGCGAGCGCCGCCGGCCGCATCGCGAAGGCGGCGTCGGTCGCGATCTCGCGGACGTGCGTCCGCCCGAAGCCGGCAACGAGCGCGGCTTTCAGCACCGAGCTGTGGCTCTGGTCGGACACGTAGACGACGAGCGGCGAGCCGCCGCCCTGCAGGCCGCCCCGCGTCAGCGCGAAGTCGGACGCCCGCTCGCGCGCGCACACCAGGGCGACGAGCGTGGCCGTCGACGCCGTGTCCTGGATGACGCCACGCCACGCCGGCGACAGGCCGACCAGCTGCCGCACCCAGTCGGTGGTCACTTCCTCGAGCTCGGTCAGCGCCGGCGCCGACTGCCAGGTCAGGCCAAGCGCGCCGAGGCCGCTGCTGGCGAAGTCACCGAGAAGCGACGACAGACTGCCGCCGGTCGGGAAGAAGCCAAAGAAGCGCGGATGCCCGAAGTGCGTGACACCCGGCACGATCGTCGCGTCGAGCCTCGCGAAGATCTCGTCGATCGGCTGCGGCGTCTCCGGCGGCGTCGACGGAAAGGCGCGGGCGACCTCGCCGGGCACGGTGCGGGCCATCACCGGCCGGCTTTCGAGCGTCGCGCGGAAGTCGGCGATCCAGTCGACCAGCTCGTGGCCGGCGCGGCGGAACTCGTCGGGCGTCATGCGGCGGTCTTCTTGAAGCGCATCACGGCGAGGCCGATGATCACGACCATGTAGAACGACAGCCAGGCGATCGGCTGCCACAGCTCCGCCATCGTCGCGCCGCGCAGGACGATGCCGCGGACGATCTCGAGGAAGTAGTTGGCCGGGATCAGGTAGGTCAGGTACTGGAAGATCGGCGGCATGCCGCCGATCGGGAAGACGTAGCCGGAGAGGAAGACGAACGGCAGCAGGAAGAAGAACGACATCTGCGTCGCCTGCATCTGCGTCTGCGCCACCGTCGAGATGAAGATGCCCAGCCCGAGCACCGAGGCGATGAAGATGCCGCCCAGCGAGGTAGAGCGCGACCAGGCTGCCGGCGATGGGGATGCCGAACACGTAGCGTCATCAGCAGCACGACGATCGTCAACTGCACGTAGCCGATCACCAGGAACGGCAGGATCTTGCCGAGGATCAGCTCGGTGCGCGTGATCGGCGTCACCTGCAGCTGCTCGAGCGTGCCCAGCTCGCGCTCACGGACGATCGACGCGGCGGTGAAGCTGATCAGCGTGAACGTCAGGATGATCGCGAGCAGCCCGGGGATGATGAAGTTGGCGGTGCGCAGGTCCGGGTTGTACCAGGGCCGCACGCGCAGGTCGACCGGCAGCTCGCGCTGCCGCCAGCGCGCCTGCACGGCGAGCTGCTGCATCGACGGCGGCGTTGGCGATGCCGGCGGCGATCGACATCGCCTGGGTCGAGGTCGTCGTGTCCGAGGCGTTGACGATCGAGCAGCGCGTGCGCCGGCGGGCCCCGCCGGCGGTCCTTGCCGAAGTCGCGGTCGATGACGAGCGCCGACCGAGGCCGCGCCGAGTCGAGCGACGCAGCGCAGCTCCTCGGAACGAGCCGACGCTGCCGACGAGGTCGAAGTACTGGCTCGCCGTCCATCCGCGCCACCAGCTCGCGGCTCTCGTAGGAGCGCGCACTCGTCGAGCACCACCATCGGCAGGTGCTTGACGTCGAAGTTGATGGCGTAGCCGAAGATCGTCATCTGCATCAGCGGCACCATGACGATCATCCGCAGCGTCAGGTGGTCGCGCTACAGCTGGCAGGAACTCCTTCGAGGTGAGCGCGAGCAGCCGGTTCATGCGCGGCCCTTCTCCGCGCGCCGGCCGGCGGTGCTCGCGGACGAGCGACGACGAACACGTCCTCGAGCGACGGCTCGGCCGCGGCGACCGGGCCGAGCGCCGCCAGCGCGGCCGCGCACGCGCGTCGAGCGCACCGGGCGCGGCGACGGCGCGCAGGCGACGCCGAACAGGTAGGCGTCCTCGACGCCGGCATCCGGCCGACACCGTGGCGAGCGCGTCGAACGGGTCGCCCGACGGCACGACCTCGAGCATCCGTCCGGCCAGCGCCTGCTTGATCTCGGCCGGCGTGCCGTCGGCGATGAGCTTGCCGTCGAGGATAAGACCAGGCGGTCGCACTGCTCGGCCTCGTCCATGTAGTGCGTCGTGACGAGCACGGTCATGCCGCGCGTCGCCGCCAGCTCGTAGATCAGGTCCCAGAACATGGCGGCGGCCCCGCGGGATCGACGCCGCCGGTCGGCTCGTCGAGGAACAGCAGCTCCGGCTCGTGGAGCAGCGCGGCGGCGAGCGCGACGCGCTGCCGCTGGCCGGTCGAGAGCGTTCTCGGTCGAGCGCCGCCAGCAGCGGCTCGAAGCGTCAGGCGCGCGGCCAGGGCGGCGATGCGCGCCTCGAGCAGGCCGCTGGCGCAGGCCGTAGATCGGCGCCGAAGAAGCGCAGGTTCTCGATCACCGTGAGGTCGAGGTAGAGCGAGAACTTCTGGCTCATGTAGCCGAGCCGGTGCTTCCACTGCTCGGTGTCGCTGCGTGACGTCGAGGCCGCCGAGGCCGGTGATGCGGCCCGGCGTCGGCGCGAGCAGGCCGGCGAGCATGCGGATCGTCGTGGACTTGCCGGAGCCGTTCGGGCCGAGGAAGCCGAAGATGCCGCCGCGCGGGATGTCGAAGCTGACGCGTCCGACGGCGGTGAAGCTGCCGAAGCGGCGCGTCACGCCGCGCACCGAGACGATGGCCGCGTCGGCCGGCGCCGGGGTCGGCCGCCGTCGCGGTCGCGCCGGTGTCGTGGCATCGGTCATGCCGCCCGCCCCGCGCTTCGCTGCGCAGCACGAACACGTCCTCGAGCGACGGCGCGATCGGCTGCACGTCACCTCGCCGCGGTCGCGTCCGGGCCTGAGCCGCGAGCTGCCCGAGCTGAGCCCGGGCTGAGCCCGCGAGCCACCCGCGGCGTGAAGATCCTGCGTACCTCGGCGGCGAGCCCGCGCTGTCGCCGCCCGTGCCGCGGACGTGGAGCGCGCGTGCCGAACAGCGACACGTCGTCGACGCCGGGGAGGCGCGGCAGGACGCTCGGCGCCGACGCGGTCGCGGCGTCGCGCACGTCGACGAGCGGCCGATCGAAGCGCCGCGAGCGAGCTCGGCGCGCGTGCCGACGTCGACAGGCGTCCGCCGTCGAGGAAGCCGATCCGCGAGGCGTACTCGGCCTCGTCCATGTACGGCGTCGAGACGACGATGGTCAGGCCGCGTGGTGCAGCTCGTGCAGCAGCTTCCAGAACTCGCGCCGCGACACCGGATCGACGCCCGTCGTCGGCTCGTCGAGCAGCAGCAGGTCCGGCTCGGTGAGCGAGCGCGCGCGACGAGCGCGAGCTTCTGCTTCATGCCGCCCGAGAGCGCGCCGGCCAGCCGGGCGCGGAAGCGGTCGCAGGCCGACCAGCTCGAGCAGGTCGCGCCGCCCGCGCGCTCGGCCTCGGCGTCGCGGCACGCTGTAGAGTCGCGCGCGCAGCCGCAGGTTCTCGTCGATCGACAGGTCCTCGTAGAGGCCGAAGCGCTGCGGCACGAGCCCGAAGGTGCCGGTCGCGCGCGGTCACCGTGCCGGAGGTCGGCGCGAGCACGCCGGCGACGAGGCGGAAGAACGTCGTCTTGCCGGCGCCGTCCGGCCCGATCAGCGCGAACATCTCGCCGCGCGGCATCGAGAGCGTGATGCCGGCGCAGCGCCGGTGACGGCGCCGAAGCGGCGGGTCAGGGCCCGACGTCGTGATCACCGGCGTCGCCTCTGATCGGCAGGACCTCGGCCGGCTGGCCGGGAACGAGCGGCTCGTTCCAGCCGCCGATCGAGGTCGACCTTGGCGGCGTAGACCAGGTTGACGCGCTCGGTGCGGGTCTCGACCTGCTTCGGGCGTGAACTCGGCGTCGCGCGAGATCTCGGCGACCTTGCCTTTGAACGTCCGGCCCTGGTAGGCGTCGACGACGACCTCGGCCTCCATGCCGGGCCGGACGCGGCCGAGCGGACGGTCTCGGGCACGAAGGTGCGGACGTAGAGCGCGATCGAGGAAGGCCAGCGTCAGCGTCGGCTGGCCGGGTGTGACGAGCTGGCCCGGCTCGACGAAGCGATGGACGACGACGGTATCGGCCGGGGCGCGCAGCTCGCCTTCGTTGACGACGGTCTGCGACTGCTCCAGCACCGTCTCGGCGCGGGCGACCTCGTCCCGGGCCTGCTGGACCTGGTCGCGCCGTGCCCCTTCGCGGAGCGCCGCAGCCGGTTCGACACCGCGCTCACCGCCGCCGTCAGCCGCTCGACTTCGGTCGTCGCGCGATCGACGTCGCGCTGCGTCCCGACCTTGCGCTCGAGCATGAACCGCTGGCGGTCCAGCTCCTTCTTCGCCAGCTCGAGGGCGGCCTTGCGATCGTCGACCTCGGCCTCGGCCGCGGCCACATCCGAGCTTGCGCGTCCCGGCTTCGAGATCGCGCACGCGCGACTGGGCGGAGGCGACCGCCGACTTGTCGCGGGCCACCGTCAGCCCGGTCTCGCCGAGATCGAGGCGGACCAGCACGTCGCCGGCCTTGACGCGGTCGCCTTCCCTGACCAGCACCTCGCGGACCCGGCCGGTCACCTTCGGGCGAAGGTCGACCAGCGCCGCCTCGATTCGGCCGTTGAGGCGCACCAGCGTCGGATCGGCGGCCTGGCGGCAGGCGGCCAGCGCCAGTGCGGCGACGAGAGCGGGAGCGAGAAATCGCGTCATGGGGTGGGTCGCCAGTCGACGGCCCGGTCGCGCAGCAGCGTGCCACGGGCCCGGGCGAGCTCGGTGAGGGCGCGCCGGTAAGCGGAGGTGGCGGCTGCGTCGGCGACCTCGGCGGCAGCCAGCTCGTTCTGCCGCGTCAGCACGAAAAACGGCGTGGTCGCGCCGGCGGTGAGGCGATCCTCCTCGGCGCGCAGCTGGATCTCGGCGGCGGCGTGGGTGGCGCGCGCCGCCTCGATCCGCTGGCCGGCGGTCTCGAGCGCGGCGGCGGCGTTGCGCACCTCGACGGCGATCTGGATGCGGATCCGCTCGCGCGCCGCGGCGATCTGGCGCGTCGCGCTCTCGGCAGCGGCGATGTCGGCGCGGGCGGCGCGATGGCCGAGCGGGATCGTGAGGACGATGCCGGCGTTGACGTCGGGGAAGCGGTGCAGTGCGACCGACTCGAGCGAGGCGCCGAGCGCGCCCTGCAGTTCCTCGGAGAACTCAGGGGTCAAGCCTGGGAAGGGCCGGACGTCCTCGCTGCGGGCGCCGGCGACGCCGCGGGCGGTGTAGCCGGCGACGAGGTCGAGCTGCGGCCTCAGGCGATCGCGGGCGGCGTCCAGCTCGATCGCCTGCAGCGCCCGGCGCGCGTCCAGGTCGGCCAGCTCGGGCCGCTCCGCCGCATCCTTCAGGGCGGCAGCGACGTCGATCGGGGCCGGCACCGGCGGCGGCGGATCGTCGAGCGCCAGCGTCGTGCCCCACTGCGGCGCGTCGGCGCTGTCGAGGATCAGCGCCTTGAGCAGCAGCTCGGCGCGGGTCGCGGTCTCGCGCGAGGCGTAGAGATCGCCGCGGCGCCGCTCGATTTCGGCGGTGAACTGCGCCAGGTCCGACTCGGGCACGACCTGCGCCTGGACGCGGATCCTGGCATCCTCGCGCTGGCGATCGGCCAGGGCCAGCGTCGACTCGCGGATGGCCACGTCGCGGCGGGCGGCGATGACGTTCCAGTAGGCCTGCTCGACGGCGGCGACGGTCTCGGAGACGACGCGGCGCAGCGACGCCTCCGACCGATCGACGGCCACGCGCGACACCTTGACGGCGCGCCGCGCCGGGTCGATGGCGCGGCCCTGGAGCAGCGGCTGGCGCAGCTCGACGCCGATCGACGTGAACCACGCCGGCGAGATCAACGTGAGGAAGTTGTTGGAGGTGTCGCGCGCGAGCGACGTCGATGCCGTCACCGCCGCGCCCGAGCCGAACAGCCGCGAGAAGCTGGCCGCGCTCGAGATGCCGCGGGTCGTCGGCGCCAGGTCGCCCGGCTGCGCGCCCGACAGGATCGAGATGACCGGCAGCGTCTGGTCGCGGTACCGCGTCTCGCCCCGCACGACCGGGTCGAAGGCGGCCTCGGCGCGCGCGATGCCCTCGCGGCTCTGGACCACCGATTCGCGCTCGACGACAATCTCGCGGTTCCTGGCGAGCGCTGCGGCGATGGCGTCCTGGAGCGTCAGCGTCTGCGCTGCCGCGGCCGCGGGCAGCAGGCCGCCCAGCGCCGCGACGAGGATCCGGAGGCTTCGCACGCGCCGATTATGTCCGACCGCTGCAGTTCCTGCGATCTTCCGCGGGCTCAGCCCCGGGCTCAGGCCCGGGCTCAGCCGCGGGCACCGCCCTGGGCTCAGCCGCGGGCACCGCCCTGGGCCGAGCCGCGGGCTCAGGCCCGGGCGCGGCGGATCTGGGCGGCGTGCTTGGCGGCGTGCTCGGCGTAGATCTCGAGCCAGCGGGTCACGCTGTAGGCGCCGCTCTCGCTGTGGGTGCCGGTCCGGGCCCAGTCCGCCTCGGACAGCCGGTCCAGGATCTCGGCGGTCGAGAGGCGGGCCCAGCGGAACGCTTCGAGCGAGGCCGCAATCGGGCGGTCGTAGTAGAGGCTCCGGGCAAATGCCTCCTGGTCGTAGCCGACGATGGTCGGATTCTCCTCGGCGACCAGCCGGCGCAGGCGGATGGCCGACGTCATCTCGCTGTCGGCGAGGTGATGGACGATGTCCCGAGCCGACCACGTGCCCGGCCCGGGGCGGCGGTCGAGCGCGGCGTCGTCGGCGCCGGCGAGGGCATCCACCACGGCGGCGTAGCCGGCGCGGTACTGATCGATGAGGGTGCGTCGTGTCGAAGCGTCCAAGAGCAATCGTCCTTTCGTTCACTCGGCCGGGTGCTGGACGACTCCGGAGTCGAGGGCAATTCCGGAGTCGTTGTCGATGTGCGGCGGATCGACTCAGGCGAGGAGCTCGCCTGAGAGCACGGTGACGGCGTGTCCGGTCAAATGGACGCGGTCGCCGTCGATCGTCACCTGCAGCACGCCGCCGCGCTTCGAGACCTGGCGGGCCGTCAGCGAGGTCCGGTCCAGGCGCTCCGCCCAGTAGGGCGCCAGCGCGCAGTGCGCCGAGCCGGTGACCGGATCTTCGTCGATGCCGAAGGCCGGCACGAAGTAGCGCGAGACGAAGTCGACGCCGGGCGTCGAGGCCCGCGCCGTCAGGATGACGCCGCCGTCGATCCTCTTGAGCGGCCCCATGTCGGGCGCGGCTCCGGCGACCGTCGCCTCGTCCGGACACTCGACGATGAAATCGGTGCCGCCCGGGCCCTTGCGGGCCGCGTGCACGGCGACCACCGGCACCCCGAGCGCGGCCAGGACGTCGGCTGGCAGCGTCGCCGGCGTCACCGGTCGAAGCGGGAGATCGATGGTGATGGTGCCGTCGCGGCCCGGCCGCGCCGTGGTCGGGCGTGCGGTCAGGGCGCCGCTCAACGTCTCGAACACGATCGGCGCGCCGGCGTCGGCCCGGCCGGTCGACCACAGCGCGTGCGCGCTGGCCAGCGTCGCGTGGCCGCACAGCGTGACTTCCACCGCCGGCGTGAACCAGCGCAGGTCGAAGCGGCCGTCGCCGCGGCGCCACAGGTAGGCGGTCTCCGACAGGTTCATCTCGCCGGCCACGGCCTGCAGCCAGGGCGTGTCGCGCGGGCCGTCCATGAAGACGATCGCCGCCGGGTTGCCGCCGAACGGGTCGCGGGTGAAGGCGTCGATTTGCAGGAAGGGGAGACGGTCGGGAGCGGCCATGCCCGACCATAAGAGCTTGCTTGTCAGCATGTCAATGCGTAGATTGCACGAGGACAATATTGCGCCATGTGGCAGCCCAAGCTTCCTCCCATCTCCGTCCCGGCCCGGGGCGCCGGCGGCGGCCCCGGCCGGGGCCGGCCGCGGCCGCTCTACCTGCGCATCGTCGATGCCCTGGCCGCCGACGTCGCCTCCGGCCGCGTCGCCGCCGACACGCGGCTGCCGACGCAGCGTGAGCTGGCCGAGCGGCTCGGCACCACCATCGCCACCGTCACCCGCGCCTACAGCGAGGCGCGGCGCCGCGGCCTGGTATCGGCGACGGTCGGCCGCGGCACCTTCGTCCACGCCGCGCCGGCCCATGCCAGCAGCGGCGTCACCGACCTGACGCTGAACCAGCTGTTGGCGACGCCGTTCGGCGGCGAGCTGATCGCCGCGGCGTCGACGATCGATCCGGATCTGCTGGCGTCGCTGCTCGAGTACCAGCCGCACAGCGGCCACGAGCGCCACCGCCGCGTGATGGCGGCCTGGGCCGGCCTGCGCGGCGTGCCGGCGACGGTCGACGAGATCGTCGTCACCGCCGGCGCCCAGCACAGCCTGCTTGTCGCGCTGGCGACGCTGACGCGGCCCGGCGACGCGGTGCTGACGGAAGCCGTCACCTACACCGGCGTCATCTCGCTCGCCAATCACCTGCACCTGCGCCTCGTCCCGGTGCCGGTCGATGCCGGCGGCCTCGACGTCGACGCCTTCGCCCGCGCGGCGAAGCGCACCGGCGCCCGTGTCGCTTACCTGATGCCGACGCTGCAGAACCCGACCGGCGTCACGCTGACCGCCGGCCGCCGCAAGGCGCTGCTGCAGGCGGCGGTGAAGCACGACGTCACGCTGATCGAGGACGACGAGTACCGGCGTGTTCTCGAGCACGCTGCCGCTGGCCGCCGACGCGCCCGATCGCTGCATCTACCTCACCGGCGTGTCCAAGGCGGTCGCCCCCGGGCTCCGCGTCGGCCTGCTGCGTGCGCCCGCCGCGCTGGTGCCGCGGCTCGGTGCGGCGGTGTTCGCGTCGAGCGTGATGGCGCCGCCGTTCGGCACCGAGCTGGTCGGGCGCTGGCTTGCCGACGGCCTGGCCGAGCGCGTCATCGCCTGGAAGCGCGCCGAATTCCAGGCCCGCACGACGCTGGCCCGCCAGATTCTCGGCCAGGGCGGCCTCGGCGCGCGCGACGCGCAGTCGATCAGCCCGCACCTCTGGCTGCCGACCGCGCCGTTCGGCGGCGTCGAGTTCATGGAGCAGGCCCGGCTGCGCGGGGTGATCGTCAGCGCCGGCCAGAGCTTCGCGGTCGGGGCCGGTCCGGCGCCAGCGTTCATCCGCGTCTGCCTCGGCCCGCCGTCGACGCGCGAGGCGCTGGCGCAGGCCCTCGGTGTCATCCGCGACGTCCGGGCCCGGCCGCCGGTGCCGCACGCCGCGACCGTGTGAAGGACGGCTCATCACCGCCGGGCCCGGGGGATCAGGTAGGAACCACGGCCAGTCCGTGGCCGGCTGCTGCCACTCGAAGCCGCAGGTCGTAGGTGACGAGCGTCGCTGCTTGGGCATCGATCGCCAACGCCAGGTGCAGCGCGTCGAGTGCCCGCAAGGGTGTCGTGCGGCTCGCCAGCAGCAGGCGCTCGGCGCGACGGTGAACGGCCGGGGTCATTTCGGCCCGTCGGCAGCGCTCGGCGACTGTCTCGGCTGCGCGGTGGACGGCTCGCGCCTGGGCCGCCGACAGAGCGCGCTCGCGGATACGCCGTCCCAGGGCCGACGCCAGCTCAGTGAGTGCCAGGTCGGAGATGATGACGTCTGGCGCGCCGGCGAGGGCGTCGTTCAACGCATCGCTGTCCGGCTCGGACACGATCAGCTTCACAAGCGCACTGGCGTCCAGGTAGAGAGGTCCGGCCCACGATTCGCCATTCACAGGCGATCGTCCCGATCCTCGATGACGGCTTCGGACAGCCTTGCGCGGCCGGCCCGCAGCCGTCGCCGCAGCGGCTTCAGGTCGGGGAACCCTTCCCGCGACTGGACCGGTACGAGCATGGCGACTGGACGCCCGCGGTCCGAGATGACCACCTGTCGGCCTTTGCGCACGTCGTCCAACAGACTCGTCAGATTCTGCCGGGCTTCTCTAATCCCTGCGGTGCGCATTGGGGATAGTGTGACACATGTAGCACATTGCCGACAAATGACGGCAGCCGCGTCAGTCAGGCTGTGAACGCGATGCCGGCTGCGGCGTAGACGGCGGCGAGATCCTGGAAGAAGCGCGGGTAGGTCTTCGACACGCAGGCCGGATCCGCGATGATGACGCCGCCGGCGGCGGCGGCCAGAATCGCGAAGCTCATCGCGATGCGGTGATCGTCGTAGCAGCGGACGACGGCCGGCGTCACCGGTGCCGGCTCGATCGCCAGCCAGTCGTCGCCGTGCGTCACGCGCTGGCCGAGGCGTCGCAGTTCGGTCACCGTCGCCGCGAGCCGATCGGTTTCCTTGATGCGGATGTTGGCGACGTTGCGGACCCGCGTCGGCCCCGCGGCGAGCGGCGCGATGGCGGCCAGCGTCATCACCGTGTCCGAGATGTGGTGCATGTCGACGTCGACGCCGCGCAGCGCGCCCATCCGCTCGACGCGGGTCGACGTCTCGCCGCGCGTCACCGTCGCCCCGGCCTGCTCGAGGATCGCGGTGAAAGCGTAGTCGCCTTGCTGGGCGTCGCGGCCGAGGCCGGGGACGACGACGGCGCCGCCGAGGGCCGCGGCCAGCGCGAACGGGTAACTGGCCGACGACGCGTCCGGCTCGATCGGGTAGGCGCGGCCGCGTAACGGACGACCGGCACGGACATGGAATCCGGCCGGCGTCTCCGCGATGTCGCCGCCGAAGTCGGCGACCATCCGGCGCGTGATGTCGACGTAGGGGCGGCTGACGAGCGTCCCGTCGATCTCGACGTCGAGATCGGCATCGGCGAAGCCGGCCGCCATCAGCAGCGCCGAAAAGTACTGGCTCGACTGGTCGCCGCGCATGCGGACGCGGCCGCCGCGCAGCCGGCCGCCGCGGATCGTGAGCGGCGGGCAGCCGGTGGCGCAGGTCACGTCGGCGCCGAGCGCCCGCAGCGCCTCGACCAGCACGTGGATCGGCCGCCTGGCCATCGCGTCGTCGCCGACCAGCGTCACCTCGCCGCCGACGAGCGCCGCGACGGCGGCCAGGAAGCGAACGGTCGTGCCGCTGTTGCCGACGAACAGCGGCCCGTCGGGGGCGTGCAGGCGGGCGCGGCCGCCGCGCACTACCAGCGCGTCGGGGCCGGTGTCCTCGATGGCGATGCCCATGCGGGCCAGCGCGGCGCGCATGTGCCGCGTGTCGTCGCTCTCGAGCGCGCCGGTCAGCGTCGTCTCGCCGTCGGCGAGCGCGGCCAGCACGAGCGCGCGGTTGGTGATGCTCTTCGATCCGGGGACGGTCCAGGTGACGTCGACGGGGCCAGGCAGGCGAGGAAGGAGGAGCGGCGCGACGGAACCCACCCGCGAAGCTTATCGCACCGCCGTTGAGCGCTTCGGCCCCGGACCGCGCTCAGCGCTTCTTGACCACCCGCTTCGCGATCCCCCGGCGCTTCAGCTCGGCGACGATCGTCGCCGGCAGGGTGGTGCGGCAGCCGCACGCCTTGGCGTGCGCGAGGTGCCAGTCGACCCGCTGGTCCAGGGTCGAGCGCATGGGCATCCTGTGGGCCTTGTGCCAGGCGGCGTTCAGCATGCGATTCAGCATTATGCCCCTGCGTCCCCTTCGAGGTCCCCATGCCCCATCGTCGTCCGTCGCTCCTCGCCGCCTGTTTGATGGCGGTCGCAGCTCTCCCGATCAGCGCCGCCGCGCAGGCGCCCATCGGCATCGACGCGCTGGCCCGGCCCGATCTGCTGCCACGCTTCAAGCCGTCGGTGGCGGTCGCCTCGGTGTCGAGCTACGACCGGAGCGGCGGCAACGACGACGGGTTCTCCGGCAAGCACTCGGTGATCCGCCAGGATCCCGAGGGCCTGGTCATCGCCGATCTGAAGGGCCCGGGCATCGTCTACCGGATCTGGACGCCGACGCCGAGCGACGACCCGGTCGAGTTCTACTTCGACGGCGAGACGACGCCGCGGCTCCGCCTGCCGATGCGCGGCCTGTTCACCGGCCAGACGTTCCCGTTCGCATCGCCGATTGTCGGCATCGGCGCCGGCGGCTTCTATGCCTACGTCCCGCTGGCCTACGCGCAGTCGCTCAAGGTCGTGGTCAAGGCCGAGCGCGTGCAGTTCCACCAGATCAACTACGCGACCTATCCGGCCGGCACGGCCATCGAGAGCTACGGGGCGTCGCCGGCGGCGATCGAGCGGTTCCGCGCCGATCTCGGCCGCGCCGCGACGCTGATCGCCGCGACCGGCACCGACCTCAGCGCCGCCAGCGCCGGCCCAGGCGCCGCGCTGAAGACGACGCGCGTCGACGGCGCCCTGCGTCCAGGCCAGCGCCTGACGATCTTCGAGACGAAGAGGCCGGGGCGCATCGCCGGCCTGCGGCTCGGGCCTGCCAAGGCCCTCGCGGCCAAGGCGCGTGACCTCGTCCTCAACGTCTACTGGGACGGCGCGAAGACGCCAGCAATCTCGGGCCCCATCGGCGACCTCTTCGGCGCCGCCTTCGGCGATCCGGCGACGCGGTCGCTGCTGATCGGCACCGTCGGCGACACCAGCTACCTCTACCTGCCGATGCCGTTCGCGACGGCGGCGCGCATCGAGCTGGTGTCCGACCGGACCGCGGGCCCGGCCATCGACGTGCACGCCGAGATCGTCACGTCCGACGTCCCGCGTCGTGCCGACGAGGGCGCGCTCTACGCGGTGTGGCGCCGTGAGCGCGAGACCACGGCGGGGCAGCCGTTCACGTTCGTCGACGTGCGCGGGCGCGGCCACGCGGTCGCGTTCTTCCTCCAGGCGCAGGGCACCGAGCCGGGCGGCGTGCCGACCTTCTTCGAGGGCGACGACCAGGCGACCATCGACGGCGTGCTGGCGGCCCACGGCACCGGATCCGAGGACTTCTTCAACGGCGGCTGGTACGACGTGCCCGGCCGCTGGGAGGATCTCTACCGGTTGATCTTCACGCGAGCCTGGAACTGACGACGGAACTGACGTCGTTCACCGCCGAGAGCGCGGGGTCGGCATCAGCCGTGCGCCAACGCGTGACGGCGGGCGGCGTCCGCGAACGCCGCGATCAGTGGATGCCTTTGCCCGGCGAGCCCGGAGCGCTCCGGCTGGTAGAGGGTCGCGACGAAGAACGGGTGGCCGTCCAGCTCCACGGCGCGGACGTCGCCGGCGAGGTCGCGCGCTGCGACCCGCAGCCGGCCGGCGCCCAGGCGGGCGACGTGGGCCGGGTTCAGGCCGTAGCTGCAGTGGTAGCCCTCGACGGTCTCGGCGCGGCCGTAGATCGCGTGCAGCCGGGAGCCCGGCTCGACGCGGATGTCGCCGGTCTGCTCGACGAGGCGGCAGGTCAGCGGCGCAATGACCGGATCGGCCGCATCAGGATCGAGCTCGGCGTGCGCCGGCGCCCGAACGCCCCACGCCGCCTCGGCGTAGTCGAGCAGCGCGTGCTGGAAGCCGCCGCAGGTGCCGAGGAACGGTACGCCGCGCTCGCGCGCGAAACGGATCGCGGCCAGCGCGCCGGCGGTGTTGGCGTAGGGGCTGGCCGGCACGCACCAGACGCCGTCGAAGCCCTCGAGCCGCGCCGATACGTCGCCGGTCAGCGTCGAGGTGTGCAGCCATGCCCAGTCGAGCGGCTGGCCGGCGGCCTCGGCGGCGAGGCCGAGCGCGAGCGGAATCCCCTGGTGCGCCACCACGGAAGGATCGTGATCCCCGACGAGCGCGACGCGCGCCGGAGGTCGCGACGTGTCCATGGCGTCTACAGCGTCAGCTCCATGTAGACGTCGGCGCTCGAGTAGGGGACGTGCGCCGGCAGCGGCCCATAGATGAAGCCGGAGCGTTCATAGAGCCGCAGCGCCGCCTGCAGCTTGCGCGACGACAGCAGCATCACCTTGCGGGCGCCGCGGTCGCGGGCCCAGGCCAGCGCCGCCGCGGTGAGCTGGCGGCCGATGCCGCGGCCGCGGGCCTCGGGCGACACCGCGAACTTGGCGAACTCGACCGTGTCGGCATCCTGCACGATGGTCGCGCAGACCCCGATCACCACGCCCTTGTCGACTGCGACGAAGATCTCGGCCGCCGCCGGCGAGAATCGACTGGCGCGGCTGCTCGAGGTGGGCGCGATCCGCTTCCTCGAAGAGGCCGTGCTCGTTCAGCCACGCCTTGTTCAGGCGGGCGAAGGCGCCCTGGTGCTCGTCCTCGAACGGCACGATCGTGATCGAGGTGCCGACGGTCCATTCCGCGATCGCCACGACGCGCGGGTCGCGCACCTCGATCAACGAGATGGTGTCGATCGACCCGGACATCGGGCGGGCGCCGGTGGTGAGCCGCTCGGCCAGCGCCTCGCAGCGGGCCCAATCCGAATCGACCGCCAGCGTGACGTGAGGCACGTAGGGCGGCTCGGGCCAGAGATGCACCTTGAGGGGGCCGTCGTAAAGCCGCCGGTGCAGGGCCGAGATGGCCTCGGCGCCTTCGTCGGGCACGTAGAAGACGCGGCCGCCGGTGCTGTCGGGTTCGCGGCGGGCCATGGCCTTGCGGATCACGAACGGGGTCGGCCGGCTGGACGCGGCGACCGCGGCGCAGCGCTCGGCGACCTCCGCGGCGGGCAGATCGACCGGAAAGACCAGCGTCACGTGCGCGGCGATGCGACGCGCCTGCGGATCGAGCGCGGTGCGGATGGCTTCGATGGCGCGGGTATCGGCGACATCGAGGCGGGGATAGGCGACGGCGGCAATCATGCGGGGCCTGCGCTTCTGGTTCGGGGCTCGAACATGGGAGCGACAGTGTAGCAAGGGAACCCGCCCGGGCGGGATTGGCGCTCCTCAGGGCAACCGGCTCACCTCGAGCCCCTGGCCGACCGGCAGGGTCACCGACCGGATGCCCGGCACCGCCCGGATGTGGGCCACGTAGTCCCGCAGGTCGTGCGACAGGATGTTGTCGGCGACGACCACCGCGCCGGGGGCGAGCCGCAGCCGGTCGAAGAAGCGGATGTAGTCGTCCTTCTCGCAATCGATGAGGACGAACTGGAGGTCGGCGTAGCGATCGAGCACCGTGCCGGCGTCGGCCAGGACATAGTCGACGTAGCCGGCGAGGCCGAGGTCGGCGAGCGTGCGCTGCGACTCGGCCTGGCGTTCCGCCTCGATCTCGAGCGAGACGAGCCGGCCCCCGGTCTGGCGGGCGGCGGCGGCCAGCGCGATCGTCGAGATGCCGCTCGAGCCGCCGATTTCGAGCAGCGACGTGGCCCGGATGCCGGCGGCCAGGGCGCAGATGAACTCGGCCGAATCGGGCTCGAGGTTGCGGCAGCGCTGCGCCTGCGGCAGGTCGCGTGCGTCCTGACTGATCTTCACCGTCCAGAGTGCGTCGATGGCGGCGCGTTCACGATCGTCCAGCATGGCGGGTCAGGCGCTGAGCGGGTGGCCGATTTCCCAGTGGTGTCCGTAGGGATCGAGGACGCGGCCGACGCGCCACCCGTACTCCTCCGTGATCGGGGTCACGACGGTGGCGCCGGCGGCGACGGCGCGGGCGAACGCCGCGTCCGGATCGGCGACGGTGAGGATCATGCGCGCGGTGCCGCCCTTCAGCGTCTCCGGGCTGAAGTTGCCGTGCTCAGGCGATTCGTCGCTGATCCAGAACTGTGCCCCGTCGACGGCGAGCTGCGCGACCACGGCCCCGTCGGGCGCCTCGATCACGTGCAGTTCCTCGGCGCCGAACGCCGTCTTGTAGAAGGCGAGGGCTTCGGCGCCGCGGCGCACGGAGAGGAACGGGGTAATGGAGGTCATGCGGGTGGCTGCGACGCGGGTCCCGGTTTGCGGAGGAAGAGCAACGATACCGCAGGCGACAGCACCTTCGTCCGCGCGTGGCGGTAGCCGTGCCGTTCGTAGAGGCGCAGATTCTCGACGCTGTGGTTGCCGGTGAACAGCTCGAACGCTTCGATGTCGGAGAATCGCTGCTCGATCGCCACCAGCAGCGCCGACCCGATGCCGCGCCGCTGCAGCCCAGGGTCGACGCTGAGGCGACAGACCTCGCAGACGCCGTCGCTGACCACGCCCCGCACCGATCCAGCAAGCCGGCCGTCCACGATCGCCTTCAGGACGACGTGCCGCGCGATCTGATCGCGCACCGTGTCGAGCGTCTCGACCATCGGCGGGATCGTCCAGTCGTCGTAGCGCCGCGCCTCGCGCTCGTAGGCGAGCTTCTGCAGGGCGAGGATCGCCTCGGCGTCCTCTGGCGCGGCGTCGACGATGGTCACGCCGGTGCCTTGACCCGGGCCAGGTGGTGCAGCAGGTCGATGCGCGACAGGATGCCCACCGGCGCGCGATCGTCGTCGACCACGACCGCAGCGGGGCTCTTGCTGAGCAGCTCCTCGAGCGCCGACAGCGGCGTCGACAGCCGCACGCTGGCGACGTGGCGGGTCATGCACTTCGACACCAGCGCGTCCGGCGTGCCCTCGCCGGAGCCGAGGAAGTTCATCAGGTCGGCCTCGGTGACCATGCCGACGAGCACGCCGCCTGACGTGACCGGCAGCTGCGAGATGCCGCGGTCCCGCATCTTCTCGACCACTTCGCGCAGCGTGTCGGTGTCCTCGGCGACGACGATCGAGCCCTTGCGCGCGACGATGTCCTCGACCCGGCCCTCGATCGCCCGCGTCTGGAAGAAGCCGTTGTCGCGCATCCACTTGTCGTCGACGAACTTGGTCATGTAGTTGCGGATCGCCGTCGGGCAGCACGACCACGCAGTTCTGGCCCTGCTTCAGGCGCGCGGCGGCGTGCAGCGCCGCATACACCGCCGACCCGCTCGAGCCGCCGACCAGCAGGCCTTCCTCGCGGATCAGCCGGCGCGCCAGCAGGAACGACGGCTGGTCGTTGGTCTTGACCCACTCGTCGACGAGCGAGCGATCGAGCACGTCGGGGATGAAGTCGTAGCCGATGCCCTCGACCTTGTAGGTGCTGACCTCGGTGCCGCCGCCGAGGATCGAGCCCACCGGGTCGACGCCGACGACGATGCAGTTCGGGTTGTGCGCCTTGAGCCGCCGGGCGACGCCGGTGATCGTGCCGCCGGTGCCGGCGCCCATCACCACCACGTCGAGCTGGCCGTCGAGGTCGTCGAGGATCTCCTGCGCCGGTGGCCCGCTCGTGGATGGCCGGGTTCTCGGGGTTGCTGTACTGGTCGAGGATGTGGGCGTTGGGCAGCTCGGACTGGAGCCGGCGGGCGACGCCGATGTGGCTCTCGGGCGAGTCCCAGGCGGCCTCGGTCGGCGTGCGGATGATCTCGGCGCCGAGCGCCTCGAGCACGACCTGCTTCTCGCGGCTCATCTTCTCGGGCATCGTGATGATCACCCGATAGCCGCGGACGGCCGCCGGCCAGCGCGATGCCGATGCCGGTGTTGCCGCTGGTCGGCTCGATCAGCGTGTCGCCGGGCTTGATGCGGCCGCTCTTCTCGGCGTCGGCGACCATGCGCCCGCCGATGCGGTCCTTGACCGAGCCGCCCGGGTTCAGGAACTCGCACTTCGCCCAGAGCGTGCAGGGCAGGTGCGCGCCGACGCGGTGGAGCCGGACCAGCGGGGTCCGGCCGATGACGTCCAGGATCGAGTCGAAGCGCATGCCGCCATTGTCAGGGACGGCGACGTGATGGGCAAGTTCGGGCCCGATCAGGAATGACTGGCCCATTGTGGCCGCCGATGCATCCCGCCGGGCTTCGTTGCTCGTCGCTTACATACGCCCGGTATGCGCGCTCCTCGCGCCTTGCCGGGCGGGCGCCTCGACGCCCAGAATGGGCCACTCACTCCTGACCGGACCCTTAGCGCGGCTTGCGGACCAGGGCGTAGATGCTGTTGGCGAGGATGTGGGCCTCGGGCCGCCGATTGAGCCAGACGTCGAGGTAGCGGAGGGGCCACAGCACCCAGCCGGCGGCGGCGTAGGCTGGCCGGCGCAGCGGCCGGGGCGCGCAGATCTTCACGTATTCGAGGACGAAGGTCAGGAGCGTGGCGGTCGGACCGGTGCGGACGCCGGCCTCGACGACCTCGAAGCGGCCCAGGAAACGGCGCAGCCCGTCGACGGTCCAGCGCTGGTAGTCGGCAGGGTACTCGTGGAACGGGTGGTTGAAGGGGACCACGACGTGGAGGTGGCCGCCGGGGGCCAGGACGCGCTCGAGCTGCTCGATCGCCGGCTGCGGCGCGGCGACGTGCTCGAGCACGGCGTCGCACTCGATGGCGGTGAAGGCGCCGTCCGTGAAGGGGAGCGCTTCGACGCTGCAGATGACGGTCACGCCGGGCGAGCGGGCGAGATCGATGGTGATCCAGCCGGCGTGGTGGCCGGCGCCGGCGCCGCCGACGAGCAGCGTGCGGCCGTCGCCGGCCGGCAGCATCGCCTCACGGGGGTTCGAGACCAGGGGGAGCGGCGGGCGGAACGCGCGGTACCACCAGCGGGTCCGGCGGTCGTAGCGCCCGATCATGTCGTCGATGCCGGGGGTCGTCACCGGCGTCATTCTATCGAGGCCGCCTCGAGGAAAGAGGAGTCGTTCATGCGATCCATCACCGCGCTCATGCCACCGGCAAGACTGTCCGCGTCGTTCCTGCTGGTCGTCGCGCTCGTCGCAAGCGCAAAGGCCCAGGCCCCGATCTCATTGCTGCCGGCCGGCGAGCCGGGCACGCCGCTCCAGGTCGAGGGCCGCATCCTCGGCCCGGGCGGGCCCATCGCCGACGCCGCGCTCTACGTCTACCAGACCGATGCGACGGGCATCTACTCGAACGCCGAGCGCGACGACAACACCAAGCCGCGCCTGAAGGCGCGGTTCGCCACCGACGCGCAGGGGCGCTTCGCGTTCTCGACGATCATGCCCGGCCCATACCCGCGGTCAGGGCCGCCGGCGCACATCCACGTCGAGGTGACGCCGCCGGGGCGGGCGATGCAGCAGTACGAGGTGGTGTTCGAGGGCGACTCGCGGCTGACCGGCGCCATCCGCGCCGACGCCAAGGCCGGCAAGTTCTACTTCCTGTGCACGCCGGCCGCCGGCCCGGGCGGATCGAAGAAGTGCACCGACGTGACCTTCCGCCTGCGGTAATTTCTGCAACCACTCCGGAGTAGGTGAGGAACCACTCCGGAGTGGATCAGGAACCACTCCGGAGTCGTTCAGCGGAACACGATACGAAAAGAGGTCGTGCCGCGGGCGGTGCGCTCGAGGGCGTAGTCGAAGCCGTGGCCGGCGAGGATCTCGCCGACCAGCGTCAGGCCGATGCCCTGGCCGGCCGGCTTGGTGCTGAAGAACGGCGTGAACAGGTTGGCCTGCGCCTCGGGGGTCAGGCCGGCGCCGCTGTCCTCGATCTCGAGCCGGGTCGGCGCCGTCCTCGACGTCGCCCGGATCGTGATCGTGCCGGCCGTCCCCTGTCCGGTGATGGCTTCGACGGCGTTCTTCACGATGTTGAGGATGGCCTGTTCGAGCTGGGCCGGATCGGCGGCGATGCGAATCGCCGGCGCGTCCAGATCCCAGCGCCACTCGATGGCGGCGGCCTCGGGACGCGCGCTGAGGAGCGCGCACGACGCGCTCGAGCGATCGCCACCAGGTCGCACGGCTGCCGCGACGGCGCCGGCAGGCGATAGACGTCGGCGAAGCCTTTCATGAAGTCGTTCAGCTGCGCGGTGCGGGCGATCACCACGCCGAGCGCGGTCTCGAAGTCGCGGCGGCTCTCGTCGCCCAGCTCGTGGGCGTAGGTCAGCGACGACTGCAGCAGCGAGGTCGACGCCGCGACGGTGTTGTTGACCTCGTGCGACATGACGCGGATCAGCTTCTCGTAGGCGGTCCGCTCGGCCTGGCGCAGCTCGCTCGGTCAGCTCCTCGAGCACGAAGAACGCGCGCGGGAAGCCGCGATCGACGAACGCCCCGCGCTGGATGCGGACGCGCGCGGCGCCATCCAGCCCGACGACGCGCGACTCGCTGGGCGGCGAGGCCGGCCATCGCCGCGGCGAGCGGCGTGCCGAGGGTGGCGAGCGGGCGTCCGGTCGGCGTCGGCGGGACGCCGAGCAGGCGCGCTGCCGCCGGGTTCAGGCTGGCGATCTCGCCGTCGAAGCCGAGGACGACGATGCCGGAGGGGGACACCGCCAGCACCTGGGCCAGGAACTGGTGCTGCTCGGCGAGGCGGACCCGCTCGTCGCGCAGCGTGTCGACCATGCGGTTGTAGACGCGCGATCAGCTCGTCGACGTCGGGCTCGCCGACCGGCAGGAAGCGCGAGGTGAAGCGCCTGGTCGTGGACGAGGCGGCGGGCGTCCTCGGCCAGCGCGCGATGGCCGATGGCCCGCCGGACCAGCCCGATGCCGACCGCGAGCGACAGCGCCAGCGCGATCTCGACGCCGATCAGCGCGTAGGGCTGGGTCGCACACCAGCCAGCCGCCGAGGCCGGCCAGGGCCAGGTGCACCACGACGAGGTAGGTGACGCAGCCGGGCCCGGAAGCTCACACGGTGATCTCGTACTTCTCGAAGCGGCGATAGAGCGCCGGCGCGGCTCAGGCCGAGCGACTCGGCGACCCGGCTGATGTTGCCGCCGTGGTGGCGCAGCGACTTGACGATCATCGCCCGCTCGATCTCGTCCATCGTCATCGCCCCGACCGTCGGGCAGCGAATCGGCGGCGTCGCGGCCCGGCGCCGCGCCGCAGATCGGTGAAGCTCTCGACGTCGAGCCGGTCGCGGGTGCTCGACCAGCACCGCGCGCTCGACCCACTGCTGCAGCTGGCGGACGTTGCCCGGCCAGGGCTGGGCCTGCAGCCAGCGAGCGGCGGCCGGCGTCAGCGCCAGCGACTCGCGGCCGGTAGGCTGGCCGTCGCCGCCTGCAGGAAGCGGCGACGCGAGGATCGGGATGTCGTCGGGCCGCTCGCGCAGCGGCGGCAGGTGGATCGTGATCAGGTTGATGCGGTAGAGCAGGTCCTCGCGGAACTCGCCGCGCGCGACCATGTCGGCCAGGGCGCGGTTGGTCGCCGAGACGACGCGCACGTCGACCTCGCGCCGCTGGCTCGAGCCGAGCACCTCGAAGGTGCGGTCCTGCAGCACGCGCAGCATCTTCACCTGCGAGGCCGGATCGAGGTCGCCGATCTCGTCGAGGAAGATGGTGCCGCCGTGGGCCGATCTCGAAGCGGCCCTTGCGATCGGCGCGGGCGTCGGTGAAGGCGCCGCGGACGTGGCCGAACATCTCGCTCTCGAACAGCGACGACGAGATGCCGCCGAGGTTGACCTTGACGAACGGCGCGGTCGGCGCGGCGGCTGTTGCGGTGGATGCGCCTCGGCGACCAGCTCCTTGCCGGTGCCGCTCTCGCCGGTGATCAGCACCGACGCGTCGGTCGCGGCGACGCGGCCGACGAGCTGCAGCACGCGCAGCATCCTGGCGTCGCGGCCGACCAGCTCGCCGAAGTCGTAGCGCGCGTCCAGCTCCTCGCGCGACGCGGCGTGCGTCGTCCGCGGCGGCCCGCGACTCGGCCAGCCCGAGCGCCGTCTGCACGGTCTGCAGCATCTGCTGGTTGGTCCACGGCTTGGTGACGAAGTCGGCGGCGCCGGCCTTCATGCCCTCGACGGCGAGGGCGATCGAGCCCCAGGCCGTGATCAGGATCACCGGCAGCGCCGGCGTCAGCGCCTTGATCCGCAGCAGCAGCGCCAGGCCCTCCTCGCCCGAGGTCCGGCGCGAGAAGTTCATGTCCTGGATCACGAGCTGGCAGGGCTGCCGCCGCAGCACCTCGAGCGCCTCGTCGGGCGACGCCGCGGCGCTCCGACGCGAAGCCGGCCTGCTTGAGCAGCAGCGCCAGCGACGCGGTCACGGCGTGGTCGTCGTCGACGATCAGGATCATGGGCGGGATCGGCGGCGTCAGGGGCTATTCGTAGCGCAGCGCCTCGGCCGGCGGGATCCGCGTCGCCAGCCGGCTCGGGTACCAGCCGCACGCCAGGGTCAGACAATAGATGGCGGCCGCCGACAGCGCAACCGCGCCGCCGAACACCGCCGGCGCGAAGGCCATCTCGCGCGGCAGCGGCAGGAAGGGCAGCTGGGCCAGGAGCAACGCCCCGGCCAGCAGCGCGAACGTCGTCATCACCGCCATCTCGGCCAGCACCTGCCGGCGCACCGAGGCCCCGGCGGCGCCCGCGGCGCGGCGCAGCCCGAACTCGCGCATGCGCTGGGTGACGCTCTGCCAGACCACGCCGGTGAGGCCGAGCGCGACCATCAGCAGCAGGAAGCCGGACACGACGGCGAGCAGGGTGAGCGGAGCCGTGTAGTCGCGCAGCTTCTTCTCGCGCAGGTGATCGAGCGTCGACACCTCGAACGACCAGTCCGGCGCCTCGCGCTGCAGACGTCGGACGAGCACCGGCCTCGAACGTCGCCGCCGTCCCGGGGCGCACCCGGATCAGCAGGCGGTCGGGCACGCCGCCGACGTCGCCGTCGGTCCGCATCCGGTCGAACAGCACCGGCCACGGCACGGCGTATTCGCCGTGCTGGCGGAAGTCCTCGAACACGCCGACGACGCGCTTCGGCAACCGCGGCGGATCGGTCGGCCGCGGCACGTCCTTGGGATCGCCTTCTCCGGCAGGACCTTCCCGAGCGCGTTCGACGTGTCGCCGAACATCTCGCGGGCCAGGCTGGCGTTGAGCAGCACCGGGTCGGCCGAGGCGCCGTCGTCCTCGCGCGTGAAGCCAGCGGCCGGCGACCAGCGGCATCGACAGCACGCGCATGAAGTCGTCGGTGACGGCGTTGTAGCGGTACTCGAAGTGGCGCCCGTCGGCGAAGTCCATGCCGCTGCCCCAGGTCGAGTTGGCGTACGGGCCGGTGAACGATCCCGCGACCAGCTCGACCTGCGGCAGTTCGCGGGCGGCCAGGATCAGGCGCCGGATCATGTCGCGCTCGCGGGCCCGGGCCGCGGCCTCCGCTTGCGCCGCGGCGGCGTCGCCGTCGCCGCCCGGCAGCGATCGCGGGCGCCCGATGTCGATGTTCCAGACGCGATCGATGCCGAAGCCCAGGGGCTGGCGCGCGTTGACCGCGAAGTGCAGGCCCATGAAGACGACGAGGAACAGGACCAGGAACGAGCAGAGGATCTCGACCGCGAGCAGCAGGTTCTGCCGCTTGCGGTTCCAGATCAGGCGGACCAGGTGACGGGTCATCGGGACGGTCCTCCCTTGAGGGCCTCGACGGGGTGGAGCCGGGCCATCCGCCAGGCCGGGTAGACGCCGGAGATGAGGCCGAAGGCGATGGCCAGCAGCGTCCCGTAGGCGAAGACCCGGACGTTCACGGTGAAGGCCGAATGGGCGATGAAGCCGCTCTGGTTGATGGCGCGCAGCACCAGCGCCGACAGCACCAGGCCGATGGCGCCGCCGGCCAGCGTCAGGATCACGTTCTCGACGACGAACTGCGCCACGAGTGTCCGCGTCGGCGCGCCGAACGCCTTGCGGACGCCGATCTCGGAGGCCCGTTCGAGGATGCGGCTGATGTTGACGTTGATCAGGTTCACGGTCGGCAGCGTCACGAAGAGCACCGCCAGGACGGCGACGAGCAGGGTCAGCTTCGAGCCCTGGCGGTCCGGGCTCTGGCGATCGGCCCACGGGCCCTCGCGGGCGATCGAGTCGTAGTGCGTCTCGAACGGGGCGACGATGGCGGTGTAGCCCTTGTCCGGCAGCTCGGCCTTGGCGATGCGCGAGTTGAACTCCTCGCGGATGATCGGCAGGTCGCTGGTGCTGCGGGCCAGCGCCACGGCGTGGAAGCCGCCCATGATCTGCTGCTTGTAGGCGTCGCTCTTGGCCGTGGTCGTCGGCGCGAAGAGGTCGGCGTAGGGGACGAAGCGCATGTCCGAGACGTTTTCGACGACGCCGACGACGCGGAACGTCTGCCCGTCCGCTTCGAAGCTCTTGCCGAGCGCCGCCGCCCCGCCGAACAGCCGCTGCCGGCTCTCGCGGCTGATGACCGCGACGAAGCGGGCTTCGTCGACGTCGACCTTGCCGTAGGGCCCGCCTTCGAGGAACGTGAAGTCGAAGACGCGCCAGAAGGCCGCGTCGGTCCGCTTCAGGTTCGACGAGATGCGCTGCTCGCCGAGGTAGGTGGTGACGGTCTGGAACGAGCTGAACAGCGTCAGCTCCTCGACGCCGGGCAGATTCTTCGCGTAGCGGTCGAACAGCAGGTAGCCGGCGTCGCTGTTCCAGGTGTTGTTGGGCCCGAACATGCGTCGCGCTGTGCACGCCGAGCATCCGTGCCTGGCGCGATTCGGGCGCCATCGGCGCCAGCATGTGGTCGGCCATCGCCGACATCACCATCAGCACCAGCAGCGTGAAGCTGATGCCGAACAGGCTGATCGCGGTGTAGAACGGCCGCCGTCTCAGGACGGCGATCGTGATTGTCAGGTAGTGCGTCAGCATACCTGCCGTCCGTCGAAGAGCCGCACCGTCCGCGCCGTCTGCTGCGCCTTCTGGGCGTCGTGGGTGACCATCACGATGGTGGTCTGGTCGCCCTGGTTCAGGTCCTTCAGCAGGGCCATGACCTCGTCACCCATGTGCGAGTCGAGGTTGCCGGTCGGTTCGTCGGCGAGCAGGATGGCCGGCCGCCCGACGACGGCGCGGGCGATCGCGACGCGCTGCTGCTGGCCGCCCGAGAGCTGCGACGGGAAGTGGTGCAGGCGGGCGCTCAGTCCGACGCGATCGAGCGCGGCCTCGGCCAGCCGGCGCCGCTCGGCGTTCGACATCTTGCGGTAGAGGAGCGGGATCTGGACGTTGTCGAGGACGCTCAGATCCGACACCAGGTGGAACGTCTGGAAGATGAAGCCGATCTCGCGGTTGCGGATCGCGGCCAGGGCGGCGTCGCCGGCGCCGTTGATGTGCGTCGCCATTGATCTCGACCTGGCCGCGCGTCGGCACGTCGAGCAGGCCCATCAGGTTGAGCAGCGTGCTCTTGCCGCAGCCGGAGGGCCCCATGATCGAGATGAACTCGCCCTTCTCGACGTCGAGGGTGACGTCGGCGAGCGCGACCGTCTCGATGCGGTCGGTGCGGTAGACCTTTTCGATGGCGTGGAGTCGAATCATGTCGGTCTCGTGTCGGGGCTGCTACTTGAGGAGGATCGATTCGAGGTGGAGGTAGTCGCGCATGTCGGAGACGATCAGCTCGTCGCCCTCCACCGCGCCGGAGACGATTTCGACCTGGTCGACGCCCGACAGGCCGAGGACGAGCGGGACCCGGAACGCGCGCTCGCCGCGCACCACGAAGGCACGGCGCGAGGCGTCGTCGACGAACGGGCCGCGGGCGACGCGCAGCGTCCGCGCCTTGCGGTCGGTGACGACGTGGACGTCGACGCGCAGGCTCGGGCGCAGGCCGGCCCGCGCCGCGTCGTCGAGCGAGACGGAGAAGCGGACGACGCCGTTCTCGACGGTCGGGAAGACGTTGGTGACGGTGCCGGCGAGCGGCTGCTCGTTGACCAGGACCACCGCCGGCATGCCGGGGTGAAGGGCGCCGGCGTGGATGTCGGAGACGGTGGCGTCGACGCGATACGACGACAGGTCGGCGAGGCGGGCGATGACGTCGCCCTTGCGGACCAGCCCGCCCTCCTGTGACAGCGCCCAGGTGACGACGCCGGCGCGATCCGACTGGGTCGTCGACAGCTCGACGAGGTGGCGCGCCTGGCTCGCTTCCTTGCCGAGGGTGCCGCGTTCGAGGGTCAGCGTGTCGAGGGCGACCTTGGTCGAGGCCTCGGTGCTGACCCGCGACGCGCGCAGCTGCTGCAGCTCGACCCGGGCCTGGGTCAGGGCCAGCTCGGACCGCCGGAAGGCGTCGCGCGAGAGCAGCCCTTCGCCGAGCAACGTCTTGTCGCCGGCCACGCGCGCTTCGGCCGATTCCACCTCGAGCTGCTTGACGGCGATCCGGCCGTCGATGTCGGCGAGCGACGTCTGCAGGGTCAGCCGGCGCTGCGCCTGCTCGTTCTCCTTCACCTGCAGGTCGCTCTGCAGCTTGTCGAGGGCGAGGACCGATTCGCTGGTGTCGAGCTCGACCACGGCGTCACCCCGCTCGACGCGGGCGCCCGGGCGCTTCAGGATGCGGAGGACGCGGGCGTCGACCGGGCTCGAGAGGACGCGCTCGATCTCCGGGACGATCGTCCCCGCCGCCATGATCATCGCGTCGACCGGGCCGGTCGTGACGCGGGCGGTGCGGATGCGGGCGCGGGCGACGCCGGGCCGCAGCAGGTCGGGCAGCCAGGCGACGAGCACCGCCACCGCCACGATGGGAACGGCGGTGGCCATGACACGGACGCCGATCCGGCGGCGTCGTTCGGCGGGAGCGATCTCGCGATCCACGCCGCTCCCTTAGTCAAGGCGCGTGCCGCGCCATCGCGCTCAGGTCAACGATTTACGGGGCGTCGCGGCGCCCTGGCGTCCAGCTCCGAACGAACGGTCGTCCGGAAGCGGACGACGCGTTTCGCGCCGGCCAGCCCTCGCGCCAGACACGACCGCAATGGAGCCGTCGACACGATCGTCGGCGCGTCGCCTCCATGTCGCCGGCGGTGTCCGCGAAAAGTCAGCCATTCTCACCACTGTTCGCGTGGCGTCACTCTTGCGTTCTTCTAGGCAGGAGGGCGAACGGCGGGCGAGCCGGTCGCAGCCTTTCACGGTCGGCGGCGCGGTGGACGACGCACTCATGTCGTGCACCCAGTGGCCGATACGTAACACAAGCGCGACAGGACATCGGGGCACGAAGCTGGCCCGTGAGGACCGGTTCGGCCGGAGGAGTCTTCAGTCATGGCGAACCGGGGCAAACGATTCCAGGGGGCCTTAGGGTTGATCGCAGGTGCCGCCATCCTGGCAGCGGCGCCGCGGGTCGCGGCGGATGACGGGCCGACGGGGCCCGACCCGAACGGCGGGCCGAACGGCCGATCGACCTTCAAGAGCGGCATCGACGTGGTGGCGCTCAACGTCACCGTGCTGGATCCGCAGGCGCGCCTGCTGGCCGGGCTGAGCCGCGAGAAGTTCAGCGTCTTCGAGGACGGCGTCCGCCAGGACATCGCCTACTTCGAGACCAGCGAGGTGCCGCTCGACCTGGCCCTCCTCCTCGACACCAGCGTCAGCATGGAGCCGAAGCTGGCCTTCGTCCAGAAGGCCGCCGCCGGGTTCGTCGACGCGCTGCGCGACCACGATCGCGCCGCCGTCTACGGCTTCAGCAGCTATGTCCGGCCGTTGCAGGCCTTCACCTCCGACCGCTCCCTGGTCCGGCAGGCCATCCAGGCGACCAGCACCGGCGGCGGCACCGCGCTCTACAACGCCGTCTACGTCGCGCTGCGGGCGTTCCAGAAGGTCGCCGACGATGGCCAGGTCCGTCGCCGCGCCATCGTCGTGCTCACCGATGGCGAGGACACCGCCAGCCTGCTGACCTTCGACGACATGCTGGCCGAGGCCAAGGCGGCCGGGGTGACCATCTATACGATCGGCCTGCACGCCGACGCCCCGGGCATCTACACGGCCCAGCAGGCGCGCGGCTACTTCTCGAACGCCGACTTCGCGATGAAGCAGCTGGCCCGCGAGACCGGAGCCAAGGCCTTCTTCCCGACCGGGCTGACGTCGCTGGCCGAGGCCTACGCCGAGATCGGCCGCGAGCTGGCCACCCAGTACGCGATCGGCTATGTGTCCCGCAACCCGATGCGCAACGGGGCCTTCCGCCGCGTCACCGTCCGCGTCAGCGACAGCCCCGGGGCGCAGCCGCGGACCCGCACCGGCTACCTCGCCGCCGTCCGCTAGCGACTACTCGCCGGCCGGGATCGACCGTTCGTAGGGTTCCTGCGGCCACGGCCGGCGTCGGGCTGCTCTACTCCCGGGATGGATTTCCGGGTGCCCCCGCAGCTCGTCCTCGCCCTGGTCCTCCTCGTCGCGCCGGGCGCCGGCTCGGCCGCGACGGCCCAGCCGGCGCCTGCCGCCCCAGCCATCGCCGGCATCATCGCCGGCACCATCACCGAACGGCACTCGTCCGGACCCGTGCCGGGCGTCACGGTGACGCTCGAAGAAACCGGCCAGGCCGTCGTCAGCGGCGCTGACGGGGGCTACCGCTTCGACGGCATCGCGCCCGGCACCTACCACCTCAAGGTCACCCTCGACTCGTTCACGCCGGCCCGCGTCGAGGTGCGGGTCGCCGCCGCCGGCGGCGTCACCGTCGACGTGTCGCTGGAGCCGGAGCTCCACTACTCGGAGGTCGTCTCGGTCGGCGTCCGCCCGAAAGATCCGTTCGAGTCCTATCAGCCGACGTCGGTGCTCTCCGGCCAGGACCTGGCGGTGAAGAGCGAGGCGACACTCGGCGAGCTGCTCAAGACCGAGCCGGGCGTCAGCCAGCGCTCGCTCGGCCCGGGGCCGTCGCGGCCGGTGATCCGCGGCCTCGACGGCGATCGGGTGCTGATTCTCGAGAACGGCCAGCGTAGCGACGACCTGTCGAGCCAGTCGGCCGACCACGGCGTGTCGGTGAACCCGCTCGGCGCGACCCGCGTCGAGGTGGTCCGCGGTCCGGCGACGCTGCTCTACGGGGCCAACGCCATCGGCGGCCTCGTCAACGTCGTCAGCGAGGTGATCCCCACCACGCCGACCGCGACCCCGCGCGGCGCCGTCCAAATCGACGCCGGCACGGTGGCCAACGACGCCTCGATTGCCGCCGACTATGGGATGGGCAACGGACGCTGGGCGATGCACCTCGGCGGAACGGCCAGGCGCGCCGGCGACGTCTCGACGCCGCTCGGCCGCGTCGACAACACCCAGTCGCACAGCGCGCTGTTCGAAGCGGGCGCGTCGTGGACCCGCGAGAAGGCGTTCGCCGGCCTCAGCTACCAGTTCGACCAGTCGGAGTACGGCGTGCCGGTCGTCGAGGAGGGGACGGTCACCCTGACGCCGGAGCGGCACTCGTTCGGCGCCCGCGCCCAGACGCGCGGCATGACAGGCTTCATCACCGGACTGAGGACCGCGGCCAACGTCCGGCGCTACCGCCACCAGGAGCTCGAGGACGGCGTCGTCGGCACCGAGTTCGCCAACGACACGGGCGATGCGGAGCTGCTGGCGACGACCCGGCCGCTCCTCGGCCGCGTCGAGGGCACCTACGGCATCAGCGGATCGACGCGGCGCTTCGACGCGCGCGGCGCGGAGGCGCTGTCGCCGCGGGTCGACCAGTCCAGCGGGTCCGCGTTCACCTACCAGGAAGCGGTCTGGCCGCACCTGACGGTGCAGTTCGGCGGTCGCGTCGAGCACCAGAGCTTCACGCCGGCCGGCGGGTTGCCACCGCGCGACTTCACCAACGTCAGCGGGTCGGCCGGCCTGCTCCTGCGTCCGTCCGACGCGACGACCGTCACGGTCAGCCTGGCCCGCTCCGTCCGCAACCCGGCCCTCGAGGAGCTCTACTTCCGCGGCCCGCACTCGGGCAACTTCGCCTTCGAGGTCGGCAACCCCGACCTGGACGCGGAGCGCGCCCTCGGCCTCGACGTCGCCTTCCGCTGGCGCCTGCCGCACCTCACCGGCGAGGTCACGTTCTTCCGCAACCGCATCGACGACTTCGTCTTCCGCCGTCCGACCGGCGACATCGAGGAGGACCTGCCGGTGATCGCGTTCTCGGCCGACCAGGCGCTGCTCCAGGGCATCGAGGCGCACGGCGACATCGAGCTGGGTGAGCGCGTCGTCCTCGAGGTCGGCACCGACTACGTCCGCGGCGAGCTCTCTGCCCTCGGCGATCCGCTGCCGCGCATCCCGCCGCTGCGGACGACGGTGGGGGCCCGCTATCGCGTGAACGCGCTGCAGATCGGCGCGCAGGTCGTCGCCACCGCCGATCAGGCCCGCGTCTACGGGGACGAGACGCCGACCGACGGCGCCGCGGTGCTCAAGCTCTACGGGGCCTACTCGAAGCAGACCACGGCGGGCCTGCACACGATCACGCTGCGCCTCGACAACGCGACCGACGAGACCTACCGGAATCACCTGTCCTACATCAAGGACCTGGTGGCCGAGCCGGGCCGCAGCCTCAAGGTCGTCTACGGCGTCAGGTTCTGACCGGCCGGCGGTCGCCGCCGGTGCGCTCAGGCGCTCGCCGGCTCGCAGTTGATCGCCCAGGGGATGCCGAAGCGATCGATCAGCGTGCCGAACGCCGCCGCCCAGAAGGTGGCCTCGAGCGGCTGGGTGATCAGGCCGCCTTCGGCGAGGGCGGCGAACATCGCGCTCGCCGTCGCCGCGTCGGGCGGGTTGACCGTCAGCGTGAAGCCGCGCGGCCTCTCGTAGATCCCCGGCACCGGGTCGGAGCCGTAGAGCCGGCTACCGTCAGGCAACGTCAGCGTGGCGTGGGCGACCTTGAAGGCCCACGCTTCCGTCACGGTGCCGGCCAGCGGCGAATCGCGGTAGCGCAAGGCGAATGTGATCCTGCCGCCGAGGAGGCGTGCGTAGAGCGCGAACGCCTCCGCGCAGCGTCCATCGAAGGCCAGGGCCGGGCTGAGGGTCATCGGCTTCTCCATGGGCACGCCGGCCGCCGGGTCAGTTGTAGCCGGCGACGCGGCGGCGGAGCGTCTTCACGTGCTCCCAGATCTGCTCGTATTCCCTGCGATCGTCGGCGTCGTCGTCGTCGTCGTCGGGCGCGGCGCTGGCCACCGCCGCCGTCGGGAACGGCGGCGAGAGCAGCTGCAGGTAGCGCTCGAGGTCGTGCAGCGCCGCCGGGAAGCGCTTCAGCTGATAGGCGAGCAGGCCGCGATCGCGCAGCTCCATCGTCGCGGTCTCGTCGAGCGCCACCAGCAGGTGGGTGACGTCGAGGGCCTGCGGGAACGATCGGCTGCGCACGTAGAGGCGCTTCAGGTTGGTGGCCATCCGCGCCAGCGTCTGGCGCGTGTCCGCGGTCGCCAGCACCTCGGCGGTCAGCACCACGTCGCCGCCGGCGTGGCGCTCGAGGAGCCGCTGGCAGTCGGCGTCGCGCAGGATCGCGCCGCGATGGAAGACGTCGATCAGCAGGTCGGGGACGTGCGGACCGGTGCTCGGCGCGCGGACCAGGAAGTGGCCGGGGAAGTTGACGCCTTCGAGCTGGAGGCCGGCGCGCCGGCCGACGTCCAGGTAGACCACCGCCAGCGAGATCGGGATCCCGGTGCGCCGCACCAGCACGTCGTTGACGAAGCTGTTGCGCGGATCGTCGTAGCGCGCCTCGTTGCCGCGGAAGCCGAGATCCTCGAACAGGTAGTCGTTGAGCGCGGCGATCCGATCCTCGGCGCCCTCGACCTGCGCCAGCCGCCGGCTGGCTTCGTGCCCCATCGCCGCCAGCGTCTCGATCACCGGCCCGGTGTCGAAGTCGCCGTGCTCGATCGAGGCCACGACCAGGGCGCCGCGGACGAGCGCCTCGGCGTCGCCGCCGCGGGCCCAGGCCACGAGCGCGCGGGCCCGGGCCTCGATGCTGGTCATGGCCGCGCGACCAGCGCGTCCAGGGCTTCGACCGTCACCGCGTCGAGCGAGGGGACGACGAGATCGGCCAGGCCCAGGTCCTCGGCCCGGTACGAAGTGGTCACCGCCACCGTCCGCAGCCCGGCGTCGCGGGCCGATTGCAGGCCCCATACCGAGTCCTCGATGGCGACGACGTGGCGCGCCGGCGCGTCGGCCGCCAGCACGCCCTGCTCGCGCAGGATGTCGAGGGCGCGCTGGTACGGATCGGGATGCGGCTTGCTGCGCGGCGTGTGCTCGGCGGCGACGATGGTGCGGAAGCGCTCGCGCAGCCCGGTGCCGCGCAGCACGACCTCGATGTCGTCGAGCGCCGCGCCCGAGGCGATCGCCAGCGGCACCGCGGCGCCGAGCCGGCTGATGCAGTCGGCGGCGCCGTCGTAGATGACCGGCTGGCCGGCCAGCACCTCCGGGAACAGCGCGACCTTGGCCGCGACCAGGCCGGCGACGAGCCCGTCGTCGACGCGCTGGCCGTGATCGGCGAGCACGGCGCGGAAGGCGCCGGCGTCGTCGTAGCCCAGGTACTTGGCGTAGTACTCGCTCCTGGCGAGCGCCACACCCTGGCGGGCGAGGATGCGCCGGAAGCCTTCGAAGTGGAGCGGCTCGCTGTCGGCGATGACGCCATCGAAGTCGAACACGACCGCGGAGAGGAGCATCGGGGACCCGTGACTGACACGGCGGCGCGAGGCCGCTACTTCCGGAGCCGCTCGCCGGATCGGATCGGCGTGGTCACGCGGTTCTCGCGCGGCGGATAGGGGCAATCATACTGCGAGTTGTAGACGCAGTAGGGGTGGTAGGCGCGGTTGAAATCGAGGTCGTAGAGCCCGGTCGTAGTGCGATCGAGATCGAGGTAGCGGCCGCCGATGTAGGTCTCGGTGCCGTTGGTCTGATCGCCGAACGGCACGAACAGGCGCTGCATCGCCTGGTCGTTCTCCTCGACGAACGCGGTCAGCGTGAGGGGCTGGCCCTTGACCGAGAAGCGCAGCTGGCCGGCGCGGCGCATGCGGCGGCGCTGGCCGGTCGAGGTCGGCATCTCGATCGCGACCTCGCCCGGCGACGGCGCCAGGCGGGCCGGCACGTGGTAGCCCTCGTCGACGGGGAAGTAGGCGAGCGGCAGGAACCGTGTCCGATCGGCCGGCGGCACCGGCGATTCCGCCGAGTCGGACGCGAACGCGGCGTCCTTCGAGGCGCGGTGCTGGTGGATCTGCTGGCCGTACGGCACGGGCGCCCCTCCGCAAGCAGCCACGCAGGCCGCCGCGAGCAGCACCAGCAGAACGGGGGAGCAAGGCCAGGCCGAGCGCATCGATGCAGGGTACTTCAACTCCCAACTCCCAACGCCCAACTCCTAATCTTGCAGGGTCCGTTTGGTCGTTGGGAGTTGGACGTTGGGCGTGTCGATTGGTCGCTATCGCCACTCGAACCCCGCGCCGCCTTCGGCCAGGACGTGCGCGGCGATCGTGCGGCGCAGCGCCACGGTGTCGACCGGTGCGCTCTTGACGAGGCGCCGCAGCGCCGACAGGGTGACGCGCCGCGTGTCGCCGTCGGTCAGCGCGGCGACGGCCTCGCGCGCCGCCATCTCGACGCGGAGCGCCGCGTCGGCGACGGCGGTGACGGCCATCGCCTCGTGCACGTCGCCGTGCCGGGCGCCCTCGCTGCGCGCCCGCTCGGCGCGCAGCAGCGCGCTCTCGGCGCCGAACGCGTCGATCACGAGGTCCGACGTGAGCATCAGCACTTCCTGCTCCTCGGCGAGCTTCTCGCCGAAGCGCTGCATCGCCGTGCCCAGCACGAGCAGCGCCGCTTTCTTCAGCCCGGCGACGGTCCGGCGCGCGGCCGCGAGCGGCGCGTCGTCGCCGCCGTCGCCGGCCAGCGGACCGGTGACCTCGTCGGCGAGCCGCTTGGCGGCGGCGATCAGGCCGATGTCGCCCTTGGCGGCGCGCCGCGCCAGCAGCCCGGCGATCAGCAGCCGGTTGATCTCGTTGGTTCCCTCGAAGATCCGGTTGACCCGCGCGTCGCGATAGCGCCGCTCGGCCGGGTAGTCGCTGACGAAGCCGTTGCCGCCATGGATCTGCACGTTCTCGTCGACGACGTAATCGGAGGCCTCGCTGCCGGCGACCTTGGCGATCGAGGCTTCGATGGCGTACTCCTCGAGGGCGGCGAGCAGGCGCGCGGCCGGCGTGCCGGCGCCGGCGTCGATGGCGCGATCCATCAGGTCGGTGGTGCGCACCAGCAGGCTCTCGAGCACGTAGATGCGCAGGGCCATCGTCGCCAGCTTGGTGCGGATGGCGCCGAACGAGGCGATCGGCTGGCCGAACTGGCGCCGCTCGACGGCGTAGGCGACGGCTTCGGCGAGCGCAGCGCGGGCGCCGCCGGCGGTGCTGGCGCCCAGCTTCAGGCGGCCGTAGTTGAGGACGTTGAAGGCGACCTTGTGACCGCGGCCGATCTCGCCGAGCACGTTGCCGGCCGGGACCCGCGCGTCCTGCAGGATCACCGGCGCCGTCGACGAGGCGTGCAGCCCCATCTTGTGCTCTTCCTCGCCGATCGAGACGCCGGGGAAGCCGCGTTCGACGATGAACGCCGTGAACGCCTCGCCGCCGACCTTGGCGAAGACGATGTAGACGTCGGCGAAGCCGGCGTTGGTGATCCACATCTTCTCGCCGGACAGCGTGAAGCCGCCGTCGTCGAGGCGCGTCGCCCGCGTCCGCGCGCCGAGCGCGTCCGAGCCCGAGCCCGACTCGCTCAGGCAGTAGGCGCCGACGATCTCGCCGCTGGCGAGGCGCGGCAGGTAGCGCTGCTGCTGTTCGGGCGTCCCGAACGCGATCAGCGGCAGGATGGCCAGGCCGGTCATCGCCCCGTAGGTCGTCGCGAAGGAAGGATCCGCGGCGATCGCGGCGGCGACGACGACCGAGCTCATCTTGTCGAGGGCGAGACCGCCCAGGTCCTCGGGCACGTCGGTGGCGAGCAGGCCGAGCTCACCGGCGCGGCGCAGCAGCGCCCGGGCCACGCCCCAGTCCTTGCCTTCCAGGCGCTCGCGCATCGGCGCCACTTCCTGGCGGACGAAGTCGGCGGCGGTGCGGGCGATCAGCCGATGCTCGTCGGACAGGCGTTCGGGGGTGAGGACGTCGGCAGCAGCGATCTCCTCGATCAGCCACGCCCCGCCCTTGTGTGTGGTGTGGGTCAGTGTCGGCGTCGCCATCACGACATCCTTTCGAAGATCCCGGCGGCGCCCATCCCGCCGCCGACGCACATGCTGACCAGGCCGTAGCGGCCGTGGCGCTTCCGGAGCTCGTGCACCAGGGTCGCCGTCAGCTTGGCGCCGGTGCAGCCGAGCGGGTGACCGAGCGCGATGGCGCCGCCGTTGACGTTGAGGCGGGCCGGATCGATCGGCAGCTCGGCGAGGCAGGCGAGGATTTGGGCGGCGAACGCTTCGTTCAGCTCGACGAGGTCCATCGCGTCGAGGGCGAGACCGGTGCGGGCCAGTACCTTGCGGATTGCCGGCACCGGCCCGATGCCGAACCGCTCGGGCGCGACCCCGGCCGTCGCGTAACCGACGAAGCGCGCCAGCGGGGTCAGGCCGAGCGCCTGGGCGCGGGCCTGCGACATCAGCACCACCGCGGCGGCGCCGTCGCTCGTCTGCGAGGAGTTGCCGGCGGTGACGCTGCCGGTGGCGTGGAAGGCCGGCTTCAGCTTGCCGAGGGCCTCGAGTGAGGTGTCGCGACGCGGCCCTTCGTCGGTGTCGAACCGGCGCGGCGGAAACGGCGCCCGCCCGACCGCCGGCGCGGTGTCGACGACCGTCGCCTCGACCGGCACGATCTCGTCGGCGAAGCGGCCGGCGTCGATGGCCGCGACGGCCTTGCGGTGGCTGTCGAGCGCGAACGCGTCCTGCGCCGCGCGGCTGATCTTCGACTCGCGGGCGTGGTTCTCGGCGACCAGGCCGTTCGACAGGTAGACATCGGGATAGGTGTCGACCAGCGTCGGGTTCGGCGAGACGCGCAACCCGCCCATCGGCACCAGGCTCATCGACTCGGTGCCGCCGGCGATCACGACGTCGGCGGCGCCGCTCTGAATGCGCTCGGCGGCGTAGGCGATCGACTGCAGGCCGGAGGCGCAGAAGCGGTTGACGGTGACCGCGGAGGCGGTGTGCGGGACGCCGGCGCGCAGGCTGGCGATGCGGGCGACGTTCAGCCCCTGCTCGCCCTCGGGCATGGCGCAGCCGAGGATGACGTCCTCGATCTCGCCGGGGTCGAGCCCGGGCACGCGGGCCAGCGCCGCGGTGATCGCGGCGGCGGCGAGATCGTCGGGGCGGGTGTGGCGCAAGGCCCCGGTCGGCGCCTTGCCGACAGGCGTGCGGACGGCGGCGACGATGACGGCTTCGGGCATGGGCGGCCTGCTTTCCTGCGTGCGTGCCTGCGGTCTACTCGTGGTCGTGGAGGAGATCGGCGATGGTGTCGGCGATCTCGCTGACACGGCCGTCGAACACGTGATCCGCGCTGTCGACGATGACCAGCTCCCGCGGCTCGGCGAGCGTGCCGTAGAAGCGCTGCATCGCCTTGGTCGACGTGACGTGATCGAACCCGCCGTGAATCAGGAAGACCGGCTTGCCGGCGGTCGTAGCGGCGGCGAAGTCGTAGCCGTCGATCGGCGGGGCGATGGCGACGAGGATCGTGACGCGCGGATCGGCGGCGCCGACGTCGACGGCGATCCACGATCCGAAGGAATAGCCGACGGCCCAGATCGGCAGATCGGGATAGCGCGCGGCGGCGGCGTCGACGACGGCGCGAAAGTCGTCGCGCTCGCCCGGCCCGCCGGTGAAGGCGCCGTCGCTGGCCCCGGCGCCGCGGAAGGTGAAGCGGACCACGGCGCAGCCGACCCGGGTCAGGCCCTGCGTCGCGTGATACACGACGCGATCGTGCAGCGTCCCGCCCAGCTCGGGATGCGGTGGCGCGACCACGGCCACCGCCCGCGGCGGCGTGGCCGGTTCGTCAATCCGGGCTTCGAGGCGGCCGGCCGGGCCATCGAGATGGCGGACGCCGGCGGGATGGCCGCTCACGCGTGTCCCTCCCCGGCCTGGGCGCCGTCGAAGCCGCGATCGGGCCGGACGAAGCGCCCGACCAGGCTCGCGAACAGCGGGGCGCGCGTGATGACGCCCATGTGCCCGGTGCCGTCCAGCCGGGCGACCTCCGTGTGGGGGATGCACGTCCGGTATTGCCGCGTGCTCTCTGGCGGGACCAGCTTGTCCAAATCGTCCTCTCCGGTGACGAGCAGCGTCGGAACCCTGACCTGGCGCGCCGCCGGCGCGACGTCGTCGGCCAGCGCGAGCCGGATCCGCTGCGCGGCCCGCGTGCTCGACATCGGCGCCAACAGCACGTGCCGCATCATTCGCAGGCTGAAGCGCAGGCGATCGGCCCAGGCCGGGAACACGTTGCGCAGCTCGGGCCGGGCCCGGCCCGGCGCGCTCAGCACGAAGGCCGGCAGCGACAGCCGCGGCCAGGCCACCCAGCGCGCCTGCCGGGCCGGCAGCGTGAACCCGGGCCCGGGCGCCGATGCCAGCACTAGGGCGCGGACGCGCTCGGGATGCCGGGCGGCGTAGTGCACGGCGATGCGGCCGCCGAACGAGACGCCGACGAGCACGACGGGCTCCGGTCCGAGCGCGCGGCAGACGTCGTCGAGGCGGGCCAGATCGGCCTCGAACGACGCCTGGAGCGGTGGGGCGCCCGGTTCGCCGCAGAGCGAGTAGGTGGCGACGCGGAAGCGACGCGCCAGCGCCTCCACGGTGGGCGTCATCCACTCCCAGCGCCCCTGCATCCCGGGCACCAGCACCAGCGGCGGGCCGTCGCCCCTGATGTCACACGATGCTGTCTCCATCGATCGCGCCATCAGTTGCGGAGCGGCTTGCCGGTATCGAGCGTGTGCTTGATGCGCGCCAGCGTCTTGGGCTCGGCGCACAGCGACAGGAACGCCTCGCGCTCCAGGTCGAGCAGGTACTGTTCGCCGACCAGCGCCGGACCGCCCAGCGCGCCGCCGGCGAGGACGTGGGCCAGCTTGCGGCCGATCAGCGCATCGTGATCGCTGAGCCGTTCGGCCCGGCGCGCCAGATGGACCCCGAGCTTCAGGATCGCTTCGACCGGCGCGCCGCCGACCGGGATCGCGGTCCGCAGCGCCGGCGCGTCGTAGCCCTCGGCGGCGCGCGCCAGCGCCAGCGCCTTGGCGTCGGCCAGGACGCGATCGCGGTTCATGCTGACGCGATCGACCGGCCGCAGCAGGCCCAGCGTCCGCGCCTCGGCGGCCGACGTCGACGTCTTGGCGAACCCGATCGTCTCGAACACGCCGCGGGTCGGCCCGGCGAGATCGGTGCTCGGGCCGAGCGTCAGGTCGCCGGTGGCGCGGGCCAGCATTTCCTTGGTGCCGCCGCCGGCTGGAATCAACCCGACGCCCGCTTCGACCAGCCCCAGATAGGTCTCGGCCGCGGCCTGGACCCGATCGCCGTGCAGCGCGATCTCGCAGCCGCCGCCGAGCGCGAGCCCGGCCGGCGCCACCACCACCGGCACCTTCGACAGACGCAGCGCCAGCGTCGCGGCCTGGAAGCTGCGGACCATCAGCTCGAGGTCGTCCCAGTTGCCCTCCTGCGCCTCGATCAGCAGCAGCATCAGGTTGGCGCCGGCGGAGAAGTTGACCGCGTCGGTCGCGACCACCAGCGCCGCGAACTGCGCCTCGGCGATCGAGACGCCCTTGTGCATCATGGCGATGGCGTCGCCGCCGAGCGCGTTCATCTTCGAATGCAGCTCGAGACCGAGGACGCCGTCGCCGAGGTCGACGAGGCTGGCGCCGGGGTTGGCAGCGACGCTCGCCGTTCGCGCCTTGGCGTCGGCGTAGCGCAGCACACCGGCCGGCGCCGGCAGCCGCTGGCCGGCCCGGAACGTGTCGGCGCCGGCAGCGAGCCGGTCGGCCACCAGCGGCGGCACCCGCTCGTGCAGGCCGGGTACGACGCCGGGACAGGCGTCGACCAGCGTCCGCAGCCCGATCGCGTCGGCCAGCTCGAACGGGCCCAGCTCCCAGCCGTAGCCCCACCGCATCGCCCGATCGACGTCGTCGAGGCTGTTCGCGATCGCCTCGGCGACCGACGCGGCATAGAGGAGCGTGACGCCGAGCGTGCGGCGAAGGAAGTCGCCGACCGCGTCGTCGCCGAGGAACAGCGCGCGGACGCGGGCCCCGACGTCATCGATGGATCGGGCCCGTTCGATCGACGGGAAACGCGCCTTCTGCTGCGGGCGATAGGCCATCGTCGCCGGATCGAGCGTCAGGATCTCGGAGGCCCCGCCGGGCCGCTTCTCGCGCTTGTAGAAGCCCTGCCCGGCCTTCTCGCCGACCCAGCCGCGCTCGGCGACGGCCAGCGCCAGCGGCGGCAGCGCGAAGGCCCGCGCCTGTTCGGCGCCGACCCGCCCTTCGAGGTTGCGCCCGACGTGCACCAGGACGTCGAGCCCGGTGATGTCGAGGGTGCGGAACGTCGCGCTCTTCGGCCGGCCGATGGCCGGCCCGGTCATTGCGTCGACGTCCTCGATGCTGTAGCGGCCCTCGGCCCAGACGTCGAGGATGCGCGCGATGGCGTAGAGGCCAATGTGGTTGCCGATGAAGTTCGGGGTGTCGCGGGCGACGACGACGCCCTTGCCCAGGCGGCGGTCGCCGATCTCGGCGACGCGCGCCAGGATGGCCGGATCCGTGTCCCCCGTGGGGATCAGCTCCAGCAGCTTCAGGTAGCGCGGCGGGTTGAAGAAATGGGTGCCGAGGAAGTGGCGGCGGAAGCCCTCGCTGCGGCCCTCGGCCAGGGCGCCGATCGGGATCCCCGACGTGTTCGAGGTGACGATCGTGTGCGGCGCCCGGGCCGCGTCGACCCGGGCGAACAGCGCCTGCTTGACGTCGAGGCGCTCGACCACGGCCTCGACCACCCAGTCGGCGGTGGCGGCGGCGTCGAGGTCGGCGTCGAACCCGCCGGTGCGGATCGCCTGGACGTGCGCCTTGGTGAAGAACGGATCCGGCCGCAGCGCGGCGGCGCGCTTCATGCCGTCGCGGGCGGCGTCGGCCGAGACGTCGAGGACGACGACCTCGAAGCCGGCGTTGGCGGCGTGGGCTGCAATCTGCGCGCCCATGGTGCCGGCGCCGAGGACGGTGACGGTTCGCATCATGGCCGGGGCCGTCCTTCCACGGCCGGCACCCCGACGCCGTGGACGAACACGTCGACGACGGCATCGGCGACGCCGTCGAGCGAGGTGCGGCGGTGACTGAGCATCCAGTTGGTGGCCATCTCGTCGAGGGCGCCGAACAGCATCTTCGCGGCGAGCGTGGGGTTGATGCCGGGCCGGACGACGCCCGCCGCCTGGCCTTCGGCAATCACGTCGCGCAGGATGCCAAGGTAATCGCGGAGCAGCGTGTTCGAGAAGCGCTCCATGAACTTCGTCGTCTGCCGCAGCTCGACCTGGAAGACGATGGCGAGATCGCGGTCCCGGCTGAGGCGGTCGAGGTGCAGATGGGCGATCCGCCGCAGCCGCTCGAGCGGATCGGCGATGCCGGCGAGAGCGGCGCGGCCGTCCGCGATCGCCTCGCTCATCACCCGCTCGAAGATCGAGACGAGCAGGTCGTCCTTGCTGCGGAAATAGAGATAGACGGTGCCGGCGGCGACGCCGGCGTTCCGCGCGACGTCGGCGACCTGGGCGCTGAAGAAGCCGCTGCGGGCGAACGTGTGGATGGCGGCGCGCAGGATGACGTCGCGCTTGTCGCCGCGCGGCGCGGCGCGACGGGCCCGCGTGGCGCGGGCGGGCTTCGGGCGGGCGGCGGCAGCGGCTGGCGGCATCGGCGGCGGCGATCCGGCTACTGAATGGCGGTTCATTCACTGTAGGCCGGAGGCGCCGGGGCGGTCAAGCGGCCGAAGCCTGCGCCAGCCGAATCCTGCGCAACCTGAAGGTCCGTGACGGCCGATGTCACGCGGCGTGTTTTCGCTGGCGCAGCGCGGACGTGCTGCTAATATCGACGACGCGCCTGCCGATCCGGGTTCCTTCCATGCCGCTTCGCCGGTTCGGTCCTGTCCTGCTGCTCATCACCCTCGTCGCTTGCGGCGGCGGTGACGACACCCCGCCGTCCATTCCGCCCGCCACGCCGCCATCGGGCGGACAGAACACGCAGAACCCGTGCGTCGCCGCCCTCGCCCAGGCCGCGGCCGACGGCGAGCCGTTCGCGCCGGCGCTGGCCGTGGATCTCACCGGCAAGGGACGCACCGGTCTCGCCGCCGACCAGCGGCACGTCGCCGATTTGCTGTGGCGCAGCGCCCTGGGCGCCCGGGCCGTCAATCGCGCCGCGCCGGCCCCCGACGCCATCAGCCAGGACATCGGCGACATCGCGGTGATCGAGGACGACGGCACGCTGCTGCTGCCGCGCAACACCTTCGACGTCCGCAACATCGGCCTGCGCTTCGAGCGCAACGCCGGCGGCGGCTACGACGTCGCGCCGACCTCGGCCAGCTTCCGCACCGCGCTCGGCCGCCGGTTGACGCTCACCGACGACGACTCGACGAGCGAGACGATCCCGTTCGCCTTTGCCTACTACGGTCGCTCGTTCACCTCGGTGTTCGTCAACTCGGACGGCAACCTGACGTTCGACGAGGCCGACGCGACGTCGACGACGCGCGGCTTCGCCCGGCTCCTCGGCGGTCCGCCGCGGGTGGCGCCGTTCTTCGCCGATCTCGATCCGTCGACCGGCGGCCGGGTCTTCGTCGACGCTGCCAGCGATGCCTTCACGGTCACCTGGTGCGGGGTCCGCGGCTTCGACTCGGCGCAGACGACGACGGTGCAGGCGTCGCTGTTCGCGAGCGGCGCCATCGACGTCAAGTTCGGGCCCGAGGTGACGCTGACCGAGGCGCTGGTGGCGGTCTCGCCCGGCCGCGGCAGCGGCTTCACGCCGGTCGATCTCGAGCGCCGGCAGCCGGCTGGGCGGCGGCGCCGGGGCGGTCGGCGAGCGCTTCGCCGACGACGGCGAGCTCGACGCGGCGCAGACGGCGCGGCGCTTCTTCGCCAGCCACGCCGATCGCTTCGATCAGCTGGTCTTGTGGACCGATTCGACCGTCGTCAGCGACGCGTTCGCCTTCGAGTCGACGATCTCGAACGCGATCCGCGGCCTCGGTTCGGACACCTTCAACCAGTCGGCCGACTTCGGCAGCGGCGGCACCCTCGAGAGCGTGATGGTGATGGATCGCCCGGCCAAGTACGGCGACGATCCCAACGCCAAGCTCCTCGGCGAGAGCAGCGCCCTGGCGGTGATCGCGCACGAGACGGGGCACCGCTGGCTGACCCAGTTCCAGTTCAGCGACGGCCGTGGCGGCACGTCGGACGCGATGCTCGGCCGGCAGCGGGCCCACTGGAGCTTCTTCATGGACTCCGACGCGTCCGTGATGGAAGGCAACGACATCGAGGACCTGGGCGGCGGCAGCTTCCGCACCATCGCCGCGGGCGAGCGCTACAGCCGGCTCGATCTCTACGGCATGGGCCTGGTCGGCCCGAACGACGTGCCGGCGGTGTTCTACGTGGACGCGCCGACCAACGTCTCGCCGAGCCGCGATCGGGAGTCGGCGCCGCGCGTCGGCGTCACCTTCACCGGCACCCGACGCACCGTGCTGATCCAGGACATCGTCGCGGCGGTCGGGGCGCGGCAGCCGTCGGTCGACGGCTCGCCGAAACAGCACCGGCAGGCATGGGTCTACGTGATCGGGCGGGGGACCACGCCGTCACAGGCCGATCTGACGCGGCTCGAGCGGATGCGTCAGGCCTTCGAGCCGTACTTCCGCCGCATCACCGACAATCGCATGACGCTGACGACGTCGCTGCGCTGACGTCGGCTGTCGATCAGGGCCGCGGCGGCGACGCCGTGGCGGCATCGACCTTGGCCGGCAGCGGCAGGTATCTTTTCGGGAACTTGGCGACCACGGTATAGAGCGGATCGACCACGTTGGCGACGCGGACGACGGCGACCTGTGAGAGCACCTGGTAGGCCTCGGCTTTGTCGTAGCCGTAGTCGGCGACGAGCCAGTCGATCAGCTCGACGAAGGCGATGCGGAACGCGTCGGTGAGCGGCCGCGCGCTGCCGGCGACCATCAGGTGGTCGGCGTCGTCGATCCGCGGCCAGGCGATCGCCTGCTTCTTGCGCAGGCTGAAGCGGAACGCCACCTCCATCGACGTCTCGAGACCCGAGCCGCAGGCTTCGCCGTCGCCCTGCAGGGCGTGGCCGTCGCCGAAGTAGAACAGCGCGCCGGGATGGAAGACGGGCAGGTGGACGGTCGCGCCCTCGCGCACGTCGGCCGCGTCCATGTTGCCGCCGAACGGGCCCGGCCACAGGCCGCCGAACGCTTCCTCGCCGGCCGGGGCGACCGCTACGCGGCCGAGCATCGGCGCCAGCGGAACGGTGATCGACTTCTGGCGGCTGCGCGGCAGGTCCAGCGTGCCGGTCATGCGCACCCGATCGAGGCGCCAGACGTAGCGGCCCTGCGGGAACGTCTCGTTCAGGAACGCCGTTCGTGAGTCGGGAACCAGGGCCCCGAAGCGCCCGCCCTGGGTCGACACCGCTGTGTCGCGATTAGGGCGGACCTTCAGGATCTCGACGACCAGCGTGTCACCGGGCTCGGCGCCTTCGACGGCAATCGGCCCGACTTCGCCGGGCCATTTGCCGCCGGCCTTCTCGTACCACTCGCCCCACAGCGACTCGCTCTCGACGACGTCGCCGGGCTTGACGGTGAGGACCGGCGGACGGACGGCGAACGTCGCGTGCCCGGTCGTCGGCCGCAGCCGATGGGTCTCGGCCGCCGCGACGACCGGCGTGAGCAGCGCGGCGAGGATCAGCAGGAATCGCATGCGGCGGAGTTTATCCGCCGCAAGACCGCCAACAAACTACAATCCGAGGGTGTTGCAGGTCTCGATCTTGCCGGTGTCGAGGCCGCGGCGCAGAAACTGCACGCGCTGCTCGGACGAGCCGTGCGTCCACGTCTCGGGCGTCACGCGGCCCTGGGCCTTGCGCTGGATGGCGTCGTCGCCGATCGCGGCGGCGGCGCGCAGGCCTTCCTCGACGTCGCCCTGATCGAGGCGGACCTTCTTGGGGTCGGTTTCCGCCTTGACGTAGTAGCCCCAGACGCCGGCGAGGCAGTCGGCCTGCAGCTCCATCCGCACCGACAGCTGGTTGGCCTGGGCCTCCGAGCCGCGCTGCTGCGCGGCCCGCACCTTCTCGTCGATCCCGAGCAGGTTCTGGACGTGGTGGCCGACCTCGTGGGCGATGACGTAGGCCTGGGCGAAGTCGCCCGGCGCGCCGAAGCGGCGATCGAGCTCGCCGTAGAACGAGAGGTCGATGTAGACGCGCTGGTCGGGCGGGCAGTAGAACGGCCCGACCGCCGACGAGTTGGTGCCGCACGCCGACGGAACCGCGTCGGTGAAGAGCACCAGCCGCGGCTCGGTGTAGCTGCGCCCGAGCTGGTCGCGGAAGACCGCTCCCCAGACCGTCTCGGTGCTCTTCAGCACGGCCCTGACGAACCGGCTGCCCTCGTCGTCGACGGGCGCGCTGTCGCTGGCCGAGGGTGGAGCGGCGGTCTGGGTCGGGGCACCGCCGGTCAGCAGCGCGAACGGATCGCCGCCGAGCAGCCAGACCACGGCCATGATCGCGACGAGGCCGCCGAGGCCCATCCCGCCCATGCCGCCGAGGCGGAGGGGCAGGCCACCCCCGCCGAAGCGCTGCCCTCGTACGTCGTCCACGTTGTTGCTGCGATCCGCGTCCTGCCACCGCATAGCGTCTGCTCCTCGAAAGACGGCCTTATTCCGGGCGTGCCGAGCCAGTGTAGGCGAGTCCAGGCTCGCCGTCCGGTTCCACGTTGCAAGAGGGCTGCCTCCCCGGCCGGGTTGGAGGCCCCGCGCCGTTCGAATGGAGCCCGGGCGCCAAGTCCGCTCCCAGGCAGACTGGTCGGATCAAGCAGATCGACCTGATTCCATTGATCGAACATCGATCTGCTGGGGTTGGCACCACGGTTGCTCCATGCCCCGCCCGTGACCGTTCGATGAGCGAGCGGGAGCCGAGCAACCGAAACGACCCCAGAGAGAGTGAGACATCACATGGCTGAAAAGATGACCCGCGGCCAGATCCAAGACCTCGTTGGCAAGTTCGCGTCGGAGAACCCGAAGTACCCGTTCGGCTCTCCTGAGCAACCCCAAGGGCACGATCGAGAAGCAGCTCAACACGTCGCTGGGCTCGACGAACGTCAAGGCCGTGGCCGACACCGCCGACACCGTTCACGTCGTGATCCCCTACGCGTCGGCCGAGGGCGAGCTGTCGGATGCGGACCTCGAACGGGTCGCGGGCGGCAAGCAGGACATCACGGCGAACTGCCTCGTGCTCGGCGGCACGGCGGTCAGCAACACCGTCATGCAGCTGAACCTCTGATTGTTGGCAGCGGGTTCCCTCAGAACCCGCTGCGGGCCGCCTCGCGGTCCTCACTGCTGTTCCGACGACGCTCGGCGCGTCGCCGGGCAGCTCGGGCGGCGGCGGGCTGCATCAGCAAGAGGCGTCCGGCACCAGGCAAATCCCTGGGCCGGGCGCTTTTTCCATTTTCTGAGCACAGAAGTCTGCCCGGCGCGGCCCTGTCGGGCTGTTCGAAGGCCTCGCCTCCGACGTTGAAGCGGTATCAGTCGTGCAGTGTCGCAGCCGGACCGGCGCCGAAAGGCGCGCCTTGACTGCTGACCAGGACGGTATCAGAGTGAAAACGCGGGCGGCGATGCGAAAGAACCCCACTCCTGACCCCGATCCGGCCGGACGGCCGACGAGTACCGACGCTGCGGCGGCCGGGCAGCCGGGGTCCGCGGCCGAGCCGATCCAGGCCGCCGGCGAGCCCGTGCCGCCGACCGACGACCGCACCGCGACGTCGCTGGTGTGGCCCCCGGTCGACGACGAGCTCAACGACTGGGAAGTCCTCCACCTCCAATCGACCGGCCACACCTTCATCGAGCCGATGAAGTTCACGCCGCCGGCGCCGCCGGCGCCGTACATGCCGCCGGCGCCCATCGACGACCCGGTCGGCGAGACCAGCCTGCTGCCGGTCGCGAGCGACTTCGATCTCCCCGAAACCGAGCTGATCGAGCCGCTGTCGATCCAGCCGACCCTGCAGATGCCGTCGCTGTCGGGCTCGCGGCCGTCCGCCGCTGCCGACCAGCCGTTCGCCGCGCCCGACGATCGCACCGTCGTCATTCCGCGTCCCGCCGGGTTGACGCTGAAGCCCGAGCCGCCGCCGGCCGCGCCGGCGCACGACGACACCAATGCCGGCATGGCCACCCGCATCCTCGTCGCGCCGGCCTTCGCTGCGGCCGTCGGCCACGCCCCGACCGTGCCGGTGTCGGCGCTGCATCGCGCCGCCCGCCCGCTGCCGGCCTTCGGCCCGCGGCCGATGGAAGACACGCTGCCCGCCAGCGTCACGCGCGATCTGCTCGCCGGCGGCGCGCGTCACGACAACCCCGACGACACCGTCGTGCCCTCGAGCTCGCACGGCGACACGCATCCGGTGCCGTCGCCGGTGGCCCGCCGCGCCACGCCGGCCGGACCGGCCGGGCCGTTCTCGCGCGTCCCGTCGCGTGGCCCGCAGCCCGTCGTCGAGCCGGATTCGGGGGGCGAGTCGACGCCGGCGCGGGTCTCGATGGCACCGCCGCCGCTGGCGTTCGGCCCGCGCGTGCCGGCCTCGGGGTCCGGTCCGTCGCCCGCCGGCGCAACGCCGATCGCGCCCAGCCCGTCGCTGCCGGTCGCCGCGCCCGCCGCGCGCGGTCTGTCGATTCCAGCCCGTCCCGCCCCGACGTCCAACCGCACCAAGCTGCTGTCGATCTTCGGCGCCATCGCCGCCGTGCTGCTGCTCGCCCTCGGCGTCTACCAGGTGCTGTCGATGCGGACCACGTCGGCCGCCGCGTGGGTGCCGGCCACGCTGTCGATCGAATCGACGCCCGCCGGCGCCACCGTCTCGATCGACGGTACGCCGCGCGGCAGGACGCCGCTGCGCCTCGAGCTGACGGATGGCACCCACGCCCTCGACGTGTCGCTCGACGGCGCTACCCGCCACGTGCCGCTGACGCTCGCCGGCGGCACCGTCACCGCGCACTCGTTCGAGTTCGCGGCGCCGGCCGCGGCCACCGCCGCCGACGCGGCCATCGAGATCCGCAGCGAGCCGGCCGGCGGCCGGGTGCTGGTGGACGGCATCGCCCGCGGCGTCACGCCGATCGTCGTCACCGGCCTGACGGCCGGCGTCCACGAAGTGCAGGTGGGCGGTCCGTTCCGCACCGTGACGAAGAAGATGAAGCTCGCCGCCAAGCAGCAGGCGCTGCTCGTCGTGACGCCGGCGCGGACGGCGGAGACGTCGGTACCGACGCCGGGTGCCGATCGCGCGCGCCCGGCGCGCGGGTCGACCGAGACCGGCTACATCACGATCCAGTCGCCGATCGTCCTGCGCGTCGTGCGCAACGGCGACTTCGTCGGCACCAGCGAGGACGCGCGGCTGTCGCTGCCGGCCGGCAACCAGGTGATCGGTCTCGAGAACGAGAGCGTCGGGTTCCGCGACGTCCGCACCGTCGAGGTGATCGGCGGCAAGGTCACGCCGGTGCCGGTGACGCTGCCCAAGGGCGAGATCAGCATCAACGCCCGGCCGTGGGCCGAGGTGTTCGTCGACGGCAGCCGCATCGGCGAGACGCCGGTGTCGCAGCTCTCGCTGCCCGTCGGCATCCACGAGATCCTGTTCCGCCATCCCGACTTCCCCGAGCGCCGCGTCTCGGTGGTCGTCAAGATCGGCGCCACCGGCCGCGCGTTCACCGACTTCACCAAGTAGCCCGCCGTGCTGCGTCTGGCCGTCGTCCTCCTGTTGCTCGCCGCGCCCGCCTGGGCCGGAGCCGCGCAGGATTCGATCGCGGCGGCGCGCGATCTCTACACGACCGCCGATTACCGCGAGGCGCTGGCGATGCTGACGCGGCTCCGTCCGGCGGCGACGGCGTCCGCCGACATCCGCGCCATCGATCAGTACCGCGCCTTCGCGCTGTTCGCGCTGGGCCAGGCGGTCGAAGCCGAGCGCGTCGTCGAGGGCATCGCGTCGATCGATCCGACCTGGACGCTGCCGGCCGGCGAGGCGCCGCCGCGCATCGAGGCGCTCTTCGCCCAGGCCCGCGAGCGTGCGCTTCCCGCCGTGCTGCGCCAGCGGCTCGCCGCGGCCCGCGCGCTCTACTCCGAGAAGCGCTACGACGCCGCCGCCGAGGCGTTCACCGGGCTCCTGGTGCTGCTCGACGATGCGACTCTGGCCCGCGCCGCTGGCGCCGACCTGCCGTCGATGTCGGCCCTTGCCACCGGCTTCCGCGACCTGTCGCTCGCCGCCGACGAACAGGCGCGGGCGGCGGCGGACCGTCAGTCGCCACCCGCCTCGACGCCACTGGCCGCGGCGACCCCGCCCGACGGCGTGCCGGCCTCACCGCCCGCGGCGCCGGGGGCGACCGATCCGGCCGCCGCGCCGGCGCCCGCGCCGAGCGGCACGAGCGATACGGCGGCTCCGGCCGCGCCGGCCGAGCCTGCCGGGGCGGCGTCGGCCGACGTGGTGCCGCCGGTGGCGATCGCCCAGGCGATCCCGCCCGCCACCGAGATCACCGTTCCTGTCGGCGCCGCCCAGACGATCCTGCTCGACATCCTGATCGACGAAACCGGCCACGTCGAGCGGGCCGAGGTGCGCCGATCGGTGAACCGCATCTACGAAGCCCAGCTGGTGGCGGCGACTCGCGGCTGGCGCTACACCCCGGCGACCCAGGGCGGCCGCCCGGTCAAATACCAGCGCACCCTCGAAGTCACGCTGAGTCCCAGGAACTAGTTTGCTGGTGGCGGCGCGCCTCACGCGCCGCGGTCCGCCCTTCGGGCGTGCGGGCGGCGATCCACGCTACAATGAACGGTTCCCCGCGGCTCCCGCGGCCGGTCCGAGTGTGTCCCGAGAAACCCCAGAGCTCCTGATGCGTCCTGTCGCCAATCCCGCCATCCGCAACATCGCCATCATCGCGCACGTCGATCACGGCAAGACCACGCTGGTCGACGCCCTGCTCCACCAGAGCGGCATGTTCCGCGCCAACGAGCGCGTCGCCGAGCGCGCCATGGACAACACCGACCTCGAGCGCGAGCGCGGCATCACCATCCTGGCCAAGAACACGGCGGTCCACTACAAGGACCACATGATCAACATCGTCGACACCCCCGGCCACGCCGACTTCGGCGGCGAGGTCGAGCGGACGCTGTCGATGGTCGACGGCATCCTGCTGCTGGTCGATGCCTCGGAAGGGCCGCTGCCGCAGACCCGCTTCGTGCTGCGCAAGGCCTTGGAGCGGCGGCTGACGCCGGTCGTCATCATCAACAAGATCGATCGCCCGGACGCGCGTTCCCAGGAAGTGCTGAACGAGGTCTACGACCTGTTCATCGATCTCGACGCCACCGAGGATCAGCTCGACTTCCCGGTCATCTACTGCAACGCCCGCGCCGGCACCTCGACGATGGACCTGGCGACGCCGGGCACCGACCTGCGGCCGCTGCTCGACGCCATCGTCGAGCACATCCCGCCGCCGCACGGGATCGTCGATCATCCGCTGCAGATCCTGATCGCCAACCTCGACTCGAGCGAGTACCTCGGACGCATCGCCATCGGCCGCATCTTCAACGGCCGCGTCAAGCTGGGCGACCCGGTGGTGGTGGCCAAGCTCGATGGCGCCACCCAGCAGACCAAGGTCACCAAGCTGTTCACCTTCGACGGGCTCAAGCGCGTCGACATCACCGAAGCGGCGGCCGGCGAGATCGATCTGCCTGGCCGGTGTCGAGAACATCACCATCGGCGAGACGGTCACCGATCCGCTCAACCCGATGCCGATCCCGCCGGTCGCCATCGACGAGCCGACCGTGTCGATGGTGTTTGGCGTCAATACCTCGCCGCTGGCCGGCCGCGAGGGCCAGTACGTCACGTCGCGCAATCTCCGCGATCGCCTCGACAAGGAGCTGATCGGAAACGTCTCGATCCGCTGCGAGGACACCGGCTCGCCGGAAGCGATCAAGGTGGTCGGCCGCGGGGAGCTCCAGCTCGCCATCCTCATCGAGATGATGCGTCGCGAGGGCTTCGAGCTGCAGGTCTCGCGGCCGGAGATCGTCACCAAGGACACGCCGCAGGGCAAGGTCGAGCCAGTCGAGGACGTCGTCATCGACGTGCCCGAGGACTTCCAGGGCGTCGTCATCGCCAGCATGGGCGTGCGCCGCGGCACGCCGACGCGCATGGTGAACAACGGCAGCGGCCGCGTCCGCCTCGAGTTCCGCATCCCGTCGCGCGGCCTGATCGGGTTCCGCTCGCAGTTCCTGACCGACACCCGCGGCACCGGCATCATGAACCACCTGTTCGCCGGCTGGGAGCCGTGGCACGGTCCCATCGCGTCCCGCGCCGAAGGCGTGCTGGTCTCCGATCGCGTCGGCATCTCCACGGCGTTCGCCATCGCCAACCTGCAGGAACGCGGCGAAATTTTCATCGACCCGGCGACCGAGGTCTACGAAGGCATGATCATCGGCGAGAACTCCCGCCAGGCCGACATGGACGTCAACATCACCAAGGAGAAGAAGCAGACGAACATGCGCTCGTCGGGTGCCGACGAAGCGATCCGTCTGATTCCGCCGAAGAAGCTGTCCCTCGAGCAGGCGGTCGAGTTCATCAACGACGACGAGCTGGTCGAGACCACGCCAAAGAGCATCCGGCTCCGCAAGAAGATCCTCTCCGCCAACATGCGGCCCAAGAAGAGCACCGAGTAAGTGGCCGACCCGATCGTGTCCGCCGAGGTCAGCGTGGCGCCGGCGGCCGGCGTGCCCGGGTCGACCAGCATGAAAGTGCTGGCGCTCGATTGGGGCCACACCCTGATGGACGAGCGCCGGGACCGCGACATCCCGCTCGACGCTCGGCCGGCGCACCTGATGCCCGGCGCCCGCGACACGCTGGCGGCGCTGCCGATTCCGCTGGCGGTGTGGGCGAACACCAGCCAAGGCGACGAGCGTCACGTCCGCGCCTGGCTGACGCGAGCCGGGCTCGACGGCGTCTTCACATGGGTCATCACCTCGGCCGACGCGGGCGCGCGCAAGCCGTCGGCCCGCTTCTTCGCCTTCGCGCTGGCGCGGTGCGGCTGCACGCCCGACGAGGTGGTGTTCGTCGGCAACCAGTTGAACACCGACGTCGCCGGTGCCAATGCCGCCGGCATCCGCAGCGTCTGGCTGGCCGGCGAGGCCTACCGGAGCGACGACGATCGTCCGTGCGTCGCGTCGCCGACGTATGCGATTCAGCAACTCACCGATCTGCCGGCGCTGGTTCGGCAGATCATGCTGGAACCGTAGCCGGGGCGAGCCGCCCTCGAGCGAGAGTCATGGCAACGCACGCCGTCGAAATCCAGGAGATGCCGAGCGTGCCGCTGGCGGTGATCCGCCGGCAGGCGCGCCCGATGGAGCTGGCCGGACTCGTCCCCGAGTGCTGCGGCATCGTCTGGCAGGCGGTGAAGGCGCAGAAGGCTGCGGCCGGCCGCCACGTCGCCCTCTACTGGGACGGGAGCATCCGGCTCGAAGTCGGCGTCGAACTGCTCGGCCCGTTCGTCGACGACGGCGAGGTCGTCCAGTCGGCGACGCCGGCCGGTACCGTGGCGTCGGTCACGCACCTCGGTCCCTACGGTGGCCTCGGCGCGGCGCACGACGCCGTCCGGCGCTGGTGCGAGGTGCACGGACACCGTCTCGCCGGTCCCAGCTGGGAAATCTACGGCCACTGGCAGCGCGAGTGGGACGCCGATCCCTCAGCGATCCGCACCGACATCTGCTACCTGCTCGCCGGTTGAGCGGCGACGACTCCGGAGTCGTCGCGCCGGCCAATCGCGCTAGCTCGTTCTGGCGACGATCGGCGCCAGCGTCTTCTCGAGCTCGGCGTCGTCCTTCGGGATGGTCACGCCCGAGAACAGGAACCAGCGTTCCTTGTGCGTCGCCGTCTGCCCCGGCGCCAGCTTGACCAGTGGCCCGAGGCTCTCGACCTCGAAGAACGACGCCTCGGTGTAGACCTCGGTGTTCGAGCCGTGATCGGTGTAGGTGGCCTTCGGGTCGTAGGGGATGCGCTTGACGAACAGCAAGCCCTGCCGCGCGTAGGCGACCCAGCCGACCTTGTTCATGATGCCGACCTTCTGCGGCGTGTTCTTCGACGCGTCGCCGGTCAGGCGCAGGAAGCGCGGCCCGTGCTGCCAGCGCGGGTCGGACAGGTCCGTGTAATGCCACAGCACGAGCGGCCGCGCCGGCAGGAACTCGTCCTCGTGCCGCGTGAACGGCTCCTGCGGCAGGATTGCCGTGCCGTTACCGTTCATGATCGTCAGGCCCCACGTGGCCAGCTCGGTCGGTGTGGTGCCGCGGTTGGTGAGGCGATGCTCGATGGTCACGCCGGGGCCGCGCTCGTCGAGCGTCACGACCAGTTCCTTCTGGACGTGCGTGGTCGGCTCGACCGGCTGCATCAGCTTCACGCCGCGCGGGCCTTCCGGCATGTGGCCGATGGGGCCGTTGTCGGGGCCGTAGCTGCGCACCGGATGCTCCGGCGCGATCCAGATGCGGTGCCCGGCCCACAGCTGCCATTGATTCGGCTTGTCGAGGACGCCGGGCGAGCCGCCCAGGATGCTCTCGCCCCGGGCCAGGGCGTAGTGGACGATGCGCGGGCCGATGTCGGTCGTGACGACCAGCTCGGCGTCCGCGTTGGCGATTTTCAGGCAGTTCGGCAGGTTGTGCCAGGCGACCTTTTCCACGTCCGCTCCTCTGGAACCCATCTCATGAACCCGCCGGCATCGGCCGGCGATGAGCCGAGACAGCCTAGCCTGTCCAGCGGGCCGGCGGCAACGGAGCCGCCGGGGCAGGGGAGTCGGGATAGGATGGACGAGCCTCCTGTCCCGATTTCAAGGATTCTCCGTGCTGCGCCAAACCCTGCTCGCCCTGATGCTCGCCCTCGCCACCGCCGCGTGTGGCGGCAGCGACAGTCCCACCGAACCGTCGACGCCGCCGCCGCAGGGTCCGGCCAACCTCGTCATCGAGGAACTGACCATCGGCACCGGCGCCGAAGCGACCGGCGGGAAGCTCCTGACCCTGGCCTACGCGCTCTACCATTACGATCCGGCCGGGTCGGGCGGCCGCGGGGTGTTGATCCAGAGCAACCAGTTCCAGTTCCGCCAGGGTACGAACGGGGTGATCACGGGATTCGAGCAGGGCACCGCGAGCATGCTCGTCGGGGGCATCCGGCGAATCACGATCCCGCCGTCGCTGGCCTATGGCGCCGCCGGCAATCCCAATGCTGGCATCGCCGGCAACGAGTGGATCGTCTTCGACGTCCAGCTCCTCGCCCTCGCCGACTGATCGCAGCCGACCGGCCGGGGGCTACTCCTCGGCCGGGATCGCCGCCCGCGCCCCGCCGAACCGCGTCGCCGCGACCAGCCCGGCGATGATCAGCGCCGCGCCGATCGCCTTCCAGCCGTCGACCGGCTCGTGCAGCCAGACAGCGGCGGTCCCGACCGCGGCGACCGGGATCAGGTTCGAGTAGAGCGCCGTCTGCGAGCTGCCGATCCGCTGCACCGCCATGTTCCACAGGATGTAGGACAGGTTGATCGACAGCAGCGCCGAGACCGTCGTGCCGATCCAGGCGCCGGCGCCGACCTGCCGCCAGTCGACCTTCAGCACCTCCGGCAGGGCGTAGGGCAGGTAGAAGAGCGTGCCGAGCGCGATCGACCAGCCGCTGACGACGATCGACGAGTGCCGGGCGAGCAGCGGCGTGGCCGCGACGGTGTAGGCGGACCACGCCAGCACCGCGGCGAAGGTCAGCGCGTCGCCGAGCAGCGACGCCCGGCCGACGCCGGCGTCCAGGCCGACCACGAAGTACATGCCGACGAGCGAGATCGCGGTGCCGATCCAATAGGCCCGCGACAACTTCTCCAGGCCCAGCGCCGCGTTGGTCAGCGCCACCACGATCGGCACCAGCCCGATGATCAGCGAAGCGTTGGCGACCGACGTGCGCGACATGCCGTTCAGGAAGAACAGCTGGTAGAGGAACTGCCCGTAGAACCCCATCCCGGCCAGCTGCAGCCACTCGCGTCGCGTCGGCCGCGTCCGCGCGGTCAGCGCGAGCACCGCGATGAAGACGGCGGACGCGATGGACAGGCGGAGCGCGTTGAAGACCGGCGGCGGCAGCTCGCGCAGGACGACCTTGATGAGCGAGTAGTTCGCCCCCCAGATCACGACCATCAGCAGGAGCAGCAGGTGCATCGACGCGCCTCGGCACCGGACCAGGCACGTCCGGAAAAACAGAACGGGGGCGCCAGCTCGCACTGGCGCCCCCGCACAATCCGAGGGACGCGATGCTATCCGATTCCGGCTACCGGATCTTCGAGCCCGGCGAGGTCGTGCCCATCGCCCAGAACCGGCCGTCCAGGTTGTAGTAGGTCGAGTGGTCGACCACGATGTCGACCGGCGAGGCGCCAATCGACTCGATGATGAAGCTGTAGCCCTTGCCCACCACCTCGGGGAAGCGCTGCCGCCCGCGGATGGTGAAGCGCTGGTTGGCGCCGATGGCGAACATCCGCTCGACCGGCGCGGTGCCGTCGCTGAAGATGGCGGTCACCTTGAGCAGACCGGCCCGGTTCTCGGTGTTCGAGACCAGCGCGTAGGTGTCGCTGCTGCCGTCCGCGGCGGCGACGCCGTCCGCGGTCACCCACTTCTTGCCGCCTTCGGTGAAGCCGACGCCGACGTGGCCCGCCGTCCAGTAGCCCTCTTCCGCGCGCCACCACATGGCCCGCTCGGCGACGACCGGCACCGCGTTGGTCGAGGTCACGAAGGTGGCGAACGAGGTGTTCATCATCGCCGGGTCCTCGTCGACGACGCGGATGGTGATGCGGCGGCCGGCCGGCACCGTGTGCGTCTTGGTGACGTCGGCGCCGCTGTCCGCGACGTAGCGGACGGTGACGACGGCATCGCTCGCGCCCGGGTTCGAGAGCAGGATCCAGGCGTCGAAGAAGCTGCCGGTCGCGCCCTCGCCGAAGAACCAGCGGTTGGACGGCGCGGTCACGCCGGTGCCGCCCGAGCCCGCCTCCCAGACCTTGGCCGGGCTGCTCAGATACATCGAGCGTTCCGCGACGATCGGCCGGTCCGCCGCCACGATGCCGCCGAGGTCGGCCGAGGCCAGGCCCGGGTCCGCCGTGTTCACCGGGATGGTGACGCGGGCGTAGCCGGGGATGACCACCTGCGTGACGATCGGCGTCCCGACCTGGCGCAGGAAGGTGACGGTCGCGTTGGCCGGCTGGCTGCCCGGGTTGGTGAGCAGGTAGAAGAGCGAGAAGCGGCCGGTGGTCGCGCCTTCGGCGAAGTACCAGGTCGGCGACGCCTCGACGGCGTGCTCGCTGTGCGCCTCGCGGCCACCGATGTCCCAGGACGTGGTGCGATCCGCCGACACCGACTCGTTGCCCGCCACTTCGACGCCGAAGGCGGCGTTGCTCATGCCCCCGACGGTCGCCGTGTTGAGGATGGTGCGGGTCTTGCCGGTCAGCGTGATGTTGTGCCGGACCGGCGCCTGGCCCTGGCGGAAGAACGTGACCTGCACTTCCATCGTCGCCGCGCTGGCGTTGGCGATGGCGATGCCGGTGTTGAACACCGTGTTGTTGATGCCCTCCGCGAAGTAGCGCAGGTACGGCGCGTTCGGGTGGGTGCCGGTGATGATCTCGGTGTTCGACGGCACGCCGTCGTTGTCCGGATCGTCGTCGGCGTCGCCGGGGTCGGTCGGATCGAGGCCGTACTTCAGTTCGATCTCGTCGGTGATCCCGTCACCGTCGGTGTCGGTCGGGCTGCCCGGCGCCGGCACCGGCAGCGGCAAGTAGGCGCCCGGCAAGGTTTCCGGCGCACCGCCGTTGACGACGAACACGACGTCGACCGGCGTGTTGGCCGGCAGCGCCGGCGTCACGAAGGTGATGTGGCCGTCGTCGAGCACCTCGGCCTCGAGGCCGGGGACGCCGCCGATCGTGACGGTCACCGGCGTGCCGGCCGGGCCGAAGCCGCTGCCGTCGATGGTGACGCGCGTGCCGCCGGAGTCGCGCCCGGCGCCCGGCGCCAGGGTCGCGTCATCGGCAACCGTCAGGGTCACCGTGACCGGCGCGCTGTTGGCGGTGCCGTCGTTGACCCGGTAGGTGAACGAGTCGGGGCCGTGGTAGTTGGCGGCCGGCGTGTAGCTGAAGCTGCCGTCCGGGTTGAGGGTCAGCGTGCCGTGGGCCGGTCCGGTGACCAGCACCGCGGTCAGCGGGTTGCCGTCGATGTCCGTGTCGTTGTTGAGCACACCCGACGCCGCCGGCACGGTCAGCGTCTGATCCTCGTTGGCGGTGTAGGCATCGGCGACTGCGGTCGGCGCGTCGTTGGTGCCGTTGACGGTCAGCGTCACCGTCGCCGGAGCCGTCGACGTGGTGCCGTCGCTGGCGGTGTAGGTGAAGCTGTCGCTGCCGGTGTAGTCGGCCGCCGGGGTGTAGGTGAAGCTGCCGTTGGCGTTCAAGACCAGGGTGCCGTGCGTCGGCCCGGTCACCAGCGTCGCCGTCAGCGTCTCGGCGTCGGGCTCGACGTCGTTGGCGAGGACCCCGGGCGCCGCCTGCGTCAGCGGCGTGTCTTCGGTGACGGTGAAGCTGTCGGCCGTCGCCGTCGGCGGATCGGGCACCGCCGTGACGGTCAGCGAGACGGTGGTGTTGGCCGACTGCGCCACGCCGTCGCTGGCGCGATAGACGAAGCTGTCGGGCCCGTTGTAGTTGGCGGCCGGCGTGTAGACGAAGCTGCCGTTGGCGTTGAGCGTGAGCGTGCCGTGGGCCGGGCCGGTGACCACGACGGCCTCGAGCGGCCCTTCGACGTCGGCGTCGTTGAGCAGCAGGCCGGCGCCGGCCGCCACGGTCAGCGGGGCGTCTTCCGCCGTCGTGTAGCTGTCGGCGGTGGCGGTCGGCGGATCGTTGACCGCGGTCACGGTGAGCGCGACGGTGATCGGTCCCACCACCGTGGTGCCGTCGGTGATCGAGTAGGTGAAGCTGTCCGGCCCGTTGTAGTTGGCGAGCGGCGTGTAGCTGAAGCTGCCGTCGGCGTTGAACGTGAACGAGGCCGCATGCGCCGGGCCGGTGACGAGCGCCGCCGTCATCAATTCGCCGTCCGGCTCGAGATCATTGGCCAGCACGCCGGTGCCGGCGGTGCGGGTGAGGACCCCGTCTTCCGCGACGGAGTAGGCGTCGTCGGTGCCGATCGGCACGTCGGGCACCGCCGAGATCGACAGCAGCACGGGGGTGTTCTGGCTCTGCACGACGCCGTCGCTGGCGCGGTAGATGAAGCTGTCGGGGCCGTTGTAGTGCGCGGTCGGCGTGTAGGTGAAGCCGCCGTTGGCGTTCAGCGTCAGCGTGCCGTGGGCCGGGGCCGTGACCAGGACCGCGGTCAGCGGATCGCTGGTCGGGTCGGTGTCGTTGGCCAGGACGCCCGTCGCCGGGACCACCAGCGGGACGTCTTCGGCCGTCGAGTAGCTGTCGGCCACCGCCTCCGGGGAGCCGACGACGGTGGTGCGCGTCGGGCCGAGCAGGGCCGGATAGCCGGTGCCGGCCACGCTGTAGTTGCCGAGCGTGATCGTGCCTGACGCCCCGCCGGCGACGGTGACGACCAGGTCGAAGTCGAGCGAGGCGCCGGCGGCGAGGTCGGAGAAGTTGCAGGTCACGACGCCGCTCGAGTGCGAGCAGGCGCCGTCGCTGACCGACGAGAAGGTCGTCTGCGCCGGAATGGCGATCGACACGACCGGGCTGACCAGCGCGGCCGCCCCGCCGTTGGTGACATGCATGTTGTAGGTGAGCGAGGCGCCGGGCACGGTCGTGACCGGGGCGGTGGCGGCGACGGTGCCGCCCGGAATCGTCGTACCGAACGAATCGACGTAGACGTGGCCGCGATGCCCGCCCAGCGAGCAGCCGGCGGCGACGACCTCGATCTCGACCAGGTCGCCGACGTCGAGGAGGCCGGCCGGCGCCGAGGCGTCGACAATCTGCCAGTCCGTGTAGACGAACCCGGAGGCCGTCTGCCAGGGCACGCCCGCCTCGTTGGCGAAGGTGAAGCGGTCCCACACGACGGCCCCCTTCGTCACGTTGCGGACCACGATGTAGAAGAAGGGCTGCTCCCCGGGCTGGTGTCCGGGGCTCTCGAGCACGGGCAGATACGTCAGGCGGACGTGGACCAGGCCGTCGCTCGGGTCGACGTCGCCGTTGGTCACCGTGGTCTGCTGCCGGATGGTGTTGGAGTTGCGGTTGGACAGGTTGTAGTTGACCCGCGCCGCGTACTGGCCGAACCGGGGGTAGAGCACCGCCGGGACGATACCGTCGCTCTGGCTCAGTGGGGCGGCCGGTCCGACCACGGTCGTGCCGTCGGCGCCGCCGGCGGTGCGCACGATGCTCGACCCACTGAAGGGCTGCGCGCCGCTCAGGCCGAAATTGAGGAACGTCGTCTTCGTCCAGCCGGTGAAATCACCGCTCTCGAAGCCGCCGTTGGTGAACAGGGCGTAGGCCGTCGCGCCGAGGAGGGCGAAGACGAGGGCCGTTTGCAGGGCGTAGCGAGAAATTCGTCGGATCATGGGAGGGGTTGCCTTCAGGTCGGTCATCCCCTTCATCGGGCCATGTCGGCAAAGCAACAGCACATGTAAACAACTTGTACGACGAGTGTGCGGCACTCGGTGCCAGAAGTGTCGAAATGCCGGCCGATTCGCCTGGTGGCACGCGCGCCGAACCGTGCAAAAAAGTAAAGCCCGGCCCACCCGCGTGCAGCGCCGTGAACCGGGCTCGACAGTGAAACAGCAGTGTGCGGCGAGTGCGTGCCATCGCCGCAGGTGGCGGCCGGCACGCCGGCCGCTGGCCGAACTAGCCGCCGAACGGCTTGAGGAAGAACAGGATCAGCGAGACGAGCAGCGCATAGATCACGAGCGACTCGATCAGCACCAGACCCAGGATCATCGCGCCGCGGATGTCGCCGGCCGCGCCGGGGTTGCGGGCGATGCCCTCGACCGCCGCGCTGACGGCCTTGCCCTGGCCGAGCGCGCCGAACGCGGCGGCAATGGCCAGCGCGAAGCCGCCGGTGATGATCGACCACTGCGCCACGACGCTCAGGTTGGCGGCGCCGCCCGCCGCCTCCTGGGCGAACGCCGGGGTCAGGAAGCCGGCCGCCAGGACCAGGCCCATCGTCAGGAACATCTTCTTCACGTGTGAATCCTCCAGCTACGCCGGTGGGTGCCGTTCATGGCGCCATCGCGCCGAACGCGGGGAACCGGCCATCCCCTGGGCCAGCGGCCTGTGGCCGTGGCGGTGACGCCAGCCGGGTGGTGCCGGCCGGGCGTGTCGCGGCTCGTGCCGCAATGCTGTGCGTGACGGCGGCTACGCCGAGGCGTGCGCGCCCGCTTCGTGCTCGTGCTCTTCGTGCTCGTGATCCGTGTGCACCGCCGCCGCGAGGTAGATGATCGTCAGCAGCACGAACACGAACGCCTGCAGGGTGCCGGTGACGATCCCCAGCACCATCATCGGCAGCGGCGCCACGAACGGCACGATGCCGGCGATGATCACCACCACCATTTCCTCGCCGAAGATGTTGCCGAAGAGGCGCAGCGAGAGGGACATCACCCGAGACAGGTGGCTGACGACCTCGATCGGGAAGACCAGGAAGCAGGTCCACCACGGCGCCCCGGGCATGAACATGAAGTGGAGGACGTACTTGACGGGGCCCTGCTCGATGAGCCCCATCAGGTGGTAGAAGACCCACACCGTGATGGCACAGCCGAGCGTGACGTTGATGCTCGCCGTCGGCGACATCATGCCCGGCACTTTGCCGATCATGTTGGCGGTGAAGATGAACAGGCCGACGGTGCCGATGAGCGGCAGGTAGCGCACGCCCTTCGGGCCCATGTATTCGGTGATGAGTCCGACCAGGCCGCCGACGACGTCCTCGAGCAGGATCTGCGCCGTGCCGGGGTTCTCGACGCTCAGGCGCGAGCGGACGAACAGGCTCAGCGCGGTCAGCAGCAGGAGAATGATCACGCACATCACCAGGTAGTCGGGGATGGCGTGAGCCGGGTCGACCTTGAAGCCGAAGGACGCCAGCGCAGCGGCGACGGCCGGGCCCAGCAGCGTGTTCGTGAGGGTGACGATCCAGAGCTCGTGGTGTTCCATGGTCAGGGCCGTCGCAGGACGCGCACGGCTTCGAAAGAGGCGGCGGCGACCAGTGACGAGGCGCCGATCAGCACGCCAACGGCGTGCAGGCGCAAACGCACAATCATAACGTACGCGCCGAGCCCCACCAGCGCGTAGCGGCCGGCCAGCTTCACGGCCAGGCCCGCGCCTGCACGCGCCGGCGGATCTTCGCCGGCTGGCGGGCGTTGGCCAGCTGGTTCGCCAATGGGCGGGGCGCCACGGGCCGCCGGGACGACACTGGCGAGCAGGGCGCTGGCCAGCAAAGCGTCGACGCTGGATTTGATGGCCAGGAGGCTGCCCCACGCCAGCAGGCCCCCGCCCGCTATACCGCCGGCGATGCCCGGCTGGTCCGGCCGCAGGGCCAGGGCGGCGGCGGTGGCGAGGCCGCACCAGATCGCGGCGTCGCGCTCCAGGCGCCTCAGGCTCGGATCCGCCTCCCGCATCAGCGCATCGCCTGCTTGGTGGCCCGGTAGACGTTGAGGATGCCGGCGGCGACCCCCAGGGCGAAACCGATCAGCATGCCCCAGGGCGAGGTGCCGGCGTGCCGGTCGAGCCAGACGCCGCCTCCGACCCCGATGACGATGGCCAGGTACGAATGACAGCCCGACCGCGCCGAGGGCGGCGATGGCGCGGGCCTGGTCCGGGGGCAGGAAAGCCATGCCGGTAATATACTGACGGTGTGACCTCCAGTCCCAGGCGTCCGGCCGGTTCCGCGTTCCCCAGTTCAGCGCTCCGACGGGCCCTCCCGCTGGCGGCACTGGCCCTGGCCGCCGCCGTCGCCGGCCTCGACGCCCAGAGCCGGCCGCGGAAGATCTACACCAGCCTGGTCGACAAGAAGGGCGCTCCGGTCGCCACCGTGACCCCGGCCGACGTCGTCGTCCGCGAGGACGGCGTCGCCCGCGAGATCCTGTCGGTCACTCCGGCCACCGATCCGATGCGGGTGGCGCTGCTCGTCGACAACAGCCAGGCGGCGACGCAATCGATCCAGTTCATGCGCCCCGCGCTGAGCGACTTCGCGACCCGGCTCACCGGCGCCGGTCACTCGGTCGCGCTGATCACGCTCGGCGATCGGCCGACGCTGCAGGTCGACGCCACCACCGACCTGGCCCGCCTCAAGAGCCGCGGCATCGATCGGCTGTTCGCGCAGCCGAGCTCGGGCATGTATCTGCTCGACGCCCTGATCGAGGCGTCGCGCGGCTTCCTGAAGAACGACACACCGCGCCCCGTGATCGTCTCGGTCACCACCGAAGGCAAGGAATTCGGCAACGCCTCGGCCGAGACCGTCATCCGCGCCATCCGCGACAGCGCCGCGCAGTACTACGCGCTGGTCATCACGGAAGGCGAGCGGGCCGGCGACGCCGACGACGAGGTGCGGCAGCGCAACGTCGTCCTCGATCGCGGCACGCGCGAGAACGGCGGCACGCGCGAGACCGTGATCTCGAACCTCTCCCTGAAGGGCCGGCTCGATACCCTGGCGAGCGAGCTGCTCGGCCAGGTCGCCGTCACCTACGCCAGCCCGGATCGGCTGGTGCCCGCCGAGAAGATCACCATCGCCGCCGCCCGTGAGGGCTTCACGGCGCGCGGCGTCCCGGTCAAGGTCGCCAAGGTTCCCGTCCCGGAGCGCTGAGCCGATGCGACGGCGAGGAGTGGGTTTCGCGCTCGGCGCCGTGGCGCTCGTGACCGCGGCCGGTCTGCTGGCCGCGCAGGCTCCTCCGCCGGGCGGATCCAGTCCGGCGACGGCGCCCCAGGCTCCTTCGCCGGGTGCAGCCCCTCCGGCTTCGGCGCCCCAGGGGGCTCCGCCGCCGGCCGCGGCCTCGCAGCCCTCGCAGCGTCCGTCGTTCCGCGGCGTCGTCGACGTCGTCTCGCTGAACGTCACGGTGACGGACCAGTCCCGTAACTTCGTCACCTCGCTCGAGCAGGGCGACTTCGTCGTCTACGAGGACGGTGTCAAGCAGGACGTCACCTACTTCAACAAGGCGCAGCTGCCGGTGGCGCTGTCGCTCCTCATCGACACCAGCGCCAGCATGGAGGACAAGCTCCGCCTGGCGCAGGAGGCGGCCATCGGCTTCGTCAAGCGGATGAAGAGCGAGGACATCGCCCAGATCATCGACTTCGACAACCGCGTCTCGATCCTGCAGCAGTTCACGCCGGATCGGGCGCTGCTCGAGGCGGCGATCCGGCAGACCGTCCCGAACGGCTCGACCTCGCTCCACAATGCCATCTACATCTCCATCAAGGAGCTGAAGAAGGTCCGCGCCACCACGTCGGGCGACGTCCGGCGACAGGCCATCGTCGTGCTGTCGGACGGCGAGGACACGTCGAGCCTGGTGCCGTTCGAGGAAGTGCTCGACCTGGCCAAGCGCTCCGAGGTCATCGTCTACACCATCGGCATCCGCGGCCGCGATCTCGGCGCCCGCGGCTTCCCGGAAGCCGAGTTCGTGCTGAAGCAGTTCGCCCAGGAAACCGGCGGCCGGGCCTTCTTCCCGACCGGGGCGACCGAGCTGGACACCATCTACGCGCAGATCGCCGACGAACTGGCGGCCCAGTACGCGCTGGCCTACTCCCCCCGCAACCCGCGGCGCGATGGGCAATGGCGCCGCATCGTCGTCCGTACCACCAAGCCCACGCTCGCGGCGCGGACCAAGCAGGGCTACTTCGGCCCGGTGAACTGAATGCGCCCGGTCGGGGGCCCGCCTCGATGAGTGTTCTCGAGCCGGCGCTCTACCTGCTGGGCGCGGTGCTCTATGCCGCGCACTTCGTCCGCCGTCAGGCGGCGCTGGGCCAGGCCGCGACCGGCGCGCTCGGCGCCGGCGTGGTGGTCCACACCTTCCTGCTCGGGATGGCGACGGTGCGCGAGAGCGCGCTGCCGCTCGTCGGCGCCGGCGACGCGCTGTCGGGGTTCGTCTGGCTGCTGGCCATCGTCTACCTCTACGTCGAGCTGACGTCGGGGGAGCGGGCCATGGGCACCTTCATCGCCCCGTTCATCGCCGTGCTGTCGCTGGTCGCCGTGGCCAGCTCGCAGCCGGGGCCGCGGCCGGCCATCCTGAACAGCCCGCTGTTCGTCTTCCACGTGACGTTCGTGCTGTTCGCCTACGCGGCGTTCGCCATCGCCGCCGTCATGGGCCTGACCTACGTCCTGCTGTTCCGCGAGCTGAAGGGGCGCCAGCCCGGGCTGTTCTACGCCCGGCTGCCGTCGCTGGCGACGCTCGATCAGATGAACGGCCGGGCCATCGTCGGCGGCTTCACCTGCCTCACCGCCGGCATGCTGATCGGCCTCGTCTGGCTGCTGCAGGCTGGCCGCGTGGTGCCGATCGATCCGCGCGTCGACGCCATGTCGCTGGCCGATCCCAAGATCCTGCTGGCGGTGGGATCGTGGCTGCTCTACGCCTTCCAGATCCTGGCCCGGACCACGCTCGGCTGGAGCGGTAAGCGCACCGCCTGGCTGTCTGCGGCCGGCTTCGTCGTCATCCTCGTCAACCTGCTGCCGGTCGCCTACCTGGTGCCGACCAGCCACGCCTTCGACTGATGCGCCTCCTGGTCCTCGGCGTGAGCCATCACACGGCGCCCATCGACCTGCGCGAGCGGCTGGCCTTTGCGCCCGGCGACCTCGGCGACGCCGTGTCGGCGCTGGCCCGCGATCCGGCGATCGGCGAAGTGGTGCTGCTGTCGACCTGCAACCGCACCGAGCTCTACGCCACCTGCCGCAGCATGGAGGACGGCCACGAGGCGATGGCCGCCTTCCTGGCCGCGACGCGCTCGGTGGCGGCCGACGATCTGCGGGCGCACATCTACACGCGGAGCGAGGCCGACGCCGCCCGCCACCTGTTCCGGGTCGCGGCCGGCCTCGACTCGCTGGTCGTCGGCGAGCCGCAGATCCTCGGCCAGGTCAAGCAGGCCTACGCCTCGGCCACCGATCAGCACGCCACCGGCGCGCTGCTCAACCGGCTGTTCCACACCGCGTTCACCGCCGGCAAGCGCGTCCGCAGCGAGACCGAGCTGGCCGAGGGCGCGGTGTCGGTGAGCTACGCGGCGCTCGGGCTGGCCCGGAAGATCTGCGGTGACCTGAAGCGCGCTTCGGTGCTCGTCGTCGGCGCCGGCGAGATGGCCGAGCTGACGGCGCGGCATTTCGCGGCGCAGCAGCCGAAGCGGATTCTCGTCTGCAGCCGCACCGCCACCCACGCCGAGGCGCTCGCCGCCGACATCGGCGGCACGGTGGTGCCGTGGGCCGAGCTCGACGCGGCTCTCGGCCAGGCCGACGTCGTCGTCACCGCGACCGGTGCGACGACACCGATCCTGACGCGGCCGCGCGTCCAGGCGGCGCTGAAGCCGCGCCGCGGCCGGCCGCTGTTCCTGATCGACATTGCCCTGCCGCGCGACGTCGATCCGCTCGTCGCCGGCGACGACGACGTCTTCCTCTACAACATCGACGACCTGCAGTCGGTGATCAACGAGAGCCTGGCCCGGCGCAGCAGCGAGACGACGCAGGCCGAGTCGATCGTCAACCAGGAAGTCGAGCACTTCATGGCGTGGGCGCGGTCGCGGACGGTGATGCCGACCGTCGTCGCCCTGCGGCAGCGCTTCGAGGCGATCCGCCGCGCCGAGCTCGATCGGCTGCAGCCGAAGATCGCCGGCCTGCCGCCCGAGGCGCGAGCCCGCGTCGACGAGATCACCCGGCTGATCATCGAGAAGCTGCTCATCACGCCGACCGAGCAGCTCAAGGCGCTGCCCGATGAGGCGCTGCTGAGCTCGTACGCCGACGCGCTCAGCCACCTCTTTGCGCTCGCCGATCTGCAGGCGGGCGACGACGAGGACGACGACGAGCCGGGCCTGCCGCCGGCCGGCCCCCCGCCGGCCGGCAAGGGGCCGCGGGAGTTCGCCGGCTCGTGAGTGAGCGGCCGCTCCGCATCGGCACGCGCGGCAGCGCCCTGGCGCTCTGGCAGGCCCGCGAGGTGGCGCGCCGGCTCGACGCGATCGGCGAGGCCAGCGAGATCGTCGTCATCCGCACGTCGGGCGATCGGCTGGTCGAGGTGCCCCTCTCGGAAGCCGGTGGCAAGCGGCTCTTCGTCAAGGAAATCGAGGATGCGCTGCTCGCCGGCTCGATCGACCTGGCGGTGCACAGCACCAAGGACCTGCCGGTGGTCCTCCCCGACGGGCTGGTGATGGCGGCGTTCCTGCCGCGGGCCACGCCCTGGGACGCGCTCGTGCTGCCGGCTCGGCACGACAGCGTGCCGCGCACGCTCGAGGCCGTCTCGGCCCTGCTCGGGCCGTCGCCGGTGCTCGGCACGAGCAGCATCCGGCGCATCGCGCAGCTCCACCGTCTGCTGCCGGGCGCGACCTTCGAGCCCATCCGTGGCAACGTCGATACGCGGCTGCGGAAGGTCGACGAAGGGCGCTACGATGCGATCGTGCTCGCCTGCGCCGGGCTCGAGCGGGTCGGCTTCGCCGACCGCATCTCGCTGGCGCTGCCGGTGACGGCCTGCGTGCCGGCGCCGGGGCAGGGCGCGGTCGGCGTCGAGCGGCGCGCGGATGCGCCCGAGACGCTGGCGGCGTGCCTGGCCGCGCTCGACGACGCGGCGACGCGGGCCGAAGTGCTCGCCGAGCGCATCGTCGTCGAGATCCTGGAAGGCGGCTGCCAGGCGCCGATCGGCGCGCTCGCGCGGGCCAGCGCGGACGGTACCTTGGAGCTGCACGCCGCGGTCACGTCGCTCGACGGCGACGAGCTGCGCGCGATGGCGTTTGGCACCACCGGCGATCCGCTCGCGCTCGGCCGCAAGGTCGGGGCCCGGCTGCTCGCCGACGGAGCGGCGGAGCTGCTGGCGCGCTCGGCCGTGGAACGGGGAGACGAATGAGGCCGGGATCGCGGATCGTCAAGCAGCTCGTCACGGGGATGGTCGCCGCGCTGGCGCTGATCGGCGCCGTCACCACCGCCGAGGCGCAGGCCTACCGTCGCTGGTACCTGGCCGAGGGCGCGGCCAACACCTTCTTCAACGAATCCATCCTGATCGGCAACCCGAACGCGGCGGCGGCCAACGTCACGATCCGCCTGCTGCCGGAAGGGCCGCCGCCGCTGGCGCCGATCCCCATCGTGGTACCGGCGACGAGCCGTTACACCTTCAACGTCAACGGTGTGACCACGCTGCCGCCCGGCGCCGTCTCGGCGATTGTCGAGTCTGACGTCGACATCGTCGTCGAACGGTCGATGACGTGGCCGGGCGCGGCGCAGCGGGGCGGTCACAACTCGGAAGGCGTGCTGGCGCCGGCGGCGCAGTGGTACCTGGCCGAAGGCGTCACCGGTTTCTTCGAGACGTTCGTGCTGGTCACCAACACCAACAGCAGCAGCGCCGTGACCGTCGAGGCGACGTTCCTGCGCGAGACGAGCGGGCCGCTGGTCCAGACGTTCACGCTGGGGCCGAGCGGCCGCCGCACGATCTACGTCAACAACGACGTCAAGGACGGCCTCGGCCGGCCCATCGCCGAGCCGTTCTCGACCATCGTGCGGCAGACCGGCGGCGGCACCAGCGCCGACCTGGTCGTCGAGCGCGCGATGTACTGGAACCAGTTCGAGGGCGGCCACGGATCGGCCGCCGTCACCGCGCCGAGCACGACCTGGCTGTTCGCCGAGGGCGTCTGCGGCGGCGACGCCAGCTTCAGCTTCCAGACCTATCTGCTGCTCGCCAACCCCGGCGCCACCGACGCCAGCGCCACGATCACGTTCTTCCGCGACCTCGGCGGCCCGGTGAGCAAGACGGTCACGGTCCGCGCCGGGCGCCGCCAGACGCTGTTCCTCAACGACCTGCGCTTCGATCCGGGCAACGTCGCCGAGCTGGCCAACGCCTCGTTCGCGATCCGCGTTTCGAGCGATCAGCCGGTGCTGGCCGAGCGCGCCGTCTACTGGTCGTCGTCCGGCATCACCTTCATCGAGGGCCACAACTCGCCCGGCGTCACCGCCGAGGCGACCAAGTGGGCGTTCGCCGAGGGCATCGAGGGCGTCGTTCAGTTGAACGGCCCGTCGCACGATTCCTATTTCCTCATCTCCAACGCCAACCCGACCGCGCTCACGGTGAAGGCGACGTTCGTCCGCGAGGACGGCCGCGGCGTCGTCGTCATGCGGACCATCGCGGCCCAGTCGCGCGGCACCATCCTGACCAGCGGGATCCCGGCGCTGAGCCACAAGCGGTTCGCGGCGTTCATCGAATCGGTCAACGCCCCGGCGCCGCTGCCGTTCGTGGCCGAGCGCGCCACCTACTGGGGCGGCGGCTACTTCGGCGGCCATGGCGCCCCCGGTACGCCGTGGACGGCGGCCATCGCGGCGCCGCCGGCCGTCGACCTGACGCCCCAGATCACGAGCATCTCGCCGAACCACGGCCCCGTCACCGGCGGCAACGACATCACCCTCAAGGGCGTCAACTTCACCGAGTCGACGACCGTGTCGATCGACAGCCGCCCCGCCCAGGTCTATCCCGTCGACGCGACCACGCTGGTGGTGACGGTGCCGGCCGGTGCCGCGGCGGGCAGCGTCGCCGTGAGCGCGACCAACGGCGGCTTCCTGCCCTACACCGACCCGAGCGGCTACCTTTACGATCCCGTCGGGCCGTTCCTCCTCGCCGACACGATCCTGTCCTTCGGCGACAGCCTCACTGCCGGCGTCACGTCGTTCTGCGGTATGCCGGGGTGCGGGGGCACCATCACCGGCTATCCGCAGCGCCTCGAGTCGTGGCTGCGGGCGCGTTATACGACGCAGGCCGTCGCGGTCCAGGGCGCCGGCTCGCCGGGCGAGTGCGCCTCGGCCAACGGCTGCAACGGCACGGCCGGGAAGGATCGGCTGCCCGGCACGATCGCGGGCATCCACGACCTGGTGGTGATTCTCGAGGGGGTCAACGACACCAACGCCGGGCCGACGGATAGCTTCATCACCGACGCTTTGCGGGCGATGATCCGGACCGCCAAGGATGCCGGCAAGAGCGTCATCCTGTCCGGCCTGCTGCCGGTCAAGCCGAACGAGGACACCGGGCAGTACAAGGCCGATCCGGGCCGGATTGCCTCGATGAACATTCGACTGGAGGCGCTCGCCAGCGCCGAGGGCGTCCCGTTCGTGAACATGGTCGCGGCCTTCGGCAGCGCCTTTCAGCCCCTGCTCAGCCCGGACGGCCTGCACCCGAATGACCAGGGCTACCAGCGAATGGCCGAAGCCATCGGGAACACGGTCGTCGCCTTCTTCGCGGTTCCGTAGTCGAGCCCGCGGCCGCCACTGCACGCGCCAGCACACCCCCTATCCCCAGCTCGTCCGCTTTCGCTAGAATGTCAGGCCCATGCGCGCCGTGGCCGCCGGCCTGCTCGTGCTGATGCTGTGCGCATCGGGTTGCTCGGGCTCGAACCCGAACCAGCCGACGCCCATCCCGACTCCAACACCGCCGCCGACGCCGCCGACGCCGCCCGGCTCGGATCCGCCGGCCGGTCCGGCCACCCCGCAGCCAGCCCCGCGAGTCGCCAAGACGCGGTTCGTCGCGTTCGGCGACAGCCTGACCGAGGGCGTCGTCTCGGCGCCGGTGACGCAGACGCTCGTCACCATCCCCTACGCCTATCCGGCCCGGCTCGCCGATGTCCTGCGGGCGCGCTATCGCGACCAGAACGACATCGTCGTGCTGAACGAGGGCAAGGCGGGCGAGTTCGCCGTCGACGGCAAAGTCCGGCTCCCGGATGCGATCAAGAGCGGGACGCCGCAGGTCCTCCTCCTCATGGAGGGCGCCAACGACATCAACTTCCTCGGCCGGCGCGGTATCACCCGCGTGGTGGTGGCCCTCGAGGACATGATCAAGGACGCGCAGCGGCGCGGCGTGATCGTATTCGTCGCCACGCTGCCGCCGCAGCGCGCGGGCGGCCTGCACGCCGACGGCGCGCCGTTCGTCGACGAGCTGAACACCCAGATCCGCAAGACGGTCGCCGACGAAGGCGCGACGCTGGTCGACGTCAACGTCCAGCTCGATCTGTCGTTCGTCGGCCAGGACGGCCTGCACCTCACCGAAGCCGGCTATGTCCGCCTCGGCGAGATCTTCGCGTCCGCCATCCGCCAGGCGTTCGAGACGGCGCCGCCGTCCTGACGCCTGCGCGCCCGACGGCGCCGCCGCGCAGAGCCGCTACAATCGGCCGGTGGAAGACCTCACCACGGGCTCCCTGCCGCGTCATCTGCTGCGCACGGCCAGCTTCATGCTGGTCACGATGCTGTCGCAGACGCTCTACCTGCTGGTCGATCTGTACTGGGTCGGCCGCCTCGGCAAGGAGGCCGTCGCCGCCGTCGGCCTGGCGGCCAACATCAGCTTCGTCGTCCTCGCTCTGACGCAGGTGCTCGGCGTCGGCACGACCACCCTGATCGCGCACGCCTCGGGGGCGCGCAATCGCGAGCGGGCGCGCGAGGTGTTCGCGCAGTCGCTCTGGCTGTCCGGGCTGTCGGCGGTGCTGTTCTTCGTCGTCGCCTATCCGGGACGCCGGATCTATGTCGACTGGCTCGCCGCCGATGCGGTGACGGCGGCGCTGGGCGACGACTACCTGCGCTGGTTCGTCCCGGCGCTCGCGCTGCAGTTCGTGCTGGCGACGATGGCGGCGGCGCTGCGCGGTACCGGGGCGTTCCGGGCGCCGATGCTGGTCCAGGTCATGACCGTCGCGATCAACATCGTGCTGGCGCCGATCCTGATCTTCGGCTGGGGCACCGGGGTGGTCATCGGCGTCAGCGGCGCGGCGATCGCCTCCCTGGTCGCCATCGTCGCCGGCATCGCCTGGCTGTCCCGCGCGTTCGTCGCCGAGGAGGCCTACCTGCACGTCCGCCCGACCCAGACCCGGCCGAGGCCGGCGCTCTGGCGCGGGCTCGTCGACATCGGCCTGCCGGCCGGGGCGGAGTTCGGCCTGACGGCGGTCTCCATGTTCGTCGTCTACGCGGTGGCGCGGCCGTTCGGGGCCGCCGCCCAGGCCGGCTTCGGCATCGGTCTGCGGCTGGTCCAGGCCTCCTTCCTGCCGGTCGTCGCGCTGGGGTTCTCGGTCGCGCCGGTGGCCGGCCAGAACGTAGGCGCGCGCCGCTTCGATCGCGTCCGCGAGACGCTGCGCACGGCGACCGGCCTGGCGGTGGCGCTGACGATCGTGGTCAGCGCCGTGCTCCAGTTCACGGCCGCCGCCCTGATCGGGGCGTTCTCGCAGGATCCCGGGGTGATCGCGGTCGGCAGGGACTATCTGCGCATCGTCAGCTGCGGGTTCATCGCGTCGGGGATCGTGTTCGTCACGTCGAGTCTGTTCCAGGCGCTCGGAAAGACCCTGCCGCCGCTCCTGACCTCGACGGTCCGCAACGCCGCCGTCCTCGGGCCGGTCATCTGGCTGGCGACGCGGCCCGGCTTCGATCTCACGATCATCTGGTATCTCTCGCTGGTCGCTGTGGTGGTGCACGCCGCCGCCAACTGGCTGCTCGTCCAGCGCCAGATTCGGCGCGCCGAGACGACCGCGGCTGCCGTCGTGGTTCCCTGATTCCCGGCTTTGCAGTACCCTGAGGCCCGATGACCGCCGTCTACCTGGTCGGCGCCGGCCCCGGCGACCCCTCTCTCATCACCGTCCGCGGCCTGCGCTGCCTCGAGCGCGCCGACGTGGTGGTCTACGACCACCTCGTCCACCCGCGCCTGCTGTCGATGGCGCCGATGCACGCCGAGCGCATCGACGTCGGGGCGGCCGCGCCGCAGCCAGGTGAGCAGGACGCCATCTGCCTGCTCGTGTCCGAGAAGGCGCGCGAGGGCAAGATCGTCGTCCGCCTCAAGTGGGGCGACCCGTTCTTCTTCGACAGCGGCGGCAAGGAAGCGCTCTTCCTGCACGAGCAGGGCATCGCCTTCGAGGTGGTGCCGGGCCTGCCAGCCGGCATCGCGGTGCCGTCCTACGCCGGCGTGCCGGTGACCTACCCGGGGGCCGGCGAGTCGGTCACCTTCGTCAAGGGCTTCGAGGACGGCAGCCAGACCGCCGCCAAGATCGACTGGCTGGCGCTGGCCCATCTCGGCGGCACGGTCGTCTGCTATGCCGGCGCCCGGCAGGTGCCGGCGATCCTGCAGTCGATGCTCGAGGGTGGCCGTGCCGACACCGAGCCGGCGGCGATCGTCCAGGACGGCACGCTGCCGTCGCAGCGCACCATCACCGGCACGCTCGGCGAACTGGCCCGCCGCGTCGGCGGCGAGCAGCGCCGCGGCTCGTCCATCGTCATCATCGGCAAGGTCGCCGGCCTGCGCGAGCACCTCCGCTGGTTCGACGCCCGGCCGCTGTTCGGCAAGCGCATCGTGGTGACACGGGCGCGCGAGCAGGCGATGGAGCTGGTCGAGCGCCTCGAAGAGCTGGGTGCGCAGGCCATCGAAGGCGCCGCGGTCCGCATCGCGGCGGTCGCCGACACCGCCGCCCTCGACGAAGCGTGCGCCACCGCCGCGAACTTCGACTGGCTGGTGTTCACCAGCCAGAACGGCGTCGACCACTTCATGCGGCGCGTCATGGAAGGCCCCGGCGACGTCCGTTCGCTGAAGGGCCCGCGCATCTGCGCGGTCGGCCCGGCGACGGCCGACAAGCTGGGACGGTACGGCCTCAAGGTCGACGTCATCCCGCGCGAGCACCGCGCCGAGCGGGCCGTCGAGGCGATGCGGGCCCACGGCGAGATGCGCGGCGCCAAGGTGCTCTTCCCGCGCTCCGAGATCGCGCGCGAAGTGCTGGCCGACGATCTGCGCAAGGCCGGCGCCCTCGTCACCGACGTCGTCGCCTATCGCACCCTGGCGGCCGAACCGCAGCGCGAAGGCGATCCGGACGTCTACAAGCTGCTCCTCGAGCACCAGGTGGACGCCGTCACGTTCACCAGCGCCTCGTCGGTGCGCCATTTCGTCAAGACGCTGGGCGAGGAGCAGGCGCCCGACCTGCTCAGCGGCACCGTGGTGGCGTCGATCGGGCCAGTGACCGCCGAAGCGGCGCAGCAGCTCGGTATCACCTCGACGATCGTGCCGACCGAGTTCACCGTGCCAGGCCTGGTCCAGGCCCTCGTCGAGCACTTCCGGAGACGATAGTGCATCTCGTCCGACGGCCTCGACGCCTGCGCCGGACGCCGGCCATGCGCGCGCTGGTCCGCGAGACGCGCCTGTCGGCGGATCAGCTCGTCTATCCGCTCTTCGTCTGCGAGGGGACCGGCGTCCGCCGCAGCGTGTCCTCGATGCCTGGCGTCTACCAGTTGTCGGTCGACGAGGCCGTGCGCGAGGCTGCGGCGGCCCGCGCCGACGGGGTCGGCGCCGTGCTGCTGTTCGGCCTGCCGGCGGCGAAGGACGCCGAGGGATCGGCGGCGTGGGATCCGCAGGGCCCGGTGCCGCGCGCCGTGCGCGCGATCGTCGCCGACGTGCCGGACCTGATCGTCATCACCGACGTCTGCCTCTGCGAGTACACCGAGCACGGGCACTGCGGCCTGCTCGACGGCGAGCGCATCCTCAACGACCCGACGGTGGAGCGGCTGGTCCGCTCGGCGATCGTGCACGCCGAAGCCGGCGCCCACGTCATCGCCCCGTCCGACATGATGGATGGCCGCGTCGGCGCCATCCGCCAGGCGCTCGACGCCCGCGGCTTCGAGGACGTCGCCATCCTGTCCTACGCGGTGAAGTACTGCTCGGCGTTCTACGGGCCGTTCCGCGAGGCGGCCGACTCGGCGCCGAAGTTCGGCGACCGCCGCAGCCACCAGATGGATCCGGCCAACAGCGACGAAGCGCTGCGCGAGGCGGCGCTCGACGTCGAGGAAGGCGCCGACATGGTGATGGTCAAGCCGGCCGTCCCCTATCTGGACATCGTCTCGCGCGTCAAGCGCGAGCTGCGCGTGCCGACCGCGGCGTACCACGTCAGCGGCGAATACGCGATGCTGAAGGCGGCGTCCGCCAACGGCTGGCTGGACGAGACGCGGGCGATGCTCGAGACGCTGCTCTCGATCCGCCGCGCCGGCGCCGACATCATCGTCACCTACTACGCCCGCGACGCCGCGCGCATCCTGAGGGCCCCGACGCCGTGACCCGAAAGACCTCGAAGCCGGCGCGCCGCGCGCAGCCGGTGAAGGCGACGACGAAGGCCGCGCCGGCATCGGCCGGGCGCAAGTCCGCCACGCTGTTCGAGCGCGCGCAGGCCGTCATCCCCGGCGGCGTCAACAGCCCGGTGCGGGCCTTCAAGGCGGTCGGTGGCTCGCCGCGCTTCATCGCCCGGGCCAGGGGCGCGACGATCACCGACGTCGACGGCCAGACCTACCTCGACTACGTGATGTCCTGGGGACCGCTGATCCACGGCCACGCGCCGCCGGCGCTGATCGCGCAGCTCGCCAAGGTGGCGCGCCTCGGCACCAGCTACGGCGCGCCGACCGAGCTCGAGGTGCAGATCGCCGAGAAGGTGCGCGCGCTGGTGCCGTCGATCGAGATGGTGCGCTTCACCAGCTCGGGCACCGAGGCGACGATGAGCGCGGTGCGGGTGGCGCGCGCCGCCACCGGCCGCGATCGCATCATCAAGTTCGCCGGCTGCTATCACGGCCACGCCGACGGGTTCCTGGTCGAGGCCGGCTCGGGCGCGCTGACGCTCGGCGTGCCGACCAGTCCCGGCGTCGCCGCGTCCGTCGCCGCGCTGACGCTGACCGCGACGTTCAACGATCTCGACAGCGTCGTGGCGCTGTTCGAGGCCAACACCGCGCAGATCGCGGCGGTCGTGGTCGAGCCGATCGTCGGCAACATGGGCACCGTGCCGCCCGCGGTCGGCTTCCTCCAGGGCCTGCGCACGCTGTGCGACCAGCACGGCGCGCTGCTGATCTTCGACGAGGTGATGACCGGCTTCCGCGTCCACCGCGGCGGCGCCCAGGCGCTCTACGGCGTGTGGCCCGACCTGACCTGCCTCGGCAAGATCATCGGCGGCGGCCTGCCGGTCGGCGCCTACGGCGGCCGCAAGGACCTGATGTCGCTGGTCGCTCCAGCCGGCCCGATGTACCAGGCCGGCACGCTCTCCGGCAACCCGCTCGCGGTGACCGCCGGACTGTGGTCGATCGGGCAGCTCACCGCGACGCTCTATCGCACGCTCGATCGGTTGACGAAGCGCCTCGGCGACGGCCTGCGCGCCGCCGCCCAGGACGCCGGCGTGCCGCTCCAGGTGAACCGCGTCGGTTCGATGATCACGCCGTTCTTCACCGGCACGCCGGTCACCGATTACGCGACGGCGACGACCTCCGACACGGCGCGCTACGGCCAGTTCCACCGCGCCATGCTGGCGCGCGGGATCTACCTGCCGGCGTCGCAGTACGAAACGTGGTTCCTGTCGGCGGCGCACACCGAGCGCCACGTCGATCGCACGATCGCGGCGGCGCGCGCGTCGTTCGCTGAGCTCACCACGGGCTGCTAGGTTGCCAGGCGCTATTTGCGCTGCACCGTGTAGGGCAAACTCAGGTTGCCGGACAGCACCTCGAAGACCTCGTAGACGCCGAGCATCGGCTTCGGAGCCGCCTCGCCGTGGCCCGGGCCGTCCTTCGGCGCGAAGACCTGCATGTAGCAGGTAACGGCGTCGAAGTTGAACGCGGGTGCGGCGTTCAGGCGCAGCCGCGACACGGGCACCAGGACCTTCAGCGACGGGCCGCGCGTCGATACCGCGAAGCCGGGCGCGTCCATGTACATCGGCATGCCCGGGTTGGTGGGGGGCAGCACCACCGCGTCCGCCTTCGTGAACTCCTTCACGCTCAAGCCGCCGGGCACGCGCGCGTCCTTACCGAGCAGCACCCAATGCGTGTGCCAGCGGACGCCGTCGTTGCCGAAGTCACCGTCGAGGTTCTCGTCCCAGAGCGGCGTGTCGTCGAAGTCGGGATGCGAGGTGACGGCGAGCGCGACGATGCCCTCCGCCTGGCCAAAGCCGACGGCGGTCGATGGAAGACTGGTGGGGAAGACGTAGCCCAGCACTGGCGCCCCATCGAGCTGGCCATGCGGCTTCGGCGTGGTGCCGCCAGCCGTACCGGCGACGCGCTGCTCGAAGACGAGCAGATCGAGCTCGGCGAGGTGCGTCACCGAGGCCGCGGTGAGATCCACGTCGGGGCCCTTGTAGGAGGCGCCCTGCGCGGCCGCAGGCGCTGCTGCGGCCAGAGCGACGACGAGCGCCACGGTGGCGACAAGGTAAGATGACGGACGAAAGTGAGCGGACATGGTGTAGGTGACCTCCGCTCGCAATCTAGCGGCGTGCGCGCGGCGCGAACAGCCCGCACAATTTGGTGAGGCAGGTACTTTCCGGTGCCAATCGACGGATCGATGACACTTCGCGCTCCGAAGAAAGCGGCGTCGATCCGCCGGATCGTCGAGGACGTCGTCGGCTGCAAGTGGACGCTGCACGTGCTCGCCCAGGTTCGCGGCGGCGTGAACCGACCGGGCGCGCTCGTCCGCACCGCGGCAGGCCTGACGACCAAGGTGCTCAACGAGCGCCTGTCGAAGCTGGTGCGCTACGGCGTGCTGGAGAAGCAGTCGTTCCCGGAAGTGCCGCCGCGGGTGGAGTATCGGCTGACGCCGATGGGCGAGCGGCTCAACGGCGTGCTCGACGCCATCGCCGCGCTCCAGGACGACGTCGACAGCGCCCGACCTCTATAATCCCGCCCTGCCCGTGGCCGATCGCGCCGCTCACATCGGAGGCGCCGTCGCGCCGGCCAGCGACGTCGATCTCGGCGTCCTCATCGAGACGATCCGCACCGGCACCTCGCGCGCGATCGTGAAGCCGATGCGCTCGTAGAGCGCGATCGCCTTGGCGTTGGTCGAGACGACGTGCAGGAACGGCGTCTCGCCGCGATCCAGCTCCCGGCGCACGACCAGCTCGGTGAGCCGACGAGCCCAGCCGCGGCCCTGCTGATCGGGATGCGTGCAGATGCCGCTGACTTCCCGCAGCAGCCCGTCCTGCATGCGCTCGCCGGCCATCGCCAGCAGGCGATCGCCGTCGAACGTGCCGAAGTACTCACCGAACTCGATTGTGCGGACGTCGAACGGACCGGGCCTGGTCAGCTCGGCGAGCGCGCACATCTGCGGCACGTGCTCGGTGCGCAGCGGCCTCGCGTCGAGCGAGGGATCCTCGGCCGGCGCGCCGCCGCCGGTCCACACCATCACCAGCATGCGGGCGTCGCGCTCGATCGTCCAGCCGTCCGGCGCGCCGCCCGCCCACTCCGAGCAGTAGAAGCGCTCGCCCGGCTCGCACACCGCCCGTAGAGCGTCGAAATCCGGCTGCTCCGGATCGGCGAACGCCACGATCGGGGAGAAGCCTTTCAGGTAGCGCCGCGCCCGCTCGCCACCGGCCGTCAGGTGGCGCTGCGAGCCGGCCAGGCAGCGCCAGATGATGTTGGTGAAGTCGCCCATGGACGGAAGTCAGCGACCGAACAGCCGCGACAGGAGGCCCGTCCTGCGCGCCGGAGCCGCGCAGGCGAACAGGCGCTCTTCCCCGTGGCGTCGCCGGCCGGCCGGGAATCCGCATCGACCCCAGGCGAGCCCCGTGCCCGGCGTCGCCGTCCGCACGTCGATGATCGACCACTCATCGGTGAGGGAGTTCGCGAACGCGCGCAGTGCGTCGTCGGGTCCGTGGAGGGCGGCGCTGCGGCTCAGAGTGGCGGGACGGGTCCGCCACACGCGATGCACATGCTCGTCGTGCATCTCGTCGAGCGCAGACCGCTCCGGCGACGCGAACTTCTGGCGCAGCTCGCGCAGAAACGTCGCCATGCCGCGGCATGGCCACAGCAGCACCGGCGGATCGTGACAGGCGAAGAACACCGCGGCTTCGGCTTCCGGCGTCGCCGTGCAGTCGACGACCCAGAAGTTGCCCGCGTGATCACCGACCATCGGCAGTCCATGCGGGAACATCTGACCCATCTCGAACGACAGGCTCCCCGTGAAGTCGATCGCCCACTCCAGTATCGATGGTGGCGGCGTCGAGGCCCGGCTCGGCGAACGCCGTGCCGCCGTTGTCGTCCTCGGAGCGCTCGCGCGTCGCCCACTCGAGCTCGTCGAGGACGCTCATCGCGTGCGTTTCAGTTCGACCAGCCGCCGTCGATCAGGTGAATCGTGCCGGTCGTGAACGACGATTCGTCGGACGCGAGATAGAGCGCGAGGCTGGCGATCTCTTCGGGCCGGGCCAGGCGTCCGAGCGGCTGGCGCGCGGCGAACGCCGCCGAGACTTCCTCGACGGTGCGGTTGGTCCGCGTGGCTTCCGCCTGAATGCGCTCCTTGAGCGACGGCGATTCCACCGTGCCGGGACAGATCGCGTTGCAGCGGATGCCCTTGCCGATGAAGTCGAGCGCCACCGACTTGGTCAGCCCGACGACCGCCGCCTTGCTGGCGGTGTAGGCGAAGCGGTTGGGCACGGCCCGCACGCTCGAGGCGATCGACGACATGTTGACGATGGAGCCGCCGCCCTTGGCGATCATCCCGGGCAGGAAGGCCTTGATCGTGTGGTACATGGCCTTGGCGTTGATGGTGAAGCTGCCATCCCAGGCGTCGTCGTCGCAGTCGAGGATGGTGCCGGCGTGGACCCAGCCGGCGCAGTTGAACAGGACGTCGATCGGGCCGAGCGCCTCGGCCAGGGCCCGGACCGCCGGCCCGTCGGTGACGTCGAGCGGCCGCGGCTCGCAGCCGGCGACGTCGGCGCAGGCGCCCGGCCGCAGGTCGGTGGCGATGACCCGCGCGCCCTCCCTGGCGAACAGCTCCGCGGTCGCCCGTCCGATGCCTTGCGCCGCTCCCGTGATCAGCGCCGTCTTGCCTGCCAGTCGTCCCGCCATCGATCTCCTCACGTCAGATCACGAAGCCCGCGCCGAGCGGGTCGTCGTCGTCCCAGAACCACGTGTGCTCGCCGATCAGCCAGGCGGTGCCGCTGACCTCGGCCTCGACGGCCGGGGCGCCGTCCCGCGTCTCGCGCGCCACGATCCGCGCTTCCAGGATGCCACCGGACGGGCCTTCCAGCCGCACCACGCGATCGCGATCGACCAGGCCGATGGCGTCGAGGACGGTGGTGACGGCGGCGGCGCCTTCGCCGGTGGGCGAGCGATCGATCCGCCCCGACTCGCCGACGGCGACGACGTGGATGTCGGCCTCGCCGTGTGCCGGCCCGGTGACGAGCAGCTCTTCCAGCGGCGCGGCGTAGCCGGCCTGGACCAGGCCGCGGGCGACCGCGGCGCGCAGCTCGCCGAGCCGGCGCCGTTCGAGGGTGACGAGCGACAGGCCGACCGCCTCGGCGTCGACGATGGCCCGCAGGCCGCCGGCGCACTGGATGACGTCGGCCCCGGCGGTGCGGGTCCCAAGTTCGATGGCGCAGCTGCCGCCGACGATTTGCGCGCCGAGGCCCAGCGCGGTGATGGTCCCGCCGGCGCCGAGGCGGAGCTGGCGGACGCCGGCCGGCGTCTCGATGCTCAGCGTCGCGCCGGGATCGCCGGTCGTGACCAGGCCGCTGTCGACGGCGAGCCGGACCGCGGCCATCTGGACGACGGTCGACGGCGAGCGCCAGTCGGCGGCGTCGAAGGAGAGCAGGCCGGCCAGCGCGGTGGGGTCGGTCGCCTCGGCCAGGAGCGCGCCGACCAGGTCGGCGTGGCCGCGCGGCTCGCAGGTGACGGCGAGGCGGGCGTCGTCGAGGCGGTTCCGGGCGTCGACGAGGCGGGCCTTCATGGTCGCGCCGCGCGGCGCCGAGATCCCTCCCGCGACGAGGCGGACGGTCTGGCCGGCGACGTGGGCGTCGAGTGTGCGGAGTTCCCGTCTGGCCACGGCAGCGGAGTGTACCTCAGCGGCTCGCGTGCGCCGGCGCGGCTGGCATCTGCGCGTGAGCCGGTCGTGAGCCCGTCGACGGGGAATCGACGCATCTCGGAGATGACCCAGCGACTTCAGTACAATTCACAGGTGCGACGTCTGGCAGTGGTTGCGGCGCTCCTGAGCGCGGTCATGGCCGCCGCGGCGATCCGCGCCGAGGCCGGCGGGCAGACGCCACCCCGTCCGGCGGCGGTACCAGCCCCGGCTCCCGCCGCCCCGCCCTCGGCGGCGCGGCAGCTCCAGATTGCCGTCGACCTCGCCTACAACCTCGATCACGACCAGGCCGCCGCCGTCCTCGAACAGGCGATGCGCGACCATCCCGAGGACGCCGCTCTGCCGCGCGCCCACGCCACGCTGACGTGGCTGAACCTGCTGTTCCGGCGCGGCATGGTCCTGGTCGAGAACTACCTGGGCCCGGTCTCGAAGGACGACGTCAAGGTGTCGGCGCCGCCGACCGTTGCCAACACGTCGTTCCAGAGCCAGGTCGCGCGCTCGATCGCCCTGTCCGAAGCCCAGCTCAAACGGCGCCCGGAGGATCCGGCGGCCATGTTCGAGCTGGGCTCGGCGCTGGGCCTGCAGGCGTCGTGGGCCGCCACCATCGACGGCAAGGTCATGGGGGCCTTCGGCTCGGCGCGGCGCGCCTACAACCTGCACGAGCGGGTGATGGCGGTGGCGCCGCAGCGGGTCGACGCCGGCCTCATCGTCGGCACCTACCGGTACCTGGTCGCCAGCCTGGTGCTGCCGGCGCGCTGGCTCGCCTACATGGCCGGCTTCGGCGGCGGCAAGGAACGGGGCCTGGGCCTGATCGCGGCGGCCTCGAACTACCCGAGCCCGTCCCAGCCCGACGCCCGGTTCGCCCTGGTGCTCCTCTACAATCGGGAAGGCCGCTACCCGGCCGCCCAGACGCAGCTCGCTGAACTGCGCCGCGTCTATCCGCGTAACCGCCTATTGTGGTTGGAATCCGGGGCGACCTACCTGCGGGCCGGCAAGCCGGCCGAGGCCGACGCGATGCTCACGGAAGGACTGCGCATGCTGGCCGCTGACACGCGCGTCCGGATGGCGGGCGAGCAGGGCCACTGGCTCTACGAGCGGGGCATGGCCCGGGTCCGCCTCCGCCGGGCCGCCGAGGCCATCGCCGACCTCACCGAGGCCTTGAAGCACGAGCAGCTCGGCTGGGTCCGGACCCGTACCTACCTCGAGCTGGGCAAGGCCGCCGACCTGGCCGGCAACCGCCCGGGGGCCGTCGCGGAATACACCAAGGCGCAGCAGTCCGCCGTCACCTCGGGCGATGCCGAAGCGGCCGACCAGGCCCGCCGCTACAAGGCGTCTCCCTACCGGGGCAGCTGATGCGCCGCTGGATCTGGATCCTGCTCGCGATCCTCGCCGTCGGCATGGTGAGCTGCGCCGGTCTGGTCGGCGGCGGCATCTGGTACGCCTCCACCCAGTTCACGATGCGGGAGATCCCGCAGAAGGACGTCGACGTCGAGTTCGGGCGGATGCGGACCCGGTTCAAGGACCAGAAGCCGCTCCTCGACATCCGCCACGACGTCGGCCTCGCCACCGAGCGGCTCGAGGCCCGTGCCCAGGCCTACTCCGGCCCGCCGCCGACGAACCTGTGCCTGCTGGTCTGGACCGAGGAGCAGCCCAAGGCCGTGCAGTTCTGCCTCCCGTTCTGGCTGCTCAAAATCAAGACCGGCAAGGGCCTGAAGTTCGACGTCCCGAACGGCGAATCGCGGCACCTGGAGCTGTCGGCCAAGGACATCGAGCGGGCCGGTCCCGCACTCCTCCTCGACGAGGACACGGCCAAATCGCGCCTGCTGGTGTGGACGGAGTAGAGGCCGGCCTCGTCCTCGCCAGCGGCCACTCCCAGCCTGGCCGGGCAATTCCGCGCCGAATCCGAAGAAATCGCCTCGAACGGGCCTGGCACGCCTCTTGATACCTGTCAGCGCGTGCGCCCGGGGCCGATGAATGAGACGAGCCTCCGGAGAAGATGGCGACGCGGGACGCCGGGCGCTGGGAGAACGAGCATGCGGAATCGACTACTGATGGGTGTCACGGTTTCGGCGCTGTCCTTCGCGGCGGCACCGGCGAGCGCGCAGGTCACGGTGAGCGCGCAGGTCGGCGTGCAGCGCAACCAGGACGACGCGGGCTGGGAAGGCAGCCGCAATCCCGCGTTCGACGAAGGGTTCCGGTCCGGCGAGCGCGAGGGGCAGAACGACGCCCGCTCGCGGAAGGACTACGGCTTCAAGCGCGACGACGACTACGAGGACGCCGATCGCGGCTACTACCGCGGCCTCGGCGATCGCGACGCGTATCGCTACGACTTCCGCCGCGGCTACGAATCGGGCTACGACCGCGGTTACCGCGGCTACCGCGAGCCCGGCTTCGACACCCAGATCGAGGGTGGCGGCAGCGCCAACGAGTACGGCCCCTACGGCTACCCGGAGCGCGGCTACGGCGCCTACGCCGAGTGGGGCTATCGCAACGGCAGCTCGACCCGCGGGTCGTTTCCGCTGCGGGCCGCCTTCGACTACGGCCGCCGGGACGGCTACGAGGCCGGCTTCGACGCGGCGCGGTTCGGCCGGTCCGACCCGATGCAGCACCGCTACTACCGGTTGACGCGGGGCTGGGAACACCGCTTCGGCGGCCGCGACGCCTACGACCTGAACTACCGCAACGGCTTCCGGTCCGGCTACGACGAAGGCTATCGCGTCGCCCGCCGGTCGCGCCGCTGGTAGCGGCATCCGCCCGGCTGGGCGGGAGTAAGCTAGGGCGGGGCCGATGCTGCTGCGTTCCGCTGCCTGTTTCGCCCTGGCGCTCCTCGCGGCCGCAGCTCCGGCGTGGGCCCAGGCCCTCCCGTCGCCGGAACTGGTCGCGCTGCTCGCCGATTCGAAACAGGCGTTCCTGACCGGCGACCGTGCCCGCGCCACCGGCTTGCTCGAAACCGTTGTGACGCGTGCGCAGGGAGAAGGGCAGCCGCGGATCGAAGGCCAGGCGCGGCGCCAGCTGGCGTCCGCTTACACGTTCAACGACCAACATCCGCGCGCCCTCGACGAGCTGATACGGGCGCGCGAGCTGTTCGCGCGGGCCGGCGATTGCCAGCTCGAAGCGCGCTCCCTGCTCGAGATTGCGCAGGTCCTCCGCAGACAGGGCAAGCTCGTCGAGGCGATGCGGCTGGCTCGATCCGCCGCGTCGTCGTTCAGAGCTCTGCAGGACCGGGCCGGCATCGTCGACGCCGCCGAGGTCATCGTCTACCTGATGTCGGACGACGAGGATCACACGGCGGTGCGCAACGAGGGCCTCGCCATCGTCGACGCGGATGGCAAGACCCTGGCGTGCGGCGTGCTGCACGAGTGGGGCGATGAGCTGTTCGGGCAGGGCCGCGGCGCCGAGGCCTTCACCCGGATCAGTGAGGCGCGGGATTGCTTCCATCGCGCCGGCGTCCGCGACCGGGAGGCGCGAACGCTGGTGAGCCTGGGACGGGTCTATCGTCTGCACGGACGACTGGACGACGCGCTCGCACAGTACCGCAGCGCGTTCGCGCTCCACGACCGGCCGGACTCCCTCGATCGCGCCGGCGCCGTCCAGGCCATGAACGCCATCGCCGTCACGCTGTCGATGATGGGGCGCTACGACCAAGCCGGCGCGCAATACGAGGCGGCGTTGGCGCGTGCCCGCCGGGCGGCGCCGTCGTCGGTGCCGTTCCAGGTCGCCAACCTCGGCGGCTTCCAGCTCCAGATCGGCCGCTACGCCGAAGCGCTCGCGCTGCTCGACGAAGCCATCGCCGAGTCGCCCAACACACCGCACCTGCCGCGCCGACTGGCCCAACGCGGCACGGCGCTGGCCGGCCTCGGCCGGACCGTGGAGGCGGCCGCGTCGTTCGATCGGGCGGTCGAACTCGCCGCGACCGGCGACAGCGAGGACTCAATCGCCGTTCGCCGCAACCGGGCCCGCTTCCTGACCCTGGCCGGCCGCTTCGACGAGGCCATGCGCGACCTGCAGTTCCTCACCGACGCCATCGACGCGGGGCGCGCCCATACCGTCCCGAGCGACGTGATGCGGCGCGGCTTCAGCGAGGCCCAGCAGGACGTCTTCGGCTCCTACATCGATCTGCTCGGGCAGCAGGGGAAGGCCGGCGACGCGCTCAACGTCGCCGAGCGCGCCCGGGCCCGCGCCTTCCTCGACCTGCGCGCCGAACGCGTCGGCGATGCCCGCCTGGCGACGCCGGCCTCGGCCGCGGATGCACAGCGCGCCGCCGCCCGGCATCACTCGACCATCCTCGCCTACTGGGTCGGCCCGGCCGCGGTGTCGATCTGGGTGGTCCGGCCCGATCGCGCCCCAGCGCTCGTTCGCGTGCCGGTGCTGCCCTCGCGTCTGGTCTCGCTCGTCCAGGCGACCGCCGGTCTCGGCGGCGAGGGCGGCGCCGCGCGCGGCCTGCTCATGACCGATCGCGCCCAGCGCGCCCCGTGGCGCGATCTCGAGCGCCTGCTCATCGCCCCGGTGCAGGATCTGCTACCGCGCCAGCCGGGCAGCCGCCTCACCATCGTGCCGCATGGTCCGCTGTTCGCGTTGTCGTTCGCCGGCCTGCGCGCCGCGGACGGCCGGACCCTGCTCGAGGCGCACGACCTGCACTACGTGCCGGCGATCGGCGCGCTGGTCGAGCCGGCAGCGGACGTGCCGCCGGACGGATCGTCCGCCGGCCATGGCGCGCTCGTCGTCGGCGATCCCGGGCCGCTCCAGACGGAGCCGGGCATGGAGCCGCTGCCGGCGCTGCCGTGGGCTCGTCGCGAGGTCGCGGCCATCCGGTCCGCGCTCGGCGGCGGCACGACGGTGCTGACCGCGGCCGACGCCACCGAAGCGGCGGTGCGGGCGGCGTTGCCCGGGCGGCGCGTCCTGCACTTCGCCACGCACGGCGTCGTCAGCAACGCGACCACCAGCCCGTCGTTCCTCGCGCTCCATCCGTCGGCCGGCGGCGATGGCCGGCTCCTTGCCGACGAGATCTACGACCTCCGCCTCGACGCCGACCTGGTGGTCCTCAGCGCCTGCCGGACGGCGCTGGGGCCGGTCGAGGGCGACGGCGTGATCGGCTTCGCACGCGCCTTCCTCGCGGCGGGCGCCCGCTCGGTGGTGGCGACGCAGTGGGACGTCTCCGATCGGGTGAGCTACGAGGTCATGCGCCAGTTCTACGCGCGGCGGGCCCAGGGCGCGTCGAAGAGCCGGGCCCTGCGCGGCGCGCAGCTGGCGGTGATGCGCGCGCTCCGCGCCGGCACGATCCGCGTCGACGGCGTGGCGCTGCCCGAGACGCCGCGCCTCTGGGCCGGCTTCGTGTTGACCGGCGAACCGTAACTGGTCTTGCGGTCGCGCTCTCACGCGCGACCGCGGGCCGCCCTTTGGCGCGTTCGGCTGCTATTTGCCGACGCGCATGCGCGCGTCGACCGGACGATGGCTCCGGACTTCGTCCTCGCCATTCGTCACGCGGCGCTGGGCGCGCCGCGGCGCCTCACGCAGGGCGGCGGCTGGTCTTGCGCCGTGTCATGATCCGCGCATGGCTGCTGCGTCGTCCGTCGTCCTCGTCACCGGCTGTTCGTCGGGCATCGGCCGCGAGGTGGCCCGGCACCTCGCCGGACTCGGTCACACGGTGATCGCCACGGCGCGTCGCGTCGAGGATCTCGCCGACCTCGGCGCGGCCGGCTGCCGGACGCTGCCGCTCGACGTCACCGACGAGGCCTCGATGCGGGCCGCGGTCGACGTCATCGAAGCGGCGCACGGCCGTATCGACGTGCTCGTCAACAACGCTGGCTACTCGCAGTCGGGCGCCGTCGAGTCCGTGCCGCTGGCGCGGACGCGGGCGCAGTTCGAGACCAACGTGTTCGGCCCGCTGCGCCTCACCCAGCTGGTGCTGCCGGGGATGCGCCGGCGTCGCGCCGGCCGCGTCATCAACGTCAGCTCGATGGGCGGCCGCCTCGTGTTCCCGGGCGGCGGCGTCTACCACGCCAGCAAGTACGCGCTCGAAGCGCTCAGCGATGCGCTGCGCTACGAGCTGCGGCCGTTCGGGATCGCGGTCGTGCTGATCGAGCCGGGACTGATCAAGACCAACTTCGCCGCCACCGTCGGCGCGACGCTGGCGACGCTGACCGCGGGAGCGACACCCGCCGCCGGCGGTGACGACGCGGCTGCGGTCTACGCGGAGTTCAACGACGTCGTGGCGCGCGGCACGGCGGCAGCCTACGAGCGCGGCCCGATGGCGCGGATGGCCGGCGAGCCGATCGACGTCGCGCGCGTGATCGCCCGCGCCATCGCGGCGTCGCGGCCGCGGGCCCGCTACACCGTCGCGCTGTCGGCGACGTTCTTCCTGACGCTGCGCCGCTGGCTCGGCGACGCCGGCTGGGACTGGTTCCTGCGATCAGGCTTCGCGTCGCCCCGGCCGGCGGCCCGGGTCGGCTGATCAGCGAGGCACCCGATCGAGCGCCGCGAGGATCCGCGCCGCCTCGCCTTCGGGGCCGGCCTCGTGCGCCAAGGCGTAGCGCAGCTCGCGACGCGCATCGTCGACGGCGTCCTCGGCGAGGTAGACCTTGGCGAGATAGAAGTGCGCCTCGTCGGTGTAGGGCTGGACGTCGGCGGCGATCGCCCGGGTCAGCCCCTGGCGCGCCGCCGCCGGGTGGCCGAGCACGAGCTCGCTGACACCCCAGAAGAACGCGATGCCGGGATCGGCGGGCTGTGCCGCCGACAGTGTCTTCAGCGCCGCCGCGGCTTCGCGGTGGCGGCCGGCGACGTAGTGGGCCATCGCCGCGTCGAAGCTGCCGGCAGGCAGCGCTTCGCCCCGCACCGCAATCGGCACGTAGCGCGGCGCCACCACCAGCGCCAGCTGGGCGAGGACGGTGCGGCGGGTCGGCGCTTCGACCGGGGCCGGCACAGTTGGCGCCGCCGGCGCGGGAACGGGCGAGGGAGCCGGTGACGGTGCCGGCGTCGGGCCGGGTGTCGCCGACGGGCCGACCGCCACCGTCGGCGGCGCGGGCGTCGGGCCGAGGCCGCCCTGCCACCACCAGCCGACCGCGGCGACCAGGCCGGCGGCCAGGGCGAGGCCCAGCCACGGCGTCGTCACCCAGCCTGCCGACACCGGGCGGTGGCCGGGGATCGCCGCCGGCAGCCGCCGCAGGCCGTCCTTCACCTCCTGCAGCATCTGGACGTGGGCGAGACAGGCCGAGCAGGTGAAGAAGTGCTGCTCGAACGCGTCCTGCTCGGCTTCGGACAGAGTGCCGGCGACATAGCCTTCGGCGAACTCGCGGCCCGTGGTGATGGGACAGTCCATGACGACGCGCTCCACTACCGTGCTTCGAGGCCGCCTTGGACGGCGGCCATCAGGCGTTTCAGCGCCCGGGTCTTGCGCTGGCGGACCGTGTCCGAGGACAACGACAGCCGTTGTGCGATCTCGCGCGGGTGGAGCCCGTCCACCAGCGTCAGTTGCAGTACCTTCGCGATCGGCCGGCGCGATGGCCGCCAGGCCCCTGGCCACCAGGCCGCGGCGCTCTTCGTCCTCGCGGGAGTCGGTCGCGGCGAGCCGCGACGCGACCTCGTCGTCGAGCGGCGCCTCGCTGCGGCGGTGCTGGCCGCGGAGGTGGTTGTTGACGATGTTCCGGGCCACGCCGTGGACGAATGCCCCCAGCCGCTCGGGCTCGCGCAGCTGCCCTTTGCGCAGCGCCAGGATGACGGCGACCATGGCGTCCTGCATCAGGTCCTGGACGGCGTCGGCCTGGCGCAGCCGGGCCCGCAGCATCGCTCGGATCCGGGGCGCGAAATGCGCGGCGAACGCTGACTCCGCGGCGGGATCCCCCGCCGCGATGTCCGCGACCCAGCCGACGACATCGGGAGCCTCGTGGCCGCCAGACACGACTGAGGCATTGTAGCCGCCCCGTCGTGCCCGGTCCGGCCGGTGGCTGCTACTGGCCAGCCGCCGTCGCGTCCCGGTTGTTCTTCTGCATCTCCTTGACCATGTAGATGGTGGCGGCGGTCCCGGCCAGGGCGCTGACCATCCCGATCACCATTCCGGCCTTGCTGCCGCCGCCCATCTGCTTGCGGGAGCGGTCGCGGCCCTGGTAGGGGCGTGGCGTCGGGACGTCGCTCGCGGCGACCTGCAGCGTCTCGGCCCGGACGGCGCGGTCGGCGGCGGCCCGAATCGTGGCGCTGCCGGCGGCCGTCGTGGCGGACGGCACTTTCGTGTCGCTGGCGAAGGCGTGGGCGGGCAGGGTCAGGACGACCGCGGCGAGCAGCGCGGGCGCGAACATCGGTTTCATCGTCGTCTCCTTGGCAGCCGACCGGCGGGGACCAGCGGCTTACGAGGAGATGTGGGCCCGGAGGACCGTTTCGTGACAGGCGCGGGGACGGAGCCTAGAGGACGACTCCGGAGTCCTTGAGGATCCACTCCGGAGTCGATCTTGGAATCGACCAATGAAATTGCTCCGAAATCCGATTCGACTCCGGAGTGGTTGGGGATCGACTCCGGAGTCGTGGGGCTTACAGGCGGAGGAAACGGCGCATCCGGTCGACGAGCGATTCGGACTGGGCGGCCAGGCCGGCCTCGTCGCGGGCCGCGGCCTGGGCCTTGTCCAGCCCGGCGCGCCGTTCCACCACCAGCCGGCTGATCGCCGCGATCGCGTCGGGCCGGCTGAGGACGACGTCGCGCAGCGCGTCGGCGTCGATCTCGAGGACCACGCTGTCGCGGGCCGCCGCCACCGTCGCGGTGCGCGGATCGCCGGTCAGCAGCGACATTTCGCCGAAGACGCCGCCGGGCTGGGTGCGGGCCACTTCGCGGCCGTCCGGCTCGAGGCGGACGACCACCTCGCCGCGGTGGACGACGAACAGCGATCGGCCGGTCTCGCCCTGCCGGACGATGACCTCGCCGGCGCCGAAGACGCGCTCCATCGTCCGCGCCGCCAGCTGCTCGCGGGCCTCGTCGTCGAGCAGCGCGAACAGGTCGACGCGGGCGAGCGCGCCGGCCACGGCGTTGGCCGGCAGCGCCGCCTGCGCCTCCTCGCGCGAGTATTCGACCTGGATGGGGTACGGGATCTCGATGCCGTGTCGCGCGAAGCTGTAGTAGATGGCCGTGCGCACTTCGTCGAGCGCGCTGTCCTCTTCGGCGAATTCGGCGACCCAGAACTTGACGCGATAGACGATCGCCGAGTTGCCGAAGTCGACGAGGTGGACGACCGGCTTCGGCTCGCGCAGCGCGCGCGGCGATCGGTGCACCGCCTCGAGCAGCGCCTCACGCACCTCGTTCGGGCCCTTCGCGTAGGTGGCGCCGATGTCGATCGAGAAGCGGACCGGTCGCACCGGCTCGTTGAAGTTGACGATCGCTTCCTTCGAGATGACGCTGTTCGGCACGATGACGAAGGCGCCGGCCCGGGTCCGCAGCTTGGTGGCGCGCCAGGTGATCGCCTCGACGACGCCGACCTGATCGCCGACCTTGATCCAGTGGCCGACGCGGAACGGCTTCTCGATCTGGATGGCGAGGCCGGCGATGGCGTTGCCGAGCGTGTCCTGCAGCGCGAAGCCGACCACCACCGCGCTCGCCGCCGAGGCCGCGACGATGCCGGTGTCGCGCAGCACGAACGTCGTCGCCAGGAACGTGAGGACGACGATGACGGCGTCCTGGACGATGTTGGGGAAGCGGGCCGACGGGCGGTCGGCGAGGAACGGATTCAGGAGGACGGCGACCGCGGCGATGATGATCGCGAGCGCGACCAGCAGATCGTCGAGCGCCGCCACGCCCGGCGGGATCGCCGCAGCCAGCTCCGGCACGCGCATCGCCCCGGCCAGCGCCAGGGCCACGATCGCGATGACCGCCGCGAAGCGGAGCTTGCCTCGCGCGACCCGGTTGCGGGTCGCGAACGACAGCGCGAGGGCGACGACCGCGGTCGCCGCCGCCGTCACGAGCATCACGCCAGCTGGCCCTGCTTCCGGAAGGCGTCGATGTCGGACTTCGACACGGCGACGCTGACCACGGCCGGGTTCGGGCCGCCCTTGGCGTCGACTTCCGGATCGAGCCCGCGCGCGCCGCCCGAGGCCACCGTCTGGCCCGACTTCTTCTCGCCGCCGCCGAGGCTGTCGGCGATGCGGCCCAGGCCGAAGCCCTTCTTCTTGGGCTTCTCGTCGTCGTCCTTCTTGGCCGTCTTGTCGTCGGCCTTTTTGTCCGCCTTCGGGGCGCTGCTCGAGCTGCCCGACGCCAGCCCCGACGAGCCGGCCGCGACCGTCGCGATCTGCGACTGCGGCACCGGCTGGTAGGAGATGTACTGTTTGAAGCGCGCCTCCAGCGTCACGGCGCTGGCCCTTTCCTTTTTCTCCTGCGCCGCCAGCTTGTCGAGCCGCTCCTGCATGGCCGGGTGCGAGGCGAACATCCCGCGCTTCTCGCTCGAGTTCTTGTTGCGATCGGTCAGGCGCTGGAGGAACGTCCGCAGGCCGTCCGGCTGGTAGCCGGCCTTGGCGGCGAGGCCGAGCCCGTCGTGATCCGACTCCAGCTCCTCGCCACGGCCGAAGCCCTGCAGCGCAATGCTGGTCACTTGGGTGACGAGGCCGGCGGTGATCTCGCCGCCCTTGCCGCTGGCCGAAGCGGCGGTATCGACGAACCCCGCCTTGGACAGCGCCTTGATCGTGTGGTCCTCGACGACGTGGGTCAGCTCGTGGCCGAGCACGCCGGCCAGCTCCGACTCGTTGGCGACGAGGGCCAGGCAGCCCTTGGTGATGTGGATGTAGCCGCCGGGGGCCGCGAAGGCGTTCACCGCGTCGGTGTCGAGCACGATGAAGCGCCACGAGTAGTCGGGCTTCTTGCTGACGCGGGCGAGGACGGCGCCGACCAGCGTGACGTACTTGTGCACCGCCGGGTCCTGCACCACCCCGAACTTCTTGCGAATGTTGGCGCTGACGTCGGCGCCGAGCTGCTGCTTCTCGGCCTCGGTGTAGATGGCGTCGTTGGCCTTCTTGGCCACCGCCAGGCCCTTGCCGATCTTGTCGAATTGCGCCGCGGCCGGCGTCGCGAGCACACCGTAGGCGACCAGGGCCGCCAGGAACCGAATCGTCAAACCCTTCATCTCTCGATCCACCTCGCAACCGGATTATCGGCCCGGGGCGGCATCGGCAGCAGGCCCGCCGGCCTCGGCCGGCTGGTCGCCCACCAGCACCTCGAAGATCTCGACGGCCACGCTCTTGCCCTTGACCACCACGCTGCCGAGCGGCCGCATCGGCGGCGGCGTCTTGAGCAGCGCGACCGTGGCTGCGCTGACGATGATCGTCGTCCCTTTTTCCTTGTTGAGCGACTCCAGCCGGGCGCCCAGGTTCACCGCGTCGCCGATCACCGTATAGCTGCGGATCGACGCCGAGCCGATGTTGCCGGCGATCATCTCGCCGCTGTTGACGCCGATGCCGATGCCGAGAGCCGGCCGGCCCTCCTGCAGCCAGCGGGCGTTGAGGACGTCGAGGGCGCGCACCATCTCGACGGCGGTGGCGACCGCGTGGTCGGCGTGGTCGGCGTCGTCGAGCGGCGCGCCGAACAGCGCCATCACCATGTCGCCGACGAACTTGTCGATCGTCCCGTGGTGCGCGAACACGACCTCGACCATGCGCGAGAAGTACTCGTTGAGCTGCCCGACCAGCGCCTCCGGATCGCCGCGCTCGGTCATTGCGGTGAAGCCGCGCATGTCCGAGAACAGGACGCTCATCGTCCGCCGCCGCCCGCCGAGCTCGGCGAGCGCCGGGTTGGCCAGCACCTGGTCGAAGACGTCCTTCGACACGTAGCGCGAGAACAGCTGCGTCACCTGCCGCTTGTCGCGGCCCTCGACGAAGTACTGCCACGCCAGACCGCCGACCGACGCCAGCACGACGCCGAGGAGCCCGGGGACGAGCGGCACCCACGTGCCGGCCCGGAACACCGCCACCGACCCAGCCGCGACCGCGGCGGCGAGCGCCAGCGTCGAGAGCGCGCCCCACCGCATCGGCAGGAGCACGGTCAGGAACGCGACCGCCAAGGCGAGGGCGGCGGTGAGGGCGGTGACGCTCCACGTCGGCGCCTTCACCAGCGCGGTGTGCGACAGGAGCTGGTCCATCACCGTCGCGTGGATCTGCGCGCCGGGGATCTTGCCGGTCGTGCCGAGCGGCGTCACGAACACGTCATGCAGGCCGGCGGCGGTGACGCCGACGAAGACGATGGCGTCCTTGAAGACGGCCGGATCGACGCGCGGCTGGCGCGTGTTCTGGAGATCGTCCTCGGACAGGAGCAGGTCGCCGAACGAGTAGGTGCGATAGGTGCCGGTGCCGTCGGCGCGGACCGCCGGGCCGCGGAAGCGGATCAGCGCGTGGAGGGCGCGCTCGGGGCCCGTTTCGCCGGGCAGGCGCGGCACCTCGAACGACAGCAGCGGCAGCCGTGCGTCGCCGGCGGCGAGGATGCGTCCGTCGAGGCGCACCGATGCCGGCGGCACGCGCGCCAGCGCGAGGTAGGCCGCCATCGCCAGCGACGGCACCGGATGCCCCTCCGAGCGCAGGAACGGCGTCGTGCGGCGCAACGGGCCGTCGGTGTCGAGGACGAACAGGTTGTGGCCCAGGCCGCGCGCGGCGTTGGCCAGGGCTCCGAACGGCGACCGGACGATGGCTCGTTCCTCGAGGGCGCCGTCGAGGCGCAGGCCGGGGATCGGCGGCACGCGGCGGACGGCGGTGTCCCTGCCGGCGGCCGATCCGGCGTAGCTGGCTTCGGCGAGGAGGACGACGTTGCCGGCCTTGTGCACCGACTCGACGAAGACCGCGTCGGACTCGGCGCCGGTCCACGTGTCCCCGGCAACCTCGAAGCCGCTCCGGCCGTCCGGCTCGAAGAAGCCGACGTCGTAGGCGACGACCGCGGCCGGGCCGCGCGCCAGGTAGTCGATCAGCCCGCCGTGGAACAGGCGCGGCCACGGCCAGCGGCCGGCGATCGGCTCGAGCGCGCGCAGCGTCTGCTCGTCGATCTCGACGATCGCGATCCGCGGCGGCGCGCCGGCCGGCTCGATGGTCCGCCGCATCCGCAGGTCGTAGAGCGACCACTCGAACGTCTGGGCGATCGGCAGGTGGGCGAGCAGCAGGCCGAGGATCGCGGATCCGATGCCTAGCGCCAGAGCGGCGCGGATGGCGGTGGCGTGTCGGGATCGGACAGGGGGCATGCTGGCTGGGTCGAGCGGGCCATGCGGCGCGCCGGCGTTCGCCTACAATCGCGCCATGCGGACACTAGCACGAAGCATCACGGCGCTCGCCGCGGCGGCCGCCGTTTGGACTGGCAGCGTCGTGGCGCAGGAGGGCAGCCCGCTCTGGCAGGTGCGCCGCGCCGGCGACGGCTTCGACGACGGCCGAGTCGCGGCGGCCCGCGACCTCGACCATCCCACGGTCTTCACGCCGGCCTTCAAGACGAAGGACGAGTGGACCGCGCGGGCCGACGCGCTGCGACGGCAGGTGCGGGTCGCGCTCGGCCTGTGGCCGTGGCCCGAGCGGACGCCGCTGCACGCGACCGTGCGCGGACGCATCGTCCGCGACGGCTACACGATCGAGCACGTCGCCTTCGAGAGCGTGCCGGGCCACTGGGTCACCGGCAGTCTCTACCGGCCGACTGGCCGGACGGGCCGCCTGCCGGCGGTGCTGGCGCCGCACGGCCACTTCCCGGGCGGCCGCCACCAGGAACGATCCATCGAGGACGCGAAGAAGGAGCTGGCCTCGGGCGCCGAGCAGACCCTCGAGAGCGCCCGCTACGCGCTGCAGGCGCGGCCGGCGATGCTGGCGCGGATGGGCGTGATCGCCTTCGCCTGGGACATGGTCGGCTACGCCGACAGCACCGCCATCGAGCACCGCGCCGGCTTCACCGACGCCGACGCCGAGCTTCGCCTCCAGAGCTTTCTCGGCCTGTCGATGTGGAACGCGGTGCGGGCCGTCGACTTCCTGCTGACGCTGCCCGACGTCGATCCGGCCCGCCTCGGCGTCAACGGCGCCAGTGGCGGCGGCACGCAGAGCCTGCTCCTCTCGGCCATCGATGATCGCATCGCCGTGTCGGTGCCGGCGGTGATGGTGTCCGGCAACATGCAGGGCGGCTGCATCTGCGAGAACGCCGGCCTGCTGCGCCTCGGCACCAACAACATCGAGCTGACCGCGCTGACCGCGCCGCGGCCGCTCGCCGCGATCGCCGCCAACGACTGGACGACCGACTTCATGACGAAGGGGCTGCCCGAGCTGAAGACGATCTACGCGCTGATGGGCGCGCCCGAGGCGGTCGCGGGGCAGAAGTTCGAGTTCCCGCACAACGACAACCAGGTGAGCCGCGAGTACGCCTACACGTTCTTCAACAGGGCGTTCGCGCTCGGTCTGCCGGAGCCGATCCGCGAGCGGCCGTTCGTGCCGGTGCCGCCGGCGCAGCTCCACGTCTTCGACGCGGCCCACCCGCGGCCGGCGAGCGAGCGCGACGCGGCCGGCGTCCGCCGGGCGATGCGCGAGTCGTCCGACGCCCAGCTGAAGGCCCTCGCGGCCAAGCCCGCGGAGCTCGCCGCGATCGTCCGCGGCGGCTTCGAGGCCGCGCTGGCGGATCAGCTGCCCGCCTCCGCCGATGCGGTTCCCGGCAGCTTCCGCGCCGTCGCCGGCGATGGCTTCAGCGTGCACCAGGCCGTCCTGGCGCGCCCGGGCGGGGTGGCGCGCGTGCCGGCGATCGGCATCGTGCCGAAGGGCTGGACGGGCGGGCCGGTCGTCGTCTGGGTCGACGAGCGCGGCAAGCAGGGTGCGTTCGCCGCCGACGGCCGGACGCCGGTGCCCGAGGTGCAGGCGCTGCTCGCGAAGGGCGCGGCGGTGCTCGTGCCCGACGTGTTCCTGACCGGCGAGGCCGGCGCGATCGGTTCGCGCATCCGCGTCAAGAACGACGACACCTACCTCGGCTACAACACCGGCTACAACCGCACCGTCTTCGCCGAGCGCACGTCCGACGTGCTGACGACGATCGCCTTCGCGCGCAAGCTGGCCGGGGCGAACGTCGCGCTCATCGGCCGCGGCCGGGCCGCCGCGTGGGCGCTCGCGGCGCGCGCGCTGGCCAGGGACACGGTGGCCCGGACGGCGGTCGATGTCGGTGGCTTCGATTTCGATCAGGTGCGCCAGACCACCGACGAGGCGCTGCTGCCCGGCGCGCTCAGGTACGGCGGCGTCCGAGGCCTCGCGTCGCTGGCGGGCGCCGGTCGCACGTCGATCGCCGGCGCACCGGCATCGCCCGTCGCCCCGTGGCTGCCGCTGCCGGCGAGCGTGACGATGCTGTCGACGCCGGTTTCGGCGGACGCGCTGGTCGATGCCGCGCTGTCCCGCTAGTGGATGGTCGGGATGATCGTGCGGGCGACCCAGAACAGGCCGGCGGCAAGGACGAGCAACACGATCGCGCTGGCGAGGTAGGAGCGCGTCGTGTGCGGCACGCCGGGCTGGTCGTCGAGGTTCTTGGTGCCGCCCTTGGCGACGACGGCGCACGAGCCGGGCAGCGGCGAGGGCGGCGCGACGATGGCGCCGAGCGCACCCGACCACGCCCCGAACGCCGATACCGTCGTGTCGAGGGGCAGCACGCGCTCCTCGAGGTTCAGGAGCGCGACGTCCGGCGCGGCGTCGTAGGCGAGCGCGAAATCGCGTCGCACACCGGTCAGAGAGTCCTCGCCGACCCGCCGGAAGACCGTGTCGAGCGTGCCGAGGAGCCCGTATTCGACCGTCTCCCAGCCGGTCGACCGGACGTAGGCCCGGGCCCGCGCCCGCGCGGCGTCGTCGGTGAACGCGTCGGACTCCCACGTGAAGAACGGGACGCTGGCGACGGGATAGCGTCGCGACGCCGAGTCGATGGCGAACGGGTGGCCGGCGTAGCCCCAGTAGACCGGCACCTGCTCTTGCCCGCCCTTCGACGATCGGCGGGTCGTGAACATGCGGAAATCGTAGGCGGCGCACGGCACGCCTCCGATCGGCGACAGCAGCGGCCGGTCGGACTTCACGGTGCCGGTGGCGATGACCAGCCGGCCGTCCTCGGTCGGCCCGTCGGTTCGCGCCCGCGCCTCGAGCAGGTGCCGTGATTCCGGACCGCGGCCGTGGCCGCGAGCGAGGTAGTAGAGGCTGGTCAGCCCGAGGCCGCCGAGCAGGCCGATCAGGCCGGCGAAGATCTGCGGAACGGCCGACGCGTCCGGCTTCGCCGGGGGCAGATTGAGGTAGGCCCAGTAGCCGACCGCCGCGCAGACCGCGAGGGTGCCCAGGCATCCGACGGCCATGCCGGCCGCGCCGCCGCTCGGCGCCTGCGTCGTCGGCGATCGCATCAGCGGGTTCGGGGTCGCCGCCACGGCTGGGCAGGGTAGCATGCGCACGCCGCCAACTGGTATAACCACTCCGCACCGCCCAGCCCGGAGGATTCGATGGCCCGCAGACGCCCAGATCTCGCACTCGATCGTCTCTCGTTCGATCGTCGGACCCTGCTGAAGACGGTGGGGGCCGCGGCCCTGCTCGGAACCGCGCCGTGGGCGGACGCCGTCGCGGCCGCGCCGGCGCAGGGGCCCACCTATCCCCCCACTTTCCGCGGCATGCCCGGCGACGGGCCGGGCCGGCCGCGCATCTGCCTGGGTGCCCCGGCCAACGCCGACGACGCGCAGCTGCGCCGCCTCAAGCAGATCGGCGTCTCCCACGTCCTGATGGGCGGGCCGCCGGCGCCGTGGAAGGAAGAGGAGCTGAAGGCCCGGATGGACCGCTTCAAGGCCGGCGGCATCGAGATCATCAACATGATGATCGGCGGCTTCAACGACGTCATCTGGGGCGGCCCGAAGGCCGAGGAACAAACCGCCAACGTCGTCGAGTCGATCAAGGTGGCCGGCACGCTGGGGCTGCCGGTGGTCGAGTACAACTTCTACGCGCACCGGCTCACCGAGGGCTACAAGCTGGAAGAGGGGCGCGCTGGCGCCGGCTACACCGCCTACGACTACACGCTGTCGAAGGACCTGCCGCCGCGCGACGGTGTCGGCACGCACACGCGGGCGCAACAGCTCGAACGCGCCCAGCGCTTCCTCAAGACGATCGTGCCGGTGGCCGAGAAGGCCAACGTCCGGCTGGCGTTGCACCCGAACGACCCGCCGGTGCCGCTGTCCCGCGGCTCCGAGCAGATCATGGCCAGCGTCGAGCAGTGGAAGACCTACCTGAAGCTGGTCGAGAGCCCGTTCAACGGCATGACCTTCGACTGCGGCGTGACCCGCGAAATGGGGGAGGATCCGGTCAAGGTGTGCCGGTATCTCAGCGAGCGCGACTGCATCAACCACGTCCACTTCCGCAACGTGGTCGTGCGCACGCCCTACGTCGACTACACCGAGGTCTTCCTCGACACCGGCCAGGCCGACATGTTCGGGGTGATGCGCGAGCTGGTGAAGCACAAGTACCCGCGCGGCATCTATCCCGAGCATCCGCGGCTGCTCGACATGGACCGCGAATACCAGAAGTTTCAGAACCAGTATCCCGGTGGCGGTGGCTTCGCCGGCGAAATCTACAACGTCGGCTACACCCGCGCCATGCTGCAGGCGGCGCTGACGATCTGAGGCTGCCGCCGGCGCGTCGTCCGGGACGGACCTCCGCTATGATGCGGAACCACTGATACTCGTCGAGGAGCCCGAGATGCCCGTGCAACACCGATTCATGCTCGCCGCCGCGCTCGTGATCGTCCCGTCGCTGGCCGCCGCGCAGGCGCCCGCGACCGCTCCGGCGCAGAGCGCGGCGCAGGCCCTCGCGCAGGCTGCGCCCCCGGCTCCCGAGGGGCGACCGATCAAGGTCTATCTCCGCGCCGGTTTGAAGACCCACGCGGTGGGGCAGCACGACTATCCGCAGTTCCTCGCCGACTGGAGCAAGCTGCTCACCGAGCGCGGCGCCATCGTCGACGGCAGCCTGCACTTCCCGACCGAACCGGAGTTGGCCGACGTCGACGTCATCGTCATGTACAAGGGCGACGCCGGCTACATGACGATCGGCGAGCGCACCGCGCTCGAGAACTTCCTCCGGCGCGGCGGCGGCCTGGTCGGGCTGCACGACGCCATCTGCGCCGATGACCCGGCCTGGTGGGCGAGCATCATGGGCGGCGCCAAGAAGCACGGCGAGACCAACTTCACGCTCGAGGCGCCGGTCACCTACAGCTTCACGGACGCCGACCACGCCATCACCAAGGGCGCGAGCGGCTTCGAGATCACCGACGAAGCGTTCTTCCTGATGACGTGGGCCAAGGATCCGGCGCCGAAGATGCTGGCGACGTCGCCGGTGGCGCCGACGCGCAGCGCCGGTACCCACGCCGGCGAGATCGCGCCGCAGGCGTGGACCTACGAGCGGACGTTCTTCCCGCGCCTCGGCGGCCAGCCGACCTTCCGCAGCTTCGTCTGGATGCAGGGCCACAACTACGTCAACCTGCAGGATCCGCGGGTGCTGCCGACGCTGTTGCGCGGCATCGCCTGGGCGGCCAAGGCCCCGATCGATTCGCTGCTGACGGTGAAGCCGGCGCCGCAGCCGCAGCGCCGGCCGTCGGCCCAGTAGCGCGTCGGCGTCGCCCGCCGGGCCGGCGCCGCGCACGGACGGGGCCGCGTTCCCGGGGTAAAGTGGAGGAGATGAGTTCCCCGACCACGCCCCGGCCCGGACGCAACGAGCCCTGCTACTGTGGCTCCGGGCGCAAGTACAAGCAATGCCACCTTCCCCAGGATGAGGCGGAGGCGGCCAAGGCGCGGACCGCGGCCGCCGCCGAGGCCGGCCCTGCCGCCGCCGTTGAGGCGTCGACGGCGCCAATCGCTGCGCCCAAGCACAAGACCCAGCAGCCGTGGAAGGCAGCGACCTCGCGCGGCTTCGTGCCGCGCTCGACGGCGCCGCGCAAGATGGGCGGCGGCTAGCCGCTCAGGCGGACGGGTCGTCGTCGATGATGTCGCCGGTGAGGACCAGCGCCTCGCTGCCGTCGCCGCCATGCGGCAGCGCCGCGATGCCGCCGAGGAAGAGCAGCACCGTCGCGAACGCGACGTAGCCGGTGGCCGGTCCGGGTGGCTGGTAGGCGAGCGAGCCCAGCGAGACGCCTTCGACCAGGGCCATCACGACGCGCTTCGTGACGCTGGTGTCGGGCGCGTAGAGCGCGTCCAGCACCACGAACTTCACCACGAACGCGGCGCCGAACATCACCAGCAGGCTGGCCAGCAGACGCGATCGATCCGGCCGCGCCGCCAGCGTGTTGCCGAACAGCACCAGCCAGGCCACGTCGAAGACGAGCGCGAGCAGCCCGGCCTCGGGCGTCAGCGCGGCGATGACCTGCGCCGCGGCCGCGCCGAGCGCGACGACGATCACCGCGCCGGAGACGTTGGCCAGGCCGGCGCGCCGCGGATGAATCAAGCGCGCCGGTTCGAGCGCGCCCGAGCGGTAGAGCGCGGCGAGCAGCACCGTCGCGAGGACCAGCGCGAACAGCGGCGGCGGCTGGAACGCGAGCCCGCCGCCGGCGTCGATGCGCAGGCCGCCGGACAGCGCCGCCGTCAGGAACACGATCGGCAGCGTGAAGGCCTCGTGCCACACCCCGCGCGCCGGCGATGGCCCCGTCACGGCCGCGTCTCCAGCATCGCCAGCGGGTTGAGATCGGCGGCGTCGCGGCGCAGGCCGCGCGCCAGCGCTTCGGCCATCTCGTCGGAGGTCTTCAGGGTCAGGTCGGGATCGTCGACGCGGACGACGCCGTCGCCCGTCGCCGCCAGCGACCGCTGCAGCGCCACCTGCGCCTGCCGGTAGAGCGCGTCGTCGGCGTAGACGCGGCCCCAGCCTTCGCGCAGGAACGCGTAGGCGATGTAGTACTGCGTCCGGGCGTCGCGCTGGGCCGGATCGGCGCGCTCGAAGGCGCGGCGCGCCTCGGCGAAGCGATCGCCGCGGAAGTAGCGCAGGCCTTCGTCGAGGGCGACGGCGTCGACGCGATAGGCGCCGATCGACGCCGCGACGCCGCCCCGCACCTCGCCCAGCGTCTTTGGCTGCGCGGCATAGGCCCACACGATGAAGGTCGCGTAGAGCCCGGTCGTCGCCAGCCCGGCCACGCGGATCAGCGTCGGCGATCGCCAGGCGCGGTCGAGCGAGGGCAGGAGGGCGATCATCCAGTCCAGCATCGCACGGCCGCCGGTGCCGCGGACCCGGTCGAGATGGTCCTCGGACGAGCTACCTGTGGTCGCCGGCCACCCACTGGACAGCCCAACCGCGGCATCTCGGCCGCGGGCGCGCACGCCATCGGCGCTGTGGCGGGTGGCACCCGTCTTGAAGCGTCGGCTGCGGAGGTTCGACGTGTTCCGATGGCTGGTGGTCCTGCTGCTCCCCCCCGTCCTGCTGCCCGCTCCGACTCGACCGGCCGCGCCGGTCCGGACGGCCGCGCCGGTTCGAACGCCCGCTCCACTGCGGCTCATGGCCGCCGCGTTGACGCCGGCCCAGCGTCGGACGCTGGCGCTGCAGGTGCAGCTCGATCGCGCCCACTTCTCGCCCGGCGAAATCGACGGCCGCGGCGGCAGCAACACCCGCGCTGCGCAGGCCGCCTTCGCCGCCGCCGGCATGAAGCCCGACCCGACGCCGGCGACGATGGCCTACACGATCACCGACGCCGACGCCGCCGGTCCGTATGCGCCGGTGCCCGCGGACATGATGGAGCAGTCGAAGCTGCCGGCCTTGGCCTACGCCTCGATTCTGGAAGCGCTCGGCGAGCGCTTCCACGCCAGCCCGGCGCTGCTCGAGCAGTTGAACCCGCAGGCGACGTTCAGGGCCGGCGAGCAGATCGAGGTGCCGAACGTCGAGCGTGCGCCGCTCGCCGGCGTCGCCAAGGTGGTCGTCGATCAGTCCGATCGCGGCGTGCTCGCCGAGGATGCCGCCGGCAAGGTGCTGGCGCGCTACCCGGCGTCGATGGGCAGCGAGCACGATCCGCTGCCGGTCGGCGACTGGAAGATCAACGGCAAGTCCGACGCTCCTGTGTTCAACTACAACCCCGACCTGTTCTGGGATGCCGACCTGACTCACAGCAAGGCCAAGATCCCGGCGGGGCCGAACAACCCGGTCGGCTCGGTGTGGATCGACTTGTCGAAGGCGCACTACGGCATCCACGGGACGCCGCGTCCCGAGAACGTCGGCAAGACGCAGTCGCACGGCTGCATCCGCCTCACCAACTGGGACGCGCTCGCCCTCGGCGCTGCGGTGAAGGCCGGGATGCCCGCCGTCCTGCGGGAGTAGCCGTGATCGGACGCCCCAGCGTGTTCGCCCTCGGCCTGCTCGCGGGCGTCGTCGCCCACTCGAGCTACTCGTGCCTGCGCGCCGGCGCCGGCGACGCGTTCGCGCTGCGCACCGACGCCGTGCCGATGGACGTGCCGTCGGCGGTGTCGACGCCGCGGCTGCCGGAGCGCCCGGCCGAGCGGCTGCCGTCGGCGGCCGAAGGCGACATCCCGAAGGGCGGCGCGCCGGCGATCGCGCCGGCGCCGGTCCCGACCGGCCTCCCGGACCTCGACGAGTTGCGCCGGCGGCGTCTCGCCGTGCCGGTCGAGGGCATCGATCGCAAGACGCTGCGCGACACCTTCGCCGAGGGCCGCACCGGTCACGTCCACGAGGCCATCGACATCCTGGCGCCGCGCGGCACGCCGGTGGTCGCGGTCGAGGACGGCCGGATCGAAAAGCTGTTCACGAGCAAGCAGGGCGGCTTGACCATTTACCAGTTCGACCCGAGCAGCCGATACTGTTACTACTATGCGCACCTCGACCGGTATGCCGCCGGCCTGGTGCAAGGACAGTCGGTGAGGCGCGGCCAGGTGCTGGGTTACGTCGGCATCAGCGGCAATGCGCCACCGCAGACGCCGCACCTGCACTTCACGATCTTCAAGCTCGCCGCGGACAAGCGCTGGTGGCAGGGCGCCCCGCTCAATCCATTCCCGCTATGGGCCGCTTCGTAACCGCGCTGCTCGCGCTGACCCTGCTCACGACCGTGCCCCAGCGCGCGGCCGAGAGGACGCCGTTCGCCGTCACGACGCAGGGCCTGACCTTCACCGAGAAGGTGGCCAGCCTGACCGTGCTGCCCGGGGCGGATCTCGACCTCGAGGTCGTCGGCGGTGACGGCCCCTACCGCGTCGATGCGCAGGAGGGTCGGGTGTCGAAGCGGACGGCGGCGACGTGGCGCTGGCGGGCCCCGGCCGTGCCCGGCCTGTCGACGGTGAAGATCGAGGACGTGCGCCGGCGCACAGCGCTCGAGCTGCATGTGTTCGTGATGGTGCCGTTCGACGAGGTCCGCAACGGACGCCTCAACGGCTACCGCATCGGCACCTACCCGGCCAAGACGCAGCCGCTCGGCTTCGTCGAGGCTACGCCCGAGAACATCCGCACGAAGCTGTCACCGCACTTCGAGCTGCGCCAGTTCCTGTGCAAGCAGCCGGGCGGATTTCCCCAATACGTGGTCCTCAGCGAGGCGCTGGTCCTGAAGCTGGAGGGCGTCATCGGCGCCCTCGATCGGGCCGGCCATGACGTCGACACCCTCAGCGTCATGAGCGGCTACCGGACGCCCTTCTACAACGAGGGCATCGGCAACGTCCGCGACAGTCAGCACACCGCCGGCACCGCCGCCGACATCTTCGTCGACGGCAGCATCGACGGCCGGATGGACGATCTCGATCGCGACGGGCTGGCGACGCGCGATGACGCGATCTGGCTCTTCAAGCTGATCGACGGGATGGACCGCATGCCGGCGGCGCCGTTTCGCGGCGGGCTCGGCGACTACGGCAGCACCGGCGCGCACGGGCCGTTCATCCACGTCGACGTCCGCGGCCGCCTCGCGCGCTGGCGCGGCTGAGCCCGCGCAGCTGGACAGCGCGCGCCACGCGGGGCTACCATCGACACGCTCATCCAGGGAGCACGCGGTCCGCGCGAAGGGTCGAACCCGCCTGTCCTCACCATCCCGTCGCCTTCTTTCTGCCCGATCACCGCGGACGCCGGGCGCATGAGAGAGAAGGTGTGCCGTGACGTCGCTCCCGCCCCGAGCCAGCCTCGAATGGCTCCGTAAGACCGCCAAGGATCACCTCCGTACGCTGCGGCTGTCGCAGCCGACGGCGAAGCTCGCCGACGCCCAGCTCGCCGTCGCGCGCCAGCACGGCTTCCGCAGCTGGCGCGCGCTGAAGGCCCACGTCGACGCCCTGCCCGCGACCGCCCCGGCCGCTGACGCCACGGCCGCCGACCTCGTGGCGCCGCCGCCCGACCCGCCGACGCCCGAACGGGATCTCGAGGTGCAGCGCTTCCTGCGCCTCGTCGCGACCGGGCCGGTCGACGACGTGCGGGCGCGGCTCGACGCCGAGCCGGCCCTGGTCGGTGCCATCGGTCCGCATCCGGTACTGGAGCGGACGCCTGCAGGCGCTGCACGTCGCCGTCGAGAGCGATGCCGGCGCGACCTTCGATCTGCTGCTCGACCGCGGCGCCAGCCCGGACGGATCGAACGACGCCTACGCCGACTGGTCGCCGCTGATGCTGGCGGCGCAGCGCGGCCGGACGCGGATGCGCGACGTCCTGCTCGCGCGCGGCGCCCGCGTCGGTGTCGCCGAAGCGCTGCTGCTCGCCGATGACGCGCGGCTCGAGGCCTTGCTCACCGGAGGAGCGGACGCCCTGGCGTCGGCCCCGAATGACGAGTCGCCGAACGACGGGGCGCTGCTGACGCTGGCGCGGACGCCGTTTGCGGTCGAACGGCTGCTCGCGCTCGGCGTCCCGGCCGATGGGCGCGACCGCTGGGGGACGGCGCCGATCGACGCGTTCAGCAAGCTGGGCGCGCCCGGTGTGCCGTTGGTGCGGGCGCTGGTTGCGCGCGGTGTCCCGGCGCCGCCCGACGTCCATGCCCGCCTCGGCGATCTCGCAGCGCTCGAGCGGGCGGCCGCGCAGGCGCCGGCGAGCGTCCTCGCCGCCGACGTGATCCTGGCCGCGGTCGACGCGCGCCAGCACGACGTCGTCGCCTGGCTGCTCGCCCGCGGCGCCTCCGCCAACGCCCGCGCCACCGCGCAGTCGAAGCAGACCGCGCTGCACAACGCGGCCTGGAACGGCGATCAGCGGCTGGTCGAGCTGCTGCTCGCCGCCGGCGCCGATCGGCAGGCGCGCGACGAGGAGCACGACTCGACGCCGCGCGGCTGGGCCGAGACGTCGCTCGAAATCACGCGCAACCCGGCGGCCGGCCAGGTCGCCGCCTACCTCGCCTCCGTCGGCGGGTGAGGCCGGCGTCGTGAGCGGCGCGACGACGGCGATCAGGGGGCCTGCGGATGCGGGTGCGTCAGGTAGTGCTGGCGCAGCAGATCCTTGCCGTAGTCGTTGCCGTTCGGCGTTCGCACGACCGTGTGGATGTGCTGCAGGTTCGGCAGCGCCGCATTCAGGAGATGGCGGGTGCCGATCGGCTTCTGGTGATCGAACTCGATGAGCACGACCGGGCTGTGGATGCGGTAGTAGAAGACGCTGCCGGGGTCGGTCCGTCCGACCCACGCGAACCAGGTCCGATCGAGGTGCGCGCGGACCTCGGTCATCTTGACGCGCGCGTGCCCGTCGTCCATCGCGCCGACGTACTGTCCGATCAGCGTCAGCAGCTGGACCCGCTGCGCTGCGGAGAGCGCCGTGGCTGGAGGGCCGGCGTAGTCCAACACGACGTTGTCCTGCCACGCTTCGGTGAGATTCAGGTCTTCGGACTTGTCGCCCGACCGCAGGATGGCCTTCGCGCGCTGCGCCGGCGAGAGGGCGTTGACGAAGGCGAGGCCCTGGTTCTGCTCGTGCTGCAGCACCGACGTGCCCTGGTACTTGCCGGACGTCGCGGTGACGGGCTCGGAGCCGGCGAAGTGCGGCGACATGACGACCTGATCGCCGAGCACGAAGTAGTTGATGACGGCGTGGTGGCCGTCGAACTGCCAGCCCCACGGCTCCGTCGCCGACGGCGTCCCCATGACCGTCATGTAGTACTGCCATTCGCCCAGCTCGTCGAAGTTGTCGTCGTTCAGCTCGGCGAGCGTCTCGTTGAGGCGCATGATGTCGCGCGTCTGGGTCAGCCCGCGTGCGCTCAGGCCGGCGCGCAGGACGGCGAAGGCGGCCTCGCGCTGCAGCGGCGTCATCTCGAGGAAGCTGATGCCGTCGCGGACGTAGAAGCTCTGGTTCATCCACTTGCGCCACTCGGGATCGTCCACCGTCTTCAGCGTCCTGGCGCTCTGCGACGTGGTCAGGACGGCGAGGAAGGCCTCGGCGGCGGCGCGGACCGGCGCGGTCGACACACCCGTCGACTTGACGGTGAACAGGCCGGGCTCCACCTGGCCGTTGCTCGTGACGCCGCGGAACGGGTCGGCCAGGCCGGGCGTCTCCGCCGCCAGCGACAGCCGTTTCAGGACCTCGGGTGCGCGCTTTGGCGGCGCCGCCGGCCGCGACTGCGAGAGGACCGGATCGCGGGCGACGGCCACCAGCATCGCGGCGCCAGCGAGGGCGAACAGGATCAGGCGTTTCATCCGGCCGCCAGCATATGCCGAGCTGGCTCCAGCCCGGCTGTCCCCGCGGGTCATGCCTGGCCGTCCCTGCCGCCGACACGTTTTCGTCTCGGCGTCACTACCCGGTGCATGGGCATCGCACCAAGGCGCTCGTCTGCTGTCGATCCGCTGGGCCAGGTCGGCCTCGATCGCCTGATGGCCGTGACCAGCGGCCGACCGGAGATGGTGGTCGGCCTGATCGACGGCCCGGTGGCGCTCGATCATCCGGGCCTCGGCCCCGGCCGCGTCCGATCGATCGCCGCCGGCATCGTCCGCCCCGCGGCGTCGTCGATGGCCACCAGCCCCGGCACGTTCGTCGCGGGCGTGCTGGTCGGGCGCCGCGGCGTCTCGGCACCGGGGATTTGCGCCGCCTGTTCGGTGGTGTCGCGGCCGGTGTTCGGCGAGAGCCTGCCCGGTGCCATCCAGGCGACGCCAGGCGCGCTGGCCGCGGCCATCGACGACTGCCTGGAGGCCGGCGCCCGCATCCTGAACATCAGCGCGGTGCTGACGCCGAAGGCGGCCGCCGGCTCGGCCGCGCTCACCAGCGCGCTCGACCGCGCCGCCCGCCGCGGCGTGCTCGTCGTGGCGCGGCCGGCCACGACGGCGTCCTCGGCGGTTCGGCGCTGACGCGCCATCCGTGGGTGATGCCGGTGGCGCCTTCGACGATGGCCGGTGCGGCGTCCCCTGGATCGAGCTTCGGCGTCGGACTGGGCAAGCGCGGCCTGTCGGCGCCGGGCGACCCCGTCACCAGCCTGGCGCCGCCGAATGGCGTGGTGACGTCGTCCGGCACCGCCGTGGCCACCCCGTTCGTCAGCGGCGCCGCGGCGCTGCTCTGGTCGGCGGTGCCAGCCGCCAGCGTCGACGCCCTGCGGCACGCCCTCCTCGCCACCAGCCAGGGGCCGCGCACGACCATGGTTCCGCCCCGCCTGGACGCCTGGGCGGCCTACCTCGCCTTGCGGGACACCTACCCGTGAGTCGGTCGCCCGGCGATCTATTCTGTGACGCATGAGCCAGCTCCGGCGGAGATCGCTGCAGTGCGTGAGCGCGCTCGCGCTCACGTCGTCCCTCGCGGGGCAGGCGCCGGTGCCGTCGCAGGTCGACGCCTTGCAGGCCGGCGTGGCCGTCGAGCGCCCGCTGGCGCCTGACGCGACGCTGCGCTTCACGATGTCGCTCGAGGCCGGCGCGTTCGCCGAGATCACGATCGAGCAGGTCGGCATCGACGTGATCGTCGCGGTGACCGGTCCGGACGGTGCGGCGATCGACGAGGTCGACGACACGACGGAGATCGACGGACCCGAGCACGTGCGCGTGGTCACGACCGCCGCTGGTGCGCACGACTCTGGCGGTTCGATCCGAACCGCTCGCCGGCGTGCGTCCCGGTCGCTGCCGCCTGACGCTGTCGCCGCCGCGGCCGGCCGGCGCGGCCGAACGCGCCCTCGTCGCCGAGCGCCGCGCCGGCGTCGAGCACGCCGCGGCGCTGCAGACGCGCTATGACGCGTTCCGCAAGGTCGGCCAGTTCGCGCCGGCGGACGTCACGGCGCTCGTCGACGGCTTCCGCGCGCTGGCGACGACCGCCGACGCGGCGGGCCGCGTCCGGCAGGCCGATCGCGCCCGCTCCACGCTTGCCTTCCTGCTGCTCACGCTCGACGAAGCCGGCGAGGTCGTGACCATCGTCGAGCGTCGGCTGCCTCGCCTCACAGGCGCCCGCGACGGCGTGCTCCGGGCCACCGCGCTGACGCAGCTGGCCGAGGCGAGCACGCGTCTCGGCGAGACGGCGCGCGCCATCGCGCTGTTCGAGGAGGCGCTGACGATTCCGCAGCCGCCCGGGGCCGAAGCGATTACGCGCGACAACCTGGGCGGCACACTGCGTCGTGTCGGCCGCCTCCAGGAAGCGCTCGACGCGCACCAGCGCGCGCTCGAATACTTCCGCGCCAACGGACCGAAGCGCAGCGTCGCGGTGGTGCTGATCCGCCAGGCGCTGGTCTGGGAGCAGCTCGGCGATCTGCGGCGGGCCCTGGCGCTGCACACCGAGGCGCTCGGCATCACGGTCGAGATCGGCGATCGGCTGATGGAGATTCGCACCCTGACCAACCTGGCCGGCACGCAGCGCAATCTCGGCGAGTTGGCCGAGGCGCGGCAGTCGGCCGAGCGGGCGTTGGCCGCGGCGGTCGCGGCGAAGGTCCAGCTGCACGAGGGCCACGCCTCGCTCGTCCTCGCCAACCTCGACGTCCGCGAGGGCCGGTTCGCCGACGCCGTCCCGCTCGCGACGCGGGCCGCCGAGATCTTCGAGACCATCGACTTTCCCGGCGGCGTCGCGCAGGCGAAGCTGGCGCTCGCCAACGCGCTGCTGCCATTGGGTAAGCTGGTCGAGGCGGACGACGCCGCGCGGGCGGCGGCGGCGAAGGCGCACGAGATTGATGACCCGAACGCCGAAGGCGACGCGCAGTACGCCGGCGCGCGCGTGGCCATCGCCGCCGGCCGGCTGACCGAGGCGCGCACCCGGCTCGAACGCGCGCTGGCCTGCGTCGAGCAGATGCGCACGAACCTGGCCGGCACGCAGCTGCGGGCCAGCCTGACCTCGTACAACCACGAGGTCTACGAGCAGCACGTGGACGTGCTGATGGCGCTGCATCGGGCGGAGCCGGCGAGCGGGTTCGATCGGGCCGCCTTCGAATCGAGCGAGCTGTCGCGGGCGCGCAGCCTGCTCGACGTGCTGGCGACGTCGGCCATCGACGTGCGAGCCGGCGTCGACCCGACGCTGATCGATCGCGAGCGTGCCATCCGGGCGCGCCTGGACGACAAGGACGTCGCGCTGCGCCGCGCCCGCGACAACGACAACACCGCCGTGGCCGCCGCGCTGGCCACGGAGATCGACGAGCTGGCTCGGGCGCTGCAGGTCGCCGAGAGCCAGATCGTCGAGCGCGGCCCGGGCTATGCCGCGCTGATGCGGCCGCAGGCCGTGTCGATCGAGGCGCTGCGCCGCGACGTGATCGACGCCGACACGGTGCTGCTCGAGTACGCGATCGGCGAGGCGCGCGGCTGGCTCTTCGCGCTGACGCCGTCCGGGCTCGAGAGCTTCGAGGTGGCCGGCCGCGGCGCCCTCGAGCCGTCGGCGCGCGGCGCCATCGCGGCGATGACGGCGCGCCAGGCTCGCGATCCGAAGCTCACGGCGGCGGCCTGGCAGGCGGCGGTGTCGAGCGCAGGACGCCACCCTGACGCAGGCTCTCGAGGTGCTCGGCCGGCAGCTGCTCGGGCCGATCGCGTCGCGGCTGCGCGGCGACTGGCGCGGCAAGCGGCTCGTCGTGGTCGGCTCGGCGCCGCTCGAATACGTGCCGTTCGCGGCGCTGCCGGTGCCGGCGGGCGACGGCGCCGCGGGCCCGGGGGAGGCGCTGATCGCCGCGCACGAGGTCGTCGCCGCGCCGTCGGCGGCGGCGATTGCCGCGGTGCGCCGCGAGACCGCCGGTCGCCGGCCGGCGCCGAAGACGCTGGCCGTCGTCGCCGATCCCGTCTTCGACGCCGGCGATCCACGCGTCGGTCGCGGGCCGGCCCTGACGCAGGCGACGCTCCGCCGCCCCGACGCAGATGGCGCTGCGCGGCCCGGGCACGACCCGCGACAACCTGGCCCGGCTGCCGTTCTCGCGCCGCGAGGCCGCGGCGATCGCCGCGCTCCTGCCGCCGTCGGCGCGCCTGTCGGTCACCGACTTCGCCGCCAGCCGGGCCTGGGTGCTGGCCGCGCCGCTCGGCGACTATCGCATCGTGCACTTCGCCACGCACGGCCTCATCGACACGGAGCAGCCGGCGCTGTCGAGCCTGGCGCTGTCGCTCGTCGACGAGCGCGGCCGGCCGGTCGACGGCTACCTGCGCATGCACGACATCTACAACCGGCGGCTGCCGGTCGACCTCGTCGTGCTCAGCGCCTGTCGCACCGCGCTCGGCCAGGACGTCCGCGGCGAAGGACTCGTCGGCCTGACCCGCGGCTTTCATCTACGCCGGGGCCCGCAGCGTGGTCGCCAGCCTGTGGCAGGTGGACGACGTCGCGACCGCGGAGCTGATGACCCGCTTCTACCAGCACATGCTGACCAGACACCAGCCGCCGGCCGCGGCGCTGCGCGCCGCGCAGCTCGAGCTGGCCCGGCATTCGCGCTGGTCGGCGCCGTATTTCTGGGCCGGCTTCGTCATCCAGGGCGACTGGCGATAGCCCGGCCCGCTGCCAACGTACAATCGGCGGCGATGGCGACGCGCGGGCACGCCGCCCAATGGGATCTCACGGCTTCGGCGCTCGAGCGCCTGCTGGCGCGGCTCGACGCCGATCCGGCGCGCGCCGCCGACGCCTACGAAGCGCTGCGGCTGGCCCTGACGCGCTTCTTCGACTGGCGCGGCGCGCACTTTCCCGACGAGTGCGCCGACGAGGCCCTGAACCGGCTGGCCCGGCGCCTCGAGGAGGGCGCCGAGGTCGCCGACCTGCGCGGCTATTCGCTCGGCATCGCCCGGCTGGTGCTGCTCGAACGCGCCCGCAGCCCGCAGGTCCGGCACGACGAGCTGGTCGAGGACGCCCTGATCGCGGCCGCGCCCCGGCCGATCGATCCGCAGCCGGCGCTGCACGATTGTCTCGACCGATGCCTCGGCTCGCTCGCCCCCGAGGCGCGGGCGCTGATCCTCGAGTACTACCAGGATCAGCGCCGGCAGAAGATCGATCGGCGCGTGGCGCTGGCGAGCCGGCTCGGGCTCTCGGCCAACGCCCTGCGGAGCCGTGCCCAGCGCGTCCGCGATCGGCTCGAGGCGTGCGTCCGCGGCTGCGCCGCCAGTCGAGCCACCGACACGAAACCCGGCTTCCCGCACTCCCTGACAGACGATGGCCCCTGACGTCGCCCGGCCGGAGCTTCGCGCCTACATCCTCGGCACCCTCGACGCGGCCCGCGCCGAGACGCTCGAGGCGCGCTACATCGCCGATCCGGTGCTCGTCGAGGAGATCCGCGACGCCGAGGACGAACTCGTCGCCGACTACGTGTCCGACCGGCTGACGGCGGTGGACCGCGTGCGCTTCGAGTCGCACTACCTGTCGTCGCCGGGCCACCGCGGCCGCGTCGCCCTGGCGCGGGCGCTGGCCGATTGGCAGGCCGCCGCCGCTCCCCGGCCGGCCGCCAGTCCGGCCTTCTACGGTTGGATGGCGATGGCCGCCGCGGTCGTGCTGATGTCGCTGTGGCTGACGGCGCGTCCAGTGCCCGAGCCGCGCCAGGCGCAGACGCCGCCGCCGGCGCCGCCGACGATCGCGCCGCTGCCCGCGCCGCCCGGCCCCGATGCCGTCCCGGCGCCCGCTCCTGGGCCTGCTCCTGGACCTGCTCCTGTGCCTGCTCCGGGGCCGTCGGCGGCGCGCCCGGTCTTCGCCATCACCCTGCCGGCGTTCAGCGCCCGCGGCGGAGCCCCGCCGACGCTGCACCGGCCGCCGGCCGGCCTGGTGGATCTCGCGATTCGCCTCGAGGGCACGTCCGAGCCGGGCGATCGATCGTATGGCGCCGAGCTGCAGACCGTCGACGGCCGGGTGGTGTGGCGCGGCGCGGGACGGCCGGCGCCCGTGGGCAGCGGCCTGCTCACCACGATCCGCGTGCCGATCGAGGGCCTGCCGCCGGACGACTACGTCGTCATGGTGTCGAGCGCCGGCGCGGAGCGCGGCCGCTACGTGCTCCGGCTCAGAGGCCGCTGACCCGGGATCGGCTGTCGACGCCGCGCCGTGCTATATCCAACGGCATGGCGCGTGTCCGACGACTGATCCTCCTCCCGGTGGCGATCGCCATCCTGGCCTCGACACCGCACGCGGCGCCGCAGGGGCGCCAGCCGGGCTGGGCCGGCGCCCCGGGCGCGCGGGTCCTGCTCGACGCCCACAACTGCTATCCCGACGGCGGGCAGTGGACCGACCGGATCGACCGGGCGCTCGCGACCGGCCTGCCGGTGGCCATCGAGCAGGACCTGGTCTGGTTCCGGGATCCGCGCAGCGGCGTCTTCCGCAGCATCCTCGCCCACGGCGAGCCATTCACCGGCGACGAGCCATCGCTGGCGGCGCACTTCTTCGAGCGCATCCGTCCGCAGATCGAGCAGGCGCTGCGCGAGAACACGACGCGAGACGTGGCCGCTCGTCGTCCTCAACCTCGACCTCAAGACCAACGAGCCCGAGCACCACGCCGCGATCTGGGAGACGCTCGGCCAGTACGAGTCGTGGCTGACGACCGCGCCGCGCCTCGCCGACGGATCGCGCCCCGCGCCGCTCGACGTCAAGCCGGTGCTGGTGCTGACCGGCAACCCCGACGCCCAGCAGGCGTCGTTCCACGATCGCGTGCCGGTCGGCGGGCGCCTGCGCGTCTTCGGGGCCATCCCCGTCGACGTCGAGGCCAAGGTCGGGAAGGGCAAGGAGGCGGTGCCCAAGCTGGCCGGGCTGACCGCCGCCGAGCTGATCGCGAGCGGCGCCACCAACTATCGCCGCTGGGTGAACTTCCCGTGGGCCGTGGTCGAGCGCGGCGGCCAGGTCGAGGCCGGCGCCTGGACGCCGGCCGACGCGGCGCGGCTGTCGGCGCTCACCGCCCTGGCCCACGCCCGCGGCCTGTGGATCCGCTTCTACACGCTGAACGGCCACGCCGCCGCCGACGATCGCGGCTGGACGGCCAGCTACAACTTCGGCATCGCCGGCCGCGGTCGAGACGCGCTGGCGCGCCGCCCGCGATGCCGGCGTCGACTTCATCGCCTCCGATCAGTACGAAGGGCTGGGGCGCGCGCTGGCGCGGCCGGCGGCCGCGGCGCAGGCGGCCTCGTCGATGCCGACCCCTTCGATCCCGACCAGTTCGACGACGACCGGCGCGCCCGAAGCCGGGCGAGCGGCCCGGCGTCCGCGGCGGCGGCGTCACGCTGCTGCCGAACGGCTGGCGCATCTCGCCGGCGGGGAAGCACCTCCAGGTCGGCGACTTCCCGCTGTCGATGACGTTGGCGCCGGACGGCCGCTTCCTGATCATCACCAACAACGGCTTCTCGGCGCCGACGCTGACCGTGGTCGATACCGAGCGCTGGTCGACCAGGGCCCGCGTGCCGGTCGAGCACGCCTGGCTCGGCCTGGCGTGGCACCCCGACGGCACGACGGCTCTACTCGTCCGGCGCGGCCGAGAACACCGTCCACGCGTTCGCCTACGCGGCCGGCGTCCTCAAGGCCGGCCCGCCGATCGTCGTCGCGCCGCCGGCGCTGCGGCTGCCGCCGGGCACGACGGACATGGCCGGCACGGGCTTCGTCGGCGGCATCGCCACCGCGGCCGACGGCAAGACGCTCTACGCCGTCCACGTCTTCGGCCGCGCCATCAGCGCGATCGACCTCGCGTCGGGCAGCGTCCGCGCCACCGTGACCGCTGCCGGCCGAGCCGTACACCGTGCTGCCGGCCGCCGACGGGCGCCGCGTGTTCGTGTCGCTGTGGGGCGGCGCCAGGGTGCTGGCGCTCGACGCGGCGACGCTGGCCGTGACCGGCGAGGTCGCGGTCGGGCGAGCATCCGAACGCGATGGTCCTGTCGAAGGACGGCCAGCGCCTGTTCGTCGCCTGCGCCAACACCAACGCGGTGTGGGTCGTCGACGCGGCGACGCTGACCGCGCGCGAGCAGATCTGGCGTCGCGCTCGTTTCCCGAGGCGCCGCCCGGGACGACGCCGAACGCGCTGGCGCTGTCGCCCGACGGCGACACGCTGGTCGTCGCCAACGCCGACAACAACACCGTCGCGTTGGTCGACGTCGAGCGGCCCGGCCAGCAGCGAGGTCGAGGGCTTCATCCCGACCGGCTGGTATCCGACGGCGGTGCTGTTCGATCGCGACGGCGCGCAAGCTCTTCGTGCTGAGCGGCAAGGGCCTGATCGGCCAGGCCAACCCGCGCGGGCCGCAACGTCGAGCCCGCTGCAACGACGGGCAGTACACCGGCGAGATGCTGCAGGGCGCGCTGTCGGTGATCGACGTGCCCGACGCGGCCGGCCTGCAGGCCCACACGGCGCGTGTCATACGCGCTGTCGCGCCTATCGGATGCCGCGCCGCCTGGCGCCGGGCGGCGCCCCGGCGCAGTCGCCGATCCCGCGACGGTCGGCGAGCCCTCGCCGATCAAGCACGTGTTCTACGTCATCCGCGAGAACCGCACCTACGACCAGGTCCTCGGCGACATGCGCGCGGGCAACGGCGATCCGACGCTGACGCTCTTCGGCGAGGACGTCACGCCCAACGCGCACGCGCTCGCTCGCGAGTTCGTCCTGTTCGACAACTTCTACGTCGACGCCGAGGTCAGCTACGACGGCCACGCGTTCTCGACCGGCGCCTACGCCACCGACTTCGTCGAGAAGATGTGGCCGACCAACTACGGGCGGCGGGGCGGCGTCTACCTGAGCGAGGGCGGCTGCGGCGATCGCAACCCGTACGGCAACCTCTCGGCGCCGAGCGACGGCTACATCTGGGACTTCGCGACCCGCGCCGGCGTCAGCGTCCGCAGCTACGGCGAGTTCGCCGACTGGGCCGGCGCCAACCCGGACGGCACGCGTCGGGTCGAGGCCACGGTGCCCGGCCTCAAGGGCAAGGTGCACCCGACCTATCCGCCCTACGATCTCGTCGATCCCCGACAACGACGCGCATCGACGTCTGGCTCGAGGAGTTCCGCCAGTTCGAGGCCGAGCGGCAGGCTGCCGCGGCTGAACATCATCCGCCTCGGCAACGACCACACCGCCGGCACGCGGCCGGGCGCTCCGACGCCGCGCGCGATGGTGGCCGAGAACGACCTGGCCCTCGGCCGCCTCGTCGAGGCCATCAGCCGGAGCCGCGTACTGGACGGAGTCGGCGATCTTCGTCCTCGAAGACGACGCCCAGAACGGGCCGGACCACGTGGACGCGCACCGCTCGCCGGCCTTCGTCATCAGCCCCTACACGCGGCGCGGCATCGTCGACAGCACGCTCTACACGACGTCCGGCATGCTGCGGACGATGGAGCTGATCCTCGGCCTGCCGCCGATGAGCCAGTACGACGCGGCGGCGACGCCGATGTACAGCGCGTTCCAGGCCGACGCCCGGTCGCGACGCCGTACACGGCGCTGCCGGCGCGCGTCGCCGCTCGACGAAAGAACGCCGCCAACGCCTGGGGCGCCGCGGCGTCGCTGGCGATGAACTTCGCCGAAGCCGACATGACGCCGGAGTTCGAGCTGAACGAGATCGTCTGGAAGTCGGTGCGCGGCGCCGACTCGCCGATGCCGCCGCCGGTCCGCGCCGGCTTCATCCGCGTCATCGACGACGATGACGACGACGACGCCAAGCCCACGGCCAAGGCCACGGCCAAGCCCGCGGCCAAGCCCGCGGCTCAGCCCGGGGCCAAGCCCGGGGCTAAGCCCGGGGCTTAGCCCGCGGAAGATCGCAGAAGGTGCCATCCGGGCAGACTTCCGCGCCGCTGTCACGAAATGACCGCCGCTCACCACGTCTCCTCGACGGATCGCAGGGATTCGCAGATCGGGAGAGATGCACATGGCGAAATGGTTGGCGCGCGGGATGACGGTCGTCGGAGGTACTGGCGCTCGGGTGGGCGTCTCACGGAATCGGCCAGCCACCGGTCTCGGCCACGCCCGCGCGGATGCCGTCGGCGCCCGCGCCCGCACCGCCGGCGGCGCCCCCGGCCGCCCTGGACCAGCAGACGCGCGGGCGTGTCGTCGAGACGTTGGCCCGGCAGCCGCTGCGGTTCGAAGCCAATGCCGGCCAGTTCGCTGACGGCGTCCGCTTCGCGGCCCGCGGCACCGGCTACGGTGTCGCCCTCACCGCGACGGGCGCGACGATGAGCCTGACGTCGAAGGACGCGAGCGTCGCCGTGGCGATGACGGTGGTCGGCGCGGACGGGACGCCTGCCGCCGCCCGCCATGTCGAGGGACGCGAGGTGCTGCCCGGCGTCGTCAACCACTACATCGGCTCGGACCGGAGCCACTGGCAGTCCGGCGTCCAGCAGTTCGCCCGGGTCCGCCAGGCCGGCGTCTACGACGGCATCGACCTCGAGTTCTACGGCAACCAGCAGCGCCTGGAGTACGACTTCCTGGTCGCGCCCGGCGCCGATCCGTCGGCCATCCGGCTGCGCTTCGACGGCGCCGATCGGGTCGCGATCGACGAGGCCGGCGACCTCCTCGTCCACGCCGCCGCCGGCGAGCCGCTGCGCCAGCAGGCGCCGATCAGCTACCAGGTGATCGACGGCACCCGCCACGAGGTCGAGAGCCGCTACGTGCGGCTCGCCGCCAACGAGGTCGGCGTCGCCCTCGGCGCCTACGATCGTCGGGCCGCCCTCACCATCGACCCGGTGCTGATCTACTCGTCGTTCTTCGGCGGCTCGAGCCAGGAGTATGCCTTCGACATCGCGCTCGACCCGTCGGGCAACATCTACCTGACCGGACAGACCATCGCCGGGGTCGGCTTCCCAACCACCCCCGGCGCGCAGCAGTCGACCAAGCCTGGGCTGAGCGACGCTTTCGTGGCGAAGTTCAATCCCGCCGGGACGGCGCTGATCTATTCGACGTTCCTCGGCGGCGCGAACAACGAGAACACCCGCACGCAGCGTTCCGGACGCATTGCCGTCGATGCCGTCGGCAACGCCTATGTCGCCGGCGATACGAGCTCGACCGACTTCCCGGTGGGCGGCAGCGGCGCCGACACGGCGTTCGGCGGCGGCGTGACCGGTCAGACCGACGCCTTCTACGTCAAGCTGGGCCCGACCGGTGCCTTTCTCTATGGCACCTACATGGGCGGCATCGACTTCGACACGGCCGTCGGCATCGGCGTCGACTCGACCGGCAACGTCTACGTCGCCGGCAGCGCGCTCTCGGACGCGGCGAGCTTCCCCCAGACTGCGAACGGCTACGACCAGGTGCGCAACGGCTACGATGCCTTCCTGACCAAGTTCGACGCCAGCGGGACGCGTGTCTACTCGACCTTTCTGGGCGGCAGCGGCGGCGACAACTACAACGTCAAGGCCGGCGGCCTGGCCGTCGACGATCAGGGGCGGGCCTACCTGACCGGCGACACCTACAGCACCGACTTTCCCGTCGTCGGCGGCTTCCAGGCCACCTTCAGCGGGCCCAACGGCTACGACGCCTACCTCGCCGTCATCGACACGACGGTGTCAGGCGTTCCGGGCCTGGTCTATTCCACGTATCTCGGGGGCTCGGGCGCCGACATCGCCTATGGGATTGCCTATGCGGGCTCGCGGCAGGTGGTCATCGTCGGTGAGACCGGCATCATTTCGGCGCCGAACGTCGCGTTCCCGACCAGGAACGCCTACGATGCGACGTTCAACGGGGTCAGGGATGCGTTCGTGGCCAGGTTCGACACCTCGGTGGCCGGCAACGCCTCGCTCCTGTTCTCGACTTACCTGGGCGGCAGCGACTACGAGTACGCCAACGACGTCGCCGTGGACTCGCAGGGGGCGATTCATGTGGTCGGTGACGTTCGATCGCTGAATTTTCCGCTCGTGAACCCGATCTCGACCGGATTCGATTTCATCGGCAAGTTCATCACCAAGATGAACGCGACGGGCTCGACGCTCCTCTACTCGACCTACTTCGGTGGCGTGGTCAACGGGGTGGGCGCGTTTGGCGTGGCGACCAACGCGGCCGGTGACACCTACGTCACGGGGGCCACGAACATGCCCGCGACCAACCCGCCGACCGCGACCGGCTTCCCGATCGTCAATCCGTTCCAGGGTGTCTATGGCGGCGGCAGCAGCGACGCGTTCATCGCGCGGCTCGGCAGCGGCGCCGACCTGCTGCTGACCAAGACGGCGGCACCGGAGCCGGTCACGACCGGCGGGACGGTCACCTACACGCTGACGATCACCAACCTGTCGTCCGATCCATCGCTGGCCGTGACGCTGGCCGATCCCCTGCCGGCGGGCACGACGTTCGCGACCTGCAGCGCTACCGCCGGCGGCGTCTGCGGCGGCACGGGCAACAACCGGACGGTGACCTTCGCCTCCATTGCCGGCTCGACGTCGGCGACGGTGACCATCACCGCCTCGGTGAGCGCCGCGATGGGCGCGACGCTGGTCAACACCGCCGTGGTTGGCGCCGCGACGTTCGACCCGGTGACGGCCAACAACACCGCTACCGCGACGTCGCACACGCCCGGCGTCAACCCCAACGACACCGACAACGACGCGCTGCCGAACGACTGGGAGACGCGCTTCGGCCTCGACCCGACGTCCAGCACCGGCGACAACGGCCCCGGTGGTGATCCCGACGGGGACGGTCGCACCAACTTCCAGGAGTTGCAGGACGGCTCGCACCCGCGGGGCTTCGTCATCACCTTCCTGGCCGAGGGTGCGACCGGCACCTTCTTCGATACGCGGATCGCGCTGGCCAACCCGACGGCGTCGACCGCGCACGTCCTCTGCCGCTACCAGAAGGACAACGGCACGGTTGTCTCGGACTACCGCTCGATGGTGCCGTTCAGCCGCCTGACCATCGACGTCGACGGTGTCGCCTCGATGGCCGACGTCGCCTTCTCGTCGCTCATCGAGGCCGACGTCCAGGTGGTCGCCGATCGCACGATGACGTGGGGCGCCGGCGGCTACGGCAGCCACGCCGAGCGCGGCGTGCTGACGCGCAGCGCCACGGCGTGGTACCTCGCCGAGGGCGCCACGCACGGCAGCTTCGACCTGTTCTACCTGATCCAGAATCCGGGCCCGGTCGCGGCCGCCGTCGAGATCGCCTACCTGCTGCCGGCGCCGGCGGCGCCGGTCATCCGCTCCTACACCGATCGCGCCGAACAGCCGCCAGACGATCCGGGTCGACGACGTGCCCGGACTGGCCGCGACCGACGTCTCGGCCGCGATCCGCGCCACCAACTCGGTGCCGATCATCGTCGAGCGCGCGATGTACTTCACGCGACCCGACCAGGTCTACGCCGCCGGCCACGAGAGCGCCGGCGTGACCGCGCCGCAGACGCGCTGGTTCCTCGCCGAGGGCGCGACCGGATCGTTCTTCAACATGTTCGTGCTGATCGCCAACCCGAGCGCCGAGGCCGCCGACGTCCAGCTCGACTACCTGCTCACCAACGGCCAGACGGTGACGCGGACGCACACCGTCGCCGCCAACAGCCGGTTGACGCTGAACGTCGCGCTCGAGGCGCCGGAGCTGGTCTCGGCCAACATGTCGACGGTCGCGACGTCGACCAACGGCGTGCCGGTCGTGGTCGAGCGCGCGATGTGGTGGCCGGCGCCCGGCTTCAACTGGCAGGAGGCGCACAACAGCCCGGGCGAGATCGTCACCGGCCCGCGCTGGGCGGTGGCGGAAGGCGAGTCGGGTGGCGCGAACGGCACCCAGACCTACCTGCTGATCGCCAACACGTCGACCTTCGCCGGCACCGCGCGGGTGATGCTGATGTTCGAGGACGGCACGACGGTCGAGAAGAACTTCTCGCTGCCGGCCAGCAGTCGCACCAACGTCAGTGTCGCCGTCGAGTTCCCGACCGCGTTCGGCCGGCGCTTCGGGGCGCTGATCGAGACGCAGGGTGGGACGCCGGCCCAGATCGTCGTCGAGCGCGCGATGTACGCGAACGCCAACGGCATCATCTGGGCGGCCGGCACCAACGCCCTGGCGACCAAGCTGCAGTAACCGGATTCGTGCTCGGAGCGTGCCCAGAGCACGCTCCGAGCACGCTCCGAGCACGCATGGCCGGTCAGGCGGGAAGCCGCGCGGCCAGCGCCTGCGCCCGCGTGAACAGGCTGGGCTGGCCGAGCCACGCGGCGATCGACTCGAACTCCGGTGACGGGCCGCGCCAGCGCAGCTCGTCGACACCGGCGATCGTCGGCGCGTCCAGCCGCAGCGTCGCCAGCGTGCGGAACAGCAGCGCCTGCTCGCGCTGGGCGGCCAGAGTCGCCCCGAGCGCCGAGGCACCGCGCACGGTCACGTCCCACTGCGCGGCGCGATCGGGGATCTGGTCGATGCTGCCGTAGCGGGCGAGCACGGCCGCCGCCGACTTGGCGCCCCAGCCAGGAAGCCCCGGGTACCCGTCAGCGCTGTCACCGACCAGCGCGAGGTAGTCGGGGATCGACGCCGGCGGCACGCCGAACTTCTTGATCACGCCGGCTTCGTCGCGGACCTGCCGGGCTCGCCGGTCGAACTGCACGATGCGTTCGCCGAAGACGCACTGGGCCAGGTCCTTGTCCGGCGTGCAGATCAGCACGCGGGCGACGCGTGGATCCGCGGCGGCGACGGCGGCCGCGGCGGCGAGCGCGTCGTCGGCCTCGAACTCCACCATCGGGAAGACCACCACGCCCATCGCCGACAGCGCCTGCTCGAGCGGATGGAACTGCGCCAGCAGGGCCTCGTCGATGCCCGCCCCGGTCTTGTAGCCGGGCCACATGTCGTTGCGGAACGACTCGATGACGTGGTCCGTGGCCACCGCGAGGTGCGTCGCGCTTTCCCCGAGCAGGTAGAGCATCGAGCCGAGGACGCCCTGGATGGCGGCGACCTCCATGCCGCCGGCGTTCTTCTCCGGCGGCATGGCGTAGAAGTGCCGGAAGAGCTCGTAGGTGCCGTCGACCAGATGGACCAGCATGGTGCGCCCCCGGACGAGAGGGCTGCGTATCGTGACACATCGACAGCCTCGGTAGGCGGGCGGCGAGCGGCGCTCGTATACTCAAGCAAGTTGCCGAACGCTCTACGTCCAAGGCGCCCTCGCCGCCGGTGCCTACTGGCATTGCGCCCGGCCGGCGTCCACAGCCTCAGCCTCTTCTGCCTCAGCCTGTCCTGGGCCGTCGCCTTGCTGGTGGCGCCGCCCGCCGCGGCCGCCGCGCCGCAATCGGCCTCGATCACACCGCGGTCCGCGGCCGTCACGCGGATCAGCGAGCCGATCGCCGTCGACGGCGTGCTCGACGAACCGGCCTGGCACTCCGCACCGCCGATCGGCGAGCTGGTGCAGCGCCAGCCGACCCAGGGGGCGCAGCCGAGCGAGCGCACCACCGTCACGCTGCTCGCCGACGCCGATCGGCTCTACATCGGCGTCATCGCCTACGACGACGAGCCGAAGCGGGTGCTGGGCACGCAGATGGCCCGCGACGCCGCGCTCGGCGCCGACGATCGCATCGAGGTCCTGCTCGACACCTTCCGCGACCAGCGCAGCGCGTTCTACTTCGCGACCAACCCGTCCGGCGCGCTGGTCGACGGGCTGCTCGCCAATGGCCAGTTGAACACCGACTGGGACGCGATCTGGCAGGTCCGGACGCGGCGGACGACGGACGGGTGGGTCGCCGAGTTCGCCATCCCGTTCAAGAGCCTCAGCTTCCCGACGACACGGTCGGTGTGGGGCTTCAACGTCGCCCGTCACGTCTACCGCAAGCTGGAAGAGAACCGCTGGTCAGGCGCGCGCCTCGACTCGACGTTCGCGCAGGTGGCGGAAGCGGGGGAGATCACCGGCCTGGCCGGGCTGACGCAGGGCATCGGGCTCGACGTGCGGCCGTTCCTGGTCGGGCGCTGGCTGCGCCAGGCGGGGGACGGCGTGACGACCGGCAAGCCGGGGCTCGACGTGTTCTACAACATCACGCCCAGCCTCAAGTTGACGGCCACGTTCAACACCGATTTCGGCGAGACCGAAGTCGACGCCCGGCAGATCAACCTGTCGCGCTTCTCGGTGCTCTTTCCCGAGAAGCGGGCCTTCTTCCTGCAAGGCGCCGGCGTGTTCGGCTTCGCCAGCACGGGCCCGGAGCCGGCCGGCGGCATCCCGCTGCACGGCGCCGACGTCTTCCCGTTCTTCAGCCGGCAGATCGGCCTGTTCGGCGGGCGCGAGGTGCCGATCGACGCCGGCATCAAGCTCACGGGGACCGTGGGCCGCACCGACATCGGCGTCCTCGACGTCCGGACCGGCGATCTCCCGATCGTCGAAGGCAAGAACTTCTTCGTCGGCCGCATCAAGCGCAACCTGTTCCGGCAGTCGTACATCGGCGCGCTCGTCACCGACGGCCATCCGGCGCCGGGCCGATCGGGGCAGACCTACGGCGCCGACATGCGGCTGGCCACCTCACGCTTCCTGGGCCGCGCCCGGAACCTGGTGGTGAACGCCTACGCCGTGCGCAGCGTCAACGAAGGCGTGTCGTCGCGCGACTGGTCGTACGGCGTCTCGGCGTCCTATCCGAACGACGTGTGGGCGGCGCAGGTCGTCGTCCGCGACATCCAGGAGAACTTCAAGCCGGCTCTCGGCTTCGTCCAGCGCGACAACGTGCGGCTGTTCCGGACGGCGTTGAGCTGGAACCCACGCCCGAAGGCTCTGCTGAACATCCAGCAGCTCAATCACGACCTCTACTACACGCGCTTCACCCGCCTCGACACCGGCGAGACCGAGAGTTGGGACCTCTACGTGACGCTGCTCGACTGGCACTTCAAGTCGGGCGACAACCTGCACGGCATGTTCGACTTCAACCCGACCTACGAGCGCCTCTTCGAGCCGTTCGAGATCTCGCCCGGGGTCACGCTCCGGCCGGCCGAGTATCGCTTCACCCGGTTCCGCAGCAACCTGCTCTCGACCGCGACCAAGCGCCGCCTGTCGGGCAGCATCAACTTCCTCTACGGCGGCTACTGGTCGGGCCGGGCCGAACAGATCATCCCGAGCGTGACCTTCAAGCTGCCGCCGCGGCTGATCCTCACCGCCAGCGCCAACCAGACGTTCGCGCGCCTGCCGGAAGGGCACTTCATCGCCCGCATCTACACCAGCAACGCCGGCTACGCGTTCTCGCCGACGCTGGCGGTCTCGAGCCTGATGCAGTACGACAACCGGTCACGGAACCTGGGCTGGCAGACCCGCCTGCGCTGGACGCCGCAGCCCGGCAACGACCTGTTCATCGCCTTCAACCAGGGCTGGATCCAGGAGGACGAAGACGGCGCCGCCGCCACCGGCCGGATCGATCGCCGCTTCCGGCCCCAGGACACCAAGCTGTCGGCCAAGCTCCAGTATTCGTTCAGGTTCTGATCTAGACTGCGCCATGACCAACGCGCGTCCCCTGCTGCAGCTGGTCGGCTTCGCCGCGATCTCGACCCTCGTGCTCGCCGAACCGGCTGCGGCCCAGAAGTCGACCTCGGCGGCCGCCTCGTTCCCGTGCGCCAACGTCCTTACCGCCGACGAGGTGAAGGTCGCCGTCGGCGCCGCCATGCAGGGTTACCCACCCGACGATCGTGGCCGCGGCGACACCGAGTGCGAATGGATCCTGCGCGGCGCACCGGGAGGGATCAAGACGATCTCCGTGGCGTTCCACGACTTGGACGGGATCAAGGCCTCGCCGGTCGCGCCCACCGCCGACGGGTTCTTCGAGATGCTGGTGAAGGCCGCGGAAGACTCGACCTCGACCAAGCGCGAAGTGATCGCGGGCGCCGGCCTGCACGCCGCCTTCGTCCCGACCAGCCCGCAGACGCTGGCGATCGTCCACCGCGCCGATGGTGTCGTCAGGATCGTCGCCAACGGGCTGACCAAAGCGCAGACGATCGCCATCGCCAAAGCCGTGGCCACTCCGTAGTTCGTGGCTGTCGCAACCTGGATCGATCGCCCCGAGGCGCTGGCCGAGGCCGTCGCCCGCTGGCAGGCGTCGCCGGCCGACGTCGCGCTCGACACCGAATTCGTCTTCGAGCGGACCTATCGCCCGCGCCTCGGCATCATCCAGATTGCCGTCGCCGGCGACATCGCGCTGATCGACGGCGTGCGGCTGCGCGATCTGTCCGCCCTCGGCCCGCTGCTGGCCGATCCGGGGCGCCGCAAGCTGCTCCACTCGGGCTCCGGCGACATCCCGATCCTGCGGCGTGGCTGCGGCGTCGCCCTGCAGGGGCTCCTCGACACGCAGATCGCCGCCGCCTTTGCCGGCCTGGGGCCGTCGCTGTCGTACGCCGCGCTGGTCAAGGTGCTGCTCGGCGTCGAGCTCGCCAAGCACGAGACCCGGACCGACTGGACGCGGCGTCCGCTCTCGCCCGACCAGCTGCGCTACGCCGCCGAGGACGTCGAGTACATGCCGGCGATCGCGGCCGCGCTCGAGGCGCAGCTGCGCACCCTCGACCGGTTCGAGTGGGCGCGGGAAGATTCGGCGGCGCTCGCCGCGAACGACGGTGACACGCCCGATCCCGCCGGCGCCTGGCGCCGCGTCAAGGGACTCGATCGCCTGAACACGACGTCGCGCGCGGTGGCCCGGGCCCTGGCCGCCTGGCGTGAACGCGAGGCCGAGCGCGCCGACCTGGCACGCCCGTTCCTGCTGCGCGACGAAACGCTGGTCGCCCTGGCGAAACGCGATGCGCTGGCGCCGGTGGACGCCCCGACGCTGCCCGGCTACGACCAGCGGCGCCACTCGCACTTCGCGCCGCGCTGGGCTGCGGCGCTCCAGGAGGCGCGCGCCCAGGTCGACGCCGGGACGGCGCCGCCAGAGGACCCGAGGACGCCGGCCGACGTCCGCGATCGGCTGGAGGCGATCGGCGTGCGCGTCGCCGCGCTCGTCGCGCAGAAGGCGACCGAGCTGGGCCTGGCGGCGGAGCAGCTCCTCTCGCGGCGCCAACGCGAGCGGGCGATCGAGACGTGGCTCCGCGACGGCGGCTCGCTGGCCGCGGTCATCGGCGGTTTCCGCGGCGCGCTCCTCGGCGCCGGGCTCGACGCCCTCACGATCGCCGGCGACGCGTCTCCTGCAGCTGTGCCAACGTGAACCTATCTCATAGACCCGCCGGCATTCGGCCGGCGATGCACCCGCCTCGCGGCGTTGCTCGTCAGTCGCATATGCCCAATATGCTTCCTCCTCGCGCCTGGCGATCCGGGCGCCTCGCCGGCCTCGGTGCTTCGACGGGTTTATGAGATAGGTTCTGGCCGCGTCCGGCGTTGGGCCGGCCGCTCATCCCGAGGTGTCCCGCATGTTTCGAGTTCTCGTGTCTCGCGCCGCGGTCGCGGCGTTCGCGCTGGTGACGATCGGCATCGCTGCGGAGCCGGCAGCTGCCGCAGGATCCGGGCCGGCTCTCGGAACGCCCGCGCCAGTCGCCCCCGCCTGCGCCGCCACGCCGCAGGAGGCGTGGACGCTGGCGCAGAAGGCGGTTGCCGCCGGCGATGTGGGGCTCGCCACCGAGATGCTGTCGGCCGAGTACCGCACCCGCAACGCCCTCGAGCTGGCCATCGGCGCGTCGATGATGGCCGAGATCGGCGGGCTGTCCGGCGAGGGGTCGGGCTCGGCGGCCAAGGCGGCCGCCTCGAAGGCGGCCGAGACGAAGTTGCTGGCCGAGCTCGACGCGCTGCTGCGCAAGTACAAGGTGCCGACGATCAAGGAGATCGGCACGCCGTTGCTGATGAAAATGGAGGATCCAGCGGTCCTGGCGAAGTTCGCGCCGATCGATCACGTGGCCTACTCGCGCGAGATGGAGGCGTTCTTCAAGAAGGTCGAGAAAGCCGCCGAGGCCGCCGGCGTCAAGGGCGAGGGCACCAAGCTCGACGAACTGGTGGTCGGCGGCGGTGATATCAAGACGCCGGCCACCGCGATGAAAGTCACGGGCGACACCGCCACGCTGCTGGCCGGCCGCGTGACGGTGCGCTTCAAGAAGGCGGCCGGCTGCTGGGTCATCGACGGACGCTAGGGAGACAGGCCACGAGCCGCGGCGCAGCCGCGCGCGTCAGGGGCGCGCGCGGCTCGACGACGTGCCCGTCACCGGCGTGCCGAAGTAGTAGCTGAGCATCGGCACGTGCGGGTAGCCCATCGATCGATGGGTGACGTCGTTGCGGTAGAGCGGATCCTGCATCAGGCAGACGCGGCGGCTGGTGGCGGGGATCGGGGTGGCGTAGATGCGGAGCGCCCCCCCGGCGAAGGTCACGATCTCCTCGCGCCAGTCGCCGATGATGTCGGCGACGTGCTGGACGCCGCGGCGGCTTCGGCATCACCTACGATCGCATCGACACCGACCGCGTCGCCGACGCGATCACCAACCCGCCGGGAATCAAGGTCGCGACGCTCAGCAACGGCACGATCACCTCGCTCGGCGGCGCCACGCGCAGCGACATCATCCCCGTCAACGCCGACGTCGTGCGATCCGATCCAGAGCTGCCGCGACTGGTCCTCGAGGATCTGGCAGACGATGTTGCTGGGCAGGCCGCGGGCGGTGGTGAACCGCTCGAAGCGGCCGTCGCGCAGGCGCAGCAGGCCGCCGCGGAACGTCCCGGCCCACAACGCGCCGTCGTCGTCGATGTGCAGCGCCCAGACGGCGTGCGAGGCGTGCGCGTCGGGCGGACGGAAGCGCGTCAGGCGATCGTCCTTGAAGCGGTAGATGGTGCCGTCGCCCGAGCCGATCCACACGGCGCCGTCGGGGCCGAGCGCGAGCGCCCGCACGTCGCGGCGCTCGAAGCCGTCGTCGGGACCGAAGACGTGCAGGCGCCCATCGACGATCCGCGACACACCGGTCTTGCTGCCGATCCACAGGCCGCCGGCGCGATCCGCGAGCAGCGTCTTGACGCCGTGGACGTGGACCGCCGACGGCCGGATCCGGCGGCCATCGAAGTAGAACAGATCCTCGCGATCGGCGCTCAGCCAGACGCCGCCGGCCGCGTCGGGCACGACCGAGAAGACGAAGCCGCCGGCGCTGGTGTCCGGCACCGCGAAGCGGTCGAGCCGGCCGTCGCGATAGCGCTGCAGGCCATCGCCCATCGACCCGATCCACATCGTCCCGTCGCGGTCGGCGGCGACAGACGCGACGGCGATCTCGCGCGCGCCCTCCGCGGACAGGGTCTTGAACCAGGCGTCCCGCACGCGGACCAGGCCGACGCGCTCGATCGCCAGCCACACGTTGCCCTCGCGATCCTCGAGCGCGTCGCGGATACGCGTGCCCGGCAGCCCGTCCTCGTCGGTCAGGCGGTGGGCCCGGCCGTTGGCGCGGACGTGCAGCACGCCCTTGCCGGAGTGCGTCACCCACACGCCGCCGCGACGGTCTTCCAGGAGTTGACCGAGACGCGGAACGGGCCGGTCAGCCCCTGCCCCTCGTCGCCGTTCCAGATCCACGTCCGGTCGCGCGCCTTGCGGGCGCGTCCGTTCGCCACCACCCACAGCCCGCCGTCGCGCGTGAAGCGCAGCATCGCCACGTCGAGCCGCGGCTCGCCGTTGGTCGGCGTCATCGACTGGAAGCGCCCGCCCTCGAACAGGGCGATCTCGGCGTCGGTGCCGACCCAGATCCGGCCGGTGGCGTCGCGCGTCAGGCATTGGACGTGCCGGCTGGTCAGCCCCGTCGTATCGACCGGCTCGAAGCGTCCATCGCGCAGGCGCCACAGGCAATCGTCGACGGATCGGACCCAGAGCGCGCCGGCCGCGTCCTCGGCGAAGAGCGGCAGCGCACCGCCGGGCGGGCGGTGGACGTCCCAGGCGCCGTCCGCGGCCGGCTGTGCGCGCCGCCTGATCACCGCGCCGTGATCGACCACGAAGGCCGGCTGGCCGCCGCGCGTCGAGGCCGGAACGCCTCGAAGTCGACCGGCCCGGCCCCGCGCCATTCGAGGCGGAAGGCGCCGCGGCGGACCGACGTCAGCGAGCCGTCGTAGGTGTTGGCCCACAGCGTGCCGGTGTCGTCGACGAACAGGTGCTCGACCCGGGCGTGGGCCAGCGCCGGCGTGTTGTCGGGATCGAAGGCGACGAAGCGCAGCCCGTCGAAGCGCAGCAGGCCGTTCTGCGTCCCGATCCAGAGATAGCCCTCGGGCGTCTGCGCCACCGAGGTGACGAAGCTGGTCGGCAGGCCGCGATCGGTGCCCCAGACGTCGATGACGTAGTCGCGTGACGGGGCCGCCGCCGCAGGGACGACGGACGCGACGACGGCCGCGACCAGCCCGAAGGCCAGCGCCAGAATCGGCTCGATCCGCATGGAGGGGCCGAGGATACGCCCGGCCGGGCGTCGTTCGGGGGGCGAGCGAAGCGAGGGAGGCCAGCCTAGCGCCGACGGCGCAGGCGGTCGAGGACGGCGGCGAAATCGGCCGGGGGCGGCGCGGTGACGTCGATGCGGCGGCGATCGACCGGGTGCACGAAGGACAGGCGGAGAGCGTGCAGCGCCTGGCGATCGAAGGCGATCGGATCGCGGCTGGCGGGGCCGCGGCCGCCGTAGCGGCGATCGCCGACCAGCGGGTGGCCGCGCAGTTGCGCCTGGACGCGGATCTGTCCCTGCCGGCCGGTGGTCAGGCGGACCTCGACGAGCGACGTCGAGTCGAAGGCCTCGACCACGGCGTAGTCGGCCAGCGCATCGACGGCGTCGCGATCGCCGGGGCGCGCCTCGCGCTGCCGGCACGCGTCCTCGTCCCAGACCAGCCGATCGTGCCACGTGCCCATCGACGGATGCGGGTGCCCGTCGACCAGGGCCAGGTAGACGCGCTCGGGCGTGCGCTCGGCGAACTGCTTCGTCAGCGCGCCGCGGGCCCGGGCGTTCAGCGCGAACAGCACGACCCCCGACGTGTCGCGGTCGATGCGGTGGACGACGAACGGCTCGCGGCCGCCATGCGAACGATAGCGGTGCTTCAGCAGGTCGAGCACCGAGGCGCTGTCGTCGGCGCTGGCCGGCGTCGAGCCGGCGTCGTCGAGCGGCACCGAGAGCATGCCGGCCGGCTTGTTGACGACGATCAGCGTATCGTCCTCGAACAGCGTCTCGAGTCCGTGGCGGTCGCGCGGCGCGGCGCCGCGGGCCGCCGATCCCGGCCGATCGATCCACAGCCGGACGAGGGTGCCCGGCCCGACCAGTCGCGCGCCGTCGCCGGCGGCCATCTCGGCGTCGTCGACGAAGACGCGGCCGCGGGCCAGCGCATCGGCGGCGCGGCTGCGCGAACCGGCGCGATCGGCGGCGGCGAGGAACTTGTCGAGCCGTTGACCAGCCTCGGCGGCGTCGACGGTCCAGGTACGGCCGCGGCGATCGGCGCGCGCCGAGCCGATTCGAGGTGAGCCGATCGGGGCGCCCGGAGCGCCTTCAGGGGTGGAGGACATACGTGATGACGGCTTCGGCCCGGATCGGGATCGTATCAACGATGGCGGCGCTGGCGGGGATTCTTGCAACGGCGCGGCCGGCCGACGCCCAGGCGCTCGGGTATGGCATCGCCGGACCGGCTGGCTACTCCGGCTTCTTCGGCAGCTCGGCGCAGGCCATCCATGCGGCTGGTGGCGGCGAGGTGTTGGTCGGCGGCCGGGTCGGCGGCGGCGGCGAGTTCGGGATCCTCGCCAACGCCAACGGCGGGCTGTTCCTGACCTCCGCCAACGCCGTCGTCCACTTCGTTCCCAGCCAGCCGACGCCGATCCGCAGCCGCCTGTCGCCCTTCATCACCGGCGGCTATACCCGCTTCAGCAGCGGCGAAGGCGCCTTCAACGGCTGGAACGCCGGGGCCGGCACGGACGTCTGGCTCAAGCCGCGCGTCGGCCTGCGCGTCGAGTTCCGCGATCACGTCCGGTCCGATCAGCGGGGCAGCGTGCAGTACCGGGCCCTCCGGGTCGGGGTCGTCTTCCGCTGAGTCCGCGCGGCGGCCGGTGCCTCAACCCAGCCCGGGCCACCGCCGCGGGCTGCGCCCGGGCCTCAGCCCCGGGCTTAGCCCGGGGCTGAGCCCGCGGAATGTGGCAAATAATGCGACGTGGCTGCTCGCGACGACGCCCGTCCGGTCTACTCGACGTCGACCGGCCGGCTCTGCCCCGAGTGCGGCGCCGCGGCGTCGTCGTGCCGCTGCAGCGCCGGGGCCGCCGAGGCCGTGCCGGTGCGGATCGTCGCGACGCTGCGGATGGAGAAGGCGGGCCGCGGCGGCAAGACGGTGACGGTCGTCGCCGGCCTGCCGCGCAACGCCGCCTTCCTGAAGGCGCTGTGCGGCGAGCTGAAGCGCGCCTGCGGCAGCGGCGGCGCGGTCGGCGACGGCACCGTCGAGATCCAGGGCGAGGCCCGCGACCGCGTCCGCGCCTGCCTGCGGGCCAAAGGCTACGGCGTCAAAGGCTGACGCCGTGCAGAACGACTCCGGAGTCGAACCATCCAACGACTCCGGAGTTGAAGTGCAACGGGCTTACTGCGCGCGGGGTCGTGCCGGGCACCGTTGCGGTGCGGTGGGAGCCGGCGTGGATCTGCCAGCCACAGGCCGACCCGCGAACGCCGTGCCGTTGCTGGCGAGCTGTTCGTAGGCGACCTGCTGCAGCGCCTCCGCATGCAACCGCGTCAGGCCCAGCTCGAACGCCGAGCACTCCGCGTCGCCGAGCGATCGCGGATCGCGGCCGGTGACACCGCCGAAGACCACCAGCGCCTCGAGGTACGAGCCGGCGATGCTGGCGTGGTAGTGGTCCCAGGTCCATAGGTCCAGCTTGCCCGCTTCGACGCCGTCATAGGGATTCGGATCGGCGACGCCGGTCTGCATCGCCCGCGTCCACGCTTCGCCGACCGGCAAGACCCCCTTGGCCTTCATGCGCGTCGCCGCCTGATCGTAGGCGGCGCGGACGTCACGGGCCATCGCCTCGATCGGCTTGCCGGCCCACGCCCCTCTTGGCGGGTAGGTCTGATCGGCGCGCGACCACGTCGACAGCAGATAGATCTCGACACGCGGGTTGACGCCGCGGAGCAGCGTCGCCATCTGCGCGCTCGTCTCGACCAGCTTGCCCGGATCGCCCGGCTTGTCGAAGTCGAGCGTGCTCTGGCCGTGCATCACCACCGTGTCCCACGGTCGCGTCGCGATCACGTCGCGCTTGTTGGCGAGGTGGAACTCCAGGCCACTGCCCGGCTGCGTCTCGAGCGAGACGTCGTAGTCGAGGCCGGCCTGGGTGGCGAAGGCGCGGAACAGCGCCGGGACGCCGCCCTGGCCCTGGCCGTTCAGATCGGCGACGGTGTCGGCGCGGTAGAAGCGCACCGCCGATCCAGCCGCGAACGTGAAGCTGTTGCCGATGAACAGGACGCGTCGCGCCGCGGCGCCGCCGTCGACCCCGGACAGCAGCAGGAGCACGGCGATGGCGCCGGCACACGCTCTCGAGGACATGCGATCGATCCTTCCGGTCAGGGTTGCGCCGTCAGGGCTGCGTGGCCTTTGCCTTGGGCTCGTTGAACGATCGCTCGACCGCGTCGTTCACGTCGGTCGAGACCGGATGGTCGCGCCACAGCCAGCGCATCATCTCGGGGAGGACGGCGCCGCCCTGCTTCTGGCCGTGCTTGCCGATGCCCCACGAGTAGTTGAGGTCGTAGCCCTTGTCGGTGAGGGCCTGCATCAGCCGGACGTTTTGGTAGAACCAGTCGCGCCGCTGATCGTAGGTGCCGTCGCGGCGCTGGCCGCGATTGTCGTTGCGGCCGTCGACCATGAAGATGCGGATCGGCTTCTTCTCGCTGCTGCGGACGAGATCGGCGTAGGCGTCGCCGCCGCGGATGTTGGTGAAGCTGCCGACGATGCTCAGCACCTTGTGGAACTCGGCCGGCCGCTGCCAGGCGACGGTGAAGGCGGCGATCGCTCCCGAGCTCGCGCCGCCGATGCCGCGGTGCTCGGGCTTCGGCGAGATCTTGTAGTCCTTGTTCAGGGCCGGCAGCAGCTCGTCGACGACGACGCGCGCGTACTTGTCGTCGAGCGTGTTGTATTCGGTCGGGCGGTTGGTGGTGCGGTCGCCCCACTCCTGCGGGGTCGGCTCGGGCTGCTCGGGGGTGCGCCCGGGATTGATGAAGACCGCGACCATCACCGGGATCTCGCGGCGGTAGATCAGGTTGTCGAGGACGTTCGGCGCGCGAACGCTGCCGGCCATGTCCTTGAAGGCCTGGCCGTCGTTGAAGACCATCAGGCTGGCCGGCACGGCCGCGTCGTACTGCGCCGGCAGGTAGACCCAGTAGGTGTGCTGCGTGCCGGGGTAGGCCTGGCTCGGAATCACGAACGGGCCGCGGACCTCGCCCTTCGGCACGCCGTCCTGCGGCAGCGAATCGGGTCCGAGCTGGTAGGTACGCGTCGGTGTTGGGACCGGCCGGGGGCGTCGGTTGCTGGGCGCTGGCGGTCGCGGCCACACCGGCCAGCAGCAGCGCGGGCAGGTACGCGGAGCATCGGAGCATGGGCATACGGCGCCAAGTATAGGCCGCCCATTCCGGCGCGACCGACCTCCTCTCCGCGGCGGCGGCATTCGGCTTGACTTGTATTAATGAACTAGTATTATTGGTCAATGGGTGTGGTCACCATCGACGTCCGCGACAAGACGCCGATCTATGCGCAGCTCGAGCGCGGGCTGCGCGCGGCGATTGCCGCCGGCCGGCTCAGTGCCGGCGACCAGCTGCCGACCGTCCGCCAGCTCGCCGTCGAGCTCCGCATCAACGCCAACACCGTGGCGCGGGTCTACTCCGACCTCGAGAAGGCGGGGGTGCTCGAGACCCGGCGCGGCGTCGGCTCGTTCATCGCCGTGACAGCAGAGAAGGCGCGATCGCCACGCGAGCACGAGCGCCGACTGCGCGCGTTCGTGACGCGGGTGATGGCCGACGCCGACCAGGCCGGCTTCAGCCTCGAGGAAGTGATCGCGGGCCTGGCTTCGCAGCACAAGGGAGACGCGTGATGCCTTTCACTCAATCGGAACGCCGGCGGGAACGGCTCGACGTCGCGCTGCCGCGGCTCAACGTGGTGTCGGGGGCGATCCTGCTCGCGGCGGCTGCCGCCGCCTTGGCTGGCTGGAGCCGGACGGGACACTGGGCGCCGCCCGCGGTCGCCGCGGCCTTGGGCCTGGTGCTGATGAACGCGCCGCAACTCGCGCAGCAGTGGGAACGAGCCGTCGTCCTGCGCTTCGGCCGCTTCGTCGGCCTGCGCGGCCCCGGCCTGTTCTGGATCGTGCCGTTCGTCGATCGCGTGTCGACGTGGATCGACCAGCGCACGATCACCACCAGCTTCGCGGCCGAGCAGACGCTGACCTCGGACACCGTCCCGGTCAACGTCGACGCCGTGCTGTTCTGGATGGTGCACGACGCCGAGAAGGCCGCCCTCGAAGTGCAGGACTACGAGCAGGCGATCAGCTGGGCGGCCCAGACCGCGCTGCGCGACATCATCGGCCGGACGACGCTGACCGACTTGCTGCGCGGCCGCGAGCGCATCGAGGACGAGCTGCAGCAGCTGATCGACCGGCGCTCGAACCCCTGGGGCGTCACCGTCTCGTCGGTCGAGATGCGCGACGTCGTCATCCCCGGCGCGCTCCAGGACGCCATGTCGCGCGAAGCGCAGGCGGCGCGCGAGAAGCAGGCGCGCATCATCCTCGGCGAGGCCGAGCTCGCCATCGCCCACTCGTTCGCCGAGGCGGCCAAGTCGTATCACAACAATCCGACCGCGCTGCACCTGCGCGCGATGAACATGCTCTACGAAGGGCTCAAGGAGAAGGGCGCGCTGATGCTCGTGCCGAGCAGCGCGCTCGATTCGATGGGCATGGGCGGGCTGATGGGCGCCGCGGCGCTCCGCCAGCACACGCTGACGGAAACGACGCCCCAGACGCCGACCGAAGGATCGGCGACGGCATGAGCCGCTTCGCCGTCCCGGAGCGCGCGCCGCGGCCGGCCGCGCCCCGGCCCGGTCCCTTCACGCAGCCGTCGTTCGCCCTCTTCATGGCGCTGCTCGTCATGCTCCTGCTGCTCGGGGTCCTCTCGCTGGCGACGGGGGCCAGCGTGGGCCAGACGGCGCCGGCATGGATGGATCCGTCGCCGCACCAGGTGCATTTCGTGGACGTTGCGCCGGGCGTGAGGCTCGAGGTGCTCGATTGGGGCGGTACCGGCCGCGACGTCGTGCTGCTCGCCGGCTCGGGTCACAGTGCGCACGTCTACGACGAGTTCGCGCTGAAGCTGAAGGACTGCTGCCACGTCTATGGCATCACGCGGCGCGGCTACGGCACGTCGGGTACGCCGGCGTCGGGCTACTCGGAGCGGCGCCTGGCCCAGGACGTGGTGCAGGTGGTCGACGCGCTTGGGATTCGCGGAGCGGTGATCGTGGGGCATTCGATGGCTGGCGAAGAATTGACTCGTATCGGCATCGATCACGCGGATCACGCGTCCGGCCTCGTGTACCTGGATGCCGCCGCCGATCTGACCGACTTTCCGGCGTCGAGCCCCGCGTATCAGGACCTGTTCCGCGCCTTGCCGGCGCGCATGCAAGGCCCGCCGCCGCCGGCGTCGTCGGACATGGAGTCACCGACGGCGTTCAACGCCTGGCGCGTCCGTCATCACGAGATGGCCTTCCCGAAGCCGACTTACGGAACACCTTTGTCACGAGCCCGACGGGCGCGCTGTTGCGATTCAAGACGAGCCGGGAGGTTCACGAGGCGATCGGGGCCGGCGCGGTGAAGCCCGACTACGCCAGCGTCAAGCTCCCGGTGCTCGCGCTTTTCGCGACACGCTGTTCGCCGCCAGGCGACAGAGCCGACTACGCGTGTGTCGGGCGTGCGACCACGCCGCCGCACCACGAGCCCAGGGATGCGCAAGAGCGGGCGGCCATCAAGGCCTTCGAGGATGCGACCGGCGTCTACACCAACCGGTGGAAGGCCAGCCTCCGCCGCGTGCCTGCGGGCGTTCGCATCGTCAATCTGGCCGGCGCCAATCACTACGTGTTCCTGTCGAACGGCTCGGACGTCCTGAACGAAATACGCCGCTTCGTCGCGCACCTGCCGAAGCCACGTTGAGGGATGCGGCGCGGTGGTAGCATCCGCGCCATGACACGGCTTCTTTCCCGTCGCGAACTCCTCGCCAGCGCCGGCATCGCGCTCGCCGCCATTGCCGGCCAACGATCCGCAGCTGAAACGGCCAAGTGAGCGCGCCCGATCGAGCCCACGGGGACTTCCGTCTACCGACCCGCCATCACCCGCCGCCGACCGTGGGCGAGCTCCCCGAGCTGCCGGTAGGCACCTGGGGGATCATCGGTCCGGGGCTGGTGGCGTCGGGGGTGGGGCTGGCGTCGGGAGAGTTCGTGCTGTGGCCGTACGTCGCGTCGCAGGTCGGTCTCGGCTTCCTGTGGGGCGCGCTCGCCGGCGTGGCGATCCAGTGGCTGCTGAACCTCGAGATCGAGCGCTACACGCTGGCGACGGGCGAGACCGCTCTCACCGGCTTCAGCCGGCTGTGGCGGCCGGCCGGCCTGACGTTCGTCGTGGCGGTCGCCTTCGCCAATGCCTGGCCGGGATGGGCGACGAGCTCGGCGACGCTGCTCACGTTCCTGATCGGCGGTGATACCGCCGTGATCGCGGCGCTGATGCTGGTGGCGGCCGGCACCATCCTCACCCTCGCGCCGATCGTCTACACCGTGCTCGAGCGGTTGATCGTGATCAAGGTGGCGGCGATCGGCGTCCTGGCCGGGCTGGCGCTGTGGCTGGTGATCGACCCGGCAAGCTGGCCGGCGCTGGCCGCCGACGCCGTTTCCGGTGCCGGGCGCCTGCCGCAAGGCATCTCGCTGCCGATCGCGTTGGGGGCGATCGCCTTCGCCGGCGCCGGCGGCGGACAGAACCTCTGTCAGAGCAACTGGATCCGCGACAAGGGGTTCGGGATGGGCCGCTACGTGCCGCGGCTCACCAGCCCGATTATCGGCGCCGCCGAACCGGCCGTCGACGCCCGGGCCTGCGTGTTCGTCGTCGACGCCGAGGGGCTCCGGCGCTGGCGGCGCTGGTGGCGATTCGCCAACGTCGAACAGGCGCTCACCTTCGTGGCGGTGACGGTCGCGACGATCGTGTTCACCTCGGTGCTCGCGTGGGCCACCCTGCATGGGCGGCCGGATCTGCCGAATTCAATCGACTTCCTGCGCATCGAAGGCGACGTGCTGGCGGAGCGCGGCGGGCCGTCGTTCGGCCGGCTCTTCTGGGTGGTCGGCGCGTATTCGCTGTTCGCCGCCGCGGTCGGGGTCATCGACTACACGGCGCGTCTCGCCGCCGACGTGCTGAAGTGGACCTACCTCAGACGGCGGCCGATCGGCGAGAGTGCGCTCTATGCCGGTATCGTCTGGACGCTGGTGGCGAGCGGCTGCGCGATCCTGCTGTCCGGCCTCGATCAGCCGCTCGTCCTGCTCGTGATCTCGGCCTGCAGCGGCGCCGTGATGATGTGCGCCTACGCGCTGCTGCTCATCCTCCTGAATCGCCGGACCCTGCCGCGGGCCATCGCGATCCCGCCGTGGCGCGCCGCCGCGCTGGTGCTCGCCGCGGTGTTCTTCGGCGGCCTGGCCGCACTGACCATCGCCCAGCAGGTGCAGCGGCTGCTCGGACCATGAGCCATCGCCAGGTCAGAGGCGTGACACGCGTCGCGTCACGTCGTCCCGTTCGGTGAGGCCCGGCGCGAGGCGCACGCCGAGGCCGGGCTCGCGTGTCGGCGCGACGTGACCGTCGACGATCTCGGGCAGGCCTTCCACCAGCTCGCCGTACCACGTCCGCAGGAAGGCGCGCACGGTTTCCTGGATCAGCCCGTTGCGCTGGCTCACGACGAGGTGCACGCAGGCCGCGAAGGTCACCGGACCGGTGCAGTCGTGCGGCGCGATCGGCACGCCGAAGGCGTCGGCGAGCGTGGCGACGCGCCGCGCCTCGGTGAGTCCGCCGGTCCATTGAACATCGGCGGTGACGATGTCGACTGCGCCGCGCTGGAGCAGCGGCAGGAATCCACGCCGGCCGACGACCGTCTCGCCGGTGGCGATCGGGACGTCGACGGCGCCGCGAAGCCTGGCGAGCGCATCGATCGCGTCCGGTCGGATCGGATCCTCGACCCAGTACGGCGCGAAGGGCGTGAGCGCGCGGCAGATCGTCGTCGCAGCGCCGAGGTTCCACAGCCCGTGCAGCTCCACCATCACCTGCATCGCGGGAACAGCCTCGCGGATGGCCTGCACGACCGCCAGGCCGCGATCGAGGTCGCCGGCGAGGATCGCGGTGCCGCCGCTGCGCTCCGCCGCCGTGTCGAAGGGCCAGACCTTCATGCCGGTCAGGCCTTCCGCCGCCAGCTCGCGCGCCAGCGCCGCGGGCTGCTCGAGGAAGCCGCGCAGGTCGTCGTAGCGTGAATGCTCCAGGCCCCAGTTGCTCGAGTGCTGCCGGGACGAGCGACTGACATAGCCGGGACCGGCGCAGGTGTTGTAGACAGGCACGCGCTCGCGCACGGCGCCGCCGAGCAGGTCCACGACCGGCAGCTGCGCGCGGCGTCCCTGCAGATCCCAGAGCGCGATGTCGACCGCACCCAGCGCCCGGGTCTCGACGCCCCCGCCCTGGAAGCCGACGTACGGCGTCAGCACTGCGGACACGCGTTCAGGCGTGGGATCGGCGAGCCCGAGCAGCACCGGCGCCATGTGGTCGTGCAGGTAGGCCTCGACCGCGCTGGCGGCGAAGAACGCTTCGCCGAGCGCCTCGTGTCCATCGGCGCTCCGCAATCGCAGCAGCGTGACGTTGGGCTGGAACGAGGGGCGAAGGGTCTCGATCTCGATGATCGGCGGCATGGGCATGGCGGACAGCCTATCAGCGCGCGCGTTGATCGTCGGCCCGCGCGGAGGGGCTTCGACCTATAAAGGTCGCCTCGCCGCGGCAGCGCGCTTTGGGAGGAAACCGATGTCAGGATTGTGGCCCTTCATGACCGTGGCCGGGCTCGCGGCGGCCGCGGCCGTCGCGTCGCCGCGGACCGAACCGAGCCGGCCCGCGGCGCAGCGCCCGCCCAACATCGTCTTCGTGCTGGCCGACGACCTCGGCGTCAACGATCTGGGCGTCTACGGGCGACGCGAGCACCGGACGCCCCATCTGGCGCGCCTCGCATCCGAGGGCCTGCGGTTCACCACGGCGTACGCCGCGTCACCGATCTGTTCGCCGTCCCGCGCCGCCATCATGACGGGGCGGACGCCGGCGCGGCTGCAAATCACCACCTTCATCCCGGGCCGCGCCGACGCGCCGTCACAACGCCTGCGGCACCCCGCGATGCGCCAACAGCTCGCACTCGAGGAGCAGACGATCGCGGAGGCTCTGCGGGCCCACGGCTACGCGACAGGAGCGATCGGCAAGTGGCACCTCGGCGGCGCCGGGTTCACGCCGCTGGCGCAGGGCTTCGACGTCTACCATCCGGGCCGAGCGAACACCACGCCTGGGCCCGCGGATGGGGCAGCGGAGGGAGGCAAGGGCGAGTACGACCTGACGCGCGCGGCCATGCGCTTCATCGACGCCAATCGCGAGCGACCCTTCTTCCTGTACCTGGCGCACAACAGCCCGCACATCCCGTACCTCGCAGCGTCGCCGGAGCGCGTGGCCGCCAACAGCGGCGCGTTCGACCCGGCCTATGCGGCCACCATCGAGACGCTCGATGACAGCCTCGGGCAGCTGCTGTCGCACCTCGAGGCGGCCGGGCTGGCCGATCGCACGCTCGTGATCGTGACCAGCGACAACGGTGGGCTGCACGTCCCCGAAGGGCCGCACGCCCGCGTGACGCACAATACGCCGTTCCGCGCCGGGAAAGGCTTTCTCTACGAAGGCGGGCTGCGGGTGCCGCTGATCGTGCGCGGGCCGGGCGTCCCGCGAGGACGCGTCAGCGACGCGCCGCTCGTGAACACCGACTGGATGCCGACGCTGCTGGAGCTGGCGGGCGCGCCGCCGGCTCGCGGCCTCGACGGCGTGAGCCAGGCGCGCACGCTCCGTACCGGCCGCGCCTCGGGCCGCGACCGCACGTTCGTGTGGCATCTGCCGCACTACACGAACCAGGGCAGCCGTCCGGCCGGCGCCGTTCGGGAGGACCGTTGGAAGCTCGTCGAGCACTACGACGACGGGCGCGCCGAGCTCTTCGACCTCGACGACGACGCCGCCGAGACGCGGGATTTGTCGGCCTCGCAGCCGCGGCGGGTGGCGGCCCTGCGACAGCGGTTGACGGCGTGGCGGTCGTCGGTCGGCGCGCTGGAGAACACTCCGAATACGGCCGTCGACGAAGCGGCCTACCGGCGCCTCTACGTCGAGTTCGATGCGACCCGCTTCGATCCCGTGCGCGCCGACGCTGCCGCCTGGCGTGCGGTCGCGGCCTGGCGGACGGACATGAACGCCGCCGTCAGACCCGGGGCGGCGAAGCCCTGACTGCGATCGCGGACCCGCGCCAACAGCCGGTCCGACCGCGGATCGCGATAGAATCGGCGGCTAACCAATGCCTCGGTCGTCGCTCCTGAATGACGCGGCCCGCCGCCTGGCTGGCTGCGCCCTGATCGCCGGCCTGGCGGGCGCCCTCGCAGCCGCCAGCGCGCCGCAGCGCACCGACCAGCGGCTCAACGTCCTGGTGATCTTCACCGACGATCACCGCTACGGTACCCTTGGCGCGCTCGGCCATCCCGACGTGCGCACGCCGCACCTCGATCGGCTGGTGCAGCGCGGCACCGCGTTCACGCGCGCGCACATCATGGGCGGCCTGCAGGGGGCCCTCTGCGTGCCGAGCCGCGCCATGCTGCTGACCGGCCGCGGCCTGTTCGCCCTCGAGCAGCGCGGCAACGTCATCCCGGCGGCACACGCCACCCTGCCCGAAGTCCTTCGGCAAGCGGGCTACACGACCTTCGCCACCGGCAAGTGGCACAACGACCGCGCCGCGTTCGCGCGCGCCTGGACCGCCGCCGATCGCATCTTCTTCGGCGGCATGCACTCGCCGAAGGACGGCGGCCACGAAAAGCCTCTGCTGTTCCCGTTCGACGCCGGCGGACGCTATCCGGACGAGCGCCGCTACCAGGCGGACGGCTACTCGAGCGCGTTGTTCGCCAACGCGGCGGTCGCGTTCCTGGAGGCCCAGGCCGGCGCCGCGGCGCCGTTCCTGGCTTACGTGGCGTTCACGTCACCGCACGACCCGCGCACCCCGCCGGCGGCATTCGCGCGGGCCTACGATCCGTCGCGCCTGACGTTGCCGCCGAACGTGCTGCCGGCTCACCCGTTCGACAACGGCGACATGGACGTGCGCGACGAGCAGCTGGCGCCGCGGCCGCTGACCGAGGACATGGTGCGGCGGGAGCTCGCCGCCTACTACGCGATGATCTCGGAAGTGGACGCGCAGATCGGCCGCATCCTGAGCGTGCTCGACCGCACCGGCCTCGCTGGGCGAACCGTCGTCGTGTTCGCCGGCGACAACGGCCTCGCCGTCGGCAGCCACGGGCTGCTCGGCAAGCAGAACCTCTACGAGGAGAGCATCCGCGTGCCGCTCGTGTTCGCCGGGCCAGGCATCCCGTCCGGGCAGCGCCGCGATCAGCTCGCGCTGTTGAACGACGTGTTCCCGACCGTGCTCGACCTGCTCGGACAACCGGCGCCGGCGACCGACGGCCGCACCCTGGCAACGGTATTGCGAACAGCGACGGCGCCCCTGCGCGACGGCGTCTACACGGCCTACCGGAACTGCCAGCGCGCCTACCGTACAGCCGACGACTGGAAGATCATCCGCTACCGTTCCGGCGGCGCTGAGCGATGGCAGTTGTTCGATCTGACGCGCGACCCGTGGGAGATGCGGGACCTGTCGGCCGATCCCTCGCACCGCGGCCGCCTGGCGGACATGCGGTCACGGCTCGTGCGGGCCGGCCGCGAGGCCGGCGACCCGCACGCCGAGCCAGCGCCGGGCGCGAACGTTTCGGCCCGGTGCGAGTAGAGGCCTCCGCTTCACCGACGGCCACGCCGCGGCTGCCGCGGGTCGGCTACGGCAGGCTTCGCTCAGCAGGTGCGCGCCGCCAGCCGGCTACTTCCGCGTGACGACCACGTCGAGCGCTCCGCGCGCCTCGTTGCCGGCCGTCACGACGGCCTCCAGTCTGGGCTGAGCCCGGCACCAGTGTGGCCTCGCGGAAGGTGACGACCGGCGCGCCGGCGGCCACCGGCTGCTCCAGCGTGGTCACGCCGACCGTCAGTCAGCGTCGCCTGCCCCGCCTGCCCCGCCGGGGCGATCCGCATCGTGATGGTGTAGGCGCCGCGCCGCCGCACGTCTACCAGCCAATGACCGATGCTGGCCGGCGTCCAGCCGGCCTTCGGCCCGCGCCAGTCCTGCCGGTTGAGCCGCACCGGATTCTCCTGCGGCGCGCCGATCGCGATCCGGGCGACGCCCGTGTCGGTGTAGTCGCGGGCCGCGGTGACGTCGGCGAACCAGGCGTCGTAGTCGCGCTGCAACGCGGCGGCGACCTCGGGACGGTCGCCGCCGAGGTCGCGTGTTTCGAAGGGATCTTCGAGTGGTTCCACTCCTCGACGAGGCAGCAAATCACGTTAGGATGGGCGCCGAGCCTTGCCATCACGTAGCGCAGCTAGTCCCCTGGAACCGTGATTTCTAGAATAAGTCCCGGGCGGGGCATCCCCGGGGGCGGCGTTGCTCGTCGGTCGAATATGCCCGATATTCTTCCTCCTCGCGCCTTGCCCGCGGGGCGCCGCGCTCCGGGACCTATCCCAGCTATCACGGTTCCAGGGGACTAGCGCTCGCTCGGCGCGTCGGTGCCGAAGGCGACGTCGGAATCGTAGGGGAAGACCATGAGCTCGGCGACGATCCGCCGCCGGGCCATCGGCGGCAGCACGCGATCGAGCGTCTGCCAGTGCTCGAGGTCGAGGCAATCATGGTCGCCCGCGACGATCGGCTGCGATTCGCGGCGCGATCTCGTGCACGGACCAGAGCGGCACCTCGGCTGGCGCCGCCCCGAAACCGCGGCTTCGGCCACGCTGGCGAGAGCCGTCCAGGAGCGCGGTCAGACGGCGCACGACGTCGGGCTGCTGCGCCTGAAGGTTGCGGGTCTCGCCAGGATCGGCGTCGAGATCGTAGAGCTGCACGGACGGCAGCCCCTGCTCGTCCGCCGAGCCCGGCCGCGGCGCGCTCAAGCCGCCCGAGCCCGCTGCCAGGCACAGCTTCCAGCGGCCGTCACGGACGGCGAACGAGCCGTTGCCGGAGTGCATGACGAGCGCGGCGCCGCGATCGAACGCCGCCTCCGGCCGGCGGAGCACGCTCAGGAAGCTGACGCTGTCCTCGGCGGACGGCTGGGCGAGCGGCGCGCCGACGGCGTCGGCGACGGTGGCGAGCACGTCGACGAGGCCCACGGTCGCGCGCGAGGTCGTACCCGCCGTGACGACCCCCGGCCATCGGACGATGAACGGCACCCGATGGCCGCCCTCATACAGGTCCTGCTTGGCGCCGCGCCAGCCGCCCGCCGGATCATGGCCGCGCGCCCGCAGGTCGGCAATCAAGTTGGCCACCGGCGCCGGACCGTTGTCGCTCGTGACGATCACGATCGTGTCTCGGGCCGCCCCGGTCTCGTCCAGCGCCGCGAGTACCTCGCCGATGGCCGCGTCGGTCTCGGCGACGAAGTCACCATACGGTCCGAGGCCGGTCCGGCCGGCAAAGCGCGCCGTCGGCAGCACCGGCGTGTGCGGGGCCGTCAGGGGCAGGTAGAGAAAGAACGGCTGGCGATCCCGCGCGCGGGCGCGGACGACGCGTACCGCTCGCGACGTCAGGTCCGCCAGCACCTGCTCGGGGCGGAACCCGGGGCTCGCCCGGCCCGGCCGGTAGAACGCCGGCAGCTGTACCGGTACGCCCTCGAGCGACGCCGTCGGCGGCGCGACGACACGGTCGCCGTCGACGTAGACGTAGTCGGCCATGTCGAGCGAGGCCGGCAGGCCGAAGAACTCGTCGAATCCGTGCTGCAGCGGACCATCGGCGATGCGGGCTCCATAGTCGATCCAGTCGAGGGCGGCCTTCTCGCTGTTGGTGGTGCGATCGGCCGCGGCGCCCGGCTTCACACCCCAGCCCAGGCCGAGGTGCCACTTGCCGACCGCGGCCGTGTAGTAGCCGCGCGACCGGAGCAGCGAGGCGATGGTCAGCCGGCCGGGCTCGATGAGCGCGTCGCCGTTGCCCCAGAGGACGCCACGCGTGAGCCTGGTCCGCCACGCATAGCGGCCGGTGAGCAGACCGTAGCGTGTCGGCGTGCAGACGCCGGACGGCGTGTGGGCGTCGGTGAAGCGCAGCCCCTGTCGGGCGAGCCGATCGAGGTGCGGCGTCGGGATCCGTCCCGCCGGGTTGTAGGCGGCCACGTCGCCGTAACCGAGATCGTCCGCGAGCACGAGAACGACGTTCGGCGGACGAGACTGCGCGCGCGCATCGGCGGGCAGCAGCGCCAGCGCGAAGACCGGCACGAGGCGAGCGATGGCGGCCAACGGCAGGTCGACCACGATGCCGCGGGCGCCGCGAAACGGGGCTGGGAACATGAGTGCCTTCCAGGGCTGCCGCCAGGCCGCAGCCGCGGTCACGATACCATCGGCGCGCCACAGGCGGGAGGATGCGCTGAACCCTCCCGGCCGCCGTCACGCACGTTATGCTCCGCCACCGATCTCGGCGTGGCGGAAGCCGCTATGGTCGCCACGAGCTCTGGGGAGATCCGATTCGATGACTCAGTCCATCCTCCGCCTGATCGCTATGGCCTCGCTCGCCTGGGCGGCCACGCCGGCAGCCGCGAACGACCGCGTCCACGCCGGCGAGTTCGTCGTCGAGCATCCGACCCTCCACAACCTCGGATTCGAGTGGAGCATCCAGGGCGACGACAACCGCAATGCCGCCGTCTCCGTCGAGTTCCGGCGGGTCGGCGACGTCGAGTGGCGTGTCGCCCTCCCACTCGTGCGCGTCGGGGGTGAGCGTGTCTTCCGCCAGCGGGAACACCTCGAGTATGTCGTGCCTCAGGGCTTTGCCGGCAGCATTCTCGGCCTCGCCCCGGACGCCGAGTACGAATGCCGCTTCAGGCTCTCGGACCCCGACGGCACCGCGGGTGAGACCAGCCGTCTCGCGCGGGTCCGCACCCGTGGCGAGCCGCAGGCCTTCAACGGCGGGCGGACCCTGCACGTCTATCCGCCCGACTACCAGGGGCCCCGGCAGGAGCCGAGCTTCACCAGCCTGCTGCACGCCTACTACGGCGCCGGCCTCGGCGACTGGAGCGTGGTCCGGGAGCGGCCGGCGCAGCCCGGCGACCGCATCGTGATGCACGCCGGCTTGTACCGACCCGAGCGATCGAACTACGTCGATCCGCAGATGGCGCCCTTCGATGGCACCTTCCCTCTGACGCTGAAGGCGACCGCCGATCGGCCCATCACGATCACGTCGGCGGGCGATGGCGAGGTCATCTTCGATGGCGCCGGCAACCATGTGCTCTTCAACGTCATGGCGACGAGTCATCACCTGTTCGACGGACTGACGATCCGCAACACGGACGTGGGCATGCTGGCCGGCCAGAAGGGCGTCACGGGCGCGGTCGGCTTGTCGGTGAAGAACTGCCGGTTCGAGAACATCGGCTTCGGCGTCTGGACCGAGTACGCCGGCTCGAGCGACTTCTACATCGCCGACAATCTCTTCCTCGGCCGCGAGGATCGGTTCCGGCTGATCGGCTGGACCGGCCCGCGCTGGGCCAGCGCCGGCGCCTACGGATCGCATGTCCTTACCAGCTATTACGCCATCAAGGTCTACGGCCCCGGACACGTCATCGCGAGGAATGCGATCGCCTACTTCCACGACGGGATTGGCATCTCGACCTACGGTACGCCCGAGCGCGATCCGGAGCGGCGCGCCTCGTCGATCGACATCTACGGCAACGACATCCACCTCTCGAACGACGATTTCATCGAGACCGACGGCGGTGTCCACAATGTCCGCGTCATAGGCAACCGCGGCGTCAACGCCGCCCAGGGTGGCTACAGCGCGCAGCCGGTCTTCGGCGGGCCGGTCTACTTCATCCGCAACGTGCTGTACCACGTACCTACCGGCGTCGCGTTCAAGTTCTCAGCCAAGCCGGCCGGCCTCTTCGTCTGGCACAACACCATCATCGGCGAGCAGACGGCGCGCGATCCGTCGGCGAACGTGCATTTCCGCAACAACCTGGTGCTCGGCCGCGATACGCCCGAGCGCGCGGTCATGACCTGGGCCAACGCCACGTCGGCGTTCAGCTCCGACTACAACGGATATCGGCCCAATGCGGGCGTGACCGCGCAGTACGCCTGGCTCGCGCCGAGCCCTGGCGCAACGGCGTACGACGCGAAGGCCGAGGACTGGAAGACCTTCCAGTCGCTGTCACAGGTGCGACCGGCGACCGGCCAGGAGCTGCACGGCATCGAGGTCGACTTCGACGTGTTCGAGCGGATGACGCCGCCGGATGTGGCCAAGCGCCACGCCGTCTACCACGCGATGGAATTGGACTTCCGGATCAAGCCGGCCGGCGCCGCGGTCGATGCGGGGGTGCGCCTGCCGACGGTCAACGACGACTTCGCCGGTGCGGCTCCGGACCTGGGCGCGCTCGAAGCCGGCGGCGCGGTGCCGCACTACGGCCCGCGCTGGCTGACCTGGCAGCCGTTCTATCGCTGACCTGCCGGCGGCCCTCGGCGTCGACGGCCGGTGATGACACGCTGGCGGTCAGAAGGCCGCGCCACGCCTTCGGCCAGAAGCACATCTGGCGGATGGACGCCGAGTGGAAGGCCGCGCTCGACTCGCCGGCCTCGACCCACATACGCCTCCTGGAAGGAACGCGGCTGGAGACGAAGACTGGGTGCTGGTGTTCGGCCGGTGAGCCACGAGTCGTGAAGCGCGGCCGGCGCGTCAGCGCGTGAAGGTGACCCGCGTCTCCTGGCTTTCCTTGTAGCCGTAGCGAATCGCCTTGGCTCGCAGGGTCATCGGGCGATCGACACGGATCGGCCCGGTGTAGAGCCGCCACGTTGCCGCCGGTCCGTCCTCGGTGGTCACGCCGACCGATGCCCCCTGCGTCGGCACGTAGACGACGACCTCCATCGGGTCGGTCAGCGCGATCGTCGCGGGGCGGGCCGGCACCTCGGTGGCGCGCCGCGGCACGATGTAGGGGCGCGCCGTCTCCGGCTGCACGCCGCCGGGCCACATCCGCTGGATCATCTCGGCTTCCGTGATCGACCCCTGATCGCCGACCCGGTCCATCCACCCGGTGACGGCGCGGCGCATCCGCTCGAGCGTCGGCCGATGGGCGGCGTCACCCGACAGGTCGCGGACCTGATGGGGATCGGCGACGACGTCGAACAGCTCCTCCGCCGGCCGCGACGGGCGCATCCACTGGGCCGCATCGCCGCGCAGGCCGCCGCCGGCCTGCAGGCGCAGCCACTCCTGCATGATCGTGCTCTGGTTGCGGTAGATGATGTGGCCGGCGTAGGGCAGCTCCGGCTGAAAGTTGCGGATGTAGAGGAAGCGCCGGTCCCGCGCCGACCGCATCATGTCGTATTCGATGTCCATGCGGTCCCGCGCCGCGAAGACGTAGGCGGGCGGCGGCCCGGCGGCCGGGCCGACCAGCACCCGTCCCGGCAGGTGCGCCGGAACGGGCACGCCGGCGAGGGCGAGGACGGTCGGCGCCAGGTCGACCAAGCTGACCAGGTCGCCGACGACCGCACCGGGCCCCGCCGCCGCGGACCGTAACGGCTTCGGCAGCCGGATCATCAGCGGCACGCGGAGCCCGGAATCGTACAGCGAGCGCTTCGACCGCGGCAGACCATCGCCGTGATCGCTCCAGTAGAAGACGATCGTGTCGTCGGCGAGGCCGTCCTCTTCGAGCTGGCGCAGTATCTCGCCGACCTGCGCGTCCATCGCCGCGATGTTGTCGTAATGGCGGGCGATGTCCTCGCGCACCGCCGGCGTGTCCGGCAGGTACGGCGGGAGCACCACGGTAGTCGGATCGGTTACGGGTGGCTTGCCGGCCGTGCGAGCCGCGCTGGCGGGAAAGACGCGGCTTTCGTGGGTGGTCTCGATGTTGAAGACCGCGAAGAACGGCTGCGCCGGATCGCGCCTCTTGCGCCAGTGCGCCTCGCGGCTGACCTCGTCCCAGATGGTGAAGGGGACGCCGAACTGATAGTCGGTCTTGACCTGGTTGGTCGTGTAGTAGCCGGCCGCCCGCAGGTACTCGGGGAACGCCTTGACGTAGAACGGCGGCACCGCCAGGTACGGTCCCGGCAGCTCCGGCACGCGGTCCTCCGTCGTGCGCATGTGCTGAGCGCCGATGGCGGTCTGGTACATGCCCGTGATGATGGCGGCGCGGCTCGGCGCACAGACAGGCGCCGTGGTGAATGCGCGCGTGAAGCGCGTCGACTGCGACGCCAGGCGGTCCAGCGACGGCGTCCGGGCAATCGGATCCCCGTAGGCCCCCAGCCGCGGGCTCATGTCCTCGTTGCTGATCCAGACGATGTTCGGCCGCTGGAGCGGACGCGGCGCGGCCTGCTCACGCGGGGCGATGGTTCCGGCCGCGGCCTGGGCCATGACCACGACCGCCAGGAGGACGGCGGCGCCCTTCATCGCAGCCCTCCCGCCGGCCGAACGAGCCGGAAGCCGAGGTTGGACGCGCTGCTCGAGACCTCGGACTTGCCGCGGCTGCCGACGAGGAAGCGGGCGCAGTACCTGGTCGGTGCAGAGGTATGAACCGCCGCGGACGACGCGCTTGGCCGCGCCCGGCTCGCGTGGATCGTGGCTCGAGTCGGGACCGCGCGGATTGCGCGCCGGCGAGCCTCCCGTCCGCGTCGCATAGGTATCGGGGCGATACCAGTCCGTGCACCAGTGCCAGACGTTGCCGCCCATGTCGTAGAGGCCGAACCCGTTCGGGGCGAAGGCCGTGACCGGAGATGTTCCCGCATGGCCATCGTGGCCGTCGTCATGTGCCGGGAACGTGCCCTGCCAGGTGTTGGCGGCCGGCGCGCCCGCCGGCCGGAACTCGTTGCCCCACGAGTAGAGAGCGCGATCGAGGCCGCCACGCGCCGCGAACTCGAACTCCGCTTCGGTCGGCAGGCGCCCGCCCGCCCATCGGGCATAGGCGGCGGCGTCGTCGTAGGCCACGTGCACGACGGGATGGTCGCCGCGCCCGCGAGTCGAGCTGCCCTGGCCGGACGGCGCCCGCCAGCTCGCTCCCGGCGCATAGGTCCACCAGCGCAAGGGCTCGTCGAGCGGCACCGGCCGGCCGGTGGGCTTGAACACGGCGGAGCCCGCGACGAGCTTGTCGCGAGGCACCCCAGGGTAGCTGGCGGGATCCGGCGTGCGCTCGGCGACCGTCACGTGGCCGGTCGCCTTCACGAAGCGCTCGAACTGTGCGTTCGTCACCGGGGTGCGATCCATCCAGAACCCGTCGACCTCCACGAGATGCGACGGCACCGCGTCGGGCATGTCGCCACCCGCGCGGCCCATCCAGAACGTCCCGCCAGGGACCCAGAGCATGCCCGGCGGCGGGCCTTCCGGCGGGCCGGCGGCGTTGAGGCGAGGTGAGGGAGATGACGGCCCCGCGACCGGAGCCGCCGCGACCGGATGATCGTGAGCGGCCGCGTCCGGCGCACCGGCGGCCGACGGGGTCCGGCCGCAGCCGGCGGCCAGGAGGACGAGCGCGACACCGCAGGATCCGCGAAGCACGAATGAGCTCATGGAGTGACTGCCACCGGCCGCGGCACGGCGACCGCGGTCACGATACCATCGGCGCGGTGCAGGCGGCGGTGCGCCACGGCCTGTCCACCCGCCTCAGGAGCGTCATCCATGCTCGTGCGTCGAACGGTCTTCAGCCTGATCGCCCTGCTCCCGGCGGCGTCCGCCGCCGCCCAGGACCGGCCCAACGTCGTCATCGTCTACGCCGACGACCTCGGCTACGGCGACGTCTCCGCGGACGACACGCTGGTGCTGTTCTCGAGCGACAACGGTCCGGTGCTGGACGTCGGCTATCGCGACGGGGCGGTCGAGCGCAACGGGGATCACACGCCGGCCGGTGGCTGGCGTGGCGGCAAGGGCAGCAACTTCGAGGCGGGAACACGCGTGCCGTTCGTGCTCCGCTGGCCGGCGCGCGTGAAGCCGGGCGTGAGCGACGCCCTGGTGTCCCAGGTGGATCTCCTGGCGTCGTCCGCCGCGCTCCTCGGGGAATCCGCCGGCCCACGCGCCCCCGACACCGAGAACGTGCTGCCGGCGCTCCGCGGCCGGGCCGCGTCGGGGCGGCGGACGCTGGGCAACGGCCCCGAGCCACAGCTCGATGACCTGCGCGTGGACGCCGCCGAACGGCGCAACGTGGCCGGCAGCCTGCCGGAAAAGGTCACGGAGCTCGCCGGCGTGCTCGCAGCCATTCGCGGCAGCGGGCCGCAGCCGGTCGCGGCGCGCCGGCCGAACATCGTGCTGGCGATCGCCGACGACTGGTCGTTCGGGCACGCCGGGGCCTATGGGGATCGGGCGGTGCGGACCCCAACTTCGACCGCATTGCGCGCGAAGGGGCGCTCTTCACCCATGCGTTCACCGCCTCACCGTCGTGTACACCGTCGCGCGCCGCCCTCCTCACAGGGCAAGCCGTGCACCGACTCGACGACTCTGGCAACTTGGGGCCCCTCCCGAAGCCGCACGCCGTCTATCCCGATCTGCTCGAGGCCGCCGGCTACATCGTCGGCCACACCGGCAAAGGGTGGGGACCCGGGCCGCATCGAGCCGGGCGGGCGCGATCGCAACCCGGCCGGCCCCCAATTCGACGGCTTCGACGCGTTCCTGAAGCAGCGTCCGGCGGACCGTCCCTTCAGCTTCTGGTTCGGCAGCTTCGATCCGCACCGTCCCTACGCGCCGGATACCGGCGTGACGCTGCCGGCCGGCGCGGCGGGGGTCTCGGTGCCGCCCTTCCTGCCGGATACGCCGGAGGTGCGGCGCGATCTGCTCGACTACTACTTCGAGGTGGAGCGGTTCGATCGCGATCTCGGCGCCCTGCTCGACGCCTTGGAGCGAATCGGCGAGCTCGACAACACGATCGTCATCGTGACCTCCGACAACGGCATGCCGTTCCCGCGTGCCAAGGCCAACGTCTACGACGCCGGGGCGCGGATGCCGCTCGCCATCCGCTGGCCCGCCGGCGTCAGGCCCGGCACCCGGATCGACGCCTTCGTTTCACTGGCCGACCTCGCGCCGACGCTGCTCGACGCCACCGGGCAATCCGTGCCGGCCGCGATGACCGGGCGGTCGCTGCGGCCGCTGCTCGGCGGCGCGACCGAGCCCGGCCGCGATCGCGTGTTCATCGAGCGCGAGCGCCACGCCAACGTGCGCCGGGGCGATCTGAGCTACCCGGTTCGAGCCGTCCGGACGCGCGACTACCTGTACATCCGGAACCTGCGGCCCGATCGCTGGCCGGCCGGCGATCCCGAACAGCACGTCGCGGTCGGTCCCTTCGGCGACATCGACGGCGGGCCAGCGAAGTCGCTGCTGCTCGATCGCCGTACCGATCCGGCCATCGCCCCCTTCTTCAGCCTGGCCACCGCGCGCCGCCCGGCCGAAGAGCTCTATCACCTGCCGTCCGATCGCCATCAGTTGACGAACCTGATCGGCCGGCCCGAGCACGACGAGGCCAGGAAGCGGCTGCGCCACGAGCTCGATGCCTGGATGCGCGACACGGCCGACCCGCGCGCGGCCAGCGACGACGACCGATGGGACCGCTATCCGTACTACCGGGCAGGCAGCCACCGGTCGCGATCGCGATTGAGCGGCTGCCAATCGGTGAGTACATCAACTTCCTGTCGCCGGGCGGCACCACCGTCGACAAGACCCACAAGTTCAGCGTCAAGCTCGATCACACGCTGAGCGATCGGCACCGGCTGTCCTACCTGTTCAACCGCACGACCAATCGCGTCCGGCCGGGCGACGCCGGCGCGGCGGGCCTGCCCGAGCCGTTCAACACCTTCCAGACCACGAGCTTCGACGGCGATCTCCACCGCGCCAGCTGGGACTGGATCGGCCGGCGGATGGTCAATCACGTCTCCTTCGGCCTGAACACGTTCAACAAGGATGCGTTCTCGCCCAACGTCGGCCAGACCTGGCGGGATCGCGGCGTTCGACCCGACCGTGGATCGCTACCTGAACCGCGCGGCGTTCGTCCACCGGCCAGGCGCGGCTTGACGTCCGGCTCGAGGCCTTCAACCTGTTCAACCGCGTGGTCTGGAACGCCCCGAATACCGATTTCAGCAGCACGAGCTTCGGCTTGGTGACCAGCCAGTCCAATGCGCCGCGCCAGTTGCAGCTCGGCCTGAAGCTGGTACCTGGTAGGGCACCCGGTCCGATGGAGAACCGCCGCCGGCGGTCGCACGACTCCTACTGCCCGAAGCGCGGGTTGACGACCTGGTTGAAGATTGAGCCGAAGCCGTAGGTGATGCCGACTTCCAGACCGTAGTCATAGTCGCTGCGCAGCCGGCGAAGTCGGTCGACGGCCTGCTGCTCTTCGTCGCTCCGGGCGGCGACGGCCTGGCCCTGCCAAAGAAGCCGACGGTGTTCGTCGGGCGCGCGCCGGCACTCGACAGCGTCGATCTCGTGGCCGCGGACAACGCCACGGGGACCGACCTACGACACTAACCGATTGGTTTCGGGTCGATCTCGGAGGCCGACCCCGGCACGAACTGCGGCATGCCTGGCAGCCGAGCACGTAGCGATCGTCCGGATCGAGCTGCCACTTGTCGTAGTAGCCGAACCAGTGAAATCGCGGGCCTCTCGTGAGCCGCCTCACCGGCGCGTCCGCTGGGGCCCCGGCCGTCAGCCGGGCCGGCACACCGAGGGCGGGCAGAAGCGCAAGGAGCTCACGTCGCGAGATCATGAGTGGCCGGCGAGATGATACCGTGGCGCCGCCTTCCGCTGGCCCGGACCGGCCGGAGCCGCCAGGGACCACGACCATGCCGCATCGATTTCGCCTTCTCTCCGCGCTCCTGCTCGCTGCCCTGCCCGCCGCCGCCCCGGGCGGGGCAGAGGCGCAGACACCGCGGCCGCCGAACGTCGTCGTCGTCCTCGTCGACGACATGGGTTACGGAGACATCGGCAGCTACGGTGTGACCGACATCCGCACGCCCCATCTCGATCGGCTGGCGCGCGAAGGCACGCGCTTCACCGACTTCTACGCCAACGGCCCAGTGTGCACGCCGACCCGCGCGGCGTTGATGACCGGCCGCTATCAGCAGCGCGTCGGTCTCGAATGGGCGCTGCTGCCGGCCGACCGCGACGCCGGATTGCCGGCGACGGAGCCGACGCTGCCGCGGCTCCTTCGCGACCGCGGCTATCGCACCGGTATGTTCGGCAAGTGGCATCTCGGCTTCCGTCCCGATCTCGGTCCCAACGCCCACGGCTTCCAGGAGTTCTTCGGCTTCCTGAGCGGCAACGTGGACATGTATTCGCACAGGTACCGGACCGGCGGTCCGGATCTCTGGGAGAACGATCGACCGGTGGAGCGGAGCGGCTACCTGACCGACCTGCTCACCGATCGGGCCGTCGGCTTCATCGAGCAGAACGCCGCCGCGCCGTTCTTCCTCTACGTCGCCTACAACGCAGTGCACTGGCCGTTCCAGGCGCCCGGGCGTCCCGGCGACGTGCGGACCGAGGCGACCTGGTACGACGGGACCCGTGCCGACTACGCGGGCATGCTCGAGAGCATGGACGCGGGTGTCGGCCGCATCCTCGCCGCCCTCGATCGCCTGAAGCTCGCGCCGGATACGCTCGTGATCTTCACCAACGACAACGGCGGCGAGCGGCTCTCGCGCAACGCGCCGCTGTTCCATCACAAGGCGACGCTGTGGGAGGGCGGCATCCGCGTGCCGTGCCTCGTGCGATGGCCCGGCCGGATCGCCGCCGGCACGGTGTCGAGACAGGTGTCGGCAACGTTCGACCTGCCCCCGACCATCCTTGCGGCGACCGGGACGCCGCAGCCGGCATCGCGCCCGCCGGACGGAGTCGACCTGCTGCCGCTCCTGACCAGGGCAGCGCCGGTCGAGCGCGCGCTTTTCTGGCGCATCGACCGGGTCGACCGCCGCCAACGGGCGGTGCGCGCCGGCCGCTGGAAGTACGTCCGCGACGGCGCGATCGAGCTGCTCTTCGATCTCGAGGCGGATCCCGGCGAGCGAGAGAACCTCGGCGCTCGTGAGCCGGCGCGTCTCGCCGACCTCCGCGCGCGTGTCGCGACGTGGGAGACCGACGTGGACGCGTCGGCGGCCGCTCATCCGATGAACGCCGGCTCGGGCGGCGTGCTCCGGCCCAAACCGCCCGCCAGCCGGTGAACCACCGGCGTCGCCCGTATGGCCGCGATTTCATCTTCGGCAGATCCCAGATGAAAGTGACCGATCCAGGCGGTGGCGCTCGCCGAGCTCGACGGGCTGACGGATCCCAACCCGTAGGGCCACACCCCGCTGAAGGCCAACGACCCGACGCAGCCGAACGAGGAGTGTTTCCGCCACGTGGATTGGATCGTGGCGCGAGCGAACGCGCTCGGCACTGTACGTCGGCTTCCTCCCGAACTGGGGGGACAAGTGGCATCAACGGCGCGGCGCTGGCCCGGAGATCTTCACCGCGGCGAACGCGGATGCGCCTCGTCGAGGCGTCGCCCGTATATGAGTCCACTGGGATCCCCGCGAATTGTTCTAAAAGCGGGCCTTGACCGACAAGCGGGAGCAGTCGTATTGTTCAGGTACACTACTGTCTGGAGGGTTGAGATGACCGGTGTCGCCTCGCGTGCCGGCCGCGCTCTGCGCGCGGCGGCTGTCGTTCTCGCATGCGCGCTGATTCTGGCGCCCCATGCCGTCCATGCCCAAGCCGTGCGCGGCACGCTGCTCGGCAACATCGCCGACAGCAGCGGCAGCGCCGTACCCGGCGCCACCATCACGGTCACCGACCAGGGCACGAACATCAGCTCGACCACCGTCACCAACCAGGACGGTTATTTCACTTTCCCGAACCTGAAGGACGGCATCTATCGCGTCGAGGCCGAACTGGCCGGCTTCAAGAAGGTGGTCCGCGAGAACGTCCGCGTCGACGTCAACACGACCATCCGCGTGGCCCTGACGCTCGAAGCGGGCGAGGTCACCGAGGTGCTGACGGTCAGCGCCGACCCGCCGCCGCTGCAGTCGGATCGCGCCGACACCGGCCGCATCATCCAGGGCGAGCAGATCGCCGCGATGCCGCTCGGCTTCGGCCGCAACTTCCAGGGCATGGTCGCCACCGTCCCCGGTGCCACGAAGCCGATCAGGCCGCACTCCGAGTTCTTCAACTCACAGGATTCGCTGTCGTCGAACGTCAATGGTCAGTCACGCCTCGCCAACAACGTCCAGATCGAGGGCGTCGACAACAATCACCGCACGGGCCTCCTGACCGTGCTCATCCCGTCGGCCGAGGCGCTCGAGACCGTCAGCGTTGCGACCAGCAACTACGACGCCGAATTCGGCCGCGCCGGCGGCGCCGTCACCAACGTCACGCTGAAGTCGGGCACCAACCAGTTCAAGGGCAGCGGCTTCTACTTCGGCAACACTGAAGCGACCATCGCTACCAACCCGTTCGTCGATCGCACGCTCCCCAAGGAGCGGCAGAAGGCCCCGACCGCCTATCACCAGGGCGGCTTCACCCTGGGCGGCCCGATCATCCGCAACCGGCTGTTCTTCTTCGGCGACTACATTCGTACCAGCGACGATCTCGGCCGCATCAACCGCTACACGATCCCGACCGAGGCGATGCGCAACGGCGACTTCAGCGCCTCGAGCGTGCCGATCTTCGATCCACTGACCGGCGACGCCACCGGCGCCGGCCGCACGCCAATTCCCCGGCAACCGGATTCCCGCCGATCGGATCAGCCCGATTGCCCGCCAGATTCTCGCCAACGTGCCACTGCCGAACATTACCGGCGTCGCGCTCGGGACCGTCAACTATCAGGACGCGACCGTGCGCGAGCGGCGGACCGACGGATTCGACGTGAAGCTCAACTACCAGCTCTCGTCGAAGGACCAGGTGTCGATCCGCTACAGCTTCCAGCGGCCGACGGTGTTCGAGCCGGGTAACTACGGCGACGGCGTGTTCGGCGGCCCCTACCAGGGCGGCTTCATCGGCACCGGTGTCAACAAGACCCAGACCGCGGCTGGCAACTGGACCCGGACGCTGACCAACACGTTCGTCATGGACGCCCGCTTCGGTGTCAGCACCTACCACAACGTCGCGTTGAGTGCGGGCAGCGGGCTGTCGACGGCCGCCGATCTCGGCATCCCCGGCGCCAACCTCGACACCTACACGAGCGGGATGACGACGATCAGCCTGCAGGGCTACTCGAACCCGACGGTCGGGTTCTCGGCGTCCATGCCGTGGAACCGCGGTGAGACCACCTACACGGCGGCGCTGGTCATGACCAAGCTGTGGGGCAACCACACGATCAAGTTCGGCGGCGACTATCGCCACAACAGCGACTACCTGCTGCAGACGCAGGACCAGGGCGGGCCGCGCGGCGTCTACACCTTCAACGGCGGCCAGACCGGTGTCCCGAGCATCGCCGCGACGCAGAACAACGTCGGCAACTCGCTGGCCGCGTTCCTGCTGGATCGGCCGAGCAGTGCTGGCCGCGACCTCGCCGTCGTCGAGAAGCCCGGCACCGTCTACGGGGCCGTGTTCTCCTTCATCCACGACAAGTGGCAGGTATCGCCGAAGATGACGATCGATCTCGGCCTGCGGCACGAGTTCTACACGCCGTTCACGGGTGTGCAGGCCCAGGGCGGCCTGTCCAACTACGATCCCGCGACCAACCAGCTGCTGGTGTCGGGCTACGGCGACGTCGCCGACAACCTCGGCGTCAAGTCCACGTTCCGCAACTTCAACCCGCGGCTCGGTGTGTCGTACCGCCTGACCGACCGCCAGGTCGTGCGCGCCGGCTACGGCGTCAGCACGATCCCGTTCAGCGACAACAGCTACGCCTTCAATTTCCCGGTCAAGCAGAACAACCAGTTCAATGCGGCCAATGCCTTCATCCCGCCGGCCGGGATCTCGATGTCGGCCGGGTTCCCGGCCCCCGTCGTGGCGCAGATTCCGTCCAACGGCCGCATCGACGCCGGCGCCGACGCCCGGTTGCGCAATGCCGCGTACGTGGTAGTCCCCACCGACCTCCAGGAAGGCCTGCTGCACTCGTGGAACGTGGCCTACCAGCGTGAGCTGCCGTTCGACTTCACCGCTGAAGTCGCCTACGTCGCCAACCACGGCCAGGACATCATCCAGCGCCTCGACCTGAACGCCAGCCTGGTGCCGGGCTCGAACAACGATGGCCGGCCGCTCTTCGCCAGCTTCGGCCGGACCGCCAGCACCACAGCGTTCCTGCCGTACCACACCGACTATCACTCGATGCAGGTGAAGGTCGATCGCCGCTTCAAGAACGGGTTCCTCATCACCAACTCCTACACGCTGGGCAAGGGGGAGAGCTACGACGGCGGCGACTCGAACGGCAACATCAGCACGCCGGCCGACATCGAGCGGAGCTGGGGCCGCACGGTCAACGACCGCAAGCACACCTTCGTCAGCAGCTTCGTCTACGGGCTGCCGTTCCAGAAGGAGGGCTGGCTCGGTGGCATCGCCAACGGCTGGCAGATGTCCGGCCTCTTCACCGCCCAGTCGGGCATCGCGCTCGACATCACCATGGACGGCGCGCTGCTGCGCGCCCCCGGCAACACCCAGCGGCCCGACCTGATCGGCGATCCCGAGATCCTCGGCAACGTCGGCGCCGGCCTGCTGTGGTTCAACACGGCGGCGTTCGCGGCGCCGGCGGCGAACACGTTCGGCAACCTGACCCGCAACGGCTCCGGCGTCGCCGCTCCGGCCTACGTCAACCTGGACGCGTCGATCGTCAAGAAGATCCCCTTCGGGCACCGCTTTGCGGAGATCCGGATCGACGCGTTCAACGTCACCAACTCGCTGCACCCGAACAACCCGAACACGACGTTCGGCAGCGCGACCTTCGGGCAGATCACGGGAGCGTCCGATCCGCGTCTGATCCGCTTCGGTCTTCGCTTCGTGTTTTGATTGGAATGGCCAGGCCCAGGACGATCGACGCCTACCTGGCCACGCTCGACGACGACGACGCCCGCCGGACCCTCGAGGCCGTGCGGGCGTCGATCAAGAAAGCCGCTCCCGCGGCCGAAGAGACGATCAGCTACGGCTTCCCAGCCTTTCGGCTGAACGGCAAGCTGCTGGCATGTTTTCGAGGGGCCAAGGGCCACTGCTCCTACCACCCGATGAGCGGCAAGGTGGTGGCCGCGGAAGCGAAGGCCCTGGCCGGCTTCGACACCAGCAAGGGGACGATCCGCTTCCCGATCGGCGAGCCGCTGCCGGCGCGGATCGTCACGCGCCTCGTGCGGGCCCGGGTCGCCGAGATCGGCTGACGTGCCGCCGGCCCCTCACGGCCGGCAGGCGGGTGGCGGTTACTTGAACTTCGACAGGTCGAAGCTCTCCGGCGCGACGTAGGGCGTCACCGGCGTGGCGTCCGCGCCCTTGGCCGGCACGTCGCGGCCGAGCGCCCACAGGATCGCGTTGACGGTCAGCCGCCGCATCGACGGCTCCTCGAAGTCGCCGGGGTGGCCGAGCGTCGTGAAGAACACCCGCCCGCCGGCGTGCTCGCGCGTCCAGGCCACCGGCTGCACCGGCGGGAACTGATCCGCCTTGGCCGCCTTGTCGGAGTTGACGCTGGTCCCGTCGAGCAGCAGGGTCGCCGGGCCGTTCAGCGGCGCGACGTGATACAGCCACGACTTGGCCGCGAACGGCGTCACGCCGCGCAGGATCGGATGGCTGCCGGCCTCGGCGCGGAGCGCCACGGTCGTCGTCGACCTGTGACCATGGTGGGTGATCCACTTCTGGCCCCACGTGTCGAGGCCGAAGCCGTCGTTCAGGTCGGTGTGCGGGCTGCCCGCTGGGTAGTTGAACGCGTGCGTGCTGGTGCGGAATCCGACGAGGGGCCTGCCCGACTTCACGTAGGCGAGGATCTGGTTCAGCTCGGCGTCGGGCAGGGCGCGATAGCGCAGGAACATCACCATCAGGTCGGCGTTGGCGAGCGCCTCCAGCCCCTCGATGTGATCCTTGGTCTGCGGGATCGGCCGGGCGTAGGCGACCGACGTGCGCATTCCGTGCTGCTTTTCGAGGATCGCCGCGATCATCGGCATCGAGATCTCGGAGCGGTATTCGTCGTCGCCGGTGACGAAGACGACGTGCGGGCGCCGGGCTGGCGCGGCCGGCGGCGTCGCCGGTGCTTGGGCGCCGAGGCCGGCCACGACGACCGCCAGGGCCAGAACGAAGAGCGGGACGACACGGGTCATGGCTGGGAGACCTGGCTGGCCGGCGGACGCACCTCGATGATGCCGTTCATGGTGCGCCAGTGGGCCGGGAACGTGCAGATGAAGGGATAGTTGCCCGGCTGCGTCGGCGCGGTGAAGCGCGCCTGGACGTCTCGCCGGGATTGAGCAACCGGATCGAGAACAGCACCTCCGGCGTGGCCGGGACGAAGTTCTTCGCGAAGGCGTCGGGGAGCGCGACCATCTTCTCGGCCGCCAGGCCGACCGTCTCGAGGGCGCCCTCCTTGCCGACGACGAGGTTGTGCGGCATCTCGTCCTTGTTGACCAGCTCGATGACCACCGTCTCGCCGGCGGTGACGGCGAAGCGCGACACGTCGAACTTCATCTGCGCGGCGACCGCCTCGATGCGGATGACGCGGACCAGCAGGGCAGCCAGCGACGCCTGCAGCTGCGACCGGCGGAGCGGGTCGGAGACGCGCCCGATCAGGTCGCGACCCAGGCTGAACGTCTCGGCCACGGCCGGTCCCGTGCGCTGGACTGGCGGGATCGCTCCCAGGTAGCGCAGGACCTCGGCGGCGACCGGCTCGAGCTGCGCCGCCGGCCAAACGTCGGCCGGCATCCGGCGAATGGCCGCCAGTGAGGCCTGTCGCAACGCCGGCCTGGTCATCAGCGTGGCCAGCAGCGGCACCGTCTCGGCTTCGTGGCCACGGATGGTGGGGAGCAGCGCGATCGCCGCGGCCTGCAGCGGGATCGTCAGGTCGCCGCCGACGTCGACCGGGTGCATGGGTGCCTGCAGCCGCAGGCCGTCCTGGACGAAGACCGGCTTGCGATTGCCGTCCAGGATGCTCACGTAGATCCCGGTCCGCGTGTCGGCGGACGCGGCCCACAGGGCGACCGTGTCGATCGGCCGCTCGGCGCCGAGGTCGAGCTCCCACCAGGGATCCTGCTCGGCGCTGGTGAACTGCACGGTGCCCTTGAGCGGGTCGGTGCCGGCCGGCAGGTCCGGCTCCAGGCCGCCGTCGATGGCGCGCGCCGAGTGCCCGCCGGTGGCGCCCCCGGCCAGCGTGCTCGACTGCGTCGCGGTGCCTTTCATGGCGACGTTCTCGCCGCCGCTGAAGACCTGCACCTCGGCGACGCTCAGCACCGTGGCCCGGCCCGGGCGGACGAGCCGGACGTAGCGGCCGGTCAGCGGCGGCTGCGGCGGGGCCAGGGCGGCGCCGGACGCGGTGGCGTCGCGGAGCCACGGCAGCACCAGCGCGCGCAGGCTGTCGGCGGCCGGTCCCGCCGGGGCGGCGCCCGCGGCGCGGAGCAGGTCCGTCCGCAGACGCGCCGACGCGCCGGTCAGCCGCCAGACGGCGTCGGCCGATCCGTCGAGGCGCAGCAGCGCGAGCAGCGCACCCTGCCGCACCGTGTCGAGCGCGCCGCTCCGCGCCAGTTGCTCCAGCGCCGGGCGCTGCGCCGCCAGATCAGCGGCCGGCAGGTCGGCCAGCAGGCGCATCAGATCGGCGGTCGCGGCGCCGGCTCCGGGTGTCGCCGCCACGCGGCCCACCGCCGCGAGGAGCGCCGTCCCCAGCGACGTGCCGGTCCGCGTCGCCAGGACGCCGAGGGCGTCGCGCCGCAGCGCCGGATCGATCCCCGACCGCGACACCAGCGCCTCGTAGACCGGATCGCTGCGCTTCACCGAGGCCAGCTCACCCGGCTCCAGGCGTTCGAGCACGAAGGCGAGCCCGGCCGGATTGTCGCCGGCGAACGGGTTGCCGCTGGTCAGCACCGGCTTCCACTTCGGCTCGAGCGTCGTCATCGTCGAGTCGAGGACGTACTGCAGGTAGTAGTCCATCGGCTTGGCGAGCACCGTCAGCGCCGCCTCCGCCGCCGCGGCGGTCGGCACGAAACTGAGGGCGCGCACCGCTTCGAGCCGGACGCGCGGCGCCTCGTCGCGGACCATCGGCGCCAGCAGCGCCATCGCCCCGTCGACGCGATCGAACCAGTGCTGCAGCACGCGGACGGCGCCGGCGCGGGCGCGGAACTCCTTGGCCGCGAGCAGCCGCTTCAGCAGCGGCAGGTTGACGGCGTCGTGGTGCTCGTGCACCCACAGGGCTTCGAGCAGGTGGTGCTCGATCTCCGGATCGTTGGCATCGAGGCCGTCGATCCAGCGCTGCACCGCCGGCAGCACCTCCGCGGTCGGCCGATCGCGCAGCGCCAGGCGCGCCTGGTAGCGGGTCCGGTCCTCGTAGGCCTTCAGCAGGTCGAGCTTCTCGGCGATGGTCGCGCCGCGGATCACCGGCCGCTTCAGCAGCGGCCGGCCCGCGGCGGTGATGCGCCAGACGCGGCCGTGCGTCTTGTCGCGGCGCGGATCGCGCAGCGAGTACTGCATGTGGCCGACCAGCGGGTTGAACCAGTCGACGACGTAGAGCGCGCCGTCCGGCCCGAACTGCATCGCCACCGGGCGGAAGTTCGCATCGGTCGACTGCAGCAGCGGCTCGATCTCGATGCCGACGAAGCCCGATCCGTCCTCGACGGTGCGGTACTGCTTGATGCCCTGGAAGCCGATCGTGTTGTTGAAGAGGAAGTTGCCCTGGGCCGAGTCGGGGAAGTGCCGGCTGCGGACGAACTCGCTGCCGGCGGTCGGCCGGACGCGGGTCAGCGTCCATTCCTTCATCGGCTTCTGCTTCTTCGGGTAGTCGACGTGGCCCGAGAACGCCGTGCCCCAGTAGTTGTAGCCGTTCGAGGCGTCGCTGACGAAGTTCTGGCCCCAGCGATCGACGACGTGGCCCCACGGGTTGGCGAACGGATAGGTGACGAAGACGCCCAGCTTCTCGGTGCGCGGCTCGTAGCGGAACACGGCGGCGTAGTCGACGCGGACCGGCCCGTACGGCGTCTCGACCTGCGAGTGGAGGAAGGTGCCCTCCTGAAAGTAGAGCGCGCCATCCGGTCCCCACTGGAACGCGTGGATCGAGTGGTGGCTGTCCTCGGTGCCGAAGCCGTGCAGGACAATCCGGCGGACATCGGCGCGGTCGTCGCCGTCGGTGTCCCGCAGGAACATCAGGTTCGGCTGCTGCGAGACGTAGACGCCGCCATCGCCGAGCGCGAAGCCGGTCGGGATGTAGAGGCGATCGGCGAAGACCTTGACCGTGTCGGCCTTGCCGTCGCCGTTGCCGTCCTCGAGGATGATCAGCTTGTCGTTCGGGACTTCGTCCGGACCGACGTGCGGGTAGGTGGGCGAGGTGAGTACCCACAGGCGGCCGCGCGTGTCGAACGTCATGGCCAGCGGGTTGGCCAGCTCGGGGAACTCGCGCTCCGAGGCGAACAGGCTGACCTCGTAGCCCGCCGCCGGCTTCAGCCGCGACAGCGCGACGACCGGGTCCTGCGAGGCGAGGTCGACGTCGCCGCCGAGGTTCGGCTCCTTGCGCGGGGCCTGGGCCGAGACCGCGCCGGTCCAGGCCGATCCAGCCAGCGCGCATGCCACCAGCGCGCAGGTCGCCGCGGCGCGCCTCATCGCGAGCCTCCCGCGGCGACGGTGCGGGCCTGGCGCCAGATCCTCTGATCCTGCTCGCCGATACGCTCGTCGAGGCGCTTCATCTCGCCGGGGAAGTTGACCGAGCCGAACGGGTTGACGCGCCGGCCGACGACGTACTCGGCGTTCAGCGGACGGAAGCGATAGAACCACAGCTGGTTCTTGGTCCGTACCTGCTCGCGCAGCGTCTCGAACGCCTTGATCGCGGTCGCCGAGGTGTCGGACGGGGCCGGCTCGAAGCCGAGCGCCGTCATCAGGATGCCGGCGAACACCCGGTCGCCGGTCTCGTTCAGGTGGATGCCGTTGATGGTCAGCGGCTCCGGCGCGGCGGCCATCGCCGCCCGCATCGGCGTGAAGACGTCGACGAACGGCACCTCGAGCCGCGCCGCCAGCGTCCGCATCGCCTCGGTGTAGCGGGCCAGCTCGCGGTTGCGGGCCTCGGCGTCGACGTGGACGAGCCGCGCCACTCGTTCGTGGGCGATCGGCGAGACCAGCACGATCCGCGGCGCGGTGCGGCCGTTGTAGCGGGCGGCGCGATGGAGCGTGACCCACGCCTCGAGGTCGCGCTCGAAGGCGGCGACGCCGGGCTCGCCGGCGAACGATTCGTTCAGGCCGAAGAAGGCGAGGATGACGTCGGCCTTCTGCGCCGCGAGGTGGGTCGCCGCGTCGCCGAAGTTCAGCGGGCGCGGCTGCAGCGACGGCGTGTCGCCGCTCCAGCCCAGGTTGCGCACCGTCAGCTCGAGCGCGGGGAAGCGCGAGAGGAGCGACGCCTCGAAGTGGTTGAAGAGCAACTGCCGCTCGGCCAGCGTGTTGCCGACGAGCACTACGTGGTCGCGCGGCTGCAGGGTGAGGGGCGGCTCCGCGGCTGCGAGCCCTGCCACGAGCAGGACGGGAACCGCGATCAGCGCCCGCCGGACGGCGCGCCAGGATCGAATGGACATGGGGGCGAAGCGGACTGTAGTCCGTATCGTGGCACTGCCGCAACCGCCGCCGATCGATTGGCGCCGCGCCACGGTCGAGCGACCCATCGTGAGGACACTCGCCTGGCTCGGCTGCGGGCGAGCCGCTGATTCCTGGGGCTTTCGGGCAGGTCGCGACGGCAGGCGCGATTGGCATCGATGTTGATGCCACAGCCCACCGGATGATGATCGAGCCGCCCGCGTGAGGCGCCGCCGCGCGCCCAGCGCGGCGAATAGCAGCCGAACGCGCCAACGGCAGCCCGCGGCCCCGCGTGAGAGCGGGGCCGCCACAAGGAGGCAATCATGCACGTCCGACATGCGACCGTAGTGACCCGACTCTCGACCATGGCCCTGCTCGGTGCCAGCGCCCTCGCCGCCACCGCCTGCTCCTCCGGCACGCCGATCGGCGCCGCGCCGCCGGCGGCGTTCACCGCGTCGGCCGCGGCGTCCGGCGCCACGCCGATCGCGGTCAACTGCGGGCCGGGCCAGCAGGCGCTGATCCGCCCGAGCCTGATCGCCGGCCAGACGATCTCGCAGGTCGACTGCGTGCCGATCGCCGGGCTGCCGGCGGCCGCGGCCGCCTACCCGGGCATGGCCGCGCCCGTGCCGGCGGCCTACTACGGCGCGCAGATGGACCAGCCGGTCGTCTATCGTCCGGCTCCCCGCCAGGTCCGCTACCGCCAGGCGCCGCGCGCGGTGCGCCGCACCAGCGGCCGCTCGTGGCAGAAGAGCGCGATCATCATTGGCTCGTCGGCCGGCGTCGGCGCCGGCGTCGGCGGAGCGGTGAAGGGGAAGAAGGGCGCCCTGCTGGGCGCCGCGATCGGTGGCGGCGTGGCCACGATCTGGGATCAGGCGACGCGCCGCAAGTAGGCGTCGAAACTGGCTGGCGGCCGCGCTCTCACGCGCGGCCGCGGGCCGCCCCTTTGGCGCGTGCGGCTGCTATGCGCGGCGCTGGGCGCGCCGCGGCGCCGCACGCGGGGCGGCGGGTCGTTGGCGGCCGCGCTCTCACGCGCGGCCGCGGGCCGCCCTTTGGCGTTGTGCGGCCGCTTCATGCCGCCGTGACGACCAGGGCGGTGCATCTCCGGCCCTGCTCCCTCCGATAGGCGTGGGGCTGGTTGGCGTCGAAGTAGATCGAGTCGCCCGCCGCCAGCCGGTGCACGCCGCCGTTCATGTGCACGCCGAGCGTGCCGTGCAGCGTGTGGATGAACTCGACACCCGGATGATGGTGCGGGCGCATCGCCTCGTCGGCGACCGGGAAGAACTCGGCGAGGTAGGCGTTGAAGCGCCGCTCGGTCGCGGCGAAGTCGAGCGACTCGAAGCGATAGGCGACGTCGCCGCCCCCGGCGCGCTCCGGCAGCGCCACCCGATCCTTCTTGCGGACGAGGGCCACCAGCGGCTTGTCACGGCTGCCGGCGAAGAAGAAGTCCAGGCCGACGCTGAACACGAGCGCGATGCGCAGCAGCGTGGGCAGCGTCGGGAACATCAGCCCGCGCTCGATCTTCGACAGTAGCGCCGGTGACAGCCCGGTGTGCGTCCCCAGCTCGACCAGCCCCATTTTCTTCTTCAAGCGCAGCGTGCGGATCTTCTCGCCGATCCCGGTACTCGCTGAGCCCGTCCTGCAGGGTGTTCGACAACATCGGCGTCCCCTTCCGGGCTTCGGGTTTGAGCCTCAGGCAATTCCGCGGCTCTCGTTTTCGCGACACGCAAACGACTTTCATTGTCGAGCGTAATTTGAGTTTAAATCAAGATTTATTTCACTAAACTCAAAAGCGCGCCGGCGGAATGCGGCGCGACAGTTGCCGGGAGGCGCACCGACGCCCCGCCCGGTCAAGGACCTGACATGTTGAAATCACTCGCCCTCGGAACACTGGCTGCCGCCGCCCTGACGGTCGCCCCGATCACCGCGGCGCCGGCCGCCGCGCAGACCAAGGACATCGTCGACACCGCGGTTGCCGCCGGGTCGTTCAAGACCCTGGCTGCGGCGCTGAAGGCCGCCGGCCTGATCGAGACCCTCAAGGGGCCCGGTCCGTTCACGGTGTTCGCGCCCACCGACGAGGCGTTCGCCAAGCTGCCCGCCGGCACCGTGGAGACGCTGCTCAAGCCCGAGAACAAGGCCAAGCTGACGCGCATCCTCACCTACCACGTGGTGGCCGGCAAGGTGATGGCGGCCGATGCCGCCAAGCTCACCTCGGCCAAGGCGGTCAGCGGCGACACGCTGACCATCGCCGCCAGCGGCGGCGGCGTGACGATCGACAACGCCAAGGTCGTGAAGGCGGACATCGCCGCCAGCAACGGCGTCATTCACGTGATCGATACGGTCATCCTGCCGAAGGACAGCTAGTCGGTCACCCTGGCCGAGGGCTTGCAATCGCTCTGCGGGACCGTCCCGCGGCGGCACGCAGGGCGATTGCCAGCCATACAGATGTCCGCTTTCCGAACATGGCGGCGCGACCGGGGTGTCAGCAGAGGTGGATGTGATCGGTCTTCGGCTTCAGGATCTGGGTAACACCGCGGCCAAGGACGAGAGACCGGTCGTCCTGCTGGGCGCCTCGTATCTCGCCGCTTGGCCACTCAACGAGAGCGCGGGCCACCCGGTGGTCAACCGAGGCGTGCCCGGCGACCAGACGCCGGCCTGCCTGGAGCGATTCCAGCGCGACGTGGTCGATCTGGACCCGTGCGCCGTCGACATCTGGGGCGTCGACAACGACGTCATCCGGGCACCGCGCGGCCGGACCGCCGAAGCGTGCTGGGGCGTCGAGCGCAACCTCGAGGCCCTGGTCGGCCTGGCCCGGGCCAACGGCATCGAGCCGATCCTGGTGACCGACCTGACGCTGCGTCCGCCGGCGCGCTGGTACGAGTGGCTGGCCGCCATCGCTGGCCGCGCCCGCGGGCGGCAGAGCTACCAGCAGCGCATCAACGGACACGTGCTGCGCCTGAACACCTTCGTCCGCGATCTCGCCGCCCGGACCGGGACCTGCCTGCTCGATCTCAACCCGCTCGTGTCAGCCCGCAACGGGATGCGGGCGCGTCGTTACGCGAAGCGTGATGGCAGCCACCTGACCGATGCCGGCTACCGGGTCATCGACGCCTACGTCATCCCCAGGCTGACCGCCTGGCTCGCGTCCGCCGATCCCGCCTCGGAGCCGATTCGAGCGCGCTGCCGGCGGCTGACCGCCACGGCCGCGACCCCCTGAAAACGAAAACGGCCGGTGCCCCTCGCGGAGCACCGGCCGGTCGAACTGCGAACGACGGCCCGCGCGGGCCGTCGTCAGCCACGCCTCAGAACGTCACGCGGGTGACGAGCTGCAGCGTGCGCGGCGACGCCACGCCGCTGATCGCCCCGAAGCCGCCGAAGTTTGCCGCTCCGGTGGTGGGGTTGACAGCGGGGTTGGTGATCGTCGTGTTGGTCAGGTTGGCGAAGTTCGCCGTGCCGTTGAAGCCGGTGAACTGCGTGTGGTTGAGGGCGTTGAACGCGTCGATGCGGACCTCGAACTTCATGCTCTTCGGACCGCCGAAGATCTTCGAGAGCGAAAGGTCGAGGTTATTGATCGGCGAGCGGCGCATGAAGAAGCGCGCCGACTCGGCCCCGTCGCTGCCCGGCTGCGGCTGCCGGAAGCACGACGTGTCGAACTGCGCGGCCGGATTGCCGGTGTAACCGACGCCCGGGTCACACGCGAGCACGATGCGTGCGCTGGGGTTGCCGTCGGCGCTGCCCGTCAGGTTGGCCTGGTTGATGCCCGAGATCGAGTAGCCGACACCCTGCGGGTTGCCGCTGGTGAAGCGGTAGATGCCCGACAGCTGCCAGTCGCCCGCGATCTTGCCGAGCACGCTCTGGCCCTTGTAGGGCAGCTGGTAGATGAAGTTGGCGACGAAGTTGTGCGGCCGGTCGGTGTCCAGCAGCGAGTAGTCGAGACGGCGGATCTCGGCGTCGGTCGAGTTCGGCAGACCGGCCGAGAAGTCGTTGTTCGAGATGCCGAGCGCCTTGCTCCACACGTAGAAGAACGAGAACATGAAGCCGTCGTCGAAGCGGCGGTTGATGCCCGTCTGCAGCGAGTGGTAATTCGAGAAGCCGCTGTACTCCCACATGCGGATGCCGCCGTAGCCCGGGTACGGCCGGAGCAGGTCGGTCGGCAGCGCCGTGGCGCCCGGCGTCGCGCTCGCGGCACGGGTCGGGTCCTGGTTCTGCGCCAGGAAGGTCGCGCCGGGCGGCACCGCGTTGATCTGCACCTGACGGAGCAGGTCATCCGACTTGGAGCCGACGTAGGCCAGGTCGTACATGAAGTTGCCGAACAGCTTGCGCTGGAACCCGAGGTTCCACTGCGTGACCTTGGGCGGCTCGAAGTCGAACGCCGTCGGGTTGAGGCCGAGGGTCGGGTTTGGATCGCTGGCTGCGGCGCTGGCCGACAGATCCTGCAACCGGCCCCACTGCACCGACGAGTTCAGGACACCGGGGGCGTTCGCGATCATGTCGAACACCATGTTGCCCTGCGGGCGGTCGTAGAAGATGCCCCAGCCGCCGCGGACAATCATCTCGCCCTTGCCGGTCATGTCGTAGACCACGCCGACGCGCGGCGAGATCTTGAACGTGTTGCCGTCCTGGAGCTGGTCGGTGATGCCCTGGCCCGCCTGGAACGCGCCGTTGAAGCGGTTCGAACCGGGGGTGAGCCGGCCGACGAACCGATCCTCGACGGTGTTGCTCAGGGTCGGCGTGACGCCCGCCGAGACCAGCGCCGGGTCCATGCCGCGGCGACTGCTCCCGCTGCACGGGTAGGCGCCAATGCACACCGGCCTGTAGAGCCGGGCCGCGCTGTTGCGGTCGAACTCGCTGGGGATGAAGTTCGACGCCTGGAGCGACTCGTCCCACTGCGGCGTCAGGTAGTAGAAGCGCACGCCGTAGTCGACGGTCAGCTTGTTGCCAGCTTTCCAGTTGTCCTGCGCGTAGAACTCGACGTTGTGGTAGCGCCACTCGGGAACGGCGAACTTCGAGGCCTGCGTGTAGGAGTTGAAGATGCCGGTGGCCGCGTTGGCGTAGGCGTAGCCGGTGTCGAACGGGTTGCTGGCGTTGTCCGTGAAGTTGATCGCGCTGTTGAAGCTGGCGAAGATGCTCTGCGGCTTGTACGAATTCTGGTAGTAGAAGCCCGCCTTCATCGCGTGCGAGCCGGCCACCTTGGTCAGGTTGGCGACCACATCGTGGGTGATGTTCTCGTTGGTGAACGGCCCGCGATCGGTCTGGTACTGGCCGGCGTTGCCGGTGCGACCGCCGCGGAAGATGAACTGCGGCACGTAGTCGCCCTGGACGGCGTCCGGGTAGAGGTACGGCAGCTGGGCGAAGGCGGCGTTCGATGCCCGGAACAGGCTCGCCTGCTGCAGCTCGTAATTCAGCGAGTTGGCGGCGCGGCCCCACGACAGCTCGAGGGACATCGTCGGGCTCAGCACGCCCGTCGCCGACATCATGAAGTTCGAGCCGGGGTGCAGGAAGAGCACTGGCGTCGGGAGCTGGTCGCTGCCGTTACCGGCCCAGGTCGTGCCGTACGCCTGCACGATGTTTTCCTGGGTCTTCATGACGCGGCCGGTCAGGCGCCAGTTGTCGGTCGCCTGGTAGTCCATCCGCAGCATGTCTTCCCGGCGCGGCGTGTTGTTCGGCGCCTGGCTCTGGAAGTTGAGGTCCTGACCGGCACCGGTGAGGTTCGCGTCCGGGAAGATACCCAGCGAGGCGAGACCGGGCGCGTAGAGGCGGCTGGCCGGGACACGGCCGAGCACGCCGCCGTCGGCGAAGCACGCGCGCTGGTCGGTCGCACTGCAACCCCAACCGGGGTTGGCCTGGGCGAGCTGATAGTCGCGGATGTAGGGGAACGGATTGCCGTTGTTGTCGAGACTCTGCGAGAAGTCGCCGCGGCGCTCGAGCGCGGTCGGCACGCGGGTCTGACGAATCGCGTTGTTCTCCACGCGGCGCTGGTGCTCCTGGCTGAAGAAGAAGAACAGCTTCTTCTTGTCGGAGTTGAAGCCCGGCGCGAAGACCGGACCACCGACGGTGTAGCCCATGTCGTTGCGCTTGGTCTTGGCCTTCGGGGTCTCGACCGCGTTGCGCTTGTTGATGAAGCTGTTGGCGTTCCAGTCGGACCGGCGTCCGTACCAGTAGCCCGAGCCGTGGAAGTCACGCGAGCCGCTCTTGGTCACGACCTGGAGCTGGGCGCCGACGGCGCGGCCGTATTCGGCCTGGTAGGAGTTGGTGAGGACCTTGAACTCGGCGACGGCGTCGATGTTGGTCGTCGCCATGTTGCCGCCGTTGTCGCCGGTGTCGATGTTGGCCACGCCGTCGATCGACATCGTGTTCGAGTTGGCGCGCTGGCCGTTGACCGTGAAGCCGCTGACCGAGCCGATTTCACCGCCGCCGTTGCCGTTCGGCAGGGCGCCGGGCACCAGCGTCGCGAAATTGAACAGGGCACGACCGTTGTTGGCGATGTTCTGCAGCGCCGAGTTCTCGAGCACGAACGACCGCTCACCGCTCGTCGTCTGCAGTTCGCTGACGCGGGTCGAGACGGTCACTTCCTCCGTCATCGCGCCGACTTCGAGGGCCAGGATGCCGGCCGAGAGCCGGTCGTTCGCGTTGACGACCAGATTGGTCCGCTCGAGCTTCTTGAAGCCCTGGAGCTCGGCGGCGAGGGTGTAGCTGTCGGGACGGACGATGGCGAACAGGAAGCGGCCTTCCGCATCGGTCGTCGTCGTGGCCGTATTGCCCTGCGTGCGGCTGGTGAGGGTAATGGCCACACCGGGCAGTGCGCCGCCTTGGGCGTCCTGAACGGTGCCGGATACTGAGGCGCTCGTCGTCTGCGCCTTCGCGGCTGTTGGCAGAGCTGCCAACATCAGCCCCGTAAGCGCGCTGACACACAGCGCACGGAGCCTTCTATCAAGGGACATGGAACCTCCCTGGGCATCGTAAAAAATGCGATGCCAAGTGACTGGTTTTGGACAAGAACTAGATGTGCTTTTATAGGTCCGAATGACCTATATGTCAATCAGGAATCCCATTTCGAAGTGGTGTGACCACTGCTATCGAGGCCGGAATTGCCGCAGCATTTCGAGCGCCAGGGGGTGCGTCGGGTTGCGCTGCAGCAGGCGCTCCAGGACTGCAAGTCCTTGGGTCGTCTGGCCATGGCTGAGGTGGAGCTTGGCCAGGGTGACGTAGGTCCCCTCGAAGGCCGGCGCCTTGGCGAGGAACGCCTCGAGGAGGCGGGTCGCAGCGTCGGCCTGGCCCCGGTTGACCAGCACCAGGGCCAGGTTGTTCGCCGCCTCGCCGTACGAGTCCCGCTTGGCCAGCGCGTCGCGGAAGTAGCGCTCCGCGCCGTCCAGGTCGCCGGCCCGCCCGAGGAGCAGGCCCATGTTGTTGAGAGCCTCGGGGAAATCGGGCTGCAGGGCGATGGCCCGTTCGTAGAGGCCCTTGGCCTCGTCGCCTCGTCCCATCACCAGCAGCGCGTAGCCGAGATTGTTGAGGGCGTCCGGGTAGTCGGGGGTGGCGGCGAGCGCCGCCCGGAAGCGCGTGACGGCGCCCTCGAGGTCGCCGCCCTGCGCCTGCAGCGCCCCGAGATCGTTGAGCGCCTCGGCAAGATCCGGCTGGAGACCCAGGGCCCGTTCGTAGGCCGCCCGGGCCCGGGCGGGTTCGCCGCTCTTCGCCAGCAACGTGCCCAGCCGATACAGCGTCGAGGCGTTGGGGTTGGCCTGGGCGGCGCGCTCGAAGGCGACCACCGCGGCCGCGTCGAGGCCCTGATCCATCAGCTCCCGGCCGTAGGGGAGGAAGTTGCGCTGCGGGAGCGGCGAGTGGAGCGTGCCCGGGAACGGCACGGCCCGTGACAGCCGGGCCTCGGGCGTGGCGGCCTCGATCGCGCCGGCGTCGGCGGCGACGCGCGCGGTGTCGAGCGATCCGCGGTAGACCTTGACGATGCGCCCGCCGAGGTCGACGAGGAACGCCGTCGGCAGCGGCATGTCCTGCCGGTTCATGAACAGGTGCCGGTTGACGAGTCCGTAGGCCATCGCCAGGTCGGCCGGCGCCGCGATCACCGGCACGCCGGCGACGGCGGCTGGTGCCGGCGCGGCGTCCGCCCCGACGGGCATCGCCACCGCCAGCGCGGCGACACCGGCGCGATCGAGGACGGCGCGTCCACGCCCGAGCGCGTCGGCGGCGGCGCGCCCGGCGGCGTCCCCCGTGGACCAGAACAACAGCAGCGCCGGCTGGCCGGCCAGCGCCGCCAGCGAGCGCGTCTCGCCGGCCAGATCGGGCACCGAGAAGGGCGGCGCGGGGAACGGCTCATAGAGCCAGGTGCTGTCCGGCGGATCGACCGCCGGCGCCGCGGCCGGCGCGGTGGCCGGCGCCACGCTGGCCGCCGCGATCGGTTCCGCCTCCAGCAGTCCGCCCTCGGTGACGCGCGCCCGGGTGTCCAGCTTCGCGTCGGTGAACCGCTGCACGGCGCCCGAGGGCCACGTGACCGTGACGCTGCCAATGCGCGTGCTCTCGCCGAGCCCGATGACCAGCGTCTTCGTATGCTGCGACAGGAAGCCGGAGCCGGCCGACACCAGGCGCGTCTTCTTCACCGTGTCGGTCTCGACGACGACCCGCGCCCCGATCGCGTCGCGATTGCTCGTGCCCGAGCCGGTCAGCCGCAGCGTGAAGGTGCGGCCGCGCTTCGTGAAGTCGTTGCGGAACAGGCGGAGCTGCGGCGCCTGCCGCGCCGCCATGATGGCGAGGTCGGGATCGCCGTCGCGATCGACGTCGAGCACGGCAAACGATCGGCCGTCCTGCTCGAGGTCGAGGCCGACCGTGCCGGAGACGTCGTCGAAGCCGCCTCGGCCATCGTTGCGCAGCAGCACGTTGCGCTGCCGGCCGGCGATCGAGTCGTGAATCAGCCACTGGTTGATCGCCCGCCACGCCTCGTCGTAGGGCGTGCCCTTGACTGGCGTCAGCGGAGACTGCGCCACGACCTGGCGCCAGAAGAACCCCTCCACGTCGATCGGCGTCCGCGTCAGCATGCCGTTGGCGACGTAGAGATCGTCGAAGCCGTCGCTGTCGAAGTCGAGCGCGTCGGACGACCAGGCCCACCGGCCCCTGGTGGCGCGCGCCTTCACCGAGACGTCCTCGAACCGGCCGTTGCCGAGGTTGCGATACAGCCCGTTGCCGCGCGCGTGCTGGCGGTAGCGGGCGCGGACCTCGGCCGGGGCGTCGGGCATGAACGCCGGCGACGCGGTGACGCGCTGGCCGTGCGCGGTCCACATGTTGCCGGTGTAGATGTCGAGGTGGCCGTCGTTGTCGTAGTCGAGGAATGCCGCGCTCATCCCGGCGCCCCAGTCGAGCACGCCGGCCTGCGCCGCCACGTCCTCGAAGCGGACGGCGCCGCCGCGCGCGCCCAGGTTGCGGTAGAGGTTCTTGACCCCGAAGTCGTTCGCCACCAGCAGATCGGGCCAGCCGTCCTCGTCGTAGTCGGCCCACGCCGCGGCGAAGTGGTAGCGGTCGTTGGCGGCCTCGAGACCGGTCGCCCTGGTCGCGTCGACGAAGCGGCCCTGGCCGTCGTTGCGGAACAGGACGCCGGGCGGACCGTTGCGGGCGTCGTAGTACGGCGTCGGCGTGCCGGCCTTCTCCTCACCGGCGCCGAAGAAGTAGGAGTAGACGCAGAGATAGACGTCGAGGAAGCCGTCGCGATCGTAGTCGGCCATCGAGATGCCGGTGATCAGCCCTTGCAGCGGCTTGTCGAAGGTGAAGGCACCGGCGACCGGCGCGAACCGACCGGTGCCGTCGTTGAGGAACAGCAGCGGCTGCGTGCTGGTCGCGACGACGAGATCCTGGTCGCCGTCGTTGTCGATGTCGGCGAACAGCGACTGGGCGGTGTCGTCGAGGACGCCGACGCCGGCGCGGGCGGTGATGTCCTCGAACGTGCCGTCGCCGCGGGCGCGGAACAGCCGGTTGGGCAGGCCGGCCGGCTGCGCCACGTAGAGATCGTCGAGGCCGTCGCCGTCGGCGTCCCCGGCCGAGACGCCGTGGTGGCCGTTCGAGTCACGCGTCAGCACAGCGTCGAGCGAGCGCGACCACACGTCGAGCGGTGTGCTCAACTGCCGCCGAAACGCCTCGGTGCCGCCGAGTGCGGCCGCCGTGACCTCGGTGAAAATCGGCCGCGCGGCGCGGCTCATGCGCATGTCGACGACCTTCCACTCGACGACCCGCCAGCCCGCGGTGTCCTTGCGCCACCGCTGCCGCCAGACGCCGTTCGTCTGGAGACGCCAGGCCGACCGAGGCTGTCCGACGAGATCGAAACGCACGTCGACGGTCACCAGGCCGCCGGCATCCGGGCCGTCGATGGTGACGACCTCGAACTCGGTGACGAGGAGGGTGCCGTGATAGCCGACGAGTTCCGCGAACTGTACTGCGCAGACCGCCGCGATCGACCGGCCGGGCTGTCGCCGGTCCACGGCTGACAGTGAGCGCACCCGCCGCGGCGACGGTTCGGAACAGATTGTCGCCCCGTGCGTCCCGAGCCAGCAGCAGGTCGGGATCGAAGGGACGTCGCTGGCGGACGGTCTCGCCGAAGGCGCGCAGCTGGGCTTCGATCGCCGCCGCGATCGGCTCGGCGGTGAACGCGTCGTGGCCGGGTCCGAGCGTCGGGGCGAACGGCTCGAGGAACTCGGGCGGCTTCAGGGCAGGGCGATAGACGGCGCCGGAAGGGGTCTGCGCCGGGCTTGGCGCCTGGCCCTGGGCGGCAACGCCGACCGCGCTCGAGAGCAGCATCGCGGCGGCGACGAGACGGCGGCGCGCGACCGTCATCAACGACCGGTCCCCGTCAGTTCGAGCACGTGCCGGCGATCCACCGGGAGATCCTGCCACGACCAGCGCGCGCCGCCGGGCATCCGCACCTCGACCGAGACCGGCCCGGCCGCGTCGCCGAGGCCGAACAACGGCCGCAGGTCCGACTGCGACAGGTAGCTGCCGCCCGAGCGCACCTCGCGGGTCTGGCGCGTGCCGGCGCTCGTCACCGTCACGGTGGCGCCGATCGCGAAGCGATTGCCGGCCGGCGCCGCCAGGCGGAACGCGATCCAATGGTGGCCGGTCCGCTGCCGGTTCTCGAGCAGCGCCGGCGCCGCGTCCATGTTGCTGAGCACGAGGTCGGGGTCGCCGTCGTCGTCGAGATCGCCGACGGCGAGGCCGCGGCTGACGCGCGGCGTCTGCAGGCCCTGGCCCGCCCCGGCCGACACGTCGCGGAAGGTGCCGCCCTGGTTGAGCAGCAGCTGGCTGGCCTGCGCGTAGGTCTCGCCGACCGCGGGGAAGCGATCGACGTCGGCGAAGATGTGGCCGTTGGCGACGGCGAGATCGAGCCGGCCGTCGAGGTCGGCGTCGAGGAAGGCGGTGCCCCAGCCCATGCGCGCGAACGTGCTCGTGGCGATGCCGGCCGCGGCCGTCGCGTCCTCGAACGCCCCGCCGTCGACGTTGCGGTAGATCGTGTTGCGGTCGTGCGCGAAGGCGGTCAACGCGAGATCGATGCGGCCGTCGCCGTCGTAGTCGCCGGCGTCCGCGCCCATGCCGGCCTGGGCCCGTGCCTCGCCGTTGACCGCGACGCCGGCGATCAGCCCGACGCTCTCGAAGCGCGGCGCACCGTCCGGCGGCGTGACGTTGCGATAGAGGAAGTTCGGGTTCGAGTCGTTGGCCACGAACAGATCGACGCGTCCGTCGCCGTCGTAGTCGGTGGCCACGACGCCGAAGCCGTAGGCCGCCGCCGCGTCGGTCAGGCCGGCCGCCGAGGTGGCGTCGCGGAAGCGTCCGCCGCCGAGGTTCTCGAAGAAGAGGTCGGGCTCGCCGGGCAGGCCTCGCGGACCGACCATGATCATCGGCCCGTTGCGCCACTGCAGCGTCCGGCGCGCCGCGACCACTTCGTCCCACGTGGTCCTCACGTAGCGCGCGACGTAGAGATCGAGGTCGCCGTCGGCATCGGCGTCGATGAAGGCGCAACCGGTGCTCCAGCCGCCGGCGGCGACGCCGGCGCGCGCCGCGATGTCCTCGAAGGTGCCATCGCCCTGGTTGCGGTAGAGGACGTTGGCGCCCCAGTTGGTGACGTAGAGGTCGAGGCGTCCGTCGCCGTCGGCGTCGCCGGCGCAGACGCCCTGGCCCCAGGCAACGAGGTCGACGCCGGCCCTGGCCGACACGTCCTCGAAGCGCCAGCCGCCGAGGTTGCGGAACAGCGCGTTGCGGTGGGCGATGCGCTCGCGGGCGGGCGACAGCTCGGCGCCGGTGACGACGTAGACGTCGAGGCGTCCGTCGCCGTCGTAGTCGAGCAGCGCGAGGCCGTTGCCGCCGGATTCGAGGATGTGGTCCTTGGTCGGGCCGCCGCTGTACGCCTTCACGGGCAGCGGCGCCGCTTCCTCGAAGGTCACCGGCGACGTGACTGGGGCGCCGGCACTGGTCGCGGCTGGCATCGCCATCGGCGCCGGCCCCATCGCCGAGGCGTGGCCGCCGTAGACCGGATCCTTGACCTTCGTCTGGCTGAAGCCGCCCTGGAAGGCGAGGCCGAGCGCTACCTCGCCGTCGAGGCGGACGCGGACGCGCTCGAGCAGCGCGAGGACCGGCCCGGCGTCGAGCCGCGCGTCGGCAGGACCGGCCGAGGCCGTCGACACCGTGTCGGCCGCCGCCCGCAGCGCGGCGCGCAGATCGGGGTCGAGGAGGGGCGCCGCCGGCGCCGGCGCGGCGGGCGGATCGGCGGCCAATGTGCGCAGGCGTTCGGCGGCGTCGCGCCAGGCGCTGCGCCGCGCGTCGGCGGCCGTTTCCGGACGCGCCGCCCGAGCCAGCAGCGTCGCCGCCTCGCGCTGCAACGAGACGAGCCGCGTCCGCACGTCGTCCGACGGCCTGGGCGCCGGCACCTGGCGGGCCGCGCCGGCCGTGGCGATCAGGGCGATCGCGGCAGCCAGCGCCGCGAGCCCGGGACGGACGCGATCGATCATCTTGCCCAACCGGTCCATTGTGAACCAGTGGACGGTCCACCAGTGCCGTCGTGTAGTGTGGAGCGGGCGCGCCTGGGCCCCCTGCCGACGCCATGTCGACCGATCCAACGCGCTTCGCGCTGCTGCGCCGGTGGGCCGTGCTGCTGGACAGCGCGTTCGCCATCCCCGGGATCCCCGTGCGTTTCGGCGTCGACGCGCTGCTCGGCCTCGTCCCCGGCGTCGGCGATCTGGCGACGCCGGTCTTCACGATCCTGATGCTGGGGACCGGCGTCCGGATGCGCGTGCCGCTCGTCGTCCTGGCCCGCATGGCCCTGAACGCCGGCATCGATGCGCTGGTCGGCCTCGTCCCGATCGCCGGCGATCTCGCCGACATCGGCTGGAAGGCCAACCTGCGCAACCTGGAACTGCTCGAGCGGCATGCCGTGCCCGGCACGCCGGCGACGCGCGGCGATGCCTGGTTCGTCGTCGCGGCCGTCGCCCTGATGGCGCTGGTCGGCGTCGTTGCGTCGATCCCGATCGCGCTCGTGATCTACCTGTTGCTCACGATCCGTTGACCGGAGGAGACTCGGCCATGGCAGGACACGACGTCAGCACGGCGATTCGCCCATGGCGCCACGCCGACGCCACCGCGCTGGCGCGGCTGGCGGACGATCGCGACGTCTGGCTCGGCCTGCGCGACCTGTTCCCGCACCCCTACGGGATCGGCGACGCGCTGGCGTTCATCGACCTGGCCGGCCGGATGGCGCCGCAGACGTTCTTCGCCATCGACGTCGACGGTACGCTCGCCGGAGGCATCGGCTACACGCCACGGACCGACGTCGAGCGGGTCGGGGCGGAAGTCGGCTATTGGCTCGGCCGGGAGTTCTGGGGCCGCGGCGTCGCCACCACCGCGCTCCGCCTGCTGACGGCGCACGCCTTCGCGGTGAATCCAGCGCTGCAGCGGCTGTTCGCGGTGCCGTTCTCGTCGAATGCCGCGTCGGCGCGCGTGCTCGAGAAGGCCGGCTACACCCGCGAGGGCACGCTGCGCCGCAGCGCGATCAAGGACGGCCGCGTCCTCGATCAATGGATGTACGCGATCGTCCGCAGCGAATCGGGCGCGGCACGATGACGCGCGTCCGCCGGCGACCTCGCTGACGCGGTCGCCGACGCCGACCCGCGGTGCGCCTGACGGGCATTCACGCGCGCCCCTCCGGGTGCCGATACCTTCTCGCCCCCTCCATTCGCTCCGAGGAGAACTGCATGAAGCTCTCACTCGCCGGCTCGTCGTGCGCCTTGGCGCTTGCCCTGTGCACGGCTGGTCCTGCGGCCGCTCAGGATGTCACCTTCAGCGGGACGCTGGTCGACGCCTGGTCCAATCCGTTTCCGGAACTCACGCCCGGCACGCCGTTCGCCGGCTGCTACACCGTCAACCTGGCGACGCCGGACTACAACGGGCTCGACTGGGTCGGCGACTACGGGCACTGCTGCTAGGGCATGCAGATCCAGATCGGGTCGCACGCCTTCCGGACCGACAACACGTCCCCGACGCCGGCCCCGCCTTTCCTGATCGAGTTCGTCAACGATCAGTACGGGCAGGACAACATGGTGCTCCACAGCTACGACAACCTGCCGACCGACGGCTTTCAGGTCGATCACATATCGTGGCAGCTCGTCGACCCGACGCAGCAGCCGCTCTCGTCGACGGCCCTGACCGGGGTGCCGCCGATCCCGTCGCAGTGGCAGCAGATGGTTGGCCTGATCATCAACGGGCCGAGCAACTCCTGGTACTGCGCGGCCAGATCGACACGGTACAGGTGGGGCAGTGCCCGCCGCTGACGACGACCACCCAGGGCCCTCCTGGACCTCCGGGACCCGTAGGTCCGCAGGGCCCACAGGGGCTGCCGGGCGTGCCCGGGGTAGCAGGACCGGCCGGGCCGTCGGGGCCGCAGGGCGGGCAGGGCGTGCAGGGCGAAACCGGCCCGCAGGGCGTCCAGGGCGTGCCGGGTGTCGCTGGTCCGCAGGGCGAGCCAGGCGCGACGGGCGCTGCCGGACAGGTTGGCGCGCCGGGCGCGGCTGGACCGGCTGGACCCGCGGGGCCGAGCGGGCCGAGCGGACCGATGGGGCTCACCGGATCGATGGGGCCTGCGGGACCAGCGGGCCCGAAGGGTGAAGGTCTGTTCCCCGGGTCGATGGTGATGGTGACGCGGGGCGCGCCGGCGCCCGCCGGCTACACCTTCGTCGCGACGATCGAGCTGCCGCGGGCCAGCGGGTCCGGCAAGGTGCAGGTCGATCTGTATCGCCGCAACTGAGTGGGCGGGACGCGCGGAGCCCGAGGTTGCGCGGGCTCCGCCGTCCTCGCGGTGTCAGCTGGCACTGAGCCGGGCGCGCCGCGCGGCGAGGATCTTGGCGAACGAGCGCAGCTCGCCTTCCTCCGGCGTGAGCCCGGTGCGCTCGAGGTCGGCGACGTCGATGGCGCCGGAGTTGAGCGCGCGCAGGAAGTAGTTGAGCAGGCCCTGGCCGGTGGCGGCGTCGTCGAAGACGTCGCCGACGAGGGTCGCCTGCGCGGCCTTCTCGATAAAGTTGCGCAGCCGATCCGCGGCCGGCGCGAATCCTTCCAGGAAGAAGGCATAGCAGGTGGCGAAGCGGACCGGGATCTGGGCCGGGTGCAGATCCCACCCCTGGTAGAAGCCGCCCGCGAGCGAGTGGCGGATGTGGCCGTGCGACAGCTGCCAGGCGTGGTGGACCGCGGCGCGGTTCTCGTCGCGCTGCATGCCGGTCAGCGACGTCCCGGCGTTGGGCGCGACCGGCAGCACGTTGGTCGATCCGTCCGACAGGAAGAGGCCGGTCCCGGCGTAGGCCAGGAGCATGATGCCCTTGGCCAGGTCGCACCACGGGTGATCCATGACCTGGAACGCCGCCGTGACGCTGCAGGACGCGGTGTAGTCGTAGGTGCCGAAGTGGGCGCCGACGCAGCGACCCTCGCAGGCGGCGAGGAAGCCGGGCAGCGGCGAGCGGCCGTCGGCACCGATGATCGCCTGCGTGACCTCGATCATGATCTCGCAGCGGAGCGTGCCCTCGGCCAGCCCGTGGCGACGCTCGAGGATCTCGAACAGGCGCACCAGCGTTCGCGGCTGCTCGGCGACCGTGACCTTCGGCAGCGTGACCACGAAGTTGGCGGGCAGCTGGCCGCCGGTCTCCCCGAGCAGCGTGTCGAGGAAGATCTCGAGCGTGCGGGCGCTGCGCGCCTTCCATTCCTCGCCCATCGACTTGACGCGAATCCCCAGGAACGGCGACAGCAGGCCGTCGCGCAGGCCGCGCGCGACCTCGCGGGCCGCGGTCATCGCCGTGGCGTCCTCCTCGGCGTCCGGCCGCGCCCCGAAGCCGTCCTCGAAGTCGATGCGGAAGTCCTCGACTGGCTCGCGTTCGAGCTTGCGGCGGACGCGTTCGTGGACCGTCGTGGCCAGCCAGCCGGCGTGGTCGGCGGTGAAGCCGACGCCGCGCGCGAACTCGGCCGGGCTGTTGCCGTAGGCGTCCATGGTGGCGCGGGCGGCGGCGCCGAGCCGCGAGGTGGTGTCGGCCTTGAACAGCTGCGCGCCGCCGTAGACGGTGTGCACCGGCTGCCGCGCCGCGCGGTCGCCGGGATAGATCTGCATGAAGGCGCGGTTGGCCGCGCCCAGCGCCTCGAGGTGCGCGCGGGCCTCGTCGAGCAGTGTCATGGGATCAGGTGCCTCGGTAGGTGGAGTAGCCGAACGGGCTGAGGAGCAGCGGGATGTGGTGGTGCTCGTCGGCGTCGACCACGGTGAAGACCACGTCGACGTGCGGATAGAACTGCGGCCGGCCCGAGGCGGCGAAGTAGCCGCCGGTATCGAAGGTCAGGCGGTAGGTCTGCGCGCCGAGCGCGCCGGGCGGCACGAAGTCGGTGATCCGGCCCTGGTCGTCGGTGACGCGTTCGGCCACGGTGCGGCCGTGTCCGTCCGGCGCCAGCACGTCGAGGCGGACGCGCAGGCCGGCCGCCGGCCGGCCCAGCGCGGTGTCGAGCACGTGCGAGGTGATCGGACTGCTCATGACGAGAGCTTCTCCAGCCGCAGCCGGGTGATCCTGGCCTGCTCGGCGGCCGCCACCCGCAGCTCGCTGTCGGGGTCGTTGGGCAGCCGCGCCCGCAGCAGCGCCAGCATCTCGGCGGCGGTCTTGCCGGTGGCGCAGACCAGGAAGACGTAGCCGAACGTCTCGCGGTAGCGGACGTTGCCGACGCGTAGCGCCTCGAGCGTGGCGTCGTCGGCGCCGGCCACGCCGGCCTGTTCCGCCGACGACCATGCCGCGGTCGACGCGAAGCGCTGGCGCAGCGTCTCGAGGCTCGATCCGATCTCGGGGTGGTGCGAGAAGGCCTCGAGCATGTCGGCCTTCTCCATCTGCGTCCAGACTCCGGCCGCGGCCTTGAGGAGCGCCTCGGTCGACGCGAACGGCCGCTGCGTCAGCAGCCAGCCGGCCCAGCGCGTGGCGCCGCAGCAGCGCAGCAGCGCGGCGCGGGCGTCGTCGATGGACAAGGCGTTCAGCACCGCGTGCGGCTCGGCGGCGCGCGTGCCCCACAGCCGCAGCCGGCTGACGCCGCCGTCCGGGTAGATGTTCAGGCGGACGTGCGAGACGGCCTGGTGGGCCAGGATCTCGGTGGTGAAGAAGCGCCGCTCGTCGGCGTGCAGCGGCAGCTGCGGCAGGATCGGCGTCCAGGCCCGGCTGGCGATCAGGTCGGTGATGCGCGCCCCGCTGGAGTCGAGGCCTTCGATCGCGCACCGGTCGGGATAGTTGCCCTTGAAATGGTTGGTGTCGACCTCGATCGTGTTGATGGTGCCGCGGGCGCCGAGGCTGATCAGGATCCAGTCGTGCGTCGCGCCGTTCTGGGCGCTGCGCTTGCGTCGCGTCTCCCAGCCGCCGCCCATGTTGTCGGCGCGGCCGGGCAGCAGCAGGTTGTTCATCGGTCCGAAAAAGGCGTCGGAGCAGGCGACCGCGAGCGCGCCGTGGCCCACCGCGGCGAGATCGACGCTGCCTTCGACGACGTGGCCGCGCGTCTCACGGTCAAGGGCCGGCGCCGCCCAATCCGTCACGACCCGTCCGAAGACCCGGAAGCGGGCCACGCCGCCGTCCGGAAAGATGTTGAGCCTGACGTGCGTCACCGGCGCGCCCGGCGCTGCCGCGAACAGGTTCTGGGCGTCCGGCCGCACCGGCATCTGCGGCAGCAGCTCGACCCACTCCATCGCCTGCAGCGCGGCCATCGTGGTGCCGCGCGGCGCGTGCACGCCCTCGATCGACACGAACGCCGGGCTGTTGCCGACGAAGAAGTGCGTGTCGACGTCGAAGCCGACGACGGCGCCGGGCGCGCCGAGCTCGAGCACGCACCAGTCGTGGCCGGGAACGCGCTTGCGGCGGCTCTCCCAGCCGTCCATCCACTTGCCGCGGTCGGTGAACTTGCCGTCGATGAAGACGCCGCGCCCCGGCTCGATCAGGTTGTTGGCGCTGGCGAAGAAATCGTCGCTGCAGCCCAGCACCGTGCCGCCCAGGCCGATCGCGGCCAGGTCGATCAGCCCGGTGAAGGCGGCGGCGCCGCCGGTGGTTTCGCTCACGCAGCCTCCCGATGCAGCAGGACGCGGCCGATCGGCCCTGCCGGATGTCCGTCTCCGTCGTAGACTTCGCGCCCGCGGACGAACGTGCGATGGACCCGCCCGCGCAGCGCCGCCCTGACGTAGGGCGAGATCCGGTGCCGGTAGTAGAGCGCGTCGGCGGTGAGCGTGAACGACTCGTCCGGATCCCAGACCACGACGTCGGCGTCGTAGCCCGCCGCCAGCCGGCCCTTGGAGCGATGCCGGCCGGCCAGCCGCGCCGGCGCCGCGCTCATCCACGTCGCGATCTGATCGAGCCGGGCGCCGCGCCGGGCCGCTTCCGTCCACACGACCGACAGACCGTGCTGCAGCGAGGCGATGCCGCCCCACGCGGCCATGAAGTCGCCGCGATCGGCCAGCTTCAGTGCCGGCGGGCACGGGCTGTGATCGCTGACGATGGCGTCGATGACGCCGTCGAACAGGGCCGCCCAGAGCGCGTCGCGGTTCTCGCGATCGCGGATCGGCGGGGCGCACTTGAACTGGGTGGCGCCGTCGGGGATCGTCGAGTCGTCGAGGCACAGATAGTGCGGGCAGGTCTCGACGGTCAGCGGCAGGCCTTCGTCGCGGGCCTGCCGGATGCCCTCGATCGCCGACGCCGAGGCGAGGTGGACGATGTGGACGGGGCAGCGCGTTTCGCGGCACAGGTCGATGAGCAGCGCGATGGCGGCGTCCTCCCAGTCGCGCGGCCGCGACGCCAGGTAGCCGGCATAGATGCGCGGATCGGCCGGCGCCGGCCCGCCCGGATCGAGGCCAACGTCGAGCCCGACGTCGAGCTCGGCATGGACGAGCAAGGGCAGCCCGTGATCGCGCAGCACCGGCATCGCCTCGCGCAGCTCGCGTTCGCCGACGTGTCCGAACTCGTCGATGCCCGACGGCACCATGAAGGCCTTGCCGCCGAGGACGCCGGCGCGGGCCAGCGCGATCAGGTCGCCGGCGTTGCCGGGCACGACGCCGGCCCACAGGCCGACGTCGACGAAGCGGCGGCCCTCGCTCGCCGCCAGCTTCGCGTCGAGCGCCGCCGGCGTGGTCGTGACCGGCGAGCTGTTGAGCGGCATGTCGACGATGGTCGTGACGCCGCCGGCCGCCGCGGCCCTGGTTGCCGTGTCGAAGCCTTCCCAGTCGCGGCCCGGATCGTTGACGTGGACGTGGCTGTCGACGAGCCCGGGCGAGACGACGCGGTCGCCGACGTCCTCGACGCCGGGCATCACGACGCGCTCCGGCACCACCGCCTCGATGCGTTCGCCGGCGAACAGCACCGTGCCCGGCCCGACGCCGTCGGGCCGCACGATCCGCAGGCTGCTCAGGCCGCGCGTCATCTGGGCGCGATTGTATCTCCGAGGCGGGTGCCGAATCGGCGCGGCGGGCGGCCGGTATACTAGGAGCCCGTGGTGAAAGTCCCGCTGCATTCGACGGACGATGCATCCCGCCGGGCGGCGTTGCTCCTCGGTCGTATATTCCCGATATTGTCCCTCGTCGCGCCTTCCCGGGCGGGCGCCTCGCCCGTCTCGGTGCGACGCGGCACTTCCACCACGGGCTCCTAGGCCATGGCGGTCGCCTTCACGCTGAACGGCCGGTCCGTGCACGCGGGCCCGGCCGCCAACAGCGTCACCCTCCTGCAGTGGCTGCGGGCCCGGGGCCTGATCGGGACCAAGGAGGGCTGCGCCGAAGGCGAGTGCGGCGCCTGCGCCGTCGCCATGCGACGGACCGACGCGCACGGCCGCACCCGCTACGAACCGGTCAACAGCTGCCTGGTGCCGCTCGCCGCGGTCCACGACGAGACGGTCGTCACCGTCGAAGGCGTCGCCTCGGGCGGCGGCGCGCTCCATCCCGTCCAGGACGCGATGGTGCAGGCCGGCGGTTCGCAGTGCGGCTACTGCACGCCCGGCTTCGTGATCAGCCTGTTCTGCGAGTACTACCGCCCCGGTCGCGACGGCTTCGATCCGGAATCGATCAGCGGGAACCTGTGCCGCTGCACCGGCTACCGACCGATCGCCGACGTTGCGCGCGGCCTGGCGGCACCCGCCGCCGACGATCCGCGGCTGGCCGACCTGGCCCATCCCGTGCCGGCGCGGCGCCGCGTCGAGTGCGTCCACGGCCTCGAGCGCTTCGTCCGGCCGACCAGCCTCGACGATCTGTTCCGCATCCTCGCTGGCGCACCGGCCGCCACGCTGATCGCCGGCGGCACCGACGTCATGGTCGGCGTCACCCAGAAGGGCGATCGCCACCCGCTGCTGGTCTCGCTCGCGGCGCTCCCCGAGTTGCGCGCGTTCAGCGTCACCGCGGACGCGATCGTGCTGGGTGCCGGCCTGACCCTGACCGAGATCGAGGAGCATCTGCACGACACGCCGGCGGCGCGGCTGCCGCTGCTGTCGCAGCTCCTGCCGCTGTTCTCATCGCGGCTGATCCGCAACCGCGCGACGCTGGGCGGCAACCTGATGACGGCGTCGCCGATCGGTGACGCACCGCCCGTCCTGCTCGCCCTCGACGCCTCGGTGACGCTGGCCGGCGCCGGCGGCTTGCGCGAGGTGCCGCTGCGCGACTTCTTCCTGAGCTACCGTCGGACCGCGGCGCGGCCGGGCGAAGTGCTCCTCGACGTCCGCGTGCCGCGCGACCAGCCGGCGGTCCAGCGCTTCTACAAGGTCAGCAAGCGCGTGCTCGACGACATCTCGACGGTCGCGGCGGCCTTTGCCGTCGACGTCGCGGCCGATGGACGCGTCGTCCGCGCCCGCCTCGCCTACGGCGGCATCGCCGAGCGGCCGATCCGCGCCGTCGCCCTCGAGAACGCGTTGGTCGGCCGGCCGTGGACCGCGGAGACGGCGGCGGCGCTACGACCAATCGCCCGCGACGTCGGCACGCCGATGACCGACCTGCGCGGCAGCGCCGCCTACCGCCGGGCGATGATCGGCCGGCTGCTGGAGAAATGCGTCGCCGAGACGACAGCGTCCCCGGCGCCGGCGCCGGCGGGGGCCGTCCGATGAACCAGCCGGTCGGCCCGATCGACGCCAACGCCCCCGCCGGCGCTGTCGGCGCCAGCCTGCCGCACGAATCGGCGGTCGGCCACGTCACCGGCGCGGCCCGCTACGTCGACGATCTGTGGCCCGATGTCGCGCACGTCGCCCACGCCTGGCCGGTCCAGGCAGCCGCTGCGCACGCGCGGGTCGTATCGATCGACGCCAGCGCCGCGCTCGCGTCGGTCGGCGTGATCACCGTGCTCACCGCCGCCGACGTGCCCGGCGAGAACGACACGGGCCCGGCGCGGCACGACGAGCCGCTGTTTCCCGCCGAGGTCTGCTTCGCCGGCCAGGCGGTTGCCTGGGTGATCGCCGAGACCGAGGAGGCCGCGCGCCTCGCGGCCAGCGCGGTCCGCGTCCACTACGAATCGCTGCCGGCGATGCGGTCGATCGAGGACGCGATTGCCGCCGGCAGCTTCCTCACCGACGGCGATCGCCTGCACCGCGGCGACGCCGAGGCCGCGCTGCGCGACGCGCCGCACCGCCTCGAGGGCGAGCTGCGCATCGGCGGCCAGGAGCACTTCTACCTCGAGACCAACGCCGCGCTCGCCTATCGCGACCACGACGGCGGGCTGATGGTCCACTCGTCGACCCAGCATCCGGCCGAGACGCAGGAGATCGTGGCGCGGGTGCTCGGGCTGCCGAAGCACGCCGTCGTCGTCCAGTGCCTGCGCATGGGCGGCGCGTTCGGCGGCAAGGAAGTGCAGGCCAACGCCTGGGCCGCGGTGGCCGCGCTGGCGGCGACGAAGATCGGCCGGCCGGTGCGGGTCCGCCTGACGCGCCGGCAGGACATGGTGCTGACCGGCAAGCGGCATCCGTTCCTGGCGCGCTTCGGCGTCGGCTTCGAAGCGGACGGCGCGCTACGTGGCGCTCGCCATCGAGTTGTTCAGCGACGGCGGCTGGTCGCTCGACCTGAGCTTTCCGGTGCTCGGCCGGGCGATGTTCCACACCGACAACTGCTACCACGTGCCGCACATGGACGTGGTCGGCCGCGTCTGCCGCACGCATCACGTCGTCGCACACGGCGTTCCGCGGCTTCGGCGGGCCGCAGGGCATGCTGGTCATCGAGGAGATCTGTCGATCGCGTCGCCCGGGCGCTCGATCTGCCGCCGCACGTCGTTCGCGCGCGGAACTTCTATCGCGAGGGCGATACCACGCACTACGGCCAGGTTGTTAGGCGATCCGGATCGGATCGCGCGCATCTGGGCCGAGCTGCAGGCGACCTCGTCGTTCGAGGCGCGCTGGGCCGACGTCGCCGCTTTCAACGCGACGAGCCGATACGTGAAGCGCGGCCTGGCGATGACGCCGGTCAAGTTCGGCATCTCGTTCACGACGACGTTCTTCAACCAGGCCGGCGCGCTGGTGCTCGTCTATCGCGACGGCAGCGTCCAGGTGAACCACGGCGGCACCGAGATGGGGCAGGGCCTGCACACGAAGATCCAGCAGATCGCCGCCGACGCCCTGGGCGTGCCGATCGGCGCGATCCGGCTGATGCCGACGCGCACGGACAAGGTGCCGAACACTTCGGCGACGGCGGCCTCGAGCGGCTCGGATCTGAACGGCGCGGCCGTGCAGCACGCCTGCGAGACGATCCGCGAGCGGCTGGCCAAGATTGCGGCGGCTCGCTTCGGCGCCGAGGCCTCGGCGATCGCGTTCGCCGGCGGTCGCGTGCATCTGATCGGAGAGCCCGAGGCCGGCGTCGCCTTCGCCGAGATCGTCGACCAGGCCTATCTCGCGCGCGAGCCGCTCTTCGCGGCCGGCTACTACCGTACGCCCGGCATCACACTTCGACTGGAAGACGGGGCAGGGCACGCCGTTCCACTACTTCGCCTACGGCGCCGCGGTCAGCGAGGTCGAGGTCGACGGCTTCACCGGGCAGTACCGGCTGCTGCGCACCGACATCCTGCACGACGTCGGCGACTCGCTCTCGCCGCTCGTCGATCGCGGCCAGGTCGAAGGCGGCTTCGTCCAGGGCGTGGGCTGGCTGACGACCGAGGAACTCGTCTGGGGCAAGGACGGCGACCTGCAGACCGCCGGCGCGTCGACCTACAAGCTGCCGACGCTGGGCGAGTGCCCGCCCGCCCTGCGCGTCGCGTTCCTCGAGCGCGCCGCCGAGCCCGGCGTCGTGCGCGGCAGCAAAGCGGTCGGCGAGCCGCCGCTGATGCTGGCGATCAGCGTCCGCGAGGCGCTGCGTGCCGCCGTCGCGGCGTTCGGCGCCGGTGGGGTCGTGGAGTTGGCGTCGCCGGCGACGCCGGAGGCGGTCTACTGGGCGATCGAGAAGGCGAAGACGACTCCGGAGTCCTAGCCCGAACCCGAGATGCAGCGTGTTGTTGTCGGGGAAGCGCGTCATCCCGAAGCGCAGGCCGAGCACCGAGCTGTCGCTCATCACCCAGGTGTCGTTGATGGCCAGGATCTTCGGGCGCCGCACCAGGATGTAGTCGAGCGGGTCGGCGAACCGGGTCGGCTCGGACTGATCGGCGCTGCCGAAGTAGTTGGCGTCGGGCTCGTCGGTCTTGTTGTAGAGATAGAAGCCGGTGATGGTGTTGGTCTCGGTCAGCTTGTGCGAGACCTTGGCCGAGTAGAGCTGCTGCAGCTGGTTCTTGATCAGCGACGTCCGCGTGTAGTTGGTCGAGCCGTTCGAGCGCTCGACGTCGGCCAGCGGCAGGTACTGCAGCATCGCCGCCGCCGTCGGGTTGATGCGGCCGGCCGGGATCCGGTTGCCGGCGAACGGCTGACCGGTCAGCGGATCGTAGACGACGACCATCTGCCCGGCGGCGTTGGTGGTCTGCGAGAAGTCGCCGGAGCGCTCGAGCGTGGTCGGCATGGTGACGCTGGCGTTGCGCGTCTGCACGTCGTGGTAGTTCTCGGTCGAGAACCAGAAGAACGTCCGGTTGCGGAGCACCGGGCCGCCGATGGCGCCGCCGCCCAGGTCGTAGGGGCTGTTCGGCTTGGCCAGGCCGGCCTTCTCGCTGAAGTGCGGCCCATCTCCGCATCGTAGGTGTGGACCTGGACCTTCATGTCCTCGAGCGACTCGATGCTCGGGTTGGCGGTGGCGCGGTTGCGGAGGTCGGTGATCGGCACGCCGTCGAGCGTGTAGTTGTTGCCACGGCGGGAGCCGCCGCCGAGCGACAGCAGCGAGGCGTTGGTCTGATCCTGCTGGCGGTTGAACTGGGCGTCGCCGGAGGCGATGACGGTCGGCACGGTCGTGCCGATCAGGAAGGCGGCGCGGCCCGGCGAAGGCAGCGTCTGCATGTCGGTCTTGTCGAGGACGGTGCCGATCGAGGCGTTGGAGCGCTCGATGCGGGCCGGCTCGCTGCTGACCGTGATCGTTTCCTCGAGGCGGCCGATTTCGAGCCGGACGTCGAGGGTCAGGAACTGCTGCGTGCCGATCTGGAGGCCGCGCTGCGTGACCGACTTGAAGCCGGACATCGCCACCTTCAGGCCGTACGGGCCCGGCGCGAGGTTGGGGAGGTTGTACTCACCCGCCTCGTTGGTCGTCGCGGATCGGGAGACGTTGGTCTCCTCGTTGATCGCCGCTACTTCCGCTCCCGGGACGACGCCCGCGGCGTCGTGCACGGCTCCGCGGATGCCGCCCTGATACCCCTGGGCCGCGACGGTCCGGCTCAGACCGGCGACGGCGCACACGACGGCCACCATGACGCTCAGTCGATGCATACTCCCACCCCCTCAACATGTCAGTCGTTCCGTGGAACCCCCAGGCGTGACGATGCCCGGGCTCCGATGCCGCTCGTAGTGCAAGGGCGGGTCCGTCGCCGAGTCGCGCCCTGCCGCGACGCGCAAACGCCGTGAACGCGGTCGGTTAGCCGACGCGGAGGCGGTCGCGGCGTCGGCTCGGCGATGACGCCTCGATGCAGACGTTCTTGTCGAGTTCGGCTGTAGAAGGCGACAGAGTTGGCGATCGAGCCGTGCGGCAGGCCGCCGATCATCCATCCGCAGCGCGTGTCCAACCCATGCTTCGGACAAATCGGTTCCCTCGGCTGCCCGCGTTCCCACGAGATTGTCGGGAGCGCGCGCAGCGCACGCCGTCGCGCTGATTGTGGTGATTCACGCGAAATCCCCCGGATAGTCGCGGCGATCTCCGGCGGCGTGGCGATTCCGGCCGGCGCCGCCTTCGTGTGGACCAGCGGCACCGTGCCGCCTGTCGTCAAGGCCGACGTGCCCGCCGGCGACATCGCCCGCTTCGGAGACACCAAGACGCAGGCCACCGGCGTGCTCAAGTTGATCGAGACCCAGCTCGCCGGACAAGGCCTGACGATGGCCGACGTGGTCTACCTGCGCGCCTACCTCGTCGCCGATCCCGCCAAGGGGAAGATCGACACCGACGGCTGGAATGCCGCCTACCGCGAGGTGTTCGGGACCGCCGCCAACCCGACCAAAACGGCCCGCTCGACGGTCGGCGTCGCCGCACTGGTCAACCCTCTCTACCTGATCGAGATCGAAGCGTTCGCGGTCTATCCCACCGCAAAGCCCTGAGCCTGACTCCGGAGTCGTCGGTCTTGCAATCCTGACGACGGCTCCGGAGTGGCCCGTGGGCCGGCGAGCCAGACTCCGGAGTCGGCGCGGGTCGTCGCGTTCCTGGGGCATGATGGGACCTCACTCCTGGAGGAGGCCCCATGGCAGGCGATCGACTGTCGCGACGCGATGTGCTCGGCGGGTTGATGTCGGCGGCCGCGGTCGGCGCGGCCGCGCGCGGGACGGCGCTGGCGAGCCCGGCAGCCGGCGAGATTCCGCGCAGTGCGGGCGTGCTGCGCCTGGGCAGCAACGAGAACGCCACCGGCCTCGGGGCGGCGGCGCGGGCGGCGTTCCTGGCCGCGGCCGACGAGGCGAACCGCTACCCGGGTCGCGTCTGGGAGACGCTGCTCGGGGCCCTCGTCGCCCGTCACCAGGTCGAAGGATCGTGGATCCACCTGACGCCGGGCTCGGGCGCGTTGCTCAGCGCGGCGACGCTCGCGTTCACCGGACCGTCGCGATCGCTGGTCACGGCGGCGCCGACCTTCGAGGCGCCGGCCCGCACGGCGCGGCGCACCGGCGCCACCGTCCACGCAGTGCCCGTCACCGTCGATGGCCGCCTCGACCTCGACGCGATGCTGGCCACGGCCGCTGGCGCCGGCCTCGTCTACGTCTGCAATCCGAACAACCCCACCGGCGGCGGCGTGCCGGGGGCGGCGCTGGCGGCCTTCGTCGAGAAGCTGAAGACGGCGGCGCCCGAGGCGCGCGTGCTCGTCGACGAGGCGTATTTCGAGTACGCCGACGAGCCCGGCTATGCGACGGCCATACCGCTCGCCGTCGCCGATCGACGCGTCCTCGTGACGCGGACGTTCTCCAAGCTCTTCGGCATGGCCGGCCTGCGCGTCGGCTACGCCATCGCGCATCCCGATACCATCGCCGCGCTCGAGGAACACGGCCCGGACGGCACGCTGAGCAACGCCTCGCTCGCCGCGGCCGCGGCGGCGTTCACCGACACGGCGCACATCGCGGCCGAGTGCGCCCGCAACAAGGCGGTCCGGCAGTTCACCCGCGAGCGCTTCGAGGCGGCCGGCTTCCGCGTGCTGCCGTCGGCGGCGAACTTCCTGATGATCGACATCCGGCGCGATGCCGGCTCGTTCGGCTGGGAATGCCGCCGGCAGCGGATCGCGGTGGCGCGGCCGTTCCCGCCGCTCACCACGTGCCTGCGCCTGACCATCGGGACGCAGGCCGAGATGGACGAGGCGGTCCCGGCGATTCTCGCGCTGCTGCAAGTGCCGGCATCAGCGCGCGTCGATCGCGCCGAGGTCGACTGGCTCGGCGCCGGCTGCTGATGTTTTGCGCGCCGCCGACGGGGCCGCCGCGGGCCGCAGGCACTCCTACCAGATGTGCACGCGCTGGTCGGGCGCGACGTAGCCCTTGTCGCCCGGCTTGACGTCGAACGCCGCGTACCAGGCGTCGATGTTGCGCACCGGAACCGTGGCGCGCGCGTCGCCCGGTGCGTGCGGGTTGGTCAGGATCAGGTTGCGCAAGGCGTCCTCTCGCATGACGCTGCGCCACACCTGTCCGAAGGCCAGGAAGAAGCGCTGGTCGCCGGTGAAGCCGTCGATGACCGGAGCCGGCTGGCCTTTCAACGACAACCGGTAGGCGGCGTAGGCCATCTCGAGACCGCCGAGGTCGCCGAGGTTCTCGCCCATCGTCAGCTTGCCGTTGACGCACAGGGTCGGCACCGGGCAGAAGGCGTTGTACTGCGCCGCCAGCCGTTCGGTCGCGGCCAGGAACTTCTTGTTGGTGTCGTCGCTCCACCAGTTGCGGACCTTGCCGGTCTCGTCGTACTCGCGGCCCTGGTCGTCGAAGCCGTGCCCGATCTCGTGGCCGATCACCGCGCCGATGGCGCCGTAGTTGACGGCCGGATCGGCCTTCGGATCGAAGAACGGCGCCTGCAGGATTGCCGCCGGGAAGGTGATCTGGTTCGAGAGCGGGCTGTACGACGCGTTGACGGTCTGGGCGTTCATCCGCCACTCGCCGCGGTCGACGGGCTGGTTCAGGCGGGCGACGCGGCGGCGCCATTCGAACAGCTGGCCGTTACGGACGTTCTCGAAGAGCGTGTCCTTGGCGACCGGGAAGTCGGCGTAGTCGCGCCACGTCGAGGGGTAGCCGATGCGCGGATCGAAGGTCGCCAGCTTCTTCAGCGCCTGGGCCCGCGTCGCCTCGTCCATCCACGCGAGCGTCTTCAGGCGCTCGCCCATCGCGGCGCGCAGGTTGGCGACGAGCGCGTCCATCGCCGCCTTGTGACCGGGCGGGAAGTGCCTGGCGACGTAGAGTTCGCCGACGCCCTCGCCGATCAGCCCGTCGAGCAGCTGCGTGCCGCGCTTCCAGCGCTCGCGCGGTGCCTCGATGCCGCGCAGCGCCTTGCTCTCGAAGGCGAAGTTGGCGTCCTCGAAGGCCTTGGGCAGGTACTCGGCGTAGTCGTCGGCGAGGTGGAAGGCGAGGTAGGCGCGCCAGGTTGAGACCGGCTCCGTGTCGAGCAGCGCGGCGCCGTCGCGCAGGGCGCTCGTCTCGCGCACCACGAAGCGCTGCGCGCCGCCGAGCCCGCTGGCGTCGAGGGCGGCCGGCCAGTCGACCGCCGGGATCATCGTCGCCAGGCCGGCGCGGTCGGCCGGGTTGGTGGTCTCCTTGACGTTGCGCCGCCGTTCCGGCGCCCAGTGGGCGGTGGCGAGCTTCGTCTCGAGCGCGATGACCGCCGCCGCGTTCTTGGCCGGCGCCTTGTCGCCCACCAGCTCCAGCAGTCGCGCCACGTAGGTCTGGTAGCCGGCGCGATAGGCCTCGAACTTCGGTCCGGTCGAGAGGTAGTAGTCGCGCGACGGCATGCCAAGGCCCGACTGCGACACGGTGACGACGTAGCGGGTCGGGTCGGCCGGATCGGCGGAGATGCCGAGCGCGAACGGGCCGCTGTAATCCCGGCGGCCCATCAGACGCACGAGGCCGGCCTTGGTCGTCGCCGCGGCGATGTCGGCCAGATCCCGCTTCAGCGGCTCGAGGCCGCGCGCCTCGACGCGCCCCTGGTCCATGAACGAGGCATAGAGGTCGCCGACTTTCTGCCGCACCGAGCCGGGCTTCTGCGGCGTCTTGGCCAGCGACTCGACCAGCGCGCGGACATCGGCCTCGGCCTGGTCCCGCAGCGCATCGAACATCCCGAAGCGCGACTTGTCGGCCGGCATCTGCACGGTCTTCAGCCACGTGCCGTTGACGTAGCGGAAGAAGTCGTCGCCTGGCTTGACCGCGGTGTCCATCTGCGCGGTGTCGACGCCGAACGTCCCGAGCGCCGGCTTGGCCGCCGGGCTCGACTGGGCGCTGAGCGGAGCCGGGGTCTCGAACGCCGTCAGTAGGAGCGCCGCGGCGGCGGCGATGATCGGTCGCGATGTCATGTGAGCCTCGAAGGGGTACGGCCGGGCTCCGGCCGGCGCGGACGCCCGAGTATCACATGGCCCGCCGGCCGGTGGTCTGCGGACCGACCCTACCTCGGCACGATCCACGTCCCGGCGAGCCGATCCTGCAGGCCGCGCGCCGGGCGCGCGATGGCGATGACGGCGCCGGCGAGCTGGATGACCAACGCCACCCCGAGCATGGCCGTCAGGCTCCAGAGCCCGCCGGCCATCCCGCCGAGCGCTGTCGAGACGACGACCGGCACCAGGAGGGGTGACCAGGCAATCGCGGCACGAAGGAGCACCCGCCCGCGTGAGGCGCGCCGGCCGTCGCTGGTCACCAGCTCGAAGCCGAGCAGCCGCAGCAGCAGGCCGCGCGCGGCGACCGCGGCGATCAGGCCGGAGACCGCGATCACGCACAGCATGCCGAAGAACATGAACAGGGCTATCGGAGCGAGCGGAGGCAGCTGGTCGGACATGCTGTCGCCGAGCAGCTTGCGGATGGCCGGACGCGCCGCAGCGGCCTCTACCGTCACGGCACCGTCATGACGCCGCAGGATGGCGCCGGCCCGCGCCCTGGACGCAGGCGTGAGCAACAGGAAGCGCTCGGGCCTGTAGAAGCGCTCGTCGGCCAGGGTCGATCGATAGCGCGCGGCCAGCACGATCTCCGCCGCCTCCCGATCGGCCGGAGTCAAGGTATCCGAACGCGGCCCGTCGAGCGCCCGCAGCACGTAGGCCGCCGTGCGCTCGTCCGGCGGTGCCGTCGCCAGCGCCGCGCGCATCGCCGTCATCCCGCCGAACATGATGGCCACCATGAGCGCCGGAAGGACGACGAGGCCGGCGATCGACAAGCCGCGCCACCCACGGGTGATCGCCGCCCGGCCGCGGAGCAGTCCATCCGCCGCGTGCGCGACATCGGCCAGCGAGGCCGGCTGTCCCGCCGTCAGTCCGTCGACGAAGCGCTCCGCTGCCGCCGGCCACGGCTGGCCGGACCCGGTGCGGGCGGCCCGCGCCATCGCTGCGAGCAGCGCGAGCGGTTTCGCCAGGCCGCGGGCGGCCGGCTCGGGATCGGCGGTGGGATCGTCGAGGAGCTTGGCCCGGCCCGAATCGAGGATCCACACCCGATCGAGCTCGAGCGGCGCACGATCGTCGGGGCGCTGCGCGGCGAGCTCGTGGGCGAGATCGGCCAGCCAGCGCCGGACCTCGGCCCACGGCCGACGGGTTCGGCAGGCGTCCAGGATCGGCATGCCGGCGACCCCTTCGTAGACGTCCCAGGCTTCCTCCGCCGTGCGCCGCCCAGCCAGCCAGCGCAGGCGCGTCGGTCGCGCCAGGGAGGCGCGGGGCACGCTCACCGCGGGCGTGCCGACCGGCAGATCGCGTAGCCACACGTTGCGGCGCAGGCGGTCGTCCACGCCAGGCCGCCAGCCGGGCCGCCCGTCGATGACGCCGTCGAGCACGGTGAACGGCCCGCGGGCGCCGATCGCCGGCCGGCCGGTGCCGGCCGCCGTGGCCATCCCGACGCGATGCTCGACCGCATCCGCCATGCGCCGCTCGACGACGCGACAGCCCGTGGCGAGGTCGTGCAGCGCGGCGTAGCCGTTGCGGCGTCGCGCCGTCGAGAACACAATCGCGATGAGCAGCAGCTGGCCGCCGGTCGTGAACACGTTGATGCGGCTGGCGTCCTGGGCGATGGCCCGGACGCCTGGCCCCCGAGATCGCCAGCATCGACAGCCCGAGCACGAGGTTCGGCACTGCGTAGAGCATGGTGCGCGCGAGCACCAGCCGCGGCCGGGGTGGGCGGCCGCCCCAATCGACCAGCGTCAGGCCGAGCAGCATCTTGCCCGGCGTCCGGGCCCACCAGGCCTCGGAGCCGGCGTAGTAGAGCAGGAAGAGCGCTTGCGACGAGGCGATGCTCAGCAGCACCCTGCCCCACGTCGGGTCGCTCATCCACGTCACGAAGAACGCGAGCGCGATGGGCACGGTCACGGCCGCGATCACCAGGTAGTCGATCAGCCCCGCGAGCAGGCGCCGGCCGAGCGTGGCCGGTGTCGGCGATGCCGAGCTGTACGGCTCGAGCGCCCCGGCCACGGCGTCGTAGCTGGCGTAGCGATCCTCGGGCTTCTTGGCGAGACAGCGGAGGATGACGCGGCTCAGGCCGACCGGCACGCCGGGCGCGACCCGGTGCGGCGCCGGCGGCGTGTCGTTGGCCACCGCCATCAGCAGCGACATCAAATCCGGCGCGGAGAACGGCCGGCGGCCGGTGACCAGCTCGTAGAGCGTCGCGCCGAGGCTGTAGATGTCGGTGCGCGCGTCGAGGGTCGCGCCGCGCAGCTGCTCCGGCGAGGCGTAGGTCGGCGTCGCCGCCAGCTGGTTGCGCGTCGAGAGCGCGGTCTCCTCCGCCGGCCGCATCGATCGCGAGATGCCGAAGTCACCGATCTTGACGACGCCGTCGGCGTCGACGAAGCAGTTCGACGGCTTGACGTCGCGGTGCAGGATGCCGGCCTCGCCGGCCGCTTGCAGGCCGGCCACCAGCTGCAGCGTCATGTCGACGGCGGCGGCCGGCGGCAGCGGTCCACCGGCAGACAGGCGATCGGCCAGCGTGCCCTGCATCAGCTCCATCGCGATCGCCGGGATGCCGTCGATCTCGGCCGCGCCGAAGACGAACACGCAGTGCTCGTGATCGATCGACGCGGCCAGGCGGCCTTCGCGCTCGAAGCGCTCGCGTTCGCGCTCGTCGCCGAAGCGCTGCTCGAGCACCTTGAGCGCCACCCGGCGGCCGCTCTCGATTTCCTCCGCTTCGTAGACGACGCCCATGCCGCCGCGCCCGAGGATCCGCGCGATCCGGTAGCCGCCGAAGGCCGCGTCGGGCGGGAGCGCGGCCGGCCGCGCCGGTGGCCGCGGACCGGGGTCGGCGCCCGGCGACGTGGTCGTCAGGAAGGCGGCCGGGCCCTGCTCCAGAAAGCTGGCGGCGTGCGCCGCCTCGTGATCGCGCAGCAGCCGGGCGACGTCGTCGGCCAGGCGGGGATCGCGCGTCCGCAGCGCCGCCAGGGCGGCAGCCCGCTCCCCGGGATCCCGTCCGAGCATGCCGTCCAGTTCGCCCGTCGCCGCATGCCACCGTTCTGCATCCCACGTCGTCATGTCCCGCCTCCTGTCTGGAAGAGCGGAAAGGCCGGAGCGAACCCGACAGGCCGCCGGCGGCTCAGGGCCATCAGCCGGGGAGCTCGTCGCACCGCAGCGCCCCGAGCAGGAAGATCCGCGCCTTCTCCCAGTCGCGCTGGACGGTCCGATCGGTGACGCCCTGCATGGCGGCAATCTCGACGAAGGAGAAGCCGCAGAAGAACTTGAGGTCGACGACCAGGGCCAGCCGCGGGTCGATGGCGCCCAGCTCGTCGAGCGCGGCGCTCAGCGAATCGAGCCCGCTGACGGGGACCGCTGCGACGTCCATCCCCGTTTCGAGGGCGGTGATTTCGAACAGCCCGCCGCGCTTCTGGGCCCGTCGCTGCCGCGCGTGGTCGACGATCAGCGAGCGCATCACCCTGGCTGCGTAGCCCATGAAACGGGCCTGGTCGGGGAACCGCGCGCCCTGGCGGCCGGACATGTCGAGGTAGGCCTCGTGCAGCAAGGTCGTGGCGCCGAGCGACAGCTGGCCGCCGTCCTTGGCCAGCTGCCGCCGGGCGAGCTGGTGCAGCTCGCGGTAGAGGGCCGCGAACAGGGCCTCGGCGGCGGCGGGGTCGCCGCCGTCGGACGAGGCGATGAGATCGGCGATCGTCTGATCCACAGGGCCTCTCGACGTGACGGGAGTCTAGTGTCCCGTCCCAGTGGTTCGCGACACAATTCCCGGGCGGGGCATCCCGCCTCGCCGCGTTGCTCCTCGCTCAGATACTCCCGGTATCCTCACTCGTCGCGCCTTGCGATCCGGGCGCCGCGCCCGGGACTTATGCCACGTTCCACTGGGACGGGACACTAGCGCGGGACCGGTGGTACACTGCCCGCTCCATTGAGTGCACGCGCGGGCGTTCTTCGATCGCTGACGATCGCGAGCGCATCGGTCTGGTTGTGGCTGGCCGCGGCTGGCATCGTGGCGGCCCAGGCGACCGAGCCGGTCGGGACCCTCTACGCCGTCGAGCTCCCGGGCGGGGTCGAGGGGATCCGGCGCGCCATCGGCGATCGCCGGGCGACCTCGCCGGCGACGCTCGGCGTCGAGCTGACCCGCCGTTTCCATGGCGGCACCTCCGACTCCGCCGGTGAGGATCCGGTGCTGGCGCAGCTGCGGACCTGGCTGCGCGCCTGCACGCGCGGCCGCTGCGACGATCCCGGCCTGGTCTCTGACCGGGTGCCGCTCCCGGGCACGCCGGCCTTCTGGCGGACCGTCGTCTTCGATCAGAAAGTCCCCGAGTCCCAGGTGATGCTGGCGATCCTCGATCGCCGCGACGCCGCCGTGCTCTACACGGCGCTGCTGTCGATGCGCGAGGACGTGCGGGCCTGGCTGCTGGCCCGCCCGGCCCTGATCGGGCAGCTGCGCGCCGAGGCCGGGCCGCTGCTGGTGGCGGCGCCGTATCTGCGCCTCGCCGGCGACCGCTGGCAGTGGCCGGGTGGAGCCGACGCCGCGCCGATGTGGCAGGCGCTGGCCGGCGTCCCGTCGGATGCGCCGGAGCCGTGGCTGCTGGCGTTCCTGCGCGCCGACGGCGGCGCACTCGCCTATCTGCTGGAGGTCGTCGAGACGCTGTCACCCGACCAGCAGCGCGCCGTGCTCGCGCTCGGCGAGGCCGACCCGAGCCGCCGTGTCGCCGCCGGGCTCGAGCTCCTCGACGGCCTGCGCGTGGTCGCGCCCGGTTGGCAGATCCGCGATCGGCCGTTCTGGCGGCCGTCCTACGATCCGGCGTTCCTGCTGGCGCACATCGCCGTCGCCCGGGACGGCCGGCGGCTGGCGCTGCCCGGCGGCCGCCTGTTCTGGACGCTGGTCTTCGGCGACGGGGCGCTGGTGCCGCGCGAGGCCGCCGTGCGCACCGCGTGGGACGATCCGACGCCGGTCTCTGCCGGCTGGCTGGTCGCGCGCCTCGGCATGGTCGCGCCGGCCGATCAGCCGGTGCGCTACGAGCAGGTGCTGTTCGCCGCCCGCTGGCTGGCCGGCGCCGATGCCGCCCAGGCGACGGCCGTCGCGACGATCCTGCGCGGCTACGTCCGCTTCCCGCAGCTGCTGCGGATCCTCGATCGCCTCGGCGTCGACGACGCCGGGCGCCTCGCGGCGCTGGTGCGCCGGGCCGAGGCGCTGGCGCCGTCCGCGCCCGACTGGCGCGGGCACGCCGCGCTGGTGCGCTGGCAGAGCGCGCTCGTCTTCCTCGATCACATGGCGCGGCTCGGCGCGCTCGACCGGCGAGGAGCGGGACCGCGCGCTCGACGGGCTGGCGGCGCCGGATTCGGCCGCGGCGTCGCGCGGCACGCGCGTCCGGACGCTGCTGGCCGCGCTCGGCGCCGGTGCCGTCGCCGGCGATCTGCAGGTCCGGCCGGTCGAGGACGCGCTGGTGGCGCGCCTGACGCGGAGCACGCTCGGCGGCGGCCGCCGCGTGACGTGGGAGGGCGAGACGTATCGCCTCGACGTCGGCGCGGCGGAGCGCGATCGGATCGCGCGCGTCCGCGGCCGTGATGCGCAGCCGCGGCTGGACGGGGCGTGGGCCGTCTTCGCGCTGGCCGAACTGCCGGCGCCGCCCGACGTGGCCGAGGCGATGGCCCGGCTCGCGGCGGTCGCGTCGGCGGCCCGCCTGGAGCGGACGCCGTCCCTCGACAATCGTCTCGGCCTCGAGGCGCGGACGGCCCTCGCGACCGCTCGCCGGCTGATCGATCGCGGCCAGGTGCGCCGCGACTGGCCCGAGATCCGCGCCGCGCTCGACGAGCTCGGCGAGGCGCTCGCCACCGACGGCTTCGCCGAGATGGCGTACGCGGTGAGCCTCGGCTGGGCCGAGGAGCTGCCGCTGTCGGCGCTGGCCGCGTTCCGCCGCCACGTCTTCACCCGGCCCTCGGCGATCGGCACGGTCGACGCCTCGTGGCCGTACCCGATGTCGTCACGGCCCGCGGCAACGCCTGGCACGTCGCCGGCAGCCTGGTCGGACTCGCCGACGCGCTGGCGCCGGTGGCGCTGCGCCGCCCGTCGATGAAGCCGCTCGCCGCCGCCCCGACCCTCAACACCGGCGATCGACGCTGGCTCGTGGCCACAGTCGCGATGTTCGATCGCCGGCGCTTCACCGACGACGCGCAGCAGGCGCTGATCGCCGCCGTCGCACGGGGCCGGGCGCGGCTGGGCGGGATCCACGGCGCCGCGGCGGCCCGGGCGATGGTCGCGGAGGCGGGTGCGCCGCCGCTCCGGCAGACGCTGGCCGGCTGGCTGGCCGAGGTGAACCCGGCGGCACTCGCCGGCGTCTTGTCGATGACCGAGCTGGTGCGGCTGGGGACGCCGCGCGGCCGCGTGCCGGACGCCCTGGACGGCTGGGGCACGTCGCAGCGTCCCGTGTCGGGCAGGATGACCGCCGGATCGATGCCGGCGTGGCCGTGGGAGCGCTATGCGGGACGCTCGCTGCGGCTGGTATCGTGCGCCCTGCCCGATCTGCAACTGACGCTGGCCATCGGGCTGGCGGAGCTGGAGCTGCCCGCGATGCTCGTCGTCGACCTGATGCCTTCGGCCACCTACGAGCTCGTCAACCTGGCCGCGCCGCGCCACGCCGACGACTTCGACGCGCTCGCCGAGTACGTCCGGCACGTCGATCGGCGGGCGCTGGAGCGTCATCTCGGGCTGTTGACGACGACGGGACCGCTCCGGCCCGTCGCGGCGGGGAGCCGATGAGCGCAGCGCGTTCGGCCGTGGTCGCGGCGACGGCCATCGCGCTGATGCTCCTGGCGCCGTCCGCGTCGCTCGCCCAGCCCGGGCCAAGCCAGTCCGGGCCGAGCCAACCAGGGCCAAGCCAGACCGGACCAAGCCGAACCGCGCCGACCCTGGCCATCCGCGAGCCGATCGAAGGCGCGCCGGCGCTCGGGGAGATCGACGATCACCGTCGCGCTCACCCCGGCCGACGCGACGGGCGTCGAGCTCTTCATCACCGTCGACGGTCGCGAGTTGTGCACGCTGCAGCGGCCGCCGTGGTCGTGCACCTGGGACGCCGGCCGCGACCTGCGCGAGCATCACGTGCGGGCGGCGGCGACGTTCGCCGACGGACGGCGGCTGATCGCCAACCGCCGCACCAAGGGCCTCGACGTCAACGAGACCGTCGACGTCGCGGCGGTCCAGGTGCCGGTGATCGTCACCGACGCCCACGGCCGCTTCGTCCGCGGCCTCAAGAAGGAATCGTTCACCCTGCTCGAGAACGGCAAGCCGCAGCGCCTCGACACGCTGACCGACGAATCGCTGCCGCTCGAGCTGATCGCGACCATCGACATCAGCGCCAGCATGGAGCGGGCCATGCCGCAGGTGCAGGCCGCCGTGAAGGGCCTGCTGGCGCGGCTCCGGCCGGGCGACACCACCACCCTCCTCGGCTTCAACGAGAGCGTGTTCGTGCTGACCGAGCGCGAGAGCGACGCCGCGCTGCGCGCCGCTGCCGTCGAGGCGCTGGTGCCGTGGGGCGGCACGGCATTCTTCGACGCCACCGTCCGCTCGATTCAACTGGTCAGCGAGAAGGCCGGCCGCCGGGGCATCATCATCTTCTCGGACGGTGACGACCGGCACAGCGTCGGCCGCCGCGACGAGTCGCTGCGGCGGATCGAGGAGGGACAGGTCGTGATCTACACGGTGGGCTTCGGCGACGCCGCCTCGGCCCAGTTCCGCGAGACGCTGCAGGCGTTCGCCGAGGCGAGCGGCGGCCGCGCCTACTTCCCGCGGCGGACCGAGGACCTCGACGCCGCGTTCGGTGCCATCCTGGACGAGCTGTCGCACCAGTACATCCTGTCCTACGTCTCGAGCGCGCCACCCGACGGCAGCTGGCGCACACTGGAGATCCGCGCCTGCCAGGGTTGCCAGGTGCGGGCGAGGGAGGGCTACCGTGCGGCGGAGCGCTGAGCGGCGTCGGCGGATCGGGTTCGGCGCGGCGGCGGTCGTCGCCGGCTTGACGGCGGTGCTGGCCCAGACGCCGACGCCGATGCCGCCGGCAACCGGGCCGCAAACGCCGCCGATGCCGACGCCGCGGTTCCGGGCCGAGGCCGACGTGGTCGTCGTCGAGGCGACGATCCTCGACAAGAAGGGCGTCGTCGTGACCGGCCTCGGCCCGGCCGACTTCAGGGTCGAGATCGGCGGCAAGCTGCGCGAGGTGGTCTCGGTCGACATGGTCGACTACGCCACGCCGTCGGCACCGGCGGCGGCGGACGCGCCGCCCGCCGAGCTCGAGATCACGACCAACGAGCCGAAGGACAACGGCCGCGTCATCCTGCTGCTGGTCGACCAGGGCAGCCTGCGCACCGAGAGTCGCGCGGTGATCAACGCCGCCCGTGAGTGGGTGATGTCGCTCGGTCCGAAGGATCTGGTCGGGCTGATGACGTTTCCGCTGCCCGGGCCCCGCCTCGAGTTCACCAAGGATCACGCCAAGCTGGCCGACATGCTGACGCGCGTCACCGGCATCGGGACGCCGCCGCTGCCCTTCCACAACCGCAACGTCAGCATCTGGGAGGCGTTCCGCATCGAGGCCGGCGATTCCTACATCCGCAGCGACGTCGTCGCCCGCGAGTGCCGTGGCGAGCCGCTGTGCGCGCCGGAAGTCGACATGCAGGCCAAGACGATGGCGATGGACGCCCAGGCCGTCGTCCAACCGGTGCTGCGCAACCTGCGCGCGATGGTCCGCGCCCTCGAGGTGATTCCCGGCCCCAAGCACGCCGTGCTGCTGTCGTCAGGCTGGCCGATCCGCGAGGCCGACGCCGCCACCGAGCTGGGCTTCGTCGCCGAGGACGCAGCCCGCTCCAACGTCATCCTCCATACCTTCACCGCCGAGATGTGGGCACTGGCGGCGTCGCGCTCGCGGCCGTCGATGCGATCGATCGAGGACCAGAACCTGCTGCTCAACAGCGTCGAGATGCTGTCGAGCCTGACCGGCGGCCGGGCCATCCGCCTGACCGGCAACGCCGCGCCGGCCTTCGCCGCGCTGAACAGCGGCCTGAGCGGCTACTACCGCCTCGGCGTCCAGGCGCTGCCGGACGATCTCGACGGCAAGACGCACCGGATCGGCCTCAAGGTGTCGCGGCCGGGCGCGACCGTGGCGTCGTATCGCCGCATCCTCGCCGCCACCCGCGCCCAGCCCGCCGTGGCCATCGATCCGCAGACCTTGCTGCGCGACGCGTTGAAGGGCGGCCCGCCGCAGACCACCATCGGCCTGCGCGCGACGTCGTACGTGCTGCACGCGACGAGCAGTGCCCGCGATCTGCGCGTCGTCGCCGTCGGCGACGTCAGCCGGGCCTCGGCCGGGTCGGCCAAGGCGGTGGCCGCGCTCTACGACCTCGATGGCCGGCCGGTGACGGCGATGGAGAACACCGTCGACGTGCCGGCGAGCGGGCCCGGTCAGCTGTCGATCGAGCTGACGGCGCCGCCGGGCACCTACGTGCTGCGCGTCGCGGTGCTCGACGCCGAGGGCCACGTCGGCAGCCTCGAGCGCCTCGTCGACGCCCACTGGAAGAAGGCCGGCGCCGTCGAGACGCCCGGCCTCGTGCTGTTCCGATCGGATCGCGCGGCGCGCACCGAGCCGCGGCCGGTCTTCGACCACGTGACCGCCGCCGACGAGCTGATCGCGCAGGTGCCGCTCGCCGGACCGGTCGCGGAGAAGAAGACGCAGGTGGTCTTCGAGGTGGCGCGCCTGGGCGGCACGGCGCCGCTGGTGCGCCGCACCGGACGGATCGCCCAGACCACCGGCGGGACCACCGTGGCGCAGGAGACGATGCCGGCGTCGATGCTGCCGCCGGGCCGCTACACGCTGAGCGCCCAGATCGGCAGCGGCAGCGGCAGCGGCAGCGGCAGCCGGCAGCGGCGGCGGCGCGGCGCTCACGCGCACGTTCACCGTGACGGCGGCACCGGCCGGGACGGCCACCGCCACCACCGCCGCCACGCCGGGCGGATCGGGCGTGCCGGCGGCGACGTCGGGCGGCGGTGCCGCCTCGCGCACCGGCACGTTGTCGTTCGCCAAGCCGCGCTTCTCGACATCGACCGTGCTCGAGCCCAGCTTCGTGATGCCGGTGATCGATCGGCTGGCGGCACGTCCGGACGCGGCGGCGGTGCGCGACGCCATCGAGCGATCGAAGGCCGGCCCGTGGCCGACCGACAGCGCCAAGGGTCCGCTCGCGTCCGCGCCGCTCGCGGCCAGCTTCGTCGCCGGCCTCGGCCGGCTGCAGGCCGGCGACATCGAGGAGGCCGCGCAGGCCTTCCGCGCCGCGCTCAGGATCGCCCCCGACTTCGCGCCGGCGCTGATCTACCTCGGCGCCTGCTACGCCGCCGGGGCCAAGGATCAGGAGGCGGCTGGCGCCTGGCAGATGGCGCTCGTCCGCGAGCGCACGTCGCCCGAGCTGCAGCGGCTGGCGATCGAGGCGTGGCTGCGCGCCGACAAGCCGGCGGCGGCGCTGGCCTTGCTCAACCAGGCCCGGCAGCGCTGGCCCGACGACGACGCGTTCGTCCGCCTGCAGGCGCAGGTCGCCCTCGCCGACGGCCGCGCCCAGGAAGGGCTCGCCCTGGTCGCGCAGCTGAAGCAGCCCGATCAGCCGACGCTGCTGCTGGCGCTGACCACGCTCTACGACGCCTCGCGGCGCAAGACACCGGTGTGGGACGCGGCCCGCGACGTCGAGACGATGCGTACGCTGCGCGAGTCGTACGCGTCCGTGCAGGGCGAATCGCTGGCCCTCGTCGATGCCTGGCTGAGCGAGATGGCGAAGTCGCGCTAGTCGATCGGATCCGAACGGAGGCTCCGTGCCTGTCAACGCCCGCGCTCGTGGCTGGTGGGGAGTGGTCGTCGCGCTCGTCGCCCTGGCGGCTGTGGTGGGACTGGCGCAGACGCCGCCGTCGTTCCAGGCCCGCGTCGACGTCGTCGTCGTCGAGGCGACGGTCCTCGATCGGGCCGGCGCCGTCGTCGCCGATCTCGACGCCCGCGGACTTCGCCGTCGAGATCGACGGTGCCCGCCGCGAGGTCGTGTCCGCCGACTTCGTCCGCCACGGCTCCGGTGGCGCCGGCGCCGAATCGATCGTGGCCGATCCGGACATCACCTCCAACACCGCGGCCGCGGCCGGCCGGACCATCATCATCGCCGTCGACCACATCAGCCTGCGGTCGCAGAGCCGCGACGTGCTGCAAACCGCGAAGGCGTGGGTGGCGACGCTCGGTCCGACCGATCGCGTCGGCCTGATGGCGCTGCCGCCGCCCGGCGTCAACGTCGAGCTGACCACGGACCACGCGCGAGTGATGCAGGCGCTCGATACCGATCTCGAGACGATGCGGCGGCTGCGCGACGCCTACGCTGCCGCGCGAGGCGAGTCGCTGCCGCTGGTCGACGCGTGGCTGAAGGAGCTCGGCGCCACGCCCTGACGAGCCGCCTGGTCGCGGTGCGAGAGGTCCGTCCACTTCGCGTGATCCGAATCGAGACGGGCTTCAACCTTTGCCAGAGCTGGCCGATAACAAGGAAGACGCGGGGACGGGCGGCGCAGGCCTGTCGCACCGCCGGGCGCCCAGCCATGTCTGACTTGCACCACGACCAGCCTCCGCCCCCCGAGGAGCGCCGCGCCGAACTGCGCGTCCCCGCTTCGACGCTGGGCGACGTCCGCACCCGGTTGATCGGCGGCACCGACTTCTCCCTGCTCAACTACACGCCGCACAGCCTCTACGGGGAGTCGCGCTCGCGGCTGATCGTCGGCGCGCGCATCAGCGTCCGCCTGGCCACCGCCACCCTGGACGCCATCGTCACCGGTCGCGTCGTCCGCTCGAGCCTCACGCACATGAAGGGCGGCGTGCCGCACTACGAGGTGGCCGTCACGCTCGAACAGCCCGTGGACTGGGCGCGGGACACCGCGGCGCCGGAGCGGGAGCCGGAGTTCGAGTCGTCGACCGACGACGGCTCGGCGCTCGAGGTCGTCGGCGTGTTGGCCCCGGACCCGGCGTCGGCCGAATAGCGCGTCGCGGGGCGCTCCGGCGCGCGGACGAAGATGCGGCGGTAGCCGCCGGCGATCAGCGCCGACACGTCGGCGAGGACGCGCGGCACGGCCAGCCCGCCCGGGCAGGCGAGGTAGCGCGGCTCCCACTGCGGCGCGAACTTCTCCTTGAAGGCGCGCAGGCCCTGGAAGCCGTAGAACGCCTCGCCGTGGTCGTAGACGAACGCGCCGAGCTTCTGCCAGTGCGACGCCACCGGCGACCGATCGAAGCCGGAGAGCGGGGCCATGCCCAGGGAGAACCGCCGGTAGCCCTGGTCGCGGCCCCACAGCATCACGTGCACGAGCAGCGCTTCCATGACGTTCGTCGGAGCGTCGCTGGCGAAGCGCATCAGGTCGACCGACAGCTCCGACCCGGGCGCGCCCGGCCACAGCGTCGCGAACGCCTGGATCTTGAGAAAGGCGCGCGAGCTGAGCCCGACCGCCGGCTGCCCCTCGGCCGCCAGCGCGTGGAACATCTTGATAGCCGGTACCGAACCAGCCGCCGTCACCGCTGGCGTAGAGCACCAGCGCGGCCGGCGGCGTCGTGCTCGGCGTCGCCGGTGTCGCCAGGTGCAGGACGAGCGGCCGGCCGTGCAGGCGCAGCGTGGTCGACGTCTCCCGCAGTGCCGGCGCGGCCGGCGCGCGCACGCGAATGACAGGGGCGCAGGCCGTCAGCCCGATCGTCCAGGCCGCGGCGACGATCGCGAGGGCGGGGCGCATGAGCCGACCTTACGGCCGTACCCCTGTCAGGCCCGTGTCGCGTCCATGACAACGCTGTCAGCTTGACGCGGCCCCAGCCCGCGATATGCTCGATCCCGTCCCGACCGTTCCCCCTCCGACGTCGGGTCAAGTAGAGGGCCACATGTCGACGCGGCTGCTGGCTGCCGTGCTCGCGATCCTGCTCGTCGCCGCCTGCGACGAGAACACCCCGACCGAGCCGTCCGTGACGCAGGCGCGCCTGACCATCGGCGCGATCACCCCTGCCTCGGGCGGATCGGTCACGGCCACCGGCTCGCTGCCCGGCGCGATGATCGCGCGCGGCTCCGGCCTGGTCTCGATCCCGATCACCATGTCGGCCGGACGCGAGCTGCCGTGGGCGCAGCTGAGCGTCTATCTGATGACGTCGGACACCGAGTACTGCGGGCAGAACCTGCCGGATGCGCCGACCTACGGACCGTTCCGCGCCACCGACACGACGACGGTGACGATCTCCGGGTTTCAGGTCTTCCGGCTGCCGTGCCAGGTGATCGGCGTGCGCGCCTACCTGCACACGCGCAACAGCGGCCTGTTGATTCCGCCGACCGCGAGCGAGAGCGCGGCGCAGGGATCGGCGACCGCCAGCTTCACGATCCGGTAGCGCGCCGCTAGCGGGGTGCGGGCGCGGCGGAGGGCGGCGTGTCGCGGCACGTCGCCCAGTCCGCGACCAGCCGATCGACGACGACGCTGCCGGCGCGATAGGCCGATTCGAGCGCCGGCAGGTAGGCGGCGTACTGGCCGATCTTGGTCCGCGCCAGCGCCTCGGCGGCGGTGCGGCCGGGCGGCGGCAGGTCGTGATCGCTGCCGGCCCGCAGCACGAGCACGCGGCGGACGTCGACGCGCCCGGCGCGTGACAGCCACGTCAGCGACTGCAGCGTGCCGGTGTCCTCCATCGCCGAGGTCACATAGCGGCCCTTGCCGCCGGTGTGGTACGCGACCCAGTCGTTGGCCCACTCGGTCAGCTTCGCGCCGATCCAGAACGTGCCCGCCGACAGCGTGTCGCCCTTCAGCACGAACGGCGACCGCTTGGCGATCGCGCCCGGGTAGAGCGCGCGTTCCGCTTTCATCTGCTCGGATTCGGTGAGCGCCACGTCCTTGGTCAGCTGATAGGCCCACTCGACCAGGCCAGGCTCGAGCCGGAACACCTCCGCGGTGTCGCCGGTCTCCTTGGGCTGCTCGTAGGGCACCGACTTGCGCAGCGGCACCATGCCGGTCTTCCAGTCGGCCGGGATCTCGCGCGCGTCGATCTCGTGGCCGAGGTCGCCGTCGACGATCCATTCGGCCCACGCCGCCGATCCGAGCGAGGCCTCCTCGGGATCGATGCCGGCGATGCCGGCCACTACCCAGTAGGCTTTCGACAGATCGAAGCGCGGGTCCATCCCCAGCGCCATGATCGTGGCCGCGGCGCGCGCCGTGCCGACGCCGGTGACCACGCCGAGCACGCCGTCGTCGTTGATCCGCAGATCGCGATAGCCCTGCGGGAACGGGATGACGCGATCGAGCTTCTTGCGCTCGACCCAGTGCTGGAACTCGCCCGGTCGGTCGCCGCTGTCGGCGCCGAGCTCGAACATCGCCACCACGACCACCTTGACCGGGATCGGCGCGACCGCTTGTGCTGCCGCCGGCCGGGTCCCGACAACGGTCAGGGCGGACAGGGCGGCGAGCGCGGTGGCCAGGCGGCGATTCATGGCCGTCATGCTACCAGCGCTCGCTGGCAGCTCGTCCGTGCCGCTTTTGTTCGACTCTTTGCAAATTCTTGACATCTTTAACGACTCGATTCGCTCCGGCCGCCGTCAAACGATCCAGAAGCGGGCGGGACGAGGCACATCGCCGCTGCGCGCCGCTTCGCCAGGAAGTGTTCCATGCGTTACGACGAACTCGACATCGACGGCGTCAACCTCGTCCTCGTTCACGGCGACATCGTCGGCGACTCGCGCCGCCGGCTGGTCGACCACGTGCGGGCCCTGCTCGTCGATGGCCGCCAGCACATCGTCCTCGACCTGAGTGGCGTCCGCCGCGTCGACAGCAGCGGGCTGGGCGAGCTGATCGAGTGCTACGAGGCGGCCCGCGATCTCGGCGGCGAGGTCAAGCTGCTCGGCGTCAACGGGCAGGTGTCCGAGCTGCTCGTGGTCACCAAGCTGGTCAGCGTCTTCGAGTGCTTCGACACCCGCGACGCGGCGATTGCCAGCTTCGTGCCGGTTTCAGTGCCGGTCGCCGCCCGCTGACCGACCCGATTCTACGGGGTCGAACGCATCGCGTCGAGGCGGTTGGTGGCGGCCAGGATGTCGCGCTTCAGGCGCCGCACCATGTCGGCCACCAGGTCCTGTCCCCGGGTCGCGGCCTCGTCCACCATCGCCTTCAGCTTGTAGAGCTGCGACGCTTCCATCGCGGCGAGGTCGCGGGCGCACAGCGCCAGGTCCTCCTCGATCTGGATCAGCCGGCGTTCCAGCCGCAGCCGCATCGCCGCCGGGTCGCTGCCCTGGACGGCCTCGGGGCTGCGCTCCCACTGCTCGAGGATCCGGCGCAGCTGCTCGGCGTCGCGCAGCTGGTAGGCGCGGTTGGCCTCGATCATCAGCGCGTGACGCCGGTCGCGCGCGTGCTCATCGGCGCCGAGATCCGGGATGGATGATCCGCGCCACGTCGCGAAACAGCTTGCGGACGGCGTCGGACGTGAGGCGCGGCACGGTGTCGAGGACCGGCATCGACGGCGGCGGCGTCGCCTCCGGCACGGCGGCGCCCTCGGCGACGGCCTTCGACAGCTCGCCGAGCTCGGCTTCGGCGATGTCCAGCTCGAGCCGATCCAGCTGCTCGTGCAGCGTGCCGACCTGCTGCTTGTAGGTCGCCGCGAACATGTCGAGCTCGCGGCCGATCCGATCGACGTCGGCGGCGCGCTCGTCGAGCAGGGCGTCGAGCTCGACGACGCGGGCGTGCAGCGCGTCGACGTCGCCCTCGGGACGGTCCGGCGGGACGAGAGTGCTCACGCCGAAATGATAGCGGACACCGATGCCGCACCGGGCCGCGGCCGAACCATCCACCAGACGCTCCGCTCTACGTCGGCGGCACCAACGTCCCAGGGTTCGCCCTGGACAAAGGGGCGAAGGATCGGCGGCGGCTCGACGCCCCAGCGCACGTCCTCGAACGGATGCGGAAACGGACTCCCGTTCGGGTTCGGCGTGTGGACTTGTCGCCGGAGTCGGTGTCGCGGATTCGGCGCCGGTTCGTGCAGGCGGGCGTCGACGGGCTGCTCGATCAACCGAAAGCGGGCCGCCGCGACCATGCCGTCCCGGCCGACACGGTCGAGCAGATCGTGCAGCTCGCGCTGTCGCCGCCGCCGGCCGGACGCAGCCGGTGGACGACCCGCCTGTTGGGCGACGCGGTCGGGCGGACCAGCGGCTGTGTCTCCGATGTCTTGCGCGCCAACGGGCTCAAACCGCACCTCGCCCGCACCTACAAGGTGAGTCGGGACCCGGCGTTTGCGGCCAAGGTCACGGACGTGGTCGGGTTGTACCTCCACCCGCCCGAACACGCGATCGTGCTCAGTGTCGACGAGAAGACGTCGATTCAGGCCTTGGAACGCACCCAGCGGCCCCTCCCGTTGCGCGCGGGACGGGCCGTGCGGCACACGCACGACTATCGGCGCCACGGGATCGTCGATCTCTTCGCGGCCCTGGAGATTGCGACCGGCAAGGTGACCCACCGCTTCAGCCCCACGCACACCGGGGCGGACTTCCTCCGGTTCATGAAGAAGGTGGCGCGCACCTACCCCACGCGTGACCTCCACGTGGTCCTCGACAATTCGTCCACGCACGACACCGACGCCGTCCGCGCCTGGCTCGCCGACAACCCGCGCGTGCACTTCCATTACACCCCCACCAGCGCGTCCTGGCTCAACCAGATCGAAGGCTTCTTCGGCATCTTGGCCAAACAATCCCTCGCCCTCACCGACTTCGCCTCCATCCGCGCCCTCCAGGCGCATCTCGTCGCGTACCTTCGGGCGTGGAAGAAGAACCCGACGCCCTTCGAGTGGACGAAGCCGGCCCGCGCCCTCATCCGGTCACACAAGCGCATGCTTGATGCATCTCACGGCGGTGCACTAGAGCGTGTCCTGTTCCGACTCACCGCCTGGCGCGATGCTCACGAACACCTGGACGTCGTCGTCGCGCCCGCGGCCTGCACCAGGGTGCGCCTGAACGCCGTGAACAGCTCGGCGAGGTGGGCTCGGCGGGCGCGACCGCTCCCGTGTGAATGGCCACGCCAGTCGAAATGCGTGTGCCACAGGTCGTACCAGCAAGCCGGTGACAGGTCGACGGAGAACATGGCCGCCCGATGGCGGAGCCGCGCGTAGTATCGCCGCCCGCCCCTCAGCTTTCTGCGACCTGCTGACATGTCGTCGGCTCAGTCGGCCTTGACCGCCCAGCGCAGCTTGGCTGCCGAGGCGCGTCGATTGGCGAAGGTCTCCTCCTTGGCCGAGCGGATGACCTCCTTCGCCACGTCCGCGTAGACGCCTTCGCGCGCCCCGGCCTGGAACGCCTTCTTCACGCGTCGGTCCTCGCCGGAGTGGAACGTGATGATCGCGACGCGGCCGCCGGGCGCCAGGCACAGCGGCAGGGCCCGCAGCAGCGCGTCGAGCTGCGAGAACTCGCCGTTCACCGCCACCCGCAGCGCCTGGAAGGTGCGGCGCACCGACATCTTGACGTCGGTCTTGGCGACCTCCGGATGGGCCGCGTTCAGTGAGGTGCGCACCAGGCGCTCTAGGGCGTCGGTGGTCTTGACGGGGGTGCGCGTCAGCACCTGCGCAATCAGCGCGGCGTAGGGCTCGTCGGCGTTCTCGTCGAGGATCGCCGCGAGCGTGTCCTCGTCGAGGCGGGCGAGAAGCTGCCAGGCCGGTTCGCCGCGCGACGGGTTCATCCGCATGTCGAGGGGGCCGGCGCCCTTGTAGGTGAACCCGCGAGCCGGGTTGTCGATCTGCATCGACGACACGCCGAGGATCGGCCATCGCCACGTTCACGGCCGCGAAGCCCTCGGCGGCGAGCACCTGCGGCAGGCCGGCGAACGTCGCGTGCCGGGTGACGAAGACGTCGTCGCCGAAGCCGGCGGCGCGCAGGCGCGCGTCGGTCCGCGGCAGCTCGAGCGGATCGGCGTCGATCCCGATCAGGCGGCCACCCGGGCTGATGCGCTCGAGGATCGCTCGCGCGTGCCCGCCGCCGCCCAGCGTGCAGTCGACGGCCACGTCGCCGGGCTGTGGACGCAAGGCCTCGAGCACCTCGGCCACCATGATCGGCAGGTGCATGCCGGCTGGGGTCTTGCCGGACGCGACGATCTTCTCGACGTCCGCCGTGTACTGCTCGGGGTTCAGCTCCTTGTATTTCTCGTGGAACCCGCGCGGATTCTTGCCGGCGTAGCGGACCCGCCGGGTGTGGGGCGGCGGTGGATCAGCGGTCACGCCTACGACTCTACCTTCTGTCCTATGATGCGTGCTCGCCGCGCTCGAATCGGCGGGAGATCCTGATGCATCGACGCTTCGTGTCCGCCGCCGCGGCGCTGGCCCTCGGTCTCGCCACGGCCGCCTCGCCCCTCGTCGCCCAGGACGCCGCGCTGTCGCGGGCCCGCGCCCTCCTCGACAAGGTGCCGCTCATCGATGGCCACAACGACCTGCCGTGGACGCTGCGCGAGGCGTTCGCGAGCGATCTGTCCCGGATCGACCTCCGCCAGCGCGGCGCGACGCTCGACACGGACATTCCGCGGCTCCGCGAGGGTCGGGTCTCCGGTCAGTTCTGGAGCGTCTTCATCCCCGCCGGGGATGTCGCACCCGGCCCGCACGCAGCTCGAACAGATCGAGCTGGCCCGCCGGATGATCGACGCCTATCCGGACACCTTCCTCTTCGCCACCCGCGCCGCCGACGTCGAGCGCGCCCGCACGCAGCACAAGATCGCCTCGTTCCTCGGCATGGAGAACGGTCAGGCGATCGAGAACAGCCTCGGCACGCTGCGCGCGTTCCACGCCCTTGGCGTCCGCTACATGACGTTGACCCACGGCAAGAACACCGACTGGGCCGACTCGGCGACCGATGCGCCGGCGCACGGCGGGCTGACGCCCTTCGGGCACGAGGTGGTCCGCGAGATGAACCGGCTCGGCATGCTGGTCGACATCTCGCACGTCTCGCCGGCGGTGATGCGCCAGGTCCTCGACGTCGCGGAGGCGCCGGTCATCTTCTCGCACTCGAGCGCCCGCGCCCTGGTCGATCACCCGCGCAACGTTCCGGACGACGTGCTGGCGCGCATGGCGAAGAACGGCGGCGTCGTCAACGTGACGTTCATTCCGTTCTTCGTGTCCACCGAGGCGGCGACGTGGGCCAAGGGTCTCGAGGGCTCGATGTTCAGCGCCAAGACGACCGCCGAGATGGAGAAGCTGCAGAAGGACTACGCGGCCGTCCACGGCCCGCCCCCGACCGCGACGCTGGCCCAGGTCGCGGACCACATCGACCACGTCGCCCGCGTCGCCGGCCACGATCACGTCGGCATCGGCAGCGACTTCTACGGCAGCACCGACGAGCCCAAGGGACTCGAAGACGTGAGTCGATTCCCCGACCTCCTCGCCGAGCTCATCCGCCGCGGCTGGAGCGACCGCGACCTCGAGAAGCTGGCCGGCGGCAACATGCTCCGCGTCCTCGCCGCCGCGGAGACGGCGGCGACCCGCCTCGCCGCGAAGTGGCCGCCCTCGACCGCGACGATCGAGGCGTTGGACGGCAAGAAGGCGCCGTGAGCTGAGCGGACTCCATCGTGGCCGTTACGTCCGCAATCCGCATCCTCCGGGCTCACGGGGTGAGCTTCACGGAGCACCCCTATCGCTACGAGGAACACGGCGGCACGGCGGTGTCCGCCCGCGAGCTCGGCGTCGACGAGCTCGCCGTCGTCAAGACGCTGGTGATGGAGGACGAGGCGCGACGGCCGCTCATCGTGCTGATGCACGGCGATCGGTCGGTGTCGACCAAGGAGCTGGCGCGTCAGATCGACCGGAAGACCGTGCGTGCCTGTGAGCCGGCGGTCGCGCAGCGACATACGGGCTACATGGTCGGCGGCACGTCGCCGTTCGGCACGCTGAAGCAGCTGCCCACTTACGTCGAGCGTTCGATCCTCGCGCTCGACGCTATCTACATCAACGGCGGGCGCCGCGGTTTTCTCGTCCGGATCGCATCCGCGGAGCTGACCCGCGTGCTCGGCGCCCAACCCGTCGACGCCGCGATCGCCTGACGGTCCCACGAACGCGAGCCGCCTGAACCTCGCCTGACAGCGCGGCGATGCCTCCGCGGATGGTCCGATCGAACGTGGCATCCAAGCCTAGGAGAGGCTCTCGACTGACGACCAGAAGGGGCCGTGCCTCGAAAGCGTCACGACGCGTGGCGCATCCGGCCGATATCGCGCTGCGGCGGGGCACCGAACAGGCGGCTGTACTCGCGGCTGAACTGTGAAGGGCTCTCGTAGCCGACGCGCAGCGCGGCGCTGCCGGCGTCGAGGTTCTCATTCAGCATCAGCTGCCGCGCTTCCTGGAGCCGGAGCCGCTTCTGCTACTGCAGCGGGCTGATTCCCGTCAGCGAGCGGAAGTGCTGCCGGAACGTCGATGGGCTCATGTGCGCGCGCTGCGCGACGTCGTCGATCCGGAGCGACCGGACGAAGTTCTGCTTCAGCCACGCAACTGAGCGTGCGATCTGTTGACTCGGTGAACCCGACGTGACCAGGCACCACCGAGCGAACGTCCAGCGTCGCCATCATTCCCAGAAACGGCTCGCGCTCCGTTGCCCTCGTGACGTGCGAGACGACCGGCAAATCGATAGTCGTCAGCATCGCTTGACCTGGCCCGTAGCCGATGGTCTCTGCCCCTACCAAGACCTGCTTGTCCCCCTGCGCGACGACGCCGAGTCCGAGGTTGTAGATGCAGTGCAGAGGCTCGGTCACCGACGAACGGCGGTGCAGCGAGAGCCCAGGAATCGACGTGAGGATGTCGCCATCCGTTTGGGCAAACCGCTCAAGCACGACTGTAGCACCAGCCCGGTTACGTCTCCTCTGCTTTTGGCGATGAATCGTCAGTTTAGGCAATCAAGCCGGCGGATCTGGCAAACACTCTCCGGCCCCTCTCGCGACAGTCGAAACATCACACGCGACGACCCACGGAGAGGTCAATGAGCGAGACAGAAAACACTGACGCATCGACCGACTCAGCGAGCACGGACGTCAATCGCCGGGACTTCATGACGCGAACGGGGCTCATCGAACGGGAGCAGTCGCCGGGCCGCTGCTCTGGGCGTCGTGCTCCAGCCAGCCGGGCGGCGCCCCGCGCAGCGCAGCGGGCCAACCACAGCCAGGAATCAGCAGAATGACGAAACGACGCCTCGGATCGCTCGAGGTCTCGGCGCTGGGCGCCGGCGCCATGAGCATCAGCGCCAACTACGGCCCGCCGGCAGACAGGCAGCAAGGTCTTGCGGTGCTGCGCGACGCGCACGACCTCGGCGTGACCTTCGTCGACACTGCTGACGTCTACGGACCCTACACCAGCGAAGACCTGGTCGGCGAGCACTAGAGCCCATTCGCAGCAGCGTCACAATCGCTACGAAGTTCGGCTTCGACATCGATGGAGGGAGCGGCCTCAACAGCCGCCCGGAGCAGATCCGAAAGGTGGTCGACGCGTCACTGAAGCGTCTGCGCACGGACCGCATCGACCTCCTCTATCAGCACCGCGTCGACCCAAACGTGCCGATCGAGGACGTAGCCGGCACGGTGAAAGAACTCATCGCTCAGGGCAAGGTGCTTCACTTCGGGCTGTCCGAGCCGAATGTCACGACCATTCGCCGCGCGCACGCCGTGCAGCCGGTGACGGCGATTCAGACCGAGTATTCCTTCATGGAGCGCGACCCTGCTGATGAGCGGCTCGCGCCATACATCGCCATCGTGGGGGAGCGCGCTGGCCGTTCCTCGGCGGAACGCTCGCAGGTGGCGTCGGCCGCGGCCGTCACGCGATCCGGAAGTAGGTGTGGTACTTCTCCGTACCGACTGTGAAGTAGGGCACGAAAACCAGATCCCGTCCGGCTACGCTCGCGCGGTAGGCATCCGTCGATCCCGCCATCGGTGACAGCGATACCGGCAGGGCGATGGGCTGCCCACCAATGCCGTCCCATGGATTGAGACCGACGTACATGACCGCGCCGCGCATCAGGGCCGCGACGTCGGGTGCCTGAGGATCGATCGGCAGGGTGCGCAGCTGCTGCGGCACGACCACATCGATCGTGTCGCCAGCCTTCCAGTCCCGCGTCACCGCGGCGAGCGCTCCTGGTGCGACGTTCCGGGGTCGGCCGTTGACCCGCAGCGACGCACCGTTCGCCCAGGCCGGGATGCGCATCTGCAGCGTGAAGCGGCCGTCGCCCGCCTCGCGGACGGTCAGCCGCACGGTGTCCGACGCCGGGTAGTCGGTGTCCTGGACGATCGAGACCACGCCAGTCGGCCGCGTCCACACCACGTCCGAGGCCACGAACAGGTTGACGAGCAGCGTGTCGTCGTCGTGGAAGTAGGCGTGCAAGGGATAGTCGGCGACGCCCTGGACCAGGGTCCCGGAACAGCACGGCCACTTGCGGTGGTAGTACCGCTTCTCCGCGCCGGCGCCGTAGTCCGAGTAGTACGGATAGTCGCCGTCGCTGTTCGGCAGGCGGGCCGCCAGCATCGTGTTGTAGAGCGTGCGTTCGAGCCCGTCGCCGTACTCGGCGCGACCGGTCAAGCGAATCAGGTATCGCGCCAGTTTCAGGTCGGCGAAGCTGCCGCACGGCGTCTCGAAGTGGGCCTTCGAGGTCTTCAGGCTCGCGGCGAGCGCGCCGCGCCCGAGGTGGACGAACTGCTCCTCCGGCGCCCAGCCTCCGGACGCGTAGCGTTGCGGCTCCATGAAGCGCCACGCGTTCGTCAGCGCTCGCAGGTACTTCGCATCACCGAGCGTGAGGTAGGCCTGCGCGCCGGAACTGAGCGCGATCGTGTGGCTGTAGGCGTGTTTCTCCGGCAAGACGTCGATGCCGGCGGCGAGCGGATCGAACCACTCCCGATCGAGCAGGTAGTGCACGGCCAGCTTCCGGTACTTGTCGTCCCCGGTGATGTTCGCGGCGTGAAACAGGTTCTCCGAGATGACGTAGGTCTCGTCGTAGGGCGGATCCTTCTTGCCGATGCGGTCGCGGGACACCGGCGAGATGTACGGCAGACACTTGTCGATGGTGACCGGCAGCAGGCGCTTCGCCTCCTCGACGCCGCTGAGCTGAAAGGCGTCCACGAGACCGACGACGTACTTGTCCATGACGTAGGCGGCCCACTGCGCCTGCGCATTCGGCCCCGCGTACGGACTTTCGGCGCGCCGGATGAACTCGCCGAACCCGGCGACCAGTCGCGCGACCTTGGCGTGGGCCGCGGTGTCGCCCGTCGCCGCGCCGAGCCTCGCCAGGCCGGAGATGTATTGGCCGAGCGTCAGGCCGGGCACGAAGCCGTTCGTGTCGTACCAGCCGCCCATGTCGGGCCCCGGGGCCGGCAGGCCGGCGCGTTCCCGGAACACCTTGAGCAGGCGGTCGTCGTCCAGGGCGAGAAAGTGCGCGTGGATGCGATCGAAGTGCTGCTTGAGCGGACCGCCTCGCAGGCGCACGGCGCCGCGCCGGAATTCACGCATGACCTCCTGGCCGCGGCCAGGGCCCTGGCCGGCGCCGACGGCGCTCGATGGGCGCGCCAAGCTGGTTCCGGCGGCGGCGCAGGCGGCGCCTGTCATGAACGTCCGTCGCGAGATCATGCGGGCCGCATCATAGCCGGCCACCGGTCGAACCGGCGCCGGCGGGGCCGAAGGCATTACACTCGCCGCACACCACCGACCGGGAGGCCGACCCGACGTGCCACGCCGCTTTTGCGTTCTGCTTTTCGCGCTGCCCTTCCTGCTCGGCGGGCGTGCCAACCTCGACGGACAAGCGGGGCAGCCTCCCGTGTCCATCGACCGCGAGTATCGCCTTCAGGCCACGATGCTGGGCTACCGGGGCATTGGCGGGACCATCGCCGGCATTCGCAATCCCACGCTGTGGGCCCGCACCGGCGAAACCGTGCGCATCACCATCGTCAACGGCGAAGTGATGGTCCACGACATCGCCCTCGAGAAGCAGCTGGTGAAGAGCCGGCAGATTCTCGAGCGGGGCGAGACCGCGTCGATCACGTTCAAGGCGGTGCAGAGCGACACCTACTACTGCTCGTTGCCCGGCCATCGGATCTCGGGCATGGAGGGCCGCCTGGACGTCTCCGACGAGCCACGGACCTCCCCGGACCAGGGCACCGCACCAGCGGTCGGGCAGCGGACGCTCAACCTCGACTTCGAGTCCGGCTCGCTCTCGGACTGGACGGCGACGGGCGATGCGTTCACCGTCGTCAAGGCGGCGGGCCGTTCGCCCGAACTGCGTGACGCGCCCGACGATCGGGCCGGCGAGTACTGGGTCAGCAGCCGCCCGGGCGGCGCCGCGAAGCGCGGCGTGCTCACCTCGGCGCCATTTCCGGTCACCCACCCCTACGCCAGCTTCCTGATCTCCGGCGGTGCGTTCCGCACGACCCGGGTCGAGATCGTCCGGGTCGAGGACGGCCAGCCGCTCTTCACGGTGTCAGGCTCCGACGCCGCCAGCCTGCGTCCCGTGGTCGTGGATCTCCGCGCCCAGGCGAGCAAGCTGATCGTGATCCGTGTCGTCGACGACGAGACCGGCGCGCCGACCGCGTCGTACCTCGAGGTGAGCCCCTGGGCGCACGTGGCCTTCGACCGGTTCCGCTTCCACGACCAGCGGCCGTTCTTCCCCGATGAGATCACGCCGTCCGAGTCCAGCGCCCTCCCGCCACTCGAAACGGCCACCCATGCGGGCTTGTCGGGCGCCGAAGCGGCGCGCGCGATGACCGTGCCCGAGGGGTTCACGGTGACGCTGGCCGCCGCCGAGCCCGACGTCGTCCGTCCGATCGCGTTCGCGCTCGACGATCGCGGCCGCCTGTGGGTGGCGGAAGCGCACAGCTACCCGCTGCGGGCGCCCGAGGGCGAAGGCCGCGATCGCATCCTCATCTTCGAGGACACGGACGGCGACGGCCGGCTCGACCGGCGCAAGGTGTTCACCGACAAGCTCAATCTCGTCAGCGGCCTCGAGGTCGGATTCGGAGGCGTCTGGGTCGGCGCGGCCCCCAACCTCCTGTTCATCCCGATGAAGCCGGGCAGCGATCGGCCGTCCGGGCCGCCGCGGGTGCTGCTCGACGGATGGGGCTACGAGGACACGCACGAGACGCTGAACACCTTTCGCTGGGGACCGGATGGCTGGCTGTACGGCACCCACGGCGTGTTCACGCATTCGAACGTCGGCAAGCCCGGCACGCCGGACGCCGACCGCACGCCGCTCAACGGCGGGAGTCTGGCGCTATCACCCGACCCGCCACGTCTTCGAACGATTCGCCGAGGGGACGAGCAATCCGTGGGGGCTGGACTTCAACGAATACGGGCATGCCTTCGCCACTGCCTGCGTCATCGAGCACCTCTACCACGTCGTCCAGGGCGGGCGGTACAAGCGGCAGGCGAACCAGCACTTCAATCTCCATACCTACGACGACATCGAGACCATCGCCGATCACCGCCACTGGGTCGGCGACAAGGGGCCGCATGCCGCCAACGGCCGTTCGGGCTCGGCCGGAGGTGGCCACGCCCACGCCGGCGCGATGATCTATCTCGGAGGCGACGGCTGGCCGGCGGAGTATCGCAACGCGATCCTCATGCACAACATCCACGGCTTCCGGGCGAACATGGACCGCTTGAAGCGATCGGGATCGGGCTACACGGCGTCCCATGGCCCGGACTTCCTGCTCGCCAACGATGCCTGGAGCCAGATGCTGAACTTCCAGTACGGCCCCGACGGCTCGGTGCACGTGATCGACTGGTACGACAAGAACCAGTGCCACAGCACCAACCCGGAGCTGCACCAGAAGACGATGGGCCGGATCTTCAAGATCAGCCACGCCAGCGATCGACCGGTGCGGGTCGACCTGGCCAGGCTGCCCTCGTCCGAGCTGGTCGGCGATGCAGCTGCACCGCAACGACTGGTATGTGCAGCATGCCCGCCGGCTGCTCCAGGAGCGTGGTCCGGACGCGGCCGTACACGCCGGGCTGAAGCGGCTGCTCGACGCGCAGACCGACGACACGCGCCGGCTCCGCGCCCTGTGGGCGCTCCACGTCACCGGTGGGCTCACCGAGGCGGATCTGGTCGCGCGCCTCGACGACGCCAGCGAATACGTGCGTGGCTGGGCGATCACGCTCCTGGTGGAGGCGGGCCAGCCGTCCGATACCGTGCTCCGGCGTTTTGCCGGGCTCGCGCGCGACGATGCGTCGGCGCTGGTGAGGCTGCAACTGGCGAGCGCCCTGCAGCGGGTGCCGGTCGAGCAGCGGTGGGACGTCGTGGCCGCGCTCGCCGGCCGCGCGGCCGACGCCAGGGATGGCAACCAGGCGCTGATGGTGTGGTATGCGGCCGAGCCGCTCGTCGCGCAGGACATGCCGCGCGCCCTCGACCTGGCGGCGGCCGCCGCGCTGCCGCGCCTGTTCGCCTTCACTGTGCAGCGTATCGCCGACGTCGGCACACCTCCGGCCCTCCTCGTGCTGTCCGATCGGCTCGGCCGGACCACGGACGCCGAGCGTCAGCGGTCGCTGCTCAGCGGCATCACCCAGATCGTCAACAAACCCGACGCCCCGTCGGTCGCGCCCGCGCGGTAGCTTCGACCATGTCCAGATCGCGTCACGCCGTCGCCGTCCCCGCCGCCGTGTTCGGCCTTCTCGTCACGCTGGCGACGTCCGCGCCCGCGCAGCAGGCACCGGCCTTCACCCGCATCCAGCTGAACGATCAGTTCTGGAGCGAGGGCGCCAGCTTCGGCGACCTGAACAACGACGGCGTCAACGACATCATCTCGGGCCCGTGGTGGTGGGAAGGGCCGGCGTTCAAGACGCGCCACGAGTACTACCCGGCGACGACGACCTTCCAGCTGAAGCTCGGGCCGATGACGAGCCGTCACCGTGCCCGGTTTCGAAGGGCACGCTCGGGCAAGGAGAACACGTACTCCGACAACTTCTTCGTCTTTGCCCTACGACTTCAACGGCGACAAGTGGAACGACATCCTCATCATCGGCTTCCCCGGCCAGGACACGTCGTGGTTCGAGAATCCGAAGGGCGAGCGACGGCCACTGGGTGCGCCACATAGATCTTCGACCAGACCGACAACGAGTCGCCGACGTTCGCGGACCTGACCGGCGACGGCAAGCCCGAGCTCGTGTGCATCACCAAGGGCCAGTTCGGCTACGCCGAGCCGGACTGGAGCGACCCCGCGAAGCCGTGGACGTTCCACGCGATCACGCCGAACAACAAGTACGGCAACTTCACGCACGGCATGGGCCTCGGCGACGTCAACGGCGACAGGCGCCTCGACCTGCTCGAGAAGAACGGCTGGTGGGAGCAGCCGGCGTCGCTCGCGGGCGATCCGGTCTGGCGCTTCCATCGCCCAGCCGATGGGCACGGGCGGCGCGCAGATGTACGCCTACGACGTCAACGGCGACGGCCTCAACGACATCATCACCGCGCTCGTCCGCGCACGCGTTCGGTCTCGCGTGGTACGAGCAGTATCGCGAGGGCGGCGCGATCAAGTTCCGCGAGCACATCTTCATGAACAAGGACGCCGAAGGACAACGCCTACGGCGTCAAGTTCTCCGAGATCCACGCCATCGAGCTCGTCGACATGGACGGCGACGGCCTGAAGGACATCGTCACCGGCAAGCGCTTCTGGTCGCACGGCCGCACCGGCGACCCCGACCGCAACGACGCCGCCGTGCTCTACTGGTTCAAGCTGGTGCGCGGCGCCGGACAAGACGCGTGGACTTCGTCCCGCTACCTCATCGACAACGAGTCCGGCGTCGGCACGCAGGTCGTGGCTGGCGACATCAACGGCGACGGCCTGCCCGACGTCGTCGTCGGCAACAAGAAGGGCACCTTCGTCCACCTGCAGGTCAAGAAGGCAGGAGCGAGCAGATAGTCAGGCGGCGGGCTGGGCCTGGCCCAACGCGATAGCCGCGCAAGACGAAGTCGCCGATGTCGAAGCGGGCGGGAGGACCATCCGCCGGTCGGTCCCGCTCCGTATCCGCGGCAAGCGTCCGGCAGACGGCGCACGCCGCCAGGTGCCCGACGATACGCGCACGATCTCCGGCCCGATCGTCGCGCCACGCCGTGAGTTCCGCTCGCGAGAGGTGCAGGTCAGGCATCCTGAACTCCCGGCATCGCGTGACGTGGCCCTCCATGGCGTCGTCGTGATCGACATCGTGAACCCGGGGTCCTCTCGGAGCGACTACTCCCGCCGCAATGCGGCCGCCGGATCGAGCCGGGCCGCCAGGCGAGCGGGATGGATCCCGCTGAGCAGTCCGACGGCGGTCGCCATGCCCAGCGCCAGCGCGACGGAAGAGGCCGAGATCGCCATCGGCCACCCCGCCAGCAACGCCACGGCACCCGACAGCGCGACGCCCAGAGGGACGCCCGCGAGCCCGCCGGCGAGACACAGTGCGACGGCCTCGAAGGCGAACTGCGTGACGATGTCGCGTCGCCGCGCGCCGAAGGCGCGGCGCACGCCGATCTCGTGCGTGCGCTCGACGACGCCCGCCAGCATGATGTTCATGACGCCGATGCCGCTGATCAACAAGGCAAGGCCTCCCACCGCGAGCAGCACGACGTTGAACGTCCGGTGCGTCCGGAGCCTGGCTTGCAGGAGCTGCCGCGGCACCACGATCTCGAAGGACTTTTCCGACGCCGATCGGCGCGCGAGGATCCGCTCGACCGCGGCCGAGACGCGCGGGACCGCGTCCGCGCCCGCCGTCCTGACGACGATCTCCTCGACCCGCTCCAGTCGATCCCCCGTCCCCAGCGACACGTCCATGGCTCCGAGCGGCACGATCAGCGCCAGGTCCGGGTCGTGCGGCTGAATCGTGGCGCGCCGGGCCCGCGGCCGGCCAGCCTCCTGGAGCACGCCGACGACGCGATACCATGCGCCACCGGCCCGCACCTCCCGGCCGACGGGGCCCATCCCCGGGAACAGCGACGCCGCGAGGCCGTGACCGATCACGGCGACGCGCCGGCGGCTGCGCTCGTCGCGCTCGTTCAGCCAGCGTCCCTGCCGCACGTGCACGCCGGCCGCACTAGCCCAGGTACGGCTCACGCCGAGCATCGAGCCGGTGGCGCGCCGCGCCCCCGCGTGCATCTCGGCGCGCGCTGGCCTCACCGCGGCCACCAGCGCCACCTCCGCCACGCGCTGCTCGATCAGCCCGGCGTCCCGCAGACTGAGCCCTGGCGCCCGAGCCGGGCCCGCCGGGGGATCGGCCTCCTTGCGGACAGATCGGACGAAGAGGTTGTCGATGCCGAGCCCGCCAATCTCCGCCAGCGCCTCCCGGCGGGCGCCCTCGCCGATGGCCAGGGCCGTCACCACGGTCGCGACGCCGAAGACGATGCCCGTGGCCGACAGCGCCGCCCGCAGCCGATGGGCGAGCACGGCATGCACCGCCTGGTCGAGGAGGTCGCGGCGGGTCATTGCGCGATCGAGGGATCGGCGAGCAGCACGCGCGCGCCGCGTCCCACCCCCTGGCTGACGGCGACGTCGGACCCGTTGTCGCCGGCCACGGTGACCAGCCGGCTGATCGGGCGTCCGGCCTCGAGCACGAAGCAGACCGGGCGGCCGTCCTTCTCGAAGACCGCGCCGGCAGGAACGATGATCGTGCGTGGAATGGCCACGACCTCGATGTCCACCCGTGCCGTCATGCCGCTTCGCAGCCGCGGGTCGGCGTCGAGGATTCTCACGGTGACTGGAAAGTACCTCGTGCCGGCCCGCGTCTCGTCCTGCGACGCCAGCGCGCCGACCAGGGCGACGCTCGCGCGCAGGCGAAGGTCGGGGTACGCGTCGACGCGGACGAAGACGCGCTGGCTGGCCGACACTTTGTGGAGATCCACTTCGCGGATTCTCGTGTCGACGATGAACTGGGACGAGTCGGGCAGGGCGATGACCGGCTGGTTGGGCCAGACTTCGTCGCCGACCTGGGGCTTCCGCCGGTCGCTGCCGAAGAACAAATCGCGATAGACGACCAGGCCCGGCGCGTCGGCGCGGACCACGACCCGCGCCAGCCGATCCTCGATCAGGGCGATCCGGGCCCGGATTTCCTGGAGGCGGGCCTGGGTCTGGGCGACCGCCGCTTCGCGGTGCGCCTGCCGTGCGACGGCCTGCTCGCGGGTCCGCAGCAGGCGGTCGCGGGCGACCTGCAGCTCCGATCCGGCCCGGCTGAGCGCCGCCGGTCGGCTGTACTGCTCGAGCGTGCGGCGCTTGAGCTCGGCGAGCGCCGCCTGCTCGACGGCCCGTTGCCACTGCTGCTCCGCGCGATCGAGCTCGGTCCGGGTGATGAACCCTTCGGCCAGCAACGGCTTGAGGTCGTCGTACGCGGTGCGCGTTCGCTCCACCTCACGCGCCGCCTCGGCTGCTGCCGACGCGGCTTCGGCCACCCGCAGCCGGCCGGCGCCGTCGGTCTCGTCCGCCAACTCGTCCTGCGCATGACGAATGCCCTCTCGGGCCTCTTCGCTCGCGCCGTGCGCCTGGAGGGTCTCGAGCCGCAGCTCTTCTCGCGCGCGACGCGCGTCCGCTTCGGCCTGCAGGAGCGCCGCGCTCTCCTTCGCGAGCTCCTGCTGGAACCCGGTCGAGTCGAAGCGAACGAGCACATCCCCGGCCGTGACCGCTATGCCCTCGGGTGCGATCTCGACAATCTTCGCCGGGCCGCCCGCAATCGTCGAGCTGTACAGCATCAGTCGCGCCGCGCCGATCGAGCCGCTCTCGACCAGCGTCTCGACGAACCGCCCCTCGCGCGCCGTGGCGGTGGGCCAGCCCGAGTCGGCTCGCCACGGTAACAGGGCGACGCTGGCACCGAGCACGCACGCCGCTCCGGCCCCCACGCGCCTGGTGCGCGGGTCGGCGCGAGCGATCCGGGTCAACACCTGGTGCACCATGGGCGTCACGTCCTGCCGCCTCAGTGAAGGAAGCGGCCCGGGTCGAGCGTGCCGAGCGTCCGCTCGAGCACCAGCTGCGCCAGCGCGCGGTCGGCCTGGGCCATGAGCAGCGTCGACTGGGCCCGGAACAGGTTGTTCTCGGCGTCGACGATGTCGAAGTTGCCGGCGAGGCCGCGCTCGTACCGCAGCTGCGACAGCCGGAGCTGCTTCTCGGCCACGTCGACGGCCTTGGTCTGGATCGAGACGCTCGTTCCGGCGCGGACCTGGGCGCGCACCGCGGCCCTCACCTCGGAGGCGACGCGCTGCTCGAGCTCCAGCGCACTGCTGCGGGCGCTTTCGACGCCGCGCGCGGCCAGGCTCGCGGCGGCGAGTTCTGCGGATCGATCGACGCTGTAGGAGGTGGCGAGGTTCACCCGCCACCCGTTCAGCAGGGTGTCGAGCGGGCTCCCCGCAGGCGCGCCGAGCCCGCGTCTCGAATAGCTGACATTCAAGTCGAGTCGAGGGAGGAGATTCCACTGCGCCACGCGGCGGGCCAGCTGTGCGTCCGCGATGCGATCGCGTGCCTCTCGCACGTCGCGACGGTTCGTCAGGGCCATCGAGACGAGCGCGCCCTCGGACGTGCCGTCCTGGCGCGGCAATGCCGGTTCGGACGAGGATCCCAGCGAGGCAGCCGCCAGGTCGTCGCTGGCGATCTCGATGGGTGCGTCCACCGGCTGCCCGATGAGCACCTTCAATTGATCGAGCGCCTGAGCGAGCGCCTCGCTCTGATCGGCCAGTCCGGCGTCGGTCTCGACCTGGAGGAGGTCGGCTCGCAGCACGTCGAGCTGGGTCGCGAGGCCGACCTTCATCCGCGCCTCGGAGGCGGCGCGCAGCCTGGCCGAGCGCTCGAGCGCGAGCTGCGCGGTGCGCACGAGCCGCTGCCGCATGGCCACCGAGTAGTAGGCGCGGGCCACCGTCACGACGAGCTGCTGGGCGGCGTCGTGCCGCGTGTGCTCCGCCGTCGCCGAGGCTCGACGGGCCGTGACCAGGTCGGCGGTGGCGCCCGGCCCCAACCCCCGCAGGAGCGGCTGCGACAGCGAGAAGGCGTAGCCGACATCACGCGCGTCCCCGGTGGCCCACGCCGATTGGAACGAATCGACCAGCAGGCGCGCGTCGCCTCCCGTCGGCAGTCGCTTCGACACCCCGACGCCGAAGTCCTGGCGCGCGCCTCCCAGGGCGTCAGTGCCGGAGCCGAAGGTCGGCGTGATCTTCATACCAAAGGCGGACCGGGCGAGCTGCAGCCGGATCCCGGCCGCCGCCGCGGCGTCCTCCGCCGGGCGGAGGGCCGGGCCGTGCTGCAGCGCGGCGGCGATGGCGTCGCGCAGGCGCAGCGGCGGCACGGCCGCGGCGCCGGCCTCGGCGCCGGGGCTGGCATTGGCGCTCCCGCCGGCGTCGACGCTGGCGAGGTGTCCCGCCTGGTCGCCTGCGCCAGCGAGCCCGGCTGACACCAGCAGCGCGGCGATCGGGCACCACCACATGACGGGCACTCCTCTCCGGCACGACTCGTCGTCTCGATGCCTACTGGCTGAAGATCTGATTGCACGGGGCGCCCGGGCCGTTCAGTTGGGTGAAGGTCTCGACGAATCTGACGACGGTCGTCCCCCCTCCCACGGCCGCCTGCACGGTCGCCTGCAACTGGGCTGAGAAGTTGCGGATCGGTGTGATGACGGACGCGCCGGATGCCGTGATGTCGAAGTTCGCGCCGTTGCGGACGGCGCGCGCGTTGGTGTAGTTGGTCGCCGAACCGGTGTACTGCACGCTTGCGGGACCTGCCCCCGTGGTCGGGTCCGGGTTGAAGGTCATGGTGGCGACGGCCGTGGGCGTGAACGCGGGGCAGCCGTTGTTGCCCTGCAGGTTGAGTTGCACCGTGAAGTTCAAGCCGGCAAACGGCGGAGCCGCGGGCGCGTCTTCTCCGCGGAGGGCCAGGGCGGCGCCGCCAGCGGCAGCCCCGCCGATGACGTACGGCCAAGGGGATCTCAGGAAGCCGCCGCCATTGCCCGCGCGGCTGGCGGTCGATCCAGTCGGGGCTCCGCTGCCGGTGTTCAGGGTGAAGGTACGCCCGCGAATCCAGCCGACCAGCACCTGGCAGCGAGTGCACGCTTCGGTCCTGCCGGTTTCCGCGTTCGCGGCTTCCTTGCGGCATCGGTTGTCGTCGCCGCTGCCCTCCACGACGATCACGTACCCCGAACAGTGACGCTGGTAGAGCGCGTACGACTTGTTGGGGTCGAGGGCGGCCGCCAGATCGCCGCCGAGCGCCAGGCTCAGGTCGCCGGCTGCGCTCGTCGGGTTCAGCGGCGTTTCCTTGCCGTCGACGAGCAGCACCACGTTCTTGTTCGAATTCAGCGCCTTGATCAGCAGATTGTCCTGAGCGCGAACCACACCGTCGGTCAGGGATGGCAGTACGGCCAGCATGGCCGCCAGTACGAGAGTCTGCAAGGTCCTTCGCATGGCTGTCTCTCCAGTCGAGTGTCCGCTCACGTTGACTGGATCGGACACGGGCCCGAGGTTCGCGATGGCTGCGTCCAGCCGCGGTCAGCGCCTTGGTGCCTGGGCCTGCGCAAGGACCGCCTGAACGTCTCTCCAGCGGCCTGGCGCGATCGCCTCGACCGCCTGCTGCAGCTCCCGCGTCCACCGGTGGCCGCCGGCGACGATGTTCTTCCGCGAGTGGTCGACGAACGCGCGGGAGAACGCCGCCTCGTCGAACCCCTGCTCGCGGGTCCAGAATCGCCCACTGGCGGACGGCATGGAAATAGTCCGCTGGGGCGCTCGGGTCTCCCTGGGGCGGCCGGAGTTTTCCGGCATCCCGGAGAGCCTTGGTTGCCTGAAAGATGCGGAGGAGCGGCGCCAGACGCTGTTGCGTGGCTGCGGGCGCCAGCCGGAACATCATGCCGGCGGTGGGTGGCGCCTTGAGGAACTCGAGACAGTAGGCGTCGACGGTCGCGGTCGCGCGCGCCGCGGCCGGCGCCTTGGCCAGCTCGCGGTCGATCATCTCGGGTGTGACACCGGCGACCGGCTCCAAGACGACGCTCTCACCGCTGACGGTGAACGGCGCAGCAGAGGGGTTCAACACAGTCATCTGGAACGCCGGCCCGCTCGACTGGCCGAGGCTTCTGAAGATCACCAACGGTCCGCGCGCCGGGTCCGTCGGCGCAGGGGCGCCAGCCGGCACGTCACGAGCGGCGGTCTCGGCCCTGTAAGTCTCGAAATAGCGATAGAGATCGAGGCGGGCCGCCGTGTCGAGCATCGGCATCCACTGGTCCGGGCGAACGCTGGCGCGATCGATGGGCGCGTCGTCGGCGAGAAACCCGCGGCCCGCGAGATCGCGGAAGTAGGCCAGCGGATCGTCGCCGGCCAACCGCTCGAGCGCGTCGCCGTCTTCGGGCGCGAGCCGCCCGGTCAGGCGCGCGTGCCGCACCATTTCGCTCAGCTGATTCCACTCGTCGGCTTGGCGATGGGCGCGCCCCTGGAAGGGGCTCTGCAGGGTGGTCAGGCGGTATACCGGTCCGAGCCGCGGCGGCTCGATCAGGATCTGTGCGGGATTCCCTCGCACCCGGCGCGGATCGAGCGGACGCCCGGGCGGCATGATGATGGTCCCCGCCGGATCGATCGTGGTCGGGCCGGGGTCGCGCCGGGTCTCGCCCGCTGCACCGCCGCGACCCGTGGGAGGCATGGGCGTAACGCGCGGCGACTGCACACGATCCGGCGTAACGACTGGCGGCGACGCCGACCAGCCTGCGACCCTCTTGCCGGCGGCGTAGTCGTCCACGAACCGCACCAGGTCGGCCTGGTCCGCGGCCTCTACCACCGCGACCACGCGATCCTCGGCCAGTGTGACCTTTCCCTCGTAGATCCGATCCGAGACGAACCCGCGTCCGCGGGCGTTGTCGATGTAGGCCCTGACGTGGCGGGCCCATCCGGTGCCGCCCGGTTGGCCCTGCCACCCGGATAGCTGAGACAGAGCCACCGCATCCTCCTGCGCCAGCCCACCGAATCCCCTGGAGCGAACCACGATCCCGGTGACGGCCGTGGTCTCGGCCAGGAGGGCGTGGGCTCGCCGGTTGAACGGGTTCTTCAACGCCGAGAACAGGAACACCTGCCCGCCCGTCAGGTTCTCCGGCAACTGGAGCGAGCCCATCGGGACATTGCCGCCCCGCGGCGGGTTGCCTCCCGGCGGCACCGTGTCACCGCCCCGGACTCCTCCGCCTGCAGGTCAATCGAGCCTCGTCGCCGCGGAACTCGCGCCCGGGGGCAGCGTCCCTGGAGGCACCGTCCGTGGTGTGGGGAGGACCCGCGGATCGACGATCGTGGACCCGCCGGTCGCGTTCGTCGACGTGGCCGGCCACTCGATGTCCTCGACGAGCGCGTTCAGCCCGTTGCGGTAGTTCGGGTTGTCGGCGTAGCCGGAGCCCTGGACCGGCGCGCCGCGATTGGACCCGGTCCGGTGAACGAGCGGCGTCGTCGTGGAATCGGTCTGGATCGCCCGCCACCGCGTGCCGAACGGCGTCAGCCCGGCTTCGGCGTCCTGGATGTCGGCCACCCAGGTGCGGCCGCGGCTGTCGCGCATGACGATGTGCAGGCGCGTGCCGTCCGGGCTTCGCAGCACCTGACCCTGCAGCGTCCCGTACTGCGGGTGCGGCACGGTCCAGGATTCGCCGACGGGGCCGCCGCGCACGTCGGGTCTGGCGTCGGCATCGCTCAGCGAGAACGGCCGCTCGATGTCGGCCCGGCTGACGAACGTGTTGAATTCGCTGTTGCCGATCTCGAGGTGGCCCAGGAAGGCACGCCGCGTGACCGCTTCCGGCAGCTCGATCGCCCCCCGTTCCGTCAGCCAGCGACTGAGCGGAGCCTGGAGCTCTGCTCCGAGGGTGGCTGCCGACTCATTGATCGAGTGCGGTCGCCCGCCTGCCTTGAAGGCGGTGGCGGCATCCACTTCGACACCATCGACCAGGTAGACCCGGTGTCCCTTGGCAAGCACATCGTGCGCCGTTCTGCCGAGCAGGTCGATCTCGGCCCCGGTCGCGGCGCGCCAGGGGCCGTGGCTGCCGCTGGTATAGAAGGTCCGCGGTACGACGGCGCCGTCGGGCCACTCCTGGAAGGCGACGAGCGCGATCCGGTCTCCAGGCGCCTTGAACGGCGCCGAGAGATGCCAGGTAAATCCGCCGCTCTGCACGGTCCTCTGGGGCGCGAGCACAGGGTCGAGGAAGAATTGGGCGTCGCCGACCCCGACGCCGAAGACATCTCCATAGCGCCTGTACCCGCCGGTTTCCAGCCGGTCCAGAATCGCCGCCGGATCGGTCACGTCACTGACGATCGCCGGGCGTCCGTTGGGTAGGGCCTCATCGATGGCGTCGCGGAAGGCGGCCCGCATCGGGTAGGTCGCCCGGAGCTCCTCGAAGGCCGCCCGCTGCGCCCGCTGCTGGCGAATCGCGTTGAACTGGGAGGCGGTGCCTTTCGCCACCAGCGGCAGCGTGATCACCTGGAGGAACACGTCGGTTTCAGCGTGTTCGAAGGCCTGGCGGGTGTCGAGCACCCCGGCATGGCCGGCAACGCCCGCGATCGCCAGCGCGTTCGCCGTCTCGGTCGATGTCCGGAGGTAGTTGCGGCCCGATCGATGCAGCTGATAGGCGGTCAGGGCGAGTGCCAGCGGGATCCCGATGCCGGGAATGAAGGCGATGGACACGGCGATGGGGATGAAGAGCGGACTGTTCAGCGCGTTGTCCCAGGCCCGCTCCGTCCAGCTGCGGAGCGAGCCCTGTTCGGCCTGACGCAGTTCCGCCATCAGGGTACTTCATGAGTGGCGGATTGGTTCGCGCGAGGTGCTCGTGGACGGCGGCGTAGCGTGAGGACGCCAGCTCGGCGAGCTGCTCGAGTGTGTCCATCATGCGGAATCGCGTGGCCTGTTTCCTCGATTCGGATGCACCGAATTGAAGCGTGCGATTCAATGCCTCGTACAGCAGCAGCTCGTTGCGCGTCCGCACGGTCCGATCGTTGGTCGGGTTGGTCAGGTCGACGTCGAGCAGCCACTCGTAGAGCAGCCGGTCGTTGCTCGACCGGCCGGTGACCGACCAGTCCAATCCAAAGGGCATGGTCAGGCCGAGCAGCGGCTCCTCGTCGAGCATCCGGATGTACCGCTGGCGCGCCGCCTCGTACCGCCCGTAGACGGACTGCGCGGCCTGGTCGTACATCTCCTGAGCGCCGCCGACGCCGTCCCGCCAGCCATGATGTTCGAGGTAACGTGCCCTGGTCAGGCTGTTTTCGTAATACTGCTGGGCTGACTCCCGCGCCAGCCGGCCACCGAGCGCCCGCTCGGCGGCGTCGAGCTCCTGCTTCGCCGTCCGCACCGCGGCGGCGCGATCCATCAGCGCCAGCATCAGCGCGACCTTGTCGGGCCGCGGCAGATCGTGGAGCTGGTCGAGATTCTCGGCGAACGCGTCCGAGTTCGCGGCGAGGAACGCCTGGACGATCTTCAAGCCAATCGGGATGGACTTGGAAAGAAGCTCGCTGTTCAGGTCGAAGAACAGGCCGGTTGCTTTGTCTCGGGTCCCGCCGATCGTTCTGGCTCGGTGGCCGTACTCCGCGAGGAGCGCCTCGTTCCACGCGTGAAGCTGCGCGGGCGTAGGGCCCGTCGCGTCGGTCTCGCCTTCGGCCGCGTCGCCGGCGCCCGGAGGCGCGTCGAGGAACGCGGGGAGCTCGAACTGCCGGAGACGGGCCACCAGATCCGCTGGCAGCGGGCCCGCGGGCACGTCGAGCGCGGCAAACTCCGCCACCAGCCTCTGGATGTCGAGAAGCGTCAAGCCTGTCGTCGTATCCGGTCGGGGCGTCGACACGGGCTCCGGCGTGCCGACCGCAGGCGCCGGTGCCGTCGAGGGATTCGACGACGCGCCGGCCCCCGCGCCCTGCGAGTCGAGCGGTGCTCCGAATGGCAGTACGGGAACACCGACCGGTACCCTCCAACCCGGAAGGTCGAGCCTGACGCCTCCAATGAACTGGGCGAGTCCGACGAGGTCTCTCTGCGGGTCCTCCCGATAGATGATCTGGACCGCCGCACCCCCGCCGTCGTTCGGCCGGGCAACGATGGCGATCTGGCGGTCCGGCGAGTCGATCGACACGCTCCCGTCGGGCTGTTTCGAGGCTGGCCAGTTCGGCACGTCGGCCTCGAGGTCGGCGGCCCTGAAGCCGAAGGTCCGCCGAAGCAGGCCCGCCCCGTCGGTTCGAGCGGCATCAGCGAGCTGTGCGTCGCTCAGCCGGTCGGGCGACACCTGGCCATAGACGCGCACGGGCGTCTCCACGATGAGGGCCACGGCCAGCAGCGGCGCGACCCAGTTCAGGGACGATCGGGCCCGAGCAGTCAGAAATCTCACGTGCACGTCTCCTCGGACGCCTAGAATCGGACACGCGGGGCCGGCCCCGCGGTCGCGGACCACCCGCCTCGTGTCCGATCGCTGTCGATACGGACTCGGTGAGCGCGCGACGGGCACCGTCACGAGTCGGAGAGCACCATGAGAACTGCGCTGGGGGCCTGGATGGTCGGCATCGTCGTTGCCACGCTTCACGGCGCGAGCGTCCGCTCACAGGTGTCGCCGCCACCCGGAGCCGACAACGCTTTGGCGCAGATCCTCTTCCGCGTCGAAGACGCCAGGATTCGCGTCGAGAACATCACGATCCTCACCGAGACCCCGTACTGCGAGCCCCCCGAGTCTCCCAACAAGGAGGAGCCGCAGTTCGACATCGATCTCGAGGCGTTCACGCTCAAGAGGCTGTTCCGCGAGTTCGCGGACGTCGAAAGGCGCTTCGTCGCCGCCGGCAGCACCCGCATCGGCTCGAGCTTCCGCGGGGAGTTTCCCGTGATCGGTGGTTTGAGCGCCGACCACCGCGACTACTGGCCGTCGGCCAAGGCGCTGTTGACTCACGTCCAGGTCCGGCTGACCGCCAAACAAGCGCAGCTCGATCGTGCCAAGGTCCAAGACTGCCGGCCGAAGACCAAAGGGCCGGCACAGCAGCCGACCGCCCCGCCGCGGCCTCCCAATCCGCTGGCCGACCTGACCCGACCCGTCCCTCGGCCCATCCCGATCCCCGACGTGCCCGACGAGTTCTGTTCGGCGGAGGAGCGAGGGCGCTGGTACAAGGCGAACTGGGAAGCCAAGCGGCTGCAGGCACAGGACAACCTCGTCGATGCCACCCGTTATCGCGCCGAGGTGGCGAAGCGCGGGGCGGCGCACCGCCTCACAGACGGGGACGCCGCCACGCAGCAGCGCTTCGATGCGGAAGAGCGATGGGCCGACGAGCACTTCAAGAAGCAGCTCGAGAAGCGCAACGAGGCGGACCGGATCGCCGACATCATCCTCAGCACACCGATCGTCGACTGCTCCAAGCGTACGACGGGTATCGAGCCTCCAGCGCCGCCGCCCGCCCCGGCCACGCGGACATCGGACGCGTCGTTTGGGTGGAACCGATCAGCGCGGCAGGACTGGACGCTGACGGTCGGGGCTCGCTTCGAGGCTGGGACGCGCGCCGAGGCCGGGCCCGACGCCGGCCTCGGCGATGAGACGCTGGCGGGCTTGTTTCTCATCGCCGGAGCATTGCTTCCGCCGGAGGACCAGGCGGCTTATCTCCTGAACAACCCCGGCGTCGCGAAGGTGCTGCAGGACTTCGCGGCCGCCTTGGAGGCCGCGGCTCTCCTCGGATCGGCGTCGCCGGACGAGGGCCGGCAGGCGCAGGTCATTCTCCATCGGGTCGAGCACCCGGTGGGCACGCCCACCGACGGCGCTCACGCCCTCCTGCGCTGGCCGCAAGGCGGATTCTGGAGAGGGCTTCAGGAGATGCTGCGCCCACGTATCGCCGTCCGCTCGCAGGCGGGACGGGGTCTCGGCGCGTCGGAGCTGTGGCTCCCCCCCTCGCCGGGCGGCCAGCAGCCAATGGTTCGCGGGCCGGAAGGCGAGCGTCCCGGTGTGAAGCTCTTCTTCACCAGCCTGGGCCGCTCCAGCGGCGAGTCGATTCGCATGACCATCGTCAACGACGGCAACGTCCCGGTCCGGATCGCGCTCGGTGCGCTGGCGGTGGAACCGGTCGAGAAGCTCAGCGAACGCGACGTGCAGCGGGCGCTCGGGAGGCTCGCGGGTCGGAGCCAGGCCACGGTGACCGTCGAGGCCTACTGCCTCAACTTCCGCAAGCCGCCGCCCTTGGCCGGCATGGTAATGCGTCTGGCCGACGCAAGAACGCAGGCGAGGATGCCGGCAATCGCGCGGATCGGCGAGGCGACGCGTCGGCTGCAGGCACGGGGCGCGCTCGAGCAGGAGGGGGACCCGAGGGCATACGCGCAGCAGCTGCTCCAGTGGGTCATCTGGACCCACGAACAGCGATTCGATGAACAGGGATTCCGGCGGGCGTTCGTGGAACACGCGCGGAAGAACGTCGCGGGGGCCGGACGCCCCTGGTCGCGCGCGCTCGAGGACGCAGTCTCCGCCCGTGTGTCGCGGCGGTGGGCGGACATGCAGGCGATTCTGCGGGAGGCCGCCGCGCTCCAGCTCTAGCTACGGGTGAGACGGTGTGTACGAGTGCAGTTCGGCCACGGAATATCGGGTCGGGGTGAGCCCCTCGATGGCGCCGACACTGCGGACGATGCCGACGTCCGGGGCCAGCCAGCAGAATCCCGCGCTCGCCCTCGTCGACGAGGATCTTGATGCAGCGGAAGGCTCCGGCAGTCACGATGACTTCCTCTTCGCCGACGCGGCGGTAGCGGATCGTCTCCAGCGTGTAGTGCCACGTCGGATGCGACCAGCTCGGCTCGCCGGCCCACCGCAGGTCTTCCACCGCGACGATGCCGGTGGTCTCCGGCTTGCCGAAGCGCCGCTCGCGCAGGATCACCGATCTGGCAGTTGCGTGATGGACGATCGGGTGTGCCGGTCTCGGAAACTCGATTGCTCGTCGAAGAGGACGCTCACGACTACGCCGCAGGAAATGCCGAGGTTCGGCGCTCACGCTCGGCGGGGCGTACGCCAGGCAGGCGCGGATGTCGTCCTTCACGAGCTGCGGGAAGTCCTGCAGAATCTTTTCTCGCTCATCCTGCCGGCAAGGTAGCCGAGCACGTCTCCGACGCTGATTCGGGTGCCGCGAATGCACGGCTTTTCGAACCGCACCTGCGCGTCAACGACGATGCGGTCGAGAGGGCTCATGGGGCCAGTGTAAACCGCCGGCGCCGGGCTATTGACGGCAACCAACGGGGGCGCTACTCTCACCCCATATCCCCGGTGCGATTTCGCACCTCCTCCGCGACCGGATCCTCCGACGCGGAGCGCTGAAGACCGCCGCCCTCAGGGCCACGGTCGACAGCATCCCCGGTTCTCTGCAGCCACCGCATCGGCGTCGCGCTCCGCGCCTCGCCGATCGCGGCACGTGCAACGACGAGGTTGCACGCGTCGACTCCCTCCGGAGTCACCGCCGAACGGGCGGCCACCTGGGCACGACGGCCACTGCATGGCTGGCGATCGTGAGGACAGCACCGCCAGTCGCACACGCAGCAAGCCGCGTCCCGCGCTGAACGCGTCCCGTATCGCCGTGTGAGGCACCGCCTCCGCGGCCTGGGTGCCGGCGACCCGCCGCATCCGCGCTGCTGTTCCCGCCGCGCTGGCTCACGGCCAGCGCGCTCGAGCGCCCACGCTCAGTCCAATTCGATGGTGGGCAGGGACGCGGCGACGCGTCAGGAGAGGTGCGCGATGAAGACGTGGCTGACGGTCGGACAGGGAGCCGAATACGCCGGCGTGAGCCGGGACACCATCTACACCGCGTGCGAGCGGCGCGAGCTGCGGCACGCGCGCATCGGAGGTCGTCGGTCGATCCGGTTGAAGCCGGAGTGGATCGATGCCTGGCTGGAGCGGCACGCGCTGGGCGTGCAGGGCCAGCTTCCCGCCGAGGAGGGCTGACGGCACGGCGGTTTACACGTGAGAAGCCAGAGAGGAGGACGACAGGAACTTGGGTCTCTACAAGATCTGCGCGCACAAGGGGCGTGCTCGCGACCGGTGTGAGCACGCCTGGTGGGGACGCTTCCGCGGGCGGCGGGTCAGCCTGGCGAAGTGGGCCAATCGGGAGATCCGCTCAAAGGCGGAGGCCGATTCAGCCCTCGACGATCTGCGGGCCGCGATCAGGGACGGCACGTTCGACGATCGCGGTCTCGATCCGGCGATCGAGGCAGTGCCGCTGACGTTCGGGAAGTTCGCCGAGGTCTACAAGCAGCGGCACGTGCTCGCCAAGGGGCTCGCGCTGTCCAGCACGATCGACTACCGGCTGAAGCCGCTCATCGAACGCTTCGGCGAGCGCCGATCGCGGAGATCAAGACCGCCGACATCGACGACTTCGTGGCCGATCTGAAGCAACCGCGCGTGGTCAACGGCCTGGACGGCAGACGTTTGACCCCAGCGTCCATCAATCGGACGCTGGGGCTGCTGCGGCACATGCTCAACTGGGCGGTCGGACGCGAGTACCTCGATCGGACGCCATTCCGGCGCGGCACCGAGGTCCTGATCCGGATGGAGCTCGAGGACAACAAGCGACGGAGGCGCATCAGCGAGGAGGAGGAGGCCGCGCTGCTCACCGTCGCGTCGCCACATCTACGGTCGATGATCATCGCGGCTCTGGACACAGGCATGCGCCGAGGCGAGATGCTGGCGCTGCGGTTCGCGGACATCGACTGGAAGCGCCGGATGGTCACGCTCAGGGGCGTGACGACCAAGAGCCGGAGGACCCGGCTGGTCCCAATCGGCACGGCCCGGCTGCTCGCAGTGCTCGAATGGCTCCAGCTCGACAGTGAAGGTCAGCACAAAGCCGCCGACGTGCCCGTCTTCAGCAACGAGGCGGGCGAGGCTCTGAAGACGTTCAAGAAGGCCTGGGTCGTGGCCGTCCTCAAGGCCCACGGCGTCGATCCGCGCTGGCGGAAGGGCAGCTACAAGGCCTGTCGGCCGAGTGCCAGCAGCGCTTCCGCGACATCAACCTGCACTGGCACGACCTGAGGCACGAGTACGCGTCCAGGTTGGTCGAGCGCGGCGTACCGCTTGCCCAGGTCCGCGACCTCCTCGGACACGCTTCGATCCTCACGACCGAGCGCTACGATAATCGGCGACTGGAGGCGCTGCAGGCCGCGGTCGAGCGGCTCGAAGCGGGGAAGACGTTCAGCCCTTCAACGCGGTCTGTTGGCGACGTTGTCGGGGGACGGCATTCCGCAGGAGAGGGTTCTCGAGACGCGGAATCCGGAAGGAGCCACTAGCACAGTGGTTGCCGGCTGCTCTGACGCGGTCTTGTCACCAAGCGAAGTCAAAACGGCGGGGGTATTCCTGTCAGCGAGCGGAGGTGCTACTCGGCTTCACACCGATTCGGTTCATGCTTGCGGCGCCGACGGGGCGGTAGTGGACGATGCCGCCTCACCGGTAGCCAGGGCGTCAAAGGCCGCCTTCACTGCGCGCCAGCACTCTGAGCGCCACAGGTCCGGATAGCCTAACGGACCCATCGAAACCTTGATCACGGCTCGAAGCAAGTACTCGGCCGTGAAGACGTAGTGCCCTTCGTAGCTCGAACCGGGCTCGGCGTAGGCCATCGATGGGACGATGCCGTCGTGAATGATCTTGTTCCGTGCTGCGCCGAACGAGTTGAACCAGTACTCGAGCTCAGTTACTTGGTCCGTCTTCTGCTTTCCGCCCTCTGTCCAGGTCCAGGTCCTGTTTTCGGTCTCGGCCGGCGACCAGAGCAACTGCTCGTGATCAGACTCGCCGACATCGGTCAGCGATTCGAAGAGCGCGCGTAATCTCTCTGCGCTGACGTATGTCTTGTTCGTGGCGGTGATCGCCTCGAACGCGGTCTTGAGGAACACAACCCGTTCGGCGAAGTGAACCGTCGCTGTGTTGCGCCATGCCTTCAGGAGCCACCCGATCGCAACACGAAGCCGGTCCGCAGTGATGTTTGCGCCGGGCGAAGTCACCGACCCGAGCACCATCGTGTAAACGGCGCTGAGCAACTGCTCGTCTGGTCGTCCGACGCTTCCCGAGTGCAGGTCGAGAGGCGGACGGATGACGAGCTCTGGATCGCTGATCGTGTAGCCGCCTCCGTGCGTCCGCACCATTAGGCCCGAAGTCACGGTCACATAGCCTTCCTCGACGTCAACCGGCCACACGAACAGCTCTGCAGTGTCGGTCGTGATGACCTGCCAACCCTGGTGCTTCGACTCAGCGCCTAGTCTTGGGTTTCGGTCGAGGAACGCGAAGCCGATGGCGCTCTCAAGCGCTTCGAGTTCGGCCGGCGTCGGAAGTGTGCCGTCGATCGCGCTCTGACGCGGGGCGATGAGCGTCGGCCGCTCGATCGGCTTTCCGTTCGTGTCGACGAACTTCTGCAGGAAGCTCTTTGCCTGCGTCTCGAATCTCGGGTCAGCCCAGCGGCCATCGAACGCTTCGAGCGGTCCAAGCTCCCAGGTGCCGCACGGGAGCGCCCGGCCTAGATTCAGGTACGGGCAGAACATCAGATACGGATGAGCCATTGGCGAGCCCCCGGCAGTAAGTTCAACAGCTTCGCATCAGCGACCACTGGGCCGCTGGAGGAGTTGCGGGCCACGGTCGAACGGCTCGAAACGGGCAAGATCCTCAGAGCCCCGCCGCGAGCCGCGGACGAAGTTTCAAGAATCTTTCAAGTCCGGCCCGAACGGTGTATCGGCCAGCACGAAGCCCCCGCCGACGAATCGGCGGGAAGTCCCTGACAGCTTGTGCTTTGGAGAGATGGTACCGGGTACGGGGAATCGAACCCCGGTCCCGTGGCTGAGAACCACGTGTCCTGACCCCTAGACGATACCGGCACGAGGGGGCACGAACCTCGAATTGTAGCCATCAGCCACTCCACTCGTCAACAGCGCAGGTACAATTGGCCAAAATGGCTCGCCCGTCCGCTCTCGATTCGTGGACGCCTGAAGCCCTGGCCCTCGGCCGGCGATGGGTGCAGGCCTGGAAGGATGCGGGTCCGCGCCTCGATGCCATCAGGCAACGCGAACTGCGGGCGTCCGATCCCTACCAGGCCATCGCCAGCCTGTGTGGCCCGGCGGACTACCACGTCGCGCCGCGGGCGCCCAGACCGACCTCCGGGCTCATCGAACAGCAGCGCCTGTTCGCCCGCGGACGCCGCGCGTGAACGCGGTCATCGCGGCCGCAGCCGAGCTGCAGGCCGTCTGCCAGTCCGAAGGCTGGCGTTTCTGCCTCATCGGCGGGATGGCGCTTCAGCGGTGGGGTGAGGCGCGGGAGACCGTGGACGTCGACCTCACCCTGCTCACCGGCTTCGGCGCCGAGGCGCCCTTCATCGCCCGGCTGACGGCGGTGTTCCGCGCTCGGATCGACGACGCGCCGGCGTTCGCCCTCGCGAATCGTGTGCTGTTGCTGCGAACCGATACGGGCGTCGGCCTGGATGTCGCCCTTGGCGGACTTCCGTTCGAGGCTCGGGCGATCGAGCGGTCGTCGACCTTCCGTTACCCTCCAGACGTCCATCTCCGCACCTGTTCCGCCGAGGACCTCATCATCCTCAAGACGTTCGCGGATCGGCCCCGGGACTGGGCGGACATCGAGGGCATCCTCATCCGGCAAGCGGACACGTTGGATTGGGCGCTGGTGCGCGCCGAGCTGGCGCCCTTGCTCGAGCTCAAGGAGTCGCCCGAATTGCTGGACCGCCTCGAGCAGCTTCGCGCGCGTCTCGGCGCCTGACCGCCAGCCGACCGGCGAGTCCGGTAGAATCACGCCGATGCGCAAGGTCCTGGCGGTCCTCGTTCTACTCCTGCTGATTGCCGGCGGCGTCTGGGTCATGGCCGGCCGCCAGGAGGGCCCGACCCTCACCTTCACCAAGCCCGGCCCGCTCATCGGCCAGAGCGGCGACCTCGAGCTGAAGGTCGATCGCGCACGGCTCGCCGCTCGAGACGCTGGCGGTGGTGCTCGAGCAGGACGGCGCCCGCACGCCGGTGTTCACGCTGCCCGGCGACGCCCAGTCGAAGCTGGTCCAGCAGGCCGACGGCAGCCTGATCCTGCAGCGGCCCGTCGGCAAGAAGGCGCTGGCGGCCCTGAAGGCCGGCAAGGCCACGTTCATCGCCACCAGCTCGCGCACGGTGCTGTTCGGCCGGCGCGAGGTGTCGTCCGAGGCGTCGCGCGACGTCGAGGTGCGGCTGACGCCGCCGCAGGTGGCGGTGCTCTCGACGCACCACTTCGTCAACCACGGCGGCTCCGAGATGGTGGTCTACCGCGTCACGCCGGCCGACGTCGAATCGGGCATCCGCGTCGGCGACGTCAGCTATCACGGCTACCAGGCGTCGTCCGCCGGCGTGACCGGTGCCGATGCCGGCCTCAAGGTCGGCTTCTTCGCGCTGATGTGGGACCAGGACCTGGCCGCGCCGGTGCGGGTGTGGGCCCGCGATGCCGCCGGCAACGAAGCGATGTCGTCGGTCGAGGTGAAGGTCTTCCCGAAGCCGTTCCGCAAGAGCCGCATCGATGTCGACGACGCCTTCCTCGCCAAAGTCGTCCCGCCCATCCTGGCGGCGACGCCGTCGCTGAAGGTGGCCGACCCGGCCAACCTCCTCGAGTCGTACCTGACCATCAACCGTGACCTGCGCAAGGAGAACGCCAGGACGATCGTCGCGCTGGCCGACAAGAGCGCCCCGGATCGCCTGTGGCAGGGGCCGTTCAAGCAGCTGATCAACTCGGCCGTGCAATCGAGCTTCGCCGACCAGCGCACCTACGTCTACCAGGGGCGTGACGTCGACCAGCAGGTCCACCTCGGCTTCGACCTCGCCTCGACGGCGCACGCGCCGGTCCAGGCCTCGAATGCCGGCCGGATCGTCTTCGCCGAATTCCTGGGCATCTACGGCAACTGCGTCATCGTCGACCACGGGCTCGGGCTGCAGTCGCTCTACGCCCACCTGTCGTCGATCGGGGTGAAGGTCGGCGACACGGTGACGCAGGGGCAGGAGCTCGGCAAGAGCGGCACGACCGGTCTCGCCGGCGGCGATCACCTGCACTTCACGATGCTCCTCGGCGGGCGCGCGATCACGCCGGTCGACTGGTGGAGCGAGCAGTGGGTGCAGGACCGCGTGCTGCGCAAGCTGCGCGAGGCCAGCACCGGTCCGGCGCCGGCGGTTCCCACGGCTGCACCGGCCGCTGCGGCGACGGCAGGTCCGCGGTAGCGATCGGCCAGACGGGATAGAATCTGCCCATGCCCGCCGAGGTCGTCCCGCGCGCACCTGAGGAATTCGGGGCACCCCGCGCGATGGCCACCGCCACCCGCTCGCGCACGTCGGACTTCGTCGCCCTCACCAAGCCGCGGTTGAACCTGCTGGTCGTGGCGACCACGGCGGGCGGCTACTACCTCGGGGCGGGGCCGGGCGCGAACGCGGTGGACCTCACCAACGTCACCCTCGCCACGGCGCTCGTCGCCGGAGGATCGGCGGCGTTCAACCAGGTGATGGAGCGCAAGGTCGACGCGCTCATGGATCGGACCCGGCGCCGGCCGGTCGCCGACGGGCGGCTGTCGCCGCGCGAGTCGCTGATCTTCGCCGCCGCGCTCTCGCTGGCCGGCCTGCTGTGGCTGGCGCTGGCGACGACGCTGCTGGCGTCGATCGTGGCGCTGGTGACGCTGCTGACCTACGTCGTGCTCTACACGCCGCTCAAGCTGCGGACGTCGTTCGCCACCGTCGTCGGCGCGATTCCGGGCGCGCTCCCGCCGATGATCGGGTGGGCGGCGGCGACGGACACGCTGTCGCGCGAGGCCTGGGTGCTGTTTGCCATCATTTTCCTGTGGCAGATGCCGCACTTCCTGGCCATCGCCTGGCTGTTCAAGGACGACTACGGGCGCGCCGGCTTCCCGATGCTGCCGGTGCTCGAGCCGGACGGCCGCAGCACCGGCTACCAGGTCGCGGCCTACGCCTCGGCGCTGCTGCCGGTCAGCCTGGTGCCGAGCCTGATGGGCCTCAGCGGCCTGGCCTACTTCGCGGTCGCGCTGGTCCTCGGCGTGGCGTTCCTGTCGGTCAGCCTGCGCTTCGCCGTGTCGCGGACGCGGCGCGACGCGCGCGTGCTGTTCTTCACGTCGATCGCCTACCTGCCGCTAGTCTGGCTGGCAATGGTGCTCGACCGCCTCTGACACCACAACCTGTAGTGGCGACTCCGGAGTGCTTCCTCAACCACTCCGGACTCGTTCCTCAATGACTCCGGAGTCGTTCGGGGCTACTCGGGCGTGTAGATCAGATACTTCGCCCGCAGGAGGCGCCACTTGGCCTCGTCGGCGGCCCACGAGGCGATGATTGCCGCTGGATCCTCGCCCGCGGCGACTCGCGACGTGGTGCTGCGCGATCCGATCAGCCGGTCGTCGGGCTTGAGCCGGTACTGCCCGGGATAGAGCCGGGTCAGCGCCGACGCCACCTCGACGCCAAGCCGGGTCGGCCGGAACGTCTCGCGATCGGTGACGATGAACGAGACGCCGCCGCACGCTTCGCCTTTGTAGGCGCTGGATGCCGGCGTGAAGCGGACCGGGTAGACGCGCAGGCCGGGGATGCCGCGGTCGTTCAGTGCCCCCGCCAGCGCCAGGCCGTCGATCCACGGCGCGCCGATCTGCTCGAACGGCGTGTCGGTGCCGCGGCCGACCGAGATGTTGCTGGCCTCGATGGCGCCGATGCCGGGGTAGAGCGCGGCCTGGGTCAGGCTGCGCATGTTCGGCGACGGGTTGATCCACGGCGCGCCGGTGTCGTCGAACCACCAGTCGCGGCGCCAGCGCGGCATCCGCACGACCGACAGCTTCGCGCCGATCTTGCGCTCGCCATTGAACAGCTGCGCCAGCTCGCCGATGGTCAGGCCGTGCCGGATCGGCATCCGCAGGTAGCTGGTGAAGCCAAGCACGGCCTCGTCGGTGAACGGGCCCTCGATCCGCCAGCCGTCGATCGGGTTCGGCCGATCGAGGACGACGACCGCGAGGCCGCGCCGCGCCGCCTCCTCGAGGACCAGCCCCATCGTCGAGGCGTAGGTGTAGAAGCGGACGCCGATGTCCTGCAGGTCGACGACGACCGTGTCGACGCCGGCCAGCATGGCGTCGGTCGGCCGCCGGGTGTCGCCGTAGAGCGAGTGGATCGGCAGCCCGGTCTTCTCGTCGGTGCCGGACGGCACCTTTTCGTCGAGCGTGCCGCGGATGCCGTGCTCGGGGCTGAGCAGCGCGACCAGCGTCAGGTTCTTCGCCGCGTGCAGCAGATCGATCGTCGAGGTGCCGTCGCGGGCGATGCCGGTGTGGTTGGTCAGGAGCGCGACCTTGGCGCCGGCGAGCCGGGCGAACCCTTCGGCGCGCAGCACGTCGATGCCGGTCTGGACCGGCGCCCGCGGCGCCGCTTCGGTGGAGCGGGGCGGCGGAGGCACGGTCCGCGCCGCCGGCTTCGGCGGTCGGGCGGCAAAAGCGGCCTCGGGCGCGGCCTCGGCGGTGGCGGCGGCGACGATGGTCGCCAGCCGGGCCCGCAGCGGGGTGGCGTCGCCCTTGCCCTCGGGGTGGACGCGGTTGGCGAGGACGACGACGTAGGTCCGCGTCGCCGGATCGATCCACAGCGACGTGCCAGTGAAGCCGGTGTGGCCGAACGAGCCGAGCGGGAACAGCTCGCCGCGGTTCGACGAGAAGCTCGAGTCGAGGTCCCAGCCGAGGCCGCGGACGTTCGGCTCGCCGGCCGGCGTCGACGGCGCGATCATGCGCGCGACCGTCAGCGGCGAGAGGATCCGCACGCTGTCGAGCGTCCCCTGCCCGAGCAGCATGCGGGCGAAGCGGCTCAGGTCGTCCGCGGTCGTGAACAGCCCGGCGTGGCCGGCGACGCCGCCCATCCGCCGTGCCGTCGGATCGTGGACCACGCCGCGCAGCATCGATGGGGCGGCAGAACCGGTCGCGCCCGGCACGCATGGCTCGCCAGGCGGGCAGCGCTCCGTCGGCGCGATGCGCGGCACCAGCGCCGCGGCCGGCGTGAACCCGGTGTCGCGCATCTCGAGCGGCCCGAAGATGCGCTCGCGGCGCATAGCGATCGAGCGGCAGGCCGCTGACCTTCTCGACGATGCGACCGAGCAGCTCGAAGTTGATGTCGCTGTAGATGACGCGCTCGTCGGGCCGCGCCACCGGCACTTCCTCGACGATGAGCGCGAGCGCCTGCTCCGCGCCGGTCCACGGATCGGCGAGATCGACGTCGGGCCGCAGCCCCGAGGTGTGCGTCAGCAGATGGCGGACGGTGATGTCGCGCTTGCCATAGCGCTCGAAGCCGGGGATGTAGCGCGACACCGGATCGACCAGCCGCAGCCGGCCCTCTTCGACGAGCTGCATGACGCTGGTCGTGGTGGCGACGACCTTGGTGAGCGAGGCGGCGTCGAAGACGGTGTCGAGCGACATCGCCTCGCGCGCCGGCTGAGTGGCTCGCGCGCCGATCGCTTCGCGGACCACGACGCGGTCGCCGTGGCCGACGACGACCACCGCGCCCGGCAGCTGCTGGGCGGCGATGGCCTCGTCGACGAGGGCGTGGACGCGCGTCGCGAGCGCCGTGTCGGCGCCGGCCTGCCCCTGTCCCGGGGCGTGTCCGTGGAGGGTGCCCGCCGCCACCCCGGCCAGGGCGACGGCGAGCCACAGGGCCCGCATCAGCGCGGCATTATACGGGCTCGGGGACGCGGGCGCCGCTCCAGTCGATCCGCCGCGTCAGGTACATGACCAGCGCCAGCATCAGGAAGACGAAGACCGACCCGACGAGCAGGGCCACGTCCTCGAGCTGGAGCAGGACGAACAGGACGCCGTAGAGGGCCGTCAGCCAGCCGCCGATGCCGACGGCGCCGCGAAGACCTGCCGACAGGACGCTGGCGGAATAGCCGGCCACCAGCGTGATGGTGGCCACGGCGGCTGCGCCGTAGGCGATGGCGAAGCGCATGTGCTCGGCCAGCGACAGCAGGAGCAGGTAGAAGACGACCAGCGCCGCGCCGATCAGCAGGTACTGGATGGGGTGCAGGCGCAGGTTTCGGAGCAGCTCCCAGAGCAGGAACACGGTGAACGTCAGCAGCACGAACAGCAGGCCGTACTTCACGGCGCGCTCCGTCTGCTGGTACTGGTCGACGGCCTGGACGAAGGTCACGCCGAACGACGACCCCTGGCGCTGGCTGCGCATCGTCGTGCGATCGACGTTGGCGTCGAGCCACGCGTGCGGGAAGTTGCGGGCCAGGTACGACACCTGCCACCGCGCCTGGAAGCCCTGCGCGCTGGTCTCACGCGCGGTCGGCAGGAAGGCGCCGCTGAAGCCCGGATCGGGCCAGGGCGAGGCGAGCCGCACGTCGGTCGACTTGCCCGTCGGCACGAAGCGCAGCGACTCGCTGCCGGCCAGCGTCAGGTCGACGGCGAACGGGATCGCCGACGTCGTGTCGGGGGCGAGCGGCGTGTGCCCGCGGATCCCGGCGGCGAACGGGCTCGACTCGTTCATCGGCTCGAGGTCGACGCGGCGGTCGCCGAAGGTCAGCGGCGACACCGCCAGCGTGCCGCGCAGGTCGCTCACTTCGACGGTCGTGGTGGCGCGGTCCCAGTGCACCGCGGTCGCCTCGGCGTTGAGGCGGGCGAGGTCCGGCGGCGCCAGCGTACCGCGCATCTTGACGACGGTGCGGTAGACGATCACCGCGTAGAGGCTGCGGTGGCGGATCTCCGGCGTCGCCGTGGCCTCGATGGTGAGCTGTTCCGGATGGACGCAGGCGTGCCGCGTCACCGTCACCACCGCGCCGTTGGTCTGCCGCTCGAGCGCGTCGTAGGGGAGATCGAGCACGACCCCGCCGACTGTCTGCGCCCGGCCGATGCTGCTCACCGTCTCGGTGACGACCGCGTCCCGCCGCGAGGCGCGCTCGGCGACCAGGATCCACACCAGCGCCAGCGGGACGATCAGGCAGGTCGCGAGGACGCCAATCGCGACGACCTTGAGGACGGCGGATCCTCCGTTTCGTGGCGGCAGTGGGGGAACGGCGGTCATGGGTGGGTGCTCCTGTGCGTGGCTCGGTGGCGGCGCCATGCCGCGACCGTGCCGCCATTGCAGCAGGCCGCCGTGGACCAACGAGGGCGCGCCGCGGGCGTCAGCGCGGCCGGACTGTGGCGGGATTGTGGCGGTGGAGTCACAGTCCCCGGCATGCCGGTGCAGGGACGGGTCGTGGCCATCGTCGAGGACGAGGACGGGATCCGCGAGTCGGTCGTCTTCGCTCTCGAGCGGGAGGGGCATGCGGCCGCCGCGTACGCCGACGGGCGGCGCGCGTGGAGCGCGTTCGACGGCGCGCTGCCCGACCTCGTCATCCTCGACATCGGACTCCCCGGCATGGACGGCCTCGAGTTGTGCCGCCGCCTGCGCTCGCGCTCCGACGCGCTGCCGATCGTCTTCCTGACGTCGCGCGAGGAAGAGTTCGACCGCGTCCTCGGCCTCGAGATCGGCGCCGACGACTACCTGTGCAAGCCGTTCTCGATGCGCGAGCTGATGGCGCGCGTGAAAGCGCTCCTCCGCCGCGCCTCGCTCGGCCCAGGCCTCGGCCCCGGGCTCGGCCCGGGCCTCAGCCCGGGGCTGAGCCCTGGGCAGATTGCAGAATCTGCGATGGTGACGCGGGCGGGTGACATGGTGCTCGACGCCGATCGCTACGCGGCGACGTGGCGTGACAAGGCCGTGCGCCTGACGGTGACCGAGTTCCTGCTGCTCGAGGCGCTGGCCCGGCGGCCGGGGCATGTGAAGTCGCGCGACCAGCTGCTCGAGGCGGCGTACCCGCACGACACCAACGCCAGCGATCGCACCATCGACAGCCACGTCAAGCGGCTGCGCCGCAAGTTCCAGGAGGTCGACGCCGCCTTCGACGCGATCGAGAGCGTTTACGGCGCCGGCTACCGCCTGCGCACGGGCGATCGATGAGCCGGGTCCGGACGTGGGCGGCGCGCCTGGCGCGCGGACATACCCGGCTCGGCGGTCCGCCTGTTCCTGTTCAACGCGCTGCTGGTGTTCCTGCCGGTCGCCGGCCTGTGCGTACCTGGACGCCTACGAGCAGCACCTGCTCGATCAGCAGGAGCGGGCGATGGTGCAGCAGGCGCGCCTGCTCGCCGCGGCCCTGGCCGAGACGCCGACGCTGGCGACGACGCCCGACAACCCCGGCCCGCAGCGCCTGCTCGATCGGCTGCAGCAGTCCTCGGACGTGCGCCTGCGGATCGTCGGCCCGGACGGCCGCGTCATCGCCGACTCGCAACGCGTGCCCGGCCTCGACGGACGCGAGGACACGGCCGGCACGAGCGCGCCCGAGGTTCGCAACCTGCGCCGCGAGGCGCTCTATCGGGTCGGGGCCTGGTTCGGTCGCCGCTGGCGAGCCGTCACCGCCGACGACACCGACGTCGCCTCGGCCGAATCGATCCTCGTCGCGCCGGGCCGGATCCGCGCCCCCGAGGTCGATCGCGCGTTCGCCGGCGGCTATGGCGCCGCGACGCGGCTCTCTTCCGGCGGCCAGCGCTCGGTGACGTTGTACGGCGCCTGGCCGGTCCACGGGGACGGCGGCCGGGTCGTGGCCGCCGTGCTCGTCTCGCAGTCCACGTTCCGCATCCTGCAGCGGCTCTACCTGGTGCGCCTGAAGATGGTCAAGGTCGTGGCGGTCTCGCTCGCCCTGGCGTTGATCTTCACCATCGTCGGCTCGCTCACCATCGTGCGGCCGCTGCGGCAGCTGCGCGACGACGCCGAGGCGCTGGTCGATCACCACGGCCGCCGCCTCCGTGCCTTCCGCGGCACGGCGCGGCGCGACGAGATCGGCGAGCTGGCCCGCGCGCTCGAGGAGCTGACCCGGCGGCTCGACACCCACCTGCGCTTCACCGAGCGCTTCGCCGCCGACGTGTCGCACGAGCTGCGCAACCCGCTCGCCTCGATCCGGGCGTCCGCGGAGACGCTGGCGATGGCCGAGCGGGCCGAGGATCGGGCCCGCTTCCACACCCGTATCGGCACCGACATCGCCCGGCTCGAGACGCTGATCGCCGGCGTCCGTGAGGTGACGCGGGTCGACGCCGGCCTGGAAGCGGACGAGCGGCGGCGGATCGATTTGGCGGCCTTGGTGCGGGAGCGGGCCGGCGAAGGCGCCGGCGTCGCGCTGACGGTGACGGGCGAGCCGCCGATCGTCGTCGACGCGTCGGCCGATCGGCTCGGCCAGGTGCTCGACAACCTGCTCGACAACGCCCGCAGCTTCTCGCCGCCGGGCGCGGCAATCGACGTCGACGTCTCGCGTGTCGAGAGCGCCGCCGTCGTCCGCGTCCGCGACCATGGCCCCGGCATCCCGGCCGATCACCTCGGTCGCGTCTTCGATCGCTTCTTCAGCCACCGGCCCGACCAGGCCGACGCGCGGCAGAAGCACGCCGGCCTGGGGCTGTCGATCGCCCGCGCCATCGTCGAGCGTCATGGCGGGACGCTCGGCGCCGCCACCCATCCCGGGGGCGGCGCCGTCTTCGAGCTGACGCTGCCTCTGGCCTGATCGTCGAGGCGCCCGGTTACGCCTGGGGCACGTGCGGCGGCGCGGCCGGCCGGTCCGACGGCGGCGTCGCGGTCAGCAGCTTGGCCATCAGCGCCTCGGCGATGCCGGAGCCGTGGCCGTTGCCGGTCACCGAGATCTCGGGCACCAGCTTCATGCGGTGCTCGGCCAGCACCGCCGCGACCTGCATCGTCGTGTAGCCGCTCGTGCCGATGGCGGCCACGGCCAGGCGGTGCGCCTCGGCCTTCGAGGTGCCGACGGCCAGCGTGATGGTGGCTTCCGCCTCGCCGCGCAGACGGTTGGCGGTCGCTTCCGCTTCGCCCTTGACCCGCATCGCGCCACCCTCGGCCGCGGCGCGCATCGTCAGCGACGCCGCCTCGGCTTCGGCGCGCAGTTTCATCGCCGAGGCCTCACCGCGGGCGGTTTCGGCCACGGCCATGGCCTGCCGCTCGGCGATGCGCACCTGCTGCTCGCTGCGCACCACCTCGGCCTGCAGGTTGGCGATGGCGCTCTCACGCTCGAGCGCCTGCCGCTGCACCTGCGCCTCGCGCTGCACCTCGTAGGTGCGCTGCAGCTCGTCGGCGATCTTGCGATCGGTCTGCGTCTTCATCAGCTCGGCCGGCGGCACGATGTCGCCGATCAGGGTGTCGATGCACTCGACGTCGTAGGCCTCGACCGCGCCTTCGATGCTGGCGAAGGCCTCCTGCTGGCGCTCGGTGCGGGCCGAGAGGAACTCGAGCACCGTCGACCGCTGCGCCGAGTTGCGGAAGTAGTTGGCGACGGTCGGCTGCAGCACGTGATCGACCAGGTTCTGCATCGAGCCCGACCCGCGAGATCACGCGCGGCGCGTTCTTCATGCCGATGTGGATGATCTGCGAGACATCGAGCGAGAAGGCGAAGCCGTCCTTCGAACGCACCGTGATCGGCGCCAGCCGCTCGTCGTAGTGGTGCGCCTCGGTCCGGGCCGCCCAGTTGAGGACGATGTTGGTGGTCGGGCACGAGCTCGACCTTCATGATGTGCGAGTTGATCGGGTGCTTGCCGGGCAGCAGCGGATCGACCCAGACGCCCTTGCGGCCGCGGGCGACGAGGTCGCCGTGGGTGAAGGTGTCGCCCGACACGTCGACGTGCTCGGCGCCGACGTAGCTGACGACGACGCCGACGTAGCCGATCGGGATCTCGGTCATCGGCGTCAGGTCGACCTGGACGAACCACGGGTTCAGGTTCCACGAGCCGGACAGGAGGATGTCCTCCTGCAGGCCGCGGCAGCCGCCGGCGTCGACGAACGCCTGGCCGTTCTGGAAGCTGTCGTGGCCGTCGACCGACGGGCCGGCGAGGTCGCCGGCGGTGATGGGGCGGCCGTCGAGCACGGTGACGATGCCGACCTGGTCGACCGGGATCTGGCGGACGAACAGGTCATCGGGCGAGGTGCCGAACTGCCGCGCGTTGTCGCGGCTGACGACCTGGAAGAGCGCCGGGTTGATGCGATAGGTGCCCGCCGTGATGATGCCCATCTGGCGGCCGCGCTGGCCGCCGCCGCGCAGGAACGAGCCGGCGTCCTGGAAGCTGTCGCACTCGATCTCGCGGCCGAGGATCTGGTTGGGCGGCACCGCCGCGCCGTCCGCGGCGACGACGAGGGCGATTTCTCCCGGGGGGACGATGACGAGCGGGACGCGCTGCACCTTGTAGAGCCAGTGCCAGAAGCCGAAGTGCCAGCCCGGGGTGAGGAGGTTGGCCTGGAGGCCGGCTTCGCCGTCCAGGGCGACGACCCGGCCGGTCGGCAGCGGGCGACCGAAGCGCTTGACGACGAGACCGGCTTCCCGTTCGCCGATGATGCGAAGACCCGACAGGACGAGCGAAAGCGCGGCGATGGCGACGGCCGCCCCGGCCGCCAACCACAGACTCCAGATGAAGGTGTGCACGATGTCTCCCTGCGAGGAGCAGCGGCGACGGTCGCCGTGGGCACCGCCGCGGCCTGCTCCGGGCCCGCGGTCGGGGCCGGACGGTGGGTCCGGCGGCCGCTTCTTGTGCACCGGTCGTGCCGGTGCGATCGCCCATGAAAACCGCGCGGTATCAGATCTCACGCGTTATGTGAATCGTGTTGTCAGGAATACAATCACGTTCATGCTGGTGCAGTGGAGCGGCCCTCGAGCCCGACGGTGGACTGGCGGCGCGCGCTGCGCGAGGCCGGGGTCGTGCTGGCCGGCGGCGCCGACGCGCCGGTGGTGGTCCATACCCTGCACGGCCGGACCGCGCCGCGGCCCGAGCGCCTATCGGCCGTGGCCGGCCCGTGGGTCTGGGTGTCGAAGGGCCCGATGGCGCCGGGCGCGGCGCGCGACGCGATCGCCGCCGGCGCCTACGACGCCTGGTCGCTCGGCGACGGCGATGCCGAGTCGCGTCTGCTCGCCCGCCTGCGCGAGCTGGCCGCGCCCGAAGAGGCGCCGCCCGACACGCCCGGCATCGTCGCCGCGAGCCCGGCGGCACGGGCCATGCTGCGCCAGGTATGGCGGGTGGCGCGCACGCACATGCCGGTGCTGCTGGTCGGCGAGACCGGCACCGGCAAGGAGGAGATGGCGGCGCTGGTCCACCGCTGGTCGTCGCGCACCGGCCCCTACGTGCCGATCAACTGCGCCGCCATCCCCAACGAGCTGATGGAGTCGGAGCTGTTCGGCCACGCCCGCGGCGCCTTCTCGGGCGCGGTGGCCAGCGTCGACGGCAAGCTGATGGCGGCCCGCGGCGGAACGGTGTTCCTCGACGAGATCGACGACACGCCGCTGTCGACGCAGGTGAAGCTGCTCCGCGTCCTCGAGGACGGCCAGGTGACGCGGCTCGGCGAGACGACGGCGCAGCGCGTCGACTTCCGCATCGTCGCCGCCACCAACCGCGACCTGCAGACGCTGATCGACGCAAGGCCGCTTCGGCCAGGACCTCTACGAGCGCCTGGCCATCGTCACCGTCCGGCTGCCGCGGCTGCGCGAGCGGGTCGACGACATCGAGGCGCTGGCTCGGCACTTCATCGGCCGCTTCTACGCGCGGGCCGGGCTGGCGCCGACGGTGACGGCGGTGGCGCCGACCGCCCTCGAGGCGCTGCGCGCGCATCCGTGGCCCGGCAACATCCGCGAGCTGCGCAACGTGATCTACGAGGCGCTGGTCTACAAGCGGGCCGGCGACGAGCTGCTGCTGTCGGACCTGGTCGGCCTGATCCGTCCGTCGACGACGGCGGCGGCACCGGCGGCCGGCGTCGTCAACCGCGCGGCCCTTGCCGCGGCGGTCGGCAGCCCCGGCTTCCAGCTCGCCCGCGAAGTCGTCGCCCTCGAGCGCGCGGCGCTGGAGCTGGCCCTGCAGCGAAGCGGCGGCAACGCCGCCCGCGCCGCCCGCCTGCTCGGCTCGGTCGGCCGCGGCCAGGCCGCCGATCCCGGCAGCACGGTGCGCGCGATGATGAAGCGGCTCGGCATCCGGCGCTGACGGCGCCGCGGATCAGGCGCCGGCGCCGGCCAGGAGAAGCGTGAGCAGGAAGGCGCGGACCGTGCCCTTCCAGGAATCGGTGCTGTCGAAGCGCTCGTCGAGCGCGTGCGCGCCCGAGCCCGAGCCGCCGCCGTCGATCGTGATGGCCGGGATGCCGCGGTACATCGCCGCGTTGGCGTCGGTCGAGCCTTCGCGCAGCGTCAGGCGCTCGCCGATGGCGGTCGTCGCGCTGCGCGCGGCGCGGACGATGGCGGCAGACTCGGCGGTGGCGCCGGCCGGCCGATCGCCGACGATGGTCAGCGTCGCGCTGACCTGGCCGGGCTTGGCCCAGCGCGCGTTCTCGGCGGTGACCGCGTGATCGATCAGGGCCTTGAAGCGGGCGTCGAGCGCGGCCAGCGCGGCGGCGTCGGCGGAGCGCAGGTCGACTTCGAACCAGGCCTCGAAGGGGATCGCGTTGACCGAGGTGCCGCCGCCAATCCGGCCGACGTTGAACGTCGTCCGCGGCGACGACGGCACGGTCAGGTCGGACACCGCGGCGACGGCCCGGCCCAGGGCGTGGATCGGGTTGGCGGTGCCGAAGGCGCCGTAGCTGTGGCCGCCGGGCCCGGCGAAGGTGACCTTGTAGCGCCGGCTGCCGACGCCGACGTTGGTGACGTCGAGGCCGACGCCGTCGACCGACACGAACGCGTCAATCGTGCCGGCCAGCTCGGTGTTCACCAGGTGGCGGGCGCCGCGGATGTCGCCGAGGCCTTCTTCGCCGACGGTGGCGACGAACGTCACCGTCCCGGCCAGCGGAATCGACGGCGACGACAGCGCCTTGGCCACGGCGATCAGTACGGCCAGGCCGCGCGCATCGTCGCCGATGCCCGGCCCCTTCAGCACGGAGCCGGTGCGCGTCACGCGGACGTCGGTGCCCTCGGGGAACACGGTGTCGAGATGCGCGCTGATCACGATGTGCGGCCGCGGCGATCGACCGCGCCGCACGCCGAGGACGTTGCCGATGCCGTCAAGGCGCACGTCGGCGAGGCCGGCGGCGACGAAGCGCTGGCGGACGGCTTCGGCCCGGGCCGCTTCCTTGAACGGCGGCGCTGGAATTTCGGAGAGCGCGACCTGATCGTCCAGGATGGCCGGCTCGCGGCCCTTGAGGGCCTCGACCGCGGCGGCGACCTCGCTGCGGGCGATCAGCCGGCGGGCCGCGTCGTCGTCGCCCCGCGGCGCGGCCGGCGATTGCACCGCCAGCGGCAGCGCGAGCCCGAGCGCGAAGGCAATGGCGCGCGCCAGCACGGTGTCAGTAGCGGGCGAGCGCCTTGATCGCCGCGAGGACGTGCGACGTCTGCGGCAGGATGACCTCTTCGAGCCCCGGCTCGTAGGCCACCGGGGTGTCGAGGGCGGCGACGCGGGTCACCGGCGCGTCGAGGTCGGAGAAGCAGTGCTCGCCGATGCGGGCGGCGATCTCGGCGCCGAAGCCGCAGGTCAACTGATCCTCGTGGGCGACGATGACGCGGTTCGTCTCGCGGACGGCCTGGGCGATCGTGTCCCAGTCGAACGGCATCAGCGAGCGCAGGTCGATGACGCGGACGCTGATGTCGTCCTTCTCGGCCTGCTGCGCCGCCAGCAGCGTGCGCTGGACGAGCGCGCCCCAGGTGATCACCGTCACGTCGGTGCCGGGCCGGCGCACGGCGGCCTTGCCGAACGGCAGCATGTAGTCGGGGCCGGGGTAGACGCCCTTGTTGTAGGTCTGCCGGTAGAGGTGCTTGTGCTCGAGGAACAGCACCGGATCGTCGCAGCGGATCGACGGTGCGCAGCAGGCCGGCGGCGTCGACGGCGTTCGACGGGTAGGCGATGCGCAGGCCGGGGCAGTGGGCGAAGATGCTCTCGCCCGACTGCGAATGGTAGGGCGCGCCGCCGCGCAGGTAGCCGCCGATCGGCACGCGGATCACCATCGGGCAGGCGAACGCGTTGTTCGAGCGGTAGCGCAGCATCGTGACCTCGTCACGGATCTGCATCATCGCCGGCCAGATGTAGTCGAAGAACTGGATCTCGACGACCGGCTTGAAGCCGCGGACGGACAGGCCGAGCGCGCGCCCGACGATGTTGGCCTCGGCGAGCGGCGAGTTGTAGACCCGGTCGTGGCCGAAGGCGCGCTGCAGGCCGTGCGTCACCTTGAAGACGCCGCCCTTGCCGGACACGTACGGCAGCGCCTCCGGTGGGCAGTCGGCGACGTCCTCGCCGAAGACGAGCATCTGCGGCAGCCGCGCCATCTCGTCCTTCAGCGTCTGGTTGATGGCCGCGACCATCGTGTCCGGCTTGCCCTCGGTGAGGGGCTCGGTCGCGAACGCGTCCGAGGCGGGATCGACGTTCGGCGAGTAGACGTAGAGCTCGACCGTCGACGGATCCGGCTTCGGCGCGGCCAGCGCGAGGTCGGCCGCTTCGGCGATCTCCCGATCCACGTCGGAGGCGATCGCGGCGAGCGAATCCGGCGTGGCGAACCCGAGCTGCTGCAGGCGACGGGCCAGCAGCGGCAGCGGGTCGCGGTCGGCCTCACGGGCGCGCTCCTCCGGCGTCTTGTAGAGCTTCTCGTCGTCCGACAGCGAGTGCGAGTACAGGCCGGATGACCTTGGCGTGGACCAGCGCCGGGCCGCGGCGCGCCCTCGCATAGGCGATGGCCTCTTCCATGGCGCGGTGGCTGGCCTCGTAGTCGCAGCCGTCCACCTTCTCGGATGAACAGGTCGGGGAAGCCGTGCAGCAGCCGCGAGACGTCGCCGCCCGGGGTCTGTTCGGCGACCGGCACCGAGATGGCGTAGCCGTTGTCCTCGACCAGGATGACCAGGGGCAGCTTTTCCTGCGACGCGGTGTTCAGCGTCTCCCAGAACTCGCCCTCGCTGGTGGCGCCCTCGCCGATCGAAACGTAGGTGATCTCGCCGGCGAAGTGGGCGTGCTCACGCCCCGCGAGATCGGGCAGCCGCTCGTAGCGGAGCGTGCCCTCGGCGCAGCCGACGCCATGCAGACACTGCGTGCCGGTCGGGCTCGAGCCCGAGACGATGTTCAGGCGCTTGCTGCCCCAGTGGCAGGGCATCTGCCGCCCGCCCGAGGCCGGGTCGTCCTTCGAGCCGACGCCCTGTAGCAGCATGTCGTAGGGCGTGACGCCGAGAGCCAGGCAGAAGGCGCGATCGCGGTAGTAGGGGACCGCCCAGTCCTCGCCCGGGCGCATCTGGCGGCCGGCGGCGACGAGGATGGCCTCGTGGCCCGCGCCCGAGACCTGGAAGAAGATCTGGCTCTGGTTCTTGAGCTGGATCTCCTTGTCGTCGAGGCGCCGCGACAGGAGCATGAGCCGGTAGGCGGCGAGCAGCTCGTCGCGGGACAGGCTGGCGCCAGCCTCACCGGAGGTGCGATCCGTCGTGGCCCCGCCGGATGGCGGAGCCGGGGCCGCAATCGACCCGGTCGGCGTGGCAGACAGCTCGGACAGCTTCATGCGGCGCGCTCGGTCAGCCCGTGGAGGCGCGGACCAACCGGGCAATTATACGAGAGGTAACGCCCGCCGGTCGCCGACGGAACAGCGGCCGTTTTCACACCTCTTCGCCCGTCGCGGAGCTGGCCGGCGGGGCGGCCGGCTGGTCTAACCATTCCGGCCGGATCGGGCAGAACACGTCCAGGGTGAACGTGTCCTCGATGGCCTCGGCCTGGTGCGGGACCCGCGGCGGGACGTGCAGGATCTCGCCTTCGCGGACGATCACCTCGTCGCCGTTGACCAGGGCCCGCAGCGCGCCCTGGAGCACGTAGGTCATCTGCTCGCTCTCGTGCGCGTGCACCGGCACGAGCGCACCCTTCTTCAGGTAGTGCTGGGCGACCATCTCCCGGGTGCCGCTGACGATCTTGCGCGACACCATCTCGGTGATCTTCTCGAGCGGCAGCTCATCCCAGCGATAGAGGCGGAACGCCTCGCGATCCTCGATCGACATGACGTCGTCAGTGGGAGTGGTCAGTGGACACGGGAGTCCCAGCGCCGGCCGCCCTCGTGGACGTCGAAGCGCTTCTTCAGGCGGTTCATCCGCCATTTGACGTAGCGGTACTTGATCTCGGCCCACGGCCCACCGCGGCCGATCGACAGGTAGATGTAGCCGACGAGCAGGCCGCCCAGGTGCGCATAGTGCGCCACCCCGCCCGAGGCGCTGCCCGCCTGGGCGAGCACGAACGCGCCGGTCAGGACCAGGAACAGCCAGACCGGGATCGGGAACACGAAGAAGAAGATCGTCCGGTGCGGGAAGAGCATCCCGTAGGCCATCATCAGGCCGAAGATCGCGCCGGAGTTGCCGATGGTGACGTTCCGGTACATCTCCTTGGCAAAGCCGAAAGGCAGCAGCGACACGAGCAGGACGGTCAGGCCGGCGCCGATGCCGCACACGAAGAAATAACGGAGGAACGCCGTGCGTCCCCAGCGCCGCTCGAGGTCGACGCCGAACATCCACAACGACAGCAGGTTGAAGACCAGGTGGAGCAGGCTGCCGTGCAGGAACAGGTAGGTGAACGGCTGCCACAGGTAGCCCGTCAGCACGAGGCCGGGGACGAGGCCGAGGTGCGCGATCGCCCATTCCTCGAGCGAGACAAAGCCGGGCGCTGCGAAGAACCGGGCCACGAGCTGCAGCGCAAAGGCTGCCGTCGTGGCAATCAGGAGCTGCTTGACGGCTGGCGTCGGGTAGCCGGGTCCCAACGAGTAGGTGGTTGACGAACCTCTCACGGGCGGCATCGGTCCCACTACCGGCGGCGCGCCAGCCGGCCCGCGACGCGGCCCCAGACGCGGCCGAACGCCACCTCGAACTCGTGCAGCCGCAGCAGCCGGGCGCTCAGGGCCAGCGTGGCGAGCCCGAGGCTGATGGCCAGGCCGACGCGGACCGCCCGGCGCCACGGCTCGCTGCCGACCCAGTGGCGGGCCAGTTCGTGCTCGACGCCCCAGGCGACGGCGGCCATCGCCGCGGAGGCCAGGAGCACCTTCACCAGGGCGGTGAGCACGCGCCGGTCGTCGAGCCCGCCAAGGCGTCGGCGCAGCATCCAGAACAGCAGCCCGGCGTTGGCCAGCGCCGCGATGCCGGTGCCGAGCGCCAGGCCGGCGTAGCTCAGGCTGGTCCGCACCAGCAGCAGGTTGAGCGCGACGTTCAGGACGATGCAGATCATCCCGATCGTCACCGGGGTCCGCGAGTCCTTCAAGGCGTAGAACGTCGGCGAGGCGATCTTGACGGCGGAGTAGCCGACCAGGCCGGGCGCGTAGCCCATGAGCGAGGCGGCGATGCCGGCGGTGTTGGCGGCGTTGACGCTCCGGGTACTGGACGAGCAGCTCGATGATCGGCCCGGCCAGCACCATCAGGCCGAACGTCGCCGGCACGTTGAGCATCAGCATCATCCGCAGCGCCTGCGACACGTCGTTGGTGACGCCCTCCATGTCGTCGGCGGCGGCGTGGCGGGTGATGCCGGGGATGGCGGCGGTGGCGATCGACACGCCGAACAGCCCGATGGGCAGGTACATCAGGCGGAACGCGAACCCGAGGTAGGTGACGGCGCCCTCGCCCTCGCTGGTCGCCAGGTAGACGTTCACCAGCTGGTTGACCTGGGCGGCGGCGAGGCCGAGCGTGCCGGGGATCATCAGCCGGACAATCTCGCGGAAGCGCGGATCGCTGAACCCGAACTGCGGCCGGAACCGGAAGCCTTCCCTGATCAGAGCCGGCCACTGCAGCGCCACCTGGGCGACGCCGCCGAGGAGCGTGCCGATGGCCAGGCCGACCATCGCGTGCCAGCCGAGCATCGGCATGAACGGCACGATGACGAAGGCGCTGGCGATGCACGCCACGTTGAACGCCGCCGGCGCCAGGGCCGGCAGGAAGAACGAGCGCAGCGAGTTCAGCATCCCCATGCAGGCGACCGCGACCGCAATCAGCACGAGGAACGGGAACATCACCTGGGTCAGCGTCGTGGTCAGCTCGAGCTTGCCGGGGGTCGCCGCGTACTCGGGCGCGATCCAGGCGGTGAGCGGCCCGGCGAGGAAGATGCCGAGGATGCTGATGACCCCGGTGACGACGATGAGGCAGGTGATGACGATCCGGCCCAGCTCCCAGGCCGCTTCCTTGCCCTTGCCGTGCAGCTCGCGGGTGAAGGTCGGGATGAACGCCGCGCTCATCGCGCCTTCGGCGAAGAGATCGCGCACCAGGTTGGGGAGGCGGAACGCCACGTTGTAGGCGTCCATCACGTGGCCGGCGCCGAACGCGGTCAGGAAGACCCAGTCGCGCACCAGGCCCAGCACGCGGCTGGCCATCGTGGCGATGCCGACCAGGCCGGCGGACCGCGCGACACCGGGGGTCGCCCCGCCCGGCTGCGCTGGCGCGGCCGGTGCGGTCCCTGGCAAGCCCGCGTCACTCATCGGGCATCAGGGTAGCAGCACTGCCGATCGCCCGTTTCCGGACAGACTCGCGGGCCGATGATCTATCCGGTACGGTGGCAGCCCGACGCGGCTGAAGAATGGCGCTGAACGCGCCATTCTTCTCAGGGCCGCGTCCGGGAGGCTGCCCGCGCCGCGCGCTGAGGGCGCGCGGCGCCAAAAAAACGGGCCCCGGATGGGATCCGGAGCCCGAAGGAGGATGATGAGAGGCTCTTGTCGAACCTGTCAGAAGCATAGACGACCGGTGTCGTCGAAAAGTTTGTCGCGCTCGTCACGCCAACCATCCCAGCCACACCCGACCCGCGACGATGACGGCGGCGGCGATGCCAATGACGGCCGCGCTGCGACCCGCCGCGCCGCGAGTCCACAGCCAGGATGCCCCGAGGGCCACGAGCAGCGCGAGGGCCGGTGTGACGGCGTAATAAAGACGGCTGACGAATTCATCGGTGTAGCGCTCGAAGCGGGGCTCGACTGGCGCCATCACCGACACCCCTTCCACCGCGGCGCACACGATCAGCGAGGCCGCCACCATCAGCGTGGCGCGGTCGCGCCCGGTTCGCACCGGCAGCTGGCGCAGGCCGACCAGCGCGAGCAGCAGCATCGGCGCGCCGTATGCGGCGACCGCCAGACCGGCCGCGCGTGCCGCCCGCTGCGGACGCGACGTCCCGACGACGGCGCCCGGGCCGCTCGCGCCTGAACCGCTGGCTGGCGAGGCCGAAGGGGCTGCGCTCGGCGGGACCTCGGCCGAGCCTGGCGTCGTGCTGGCCGGCGCCGCCGCTCCGACGCCCGGGCCGACTCTCTGCGCCGACCGGAACGCGTCGCCGAAGTGCCGGTAGTAGAGCCCGACCGCGAGAACCGTCGCGATGGCCGTGGCCGCGAGGATCACCCAGCCGACCTGCCGATCGGCGCCGCTGCCGCGCCAGGCGAGCAGCACGCCGCAGGCCCCGACCAGACCGCCGAGGAGGGGGATCAACCCGACGTGCGACAGCAGGCCGAGCGACAGGATCCCGACCAGCCCTGCGGCGGCGATCGGTCCCGCCGCGCCGATCGGGCGGCGCCACCCGAGCGGCCAGCTCATCGCCGACGCCAGCGCGATGGTGGCGATGGACTGGCCGAAGGCGTAGGTCTGGTTGGCGTTGCCGATGACCACGAACGGCAGCGGCGCGAGCAGGTAGGCGCCGACGGCGACGGCCGCGCCGCCCGGGTTCGGCCAGTGGCGCCGGACCACGGGGTAGAGCGACAGGGCCGCCAGTACGTGCGCGATGACGACGACGACGCGCAGCAGCAGGACGTGGTCCCGGGTCAGGCCGGCCCACGGCGCCGCGGTCACGTAGAGGCCGATGGCGTAGGGGAACTCGACCCCCGAGGGCATCGGCTGGGTGAAGAAGTAGTGGCCGGCGAGCACGCTGTCGAGCTTGTGCGCGTGGAAGACGGCATCGACGAACGCCTTGCCCGGGTGCAGCAGCCCCTCGAGGCCGAGCACCAGCGCGATGGCTGCGAGCGAGGTCGCGATCCCGGCCTCCGCCGAGAGCGGCCGGCGGACCAGCGCCGCGACGCCGGCGACGAGGCCGGCGAGCAGCCCGGCGCCGCCGGCGATCGTCGGGACGCCGCCCAGGTAGCCGCGGACGTAGGGCGCCGCGCCGGTGGTCAGCGCGAGCGCCTGTGCCAGCGCGAAGCCGACGACCAGGGCGAACGCCCATTCGACCGGGACGCCGGCGACGACGACCAGCGCGGCGACGATCGCGCCGGCGCTGGCGGCGGCGGTCACGGCCCGGCGCGGCGCGGCCGGCCAGCCGTTCGGCACGAGCCGCACCTCGTCGAGCATCACGCCCAGCGTCCGCGCGTCGCCCGGACCAGGGACGAACGTCGGCGCGATGTCGACGGTGATCCGCGTCGGCCGCGTCCGCGTCTCGGTCGGCAGGGTGGCCCGGATGTCCTGCCACTGCGGACCGATCGGCGCGGTGGTCAGCGGGGTGCCGTCGACGCCGATGGCCGCCGTCGGCGCCGGCAGGCCGCCGCCGCGCCCGGCCTTGGCGCGCAGCTGCAGCGTCCACGGGCGCGAGCGATCGAGGCCCTCGAAGATGAGCGTGACGCGGCCTTCCGTCCACGCGAACGACAGGCCACCGCGCTCGAACTCGCTGGGATGGAGACCGCGGGCGATCGACGGCGTGATCGGCGTGTCGAGTATCGCGACGAACGCCGGCGACCACCCGTAGAGCGCCACGAACGCCGCGGCGCCGGCGATCGCGCCGACGATCGCCGCGACGAGGGCGCGCACCAGGAGCGGCGTCGGCTGGGCCGCCGGCGGCACCGCCGACGCGGCCGGCGCCGCTGCGGCCCCGGTCATCCGCCCGCTCCCGTGCCGAGGTGCGTGCCGGGATGCGGCCCGAGACGTGCCCCGAAACGTGCAGCGAGCGCCGGGGCCAGCGCCGCGTAGAGCGCGAAGTACTGCGCGCGGACCGCGGCCGGGCGGAAATACCGCTCCAGGCCGCTCGCCGTGGCCGGCAGCGTCCGCCGCGGATCGGCGAGCCGCTCGACCAGCGCGGCGGCGAGGCGCCCGCTGTCCTCGCGCGGCACCACCGCGACGTCGGCGCCGAACAGCTGGTGCAGCTCGACGCCGCCGGGGTGATCGGCGCTGACGACCGGCGTCCCGCAGGCCAGGGCCTCGACGGCGACGGTCGGGAGGGCCTCGAGCAGCGACGGCAGCACGAACACGTCGGCGGCGCGGTTGTAGTCGGCGACGATCTCGTTGTCGACGAGGCCGGCGAAGCGGACGTGCGGGGCGATGCCGAGCGCGGCCGCCTGCGCCTCGAGCTCGGGGCGGAGCGCGCCTGTGCCGCAGATCACCAGCTCGGTGTCGGGATGGGCGCGCAGCACCGCCGGCATCGCGTCGAGGAGGTGCCGCTGCCCGGCCAACGGGTGCAGCCGCTTGACGTTGACGATGACGTGCCGGCGCGTCAGGCCGAGGCGTTGCCGCAGCGCCGCCCGGGCGGTCTCGTCGACCGGGGCGAAGCGCTCGACCACCGGCGGGTAGGCGACGCTGAGGCCCGGCCGCTTCAGGCCCAGCTCGAGGGCCTTGTCGAGGAGCCCGCGGCTGTAGAACGTCACCGCCGAGGACTGGCGATACATCGCCGTGAAGAGATCCACGACGTGCTTCGGCCGGTAGTGCCAGATCTCGGTGCCGTAGAGCGTGAGCACCGTCGGGATGCCGCGGCGATGCGCCAGCCGCGACATCACCTCGGTGAGCAGCCCGTTGCTGTGCAGATGGACCAGCGTCGCGCGCGCCAGCAGCGGCTCCGCTTCCTGGGCGATGCGCCGCGAGGCCGCGAACGACGTGAAGCGCAGCGCCTTGAGCAGCCCGCTGCCCTGGGACGGCGTCGACCACGTCACCGGACCGGCGACCGGCGCCGGCGCGCCGGCCCGCGGCGGGTGCGCCAGGTAGGCCACCTCGACGCCAGCGTCCGCGGCCCAGGCGCCGAGGTGCGCCGGCAGCAGGGCGTTGGCCGCCTGGTCGGGCGGAAGGTGCGGCGTGACGTGCAGAATCACGGCGTCACGCCGGCGCCCCGACGTGCGCGTCGCGGAACTCGCGGAAGGTCCGCGGGATCGCGCCGAGCTCCTGCGTCGCGAAGGCCAGGAACCGATCGAGGCGCTCGAAGAAGGCGTCCAGCTCGCCCGGCGTCTTGTTGTACGGGCTACCCCCGACGATCGCCTCGCTCGAGTGGAAGATCAGGTTGAGCAGCGGCACGCCGTCGTCGGCGAGGCGGCGGGCCAGCGCGCACATGTCCTCGAGCGACGAGTAGGACGGGCGCAGCCACTGCACGCGGGCGATGCCCAGCTTCCGCAGCACGCGCTTCGTCTGGTACGGCTTGGGGGCCCGTGCCCACGCGAGGGCCAGCGCGCGCGGCATCCGCCGGTGCAGCGCCGTCGACAGCGGCAGCTCGAGGACGCCGCTCGAGCCCGGCCGCGTCGCCTGGTCGTAGGCCAGGTAGTAGGGCGTCAGCGGCGCGTCGGCGAAATCGGGGCCGCCCTTGTGCGACTCGCAGAACAGCGGGCTGACGCTCGAGTCGACGAGATAGCCGGCCTGCTCGAGCGACGAGACGTGCGCCGCCGAGAAACCGAAGCGGCCGGAGCGATACGACACCGGTCGCGCGCCGACCGCGTCCTCGATCGCCGTGGTCAGCGCCTCGAGCTGCGCGTCGAAGCGATCCGGCGTCAGGTCGAGCGCATAGAGATGCCGCAGGAGATCCTCCGCCGTCGATGGCGGCGTCTCCCAGGCGTGATGGTGCGCGCCGATCTCGCTGGTGTGCGAATCCTGCAGCGCGCGCAGCACGTCCGCCGAGCGCGGGTCCTTGGCCACCGGCCACGTCACGACGTAGGTCGGCCGCACGCCGTGGCGGCGGAAGCGCTCGTGCAGCGCCGGCAGCGCGTAGAGGTTCTCGAAGGTCGGCCGCTGGCGCGCGGCCAGCGACCACTGGTCGTCGCTCTCGGTGTCGATGCCGACGAGGAGAGTCATACCCGCCTTCGCCCTTTCTGGCTTCGGCGCGCTCATCGATCCTGATCCGAATCGCCGAGCGTGACGTGCCAGTTGTCGGTCTTCGTATAGAAGTCCGGTCCCGTCGCCAGGGCGTTCAGCTTGATCACGAACTGCAGCGTCGAGGCGGCCTGCGCGTAGCCTTCGGTCTTGAGGATCTTGCGGAAGGCGGCGTGCTGGCAGAAGCCGCGGATCTTGTCCGAGTCCTCGGCCCGGGCTTCGCGATCGACCCAGCGCAGCAGCGAGACCAGCGCGTCGGGATCGTCCGGGTCGACCAGGAAGTCGACCAGCAGCGTCACTTTGCCGCGCGGCTCGCGGGTGTGGCGATAGACGACGTAGCCCTGCGCCTCACCCTCGCGATAGAGCGCCGCGATGACGTAGCGGACGTGCGGCGGCGAGACGAACTTCCATTGCAGGTAGGCGGCGTCGCGGCGGACGGCGACGTCGAAGCGGGGCGCCAGGCGCGCCCACAGCTTGTCGAACGACGGGTCGAAGCGCCGGATCAGCCGCACCTCGCCCTGGAGCGGCTTCTGCCGGGCGACGAACTTGACGTAGGGCAGCGTCACCGCCGAGACGAGGCGGTTCAGCACCATCGGCCACTCGGCGCGGCGGAAGGCGCGGCGCGTCAGCGGCTTCACCAGGTACGGCACCGGCCCGACCTCGGGCCAGCGCATCTTCTTGAACAGGCGGTGCGAGGACGGCGACAGGCCGAGGCCGAGCGAGGCGCCGACGTGGCGATCCCAGGTGTTGAAGAGCAGCTCGCCGAGGCCCTGGCGCTGCCGCTCGGGCGCCACCATCACGTCCATGCCCCACGAGCCGGTCACGTCCTGGCCCTTCACCGACAGGGCCACCGGCATCGTCGCGTACTGACCGATGATCGACGGGCCCTCGCGGGCGATCCAGATCAGGGGATCGCTGCCCGAGCTCTGCGGGTTGAGACGGTACTGCCAGTCCCAGCGCAGCCGGCTGGCTTCGGCCGCATCAGGGCCGAACACGCGCCGGTAGAGCGCGTCGATCGCGTCACGATCCTCGGTACCTGAACCGGTCGATCACCATCGGGACATGCGGCAACTAACGGAGGACGTACTCCATGTTACCAATGACCACGTCCTGCGTCAGCGCGCTCTCGCGCAGCCAGGCCGGAATCGGTCCGGGCAGGCGGCGGAAGGTCCCGGTCAGGTGGAGGTGTTCCCGGGCGACGGTGAACCCGGCCCGGGCGATCTGGGCGCGCAGCCGGCGGACCCGGACCAGCTCCAGCAGGTCGTCCGGCTTGGCCACGCCCTGCCGGGCCAGCTTGATGAACGAGTTCTGGGTGATTTGTTCGCGCAGCGTCCACGGGGCGTGCCGCGACAGCGCCAGGAACGTGCTGAAGGCGATCCGGCGGCCGACGAGCAGGTGCAGCGGGATCGGCACCTTGAGCCGCGGCAGGTGGGCGCCGGCGAACGACAGATAGGGCGCCGTCGACAGGTACATCCAGCCGCCCGGCTTGAGGACACGCCGGGCCTGGGCCAGATAGGCATCGGCGTCGGCGACGTGCTCGATCACGGCGTGGGACAGCACGGCGTCGAAGCTGCCCGCCGCGAACGGCAGGCGGGTGCCGTCGGCCTGCAGGAAGTCGAGGTTGGCGAGGCTCTTTTCGCCAGCCAGGCGCGTGCCGGCGTCGCGAAACCGATCGATCAGGTCGATGGCCACGACCGAGGCGGTCTCCTCCGCGAAGGAGAGCGGCATGCCGCCGCCGCCGCACCCCATGTCGAGCACCCGACCCTCGAGGCGCACGCCGGACTGGTCGAGGAACGCGAAGACCTTGGCGCTGCGGTAGTACTCGAAGAGCGCGTAGTCGGTACTCCGACCGGAAGCGCAGGTCGGCGTGCCCCTTGATGGCGGCTGTATCGATCCGTCTCACGGAGCTAGGGCCTGGTTCACGGGGTCGGGATGGGTGGGGCGGCGGGTGGACCCTTGACGATCAGGGCCGCGCGATCCTGGCCCGAGGTGGTTTCGGCCACGTCGAAGGTCCAGACCGTGCGGTGTTCGGGATAGGCCGCGAGCACGTCGAGGATGACCGGGCCTTCGTAGCCCGTCCGCGGCGCCACGTAGGTCAGCAGCCATGGTACATCGTTCCGCGTGAGGCGGTCTTCGTAATTGCCGAAGTTGCGGCCGACGAAGATGGGCCGGATGCGGTTCTCGAGGGCCAGGCCGTTGGCCAGCTTGCCGTGGACCAGCGTCCCCGCCGGCAGCCGCCGGCCGAGCTCGCGCGACGCCTCGACGTTGGCGTAGCTCCGGCCGGCCGCGAACTGGACGAACTGCCCGACGCCGCCGAGGCCGAGGATCGCGACCAGGATCAGCGCCGCCGCCGGGGTCCACGGGCGGCGGGCGGCCGCGGTGAGCCGATGCCGCAAGACCCAGGCCAGCGCCGTCGCGGCCAGCGCCAGGGCCGCGCCGGTTCGGACCGCCGGGCGCACCTCGTAGAGGAAGGCCAGCCGGACCAGCGATCCCGAGGCGACGTAGGCGGCGTAGAGCGCCAGCGGGACGACGGCGAGGCGCTGCCACCCGCGCAGCGGCGCCAGCCACGCCGGCACGATGGCGCGGTCGCTCGACAGCGCCAGCGCGGCGAGGGCGGTGAGCGCCGGGATCAGGAACACGAAGCGGCGCTCGTTGCCGACGTCGTGCAGCAGCAGCTCGACGACGCCGACGCCGACCCACAGCACGAGCAGCTGCTCGGCCGGCGGCCGCGTGAACCAGTCGAGGGCGCGCGCGACGAAGGCCGCCAGGCCGAGCGCGACGACCATCCACATCCGCGACAGCACGTCGTGCAGCACCGGGAACCACGACACCCGGTTCAGCAGCGACTGCACGTCGTAGGACGGCTTGCGCGTCACCGACATCTGCCAGTTGTAGAAGCGGTACTCGCTCCACTGCGGGCCGACGAAGAACGCCAGCGCGACGATGCCGGCCGCGGCGAGGCCGGCCAGCGTCCACAGGCCGGCCCGCCGCCGCTGATCGCCGCTGGGCCCGGCCAGGAGGATCGCCACCAGCGCGGTCAGGCCGATGGCGCCGACGAAGAAGATCGCCGCTGCCTTGATGAAGTAGGCGGCGATGGCGGCGACGCCGGCCGCGCCGCCCCAGGCCGGCCGATCCTGCGCCTTGGCGAAGGCCCACCAGCTGACGACGATGGCCGCGGCCATCGGGCCCTCCATGATCGCGGCGCGGTCGTACATCGTGCCGACGTAGTTGGTGGCGAGCAGGATCGCCGCGGCGATGCCGGCGCGGCGGCCGCCGATCCGCGCCACGCCGCAGCCCAGCGCGATGACCGCGATCACCCCGAGCGCCATCGGCACGACGCGCGCCTGCCACGTCCCGACGCCGAACGTGGCGAAGGCGGCGTACTCGAGACCGGTGAAGACCGGTGCCACGTAGAGCGGGTTCCAGTTGTCGGTACGCCACGTGCCCCACAGGGCCCGGTTGCGGGCGTTGTGCGTCCAGGCGCCTTCGTCGTGCCAGACGACGCCGACCGTGGTGCGCCACGGCGGGTCCGCGGTGGGGTAGAGCCCGCGCAGCAGCGCGGCCAGGACGGCGACGGCGAGCCACGCAGCCCAGCGCCGCGAGGGCGTTGGGCGCCCCGGCGCGGCGGAAGCGGGCTCGGCGGTCACGCCGGCAAGTATAGTTGGCGGGTGCGGCTCTCCATCGTTGTCCCCACCTACAACGAGCGCACGCGCCTCGGTGAGCTGGTCGAGGCGGTCTTCGCGGTGTTCGCCGCGCACGGCATCGACGGCGAGCTGGTCATCGTCGACGACGGCTCGCCCGACGGCACCGGCGAGCTGGCCGACGACCTGGCCTCCCGCCACCGCATCCAGGTGGTGCATCGCCCCGGGAAGCTGGGGCTGGGCACCGCGGTCATCGACGGATTCGCGGTCGCGACCGGCGACGTGCTCGGCGTGATGGACGCCGATCTGAGCCACCCGCCCGAGGCGCTGCCGCGGCTGCTGGCGGCGCTGGCGGGCGCCGGACCGGCGGGCGAGGGTGCCGACCTGGCGATCGGCTCGCGCTACGTCCCCGGCGGCGGCGTCCGCAACTGGCCGCTGCACCGCCAGCTGATGTCGCGCCTCGCCTGCCTGCTGGCGCGGCCGATCACGCCGGCCCGCGATCCGACCTCTGGCTACTTCCTGGCGCGCCGCCACGCCGTCGAGGGCGTGCAGATCGCCGCCGGCGGCTTCAAGATCTGCCTCGAGCTGCTGGTCCGCGGCCGCGTCGCCTCGGTGGTCGAGGTGCCCTACACCTTCAGCGATCGCGCCGCCGGCGAGAGCAAGATGTCCTGGCGCGAGGCGACCGGGTATCTCTGGCAGCTCCGCGACCTGCTGCGCTATCGCCGTGACCAGCCGATTCGGGTCCAGCGCTACGTGCGCTTCGATCCTTCATGACGGCTCCCAGCCCATCGACTCGCGCGCGTCTTAGTCGGAGCGCAGCGCTTCCAGGACGTTGACCCGGGAGGCGCGCGCCGCCGGGATCAGCGAGGCGAGGACGGCGGCCGCGACGAGCAGCAGCGCTGCGCCGATCAGCGGCAGGACGCCGGGCAGCCGCACGTCCGTGATGTAGCTGCCGACGAGCTGGGCGAGGATGAACCCGCCGACGACGCCGGTGACGATGCCGGCCGCGGCAATCACGGCGCCTTCCCGCAGCACGCCCGCCAGCAGGTGGCGCGGCTCCGAGCCGATTGCCAGGCGGATGCCGAACTCGCGCGTCCGCGCGCTGACCGAGAAGGCCAGCACCCCGGCCACGCCGACGACCGCGATCAGGAGCGCGACCGCGGCGAAGACGCCGAACACCAGCGCGTTCAACCGCTCCGGCGCCAACACTTCCGCCTTCACGTCGTCGAGGGTCGCCACCTGCTCCACGGGCTGCTCGGCCGAGAGGTCGCGGATGACGCGCGTGATCGGCGCCGCCAGCGCGTAGGGATCGGTCTTGGTGTGCACGAACAGGCGCCCGCCGCCGAACGCCTGACCCATCGGGTGGTAGACGTTCATGGCCGGCCCGGGCACGACGTTCTCGTCGTCGATGTCGCCGACGACGCCGACGATCCGGCGGCGGTCGGTGCTCATGTCGATGAACTGCATCACCGGGTCGGTCCACATCAGATAACGGCCGACGGCGTCCTTGTTGGGGAACAGCAGCTGCGCCAGGCTCTGGCTGATGATGACGACCTTCTCGCTGTCGCGGCGATCGCCATCGCCGAAGTCGCGGCCGGCCAGCACCGGCACGCCGAGTGCGGCGAAGAAGCCCGGCGACACCGTGCGGAACTGGGCGCGCGGATCGTCGTCGGCGTCGACCCGGACGTGGCCCTCGCCGGTCAGCTGGAAGCCCGGACCGAAAGCGCCGGCCTCGCGCCACGGCACCTGGGTGCCGACGGCCACGCGCGCGACGCCGGGCAGCGCCGAGATGCGCCGCACCAGCTCCTGGTAGAACCCGGTGACCTGGTCGGGTGTGCGCCCGTACGTCATCTCCGGCACGAGCAGCGTCAGGACGTTGCCCGTCTGGAAGGTGGTGCGGGCGGCCTGCAGCGCGAACAGCGCCGCCAGCAGCATGCCGGCGCCGGCCAGCAGCACGAACGACGCGGCGATCTGCGTCACCGCGAAGAGCCGCAGGCGGCGGTTCGTGCCGGAGGTGATGCGCACGCCGCCACTCGAGGCGCCGAGCCCGCCGGACGCCTCGGCGCTCGGCAGGCGCGGCACGAAGGCCAGCAGCACCGACGCGGCCAGCGCCAGGCCGACGCCGACCCACAACAGGCTGCCGTCGACGGTCAGATCGAGGGCGCGGACCGAGAAGCGCGAGGCGTAGCGCGCCAGCATCGCGACCATCGGCCGCGCCAGCGCGACGCCGAGGATGGCGCCGGCGCCGCAGAGCAGCAGGCTCTCGGCGAGCAGCGTGCGACGCAGGGCCCAGGCGCTCGCCCCGAGGGTCGCGCGGATCGCCAGCTCGCCTTCCCTCCGCACCGACCGCGCCAGGATCAGGTTGGCGACGTTCGAGCAGGCGATGATGAAGACGAGCCCGGAGGCGGCCAGCAGCACGAGCAGCACGGTCCGCGCCGGCGAGGCGATCTGATCGCGCAGCTGCACCGCGTCGATGCGGAACTCGCCCTTCTTCGGATACGCCTCCGGGTGGGCCTTGACCATGGCGGCGTGCACGCCACGCAACTCCGCCCGCGCGGACTCGAGGCTGGCGCCCGGCCGCAGGCGACCAAACAGCTCGGTCATCCGGTGGACGCGGCCGGTCACCATCTCGGCCTCGAGATGGTGCGGGCTGGTGACGACGTTGGCGATGATCTCCGTCGCGGCCGGATACGGCACCGACGGCTCGAGCACGCCGACGATGGTGGCCGTCCGCTCGTCGAACCGCACCGTCTTGCCGATCGCGGATCGGTCGCCGTTCAGCGTGCTGCTCCAGAAGCCGTGGGTGAGCACGGCGACGCCGGCGGCGTTCGGACCATCGTCGTCGGGCCCGATCAGGCGGCCCACGACAGGCTTCAGGCCCATGACGTCGAAGTACGAGCCGCTGACGACGCCGGCCCGCACGACGCGCGGCTCGCCCAGGCCGACCATCGTGAACGGGATCTGGGAGAACTCACCGAAGGCGGTCAGGGTAGTGACCCGCGCCCGCAGGTCCTGGATCTCCGGGACCGAGAACACCACGCTGTCCTGCCCGAGGCCCTGGGCGCTCTGGCGGATATAGATCAGACGATCCTCGTCACGATTGACCAGCGGCCGCAACAGCACCCCGCGCACGACGCTGAAGATCGCGGCGTTGGCGCCGATGCCGAGGGCCAGGGTGACGATCACGGTGATCGCCAGCCCCTTGGCCCGGGCCAGCGAACGGAAGGCGTAGCGGAAGTCGGTGAGGAGGCTCATAGGCTGCTGTCTGGATTCTCTTACACTTGCCGGACCCGATCCTTTTGCGTCTCTGGTGGCAAGTCGGATGTCCCGTGCCGGTATGACAGGACCCCGACGCGAGGCGTGATCCAGTGGCTTACGGCTGGGGATCGCGACGCAGCACGGCGTAGGCACGCCCCGTCACCGGCTCGTCGTGCCAGCCGATCAGCGTGAAGCCGACCCGTTCGTAGAAGCTGGCGCCGCGGGTGGTGAAGGTCTCCAGCCAGGTGACGGCGCCGGCGGCGTCGGCTTCGGCCAGCGTCGGCGCCAGCAGGCGCGCGCCGATGCCGCGGCTCTGCACCGCGGGATCGACGCCGACGATCGACAGGTACCACGCGTCGCCTGGAATCGCGCGTTCGGCCTGCGCGCGCATGAAGCCGACGATGCGACGGTAGCGGTCGTAGCCGACCGGCCCGCACAGGTCAGCCAGGAACGCGTGCTTCGACGCATGCTCACGTTGCTCGACGTCGGGCTGGAGCGGCAGCAGCCAGCGCGCCGCGCCGATCGCCGGATCGTCGGCGAGCACGACGCGGCCGGTGCGCTCGGCCTCCGCGATCGACCAATCCATGTAGCGCGTCAGCGCCCCGCGCTTCGCGTCGGCTCCGTCGTGCGCCGCGAGGATGGTCTGGTAGAAGACGTCGCCGTGCAGCGCGGCGACGAGCCCGGCACTCGACGGATGCATCAGCGCGTCGCGGCTCCGAGGCGGCGAGCGCTGTCGCGGATCTCGCGCAGCACCTCGAGGTGGCGGCTGGACAGGGTGTGGACCACTGTTCCGGCGGCGTGGGCGAGCTCGCGCGGATGCTCGTCGCCGAGGCCGGCGGCCCGCGTCCGCTCGACGCAGGCCAGGATCTGGTTGCGCACGATCTCGGCGTCGTCGAGGCCCTGCAGCAGCCCGACGTGCGCGCCGAGGTTCGAGGACTGGCCGCCCTTGCCGTGGCTCGAGACCCCGCCGCCCGCCGTCGTGACGAGGACGTCGGCGATGCCGAAGTAGCGCTGCACGGGCCCCTGCCGCACCTCGACGTTCTGGACGTTCTCGAAGCTGATGGTGGTCTCGTGGACGTTCAGGATGCCGCGCCGGATGCGCAGGCTGCGATCGGTGAGCACGTACCAGGTCGTGTCGTAGCGGAGGTGGATGCCGACGTAGGCGATGACGTCGGGCAGGACGACCAGCGCGAGGGCCGGCAGCGCCAGCACGAGGCCGAGCACCGGCACCGCAAGCGCGACGGCGGTCCAGCCGAGCACCGGCAGCACGTCGCCCGGAATCAGCGCGACCCAGAACAGGAACTTCAGGTAGCGCAGGTAGCCATCGGCGGGTCGGATCGATCGCACCGGCTCGCCGGCCGCCGGCAGCGTCGGCGGTCCGGCGGGCACGCGGAACCAGGCGACGATGGTGGCCCACACGCCGCGATAGATCCACGCCGCGGCCGCGTCGACATGGCCGCTCACGACGGGCCCTCCGTGACGCTGCCGCGCGCCTCCAAGCGGCGCAGCGCATCGCGGATGTCGACGAGCAGCGCGAGGGCTTCGTCGCCGGCGGCCGCGGCTGCCGCCGGAAGGACAGCCGACGGCCCGGGCGAAGGCATCGCGGCGCCATGCGCGACGCCCGCGGCCCGATCGCGCACGCCGCGCATCTTCGTGTAGAGGAAGTCGCGCAGCGCCTCGGCCTCGAGCACGCCTTCGATGGTCACTTCGGGGCTGGCCGATCCGGCCGCGGTCTGGATGCTGACGGTGGCGAGGCCGAACCACCGCTGCAGCAGGCCGTTGGTGAGGTGGATGTCCTGGATGCGGCGGTAGGTGATGTTCACCTCGCTGCGCCACAGCAGGCCCTGCGCGCGCCAGATGCCTTCGTCGTCGAAGCGGTAGCGCAGCGTCCGGTACTTGATCCACAGCACGAAGAGCGTGATCGGGAAGGCGAAGACGCTGAGGATTGCGACGACGACGTAGTAGCTCATCAGCCGCTCGTCGGGGCGGGTGATGGTCGACGGGTCGAAGGGGCGCGTGGCCTGATTCACGCGGCTGAGTATGCTACGACCGGGGCTTGCCGGCGCGGGAACTCATCTCACCAGGCATCGCCCGGGCGCGCCTCGCACGTCAGCGGCGCCGACCGATCGAGCGCCGGTGTCCACGGCGTGCGCAGGACCATCAGGCCGTCGTCGTCGTCTGGTGTGCGCGCGCGCCGGCCATCGGCCCGACGTACCCACGTCGGGCCCTGCCACCGCTCCCAGCCGAGGCGCTCGTAGAAAGGCCACTCGCCGGTGGACAGTGCGCCGATCTCGAAGTCGCGCTCGATGATCGGCCCCAGCGCACGCATGACCGCGCTCCCCAGGCCCGTACGCTGGAGCGCCGGCGGCACCGCCACCGCCTCGACGTAGCCGGCGCGCAGCGTCCGGCCGCCGGCGTCGAGCACGCGCATCACCACGGAGGCGTGGGCAAGGACCACCGCTCCGTCCTCGATCAGCGCGTGCGTCCCACCGAGGGCGTGGGCCCAGTCGTCGTCGCTGAAGCCGCCGCCGAACGCCGCGTCGAGCAGCGCCCGGATGCCCGTTCGCTCGCGCCCGTCGAGGTCATCGCTCGGCGCCAGGCGGACGCGATGGATGCGCGGCGGGCTCGACATGTCGGGTCGCGGCTTCGCTCAGGAGGCGACCGTGTAGGCGCCGGTGCGGAGGCCCCACAGGATCAGCAGCCCAATCACGACCAGGGCAGCGCCCAAGAATGCGATGGAGAGGAGCCAGGGTGCTTCGTGCACGATGTCTGCGCGGCCGCGGCCTTCTGCCTCGTAGCTGATGCGTACGGCCTGACCGATCGCGTGCGCCGCAGGCGTCCGCGCCGAGCGCGATCGCGCCCGTCGCACGGTGCCGCGGCGATCCGTGAACTCCGCCACCGTCACCAGCGCCGGTTCGTCGTCCGAACCGCCCGTCCGTTCGAGCGCCACGACACGTCCCGGTACGACGGTGCCGGCCCGTTCCCGCCGGGCGGTGCGCCACGCCTGCTGGGCCGCCCACATCAGGCACCAGCTCCCGCCGGCGACCAGCGCGACGAGCACCGCCACCACGCCGTGGGCGGCGGTCATCTGCCCCTCCGTAAGGCCCCGACGGGCAGGCCGGTGTCAGCGCACATGCGGGCGAAGGCGCCGATCTCGTCGATGGCGCGCTGGGCATCGGAGGTGGCGTCGCGCATCAGGTGCCACACGTGGACCATGTCGTCGTAGACCGACAGATGCACGTCGACCCCAGCCTCGGTCGCGCGCGCCGCAAAGGCGCGGATTTGATCCACCAGCACCTCGGCGCCACCCGCCTGGAGGAGCAACGGCGGCAGGCCGCCGAGCTCGGCGAAGAGCGGCGAGACACTGGGGCTGCGCGAATCGACCGCACCGAGGTAGCTGGCGGCCGCCAGCCGGCAGTGCCGCTCACCGACGAAGTCGTAGGGCGCATTGGTCTGGAAGCTCGCTCCTGAGCACGACAGATCGACCCACGGCGAGATCGCGACGCCGGCCGCCGGCATCGGCTCGCCGGCGTCCCGCAGCCCGATCAGCGTGCCGAGCACGAGCGTCCCGTCGGCCGAATCCCCGGCGAGGACGATCTGTTGCGGGGCGATGCCCGCACCGAGCAGGTGGCGGTAGGCGGCCAGCGCATCCTGATGAGCGGCCGGGGCCGTGTGTTCGGGCCCGAGGCGATACTCCGCCGCGAACGTTCGGGCCCGCGCCGCCCGGGCCAAGGCGCCGAGGAGCACGCCGTGGGTCCGGAACGAGCCGAAGGCAAAGCCGCCGCCGTGGAAGTACAGCAGCACCGGGCCGCTCGCGTCGGGTGGCTCGACCCACGTGCCGGCGATGCCGAAGGGGCCGCTCTCGTATCGGGTGAACCGCGGCTGCAGGCCGTCCGCCCGCACCCGGCTCAGAGCCTCGCCGACGTTGCGCCAGCGCACGATGCCGATCTTCGGCATCACCGACCAGGACCCGCGATAGGCGGCGACGGTCGCCTCGAGCCTGGCGCTCCAGGCCGGACGCCGCCGGCGTCCGACCGCCCGGCGGCCCAGCGCGGCGACCGCGCCGCCGATGGCTGCGGCGGGCACGCGGATCGCGTCGCCAGTGCGCGCGCGTGGTCGCGGCGGTGCGGCGTTGTCGTCGACCATGTCGGAACGTTAGCCGATCCGAACAGCCAAACCGATGATCGTCAGGAGACCCAGGTGAACTGGACGCCGCGGACGCGCCATTCGTCGCCCGCCCGGTCCAGGACGTAGTCGTAGCCGGCCGCGTTCTTCGGCCCCAAAGTGATGGCGACGGAGAGCAGCGCCTGGGTCCCCGCGGCGTTGCGGTGGACGATGAAGTCGATGGTCGGCTCGTCGGCCGCCTTCGGGCGCGGGCGAAAGCGCCAGACTGCGCCCTCGAGGGCCCAGGCCCCGCCGCGGGACGCGTCGTAGAACGCCGGCGCGTCGGCGGTGCGAGGGATGCCGTTGCGGAAAGCCGCGGCGATGACGCGATCGTCGTCCGACGCCGAGGCCGGCAGCTCGAATCCGCCACGGGCCGTTCCGGATCCACCGCAGCGCCTCGCCCGCGGCGGCCGCGGCGCCGGATCCGTCGCCGGTGTTGGCGACCCGCTCGAGCGCCGCCGTCGCGTCCGCCGCCCGCAGGACCCCGAGCGACAGCGCCGCGGCGACGATCGGCGGCCACTCGTCGCCGAAGTGTTCGCCGCGCAGCTCACGCGTCAGCACGGCGCGGTCGTCGCGGGTGCCGCGTCCGGCCAGCGCGAAGCAGAGCAGCGCCCGGCGGTAGGTGTCGGTCGCTGGATGGCCCTCGCGCTGCAGCGTGGCGATCGCCTCGTCGCCGCCGGCGTAGGCGAGCGCCGCCAGCGCGGCGGCTCGCTGCGCCGACGTGCCCCGCCGGAGGATGGTCACCAGGCGAGAGCGATCGTCGGCGGTCGCGTCGAGCGCGGCCCGCAGCACGGCGTCGAGATCGTCGTCGTCCGCGTCGGCCGCCCGCACGGCCGCGATGAGCGGAGACGGCCCGGCTCCCTGTCCAACAGCCACGCGCTCGCACGACAGCACGGCGATGACCCCCAGTATGAGGACGATTCGCTGCATGAGACCAGCGACCCAGGACCACGTCGACACCACTAGTATGACGCGGTCGCCGGAGGAAGTGTGTGGGCCAGGAATGCCTTCGGCGCGCGGCGGAACAGCACGAAGTTGCCCAGCTCGCCGGCCGGCTGGTAGTCGCGCCCGAGCCACGCGACCAGCCTCGGCTGGCGCGAGAACCAGGTGAACGAGTCGATCGTGTCCGGATCCCAGTCGCGCCGCTGCAGGACGACCAGGGGCGGCTTGCGCGCCTCGAGCTCGGCCAGCAGCCCGCCGACGCCGTAGCCGGGCCACCCTTCGCCGAAGCCGACGATCAGCGGCCGGCTCCAGAAGAACCGCGTCGCGCTGCGGCGTCCGGACTGGAGCAGCGCGCCGGGCGAGAAGCCGAGGACGAGCACGGTCTCGTTGGGCTGGACGCGCTCGGTGATGGCCTGGGCCAGCTCGCGCACGGCGAGGGCCGAGGTACTTGTCGCCGGTGTCCCGCCCGCCGAAGCGGGCGAGATAGTCGTCGCGCGAGCGCGCACCGGTCCACGCGCTCAGGTCCCACGCCAGGTAGTCGACGACCTTGTCGACGTTGACGACGCGCTGCGAGGCCGACGACGATCAGGACGATCGCGAGGATCCGCCACGGCGTGCCGAGGCGGGGCAGCGCCCACGTCGCGGCGACGCCGGCCGCGAGGGCCAGGGCGGGCGCCGCCTGGAGGAAGTACTGCGGCAAGCCGCGGCTGCCGTTGACGGCGATCGACAGGCAGGCGGCGGCCACCCACAGGACCGGTAGGAGGTCGGGCGTGCCGGCGCGCGTGCGGCGGACGAACGCGGTCACCAGGATCACCGCGCAGCCGAGGCCGCCGGCGAACCACAGGCCGTCGACGCGGGCCCGCTCGATCGGGAAGCGCAGCAGATAGCCGAGCATCGCGACGCGGCCGGCGTAGGTCTCGCCCGAGTAGAAGACGTTGTAGCTGATGGTGGCGTGGTAGAGGTCGGCGAAGGCGCCGGCGAACGCGAAGATCGCGAGCATCGCGGCGACGACGGTGACGAAGCCGGACGCGACGGCGACGCCCGCCGGCATGAGGCCGCGGATCCGCGCGCCGAGCGACGGTGCGTCCTCGCGCCGCCACCACCAGAACGCGGCCAGCGCCGCCGCGATCAGCACCGCGCCGGCGTTGTATTTGTAGACGAACGCCGCGCCGAACAGCGCGCCGGCGGCGAAGCCGAGAGCCTGGACCCGCCGGGCTCCGACCTCGAGCGCCCGATGTAGCAGCAACAGGCCGGCCGTGGACACCAGGCCGATGAAGACCTCGCACTGGCCGCGGGCGCGGACGCCGCCGAGCCGTCCCCAGGCCGGATCGCCGAGGAACAGGAACACCAGCGCCGCCGCTTCGCCGGTGCCGGGCGGGCCGAGCCGACGGCCGAGCGCGACGAGCAGCAGCGCGGTCGCCACCGCGACCACGAGGTCGGCGGCCGGGACGACCCGCTCATCCGGCCAGATTGCCCACAGCACCGCGTAGGTGGCGTGGATGCCGGGCGGCTTCTGGTCCCAGGCGTCGCGATACGGCACCTCGCCGTGCAGGATGCGCTGGCCGATGTAGCCGTAGAGCGCCTGGTCGGCGCCGGCCGGCTGCTGCAGCGACGGGATCCGCACCGCCACGCACATCGCGAAGAGCAGCCAGAAGACCCCGCGCGCGACCCGGGCAGACACGTGGGTAGCGGCTAGTCCGCGGCGGCGGCGGCGGCGCGCTCGCGGGCGGCGGCCGGCGGCGGCGGCGTCGTGCCGAAGATCAGCCGCGGCACGATCTCGCCGACGACGCGCCATTTGGTGGTCACGAGGCGGGCGATGTCGCCGGCATGCCGGGCGAGGTAGGTCGGGCGCAGGAAGAAGCGGCGCTTGGCCCGGTTGATCGCCTTCATGACGACCGCTTCGTCGAGCCCGTTGCCGCGCATCAGGTAGTACCAGGTACTCCATCCGCGACCAGTCCTCGCTGGCGAGCAGGCCGTCGCGCTTCGCCTTCTCGTAGAGCTCGGTGCCGGGGTACGGGCACGGCCGGGTAGAAGTTGGCGAAGTCGGGGTCGAGATCGATCGCGTAACGCGTCGTCAGCTCGAGCGCGGCCGGCGTTTCGCCCGGGTAGCCGAAGATGAAGAACGCGAACGACTTGATGCCCGAGGCGCGGAGGTTGGTGAAGGCGGCGCGGATCTTGTCCTCCTCGAGCCGCTTGACCATGTCCTTGCGCGTCTCGGGCGACGCCGACTCGATGCCCATCGCCAGCATCCAGCAGCCCGACTGGCGGAGGCGAGCGACGAAGGCCGGATCGGTGAGGTTGTCGGCGCGGGCGTTGCCGAACCAGTGGACGCCGAGGTTGCGGGCGATCAGCTCGTCGCAGAACCGCGAGAACGTCTTGGCGTTGAGCGTGACGGTGTCGCCCCAGAGGTAGAAGTGCGACACGCCGAGGTCGCGCTTGGCGCGCTCGATCTCGTCGACGATCACCTTCGGGTCGCGCTCGCGGAACTTGTGGCCCTGGTGGATCGGCGCGACGCAGAAGTCGCACGAGTAGGGGCAGCCGCGGCTGGTCTCGACGATGATGTACGGCTTGCCCTCGAGCGGCAGCGTGTAGTGCGCGAGCGGCACCAGATCCCAGGCCGGAAACGGCATGGTCAGGAAGCCCGTGAAGCTGCCCTTGGCCGTGTGCGGGACGATCTCGGTGCCGCGCCGCCACGTGATCGACGGCACCGTCGCCGCGAGCGTCGGGGCCGAAGGCGTGTCCCGCGGCGAGCGCGACGATCGCGTCCTCGGGCTCGCCGACGATCATCGCGTCGACCTGCGGCACGCGGCCCATCGACTCGGCCGGCACGGTCGAGGCGTGCGGCCCGAACGACACGAGCACCGCGCCGAAGTGCGCCTTCAGGTGGGCCATCTCCTCGACGTCGGGGTCGAGCGTGGGCGTCGTGCTCGGGAAGACGATCAGCTCGGGGCGGAAGCCCTCCGCGTCGAGCTGCGCGATCACCGCCTGGGTCGAGAGCTTCGACGCCGTCTGGTCGATCAGCCGGAACGGCAGGTTGCGCTCGCGGAAGAGCGCCGCGCACACCAGCAGCGAGTAGGGCGGCTTGGTCGTGCCGAGCACTTCCTCGCGTTCCTGGCAGCGGCCTTGCCGCGTGAACGCGATGCCGTTCACGGGCGGCGGGTTGATCAGCAGCGTGCGCATGAATCCTGAATTACGGTTCGGCCGGGGCGAGGGCGTCGACCGGCGCCATCGCCGGCAGCACCTTGGCCGGCTTGGTCGCCGGCAGCGTCAGCGGCGCGCTCAGCTCCACTTTGCAGCAGCGCCGGCAGACCGGGAACAGCTGCTCGTCGAGGAGCTTCTTGCGCAGTTCGACGTACTTGGTGCCGTTCCACACCTCGCCGAGCGTCTGGGTGGTGAGGTCGCCGACCTCGACGCGGATGAACGGACAGAAGAACACCTTGCCGCTGAACGACACCCGCGCGTGCATGAACGGGTAGAGGCAGCGGCCGTCGAGCGGCGTGCCCGGCGTGTAGTAGGGATCGATGAGCGGCGGGTGGACCTTGGGGCGGTAGTCGAAGAGTACGCCCTTGCGGGCGCAGGCCGCTTGCAGGCGCGCCACCTTCTCGCGTACCCGGGTCGGGTCGACGCCCGGGTCCTCGGTGATGTAGGTCGAGATGATCTTCGGGTCGGTCTCGCCGAGCATCCGCAGCGTCTCGTCACGCTCGGCGGCGGTGGCGAACATCAGGTGGTTGAGCCCGATGGCGTCGACCCCCAGCTCCTCGGCGACGTCGACCATCTGCTCGAGCGTGTCGAGGCTCTGCTCGGCGACCGTCGTGTTGATGCTGACCCGCAGCGGGGCGCCCTTCTTCTTCGCCGCCGCCTGCAGCCGGCGCAGCCCCTCGGAGGTGCGCTGGAACGTGCCCTTCACGCCGCGGGCCCGGTCGTGCAGCTCGCCCGGGCCGTCGATCGACACCGAGACGTGGGTCAGGAACCCCAGGCGGGCGAGCTCGGCCAGGGCCTCGGCCCGCTCGTCGCTGATGATCGTCCCGTTGGTCGTCAGGTAGCCGCAGGTGTAGCCCTTCTCGCGGAAGACATCGAGCACGCTCATGATGTCCTTCCGCATGAAGATCTCGCCGCCGGTCAGGTTGACCTGGAGCTGCCCTTCCGGGAAGGCGCGGCGCAGGGCGTCGAGGGGCAGTTCTTCGCGCCATTCGCCCTCGATGTTCAGCAGGTCGCCGACGTAGCAGAACTCGCACGTCAGGTTGCAGCGCATCGTCGCCTCGTAGACGAGGCCCATCGGCAGCGGATCGGCCCGGCCGGTGCCGTCCTTGATGAAGCGGCCGACGGTCTGCTCGTACTTGCGCTTGCGCAGCAGCGCGTGGGCGCGCCGGGCCAGGGGCAGGGCCCGGGCCTGGTCGACGACGGCGCGTTTCAGCGTGGCAAGGAGCGTCACCGGGGCAGTTTCCAGATTTCGAGGCCTGGGCCCGGGCGCTCGAGCGCGGGGTGCCAGGGCGTGTCCGTATTGTGCAGGAACGGCGCCACCCTCGCGCGGTCCGCGTCGGAGGCCTTCGCTCGGTACGGCGACACGACGGCGACGCGGGTTGCGGCGGCCATCAGCCGGGCCCGGAGCGGAACCGCCGCCGGATCCTCCGTATTGTAGCGTTTCAGCACGACGTACTGCACGCCGAGCCGGGTCAGCGGCTCGAGCCCGTGGCCCGCTGAGCCGGGCCCGTCCGTGAAGGCGCCGGGGCTGACGTAGATCTTGTCGGCGTCGAGCCCGCCATCGCCCAGATAAATGGTGCGATAGGCCGGTGCCGGGTACGGCTGCAAGGCCAGCCGGAGGGCGAACTTGGTGGAGGCGCGCCGCGGATCGCCGAGCGTCGCGGTGAGGGCCTCGACCAGGCTGTCGCGCGACTGGGTCAGCGCCACCGAGTAGGGCTGGACCAGGATGCTCGAGCCGGGCGGCACGTTCGCCTCGATCCACGTCTGGGCCAGCGTCCGGGTGTCGGCCTGGCTGAAGAAGACGCCGATCTGCCGGCTGTGCCAGGCCGCCGGCAGGGCCAGCATCACCGCCAGGAGGGCCGCGAGCGTGGTCGACCGGGCCAGGAAGGCGACGCCGGTCCCGGCCAGGACGGCCAGGATCGGCAGCACCGGGTTGAGATAGCGGCTGGCCGCGACGGTGTGGCTGAGGAAGAGCAGGAAGGCGAGCGGGAACGCCGCCAGCAGCACCGCCTGCCACGGGCGGCGGCGCGCGGTGAGGGCCAGCCCGATCAGGGCGGCGCCGAGCGCTGGCCAACCGAGCCCTTCCTGCCAGAGCAGCCGGGCGTAGGCGACTGCGCTGGGGAAGGGACCGCTGCCGAGGCTGCCGGCCCGGTCGACGACGATCTGACGGTTGGCGACGATGTCGTGCCACGCCGTCGCCGGCTCCACCAGCAGGAACGGCGACAGCGCGATGAAGGTGACCGTCGCGGCCAGCCCGGTCCAGCCCCATGCGCGGAACAGGACGCCTCCCGCGGGCCGCGGCGACCCGGGCGGGCGGCCGAAGGCGCCGAGACGGGCGGCGATCGCCAGCGCCAGCGGCAGCGCCAGGAAGATGGCGTAGTAGTGCGTCGCGAAAGCGACGCCGCAGGCCGCCCCGGCGCCGGCGAGCGCCAGCCGCGTCGGCGGCGCGACGGCGGCGTTGGCGGCTTCGCCGACCCTCGCGAGGCGGACGAGGACGACCAGCGCCGCGACGATCGCCAGCGTTACCGGCACGTCGTGCTTGACGTAGTGGGCGTCGCGGACGGCGGTCGGCGCGACGGCGATCAGCAGCGCCGCCGTGGCGCCGGCGCGCCAGCCGGCGATCCGCGCGCCGAGGAGCCACGTCAGCCAGACCGTCGCCACCCCGCAGGCGACGCCGAGCGTGCGGCCGGCGAGATAGACGCCCGAGGGATCGAGGAAGAACTGCGTCTGGAACGCACCGAGCGACGACACCGCGCCGCCCATCCAGCTGAGGGCGAACCAGCCGCCGACCCACGCGAAGAGGACGTAGAAGTAGAAGGTCGGGTAGAGGAAGTTGTGCGGGTTGAGGTCGCCCTTGGCGAAGCCGAGGGCGCGCGACATGATCGCCACTTCGTCCGGGTTGTAGACGGCCGGCAGGCCGAACGACAGCCCGGTCGCGCGCAGCCACTCGGCCAGCGCGAGCAGCGCGAGCAGGAGCGCGAGCCGGCCCGGCGTCCAGCTGCGGCTCATGGGATCTGCTGCTCGTCGGCGAGCGTGACGTCGGTCTCGGCGGCGGCCGGGGCCGGGCCGGACCGACCGGCCCGCACCCGTTCGAGCATGCGGCCGAGTGTCCGCAGTTCGCGCGCGTCGAGGAAGCCGAGCGCGGCGAGACAGGCAGGGAACACCGCGGTCACGACCGATCCTCGGGCCAGCGCGCCGGCCAGCGGCGACATCGACGGCAGCGCCCACGCCGCCAGGTAGGCCGCACCGCCGGCGAAGCCGATCCGCGCCAGCCGGTTCCACTCGAGCGGGATCGGGTAGACCCGCTGCGACAGCACGAACGCGGTGCCGGCCATGACGCCGTAGGCGGCCGCGTTCGACCACGCCGCGCCGACGCTGCCATAGCGGGGCACGAGCAGCAGGTTGGCGCCGATGCTGGTGATCGCCGCAGCCCCGGTGGCGACCGGATACAGCCGCGTCGACTTGGTGATGTTGAGACCGATCGACGTCAGGAGATAGATGCCGTGGAAGCCGACGGCGACGCCGATCCACGGGACGATGCGGGCCGCGCCATGGAACTGCGGCGGCAGCACCCACCGCACCACCTCGGGCCCGACCGCGGCGAGGCCGGCGACCAGCAGGCCCAGGCCGGCGACGCCGTAGGTCGTGACCAGGCGGAACGTCGCCTGCGCGTCGGGCGCCTTCATCGTCTGGAAGTAGAACGGCGCCCACGCGTACTCGAAGGCGTTCAGCACCAGCTTCAGGGCCATGCCGAAGCTGGCGCCCATCTGGTAGAGCCCGACCTCGCTCAGCGTCGAAAACACTCGCAGCACGTGGCGGTCGGCGACGAAGATGACCTGCTGCAGCAGCCCGTGCGGCACCCGCGGCAGGCCGAACCGGAGCGCCTCGTCGAGCACCGCGCGCGAGAAGGTCAGCCGGATCAGCGGCGCAAACCAGCGCAGCATCAGGATCGAGAAGAGTGACGACACGATCAGGTCGGCGAGGACGAAGCCGGTCACGCCGAGATCGAGGCCGATGATCAGCGCGAAGCGGATCAGCAGCGTGGCCGCCGAACGGCTGGTCGTGAGGGCGACGAACGTCGCCGGCTGATCCGTCATCCGCAGGACGTGGAACGGGATGAAGTAGAACCCGATGATGAAGGTGTTGAGCAGCAGGATCCGCAGCGCGCCGTGGTAGCTCTCCAGGCCCATGACCGGGGCCAGGTAGGGCAGGCCGACCAGCGCGATTAGCAGCGCGCCGCCGCTGACCGCGGCCAGGAACCAGAACAGCGTGCTGGCGAGCACCTGCCGGGCGCGTTCGTCCACGCAGTCGTAATAGAGCCGCATGAACGCGGCATCCAGGCCGAAGCGGAAGAGCAGCTTGGCGGGAAGCTCCACCGCCAGCAGCAGGCCGATCGCGCCGTAGTCGTCCGGCGTCAGGAACCGCGCGTAGAGCGGCAGCAGCAGGAGGCTGATGACGCTGGTGGCGACGTCGCCCAGGCCGTAGACGGTAAAGCTCTTGCCGAGCGACCTCAGGCGGTCCAGCACAGCGGAAGTATAGGCCGCCGCCGGTCGGGCACCGGACCAGTGGTCCAAGTCTGGGCGCCGTTCGTTGGGCGTGACGCCGCTGGAGCTGCGTGGGTATTCCCTACGCGCTCCAATTCCGCAAGCCGGTAGAACGTGCTCCAGCCGCGGTCGACCGCGGCGAATTGCATCGCGGTCGCTCCCGACGACGCCGGTCCACGTTCAGGTCGCGCCTTCGCGCGACCGGCCGGCGCTGAGGCTTGCGCACGTTCTACGCTGACGCTGGCGTCGGCTTGCTCCGATATGGAATGACCCTTTGTCAAACGGCCTGTGGACGCTGTGGGAATCGCGCCGGTGTTGGCGCGATTTCCAAGGCGCGGTGGACGGCGCTCTGCCGTCCACGGCGCCGGCAGGGTCCATAGGCTCGACCACCGTTGGCGAGGCAGTCGGGCCGCGAAGACGACGGATGCCCCGGGGCGCTTCGACGACGAGTCACTCTGATATCCGGTGATTGCCTCGGGATCACCGAGGCAGCGCACCCATGACGGTACTTCGTCGGGAGGACGTGCAGTCTAAGTGCGCGAGTCCGAGACGCGCGCGTCTCTGTCGCAGGAGCAAGCCCGCCGGTCCTCCAATCGTGCCTGGGGCATCCGCCGTCATCGCGGCCCGATGGTCCGTCGGGCCGGCGCCGGCGTTACGCTGCGACCTCCGGCTGCAACGCGGCCCAGACGAAGCCACTGAGTTCACGGGCCACGGCCACGGCCACTTTCGGCGTCGGTTTGTGCGCGGCCACGAGCCGGCGGAAACGGCGACACAGCCGCTGTTGCGCCTTGTCCGCAATCGCGACCACGCGGGCGGGTTGGCCCGTGCGGCGACGGGCGAGGGCTGGGCCAATGCCCGCGCGGTGCTGGTAGTGCCAGGCCGCTTCGACCAAGATGTGGCGGACGAGGGTATTGCCGGCCTTCGTAATGGGCCCGCGCCGGGTGTGCTCGCCGCTCGAGTGTTCGCCAGGCACGAGGCCGAGGTACAACATGAGCGCCCGTGGGGTGCGGAAGCGGCGGACGTCATACAGGTCCGCCACGATCACGATCGCCGTCAGCGTATCGATCCCGCGGAAGCACCGCAGCCAGCCGACCGCGTCACGATAGCGCGCGCTACTCGCCAGCTCCGCCAGCGCCGCATCGAGCTCGGCCAGGCGCGCCTCGCCTTGATCGAGGGCGAGCAGATAGTCCGCCACGACGCGCTGCTCGGCCGCATGCTCCCACGACAGACTGCGCAGCCACAGGCGATGCGCCGCCGTCCAGTTGCGCCCGGGATAGTGCAGGCTGCGCCGCCGCAGCCGCTTGCCCAGCCGATGACGGCAGCGCAGCACGTCGGCGCGCGCGTCATCCCGCGCCCGGACCAAGTCACGCGCCGCTTCGTCGGCCGGCGTCGGCGGCTGCACCTCGGTCAGCAGCCCCGCCCGCAGCAACTCCGCGAGCTTGCGCGCATCGCGTCGATCGGTCTTGATGTGGTCGCCGCCTTGCGCGGACTCAACGCCGGCGCGATGACCTGGCATTGGACGCGGCCGCGCTGCAGCTGCCGCTGCAACCCGTAGCCGCACCCCCCCGCCTCGTAGCAACACACGACCGGCCCCGCCGCCTGCTGCTCGAGCTTGCGCCACAAGCGCGCAATCGCCCGCGGCTCATTGGCGACCGTCCACGTCACCGGCGCCGTGGCCCGGCTGACCAGCATCGCGACCTGGAGATCCTTCTTGTGGGCATCAATTCCGACGGACGTGCTACCGTCGCTCATGACCGGCTCCCTTCGCGTGCGGCTCTGACGCCGCGCTGGCGTTAACCCGCGATCCGGTGGCCATCACCACCCTGTGTCGAGTGCGTCGCACACTCGACAATAGCGATCGCGAGCCGGTCATTCCATACTGTCTAAGTCGCGCTCCGGGAACACCCACGCCGCTCGCCCTGCCGGCGTCCTGAACCGCGGGGCACCCTGACGGCCTCCGGAACCCGATCGCGACGTCAACCGGTCCGAGTGTCCGAGAAGGGTTCGGCGACGACCTGAAACGCATCATCGTGAATCACGTAGCCGACGCGCGCCTCGGACAGCATCACGACGGAGTGCCCGTACTTCTCGAGGATCGCCTGATGCGGTGCATCCGAGCCAGATGCTCCGTGGCGGTGTCCTTGAACCAGGAAATTCCGCGCGCCTTTCGGCGATCGAAGCTCTTTGACGTCGTTCGGTTGAAGCGCGCCGGCGTTTCGAGGTTCTTCTCGACCCAGATCAGGGTCTCGGCCAGCACGCCACGATCGGCTGGCTCCAAGTCGGCGGAGTCTCTCAGCGCGTACGCGATTCGGAAGACACCCTCCTCGACACCCGAGTCTGGGTGACGACGGGCGAGGACGAACCGAATGGAGCGCATGCTGGTGGCCGTCGCGGTGTGCCGGCGGGCGCCGTGGCCCGCGCCGCGATTCAGTCGACGAACGGGTTGTGAATGGTGAGACCTGCGATGGCCTGGCCGGCGTTCAGATCTTCCGAGAGCACGCGTCGGGCGCCGCTGCGGACAGCGACGGCGAGAATCAGCGCGTCCCAGAAGCCGATTCGGGCGCGGTCTTCGATCTGGAACGCGGCCGAGACATCAGCCGGTGTGACGCCGTCGACGCACCAGGCGGCATAGGTGTCGACGACACCCCTGGCTTCAGGCTTTGCCAGCGGCGTCTTCAGCGTGCGCGTGGCGTTGACGTAGAACTCCTGCAGCACCTGCGTGCTGAGGATGCCGGCCCGTTCCGCCCACAGGTCTCGCAGAATCCCCTTCGCGATGTCGTGCTTGCGTCCAGCATCGACGTCGTGCGCGTAGATGAGGACGTTCGTGTCGACGAACGTCTTATCGATCGTGCCACTCGTCACGGGTCGACTCGATTCGGCCACCGAGGGGAAGCCCCTGGTCGAGGAGTGCGAGGGCGCGTCGGTGGGCCTGCTCGTAGGCGTCGTCCTCACCGACGAGCGTTTCGATCTGCGCGGCCAGTAGCCCGCTGATGGAGGTGTTGCGCTTGGCCGCCAAGACCTTGGCCTTGCGCAGGGTCCGGCGGTCGAGGCGTACCGTGATGTTCTGCCTTGTCGAATCAGGGTACTGCCATAGTGCCCTGGCACGTATTGTCCGTGCTGCACGTGCCGCGCGGCACAGGCCCCCGTCCAGGCCTCGGCCTCAGCGGCGCCGTAGCGTGACGATGGCGAGGAACGACAGCGACGGGAACGGCAGCAGCCGGGTCAAGGCGCGGTGCAGCCAGGCGCGATCGGCCGGCTTGCGGCGGATCCACGCGGTGAGCACGGGCACGGTCGGGAAGACGCCCTGCTCGGCAATCACGTCGAACCCGGCGCGATCGAACAGCCGGCGGTATTCGGCGAGCGGCCGATCGCCGGGATGCTTCACCTCGTTGGCCGTGCGAATCAGTCGGCCGGTGAGCAGGAAGTGGACGCGCGACTGCAGGTGGGCGAGGTTCGGTACCGAGACGAGCAGCTCGCCGCCGGGCGCGACCACGCGGTGCAGCTCGGCGAGCGCCTTTGGCTGATCCTCGTAGGCGAGGTGCTCGAGCACGTCGAGGCACAGCGCGCGGGCGAAGCGGCCCTCGGCGAAGGGCAGTGCCAGCAGCGAGCCGCGCTGGACGTGCGCGGACTGGTAGTTGGCGTCGACGCCTTCGATCGCCAGGCGTCCGGCGTACTCCTCGACCAGGATGCCCTCGCCGCAGCCGGCGTCGAGGACGCGGGTGCCGGCCGGCAAGGCGTTCAGCCAGCTGCGGACGCGCGCCAGCTTGGCGAGATAGGTCGGGAGGTAGTCCCACGCCTTGTCGGGAGCGCGGTGGTAGTCACCGCGCTCGGCGTATTCGCCCGAGACCGGACCCGACGCTGACGTCACTCGGGCGGCTGCGACGGGTTGTACGGGTTGGCGTACTTGGCCGATCCGGTTCGACCGGCGTCCCCGTGTCCGGCGTGGCGGGCGGCGGCACCCAGTCGGCCGGCAGGTTGTAGGGGTTGAAGAACTCGCCCTGGGCCGGTGTCGCCGGCCGCGGCGCCGGGGCGACGCCCGGCTGGTTCATGACGCCGGGGGCGGTCGGAAAGGCCGACGGTCCAGCGACCGGACGTCCGGTGTTGCCCACCGGCGCGCCGCCAATCGTCGGGACGGCGGTCGGGACCGACGTCGGGTTCTGCTGCTGCTGGCGCCGCTGCTCGAAGTACTTCTGCGGGTTGGCGTAGTCGAACTGCGTCTCGGGCTGGAGCTGGTTCTGGTTGATGCCCGCCGCCTCGGCCGCGGCCGGGTTGCCGCCGTAGGGGCCGCTGTTGATGTTGGCGCCGATGTAAGGCGAGCCCGGGAACGCGTTCGGGTACGGGCTCGCCACCGGCGCATCCGGCATCGGCGGCTCGGCCTGCTGGAACTGCTCGACGTCGTTGCGGTCCGGGCCGGCGGCGATGGCCCCTTCGTCGCCGACCGGCGGCGCGAACGGCTGCGGGTTCGAGTCCGGCATGGTCTGCTGGAAGGCCATCGGCGGCTGCGCCGGCGCCGGCATCCCGCGCGAGCCGGCGAGCGACGCCGGGCTGGCGGCGACCGGGGTGGCGGCCCGGGCCATCACCACGACCCGGTCGAACCGCGACGGGCCGGCCCCGGGACTTCCAGACGGGGCGTCGGCCTGGGCGACGCGATCGACGGCCATGTAGCCGGGTACGCCGCGCAGCACGACCTCGAGGGCCTGTTTCTCGGGCATGTCGACCAGCGTCAGCGTCACCGGGCCGCCGACCAGCTTGTCCGCTCCGACGATCCGGACGTGCCCCTGCCGCTCCCATTCCGCCAGGATCTGGCGCAGGGACGCCTGCTCGGCCTTGAGGGTGACCCTGCCGTCCCGGATGGTCAGGGAGACGCCGGGGGTGGCCATCTGGGCCGTCGCCGACGACGCGGCCAGGGCCACCACGGCCACGGCCGGGAGCATGGATTTCAGCATGTCGTTTGTCCTTCTCACCACTCTACGCCCCCGTGGCGGACCTGCCAACTACCGAGGGTCTCAAGCTTCGACGACGACACCCCCTGTCGTGGCCGGATCTTCGGCTCGAGCGGGCGCCCGCTTTACCTCGCGGACGAACGCCCCCAGGGCGACGAGGTAGCAGAGACAGCCGACCCAGAACGCGGTCGAGATGGTGGTGCTGAGCGAGATCGCCACCGCGAGCACCGATGCGCACACCGAGGTGGCGCCGTTGACGCCCCACAGCCACGGCGTCAGCGCCGGCCGGTTCCGCGCCAGGCCGAGGCCCAGCGGGAAAGCCATCCCCATGAAGACCCCCGGGACGGCCAGCAGCGCGGCCGAGACGGCGATGCGGACGGGGGTGGCGGCGCCCTCGATCCGGTGCGTGAGCAGCGGCGTGATGATGCCGAAAATCACCAGCAGCCCGAGCAGCCCGCCGAGCCGCACCAGCCCTGCCGGTCCGACCGAATCGGGCGCGATCCGGCTGGTCAGGGCGCTGCCGATGCCGCTCGACAGCAGCAGCGAGAACAGGACCACGGTCAGGCCGTAGGTGGGGTGGCCGAGGACGACGATCAGCCGCTGCATCTGCGACGTCTCGACCAGCATGAAGCCGAGGCCGATGGCGGCGAAGAAGGTGACCAGCGGCGCGGCGCCGGCCAGCGCCGTGCGATCCGTGGCCACGAACGAGCGGCACGAAGATGCACAGGGCGGTCAGCAGCAGCACCGTGAACAGCAGCGTGCCGAGCACGAACACCGCTTCCATGTTGTGGCTCGACTTGCCGTGCTTCAGCAGGTCGAGGCGCAGCACGTCGCGCAGCCGCAGCATGTTGAAGAAGAACGGCGAGTCGTCGGTCGGCGGGGCGATGTTGATCGGGTGCTCGGCGACGACGGCGTCGAGGTCGCGGGCCGAGGCGAGCCGGGCCAGGGTCGGGTCGGTCGCGGTGGTGGCGTCGAGCGCAACCTGGAAGCCGAGGCGATCGGCTTGCGCCTTCAGCGTCGCCAGATCGCCGGCGTCGAGCGGCGACGGGCTGACGAGCAGCGTGCCGATGCCGTCCGGGGCGTTGTCGCCGCCGTCACCGCGGATGCTGCGGACGATGGCCATGTGGGCGCGCGGATCGGCGACGCCGCGCCGCTGCAGCGCCGCGGTGGCGAGCGCGGTCATGCGGTAGACCTCGCCGGGCCGATCGCTGAACGACCAGCGCGACACGCTGAGCAGCCCCTTCGGCGACAGGTGCGACAGGAAGATGTCCCACGCCTCGACGGTGTAGAGCGAGTTCTCGGACAGCACGAAGGCGCCGGCCGCGGTCGCCGCCCAGGTGTCGATCAGCGAGATCTGGATGACGTCGAAATGCTCGTTGTTGCGGGCGATGAAGCTGCGTGCCTCGTCATTGACGAAGCGCACGCGCGGGTCGCGATCGAGGTGGCCGGTGAACTCGCCGAAGCGGCCGTTCAAGGTGTCGAGGATGTTGGTGTTGATCTCGACGCCGGTCACCTTGGTGGCGCCGAAGTGCAGCGCCGACAGGACGTCGCGGCCGCCGCCGACGCCGACGACCAGCGCGCTGCCCGTGGGCCGCAGGTAGTAGCCGATGTTGGTGACGTCGTACTCGAGGTGCTCGGAATCGGCCGGCGTGTCGGGCTTCTTCGTCAGCACCGTGCCGGCGGCGACGTCGATGTCGAGGTGCAGCTGTTTGACCGTGCGATCGGCCGGAAAGTGCGGGCTCAGGCCCCAGGCGTAGGGCGCCTCGGCCACGTCCGGGTTGCCGTTCACGCGGATGCGCGAGTACGAGTTCCACTTCTCGTAGAGCGGGCGCGCCTCGAAGCCGGCCTTGACGTAGAGGATCCGCAGCACCGGGAAGCCGCGCCAGACGAGCACGGTGTGGCCGGCGGCGGCGGCGACCAGCGCCACGCTGACCAGCGCGCTCCACCGCACCAGCCGCGTCGAGCCTTCATCGAGGGCGTAGCAGACGCCGCCGAGCGCGGCCAGCGCGGCGATGGCCAGCACCGCGGTCGGGCCATCGGTGATCTCGAGCAGCCAGACCAGCAGCACGCAGCCGAGCGCGGCGCCGACCAGGTCGAAGGCGTAGAGCCGGCCGACGTCGCGCGGGAAGCGCGTCAGCGTCAGCGCGACGAGGATCCCGCTCAGGACGAACGGTGCGGCAATCACCGCGTAGGTCAGGACGATCGCCCAGATCGCGACGATCGACGGGTGGACGCGGAAGGGGATCGAGAGCTGGGTCAGGAAGCTGGCGACGACCAGGACCGGAAACAGCACGCTGCCGACCGCCAACTGGCGCCGCACCCCGTCGGCCGGGAACCAGGCCGGCTTCAGGTAGACGACCAGCGCGCCGACGGTCATCCCGAACATCGCCACCGAGATGGCGACGAACGCGAAGTGGTACCACATGGTGACGCTGAAGATCCGGGTCAGCAGGACCTCGTACATCAGCGTCGAGAGAGCGACGAACGCGAGCCCGAAGGCCGTGCGGCGGCTGGCCGCGGGCGGAACCGACACCATAGCCGGACCAGTCTAGTCCACCCGTCGAATCAGGCTATGCTCGAGGCAGCCCTCAGGCCTTTCCAGGAGATCTCGATGCCTTTCGCCTACCAGTCCGCGTCCGCCGTCTCGGTCCCCGTGATCCGGCTGTCCGTGGACGCCCGCAGCGCGTTCCTCCGCCGCACCTATACGCACCTGTTCCTGGCGGTGGCCGGCTTCGTCGCCTTCGAGCTGTTCCTGTTCAACGCCGGCCTGGCGCTGCCCATCGCGCGCGGGATGCTGAGCGTGCCGTGGCTGCTGATCCTCGGCGGGTTCATGGTGGCCGGCTGGCTGGCCCGCAGCGTCGCCGCCAGCGCCGCCGCGCCCGCGCTGCAGTACGCCGCCCTCGGCGGCTACGTGATCGCGCAGGGGCTGATCTTCGTGCCGGTGCTGGTCATCGCCAGCCTGCGGATGCCGGGCGTGCTGCCGGCGGCGGCGCTGACCACCGTCGTCGCCTTCGGGGCGCTCACCGCCGTCGTCTTCGTCACGCGCAAGGACTTCTCGTTCATGCGCGGCATCCTGACCTGGGGCGGCATCCTGGCGCTGGTGCTGATTGTCGCCGCGACGCTGTTCGGCTTCGAGCTGGGCGTGTTCTTCTCGGTGGCGATGGTCGCGTTCGCAGGCGCCGCCATCCTCTATGACACGTCCAACGTGCTGCACCACTATCCCGAAAATCGCTCGGTCGGCGCCGCGCTCGAGCTGTTCGCGTCGGTGGCCCTGCTGTTCTGGTACATCCTGCGGCTCTTCATGGGCCGCAAGTAGGCGGACGCCGGGACCGCTCAGCGCGGCGGCGCGGGATGGCGGAGAATCGCCGCCGAGGCCGACAGGCGGACGCGCGGCACGCCGTCGCGGAGGAGCCGGCGCAGCTCGGCGACCGGCATCCCCGGATCCTTGGTCAGGACGTCGGCGACCAGCGTCCGCACGACCGGGTTCGGATCCTGCGTCCCGGTCTGCAGCACCTTCATCGCCGCCGGGCGATCGACCTCGAGCAGCAGCCCCGCGGCCTGGTAGCGCACGGCGACGTCGTCGCTCTCGAGGAGCGGCCGGGTCGCGTCGATCCAGGCGCGCTCGCCGCGCGCCTTGCGGGCGATGGCGACCCGCAGCCGCGCGTCCTGGGCCGGGCTGGTGGCGCCGGCCGCGAGCAGCGTCTCGCCACCCGCCGCGCCGAGCTGGGCCAGCGCGACCGCGGCGGTGAAGCGCGCGAACAGCTCGCCGGTCTTGGCGGTCTGCTGCAGGTCGGGGACGAGCGCCTTCAGCTTCAGCGTCGCCGCTCCGTCGGCGGCAGTCGACTGGACCATCGCGTCGCGGACACCGAGGGCGTCGCGCAGGGTCGCTTCGGCGCCGGCGCCGCCGGCGGCGATGACGGCCTCGAGCGCCGTCACGCGGCCGCTGCCGGTGGAGTCGCGGTAGGCCTGCTGCGCCTTTGCCGCCGCCGCCCGATCGCCCAGCCGGCACAGCGCGACGATCGCCGGCCACGAGCGCGTGCTCGGCGGATCGGCGGTGGCGAGCTCGGTGAGCGTCGTGCGGGCCCGGGCGCCGCGCGGACCCGGCTGCGCGGTCAGGGCGACCAGCGCGTCGATCTGGGTCATCGATTCGCCCTGGAGCGCCTCCAGTTCGGCGACGGCGATCCGCGTCAGCAGCGGCGTGTCCTCGAGCTTCACCACGGCGAACCAGGCGTCGTAGGCGTCGAGGGCGCGGGTCCGTTCGCCGAGGCCGAGCAGGGCGTCGACTTTGACCGCCGTCGCCGCCGGGATGCCGGGCGACCTGGCGAGGATCGGATCGACCAGCGCGATCGCCTTGGCGGCTTCGCCGCGCTCGAGCGCGGCCCGGCCGGCGCGGAGCTCGCGATCCGACAGCGTCGGCGGCACCGTCGGCGGCCGGCGCCGGCCCGGTGGCGGCGCCGGCGTCGGTGGCCGGTCGCGTCGTGGTCGGCGAGGCCCGTCGCCGGACGCGCGCCTGCCCGCCCGACGGACGGCCGCCAGCGCGCGCCACGGCGACAGCGGCGAGGACAGCAGCGTCGGCTCACCACGGAGTGCCGAACGACGCTGCGCCCGCGCGCCAGAAGTTGCTGCCGTCCCGCTCCAGTAGACGGCGTGCTCGGCGACGATACCCGCGCCCTGAGAACACCCGGACCGTCGTGCCGAACGACGACGATGCGAACGCTCCGGCGTGTCAGCCCCTCGGTGATGGCCATGTCCGCAGCAGCTGCGGCATGTAGATGGTCAGCGGCCATAGGCCGGGACGATCTTGCGCAGCGAGCGCTGGCAGCGTGATCTGCCCGTAACCCTCGATCTGCACGCTGAGATCGACCGCGACGCTTCGTTGTTCGGGTTGGCGAGGAGCAGGAACGTCTCGAACTGGCCGCCGGCGACGCCCTCCGGCAGTGTCCAGGTCCGCGCCGAACCGGGCACGCCCACCGTATTCGTCCCCTCGACGCGGCCGGCGCCCCAATAGATCGACCGCTCGGCCACGAACGGCCGTCAGCGACGTGAAGGAGGCCGCGACGCCGCCGATGTTGCCAACCTCGCCGTTCAGGTAGACGGTGAAGCGGGAGTGCGGCGCGATGGTGTAGGCCTTCCGGACCACGCCATGCGGTTCGGTGAAGAAATTGCCGATAACCTGCATCGGCTCCGTCCCGGGGTTGAACAGCAGGTAGAAGGTCTCGAAGCCGGCCGCCGCCGCGCCCTCGGCGAAAACCACATTCGCGGCTCGCCCCGGGCGTGCCCATCGAGCGTGTGGCCGCCGACCCAGGGCGTGCCCGGCGGCCGACCGAGCGGGCGCCAGAACATCGAGCGCTCGGCGGCGATGCCGGCCGACGCGAAGACGTGGTGCTGAAGTCCTGGCCGGCCAGTTCCGGAATCTCCGATGCGTTGACGGTCAGTCGACGGTTCGCGCCGACGGTGTACGAGCGCTTGGTGGTGACGCCGTCGGGCCGGCTGAAGTAGAGGTCGACGCCGGCCGCGGCCGGCCAGGGATTGAACAGCAGGAAGAAGTTATCGAACAGCTCGCCACCGCGCGAGCCCTCGGCGAACATCCACGCCGCCGACCAGGCTCGGCGCGGCGCGCTCGCCGGTGCTGACTTCGAAGTTGCGGGCCGAAATAGACCGAGCGCTCCAACGCTGATGTCGGCGCCCGGCGTCATGCGACTGGAAGACGGCGGCTGTAGGCGCCGGGCCGCCCTCGCTCGGCGAGGCTCATCGTCAGGCGGCTGCGTGCGGGCGCGACGTAATGCTTGGCGACGAGCGGCCGTCGTCGGCGCGAAGTAGACACGCATCGACACGTCGATCGGATTGGGGTTCTGGACGAGGTAGAGGTGCGAAGCCCTCGGCCACCGCTCGAGGCCGCGCCCTCCGCGAAGAACCAGCTGCCGTTCGGCACACTGACGCCGGTCAGCTCGATCCGTCGTCAGCGGCGGGGGCGGCGGGGGCGGCGGTGGCGGCGGCGGGGGCGGCGGGGCGACAGCGCCGGCTGACTTGATGCGCTGCCCGGTGAGCAGGCCGAAGTCGCTCGAGGTGACGATCAGCCACTCGCCGCGGCCGGTGTGGCTGGTGATGCGCGGGTTGTAGTTGCCGTTGCGGGCCGTGGTCGCGGTGACGTCGAATTCCACCGTCGGGCACCCCGGCGGCCGAGACCTGGGCGCCGGCGTCCTCGCGGCCGCGGCCGTGGAACACCGCGAAGTAGGCGTCGGCCGCCCGTTGTAGGACAGGCCGAGGCCGTCGTAGGTCGCGTAGTTGAACGCCAGAATCGACGGGCTGCCGAGCGGCGTGCCGTCGGCCGCGATGGGGCGGCCGTAGACGTTCGGCTGCGTGAACCAGGCGACGAAGAACTGGCCGCGGGCCGGGTTGAACTCGAGCTGCGGCACGTAGACGGCGGTGCCGGTGGCGATCTCGCGGACCGCGCCGAGCGCGCCGGTCGCGGCGGCGACGGTGCGGACGTGCACCGCGCCCGGGCCGGCCGGGTTGTAGTAGTGGCCCCACGCCACCATGAACGTGTCGTTGCTGGGGTTGTAGGCGACGCTCGGTTCGCGCTGCCAGTGGTTGTCCGCGGACAGCGGCAGCGGGCCGCCGAGCAGCCCGCCGGTGTTGTCGACGAGCTGGGCGACGATGTCGTCGAGCGGCGCGATCTGGTGATACGCGACGAGGAAGCGGCGCGAGCCCGTGGCGTAGCCGACGTCGAGACCGAGCTCGCCGTTGCCGCCGCCGGTCGGGGCGCCGATGAAGAAGTCCGGCCCGGTGAAGAGCGGGGCGCCGTTCGGGCCCAGGCGGACGAGCCGGCCCCACACCTGGTAGGCGTTCGGGTTGGCGCGCGTGTCGTACCAGGCGACCAGGAACCCGCCCAGGTCGGGGCTGTAGACGGCGCGGGCGGCCTGATTGTGCGAGCCCACCGTCGGCACGTCGAACTGCACGCCGAGCGGGACGCCGTCCTGGGCACGAAGCGCCGCGTGCGTCAGGTTGCCCGAGACGGTCAGGTAGACCCCGTTGGCGGGATCGAACGACGACGTCCGGCAGCCGGACGGTGCCCCACGGGCCGGCGGCGGTGAAGCTGGCGCCTTCGCGCGACGCCTGCGCGGCGGCCGGGTGGGGGCGCGATGACCTGGGCGAGGACGACGAGCGCGGCGGCGAGCGTGAACCGCGTGACAAGCATCGACAAACTCCTGCAGATGCACGGGCCGGCGAGGCAGGCGCGGCCCCGTCCGGTGTATCGGCTGCAGGAGAGAGAGCTGTATGGGGCGGCCGCCCAGGGGAGGGACGGCGGCCGAAGCGGGTGCGGCGACGTCCATCGGAGCGCCGCCGCGACGTGGCGGATGCGGCGTCGCCTTACTGCGGGATGCCGAAGGCGGCCGAGCCGGCGCGCCAGAAGTTGGCGCCGTCCCACTGCCAGTAGAGCGCTTCCTCGGCGACCACCGGATCGCCGCTCAGCACGTTGATCTTGGTGCTGAACGACTTGCCGCGGAGGCTGCCGGCGGGCCGGCCCTCGGCGGTCTCGAGCGCGGTGAGGAAGTCGTTCATGTAGATGGTCAGGCGCGACCCGGCTCGCACCGTCTTGAGCAGCTCGGGCTGCGACGCGGTGAAGCGGCCGACGCCTTCGATGAACAGCGTCAGCCGGACCGTCGCGTCGTTGCTGCCCGGGTTGGCGAGCAGCAGGTAGGTGTCGAACGCTCCGCCCGACGCGCCCTCGGGGAAGTGCCATTCGTTCGCCGCGGCCGAGGCTCCGATCACGTTGGTGCCCTCGACACGCCCCGGGCCCCAGTAGATCGATCGCTCGGCGAGGAACGGCAGCGAGTCGGACGTGAAGGTCGAGGCAACGCCGCCGATGTTGCCGAGCTCGCCGTTCAGGTAGACGGTGGAGCGCGTCTGCGGTGGCACGGTGATCACCTTCACCGTCGGCATCCCCGTTTCCGGCAGGAACCGCGCCGTGACCGTGATCGGCGCCAGGTTGGGGTTGAGCAGCAGGTAGAACGACTCGAAGTTGCTGGCCGCGGCGCCCTCCGCGAACACCCATGAGGTCGAGGGGGCGATGGCGCCGACGCTGGCGGCGCCGCCGACCCAGGCCGGATCGGGGCTGCCGATCAGCCGCCAGTACATCGCCCGCTCGGCGATGACGCCGCCGCTGGCGGTGATCGTCGTGCTGAAGTCCTTGCCGGCGAGCTCGGGGATGGCGTTCGCGTACAGGGTGAGGCGCTTCTCGCCCGCCACCGTGTACTGCTTCGTGATCACCTGGCCGGTTGCCGTCAGGAACGTCACATCGACCGTCGCCGGCGTCGGCAGCGGGTTGAAGATCAGGAAGAAGTTGTCGAACAGCTCGCCGCCGCGCGAGCCCTCGGCGAAGTACCAGCTGGTGGCCAGACCCTTGACCGCCGACACGCCGGTGCTGCCCTCGAAGTTCGGGCCCCAGTAGATCGAGCGCGCCACGAAGATGTCGCGGCCCGGGGTCGTCGACTGGAAGATGGCGCCGAAGGCGCCATTGGCCACGCTGGCGAGGCTGACCGTCGTGCGGCTGCGCGCCGCGACGGAGAACGCCTTGTACTTCAAGCTGCCGTCGTCGCCGACGAACCACGCCCGTGCGTCAACCGGATCGTCGTGTTCGTTGGCGACGAGGTAAAAGGTGTGGAACCCGGTCGGCGTGCCGCTCTCGGCGCCCTCGGCCAGGAACCAGGTGCCGTTCGGGACATTCGGCCCGGTCAGCTCGATCGGCGGGGGCGGGGGCGGCGGGGGCGGCGGCGGACCGCCGCCGTTGGCGAGGGTCTTGATGCGCTGCCCGCTGGCGACCGCGAACGCCGGTGGACGTCGCCATCATCCACTCGTTGCGCGCGGTACTGGCCGCGATGCGCGGGATAGAAGTTGCCAATCTTGTTGCCGGTGACGGTGACGTCGAACTCGACGCTCGGCAGGCCCGTGCCGGACATCTCCGCGCCAACGTCTTCCTGCGGGAACGTCGACGGGGCGCGGCCGTGGACCACGGCGAAGAAGGTGTCGGCGCGCACGTTGTAGGCGATGCCGAGCGAGTCGTAGCCGCCGTAGTTCACGATCATCGGCATGGCGGGCGCCGCGGCCGCACCGTCCGGGTTCACGAGACGCCCGTAGTAGATGCCGGCCGCACCGGGGCTCGCCCTGCCACCAGCTGAGCAGGAACTGGTTGGTCTTGGTGTTGTAGGCGACCTCGGGGACGTTGGTGTTGTTCGAGGCCGTCATATCGGCGGCGGCGCCGAGGGCGCCGTCGACCGCGCTCACCGTCCGTGACTGAATCGTCGCCGGACCCGCCGGTTCGTAGAAGTGACGGTAGGCGACCAGGAACTTGTCGCTGGCCGGGCTGTAGCCGATGCCCGACCTCGCCCTGGAAGTGGTTGTCGAACGAGATGGTGATCGGCGCGACCGACCAGCTGGCCGGTCGAGGACACGAGCTGGCCGCGAATGTCGTTGAACGGGCACGGCGCCGCCACCGTCCTGGTGATACGCGACCAGGAAGCGCTTGCTGACCGTCGAGTAGGCGACCGCGGCAGCTCGCTCCGGGTTGACGCCCGCCACCGCCGCGCCAATCAGGAAATCGGGGCCCGTGCGAAGACCGGCGTGCCGCCGGCGCCGAAGCTCGAGTAGACGGCCGTAGACCCACGCGATGTTGCCGCGCGGATCGTTGCGGACGTCGAGCCAGGTCACCAGGAACTTGCCGTCGCCGTAGGCGACGCGCTGGCGTCTGGTTGTAGGCGCCGCTCGATGAGATGTAGAACTCGTTCGTCCCGAGGGGAACGCCGTCGGCGGTCTGCGAAGCGGCCGTGCGTCATCGCTCCCGAGACCACCAGGTACACGTTGTTGACCGGGTCGTAGGCGATGTCGGGACGTCGCAGCGCTGAAGCCGGGCCAGGCGCCGGCGGCCGCGAAGGTCGGGCCCTCCCGCGAGGCTTGGGCGTGGCTGGGCGTCGGAAGGGCCGCGAGGCTGAGGATCAGCGCGGCGGCGGCAGTGGTGAACCGCGAAGCAACCATCGTTCTGTGAGACTCCAAGCGGAGCGTGTTACCCGGGGGACGAGGACGGGGCCTACCCGAAGCTAATCGGCCACCAGCGCGCAACACTGTATTACGCCAAGACAGTCCACCTCAAGGCTGAGTCAGTCCAGGCCCGTGCTCGGAGCATGCTCCGAGCAACTGGCAGGAATTGCGAGGATTCGTCCGCAAACGGGAATCAGACGAGCTTGGAGATCCAGAGGGGCGAATCCTTCTTCGGAAGGTCGCACGACTGGCAGATGGACGGGCCGCCGTGGTCGAGGTGCGCACGACGCACCTTACGGTAGGCGGGGCCATTCCAGATGTCCTTGATGGTGCTGGTCCGCAGATCGCCGAGGACCTCGCGGCCGTCGAAGTCGGCGCAGCACAGCGAGACGCGGCCGTCCCAGAGGACGGTGAAGGTGAGCCAGGGACGGTAGCAGGGGAAGCGGACGTCCGATTCCTGGTTCAGCGTGCCGGCCCAGTTGTGCAGGTCGGTCACGTGGATCTTGTCGGCCTTCTGGCGCCAGTGGGCGATGAAGGCCTGTTCCTCGGTCGAGTTGTTCTGCCGGACGAACGACAGGATCAGCTTCGGGCGGCGCTTGCCGGCCTCGTCGCGGATCTGGATCAGCCGCTCGACGTTGGCGACGACCTTGTCGTAGTTGAGGCCGAGCCGCGTCGACTCGAAGACTTCCTTGCCGGCGGCGTCCATGCTGATGTTGATGGCGTCGAGCCCGGCCTCGACCATGCCGCGGGCGGCGCGCTCGGTGATCAGCGAGCCGTTCGAGATCAGCCCGACCTCGCGGATGCCGATCGACTTGGCGTAGCGGACCTTCTCGACCAGGTTGCGGTCGGCGAAGGCCTCGCCGTAGTTGTGCATCCGCATGTGCGTGATGTTCAACGCGGCGCACTCGTCGGCGATCTTGTGGAAGAGGGCCATGTCCATGATGCCCTCGTCGCGATGCATGTCGTCGCGCGGGCAGAACACGCACTTGGCGTTGCAGATGTTGGTGCTCTCGATCTGCACGATCTCGGGCAGCGACGGCGCTTCCTCGGCCCCGAGGGCGAGCAGCATCTTGCGCACCGGCCTGGCCTGCTTGCGCAGCACGGCCTCGGTGGCCTCCCGGGTCCGGCGTTTGATCGATGCGCTCATCCCCAATCGTTTCTCGGTCGTCAGCGGGTGCGAATGTAGTCGATGACGCGGGTCAGGGTTTCGTCGAGCTGGACCTTGGGCTCGTAGCCGACCAGCGCGCGGATCTTCGTGATGTCCGGCACGCGCCGCGGCATGTCCTCGAAGCCGGCCTCGTAGGCCTGGTCGTAGGGAATGGTGACGATCGTCGGACGCGCTGCCGGTCATCGCCTTGATCCTCTCGGCCAGCGCCCGCATCGAGATCTCTTCGCCGTTGCCGATGTTGAACACCTGGCCGACGGCCTTCGGTTCGACCATCAGCCGGGTCAGCCCGTCGACCACGTCGCCGACGTAGGTGAAGCTGCGCCGCTGGGTGCCGTCGCCGAACACGGTGATCGGCTGGCCGGCCAGCGCCTGCCGGACGAAGGTCGGGATGACCATGCCGTACTGGCCCGTCTGGCGCGGCCCGACGGTGTTGAAGAGCCGGATGACGATCACCGGCAGCTTCTTTTCCTTCCAGTAGGCCAGCGCCAGGAACTCGTCGATGGCCTTGCTGCAGGCGTAGGCCCACCGGTGCTTCGAGGTCGGGCCCAGCACCAGGTCGGCGTCCTCGCGGAACGGGACGTCGAGGCTCTTGCCGTAGACCTCGGAGGTCGACGCCACCACCACCAGGCGTTTCTTCTTGTTGGCGTGGCGGAGCACGACCTCGGTGCCGTGCACGTTGTTCTCGATCGTGTGCACCGGCTCTTCCACGATCTTCTTCACCCCGACCGCGGCGGCGAGGTGGAAGACGACATCGCAGCGATCGATGTGCTCGGCGAGCAGCGGCTCGTTCTGGACCGAGTCGATCGTGTAACGGAAGCGCGGATGCGGCTTCAGGTGCTCGATGTTGTCGATCGAGCCGGTGGACAGGTTGTCGAGGGCCGCGACCTCGTGGCCAGCGGCCAGCAGGGTGTCGGCGAGGTGGGATCCCACGAAACCGGCACCGCCGGTGATGAGCACGCGCATGGGTCAGATATGGAGGGTCTGCGACCGGCAGCCCAAGCGACCATTATATCGGGCGGGCAGGTATGATCGGCGGAATGTCTCGATTTGCCATGGAGTTCCGCCCCTTCCTCGTCGGCCTGACGCTCGTCTGCGGCGCCGCCACCGTGAGCCGGGCGCAGTCACCGGCCGCACCCGCGGCGCCCTCGCCCGCCCCGGCTGAGGCCCCTGCCCCAGCGGCTGCCCCTGGCCCTGGGCCTGGCCCTGCCGGGCCGGCCGTGGCGGAACCCGTTGCCATAGCCTGCCCCGAGCGCGGCCCGTTCGGCCCCGGCACGCCGTACTACTCGCAGTTCTACGAGGATTACATCCTGTCGTACGTCTTCCAGGACGTCGCCAAGGGAACCTACGTGGACGTCGGCGCCTACGACCCGGACACCGGGAGCGTGACGAAGTACTTCTACCTGAAGGGCTGGCGCGGCGTGAACGTCGAGCCGAATCCGGAGCACCTGGCGGCGCTCCAGAAGGGCCGGCCAGAGGACGCCAACCTCGGCGTCGGCATCTCGGACGTCGCCGCGACGCTGACCTTCTTCAAGTTCGAGAAGCGGGCCTCGGGGCTGTCGACCTTCAATCCCGATACGGCCGCGCGCCACAAGAAGGCCGGCTACAGCTACGAGGAGCTGACCATTCCGCTCGTCACCCTGACCGAGGCGCTCGGGCGCTTCGAGGTGGTGAAGGGGGGATTCGACTTCCTCAACGTCGATGTCGAAGGCTTCGAGCGAAAGGTGCTCGCCGGGCTCGACTTCGCCAAGTACCCGCCGAGGGTGATCGTCCTCGAGGCCACCGCGCCGATGACCGAGGAGCCGACGCAGCAGAAGTGGGAGGATCTCCTGTTCGCGAACGGCTATTCGTTCGCCATCGACGACGGGCTGAACCGCTACTACGTGCAGCGCTCGCAGCGGCCGCTGCAGGCCCGGTTCCTCGAGGTCGCCTACTGCGTGTCGCGCGACAAGCTGTCGAAGGGGATCAAGCTGGACGGCTTCCAGCCCGAACCCCTCAAGTAGCCGTACCCGGCGGCTGCCGTTCCGCCAGGCGTGCGAGCGCCGCGGCGGAATCGCGCAGCGGCCCCGCCGTCGGTCCGCATGCCCGCCGACGCGGCGCATTCCTGGCCGCGGGCCACCAGCTCGGCCCGCGCGGCGTCGTCCCACAGCGTGCGCGCCAGCGCGGGGCCCAGATCCGAGGACGCGAAGACGCCCGCCATGCCGCCAGCCACCACGAACGGCGCCAGGTTGTTGGGCATCGCCACGGTGAGGGCGGGGATGCCGAGCGCCATCGCGTCGATGGCGACCGTCGAGTTCACGGTGACGACCAGATCGCAGGCGACGAGCAGTGTGGCGAGATCGAGCGCCGCCGGCGCCAGGCGCGCGGCCGCGCCGCGGTCGAGGGCGTCGAGATACGGCGCCTCGGTCTCGGCCGGGTGCGGCTTGACCACCAGGCGTGTCCGGCCCGCCTTCGCGCGGCCGCCATCGCCCGCGCTTCGGCGCGCCAAGCCCGTCGTCGCGCGGCGCATCCCGCGCTTCGGCCAGCCGCGGCCGCCATCGTCCGCGTTCGGTGCGGCGAGCCCGACCCGGCGTCCAGCTGCGCCACCGCCTCGACCAGCAGCGGCAGCCAGCGCCCGAGCTGGGCCCGCTTCGAGACCACGACCGCGGCGCGATCGCCGTCCGCCAGGCCCAGCGCCGCGCGCGCCGCCGATCGCTCGGCCGGGCCGATGGCCCGGATCCGCGCGGCCAGGCGGTCGAGGCCGGGGCTGCCGGTGACGGCCAGCGCCGCCTTCGGGAAGGCGCCGGCGAGCTCGAGATGGTGCGCGGCGACGCGGTCGAAGACGACGGTCAGGTCGGGCCGCGGGAAGCCGCGATCGTCGGGCATCGTCGGCGACGGGTCCATCTCGTCGCGCTCGTGCAGGTAGTTCAGCCAGCGGCGATAGATGTAGCCGTGCTGGAGGCCGGCGCTGGGGATGCCGCGGCGGCGCGCCTCCAGCATGATCGCGCGGCCCCAGCCGCCGGCCTCGGCGTAGGTCAGGACCAGGCGCGGCCGGGCCCGGTCGATCGCGGCGCCGGCTTCGTCCATCGCCCGCACCGACCACGGGAACTGCAGCGTGGCGATGCCGCGGAGCTCTGGCGCGATCGAGATCCCACCCGTCGTAGCCGGCGATCCGCGCCGCGGCCCGCATCGCCGCGCTCCCGGTCAACGCGTCGGCGACCGCGTGCCGCGCTCGCCAGACGGCGCGCGCCCCGGCCAGCGCCGCGTGCGAGGCGAGCGTTTCCACCGGCACCACGGCGCCGTCACCGCGCGGCTGGCGCCAGCCCGGCATCAGCGGATGCCACCAGCGCCGGGCCTGGAAGTTGCGGCGCGGTCCGACGCCGACCAGCTGGATCGGCGCGGCGCCGGTCGCCGCGAGCGCGTCCAGGACCGGCGCGATGTAGCCCTCCTCGCCGGTCGCGTCGCGCCAGAACGCGCTGTGGACGAACGCCAGCGTGCCGCCGGTGGCGAGCGCCGGACGTGGCGCGGGCAGCAGCCGCCGCGCCTCCGCGGCCCAGGTCAGCACGCGGCTCTTGATCCCGGTCGAGGTGTCGCGGCCGCGGGCGGCGCCGCGTCCGACGTCGGTGCCCGGCAGCGAGATCGATCCCGAGGCGCGCGGCGACCTGCGGCAGCAGGAGCCGCAACGCCGCGCCGCCGTCGACGATGCCGACCCGGGCCGGCTCCTCGACCTCGCAGATCGCGTCGAGGGTCAGCGCGGTCCGCCACAGCGCGTCGAGGACGCCTTCCTTGTGCAGGAACAGTTCGGCGAACCACCACAGCGAGTCGCCGCGATAGTGGAAGCGATCGCGCAGCGGCCGGCCGGCGACCTCGACGTGGCGCAGGCTCTTGATCCAGGCGTTGGCTCGGCCGGCGGCCTCGTCGGCGATGGCGCCGGCGCCGTAGTCGTCGAGATCGAGGGTCTCGAGGCGGCCGGCGCGCTCGATGGCGAGGCGGCCGATCACGCGCGCGTCACCCGCGCGGGGTCGGGCCCCGGTTCGGTCTCGGCCGCGAGCGACAGCGCAGCGGCGATGACCGCGTCGACGGTGACGCCGGCCAGGCAGTCGGGCGTGTGGCCCTGGCAGCGCGCGGGCGGCTTGCGGATGCATGTTGCACGGCGCGCACGGCAGATCGATGCGGACGACGCGATGCGGCGTGCTGCGCGGCGCGTAGCGCACCGGCATCGACGGGCCGAAGACCGCGACGATCGGCGCCCCACCGCCGCGGCGAGGTGCATCGGGCCGGTGTCGCCGGTCATGACGAGGCGCGCGCCCTCGAGCACGGCGGCGAGGACGAGCAGATCGGGGCGGCCGGTCAGGTCGAGGACGCGCGATGTCGGCGGGGAGTGCCGCGCTGCACCTGCGCCGACAGCGGGGCATCGCCGGCGCGCCGGTGAGGACGACGGCCGCGCCGAGTCGCGCGGGCGATCCTCGTCGTCGCCGCGGCGAAGCGATCGAGATCCCACTGCTTGATGGCGCGCCCGCCGCTGGCGTGGACGACGATGTAGCGCGCGTCGTGGACCGGCGAGGTCGCGGGCGGCGCGCCGCGCGTCGTCGGGCAGGTCGAGCCGAAAGCCGGCCCGGGGCTCGGCCCCGGGCTGAGCCTCGGCGGCTCGAGCGGCCCGGGCTTCGCCCGGCGAACGCCGCGGCGACGAGCGCAGCGGCGTTGTCGGCGGTGTGGCGATCGGGACGGTGATCGACGACGTCGGTCAGGAGCGGCCCGCCTCCGGCCATGGCGAAGCCGACGCCGCCGGCGCGCGCCGCCGAGCGCGATCAGCGCATGACTGCGGATGTCGCCCTCGAAGTTGATGGCCAGGTCGTAGTCGCGCGCCCGCCAGCTCCACGCCGCCGCAGCAGGCGGCCGAGCCGCCGCGGCTGTGCCTCGCGCCAGCCACGGCGCATCGAGCGTCTCGACGCGGTCGATGCCGCGGATCCGCTCGGCGATGGCCCGGTTCCAGCTGCCGACGACGAGGTCGATGCTCGCGCCCGGCGCATGCGCGCGCACCGACTCGATGGCCGCCGCCGACATCAGCAGATCGCCAATCCGCTCGAGGCGCAGCAGCAGGATGCGGCGCGGCGGCGCGGCCGCGGCACGTCGCGGCCACAGCCCGGCGATGCCCGGCGCCGACCGCAGCACCCAGATCGGCGGCGGCGACCAGGCGCCGTTCCCGCGGGTCGAAGATCTGCAGGTCCGCCACGGTCGCCTACCGCACGTCCACGCGATCGACCATCACGCCGAGGTCGCGATCGTCGGCTCACGCCGAGCACCTCGCTTGGGCCGCCAGATGTTGGTCACCAGCTTGACGCGGACCGGCGTCCGGACGATCCGGCCGCCGCGGCGAGCGCCGGCGGGATGGTCAGGGTGTAGGGCTTGAAGTCGGGGCCGACCGTGACGCGACCCAGCATTGATCGTTCATCGACAACTCGACCGACGGCCGCGGCACCTGGGCCGGGCGATGGCCATCGTCCATCACCAGCGTAATGGTGTGATCGGCGGCGGTCACGCCCTGCAGGTTGATGTAGGACACGTCGCGCGACCAGCGGAAGGTGGTGCCGTTGCGCGTGGCGCTCCTTGGCGTGGAAGCGCAGGACGTTGACGTCGTCGTTGACGCCGACATCGAGCGCGACTTCACCGGCCGGCGTCGCGAGGCGGATCGATGAAGCGGTAGATGCTGAAGTCGAATTCCTTGCGACGGGGCCGCGGGCGGAGCGCGTTGCACACCGACGCCCACTCGGGCACCTGGAAGACCTCCGTGCCGACCGGCTCGACCGCGATGTCCTTGGTCAGCAGCTCGGTGCCGCCGCCGCCGACGAAGTAGACCGTCGTGTAGTGCCGCCGCGCCCAGGCGATGAAATGCTCCATGGTCACCGCGTCGGGCCGCCGGTTGGGCAGCAGCAGCACGTTGCGGGCGTAGATGTAGGCGAGTGGCAGCGCGAGCACGTGCACGTCGGACGCGTCGCGCGATTCGACGAGGACGAGGTCGCGATCGCCGAACGTGCTCGCCAGCTTCTCCAGGCGCGGAATGAGGCCGGCGTACTCGACGTGCCCGAAGAGCGGGGCCGAGCGCGTCCAGAACAGCACCGCGAGGACGCGACGAGCGACCACGCCGGCGGCGACGCGGACCTGCAAGCGCCAGCCGCGCTCGTCGCTCCCGCCAGCGCCCGAACGCGGCGTAGGCGACGAGCAGCAGCGCGCCGGGCAGGATGATCGGCAGGAAGCGTCGCGACATCCAGTAGTGCACCGGCACGATCCGGATCTTGTAGAAGAAGAAGGCGGCGTAGGCCGTGAGCGTCAGCAGGAAGATGCTGTCGCGGGCGGCGAAGCGGCGCAGGGCCGCGACATAGCCGAGGAGGGCGGTGAAGAGGCCGAGCGGCAGGATGTACCAGGCGAAGCTGCGGACGGCGATGGCGTCGTGCTCCGCCAGCCGCCCGCCGGCGACGCGGAAGAAGTAGGCGTAGACGATCAGCGCCACCGCGACGACGGCCAGTCGCGCGCCAGACCCATGGCAGCAGCCGCCGCAGCGCCGGCAGCTGCGCGGCGCCGAAGACGATCCCCAGGGCCGCCGCCGCGGACAGCAGCCCCGCCGCCATCTGCCAGGCCGGCAGGGCGCCGAGCCAGACCAGCGGGACCGCCATGTACGGCTTCATCAGGCCGAGGAGATAGAGCCCGGCCGCCGCCAGCCAGACGACCAGCGTGGGGAAGAAGCCGACCACGGCCGGCAGGCCGGCCATCCGGCCGAGCGCCGCCGCGGCGACGAAGCCGGCGATCGCGATCACCATGTCGACCCGCAGGAACAGCAGCATGCCGAGCAGCGAGGCGGCGACGACGCCGAAGAACGGCAGGTTGTCGACCTGGGCCCGCGACCACGCCAGCATCGCCGCGAAGAGCAGCGTCTGGGCGACGACCTCGGCGTTCGGGTAGCCGCTGAACCACACCTCGATGACGTTGATGGCGAGGAGCAGCGTGCCGGCCGCGGCGACCGTCCGGCCGAACAGGCGCGCGCCGAGCACGTAGACGCTGACCAGGCCGAGCAGCGTCCAGAAGATGGTGACGCGGCGGACGCCGGTGAGCCCGTCGAGGCCGTAGCCGATGGCGATCGAGGCCGGGAGGAAGTGCGGGAACTGGCCGAGGATGGTGCCGGCCTCGGGATCGATGACGTAGAAGCCCATGAAGCGCGAGCCGTAGTAGCTCGGCGTGTCGTGCGACGGCAGGACGAGGTCGCGGAACTCGGCAGGCACTGACGCGATCACCGGATCCGGCGCCACCAGCGCGCCGCGTTGCGCGATCTGGACGCCCTCGTTGACGTAGCCGCCCGGATCCTTGCCGCCCAGCACGTACTCGGCGGGCGTCCCGTAGAGCCAGAGGCCGCCGATGACGATCGCCACCGGCACCAGCGCGCCGAGGCCGGGCCGCGGCGCTTCGGGGCCGAGCCGCAGGCGTCCGCGACAGGCGATGGCGAGGGCCACGACCAGCCCCGCTTCGATCAGCAGGAGGCGCTCGAACCGATACCAGCCGACCGCTGCGAGCCCCAGCGTGACCATCACCGACAGGCCGCTCGAGATCACCACCGCCCAGAGCGCGCGCTCCTCGGCAGGGAGCGCGGCGCGGCCGCGGGGATCGAGCAGGGGCAGCCTGAAGATGAGAGCGCCCGGCAGCCAGGCGACCAGGGCGAAGGCGAGGAGCGTCCGGAGTGTCATCGTCGGTCGGGCGGGGTACAGCATACCGCTCGGGTGAGAGGGGCCGCGGTTGCCGCCGCCCGCGTGACGGCGCCGCGGCGCGCCCAGCGCCGCGCATAGCAGCCGGCACGCTTCAAGGGCGGCCCGCGCGGTCCTGAGGGGACCGCGCGAAACCAATAATGCTAACCTCGCCGGGATGCGCGGAGCTTCCTGGCGGCCGCTGGTCCGCCGACTGCTCGTGGCCGCGCTCGTGCTGGGGGCCGAGTTCGCCGCCTTCGAGTGGTTCCTCCGCTGGCAGGCCGGAACCGAAGCCGCGCCGGCCTTCCAGCAGCTCTTCATGCAGGACGACGTCATCGGCTATCGGCTGGCGCCGAACCAGTCGGTGGTCTACACCACCCGCGAGTTCACGACGCCGATTGCGACCAACGCGCAGGGCGTCCGCGACGACGAAATCGGCCCGAAGGCCCCGGGCGAGCGGCGCGTCGTCGTCCTCGGCGACTCGCTGGTGCTGGCGGTGCAGGTGCCGCACGAGGCGACGTTCTGCGCCCGCCTCGAGGCGCGCCTCAACCAGGGGGCGCCGGCCGGTGTCCGCTACCGGGTGATCAACGCCGGCGTGCAGGGCTACGGGCCGGTCGAGGAGCTCCTCTTCTATCGGCGAGTGGTCGCGCATTTCGACGCCGACCTGGTGCTGGTCGCGACCTTCGTCGCCAACGACGCCGTCGAGGCGTTCGACTCCGCCTGGCGGCTCGACGGCTCGCGCCCCGCCGCGGTCGCCGCCCGCCAGGAGACCGAGCGGCGGATGCGCCGGATCGTCCGGCGGAGCATGGTGCTGCAGGTCGCCCGGCAGCGCCTCGATCAGCTGCGCTACGCCGGTGAGGCGGGCGGCGGCGCGCCGAGCCGGCCGGTCGCCAGCTACCTGGTGACGCCGCCGGCGTTCATCACCGACGGCCTCGTCGTGGCGGCGCGCGCGCTCGGCACGCTCGCGCGTGAGGTGCGAGCCGACGGCGCCCGCCTGGCGATCACGCTGGTGCCGGCGCGGTTCCAGCTCGATCCGGCCGAATACGCCCGGCTGCGATCGGCGACCGAGCCGTCGGCCGGGCCGATCCGCAAGGACATCGCGACCGAGCGCTTCCACGCCGCGCTCGCGCCGCTCGGCGTCCCCACCGTCGATCTGCTGCCGCCGCTGCTGGCGGCGCCGCACGGCCAGTTCTTCGCCGGCACCGTCCACTTCACCGCCGCCGGGCACGAGACGGTGGCCGCGGCGCTCGAGGCGTTCATCCGGCGCGAGCACCTGCTCGACTCAGAGGACCGCCGCCCCCGTGCGGACACCAACTGATGGTGTTCAACTCGATCCACTTCGTCGCCTTCGTCGCGGTCGTCTACGCCGTCTACCGCCTCCTTGGCTACCGCGCCCAGAACGTCTGGCTGCTCCTCGCCAGCTACTACTTCTACGCGGTCTGGGACTGGCGCTTCACGGGCCTGCTGGCGGCGTCGACGCTGGTCAGCTACGGGGCCGGCCTGGCCCTCGGGCGGCCGTCGATCCGGGCCTCGGCGCCGGCCTCGCGGCGCGTCCTCTGGGCCGCGCTCGGGTTCCTGCTCGCCGTGCTCGGCTTCTTCAAGTACGCCGGCTTCTTCGTCGATTCGGCCGCGCGCGCGCTGTCGACGATCGGCTTCGACGTCGGCGATCCGGTGCTGGCGATCGTCCTGCCGCTGGGCATCTCGTTCTACACATTCATGGCGATGGCCTATGTCGTCGACGTCTACCGCGGCGAGATGGTGCCGGCGGAGAGTCTCGTCGACTACGCGCTGTTCGTCGCCTACTTCCCACACCTGGTGGCCGGGCCGATCCTGCGCGCGCCGGCACTGATGCCGCAGTTCGCGGCCCCGCGGACGATCGGCCGCGCCGATCTCGCCACCGGCGCCTGGCTGATCGCCACCGGCCTGTTCAAGAAGATCGTCGTCGCCGACAACCTGTCGCCGATGGTCGATGCGGTGTTCGCGCCCGACTTCCCGGCCGCCGGCGGCGACGTGCTGATCGCCACCTACGCCTTCGCCCTGCAGATCTACGGCGACTTCGCCGGCTACTCGGACATGGCGCGCGGCATCTCGCAGCTGTTCGGCATCGAGCTGAACGTCAATTTCCGCTTCCCCTACGCCGTCACCAACCCGCGCGAGTTCTGGCGGCACTGGCACATCAGCCTGTCGACGTGGCTGCGCGACTACCTGTACAAGCCGCTCGGCGGCAGCCGCGGCGGCGCCTGGCGGACCAACCGGAACCTGCTGATGACGATGGTGCTCGGCGGCCTGTGGCACGGCGCGGCCTGGTCGTTCGTGCTGTGGGGCGCCTACCAGGGCGTCTGGCTGGTCGCGCACCGCGGCTACGACGCGCTGCGGGGACGCGGCCGGCGCGTCTCACGAGTCGGATCGATCGGGGCGTGGTTCGTCACCCTGCACCTGATCTGCTACGGCTGGCTGCTGTTCCGCGCCCGCTCCTTCGAGCAGATCCGGGCGATGACGTGGGCCCTCGTCTCGGACTGGCGCCTCAGCCCGGACGTGGCGCCCGAGGTGTGGACGCTGGTCGGCTTCGCGCTGCCGCTGGTCCTGCTGCACGCCTACGAGTGGTGGAAGAACGATCTGCTGGCCGTGCCGAAGCTGCCGCTGGTACCGCGCTACGCCGTCTACGGCGCGCTCTTCTACCTGATCCTGCTGTTCGGTTCCTTCGGCGGCGCGCAGTTCATCTACTTTCAGTTTTGAGTAGCGGCCGGCATCTCAATCAGACTCCCAACTACCAACCTCCAACTCCCAAGCCTTGCGAACGTTGGAAGTTGGGAGTTGGAAGTCGGGAGTTTTCCACTCCCCTAAATTTAGAAGGAGAGACGGACCCCTAGCTGAAGCGTCCGTGGATCGCCGACCGCGGTCACCGTGTTGAACGACGACACCGGCGTGTCGGGGAACGAGCCCGGGCCGAACGTCGTGTTGCGGGTGATGGCATTCGACCGGTTGGTCAGGTTGAACGCCTCGACCAGGCCCTGCACCTCGGTGCCCCCGCGCAGCCGGAACGACCGGCTGACCCGCAGGCCGACGGTGAAGAAGTCGCTGCCGGTACCGGCGTTGCGCGGGATGAACTCGACCGACCGGACATCGAAGTTCGCGGTCGAGACCGAGCCGTTGGCGAACGGACGGCCCGCCGTGCCCTGCAGGCTGTTGACGCCCGACACGATGTTGAGCGGGAGCGACGAGTAGTACTGGAGCATGGTGCTGGCCTGGAAGCCGTGCCAGACGCGCTCCCACGCGGTCGCGCCCGCCGTGGCCGGCGAGTTGACCGACGCGCTGACGACGAGGCGATGCCGCTGATCGTTGTCGGAGCGGCCCCAGTCGTTGAGCACGTTGGTGGGATCGGTCGGCGAGCTGAAAAAGGCCTCGCCGAGATCGTTCATCGACTTGGACAGCGTGTAGGTCACCCGCACCGACGACCAGTTCCGCGGCCGCTGCAGGTAGGTCAGGTGCAGGCCGTGGTAGTTCGACTCGCCGGCGCCCTGCAGCTGGCTCTCGTTCTGGTAGGTCGAAACTGGCCGGCAGCCGTTGTTGGTGCCCGCGGCCACGCAGGTCGGCACGTTCTGGTTGATCGACATCAGCAGGTGTCGGCCGCGGAAGTACTGGTAGCCGACCGTGACGGCCCGGCTGCCGCCGAGGCTGCGCTCCACCTCGACGTTCGCCTGCGTCGAGTAGGCGTTCTGCAGTGCCTTGTCCATCGTCGTGATCGACACGCGCGCCGTCGACGGCAGGCGGTCGGGCAGGATGGCAGGGAAGACGGGTGCGCCGGCCTGCGAGGGCAGGAGCCCGGTGACCTGCGGCTGGCGCAGCTGCGTCACGTCGGTCGAGTTGCCGGCCGAGAGCAGCGCGTTGGCGACGGCGCGCAGCGGCACCCGGTCGAAGAAGAGGCCGGCGCCGCCGCGCACCACCAGCTCGGGCGAGCCGGTCGGGGTCCAGACGAACCCGGCCCGCGGCGAGACGTTGTTGCGGTCGGTCTGGATCGTCTCGAGGAACTGCAGGTCGTAGCGCAGGCCCAGGTTCAACGTCAGCCGTGAGCCGGCCCGCCACTCGTCCTGGGCGAAGAGGCCGAGGTTCGGGTTCGTCTGCCTGATGACCGGGTCGCCGAACGTCTGGGCATAGCCGCTGTAGTTGCCGGTCAGGAAGTTCGCCAGCGACGAGAACGTGTAGCTGCCCCTGAACGTGCGGAGGAAGGTGATCGTGTCGTCGTTGTAGAGGAAGTCGACGCCGCCGCGCAGCGCGTGCGCGCCGGCCCGGTGCGACACGTTGTTGACGATCTGGACCATCGTGTTCTCGCGCCGGGTCGGGCTGCTCGAGAACGTCCCGAAGGTCGCGACGCCGGCGATGCTGACCTGCGGTCCGATCAGGTCGGTGGAGAACGCCTTGAGGTCGCCGTGCGCCACCTGGACCCGCGTCTCGTTGACGGTGTTGGGCGACAGCGTCCAGACGTTGCCGACGGCGATCGACTGATCGACGTTGTCGATGCCGGTCGATCCCGACGGCGCGTTGAGCGCGCCGACGCCGCGCGCGTTCTCCGAGGTGACGCCGTAGAGGGCGTAGCGGATGCTCAACTGATCGCTGCCGCGATCTGGTGATCGACCTTGCCGAGCACGTTCGTCGCGTGCACCGGATTGGGGTAGATGCCGGTGGCGACGGGCTGGCCCTGATAGCCGGCCTGCGCCAGCCGCGCGTTGATGGCGGCGACGTTGGCCGGGGTGATGCTGACGACGCCGGTCTGGTCGAGCAGCTTCCGTTCGACGTTGGCGAAGTAGAAGGTCCGGTTCCGCGCCAGCGGGCCGCCGAGGCTGGCGCCGAACTGCTGCTGATCCATCGGCAGCTTGGTCTTCGTCAGGGTGTTCCGGCCGTTGAAGACGTCGTCGCGGAAGAAGCCGTAGACGGTGCCGTGCCTGGCGTTGGTGCCGCTCTTCGTGACGACGTTGACGTAGCCGCCGAGGGCGCGGCCGAGCTCCGCCTGGCCGCCGCCGGTGACGACCTGGAACTGCTCGATGGCGTCGACGCCGAAGGTGATGCCGGACAGGCCGGCGGCGTCGTCACTGGCCGACAGCCCGTCGACGATGAAGCCGTTCGACAGGTTGCGCTGGCTGGCGATCGACAATCCCTGGCCCGGGACGGCGGACGTCTCGGCGAAGAGCTGGGTGCTGTTGGTGTTGGTCGGCGAGACCCCCGGGACGAGCAGCGCCAGGTCGAGGAAGTTGCGGCCGTTCATCGGCAGGCTCTGCACTTCCGCCTGGTGGACGGTGCCGACAATCTGGCTGCGCGCCGTCTCGAGCATCGTGGCGTCGGCGACGACGGTGACCGCGGCCTCCAGGCCGGCGACGTCGAGAGTGATGGGCACGTCGAAGGCGGACCCGGCGCTCAGCACGAGCGTGCGCGCGTCGTCCCTGAACCCCTGGAGGCGCGTCCGCAGCTCGTAGGGCCCGATCCGGAGATACGGGAAGCGGAAGCGGCCCTCGGGATCGGTGGTGGCATCGGCGCTGACGTTGGTCGCCGTCTGGCGCGCGGTCACGACCGCGCCCGGCACGGCCCGGCCCTGCGGATCGAGGACGCGGCCGCTGATGGTCGCCTGATTGATCGTCTCCTGGGCGGCCGCCAGGCTGGCCGTGGCCAGGGCGGCCAGGACGAGCGCGGCGAGGCGTCTGGTGGGAGTGGCCATCACAGGCCTCCCTTCGTCGCGATGGCGAGACGCTGGACGCGGACGACCGCGGCGTCGCCCGAGCCCGCTGTCCACGCGACCACGAAGGCGTCGTCGAGCGCCGCGACCGACGGGTAGACACCGGGACCGAGGATCTGGGGCTCCGCCGGTTCGCGGATCGGCTGCGCGACGACACGGCGGACGCCGTCCTTGACCTCGTCCCACAACGCCACCGCCGGTCCCGACGCCAGCGCCGCGACGACGGGATGCGCCGCGCCGCTGCCCGGCCAATCGAGCCGGCGGCGCGGCGTGAACGTGCGGCCGTCTGTCGTCCGCGCGTGGTAGATCGCCTTCTCCGGGCCCGGCTGCGCCGCCCTGGTTTCGGCGAGGGTCGGCCACACGACGTGCACCGTGCCGCCGCCGCTCGCGGCCAGCCCAGGCCCGTCGTCGGGGCAGCCCTGCAGCTGCCAGTGGTCGTCGCTGACGCGCGTCATCCGGCCGGGCCGGCCGTTGGCTGGGTCGAGCACGCTCATCGCGATGTCGCGCTCCGAATTCGGGAAGATGTGCCGCCAGGCCAGGACCATGTCGCGCGCGGCGGGCCGTCCCGCCTCCGACGCGGCCGGGCCGAGGATCGCGGTCTTACAGCAGAAGCAGACGCCGGTGGCGCCGAGCGCTTCGGTGGTCGCACCGTCGCGACCGACGACGCGGTAGTAGACCTCCTGCAGCGGACCCGCGCCGGTCGAGCCGCCGTGGTGGTGCTGCCCGCCCGCGGCGCCCTCGGCGGCCGCCGCCGTGCCGGTGGCCGCGGCCGCCTTCTTCGCCGCTTCGGCGCGGCCGTCGAGCCACGCCGCGTACCAGGCGCCGTCGGCGCCGGCCGCGAGGGCGGCCCAGCCGCGGATCCCGGGCGCCTCGCGCCCGGACAAATCAATCGGCGCCGCGAACGTGCGGCCCAGGTCGATCGATTCGGCCAGGCGGATGACCGGGCCCGCCGGCTGCCCACCGGCCGCGGCGCCGGCGCGCGCCGGTGGCGCCTTCGCCGTCCACAGCACGGCGATCGCCGGCCCGCCCTGGCGCGTCGCGATGGCCACGCGCGGGCCGCGTTCGCCGCCGAGCGCGGCTTCGCCAGGGGCGGCGTTGACGCGGACCGGCGCGCCGAACGATCGGCCGCCGTCGCGGCTCACGGCCGCGTAGACATCGGCCGCGCCGTCACGGCTCGCGCCCCACGCCGCGGCCACCAGGTCGTGGCTGGCGGCGATCGACACGTTGGCGTTGCCGCGACCGGCGACCGCGACCGTGAGCGGCGCGTCGTCGGGTGGCGGAGCGGCGCCGAGCGCCGCGACTGCGGCGACGCCGAACACGAACGAGTGAAGCCTGGGCACCATCGACAATCCCTCACTGCAAGACGCGGACGTCAGGCGGGATCGGCGGCGGATCGCCGCCGCCATCGCTGCCTGACTGCCGAAACCTGGCGGCCGAAAACGCCACCAGGCGGGGACGAGGGAGGGATCAGGCGCGAGGGGGAGGCGCGGGCGGGGTGGCCGCGAGGCTCAGCGGCGACGCGGCGACGGACGGCAGCGAGACGCGCGCCAGCGGCGGCGCCTCGATCGAGACGGGGCCGGGCAGGACGCCGGCGACGCTGGCCTGCCCGATCAGCGCCTGGGCCTCGCCGGCGCAGCCGCAGCGCATCGCGTCACGGGCGCCGGCGCTGCGGGGCGCGTCGGCCCCGGTCTTCGCTCCGCCGGTGCGGTGCAGCGGACATGTGGCGGCGGTGCAGGCGGCCGTGCAGACGTGCGGCGCGGCCGCTTCCGGGTTCACGTGCTGGTGGCCGTGCGCGCAGACGCACGCGGCGCGCGCTGCCGCCAGGGGCAGGCCGGTGACGAGCGCGAAGGCGACGACGAGCCCAGCCAGACGGCGGGCGGCGGCCAGCACGACCCCACCTTAACCCAGATTGCCGGTCCGGCGGCTGTCACGGTGACCGGTCACCGGCCGCTGACCGCGGCGGCCACGGCCTCGACGACGGTCGACACCGCGGCCTCGGGCAGGTCCGGAAAGAGCGGCAGCGACAGGAGGTCGCCGCAGATCCGGTCGGCGACCGGGCAGACCGCCGGGTCCTCGGTGGCGAGAGCGGGCTGCCGGGGGATCGGCACCGGGAAGTGAATCAGCGTCTCGATCCCGGCGTCGGCGAGGCGCGTCCGGAGCCCGTCGCGGTCGTCCGACAGCACCGGGAACAGGTGGTAGACGTGGCCCGGATCGAGCTCGGGCGGCACGCGCAGGGCGCCGCCTGCCGCCGCGACGACCGGCGCCAGCGCCGCCCGGTAGCGGGTGCCGAGGGCCCGCCGCCGCGCCGTCCACTCCGGCAGGCGCGCCAGGCGCGCCCGCAGGATCGCCGCCTGCATCTCGTCGAGGCGCGAGTTCACCCCGAACTCCTCGTGGTGGTAGCGGGTCGTCTGGCCCCCGTTGCGCAGCCGGCGGATCCGTTCGGCGAGGGCGCGATCGTTGGTCAGCACCGCGCCGGCATCGCCGAGCGCGCCGAGGTTCTTGGTCGGGTAGAAGCTGAGCGAGCCGGCGGCGCCCATCGATCCGACCGGGCGGCCCTGGCAGGTGCCGAGATGCGCCTGGCAGGCGTCCTCGACCACGGCCAGGCCGTGCCGTTCCGCGATGGCCATGATCGCGGTCATATCGGCGGCCTGTCCGTAGAGGTGCACCGGCATGATGGCGGCGGTCCGCGGCGTGATCGCCGCTTCGATGCCGCGCGGATCGATCGTCAGGCGCTGCGGATCGATGTCGGCGAACACCGGGCGCGCCTCGGTGGCCATGATCGCGAGTGCGGTGTAGGCGGCCGACAGCGGCGTGGTGATTACCTCGTCGCCGGGGCCGATGCCGAGGCCGCGCAGGATCAGCGCCAGCGCGTCGGTGCCGGTGCCGACGCCGACCGCATCAGCCGTCCCGGATGCGGCCGCCAGCTCCGCCTCGAACGCCTGCAGCTCCGGGCCGAGGATGAACCAGCCGCGATCGAGGACGCGGGCGATGGCCGCGTCGATGGCCGGGCGATCGTCGCCGGGACGCAGCGACAGGAACGGGACGCGCACGGGGGCTGTCGGAGACATGGGCTAGGCGTCCTCGGACGCGACGCGGCGCGTCGCCGGCCGCTCAGGCCAGGTAGCGCGGCAGGTGCTGCCGATAGTACGCGATCGTCTCAGCCAGGCCGTCGCGCAGCGTCGTCCGGGGTTCCCAGCCGGTGGTGGTCCGGAAGCGCGTCGAGTCGGCGTAGAAGCTGCCGATGTCGATGGCCTTCTTGTCGGCCGGCCACTCGACCAGGCGGTAGCCGCCGGTGCCGGCGGTCTCGATCAGCAGCGTGACCAGCTCGAGGTGGCTGATCGGCTGGGCGCCGCCGACGTTGAAGACCTGGCCGTTGACCGCGTCGGTGGCGCCGGCGCGCAGGAACGCGTCGGCGGCGTCGTCGACGTAGACGAAGTCGCGCAGCTGCAGGCCGTCGCCGAAGATCTGGATTTCCTTGTCCTCGACGACGAGGCGGATGAACCAGCCGATGAAGCCCTGCCGGTTGTGGCGGACCAGCTGGCGCGGGCCGTAGATGTTGGTCAGGCGCAGCGAACAGGCGCGCACGCCGAACACGTTGTTGTAGACGAGGTGGTAGTACTCGCCGGCCACCTTGTTGATGCCGTTGATGTCGGTCGGCTGGACCAGGTGGGTCTCGTCGACCGGCAGGTGATCGGGCCTGCCGTAGACCTGGCGCGTGCCGGCGAACACGACCTTGGCGGCCGGGTTGTGGTTGCGGCATGCCTCGAGCAGCGTCAACTGGCTGCGGCAGTTGATGTCGAGGTCGGTGTACGGATCGAGCATGCTGTCGATGTGGCTGACCTGGCCGGCGAGGTTGAAGATCACCTCGCGGTCGCGGACCAGGTAGTTCATCGTCGTGTTCTGCCGGATGTCCGCGATGTTGACGCGGACCTTCGACTCGATGCCGTCGATGTTGAAGAGGTGACCGCCGTAGTCGTCGATCAGCGAGTCGACGAGCAGAACGTCGGCGCCGAGCGACGCCAGCCGGCGGGCGAGGTTGCTGCCGATGAAGCCGAGGCCGCCGGTCACCATGACGCGGCGACCGCGGTAGAAGTCGAGGTAGTCGCTCATGCGCGCGGCGATCCGCTGCCCGGTTGCCCGTTGGCCGGCGACGCCCCGGCGCGCACGTCGACCGCGCCCGGCGCCGGGGCGCGCAGATGGACGCGGCGGATGACCAGCGCCCACCACAGCTTCAGGACGTCGACGCCGGTCCGGGCGATGCGGCGGAAGTTGAAGAACTGCGACGTGCCGTGGGTGCGGTGGTAGTGGTGCACCGGCACCTCCGCGATGCGGAAGCGCGCGTCGGTGATCTTCTTCATCATCTCCAGGCAGATGACGCCGCTGTTCTTCTCGAGATGGATGTGGTCGAACATCGTCCGCCGCAGCAGCCGGAAGTCGCAGTCGACGTCGCGCACCTTCAGCCCGAACAGCCGCTTCACGGTGTGGTGGTAGACGCGGCCGATGACGATGCGATGGAACGGATCGGAGCGGCTGATCTTGTAGCCGTTGACCAGGTCGACGTCGTCGCCGCGCCGCTCCCACAGCACGGTCATCTCGGCCGGGTCGTACTGGCCGTCGCCGTCGGTGTAGAAGACCCACTCCTTGCTCGCCGTCTCGAAGCCGCTGCGCAGGGCGCCGCCGTAGCCGCGGTTGCGGGTGTGGTGCACGACGCGGAGGCGCGGGTAGACGCGGGCCAGTTCGTCGAGGATCTCGGCGGTGCGATCGGCGCTGCCGTCGTTGATGACGATGACCTCGTGGTCCGGCGTCAGCGTTTCGGCCGTCATGAGCGCGGTCATCACCAGGCTGGCGATGGTGCCGGCATCGTTGTAGGCCGGGAAGAAGACACTGAGGCCGGGAGCAATGGTCATGGCAGCAGGGCGGGGTGACGTGCCGCCATGTTAGTCCGCCGTCCCGAGGCCCGACAAGGCGCGCGCGTAGGCCGCCTCGAAGGCCGTGGCCACGCCCGGCCAGCCGTGTTCGGCCTGGACGCGGTCCCGGGCCCGTTGGCCGAGCGCCGAACCCAGCGCGCGGTCGTCGAGCAGCCGGCCGACGGCCGTGGCGAGGGCCGCCGCGTCGCGTTCCGGCACCAGCAGGCCGTTGTCGCCGTGGGTGATCACCGAGCCGATCCCGCCGGCCGGCGTGGCGACGACCGGCGTGCCCGAGGCCAGCGCCTCCAGGACGACGTTGGGCAGCCCGTCGACGTTGCCGGCGTCGTCGCGGATCGACGGCACCACCGCGACGTCGGCGGCGGCGAGCGCCAGCGGCACCGACTGGTGGGCGAGGAGGCCGGGGAAGCGGACGTGGTCGGTGATGCCGGCCGCCCCGGCGCGTGACCGCAGCTCCGCCTCGAGGTCGCCGTGGCCGGCCAGCACGACCTGCACCGCCGGGTGGCGCGCGACCAACGCCGGCACGGCGTCGATCAGGTACTCGAAACCCTTCTTCTTCACGAAACGACCGATGGCCAGCACCAGCGGCGTATCCGGGTCGACGCCGAGCAGGGCACGGCCGCGGGCCCGGGCGTCGGCGTCGCGCGGGAAGCCTGCCGCGTCGACGCCGTAGGGGATGACCGACGATCGTGCCGCGTCGGCGCCGAGCCCGATGGCCCGATCGCGCAGGTCGGCGCTGCAGGCGGTGACCCAGCGGGCGCGGGCGAAGGTGCGGCGCGCGACCGTGCCGGCGACGGCGTGCCGCTCGGCGACGAAGACGTCCGAGCCGTGCAGGCTGACGACCAGCGGCCGGCCGGCGGCGGCGAGCGCAGCCATCGCCCCGCCCGGCACCACCCAGTGGCCGTGCACGATGGTCGCGCCCACCTGGCGCACCAGCCGGCGGGTCGTGGCGATGCCGGCGAGCAGGCCGAGCGGCGCCGACGCCCACGCCTTCCATTTCAGCGCGACGTCGGCCTTCAGGCCCTCGGCGTAGCCGAACACGTTGAGCGACGGATGCGGCGCGTAGTGGAACGGATGGAGCGTGACACCGCCGCCCTCGAGCGGGCGAGTCAGCTTCGGGTGCCAGGGCAGCACCACGTGCACGGCGTGGCCGCGGGCGGCCAGGCCGCGCGCGATCGGCTCCATGAAGGTGCCGTGGATGTCGCCCGCGAAGCGCGGGTACGACGTCGCCACCATGACCACTGTCTCAGGCATCTCGCTGCTGCTACGCGCGACTCGCAGATGTTCGCGGCGTCAACTGCCAACTTCCAACCTCCAACCTCCAACCTCCAAGGAACTCCCAACTCCCAACGCCCAACTCCCAACCTTGCCGGTCCGCCGACGGCCGCTCTTTGGGAGTTGGAGGTTGGGAATTCCTTGGGAGTTGGGAGTTGGTAGTTGGGAGTTGGCGCACGCCTACCCGCGCCTCGTGGCGCGCCGTAGGACGACGCGCCACGGCATGTAGGCGGACTCAAAAATAACGCCGCCCGACATCTTGGACTGGCCGACCCGGCGCTCGACGAAGATGATCGGGACCTCGCCGATGGAGCAGCCGCGGCGGTGGGCCTCGTAGAGCATCTCGACCAGGAAGGCGTAGCCGTCCGAGACGATGCGCTCGAGCGGGACCTGGGCCAGCGCCGGCCGCCGCCAGCAGCGAAAGCCGCTGGTGCAGTCGGCCACCGGCAGGCGCGTCACGGCGCGGATGTAGCGGTTGGCGAATGTGCTCAGGATCAGGCGGTGCAGCGGCCAGTTGACGACGCTGACGCCGTGCAGGTAGCGCGAGCCGATGACGAGATCGTGCGGGCCGCTCTGGGCCAGCGCCACCATCTCGGGCAGGTACTTGGGATCGTGCGAGAGGTCCGCGTCCATCTGGCAGACGAAGTCCTCGGTGCGGGCGCGCGCCAGCAGCAGCGCTTCGATGTAGGAGCGGCCGAGCCCCTTCTTGCCGGTGCGGTGCAGCACCTCGACGCGGTCGGGGAACTCGCGCGCCAGCGCGTCGGCGACCTTGCCGGTGCCGTCGGGCGATTGGTCGTCGACCACCATCACGCGGAAGCCCGGATGGGCGACCACGGCGCGGACCAGCCCGGACAGGTTGTCGCGCTCGTTGTAGGTCGGAATCAGGACGAGCGTCGTCGGAATGGCCGGAGCGACCGGCGTGACGGTGGAGCTGGATGTGGGCGCGACGGTTGACACTGGCGTGACAGATTACACGACGGTGTCGCGGCGAGGGGATGTTGGCAGCCCGCGGCGGAAGTCCCGCTGCATTCGACGGGCGATGCATCCCGCCGCTCGGCGTTCCTCGTCGGTCGCATATGCCCAATATGCTCCCTTCCTCGCGCCTTGATCGGCGGGCGCCTCACCCGTCTCGGTGCGACGCCGGACTTCCGCCACGGGCTGCCAGCGACGCCGCGGCGATGAGGGCCGGATCCATGACCGGCAGCCGGAAACGCTCCTGCGGGAAGAAGACCAGCGCGACCAGAACCGTCGACCCGGCGAGGGTGAGGACGGCGGCCGGCCGGGCCCCGGCCGGTGCCCGGATCAGGCCGGCCACGGCCGCCGGCAGGAGCAGCAGCAGCGACACGGCGGAGGCCCAGAAATAGCGTGAGGCGTGCAGCCGATAGGATGGCCCGAACGGGACCCACGTGTACCAGAGCTTGCGCGCCTCAAGCCCGAGCCACCAGACGGGGTCGGCCGCGATGAAGCCCAGCGCCTCGCGGTAGTAGAGCGGCTCGAGCGCTTCCTCGGACAGGCCGGCGTGGCGGGCCCGGAACTCGAGGTTGCGGAGCTTGAGGTGCGGGTTGGCGGCGAGGTCGCCTTCGCCGATCGCCTCGCGATGGTTGCCGGTCCAGAAGGTGACGCCGCCCTCGGAGGCGATCAGCACCAGCCGGTGATAAACGACGGCGTTGCGCACGGTCCACGGCGCGATGGCCAGGATCGCGACGACCAGGAACACGGCAGCGCGCCGGCCGCCAGCGCCGCCGATCGGGCGCCCGCCACACTAGCAGCAGCGCGGCGAGCGGCAGGAAGAACAGCATCACCGGCCGCGTCAGCGCCGCGGCGCCGGCGGCGAGGCCGGCCAGGACGAGCGCCTGCGTGACGCCGGTCGCGGCGTCGGTGGCGGCATCGGCCGCCGCCGCCGATCGCGGGCCGTCGGTGACCCGGCCCAGCCAGGCGGCGCTGGCCAGCGCCAGGAGCGAGAAGAGCTGCTCGCTGAGCGCATAGGCGGGCATCCACACCAGCGGCGGAAACAGCGCCGCGATCCACGCCGCCGCTGCGCCGGCTCGATCGCCGGCGACCCGACGGACCAGGCCGGCCAGCACCAGGATGGCGGCCGCGCCGATGCACGCCTGGACGATCTTGACGCCGGTCGGCACGTCAGGCGGGAGGCGGCCGGCGCGCAGGTCGGTGTCGAGCCACGTCAGCGGCGCGAGCAGGATCGGGTAGCCGGGGGCGCGGCCGAAGCGCTGCACCGCCGGCGTGGCCGGCTCGCCCGGCAGCTCCGCGGCGAAGCCGCGCCCCTGCGCGACGTTGGCGGCGAGCGTCAGGTACTCGCGCTCGTCGTGGGTCAGCGGCTTGCCGGTCCAGTAGCCGAGGCCGAAGGCGAGCCGCAGCAGCAGGCCGACCGCCACGGCGGCGTACAGCGCGCGCCGGGCGGACCGGCCGTGTGTCATCACGGGCTGCTAGCCCCGCTGCGACGCGCGCAGCGCCGAGATCTGTTCCGAGACCAGCCCGACGAGGAAGATGATTAGCGCGAACATGATGGCCAGCACGGCGCCGTTCGGGATGTGACGGGCGTGGAAGACGTTCCAGATCCCGTAGATCACGCCAATCGCGAGCGAGAGCGCGCTCAGCGGCAGGAAGATCCGCATCGGGCTGAAGATGGTGATGACGCGCAGCAGGATCAGGAAGAACTTGACGCCGTCGCGAGCGAAGCGGATTTTCGAGTGGCCGGTGCGCTGCCGGGCCATGACCGGCTCGAAGCGGACCGAATAGCCGGCGCGGATGAAGCTGAGGGTGATGGTGGTCGGCGACGAGAAGCCGTTCGGCAGCAGGCCGAGGAAGTCGCGGACGTACTCGCGCCGCATGGCGCGGAAGCCGGACGTCAGGTCCGGGATGTGCCGGCCGGCGAGGTAGCCGGCCAGCCAGTTGAGGACGGCGTTGCCGACGCGGCGGCGGCCCGACGCCTGGGTCGAGGCGTCGCGGGCGCCGACGACCAGGTCGTACTCGCCGAGGCTGTCGACGAGCCGGCAGGCATCCTCGGGCTTGTGCTGGCCGTCGCCGTCGAGGATCAGCACGAACTCGCCGGTGGCGCGGCGGATGCCCGATTTCACCGACGCGCCGTTGCCCTTGTTGTAGGGATGCCGCACTACGATGGCGCCGGCGTCGGCGGCGTGCGCCGAGGTGTCGTCGGTCGAGCCGTCGTCGACGACCAGGATCTCGTGCCAGGGGCCGGCCTGGCGCAGCGCGCGGACGACCTCGCCGACCGCGGCGCCTTCGTTGAACGCGGGGATGACGATCGACGTCGCGGCCGGATCAGCCATGCCGCGTGGCCGTCCCGGCCAGCGTCCGTTCCGCGGCCGTTGGCGCTGCCGTTGCTGGGGCTGGTGCGGCGTCGCGCGGCGCGCCGGGCCCATCCAACTCCAGCTTGCGGACGCGGTACTGCACGTCCTCGAGGATCTTGCGGCTGCCCGAGATCAGGTCGGCGACGAGGCCGATGAGGATCACCTGGAAGCCGACGATCAGCAGCACGGCTGCGAGGATCAGCGACTGCAGCTTCCCGTAGCCCGACCCGTTCCAGTAGTAGTAGAGGAAGCGCAGCGAGATCAGCAGGCCGACGCCGAGGAAGGCGCCGCCGATGTACGAGAACACCTTGAGCGGCTCGTACAGACGCGTAGATCCGGACGATCGTCGCCGACGACCGCTTGATGTAGCCGAACATGCTGTCGAAGAGGCGCGATTCGCGGGTCGCGGCGTTGGTGCGGACCTCGACGTGGGCGACCGCCATGCGCCGCTTGCCGGCCTGGATGATCGACTCGAGCGTGTAGGAGAAGTCCGAGATGATCGTCATCCGCAGCGCCGCGTCGCGGGTGTAGGCGCGGAAGCCGCTGGTCGTGTCCGGGACGTTCGTGCCCGACACCTGCCGCACCACCCAGCTGCCCAGACGCTGCAGCAGCTTCTTCGCGGCCGACATGTGGGCGATCGCCTGGATGTTGCGGTCGCCGATGCAGATGTCCGCTTCGCCGGCGAGCAGCGGCGCCAGCAGCAGCGGGATGTCGCCGCCGGCGTACTGGTTGTCGGCGTCGGTGTTGACGATGTAGTCGGCGCCCGCCTTCAGGGCCGCGTCGATGCCGGCGCTGAAAGCCGCCGCCAGGCCCTTGCGGCGGCGGAAGCGGACGACGTGGTGGACGCCGCAGGCCCGGGCCACGTCCGCGGTGCCGTCGCGCGAGCCGTCGTCGATCACCAGCCACTCGATGACGTCGATGCCGGGGACCGACGCCGGCAGATCGCGCAGCGTGCCCGGCAGGGCCTCGGCTTCGTTCAGGCACGGGATCTGGATGATCAGCTTCGTCACGCGCCCACCAGCCGATCGATGACGCCGTCCCAGGTGATGGCGGCGGCGCTGGCGTGCCCGGCGTCGCCGAGGGCCGCGGCGTAGGCCCGATCGCGGTGCAGCCGGGCGAAGGCGGCGCCGACCGCCTCGGGTTGCGGATCGACGATGGCGCCGTTGCCGCCGTCGACGACGAACTCCAGCGGGCCGCCGGCGTCGGTGGCGGTGATCACGGGTTTGCGAGCCAGGAAGGCTTCCAGCGTCACGTATCCGAAGTCCTCGTCGAAGGGCGCATAGACGACGCCGAGCGCGCCGGCGTAGAGGTCGAGCAGCGTCCGATCGTCGATCGCGCCGAGGAACGTCACGCGATCGCCGAGCCCGAGCGACTCGACCAGGCGCTCGGTGTTGGCCCGCTGCGTGCCGTCACCGGCGACGACCAGCCGGAGCGTGCGATCGACATGGGCCAGGGCCCGCACCGCGAGGTCGATCCGCTTGACGCTCTCGATGCGGCCGACCGACAGGATGTAGTCGCCGTAGGGGCCGGGCCGGATCTGCTCGGCCAGCCTCGGCGGGTGATAGAGCGCGTCCGCGTGCAGGCCATTGTAGCGGGCGAGGCGCCCGGCCGTGTTGCGGGCGTTGGCGAACAGCCGCCGGCACTCGCCGAGCATCTCGCGATCGAGCGCGATCAGCCGATCGCGGAGCCCGACGTCGCCCTCGACGTGGTGGAAGTCGCTGTAGACGGTCCCGGCCAGCTCGTAGCCGGCCCGGTACTGGTGGATCAGCCACGCCACCTTGTGCGGATGGCGGACGAAATAGGAAGGGAACTTGGTGCCGATGGCCAGGTCGATGCGGCTGCCGTTGCTCTCGGACAGGTCGATCAGCCGCCAGGCCGCAGCGTGGGCCAGGATCTCATCCTTCGGATACCACTTGAAGGGGACGCTGACCAGCTCGGTCTGGTGACCGTGCAGGCGGAGCTGCCTGACCAGCTCCCGGACGTGGTACTCGGCCCCGCCCTCGACGAACGGGACCTGGGCTTCACAGACGACGATGCGCATCGGACGGGTGGAGCTTACCCGCTCCCGTCACCGAACGGACACAATCCCTGGTGGTTGGTCCTTCGCCCCAGGCGCGACACCCAGCGAACGAAATACGTAACACCTTGTGGTCACAGGGGGTTATCAAGATTGCCGTTGACACTCTGGGAGGCCAGTCCTACTCTCTCAGTGGCCCAGAGTGGAGCCAAGTGGAGTAGGTGGCGGTGCTGAGGGGCAGTCAGCAGGCGAAAATCGACGAAAAGGGGCGCCTCAAGCTCCCCACCGCCTTCCGGTCGTACATCGATGCGACGTGGAAGACGGCCTCCGTCTATCTGACCTGCGATGACCCCGACGGCACATATGTCCGAGTCTACTCCCTTCCGGTCTGGGAAGAGATCGAGCAGAAGTTGCTCAAGATGCCATCCGCCGATCTTGCGCGCCGTCGCTTTGCCCGCCTGACCGCCATGTGGGGCCAGGAAGGTGAGATCGACAACCAGGGCCGGGTGCTCATTCCTCCGCAGCTCCGCGATCCCGCCCTGATGCAGGGCGACGTGACCGTGCTGGGCAGCGGCGATTACCTCGAAGTCTGGAACCGAGAGCGCTTGCGACACATGGAAAAGCTCTCGGCCGACGACCACAACCGGCTATCCGAGTTCGGCATCTGACGGCGCCATGACGGGTCATGCGCCGGTGATGGTGGCCGAGGCGCTGCGCTGGCTGGAGCCGGCGCGGGGCGGCGTGTTCGTGGACTGCACCCTGGGGCTGGGCGGGCACTCGCAGGCGCTGCTCGATGGTGGGGCGTCGCGGGTGGTCGCCATCGATCGCGACGCGGAGGCCATTGGCATGGCGCGTGAACGGCTCGGCGCCTACGGCGACCGCGTGGACATCGTTCACGCCAACTATCGCGATCTCGACGCCGTGCTCGAGGCGCGCGGCCTGGCCGCGGTCGACGGCATCCTCGCCGATCTCGGCGTGTCGTCGATGCAGCTCGACACGATCGAGCGCGGTTTCAGCTTCCGCGGCGACGCGCCGCTCGACATGCGGATGGATCGCAGCCAGGGCCCGACCGTGGCCGAGCGGCTGGGCGACGTGAGCGAGAGCGAGCTGGCCGACGTCATCTACCAGTACGGCGAAGAGCGCCATTCGCGCCGCATCGCCCGCGCCCTGGTCCGCGCCCGCGACGAAGGGCCGATCGTGACCACCGGTGAGCTGGCCAGCATCGTCCGCCGCTCGGTGCCGCACCGCGGCTACCAGCGCATCGATCCGGCGACCCGCACCTTCCAGGCCCTCCGCATCTGGATCAACGGCGAGCTCGACGGCCTGGAGCGCTTCGTCCGCGACGCCGTCCAGCGGCTGCGGGCCGGCGCCCGCCTGGTCGTGATCGCCTTCCACTCGCTCGAGGACCGCATCGTCAAGCACACCCTGCGCGGCCTCGATCGCGAGGCCGGCCTGGTGCGCGTGCTGACGGCGCGCCCCGAGATCGCCGGCGATGACGAGGTCGCGCGCAACCCGCGAGCCCGCAGCGCCAAGCTGCGCGCCGCCGAGCGGCTGGTCCTGACTGGAGCCTGAGATGGACTTCGAGCACGCCATCAAGATGGACGTCCGCAACAACCCGATCGTGCGCGAGCTCGATCAGGCGCGGCAGCGCGAGCTGTGGCGGTGGATGCTGGTCGGCGGGGCGCTGGTCGGCGTCATCCTGTTCTCGCTGTGGCAGCGCTTCAGCGTGATGCGCGTCGCCACCCAGATCGAGAGCACCGAGCGCGATCTGGGCCAGGCTCGCGAGCTGCAGCGGCGGCTCCGCCTCGAGGTCGAGCGCCTGTCGGCGCCGCGCCGCATCGAGCAGCTGGCGCTGCGCAACCACATGGTCCACGCCGATCGGGCGACGACGCGGATCATCGTCCGGCCGGCCGACGGGGCCGCTGACGAGCAGGTCGCCGCCCGGTCCGTGCCCCAAATCGCCGCCGTCGCACCGCGCCAGTTCGGCGAGGCGCACCGATGAAGGACTGGCGCGCCACCTTCGCCCGCCGCCTGAGCGTTCTGGCCGGCATCTTCGTCGCCTGGGTCGGCGTCGTCGAGGCGCGTCTCGTCTACCTGCACGTCGTCCAGCATGCCGCGCTGCTCGAGCGCGCCGAGGAACAGCAGCAGTCGCGCCAGGCGATTCCGGCGCCGCGCGGCGAAATCGTCGCCCGCGACGGCAGCCCGCTCGCGATGTCGACGCCCGGCTCCGCGCTCGAAGCGACCCGATCGCTGATCCCCGATCCCGAGGCGACGGCGGCGCGGCTGTGCGGCGTGCTCCACGACTGCGACGCCGCCGCCCGCCAGGCGCTGGTCAAGCAGCTGCGCTGGTCCGGCCGTGGCGCGCGCTACGTGTTCCTGCGCCGCAAGCTGCGCGACGACGAGGTGGCGGCCCTGCGGACCATCGTCAAGGACGCCGAGCCGAACGTGCGCATCGTCGAGCGTGCCGCAGCGCTCGTATCCCGGCGGCAGCGGCGGGGCGCATCTCATCGGCTACACGGACATCGACAACAAGGGCCAGACCGGCATCGAGCTGGCGATGGACGCGCATCCTCGCCGGCCGCCCCGGCCTGCAGCTGGTGATGCAAGTCACCGCTGCGCGGCCACTCGCGCCTGCTGACGCGGCCGCTGCGGGCGCCGGTGGCGGGGGCGACCGTCGAGACGACCATCGATCGCGACCTGCAGTACATGGCCGAGCGGACGCTGGCCGAGGCCGTCGAGGCGCACGACGCCGACGGCGGCGCGGTCGTCGTGATGGATCCGCGGAACGGCGAGATCCTGGCGCTCGCCAACGTCCCGACCTTCGACCTCAACGAGTACGGCATCGCCACCGACGAAGAGAAACTCAACCGGGCGGCGCAGCACATCTACGAGCCGGGCTCCACCTTCAAGTCGTTCATCGCCGCCGCCGCGCTCGAAGCGCTGCACATGCCGACGACGCGGATGTTCGACACCAGCGCCGGCTACATCACCTTCGGCCCGCGCCGGATCCACGACATGCACCGCTACCAGGCGCTGTCGTTCATGGACGTGATCGTCAAGTCGAGCAACGTCGGCGCCATCAAGATCGGCCAGGCGCTGGGCTCGGACGTGGTCAGCCGCTACGTCTATCGCTTCGGTTTCGGCGAGGCGCTGGCCCGCGACATCCCGCACCAGCGGGCCGGCCTCGTCGACAAGCGGCTGCCGCAGTTCAAGCCGAGCGAGCTGGCCTCGGTGTCGATGGGCTACCAGATCGGCGTCACCCCGCTGCAGATGGTGGCGGCGGTCGGCTCCATCGCCAACGGCGGCGAGCTGGTCGCGCCGCACGTCGTCCGCGCGACCATCGTCGACGGCGTCCGCACCGAGGTGCCGCGCCAGGTCGTGCGCCGGACGATCCCGACCGAGATCGCCGACGACCTGACCGACATTCTCGAGCAGGTGGTCGAGCGCGGCACGGCCAAGTCGGCGCGCATCCCCGGCTACACGATCGCGGGCAAGACCGGCACCGCCGAGAAGCTCGAGAACGGCCGCTACTCGAAGGTCCACAACAACGTCTCGTTCGTCGGCTTCGTGCCGTCGCGGAACCCGCGCGCGGTGGTCCTCGTCATCCTCGACTCGCCGCGCCGCGGCGGCCGGACCGGCGGCGCAGTCGCGGCGCCGGTGTTCCGCGCTGTCGCCGAGGCGACGCTGCGCCGCCTCGGGGTGCCGCCGAGCACGCCCGAGCCGCACGGCCTGATGGCCGGCCCGAACGCTCCGGCCGGGCCGACGCCGGTCAGCCTGCCCCTGATCGAGCGCGGCCAGCTCGTCGAGCGCGGCCAGATGGTCACCATGTCGCCGGCCCTGGCCACCGCGCCCGGCACCGTGCCCGACGTCCGCGGCCTGTCGGCGCGCGAGGCGGCCCGCGTCCTGGCCGCCGCCGGCGTCCAGCCGCGGCTCTTCGGCAGCGGCGTGGTGTCGCGCCAGCTCCCCGCGCCCGGCACCGTGATCGGGCCCGGCCAGACCTGCGATCTGTTCCTCGTCCGCGCCGTCGCCCAGCCCGATCCGGAACGCGGGCTCGAACCATGAACCGATCTCATGAACCCCGCGGCATTCGGCCGGCGATGCATCCCGCCTGGCGGCGTTGCTCGTCGGTCGACTCGGACGGCGAGGACGCAGTCCGGAGCCGTCGAGCGAAAGCCGCGTGCGAACGCGGCTTCATATCCCCAAATCTCCCTCCTCCTGCCTTGCCAGCCGGGCGCCTCGCCGCCCTCGGTGCTGCGCCGGGTTCATGAGATAGGTCCATGACCCTCGGCCAGCTCCTCGAACGGACCTCGTCGCTCGCCGCCCTGAATCTCGTCGCGCCGCTCGGCGCCGCGGACCGGGCGCGCGCCGTCGCCGGCGTCGAGTTCGATTCGCGCCGCGTCGTCGCCGGCTGCGTCTTCGTCGGGATGAAGGGCGAGAAGACGGACGGCGCGGCCTACGCCCAGCAGGCGCTGATCAAGGGCGCGTGCGCGGTCGTGGCGGAAGCGCCGGCACCGGCCGGCTGGACGCTGCCGTGGGTCCGCGTCGCCGACGACCACGCCGCGCTGGCGGCGCTGGCCGCCGTCTTCTACGGCCACCCGAGCGACGACCTGCTCGTGGTCGGCATCACCGGCACCAACGGCAAGACCACCACCAGCTACCTGACGGCGGGGATCTTCGACGAGGGCGGCGTCCGCTGCGGCCGCCTCGGCACCGTCTCCTACGACGTCGGCGGCGTCGAGCGCGACGCGCCGCGGACGACGCCCGAGGCGACCGACTTCCAGCGCATGCTGCGCGAGATGGCGACCAACGGGTGCGGCGCCTGCGCCGCCGAGGTGTCGTCGCACGCCCTGGTGCTGAAGCGCGTCGAGCACGTCCGCTTCGCCGCCGGCGTGTTCACCAACCTGACCCGTGATCACCTCGACTTCCACCACGACATGAGCTCGTACTTCGCCGCCAAGCGGCGCCTGTTCGAGCTGCTGCCGGCCGGCGCGACGGCGGCGGTGAACATCGACGATCCCTACGGCCGCGAGCTGGCCGCGTCGCTCAAGCGCAAGATCACCTTCGGCATCGACGAGCCGGCCGACGTCAACGCCGGTCCGTTCGATCTGTCCCTCGACGGCGTCAGCTTCGAGATCCAGACGTCGCGCGGATCGATCCCGGTGCGCTCGACGCTGCCGGGACGGCCCAACGTCTCGAACATCCTCGCCGCCGCCGCGGTGGCGATCGGCCTCGACCTGCCGCACCGCGCCATCCAGCAGGGCATCGCCCGCGTCGGCCGCGTGCCCGGCCGCTTCGAGCGCGTCTCGCGCGACACCGACGACGTCTGCGTGGTCGTCGACTACGCCCACACCGACGACGCCCTGAAGAACCTGCTCGAGACGGTCCGGCCGATGGCCAAGGGCCGCCTGATCACCGTGTTCGGCTGCGGCGGCGAGCGCGATCGCTCGAAGCGGCCGCTGATGGGCGCGGTGGCGGCGCGGATGAGCGACCTCGTCGTGCTGACGTCCGACAACCCGCGCGGCGAGGATCCGCAGACGATCCTCGACGAGATCGTCCGCGGCATCGTGCCGCCGGGTGATCGGCCGGCCATCCACCACGGCCAGGTGCTGCCGCCGATCCGCGTCACCCCGCACCTGTCGATCGTCGATCGCGGCGTCGCCATCGAGCGTGCGGTGCGCGAGGCCCGGGCCGGCGACACCGTGCTGATCGCCGGCAAGGGGCACGAGAAGTACCAGGTGATCGGCGACAAGGCGCTGCCCTTCGACGACGTCTCGGTGGCCCGCGCCGCGCTCGACAAGCGCGGCTCGAAGAGCGTGTCGGTGGCGGGGCGCACCGATGAGTGAGCCGGCCCTGACCTTGACCGGGGCGGAAGTGGCCGAAGCCGCCGGCGGGCGCGTCGTCCGCGGCGATGCCGGGGCTCCGTTCGGCGTGTTCGGCATCGACTCGCGGGCCATCGTCGCCGGCCAGCTGTTCGTCGCCATCACCGGCGAGCGCCACGACGGCCATGCCTTCGTCGGCGACGCCCTCGATCGCGGTGCGCGTGGCGTCGTCGTGGCGGCCGGGCGCGGCGAAGCCGGCACCGGCCGCGAGCCGGCGTCGGTCGTCGTCCCCGAGCCGGTGGTCATCGAGGTGCCCGACACGACCCTGGCCTTGCAGCGGATGGGCCGGGCGATGCGGCGCAAGAGCCGAGCCCGCGTCGTCGCCATCACCGGATCGGCCGGCAAGACCACGACCAAGGAAGTGTCGGCGGCGTTCCTCGCGCTGCGCCACCAGACGTTCCGCAACCGCGGCAACCTGAACAACCACATCGGTGTGCCGCTGTCGCTCCTCGAGCTGGGACGCGACGGCCAGGTGCCGGCCATGGCGGTGCTCGAGCTCGGGATGAGCGCGCCCGGCGAGATCCGCACGCTGCTCGGCATCGCCGAGCCCGACGTCCGGGTCTGGACCAACGTCGCCGAGGCCCACCTGGAGCACTTTCCGTCGGTCGAGGCGATCGCCGACGCCAAGGCCGAGATCCTCGAAGGCGCCGACGCCGACGCGGTGCTCGTCGCCAACGGCGGCGACGCCCGGGTGATGGCGCGCGCGGTCCGCTTCGCCGGCCGCACCGTCACCTTCGACCTCGATCGGCCGGCCGACGTGTCGGCGACCAACATCGTCGAGCGCGGCATCCACGGCATGGCCGCCGATGTCGCCACGCCGGAGGGATCGCATCCGCATCGAGACGCCGCTCGTCGGCCGCGGCAACCTGGCCAACGTCCTGGCCGGCCTGGCCGTCGGCCTCGACGCCGGCGTCCCGCTCGACGCGATGGCGGCGCGGGCGGCGACGCTGACGCCCCCCGCGCATCGCGGCGAGGTCCGCGTGCTGGCCTCGGGCGTCACCGTGATCGACGACGCCTACAACGCCAACCCGCTCGCCGTCGAGCGCGCGCTCGAGGTCCTCGGCGCCGCCACCGGCGCCGGCCGGCGCGTCGCCGTGCTCGGCGAGATGCTCGAGCTCGGCCCCGAATCGGCCGCGCTGCACGCGCGGGTCGGCCGCGCCGCGGCCCGGGCCGGTGTCGACGCGCTCGTCACCGTCGGCGGCGCACCGGCGCTCGCCCTCGGCCGCGCCGCGCAGGACGCCGGGCTGGCCGCGGACGCCGTCCGCCACGCCGAAACCAGCGACGAGGCCGCCGGCATGGTCGCGGCCCTGGTGCGGCCCGGCGATCTGGTGCTGGTCAAGGGCTCTCGCGGCGTGCGCCTCGAGCGCGTCGTCGATCGCCTGGCGGAAGGGGAGCGCTGATGCTCTATCACCTGTTCCTCTGGCTGCACAACACCACGCCGTGGCTCGGCGCGCTGAACGTGACCCGCTACATCACGTTCCGCACCGCCGCCGCCAGCATCACCGCGATGCTGATCAGCCTGGTCGTCGGGCCGCTGCTGATCAAGCGGCTCAAGGGCTTCCAGTTCGGCCAGGTGATCCGGCCCGACGGCCCGGCCAGCCACCGGCCCAAGGCCGGCACGCCGACGATGGGCGGACTGCTGATCCTGGCGGCGGCGATCGTGCCGACGCTGCTGTGGGCCGACCTGACCAGCCCCTACGTCTGGATCGCCGTCATCTCGACGGTGGCCTTCGGCGCGGTTGGCTTCCTCGACGACTACCTCAAGATCTCGCGCCGTTCCCACCACGGCCTGTGGCCGCGCTACAAGATGGGCGGGCAGATCGTCGTCGGCCTGGCCGTCGGCCTGACGCTGTATTACCTGTCGTTCCCCGAACACGGCGAATACCACACCCGCCTGATCGTCCCGTTCCTCAAGGACCGCATCCCCGACCTGGGCTGGGGCTTCGTGCCGTTCGCGGTGCTCGTGCTGGTCAGTTCCTCGAACACGGTGAACCTGACCGACGGCCTCGACGGGCTGGCGATCAGCGCGTTCGCGGTCGCCGCCGCGGCCTTCACCGCGCTGGCCTACGTCACCGGCCACAAGGTGTTCGCCAGCTATCTGCTGATCGTCCCGTTCACGCCGGCGGCGGAGATCACCGTGTTCTGCGGCGCCCTGGTCGGCGCCAGCCTCGGCTTCCTCTGGTTCAATTCGTACCCGGCCGAAGTGTTCATGGGCGACGTCGGCTCGCTGGCCCTGGGCGGCGCGCTCGGCACCGTCGCGCTCCTGATCAAGCAGGAGCTGCTGCTGCCGCTGGTCGGCGGGCTGTTCGTCGTCGAAGGCCTGTCGGTGATCCTCCAGGTCGCCTCCTTCAAGCTGACCGGCAAGCGCATCTTCCGGATGGCCCCGCTGCACCACCACTTCGAGCTGGTGGGCTGGAGCGAGCCGAAGGTCTACGCCCGTTTCCTCATCATCGCGATCGTGTTCGCGCTCACCAGCCTGGCCACCTTGAAGCTGCGATGACGACGCCCCCTGTCTTCAGCGTGTCGGGCCAGCGCGTCGTGGTGGTGGGCGCCGCACGGAGCGGGGTCGCGGCCGCGCACCTGCTGGTCACACGTGGCGCCAGCGTCGTCCTGACCGATACGCGAGAGACGATCGAACCGGCCGACGAGCTGCGCCGGGCCGGCGTCGTCCTCGAGCTGGGTGGGCATCGGGCCGAGACGCTGACCAGCGCCGATTTGATCGTGCTGAGCCCGGGCGTGTCGCCGCGGCAGGCCGACGTCGCCGCCGCCCGCGCCGCCGGCGTGCCGGTCATCGGCGAACTGGAGCTGGCCTCGCGCTGGCTCGAGGGCCGCATCGTCGCCGTCACCGGCACCAAGGGCAAGTCGACGACGACGACGCTGATCGGGCGGATGCTCGAAGCCGGCGGCCACAAGGCGCTGGTCGGCGGCAACATCGGCGTGCCGCTCTCGACCCAGGTCGCGGCCTCGACCCGCGACGTCATCCACGTCGTCGAGGCGAGCAGCTTCCAGCTCGAGACAATCGAGCGCTTCCGGCCGTGGATCGCGGTGCTGCTCAACTTGTCGGCCGATCACCTCGATCGGCACGCGACGCTCGAGGAGTACGCCGCCGCCAAAGGCCGCATCTTCAGCAACCAGCAAGCCGACGACGTCGCCATCGTCAACGTCGACGACCCGGCGGCGCGGGCCCTGGCCAGCACGCGGGCCCGGCTGCTGCCGTTGAGCCCGTCGGCGGCGATCGCCGACGGCATCGTCGTGACGGCGGACACGATCGCGCACCGCCGCGCCGGCGTCGACACGGCGCTGGTGCCGGTGTCGGCGGTCCGGCTGCTCGGCCGTCACCTGCTGACCGACGTCGCGGCGGCGGCGGCCGTCGCCGAGCTCGCCGGCGTCGCGCCGGAGGCGATGGTCCGCGCGCTGGACGGGTTCACCGGCCTCGAGCACGTGCTCGAACCGGTCTCGTCGATCCAGGGCGTCGGCTTCGTCAACGACTCGAAGGCCACCAACATCGAGTCGGCGGCGCGAGCCATCGAGAGCATCGACCAGGGGCTGGTGGTGATTCTCGGCGGCCGCTTCAAGGGCGGCGACTTCGGCCTGCTGCGCGCGCCGCTGACCGCCCGCCAGGCGTCGGTGGTGGCGATCGGCGAGGCGGCCCCGCTGGTGACGGCGGCGCTGGCGTCGTCGGTGCCGGTGCGTCAGGCGGCGTCGCTGGACGACGCGGTGCGGCTGGGATTCGCGATGGCGCCGCCGGGCGGCACCGTTCTGCTCGCGCCGGCGTGCGCGAGCTTCGACATGTTCGCGGATTACGCGGAACGGGGCCGGCGGTTCAAGGACGCCGTGGCCCGTCTCGCCTTCGAGGTCAAGAGCGTGCGTGAGCAGTGAGCAGTCATCAGTCAGGCCGCGGCGATGAAGAACTGACCGCTGGGAACACAGGCCGCCCTGGCCTGTGAGGTTGGTGTCCCATCCCACGGTGGGGCTGATGACTGCTGACCGTTCACGCACACCACTCCGACGACTCCGGAGTGGTCGGGAAGAAATCGCCGGTCGCTGCGGAGTCGTCGAGGTGGCACCGTCGGGTTTCTCGGCCGACTACGGCCGAGTCTTTAGGGCTCGGGTCGGAATCAGGTGGTCGGCCAAGGTGACCGCCTCATTCCGACCCGGGCCCTTAGGTAGCGGGAGAAGAACGTCATGGCGCGCACGCTGCGATCGGACAAAGGGCTGTTTCTGGCCGTGCTGTTCCTCGTCTGCGTCAGCGCCGTGATGGTGTCGAGCGCGTCCGCGGCGGCGGCGCTGCAGAACAACTGGCACGTCATGCGCTACCTGTTCAAGCAGAGCACCTGGGTCATCGCCGGCTTCCTGCTGATGGCGGTGACGATGAAGATCAACTACCGCGGCTACCAGCAGCCGTTCGTGGTCTGGGCCGGACTCGGCATCATCGCCGCCAGCCTGCTGATCGTGCTGGTCGCGGCGCCCGAGATCAACGGCAGCAAGCGCTGGTTCGGGGTCGGCGGCATCGGCGTGCAGCCGTCGGAGTTCGCCAAGCTCGCCCTGGTCCTGTTCCTCGCCGACCTGATGGCGCGGCGGATGGACAAGATCAACGACCTGACGGCGGTGGTGGTGCCGGTCGGGATCGTCCTCGGCGGCCTGGTCGGCTTGACGCTGCTGCAGCCGGACTTCGGCACCTCGGCGTTCCTGGTGATGCTCTCGGTGATCATGGTCTTCGCCGCCGGCCTGCACTACCGCTACCTGATCGGTGTCGCTGCCTGCGGCCTGCCGGCGGCGGCGGCGCTGATCCTGCTCTCGCCCCGGCGCGAGGAGCGGCTCGAGCGGATCATGATGTGGATCAACCCGTGGTCGGACGCGGCCGGCGGCGGCTTCCAGATCATCCAGTCGTTCATCGCCATCGGCTCGGGCGGCATCACCGGCCGCGGCTTCATGCAGGGGCTGCAGAAGATCGGCTTCCTGCCGGAGTCGAACACCGACTTCATCTACGCCGTCATCGGCGAGGAGTTCGGGCTGATCGGCACCACGCTGGTGCTGCTCGCCTTCGTCGTCATCGCCTGGCGCGGCTACCGCGTCGCGACGACGATGCCCGACACCTATGGCTCGTTCCTGGCCCTCGGCCTGACCACACTGCTGGCCGCGCAGGCGCTGGCCAACATCAGCGTCGTCATCGGCGTGCTCCCCAACAAGGGCCTGCCGCTGCCGTTCGTCAGCGCCGGCGGGTCGTCGATGTTCGTCTCGATGCTGGCGGTCGGGATGCTGCTGAACCTGTCCCAGCACGCGTCCCCTCGTATGGTCGGCGGCATGCGGGGGGCGGAGGCCTAGCCGCACGATGAGCGACACCAGCCTGCGCGTCGTGATCGCCGGGGGCGGCACCGGGGGACACCTGTTCCCGGGCCTCGCCATCGCCCGGGAGATCCTCGCCCGCCGGCCCGAGGCGGTCGTGACGTTCGCCGGCACCGCCCGCGGCATCGAGGCGCGGGCCGTGCCCGCCGCCGGCTTCGCCCTCGACACGATCCGCAGCCTCGGGCTGAAGGGCAAGTCGCCCGTCGCCCTGGCCCGCGGCGTGGCGACGCTGCCGCTCAGCGCGGTCGACGCCATGGGCGTCATCTCGCGGCGCCGCCCGCACGTCGTCATCGGCGTCGGCGGCTACAGCTCGGGACCGATCGCCGTCGCCGCGTGGCTGCGCGGCGTGCCGGTGGTGCTGCACGAGCAGAACGCGCAGCCCGGTCTCACCAATCGTCTCGTGGCCCGTCTCGCCCGCGCCATCGCCTTGACCTACGACCAGACCTCGGCGCGCTTCGGCGACAAGAGCTTCGTCAGCGGGAACCCGGTTCGCCCCCAGTTCCTGCCGGTCGGGCCCGAGCCATCGGGGGCGAGGAGGGTGCTCATCTTTGGCGGCTCCCAGGGCGCGCACGCGATCAACATGGCCGTGGTCGAGGCAGCATCGCAGCTGGCGCAGGCCTCGCCTCCTCCCCAGGTCACGCACCAGACCGGCGAGCGGGATCTCGCCGTGGTTCGCGACGGGCTGGCGCGGGCCGGCCTGGCTGCCCGCGTCGAGCCCTTCCTCGATCGCATGGACGAGGAGATGCGCGCGGCGAGCGTGATCGTCTGCCGGGCCGGCTCGACGACCCTGGCCGAGATCGCCGCGGTCGGGCGGGCCGCGATCCTCGTGCCGCTGCCGACGGCGACCGACGATCACCAACGCCGGAACGCCGAGGCGCTGTCGACGGCCGGGGCCGCCGACCTCCTCGAGCAGAAGGACCTGAACGGCGCGACGCTCGCTTCACGCGTGCTCGCGCTCCTCGACGACGAGCCGCGGCGGGCGCAATTGGCCGCCGCCGTCAGGCGTTTCGCCCGGCCGGATGCGGCGCGGGTCATCGTCGATCGCGTGTTCGCCATCGCTGGAGTGCCCGCGGGCGCATGATGCTGGGCCGGACGCGGCGGATTCATTTCGTGGGCATCGGCGGGATCGGCATGAGCGGCATCGCCGAGCTGCTGGCCAACCAGGGCTACGCGGTCAGCGGGTCGGACGCCAAGGCGTCGGACGTGACCCGCCGCCTCGAGACGCTCGGGGTGCGCGTCGTCATCGGCCACGCCGCCGAGCACGTCGGCGCCGCCGACGTCGTCGTGGTGTCGTCGGCGGTGCGTCCGACCAACCCTGAGGTCGTCGCTGCCCGCGCCCGCGCCATCCCGGTCATCCCGCGCGCCGAGATGCTGGCCGAGCTGATGCGCCTGAAGCAGGGCATCGCCGTCGGCGGCGCGCACGGCAAGACGACCACGACGTCGATGGTGGCGCTGCTGCTCGATCACGCCGGGCTCGACCCGACCGCGGTCATCGGCGGCAAGCTGTCGGCCTTCGGCAGCAACGCCCGCCTCGGGCAGGGCAGCTACCTCGTCGCCGAGGCCGACGAGAGCGACGGCTCGTTCCTGTTCCTGTCGCCGGTGATCTCGATCGTCACCAACGTCGATCGCGAGCACCTCGATCACTACGGCTCGTTCGAGGGCGTGCTCGACGCGTTCGTCGCCTTCGCCAACAAGGTGCCGTTCTGGGGCGTCGTCATCGCCTGCGCCGACGACGCGACGCTGATGGCGCTGCGGCCGCGCATCACCCGCCGCGTCGTGACCTACGGCATCGACAGCCCGGCCGACATCCAGGCTCGCGCCGTCGTCCTCGAAGCGTTCGGCTCGAGCTGCCGGGTCGCCGCGGGCGGCCGCGAGCTGGGCTCGCTGCGGCTGTCCGTGCCGGGCCGGCACAACCTGCTGAACGCGCTCTCCGCCGTGGCCGTCGGCCTCGAGCTGGGCCTGCGCTTCGAGGCAATCGCCGCGGCGCTGGTCGAGTTCCGCGGCGCCGAGCGCCGCTTCCAGCGGCTCGGCGAGGCCGACGGCGTGCAGGTGGTCGACGACTACGGCCACCACCCGACCGAGATCGCCGCGGTCGTGGCGGCCGCCCGGTCCGGCCTCGGCCGCCGCCTGGTCGTGGTGTTCCAGCCGCACCGCTACTCGCGGACCGAGCGGCTGCTGCCCGAGTTCGGCGAGACGCTGGCCAAGGCCGACGTCGTCGTGCTCTGCGATATCTATCCGGCCGGCGAGGATCCGATTCCCGGCGTCACCGTCGACGCCGTGGCCGCCGCGGTGCAGGCGGCCGGCGGACCGGTTCCGGTCGTCGTCCGCAGCCTCGACGAGGCGCCGGCGGCCGTCGCCGCGCTCGCCGCCCCTGGCGACCTCGTCATCACTCTCGGCGCCGGCTCGATCGGCACCGTCGGGCCAAAGCTGCTGGCCGCCATCGCGGCGCGAGCCCGTACTGGGGAGGCGCGCTGATGGCCGTCAAGGCGCCGGCGGACAAGCGCTTCAAGCGCGGGCGGGTCAAGACGCCGCGCAAGACGGGGCGGCGCTGGCCGGCGCTCGTCCGGCCGCTCGTGAAGTGGTCGCTGGTGCTCGCCATCGTCGGCTACACGACGGTGCGGGCGCTGGCCCTCGTCACCGAATCGCCGGCCCTGCGCATCAGCCACGTCACGGTCCAGGGCCATCGCCACCTGACGCCGGCCGACGTCCTGTCGCGGGTGCGGACGCTCGACGGCCAGAACATCGTCCGCGCCGATCTCGAGGCGGCGCGCCGCCGCCTGCTCGGCTCGCCGTGGATCGCCGAGGCCACGCTGCGCCGCCAGCTGCCGGCGACGATCGAGATCGAGATCACGGAGCGCGAGCCGGTGGCGCTGGCGCGCCTGGCCCGCGGCGGCCTCCAGCTCGTCGCCGGCGACGGCATGGTGCTCGGCCCGATCGGCCCGGCCCAGGCCGGCTTCGACCTGCCGATTGCCGCCGGCCTGACGCCGGTGCCCGGGCGTTCGCTGTCGGGGCCCGGCGTCGGCCTCGGCATCCCGGCCCGCGTCGATCCCGAGCGCGCCGGCCTGGTCGGGCAGCTGGTCGAGTCGCTGCGCCAGGAAGATGGCCTGCTGGCCCTGATTTCGGAGGTCGACGTCACCGACCTCGAGGACGCCGTGGTGCTGCTCGGCGACGACCCGGCCCGCGTCCATCTGGGCCACGAGGACTTCGCGCGCCGGGTGCGCGCCTATCGCGATCTCGCGCCGACGCTGCTGAGGCACGTCGACGCCATCGATTCAGCGGACGTGCGCTACGACGGGCGCGTGTTCGTCAGGCCCGCGCGCGGCCGGCCGCAGGCCGCGGGACAGCCGTGAGAACGGAAGGGAACAGGCAATGGTGAGCAGTGAGGAACGCTACGTCGTCGGGCTCGACGTCGGCACGTCGAAGGTGGCCGCGATCGTCGGCGAGGCACGCGACGACGGGTCGCTCGACGTGATCGGCGTCGGCCTGGCCGACTCGCGCGGCATCCGGCGCGGCGTGGTGGTCAACCTCGAAGCGGCGGTCGAGTCGATCAAGAAGGCGCTCGAGGAAGCCGAGCTGACGGCCGGCATCGAGATCGACGCCGTCCACCTCGGTCTGTCCGGCGCGCACATGAACGGGATCAACAGCCGCGGCGTGGTCGCGGTCGCCGGCAAGAACAAGGAGATCATGCGCGAGGACGTGCGCCGCGCCCTCGACGCCGCCAAGGCCGTCACGCTGCCGAGCCGGGCGCGAGATCATCCACGTCCTGCCGCAGGACTTCGTCGTCGACGAGCAGGACGGCATCGGCGCGCCGATCGGGATGACCGGCTCACGCCTGGAGGTCAACGTCCACATCGTCAACGGCGCGACCAGCTCGACGCAGAACCTGATCGCCTGCGTCAACCGCGCCGGCGTCCACGTCATGGAGTCGACGCTCGGCCAGCTGGCCGCGGCGGAGGCGGTGCTGACCCGGGACGAGAAGGAGCTCGGCGTCGCCCTCGTCGACATCGGCGGCGGCACCACCGACATCGTCATCTACGAGCGCGGCGCGGTGTGGCACACCGGCGTCGTCGCCGTCGGCGGCGACCATTTCACCAACGACATCGCCGTCGGCCTGCGCACGCCGCTGCCCGAGGCCGAGAAGATCAAGCGCCGCTGCGGCTGCGCGCTGACGACGATGGTCGGCGAGGACGAGACGATGGAGGTGGCCAGCGTCGGCGGGCGCAAGCCGCGCCTGATGCCGCGCCGCGTCCTGTCCGAGATCCTGCAGCCGCGGGCCGAGGAGATCTTCCACCTGCTGTGGGACGAGATCCGCAACGCCGGCTGCGAGCGCTCGCTCAACTCGGGGCTGGTGCTGACCGGTGGCGGCGCCAACCTCGAAGGCATGGCCGAGATCGCCGAGCAGATCTTCGACCTGCCGGTGCGGCGCGGCTCGCCGGCCGGCGCCGGCGGCCTGATGGATCACGTCAACACGCCGGAGTGCGCCACCGCCGTCGGGCTGGTGATGTACGCGCACCGGCACTACGCCCAGCAGAACCGGGCCGGCGAGCGGCGGCGCGCCTTCGCCGCGCGGCGCTTGTCCACACTCGGGGTAAGGACCGGGCACTGTTCAAATTTCCTGCGCGGCAACCGATCGCGCGCATAGCGGGCGATCGACGAGAACGAGCCGGCACAGGGGCAGGGCGAAGGACCGGAGTGCTACTTCGCGGATGAACGACGAGACAGCGACAGGGACGAGCATCGATCGACGACACGGGACGACCGAACGGACACCATCCCGTCGAGCCGCTGCGGCTCAAGCTGGACGAGGCGCGGCGCGAGGGCGCCCGCATCAAGGTGATCGGCGTCGGCGGCGGCGGCGGCAACGCCGTCAACCGGATGGTGCGCACCGGCCTCGAGGGCGTCGAGTTCATCGTCGCCAACACCGATCTGCAGGCGCTCGCCAACAACGCCGCGCCGACGCGCATCCAGATCGGCGGCAAGCTGACCAAGGGGCTCGGCGCCGGCGCCGATCCCGACATCGGCCGCCGCGCCGCGCTCGAGGACACCGACAAGCTGATCGAAGTGCTGTCGGACGCCGACATGGTGTTCGTCACCACCGGCCTCGGCGGCGGCACCGGCACCGGAGCCGCGCCGGTCATTGCCGGCCTCGCCTCCGAGCTGGGCGCGCTGACCATCGCCGTCGTCACCAAGCCGTTCAAGTTCGAGGGCAAGCGCCGCGCCTCGCAGGCCGATCGCGGCCTCAACGAGCTGCGCGACGCCGTCGACACGGTGATCACGATCCCGAACGAGCGGCTGCTCGCGACCATCGATCGCCGGACGCCGCTGCCGGAGGCGTTCTGCGCCGCCGACGACGTGCTGCGTCAGGCGATCCAGGGCATCTCCGACCTGATCCTCGTGCCCGGCATGATCAACCTCGACTTCGCCGACGTGAAGACCATCATGTCGGGGATGGGCTTCGCGATCATGGGCACCGGCACCGGTTTCGGCGAGACCCGGGCCATCGACGCGGCCAAGGGCGCGATCTCGAGCCCCCTCCTCGAGGACGCGTCGGTGAAGGGCGCGCGCGGCGTCATCCTCAACATCACCGGCGGGCCGGACTTCTCGCTGGCCGAGGTCAACGACGCGGCGATGATCATCCAGGAGGCCGCCCACGAGGACGCCAACATCATCTTCGGCGCGGTGATCGATCCGGAGATGGAAGGCAAGGTGAAGATCACCGTCATCGCCACCGGCTTCGACCGGGCCGATGCGCAGCTCACCGCGCCGGCGACCAAGACGCCGGTCGACCTCGAGCACTACACGCAGTGGCGGCGCGACGAGGCCTACGAGCGCCCGGCGGTGGCGGCAGGTGGCGGCGGCGGGCGCGGCATCGCCATCAACCGGCGCACCTACATCGAGATGCCGCCGGCCGGCGTGACGTTCGGTCCGCCGAGCGAGGCGCCGACCGCCGACGGCGCCGCCGCACCCGATACCGCCGCGCACCCGCTCGACGTGCCGGCGTTCATGCGTCGCCAGGACAGCTGACGCCATCGCCCCGGGCCGCGGCCACGGTCGCGGCGCCCAGCCTGCTGTGCTGGAGGGACAGCCACAGCCGTGCTGCATCACGCTTCCTGACCTGTCCACAACGCGACAGACGTCGTTGCGGCGGCGCTCCATGCTGAACGGTGGAGCAGCCCATGACCGATCCCCTCACTGGTGGTGGCGCTCTACTTCCGCTGAGTCAGCGCCGCCGCCGACGGGAACCGGGAAAGGGAAGACATGACTTTGACGAAAGATCTGGCCATGGTGGCGCTGATTCTGCTGCTCATGCCCGTGATCATGGCGGTCGCCCTCGTCGCCGTGGTGGTCATGCTGCTGCTGTCCCTCTATCGCTGGGCGCGTGGCAACACGACCTCGACGTCGAGGATCGGGTCGCACGAGGCGCAGCTCGCGCCGCGGGTGCTCGTTCCCGCCTACGCCACCAGCCGGCGGCGCCGGCTCTAGCAGCCCGTGGTGAAAGTCCCGCTGCATTCGACGGGCGATCCATCCCGGCGCACGGCGTTGCTCGTCGGTCGAATATTCCCGATATTCTCCCTCCTCGCGCCTGGATCGCCGGGCGTCTCGCCCGTCTCGGTGCGACGCGGCACTTCCACCACGGGCTGCTAGGTTGGTTCGCCTGAGTCCGGGCAGGCCTGGTAGTCCATCGAGACGCGCCCTGACCGCCACTCGACCACGGTGCGGCTGACCGTGCGCGCGTCGGCGCGCGCCATGCGCACCGCGTAGGCCGGCCCGCGCGGCGTCTGGGCCTGGTCGTGGAACGCGATCAGTTCGGTGCGCGTCGGCGTCCCGACCGCCCGCACGAACGTGCGGAAGCGGGCCTGCCGGGCCGGAATCACCCCGCGCGAGTTCCACGACGAGCTGGTCAGGAAGCCGATCCGCGGATCGAGCCGGCGCGCCGTCAGGGTCACGCCGTTCCAGGTGAAGACACGCGGCGCCAGCCGCGGTCCGACGACCAAAAACCGAAACGGCGAGAACGAGGCGAGGCCCTCGGCGCGGAGCCGCGCCGCGTCGGGCACGCCGCTCTCACCGGCGAGCGCCGTCACGAGGCGGCCCCGGCTGACGCGTGGGACGCCGGCCGGCGCCACGGTGGCGTTCGATGCCTGGTGATTGAGCAGCGCCAGGACGACGCCCGAGTCCCTCGCCGCGATCCAGGTTCCGCCGCCGTCGCCGTCGAGCGGCGCCGTGAACCCGCCGTCGGCCCCACGCCATCGTCGCGGCGGCCGCCCCGGCGCGCGCTCGCGGCGCTCGTCGCGGTTCATCACCACGACCAGCGAGCCGCGCCGCCGCACCCAGCTCACCGAGCACATCGCCGACAGTGTGGATCGACGAGGCCGTTCCGCGTCGCGGTCAGGACGCCAGCGCGTCCCGGCCTGACGCCGACTGCTGCGCGTCGCGGTGCCGGATGGTGGCCGGCGCCAGGCCGAAGCCGGGCGGCGTCGCCAGGCCGCGCAGCCGCATCATCACCGCGATCAGCGCGCAGTGATGGATGGTGTGGCTGAGCAGGAAACCCAGCTCGCGGCCGATCGACGACGTCGTGACGTCACCGTCCGAGGCGTCGCCCTCGGCCAGCACCTGGAGCGGGCGGTCGAGCCTGGCGAACGTCAGGCCGCGCGCCAGCGCCGCCGCCGTGCCGCGCAGGGCGCTGCAGGCCGTGCCGAGCTGCGTCTGCAGCCGGCGATCGCGCGCCCGCTGTTCGTAGTCGAGCTGCCCGGCGTCCAGGCCGGCGAGGAACGAGCCGTAGTGCTCGAGGCAATGGCGGACGTGGCCGCCGATGCTGCTGCCGAGGCAGCGGTCGTCCGTGGCGCCGTAGGCGCCGGGCGGCAGGCCTTCCACTACGTCCGCACACTGTTCGAGCAGGAGGATGTTGTCGGCGACCAGTGGCGGCAGATGAGGCATGGCTGCCCGATTGGATGCCCGTGCGTTCGGGCGGTGTCAGGTCGTTTCTACCTGGTGAGGGCACGTGGGTGTCTGGAGAGGCTACACTTCTCAAGCCCGACCGACGCCGTGCCGATGTCAGGATCGTAATGCTCCATCGCGTCACCTTCGCGGTAGCGCTACTCGCCGTCCCAGCCGTGGCGTCGTCCGCGCTGCCGGCGGATCCACCCAACGGCGGCTGCCTGTGTCCCGGCGGTCCGACCGAGCTGCTGGAGCAAACCGACCACATTTTCATCGGCGATCTGGTCGAGGTGAAGGGCAGCGGCGAGGACGCGGGCATCGCGGTGATTCGCGTTCGCGAGAACCTCAAGGGACAGCTCAGCGGGGTCGTCGAGGTGCGCGACGTGTTGGCGACCCGGTGCAGCTGGTCGGTCTTCGAGATGGCCTCGCCCGGGCGGTACGTGGTGTTCGCCAACATCGATGAAGGCGACCTCGTGACGCCGGCGTTCTGTCCCCAGACCCAGCCGATCAGCGGCTGGAAGGATCGGCTGGCGCCGTTCCGCGGCTACGCTCGGGCCCACCAGCCGGCGCCGGCCATCGGCCGGCCGGCTACCGGCAAGCCCACGGCCACCGCAGCGGCCGGGGCGACCAGCGGTCGCCCCAAGACCGGCTCGTAAGTCGTTGAGCCGCAGGCTCGGGCCGCAGGCCGTCGGGCCTGGCGCGGACCCGCGTGTTACCCTGAAAGGCTTGGCCGCCCCGAAGTCGAACACACAACGTGAGCTCGCCCGCGCCACCCTGGCGCGCGAGGTCGGCTACGTCATCAAGCCGCACGCCGGCCGGCTCCGGGTGGCCCTGGCGTTCCCGAACAGCTACTACGTCGGGATGTCGAACCTCGGCTTCCAGACCGTCTACCGGCTGTTCAACGATCTCGACGACGTCGTCTGCGAGCGGTTCTTCCTGCCGCCGAAGACGACCCTGGCCGAGCTCGAGGCGCGTGGCACCCGGCTCGTCTCGCTCGAATCGCAGACGCCCATCGCCGACTTCGACGTGGTGGCGTTCTCGGTCTCGTTCGAGTGGGACTACACCAACGTCGTCACGCTGCTGCGGCGGGCCGGGCTGCCGATCTACGCCGAGGAGCGATCGGAGAAACACCCGCTGGTCGTAATCGGCGGCGCCGTGACCTTCGTCAACCCCGAGCCGCTGGCCCTCTTCGCCGATCTGATCACGGCGGGCGAAGGCGAGTCGCTCGTCCCCGACCTGGTCGAGGCCGTCCGCGGCGGCGGGCCGCGCGGCGACGTGCTGCGCCGGCTGGCCGGCAAGACGGGCTTCTACATCCCGTCGTTCTACACGCCGGGCTACGACGACGCCGGGCGCCTCGTGGCGATGGATCCGCTGCCCGGCAGCGGCGCGCCGCCGGTCGTGCGCAAGGCCGCGGTCAAGAGCACCGAGCGGCTCGATCCACCGCACACGACGCTGTTCACGCCCGACACCGAGTTCGGCTCGCGCTTCCTGATCGAAGTGGTCCGCGGCTGCGCCAACCTGTGCCGGTTCTGCTGGGCCGGCTACAACTACCTGCCGGTGCGGCCGTTCCCGGCCGATCGCATCCTCGAGCTGGCGCGCCACGCCAAGCAGGTACTCGTCGAAGGCCGGCCTGGTGTCGATCGCGCTGTGCGACCACCCCGAGATCGAGCGCATCCTGGCCGGCCTCGCCGAGATGGGCTACTCGATCAGTCCGGCCTCGCTGCGCATGGACGACCTGACGCCGTCGATCGTCACGCGGCTGCGCGAGAGCGGCGAGCGGTCGTTGACCATCGCGCCCGAGACCGGCTCCGATCGGCTGCGGCGGGTGATCAACAAGACGGTCACCAACGCCGAGATCCTCGAGCGCGCCGAGATCATCTTCGCCAGCGGCATCGAGAACCTCAAGCTGTACTACATGATCGGTCTCCCCACCGAGACCGACGAGGATCTCGAGGAGATCCGCACGCTGACCCTGCAGATGCGCGAGCGGATGCTCGTGCACGGCAAGGCGCGCGGCCGGCTCGGACGCATCGTCGGCAGCGTCAACCCGCTGATCCCCAAGCCCGGCACCGCCTATCAGTGGCTGCCGATGGAAGACGTCAAGGAAACCGACCGCAAGATCGTCAAGCTGCGCAAGCTGATGTCGGGCATCGACAACGTCTACTTCACCATCAAGAGCGAGCGGCACTCCTACTACCAGGCGCTGCTGTCCCTTGGCGATCGCCGCGTCGCCCCGGCCATCGTCGCCGCCGAGCGCAACGGCGGCCAGTGGCGCGCCGCCGTCGCCGAAGCCGGTGTCGACGCCGATCAGTTCATCTTCCGCGACCGCCGCAACGACGCCCGGCTGCCCTGGGACATCATCGACGGCGGCCTCAAGCAGGGCTTCTTCCGCAACGAGTTCGAGAAGTCGATGCGGGCCGAGTGGACGCTGCCGCCGAAGCGCGCCCGCGAGAACCAGATCCTGATCCCGACGCTCTGATTCAGAGGTCGCGGGGGCGCCTCGCGACGTCCGGGAACGCTCGCAGCACCGCCTTGTCGAACGTCAGCAGGGGCAGCGCGTGCGCGCCGCCAGTTCGACGAACAGCGTGTCGTAGACCGACACGCCGGAGGCGAGTGACCGTAGCAGCGCGCCCTGGCAGAGCGTCGACGTCCCGATCGGCTCGATGCCGAGCCTTCTGGCGAGGCCCAGCCGCACCGGTCCTTCAGCCTCTGTCAGGATTCCGCCCCTGACGGCCATCCACACCACGTTGGTCAGCTCGGCTTCCCAGTGCATTGGCGCCATCAGGCTCGAGACCTGTTCGAGGCCGGCGCGCGCTTCGTCGGCGTGCGCCTCGGTGCCGAGCAGGAAATAGGCGACGACGTTCGTATCGACGACGGCGGTCACGGCCGCCCGACGGCCAGCCAGGCGTCGACCTCGGCAGCCGTCGGCCGGCGCGCCTGTCGAGTCCAGGCGGCTTCGATCTGGCCGAGGACGGCGTGCCGTTCTGCGACGTAGCCTTCCAGCAACTCGCGCACCTCCTGCTCCATGGATCGATTGTGGCGCTTGGCGAGCGCCTTGAGCGACTGCATCACCTTGGGCGATACGTTGCGGACCGTGATCGTGGGCAAGCGGCACCTCGCTAGCATTATGCTAGCACCAGGCGAGCGTGCCCGGCCCGATGGCCTAGACGGTCTGCGCCGTGTCAACCGACTCCTCCGGCGCCGGAGTGTCCAGGGCGAGCTGTTTCTCGTACTCGGCGTGCGCCTGGAGGATCAGGGCGCGAAGCGGTTCCTGCGCCGTCGAATCGACGACCGGCCGGAGCAGCGCGAAGCTGCGGCGCTCGCCGTTGACGGAGTAGGTGCGGGCCGGGAACGTGACGTTGCGGCGGCCGTTCGCGCTGCCGCCGCGCGGCTCCCAGATCGAGAAGCCGACCAGCTTCAGGCCGTTCAGGACGCCATCCTCGAAGACGATCTCCGCGTCGGCGATCTTGCCGACGGGCGTGGACGAATCACTCGGAAGAATGCGGACCACCATGCGGGTCACCTGCCTTTCGGTCGTGACCAGTGCAGGCGCCGTGCCGCGCTGGCGCGAGTCGGGAAGTGCCGGTGGATCCGAGAGTTGACGTCAGGGGCCGATCCGCCGACAGCGGCGGAAGGGCCCAACTGACAACCGCTGTTGCGCTATTCTGCGACCAGCATCACGTGCACGATGGCCAGCTGCGCGGTGTGGGTGATGGTGATCAGCCCCTTGGTCGCGCCGAGCCGATCGAAGTGGCGTCGCGCGGCGCCGTGGAACGCCAGTTGCGGCGGACCACCGCGGCCGCGCACGACTTCGATGTCGCGCCAGAGCACGCCGGCCGACTTGCCGGTCCCGATCGCCTTCATCCCGGCTTCCTTGGCCGCGAAGCGCGCCGCGTAGGACGCGACGGCGGCGCGGGCCGCTTTGGCGTTGCAGTAGGCGATTTCGCCCTCCGTGTAGACTCGATGGCGGAAGCGATCGCCGTACTGTTCGAGCATCGCCGCGATGCGCGGCACTTCGGTGGCGTCCAGTCCCAAACCCACGATTCGCATGACAACTCAGGTTACTCCGACCGCGTCCCGCCCGCCCGATCCGGCGTCGCCGTTCGCGTGGGAGCGGGCAGCGTGGGGCTGGGTGCTGACGTGCGCGCCGCTGGCCGAGCTGGCCCGCCACGGCTTCACCGCCCGCGACCTCGATCCTGTGCGCGGCGCCGAACCAGACGCCGCCTGGGCCGCCGTCGCCGGCTGGCTCGGCGTGCCGGCGCCGTCGCTGTGGCGGCTCGACCAGGTCCACGGCTGCCGCGCCCTGCGCGTCGACGCCTCGGCGCTGCCGGCCGGCGATCCGCTCCCGTCGGCGGACGCCGCGATCACCACCCGGGCCGACGTCGCGGTGGCGGTGAAGGCCGCCGACTGCGTCCCGATCCTGCTGGCGCATCCGGCCGGCGCTGTCGCCGCAGTCCACGCCGGCTGGCGCGGCACGGCGCAGGGCATCGCCGGACGCACCGTCGCCGGCCTCGCGGCCGCCGCCGGATCGCCGCGCGACATCGTCGCCGCGATCGGCCCCTCGATCGGCCCGTGCTGCTACGAGGTCGGCCCCGAGGTCCGCGAGACGTTCCATGTCGCCGGATTCGCCGAGACCGACCTCGACCGCTGGTTCCTGCCGGCCGAATCGCCAAGAGCCACGCACGTCCTGGACATGTGGCGGTCGAATCGCGATCAACTGGTCGCCGCCGGCCTCGATCCGGCCAACGTCCACGTCGCCGGCCTGTGCACGGCCACGCACAACGACTGGCTCTGGTCGTACCGCCGTGAAGGCGCCAACGCCGGCCGGATGCTCGCCGTCATCCGACGCGCGTGACCACGGACGATCCGGGCTACCGCGTCGTCGCGGGCGTGTTCACCGACGCGGAGCTTGCTCCGATCGCCGCCGCGCTGGACGGCCATCTCGCCACGCGAAGTCGGGCCGGCGCGCGCCACGTGCTCGAGGTGCCCGAGGTCCGCGCGCTGGCCGGCGATTCCCGGTTGATCGATCTCGCGGCGCCCTTCATCGGCGCCGCGCAGCCCTTTCGCGCCACGTTGTTCGACAAGTCGGCGTCGGCGAACTGGCTGGTCGTCTGGCACCAGGACACGGCGCTGCCGATGCGGGCGCAGGTCGATGCCGCCGGCTGGGGGCCGTGGTCCATCAAGGCCGGCATCATCTACGCGCACGCGCCGGCGTCGGCGCTGGAACAGATTGTCGCGATCCGCGTCAGCCTCGATGCGAGCACGGAGACGAACGGGCCGCTTCGTGTGCTGCCTTGCACGCACGCCCGCGGACGGCTCGGTGAGGACGCGATCGAGACGCTGGCCGGCGCCGTGTCGCCGGTCAGCTGCACCGTCGACGTGGGCGGGGTCGTGGTGATGCGACCGCTCGTCCTCCATGCGTCGTCGAAGTCGACGAACGGGGCCAGGCGACGGGTGCTGCACATCGAGTACGCAGCCACGACCTCGTTCGGGCCGGGCTCGATCTCGCGGTCGATACTAGGCGCGCCTGAGCGGCAGGCTGCTGCGGACGTCGCGGTCGAGCGCCTGGCGGACGCGGCTGACCAGCGTCAGCGACGTGAAGGGCTTTTCGAGCAGGTCGACGTTGCGTCCGAGCTGCTCGCCGAGGCTGCCCGGGTAGCCGGACATGAACAGCACGCGGAGGAGCGGCGCCGTCAGGCGGAGCTTGTCGGCCAGCTCGCGCCCGGTCATGCGCGGCATCACGACATCGGTGATCAGCAAGCCGATGTCGCCGGCGCCCTGGGCCAGGCGGAGCGCCTCGCGCCCGTCGCCGGCGTCGAGGACGCGATAGCCCTTCAGCTTCAGCGCCTCCACCGCGAGCGACCGCACCATCGGATCGTCCTCGACCAGCAGCAGCGTCTCGCGGCCGATGGGTCCGTCGGTCAGCACCGTCTCGGGGCGCGGCGCCTCGGCGGCGTCGCTGACGGCGGGGAAGTAGATGGTGAAGCGCGAGCCGCGGCCGCGCTCGCTGTCGACCTGGATGTAGCCGCCGCTCTGGCGGACGATGCCGTAGACCGTCGACAGGCCCAGGCCGGTCCCTTCCCCGATCCGCTTGGTGGTGAAGAACGGCTCGAAGATGCGGGCCCGCGTGTTGGTGTCCATGCCGACGCCGGTGTCGCTGACCGCCAGCATGACGTAGGGCCCGGCCTCGAAGTCGGGCGCGCCGCCGAGGGCCCGGGCCGGCAGGTCGACGTTGGCGGTGACGATGCCGAGCGTGCCGCCCTTGGGCATGGCGTCGCGGGCGTTGACGGCCAGGTTCAGCAGGACCTGTTGCAGCTGCGCCGGGTCGACCTTGATCCGCAGCAGGCGCGGATCGAGCGACGCCGACAGCTCGATGTGCTCCGAGATCAGCCGGCGCAGCATCTGGTTGCTCTCCTCGACCACCGCGTTCAGGTCGATGACCCGCGGCTGGAGGAACTGCTTGCGGCTGAAGGCGAGGAGCTGGCGCGTCAGCAGGCTGGCGCGCTCGGCCGAGCGGCGGATCTGCAGGGCGTGCCGGGCGATCGGATCCTGCTCGCTGAGCGAGCCTTGCATCAGGTCGACGTAGCCGAGGATCGCGGTCAGCAGGTTGTTGAAGTCGTGGGCGATGCCGCCGGCGAGCCGGCCGATCGATTCCATCTTGGTGGTGTGCGCCAGCTGCGCCTCGAGCGTCCGCCGCTCGGTGGCGTCCTCGACGAGCAGCTCGATCACGCCATCGGGGCTGCCCCCGGCCTCGAAGCGGCCCGACAGCCGCACCGCCAGCGGATCGCCGTTGCGCCGCCGCCAGTTGGCGTCGACGCTGAGGGCGCGGCCGGCGTGGCGGATGCGGTCGATCAGCGTCAGGAAGGCCTCGGGCTCCTCGTAGATGTCGGCCCCGAGCTTCACGCCGACCAGCGATTCGGGCGAGAGGTGGCCGAGCATCCCCGCCAGCGCCGGGTTGCCCTCGAGGATGGTGCCGTCGACGTGACAGCGGCAGATGCCGTGCACCGCGTTCGAGAACAGCTCGCGGTAGCGCGCCTCGGCGATGTGCAGCGCCTGCTCGTGCGCTCCGGACGCGCGCGAGCGGAAGCGGAGCAGCAGCGGGGCGGGGGCGTCCTCCGGCTGGTCGGTGGCGACCGAGGTGGCCTCGATGCGGACGTCGACGAGCGTGCCGTCGTCGCGGCGCAGCGGGACCGTCGTCTTGAGCAGGCCGCGGGCATCGCGGCAGGCGGCCAGCCACTCGCGCAGGCGCGGGCCGTCGGGCGAGAGATTGCAGACGGAGGCGCCGGTGCGGAGCGGCACGACGAAGTCGCGCGCCGAGGCGTTCGAGGCCACCACGCGGCCGCGCTCGTCGGTGAGCGCCATCGGCTCGGGCAACGAACGCGCGAACGCGATGAAGGCTTCCGGGGTCATGTCACCGACAGGCGGGGGGCCGCAGCCCGTGGTGCCAGTCCCGCGACGCTCCGAGGCGGGCGCGACGCCCGGCGATCACGACCGGCCGCCTTCGCCGGCCACCGCCTCCGGTGCACCGGGGGCGGCCGCAGCTGGTGCTGGCGGCGGCACGTAGAGGATGCGCTTGCACGATTCGCAGAGCACGATCTCGTCGCCCTTCCGCGCCTGCATGATCTGCATCGGCCGGACGGTGACCTGGCAGGCTTGGCAGTGGCCGTCGCGGATCGCGCTGACCGCGACACCACGTCGCGTGGCGACGTTGTCGTTGAACAGGCGGATGTACTCGGGCGTCATTTGCTGCTCGATCCCGGCGCGCGTCGTCGTCAGTCCGGCGAGCTCGGCCTCGAGCCGGCCGCGCTCGGCCTCGACGTCGGCGCGGACGCCGCTCGCCTTGCGCTCTTCGGCGGCCACCGCGGCGTCGGCCGCCTTGAGCGCCGCGGCGAGCTCGTCGGCGCCCATCATCAGGACGAGGATTCTGATCCTCGAAGGTGCGCACGCCCTCTTCGGCGGTCGCGATCTCGTGCTGCATGGTGGTGTATTCCTTGTTGGTCTTCACCTCCATCAGCTGGTCCTTGTACTTCGTCAGCCGGCCTTGCACGACGGCGAGCTCGCGATCGGCGGCCCGCCGCGCCGCGGTGGTCTCGGCGACCTGGGCGGCGACGCCGTCGCGCGCGGCCTTGGCCGCGGCCACGGCCGCATCTGCTTCCGCGACTCGTGCCGGCAGGTCGGCGAGGCGTCGCTTTCGCTCGCCTGCGTCCGTCTCGAGCTGCTGCAGGCGGATCAGGTGTTCCAGGGACGGATGCATGGAGCAGTCAACGGTATCACGGCTCAGATGGGCGGCCGGCGGTGACGGTCAGCACCCCGTTCATCAGCCGCCAGTGCCCGGGGAACGTGCAGACGAACGGGTAGTCGCCGGCCTGGCCCGGGGCCCGGAACTGGATGGTAATCGACTGGCCCGGTTCGAGGAGCCGGGTCGAGGCCAGGATCTGCGGCAGATCCGGCACGAACTGCTGGACCTGGCCGGTGGGACTGCTCATCAGGGCGTCGGCGGCGGCACCGATCGCCGGCAGCGACCCCGGGGTGCCCAGGATGAAGTTGTGCGGCATGACGTCGGTGTTGGTGAACACCAGGTCGACGAGCTGTCCGGCGCCGACGGTCAGGGCCGGCTGGTCCCACTTCAACTGGTCCTTGAGCACGCCAAGGCGCAGGACGACGTCGGCCTTGGCGGTGACCGCCGGCGCCGCCAGGACGGCGGCGGCGGGCGGCGGTGTGCCGGCCGAGGCGACGTGCGCGGCCAGCTCTCCCGCCCGGCCGTAGAGCGGCCCGCCGTTGGTCTGGCGCTCGACGCGGTAGCGCCAGCTGCCGGCCAATGACTGCTTCGCGTCGCCGCTCTGGACGACGAGGGCGTCCGGGGCGGCAAGGAAGCCGCCGTCCCCCCGCAGATTTTGAATGCGGACGGTCAGGGTGTTGGCGCCTGGCTTGAGGACGCCGTCGGGCGCCTCGAAGACCTGCGGACTGCGGCCGGCGGTCGGATCGACGGCCGCGGCGGCGACGCTGGTGCCGTTGACCCACACCTCGCCGATGTTGCCGATCCGGCCGAAGCGCACCGACGCGGCGCCGCGCCGGTCGGCCGGCCAGTCGATCTGCCGGGTGAACCAGACCACCCCGTCGAAGGCGGTCAGGCCGCGCGATTCCCAGCTGCCCGGCACCTCCATGGTCTTCCAGTCGACGGACAGGACGGCCTCGGCCGGCTGGCGCCAGTCGGGCCGGGCACGGCCCAGGCGCAGGGCGATGGGCAACGCGTCGATCGACAGCTTCGACGGGTCGCCCTGGTACCTGGTCAGGAAGGCCGCCTTGTGCCGGGTGGCGGCGATGTAGAGGGCGCGGCTCAACCAGCGGTCGCCGAAGTTGGTCGGGTCGAGCGAGGCGGCGTAGATCGCCTGGCCGGCGGCGTTCGAGGCCGGGAGCTCGGCGAGGCGGAGGAAGACGGCCAGGCGGGTGTGCAGATCCGGGTCGGCCAGCACCTTGGAGGCGAGGATGGCGGCCGTCGTCCCAGCACCGGTCACTGCCCCTGTCACTGCACCTGTCTCGGGCGTCGCCGGCAGCACCATCGCGGCCGCCTTGCGGACGCCGGCGGCGGGGTGGGCGAGTGCCTGGACGGCGGCGCGGCCGCCCTCGCTGGTCGTGCTCGTGATGGCGCCGAGGCCGTGCAGCGTCCACAGCGCGTGGAAGGCCGCGCCGTTCGTGCCGACGGCGTCGACCTTGGGATCGGCGGTCAGGGCGACGAGCTGCGGCACGACGTCCAGCTTGCCGCGCTCGACCAGCAGGCGCTGGGCGTGCAGCCGCCACAGCATGTTGTCGCTCTTGAGCGCCGCGACGAGGCCGGCCGGGTCCGCCTTGGACAGCGACGGCGTCCGGGCCGCGGCCGGGGCATCGCGGTAGACGACGCGGTAGATGCGGCCGCGCGTCTTGTCCCGCATCGACGTCTCGTAGGCGTTGCCCGGGCCGTTGCTGTGGCCGGGCGGGGTCGGGTTGTGCTGGTTGATGAAGGTGTACCAGTCGGCGACCCAGACGGCGCCGTCGGGACCGACCTGCGCGTGCACCGGCGAGAACCACTCCTCGGCGCCGGCCATCAGGTTCCAGCCGTCGCGGGTGACGAAGCCGGCGCCCTGCGACTCCATGACGCCCTGGCCGACGATGTGCGCGGTCGGCTCGGTGATGAACGCGATCCGGTTCCAGTACTCCTTCGGGAAGGCCCGCGCCGTGTAGAGCTGATGCCCGGCGGCGGCGGTGTAGCCGCTCCACACGTCGACCTGGCGGATGTACGGCGTCAGGAAGTGCGCGGTGTAGAACTGGCCGGCGCTCTGGTAGCCGGGGCCGCTCGATCGTCCGCACGCCGGAGGTCAGCTCGGGCACGGCGTCGAAGAAGCGGTTCGGGATGGCGACGTAGAAGCTCGGATCGTTGTTGGCGGTCGAGCCGAACACGTCGACCGGTCTCGCTGAAGCCGAGGCCCCAGGTGTTGTTGGTCGATCCGGTGATGAACTCGAACTGCGTTCCGTCCGGGCTGGTAGCGGTAGACGCCCTGACTGAACTTCATCGGCGCGCCGTTCATCTGGCCGTCGAAGCCCGAGTAGCCGACCACGCCCCAGACGTACGTTGTCGAGCCCGTACTGCAGGTTGGACGGCCCGGCGTGCGTGTCGGCGATGCCCCAGCCGGTGCTGAGGACCTTCTTGACGTCGGCCTTGCCGTCGCCGTTGGTGTCCTGCAGGAACAGCATGTGCGGCGCGGCGGCGACGATCACGCCCGCCGTTGGCGAAGACCAGGCTGGTGGCCAGGTTCAGGTGATCGGCGAAGACGGTGACCTTGTCGGCCTTGCCGTCGCCGTTGGTGTCCTCGAGGATCTTGATGCGATCGTCGCCTTCGCCGCCGCGCAGCACGCGGTTCGGGTAGTCGACCGCCTCGATCAGCCACAGCCGGCCGCGCTCGTCGAACGAGAAGGTGATCGGCTTGCCGCCGATCATCGGCTCCTGGGCGAAGAGCTCGACCTTGAACTCGGCCGGCGTCTGGATGAACTTCATGCGAGTCCGCCGCGGTCATCGGCAGCTGGTACTTCGGGGCCGGATCGCGCTTCTCGTAGTTGGGCACGTTGAAGCCGTCGACGTATTCGACGGTCGGCATCTTCAGCTTCTGCCAGGCGGCGCGGGCCTGATCGCTCACCGCCCAGACGATGCCCTGCTCGACGAGCTGCCGGAAGCCGGGGTTGCCCCAGGTCCGCTCGTCGTGGCCGTAGGCGGTGTAGAAGACGCGGCCCTTGCCCTGCGTCCGAACCCAGGTGTACGGCTCGCGGCCGTCCTTGTCGACGCGCTCCATCAGCACGGTGCGATCGACCGGGTTGTGCCGCGTGTGGACGTAGGTCTCGTCCCAAGTCGAGAACGGCTTGAGGCCCTTCATCACCGGGTGATCGGGCGCGACGATCTCGGCGGTGAAGTCGCCGGTGCCGTGCTTCAGGAACTGGCCGCCGATGATCGGGATGAAGCGCGGCGCCTTAGTGAACATGAACGAGGCGCAGTGGAGGGCGATGATCGCCTTGCCGCCCTCGACGAAGTCGACCAGCGCCTGCTCCTGCTCCGGCGTGATCGCCTCGTGGTTGGCGTAGAGCACCAGGCCGTCGTAGTGGGCGAGCGTCGCCGGGACGAGCGCCTCCTCGGGCGTCGACACGTGCGTCATCTGGATGCCGCGGCGGGCGAGCGGGGCGGCGATGAGCGGCAGCAGCTTTCCGGACGGGTGATGGTCGCGGTCGTGGCCGAGGAACAGCAGCCGCAACGGGCGGCCGGCCTCGTCGGCGGCGGCTCGGGCTGTGGCTGTGGCTGGGGCCGGGCGTTGCTGCGCCGGCACGACAGTGATGGCGGCCGCCACCAGTGCGGCGCCAAGGAGGACGCGTCGAATCATCGAGGCCGGGGTCGTCGTCATCGCTTCGCTCCACTCGCCCGCGTCGTGGCGCGGCCTCGGTCCGCCTTCGCCTTCGGCGGGACACCCGCCGTCGCCTGCGGCTTCGGCGCGCCAAGGGGCATCGTCATGTTCCTGAACCGGCGGGCCTGGGCTTCGATGCCGCTCTCGGTGGCGAGGCGCTCGATGCTGGAGGCGCCGAAGAAGCCGGCGATCCCGGTCGTGTGGGCCAGGACGTACTCGGCGTCCTCGGGTTCGGCGATGGGGCCGCCGTGGCAGAGCACGATGATGTCCGGGCGCACGGCGCGCGCGGCATCGTGCATGGCCTGGACGCGGCGCGCCGACTCGTCGAGCGTCAGCGCGGTCTTGGCGCCGATCGATCCCTTGGTCGTCAGGCCGAGGTGCGCGACCAGCACGTCGGCGCCGGCCTTGGCCATCGCCTTGGCCGAGTCGCCGTCGAAGACGTAGGGGCACGTCAGCAGGTCGAGCCGGCGCGCCTCGCGCACCATCTCGACCTCGAGGTCGTAGCTCATCCCCGTCTCTTCGAGGTTGGCGCGGAAGACGCCGTCGATGAGGCCGACGGTGGGGAAGTTCTGGATGCCGTCGAAGCCCATCGCCTGCAGCTCGCGCAGCAGGACCGGGATGATGCGGAACGGATCCGTGCCGCAGACCCCGGCCAGCACCGGCGTGTCGCGGACGATCGGCAGCACTTCCCTGGCCATGTCCTGGACGATGGCGTTGGCGTCGCCGTAGGGCAGCAGGCCGGCCAGGCTGCCGCGCCCGGCCATCCGGTAGCGGCCCGAGTTGTAGATGATGATCAGGTCGACGCCGCCGCGCTCGGCGAACTTGGCCGAGATGCCGGTGCCGGCCCCGGCGCCGACGATCGGCTGGTTCTTCCGTATACGTTCACGGAGGCGTGACAGCGCGGTTTTTCGAGGAATGAAGGGCATCGGTCAGCGCACTAGTGGCCTGTATCAGTCATTTCGATAGTGCCTCTCGGGCGGGGCATCCCGCCTGGCGGCGTTGCTCGTCGCTGACAAATTCCCGATTTGCGCGCTCCTCGCGCCTGGCCAGCCGGGCGCCGCGCCCGAGATCCACTACCGGAATGACTGATACGGGCCACTGGCGTTGCGGGAACGGGTGGCGGGGATGAGGGCGGCGAGCATCTCGCGGACGAGCGTCTCGGCGAACACGGGATCGTTGATGTGGGCGTCGACCTCGACGACCCGGACGTGGGGGCCGACGCTGGCGCGCAGCGTCTCGAAGAGGACGCGGTCGGCCTCGGGATCGGCAAACGGCTGGCCCGGCGCGTCGATCATGCTGACGCCGCCGAGCGGCAGGACCAGCGTCACCGGCGCGGTCGAGCGATTGAGCTGCGCCGCGAGGCGCTGGCCGATGGCGCGGCACTCGTCGGCCGTCGTCCGCATGAGTGTGACCGACGGCGTGTGGCGGTAGAAGGTGCGGCCGGCGAAGGTCGTCGGCACGGTGTCCATGCCATGGAAGTTGACCATGTCGAGCGCGCCGACCGAAACGACCTGCGGGATGCCGCGCCGCGCCGCGGCGCCGTGCCGATCGGGGCCGGCGGTGAGGACGCCGCCGACCACTTCGTCGCACCACTCGGTGGTGGTCACGTCGAGTACGCCCTGAATGAAGCCGCTGTCGACCAGCGCCTCCATCGCCCGGCCGCCGGTGCCGGTGGCGTGGAAGACGAGCACGTCGTAGCCGGCCGCCTCGAGCTGCTGGCGGGCGGCGGTGACGCACGGCGTCGTCACGCCGAACATCGTCGCCGCGAGCAGCGGCCGCGGCGGGCCGTCGGGCGCGTCGTCGGCAATCGGGGCCTGGTCGACCATGCCGGCGATGGCCGCGGCGGCGTTGCCGAGGATGCGGCGCGACAGCGGGTTGAGGCCGGCGATGTCGATGACCGACGGCATCAGCGTGAGGTCGGTGACGTCGACGTATTGCGCGGTGTGGCCCGAGGCCAGCGTCGAGACCATCAGCTTGGGGACGCCGACCGGCAGCGTCCGCATCGCCGCGGTGATCATCGCCGTGCCGCCGCCGCCGCCGAGGCCGAGCACGCCGTCGATCCGGCCGGCGGCGTGCAGCGCGGGGACCAGCGCGCAGGCGCCGCGCAGCATCGCGTCGATGGCCGGCCCGCGATCCCGGGCGGCCCGCAGCGCCGCCGAGATCGGCGCCGCCGGCGCGGGCGACCTCGGCCGCGGCGATGTCGGGCGCGAAGGCCGGCTCGCCGAGGACGCCGAGGTCCATCACCAGCGTCGCGACGCCGCGCTGCTGCAGCCGATCGCGGACGTAGCCGTACTCGGCTCCCTTGGTGTCGAGCGTGCCGGCGAGGAGGACCGTTGGCATCGGCGATCAGCGGGCCGCGGCCAGCCGCAGCGAAACCCAGGGCTGCTCGCCGGAGACGTCGACGAGGGCCGGGCCCTCGAACACCGCCGGCGAGAGGATGGCGAGGATGACGAGGTCGGTGTCGCCGGCGTTGTAGGTGCCGTGCACGACGTCGGCCGGGATGTGGGCGATCTCACCCGGCCCGAGGAGGCGCGACGCGCGGTCGACCCATTGCTCGGCGCGGCCCGAGACGACGTAGATGATCTCCTCCATGGCCGGGTGCCGATGGAAGGCGTGGCCTTTTTCGGGCGGCATGGTGACGCGGACCAGCATCAGCCGCTCCGCGGCGGTGAGGCCGGCGCGCGACAGCCAGTCGTGCGGACCCCACGGCGAGGGCTCGACGACCGCATCGGCCGCCGTCACGAAGCGCAACGGGTCGGGCGTGGACATTGGCGGGTGGGCGGAATCATATACTTTCGCCGGCCGGCGCCCGTTGCGTCCGCCCTCTGCCTCCGGGCAGGGCTCAGCCCAGCAGCGTGGCGATGGGGCGGCCCGGCGTCGGCGACGGCACCCCGAGCCACTGGGCCATGGTGGCGCCGACGTCGGCCAGGCTGACCGGGGCCAGGCTGGCTGGGGGCCGGCTGGCCGCGGGCGGGCGCTCGCCGCCGGGCGATCCGCCGCCGGCGCGAATCACCAGCATCTCGTCGACGCCTTCGGCGAGCAGCACGTGCAGCGTGCGCTGGCGGTAGGCCGGGCTCTTCCCGGCGTTCAGCCACACGTAGTGCGAGAGCTGCTCGACGTCGATGAACGAGCCGACCGGATCCTCGATCTCCGGGATCTGATCGGAGGCGCGCGGCTGCGAGAAGAGCAGCAGGCTGCTGAACGGCTTCATCTTGTCGCGGACGCCGTAGCGGGCGACGAGCAGGCGCGGTTGAGCCCGGCGGATGGCCTGGACCGCCGCCCATTCGACGAAGGTGTTGTTGACGAAGAGGGTGCCGTTGCCGGTCAGGAACAGGTCGCGGACGAACGCCTGGACGACTTCAGGGGCGTGCCGCAGCGCGCCCGGCCGCGGCGCGATGCGCAGGCTGCGGGCGAAGGCGGCGAACGCCTGCGGGCTCTCGACGCCGGTCTGGATCTTCTCGAAGAGCGCCTTGGTCAGGTCGTCGCGATAGCCGCGCAGCCGGTCGTAGCTCAAGCCGGTCGACGACGCGCCGGCGGTCGCGCCGGTCGCGGCCGGCTCGGTGCATGCATGCAGCGCCTCGCCGGATTCGATCAGCCAGGCATCGAGCGGCGTCCCGCCCTCGCCGCCCTCGCCGCCGCCGCCGCCGACGCCGGCGAACAGCGTCGACGCCGAGCCGTTGCCGAACAGGCCGCGGAGGAAGGCGTCGGATCCGCGAACGCCGTCGAGGGCGAGCGGCACGCGGACGCCCTGGCCGCGGAAGCGCCCCCACAGTTGCTCGGCCTGGACGGCGATGGCGCTGGCGTAGATCTGGACGATCAGCCGGGGCCGGCCGTCGGCCGGGTGCAGCTCGGCGTCGATGGCCGGCTGGATCGCCTGGAAGACGGCGTCGACCTCCTGCCGCCAGCGCGTCAGCATCCGCCGCTTGCGCAGCGCCGCCTGGGCGTCGTCCTGGTAGGCGGACGGCGCCTTGGCCGCGAGCTTGTCGCAGCCGGCCTCGACCTCGACGGCGGCGACCGCGGCGAAGAGGCGATCGCGGCCGGCCGCGGCCAGGGCGGCGAGGTGCTGCAGGAGCGCGCGCTGGTAGGCGCGCTCGGCCGCGAACAGCGTCGGCCACTTCTCGAGTTCGATGAGGATGGAGGCGTGGAAGGTCGCCGGCAGGCGCGCCAGCATGGCGGCGTGCGGCTTCGCCAGCGCCGCTGCCTCGCCGGAGAGCCGAGCCTCGAACGTCATCGTCGCGATCTCAGAACGCCAGCTCGGGGAGCGGCCGGCCCTCGCACTCCGGCATGTCGACGCCGAGGATCCTGGCGACGGTGGGCGCGACGTCGGTGGTCTTGATCGGGCGCTCGGTGCCGGCGCCCTTGGGCACGCCGGCCCCCAGCGCGACCAGCCAGACGCGCCGGCACGACTCGTCGCCGCTGCGATGGTTGGCGAAGCCGTTGCCGATCATGTCGCCGTCGCGTCCGAGCTCGGGCACGACCAGCAGCGTCGTCTTGTCACGGTAGGCCGGCAGCGACTGCGCGTGCGTCCACAGCTCGTGGGTGAGGCGATCGGTGCGGCGGATCGCTTCCAGGTAGAGCGAGTAGGCGCCGTAGTGGGCGATGTCGATGTCCCAGAAGTTGACGACGACGAGCGACGGCGCCAGCCGGTTCATGATCTCCTTGGTCATGAAGTAGGTCAGCTCGTCGCCGCTGGTCGGCACCATCGGGTCGTTGAAGTAGTCGAGCAGCGACTTGGCCAGCGTCGCCTTCAGCTCGGGGCCGAGGGTGCGGCCGGCCTCGAAGACCTTCCAGCCGAAGCCTTCGTAGCCCTCGTCGAGGGCCAGCATCATCCGCTCGGCCAGCACCCGGCGATCCTCGACGCCGGGGCCGGCGTCGGTGCTGACCGCCGACTTGATGGTCTCGATGAGGAGCTGCTTGGGCAGGATGACGTTGGCCGAGTAGGGATCGCCGTAGTCGCGCAGCTTGCTGCCGCCCATCAGGCTGAAGCTCTTGTTGGTGGCGATGACCCAGGCTTCCTCGGGCGGCAGGCCGTGCTGCTTGCGGAACAGCTCGAAGATCGTCGGCGTGACCGGCGCCTCGCTGCCATAGGCGTCCACCTCCTGCCGGCAGCCGGTGACCAGGGCGCCGGTCGAGTTGAAGTGGCCGGTGATGCCGTCGTAGCGGGCGGTGGGGTAGACCAGGCCCTGCGGCACCAGCTCGTTGGCGAGGTGCGGGATGTTGACCCAGCCGCTCGGCGCCAGGCTGTCCTCGTAGCGGACGCCGCCGCCGAAGGTCACGACAATCACCTTCCGGTCGGGACGACCGGACCTGTCGGGACGACCGGACCGATCGGGACGCGCCGCCGGCGGACCCTGCGCGAAGAGGCGACGCGGCAGCCACCACTCGGCCATCATGCCGGCGAGCAGCTTGAGCGCGTCGCGGCGGCGGACCGCGCTGAGCGGGGTCGCCTCACGCAGCGCGTCCCAGGCCCGGGCAGTACGGCCGCCGTAGGCCTCGCGTCCAGGGCACTCCCCGCTGGCTCTCATGCTAGTGTCCCGGCCGGGTGGATCGCACCATGGCTCCCGGGCGGGGCATCCCGCCTGGCCGCGTTGCTCATCACTCTCTTATACCCAATAAGCTCGCTCTTCGCGCCTTGCCAACCGGACGCCGCGCTCCGGGATCCATGCCGCGATCCACCCTGCCGGGACACCACCATCAGGTACCTCGGTGATCTCGCCGCCCGGGATCTTGCGGACGTCGTCCGGGAACTCGAACGGATGATCGACGCCCGGCAGGATGTCGCCGGTCTCGGAATAGTAGGGCATGCCGTCGGCCTGCAGGCCGCGGCCACCCTTGTCGAGGAAGGTGAGCGAGGTGATCAGCTTCGACGACTTGTAGCCGTACTTGTGCGGCAGCACCAGGCGCAGCGGCGCGCCGTGCTCGGGCGTCAGCGCCTCGCCCTGCATCGCGGTCGCGAACAGCGTCCGCGGGTGGCGTAGGTCGTCCAGCTTGACGTAGTCGTAGTACTTGTCGGCGCAGTCGACGCGGACCCAGCCGGCCGCGGCCTTGGGCGCCGCCAGCGTCAGCAGCGCCTGGGCGCGGAAGCCTTCCCAGTCGACCCGCCCCGACCAGCACTGCACGCACTTCAGGCGGCTGTTCTGCTTCACCTTCACCAGCCGGTCGAGATCGGCCCTGGTGAGCTGCAGCGGTGCCTCGACCAGGCCGGTGATCGTCAGGCGATACGCCGCCGGATCCGGCTTCAGGATGGGATTGAACGCCATCACCTTCAGGCCGAAGCGGTCCGGCTTGTTGGTGGGGATGATCCACTTGCCGCTGTGGCGATCCGGCTGACCGGCCGTCGCCGTCCGATGGGCCGCCCAGGCCGCGGTGAACAGCGCCGATTGGATGAAGGCTCGCCGGTGCATGGCTGAACTGCCTGACTGACGGACGGCTGTGCTGACGGACCGGGCCCGATCACGACGCCGGACATCCCGGCACGCGCCGGGCGACGAACGGCTCCTGGCGGACGATGCGGCCGCCTTCCTCGATGACGACGAGGCGATCGCCCGCCGTCGCGGTGACGACGTCGCGGGCGCCGCTCGGCCACGCCACCTCGATGCGATCCGCGGCGGCCCGGGCGCCCAGCCCGAAGAACAGGGCCATGGCGTGTTGCGAGCCGAAGCTGCCGCCGCTGCGCACCTCGTCGATCTGGCGCCGCCCGCCGGCCGTCACCGCGACCCGCGCGCCGAGCGCGCTCCGATTCGAGCGGATGCCGACCAGCTGGATCGCGATGGCGTGGGATCCGGTGTCCGTGCTCCGGCAATCATGCAACAGGCTGGGGGCGGCGTGCATGTTGTTGACGGCGATGTCCTGGCGCCCGGTGCCGAACAGGTCGCCCACCGCGGCACCGCGCGCCGCCGTCGCGGCGAGGATGCCGGGCCCGGCGCGCTCCGACACGTCCTCGAACCGGCCGGCGCCGCCGTTGCGGTAGAGGACCTTCCGCTGCCGGTAGCTGTAGCGTCCGCCGACCTGGTCGGCCTGCGGGTAGACGTGGCCGTTGACCGCGAACAGATCCGGCCAGCCGTCGCGATCGACGTCGAGGAAGCCGGTGCCCCAGCCGAGGAAGCGGGTGTTGCCGCCGAGGCCGGCCGCCAGCGTCGCGTCCTCGAAGCTGCCGTCGCCGAGGTTGCGGTAGAGCGACGTCGTGTCGTCGTCGAAGTTCGTCTTGACGATGTCGAGCCAGCCGTCGCGGTCGTAGTCGGCGGCGGCGACGCCCATCCCGGCCTGGGCGCGGCCGTCGGCGGTCAGGGCGACGCCGGCCCGCAGGCCGACCTCGGTGAAGCCGCCGGCCTTGTCGTTGTGGAACAGCAGCGACGCCGACGAGTCGTTGGCCACGTAGACGTCGGACCAGCCGTCGTTGTCGTAGTCGAGGACGAGCGGCGTGAAGCCGAAGGCGGGGCGCGGCTTGAGCAGGCCGGCCTTCTCCGAGACGTCGGCGAAGGTGCCGTCGCCCAGTCCGCGGAAGAGCGCGTTGTGCGAGCCGGCCAGGCCCTGCGGCCCGCACATCACCGGCATCCCCTTCCAGAAACAGTCGGGCCGGCTGCCGGGGGCGTAGCGCGTCGCGTCGGGGTAGGCGACGTAGGCCGAGACGAACAGGTCGAGGCGGCCGTCGCGGTCGACGTCCAGGAACGCGGCGCCGGTGTTCCAGCGCGGGCGGTCGGCGGGCAGGCCGCTGGCCGCCGTCGCGTCGGTGAACGTGCCGTTGCCGTCATTGCGATACAGCGCCAGGCGCCCGTAGTAGGTGACGAGCAGATCGACGTCGCCGTCGTTGTCGATGTCGCCGGCGCACACCGCCTGTCCCCAGCCGCGCGCGGTGAGGCCGGCCGGTGCGGTGACGTCGGTGAACGTCCCGTCGCCGCCGTTGCGATACAGATGACTGGTCGGCGACGGGTCGGATGACGGCCCGCGCCTGGACCCGTTGACGACGAACACGTCCTGACGTCCATCGCCGTCATAGTCCAGCACGGCTATACCGCCGCCGGTGGTCTCGAGAATGTAGTCCTTCGTCCCGGCCTCGCCGATCACCGTCGGCGCGGTGAGACCAGTCGAGGCCGCGACATCGACATAGTTCGCGACGGCGTCGATTGCAGCTGATTTTGCTCGGCCCGCGACCGAACCAGCAATCACCAGTCCAACCGAGCACGTAATTCTTGACACCCAGGTCATGCGATGGTAGGAAGCTACAACCGGAAACGTTCACGGTCAAGCGGCTTGCCGCGGCGACGTGTGCCCGCCCAGGGTACACGTCCGCGGCTGCCGATCAGTGGGGGAGGAGAGGCATGTTCAGGTTGTCGCCACGGGCCGGAGCCCGTGCGCTCGTCGCCACGCTGTTGCTGCTCGTCGCGGGCGCGCCCGCCGCTGCGCAGGTCGACACGGGCACCATCCTCGGCACGGTCAAGGATCAATCAGGCGGCGTGCTGCCTGGTGCCACCGTCACCATCACGCACGAGGGCCAGGGCTTCACCCTGACCACCGTGACGCGCGAGGACGGGACGTTCATCATCACGCCGGTCCGCACCGGCGCCTACACGGTCCGGGTCGAGTTCCCCGGCTTCCGCAACACGGAGCGGCGCACCATCGGCGTCAGCATCCAGCAGAACGCCGTGGTCGACTTCGCGCTGGAGCCCGGTAACCTGACCGAAGACGTGGTCGTGACGGCGTCCGCGGCGCTCCTCGAGACCGGCACCGGCACGGTCGGCCAGACGCTCGGCTCCGACATGATCGAGAACCTGCCGATCAACGGCCGCGACTACACCATCCTCGCCCGGTTGAGCCCCGGCGTGGTGCCGCCGCAGCCCGGTGCGCGCGCGCCGCTGATGTTCTCGGCCAACGGCGTCCGCCCGGCCCAGAACAACTACATGCTGGACGGGATCGACAACAACACCAGCAACGTCGACTTCCTGAGCGGCGTCGCCTACATCGTCAAGCCGCCGGTCGACGCGGTCGACGAAATCAAGATCCTCACCAGCTCGTTCAGCGCCGAGTACGGACGCGCCGGTGGCGCGGTGCTCAACACCACGCTCAAGTCGGGCAGCAACCAGTTCCACGGCAGCCTGTGGGAGTTCGCCCGCAACGACAAGCTGAACGCCACCGACTTCTTCGCCAACCGGGCCGGCCTGAAGAAGGGCAAGTACAAGTCGAACCAGTTCGGCATGACGGCGGGCGGTCCCGTCGTCACCGGCAAGACGTTCTTCTTCGCCGATTACGAGGGCAGCCTGATCTCGTCGGCGCGGACCTGGGTCACGACGGTCCCGACCGCCGCGCAGCGGAACAGCGGGTTCACGAACTTCTCGGACCTGATCGCGCTGCAGAGCGGCAACGCCGGCACCGACATCCTGGGCCGCACCTTCCAGCGCGGCACGGTCTTCGATCCGGCGACGACCCGGCAGCTCGCCGCCGGCCAGATCGATCCGGTGACGGGCATGGCGGCGACGCGCGCCGGCTTCGTGCGCGACGCCTTCGCCGGCAACCAGATCCCGGCCGGCCGTCTCAGCGCCGACGCGCTGCGCCTGATGCGGCTCTACCCCGAGCCCAACCTCGCGGGTCTGAACAACAACTACGTGGTCAACCGGCAGAACACCGATGACACGCACTCGTTCGACGCCCGCGTCGACCACAACTTCAGCAACGCGGACCGCTTCTTCGCCCGCTACAGCTTCTCGAACAACCAGAAGCTGCGGCCGTCGCCCTTCGACGGTGATGCCGACGGCGGCGGGTTCAACGAAGGCGACGAGAAGGTCCGCGTCCATGGCCTGGCGGCCAGCCACACGCACATGTTCTCGTCGACGCTGATCAACGAGGCGCGCGTCGGCCTGAGCCAGGAGCACACCAACCGCCTGCAGCCGAACGGCAACGACACCAGCGACCTGCCGGGACGCTACGGCATCCTGGGCATCCCGCAGATCGAAGGCAACGGCGGCCTGCCGTTGGTCGCGCCCGCGGGGCTGACCGCGCTCGGCCACTCGGGCTGGGTCGTCAGCGAGCGGTTCAGCAACACGGTGCAGTTCAGCGACAACCTGACCAAGGTGTACAAGTCGCACACCTTCAAGGGTGGCTACATGTACCAGAACATCTTCTTCGGCTCGACCCAGCCGCCCTACGCGCGCGGCGAGTACTACTGGGACGGGCGGTACACGTCGCTGGTCAACGCCACCGACAACAGCACCTCGCGGGCGCACTTCCTCCTGGCACAGATCCCGTCGCTGGTCCCCGGCGGCGTCGACTACCTGGGCGGCATGCACGACATCCGGGTCTCGCCGTTCGGCGACGTGGACGCCTTCAAGACCTACCACGGGGCCTACGCGCAGGACAGCTGGCGCGTCGGCAACAAGCTGACGCTGAACTACGGCCTGCGCTGGGACTGGTTCAGCCGCGAGCAGGAGCGTGAAGCGGAGCAGGCCAACTTCGTGCCCGGCCCGCCGGCTCGCTATCTGATTCCGGCCGAGTGGCGCGACAAGCCGCTGTCGCAGAGCTTCATCAACAACCTGGCGAAGGACGGCATCGAGCTGGTCTACACCGACGAGTTCGGCAGCGGCCTGGGCAAGATGCCGAAGAACAACTTCGCGCCGCGGCTCGACGCCGCCTATCAGCTCAGCGACAAACAGGTGATCCGCGGCGGCTACGGCTTGTTCTACGGGGCGTTCGAGAACCGCGGCGGCAACCCGAGCCTCGGCTACAACTACCCGTTCCAGTTCACGCTGACCTACGTGGCGCCGAACGACACCACGCCCAACCGGCTGCCCGACGGCTCGCTGGTCACCCTCGACGCCCGGGAGCGGATCCCGCTCGATCCGCTCAACGTCAACGCCAACGGCCTGACGACGCGCGGCGTGGAGTTCGACTACAAGACGCCGCGCTATCACAACGCCAACGTGATGTATCAGCTCGAGCTGCCGGGCCAGCATGCCGTCGAGGTCGGCTACGTCGGGACGCGCGGGCGCAACCTCGAGACGTTCACCGGCATGAACAACGTCACCAGGCTGCTGCCGCCGGGCACCAACCCGACGCCGTACGTGCAGTTCCCCGACTTCGCGCGCAACTCGATTCTGGTGCGCACGGTCGGCGTCAGCTCGTACGACTCGCTGCAAATGAAGTTCCAGCGCCGCTACCACAAGGGTCTGCAGTTCCTCGTCAGCTACACGCTGAGCGAGGCCAAGACCAACGCCGGCGACTCGCTGTCGGGCGGCGGTGTCGGCGGCCTGCGCGCGCCGGACGTGGTCGGCTGGGACCTCGCGAACGACATCGGGCTCTCGGGCTTCCACACCAAGCAGGCGCTGGTGGCGAGCGGCAACTACGATCTGCCGTTCAAGGGCGCGATCCTGGGCGGCTGGCGGTTCAACTGGGTGGCGTCGTTCTACACCGGCCAGGCCCAGACCATCAACTGCACGCCGGCCACCGGGTCGGGGACCGGCTGCTACGGGCTCGTCGTGGGCGATCCGTATGCCGGCAACCACGACGTGGCCAACTTCTACAACGCGGCCGCGTTCGCCAACCCGGCACCGGTGGCGACGATCGGGCAGACCGACTTCAGCCCGCTCGGCGGAACACGCAGCCAGGTCACGGGCCCGCCGCTGCGGCAGCTCGACGCCGGTGTGGCGCGGCAGTTCGGGCTCTTTGGCCAGAGCAAGGCGGAGTTCCGCCTCGAGGTCTTCAACCTGACCAACACGCCCGCCTTCAACCTGCCCGGGTCGCTGAACTTTGGCGACGCGCGCAATTTCTCCAGCATCACCAGCATGCGCAACACGCCCCGGCAGATGCAGGTCGGCCTGAAGTTCTACTGGTAGGCTGAGCTCGTTCGACTGGCCCGGCGCCAACGGATAGGATCCGGACGGCGCCGGAGCCAGCCGTGTGACTCAACGTTCGACCCACGTCGCGCTCGCGCTCGCGCTGCTCGCCCTCCCGGGCGAGGCGCGGGCGCAGGCGCCACCGGCGGCGCCCCGAACCCCGGTGTCGCCGGCCGCCGCAGCGGACGCGTCTGGGCGCGCTCCCGCGGTCGAGCGGCGCCTGCTCGACGCGGTCCGCCGCACCCCGGACGACTTCGCCGCCCGCCACGCCCTGGGCGAGCTCTATCTTCAGGCCGGCCGGCTGAAGGCGGCGATTCTGCATCTCGAGCGGGCCCGTGCGCTCGACCCTGCCCACTACACGAACGGCTACGACCTGGCGCTGGCCTACCTCGAGACCGGCGCGCTCGAGGCCGCGCGCCAGCAGGTGCAGAGGATGCTCGCGGCCAGGGAAACCGGCGAGCTCTTCAACCTGCTGGGCGACATCGACGAGCGGGCCGGCGACTACACCGCCGCGGCGGTCGGCTACCAGCGCGCCGCCCACCTCGAGCCGACCGAGCCGCACCTGTTCGACTGGGGCAACAACCTGCTGCGGCTGCGCGCCTACGACGACGCGGCCGACGTTTTCACGGCCAGCCTCCGCCGCCACCCGCGATCGGCCAGGCTGCACGTCGGCCTGGGCATCGCGCAATACTCGCGCGGCCGACACGAGGACGCGGTCACGTCGTTCTGCGAGGCGGCCGACCTCGATCCGGCCGATCCGCGGGCGATCACGTTCCTCGGCGAGATGTACGGCGTCGTGCCGGCGCGCAGCGAGGACATCACCCGCCGGCTGGCCCGCTTCGTGTCGCTGAAGGCGCGCGACGCCAACGGCCAGTACGACTACGCGATGAGCCTCTGGCGCGGCCCGGCGACCGGCGTCAGCGGGGATCTCGACGAAAGTCGAGGCGCTGCTGCGCCGGGCCGTGGCGCTCGATCGATCGCACGCCAAGGCGCGCCTGCAGCTCGGCATCCTGCTGTCGGAACAGAAACGGTGGCGCGAGGCGATCGTGCCGCTCCAGGCGGCGGCGACGATTGAGCCGCGCCTGGCCCAGGCCCACTTCCGGCTGGCCCAGGCCTATCGCCGCACCGGCCAGACGGAACGGGCCGACCGGTCACTCGCGGCCTTCCAGGCGCTCCAGGAGAAGGAGGCGAGCCCGCCGGTGCCGTGACGCCTCGCCCGCGGTCGGCCGACGCGTCGTGTCGCAGAGGTGGAGTCGCCGGCCCTCAGCCCGCCAGCCGTCCGGCTTTCACGAGCGTGGCGCGCCGCGCCATCGTCAGCAGATCGCGCAACGCCTCGCGGTCAATCCGCGCGAGCCGGACGAGCACGACGGGGTGCGGCTCGTGATACGCGGTGACGTAGTAGGTGTCGGCCGCCTCGTCGAGCAGCCACTGCCGCGCCTCCGGATCGATGCGCACGACGAGCGTGTCGGGCTCGGCGACCGGCGGCAGGGCCATGCCGGCCATGAAGCACTTGTGGCACTTCAAGGCCGGCGAGCCGTCGTACTTCGTCGCGACTTCGACGTCGGGCCAGGCGCGCGCGAGATCGCGCACGATTCCGAACGCGTCCCACCGCGGCGGTGCTGTCTCGGTCACGGACGCAACTATGGCAGACTCGCGCGCCCGGCCTGAGTTCGCCTCCCGGGGTCGTCGGTGGGCGGGCTCAGGAGCAGCCCGGACGCGAGCAGGCGAGCAGGCGCGCCTGGACGCCGGTATCGAGCGTGCCGAGGAAACCGCCGGCGGCTTCCTCGGCGACGCCGGTGAAGCGGATCGTCTCCGGCACGTTGAAGGCCTGGCAGTCGTTGCGGGCGCGCGTCCACGTCACGGTGATGCCGCGCTGGGCCTGGACGCTGCCGGTGACGGCGAAGCGGCAGTTCAGCGCGGTGTCGTCGCCCGATAGCGAGGTGCCGTTCTGGCTGATCGTCGTGTTGCGGACGACGAACGCTCCGGTCGCATCCTGCAGGCCCCAGCGGCCGTCGACGGTGGTGGCCGCCACGTTGGCCAGCGACGCACTTGCCGACGCGCCACCGGCGGTGGCCGCGCTCACGCCGACCGTGAAGGCGCCGCGGGCACCGAAGACGTGGCTGATCGTGGTGCCGCCGGTCTGGCGGACGCCGTCGCCGAAGTCCCAGGTGTAGGTGAGGGCGCTGCCGTCGCTGGCGGCGAACCCGTCGGCGCGGAAGCTGAACGAGGTCGCCAACACCAGTCCGACGCCGGCCGGGTCCTGCGTGATGCGCCCGGCGGTGACGGAGACGGTCGGGGTTGGGGTCGGCGTCGGTGTCGGCGAGGGCTGCGTCGGCGACTTGTCGTCGCCACACGCGGTCGCGGCGATCGCCACCGCGGCGAGACCGAACCAGGTCAGCCATGAACGGACGGTCGATCGTGTCGTCGTGGTCATGATCGCGTAAACGATCGAGGCGCAGCCGGCGCACGGCGGCGCCGGTCAGCGCTGCCAACGCCACATGACGGCGGCGAGCGCGATGACACCCAGCGCCGAGACGATCACCCCGTCCCGGAAGCTGCGCGGGGTGAAGCGCAGCTCGACGTGCCGGACCCCCGCGTCGACCCGGCAGCCGAGGAAGTCGCCCTCGATCGCCACGAGGGCCAGCGGCCGGCCGTCCGCGGTCGCCGTCCAGCCATCGTGGAAACGCTCGGTGAAGGCGAGGACGCGCGGGCCGTCGGCGCGCACATCGGCGCCGAGCCGGCCGGGGCGATCGGCGGTCAGCTGCGCGAAGGCGGCCGGGTCGAGACGGCCATCCGCGTCGAGCACGCGGACTCGCGCCACGCCGCCTGCCGCGGGCGAACGGGTGCCGTCCGGCGCAAACGTCCACTGCGTGCCCGAGAGCGCCAGCGTCGTGCTGCCGCCGATCGGATGGTGGACGGCCGGGAAGAAGCCGGCGTAGCCGGTCGACAGGCGATAGCCCTTCAGGACGAGCGCGTTCTTGGCGACGGTGCCGAGGTCCGGCGCGGCCGCGTAGCTGTCCTCGGGACGCGTCGGCGCCGCCTTCACGTTCGCCAGGAACCGTTCGATGGGCATCGCCGGCTCGCGATACACGAAGCCGATGCCGTAGACCCCGAGATCGGCGGCCGTGATCACGATCAACGCCGCGAGGGCCCAGGGCACGCGCCGCGCCGCCAGCACCACCAGGAGCGTGACCAGCGCGATGAGCGCGACGCCAGGGGCGGCCGCGGCCACGGTGGCGGCCTCGTGCCGTGCGTAGGGGAGCAGGTGGGCGTTGACCGCCGCGAGGGTGGCGACGCCGAGCAGGGCCGGGATCCACAGCGCCGGCAGCCAGCCGGCCGGTGGATCGGCGCGCCGTTCGTGGATCGCGAGGAGGTCCTCGAGGGCCACGGTCGCGAGGATGGCGAGGGCGAACTGCAGGAGGACGACGTAGCGGGCCGGCGCGCGCAGCGCGCCCAGCACCGGCAGGTAGCCGAGCAGCCAGGCGACGCCGCCGTAGCGTCCGAGCATCAGCGGGACCATCACGGCGGCGAACACCGTCGTCCACGTGATCAAGGTCCGCCGGGCCGGAATCGCGCGGCGGCGCAGCCACACCCAGACCAGGCCGATCAGCAGGATGGCGCCCGAGTAGATGCCGAACTCGTGGAACCACGGGAAGTCGCTGTCGGAGTAGGCGCCCTCCGCCAGGACCTGCGGCGACCACAGCTGCAGCAGGTTCAGCGGGTGCAGCGAGTAGGTGGTCGCGAACTCCGCGCCGAGTCCGGCGCGATCGGAGCGGGCGATGGCGTCCGCGGACGGCACGATCTGGATCCCGCCGAGGAGCACGCCGACCACGAGCGCCGCGGCCAGCGGTAGCAGTGGGCGCCAGCGGCCCGTGTCGGCGGCGCGCCACGCTGCGAAGGCGCCGAGCGCCAGCGCGTCCCACCACACCGCCTGCGGGAACCCGATCAGGAACGCCGAGCCGAGGATCAGCGCGACCGCGGCGAAGGCCAGCCGCCGCGCCCGGCGCGCCTCCTCGACGAGGAGCGTGTCGGCCCCGGCCAGCAGCCACGGCAGATGCGCCACGACTGCCACCATGTTCAGGTGATGGTGGTGGAGCAGCATGAAGCCGCTGAAGGCGAACAGCATCGCCCCGAACGGCGCCGGCACCGGGCCGAAGCGCAGCCGGCGCAGGAACCACCACATGCCGCCGAACGCCGCGACGTAGCTGGTGAGGAGCTCGAGATTGAACGCCGTCCGGAGCGGCAGCAGGCGGTAATAGAGCAAGTGCAGCGGATGGAGGACGCCGGTCTGGCCCTCGCCGAGGAGATAGAGGCCGTTGAAGATCGACGGCGTCCACAGCAGGCTGTCGCCGCGCCCGAGCGCCTGCTGATAGAGGTGGCGGAGCGGCAGGTGGAACCAGGCCAGGTCGTTGTAGAGGAAGACCTGGCCCTCCAGGAGCGGCAGCGCCAGCGGCAGCAGCAGCGCGCCGCAGCACAGCAGGACGACAAGGGCCAGCCGGCCCGCCGGTTCGGTCACGCGGGCCACTACTTCATGAAGCTGCGGACCTCGACGTTCGCGCTCAGCGCATCGTTCAGCGGATCGTCGATGGCCAGGAGATCGCGCAGCTCGGGCGACAGGCCGGCCTGGACGCCGGCGTCGAGCAGCTGCTTCTGGTACTGCTGCTGCGGCTTGTCGCGGCGGCAGTAGAAGGCGTGCATGGCCAGCCGCGGCGCCGCGGTGCGGTTGGCGGTGCCGCCGTGCCACGTGTGCGCGTTCATCACCGCGATGCTGCCGGCCTTGCCGAGCAGCAGGACCTCGTCCGGGTGCGGCGCCTTCGGATCGGCGAGCACGTCCTGGGGCCGTTTCCCCCGCAGGTGCGAGCCGGGCACCATCCGCGTCGGCCCGTTCTCGGGCGTGAAGTCGTCGAGCAGCCACACGGTGTTGCAGACCCAGTAGCCGCGCTCGTCGGGCAGCGCCGACATGTCGACATGCAGCGGCTGGCCATCCTCGCTGTGCGGATCGGCCGAGCGCGCGTTGAGGCTGCTCAACTTGGCGTCCTGGCCGAGCACGTGGCGGACGCCGTCGAGGACGCGCGGCAGCGCGATTGCCCGCTGGAACACCTCGCCCTTGTTGACGAGGTTGGCGAGCCGGCGGGCGTTCTCCTCGGTCTTGAACTCGTGCCCGGCGCGGTCGCCCTCGCGCGCGAACTGGGCGTGGATGGCCTCGCGCAGCTCGCGGAGCAACTCCGGGCCCATCGCGTCCTCGAGCACGACGTAGCCGTCGCGATCGAGCTGCTGGCGTTCCTGTTCGGTCATCGTCGTCTCCGGCCCGTCGCGATCATACGTCCCCTATCGTCGAGCACGAACGACCTCTGGGTGCGCCGCGAAGCCGGCGACGCAGAGGTTGCAGATGCGAAGCGTGCGTCGCTTCCGGCTGATGAACATCCGATCGATCTGGTCGGGGCGGCGTCCGCAAAAGCCGCAAGTCTCGCCCTTCCATAGCCGGTTCAGATAGCACTCGGCCTGCGCTTTGGTGAAGCCTGTTCCGATCCAGCGCGTCGCGGATCCTGGAAACCGGCGCTCAGCGGCTTCCTTGGCCCCGGCGAGGGAGGCGTAGGGGATGACGGTTCGGATGTTCCACGTCCGCCCGCAGTGCATGAGCCAATGCCGGCCCTCGTCGTCTGAGATGGCCAGCCGCGGCACCTTGCCGAGGAGCGTGCCGCCGACGAAGATCTGGCCGCGTTCGATGAACCCCACACCACGCCCGAGCAGGGCATAGTGCGTCACCCGCGTCTTCGCCAGCAGCACCGGCGGCGGCGTCGCCGTCGTCGGCCGCGCCTCGCCTCGTCGTCTCACCACGGCCGCAGTGTAGCCGCGCGGCATCGATGCGACTAGCGACGCGCTCGCGCCACGAGGTAGACGACCGACGCCGCGGCCACGCACGCGCCGAACGCGAGCCACTCTTGCCGTGTCAATCCGGTGAGCAGCCAGAGGATCACGGGGACCGCGAGGAAGGGTGCGATGCGCGCCAGCGGCACGGTGCTGCCGCCCGGGGCGCCGCTGCCGTCGCTGGCGGTCGAATGCAGGCGCCATGCCGCCACGGCGCAGCCGAGATAGAGCGACAGCGCCGCCGCGTTGGCGAGAATCGCGAGCGGCTCGAAGGAACCGGAGATGGCCAGCGCCAGCGTCAGGATTGTCTGGACGATGATTGCCGCCTGCGGCGTCCGGTGAATAGGATGCACCGTGCCGAGGGCGCCGGGCAGGTAGCCGTCGCGGGCCAGCGCGTAGACGATCCGCGGAACGGCCAGCGTCATGCCGCCCAGGTAGCCGAACATCGAGATCGAGGCGCCGGCGAGCAGCAGCGCGCGCGCCCAGCCGCCGAACGCCGCGCCGGCGGCATCGGCCAGCGGCGTCGCCGACGTCGCGAGCGCGCTGCCGAGAATCCCCTGCGCCGACAGCTGCAGCGAGATGTAGAGCGCCGTGATGCCGAGCATCGCCAGGCCGATCGCCCGCGGGACCGTGCGGGCCGTGTCGCGCACCTCGCCGCTCGGCGCCAGCGCCGACTCGACGCCGGCGAAGGCGAACACCAGCAGGAGCGACGTGCGGGCCACGTCGGCTGCGGACGGCCACGTCGACACGGTGAGGTGATCCGCCCGCACGTAGAAGAGGCCGCCCACCGCGATCAGGAGCAGCGGCAACAGCTTGGCGATGGTCGCGATGGTGTTCAGCCGCGCCCCGAGGGCCACCCCGCGCAGGTTGATCAGGGTCCAGAAGGCGAACGTCACGACGAGGACACCGGCCTGATACGGCGCCAGGGCCGGCACCAGCCCGCCGACGCTGGCCGCGAACACCGTGGCGACCGCCGCGCTGGCGAACAGGCCGATCAGCCACAGCATCACTCCGCAGAGGAACGCCGCGTAGCGGCCCAGGGCCACGCCGACGTAGGCGTAGGGGCCGCCCGTGGTCGCCACCCGGCTGCCGGCGTCGGCGATGCACAGGACGATCAGACCCATCGCCACCGCGCAGACGAGATAGGCCAGCGGCGCCGCGGCGCCGAGCGACTGGGCGACGCTGGCCGGCAGCCGGAAGATGCCGCCGCCGACGGTGATGTTGACGATCGCGGCCGCCAGCCCCAGCGTGCCGATCGACCGCACCAGTGGCTCGGTTGACGACGCGATCGCGGGACGGGCGGGACCGCTCGGCATCGCCGGCGAGCTTAGCAGCATAGGTGCTACCGTCACGCCTGAGAGCAGCCACGAGCATGACGCCCGAGACCCGCGACGCCTGCGCGGCACCCGACCGCGACGACGACCTCGCGCCGCTGCGCACGCAGTTCGCGCTCGACGCCGCGGACACCGCCGGCCTGGTCTACCTCGATGGCAACTCGCTCGGTCCGCTGCCGCGGGCGACGCCGGCGCGGCTGCGCCAGGTCGTCGACGAGGAGTGGGGCGAGGGCCTGATCCGCAGCTGGAACACCGCCGGCTGGATCGACCTGGCGCCGCGCGTCGCCGGCAAGATCGCGCGCCTGATCGGCGCCGGGCCGGACGAGGTCGCCGTCACCGACTCGACGTCGGTGAACCTGTTCAAGGCGCTGTCGGCGGCGCTGCGGATCGCCGGCGTCGACGCGCCGTCGCGCCGCGTCGTGCTCTCCGAGTGCGGCAACTTCCCGACCGATCTCTACGTCGCGGACACGCTGGCGCAGCAGCACGGCGCGCGCCTGCGGCTCGAGGATGCCGATGATCTGCCGGCGGCGATCGACGGCGAGACCGCCGTCGTCCTGCTGACGCACGTGAACTACCGGACCGGCCGGATGCACGACATGGCCGCGATCACCCGTGCCGTGCATGCTGCGGGCGCGCTGATCGTCTGGGATCTCGCGCACTCGGCCGGCGCGCTGCCGATCGAGCTGCACGGCGACGGGGCGGAGCGTGATGGCCCGTCGGGCGCGGACTTCGCGGTCGGCTGCGGCTACAAGTACCTGAACGGCGGCCCGGGTGCGCCGGCCTTCGTCTGGGCCCATCCGCGACACCTGCGCCGCATGGACGCCGAGGGCTGGCGCCAGCCGCTCGCCGGCTGGTTCGGCCACGCCGATCCGTTCGCCTTCGAGACGGCCTATCGGCCAGCGGCCGGCATCGGCCGGTTCCACTGCGGCACGCCGCCGGTGGTGTCGCTGGCGGCGCTCGAATGCGGCGTCGACACGGTGCTGGCCGCGGACGCCGTCGGCGGCCTGGCCGCCGTGCGCCGGAAGTCGCTGGCGCTCACCGATCTGTTCATCGCGCTGGTCGACGCGCGCTGCGCCGGGCTCGGCCTGTCGCTCGTCACGCCGCGCGAGCCATCGCAGCGGGGCAGCCAGGTGAGCCTCGCGCACGCCGACGGCCATGCGGTGATGCAGGCGCTCATCGCCCGCGGCGTGGTCGGCGACTTTCGCGCGCCCGACATCCTGCGCTTCGGGGTCACCCCGCTCTACACGCGCTTCGTCGACGTCTGGGACGCGGTCGATCGCCTGCGCCAGGTGCTCGAGTCGGGCGAGTGGCGCGACGAGCGCTTTCACGTCCGCGCGGCGGTGACCTAGCCGCTATCCCGTGCCGGGCGCGAACAGCGCACGCGCGGCGGCGAACAGCGCCGTCGACGGATCGCCGAGGTCGAGGATGACGTCGAAGTGGTTGCGGCCGCGGATCTCGAGCGGCGTGCACGGGATCTCGTCGAGGGCGAGACGCACCGCGAAGGCGCGGCTCTGGCGCTTGAACTCGGACGTTTCGACCGCGCCCCACGCGACGACCGCGGGGCAGCAGCGCTGACGCGGCCCGGACGGCGCCGGATGCAGCAGATCGAGCGCGGCGGCGGTCGCCGCGTCGAGCCCGAGCGCGTCGTTGATCGACGTGCCGATCAACGGCGCGACGTCGAAGATGCCGGACACCGGCACGATGCCGCGCAGCGGCGTGGGCGCGGCGTCCGCGCACGCCGCGGCCAGGTAGCCGCCGGCGGAGCTGCCGGCGACGACGACGTTACCGGCGTCGAAGCCGAGCCCGTCGGCGTGCGCCTGCAGCCAGGCCAGTGCCGCGCGGCATTCCGCGACGATGTCCGGCAGGCGCGCCGCCGGTGCCAGCGTGTAGCCGACGACGGCGTGGGCGAACCCGGCCGCGTGCCAGGCCGGGGCCAGGAACGCCGAATCCTCCTTCGACAGTTCCTGCCAGTAGCCGCCGTGGAAGTAGACGAGCAGCCCGGGGCGCAGGGTCGACGAGGGCGCGGGGAAGTAGTCGAGCATCGCGCGCGAGGTGTCGCCGTAGCGCAGGTCGCGCTGCACGGCCAGCGTCCGCAGCGCCGCATCGCTCTCAACGCGATAGCGCTCGATGGACGGCGCATAGTCGCCGCCGATGACGGAGCTCGGCGAGTACCTCGCGCTCGCGTGTCGCTCGATTGAGGGGTTGGTTGTCGGCCACGTACGACTACCGGTCGCGCAGCGGCCGGCCGGTGCCCTGGTACCGCTGCTGCGTGATCTCGGCGAGGACGGACAGCGCGATCTCGGCCGGCGTCCGACCGCCGAGGTCGAGGCCGACGGGCGCGTGAATGGCTGCGATGCGGGCCTCGTCGACGCCCTGCTCGCGCAGCATGGCCGCGATCAGGATCGTCTTGCGCCGGCTGCCGAGCAGCCCGATGTACGGCACCCGCGTGCCGACCGCCGCGGTGACGCAGTCGGCGTCGAGCTTGTGACCCCGCGTGGCGACCACCAGGTAGGACAGCGGCGCGTAGTCGAACGCCGCGATCGTCTCCCTCAGGTCGCCGGCGAGCACGGTGGCGCCGTCGAACCGCTCCGGGTCGGCGAACTCCGGCCGGTCCTCGATGACGACGACGTCGAAATCGAGGAGCCGGGCCTGGCGGGCGATGGCCCGCGAGACGTGGCCGCCGCCGGCGATGACGAGTTGCGGCCGGCTCGTCACGGGTTCGACCAGCAGCTCGAAGCCGTCGTCGACGGTGACGAGCCGGGCGGTGCCGTGGCGCATCTGCTCGATGGCGGCGTCGCGCGCCTGCTCGTCCCGGGCCCCGGAACCGAGGGTGCCGAGCATCCGGCCGCCGCCGAGGACCAGCACCCGGGCGTCGAAGCGCAGGGCGCGGCCCTGTCGTAGAAACGTCGACACGAAGGCGACGGGCGGGCCACCGGCTGCCGCGGCTGCCGCCGCGGTGAAGGGGTCGATGCCGTCGACCGGCGCCGGCCAGGCGCCGCCGGTTCCGCCCTCCGCGAGAATCCACATGGTGCCGCCGCAGACGAGTCCGGTGTTCCAGGCCAGCTCTTCGGTCAGCCGGGTACTCGCGTAGCGAGGCCGGCTGCCCGGACAGCACCTGCGTTGCCGCGTCGATGGCGTCCGCTTCGACGCAGCCGCCGCCGAGGGTGCCGAACGGCCGCGCCGAGCGGTCGCCGGTCAGAATCAGCTTCGCCCCGACGACCTGCGGCGTGCTGCCCTGGGTCCGGACGACGGTCGCGACGGCGAAGGGGACCCCCGTCGACGCGAGCTCGTGAATCCGTGCGAACGGCGATGCCATGACCTGGAAGTCCTCTACGACGCCGCGCCGGGAAGGCTTGCGCGCGGCCCAGGCCTACTCTAATACTTGAGCCTTCCGGGAGCCTGCCATGCCTTACACACTGACCGTCAACGGCCGTGCCTCGAGCGTCGACGTCCCCGCGGACATGCCGCTCCTCTGGGTGATTCGCGACGTCCTGAACCTCAAGGGGACCAAGTTCGGCTGCGGCGTGGCCCAGTGCGGCGCCTGCACCATCCACCTGGATGGCGAGCCGACGCGGGCCTGCGTGACGCCGGTGTCGATGGTGGGCACCAAGAAGATCACCACCATCGAGGGGCTCTCGGCCGACGCCACCCATCCCGTGCAGCAGGCCTGGCTGGCCCACGACGTGCCGCAGTGCGGCTACTGCCAGGCCGGCCAGATCATGAGCGCCGCCGCGCTGCTGGTGAAGAAGGCCGACCCGAGCGACGCCGACATCGACGGCGCGATGGCCGGCAACCTGTGTCGCTGCGGCACCTACCTCCGCATCCGCGCCGCCATCCACGACGCCGCGGCGCGCGGCCGCACCTCGCGCCGCGCCGCCGCCGACGCCAAGGCCCCGGCGCCGGCCCCCGTCGCGCCCCCCGTCACTGCGCGTTGAATGAGGCCCCGATCATGACTGCGCCCATGCACCGTCGGTCGTTCCTCCGAGATCTCCGCCCTCGCCGGCGGCGGCGTCCTCCTCGGGTTCTACCTGCCGCCCGTCCTCGAGGCCCAGCAGGGCGGCACGCCGCCGCCTCCGCCCCCGCCGCTCTCGCCGAACGCGTTCATCAGGATTCAGCCCGACGGCAAGGTGATCCTCATCGCCAAGAACCCCGAGGTCGGGCAGGGCATCCGCACCAGCCTGCCGATGCTGCTCGCCGACGAGCTCGACGTCGACTGGAGCGCGGTCACCTACGAGCAGGCCGACGTCGACCAGGTGAAGTACGGGCAGCAGTCGGCCGGCGGCAGCACCGGCACGCCGACCAACTACACCCCGATGCGACAGGTCGGCGCGGCGGCGCGGCAGATGCTGATCGCCGCGGCCGCGACCACCTGGAACGTGCCCGCAGCCGAGTGCACGACGGCGTCGGGACAGGTCAAGCACGCGGCCTCGAACCGCTCCGTCGGCTATGGCGAGATCGCCGCCAAGGCCGCGGCGCTGCCGCCGCCCGATCTCGCGACGGTGAAGCTGAAGGACAAGAAGGACTTCAAGATCATCGGCACCAAGGTGCCGGGCGTCGACATTCGCAAGATCGTCACCGGCCAGCCGGCCTTCGCCATCGACTTCACGCTGCCGGGCATGCTGTCGGCGGTCTACGAGAAGTGCCCGGTCTTCGGCGGCAAGGTCGCCAGCGCCAACCTGGACGAGATCAAGGCGCTGCCCGGGGTGAAGCACGCGTTCGTCGTCGAGGGCGTCGGCGACCCGAACACGCTCGTCAGCGGCGTCGCCATCGTCGCCGACACGTGGTACCAGGCCAAGACGGCGCGGGCCAAGCTCAAGGTCGTCTGGGACGAGGGCGAAACTGCGACGCAGAACAGCGTGGCCTTCGCGGCCAAGGCCAAGGAGCTGTCGACGCAGGCGCCGGCCCAGTGGATTCGCCAGGACGGCGACGTCGATGCCGCGCTGACGGCGGCCGTGGCCAGGGCCGAGGGCGCCTATTCGTATCCGTTCGTGTCGCACGCGCAGCTCGAGCCCGAGGTGTGCACGGCGAAGTTCGACAACGGCAAGCTCGAGGTGTGGGCGCCGAGCCAGACGCCCGGCAACGCCCTGCAGGGCCTGACGAGGGTCGTCGGCGTGCCGCAGGCCGACATCACGCTGCACCAGCTGCGCGGCGGCGGCGGCTTCGGCCGGCGCCTCTACAACGACTACGTCGTCGAGACGGCGTGGATCGCCAAGACGGTCGGCGGCGGCGTTCCGATCAAGCTGCTGTGGACGCGCGAAGACGACATGGCGCACGACCTCTATCGGCCGGGCGGCTTCCACTATCTGACGGGTGGCGTCGACGGCAGCGGCAAGCTGGTCGCCTGGCGCGATCACTTCGTGACCTACGGCAACGGCAAGCAGACCGCGGCGACGGCCGGCATGGGCCCCGTCGAGTTCCCGGCCGCCTACGTGCCGAACCTCGCCCTCGGCATGTCGATGATGCCGCTCGGCGTGCCGTGCGGCGCGATGCGCGCCCCGGGCAGCAACGCCCTCGCCTTCGTCATGCAGTCGTTCATCGACGAACTGGCGCACGCGGCGAAGCGCGACCCGCTGCAGTTCCGGCTCGATCTGCTCGGCACGCCGGTCATCGCCCTGCCGCCGCCGGCGGACGGGCGGCCGGCCCCGACGCCGCTCAACGCCGATCGCATGAAGGGCGTGCTGCAGCTGGCGCGCGACAAATCGGGGTGGGGCAAGGCCAAGCCGGCCAAGGGCCGCGGCCTCGGAATCGGCTGCCACTTCAGCCACCGCGGCTACTTCGCGGCGGTGGCCGACGTCAGCGTCAACGCGGCCAAGGCGATTACCGTCCACAAGGTGGTCGTCACCGGCGACATCGGCGCCCAGATCATCAACCCGCTCAACGCCGAGAACCAGGTCCACGGCTGCGTCATCGAAGCGATGAGCCACCTGATGAACTGGGAGATCACGATCGATCGCGGCCGCGCCGTGCAGACCAACTTCCACGAATACCAGCCGACGCGGATGCCGCACGCGCCGACGGCGATCGAGGCCCACTTCCTCGAGACAGACAACCCGGTGACCGGGCTGGGTGAACCGGCGCTGCCGCCGGTGCTCGGCGCGATCGTCAACGCGCTCTATACCGCCACCGGCGTGCGCGTCCGCGATCTGCCGCTCGCCAAGAGCGGCTACTCATGGGCTTAGCCCGCGCTCCGGTTCGTTCGCGTTCGTCAGGAGGCCGCCATTGCCGCAGGGCAGTGGCGGCCTTCGCCGTTCGGGGCTGACCTCGCCATGAGCGACATCTTCAACTTCATCCTGGTCATGGTGTCGCTGGTGCTGGCGATCGGCGTGACGCATCTCGTCAACGGTGTCGCCTCGCTGATCCGCCTTCGCGACCGCGTCCGCCTCGAGCCGCTGACGCTGGTCTGGGCGACCAGCCTCTTCCTGGTGGCGGCGATCTATTGGTGGTCGCTGTGGGACCTGCGCAGCGCGCAGTGGCGCTTCCCCCAGTTCTTCTACCTGCTGCTGGCCCCGACGCTCCTCCACGTCGCGGCGAGCCTGCTCGTGTCGAGCGACCCGCATGACATCGAGCGCGGAGCATCGTCCGAGTTCGAACGGATCCGGGTGCCGTTCATGCTCGTGATGTGCGCCTTCTCGGTGCTCGTCATGGCCGACGGCTGGGTGGCTACGCGACCGCCGGCTTTCTCTTCCGCTTCATGCCTGGCGCGTTCGGGTCCTGAGCGGGCCGGACGGCGTTCAGCGGGCGAGGTCGGCTGGTACGTCGACGTCGTGCAGGATGCCCGGATCGGCGACGTCCAGCCCGACCACCGGCTGGCCAAGGACGGCCAGGCCGTCCTTGAGCGTGGTCGTCGGCGTGAGTGCCAGCAGGCGATCGCAGAGCGGCCGCGGAATCGCGATCGGATGTCCGCGCCGGCCCAGGTGCACCGGCACCACCACCGACCCCGTGGCGACGGCGCAGGCGACGACGGCCGCGACCGTTTCGGCCGACACGAACGGCATGTCGGCCGGCAGCACCAGCACGACCCGACCTCCGGCGGCGGCCAGCCCGGCCTGAATCGACGAGAACATCCCGCGCTCCGGCTCGGCGTTGACGATCGTCGCGACGCGCGGATCAGCCAGCAACGCCACGCCTGAGAAGACTCCGGGATCTCGGCTCACGACGACGACGCGTGCGACGCCCGCGTCGAGCAGCGCGGCGATCGTCCGCTCGATGAGCCGGCGGCCGTCGACGTCGGCGAGCAGCTTCATCGCGCCGAAGCGCGTCGAGCGGCCTGCGGCCGGCACCACGGCCGTTACTCCCTGCAGCGTCATCGCATCCCGAGCATAGCGCCTCGTCGATCGATCGCGCGAACACCGCACACGTCGTGTGCGCGCGTCCGCCGAATGGTCGAGCGAACTTCAGCGCCTCGCACGCAGCATCGTTGTGCCGATGGCGATCCGAAAATAAAGGTGACTCGGCCGACGTGTTCGGGCAGTGAACTTGCTCCGATGCGGTTCTTGCTGCCGCATCCATGCGCCACACGCTGCCGCCTCGCGGACCCCACCGCGTTCGTTTCGTCGCGCGTTCCATCGCCACCGTCTCCGCCACCTCCACAGTGCGGCGACGTCCGGCCCGCGCGCCGTCGCGTACACGCATCACGGGGCGCGTGAGTCTTACACGAGCGCGCGACTTCCTACACACCACCGCGCTGCCTCCGTGAATCGGCGGCGGCGCCTCTTCCCCCTTCGCGTCGTTCACGTCATCACCGCGTGTGCGGATACGCCGCATGCGCGCTCCGCCGCACACGCCAGCAGGTATTCATGCAATCAACCGCCCCCTTCCGTAGCCGACTCTTCGTCGGCGCCACGCTCACGGTCACCCTTGGTGCCGCGCTCGCCGTCGCCGCGTCGACCAGCGAGCCGGACAACAACAACCACAACCATGCGGCCCAGGCCGTGCAGATCAGCCGCGGCACCTTCTACGCGGCGACGCAAGCGGGCGCCGTGACCGCTGCGGCCGCGCTGCCCATCTGGGGCGCGATGGCGCCCGAGAACCTCGGCACCTGCACCGCCGCGGTGCACGATCGTTACGTCGTCGCTGGCGGCGACGGATACCTCTACCGCACCTGGCATCCGCAGGTCGCACCGATCAATCCGGCGTCGCCATCGGCCACGTGTACGTTCGCGCACGAGCACGGCGACAACCCGGCGTCGCAGACCAACGCCCGCGTCCGCGCCGTCCCCATCCTCTTCGGCTACCTCGGCCGCCGCATGCCGACGGCGGAGGAGCCGAACGGCCACGACGAGCCGCACGAGGGCTTCAAGGTCTACGTCGCCAACGCCGGCCAGCGCAACGACGAAGGCCGCACGGCGCTGCACGATTCGCGCATCGTCATGCACATGGGCACGGGCGGACCAAAGCGCTTCGTCACCCAGCATCACTCGATGCAGTTCGTGCTGCTGACGTCGTACGGGTGGATGAACGTCCAGACGATGGCCGACACCGGCGGCACCGGTAACATCTGCGCCAACCCGCGTCAGGGCAAGACGGTGATGTCGCTGAAGGCCGGCTGCAAGGTCGACTCGCTCTACGAGATCTGGTCGGTGACGGCGAAGGTCCGCACCACCTCGGGGCGCACGGTGGCGTTCGCCAACATCGCCTCCGCGGCGTTCGATCCGATCACCGTGTTCGATCCGGCCAACCCGACGCGGGTCCTCTACATCTGGGATCCGGCGGTGAACCCCATCCTCAACTGGCCGAACAATCCGCGGAGCAGCTCGCGCGGTTGCAACCGCGAGGCGTACCACGGCCCCGTGCAGTGGGACAACAGCACGTCGAGCGAGATCTACCTGACCGACGCGATGGGCCAGGAGATGCCGAACGGCCCAGTTCGCCAGGAGGTCTCGCGCTACCGGTCGACGAGCAACTTCGTCGCGACCAACGACGGCCTGAGCCAGTTCAAGCTCAAATCGCGGCAGTGCGCCGCCGGTCTCGGCCTCAAGAACTGATCCGATCCCCTCGGATCGCGGGTGCGGGCGGCGTCAGACGGATGCCGCCCGCATCCGCGTCGCTCTGCCCCGTGCTATACACGAGGCGTGTCGGCGACATTGATCGTCTTCTGCGGAAAGATGGCGGCCGGCAAGTCGACGCTGGCCCGCGAGCTAGCGGCCCGGCACGACGCCGTCCTCCTGGTCCAGGATCACTTTCTCGCCACGCTCTTCCCCGGCGAGATCGTCGACGTCCCCAGCTACATCGAGCGCTCGCGCCGGCTCAACGCCGTCCTGACGCCCCACGTCCGCGCGCTCCTCGCCAAGGGCCTGCCGGTCGTCCTCGACTTTCCGGGCAACACGCGCCAGCAGCGGGCCTGGTTCCGCGAGTTGGTCGACGGCAGCGGCATCCCGCACGAACTGCATTTCATCGACGCGTCCGACGCACTGTGCAAGCGCCAGCTGAAACAGCGCAGCGCGCACCTGCCGCCCGGTAGCGCCTGGACCACCGACGCCGACTTCGACGCCATCACGGCCTACTTCGAGCCGCCCGCCGGCGACGAGGGCCTGACAATCGTCCGCCACGCGCGGGGCTAACGTCCCTCGCGTGCCGGTGTCGTCGACAGCAGGCCGCCGTCGACCAGCACCGGCGGACGGCGCGGATGCGTGGCGTCTTCCCAGGCCTGAGCAAGGGCCAGGAGATCGGTGTCGTGCCAGGGCCGGGCGGCGAACTCGAGGCCGAAGGGGAGGCCACTCGGGTAGAAGCCGGCCGGGACGACCACCGCCGGCACGCCGATCATGTTGACCCAGCTCGTGTTCGAGTGCGGGCCGCTGCTGATGCGGCCGTCCTGCGGCAGCGTCTCGTCGGGCGGCGGCATCTGGATGGCGGGGTAGACGTAGCCATCGAGCTTTAGTCGATCGAGCGTCTCGAGGTAGGCGGCCAGCATCGCGCGCCGCGGCGCGTGATACATCCGCTCGGCCTCGGGATCGCCGTCGAGCCGCCGCTGATCGACGCGGACGCCGCCCATCAGGCGGAAATGTTCCTCGGTGCCGATCGATGACGTGAACAGCGGCGCGCCGACGGCCTTCTGGTAGGCGGCGGCCGAGTGGTACTGCTCCGGACCGAACGTGGCCAGGAACCGGTCGGTGCCGTCCCGCATGTAGGCGTAGGTCGCGACCCGGCTTGCCGTCCGCGCGAAGGCCGTCGGCAGGATCGCGTCGTCGACGACGATCTCGGCTCCGGCGGCGCGCAGGGCACCCAGCGCCTGCATGAACAGCGCGCGCGTCTCGGGCTGGAGCGGCGTGTCCGCCTCTTTGCGGATGCGCTCGGCGGCCGCGGCCGGGACGCGGCTCGGGATGCCGTGGAACGGCACGCCGTCGCCGGCCAGGACGAACGCCGGCACTCCGAAGCGCTTGCCCGTCAACGCGCCCGGCGTGCGGGCGGACGCGAACGGCGCCCGCGCCGAGGCCGGTACCTTCGTCGTCGGCGGGTCGAGCGGATCCTCGCCGGCCATCACCGCCAGGGCGACCGCCGCGTCGGCGGTGGTGCGGGCGATCGGGCCGGTGTTGTCGAGCAGCCAGTCGAGCGGCGCGATGCCGGCGATGCTGACGAGGCCGCGCGTCGGGTAGACGCCGACCAGCGCGCTCGTCGCCGCCGGCATGCGGATCGAGTTGCCGGTGTCGGTGCCGTTGCCGAGCACGGCCATGTTCGCGGCGATCGCCGTGACGACGCCGCCGGACGATCCGCCCGGCGAGAACCGCACGTCGTAGGCGTTGCCGGTGCGTCCGTATGAGGTGCTGCGATTGGTGTCGCTGTTGGCGAGGTCGGGCATGTTGGCGAGGCCGACGATCACCGCGCCGGCCGCCCGGAACTTGGCGACGATGGTGGCGTCGCGCGGCGCGACCAGCTCGTGCCCGGCCCGGGTGAAGCCGGCCCAGCCGGCCGTCGTCACCTGGCCTCTCACGCTGGTGTTGGCCTTGATGACGATCGGCACGCCGAAGAGCGGCCCTCGCGGTGCCCCCTTGGCCGCCTCGGCATCGAGCCGCGCCGCGTCGGCGAGCGCCGACTGGCGCAGCACCGTCTCGATGGCGCGGTAGACGCCGTTGTAGCGGTCGATGCGATCGAGGTGCCACTGTACGACCTGGGTGACCGTGTAGGTCCGCCCGGCGTACAGCTGCTGCAGCCCCGCCACGGTGACGTCGAGCAGATGCCGGTCCATCCCGTCGCGTGGCGACGTATCGGTGCCGGCCTGGCCCGCGACTCCAATGCCGAGGAGGAGCGCGAGCGCGACTGCGGCGAGCGACGGGCGAAGTCCCATGGTGGATGATAGTGCGCGCCAGCTGGGGAGCTGGGCACCGGCGCCAACCCGAAGGTGCCGCTGCTGTCGAACAGCACTCGATCGATGGAATACCGGCTGGAGCCACGTGCTCGCCCCCACCGCCGACGGTACGGTCTGGGGCTGGGAACGGCGACCGTGGCCGCTGGCCGTTCCTGACACCGACGAAGGTGCCGACGCCCGTCCCCCTGCCGTAGCGCTGTAGGGCGGCCCGGGGCGTCGTCGCTCGACACGCCGCCGGCGTTCGTGTTGAAGTCCACGTCATGCGACGCCTGTTCCCTTTGGTCCTCGTGGTGCTCCTGGCCGGCTGCCGGGCGCCCGCTCCGCCGTCCGCCGCTCCGCCTGCGCCGCCGCCGGCCAGCGGCCTGGCCCTGCCGGGCGGCTTCGACGCGACCGTCTTCCACGAGGGCGTCGGCCGGGCCCGGCACCTGGCGGTGACCAGCGACGGCATCGTCTACGTCAAGCTGCGCGGCCAGGTCCAGGGCCAGCCGCCCGCCGGGTTCAAGGGTGTGGTCGGGCTCCGGGACACCGGCGGCGACGGACGCGCCGATCGGGTCGAATACTTCGGCGCCTACGAGGACGTCGGCGACTACGGCACCGGGATGCGGGTCTACGAAGGCCACATCTACTTCACCACCGCCGGCGAGGTCTACCGGCAGAAGCTGACGCCTGGCCAGCTGGTGCCGACGTCGCCGGTGGAGGTCGTGCTGAAGCACGGCTACCGGCAGCAGGGCCGGTCCTACGAGCACATCGCCAAGCCGATCACCTTCGACGACAAGGGCCATCTCTACGTGCCGTTCGGGGCGCCCGGCGACGTCTGCCAGGATCGCAATCGGCAGCCCGGAGCGCCCGGGGCGATGCCCTGCGGCCAGCTCGAATGGCACAGCGGGGTCTGGCAGTTCGACGCCCGCCGTCTCGACCAGACCGAGAAGGACGGACGACGCTACGCGACCGGCATCCGCAGCCTCGTGGCGATGACCTGGAACCCGCGGGCGCACGAGCTCTACGCCGTCCAGCACGGCCGCGACGATCTCTACCGCTCGTGGCCGCAGCTCTACTCGCGCTGGGCGAGCGCCATCCTGCCGTCCGAGGAGTTCTTCCGCGTCACCGACGGCTTCGACGGCGGCTGGCCGTACTACTACTTCGACTGGATGCAGGGGAAGAAGCTGCTCAACCCGGAGTACGGCGGCGATGGCAAGAAAGAGGGCGAGGGTGCCAAGCTCACGCCGCCCATCGTCGGGTTCCCGGGACACTTCGCGCCCAACGACCTGCTCTTCTACCAAGGCACGCAGTTTCCCGAGCGCTACCGCAACGGCGCCTTCATCGCCTTCCACGGCTCGACGATCCGCATGCCCTACTCGCAGGGCGGCTACATCGTCGCCTTCGTGCCGATGAAAGACGGCAAGGCGTCGGGCGAGTGGGAGGTCTTCGCCGACGGCTTCGCCGGCATCGATCCGATTCCGAACACCGGCGATGCGGCGGGCCGCCCGATGGGTCTGGCCGAAGGGCCGGACGGCTCCCTCTACATCAGCGACAGCGTCAGGGGGCGTATCTGGAAGGTGACTTACCGCGGCAGGCGCGGGGCGTTCGGGGCGGCGCAGCTCTCGGCGATGGCCGCGCGCAAGCTGCAGCAGCAGCACATCCGCCAGCCCGACGAGCAGAAAGACGTCCTCGGCGGCCAGGTCTACGCGGCCGGCGGTCAGCTCTATCAGACCTATTGCGGCGCCTGCCACCAGGGCGACGGCAGGGGCGACGGGGCGCGCTTCCCGCCGCTGACCGGGCGCAGCTGGGTCTCGGGCAACAAACAGCGGCTGATCTCGGTTGTGCTGTTCGGGCTGAGTGGCGAGATCCAGGTCGACGGCAAGGGCTACAACGACGTCATGCCGGCCAACGGCTTCCTGAGCGACGAGCAGGTCTCGCAGATCCTGACCTACATCCGGCAGAACTTCGGCAACCTCGAACAGGGCGTCAGCATCGCCGAGGTCGCCGACCGGCGCGCCAAGGGCCCGTGGACAGCGCCGCCGCCGGCGCCGCCGCCGCCACCGGCTCGATGACCGTCAGCGGTCCGGCGGCCGAGATGCTCGGCCTGGTGAGCGGCTACTGGCACTCGCAGGCGGTCTACGTGATGGCCGAGCTCGGCCTCGCCGATCGCCTCGCCGACGGCCCGCGGACGGCGGACGCGCTGGCCGCGGAGACCGGCTGCGACGCCAACGCGCTGTATCGCTTCCTGCGCGCACTGGCGAGCGCCGGCCTCGTCGAGGACGTCGGGCCGCGGACGTTCGGCGCGACGCCGCTGGGCGACACGCTGCGATCGGATCGGCCGGATTCGCTGCGGGCGATCGCGCGGCTCGGCGGCCATCCGCTGCACTGGCAGGCCTGGGGACGGCTCCTCCACAGCGTGCGTACCGGCGAGCCGGGATTCGACGCGGCGAACGGCCGCAGCTTCTTCGCGGCGGTCGGCGCCGACCCCGTGTTGAACGAGGCGCTGCACGCCGGCCTGGACCGGCTCGCCGACGTGGATGCCGAGGTCGTGGACGCGATGGATCTCGGCCGGTTCCGGCGGATCGTGGACGTCGGCGGCGGCACCGGTGCCCTGGCCCGCCGGATGGCCGCCGCGCGTCCGGAGACGGCGGTCGTGCTCTTCGACCAGCCGCACGTCCTCGCGCTGGCCCCCGCCGCGCCGGGCGTGACGCCGGAGGCCGGCTCCTTCCTGGATGGCGTGCCGGCGGGCGCCGACGCCTATGTCCTCAAGTTCGTGCTGCACGACTGGGACGACGCGCGCGCCGCGGCGATCCTGCGCCACTGCCGCGCGGCGATGGCCGGCGGGGGCCGCGTGTTCGCGATCGAGGTCATCGTCCCCGACGGCGCCGCGCCGTCGATCGCGAAGACCCACGACGTGAACATGCTCGTGCTCACTGGCGGGCGCGAGCGCACGCTGGCCGAGTATCGCGACCTGTTCGCGGGCGCGGATCTGGAGCTGGTTCGGACGATGCGCACGGCGCGCGGCGTCACCGTGCTCGAGGCCGTCGCGCGACCCGTAGCCGCTGGGACCGACCGGCACGTACGGCGGCGCGAAGCGCGGATTCATCGGCCCCAGGCCACCCGGCGCGGGCTCGAGGGGACGCGGTGCGATGGGCTCGCGCAGGAACCCGCCCGACACCTTGTCGAGCTGCGCGTCGTCGAGCGCGCCGACCTCGGGCGGCAGGTCGCGCAGCCCGATTGCGCCCTCGACGGCCTGCCGGCGCGCCGCCCAGAACTCGGAGAACCGCTTGCCTGCCAGATCGCGGCGCGTGGCGTCGTCGAGCTCGACGCCCATCTCGGCCAGCGCCTCGAGCGGCGACAGCTCGAGCCGGGTGCGGAAGGCGGGATCGGACGCCACGCGTTCCAGCGCCGGTCCGAGCATCGCCATCGTCCGTTCGTAGAGCTCGTGTCGTTCCTGGGTCATGCGCGCACTCCTTCGAGCCTGAACGAGCCATCGCGGGGCGGATGGGCGATCTCCCGCAGGGTGGCCAGCCCGCCGTCGCCGTCGAGCGCGTCGCGCGGGAAGGCGTCCGCGATCGGGCCGGGGAAATGATGCACGATCGACGGCCGCGTGCGTCCGGTCAGCTCCGCCAGCCACTGGAGCTGTCCCGTCATGTCGGCGATCTCGTAGATCTCGCGCGGCGTGAGCCGGCACGACGTCCGGAACAGATACAGGTTCGCGAAGAACCCGTAGGCGTCGTACATCGATTCGTGGACGAGGAGATCGCGCCGCGCGTCCTCCCAGATCCGCGAGCCCGGGATCTGCCGGTACCACTGCAGCATCACGTGCACGCCGTACTCGACGAACAGGCGGGTGGCGAACCGGATGGTCTGCTCGACCTCGGTACGCGTTTCCCACGGCAGGCCGAGGATGAACGAGAAGTCGGTCCGGGCCGCCAGGCCATGCTCCGCCAGGACCCGCGCCGCCTGCTCGAGCGTCGCACACGTCGTGCCCTTGCCCACTTTCGCGAGCCCCTCGTCGTAGCCGCACTCGGCACCGACCAGAAGGCCGGCGGTGTAGGGCGCGATCGCGGGAACGAACTCGGGGTGCAGGAGGTCGGGCGCCCGCGAATCGAACAGGAGGCGTGGCGCCAGGCCGCGCTTGCCGATGCGGCGGGCGATTGCCGTCGCCCGGGCCGGGTTCATCGAGAACTCGTCGTCGACGATGTGGACGCACCCGGACCGCGTCCGGTCGAGCGCGTCCATCGCGTGCGCGAGCCGCGTCACCACCGCCTCCACGTCGAGCCCGCGCCACGTCCGGCGATACGGCGTGCTGCAGAACGAGCAGTCGTAGGCGCAGCCACGCGACGACTCGACCGCGAGGCATTTGTAGGTGGCCGGCGGCAGGCGGTCCCACCGCGGCAGCGGCGTCGCCGCCAGGTCCTGCACCGGGATCTTCGCGTCGACGGCGTTGCGCACGAGCCGGCCGTCGGCGTCGATCCACGACAGGTTCGGGACCGCGCCCAGGTCGCCGCGCCCCTCGAGCGCCGCGCACAGCCGCCCGATCGCGATCTCGCCCTCGCCCCGCACGACGAACTGCACCGGGCACGTGCGCAGGACGTGGCGATCGAACAGCGTCGGATGGATGCCGCCACAGACGATCGGCACGTCGGGCCGGCGGCGCCGCACCTGGGCGATCGCATCGACCGCGGTCGGCCAGGCCATCGACGTGGCGCCGATGCCCACCAGGTCGGCGGCGTCGACGTCGGCGGTGAACGCGTCGAGCAGACGCGTGCCGTGCAGGATCAGGTCGGCGACGACGACGTCGTGCGCCTGTGCCTCGAGGACCGCCGCCAGCGTGTAGATCCCGAGCGGCGGGCATTCGCGGATCGCGTCGACGCCCACCACCTGCAGGCGGCCGTCGAGCGTGTCCATGATCGGCGGGGCGATCAGCAGCACCTTCACGAGGCGCCCGCTCCGTAGGCCGGGAACGCGGACGCGGCGAGGCGCCCCTGGTCGTCCACCGGAAACCAGGCGTCGGCCCCGGGCGGCAGGCGATCGCGCACGACGCGGCTGTCGCCGTCGATCAGATGGGCGATCACGGTCTTGCGCGGGCGCGCGCTGGTGTTGCCGCCACTCCCATGTAGTGTCAGGCAGTGGTGGATCGTGACATCGCCCGCCCGCACCTCGAGCGGGACGGTCGAGGCCGCCACGTGCGCCCGTTGGAGCGGCGTGAGCTGTGACTCGAGATCGGGCTCGAGGCCGGGCGCGAACACGCGCAAGCCACCGACCAGCCCCCACGCGTGGCTGCCGTCGACGACGTGGAGACAGCCGCCGGCGACCGGCGCGTCTGTCAGCGCCAGGCCGACCGCCAGGCCCGACGGCCGATCCAGGTAGCCGGTGTAGCTGTAGTCCTGGTGCAGCGCAATCGACCCGGCCGGCCGCGCCGGCGGCTTCAGCAGCAGCGCGTCCTGCAGGAGCTGCACCGAACGCGCGCCGAGCAGCTCGCAGGCGATCGCCGCCACGCCCTCGTCCAGGTGACGCAGGAAGGTTTCGTCGGCGTGGCTGGCGTGCGGGTGCTGGATGACGCCGCGCGTGTCGCCGGCACCGGTGAGGGCGTCGAAGGCGCGGTTCAGTGCGACCAGCGCCGGCGCCTCGACGACGCCGCGCAGCACGATCCAGCCGCGTGTCTCGAAGATGGCGCGCCGCTCGCGGCTGGTGGCCATGCCCGTCACGAGCATGGCCGACATGGTAGCGCGCCGCGGCCGGTCAGATCTTCACGGGTCGGAACCGCAGAGTGGGGGTCCTCGAGTACCTTGATCGTGCCGTAGACGCCGTGCAGGCCCTGCGTCTTCACGGCGTCCTCGACCCTGGTGTACCGGTAGCCGGTGCCGATGAAGAACGGCCCGGTCCGGCGAAACAGCTCGAGCGACACCATCGGCTGGACGTCCGTGTCGCGCCGGCTGGTCGTGCTCGCGCTCGACTGCCCGTCCGAGAGCCTGGTGAACGTGTCGGTGGTCGACGTCTCGCGCGCGATGTAGGTGACCGCGAGCGTCCCCTGCAGGTTCCACGTCGACCAGGTCCGCTGCAGCCCGCCGCCGGCCCACCCGCCCCTGAAGTGCTCCTCCGCGCGACGGACGATGGTGACGGTTGCGGTGGATCCGTCCGCCAACGGCTGCGTCCGGCCGAAGTCCGCCCAGCCGCCGGCAGCCACCAGGTCCGCGCCGAAGAGGCGCGCGAAGGTCAGCCCGGCGGAGACGCCGTAGAACCCGTTCGTGCCGTTGAGCCCGCAGGCGTTCTGCCGCGCGCCGAGCTGACCGAGCTTGGCGGCGTTGTCCTGGCAGAAGCTCAACGACGGGACCGTGGTCGAGTAGCCGCCGGCGATGCCGACGTAGAGCCTCGAGAACAGGCCATAGCCCGTCCCGGATGCCGGGCTCGGTGTTGCCGTCGCGGTTGGCGTCGCCGACGTCACCGGCTGTTTCGACGCATCGGTCACCGTGCCCGTGGCCGTATCAATCACCAGCTGTGCGCCCCGGTAGACCTCGACGCGGCCGAGCATGCGGCGCCTGTTCCCCGGCGCAGGTAGGGGCGGCAGAGTGGCGCCGTCCACGACGATGAGGACGGACGCTGCACCGGTCGGATCTCGCCGCCGTAGGACTGCCCGGCCACCAGCTCGCCCAGGTCCCAGGTCCGGTCGGCCGGCCGGCCGGCGCCGGGATCCACGAGGGGGCTGGCCATCGGCAGCGACGACACGTCGACCGACACCTGGCCGAGACCCGAGGCTGGCGTCGCCATCGCGACCGCCATGGCCAGTGCGGCCCTGCAGGTCCACACGTTCCGCGAAGGGCATGTCCACATCGATGTGATCTCGGGTTCGATTCCCGGATCGGACACGGGCGGCGCAGTCCGCGGAACGACTGGTGTCCGATCTGTGATGAGGGCGGGCTAAGCTACCGGCGTGACGTGGCGCGGACGATGGGCGGCGCTTCACGCCGGCGGGGCGCCGGTGTCGGACGAGGAGTGGCCGTCGCGCCTCGCCGCCGATCCGGAGCGTGCCTGGCGGGCGTTCATCGACGCCCAGACGCCGTTCCTGCTCGCCCAGATCGAGCGCGCGGGCGTGGTCGATCGCGACGAGGCGATGGAGATCTATACGCGCATCTGCCAGCGGCTCTCGGAACTCGACTGCGCCGCGCTGCGCCGCTACGACCCGTCGGCCGGCCCGCTGCGCGGCTGGCTGGCGGTCGTCGTGCGGCGCGCGGCCGTGGACTACGTGCGATCGCAGATCGGGCGCCGGCGGATCTTCGGCGCCGTGAAGGCGCTCGATCGCTTCCACCAGCGGCTGTTCGAGCTGTACTACTGGGACGGGCGCTCGCTGGCCGAGGCCGCCGAGATCCTGGGGTCGGAGGAGACACGCGAGGTGGCGTTGGAGGACGTGCTCGATGGCCTCGAGACGGTGGACCGCGCGCTCTCGGACCGTCACCGCAGCGAGCTGCTGTCGCTGATCGCGCGATCGCGGGCGCCGGTGCCGCTCGACGGCGGCGACGACCCGCCGTCGGCGCCCGAACCGATCTCGGACGCGCCCGACCCCGAAGCCGCGCTGCGCATCCGCGAGCGCGAGGCCCGGCTCGCGGCCGCGCTCGCCACGCTGCCGCCCGAGGATGCCGCGATCGTCAGCCTGAAGTACGTCGAGGGACTCACGCGACCACAGATCCAGCGGCTGCTGCAGCTGCCCGAGCTGACGGAGCACCGCGTGCGGGCGATCGTCGCCGCGCTGCGCGCGCGACTTGGGCCGGAGGCGCCCGCCACGGCGACAGGGAGCTCCCATGGCTGACGCGCACTTGTCGACAGCCGATCTCCTGCGCTGGCGCGACGAGGGCGCGGGCGACCGCGTGCGAATCGTCGCGCACCTGGCCTCGTGTCCGGCCTGCCGCCAGACCGCCGCCGAGCTCGAGCGCGAGCGGCCGGCGGATGCGGCCCCCGAACGGTTCGATCCGCGGGAGTTCGCGCCCGTCGGCCATCGCGCGCTGGCGCGCCGTGCCGTCTCGCGCGGGCGCCTCGCCTGGATGGCCGCGGCCGCCGCGCTCGTGGTCGCCGCCGTCTGGGTTCCGGTCGCGCTCCGCGATGGGTCCGGCTCGACGCTCCGCGGCGGCGCGGTACCGGTGACGCTCGTGCGCCCGGTCGACACGTCGGTGGCGCGCCGCGAGGTGGCGTTCGAGTGGACGCCGGCCACGGGTGTGGAGGTCGTCCGACTGACCGTCACGACACTCGACGGCGCGGCGACGCCGCTCATCGAGCGCGACGTGTCGGGCACGCGCTACGTGCCCACCGACGAGGAGCGCGGCCGGCTGCAGCCCGGCCGGACGATCCACTGGTTCGTCGACTATCGGGAGGCCGGCGGGACGACCGGCACGTCGCCGGCGGCGCGCTTCACGCTGGCGCCGTAGCGACGCCACCCGAAGGCCGCAGCCAGGAGCAGCAGGAGGCCCGCCGCCACGCCGGCCACCCAGCCGCCGCGCGACGCCGGCCGCGGCGCGGTGACGATCGGCTGGCGCGCGTCGCCGCTGATCAGGAAGGCGCCCCAGCTCGCCAGCGCGGCGTGTCCGCCGCCGGCCGCGATCGCGCGCTGCTGGGCCCGCTGCAGCGCTTCGTCCGGCGCCAGGCCGTCGGCCAGGCCCCGGTAGAACTCGCGCATCAGCCAGGCCGTTTCGCGATCCTCGACCTTCCACGACGTCGCGACGACGGCACGAGCGCCGGCATGCATGAACGCCCGGCTCAGACTGAGGAGCCCTTCCCCCCGCACGAGGCGCCCCACGTTCGATCGGCAGGCCGCGAGCACGACCATGTCCGCCGAGAGCGTCAGGTTGGCGATCTCGTTGACCTGCAACAGCCCGTCGTCGTCGCCGGCGGCGGCGAGGAGCACGGCGCTGCGCCGCGGGGTGACTTCGTCGACGACCGCATGCGCGGCGAAGTGGACGATCCGGTAGTCGCCCGCGCTCGACCCCTTCAGGAGGGCCTCCGTGGCGGCCGTGCCGAGGCGCACGTCGCTGCGATCGTCGCCGACCAGCGCGGTGGCGTCGGCGACCTCGCGCGAGGCGTGGGTCAGCGTCCCGAGGTCGCGGTCGCCGAGGTCGAGCAGCGCCGCCTGCGCGCGCCCCGCCTCCGGTACCGCCAGCGCCAGGAGCGGGCGGCCGGCCCGCCCGGCCGGCGCCCGGCGCAGCTGGTCGAGGACGGTCGCCGACGGCGCAAGCGCCAGGACGTAGCGCTCGACCAGCCAGCGATCGCCGGCCCGCAGGAGCGCGAACGGCAGCCGCTGCAACGCGCCGTCCGGCACGATGATCAGGCGCCGGACCCCCTGCAGGGCCGGCCCCGACGGCGCGATCAGCCGATCGTAGAGCTGTGCCGCGAGCTGGCGCACCGCGGGTTCGTCGCCGGCGGCCACGAGGGCGTGAAAGAGACGGACCTGGCGGGCTAGGACGTCCTGGCCCGGCACCGCGTAGCCGCGGACGCCGTCGCGTCGTACGACCCAGCCGAAGCCGCGCCGCTCGGTCACCAGGAACTCCAGCAGCGCCTCGTCCGGCGCCAGGAGACCAGCGATCTCGGCGGCCGTGAGCGCGCGCGGCACCACCAGCGCCGCGTAGGAGGGGTTCTCGCGCCGGATCGTCACCACCAGGGCGTCGAATTCCTCCTCGAGCCGCCGCACCTCCTCGAGCGCGGCGGCGCGCGCCGCCGCGTCGGTTGCCGCCGAAACCCGCCGGCTCGCCGCGGAGAACCGCGTCCCGAAGGCGACCTCGCGCGCGTGCACCGCCTGCAGGCGCGGATCGGTCAGGCGGGCGCGCGACTCGGCCAGCAGGTCGGCCAGCGACCGGCTGCGCGCCCGTTCGGCGACGTGGAGGGCGTCGCGGACGGCATGGTCGTCCGGCGCGATGGCGTCGGCGAACGTGACCTCCGCGAGCGTCTCGTACGGTCCGACCCGCTGGGTCATGAACGTCGCGCGCAAGCCGGCCTCGGGCAGCGTCTGTCGCAGCCGTTCGACGGCCACGATGGCGCGTTCGAGCGCCATCCGCGCGCCGACGCGGTCGCCCGCCGCGAACAGCGCGCGGCCAATCCCCCAGTCGGCACGCCAGGCGTACTCCACGTTGCCGATGTCGCTCGCCACCGCCTGGACGCGCGCGAAGTCGGCCTGCGCCTGCGCGAGATCGCCGACCTCGATTGCCACCAGGCCCAGGTCGTTGAGGACGAACGGGTGACGCGCCGGCGGCGCCGTGGCCAGTTCGACGCGCGTCCGGGCGGCGGCGGCGCGGGCCGCGTCCAGCCGTCCCAGCCGGGCCAGGCTCAGGGCCATGCGCGCCTCCGTCTCGGGGACGAGCGACTGGAGGCCGGTCTGCCGCAGCAGCGCCACGGCCTGCTCGCCGTCGCGGACGGCGCGCTCGAAGTCGCCGCGCGCGAACCACGTCTCGACGCTCTGCTTGGTCGCCAGCGCGACGCCGCGGGCGTTCTTCGTGCCGCGATAGGCCTCGATGACCTGCGGCCAGAGGGCGGCAGCGCGCTCGAGGTTCCACACGTGGCTCTGCGCCTGCGCCAGCGCGAAGTGCGCCTCGGCGCCGGCCGCCGGCGGTCCGCCACGGGCGATGTCCACGGCCTGCTGCGCCAGCGCCAGGCCCTCGTCGTAGCGGGACAGGCCGAGGGCGAACACCGACGCGTTGGCGCGGGTCGACGCCCGCAGGGCCACGTCGCCGGCCCGATCCGCCGCCCGCATCGCTCGCTGCAGCTGGTCGAATCCCTCGCGCTGCCGGCCGCGCGCGTCGCTGACCCGTCCGAGCGCCCGGAGCGCGGTGGCCTCCCCCAGCGGATTCCCCCGGCGTTCGGCCAGCGCGACCGCCTCGCGCAGGGCGGTGTCCGCGGCCGGCAGATCGCCGCGATCGGACGCCACGCGGCCGATCTGGGTGAGCGCGGCCTGCCGCAGCGCCGCGTCGTCGGCCGCGAAGGCGAGCGCGGCTTGCCCGTGCCGGGCCGCGAGATCGAGCTGACCCAGCGCGCGGCTTGCCGCGCTCATCTTCAGCGCGACCCGCGACGCACCCGCCCGGTCGCCGGCACGGCGATACACCAGCAGCACGCGCTCAAGGACACGCAGGCCCTCGGCGTGCCGGCCGGCATCGACCAGCCGGCTGCCGGCGACTTCGTCGGGGTGCGGCGTCGCCTGGACGGCGGCGAGGCTCGATACCGCGATGAGCAGCACCGCCGCGGCCCGGCGGACGCGCAACATGAGCATGAGAGGAGGCTCATTCTAGACGCTATGCTGGCCCGTCGTGACCAGGCCGACGCCGGACACGGAGCGGGACGCCCAGGCCTGGGGCCTGTGCGCCACCTGCCTTCACCACGTCGTGATCACCAGCGACCGGGGATCACGGTTCGTGCAGTGCGGCCGCGCGCGCACCGAGCCCTGCTTTCCCGCTATCCGGTCGTGCCGGTCCGGCGGTGTGACGGCTACGACACGGCCACGCCGGACGCCGGCCCGACGGCCTGACCGGCGCTGCGGCGTCAGTCCGGCTTGCCGGTCATGGGGACGAAGCGCACCGGCAGCGTCTGCAGCGTCTCGAGGCCGGTCGCCGTCCGCCGCAGGATGCGCAGCTCCTGCTCGCTGGTGCCCACCGGAATCGCCATCAGGCCGCCGATCTTCAGCTGCGCGACCAGCGCCGGTGGCACCTCGGGCGGCGCCGCCGTCACGATGATGCGGTCGAACGGCGCCTCCTCCGGCCACCCGAGATAGCCGTTGCCGGTCCGGAGCTGGACGTGGCCGTAGCCGAGCTCGCCCAGCGTCGCCCGCGCCCGCGCCGCGAGCTCCCGCACCACCTCGATGGTGTAGACGTCGCGCGTCAGCTCCGCGAGCACCGCCGCCTGGTAGCCGGACCCGGTGCCAATCTCCAGCACGCGGTCGCCCGGCCGCACGTCCAAGGCCTGGGTCATGAACGCGACGATGTAGGGCTGCGAGATGGTCTGCCCCTGCCCGATCGGGACCGGTGAGTCCTCGTAGGCCAGGTGACGCAGCGGCTCCGGGCCGAAGCGGTCCCTGGGCACCGTCCGCATCGCGTCCAGCACACGCGGGCTGGTGATGTCGCGCGACTGCAGCTGCTCGATCACCATGCGCACACGTCGTGCCTCCCCGTCCGGCAACCGAGGCTCTACGCGCGTCGCGGGCCCTCGACACGCCGCCGCCATGACGGCGAGCCCCGCGATCACGACGCCGAGCATGCGGAGGCGCGCGTCCTCGGAGTCACGCCGGCACCGAACGACGGAGATCCCCGCGTCGCCGGCCGACTGCTGCGCTGACGAACACCGGCTTGACCCTGTCCCGGGTTCGTGGATAACATTCGCGCCTCTCGACAGGTTCCGGGTCAAATCTGGGTTGTTCCCCTGGGCGGATTCATTGGGGGCGCGCGGATGCGGTCATACGTTCCATCGCGACGTCGCGGTCGGGGCACCTGTCCTCCAGCGTCCCGGAGGTCTGGCTCGAGATCCAGATCCGCGCCGCCAGGTGGACCAGGCTCCCGGTCGCGCTCGCGATCGGGCCCACCCACGGTCTCCACATTTCGCGTTTCGGTACCGCTGAACTAAGCCCTCGCGGCGGCGCGTGAGCGCGTCGTCGATCGGGGGCCAGCCCGGGCTGCACGCCGCGCACCGCGCGAGGGCGGCGCCTGCGCGCCAAACCGAACGGAGCCGTGGTGTCCAGACGTACGCTGCTCATCCTGCTCGGTCCTGTCGCCGGACTTGCGATGTTCGCGGGTTCGGTCGGGATGGCCTCGTCGCTCGCGAGCCGCATGGTCCAGGAGCCGGCGCCGGCGCCGGCCGCGGCCGTCCCGGGCGCGCCGCGCGCGGAGGGGCTGGCCGCCCCGAAGCCCGCGGTGGAGAGCCCAGCGCCAGCGAAACCCTACGAGGAGGCGCAGTACCCGAAAGGTCCCGGTGGTGGGGAGCCGGGTCGCCATCTGGATGGTCGCGCAGCTGCACCTGCTGTTCGCGGCCTTCGTCCTTGCCGTGCCGATCTTCGCGCTCATCGTCGAGGTCATCGGCTACCAGACCGGCGATCGAGCGCTACGACCGGCTCGCGCACGAGTTCACCAGGCTCCTGTCGGTGTCGTTCTCGCTCACCGCGACGCTTCGGCGCGGCGCTGACGTTCATGCTCATCATCCTGTATCCGCGCTTCACCAACTACATGATGAGCATCTTCTCCCCGACCTTCCTCCCGTACGTCCTGCTGTTCTTCGCGCGAGGCCTTCTTCCTCTACAGCTACTACTACGGCTGGGGGAAGTTTCATCCCCTGGTCCACCTGGTCCTCGGGCTCGGCCTCAACGTCGTCGGCACCGCGATCATGTTCATCGCCAATGCCTGGCTGACGTTCATGATGTCGCCGCGCGGCGTCGTGCCCGACGCGGCGCGCTCATCGTCTTGTGGGCGGCCTCTCCAACTTCACGTGGATGCCGATCAACATGCATCGCTTCATCGCCAACGTCGCGTTCGGCGGCTCGATCGCCGCCGCTTACGCCGCGTTCAAGTTCCTCGAGGCGAAGACCGACGAAGAGCGCGCCCACTACGACTGGATGGGCTACATCGGCAACTTCGTCGCCATCAGCGCCTTCCTGCCGCTGCCCTTCGCCGGCTACTGGCTGGCCAGGAGATCTACGCCTACAACGCAGGCGCTCGGGCATCACGATGATGGGCGGCGCCTTCTCCTGGCTTTTCATCATCCAGGCGATGCTGATCGGCAACCTGTTCCTCGCCGCCAACTACTACCTCTGGCTCGGCATGGGCCGGATCGAGGGCGCGCAGCCGTATCCAGAAGTACATCAAGTACCTGCTGATCGTGATCGTGCTCTGCTTCATGGTCTGGGCGACGCCGCGCTCGATCATCGCGACCGTCACCGAGATCAGGGCGATGGGCGGCATCGTCGCACCCGGTGCTCGGCTTCCTCGGCGTGATGTCGGCGAAGAACACCGCCGTCAACATCCTGATCCTCACGCACCTTCATGAGCTTCCTCCTCTACCGCCGCACCGGCAAGACCGCCACGGTGTCGTGGGCGAAGACGGGGCAACGCGGTCCAGTTCGCGATCTTCGCCGGCGTGGCGGCCTTCGTCATCTTCCTCGGCGTCTACGGCTACTTCGTCGAGGCGACGGTGCGCATCGGGCTCTCGGTGCCGCAGGTCGCTCTCGGTGCTGCTTGGCGATGGTCGTCGATCACCGTCATCGACGTCTTCCTGTTCCGCGGCGCCGTGAAGACGGGCGAGGTGCGCTGGGGCAAGATCCCGAACATCTCGCAGTACGTGCTGATCTTCATCGCCGTGACCTTCACGTGGCTGATGGGGCTCATGGGCTACGTCCGCTCCGGGCTCCGCCAGCACTGGCACGTCTACGGCGTCATGCGTGACCAGCTCGCTCGACGCCTTCACGCCGACGCTCGGCTTCGCGACGCAGGTCGTCTCGGTGACGGTGCATGATCTTCTTCGCGTTCTGATCGGTTCGTCTTCTGGCTGGCGAGCCTGCACGACCGGCCCGACTTCGAGCTCGGACCCACGGACGCGGCGATGGAGGGCATGCCTCATGAAGATGCCCGTCCGCATCGGCGTGTCCTCGTGGTCGCGACGACGAGCCGCTTCTACACCTACGTCGGCCAGATGGTGCCGCAGAAGGAAGTGCTGCCGCCTGCAGAAGGTCCTGATCAGCGACATGACCACCGCCGACAGATGGTCAAGGTCGGCCGTCGAGGTCATGGAGCGGAAGGGCATCTGCCTCACCTGTCACACGATCGGCAAGAGCGGCGCGCTGCGCTTCCCCGACCTCGCCGGCGTCGGCGGGCGGGCCAAGACGCGCAGCCCGGGCATGGGCGACGTCCAGTACCTGGCGCGAATCGCTCTACGAGCCCGAACGCCTTCGTCGTGCCCGGGCTTCACGCCGGCGATGCCGCCGATCAACAAGCCGCCGATCAGCCTCACCGACGAAGAGATTCTCTGCGTCATCGCGTGAGCTGCAGAGCGCTGGGGGGCACGCCGACGGTCACTCTCAAGACGCGGCACCGCTACTACGGCAAGACCGCCGCACCGGACGCGGCGCCCGCGCCCACGCCGGAAGCTGCTCCGACAGGTGCACGATGAATCTCCTCGTCCTTCTCGCCGTGGCCGTCGTCTTCGGCCTCCTTCGCTTCCGTCGCGCGGCCCTGCTGGTGTGGGCTGCTCGCCTGGTGGGTCGGGATCTACGTGGTCCTGCGATTCGGCTTCTCGACGCCGATTCCCGCCTCCGTCGCATCACGATCTACATGGGCATCGTCTCGCTCGGCCTCCTCGCCTACGTCACCTCCAGTCCGGACCGCCGTGCCGAAATCGCCGGCCCGCTCGTCCGGTTCGCGACGGAGAAGCGCTACACGGCCCTCCTCGGCGCCACGGTGGTGGCACTCCCCGCACTCGCGGCGGCGAGCGTCTATGCCCGGATGAACGTGCCCCTCGAGCCGCCCTTCTTCGCGCGCACCGTCCATCCGGCCTCGCCGCCCGAGATCACCGTCAACGGCAAGACGATCGCGATCGATGCCGGCGACAATCCGTTCCGGGCGCTCGAACGAGTCGAACCCGGCCGAGTTCCGCACCCACGTCGAGAACGGCCGCCGCATCTACTACCGGAACTGCTTCTTCTGTCACGGCGACGATCTGGGCGGCAACGGGATGTTCGTGCACGGCTTGAACCCCATCCCGACCAACTTCATCGACGGGGCCACGATCGCCGAACCTGCAGCGAGACGTTCCTGTTCTGGCGCATCGCCAAGGGCGGCCCCGGGCATGCCCGAGGAAGGCGGGCCGTGGCGACCGGCGCCATGCCGGCCTGGGAAAAGATCTTGAAGCAGCGAGGAGATGTGGGAAGTCGTCCTCTACCTCTACGACTTCACCGGCGAACGGCCCCGCGCCAGGGAGGAGGCGACGCACCAATGACCGCTCGCCTGATCTGGGGCGGGTCCGTGCTGGTCGCCGCCGTCGCCTGGGCGACGGCCGTGGGATCGCTGCGCGCGCAAGGCCCCGACGTCGGCACCGAAGCGCAGCGCGCCGCCGGCAAGGAGCTCTACGCCAGGAACTGCGCGCAGTGCCACGGCGACAAGGGCGACGGCGACGGCGTCGCCGCGGCGCACCTGGACGCCGCGGCCGCGCGACTTCACCTCCGGCAAGTTCAAGGTCCGCACGACGCCGAGCGGCGCGCTGCCGACGCATCGAGGATCTCGTCGCACATCATCAAGCGCGGGATGCCCTATACCTCGATGCCGGCCTGGCCCGCGCTGTCCGACGCGCAGGTCTCGGAGCCTCGCCTACTACGTCAAGACGTTCTCGCCCGACTTCGCCAAGCCCGACAGCGTCCCCAAGGCGGTCGAGCTGCCGAGCGCGCCGAGCACGTCGAACGACATCGTGGCGCAGGGGAAGAAGCTCTACGACGAGACCGGTTGCGCCCGGTGTCACGGCGAGCTCGGGCGCGGCGACGGACCATCGGCGCCCACCCTCAAGGACGATTGGGATCACCCGATCCGCGCCGCCGATCTGACGCAGCCGTGGACCTTCCGCGGCGGGCCGTCGCGCGAGGACATCTTCCGGACGATGACCACGGGCTTCAACGGCACGCCGATGCCGGCCTTCGTCGACGCGCTCACGGCCGAGCAGCGCTGGGCGATCACCGACTACATCGTCTCGCTGTCCGGCGGCCGAGCGCCGAGCTACTCGAGCGCTCGTCATCGCCAAGACGGCCGCGGCGCCGATCGATCTGCAGAAGGGCGCCGCGCACTTCGCCTCCGCGCCGGCGGCCCGCTTTCCGATCGTCGGCCAGATCATGCAGCCCGGACGGGCGTTCACCCGCCGGCGACGTCCGTGACGGTCCGGGCGATCTACAACGCCACGATCGATCGCGGTGCTGGTGCGCTGGCACGATCGGAGCGCCGAGAAGACCGGCAAGAACGGGCCGTCGCTGCCGGTGCCGATCGAAGAGGAAGAACCGGCGCCGGCCCAGCGCGACCGACCGCCGACAATGCCGATTCGGGCGACGCCGAAGCCGCAGCCCCGGGCGCGGCCGCGCAACCGACCCGCGGGATCCCTTCGCGCGAGGCGGCGCCGCGCCAGCGGCGGCGTCCGAGTTCTCCGACGCGGTCGCGATCCAGATGCCGGTCGAGGCGCCGACGGCGCCCGCAAGCCGTACTTCCTCTTCGGCGAGCAAGGAGTACCCGGTCGATCTCTGGTTCGTCGACCTCGCCACCGCCGACGCCGGCTCGGTTCAAGGGCAAGGGCAGCGCCGCCATCGACGCCGGCCGACGCCGCCGGCCTCGCCGGCGTGGCCAGCTACGACAAGGGCGAATGGTCGGTCATCTTCAAGCGCCCCCGTGGCGCCGACGCCGGCGCCGCCTTCACGTCCGGCGAGTTCATGCCGATCGCGTTCTCGGTCTGGGACGGCTTCTCGCGTGAGCGCGGCAACAAGCGCGGGCTCTCGCCGTGGTGCTCGATCTACCTCGAGCCCGAGCACGTGCCGTCGCCGGCGACGCCGATGAGCGACGACGGCGCTCGGCATCCTCGTGCTCGAGCTCGGGGTGATCGGGTGGGTGCGGCGATCCCGTTCCCGCCAAGGCGAGGTCTCCGACGGCGAGCGCGGACCGGCACCGGCCACGAGCGTGTGAGCAGCAGCCCTGGGTATCTGGAGGATCCGATGTACAAGAGCATCTACGTTCCCGTCGACAACTCCGACCACTCCAATCGCGCCGTCGCCTGCAGCCTCGCCCTTGGCAAGGCGTTCTCCGCGAAGACTGGTCGGCTGCCACGTCTACGCCGCCAAGCTGCACGACTACCGCTTCAAGCAGATGGAGTACACGCTGCCCGAGGAGTACCTCGACGAGGTCGAGCTCGAGCGCCAGCGGAAGATCCACGACAGCCTGATCACGATGGGCCTGAAGCTGATCTCCGACAGCTATCTCGATGGCATGTCGCGTCTCTGCGGCGAGGCCGGCCTGGCGTTCGAGCCGCGCATGATGGACGGCAAGCATCACATCGAGATCGTCAAGGACGTCGTCGGCTCGCAGCTACGATCTGGTCGTCATCGGCGCGCTTGGGGATCGGACGCGTGCGGGACAGCGTCGATCGGCTCGGTCTGCGAGCGCGTCGCTCGGCAGTCCGACCGCGACGTCTGGGTGGTCAAGCACGTCCCGGAGCCCGGCGAAGCGGAGCGCGACACGATCCTGGTCGGCATCGACGGCAGCCCGCAGTCGTTCGGCGCGCTGATGACCGCCATCGACCTGGCGCAGACGTTCGGCAAGAAGGTCGAGGCGATCGCCGTCTACGATCCCTACCTGCACTACTCGGTCTTCAACGGCATCGTCAACGTGCTCACCGAGCAGGCGGCCAAGGTCTTCCGCTTCGAGGAGCAGAACCAGCTCCACGAGGAGATCATCGATACCGGCCTGGCGCAGATCTACCAGTCGCACCTCGAGGTCGCCGCGAACGGATGGCCGGCCGAGGTCGGCGTCGAGATCAAGAAGACCCTGCTCGACGGCAAGGCCTTCCAGAAGGTCCTCGACCACGCCCGCAAGACCAGTCCCTGGCTCATCGTGCTCGGCCGGATCGGCGTCCACAGCCCCAAGGACGAGACGAGCCTCGGCAGCAATACCGAGAACCTCCTCCGCGCCGCGAACTGCGACGTCCTGCTCACCACGCGCCTCGAGGTGCCCGCGCCTCGACGTCCGCGCCGAGGAGACCATTCGCTGGACGCCAGAGGCCGAGGCGCGCATGACGCGCGTGCCCGAACAGGTCAAGGGCATCGCTCGCACGGGCGTCCTTCGTCTCGCGCTCGAGAAGGGGCACAGGGTGATCACCAACGCGGTGATCGACGAAGCGATGGATCGGTTCATGCCGAAGAGCGCTTCGGCCGCCACCAAAGCGCTGGCCGAGGCCGTGGCGCTCGAGCGGGCAAAGGCCGGCCCGGTGTCGATGTGCCGGGCCTGCGGCGTCGCGGCCACGCAGAGCGGCGCCGTGAAGTGCACGGTCTGCGGAGCCACGGATTTCGAGGTGATCTCCCAGGAGATGATCGAGCGGATCGCGGAGGTGGAGGGCGGGCTCCAAGAGGAAACCACTTACGACGGTCGCAAGCTCCGCTGGTCGGAGGACGCCCGGAAGGGCCTCTGGACCATGAAGAACGCGTATCAGCGCCGCCGGGTGAAGGCGCGGGTCGAGAAGCGCGCGCGCATGACGCGGCTCGACGCCATCACCCTCGACTTCGCCCGTCAGGTGATCGAGGAAGAGACGGGGTCGCCGCTCGAGATCGGGGCTCCCGCCGTCGGCGCGCCGCGCGCACCCGCCGCGGCGGCCGCCGATGGCTCCGCCGGCGCCGCGGGCGACCCCCGCCTCATCGCCCGCGACGATCGCAAGAACCCGCTGATCTCGACCTTCGAGTGGACCAGCGACGCCGCCCAGCGGGTCCTGCGGGTCCCGGCCGGCTTCATGCGGAACAAGACGCAGGAGCGCATCGAGGAGCTGGCCCGGGAGCGCGCCGCGACGACGATCGACCTCGCGCTGGTCGAGGACGGCATCGAGTTCGGCAAGCGGATGATGGCCGAGATGATCTCGACGTACGCCGCCCCTGGTGCGGCTCCAGGGGCCTCGCACGGCGCGACCGAGGCGGCGCCGGGAGCGGCCGCGGCGGCTTCCAGCGAGCCCCCGCAGAAGGCCGCCGGCGCCGGCGCCGGCGGCTACCTCAACGAAGTGCGCTCCCACTGAACCCGGAGGCCCGGCCCGAGCAACCGCGGACACCAATGGCCGCCTATCGTTTCTGTCGTACGGACGACATCGCGCTGCTCGTCGACGCGCTCAATCGCTGCTGGGCACCGTACTGCCCGGGCGAGCCGCCGATGACGCCGGTGGCGTTCAAGCGAGCGATCAGGGACTGGCAGGTGTGGTGCAGCAGCTGCATGGTCGCGTTCTCGGGGCCGGCCCCGGTCGGCGTCCTGATCGGGGCCAAGCGGCCGTCGGGCACGCTCGTGCGCCAGATCGCGGTCCATCCCGATCATCGGCGGCACGGCCATGGCCGTCACCTGCTGGCCTCGCTGGGCTCGAAGCTTTCGATTCTCGGCCCGCCTCGGCTGGTCGCCGAGATCCCCGAAAGCCTCACCCCGGCCTGCGAGCTGTTCCGCGCCAGCGGCTATGAGCAGGAAGCGCTCCTGACGGACTACGTCGCGCAGCACGACGCTCAGGCGTCGCCCCCGGTGCCGGAGCTGGCCGACGGCTTGTTCGTCATCCCCGTCACGGTCGACGATCTCGCCGCCAACGGGCTCCTCGGCGAGAGCGATCCGCAGGTGTGCTGGCAGCGTGCCATCGAAACCATCACGGCTCGGAAGGACGACCTGGCCGGGCTCGCGATCGCCTCGGACGAGCGCATCGAGGCGAGCATCCTGCATACCCACGACGGCGAGATCGTGTGGCTGCGCTCACTCGAAGACGAGGGCGTCCGGCTGCGGCAGCTGATTGCCGGGCTCCACGCGCGCGGGCTGCGCACGTTGACGTTTCCGAAGGTCCATCCGGCCGAAGCGTCGCGGGAATCCCTCGGCCGGATCGGCTTCGTCCCGGTCGGCGGGCATCGACGCTACGCCGCGACGGCGCAGGGTAACTGATGAAGGGCTACCACGACATCGTCGGCGACGGCGGATCGCGGGTGCTCGAGCAGGTCACCGAACAGCGTGCTCGCGTGGCCGGAGGCCTCGCCGCCGTGCGCCACCTGGTGGCGGTGGGCTCCGGCAAAGGAGGCGTCGGCAAGAGCACGCTGACGCTGCACCTCGCCAACGCGCTGCGCGCCCGGGGGCGCCGGATCGCGATCCTCGACGCCGACTTCAATGGCCCGTCGCAGGCCCGCATGGCCGGCGTGCAGGGGGCGGTGTTCGTCCCTGGCCGCAGCTCGGTCGTGCTGCCGCGGACCCGAAACGGAATCGGCATCTTCTCGATGGGATCGCTGATCCCGGAATCGGACGCGCTCGAGTTCACGAGCGCCGTCCAGGGCGAATCGCATACCTGGCGCGCCACCCGGGAATTCGCGCTGTTGACCGAGGTCCTCGGTTCGTTCGAATGGGGCGCGCTCGATGTGCTCCTGTTCGATCTGCCGCCGGGAGCCGAGCGGACCGTCCAGTACGCCGATTTCCTCGGGCCGCGCACCTCGTTCCTGCTCGTGACGATCCCCTCCGAGGTATCCCGGGGCGTGGTCGCGCGCTCGGTCGCTGCGCTTTCGAGCCGGCCCAATGGCCTGCTCGGTTACGTCGAGAACATGAGCGGCTACTACTGCCGCGACTGCGACGCCATCAAACCGCTCTTCCCACCGGCCGACGCGGCCTCACCCGACCGACCGGGGCTGGCAATCCCCTGTCTCGGGACCGTGCCGTTCGATCCCGAGCTGGCACGTCACTGCGATCGAGGACTGCCGCTCGCCCAACGGCCCGATTCGCCGGCGGGCCGCGCCATCGACCAGGCGGCGCAGCAGCTGCTCGACCGCCTCGAGTCGACGACGCCAGTCTCCGCTCACGTTTCCCCCGAGCCACGGCCAGGCGAGGAGCCGCCCCGATGAAGTTCCTCTGCGTCCCCTGTGACAGTCCGATGACGCTGCAGACGGTCGGGCCGCCCACTGGCGGCTCGCTGTCGGTCGTCTACGCGTGTCCCGCCTGCGGCTACGAGATGGCCATGCTCACCAACGCCTACGAGACGCAAGTCGTCCAGTCGCTCGGGGTGCGGATCGGCCGCGCCGACGCGGCCGGCGAAGGCACGGCCACCACGGCGGGCTGCCCGTTCTCCGCGATGCTGACGCCGACGGGAAGCGCGCGCGACGGGGCGGCGCGGACCGACCCGCCCGAACCCGACGCGGTGCGGTGGACGACCGCCGCCGAGGCCCGGCTGGCCAACATTCCCGAGTTCGTCCGCCCCATGGCGCGGACCGGCATCGAGCGGTTCGCCCGCGACCGCGGGACGCTCGAAGTCGACGAGACCATCCTCGACGCCGCCCGCGAGTTCTTCGGCATGTAGGGCCCATGGACGCCGCGTCGTCGTTCGCCCGGCCCTACGTCGTCTCCTGGAATCTCACCTACCGCTGCAACCTCGCCTGCGAGCACTGCTACCTCGACGCCGGCGGCACGCCGCTGGTCGACGCGGACAGCTTCGCCGATCGGAGCGAGCTCGACACGGAGGCCTGCTTCGGCGTGATCGACGACCTGGCCACGTTCGCGCCGGAGTGCCTGACCATCCTCACCGGCGGCGAGCCGCTGCTGCGGCGCGACATCCTCGCCATCGTCGGGCGGGCCTCATCCCGTGGACTCTGGGTGGTCGTCGGCACCAACGGCGTCCGCGTCACCGAGAACGTGGCGAGGCAGCTCTCGGATGCCGGGGCGCGGGGGCTGTCGCTGTCGCTCGACGCGCTCGACCCGGATCGTCACGACCGCTTTCGGAAGGTTCGGGGCGCCTGGCAGAACACGGTGGCTGGCGCTGGGATCCTGCACCGGACCGGGCTGCCCTTCATCGTCCAGACGACGGTCGGCTCGCACAATCTGGGCGAGCTCGAGGCGATCGCCGACTTCGCGCACGATCGGCTCGCGGCCAAGGTCTGGAACCTCTATTTCCTGGTGCCGACGGGGCGTGGGCAGTTCGTGTCGGACATCACGCCCGAGCAGTACGACGCGGTGCTGGCCTCGCTCTACCGGATCCAGCAGAAGTACGAGCGGCGGATGCTCGTGAACGCGAAGTGCGCGCCCCACTACGTCAAGACCGTGCTGGAGCAGGGCGACGGGGCCGAGCGGATCCGGACCTACTCGGGCGGAGCCGGCGGCTGCCCGGCCGGCACGCACTACATGGGCATCCGGCCGAACGGCGACGTCACGCCCTGCCCCTACCTGCCGGTGTTCGCGGGAACGCTCCGCGAGACGAGCCTCGCGGCGCTGTGGAGCGATTCGCCGCTGTTCACCGACATCCGTCGCCGGACCGCGCTGGGCGGCCGCTGCGGGGCTTGCGAGCTGAACGGACGCTGCGGCGGCTGCCGCGCCCGGGCGTATGGGGCGACCGGCGACGTCATGGCCGAGGATCCGCTGTGCACGCACACGCCCGGCACGTTCGCGGCGTCGCCGCTGCTCGGGGCGCGCGGGCCGGATCTCTTCGCCGCGGCGTCACGCGCCGCCGGCCCGTTTGGCGCGCCGGCGATCGAGTACGGCGCGGAGTCGCCGCCCACGATCGCCTGGGACGATGCGGCCACCGAGCGGATGAAGCGGGTGCCGGCGTTCGTCCGGGGCATGGTCACGCGGGCGGTCGAGGAGTCCTGTCGCCGGAACGGCATCAGCCGCGTCACGGCCGAGGAGCTCGAGCGGATCCGCGCCCGGATGCCGACCCCGAAAATGTTCGGCCAGATGTGACGACGACCGACGCGTTTGCCCTGCAGCTCGAGTCCGCGGGGGGGCCGACCGGGCTGATGGATACCGCCGCCTGAAGCTCGTCGGGCAGGTCGCAGGGCCCTCAGTTGCCGAACGGGTCCGGGGCACTCTGCTCCGCGACCTGCGCGTCCATCCACTTCTGGAACTCCTCCGCGGTCTGGACGGTGACGAAGCCGCGCATCCGGGCGTGGCCCAGGCCGCAGAGCTGCGCGCAGGCGATCTGGTACTGGAATTCTGGATTCCCGGCCCGGGTCCGCATCTCCGCGGTCGTCACGGTGGGGACGAACCAGATCGGAATCGTCAGGCCCGGGATGGCGTCCTGCTTCACGCGGAACTCGGGCACCCCGAAGCTGTGAATGACGTCCTTGCTGCGGAGCCTGACGATGATCGGCTTGTTCACCGGCAGGTAGAGCTGATTGAGGGTCGTGACATCGTCCTTGGCGGCCGGATCGGAGCGATCGAGCCCCAGCGGATTCGACTGCAGATCGAGCAGCTCGATTTTGGTGCGGCCGAAGACCCCGTCCGGGCCGGCGTAGTGGACGTTCCAGGCGAACTGCTCGCCGGTGACCTGGACCAGCAGCGCGTCCTTCGCTGCGGGCATGGCGTCAACCCTCGCGGCCCAGAGCGGAATCGCGAATCCGAACAGGAGGACGGCTTCGACCACGGCCACACCGACTTCGAGATAGGACGACGTGTGCGACTTGACCCCGGTGTAATTCGCCACCGGCTGCCGCGATCGCCGGAAACGGATCAGGCAGTAGGTGAAGAACCCTCCCCACCCGACGAACAGGATGAGCATGAACACGTGGACCCAGCCGATCATGCCATCGATCTGCCCGCCGTGAGCCGAGGCGAGCGCCGGGAGTCCGAGCCAGTCAGTCATGATGTTCTCGGCGTCTTCTGGAGCTCGGACCATTCCGTCTCGAGCTCGATGTCCGCGATGCGCTTCGCGCGCGTGTGGAGATAGAGGAAGAAGCTGATGAAGCCGCCCTGCACGACGAGCAGGATCGCCAGCAGGACCAGCACACCGAGCCTGGCGCCGTCGATCAGCGGCGCCTCGGCGGCCCCGAAGCACACCGGGCAGGCGAGCGCGATCATCGCAGCGTCCTCGTCGTGCGCAGGAACCACGAGTCGTAAGCCACCAGACCGAGCGACACGGCGAACGCCGCGACGCCCGCGATCAGGGGTGCCACTCCGGCGTCCCGTCCGTACTGGTTCAGGCACCAGATCCCGAACAGCACTGCGAGCGCCGCGGACAGGAGGATCAGGAGCGCGTGGAACAGCCGGAGGTTCATTGCGGAATCCAGTAGCCGTTGACGTAGGTGAGCAGTGGCAGCGCCAGCAGCGGCACGAAGAAGGCGACGGTCAGCGCGAGGACCGCGAGGATCAGCTTCTTCTCGGAGATCAGGTGCATGAAGTAGCACGCAACCAGCGATCCCTTGATGGTCGCGACGAGCAAGGCCAGGGCCACCGCCGTCGGCGTCGGCAAGTGGACGCGGGAGATGGCCACCGTCACGAGGGTCAGGACCATCAACGCGACGAAGACGGTGATGTAGATCCTGACGTGTTTGTCGATGTCGGCGGCGTGGTCGCCCGTCACATCGACGTCAGCTGCGTGGTCGTTCATGGGCTGCCGCCTAGAGAAGGTAGAGCGTGGGAAACAGGAAGATCCAGACCAGGTCGACGAAGTGCCAGAACAGGCCCGAGTGCTCGACGCGATTGGTGAACCACGCCGGGTTCGTCTCCCAGAGTTTCGCGCCGGGGCCCCAGAACCAGGCGTTCACCGCCATGCCGCCGGCCACGTGGAGCATGTGCAGGCCGGTCAGCGTGAAGTAGATGGCCAGGAAGTTGTTGGTGCTCGGGAAGAGACCGTCGTGGAACTTGTGGCTGTACTCGAAGTACTTGACGACGAGGAAGACGAACCCGAGCAGGATCGTCGCCCCCATGTAGATGCGGAAGGTCCCGAAGCGACGGCGCATCAACGACGCCCAGGCCATGACCATCGTCACGGACGAGGTAATCAGGACGATGGTGTTGAAGGTGGCGAGCGGGACGTTCAGGATCGTGTCGCCCCGCGGCCAGGTCGGCGCCCCCGTCCGGATGAGGATGTAGCTCGCGAACAGCGCCCCGAACAGCATGACCTCCGAGGCCAGGAAGAGCCAGATGCCGATCTTGCCGTTGGTCAGGCCGGTGTCGCGGCGGAGCTCGACGGTGTAGGGGATGTCCATCGCCAATCAGGCCTCGGTACTGCGGTGAGAAGTCCTTGGCCGCGCCCGGGACGCTGTACCTCGTAGGGGCCGCGGTAGGCTTGCGGCGCCTCGACGAAATTGCCGTGCGGCGGCGGCGACGGAGCCGCCCATTCGATGGTCGTGGCCTGCCACGGGTTGTGATCAGTCTGCTTGCCCTTCCAGATGCTCCAGAAGAAATTGAAGATGAAGGGAATCTGGAAGAGGCCCATCACCCATGCCCCCCACGACGAGACGACATTCCAGTGCAGGACCGGCTGCGCGAAGTCGTAGGCCGCCCCGCCGTCGTAGAGGCGCCGCGAGACGCCGGCCATCCCCATGATGAACATCGGCGTGAAGACGACGTTCATGCAGATGAACGAGCCGATGAAATGGATCTTGCCGAGGGTCTCGTTCATCATCCGGCCGGTAGCTTTGGGGAACCAGTAGTAGATCCCCGCGAAGAGCGCGAAGATCGTCCCAGGCGCGACGACGTAGTGGAAGTGACCGATGACGTAGTAGGTGTCGTGCAGCGGGATGTCCGCGATGTTGAAGGCCAGCGGCAGGCCTGTCAACCCGCCGATGCCGAACATCGGCAGGAAGCCGAGCGCGAAGAGCATGGGCGTGTTGAAGCGGATCGACCCGCCCCAGAGCGAGATGACCAGCGCCGTGAGGATCACGACCGACGGGATCGAGATGATCATCGTCGTGGTCTGGAAGAACGACGCCATCGCCGTCCCCATGCCCGTCATGAACATGTGGTGCGCCCACACGATGAACGACATGAAGCCGAGGAACACGAGCGAGTAGACCATCGACCGGTAGCCCCAGAGCGGCTTCCGCGTGTTGTTGGCGATGATCTCGGCGACGATGCCCATCGCCGGCAGGATCAGCACGTAGACCTCCGGGTGGGCCAGGAACCAGAACAGGTGCTGCCAGAGCAGCGGGTTGCCCCCGCCCGCGGCGTGGACGACCTGGCCGCTGACAACGAGGCCGGTCGGGAGGAAGAAGCTCGTGCCGGCCAGGCGGTCCATCAGCTGCAGCACCGCCGCGGCCTCGAGAGGCGGGAAGGCCAGGAGCAGCAGGAAGGCCGTGACCAACTGGGCCCACACGAAGAAGGGGAAGCGCATGAACGTGAGCCCCTTGGCGCGCAGCTGGATGATCGTCGTGATGAAGTTGACCGCGCCCAGCAGCGACGACGTGATCAGGAAGACCATCCCGATGAGCCACATGGTCTGGCCGGTCCCCGCGATGATCGACAGGGGCGCGTACAGACGTCCACCCCGACTGCGCGGCCCCGCCGGGGACGAAGAAGCTGAGCAGCATCGTCACGCCGCCGAGGAAGAAGAACCAGTAGCTCGCCATGTTGAGCCGCGGAAACGCCATGTCCGGGGCGCCGATCTGCAGCGGGACGACGAAGTTTCCGAAGCCGCCGACGGCGAGGGGCACCACGCCGAGGAAGACCATGATGGTGCCGTGCATCGCCCCGAGCTCGTTGTAGAACTCGGGGAGCATCGTGCCGCCCGGCATGCGCGACTCGCCGAGCAGCGCGCCGATCAGCGGCAGCGCGGCGTTCGGGTAGGCGAGCTGCCAGCGCATCAGCATCATCAGGGAGAAGCCGAAGAGCAGGAACAGGAGACCGGTGATGGCGTACTGGATCCCGATGACCTTGTGGTCGACCGAGAAGACGTAGCGGCGCCAGAAGCCCAGCTCGTGATGATGGACGTCGTGCGGGGCGTGCGACGTGGGTATGCCGACAGCAACCGGCTCGCTCATACGTCTGTTCTCCGTGCTTCTTGCCGGAAGGGCGGGGCTACTTCGCGGGAAGAGCGAACTTGAAGTTCTGGGTCTTGGTGTCGGTGGCGCCGACGGTGACCGACGCGGTCTGCGCGCCCAGCCGCTCGTGCCAGGCCGTGATCTCGTAGGTGCCCGGGTCGAGCCCCGCAATCGTGAACTTCCCGTCGGTGGCCGTCGCCGAGAAGAACGGATGCGTGAACACCGCCATGTAGGCGCTCATCCAGGGGTGGACGTCGCACTTGATGTGGAAGACCTCCTCCGGCTTGCTGAACACCGTCGTGGCCTCCTTGAGCGTCGGCGGCATCCCCTTGTTGAAGGCCGCGTTGACCTTCGGCAGCGTGTGGATGTTGTGGAGCACCCCGTCGGAGTTGAGGATCCGGTAGGTCTGGCCGACCATGATCCCCATCACGTGCGGCTTGTAGACGCAGCCGTTCTGGTCGAGGACGACCGGCGTCTTGGGGACGGGCCAGGTCTTGCCGGCCGGGACTCCCTTCGACACGAAGACCAGGATGTTGCCCATCGTGTTGCCGCCGCCGAGGGCCAGCATCTCGTTCGGCACGGGGGCGGTGTGCTTCTTGGCGCACACGGGGTCGGCGTCCATCGAAAGCGGCTTGAGCGCCGGCGGCTTCCCGTCGAAGGTGACCGTTCCGGTGATCGTGCCGGCGGCGAAGGCGACGCCCGGGCAGGCCGACGTCGCGACCAGCACCGCCGCCATCCACGACCGCTTCAGGTATCCGCGCATGCTCGCCTCCTTGGTCATCGCCACACCTCGTCTCTCTCGTGCCGTTCCGTGACGGCCTGTTCGACGTCCGCCAACTGCCCGAGAATCGCGTCGATCGGCGCCTGCGCGCAGGCGAACATCGGCGTATCGCGCTGGGTATAGATGCTGGCCTCCGTATAGCGGAGCCGTCCGACCAGATCGACGAACTCCTGCGGGTAGTCCGAGTCGAAGGCGACCACGAAATCCTGGTCGTCGATGCCGTAGCTGTAGCTGGTGTTGAGGTGGACGCCCTTGAACGGCGCCGAGGCGGCGATGTGTTCGTCCATCATGCCTTGCCGCGCGTGCGGCGACAGGCGGTACCACTCCCGCGTCTTCGTGAAGGGGTAGACGAACAGGTACTTGCCCTGGCCCGGCAACAGCTCGACGTGCTCGCCGGCGCCCTTCGTCTTGTTGACGTAGGGCGATCGCCGCTGCAGCGACAGGAAGCTGTACACCGGCGAGAGGTAGGCGCCCAGCCGCGATCGCCTGATGGCGGCCTCCATCGACTGGAAGCAGAGCGGGTCGAACGCGATCCGCCACAACATGAAGTCGACGTCCGCGCGCAGGCCGACGAGGGAGTAGGTGCGGAGGATCAGAGCGTCCGACGACTGCCAGTCGCGCACCAGATCGATGAACGTGGCCGCCGCCCCGCGTTGTTCCTCAACGGGCAATCGACGGAACTGCGGGTCGAGCCGGTAGAACGCGTAGTTCAGGAACTGACGGCGCTCCCGATCCGGGCTCTTGCCCGTGACGATCCCGTGCGGATCGAGGTCGACGGAGGGCCCACGACGGGGCGGCGGCCCCGTGTTCCCGGGAAGATGGTCCATGGCTCGTCACCCCTGGCCGGCAGCCGAAATGTCCCGTACATCGCGGCTGGGTCCCGCCGCCCGTGATCGAAAACGCCCGGTGTCTGCGCCCGTGTGGCCCGTCGATGTCGACCCTCGGCTGGCGGCTGCCGTACGGCCTCAGGAAGAGGGCATGTCTTCGAACGACCACGCGCCCCAGTAGTGGATCTCGTGGGCGTGCATCGCCTTGAAGACGCGGAGCGCTCGAGCCTTCTCGTCGCTCTTGTTCTGGCGAAAGGTTCCCAGCGACGTCGGATGCGCGATCGCGTGCATCACCGCCGGCAGCGTGGCGGGCATCTTGACGCAGACCAGGGCCGCCCCGTTTCGCAAGGCCTGGTCGATGCGCTGGTTGGTCTCGCGCTCGTCTCCCATCGAGGCTTCGAGCGCCCGCAGCAGGTGGACCGCGCGGCCGTGCTCGCGCCCGGGCAGGTCGAGGCACTTCGCGCCCTGCTCCCCGGTGAAGACCTCGATGTCGCCGGTCGGAATGCCGTCCGCCTCGAGCGCCAGGACGGCTGCAGAGACGGCCGCCTCGTTGTCGACGAGGGCGGTAACCCGGTTGACGAGAGCGAACAGATGGAAACGCGCGTACGGGTCGCAGTTGAGACGAGCCATGGTCTCCCTGAACAGACACTCACGCCGCGGCGCGAGGCTGTCGTGACTGGGTGAGAATCCCTGTTTCCCCGCCACCTGCACGCAGACGGCGAGGGAACGTTGACCTGGATCGACCTGGGGTCCCTGAGTGTCGGCCCTTATATAACAACTCTCATCTTTGGCGAACAGATTTCTTCGTCGGCCCTCCGGGCGTCGTGTCGACGTTCGTGATCCGTTCGCTGGGCGGCGTCGCTGAAGGTACCATCCGCGCCGACGATGCCCGGCCGCCGTTCGCCCGTTCGCTCGACGCGGCTCCCCGCCGCCCTAGCCGTCGTAGTCGCCGTCGCGGTGGTCGCGGCCTGCCGGACTGCGCTGCCGGTGCGGCTCTCCGGCGCACCGGCGACGCCGACGGTGATCCTGCTGTCGCTCGATGGCTGGCGTTGGGACTACCACACCAAGGCGACGCTTCCCGCCGTGCAGCGGCTGATCGACGGCGGCGTCCGCGCCGAGGGGCTGGTCCCCGGCTTTCCCAGCAAGACGTTCCCGAATCACTACTCGATCGTCACCGGCCTGTATCCGGGCCACCACGGCGTCATCGGCAACTCGATGGTCGATCCGGGCATCGCTGGCCGGTTCATGCTGTCCGATCGGGACCAGGTCGGCAACGCCGCGTGGTGGGGCGGCGAGCCCGTGTGGCTGACGGTCAGCCGCCAGGGCCGGCGCGCCGCGGCGCTGTTCTGGCCGGGCTCGGAGGCCGCGATTGGCGGCGAGCGCCCGTCGGCGTGGGCCGTCTACGACGAGACCATGGCGAATGACGCCCGGGTCGATCGCGTGCTGGAGTGGCTCGATCGTCCGCTCGAGGAGCGGCCGGTGCTGCTCCTCAGCTACTTCAGCGACGTCGACGAGGCCGGACACACCTTCGGGCCCGACTCGCCGGAAGTGCCGGCCGCGCTGGTCCGCGTCGATCACGCGATCGGCCGGCTGCTGACCGGTCTCGACGCGCGAGGACTGGCCGGACAGGTCAACGTGGTGCTGGTGTCCGACCACGGGATGGCCACGGTCAGTCGCGATCGCGTCATCGCGCTGAGCGACTACCTCGATCTGTCGGCGGTCGACGTCGTCGACGTCAACCCGAACCTGGCGCTCGCTCCGACCACCATGACCGCGGACGAGGTCTATCGGCGGCTCGCCCGGGCCCATCCGCATCTGCACGTGTATCGCAAGGCCGACGCACCGGTGCACTGGCGGTTCCGCTCGCACCCGCGCGTGCCGCCGATCGTCGGCGTCGTCGACGAAGGCTGGAGCCTCGTCCGCCGGCCGATTCCCGCGACCGCCCGCTTCTCGCTCGGCCAGCACGGCTACGATCCGAAGGTGCGCGCGATGCACGGCCTGTTCATCGCCAGGGGCCCAGCCTTCCGGCGCGGCGCCGTGGTGCCCGCTTTCGAGAACGTGGACGTCTACAACGTCCTGGCCCGGGTGCTCGGCGTCGTCCCGGCGCCGAACGACGGCGATTCCCGCGCGATCGACCGGCTCCTTCGCTGATCGATCGGCGCGCCATCGGCCGTCTTACAATCTGCCCATGGCCGAGACCCTTCGCTTCGGATCGTTCGAGCTGGACCCGGACCGGGGCGAGCTGCGGCGCGACGGGGCGGCGGTGAAGCTGGCGCCGCAGCCCTTCCGGGCGCTGCACCTCCTCGTGTCGAGAGCCGGCGCGCTCGTGACGCGCGACGAGCTCTGCGCGGCGCTGTGGGACGACGGCAGCTTCGTCGACTTCAACGCCGGTCTGAATTTCTGCATTGGACAGGTGCGAGCCGCCATCGACGATCCCGCGTCGGCGTCGCAGTCCCTCGTCAGCGTGCCCCGGCGCGGCTACAAGTTCGTCGCGCCGGTCACCCGTGTGCCTGCCACGGGGGACGAGCCGCCAGTGGCCGTCGTCGGCGTCCAGTCGCGAGGACGCTCGCCTTGGCCGATCGCGGGCGCCGCGGCGGTGATCGCCTCCATCGCGACGGCAGCGCTGCTGCGAGCCTCCGCCCCCGAGCCGATGCCGGCACGGAACCGTGATGCCGCTGTCGAACGCTTCGCGCGGGGCAACCTCGCGCTCGCGGACGCCGGCCCCGAGGAGCTCCTCACCCGGGTCGGCCTCTTCAGGCAGGCCATTGCCGCCGACGCGGACTTCGCCGACGCCTATGCCGGCCTCGCCGACGCCAGGCTGACGATGGGCAACTACCGCGTCGAGCCGTCGCAGGCGTCGTACGCGGCCGCCCGCAGCGCCGCCACCCGCGCCGTGCACCTCGCGCCCGGGTCCGCGGCGGCACACGCGGCGCTCGGCATGTCGCTGCTGTATCTCGACTGGGACTGGCGCGCGGCCCGCATCCACCTCGAGCGCGCCGTCCAACTGGACGACGCCTCGGCGCGCGCCCATCAGTGGTACAGCCGCTATCTCTCGGCCGCACGCGACGAGCGCGGCGCGCTCGAACACGCCCGGCGCGCGGTGGCGCTCGCGCCCGGTTCCGCGAGCGCCCGGACCGACCTCGGCCTGGCCCGGTTCTATGCCGGAGATCTCACGGGCGCCATCGACGACTGCGCCGAGGCCGCGCGGATGCTGCCGCAGTTCGTGCCGGCGCAGCGCTGCGCCGCCGACGCCGCGGCCGAGGCCGGCGCCGCCGAGCTGGCGGTGCAGTGGATGGCGACGTTCGCACCGCAGGCCGCGGCGGCGATGCGCGACGCCACCGAGCGCGGGGGGATCGCCGGGTTCTGGCGGCAGCGCGTGGCCCGCCTCGAGGCCGGGATGACCGATGACGACTGCGAGCGCCGGGCCTGGCCGCTCGCGGTGGCGCTCGTTCATCACGGCCAGTCCGATCGGGCCATCGACTGGCTCGAGCGCGCCGCCAACCGCCGGACCGACCTCCTGGTGTTCGCCGCCGTGCATCCCGCCTTTCGTCCGCTGCGGGCGGATCCGAGGTTCGAATCGGTGCTCCGGAGGGTCGGGCTGCGGCCGGATTAGCGGTTCTCAGCGGTTCCTCAGCATTCGCTCATTGAGTCGGCCGCGCGCGCCGGCCACATTCGACGGCATCGTCGAATGGAGGTCACCGATGCGATGGCTCGTGCTCGGGGCAGTCGTGGTGCTGCAGTCCGCGGCGTGCGGCGGCGGCAGCTCCACCACCTCACCCACCCCCACCCCCACACCTACTCCAGCCGTCCTGCAAGTGGCCGGAACCTATCAGATCACGCAGACCGCGGTCAGCGACACCTGCGGACAGACCGGCAGCCCGGCGGCTGTAACCGGAACTGTGACGCACGCCCCCGGCGCGGCGACGTTTTCGTTGCAGGACTCTGGCGGGACGAACTTCGCCGGGACGGTACAGAACACCGGTGACTTCGCCGCCACCGCCACCTTCGGGCCCGACAGCAGCGGCAACACCTTCGCGCAGCGCCTCGCCGGCCGCTTCACCGCCAACGGGTTCGGCGGCCAGCTCGACGTCGAGGTGTCGCCGCGCAACTGCCGCTTCACGCGCAGCTGGAGCGCGGCCAAGCCCGGAGCCCCGAACGTGTTCCCGTAGCCCGGCGTCGCGGCGAGGCCCGCTAACGGGGCAGCGCGTAGGCGACCAGGCCGGTCGGGCCCTTGTGCGGCGTGGGCACGGCGCCCGGCCCCGTCGGCTGCACCGCCGACGCGGTGACGAGCAGGAACTGCCGGCCGCCGTGTTCGTACATCGACGGGCCGCCGCTCGACGGCCCGCCGAGCGGGAACGTCGCCAGCTCGCCGCCGTGACTCGTGTCGTAGACGTGCACCTTGCGATCCGCCGCCGTCGCGAATACCAGGCCGGTGCCCGTCACGATGAGGCCGCCCTTGACGGTCATCGCCGACCCCGTGCCGGTGATGCCGAGCGGCAGCAGCCGCAGGTCGTCCCCGAGCCCCTTCTGCCAGGCGATCGCGCCCTTGTTCAGGTCGTAGGCCGTCAGCGTCGTGTAGGGCGGCTTGACGATGGTCGGGTAGAGCCCGAAGCCGTCGGTGGTCGGATAGCCCTCCTTGACGACCTCCGCCGGGATGGCGCCCCGCGCCGCCCGTGTCTCGCCGGGCTTGAGGAGCCGGATGATCGTCGGCACGTTGAAGCCGATGACGTAGACGCGGCCGTCGCCCGGGTTGCCCGCGGTGCTGCCCCAGTTGGAGCCGCCCTGGTTGCCGGGCATGTGCACGACCTCGTCGAAGCCAATCGGCGTGAACGGGCCGTCGTTGCGGGCCTTGCCGATCCGCTCGCGGAACTGCGCCCGCTGTTCGTCGGTGAGGAGGTGCGGGTTCAGATCGGCGACCGTGAACGACTGCCGCGAGAACGGCTCCGGCTTGGTCGGGAACGGCTGCGTCGGTGACAGGTTCTCGACCGGGGACCGTCGTCTTCTGCGGCACCGGACGTTCCTCGATCGGCCAAATCGGCTTGCCGGTGACGCGATCGAACACGTAGAGGTAGCCCGTCTTGCTGGCCATCGCGACGACGTCCACCTTGCGGCCGCCGTGGGTGATCGTCGTCAGCTGCGGCGCCGAGTTGTTGTCGAGGTCCCAGATGTCGTGGTGGACGGTCTGGAAGTGCCAGAGCCGCTTGCCGGTGCGCGCCTCGAGCGCGATCAGGCTGTCCGAGAACAGGTTGCTGCCGCGGCGGTAGCCGCCGAAGAAGTTGAACTTGCCGCTGCCGGTCGGCACGTAGAGGATGCCGCGCCGGGCGTCCACCGACATCTCGGCCCAGGCGTTGGCGCCGCCGACGTGGGCGCGCGCGTCGTCCGGCCAGGTCTCGGCGCCGAACTCGCCCTTGCGCGGGATCGTCCGGAACGACCAGACGTGGGCGCCGGTACGGACGTCGAAGGCGCGGATATCGCCTGGCGCCGAGGCGTACTCGGCGTTGGTGGCCGAGCCGAGGATGATCAGGTGCTCGAAGATCTTGCCGGGCAGACGGCTCTGTTGCTGGACGGTCTGCGGATCGCGGTCGAGGCCTTCGCGCAGGTCGACCACGCCATCCTTGCCGAAGCTCGCAATCGGCTGGCCGGTGCTGGCGTCGAAGGCGCGCAGCATGTTCAGCGTGCTGAGCAGCAGCCGGCGGTCCTTGCCGTCGGCGCTCTCCCAGTAGTTCACGCCGCGCACCAGGAAGCCCTTGATCTCCGGCGATTCCCAGCGCTTGGCGCCGGTGGCCGCGTCGAGGGCGACGAGGGCGTTGCCGTGCGCCCGGGTGTAGATCACGTCGCGGACGACCAGCGGATTGAAGTCGGTGTCGCCGTCGGGATAGGTCCAGGCGACCGCCAGCGTCGCGACGTTCGCCTTGGTGATCTGGGTGGCGGCGACGAACCGCGAACTGTCCGGCCCGCCCGCGTAGTCGCGCCACTCGCGAGGCGCCTGGGCTCCCACCAGCCCGCTCGACCCCGCCGCGATGGCCACGACGGCCACGACCGCCGCCGCGAAGATTCGTGAACGCCGAGTGGTCACCTGTCTACCCAGATCCATGTCCGCTCCACCTCAGTCGGCCGCCAGTCTACTGCGACTGTCGCTCCGGCCCCCTCAGTCGCGTGCTGGCCGCGAGGGCCCACTGGGTCAGGAGGAACAGCGCCATGATCGTCCCTGCCAGGGGACAGTGTATGGCCCGTCGACGCGCGAAGGGCTGGCACGTAGCTCGACTTCGGTCGATACTCCTATTTGCCAGCGCAAATCGAAACGATAAGTCGAACGGATGAGGTCCATGGCAATGGCCGCACGCGTTCGTTGGTGGGTTCTCTTCGCCGGAGTCGGCCTTTTGGTCGGCGCTCCCAGCGCGCTCGCGCGCGAGCGGGTGACCTGCGTGACGATCCGTACCGACGAAACCGTCGCGGCGGTCGCGCAGCGGGTCACAGGTGATGCCCGGAACATGCACGCGCCGTGGTTCCAGATCGTGAACCCGACGACGTCTCGGCCGGTTCCCAAGGCACGGTACGGGTTCGTCTTTGCCGGCTGGCACGCGTGCACGGCAGCGGTCGACGCCCCGGCCGAGGTCGCGAGCGAGCCGGCCATCCAGGTGGTCTCGACGCCTGCCATCGCGGATACACCGCCGGCGCGTCCCGTGGCACCGCCGACGCTGGCGACCGTCGTCTGGGCTCCCGCGGCCATCTGGAGCACGGTCGTCCTGGCGCTGGCGTTCTCCTGTTGGTTGGTCGACGACCACCTGGCCGGCCGGCGGGACCGACGGCGCGTGATGAAGCTCTACGCCGAGCGGTTCGTCGAGGAGTTCGAGCGGCCGTTGACGCAGCCGCACCTCTCGCACCGACCCATCCAGTCGCGCCTCCGGCTCAAGCCGGGTCGGGCGCGCTTCGACGTCTGCCTGGCGCCCGAGGCCGGGCTCCGCTATCCGAACCTGACCGATCACAAGGGCAACGTGATCTACGACGTCGCGCGGATCCAACAGGCCCTCGGCGAGCCCGCGTTCGTGAGCAGCCGCCCGTTTGCCCGAGGCCGCTGGGTGGTCGTTCCCTTCCGATTCACGCTGTAGACGAGAGAGGCAGGTAGCCGGTGCGACTCCTTCTGCTGAGCACGGGCGGTGGCGGCGGCAACATCCTCCGGTCGGTCAAGGCGCTGTTCGAGCAGGATCTCGCGGTCACCGAGCAGGCCGATGCGCGCTACGCCGCCCGGCTGCGCGCCGCCGTCGCGACGCGCTTCCTCGACACCAACGAGTTCTCGTTGACCGACGTGCCGCCCGAAGAACGGCTGCTCATCGGCCCGCGCACGACCGGGCGCCTCGGAGCCCGGCACAATCCGGAAGTCGCCCGGGCGGCGCTGGCGGAATCCCAGGGCGAGGTGGAAGCGCTCATCAAGGAGCACGCCATCGTCATCCTCATCGGCACCGGCGGCAAGGGCACCGGTGCCGGCACCATGTTCGCGCTGGCCGATCTCGCGCGGCGCCATCGCCGGCTGGTGCTGCCGATCTTCGTCCGGCCGTCCTTCGAGCGCCACGAAGTCGACAAGCGGCGCTACGACCACGCGCTGAACGTCATCGACCGCTTCGACGCCGCCGGGATCCGGCTGATCGAAATCCTCAACGATCGCGGCTACACGGACGAGAGTCCGCAGACACAGTCCGCGGTCTGGGAGCGGATGAACCTGCCCATCGCGCGCGGGCTGCGCGGCCTGATCTACGTCCTGTGGGAGCTGTCGCAGGTCGATCCGTCGGACCTGTCGATGCTGTTCGCCGGACCCGGCCGGCTCCGGATTGGATTCGCGGACATCGATGCGCCGGCCGGTCAGGAGCCGGATGGCGACGACGTCGAGCGGGCCGTCGAGCGCTGCTGGGAGAACCCGTACTACGCCTTCAGCAAGCCACCGGGCACCTCGCTGGTCTGCATCCAGGGCGAGTGGTCGAACGTGGTCGACGCGCACATCAAGGGACGACTCGCGACGCTGGCGATGGACGGCCAGGCCGACGCCGCCTACACCCCGCTTTACGCGCGCGCCGGCTACTCGCCCCGGCCGTGGGGCGTGACGATGCTGCTCGCCGAGCACACCGGCGTGCACCAGCCGCTCGACGTCGACTGGTCGTTCGCCCGGGAATCGCCGCGGGTGCCGCTGGCCGCCGACCGCGCGGCTCGACAGGATCGACTGGTAGGTGGCGACGATGTCGTTCCGGCAGCCGCCGTGGCGGTGCCGGCGGTGCTGCGGCCCGCACCGCCGGGAGCACCGGCAACGCCGCCCGCGGCCGCAGCGCGTCGCGAGTCCACCCCGGCCGTCGCCTCATTCGCCACGCTGCTGGAGTTTGCCGTCGCCGTGAACCGTGCCGAGCCGACCGCGCTCGCGCTGGCGCGCACGGATGGGGCCGGCATCCCGGTCGACGGCGCCGAGGTCAGGAAGCTGCTCGGAACGCTGTGGTTCCGCGGCGTGGTGCCGCAGCTGTCCGCGGCGTGGCAGACGCGTCTCCTCGAGGCGCTCCGCACCAGCGGCGAGATGCCCAATCACCTCGTCAAGGTGGGTCGGCGGCAGAGCCGCGTCAGCGAGCTGGGCCTCGAGCAGCTGAGCGCCGCCGCCGCCCGCCGATCGCCGGCCGATCCCGTCCGCCAGGACATCGACCTCCTCGCCGCCATCGCCCGCGTCTGGGGCGACGACGCCATCCGCCAGCTCCCGTTCCGCGAAGTGGCTGCGCCACCGATCGCCTCCGGGTTCACGAGCCTGCTCGAAGGCATCGGCATCCGGGTGAAAGCCGCGCGCGGCGCGCCGTGAGCGACTTCCGCTGCCTCCAGCGCGTGGACCGAGGTCCGCTGCGCGGGTGGCGGCGCCAGGGATGTCGACGTTCACGAACGGCGCCGCCACCGCGGTGACGCTGCTGACGGCGCTGGGCCCGGCCACCGTCGTGCGGGCGTCGCCACTTGGGACGTCGACGCTGAGGAGCGGCCACGACGCGCCGCTCCCGCTTGTCCTGTCAGTGGCGTCCCCGCCGTCACTGGTCGCCAGCGCCGGTCCCGCGGGTTGGGCGGGCGATCATCTGCCCTGTGACAGGGCGACTCCTCGGGCGAATCGTCGGGGCGAATCGTCAGCGAATCCAGACGTGCAGGTCCGATGACGCCAGTTCCGTTGACCCAGCCCTCGTTCATCCCGCCTATCGTCGTCCGACGTGGAGACGGGTTTTCCGTGCACGCGTCCGCCAACCCGTCTATGCTCATCGCGGCTCCAGACAACTGTCGCGCCTGACCGCGGGAACGGCCGTACCGCGTCCGCCGGGCGCACCCTGGTTCGCACAGTCGCCGCGTCGCGACGGAGGACGGATTGGCTCACGCAGCGCCGATCGCTCAGCGATTCCCCCTGATGATGCGCCATCCGTGGCCGATCTTCGCGGCGGCGCTGACGCTGTCGGTCGTGGGCTTCTGGCCGAGCTTCTTCGCGAAGCTGCCGGACACGCCGCTGCCGCATCACCTGCACGCGTGGTCCGCGACGGCGTGGATGGTCCTTCCCCTGGTCCAGTACGCGCTGATCCGCAGCGGCCGGCGCAGCCTGCATCGGCTGGTGGGCCGTGCGTCGCTCGTCCTCGCCGGCGTCGTTGCGGCAAGCGGCGTCTACGTCGTGCGCATGATGGCGTACGCCAACATCGCGGAGTTTCGGCTGGCGAGCGTGAAGTTCGTCTGGCTCGACCTGACCGGGATCGTCCTGTTCTGCGTCTACGTCGCCGTCGCCGTGTCGGCGGCGCGCCGGTACGACATCCGCCTGCACGTCAGCGCGCTGATCGCCAGCGCGTTCATTCCGCTCGAGGCGGCGCTCGAGCGTGTGTTCGTGAACGGCGTGCCCGCGCTCGTTCCGGACTTCGACGCCGCCCTCTATGCGTCGCTGATGTCCCTGGAGCTTGCCTGTGCGGCCCTGACGCTGTGGGAGTGGCGTGCCGGCCGCGTGCGGTGGCCGATCCCGACGCTGCTCGGCTACTACGTGCTCATGCATCTGACGTCGACACCGGTAGCCACCAGTCCAGGCTTCCAGCGCTTCAGCGATTGGTTCGCCTTGGTCGGGCGCGCCGGCTCCTGAGCGCACGCCGGCCCCATGCCTCCTGCCTGGCGCGTCGTCGTCCTCCTCTGCCTCGTGTCGTGCGTCGGCTACCTGGTGCGCACCGACGTCGCGGTCGCCCAGGAACGCATGGTTCCCGCCCTCGGTCTCACGATGACCACGATGGGCGCGATCACGGCGTGGGGGTTCCAACTCGCCTACACGGTCTTCCAGGTGCCCGCCGGGTTCGTCGGCGAACGCCTCGGCGTTCGGACGGCGCTGCTGCTCGCCATGCTCGGGTGCAGCGTGGCCTCGCTCGCTACCGGGTTGACGCCGGACTCGCCGACCACCGCGGTGCCGGCGCTCTGGGGCGCACGAGGGCTGCTGGGCCTCTCGCAGGCCGTCATTTTCCCGGTGGCGGCAATGGCCGTGGCGGTCTACATACCGGCGGGGCAGCGGCTGCGCGCGACGTCCCTCTACATCTCGGCCGGCGGACTGGGTGCCGCCCTGGCCCCGTTGCTCATGGCGCCGACCATGGAGAGGTTCGGCTGGCGCGCGGTGTTCGTGCTAAGCGGCGTCATCGCCGCGGTGACCGCCTTGGTCTGGCGGCTGCTGATGCCACCGCCGGCCATCGACGCGGCCACGGCCGGGCCGACCGGCGGCGGTGCCCTCGGCCCCGAGCTCCTGCGGCTGCTCGCCAATGGATCCCTCGTGCGCCTGTCGCTGGCGTATTTGCTTCATTCAGCCGTCTGGTTCGTCTTCGTGTTCTGGTTCTTCCGGTACCTCGTCGACGGGCGAGGTTTCACCGTGCTGGCCAGCGGCATCTGGGCCAGCCTGCCAGCCCTCGCCGGCTTCACCTGCGCCCCGCTCGTCGGCGTGGCCGCCGACCGGCTCGGCGTCCGTGTCGGCGCCGGCCGGGCACGCCGGTGGGTGGCGATGGCCTGCCTGGTGGCGGCGGCCGCGTGCGTCGGCGTCGGCGCGGCGCTGCCGAACGCGGTGCTGGCCATCGTCGCGCTCAGTCTGGCGTCGGCGAGCCTCAACGCCGCCGAAGCGCCGTTCTTCGTCACGGCGACGGCCCTCGGCGCGACCCATCCTGGCGCGGCGGCTGGCTTCCTCAACCTGATGGGCAACCTCGGTGGCGTGTTCTCGATCTGGCTGGTGCCACAGATGGCGGCGGCCTGGGGATGGATCGGCACGCTGGCCTTCTGGTCGGCGGCGTGCGTGGTCGCAGCGCTGCTGTGGTTGACCGTGCCTGTCGACCGCGGGCGCCCGACGACGAACGCCTGGTCGTGGTAGGAGGACCGACGATGAGCGACACGCGCGCCGAAGGGACGGCGCGCCACGTTGACGCGGAGGACGGCGCTCCGGGCGCTCGGCGCCAGCGCCGTCGGGGCCGTCGTCGGGTCCGACACCGCGGACGCGTCGACGCAATCCCGGTCGCCGCGCCGGGATGCGAACGGGCTCTCGACCCCGCTGCACTTCTCGTCGGCCACGGCACTCGCCCGAGCCATTCGCACCCGGCGCGTGAGTGCCGAAGAGGTGACGGCGGCCTTTCTCGCACGCATCCGCCAGGTCAATCCGGCGATCCAGGCCGTGGTGCAGGTGCAGTGGGACGCGGCCATCGAGCAGGCCCGTCAGGCCGACGCACGCCTGCGGCGCGGCGCACCGCTCGGAGCCCTCTACGGCGTGCCCATGACGATCAAAGACTCCCTCGACACGGCGGGAATCGTCTCGACCGCCGGCACCACGGGCCGCGCGCGGTTCGTCCCGCCTCGGGACGCCGCCGTGGTGGCACGCCTGAAGGCGGCCGGCGCCATCCTCGTCGCCAAGTCCAACACCCCCGAACTCACCCTGCACGGCTTCTCGGAGAACCTAGTCTACCCGCGGACGAACAACCCGTACGACGTCGGCCGCAGCCCCATGGGCAGCAGCGGTGGCGCCGGCGCGATCGTCGCCTGCGGCGGCTCGGCCTTCGACATCGGGTCGGATACGGGCGGCAGCGTGCGCATCCCGGCGCACGTCACCGGCGTCTGCGGACTGATACCCACTGCGGGCCGGATCGCGCGAACCGGGCACGTCATCTCGTTCGAGACGTTCGATCAGGCCCTGACCACCCTCGGGCCGGTGACCAGGTACGTCGAGGACCTCGAGACCGTGCTGCGCGTCATCGCCGGGAGCGATGGCGTCGATCCCTTTGCCTACGACCTGCCGCTTGCCGACTCGCATGGCGTCGAGGTGGCGCGGCTGAAGGCCGCGTTCTACGCCGACAACGGCGTCGCCACGCCGGTCGCCTCGATCGAGACGGTGGTGCGGCGGAGCGCCGCGCGGCTCGCGGCGGCCGGCGCGCGGGTCGAGGAACGGCGGCCACCAGGGACCGACGAGGCACTCGACCTGCTGTGGACCATTCTCGGCGCCGACGGCGGCTACACGGTGCAGCGCATCCTCACCGAGTCCGGGACGACCGAGGTCGCGCCCTACCTCGCCGGCGCGCTGGGCGATCCGGCGCGATTCGAGGCGCCCGTGCTCTCGGCCCGGCGGTTCGCGGAGCTCTTCACGCGCTGGCATGGCTTCAAGAGCCGCATGACGCGGTTCTTCGCCGACTACGACGTCATGCTCTGTCCCGCCGCGGCGATTCCCGCGCCGCCGCACGACACCGACATCAAGTCGACGGAGGCGACGATGCTGTCGTACACGGCGCCGTTCAGCATCACCGGCTGGCCGGTGGCCGTGGTCCGGGTCGGCACCTCGGAGGAAGGGCTGCCGATCGGCCTGCAGGTCGTCGGCAAGCCGTTCCAGGAGCACGTCGTGCTGGCGGTGGCGCGCTTCCTCGAGCAGGAGTTCGGGGGCTTTGTCGCGCCGGACCTCTGACCGGGGATCGGGAACAACCCGCCGGCGCTGGCGGAGGCCGGGCCCGCCACCCCCTGCCGGAAGGTCACGCAGCCCGACGACTGCGCCCGAACGACAACCTCCGTGATCGGCTCTTTGAAAGAGCGGGCGAGGAGTCGGTGCCGTCGGTGGGTCGTCACCGCAGCTGACACTGACGCACGATCATCGATCGAGCTCGGCCGGTTGTCGCGATTCGCGAGGTGTCGGGGTGGGGGTTGAACCCACACGTCGCTTGCGCGACTCCGGATTTCAAGTTCCCCCGTGATCGGCTCGGTTCTCGCACAAACGAGCCTGTTTCCTGTGCTCTTCGCGCCTTGCCGATCTCAGCATCTTTCCTGGCGGTTGCTGTCGATGGGCGGTGATTGGTGGCCGCGGTGACAGCTGGCGTGACAGTTCGACAGCCTGAGCTAGGGGACGCCGCCAACCTCGCCGGCCCCGGAGCCGTGGACGCAATCAGACCGGCGGACCGCCGCGCGATCGTGCGTCAGCGCACGGCGCCGCTGCTCGCGCGCGAAGTCCTCCGCCGCCTTTTCCGAGCGCGCAGACGGCCCCCCGGTCGGGCAGACGCCGGAACCCCGCAGTGACGCTGCCACCCGGTCCCAAGTAGCGCCGCTCACGCTTCGACCATAGATAGGCCGCCCGCGTGGCTTCCGTCGGCCTGCGGCGCGACCACGACGGCGTCCACAGGCTCACAAGGCTCTTCCGGGTAGGGCGGAGGCGCGTGATATCGGCGTGCGTCCAGCAATCGGCAAAGGCCGCTTGACGGCGTCCGGGATCCAGGAGCGCGGCGGCGTCGTCCCGGCCCCTGCCGGTCTGGGACGCGTCTCTCGGCGGCATCGTCTGCGCCGTCACGACGGACTTCAGCACCCACGCGAGCACGACGCCCGGACAAGGGCGAACAGAGCCATGGATGTCATTCCCTGGAGCTTCGACACCGGGCCGGGCCATCCGGTCCAGGGCAGCCCCAGGGCGGGAGTCGGAGTCGGCGAAGGTCATGGAAGCGGACGGAGATGGGCCCGTACACCTGAGGTAGCTCCGCCGGCCCACCGCCGAGCCGAGCCCACGTTGTCCAGTTGTCGATACCGATGGCGCGATCACCTGATGGGGCGCCGCCATCTGGCGGACCGGGCGACGCGCCGGACCGATGCGTGTCCCGCCGCCATGTCGTGGCCCCAGAGGACGACACCGTGAAGCAGATGACCGATTTGCTCCGAGCCTTCTTCGATGCCACCGTGGATGCCATTGTCGTCGTCGACTCTGCCACTCACACCATCGTCGGGGCAAACGCCCAGGCGCTCGCCGACAGCGGCTATCTACTCGACGAGCTCGACGAAGTGGCCATCGAATGTCTCTTCCCGTCGCTCGGCCGGCTCCTGGCATCCGTCCGCGGACGAGACGACCTGGCCCGCGGACTCTGCTGCAACGGTGCTCGCCTGCTCACGAAGAGGGGCGACGCACTCGCGGTCGACGCACGGGTGACGCCAGTCGAGCTCGACGACAGGCACTACTTCGTCATCGTTGCTCGCAGGATCGCTGGCACCCCGGACGGCGGCAGGCCCGACTCCGCGACTGGCGCCGACCCGGACGATGCGGCATGCCGCAGCGTCATCGGACGCAGCAGGAAGATGCGCCAGGTCGTCCACTTGATCTCCTCGGTCGCGGGGAGCGACACCACGGTGCTCATTCAAGGCGAGAGCGGAACGGGCAAGGAGATCGTCGCCAATACCGTTCACGCAATGAGCCGACGCCGGCGCGGCCCGTTCGTCAAGGTCAATTGTGCCGCGTTGACCGACACGCTGCTCGAGAGCGAGCTCTTCGGACACGTGAAAGGCGCCTTCACCGGCGCGCTGCGCGACCGCAATGGACGCTTCAAACAGGCCGATCGTGGAACGATTCTGCTCGACGAGATCGGTAGCATGCCGCTGGCAGGCCAGGCGGCGCTCCTCCGCGTGTTGCAGGAGCACGCGTTCGAGCCGGTCGGCAGTTCCGCGACCACCTCGGTGGACGTTCGGGTGATCGCCTCGACCAACACCGATCTGGCGCGAGCAGTCGCGGAAGGCAGCTTCCGTGCAGACCTGTACTATCGCCTCAATGTGTTCGGCATCGTCGTGCCGCCGCTGCGCGACCGCGTCGAAGACATCCCGCTGCTGGCGCAGCACTTTCTCGAGCGCTGCGACGTGGCCCTCGGCAAGCGGCTCCTGGCTCTCGCGCCCGACACGCTCGCCGCGCTCCTCGAGCACGACTGGCCGGGCAACGTGCGCGAGTTGGACAATGCCATCGAGCATGCGGTGCTCGTGGAACCGGGCACGGTCGTGACCGCAACCAGCCTGCCAGCGACGATTCGTCTGTGGCGTGGAGGCCTCGCCGACGAGCCGCGAACCGAGCTCGGGCTGCGAGCGCGGCTGAACCTCGCCGAGCGCCAGATCCTGCTCGAGACGCTGACGCGCGCGAACGGGATCAAGAAGCGGGCGGCAGCGATGCTCGGGATCGACTCCCGGAACATGCCGTACTTCCTGCGCAAGCATCAGCTGCAGGACGCCATCCGTCCGTAGCCGGCGCGGACGCCGTCGCTGACGCCGACATAGAGATTGCGATCGCGCGGCGATTTCTATGATCGGCGATCCTGACCGATTCCCGCTGGCACAGTCCCGTCCTTCCCTTCCGGCCCCCCGTAGGTCCTATGTGCGGCAGTCGCTCGGCAGCGCCGGCATCGGCAGTATTCGCCCGCAGGGCGGTGGCACGCGACGTGTATTGGTCAGGGCATCGCATGGCGCAACCACTCGTGTGCGATGGAGCAGTGCCGGGAGTCATGACCGCGCGACCACACATTCGACTGACGACGATCCCCAGCGGATACGCAGGGACGATGGCCACCGTCGACCACGCGATCGACCTGATCACGTCCGGCGCGAAGGACTTCGACGTGCGCCAGGCCGCCATCGCCATCGTGCGGCGCCGGGACGTGCGCCCGAAGGACTACCTGGGCGAGATCAAGGCGCTCTTCGAATGGGTGCAGCGGCACGTCCGCTACACGCGCGACCCATTCCGAGTCGAGGTCCTGCACTCGGCGCGGCGCATGCTGGCGCTCCGGGCGGGCGATTGCGACGACATGAGCATCGTGCTCGGCGCGATGCTCGAGGCCATCGGTCATTCGGTACGTCTGGTGGTCACGGGATCGAATCCGGCCACGCCTGACGTCTTCACGCACATCTACCTCGAGGTGCTGTACCGGGGGCGCTGGGTCCCGTTGGACGCGACGATGCCCCATCCCATGGGGTGGGCACCGCGTGCGCCCGTGCGGAAGGTCATCGCGCTCGACACGCCTGCCGGCGGGGCGATTGGCGCCGCCGACTCGACGGGCGTCGGTGGGGTGACCGGCGGTCTCGGATCGGTGTCGGACGTCAGGCGCTCGCCGGCCGTGCGGGCCGGAGCGCGGCTCTACTGCCGCTTCAACCGGTTCGGGCCGGCGAGTGTCGTCCGGTTGCGGCATCGGCGCGTGATGCCGCCCGTCGTCGTCGAGCTCGGGCGGCTCACCGGCCTGATGTACCGCTCGGACAAGTGGCAACGCGGACAGCCCCGCACGTTCATCCACTTCATGGACGAGCCGCCCAGGCTGGTGACCGACGCCGCCGGCACCCAGCTCTACGTCGTCGGCGGCCGCTATCGCGTCACGGCGCGGGGCATCGAGGGCTGAGAACGCGGTCGGTACGAAGAGGCACGCATGGCTCGAAGACCACGACCTGGATTGGACGAACTGATGATCGTGAACCCGGGCTCACCCGGGGCGATTCGCGCGGTGACGCTACGCGGCCTCGCACGCGCGGTCGACGCACCGGAGGCCATCGAGGCGCATGGCCACAGCCGCGAGAGGAGCGCCACCCCGAGTGCGCGCCGACGGCGCCGGCTCTTTCTCGGCTCGGATGGAACGCTCTACGAAGTCATCGAATGACGGGAGGCTGTAATGGCAAAGGTTGAGGGTCTGAAGGAAAAACTGCATTTTCCGCTCTACGACGCGTTCTTCGTTCCACCGCCACTGGACGTGGCAAATCCACAGACGTTCGAGAACTCGATGACCGACCCGCGCGTCATCCGCTTCTTCGTCGACGTGCAGAACAAGACGAAGCTCGAGACCAACATGCAGGCAGCGGGGACGCTTCCCAGCCTGAACTCCTACGATGCGCGCTCCCTGCGGGTCGTGGTGTCGAACCTGGTGCCGAAGAAGGAAGACAAGCCCGAGAAGCTGAAGGATCTGATCACCGAGGCGGAGTTCGTCGCGGCCTTGATCCACAACTCGGTCACCACGCTGCTGGTCGGCGAGAAGACGATGATCGAGATGCCCACCTTCGGCTTTCCGTCGGGGGCCGGCGTGTTCTCCGGCTTCCCATCCGTCGCGACCAGCGGGATCCCCAACCCGCTGGCGGTCTTCAGGTTCGCCGAGCCCGTGATGATCGAGGCGCAGCAGAACTTCCGCGTCGAGATGCAGTTCCCGCGGGACCTTCCCAGGCCCGTCGCCAAGGCCACCGGGCCCCTGCGGGTGTGGGTCGTGCTCGATGGCTACATGGTGCGGGACGTCCAGTAACCGGCGACAGGAAGAAGGTGACGTATGCGGTACATCGATGGCGACGACACCCCCGCGATGGCGGGGCTTGGATTCCTTGCCGACGTCCACGAAGGCGTTGACGGCAACCTGTACGAGTGGGTCGAGGGGCTGAGCGCATGGGGAGAGCCAATCGGCTTCTGGCAGGGCCTCGAAGAGGTCCCTGTCGACGCCGGCATGTCCGGCCTGGGGGCCCTGTACCAGGCGTCGGACGGCAACCTCTACCAGATGCACGGCCTCGAAGAGGAGAAGGACGACGACGGCGGGGACGACGACGACGGCAAGGAAGGCACGATGGGGCCGAAGATGGGGCCGGGCAAGCGCGGCGAGGTCCGGGTCGGCCCAAATGGCAAGCGGTACCGATGGGTGGTGGGTGTGTTGCCCGGCGGCAAGCGCAGCGGCTTCTGGCGGCGCCTGAATCCGCGCGGTGCGGCGGTCCGTGGTGGCGCGGCTCCGCCCCCCGCGCGTCGAGCTGCACCGGGCCGGCGTCCCGGGGTTGGCGCACCACCGCCACCAGCCGGCAAGAGGAAGAAGAAGCCGTTCCTCAAGAAGCTGCTGCCCTTCGCCAAATTCGCCACGTCGTTCATTCCCGGCATCGGCCCCGCGGTCAGTGCCGGCCTCACCGTCGCCGACAAGCTCCTGACCAAAAAGCAGGGCGTGGCCGGCGACGACGGCCTGGGTGCGCTGTACATGGCGTCGGACGGTTCCCTGTACCAGGTGCACGGGATCGACGAGGACGAGCTGCGCGGCCTCTACGACGGCGACCGCATCGACGGTCTCGCCGCCGATGACGACCTGCGTGGCTTCGCGGCGGACGACCAGCTGGTCGGCGTCGACGAGTTCGGCGATACCTGCGGATGCGGCCACGTCCACGGCATGGGCGGCAACGAGCCGCTCGACGGTTATGTGCGCGACGTCCCGCCGCGCGGGATGCAGGGCTACGTGCTGGAGAGGGCGCCACAGACGCGGATGTTCGAGCGCAACCGCGAGACTCCCGAGAATTGGAAGCCTCTGTGGTAGGGCCCGGGTCTCGAGGACGTGAGGAGCGATGACCATGCGATCCGTATTTGGAGACGTGCAGCAGCCGGCCTCCCTTACGCAGGGGGCCCGGCCTCCGACGGTGCCATCATCGGCGCCGAAGGAGATTCCCTACGATCACGTCGCGATCTTCACGCTGCTCGGGCAACGCGGCAACCGCGTGCAGGACGTGATCAACGTCAGCATCGACGGCGCCTTCGTGGCGGTGGCGATCGGCTACAGCTTCATTACGCCGCCCTTGCCGCCGCCGACGCCGCCCCCCGTTCCCACGACATCGACGCTTCCGAGCGAGTTGCTCGCCGGCCTCCTGCTCGGGATCTTCGCTGGCGATCCGGCCCTGCCCGCGACGCTGGTGCAATGTCTGACCGCGCGATTGTGCGGCATCGAGTTCAAGTACAGCCTCGTCGACAGCGGCACGGGGCGCGAGCTTCAGAATCGGCCCATCCACAACATTGCCGGCCTTGGCGAGTCCAGTGGCGAACGGCCGTTCCGGCCGCTCGCCAAGCCCATGCTGTTCATGCCGCGGTCGACGATCCGCATCGAGATCGAGGAAATCTCGGAGGGACCGATGTACGTCGGCGCGCAGCTGTACATCGTGCTGCACGGCTACAAGATGCTCGGCTACGGAACGCAGCCATGAACGTCTGCCATCTGTGCGGCGTCCCGGCGGACGCGGGCTTCTTCGACGAGTCCTCCGTCGTCGCTCCGCCGGGGCTCGGCGAGCAGGTGGTGCTCGCCCGCTACGAGCTGCACCGCAACTACTGCGGGATGCTGCTCTACTTCGCGCAGTTCACCGATCGCTTCGCCCGCGATCCAGGCGACGTGCTGACGCCGGGCTTCCAGTGGCAGATCCGCTGCAACGGCCAGCCGCGCGACCCCTACCTGACGTTCGATCGGATCATCAATCCGTGGGGGTTGTCCGGCTTTCCCATCGCGTTGCGTCTCGAGGAAGGGTGCGTGGTGGAGCTCGTGGTGCGTCGTGCTGGCGCGGACCAGGGCCAGGACATCCTCAAGATCGGCGGCCGCATCCTGGGCCGCTATTGGTACAACACGGATTTCGGCGGAGCGCCCAACCGTCTGTGAACGGCCCGGCACGGGGAGAGTGCGGGATGTACGTCCATACCAATCGCCCTCGCGACGACCACCGCCACAAAGAGCCGTGCCTGCGGCGGACCTCGTTGGGAGCGCCGCCCGTCGCGCGTCCCTGCTGCCTGTTCGTTCCGGGCGCGTTCACCGACCCGTCGACGCTCGGCACGCATCAGGGGCCGAACGAGCGAAGCGGCGTGCTCTATACCGGCGCGGCTGGATTCATCGACATCGGCCACGTGCGTCACTACTGCGATGTCACGAAGTGGGTATACGACCAGATCGTGGCCCTGAAGGGCTTCCCCGGATCCATCCCGACGTCGGAGGGAAGGGCCACCATCACCAGCAGCATTCCGGCCGCCATGTGGACGACAGTCGCCCGAGACATCGCGTTCGACGAGGGACTGGGACACGAGATCATGTCCTATTGGAAGCGCTTTCCTGGGATGGGCAGCTCGGCGTTCTCGCCGGAAGATCTCTGTTCCAATCACTTGGGCACCTACATCGCTGAGAGCGCGATCAAGGGCCTCGTGCCGGGCAGTGGCTTGAGCTTCGGCGCCGCCGTCACCGCGGTCCTCAATGCCACGCTCACCGCGCTCAAGGCGCAGCCGCTGGCAGAGACCCACAAGGCCTGGGGCCGCATCGTCAACTGCTGGATGGGCCCGTCGCTCCTCTCAACGTTGCACCGTCGCAACTTCTCCGTCAATCCATGGAAGGTCGGACACTCGAGCGACGTGGCCGCTCCCGGCTGGCTGACGCAGCCGCCTGGGGGAGGCGCGCAGTCCTACACCTTCGAGTATTCGTACACGCTCACGGCCATCAACACCTCGACGTTCGCGACCCAGCTCCAGAAGATTCGAGCGAACGCCCTGAAGCTCTTCGGCCCGAAGTACGACCAGCCGTCGTGTCCGTAGTCGCGAACACGTTGTCGTCACGACTTCAGAGGAGAAAGCGCGTCGCGCCATGTATCTCTACGAGCACGGTTTCTCGGAGCCTGACACCCGGACGCTTGGCGCAATCGGCGCGACCGTTGGCACGACCACGCTCGAGCGCGTCGCCGACGTCACCAAGCCGCCCTACCGCTGGATATGTGCCCTGGAGGTCGACTTTCCTTCCGGCAGCGGCCGACAGCCAACGACCGTGAAGAGCACCGGAGTGCTCATCAGCCCGCGGCACGTGCTGACGGCGGCGCACAATGTGGCGAGGGTCTCACAGCCCACGAGGCCCGATCAGGTGTCCGGAGCTCCTCTGGACGCGGTGCGGATCCGGGTCACTCCAGCCCTCGACAGCACGAAGTCAGCGGCCAGGCGACGAGCGCCTGTCGGGTGGGTCAATCTGAAGCCGGGCGACTGGTGGTTACCCAGCCAATACCTGGCGACCAGCTCGTTCCGATGGGCATTCGCACTCCTTACGCTGCCAAGAGAGCTCCCGCAGGTGGACAAGATGACCTACGGTCACTGGTCAGACGCACGCTACGCCCCCCTGACAGCTCTCGCACCAGTCCCGCAAGGATCCCTGCTGGGAGGCACCGTGTCGTTCGCGGGCTACGTGGCCGGCACTTGTTCGAAGTCCTGCACGCCGTGCGATGGGACCTCGCCGGCTCCGGATTCGATGCCGCTCTCGACAGGGTGGCTGTCGACCCAGGCGGAATCGTTCGGCACGGTCGCAGCCGGCGGAAGGGTGCACGACGACGAGGGCATCATCCTCTTCACCGGCCAGACGTGTGTCGGGATGACCGGGGCTCCGGTGTGGCAGAAGGCGGGAAGTCTGCGCCTGGTGGCGCTGCACCTGTCGAGCAACCTGAACGTTGCCTATCGGAGTCCGGACTCGCGCACGAGCTACGATCAGAGGTTTCACGTAGGGTTGGCGATGCGCGACGAGATCGTGAAGCTCCTGCGCCAGCGGCTCACGATCGATCGCGTGATGCCGACGTTCTAGCCGCGTCCCGGCACGGAAAGAGAGCGCGTCGTGTACATCGGCACGCCGGTCCTCGGTCGCGGGACGACCTCCGCCCTGGAGATGGTCGTGTGGGGGCACGGCGCGTCCGCGTCGGCAACGAGCCAGGCGCACCGGCTCATGGTCGAAGTTCTTGGAAGCCTGCGGCCCCCCAGCCTGGCCCTCATCGAGGACCTCGAGATCCAGCTGCACATCATCCCAAAGGACAAGAAGCTCAGGGATCTCGTCGAGTTCAGCGCCATGACCGGCAAGAGGACTGTCGACGGCCGGCTCTACGACGGCCTCCGCGGCATGGGCGGCGAGCGGTTCGGACAAAGCATCCTCTATGCCGTCGGAGAGGAGACGCTGGCGCCGATCTCCGGCTATCCGTCTCCGTACGGCAGCGGCTATGTTGCCGCCCACGAGGCTGGCCATGTCGTCGAGCAGTTCGCGCTGACGACCAGCCAGAGGAAGCGGCTGCAGGATGCCTACGACGACAGGACACGCGCGGCTGGACCGTGGCTGAGCCCGTCCGCGAAGTCGAACCCTCGTGAGTACTTCGCGTCGTCGACCGCTGCGTTCTACGGGCGTCCGCGGACGAACTCGGCGAGCGACCGCGCGCTCTTCACCCGAGCATGGCTGAAGAAGAACGACGGCCGCATCTACGGATTGCTGACTGACATCTACCGAATGACCACGTAAAGAGGTGCTCGATGTACATCGACGTGCGCCCACCGGGCGCCTGGCGCTCGCGATCGGGCTTTGGCGATCCCGTTCCCGCACGACGGCCCGTCAAGGACAGCGATGTCCCGGTCTCGTCGGCGACGGATGGCACCAAAGGCATCGCGCGGCGGGTGCGTACCGCCGTTGCGGCGATGTCGCGAAGTTCTGACGCGACGCTCCAGAACACGGCGCAGCGTGTCATCGACGGTACCGTGACGCTCCGATTCGTGGGCGACCTGAAGCCGGTCGCCAACCCGGCCGCCGTGCTCCTGGCGAGCGGGATGTCAGCCGCCGACGTCGCCGCCGCGCTGCAGACGAACACGCTGACGGAGATTCCTGGCAGCGGCCCGGCGCTCGTGCCGAAGAAGGGCACGGTTCGCGCCTTCGAGCGTAACGGCGTCATCTACCTACCCAGCAATTCCGGCGAGCCGAACCTGTCGACCGACATCATCCACGAAGTGAACCACGTCATGAACCCGATACGAGCCAACGCGGCGACGGACCGGGCCGCTTTTCTCTGGGAGACTTTCACTGCGGAGGCGCGGGCCGCCTACGTTGCCGATTTTCGCGGGGTGACGGGCGACGCGAGCAACCCCACCAATTCCCTGCGGCTGCAGAAGGCCCTCGAGCATGCGCGCCAGCAAGCGGACCTACGCACGTGGACGACGTGGCCGGAATGGAACGCGGCGTTCGAGAAGCGCGTCTGGACCTGGACACCGGCGGGCAATCTCGACAATCACAAGTGAGGCAAGGAAGCGGTGACAGGGCGAATCGTCGGGGCGAATCGTCGGCGAATCCAGAGTGCAGGCCGGCGTGCCGTCGGTCGACACGCGGAGTCGGACGACTTGTGCAGACCCCGGCACTGCGCAGGCCAGCTATGCGACCACCCGGCAGGACGGAACGAGTCACGACGCCTCCCTCTCGAGCACGCTAGGGTAGCGGCGTCGCGAGCGCGTTGCCGCCGGCGCTCCAGGTGACGCCGTCGATGGTCCGGTAGACCGAGCCCTCGACCACCAGCCACGGCTGCGGCGCGTCGCCGCGGACTCGCACCGCAAAGGCGGTGGTGGTGCTGAAGGCCGGGCGGATCGGCACCGTGGTGCGGCTGTCGGGCGGCAGCGTCAGGGTCACCGTGGTGTCCAGGCCAAAGCGGCCGATGACGTCGAGGCTGACCGGCTGCGGCGCCGGTGACGTGTTGGCGATGAGCACGTAGGTCTGCGCGTCGTAGCGGCCGCCATGCTCGCCGCCGGTGACCACCCAGGTCCCGGCCGTCGCGGTGCTTCCGGCCGAGACGTGGCCTTCGTAGTAGTCGAAGAAGCCGCCGGGCCAGTACATGGCCCGCTCGACCACGATGGGCACGCCATTGGTGGCGGTGATCGTCGTCGCGACCGACGTGCTCTCCAGGCCGGCGATGCCGTCGACGTAGATGCTGAACCGGCTGTTCGCCGCCACGGTGTGGACGCGCGTGAGCGTGCTGCCATCGGGCCTGGCGAACCGGGCCTCGATCGTCGCCGGAGTCACGCCCGGATTCGCCACGAGCACGTAGAGATCGAAGAAGGAACCCGTGGCTCCCTCCGCCAGGAACCACACCGGGGCCGCGTCCGTGCTGCCGATGGCGCCGTGGCCGAGAGTGAACGGCTGACCGGGCACGCTCCGGTACATCGCGCGCTCGGCGACGATCGGTGCGTCGGCGGCAATGTCGCCCGAGACGTCGGTCTCGTCGAGACCGGCGATCTGGTTGACGTAGATGGTGGTCCGGCTGCGCGGCGGCAGGTCGTAGACGCGCGTGACGACCGTGCCGCTCGGGAGCAGGAAGCGGACGGTGGCGCGCGTGGTGGTCGCCTGCGGGTTCTGCAACAGGTAGAACAGGTCGAAGCCGAGGACCGTCGAACCCTCGGCGAAGAGCCACCGGGGCGACGGCGCGGTGGTCGCCGCCTCCATGTGCGACCCGTAGCCGCGGTTGGCGACGTGACCCGGACGGGTATCCCAGGTCATCGTCCGCGACGCGGCGACCGGTCGAATCGCTCTCGATGGTCGTGGAGAAGTCCGCCGCTTCGAGACCGCGCACGGCGCCGGCGTGGATCACGCTCGAGGTGAGCCCGTCGAGTGCCAGCGTCCGGCGCAGGCGACGCCCGTCGCCGGCGTCGAAGGTGAGCACGACCCTGGCGCGATTGAGCTGCTGGGCGTCCGGGTTCGCCAGGGCGATGTCGGTCGCGAAGAAGTCGCCGGTCGCGCCCTCGGCGAGGAAGCGTCGATGCACGCCGTTCGGGTGGCTGCCCGCGGCGAATTCCTGCGCGTTGGTCAGACCGTCGCCGTCCGGATCGCCGCCCGGGTCCGACTGCTGGAAGTAGGACTCCCAGTAGTCGGCCATGCCGTCGTCGTCGAAGTCGAGGCGGTCCGGCAGGTCGACGACATAGACGTCAGAGACGTCGTTGGTGTCGTCGTCGGTGAGCGACCACCGCTGCGTACCGGCGACGACGATCCACCGCCCGGTGCGGTCGAAGGCGCCGCTGACCAGCGAGGGACCGAACGGCCCCATCGCGTCGAGGTCGGCGTCGACGACCAACCCGGCGGCGGTCAGCACGTAGCGGGCGTCGGCGGACGTCGCCAGGACGTCGCCAGCCCCGATGAGGTAGTCGAGCGTCTCCGGTCCGAGGTCCAGCGGCATCCGCCGCAGGCCGCTGTGGGTGACGATGGCGGCCCTGCCGTCGGCCGAGAGGATGCCGGGGGCGCGCATGCCGTCCGGCAGGTCGCGCCGGATCCCGGCCGGCCAATCGTAGACCGATGCGTAGTAGGTCCGCGTCCCCTGGGTCACGGGATAGCCCTGAAAGAAGACGCGCCGGCCGTCGGCCGATATCGTCGGCTTCTCGTAGAACAGGAAGGGCGCCGCCGGCAGCGGCGACGCCCGCGTCGTGCGTCCGGCCTGGATCTCCCGCAGGAAGATCTCCGGGTACGGGTTCTGCGGCCCGGAGATGAGCGTCGACGCCTCGGACGAGAAGGCCACGACGTCGCCGTCGTCGCTGATCGCCGGCTCGCGCGAGTGCAGTTCACCGGCGGTGCCGGCGGCGGCGCGGCTGACCAGGACGATCGAGCCAGTCGTGCGATCGAGCCGGTACACCTGGAGCACTTCGCCGGGCACCGGCGTCGTCGGCGGCACCAGGTTCGTCGCTTTCGACACAAAGCAGACGTAGCGGCCGTCCGGGGTGATCGTCGGCGTGTAGCTGGCGTTGTTGGCCTGGACGCCGCCCGGTGCGACGTTCAGCCGCGTCGTCGAGACCGCGCCGGCCTCGTCGAAGACGCCGTCCGTGTCGACGTCCCGATCACGCAGGAAGATGTCCGGCAGGAAGTTGGTATCGCCGTCCACGAGATTCGAGGCCGACGAGGCGAAGACGACGTAGCGGCCGGTGCCGCTGATCGACGGTGAGTCGCTCGGCCCAGTGCCCTGCGCGCCCGACGTGGACACGCTGACACGAACGCCCTGGGCCGCTGCCGCGGCGGCGAGGGCCAGACACAGGATCATCGACAGGATGGGCGGGGACATCGAATCGCCTCGGCTACGGCAGCGGCGTCGCCAGGGCGTTGCCGCCGGCCAACCACAAGGTGCGATAGGTCGATCGGTAGGTGGAGCTTTCGACCACCGACGTGACCGGTGACGCCCCGGTGCTCTCCACGAGCACGCCGAACGTCGGCTGGCTGACGTAGTCGAAGCCGGGCACCTCGACGGTGGTCCGGCTGTTCGGCGGCAGCGTCACCTTGTTCGGGGCCGGCGTGCCGGGCGGCGCGACGAAGGGATAGAGCATCGTGAGCCTGGCCGTGCCGGCCCGGTTCTCGGTGTTCGCGATCAGCACGTAGGTCCGCGTATTGGTGAACGGATTCGACTCGGCGCCCGCCACGACCCATCGCGTCGCCGTCGCCGTGGTGCCGACGGCGCTGTGGCCTTCGTAGTAGTCGAAGAAGCTCCCGGGCCAGTACATCGAGCGCTCGACCACAATCGGCGCGGTCGAGGTCATCGTCGTGGCCACGGGCGTCGCCTCGAGCCCCGGGATGGCGTCGACGTAGACGCTGAACCGGCTGTGCGCCCGCACAGTGTACTGGCGGCTGACGGTCGAGCCGTCGGGCCTGGCGTAGACCGCGTCCACCACCGCGTCGGTGTCGCCCGGGTTGGCGATCAGGACGTAGAGGTCGAAGAAGCCGCCGGTGGCGCCTTCGGCCAGGAACCACTGCGTCGCCGCGGCGGGCACACCCATGGCCGCATGGCCGACCTCGAAGAGATGCGCCGGCGTCAATCGATACATCGCCCGCTCGGCGACGATCGCGCCGTCGGCGGTGACCTCGCCCGAGACGTCGGTCTCGTCGAGCCCGGGGACGTCGTTGACGTGGATCGTCGTGCGGCTGCCCGGTGGGAGATCGTAGGTGCGGGTCACGACCGCGCCGCTCGGCTGCAAGTAGCGGACGGTGGCATGCGCGACCGTCGCCTGCGGGTTCAGGAGCAGGTAGTAGAGGTCGAAGCCGAGGACCGTCGAGCCCTCGGCGAAGATCCAGGTCGGCGAGGGCGACGGCGCCGCGGTTTCGACGTGCAGGCCGTAGCCACGGCCGCTGACCCAGGCCGGATAGGTGCCGTCCCAGGTCATCGACCGCGACACGCCGATCGGCCGATCGCTCTCGATCGTGGTCGACACCTCGGCGGCCTCCAGCCCGCGCATGCTGCCGATGTGGACCGAGCGCGACTGGCGCGGCGGAATCCAGACGACGTCGCGGACGCGCGTGCCGTCGCCCCGGTCGAAGGTCAGCACCGCCGTCGCCGTCTGCGCGGCGTCGCCGTTGGCCAGCTCGATCGCGGTGTCGAAGAACGTGCCGGTGGCACCCTCGGCGAGGAAGCGGCGGACCGTGCCGTTCGGATGCGATCCGGCGGTGAACTCCTGCAGGTTGGTCAGGCCGTCGCCGTCGGGATCGGCCGTGGGATCGGCAAGCTGGAAGCGCAGCTCCCAGCCGTCGTCGATGCCGTCGTCGTCGGCGTCGAGCGCGTCGGGGAGGTCGATCGCCCGACACCGGGGCTACCGCCAGGAGGCTGCCCGCCACCACCAGGGATCGCACCATCGATACACGTCCACATCGACCGCGGCCTCGCCGCGGCGCTCGGAAGGGGGAGCCCGATGATATCGAATGTCGGCGCCCGCCGGCAGCGCTACGTCAGCCTGGCGCGGATCGCGCGCGCCTCCTCCGACGTCACGCGGGTGAGCGTTTTTGCGTCATCGAGACGCCTTGCGCGCTGTGGTTGCCGAGGTTGTGCCGGGCCGCATGGACCGACAGACGGCCGCCGTCCACATCGAAGCCTGGGCCCCGGCGCATCTCGACGAGCAAGCAAAGCGTTGCCAGCGTCTTAGCGGTCATGATGGTGATGGCCCTGATGCCGATGGTCGGGACGTATCGCGGCATCGCCGAATCGCTCACCGTCGGCTTCGTCTCGTTCGGCCTGCTCGCCGCCGCCTGGATGCTCGTGGCGGTCGGCGGGCTGCGACGTGACCCGGCTGCCTGAGCAGCGAGTGATGGCTGAAGCTGGATGTCGATCGAGAGGGGCTCGCACCCGCCCACCCACCCACCGACCAGGATTCGTTACTGCCTGACGCAGTCCCGCGCGGGACTGCGTCGGCAGACCGCATTCCTGGTGGACCCACTACTGACCGAACGAAGTGAGGGAAGTGGTGGGCCCACCAGGATTCGAACCTGGGACTGGCCGGTTATGAGCCGGCGGCTCTAACCGCTGAGCTATGGGCCCCGCCTTCGCGCCTTCGGCGCTTCGGCGCGGCAAGCCCGCGCGAAACGCCTTGCCTTCGTCGCTCGGCGGGCACGCCCGCGTCTGCGCCGTGGTACTGCGTCGCCGGCGCGGGAAGGCGGGAGCCTTCGCCGCGCCGGCGATGTCGAACCCGAACTACGTGCGGCCTTCGAGGAACGCCTTGAGCTTGCGGCTCCGCGACGGGTGGCGCAGCTTGCGCAGCGCCTTGGCCTCGATCTGGCGGATCCGCTCGCGGGTGACCGCGAAGTTCTGGCCGACTTCCTCGAGCGTGTGCTCGCTGCCCTCGCCGACGCCGAAGCGCATCTTGATCACCTTCTCCTCGCGCGGCGTCAGCGTCTTGAGGACCGCTTCCGTCTGTTCGCGCAGGTTCAGGTTGATCACCGCGTCCGACGGCGAGAGGACGTTGCGGTCCTCGATGAAGTCGCCAAGATGGCTGTCCTCCTCCTCGCCGATCGGGGTCTCGAGCGAGATGGGCTCCTGGGCGATCTTCAGGACCTTGCGGACCTTGGCGACCGGAATGTCCATCCGCTGCGCGATCTCCTCCGAGGTCGGCTCGCGCCCGAGCTCCTGCACCAGCGAGCGCGAGGTGCGAATGAGCTTGTTGATCGTCTCGATCATGTGCACCGGGATACGGATGGTGCGGGCCTGATCGGCGATGGCGCGGGTGATGGCCTGCCGGATCCACCACGTCGCATAGGTCGAGAACTTGTAGCCGCGGCGATACTCGAACTTGTCGACGGCCTTCATCAGGCCGATGTTGCCTTCCTGGATCAGATCGAGGAACTGCAGGCCGCGGTTGGTGTACTTCTTGGCGATCGACACCACCAGGCGCAGGTTGGCTTCGACCAGCTCCTTCTTGGCCTGCTCGGCTTGCTGCTCGCCGCGGTGGATCGTCTCGAGCGTGCGCTTGAGCCGATCTGGCGACTCCTCGCAGCGCCTCGCTCTTCTCGCGGATCTTGAGGCGCGTGTCCTTCTGCCGCTTGGCGAGGTTCTTCTTCTCTTCTTCCTTGAGCTTCGGCGCCTTGCGGCCCTTGGCCGTCAGCTGGCGCTCGATGTAGTCGACCTCGCGCTGCAGGCGCTGCACGTCCTCGACGCGTTCCTTGACGGCGTCGACGAGGCGGCGCTTGACCACCTCGGTGAACTCGATGCGACGGATCAGCTGCGAGAGCGCGACGCGGGCGCGCATCGACTTCCAGCGCGCTTTGCGGTACGGGCCGACCGGGCGCTTCGGCACCTCGGCGACCTTGGCCTCGCGCTTCTCCCAGTCGCCGTGCGCCTTGGCCACGGCGTCGATCTGCTTCAGTACCTCGCGGGCGCGCTCTTCGACGCGCTCGTCGGTGATCTCCTCGTCGTTGAAGATCACCAGCTCACGGATCGTTCGCTTGCCGGCCCGCAGCTGATCGCCCATGTCGATGATGGCGCGCGCGATGGTCGGCGTGCGCGAGATCGACTTGATGACGGCCAGCTTGCCGCGCTCGATGCGCTTGGCGATCTCGACCTCGCCCTCACGCGTGAGCAGCGGCACGGTGCCCATCTCGCGCAGGTACATGCGGACGGGATCGTTGGTCTTGTCGAGCGCGCCTGGCGTGAGATCGAGCTCGGGTTCGTCGCCGGTGCCGCCGCCGTCGGGGCGTTCGCCGAGGAGCTTGTCCTCGCGATACTTCTGCTCCGAATCGACGACTTCGATGCCGGCGTTGCCGAAGGTGCTGAACAGGTCGTCCAGCTCCTCGGACGAGGTGATGTCAGCGGGCAGCAGCTCGTTGATCTCCTCGTAGAGCAGGTAGCCCTTCTCCTTGCCCACGGAGATGAGCTGCCGCACTTCGTCGTATTTCTCTTCGATCGACAACGTCCGTTCCTCCTGCCTGCTCCCCTTTACCGTATCCCGGGAAGCGGCTCCTTGACCACGTCCCCCAGCCGCGCCGGGGGTTATCCGTCCGCTTGGGCGTCCCGAGCATCCCGCATTTTGCGGATGAGGAGCGCGTCTATCTCGCTGCCTCCGCCGGCGCCGCCCACTTGCTGAAATGCGTCGATTTGACGCTGAATTTCCTGTCGTTCCCGCGCTGCCCGGCGCTCCTTGAGCGTCCGGATGCAATCGGCCACCGGGGCTGGTTTCGCCACCTGGGCCGAAAGTCCCGTCAGAAAGGCTACGTCGGACTCGGCCAGCTCCGACAGGAGCCGGGTGGCGACCGACCCGGACCGGCCGAGGGCCCGTTCATCCCGGGCCAGGGCCTGGGCCGACTCGAGGAGCGCCCGCGACGCCAGTCCGACCAGGTCGGCCGGCTCCAGGTCGGTCACCGCGTCGGCGGCTTCGAGCGGGTTGGCAATCAGCTGCGTCAGCAGATCCCGCTCGGCCTCCGTCAGCTGTGACCGGGACACCGGCTTGGGCGGCGTGACCGAGGTCTTGCGGGCCACCGCCGCCTTGCGAATCTCCTGGCGGACGACGTCCTCGCTGATGCCGGCCCGCAGCGACAGGCGATCGGCGAACTGATCGCGGGCCGCGGCCTCCGGAATCGATGCCGCCACAGCCAGCATCTGGTTCAGGAAGGCGAGCCGGCCGGCCGGCGTCGCGGTGTCGTGCTGGTGAGCGGCCCGGTCGACCAGGAAGTCGAGGTACGGCCGCGCCGTCTCGACGATCGCCTGGTAGGCCTCGCCGCCCTCCTCGCGCACCACCAGGTCGGGATCGCGGCCCGCCGGCAGGAGGGCGACGTTGACGTCGAACCCCTCGCGGACGAGCAGATCGCACGATCGCACGGCGGCGCCCTGGCCGGCGGCGTCGGGGTCGAAGCTCAGGACGACGCGGGCGGCGAAGCGGCGGAGCAGCTGCGCCTGCTGCTGCGTCAACGCGGTGCCGCAGGTCGCGGCGACGGCGGTGACCCCGCCTTGCAGCGCCATCGCGAAGTCGAAATATCCTTCGACCAGCGTCGCCCGCGCCTGCTGGCTGATCGCCTTCTTGGTCACGTTCAGCCCGTAGAGCGTCCGGCCCTTCGAGTAGATCGGCGTCTCGGGGCTGTTCAGGTACTTCGGCACCTGGTCGGCTTCCATCGCCCGCCCGCCGAAGGCCACGACCAGGCCGCTCTCGCGGCAGATCGGAATCATCAGCCGGTTCCAGAACCGGTCCGAGAGGCGGCCGTCGCGGTCGGCGACGAGGCCGGCCTTGACCGCCAGCTGCGGCGACAGACCCTTCGAGCGCAGGTGCTGCAGCAGCGTGTCGCGCCCCGGCGGCGCGAACCCGAAGCCGAGCGACTCGACGATCTCGGGGGCGAGCCCGCGCCGATCGAGCAGCTCGCGGCCGCGCCGGCCGGCGTCCGAGGCGAGCACCTCGCGATAGAACGTGGCCGCGACCTCGTGCAGCGTGATCAGGGTCTCGCGCTCGCCGTCGGCGGCGGCGTCCTGGCGGCCGTCGCTCGTCTCGGGGATGGCGACACCGAACTTCTTCGCGATGGCGCGCACCGCCTCGGGGAAGCTGAGGCGCTCGTGCAGCTCGACGAACTTGAAGACGTTGCCGCCGACGCCGCAGCCGAAGCAGTGGAAGAAGCCGCGCTCGCGATCGACGCCGAACGACGGCGACTTCTCGTTGTGGAACGGACAGAGGCCGACGTAGCGGCTGCCGACGCGCCGGAGAGACACCGTCTCCTGCACCACCTGCACGATGTCGGCCTGCATCCGCAGGTCGTCGAGGAAGGCTTGGGGGAAGAGCGCCATCAGTCCTTCAGCTCCACCACCGTCACCCCGCCGCCGCCCTGGTTGGGCGGCGCGCCGACTGCCCGGAGCACCTGCGGGTGCTCGGCCAGGAACGCCGTGAGGGCCCGGCGCAGCTGGCCGGTGCCGTGTCCGTGGATGACCCGCACTTCGCGCAGCTCGCCCATCACCGCCTGGTCGAGGAACTTGTCGGTCCGCTCGATCGCCTCGGGCACCGTGCAGCCGATGACGTTGAGGTCGGAGCCCGTCGCTGCCGTCGACGTCATGGTGACGTTGACGCGGACGGTGGCCGGCGGCGCCGTGCCGGCCTTGCCGATGACGATCAGGTCGGCGACGCTGGCTCTGAGCCGCTTGCCGTTGACGCTCACGTCGGCCGTCTTCCCTTGGACGGACGTGACGACGCCTTCCAGCCCCGGCGGCACGCGGACCCGCACGCCGGTCTCGATCGGCACGCCAATCTCCGGCTCGGGCGGCAGGAGCGCTCCGGCGTCGTCGTCGCCCGGGCCCTGGACGCGGCCGGCCAGGGCGTCGAGCGCCGCCCGTGCGTCGGCGCGCAGGTGGCCGGTTTCGCCGGTCGAGAGCCCGCCGGAGACCCGGCCGCCCGAACGTGAGATGCCGCCGCCGCGCGTCACGAGTCGCGGCGAGGCGGCCGCATCGGCCAGCGCGCCGGCCTTGACCCGCGCCTCCTCGACGACGCGATCGATCTCGCGCCGGGCGTCGCGCAGGCGCTGCTGCAGGGCGTCGTCGGCTTTGCGCTGGGCCCGCTGCTCACGCTCCTTGACGGCGTCGACGCGGGCCCGCAGGTCGTTCTCGATCGAGGCGAGCTCGAGCCGCTTCTGCGCCACCTCGCGGCGCTCGCGATCGAGCGCCTGGAGGTCGTGGTCGACGCGGGCCAGGTGCTCGGCGACCTGCGACTCGCGGGTGGTGCGGAAGCCGCGCGCCGCGGCGACGATCGACGGCGGCAGCCCGAGTCGGGCGGCCATGTCGAGGGCCAGGCTGGCGCCGGGCGAGCCGTAGATCAGGCGATAGGTCGGGGCGAACGTCTCGGGGTTGACGCTGAACGCCGCGGCGACGACGCCCGGCGTGGTCGCCGCGTACGACTTGAGCGCGTCGTAGTGCGTGGTCGCCAGCACCACCGCGCCGCGCGCCTTGAAGTGATCGACCAGCGCCATGCCGAGCGCGCCGCCTTCGACCGGATCGGTGCCGGCGCCGAGCTCGTCGAGCAGCACCAGGGCGGGCATCTCGAGGGTCCGATCCATCGCCGCGATGTTCGTCACGTGCCACGAGAACGTGCTCAGGTTGGCGTCGATCGACTGTTCGTCGCCGATGTCGGCGAAGATCGTCCGGAACACCGGCAGCGCCGAGCCGGCCTCGGCCGGGACGTGCAGGCCGCACTGGGCCATCAGGGCGAGCAGGGCCGCCGTCTTCAGCGCCACGGTCTTGCCGCCGGTGTTCGGGCCGGTGATGACCAGCACTCGCGTCGGCGGGATCAGCGTGATGTCGACGGCGACCGGCTCGCGATCGCGAGCGACGCGCGTGCCTACAGCGTCGCGGGTGCGCGAGACGACCGCCGGGATCAGCAGCGGGTGGCGGGCGCCGGTCAGCTCGAGGCGGCCGTCGGTCGAGAGGCCGGGCGCGCTGGCGCGGCAGGCGGCGGCGAGCCGGGCCTTGGCCTGGACCACGTCCAACGTCGTCGCAGCGTCGATCGTGGTCGACAGTTCCTCGCCGCGCAGGCGGAAGGCGTTGGTCAGCGCCGTGAGGATCCGGTAGACCTCGGCCTTCTCCTCCTCGTTCAGGGCGATCAGCTCGTTGTTGATCTCGACCGTCGCCAGGGGCTCGAGGTAGAGGCTGGCGCCCGACGCCGAGCTGCCGTGGATCAGGCCGGGGATGGCGTGGCGGTGCTCCGACTTGACCACCACCACGTAGCGGCCCTGGCGGTCGGTGACCACCTGCTCCTGCAGGTACTTGGCGGTGTCGCGGCCGCGCAGGAAGCCCTCGAGGGTCGACCGCAGCTTGCCGCGCTGGCGCCGGAGCCGGTCGCGGATCTCGCGCAGGGCGGGGCTGGCGTCGTCGGCGACCTCGCCGGCGCCGTCGATGGCCCGGCGCACCGCGCGGGTCTCGGTGGCGAACGAGGCGAGCCCGTCGGCGAGGGCGCCGAGCCGCGGCAGCACCTGGCGGGGCTCGCGGCGGATCACCGTCCGGGCCTGGTCGATCGAGTCGAGGGCGTCCGCCAGGCCGAGGAGCCGCAGCGGCTCGAGCGGGCCATCCGGAGCGGTCAGGTCGGCGAGGGTCTCCGCGAAGTCGGCCGGCGCCCGCAGCGGGAACGCCGGGTGGCGATCCAGGAGGTGAACGCCTTCCGACGTTTCCGCCAGGGCGGCCTCGACGGCAGACCGGTCCCCGAGCGGCGTCAACGCGCCGGCGCGCTCGCCGCCGAGCGGCGTCAGCGCGAAGCTCGCCAGCGCCTCGAGGACACGGGAGAACTCGAGCGCCCGGAGGGTGCCTGGATGCATGCGATGTCGGTGGAGCCCCGCTGGCCGGCCTGCCAGGCAGTGCAACCGCTGATTGTAGCACGTGTGGCCCTGCCTGGCCCGGCGCCGGCGACGGGAGGCTCGTCGGGCCGAAGCAGACCCAGGGGGCCTACAGGGGGTCCTAAGGCTGCGAAGGCCGAAGGATGCGGGCGGCCAGTGCGGCCGCCCCGAATCCGTTGTCGATATTCATGACCGCGATGCCGGACGCGCAGCTGTTCAGCATGGCCAGGAGCGCCGCCAGGCCGTTGAAGCTGGCGCCGTAACCGACGCTGGTGGGGACGGCGATGACCGGCGCGGCGGTAAGACCGCCGACGACGCTCGGCAGCGCGCCTTCCATCCCCGCCACCACGATCAGGACGCGCGCCGCCTCCAGGCGGTTCCGGGCGTCCAGGAGGCGGTGGATGCCGGCCACCCCGACGTCGAAGAGGCGCTCGACGGCCAGCCCGAAGGCCTCGGCGCAGACCGCGGCCTCCTCCGCGACGGGCAAATCGGCCGTCCCGGCGCAACAAATGAGCACCGGCCCGGCCTTCGCCGTCGTGTCGCCTGCCGGCTTCGGCGCGGCAAGCCCGGGGGCTGGTGCCGCGGGGCGGACCAGCTCGTCGGCTGGGCGGACGATGGTTCGGGACACTGCATCGAACCGGGCATCTGTCAGCTCTGCAGACACTGCCTCGCCCATGGCGGGCGTCGCTCGCGTCACCAGGAGGGCGTGGCCGCGGGCCGTGATCCGCCGTGCAATTTCTACCACCTGGCTCGTCGTTTTGCCCAATCCGAAGACCACTTCCGGCTGGCCCTGCCGCACCGCACGGTGGTGATCGACGCGGGCGAAGCCCAGATCCTCGAACGGCGCGGCCCGAAACGCCGCGATGAGTCGGGTCGCGGCGTCGTCGGACGGGGTCTCGCCGCGCGACACGGCGGCGAGGATGGCGCGGATGGTGGCGTCGGTCATGAGACTTGCAAGAGTGGGGCGCGGCGGGGTCCACGCAGGCCTGGCCCGAGCCGTGCAGGGGTGAGCAGCGAACCGGCTGAGGTTTGACGCACCTCTACCGGGGCGAATAGGATGCTTGATTCAGCGCGCTCTTCAGGGGTGCGCCCCGACACCATGACCTTAACCGAAGGGCTGATTCTAGCGGCGTACTTCTTCATCCTGTGCATCCTCGCGGTGTACGGATGGCACCGCTACTACCTGGTGTTTCTCTACATGAAACACCGGCAGAACGTGCCGGGCCCGCTGCCCGAGCCCGATCCGCTCCCGGTGGTCACCATCCAACTGCCGATCTACAACGAGATGTACGTCGTCAACCGGCTGATCGAGTCGGTCCTGGCCATGGACTACCCGCGGCACCTCCTCGAGATCCAGGTGCTGGACGACTCGACCGACGAGACGCGGGAAATCGCCGAGCTCGCCGTCCGCCGTCACGCCGACCAGGGCTTCGACATCAAGTACATCCACCGCGTCGATCGGACCGGCTACAAGGCCGGCGCGCTCGATGCGGGGCTCTCAGATCGCGCGCGGCGAGTTCGTCGCCATCTTCGACGCCGATTTCATCGCCCCGGCCGATTTCCTGCGCCGCACGGTGCCGCAGTTCGCCGATCCCAAGATCGGGATGGTGCAGGCGCGCTGGGGCCACATCAACCGCGACTACTCGCTGCTGACGCGCGATCCAGGCCATCCTGCTCGACGGCCACTTCGTGCTCGAGCACGGCAGCCGCAACCGGGCCGGCTGCTTCTTCAACTTCAACGGCACCGCCGGCATCTGGCGGACGCAACGTCATCGCCGACGCCGGCGGCTGGCAGCACGACACGCTGACCGAGGACCTCGACCTGTCCTACCGCGCCCAGCTGCGCGGCTGGAAGTTCGTGTTCATGCAGGATCTCGTCTCGCCGGCGGAAGTGCCGGTCGAGATGAACGCCTTCAAGTCGCAGCAGCACCGCTGGGCCAAGGGCTCGATCCAGACGTGCCGCAAGGTCCTGCCGCGCATCCTGCAGTCCGACCTGCCGATCCTGGTCAAGGCCGAGGCCTTCTTCCACCTCACCGCCAACTTCAACTACCTGTTGATGGTGCTGCTCTCGCTGCTGATGTTCCCGTCCATGTACGTGCGCTACAACATGGGCTGGACCGAGATGATGCTGATCGACGTGCCGCTGTTCTTCGCGGCGACGTTCTCGGTCTTCAACTTCTACATGGTCTGCCAGCGCGAGCTCTTCCCGGATACCTGGACGTCGCGCCTCAAGTACCTGCCGTTCGTCATGTCGATCGGCATCGGCCTGTGCATCAACAACGCTCGCGCGGTGATCGAGGCGTTGCTGCACAAGGAGAGCGGCGAGTTCGCCCGCACGCCGAAGTACGGCATCGAGCGCGACTCGGACGACTGGCAGGGCAAGAAGTACCACCAGATCGAGCTGGCCCAGCCGCTGATCGAGTGCGCCCTCGGCCTCTACTTCACGATCACGGTGTTCTACGCCCTGGCCTACGGCATCTACGGCACGCTGCCGTTCCTCGTGCTATTCCAGGTCGGCTTCCTCTACACCGGCCTGCTCTCGATCGTCCAGCAGTTCGGCGGCGACGATATGGCGCTGCGCACGCAGGCGGCGGGTGAGTAAGGCCGGGCTCGAAGACGTCGTCGCGACCTCGTCGGCGATCTGCTGGATCGATGGCGACCGCGGCATCCTGTCCTACTGCGGCTTCGACATCCACGATCTCGCGCAGCAGGCGACGTTCGAGGAGGTGTGTTTCCTCCTCTGGCATCGCCGGCTGCCGACCCGGGCCGAGCTCGGCGACCTGCAGACGCAGCTCGCCGAGGCCCGCGTCCTGCCCGAACCCATCATCCGCCTGATGCACCAGCTGCCGGCGGCCGAGGGCATGGACGTCCTGCGGACGCTGACGTCGGCGCTGGCGCTCTACGACACGGACGCCCGGGACAATTCCGCCGCCGCCTCGTACCGCAAGGCCGTGCGCCTCACCGGCCAGATCGCCAGCCTGGTCGCGGCGATGGGCCGTGTCGAGGCGGGGAACGGCGTCGTCGCGCCGGATCCGGCGCTGTCGCACGCCGCCAACTTCCTCTACATGCTGACCGGCGATCGGCCCAAGCCGACCGCGGTCAAGGCGTTCGACATCGCGCTGACGCTGCACGCCGATCACGAGCTGAACGCCTCGACGTTCGCGGCGCGCGTGATCGCGGCAACGCTGTCGGACGTCCACTCCGCCGTCGTCGGCGGCATCGGCGCCCTCAAGGGGCCGCTGCACGGCGGCGCCAACGCCGACGTCATGCGCCTGCTCCTCGAGCTCGGCGCCGACGCCTCGCCCGAGCGCATCGAAGCGGCGATCCGCGGCAAGCTGGCCAAGAAGGAAAAGATCCCGGGTTTCGGCCACCGCGTCTACCACACCGAGGATCCGCGCGCGACGCATCTCCGCCGCATGTCCAAGGCGCTCGGCGCCGAGGCCGGCGAGCCGCGCTGGTACGCGATGTCGGAGCGCATCGAGGCGCTGGTCAAGGGCGAGAAGAAGCTGAACCCGAACGTCGACTTCTACTCGGCCTCGACCTACCACACGCTCGGGATCCCGATCGCGCTCTTCACGCCGATCTTCGCGGTCAGCCGCGTCTCGGGCTGGACGGCGCACGTCCTCGAGCAGCTCGCCAACAACCGCCTGATCCGCCCGCGCGCCGACTACACCGGCCCGACCTACCCGCAGGGCTGGATTCCGCTCGATCGGCGCTAGCAGCTACTCCGGACGGAGCGGCGTGACCCGCCGCGCGTGCATGGTCGCGACGGCGACGGCATAGAGCAGCACGAACGGCGCGTCGATCAGGGTGGCGCCCCATGTGACGTCGCTGAACATCTCGGTGCCCCAGCGGTCGCTCCGGCCAGTGGCGGCATCGAGGAGGAACCACGACACGTTGTGCAGCACGTGCAGCGCGATCGCGGCTTCCAGGCCGCCCGTCCGGATCGTCCGCCACGCGGCGACGATGCCGAACGTCGCTGTCGATGCGAAGCCAGCCAGCGGCAGATCGTGGGCGAGGCCGAACAGCACGCCCGACAGCAGGATGGCGAACCACGGCGGGCGGACCCACGCGCCGAACGCCTGCACGAGCGTGCCCCGGAACAGACCTCCTCCGCGGCCGCCTGCGGCACGATCGCGGCCACGACGACGATCGCGAGCGAGAGTCCGAGTGTGGCGAGGCCGAGCGCCCCATCAGTCGTGGGCTCCACGGCGAGTTCCACCGGCACCAGGACCGTGATCAGCAGCACGAGACCGAGCAGCAGGCACAGGGCGAGCTCGAGGATCGGCTTCCACCAGCGGTACCGCTCGGTGCGCGCCACGCGGTGGTAGACCGGCTGATCCAGTGTCACGACGGTCACGGGGCCGGCGGCAGCCGCGTCCGCCAGGCCTCGGCCTCGCGCGGACGCTTGGCGGCGACGTAGAGGTCGACGAGACGGCGCCGCGCGTCGGCGACGACGGGCGCCTTGTCGCCGAGTCCCGCCGTCAACGTCGTCTCGGCCTCGAGCAGCATCGGCTCGGCCTCGGCGAGTCGTCCGGCCAGCACCAGATGCGCGCCGAGGGCGCTGCGACTCGACGCGAGCAGCCAGTGGCCGGCCGGGAGGGTGCGCGTCCGGAGCGCGAGACACTCGCGCAGCCATCGCTCGGCCTCCTCGAGTCGTCCGAGAGGCCCGAGGGCGCGGCCGAGCAGCGACATCGCAAACGGCACCATCGGATGGCTGTCGGCCAGGGTCTTGCCGCGCAGGGCGAGCACTTCGCGCGCCAACGGTTCGGCCCTCGCGTACTGCTTCATCCAGATCAGCGAATCGGCGTAGTTGGCGAGCGTCCAGGCGTAGTCGGGATGTTCGGGCCCATGCGTCCGGCGGCGGATGACCAGCGCTTCCTCGTAGGCCTTGAGCGCCTGCTCGCGGTCGCCGGCGTACCACAAGGCGCTGGCATAGGGCGACAGCCGGTCGGCCACCAGCGCGGCGTCCGGACCCATGGCCGTGCGGGTCATCTCCACCGCTTCGCGGTAGAGCGCCACCGATTCGCGGTGCCGGCCGAGACTGGTCAGAGCGAAGCCGAGGTCGGCCGCCACGGCCGCCCTCACCTCGCCCTTCAGCGCCCGAGCGCGGGCTACGGCCCGGGCTTGCTGGAAGAGCGGGATCGCGGCCTCGAACTCTCCCTTGCGCGACAGCAGCCGCCCACGCTGGTCGAGCACTTCGGCCTGCCAGCCCGGATCGGGCTCGGGATGCCGCTGCCAAATCGCCGCCGCCTGGTCGAGGGTGCGCTGCGCCTCGTCGAGCTGTCCGTTCAGTTCCTGCGCCTCGCTCACGCCGCTCAGGAGACGGGCCATGTCGATGCTACCCGCCGGGACCGCGCGACGCTCGGCGGCGAGCGCGAGCCGCAGCTGCCGCTCGGCGGCCTCGTAGTTGCCGAGCGCGAGGTAGGTGCGCCCGATGATGCCGCGAACTTCGGACGCCAGGGCGGGCGTGGGATCGAGGGCCGCGGCGTCCCTCGAGGCGTTCGTCAGCACGTCGCGCACCAGCGCATCCTTGCCGAGTGCCCCGGGCTCGGACGAGCTCAGCATCGCGGTCAGGAAGCGTGTCACCTCCGAGGCCCGTTGGCTCTGCGCATCCGCCCGCCGCGCCTGGACAATCGCGGCCAGCAGGCCGCCGACCAGCGCGACGAGCGCGAAGGCGAGCGCCGCCGTCTCCAGTTTGCGGCGGCCGATCAGCTTGCTCAGGCGATAGCCGGCGCTGTCGGGCCGGGCGAGGATCGGCTGGCCGTCGGCCCACAGCTGCAGGTCGTCGGCCAGCTGGCCGACGCTGGCGTAGCGCTGCTCGGGCTCGTGCGCCAACGCCTTGCCGACGATCGTCGTCAGGTCGCCGGCGAGCGTGCGCCGCAGCGCGGCCAGCGACGTCTGCCGTGATCGCGCCGCGGCCTCGGTGACGACCGCCTGCGGCGCGGCGGTGGTGGTGCCGGCCAGGGCCCGCTCGACCCCAGCCATGAGCGAGGTGCGTTCGCCGAAGGCCGGGGCGCCAGTGAGCAGCTCGAAGAGCACCAGGCCGAGGCTGAACTGATCGCTCGCCGTGCCGACCGGGTGGCCCATGAGCTGCTCGGGGCTGGCATAGGCCGGCGTCAGGGCAGGGCGCGAGGTCGTGGCCAGGCGGTCCGGCTGCAGCAGCGTCCCGGTGCCGAAGTCCACCACCTTCGCCCGCCCGTCGGTCGTGACCAGGATGTTCGACGGCTTGAGGTCGCGGTGCAGCACCAGGTTGCGGTGCGCGAACGCCACCCCGTCGCACACCTCGGCGAACAGGCGCAGCCGCTCGCGCACGTCGAGCCGCCGCTCGTCGCAGTAGCGATCGATCGGCTGCCCTTCGATGTATTCCATCACCAGATACGGCTCGCCGAAGGCGGTCACGCCGCCGTCGAGCAGGCGAGTCAGCGACGGATGCTCGAGCGCCGCCAGGATCTGGCGCTCGGCCCGGAACTGCGCCACCAGGGCCGGATCCGACAGCCGCAGGTCCATGATCTTGATGGCGACGCGCTGCTGGAACTGGTCGTCGGCCCGCCGCGCCTCGTAGACCGCGGCCATGCCGCCGCGGGCGATGAGGGCGGTGACCTCGTAGTGGCCCAGCCGCAGCCCGAGGTGCGGATCGGCGGCTTCGACCGCTGCCACCAACCCGGTGTCCTCGTCGAGCAGCGCCCGCACCTCCGCCGCCAGGCTGGCGTCGTCGCTGCAGCGGGCCGCCAGCGCCTGGTCACGCGCCGCCCCCGCCGGCAGGTCGGTCAGGTCGTGGAAGATCGCCTCGATGCGCTGCCAGCGTGTGGGGTCCATGCCGATGAGTCGAGATACTACTTCGGCCTCGGGGAGGAACCCCTTCTCACGTCCGCGAACGCTCCGCCGATTGCGATCGCAGCGGCCGCGTGCTGCGCGGCGCACGAAATGGAGCACATGGACGTGATGCGCAGAATGACACTGGGTTTCGTGGCGGTCGCCGGCCTGCTGCCGGTCGGGCTGGCCGCGGCCTCGGACAAACCGGCGGCGGCGCTCACATCGGCGGCCGCTCTCGAGCGGCTGAAGGACGGCAACGAGCGGTTCGTCAGCGACGTCAGCGCCGACCTGCACATCGACGCGGCCCGCCGCGCCGAGCTGGTCGCCGGGCAGGCGCCCTACGCGCTCGTCCTGTCGTGCGCGGACTCGCGGGTGCCGCCGGAGATCGTCTTCAACACCGGCCTCGGCGAGCTGTTCGTGGTGCGCTCGGCCGGCGAGGTGCTGGATCGAATCCGTCCTGGCCAGCCTCGAATACGGCGCCGAGCACCTGAAGTCGCCGCTCCTGGTCGTGATGGGCCACGAGTTCTGCGGCGCGGTCAAGGCGGCCAAGGAGCGCAAGCCGGGCGTCTCGATGGGGCCCAACCTCGACTTCCTGCTCAAGCAGATCCAGCCGGCGGTGGCGCGGGCCGACAAGGCGCTCTTCGACGAGCCGCTGCGTGCGGCCGTGCTGGCCAACGTCGAGCTGATCGTGTCGGAGCTGCAGGTGCAGAGCCCTATCCTCCACACCCTCGTCGAGCGCAAGAAGCTGCAGATCGTCGGCGCCTTCTACGAGCTGTCGACCGGCCGGGTGTCGTTCTCGAACGTCGTCTCCGGGCGTCCTGGCCCGGCCCAGACCCGGCGCGAGCCCTCACCCGGCGGTCCGCCGCCGCCGCCCCACGTCGTCACCGAGCGGCAGGCGCAGGCAGCCCCTCCCCCGCACTGAGGTCGCCGCCGGCCGCGCCCCCGCGCGGCTGCGGTACAATTGGCGGGTTCGGCGCCCGGGCGCCGCCCCCGCAATGGATCTCCAGCAGATACGTAACTTCTCGATCATCGCCCACATCGACCACGGCAAGTCGACGCTGGCGGACCGTTTCCTCGAGACCACCGGCGCCCTTCAGGCGCGCGAGCTCGAGGCCCAGCACCTCGACAGCATGGACCTGGAGCGGGAGCGGGGCATCACCATCAAGGCGCACGCCGTGCGCCTGAACTACACGGCGAAGAACGGCACCGCCTACGTCCTCAACCTGATCGACACGCCCGGCCACGTCGACTTCTCCTACGAGGTGACCCGGTCGCTGGCGGCCTGTGAAGGCGCGCTGCTGCTGGTCGACGCGTCGCAGGGGGTCGAGGCCCAGACGCTGGCCAACGCCTATCTCGCCGTCGATGGCGGGCTCGAGATCGTCCCGGTCATCAACAAGATCGATCTGCCCGGCGCGCAGGTCGACGAGTGCAAGCGGCAGATCGAGGAGATCATCGGCCTCGATGCCTCGAACGCGATCCTGGCCTCGGCCAAGTCGGGGGTCGGCGTCGTCGACGCGCTCGAGGCGATCGTCGAACGGATGCCGCCGCCGAAGGGCGACCACGACGCGCCGCTGAAGGCCTTGATCTTCGATTCGTGGTACGACCCGTACCGCGGCGTGGTCGTGCTCATCCGGGTCATCGACGGCGCCATCCGCCCCGGCATGAAGATCCGCTTCATGATCGCCGAGCAGGACTACGAGGTCGAGGCGCTCGGCGTCCTCTCGCCGCGGCCGCTGGCCATCGAGGTGCTTGCGGCCGGTGAAGTGGGCTTCCTCGCCGCCGGCATCAAGAACGTCACCGACGCCAAGATCGGCGACACGGTCACCGAGACAGGCCGCCGCACGGCGTCGCCGTTACCCGGCTTCCGCGAGATGAAGCCGATGGTCTTCGCCGGCCTCTACCCGACGGAGAGCCACGCCTACGCCGAACTGCGCGAGGCGCTCGAGAAGCTGCGCCTCAACGATTCCGCCTTCGTCTTCGAGCCCGAGACGTCGCTCGCGCTCGGGTTCGGCTTCCGCTGCGGCTTCCTCGGGCTGCTGCACATGGAGATCGTCCAGGAGCGGCTGGAGCGCGAGTTCAACATGGAGCTCATCACCACGGCTCCAGGCGTGCTCTACCGCGTCACCACGACCGACGGCGCCCTCATCGAGGTCGACAACCCGGCCAAGCTCCCCGATCCCTCGCACATCAAGATGATCGAGGAGCCGATCATCACCGCCCTGATCCTGACGCCGGCGGAGTACGTCGGCGGGCTGCTGCAGTTGTGTCAGGAGAAGCGCGGCGTCCAGAAGGCGCTGGAGTTCAAGGCCTCGGACCGCGTGCTCATCACCTACGAGCTGCCGTTCAACGAGGTGGTGCTCGACTTCTACGATCGGCTGAAGACCCTGTCGCGCGGCTACGCTTCGCTGGACTATCACGTCAGCGGCTACTGGGAATCGCCGCTCGTGAAACTGGACATCATGGTCAACGCCGACCCGGTGGACGCGCTCTCGGTCATCGTCCACAAGGACAATGCCTACGGCCGCGGCCGGGCGCTGGCCGCGAAGATGCGCGAGCTGATCCCGCGGCAGATGTTCGAGATCGCCATCCAGGCGGCGATCGGCGGCCGCATCGTCGCCCGCGAGTCGGTCAAAGCGCTGCGCAAGAACGTCCTGGCGAAGTGCTACGGCGGCGACATCAGCCGCAAGCGCAAGCTGCTCGAGAAGCAGAAGGAAGGCAAGAAGCGCATGAAGCGGGTCGGTGCCGTCGAGATCCCGCAGGAAGCCTTCCTCGCCGTGCTCAAGGTCGGCACCGAGGGCGGAAACTAGTCCAGCCCGGAGGCCAGCCATGAGCCAGACCTACGAGAAGTCGCCGGCGCGCGAGTACTTCGAGTCGATTGTCATCGCCGTGATCCTGGCGCTGTTCGTGAGGACCTTCGTGGTCCAGGCGTTCAAGATCCCGAGCGGCTCGATGGAGGACAACCTCCTCATCGGCGATCACCTGCTGGTCAACAAGTTCGTCTTCGGCGGCGCCCCGACCGCCCTGGAGCGGGCCGTGCTGCCGGTCCGCGACATCCGCCGCGGCGACGTCATCGTCTTCAAGTTCCCCAAGGAACCGGACCGCGACTTCATCAAGCGCGTCATCGCCCTGCCCGGCGAGACGGTGGAACTGCGCCGCAAGGCGGTCTACGTCAACGGCCAGCCCGTCGACGAGAGCGCCTTCCACCTGAAGTTCACCAGCTCGCCGCCGGCCGAGGGTGGCCCGCAGCGCGACAAGGTGGACAGCTTCGGACCGGTGACCGTCCCCGCCGACCATCTGTTCATGATGGGCGACAACCGGGACGACTCCTACGACAGCCGCTACTGGAACTTCCTGCCCATGAACTATGTGAAGGGGCGGGCCATCAACATCTACTTCTCGTACGACCCCGCCGAGCCGGGCGTCGCCGCCGTCGTCACGTCGATCCGCTGGCGCCGGCTCTTCCGTCAGGTCCGCTGAACGGCGCGTCCGGGCCGGCCGCGCCTGCGCGCCGTGACGCGGCGCTGCACGCTGCCTGCGTCCGCCAGCCCGGGAGCCCTAATCCAGAGGTCCAGCCGGGCCGATACGCTGTCAAATGGTGAAGTTGACCATCAAGCTCGCGATCGTCGCCTTCATCGCCAACGCCCTGTTCCAGGTGGTGCCGTCGTACTACACGAACTGGCAGTTCACCGACGCGTTGAAGGAGCTCGCCACGTTCCCGGGCTACCGGGCCACGCTGCCGCAGGTGCTCGACAAGTGCGAGCGCATCGCCAAGGCCTACGAGCTCGACCTGAAGCGCGAGGACTTCGACGTCAAGCTGGCCGGCGTCGGCGGCGTCACGACGACCACCATCGACGTGTCCTACGACGTGGTCCTGAAGCCCATCCCCGGGCGTCCGCAGCCGCACACCTTCGACGTCCACGCCGAGGGCGCTCCGCCCCGCTTCGGCAATCTCACCCCGTAAATAGGAGCCCGTGCGGCTCCTAGTCGACGCCGAGACGCCGCGCGATCTCGCCGGGCGCGAGCCCGTCGATCGCGATCGTCTTGTCCCGCGCGGACGCACCGCGGGCGATGACGATCCGCCGCTGCGGGATGCCGAGGCGCTCGGACAGGAAGGTGATCAGCGCCTCGTTGGCCGCTCCGTCGACTGGCGGGGCCGCCAGGCGGACCAGGATGGCCTCGCCGCGCCGCCCCGAGATTTCGGTGCGGCGGGCGCGTGGGACGACCCGGATGTGGAGGAGCGACGCCGGCGACATCCCGCCCAGCGTAGCAGCGTGCGGCCGCGCCCCGTATTGCAGGCAGGCGCGCGGCCGGACAGGGCCCGGACAGGGAAGCTGCCCCTAGGCGGGACGGGCGACCGGCACGGCCGCGGTGGCGTTGCCGTTGGTCGACGTGGTGTCCATCTTCGGCCGGTGCAGCAGCAGCTTCTCGTCGCGCTCGGCCTGATGATCCTGCGTACGCATGAAGTCGAGGGCGTAGGACAGCGAGGCGATCGACGACTCGAGCGAGCCTTCGACGTCGCGCCGGCGCAGGCGCATCTCGTTGATGTCGCGATCGAGCTCGGTCAGCCGGCCCTGCGACTTCTGCAACAGCATGTCGGCCCGGCTCTCGGCCTCGCGCAGGATCGTCCTGGCCTCCGTCTCGGCGTTTTCCTTGATCTGGTCGGCCAGCCGCTGCGCGGTCAGCAGCGTGTTGCGCAGCGCGTTCTCGCGCTCGCGGAACTCATCGAGGATGACCTCGGTGCGGGCCGCTTCCTGGCGCATCCGGTCGATGTCCTTGAGGGCCTGCTCGAGCTCGTAGGCCGCGTCGGACAGGAACGGCGTCACCTCGTCGGGGTCGAAGCCGCGGAGCTTGGACCGGAACTGAGCCTGGCGCAGATCGAGGGGCGTCACCTTCATCGAGGTCTCCTTCGCTGGTCTTGCGGCCGCGCGCTCACGCGCGGCCGCGGGCCGCCCTTTCAGCGTGACGGCTGCTATTTGTCGACGCGCCTTCGCGCATCGACCTGACGATGGCTCCGGACTCCGTCCTCGCCATTCGTCCCGCGACGCTGGGCGCGTCGCGGCGCCGTCACGCGGGCGACTCGGGGCTCGTGCGTCCCCGCGCAGAAGCGTAAAAGCAATCGCCGTTCCGGCCCGGCCGTCGCTGGCCGCTACCCGCGGCTGCACGAAAATGCCCGGGAACACGCAGAGATGCCGCCGATCCGCCATTCTGGCGCTGACGGATTCGTGACGCTTCCGCGTCAGCCCTGTCGGTCTGCCGACGCCGTCCCGGCCGGCGAGAGCCGTCCGCGGGAGCCGTTCGGCGGGCGGCCCGTCCCTGTAAGATGGGCGCCGTTGAGCGCTCCTCCCACAGCGTCCGGCGGCGACCCCGCCGCCCGGTCGGCGCGCCTCGAGCGGCGCCTCGGCGTCGTCGCCCTGGTGCTGGTCGCCGGCTGGGTAGCCGTGGCCGGCGGGGCCTACAGCTACGACGACGCCTTCATCACCTACCGGATGTCGGCCAACCTGGCCGCCGGGCACGGCTTCGTCTACAACCCCGGCGAGTGGCACCTCGGCAGCACCGCGGCCCTTTACGGCCTGATCCTGGCGGCGCTCGGGTGGCTGTTCGGCGCGTCCGTCATCCCGGCCGCGTCGGGCGCGATCTCGAGCGCCTCGATGCTCGCGACCGGGCTGATCCTGCCGGCGCTCGGCGCCGGCGCCGACGACGCCGCCGCCGGCCGGCGGGCGGGCGTCGCCGCCGGGCTGCTCTACGCCGCCAGCCCGCTCCTGTTCGTGACGTTCGGCGGCGAGATGCCGTTCCTGATTGCGCTCGTCGCCGCCGCCTTCCTGGCCGAGCAGCGCGGCCGGGGCGCGACCGCCGCGGTGCTCGCCGCGCTCGCTGCAGTCACCCGGCCCGACGGCGTCCAGGCCATCGCCGTGGTGCTGGCGACGATGGCCCTGCGCCGGCGGCGCCTGCCGTGGCGCGAGGCCCTGATTGCGGGCGCCGTGCTGCTGCCGTTCCTGGGCCTCGCCTGGCACGCCTATGGCTCGCCGCTGCCGTCGACTCTGCAGGCCAAGCTGGCCCAGCGTGACAGCGGCCTGTGGACGTCGTTCGGCCGCGGCCTCGTCGACTGGCTGCGCCTGTTCCTGTGGGACAGCACCCGCCCCAACCTGGGCTTCGCGCCGGTCACGCCGCCGACGCTGTGGGCCTGGATCGCCGTCGGCCTGGCCGCGATCTGGCGCGTCCGGGTGTTCCTGCCGCTGCTGGCGTGGACGGCAATCTTCACGGGCTCCTACACGCTGCTGCGGGCGCCGTTCTACCACTGGTATGCGGCGCCGCCGGCGCTCGGCCTGTGCCTGCTGGGGGGCGCCGGGCTGGCCTGGGCGATCGACAGGCTGGCGTCATCCCTCGCGGCGCCGCAGCGCCGGGCGATCGCCGCGTCGGTGGCCGGGATCGCGGCGGCGATCGCGATCTCGCTGCCGCCGCTGCTGGCGCTGCCGCGGACCTCGCGGCTCAACGACAACGTCCGCCTCTACATCGAGGCCGGCCGCTGGCTGGCGGCGGAGACCCGTCCAGGGAGCCGCGTCGGCTACTACGAGATCGGCTACATCGGCTTCTACGGCCGGCGGCCGATGGTCGACGCGCTCGGGCTGATCGATCCATCGATCGCCCCGGCGGTCCGGACGCACGACTTCGCTCGTGCCTTCCGCGTCGCCCGGCCCGACTACATCCTCGAGAAGCCGGGCGCCGGCCTCAACACGTTCCTCGCCGAGCCCTGGTTCGCCGAGGAATACCGTTTCGTCACCGAGCTGCGCGTCGGCGGGGAAGGCCTGCGCATCCACCGCCGCCGCTGAGTACGCAGTTCCCGCCCAAAGTACAGTAGGCGTGCTCGGAGCGTGCTCCGAGCACCGTTACGGTTCTGTGGGTTTGGCGCGGGCGCCGAAGATCGCGCTGCCGACGCGGACGATGGTGGCGCCCTCGGCGATGGCCACCTCGAAGTCGTGGCTCATGCCCATCGACAGCTCGGCGAGCTGCGCCGCGGGGATGCCCTCGGCGATCAGCTCGTCCCGGAAGGCGCGCAGTCGCGCGAACACCGGCCGCGCCGCGACCGGATCGTCGTAGAACGGCGGCAGCGTCATCAGCCCGACCAGGCGTCCGGCCCTCATCGCCGCCGCCGCGTGGACGATCGCGCGCGCCTCATCGGGCAGCGCGCCGAACTTGGTGGCCTCGCCGGCGAGGTCGACCTGGATCAGGATCTGCGGGCGGCGCCGGCTCTCGGCGGCCGCTTCGTCGAGGCGGCGCAGCAGGTCGAGCGAATCGACCGAGTGGATCGCGTCGAACGGCCGGCCCGCCCGGCGCGCCTTGTTCGACTGCAGGTGGCCGATCAGGTGCCAGCGCAGATCGGGGTGATCCGCGGCCAGCGCGTCGATTTTGGGGAGGGCTTCCTGGACCCGGTTCTCGCCGAAGTCGCGCTGGCCGGCGGCGATGGCGGCGCGGATGGCGTCGAGGCCGAAGGTCTTCGAGACGGCGACGAGCCGGACCGCGTCCGCGGTCCGACCATTCGCCTCGGCGGCTCGGGCGACGCGCGCCCGGACCGCCACGAGGTTGGCGGCGATGGTCGCCGCGTCGGGAGACTGTGTCACGTCAAAGCGGGGTCACGTCAAAGCGGGGTCACGTCAAAGCGGGGTCACGTCGACAGCGTGGTCACTTCGGCAGCTGGGTCAGGAACGTCTTGACCTGCTCGGCGTACTGGCCCGTCGGGGCGTGCTTCAGGTAGCTCTCGAACGAGGCGCGGGCCGCCGGAATCGCGCCGGTGTTGAGGCTGGCCATGCCGACCCAGTAGTGGGCGTCGGCGTAGTCCGGCTTGGCCTTCACCGCGGCCTCGAACTGCACCTTGGCCTCGGCGTACTTCTGGCCGTTCCACAGCACGACGCCCTGGTTGAACAGGCTCTCGGCGCTGGCCACACCGCCGCCCGCGCCGGCCGAGCGCTTCGTCGCCTCGGCGGCCATCTGCGCCGCCTTGTCGTACTGCTTGCTGGCGTTGAACATGTTCGCCATCTGGTTGAACGGGTCGGGCGATTCCGGCTTCAGCGCGCTGGCGGCGAGGAACGCTTCCTCGGCCTTGGCGACGTCCCTCTTCGCCGCGTACGACAGCCCGATGTTGAACTGGCAGGCGTAGCAGTCGGGGTTGTGGGACTTCGCCTCGGTGAACTTGGCGATGGCTTCGTCGAGCTTGCCGGCCTGGGTCAACGCGATGCCTTCGGTGAAGGCCTTCGACATCGCCTCCTGCTTGGCGGCTTCTTCCTTGCTCATCCCGCCGCCGGCGGCGGCTCCGCCCTTGGCCAGCGTCAGGTCGATCTGCTCGGCCGCGCCGAGCGAGATCCTAATCTCGGTCTTGGCTTCGCCGACGCCATCCTTGGAGGCCGTGATCGTCCAGCTGCCCGGCTGCAGGCCAATCTGGATGTACTCGCCCTTCTTGTTGGTCGTGACCTTGAAGCGGCGGGCGCCGCTGTCCTTGGTCTCGAGGATGACCGTCGCGCCCTCGACGATCTGGTTGGCCGAGTCGACGACCTTGCCCTTGACCATGCCGGTCGACTGGGCGGCTGCCGGCGTTCCGGCCGCCAGCGCAATCCCCAGCACGACCAGCCCGAGCAGGCTTCCCTTCGCCGTCCCCCGTTGCATCACGATTGCCTCCGCATTGTCGGTTCCGCGCCCATCGCGCGCACCGGCCAGCATACACCTGTTGTTCGCCGGTCCGGGGCCCGCCGCCGGCCGCCCCGGGGGCGCACCAACCCGGGCTGTTCGGTGGGCTGGGGGCGTTTCGTTTACACCCTCAGAACGGACAACTTCAGAGACCCTGGCATGCTTCGCTCAGCACGCTTTGCTACCGCGTTCGCCGCCGCCGGCGATTCCTCCCACGACGACGATCCTCCGGGGCCGCCGCACGGGGACCTGGCCGCCGCCAGCGACGCCACCGCCCGTGCGCGGATTCCGCGCACCATCCTGCTGGTCGAGGACGACCCGGTCGTGCGCCACGTCGTCCGGCTGCTGCTGGAGCTCGAAGGCAACATCGTCCTCGAGGCCAAGGACGGCGACGAAGCCCTGGCCGTGGTGGACGGCTACCAGGGTGCGCTCGACCTGCTCCTGACCGATGTCATGATGCCGGGGCTGAGCGGTGCAGAAGTGTGCGAACGCGTGCGGGCCGGCCGCCCCGGCCTGCCGACGCTGTTCATCTCGGGCTTCTATCCCGAAGCGGTCTTCCCGGATCAGCGGCTGCCCGAGGATTCGGCGTTCCTGGCCAAGCCGTTCATGCCGGAAGAGCTGATCGACGCCGTCGACGAGCTGCTCGCCAAGGGCCTCGGCGACGGCATCGACCGACCGGCCCGCGCCCTGCGCAGCCGACGCGCCCGCTCGTAATCCGCTTTGCGCCGCGGCGTCTCACGCGGGCGGCGCCCGCGCCGAGTGCGGCGGACTCTAACCACGTTCCATGAACTTGGAGATGTCGTCCAGCCGGCCGCGTGATCGGCGCGTTGCTGTCTCGCGGCCGCGCTCTCACGCGCGGCCGCAGGCCGCCCTCGAGCGTTCGGCTGCTATTCGCGGCGCTGGGCGCGCCGCGGCGCCTCACGCGGGCGGCGCCCGCGCCGAGTGCGGCGGACTCTAACGACGTTCCATGAACCTGGAGATGTCGTCCAGCCGCCGCGTGATGGGCGCGGGCGGGAGCGACGCCAGGAAGCGCCGGCCGTAGCCCATCGTCTGCAGCCGCGGATCGAGGATGGCCAGGATGCCGCGGTCGTCGCGGTGGCGCAGCAGCCGGCCGAGCCCCTGCAGCAGCGTGAGGATCGCCAGCGGCACCTGCAGGGTCGCGAACGGGTCGCCGCCGCGCGCCGCGATCGCCTCGAGGCGGGCCGCGACGATCGGGTCGCTGGGAGAGGCGAACGGCAGCTTGTCGATGATCACGCAGCTCAGCGCCTCGCCGACCACGTCGACCCCCTGCCAGAAGCTCGACGTCGCGAACAGCACCGCGTTCGGCGTCCGTTTGAACGTCTCGAGGAGGACGCCGCGCGGCGCCGTCCCCTGCGTCAGCATCGGGTAGGGCAGGGCCCGCGCGACCCGCTCGCGGACGGCGTGCATCGAGGCGTAGCTGGTGAACAGCACGAAGGCGCGGCCCTCGGTCCGCTCGAGGATGGCGATCACCTCGTCGGCGGCGCGGCTGGCGAAATCGGCCTGCCGCGGATCGGGCATCTGCCGCGGCAGGTAGAGCAGCGCCTGCGTGGCGTGATCGAACTCCGACGCCAGCACCGCCTCGCGCGCGTCGCCGACGCCGAGGCGGGCGCGGACGTAGTCGAACTCGCCGGCGATGGTCAGCGTCGCCGACGTGAGCACCGTGGTGCGGGCCCGATCCAGCACCAGCTCGCGCACGATGCTCGACACTTCGATGGGCAGCGCCCGCACGTAGATGCCGGCGCCGCGCGTCTCGACGAAGAACACGAAGGCCGGATCGTCGGCCCGCAGCACGATGCGCAGCTCGTCGCGCAGCGCGGTGGCGCGGCGGCCGAGGGCGGCGGCCGCGTCGGGCACGCTGGCGCCCCGGCTGACCGACTCGGCGAGCGCGCCGAGCGCGTCGAGCAGCATCAGGCCGGCCTCGCCGGCGGGGGCGAGCGATTCCGCGGTGACGCGGACGCGATCGTCGAACAGGCCGGGCGCGCGCCGGGCGGCGGGCATGCGCGCGGCGGCGGTCCCCACGGCGCGGACGGCCTCGCCGCGCCCGCCCCGATCGCCGGGACCGACGGTGCCAGCGGCGGTCCCGGCGGCTGGAGCGGCCGCGCTGGCCTGCTGCGCGGCTCCGGCGACGGCGGCGAAGAATCCACGGCCGGCGCCGTGCAGGCCGAGCGTCGCGCGCTGGACGGCGTGTCGCGTCTCCATCGGCAAGTCGGCCTGGCGCAGCACCCGCTCGGCGTCGTCGACCAGTGCCTCGACGCGGTAGTTGCTGACGGCGACCCCGAAGTGCTGGGTCGCCACGTCCTCGAGCTGGTGCGCCTCGTCGACCACCAGCACCGGGCTGTCCGGGATGACCTCGCCGAAGGCGTGGTGGCGCAGCGACGCGTCGGCGCAGAGCAGGTGGTGGTTGACGATCACCACGTCCGATTCGGCGGCGCGCTGCCGCATCTTCGTCACGAAGCAGTCGGCGTAGCGCGGGCAGGTGGTGCCGGCGCACGTCTCCGAGGTGGCGGCGATCTGCGGCCAGAACGGCAGGTCGTCGGGCAGCTCGTCGATCTCGGCGCGATCGCCGGTCTCGGTGGTTTCGGCCCAGGCGTCGATCAGCGCGAAGTGGACGCGGTCGACGTCGGTGCGGAAGCGCCGGTGCCTCCTTGAACGTCTCGTAGCGCTGCAGGCAGAGGTAGTTGCCGCGGCCCTTCATGCAGGTGGCGGTGAACGACACCGGCAGGACGCGGGCGAGCAGCGGCAGATCCTTGCTGAAGATCTGCTCCTGCAGGTTCTTGGTGCCGGTCGAGACGACGACCCGCTGGCCGCTCAGGATCGCCGGGACCAGGTAGGCGAGCGTCTTGCCGGTGCCGGTGCCGGCCTCGACGAGCAGCACCCCGCCGTCCTCCAGCGTGTCGGCGACGGCGGCGGCCATGCGCCGCTGGCCGTCGCGCGGCTCGAAGGCGACCAGCGTCTGCGCCAGCGGGCCGTCGGGGCTGAAGATCGCGTCGACGCGCGCGCCGAGCGACATCGCCTGCCCGCTCGTCAGCGCGGGGCCGGCCCGGTGGTGAGGTGGAGGCCGGTCGGGTAGAGCGGGAACTCGGCGCACAGCGCCTCGACGTCGGCCTTCACCGCCGCCAGGCGAGCTGCGTCGTCGGGCGCCGCCAGGGCGCGCGCGAAGAGCGACGCGATGCGGTCCATCTCGGCGGCCTGCATGCCGCGGGTGGTCACCGCCGGCGTGCCGACGCGGATGCCGCTCGCCACCATCGGCGGGTTCTTGTCGAAGGGGATGGCGTTCTTGTTGACCGTGATGCCGGCCCGGCCGAGCGCCGCTTCGGCGACCTTGCCGGTCAGGCCCTTCGAGAACACGTCGACGAGCATCAGGTGGTTGTCGGTGCCGCCGCTGACCAGGCGGAAGCCCTGGCCGGCGAGCGCCTGCGCCAGGCGCGCGGCGTTGCTGACGACCTGCTGCTGATAGGCGGCGAAGGTCGGCTCGGCGGCTTCCCGGAAGCACACCGCCTTGGCCGCGATGACGTGCATCAGCGGACCGCCCTGGATGCCGGGGAACACCGCCTTGTCGAGCTCCTTCTGGTGCTCGGCCTTGCAGAGGACGAGGCCGCCGCGCGGGCCGCGCAGGGTCTTGTGGGTGGTCGTCGTGACGAAGTCGGCGTGCGGGACGGGGCTCGGGTGCAGGCCGGCCGCGACCAGGCCGGCGATGTGCGCCATGTCGGTCATGACCAGCGCGCCGACCTCCTTCGCCGCCGCGGCGATCCGCGCGAAGTCGATCAGGCGCGGATAGGCGGAGGCGCCGATCACCACGAGCTTCGGCTTGTGCTGCTGGCCAGCCGGGCGATCTCGTCGTAGTCGATGCGCTCGTCCTCGGCGCGGACGCCGTAGGGGACGATCGTGTAGAGCTTGCCCGAGAAGTTCAACGGATGGCCGTGCGTCAGGTGGCCGCCGTGCGCGAGGTTCATGCCGAGCACGGTGTCGCCCGGCTTCAGCGTCGCCAGGAACACCGCCATGTTGGCCTGCGCGCCCGAGTGCGGCTGGACGTTGGCGTGGTCGGCGCCGAACAGCGCCTTGGCCCGCTCGATGGCCAGCGACTCGGCGACGTCGACCTACTCGCAGCCGCCGTAGTAGCGGCGTCCGGGGTAGCCCTCGGCGTACTTGTTGGTCAGCACCGAGCCGGCCGCTTCGAGCACGGCCAGGCTGACGAAGTTCTCGGACGCGATCAGCTCGAGCCCGCTGTTCTGCCGCGCCACCTCGCGATGGATGGTGCGGAAGATCTCGGGATCGGTCTCGGCGAGGGTGCGGGCGAACGCGGTACGGACGGCGTCGTGCGTGGTCGTGGACATGGAAGCTCGCGGGTCGGCGCCGTCGGGCGCCGGTCGGGCGCGGGTCACGCGCCGGTCTTGACGGTGAGCGCGCTCTGCTCGAGGGCGGTGACTTTCTGCAGCCGCCGCTCGTGGCGGCCGCCTTCGAACTCGGTCTTGAGGAACAGGCGGACGAGGTCGAGGGCGCGCTCGGGCGGGGTGACGCGGGCGCCGATCGCCAGGACGTTGGCGTTGTTGTGCTCGCGGGCCAGGCGGGCCGACTCCAGATCGACGACCGGCGCCGCCCGGACGCCGGCGATCTTGTTGGCGGCGAGCGCCATCCCGATGCCGGTGCCGCAGACGAGGATGCCGCGGTCGAACTCGCCGGCGGCCACCGCCCGACCGACCTTGGCGGCGTAGTCCGGGTAGTCGACCGATTCGTCCGAATCGGTCCCGAAGTCCTTGTAGGCGACGCGCAGCTCGTCGAGCGTCTGCTTGATGAGGTCCTTCAGCTCGAAGCCGGCATGGTCGGCCCCAATGGCAACGCGCATAGACGACGCATTGTACCTATACGGGCCGATGCCATCAGTGGTCGTCTCGCCTCGCGGCGTAGAGCGCGCAAAGTCCGGTCACGTCTGGATTTACCGTTCGGACATCGGCGAGGTGTCGGCGGCGCCGGGCGACGTCGTCGAGGTCCTGGGGCCGCGCGGCCGGCCGCTCGGGTCGGCCTTCTACAGCGACCGTTCACAGATTGCGCTGCGCCTGCTCACCGCCGGCGGCGCCGTCGTCGGCGCCGATTTCCTCCGCGCCCGCCTCGATCAGGCGATCCGCTTCCGCGAGTCGCTGGCCATCGACGCGACCGCCTATCGGCTGGTCCACGGCGAGGGGGATCTGCTGCCGTCGCTGGTCGTCGATCGCTACGGCGACTACCTCGTCGTGCAGACGCTGTCGCAGGCGACGGAGCGGCTGCAGGCGGAGGTGGTCGCGGTGCTCGGCGATCGACTGCGGCCGGCCGGCGTCCTGGTCCGCAACGACACCAAGGTCCGCGCCCTCGAAGGGCTCGAGCCGCAGGTGATGGTCGTCGCCGGCAGCGTGCCCGAGCGCGTGCCGGTCCGCGAAGGCCGCGTCAGCTACGAGGTCGACCTGCGCGGCGGCCAGAAGACCGGCCTCTTCCTCGATCAGCGCGAGAACCGCGAGGCGGCGCTGCGCTACGCCCACGGCCGGCTCCTCGACGCGTTCAGCTACGACGGCGGCTTCGCGCTGGCCCTGGCCCCGGCCTGCACCGGCGTGGTGGCGCTCGAGATTTCGGCCGACGCCAGCGCCCGCATCCACGCCAACGCCGCCCGCAACGGCATCCGCGGCGTCGACGTCCGCACCGTCAACGTCTTCGACGAGCTGCACGAGTTCGACCGGCGCGACGAGCGCTTCGACACGATCGTCCTCGACCCGCCGGCGTTCGCGAAGAACAAGGCGTCGGTGCCCAAGGCGCTGACCGGCTACAAGGAAATCAACCGTCGCGCCCTGCGGCTGCTCGCGCCCGGCGGCATCCTGGTGACGTCCACGTGCTCGCACCACGTCGACGACGTGCTGTTCGAGGACGTCGTGCGCGCCGCCGCGGCCGACGCCGGTGTTGCCGTCTCGATCGTCGAGAAGCGCATCCAGGGCCGCGACCACCCGGTGCTGCTGGGCGTTCCCGAAACCTTGTATCTGAAGTGTCTGATCCTGCGAAGGCTGTGAACGCGCGCAACTTCCAACTCCCAACTGCCAACTCCCAAGGAACTGCCAATTCCCAACTTCCAAGCAGCCTGTTGAGGGTTGGCGGTTGGGCGTTCCTTGGAAGTTGGCAGTTGGGAGTTGGGAGTTGGCGGCGGAGCCGCCGCCTGGACTAGCCCCGCATCCAGACGATCCCGACGGCGATGGCGGCGGCGGAGGACGCCGTGAGCAGCCAGCGGCGGTGCCGCGGCGCGTCGTCCGAGCCGGCGATGAGGCCGAGGCCGTGCGCGAAGCCGCTCATCGCGACGACCGTTCCGATGGCGAACCCCGCCAGGTAGCCGAGCGACGCGGCCGCGGACGGCAGCGCCAGCGCCGGCAGGACGCCGAGGAAGTGCGAGGAGCCGGCGACGCCGTGCAGCACGCCGACCGCCGCGGCGGCGCGGACGTGGACGTGCGTGTGGATCGGGCCGCGCAGGACGCGCGTGAAGCCCCACAGGCCGATGCCGACGAGGGTGACGCCGACGATGCGCTCGCTCCACGACGAGAGCGCGTCGAGCGGGAGCGCGCCGCGCAGGGCGAGGGCGAGCAGGCCGACCGCGAGCACCCCGCCCGAGTGGCCCAGACCCCACAGGAAGCCGGCCTGCCAGCCGCGACGGCGACCGCCGGTCAGCGGCGCCACAGCGGCCAGGTGATCGGGGCCGGAGAGGACGTGGATCAGGCCGGCGGTGACGCCGCCCAGCGTTGCCGCCAGCATCGCCGGCATTGTGTCACGACTGTCCGCGGCGGTGTTTGTTGGCGGCGGTTTCCCTCAGAAACCGCCGCGGCCGCCTGGTGGCGTGCCCGCCGCTCTGCGTGAGGCGCCGCGGCGCGCCCAGCGCCGCGAATAGCAGCCGAGCGCATCAAAGAGCGGCCCGCGGCCGTTCCTGAGGGGAACGGCCGCCAGAGAATGCTGCGGCGTCACCGCTGGTAGCCGCGCCGGGCGTGGACGTCGAGACCGCGGCGGCCCGGCACCCGCACCTCGATGGCGTGCCAGCCGCGCGCGCTGCTGCCCGGCGCGTAGCTGATCTCGTAGCGGGCGCGGAACTGCGCCAGCGAGGCCTGGAACGCCGCCGCCAGCTCGCCGCCGGCTCCGCCGTTGCGGACGCGGCCGCCGGTCGTCGCCGCCAGGTCGCCGAGGAAGCGCTCGTAGGCGGTCGGCGGCACCAGCCGGCCGGTGGCCGACAGCGCCGACGCGATCGGCGTCCCGCCGGCGACGATCACGTCGACCACGGCATCGCTGCCCCGGGCCAGCGCCAGCGCGTGCACGGGCCGCGTCCAGCTCGAGGTGTCCTCGCCGTCGCTGAAGACGAACACCAGCATCGGCCGCTCCCGTCCGGTGCCCCAGACGAGCGCGATCGTCGCGGCGTCGACGAGCGACGTCCGCCCCTGCGGCGTCAACGCACGCAGGCGCGCCTCGAGCGCGCCCGCCGCGGCGTCGCGCGGACCGAGCGAGAGCGCGTGGTCGAACGTCAGCAGCGTCGCGCGATCGGCCGGCGTCAGCTGCCCGACGAGCGCCAGCGCGGCGGCGCGCAGGTGCTCGAGTCGGGGGCCGCGGACGCTGCCGCTGACGTCGAGCGCGATCGCCACGTCGATCGCTTCGTGCTCGAGCGGCCGGATCCGGACGGTCTGCGGCTGGCCGTTGTCGGTGACGACGAAGTCGGCCGCCGTCAGGCCGGCGACCGGGCGGCCCTTGTCGAGGACGAGCGCCTCGATGCGCACGGCGTCGACTTCGGTCCGGAACTGCGGTGGCGCGACGGCGGCGACCGTGACGGCGCCAGAGACGGCGACGGCGGCGGCGACGGCGACGGCGGCGGCGACGGCCAGCGCGCGGATCATCGGGCTGCCTCGAAACCGCGCTGCAGCTCGGCCAGCGCCCCGGCCAGACGCCAGCCCTGGCCGCCGACGTAGCCGAGCCAGGGATCGGAGCGCTCGCGCAGGTCGCGCTCGGCGTGGATCGCGGCGAGGGCCGCTCGCGCGGTGTCCGCCGCGCCGCTCAGCACGCGCAGGCGGGCCAGCGCCACGACCGGCGCCTGCGCGCCGGGCCACGCCAGAAGCGCGCTGGCGTAGGCGGCCTGCGCCTCCTCGGGCCGCTCCTGGCGCTCGCGCAGATCGGCGGAGAACAACGCCGCCAGGTAGATTTGGCGGGCGTCGGGCTGCAGCGCCAGCGCCAGCCCGAGCTGGCGCTCGGCGTCGTCGAGGCGATCGAGCAGCGCCAGGACCCGGCCGAGCCGCAGGCGCGGCTCGGGCAGCGCGGGATACGCCGCCACCGCTTGCCGGTAGACACGGACGGCGGCGTCGAGGCGTCGCTCGGTCTCGCCATCGGGTCGCTCGATATCCCGCAGGTTGCGCGGGTCCGTCGCCTGCCGCTCGCCCGTCATGCCCTCGGGCGTGTTGCCCTTGCGCTGCAGGGCCGCCACGGCCTTGCGCTCGGCCGCGGCGATGGCCTCGGGCTGGACGCGGAGCTCGGCCAGTGCCCCGCGCGCGAGCCACACCTCGGCGTCGTCGGTCTTCCCGCCAGCGACCAGGTCGATGGCGCGGTCGAGCGCCGGCTCGTCGCGCAGGTACTGCAGTGCCCAGAGGACCAGGCGCGGACCGGTGGCGGCGAGCCGCGCCATCGCCGGCGGCGCGTCGGGCAGGCGCCCGATGTCCTCGCAGCGCGCGGCGAGGCGCAGGAGCACGGTCACCTGGACGGCGTCGCCGGCGTCGTCGCGCATCGATCCGGCGGCGACGAGCGCTTCGGCGTGCAGGGCCATCGCCCGCGGATAGAGGTGCCGCCAGACGGCGGCAACGCGTGCCCGCACCTCGGGGGCGGCGCGTTCGAGATCGGAGGGCAGGCAGGTGCGCGCGCCCTGGGCGGCGCAGGCGTGGTCGAGTGCCTCGAACACGCGGTCGGCGCTCCGGAGCTTCAGGCCGGCGAGCGCCTGCACCGCCTCGCCGTCCGTCCCGGCCCCGTAGCGCAGCACCGCGTCGATATACGGCGTCCGCGGTGCGGGCGCGGCCTGGATGACGAGCGCAGCGGCGAGACCGATCGCAGCCATCACCGGCATGCCGCGTTCCTCACGATCGTCATCGCTGGTAGCCCTTTCGCGCATGAACGCTGGCGCCGCGACGCCCGGGCACGCGCACGTCCACAGCGTGCCACCCCGGCTCCTTGCCGGTAGCGGTGAACGTGATCTCGTAGCGGCCGCGGAACTGCTCGACAGCCGCGCGGAATGCCCCCGCGAGGCCGGACCCGGCGTCGCCGTTGCGGACGCGCCCGCCCGTCTGGGCGGCGAGATCGAGGAGGAACCGCTCGTCCGGCGTCAGCGCGGCGATCAGACTGTTCGGCCCGATGCGGGTGACGCGGGTCGGCATCAGCTCGCCGGTGACGACCGCGTCGACCACCGCGTCGCTCGAGCGGGCCAGCGCGAGGGCCTGATCGACGCGGGTCCAGCTCGACGTGTCGCGCCCGTCGCTGAAGGCGAGGATCAGCGTCGGCCGCTCGCGCCCGCCGGACCAGACGAGCGCGGCGGTCACCGCATCGATCAGCGACGTGCGACCGCCGGCGGCGATGGCGGCGAGCCGCGCGTCGAGGGCGTGCGGGCTGACGTCGCGCGGGCCGAGCGTCACCTGGTGGTCGAACGTGACGAGCGTCGCGCGATCCTGCGGCGTGAGCAGGCCGACGAGCGTGGCGGCCGCCTGGCGCAGGCGCTCGAGCCGTTCGCCGCGAACGCTGCCGCTGACGTCGAGCCCGATGGCGACGTCAATCGGCTCGCGGGCGAGCGCGCGCACGGTGATCGCCTGCGCCGCCCCGTTGTCGGTCACCGTGAAGTCGCCGGCGGCGAGCCCGGCGACGGGCCGGCCGCGATCGACGACGAGCGCCTCGATGCGGACGACGTCGACGCTGGTCCGGAACTGCGGTGCCGCGGCGGCGACGGCGAGCGATGCGGCGAGCAGGGCGCGGATCACGGCTCGGCTTCGAAGCTCGCCTGCAGCGCGGCGATGCCCGACGGCAGGCGCCAGGCCTGGGCGCCGATGTATCCCATCCACGGATCGGAGCGCTCCGGGGCGTCCGCCGCGCGTTCGAGGTGGACGCCGGTCAGGGCGGCGCGCGCGTCCGGGTGTGCCCCCGACAGCGCGCGCAGGCGCGCCACGCCGATGGCGGGGCTCTGCGCGCCGGGCCAGTTCTGCTGCGCCACACCGTAGGCGGCGATGGCGTCGGCGACGCGGCCCTGCCGTTCGTAGGCGTCGGCGAGGAAGAGCGCGGCGAGATAGGCCTGGCGCGCGTCCGGTCGCAGCCCGGCGACGCGTCCCAGGTGGGCTTCCGCTTTCTCGGGCTGGCCGAGACGCAGCAACAGGCGGGCGAGCCGGAGGTGCCCTTCGAGCTCCGCCGGGTGATCGACGATGAGCGTCTCGTAGACGCGCGCCGCGATCTCCACCTGCCCGCGTTCGATCTGCGCCATCAAGCGGTCTCGGGCGAAGGTGTCGAACAACCCGCGGGCGCGCGCCAACTGGCCGACCGCGTCCGGCGAGGCCCGCAGCTCCTCGAGCGCTCCGCGGGCCAGGCGCACGTCGACGTCCTCGAGCGGTGCGACGCTCCTCCACGACTTGAAGACGCGGATCTTCACGGCCTCGAAAATCTCGACGGCCGCGGCCAGACCGGCCTCCTCACGCAGGTACTGCAGCGCCCAGAGCGTCAGGTGACGACCCTGCGTGGCGACACGAGCGAACTCGCCGGGGATGTCGCGCTGCTCGCGTGCCACCTGTTCGATGCGCACGATGAGCCTGAGCAGCACGGTCATGTGCAGCCGCATCGCGGCGACGTCCGCCGTCGGATCGCACGACGCCAGCGCCTCGACGTGGAGCGCGAGGGCCCGGGGATAGAGCCGCCGCCAGGTGAGGGCCACCCTGCGTTGGGCGTCGCGGCCGGCCGCGATCAGATGGTGCGGCAGGCACGACCGCGCGCCGACCGAGGCGCAGACCTTCGCGTCGAGCTCCTCGAAGACCTGGTCGGCCTCACGCAGGCGCAGCGCCTGCAGCGCGAGGATCGCCTCGCGCTCGGTGCCGGGGCCGTAGCGGCGCACGGCGTCCAGGTAGGGCGAGCGCACCGCTGCCGCCGGCGGCCCGGACAGCAGCGCCACCACGCCCAGGGTCAGCAGCATCGGATGAGAATAGCGTCGGCCGGGCACCTCGAGCACAGGGCATGTCGACGTCCGGGCGCCGCGGCAACCGAGCGGCTGTCGCGGCGGGCGGGTGTTAGAATGCGGGCAGCCGCCAGGGGTATCCGCCGCCATCCGCGGTGGATTGAGACACCACCCTTGGAACCTGACCGCCTACGCGCCTTGCGGCGCTACGGCGCGTTCGCGCCGAAGCCCGTGAGGGCGGCGGCGGAAACCGGTTGAGACCGGCGGAGGGAGCGCGGCGCCGTGGCTCACGGCCTGCGTCCGCCTTCCGGAAGTCGCAGCGAGCCATGTCCAACACTCCCACCTCCACCGCGGATCACACCGCGCCCGACGTCACGACGGGCGACTACGGCGACGCCTTCCCGAACTCGAGCAAGGTGCACGTCGGCGGCGAAGGCGGCGTCCAGGTGCCGGTGCGCCGCATCGCGCTGTCGCGCGGCGAGCCGTCGCTGGACGTCTACGACACCAGCGGACCACTCGGGCACGACGTCCGCGACGGGCTGCCTGAGCTGCGTCGCGACTGGATCCGCGGCCGCGCCGTCACCGAAGTGGAGCGGCGGATCGCTCCCGCCCCCGGCAATGACATGCGCGAGGCGCTCAAGGCGCGCACGCGCCGGGCGTTGCGCGGCACCGGTCCGGTGACCCAGCTGCACTACGCGCGCCGGGGCGAGATCACGCCGGAGATGCAGTTCATCGCGACGCGCGAGGGGCTTGCCGCCGACTTCGTCCGCGACGAAGTGGCGCGCGGCCGCGCCATCATCCCGGCCAACATCAACCACCCCGAGCTCGAGCCGATGATCATCGGCCGCAACTTCCTGGTGAAGATCAACGCCAACATCGGCAACTCGGCCGTCTCGCTCGTCGATCGAGGAGGAAGTCGAGAAGCTGCGCTGGTCGACGCTGTGGGGCGCCGACACGGTGATGGACCTGTCGACCGGCAAGGACATCCACGAGACGCGCGAGTGGATCATGCGCAACTCGCCGGTGCCGATCGGCACGGTGCCGATCTACCAGGCGCTCGAGAAGGTCGGCGGCCGGCCGGAGGACCTGACCTGGGAGATCTATCGCGACACGCTGATCGAGCAGGCCGAGCAGGGCGTCGACTACTTCACGGTGCACGCCGGCGTGCTGCTGCGCTACGTCCCGATGACGGCGCGGCGCCTCACCGGCATCGTCTCGCGCGGCGGATCGATCATCGCCAAGTGGTGCCTCGCGCACCACCAGGAGAACTTCCTCTACACGCACTTCCGCGAGATCTGCGAAATCATGCAGCGCCTACGACGTGTCGTTCTCGCTCGGCGACGGGCTGCGGCCCGGCTCGATCGCGGACGCCAACGACGAGGCGCAGTTCGCCGAGCTGAAGACGCAGGGCGAGCTGACGCAAGATCGCCTGGGAGTACGACGTCCAGGTGATGAACGAGGGCCCCGGCCACGTGCCGATGCACCTCATTCGCGAGAACATGGAGAAGCAGCTCGAGTGGTGCAGCGAGGCGCCGTTCTACACGCTCGGCCCGCTGACCACCGACATCGCGCCCGGCTACGACCACATCACCTCGGCGATCGGCGCGGCGATGATCGGCTGGTACGGCACGGCGATGCTCTGCTACGTCACGCCGAAGGAGCACCTCGGGCTGCCGAACCGCGACGACGTCAAGGCCGGCGTCATCGCCTACAAGATCGCGGCGCACGCCGCCGATCTCGCCAAGGGCCATCCGCGGGCGCAGGCCTGGGACGACGCGCTCTCGAAGGCGCGCTTCGAGTTCCGCTGGCAGGATCAGTTCAACCTGGCGCTCGATCCGGTGACGGCGCGCGCGTATCACGACGAGACGCTGCCGGCCGACGGCGCCAAGGTCGCGCACTTCTGCTCGATGTGCGGCCCGAAGTTCTGCTCGATGGAGATCACCCAGCAGGTCCGGCAGTACGCGGCGGCGAACCGCCTCGAGACGCGCGAAGCGATCGAGGCAGGAATGCGGGAGAAGAGCGCGGAGTTCGGCGGGGAGATTTACGTTCGCCGGCCTTGAGCGGCGGGCGAACGCCAACTTCCAATTTCCAACTTCCAATCTCCAAGGAACTCCCAACGCCCAACCTCCAAGCCGGACCGGCGGCGCGGTTGGGAGTGGAGCTTGGAAGTTCCTTGGAAGTTGGAAATTGGTAGTTGGAAGTTAGCGTCTACGGCGCCGTCGCCGTCGCCGGCACAATCTGAATGATGGTCGGAAACCGCGCCGGCGTTGCGCCGCGCGTCGGATTCAGGTAGCCGCCGCGCCCGCCCCACGTGTAGTCCTTGACGGTGACGCTCGGCGGGAAGGCCATCGATTCCTCGCGGAAGCGGCCGGTGTCGAACATGTGGGTCGCCGGCGCGTCGAAGACCAGCTCGCCGCGGTCCTTGAGCACGCCCCGATAGTAGGTGACGAGGTCAGCGAAGCTGGCGGTCGAGCCGTAGAGGTAGTAACGCTGGCCCTGGCCGGCGTTGAACGAGCCGAGGAACACCGAACTCGGGGGCAGGGAGACGCCGAGTGCGATCTCCGTGGGCGGCGCCTCCCCGACCCGTGCCGGCGCGGCCTGTCCGGCGGGCGCCACGACGCGGGCCGTCGGCGCGGCTGGCTGCTGGGCCGCCGCGGGCGTGGCGACGGCGGTGCTTCCGAGGATCAGCACGACGACAGCTTCGACCGCACGCATAGGAACTCGATTATAGCCGTGACCGATCCGACATCGCTGGTTCGCGCCGCCGAGGCGGATCTGCCGTGGATGCTGGCGTCGCTCGAGGCGCTGGTCCGCATCGAATCGCCGAGCGACGACAAGGCTGCCGTCGATCGCTGCGTGGACGCCCTGGCCGCGCTCGGCCGCGACGCCGGCGCGCGCGTCGATCGGGTGGCGGTGGCCACCGCCGGCGATCACCTGCGGCTCGTCTTCGGGCCGCCGCCGGGCGCCGGTTCGGTCCGGCTGCTGATCCTCGGCCACACCGACACCGTCTGGCCGCTCGGCACCCTTTCGGCGATGCCGGTCGAGCGCCGCGACGGCGCGCTCTACGGGCCGGGCGTCTACGACATGAAGGCCGGCTTGATCATCGGCCTGCAGGCGCTGCGCCTGCTCGGCCCGGCGTCGACGGCGTCGGTCGTGCTCCTGGCGACCGGCGACGAGGAGGTCGGCAGTGGCACCTCGCGCGCCCTCATCGAGGCCGAGGCCGGCGCCGCGGACGCCGTGCTCGTGCTCGAGCCCGCGCTCGAGCACACGGCACCGCCGATGGGTGGCGTCAAGATCGGGCGCAAGGGCGTCGGCGAGTTCCGGCTGGACGTCACCGGCGTGCCGGCCCACGCCGGACTGGAGCCGGAGAAGGGCGCCAGCGCGGTGCAGGAGCTGGCCCGGCAGTTGATCGCGATCCAGGACCTGGCCCGGCCCGACCGCGGCACGACGCTCAACGCCGGGATCATCGGCGGCGGCACGCGCGGCAACGTGGTCGCCGAGCACGCCTGGGCGGCGATCGACGTCCGGGTGACGGCGATGGAGGAAGCGACCCGGATCCAGCACGCCCTCACCCAGCTGGTGCCGGCCGATCCCCGGATCTCGCTGCGCCTGTCCGGCGGGGTGAACCGCCCGCCGCTCGAACCGTCGCCGGCCGGACAGCGTCTGTATGATCGAGCGGGCGAGATCGCGCGCGCCCTGGGCCACCCGCTGCCGGCCGGCCGTGTCGGCGGCGCCTCGGACGGTAACTTCACCGCAGCCTTGGGGATCCCGACGATCGACGGCCTCGGCGCGGTCGGCGGCGGCGCGCACGCGCGGCACGAACACGTCCGCATCGACGCGCTGCCATTGCGGGCGGCGCTCGTCGCCGGCCTGATCGACAGGCTGAGCCGGGCGGACTGATACAACCGGCCGGCTCGGCCGTCATCGACGGCTCGCATGTTGCTAGGAATGGAGACATGGGGAACACAGTGAAGACCACCGTGCTGCTGGCCACGCTCAGTGGCCTGCTGCTGGTCATCGGCAACCTCCTGGGCGGTCAATCGGGGCTCGTCATCGCCCTCGGCATCGCCGTGGTGATGAACATCGGTTCGTACTGGTTCTCGGACAAGATCGTGCTGGCGATGTATCGCGCCCAGCCGGTCGGCCCGGAGCATCCGCTGTTCCAAGTCGTCGAGCGGCTGTCGCGGCGGGCCGGCCTGCCGATGCCAAAGGTCTACGTCATCCCGGACGCCTCGCCCAACGCGTTCGCGACCGGCCGCAACCCGGAGCATGCTGCCGTCGCCGCGACCGAGGGCGTCCTGCGACTGCTCAGCGAGGACGAGCTCGCCGGCGTCGTCGCCCACGAGCTCGCCCACGTCAAGAACCGCGACATCCTGATCAGCTCGGTGGCCGCGACCATCGCCGCCGCCATCATGTTCACCGCCCAGATGGCCCGCTTCGCCGCGATGTTCGGCGGCGGCCGATCGTCGGACGACCGCGACGGCGGCGGGACCAACCCGATCGCGCTGCTGGCCACGGTGATTCTGGCGCCGGTGGCCGCGACCCTGATCCAGGCCGCCATCTCGCGGTCGCGGGAGTTCGCCGCGGACGCCGGTGGGGCCGAAATCGCCGGCGGCCCTTACGGCCTGGTGAACGCGCTCCGCAAGCTGGAACTGGGGTCGAAGCGCCTGCCGCTCGACGCCAGCCCGGCGACCGCGCACATGTTCATCATCAAGCCGTTCACGGTGAGCGGCCTGCTCTCGCTCTTCAGCACGCACCCGCCGACCGAGCAGCGCATCGCCGCCCTGATGGGCCGCGGCTGACGAACTGGACCTGACGAACTGGGCCTGACGATCGGGGCGCAGCCGGCCGGCGCCGGCGCGATCCTGCCGGACATGCCCGCCCGCCGCGCCGCGCCGCCCGCGCCGTGTTCGCCCTGAGGACACTGGCGCGCGCCGCAGCCGGCGCCTCGCTCGGGCTCATCCTCCTCGCTCCCCGCCTCGGAGCACAGGCGCCGCCATCGCCGGCCGCCGTCCCGGTCTCGGCGTCGGACGTGCGCATCGGCGCGGCCGGCCGCCAGGAACGGATCGGCCTCGATCACATCCGCTACTCGGACGCCGTCGAGCTCGAGCTCGTCTCGCAGGGCGTCCGGTTGTCCGCGGACGTCGTCGACTATTGCATCGATCGCCATCACCTGGCCGCGACCGGCAACGTCGTGTTCGTGACGCCCGTCGGCGCGGATCTCGGCCGACCTCGCCGAGCTGGACACCCAGTCGCGGGCCGGCATTGTCCACAACGCCTTCGGATCGGCGTCGGTCAGTGACAAGGTCGATCGCAGTCTCTTCGGCGGCCAGGAGCCCGACGCCTTCTTCTATGGCGAGACCATCGAGAAGCTCGGCCCCGATCGCTATCGCGTCCGCAAGGGCGGCTTCACCACCTGCGTCCAGCCGACGCCGCGCTGGGAGATGACGGCCGGCTCGGTGACGCTCACCCTCGACAAGCGCGCCGTCCTGACCAACGCCGTGCTGAAGGTCGAGGACGTGCCGCTCTTCTACCTGCCGGCGCTCTACTGGCGTCGACGACTCGTCGACAGTCGGTAGCCGGCCGCGCGTGCAGTTGACGCGGGCGCTGACGCAGCTCGGACGTTTGCCGGTCTACGTCGCGGCGACGACCGAGTACGCTGGCCTGGCCCGCTTCGACAGTCTCGATGGCGTCCGCACCGCCGACCGGAGCCTGACCCGCCTCGACGCGACGCCGTCGCTTCAGGTGCCGTTCAGGAAGTGGCCCTTCCTGGCGGTGCGCTCTTCGATCGCCTGGCATCAGACGTGGTGGAGCGAGAGCCTCGTCGACGGCGTCCAGACGACCGAGCCGGTCTCGCGCCAGTACGCCGACCTGCGCACCACGATGACCGGTCCGGTCCTGGCCAAGGTCTGGGACACGCCAGGCCTCGGCTTCGCCGATCGGCTCAAGCATGTCATCGAGCCCGAGGTCACCGTGCAGCGCACGACCGACTTCGATCGCGATCGCATCGTGCTGATCGAGACCGGCGACTACGTCTACGGCGGCACCACGACGGTGACCTACGGCGTCACCAACCGGATCTTTGCGCGCCGCCGCGCCGCGGCCGGCGCGCCGAAGGCAGCTGGCACCCGTGAGCTGCTCACCGTCCAGCTGCAGCAGTCGCGCTACTCGGATCCGCGCGCCAGCACGGTCGATGCCAACTACTGCGGTGGCTTCACCACGTCGGACGGCGTCCGCGTCTCACCGATCGCGCTGTCGGTGCGCGCCAACCCGACCGACACCACCGGCATCACGCTTCGGGCGGAGTACGACGCCAACGAGGGCTCGCTCGACACGGTGCAGCTGCAGGGGAACACGCGCGCCGGAGCGTGGCTGTCGTCGTCGGGCGGCTGGAGCCGCAGCCGCTGCACGGTCAGCCTCCTCGATCCGACCGCCCAGTGCTGCGGCATCGCCTTCGAGTACCAGACGTTCAACTACGGCGCCAGCGCGCTGGTCGCGGTCAAGCAGGATCGCCGCTTCAACATCTCGTTCACGTTGGCCGGGCTCGGCTCGTTCTCGAACGTGCTGGGCGCGTTCGGCATCGGCCAGGGCGCGACGGGGACGACCGGCGTCCGTTGATCGCGGCCGCGCCAGGGCCGAATCCCCAGAATCGGCCGCATCCCGGCGAATCCAGCGGATCCGGCGCGATTCAGGCGCGCGCCGCCCACTCGGCGAGCAGGTCGCGGAGCGTCGCTTCGAGCGGGATCGCGGGCGCCCAGCCGGTCGCGGCGCCAATCTTGTCGCGCGTCCCGAGCAGCAGCGGCTGATCGACCGGGCGGAGCAGCTCGGGCGCCACCTGCACGTCGACCCGGACGCCCGACAGCGCGATGAGGCCGTCGAGGACGTCGCGGATGGCGACGGCGTGGCCCGAGCAGACGTTGTAGACCTCGCCCGGCGTGCCGTCCGCCATCAGGCCGACGTAGGCGCGGACGACGTCGCGGACGTCCGAGAGGTCGCGCCGGGCGGTCAGGTTGCCGACCTTCAGGACCGGCGCGCACTGGCCGCGGGCGATGGCCGCGATCTGGCGCGCGAAGTTGGGCGCGAAGTAGTCGGCGCTCTGCCGCGGGCCGAGATGGTTGAACGGCCGGCAGACGATGACCGCGACGCTGGTGGTGGCGCCGGCGTGCCGGGCGACCATCTCCTGGGCCAGCTTGCTCAGCGCGTACGGGCTGGCCGGCCGCAGCGGCGCGTCCTCGTTCGCCGCCGTCTCGCCCGGCTGGTAGACGAAGCCGGTGCTGGTGACGAGGGCCCGGGCCCGCGGCGCGTGATGGGCCAGGGCCCGCAGCAGGTGGTCGGTGCCGATCGCGTTGACGCGGAGCACGTCGGTCGGCTGCGCGAACGACTTGCCCTGATGGGTGGCGCCGGCGAGGTGGTAGACGTGATCGGGCGGGTCGGCGGCGATCGCCGCGTGCACCGCGTCGGCGTCCAGGAGATCGACGCCGCGCCACGTGACGCCGGGCGCCGCCGCGGGCGGCGGGTGCCCGCCGGGGCGATGCCACGCCACGACGCGCGGGACGTCGGCGCCGGCGGCCGGCGTCAGCAGTCGATCGAACAGGTGGCCGGCCGCGAAGCCGGCACCGCCGGTGACGAGGACGCTGGGGCGGGCCACGGGCTCCTAGCGCGCGGGGCGTTCGGCGTACTGGGCCTGGTAGTAGGCCTTGAAGGCGGCGTCCTGCTCCTTGATCGGGCGCCACCACCACTCGTTCTCGCGGTACCAATCGACCGTCTGGGCGAGGCCTTCCTCGAAGTCGTGCGTCGGGGCCCAGCCCAGCGCCTGCAGCTTGGCCGTGCTCAACGAGTAGCGGCGGTCGTGGCCGGGTCGATCGCTGACCGGCTGGATCAGGGACGTCGGCTGGCCTACCAGCTCCAACAGGCGGTGGGTGAGGTCGACGTTCTTCACTTCGTTGCCGCCGCCGATGTTGTAGACCTCGCCCGGCTCGCTCTTCGTCGAGCAGCAGGTCGATGCCGCGGCAGTGGTCCTCGACGTGCAGCCAGTCGCGCACGTTCTGGCCGTCGCCGTAGAGCGGCACCGGCAGGCCGTCGATCAGGTTGGTGATGAAGAGCGGGATGACCTTCTCGGGGAACTGGTACGGGCCGTAGTTGTTCGAGGCCCGGGTCATGATGACCGGCACGCCGTAGGTCGCCCAGAAGCTGTAGGCCAGGCGGTCGGCGCCGGCCTTGCTCGCCGAGTAGGGATTGCGCGGCCGCAGCTCGTCGGTCTCGACGCTCGAGCCCTCCGGCACCGAGCCGTAGACCTCGTCGGTCGAGATCTGCACGAAGCGCTTGAGGTTCGGTGCCTGGCGCGCCGCCTCGAGCAGCACGAAGGTGCCGATGACGTCGGTCTTGATGAACTCGCCGGCTTCCCGGATCGAGCGATCGACGTGGGTCTCGGCGGCGAAGTGGACGACGTAGTCGGCGGCCTGGACCAGAGGCGCGGCCACCGCTGCGTCGGCGATGTCGCCGTGGACGAAGGTGTGCCGCGGGTGGCCTTCGAGGTCTTGCAGGTTCTCGAGCCGGCCGGCATACGTCAGCTTGTCGAGCGTGGTGACGTGCCAGTCGGGGTGCGCGCCGATCGCGTAGCGCACGAAGTTGCTGCCGATGAAGCCGGCGCCGCCGGTGACGAGGACTTTGACGTTAGCCATGGCGAGACGCTGTGTTCCTTGCTAGAACCGCCGGCCGCCGGCGGTTCCGGTCGCGCCCTGGCCGATGCCGAAGGCGCCGAGAATGTTCGAGAACGAGCCGACGCCGGCCAGCGTGAACGAGATGTTGAAGCGCTTGTCCTGCGGCACGATGAAGCGGCTGATGTTCGGGTAGTTGTAGGCCTGGTATTCGACCCCGACACCGCAGCACTGAGCATTGTAGAAGAGTCCGATCCGCTGCTGCACCAGTGTCTTTTCGGACAGATTGAAGTCGAAGTGGTAAGCGCCCCCGACGTGGCTGCGCCCGAAGTTCACGTTTGTGCGCGAACTGAGGAAGTTGTTGGGCGGCCGGTAGAGCGGGTTGACGATCTGCAGGTACTTGCGCTGGCTCCAGCCGCCGGTGGTCTCCAGCCACGCGCCGGCCTTGACCGTGCCGTTCGCCTGAATCGTCTCGAACTCGCCGGCTTCCTGGTTGTACTCGAGGCGCAGCGACGCGCCGACGGCGTTGGTCGGGTTGGCGCGGACGGTCAGGGCGATGGGCGAGAAGTTGCTCGGCGGGGCACCGTAGGAATCCGCCGGCGTAACTGCCGTCGACGGTGCTGGCGCGCGCGTCCGAGTAGTAGGACTGCTGCACCTGGACGTTGAGGAACTCGCGGACCCGGGGCGCCGGCGAGCCCGTCGGCGCCGGCCCGGCGGCGGGCCAGGAAGCGGTTGGTGACGCCGTAGGTGACGCGCGTCGTCCCGCCGAAGGTGTAGTCGCCGCCGTCGATCTTGACGATGCGGTCGTAGTCGTCGAAGGTCGTGGTCCGCTGGATGACGAACTCCGGCTCGACGACGTGCTTGAAGCGCTCGGCGTAGCCGGTGTCGGGCGTGTTCCAGACCCGCGTCAGGATCGGCCCGGTAACGCTCGTCCGCATGTCGTAGTACTGCCGGAAGATCGACTCGTTGGTCTGGCGCCGTCTCGCATCCAGGCTCTCGGTCCAGTAGGTGTTGTTCCAGGAGATCGACGACCGCACCGAGAAGAACGGCCAGCTTGGTCAGCGGAAACTGCAGCGACGGGCTGACGTTGATGCGGGTCAGGCCCTGGTCGTTGATCTTGACGTCGTCGGCCGTGTCGAAGCGGACGATGTTGGCGTACTCGCCGTTGGCGGTGAAGTAGAGCGGCAGCGGTCCGAGCTTGGTGAGGGCGCGGTTGAACTGGATGCGCGGCCGTCCGCCGATGGTCTGCGAGTCATTGTCGCCGTAGAAGATCTCGTTGACGCCGTAGGTGGCGCTGATCGAGTTGCCCTTGCCGAGCGAGCCCGACACGTTGCCCTGGTAGTTCCGGGTCCGGAGCGAGGCGTTGTAGAGATCGAGCTGGTACTGCTGCTGGACGGTGACGTCGCTGAAGTAGTCGACGGTGCCGCGGGCGCGGAAGCCGCCCGGCAGGGCCTGCACCACGTTGGTGCGAATCTCGAAGCTCTGGCGGGCCGGCTGGGTGATGTCCTGCCCGCTCTGCTGGAAGGTCACCGCGCGCTCGTTGATCCGGTACATCCGGAACTCGCCGTTCGAGCCCGCCGACGCCACGTAGCGGTACTCGCCGCCGTAGCCCTGACCGGTCTTGGTGAACCAGTCGTGCATCAGCGTCAGGTCCTGGCTGCGATTGATGGCCCAGAAGAACGCGTTGCTGAGCGACGAGCCGCGGATCGTCGAGGTCCCGTAGACCGGCATCAGGAAGCCGGTCGAGCGGTCTTCCTTGTTGATCGGGAAATACATCGCCGGCAGGTAGAAGAGCGGCACGTCCTTGACCTTCAGGACGGCGTTCTTCAGGATGGCGCGCTTGTCGACGACCAGCGTGACGGTGTTCGCGGTCACTTCCCAGCGCGGTGTCGGCTGGACGCAGGTGGTGAAGCCACCCTTCCTGATGCGGTAGCGGTCGACCCCGAGCTTCTCGATGGTCTCGCCGTAGAAGAAGGCGTCGGGCTCCTGGCCGCCGAAGAAGCTCCTGTCGACCTTGTCGCTGACCGACGCCGACCCGAAGGCGTTGAAGAACGTGCCAGTGCGGGCCTTTGTGTCGAACTCGGCGCGATCCGCCGAGATCCGGCTCGACTGGGTGACGAACACGACGTTACCGACCGCGACCAGCCGGTGCTGGTCGTCGTAGTAGTCGGCCACGTCGGCGGAGAAGCGGATGCCCTGCGACACCAGCTCGATCTCGACCGCGCCGGTGTAGCGGATGTGGTGCAGGCCGAGCCGCTCCTGGCGCGCGGCGGAGCCGAGGCGCACGTCGGTGGCGGCCGGCACCGACGGTATGCCCGGCACCTGGGCGGCGGCGGGCGCGGCCACCGCGGCGGCGAAGACGAGCGCGGCGAGCGCGCGCCCGAACGAGGCAGAACCAGCGCGTTTCCAGGGGACGTCCGGATACGATCACTCACGCAACTCCCGGGCGGGGCATCCCCGGGGGCGGCGTTGCTCCTCAGTCGAATATGCCCAATATTCTTCCTCGTCGCGCCTTGCCCGCGGGGCGCCGCGCTCCGGGACTTGTGTGAGCCATCACGTTTCCAGGGGACAAACACGACGTCGCAGGATAGCACTGCCATGCGGCTCAGCTCTCCGGCTCGACTCGCTCGGGCTGGAACGGGTCGGGCCGGCCGAGCAGCGGGAAGACCTCACCCAGCAGGAGATCGAGCCGGCGACGACGATGTCGCGCGACAGACGCCAGGCCGCGTCGAGCGCGTCGGCCGGTGTCGCCGCGACGTGGACGATGCGCGGGCCGGCGGCGCCACCGAGCGCGCGCCGCACCTGGCCGGCAAGCGCGTCGGCGTCGAGCGCACGCGGATCGGTGAAGGCGGTGACGACGATGTCGCCAATCGCGGGCGCGAGCGCGCCGATCATGCCGGCGATGTCCTTGTCGGCGGCGGCCGCGAAGACGAGCGGCGGCCGCGCGCCCGGCGCCGTGCGCGACAGCCAGGCAGCCAGGGCCCGGGCCCCGGCCGGGTTGTGCGCCGCGTCGAGGAGCGCGCGCCGGCCGTCCGCGAGCACGACGCGATCGAGGCGGCCCGGCCAGCGGGCCTCGGCCAGGCCGGTCTCGACGGCGCGGCGATCGACGTGGATCCCGGCGTCGTCGAGCGCCTCCAGCAGCGCCACGGCGACGAACGCGTTGGCCGCCTGGTGCTCGCCGGCGAGGGCAAGGCGCACCGGGCCGTAGGTGCGCGTCGCGGTGTCGATGGTGATGGTCAGGCGGCCGTCGGTCGTGTCGCCGACCACGCACTCGACGCCCTCCGACGCGTAGACGAGCGGCGCGCCGGCCGCCTCCGCGGCGGCGACGACCGCGTCGAGCGCCTCGTCGGCGAGATCGCCGACGACGAGCGGCACGCCGGGGCGGGCGATGGCGGCCTTCTCGGCCGCGATCGCCGCTTGGGTGTCGCCCAGCCACGCCTGGTGATCGAGGCCGATCGAGACGATCGCGGTGGCCACGGGATCACAGACGTTGGTGGCGTCCAGACGGCCGCCGAGGCCGACCTCGATGACGCCGACGTCGACCCGCGCCCGCCGCAGCAGCTCGTAGGCGACGGCGGTCATCGCCTCGAAGAAGGTCGCCTTGTCGGTCAGGCGGCCGGCGGCCAGCTCACCGGCCTCGACCGCGAGGACGTCCTCGATGGCCTGCTCGAAGGCGCCGCTCTCGACCGGCACGCCGTCGATGGCGATGCGCTCCTCGGGCCGGACCAGATGCGGCGACGTGTAGCGCCCGGTGCGCTGGCCGGCCGCCCGCAGCGCGCGCTCGACCATCGCCGCCACCGAGCCCTTGCCGTTGGTGCCGGCAATGAGCACGGTGGGGCAGGCCCGCTCCGGATGGCCGAGCGCCGCGACCAGGGCGCGGATGCGCGACAGGTCGAGCTTCCAGCTGGCGCGGTCGGGGTCGTGCAGGAGGCGGTCGAAAGCGGCCACGAGCGCGACTAGGACTCGGCCGCCGCGGGCACGGCCTCGGGCACCACCCCGGCGGCGACGGGTCGACGGGACGGCATCGCGTCGTCCATGAACAGGTGCAGCAGCCGGCCAATGGTCGCCTTCATCTCGCGCCGATCGATGATCAGGTCGAGCATGCCGTGGGCGAGCAGGAACTCGCTCCGCTGGAATCCTTCCGGCAGCGTCTGGCGGATCGTCTGCTCGATGACGCGCGGCCCGGCGAAGCCGATCAGGGCCTTGGGCTCGGCGACGTTGACGTCGCCCAGCATCGCGTAGCTCGCGGTGACGCCGCCGGTGGTCGGGTCGGTGAGCACCGAGATGTAGGGCAGGCGGGCCTGGCTGAGGCGGGCCAGCGCGGCGCTGACCTTGGCCATCTGCATCAGCGAGAGGATGCCCTCCATCATTCGCGCCCCGCCGGAACAGGACACGATGACGACCGGCTGCCGCGCCGGGATGGCCCGCTCGATGGCCCGGGTGATCTTCTCGCCGACCACCACTCCCATGCTGCCGCCGATGAAGCTGTATTCCATCGCCGCGACCGACGTCTCGATCCCGTCGATGCGGCCGGTGGCGCACACCACGGCGTCGAGCATGCCGGTGGCCTTGGCCCCGGCCTTCAGGCGCTGGGTGTACGGCTTGGTGTCGATGAACGACAGGGGATCGGTCGAGCGGAGGCCGGCGTCGTGCTCGACCCACGCCTCGCCGTCGAACAGGCTGCGCAGCCGGTCCAGCGAGCCGAGCCGGAAGTGGTGCGAGCACTTCGGGCAGACATGCAGGTTGGCCGCCAGGTCCTTGTTGAAGATCGCCTGCCCGCACTCCTGGCACTTCACCCAGGTGCCCTCGGGCACGCGGCTGGACTTCTCGGCCGGCGCTATCGGCTTCCGGTCACGCTTGAACCACGCCATCGAAGGCAGAGTATAGCGGTTTCAGCGTACCGCCCCGGGCTCAGCCCCGGGCTAAGGCCCGGGCTCGGCCCGGGGCGCAGCGGCGGGCTCAGCCCGGGGCTCAGCCCCGGGGCACGTAATACCGGGTGCCGCGGCTCATCCCGTCGATCTGGCGGAGCAGGTCGTCGAGGGTGGAATCGGGCCAGGAGAGGTCGAGCTGCGAGGTCTCGACCACCAGCAGCGGCGTCGCCGTGTGGTGGAAGAAGAAGTGATTGAAGGCCTCGTTCAGCTCGGCCAGGCGGTCCAGCGAGGCGACCCGCGACCGGGTGTCGCGCCGCTCCTTGATTCGCCGGCGCAGGACGTCGGTCGGCGCCTGCAGGTAGATGACCAGATCGGGCGGGACGATGTCGGCGCTCAGCAGCTCGAACAGCCGCTGGTAGATGAAGAGCTCGTTGTCGTCGAGCGTCTGGTAGGCGTAGATCTTGTCCTTGTCGAACAGGTAGTCGCTGACGGTGGCCTGGGCGAACAGGTCGGTCTGCTTGAGCGCCGCCTGCTGGCGGTGCCGGGTCAGCAGCCGGAACAGCTGCGCCTGGAAGGCCGCGCCCGAGCGGCCGCCCTGGGCGTCGCCGTCGAACGGGTTGGCCGACTCGTCGACCACGAGCGCCGCGTCAAGGCGGGTCGCGAGTCGCTCGGCGAGCGCGGTCTTGCCCACGCCTGTCGGGCCCTCGATCGCGATGTGCCGATGAGCCAAGGCAGCGAAGTATATCTGATACGATCCGCCGGGCCCCGTGCGCATCGATCTCCTCGAGCTTCGCCTGCTGCGGCTGCCGCTCGTGCGCCCCTTCGAGACCAGTTTCGGACGCGTCGCGGCCCGCACCATCGTGCTGGTCACGGTCCACGCCGAGGGGGCGGAGGGGTGGGGCGAGTCGGTCGCCGACGCCGATCCGCTCTACAGCGGCGAGACCGCCGCCACCGTCTGGCAGGCGATCGACGAGTACCTCGCGCCGCGCATCCTGGCCGCGCCGCTGGCCCACCCGCGCGAGGTCGGCGCCCGGCTGCGCCACATCCGCGGCCACCACATGGCCAAGGCCGCGGTCGAAATGGCCATCTGGGATCTCTACGCGCGGCAGCAGGGCGTGCCGCTGCAGCAGCTGCTCGGGGGCACGCGGTCGGCGGTGCCGTCCGGCGTGTCGATCGGCATCGAGCCGTCGATCGAGGCGCTGCTCGAGCGGATCGCGGTCGAACGGGAGGCCGGTTATCAGCGCGTCAAGATCAAGATCAAGCCGGGGTGGGACATCGGCGTCGTCGCCCGCGTCCGCGACCGGTGGCCGGGGTTGCCGCTGATGGTCGACGCCAACGCCGCCTACCGGCTGGCCGACGGCCCGACGCTGGTCGCGCTGGACGCGTTCGATCTGCTGATGATCGAACAGCCGCTGGCCGAGGACGACCTGGTCGACCACGCTACGCTGCAGCGGTCGCTGCGGACGCCGATCTGCCTCGACGAGTCGGTCGACACGCGTGCCGACGCCGCCGCGGCGATCGCCCTCGGCGCCTGCCGCATCGTCAACATCAAGCCGGGCCGCCTCGGCGGCCACGCCGAGTCGATCGCCGTCCACGACCTCTGCGCCGCCGCCGGCGTGCCGGTGTGGCACGGCGGCATGCTCGAGACCGGCATCGGCCGGGCCCACAACCTGCACCTCGCCTCGCTGCCGCACTTCACGGTGCCCGGCGACATCGCGGCCAGCGAACGGTACTTCGTGCCGGACCTGGTCGACCCGCCGATCCGCGTCGCCCCCGACGGCACCGTCGCCGTGCCGGCCGGGCCAGGGATCGGCGTCACCATCGTGCCCGACCGCGTGGAGCGGGCAACCGAGCGCCGCCTCGCGAAGCGGGCGGGCGCTGCCGGAGGATTGCACTGATGCATCGACGAGATGGCCGGGCCGGGCGCTCGGGACACCCCCGACACCGCCCGCCGACCGCGGCCGCGGCGATGGCGGGACTGCTGGCGGGATTGCTGGCGCTGGGCCAGGCCGCCTGCAAGGAGACGGCGCCCCCCGTGCTGGTGCCGGCGCAGCCGACCTATGCCGAGGACAGCGGCGCCATCATCCGCCTCGAGGACCTGCGGGTGCTGCGCGACGCGCCGGATTCGCCGCGCGACCTGACCGCGATCACCAGGCGCGCCGACGCCCGCCTGCGCCGCCGCGCGGCGTTCGCCATCGGGCGGGTCGGCGACGCGTCGGGCCGGCCAGCGCTCGAGGCGCTCCTGGCCGATCCCGAAGCCGAGGTCCGCCAGTCCGCGGCGTTCGGGCTCGGCCTGCTCGGCGACAAGGCGGCGGTGCCGGCGCTGCTGGCGGCGCTGAACGGCGACGCATCGCCCCGCGTCCGCGGCCGCGCCGCGGAGGCCCTCGGCCTGCTCGGCGACGCGTCGGCGGCGGCGCCGATCGGCGCCTACGTCACCAGCCTGATCGCCGCCGGGGCGCTCGCCAGCGTGCCGGCCGACGAGCTCGGCTGGCCGCTCGCGCCCGAGGTCGATGCCTGCCGGCTCGGGATCTACGCGCTCGTCCGGCTCAAGGCGCCGGACGTGCTGCTGCCCGCCATCCTCGATGCCGACGGCAAGCCGCGCAGCGAATGGTGGCCGATTGCCTTCGCGCTGCGCCGGACCGACGATCCGCGGGCGCTCGCGCCACAGCAGCTCCTGCTCAAGGGCAACGGCTTCTACAGCGCGGCGTTCGCGGCGCAGGGGCTCGGCCTGTCGAAGCAGCCGGCGATCGCCGTCCCGCCGCTGCTCGACGTGCTCGCCTCGCCGACGCCGCGGGCCGCGGTGCGGCTGCAGGCGGTGCGCGGCCTGGGTCGGCTCGGCGACGAGCGGGCGGTGGCGCCGCTGGTCGCGCTGCTCGACGAGGCGTCGCTCGATCCGGCGCTGCAGGTCGAGGCGGTGGTCGCGCTCGGCGCGCTCAAGGGGGCGCCGGCGGTCGATCGGCTGCTCGATCGGCTCGGCGACGGATCGCCGACGATGCGGGCGGCGGCGGTGACCGCGCTCGCCGCCATCGAAGGGCCGGGCTTCCTGCAGATCCTGTCGGGCATCGATCCCGATCCCGACTGGACGGTGCGGGCGGCGGTCGTGACCGCGCTCGGCACGCTCGGCGACGCGGTGCCCGAGGCGGCGTGGAAACCGTACATCGACGACACCGACCGCCGCACCTGGCCGGCGACGCTGAAGGCGCTAGGCGCTTCGAAGACGCCGGAGGCCAAGGCGACGGTGGAGCGCCTGCTCCGGACGCGGCTGACCAGCGAGGACGTGATCGTGCGCGCGACCGCCGCCGAGATCCTCGGCGACACGAAGCCGGCCGACGCCGCCGCGGTGCTGTCCGCCGCCTGGCAGGTGGCCAAGGCGGACGTCGACATCGACGCGCGCGTCGCCATCCTCGAGGCGCTCGTCGCCGTCGGGACCGATGCGGCGAAGACGACGCTGACCGACGCCCTGGCCGATCGCGACTGGGCGGTGCGGCTCAAGGCCAAGGCGATGCTGCGCACGCTCGATCCGGCGTCGACGGCCGAACCGTCGCGGCCCGCCGCCACCCGGCTCGACCTGCCGGAGTACGCCGCGCTCGGCGCGCCGACGGTGTCGCCGCGGGCCTACGTCGACACGTCGAAGGGATCGATCGAGATCGCCCTCGCCGTCGTAGACGCGCCGATCACCACCCACAACTTCGCCCGCCTGGCCGATCGCGGCTTCTTCAACGGCCTGCGCATCCACCGCGTCGTGCCCGACTTCGTGGTCCAGGACGGCGACCCGCGCGGCGACGGCAACGGCGGGCCCGGCTACACCATCCGCGACGAGCTGAACGACCTGCCGTACGTGCGGGGGACGGTCGGCATGGCGCTGTCGGGCCCGGACACGGGCGGCAGCCAGTGGTTCATCACCCACTCGCCGCAGCCGCACCTGGACGCCAAGTACACCGTCTTCGGCCACGTGGTCGCGGGGATGGATGTCGTCGACAAGCTCACGCAGGACGACACGATCATCCGCATCCGCACCTGGGATGGGACGCCACGTCCGGCGTCCACCACGGCGACGACTCGCTGATTGCGCTGCTGATTCTGCGCCCGCGCTCTCACGCGCGGGCGCCCGCGGCCCTTTGAGCGTGCGGGCTGCTATTCGCGGCGCCGCGGAACTTCCAACTTCCAATCACCAACTTCCAAGGAACCTCCAACTATCACCTCCCAACAGACCTGCCCCCTCGGGCTCGTCAGTCGAGGCGAGACCGGCAGGCTGCCACGGGGCTGGGCGGGGCGCGGCCGACCTGGACCGCGACGGCACGCCGCGGGAGTTTTAGAGTTTGGGGTTGGGAGTTCCTTGGGAGTTGGCGGTTGGTAGTTGGAAGTTCGCTGGGGGAGGCGAACGCGGCGGCGTGGTCCACCGCCGTACAGTAAAAAAGCCCCAGCGAGGGGCTTTTTGTCTTTCGACGCGAGAGGATGCGGACACCCTCTCGCGTCTTTGGTCAGCGAGAGCGGCCTAACGCTTCTTGGCCGTCTTCTTCGCTGCCTTCTTGGCTGCCTTCTTTGCCATGTGACTAGTCCCCCCCTTCGTATAGGGTCCCTTCGTCCTTGTCAGATCCAGGGTCTTGAGGTCCGAGAGTCTCGCCGCGTGCTCCGTGCCGTCTGCCCTCTGGCACGACGCAACGGTGACCGGCGCTCTCGACGCGTTGGCTGCGGGTCCGCTTCCTGCGTGGCCCCGCACGGGTGCCTGACCGGGGCGCTAGACGCGTCTCACGCGCGCGCCCGGGTCGTGCGGGCCTCGACTACCGCTTCTTCGCGGTCTTCTTAGCGGCCTTCTTCGCAGCTTTCTTCGCCATGTAGCCTCCTGGTTTTGTGACGCTCAGCATTTCAACTTGCGATTCCCATCCCAACAGGTGGGCTGAGCGGTCCACCTGCACACAAGATGTAGATTATGGATGAGAAAAACGGTGTGTCAAGCACAAACTTTTACAAATGTCAAAAGTTCGGGCCGCCGAAACACGCGCTCTGACAGGTGTGGTCATCACAATCACCCCCATGTGTCAAATGAGGGGGTGATGCTCAAGGATATCGGCGCACCGCCGCCGAAACTTCAACGAAACGGCGGCGCCGGACGCGATCGTTCGAGCCGTTCGATCGCGCGCGCCGCGGCTGTCCGCGTCTCTGCGGCGGCGCCGAACGTCGATGCGGCGCGTCGATACGCGGCGATCGCGTTGTCGCGATCGCGCTGCTGCTCGCGGAGGCGACCGACGAGTAGCGCGGCGTCCGCGATCGTCGTCGGCGGCGTCGTCCGTGCGGCGGCGATGGCGGCGTCGAGCTCGGCGATGGCCGGCGCGACACGCTGCCGCGCCGCCAGGACCCGCGCGTAGTGCAGCCGCGTGATGCCGTTGTCGGGATCGAGCGCGATCGCTTCCTCGAAACGCGGCGCGACGGGGGCGGCGGCATCGGCGAGGAAGGCGCGCCACGCCTCGAGGCCGAGGCGATGGGCGCGTCCCTTGGCTGCCGGCGTCGGCTTCTGCAGCAGACGACGGGCCGCGTCGCCGAGCGCCAGCGGATCGTGGCGCGCGGTGGCGGCGACGACCTGTCGCAGCAGCGCCTCGGCCTCGGCGCGCTGGCCGAGCCGATCGTGGGCGCGTCCAAGGGCCAGCGCGATGCGGTTGGTGATGCCCCACGGGGCCAGCGGTGCGGTGGCGCGCAGCCGCGTCAGCGCCTCGAGCGCGAGGTCGGTGTCGCCGAGGGCGTCGAGTGCGCTGGCGTGGCCCAGGTGCGCGTCGGGGCGGGTCAGCGCCCCTTCGTTGACGGCGTTGGTGTCGGCCAGGCGGGCCAGATCACGCCAACTCGCCAGCGACGCGGCCACGTCGTGCAGGTAGACGGTCTGGGCCTCGGCGATGGCGCGCCGGAAGAACGGGTTGCGCGGATGTCGCCGGACCAGCTCGTCGAGGAGGGCCAGCGCGTCGGCGGCGCGGTTCTCGTACCAGAAGTAGACGACGTGCAGCTGGAAGGCCGCCTCGTCGTCCAGCAACTGTCCGGACTGCCGCGTCTGCTGCATGCGCGCCAGGCCGCGCGCGCGATCGCCGCCCGGCAGCATCAGCAGCACCCGCAGGATCTTGGCCGCGGTCGGGGCGATGTCGGCGTAGGTACCTGTAGAGACCCAGCCCGAACTGGGCGTCGACGAGCCCGGGCGCCAGCGCCAGCGTGCGATCGAGGGCGTTCTTCACCTCGCGGCCGTCGCGGGCCGCGCCCAGGCGCTCCTGGCGCAGGACCCGCCACTGGACGCGGGCGCCGTAGGCTCCGCCGAGATAGAACCAGGCCTCCGCCTGCTTCGGCTCGCGGGCCGTCCACGCCTGGGTGGCGGCGATGGCCGCGGTCACCGCCGCGTCGAAAGCCGCGTCGCGGCTGCGATCCTCCGGATCGATCTGGATCCGCCAGAACTGGCGGGTCGCTTCGAGCACCAGGCACGCCTCGCGGGGCGCCGGCGGGCAGGCGTCGGCGATCAGCGCCTTGGCCCGGTCGAAGTCGGCGTCGAAGATGGCGTCGTAGGCGCGGCCGAGGCGATCGGCCCCGGCGAGGAGCGGCGGGGGAGCCGGAGCCGCCGCGGGCGATGGCGGCGGGCCGGCCGGCCGCGGCGTCTGCGCGGCCGCCGATCCCGCAGCGAGCCCGATGCAGACCGCGACGACCGACAGCAACGGCGCGACGCTCATCCTCGCGGGCTAGAGAACGCTCGTGCGCAATTGCTGCTTGGCGGCGTGGCGCTCGAGCGCCAGCTCGATCAGCCGATCGATCAGGGCCGGGTAGCTGACCCCGCTCGCCGCCCAGAGCTTGGAGTACATGCTGATCGTCGTGAACCCAGGCAGCGTGTTGACTTCGTTCAGGTAGAGGCGGCCGTCGTCGCGGCCGAGGAGGAAATCGACGCGGGCCAGGCCGGAGCCGTCGATGGCCAGGAACGCCGCCTTCGACAGGCGCTGCACGTCGGCCAGCTGGGCCGGCGTCAGGTCGGCCGGAATGAGCGTCCGCGATCCCTCGTCGAGGTACTTCGCCTCGTAGTCGTAGAACTCGCGCGACGGGACGATCTCGCCGGCGATCGAGGCTTCCGGCGCGTCGTTGCCGAGCACCGCGCACTCGATCTCGCGCGCGTGCTCGACGCCCGCTTCGACGACGATCTTGCGATCGAAGCCGGCGGCGAGGTCGAGCGCGGCGTCCAGCTCGCCGGCGTCGTGCACCTTCGAGATACCGACGCTCGAGCCGAGGTTGGCCGGCTTGACGAACAGCGGCATCGCCAGCTTCGCCAGGAGGCTGTCGCGGACGGCGGCCCGGTTCTTCAGCCAGTCGGACGAGAGCACGACGGCGTAGTCGACCTGCGCCAGCCCGTGCTGCGCGAAGACGACCTTCATCATGCCCTTGTCCATGCCGACCGCCGAGGCCAGCACGCCGCAGCCGACGTAGGGCAGGTTGGCGAGCTCGAGCAGGCCCTGCACGGTACCATCCTCGCCGTAGGGGCCGTGCAGCACCGGGAAGACGACGTCGAGGCCCATGCTGTGGACGACGGCGCCTTGGCCGTCGCCGCGCTCGAGCGCGGTCATGCGGTCGCCTGGGCGATCGGAGACCCGGTCGATGCTGAGGAGCGGCTCGTCGCTCGGCCGCGCCATCAGGTGCACTTCGCGCGCGGCGCGCGGCGCCCGGCCGGCTTCGAGGCGCGCGTGCTCGATCACGTCCGCCGCCGACATCGCACTCGGCGCGCGCTCGGCCAGGGCCCAGCGTCCGTCCTTCTCGATGCGGATCGGCACCGGCTCGTAGCGCTGGCGATCGAGGTGCGCGAAGACCGCCGCGGCGCTGAGCCAGCGAGACCTCGTGCTCGCCCGAGCGGCCGCCGTAGATGACGCCGACGCGAAGACGCTTCATGAAGCGACCATCGTCAGTCCGCGATGTCGAATTGTCAATTCGCGTGTAGCCTCATGAGCGATGGCCGACGGCTTCGCGTTCCGCGTCACGCATCGAGACGGGCTGGCCCGCCGCGGTGTGCTCGAGACGCCGCACGGGCCGGTGCCGACGCCGGTGTTCATGCCGGTCGGGACGCGCGCCACCGTCAAGGGCGTGCTGCCGCGCGATCTCGCCGAGATGGGCGCGCGCATCGTCCTCGGCAACACCTACCACCTCTACCTGCGGCCCGGCGACGCGCTGGTGGCGCGGCACGGCGGCCTGCACCGCTTCATGGGCTGGGACGGACCGACCCTGACCGACAGCGGCGGCTACCAGGTGTTCAGCCTCGGCGATCGCTGCCGCCTGTCGGAGGCGGGCGCCGAGTTCCGCTCGCATCTCGACGGCAGCAAGCATCTGCTGACGCCCGAGTCCGCCGCCGACATCCAGTCGCGGCTCGGCGCCGACATCGCGATGGTGCTCGACGAGTGCACGGCGTATCCGGCCGCGCCCGACGTGGCGGCGCGGTCGCTCGAGCGGACGGCGCGGTGGGCGGCGCGGGCGCGGACCCGGCACCTGGCGATCGCGGCCGGGGAGACCGACGTCGTGCCGTCGACGCCAGGCCAGGCGCAGTTCGGGATCGTCCAGGGCGGCGTGCACGAGGCACTGCGCCGCGTCAGCGCCGAGGCGACCGTCGCGGTCGGCTTCGAGGGCTACGCCATCGGCGGGCTCAGCGTCGGCGAGCCCGTCGACGTGATGTACGACATCGTCGGCCGGACCACGCCCCACCTGCCCGCCGACCAGCCGCGCTACCTGATGGGGACCGGGCATGCCCGACGACCTCGTCGAGTCGGTGGCCCGGGGGATCGACATGTTCGACTGCGTGCTGCCGACGCGCAACGCCCGCAACGGCCAGCTCCTGACCAGGCATGGGCCGCTCAACATCCGCAACGCGCGCTATGCCGACGACGACGCACCGGTCGACGCGGCGTGTCGCTGTTACACGTGCCGGCACTTTTCCAGAGCATATTTACGGCATCTGGCGTCGACTGGTGAGATGCTGGGCGCGACGCTTGGATCGATGCACAACCTCTTCTTTTACCTTGACATCATGGAGGCCATGCGGAAGGCTATTGAATTCGGGTCGTTCGAGGAGTTCAGACAGAATTTCCACCGGACGTTCTCCCGCCAGCCGCTCACTCGATGACTGCGCCCGAACTACTCACACGTGTGCTCGCCGCCCCCGCGGCTGCTCTTCATTTCCTCGGCGCGCCGCCGGTCGTCGCCATGGGCACCGCCCCCGAGGGCGGCGGCCCCATCTGGGTGCAGCTGGCTCCATTTGCCCTGATCCTGGGCATCTTCTACTTCGTCATCCTGGCGCCGATGCGTAAGCGCCAGAAGAAGGTGGCGGAGTTCCAGGAGAGCCTCAAGGTCGGGGACAAGGTGGTCACCACCGCCGGCCTCTTCGGTACCGTCGCCAAGGTGAACGACGCCTCGGTGCAGCTGAAGATTGCCGAGAAGGTCAACGTCGAGGTGACGAAGGCCTCCGTCGCCGGCTATCAGGGACAGGATCCGGTCGTGCCCGAACAGGGCGCGCTCTAGGAAGGGCCGACCCGGCGCAGCCGCGCCCGGCGTCCGCCAACGTGCGCCAGCCATGAAGAATCTCAACTGGAAGCTCATCACGATCCTCGGCGTGATCGCCTTCGCCGCGGCGATGATCTACCCGCCGTTCGACACCCCGGGCCATCGCGGCCGGATCAGCCTCGGGCTCGATCTCAAGGGGGGCGTGCAGCTCGTGCTGCGGGTCAAGACCGACGACGCGCTGACCTACACCAGCGAGGACGCCGCCGAGCGGATCCGGCTGGGGCTGCGCGAGAAGAACGTCATCGGGCCGACGATCACCGTGCCCGGGCCGACCCGGATCGTCGTCGCTGGCGTGCCGCAGCCGATGGATTCGGCGTTCCGCACGCTGGCCGACGACCAGCCCGGGCTCGTGGCGCAGTACACCCGCACCGGCGGCGCCGGCGGCTACACCTTCGAGATGAAGCCGACGGTCGCGGCGACGCTGAGGACCCAGGCGGTCGAGCAGGCGCTGCAGACGGTCGAGCGCCGGGTCAACGCCATGGGCGTCTCCGAGCCGATCGTCGCGCCCTACGGCACGGTCGGCGACCAGATTCTGGTCCAGCTGCCCGGCGTCGAGGACCCCGACCAGGTCAAGCGGCTGATCGGCACGACGGCGCTCCTCGAGATGAAGATCGTCGAGAGCGGGCCGGCCGGCTCCCAGGAAGCTCTGCTGCAGGCCACCGGCGGCGTCGCTCCGCCCGAGATGGAAGTGGTGACCGGGGCCGACCGCACCAACCCCGGGTCGCTCTCCTATTACCTTGTGCGCAAGGTGGCGCCGGTGACCGGCCGCGACCTCAGCAGTGCCCGGGCCTCGGTCGACGAGAACAACCTGCCGGCCATCGGTTTCTCGATGAACCGCGCTGGCGCCATCAAGTTCGGCAACCTGACCGGGGCGAACATCGGCAAGCCGATGGCCGTGGTCCTCGACGGCCGGGTCGAGACGGTCGCCACGATCCAGGGCCGGATCACGGATGACGGCCAGATCTTCGGCAACTTCACCCCGCAGGAAGTCGCCGATTACGCGCTGATGCTGCGCTCCGGCGCGCTGCCGGCCGGCCTGACCTACCTCGAGGAGCGGACGGTCGGGGCCACCCTCGGCGCCGACTCGATCCGCGCCGGCCTCACCGCCTCGCTCGGCGGGCTCGCCCTCGTCGCGGTCTTCATGCTCGTCTACTACAAGGCGAGCGGCTTCAACGCGATCCTGTCGATCGTCCTCAACCTGCTCATCCTGCTCGCCTTGATGTCGATGTCGAACGCCGTGATGACGCTCCCCGGCGTGGCCGGCTTCATCCTGACGATCGGCATGGGCGTCGACTCGAACGTGCTGATCTTCGAGCGCATCAAGGAGGAGATGGCAGCGGGCAAGGGGCCGCGCGCCGCCGTGTCGGCCGGCTTCGACCGGGTCTTCTGGACCATCGTCGACACCCACATCGCCTCGCTCGTCGCGGCCGCCTTCCTCTTCCAGTTCGGTACCGGCCCGATCCGCGGCTTCGCCACCACGCTGGTCTTCGGTCTCCTCTCGAACGTGTTCACCGCCGTCTTCGTCTCGCGGACGGTGTTCGAGATCATCCTGTCGCGGCGCCAGCAGCCGCAGTCGCTGAGCATCTAGGCGCCGCGCCCATCCCGACCACCGGCCATGCAGATTTTCTCCAACACGCATTACGACTTCATCAAGTGGCGCTGGCACGCCATCGTCCTGTCGGCGCTGGTCATCCTGGCCGGCATCGGGATGATCGCGCAGCGCGGCCTGCCCCTCGGCATCGACTTCTCGGGCGGCACGATCGTCGTCTACAAGTTCACGAACGCCGTGGGCGAGGACGCCGTCCGCCGGGCGATTGCCAGCGTGCCTGGCGAGAAGGTCGTCCAGCAGTACGGCAAGGCCGACGACCACAGCATCGCGGTCCGGCTGCCGCAGCAGCAGGGCGCCGAAGAGGGCTTCGGTCTCGAGGCCGGCGCCAAGGCCCTCGATGACGCGATCAAGGCCGCCAACCTCGGCCCGCACACCCAGATCAGCCGCGAGGTCGTCGGTCCCGCCATCGGCGAGGACCTGCAGCGCAAAGGCCTGTGGGCGACGCTGCTCTCGATCCTCGGCATCACCGCCTACATCGCGCTGCGCTTCCGCCTGACGTTCGCGCTCGGCGCCATCGCCGCGACCTTCCACGACATCCTGGTCACGCTGGCGTTCCTGGTCTTCTTCGGCTACGACCTGTCGCTGAACGTCATCGCGGCGCTCCTGACCATCACCGGCTACTCGGTCAACGACACCATCGTCATCTTCGACCGCGTGCGCGAGAACATGCACACGATGCGCCGCGACGATCTCGAGAAGGTCGTCAACCACAGCGTCAACCAGACCCTGGGTCGCACCCTGATCACGGCCGGCACGACGTTCCTGTCGGTGCTGGCGCTCTACCTGTTCGGCGGCGAGGTGCTCGAGGGCTTCGCGTTCACGATGCTGGTCGGCATCGTCAGCGGCACCTACTCGACGATCTTCATCGCCGCGGCGGTGGCCATCCTGATGAGCAAGCGCGCCGGCGGGACGCCGGCCGGCGCCGCCGCTGTGACCGCCGCTGCCGCGGACACGGCCCGGACCGCGACCGGCGTCAGGAAGTCGGCGACCCGGACGACGCGCAAGGCCGGAGCCCGCTAGCAAGCGGGCCTGGGCCATGTCCGACATCCTGATCGCCGCGTTCCTGGGCGCCATCCAGGGCATCACCGAATTCCTGCCGGTGTCGAGCTCGGCGCACCTGCTCCTCGGGCGCGCCGCGTTCGGGTGGGGCGAGGAGCCGTTCGGGCTCGTCTTCGACGTCGCCACCCATCTCGGCACCCTCGTCGCCACCATCATCTATTTCCGCGATGACCTGCTGAGCATGGCGGCGGCGCTGCCGCGGCTGTTCACCGACGCCCCCGAGGCGCGCCTGATGCGTCTCGTCGCGATCGGCACGATCCCGGTCGTCATCGTCGGCCTGCTGTTCTCCGACTGGATCGAAGCGCACGCCCGCCTGCCGGTGGTGACGATCGTGACGCTGTCGGTCGGGGCCATCGGGCTGCTGCTGGTCGAGCGCCTCGGGCCGCGATCGCGCGGCGTCGACGATCTGACGCCGGTCGACGCCACCGCGTTCGGCGTGGCCCAGACCGCGGCCTTGATCCCGGGCCTGTCGCGGTCGGGCAGCACGATCACGATCGGCATGCTCCTCGGGGTCCGCCGCGAGGCGGCGGCCCGGTTCACCTTCCTGCTCGGCATCCCCGCGGTGGTCGCGGCAGCGGGGAAGGCCGGCCTCGAGATGCGGCACGTGCCGATGTCCGGCGAGCTGGCGACGATCTTCGCGGTCGGCATCGTGTCCTCGGGCATCGTCGGCTACCTGTCGATCCGCTTCCTGCTCCGCTACCTGGTCTCGCACCGCCTCGACGTCTTCGCCTACTACCGTCTGGCCCTGGCCGCCGTGGTGTGGTGGTTCGTCCACTGATCGGACCCGTCCCGTGATCGCCGGCCTGCGCCGCTCGTTCGTGACGGGTTTCTTCGTCACGGTTCCGCTGGTCATCAGCGTCGTCACGCTCTACAAGATCTTCGACGTGGTCGACGGGGTGATGGCGCCGGTCTACGACCGCCTGCTCGGCCGGCACGTGCCCGGCCTCGGTCTGCTGACGACGATGCTGCTGGTGCTGCTCGCCGGCGTGCTGGCCCGGAACGTCATCGGGCGGCGGCTGATGCGGCAGGCCGAGCACTACCTGATGCTGGTGCCGGTCTTCCGCACCATCTACGCCCCGGTCAAGCAGCTGATCCTGGCCTTCTCGCCCGACAACGAGTCGGGTTTCAAGCGAGTGGTGCTGATCCGGGACTCGGCTCGCGGCAGCCTCCTCGGGTTCCTGACCCGGGAGTTCACGGTGCCGACGACCGATGGCTCTCCGGCCGAGCGGCTGGCGGCGATCTACATCCCGACCAATCACCTCTACCTGGGCGACGTCGTCGTCGTCCCCCTGGCCGACCTGCGTTACCCGGCGCTCACCGTCGAGCAGGGCATCCGCGTCTTCCTGACCGGCGGCATGGCGCTGCCGGACTCGGTGCCGATGCGACCAGCGCCCCCTGGGTAGTCGCCTGTTCCCACCTCGAAACGGTTCAGCCCGGTCGGCCGGCGGATGCGAGCACCACGGCCGCGAGTTATGCTACGCTGCCGCGTTTTTATGATGATGCCTATCTCTTTCAGGAATGCATGGGCCGCCGCCGTGGCTGCCCTCGTGCTCTTGGTCCCGGTCGCCGTCGCGGCCCAGTTGCCCGACGTTCCGGTCAGCGCGCCGGCCGCGAGCCATGCCGCTCCGGCCGCGCACGCCCCCGGCGGTGAAGCGAACCTGGTGCTGCCGGACCTGTCGCAGGTCCGCTTCGAATCGCTCGGCAACCTCGACGGGCACACCCTCCTGAGCCTCGGGCTGATCGTCACCCTGGCGGGCTTCGCCTTCGGTCTCGTCATCTTCTTCCAGCTGCAACGTCTGCCGGTCCATCGCTCGATGCGCGAGATCTCCGAGCTGATCTACGAGACCTGCAAGACCTACCTCGTCACGCAAGGCAAGTTCATCCTGCTGCTGGAGCTGTTCATCGGCTCGGTGATCGTCATCTACTTCGGCGTGCTGTTGAAGTTCTCGGCGATCAAGGTGGCGATCATCCTGGGCTTCAGCCTGGTCGGCATCGCCGGCAGTTACGGCGTCGCCTGGTTCGGCATCCGCATCAACACCTTCGCCAACTCCCGCACGGCCTTCGCCAGCCTCGGCGGCAAGCCCTTCCCCCTCTACGCCATCCCGCTCAAGGCCGGCATGAGCATCGGGATGCTCCTGATCTCGGTCGAGCTGTTCCTGATGCTCTGCATCCTGCTCTTCGTGCCGGGCGACTACGCCGGGGCGTGCTTCATCGGCTTCGCCATCGGCGAGTCGCTCGGCGCCGCCGCGCTGCGCATCGCCGGCGGCATCTTCACCAAGATCGCCGATATCGGCTCCGACCTGATGAAGATCGTCTTCAACATCAAGGAAGACGACGCCCGCAACCCCGGCGTTATCGCCGACTGCACCGGCGACAACGCCGGCGACTCGGTCGGCCCCTCCGCCGACGGGTTCGAGACCTACGGCGTCACCGGCGTGGCGCTCATCACCTTCATCATGCTGGCGGTGCCCGACGCCGTCGTCCAGGTCCAGCTGCTGGTCTGGATCTTCATGATGCGTGTCGTGATGGTCATCGCCAGTGGCGGCTCCTACCTGGTCAACGACGTCATCGCCCGCAGCCGCTACGCCGGCGCCTCGACGATGAACTTCGAGCAGCCGCTGACGCAGCTGGTCTGGCTGACGTCGCTCGTCTCGATCGCGCTGACCTACGTCGCCTCGAAGATCCTCATCCCGACCCTGGCCGGCGATCCCACGCTGTGGTGGAAGCTGGCGACCGTGATCACCTGCGGCACCCTGGCGGGCGCGGTCATCCCGGAGCTGGTCAAGATCTTCACCTCGACCGAGTCGTCGCACGTGAAGGAAGTCGTCGCGTCGTCGAAGGAGGGCGGGGCGTCGCTCAACATCCTCTCCGGCCTCGTCGCCGGCAACTTCAGCGCCTACTGGCTGGGCATCACGATCGTCGTGCTGATGTCGATCGCCTACTTCGTCAGCGGCTACGGTTTCGACACGGTGATGAAGGCGGCGCCGGTCTTCGCCTTTGGCCTGGTCGCGTTCGGCTTCCTCGGCATGGGCCCAGTGACGATCGCCGTCGACTCCTACGGCCCGGTCACCGACAACGCCCAGTCGGTCTACGAACTGTCGCTCATCGAAGGCATCCCCGGCATCGCTGCCGAGCTCAAGAAGGACTTCAACGTGACCGTCGATTTCGAGCGGGCCAAGCACCTGCTCGAGGAGAACGACGGCGCCGGCAATACATTCAAGGCCACCGCCAAGCCGGTCCTCATCGGCACCGCCGTGGTCGGCGCGACGACGATGATTTTCTCGATCATCGTCGGCCTCACCGCCGGGTTGACGCAAAACCTCGACAAGCTGTCGCTGCTGCACCCGCCGTTCCTGCTCGGCCTGATCACCGGCGGCGCCGTCATCTTCTGGTTCACGGGCGCGTCGATCCAGGCGGTCACGACCGGCGCCTACCGCGCCGTCGAGTTCATCAAGGCCAACATCAAGCTCGACGGCGTGGAGAAGGCCTCGGTCGAGGACAGCAAGAAGGTCGTCGAGATTTGCACGAAGTACGCCCAGAAGGGAATGTTCAACATCTTCCTGACGGTCTTCTTCTCGACCCTCGCGTTCGCCTTCGTCGAGCCGTACTTCTTCATCGGCTACCTGATCTCCATCGCGCTGTTCGGCCTCTATCAGGCCATCTTCATGGCCAATGCCGGCGGCGCCTGGGACAACGCCAAGAAGATCGTCGAAGTCGAGCTGAAGATGAAGGGCACGCCGCTCCACGCCGCCACCGTCGTCGGCGACACCGTGGGCGATCCCTTCAAGGACACCTCGTCGGTGGCGCTGAACCCGGTCATCAAGTTCACCACGCTGTTCGGCTTGCTGGCGGTCGAACTCGCCGTGAAGCTCACCGCCGATGCCGGGCCCGGGGTCAGCCATGCGCTGGCCGGCGTGTTCTTCCTGGCGTCGACCTTCTTCGTCTGGCGCTCGTTCTACGGCATGCGGATCGGCGCCGGCGCCTGACCTCGACCAGGGGCGGCGCCGCCCGCCCGATCCGTCCATGGCCGTCGTCACACTTTTTTACAAGTCGGATGGAACTTTTCCGGGGCCCGTTCGTGGCAGAGTGGTGTCTAACGGAATGACGGGCATCCCAGGGGCATCGAGCCGCCCGGGATCCGTTCGTTGACGGCTCGTGTGGCGCTGGTATAATCCCCGCTCCCACTGGGTTTTCGGGTTGGATAGCGCGTTTTCGAGGAGGCTAGGTCTGTGCCGAAGGATATGTTCGGCGACGTCGTCGAGCCGTCGATCAAGGTAGGGTCGCAGGCGTGGTACACGGTCCCCGTGTCCATTTTTGTCCACGTGGTATTGGTGGGAGGCGTCATCATCGTCCCCCTCCTGGCCGCGGACATCCTGCCGGTTCCACCTACGATGATGGCGTTCGCTGTCGCCGCGCCACCGCCACCCCCGCCGCCGCCACCGCCGCCGCCGCCAGCGGCCGCGGCGCCGACGCCGACGCCTACCAACGTCAATCCCAACGCCGCGCCCGTGGAGGCCCCGGCCGAAATCAAGCCTGAAGCTCCGCCCGCCGCTCCGCCGTCCGTCGGCGTCCCCGGCGGCGTCGTCGGCGGCGTCCCCGGTGGTTCGCTCGGCGGTGTCGTTGGCGGTCTGCCGCAAGCGCCACCGCCGCCGCCGCCGGCGGCCCCGGTTCGCGTCGGTGGCAACATCCGCGCGCCGCAGAAGACCCGCAACATCAACCCGGTCTATCCGCAGATCGCCCAGTCCGCGCGCGTGCAGGGCGTGGTGATCATCGAGGCGACGATCAGCCCCTCGGGCAAGGTGCAGGACGCGCGCGTGCTGCGCTCGATTCCGCTCCTCGACCAGGCGGCGCTCGACGCCGTGCGCCAGTGGGAATACAGCCCGACGCTCCTGAACGGAGTGCCGGTGCCGGTCATCATGACCGTCACCGTCAACTTCACGCTCCAGTCCTAGCGAGCCGACCGACCCGAGACCGTTCGACTCGCATCGCGCATTCCACGTTTCACTGATAGACCCCGCAGGCGGCGGCGCGTCCCGGCCGCGGCCTGCTTCTTCGACTGCACCGGAGGCTACGACAGATGGGAATCGATATTTTTCACATGTGGGGACAGATGGGCATGGTGGCGAAAGGCGTGGCCTTCGTCCTCTTCATCATGTCGTTCTGGTCCGTTGGCGTTGCCGTCGAGCGCATCTACACGTTCTCGCAGGCGCGTAAGCAGTCGAAGCTCTATGCTCCGCAGGTCGCCAAGCACCTCAAGGAAGGGCGACTGAAAGAAGCGATTGCCCTGTCGCAGGCGAAGCAGTACCGCTACAGCCACCTCGCCAAGGTGGTGCTGGCCGGCCTGCAGGAATACCAGTTCCAGCACGACTCCGCCGGTGGCGAGAAGCTCAATCGTGAGGACCTCCTCGACACCGTCCGCCGCGCCATCCAGCGCGCCACCGCGCTGACCGGCAACGACCTGAAGAAGGGCGTCAGCGCCCTGGCCACCATCGGCTCGACGGCGCCGTTCGTCGGACTGCTCGGCACGGTCGTCGGCGTCATCTCGGCCTTCCAGGGCATCGCGGCCTCGGGCTCGGGCGGCATCGGCTCGGTGTCGGCGGGTATTTCTGAAGCGCTCGTCGAGACCGCGCTCGGTCTGGTCGTCGCCATCCCGGCCGTGTGGTTCTACAACTACCTGACCGGCCGCGTCGAGTACTTCAACGTCGAGATGGACAACAGCTCGTCCGAGCTCGTGGACTACTTCATCAAGAAGACGTCCTAGTACGCCCGGCTCGTGGCTGACCGGCGCCGCCCCTCGCTCTTCCTCGAGAGGGGGGCTGCGCCGGCCAGCGAGCCTGCAGGAGAACCCGATATGTCAATGGGTGGTGTAAGCAAAAAGGGCGGGCCGGTCTCCGAGATCAACGTCACCCCGCTCGTCGACATCATGCTGGTGCTGCTCATCATCATGATGCTCATCGCGCCGCTGCTGCAGAAGGGCGTGAACGTCACGCTGCCGATCGCCGACCACGTGGTCGACAAGCCGGATACCCAGCAGCAGACCGTCGTGCACGTGACCGCGAACAAGGAGTTCTACGTCAACAACGTGCTCGTCGACGCCCGCGATCTGGTCGACAAGATCCGCTACGCGCTGGAAGAGAAGAAGGAGAAGGTGGTCTACCTCAAGGCCGATGCCGAGGCTCCCTACGGCGCGGTCATGACGATGATGGACCAGCTCCACGAAGCGCAGATCGAGAACGTCGGCCTGATCACGGATACCCGGAAGAAGCCGGGCGAGGCGGGAGGCAACTGATGGCGCACGCACATCATCACCTCGGCGCCGACAAGGTCATCTCGGCTGAGATGCCGCACGCCAGTGCGGACATGAACGTGACGCCGCTCATCGACGTGCTGCTCGTGCTGCTCGTGATCTTCATGGCCGCCCTGCCGATGACGCAGAAGGGCACCGACATCAACCTGCCCCTCGAGTCGAGCACGCCCGATCGGGTGGCACAGACGGATCAGATCGTGCTCGAAGTGACGGCGGATCACCGGATCTCCGTCAACAAGCAGCCGGTCGAACTCGACGCCCTGACGACAATGCTGCGCAACATCTTCGAGACGCGGCGCGAGAAGACGATGTTCATCGTCGGCGCGCCGACGCTGCCCTACGGCGAGATCGTCGCCGTGATCGACGCCGCCAAGGGCGCCGGTCTCGAGAAGGTCGGCATCGTCACCGAAGGCATGCGCACCCAGGCCGGCCTGCCGTCGCGCGGGAACTAACGCCCTCCCCCGGGAACTAACACTGCAGGATCGCGGCGTCATCCTCACGGATGACGCCGCTTTCGCTTTCTGGCCTCGCGCCCTCGGCGCGAGCGCCCCGGCAGTGTTCGTCGTCACCACAGGCTGTCGTCGATGCGCCCGACGTGTGCCGGGCAGGAGGGGAGTCGTGTCTCACGTCACCAAGAAGCACCTCGGCGCCGACGCCGTCCTCGCACCCAGCCGGCCGTCCCGCGCCCCCGACATGAACGTCACGCCGCTGATCGACGTGCTCCTCGTGCTGCTCGTCATCTTCATGGCGGCGCTGCCGATGACCCAGAAGGGCACCGACGTCGACATCCCGGCCGAGGCCCAGGCGCCGCCGCCGGGGACGCCGCGGAACCCCCAGATCGTGCTCGAACTGACGGCCGACCACCAGATCGCCGTCAACAGGCAGCCGGTGGAGCTGGCCGGCCTGACCCCGTACCTGCGCCAGATCTTCGCGACCCGGCGCGACAAGACGCTGTTCCTGGTCGGCGCGGCCAGCCTGCCCTACCGCGACGTGGTCACCGTGATCGACGCCGCCAAGGCCGCCGGCATCAACCGCGTCGGCGTGGTCACCGCCGGCATGCGGGCCAGGGCCGGCGTGGCCCCGGTCGGCGAGAGCTAGTGTCCTGTCCGCGTAGTTCGTGGCATAAAGCCCGGGCGCGGCGCCCGGATCGCAAGGCGCGAGGAGCGAGGATATTTGGCATATCTGAGGGACGAGCAACGCCGCGAGGCGGGATGCCCCGCCCGGGCGTTATGTCGCGAATCACGCGGACAGGACACTAGGGCTCCTCCGGCACGGCCGCGCCGACGGCGTCCACCCCCGGCGCGGCCGGCGGCGGGATCAGCAGCGAGGCCGCGACCGCGCCGGCGAGCAGGACGGCGATCACGCCGAGCGACCACTCGATCGGCAGCTTGCCGCCGGCGGCGCCGTCGAGCCACACCATCTTCAGGCCGACGAAGACGAGCACCAGCGCCAGCCCGTAGTGCAGCAGGTGGAACCGCTGCACCGCGTCGGCCAGCAGGAAGTACATCGCCCGCAGGCCGAGAATGGCGCAGACGTTCGACGTGAAGACCAGCAGCGGCTCGCGGGTGATGGCGAAGATGGCCGGCACCGAGTCGACGGCGAAGACGATGTCGGACAGCTCCAGCACGAGCAGCGCGACGAGCAGCGGCGTGGCGTGCAGCCGGCCGGCCAGGCGGACGACGAAGGCCTGGCCGTGCAGGTCGGGCGTCACCGGCAGCACCCGCCGCATCAGCCGTATCAGCGGGTTGCGGCCGGGGTCGACGCTCTGGGTCGGGGCCAGCATCATCTTCACCCCAGAGACCAGCAGGACGACGCCGAAGGCGACGACGACGGCGTGGTACTGCATCAGCACCGACCCCAGGGCGACGAAGACGGCGCGGAAGAACAGCGCGCCGAGGATGCCGTAGAACAGCACCCGATGCTGGTAGCGGGCCGGCACGCCGAAGTAGCCGAACACCAGGACGAAGACGAAGACGTTGTCGACCGCCAGCGCCTTCTCGACCAGGTAGCCGGTCAGGAATTCGAGGCCGACCCGCGTCGCGACCTCGGCCGGGAAGTGCGCCTGCGCGTAGCGGTAGAAGCCGAAGTTGACGGCGAGCGCGAGTGCCACCCAGACGGCCGACCAGGCGAGTGACTCGCGGAACGTGACGGCGTGGGCCTGGCGATGGAACACGCCGAGGTCGACGGCCAGGACGACCAGGACCCCGGCCGTGAACGCAGCGTAGACCCACCAGGTACTCGGCGAACGGGAACAGCAGATCCATCGCGTCACGCCGCCCGTCCGTCGCGAAGGCCACCGCGCAGCCGCGCGATCCGCGCCTCCATCGGCGGGTGAGTCGAGAAGAGCGCGGCCAGGCCGCCGGCGAACGGGTTGACGATGTAGAGGCTGGCCGTCGCCGGCTGGCCCTGGTAGGGGATGCGCGCGGCCGCCCCCGACAGCCGCTCCAGCGCGCTCGCCAGCGCCTCCGGATCCCCGGTCAGCCGGGCCGCCGTGGCGTCCGCGACGTACTCGCGCGAGCGCGAGATGGCCATCTGCACCAGCGCCGCGCCGAGCGGGGCGGCCAGGGCGAAGAGCAGGGTGCCGAACATGCTGCCGGCGCCGTCCTCGTCGTCACGCGATCCGCCGAAGAGCAGCCCGAACTGCAGGGCGTTGGCGATGCCGCCGATGACCGCGGCCAGCCCGGCCGCGACGGTGGCGATGGTCACGTCGCGGTTCCGGATGTGCGCGATCTCGTGGGCGATGACGCCGCGGACCTCGCGGCGGGGCAACGTGCGGAGCAGGCCGCTCGTCACGGCCACCGCGCCGTGGGCCGGGTTGCGGCCGGTGGCGAAGGCGTTGGCGTGGGCCTCGTCGGTCAGGTAGAGCCGCGGCGCCGGAATGCCGGCGGCCGCGGCCAGCTCGGCGACCATCTGGTGCAGGTCGGGCGCCTCCTCCGGCGTCAGCAGCCGGGCGCCGCTGCTGCGCAGGATCAGCCGATCCGAGAAGAACCAGCTGCCGACGTTCATCAGCACGCCGACGACGACGAACAGCCACGCGTAGGACGGCGCCAGGGCGCTGCCGGCGCCGACCACCAACGCGGTCAGCGCGCCGAGCAGCAGCACCGTCTTGATCTGCCCGGTAATTCGTCCTGGGATTCGTCCTGGGATTCGACCTGTCTCCATGCTCAGTCCTCCAAGGCCGAGTGTGGAGCCGCTGGCATGCATAGACAATGTCAAATACTCTGTGAAACACATCGAGTATATCTATGAGAGGCCCGGGGAGGAGACGGCTATGGAATGGCTCAACTACCATCACTTGCTCTACTTCTGGACGGTCGTACGCGAGGGCGGCGTCGGCCGCGCCGCCGAGAAGCTGCGGCTGTCGCAGCCGACGGTGAGCGCGCAGGTCCGCGCCCTCGAAGTCCGGCTCGGCGAGAAGCTGTTCGCCCGGGTCGGCCGGCGGCTCGTGCCGACCGACGTCGGCCAGGTCGTCTACCGCTACGCCGACGAGATCTTCTCGCTCGGTCGCGAGCTGGTCGACACCGTCCAGGGCCGCGCCACCGGCCGGCCGATGCGCCTCGTCGTCGGAGTCGCCGACGTCCTCAGCAAGCAGATCGCCTATCGCCTGCTGGCGCCGGCGCTCGACCTCCCGACCCCGGTCCGGATGATCTGCCGCGAAGCGCGGGCCGAGTCGCTGCTGGCGGCGCTGGCCGTCCACGAAGTCGATCTCGTGCTGGCCGATACCCCGGTGCCGCCGACCGTGCACGTCAAGGCCTACAGCCACCTGCTCGGGGAGAGCGGCGTCACCTGCTTCGCCGCCCCAGCCCTCGCCGCCAGGCTCCGGCGGCGCTTCCCGCGCTCGTTGACCGGGGCGCCGATGCTGCTGCCCGGCGACGGGACGGTGGTGCGGCGACAGCTCGACGACTGGTTCCAGGCCAACGATATCCGGCCGGCGATCGTCGGCGAGTTCGACGACAGCGCGCTGATGAAGGCGTTCGGCGAGCAGGGCGCTGGTGTCTTCGTCGGGACGACGGCGATCGCCGCGGAGATTCGCCGCCAGTACCGCGTCCAGCCGATCGGCGACATCGACGCCGTCCGCGAGCGGTTCTATGCGATCTCGCACGAGCGGCGGATCAAGCACCCGGCGGTGGTGGCGATCGCTGAAGCGGCGCGGAGCGGCGTCCTCAAAGGCACCGCGGCGCCGACGTGATTCGGCGCCGTGCCCGCCCTGGAAACGCGAACGGCCGGCTCCACCCTGGGGCAGAACCGGCCGAAAGAACTCCCGAAGACCGGCCCCCCGGGGCCGGGCGAACCGCTACTTCTTGGCGCCCGCCGCCGGCGTGCCGCCGGTCTGCTGGCGGTTGCGGGTCTCGATCGCTTTCCTCTGGAACTCGTCGGCTTCCTTGATCAGCTCCTGCTGCCGCTTCGGGTTCTTCTCGACCTTGCTGGCCTGCTGGCGGAGGATCAGGTTCTTGTAGGTCAGCGCCTCGAAGTAGTCGGGCCGGAGCTCGAGGGCCTTGTCGACCGCCTCCATGCCCTTGCTCAGGTAATCGGCCACCTGCGCCGGCTTGATGGTGAAGTCCTTGCGAACCTTCTCCTCGTAGAACACCGCCATCTGGTAGTAGTTCTGCGGGTTCTTGGGCTCGATCTGGGTGATCCGCTGGAACGACTCCATCGCCCGGTCGAACTCGCCCTTGCGGTTGTAGAACTGCGCCGACGTCGACCAGACCTCGGTCTTCTCGGGCGACGCCGCTTGCGCCTGCTTCAGGATTTCCTCGGCGGCCTCGATCTTGCCGGCGTCCTCGTAGATCTTGACCAGCGCGAAGTAGCTGCCCGGATCGTTCGGCTCCATGGCGATGAGCTGCTTGACCACCGGCTCGGCTTCGTCCGGCTGATTCAGCTTGTCCGTCGCATAGAGCGCCGCCATGAACTGCAGCGTGCGCTTGCGCAGGAGCTTGGTCTCGGGCTTCTCGTCGATCAGCTTCTCGGAGGCGATCTTGTAGGTACTTGAGCGCGTCAATCAGGTAGCTGTCGTTGAGGGCGTTGCCCTTCCGCGCCGGCTTGTACAGGTTGTCGTAGCTGTTGGCGAGGAAAAAGTACGCCTCGTTCAGGTTCGGATTCGCGTCGATGGCGCTCTTGTAATCGACGGCGGCACCGCGGTAGTCCTGCTGGGCGTACAGCGCGTTGGCGTCCTTGAAGTGCTTGCTCGCCTGGAGCATGCCGAACTTCCCGCAGCCGACGAGGCTCAGGCCCAGCGCAGCGACGATGACCCCTTGACTCGTCAGAAAACCCTTCGACATAGCGACACGTTCCTCTGGATCTGGCCGGAAATTGGCGGCAATCCGGGCAGTATAGTGAGCGTCCGGGACAGGGTCAAGCGAACCGGGACCGTCCGACCGGCACGGTATCATGGACCCGGGCCGTGTCGGGACGTCCTGTTAGACACCACGTAGATGATTCGGTTCGAGGATCTCGTCGACAAGGTCCGGGCCAATACCCCTGACGCCGATATCGAGCTGCTGAGGCGGGCGTACGTCTTCTCGGCCCTCGAGCACAAGGGCCAGGTCCGCCATTCCGGCGAGCCCTACCTGGTCCACCCCCTGGAAGTGGCCAGCCTGCTTGCCGACATGAAGCTGGACGTGGTGGCCATCGCCGCCGGCCTCCTCCACGACGTGGTCGAGGACACCCTGACGACCATCGGCCGGATTCGAGGAGCTGTTCGGGCCGGAGGTGGCCCACGTCGTCGAGGGCGTCACGAAGATCGGGGCCATCCCCTTCGCCTCGAGCGAGGCCCGCCAGGCCGAGAACTTCCGCAAAATGCTCCTGGCGATGGTCGATGACATCCGCGTCATCCTCGTCAAGCTGGCCGATCGCCAGCACAACATGCGGACGATCGACCACCTGCCGGAGGAGCGGAAGCGCCGGATCGCCCAGGAAACGCTCGACATCTACGCCCCGATCGCCAACCGGCTGGGGATGAGCAAGGTCAAGAACGAGCTCGAGGAGGCCGCCTTCCGGGCCCTCGAGCCGACGGCCTACGAGACGATCAAGGCGAAAGTCGAGCACAAGCGCCGGGTCACCGAGGGCGTGATCGAGGAGCTGAAGCGGACCATCACGCAGAAGCTGGCCGAGGCACAGGTCCCGGTCCGGGAGATCGAAGGCCGGATCAAGCGCCTCTACAGCATCTTCCTGAAGCTGAAGCGGCAGAAAATCGAGCTGGAACAGGTCTACGACCTGGTCGCCATCCGCATCGTCACCGATTCGGTCAAGGACACCTATGCCGCGCTCGGCATCATCCACCAGACGTGGCAGCCGATCCCGGGCCGGGTGAAGGACTTCATCGCGATGCCGCGCCCGAACGGCTACCAATCGCTGCACACGTCGGTGGTCAGCGATCGCGGCCTGCCGTTCGAGGTCCAGATCCGCACCATCGACATGCACCGGATCGCCGAGGAAGGCATCGCGGCGCACTGGAAGTACAAGGAAGGCCGGGTCGGCACCAAGCCGGACGAGCAGTATTTCCGCTGGCTGCGGCAGCTGATCGAGTGGCAGCAGGAGATCCGTGATCCGCAGGAGTTCATCCAGCACCTGAAGATCGACCTCTACCCGGAGGAGGTCTACTGCTTCACCCCGCGCGGGGAAGTGAAGGCGCTGCCACGCGGCGCCACGCCCATCGACTTCGCCTACGCCATCCACACCGACGTCGGCCACCAGTGCGTCGGCGCCCGCGTCAACGGCTCGATGGTGCCGCTGCGGACGCACCTGAAGAACGGCGACATCGTCGAGATCATGACGCAGCCCGGGCACAAGCCGAGCCGCGACTGGCTCGGCTACGCCACGACCTCCCGGGCGCTGCAGAAGATCCGCCACTACATCCAGGGCGAGGAGAAGACCCGCTCGCTCGAACTGGGCCGGCGGATCTTCGACAAGGAGGCACGCCGCTTCGACGTCTCGTCCAAGGTCTTGACCGACGAGGCCCTGCTCAAGGTCGCCCACGAGTACGGCCTGCAGAAGGTCGACGACCTCATCGCCGCCGTCGGCTACGGCAAGATGTCGGCGCGGCAGGTGCTGTCGAAGGTCGTCGGCGTCGACGAGCTGCGCGAGAAGCCGCCCGAAACCGGCCTCGCCTCGATGGTCCGGCGGGTCCTCCGGCCTGGGCCGGATCGCATCAAGGTCAAGGGCATCGACGACCTGCTGGTGGTCCGCGCCCGCTGCTGCAACCCGATTCGCGGCGAGAAGATCGTCGGCTACATCAGCCGCGGCAAGGGCGTCTCGGTCCATTCGGCGTCGTGCTCGAACGTCGTCAACCTGATGTACGACCCGGACCGACGCATCGAGGTGGAATGGGACAGCGCCGGTCAGGGCGACGGCGCGTTCACCGTGCGGCTGGCGGTGCAGGTCGAGGACAAGAAGGGGATGGTCGCCGCGGTCAGCGCCAAGGTCGCCGGGATGAACACCAACATCCGCTCGATGGAAGCGACCACCGAGGACACCCGCGGCCGCATCGACATGACCGTCGAGATCGCCGACATGAAGCACCTGGAGAAGGTGATCAAGTCGGTGAAGGCGGTCAACGGCGTGCTCGACGTCGAGCGCATCTATCGCTGACCGCCCACCCGACGGGGCACCTGGGGAGGGGCTTCATGGAGCAGCCCGCTCGCGGTGCCAGCCGACGCGCCCAGCGTCGGCTGCACAGCGCCGCGAGCCCACGGGCTGCCCGCGACGCCGCTGAGGGCGGCGTCGCCACCCAGCACTGAAGCACCTGGAGAAGGTGATCAAGTCGGTGAAGGCGGTTTCAGGGGTTCTCGATGTCGAGCGGATTTACCGCTGACGCTCGTCCGCTCGCCGTCAACTCCCAACTCCCAACGACCAACCTCCAAGGCACTCCCAACGCCCAACGTCCAACCACGTTGGCTCGCCGTAGCGTGCCCAGCCAGATCGAGAGTTGGGCGTTGGCGCTTCCTTGGTCGTTGGCGGTTGGAAGTTGGGAATTGACGGCGAGCGCCGCCCGTCGCGGGCGCCGTTCAGCCGAGGCGGGCGATGACGTCGATTTCCACCCGGACATCGCGCGGCAGGCGCGAGACCTGGACGGTCGACCGCGCCGGCGGCGGCGCCGGGACGTAGGTCGCGTAGACCGCGTTCATCGCCGCGAAGTCGTTCATGTCGAGCAGGAAGACGGTCGTCTTCACGACGTGCTCGAAGCTGGCGCCGGCCGCGGCCAGGATGGCCGTGAGGTTGTCCAGCACGCGGCGGGTCTGGGTGGCGATGTCCCCCTCGACGAGGGTCCCGGTGGCGGGGTCGAGAGGGATTCGTCCCGAGACGAACAGCAGGTCGCCGGCCTGGATGGCCTGCGAGTACGGTCCGATGGCCTGCGGCGCCCGATCGGTGGCGAGCGCCCGGTGGGCCATCAGGCGGCCTTCACGACCTTGTTCGACTTGATGCAACGCGTACAGACGCGGATGCGCTTCGTGGCGCCGGCGATGACCGCCCGGACGCTCTGGAGGTTCGGGTTGAAGCGGCGCAGCGAGACGTTGTGCGCGTGACTGACGATGCGGCCGAACGCGGGCTTCTTGCCGCAGAGGGCACAAATCTGAGCCATGGAATTACCACCTAAGAATCGCGCCAGGGCTCCATCGTGACGGCCACGGGACCCGCGCAAACCCCGAATTCTAACACAGCGTGCCCGCTTTCTCGCGTTTTCGCCCGCCCTCCCGCCCAAACAGCCAAGCCAACCTCAACCTGGGCCGCAGTTTGCAATGGCGTGCAGCCAGCCTGCAGGCGCCGCCCGCTGGCGCCGATTGTGTGGGGTAACGCTGGAAGGGCCGGCGGACGGGAGGGACCAGGCCGTGGGTGATGCCGTGAGACTGTGTCCGGGGGAAGGGGTCACCGAGTACTTTCGCGAGCTCGTCGACGATGTCGCCGGGCAGCAGCAACTCGGCCTGGACCCCATGACGTCCTACTACGTCGTCCAGCTCCTGGCCACGTTCGCCAGGGCCGACGCCGACGCGTGCGACGCGTTCTGGACCGACCAGCCGCTGGGGGCGCTCCTCGGCGAAGCCATCGCCGCGGGCGGCTCCGAGCAGCGGCGGCGGTTGCGGAAGGTCGGCGACGCCACGCTCGTCCTGTCCGGCCTGTTTCCCGCCCGGCTGCACCGCTCGCTGGTCGGCGTCGACTACTACATGCGGATTGGCGGGATCGCCTACGACTCGCTGAGCCACGATGACGCCGACCTGTTCTCACCGGCGTTCGCGGAGCTGGCCAGCCGCTTCGGCGCCGTGGCCGACCTGCTGGGCGACGTCGGCGACCGCTGCCAACTGGGATCGCCAGCGGATCTGCTTCGACTCTACGAGCGCTGGCAGAAGACGGGCAGCGTCCACTGCGCCCGCCGCCTGGTCGCCCGAGGCGTCGTCCCGGTGGCCCCGGCTGCTCAGCCGTTCCACTAGCTGGCCGCGCCGACGCGCCCGACCGGTGCGATGCCTTGGCCCCGTCCACCAGATGGACAGGGTGGTGGCCGTCCGCCTACCGCTTTCGTGAAGCGGAACCGCTGACGCAGGACGTAAGTGGCCGCTTCCGGTGACAGCTGTGTCGGGAAACAGACAGCCCCGCACGCAGGAAACCGAATGCCAGGACGTGGCGTCTAAGGCTGTGGTGCCCGCTGCCAAGCGCGCTCGAGGAGCCAGGGTGTAAACACTCTCCAGCACAGGGACTTATAGGACGGTAACGGCCCACGCGGTGGCGCCTGGCGCCCCGGGAAAGGCGCCTCGGCGCCTCGACGCCGCCATCCGCCTACGGCCGCCGACCGTAGTCTGCACTGACGCGTGCAGCGGGTCACCGGGGAGCCCTCCAGGTAGCTCGTCCAGGCATTCGAATTGCATAGCTGCTAGCACGCCGGAGGGCATGTCCGGGGTGAGCCGTAGACTCGCCGCGGGCCACGCCGAAAGGAGCGTCGGGGTCATGAAGAAGACAAAGGCCGCAATTGCCAACGGGGCGTCCAAGAACGCCACAGATTCGCGCAGCCAGCGTTACGAAGAGCTGCGCACCATCCTCGAGGATCGCCGCCGCGAGATCCAGTCCGAGGTCCAGTCGCGCATCAAGGACGTACGCGCCGACACCGGGCAGGCCGGCGTGGTCGACGACGTCGAGACGTCCGAGTCGGACATCCAGAACGAGATCGAGTTCGCGCTCATCCAGATGAAGGCCGAGACGCTGCACCGCATCAACGAGGCCCTCGAACGCCTCGAAGAAGGCAGCTACGGGCGCTGCTTCGAGTGTGGCGAGGAAATCGACCATCGTCGCCTCCGGGCGCTGCCATTCGCCGTCCGCTGCAAGGATTGCGAGGAAGCGCGCGAAGTTGCGGCCCAGCGAGAGCGGGTCCTCTCCCGCCGGACCGGCTTCAGCCTCGATTTGTCTCACTGACCGTTCCGGGTCGCACTGACCCGCGCCGGTCGCACTCGTCGATACCGCCACCTGGCAGGGTTCGCCTGCTATCATTTGCCGGCTTCGCGTACCTACGCGGAGCCGGCGTTTCATTTTCTGCGTCCGTACCAGGCTGTAGGGCCGATCGTCCGGTGTCTTTTGCATCTTGGCTCGAGCGGGTACGCATGTGGTGGGCCGGTGCGGCTCCCGACGCCGCGAGTCCATCTGCCGACAGGAGCGTCTCTATGAATGCGGAATCCGAGCGCCTCGAGGCCGAAGAGGTCTCGAGCACGGAACGTCCGTTCATCCCCGATTCACTGCCCGTGCTGCCGCTGCGCGACACGGTGCTCTTTCCCAACTCGTTCATGCCGCTGGCGGTGGCCCGCGAGGCGTCGGTCCGGCTGATCGACGAGTCGATGACCGGCAGCCGGCTGATCGCGGTCTTCACGCAACGCGACGCCACCGTCGAGGAGCCGACCGAGACCGATCTCTACGAGATCGGGACGGCCACCCACATCCACAAGATGTTCAAGCTGCCGGACGGCAGCCTGCGGCTGATCGTCCAGGGGCTGTCCCGGGTCCGCCTGAAGCGGCTGACCTCGCTGCGGCCCTACCTGCTGGCCGAGGTCGAGGAGGCCGCCGAGCTGAACAAGCCGGAGGACCGGCTCGAGATCGACGCGCTGCAGCGGAACATCAAGACCAGCTTCCAGCAAGTCGTGTCGCTGTCGCCGCTGCTGTCCGACGATCTGCAAACGCTGGCGCTGAACATCACCGAGCCCGGCAAGCTGGCCGACTTCATCGTCTCGAGCCTGCCGACCCTGACCACCGCGGTCAAGCAGGAGGTCCTCGACACGCTCGACGTGCGGGCCCGGACGGACCTGCTCAACCGGATCCTGATCAAGGAGCTCGAGGTGCTCGAGCTCGGGTCGAAGATCCAGTCGCAGGTGCAGTCGGAGGTCGGCAAGAACCAGCGCGAGTACTTCCTGCGCGAGCAGCTGAAGGCGATCCAGAAGGAGCTGGGCGAGGACGACGACCAGGCCAAGGAGATCGACGAGCTGCGCGAGAAGATCCAGGCGTCCGGCATGTCGGAGGCAGGACCTGAAGGAAGCCAACCGCGAGCTCGACCGCCTCTCGAAGATGCCGGTAGCGGCCGCCGAATATACGGTGTCGCGCACCTACCTCGATTGGCTGGTGTCGCTGCCGTGGACCAAGCGCACCGAGGAAGTGATCGACCTGCCCAAGACCAAGGGCGTGCTCGACGCCGACCACTCGGGCCTCGAAAAGGCCAAGGATCGCATCCTCGAATACCTCGCCGTCCGCAAGCTGAACCCCGAGGTGAAGGGACCGATTCTCTGCTTCGTCGGCCCGCCCGGCGTCGGCAAGACGTCGCTGGCGCGCTCGATCGCCTCGGCGATTGGCCGCAAGTTCGTCCGCATCTCGCTCGGTGGCATGCGCGACGAAGCCGAGATCCGCGGTCATCGCCGCACCTACATCGGGGCCCTGCCCGGCCAGGTCGTCCAGGGGCTGCGCCGCGCCGAGTCGCGCAACCCGGTGTTCGTGTTCGACGAGATCGACAAGCTGGGCGCCGATTTCCGCGGCGATCCGGCCTCGGCGCTGCTCGAGGTGCTCGACCCGGAACAGAACACCGCCTTCCGCGATCATTACCTCGACGTCCCGTTCGACCTGTCGGACGTGTTCTTCATCACCACGGCCAACGTCCTCGATCCGATCCCGCCGGCGCTGCGGGACCGCATGGAGGTGCTCGAGCTCGCCGGCTACACCGAGGAAGAGAAGCTGCAGATCGCCAAGGAGCACCTGGTCGCCAAGCAGGTCACCAACCACGGCCTGACCGCGGGGCAGCTGGTCTTCACCGACGAGGCGATTGCCACGGTGATCCGCGGCTACACCCGCGAAGCCGGCGTCCGCAACCTGGAGCGGGAGCTCGGCGCGCTGTGCCGGAAGGTGGCGCGGCGGCGGGCCGAAGGCGACGAGGCGTCGGTGACGCTGACCCGCGAGACGGTGGCGCAGATGCTCGGCGCGCCGCACTTCCTCGACGAGGAAGTGCACGAGCGCACCGCCAAGCCGGGCGTGGCCATCGGGCTGGCCTGGACGCCGGCCGGCGGCGACGTCCTGTTCATCGAGGCGACCCGCATGCACGGAGGGGCGACGCTGACGCTGACGGGACATCTGGGCGACGTCATGAAGGAATCGGCTCGCGCCGCGCTGTCATGGGTGCGGCGCAACGCCAGCCGCTACGGTCTCGACGCCGACTTCTTCAAGTCCGCCGAGGTCCACGTCCATGTGCCGTCGGGAGCGATCCCCAAGGACGGGCCGTCCGCCGGCGTCACGATGGCCGTCGCGATAGTGTCGGAACTGACCGGGCGGCCGGTGCGCGGCGACATCGCCATGACCGGGGAGATCACGCTGTCCGGCAAGGTGCTGCCGGTCGGTGGCATCAAGGAGAAGGTGCTGGCGGCGCGCCGCGTCGGCATCCGTCGCATCATCCTGCCGCGGCAGAACGAGAAGAGCGTCATGGAGGACATCGGTGAAGAGCTGCGCAAGGACCTCACCATCCACTTGGTGTCATCGATTGACGAGGTGATCGATCTGGCGCTCAGCCCGGCTCCCGCTCCCCTCGCGGATGCCGTGCCCCAGCCCGTGCATTGAGGCAGCGTCGCTCGACGGGTGCGCCTACTCCGGTCGTGAACCGGTCGCTGGCGGCTCGGACCAGCGGGATTTCGCGTCCGTCCGGCAGGATCGCCTTCCCGGTGTAGTCGTCGAACACGGGTCCACTGCGGGTCAACTGCGGGCGGCGAGCGTCAGCGCCGTCACCGTCTTGAGGTCGGCGATCTCGCCGCGCTCGACCATGGCCCAGGCCTCGTCGAGGGTGAACGTGCACGGCTCGACGTCCTCGTCCTCGTCCTGGTGCGCCTCGGTCGTCGGCTCCTCGAGGTCGGTGCACAGGTAGAACAGCATGCGCTCGGTGCAGAAACCGGGCGTCGGGTAGAGCGTGGTCAGGAGGCGGACGGTGCGCGGGACGAGGCCGACTTCCTCGTGGCACTCGCGCCGGGCTGCGGCCTCCGGGTCCTCGTCACGGCCCAGACTGCCGGCCGGTACCTCCCACAGGTCCTGGCCGGCGCAGTAGCGATATTGCCGGACCAGGATGATCTGGCCGGGCGCCGGGACGCACAGCATCACGACCGAGCCGGGATGCCGGACGACCTCCAGGTCGATCTCGGGCCCATGCGGCAGGCGCACGCGATCGACGGTGACGGTGAAGATGCGGCCTTCGTAGATCGTGCGGGCCGCCAGCACGGCAGGGGGGGCCATGCCGTCTAGCTTACTCAACGCCCGGGCGGCGGGATCGGGCGGAGACGAAAAAGGCCCTCTCCCCGGATCGGGAAGAGGGCCGTGCCCGAAGGACGCGACGGCGCTCAGTTGAAGGTGTAGCGGAAACTGAGCATCATCACGTAGACGTCGGCGATGCCGGCGTTGGTCTGCAGCGGCTGGGTGAACAGGTCGCCGTTCTGCAGGGCCATCCGGTAGGTCAGTTTGCCGGTGGCGTCGACCGCTGCGTTGGTCAGGATCTGGTTCTGACGGATGCGCTGGCTGACGCCCCAGTCCGAGTTCAGCAGGTTGCCGAAGTTGGTGATGTCGAGCCGGATCTGGCCGCCGTGCCGCGTCCCCTTGACGCTCTTGAAGACGTCCTGCACCAGGCTCAGGTCCATCCGCTTGATCAGCGGCAGGAACACTGCGTTGCGCCTGGCGTACTCACCGCGGTGCTCGCTCAGGTAGGGATCGTTCTGGATGAACTGCTCGAACGCGTCCGCCTGCTGCTGTGCGGTGAACGTCCGGCCGGCCGACCCGGTTGTGCTGAACTGGGCGAAGCTCATTTCCGACTGATCGCGCGGGATGTAGATCAGGTCGTTGCCGCTCGCCGCGTCGCCGTTCATGTCGCCGGAGAACACATAGCTGGTGTTGCCGCCGGTGAACGCGGTCCAGAACGCCGACACGCTCGTCGAGCCCCAGCTGAAGAACTGCTTCGTGTAGCTGGCGTTGATGAACGTGCGGTGCCCGGGTGTGCTGCCCGCGTAGGCCAGCTCCGGGTTGTTCGGGTCGTTGAAGATCGCGTTGCCCGTGAACGAGCCGGCGGCGACGGAGCCGGGATCGATCAGCGTCTTCGCTTCACCGTAACTGTAGGCCGCCTGCAGGCTGAGACCGGCCTGCAGGTTCTTCTTGATGCTGCCGGCGAAGTTCCAGGCCCGGCCGTCGTTGGCGTTGGTGAGGACGATGGCGTTGGTGACCTGGTTGCCCGGCGCGTTGTTGATGCGGGTCACGCAGCCGGCGGCGTTGGCCACCGTGCACGACGTGCCGACCCAACGCAGGCGCTGGTCGGGGCCGTTGAACGTCGTCTGCGCCGCCGGCAGGTTGGCGTTGTAGTAGTACGCGCCGTTGACGTCCTTGTTGTAGATGAACTCGGCGGTGCCGACGAGGCCCCAGGGCAGGCGCTGGTCGACGCCGATGTTGGTGCGCCAGATCTGCGGGAACTTGAAGTCCTCGGCGGTGACCGCCAGGTCGACGCTGGCCGCGGGGGCGCCGGTGACGGTGGTCGGCTTGTAGCGCTCGGTGTTGGTCGTGAACGGGAAGGCGGTCGTGTTCTCGGCCTGGACGAAGCCGGTCAGCACGCCGGTGTTGCCGATCTGGTTCGAGATCCAGACGAAGGGCGGCTTGCCGGTGAAGACGCCGGTGCCGCCGCGGACCTGCGTGCTGCGCTTGCCGGCGACGTCCCAGTTGAAGCCGACCCGCGGCGACCACAGCGGCGACGCCTTGGGCAGGGCGCCGGTGCTGAACTGGACCCCCCCGCCGGACGGATCGCGGAACGTCAGCGCGTCGATGTTGGCGTTGGCGAAGGCGGTCTCGCCCCAGGCGGCGACGTCGACGCGAACGCCGCCGGTGATGGTCAGGTTCGACAACGGCCGGAACTCGTCCTGAACGTAGCCGCTGCTGTACCAGACGTCGAGCGGCTGGACCGGCTTGTCGAGACCCGGGATGTTCATGTAGCGGACCTGGAAGCGGCGCAGCGTGACCGGCGAGACGGTGCGGTTCGGGTTGGCGAGGAAGTCGTTGGCGTCGGTGTAGAAGTCGGCCAGCGAGTTGTAGACGTAGGCGCTCTGCTTGCCCGGGAAGAAGACGTTCTCGGAGTGGGACTTCTCGACCGCGCCGCCGAAGGTCAGGGTGTGCTTCTTGCCGAATTTGGTGAAGCTGTCCTGCAACTGGAAGGTGTTGTAGCGCAGCTCGTTGTTCGGTGTGAACGGCTCGGAGCCGAAGGCCGTGTAGCCGGTGCCCGACCCGTCGAGGATGTCGACGAACGGGAACAGCGTGCCGATGTCGCCGCGGCTCTCGTCCTGCTTGGAGTAGCCGACGATCAGGTTGTTCGACATGGTCGACCCGTAGGTCGAGTTCCATTCGCCGATGCCCGAGTGGATGTTCTCGAGGATCGAGTAGTTCGAGCTCTGGAAATTGAGGAAGTTGTTCGAGAACGTCGGCCGGCCGAAGCCGAGCGACGACGAGCCGGACATGTTGACGTCGGTGCTCGAGCCGAGCTGGTTGTAGCGGAACGTCACCTTGTTCGACGCGTTGATGTTGAAGTCGCCCTTGATCAGGAAGGGCTTGGCCGGCGTCTTCTTGCTGATGCCCTCGTAGGGGCCCGTCTCGTAGGCCAGTTTGCTCGACAGGAAGGCGCTCAGCGCGTTCAAGTCGGTGGCGGTGACACGCGTGGTGTTGCCCTGCGCCGGCGCGCCGCCCGGGTTGGCGACGAACGTCGACAGCGGGCGGGTGTCGTCCTGCTTCTCGAAGCTGGTGAACCCGAACAGCTTGTTGCGGATGAACGGTCCGCCGACCCAGAAACCGGTGTTGGTGGTCTCGAAGGTGCCGGGGTTGAACGGCAGGCCCGCCGCCTCGGTGCCGACGTAGTCCTCGTTGCGGGTGCGGTGGTAGACCGAGCCGGTGACGCGGTTGGTGCCGCTCCGGGTCACGGTGTTGACGCCGGCGCCGACGAAGTTACCCTGGCGCACGTCATAGGGCGCGACGCTGACCTGAATCTGCTCGATGGCCTCGAGCGAGATCGGGGCCACGTTGGTACGGTCGCCGGGCTGGCCGCCCAGACCGAACGAGTTGTTGAAGTAGGAGCCGTCGACCGTGATGTTGTTCATCCGGTTGTCGGCGCCACCGAACGACCCGCCGCCGCTGTACTGCGGTGTCAGGCGGGTGATGTCGTTGATGCGGCCCGATACGGTGGGGAGCAGCGCCAGTTCGGCGCGCGTCACCGCGGTCGAGGCGCCGGTGCGCTGCGAACTGAACGTCGCGTCGCTGGTGCCTTTCACCGTCACCTGCTCGGTGACCGCGGCGACGCTCAACGTGAAATCGAGATCGGTCGACGTGCCGAGGGTGATCGTGATGCTGTCCTTGGTCTGCGTGCCGAAGCCGGCCAGTTCGGCCGTCACCTTGTAGGGACCACCGACGCGCATGCCGAGGATGGCGAAACGGCCGTCCGACTGCGTGACGGCCTCGTAGGACGTACCCGAGGGCTCGTGAATCGCGGTCACGGTCGCACCCGGCACGACCGCCCCCTGAGCGTCGTTGACGACGCCCGCCACCGATCCCGTGGTCACACCCTGAGCTGCGGCACTACCGGCCGCAAGACACGCGACGAGCGCTGCGCTGAGCGCACGCCCCATCCATCCAGCTATGTGCATTTCAGTCTCTCCTTCCGAAAGGGCTTTCGGACGGAAGAGATTCTATCGCGGAGACTGTTACGTGGATGTATCGAGAATGCGCCACAACGACATTCTCGTCGGGGGCAGACTTTCCGTGTCCTGCGCCGACTGAATGGCGTCCATTCTGCCGCGACAGCCGCTAGTAGACCAGGTGCTCCATGTCGTGGCGCAGGCGCTCGACGACGTCGGCCAGATCGGCGGGCAATTCCGAGCGGAACTCCATCCGCCGGCCGTCGCCGGGGTGGGTGAACGACAGGCGGGCGGCGTGCAGGAACGGCCGATCGAGGGTCTGGACGGCGCGCAGCTGCGGCGGGACCTTGCGGTGCACGCCGCCGTACAGCGCGTCACCGACCACCGGATGGCCGATGCTGCTCAAGTGGACGCGGATCTGATGGGTGCGGCCAGTTGCGATCCCGACGCCCACCAGGCACACGCCGGGGAACGGCTCGGCCCACGTGATCCGCGACACCGCGGTCCGCGCCCGGCGCGCCTTGGTCGACATCTTCTGCCGGTTGTTGGGGTCGCGGCCGATCGGCTCCTCGATGCGGCGGCCGGCCGAGAGCACGCCCCACACCAGCGCCGTGTATTCCTTCTCGACGTGGCGCTCCTCGAACTGCGACGCCAGCGCCGCGTGCGCGACGTCGTGCTTGGCCACCACCATCAGGCCGGACGTGCCCTTGTCGAGACGATGGACGATGCCGGGGCGCAGCTCGCCGCCGACGCCGCTCAAGTCGTCGACGTGGTGCAGCAGGGCGTTGACCAGGGTGCCGTCGGCGTGGCCGGCGGCGGGATGCACGACCATGCCGGCGGCCTTGTCGATGACGACCAGGTCGGCGTCCTCGTAGACGATGTCGAGCGGCAGCGCCTGCGGCTGGGCCGCGGCCGGCGCCGGCGCCGGCACGTCGACGAGGACCGCCTGCTGCGCTTCGACCGCCAGGCTCGCCTTGATCTTATCCGGCCGGACGCCGTCGATCTGGACCTTGCCGTCCTTGATCAGCCGCTGGATCTGCGAGCGCGACTGGTGCGGCAGCAGTGCGGCGAGCGCGGCGTCGAGGCGGGCGCCGGCGTGTTCCTCGGGGATGGCGAGCGTCAGCGTCACGCGACCTTCCGGCCGGCGGCGACGTCGCGGGTCGGCGCCGGCTGGCGCGACAGCCAGACGAGCAGCACCAGGCTGAGCGGCACCAGCACGATCGAAATGATCTGCGACAGCGACACCGCGTCGCCGAAGTAGAGGCCTCGCCCGCGATCGCCGCGGAAGAACTCGATGATGAAGCGCGACACGCCGTAGGCCAGCAGGTAGCCCCAGAAGGTGCGGCCGGGGAAGGCGCGGCCCCGCTTCTCGAGGGCCAGCAGGCCGATCAGGATGAGCCCCTCGGCGGCCGATTCGTAGAGCTGCGTCGGATGGAGGTGCCTGTTGAGCGGCGTGCCGGCGTTGGCGAGCGCGAACGGATCGGTGAAGACGACGCTCCACGGCACCGTCGTGTCGCGGCCGTAGCAGCAGCCGGCGAGGAAGCAGCCGATCCGGCCGATGACGTGGCCGAGCGCGATACCCGGCGCGAACACGTCGGTCGTCGTCCACATCGGCATCTTGTGGCGGCGGATGTACCAGAGCGCGACGACCACCGCCAGGATCAGCCCGCCGTAGAAGACGCCGCCCGATTGCAGCAGCGTCAGCAGCTGGCGCGGGTCGGCCGTGAACAGCCGCCAGTCCTGGTAGAGAAGCAGCAGCTTGGCGCCGATCAGCGCGCTGACGATGATCCAGATGCCGAGGTCCATCACCCGATCGCCGCTCATCCCGCGGGCGCGGGCGCGGACCAGGGCGAGTCGCAGCCCGGCCAGGTAGGCCAGCGCCAGCAGGAGGCCGTAGCTGTAGAGGGTGACCGGGCCGAGCTCAAGCAGGCGAGGGAACATGGGACCCCGTACGGAGCATGTCGAAGATGAGCAGCACGGCGCCGAACGAGATGCACGTGTCGGCGACGTTGAAGGCCCAGAAATGCCAGGTGCCGAAGTAGACGTCGACGAAGTCGACGACCGCCCCGGCGACGACGCGATCGATCAGGTTGCCGACGGCGCCGGCGACGACCAGCGTCAGCGCCAGGCGCGACAGACGCGTCTCGGAGCCGAGCGTCATCGCGTAGAAGACGATCGCCGCCAGCGCCGACGTGGCCAGCAGCGCGACCACCACCGTCTTGTAGGCGAAGTCCAGCCAATCGAGGAACCCGAAGGCGGCGCCGGTGTTGAGGGCGTGGGTCAGGTTGAGGAGACCCGGGATCACCTCGACCGTGTCGTAGAGCGGGATGCTGGCGCGGATCGCCGCCTTCGACACCTGGTCGGCGATGACCAGCGCGATCGCCAGCCACAGCTCCGGCCGCGGCCGGCGGCGACCGGCGCCGGCTGCGGCCGCGACGGGGGCCGCGACGAGGACAGGAGTGGGCGCGGCCGGCACGACATCCGCGGCGGCGCCCTGCTCGGCGCCTGCCGGCACCGGATCGAGGGAGTCGGTCATACCAGCTCCGCGACCGCCTCCACGCATCGACCGCACAGGCCGGCGAAGGCTGGCTCGCTCGAGATGTCGTGGACGTAGCGCCAGCAGCGGACGCACTTGGTGCCGTCGCTGCGCAGGACCTCGACGGCCAGCTCGTGGCCGTCGCCAGCGTCCCGCACCTCGGTGCCCGAGACGATGAACAGCATGTCGAGCTGGGCCGCGCTCTCACGAAGGAGCGCCAGCGTCTCGCCGCGCGCGGCGAGCAGCACCGTGGCTTCGAGCGAGGTGCCGATGGTCTTGGCCTGCCGCTGCGCCTCGAGCGCGCCGTTGACCACGTCGCGGATGGCGATCAGCTTGGTCCAGCGATCGACCAGCGCGTCGTTGCGCCAGGCGGCCGCGTCGGTCGGCAGCAGGGCGAGATGCACCGATGTCTCGCGCGTGCCGGGCAGCGTCCGCCACAGCTCGTCGGCGGTGATCGGCAGGATCGGCGCCAGCAGGCGGGCGAGGCCGTCGACCATCACGTACATCGCCGTCTGGGCCGAGCGCCGCGCCTCGGACGCCTGACCCATCGTGTAGACGCAATCCTTCGAGACGTTCGAGTAGAACGCGCTGACGTCGACGGTGGCCAGGTGCGTCAGGGTGTGGACGATGGCCTGGAAGTCGAACGTGTCGTAGGCCTCGCGCGCCGCGGCGGCCGCCGCGGCGTAGCGCGCCAGCACGTAACGATCCACTTCCTGCAGCCGCTCGATCGGCAGGCGATCGCGGGCCGGATCGAAGCCGTAGAGATTGCCGGCCAGGAAGCGGAGCGTGTTGCGCAGCTTGCGATAAGCCTCGACGACGCGGGCCAGGATCTCCTTGCTCAGCCGGACTTCCTCGCGGTAGTCGACCATCGCCGCCCACAGGCGGAGGATCTCGGCGCCATGCTGCTTGATGACGTCTTGCGGCACGACCGTGTTGCCGAGCGACTTCGACATCTTGCGGCCGTCGGCGGCGACGACGAACCCGTGCGTGATGACGCGCTCGAACGGCGCCCGCTGGCGGGTGCCGAGACCGACCAGCAGCGAGCTGTGGAACCAGCCGCGATACTGATCGCTGCCTTCCAGGTAGACGGCCGCCGGCCAGGTCAGCGACGGGTTCTGCGCCAGCACGGCCTCGTGGCTCGATCCGGAGTCGAACCAGACGTCGAGGATGTTGGTCTCGCGATCGAAGGCGGTGCCGCCGCACGACGGGCAGGCGGTCCCCGCCGGGACGAATTCTTCGAGCGGACGCTCGTACCACGCGTCGGCGCCGTGGACGTCGAAGATGGCGGCGGCGCGCTCGACGAGCGCCGGCGACAGCAGCACGTGCTGGCAGCTCTGGCAGGCGAGCGCCGGGATCGGCACGCCCCACGATCGCTGGCGCGAGATGCACCAGTCCGGCCGGTTGGCGAGCATGTTGTGGATGCGCTCCTGGCCCCACGTCGGCAGCCACTGCACCGTCTGGATGGCCTCGAGCGCCTGCGTCCGCAGCGTCCGGCCGCCGGCCGCCGCCGACTCGCGATCCATGGCGATGAACCACTGCGACGTGGCCAGGAAGATGACCGGGTTGTGGCAGCGCCAGCAGTGCGGGTAGCTGTGACCGAAGTCGGCCCGATGCCAGAGGCGGGCGCGCTCGTGCAGCGCCTCCTCGACCTTCGGGTTGGCGGCCCACACCTGCAGGCCGGCGAACAGCAGCACGTCGTCCGTGTAGTGGCCGCCGGGGCCGACCGGGGCGTAGACGTCCAGTCCGTAGCGGATGCCGGTCGCGTAGTCGTCGGAGCCGTGGCCCGGCGCCGTGTGCACGACGCCGGTGCCAGCGTCCAACGTGACGTAGTCGGCGAGCACGGCCAGCGACGGCCAATCGTAGAGCGGGTGCTGGAAGGCGAGCCGATCGAAGACTTCGCCCTTCACCACGACCAGCGGCGCGCCGAGCGCCTTGCCGGTGGCCTTGCTGACCGTCTCGGCCAGCTGGGAGGCGAGGATGACCACCCGCCCTTCGAACTCGTAGGCGCCGTAGACGAAGTCGGGATGGAAAGCGACGGCCAGGTTCGACGGGATGGTCCAGGGCGTCGTCGTCCAGATGAGCACCGACACCTGACGGCCGGCCAGGGCCGGGATCCGGGCGGCGAGGTCATCCGCCGCCGACGGTTGGAGCGGGAACTCGACGTAGATCGACGGCGAGGTGTGGTCCTCGTACTCGACTTCGGCCTCGGCCAGGGCGGTGCGGCAATGGGTGCACCAGTGGACCGGCTTCTTGCCCTTGTAGACGAGGCCTTGCTCGACGAACGTGCCCAGCGCCCGGACGATCGCAGCCTGGTAGCCGTAGTTCATCGTCAGGTAGGGCTCGGGCCAGTCGCCGAGCACCGCCAGACGTTTGAAATCGACCCGCATCTGGTCGACGAAGCGGGACGCGTAGGCCCGGCAGGCGCGCCTGAAGTCGGCGACGCTCATCTTGGCCTTCTTCGGGCCCAGCTCGCGGTCGACCTTCAGCTCGATCGGCAGGCCGTGGCAATCCCAGCCCGGCACGTAGGGCGAGTCGAACCCGGCCATCGTCCGCGACTTGACGATGAAATCCTTCAGGATCTTGTTGAGGGCGGTGCCGATGTGGATGTCGCCGTTGGCGTAGGGCGGACCGTCGTGCAGGACGAACCGCGGGGCGCCGCGGCGGGCCTCACGGATGCGCGCGTAGAGGCCGTCCGCCTCCCAGCGCGCCAGAACCTGCGGCTCGGAGGTCGGCAGGTTGGCGCGCATCGGAAAGTCGGTGCGCGGCAGGTTGACGGTGTCTTTCCACTCGGGCATGGCTCCCGACATTGTATCTGGGAGCTGCGGCCCGCGGCCGGCGCCGCCGCGCGCCTAGCGCGGCGAATAGCAGCCGGCCGCAAAGGGGCCGCCCGCGCGGCGTGCTGAGGGCACGCCGCGCCAACAATCACGGCCGGCGGATGCGGCCGGGGCGTGACCCCGTCGACGGGACACCGGTGGCCGGCTGCGCGGTCACCGTCACCGCGAAGGCGCCTTGGTTGTCGCCGGCGTTGTCGTCGTTGACGCCCAGGTAGAGAAGCCCGGAGTCCGGCATCGAGAGCGGTCCGGCCTGGTTGCCGATGCCGAAGGCCCGGCCGTTGCCGACGCGGCCGATCAGGGCGCCGGCCAGCTGGCCGGGCAGCGGCCCGTTCGAGAGCCGGCGGCCAATCTTGGACCCCGCCGTCGTCGCCACGTCGTTGCCGTCCGTGCTGAGCTGCACCTCACCCGACGACGAGAAGCTCACCTGCTGGCCCTTCGCGACGGTGATGCCGCTCGAGACCCACTGCTGGTTGGCGGCGACCGCCACCCGCCCGTTCTGGGCGGGGGCCGTGGGCGCCGGCGACGACGTGCCCGACGGCGCCGCGCCGGGGTAGCGGCCGAGGTAGAGGCGGCCGACCTCCGAGAAGCGGGCGCGCCGTTCCTCGCCGGAGGTCGTGCGGAACAGCAGCGTCGGATCACGGTCCGTTCCCTCGACGGACACGAGCCGACCCTTGGTGGCACTGCCCGACTTCAGGAGTAGCACGTGGTCGTCACCGCGCGCCTGGCTCAGCTCGGTCTCCGGGAGCCCCTGGGCGCCGCCGACGAAGTCGAGGAGCACGACGTCGCCGACCGGAATCTTCCGTTCGTCGCTGGCGCTGACGTCGACATAGACCTGATTGTTGTTGTAACCGTCGAAGAGGCCCGTGACGCGATCCCCGTTGCGGAGCAAGGCGGTGACCTGCTGATCAGCGGCGGCGATCGCGGTGATGCTCAATGAGGCCAGCAGAGCCGCGCCGAGTGCGACCCGCCGGGCCTTCAGGAGTCCACCGAAGAAACGTAGCGACATGACTTATCCCTCCGCGTCCATGTACAGTGCCAGTATGTCCGGCACGAACCCAGACGCTGCAAAACAAAGGCCAGCTGCGGACGGGGACGCGCCACAGCAGAGCCGGCTGGTCATCGGCGTCGCCGGCGGCTCCGGTTCCGGTAAGACCACCGTCGTCCGCCGGATCGTGGCAGCGCTTGGCCCGGACTCGGTATCGATCCTCGAACACGATCGCTACTATCGCGACCGCCTCGATCTGCGCCTGGAGGATCGCGCCGCTCTCAACTGGGATCACCCCGACTCGCTCGAGACCGACCTGATGGTCCGGCACGTCGCCGAGCTGAAGGCCGGCCGGGTCGTCGAGGCGCCGCTCTACGACTTCGCCCGCTATGTGCGGCGCACCACCACCGAGACCGTCCCGCCGCGGCCGGCGATCATCGTCGAAGGCATCCTGATCTTCGCCGACGCCGCGCTGCGCGCCCAGATGGACATCAAGGTGTTCGTCGACACCGACGACGACGCCCGGTTCATCCGCCGGCTGCAGCGCGACGTCGCCGAGCGCGGCCGGACGATGGACTCGGTGATCGAGCAGTATCTGGCCTCGGTCAAGCCGATGCACCTCGAGTTCGTCCAGCCGAGCAAGCGCTACGCCGACGTCATCATCCCGCAGGGCGGCCACAACAAGGTCGCGGTCGATCTGCTGCTCACGCTGATCCGCAGCCTCGTCTAGTGTCCCGAGTCAGAGACTCGGGACACGAGGACGCGCCGCGCCCGCGAGGGCCGTGGCCGTGTCACGCGGCCGGGGTCGGCATCCGCACCTGGCGGTAGACTCGGATCGACATGCGGCTGCGCGACCTCGACACGATCGACGACTTCGATGCGGTGGTGCGGCTGCAGCGCGAGGTGTGGGGCGCGGACTACGACGACGTCGTGCCGCGATCACAGTTCGTGGTCGCGGCCAAGACCGGCGGCATCCTGATCGGCGCGGAGGACGACGCCGGCCGGGTCGTCGCGTTCGTCTTCTCGGTGCCCGGGCTGCGCCATGGCCGGCTCGTGCAGTGGTCCCACATGCTCGGGGTGACGCCGGCGGCGCGCGGCCAGGCGCTCGGCCTGCGGCTCAAGCTCGCCCAGCGCGAGCGGACGCTGGCGCGCGGCCTCGACCTCGTCGAGTGGACCTACGATCCGCTGCTGGCCGGCAACGCGCGCCTGAACGTCCACCGGCTGGGCTGCGTCGTCGAGGCGTATCTCGACGACGTCTACGGCCCGTCGACGAGCCCGCTGCACGGCGGCGTCCCGACCGATCGCTTCATCGCGTCGTGGCACGTCGCCTCGCCGCACGTCGCCCGCCGCGTCGAAGCGGGCGCGCTGGTGGCCCGCGACGCCTCGGTCGGCAAGGCGGTCCACGTGCTGCGGACGCGCGAGGCCGGGGCCTTCCGGGTCCCGCACGGCGAACCCGACCTGGCTCAGGACGAACCGCGGCTGCGGGTCGAGATTCCCGCCGACTTCGCCCGGCTGCTGGGCGAGGCGCCGGACCTGGCGCTGGCGTGGCGGGACGCCGCCCGGCGGGTGTTCCACACCTACTTCGCCCGCGGCTACCGCGTCGTCGACATCGACGCCGGGCGCGGCGTCGATCGCCCGTCCTATCTGCTGGCGTTGCGGCCAACGCCGGTGCCGGACGGCGACGTCAACTGAGCCGGTGACTGCCGCTCACGGCATGCCCATCGTCGAGTGGCCGGCATACCAGCCGCTGTTGCCGCTCCAGTACATCGCGCGCTCCGCGACGATCGCCGCCGGGACGGCACCCGGCGTGATGGCCTCGCTGACCACCTCGGTCGAGAACGGCCGGTTCTTGAGGGCCGCATACTCCCACGGGATGACCGTCCGCCGCCGTCCGGCGCCGACCGTCACCGTGTCGCTGAAGACGCTGCCGTCGGCCAGCCGGAAGTCGAGGCGGACCCGGGCGTCGACCGTGGACGGGTTGGCGAGCAGCAGGTACGGATCGTAGAAGCGGCCGCCCTCCGTCGACCCCTCCGCGAACATCCAGCGCTGTGACGGTGACGTCGCGCCTTCGGTGGCGTGGCCGATGTTCCAGGGCTGGCCGAAGTACATCGCCCGTTCGGCGACGATCGGCACCGCCACCTGGCCGCCGGTCGCGACCGATCGCACGTCGATGCCGAACGCGCCGGTGATCGGCGGCGCCACCGTGAAGCGGCGGCGCGGCAGCACCGTGAAGGTGGAGGGCTGCGACAGGCCGCTCTCCTGCAGGTAGCGCACTTCGACGGTGGCGGCGCGATCGTACGGGTTCATCAGGAGCAGGAACGTCGACCACGGTCCGCCCTGGCTGCCTTCGGCGAAGTACCACGTCGGCGAGGGAAACGGGACGCCGCGGGTGGCGTGGCCTTCAATGTCGTCGCCCCACGCGATGGTGCGCTCGGCGACGATCGGCGCCGGCAAGCCGTCCTCGACCCAGACGGCGCGCACCAGCGTCGCGTGCTCGCCTTCGATGCCCGGCACGTCGTTGACGCGGACGCGGCGCGATCCGCGCGGCGCGATCTCGTGCGTCACCTCGGCCAGCGTGCCGCTGGCGTTCATGAACTGCCAGGTGGCCCGGATCCGATCGGTCGGGCTCGGGTTGTAGACGGTGTTGTCGTGCTTCCAGTAGGTGCCGCCGACGACGCCCTCGGCGAAGTACCAGGTGTCGCTGCGCTCGCCGGTGCCCTGCGCCAGCCGGCCGGCCTTGTTGTTGTTCCAGTAGTCGGCGTGCTCGATCCAGATCGGGAGGTCGGTGCGCCCGGGCACCACCGAGACGCCCTGCTCGACGCCGCCCCAGCCCTCGGACGGGACGTGCAGCGTGGTCCGGCTGGTCGGCGGCAGCGGGTAGGTCCGCGTCCGCGTCACCCCCGCGGCGGTGGAGTAGTGCACGGTTGCCGAGGTGGCGTAGCCGTGCGGGTTCATCAACAGGACGAAGTCGTTGTGGCCGGCGATGGCGGTGGTGCCGGCGACGTGCATCGCCGGCGGGTGCGCGGCGATGTAGGCCTGCAGCGTGGCGTAGGACGGACACGGCTGCTTGTCGCCGTCGAGCAGGTTGATCGAGCCGCACGTCCCCGGGTTGCGCATCGAGCCGACGAAGACCTTGCTGATCCAGCCGCGCCGCTCGAAGTGCCGCAGCGCGTTCTCCAGCCCGGCGCCGCCGTTCGTCTCGGTCAGCCACACCTCGCGCCGGAAGTGGAGGTTGAGGGTGTCGTAGATGGTGTTGAGGGCGCCCCCACCGGACGGAATGTTGTAAGAGTGCAGCGCGATCACGTCGAACAGGCGCCCAGCCGGCGGGACGCCGCAGCCGCCGTCGCGCTCGAGGCGCAGCAGGTGCTCGATGCTGGTCGGCAGGTAGTCGTCGGGCCCGACGATCTGCACCGACGGGTTGGCGGCGAGCGCCGCCTCGCGTCCCGGCTTGATCACTTTGGTGACGAGCTGGCCGAGGCGATCGTAGCAAGGGCCCTCTGGATACTCCGGCCAGAAGTGGCGCTCGGTCGGCTCGTTCCAGAAGCCCCGGTACTTGACGCGATCGCCGTAGCGGGTCACCGCGGCCTGGACGAACCGCTTCCAGTTGGCGCTCTGGCCTTCACCCGGCGCCGGATCGAACGGGGCGTAGGCGTTCGCCGATCCGGCCGGCCCGCAGCCCGGCTTGGTCGGATCCCAGGTGTCGTTGCCGGCGAAGCACTGCAGGAAGTGATACGTCGGCACGCCGCCGTGCGGCCACGCCGGCGCACCGAGGATGGTGACGTAGACGTTGAGGCCCTGGTCGATCGCGGCGTCGATGTCGTAGTCCGGGGCCTTCCAGTTCCAGTTGGCGGGATTGGGATCGTTGGTCGGCTGGACCACTTCCCAGCTGAGGGCGTAGCGAACCCAGCCGACGCCGGCTTCGCGCACCCGCCGGTGCGCGTCCTGGCCGACGCCGTCGCTGCCGGTCGTGCCCTCGATCGAGAAGTTGATCATCCCGTATTCGTTGTTCACGCCGTACGGGTTGTGGTCGGCGGCGCGGAAGCCGAGGGTCGAGCTCTTCGACACCGACGCGGTGAGCCGGGTCTCGTGCGGGCCGGCGAGGAGCAGACCTGCGGCCAGGGTCGTGACGACGAGCAGTCGGCGCATGATCCGATTATCGGCTGCCGGCCGCCGTGCGCGAGAGGATGGCGATCCGGGCGATGCCCTGCAGGTCCAGGTGGAACACCGCGCCGGTCCAGGCGCCGCCGGCGGCCGCGTCGCTGGCCACGGCGTCGGCCTGTCCGGCGCCGATCTCCATGATCAGGCGGCCGCCCGGCCGGACCAGCGCGGCGCCGTCCACGATCAGCCGGCGGACCACGTCGAGCCCGTCCGGGCCGGCATAGAGCGCCGAGGCCGGCTCGTGCCGGGCGACATCGACGGCGACGTCGGGGCTGCCGTCCGGGACGTAGGGCGGATTCGACACGAGCACGTCAATCGTCTGGCGCGGCGCGAGCGCGGTCGCCAAATCGCCGGCCACCATCGCCACCCGCCGGTCGACGCCGTGCCGGCGGGCGTTGCGCCGCGCCACGGCGAGGGCCGCGCGCGATCGATCGATGGCGACGACGGCGGCGTCGGGCCGGGTCGCGGCGAGGGCGACGGCGATGCAGCCGCTGCCGGTGCCGACGTCGACGACGCGGCCGTGCGAGCCGGGCAGCGCCAACGCCTCGAGCGCGGCGTCGACGGCGAGCTCGGTTTCCGGGCGCGGGATCAGCACGTCGGCGGTGACCTCGAAGTCGAGGCCATAGAACTCGCGCGTGCCGGTGAGATAGGCCACCGGGACGCGATCGACGCGGCGGTCGACCAGCGCGCCGAACCGATCGGCGAATGACGCCGGGGCGGCGTCGCGGCGGTGGGCGAGGAGGCGGCCCCGGTCCCAGCCCAGCACGTGGCGGGCCAGCACGTCGACGTCGGCCGCGGCGTCGTCGGCACCGAGACCGGCGCCGCGGAGCCGGGCCGCGGCAGCCGAGAGCACGTCGTGCAGCACGGCCGCGGGCATGGCTTGCTATCCTACCGCCGTATGTCGATGGCGCAGGCGCTGCTTCCCGAGTTCGACCACGAAAGCGCGGTGACGCGGACCGTTCTCGAGCGCGTGCCGGAGCAGCACGCGGCGTGGCGGCCGCATCCGAAGGCGATGACGCTGGGCGAGCTGGCCATGCACCTGGTGTCGATTCCGGCCTGGGCGGTGCTGACGCTGCGCGAGCCGTTCTTCAATCTGGCGCCGCCCGGCGCGCCGCCCTACGGCCCGCCGGTGTGGGAGTCGTTGACCCAGACGCTGGCCGTGTTCGACGAGAAGGTCGTCAAGGCGCGCGCCGCCCTGGCGGCGACGACCGATCTCGAGCTGGCCCAGCCGTGGACGTTGAAGAAGGGCGGCGCCAAGGTGCTCAGCGCGCCGCGCGGCTCGGTGCTGCGGTCCTTCGTCCTGAACCACAGCATCCACCACCGCGCCCAGCTCGGGCTCTACCTGCGGATGCTCGACGTGCCGGTGCCGGCGATGTACGGTCCGACGGCGGACACGCGGTAGGCCGACTGCGCGGCCCGGCCGGCGAGCGCGGCGGCGGCGAGCAGGACCAGCGCGATCCACAGCAGGTCGGCGACCAGCAGGTGGACGAGCTGGAGCCACATCGGCGCGAGCAGCAGCACGTTCAGCGCACCGAGCGCAGCCTGCACGCCGGCGAGCAGCGCGACGCGCGAGCCCGCCCCCAAACCGGCGCCGCCACCGTCCTCGATCGGCAGGCGCGGTGCCACGAAGATGAGGGCCACGGCGACGAGCACCGCCAGCGTCGGGTGAATCACGCGCAGCCGGAGCAGCACGTGCGAGGTAGAGGAGAGGTCCTGCGCCAGCGCGTGCGACAGGGACGACGCCGGGAACAGCGTGTCGCCGAGCGCCGCGACCGCGCCGCTGACGCCGACCACCACCAGCCCGACCGCGAGCGCGCCGAGGATCGCGGCGCGTCCGCCGCGGCCGGCGATCGAGAGGCCCGCCGGCCGATCCTCGAGCCACCGCGCCGTCAGCGTCATCGCGCCGAGCAGCAGGAACGTGTTGGCCAGATGGACGGCCATGAACAGCGCCCGGGCCATGCTGCGGTTGTCGGCGACCAGCTCGAACAGCACCAGCCCGGCACCGACGCCGGCCTCGGTCAGCATGAAGAGCATCGACCACACGGCGGCCGGTCGGGCCGGATGTCCGGCCGGCCGGGCCCGCCACACGGCGACGACGAGCGCGAGCAGCCCGATCAACGCCAGCCCGCTCGTCAGGCGGTGGGTCAGTTCGATGACCGTCTGCAGAGACGGATCGCGCGGCAGCGCGACGCCGTTGCACAGCGGCCAGTGCTGGCCGCACCCGGCGCCCGATCCCGAGGCGCGGACGAACGCGCCCCACAGGATCACGACGAGGTTCCAGGCGACGACGATCCAGCCGAACCGGGCCAGGCGGTTCACGGCGTGCTCCGCATCGTGTGATCATACCGGCGATGACGACGCGTCACACGGTCGAGATGGGTGGGCAGACGATCTCGTGGCTGCAATCGGGCCGCGGCCGGACGCTGATCCTGCTGCACGGCTTCCCGCTCCACGCCGGCATGTGGGACGCGCTCCACGCCACCACGCCGCACGGCTGGACGCTCATCACCCCGGACCTCCGCAACTTCGGCCAGTCGCGCGGGACGCCGGCCCTGTCGGTCGACGATCATGCCGAGGACGTGCTGGCGCTGCTGCGTCATCTCGGCTGCGAGGACGCCGCGATCGGCGGCCTGTCGATGGGCGGCTACATCGTCCTGGCCGTTCATCGCCTGGCGCCGCAGCGCTGCCGCACGCTGGTGCTGGCCGATACCCGCGCCGAGCCAGACACGGACGAGGCCAAGGCCAACCGCGTGCGCCTCCAGGCGACGGCGCGCGAGCGCGGCCCGGGAGCGGTGCTCGAGGCGATGCTCCCGAAGCTGGTCGGCCCGACGGCGCAGGCGGCCGGCGCCGTCCCGGAGCAGCTCCGGGCCATCGCCCGCGTCAACACCGCCGAAGGCGTCGTCGACGGCCTCGAGGCGCTGAAGACCCGTCCCGACGCGCGCCCCAACCTGGCCGCGATCACCTGTCCGACCCTGGTCCTGGTCGGCGCCGACGACGCGCTGACGCCGCCGTCGTCGGCGGAGACGCTGCGCGACGCCATCGCCGGCGCCCAGCTCGTCGTGCTGCCCGACGCCGGGCACATGTCCAATCTCGAGCAGCCGGTGTCGTTCGCGCTGGCCCTGTGGAGCTTCCTCCGATGATCCCGCACCACCGTCCGCGCGCCCTCGCCGCTGCCGCCGCCGTCGTCGCCGCGCTGGCGGCCGCCGTCGTCGCCGCGCTGGCGTCGGTGGTCACTCTCGCGGCGCAGTATCCGCCGCCGTCGACGGTGGATCCGTTGCACCGGCCCTACGATCAGCTGCTCGACCTCAACGTCCGCGACGGGCTGATCTACTACCGCGCCCTGAAGGGGTCGCGCGGCGCCCTCGATCGCTACGCCGCGTCGCTCGACGTGCCGACGGCCGAGTACGACGCCTGGCCGAAGCCGAAGCAGATCGCCTTCTGGCTCAACGCCTACAACGCGTTCGTGATCGAGAGCGTGCTCGACGCCTATCCGATCGGCGGCCGCTCGCCGGCCTATCCGGCCATCAGCATCCGCCAGGTGCCGGGCGTGTTCGAGAAGCGCGTCCGACACGCCGCCGGGCGTCGCCTGACGCTCGACGACATCGAGAAGTCGGTGCTCGCCGGCTTCGGCGATCCCCGCGTGTTCCTGGCCCTCGGCCGCGGGTCGCTGGGTGGCGGACGCCTGCGCAGCTCCGCCTACAGTGCCGACACGCTCGACGCCGATCTGAAGCAGGTTGCGGCCGAGTGCGTCACCCGGCACGAGTGCGCGTCGATCGACGCCGGCGGCCAGACGCTGGCGGTGACCGCGGTCTTCAGCTGGCGCGAGGCGGAGTTCGTCAAGGCGTTCGGCGACGACGCCCAGTCGTCCTATCCGGGCCGCAGCCCGCTCGAGCGCGCGATCCTGCACGTGCTGGCGCCGCACTTCCTGCCGGGGGAGCGCCAGACGCTCGCGAAGAACGATTTTGCCGTCCGTTTCACGCCCTTCGACTGGCAGTTGAACGATTTGACCGGCGGCCGCCCGCGCTAGGCCGGTTTCCCTCACGGCCTCCACCGGCTGCGCCGATTACCTCGCTGAAGGCGCAGGTGCTCGAGCAGGTCGTTCCCTCTTCCACTCCGGTCATCGCGGACAACGGTGCCAACGGCGGCGCCCAGGCGGTGCCGCACGCCCGCTGGCTGCGCATCAGCGTGACGCGAGCCGGGCGCGTCGTGGTGCAGGTGTGCTTTCCGTCCTACGCGGTCCTCAGCCTGAGCGACCTCGTGCCGGAGGACGTCCGCATCCGCATCGTCGCCGAGCACGTCGATCTCGAGACGGTCGCGGCCGATGCCGCCGCGCGCGGCTGCCCGGCCGGCGAGCTGTTCGCGATCACGTTCGGCGAGCACGGCGTCCGCGCCTGGTTGGACTGAGTTCGTTGGCGCCGCGCGCCCTCAGCGCGCGTCGCGGGCGGCCTTCCGGCCGCGTCCGTGAGTCAGCCGGCGCTGGGCGCGCCGTCTGACAGCCGCGGCGGCCGCCGCTCGCAGGCCTTCTGATATCGTTTCGCTCCGTGGAGCGCCTGGTCTGGACCCCGTCCGAGGTCGTCGACGTCGACGGCCCGCGCGCGATGCTGCGCGCCTACCTCGAACAGCGCGACGTCCGGACGCTGCTGACGACGCGCCACCGCGGCCGCGTCGCCGCCGCCTGCGACGTCGGCTGCGGCTTCGGCCGGATGACGTCGCTGCTCGGCGAGTTCGCCGACACCGTCGTCGGCTTCGAGCGCGAGCCGGGCCTGGTGTCGGCCGCGCGGGCGCTGATGCCGGGCGTCGACGTCCGCGCCATCGAGCGCCTCGCGCAGCTCCCCGCCGCCGACGCCGCGTTCGACATCGGCCTCGTCTTCACCGTGCTGCAGCACGTGCCCGAGCCGGGCGTCCTCGACGTCGTCGCCGAGATCCTCCGCGTCATGAAGCCGACCGGCACGCTCCTCTTGTGCGAGGAGACGGACGTGACGCTCGAGGCCGGCAATCGGGCGCACGGCGAGCTCGGCTACACCTGCGGCCGCGCCCCGGAGGTCTACGGACGCTGGCTGTCACGGTGGCGCCTCGTCGCCGCCAAGCCGCGCGTCATCGAACCCGATTACCCGCGCCCCGACGTCGGCTCCTACATGCTCTTCGTCGGCCCTGAGGCCGACTGACCTTCGCCATGGATCTCCAGCTTCGCGACACCGTCGCCGTCGTCACCGGATCGAGCCGCGGCCTCGGCCTGGCCAGCGCCACGGCGCTCGCCGCCGAAGGCGCGCGGGTCGTCCTCTGCGGTCGCGACGCGGCCCGGCTCGAGGCGGCGCGCGCGCTGGTCGCCGCCGCCGCCGGATCGTCCGGCGGGGATCGCGTCCTTTCCGTGTCCGTCGACCTGTCGATCGCCGACGGCCCGGCGTCGCTGATCGAACGGGCGGCCAGCCACTTCGGCGGCGTCGACGTGCTGGTGAACAACGTCGGGATGGCCAAGGGCGCCGGGCTCGTCGACACCCCCGACGCGGCCTGGCAGGAAGCGCTCGACTACACGCTCTACCCGGCGGTGCGCGCGTCGCGCGCGGCCGTGCCGCACATGATCCGGCGCGGCGGCGGGTCGATCGTGCTGATCGCGTCGATTTACGGCCGCGAGGCCGGCGGCCGCCTCACCTACAACGTCGTCAAGGCGGCGGAGATCAGCCTGGGCAAGGCACTGGCGCGCGAGCTGGCGCCGAAGAACATCCGCGTCAACACGATCGCGCCCGGCTCGATCCTGTTCCCGGGCGGCTCGTGGCACCAGCGCCAGCAGGCGGATCCGGCCGGCATCGCCGACTTCGTCGCCCGCGAGCTGCCGTTCGGCCGCTTCGGGCGGGCCGAGGAGGTCGGTGACGCGGTGGCCTGGCTGGCATCGCCGCGCGCGAGCTGGGTCAGCGGCGCGTGCATCCCGGTCGACGGCTGCCAGGGCCGATCCAACATTTGAGCGTGCGATGACCGAGATGATGGCCGCAGCCTCACGGTGGATCGAAGCGGCGGCCGACGCGCTCTTCATGCCGTGGATCGTGATCCTGCTGTTCGGGGCCGGCCTCTTCCTGACGGTCCGCTACCGGTTCGCGCAGTTCCGGCTCTTCCCCGCCGCCGTGCGAGCCGTCCTCGGCGGGGAAGGCGCCGCCACCCGCGGCGCGCTGACGCCGTTTCAGGCGTTCATGACCGCGCTGGCGGCGTCGATCGGGACCGGCAACGTCGCCGGTGTCGCCACCGCGATCATCGCCGGCGGACCGGGCGCGCTGTTCTGGATCTGGTGCTACGGGCTGGTGGCGATGGCCATCAAGCTGACCGAGGCGGTGCTCGGCCGCCAGTTCCGCGTGACGAGTGCCGACGGCCTGTCGACCGGCCCGATGTACTACCTGCGCGACGGCCTGAAGTCGCCGACACTGGCCTGGATCTACGCCCTCGTCGCCGGCGTCGCGGCGCTCACCACCACGCCGTTCACGCAGCCCAATTCGATCGCCGACGTCCTGCGGGCCCAGGTGGGCATCCCGCCGATCGCGTCCGGCCTCGTGCTGGCCGTGCTCACCTGGCTCGTGATCATCGGCGGCCTGACCTCGATCGGCCGCGTCGTCCAGCGCCTCTCGCCCCTCAAGGTCGGCCTCTACCTGGCCGGCGGCCTGATCGTCATCGTGACCTACGGCACCCGCCTGCCAGAGGTGCTCGCGCTGGTCGTCCGGGAAGCGTTCTCGACCCGCGCCGTCGCCGGCGGATCGGGCGGCGTGGCGATGCTGGTGGCGCTGCGCTACGGCCTGGCCCGGGGCATCTACGCCAACGAAGCCGGCTACGGCACGGCCGCCGTCGCCTACGGCACGGCGGCCAGCCGCGAGCCGGTGCAGCAGGGCCTGCACGCCATCCTCGAGGTGTTCATCGTCTCGTTCGTCACCTCGACGATCAGCGCCCTGGCGTTGCTCCTGACCGGCGCCTGGCAGGGCACCGAGCGCGGCGCCGGGGCGGTCGTCCTGGCCTTCGAGGCGGCGATGCCCGGCGTCGGCGGCTGGGTGGTCGCGTTCTGCGTCTTCCTGTTCGGCTACACGACACTGATCGGGTGGGCCTATTACGGCGAGCAGTTCCTCGAGTACCTGCTCGGCCGCCGCGTCAGCGTGCCGTATCGCTGGATCTACTGCCTGCTGATCCCGTTCGGGGCGGTGTCGAAGGTCGACGTGGTCTGGGCGTGGGGTGACCTGATGAACGCGCTGCAGGTGTTCCCGAACATGGTCGGGCTGCTCGGCCTCAGCGGTCTGGTGGCGGCGGTACTCGCGGCACGTAGAGCGCCAGCGGACCCTCCCGCGACACGAGGGTGAGCCCGAGCAGGTCGGTGGCGAACTCGACCAGCGCCGGCGAGGCCCGCGTCTCGTCCACCACGACGTAGCCGAGGCTCGTGCGGCGCAGGAACACGTCGGCGCGGCCGCGCGCCGCGGCGTCCTGGTCGGCGCTCAGAGCGTGGCCCTCGCTGAGCGTGCAGAGGGCGTTCATGACGGGCGCCCGCGTCGCGTCCAGCCGGCGCCGCGCCGAGACGCGCGACAGATAGCCGCCAACGATCGCCTTGCCGTGCGCGGTCTGGAAGTACTGGGTGCGGGCCGAGAAATCGCCCATCGAGCTGGTCCCGTCGCGCAGGCCGACCGGCAGCTCGAGGACCTGCACGTCCGGGCGCGGGTCGCGGGCAATCGTCTCGTAGAGCGCGGGGATGCCGGCCGAGTAGAGCGTGCGCGGGCCCGGCACCAGCTCGATCGCGAGCAGCACGCCGACCACCGCCAGAATGGCGCGCCGGCGCGTCGGATACTGCCGGCCGAGGTGGGCGAGCGCCTGCGCCAGCATCAAGGCGACGCCGAGCGAGGCGATGACCGCGAAGCGGCCAGGCGAGCGCACCAGCCCGAGGATCGGGACATAGCGCAGCACGCTCCAGGGCATCGGCACGTGCGTGTTGACGCCGGCGACGTAGACGAACGGGCCGAGCGCCAGCAGCACGAAGAACACGGTCATCCCGACGCGGAGGCGCGACGGCCGCCATTCGAAGCGCCACCACGCCGCCGCCATCACCGCCAGGGCCACCAGCGACAGCGAGCCGACCGCTTCCGGGATGGCATTCTGGGTGCCGGTCCACGCGATCAGCCGGGCTCGCATCGCCTCGCCCCAGAGGACGTGGTTCGGGTTGGGCAGGACGAGCCCGAGCAGGTCGATGCCGCGCGGGCTGCTGCGCCACAGCGGCGGCGACAGGTCGGCGTTGCCGCTGATCACCTGCTCGCCGAAGGCATAGAGGACGGGCGCCAGCAGCACCGTGATCACGACGCCGGCGGCGACGATGGCGCGGGCGGCGCGGACCGGTTCGGCGCCCGGTCGCAGCGACAGGCGGTGCGGCCGGATCAGCGCCAGGCGGGCCAGCAGCAGCACGGTCACGAGCAGCATCGGCGTGTAGAGCGTGTGGGCCCGGACGTGGATGCCGAGGATGTCGACGGTGCCGCCGCCGCGCAGGGCGATGGCGAAGGCGAAGCTGCCGACCGCGACCAGCAGCACGTCGAGCGTCCGCCGCAGGCCGGTGATGCGCGCCACAGGCACGTCGATGGCCCGCTCGAGGCTGATGAACTGGAGGAGCAGGACGAGGCCCGCCATCAGCAGGCAGAACACGCCGTAGTAGGCGTCGGAACACGTCGCCCAGGCGACGACCGCGCCGAGGCCGAAGGCGTAGCGGAGCTGGCCGGTGTCGCCGAGGCGCCGCAGCAGGATGATGAAGATCGCCAGCGGCGCCGCCGCGACGAGGCTGAAGTGGCCGTAGCCGCGCGCGATCAACACCGGCGAGAGCGCGAACACGGCGCCGGCGATCAGGGATTCTGGCGTGGGCGCGGTCTGCTCACGGGCGAGCAGGTAGCCGGCATAGCCCGAGAGCGCGATGTTGAAGAGGAAGACGAGATTGAAGGCGGCGACCAGCCCGACCAGCGGGATCCACGGCCAGGCCAGGACGTTGGCGGCGGTCGTGTAGTTGTGGAGGCTGAGGTTGGCGGGGGCGGTGTTCGGCGTACCGGAGAAGATCGACGACGTGTAGAAGGGCAGCCGGCCCTGTTGCAGCTCGTGTTGGAAGACCCACACGTTCCAGACGTAGACGCCGGTGTCGCCGGACGGAGGTCCAGTGAAGGCGTCGTCGAGGTGGCGCGCCAGCGGCCACGTCGCGACGATCGCGACGACCAGGAACCCCACGAAGATGGCGGCGTGCCGCCCCACCCGACGGGCCATATGGAAGAGGTAAGGGACCGGCATCTTAACATCTGTTGCGTGAAGGGCAGATGAGCAGAGGCCGCCTGGGCGATCCAGGGACGCTTTCGCCTCTTGATCGCGGTCGCCCCGGCTGTTAGCGTGTGTCGACGCGCATGCCCCCGCCGCCTTCGTCACGCACGCTCGTGCCGGCGCCGTCGGCGAGCCTCCCGATCACCAAATCGGCGAATACCGAGCAGGCGATCCTCGACGCCCTGAGCCGCCTGGGGCCGGGGGCGGGCGGGGCTCGGGCCCTGCTCGAGGCCCCGACGGCAGGCCCCGGCGAACCGACGGCAGTCCCGGGCAGCTCGACGACCCCGGGGGCCGGCCTGGCCGACCGGCATGCCACGGTCTCCGGCGACGTGGTCGTCACCGCCGTGCGGCGGCTGCCGGCGGCGCCGGCGATGTTCGCGCCGATGCCGGCCGAGCTGGACGGCCGGCTGGTCGGCGCCCTTGCCACCCGCGGCATCCGTGAGCTCTACACCCACCAGGCCGAGACGATGGCGCACGCCCTGGCCGGGCGCAGCACCGTCGTCGTCACGCCGACCGCCTCGGGCAAGACGCTCTGCTTCAACGGGCCGGTCCTCGACACGATCCTCAAGGATCCGTCGGCCCGCGCGCTGTATCTCTACCCGACCAAGGCGCTGGCCCAGGATCAGCTGGCCGAGCTGCACGGCCTGGTCGAGCTGATCGATACCCAGGCGGGGCACGACGCCGCCGCGCCGGCCTCGATCGGCGTGTTCACCTACGACGGCGACACGCCGCAGGACGCGCGGCGCGCCATCCGCGGCCGCGCCCACATCGTGCTCAGCAACCCGGACATGCTGCACGCCGGGATCCTGCCGCACCATCCGCGCTGGGCGAAGCTGTTCGAGAACATGCGCTACGTGGTGATCGACGAGCTGCACGCCTACCGCGGCGTCTTCGGCAGCCATCTCGCCAACATCCTGCGCCGGCTGCAGCGCGTCTGCCGCCACTACGGATCGGCGCCGGTGTTCATCTGCACGTCGGCGACCATCGCCAACCCCGTCAACCTCGCCGAGCGCCTCACCGAGACGCCGATGGCGCTGGTCGATCGGAGCGGCGCGCCGCGGGCGGAGAAGTTCTTCGCCTTCGTCAACCCGCCGGTGGTCAACAGCCAGCTAGGGATCCGCCGCTCCTACCTGGCCGAGACGCGGCGGGTCACGCTGGAGTTCCTGCGCCGGCACCTGCAGGCGATCGTCTTCGCGCAGAGCCGCCTGGCCACCGAGATCCTCACGACGTATCTCAAGGAGGATTGCCAGGGCCCGCCCGGCGAGCCGGAGATGGTGCGCGGCTATCGCGGCGGCTACCTGCCGCTGCGCCGGCGCGAGATCGAGCGCGGCCTGCGCGAGGGCAGCGTCCGCGCCGTGGTCTCGACCAGCGCGCTCGAGCTCGGCATCGACATCGGCGCCCTCGACGCGTCGATCATGGCCGGCTATCCGGGGACGATCGCGGCGACCTGGCAGCGGGCCGGCCGGGCCGGCCGCCGCGCCGGGCGATCCGCCGCGGTGCTGGTGGCGTCGAGCGCGCCGCTCGATCAGTTCATCATCCGGCACCCCGATTACTTCTTCGGCGCCTCGCCGGAGCAGGCGCTGGTCAACCCGGACAACCTGCAGATCCTGCTCGACCACATCAAGTGCGCCGCCTTCGAGCTGCCGTTCAGGGCCGACGAGCGCTTCGGCCAGGAGGACCTGCCGGCGGTGCTCGGCCTGCTCGGCGAGGAAGGCTTCGTCCACCAGGCCGACGGGCAGTGGAACTGGACGCACGAGTCGTATCCGGCCGACGCGGTCAGCCTGCGGTCGGTGTCCTCGGACAACGTGGTGATCGTCGACGTCACCGTCGATCCGCAGGTGATCGCCGAGACCGATTTCACCAGCGCCCCGTCGATGCTGCACGAGAAGGCGATCTACATCCTCGAAGGGCAGCTGTTCCACGTCGAGCGCTTCGACTTCGACCATCGCAAGGCCTACGTGAAGCGGGTCGACTGCGACTACTACACCGACGCGATCAAGTACTCGAAGGTCACGATTCTCGACGAGCGCAGCACGCCCGCCTCCGCCGAGGCTTCGGCGCGGCAAGCCGCTCCCATCCCCGGCGCGCACGGCGAGGTCCACGTCGTGGCCCGGGTCATCGGGTTCAAGAAGATCCGGTTCTACACGAACGAGAACGTCGGGTCGGGCGAGCTCGACCTGCCCGAGCAGCAGATGCACACGACGTCGGTACTGGCTGACCGTACCGAAGGCGGTGCTGGCGTCGCTGTCGTACGACAGCGAGGCGAAGCGCGACGGGGTGAGCGGCATGGCCCAGGCGATGCGGACGGTGGCCCAGCTGCTGCTGATGTGCGATCGCAACGACCTCGGCGTGTCGGTCAACGCCGAAGGCGACGCGGCGACTGGTGCCGCGCCGGCTGGTGCCGCGTCGGCTGGCCCAGAGCTGGCTGCCCTTCGGGGCGCCGAAGCCTTGGCGAAGGCGCCCGCCCTCGAGGAACCGCGCATCTTCATCTACGACAACTATCCCGGCGGCATCGGCTTCAGCGCGCCGCTGTGGGAGGTCCAGGATCGGCTGCTCGAGGCCAGCGCCGACCTGATCGCCAGCTGCGAGTGCGAGCGCGGCTGCCCGTCGTGCGTCGGGCCGATCGGCGAGATCGGGCCGCAGGGCAAGCGCGTGGCGCTCGATCTGCTGCAGCGGCTGACGGGGCGAGCCGCCTCCGCCAAGGCTACGGCGGGCCAAGTCGAGGACGGCGAGGTGCCGTTCTAGTGTCCCGAGTCAGAGATTCGGTGCACAAGTCGCGGGCGCGGCGCCCGGATCGCAAGGCGCGAGGAGTGAGCATATTGGCGATATGTGAGCGACGAGCAACGCGGCGAGGCGGGATGCCCCGCCCGCGAGTTGTGTGGCGAATCTCTGACTCAGGACACTAGTGAGTACGCTCGACCGCTTGCGTGCGCTCGTAAAAGGCACCGGTCCCGCCTCGGCGGGAGCCGGCGCCGCCGTGGGCTCGGCCGGCGCTTGCGGCGCCGGAGCCTTGGCGAAGGCGCGCGAGCTGACCTACGAGCCGGTCGGCGACGATGGCCTGCCGCTCGTCGACGCGCCGCGGTCGGCTCTCGACGGCGCCCGCGAGATCGACGGCCCGCTCGGCAAGACGCTGGTCGTCGAGCGCCACTACGCGCCCGCCGACTGGCACGGCTCCCTGCAGCTGCGGGACGCGCGGGTGACGCCCGACGACATCGCCCTCATCGCGCGAGACCCGGCCGCGGTCGACGCGCCGCGGGCGCGCATCCTCTATCTCGATCTGGAGACGACGGGCCTGTCCGGCGGCGCCGGCACCGTCGCCTTCCTGGTCGGCTGCGCGTTGTCGCGCGAGGACGGCAGCTTCCTGATCCGGCAGTTCGTGCTGCCGAGTTTTGCCGCGGAGCGCGCCTTGATCGGTGCGGTGGGCGAGTGGGCGCGGGCCGAGGCGGCGGTGCTCGTCACCTACAACGGCCGCACCTTCGACGTGCCGGTGATGGAGACGCGCTGGGCGTTCCACCGGCTCCGCTCGCCGTGGGACGACCTCCCGCATCTCGACATGCTGCCCGTCGCGCGGCGGTTGTGGTCGAAGAAGCACGCCCGCGATCCCGAGCGCTCGCCGTGGGACGCGCCCGCGGAAAACGAAAGCGGCTGCCGGCTGGTCCACCTCGAGCGCTCGCTGTTCGAGGTCGAGCGGATCGGCGACGTGCCGGGCTTCGAGATCCCGGGGCGCTATTTCGACTTCGTCCGCCGCGGCGACTGGGCGGTGCTGGAGCCGGTGCTCCACCACAACCGGCTCGACCTGCTGTCGCTCGCCGGGGTGACGGCGCGCGCGGCCCGGCTGCTTCGGACCGGGGCGATGGCCTGCACGAAGGCCGAGGAGGCGGCGCTGCTCGGCCGTGAGCTGCACCGCCGCTCGGCGGTCGTGGAAGCCGAGGTCTGCTACCGGCGCGGGCTGGACGATCTCGCGCCCGGGCACGCGCTGCGTCCGGAGACGCTGGCCGGGCTGGCCCGGCTGTTGCGCAGCCAGCGGCGCTACGACGACGCCGCGGTGTCCTGGACCGAGATCACCGGCCTGCGCGGCGTCCGCGCCGGCCTCCGACAGGAAGCGACCGAAGCGCTGGCGGTGCACTTCGAGCACCGGCGCTGCGACCTGACGCAGGCGCACAGCTACGCCGAGCGGGCCCGGCGGACCGAACTGGCCCGCCCGGACGGCGGGCGCAGCGCGGCCGACCGCCTGGAACGGCGGTTGGACCGGTTGCGACGGAAGCTGTCTGGAGCCCGTCCCGGGAACGAGGCCATCGGGGCCTCGCCGGGACCGGGACTGTTCTAGGGAGCGGACCTCACGGCCCGCTCGGCCGCGCTACTGCGCGGCGGCCGGCTTGGCGCCAGTCTTGGCGGCCTTGGCCTGCGCCTGGCGGTCGGCGACGGTCTGGGCGCCGTACTTCCGCTTGAAGCGCTCGATGCGGCCTTCCGTGTCCAGCAGCTTCTGGCGCCCCGTGTAGAACGGGTGGCACGACGAGCAGATCTCGAGGTGCAGCTCCTTGCTGGTGGACCGGGTCTTCCAGGTCGTCCCGCACGAACAGCGGGCCTCGACCTCGTAATACTTGGGATGAATGGCTTCCTTCACGACGACCCTCCGTAGCAGAAACAATCGAGTATAGCACTGTTGGCTGGCGGTCGGCCCCTCAGGCCGACCGCAGGCCGCCTGGGGGCGTTCCGGCTGCTATTCGCGGCGCTGGGCGCGCCGCGGCGCCGGACCGCGGCGGTCCGCTAGCGTTTGCCGTCCAGGGCGGCCCTGATCTCGGCCAGGTGCTTCGGGACGGCGTCGTAGGGCTCGGGCTTCGATTCGTATTCCAGGACGATGTAGCCGCGGTAGCCGGCCTTGCGGAGGATGTCGACGAACTTCGGGATGTCGGTCACGATCCTGGGCGCCGACCCCGTCCCCGTCTCGACCTTGAGCTGGACGTTCAGCGCGTACGGGACGATCTTCACGAGCTCTGGGTAGGCGTCGGCCTTGTCCACGTTGCCCGAGTCGAGGTTGACGCCGAACCACGGCGAGTCCACCGCCTTGACGATCGGCAGCATGCGATCGATGTTCGTCAGGTAGTCGTGGTTCTCGAGGCCGAGGATGACGCCGCGCGTCGCCGCCATCTCGCAGGCCCGGCGCAGGTTGACGATGGCGTTCTGGATGCCCTGCTCCTCGGTCACGTCTTTGGGCGGCACGCCGGCGAACACGCGGATCACCGGCGCGCCGAGCTGGGCGTAGTGATCGAGCCACATGTCGAGATGGCTGAACCATTTCTCCAGCTCGGCTCCGGGCGGCAGGGTGAAGTTGTTGCGGATGGCGCCGCCCGAGATGTCGAGGCCGTTGACGTGGCAGCGGCGCTTCAGGTCGTTGAGGTAGGCCTTGGTGACCTGTTCGGGGAAGAAGTACGAGGTCAGCTCGACGGCGTCCGTGTCGAGCGTCGCCGCCCAGTCCACGAACCCGAGCAGGTCCATCGCCCGCGGCGTCCCCGGCTTGGCCTGCAGGTACTGGCGCATCGAATAGGCAGCCAGCCCGATGCGCAGGCGCGACGGGCCGGCGCGCGTGACGGGCTCCATGGCCAGCGCGGCCGACGGCAGGGCAGCGACGGCCGCGGCGGCGGCGGTGCCGGTCAGGAAGGAGCGGCGGGATTGGGGCACGGGAACCTCCACCGAGAAACCGGCGCTCACGGCACGACCCAGTCGCGCTCCCAGCGATGGGCACGAAGGGCCGCGACCAGGTCCTGGCCGAGCGCCGGCGCGTCGCTGGCGGCGATGTTGGCGTCGACGTGCCCGAGCGACCGCATGCCGGGGATGGTCGTCGAGACGGCCGGGTGGTGCAGGATGAAGCGCAGGGCGAGGTCGGGCAGCGACCGGCCCGGCGGCACCAGCGCCCGCAGCGCCTCGACGCGCGGCAGCGTCTCGGCGATGGTCTGCGGCGTGAAGTAAAGATTGCGCCAGTCGCCCGCCGGCCAGGTGGAGCCGGCGGTCAGGGTGCCGGTCAGGCTGCCCTCGTCGAACGGGACGCGGGCGATGACCGCGACGCCGAGCTTCTCGCAGGCGGGGAAGAGATGGTCCTCGGGCGCCTGGTCGAAGATGTTGTAGACGACCTGGACGGCGTCGACGAGGCCGGTGTCGAGCGCCTTCAGGACGTTGTCGGCCTCCCAGCGGTTGATGCTGATGCCGAAGCCCTCGATCAGGCCGCGCGCCTTCAGGTCGGTGACGGCGCGCTTCCAGCCGTCGTCCTCGACCCAGGCGTCGCTCCAGACGTGGAGCTGCTGCAGATCGATGCGCGACACGCCCAGGTTGGCGGCGCTGCGCTCGGTCATCTCGACGATGTAGTCGTAGGGGAAGACCTGCCCGATCGGCGTCGCTGCGTGGCCCGGCCAGACGCGGTTCTTGGGGGGAACCTTGGTCGCGACGTAGAGCTTCCGGCCAGCGTGCCGCTTCAGCGTCTCGCCGAGCAGCTGCTCCGAGTGTCCGTCACCGTAGGCGAACGCCGTGTCGAAGAAGTTGCAGCCGAGCGCGACGCTCCGGTCGAGCGCGGCCAGCGACTTGGCGTCCTCCGAACCGGACCACCCACCCATCCCCCACATGCCGTAGCCGATGTCGGAGACGGACCACCCGAGACGACCGAACCTGCGTTGATGCATAGGCGGTCATCATACCGTCCACGCCGGCAAGTGGACAGACCACCGACTCCGGAGTGGGTGAGGAACCACTCCGGAGTCGGGAGAGGGAACGACTCCGGATTCATGGCCGAGAAGCACTCACGACTCCGGAGTCGTCGAGGTCAGTCGTCGTTGCGGCGCGGGGGTTTTGCGCGGTGCGGGCGGTCGTCGCCGGCGGGCGGCCGACCGGCCGACCCGGCGTCGCGGTCGCGGCGCACGGTGACCTTCTGGCCGCGCAGCTTGGTCGCGGCGAGCGCTTCGATGACGTCGTCGGCGACCTCGTCCGGCACCTCGACCAGCGAGAACCGATCGGCGATCTCGATGGCGCCGATGAACGCCGACTTGAGGCCGGTTTCGCCGCTGATGGCGCCGACGAGGTCGGCGGGGCGGACCCCGGCCTGACGCCCGGCGCCGACCCAGAGGCGGGCCATCGCCTCACCCGTTCCGCGGCGCGGACCGCGGTCCGGCCCAGAGCGCTGCGGGCGATCACCGTCGTCGCGCGCCGGACGCCGGTCCGGACGCCCAGGCCCGCGGTCAGCCGGCCCGCGATCGCGCGCGTCCGTCATCCGCGCCGGCGAGGCCGCGGGGATCTCATCATCGTCGGCGCTGGCCGACGCGGCGTGCAGCAGCGCCACCGCGGTGGTGGCGATGGCGACGATGTCGAACTCCTGCGCCAGCGACTCGACGACGACGCGGACGCCATCGTGGCCGCCGGCGAGCAGGGCCTCGCGCAGCGAGGCGCGCGTCACGTCGAGGTGCTTGGCGCGCAGATCCGCCACGGTCGGGATCTGGGCGATCTCGATCTTCGACTTGCTGGTGCGTTCGAGCGACTTGAGCCAGCGATGCTCGCGCGTCTCGACCAGGGTGATGGCGGTGCCGGTGCGGCCGGCCCGGCCGGTGCGGCCGATGCGGTGCAGGTAGACCTCGGCCGAGGCCGGCACGTCGTAGTTGACGACGTGCGTGATGTGGGTGATGTCGAGGCCGCGAGCCGCGACGTCGGTGGCGATCAGGACGTCGGCCTTCTGCGACCGGAACAGGTTCATCACCTTGTCCCGCTGCCGCTGCTCCATGCCGCCGTGCAGCGCCTCGGCGCGCTGGCCGTGGGCGTTGAAGGTCTCGACCAGCGCCTCGACTTCGAGACGGGTCCGGCAGAAGACCAGCGTCGCCACCGGGTCTTCCATGTCGATGATGCGGGCCAGCGCGGCCGGCTTGTGGGCCCGGGCGACGACGTAGGCGACCTGGCGGACGCGCGGCGCGTCGCCCTTGGCCGTCTTCTCGCTCTCGATCGTCACCCGCGCCGGATCCTTGAGGTGGCGCTTGGTGATCTGCAGGATCCGCGGCGGCATCGTCGCCGAGAACAGCGCCGTCTGGCGCGCCTCGGGCAGGGCCGCGAAGATCGCGTCGAGGTCGTCGGCGAAGCCCATGTCGAGCATCTCGTCGGCTTCGTCGAGGACGAGGATCTGCAGGCTCTCGAGCTTGAGCGTCTCGCGCCGGAGGTGATCGAGGACGCGGCCGGGCGTGCCGACGACGACGTCGACGCCGCGCTGCAGCGCCCGCACCTGCTGGTGCATCGGTGCGCCGCCGTAGAGCGGCAGCACCGAGGCGCCGAGCGCCTTGCCGTACTTGTGGACCGCTTCGGCGACCTGCATCGCCAGCTCGCGCGTCGGCACCAGCACGATGCTGGAGGTCTCGCCGGGCTTGCGTCGGGCCGGCCGATCGGCGGCGATCCGCTGCAGCATCGGCAGCGCGAATGCCGCGGTCTTGCCGGTGCCGGTGCCGGCCTGCGACAGGATGTCGCGCCCCTCGAGGAGGAGCGGAATCGACTCGCGCTGGACGGGGGTGGGCTCTTCGTAGCCCAGGGCGGTGATGGCGGCGGTGAGCTCGGCCCTGAGGCCGAGCTCGCCGAAGGTACTGGAGGGGGTTTCAGTCTTCAGGAGGTTGCTCTACTTATTCTGCGGCCAGCCTCTCACGGCCGGCCGCGGGCCGCCCATTGGGGCGTGCGGCTGCTGTTCCCGGCGCTAGGCGCGCCGCGGCGCCGCACGCCGGGCGGCTACTTCCCGCCGCTCATCGCCGAGAGGAACTCGGCGTTGTTGCGGGTCTTGCCCATCTTCGAAATCAGGAGCTCCATCGCCTCGACCGGGGAGAGCGGGTTGAGCACCTTGCGCAGCACCCACACGCGGTTGAGATCCTCCTTGGCCATGAGGAGCTCTTCCTTGCGCGTGCCGCTCTTCTGGATGTCGATGGCCGGGAACACACGACGATCCGCCAGCTTGCGATCGAGGTGGATTTCCATGTTGCCGGTGCCCTTGAACTCCTCGAAGATCACCTCGTCCATGCGCGACCCGGTGTCGATCAGCGCGGTCGAGATGATGGTCAGGGAGCCGCCGTCCTCGATGTTGCGCGCCGCGCCGAAGAAGCGCTTCGGGCGCTGCAGAGCGTTGCTGTCGACGCCGCCCGACAGCACTTTGCCCGACGGCGGCACCACGGTGTTGTAGGCGCGGGCGAGGCGCGTGATCGAGTCGAGCAGGATGACGACGTCCTTCTTGTGCTCGACCAGGCGCTTGGCCTTCTCGATCACCATCTCGGCGACCTGGACATGCCGCTGCGCCGGCTCGTCGAAGGTCGAGGAGATGACCTCACCCTTGACCGAGCGCTGCATGTCGGTCACTTCCTCGGGCCGCTCGTCGATGAGCAGGACGATGAGGTAGACCTCGGGGTGGTTGGCGCTGATGCTGTTGGCGATGTTCTGCAGCAGCATCGTCTTGCCGGTGCGCGGCGGGGCGACGATCAGGCCGCGCTGGCCCTTGCCGACCGGCGTCATCAGGTCGAGGACGCGGGCCGACAGGTTGTCGCCGGAGGTTTCGAGCTTGAAGCGCTCCTGCGGGTAGAGCGGCGTCAGGTTCTCGAAGAACACCTTCTCGCGGGTGCGATCGGGCGGCTCGAAGTTGACCGCTTCGACCTTGATCAGGGCGAAGTAGCGCTCGCCTTCCTTGGGCGGGCGGATCTGGCCGGAGACGGTGTCGCCGGTGTGCAGGTCGAACTTGCGGATCTGCGACGGCGAGACGTAGACGTCGTCGGGGCCGGCCAGGTAGTTGTAGTCGGGGGCGCGGAGGAAGCCGTAGCCGTCAGGCAGCAGCTCGAGCACGCCCTCCGAGAAGATGAATCCGCTCTTCTCGGCCCGGGCCCGCAGGATCTCGAAGATCAGCTCCTGCTTGCGGAGGCCGGTGGCATTGGGAACCTCGAGCTCCTTGGCCAGGTGCGTGAGCTCGGTCACGCCCATGTCCTTGAGCGTGGCGAGGTCTACGACCGGCGCTTCCGGTCCGCCGGCACCCTCGCGTTCGGGCCGCTCCGGCCGCTCGGACCGTTCCTGCTGTCCGCCCTGGCGTTCGGACTGTCCCTGCCGGTCGTGCCGGTCCTGCCGGTTGTGGTGGCCCGGCCGGCCGCCGCCTTCGGCGCGGTTGCCCCGCTCGGGCCGCTCGCCTCGCTCCGCCCGCTGCGGCTGCTCGGCTCTCGGTGCCTGTTCGGTCCGCTGGGGCTGTTCGGTCCGCGGGCTGTTCAGCCGCGGGGGCTGTTCAGCCCGCGGGGGCTGTTCAGCCCGCTCGGGCTGTTCAGCCCGCTCGGGCTGCTCGGGCTGCTCGGCGCGCTCGGTGGGTTCGGCGGATGCGGCCCCTTCGTCGCCGCCGGCTGCGGGCGCAGCAGGCTGACGATCAGGGTCCACAGGTCGGTCATTCCTTCGCCCGTTGCGGCCGACACCGGCAGGACGGGGGCGTTCAGTTGTCTGGTCCATTTGTCGAGGGCGCGCCGGCGGTCGGCGCGGGAGAGCTTGTCGATTTTCGTTGCGACGACGGCAGCGGAGAGTGGGTGGGAGGCGGTCCCGGTGTCGTCGGTCCGGGCCGCGTGGGTCGTGAGCGTGCGTATCCAGTCCCAGGCCGCGACATCCTGCGGGAGGCCCGGGTGGCGGGCGTCGACCAGCTGCAGCACTGCTGCCGGTCTCGACGCGCCGCCGAAGTAACTGTCGAGGCGGAGCCGAAACTCCTCCTGTGCTTCCTCGCCGCCGCGGGCATATCCGTAGCCCGGCAAGTCGACGAGATAGAGACGAGATACCGGGGCGAAACGGTCGAACGTCACCCGGTAGAAATTCAACAGGCGGGTTTTGCCCGCCGCAGCGCTCGTCCGCGCCAGCCGCTGCCGAAGCAGCGCGTTGATCAGCGTCGACTTGCCGACGTTGGACCGCCCGATCATCGCCAGGTGGGGCGCGTCGAACGGCACCCCCCGGGCATCGGCCGCGCTCGTGACGAACTCGGCCTCGACTACGTGCACGTCACACGCTCGCCGACTGGCTCCCGCATACGCGGCGAGACCGTCACCCGCCGAACGACCCTCGGGTCGTCCGGCCAACAATCAATGCGTGATCCTGTCATCGGACGCGTCGGCCGCGTCGGCCGCATCGGCCGGCGCGTCGACGGTCGCCGCCGAGACGCCCATCGGGATCGGCCCGGCGAGCGCCTGCTTCAACACTTCGTCCATCCCCTCGACCATGTAGATCTTGAGCTGGTCGAGGACGTTCTTGGGGACGTCGGCCAGGTCCTTTTCGTTGTCCTTCGGGACGATGATCGTCCCGATGCCGGCCCGGTGCGCGGCGAGGAGCTTCTCTTTCAAGCCGCCGATCGGCAGCACCTTGCCGCGCAGCGTGATTTCGCCGGTCATCGCCACGTCCTTGCGGATGGGCACCTTGACCAGAGCCGAAATCATCGCGGTGGCGATGGTGATGCCCGCCGACGGGCCGTCCTTCGGGATGGCGCCCTCGGGCACGTGGATGTGGATGTCGGTGCGCTTGTTGAAGTCGAGGGCCAGGCCGAAGTCCTCGGCGTTCGAGCGGACGTAGCTCATCGCCGCCTGGGCCGACTCCTGCATCACGTCGCCGAGCTTGCCGGTGAGGGTGAGCACGCCCTTGCCGCTCATCAGCGTCGCTTCGGTCACCAGGATCTCGCCGCCAGCTTCCGTCCAGGCCAGGCCGGTCGCGATGCCGATCTCGTTCTTCTGCTCGGCGAGGGTCGGCCGGTATTTCGGCACGCCCAGGTACTGGGTGACCTTGTCCCCGCTGATGTCCTCGGAGAAGCTCGCGCCGTCGGTGACCACCTTGCGGGCCACCTTGCGGCAGATCGACGACAGCTCGCGCTCCAGGCTGCGGACGCCGGCCTCGCGCGTGTAGCGCTGGATGACGGTCGACAGCGCGTCGTCGTTGAAGGTGATGTTGGCGCTCGTCAGGCCGGTCGCCTCGACCGCCTTCGGGACCAGGAAGCGACGCGCGATCTCGACCTTCTCGTACTCGGTGTAGCCGGCCAGCTGCAGCACTTCCATGCGGTCGCGCAGCGCCTGCGGGATGGTGTGCAGGACGTTGGCGGTGCAGATGAACATCACGTTCGACAGGCTCGTACTCGGTGTCGAGGTAGTGATCGAGGAAGCTGCCGTTCTGCTCCGGGTCCAGCACTTCGAGCAGCGCCGCCGACGGGTCGCCGCGGAAGTCCATCGACATCTTGTCGACTTCGTCGAGCAGGAAGACCGGGTTCATCGTCCCGGCCTTCTTCATCATCTGGATGATCTGGCCGGGGAAGGCGCCGATGTAGGTGCGGCGGTGGCCGCGGATCTCGGCCTCGTCACGCACCCCGCCGAGCGACAGGCGGACGAACTTGCGGTTGGTGGCGCGGGCGATCGACTTGGCGAGCGACGTCTTGCCGACGCCCGGAGGGCCCGAGAAGGTGAGGATGGTGCTCTTCGGCTTCTTGACCAGCGAACGCACCGCCAGGAACTCGAGGATGCGGTCCTTGATCTTCTCCAGGCCGAAGTGGTCCTCGTTGAGGACCTGCTCGGCGCGGACGAGATCCCGGCTTTCCTTGGTCTTCTTGTGCCAGGGAACGGCGATCAGCCAGTCGAGGTAGTTGCGCGAGACCGTCGCCTCGGCCGACATCGGCGGCATCGACTCGAGCCGGCGCAGCTCCTGAATGGCCTTCTCGGCCGTTTCCTTCGGCATCCGTGCCTGGTCGATTTTCTTGCGCAGTTCCTCGACCTCGTTGCCCTTGTCGTCCTTGCGACCCAGTTCCTTCTGGATCGCCTTCATCTTCTCGTTGAGGTAGTACTCTTTCTGCGCCTTCTCCATCTGCTTCTTGACGCGAGACTGGATGCGGCGGTCGACCTGGAGCTTGTCCACTTCGCCTTCGAGCACGCTGGCGATGCGGTTGAGACGCTCGACGGGCGAGACGATCTCGAGGAGGTTCTGCTTCTCCTCGACGCCGACGAGCAGGTGAGCGGCGATGGTGTCGCCCAGCTTCGACGGGTCGTCGACGCGGACGGCGGCGATCATGGCGTCGAAGTTCAGGTTGTTCGAGAGCTTGACGTACTGCTCGAACATCGAGACGACGCGGCTCATCACCGACTCGATGTCGGCGGGCACGTCCTTCGAGCGCGGGATCATCTTCACGACGACCCGGAAGAAGCCCTTGTCTTCCTTCCACTCGACCGCGCGGGCGCGGTCGACACCCTCGACCAGCACCTTGATGTTGCCGTCGGGCAGCTTCAGGCTCTGCACGATGTTGGCGATGCAGCCCATCGTGAAGATGTCGTTCGGCTGCGGCTCGTCCACCGCGGCGTCGTGCTGGGCGGCGAGGAAGATCCGCTTGTCCTTGCCGAGGGCGTGTTCGAGGGCCCGGATCGACGACGGACGCCCGATCACGAACGGCATCATCATGTGCGGGAACACGACGACATCCCGCAACGGAACGATGGGGAGGGTCTCGTACACTTCCATAGGGGGGCTTTGCTGCAGGAGGGGAGGGAGACGCCGTCGGCGTCCCTCACCCCGCCTTTTCCATCAGCGTGATCGGCTTCTCCCGAGCCTCGACCACGTCGCGGGTGATGACGCACTCCCGGATCTTCTTCTGGCCCGGCAGCGTGTACATCAGGTCGAGCATCAGGTCTTCGATGATCATCCGCAGGCCGCGCGCGCCGATCTTGCGCTGCAGGGCCAGCTCGGCGATCGCCTCGAGGGCGTCGTCGGTGAAGCGCAGCTTGACGTTCTCGTACTCGAACAGCCGCTGGTACTGCCGGGTGATGGCGTTGCGCGGCTGGGTCAGGATCTGGATCAGGGCCGGGCGATCGAGCTCGTGGAGGGTGCCGACGACCGGGAGGCGGCCGACGAACTCCGGAATCAGCCCGTACTTGATCAGGTCCTGCGGCTCGACGCCGCCGACGACCGCGCCGGTCCCGACATTCTGCGGTCCGCGCAGCTCGGCCTTGAAGCCGAGCGTCTTCTTGCCGATGCGGCGCTCGATCACCCGATCGAGCCCGACGAAGGCGCCGCCGCAGACGAACAGGATGTTGGTCGTGTCGACCTGGAAGAACTCCTGGTGCGGGTGCTTGCGGCCGCCCTGGGGCGGGACGTTGGCCACCGTACCTTCGAGGATCTTGAGGAGCGCCTGCTGGACGCCCTCGCCCGATACGTCGCGGGTGATCGACGGATTTTCGTCCTTGCGGCAGATCTTGTCGACTTCGTCGATGTAGATGATCCCCTGCTGCGCCTTCTCGATGTCGCCGTTGGCGGCCTGCAGCAGCTTGAGGATGATGTTCTCGACGTCCTCGCCGACGTAGCCGGCTTCGGTGAGGGTCGTCGCGTCGACGATGGTGAACGGGACCGACAGCAGCTTGGCCAGCGTCTGCGCGAGCAGCGTCTTGCCGGTGCCGGTCGGCCCGATCAGCAGGATGTTCGACTTGTTGAGCTCGACCTCGTTGCGCGTCTTCGACTGCTTCTGGATCTCGATGCGCTTGTAGTGGTTGTAGACCGCAACCGCGAGCTTCTTCTTGGTCTGCTCCTGGCCGATGACGTACTCGTCCAGGAACTTCTTGATCTCCTGCGGGACGGGCAGGGCCGAGCGCGTGCCGTCAGGCCGCTGGAAGCGGTTGTCGTCGGCGATGATGTCGTTGCAGACCTCGACACACTCGTCGCAGATGAAGACCGTCGGGCCGGCAATGAGCTTCCGGACGTCGTTCTGGTCCTTGTTGCAGAACGAGCAGCGGAGCACTTCGTTCTCGCCGTTCTTCTTCACCATGTGTGTCCTGCGTCGGAGGCGTCGTGCGGTCGCACAAGCGGCGGGGTGGCGGCGCCACCCCGGTCCGAGACGGGCCCCGTCCCGGTGCCGTTCCGTCTAGGTTCGCTTGCGGATGACGTCATCAATAATACCGTATTCCTTGCCCTGGTCCGGTCCCATGATGTAGTCGCGCTCCGTGTCGTCCTGGATGCGCTTCAGCGGCTGGCCGGTGTGGTGGGCGAGGATTTCGTTGAGCCGCTCGCGCATGCGCAGGATTTCCTTGGCATGGATGTCGATGTCGGTGGCCTGGCCGCCGAGCCCCGACATCCACGGCTGGTGGATCAGGATCCGCGAGTTGGGCAGCGAGTAGCGCTTGCCCTTGGTGCCGGCCGACAGCAGGACGGCGGCGATCGAGGCCGCCTGGCCGATGCAGTAGGTGGCCACGTCGGGCTTGATGAACTGCATCGTGTCGTAGATCGCCAGCCCGGCGGTGATCGAGCCACCCGGGCTGTTGATGTAGAGCAGGATGTCGCGGTCCGGGTCGTCCGCCTCGAGGAACAGCATCTGGGCGATGATCAGGTTCGCCACCTGATCGTCGATCGGCGAACCGACGAAGATGATGCTGTCCTTGAGCAGCCGGGAAAAGATGTCGTAGGCACGTTCCCCGCGGTTGGTCTGCTCGACCACCATGGGGATCAGCTGGTTTTGCGGCGTGTGCATGTGCGGTGGACCCCGGATAGCGAAACAGATGGCGAAAGCGAATTCAGCGAGCCAGGTGAGCCGAGACGCGCCCCCCGCGTCCTGCGGGGGCGGCCGTCGTGGCGGAGCGGGGATCGGCGGGACGCCGGCGAGGGCGCCCCGGCCTAGATGGCCAGAATCGTAGCACGCGACAAGGCGTAATCAATCGTCTTCTCCCGGCGCAGGCCCGTGAAGATCCGGCCGATGGCGCGGTCCTTCTCGAGGCGCTTGCGGACGCTCGCCAGGCTCTGGCCGTGCTGCTCGGCCAGGCGCCCGATTTCGGCGTCGACCTCCTCGGCCGACACCGCGATGCTCTCCCGCCGTGACAACTCGTCGAGCACCAGCGCGCACTTCACCGTCTCGACCGCCGCCTCGCGCTGGCCTTCCCGCAGCTTGTCCCAGTCGAGCGACATCTGCCGCGGATCCATGCCCTGATGCGACAGCTGGTGGACGAACTCCTCCAGCCGCCGATCCACTTCCCGGCGCACCAGCGATTCCGGCGCGTCGCCATCCACCCGGCGGGCCAGCTGCTTCAGCAGCTCCTGGCGCACCTCGCGGTCCTGGTTCCGCTCCGCCTCGCGGGTCAGCCGCTCGTGCACGAACGCCCGCAGCGCGTCCAGCGAGTCGTAGCCCAGATCCTTGGCGAATTCGTCGTCGAGCGCCGGCAGGATCTTCGTCTTCACCCCGGTCACGGTCAGCGCGTATTGCACCGAGGCGCCGGCCAGCGACTCGACCGGGTACTCGGCGGGGAAGGCGATGGAGAACGTCTTGGCGTCACCGGCCGCGAGCCCCGACACTTCCGTATCGAATCCCGGCGGGTTGCCCTCCGCGCCGATCTCGATGCTGACCCCCTGGAGCTCTTCCGGCTCCACCGCTTCCTCGCCGTCCTTCGCGAGCTTGCGCCGCGTCATGTCGGCGACCACCGTCTCGCCGTGCTGCGCGCCCCGTCCCTCGACCGGCTCGAAGCGGGCCCGACCGGAGCGCAGCCGCTCGATCGTCGACGTCACTTCCTCGTCCGGCACGCTGACCGGCGGCTTGCGCAGCTGGATGGCGTCGAGCGGCCCCGGATCCACCGGCGGCGCCGTCGCGATCGCGGCCGTGAACTTCAACGGCTGGTGCTCGTCGATCGAGACGTCCTTGACGCTCGGCGTGTCGACCGGCTCCACCCCCCGTTCGCGCAGCACGTCGTCGACGGCGCGCGGGATCAGATCTTCGGCGACGTCCTGCAGAATCTGCGGCATGAAGCGCTGGCGGACCACCTTGGCCGGCACCTTGCCCGGCCGGAAGCCCGGCAGCTTCATCGTGCGCGCGTAGCCGTGCGTGACGCGCTGGATTTCCTCTTCGACGACCTCCGTCGGAATCTCGACGACGAGGGACTTCTCGGTGACGCTGACGTCGGTGTACTCGACCTTCATGGGGTGTATCGGTCCAATGAGCGGATCCTTAAGGGGGGTGGGGGACCTCGCGGAGGGCCCGCCTACGCCAAGGCTCCGGCGCGCCAAGGGCGTGAAACCCCCATCTTGGCATACGGACCGGCTCAGGACAATCAGGGGGAGTGGTGTTTCCGCCGTTCCGCCTCCCGGAGCCGCTCCGGCCCCAGGCCCCCAATTTCGTACCCCTGTGGATGCGTGCGGTTGCGAAGATCGGTGAAGAAGCTGGGCCGGCGCCGGACGGGGAGGAACCGGACCGCCCGGCCGCGCAGGGCCAGGCTGCCGCCGACCATCCGCCTGAGCAGCGGGTGCGGCCGCGGGAAGCCGAACGCCTCCAGCATCGGATCGTCCAGCAGGGCATAGATGGCGCGGTGGACGACCGGCGCGAAGATCTTGGGGTACCACCCCGCGAAGAGGTCGCGGGTCGCCTCGCCGATCCTGCGGTTGCTCTCGGTGAATCGAAAGGTCTGCCGTTCGTAGTCGGCCGACCAGGCTTCGAACGCCTCGTCGCTCGGCGGGATGTCGAGGATCCCCATCCGCTCGCCGACGCGGCGCCAGAACCAGTAGAAGGCGAGCCGTTCGTTGCGGCAGGTGGGACGCCAGCCGTAGCGGTCGATCCAGCGGATCGGCTCGTAGATGAAGGTCGACAGGACGTAGAGGAAGTCGTCGTTGGCGATCCTGAAGTGACTGTGCGCCCAGTTCATGCGCTCCAGCGCCTCGCGCCCGCGGCCCTCCTCGTAGCCCCACTCGCACATCTCGGCGATGAGGATCGCGGTGTCGTCGTAGCGCCGCTGCGCCGCCCGATGGAATTCGCCGCTCCGGTCGAGGAGCGCCGAGATGCTCGGCACGCAGTAGGTGCGATACAGCGCCACCTCGAGGGCCCGCACCGTATCCCACGGGAACTCGTAGCCGAAGGTGAGATGGACGATGCGCTGGCAGTCCCGTTCGGGATCCAGCCGCTCGATCTCATGCAGGTTGTCGAAGCGTCCCATGCCTCGCCTTACGTCTGATCCCAGGGCTGAGATTGAATCGCGCTGGTGCGAGAGGGGAGGGTCGAACTCCCAAGGCCTTGCGGCCGCCGGCTCCTAAGACCGGTGCGTCTGCCAATTCCGCCACTCTCGCAGGTTTCCCGGGGACGGCTCTATGCCATAGTAGGGCACGTATCGCCAACGGCCGGCAACGCCGACATATGACCCAGCCGATCGACGACCGCGGCGGGGCCACGCCAGCGGGTGCGCCATCTGCCAGCCCCGGGCCGCCCGCGCCGAAGCCCACCGGTGTCGCTCAACCCGTGGCCTCTCCGCCTCTCTCTGCGGCTGAGGTTCAAGAGGTCGTCGACGAGGGGCGCCGGCGTTTCGTCGCCAGCTTCCCGAGCCGCTTCGAAGTCCTGACCGTCATGATCGAGTCGGCGGGGAGCGGCGACGCCGACGCCCTGCTCAGCGTCCAGCAAACGGCCCACCGGCTGGTCGGCCGGGCCGGCGCGACGCAGTTCCTGAAGGTCGCCCAGCACGCCGCTGCGCTCGAGGCCCTGGCGACGCCGGAGCCCGGCACCGGCTTCGACGAACCGGCGGCGAGCCGCCTGCTGGCCGAGATTCTGGAGCGCCTTCACCGAGGAGCGGGCCTCGGTCGCGGCCAAGGCCCCGACGCAGGCGACACCCGTCGAGGCCCGCCAGACGGTGCTCATCGCCGACGACGACGAGGATCAGCACTACCTGATGTCGCGGCTCCTGCACCGCGCCGGCTTCAAGGTCGCGGTCGTCACCAAGGGTGTCGATGTGTTCGCCCAGGCCCAGGCGACCCGTCCCGCCGTCATCCTGCTCGACGTCCAGATGCCGGACCAGGACGGCTTCACCACGGCGCGCCAGCTGAAAGGGCACGCCGAGACGGCTGGCATCCCGCTGATGTTCCTGACCGGCCGCAGCACGGTCGACGATCGGCTGGCCGGCCTGCGGATCGGCGCCGACGACTACGTGTCGAAGTCGGTCGACCCGCGCGAGCTGGTGCTGCGGGTGCAGAAGCTGTGCGATCGCGTCCCGGCGCCGGCGGCCGCGCCGGCGGTGGCCGAGGCCGACACCGCCCCGGAGGCGGCGACCGGTCCGACGCTGGTGGCCCCGCGCCAACCGGATCGCTCGTGGCTGACCCGCGACGCCTTTCACGATCGTGTCCGCGACCTGCTGATGCGGACCTGGGGCGCGCTGGTCGTCGTCCGTGCCACGAGCCCCTCGGTATCGGTCGGCCAGTGGCTGGCGGAGCAGCTGCGCCGCCGCGATCTGGTCGGCGAGACCGAGGGCGGCGAGTGGACGATGTTCCTGCCGGAAGAGACGTCGTCCGGCCTGGCGCCGCGGCTGACCGATCTCCTCGACCGCCTGAAGCTCACCATCGCCGCGCCGGTGGCCGCCGGCCTGGCCGGCGCGACCGCGCCCGGCGCCACCTTCGAGGCGCTGTTCGAGCAGGCCGATCAGGCGCTCGCCCACGCCCGCTCGCGCGGCCAGCTGCTGGTCGAGTTCTCGCACGCCGGCGCCGCCGGCGCGGCGCCGATGGTGCTGCTGACCGACGACGATCCCGAGGTGACGCGCATCACCGACGCGCACGTCCGCGCCGGCGGCTACCGGACCCAGCTCGCCTTCGACGGCGAAGCGGCCCTGCAGGCGATCCGCGAACAGAAGCCCGACGCCATCGTGCTCGACCTGATGCTGCCGAAGCGGACCGGCTTCGACGTGCTCGCCGAGCTGCGGCAGATGCCGGCGCCGCGGCCGTGCGTGCTGGTGCTGTCGGCGCGCGGCCGCGAGGAGGACGTCACCCGCGCCTTCGCGCTCGGCGCCGACGACTACATGATCAAGCCGTTCAGCCCGCAGGAGCTCATCGCGCGGCTGGGGCGGCTCCTGCGGTGATCGCCGCCGCGATGTGCGCGGCGGTGATCGCCACCAGCGCCGCGCCGGGGTCCGCGTCGGACCTGGCCCCGGACCCTGTCAAGGGGCCGACTGCCGCGCAGCCGGCGCCGGCGCCGCGGATCTCCTACGAGGAGGCCGAGCGGATGGCGCGCGCCGGCGACACGCTGCGCGCGCTCCAGGCGTTCCAGGCGCTCGTCGCCGCCAACGCGGACGACTTCGACTCGTCGGTGTGGCTCGGCCGCCTCCTGACCCGCATCGGCCGCCGCGCCGAGGCCATCACCCTGCTCCGCGATGTCATCGCCCGCTCGCCGCGCCAGGTCGACGCCCGGGTGGCGCTCGGTGCCGCGCTGCTGACCAGCGGCCGGGTCGAGGACGCCTACGCCGTCGTCGAGGACGCCGAGGCGCTGGCGCCGCAGAGCGCCGACGTGCTCGCCCTCAAGGGCCGCGTCCTCCGCCACCTCGGCCGGCCGAGCGAGGCCTACGTCGCGCTCGATGCCGCCCACACCCTCAGCCCGCTCGACGAGGACGTCGCCATCGTGCGCGAGCGGACCCGGCGCATCATCGCGCACCGGGCCCACGTCGGCGTGGCCCGCGAGGCGTCGGCCGACGGCATCGCCGGGGCGTCGATCGTCGATGCCGACGTCGACGTCCACCTCGACGACACGCTGCGCGTCTTCGGCCGCGTCCAGTGGCAGGAGCGGGCCGGGTTCGACGACACCCGGGCCGGCGGCGGCGTCGAGTGGCGGCTCGCCCGGCACGTGCTGAGCCGCGGCGCGGTGCTCGTCTCGCCCGGCTCGCCGCGCGTCGCCCGCGCCGACCTCTACGGCGAGCTCGAGTTCGCGGCTGGCCGGACCCAGCCGGCGGTCGGCGTCCGCTACCTCGACTTCCTCGGCGCGCGCGTCTGGATCGTCGCGCCGTCGATCAGCGTCGACCTCAACGACAACGTGACGCTGGCTCTGCGCTACTACCGCAGCGAGTCGGAGTTCGTGCCGGCCGGCCAGCGCGCCGGCAATGATTCGGGTGCGATCATGGGCCGCTGGCAGGCGGCGCGGCGGCTGTCGCTGTCGGCGGCCTACGCCCGCGGCAACGAGAGCTTCGATATCCTGTCGGTCGATCGGCTCGGGCGGTTCCGGGCCGACACGGTCGCCGGCGGCGTGCGGATCGATCTATCCTCGCTGACCTCGCTCGGCCTCGGCGTCGAGCACCAGTGGCGGACCGGCGATCGGCAGCTGACGCGGATCACACTCGACATCGTCCAGCACTTCTGATTTGTGGCGGCCGCGCTCTCACGCGCGGCCGCGGGCCGCCCTTTTGACGTGCGGTCTGCAATTCGCGGCGCTGGGCGCGCCGCGGCGTCCGCACGTGGGCGGCTCGGTGGGCAAAGGGGCGGATGTTCCTGCTGTCGGACCTGTTTCGCGACCACTTGTATTACTTCCTCGGGGTGAGCTTCGCCGCCCTGGGCGTGCTCTTCACCTACGTCCTGGTCCGCCACGCCGTCGCCAGCTGGCGCGAGCAGCGCGACGAACGGCTGCGCGCGCTCTACCAGCCGGACGTCGACGCCGTGCTGGCGTCGCCGCGGCCGGCCGATCTCGAGGCCGCCATCGCCCGGCTGCGCGCCGGCGCCGCCGCGCCACCTGCCGCACATCGGCGCCCTCCTCATCAGACCGCTGCGCGTCGCGTCGGGATCGCCGGTCGATGCGGCGCGCGCCGCGGCGGTCGCGCTCGGCCTGATCGACCGCTGGAAGAAGGACCTCGGCGCGCACGCCTGGTGGCGGCAGGCCGAGGCGGCGCGCGCGCTCGGCCTGGTCCGCGCCGAGGGGGCGCTGCGTCCGCTGCTCGCCTGCCTCGACGATCCGCACGAAGAGGTTCGGGCGGCGGCGGTCGAAGCGCTCGGCCATCTCGGCGATCCCGGCTGCGTCCCGGCGCTGCTGCGGGCGCTGCCGGACGCCTCGCGTCACCAGCGCGCCCGCGTCGTCGAGTCGATCCGCGAACTCGGTCCGAGCGTCGCGCACGCGCTCGTCGCGCACGCCCGGGCCCATCCCGACGACCTGGCGATCGTCGCCGAGCTGATCGGCTTCACCGGCGCGGCCAGCGCTGCCGACGACCTGCTGGCCTGGTCGAACCACACCGATGCCCAGGTCCGGGCGGCGTCGCTGCAGGCGCTGGGTTCGCTGGGCCTCGACGATCGCGCCTACTACTACGTCCTCCGCGCTCTCGGCGACACCAGCGAGGCGGTGCGGGCGATGGCCGCCCGGGCGCTCGGCCGATCGCGCCGCGGCGATGCCGCGCCCTACCTGGCCCAGCACCTCGGCGACGAGTGGCTGGTGGCGGCGCACGCCGCGACGGCCCTGCGCATGCTCGGCCCGTCCGGCGAGCGGGAGTTGGTGGCGCGGCAGGAGGCGCCCGGCCTGCCCGGCGTGCTCGCCCGCCAGATGCTGTGGGAGCGGCGGGCGTCCGGCCCAGAGGCCGGAGGCGCGGCGTGAGGGCCGGGCGTCGTCAGGCGCTCCTGCTCCTGTTCGAGCAGGTCGTGCTGCTCTACTTCTTCGCCATCAACACCTCCTACCTGATCTGCTCGGTGCGTGGCGTTCTTCCGCCTGCGCCAGCACCGCCATCGCTGGACGACGCGCGAGCTCGAGGCGGTGGTGCAGTCGCCGGCGACGCCCGGCGTCAGCGTCATCGCGCCGGCCTACAACGAGCAGGCGACGATCGTCGAGAGCATGCGCGCGCTGCTGCTGCTCAACTACCCGCAGTTCGAGGTGATCTGCGTCAACGACGGCTCGAAGGACGACACGCTCGAAACGGGCCTCGGCGGCCTTCGACCTGGTCGAGGCGCCGATGGCCGTCGGGGCGGCCATGCAAGACGGCCAGGGTCCGCGCCATCTACCGATCGCTGACCCATGCCGAGTTCGTGATGGTCGACAAGGAGAACGGCGGCCGGGCCGACGCGCTCAACGCCGGCATCAACGCCGCACGCTACCCGCTGATCTGCCTGATCGACGCCGACTCGCTGCTCGAGCCGAACGCGCTCATCCAGGCGGTGCTGCCGTTCCTCGAGTCGACCCGACACGCTCGCCGTCGGCGGCATCATCCGCGTCGTCAACGGCTGCAAGGTCGAAGGCGGGCCGGGTGACCGAGGTGCGCGTGCCCGCGCAACTGGGTGGCGCGCTTCCAGGTGGTCGAGTACCTGCGCGCGTTCCTCGCCGGCCGCGTCGCGCACTCGGCGATGGGCGCGCTGCTGATCATCTCCGGCGCCTTCGGCGTCTTCCGCCGCGCAGGAGGTGCTCGACGCCGGCGGCCTCGAGCACAAGACCATCGGCGAGGACATGGAGCTGTGCGTCCGCCTGCACCGCATCGATGCCGCGACCAGCGGCAGCCGTACCGGCTCGTGTTCCTGCCCGATCCCGGTGTGCTGGACCGAGGTGCCGGAGAGCCGACGGATCCTCGGCAACCAGCGCAACCGCTGGCAGCGCGGCCTGTTCCAGGTGCTCGGCTATCACCGGAACATGATCGGCAACCCGCGCTACGGCATCGTCGGCCTCCTGGCGCTGCCGTACTACGTGCTCTTCGAGGCGCTCGGCCCGCTCATCGAGGTTTCGGGCTACCTCGTCACCGCCGGGGCGCTCTACTACGGACTGATCAACTGGCGCTACGCCGAGCTGATGTTCCTGCTCTCGGTGGTCTACGGCACGCTGATCTCGCTCGCCGCGGTGGTGCTCGAGGAGATCTCGTATCGCCGCTACAAGCGGATCAGCGATCTGCTGCTGCTCATCGCCCTGGGGATCATCGAGAACTTCGGCTTCCGCCAGCTGACGACGTGGTGGCGGATCAAGGGGACGTACGACTTCCTGCGCGGGAAGGGCGGCTGGGGGGCGATGACGCGGACAGGGTTCTCTGCGAAGTAACCCGGGGCGCCAATCGCCAACTCCCAATTTCCAACTGCCAAGGAACGCCCAATTCCCAACTCTCAAGGCCGTGCACGGCTAGTGCACCGACGTCGAGACAGCGTCAATCCTCGCGGCCGATGCGGGCGCATCCGCGGCGTTGGCGCTCCTCACAATACTCCCGGTATTCCTCGTCGCGCCGCCTTGCGGCTGCACCCACCTCGACCGCGATCCCTTGACGCCATCTCGACGTCGGTGCACTAGGGTTAGAAGTTGGACGTTGGAAGTTCCTTGGCAGTTGGCAGTTGGGAGTTGTGAGTTCGCGCGTGCGCAGCGTCCGCGCGCTATCCCTGGGGCGTCTTCTTCGGCTTCACCGGACGCTTGTCCTCGACGCCCGCGCCCAGCGCTTCGAGGCGGTCTTCGTAGTCCTGGATCGTCTGCTCCAGGTTGGCGGCGTTCTGGTCGAGCAGCTCCTCGAGCTCCTTGCGAGCGTCCTGCTCCTGCTGGAGCTCGGCACGCAGCTCGTCGACCTGGCGCTGCAGCTTGGCCGCGGTCAGGGCGACGGCGTCGTCGCTGACGACCTTCCGGGTCTTTTTGGCGTCGTCGCGCACCGCCGTCAGGGCGGCGTCGGCACGGGCCCGCGCGGCGTCCGCCGCGGCCAGCGCCTCATCGCGCTCGCGGGTGAGGCGCTGGGCCTCGCTGCGCGCCGCCTTCAGCTCGTCGATCGCCTGGCGCGCTGACGTTTCGGTGGCGGCGTGCTTGGCCGCGGTTCGCTCGGCGTCGACGCCCTGGGTGGCGACGCGCATGCGCTGGCCGTCCAGCTCGTTGCGCAGCGCGGCGAGCTCTTCGGTCGTGGCGGCCAACTGGCTCTGCGCCCGCGCCGCCGCGACCTCGGACCGTGCCGCGTCACCGACCAGGCGCTCGAGCTCGACGAGCTTCGTCGCTCCGGCCCGCTCCTGCTCGCGCATCCGCTCCAGGTCGTTCTTCGCGCTCTCGGTACTGACCGCGGAGCTGGTCGCGCTCGACGTGCGCGGTCTCGAGTTGGCCGCGCAGCTCGTCGCGCTCGCGGCGGGCCCCGTCGCCCTGGGCGCGAGTCTCCGCCAGCTCTCCGCGCAGCTCGCTGACCTCCTGGCGCAGTCCTGCCAGCTCGTCACGCGCCGCCTCGACGATCCGGGCCAGCTCGTCACGCGCCTCGGTCAGCGCGACGATCTCGGCGGCGAGGTCCGGACCGGCCGCCGGGGGCTCGACCTCGGCCGGGTTGGCGCGCAGCTCGCAGCGCAGCGCCAGCTCGGCCCGGCCGGCGGCGCCCGGCAGCACGGACAGCGCCTGCAGCACCACCTGCACCGTCTGGCCGTCGGCGGGCGCGGTGAAGACCGGCGTGTCCTCGTAGCCGCCGGCCAGGCCGTCGGCGATCAGCTTGGCGATCGCCGGCCCGTCCTCGGCGACGAAGATTGAGGCCAGCGGCTGGTCGACGATCGGGACGCCGGCCGCGAGCTTGGTGCAGGCGCCGTTGGCGTGCAGGATGGTGCCGGTCGCGTCGACGACCAGGACGGGCACCGGCAGCGCGTCGAACGCCTTCCAGAACAGCCCCTCGCGGGCCGGGTCGGCGTCGGCCTCGGCGTCGACCGGCTGCCACGGCGTCCACGCCGCGTCGCGCAGCGCCGACGCCAGCATGTTGGCCGAGGTGGTGTCGACGACGCAGGCGTTGGCGAGCGAGGACACCGCCGGCGGCAGCGCCGTCTGCTGCGGCACGTAGATGGCGATGGAGGCGCCCAGCGGCGACGCCCGCAGCGTCTTCAGGGTGCGCTCGAGCGCGTCAGGCCCGATCGCGAAGTCGAACAGCAGCACGTCGTGCTGGCGGGCGAGGTCGACGATGGCCTCGGCCTGGGAGTGCATCACGGTCGTCAGCACGATGTCGCGGCGGTGCGCGGCGAGGATGCCCTGGAGGCGCGCCGTGCGTTCCTTCGTCGTCGAGACGAAGAGCACGCTGAGCCCGGCGGTCGACGGTTCGGCGACCGGATCGGACCAGCCGAAGCTGCCGCCGTCGAAGCCGCCGTCGGCGAACCCGCCGCCGGCCGGCGCGGGTGTCACGGCCGTGCGCGCGAGCGTGATCGGCGCGGCCATCACCGGCGCCGGGGGCTCAGGCGCCACCTCGGCGAGCGGCTCCTGCGTCTCGCCGGGCGGCGCCGGCTCCGGTTCGATGATCGTGTCGACGCCGGCCTCGACCATCGGGGGTTCGGCCGCGACCGGTGCCGGCGGCGGTTCGACGTCCGCCTCGCGTCTCGATCCCCTGTGCGAGCGCTTCTCGATGAACTTGCCGGCCGGCGGCGGCTCGGCCGCCACGGGGACGGGCGGTTCTTCGACGGGCGACTCCACCACCGCCGGCTCCGGCTCGGGCTCGGCCTCTGGGGCGGGCAGCGCCTGAATCCGGGCGCGCTCGCGCGCTTCGATCGCGGCGGCGACGGCCAGCGGCTGGTCGAGCGCCAGCGCGGTGTGGAAGGCCAGCTTGCCCGAGGCCATCCCCTGGACCAGCGAGCGGACGACGGTGCCGGCGGCGATGGTGGTCTCGCTGCCGACGACGATGCGGATCGTGCCGCGCGCGCCGACCAGCAGCCGCGTCTCCGACTGGAACAGGATGCCCCGCTCCGAGAAGTTGATGAGCGTGACCTCGGACCCGCCGAGCAGACGGACGCTCGCCTGGCCGAGCAGATCGGCAGGGAAGCGGGGGGACGATCGGCGACCGCTCTCGACGTCGTCGGAGCGCTCAGGCTCACCCATGGTTCACGCCACCGACCGGTCTACACACCTGCGGCAATCGATTCGGAGAGCCGCGCCAGGTCGGGCAGGACCAGCGTGGTCTCGCCGACGTCGACGACGGTTCGGGTGCAGCGGCGATCGAGCGGGAAGTTCCGCACGGTCGGCGCGTGGGCGATGGGCAGGCGCACCATCTGGATGTCGGCCGCGGCGAGCACGCCGAACAGATCGCGCGAGCTGCCGCGGCGGCAGACGATGAGCCGCTGCGGATGCGTGGTCTGGCGCCGGTCGGTCATCAGCCGGGCCGGCAGGTCGACCACGATCAGCGGCCGGTTGCGCCAGTCGCACAGGCCGCGGACGTGCGGCGGCGCCAGCGGAATCGGTGCAGATCTCGGGGACGAAGGTGACTTCGACGACCTGCGCCGCGCTGAGGGCGTAGGCGAGCGGATGCGGCTCGGACTGCGCGGTCTCGGCCGAGAAGACGACCAGGTGGCCGAGCGCCGCGCGGCGCGCCAGGCGCGTCCGGGCCCGGCTGGCCGAGGCTTCCTCGGTGGCGGGGGCCTCGCTGACCGCCGGAGTCTCCTCGGCGGCGTGGGCGCTGCCGCCGGTGAACGGACGGACGTCGAGGACCAGGTACCATTGACCGTTGACCAGGGCCATCGCCTCGAAGTGGCGCGCCGTCTCGGCGCCGGCGAGGGGGCTGAGCGGGATGCGCTCGGTCGTGTCGAACGGCTGCGACACGCGCTCGACACCGAGTGGGACGCGGCCGGCCGGCGTCTGCAGGTGCAGGACCCGCTCGAACGCCGTCGGGCCCAGGCCGAGGCCCGGCGCCAGGTCGAGGATGTGGTGACGATCGCGGCCGACCCGGCCCGTGCCGGCGACGTGGCGCATGTCCACCGCGACGGTGTGTCCGCCCACCGCGCAGAGGACCACCGAGCCGAGGCCGTGATGCGAAGGCGTCATGCGTCAGGCCCCCGTGTCCGACATGCGGCGGACCATGGCCAGCAGCTGCTCGTCGCTGGTACGGCTTGGTCAGGTAGTCGGCGGCGCCGTTGTCGAGCGCCTTGCGGCGATGCTTGTCGCCGGCGCGCGAGGTGATCATCGCGACGGGCAGGCGGGCCAGCACCTCGTTGGCCTTGAGCGCGGCGAGCAGCTCGTAGCCGCCCATGCGCGGCATCTCGATGTCGGTCAGCACCACGTCGGGGAGCGCCGTGGCGTTGCGCAGCATCTCGATGGCGTCGAGGCCGTCCTTGGCGGTCAGCGGGGTCCAGCTGGCGCCCTTGATCAGGTTGCTCATGACGCGGCGGACGCTCGGGCTGTCGTCGACGATCATGACCGTCAGCGTGTCGCGCTGCGTCTTGACCGGGGCCGCCGGCACGTGCGCCACCACCGGCTCGGCCTCGTGCTTGCCGAGCAGATCGACGACGTTCAGAATCGGCACCACGCTGCCGTCGCCGAAGATCGTCGCGCCCATGATCCCGCGCACCCGCTGCAGGTGGCGGCCGAGCGACTTGATGACGACTTCGCGGCCTTCGATGATGTCGTCGACGACGAGCGCGACTTCGGACTCGCCGACGCGGACGATCAGCACCGGCAGCTTGCTCGGCGAGTCGGCGATGTCGGGAATCCCGAGCGCTTCCGCCAGCCGGACCACCGGCAGCAGCTTGCCGTTGAGCGAGACGACGCGATCGCGCAGCATCTTCGCGCTCTCGTCGACGCCCAGGCGGAGGATCTGCTGCATCGCGGCGAGCGGCACGGCGAACGGCTGGCCGTGGACGCGGACGATGAGGGCGCGGATGACGGCCAGGGTGAGGGGCAGCCGGATGGTGAAGGAGGTGCCCTGATTGGGCGTCGAATCGATGCTGACCGTGCCGCGCAGCTTCTGGACGGTGTCGCGGACGATGTCCATGCCGACGCCGCGGCCGGACACGTCGGTCACCTTCTCGGCGGTCGACAGGCCCTGCAGGAAGACCAGCGACATCACGTCGGCGTCGCTGAGCGCGGCCGCGCGATCGGCGGACAGGAAGCCGCCGCTGACCGCCTTCTTGCGCAACGGCTCGGCGTCGAGGCCGCGACCATCGTCGCGGACCCGGAGGACGGCCTGGGTGCCCTCGTGATAGGCCGACAGCCAGACGCGGCCGCGGGCCGGCTTGCGCAGCGAGCGGCGGACATCCGGCGTCTCGAGGCCGTGGCCGACCGAGTTGCGCAGCATGTGCAGCAGCGGCTCGGCCATCGAGTCGAGCACCTGCGAGTCGAGCTCGAGGGTGTCGCCTTCGAGCACGAGCTCGGCCTGCTTGCCCTGCCGGTCCGCGGTGACCCGGACGGTGCGGTGCAGGCGCGTCGCCAGCGTCCGCAGCGGCACCATCCGCATGCGCATGACGCTTTCCGAGACGTCGCTGGCCAGGCGGCGCTGCCGGTTGAGGAGCGAGTCGAAGTCGCCGAGCAGGTTCTCGAGCTCGGTGCGGACGGCGAGCGAGTCGCTGGTCGCCTCCGACATCTCGCGGGTCAGGCGGTGGAACTCGGTGTAGCGGTCGAACTCGAGGTCGTCGAAGCCGTGACCGCCGCGGGTCCCGGCCGGCATCGTCAGCGCGCTGGCGCCGGAGGCGAAGCGGGCCCCATCGGGGCCGGTCGCGGCCCCGATCGAGGCGTACACCGGGCCGCGCAGCAGGGCGGTCGTCTCGTACTCCGATTCAATCTGGCCCGCCGCGCGCCGCAGCCGGCCCGTGCTGTGGTGCAGCTCGGTGATCTGCTGTTCGAGCTGGGCGACGCGCTGCTCGAGGGCGGTGCGGCTGATGACCAGCTCGCCCATCAGCTTGGACACGCCGTCCAGCTTGGCGAGCGGCACGCGCACGAACTGGCGGGCGCCGGCGGCCGCCGCGGCGTCGGCCATCGCCGCGTCGTTGGCGGCGCTGGTCACGACCGCGGGCTCAACCTCCTCGGCCTCGGCGGTCTCGCCGTCGGTATGGAGATCGACGCCGACCGAGCGCGCGGCGGCGGCGATGCGGGCGACCGCGGTCCGCGGTTCGGCCGTGACGTCGTCGGACGCCTGGTCGGCCCCGGCGGAGGCGGTGGCCTCGGCGACCGGCTCGGGCGCGGCGGTGCGCGCCGGCGCGTCGGCCATCGCCCCGACGACCGGGCCGCTCGCAGTGATGGCTTCGACGGCGCCGCCGGCCTGGACGATCGGCAGCACCGAATCGAACTGCTGGTAGGTGGTCTCGAGCGAGTGGGCCAGCTCAGACGGCGGCGTGCCGCCGACCAGCTGCTCGAGCTGCTCGGTGGCCGCCAGCAGCAGGCTGGTCAGGGCCGACGTCACCGGCCGTTCGTTGTCGTAGAGCGCATCGAGCAGGTCTTCCATGCGATGCGCGAGCTTGGTGACGCTCTGGAAGCCGACCACGGCGGCGGCGCCCTTGAGGGTGTGCGCGCTGCGGCGGATGTCCTTGAGGGTCGGGCGATCGCCAGGCGTGCGGTCGAGGACGACCAGCGACGCGCTGACGGTACGGAGATGCTCCTCGGCTTCGAGCCGGAAGATCTCGAGCATGTCGGGATCGATGTCTTCGTCGGCCGGCGCGTCCTCGAGGCCTTCGTTGCCGAAGCTGAGGGGTTTCGGGCCGAGATCGTCCAATCCGCCGTCGAACGCGAACGCCTCGCCGAGCGAGGCGGCCAGCGGATCCGCGGCGTCGGGCGACGCGGCGTAGTCAGCCGCGGCGACGTCGGCGATGACGGCCAGCCGCTGTTCGATCTCGTCGAGCTGACCCAGCACCTCGGCGCCGCGATCGGCCGACAGCGTGCCGCCGACGAGGGCGTACTCCTCGAGGATGTTCTCGGTGCTCCGCGCGAACGCGCTGAGCTCGTCGAGGCCGACCATCGACGCCGCACCCGCGATGGTGTGGGTCAGCCGGTAGGCGGACTGGATATCGGAGGCCTGGCTCTCGTCGGCGAGGTAGGTGAGCAGCCCGTCCCGGATGCCGGGCAGGTAGCTGCGAGCCTCGTCCACGAACGCCAGCAGAATGGCCGGGTCGCGCTGTGCACTCATCTCGTGGTCCGTCCTGGGGTGAACCGCCGGCGGCGATCGCGACGTGCGATCGTCACCGGCGGCCCGGGATCCCGTTGACTGACTAGGCGACCTTACGCGTCGGCTTGACGCCCTCGGCGGGCAGCTTGAACGGGGCGACGGCGCTGCCGAGGTCCTCGCTCAGGTTGACCAGGGTCTCGACCGTCGTCGACGTCTGCTTGGTGCCCGACGAGACCTGCGACGTGAGCAGCGAGATCTCGTTCATGGCGGCGAGCACCGACTCCGAGTTGCCGGCCTGCCGGAGCGCCGCTTCGGAAATGCCGCGGCTCAGTTCGGCCAGCTGCTGCGACACCGAGCGAATCTCGCTCAGCGCCTGTCCGGCTTCGTTCGCCAGACTCGAGCCGTCGACCACTTCGCGAATCGTCTCTTCCATCGAGGCGACGACTTCGTTTGTTTCCGACTGGATGCTCTTGGTCAGCGCATCGATCTGCTTGGTGGCGCTGGTGGAGCGCTCGGCCAGTCGTTCGACTTCCTCTGCGACGACGGCGAACCCGCGGCCGGCTTCACCGGCCATGGCGGCCTGAATCGATGCGTTCAGCGCCAGGATCGACGTCCGGTCCGCGATGTCGTCGATCAGCTTGACGATCTCGCCGATTTCCTGCGACCGTTCGCCGAGCCGCTTGATGCGCTTGGCCGTTTCCTGCACCTGGTCACGGATGCGGCCCATCGCCTGGATGTTGTTCTGGACGGCGCCGGCGCCCTGTTCGGCGTTGGCGAGCGACTGGGCAGCGACGTGGGCCGACGTGACGGCGTTCCGCGAGACGTCCTGAATCGACGTCGCCATCGAGGTGATGGCGCTCGCCGTGTCTTCGATGCGGGTCGCCTGGTGGGCCGAGCTCTCGACCAGCTTCTGCGACGCCGCCTGAATGGCGACGGCGGTCGAGGAGACCTGGCCGGTGGCCGAACGGACCTTGGTGATCAGGCCGCGCAGCTCGATGATCATGTAGTTGAAGGCGTCGGCGATGGCGCCCGTCATGTCGGCGGTGACCTCGGCTTCCGACGACAGGTCGCCGGCGCCGACGTTGGCCACTTCGTCGAGCAGCTTCATGATCGACTTCTGCAGCTGGTTTCTTTCGTCCTGCGACTGGACGAGGGCCAGGGTGCGCTCGAGCATGTTCTTGAACGAGTTGCCGAACCGGTCGCGCCCGCTCTTGGGCTCGACGGTCATGGTCAGGTTGCCGGCCGCGATGCCGTCCGAGACGCGCGCCATGTTCTCGAGGTAGTCGACCATCTGGCGGAACGCGACGCCGAACGCGTCGTTCTTGGAACGCGGGTTGACGCTGACGGCCAGGTCACCCTCGGCGACCTTCTGCGCGGTGTTGGCCATCTCGCGCAGGTAGTCGGTCATGCGGTTCATCGAAGCGATCAACTGGCCGACTTCGTCGTTGCCGGCCGCGTGGCGCGACGCCACCAGCTCGCCGCGGGCGAGCGTGTCGGCGATGCGGACCGCTTCCTGGAGCGGACCCGAGAGGCTGTTCACGATCAGCCAGGCGATCAGCGCGGCGGCGAGCACGGCGCTGGCGGTGATGCCGTAGGCGAGGTACTTGCGGTTGGTGGCGGCGGAGGCGCGGGCATCCAGCATCGCCTGCAGGGCCCTCGAGGCGTCGTCCCAGGTGCGGACGCTGGCGCCGAGGGCGCGCTCGGCGGCGTCCTCGATGCCGTCACGCGAGGGGGCGGCGCCGGAGTCGCCACGGTCGACGACGTTGAGGGTCACGCGGTCGGCGAAGGCCTGCGACGTGGCGGCGTGCGCCTCGAGGCCGGGGCGGGTCGCCGCCAGCTGGCCGCCGGGGTTCTGCGCCGCGCCCTTGGCCATGCCGGCGCGATGGTTGTCGATGCCCTGGCGGAGCTGGCCGAGCTGCACCAGCAGCTGCATGCGCTCCTGCGGGTTGACCGCGCGATCGGTCGGCAGCGTCTGGACCATCTTGACGACGCCGTAGATGTTGCGCTGGTTCTCGACGCTGTGCCGGACGACCGCTTCCATCGTGTAGTAGGAATCGAGGTCCGGGTCGAGGATCAGGTTCGAGGTGTCGCCGACGTACGCGAACGTGTCGACGATGCTCTGGATCAGCTGCTCGGTCCGAGCCGCGCGATCCTGCGGGCTGGCGCTGCCGGTGGTCTTCTGCCACTGGTCGCGCAGCGTGGTCAGGCGCTGCGAGGTGTTGAGCAGCACGCCGTACTGCCGCTCCGCCTCGTCGAGGACCTTGAAGCCGCCCTCGACCTTGGCCGCCGCGCCGCTGTCGCCGGTCATGCCGTAGAGCGGCAGGCCTTCGAGCACCGACTTCAGGCCGCCCAGGTAGTGGTTGCCCGCGCTCTCCTTCGCGGCGAAGTCGATGGCGAGGTTCTTTTCCTGGCGCAGCAGGACGACGAGCGCCAGGGTGGGGATGACGAACGCCAGGCTCAACAGGCCCAGCTTCTGCCACAGTTTGAGGTTGCGAAGCATGACTGACGACTCCTTAGACGACCTGACGCGTGACCACCGCTGTCACGCCAACTGCGTGATCCGCTACCGGGCTCCGGCGCCGTCCTCGAACTGGCGCATGGGTGTCGACTGCAAGAGACGATCGGCGTCGACGACGACGACGAGGTCGTCTTCCAACTGGTACAGACCGCGGGCAAACGGCGCGACCTCGGCGTCGTAGCCACGGGTGACGCGCGCGATCCGCGCGTCCTCGAACGCCTGGATTCCGTCGACGCTGTCGACGAGCACCGCCGTCCGCACTTCGTCACCGGCCGGTCGCAGCGCGAGCATCCGCTGCTCGTGCGACGACTTGCCGGCCTTGCCCGAAAAGAAACCTTCGAGGTCGAGCATCGAGACGATGTCGCCGCGGAGGTTGGCGATGCCGAGCACCCAGGCCGGCACGTGCGGGAGGCGCGTCACCTTCGGCGGCCGCGCGATTTCGGAGACGGCGGCGAGGGGAATCGCCATCGTGCGGGTGCCGAGGCGGAAGACGACGTGCGCGGTCGAGACCGCCACGTCGGGCGTGCGCAGCGGTTCCACCGGTTCGGCCGTCAGGTCCGCGTGCAGGCCGGACAGCGCCGCTTCGATCAGATCGTGCGCGGTCGGCGTGGCCACCGCGGCGGCGTTCTCGGCGGCCTTGTGGTCCTGCGACGGCCACGGCAGCACGACGGCGGACACCGCCACCGGCTGGTCCTCGGGGTCGACGTCGACCTCGTCGAGGGCGAGCAGCGGCGCCACGTCCAGGCCGAGCTCGGGCAGCGCGGCCGCCCAGAGGGCCTCGGCGTCAGGATGCGCCTCGACGGGAGCTTCCGTTTCGGTCGCCTCGAACGGCGTCAGGGCGAACCCGGCCGGGGTGTCGTCGACGACCGGCGCGAACGGCTCGGCGGCCAATTCGACCGTCGGTTCGGCGACTGGTTCGGCCCCGGGTTCAGCGGCCAGTTCAGGGCCAGTTCCACGGCCGGTTCGGGGGCCGCTTCGACCGTCGGTTCGGCGGCCAGCTCCACGATCGGCTCGGCGGCCGGTTCGAGCGCCGGTTCGGCCGCCACGTCGAGCGCGACGTCGGCGGACCATTCGCTGGACCACTCGGCGGGCGGTGTGTCGAACGCCGCCGTCTCGGCGAGGAGCGCCTCGAGCGCGGCGTGATCGAAGGCCGGCGCGTCGACGGTCGACGCCTCGATCTCGAGGTCGACCTCGGCCGCGGCATCGAAGGCCACGGCCGGCGCGATCGGCTCGAGCTCGACGGACACGCTGGCCAGGATCGCGGCGTGGATGTCGTCGACGTTGGTCGTCGTCGACGACGCGTCGACCACGACCGGCTCCCAGGCGCGGGGAGCGAGCTCGACGCTCGCGGCCGGATCGGCGACGTCGGCGGGCAGCTCGGCGACCGCAGTCGGCGCATCGGGCGCCGGCACGATCGTGGAGGCCTCGTCGGCGAGCGGGGTCGCGGCGAAGAGGTCCGGCCAGAGGTCGCCGCCCGCGCCGGGCGCGGCCGGACGGAGGTCGGCCTGGCCGAGCAGCCGCTCGAGCAGGGCGTGCAGGTCGCCGTCCTGCGCCTCGGGCTGCGAGGCGCCGGCGTCCTGGCCCGGGTGCTGGGGATCGAAAGGCCCTTCCATCGCTTCGTCTCCGCGGATGGTCATCAGTCCGGAATCAGAACAGGCGCGCAACCGCGGCGAGGAGTGCGTCCTCGTCGAACGGCTTGGTGAGGTACTCGTCGGCGCCCTGCTTCATGCCCCAGAACTTGTCGCTGTCCTGGTCCTTGCTGCTGAGGAGCAGCACCTTCATCGAGCTGGTCTCGGCTTCGGTCTTGAGCTGGCGCGTCACCTGGAACCCGTTCTTCTTCGGCATGATGATGTCCAGGATGGCGAGGCGCGGCTGGTGCTTCCGGGCCTGCTCAATCGCATCCTCGCCGTCCGTTGCCGTGACGATCTGGTAGCCCTTCTTGCCCAGGGCGCTGAGAACGAGGCGGAGTTCGGTCGGGCTGTCGTCGGCTACGAGGATCGTGTTGTTCATCTGTCGGCTCCTGCTTCCCGGTGTTGCGGTGTCGCTGGCGAACGGGTCCCGGCGCTAAGCGGGGACGAATGTCTGGAGGACGCGCGACAGCGCGTCCGGCCCGAATGGCTTGGTCACGTAGGCGTCGGATCCGGCCATCCGGCCGCGCGCCTTGTCGAAGAACCCGTCCTTGCCCGAGATGAACACCACGGGGACGTGCTTGGTTTCGGCCGCGCCCTTGACGATCTTGCAGACCTGGTAGCCGTCGAGCCTCGGCATCGTGATGTCGAGCAGGATCAGGTCCGGCGTGGTCGTGCGCAGCACCGTCAGGGCGTCCATGCCGTCCTCGGCGATCAGCACCTTGCAGCGGAGCTTTTCGAGCTTGGTGGTGACGACGCGCCGGATCGTCGGGCTGTCGTCGACGACGAGCACGGTGGCGCGCGGCGGCTTCTCGGTCGCGGCCGGCCGCAGCGTGCTGGCGAGCGAGGCCACCTGCGCGGCGAACATCCGGTCGTGCGGGCGCTTGGCCACCGAGCGCTCGAGCGCGGCCAGGCCCTCGGTGTACTTGCGCAGGTTGAGCAGCGCCATGCCGAGCCAGTAGGGGTCGGCGTGTTCGCCCTGCGGGGCGAGCGATTCCTCGATCCGCGCGACCGCCATCTCCAGCGTCGACGGGTCGGTGCGGCGGCTGGCGAAGAGCAGCGACTGGTCGGTCAGCGTCGTCACGCCGCCGCAGCTCGGGCAGACGTCGACGGCCTTCTCGCGCAGCGTCTCGCAGAACGGACAGGTCCAGTAGCCGCCGGTCTGGGCGGCGGCGACGTTCGACAGCACCGCGCCTGACGCGGCGGCCGGCCTGGCCTCGCCGGCGAAGCCCGGCATGTCGGCGTCGAGCGGCGCCTGGCCGTCGTCGGCGCGGCGGCCGCTCGCGCGGCGATCGTTGGTGCGGCGCTCGACGAAATCGCCGGCGGACGTCGCCAGGGCGCCGTCGTTGACGACGGCACGAAGCGCCGACGGGGGCGTGGCCGGCAGGGCGGGCGGCGTGTCGACGACCGCGGCCTCGACCACCGGCACGGCCGCGGCCACCGCCTCGGTGACCGCGGCGGTGCCGTGCTGGACGGCGACCGCGACCGTCTCGGCCGCGGCCACGATGACCGGCGCCGTGCGCTCGGCCAGCGAAACGTAGACGTCCGCCACCGCGGCCGGCTCCGGCAGGGCGACGGGTTCGACCGCAGCTTCGACGAGGGCTGGGGCGGCCTCGAAGGCCACCTCCGCCGCGGCGAACTCGATGGCGGCCTCGGCGGCCGCCGGTTCGACGGCCTCGACCACGACCGGCGCCTGCGCAACCGGCGTCTGGGCGACCGGCTCCTGCATGACCGGCGCCTCGACGGGGAACGGTGCGACGATGACGGTTGGCTCCGCGACCTCCGCGACCTCTGCGACCGGCGCGTCGGCGATGACGGCGACGACGGTGGGGACGGCGACGGCGACGGGCTCAGGCTCTGGCGCCGTGGCGACGAGCTGCGCCGCGCGCAGGGCGTCCAGGCGATCGGCGGCGTTCTGCCGCTCGTCGGCGTCCTCGGCGATGAGCGCCATCAGCGACCAGGCGTCCTCGGAGGTGTTGTCGAGCGCCAGGCTGCGGCGCAGCGCGGCGCGGGCGTTGGCGTACTGACCGGCCTCGATCTCGGAGCTGGCCTGCTTCAGGTGCGTCTGGGCGAGCTGCTTCTCGGCCTCGAACAGCGTCGCACGGGCCTTGTCGTTGGCCGGGTTGATGCGCAGGACCTGCTTGATCAGCGCGACCTGCTCCTCGGGCGACTCGGCCAGCGCGGCGAGGCGTAGCCAGGTGACCTCGTGGGTCGGCTCGAGCCGGACGATCTCGGCGAAGTGCTGGCGGGCGGCGCCCATGCTCTTGTCGCGGACGGCGGCGATGCCCTGCTCGGTGAGCTGGTTGATGACCTGCACGCGGGCCCGGCTGGCGAGCGCCTTGGCGCGGGTGTCGGTCGGGCTGAGCGCGCAGGCGCGCTCGAGATAGGCGAGGCGCTCGACCGGGTCACCGGCGAGCGCGGCGCAGGCGAGCCAGACTTCAGGCGAGGACGGCGCCTGACGGATCGCCTGCTGCAGGAGCTCGTGCGCTTCATCTCGGCGGTTGGCGAACGCCGCCGCAGCCGCTTGCGCGAGGATGCGGTTGAGCGGAGTCGGCGCGGACACGTCGGGTGGCTGCTGCAGATCGGGCATGGTCGTCTTTGGCTCCTCACGCCGTCCTCCCGAAAACGTCGGGTGTCCGGCGCGAGCCTCTCCCGCCCAAGCAACGGCGGTGCCACTCAGCTATGCCGATCCGGTTTCACGCCGGTGCACAACAAGGCGCGACGTTCATGTTTCGACGCGAGTTGCCGCCCTGACCAAACCACGAAGGCCTGGGTCGTCGTGTGAAGTCGGTGCACCGACCACCTCCGTCGTGCGGCCGACTCATGGCGAGACCGTGCGTCGTTAATCCGACGTGAAGAAGCGTGCAGGCGACTGTTTCGAAGGGTGCGGACGCCGCGGAGAGCGGCGCCTGACGAGCCGACGACCCCAGGGCGGGGTCGTCGGTCGGGCGTTATGACAGGAGAGGCGCGCTGACCGGTCGGCGGTGGATCGGCGGCGGCGGTCCGCCCGCCGGTCGCTTGTTCAGCACCTGCATCGCGCTGTTCTGGTCTGGCGGCCGCGCTCTCACGCGCGGCCGCTCTCCGCCCCCTGGTCGTGCCGGCTGCTCTTTGTCGACGCGCATTCGCGCATCGACCCGACGATGCCTCCGGACTCCGTCCTCGCCATTCGTCACGCCGCGCTGAGCGCGCGGCGGCGCCGGCACGGGGGCGGTGGCGATGCCTGTCAGCGGTGGATCGGCGGCGGCGACGGCGGTCCGCCCGCCGGTCGCTTGTTGAGGACCTGCATCGCGCTGTTCTGGTTTGGCGGCCGCGCTCTCACGCGCGGCCGCTCTCCGCCCCTTGGTCGTGCCGGCTGCTCTTTTCGCCGCGCTGAGCGCGCGGCGGCGCCGGCACGGGGGCGGTGGCGATGCCTGTCAGCGGTGGATCGGCGGCGGCGACGGCGGTCCGCCCGCCGGTCGCTTGTTGAGGACCTGCATCGCCATGGCGATCATCCCGGCGACGTCGGAGACGCTCGCCGGCACGACCAGGGTCGTCGACTTCTGCGCCAGCTGGCCGAACTGGTGCACGTACTGTTCGGCGACGCGGAGCTGCACGGCTTCGTAGCCGCCTTCGAGGCGGATCGTCTCGGCGACGCGGCGGATGCCCTCGGCGGTTGCCGAGGCCACCGACAGAATCGCCGACGCCTGGCCTTCGGCCTCGTTGATCTGCTGCGTCTTGCGCGCTTCCGAGGCCTTGATGACCTGCTGCTTCTCGCCGTCGGCGTTGTTGATGGCGGCGTCGCGCTGGCCTTCCGAGGTCAGAATCACCGCGCGCTTCTCGCGCTCGGCCCGCATCTGCTTTTCCATCGCGGCGAGGACGTCGGCCGGCGGGGTGATGTTCTTGATCTCGTAGCGCAGCACCTTCACGCCCCACGACTCGGTGGCCTTGTCGAGCTCGTTGACCACCTGCGTGTTGATGTTGGTGCGCTCCTCGAAGGTGCGATCGAGGTCGATCTTGCCGACTTCGCTGCGCAGCGTCGTCTGGGCCAGCTGCGAGATGGCGAAGTGGTAGTCGGAGATGCCGTAGGAGGCGCGCTCCGGGTCGAGGATCTTCAGGTAGAGGACGCCGTCCACCTGGACCTGCACGTTGTCCCGGGTGATGCAGACCTGGGCCGGGATGTCGAGCGCCGTCTCCTTCAGCGAATGCCGGTAGCGGATGACGTCGACGAACGGGACGAGGATGTGGAAGCCGGCGTGGAGCGTGTTGTTGTAGCGGCCGAGGCGCTCGACCACGAAGGCGCTCTGCTGCGGCACGACGATAGCGGTCTTGGCGACCACGATCAGGCCGAAGACGACGACGGCAATCGCGAAAATCAGAGGTCCGTTCACGCTGCAGACTCCTTGTTGGGCGGGGGAGGATCAGATGCCTTCGGCGGTGATGTGGAGCGTGAGGCCGTCGACCCGGTGGACGGCGCAGCGCTGACCGCGGTGCAGGTTCCGCGCCCCGATGTTGAGGGCGCTCCAGGCCGTGCCCCGCAGCTCGGCCCGGCCGACCGCGCCGGGCGCGATGTCTTCCTTGGCCACCGCGACGTCGGCGGTCAGGGAATCGATCAGGCCGGTGTGCTCCGAGGCCCGCATCCGGCGCAGCAGCGGATCACGGAAGAACATCAGGCTGACGACCGAGAGGGCGCCGAACAGCACCCACTGGACCCACAGCGGACCGGCGACACCGAGCAGCGCCAGGCCGCTCACCAGCAGGGCGCCGATGCCGAAGAACAGGATGAAGAACCCGCCCGGAGTGGCCAGCTCGAGGAGCCCGAGGACGAGGCCGAGCACCGCCCAATGCCACCACTGCATGTCCATGACCATCTCCATCTGCTGTTCCAACCGGCGCCATTATGGACGGGATAACCAGGCCTCACAAGGCGCGATCGGCGGGTGGCGTTCGCCGGGGGCGAGCGGCGTCCAGAGTCGGTAGCCGGCTGCCGCGGCCGCCAGGACTCAGGCCGGGGCCGGAGTGAGCAGGCCGCGCGTCCGCAGCCAGCCGGACAGGCGGTCGGGCCACGTCACCAGCGCCGGGTCGGTGCCGCCCAGGCCGATGCCGTGCGGCCCGGGCTCGTATATGTGCAGCTCCGCCGGGACCTTGGCCTTCCGCAGCGCCAGATAGAAGGCGACGCTGTTCTCGGCCGGCACGCCCGTGTCGGCGTCGGTGTGGAACAGGAACGTCGGCGGCGTCTCGGGGGTCACCCGGCGCTCGTTCGAGAGGTCGTCCAGGATGTCGGGATGCTGCTGGTCCGGCGCCAGCAGCATGTTGCGCGAGCCGCGGTGCAGCCAGCTCTCGGCCAGGGTGATGACCGGGTAGGCGAGGATGGCGAAGTCGGGCCGCGCGCTCTCCCGGTCGATGGGATCCGCCGCCGCGGCGTCGCCGCGGTCGACGTGGGTGGCGACGGTGGCCGTCAGGTGCCCGCCGGCCGAGAAGCCCATCAGGCCGACCCGGGTCCGATTCGAGGCCGAACTCGGTCGCCCGCGACCGCACGTGGCGCAGCGCCCGGCGGGCGTCGCCGAGGGGCACCGGATGGCGGTAGCGGGGGCCGAGCCGGTAGCGGAGCACGAAGGCGGTGACACCGACGCCGTTCAGGAACTCGGCGACCTTCGATCCCTCTTTCTCCATCGACAGGTTGCGGTAGCCGCCCCCCGGACAGATCACGACCGACGTCGCGCGCGGATCGGCGCGGTCCGGTAGATACGGGGTGATCTGCGGGATGTCCTCGGGCGCGGTCCCGAGCGCGCCGGGCGTGGCGCCAGACCAGAGCGGGATGGGAGGGCGCACGGCCATGGGCCGGAAGGATACCCGGGATATGCTTTCTTCGTGTCCGTGATCCCCGATCCCCACAAGCCCCTGCGCGACGATGTCCGGCTGCTCGGCGAGCTGCTCGGGCAAGCGATCCGCGCGCGGGAAGGCGAGGGGAGCTTCACCCTGGTCGAGCGCGTCCGGACCCTCGCCAAGAGCGGCCGGTCGGGCGCGACCAGCGACTTCGACACGCTGGCGGCCGAGCTCGGGGCGATGCCGCTCGACGAGGTCCTGCCGGTGGCGCGGGCCTTCTCGCAGTTCCTGAACCTGGCCAACATCGCCGAGCAGCACCATCGCATCCGGCGCCGCCGCGCCTACCAGCAGTCGCCCGACCTGCCGCCGCAGCGCGGCTCATGCGAGGAGACCTTCGGCCGGCTGATCGGCGCCGGGCTGACCCCGGCCGAGCTGTTCGACGCCGTCTGCTCGCTTGAGATCGAGCTGGTGCTGACAGCGCACCCGACCGAGATCGTCCGGCGCACGCTGCTGCAGAAGTACGACCGGATCGCCCGCGCCCTGGCCGAGAAGGACCGCCCCGACCTCACCGTCTGGGAGCGCGAGACCGTGGTCGAGACGCTGCGCCGCGAGATAGCCGCCTCCTGGGAGACCGACGAGATCCGGCGGGTCCGGCCGACGCCGATCGACGAGGTCCGCGGCGGGCTCCTCGTCTTCGAACAGACGCTGTGGCAGGCGCTGCCGCGCTATCTGCGCGAGCTCGACCGCGCCCTGACCCAGCACACCGGCTTGGGCCTGCCCCTCGAGGTCTCGCCGATCCGCTTCGGCACGTGGATCGGCGGCGATCGCGACGGCAACCCCAACGTCACGCCCGACGTCACCCGCCAGGCCGTCCTGCTCGGCCGCTGGATGGCCGCCGACCTCTATTTCCGCGAAGTCGACCTGTTGCGCAGCGAGCTGTCGCTGGGCCACGCCAGCGCCGAGCTGCAGGCGCGGGTCGGCGAGCGGGACCACGAGCCGTACCGCGCCTTGCTGCGCGAGGTACGCGAACGCCTGCTGGCGACGCGGAAGTGGGCCGAGGGCACCCTCGATGATCGGCGCAGCGGCGCCACCGGGCTGGTCACGGCGGGCGCCGGGCCGGACGTCTACCTCGAGGCCGAGGCGCTGGCCGAGCCGCTGCGGCTCTGCGATCGGTCGCTGCGCGAGACCGGCAATGCGGTCATCGCCGACGGGCGGCTGGCCGACATCCTGCGCCGCCTCGCCTGCTTCGGCCTGACCCTGGCCCGGCTCGACATCCGCCAGGAATCGGACAAGCACACCGCCGCGCTCGACACGATCACCCGCGCCCTCGGCCTCGGCTCCTACGAGGAGTGGAGCGAGGAGGATCGCCAGCAGTTCCTGCTGCGCGAGCTGGGCGGCCGCCGGCCGCTCGTGCCGCCGCACCTCGAGGCGTCGCCCGAGGTCCAGGACGTCTTCGACACGTTCCGGATGCTGGCCCGCCTGCCGTCGGGATCGCTGGGCGCCTACATCATCACGATGGCGTCGGTGCCGTCGGACGTGCTGGCGGTGGAGCTGCTGCAGCGGGAGTTCGGCGTGGCCCGCCCGCTGCGCGTGGTGCCGCTCGTCGAGACCGCCGACGACCTGCGCCAGGCCGGCTCGATGCTGCGCCAGCTGCTGTCGGTGCCGTGGTACCGCGAGCGCATCAACGGCCACCAGGAAGTGATGATCGGCTATTCGGACTCGGCCAAGGACGTCGGCCGGTTCGGCGCCGCCTGGGAGCTCTACAAGGCGCAGGAGGCGATCGTCGAGGCGTGCCGCGCCACCGGCGTCCGGGTCACGCTGTTCCACGGCCGCGGCGGCAGCGTCGGCCGCGGCGGCGGGCCGACCTACATCGCCATCCAGTCGCAGCCACCGGGCTCGGTCGAGGGCCGCATCCGCGTCACCGAGCAGGGCGAGATGATCCAGGCCAAGTTCGGCCTCGAGGAGATCGCCGTCCGGACGCTCGAGATCTACACGACCGCGACGCTCGAGGCGAGCCGGATGCCGGTGCGCAAGCCGACCGTCGAGGAGCGCGAGCGGATGGAGGCGATCGCCTTCGCCTCGCGGATGGCGTATCGCGGCCTCGTCTACGATCACCCGCGCTTCGTCGAGTACTTCCGCGCCGTGACGCCCGAGCCCGAGCTGGCGCTGCTGAACATCGGCAGCCGGCCGTCGCGCCGCCCCGGCGGCCGGGCCGGCGTCGAGTCGCTGCGCGCGATCCCCTGGCAGTTCGCGTGGACGCAGACGCGGCTGCTGCTGGCCTCGTGGCTGGGCGTCGACGGCGCCATCGGCGACGCGCTGGCCCGCGGCGAGGCCGACGCGCTGCGAACCATGTACCGCGACTGGCCGTTCTTCCGCTCCGCCCTCGATCTGATCGAGATGGTGCTGGCCAAGGCCGACTCCCGCATCGCCGCCCAGTACGATCGCGAGCTGGTGCCGGCGGACCTGCAGGCCCTCGGCGACGAGCTCCGCGGCCGGCTGCAGCGGGCCGTCGACGCCGTCCTGAGCGTCACCGGGCACGCCGAGCTGGTCGGCGACAACCCGGTGCTGCGCCGTTCGATCAACGTCCGCAATCCGTACGTCGATCCGATCAACCTGGTGCAGGTCGAGCTGCTGCGGCGGTCGCGCAGCGGCCAGGCCGACGAGACGCTCGAACGGGCGCTGCTCGTGACCATGAACGGCATCGCCGCCGGCCTGCGCAACACCGGCTGACGCCTCCGGCCGTCCGGATCCGACCATTCTGAACAACGACTCCGGAGTGGTTGAGGAACCACTCCGGAGTCGGATCGTTTTTGCAACGGGTGATTGCCGTTTCTGCGCACGGCGATCGCGCTACACTGCACCTCCACCCCGTTGGAGAGGCCGCCATGAGCGAAGCGTTGCACCTGCAGGAGCGCGAGCTGGCCGACGCCATGCTCGAAGGGATCGAGCGGCGGCCGGATCAGTCCTTCGGCGAGTACTACCGCGGGCACCGCAGTTCGTGCGCGCTCGGCGCTGCCTACGAAGGCATCTACCGGATCCCGCGCAACGCCGACGGCATCCGACCGAAGCGCCTCGATCTGCTCTTCGACTGCCTCGACAACGAGGTCCGCCGCTGCCCGGCGTGCACGCAGAAGCGCCTGCCGATCGGCGCGATCATCATCCACCTGAACGATCACCACCAGTGGTCGCGCGAGCAGATCGCGTACTGGCTGCGCGACGACGCCGACACCCGCGCCGCCGCCGCGAACCGCGCCCGCTGATCCTCGGGCGGTCAAAACTCGATTCGCAGGCCGGCTGACGGCACCAGCGGCAGCAGTTCCTCGGTCGCCTCCGGCACGATGCCGTTGCGTTCGAAGAACGGCTGCTCGAGGGCGCGCTGGTTGCGGCGGCCGGTGGCGTTGAGCACCTCGACGAACAGCGTCAGGCGGCCGTGCCGGACGTCGAAGGTCCGGTTGCCGCGCAGGTCCAGGCGCACGTAGTCGGTCAGCCGCACCCGGTTGCGCTCGTCGCCGAGCGCGACCTGGTCCCCGAGGCGCTGGTAGTAGCCGACCAGCGGCACGTTGGTCGCGGCCCGGAAGCGCGCCGACAGGCTGGTGCGGTCGCTCAGCCGGTAGGCGCCGTAGGCGCTCAGGCTGTGGCGCTGCTCGACGTTCGACGGCCACCTCTCGCCGGTGATCCGGTGGGCGTAGTCCGAGTCGGCGTAGGCGTAGCCAATCCAGCCGGACAGGCCGTTCGGCGAGCGGCGGCCCACCGTCAGCTCGACGCCGCGGACCGAGCCGTCGAGGACGTTGGCCCAGATCGGCGGCCCGATCGGGTCGCTCGGGCGGCCGTCGATCAGGCGCGCCTCCTGGTTCTCGAAGAACAGCATGTCGTCCTCGTCGCGGTCGAAGACGGTCGCCTGCCAGCGCCACGCGCCAATCTCCTGGCCGATGCCGACATCGAGGTGGCGGGCGCGCTCGGCCGTCACCGGATCGCCGAAGGGGTTGGCGGCCTGGAGCAGGTCGGGCGACTGGCGGTAGAGCCCGCCGCCGCCGGCGACGAGGAAGCGGCCGGGCAGGCCGAGCTCCAGCGTGATCCACGGCGAGGCCAGCGTCTCGTCCGAGGCGCCGAAGCGATCGACGCGTACGCCCGGCGAGATGGTCAGGGCGCGATGCGGCTGCAGCCGCGTCGTGAGGTAGGCGCCTTGCCGCGTCCGCCGCTCCGAGCCGCCGCCCGAGATCCGCTGCCCGGGGGCGAGGTAGCGGGTACTCGTCGAGCGAGCCGGCCAGCCATTGCAGGTGGACGCCGCCTTCGATCGTCGATCCGTGCGGCCCCGGCACCACCGTCGTGGCCCGGTACGACACGTCGCGCTCGGTGCCGATGCTGAGCGGCTGTCCCGACGGCGTCTGGTTGCGGAATCGGTTGAAGACGCCGTAGACCTGCTGCGTGACGACCGCGTTCTTGCCGGCCGCGGAGCGCAGCGTCAGCGCCGTCATCGCGGTCCGGTTGAGGCCGACGTCGAGAAAGTTCAGGCCGCCGCCGCCGTTGCCCTCGTCCCAGCGCGACCGGCCTGCGACCATCGTGCCGGTGACGGTATGGCGCGGCGTCACGTCGTAGACGGCCTTGGCCTGGGCGTCGACGAAGCCGAAGGTGCCGGTCGTCTCCGGATCGAGGCGGTGGATCAGCCAGTCGATGTAGCTCTTGCGCCCGGTGACGAGCCACGAGCCGCGGCGGGCGCTTCCGATCGGGCCTTCCGCCACCGCCGATGCCGCGATGGCGCTCAGCGCGACGCGCATCTGGCGGCGGGCCCGCGACCCCTCGCGCATCCGGAAGTCGACCTGCGACCCGGTGCGGTTGCCGTAGCGCTGCGGGTAGCTGCCGAACAGGACCCAGGCGCCCTCGAGGATGTCGCTGTTCAGCATCGCCAGGGAGCCGGTGTCGCGGGCGCGGCGGACGGTGTGCACGAGCAGCGAGCTGGGGATGCCGTCCAGCGTCACGCTCAAGTGATCGAACGGCGCGGCGCGGATCGAGAAGTCGCTGCGATAGTCGTCGCTGCCGGCGACGCCGGCGAGCGTCTGCACGGCGCGCATCGGATCCTCGGTGAGCGTGCTGCGCAGCTCCTCGATGTCGGCGCTGCCGATGGTGATCTGGCTGGCGACGCCGGTCTCGCGCTGCGCCGTCGCGGCGGTGACCTCGACGTCCTCGGTGTAGGTGCCGGTGCCTTCGGCGAGCAGCAGCGTCAGGTCGAGGGTGCCGCCGGCCGGCACGTCGACGTCGCGGCGGACCAGCGCGTAGCCGATCAGCGACACTTCGAGGACGCCGCGCCCGGCCGGCAGATCGGCCAGCACGAAGCGGCCCTGCGCGTTCGACAGGGCGCGCCGGCCGCGATGGCCGTCGAGGCTGACGCGGGCGCGTTCGAGCGGCGTGCCGGTGTTGGCGTCGACGACGAGGCCGGTGATCGAGCCGGTCACGGACTGGGCCGCGGCGGTGGCGGCTGCCCAGAACGACACGACGAGAGACACGACGAGACACACGACGACGGTGACGGCGTCGTCGGCCACCCGGATTCGCTTCATGGCTGGTCTCCGCCGTCGTCGCGGGGCAGGCTCAGGGTGAAGCGGGCGCCTCGTTCCGTGTCGTCGAGCTCGAGCGCGCCGCCGTTGGCCTCGGCGAGGCTGCGCGAGACGGCCAGCCCGAGGCCGATGCCGCGGGCTCTGGTCGTGAACAGCGGCTCGAAGATCTTGCTCCGCAGACCGGGCGGGACGCCGGGCCCGTCGTCCTCGACGTGGAGGCGCACGCGCTCGCCGGCGACGCTGCTGCCGACGCGGATGGCGCCGCCGCGTCCGTCGAGCGACTGGACGGCGTTGATCAGCAGGTTGAACAGGATCTGGCCGATCTGGACGGCGTCGACGCTGACCCGCGGCAGGTCGGCCGGGACGTCCACGCGCAACGAGACCTCGGGCGGCACGGTCAGGCGCGCCTGCTGCGCGGCGACGATGTCGGCCACCGCCACGACGTCGCGGCGCGGCGGCAGGATGCGCGAGAAATCGAGCAGGTCGCTGACGATCTTCTCGGCCAGGCCGATCTGCGAGCGCAGGATGCCGAGGTAGTCCCGGACCTCGGGTGCGGCGTCCGGCTGGACCATCTCGAGGTAGTAGACGGCGTTGGTCATCACGCCGAGCGGGTTGCGCAGCTCGTGTCCGACGCCGCTGGCGAGCTGACCGAGCATCGCCAGTTTCTCGCGGCGGACCAGCTGCTCCTGCGTGTCGTGCAGCTGCGCCACCGCCTGCTCGAGCTCGGCGGTCCGTGCCTTGATCCCGGTGTCGAGGCGCGAATAGCCGGCCTGGACCTGGTCGGCCATGGTGTTGAAGGCGTCGGCCAGGCGCCCGACTTCGTCGCTCCGGGCCGAGCGGACGCGCCGCGACAGATCGCCGCCGGCGACGGCTTCGGCCGCCGCGGTCAGGTCGGCCAGCGGTGCCGTGATGCGCCGGCTGATGACCCAGGCGAGCAGCGCGCCCAGCACGACGAAGAGGGCCCCAATGGGCAGCATCGCGTTCCAGAACGCGTGAGCCGGGCCGAGCGCGACCGACTCCGGCGTCTCGGCCCAGATCGAGTGCGGTGTGCCGGCGACCCCGGTCTCGGTGCCGAGCCAGGTCAATCCGTCGCTGCGCCGGTAGGCGATGACCTCGCTGCCGGCTGTCCGCGGCGGCGTCTCGACGCGCTTGCCGAAGTCGGTCCAGACGTCGGAGGCGCGCGACCCGAACCGCAGCCAGTTCCCGACGCCAATCAGGCGGGCCACCGACCGCCCGGCCGCCGGCGAGGCGGCCCGGCGGCGAACCACCAGGAAGCCCCGCCCGGCCCCGCCGTCGCGAGCGGGGTTCGCCGTCACCTCGACCGCGAGCTCGGTGTAGATCAGAATCGCCGAGTGCCCGCAGCGGCCGAATGCCGGGCCCGTGCGGCGGGTCGACCTGGGCAGCGGCTGGAAAGGCCGGCCCTTCCGCGCTGGCGGGGGCGAGCGCGTGGGCGAGACGCTGGCCGTCCGCGCTCCACAACTCGACACTGATGGTCCCGGGCGCGGCGATCAGCGCCTGCAGCTGCTGCTGCGTGGCCGCCACGGTGGCGGGATCGCCTGCGACGAGCCGCCGCTGCAGGGCCGGCAGGGCCGCGGCCCGGCGCGCCTCCTCCATCCGCTGCACCGTGCCCGGCGCCAGGAGCTGGCTCCACTGCCGCGCGTTGGTCTGGAGCCGGGTGTGCGCCGCTGCCAGCACCGAGTGGCGCACTTCGATGTACGACGCGGCCCCGCCCGCGCCGACGACGGCGACGAGGAACAGCGAGATGATGAGCGGCAGCCGCCGGCGCAGGGAACCGCTGCGCTGCCGCGATGGGGCGACCGGGCTCGCCAGGACTGACGGATCCGGCAACGATGACAGGTCGGCCATGCGAACGGTTGCTTTCGACAGCTGGGGGACCGCGAGTCTATCAGCCCCCGTCTATCAGGCGGCACTCCCACCACGGGCTGCCAGGGCATGGAGGGCGATGCCGGTCGCGGTCGCGACGTTCACCGAATCGGCACCTGGTGCCATCGCGATCCGCACCAGCGCGTCCGCTGCCGCCAGCGTCGCGTCCGCGAGGCCGGGGCCTTCGGCACCGACCAGCAGCGCGACGGCACGATCGGCATGCGCCGCGGCGAACGCGTCGAGCGTCTGCGCCGTCGCCCGAGGAGTCAACGCGGCGAGGACGATGCCGGCCCGTCGCAGCCGCGCCAGCGCGTCGGGCCACGGCTCGAGCCGCGCCCACGGCACCACCAGCGCCGCGCCCATCGCCGTCCGCAGCGCCTTGCGATACAGCGGATCGACCGAAGCCGGATCGAGCAGCACGCCGGCCGCGCCGAAGGCCTGTGCGTTGCGGAGGATGCTGCCGACGTTGTCGGCCTGGGCGATCGCTTCGAGGACGACGAGCGGACACCCCGGCGCCGCCGCTGCGATCAGCGTGTCGGGGTCGAGGTCCGTCGGCCGCTCGGCGATCGCCAGGCAGCCGCGGTGGAAGTGGAAGCCGCCGATGGCGTCGATGACGTCGGGCGCGGCCAGATAGAGCGGGAGATCCGGCCGGGCGTCGAGGCCGTCGGCGGCCTGCTCGCGCAGCGCGGCCAGGCCGGCCTCGCTGACGAGGATCGAGCGGATGCGGAAGCGGGGCAGCGCCAGCAGCCGCTCGACGACGAGCCGGCCCTCGGCGATGAACAGGCCGCGCCGCCGGACGAGCTCGGGCTCGCGGACGGCGCGGTAATCGTGGACGCGCGGGTCGTCGGCCGAGAGGATCCGATCGACCGGCACCCGCGCCTCGTTCGTGCTGGCCCGACGCTAGCGGCGCTTGCCGCCGCGTCCGGCTGCCTTCTTCGCGGTGCCGCGGCCGCTGCCGACCACCGTGTCGCCCTGCTTCAGGCCGCGCACCTTCATCGGCAGGCCGAACAGATCGATGAAGCCGCGCGCCGCGGTCACGTCGTAGTCCTTCATCGCGAAGCTGGCCAGCTTGGTGTCGTAGAGCGACAGCGGCGACTTCGCGCTCGTCGCCGCGGCGCGGCCCTTGTACAGCTTGACCTTCACCTTGCCGGTGACGACCTGGTTGGCGTGGTCGATGAAGGTCTGCAGCGCTTCGCGCAGCGGGTGGAACCACTGGCCGTAGTAGACCAGCTCGCCGTACTTGAGCGCCGCCTGCTGCTTGTAGTGATAGAGGTCGCGCTCGAGGCAGAGCTGCTCGAGCGCCTTGTGCGCCTCGTAGAGGATCGTGCCGCCCGGCGTCTCGTAGACGCCGCGGCTCTTCATGCCGACCAGGCGGTTCTCGACCAGCGTGACCTGGCCGACGCCGTGCTTGCCGCCGATGCGGTTGAGCTCGGCGATCAGCTCGTGGCCGCGGCCGCGGAAGCTCATGCCGTTGACCGCGACCGGGATGCCGGCCTTGAACTCGACCTCGACGTACTCGGCCTTGTTCGGCGCCTGCGCCGGCGGCACCGAGATCGTGTAGACGGCTTCCTTCGGCTCCTCGGCCGGATCCTCGATCTCGGCGCCCTCGTGCGAGATGTGCCAGAGGTTGCGGTCCTGCGAGTAGATCTTCTTCTTGCTCGCGGTGATCGGGATCTTGTGCTTCTGGGCGTAGTCGATGGCCGTCTCGCGATCGTTCAGGCCGTCGGCGAGGAACTGCGGGTCCTTCCACGGCGAGATGATCGTCAGCGTCGGGTCGAGCGCCATCGTAGGTCAGCTCGAAGCGGACCTGGTCGTTGCCCTTGCCGGTGGCGCCGTGGCCGACCGCGTCGGCGCCGGTCTGGTGCGCCACCAGCACCTGGTGCTTGGCGATCAGCGGCCGCGCGATCGAGGTGCCGAGCAGGTAGTCGTCCTCGTAGGTCGCGTGCGCGCGCAGCATCGGGAAGCAGTAGTCCTCGGCGAACTCCTTGCGCAGGTCCTTGACGACGACCTCGTCGGCGCCGCTCTTGTAGGCCTTCTTCTCGATGCCCTTGAGCTCGTCGCCCTGGCCGAGCTCGGCGGCGAACGCCACCAGCTTCACGCCGGGATAGCGGCCCTTGAGCCACGGCAGGATGACGGAGGTGTCCAGCCCGCCGGAGTAGGCGAGCACGATCTTCTTCGGAGCGGTCATGCGCGAGCTTTCCTCGATGTCGATGGAGTGACGGACCGTCCGGCGGCGCCGCGTGCGCCACCGGAACACGTCATTCTAGTCGACGGCGAGGGTCGCTACACCTTCAGCGCTCCAGGTCACCGGCGTCGGTCAGCGGCTGGATCACCGGGAGGCCGCGGCCGACAATCGTCGTCCGCAGCTCGCCAGCCGGGCGAGACTCGACGAGGTAGACCCGCGCGTCAGCGCGCGCCGCGTCGATGTGGGCCAAGGGCAGCGTCACGAGCGCGACCCAGGTCCGTCCGCGGCCGCCGCCGATGGCGGTCCGTCCGCCCAGGGACAAGTCCACCCGCCACCATGGCAAGGCCTCGACGACGAGGCTGCGGCGATTGCCGACGTAGAACGAGATACCAACGCGGGACCTCAGCGACGGGAACCGTGCGACACGGCAGAGCGCGGTCTTCGTCCGGGTGTCGATGCCGAGGATCTCGACGAGAAAGTGCGGCGTGCGGAACGACTGGCCGGCGCGCAGCGGCACGTCGCCAACGAGATCGTGTCGCATGAAACGCAGGCCCGCCGGCGCGTCCACGTCGACGACGCGATCGCGGAGCCTGGCCGCGTCGGTGTCGCTGACGAAGAAAGCAAATCCCGGATCCGGAGTGAGCGTCGTGTCCGGTGGGGCCGCGCCCCATGACGCGGCCAGCGCGGCGGCGGGCGATCCCCTGTCGCGGTCGCAGCAGTAGGGCAGTCCCGCCGCGGTGGGCGCGAACGACCCAGCCGCCACGCGAACAGGTCCCAGCAGGAGCGTCGTGGTCAAGTGTGGTGGGCGCGGCGGCAACTGCAGCCGGGCGCTGAGCCCGATCGGCGACGCGATGCGAGTGCTGAGACTGAACCGCGGCGGTAGGCGAAGCGGTCCCTCCAGACGCAGCGGACCGGTAGCGATGCCCGCCGGCGGCGGGTCCGGGGCGGGTTCGGGGAGCACGCTCGGCAGCGCCACCAGCGCGAGCGCCGCCGCCGCCGGCAGCAGCGGACGGCGCGTGCGATAGCAACCCACGACGCAGGCCGCTCCGCCGAGCGTCATCAGCAGCGCGAACGTCCAGCCACGCCGATCGAGGCGCTGCCAGTCGGGGATGGGCGGCGCCACCCTGGCCTCGTCGATCCACTCTTCGCCGAGCCATCGCACGGCGACCCGCGCGACGGGTGGGTAGGCTACCAGGATGGCGATGGCGGTCAGCCACGCGACGGTGAGGGCGATGGCCACGGCGATGAACCGCGTTAGCGTGCGCGTCACCAGCGCGAGCGCCCAGGCCGGCAGCAGGACAGCGCCGCCAATCACCACGAACTGGCGGGCGCTGGCGGCGATCGACGCAGCCGGCGCACCGTAGGCGATCAGGCGGACGGCGTTCACGATCACGGGCAGCAGGACGAAGAGCGCGGCGAGGAGCGTCAGCTTCGCCACGGCGATCTGCCCCGGGCTCACCGGCCGGCTCCGCAGGAACGCCCGGTCGTCGGACGGATGGTCGGCCTGGACCAGCAGCGCCGTCATCACGATCATGGCGATGCGCAGCACGGTGTCGAGCGTCTGGAACTGGAGGTAGCCGTCACCGTCGAGCCACAGGTCGACCGACAGTGTCGAATGGTGGAGGAACCATTCGACCATCCCTGCGCGGAGCAACTCGAGCCCGACCACGACCGCGGCCAGCAGCCGGAACCGCCGCAGGTCGAACACGCACAGGCTCCTGACGCCGCGCCAAAACGCGAGAGGCGGCACGACGGCGGCGGGCGGGTTCATCGCGGCGTCTCCGGACGCGCCGGCCACGGCTTCACCTCTGGAATCGCCAGCGGCGAACGGACTGTACCCGCTTCGCGTGACTCGACGAGGTAGATCTGCGCCTCCGGCATCATGACGGTGCTGTCCATCACCAGCACATGAAAGCGGCCCGCCCAGCGGCGGCCCCGGCCGAACGGCCCGCGGCGCACGAGCGCGTCGACGGGGCGCTGCCGCCCAGCCCAGCCCGGCACCGTCGCCGAGGGTCGTGGGCTCGACGGATCGCCGGTGAAGAGCGACAGCTCGGGCTGGCGCGACTCGAAGAGACTCGGCCACTGCAGGAAGCGGACCCGGATCACCGCCCGACGCCGTTCGATCGCCAGCACGTCGATCTGTTGGTCGCCGACCCGGATGGTCGTGCCCACCCGCAGCGGCTGGGTGGCGGCGAGGCGATGACGCTGGAACCGGACGACCGCCGGTCCGTCAAGCGAGACCCGCGTGTCGTGGGCCGGCCGGCGATCGAGGGTGGCGATCACGGAGCCGGTGGCAGCGGGGGCGTAGAAACCCTCCGACGAGCGCTCGGCGGCGGCCGGCGCGACCAGCGCAAGCGGTCCGCCGCTGAAGCAGCACTGCTCGGCGTCGGCCACCAGGTCGAAGCCGTTGACGTTGACGCGGGCGCCGTGCATCGACACCGCCGCCGACACGTCGACTGGCAGCGGCGGCAGCGTGAAGAGGATGCGGACCGGATCGCTGTCGTGCTCCGGCACCGGCGTCTCCGGTGCCGTCTGCGGCGTGGCCGGCGGCAGGATGCCAACGACGCCGACCCGTCCCGCGACGAGTCGTTCGAGGTCGGGGGCGGCCGCGGGCGCCCAGTCACGGGAGGCCAGCAGCGTCGACGACACCAGCAAGGTGGCGGCGCTCACGATCGACAGCGCCCAGCGGCGGTGCTGATAGTGACGGACGAGGAGCCCGAGGGCGACGAGCGAGATCGCGAGCGCCGGCAGCCAGCCGAGCGACTCGATTCGTTGCCAGTCCAGCTCCTGTGCGACGCGGTCGACGCGCAAACGGACGTCGAGCAGCCGGAGGAGCCAATAGGCGGTGGCGGAGAGGAGGGCCGTGGTCGCGACGAACAGGCCGATGGCGGCGCCGACGAAGAGCGGCAGCGTTCGGGTCATCAGTGCCAGGATCCACGCCGGCACGACGATGGCGGCGGCCTGCACCGCGATCTGGGTGGCCGCGGCGATGACGGCCGCCGCCGGCGCCCCATAGGCGAGCAGCCGAGCCCCGTTGACCGTCGCGGGGACGAACACGAAGAGCAGGCCCAGGACGGCCAGCTTGCCGACGGCCATGGCCAGCGGCGCGATCGGCCGGGATCGCCAGAAGGCGCGGTCGTCGGACGGCAGGTCGCCTTGGACCATCACCGCCGTCGTCAGGGCCGTGGCGAGCGCGATGATCGCGTCGACGAAGACGAGTTCCATGGTCCTGAACGACTCGAAGCGTTCGCCAAGCCGTTCCGGGAGGGCACCGAGCGTGGCCTCGACGAAGCCGGCCCGGACCAGCTCGAGCCCGACCATCGCGAGACAGAGCAGCCGGAAGCGACGCAGGTCGAACTGCACCACGTGTCCGACGCTCCACGCGAGCGAGCGCGGCGGCGCGGCGGCGACCATCGCGTTCACTTTCGCGCTCCCCCCGCCGTCGCCGGTGCCCCGGCGCGAGTCAGCGCGACGAAGACGTCACGGAGCGGCATCGGGTGCGGCTCGATCGCCGCTCCCGGAAAGGCCTCGCGCCACGCGGACTCGGCGGCCGGCGACGCGGCCGATTCGACGAAGCGTGCGGCACGCCCATCGACCGAGAAGCCGAGCCAGGACGCCGGCCGCTGCGCCGGCGGCACCGAGGGGCTCGCCACGAGCGCGACCTCGACCCGCCGGAAGCGGCCGAGGAGCGTCGCCATCGGCTCCTCGACCCGCAGCGCGCCGTTGACCAGGAAGCCGACGTGATCGGCGAGCCGTTCGACGTCGTCCATCTCGTGCGACGTCAGCAGCACGCTCCAGCCGTCGCGATCGGCGAGGCTGAGGACGCCAGTGGTCAGCTCGTCCCGAACCACCGGATCCAGGCCGCTGAACGGCTCGTCGAGGATCAGCACACTCGGCCGCGGCGCGATCGCCAGAAGGCACTGCACTTTCAGGCGCGTGCCGCGCGACAGCGTCTTGATGCGGGCGCGCGGATCGAGCCCGAAGCGTTCGCGCAGCTCGTCGGCCAGCGCCGTGTCCCACGTCGGATACCACGGCCGGCAGAACGCCTCGATCTCGGCGATGGTCAGGTTCGAGGGGATGCGCTGGTTCTCCGAGACGTAGCCGATCTTCGCCAGCTCGGCCGGGCCCAGCGCGCGCGAGTCGACGCCCAGCACTCGGGCGGAGCCGCTGGCGGGCGACCGCAGGTTCATCAGCGTCTTCAGCGTCGTCGTCTTGCCGGCGCCGTTCGGGCCGAGTAGGGCGTAGATGCTGCCGGCCGGCACGCGCATCGTGAGCTGGTCGACGGCGCGGGTGCGTCCGTATCGACAGGTGAGGGATTCGGTCTCGATCGCGTCTTCCATCGCATCACCTCGATGTGTCCAGCTGTTTCCACCGCGCCCGCACGATCTCGACGAGGTCGGCCAGGCCGAGCCCGAGCCGGCGCGCCTCGACCACCAGCGGCTCGGCGAGCCGATCCTGCAACGCGGCCAGGTCCGTCCGCCGCGTCGCTGCGGGCGACCCGCCGGCAGCCTGCTGATGGTTGGCCACCACGGTCCCGATGCCGGGCTCGACCGCCAGCAACCCGGCCTCGGCCAGCAGCGCCACGATGCGCTGCGCGGTGTTCGGGTTGACCTTCAGCTCCTGGCTGAGCGTCCGCACCGACGGAAAGCGCTCGCCGGCGCGCAGCTGTCCCGAGACCACGGCCCGCGTGACCGCGTAGACCACCTGGTCGACGACGGGCTCGCCGGGCCGGAGGGCGATGGAGAAAGGCAGCATGGGCTAGTGACCCGCATCAGTCATGTCGACAGCGCCTCTCGGGCGGGGCATCCCGTCTGGCGGCGTTGCTCGTCGCTGACAAATCCCCGATTTGCGCGCTCCTCGCGCCTGGCCAGCCGGGCGCCGCGCCCGAGATCCACGACCGAAATGACTGACACCGACCACGGTGTACCAGTCGCGCTCATACAGCGACGTGTACTGAGTTACGCTAGTACACCAACGACCTCAAGGGGAGAAGCGAACAACGGGGAAGACGCCTCCGGAGTGAAGATCGACTCCGGAGGCGTTTCGGGCTGGGGCGGCTACCGCTTGCTGAGGTCGCGGAGGTAGATGTCCTTGAAGCGCATCCGGCCGAGGCCGCCGGAGTGGAGCTGCAGCGAGATGTAGCCGTCGAACGACTTGGGCGTCGGATCGGTGAAGTCGACCATCAGCGTGCCGTTCAGATAGCAGATGTAGCGCCGGCCGACGACCCGCATCCGCATCTCGTTCCAGTCGGTCGGACGGATGACCGTCTCGAGTTCCGGGGCCGGCCAGACGACCCAGTTCCGGCCGTCGCCGTAGAGGCCGCCGGTGTGGTGGTTGAGCACGCGATCGATCTCGAACTGGAGGCCCTGCGAGATGTCGACCGATCCCGCCGGGAAGTCGGAATGGAAGAAGACGCCGCTGTTGCCGTCGGCTTCGACCTTGAAGCGCAGGGTGAGATCGAAGTCGACGTACCTCTGCTCGGTGCGCAGGTAGCCGTATTCCTTGGTCACGCCGACCCCGTAGATGGTGCCGTCCTCGACGGTCCACTGCTCCTGGCCGACTTTGACCCAGCCGGTGAGGTCCTTGCCGTTGAACAGCTGGACCCAGCCCGGCTCGGCTGGCTTGGCCGCCGCCGGAGTCTGGGCCATCAGCGACGGGACGAGATCGCACGCCGGCATGACGAGGGCGAACGCGGCGGCAGCAAGGGCCGGGCGCAGGAGAGACGTCGGTCGCAGGTTCATGTCTGGCACCCCGTGGGTTGGGCGACGCGGATGCGGTTGCCGTCCGGGTCGCGAAAGGCGATTTCGGTGAGGCCCCACGGCATCGGCGTCGGTCCGTGTTCGAAGACGACGTCCTCGTGGCCGCCCCACTCGACGAAGAGCGTGGCCAGTTCGATGGTCCACACGCAGACCTGGCCGTTGCCGCCGATGTCGGTGCGCTCGGTCAGGTGCAGGCTGGCGCCGCCCCGGCTGACCGAGACGGTGGCCGGCTCCTCGGGACCGGCCTGGTGCCACCAGTCCTGGCGGAAGCCGAGGCCCCCGCAGTAGAAGCGGACGCTGCGCTCGGCGTTGGCGACGCGCAGCACCGGGATCGCCGCCACGACGACGTCGGCGGTCGGCACCGGCGGCGAAAAGGCCTGCCCTGACATGGCGTCAGCCTAACACCACGCCGTCGTGCCAACACCACGCCGTCGCGCGCGATCGCGTGCAATCGTGACGGTGCCGGTCACCGTGCCATCGCGGCCCAAAGTGTGCGCTTCATGGGTCGCCCCTGTCGGACCGATTGAAGTCGTGCGGAGGTCGAGTCCATCGACCGTCCCTGATTCCATGCCGACCCTGATCCGAACCGGCGCGCCGGTGGCCGCCCCCATCCAGCCCGTGCTCGCGGACCGTGAAGGTCCCCTTCGCCCGCCGCGGTTCGTCGTCCGCGTCCTCATCGCCTCGTTCGCGACCGTCGTCCTGGTGCTGGTCGCGGTCATCGCGCTGCTCGGCTACCAGGCCCGTCAGGCGGTCGAAGTCCGGGTCCGCGAAGAGCTCGAGGCCGGGCACCGGCTGGTGGCGATGTCCCAGAACGAGCGCCAGCGCAACGCCAACGTGCAGGCCACCGTGCTGACGCAGAGCGATGCCCTGGCCAACGCCTTCGAGCAGTTCAGGGCCGGCCGGAAGCTGGCCGGCGACGACGAGCGGCTGACCGCGCTCGAATGGGAGCTGCGCAGCATCGAGGCGCTGCTCGACGCCGACGTCGTCGGCGTCGCCGACGAGGCCGGCCGCGTGCTCTGCGCCTCCGGCCGCTACACCGCCGCCTGGACCAACCAGCGGCTGATCCTCGACACGGAGGCGCCGGGCCCGTTCGAGGCGTTCGTCACCGCGCACGACCAGCCGTTCGCCGTCACCGCGGCGCCGATCCGCGTCCGCGGCGGTCGCATCGGCCACCTGGTCGTCGGCACGGCCCTCGACCAGCGCCACCTCGAACGCCTGGCGCACCTTGCCCACTCGGGCGTCGTCATCGTCATCGACGGCCGCGTCTTCGACAGCGCGCTGACGCCGCGCGACCCGGCCTTCCGCGCCGCGGTGGCGAAGGGCCTGCTCGGGTCCGGCCTGCTCGAGGTCGACGGCGAGGTGTTCGCGTATCGGCAGATCCGGCAGGTCGGGCCGGCCTCGTTCTACGCCATCGACTCGGTGACCCAGAAGGTCCGCGGCCTGACCGAGGCCGCCCTGCCGAAGCTGGTCGGGATCGTCATCGCCAGCCTCGGCCTGTGCCTGCTGGCGAGCTTCCGCCTGGCCCGATCGGTCAGCGCGCCGATCGATCGCCTGTCGCGCGAGATGGCGGAGATGGCCGATGTCCAGGTGGCGACGCGGCTGCCGTCGTCGCGGGCCTCCAGCCGGGAAGTCGCGGCGCTGATCGCCTCGTTCAACCGGCTGTCGCACTCGCTCTCGTCGGCGCGGGCCGAAACCGATGCCGCCGTCATCGGCGCGATTCGCGCCCTGGCCGCGGCCCTTGACGCCCGGGACGCCTACACCGCCGGTCATTCGGAGCGGGTCAGCGCGATCTCGGTGGCGATCGGCCGGCAGATGCAGGTCTCGGACCACGAGATCGAGGTGCTGCGCCTCGGCGCGCTGCTGCACGACATCGGGAAGATCGGGATCAGCGACAACATCCTCGGCAAGGCCGGGGCGCTGACCGACGACGAGTACGAGATCATCAAGAGCCACCCGGTGCTCGGGGCGCAGATTCTCCGCACCGTCGCGTTCCTCGAGCCGCACCTGCCGATCGTCGAGCTGCACCACGAGCAGCCGGACGGGCTCGGCTATCCGCACGGCCTCAAGGGCGATCAGATCCCGCTCCTGCCCCGCATCGTCCACGTCGCCGACGCCTTCGACGCGATGACGACGGCCCGCGCCTACCGGGCCGGCCGGCCCGCGTCCGACGCCCTGGCGGTGCTGTGGCGCTTCGCCGGCACCCAGTTCGACCTGGACGCCGTCCGCGGCCTCTCCGCCGCGCTGCCGGAGTTCCTGCACGGCCTGCCCGTCCGCGAGGAGCGCGCCCTGGCCGAGGTCGTTCCGCTGCGGCGTGAAGCGTGATCCGCTGCGCAATGGCGTGACATGCCGCGCCGCCACCGCCGCGGCTCGCGCGGCTAGAATACCGGGATGACGCTCACACGCTTCGTCCTGCCGCTGGGCTTCGTCGCGTCCGTCCTCCCGGTGGGGCTCACCGCCCAGGCGCCCGCCGATCGGTCCCGCCGCGAGCCGGCCCCGGCCGCAGCTCCGGCGGCGGCTCCGGCGGAGGCGAACCGCCGCGTCGTCGTCACGGCGGTCTCCGCGCCGGCCTACAGCTGCGCGGCCATCACCTGCCGCGTCGTCACCGAGCTGGACAAGGGCGCCGTCGTCGCGGTGGTGAAGACCGACGGCGACTGGCACCAGGTGCTGGTCCGGACCGGGGCTAACGCGATGACGACCGGGTGGGTGAAGAGCTCGCAGGTCGCGTCGAGTTCAGGCAGCATGGCCCGTTCTGGCGACGAGCGGACCGACGGCACCTTCCGGCCCGGTGCCGACGCCCCGGTCCCGGCCGACGCCCAACCCGATCCGCGCGGCTGTCTCACCTGCGTGGCGACGCGCCAGCCGACGCCCGAGGAGTGGGAGGCCGCCCTCGCCGACGCGGCGACGAAGAAGGCGGCCGCGGCGGCGGCGACCACCGCCCGTCCCGAATCGGAGCTGGCCGACGGCCGGACCAGCGACGAGCGGATGCGCGACGTCTTCGCCCAGCGTTACGATCCCGAGCTGAAGCGCCTCGCCGTCGACGCCGCGTCCGTCGACGCCGACCTGCAGTCGTACCTGTCCGGCTGCTTCCAGCGCTTCGGTTCGATCCCGGTCCAGGGCGCGGCGCCGCGCTCGTCGGCCGTCGACGAGATCCTGAAGTCGGCCCGCTCGTCGCCGGGGGCGGCCCGCTTCCAGCTGTGGTCCGGCACGGCGGCGTTCCAGTGGAACCCGACCTGGGCTCCACAGGCCGCCAACGACTCGTCGTCGCCGACGCCGTCGTGCGAGCGCGTGTGGGAAGACGTCCGCGGACGCGCCGATCGATTGAAGGTCGATCTGGAGCTGCTCGAGCGCGACGCCCGCGAGCACGACATCTACCCGGGGGTCATCCGCGAGATGCTGGCCACGCGCAACCTGGCCGATTCCGAACAGTCGACGCCGATGGCGCCGGTGACCAAGGTCCGTTAGTCCCAGGGGACTGGCTCGACGCGTCGCAGGGTCGTGCACGACCGTGCACGCCCGCGATACCGGGGGCGTGTGGCCCGGCCGATAGCCGGATCACCTGCTCCTTGCGACGTGGTTCCGGCCGGGGCGCGTCCCGCTCGACGGCGCACCCGCGCCGGCCCCGCGCTTCGTGGTGCGGGTCGTGGCGATCGCCTTCGCCACCGTGGTCGGCGTGCTCGCCGCCGTCTCCGCCGTCCTGATGCTCGAGACGCGGGCCGTCGTCGAGCGCGGCATCGCCGCGGACCTGGCCGCGGCGCAGCGGCAGCTGGCCGCGTCCCAGCACGAGCGCCAGCGCGACGCGTTGCTCCGGGCCAGCCTCATCTCGAGCAGCCCCTCGCTCAAGGCCGTCCTCGAGTCGTACCAGGAGGAGCAGGCGTTCGGCGTCGACGCCGTCGCCCGGCAGGAGCTGGACGTCCTCCAGCGCGAAGTGCTCCGCATCGCCGGGCTGCTGCGTTCGGACGGCCTGGCCATCGTCGGCCGCGACGGCCGCGTCGTCGTCAGCGCCGGGCCCAGCGTCCCGGGCTGGCCGGCCGGCACCGAGCTGCTGCGCGTCGCCGACGCCGAGACGATCGACTCGGACCAGGTGATCCGCGTCGCCGGCCAGCCGTACCGCGCCACCGTCGCGCCGATCGCTGCCGCCGACGGCCTGCGACTCGCCTACCTCGTCGAAGCGCGGCGCCTCGACGCCAACTACGCCGCGGCCCTGGCCGGCGAGGCGCGATCCGAGATCGCGGTGCTGGTCGACGGTCAGCTCGTCGCCAGCACGTCGACCGGGCCGGCGCTGGCGACGCTGGCGGCCCGCCTGCGGCGGCGCGACCTGTCGGCGCACGGTGGCGCCTTCAGCGCGTCGGGGGAGCGCCACGGCTACCTGCTCGTCCAGCGCATCGGGCCGGCCGCCATCTAGGCTGTCGCCTCGATCACCGCGGCGCGCGATCGCGCCACGGCGGACGCCGTCCCGCGCCTGGTCGCCATCGTCGCCGGCGGCCTCGTGCTGTGCCTGCTCGCCAGCATCTCGCTGGCCCGTCGCGTCGCGGCGCCGATCGATCGCCTGTCGCGCGACATCCACGCGATGGTCGAGTCGCAGGAGCCAGCGTCGGCCGCGCCGCACCAGTCGATCAAGGAGCTGGACGCGCTCGGTGACTCGTTCTCGACGCTGCTGCAGACGGTCCACGAGGCGCGGGCCGAGACCAGCGCCGCCTATCTCGGCGCCATCCGCGCCCTGGTCGCGCCGCTCGACGCGCGGGACCCGTACACCGCCGGGCATTCCGAGCGGGTCAGCCTGCTGTCGGTCGCCATCGGCCACGCGATGGGGCTCGATCAGGACGACCTGGATGTGCTGCGCCTCGGCGCGCTGCGGCACGACATCGGCAAGATCGGCATCAGCGACGCCATCCTGACCAAGCCGACCGAGCTCACCGACGACGAGTTCGAGGCGATCAAGCGGCACACGCTGCTCGGCGCCCAGATCCTGCGGCCGATCGGCTTCCTCGCCGCGCACGTGCCGATCGTCGAGCTGCACCACGAGCGCCCCGACGGCACCGGCTATCCGCACGGCCGGCGCGGCGACGACACCCCGATCCACGCCCGCATCGTCCACGTCGCCGATGCCTTCGATGCGATGACCACCGCCCGCGCCTACCGGGCCGCGCGTGCCGCCACCGACGCCGTCGCCGAGTTGTGGCTCCATGCCGGCACCGACTTCGACGTGCCGGCGCTGCAGGGCCTGGCCAGCGTGGTGGCGCGGCTGGACGCGGCGACGCTCGTCGCCGGCGTCGAGCCCGACTCGGGCGCTGCTGCCGCGCCCGGGGCCGGCTCCGCGACCGTCGTGCCGTTCGAGCGCCGCGTCTCCTGATCGCCGGCCGGCTGCGCCGGCGCTACACTGCCGCGGTGCATCGCGCCTTCCTCGTCGCCCTGTCCGCCGGCGTGCTGGCGAGCGCGCTGTCGTCGTCAGCGTGGCTGGCCGCGCAGTCGCCGCTGCCGATCGACGCCATCCGCGTCCGCGACCTGCTGGTGCTGGTCGCCGCGCCCGACCGGCAAGGGGCGCTCGACGCCGCGAACGAGCTGCAGCGGATGGGGCCGGCGGTCGCGCCGACATTGATCGAGGCGCTGAAGAAGAACCCGGCCTGCCAGGTGCAGTGGGTGGCGTCCGGCGTCCTGCGCCAGCTGCAGCTGGCGCCTGCGCTGGTCGAGACGACGCTCGTCGAGATGGCCCGCGGCACCTGCCGCGCCTCGTCGGTCGCCGACCTGAACCTGCAGCAGGACGCCGCCTTCGCGATCATCGATCGGCCGCGCGGGATCGCGCTCATGACCGAGCTGCTGCGCGGCAAGGACGATCTGGCGCGGCGCCGCGCGGCGTTCGCCTTCGACGCGCTGACCGAGCGCCTGCGCCCCGAGCATCCGCGGACGATCGCCGCGACGCCCGAGATCCTGGCGGCCACCGCGGCGGCGCTGCAGCCACTGCGCGACACCGCCGTCTCGAAGGCGCCGCTCGCGATCCGGTGCCTGGCCTTCGCGGCGATCGAGCAGGCGCGCAGCCTGCCGCACGCTGCGCTGGCGGCTCGGGCCACGAGCCTGCTCCATGACGTCCGGGTCGACTGCGGCCCGCCGCCCGCGAAGAGCGACGGCCGTTCGGCCCCCACCCGGATGCGCCCCGAGGGCCTGGAGGAGAGGATCGCGCGGCTCGATCGGCAGCCGCCGTCGCTGGCCGCGCAGACGTCGTCAGCGCTCGTCGCCGCGCCCGACGACGTGGTGCCGCTGCTCCAGGCGCAGCTGCGACGCACCAACTCCTGCCAGGGGCTGGCCCTGGTCGCCGGCGTGCTGGCCGCCCGGAACGTCGCCGAGGCCGACGTCGAGGCCGCCCTCGGCCGGGTGGTGGCGGGGAAGTGCGACGGCCGCGAGCCATTCGCGATGTCGCTCGGCCAGAGCGCCGCCAATGCCTCCATCGGCCGGCCCGGCGGCATCGCCCGCCTCGCCGGCCACCTGACCGACCGCGACGCCGACGTCCGCCATCGAGCCGCCACGGCGCTCGCCGGGCTGTTCGCCAGCCTGGGCATGGGGGAGGCCGCGAGACCGACGTCGGATCCCGCGATCCTCGGCGCGGCGCAGGCGGCGCTGCCGGCGCTCCTGACCGTGGCGCAGACCGAGCGGGACATGCCGACGCGGTGCGCGGCGGTGCTCGCCATCCAGCGGGCGCAGGAAGCCCGCGACGAGAGGCTCCGCGGCGAGGCCGTCGCGCAGAGCCAGGGCCGGACGCTGCGCTGCCAGGCGCCGCCGACGCGGTGAGGGAGCGGGGGCGGATATACTCGCCCGATGAAAGGCGCCGTGCGGGCGCTCGCCGTCCTGACGACGGCCGTGCTGGCGGCGTTGACCGTCGGTGCGGCGGCACAGGTGCCGGCGATCCGACCGCGCATGACCGGGATCGACCACATCGTGTTCCGCGCCAGCGACGCCGCCGCGGCGAAGCGGTTCTACGGCGACCTGCTCGGCCTGCGCGCGACCGTTGGCGGCGTCGTCGCCGGGACGACCGGCGGGCCATCCATTCCCGCGCGGCTGGAGTTCGCGGTGGGCCGGCGGCAGACGATCTACGTCGAGCCCGACCTGCCGGCGGGAGAGGACGAGCGGCTCCAGTTGCTGGCCTTCGCGACGCCCGATCTCGAGGCGCTTGCCGCGCACCTGACTGCCAAAGGCGTTGCCGTGACGCGCACCGCGGCGCCCGGAGCGCCTGCGGCCATCACCGTGGCGGACCCGGACGGGCATCCGCTGGCGTTCGTTCAACGCGAGTGGCCACCGCAGGATCTGAGCCAGCGCCCGGTCGTGTTCAGAGGAAGGACGCCGCTGTCGACGCGCATCCTGCACGCCGGCCTGACCATCCGCGACGAGGCGGCGGCGAACCGGTTCTACAAGGACATCCTGGGGTTCGGGGAGATCTGGCGGGGCGGCCGGTCGGAGGGCGTCACCGACTGGGTCAACATGCGGGTGCCCGACGGCACCGACTATCTCGAATACATGCTGGTGTCGTCACCGCCGGATCGGCGGCAACGCGGGGTGCTCCACCACGTGGCGCTCCTGGTGCCGGACATCCAGGCGGCGTGGGAAGCGGCCGGCGCGCGGACGCCGGCGGGCGAGCGGGCCAGGCTGGGCCCACCGAACGTGGGCCGCAACGGCCGCTGGCAGCTGAACCTCTACGATACGGACGGCACGCGGACCGAGCTGATGGAGCCGTTCAGGATTCGCTGAGCCTCGGCGTCGGGGCGCGTGTCGATCGACCAGAAGAGGAGCGCCAGGCTGCCCCAGGCCATGGAAAGCCCGAGGGCGGCGGAGACGGCGAAGGCGGCAAGCAGGACGATCAGGTTCATAACGGCGTCTTCACGGTCAATCGGCGCAAATCACGGCAGCAACAGGGACGCCCGGGAGATTTCCCGCATCAGGCGTCGACGTCAGGAGGACGCATCGCATGGCAGTGCCCTCGGTGGTGACCGCGTGGGTGGATGAGGTAGCCCAGCTCACTACCCCCGACTCCATCGTCTATTGCGACGGAGCCGAACCCGAACGCGACCGCCTCGTGGCGGAGTGCCTCGCGGCCGGTGAGCTCATCGAACTCAATCAGTCGCGTCTGCCCGGCTGCTACCTCCATCGGAGCGCACCGCACGACGTGGCACGCACCGAACACCTCACCTTCGTTTGCACGGAGCGTGCCGAGGACGTCGGGCCCAATAACAACTGGATGGCGCCGGCCGATGCGAAGGCCAAACTGGCGCCGCTCTTCGCCGGGGCGATGCGGGGGCGGACACTGTACGTCGTCCCGTTCCTCATGGGCGTCCCCGGTTCCCGGTTCGCCAAGGCGGGCGTCCAGATCACCGACAGCAAGTACGTCGTGCTGAACATGCGGATCATGACCCGCATGGGCACCGTCGCCGTCGACCACCTGGCGACCGACCCGACGTTCACCCGGTGCCTGCACTCGCTCGGCGACCTCAGCCCGGATCGCCGCTTCGTCATGCACTTCCCGACCGAGAACACCATCTGGTCGATCGGCTCGGGCTATGGAGGAAATGCCCTGCTCGGCAAGAAGTGCCTGGCGCTGCGGCTGGCCAGCTGGATGGCCAAGTCGGAGGGCTGGCTGGCCGAGCACATGCTGATCCTCGGCATCGAGAGCCCGGACGGACAGATCCGCTACGTGACCGGCGCGTTTCCGTCGGCGTGCGGCAAGACCAACCTGGCGATGCTGGTGCCGCCCGAGACCATGCCCGGCTGGAAGGCGTGGACGGTCGGGGACGACATCGCCTGGCTGCGCCCCGGCACCGACGGCCGCCTCTACGCGGTCAACCCGGAGAACGGTTTCTTCGGCGTCGCCCCCGGCACCAGCCGCAAGACCAATCCAAACGCCTTCGAGATGATCCAGCGCGACACGATCTACACGAACGTCGCGCTGCGCCCGGACGGGACGCCGTGGTGGGAAGGTCACGACGATCCGCCGCCGGCGCAGGCGATCGACTGGCAGGGCCGCCCGTGGACCCCGGCCTCGACCGAGAAGGCGGCGCACCCGAACAGCCGCTTCACCACGCCGGCGATCAACTGCCGCTCGCTGTCACCGCAGTTCGACAACCCGGAAGGCGTGCCGATCGATGCCGTGATCTTCGGGGCGCGGCGACAGCGGCGGGTGCCGCTCGTCTACGAGGCGCGCAACTGGACGCACGGCACGTTCCTCGGCGCGACGCTGTCGTCCGAGACCACGGCTGCCGCCACCGGCAAGGTCGGCGTGCTGCGCCGCGACCCGATGGCCATGCTGCCGTTCTGCGGCTACAACATGGGCGACTACTTCCAGCACTGGCTGGACGTCGGCGCCTCGGTGTCGCGGCCGCCGCGCGTCTTCCGCGTCAACTGGTTCCGGACCGGGGCCGACGGCAAGTTCCTGTGGCCCGGCTTCGGCGACAACATGCGCGTGCTGCGCTGGATCCTCGAGCGGTGCGAGGGCAGCGGCGCGGCCATCGACACGCCGATCGGCTTCCTGCCCAAGATGGACGCGATCGACAAGCGCGGCCTGTCGATTGGCGACGACGTCCTGGCCCGGCTGCTGCGCGTCGACCCGGCCGAGTGGGTCGAGGCGATCGCCGGCCAGGAGGACTACTTCCGCCAGTACGGGTCGCACCTGCCGACGGCGCTGCACGCCGAGCACGACGACCTGGCGATGCGCATTCACGACACGATGGTCTTCGACCCGCACCACCCGTAGGCGGCCCTGGCGGGCCGCCTACGGGTGGTGCCGGAACTCCCAACTTCCACACTCCAACTTCCAAGGAAGTCCCAGCTTCCAACTCCCAACTCCCAAGGGACTCACGCTGCCACGCGGCACACGACCGACGACGGCGAAGCCAGGTTGGAAGTTGGGTGTTGAGAGTTCCTTGGAAGTTGGAAGTTGGGAGTTGGGCGTTCGCGCGAAAGCGCGCGGGAGTTCGCGCGTCGCGCTAGCGCGCGGCGTGGCGCAGTTGGGCGTAGAGCGCGCTGGCGACGTCGGCTGGCAGCCAGCGGATGTGCACCTCGTGGCCGCCGCTGCCGGCGCCGGCCGTGTCGACGCGGACCGCGGCCATGCCCCAGCGCCGGTCGAACGGCGAGCGCTCGAGGCTCAACACCTGGGTCCGGCCGGCGCGCACGACCGTGACGCGCCGGGTCAGCGCGGCGGTGCGGAACCACAAGGTGTCGCCCGACCAGGCGAACGCGGTGAAGCGGGCGGCGACCCACGCCTGGGCGGTGAGTACGGCCGCGGCGGCGAGCCCGATCGCCACCGCCCACCGGTGCGCCGCGCCGTAGCTGGCCGTGCCGACCAGCGCCGCGACGACCAGGCGCACGCGGAGCAGCCGGCCGAACGCGCGCGGATCGACGCCCTGCCAGGGCAGCGCGTCAAAGCCGGGCCCCTCACCCTCGCCGGTGGGGTAGACCTCGCGCACCAGCGCCGCCACGCTCGACGCCGGCACGATCGGCACCAGCACGTGGCTGCCGCCGGCGGTCGGGTTCTGCAGCTTCTCCGACGGGGACGCCGCCGTGTCGATGGTGAGCGTCGCCCGTCCGAACAGGCGCATCAGCAGCGCTTCGGTCACGGTCAGCTTCTGGATGCGCGCCCGCGGGATGGTGCGGCCGACCCGGGTCAGCAGCCCATAGCTCTGGAACAGCTCGTCGCCGCGGGTGGTCAACGAGAACTGATAGTGCTTGGTCGCCGACCACACGGCCGACAGCACCCGAAACACCAGGACGGCGAGCAGGACGAGCAGCGCGATCTCCACGATCAACAGCGGCGTCGCCTGGCGCAGCTGGCCCCACGCGCCCACAGTCGACGGCAGGTAGCGTTCGACCAGGCCCCAGCCGTCGATATCGAACTGCCACAAGGCCCCGGCCCCGGCCGCGATCACGACCCAGCCGCTGGCGGTGAGCAGCCCGTGCAGCAACAGCTCGCGCAGGTCGAGGGACACCAGGACGCCGGCCGCCGGGGCCCCGGTCTCCGCCTCGATGGCCGGGGCCGGGGCGGCGCCGGCCGCGACCTCGCCCTGCCGGCCGATGCGCACGGCCTCGCGCAGCGCGGCGACGGCGTCGAGCGAGAGCACCGACAGCTCGCCCTCGGCGCCGGCGCCGGTCCCGGTGTCGAGCCGCACCACCGCGACGCCGCCCAGCCGATGCGCGGCGTTCTGGACCAGCTCGATGTTCTGGACCCGCGCATAAGGAATGTGGCGCTCGCTCTTCCAGATCAGCCCGCGCTTGATCACGATCTCGTGGCGGTCGAAGCGGTAGGCGAGCGTGAAGTACTGCACCAGCTCGAAGAGCAGCAGCAGCAGGCCGATCGGCACGAGCAGCCAGCCATCGAGGTTCGGCCAGCCGCCGTTCGGATTGCGGTTGCGCGACAGGGCCACGGCAACCACGCCCGGCACCGCCAGCCCGCGCAGCCCGTAGAGACGCGCGCCGATCGTGAACAGCATCGTCAGCGGATGCAGGCGCTGCCAGGCGCCTTCGACGGGCAGGCCGGCGGGGGCGTCAGACGGCATCCACGGCTCCGTCGGGCGCCGTGGGCCCGGGGACGCGGGCGAGCAGCGCGTCGCGGAAGGCCAAGGCCGCCTCGTGGCTCAGGCCCTCGATCGAGATCGAGGCGTGCTCGGTGCCGGCGGTGTAGACCACGAGGGTCGCCAGGCCGAAGCGGCGCTCATATGGCCCCTGGGTGACGTCGGTGTGCTGGATCCGCGATCGCGGCACGCTGACCTGGTGGCGCCAGATCCAGCCGTGCTCGAACTCGAGACCGTCGGCGTCGAGCCCCACCCACGTCGTCTCGTAGCGCAGCCGCGGCGTGTGATGGCTCAGCAGCGCCAGGCCGCCGAAGAGCGCGACGGCCAGGAGACCGGTGGCCAGCCACGACACGAGCGGAGCGCCCGTGCCGATCAGCCCCGCCAGCACGCTGCCGCCGATGACGAGCAGTATCGCGCCGGTGAATGTCCAGCCGCCGAGCCGGCCGGCGGTCACCGAGCGCGGATCGAGGCGCTGCCGGGCCAGCGCGTCCTCGGGAAGTGGTGCGGCGACAGGATGCCCGGCTAAGTCGGCCATGACGTCACGATCAGGTGCACGGACGTGACGAAGAGCATCACCTGGACGGCGACATCGAAGTAGCGCTGCGGCAGCAGCCGGTTGATCGCCCAGCCGGCTGCGACGCCGAGCGGCAGCATGGGCAGGTAGCGGAGATCGTGCCGAAGCGTTTCGGTGGTGATCAGCCCGGCCGCGACGTAGGGTGGCACCTTGAGCAGGTTGTTGACCGTGAAGAAGATCGCGTTCGAGGCGACGAACGCCTCCTTCGACATGCGCTGCGCCAGCAGGTAGATGGCGACGATCGGGCCGGCGGCGTGGGCGACCGCCGACGAGAAGCCGGTGGCCATGCCGACGAGGACGCCGTCGACCAGGCTCGGCTTGTAGACGTGGTCCGGATACCAGCGTTCCCGGATCACCAACAGCACGGCCATGACCAGGCCGACGATGCCGATGGCCAGCGACAGGGCGGTGTTCGACACCTTCGAGACGAACAGCATGCCGACGCCGATGCCGAGGATGCCGCCGATCTGCAGGTTGCGGATCGCCTTCCAGTCCCACTGCTTCCAGTAGAAGCCCATCGTCAGGACGTCGGCGACGCAGAGGAGCGGCAGGATCAGCCCGATGGCCGTCCGCGCCGGCATGGCGCTGGCGACCAGCGGGGTGGTGAGCATGCCGAGGCCGGTCGCGAGACCGGCCTTCGACAGTCCGACGAGGAACGCGCCCAGGTACGGGAACAACGAAGGGCCCATCAGGCCGCTACTCGATCTTCCCGGTGACAGCGGCCGGCTTCTGCCCGCCGCCGACATTCATCTCGCGATCGACCGTGACCGTGTCGCCGTTGAACTTCAGGGTGAGGTTGAGGATGAACGGCGTCTCGTGGAACACCACTTTGGCGACGAAGGTGTCGACCGTCGTCCAGGCGCCGCTCGACGCGGCCGGCTGCTCGGGGAAGTTGCCCCAGGCCATCCGGCTCGTCTGCCATTCGCCTTGCTTCAGCCCGATCGTGTGCTCGGCGCCCTTCACCTTCAGCTTGATGGTGTTGTCGCCGCCGTCGCCGCGGACCATCGTCAGCGACTCGAGGCCCTGATCGTTGGTCGGGATCTTGTACGGCTTATCGAAGATCACGGCGCCCGAGGCTGGCCGCATCGTGCCGCTGATCGGCTTGACCATCAGCTTGGCGAGCCGATCGGTCAGCGCCTGCTTGGCGGCCAGGTTCTCGGGCAGCTTGGCGGCGCCCAGCGCCGGCAGCAGCTTCTCCCACACCACGGTCATCACGCCCTGCATGTTGCGGGTGCCGCTGGTCATCGCGATGACGGTGTCCTGGTCCGGTAGCACCAGGCAGAACTGGCCGTGCGCGCCGTCGCCGCGGAACGACTTGTTGCGCGAGCGCCAGAACTGGTAGCCGTACCCCTGATCCCAGTCCGACGTCGGGCTGCTGCCGTTCGACGTCTGGCGGGTCGTCGCCGCCGCCACCCACTCCGCCGGCACCAGCGGCTTGCCGTTCCACTGGCCCTTCTGCAGATAGAGCTGACCGAACCGCGCGATGTCCTCGGTGCGCAGCCACAGGCCGGTGCCGCCGATCGTCACGCCCTCGGGGCTCGTTTCCCAGCGCGGCGTGCCGATGCCGAGCGGCGTGAACAGGCGCGACTGCAGGTAGTCGGCCTGCTTCTGTCCGGTCGCCTTCTGGACGATGGCCGAGAGCAGGTAGCTGGCCGGCGTGTTGTAGAGAAAGATCGTCCCGGGCTTGTGCAGGACCGGGTGCTCGAAGAACGTCTTCGTCCACGTCGTGCTGCCCTGGAACGACGGCTCGGTGCGGTGGCCCGTCGACATCGCCAGCAGGTCGCGGATCCGCATGCCCTTCTGGAAGTCGTTGCCGGCCGCCGGCGTCACGTCGGGGAAGGACTTGAGCACCGGATCGTCGATGCTCAGCTTGCCCTCGGCCTGGGCCAGGCCCACGGCCGTCGACGTGAAGCTCTTGGTCAGCGAGAACAGCTGATGCGGCGTGTCGGCCGCGAACGGCGTCCACCAGCCTTCGGCGATCACCTGACCGTGCCGCACCACGACGATGCTGTTCATCGTCTCGACGTTGCCGTCGAGGGCCTCGATGAAGGCGAGCAGCGCCGGCGACGACACACCCTGCGATTCGGGCGTGGCCCTCGGCAGCTTGTTGGCGACGGGCGGCAACGGCGCCACCCCAGGGCCGGAGGGTTGCGCAGCCACCGGGGCGGCAAGCGCGGCGAGTGCGGCGACCAATAATGCCGCACGCGTGCAGACGCCGCGACGCGCCCAGCGTCGCGAGTAGCAGGCTGCACGTCGAAGGGCGGCCTCGGCCGTTCCTGAGGGGAACGGCCGCCAACAAACACTGGCCCGGGGCGAGACGAATGGCATCGAGTCGAAGCTCCTTGAAAGCAGGGTGTGGCATTATCCGTCGGAATGTGGTCTGACCATCAACGTGCCCTTCGCGTCGCGCTCACCGCGGGCGCGGCTCTCGTCGCGGCGATCGCCGGGGCCCAGTCCGTGCCCGGGCCGGAGCCGATCCGCGTCTCGTTGTGGCCGAACGGGGCGCCCGGCTCCGAAGCGCGCCGGACCGAGCCCGAACAGGCCAAGGACTGGTGGGTCAAGAACGTCCACGACCCGTCGATCACGGTGTTCCTGCCGCCGAACGGGACCGCGACCGGCGCCGGCGTGGTGGTCGCGCCCGGCGGCGGCCACCGCGAGCTGGTCTTCAACCCGGAAGGCCGGGACGCCGCGCAGTACCTGAACGCGATCGGCGTCGCCGCGTTCGTCCTGAAGTATCGGCTGGCGCGCGAGGAGGGATCGCCCTACTCGGTGGAGACGCACGCGCGCGCCGATGCCTACCGCGCGATGCGGCTGGTGCGCAGCCGGGCCGCCGAATGGGGTGTCGACCCGACCCGCCTCGGCTTCATGGGCTTCTCGGCCGGCGGCGAGGTGGCGTCGATGGTGGCATTCGGTGACACCGCCGGCGCCGCGTCCGCGCCCGATCCGATCGATCGCCTGTCGGCGCGGCCCGACTTCGCGGTGTTCATCTATCCGGGCCCCGGCCAGATCCCCGCGATCCTGCCGGCGAATGCCCCGCCGGCGTTCGTGCTCGCGGCCAACGACGATGGCTGCTGCTCGGCGCCGAGCCTGCTCCTCGTCGATCGGTATCGAGCCGCGAAGGTCCCCGTCGAACTGCACCTCCTCGCCCAGGGCGGTCACGGGTTCAACATGGGGAACCGCTCCAAGCTGGCGAGCGTGAAGGGCTGGCCGAGCCGCCTCGGCGACTGGCTGGCCGACAACCGCTGGCTGGCGGCACCGGCCGCTGTCCCTGCGACGATTCCGAAATAGCGTGTGACCGACCGGCTGGACCGGTCGTAATGACGCGGCAGAAGGGAGCTCCGACATGCTCACTGCCGACGCCACCGCCGCTTCCGCCGATGCCGACCTGATTCGCCGCCTCAAGGCGGGCGACGAGGACGCCTACGCCATCGTCGTGCGGACGCTCGGCGGCCGGATGCTCTCGGTGGCCCGTCGCTTCCTGCACGACGAGGATCTGGCCCGCGACGCCGTCCAGGATGCGTTCCTGTCGGCCTTCCGCGCCATCCACACCTTCGACGGCCACGCCCAGATCTCGACCTGGCTGCACCGCATCGTCGTCAACGCGTCGCTGATGCGGCTGCGGACGCGGCGCCGCAAGCCGGAGCAGTCGATCGAGCCGCTGTTGCCGGCGTTCGCCGAGGACGGCCACCACGCCAGCCGTCCGGTGCTGGCGTGGACGGATTCGGCCGAGCAGTCGCTGCTGCGGCGGGAAGCGCGCGCCCAGATGCGGGCGGCGATCGCCGAGCTGCCGGAGAGCTACCGCACGGCGCTGATGCTGCGCGACATCGAAGAGCGCTCGACGCGCGAAGCCGCGGACCTGCTCGGCATCACCGAGAACGCGCTGAAGCTGCGCCTCCATCGCGCGCGGCAGGCGCTGGCGACGAAGCTCAAGGGGATGGCTGTCGTCGCAGCCTGACGGGCTCGTTCACGGCGACTGCGAGCCGCGGCGATCCGACGCCAAGGGAGTTGCGGCCGAGCGCGGTTCGCGCCCGGACGAGCGTCTTCGGTCGCGTCACGCGTACTTCGATGGCCCGCGGCGCCGGCGGACCGCCGCTCGATGTGCGGTAGGCCATCACGTAGTAGCTCCGGCGATCCGCGTCGACGCGCGCCAGCGCGCCTCTGAGGTCGTTGGTGTCCGCGACGTAGAGCCCGCCCGTCGGCTCGGCGAGCGGGCGCAGCCCCCGCGACTGATCCATCTCCGGGATGCGTGCCGGCGCCAGTCGCGCCGGACTGCTGACGCTCGACAGCTCGGCGGCGGTCAGACGCCGCGTCGCCGGCGCAGGCGGTCCGCCGACGCGAAGGCCGGCGGCGTCGATGGTGTAGAAGCTGACGTGCGCGGGCGCCGCGGCATCGACGACAAGCTCGAGGCGCGGGATCACTTCCGGCGTCGCCAGACCTTCCGAGAACAGCACGATCGCACGGCGGCCGACGTAGGCCTCGAGGAGGTCGACGAGACCGCGGAGGCCGGTGCCTTCCTGGACGGCCTCCAAGGGCCGCATCGCCTTCAACCAGCCCAGGATCACCCATGTTGCCCGGCATGAGTGATGGGCCGGGATCCTCGGCCGACCCGTGCCGGTAGGCGTCGGTGCGGAAATCCGGCGACGTGACCGACGCGCTGCGGATGGCGCCGTGCAGCAGGGCGCGATCGCGCGTGAAGGTGGCCAGCTCCCGCAGCTCCTTGTCGAAGACGTAGATGCCGCAGTAGTCGCCCGGCGCCAGGCGATCGACGAGGGCGTGCGCGGCCCGCGTGGCGCGGACGCGCGGCTCCGAGGTGAGCTGGTGGAACACATTCGCGAAGATTGACTGCGGCGGCCCCTCGGGTGCCCCGACGAATGCCTGCCGGGTCGTCCGCGCGCTGGCGGCGGGCGTGCTGTCAGGCGCGGCGTTGCTCCGATCGAACCAGACGAGCGGCTGGGCGACACCGTCCTCGAGCACCTCGAAATCGGCGGCCTCGAGATCGGCGACCGGTCGGCCGGCGGCGTCGCGGACCACGACGTCCAGGTCGACGATGGTGGTTTCGGCACGAAACTGGGCCTGCGGGGCCTGCTGGGCTTGCTGGGCTTGCGCCGATGCCGGCGCGGCGACCGCGAGGACGAACAGGACGGCTGCGGCGAACCTGGCCACGCGGCTCCTTTCGAAGGGGAGCCGGACTTGTACGCCCGAAGACGCTGCCCCTCAGGACCGCGGGCGCCTCATTTCACGCGGCGCCAGCCGGCCGGGTCGGTGCGGAGCACCCACCAGCCATCGGCGCGGCTCAGCGTGCCGGCCATCTCGGTCGCCTCGAAGGCGCGATCCGCGACGATCGCCGGATCCATCGCGTCGCCGGCCGGCGACACGAGCAGCACCAGCCGCGACGCGCCGGCGCGATCCTCGACGAAGAGCGCCGGGGGGATCCCACCGCGCAGGCAGAGCGACGCGCATGCCCGATGCGTCTTCCCCTGTCCCGGTGTCATCACCCCGAGAAAGCACTTGCTGTCGACGATTTCGCCCCGCAGCACGACCTCCGCTCCCGGAGCGCCTCCCGATGCGGCTCCCGATGTCTCTTCCGATCCTCCTTCCGATGATCCTCCCGATGATCCTTCCGATGAGAGAATTTCCGCGACGCTCGCGATCTCCAGCATCTCGTTGCCATCACGGGAGATACGTTGACCCTGGACGATGACCGCGCGGTCAGTGAGGCCGCGGACGAGCGGCGCGGCGCCGTGTTTGCCGGTGGCGACGAGGAGCGTCGACGCGGAGCGGCCGGCGACGCGGAGCGCTGGATAGGGCCGCTCGACGACGACGCCGGCGACCGGCTGCACGTCGCCGAACGCGAAGACGCCGCCGGCGATGGCGCGATGACGCGCGGCGAGGAGCGCGACGGCGGAGACGCCGATCGCCACCGCGAGCCAGACGGCGCGGCGCACGACGCGGGCGATCGGGCGCGGCATCGGCGGGTCGTAGCCGACGTAGAACGCGTCGTCGGCGCCGGGCGGATCGGGCAGGACGGTGGTGGGCATGGCGGTCACACGCGCGCGGGTTCGACGACGGTGCCGGGCGGCAGCGGCCGCGGATCGACGAACACCTCGCCGCCGGCCACGCGCACCCGGTAGGTCGGCACCGTCTCGGTGAACGGCGGCGGCGACGCGCCGGTGTCCGGCCGGTATTCGTAGCCGTGCCACGGGCACACGACGCAGCCGCCGACGACCTTGCCCTCGCCGAGCGGCCCGAACTGGTGCTGGCAGACCGAGCCGATCGCCGACACCCGGCCGTCGTAGCGATAGACGGCGACGCGCTCGTCGCCGAGGCGGATGACGCGGGCCCGCGTGTCGGGGATTTCCTCGGCGCGGCAGACGCGGACGTAGCCGTCCGCCTGCAGGCGCGTCGGATCGCGCTCGCCCGGCGCCGCGTCGACGCGGCCTTCCGCCAGGGCCGCTGTCACGTGCAGCGCCAGCAGCATCACCGCGCCGGCGCCGACCAGCCATCCGACGCCCGGCTCGGTCTGGCCCTGCACGACACCGAGAAGGACGTGCAGCACCAGCAGCCCGTAGGCCGGGTAGACCGCCATGTGCAGCGATTTCCAGGCGTACGGCGACAGATTGTGCAGCCAGAAGTCGTGGCTGGTCGCGGCCATCACGAACAGGATGGCCAGCGCCGCGGCGCCGAACGGCTGGAACGGGAAGGCGGCCGTCGCCGCGAGTCCTCCAGCGGCCGGCAACGGTTCTCCGGCGAGCAGGCTGACCACGGGATCGAGCGTGCCCCCGCTGTGGAACTGGATCAGCGCGAACAGTCCGTGCGCCAGGCCGTACGTGCACGTCAGGACGCCGAGGTGCCGCCGGTTGTAGAGCAGCGGCAGCAGCCGGCGATCGAGCCGCGCCAGCGGTCCGATCGCCAGGACCACGTGGAGCAGCGCGAAGGCCGTCGCGCCGAGGGCGCGGATGAGCACGGTCTCGATCGTCAGGGCCGGCGCCCGCAGTGCGAGCACGCCAGCGACCACCGCCGTCGATGCCGCCGCGGTGCCGATCGCCACCCGGTCGTAGCGCGCCTTGTTGGCGTTCCAGCCGACCGGGCGATAGCTCAGGCTCATTCTCGGCCCTCGGGCCGGCGCTCTGGCTGGGCCTGCGATGCCTGCCTACCGGGGGCCGGGGATGCCGGCGCATCGAGGGCCTGTGGCAGGCGGTCCATGCGCGCGTCTGGGATCGGGCGGCGCGCCGCGAGCAGCGTGCCCAGCAGGACGGCCGCCGCGACCACGGCGATGAGATAGCGGTGCCGGCGGCGCAAGCGGTGGTTCACGGCCGATCCTCTGGAGCGGCGGACGCACGATCCAGGTCGGCTGGTCCGACGCCGGCCGGGCGAGTTGCGGCGCGGCGCCATCGCATCGCCATCGCCGGCCACAGCGCGACGATGCCCGGGGCGAACAGGATCCGCACCCGCCACGGCGAGTGGCCGACCAGCGGATCGACCCGGACGATGCCGCGGGGCAGGAACAGCGCGGCGAAGATCAGTCCGGCGAGGGCATAGCCTTCGAGCAGCGCGGCGACGACGCGAGCGGCACCGAGGGACATCGGACCGTTCGATGCCGGTACGGGCCGAAGGTATTGCCGCTACCATGGACGCGCTGGCGGCGCGCTGCCGGCTCCCGCGCTGCCGGCTCCCGGCGCGGCCGCCCTCGAGGCGGTGTCACCGGATGCCAGCCTCCGACGTAGACATACACAGCCGTTCTCGTGACCCCCGAACTGGAGCTCCATGCCGGCGCGCTCATGGCGCGCGCTCAGGGCGGCGATCAGCCGGCCTACGACGAGCTGCTGCGGCTCGCGGCGCGGGACGCCCGCGGGTTCGTCGCCCGCCGGGTCGGCGCGGTCGATTGGGTCGAGGACGTCGTGCAGGAGGCGCTCATCACCGTCCACAGGGCCCGGCACACCTACGATCCGGCCCGCCCGTTCGGGCCCTGGTTCTACGCCATCGTGCACAGCCGGCTGATCGACGTCCTGCGATCGAAGAAGCGCCTCGGGTCGCGCGAGGTCGCCGACGAAGCCGTCCTGGCGGCGCAGCCGGCGCCGCGGGCGGCTGCCGCCGAGTCCGACGTCCGCGAGACGCTGGCCCGCGCCGTGGCCGGCCTGCCTCGGGTGCAGCGCGAGATCGTGTCGCTGCTGAAGTACGAGGATCTGTCGGTGCGCGACGTCGCCCGGCGGATGGGCATGAGCGAGGCGGCCGTCAAGGCAGCCGCGCATCGCGGCTACAAGCTGCTCAGGAGGACCGTTGGGCTCACCGACGTCGAACACCGACCGGCTGATTGATCGGCTCGTCGCCGACGCCTCGCCGGTGCGCCGCCTGGTCGATCCGCGGCGGCGGGCGGCGCTGTGGACCGCGATCGCGCTGGTCTGCACGGGGCTCGGCGTGGCCCACTTCGGCGTTCGCCGCGACATCGCCGGCGCGATGACGTTCATCCCGTTCCTCGTGCGGGTCGGCCTGCTGGCGGCGACGATGTGGCTGTCGGTCGTCGCGGCGCTGCGCCTCTCGGTTCCCGGCGAGGATCAGCGGGCCTGGACGCGGTGGTGGCCGCTGCTGCTCCTCGGCGCGCTGATCTCCGTCATGGCCGCGGAGCTCGTCGTCGTCGTCGCTGGTCGGCGAAATCGGATCGCCGCTGCGGGCCTGGACCTGCATCCGCAAGCTGACCTTCGTCGGCGCCGTGCCGGCGCTCGGCGCGATGGTGCTCGATCCGCCGCGCCGCGCCGCTCGATCCCGTCTGGGCGGCGCTCCTCGGCCTCGTCGCCGCCGGCGCCGCCGGCGCGCTGACCTCGGAGCTGGCCTGCCCGATCCGCGTGCCGATGCACGTGATGCTCTGGCACGTGCTGCCAATCGCGGTTTACGCCGCGCTCGGCACGGCTGCCGTCTGGCTGGTCGTGAAGCTCCGCCGTTGACCCCTCCCGATGCTCCTCCCGATGATCCTTCCGATGCCGCTCCCGATGATCCTTCCGATCATCCCCTCGGAGCGCGCTCGATTCGTTGCTGTTTCTGCGATCAGTCGGACAGGCGATGGGCCGGGCGGCGGCGCCAGTAGCCGGCCAGCAGTCGCGCCAGCCGGCTCACGCCAACCGGCCGATGACCACGGGCGCGGTTGGCCGCGCCGATCGCGAACGCCAGCGACCACTGCGTCATCAGCGTCCGCCACGCCGCGACGAGCGACGCGTCGGGGTCGTAGATGTGCGTCGCTTCCGACGTGACCCCGTTCAGCTCGACGATCGCGAAGCCCTCGCCGCGCGCCAGCGCCTCGCGCGACGCGTAGCGCACGTCGAAGCGGCCGAAGTGGAAGCCGTCGATCCGCCGCGCGATCGCCTCGACGGCCGACTCGAGCGCCGCAGTCTGACAGATGGCGGCCGTCGCGGAACTCGGCGCCCTGGCAATGGTTGCCGGCGCGTCCGAGCGACAGCGTCTCGCCGGCCGCGGGCACGCGATCGACGTCGGCCTGACGGGCCAGGAACACCTCCGCCTGCAGGCGATAGCGCGGGTGCCGCTCAGATCAGTTCGGCGATGGTGGCGCGTCCGTCGCCGACGACGACGGGGAAGCGCTTGTCGGTGATCGAGAAGAGATGGCCGCGCGGCGCGTCGGGGTGGCGGACGTAGAACAGGCCGACCTCGAACGGGCCGTCGTGCGCCTGCTGCACCACGACCGCTCCCGTTTCGCGCGCGAGGTAGGCCTCGAGGTCCGCCGGACCCTGCGCCCAGCGGACGCCGACGCCGCGCTCGCCGATGTCCGGCTTCATCACCACCGGCCAGCCCCAGCCGGCCCGCGCGAGGCCATCGACCGCGGCCCGCAGCCGATCGTCCGGCGCGCCCGGCGGCACCGCGAACCACGGGATCACCCACTCGGGCGGCAGCAGCCGCAGGATCGCGCTCTTCGACTCGCCGACGATGCCGCCATCCTCGATGCCGGGATTGGCGGCGCTGAACAGCGTCACCGATCGGTGGCGCAGCGCCAGCCACGCGATCCACAGCCCGACCGGCAACTGGAACAGCCACGCCGGCCAGAACTCCCAGGCGCGCCAGCGGGCGAGCCGCACGCCGAGCCGGGCCCGGCCCCGCGCCGTCACCAGCGCGCCGATCGTCCGCAGCGCGATCACGACCAGGATCACCGTCGCGATCTTCGCCAGCCAGCCGGATCCGAGGATCGCTTCGAGCGGCACGGCCAGGGCCGGCCCGAAACGGCTGGTGGCGACGACGACCAGCGGCACCCACACCGCCACCGCCAGGAACATCCAGAAGATGAAGCGCCACGGCCGCGTGCCAACCATGCCGGAAGCGACGTAGAGCGGCATGCGCGTGCCGGGCAGGAAGCGGCTGCCGAAGATCACCGCCGGATGGCCGTCGAGCCAGTGTCCGAGGGCGTGCAGGCGGGCGAGCGGCATCTTGGCGATCGGGCCCCACGCCAGGACGCGGCGTCCGCCGTAGCGGCCGAGCGCCCACAGGCCGACGTCGCCGAGGAAGATGCCGACGAAGCACGACGTCAGCGCGGCGATCATCCCGAGCCGGCCGTCGCCGACGGCGAGGCCGGCCGAGACGATGGTCAGGTCTTCCGAAATCAAGGTGGCGCCGGCGATGCCGAGCCAGGTCAGCGAATCGAGGGGCACCCCGCCGGTCACGGCTGCATTATCGTGCGCGGGCCGCTGGGCGCGCGCCGTCAGAGCCTGCGGCCGGACGTGAGATTGGGGCCAACATTTACCGCGCCGGGCCGAGGATCGGCAGCTCGCGCCGGTGGATCGCCAGCACCACCGCGCTGCCGACCAGCACCACGCAGGCGAGGCCGAAGAGCAGGCCGCCGTCGCCCTTGACGTCGATGCCGAGGACCGTCAGGTGGCTGACGAGGGCGCCGACGCCGACCCCGACGGCGAGCAGCGCCCCAATCGCCACGGTACCCGGCACCAGCAGCAGCACCGCCGCGATCAGCTCCATCACGCCGGATCCGTAGCGGCCCCAGGGCTCGGCGCCGACCATCGTGAAGATGTAGATCGACTCGGGGGCACCGGTGAACTTGAAGAACAGCGTCTGCAGCAGGATGACCGCCACCACGATCTGCAGGAGCCAGCTCAATTTCGACATCGGAACCTCACTCGCTCCGATGCCCCGGCCGCGCGCCTGGTGTCGATCCCCCGCGCCGGCCTAGAAGCCGACGCGCAGCTCGCCGACGACCTGGCGCCGCGTCACGTCGCCGAAGACGTGCTGCAGGATTTCCTCGTTGAACAGGTTGCTGATCTTGAGCGACGTGACCAGCTTGTCGCCGCGCCACTTGTAGCCGACCGTCGCCGAGGTGATCGTGAACGCCTCGGTCGGGCCGTGGAAGCGCGAGTCGAGCACGTCCTGCCAGAACGCCGAGCTGGCGTAGCTGACGCTGACGTTGCCGAGCCACTTGGCGCTGTTGTAGCCGGCCCCGATGTTGAAGTGGTGCTGCGACGGCAGGTTCAGCTCGGAGATGTCGAACCCCTCGGGCTCCGGCTCCGGCTGGTAGGAGTAGTTGACGTAGGCGGTGAGCGTGTCGGTGACGAGACCTTCGATGCCCAGCTCGATGCCCTTCTGCCGCACCGACCCGAGATTGAGATAGGTGAACGTCGACGGCAGGCCGTTGCCCGGACCGAACCGGCCCGACTGCACGATCAGCTCGAGGGCGAGCGGCGAGACCGGCCAGCCGGGCGGCGGGTTGGTGGCGCGGTACGACCCGCTCTGCGTGAAGAAGATCGAGTTGTCGGTGTCGTTGACGTAGAAGGCGGCGCTGACGGTGGCGCGGTTCTTCAGGATGCCGGTGTAGCCGATCTCGTAGGCCGTCATCTTCTCTTCCTTCAGGTCCTCGTTGCCGAGGGCGTGGACGGGGAAGACGAACTGGCGGCCGGCCAGCGCCGGGCTGAGCGCGCCGAGGTCGAGGACGTTGGCCAGGGTCACGTCGAGGTAGTTGTTGACGTGCGACGGGGCGCGGTAGGCGCGGTTGAACGAAGCGCGCACCGTCTGCGACGGCGCCGGCTTGTACATGAACGTCAGGCGCGGCGAGAAGACGCCGCCGCTGATCGACGAGAACTTGTCGACGCGGGCGCCGATGACGGCGCGGAAGTGCTCGGACAGGAAGATCTCGTCCTGGCCGTAGACGCCGGCCTCGGTGCGGGAGTCGCCGCGCGGCGCCAGCGACAGGTCGAAGCTGTTGAAGCGGACGTTGCCGCCGTAGCTGATGACGTGACGATTGCGCCACGGCGCGGACGTCGCTGGCCTCGACGTCGAAGGTGGTGTTCCGGAACGCGAACGGGATGAAGGCGCCGGTCGCATCGCGCGACAGGCGGTTGGTGGCATCGCCGTCGAGATGGTTGACGAAGGCGTTCACCTTCATGCCGCCGTTGCTGTAATTCACCTTGCCGTAGGCGAGAAAGGTGCCGCGGTCGATGTCGAAGGGGCCGATGCCGGTGTGGATCATCCCTTCGGTGCCGGCGAAGCCACCGGCGAACACCAGCTTCTTCACCTTGTCGGGGAAGTCGTGGTCGACGCGGACGTCGAACTTCGGCTGGCTGGTGCCGCTGTTCTCGTAGGCGGGATACGGCGTGTTGGTGCTGTTGGGGATCAGGCCGCTCGGCCGGCCCAGCGCGTCCTGGGTCGAGAAGCCGGCGGTGACCTTGTAGGCCAGTCGATCGCTTGGCGCCGCGGCGTGGCTGCCGGAAATCGAGAACAGCGATCCGTTCGAGCGGTCGACGCCGCTGGCGTCGCGGCCGAACGTGCCGACCGAGACGAGCAGGCTCTGTCCGAGCAGCTCGCGCGGCGACTTGGTGATGACGTTGACCACGCCGGTGAGTGCGTTGGCCCCCCACACCGCCGAGGCCGGGCCGCGGATCACCTCGATCTGTTTGATCTCGGACGGGTTGACGGGGAGGAAGTCCCAGGCCACGAAGCCGAAGAAGTCCTGGTAGATGGAGCGGCCGTCGATGAGCGCGAGCTGCGAAGTCGACAGCGTGCCGCTGGCGGATCGCGACACCAGGTTGATGTCACGGGCCGAGGTCTGGGTGACGTTCAGGCCGGGCACGGCGCGCAGCAGCTCGGCGTAGCTGGCCGACGGCGACGAGGCGATCGTCTGGGCCGAGATCAGCGTGACGGTGGCGGGCGCGTTGACCAGCTTCTGCTCGACGCGGGACGCGGTGACGATGACCTGGTCCTGGTACTTGGGCGGCTCGGTGGGCTGGTCTGGGGGCGGCGTTTGATCTGGCGGCTTGGTGGCCGCCTGGGCCGGCGTCGCGGGCGAGCCGGCGGGTTGTTGAGCCAAAGCCTTCGCCGGTACCGCCAGCGCCAGGCACAGCAGCAGAGACGCACGCAGTCGGGCCATATGAATGTCCCAACCATAAGCGGTTCGCCAGACCCGCACAAGCGCAAGTTATATGGGCTCAGCCGGCCGGCTCGAACCACCGCCGGACCGGGCTCAGAGCGGCCGCGGGCTGAAGCCGTAGGCGAGGAAGCCGCCGTCGGCCGCGAGCGTCTGGCCGGTGACGAACGACGCGGCGGGCAGGCAGAGGAAGACGATCGCCGCGGCCGCCTCGTGCGGCTCGCCGACCCGGCCCATCGGCGTGCGCGAGAGCACACGATCCAGGGTCACCGGATCGCCGAGGATCGGCTCGACGAGCGGCGTGCGGATGTACCACGGCGCGACGGCGTTGACGCGGATCCCGTCGCGGGCCCATTCGACGGCGAGGTAGCGGGTGAGGTGCTCGATGGCCGCCTTGCTCATCGCGTAGACGGCGCCGGTCCCGACCGACACCTGGCCGGCGACCGAGCCGACATTGACGATGGCGCCGCGACCCGACGACGCGAGCCGGGGATGCAGGGCGCGCGCGAGGTCCCACGCGCACGTCACGTTGGTGTCGAGGATGCGGTGGTAGTCGGCCTCGGCGACGGCGAGCGACGGCTGGCGGACGTTGGTGCCGACGTTGTTGACGAGCACGTCGAGCGTGTCCCATCCGTCCGGAATCGCCGCGATCAGCGCGGCCCGGCCGTCAGCGGTCGCGAGGTCGCAGGCGATGAGTGTGAGCCGCCCTGCGTCTCGCGCCGCGACCAGCCGCGGATCGAGATCGTCGAGCTCGCGTCCGGCGGTGACCACCGAGGCGCCGAGATCGAGGAGCTCGAGCACGACCGCGAGGCCGATGCCCCGCGTCCCGCCCGTGACCACCGCCCGACCGCCATCAAGCCGCCAGCGGGATTCAACGGTCATGGTCGACACAGAGGGTCGCTAAGGGAGGAACTGGGAAGAGGGCCGAAAAGCTGCCGACAGACAGCGCAGCCCGCGCGCAGTGCCAATCGAGGCTGAACGCCTCGATTGAACAGCGCTGCGCGCTGAAAGGCTGCCGCGGCCGTTCCTGAGGGGAACGGCCGCCAACAAAACAGCCCCGCGCGCAGTGCCAATCGAGGCTGAACGCCTCGATTGCATAGCGCTGCGCGCTGAAAGCTGCCGCGGCCGTTCCTGAGGGGAACGGCCGCCAACAAAGCAGCCCGCGCGCAGTGCCAATCGAGGCTGAACGCCTCGATTGAACAGCGCTGCGCGCTGAAAGGCTGCCGCGGCCGTTCCTGAGGGGAACGGCCGCCAACAAACGACGCGCTGCGCGCTGAAAGGGCTGCCGTCGACGCCGCTGAGGGCGGCGTCGACCACAAATTGGGGTGGATGACGGGTTTCGAACCCGCGGCCTCCGGAGCCACAGTCCAGCGCTCTACCCCTGAGCTACACCCACCATAAGGGCCTGCCCGCCACCACCTGTCGGCTTCGGCGAGGGAGCCGTCGATTGTCCCGCGGACGGCGTCGGCTCCAACCCCGGAGTATAGCAATCCCGGCGCATCCGCACCAGCGATCGGGCCGTCTCGCCGCTTACCTAGAACTCCGATCGTCTGCAAGCGCTCGATGTGGGCGGCGAGCGGTCGAGCGACTTCGGTGATGCGCGCATCGCAGTGCGCCACGAGCGCCGCCAGCTGATCGAGCTGCGTCAGAGATCTGCCCCAGCAGAAACCCATGATGCACGGTGAAGCGTCCTCGGAGCCCCTCGGCGAGCTGGGTCGCCTTGGGAATCAGACGGCCTCGGGCGAGTCGCGCGAGCGTGGTCGGCTCCGTTTCTCCGGCGACGAGGGCATCGAGCATCGCCCGCCCGGAGACGCCGAGCACGTCGCTGACCACGTTGCTCAGTTTGATATTGGCGCCCTCGAGCAGCTTGTGAACACGATTGGCCGCCTTTACGCGGTCCCGAATCAGGCTCTTCCGGTGTCGGGTGAGATCGCGCAGCTCGCGGATGGAGGCCGGCGGGATGAAGCTGGCGCGGATGAGCCCATGCGCAAGTAAGTCCGCGAGCCACTCGCAGTCTTTGACGTCCGTTTTGCGGCCGGGGACCGCCTTGATGTGATGCGCATTGGCCAGCACGACGCCGACACTGCCCTCGAGCAGATTGAAGACCGGTTGCCAGTACACACCGGTCGACTCCATCGCCACGTGGGTGCACGCGGCCTCTGACAGCCAGGCGTGCAGCCGCAGGATCTCGGTCGTCGTCGTGCCGAACGATCGAACCTCGGTGTGTCGCTGCCGACCGTCTTGCAGGCGCAGACAGGCGACCAGTGAAGCTTTGTGGACGTCAATCCCGCAGCAGCGGGCGTGGAGTACTTCCATGCACACCTCCAACGGCGGCGCGCCGGGGAGTGCCACAGGGTGAGAGTTTACCTGGCGTGCTCCTCAGCCCCTCGCGGGGCGAGGGCAACGGTACGGGGTGCCTGAGGCGCGGCACTCGGGTCCATTTTTTTCCGGGCTCGGAGCACCAGTAAGCGTCGACCTTGGCCCGGCTCGCTCGCCCCGCTGACGCTACCACTTTCATCGCGACGCGGGTGCGCGGGTGCGCATGACCATTTTTTTCGGAACCTTGCCGGTAAGCCGCTGTCTAACGCATCACAGCACGAAGGCCTTCGTGACGTTCCATCCCGGCGACCGGCGGCGCCCCCGCAGGCGCGCCGTCCGTCCCCGACTCGCCACGGAGGCCAGCCATGTCCGACCAGTCCCGCTCGTCCCACGACCTGTTCCGCGACGTCACCGAATCCCGTCCCCGCGCCGGCCGCGCCACCGGCGGCACGCTCGCCGTGTCCATCGTCGCCCACGCCCTGATCCTCGCCGCCGTGATCGTCGTCCCGCTGCTCGCCACCGATGCCTTGCCGATGCCCGGCGACATCGTCACGGCCTACGTTCGTGACGCGTTGCCGCCACCGCCTGCGGCGCCACCGGAGGTTCACCGCACACCGTCGGCGACCCCGACCTCATCGCCAAACGCGGCGCCTGTCGAGCCTCCCGACGCGATCCACGACGAAGTGCTGCGCTCGCCGGTTACGGACTTCACCGTGGGTGTCGTCCATCCGACCGGCGGCGGCGGCCTCGGCGTCATCGGCGGCATCGACGGTGGCGTGCCGCAGCCGCCATCCCCGCCGGCGCCCGTCCCGCAGCGGCCGGTGCGGCTCAGCGCCTACGAGATGCCGCGCAAGGTGCACGACGTCGCGCCGCGCTACCCGGAGCTGGCGCAGCGCGCCAACATCGAGGGCGTCGTCATCATCGAAGCGGTCATCGCCGTCGACGGCACGGTCCGCGACGCGCGCGTGCTGCGATCGCAGCCGCTGCTCGATCACGCCGCGCTCGACGCGGTGAAGCAGTGGCGCTACGCGCCGACGCGTCTCGGCGGCGTCGCCGTGCCGGTGATCGTGACGGTCACCGTACAGTTTCGCTTGCAGCGCTAGCGTGGACGGATAGAGTAGTGCGCGATGATTCGAGTCGCGCTGATCGGCACCGGCGGGATTGCCCTCGCCAACCACGTCCCCGGTGTCGCGCTCTGCCCTGATGCCCGCATCGTCGCGCTGTGCGACGTCAACCCGGTGGCCCTCGAGCGCGCGGCGCAAGCCACCGGGGTGACGACCACGTCGACCGATCCGCTGGCGATCGCGCGCGACGCCGGCGTCGACGCGGTGATCATCGCCACGCCCAATCGCGTCCATCACGCCATCGCGCTGGCCGCGATTCGCACCGGCAAGCACGTGCTGTGCGAGAAGCCGATCGCGATGACGGTGCCCGAGGCGCGCGAGATGGTCGACGCCGCCGAGGAGGCCGGCGTCGTCCACATGACGGCGTTCACCTATCGCTTCGTGCCGGCGATGCGCTACCTGCGGCACCTGGTGTCGAGCGGTGCGCTCGGTGAGCCCATGCACTTCCGTGCACAGCGCTTCCAGGACTGGGGTCGCCGCGATCTCGCCTGGCGGCAGCTGAAAGCCGAGGCCGGCACCGGCGAGCTGGGCGACATGCTGTCGCACCGGCTCGACTACGGCCATCACCTGATCGGGCCGTTCGCCAGGATCAGCGCGCTGATGCATCGCGTCTACGACTCGCGGATCGACGCCGAGGGCGTCTCGCACCCGGCCGACGTCGACGATTGGGTGGCGTGCATCGGCACGTTCCGCCAGGGCGCGACGGCGTGCCTCGAGAGCACCAAGGTCGCGACCGGCCGCGGCGATGGCGCGACCGGCCACGACCTCTGCGAAATCAACGGCACCGGGGCCAGCGCCAGCTACCGGCTCGGCGATCCGCACGGCGTCCAGCTGGGCCGCAAGGGCGGCCGCTTCGAGCGCGTCGCGGTGCCCGAGAGCTTCTGGGTCGAGCCGGGATCCCCGCGCGACCCGCGCGCCGGCGATCCGCTCCAGGTCTTCCGCTACGACCAGACCTGGCGCTTCCTCCAGTCGATCCTCGACGGTACGCCCGTCGGCCCATCGTTCCGGGCCGGGCTGGAGGCGCAGATCGTGATGGCGGCGATCGAGCGGTCCGCCGCCACGGGCGAGACGGTCACCATCGACGCCGTGTAGATCGGCAGTGCACGCAATGGCGCGGCTCTGCCACGGCCGCGCCGCCGCCTTCCGCTGCGCCAAGGCTGTGTTGGCCTTGGCCCGCTCGTGTGCCGATTGTCGGAGCGTGCACACGGTACTCAGCCTTGCCTTCTTCAGCCTGACCGGCCAGGTCGCGGCCTCGTCCGTTCCGGCCGCGCTGTTCACGCTGGCGCCGCCGACCCTGCCGCTCGAGGCGGTCGCCGACGCCACGCAGCAGAACTTCCAGTTCGCGGGCACCCGGTGGGGCGCGTCAATCGCCGAGACGCGGACGGCCCTGGCCGCGCACGGCTTCCAGTTCGAAGAGGAAGCCGAAGGCGGCGACCTCGTGTTCCTCGGCCAGTTGAACGACCGGCCGGCCATCGTCATCGCCCTGTTCGGCGAGCGCGGGCTCACCAAGATCCTCGTGTCGCTCCCGACCGAGGAGGGCTCGACGATGGACGTCTACCGCGAGATGCGCAAGGTGCTCGGCGGTGAGTACGGCAGCCCGGCGCTGGAGGTCGAGCGCTACGCCTACCCGTTCGCCAACGGCCACCACGTCGGCTACGAGATGACGGCGCTCCGCACGGGCAAGGCCACGATCGGGGCCAAGTGGCAGACCAACGGCGAGAACCTCGGCATCAAGATCACTGAAAGCCTGATCGTTGCCGCCCACTACGAATCGCCCACCTGGGCGGTCGAGGCCGAACGCCGCCGCTAGTCCCCTGGAACCGTGATTTCTAGGACAACTCCCGGGCGGGGCATCCCCGGGGCGGCGTTGCTCCTCGGTCGAATATGCCCCATATTCTTCCTCGTCGCGCCTTGCCCGCGGGGCGCCGCGCTCCGGGACTTGTCCCAGCTATCACGGTTCCAGGGGACTAGCAGCCCGGCCGCAGACCCGCCCCGGCCGCGCGTGAGAGCGCGGCCGCAGCAAGGTATACTCCACCTTCTTCACTGGTTTCCGGGTGTGCAAGGACCGCCTGAACGGCGGCGTTCGCGCGCTCGCAGGAGGTGTGTGGTGGCAGGCAACGACAACGCCCGCGACATGTCGCGGCGACAGTTCACGGCAACGCTCGGCGCGGTCGCGGGGCTCACGGCGGGCGCGAACCTGCTGACGCCGGCCGAGGTGAGTGCGGCGCCGCACATCAATCCGCGGATCATCGGCGCCAACGACCGCATCGCGGTCGCCAGCATCGGCGTCCGCGGCCAGGGCAACTCGGTCAAGCGCGGCTTCGCCAAGCTCGAGAACGTCGAGATCAAGACGATCTGCGACATCGACGAGAACGTCGGCCGCCTGCGGGTCGACGACAAAGCGCTCGCCGACGTCGCCAGCTACAAGCCGGGCTACGAACAGGACCTGCGCAAGGTCTACGAAGACAAGGACGTCGACGCGGTCATCATCGCGACGCCCAACCACTGGCACGCCTTGGCGACCATCTGGGGCCTGCAGGCCGGTAAGCACGTCTACGTCGAGAAGCCGGCCAGCCACACGGTGGTCGAAGGCCGCCGCATGGTGCAGGCCCAGGCCCGCTACAAGAAGCTGGTGCAGGTCGGCACGATGAACCGCAGCCGGCCGGCGGTGATCAAGGCCATCGAGTTCATCAAGGGTGGCGGCATCGGCAAGGTCTACATGGCGCGCGGCCTGTGCTTCAAGCCGCGGCCGGGGATCGGCAAGTACCCGGACGGGCCGATGCAGCCCGGCGAGCAGTACAAGCTGAACGAAGCGACCAGCACGATCGAGCCGGCCTACGACGCCGCCTACCTGGCCAAGGTCAACTACGATCTGTGGCTCGGCCCGGCGCCGAAGCGCGAGTTCAACCGCAACCGGTTCCATTACAACTGGCACTGGCACTGGGACTACGGCAACGGCGACACCGGCAACCAGGGCCCGCACCAGTTCGACATCGCGCGCTGGGGCCTCGGCAAGCAGGAGCACCCGGTCAGGATCAAGTCGGTCGGTGGCTACTTCGGCCCAGCCGCGTCGCAGGAAACGCCCGACCTGCAGACCACAACCTACGAGTACGCCGACGGCATCATCATGGAGTTCGGCACCCGCGGCCAGGCGACCAACGCCGAAGGCCCGGTCGAGATCGGCAACATCTTCTACGGCTCCGAGGGCTATCTCTGGATCGACGCCGACGGCCGCCAGTGGCAGGCGTTCCTCGGCCGTAAGGCGGAGAAGGGGCCGGGCGACGACGGGAAGGGCGCGGGCACGACGGGTTCGGACCCGCGCGTCCTGACCAGCATCGAGTACCCGCACTACCAGAACTTCATCGACGCCATCCGCGCCGACGATGCGAAGGTGCTGACCTGCGACGTGCTGGAGGGCCACCTGTCCTCGGCGCTGCCGCACCTGGCCAACATCTCCTACCGCGTCGGTCGCGAGCTCAAGTTCAATCCGAAGAACGAGACGATCGCCGGCGACAAGGAAGCGAGCGCGCTCCTGACCCGGACGTATCGCAAGGGCTTCGAGCTGCCGAACGTCGGCGGCGGTCCGGGCACGTCGAACAACAACGAGTAGGCCGTTCTCGCCACTCCGGAGTCGTTCCACGACGACTCCGGAGTCTTCTTCCCTCCACGCTGTGGTACGCTGATGACGTGATGAGCGGAGCGCGTTCTCTCTACGCCTACTTGCCGCCCACGGCCCCCTGCCACCGCGTCGGGGCCGTTTCGCCCGCTGGCCGCCCGGCCGCGGGGTGTTGTTGTTGCACCTGTAAGTAGCTCGCGGTCGCGGCATCCGCCGCCGGCCCGGGCCCATCGTTCTCGATAACCAAGTTCGCGTGAGCGCTGGCGGAGGTTCTGTCTCCGCGCCTTCGACTTGCGCCTGTGACCGCCGTCGGCGTCCTGTCGATGATGGTCTGTCAGCCATCGCGATGGGCGTGTGCCCGTCGAGGAGCCCGATTCATGTTCCGTCGTCCGTCCACCGCCGCCGTGCTCGTAGCGCTCGCGGCCCTCGTCGTTGCGCTGGCGCGTCCGGCAGGCGCCCAGACGCCGGCGCCCGCCAGCCAGCCGCCGGCGGGCACGGCCCCGGCGTCGCCCCCCGCGTCGGGGACGCCGGCCGAACAGGAGGCGCCCAAGACGCCCGAGGAACGCATTCAGGAGCTGGATCAGCAGCTCCGCATCCGGGCGCGGCAAATCGAGATCGAGAAGGATGCGGCGGACGCCGCCAAGGCGGCCGCGCCCGTCGTCGCCGCCGGCGCCGGCGGCTTCGAGATCCGCTCGGCGGACAGCGCCTTCCGCGTCCGCATCCGCGGCTACCTGCACGCCGACAGCCGCCACTACGGCAACGACGACGACGCCCGCGGCACGGATACGTTCATCGTCCGCCGGGCCCGGCCGATCCTCGAGGCGACCTTCTTCACGATCTTCGACTTCCGGATCATGAGCGACTTCGGCGGCGGCACCGCGGTGGTCCAGGACGCCTACGTCGACGCGCGGTTCTCGAAGCACTTCAACCTGCGCGCCGGCAAGCAGAAGCCGCCGCTCGGCCAGGAGCGCCTCATCTCGGCGACCGACATCCAGTTCATCGAGCGCGCCTTGCCGACGGCGCTGGTACCGAACCGCGACGTCGGCGTCCAGGCCTACGGCGATCTCGCGCCGTGGGTCGCCTACCAGCTCGGCGTGTTCAACGGGGTCATCGACGGCGGCAGCGGGGACACCGACGCGACCGACAGCAAGGACGTCGTCGGGCGCCTGCTGCTCTCGCCCTTCAAGGTCGGCAGGCACGATCGGCTGCGGTCGCTGATCATCGGCATCGGCGGCAGCCGCGGCAAGGAAGTCGGCACCCTCGCGGCGCCGGCCCTCGCCCAGATCCGCAGCGGCGGCCAGCTGGTGTGGTTCCGCTACCGCACCGACGGCACGGCGCCGAACACGACGTTCGCCGACGGCTCGCGCACGCGGTTCACGACCCACGGCCAGTACTACCTTGGGCAGCTCGGCCTGCAGGCCGAATACGTCCGCTCGAACCAGGCCGTCCGCCGCGCCGCGGCCGCCGACACGATCGGGCAGCAGTCGTGGCAGCTGACGGGCTCGTGGGTGCTGACCGGCGAGGCCGCGACCGGCCGGATCATCGCGCCGCGCAAGGCCTTCGACCTGTCGAAGGGGCAGTGGGGCGCCTTCGAGATCGTCGCCCGCGGCAACGCCCTGACCGTCGACGCTGCCGCGTTCCCGGTGTTCGCCAACCTCGATCAGGCGGCGCGGAAGGCCACCGCCGCCGGCGTCGGCCTCAACTGGTACCTCAATCGCAACGTCAAGATCGCCGCCGATTACGAGCGCACCGCGTTCGATCGCGGCGCCGCCGCCGGAGCCGATCGGCCCGACGAGCACAGCCTGTTCACGCGCTTCCAGATCGCCTTCTAGATTTGCCCGGCCAGATCGGGCCGTTTCGACTCGGGCCGTCGGCCCGGAAAGGTGTGAGTCTCATGCGTCGTTCGATCCTTCTCGCGCTCGTGGCTGCCGCGGTGGTCCTCCTGCCGCGCGGCGCCGCCGCGCAGCCCAAGCCCGTCACCCTGCTCAACGTCTCCTACGATCCGACCCGCGAGCTGTATCAGGCCATCAACGTGGCCTTCGCCCAGCGGTGGAAGGCCAAGACCGGCCAGGACGTCACCATCAACCAGTCGCACGGCGGCTCGGGACGCCAGGCGCGGGCCGTCGTCGACGGCCTCGAGGCCGACGTCGTCACGCTGGCCCTCGCCTTCGACATCGACGCGCTGGTGACGCCCGGCAAGCTGATTCCGGCCAACTGGGCGACGCGGCTGCCCAACGCCAGCGCGCCCTTCACGTCGACGATCGTCTTCCTGGTTCGCAAGGGCAACCCGAAGAAGATCAAGGACTGGAACGATCTGGCGCGGCCCGGCGTCGCGGTGATCACGCCGAACCCCAAGACCTCCGGCGGCGCCCGCTGGAACTACCTGGCGGCCTGGGCCTACGGGCTCAAGGTGTTCGGCAACGACGAGGCCAAGACCAAGGACTTCCTCAAGAAGATCTTCAAGAACGTGCCGGTGCTCGACACCGGGGCGCGCGGCTCGACGACGACCTTCGTCCAGCGCGGCATCGGCGACGTGCTGATCGCCTGGGAGAACGAGGCGCTGCTGGCCCGTGAGAAGCTGAAGCAGGGCCAGTTCGAGATCGTCGTGCCGCCGCTCAGCATCCTCGCCGAGCCGCCCGTGTCGATCGTCGACAAGGTGGTGGATCGGCGCGGGACGCGCGCCGTCGCCGAGGCTTATCTCAAGTTCCTGTGGACGCCGGACGCGCAGGTGATCGCCGCCAGGCACTACTACCGGCCGCGTCTCGAGGCCGAACTGGCCAAGCACGGGACCGTGTTCCCGAAGCTTGAGCTGGTCGACATCCAGAAGTTCGGCGGCTGGACCGCCGCCCAGGCCAAACACTTCAACGATAATGGCGTCTTCGACCAGATCGTGAAGGAAAACCAGGAGGGTCGTTGAGCGCAGCAGGTCCAGGGCCCGGTTCGGGACGTGCGGGTGTGCGGAGACGCGTGCTTACCGGGCTTCGGCCCGTCGCTCGGCTTCACCCTCACGTATCTGAGCCTCCTGGTGCTGATTCCGCTCGCCGGCGTCTTCCTGCGTGCCTCGGGCATGTCGGGCGCCGCCTTCCTCGAGGCGGTCTCGAACACGCGCGCGCTCGCCGCCTACAAGCTGACGTTCGGGGCGTCGGCGGCCGCGGCGGCGATCAACGCGGTGTTCGGCCTGCTGGTGGCCTGGGTGCTGGTGCGCTACCCGTTCCCGGGCCGACGGATCGTCGATGCGATGGTCGACCTGCCGTTCGCGATGCCGACCGCCGTTGCCGGCCTCGCGCTCACCGCTGTCTACGCGGGCAACGGCTGGCTGGGGCGCTACCTCGTGCCGCTCGGTGTCGACGTGGTGTTCACGCCGCTCGGCGTGACGCTGGCGCTGACGTTCATCGGCCTGCCGTTCGTGGTGCGGACCGTGCAGCCGGTGCTGCAGGATCTCGAGCTCGAGGTCGAGGAGGCGGCGGCGAGCCTGGGCGCCAGCCGTTTCCAGACGTTCGTCCGCATCACCATGCCCGGCGTACTGCCGGCGCTCGTCACCGGTTTCACGCTGGCTTTCGCCCGCGCCCTCGGCGAATACGGGTCGGTGGTGTTCATCTCGGGCAACCTGCCGTTCAAGACCGAGATCGCCACCCTGCTGATCATGACCAAGCTCGAACAGTACGACTACGCCGGCGCGACGGCCATCGCCAGCGTGATGCTGGTCGTGTCGTTCGTGCTGCTGCTGGCCATCAACGCGCTCCAGGCCTGGGCGCGCCGGCGCGGCACCGCGCCGCTGCAGGCGACGACATGACGCACGCGCCCCGGCGTCGCCGATCCGCTCTGGGTCCGCCTGCTGCTGACGGGCATCGCGCTACTGTTCCTGGCCTGCTTCCTGGTCGTGCCGCTGGCGGCGGTATTCGCGCAGGCCTTCGAGAACGGCTGGCGCGCCTACCTCGCGGCGCTGGTCGAGCCGGACACCAAGGCCGCGGTCGCTGCTGACGATGACGGTCGCGGTCCTCGCCGTGCCGCTGAACACGCTCTTCGGCATCGCCGCCGCGTGGGCCATCGCGCGGTTCCAGTTTCCGGGCAAGCGCACGCTGATTTCGCTGATCGACTTGCCGTTCGCCGTCTCGCCGGTCGTCTCGGGCCTGGTCTTCGTGCTGCTGTTCGGCGCCCAAGGCCGCTTCGGGCCCTGGCTGATCGATCACGGCTACAAGGTGATCTTCGCGCTGCCCGGCTTGGTGCTGGCGACGCTGTTCGTGACGGTGCCGTTCGTCGCCCGCGAGCTGATTCCGCTGATGGAAGCGCAGGGCGCCGACGAGGAAGAGGCGGCGCTGTCGCTGGGCGCCAGCGCCTGGCTCGATGTTCTGGCGCGTCACCCTGCCGAAGATCCGCTGGGGCCTGCTCTACGGCGTGATCCTGCTGAACGCGCGGGCCATGGGCGAGTTCGGCGCGGTGTCGGTCGTGTCCGGCCACATCCGCGGCCAGACCAACACCATGCCGCTCCAGGTCGAAATCCTCTACAACGAGTACAACTTCTCCGCGGCCTTCGCGGTGGCCTCGGTGCTGACGCTGCTCGCGCTCGTCACGCTGATCCTGAAGAGCCTGGTCGCCTGGCGGCTGCGCGAGAGCTAGCCAGCCGTCGACCGACAACCGAGCCGTCATGTCCATCGAAGTTCGCAACGTCAGCCGGCGCTTCGGCGCCTTCGCCGCGGTCGACAACGTCGATCTGCACGTCGACTCCGGCGAGCTGGTCGCGCTGCTCGGGCCGTCCGGCTCCGGCAAGACCACGCTCCTGCGCATCATCGCCGGCCTCGAGCCCACCGACGCGGGCCGCGTCCATTTCGACGGCGCCGACGCCACCGACGACAGCGTCCGCGAGCGCCGCGTCGGCTTCGTCTTCCAGCACTACGCGCTGTTCCGACACCTGACCGTCTTCGAGAACATCGCCTTTGGCCTGCGCGTCCGGCCGCGCCGCCAGCGGCCGTCCGAGAAGGAGATCCGCGCCTCGCGTGCAGCGGCTGCTGACGCTGGTTCAGCTCGATTCGCTGGCGCAGCGCTATCCGTCGCAGCTGTCCGGCGGGCAGCGCCAGCGCGTGGCGCTGGCGCGGGCGCTGGCCGTCGAACCGCGCGTGCTGCTGCTCGACGAGCCGTTCGGCGCGCTCGACGCCAAGGTCCGCAAGGAGCTGCGGCGCTGGCTGCGGCGGCTGCACGACGAGCTGCACGTCACCAGCCTGTTCGTGACGCACGATCAGGACGAGGCCCTCGAGCTCGCCGATCGCGTGGTGATCATGAACCACGGCAAGATCGAGCAGGTCGGCAGCCCGGACGAGGTCTACGCCAAGCCGGCCTCGCCGTTCGTGCTCGATTTCCTCGGCGACGTCAACGTCTGGCACTACCGAGATCCAGGACGGCCGGGTCATGGTCGGCGGGGTGCCGGTCGACGTGCCGGCCGGCCGAGCGCCCGCCCAGGGCAGCGGCAAGCTCTACGTCCGGCCGCACTCGGTCGCCATCGAGCCGGCCGCGAGCGGCACGCCCGGCTTTCCGGCGACGATCGTCCACGTGCACCGCGCCGGCCCGATCGTCCGCGTCGATCTGCGGACGGCGTGGGGCGACGCCGCGCGCGTCGAGCTGTCACCGGACGCCTTCGATCGCCTGCGCCTCGCGGTCGGCGACGCGGTGGTGCTGGTGGCGACGGATCGCGACGTCTTCGTCGTGTCCGACGACGGCGCCGTCCACGCCCGCTGACGACATCGAGCCCGGGTCCGAGCCGGGCTGAGCCCTCGGATCGGCGCTGCTACGGTTTGAGCGCTGGATCCGCGCGATCAGCGCTTTGTCGTCGGGGAAGAGGCCGGCCGCGGGGAGGCGCGCCAGCAGCTCGGCCCAGATCGGCTCCTTGGCGAACACCGCCGTGAAGATCGGCGCGGCCTCGGCCTCCTTGCCGATCGAGGCCAGCGTCACCGCCTGCCAGAAGGGCAGCTCGACGATCTCGGGGGCGATCCGCGCCGACGCCGCGTACTCCTGCAGCGCCGCCTCGACCTTCTTCTCGGTCATCAGCTCGTCGCCGCGGTTGGCGTGGGTATAGGCGTTCTGCAGGCGGACGAGGCGCTTCAGCTCGGCGACCGGCTGCGGATGATCGTCGACGCGCAGGTCGAAGGTGCGATCGGCGCCGACCCACGGCTTGCCGGTGCCCTTGGCCTTGACCACGATCAGCGCCGCCGACTGCCGGCCGCGAACGTCGCCGCCTTCGCGCTCGGCGGCTTCGAGCGCCGCGATCAGCCGATCGGCGAGCGGGCCGGTGGCGGCCTCGAACGCCTTGGCCATCGCCGGCCAGACGCTCGGCTTGCCCATCATGTTGGCCTGGACGGAGTACTGCGCGCCGACGTGGTGGCCGGCGGCCGCAATCGCCTGCGAGCCGGTGTAGGCGTCGACAGCGCCGGTCGCGTCGACCATCGCCACCTGTCGGCCGTTGCGCGCGGCGTCCGCGCCGACGAGCTGCGCCAGCGCCTTGGGCGCGGCCACGCCCTGTCGCATCAGCTCGAGCCCCTTCGGTCCATAGGCCGGATCGACCAGCGACTGCGTGGCGACGACGCCGACGCCGGCTTCGGCCCACGTCACGATCGAGCCGACCGAGAACCAGTGCGACTGCACCGCGATGCCCATCTCGCCGGTGGCCGGGTCGCGGGCGACGATGGAGTAGGTGTGGACCAGCGGACCGGCGACGACCGGCGCGGCGGCGGGCGGCGCCGATTCGGTCGGGGCCGATCCGATCGGGGCCGATCCGATCAGCGTCAGGCAGGCGGCGAGAGCAGCGGGGACGCGCATCCGCGCATCCTGGCAGATCGCGAGCGCTTGCGTATACTGCCGCCCATGATTCACGTTCTCGCCACCGTTTCGCTGAATCCCGGCACGCGCGGGCCATTCCTCGAGGTGTTCAACGCCAACGTCCCGAACGTCCACGCCGAGGACGGCTGCATCGAGTACGGCGCCGCCGTCGACGCCGCCACCGACATCCCGGCCCAGCCGCCGCTCCGCCCCGACGTCGTCGTGGTGGTCGAGAAATGGCGTGACGTCGCTGCCCTGAAGGCCCACTCAGCGGCCCCCCACATGGCCGCCTACCGCATCAAGGCCAAGGACTACATCCAGTCCGTCTCGCTGCAGATTCTCGACCCCGCCTAGACCCCGCCTAGCCCGGGCCTGTGCCCTGGGCGGAGCCCGGGGCTTAGCCCGGGGCCAAGCCCGCGGCAGTACGCAGAATCCGCCAGTTGCTCGGAGCGTGCTCTGAGCAGGCTCCGAGCACGCTCCGAGCACGACCCCGGTTCGGCTGTGGTAGGGTGTCGCCACCCGTTTGTTGCTGTCTGCGACTATTCCTGACCGCCTAGGAGATCGGATCGACATGCCCGCTTCTCGTGAAAGTGCCGCTGCATTCGACGGGCGATGCCTCCCGCGGGGCTGCGTTGCTCCTCCTTCGAATACTCCCGATATGCTCAGTCGTCGCGCCTTGCCCCGCGGGCGCCTCGCCCGTCTCGATGCCACGCGGCACTTCCACCCCAGGCTCCTCGCCGCGACCCTGTGCCTCGCGGCGGCCTCGGTGGCGCTGCTCTCCGCGCAGCCATCGGCGCCGGTCTACAAGGACGCCTCGCGGCCCGTCGCGGAGCGCGTTTCCGATCTCGTCGGGCGCATGACGCTCGAGGAGAAGGTGGCGCAGCTCGTGACGCGATGGACGACGCTGAAGCCGCTGCAGGACGCCGAGGGCAACTTCGTCGCGGCCGGCGCGCCCGGCCTGCTCGGTCAGGGTCTCGGCCAGCTCGCCCGCCCGAGCGAGATTGGCGGGACCGAGGCCGGCCCGCACGTCCGCGGCCCGCGCCGCCACGCCGAGTTCACCAACGCCGTCCAGAAGTGGGTCAGCGAGAACACCCGCCTCGGCATCCCGGTGATGTTCCACGAGGAGGCCCTGCACGGCTTCGTCGCCCCCGAGGCGACGCACTTCCCAGTGCCGCTCGGGCTCGGCGCCACCTGGAACCCCGCCCTCGTCGAGCGCGCGATGAGCGTCGCCGCGAAGGAAGCGCGGGCCCGCGGCTGCCAGATCGTCCTCTCGCCGGTCGTCGACCTGGCCCGCGACCCGCGCTGGGGCCGCATCGAGGAGCTCTACGGCGAGGATCCGTACCTGGTCGGCGAGCTCGGCATCGCCGCTGTCCGCGGTTACCAGGGCCGCAGCCTGCCGCTCGGCCCGGGTAAGGTGTTCGCAACGCTGAAGCACTTCGCGGGCCACGGATCGCACGAGGGCGGCATCAACACCGCGCCGACGCTGGTCGGCGAGCGCCTGCTCCGCGCCGAGTTCCTCTGGCCGTTCGAGCGCGCCATCAAGGAAGCCGGCGCCTTCGCCATCATGCCGAGCTACAACGAGATCGACGGCGTCCCGTCGCACGTCAACCGCTGGCTGCTGGGCGACCTGCTGCGCGGCGAATGGGGCTTCCGCGGCGTCATCGTGTCGGACTACAACGCGGTGTCGCAGCTGGTCAGCCGTCACAAGGTGGCGGCCAACCGGGCCGAGGCCGCGGTGCAGGCGCTCGAGGCCGGCAACGACTTCGAGACGCCCGATCCCGAGACCTACGGGAATCTTGTCGCGGCCGTGAAGGACGGCACCGTGGCGATAGAGACGGTCGACCGCGCGGTCAGCCGCGTCCTCGAGTCGAAGTTCCTGGCCGGCCTGTTCGAGAACCCTTACGTCAACGCCGACGAGGCCGAGGCCGTCGTCAAGGCGCCCGAGCATCGCCAGCTCGCGCTCGACGCGGCGCGCCAGGCCATCGTGCTGCTGCAGAACAAGGACAACGCGCTGCCGCTCGATCGCGCCAGGATCAAGACGCTGGCCGTGATCGGCCCGAACGCCAAGGGCCTGCACATCGGCGGCTACTCGAGCATCAAGCCGCCCAAGTCGGTCGACGTGCTCGAGGGCATCACGGCCAAGGCCGGCACGGGCATCAAGGTGGTCTACGCCGAGGGCGTGAAGATCACCGAGAGCGAGACGAACTGGTGGAACGACAAGGTCGTCCCGGCCGATCCGGTGAAGAACCGCGCCCGCATCAAGGAGGCGCTGCCGATCGCCAAGAGCGCCGACGCCATCGTGCTGGTCCTCGGCACCAGCGAATCGACGTCGCGTGAGGCGTGGGCCGACTCGCACCTCGGCGACGCCTCGGACATCACCCTCACCAGCCAGCAGCAGGAGCTGGTCGACGCCGTCGTCGCGCTCGGCAAGCCGACCGTCGCCGTCCTGATCCACGGCCGCCCGCTCGCCATCCCGCAGCTCGCCGCGAAGGTTCCGGCCATCCTCGATGCCTGGTACGTCGGCGAAGAGGGCGGCACGGCGGTCGGCGAAGTGCTGTTCGGCGACGTCAACCCGAGCGGCAAGCTGCCGGTGACGCTGCCGCGCAGCGTCGGCCAGCTGCCGGTCTACTACAACCGCAAGCCGACCTCGTTCCGCAACTTCAACGACCTGACCCGCGAGCCGCTCTTCGTGTTCGGCCACGGTCTCAGCTACACGACGTTCGCGCTGGCCGGTGCCAAGGTCGAGCCCGCCAAGATCAAGCCGAACGGCACGGCGACGGTGACCGTCGAGGTCTCGAACACGGGCGCCAAGGCCGGCGACGAAGTGGTGCAGCTCTACGTCCGCGATCTGGTCAGTTCGGTGACGCGGCCGGTGAAGGAGCTGCGCGGCTTCCAGCGCGTCTCGCTCGAGCCGGGCGCGAAGAAGACGGTGACCTTCACCGTCGGTCCGCGCGAGCTGTCGCTGATCGACGCGTCGATGAAGCGCGTCGTCGAGCCGGGCCGCTTCGAGCTGCTGGTCGGCACCAGCTCGGGCCAGCCGGCCGCGACCGTGCCGCTCGACGTCGAGCGCTGAGGCCCGGCTGCCCGGGTGGCGCCGGCCGACGGGTCGGCGCCCCCGTGTATGCTGAACGCCGATGGACGGCGACGACGATTCGTTTCGAGGACCGGGGAGCCCGTACGAGGACGACAACGTGGTGGCGTTCCTGTCGGTGCGGCTCGGCGGCTTCGTCGGCTTCGGCTTGCACGATCGCCGGCCGCCGTGCCTGTGGCTCCCGGCCACGCTCTTCGACTGGCTCGCCGGTGTGACCATCCTGCGCAACGTCGACCGGAACGAACAGACGCGGTTCGATTCGACGCGCTGCGCCACGCTCGAGCCCGAGCTGCTGCGGCTGCTCGCCGCACCGCTGCCCGAAGCCGAGCGGAACGCCGCCAGCAAGGTCCTGCGCCGCGTCCGCGAGGTCATGCAGCGACCCGGCACCGAGCTGCTCATCGAAGGCCTCTGAGCCTCGCGCGACGCAGACCTTCGGCCGCCCCCAACCAGTCCCGGCATAGACTTGGCGGGCTCAGAGCCCGGCATGATCGTCACCCGACGCCTCACCCTCATTCCCGCCACGGTGGCGCTCGCCCGCGCCGAACTGCACGATCGGACCGCGTTCGCCGAGCGGCTCGGGGCCGTCGTCCCCGACGCCTGGCCGCCCGAGAGCACGGTCGACGCCCTGCCGCTGTTCCTCGGCTGGCTCGAGGCCGCCCCGGACCAGGTCGGCTGGTTCGGCTGGTACGCGGTGCTGCGCGACGGGCTCGCCGCCGGTTCGGTCCTGGTCGGCGGCGGCGGGTTCCTCGGTCCGCCCCAGGATGGCGCGGTGCAGATGGGGTATTCGGTGCTGCCGGACTTCCAGCGCCGCGGCTACGCGACCGAAATCGTCCGCGGCCTCGCCACCTGGGCGTTCGTCCAGCCGGGCGTCGAGGTGATCGCCGCCGAGACCGAGTGGGCCAATCCCGCGTCGGTCCGCGTGCTGCAACGGAACGGGTTCCAGGCGGCGGGCGCGGCCAGCGAGCCCGGTGGCACGCGGTTCGAGCTGCGGACGAAGCCGGCCTGACAGCAGCGGCGCCGGCGCAATGCTCCTCAATCACCTGAACCTGGCCGTCACCGACGTCCCGGCGGCCCGCCGATTCCTCGAGACCTACTTCGGCCTGCAGGCGCACACGAACCCGTATACGGGCGAGGCCACCGGGGCCGGCGATCATCCCAGCTTCGTCGTGCTCTTCGACGATTGCGGCATGGTCCTGACCCTGATGAAGGCCCGCGTCGCGGACTATCCGGGGACGTTCCACATCGGGTTCATCCAGCCGACCGAGGCGGCGGTCGACGCCCTGCACGCGCAGGTGACGGCGGACGGCTTCGACGCCGATCCGCCCGCCCGCTCGCACGCCTACACGTTCTACGTGAAGGCGCCGGGGGGCTTCGTCGTCGAGGTGCTGTGCTGAGCGCTTGCGGCTACGCCAGCGCAGGGTAGGTGAACAGCAGGAAGTGCGTGGCGTTCACCGCGAAGTGGGTGAAGATCGCCATCTCGACGCGCTCGGATCGCTGGTAGGCAACGGCGTAGCCGGTGCCGGCGAGCGTGGCCAGCAGTACGTAGGGCCAGCCGCCGGCGGCGTGCGCCAGGCCGAAGGCGACCGCGCTGACCGCCACCGCCACGACCGCCGCGTGACGGCGGCCGTCGAGCGCGAAACCGAGCTCGTGCTGCAGGAACCCGCGAAACAGCGCCTCTTCGCTGACGCACGTCAGGAGCAGGTTGATCGGCGCCCAGACCCAGAACAGCGGCGTCCAGCGCGGGTCGAACCGCACGAAGCCGAGTGCCAGCGATGCGACCATGACGATGGCGATCGTCACCCCAGCGACCGGCGCCGCCGATCGCAGCGCGGCGCGCCAGTCCGCCACGGATCGGAGGGGCCCGAACCATCCGATGGCGAGCACGAGGACGCCGGCGAGCGTCTTGTCGAAGTTGACGTACTGCGAGTACGCCAGCGCCCCGGGCGAGAGCACGACGTTGCGCAGGACGACCGGGTTGTCGAAGCCGGACATGGCGTGGGCGGCAAGCAGCCCGGCCATCACGGCGGCTCCGACGAACGTCATCGCGCGTTGCCAGCCGGCGATGGTGCGCCGGAAGTTCCAGACGGCCATCGCCAGGCCCAGGATCCAGATGCCGGCGGGGCCGGACAGGATGCCGGACACGAAGCCGGCGAGCTCCGCCACCATCAGCGCCGCCAGCAGCACCCACCAGGGACGGATCCACAGCGCCATCACCGTCGCGAACAGCGCGGCGATCGCCACCAGCGCCGCGGTGGAGAGGGGCTCGACGTGGGGCATCGCGCATTCTGGATCGGGGGCGGTGGGAATCGGGGGCGTCACGGAAAACCGAGACCTGGCCGTATCTGTTGGCGATGGGTCCATCACATCGCTTCCGCTTGCTCGCCGTGATCGCGCTCGCCGCCGCGGCGTTGACCGGTGACGTGTCGGCACAGACCCCGCAGAAGCGCTTCACCGGCGGTCCCGTCACCATCGCCGACCAAGGCAGCTTCTTCATCGGCGGCGTCACCGAGATCAGCGAATTCGCCTCGATCCCCGGCGCGCCGCCGGGCCAGACGCCGCCCGCCCCGACGCCGCAGCAGATCACGATCGGCCAGGTCTACGTCCAGTTCCAGATCCCCAACACGGTCAAGGGACCGGGCTGGCCGGTGATCATGGTGCACGGCTCGACGCACACCGGCGCCGCGCTCGAGTCGACGCCGGACGGGCGCGAGGGCTGGTATCCGTACCTCGTCCGCAAGGGCGTCGCGACCTACGTCGTCGATCAGGCCGGGCGCGGTCGATCCGGCTTCGATCACTCGGTGCTGCACGAGGCGCGGGCCAGGGCGCTGGCCGGGGATGCGGCCGGCGCCGCGGCCCTGCTGCCGAACTTCGGCCGGCTCACCGACACCCAGGTGTGGACGTTCTGGTTCGGCCACCTGCTGCCAGCCGGATCGACCATCGCCAACGGCGGGCGACTGATCAAGCATGGCGACCCCGGCGATCCGCAGCCGCCCGATCCGAAGAAGGCCCATGTGGCGCCGCTGTTCCCGACCGACGCCGCCGGCGAGTACTACAAGCAGCTGGTGCCGAACGCCGAGGTCACGCTGCCCGGATCGACCTGCGCGACGTGCACGCCGCAGGCTCTCGGGCCGGCCAGCACCTGGACACCGCAGGCGCTGGCGCTGCTCGTCGAGCGGCTTGGCGGAGCGGTGATCGCCACGCACTCGCAGTCCGGCATCATGGGCCACCATGCCGTGCGCATCCTGAAGGAGCGCGGCCATCTGGATCTCGTCAAGGGGTTGATCACCATCGAAGGCGGCTGCTCGCTGCCGCAGAGCGGCCTGACCGCGGCCGACTTCGACGCCATCCCCTACCTGGTCGTGAAGGGCGACTACGCTGGCACGAGCCAGCAGTGCCAGGAGAACGTTGACACCTTCACCACGCGCCGCGCCGGGAAACAGGGCACGGCCAAGGTCGACTACTTCAAGCTGGACGACCTGGGCATGCTGGGCACGACGCACATGATGATGCTCGACTCGAACAACCTGAAGATCGCCGACCTGATGCTCGACTGGGCCGGCAAGCACGTCGCCAAGGCCCCGAAGCGCCGCTGATGCGCCGCCGGGTCGGATGAGGTACAACGGGCCCACCCGATGGGCCCGCGCCTTCTCCACTTTCGGAACTCATCTCACAATCCGGCCGGCATTCGGCCGCCGATGCATCCCGCCTGGCGGCGTTGCTCCTCCCTTGGATACACCCGGTATCCGCGGTCGTCGCGCCTTGCCAGCCGGGCGCCTCGCCGTCCTCGGTGCTTCGACCGGTTTGTGAGATGAGTTCCTGGCTCCGCACCGCCGCCGGCGAGCGGATCGCCGTGCTCGTCGGGTTCGTCGCGCTCGCCCTTGCCTGGACGTGGCCGCTGCCGCTGCGGCCGGGGTCGACGATGGCCGCGCCGTTCGGCGATCCGCTGCTGAACGCGTGGATCCTCGGCTGGGACGCCGATCGCCTGCGCCACGACTTGAGCGGCTTGTGGACGGCGCCGCCGTTCTACCCCTACCCGGACACGCTGGCCTACTCCGAGCATCTCCTCGGCATCGCCGTGCCGCTGGCGCCGATCTACTGGCTGACCGGCAACGCGGTCCTCGTCTACAACGTCGCGCTGATCGGTTCGTTCGCGCTGGCCGGTATCGGCATGTACGTCCTGGCGCGCGACCTCACCGGCCGCCGCGACGCGGCAGTACTGGCGGCGCTGGCGTTCATGTGGTGCCCGAACCGGGCGCCGCACGTGACGCACCTGCAGGTCCTGATGAACGGCTGGATGCCGATCGCGCTGTGGGCGCTGCATCGCTACTTCGCCACCGGTTCACGGCGCGCGCTGGCCGGCTTCGTGGCCGCGTTCGCCGTGCAGGGCCTGTCGAACGGCTACTTCCTGTTCTTCCTGGCGGTGCCCGTCGCCATCGTCGCGATCGCCGAGCTGTGGCGCCATCGCGATCGCGTGACGACTCACGCCATCCACCTGGCAGCGGCGGCCATCGCCATCGGCGTGCTGATCGCGCCGGTGGCGTCGGTCTACCTGCGCGTGAAGCGCGAGCAGGGACTGTCGCGCACGCGCGGCGACGCGGTCCGGTTCGGGGCGCGCCCGGCCGACTACCTGACCGTCAGCGGTCAGCCGCGCCTGTGGTCGATGGTCCTGCCGGTCGGTCTCGGCGAGAAGGAGCTGTTCCCGGGCCTCGTCGTCGTCGTGCTCGCGCTCTGCGCCGCGTTGCCGGTTGTCCGACGTCAAGGCGCGCTCTCGGGGCTCGTGCCGTCCCGGGCCGGCGTCCCGCTCTACGCCGGCATCGCGCTCGTCTCGTTCATCCTGTCGATGGGACCGGAGCCGGCGTTGACGTCGACGCTGCGATTCTCGACCGGCCCCTACGACTGGCTCGCTGCAGTCGTCCCCGGCCTGGACGGACTGCGGGCCCCGGCGCGTTTCGCCGCGGTCGTTTACGTGGCGCTGGCCGTGCTGGCGGCCTACGGCGCGACCGCCGTGCTCGCCCGCATCGCGCTGCCGGTCGTCCGCGCCGCGCTGATCGTCGCCCTCGGCGCCGCGACGATCGCCGAGGGCTACATGGGACCGCTGCCGCTCGCGCGCCTGCCGTCCGCGGACATGGCCGGCGATCGCGCCGCCTACGAGTGGCTGGCGTCGCAGCCGCCCGGGCCGATGATCGAGCTGCCGCTCGGCGATCCGGATCCGGCGGTCCGCTATCAGTTCCGGACACTGCTCCACGGCAACCGCATCGTCAACGGCTACAGCGGCTACGGTTCTGCGCTGCAGGACTTCCTGCGCGGGCCGCCGTCGACCGAAGGTGTCGCCGCGGGCGACCAGCTGGCGATGTTCCGTGCCCTGGGCCTGCGCTACGTGGTGATCCACGGCCAGCGCTATGCCGATGCCGGTGTCGCCCGTGCCATGGTGGATGACATGCGGGCGCAGGCGGACCACGTCGCGCGCGTCACGACGCGCGGCCCGGTGTCGATCGTCGAGTTGCGGCCGGGCGCATCGGGCCCGCTGCCGACGCCGCAGGGCGCCCAGATTCCGCGCGTCTCGCTCACGCTGTCGGCCTCGCACAACGCCGCCGCGCTGCCGCTCGTCGTCGACGGCAACGACGCGACGCGGTGGTTGAGCGGCACGCCGCAGGATGGCTCGGAGTGGATCCAGATCGCCTTCGATCGGCCCCGCCGGCCAGCGTTCCTTCGGATCGTCATGGATCGCCGCAGCTTCGGCGACTACCCGCGGCGCCTGGAGGTCGAGTCGTCGGTCGACGGCCGCACGTTCACCCCGCTGTTCGCCGGGTCGGTCCTGACGCCGTTCGCCCTCAGCCTGGTGGAGCAGCCGGTATCACCACGCATCGACCTGCCGCTGCCGGCGACGGACGCGGCGATCCTGCGCATCCGCCAGACCGGGCGCGCGGTCCGGAGCTGGTACTGGTCGGTGCACGAGATCCGGCTGTGGGAGTAGCGTATTCTCGGGTCAGACCAGTGCCATGAAGAGTCAGGCCAAGTCCGTCGTCTACAGTGATCCCGACGTCATGGGCGGTACCGTCGTGTTCGTCGGAACCCGCGTACCGTTCCAGACTTTGTTGGACTACCTGGAAGCTGGCGATCCTCTCGGCGAGTTTCTCCAGGACTTCCCGTCGGTGAGTCGGGATCAGGCGATCGCTGCTCTCGAACAGGCCAAGGACGCTCTGCTGGCGCGTGCGCATCCTGCTTGACGAGTGTCTGCCGGTCCGCTTGGCGCGTGATCTGGCGGGTCACGAGGCGCGTTCTGTTGCCGACATGGGTTGGACTGGGCGTCGCAACGGCGACCTGTTACGCCTGGCCGAGCGAGAATTCGACGTCTTTCTGACCGTCGATCGAAACCTCTCCTTTCAACAGGATATTGGCCGCTTCGATCTGGCCCTCGACGTTCTGTCTGCTAGCAGCAATCGCTTGCGTGAACGGCGACCTCTGATGGCTGAAGTTCTCGTCGTGTGTCGGGACATCCGACGTGGGCAGGTCATCACGGTCGGGTAAGGGCGGCCCGAGCAGGCCAGGCCTCGCCCCCTGCCGACGTTTCGTGGGCTGTGACATCGATGGAACTGATGTGGTCGGGAAGACCGACCTGGGGATCATCGGGTTCGAGCACTCGCCGCTTTCCTGCAATGCGATGGCGGCCGAGTATCCGGTGAACACCCATTGTCTGCTCGACGATCTCGGTGCTGCCGTTGCGGCCGCCGAGCGGTTCTCGATCGAACAGCCCGAGCCCGGGATGTATTGCGTGGCCGAGGTCCTGGCACCGCCGAGGACGTGGAGCCGACGGTGACGTCCCTGCCAGGAAGCATCCGCAACTATCCGCGCTGGCATCAGGTCTGGGACGCCGTGCAGCGCGCTCTCACGCCGGTGCCGTGGCCGGCGCGCGTCGGCCTCTGGTTCCGCGATTCGTCCGAGGTCGTGGTCGACCGCCATGAGATCGCGGTCGACGCGCCGCTCGGTGGCGCCCCGCTTGCTGGCGCCCCGCCTGGCGGCGCACGGGCGCTGCGGGTTGCCTTCGCCTCCGATTTCCACGTCGGGCCGACGACGCCGGCGCAGACCGTCGACGCCGCCGTCGCGCGTCTCGTCGACGCGCGTGCCGACCTGCTGCTGCTCGGCGGCGACTTCGTCAGCCTCCGGGCCGGCGACGCCCGCGAGCTCGCGCGCAAGCTGGCCGAGGTACCGGCGCCGCTCGGACGTTACGCGGTGCTCGGCAACCACGACTACTGGGCGGACGCGGCGACGGTCACCGCGCATCTGGCCGACGCCGGCATCGAGCTGCTGACCAACCGCAGCGTGCGCCTGCCCGCGCCGTTCGAGGGCGTCGTCCTGACCGGCCTGGACGATCACCAGTCGGGCGAGCCCGATGCGGCGGCGGCCTTCGCCGAACCGGCCGCGCTGCGGATCGTGCTGATGCATGCGCCGTCGAGCCTGCTCGACATCGGCGATCGCCCCTTCGCCGTGGCGCTGTGCGGGCACACCCACGGCGGACAGGTGGTCCTCGGCGATCTGCCGCCGCTCGTGATGCCGCACGGCGAGCTGACGCGCCGCTACCCGGCCGGCCGCTTCGAGCTCGGCGCGGGGCGCACGCTGATCGTCAGCCGCGGCGTCGGCTGCGGGCTGCTGCCGGTGCGCTGGAACGCGCCGGCGGCGATCCTGGTGTGCACGATCGCGCCGGCGCCGGTCGGGTGACGCGTCCTACTTCAGCCAGCGATCGAGCCAGCCGAGCACCGTCTCGTGCCACAGCATGCTGTTGGCCGGCTTGAGCACCCAGTGGTTCTCGTCGGGGAAGTAGAGGAACTGGCTCGGGATGCCCTTGCGCTGCAGCGCGGTGAAGGTCGACATGCCCTGCGTGTCGACGACGCGGTAGTCGCGTGCCGCCGTGGATGACGAGCATCGGCGTCTTCCAGTTGTGCGACGTGGTCGATCGGGTTGTGCTTGGCGTAGCCGTCCGGGTTCGTCCCACGGCGTGCCGCCGTGCTCCCACTCGGGGAACCACAGCTCCTCGGTGTCGTAGTAGGCCATCCGCTCGTCGAGGTTGCCGTCGTGGTTGACGAGGCACTTGAAGCGGTCCGGCCAGTTGCCGGCGATCCAGTTGATCATGTAGCCGCCGTAGCGACGCGCCGAGCGCGCACGACGCGGTCGCCGTCGAGCCACGGGTACTTCGCGAGCGCGGCGTCGAGGCCCTTCTGCAGGTCCTCGAGCGGCTTGCCGCCCCAGTCGCCGCGGATCGCGTCGGTGAACGCCTGGCCGTAGCCGGTCGAGCCGTGGAAGTCGATCATCACGGCGGCGTAGCCGCGCGCCGGCGTAGGTCTGCGGGTTCCAGCGGTAGTGGAAGTGGTTGCCGAACGAGCCCTGCGGGCCGCCGTGGATCAGGAACGCGACCGGGTACTTCTTGCCCGGCTCGAAGCCGGCCGGCTTGACGACGTAGCCGTGCACGGTCTCGTTGTTCCAGCCCGGGAACGAGAACTGCTCGGCGTCGCCGAGGGCGACATTGGCCAGGCGATCCTTGTTGAAGCTGGTGCGGACGACCGGCGCGCCAGCCGACGCGTCGGTCGACACGACCTGCACCTCGGCGGGGGAGCGCAGGTCGTCGACGAGCACCGCGACGGCATCGGCCGCCACCGTGGCAGAAGCACCCTTGACGCGCGCCGGCGCGCTGACCGTGCCCTTCGCCAGGAGCGGCCTCACGGTGCCGGACGCGACATCGATCGCGAAGAGCGACTGCTGGCCGACGTCCTGGGCGGTCGCGTAGAGCGCCTTGCCGTTGCTCGACCAGACCAGCTCGTTCGGTGAGCGGTCCCACGTCACGGCGACCTCGCGCGCCGCACCCTCGGGCCACGGCTGCACCATGATTCGCAGCTTGTCGGCCTCGTAGCCGGCCCGCGCCATCGACCGGTAGGCGAGCTGCGTGCCGTCGGGCGAGAACACCGGCCCGACGTCGGTGCCCTTGTTGGCGGCGGTTAGGTTGCGCGGCTTCTGGCTGCCGTCGAGCGGCGCCGCCCAGACGTCGAGGTTGGTCGACCACGCCTCCTCGCGCCCGGCGTCGCGCGCGGTGAAGACCAGGCCGCGGCTGTCCGGCGTGAAGGTGAACTCCTCGGCGCCGCCGAAGGGCTTCGACGGCGCGTCGGCCTGCATGCCCTTCATCACGTCGATCGGCGCGGCGCTGCCCGCGTCGACCGGCGCCACGAAGAGGTGCGAGCGGCGGCCGTCCGCCCACGTGTCCCAGTGCCGGAACAGCAGCGAGTCGTAGAGCCGGCCGGTGGCCTTGCGCTTCTCGGTGGCGGCGAGGCGGTCGACCGTGCAGGCGAGATCGGCGCAGTCGACGAAGACCTCGAGCGCGACCGCCAGCTGCTTGCCGTCCGGGGAGAGCGCGAAGGCGCCGACGTCGAGGGGATACCTGGTGACCTGCGTCGCGTCGCCCGGCTGGCTCCCGGACATCCGGAACACCTGCGACGACCCGCCGCGCGACGACAGGAAATAGATGGTCTGGCCATCGGGGCTCCAGACTGGGCTGGTGTCGCTGGCCGGGTCGGCGGTCAGGCGGACCGGCGCTCCGCCGTCCTTGGTATCGACGGTCCAGATGTCGGTCCGCCGGCGGTTGGCCTCGCGATCGAGGGTGCTGAGCGTGAAAGCGAGCCGTGCATGGGCGCTCGAGCTGGCCAGCTCGGCCAGGCGCTCCATGCCGATCAGGTCCTGCACGGTGAAGCCGGCCGGCGCCGCAAGGGCAGCCGTTCCGGCGGCGAGCACGAGGGGAATCACGAGACCGCGTCGCATGTCGTCGCTCCTTGGATGGGCAGCGGCCCAGTGCGGCGGATTGTACTGCGGCCGTGCAGTATGCTCGATGGTTCGGGGCTGCGGGAGGGCGCGTGAGGTCGATCACAGTGGGACGGGGAAGCCGGGGCGGATGGGGCGGCGAGGCCGTGGCGTGGCTGCTGGCCGGAATGGTCGTGGCCGCGGGTTGCGGAGGCGGGCAAGCGCCTGGCCGTCCGGCCGGCGGAGCACCGCCGCCGACGCCGGTCGAAGCGGTGACGCTGGGCAATTCGCCGGTCGAGCGGACCAGCGAGTTCGTCGGCACCGTGAAATCCCGGCGCTCGACGACGATCCAGCCGCAGGTCGACGGCATCATCCGCCGCATCAACGTCGCCTCGGGTGCCCGCGTGGCGCCGGGCGCGGTGCTGGTCGAGATCGACGCCGAGCGGCAGCAGGCGTCGGTGGCGGCGCTGCGGTCGCAGCGGGCGGCGCGGCAGGCCAACCTCGGTCTGGCCACGCAGCAGGCCGAGCGCGCCAAGACACTGCTCGACGCCGGCGCCGGCTCGCAGCAGGAGCACGACCAGGCGGTGGCCGGGCTGGCCGCGGCCGATGCCCAGGTCAAGGCCATCGACGAACAGATCCGCCAGCAGCAGGTCGAGCTCGGCTACTACAAGGTGACCTCGCCGACCGCCGGCGTCGTCGGCGACATCCCGGTCCGCGTCGGCGACCGCGTCACCCCGGCGACCATGCTGACCACGGTCGACCAGAACGCCGGCCTCGAGATCTACGTCAACATTCCGGTGGCCCAGGCGACCGGCCTCAAACCGGGCCTGCCGATCCGCATCCTCGACGACCAGGGCAGGGTCAGCGGCACCTACCAGGTCGGGTTCGTCTCGCCCAGCGTCGACGATGCCACGCAGACGGTGCTGGTCAAGGCCGACGTCGAAGCCGGACGCTTCCGCACCGACCAGTTCGTGCGCATCCAGATGCTGTGGAGCACGCAGCCGGGCCTGACCGTGCCGGTGGTCGCGGTGAACCGCGTCAACGGCGAGTACTTCGCCTTCGTCGCCGAGCCCGGGCCGAACGGCGCCACCGTCGCCCGCCAGCGCGGCGTCACGGTCGGCCCGGTCCGCGGCAACGACTACGTCGTCGAGAGCGGCCTCAAGGCCGGCGACAAGCTGATCGTCTCGGGGATCCAGAAGATCGTCGACGGCGCGCCGGTCCGCGTGACGGAGAAGCTCAGTCCCCGGGAACCGTGATGGGTCACACAATTCCCGGGCGGGGCATCCCCGCTGGCGGCGTTGCTTCTCAGTCGCATATGCCCAATATTCTCCTTCGTCGCGCCTTGCCATCGGGGCGCCGCGCTCCGGGACTTGTGCAACCCCTCGCGGTCCCAGGGGACTAGAATGCTCTCCGACGTCTTCATCCGGCGGCCGGTCCTGGCCACCGTCTGCTCGCTGCTGATCATCCTCGCCGGCGCGATCTCGATTCCGACGCTGCCGATCGCGCGCTATCCGGATCTGACGCCGCCGGCGGTGACCGTCAGCGCCTTCTACACCGGCGCCAACGCCCAGGCGGTGGAGAGCGCGGTGACGACGCCGCTCGAGCAGGTGATCAACGGCGTCGAGGGGATGACCTACATCACCTCGTCGTCGACCAACAGCGGCGCCGCGACGATCACGGTGACGTTCGACATCGGCCGCGACGCCGACCTGGCCGCCGTCGACGTGCAGAACCGCGTCAACCAGGCGCTCGGCCGCATGCCGGCCGAGGTCCGCACCAACGGCATCACCGTCACCAAGCAGAGCGCCGGTTTCATGGGCGGTCTCGGCTTCTACTCCGAGGACAACCGCTACAGCACCGCCTTCATCAGCAACTACCTCGACGTCTACGTCCGCGACGCGATCAAGCGCGTGCCCGGCGTCGGCAACGTGCTGATCTTCGGCGAGCGCAAGTACGCGATGCGGCTGTGGCTCGATCCGCAGAAGCTGGCGGCGCGCAGTATCTCGGCGGGCGACGTCACCACGGCGCTGCGCGAGCAGAACGTCCAGGTCGCGGCCGGCGCGGTCGGCGACGCCCCGGCCGACGCCGGCCAGATGTACACGATCAGCGTCCGCGCGGCCGGCCGCCTGACCGAGGTCAACCAGTTCGAGAACGTGGTCGTGAAAGCCGGCGCCGGCGGCGCGCTGGTCCGCGTCAGCGACGTCGGGCGGGTCGAGCTCGGCGCCGAGACCTACGCCTCGAACCTGCGTTTCCGCGGCCTGTCGGCGTCCGGCGTCGGCATCCAGCTGCTGCCGTCGGCCAACGCCCTCGAGGTCTATCAGGGCGTGATGGCCGAAATGGCGCGGCTCGAGCGCGCCTTCCCGCCCGGGCTCGAGTGGCGGCTGGCGTTCGACAACGTCGCGGTCGTCCGCGAGTCGATCGTCGAAGTGCTGAAGACGCTCGGCGAAGCCATCATCCTGGTCATCCTGGTGATGTTCCTGTTCCTGCAGAACTGGCGCAGCACCGTCATCCCGGCCATCACCATCCCGGTCTCGCTGATCGGCACGTTCGCCTTCATCAAGCTGTTCGACTTCTCGATCAACACGTTGACGCTCTTCGGCATCGTGCTGGCGACCGGCATCGTCGTCGACGACGCCATCGTGGTCATCGAGAACATCGAACGCCACATGACCGAGTTCAAGAAGGGCGCCCGGCAGGCGGCGCACGACGCCATGCGCGAGGTGTTCAGCGCGGTCGTCGTCATCGGCCTCGTGCTGGTGGCGGTGTTCGTGCCGGTGGCGTTCTTCCCGGGCACCACCGGGCGCCTCTACCAGCAGTTCTCGCTGACCATCGCTTTTGCCGTGGTGCTGTCCGTGTTCAACGCCGTGACCTTGACGCCGGCGTTGTCGGCGCTGCTCCTCGACCGAGAATCCCACGCGCACGGCCGCTTCTTCACCGCCGTCAACAGGGTGATCGACGGCGGCACGCACGGCTACGTCAGCATCCTGCGCTGGGCGCTCGGCCATCGGCTGATCCTGGCCCTGCTGTTCGTGGCCTCGCTCGGGCTCACCTGGGTCACGTTCCGCGCCGTGCCCTCGGCGTTCGTGCCGGCCGAGGACGAGGGCTACTTTCTGACCATCGTCCAGGCGCCGGCCGGCGCCTCGCTCGAATACACCACCCGGATCGCCGAACAGATCGAGAAGGTCCTCGAGAAGGACACGGACATCCAGGCGGCGTTCTCGGTGATGGGCTTCAGCTTCGGCGGCGCCGCACCCAACAACGGCATGGTCTTCACCCGGCTCAAGCCCTACGACGAGCGGAAGGGCGCGGCCCATTCGCTCGGCGCGGTGCTCGGACGCCTGCGCGGTCCGCTCTCGGCCATCTCAGGCGCCAACATCGTCGTCTTTCCGCCACCGGCGATCCAGGGCCTGTCGGCGTTCGGCGGCTTCCAGTTCGAGGTGCTCGACCAGTCGGGCGGACCGATCGCGGGGCTGTCGTCGGCGCTCGGATCGGTCGTCGGCGCCGCCGCCCAGTCGTCGCAGGTCGTCGGCGCGTTCTCGCAGTTCCGGGCCAACGATCCGCAGCTCGAGGTCACCATCGATCGCGATCGCGCCCGCAGCCTGGGCGTGCCGCTGCGCGAGGTGACCGAGGCGCTGCAGGTGTTCATCGGCTCGCAGTACGTCAACGACTTCGACTTCAACAACCGCGCCTACCGCGTCTACGTCCAGGCCGACCAGCGCTTCCGCGCCCAGCCGGCCGACCTCGGCCAGCTCTACGTCCGCTCGCAGACCGGGCAGCTGGTCCGGCTCGACAACGTCGTCCGGTTCACCGAGGTCACCGCGCCGCAAGTCATCAGCCACTTCAACCTGTTCCGGTCGGCCGAGATCAGCGGCAACGCCGCGCCCGGCGTCAGCTCCGGCCAGGCGCTCGAGGAGATGGAGCGCATTGCCCGCGCCGCGCTGCCGCCGGGGTTCGACTTCGCCTGGGCCGGGCAGTCGCTCGAGGAGAAGAAGTCGGGCTCGCAGGCCGGCCTGCTCTTCGGCGTCAGCCTGATCCTGGTCTACCTCGTCCTGGCGGCGCAGTACCAGAGCTGGGTGCTGCCGTTCATCATCCTGCTCGGCGTGCCGCTGGCGATCTTCGGCGCGCTCGGCGCGCAGTGGCTGCGTGGCCTGTCGAACGACGTGTTCTGCCAGGTCGGGCTGGTCATGCTGATCGGCCTCGCCGCCAAGAACTCGATCCTGATCGTCGAGTTCGCCGAACAGCTGCGCGAGCAGGGCCACTCGATCCTCGACGCGGCGCTCGAAGCCGGCCGCATCCGGCTCAGGCCGATCCTGATGACGTCGCTGGCGTTCATCCTCGGCGTGCTGCCGCTGGCGATCGCGACCGGCGCCGGTGCCGGCGCCCGCAACTCGGTCGGCACGGCGGTGGCCGGCGGCATGATCGTCTCGACCATCCTGTCGGTCGTCTTCATCCCGGTGCTCTACGTGATCATCCGTTCGATTGCGCCCGGCCGCGTCCGCGGCCACGACGCCGAGGTGGCCGTGCCGGAAGCGGGGGACGCGCATGCGTAACGCATCCCTCGTGATCCTGCTGGCCATCGCCGCGCCGGTGGCCGCCCAGGTACCGGCGGCGCCGTCCGCTCCCGCGCCCGCCCCGGTTCCGCCGGTCATGGCGGCACCGGGGCCGATTCCGACACCCGCCCCCGTCGGGCAGACGGTGACGTTCGACGACGCCATCCGCGCCGCGATCGAGCGGCACCCGGACGCGGCCCGCGCGGCGCAGGCGATCCTGCGCGCCGAGGCGCTGCTCCAGGCGTCGCGCAGCGTGTTCTTGCCGTCGCTGAACGGCACCATCACGACGACGATCCTGAACGACGAGCGCGGCTTCTCGGGTCAGGTCACCCAGCCGCAGACGCAGGCGGCCTTCGGGGCGCAGGCGTCGTTCCCGGTGCTGGCGGCGGCGCGCTGGGCACAGGCCGCGCAAGCCCGGGACCAGGTCGGCATCGCCCGCATCGGGGCCGAGGAGACGCGCCGGCAGATCGCGCTGGCGGTGTCGCAGGCCTACCTGGCCGTGATTGCCCAGAAGCGGCAGGTGAGCGTCAACACCCGCGCCCTCGAGAACGGCCGCGCCCACCTCTCTTACGCCAGCGCCCGCCTGCAGGCCGGCGCCGGCAGCCGGCTCAACGAGCTGCGCGCCGCGCAGGAGGCGTCGACCGACGAAGTGCTCCTCGAAGCGTCGCTCCTCGGCCTGCGGCGGACCCAGGAGGCGCTCGGCGTGCTGCTGGTCGCGAACGAACCGGTCGATGCCGCCGCCGAGCCCATCTTCGAGCTGCCCGGCGAGCTGCCGTCGACGTGGCTGTCGGGGCGCGTCGACGTCCGTCTCGCCGACGCCGAGGTCTCGGCGGCCGAGCGCAGCGTCCGCGACAGCTGGAAGGACTGGGTACCGAACGGCACCGCCAGCTTCCAGCCGCAGTACATCACCCCGGCCGGCTTGTTCCAGCCGGCGAACACCTGGGCGGCCGTCGTCCAGTTCGCTGTGCCGATCTTCGACGGCGGCCAGCGCCGCGCCGCCGCGCGGCAGCGCGACGTGAACCTGGAGCTGAACCGGATCGATCGCGCCGATCTCGAGCGACGCATCACATCGGACGAGCGGATCGCGCGCGACGCGGTGCAGAGCACGGCGCGGGCCCTCGACTCGGCCCGCCGCGCCGCGGCCCAGGCCGACGAGGTCGTCCGCATCACCGACGTCGCGTTCCGGGCCGGGGCGACGACCAACCTCGAGGTGATCGACGCGCAGCGGCGCGCCCGCGACGCCGAGACGGCCGCCGCCGTCGCCGAGGATCGGGCCCGCCAGGCCCGCCTCGATCTGCTGGTCGCGCTCGGCCGCTTCCCGCGCTGAGCACACGGTCGACGCGGGCCGCCCAGGCAGGCCCAATCAGTCGGGGATCGGCAGGTCGAGCGACACGCGGATCTGCCAGCTGCCGTCCGCGGTCCGCTGGAACCAGTCGACGAACGGCCGCACCTCGACGATCACCTCGCCGTGGAAGCGGCAGCGGGCGTGCTGCTGGCCGCTGACCAGCGCCGTGCCGCGGCCGATGTCGATCTCGAGATCGGTGAGCGTCACCGCCAGCACCTCCGCCGGGATCTCGCAGACGGCGCGGATGAAGGCGTCGCGCGGCGTCGCCCGCCCGCCGGGAACCCGCAGCTGGAACTCGGGCGCCAGCAGCCGGTCGAGGGCGGCGGCGTCCTTGCGGCCGATGGCCTCGGCGAGTGCGGTGGCCGCGGCGGTGATCCGCTCGCGGTCGTCGATGCGGTCGCGGTGGTCCATGCGTCGGCAGTCTTATCACGCTGGCCACCGCTGGTCCTATTTGACAAAATTATTTGTCGAATGTGATACTGCCCAGATGACAGCTGGCACAGCCCGATCGTCCGTCGCCCTTGTCGAGGCCCCGGACGCGCTGCGGGTGGCGCTGCCGCCGCTGCGGCGCCGGCTCCTCGAGCGCCTGCGCGAGCCGGCCTCGGCCGTCGTCGTGGCTGGGGAGTTCGGGCTGCCGCGGCAGCAGGTGAACTATCACCTGCGGACGCTGGAGGCGGCCGGCTTCCTCGAGCTGGTCGAGACGCGTCCGCGGCGCGGCTGCACCGAGCGCGTGCTGCGAGCCAGCGCCCGCGCCTTCATCGTCGATCCGCAGGTCATCGCCGCGCCGCCGCGACCCGGAGCCCGCCGCGCCGCCGCCCGCCAGGATCGCTTCGCCGCGGACACGCTGGTCGAGGCCGCGTCCGGCGTCGTCCGCGACGTCACCCGCATGCAGGCCCGCGCCGCCGCGCAGGATGCGCGCCTGCTGACCTGCGCCATCGAGACCGAGGTCCGGCTCGATTCGCCGGCCGACTTCGCCCGGCTGTCGGCGACGCTGGCGACCCTCGTCGCCCGCGCCGTCGCCGACGTCGGTGTTGCCCAAGGCGGCCGCAGTTACCGCGTCGTGATCGGCGCCCATCCCACGCCCGCCAGGAGACCTTCGCGATGACCGCACCCGATACGCCCGGCACCCAGCCGCCCACCCCGCCACCCGCCGCGCCCCGCGTCGTCGTCGACGTGACCATCGCCGCCCCGATCGAGCGCGTCTGGCAGGCGCTGCGCGATCCGGCGCTCCTGGCACAGTGGTTCGGCTGGGACTACGACAAGCTGGCCGCGGAGATCGAGATGATCTTCCTGGGCGCCGACGTGAAGGTCGAGCCGAGCCGCCGCCTCGACGTGGGCGGTGACGTGTTCGAGCTCGAGGCGGTCGGCGGCGCGACCCGCGTCCGGCTGGTCCGCGCCGAAGCGCCCGCCGGCGACACCTGGGACGGCGTCTACGACGACATCGACGAAGGCTGGCGGACGTTCGTGGCGCAGCTGGCGTTCTGGCTCGAGGCGCAGCACGGCGTCGACCGCGCGACGTCGCCGCGCCGGACGATCTACCTGGCCGGGCATCGCGAGCAGGCCGACGGGCCCAGTCTCGTCGCCGCGGCCGGGCTGTCGGCGATCGCCAACCTGGCGGTGGGGGAGCGCTTCGCGGCGACCGCCGTCACCGGTGAGCCGCTCGCCGGGGTGGTCCGCTTCCGCACCGAGCACCAGGTCGGGGTCTCCGTCGACGCCTGGGGGCCGGGGTTGCTGGTGCTGGCCGGGCGTCCAGGCAGCCCGAAATCGCCGCACGGAGGCGGCTTCGCCCTGATCACCGTGTTCGGGGCGAGCGAGGCGGCCGCGGCCACGCTGACCGAGGCCTGGTCGGCGGCGTGGCGGCGCGCCTTCACCCGGGTCACGAGCATGCCGTAGGCCGGTCTGCGCGGCTCCCGCCTCGGCCCCTGGTCCACTGCTGAGTCCGGCGCCGGCCGCGCTTACCGGCTATGATCCAGAGGCGGCATGAAAGAGGAAGAGTGGTTCGTCACCAACGGTGACTGGCGGATGGGGCCGTTGACCATCGACGACGTCGTCGAGGTCCTCGGCCGGGAGCACGAGCCGGGCTCGATGCTCGTCTGGAAGACCGGCCTCGAGACGTGGACGCGTCCCGAGCTCGTCGCCGACCTGACGGAGGCCGCGGCGGCGCGGCCGCGGACCGGCCTGGTCGTGCCGCCGCCGGCGGTGGCGCAGGTCGCCACGGCGGCCCGCGCCCAGGCGACCCAGGCCCCGTGGTTCCGCGTCGGCACCGCCAAGTTCCTGCTGATGTGCGTCGTGACCTTCGGCGGCTACCAGATTCTACTGGTTCTACCAGCAGTGGCGGCACGTCCAACGGCGCGGCGAGGTGGTGCACCCGGCGCTGCGGACGCTGTTCACCGGCATCTTCTGCTACGCGCTCTTCCGCCGCGTCGCCGAGGACGCGCTCGCCCGCGGCATCGCCCGCGTGCCCTCGCCGGTCGCGTCCGCGGTGGCGTTCGTCCTGCTGTCGATCACGTGGCAGCTGCCGGGGCCGTGGTCGTCGCTGTCGCTGCTGTCGCTGGTGCCGCTGCTGCTGGTGCAGCGGGCGGCGTCGGCGGCGGCGCTCGCCGCCGTGCCGACCGCCGATCCGAACACGCGGCTGACGCCGATCAACTGGGTCGGGGTCGTGTTCGGCGTGCTGATCCTGGTGATGGCGGTGATCGGGCTGACGCTGGCGCCGCCGCCGGAGCCGGCCAAGCCGACCCCGGCGGTGACCCGCCAGGCCGCCCTCGCGCCGCCTCAGGTCAGCGTGAACTGAAGGCGCGTCACCGACGCCGGCGGGAGGCGCTGCACGAGCACGCCGTTGGCCATGGCGCCCGCCGTCCCGTCCTTGATCACGATCGCGTTGGGTTGGGCGAACGTGTTGTGGGCCTGGACGTCTGCGGACGCGAGCTGCGCGACCTTGACGGCACCGGGCGCGGCGCCTCGGACGACGATTTCGATCTCCTGCGGATCGCTGATGTTGGGGTTGCTGACCGTCAGCGTCAGCGTCTTGTCCTTGACGCTGGCCGATCCGCTCAAGCCGAGGACCGAGCCGGTGTCCTTCGGGCGCTGATAGCTGATCGCCGGCGCCGAGACGACCGTCCGCACCGACTGGCCGCCGACGTGCGCGCCGTAGAGATCGAAGACGTGATAGGTCGGCGTGCTGATGAACTTGTCGCCGTCGGCGATGAACAGCGACTGCAGGTTGTTCACCAGCTGCGCGATGTTGGCCATCGAGACCTTGTCGGCGTGGCGGTGGAAGGTGTCGAGGGTCAGGGCGGCGACGACCGCGTCGCGCATCGTGCTCTGCTGGCCGAGCAGGTGGTGGGGGCGCGCTTCGGTGCCCGGCTTGTACCACGTGCCCCACTCGTCGACGAACAGCTTGACCCGGCGCCGCTGGTCGAACTCGCCGATCACGGCCCAGTGGCTCGCGATCAGGTTCTCCATGCGGTCGGCTTCCTTGAGGATCTCGTACCACTCGGCGGTCGAGAAGCCGAGCGCCGGGCCCTTCCGCGCGTTCCAATCGCTCTTGGCCGGGTCACCGAAGCTGAGGTTCTCGGTGTAGTGGTGCAGGGCGAAGCCATGGACGCGGCCGATCATCCCGGGGCCCTTCTCGGCCAGCTTGCTGAAGAAGCCGCGCGTCCAGTTCAGGTCGCCGCTGCTCGGGCCCGACGCGATGAAGGCCAGCCGGGTGTCGAAGCCCGGCACCCATGAGGTGAAGCGGCGGAACTCGACCGCGTACTCCTCGGCGGTGAAGTCGCCGCCGCAGCCCCAGCTCTCGTTGCCGACGCCCCAGTAGCGGACCTTGAGCGGATCCTTCTCGCCGTCGCGGGCCCGCAGATCGGCCAGCGTCGTGGTGCCGGCGGGCGAGTTGCAGGTACTCCACCCACTGGTAGAAGTCGCGGGCCGGCAGGCTGCGCAGGTTGGCGGCGAAGTAGGGCTCGCTGCCGATCAGGCGGCAGAACCGCGCGAAGTCGACCGAGCCGAAATGGTTCGGGTCGTACTTCGACGCGCTGACCGCGTCGCCGCCGACGCCGCCGGCCCAGAAGTTGGTGCGGCGGGGCCGGTCGGCGCGCGGGCCGGTGCCGTCGCGCCAGTCGTAGCTGTCGGCGAAGCAGCCGCCCGGCCAGCGGATGGCGCCCTTGGGCAGCTTGCGCATCGCGTCGATCAGCGCCTGGCGGATGCCGTTGGTGTTCGGGATCTTCGAGCCTTCGCCGACCCACACGCCGTCATAGACGACGCCGCCGAGGTGTTCGCAGAAATGGCCGTAGATGTCCGGCCCGATCAGGCCGATCGGCTCGTTGACCAGCACGTCGATGCGGCCCGTCGCCGCCCGGGTCGAGCGCGGCGCCGCGACCAGCGCGCCGGCAGCCATCGCCATCCGCAGGAAATCTCGACGCTCCATGTAGGGGAAACCTCCGCCGCGCACTCTACCAGACAAGCCCGTCCTCGGAGCGTCCTCGGAGCATCCTCGGGGTCTCCTCGGAGGACGCTCCGAGGAGAGTGCAGAAACGGCAGCGGGAAGTGACACGATAATGGCCGGATGCGGACACTTGGCGCGCTGATCGTCGCAGTTCTGTCGATCGTGGCGGCGCCGCTCGCCCAGGCGCCGCAGACGGTGCTCGTCTTCGCCGCCGCCAGTCTGAAGGGCGCGCTCGACGAGGTCGGCGTGATCGTGGCGCAGCGGACCGGCGTCGCGATGAAGGTGTCGTATGCGGCGACGTCGACGCTGGCCAAGCAGATCGAAGAGGGCGCGCCGGCCGACATCTTCGTCGCGGCCGACGAGCAGTGGATGGACTACGTCGCCGAGCGCGCCCTGGTCGCGCCCGCGTCGCGGGTCAACGTGGTCTCGAACCGGCTGGTGCTGATCGCGCCGAAGGACCCGAAAGACCCAGGCAAGAAGCCGGCGCTCGCGATCGCGCCCGGCTTCCGCCTCGCGGCCGCGCTGGGCCCGAGCGGACGCCTGGCTGTCGCCGATCCGGCCAGCGTCCCGGCCGGCCGCTACGGCAAGGCGGCGCTGACGGCGCTCGGCGTGTGGGACAGCGTCGCCTCCCGCCTCGCGCCGGCCGACAACGTGCGCGCCGCGCTGGCCTTCGTCGCCCGCGGCGAGGCGCCGCTCGGCATCGTCTACCAGTCCGACGTGATCGCCGAGCCCGCGGTGGCGGTGGTCGGCACGTTCCCTGGCAGCACGCACCCGCGCATCGTCTACCCGGCCGCGCTCACGGTCCGGGCCCGGCCCGAGGCGAAGGCGGTGCTCGCCGTGATCGCCTCCGCCGAGGCGCGCGCCGTCTTCGTCAAGCACGGCTTCGTCGCGCCCGGCCCCTGAGCGCCGCGGCGCCGGCCCGGCTGGGCGGTCGGTCTACGCGACGGCCAGGAACGTCGCGCCCGGGTTCTCGCGCTCGCAGGTACTGCAGCTCCCAATTCGACTCGAAGAGCAGCACCGGCCGCTCGTCGCGGTCGACCGACTGCAGGACGCCGAGCGTCGGCAGCTTCAATTCGGTGTTGGTCGCGTCCTCGGGCCACGTCACCCAGCGGGCGATCGTGTACTTCAGGCGATCGATGTCGCACTCGACGCCGTACTCGCTCTTCAGTCGCGCCGCGACCACGTCGAACTGCAGCGCGCCGACGACGCCGAGGATCGGTTCGCGACGCCCGAAGATCGGGAAGACGACCTGCATGAGGCCTTCTTCCTCGAGCTGGCGGACGCCGTCCTCGAACTGCTTGTAGCGCGTGTCGCGCAGTCTGACCGCGGCGAAGAACTCGGCGGCGAAGTGCGGGATCGGCGGATAGGCCAGTTTCTTGCCGGCCCAGAGCGTGTCGCCGATGGCGAAGCGTCCCGGGTTGACCAGGCCGACGACGTCGCCGGCGACGGCGCTGTCTCGACCGTCTCGCGCTCGCGCCCGAAGAACCGGTTCGGCCGCGACAGGCGCACCGGCGCGTTCGAGCCGCGTGTTGGTGACCTGCATGTCCTTCGACAGCACGCCGGAGCAGACGCGGACGAAGGCGATGCGATCGCGGTGCCGCGGGTTCATGTTCGCCTGGATCTTGAAGACGAAGCCGGAGAAGTCCGGCATCGGCCGGATCGACCGTGCCGGCCGACGACGGCCGCGGCTGCGGCGGCGGCGCGAACTCGGTCGAGCCCGCGCAGGAACGGCTCGAGGCCGAAGTTCGAGAGCGCGCTGCCGAAGAAGACCGGCGTCTGCTCGGCGCGCAGGTAGGCCTCGTGATCGAACTGCGTGCCGGCCTGGGCGACGAGGGCGGCCGATTCGCGCAGGTGCGTCGCCGCGTCCTCGCCGATGAGGTCGCTCAGCGCCGGATCCTCGATGCTGGCCACTTCGATCTCGGCGCGGCGGGCGTTGTGCAGCGTGCGCTCGTAGAGCAGCACCTGGTTGCGGCGCAGGTCGTAGACGCCCTTGAAGCGGTCGCCGTCGCCGATCGGCCAGTTGACCGGCGCCGCCGCGATCTGCAGCACGCGCTCGATCTCGTCGAGCAGCTCGAACGGGTCGCGGCTGGGCAGGTCCAGCTTGTTGACGAACGTCAACATCGGCAGGCCCTTGTTGCGGCAGACCTCGAAGAGCTTGCGGGTCTGCGTCTCGATGCCCTTGGCGGCGTCGATCACCATCACCACGCTGTCGACGGCCAGCAGCGTGCGTAGGGTGTCTTCCGAGAAGTCCTTGTGGCCGGGCGTGTCGAGCAGCGTGACCTTGCAGTCGTAGAGCTCGAACTCGAGCGCCGCCGAGGTGATCGAGATGCCGCGCTCGCGCTCGACGTCCATCCAGTCCGAGACGACGGCGCGCTGCGCCTTGCGGCCGCGGACGGCGCCGGCCAGCTCGATGGCGCCGGCGTAGAGCAGCGTCTTCTCGGTCAGCGTGGTCTTGCCGGCGTCGGGGTGGGAAATGATGGCGAAGGTGCGGCGCCGGGCCACTTCCTTGCGGAGGGCGTCGGTGGCGGAAGGTTCGAGCGTGACGGACATGCGTCGCCGATCTCTAACAGCCGGGGCCGCACCCCTGGCTTGACAGGGCGCCAACGCCAGGAGCATAGTTGCTAGTGACAATGAAAAACGCGGCAACGGACACCGATCTCGAACGGGACGCCGCGGCGCTGCACGCCGCCGTGTCGGACCTGGTGCGGGTCTACCAGTTCCGCGACCGCGACCGGATCTGCTGCCACGACATCTCCGTGACCCAGTGCTACGCCCTCGAAGCGGTCGCCGACCATGGGCCGCTGCGCCTGGGCGCGCTCGCCGACCGCATGTCGCTCGACAAGAGCACCACCAGCCGGGTTGTCGCCACGCTGGTGCGCAAGGGCTATCTGTCGCAGAGCCCGGACGCCGCCGACGCCAGGGCCACGGCCATCGCCGTGACCAAACCCGGCCGCCAGCTCTACCTGCGCATCACCCGCGACCTGGTCGCGCAGCAGCACGACGTGCTGCAGGACCTCGACCCGGCGGTCCGCGACGGCGTCGTCGAGGCGATCCGTCGGCTGGCGGCGGCGGCCGAGAAGCGGTTCATGTCCGGGGTCAGCGTCGGCGCGGCCTGCTCACCCGCGACCGACGCGTCCTGCTGCGATCCCGCCGGCGAGTGACGCGACGCCCTCAGGCGCGCCTGGGAAGGCCCGATTCGCGCAGCACCTTGGACGGACGGCGGACGCGGCGCGCGGTCAGGCCGAAGGGCTTCACCGTGCGTTCGTGGATGTGCGCCAGGGCCAGCCCGACGTCGTCGGTGACGAGCAGCAGATCGAGGTCGCGCCGATCGATGGTCTGCTCGCGCACCATGATGTCGAGCTGGGCGCGCAGCGGCGCCCAGTAGTCGACGCCCATCAGGACGACGGGGAAGTTGCTGATCTTGCCGGTCTGGATCAGCGTCAGCGCCTCGAACAGCTCGTCGAGCGTGCCGAGCCCGCCGGGCATCGCGACGAAGGCGTAGGAGTACTTCAGCAGCAGCGTCTTGCGGACGAAGAAGTGTTCGCAGACGACGAAGCGATCCAGGTAGCCGTTGACGTCCTGTTCCTTCGGCAGCCGGATGGCGCAGCCGACCGAGCGGCCGCCGGCCTCGCGGGCGCCCCGGTTGGCGGCTTCCATGATGCCCGGCCCGCCGCCGGTCATCACGGTGAACCCGAGCCGCGTCAGGCCGGCGCCGACCTCACGCGCCATGGCGTAGTACGGATGCGTCTCGGGCGTGCGCGCCGACCCGAAGACGGTGACGCACGGCCCGACGAAGTGCAGGCCACGGAACCCCGTGATGAAGTCGCGGAGGGTGCTGAGGGCCAGCCGCAGCTCGCTCCAGCGCGCCCGTGGTCCTTCGAGCAGCAGGACGTCGCGATCGGACGGGTCGCCCGCCGGCACGGCCGGCGCGTTGGCCGGCTCGGGCGGGATCGGGCGCGGGACGGTCGACGTCGCGTCGGTCGTGGTGGCCACGTCGCTATTGTATGTGGCGCGATCCACGTCGTCGCGCGCAGACCCAGACGTGCGTCACCGTTCGCCCCGAGTACGGCAACGCGTTTCGCTATCGCAGCCACGTCACAATGGATCGTCATGCTTTTGATGCAGGGATGCGGCGGCAGGCTGTAGACGTGTTCCTCGTGACGGCGCCGAGTACGCCATAGAGAAGGGGGTCTCATGCTGCGCCCGCAGTTCGCGATGCGCCTGGTGGCGGCCGGGATACAAGCGGCGTCCGTTCTCTCCCCGGAGCCGTTGACGTCTCAGACGCTCCCGCTCTCGCCCACCGTTCTGGCGACCGTCGCCAGTCGGCCGCACGGGCTCGAGGTGCTCGTGCTCTGGCGTGGCGCGCGCGGCTGGTATATGTCGGGTGAGCAACGAGGTGCCAGCTATGCCGAGCGCGCTGGAGTCGTCGAGGCAACGATCGCCTATGGTGGGGTTACGCTGGAGCTCGCCTTCGACGCTCGGAAGTCTATCGTGTGGCTCCAAGGTGCGGCGCGATCAGGACCCGTTGGCACCAACGTCCTGCTCATCGATGACGTCGACTCTCGCACGGGCCCGAAGATCGTCGAGACTCTCGCCGTCCCGGCAGCGGGACCTGTAGATCCGCGTACTGGCACGCTTGCGCCTTTTGTGAAGCGGGCACCTGCGATCGCGGCCTTCTTGCAGTGCGATGCCGCAAGGGCAGGTGGCCGCGATCCGGCGCTGCGGCGGATTGTCTGCGACGAACTGGACACCCCGTGAAGTGGCCCTTACTAGCGGTTGCGACCTGGGGAGGCGGCTGGGCGGTCGCTTCCGTCCTGCTGCCGTTTGCGGCGCACCTGGCTGATGTCTCGTCGCCCGCCAGCGTCCTGGCGGCGGCTGTTGTCGTCGCAGCGCCGCTCCTCGGTGCGCCTATTTACGTGACGGCGCGGGGGACGGGCGGCAGACGCCCCGGGGTTGAAGCGATCCTGTGGGTCGTGCTGTTGGCGGTGACCGTCGTGGTCGTCGTTCGCGCGACGATGTCGTTCGATCCGGTGAACGCCGTGACGACGGAGGACATACGCCGCGGCCAGCAGGGCGGCACGTGGCCGTACCCTGCCGAGCTCGTCTGGGGGCTTGGGGGCTCCGTGGCGTTTTGCGCGCTCGCCGGATTCGGCTCGATGGTGCTGAATGGCTCCGCGCGCAATCCATTCGGGATCGTGTGGCGAGCGGTGGTGTTCAGCGCCGCCCTGGCGAGTGCTCTCGGCGTGGCGGCGCTGCTGTTCGCGCTGGGCGGCCCCCTCGTGTGGCGGCTGGTCCCCGTCTACACACTTGGCGAACCGACGGTCTCGCGCGTGATACCGATCGAGCTGGTCGGGGTGGCAGTGGCGGCTTTTCTGCCGGGTTGTGTGGCCGGTGTCGTCATCCACTCGGTGCGACATGTCCTCCGAAACACATCACCGGCGCCACTCTCGCTCGAGGACTCGCTCGAAGCGTAACAGGTCTCCCCGCGTTCAGCGGAACAGCCGCTGCACGAAACCGTGCAGAGACGACCGCCAGTGCGCGGGGTCGTGGGCGTGCCCATCGACGTGCCAGACGTGCGGCACGTCGTGCTGCTTCAGGTAGGCGTGCAGGCCCTGGCTGATGTTCATCAGGCCGTCCTTGCTGCCGCAGGTCAGCATCAGCAGCTTGAGCCGCTTCACCGCCGCGGGGTCCGGCACCAGCGCGGCCGGCGGCTTGGTGTTCGGCGCCGACGAGAACGCGCCGATCCAGGCGAAGCGATCGAGGTGGCCGAGGCCGAAGTTGAGCGTCTGGCCGCCGCCCATCGACAGGCCGGCGAGGGCCCGGCTGTCGCGATCGGTCTTCACCGAGTAGCGCGATTCGATCGCCGGGATGACGTCGTCGAGGAGATCGCGCTCGAACACCGCGAAGGCCGGCCCCGTGGCGAACGCGTTCTCGCCAGGCTGCAGGTGGTCGTTCTTCTGCGCCCGCCCGTTCGGGAACACAGCGATGAGCGGCACCATCTTGCCGTCGGCGATCAGGTTGTCGAACAGGTTGTCCGGCTTGGCGAAGCGGAGCCACTCCGTCTCGTCGCCGCCGATCCCGTGCAGCAGGTAGACGACCGGATACTTGGTCGCCGCGCTGTAGCCGGGCGGCGTGTAGACGTTCATCTTGCGCCGGGTGCCGACCGTCTTCGAGTCGTACTCGGTCAGCTCGAGCTTGCCGTGCGGGACCGAGTCGCGCCGCTCGAAGATCGCCTCGGGCGCTTCCGGAAAGGCCGGCACGTCGTCCGGCTGCAGCACCACCGGCTGCGACATCCGCGCCCGCGCCGCCTGCGCGCTCGCCGGGGCCGCCGGGGCCGCGGCCGGGGCGGCCGGTTCCTGGGCCGCGCTCACGAGCGGCGCCGAAACCGCCGCGCACATCGCCAACACCATCGCTCGCTTCATCGTCGTGACTCCCTCGAAAACCTGCCCGGCTAGGCCGACAGGATCACCTGGCCGTTGGAGCCGGTGCGGATGTCGGTGACCACGCCCTGACGCGGCGCTGCCGCGACGGCCGGCGCGTTGGGATGCACGATCGGCGTGCCGGGATCGTGGATCCGGTAGAACGGGTTCGGGTTCGGCCCTGAGGCCGGCGCCGCCGGCGCACCCGACACCTGCACGGGCGTCACGGTGCGGACCCGCGCGACGCCGCCGAGGCGTGACCGCAGGTCGGCGCGGACCAGCGCGCCGCTCGCCCAGGTCATGTCGACCTCGAAGCCGCCGCGCAGGCGGATGCCGCGGACGCTACCGCTCGGCCACGCCTTGGGCAGCGCCGGCAGCAGGTGGATCTCGCCGGCGTGGCTCTGCGCCAGCATCTCGACGATGCCGGCGGTGGCGCCGAAGTTGCCGTCGATCTGGAACGGCGGGTGGGCGTCGAACAGGTTGGCGTAGACGCCGCCGCCGCCGCGGTAGTTGGTGTCGCCGGTATCGACGAACGTCAGCAGCCGCGACAGCAGCGCGAACGCCCGTTCGCCGTCGAGGAGGCGCGCCCACTGGTTGATCTTCCAGCCCATGCTCCAGCCGGTGGCCTCGTCGCCGCGCAGCTCGTGCGAGCGCCGCACCGCCGCGAACAGCGCCGGCGTGCGCCGCGGTGATGTGCCGGCCCGGGTGCAGGCCGTAGAGGTGCGAGAAGTGCCGGTGGTGCGGCTCGGGCTCCTCGAACTCGTCGCTCCACTCGAGGAGCTGGCCCTTGCTGCCGATCGCATATGGCCGCAGCCTGCCGCGCGCATCGAGCAGTTGCTTCCGGAAGGGCGCGTCGACGCCCAGCGCCTCGGCCGCGTCCGCGGTGCACGACAACAGGTCGCGCATCAGCGCCAAATCCATCGTCGCGCCGGCCGAGATCGCGCCCTGCTTGCCGCCGACGCGGAAGTGGTTCTCGGGCGACGTCGACGGCGCGGTGACGAGGTGGCCCTTGCCGTCGTCGACCAGCCAGTCGAGGCCGAACAGCGCGGCGCCGCGCAGCACCGGATACGCGGTGTCGCGCAGCCAGGCGAGGTCGCCGCCGTACAGGTAATGCTCGTAGAGGTGCTGCGCCAGCCACGGCCCGGCCATCGTCCACGTCGCCCACACCGGGTCGCCGTTGCCGTAGTCGCCGACCATGGCCGAGTGCCGCCAGATGTCGGAGTTGTGGTGCGCGGTCCAGCCCTTCGCGCCGTACATCGTCGTGGCCGTGCGCGCGCCGGTGACCGAGAGATCGCGGATGAACGCGAGCAGCGGCTCGTGCAGGTCGGCGAGGTTGGCCGATTCCGCCGGCCAGTAGTTCATCTGAGTGTTGATGTTGATCGTGTAGTTCGAGCTCCACGGCGCCCGGACGTCCTCGTTCCAGATGCCCTGCAGGTTGGCCGGCTGCGTCCCGGGCCGGCTCGACGCGATCAGCAGGTAGCGGCCGTAGTGGAACAGCAGCTCGACGAGGCCGGGGTCGGCACCACCGCGGCTGGCGATCCGCCGATCGGTCGAGATGTCCTCAGCGGGGCCGGCCGGCAGCTCCAGCGCCAGGCGATCGAAGAGGGCGCGATGATCGACGACGTGCGCCTCGCGGAGCGCAGGCCACGCCGTGCCCTTCGCGGCGTTCAGCTGGCGGACGACGATCGGGCCGGGATCGCGGCCCTCGCGGGCCGGATCCTTGTCGAAGCCGTTGAAGCCCGTGGCGGTGGCCAGCAGCACCGTCACGGCGTCGGCGTTCTCGACGCGCAGGCCCGTCGCACTGCTCGAGACCGTGCCGCCATCGGCGACGACGGTGACGGCCAGTTCGAAGCGCATGCCCGGCAGCGTGCGGCGCGCCTGCCGCGGCTTCGGCGTCGTGCCCGCCGCCCAGGTGCCGCCCTGGACGCCGCCGTCACGGCCGTAGAGCAACGGCACGTCGCTGCCGTAGTAGCTCGGCTCGACGTGGGCCGGCGCCTGGCCGCGCAGCCGCAGCACGCCGTCCTCGACGCTGACCGCGTGGCGCAGCGGGCTCGCGGCGCGGGCGTCGAAGGTGACGAGCCCAGGCCGATCCGCCGCGATGCGGACGGCGACGACGCCGGCCGGCGCGCTGGCGATCACTTCGCGCGTGTAGCGGACGTCGCCGACCTGGTAGCGGACCGAGGCCACGGCGTCGCCCATGTGCAGCTCGCGCCGGTAATTGCGTCCCAGGTTGCCGTGCTCGAAGGTGAGCCAGAGATCGCCGAGCGGCAGGTAGGACTGCGTGAAGGCGCCCATCAGTCCCTTGCGCGGCGGCGTCGGCCGCGGCGTAGTCGCCGGCCAGCGTCAGGCGCCGCACTTCGTCGAACGCCGCCTTGGCGTCCGGCCGGTCCCAGTTCGCTGGACCGCCCGACCACAGCGTGTCGTCGTTGATCTGCAGCCGCTCGACGCCGACGTCGCCGAAGACCATCGCGCCGAGGCGGCCGTTGCCGACGGGCAGGGCCTCGACCCACTTGCCGGCGGCGCGCCCGTACCAGAGCGACGGCGCCGGCCGGGGCGGCGGCGTGATCGATCGTCGCCGGCGCCTGGGCGGCGTCGGCGACCGATGACAGCGATCCGCGGACGCCGTCAATCGGCAGGGCGGCGGCGGCGAGCAGGGACTCGACGAATTGTCGACGGTTCATCGACCCGCGTCAGCCCTGCGACGATGGCGTGGCGCCGACCGCCGCGCCCGGCGCCAGCCGCTGCGCGTTGGTCTCGGCTTCGAGGGCCAGCTGCATCGCCAGGAAGGTGTGCTTCTGCGGCATCGACGTCTCGGTGCGCTTGAGGACGTCGTCGATCAGCCTGCCGGCGAAGGGCAGCGGCGACGTCCTTGCAGTCGACGTAGCGCGTCTCCTTCTGGTCGACCAGGAACAGGTGGCTGCCGCCCTCGCGGCCGGCGATGTCGACGTTCTTGCGGATCTCGATGAAGCCGTCGGTGCCGAGGATGGTCAGACGGCCGTCGCCCCAGGTGTTGAGCCCCTTCGGGCGTGAACCAGTCGACGCGGACGTAGCCGGTGCCGCCGTTGCCGCGGATCATGCAGTCGCCGAAGTCCTCGAGGCCGGGCTTGTTCGGGTGATGCAGGTTGCCGACCTGCGAGGCGACGATCTTGGCCTCGGTCGATCCGGTGAAGAACAGGAACTGGTCGAACTGGTGCGAGGCGATGTCGGTCAGGATGCCGCCGTACTGCTCCTTGACGTAGAACCAGTCCGGGCGCCCGGGCCCACCCTGGATCTCGCGATGCGGGCCGAGGCCGACGGTCTGGATGACCTTGCCGATGGCGCCGGCCTGGACGAGATCGCCGGCCTTCACGGTGGCGCGGTTCTCGTGCCGCTCGCTGTACATCACCGAGTAGATCCGCTTGGTCTGGGCCTGGACCTTCCGCACCTCGGCGAGCTGCGCCAGCGTCGTCATCGCCGGCTTGTCCGAGAGGTAGTCCTGGCCGGCCTTCATCACGCGGATGCCGAGCGGGGCGCGCTCGTTGGCGATCCCGGCGCTGGCGACCAGGGCGACCCGCTTGTCGTCGAGGATCTCCTGCTCGCTGTTGGCGAGCACCGCCTTGGGATAGCGCTTGGCGAACGCCGCGGCGAGGTCCGCCTCCTTGGCGTAGAAGCTGACCAGCTCGCCGCCGGCGCGGGAGAGCGCATCGCACATGCCGTTGATGTGACCGTGGTTCAGGCCGATGGCGGCGAACCGGAGGCGCGGCTCGCCGGCCGGTTGGGCGGTCGCCGCCTGGGCCTGGGCGGCATCGCCGCGGCGCGCGGTGAGCACCAGCGGGGCGGCCGCGATGGCGGCGGTCGAGAGCGAAGACTTGAGGAAGGTGCGGCGGTCGGTGTGCTTGGTGTCCATGCGTCGATGTCTCCGCGCCCGGGCGCTCTCGGGCGCCGCTCCGGCGTGCTGAACGCCCCGTCGCCGGGGTCTGCTGACAGGTGCGTTCAGCACTATAGTCTGCCGCGAACCGATCCTGGCCCGGCTATAGTTCCTCGCCATGAAGCTCCCGGCGTCGGTCGTGCTCGGCATCCTGGCCGCGATCCTGGCGCTGTTCGTCTGGCTGACCGTCTCGGAGCGCCGGTTCCGCGCCGCGCGCCTGGCGCGGTTCACCCGCGACGCCGTCCAGCGCGGCTGGCGATTCGAGACCAGCTACACCCGCGGCGAGCGCCAGCGGATCCATCGCTGGGAAGGCATCGGCCTGTCCGGCGCGTGGACCGCCGAGGCCGTCGAGATCCGCCTGCGGCACAGTCGCGATCCGCGGGTGCTGCGTTGGTGGAACGCCGCCGCCGGTGCGCCGGCGCCCTCGGGCCCGGTGGTGGTGCTGCTCGACACGGACGGCGCAGCGATGCCCGACGTCTCGACGATCGAAGGCCCGCTGGCCGCGTTCGCCCAGGCGACGGCCCGCACGCTCCTCGCCAGGGCCTTCGAGCGGCACTTCGGCGGCGCGCTCCCGCTCGGCGGACGGGAACTGCAGCGGGTCGACGGCCTCGGTCCGCTCACCGACGGCTTCGTCGTCCTCTCCGACCAGCCCGCCGAGGGCGCGCGGCGCCTGACCCCGGCGTTGTGCGCGTCGATCCGTCAGGCCTGCGAGCTCGCGGCCTGGGGAGAGATCGGCGCGAAGCGACCGTGGGTCGCCCTGTGTGGCGACCGCATCGCCATCGCCGGCGTCGCCCAACGGCCGGCGGACATCGCCCACGTCGTCGCCGTCGGGGACGCCGGATCCACCCTGGTCCGCGCCCGCGGCTGACATCGCGTCGTCATTGCACGCCTGTACGCTCGCTCGCTCGTCGTCTTCGCCAGGAGGTTCACGTGAGAGCTGTCCGGGTCACCTCGTCGAGTTCGACTCCGGAGTCGTTCTTCCACTCCGGAGTCGTCACCAGAGATAGGCCAGCTTCACGAAGACGGTGTTGGCCGTGTAGGGCCGGTCGGTGATCCCCATCAGCAGCGTCGTGCCGTACACCAGGCGATCGATCGTCGACGGGTTGAGCGCGAAGTCGTCGATGTTGAAGCGATCGTAGCGGTAGCCCAGGCCGAGCGCGATCTGCCGGCGCAGCGCGTAGCGCACGTCGATGGTGCCGGACTGCCAGGCGTTGGTGACCGCCGGCAGCGGCGTCGGCGCGACCAGCGTGCTGTTCGGCACCACCCCGTAGGTGTAGGTGGCACGCGAGCGGTTGTAGTCGTAGGCGCCGCGCAGCTCGGTCCGGGGGATGCCCTTCAGCACGTCGAACGACGCGGTGATGGTGTGGACGCGCTCGGCCGCGTCGGTCGACCAGTCGCGGGTCGGATCGTTGAACTGCGGGCTCGGCGGCGGGTTGGACTGGCGCGAGCGCTGCAGCGACGCGAAGCGCTCGAACCCATACTGCAGCCCGAAGGCCATCCCGTCGCGCGGCGCCGCATCGACACCGAGGGCGTAGGTGCCGAAGGAGGAATCGGCGAGGCCGAACTGCGCGTCCGCGCGGTCGTCCTGGCCGCCCCCGGCCCAGGCGCTGATCGAGAACAGGTCGGACGGCATCACGGTGACGATCAGCGTGCCCTGCGTCCGCGTCCGATCGGCGATGTCGAACTGGCGCAGCGAGACCTGCTCGCCGATGTCGCTGAACACCTCTTCGTCGAGGCCCGAGCCGGTCCGCTTCGATCGGGTCAGATCGGCGCGCACCGTCACCCGGTCGAAGGTGGCGACGTCGTAGGCCAGGCGCAGCGTGTGGTCGGTCGTCTCCTCGAACAGCCGGAACGTGCGATCGACCGACTCGCGGGAGTAGCCGACCCGAATGGCGCCGTGGCGCCAGGGCGTGAACGAGCCCTCCAGGTCGATGATGCCGCGCGAGAACGACAGCGGTTCCGTCTCGGGCACGGTGGCGACCTGCACCGCCTGGTCGTACTTGATCTGGTTCGGCACCTCGAGCACCGGGGTCCGGTTGTCGAAGTCGTAGTGGCGGACCGTGGCGTTGAACCAGGCCCAGCGGGCCGGCCGCGACGTGAAGCGGACCAGCGCGGACGTGACGGCGGCCTCGCCTTCGACCGACGACCGCTCGAGCGGCGGCGAGGCGAGGGCCGTGTTGATCGTGAACGGCAGGATCGCCGTGTCCTGGAGCCACTGGCTGCGCGAGATCGTGGCGGTGGCCCGGCTGCGTCCGGGCAACGGCGTCGAGCCGACCGCCGAGATGGTGTGCGACGAGGACGTCGGCCAGCGCGGCATCCGCCCCTGCGACGATGCCGTGGCCAGGTCGGTGGCCCGCACCGGGCTGTCCCACACCAGTGTGTCGGCGTTGTTGGTGTACCACGAGCCGTCGTAGCCGGCGCGCAGCAAGCGGCGCGAGCCGGTCCATTCGACCGCGGTGCCGATGTCGGTGGTGCGATCGTCGATCGGCGCGGCCAGCTCGATCGGTGTGGTCATGCCGAACCCGGCGCCCCACGGCTGGTAGCCGTCGCGCTTCTGGACGCGCGTTCGGAAGTCGACGGCGAGGTGCTCGGTGGCGAGGAAACGGACGCCGGCATCGGTGACGTTACGCTGGGACCGCAGCGCGAACGGCACCGCCAGCGTCGCGGCGGCGTCGGTCAGCGTCGTGGTCCGGTTCTGGATGGCGAGCTGAACCGCATTGTCCAGCCGCCATACGCCGGGCGATTCCTCGGTGAAGATGGTGCGGGTGTCGTCGTCGTAGCGGAACGGGATGCCGCGGAACTCGACCCAGGCTTTCACCCGGCCGAACTGATCGATGTCGGCCGAATAGCGCTGATCGCGCCAACCGGCGCGGTCGGCCTCGAAGTGGACCAGGCGCGTCTCCTTTTCACGCGTGTAGCGGGCGCGGTCGATCAGCCCCCCGCTGCGCAGGTCTTCGAAGCGCATGAAGCGGGCGACGTCGCCGCTGGCGCTGCTGAAGCGGCCACCGAATTCGATCCCGCGCAGGTTGGGATCGAGCGGCGTGGTCTCGGCGTCCTGCCCGGCGGCCGGAACGGCCAGCGCCAGCGCCAGCGACGCCGCGAATCCGAGAGCCCGTACGGCACGGAGGGTCATGTGCGGCTCCTTCATGGCCATCACCGGAGGAACGTGCCGCCCGCGGGATGGTTGCTCCCGTGGATGGTCGAATGGCAGTTGACGCACGAGCGCCCGAGCATGCGGTTGCTGTTGTTCGCGAGCTGGGCGCCGTCGTAAATCGTCGACGGGTGGCGCGATCCGATGTGGCAGCGCTGGCACAGCATCGGCGGCCTCGCCACCAGCATCCGATCGTGGTTCGAGCCGTGCGGATCGTGGCAGCTGACGCAGCTCTCGCGCCCGGCGGCGTGCTCGTAGAGGAACGGGCCGCGCTTTTCGGCGTGGCAGGAGGCGCAGCTCTCGTTGATCCAGTTGCCTGTCTTGAGCAGCCTGACGTTGGTCGTGCCGTGCGGGTTGTGGCAGGAGGAGCACGACATCGCCCCCTCGCGCAGCGGCATGTGCGCCTGCCGCTTGGTCTTGAGCACCTGCGAGCGATGGCAGGTGATGCACAGCGATTCCTGGTTGACGGCGGTCAACTGGCCCTGCACCGACTTCGGGGCGTGGACGCTGTGGCACGACGCGCACGACAGGTTGCGCGCATCGTGCGGGCTGCCTTCCCAGAGGACGTGGGTGCCCTTGGTGTGACAGCTCAGGCACATGGCGCTGGTGTCGCGGGCCACGGCCTTCTTGCCGAAGGTGCGGATGTGGCCCTTGTTGTCCTCCGCGTCGACGTGCGCCTGGCCCGGGCCGTGGCACGTTTCGCAGCCCTGTTTGGCCGCCGGCGTCCGCGCGTCGCGCTCGCGGCCGTGGGGCGTGCCCTTCATCTTCTGGTTCTCGTGGCAGGTGAGGCAGGTCTCGTCGTCACCGACGTAGCCCGAGGCGACACCGGCGTCCGCTTTGGCGGCGGGCTGGCCGGCCGGCTTGTCGGCCGGCTTGTCGGCCTGGGGGGCCGGCTGCCCGGCTGGCCCGGCCACCGGCGCCCCGGAGGGGGCCGACTGCTGCGCTGTGGCCGTCGCGGCGTCCGGCGACGCGCCGGACAGACGGACCACCATCGCCAGCGTCAGAGCGCACATCGCTCCGGCCACCAGGCCGGCGCGCCATAGATACGAGGGCATGGAACTCCTTGGTCAGGTGCGTCACTGCCGGTGGCAGCTCTCGCAGTCCTGGGTGATGACGCGACCGTCGGCCGTCTTGTGCTCCTCGTCGTGACAGCGGAAGCAGCCCTTGTCGTCCGAATGTCCCGAGCGATCCGGGTAGGTGCCGAAGCCGACCCGCATGGCCGGGAAGACGTCGCGCGCAGCGATCGTGTCGAGCGCGGCGCTGGCGCGGCGCAGTCGCGAATCGCCGGCGGTCGCCAGGTCCGGATAGCTGCGCGCGTAGAAGGCCTGCATGCGGCGGGCGGCCGAGTCGCCGCCGGGCGCCTTGACGGCGGCGTCCAGCGCCGCGACCGCTTCGCGGCGGACGAACGGCAGCCGCGGCAGCAGGCCCGAGGCCAACGCCTCGTCGACCGCGCGGGCGGCGCTGATCCCGAACGGGTGGCCGACCCGGTTGTGGCAGTCGACGCAGTCCATGACCCGCCGTTCGCCGGCCGGAATCTTCGCCGGATCCGCGCCGCCGGCGGCGTAGTCGCGGGTCTTGCCCTGGCGATCGACGACGCGGACCCACGGGATCGTGTCGCGCACCGCGTCCGTCGCGACGTACTCGACGCGGTGATCGGGGCTGGCATGCCAGTGGGCGCCCTGCGGTCCGCCGCGGTCCCAGCCGCCGCCGCCCGCCCGCACCGTCAGCACTTCGCTCGAGTCGGTGTTGACCTCGTCGTCGTTGAACACCGGCACCGTGCGCAGGCGATCACCAATCCAGGCCCCGGCATCGTGGCACTGCTCGCAGGTCACCTCGGTGGCGGGCAGATCCCGCACCGGCGCGGCGATCGGACGCGCGTAGTTGCTGCGGACCACCGCGACGAGGCGGCGCACCCCGCCGAGCTTCGCCTGGGCGAACCCCGAGGCGCCGGGCCCGACGTGACAACTGGCGCAGGCGACGCGCGCATGCGGCCCGCCGCGATGCGCGACCGACTCGGGCTCCATCGGTGTGTGGCACACGCTGCCGCAGAACGCCACCGAGTCGACGTATTCGACGCCCTTGACCGTGGCCAGGGCGATGATCACCACGTTGATCACGGTCAGCGCGGCGACGGTCAGCAGCGTGCGCCGTGCTGTCCCCTGATTCAGGTCCAGGACCGGCCAGGCAGACGACTCGCCGCGGGCGGCGCGGCGGCGCGCCTGACGGGCGCCGAGCGGAATCAACAGCAGGCCGACGACGAACAGCGCGGGCAGCGCGACGAACGTGACGATGCCCAGGTAGGGGCTGGTGTGGACCCCGATGACGTCGAGCAACAGGAACACCAGGAACAGCACCGCGCTGATCGTGGTGAGGATCGCACCCGCGACCGAGAGCGGATGCGAGAAGCTGCGCACCCCGGGAAGGGACATATGACGTCCTCGGGGAGCCTTACTTGCTCGTGAGCGTCTTCATGTAGGCGACCAGCGCGTCGATGTCGGCCGCCGGCAGCTTCGAGTAGTCCTTCATCACCGGCTTGGCTGTGGACTTGGCCTTGGTCGCCGCCGCCTTCGGGTCGGTCAGCCAGAGGCGGATCTCGTCCGTCGACTTCGCGCCGACCCCGTCGAGGGTGGTCCGCTTGCCGACGCCGGCGATCTTGTGGCAGAGGCTGCACTTCTGCGCGGCGTACACGGCGATGCCGCGCTGCACCTGCGCATCCTGCGCGCCGGCGAGCGACGCGCTGCCAAGCGAGCCGAATGCGGCCGCTGCTGCGATCACCAGGAACCGCCCCATGAACCCTCCCGTGTTGGTCTTGCGTAGCGTGCGACGCTCTGCGCCGTGTCATACGGCCGCCCGGTCGCGCAGGGGTACGTTCTTATACCCGGGGGGTTAGACGCTGCTCAATAGGGAACAATTCGCAGCGAAAAATTCCGTAGCGAAATAATGCACTGCGAAATATTCCACACGGACGCCGCGTAGCGTAGGCGGGCTCGGTGCCCGGCCTCAGAGGCGGGCGAGGTCAGCCTGCAGTGCCGCGATGATGCGGCCCACGGCGGCGACCTGTTCGGCGGTCACCGCGACACCGAGGCTGGCGATCATCGCGCCCTGACGAGCGCTGCGGGCGCCGACGATGCAGCCGGTCAGTCCGGGCGTCTGCAGCAGCGAGCCGACGCAGAGCTGGCCGGTGCTGAGGCCGCTCTCGGTCGCCAGGTCGCGGATCTGCGCCGCGGCGTCGAGATGGCGATCGAAGCGCGCGCCCTGGTAGTCCTTGTGGCCGCCGCGGGCATCGCCGTCGGGGAACGTCTTGCCCTTCTTCCACGTCCCGAAGAGCAGGCCGCGGAACAGCGGCGAGTAGGCGATCACGCCGAGGTTCGTCTTCGCCGCGTAGGGCAGGACATCGGCGGCGACCGCCGGCCGCAGGACGCTGTAGGGCGATTGCACCGAGTGCAGCGGCACGCCGGTGGCGCGCCATTCCTCGAGCTGCGCGACCGAGTAGTTCGAGACGCCGACGGCGCGGATCTTTCCGGCCTGCAGCAGATCGGCGCAGGCGGCGGCGGTCTCGGCGATCGGCTGCGGCGCCGGCCAGTGCAGCTGGTAGAGATCGATGGCGTCGACGCCGAGCCGCGTCAGGCTGGCCTCGCACTCGCGCTGGACGTCGGCGCGCGTGGCCGAGCGCGACGGCGCCGCCTGGCTGTCGTCGCCGAGGCCGAACTTGGTGAAGACCAGCGGACGCCGCCCGGCCGGCAGGCCCTGCAGCGCGCGGCCGACGATCCTCTCCGAGTGCCCCGAGCCGTAGATCGGCGCCGTGTCGATCCAGTTGACGCCGTGGTCGACCGCCGCATGGATCGCGGCGACGCTGGCGTCGTCGTCCTGTCCGCCCCACATCCAGCCGCCGGTCGCCCAGGTGCCGATCCCGATGGTCGACACCTCGAATCTGGAGGTCCCCAGTGCTCGTCGCTGCATGCCGGAATTGTAACCGTCCTCGGAGCATGCTCCGAGCATGCTCCGAGCAACTCGCGGAAACTGCCTACCCGCGATAGGATCGGAGGGTTATGCTCCGAGCCGGAATCGTCGGATTGCCCAACGTCGGCAAATCCACCCTCTTCAACGCCGTCACCCGTACGCGCAAGGCCGAGTCGGCGAACTATCCCTTCTGCACGATCGACCCCAACGTCGGCATCGTCACGGTGCCGGACGAGCGCCTCGCGGTCCTCCAGAAGATCGCCAAGACCAACGTGGTCATCCCGGCCGCCATCGAGTTCGTCGACATCGCCGGGCTGGTCAAGGGCGCCAGCCAGGGCGAGGGCCTGGGCAACAAGTTCCTGACCCACATCCGCGAGGTCGACGCGATCGTCCAGGTGGTCCGCTGCTTCGAGGACGAGGACATCCACCACGTCTCGGGCTCGGTCGATCCGGTCCGCGACATCGAGGTGATCAACACCGAGCTGATGCTCGCCGACCTCGAATCGGTCAAGAAGCAGCGCGAGCGCGTCGCCAAGGAGATCAAGAAGGGCGAGAAGGCGGCGCCGGCACAGGACGCGGTGCTCGCCAAGATCGAGGCGGCGCTCGACGCCGGCCGGCCGGTCCTGACCGTCGCCCTGACGCCCGAGGAGAAGGCGATCGCGCGCGAGTTCTTCCTCCTCTCGGACAAGCCGACGATCTTCGCGTGCAACGTCAAGGACACCGACCTCGCCGACGCCGACGCGAACCCCTACCTCGGCAAGGTCCGCGATTACGTCAAGGCGCACCTGTCCTGCGAGGCCGTGGTCATCAGCGCGCAGATCGAGAGCGAGCTGGTCGATCTCAGCCCCGACGAAGCCGACGCGTTCCTCAAGGACCTCGGCGTGCCCGAGAGCGGCATGGGCTCGCTGATCCGCGCCACGTATCACCTGCTCGGCCTGCGCACCTACTTCACGGCGGGCGAGAAGGAAGTGCGCGCCTGGACAATCCATGCCGGCGACACCGCGCCCAAGGCGGCCGGCGTCATCCACTCCGACTTCGAGCGCGGCTTCATCAAGGCCGAGACCGTCGCCTACGACGATCTGGTCGCCTGCGGCTCGACGGCCGCGGCGCGCGAGAAGGGCCTCTACCGGATGGAAGGCAAGGAATACGTGGTCGCCGACGGCGACGTCCTCCTCTTCAAATTCAACGTGTAACGCGGGCCGTCGAGCCCGGGCCTTCGCCCGCGGCGATGCCCTGGGCCGAGCCCGGGGCGCAGCCCGGGGCGTAGCCCGCGGCAGATCGCAATACTTGACAACATTTTAGTTATAACTAAACTGTTGGCATGGCCGCGGTCCTGCCCGTTCTGCCCGCGCTCGCGTCGCCCCGGCGGCAGGAGCTGCTCCGGCTGGTGTGGGACGAGGAGCGCTGCGCCGGGGACCTGCACGCGGCGATGCCCGACATCACGTTCGGGGCCGTCTCGCTGCAGCTCAAGGCGCTCGCCGACGCCGGCCTGGTGACCGTCCGGGCCGAGGGCCGCTACCGCTACTACCGGGCCCGGCGCGAGGCGCTCGGCCCGGTCGGCCAGGAGCTGGAGCGCGTCTGGGCCAGCGCGCTCTGGCGACTGAAGATCCACGCCGAGCTGCGCCAGGCCCGGCGCGGCCCGCGTCCCGGCACCACCCGATCCGCCCGCTCTTGCAAAGGACGATCATGACCGCATTCCCGCACCTCCTCGAACGGACCGTCGACATCGGCGCGCCGGTCGACGCCGTCTTCGCCTACTTCACCGACAGCTCGCTGTGGGCGGCGTGGTGGGGCCCCGGATCCGAGATCGACGCGACGGTCGGCGGACGCATGACGATCCGCCACAACAACGGCGTCGAGGTGGCGGGCGAGGTGGTCGAGGTGGATCCGCCGCGCCGCATCGTCTTCACCTACGGCTACGCGACGAGCGAGCAGCAGCCCAAGGTCGGCGGCTCGCAGGTGACGATCGCGCTCGAGCCGCGCGGGACGTCGACGCGCCTCAGCCTGACCCACGCCTTCGCCGAGGTCACGCACCGCGGCGCCTTCGTCCAGGGTTGGCGCTTCCAGCTCTCGGTCTTCGCCACCGTCCTCGCCGATCGGCTGCACGCCGGGGCCGCCGACACCGTGGACGCCTGGTTCGATGCCTGGTCCAACCCGGACGGCCCGTCGCGCGACGCCGTGGTGGCGCGCATCGCGGCGGCCGACGTGCGTTTCCGTGACCGCTACAGCCTGGTGCAGGGCCACGAGGACCTGAAGGCGCACCTCGCCGCTGTCCATCGCTTCATGCCCGGGATGCGCATCAGCCGCGAGGGCGCGGTGCGGCACTGCCAGGGCGTCGTCCTGGCGGACTGGGTGGCGCGCGCCGCCGACGGCGCCGAGCGCGGCCGCGGCCAGAACGTCTTCACGCTTGGCGGCGACGGGACGATCGCCGACGTCGTGGGTCTCTGGGCCTGATCGCAGATTCTGCAACTTGCTCGGAGCATGCTCCGAGCTCAAATCCGCAGGAACAGGCGGCGCCGGTACATCCACAGCAGGATGCACCAGAAGATCGCGAGCGCCGCGAGGCCGGTCAGCACGGGCACGAAGGTCGGGCCGAGCCACCCGAACGGCGCGGTGCCGAGGTGGATGTGGAGGGCGTCCATCGTGTAGCGGTCGGCGACGTGGACGATCACGTACATCGCGATCGAGTTCATGCCGACGACGAGGGAGGGGAAGGCGAGCCGCGTCCAGCCGCGCAGGTCGATCGCCGCGTACCACGCGGCCAGGAACAGTGCCGCCCAGCCGGCGCTGAACACCGCCCAGGACGGCGTCCAGATGCGTTTGACCAGCGGGTTGACGCCGAGGAGGTGCAGGACGACGCCGAGCGCGATGCCCGCGGCGCCCCACGCCGCCAGCCGCCACGCCGTCGCCGGCACTCGCGGCGCCTCCCGCACCAGCCCGCCCGCGAGCAGGCCGAGGATCATCGTGGTCAGCGACGGCACGAAGTTCAGCGTCAGGTAGCCGCCGCCGTTGAAGCGGAACGGCGACTCGCGCGGGAACAGGTTGAGGAACCACAGGTCCGCGGCGTGGGCGAGGTTGCTGTTCTTGTCCCAGTGCGCGGCGAAGCCGGACAGGTGATGCGGCCAGTCGAGGGGCACGCCGACCGCCGGCCAGTCGAAGCCGGCCGGCGGCAGCGGATAGAGCGCGAACGCCGCCCAGTAGCCGATGGCGATCGCTCCGGCCGCGACCGCCTGCCAGCGCGGCCGCGTCCACGCCAGCAGGAACAGGATCGGATAGCCCAGGCCGATCTGCGTCAGTACGTCCTCGAAGGTGAAGTAGGTCTGCCGGGCGCCCTGCGAGCGCAGGAAGATGCCGAGCGCGACCAGCAGCAGCGAGCGCCACAGCGCGTGACGGAACAGCGAGCCGAAGGCATCGCCCCGCGCCCGCCGCGCCGCCACCGAGAAGGGCAGCGCGACCCCGACCATGAACATGAACGACGGCTGGATCAGGTCCCACGGCGTGACGCCGACCCACTCGCGGTGTTCGAGCATGTCGGCGACGAAGAAGGCCGTCGCGTTGTCCGGATAGGTCTGGAGCAGCGCCCGCGGCAGGCGGGCGATCTCGGACGCCATCAGCAGCATGGTGAAGCCGCGGAAAGCGTCGAGCGAGGTCAGGCGGGTGGGAGGCGCGGCCTCGGGAGCGGCCATGGCCGCACATGCTACCGGAAGACCGGGGTGCGGGATCAGGTCTTCTCGGCGTCGACGTCCGGTTTTGGCGGGCCTTCGTAGGTGGGCACCCCGGTCAGGATGCCGCGGAAGTCGCGCAGCGGCTCGCCGACGCGGATGCCGCCGTCGAGCCGGAACTCGCGAATGGTCCGCTCGTGCCGGCTGCCGCGCTTCTTGACGACGGAGATGGCCTGCCGCACTTCCCCGGCCGCCTCGAAGTAGCGGAGCAGAATCACCGCGTCGGCCAGGTAGCTGGCGTCGACGGGCCCGTTCATCTGGGCGCCGATCATGCCGTGATGGGCGGCGATGAGGATGGTGGCGACGCCCTGCTGACCCAGGTACATCAGCAGCTCGTGCAGCTGGATGGTCAGGAAGCGCTCGCCCGGCATCGCGTTCAGGTAGCCGTTGAGGCTGTCGATGACCACCATCGAGGCCCCCTGGAGCACCGCCGCACGGATCCCGTTGACGAACTCGCCCGGACTGAGCTCCGCGGGATCGACCTGCTGAATGCTGACGCGTCCGGCATCGAGTTGGGCCTCCAGCCCGATGCCCAGTTCGCCGCACCGTGAGATCAACGTCGCCGGACTCTCGTCGAAGACGAACAGCGCCGCCTGCTGGCCGCGGTCCGCCGCCGCCGTGGCGAACTGCGCCGCCAAGCGTCGACTTGCCGGTCCCGGCCGCGCCCGACGATCAGCGTGCTCGTGCCTTCTTCGAGCCCGCCGCCGAGCAGCGCGTCCAGCTCCGGGACGTCGCTGGCCAGCCGGAGTCGGCTGGTTGCCCGGCGATGTTCGGCGGCGACCAGACGTGGGAAAGACACGGATCCCGCCGCGCTCGATCAGGTAGTCGTGATACCCGCCGCGAAAGTGCGTGCCGCGGTACTTGACCACGCGGAGCCGGCGGCGCTCGGAGCCATAGTCGGGATGCGACCTGTTCGAGGCGGATGACGCCGTGCGCGATGCTCTGCGTCTGCAGGTCTTGGTCGGTCGCCGTCATGTCGTCCAGCAGCAGGGCGGTGCAGCCGCGACGGGCGAACAACTGCTTCAAGGCGAGGATCTGCCGGCGATAACGCAGGGCGCTGCCGGCCAGCAGACGCAGCTCCGACAGCGAGTCGAAGACGATACACGTGGGATTCAGGCGCTCGACCGTCGTGAGGATGGTCTTGATCGTCGCGCCGAGTTCCACCTCGGAGGCGTGGAACAGGGTGTACTGCTGCCCCGGATCGAGCGAATCCTCGGACGGGATCAGCTCCTGCAGTGGGACGCCGTCGAGCGTCCAGCCGTGCGAGGCGCCCACCGCGCGCAGCTCTTCTTCGGTCTCCGACAGCGTGACGTAGAGGACCGACTCACCACGGGCCGCGGCGGACTGCAGGACCTGCAGCGCCAGCGTCGTCTTGCCCGTCCCCGGCGTCCCCTCGATCAGAAAGAGGCGATTCCGAGCCAGCCCACCGGCCAGGATGTCGTCCAAGCCCGCGATCCCCGTCGGCGCGATGCCCGGGGCCGGTGCCGCTGACGGGACGGGCATCAATCACTCCTTCGATCTGCGAGGACGCTGATCACGTCGCGGGAAGGCGCATCGGCCGGGTGATCGCCGGCGGACACGCGAGGGGCGCGGGTGTGGCCTGCGCAGCGTATCCCGAGCGGCGCTGCCGCACCAGCCCGGAGGCCGCAGCCGCTGGGTCGGGAGTCGGGCGGGACGATGGCGGCGCTGGGCGACCGTGTCGTGGAGAACGGCTACGGCACGATGCGGACGCCGGTGGGCGCCGCCGGCGGGCCGCCGGGCGCGGTGCCGCGCGGGATCACGAACAGCGTGACGCTCTGCGCCGGCAGCGTCGCCGTCAGGGCGTGCGCGCCGGAGACCGCCACGTCGGCGAGCCGGGTGATGGCGTTCGCCGACGTCAGCTGCCACACCTCGCTGCTGGCCCCGTGCACCGCGTTGGCGAGCGAGACGGTGGTCGGGGCGGCCGCCGTGCTCTTGTTGACGAGCATCACCGGTGATCGCGCCGTCGCTCGAGCGCTCGGCCGCGAACGCCGAGACGACGTCGGGGGTGGCGGTCGCCGCCGCGACGCTGGTGTCGCCGAAGGTCGAGCGGCGCCCGTCGTAGTTGCGATACAGCTTGATCGCCTTGTAGGTCGGCGTGGCCGCCGCCGGCGTCGCCCACCGCGCCGCCATGTCGAGGCCCTCGCGCCCGAAGATGCCGAGGATGTCGGCCTGGGTCGTCGCCCCGTTGATGTGGTTCTCGGCGCCCCAGTTGTATTCAGTGATGCCGATCCGTGTCCCGGCGTAGTACTGGTCGACCCAGCCGCGGAGTCGCGGAATCAGCCGGACGCGATCGTTGATCCACGTCTCGTCGACGTAGTTCGGATCCCACAGCGAGCGGGTCGAGCGGTTGCGCCGCAGCTGCATGGCCGCCGAGACGTCGTCGCCGAACTCGCCGCCCTGCGGGTAGTAGTGCACCGTGAACACGTCGAGCAGGCGCCGTCCCGCGGTGGCGGAGCGCTGGCGCATGGTGTCGAGGAACCACGGCAGGTAGTCGGCGCCGCCGTGGCTGACGCGGTCGGGCAGCGTGCCCCAGCCGTTCTGGCTGCCGTACTGCTGGTCGTAGCCACTGTAGAAGTAGCCGCTCCAGCCCCATTCCTCGGGGCCGACGACCAGCGCGCCGGCGTCGACGTTCTTGATCGCGGCGGCGACGTCGACCGACGTGGTCAGGATCTCGTCCATCGTCGCGCCGGTCGGATGCACGTCGCGATGCGTCGCGTGCCAGATGCTCGGCTCGTTGTCGAGGACGTAGTAGCGGACGCCGCCGGCGGCGCTGGTGCCCCAGCGGCCGACCAGGTGCTGCACCCAGGCCTGCTGGAAGGCGACCGACGACGGCACGTTGGCGTCGTTCGGATCGTTGCCGGTGACGTTCTGGCCGCTGCTGCGGATGCCGTTGCCGGCGTCCGGCATCCACTGCCAGTCGCTGCCCGTCTGCGCACCGTACTTGGCGATCGAGAAGCTGGCCAGCTTGCCGCGGCCCGGGCCGAGCTTGGCGACCCAGCCGATGGTCGGGATGGTGATCATCGCCTGGGCGCCGGCGGCGCGGGCGTTGCCGACGAAAGTATCGCCGACCTCGCCGGGCGTGGCGCTGGCCGCGCCGATGCTCTCGAAATACCAGTCGGCGCCGCGGTTGTCGGCGTTCTGCTGCCAGTTCGTCGCGCGTCGTGTTGTTGCCGCCGTAGCGGTTCAGCGGCACGTTCAGGTCGGTCAGCTCCGCCGTGCCGGCGTGCGCGACGCCGTAGACGTTCGGGTCGATCGGGCGGCGATTCGCCGCCGCATCGACCGCGACGGTGACCTGGGCGGCGGCGATCGACGGCCAGCCGGCGGCGAGGCCGGCGAGGACGGAGATCACCGCGAGCCGGCGAAGCAGCGAGCAGATCTGGGGCATGGCGGCAGGCCGGACACACGTCGGCACAGCGACGCGCAGAGGCAGGATTCGTGCCGGACTGGCGGCCCGCCATTCATCGCGCCGCGCCAGTCTCGGCTCCGACGAGCCGGCGACATTTCGGTCCTGTGAGGTACCGTTGTTGGCGGGTGGTTCACTCAGAACCACCCGCGGCAGCCCTCTGCGCGTGCGTCTGCTATTCGCGACGCTGGGCGCGTCGCGGCGCCGCACGCGGGCTGCGTCTGATGCACATTCCATGATGACCTTCGAGGATCTCCGCGGCGCGGTCGAGCTGAAGACGCCCCTGCCCGACAGCGCGCCGCCGCTCGTCCGGGCCCTGTGGCACGACGCCACCGGCGACTGGGACGGTGCCCACCGCGTCGCCCAGGACATCGAGACCGCCGACGGCGCCTGGGTCCACGCCTACCTCCATCGCAAGGAAGGCGACATCGGCAATGCCGGCTACTGGTATCGCCGGGCCGGCCGGCCCGCCGCGACCGGGTCGCTCGACGACGAGTGGCGCGCGATCGCCACGGCCCTGCTTCGATAAGATGCGGGGTCATGGCCCCCGTCCTCCGCCGCCGCCGCGCGCTCTCGCTCCTCGCCTTCGCGTTCCTGCTCGCCGCCCAGACGCGGACGCAGGCCCAGACGCAGACGCAGACCCAGACGCCGCCCGGGACGCCCGACATCGCCACGCCCTACGAGGCGCCGCGGGCCGGCGACGACTACGAGCGTCGCGAAGCGAAGATCCCGATGCGCGACGGCGTCACGCTGTTCACGGTCATCGTCGTGCCCAAGGGGGCGACCCGGGCGCCGATGATCCTGACGCGGACGCCCTACAACGCCGGCCGCCGGACGGCGCGGAGCGAGTCGCCGACCCTGCTCTCGACGCTGCCGCAGGGCGACGAGCGTCTTCGTCGCCGACGGCTACATCCGCGTCTTCCAGGATGTCCGCGGCAAGTACGGCTCCGAGGGCGACTACGTGCTGACGCGACCGCTGCGCGGTCCGCTCAACCCGACCGCGACCGACCATTCGACCGACGCCTACGACACGATCGAGTGGCTGGTGAAGCACGTGCCCGAGTCGAACGGCCGGGTCGGCATGCTGGGCAGCTCGTACGAGGGCTTCACGGTGGTGATGGCGCTCGTCGACCCGCATCCGGCCCTCAAGGTGGCGGCGCCGATGAGCCCGATGGTCGACGGGTGGATGGGCGACGACTGGTTCCACTACGGCGCCTTCCGCAGCCCAGCCTCGACTTCATCGCCGGCCAGACTTCGGTGCGCGGCGCCGGGTCGGGGATCCGTCGGGGCGCCTACGACGACTACGAGTTCTACCGCCAGTACGGATCGGCCGGCGCGTTCGTCAAGGCGTACGGCCTCGAGCAGTTCGTCGCCTGGAAGAAGCTCAGCGAGCACCCGGCTTACGACGCCTTCTGGCAGGGGCAGGACCTGGTGCGCGTGATGGCGGCGCAGCCCCTGACCGTGCCGACCATGTGGATCCAGGGCTTGTGGGATCAGGAAGACATGTGGGGCGCGATCCAGACGTGGCTGAAGGTCGAGCCGCAGGATCGCACCAACGATCGCAACTACCTGGTGATGGGCCCGTGGCGGCACAGCCAGGTCAACTACGAGGGGTCGAGCCTGGGGCCGCTGCAGTGGGACGGCGACACCGCGCTGCAGTTCCGCCGCGACGTGCTGAAGCCGTTCTTCGACCAGTACCTCAAGGACGGCGCGCCGCGCGTCCAGACGCCGCCGGTCCTCATCTACAACACCGGCGAGAACCACTGGGATCGCTTCGAGCGCTGGCCGCTGGCCTGCGCAACCGGCTGTGCCGCGCCGATGAAGCCGCTCTACCTGACCAGGGACTTCGGCCTCTCGTTCACGGCGCCGGCCGCCGCCGCCGGCGCGGCCGCTTTCGACGAGTACGTCTCGGACCCGGCCAAGCCGGTGCCCTACGTGCCGCGGCCGGTCCGCTTCGGCGACGGCGACACCTGGCGGAAGTGGCTGGTGATGGACCAGCGGGCCGTCGCCGATCGCCCCGACGTCCTCGTCTACCAGACGCCGGTGCTGACCGAGCCGCTGCGCATCAGCGGCGCGGCCGTGGCCAACCTGGTCGCCTCGACCAGCGGCAGCGACAGCGACTGGGTGGTCAAGCTGATCGACGTCTACCCGGAGGAGGTCGCCAACCGGCCGGAGATGGGCGGCTACCAGCTGTCGGTGGCGATGGACATCTTCCGCGGCCGCTACCGCGAGAGCTTCGAGACGCCGAAGGCGCTGGCCTCGAACGTGCCGCTGGCGTTCCGCTTCGTGCTGCCGACCACCAACCACGTCTTCCTGCCCGGCCATCGCGTGATGGTGCAGATCCAGTCGTCGTGGTTCCCGCTCTACGATCGCAACCCGCAGACGTTCGTCCCGAACATCTTCTTCGCCGAGTCGAAGGACTACGTGAAGGCGACGCAGCGCGTCTATCGGGCCGGGGCGACGGCCAGCTTCATCGAGCTGCCCCTGGTTCCGGCGGCCACGGGACGGGCTGGCGCGCCGCCCGCGCCTTCCGGACGGCGATGACGAACAAGGCGATGGCGATCGCCACCATCAGCGTGCCGATGGCGATGAAGCCGGCGCCGAGCCACCAGGCGACCCCGATGTTGGCAAGGATGTCGGCCAGGTAGGACGCACGCGTCCCCGAGGCGACTTCGATCGCCTCCAGGCCGCCCGCCGCCGTCCGGCCGTGGATGGCGACGGCCTCACCCGACACGAGGCCGGTGTAGCGCGTGTCGATGATCTTCGACGTGTCGTTCCAGACCGTCTTGGCGCCCCACATGCCGTAGCCGACGTTGACGATACGCAGCGGCTCGTCGCCGGTGCGTTCGATGTGCAGCGGCGGCGCCTGGCGGTCCCGGACCTTCCACTCTCGGCGGTCGTCGTCGCTCTTCCCGCGATCCTCTTCCTCCTTGACGAAGGCGACGAAGTCGCGGAAGAGCACTGGCTGATCGCGGGCGATACGCCCGTCGACGAGCACCTCGCTGCCGGGCGGCAGATCGACCAGCGCGGCGTGATCGGGCGAGGGCAGCGCCGCCATCCGCGCATGGCGGGCGGCGATGGCCCCTGGCGCAAACATCGCGACCACCGTGCCACCGATAGCGAGGGCGAGGCCGACGCCGCCGACGATGTATCCGGCGACGCGCGGCCCGGAGCCCGGCGATGTGTCCATGCGGAGACGAGTCTACGGGATCGCGCGGCTCTCAGCGCGAGGGCTCGGTCGGGGGCGCGGCTGGAATCGGAGCTGGCGTCTCGGTGGCCGGCGCTGGCGGGCCTTGCAGCAGCGTGATGGTCCCGGGCGGGGCCGGCATCTGGATGCCTTCGGCGTCGAACGCCTTCTTGATGCGCCGGCGCAGCTCGCGGCCGATGTCCCACTGCGTCAGCGGCCGCGCCTTGATGCGGACGCGGACGGTCATCTGACCGTTGCCGAACGCCTCCACGGCCTGGACTTCGACCGCCGCCAGCACGTTCGGGGCGAAGGCCGGATCCGCGGTGACGTCGCCGCCGACGCGGCGCAGCACGTCGACCACCCGATCGGTGTCCTCGGCGTAGCTGAAGCCGACGTCGACGACGGCGTAGGCGAAGTCCTTGGTCAGGTTCGAGAGTGTCGCGATCGAGCCGTTCGGGAAGACGTGCACCGTGCCTTCGTGATCGCGTAGCACGATGGTCCGCAGGTTGATGGCCTCGACCAGGCCGCCGGTGCCGTTGATGCGGGCGACGTCGCCGACGCGGACGTTGTCGTCGAGGATCAGGAAGGCGCCGGAGATCAGGTCCTTGACCAGCGTCTGGGCGCCGAAGCCGACGGCCAGCCCGACGATGCCGGCGCCGGTGAGGACCGGCATGATGTCGACGTTCAGCTCGCGCAGGATCATCAAGAGGGCGACGCCGAGGACCAGCGACGTCAGCGCGTTCTTGACCAGGCGGCCGAGGGTGCGGGCCCGCTTCACGTGCTCGGCGCGATCCGGCCCACCGCCGCCCATGACCTGGGCCTCGAGCCGGGCCGTCGACGTGGCGATCACCCGCACCAGCAGGAAGGTGAGCAGCGTCACCACGAGGATGCGCAGGCCCGAGCCGACGAACCAGGCGAGGAGCGCGCCGCGGCTGGCCTGCACCGGCACCCCGGCGCCGGCGAGGTCGAGGGCCGGCAGCAGCAGCGCCGCCAAGACGACGACGAAGATCACGGCCTTGGCGACGCGGATCGGCCGCTGCCACTGCTGGCGGCGATCGCCGGTGTCGGCGAACGCGAAGTTCGACAGCGCCGCGCAACCCAGGCGGACGGCCAGGACGGCGACGCCATAGGCGACCAGCACGGCCAGGCCGACGGCGAGGGCGATGCCGTCCCAGCCGCCGTGCGGCCCGGCGATCCACTCGATCACGCGCATCGCCCCCTCACGCCAGGCAGCGCTGGACGGCGCCTTCGTCCCACTCGACGCCGGTCCCGACCACGCCCTCGATGCGCGACAGGCCCTGCTCGACGCGCAGCGGCGCGGCGAGGATCGGGTTCCACCAGTCGCAGTATTCCAGCCAGTGCGCCATCGGCGTCAGCGACAGCAGCTGGGCGCTGACCTCGGACCAGAGGTGCGTCGACACCCGCAGGCCGGCAGCCTCGGCCAGCGTCGCGGCCTTGAGCCAGCCGGTCACGCCGAGCATCTTCATCACGTCCGGCATCACGACGTCCGACGCCTGGGCTCGAATCGCGTGCGCCATGTCCTGCGGGCCCCACCAGTTCTCGCCGCACTGGATCGGCGTGTCGACAGCGGCCGCGACCTGCGCGTGGCCGGCGAAGTCGTGCGCCAAGGTCGGCTCCTCGACCCAGCCGAGGTGCTCGTCCTCTCCCTCGAGGACGCGGATGCGGCCGATGGCGTCAGTGGGCGTCAGGCTCTGGTTGTAGTCGACCATGATCGCGACGGCCGGGCCGACCGACTCGCGGATGGCGCGGACCACGGCGAGGTCCTCCTGCACGTCGAGGTAGCCGATCTTGGCCTTGACGCCGGTGAAGCCGCGCGTCGCCCACCGTTCGGCGGTGCGGGCGGCGCCGGCCGCGCCGTCGTAGCCGACCGCGCCGTAGACGCGCTGCGGGCGTTCGACGCCGCCGAGCAGCCGGACCAGCGAGGTCCCGTTCGTCCGCGCCAGCGCGTCCCACAGGGCCATGTCGATGCCCGAGATCGCCATCCCGACCAGGCCCTGCGTGCCGAGCAGGCGGAAGCGGGCGGCCAGCGCCTGCCAGCGCTCGACCGGGGCGAGCGGCTGGCCGACGACGAGCGGCGCGAACTGCTGGACCAGCGACGTGGTCGCGGCCAGGGCCGCGGTCGCGTAGGTGAAGACGATGCCGTGGCCGGTGACGCCGTCGCTGGTCACCACGTCGACGAGCACCAGCGGGGATTCGGCGATCACGCCGCTCGCCGTGCGGTGCGGCTCGGGCATCGGCACGCGCACGGCGCGGGCGCGCAGTTCGCGGATGGTCGTGGTGACGGCGGCGACGGACGGGGTCGACATGGCGCCACTTTACCAGCGGCAGGCCCGGCTCGACTGCGCTCAGCTCAGCACGCCACGGTCGCGCAGGATCGCGTCGTCGCCGCGTGGCTCCTGGCAGAAGCGCGCGCCGTGGATCAGCCAGCTCTACGCGCTCAGGCGGAACTCGAGCTCGAGGCCGCTGACGGCCAAGACGTCCCCGTGGACGAGGCCGCGGCGGCTCGACAGGCGCTGGCCATTGACCAGCGTCTTGCCGGCGACCGGGGTGGCCACGTAGCTCTCGCCCATGCGCGCGATCTCGACCGCCAGGCGCGGCTTGAACCAGCCGTGCAGGCGGACCAGCGCTTCGCGGTCGCTGCCAATCGCCGCCGTCGAGGCGTCGAGGCGGTATTCGGACAGGTCGGTGCGGCCGCTCAGGACGTGCAGGCGGCCGACGGCCGGCGGCGGGGGCTTGGGCGCCGGCGCGGCCGGTGCCTCGACCAGGGTCGCGACGGCGATCTGGTGCGCGGCCGTCCGGGCCTGGATGCGGGCCTGGGCGGCGGCGAGGAGCCGCTGCTGCTGATCGGAATCGAGGATGACCGTGCCGCCGAAGTCCGGCATCTCGCGGCCCGGCAGTTCGGCGCCCTCGAACTCGGCCTCACCCATCCGGTCGAAGAACAGCTTGTGCTTGCCGACCAGGATCGTGTCCCCGTGGCGGAGCGCCCGCTTCGTGACCTTGTCGCCGTTCACGAAGGTGCCGTTGGTGCTCTCCAGGTCCTCGACGACGAACTGCGGGCCCTCGCGCGCGATCCGCACGTGGTGCGACGAGACCGCCGAGTTGTCGATCACGATCGTGTTGTCGGGCAGGCGGCCAATGGTCACCGCGGCCGTGTGTGACACAGCCGTCTCTTTCAGTACCCGACCCTCGAACAGAAGCACCAGCTTCGGCATGGAGTGAACCCGTCTCCTCACTTGGCAAATCGGCCAGCGGGGGCGAACCGTGCAATCCGCCGGCGGCGTTGCCCACGGCTGCACGCGACGGCACGCGCCCGGGAGAGGGTCGAGCCGGTCGGCGTCGGTCAGCTGGCCGAGCGAACGAATTTCTGGGCGTCCTTGAACGTGGGCGAGGTCGACGGGACGCGCTGGTAGGCGGCCCGCGCCAACGCCGGATCCTTCAGGCGGACGTCGTAGATCCGGGCCGCCGAGGCCCAGGCGTCATAGTGCGTGTGGGCGTAGTCCTCGCCGAGGTCGCGATAGGCCTGGGCCGCGAGATCGAAGCGCTCGACCCGCTCGTAGGCCTGGCCGAGGCGCCACAGCGCGTGCTCGCGCTCGCGACCGCCGCCGCCGAGGTCGGCCAGCGTCCGATACGTGACCAGCGAGGCCGGCACCGGCTTGCCGAGCACCTCGTCGAACTTGTAGTTCCTGCGCCGCGACTCGATCTCGCCGCGCGCCAGCAGCGCCCGCGGCACGTAGGGGTGGCCGCCGAAGCGGTCGGCGATCTCGGTCAACAGCTTGTGCGCCTCGCTGTCGCGGCCGGCTCGCCCGGTGCCGAGGATCGCCTGGGCCTGGTAGTACATCGCCTCGGCCGCCTTGGGGTGGACCGGATAGCGGGCCACCACGGCCGCGTAGGCGGCGACCGCGTCGTCGATCTGCTTCTGCCGGCTCAGCACGTGGGCGAGGCCGATCTGCGCGTCGATGCCGGGCGCGGTGTCGCCGGCCTTGGCCGCGACGTCACTCAGGATGCTGCTCGACTCGTCGTAGCGCCTCGCGGCCAGGGCGACCCGTGCCGCCTGCAGCTCGCCGGCGAAGTTCGGCGCCGACAGGGCGACCGTGTGCGGCGCGGTCGGGGCCGCCGCGGCGGCGACGCGCTTGCCGGTACCGGCCGCCACGCGCTCGGCCTGATCGGACGGCAGATCGAGCCACACCGTCGATGCCTGCGGGGGCACTGGGGTGAGCGACGGCAGCGGCGGCACCTCGCTCGGGGCCGGTGGCGGCGTGCTCGCACGTTCCTCCGCCGCGGACGGCGGGTCCGAGCGCAGCATCCATGCGGGGATGCCGACGCCGGCCGTGATCAGCACGGCGGCCGCCACCATCCACACGGGAGACAGGCGCCACGCCGGCGCGGCGGCGAGCTCCCGGACGGATGCCAGCTCCGGCACCGCGATCGGCTCGCCACGGGGCGTCGTCGCGACGGGGTCGGTCGGCTCGCTGGCCGCCGCGGCTGCGGCCACCGGCCGCGACGCGGGCGACAGCACGCCGTTCTCGACCTGGCGCTTGAGGCGGTGCAGGTCGGCGCGCAGGTCGGCGGCGCTCTGGCAGCGCAGATCGGGATGCTTCTCGAGCGCGCGCCCGACGATGCGTTCGAGCTCGCCGGGAACGTCGGCGCGCAGCTCGCGCATCGGCCGGACCGGCCCGTCGAGGATCGCCGCGGCCACGTCGGGGGGATCGGCGCCGTCGAAGGCGCGGGCTCCGGTCGCCATCTCGTAGAGCAGCGCGCCGAGCGAGAAGAGGTCGGCGCGGCCGTCGACGATCTCGCCGCGAATCTGTTCCGGCGCGATGTAGTGCAGTGTCCCGTAGAGTGCGCCCGACCCGATCGTCGCAGTGCCGGTCGCGTAGCGCGGGGCGCCGCCCGGCGACGACAGCGTGGCGATGCCGAAGTCGAGGATCTTGGCCTGGCCGCGGAAGGTGACGAACACGTTCGGCGGCTTGATGTCGCGATGCACGATGCCGTGCGTGTGCGCGGCGTCGAGCGCGTCGGCCAGCTGGACGCCGAGGTCGAGCACCTGCGGCAGCGGCAGCGGGCCCTGGGCGATCAGCCCTTCGAGGGTCTGGCCTTCGAGGACTTCGAGAACCAGGAACTGTTCGCCCTCGGCTTCCTCGTACTCATAGAGGGTACAGATGTTGGGGTGGTTGAGGGCGGCGATCGTCCGCGCTTCGACGAGGGCGCGGGCGCGGTCCGACTCGCTGGCATCCGGCGGCAGCCGCTTCAGGACCACGGGCCGGCCCAGGACCAGATCCTCGGCCAGATACACCAGGCCCGACGCGCCCTGGCCGAGCTTCATGACGACGCGATAGTGCGACAGCGACCGGCCGGAAATGTCCACGCGCTAGATCACCCGTTCCTGACATCGGCCGTTTTCTGTCACGCTTCATCGCCCCGGCGCAGCCGTAGGCAGCGGCGTGCACCGGTGGCGAATCGCGTGGCCGGATGCCGATCGGGTGTCGGGCGCTTACGGTCGGATGACGGTGCCGTCCTTGCGCCGTGTCGTGCCCCACGAGTAGTCGAAGTTGGGCGGCCCGGCCGGAATCGGGTACTTCGCGGCCAGCTTCTCGTCGACCTCGACGCCGTGTCCGGGGCTGTCGTTGGCCAGCATGTAGCCGTTCTTCTGCTCGGGCGCGCCCTTGAACACCTCGCGCGTCGCGTCGGGGAAGTTGCCGCCCTCGTGGATGCCGAAGTTGTAGGTCGCGAGTTCGAGGTGGAGCTGGGCCGCGTGCGCCACCGGCGAGGCGTCGCCGGGCCCATGCCAGGCCGTCCGCACGCCGAAGAACTCGCCGAGCGCCGCCACCTTGCGGGCCGGCGACAGCCCGCCGATCTGCGAGATGTGGATGCGGATGAAGTCGATCAGCCGCTCCGACATCAGCGGCAGGTATTCCTGCGAGGTGTTGAACAGCTCGCCCATCGCGATCGGGATGCTGGTGTGCTGGCGCAGCTGGCGGAACCAGGCGTTGTCCTCGGGCGGGAACGGATCCTCGAGGAAGAACAGGTTGTACGGTTCGAGCGCCTTGCACAGGTTGATCGCTTCGTTCAGCTGGACGCGTTCGTGCACGTCGTGCAGCAGCTGGATCTCGGTCCCCAGCCTGGTGCGCAGGTGCTCGAACAGCTTCGGCAGCATGCGCACGTAGGGCGCCGATTCCCAGACGTCGCGCGGCGCGGTCGGGCCGATCGGCTCGGCGGGGGCGGCCGACGCGTCGGCGGCGGCGCCGGTGCGGGCGGCGCCGTAGGTGGCGAGGCCGGGCACGCCACCCTGGACGCGGACGTAGCGGAAGCCGGCTTCGATCCCCTTGCGGGCGTTGTCCTCGACCTCCTGGAAGTCGCGTCCGCTGGCGTGGTAGTAGCAGTCGGCGCCGTGGCGCACCTTACCGCCGAGCAGCGCGTAGAGCGGCAGGCCGGCGCGCTTGCCGAGGATGTCCCACAGGGCCATGTCGACGCCGCTCATCGCGTTGAACAGGACGCCGCCGTTTCGCCAGTACGAGCTGACGTAGGACGACTGCCAGATGTCCTCGATTTCGTCGACGCGGCGGCCGATCAGGAACGGCTTCAGGTACTGATCGATGGCGGTCTGGACGACCAGCGCGCGCTGCGTGAAGGTGGCGCAGCCCCAGCCGTGCAGGCCCGGCTGATCGGTAACGATCTTCACGACGACGAGCCGGATGCGGTTCGGCGCGGTCAGGATCGTCTGCACGTCCTTGATGCGGATGACCGGCAGGCCGCGCGGCGTCGGCACCGGTGGCGGGGCTGCGGCTTGCGCCTGCGCCGCCGCGTCCGCCGCATTCAACAAGCCCGCACCGGCGGCCACAGTGCCTGCCGACATCGCCCGCAATAGGTCACGTCGTTGCATCGATCGGTTCTCCCGGTGTGCGTGGCGACATGCTACTTCAGGTCGCCGGCGCGCAGCTCGGCGAGCGGATAGAACGTGTCGCGCCAGCGAACCCCGCCCTGGCGCAACGTGAGCACCGCCGATCGCACAATCGCGTAGACGACGATCGAGTGGACGACCGGCGCCAGCAGCGCGCCGGCGATCGGCCAGCCAAGCCGCCGCGAGAAGACGATGGCCGGCAAGGCGAGCAGCGATCCCGACAGGCCGGCGACCAGCCCGAGCACTGTGCCCGAGGCGAGCGCCGCCGCGACGCCGACCCAAAGCAGCGTGACGAGGACGGTCAGGAAGCAGACGATACTGCCGCGATACTTGGCCGCAGCGAAGTAGTTCTTCCCGGTCAGCCGGATGCCATGGCCCAACGTCGTGCCCCAGTGACAGCGCACGTCCTCGCCGCCGAGGAAGCCGCGACTGCGGCCGCCGGCCCGTCGGACGAGCAGGCCGAGCCGGACGTCGTCGAGCACCGTGAGCCGCAGCGGCTCGTGACCGCCGAAGGCGCGATGGGTCGACGTCCGCACCAGGTTGAATGCGCCGAAGCCGAGGTAGCCGTGGGGCGTGTCGCGGTTGGTCCGGGCGAACCAGTCGACGAACCCCGCCAGGAACACGTAGTGCCACGCGTAGCCACCGATCGTCGCCGCGATGGGCGACGGCGTCAGCGCGACGTGCTCGACGCGCTCGCGAGCCGCGACGCGCAGCGCGCGGACAATCACGTCGGCGCGCAGCAGGCAGTCGGCGTCGGTGAAGAGCAGCCAGTCGCCGGTCGCGGCCTGCGCCCCGACGTGCAGCGCGTGCGTCTTGCCCAGCCAGCGCTCCGGGAGCGCGCGCACCTCGACGAGGCGGACGCGCGGATCCTCGGTGGCGAGCCGACGCACGATCGCCGCCGTCGCGTCCACCGATCGGTCGCTGACGACGATGACCTCGAGCGCGACGCCGCGCTGCGCCAGGAGGTGACGGACCGACGCTTCGATGGCATCGGCTTCGTCACGTGCGGGGACGATGACCGAGACGCGCGCGTCGACAGCGGCGGCGTCCTTCGGCAGTGCGTCAGGGGACGGTAGCGGGTGCGCCCAGCGCTGGCTGGCCAGCATCGAGCCGGCAATCGCGACGAACAGGAGGGCGATGGCGGCAAAGGCCGCGGTGGCCAGCCACGAGTCAGGCGTCAGCGGCACCGGCGAAGTATACGGCCCGCTTGGCCTTCAGGAAGGCGACCGATCGGGCCATCTCGTCGAGGCCGTTCATGCCGTCCTCGAGCGAGATCCAGCCGGCGAAGCCGACGCCGGCCAGGATGCGGAAGATGGCGTCGTAGTCGTTCAGGCCTTGGCCGGTCTCGCCGTGCACCAGCTTGGCGGAGTAGCCGGCGGCGCCGTCGGCGGTGCGCAGATCCTCGAGCGTGGCGCCCGGCGCGAGATAGCGGTCGGAGGCGTGCATCGAGACCACGCGGTGCTTCACGTTCTCGAGGAAGGCGACCGGATCGAAGCCGCCGACGGTGGCGTTCGACGGATCGTACTGGACGCCGAACGCCGGCGAGTCGATGCGCCCGATGATCTCGAGGAAGATGTCCTCGGGCTGGGCGAACTCCGGGTACTTCCAGGTGCCGTCCTTGTAGTGGTTCTCCATGCACAGGACGACGCCGCGCTGCTCGGCGTACTCGATCGATCGCGACAGCCCCTCGATGGTGCGGGCGATACCCTCGGCGCGCGTCATCCCGGCATAGCGCTGGCCGCTCAGCGTGCGGCAATGCCGGCCGCCGAGCCGCAGCGTCAGGTCGATCGCCGTTTTCTGCCGCTCGACTTGGCGGGCGCGCTCATCGGCGTCGGGATGGGTGAAGTCGGGCGAGAAGCACAGCAGCGAGGTCGGCTGGCCGGTCTCGGCGAGTGCGGCGACGACGGGATCGACGTCGGCCGGCTCGGACGATCGCAGGAAGCCGTCGTAGTGCTCGATGCCTTCACCGCCGAGCGGCGGGGCCTCGCGGATCCAGGCCAGATAGTCGCGGGTGCCGGCGACGAAGTCGTCGAACCAGCACTTCGGGAAGACGGAGATGCTGGGGGCAGGCATGCGGGTTCGAGCGGGACCGGCGATCACCAGGTGCCGGGTGCGCCGACGGCGAACTGTTCGACGTCGAGGACGCTGCCGGTGATCAGCGCGCTGTCGTCGGAGGCGAAGTAGGCGGCGGCCTGCGCGATGTCCCGCGGCGCGAGGATCCGGCCGAACGCGCGCGTCTTGCCGGCGTCCTCGATCCACGTCGCCGCCTGGCCTTCTTCCTCGCGCTTGACGCGGTCCTCGCCTTCGGTCAGCGTCCAGCCGACGTTGAGCTGGTTGACGCGGATGCGGTGCGTGCCCAGCGTCTGGGCGGCGTTGCGGGTCAGCGTCATCAGCGCGCCCTTCGACACCGAGTAGGGGCCGAGCGTGGCCATCGCCGACGTAGGCGTTGATCGAGCCGATGTTGACGATGCTGCCGCCGCCGCGGGCGCGCATCGGCTCGATGGCCGCCTGCATCAGGATGAACGGCGCCCGCAGGTTGATCGCCATGATCCGATCCCAGAAGGCGACGCTCGCCGTCTCGACCGAGGCGCGGGTGTAGATGCCGGCGTTGTTGACCAGAATGTCGAGGCCGCCGAAGCGATCGACGGCGGTGCGGACGAGGCCGCGGCACACGGATTCCTCGGCGATGTCGCCGGCCGCGAACGCCGCGTCGCCGCCGCGGGCGCGGATGTCGGCGGCAATCCGCTCGCCGGCGTCGACCTCGAGGCCGTGGACCAGGACGCGCGCGCCGAGCGCGGCGAAGTGATCGGCGATGCCGCGGCCGATGCCCGAGCTCGAGCCGGTGACGAGCGCGACGCGGTTCGCCAGGGAGGCCATGAAGCCGATTCTAGTGTGCCTCCGGCGCTAGGCCGAGGGCAGGAGCACCGACTTGATGACCTCGCCGTCGTGCATCGCGTCGAAGGCGCCGCGCCAGCCGGGGAGCCCGCTGCGCAGGCCGACGACGATCTCGGGCTTGGCCATCCCGGTCGCGAGCAGGTGGATCACGCGTTCCCATACCGGGTAGTTGTGGCTGAACGATCCCTGCAGGCGTGACGGTCTTGCCGACCAGCGGGTTGATGTCGATCGGGATGGTGTCCGGCGACCAGCCGACCTTGGTGACCTGGCCGCCCGGCTTGACCAGCTTGAGCGCGGCGTCGAGCGGCCGGCTCGCCCCGGAGGCCTCGCAGACGAGATCGGCGCCGAGCGGATCCAGGCTCCGCACGAGCTCCTCCAGACCGCCGGTCGAGACGTCGACGGTGTGGGTCGCGCCGAGCGCCCGCGCCGCCTCGAGCCGCGGCCCGTCCTGCGGCAGGCCGACGACGATCAGCGGGTTGGCGCCGGCGAGCGCCGCCATCCGCGTGCACAGCAGGCCGATCGGGCCGGGCCCGAACACCACCACGCAGTCGCCCGGTCGGATCGTCGAGTTGACGCACATCGACTGGTAGGCGACGGCGTGCGGCTCGCACAGGCAGGCGTACTCGAAGGGCAGCGTGTCGGGGATGGCGTGCAGGCAGCGGGCCGGCGTCGCGACGTAGGAGGCCATCGCGCCGTTGACGCCGTAGCCGAAGCCCTTGCGGGTCGGGCACAGGTTGTAGCGGCCGGTGCGGCACATCATGCACGTGCCGCAGATGACGGCGGCCGTCTCGCTGACGACGCGGTCGCCTTCCTTGACGCCGCGGACGGCGCGGCCAGCCTTGGCGACCGTCCCGCAGAACTCGTGGCCGAGCACGACCGGCACGTTCACCGCCCACGAGTGCGTGGCGTGGAACTGGTGGACGTCCGAGCCGCACACCGACACCGCGCCGACCTGGAGCAGCACGTCGTGCTCGCCGATCTCGGGGACGGGGATCTCGCGGAGCTCGACGGCGAGCGGCTCGAGCGCGTACTGGACGACGGCTTGCTGGGTGGCGGGCATGGTCTCGGGCTCGAAAGAGGGATCAGCGCGCGGGGCGCGCCGGCATCGTCGTCTTGCGGATCTCGGTGCAGATCTCGCGCAGGATGCTGCCGAGATCGGAGCCGGCCGGCCTGAAGTCGTCGGCGGCGATGACGAGCGGTGCGCCGAGGACGACCAGCGGCGCGCCGCGCGCGGGACAGGCGATCGCCTGCGCGATGGTCAGCCCGCCGACCGCCTGCACCGGCACGTCGACGGCGGCGACGACCGCGTCCAGCTCGTCCATCGGGCTCAGGCCCTTCACCATGCCGCGCTCGTCGTAGCCGATGTGGTGGATCACCACGTCGACGCCGAGCGAGGCCAGCCAGCGGGCGTTCTCGACACGATCGGCGGCCAGCATGTTGTCGCCCATCACCTTGATGCCGAAGTCGCGGCCGGCGTCGACGACGCGGCGGATGGTCGCCTCGTGGGCGCGGCCCATCACCACGACCCAGCTGGCGCCGGCCTTCGCCATCATCTCGGCCTCGAGGTAGCCGCCGTCCATGATCTTGGGGTCGGCGACGATCGGGTGGTTGGGGAAGCGCGCGTGCAGGGCCTCGACCGCCGTGGCGCCGTCGCGCGAGGATCAGCGGCGTGCCGGCTTCGAGCCAGTCGACCCCGGCGTCGACGGCGATCTGCGCGGTGTCGAGCGCCTCGTCGAGGTCGGTGAGATCGAGCGAGATCTGAACAATCGGAGAGGTCGGCGAGGCAGTGCGATCCATGCGGCGCGGCAGAATATCAGGAGTGCCCGAGCCGCGTCACGACAACCCCAGCCCGACCGATAGAATCGAGGCTATGACCCAGACCGCGTACGCCTCGTATCCTTCGCTCGTCGACCGCAGCGTGTTCGTCACCGGCGGCGCCGACGGCATCGGCCGTGCCCTCGTCGAGCAGTTCGCCCGGCAGGGCAGCCGGGTCGGCTTCGCCGACATCCAGGCCGACAAGGGCCGCGCCGTCGTCGACGCCTGTGCCGGCGCCCGGCACAGGCCGCGCTTCTACCAGGTCGACCTGGTCGACATCGCCGCGCTGCAGCGGGTGTGCGCCGCGGCGATCGCCGACCTGGGTGGGATCGCGGTGCTGGTGAACAACGCCGCCAGCGACGATCGCCACACCTGGGAGGCGATGACGCCCGACTACTGGGACAACCGCTTCAACACCAACCTGCGCCACTACTTCTTCGCCATCCAGGCGCTGGCGCCGGCGATGATCGCGGGCGGCGGCGGGTCGATCGTCAACATCGGCAGCACCTGCTACCACATGCAGGAGGACTTCTTCCCCGGCTACGCCATCGCCAAATCGGGCGTCGAAGGCCTCACCCGGACGATGGCGCGGACCTTCGGGCCGCACAATATCCGCATGAACGCGGTCCTGCCGGGCTGGGTCGCGACCGAGCGGCAGCTGGCGAAATGGTGGACGCCGGAAGGCGAGGCGGACACGCTGCGCGAGCAGGCGCTGAAGCGCCGCATCTGCGCCGACGAGTTCGCGCAGATGGTGCTGTTCCTCGCCGCCGACGACGGCGGCGCCTGCACGGCGCAGAGCTTCCTGGTCGACGGCGGGAGATTCTGAGATCGATCCCGGCCTGAGGCCCGGCTCACAGCCCGGCTCGCGGTCGATCAGCGGAGGGCGCGGCGCTGCGTCTCGGCCAGCGTGCCGAGCTCGGTGAGTCCGGTCTGTGCCGCCATCTTCACCGCCAGGTCGTATTGCGTCCGCGCCACCGCGGTCTGGCCGTCGCGGGCCAGCGCGTCCCCGAACTTGATCACGACGGCGATGACCTCGCGCGGATCGGGGCGATCGCCGGCCCGCGCCTGCGCGACGAGCGCGAGATAGCGCTCGTAGCGGCTGAGCGCGTCCGTGGTCGCGCCGCGCGCGTCGAGGCGTTCGGCCAGATAGAGCTGGACGCGCCGCTGTGACGGATCGCGCTCGGCCGCTCGCAGCCACCAGCGCTCGGCGGCGGCCGGGTCACCGCGCCGATCGGCGAGCACGCCGGCGTTGACGAGCGTGTCGACGTCGTCGGGCCAGCGCGCCAGCAGCGCCTCGCTCTGCCGGTAGGCCTCGTCGTAGTGCGTCGCCTCGATCAGCCGGCGGACGAGGGCGCGGGCGAGCGTCGGGTTCTGCGGGTTGGCGTCGACGGCGCGCCGCAGCGCCGCCGCGGCCGCGGCTGGATCGCCCGCCTCGCTCTCGATCTGGGCGAGACGCAGGTAGGTGCCGCTGTCGTAGGGATTCAGACGCGCGGCCGCGGCCAGGCGAGCCCGCTCGCCGCCACCCAGGGCGAGCACGTAGCGCCACTGATCGAGGACGGCCAGGCCGGCGAGGCCGGCGACCAGAGCGAGGCGCCAGCCCCACGTGACGATGGGCCGCCGGGGCGCGGAAGGCGGCGCGACCGGCGCCGCCCGTGGGCCGCCGACCGCGGCCGGGGCGGTCTCGACCAGCACCCGCCCGACGCGCGGGTTGCGCAGTTTCCACACCACGCCGTCGATCATGAAGTGGTGCAGGTTGACGATGGCCGCGACGATGAAGACGCTGGCGGTGAAGTCGACGTGCCAGCCGTAGCTGGCCAGCCATGGCACCGGCAGGAACAGCGCGACGCCGCCGGCGAGGAGCGTCGTCCAGTAGCGCCACGCGCTCCAGCCGCCGGCGCGCGTCGCCTGCTCGGCGTCGCGCTGGGCGAAGTAGCGCGTGATCCACAGGTACTGCGCCGAGTGCATCACCGCCAGCATCCCCGAGCTGTAGCGCGTCTGCGGCGTGTCGATCGACGACAGCCCGTTGACGACGACCGGCAGCACGAACCACAACGCCTGCGTCGAGAACATCGTCAGCGGCGCCAGCAGCGCGCCGCGCGGGGCGCGCCGCGCGATCGGCGCCAGCGCGGCGATGCCGCCGACGACGAACGTCAGGCCGGCGCCGGCCTCGATGATGCGGGCGCTGATCGGCGGCAGGCCGATCGACAGGACCAGCGGATCGGCCGAGGCGCCGGCGTTGAAGGCCGCCAGCAGCATGACGAACGACGACAGGAAGGCGATGTAGAGGCGGCGGCGCTCTTCCGCCGACACCTCGATGCCGGCCCGGCGCAGGAACATCAGCAGGACGCCGAAGTTCTGCCCGGTGTAGTGCCACGGGCTCCACATCACGTAGGCGGTGAAGAGCCATGGGACGAGCGGGAACCAGGCGTGCGCGGCGGCGCCGAGGAGGACCAGCCCGCCGGTCAGCCAGTGCGTGTAGAGCCGGTGCGCGCCGCGATCGTCGCGCCCGTAGGCGCGGTAGATCGTGGCCATGTAGTGCGGGTAGTTGCAGACCAGCGCCAGGGCGTAGAACACCGCCGACCAGCGCGGCACGTCGCGATCGACCAGCGTGTAGGACACCGCGAGGAGCGGGATCGACCAGCCGCCGCAGCCGACCAGCAGGTCGATCCACGGCCGATCGATCCATGGGGATCGAATCACCGGCCCGGTCACGGCGGCGACCGCCGCGGCGGGAGCGACGGGCGCGGTCCGTCCCTTCGTCTTGGCCATGCGTCTGGAGATTGAAACACAGCAGGCGGGCGCGTCAGGGCTGGAAGTCGTCCGGCAGCAGCTCGATGGCGACCGCGACGCCATCCGTGCCGGGCGCGCCGCCCGTCGATCGGTAGGTCAGGTAGATGCGATCAGGCTTCGGCCGCGGCCCGCAAGCGACCCTACCCGGCGGGTCGCTGCGATAGCTGAGGAACTCGACCTGATCGAAGGCCTTGGCTCCGACCCGGACCACCCTCGCAGGCAGGCGCACCTTGAAGACGATGCCCTCGCGCGGGCACTCGACGGCCTCGAAGACGCCGACCTCGCGGACTTCGCCCGCCCCGATCTCGCGGAAGATGGGGATGACGCGCGGCGGCCGCGAGGCCGTCGGCATGCCGGGCGTATCCGCCGTGTCGGTGGGCCGCGGCGCGGCAGGTGCGCTGGCCGCGGACGTCGTCGCGGTCGCGCGAGCCATCTCCAGCTTGGCCAGGAAGTCGAGCAGCTCCTGCGCCTGGCGCTTGATCCAGTCGCTCGATCCACGTGCGACGAGCGCCTCGAGCGCCGGCCGCACGGCCTTGTCGCGCAGATGGACGCGGGCGCGGGCGTGCATCAGGGCGTAGTCGTGCCGCTGCGACAGCTTGAACGCGGCGGCCGCCGAGGCCATCGCGGCCTGCGGATCGTCGGCGACCAGCGCGGCGTAGGCGGCCAGTCCGTGCGCCTCGGCGAGGTTCGGCTGCAGCGTCGTGACGCGCGTCAGCAGCACCAGCGCGTGCCGCGCCGAGGCCGTGGTGACCTCGGGCGCATGCTTGCCCTCGCCGTGGAGGAGCATCCGGGCCCGGTAGAAGGCGGGCAGATAGTCGGTCTCGCCGGCGGCCGCGACGGCGCGCTCCATCAGGCCCGCCGCGACGTCGGCCTGACCATCGGCGGCGCGGATGCGGCCGAGCACGGCCTGGGCCCGGGCATGGTCCGGCGCCAGCGTGAGCGCCGCCTCGGCGCGCGCCGCGGCCTCCTCGGGGCGACGCAGCGCGAGCAGCAGATCGGCGTAGGCGGCCTGGCCATCGGCCTCGCTCGGCTGATCGACGGTCCAGTCCTTGTCGATGGCGACCTTGTCCTCGAAGGTATAGCGTGTCGACTGGTAGATCGACTGCGACACGTAGCGGCGGAGCTCCTTCTCGAGCTCGGCTTCGCTGACGCCGAACGCCTCGCGCACCGCCTGTGCCGACGGCACGCCGCCGGCGTACTTCTCCAGATAGGTCGCGAGCTGACCTTTGCGTTTGGCGTTGCCGATCAGCAGGTAATGCACCAGGGCCCACGATTCGGCGTAGAACACGCCGCGCCGATCGCCCTCGTTGTAGAGCGGCGACGTGTGACCGACGGCGAGCAGCTCGGAGACCGGGATGAACCGCTCGCGCAGGTCGTAGACGTGTTCTTCCTTCACCCGGCCGAGCACCGCCTGGCGCTCACCGCTCATCTCGTAGGTGCTGTAGTACTCGGCCAGCCCTTCGTTGAACCAGACCGGGACGTCGGCCAGCGCCGTGCCGACCAGCAGGTGGACGTACTCGTGGAAGATCACCGGGTAGGCGCGCTCGCCGGCCTCGGTGTTCAGGGTGATGTAGTAGGCGCCGTCCGCCGGCTGGAAGTAGCCGCCGACGTCGATCCGCTTGCCCTTGAAGAGCGGCATGAACGGCTGATAGGCGCGCTCCGAGCCGAAGACGTGCACGACGATCGGCGCCGGCATCGACTGCTTGGTGCTCGGGAAGACGCGGCCGAACACCTCCCGGAACTGCTCCATCCGCTCGGCCACGCGGCGCAGCGGCTTGTCGCCCTGCTCGCCGAGCAGCGTGAGGGTCGGGGTCCGAAGGCGCGTCCACTTGGACGGCGCGGCCGCGGCGGCGCGCGCGGTCGCGTCGAGGAGGGGCGTCAGGCCAATCGCGAGCGCGACGACGGCGCAGAGGCATCGCGTGAGCACAGCAAACTCCAGGGACCGGGCAGGCCGGTCCAGGCGAGTGTATCGGGGGGCCTCAGTGTAACGCGGCCGAGCTAGTGTCCCGAGTCAGAGATTCGCCGACATATTCCGGGCGGGGCATCCCGCCTCGCGGCGTTGCTCATCGCGCGCGTATTCCCGATACGCTCGCTCTTCGCGCCTGGCGATCCGGGCGCCGCGCCTGGAATATTCGTCAACGAATCTCTGACCCGGGACACCAGTTGCCCGCCGCCGGGCTTCTGGCATAGCCTCCCAGCACCGTTTTGCTCTTGTCGACAACTTGGAAGGACGTGCCGATGCGTGCTGGAACCGTGTGCATGATGGTCGGGGCCGGACTGATGCTGCTGGTCGGCCCGACCCTGGCGGCCGACGAATCGCTGGCGCAACGCATCCAGCACACCGACCCGGCCAGGTACCGGCCGCTGACCGCTGTCCACGCCGGCGCCGGCAACATGGCGTTCGCCGGGCTGCTCGCCCGCGGCGCCGTCACGCCGCACTTCAACTTCCTCCACCGCGGGGAGATCCCCGCCGGCAGCAGCATCGGCCATCACTTCCACAACACGGCCGAGGAGATGTTCGTCATCCTCGGCGGCGAGGCGCAGTTCACCGTCGACGGGCGGACGTCGGTGGTGAAGGGGCCGGCCGCCGTCGTCTGCAAGCTGGGACACGCGCACGCCATCTACAACCACAGCACGCAGCCGCTGCAGTGGATGAACTGGCAGGTCGGCGCCACCCCGAACGTGTCGGATGCCTTCGACCTCGGCGACGCGCGCGTCGGCGTGCCGCTCGATCCGATCCCGGTGTTCATGACGGCGCGGCTCGATCGCGCGCTGGAGCGGCCGGCCGTGGGCACGCCAGGCGTGACGACGCGCCGGCTGTTCGCCCCGCAGGTCTTCGCCACGCCCTGGGCCTACGTCGATCACGTGCTGATCGCGCCGGGGACGACGACGCCGGCGAAGGCGCACGACACCATCGGCGAGGCCTACTACGTCATCGCCGGGAGCGGCCGCGTCACGGTCGGCGCCGAGAACGCGCCGATCGCCGTCGGCGACGCCGTCCCGGTGCGCCTCGGCGAGACGAGCACGCTCGCCAATGCCGGGACCGAGCCGCTCGAGCTGCTCGTGATCGGCGTCGCCAAGGACCTCGAGGCCAAGACGGCGTACATCCTGGCGAACCCGCCGCGCCGACCGTAAGGAGCACAGAACCGTGAATCGACGACGCACCCTCAAGTCGTTCGTCGCCGCCGCGGCGGCGGCGTGCGGCGCGCACCGGCTGTTCGGCGCCACCGCCGCGGCCCAGACGAAGCACATCCGCCTCTACGTCGAGATGGACGTCGCGCCCGCCCGCGAGCAGGAGATGCTGCGCATCTTCCACGAGACGTTCGTGCCCGAAGCGGTCAAGCACGAAGGCTACATCCGCGTGAAGATGCTGAAGAAGCGGGCGGTGCTCCTGGGGACCGTGCCGGCCACCCACACCTTCCGCTTCGAGCTCGAGTTCGAGAGCGAAGCGTTGCGCCAGAAGTGGATCGCCTCGGCGGCGCACCAGCGGGTGTGGCCGCCGGTCGAAGCGACCATGACCACGACCAAGGACTACCCGGTCGTGCTCTACGACGAGGTCTAGCAGCCCGTGGTGAAGTACCGCTGCATTCGACGGACGATCCATCCCGGCGCTCAGCGTTGCTCGTCGGTTGAATATTCCCGATATTCGCCCTCCTCGCGCCTTGATCGCCGGGCGTCTCGCCCGGCTCGGTGCGACGCGGCACTTCCACCACGGGCTGCTAGAGCCGCAGCGTCGGCATCCGGACTATGCTCTTGGAGGTCAGACCACTTGTCCGGCGGACGAGTGGGCCTCCAAGGAGCGCGTCATGTCCGCAACCTTCGATCGCCGGGAGTTCCTCTCCCGCAGCACGCTCGGCGCCGCCGCCGGGCTCGTCCTGCCGCTCGCGGCCCGGGCGCAGCAACCAGCGTCGACGTCGGCGCCGGCGCCCGCCGGCGCCACCGCGCCGGTCCGATCCGCGCCCACCGGCATGTTCGTCTCGCTGCCGCCGTGGGCGGTGGCCCGCAACGTCGGCTGGCCCGAGCAGGCCCGGCTTGCCGCCAAGGTCGGCTACAGGGGGATCGACTGGGCCTTCGGTCCGGCCCGGAACGCCGGCGCGGAGGCGACCAAGGCACTCCTGGCCGAGCTCGGCATCGTCGCGACGATCACCAACCTGCCGATGCAGAACCCGCTCGGCGGGGAGGACGCCGCGTTCGAGGCGCAGCTGCCGAAGCTGGCCGAGGACGCCGCCTTCTCGCAGGCGATTGGCTGCCGGCGCTTCCAGCTGGTGCTTGGCGCGACCACTGTCAACGGCCAGTCCAAGGACGAGCGCTGGACGCTGGTCCAGCGCCGCCTGTCGGCCATCGGCGGCGTGCTCGCGAAGCACGACGTGGCGCTCAGCCTCGAGTTCCTCGGGCCGCTGATGTTCCGCCGCAACCGGCTGCGTCCGGGCGCCCCGCCGCCGGATCCGGCCGCGCCGCCTCCGCCGCCGCCGGTGCCGTTCGTCTGGACGCTGCCGGAGACGCTGCGGCTCTGCGACGCCTCCGGCGCCAACATTGGCGTCACGCTCGACGCTTGGCACTGGTATCACTCCGGCGGCACCGTCGCCGACATCCGCGCCGCCAAGGCCGCGCGCATCCTGCACATCCACGTCTCGGACGCCAAGCCGATGCCGCCCGAGGAGGTCCAGGACAACATGCGCCACCTCGCCGGCGAGGGTGTCATCGACCTGGTCGGGTTCTTCCAGGCGCTGAAGGCGATCGGCTACCAGGGCGGCGTCGCCCCGGAGACGATCGGCCCGCGCATCCCGGACGGGATGGCCCCCGAAGAGAGCGCCCGTCTCGCCCTCGATGCCACCACGGCCATGCTGCGCAAAGCCGACGTCGCCTGAGGCGCGCCGGCCCCGGGTCGTCCCCGGGGCCGTCCGGCCCTTGACTGGGCCGGCTATCATCGGAGTGTGAAGCTCCTGACACCGACCCGGACCCTCTGGCTGACCGGCGCGCTCCTGGCCGCCGCGCCGTCCGTCCTGCCCGCGCAGGAACAGCTCCCGCCGATGAAGCCGGCCGCGGACGTCGCGGCCCTCACCGACCCGGTCCCGGTCGACCCGCGGATCACCGTGGGCACGCTGTCGAACGGCTTGCGCTACTACATCCGCCGCAACACCAAGCCGCAGGGGCGCGCAGAGCTGCGGCTCGTCGTCAACGCCGGCTCGGTGCTCGAGGACGCCGACCAGCGCGGCCTGGCCCACGTCGTCGAGCACATGGCCTTCAACGGCACGAAGAACTTCCCGAAGCAGGACATCATCTCGTTCCTGCAGTCGACCGGGATGCGCTTCGGCGCCCACGTCAACGCCAACACCAGCTTCGACCAGACGGTCTACCAGCTGCAGATCCCGACCGACGACGCCCGGGTCATCGATCAATCGTTCCTCGTCCTCGAGGACTGGGCCAGCGGCGTCACCTTCGAGAGCGACGAGATCGACAAGGAGCGCGGCGTCGTCCTCGAGGAATGGCGCCTCGGCCTCGGCGCCGACGCCCGGCTGCTGCAGACCCAGCTGCCGGTCCTGCTCAAGGGATCGCGCTACGCCGAGCGCCTGCCGATCGGCACGCCGGACAGCATCCGCACCTTCGCGCCGGAGCGCCTGAAGCAGTTCTACCAGGACTGGTACCGCCCCGACCTGATGGCGGTGATCGCCGTCGGCGACTTCGACAAGACCTCAGTCGAGGCCCTGATCAAGACGCACTTCTCGCGCATCCCGGCGGCCGCCTCACCGCGCAAGCGCCCCACGTTCGACGTCCCGGAGCACCCCGGGACGCGCTTCACCATCGCCACCGATCCCGAAGCCACCGTCACCGTCGTCAATGTCTCGAGCGCCATCGCCGCGCGCGACCAGACGACGATCGGCGCCTACCGCCAGCAGACGGCGGAGCGCGTCGTGTCCGGCCTGCTGTCGGCCCGCCTCGGCGAGCTGTCGCAGAAGCCAGACGCGCCGTTCCTCGCCGCCGGCACCAACCGCAGCCTGTTCGTGTCGGCGGCCGAGATGACCTCGATGACCGCCGTCGTGCCCGATACCGGCATCGAGAAGGGCCTGGCCGCGCTCTTCGCCGAAGCCGATCGGATGACGAAATTCGGCATCACCGAGACCGAGCTGGATCGTTACAAGACGGCGACGGTGCGGGCCTACGAACGGCTCGCCGCCCAGACCGACGAGCACCTGTCGGCGACGTTGGCCGACGAGTACATCCGCAACTACATGCAGCAGGAGCCGATCCCCGGCATCGGCTACGAGCTGGCCCTGATCAAGCGCTTCCTGCCGACCTTGACGCTGGCCGAGGTCAACACGATCGCCACGACCTGGATGCCGGATCGCAACCGCGTCGTCGCCGTCAGCGCGCCGCAGAAGGCCGGCGTGACGATTCCGGACGAGGCGAAGCTGAGCGCGATCATCACCGGCGGCAGCGGTACCGGCCTGACCGCCTACGTCGACACCGTCACGTCGCGCCCGCTCCTCGCCAAGGCGCCGACGCCCGGCCGTATCGTCAAGACCGAGGAGCGGCAGCCGTTCGGCATCACCGAGTGGACGCTCTCGAACGGCGCCCGGGTCGTGATCAAGCCGACGACGTTCAGCCGCGACCAGATCCTGTTCCGCGCCTTCAGCCCGGGCGGGACGTCGCTGGCGCCGGATCGCGACTTCATCGCCGCCGACACCGCCGGCCAGGTGATCTCGCAGGGCGGCCTCGGCGGCTGGACCCGGATCGATCTCGGCAAGAAGCTGGCCGGCCACACCGCGTCCGTCCGGCCCGAGATCGACGAGATGCGCGAGGGTCTCCTCGGCGGCAGCGACAAGGACGACCTGGAGACGATGTTCCAGTTGATCTACCTGACCGTCGTCGAGCCGCGCGCCGACGCCGACGCGTTCCGGGCGATGGTGTCGCAGCTGCGCTCGACGCTGCCCAACCGCAACGCCGAGCCCGAGGCGGCGTTCAACGACACCGTCAACGCCGCGCTGACCCAGAACCACCTCCGCTCGCGCCCGCTGACCACCGAGCTGGTCGGCGAGATGAGCCTCGAGAAGTCGCTGGCCTTCTACAAGGATCGCTTCGCCGACCTGAGCGACTTCACCTTCGTCTTCGTCGGCAGCTTCGACGCGGCGACGCTGAAGCCGCTGGTCGAGCGCTACCTGGCCAGCCTGCCGTCGCTGCGCCGCACCGAGAAGGGCCGCGACGTCGGCATGCGGCCGCCGGACGGCGTCGTCGAGAAGGTCGTCAAGAGCGGCCGCGAGCCGAAGAGCCAGGTCAGCGTCGTGTTCTCGGGCCCGTTCGTCAACACGCCGCGCGAGCGGCTGATCCTGCGCGGTGTGACCGACGCCCTCGAGGGCAACCTGCAGCGGGTGCTCCGCGAAGAGCTCGGCGGGACCTACGGCGTCAGCGTCGACCCGCAGTTCGCCAAGCTGCCGACGCCGTCCTACCGCGTGTCGATCTCGTTCGCCTGCGACCCGGCCCGCACCGACGGCCTGGTCAAGGCGCTGTTCGACACCATCACCCAGTTCAAGGCCAACGGGCCGGGCGAGAGCCAGATGGCCGACGCCCGCGCCGCGCTGGCCCGCGACTACGAGGTGAACAGCAAGGAGAACAGCTATCTCCTCAACCAGATCGCCTTCGCCTACGAGAACGGCGAGGAGCTGGCCGGGGTGTTCGATCGCAAGGCGCTGAACGACCAGCTCACCGCCGACGCCGTCCGGGAGGCGGCGCGGAAGTACCTGGACCTGCAGCACTACGTCAAGGTGACGCTGGTGCCGGCGGCGGAGGCCGTCGCCCAGTAGCCGTCGCTGGCCGCCCTGGTAAACGGTCGGCAGGGCGGCCGGTGTAGTGCATCGTGACACTCGAAGGGCCGACTGTTTCGTTCGTGCTCGGTTGCCGGTTCGCCGCTGTCGGACAAACGCCGTGACAGCGGCAGCCAGCTCAGGGCACGGGCCTTGCAAAAAGGTGCGCCATGCCGCGACGCCGGACCACGAAGAACCCCTGGGAATCAGAGCTGCTCAAACTCGGACAACGCCTCGTGCGGGACGCGGCGACGACCGGGACGCAGCTGGCCCTGGGTGGCTTCGAATCGATCGAATCGGCCATCTCGCAGGCGGTGGCCCCAGCCGCCGAAGGCGGCCGTCGTCTCCGGCTGGCGTCCGTCTCCGGACGCCTCGTCCCGGATTGTTTTGCCGGTGAATAAATACCCGATCGCAGCCTGACGTAAGGGAGGGCAGATGCCCTTCATCGCCGCGTCGTCCGCCATTCACCCGCAGCGGGCGCCAGGATTCTGCGGCGCCGCGCTCTCCGCCCTCACCCTTCTCGCAGCGCCGGCCCTGCTCGCCCAGAGCCCGTCTCCGCAACCGCCGGGGGCACCGCCGGCCGCCGCCGGCACCAAGCCGCAGGCGCCCGAGTGGGCGTATCCCGGAACCGCGACCCGGACCCAGGTGCCGCCGCCGCCCGACTTCCGGCGGGCCAGCACCCACGTCAAGATTCCGCTCGGTATCTTCGACGGCCAGTCCGACATCGGGACGGCGGTGGTGCCGGGCAGCGCCAGCTTCGACGCGGCCAGCGGCAAGTACACGATTACGTCAGCCGGATACAACATCTGGTACTACCGTGACGAATTTCGTTTCCTGTGGAAGCGGATGACCGGGGACGTGTCCCTGGCCGCCGACATCGCCTACCCGGATCCGAACGGCTACGGCGATCGCAAGGCGGTGCTCGTCATCCGCCAGGATCTGGAGGACGACTCCGTCCAGGTCGTCGTCGCGCCGCACGGCGCCGGGATGATCCAGCTGGCCCAGCGCCCGACCCGCGGCGCCCGCGTCCACGACCTCGAGTTCCGCGTCGGTAGCCGCGGCGGACGCCCCGGCGGCGCCTCGCCCGACAGCCTGGTCGGGATCATGGCCCGGCGCGTCGGCCTCGAGAAGCGCGGCGACAGCTACGCCCTCTTCGTCAGCCTCGACGGCGAGCCCATGCACCAGTTCGGGCCCTCGATCACCCAGAAGATCGACGGGCCGTTCTACGTCGGCATCGGCTTCTGTTCGCACCTGCCCGACACACTCGACACCGCCGTGGTCTCGAACGTCGTGCTCGAGAACGCCGCCGGGAAGATCCGCTAGGTCGAGGGGACTAGACTGAGGCGATGCCCAGACTCACTCGCCGGCAATTCGCCGCCGTCGTCGCGGCCGGCGGCGTCCTCGGTCTGGCCCAGCTCCGGGCTCGGGCCTTCCTCCAGGCCGCCCGTGACACCGGCCTCAAGGACGCGTTCAAGGACGATTTCCTGATCGGCACGGCGGTCGACGGGCGCACCGTCGACGACCCGTCGACGCCGCTGGCGCAGCTCGTCGTCCGCGAGTTCAACGCGATCACGCCGACCAACATGATGAAGTGGGGGCCGCTCGAGCCCCGCGAGGGCGAGTGGCGGTGGCCGGGGCCCGATCGCCTGGTCGACTTCGGCACCGCTCATGGCATGACCGTCGTCGGGCACGCGCTGGTGTGGCACTCGCAGACACCGCGCTGGCTCTTCACCGACGAGCAGGGCGGGCCGATCTCAAAGGAGCGCCTGCTGGCACGGATCGAGACGCGCATCCGGACGCTGGTCGGCCGCTACAAGGGGCGGGTCGCGATCTGGGACGTCGTCAACGAGGCGATCGACGAGGACGAGAAGGGCTGGCGGCGGAGCCCGTTCCTGACCATCGCCGGGCCGGAGTACGTCGAGCGTGCCTTCCACCTGGCCCACGAGGCCGACCCCAAGGCGACGCTCCTCTACAACGACTTCAACGAGCACAATCCCGGCCGGCGGCGCTTCCTGGTCGACGTCATCCGCGACTACAAGAAGCGCGGCGTGCCGATCCACGGCGTCGGCTTCCAGGGCCACATCGGGCTGGCGTATCCCGACCTGGCCGAGTACGAAAAGAGCCTGCAGGCCATCGCCGGCGAGGGGCTGCCGGTCCACGTCACCGAGCTCGACATCGACGTCCTGCCGCGCGCCTCGAGCTACACCGGCGCCGAGATCTCGACGAACATCGAACTGCGCGAGTCGCTGAATCCGTGGAAAACGGGTCTGCCGCCCGAGGTCGACGCGCAGCTGACGGCGCGCTACCGCCAGGTCTTCGAGCTGTTCCTGAAGTATCGGGACTCCATCGCCCGCGTCAGCACCTGGGGCACCCACGACGGCGAGTCGTGGAAGAACAACTTCCCGGTGCGCGGCCGGACCAACTACCCGCTGCTCTTCGACCGCGAGCTGAAGCCCAAGGCGGCGCGCGCCGGCCTGCTCGCGCTCAAGTCGCGGTAGGCCTATCGCGCCAGCTGGATCCGAGCGACCACCGGGAAGTGATCGGACGGATAGCGCCCGTTCTGGCTGGTGCGGACGATGCCGGCCGACAGCACGGTCGTGCCCGGCTGGACCAGCACGTAGTCGATCTTGTCGCCTTTCGTGTCGCCGTACTTGAAGGCGGTGAACGTGCCGACTTCCTGCTCGTCGCGATGGAGCGCGCGGAAGGTGTCGATGAAGGGCGGTGCCGCGGCCCCCGCGGCCGGCACCGCGGCCGGGCCGCCCGGCCCGACCAGCACCTGCAGCGCAGCGTTCGACTCGCCGGTGTTGAAGTCGCCGGTGACGATGACCGGTTCGGTGGCGACGGCCCGTGCCTTGATGCGCTCGAGCAGCAGCGCCGTGCTCTTCTCCCGCGACGGCTGCGACTCGTGATCGAGGTGCAGGTTGTAGTGCGTGAACGCCGCGCCGTCGTGGTCGACGAAGCGCGCCCACGTCGAGATGCGGGTGATGCGGTTGCCCCAGGTCTTCGAGCCCGGCGTCTCGGGCGTGTCCGAGAACCAGAACGTGCCGCTCGACGCCACGTAGAAGCGGCTGGTCCGGTAGAGGATGGCCGACATCTCGCCGGCCGCCTTGCCGTCGTCGCGGCCGACGCCGACCGCGGCGTAGCCGGGCACGGCCGCCAGGATTTCGTCGACCTGGAAGCGCAGCGCCTCCTGCAGGCCGATCAGGTCGGGCTTCTCGGCGCGGAGCAGCGCGTAGAGCATGTCGCGCCGGTTGGTCCACCGGTTCTCGCCGTCGTTGGCGGTGCCGTAGCGGATGTTGAAGGTCATCACCGACAACGGTCCGGTCGCGGTCGGAGGTGGTGCCTGCGCTGGTGTGTGCGCCGAGGCGCGGCGGACGAGCGCGACGACGGCCAGCGAGGCGAGGGACAGGGCGAAGGAGCGGCGGGACCAGCGGGGCATCGGCATGATGAGGGCGGCCACTATACTACCGGCCACCGATGACCACCGGCACCCGTCGGGCGCCACCCGTGACGCGGCTTCGACCGGCTCGCACCGGGATCGCCACGCTGCTGACCTTGTCGCTGTCGGCCGGCTCGTCCGTGCCGAGCGCCGCACGAGACCAGTCGGCACCTGAGCCGCTCGCGGCCCGGATCGATGGGCTGTTGGCAGCGTGGAATCGCCCCGACGCTCCGGGCTGCAGCGTCGGCGTCAGGCGCGGCGCCGACATCGTGTTCGAGAAGGGCTACGGCTCGGCCAACCTCGAGCACCGCGTGGCGATCACGCCGGCGTCCGTGTTCCACGTCGCCTCGGTGGCCAAGCCGTTCACCGCGATGAGCATCCTGCTGCTCGCGCGGGACGGGAAGATCGGCCTCGACGACGAGGTGCGCCGGCACCTGCCCGAGTGGCAGGGCCCGGCCGGCGTCACCATACGCAATCTGCTGAGCCATACGGCCGGCGTCCGCGATCCGTACCTGCTCATCGAGTTGGCGGCGCCCCGCGACGGCAGCCGCTCTCAGCACGAGCAACTGGTCGACATCCTGACGCGGCAGCGCGGCCTGATCGAGCCGCCGGCGACGCGTTTCTTCTACAACAACGGCGGCTACGTGCTGCTGGCGGAGATCGTCCAGCGCGTCAGCGGCCAGCGCCTGCGCGCCTTCGTCGACGCCCGCATCCTGCGGCCGCTCGGGATGCGGCAGACGCATCTGCACGACGATCTCGACGAAATCGTGCCGCACCTCGCAACCGGCTACACGCACGCCGGCGACGGTGCCTTGCGCCTGGCGACGAGGCCCGGCGGCGTCGTCGGCCCGGCCGGGCTGTTCACGACGACGGGCGATCTTCTTCGCTGGACCAGGAATTTCGCGACGCCGGTCGTCGGCGACGCCGCGCTCTTCGAGACGATGCAGGCCCTGCCGTCGCTGCCGAAAGGCGAGGTCACGCCCTACGCGCTCGGGCTGTGGATCGAACGGCCGGGCGGCCGTCGAACGATCGCCCACGGCGGCGGCGACCCCGGCACCAGCGCCTACCTGGTGCGCTATCCGGAGCACGACCTCGGCATCGCGGTGTTGTGCAACGTCGACGGCGTCGACGCGACCGGGCTGGCCAGCGCGATCGCCGACGCGGTGCTCGGCGCCGCCAGCGCCGCCGAGACTGCGCCGCCGACGCCCGCGCCCCCGGGCGTCGCCGTGACCGCCGCGGCGCTGGCGGCGAATGAGGGCCTCTATCGATCGCCCGTCGACGAGTCGCTGCTCCGCATCGTCGTCCGCGACGGCGTGCTGCACGGCAACCCGGGCGCCGGTGTGGACGGCGGCTGGCCGGTCACGCCGCTCGGCGGCGACCGCTTCGCCATCGACACCACGTCGATCGTCCTCGAGTTCGCGGCCGGCGCGGCCGGCCCCACTGGGGCGGCTGGCGGGCGGACGCTTCGGATCGTCGGGGAGCGGCCGACGCCGATGGTGCTCGAGCGCGTGACGCCATACACCGCGCCGCCTGGCGCCCTCGCGGCGCTGGCCGGCGACTACGTCAGCGACGAACTGGCCACGATCGGCACGGTCGCCGTCGACGGTGACACCGTGTCGCTGCGCATCCCGGGCCGAGCGGCCATCACGCTCCAGCCGATCCGCCACGACCTGTTCGCCGGCTCGCTGGTCGGATCGATCTCGTTCGGCCGGGACGCCGCGGGCGCGCCGGCCGGGTTCACCATCCACGCTTACGCGGCGCGCGGCGTCCGGTTCGTGCGCGTCCGTCCAGGCGCGGCGCGCTGACGTCCAAACGGGCGCCCCCTCGCCCCAGGTTCCGGAGGTTCCATGCCGATCGATAGGTACACGAAGGCCGTGCTGACGATCATCGCCGGTGCGCTGCTCTACATCGCCGCCATGCTATCGGGGCAGCCCGCGTTCGCGCAGACGATGGCGCCCGCGTCGCAGATGTTCGTCGAGGCGCGCCCGCCGCAACCGGTCGTGATCGTCGGCTGGGGCACGGTCCGCTCCGACGGCAACGTCTTCCTCAACACCGTCCGGGACGTCGGCGGCTTCACCCGGACCGACGGCACCTTGCCGGTCGCGCTGCAGGCCACCCGCCAGCAGCCGCTCCCCGTGTCCATCCAGCAGACGACGCCGCTCTCGGTGTCGCTCGGCGTGACGACGCAGCGGCCGCTGCCCGTCGCGATCACGGGCATCAAGCCGGGCGGGTCGGATTGGGAGCACATCCGCGTCAAGGTCGATCCGCAGGCGCCGACGCCGCGGCCGGGTTTCCCGTAGTCGCGGATCACAGCGGCCAGCGGCGCCGGCTGTTGGCCAGAAACGCCTCGTGCTCGCGTGCACCGAACGCGAGGTAGCGCGGCGTATCCCTCTTCAGGCGGCGGCCAGCGACCAGCGACACGGCGACGGCGGCCGCGGCGAAGGCCCGCTGCAGCAGCGATTTGCCTGGCGCCACGTCGGCCGCGCTCGGCGCCGGCAGGAAGGGTCTGGCGAGCAGATAGACGCCGAGCAGCGCGACCACGCCCAGGGCCAGGGCGCCGAGCAGCGCGACCGCCAGGCACCAGTAGAACAGCGCGGCGCCGAGGACCGCGGTGAGCGCGACCAGGCGCGCCGCCGTCCGCCATCCCGGATGCGGCTGCGGGTGAAGGTCCTCGACCTTGCCCAGCACGGACTGGCCGTTGCCGAGCAGCGCGCACAGGGCGCGGTAGTCGCCGTCCGGGCAATCGATGTCGGTGACGAGGGTCTCGACCGGGCGGAACCGCCAGGCGTGTGTGGTCGTGATCGTTCCGAGCACGCGCTGCAGGTGCTGCTGGGCGAACTGGTAGGTGATGGCCCGGTAGCCGCTGGCCATCAGCGCGCAGGCCTCGAAGTCGCTGAAGGCGTCGAGGTCCGTCCGGATCCGGGCCAGCCGCTCCTGGATGTCGCGGCGGATGCCGTACGGCGTCAGCGCGGTGGCGGCCGGCGGCGTCTCCGCCGTCCGCCAGCCGCGCTGGTTGATCTCGCCGCCCTCGAGGTCCTGCATCAGGTGCACGAAGGCGACGCCGCGCAGCGTCCGCGCCGCCAGGCGCTTCTCGAGCACCTCGAACTGCAGGCCGCGGACGCGCGCCATCAGCACGTCGTTGGCGGTCACCGCCACGCCGATGCGATGGCCGGGCGGGTTGACGACGACCGGTGACTGACCGCTGGCGTCGCTGACAATCAGGAACGTGCTGCCCTGCTCCAGCAGGCCGGAGATGCCCTGGTTGTCGTAGACGCCGCCGTCCGACAGGCGGACGAGCATCGGCTTCTCGTAGAGATGGGGCAGCGGCAGCGGATCGAACAGGCCCGGCACGGCCGCCGACGCGGCCACCGCGTGTCCGAGCCGGAACTGCCGGTAGCCCTCGGGGCCGTCGAAGAAGCGGACCCGGCGCAGGCGGGCGTTGGCGTCGACGTGCGGATCGAGTGCCCCCGGCGGCTCGCCCATGTGCGCCGCCGTGAACTGCCACGGGTGGCCGGTGTTCAGCGTCGTCGCGTTGAGGATCAGGATCGGCACCTTGGCCGGCAGCTTCCAGTTCTCGGATCGCGGGCTGAAGGCGCGGTTCGGATCGCGGGCCGGATCGGGCAGGCGGCACGGCTCGACCGAGAGATCGTTCAGCCAGCGCGGCGTGCCGGCGTCCGTGCCGTCCTCGACCCTGGCGAAGAGCTCCGCCTCGAACAGCTCGCCGAGCCGCTTCGTTTGCGAGAACGACCCATCGGTCAGGTTGGCCCAGGCCGCCGCGCGATCGGCCGCCAGCTGCATCCGGATGTTCGTCTGGACGCCGGCGAGGAAGTCGCGCTCGACGCGACCGACCAGGTCCAGGTAGTCCTGCTGATCGATCGTGTCGTTGCGCTTCGTCTGCAGCAGGTGGCGGAGCTCGAGGTAGTAGTGGGCGCCGATGATCGAGCCGCCCGACACGCACGACAGCACCTCGACGGAGCGGAGCAGGTCGAGCTCGGCGAGCCGGGCCAGCACGCCGATGTGGTAGAGCGAGGCGCGGAAGCCGCCGCCGGAAAGAGCGAGGCCGATCTTGCCGACGAACGCCGAGCGGACGCCGGCCAGGTTCAGGCCCAGCCCTTCCTCCAAGGTCGTCCAGTGCGGCGAGTCCTTGGCCGGCTCGCGCTCTCCCTGGGCGCGGCACTGGATGCGCGCCAGGTTCGCCAGCTGGCGCGCGGTGCTCTCAATCTCCCAGTCCGGCGGCGGCGCCCAGCCGTCGGCGTGCGGTGCGTCGGCGGACGCGGTGCGACCGGCGCGCAGGATCCGGATCGCGTCGGCGTGCCGGCCCCTGCCGAAATGGGCTTCGCCGAGCGAGGCCGTGGTCCACCACGAGTCGGCGTTCTCCGGCAGCTTCTCGATCAGCGCGGCCCGGATGTCCGCCGCCTCCGTCCGCCATGTGAAGCTGCTCGGGGATTCGCCTTCGCCGTCCGCCTTGCGCTCGAGGCTGGCGAGGAGGTCGAGGATGTAGGCGGCGTTGATCGCCTGGTAGCCGTCGTCGGCGGCGACGTTGCGGTCGTAGCCGAGCGTGTAGTGGCGGAGCGCGTCCAGCAGGTGTTCGACGCGACCGTCGTACTCCCAGCGCCGCTTCTTCATCGCACCGGCCAGCCCGTGCACCTCGCGGGCCCTCTTGCGATAGGCCTCGTCGGCGGTGACCAGCAGCGCCTCGGGGTTCCAGCCGGCGTCGACGAGCGCCTGCCACGCGGCGTCGAGGCCGTCCTCGGTCGACACCTCGGGATCCTTGTAGGTCGCGCTCACCTCGACGCGCAGGAGCTGGAACGCCAGTCCGGCGTCGGCGGTCTTCTTCCGGGTCCTCGCCCGCGATCTCGCGCGCCGCCTGGAACGCCAGCTCGTTGCGGAGCTGCTTGACGAGCACGAGCGCCGCTTCGGCGGTGATGGCGACGCCGCCCTGCACGCGCCGGGCCTCGGCGAACGCGGCCGTCTCGGTGTAGGTCGGGCGCCGCGGCCGGCACCGCGCCTCGGTCGTGCTCGTCGGATCCGTGGCCATGACTGCGGTCCTGAAGGGGAGACCGCAGTATACGTCCGGCGAACCCGACCTAGGAGGTCGGCGGCGTGCCCTTGGCCTGGACGACGCGCCGCGCCAGGTGGTTGACGACCGTGGCGTCGGTGCGCAGCGACGTCAGGTAGGCGGCGCGGAGCAGCCCCTCCTTGCGCGACTTCAGGGTGTTCGTGATCTGGTCCTTGACGCCCTGCGTCGACAGGTCGCGCTGGCCGGCGGCCTCGTGCGACACCACCAGCACGATCGTGAAGGCCCCGTTGCCGGCGCTCACGATGTTCACGGTGCCGGGGCTCTTGCCGACGACCGCGTTGCGGAGCGGCGGCGGCGCCTGCTGCAGCTGCGAGATCGGGATCAGGCCCATGTCGCCGCCGCGCTGGGCCGACGCCGGGTCTTCCGAATAGCTGGTCGCCAGCTCGCGGAACGAGGCGCCGCCCTTCAGCCGTTCCATGATCAGACGGGCCTTGGCGGCCGCCGCCTGCGGCGTCGCCGCGTCGTCGCCGGTCGCGTTGCCGATCTGCGGATCGCGCTGCGGCGTGATGACGATCTGGGCGATGTGGTACGCCTCCTCGGCCAGGTTGAACTGGGCGCGATTGGTCTCGAAGAACGTCGTCACGTCCGGATCGCCGATCGTGATTTGCTTCGACACCTCCTGCTCGAGCACCTTCTCGGCCAGCAGCTGGCGGCGCAGGCTCTCGCGCACGTCCGCCTCGGTGAGGCTGCGGCGCGCCAGCTCCTGCTTGAACTGCTCGTCGTTGAGGCCGCCCCTGGCGCTGGTGAAGGCGGCGTCGAGATCGGTGGCCGGGACCTCGATCTTCAGCGCCGGCGCCTTGGCGACGAGCAGGTCCTGCAGGATGAGGTCGTCGAGCACCGACAGCTTCGCGGCCAGGGCTTCCTCGGCGGAGAGCGTCTCGTTGGGATCGCGGACGCGCCGGAAGGCCTTCTCGGTGGCGTCCTTGGTGATCGGTCGGCCGTCGACGACGGCCCAGGTATCGGCGGTGACCGCCGGCTCGCTGGGCTTGTTCGTCGAGCCGCAAGCTGAGGCAAGAAGGGCAGCGGCGAACGCGCCGGCCAGGAAGGATTGGGTCTTCATCGACATGTCCGGCGATTGGACCTGTCGGACCGCCTGCCGGGACAAGCGCCGGCCGCTCCCGGCCGCCAGGGCTCAGAACACGACCTTCATGCCGATCTGCACCTGCCGCGAGTCCATGCGCGTGCCGGTGATGGCGCCGAACGTCGGCGTGCGGAGGGTATTCCCGGGCTGGCTCCAGATCGGGTGGTTGCCCACGTTGAAGACCTCGATCCGCAGCTCGGCGTAGGTCGTTCCGGCCAGCGCGAAGCGCTTGTTGGCCGACGCGTCGATGCTCACGATGCCGGGCCCGATCAACGAGTTGCGGGCGACGGTGCCGTAGCGGAACGGCCCGCCGGCCGGGTTGCGGTCGACGAAGGCGTTGGTGTTGAACCACTGGGTGCGCGTGCGCTCGTCGGCCGACAGCTCCCACTCCTCGCCCGTCGGATCGGGATAGCAGACGCCGCCGCCGTTCTGGATCGTGCCACCGCCGCACAGGACGGTGAACGGGAAACCGTCCTGCAGCGTCACGATGCCGCCGATCTGCCAGCCGCCGGCGATCCAGTCGAGTGCGCCGCCGCGATTCAGAAAGCGTCTGTCCTTGCCGATCGGCAGATCCCAGAGCCAGGACGTGGTCCAGCGGCGGCGGAAATCGAAGGCCGACAGGCCGCGCTCGAGGGCCAGGTCGTAGTTGTTCGACGGCGTCAGCGAGTCGCCGTCGGTGGTGCGGACGCCGCTGCCGTTGTCGATCGACTTGCTGTACGAGAACGAGCTCAGCAAGCTGAGGCCCTGCGAGAACCGCCGCTGCACCTTCAGGTAGAGGGCGTGATAGCTGGAATGGCCTGGCGCGCTCATGACCTGGATGCTGCCGAACTGTGGGAACGGACGCGCCAGGTTGGAGTTGGCGAGCTGGCTGGGCTCGGGATTGTTGTAGCTCATGAGCCGTCGGAGATGGACGCCGGCCGATCCGAAATACGTGACGTCGAGGCTCATGTTGCCGGTCAGCTCGCGCTGGACGCCGAGCGACCACTGGCCGACGTAGCTCGAGGGCTCGTCCCATTGGTTGGCCAGGATGAAGGTCGGCGCGCCGGTGCGCGCGAACGGCTGCTCGTAGCTCAGGTTCGGCCGGAAGGTCTCGGCTGGCTCGTCACGGCGGATAGTGAAGGGGGCGTTGCGGACCGTATCGAACACCGCGTTGCCGATGTCGCGCACGTAGTAGATGCCGCTGCCGGCTCGCACCACCGTCCGCGGCGTCACCATCCAGGCGATGCCCAGCCGCGGCGCGACGTCGTTGTAGTCGCTCCGGTAGGCGCCTCGTCCGAACCGGCCGTCGCGCACGTACTCGACGGTCGGGGCCAGCCGGAAAGCCGGGTTGCCCTCGTAGGGATCACCCTCCCCGGTCCGCACGAAGATCGGCGGGTGGGTGTTGGCCCAGTCGAAGTCGATGTTCACGATCGCGTCGTTCTGGTCGGCGAACGGCTGGTCATACTCCCAGCGAACGCCGTAGTTCACGGTGAGGTTCTGCGAGACCTTCCAGCTGTCCTGGGCGTAGAGGGCGAAGTAGTTCGATCGGAAGTTCGCAATGGGCGCGCCGACCTGTCCTTCCGAGCGATTGAAGTGTCCGAGCAGGAAGTCGGCGAAGGCCGCGCCGCCGCGCTGCGCCGCGGGCAGCAGCGGGTTCTGCGTGTAGCGGCCGTCGAAGGCCCACCGGCCGCGCGTCACGACGCCGCCAATCTGGTCGTAGCGGACATGCCGCAGCTCGCCGCCGAACTTGAACGAGTGCTTGCCCAAGGTCCAGGTGAAGTTGTCGACGACCTGCAGGGTCGTGTCGTCGTTGATGAAGGGCGCGTCGCTCTCTTCGCCGATCCCCGACAGGCCGGTGACGCCGATGTTCGGCACGCCCCAGTAGAGCGGGTTGTCGTTCGGCAAGTTGATGCCGAGCCGCCCGACCACGTTGTCGACGTTGGCGCGCGGCGAGATGTGCCCGTTCTTCAGTTTGCCGACGCCGAAGCGCAGATCGTTCAGCTTGTTCGACCCGAACACCCGCGTGAACCCCAGGGCCAGTTGCTGGACATCGGTGTCGGTATTGCTCCCCATGTCGGGGATCGGAAACGGGTCGTAGCCGAGCTCGTGCGAGATACTGTGGCGCAGGAACCAGCTGGCATCCGCGCTCTGGGTGTAGTCGAGCCGGTAGGTGTACTGATCGGCGTCGATGCGCCGCGGCTCGTCGTTGACGAAGTTGACGCCCGTCCGTTCCTCCTGCGGCAGCGGCCAGTATTCGAGCAGCTGGCGCGACACGGGATGGATGCGGTTGGCGGGGATCTGGTTGCCGGGGAACGGCGTCGGCGCCTGGAGCACGTTGCCGGCGGCGTCGAAGACACGCGTCGCCGGATCGTAGATGGGAATCAGATTGCCGCTGGCATCGCGCAGGCCCGAGAAGTTGCCGGTCCGCCAGGCGGTGAGCGGCACCGACGGCGTCGCCGTCAGCGACTTGGTCTCGCGCAGCCCTTCCCAGTTGAACATGAAGAACAGCCGGTCGCGGCCGTTCAGCAGCTTGGGAATGACGACGGGGCCGCCGATCGTCGCGCCATACTGGTTGCGCTTGAACGGCGGGATCGGCCGATCGTCGCGGTCGAAGTAGTTCTTCGCGTCGAGCGACGAATGGCGCGCGAACTCGAAGACCGTGCCGTGCAGCCGGTTGGTGCCCGACTTGGTGGAGGCATTGATCTGCGCGATCGCCCGGCCGTACTCGGCGTCGAACAGGCCGGAGAGCACGTTGAACTCCTGCAGCGCGTCGACCGACGGCAGCAGCATGTAGGAGTTGAAGTTGAGGTCGGTGTTCTCGATTCCGTCGAGGGAGTAGTGGTTGAAGTGGACCCGCTGGCCGGCGACGTTCAGCGCGAAGCTGTTGCGTTGCCCGCCCATGCGTTGCTTGCCCTGGCTGGACGACGGTCCATTGGTGGTCGCGCCCGGAATCAGCGAGGCGAGCTGCAGGTAGTTCCGTCCGTTGAGCGGCAGCTCGACGATCGCCCGGTTTTCGATGACGGTGCCGATGGCGGAATTCTCGGTCTGCAGGAGCGGCGCGCCGCCCGTGATCTCGACCACCTCGGTGAGCTGACCGACTTCGAGCGTCAGCGGGATCCGGCTCGCGCTGCCCACCTGCACGGTGATGTCCCGGCGCTCGAGGGTGCGGAACCCACTGAGCGTGGCCTTGAGCGTGTATATGCCAGGTTGGATCGCCGGCATCACGTAGAGCCCAGATTCGTTCGTCTGGAGCTCGCGGACGGCGTTGGTGCTCTGGTTGGTCAGCGTGACCGTCACGCCCGGCATCGGCGCACCGCTGGGATCGGTCACGACTCCGCTGATTTCACCGGAGGGGGTCTGCGCTCTCGCGACCACGGAGAAGCCGACGAACAGAAGCCAGATCGTCGCCAGGAACCTCGGGAACATTTAGCACCCTCCGCCACCAGGCCGCCGTGAAAGTGTTCGAACTGAAAATGAACAGCGGTATCTTGCTCGCGGATCGGTACGGGGTCAACCGCAACGAATGTTTCGCGGTCACGACTAAACGAGCCGGGCCAGGCCTACCAGTCGACGACCGAGCCGTCGTCGGTGTCGAACTGCGGCTTCTACTCCCGCGGTTCCCCGACCTGAGCCATCAGCTTGTTCTCGTCGATCGTGATGCCGAGGCCGGGCTCGGTCAGCAGCGGCCGATGGCCGTCACGATCGGCGGCAGGGGCGTGGCGAGCAGGTCCTGCCACCCCACCGTCGGACGCGGCGGCGGAACAATAGACAGCCATTCCGCCGCCAGCTGTTTGGCGGCACGTTCACCACTGGCTGCTGGGCTCCAGCGCGTGCCGTAGTCAACGCCCAAGGGCATACAAGTAGCGGTCGCTGCGTATGAAAAGCAGACCGGGCGCAGCCGCCATGGAAGCCTGGCAGCGACCCTCCAGCGAATTGCGGGCCAGGATCTCGAACCGGGGCCCGGCCGCGATGACGACAGTGTCGCAGTCTTCGTTGAGCCAGTAGATCCGACCGTCGCTGGCCACCGGCGACGCCGAAAACGTTCCCTCCAGCCGCTCCTGCCATTCGATCTCACCGGTCCCTGCGTTGAGCGCGGTGAGAATACCCGCGTCGGTGACGGTATACAGGCGCGGTGCCACGTAGATCGGCGATGACTGCATGGGCACGCCCTTGCTCTGCTCCCAGGCCACGACCGGCTCGGGGACCGGGCGGACGGCGCGGATCATCGGCTGGCCGAAGCCCGAGGTGCTGACGATCACGCCGTCGGCCATGACCGGCGACGGCACCACGCCTTCGCCAGCGCTGGGTACCGACCACAACCGGTCGCCAGTGGCCGGGTCGAAAGCCTGGATGACGTCGCCGGCCGCGCTGACCAGGACGTCGCCGCCGCCGAGGCCGACGACGATCGGCGTGGCGTGCGCGATTCGCGACAGCCCGCGCGACGCCTTCCAGCGGACACGACCCGAGGCTGCGTCGAGGGCGACGAGGAACGCCTGGTCCCATGGTGTTTGCCAGCCCACCCGGCGATCGGGACCTTCGCTGCTTCCGTCGCGGGCCATGATGACGACGTCGCGATGGACCAGGAGCGAGCTCCCCAGACCGTGCTGGCCGTAGAAGGGTAGCTCGGTGTTGGTCCACGCCACCGTCCCGTCGAGCCGCAGCCCCGCCAGTGTTCCATCGCCGCACGCCGCGTAGACACGGCGTCCATCGGTGGCTGGCGTGGGCGTCGCGTAGGAATTCCTCTTCTCCTTCTGTCGGAGCGCCTGCCGGGCGATTCTCGCGTTCCCAGCGCCGGCGGCCGCTGTCACGATCGAAGGCGACGACGCGACACGAGACGCCTTCCTCGCTCGCGAAGGTGAGGAACACGGTGTCGGCCCAGACGATGGGCGACGACCACCCGTCGCCGGGCAGGTCGACGCGCCACCGGAGGTTCGACCCGGGGCTCCAGGTGACGGGCAACCGATCCGCGGACGAGCCCTGGCCCGAAGCGCCCCTGAAGCGAGGCCAGTGCTCGGCACCGAGCGGCGCGATGGCCAGCAGGAGGCCGGCCCCGACGAGCCATGTCTTGAAGTGCATGGCGATAGTCATGGTGCCGGTTGACCACCCTCGAGCTGAGCAATCCACGCTCTGAGCTGTTGCAAGCCGAGTTCGGCCGACGCCCGCTCGACCTCGCACGTCGTCCGGCGCCGCGCCTGCGGCGGCGTCCAGTTCTCGAGGATCGCGCTCTCGCACCGGCCTTCCGCGAACACGCGCGCCAGGGTCCCGAAGAGCGGCAGTTGCCCTCGGCCGAGGGGCCGACCCTCGACGACGAATCCCATCTGGCTGGGAAGCCTCGCGATGAGCACGTCCTTGACGTGAAGGTTGACGGTGACAGGCGCCAGCAGGCTGGTCACGTGTTCGAGCCCCTCACCGGCCCCGAGAGAGTTGGCGGTATCGAGGCAGATGCCGACGCGGCGACTGCCGACATCGTCGACGATCCGGCGCAAGGTCGCCGCCTTGAAGCGATCGTGGTTCTCGAGGGCCAGCGTCACGCCGGCGTCGTCGAGCGGGCGCAGGGCGTTCCGCAGCAGGCTGACGACGGCGTCGGGCGAGGGTTCATAGCCGTTCGCATCGACGACGAATCGAAGGAGCCGCGCTCCCGCTATCCGGCAGATGGGCAGATATGTCGCCAGGTGTGCGTCGGTCAATCCGCGGGCGCCGACCTCGATGGTCAGCTGCGCCGCGGCCGCGGCCGAGACGAGCGCGCGAATGCGCTGCGTGCTGAGGGCGTGCAGCGGCATGTTGTCGCCGAACTGGACGACCCGCGCCTGGTGCCCCGCCGCGAACGCGATGAGCTGGCGTTCCGTGAACTTCGAGGGCGCGTGCTGGACGGCCCACCCGAAGGCGAAGGAGCTCACGCCTGGCTGCATGCGACCCTCGAGCCTCCGCCCGGCGCGCCGCGGCCGCTATCGCCGCGTGATGTCCCGCACCTGTTCACGGATATCCGCCGCCTCGAAGATGCGCTGCCAGTCGTCCTTGAAGAGGACCGTCTTAGCGCGGCGGCTGATCTTGTAGGCCGCATCGGAGAACGTACCGTTGACCTCGCCGAAGAGGACGGCAATCTGGATGCGCAGGTGGCCCAGCAGGAAGTCGCGCACGGCCGCCGCAGGCACGCCGCTGTCGACGAGCCGATCGTAGCCCTCCTTGACGGCCTCCATGCACGTCTGCGCGAGCGTTTCGACCAGCGCCGGCTCGAGCATCGCCATCTGCTCGAGGGTCACGCGATGGACATGGCTCACCGGCGCGTACATCGTCGAGGCCACATCGATGCCCAGGCGGTAGTGATTCTCGTCACCGTGCATCAGCGCGCAGACGACGGCCTGACGAGCAGAGATGCCGCCGTAGAAGTCGCGAAACGCCGCCTCGGTCGGCTCCCAGTTGAAGACGGACGGATGGCAGGGGTGGGCGATGACGCACCCGATGTCGTCACGTAGCGGCAGCTGCCCGTCGAGGGGCGCGGCGGGATCGAGGGTCATCAGGAGCGTCCCTGGCCGCATCCGCGGGATGACGCTGGCCGCGATCTCGCCCATGATCACGTCCGGAACGGCGAGGATGACGACGTCCGCCGCCTGGACGGCGCGTTCTTCGGGAACCACCTGTACGCCGCGCGCGCTGAGGTTCTCGATCCCGTGCGATGACACCTCGACGTAGTCGACGACGTACGTCGACTTCAGGAAGTTGTCAGTGACGCGGCAGCCCATCTTGCCGCCGGCGCCTACGAGTGCAATGTGTGTGGACATTCCGCGCCTCTCAGTCATTCACGGTCGTCGTGCCGCCGGCACGGGTATTTCCTCGCCTCGTCGTCCAGCACCAGCACCCAGTCGAGCATCTCGCCGTTCGAGGGGGGGGTGAACCTGCGTTCGCCCGTGTTGGCGAAGGTCCCGATCGTCGTGGCGGCGCCGGTGCGCGGATCGAACCACCACGCCTTGACGCGAGCGGCGGCGATCTTGCCCATGCGGACGGAGAAGGGCCGGCCAATCGGGGCATACACCATGGCGAAGGTGCCGGCCTCGTCCCGGGTCGCGGCGAAGTGGTATCGGCCGGCACCAGGCACGCTCGTCGGGACCGTGTCGGTCACGATGACGTCGGGGTCCGGCACACGCGAGAGGAACGGCCGTGACTCCATGAGCGTGCGGGCGTGCTGCATCTGCCCGGCGCCCGGCTGGTCGATCGCCTCGTGCCAGGGCATGAGAGGGTTGTTGATCGGCTTGCGTTGCGGCGTCCACATCTGCCAGACGGAATGGTGGCCGTAGGTGTGGCCGAAGGCGCCGTTGAACAGGTCCCAGTAGAGCGGTCGGCGCACATCGCCGGCAATCGAGTGTCCCATCTGCTTGGCATTGAACGAGACCGGATGGTCCTCGTAGATCGGTTCGCCGTCGACGACCGGCTTGACCGGCGTCCGATCGTAGTCGGGCCGCGTCTGATCGTAGCGACCGGTGAACTCGGCGACATGGCCGTTCTGCCGCATGTTGAAGTCGAGCCACGGCTCGTCATGGAACCAGGTGGACGAGCCATTGCCGCCCGGTGGATGGAACGTGATGAGGTGCGCCCCACCATCGCCGGCGCGGAGCCCGCGAGCCATCGCCCGGTTGATGTCCTTGTGCGCGTCGCTCTCGATGGAGCGGTCGCCGCCGACGATCCAGACGATGCCGGCGTCCTTGTAGCGGCGCCCGAGCCACTGACCGTACGCTTCCGCCGTCGCCGGGGTGAAGATTTCCGGTCCGGCCCCGCGCCGCTGGTGCCACTTGTCGCCCCACGTGGGCAGGAACCCGACGTACATGCCGAGCGCGTTGGCCCGGCCGACGATCCAGTCCACGTGGGCGAAGTACTCCTCGTTCGGCTGCGTCGGATCGTTGTTCTTGAGCGGGGTGTGCCCGTACGGATTCGGGTCGGTGAGGCCGTCGAGCTCGGCGAGGGCAACGGCCTGGATCACCGTGAAGCGCCGCTCGGCCCTGTTCTTCAGGTAGCGCTCGGCATCTTCACGATTGAGGCGGTGGAACAGCTCCCACGCGGTATCTCCCAGCCAGAAGAACGGCCGCCCGTCGGCGGTGACGAGGTAGCGACGATTCTCGGACACCTCGAGGCGGGGCAGGGGCTGGGCGTGGACGGCCGCCGCGGCAGCGAGCGCCGCCAACGCACAGAGTGCGGAGATCAATCGACTCGGCATGCCCCGAGACGCTATGGCCCCGCGGCCGGGCCGCGCTAGGAGAGTCACGTCAGAACCTGGGAGGATTTTGACCCGTGGCAGCGAGCCGGAAGGCCTTTGGCGTCCGGCCGAAGGCGCGTTTGAACATCTTGTCGAAGTAGCTCTGATCCGAGAAGCCGACGCAGCAGGCGATGTCCGCGATGGTCCGGTCCGTTTCGCGCAATAGGCGGGAGCCGTTGGCCAGCCGAACATGGTTGACGTAGGCGACCAGGGTCATGCCGGAGACTTTCTTGAACGTCTTCATGAACTGAGGCTGACTCATGCCGACCATGTCGGCCGCCTGCGCGACCGTGAGGCGTTCTGCGTAGTGCTCGCGCACGTGGTCGAACACCGCCTTCAGTCGCAGCGAGCGTTGCTGCTGGCGGATGAAGTCGACATGCTGCTGCTCGGACGCGGGGAACCGATGACCGAGCTCGAACAACAGCTGCAGCAGGAACGCCTTGCAGCCGGCCCGATACAACGGCGTATCGGCCGAGGCGAAGCGGCATTCCACCAGCCGGCGCACCGAATGGCACGCTTCTGGTTCCTTGGGCAGCGGCAGCACGCGCGGCCGCCGCTCACGGCTCGAATAGAAAGGCGCCAGGAACGCGTAGTCGTAGGATGGCGACCCGAGACTGTAGACGAACTCCGGCCTGAACGAGACGACGATGGCCTTGGTGTCGAAGCCAGGGAAGTCGACGACGTGATGGAGCGTCAGGTTCTCGACGACGAGGAGATCGCCAGGATCCAGCTCGATCGTACCAATCCCCCATGCGGAAGAGGGTCCTGCCTTCGAGCGGCACGAACAGCTCGAGCCGCTCGTGCCAGGTCGGCCCACGGGTGTGGCGCCGCGACGAGTAGTGAAACAGCTTGATCGACAGGGCGAACTCGCCGTCGAGGGGCACCTGGTAGTGGCCCCGGGCATCGAGCTGCGCCGCGATGTCGTGCGGCTCGAAGGGAAGTCCGCTGCAGGCCGCCACCAGTTCTGCCCACGCCGCTGCAGGAGAAGACGGCTGCGGAACATGCGCCAGTCGGGTCACGATGCGCTCATGCCGCCGACGGCCGCGTGGAAAGGGTGTCGACGAGGACCACGGCGAAAATCACCACCGCAGTGATGAGGGGATACAGGTAGGGATTGGCCTCCAGGCTGACCAGCGCGCTGAAGATGGTCGTGATCAGGCCTGCGCCAACGACCGTTCCAGGCAGCACCTGCCCACGTCCTCCATACAGGCTGGCGCCGCCGAGCACGGCAGCGGTGATCGCTTCGAACTCGTAGAGCTCGCCGAAGCGCGGCGACACGCTGCCGAGCCGGGAGAGGGCCAGGAGTCCGCCGAGTCCCGCACAGGCGCCGCTGACCCCGTAGACCGCTGCGGTGAGGCGGCGTGTGTCCACGCCGGCCTTTCGCGCCGCGTCGGCGTTCGAGCCGAGCGCGTAGAGCTGGCGCCCGAACGGGGTGCACGACAACACGAACTGGCCGGCTACCGCGACGATAGCTGCCACCCAGACCACCGCGGGAATCCCCAGCCACGCGGCGGCCCCGAAGGCCAGGAAGTCCTCCGGCAAGTTCATCGCGCGCGTCTCGGTGATCCAGCGGCCAACACCACGGCCGATGTAGAGCGTCGCCAGCGTCGCGACGAACGGGATCAGCCCGAGCCTGGTGACGAGAACCGCGTTGACCAGCCCGCCGGCCAGCCCAACGACGACCATGACGGCCGCGGCAGCCGCCAATGGTGCGCCGGACAGCGCGAGATGACCGGCCAGGCCTGCCCCGACGAACATCAAGGCGCCCACGGAGAGATCGATGCCGCCGGTCAACATGACGAACGTCATGCCCACCGCCACGACGACGGTTGGCGCCGCCTGACTGGCGATCTGAACGGCATTCTCCGTGGTGGCGAACCGTCCGGAATGCCAATGTACGCCGAGCACGAGGGCCGCGAAGGCGGCCAGAGGAAGGACCCGAAGTACCGGTCTGGCACTCATGCGACGCTCGCCGGAAGAGCGGCCCGCAGCAGCTCCTCACGATCGAAGGCGATCGAGTGGAACTCGCCGTTCAGCTCGCCATGCCGCATGACGAGGATCCGGTCGCTGATGCCCATCAGCTCGTCGAGATCCGACGAGAAGACGAGGAGCCCCGTGCCAGCGTCGGCCAGTCGATGCAACAGCTGATAGATCTCGGCTCGAGCGCCGACGTCGATCCCGCGCGTCGGCTCGTCGAGCAGCAGCATCCTGGGACGCGTCAGGAGCCATTTGCCGAGGACCACCTTCTGCTGGTTGCCACCGCTGAGCCGCCCCACTGCGGCGGACAGATCCACCTGTTCGTCCAGGCCTACGGCACCGCCGATCTGACGGGCGGCTCTCCCGATCGTGGCGCCGGTCAGCACGCCCACTGAGGATCGTGGCAGTCGCCGCAGGCTGGCGAGCGCGAGGTTCTCGGCAATCGGCGCTTCGAGGCATAGCCCGTCCAGGCGGCGATCCTCGGTCACGAAGGCAAGGCCCGACGCGATGCGCCCGGGCGGGGCGCCGACCAGAGTCCTGCCGTCCAGCAGCACGACCCCGGCGCTGGGCTTGTCGAGCCCGAAGATCAGGCGCGCCAACTCGGAACGACCCGCGCCCATCAGGCCGAAGACGCCCACAATCTCCCCAACGCCGACCGTCAAGGTCGTCGGGCCAACCCGCGTTCCCCGGGACAAGCCGCGCACGTGGAGCAGTGGCTCCCGGACGGCGGCCTGTCTCGGCGCCGGGTAGAACTGCCGGACCTCGCGGCCGACCATGTGACGCACCAGCCCGCCGACCGAGAACTCGCCGGTGTCCCCCTCGGCGACCACGGTGCCGTCCCGGAGCACGGCGATCCGGTCACATTCGCGCAGCACGTCGCCAAGTTCGTGGGAGATGTAGACGATGGACAAGCCGTCGTGCCGCAGCTCCCTGATGAGATCGTGGAGGCGCTGCCGCTCGAGCGCGCCCAGTGACGTGGTCGGTTCGTCCAGGATCAGGACGCGGGCGTCGTGCGTCAGGGCGCGGGCGATCTCCACGAGCTGTCGCTCCCCGGCGGCGAGCTGCTCGACCGGCGTGTCGGGTCCACGCCGGAGTCCGACGCGCGCGAGCTGGTCGGACGCGAGCCGCCTGCTGGCGGGGCGATCGATCCAGCCGCCGAGTCGCCGCGGGAACCGGACGAGATGCAGGTTCTCGGCAATCGTCAGGTTGGGGAAGAGCGTCAGTTCCTGGTGCACGAAAGCGACGCCCGCTTGGCGAGCGTCGCCGGCGCCACGGGGCTGATAGACGCCGCCGTCGACGTGGATCGAGCCGGCATCCGGGCGCAGGTGCCCGCCCAGGATGTTCATCAGCGTCGATTTGCCGGCGCCGTTCTCGCCGACCAGACCGAGGACGCTCGCTGGCGCAAGCGTCAGGCTCACGCCGCGCAGGACGGGGACCCCAGCAAAGCTTTTGTGAACGGCCTCGATGCGGACGCGCGGCGCGGGGACGACGGCGGGCCGGGGCGTCATGTTCGCAGCGGGCGCATCGCCCGGTCCAGGATGGCCGCGACGAGGATCAGTCCGCCCTTGACGATCGTCACGGCGAAGTCCGAGACGTTCAGCAGCGTCAGCGCGTTGCTGAGCATGCCCAGGAAGAGCACCCCGAGCGCCGCCCCCCATACCTGCCCGCGGCCCCCCGACAGGCTGGTGCCACCGATCACGGTCGCGCCGATGACGTCGAGCAGCAACGTCCGGCCGTGCGCCGGCGATGCGGTTTCGAGACTGCCGGTCAGGAGGACCGCCGCCAGCGCTGCGAACGTCCCGCTGAGCACGTAGGCCGCAGCGGTCACCCCAATCACCGGCACACCGGACATTCGCGCGGCGCGAGCGTTGTAGCCGACGGCCCTCAGCATCCGCCCGAAAGCGGTTCCGCCGAGCAGGACCTCGGCGGCCAGCGCACTGACCCCCGCAATCAGGCCTGCCGCTAGCGGCGTGCCGCCGAGCGCGAGGAACGCTCGCGGCAGGTTGAACAGCGTTTCCGTATCCGCGGCGAGCCGGACGAGAAGAACGGCGAGGCCGCTGCTGAACATGCCCACCGTCAACGTCACCATGAACGCCGGCATGCGCAGGGCTCCGATGCAGACGCCATTCACGGCCCCCGCCAGCGCGCCCGTGAGCAACATCAGCACGGGCCCGGATGCCGGCGGCAGGCCGCCGGCTGCGGGCTGGACGTCGTGGCTCATGACCAGGCCGCCGGCGACACTGGCCAGCCCCACCACGGCCGTGGCGGACAAGTCGATGCCGCCCGAGACGAGAACGAACGTCTGCCCGCTGACGAGCAGCAGCAGCGGCAACGCGGCGATGAGGATCGCTTCGATGTTGGTCCCCGTCGCAAAGCCTGGAACCGTGAGGGCGAACGCAGCGAAGGCCGCCGCAGACAACGGGGCGGCAGACCCGCCCGCGCCGACGCGGGTCCATGGCCCGGCTCTGGCGGCGCTGGTCACGGTCGGTGGCTCTGCCGCGCCATGACGGCGCCCCACATCCGGTCGGCGAACGTCGGCATGTTCTGCTGGGTGATGGCAAATCCCGGGTCGTCCACCCGCGCCGGAGGCGGGACACCCCGTTTCGCTTGCTCGAGGACGGTGATCGCCTGCCGTGCCTCCCAGAACACGTCCTGCACACCGGTGGCGTCCAGGTAGCCGTCCACCATCATGGTGTAGGCCGTCCGATCGCCATCGAAGCCCGCCAACAGGACATGGCCGGCCTCATCGACCTTCTTCCACCGGCCCATCGCGCTCAACACCGACTTGATGCTCGGCAGCATGAAATCGGACGAGGTGAACACGAGAATCGATGTCGGGATGCGCCTGCATCGCGCTCTGAAAGCCCGCCAGCGCCCGCTCCTGGTTCCATTCGGTGGGCACCCGCGCCACGACGTCGATGGCGCCGCCGGCGTCCCTGACAGCGGCTTCGAACCCGTCGCGCCGTCCGATGGCATTGATGTCGCTGAGGTCACCGAGCAGGATGGCGGCCTTGGCCTTGCGCCCCGATTGCTTCACCCGGTCGGCGAGGTAGGCCACCGTCTGACGGGTGATGGCGGCGTTGTCGGGTGCGATGGTCGTGTGCGGAGCGTCGGTGCGATCGGCCGGCCGGTTGAGCAGGACGACAGGGACCTTCGCGGCGTTCGCGGCCCGAATCATCGGGATGACGGTCTTGCCGTCCTTCGGCACCAGGATGATGCCGTCCACCCCGCGCCCGAGGAACGTGCGCACCTGCTCGAATTGCTTGCTCGGATCGCCATCGGCAACGGCTTGCAGCATGGTGATCCCACGCGTGGCGGATTCCTGGCGCAAGGTGTCCAGCGCCGCGACCCAGAATTCGGTCTGCAGCGTCTCGAACGCCACGCCGATCTTCAGCGGCTGGGTGGCGCTGCCGGAGCGTTCCCCACGCTCGCCCGACGAGCAGCCGAGCGCCGCCAGACCTGCCGCGACCATCGCGCACCACACTCCGCCGCCGGCTGGCCGCACCTTGGACCATGACATCGCAAATCCTCGTCAGAACCTGATCGCCCGCCCCGTACGGGCGCTGTCGTAGGCGGCGAACACCAGCCGCAACGTCTTCAGATTGTCCTCGCCGGTGGTCTGGCCACCGCGGCCCCGCAAGCCGTCGAGCAGGTCAGCACAGCAGGGGACGATGCTGGCGTGCGCCACATCGTAGCGAGGGTCGGCCCACGCATAGCGCGGTGGGGCGTGCCGGGTCACGCGTGTTCCCTTCTTCGTCGTGACCCGGATGACGTAGTCTGCCGACAGCTCAATCGACCCGTCACTCCCCTCGATGAACCCGAGCGTCTGCGGAAAGACTTCGCGCGTCGACGCTTCGAGCGGCGTCCGGTTGTAGCCAAGCTCCACGCTCACATGGGTCTCGGCGGCGCCCATCGTCAGCAGGACCGTCGCCAGGCTCTCGCCCGTGACCGTGGGCGCCAGCGGGCGTGCCGTCCGACAGTACCAGGGACCGCGCCTCACCGAACAGCACCCGGCAGACATCGAGCACGTGCGTGCCCAGGTCGGTCAGGATGAATCGTTCGAGCGCCCGCAAGGCCGGCTGGTTCGCATACACGTCGAAGCCGGAGACCATCGACAGACGGGCACGCAGCGGCCTGCCGATGACCGACGTGGTCAGCAGCCGGCGGAGATGGACGAAGGGCGCCTGCCACCGCCAGTTCTCGTGGACGAAGAACGGCGTCCGTGTCCGGCGGAACGCGCGCACCATGTCGGCCGCCTCGCGGTACGAGGCCGCAAGAGGCTTCTGGCAGATGCAGGCGATGCGCGCGCGCGCACACAGCAGAGACAGCGGCTTGTGCCCACCTACCTCGGTCACGATGTCGACGAAGTCAGGACGAATCTCTTCGAGCAGTTGCGCGGGGTCGTCGAATGCCGCCGGAATGGCGAAGGTCTGCGCCAGAGCCTCGGCCTTCTTCCGGGTGCGATTGTAGATCGCCACGCACTCGACGCCGCCCACCTCTCGCCATCCGGACAGCTGGTAGGGCGCCCAGAACCCGGCGCCAAAGACGGCAAAACGAAGCGGTGCACTCATCGCGATGGCAAGGGAATACTACGCCGCGTGACTGACGGCCTTGAAGGAACCGGTTCGATCCTAGGAGAGAATTCACCCGCGGCGTGCCTGCCTCCCGCTGGACCTCGCCGTGCGCCGACATCGACACCTCGGTTGGCTCGAGCGCGCGAGAGTCAATCAAAGCGTCGAGACCCTCGGAGGCTGGCTGGCGTAGCGTCGCGCCGACGGTCGGGCGCGCCGTCGCCGCCAGCGAGTGCGATCAGACCCGCGCCGGTCAGCGGTCAGACCTACCAATCGACCACCGAGCCGTCGTCGGTGTCGAACTGCGGCTTGGTACTCCCTCGGTTCCCCGACCTGCGCCATCAGCTTGTTCTCGTCGATCGTGATGCCGAGGCCGGGGTCGGTCAACAGCGGCCGATGGCCGTTCACGATCGGCGGCAGGGGCTTGGCGAGGAGGTCGGCGTACTCGTTGTCGCCCCGTTCCTGGATCAGGAAGTTGGGGATCGAGGCGGCAATCTGCAGGCTCGCCGCCAGCGAGCACGGACCCTGCGGGTTGTGCGGCGCGAGCGGCGTGTAATAGGCCTCGGCCATGCCGGCGATGATCTTCAGCTCGGTGATGCCGCCGGCGTAGCACACGTCCGGCTGGAGGATCATCGCGGCGCGCTTCTCGAGGATGTCCTTGAAGCCCCACTTGGTGAAGATGCGCTCGCCGGTGGCGAGCGGGATGTGGGTCTTGCGGGCGAGCTCGGCCATCAGCTCGATGTTGAGGGCCTGGACGACCTCCTCGTAGAACCACGGGTTGAACGGCTCGAGCGCCTTCATCAGGACCATCGCCGTGGGCGGCTGGATGGCGCCGTGGAACTCGACGCCGATGTCGACGGTCGGCCCCATCTTGTCGCGGAGCGCTTTGAACCGCTCCGTGATCTCGCCGACCATCTGCAGGCCTTCATTGTATTTGAACGGCGCGCGCGTAGTCCCGCGCAGCTGCACCTTCATCGCGTTGACGCCGTTGGCCGGATTCGGGGTGCCGTAGACGCGCACGCGATCGCGGGTCGGACCGCCCATCAGCTGGTAGACCGGCACGCCGTAGGCCTTGCCGGTGATGTCCCACAGCGCCTGATCGATGCCGCTCGAGATCGCCGTCTTGATCGGCCCGCCGCGATAGAACGCGCCGCGATGAATCGCCTGCCAGTGGAAGACGACGCGGCGCGGGTCCTGCCCGATCAGGTAGTCGCCGACCTCCAGCGCGCCGGCGGCGCACGCCTTGGCGTCGTCCTTGAGCATCTCGCCCCAGCCGGTGATGCCGGCGTCGGTCGAGATCTTGACGAAGACCCAGGAGTTCTTCAGGACGAAGGTCTCGATCTTGGTGACCTTGATGGTGTCCTTCGAGGCGACCTGGGCGGCATCGGTCTGCTGCGCGCCCCAGGCGGCGCTCAGGCCGATCGCGGCCGATCCCCCGAACAGACCACGGAGCCAGGTGCGGCGGTCGATCGGTGACTTGGACATGGCGGGCGGGAGTATACCCGCGACGGCCGCAGGGCGGACCGGGCCGGCTACGGCCGCGCCGCCGGCGGCTGGAAGCCGGTAAGCTCGGCCAGGCGCGTCGGGGTGAGCACGTCCTGGATCTTCTTGCCGTCGATGATCCAGGTTGGGTACTGGGCGATCCCTGCCGCCCGGCACGTCTGCGTCTGGGGCGAGCCAGGCCCGCCCGAGCTGCACTCCACATAGGGAAGGCGCTTGGCGGACGCGCCGAAGAGTTCCTTCTGCTCGACGCAGTGCGGGCACCAGTAGGCGCCGTACATCTTCGCGCCGCGCTGGGCGAGATGCACGGCGATCGCTCGTGCCATCGGATCCTCGACCGCGGGCGGACGGCCGAGGACGCCGACGTAGTTGAGATGGAGGAGCGCGATGACGACGGCCGCCGCCGGAACGGCCCGCACGAGGACACGGCGCCAGGCGACGTTCGGCATCTCGGCCGGGCGCTGGCGCGTGGCCACCACCAACAGCGCCGCCATGATGGTGAGCGAGGTGAGGCAGTAGGGACAGGTCGCGCCGAGGAGCGTGACCGACACGGTCGTCAGGTAGACGCTGTAGAGCAGGCCGAAGAACGCGACCGTCCACGACACGATCCACTGCCAGTCCGCGCGTCGAATGAAGGCCGACGCCGCCAGTGTGGCGTAGGCGAGCAGGCCCCACACCGCGGTCGGCGCCCCAAGCAGCGTCGCCCAGCGGCTCGAGAGGACGGCATCGCAGCCGCTGTCGATGCCGCAGCCCGGCACGCCGCTGCCGCTCGACGCCGCCCAGGACAGATACGCCGTCACGGCCATCCCGACTAGGCTCAGCACCAGAATCGGCCGGTTCGGCCGAAACGGCGCCGCGGCCAGTGACCGCGGTCGAACGTCCTTGTGTTCCTTGAGTCGTGCCTTCCGCCCCATGCGGGGAGTCTACTCGCAGCGGGCCTGCACCCCGCAGGCTGTGCTGCCAGTGCCTGCGGCTGCGCGGCGGTTCGCGCCGCTGCCGCGGCCGCCCGGTCACGAAACCTCGGCGGTGGCCGATACCTCGTGTGGAGCGCTGCGTTTCGGCGCCCGGGGACCGCTGCGACACAACATGCTTGCCGACATCACGACCCTCGCCGATCACCTGTTCGGACCGTTGCCCGCCGTGCCGGCGACCTTCAGCACGCCCTCCGTGATCTGGGCGATGCTCGATTCGGGCAGCGGCATCAGCGACCTGATCCTCTCGCCCGGGCGGCCGCCGCAGGTGGAGCAGCACGGCGAGCTCTCGTCCGTCGAGGTCAGGGGGCTGTCGGTGCTGCGCGTCGCCGACACCGCGCGGCTCGCCCGCGACATCATCGGCGACAACCGGACGGCGCTGCACGCGCTCCAGGAACAGGGCGCCTGCGACCTCTCCTACTCGCTGCCCGAGCGGGCCCGCTTCCGCGTCAACATCTTCCGCCAGCGCGGCAGCTTCGCCATCGTCATGCGCGTCATCCCGTCGAAAGTGCCGACCCTCGGCGAGCTCAAGCTGCCGGCGGCGCTGATCGAGATCGCCTCGCTGAAGAACGGCATCGTGCTCGTCACCGGGCCGACCGGATCGGGCAAGTCGTCGACGCTGGCGGCGCTCATCGACCTGATCAACGAGACCCGGGCCGATCACATCCTGACCATCGAGGATCCGATCGAGTTCCTGCACCAGCACAAGAAGGCGACCGTCCATCAGCGCGAGCTGCACAGCGACACGCCGACCTTCGCCTTGGCCCTGCGCGCCGCGCTGCGCCAGGCGCCGAAGGTGATCCTGGTCGGCGAGATGCGCGATCGCGAGACGATCGAGATCGCCCTGACCGCCGCCGAGACCGGGCACCTGGTCTTCTCCACGCTACACACGATCGACGCCTCGAAGACCGTCGAGCGCATCGTCGGCGCCTTCGAGGCCACCGACCAGCGCGCCATCCGCGGCCGCCTCGCCGCGTCGTTCCGCTACTTCGTCTCGCAGCGCCTGATCCCGAAGAAGGCAGGCGGCCGCGTCGCCGCGCTCGAGATCCTGAAGTCGACGCTGCGCACGCGCGACTACATGGAGGGCGGCGAAGGCGAGGGCAAGACGCTGCTCGACGCGATGCGCGACGGCGAGATGGACGGGATGCAGTATTTCGACGGCGAGATCGAGAAGCTCGTGCGCGCCGGCGTCATCACGTCGACGACCGCGCTGCTCCACGCCACCAACGCCGGCAATCTCCGCCTCCTGATCGCCGACGTCATGGACGAGATCGAAGACGGGGCGCTGATCACCTACTGAGGCCGCGGCGTAGCTCGGTGGCCCGTCAGGTCCCGGACGCCGTGATCCGGGCCTTCTGCCACGAACGACGCGGACAGGACACTAGTGCACCGACGTCGAGACAGCGTCAATCCTCGCGGCCGATGCGGGCGCATCCGCGGCGTTGGCGCTCCTGACAATACTCCCGGTTTTCCTCGTCGCGCCGCCTTGCGGCTGCACCCACCTCGACCGCGATCCCTTGACGCCATCTCGACGTCGGTGCACTAGGCGCTGACGGTCGCGGCGACGCCGACGTCGACGGACTCCGACACCCGGGCCTGGTGCGACACCACGAGCACCGAGCGGCCGGCATGGTGGAGGATCCGTTCGGCGACGCTGCCGAGTAGCAGGCGGCTCACCGCGCCTCGACCGTGCGAGCCGACCACGATCAGGTCGGCCGGCCGATCGGCGGCGTACTTGACGATGGCGTGAGCAGGGGAGCCCGGAAGGACCGCCGTCGTCACCTGTCCCAGCTCCGCCGGGTATTCCCCGATTAGGCTCACCAGCCGCTGCTGCGCGTTGTCGGTCCACTGCCGCAATACGTCCGGCAGATCCAGCCCGGTCGTCTCGACCGCGTACATGGACGAGAACGGATCCCCGATGGCGTGGACCACATGCAGCCGCGCGTGATGGAGCCGCGCCATCTCCCGCGCGGTCTCGTACACGTCCTTCGAGATATCACTGAAGTCCACGGCGACGACGATGGTGTGAAAGCTGGCCACGGCGACCTTCCTTGAAGTAACGAAGGGCGGTCCCACGAGCGGGATGCCGTCACCCATCCTCAGTGCAGAAGTCATGCCCCGGCCGAGACCGCGCCCAGCCCACGCGGAGGCCCCCCGCGGCTGCGCCCGTGTGACCTTTTTCGCAGCGATGCGTGATTGTCCGCGATGGCTGAGACCCGCCGAGCGCACGAGCGCAACGGCGATGCCGCCCTGCCGTATGCCTACGGCGGGCGAAGCGCTGCCGCCTGGAGAAGCCGGGCCCAGACACGCGACCGAGCATGCACGGCTCCAAGCCGAGCGCGAATGCGCGATGGCGATCCCCTGGAGGACTCGACTCGAGCCGCCGCCCTTGGGACGTGAGGGCGACGGGAGTGGGCTCGATGGCTCTCCCTTGCCTTCGCCAGGTGTGATCGGGCCCGACGGGCTCGGAACAGCCATCACGCTGTCGACCCATCGGATCGACGCCGCTGACCGCATAACCGAATTGCTGCTGGCGGGCCGCAGACATTCGCTCAAGCCATGGCGGCATTCCAAGCTCGCCACAGGGCTGGCCCTCGAGACGCTAGAGCGTGAAGGCAAGCTCGCGGATCTGCTCGCGTCTGCGGGCTGGCTCACCCTTGGTCACGCCGACGGATTGTGTTGGGAAGGAAAGGGCCACGCCGAAGTCTAGCAGTCCTCGCTCGTCGGGTTCGGCCTGACAGTCAGCCGCGGACCCGTGACAGACCGCCCCCGGGTTACCCTGATCGCCAGCTGCCCTGTCTGAGCGGTTGGAGTCGCCATGGTCCGCCCGGTGTACGTGCCGACCTGCGGAGCCGGCCGCGGCGCTGAGCACAAGGCCGATTTCGGGAGGCGCGCCCGCACCAGCGGTCACACGCATCCGGCCGGCACCGAATGACGACGTGACGCCACGGTCAGCGCCCCCACGTCGAATCGGACGGCGCCATGCTCCGCGGATCGAATCACCGCTCGTTCCACGACGTGTTGCAACTCGCGGACATTCTCCGGCTAGCCGCACGTCACGAGCTTTCGATCTGCGCGTCGTGTCTTCGTTTCCGCAGCGAAGCCTGCCCCCAACTTCCCAATCCGTGATCGCGTGTCCCGAGGCGAGACGCCCGTCTCGCTTCGAGAAAGGCCCCTAAGCTGCTCGAGCCGTGTGCCTTACGCGGCGAGCGGCGGCGGAGGGGTCCTGTCTTGGGTCACGCACGTGGCGCTGCACGTGCCTGCGCAACAACCGCTAAGACACATCAAACCAGTAGGTTACGTGCTGTCGCTGAGGAGCGCGACGCTGGCATGCACCCTGCTGTGAGGGAGTTCGAGGTTCTTGACCCATGCTCCCCCTCCTCGCGTCTTTCACCCGTCCCGATCGCGGTCGGCGTCCATCGACCGCCTGGCGTTTCCTTGTGGCGTTGGCCCTCGCGGTTGGCACCATCGCGTCCAGCGCGGACGCGGCCGGCCCCCAGCGGACGCCCAGAGTCGACCGCTTCATGCGGCAGCAGATCGACTCGGCCCCGGACGAGGCGCCGGTCAAGGTGATTCTCACCGTGCGTCCAGGGGCGCGCCAGGGCATGTTGCAGAAGCTCGCGCTGCACCGGGCGCGTGTTCGGGCGAATCTTGGGATTATCGACGCCGTCGCCGCGGACCTGCCGGCCGGGCTCCTCCGGCGCCTCGCCCAAGACCAGGATATCGTCGGCATCTCCTATGACGCGCCGGTCTCGGCCATGGCGACGTACGGAGCGACCTTCACGGTCACCAATACCAACAACTCGGGCGCAGGATCGCTGCGCCAGGCGATCCTCGACGCCAACGCGCTCGCCGGCGAGGACCTGATCGTCTTCAACATTTCCCAGAGCGACCCGAATCACGTCTATTATCGCGACAACGGCGTGGCCGGCACCTTCGGCACACCGGTGGTCACGACGAAGGCCGACCAGGCCATCGCGGACTTCGATCCCGACTACGTCCCCGGCACCGCGCGCTCCTGGTACCGACTCTCGCTCAGTGGCGGCGACTTGAACGTCACCAGCGCCGTCACCATCGACGGCACCACGCAGCAGGGCTACTCCCTGGCTGGCGGGCCCGTCGTCGAGATCAACGCCTCCGGCGTCACCGCCAGTGACCCCAACGCCATCTCGCTCACGACCGGCGCATCGACGATCAAGGGGCTCGTGATCAACCGCGCAGGTGACGACGGGATCGAGATCGATTCGGGCGCCGGCGGCTCGGTCATTTTCGGCAACTACATTGGTACCGATGTGTCAGGCACGCAGGCGCTGGGCAACGAGTTCGGCATCTCCGTCAAGAGCAACGGCAGCGCCATCGGCGGCAGCCTGCCAGGATCGGGGAACGTCATCTCAGGCAACACGCTGTCGTACGGCATCGGCCTCTACAACAGTGCCAGCGGCAATACCCTCCAGGGCAACTACATTGGATTGAGCGTGAACGGCGCGAAGGCCATTGCCAACGGTTACAGCGGCATCGAGCTCTCCGGCAGCGCCGCGAACAACCTCATTGGCGGCGTCGGCGTGGGCGAAGGGAACGTCATCGCGAACAATGGCGCGGACGGCATCTACCTCAAGACCTCTGCCGGATCGGGAAACCGGATCCTCGGCAACTCGATTTACGGGAACGGGGGGCTGGCCATCGACCTCGGGTCGAGCGGGGTGCTCGCCAATGACACGGGCGATGCGGACTCCGGCGCCAACAACAGCCAGAACTTCCCCGTCCTGACGAAGGCGGTGACCACCGGAACGCTCGTGGAGATCGCCGGCACACTGAACAGCACCGCCAACAGTGCCTTCCGCATCGAGCTCTTCGCGACCGCGAGCGCCGACAGCTCGGGATACGGCGAGGGCCACACCTATCTCGGCGCGATCAACGTGGCGACCAGCGGCTCGGGCGCCGCCACCTTCACCACCACGCTCTCCACCCCCGTCGCCGTTGGCGCCGTCATCAGTGCGACGGCGACCAAGGCCGGCAGCAACTTCACGACCTTCACCGACACGTCGGAACTCGCGGCCAACAAGGCGGCGACGCTGGCGCCCTTCAGTCTGCGCGGCACCTTGGCCCTCGACGCGGCGACGAGCGCCACCGCGACGACCACCCGCACCGGCACGGGAGTGACGGTGGCGGTCATCGACTCAGGGCTGCTGCTGGATGGCGGCGGCACCAGCCGCATCAAGACCACGCGCGACTTCACCGGGGGCAGCGCGAATCCGGCGGCCGTGTCGCCGCTCGACTCCTACGGACACGGCACCCACGTCGCGGGCCTGATCGGCGGCCACCAGGCCGAGGTCAAGGGCGTCGCGCCCGGCGTCCAGTACGTCAGCCTGCGCGTGCTCAACAGCGTGGGCGCCGGTTCCACCAGCCACGTCATCAACGCGATCCAGTGGGCCGTCGTCAACCGCGTCACCTACGGGATCGACATCCTCAACCTCTCGCTCGGCCATCCGATCTTCGAGCCGGCCGCGACCGACCCTCTGGTCCAGGCGGTCGAAGCCGCCGTGCGCGCCGGCCTCGTCGTGGTCGTGTCGGCGGGCAACGTGGGCGTCAACCCGCTCACCGGCCAGGTCGGCTACGCGGGCGTCACCTCGCCCGGCAATGCGCCGTCGGCCATCACGGTCGGCGCCGTCAAGACGTTCGACACTGCGCGGCGATCCGACGACGTCATCGCCGACTACAGCTCGCGCGGGCCGACGTGGTACGACGGCTTCGCCAAGCCCGATGTGGTCGCCCCCGGCCACCGGCTGCTTGGCCCGGCAAGCACCGCGCAGACGCTCTACACGCTCTACCCCTCGCTGCGCGGCCCGTCCTACGGTGGGCGGCCGTACATGTACTTGAGCGGCACGAGCATGGCGAGCGGCGTGGTGAGCGGGACCGTGGCGCTCATGATCGAAGAGGCCAGGGCCAGCCACGGCGCCGCGCCGACGGCCAACGCCCTCAAGGCGATGCTCCAGCACAGCGCCTTCCAGATGAGCGCTGGCGGCGCCCCGCCCTATGACGAGCTGACGCAGGGCGCGGGAGGCCTCAACGCCGCCGGCGCCCTCGTAATGGCAGGGGCGATCGACCCGACGCGGCCGGTGGACACCCCGTGGCTCGTCGCGAACGTCACCGAGGCGAGCGTCGTCGACGGCCAGACCATCAGCTGGGGTCAGCACGTCGTCTGGGGGGACCACGTCGTCTGGGGCGACACCGTCTATACGAATCGGACCGCCTGGGCCACTCACGTCGTCTGGGGCGACCACGTCGTCTGGGGTGACAGCCTGCAGGCCTTCACCGTCCAGCAGGACATCGTGTGGGGCAATCACGTGGTGTGGGGGGACCACATTGTCTGGGGCGACCACGTCGTTTGGGGGGACCACGTGGTCTGGGGCGACCATGTCGTCTGGGGAGACACCTGGGCCGCTGCCCAGAGCGTCCTGACCAGGCCGTAGTGTGCCGGGCAGTCACAACGACGCGAGAGGAATCACCCCAATGACGCCCTACCTCACCAGGACCGAACCGCGTGGCCTGACGGAGTGGCTGTGTCAGCCGGCGCTCGCCGAGCGCACCGACGTCGTGCCCAAAACGCGACCCGTGTCCCTGAACGTGCTGGCGGGCTCGCCGCCGCCGTCCGACGCGTCGTTGAACTGGCGGCATGGGCTGCCAGCGCTTCACGGCACCCGTGTGGCCCTGCGGGAGCTGCGGCTGAGCGATGCGCCGTCGATGCTGCGGCTGCTGGCCACCGAGGAAGTGGCGCGCTTCATCTCGCCGCCGCCGACGACGGTCGAACAGTTCGAGCGGTTCATTGCGTGGACGCACCGGCGGCGGCGCGACGGGCGTCATGTCTGCTTCGCAGTCGTGCCCGACGGGGTCGAGACGGCGGTTGGCTTCATCCAGCTGCGGGCCATCGACGCCGACTTCAGCACGGCGGACTGGGGCTTCGCGCTCGGGGCGCCGTATTGGGGCACCGGCACGTTCATCGATGCGGCGCAGCTCGCGCTGCGCTTCGCGTTCGACGATCTCGGCGTGTGGCGACTCGAAGCGCGTGCGCTCGCGGCCAACGGCCGCGGCAACGGCGCACTGCGTAAGACCGGGAGCGTCCTGGAAGGAAGACTGCCGCAGTCGTTTCAGAAGGACGGCCGCCTCCACGACCAGACCACCTGGTCTCTGCTCGAGCCCGACTGGCGCCGCGAGAACGGCATCTGGCGACGCGCCAGTGTGCGCTACGCGTCCCGGGGAGGCGTCTCACACGTGCAGTGAGCCGCCTCTCGCAGAGCAATTGCATAGCGCTCCGGCCCGGGCTCGTCGTCAAGTAGACAGGATATGGAGAGCGCCCCGGTCGATGAAGGCCCTGGGCGACTACCCGGACTCTATTGTCGCCTGACGACGGCGCGGACCTTGACGATGATGTCGGGCAGCTGAGCCCTTGTGGAGAGCGCGGGGTGACTGAAGAGCGTGAGTGGCGGTACCGCTCGATTCTGCAGCAGGACAGCAAGCTGACCTGCCTGGCGATATTCGGACCAGCTGAAGCTTGAGAGAATGGCGGCCTCCGGCAGGAGACGCCATGAAGAAGACGCGGTTCACGGACGAGCAGATGGTGACGATCCTCCGCGAGGCCGATCAGCGGCCGGTGCCGGAGGTGGCCAAGAAGCACGGCATCAGCGGCCAGACGATCTACGCCTGGCGGAAGCACTTCGGCACCCTGGAGGCGGCCGATGTGAAGCGGCTGCGACACCTCGAGCAAGAAAACGGGCGGTTGAAGAAGATGGTCGCCGACCGGGACCTCGAGCTCGACGTGCTCAAGGAGATCACCCGAAACAAATGGTAGGCGCACGCGTGCGCCGGCAGCAGGTCGCCTACGCCCACGGGCGCGGCCTGTCCCGCCGCCGCGCGTGCGCCTTGCTGTCGGTCGCGCGGTCGACCCTCGGCTACGCGTCCCGGCTCGCGACCTGGGACCAGCCCGTCGTGGACGCGATGCGCGAGCTCGCCGGCCAGTACCCGCGGTATGGCTATCGGAAGATCCGGATCTTCCTGGCCCGACGTGGCTACCGCATGAGCCCGGACCGCGCCTACCGCCTGTGGCGGCAGACCGGGCTTCAGCTGCCGCGGCGCCGGCCGAGGCGCCGGGTGGCGACGTCGCGGCCGCGGCCGCGACCGCCGACCGGTCTGAATCACGTCTGGGCGTACGACTTCATCTTCGACTGGTGCGCGGATGGGCGCGTGCTGAAGTGCCTGACGGTGGTGGACGAGTTCACGCGCGAGTGCTTGGCGATCGACGTGGCCGGCGGCATCCGATCCGGACGGGTCATCGAGGTCCTGAGCCGGTTGGTCAGTGTGCACGGCGCGCCCCGCTACCTGCGGTCCGACAACGGGCCCGAGTTCATCGCCACCGCCATCCTGCGGTGGCTGCAGACGGCGCAGATCGATACGGCCTTCATCGATCCGGGCAAGCCCTGGCAGACTGGGACCGACGAGTCGTTCAACGGGAAGTTCCGCGATGAGTGCCTGAGCCTCGAGTGGTTCCGCAATCGGCGGGAGGCGCAGGTCGGGATCGAGATCTGGCGCCGGCACTACAACGAGGTGCGGCCGCACCAGAGCCTGCAGTACCAGACACCGGCCGAGTTCAAGGCCAGCCTGGTCCGGCAGATCGAGCAACCAGGAGGAGAGAGCCGAGAGGCCGCCGTTCTCCAGTAATCACTGGTCCGAAGAAACCAGGCAGGTCAAGCTGCTCCAGGAGTGGCTTGAGCTTTCCGAGGGTTCAGAGGCTTCCCTTCCTCTTCTGCCTCCTTGTTCTCCCGTGGCGATTTGTCCGCGACGACTGTGCGCTGCGTACGTCTCCAGACCTGTTGCAGTTACTCGTGGCGCCCAGGCTCTCGCCCAGATGGGCTGCGCGAGCTCCGCGATCTCACAGCTCGCTCTTCGACTCACGATTCTCGATCCCTACCTCTTCGCCGGTGCCGCTCGGCAAGCCACCGACATCGCTGGACGAATTTGCGCGCACTGCGCGGGTCACCGAGGGAAGTCTCCAGGCTGTCCACGTGTCACTGATGAGCAGATGGACAAACCGGACGACTCACCGATCATGCTCCGGAGCGTCGGCGCGCGCGAGGTGTACGCGCTGGAAGTGAGCTTCCGCTGAGCCGGTGTCTTCATGACCGCACCAGACCGCACCCCTAAGCTATCGCTGCATAGAGATCGCCCTGTATCATACGTTGGGTCAGCTACCGGAACCGGAAACGACCCCCAGATTCTGCTGAAGACCCACAAAAACAGGCGCCGATGGCCTCTCGCCCCCTCACAGTCCCCCGATGGGCCGCCAGGGCCTCTGGCCTTCTCGTCTTCCTGGTGGCGATTCCTCTCGTTCACGGTGTCCTGCCATGGGCTGTCTCGTCTTTTGGTCAACGGTATGGGTGGGCGGACGGGCACCCTGCACTATGGAACCTTTTGGGTCTCCTTCCAGTTTTGGCCGGCGGCGTCGTCCTCGCCTGGCTTCTGATACTTGGCCTGAGTCTCGGGTCCGAGCTCCCTGAGCAGGTCAGGCTTGACTGGAGTCCTAAAGTCTTCCTCACTCGCGGCCCCTACGCCGTCTCGCGCCACCCAATGTACCTGGCTGAAGTCGGGCTCTGGCTCGGCTGGGCGATTCTCTTTGGAAGCGTCTCCGTTTTGCTCGGGTGCCTGCTCATGTGCGTGGGCGTCAGCATCGTTGCGCCACGAGAGGAACTGGCGCTGGAGCTCAAGTTTGGAGCGGCGTACCGGAAGTACAAGGCGGCTGTTCCACGGTGGCTTGGACAGCGGTCGGTCTGAAAGCCCGTTTCCACCTCACGGGTCGGCCTAACCCTTCGCTCGAGCCGACCCGCTCCGGCAAGGCAGCCCGGCCGCCAAGAGCGGAATATCATGTTGCTCTTGTCGGCCGGGCTGCCTTGCCTCCACGGTCGGCTCAGCTCAAACGTTAGGCGCCGTACCAGGCACCGTGCGACCGGTACCCGCCCTTGGCCAACCCTCCTCCACGCAACCCTGTCTCGCCGCCCACTTGTCGCCCGCTCGGTCGCTCGGCCGCTTGCCAATGCCCGCTCACTCCGCTGGCTCCCACGGCTCGTCACCCGCCCAGCGGTTCGCGAGCCACATCGCCAAGCGAAGGCCAGAGCTGTTGGTCGCCACTCGCAGCATCGAGCTTGGCCGTACCAGTCTTCCTTGCTTGTCCAACAGCACGCCCCGGGCATCCTCTGCATCGCCCTCCGAGGCGGAGGCCCAACCCGAACACCGCTACGCGGTACCAACTGCTCGCCGCCCGTCGCTGCGAGAGTTACTGCCTTCGAGGCCTCGGCCCACTCGCCTCTTCCGTCTCCCCGGCGAACCAATCACAATTGCAACCATGCCGAGCCTTGGGCTCGTTGTCCCGGGCGCCTAAACTAATGCACCCCCAGAACACAATCAATCAACTGTCGCCAAATGAAGCAGCGTGTAAGTTGTTGATTATAGAATGATTTAGTGGCGCGCCCGGCTGGACTCGAACCAGCGACCCTCGGCTTAGAAGGCCGATGCTCTATCCACCTGAGCTACGGGCGCGCGCGGGGAGGTCAGGATTCGGTGGTATCGCCGGACTCGGGGGCCATGGAGGGGGCGGGAGCAGCGGTCGCAGCGGGCGCGGCGGTCCTGGCCTTCTTGGCCTTGGACTTCATCTTCTTCCCAGCCTTGTTCCCGGCCTTCTTCTCGTCCTTCCGGCCCTTCTTCTCTGCCTTGGCGGCCTTGTCGGTCTTGGCCTTCTCGACCTTGTCCTTCTTGGCCTTGTCCTTCTTGGCTTTCTTGTCCTTCTTCTCTTTCTTCTTGCCCTTCTTCGAATCCCTTGCCGGCAGCCGCGTCTGCCGCCGTCTTCATCTCGGAGAGCAGGGCCGCAGCGCGATCGCGCACGTCGGTGACGGCCTTGACGACGGCGTCGCGCGGCCCCTGCCAGGCGCGCCACTGCTTTTCCGCGTTGCCGAGCAGTGTGCCCAGGCCTTCGGCAATCTCGCCGAGCGTTCCGCTACCCGCCTTCGCCTTCGTCTGCTTCGCCACGTCGCCTCCTGCGTTTGTATATCGCTGAACCAGCCCGCTCATTCTACGGCACGCCGGGGCCGAAGCGGGCGGTCAGCACCGGGACGATGGCGGCGGCGACGCGGCGCTCGAGGGCGCGGCGATCCGAGGTGTCGCCGGCGAACTCGTCGACCCAGATCTTGCGGTCGCGCCGGGCGTCGACGAGCCGGACCTCGATCCACAGCCGGGTGCCGGTGACCTGGACGCGGCCTTCGACCACGGCCTGCACGCCGAGCGTCGTGGCGATGGTCGAGAGCGGCACGCTGCGCTCGCGGAACGGCATCACGCTGGTCCGCGACGTCACCTCGACGGCGGCATGGCGGGCCAGCTCGGCGATCAGGCCGTCGGTCAGCGCGTCGGCGAGCGCCTCGGGGACGACCTCCGGCCCTTCGTCGTAGCGGGCGAGCGGCAGCACGGCGACCTGGATTCGCGACGACGCCGAGGCGGTGTTGCGGCCGATGACGAACCAGCCGGCCAGCACGGCGACGAGGACGGCGGCGATCGCCAGCGCGAACGGCAGCAGGCGGTTCGGGCGAGGCGGGGTCGGGCGCATGGACTCCGGAGTCGCCTGTTCGACCGGCTCCGGAGTCGTCGCCGCAATCGACTCTGAAGTCGCCGGCTTGGCGGTGGCGGTCTCGAAGGTGGCGGCGTAGCCGCCCTTCTCGACGCGGATCACGGTGGCCTCGGTGCGGCCGGGTCCCTCGTAGTACTCCGCCAGCTTCGACCGCAGGCGGCGGGCTTCGACGCGGACGATCGAGTCGAGCCGCGGGTCGTAGTCCGACGGCCGGTCGAACACCTCGGTGCCGAGGCGGTACTCCTTGAGCTGATCGCCCTCGCCGTCGAGCGTCCGCTCGACGACGAAGCGGAGGAATCGGCTGAGCCGATCGGCGTTGGCGAAGCCCGGGCTGAGCAGGATGCGTGCGAGCTGCGCGCGGACGGCCTCCGCGTCCGGCGGCAAGGCGGGCATGCGCCCAGTATCGGTCAACCGCGGCGCTGAATCAGGCCGATCTGCCGCGATCTCACCGTGAGATCACCCCGCCGGGCCGATTTGGTGCGAGCCGGCAACATGGAACACACTGCGCCGTGCTCACGCGCCTGTTCCTGTGTCTGTTGCTCTCGCTCGCCGCCCAACCCGCGGCGGCGGATTCCGTGTTCACCGCCCGTCCCGACGACCCGGCCGCGGTCTACGTCGACGCGCCGGATCCCCAGACTGCCACCGCGGACCACTCGGCGCTGCTGCAGGCGGCGCTCGACCGTGCCGCCGCCAGCCCGGCCGGCGGCATCGTCTTCATCCCGTCCGGCCGCTATCGGATCACGCGCACGTTGATCGTCTGGCGCGCCGTCCGCGTCATCGGCTTCGGCGCGACGCGGCCGGTGTTCGTGCTACCGGAGCGCACGCCCGGCTTCGAGACCGGGCTCGGCGTGATGGTCCACTTCACGAATGCCCGTCCCACCCGCCCGGGAGCTGCGGCCGGCGCAGGCGCCGCCGGTCCCGGACCGGGCCCGGCAGCCAACGCCCGCCTGCCGTTTCCGCCGCCCGGCCTGGTGCCGGCCAACGACGCCATCCCCGACGCCAACCAGACGACGTTCTACTCGTCGATGCTGAACGTCGACATCGAGATTGGCGACGGCAACCCGGCCGCGGTCGGCGTCCGCTTCCACGTCGCCCAGCACGGCATCCTCGGCCACATGGAGTTCCGCATCGGCTCCGGGCTGGCTGGGATCCTGGAAGTCGGCAACGTCGGCCAGGACCTGCGCTTCGTCGGCGGCCGCTACGGCATCCTGGCCACCAGCACGTCGCCGTTCTGGCCCTACACGCTGATCGATTCGGTGTTCGAGGGGCAGCGCGAGGCGGCCATCCGCGAGCACCAGACCGGCCTGACGGCGGTGCGGACGACCTTCCGCAACGTGCCGGTCGGCATCAGCCTCGACGAGGGCTACTCGGACCACGTCTGGCTGAAGGACACGCGCTTCGAGAAGGTGGCCTCCGCCGCCGTCGTCTTCGACCGAGGCAGGAATGCGCTGATGCAGCTCGGCGTCGAGGACGCGATCTGCGTCGACACGCCGGTGTTCGCGCGCGATCGCGAGAGCGGCCGGACATTCACGACGCCGTCGGCCGCCTACCGGGTCCGCCGCTTCCACCACGGCCTGTTCGTCCGCGGCAACGACACCACCGGCCGGATCGAGGAGCAGTTCGACGCCGCGCCGCTGGCCGCCGCACCGGCGCCGCTGCACGCGGGCACTGCCGGCCCTGCCGCCGATGGATCAATGGGTCAACGTGCGGACGCTCGGCGTCGCCGGCGACGGCAAGACCGACGACACCAAGGCGCTGCAGGCCGCCGTCGCGGGACGCGCGTCCTCTACTTCCCGAGCGGCACCTACGTCGTTCGAGACACCATCGCGCTGAAGCCGGACACCGTGCTGATCGCCCTGCACCCGGCGACGACGCGGATCGATCTCGCCGATCGCGTGGAGGCCTTCGCCGGCGTCGGCGAGCCGAAGGCGCTGCTCCTGGCGCCGTCGGGCGGTCGCACCGTCGTCAGCGGCCTCGGGCTCTTCACCGGCGCGACCAACCCGCGCGCCACCAACGTGCTGTGGATGGCCGGCCGCGACTCGCTGCTGTCGGACGTGATGATCCACTGGTTCGCGCCGGGGCCGCCCGGACCGGGCGGGCGCGGCCGCTCCGGCGCGCAGTACCCGAGCGTGTGGGTGACGAAGGGCGGCGGCGGGACCTTCCACACCATCTGGACGGCGAACCCGAACGCGCAATCGGGCTTCTACGTCTCCGACACGACGACGCCCGGCGTCGTCTACGAGCTGTCGGCCGAGCATCACCTCTACGGCGAGATCAAGCTCGATCGGGTCGAGAACTGGGCGTTCCACGGTCCGCAGACCGAAGAGGAAGTCGTCGAGCAGCGCCGAGTCGCTGGCCTTCGAGATCAGCGACTCGAAGCACATCACCATCGCCAATTATCGCGCCTACCGCGTGACCCGCAGCTACGCGCCGTTCCCGGCCGCGATCCGCGTCCACGGATCGAGCGACATCCGCTTCCGCAACGTCTCGGTCAACGCCGAGCACGGCTATGCCGCCTGTGACGACGGGGATTGCGGCACCAAGCTGCGCGCCGGCAAGTTCGCCTTCGACAACGCGGTCGAGGACGTGACGAACGGCCGCGCGGTGCGCGAGCGGCTCTTCGCCGTGCTCGATCTGAACCCGCCGCTGCCGGCCGCCGCCTCGCCCGCGGCGGAGCCGGTGCTGAAAGCCACGATCGAGAAGCTGGCCGACGGTTTTCATTCGATCGCCGGCCCGGCGGTCGATGGCGCCGGCACGCTCTACTTCGTCGACAAGCACCAGCAGCGGATATTCTCGTGGTCGGCGACGGCCGGCTTGAAGGTGGTCCGCGACGCGCCGCTCGACGCGGTCAACCTCGGCGTCGATCGATCCGGCAGCCTGCTGGTCCTCTCGATGGCCGGCCGCGCCGGTTCGGTCTACGCGTTCAAGCCCGATGGGCCGCGCGACGCGCTGAAGGTGCTGTCGCCGCAGCCGTGGCCGGCCGGCCACAAGGCGACCGTCCTGCTGCCGTCGACCGTCTGGGCCGACGGCCAGTTCCGCAGCCACCTCGACCTCGCCACCTACCAGTCCGAGACGCTGGCGCAGATGTTCACGAAGGAAGTGACGACGGCGGCGGCGGAGGCCTACGTTTCGCCGGACGGCAGCCTGATCCTGCCCGCCGGCCGGGTCTTCAGGCAGGGGCCGGACGGCTCGTACCCGGGCATGGACGAGACGGGCTGGCGCTGGTCCCACGCCCTCGATGCGTTCAGCCTGGTCGCGGCGCGGCCGGGCGAGCGCGTCTACCTGATCAGCGGGGCCGAGAACCGCACCTACCGTGGCACCGTCCGCGACGACGGGACGCTGGCCGATCTCCAGCCGTTCGCCGAGCGCGGCGGCGAGAGCGTGGCCACCGCCCGAAACGGCAACGTCTACCTCGCCAACGGCCAGATCTTCGTCTATCGGCCGAGCGGGGAGCTGCTGGGGCGCATCGAGATTCCCGAGCGGCCGACCGGGCTCAGGTTCGGCGGCCCGGACGGACGGACCCTCTTCGTGCTGACCCACCACGCGCTTTACAGCGTCAAGCTGCGCTGATTTCGCCGTGTTTACCGGCGTGTCACCGTTAGCTCACGCCTCCTCCCTCCCTGGAGCCTCGTCACAGGCGGCAGTGCTCACGTCGTGGCGCTGCCGCCACCCGCTTCAAGGAGCCACCCATGCTGTTCAACCGTGCCCTCATCGCCGCCGCCGCCGTCACCGGCGCCGTCCTCATCACCGCCGCGCCCGCCCTGGCCGGGCCGCCGTTCATCTGCCACGCCTTCGAGCTGAGCGGGAACCCGTCGCTGCCGTGGAGCAACGCCGCCGCGGCCGGCTGGAACAATCCCGACCCGGCCTATGACGTGAGCCGGCTGACGAGCGACGTGCCGAAGCTGCTGACGGCGACGATGCCGGTGTCGGCGCGGATGGAGACGCTGCGCCGCGCCACGATCTACGCGTCGCGGGATCGCGCCGTCGCCGACGCGCTGCTGAAGGCGCTCGAGGCGCGCGCCCAGGCGAACCCGGCCGACGCCAACGCGCTGTTCGACGCCGGCTTCCTCACCGAGGCCTACCGCCAGGCATCGCGCGTCTACGAGTGGGACATGCTGGCCGGCCGGGCCAAGGAGCAGTGGACGATGCGGGCGGCGCCGGCGGGGGACGGCGCCAAGCTGATCGACGCCGCCGTCGCGCTGAACACCGCGCAGGCGCCGGAGATGCGCAAGGCGCGCCAGCTGCTGCGCTAGACGAGCGCCGCCCGCGTGACGGCGCCGCGGCGCGCTCAGCGCCGCGAATAGCAGCCGGCACGCTCGAAGGGCGGCCCGCGGCGGCGCCTGAGGGGCGCCGCCGCCACAATCAATTGCCGCGACGGGGCGTCGGGTCTGGGCGAATCGCGGCCGGATCCGGTGCGCTCGCCGACGGGGCCGCACCGAGGACGCGTTTCCGCGCCGCCTGGACGTCGGAGGCGAACTCGTCGGCCTGGCCGCGGACCGCGTTGCGGACGCTCTCGTGGACCGCCGCGCGAGGGGCCAGGATGATCTGGCCCGTGTACCAGGTCTTGGCCCGGATCGTCGACGTCGCCATCGCGTCGAGGTAGACGTCCTGGATCGCCGCCGACGAGACGTCGATCGCGCACGGGCCGCGGTCGTCGCACAGCACCGAGATCTGGAAGTAGAGCGCCGGCATCGAGCCGGCGGCGTGGACGCGCAGCCCGTTGCGGAGCAGTTGCGACTCGGCGTCGGCCTGGATGATCTCGCGGGTCAGCCGCAGCGTCTCGGCGTCGGGCGTCATATCGTCGACCAGCACGCTGATCTCCTCGACGCGCTCGAGCGGAATCAGTCGGCCTTCGGCGGCGGCCACGGGGACGGGACGGGAGGTCGCGGCGACGACCGCCGCCACGATGGCGGCAACGGCGGCACGGGAGCGCGAGGGGAGCCGGTCGGAAGCGGATCGCATCTGGCCGTGTGCGGTGCAAGCGAGGTGCCACGCACACGATGGGAAAAGGCCGGAAAATAGCGACGATCCGCCAGAATCAGCGGGCCGTTCCGCTGCCCAAAGTCAGCCCCGACCGGAACAACCGCGGCCCCGGGCCGCCCCCGGCCGGAGCGCGGGCTACTACAATGCAGGGGCAACGTCCGTCCTGCCTGCAATGCCCCTTTTCACTCTGGATTCCATTTCTGTCGCCTACGGCCACCTGCCGCTCCTCGATCGCGTCGCTTTCCAGGTCGATCCTGGCGAGCGGGTCGCGGTCATCGGCCGCAACGGCACCGGCAAGTCGACCCTGCTCAAGATCATCGCCGGCGCGATTCCGCCGGACGCCGGCACGGTGTGGCGCCAGCCCGGCGTCGTCGTCGCGCGCCTCGAGCAGGACGTCCCGCTGGCCACCGACAAGCCGGTCTTCGACGTCGTCGCCGAAGGCCTTGGCGCGTTGAGCGACGTGGTCACCGCCTACCATCACGCGGCGCACGACGTCGCCCACGATGCGACGCCCGAGGCGCTGGAGCGGCTCGGCCGCTTCCAGCACGAGCTCGACGAGCGCGACGGCTGGCGCCTCGAGCAGCGCGTCGAGATGGTCCTCGATCGCCTCGGCCTGCCGCGCGACGTGCCGGTCGACACGCTGTCCGGCGGCTGGCGCCGGCGCGTGCTGCTGGCCCGCGCGCTGGTCGCGCAGCCCGACGTGCTGGTCCTCGACGAGCCGACCAACCACCTCGACATCGACGCCATCGCCTGGCTCGAGGCGTTGCTGCTCGACTACCCGGGCGCGGTCGTCTTCGTCACCCACGACCGCGTCTTCCTCGAACGCATCGCGACGCGGATCGTCGAGCTCGATCGCGGCCGCCTGACGTCGTGGCCCGGCGATTACGCGACGTTCACCCGCAAGAAGGAGGAGTGGCTCGAGAACGAGCGCCTCCAGAACGCGAAGTTCGACAAGAAGCTGGCGGAAGAGGAAGTGTGGATCCGCCAGGGCATCAAGGCCCGCCGGACGCGCAACGAGGGCCGCGTCAAGGCGCTCGAGGCGATGCGGCAGGAGCGCGCCGAGCGGCGCGAGCGCCTGGGATCGGTCCGGCTCTCGGCCGAGAAGGCCGAGGCCACCGGCAAGATGGTGTTCGAGGCCGAGGGCGTGTCGAAGGGCTACGGCGGCCCGCCGATCGTCCGCGACCTGTCGCTGCGCGTGCAGCGCGGCGATCGCATCGGGCTGGTCGGCCCGAACGGCGCCGGCAAGACCACGCTGCTGCGCCTGCTGCTCGGCGACCTCGACGCCCGACGCCGGCGAGGTCCGGCGCGGCGCCAACGTCCAGATCGCCTACTACGACCAGCAGCGCGAACAGCTCGATCCCGAGCGCACCGTCTTCGACACGGTCGGCGACGGCAACGACACGGTGACCGTCAACGGCGGCTCGAAGCACGTCCACGGCTACCTGCGCGACTTCCTGTTCTCGCCGGAGCGGGCGCGGTCGCCGGTCAAGGCGCTGTCGGGCGGCGAGCGCAACCGGCTGCTGCTGGCGCGCCTGTTCACCCGGCCGGCCAACGTGCTGGTGCTCGACGAGCCGACCAACGATCTCGATCTCGAGACGCTCGAGCTGCTCGAAGCCGAGCTCGTCGCCTGGACCGGGACGCTGCTGATCGTCAGCCACGATCGCGCTTCCTCGACAACGTCGTCACCAGCATCCTGGTCTTCGAGGGCGACGGGCGGGTCGAGGAATACGTCGGCGGCTACGCCGACTGGGAGCGCTATCGCATCGCGATCGGCGCGCCGACGTCGCTCGCCGGCTCGGTGGCCAGGCCCGGCGCCACCGCGCCGCCGGAACCGCCGGCACCAGCACCAGCACCAGCACTGGCACCGACGGCGCCGTCGCCCGCGCCCGCCTCGGCCAAGGCTGCGGTCGCCGCCGCGCGTCCGTCAGCCGCGGCCGCGCCCGTCAAGGTCAACGCGTCCGTGAAGGCCAAGCTGTCGTTCAAGGAGAAGCGTGAGCTGGCGGCGCTGCCCGGCGTCATCGAAGCCCTCGAGGCCGAACGCGAGGCGCTGCGCGCCCGCACCACCGGAGCCGAGTTCTACAAGGAGACGGCCGACGCGATCCGCGTCGCCCTGACGCGCCTCGAGTCCATCGACCCCGAGCTGGCCGCGGCCTACGAGCGCTGGAATGCCCTCGAGGCCCGCACCTGAGACGGGTGTTTTACACTGCCCGCATGCACACGAAGGGATTTCTCGGATTCGCCGGGGCGCTGCTCCACGGCATGGCCGCGGTGGCCGCGCAGCAGCCGGCTCCGGCCCATCAGGTCAGCACGACCAACCCGGCCTGGACGACGCCAGCCAAGCCGTTCGCGATCGTCGGCCCGATCCACTACGTCGGCACCAAGGACCTCGCCGCCTATCTGATCACGACGCCGGCCGGCCACATCCTGATCGACGGGGCGGTGCCGAGCATGGCCGGCGCGATCGAACAATCGATCACGGCGCTCGGCTTCAAGCCCGCGGACATCAAGATCCTGCTGACGACGCAGGCCCACTTCGATCACGTCGGGACGCTGGCGCACTTCCAGAAGGTATCCAAGGCCAGCGTCCGGGTGATGCAGGGCGACGACACGCTCGTCGCCGACGGCGGCAAGTCCGACTACCTGTTCGGCGGCCGGTCCGACGCGTACTTCGCGCCGGCGAAGGTCGACGTCGTGCTGAAGGACGGCGACGTGATCACGCTGGGCGGCGTGTCGCTGACGGCGATTCGCACGCCGGGCCACACGCCCGGCTGCGCCACGTACACGATGTCGGTGGTCGACAAGGGGCGCACCTACGCCGTCGTGTTCCCCGGCAGCACGACGGTCAACCCGGGGACGCGGCTGGTCAAGAACCCGTCCTATCCCGGCATCGCCGACGACTACCGCCGCACCTTCGATCGCCTGGCGGGGCTGAAGCCGGACATCTTCCTGGCCGCCCACGCCAGCGCCTTCGACCTGGACGGCAAGCACGCCCGCATGAAGGCGGAGGGCGTCGCGGCGTTCGTCGATCCCGACGGCTACCGCCGCCTGCACGCGCAGAAGCGCGCCGCGTTCGACGCATCGATCAAAGCCGAGCAGTAGCGCCCCCCTGGCCGACGACTCCGGAGTGCCTGATCAACCACTCCGGAGTGCTTGATCAACCACTCCGGAGTCGTCTGGCCGATTTCGCAGCAAATTCAGCCGCTTTCGACCTACGACTCCGGAGTCGTTTCGGCTAGTCGTTCTTGCTACGGGGCGGGGATCGTCGGCACGAGCACGGTGAAGCGGCTGCCCTGACGCGGCGCGCTCTCGACGGCGATCGTGCCGCCGTGCTGCCGGACAATCCCGAAGGCGGTGGCCAGGCCGAGCCCGGAGCCGCCGTTCGGCCGCAAGGCGACCGGCGGGCTGACGCCCTTGGCGCCCGCGACCGGCCCTGCTCCCGCCGGCGGGCCCGATGACGGGACGACCGCCGGTGCCGAAATCCCGCGGCCGGATCCGCCGCTGCCCGATGGCGCCGCGGCGACACCCGCGCCCACACCGCCGGCCGCGGCCGACGCTCCGGCGCCGGCGGCCATCCCGCTGGCGTTCGCCTTGGTCGTGAAGAACGGCTCGAACAGCCGCGCCTGGACGCCGGCTTCCATGCCGATGCCGTTGTCGGCGACTTCGATCAGCGCGCTGGCCGCGGACGGCACCGCCACCCCGCTCGACGCGCCGGTGCGCGCCACGGCGACGCGCACCTGTCCGCCGCCGACGGCGGTCACGGCGTCGGCGGCGTTGACGACGAGGTTGGAGACGACGCGCTCGAGGGCCGCGGCGTTGCCGCGGATCCAGACCGGCCCGCCCGGCGCCAGCACTTCGAGGCGCGCCGACGGCGGCATCAGCGCGGCCAGGCGCAACGCCATCCCCGAGATGGCCGCGGCGAGATTCGAGCGGCTCGAGCGCGACCGGCTCGGCGCGGCCGGCCGTCAGCAGCTCCTTCGAGAGTCGCGCCGCATTCTGCGCGATGTCGTGGATTCCGGCCAGCGCCGCCTTGGCGTCGGCCGCCGTGCCGTTCAAGCCGTGATCGACGTGGCCGAGGATGCCGGTGAGGCAGTTGTTGAAGTCGTGGGCGAGGCCGCCGGCGAGGCGGCCGATCGAGTCGAAGCGCTCGGCCCGTTCGAGCCGCTCGGACAGCTGCCGCCGCTCGCGGACGTCCATCGCCCGCGCCACCAGGCCGGCGACCCAGCCCGTGCTGCACTGCTCGAGCACGGCCCACTGGCGCGCCGTGCCGACCTGCTCGTGGCAGACGACGCCGACCAGCCGGCCGTCACGCCGGATCGGCGCGTCGAGCATCGACTTGACGTCGTGCGGGATCAGGTACGACTCGGTCAGCTCGCTGGTCCGTGCGTCGCTCTGGGCATCGTCGGCGGCCAGCGTCAGCGACGACTCGAGCGTCGCCAGGTAGCGCGGGCACGACGACACCGGCCCCGGCTTCTCGTGGGCCCGGGTCGAGCGCACGAACAGATCGAGGCAGACGATCGCCTTGCGATCCTCGGTGAACTCCCAGACGCTGACCCGGTCCACCTCGAGCAGGTCGGCGGCCCGCTCGATGATCCGTTTGATGGCCTCGTCGAAGTTCCAGAAGTCGGAGCGCAGCAGCTCGAGATAGGTCTGCTGGTGCCGCACCAGTCGATCCAGGAACTCGCGGCGCTCGCCGTCGGTGCGCTTGAGCGTGTCGGGCAGCGACAGCACGCCGCGGATCCGCCGGCCCAGCTGCTCGCTCGAGGATTCGGTCGACCAGTTGCCGGTGCCGCCCCAGCGGAAGATCACCGGCAGCTCCGGCCGTGACCGCTGGATGTCGTCGAGCCCGCTCCGCCACTGCGACGACGTGAGCGGCACGTCGACGACGAGCAGGTCGATGCTGGAGGCGCTGACGGCCTTGGCCAGGTCCTCGCCCGGCGTCAGGGCGAGCAGCTGGCAGGGGATGCCTTCCTCGGCGAGTTCGGCCTTGAGCAGGAACGAATCGTTCGGGCTCTCCGCCAGGTGCAGGACCTGAGCTGTGCGCGCCATCGAAAGCCTCGCTGTCTGCATCAGTCCACTGGAACCTGGGGGCCGCTCCAGCTTAGCCGAGGTTGGGCTGGACCGATACCACGCGCCCTTCGTCCATGGCCACGACGGTCTCCGCTCGGGTCGCGATCTCCTCGACGGCGTGGGTGACATACAACGTCGGCAGGGCCAGCTCTCGGCGCAGGCAATCGAGGTAGGGCAGGATGTCCTGGCGCCGGGCGACGTCGACCGCGGCCAGCGGTTCGTCGAGCAGCAGCAGGCGCGGGCTGGTCATCAGGGCCCGTCCCAGCGCGACGCGCTGCCGCTCGCCGCCCGACAGCCTGGCCGGACGCCGGGCCAGCAGCACGTCGAGGTCGAGCATCGCCACCACCGCGGACGCGGTGAGCCGGCGTTCGTGCACCGGCGTGAACCAGTGGCCGTAGGCGAGGTTCTGGCGCACGGTCAGGTGCGGGAACAGCCGCGACTCCTGCGTCACGTAGCCGATGCGCCGGCGATCGGGCGGCACGAAGACGCCGCGCCCGGTGTCGACGAGGACGTCGTCGCCGAGGACGATGCGGCCGGCGTCCGGGCGGAGCAGGCCGGCGACGAGGTGGAGGAGGGTCGTCTTGCCGGCGCCCGACGGGCCGACGATCGCGGTGAGGCCGCCGCCGGCGCGCAGCGTGACGTCGAGCGCGATGCGCTCGAGGCCGTGCCGGATCGCGACGGCGAGGCTCATCGCCGGCCCGCCGTCCGCCGCGCCAGCGCGTCGGCCGCGACCAGCGCGACGAACGAGACGCCGACCGAGAGCGCGGCCAGCCGCCACACGCCGGCGTCGCCGCCCGGCGTCTGCGTCAGCGCGTAGATGGCCAGGGCCAGCGTCTGCGTCTCGCCGGGGATGTTGGACACGAAGGTAATCGTCGCGCCGAATTCGCCGAGCGCCTTGGCGAAGCCGAGGATGGCGCCGGCGAGGATGCCCGGGCCGGCGAGCGGCAGCGTGATCGTCAGCAGGCGCCACGCCGGCGACGCGCCGAGCGTCGCGGCGGCCTCCTCGAGCCGGGGATCGACGCTCTCGATCGAGGTGCGGATGGCCCGCACCATCAGCGGGAAGCCCATCACCGCCGCGGCCAGCACCGCGCCGGTCCAGCGGAAGGCGAAGACGAGGCCGAGCGTGTCGGCCAGCCAGCCGCCGATCGGTCCGCGGGTGCCGAAGGCGCGCAGCAGGAAGTAGCCGGTGACGACCGGCGGCAGCACCAGCGGCAGGTGGACCAGCGCGTTGACCGCCGAGTGGCCCCAGAAGCGGCGCCGCGCCAGCAGCGTCGCGACCGCGATCGCCGGGCCGAGCGCGGCGAGCGTCGCCAGCGCCGCCACGGTCACGCTGAGGCGGAGGATCTGCAGGTCGTCGGACGTCCAGTGGAACATCGACAGGAATCGGCCGCCGCTAGCGGCCCTGACCGGCGCGAAAGCGCCGGGGCGTCCAGTGCGGCAGATGCCCGCACAGGACCTCGACCAGCACCGAGCCGGGCGTCGGCTTGTGCACGATGTCGGTGAAGCCGTGGTCGCGCAACGAGGCCGGCGTCAGCTCGTCGCCGCCGCCGGTGACCGCGATCACCGGGCCGTCGTAGGCGGCGGAGCGCAGGTGCTCGGCCACCGCCAGGCCGCTCATTCCCGGCAGGTCGAGGTCGAGCAGGACGGCGTCCGGGCGCCGCGTCGCGATCGTCGCGAGCGCGTCCTCGCCGGTCGGCGCGAGGATCGCTTCGGCCCCGGCTCGATTCGAGCACCACCGACATCAGCTGGCGGATGTCGGGCGAGTCGTCGCAGACCAGGATGGTCGGCTTCCAGTCGGCGGCGGCTCCGCCAGCCAGGCCTGGAGCCGTCTGGCCTGGGGCCACCTGGTGCGGGCCCGACTGGCGGGACCGGCGGCGGCCGGGCGCGGGCTGACCGTGCGCATCGACGCCCGGCGCCGCCTCGGACGTGGCGCCGGCCGTTTCGGACGCCGGCGCGGGGAGCGCGGCGACCACCTCCTGCGGCGACGCCAGCGCCTTGGCCGGCACCGTCAGGACGAAGCGTGTCCCGGCGCCGATCGTCGTCGAGGCGAGGATCAGGTCGCCGCCCATCAGGCGGGCCAGCCGCCGCGACACGCTCAGGCCGAGCCCGGATTCCGCCGGCGCGGGCCGCCGCGGGACTGCCGAACTCGAACTCCTCGAAGACGCGGTCGCAGGCCGCCGGCTCGATGCCCGGCCCGGTGTCCTCGACGGCGGCCGTCAGCACGTCGGCGCGCCACCCGACCTCGATGCGGATGTGGCCCTGCTCGGTGAACTTGGCGGCGTTGGCGACCAGGTTGAGCACAATCTGGCGGACGCGCAGCTCGTCGATGAGCAGCCGCTCGGGGACGTCGGGCTCGATCTGCGCCTGCACCGCGACGCCCTCGCCGCGCGGCAGGCCGTCGATCGTCGCGACGACGTCGCGCACGACCTGCCGCACCGACGACGGCTGCGGATCGGCGGCGAGATGGCCGGTCGCCAGTCGCGCGTCGTCGAGCAGGTTGTTGACCAGGCGCAGCAGGTGCGTGCTGTTGCGGAGGATCACCTGCGCGTAGTCGTGGCGATCGCCGGCGCCCGAGCCGTCCTGCCCGAGCAGACGGCTGAAGCCGAGGATCGCCGAGAGCGGCGTGCGCAGCTCGTGCGCGACGTGGTTGACGAAGCGCGTCTTGAGGTCGGTGGCGCGCTCGGCGGCGAGGCGCTCGGCGACGAGGCGCAGGCGCTCGCGACGCAGCCGGACCAGCTCCTGCATCCCGAGCGCGCCGGTTGCCCCGAGTGCGGCGACGAGCGGCGTGACGAGCGCGGTTCGCTGCTGCAGGGCGAGGAGCAGCACGACGCTGAGGGCGTGGACGGCGATCCAGGCGAGCGGCAGCGCGGCCACCAGCCGCGCCGGCGTGTCGCGCCGTGCCGAGTCGACGGCGAACGGCACCACGAAGGCGACCACGAACAGCAGCAGATCCCAGGGCCACACCGACAGCCGCAGCACGCGCTCCTGGGCGAGGAGCACCGCGGACAGGCGGGCGAAGTCGACCCCGGCGATGCGCCCGCGCGGCGTCTGGATCGAGTAGTCGAGCATCAGCGCGCTCGATCCGACGAAGACGCAGCGGTCGCGGATCAGGGCGGCGAGGGCTGGATCGGCGTCGGTGGTCAGCGCGGCGCGGGCCAGGCGGTCGAAGCGGATCGTCGTCAGGCCGTCGAGCGTGCGCGGATACCAGAGCTCGGCGTGACCCTGGCTATCGACGGGGAAGCTCCGCTCGCCCAGGTGGAGCGTGCCGCCGCCGGCGGACGGCGTCCAGCCGACGCTCGGCACCGTCGCCGTGTCGGCGCGGCGGGCCATCCCGGCCAGTCCGATCGCGGGCAGCACCGCATTGCCGGCGCGGTGGAGCAGCGCGACGCGGCGGACGACGCCGTCGTCGTCGGGCTGCACGGTGACCACGGCGATGCCGCCGGGCCGGCGCAGTTCGGGGCGGGGCGCGGTGACGTCGGCCCAGGGCATGACCGGCGCTCCGCTGGCGACGCCCCAGCCGAGCCCGGTCATCGAGGTGGCGTTGGCGGTGTCGGCGGTCAATGCGAACGGCACCGTCGCGGCGGCGACGACCGTCCCCGGGGCGCGGTCGAGGGCCGCGCTCAGCTGCGCGTCGCCGACGCGCGGCTCGGCGAAGAGCACGTCGAGGACGATGCCGCGGGCGCGATGGACGCGCAGATAGTCGACGACGTGCGCCCAGACGTCACGGCCGTAGGGCCACGAGCCAGCCAGCGGCGTCAGCTCGGCGAGCGTGCGATCGTCGACGTCGAAGACGATCGAATCCGCCGGCGGCGTCGGCCAGCGCCGGCGCGACCAGGCCGGCGGTGAGATCGCCGAGCCAGCGATCGAGCTGGCGCGCGACCGGCGTGGTGCCGACGGTGGCGGCGACGGCGAGGCCCGCGAAGATCGGGCCCAGACGATCACGCCACCTGTGGACCGCCATCAACGCGCCACCAGCAACGCGGTGAGCACGGCGATCGGCTCGGCCAGCCACCACCACGAACGCGTCTTGATCGGCGCGACATCGAAGGCCTGCACCGGGCCGAAGGCGCCCTCGGTGCCCTCGGCGTTGACGATGGCGATGCGGACGCCGTAGCGCCCCGGGCGGGGACGCCCCGTCGACAGCGTCGGCGCCTCGACGCGCGTGTCGACGAGCGGCGTCTCGAAGGCGGCGTCGCGGGCCAGCTGGACGCGGTAGCGATCGCCGCTCAGGCCGGCGGCCCAGCGCAGCGCCAGCGTGGTCTTGTCGGCGGCATCGGCGGTGGCGGGCGGACCGGCCGGCGGCATCGCCTTGAGCGAGAAGCCGAGCGCGTCGTTCCACGGGCCGATGTCGGCGGTGCCGTCGGCCCGCACGGCGCGCGATCGGACGCGCCAGGCGTAGCGCCCAGGCGCGAGCGCCGCATCGAGACGCGCCTCGGCAATCGCCTCGCGGACCACGGTCGGGGCGCCGCCCGCCCGCGGCGTCACCTCGAGAATCGAATCCGCTGGCGGCACCGGGCCGTGTCCAGGTGAACGCGGCGCGGTCGCCGAACAGGACCGCGTCGAGCGCCGGCGCCTGCGCAATCGGCGGCTCGGGCCGCGCGTCGACGTCGAGCCGTGCCTCGCCGTTGCCGCCCTCCAAGCCGTCGCCGTCGATGGCCCGGACGACGACGCGATAGGCGCCGTCGGCGAGATCGGGCCAGCTCGCCTCCGCGCCCGTCACCACGCGCTCGTCGATCAGCGGATCGTCGGCCCCGCCCGGCCCGGCGGCGTTCGGCCCGGCAGCACCGGCCGGCGTCCCGGCGCGCAGCTCGGCGCGGTAGCGGACGGCGCCGGGCACGGCCGTCCAGCGGATCCGCGCCGGCAGCCGCTGCTGCACCGGCGCGGCCTCGATCGCGGGCGCCGGGAGCAGGGCGCGCGGCGGGGTCAGCGGCACGTTGGCGCGGGCGATGGTGCCGAACCCGGCCGCGACGTCGAGGGCCTCGGCGGCCCGCGCCACGCCGACCGTGCCGTCGGTGACCTCGGCCCGGGCCGCGCCGCCGCCGGCGTCCACGCCGACGCGGAACGTCGTGCCGCGGACCGCGGTGGTGATGACCGGCGTCCGGATCTCGTAGCGCTGGCCCGGCGTGCGCCCCGGCGGCACGGCGTTCTGGATGCGCCCGCGGCGCAGGTCGATCAGCGTGCGGGCGGCATCGGCCGCCGGGATGCGGCGCAGCGCGTCGAAGGCCACGTCGGCGCCCTCGCCGATGGTCAGGACCGCGCCGGTGGTGAGGCGCAGGCCGACCGCTTCACCGGCCTGCGTCGTCACCCGGCCTCCTTCGGCGATCGTCGCGCCGACGAGCGCGACGATGTTGGTGCCGTCCGGGCGCAGCACCCGCGGCCCGCCCCGCACCCAGAGCACTTCGGCGCTGGCCGGCACAGTCCGCAGCAGATCGATCGGGATGGCGAGGAGGCGGCCGGGCCGCAGCCGGCGCGGGTTGGCGACGCGGTTCAGCCGTTGCAGGACGGGCCAGTGGCGGGGATCGGCGAGCAGCGCGCGGGACAGCGCGATGAGGGTATCGCGCGGCGCGATGGTGTGGACGTAGACGTCCGGTGGCGGCGTCGCGGCGGGACGACCGGCCACGGCCGCTTGCTGGGCCGCCGCCTGCGTCCACCCGAATCCGACGAGGAGCGCAGCGATCGGCAACCGCACGGCGGACGGGACCTCCCCGCGCGCCTCGCCGCGCGCGGCACAACAATAGCAGAAGGGCCGAAGCGGTCCATACTGGAGGCGTGACGCGACCGAAGGCCTGTGCGGCCGCCCTGCCGACCCGGACCCCGAGACGCGCTGCCCTGGCCGCGGCCGCGCTGGCGAGCGCGATCGTGGCCGGGCCGTCGCTGGCGGCGCTGAGCCCGCCCAGCGAGAAGCCGCCGCTGCCGGCGACGCTCGTGCGCCACCTGCAGGGCGAAGGCTTCACCGCCGCCGATCTGTCGGCCATCGCCGGCGGCCACGTCGTCGCGCGCGGCCTGCCGCGAGCCGATCGCGACGAGGCCGGGGCGATCGGCGTGGTCCGCATCAACCTGCCGCCGGACGCGTTCCTGGCCCGGTTCCGCGACATCGTGCGCTTCGAGCGCGGCGGCGGCGTCGGCGCCGTCGGCCGCTTCAGCGTCCCGGCGGTGGTCGCCGATCTCGACGGCTTCGTGCTGCCGGCCGACGACGCCGCCGGCCTTGCCGGCTGCTCCCTGGACGACTGCGACATCAACCTGTCCGAGGCGCAGATCGGCCGCCTCCGCTCGGTCGACGGCCGCGGCCCGGGCGGCCGGGCGCGGCTCACCGGTATCGCCCGGCAGGCGCTCGCCGAGTACGTCGCCGACTACCAACGCCGCGGCAACGACGCGCTGGCCGTCTATCGCGACCGCGAGCCGTCGTTCTCGCTGCGCGAGGCCAGCGCCCGGTTGCTGCGCCAGTCGATCGAGCTGCACCGCATCGCGCCCGCCATCGCCTTCTACCTCGACAAGTATCCGGCCGTGCCGCTGCCGGCCGGCGCCGAGGAGTTCTACTACTGGTCGGTGATGTCGTTCGGGATGAAGCCGATCACCCGCGCCAACCACGTCGTGGTGATGCCGGTGACGGCCGACGGCCTGGCCGGGTTCGTGGCGGCATCGCGGACGATTTACGCGTCGCACTACTTCCGCGACGGGCTCGAGGTGAAGTACGTCGTGCCGGTCTCGACCGACCGGAACGCCTTCTACCTGCTCAGCGTCAACCGGTCGCACAGCGAATCGCTGACCGGGCTGAAGGGCGTCCTGCTCGGCGGCAGAGATCCGCAGCTCGGCGCGCAGCGGTGTCGAGCGGCACGTGCTCCATGTGAAGAGCCAGGCCGAGCGGCCGGCGCCGTAGCATCGGCATCGCCGCGCGCGATTCAGCTTGAAAGACTGGTCAGACCAGTCGTAGCATCGGCCGATCCCGTTCTCCGAGTCGACGAGTGAGTGCCGAGAGGTGAGTGCCGATGAGTGTCCGCGCGACGCGTCGTGATGTCTTGAAGCTGGGTGGGGCCGCAGCCGCCTCGCTCGCGGTGTCGTCCCTGATGGAGGGCGTGGCGGGCGCCAGCCCACTCGCGCCGGCCTGGAAGGCGCTGCCCGTCGGCACGCAGGCGTGGTGCGTTCGCATGCAGCTGCGGACCGACATCCCGGGCACGCTGGCGCAGGTGTCGAAGGCCGGCTTCGAACTGCTCGAGCTCGAGAACGCGTTCGGCAAGAGCGGCGCCGAGTGGAAGGCGGCGCTCGACGCGGCCAAGCTGAAGGCGGCCGGGTTCCACCACACCCTCGCCGAGCTGCGCGCCGACAAGCTGAACGCCACCATCGAATTCAACCAGGCGCTCGGCAACCAGAACCTGATCATCCGGTCGCTGCCGCCGGCGGTCTACAACTCGGTCGATCTGCTCAAGCAGACGACCGACGAGATCAACGGCATCGCCGAGAAGCTCAAGCCGCACAAGCTGCGCGTCGGGTACCACAACCACACGACCGACTTCAATCGCCTCGACGGCGAGTACTGGTGGAACCGCTTCGCCGACGGCACCAGCAAGGACGTCGTGCTGCAGTTCGACACCGGCAACGCCTCCGAGAAGGAAGGCGTGAACGTCGTCGAGGTGCTGAAGCGCAACCCCGGCCGCGTCAAGTCGATGCACATCAAGCCGTTCTCGAAGGCGTCGCCGAACGCGTTCCTCGGCGCCGACGAGCTGCCGTGGCCGGCGATCATGACGGCCGCGGAAACGGTGGCCGGCGTCGAGCTCTACATCATCGAGTACCAGAAGGAGACCGGGAAGCCGCCAATCGAGGACCTCACGGCGAACCTCCAGGCCTTCAAGAAGCTGCGGGCGTAGGCGCCACTACTGCCAGCTGCCGTACATCGGGTTCGGGAGCACGAAGTATCGTGCCCCGAACTCGCTGAAGGCCTCGTCGCCGGTCCCGCGGATCGCCTGCGAGAGCTTCGGGAAGTCGGCGATGTTGTCGCCGACGAAGGCCAGCACGGCGAGCGGCGGCAGCGTCGACGGCAGCAGGCCGCTCTGCACGGCGTCGAAGCGCGGGTTCTTGTCGCCGGTGTCGACACGGCACAGCATCAGGTCGTAGGCGAGGCCCTGAGCCTCGAAGACCGCCTTGGTGTCGTCGCACACCGGGGCCCGCCGGTTGGTGACGATCGCGATCTTGCCGCCGAGCGCGCGCACCCGCGCCAGGAACGCCGCCGCGCCGGGCAGCGCGGTGGCCTCTCGCCGCTTCGCCCAGGCCTGCCACGTCGCCTCGTCGTACGGTTTGCCGGCCTGCTCAATCTGATAGGTCAGGTTGCTGATGGTGGTCTCGTCGGCGTCGAGGACGACGCCCCACGTGCCGGCGGCCCGACCGGCGGCGGCACGCTCGACGTGCGCCTGCGCGAATCGATAGACCTGCCGCACCAGGGCTTCGGTCCTCCGCCGAGGCCTTGACCCAACGGATCTCCAGGCGCTCGCTCGACGCGGGCGTGGGCGCCGGGGCGGCGGCCGGCACGCCGGTCGGCGCCTGCGCGGTCGCGCCCTGCGGAGGCGGGGGAGGGGGGGCCACCCGCGGCGGCGGCGTGCCCCCGCCGCAGGCGAACGACGACGAGAGCGCGACGATCAGCAGGGCGGATGCGGGGCGGGACATGGTGCGCACCAGCTTAGTCTGCGGCCTCGATGAATCTGCTACGCTTCCGTCCATGCCGCTCATCGAACAGGTGACGAAGGACATGGCCCAGGCGATGAAGGCGCACGAGCCGCTGCGCCTCGGCGCGCTGCGCATGCTGAAGAGCGCGATCATGAACCGCGAGGTCGAGAAGGGCCGCGCCCTCGAGCCGACCGAGGACATGCAGGTCGTCCAGCAGCAGGTCAAGCAGCGCCGGGATTCGATCGAGCTGTTCGAGCAGGGCGGCCGGCACGAGCTGGTGGCCAAGGAGCGGGCCGAGATCGTCGTGCTCGAGGGCTACCTGCCGGCGGCCGTGCCCGACGAGGAGATCGCCGCCGCGATTGCCGCCGCCAAGGCCGAGGCGGGCGCCTCTTCGCCCAAGGACATGGGCAAGGTGATGAAGATCCTCACCGCGAAGTTCGCCGGCCGTCCCGTCGACGGCAAGGCGCTCAGCGAGAAAGTGCGGGCGGCGCTCTCGTAGCGCTGTCTCCGCGGCTGTCGTAGCATGTGCGTCGGCTGACCCCCTGCAGCCGACCGGTTCCGTCACACTCGGCTACCTCCCGGTCGGGATCCGCCTGTGCGTATCGCCAGGGTGCTCGCGCTCTGCCTGCTGCCGTCGCTCGCGACGGCGCAATCCACGACGCTTCAGCCGGTGCAGGTGCTGCACCGATTCACGCCGTCGCCGGCCAACCCGAACGGGCCGCTCGTGCAGGTGCCCGACGGCAGCTTCTACGGGGTCACCGCGACCGGCATCATCCGGCTGACGACCGCGGGACAGGTGACGCAGGTCGCGACGTTCCTGGACGACACGCCCGTCGGCGCGCTGGTGCGGGCGTCCGATGGCGCGCTTTACGGCGCGACCCAGAGCTTCTCGGATCACGGGACGATCTTCCGGTTCGATCCGGTCACGGGCGCGCTGCGGACTGTGCACGCCTTCCAGTCGTCGGCGGAGGGCCGGAACCCGATCGGCGGGCTGGTCGCGGTGGGCGGTTCGCTCTACGGTGTGACCAGGTTCGGTCCGGGCGAGCGGACGTTCGGGACCATCTTCCACGTCGTCGTGGCGACGGGCGAGGTCGTCACGGACCACGCGTTCTCGAACACGCCGACGATCTTTGCCGTTCCTGCCAGCCCGCTGACGGTCGGGCCCGACGGGTTGCTGTACGGCACGACCGGCATCGGCACCCTCTACCGCTTCGATCCGGGCAGCGGCGCGGTGACCCGGCTGCGCGAGTTCGGCCTTGCCGAGGGCTCGAATCCCAGCCAGCTCGCGTTCGCCGCCGGCCACGCCAGCGCCGGCGTCACCGCGCCCGCGCTCGAGTGGTTCCTCGCCGAGGGCGCGACGGGACCGTTCTTCGATCTGTTCATCCTGATCGCCAACCCCAACCCGACGCCGGCGACGATCGCCATCGACTACCTGCTGCTCGGCGGCGGCGTCCAGTCCAAGACTTACACCGTCGACGCCAACAGCCGCTACACGATCTGGGTCGACGACGAAGAACTGCCGGCCGGGTCCGGCCTGAAGCCGCTGGCCAACGCCGCGCTGTCGTCCCGGGTGCGGTCGACCAACGCGGTGCCCGTCGTCGTCGAGCGGACGATGTGGTGGCCGGGGCCGGCGCTGACGGCCGACTACTGGTACGAAGCGCACAACTCGCCGGGCGCGACGGCGACGGCGCTGCGGTGGGCCTTCGCCGGGGCCGAGGTGGGCATTCCCGGTCTCGAGACCTACGTGCTGATCGCCAACCCGTCGCCCGGGCCCGGGCGAGCCGTGGTGACGGCTCATTTCCTCGACGGGCAGTCGGCGACCCGGACCTATGACCTGCCGCCGCAGAGCCGGACCAACGTCGCGCTCGGGACCAATCTCCAGCAGACGTTCCTGCACGGCCCGTTCGGCGTGGTCGTGGACAGCGTCGGCGACAGCCCGGTCCCGATCGTGGTCGAGCACTCGACCTACAGCAGTCCGGGCAATGTCACCTGGGCCAGCGGCAGCAACGCCCTGGCGACGCCGGTGCCCTGACTCAGGGCAGCGGCACGCCGAACTTCGCGGCGTACGGCTCGAGCGCCGGCATCGCCGTCGGCGGCAGCGTCACGCCGGAGCGCAGATGGTGCCGGCGCCGCGAGAGCGCGCCCTCGCCGGGCAGGCGTACCGGCGGACGGCCGGTCGCCACCGGCGTGGTGCGGCACAGCTCGGCCAGGTAAGCCGTCTCGCGGACGAAGGCATCGCGCCCGCCGAACGCGTCCGGGTCGAGGACCTGCAGGAACACCGACGCCTGCCAGCCGGTGGGGTGCTGCGAGCGGCCGTAGCCCGAGAGGCCGGAGGTCAGCGCCTCCACCATCAGCGCCAGGCCGAAGCCCTTGTGGCCGAGATCGAGGCCGCCGAGCGGCAATAGCGCGCCGCCGGCGTCGCCGCCGATCGCCGACGGGTCGTCGGTGGCGTTGCCCAGCCGGTCGACCAGCCACCGGCCGGGCAGGCGGCCGCCTTCGGACTTCACCCGCTTGACCATCGCGTTCGTCGAGGTCGACATGCTGACGTCAATCAGCACCGGATCGGGATGCCCGGCGCCGCTGGCCAGCGGATCGGGGCCGGTGGGGAAGCCCATCGCCAGCGGGTTGGGGGTGATCCGCGAGGCGATGCCGCCGTGCGGCGCGACGCCGGCGCCGGCCGGATCGGACGTCAGGAGCAGGCCGACGAGGCCGGCGTCGGTGATCGACTTCAGGTAGGCCTGCAGGCAGCCGATGTGGTGGCTGCGCCGGATCACCACGGTGACCACCGGGTGGGCGAGCAGGCGCGAGCGCGTCTCGGCGATCGCCTTGCGCACCAGCCACGGGCCGGGCAGCTTGTTGCCGTCCCAGGTCAGCGCCGCGCCCATGTCGTTGATCACCTCGGGCTCGCCGGTCTTCGCCATCGTGCCCTGCTCGAGCTCCTTCAGGTAGAGCGCGAGCATGTCGAGGCCGTGCGTGGTGTGGCCGAGGAGATCGCCCTCGACCAGGATCTCGGCGACGGCCCGGGCCCGCTCGGCCGGCAGGCCGGCGGCCTCGAGCAGCGCGATGGCGAACAGGACCAGCGCATCCGGGCGGTAGCGGGGCGCGTCGACGGGCGGGAGCGTGTCAGGCATCGGCGATCACGAAGCGGCGCGCCTTCATCTCGAAGCGCGGCAGGGCGTTGGCGGCGACCGGGTGCACCGCGACGGTCAAGCCGATGGCCTCCTTGAGGGCCTGGGCCACGGCCTGGGCAATCGCGGCGCCGTCCGTGCCCGGACGGACCTCGATCTCGACGGTCAGGTGACGCATCGCGCTCTCGCGCGCGACGGTGGCGCGGAACTCGGTGACGTCGTGGTTGGCGCGGACGACGGCGTCGACCGCGGTCGGATAGACGTTGACGCCGCGGATGGTGACCATGTCGTCGGCGCGGGCCACGATGCCGCCGTCGAGCCACAGGTAGGGCGGCCCGGTCGGGCACGGCGCCGTGCGGGCGCGGACGACGTCCCCGGTACGGTAGCGGATCACGGGGCTCGCGGTGCGTCCGAGATTCGTCAGGACCAGCTCGCCCAGCTCGCCCTCCGGGACCGGCGCCCCGCGCGCGTCCAGGACCTCGGCGATGAACTCGGCTTCGTTGACGTAGAGGCCGCCCGGCCGGTTCCAGTCCTCGAAGGCGACCGGGCCGACTTCGGTCAGGCCGTAGTGGTCGATGACGCGGGCGCCCCAGGCGCGCTCGATCCGGGCGCGGACCGCCGGCACGCTGCCGCCCGATTCCCCCGCGACGATGATCGTCCGCACGCCGCTCGCCGTGAGCGGCGAATGGCCGGGCTCGCTCTCGTTGACCTCGGCCAGCCGCAGCGCATAGGTCGGCGTGCAGCAGAGGACGCCCGGCCGGACCGCCCCGATCAGCGCCAGCCGCTGGTGGCTGCTCATGCCGCCGCCCGGCACGCACTGCGCGCCGATCTGGCAGGCGGCCTCAAACGCCGTCCAGAAGCCTAGGAAGGGCCCGAACGAGAAGGCGAACAGGACGCGGTCGCCGGGCCCGACGCGGGCCGCCCCGAACACCGACTTCCAGCAGTCGAGGGCCCACTGCCAGCTGGCGTTGGTGTCGAGCCAGCGCAGCGGCCGCCCGGTCGTCGACGACGTCTGGTGGTAGCGCGTGTAGGCGCCGATCGGCTCGGAGTGGGCGCTGCCCCACGGCGCGTGGGTGTCCTGGTCGGCGATCAGCTCCGCTTTGGTCGTGAAGGGCAGTGCGCCGATGCCGTGCCGGGCCACGGCGGCGGCGTCGACGCCGGCCGACGCCAGCTTGCGCGTGTAGAACGCATTACCGCCGGTGATCCGCGCCAGCAGCTGCTGCAGGCGCTCCGCCTGGCGCGCGGCCAGCGCGCGGCGGGTCGACGTCCAGGCGGCCGCGCTCATGACGGAGGCTTGAAGAGCGTCGCGATCGCGTCGGGGATCGGCACCGCTCGCATGTTGAGGTCGGCGTCGCGCTGCACGCAGGCGATGGTCATGCTGCCTTCGGCGACCACGTCGCCGCGGCAGATCATCCGGCAGCCGTAGGTCACGCTGCGGGTCGACAGCTCGGTCACCGCGAGGTGCACCTCGAACTCGTCCTCGAAGCGCAGGGGCCGCCGGTAGTTGAACGACGCCGCCACCCGCGGCCAGCCGTGGGTCGGGTCGGACGGGAAGATCGACAGGCCGTTCTCGCGCCACAACGCGTGCTCGGCTTCCTCCAGGTAGCGAAAGAAGGTGCTGAAGTGGACGATGCCGGCGGCATCCGTCTCGTAGAACTGGACGCGGCGGCGGAGGACGAACGCGTGCACGAGGTCAATGCTAGCAGTTCAGCCGGCCGCCCCGGGTGAGCACGTCCGCCACAATCAGTGGACGCCTTCCGGCTTGGTCAGGTGGTTGGCCTTGGCCGGGACGGCGTTGGCGGCCGGACCGGCGTGCCACGGAGCGATGTCCGCTTTGTCAGCCCCGGCGAGGGCGTCCATCGGCCCCCACACGCGGTCGGCCGCCTCGGTGAACAGATCGCCGATCAGCAGGTCGGTGATGGCGCCGCGCAGCTCCGGATGGTGCCGGATGAACGTCCCGAAATTGAAGCCGGCGTAGTATTCGCAGACCAGGCGCCGCATCCGGTCGATGCCCTGGTTGAACACCGGCGCCCAGGCGCCGAGCGCGGCCTTCGAGGTGTCGCCCTTGGCCAGCGCCTCGTGGATCGCGTCGGCCGCCAGCTCGCCGGATTTGAGCGCGAGCATCACGCCGGACGAGTAGAGCGGATCGAGGAACCCGAAGGCGTCGCCGACCATCACCCAGCCGTCGCCGGCCAGCTCTTTGGCGCGGTACGAGTAGTCGCGGGTCGCGAAGTAGCCGGTCACCCGCTTGGCGGTGCCGAGGCGATGCTTGATGTAGGGCGTGCCGTCGACCTCTTCCTCGTAGGTCTGCTCGATGCCGCCGCCGCGGTTCTTGAAGATGTCCTCGAAGGGCCGGACGATGCCGCAGCTCAGGCGATCGCCGTGCAGCGGGATGTTCCACCACCAGCCGCGCTTGTCCGGCGTCTGCACGACCAGCGTGGCGCCTTCGTCGCGGTTGGCGTCCTTGGCCGCGCCCTCGTAGTAGGTCCAGATCGCGCCCTTGTTGAGCAGCGGATCCCAGACCCGCAGGCCGTTGCGGTTCATCAGCATCGCCGCCTGGCCGCTGGCGTCGACGACGACCGCGGCGCGGACCTCGCGCCGGGTGCCGTCCGGATCCTGGATCTTGACGCCGACGGCGCGCTCGCCCTCGAAGATCACCTCGAGCACGTGGACGCCTTCGCGGGCGTCGACGCCGTGCTCGCGGGCATTGTCGAGCATCATCTGGTCGAACTCGGCGCGGTCGACCTGCCACGTCTGCGAGCAGTCGTGCGGCTTGTTGTCGTAGAAGTAGAACGGCGCCGACAGCTTGCCGTTGGCGCTGACGAACTGCACGCTGCGCTTCTGGACGAAGTGGCTGGCCTTCATCTTGGGCAGCATGTCGAGCCGCTCGAGGACCCAGTAGGTCTCGGGGATCAGCGACTCGCCGATGTGGAAGCGCGGGAAGGTCTCGCGCTCGAACAGCTGGACGCGCCGGCCGTGCTTGGCGAGCAGCGTCGAGACGGTGGCACCGGCCGGGCCGCCGCCGATGACGACGACGTCGGGGGACGTGACAGGGGCGTTCATGTTCGGATCGATCCTCAGACGAGGGGGAGCACTTCGACGATGTCGCCGATGGCCTTGCCGTCGAGCAGGACCTCGGTGCGGCGGCCATAGAGCGTCTTCGCCTCGCGCATCCAGAACACCCCCATCATCTCGGGGTTGGGGACGACGGCGAAGAACTGGCGCGGCATGCTGGTGAAATCGACGCCGGCGTCGCGCAGCAGCCGGCCGAGCGGCACCCGGTTGTGCCGAATCTCCGCCTGCACCTTGCGCGGCAGCGCCGCCAGTCTTCATCCGGATCGCGCCCATCTCGACGGGACGGCCGGAGTACTCCTGCGCGAGCAGGACGCGCCGGTAGTACCACGCGCCGATGGTGAACGTCGCCAGCGGGCGCAGCGCGACGCGGCCGCCGAAGTGCGCCTCGAGCGTCAGCGTCATGTCGCGCTGGTGGACGAGCAGCGAACGGTACGGCTGCGGGATCGCGTCCGGCGCGATCGCCGTCGCCGCCGGCGGCTCCAGCCCGGCCCGCGCGTAGGCGATGTCCAGCGGATGGAGCGGGCTCGACGCCGTTCGGCGGGTGGCGGAGGTCACGGCGCGCGCCGGCCGGGTCGCTCGCAAAGCGCTGGAGGGCATCAGGTGTAGCGGATCCCCGTGTGCTGGGGCAGGAAGAAGCGGTGCAGCAGCACGTCGACGCGAAGCAGCGCCTGGCGCGTCACCGCGATGCGATCGGGGCCGAGGGCGGCGAGGTAGCCCTCGCGCTGCAGCGAGGCGAGCGGGGCGGCGAAGCGATCGAGGACGTCGACGCCGTACTTGCCGGCGAAGTAGGACGGGGCGACGGCGCCCTTCTTGAGCTGCAGGACGAACTCGCGGATCAGGCGCTCGTCGGCGGTCGGCCGGTAGGCGCGCGACAGCGGCGGCGCGCCGCGCTCGATGCCGGCGGCGTAGGTGTCCCACTGATCGAGGTTCTGCAGGTGGACGCCGTTGACGTGGCCGAACGACGCGACGCCGAGGCCGGCCAGGTCCGCGCCCTGCCACAGGCGATCGCGATAGACGAAGCGCGCCTTGGCCGGATCCTTGACCACCGTGTAGGCGCTGCCGACGTGATAGCCGGCTCGCTCGAGGCGCGTGAAGGCCTCGTCGACCCAGCGCCGCTTGGTGTCCCACGGCGCCACCGTCTCCTCGAACTGGCCGAGGTGCTTCAGCTTGTCGCGGCTGATGGTGGTGTTGAAGGGCAGCTCCATCTGGTAGATGGTGATGCTGTCCGGTTCGAGCTCGAGGACGCGATCGATCGCCGCCGTCCACTTGGCATCGGTGTCGCCGAGCATGCCGGCGATGAGGTCGATGTTGATCTGCGGGAAGCCGAGGCCGCGGGCGAAGGCGTAGGCCCGCGCGATCTCGCCCGATCGGTGGGCGCGGCCGTTGAGCTCGAGGATGTGGTCGTCGAAGTGCTCGACGCCGAGGCTGAGGCGCGTCACGCCGATGTCGCGGATGACCGACAGCTTCGCTTCGGTGAGCGTGCCCGGCTCGCACTCGAAGGTCACTTCCTCGACCCGATCCCAGGGCGTCGCCGCCTTGAGGCGCGAGACCAGGCCGCCCAGCTGCGTGGTCGAGAGGAAGGACGGCGTGCCGCCGCCGAAGTAGACGAAGTCGAGGGGCCGTCCGGCGATGGCCGGCAGCGAGGCGTAGAGCTCCCACTCGCGGGCCAGCAGATCGAGGTAGCTGTTGACCTCGTCGGCGTTCTTGCCGGTGTAGACCCGGAAGTAGCAGAAGTGGCAGCGCTTCCGGCAGAACGGGATGTGCAGGTAGAGGCCGAGCGGCGTGCCCGGGACCGGAGCGCGGTGCAGCGCCGGCAGGCCCTCGCTCGCCACCGCTTCCGGCGTCCAGACCGAGAACGGCGGGTAGTTGGCGACGAAGTAGCTGCCGACTTCTGTCTCGGGCGCGGTGGTGTCGCTCATGCCTGGAAGGGGGCGAACCCCCTTCCCCAGACTACGCTACCGCACCCCGAAATGCTTCATGATCGCCTCGCGCATCAGCGCCGGCGGGAGCAGCCCCTGGGCCAGGATCGCGTCGTGAAACGCCTTCTGGTCGAACTTCGGGCCGAGCGCCTTCTCGACCGCCGCGCGCAGCTCGAGCAGCCGCGTGTAGCCATAGAAATACGAGGTCGCCTGGCCGGGCCCGCGGAAGGTGTAGCGGTCGACTTCCTGGCGGACCATCGCCGGCGACAGGACGACCTGCTCGCTCAGCACCGTGCCGGCCTGCTCCGGGGTGATGGTGCCCTGCTGCAGCTCGGGATCGAGGAAGGCGCGGGCGGCCCGCATCAGCCGGTGCTGCAGCGAGATCAGGCGGCCATCGGGTGGCATGTACGGCTGCACGATCTTCTCCGCGTAGAGCCCCCAGCCCTCGACGTTGGTGCTGTTGAACGAGAACAGCACCCGCGCCGTCGACACGCCGGCCTCGACGATGCCGGCGAACTGCATCTCGTGGCCCGGCCGGGCCTCGTGCGCGGTCAGCGTCCACGACGCCGCTTCGAAGGTGAAGTCGTCGCTCTTGAGCGTCGTGCCGTCGGTCGACGGCACGTTCAGCGGCAGGACGAACTCGCCCTGCTCGCCGGTGTTGCCGATCAGGCGCGGCGGCCGCATGTTGGGCGCCGGCGAGGCCGCGGTCTCGGCCGCCGAGGCGAGGCGGATGCGGGCTGGCCGCGACGGCAGCGTCACCAGCTTCTCGCGGCTGATGATCGCCTCGAGATCCTTCAGGCGCGCCTGGTAGTGGGGCAGGATCGCTTCGCCGATCAGCTGCTGCTTCTTCAGCTCACGGATCACGTCGCGGTAGTCGGTCACCGTCCAGCCCTTGGCCTTGGCGACCTCTGGGGCGAGCGCCGACATTTCCTTCTGGATGGCGTCGAAGGCCTCGTGCGCCATCTTCGTCAGCTGCGCCGGCGGGATGTCGACGCCGTACTGGCGCAGATTGCGGGCGTAGACCTCGGGCGGCAGCCGGAAGTCGGTGCGCGCCTTGGGCAGGACCGAGGCGCGGGCGAATGCGTCGTAGGCGGCGAGCTGCGCCTTGAGCAGGGCGAAGTCCTGCTCGTAGCCCTTGATTCCGTACTTGTCGAACAGCGCCGGGATGCCGTCGATGAACGCGGCGCTGTCGGCGAGGCTCCGCTCGACGGCGGCCTTGGCGGGGAAGAGCAGGCCGGGCTCGTTCATGCGGGTCCGCGTCTCGGCCTCGGCCAGCTTCGCGTACGGACCGCCGGGGTAGCCGACGCCGGCGTACTTCTTGAGGCGGACGAGCGCGGCCTGCCGGCGCGGCGCCGGCACCTGATCGTCGAGGAGCGCGCGCAGGCCGCCGAACACCCCGCCGGCGACGTTGAAGTAGGGCACGAAGTGCTTCTTCTGCACGGCGAAGCCGTCCAGCGTGTCTTCGGCGTCCTGAACCATGATCGCCAGAATCCTGCTTGACCTGGGCGTCGGTCTCGGCGGCGTGCTTCGTCTTCAGCGTCGCGAGGGCGGCCTCGACGATGGCCTTGGCTCGATCCTGGTAGCCGGCCGTGACGTCGGTGATGCCTTCGTCGTAGCCGTCGAGGCCCGACTGACCGGCGCCTTCGGGCGACAGCTTGGCCTGGGCCTCGAGCCAGACCTTCGCCAGCTCGTTGCTCTTGACGACCCAGGCCGGCAGGGCGGGCCGGGCCGTGGTCGGCGTGTCGGGCGTGCGCCCCTGCGCCAGCGCGGCGACGGGCGACAGGGCGAGCGCGGACGCGAGCGAGAGCGCGACGGCGCGGTGGCGTGGCGGACGGGCATGGGCCATGCCCGTCAGCATAACGCGGCGCCTTGCCGCTGCCGCCCGTCCAGGGACGAACGGCGCGCCGGGCGCGTTCAGGCGGCTTGCGTCAACTCCCAACTTCCAACGACCAACTCCCAAGGAACTCCCAACAACCAACTCCCAACCCGTGCTGGTTGTCAGTTGGAAGTTGGAGGTTCCTTGGGAGTTGGAGGTTGGGATTCGGGAGTTAGGGCCCGTCAGGGAATAACTGACGCATTCTGGCCGCCGCGGCATCCCGCCGGGCGGCGTTGCTCGTCGCTCACATACGCCCGGTATGCTCGCTCCTCGCGCCTTGCCGGGCGGGCGCCGCGACGCCCAGAATGTCATCACTTATTCCCTGACGGGCCCTTAGCGCAGCGTCCCGTCCGCCGTCAGCGCACCGTAATCGTGTCGAAGACCCTCTTCTCCATCTCGTCGGTCTTCTTCTCGTCGAAGGCGTGCTTCTTGAGGAAGTCGTCCGAGATGGTGATGCCGAGGCCGGGCCCCTCGATCGGCGGGATCGAGCCGCGGTCGCCGCGCAGCCCGCCCGGGATGATCTCGTTGAACACCGCTTCGTCCGGCTCGAAGAACTCGAGGATCAGGAAGTTCGGGATCGAGACGCAGGCGTGGATCGAGGCGACCGTGCAGATCGGGCCGTTCGGGTTGTGCGGCGCGACCGGGATGTAATACGAATCCGCCATCGCGGCGATCTTCTTGAACTCGGTGATGCCGCCGGTGCGGGCGATGTCCGGCTGGATGATGCGGACGGCCTGCTTCTCGAGCAGCTCACGGAAGCCGTGCCGGCCGAAGATGCGCTCGCCGGTGGCGAGCGGCGCGTCGACGCTGCGCTGCACCTCCACCATCGCGTCGATGTTCTCGGGCGGCACCGCCTCTTCATAGAAGAACAGGCGGAAACCCTGGATGGCGCGGATGATCTCGATCGTCGACTTGGTGTTCCAGCGGGCGTGGACGTCGATGGCGATGTCGTAGTCGGGGCCGCCGGCCTCGCGGATCGCCTTGACGAGCGCCACCGCGTCACGCAGCTGCGGCTGGGTGACCTCGCGGTTCATCGGCCCGCCGGAGAACGGATCGAACTTGCAGCCGGTGTAGCCCTTGGCGACCAGTTCCTTGGTCCGCTTCGCGTAGGACGCCGGGCCCGCTGTGCGCGCGCACGGAGACCGTTGCCGCTCTTCTCGACGCCCTCCGTCCAGCCGTTGGCGTAGACGCGGAGCCGCTCCTGCACCTTGCCGCCGAGCAGCTGGTAGACGGGCACGCCCAGCTTCTTGCCGACGATGTCGTAGAGGGCGATGTCGATGGCGCTGATGGCGGCGAGGACGACGCCGCCCATGCCGTTGTAGTAGAGGAACCGGTACATCCGGTTCCACAGCTGCTCGATGTTCCAGGCGCTCTCGCCGACGACGATTGTGGAGAGGTTACGGATGGCCGTGGCGATCGGCTGCACGCCGGGGAAGTTCGTCCCCTCGCCCCAGCCGACCAGGCCGTCGGTCGTCTCGATGCGGCAGAACAGCCACGGCCCGTAGCCGCGGACGCCGGTCAGCAGGACGGCCTCGCACTTGGCGATCTTCAGGCCCTTGGGTTCGGACGCGCCTTGCGCCCAGAGCGGGCGCGAGCCGGCGGCCAGCAGGCCGCCGGTGAGTCCGAGCGTGGTGTGGCGCAGGAACGAGCGGCGGCCGGAGCCGCCGGGAAGCGTGTGCATGATGTCGACTCCGAAGGGGAGCCGACATGTTCACTCCCAACCTCCAACTTCCAACTACCAAGGCACTCCCAATTCCCAAACTTCCAACCGGGCTGAGTTCGCTGCCGTGAACCCAGCAAGGTTGGGAGTTGGTCGTTGGGAGTGCCTTGGCAGTTGGGAGTTGGAAGTTGGGCGTTCGTCAGCGCGAACGGAAGTCGGCGCGCCGCTCAGAACACGATGCGTTCCTGCACCATCGCGCGCCCGTCGCGTATGCCGAACTCGGTGTAGCGTCCGCGGTCGCGCCCGCGGCCCCGGCCGCGGCCACGCCCGCCGCCGTCGTGGCTGGCCATCACGAGCAGGCCGACGCCGACGCCGGCCAGGATGCCGCCGGCCAGGAACGCGCCGCGCCGGGCATTGCGGCAGTCGCCGCTCGAGATGTCGGTCTCGAAGCAGTCGGTGTCGTCGAGGACCGCGCCGACGGCGATCAGGCCGGCCCCGCCGGCGAGCAGGCCGAAGCCGGTCCACTTCAGCGCGTCGCTGTCGCCGCGGCCGCGGCCGTAGCGCTGCATGAGCGCGGCCCGGGCCGCGCTGTCGGCGATCGGTGTGGCCGGACGCGCCGGTGGCGCCGGCGGCTCCGCGGCGGCGAGCGCGGGCAGCCCGGACAGCAGCAGGGCGAGCGTGAGCGCGAGCGAGCGACGGAGCGGCGCAAGGGGCGAGAACATCGGTGACCTCCCTGGGGCAGTGCGCTCCTCGATGTTACCGCGCCGATCGCGCGGCCGCGGCAAGGGCGTCGACGACCTGCTCATCCGTGGTCTGGGCGAAGTCGACGTACCAGACGCCAACCGCCCAGAACGGCGACGGCGTGGCCACCGCCACCACCTCGTGCGCGAGGGCCCGCAGGCGATCGCAGGCCTCGCGGGCGGCGACCGGCACGGCGACGATCAGCCGCGCCGCGCCGCGGGCGGCGACGGCCCGGCAGGCCGCCTCCATCGAAGCGCCGGTGGCGAGTCCATCGTCGACGAGGATCACGGTGCGACCCGCGACCGACACGGCCGCGCGATCGCCGCGGTAGGCGCGCAGCCGCCGCTCCAGCTCCGGCTGTTCCTCGGCGACGACCCGATCGATCGCGTCGAGGCCCAGGCCGAGGCTGAGCAGGACGTCCTCGTTGACGAGCCGGACGCCGTCCTCGGCAATGGCGCCGATCGCCAGCTCGGCCTGGCCGGGCGCGCCGAGCTTGCGGACCATCAGCACGTCGAGTGGGGCCCGGAGCGTCCGCGCCACTTCGGCCGCGACCGGCACGCCCCCGCGCGGCAGGCCCAGCACCACGACGTCGTCCCGGCCGCCGAACGCCTCGAGCAGCCGATCGGCCAGGGCGCGGCCGGCCTCGACCCGATCCGCGAATCGCAACGGCCTCATGCTGGCGACCTCCACGATCACTCTACGACGATCGATCGCCGCTGTCAGATCCGTCCGCCGATCCGGGCCAGCGCCGTTTCGAAGGCGGCCATGTCGCGGAAGACCAGCGCGTCGACGGCGGCCGGGCGGAGATCGGCGGCCAGGGCCCCGCCCAGCCACAGCTCGATGCCGGCCGGCAGCCGGCGGGCGATGCGTTCGATGTCGGCGGCCGCCCGCGGCCGCGCTTCGGTGTAGGTGAGGCCGAGCAGGACGGCGGACGCGCCGCTGCGGCGGGCGGCGTCGACGATCTCGTCGGGGGGCAGCTCGACGCCGAGATAGGTCACGCGGACGCCGGCGAGCGCGGCGAGCAGCGCCGCGCCGAGGATGCCGAACTCGTGCCGATCGCGCGGCAGCGTCGTCATGAGCAGGTTGGGCCGCCGCGGCGCGTGCGGCATGGCGCGGATGATGCCGCCGAGCAGGCTGCGCAGGACCGCGGACAGCAGGTGTTCCTGGCCGGGCGACAGGCGGCCGTCGTGCCACTCCGTGCCGGTGTGACGCATCAGCGGCAGCACCCATGCGTTGACCAGATCGCGGGGCGGCAGGACGGCGGCGATGCGTCCGATCTCGCGTTCGACTTCGCTGGCGTCGAAACGGCGCAGCGCGGCCAGCACCCGCCCGAGCGGCGCGCCGAGACCCGGAGCCGGCTCCACCGCCGCGGCCGTGCGGGGCGCGCGTCGTGGCGCCGCCGCCGGATCGACCGGCAGCGCCGCGCCGGGGATCGGCGCCGGCGTCTGGAGCAGCGCGGCGAGGGCGGCCTCGTCCAGGCGGGCCAGCCGGCCGACGGCGTGCCCGCGCGAGACCGCCGCCGCGACCAGCTGCAGCCGGCGCACGTCGGCGTCGTCGTAGACGCGGCCGCGATCGTCGCGGGCCGGCGTGACGACGCGATGGCGCCGCTCCCAGGCCCGCAGCGTGTCGACGGTGAGGCCGGTGAGGACGGCCACCGCGCCGATCGGATAGCGCGATTCGGACATGACGGCACAGTAGCGAATTGTAGCTGTCTTGTCCATGTCCATGCTTTGTCCATGACATTTACTTGACGAAGCCTGGACGCGGCCCTGACGATGAGCGCGTGCGACTAGCAATCGTTGGCGGCGGTGTCTCCGGCCTGGTGGCCGCGTTCCTGCTCGCCCGGCGCCACGACGTGACGCTGTTCGAAGCCGACGGCCAGCCCGGCGGGCACGTGCGGACCGTCGCCGTCGACACCCCCGAGGGCCCGCTCGCGGTCGACACCGGGTTCATCGTGTTCAACGACCGGACCTATCCATCGTTCACCCGCCTCCTCGATCGGCTCGGGGTCGCCAGCCGCGACACCGAGATGAGCTTCAGCGTCCGCTGCGATCGGACCGGCCTCGAATACAACGGCACCTCGCTCGACGGCGTCTTCGCCGATCGCCGGCACCTGGTCAGCCCGTCGTTCCTGGGGATGCTGCGCGACATCCTGCGCTTCAACCGCGACGGCGCCACCCAGGCCGCCCGGCTCGGCAGCGCGTCCGTGCGCAGCTTCCTCGCCGCGCATGCCTACGGCCGCCGCTTCCGCGACCACTACCTGCTGCCTATGGGCGCGTCGATCTGGTCGTGCCCGACCGGCACGTTCCTCGATTTCCCGATCGCCTTCGTGATCACCTTCTTCGCCAATCACGGGCTGCTGCAGCTGCGCGACCGGCCGACCTGGAAGGTCGTGCGGGGCGGCAGCGCCCGCTACGTCGAGGCCCTCCTCGCCCGGTCGGCGGCGGCGCTCCGGCTGGCCACGCCGGTGCACGGCCTCCGCCGGCACGCCGATCACGTCGCGGTGCGCAGCGACCGGGGCATCGAGCGCTTCGACGAGGTCGTGCTGGCCTGTCACGCCGACCAGGCGCTCCGCCTGCTCGACGACCCGTCGATGGAGGAGCGGCACCTGCTCAGCGCGTTCCCGTACGCGCCGAACACCGCCGTGCTCCACACCGACGCCGGGTGGCTGCCGCGCCGGCGCCGCGCCTGGGCATCCTGGAATTACCGCGTCCCGGCCGCGGACGACGCGCTGCCGGCGGTGACCTACCACATGAACCGACTGCAGCACCTCGAGACGCCCCGTCAGGTACTGCGTGACGCTCAACCCGGCCGCGGCCATCGCCGACGGCGCCGAGATCGCGCGCTTCACCTACACGCATCCGGTCTTCAGCGCCGCCCGCGTCGCGGCGCAGGCGCAGCACACGGCGGTCATCCGCCGCCGCCGCACGTCGTATTGCGGCGCCTACTGGGGCTACGGCTTCCACGAGGACGGCGTCCGCAGCGCGCTCGCCGTGACGGCGGCGTTCGGGGAAGGGCTGGACTGATGGAGAGCTGCCTCTACGAAGGCTGGGTGACGCACCGGCGCGACGGCGACATCCACCACGCGTTCCGCTTCCCGCTGGCGATGCTCTACCTCGATCTCGACGAGCTCGACACGGTGTTCCGCGGCCGCTGGTGCTGGTCGGTCGACCGGCCGGCGCTGGCCTGGGTGCGGCGCGCCGACCACCTCGGTCCGGCGGACGTGCCGCTCGCCGAGGCCGTCCGCGCCATCGTCGCCGGCCGGATCGGCCGCCGGCCGACCGGGCCGATCCGCCTGCTCACGCACCCGCGCTACGCCGGCTACGTCTTCAACCCGCTCAGCCTCTTCTACTGCTTCGACGCCGCCGGCGAGCGGGTCGAGGCCGTGCTCGCGGACGTCACCAACACGCCGTGGGGCGAGCGGCACCAGTACGTGCTGGAAGGGGACGACGCTGCCGCGACGACCGACACCGTCGCGCGCCACGCCAAGGCCTTTCACGTCTCGCCGTTCCTGCCGATGGCGCTCGACTACGACTGGCGGATTGGCCGGCCGGGGCCGTCCCTCGCCGTCCGCATCGCGGCCCGGGCCCAAGACCAGGCCGGGGACCAGGCCGGGGGCTCGACGGCGGCCCCCCTCTTCACGGCGACGCTGACACTGCGGCGCCGTCCGATCGACGGCCCGACGCTGGCCGCAGTGCTGGTCCGCTTCCCGGCCCAGACCGTCCAGGTCGTCGCCGGCATCTACTGGCAGGCGCTGCGCCTGTGGTGGCGCGGTGCGACCTTCCATCCCCACCCGCCGTCGCAGGCCGCGCCCGGAGGTGGGCGATGAGCGCCGCCATGGGTTCCTCGGCGGGCCGCGGCGTGTGGGCCGCCGTCGCCCGGCGCGGGCTGGCCGGCTTGCGGCACGGACGGCTGACCATCGCCGACGGCGATCGCCGCGAGACGTTCGGCGGCGCCGGCCGGACCGACCTCGCCGCGACCATCACGGTCGCCTCGGCGGCCGTCTACCGGCGGCTCGTCCTGAGCGGCTCGCTGGGCGGCGCCGAGTCCTACCTGCGCGGCGAGTGGACCGCGGACGACCTGCCGGCGGTGCTGCGCATCCTCGCCGCCAACCTCGATGCCGCCGATCGCTTCGACTCCTACCTGGCGCGACTCCTCAACCTGCCGTCGACGCTCGCCCACCGCTTCCGCCCCAACAGCCGCCGCGGCAGCCGGCGCAACATCCGCGAGCACTACGACCTGGGCAACGATCTCTTCGCGCTCTTCCTCGACGAGACGATGACCTACTCGTGCGGCGTGTTCGAGCGCGAGGACGCCTCACTCCGCGAGGCGAGCGTCGCCAAGCTCGATCTCGGTCTGCCGCAAGCTGGCGCTCGACGCCGACCACCGGGTGCTGGAGGTCGGCGGCGGCTGGGGCAGCTTCGCGCTGCACGCCGCCCGGCACTACGGCTGCCACGTGACGACGACCACGGTATCGCGGGCCCAGTTCGACGTCGCGACCGCCCGGGTCGCGGCGGCCGGCCTGACCGATCGCATCACCGTCCTGCTCGAGGACTATCGGGACCTGCGCGGGACGTTCGATCGGCTGGTGTCGATCGAGATGATCGAGGCGGTCGGGGCCCGCTACCTGCCGCGCTACTTCGCCGCCTGCGCGGCCCGACTCGCCCCCGGCGGCCAGATGCTGCTGCAGGGCATCGTCCTGCCCGAGTACCGCTACCGGGGCTACCTGCGCTCGGCAGATTTCGTGCAGCGCTACGTGTTCCCCGGCGGCGCGCTGACGTCGCTCGGTGCCATCGCGCAGGCGATCGGCGCCGGCACCGATCTCAGCGTCCTGCACGTCGAGGATCTGTCGCCGCACTACGCGCGGACGCTCCGCTTGTGGCGCGACGCGTTTCTCGAGCGGCGCGGCGAAGCTATCCGCCTCGGCTACGACGAGCGGTTCGTCCGGCTGTGGGAGTTCTACCTGGCCTACTGCGAGGCGGGCTTCGCCGAGCATTGCACCGGCGTCGTGCAGATGCTGCTGACGCGGCCGCTGCGGCACGCCGCATCGTCCTGGGACGAGGTCGCCGCGCACGTCGTGCGGCGCCCGCGTCGATCAGAGATCCACGGCACGGGCGACGGAGCGATGGCGTGAGCCTGCCGGTCGTCGTCGTCGTGGGGTGGGTGGCGGCCGCCGCGGTGATGGCCGCGCTCTGGCAGGCGCAGCGGCGGACCCGGAACGCCGGCGTCGTCGACGTTGCCTGGTCGTTCGCGACCGGCGCGCTCGGCGCCGGCTTCGCGCTGGCGGCCGACGGAGCCTGGCCGCGCCGGCTGGTCGTCGCCGGCCTCGCGGCGGCCTGGGGGCTGCGGCTCGGGCTGCACCTGTGGGCGCGCGTCGGGCGCGAAGCGGAGGACGGCCGCTACCAGCAGATGCGGCGGGAATGGGGCGCCGACGCCGATCGACGGCTGTTCGGGTTCTTCCAGATCCAGGCGTTCGCGGCCGTGCTGTTCGCGCTGCCGATGCTGGCGGCGGGGCGCAGCGCCGCGCCGTTCGGCCCGCTCGATGCCGTCGGGGTCGCCCTCTGGCTGATCGGCCTCGGCGGCGGGACCATCGCCGATCGCCAGCTCGCCGCCTTCCGCGCCGACCCGGGCCATCGGGGCCGCGTCTGCCAGGCTGGCCTGTGGCGCTACTCGCGTCATCCCAACTACTTCTTCGAATGGCTCCACTGGTGGAGCTACGCCGCGCTCGCCGTCCACTCGCCGGTCTGGTGGGTGCCGCTGGCCGGCGTCGTCGCGATGGGCTACACCATCACGCGCGTCACCGGCATCCCGCCCACCGAGGCGCAGGCGATCCGCAGCCGGGGCGACGCCTACCGCGCCTACCAGCGCACCACGAGCGCGTTCGTGCCGTGGCCGCCGCGGCCGGACGCGGCAGCGAAGGCGGCGCGATGAAGGCGCTCGCGTCCGCCATCGATCTCGCCGAGGGCGGGTGGCTGCCGGATCCCGTCCTGCGCTGGGGCATCCGCCAGGCCTGCGCCCGACGGCTGCGCGACGAGCAGCGCCGCCGCGGCAGCCGCCGCGACGCCGACGCCACCGCGGATCTCGTGCGCGAGCTGGCGCTGGCCGACATCGCGCTGGTGCCTGCCGCCGCCAACGCCCAGCACTACGAGGTGCCGGCGGCGTTCTTCGAGCGCGTCCTCGGGCCGCGCCTGAAGTACAGCTGTGCGTGGTGGGGCGACGGCGTCCGGACGCTGGACGCCGCCGAGGTCGCGGCGCTCGATCTGACGATCGCGCACGCCGGCATCGCCGACGGCATGCGCATCCTCGAGCTGGGCTGCGGCTGGGGATCGCTCGCCCTGGAGCTCGCCGCCCGTTTCCCGCGCTGCACCATCGTCGGGGTCTCGAACTCGGCCAGCCAGCGCACCTTCATCGAAGCGGCGGCGCGGCGCCGCGGCCTGGCCAACCTCACCATCGAGACGGCCGACATCACGCACTTCGCGCCGGCCGGCTGGTTCGATCGCGTCGTCTCGGTCGAGATGTTCGAGCACATGCGCAACTACCAGGCGCTCTTCCGCCGCATCGCCGGCTGGCTCGAGCCCGACGGCGCGCTGTTCGTCCACGTGTTCTGCCACCGCCGCTTCGCCTATCCGTTCGAGACGGACGGCGACGACAACTGGATGGGCCGCCACTTCTTCTCCGGCGGGCTGATGCCGAGCCTCGACCTGCTGCCGGCCGTGCCCAGCCCGCTGGCGCTGCAGTCGCAATGGCAGTGGGGCGGCGAGCACTACGCGCGCACGGCCAACGCCTGGCTGGCCAACCTCGACGCGCATCGCGACGAGCTGACCCGGCTGCTGGCGGCGGAGGGCGGCGCCGGCGACGGCGCCCTCGCGGTCCGCCGGTGGCGGCTGTTCTTCCTGGCCTGCGCCGAGCTCTTCGCGCTGGCCGGCGGCACCGAATGGGGGGTCGCCCACTACCGCTTCGGACACCGGCCGGCCGGCGACACTACGGGAGGGACGACATGCGTGGACGCGGACTGCTGATCGGCGGATGCCTGGTGACGATGACGGCCGCGATCACCTACGGCCTGGTCGCCGGCGACTTCTGGGGCGAGGGCCGGGTGATCATGCGGATGCCGTGGGGCGTCATCTCGGTGATCGACGTCTACGCGGGCGGCGCGCTCTTCGCCGGCTGGATTGCGGCCCGCGAACGCTCCGTGCTCCGGACGGCGGGGTGGGTGGTCGCCATCTTCGTGCTCGGCAACTTCGCTACCTCGCTCTACGCGCTCATCGCCCTGCGGAGCAGCGGCGGCAACTCGACGCTGTTCTGGCTCGGCCCGCACGCGCGAGCCTGAGCCTGCTAGGGCAGGGGCGTGCCGAGCGAGGCGTGACCCGCCGCCCAGCACCCGGCTGTAGGTGAACCGGCGGCCGTCCCAGCCGCCGAAGTTCGTCCCCGGCCCGTTGTAGATGACGCGGGCGACCGGTCGTAGACCCAGTTCTCGGTGCCGTAGATGGTGGGCGTCGTGAGGACGCTCGGGACGCAGACGGCATTGACCGCCACGCTGGCGCCGTCCGGTGACACGAAGACCAGCGAGGCCTCGATGCGATAGGTGACGGTCGTTGGGACGCCCAGCACGGTGACGACGCGGCTGGTAGCGATCGGCGGCGCCAGGACGCGGCGGGTCGTCACGGCGGCGCGATCGACGACGCAGGCCCGGCGGCACGCCGGCGGCCCCCGTTCGCAGATCAGGTTGTCGGTCTCGGCGCTGAGCAGCGTCGAGGCCGAGACGAAGGCGATGACGCTGCCGTCGTTGCTGATGGCCGGCGCCAGGCTCGGCAGGTCGGCCTGCTCGCCGCTGGAGCCGACGCTGACGCGGGTCGTCCCGCCCAGCTGCCGGTCGAACAGGAAGATGTCGGTGGTCTGGTTGGTGTCGCCGCCGACCAGGTTCGAGGCCTCGGACTCGTAGACGATCCACCGCCCGTCGCCGCTGATTCTCGGATTGTGGCTGGGGCCGTTCGGCTCGCCGCGGCCGAGCGCCGTCGTCATCCGCGTCGTCGACGGGCCGATCGGGTCGCGGACGTAGATGTCCGGGCAGTTCCGGGTCTGGCCCTGGTAGGTGCAGGTGGCGGCGTCGCCGGGGGCGAGCGGGGCTCGCGAGGCGAAGACGACGTAGCGGCCGTCGGCGCTGATGTCGAGCTCGCCGGTGCCGTCGGTGGCCGTGTCGAAGTCGGTGCCGCTGTCGCCGTCCCCCTGCAGGCCGCCCTGCGACAGGCGTGACCCGGGTCGTCGTCCCGGCCTGCAGATCGCGCACGAAGATGTCGGTCGAGCTGTTGGTGTCGCCGGCGACCAGGTTCGACGCCGCCGACTCGAAGGCGGCGTAGCGTCCGTCGGCCGACAGCACGCCGCCGCCGTTGACGCCGTTCGGCTGGCCGGCCAGGGCCGTGGTGACGCGGGTGTGCTGCGCGGCCGCGTGACTCGCGACGGCCAGGCAGGCGACGAACAAGAGAGCACGGCGGACCAGGACGAGATCGAGCGTCGAGGCGGCTCCAGTGGCGGTGAGAGGCCAGTCTATGACACGCCCGCCATCCTGCGGGACAATCCCCGCGTGCCAGCCCGAGCCCTGTTCATCGGCGGGACGGCGTCGAAGGCCGCCGGGCGCCGCCCTCGCCGACCGGCAGGGCGATCGTTTCCTTCACCGTGCCGAGCACAATCGTCGTCCGCGTGCGGGCGACGCCGAGGCGGCCCTTCAGCTCGTCCGACAACAGCGGATCCAGGTCGTGCATGCCGCGGCAGCGCACCTTGAGCAGGAAGTCGTCGTCGCCGGCGACGTGATGGCATTCCTGGATCAGCGGATGCGCCCGCACCGCCTTCAGGAACGGCGTCCGGGCGTTCTGGCTGACCAGGGTGACGTAGACGAAGGCGAGCACCGGGAAGCCGGCGGCGTCGGGATCGGGCAGCGCCGCGTAGCCGCGGATGACGCCGCGGTCCTCGAGCTTGCGGACGCGCTCGGCGGCCGCCGGCGCCGACAGGCCGAGGGCCGTCCCGAGGTCCGCCCAGCTCGCCCGGCCATTCTGCATCAGGTGACGCATGGCCTTCGTATCGATGGCATCTTCCATGGTTTCAATTGTAATCGATTGAATTGACGTCAATTCGCTTACGATCAACAATAAATACGTGGCTACGACGCACCCATTCGCCGCGACCCCGGACACGCTCGAGGCGTTCGTCGCGGCCTGGCACGCCGGCGGCGTCTCGCGCGCCGAATGGACCCACGGGGCGCACGTCGCCGTCTGCGCGTACTACGCCTTCGAGCGCGATCCCGACGCGGCGTTCGCCATCGTCAAGGCCGGCATCCTGGAGTTCGCCCGGGCCTCCGGCATCGTGCATACGGCGACCAGCGGCTACCACGAGACGTTGACCCGGTTCTGGACGTTGGTGATTGCCGCGCAGGTGCGGGCCAGCGGCGCCGGGAGCCGCTGGGCGGCGGCGCGCACGACCCTCGATCGGTTCGGCGACGATCGCGACCTGCCGCAGCGGGCCTACAGCTTCGACGTCGTGCGCGACGTGCGGGCGCGCGCCGAATGGGTGCCGCCGGATCGCGACGTCGACGGCTTGCCGGCCGTGGCGTGACCCTTGCCTTTCACCATCGTGACGGCGGCGGCAATCCGCCGAACGCGCGTCTCGGGTTTCTTGGCGCCCTCGATCGCCTCGACGTGTTCGCGCTGGTGGGTGTAGCTCGAGGCCGTCCAGGCGTCGAGCGCACCGGGCACGGCTTTCAGCGCGCGGAGCAGATCGGCCGGCGCCGTCACCGTGCGCGGTGCCTCGTCGAGGGCCACCTGCACCGCGACGGTCTCACCGCCCTCGAGGCCCGCGGCCTCGCGGTGGCTCCTGCGCAGGCCGATACACACCGGGCCGCCCATCGCGACGATCGTGGTGCGGAAGGTGTAGCCGTTGACGGTCGCGACCACCGGAGCGCGGACCTTGCCGAAGACCGCCTTCGGGTCGAAGGGCAGGGTGACGAAGCAGCTCGGCCCATCGCGCACGACGGTGGCGGAGAAGGACCGGCTCGCCATCGGATCAGCTCCCGGCGGGAGTCGCCGGACCGGCGCCGGTCTGACCGGCGCAGGCGGCGCAGATGCAGCTGCGATCGCGGGCCGCGTCCGGCACCCGTTCCAGCGCCGCTGGCGGGATCGCGGCGGTGAAGCACCAGCAGGTGGTGTCACCAGCGGCGATGCCGCAGGCGTTCGGGCCGGCGCAGATCGGGCAGGTGTCCTGGGGGATCGCTACGGCGTCGGGCTCGGGCACGGCGCGAGTGTAGCAGCCGACTGCCGTGACTGCCTCAGCGCAGGGGCAGCCGAGGCGAGCGGTCCGCTATTTCCCGAGCTTGAACTCCACGTCCATCGTTGCGACGACGGCGAGAGGGACGCCGCCCCTCAGGGCTGGCGTGAAACGCCAGGCGCGAGCGCACGCTATCGCCGCCGCCGCGAGGTCGTGGTGCGGTGTGACGACGACGCGAAGGTCACCCAGCCGGCCGTCGGCCTCGATCACGAACTCGAGCCTGACGGTGCCCTCGACCCGCTCGCTCATCACCGATGGGGGGTAGGTCGGCCGCTCCGAGTGGGTGGCCTGGGGCTTCGTGATGCCGGGCGCGTCGGCGGCTGGCAGTCCGCGCGTGCCGTCCACCACCGGGTCCGCGCTCGCGATGCGCGCGTCGCGCAGCTCGAGCCCGCCCGTGCCCGTTGTCTCGAAAGCCACGAACCCGGAGAACGCATTGGCGCGATCGGCGACGCTCACCACCATGCCGTTGAGGCTGACGCGCAGCGTCTCGCGCTCGGCGCGCACCTCACAGGTCACCCAGCCGCCGTTGGCGGATGGCGTCCGAGGCCCGGTGTACGCGCCTGCCCGCATCTCCGTACCGTCGGCCCTGAGCCGGCCGCGGGGGCGTCGCCCCGACGTTTCCCCGCCCAACGCCACGCGATAGCCGTAATCGAGCGGCCCGTCCGATGCGCCGCGCGCCCGGAGCAGCAGTTCGGCGCCCGCTCCAGCCGCGGCGAGCCGGTACTCGAAGCGCAGGACGAAGTCCGCGAAGGTCGCCGGCGTCCGGATCGTGCCGGCGGCCAACAGCAGAGTGTCCGGCGTCGCCCGGGTCTCGACGCCAGCGCCCACCGGCACCCACTCGCGGATCGGCTGCAGCTCGAGGTCGACCTGCCCAGCCGCCGCCTGCGTCGCGACGCAGGCGAAGACGAAGGCGAGCGCGCAGGTGACCCTGGTGCAGAGAGTCATGGACCGACCCGACAGTAGCACGGGTGAGGATTCCGGGCCGACCCAGTCGGCCGGAGACGGCCCGCCGCCGGAAACGCGACTAGCTCTCGGTGGCCGGCGTCAGCCTGGCGGCGCGGCGGCGGGCGCGGCGTCCGCCGGCCCAGAGGCGCATCCGATCCAGGTACAGGTAGACGACCGGCGTCGTGTAGAGCGTCAGCACCTGGCTGACGAACAGGCCGCCGACGATGGCGATGCCGAGCGGCTTGCGCAGCTCGGCACCCTCGCCCTGGAACAGCATCAGCGGCAGCGCGCCGAGGAGCGCCGCCAGGGTCGTCATCAGGATCGGCCGCAGGCGGAGCAGGCAGGCCTCGCGGATGGCGTCATAGGGCGACAGGTTGTTCTCGCGCTCCAGCTGCAGCGCCACGTCGATCATCAGGATCGCGTTCTTCATCACGACGCCGACCAGCAGGAAGACGCCGAGCATCGCCACCAGGCTGAACTCGGTGTTGAGCAGCTGCAGCGCCAGCAGGGCGCCGACCCCGGCCGACGGCAGCGTCGAGAGGATCGTCAGCGGGTGGACGTAGCTCTCGTAGAGCACGCCGAGCACGATGTAGACGACCAGCAGCGTGCCGAGGATGGCCAGCGGCTGGTTGCCCTGGGCCTGCTGGAACAGCCGGCTGTTGCCCTGCATGCTGCCCTGGATCGAGGACGGCATGGCGAGCCGGGCGACGGCGCGCTCGATGGCCGCGGTCGCCTGGCTCATGCTGACGCCCGGCTTCAGCTCGAACGAGATCGACGTCGAGGCGAACTGCTGGAAGTGGTTGACGCGGTCGCGCGCGACCGTGTGCTGGTAGCGAGCTGAACGCCGCCAGCGGGATGCGTCTGGCCGCCGGCGACGACGCGGAGCCGATCGAGCGCCTCCGGCCCCTGGGCGAAGCTCGGGCGCGACCTCCATGACGACGCGGTACTGGTTCAGGGCGTTGTAGATCGTCGAGACCTGGCGCTGGCCGAAGGCGTTGTTCAGGGTGTTGGTCACGTCGCTCATGCCGACGCCGAGCTGACGGGCCGTCGTCCGGTCGACGTTGAGCGTGACCTGCTGGCTGGCGATCAGCTCGTCCTCGATGCCGGTCAGCTCGTCCAGGTCGGCCAGTGCCGTGCGGACCCGCGCTCGCCCACACCCGCAGCGCCGTGATGTCGTCGGCGAGCAGGGTGTAGCTGTACTGGGCCGCTGCCGCCGCCGCCGCCGAACCGGATGTCCTGATCGGGGTTGAGGAACATCCGGGCGCCGGCCAGCTTGCGGCAGCGACATCCGGATGCGGTTGGCCACTTCCTGCGCCGACGCCTTGCGCTCCTTCAGCGGCTTGAGGCGGACGAAGGTCTGGGCGTTGTTGACGCCGCGGCCGCCGCCGATGAATCCGGCCACGCTCTCGCACCGCCGGGTCGGCGAGGACGGCCTTGCGGTAGACCTCGATCTTCGGCTGCATCACCTGGAACGAGATGCCGTCGTCGCCGCGGATGAAGCCGCCCAGCTGGCCGGTGTCCTGGTTGCGGCAGGAAGCTCTTCGGGGCGGCGATGTAGAGGCGCACGTTCAGCGCCATCACGCCGAGCAGCAGGCAGATGACCAGCGGCGCGTGCTTGAGCGACCACACCGAGCGGTCTTGTCGTAGCCGCTCAGGAGCGCCCCGAACGCCCGGTCGGTGCCCCGCTGCCACAGGTTCGGCCGCTCGTGCGACGACCTTCAGCCAGCGGCCGCACAGCATCGGCGTCAGCGTCAGCGAGACGACCAGCGAGATGAGGATGGCCGCCACCAGGGTGATCGAGAACTCGCGGAACAGCCGCTCGACGATGCCGCCCATGAACAGGATCGAGACGAAGACCGCGACGATGCGCCAGGTTCATCGACAGCAGCGTCGAGCCGACTTCGCTGGCGCCGATGAGGGCCGCCTCGAGCGGCGGGACTCCCTTGCTCGACGTGGCGCGAGATGTTCTCGAGGACGACGATGGCGTCGTCGACGACCAGCCCGGTGGCGACGATCAAGCGCCATCAGCGACAGGCTGTTGAGCGAGAAGCCCCACAGGTACATCACCGCGAAGCTGCCGATCAGCGAGACCGGCACGGCCGCGACCGGGATGAGGGCGGCCCGGACGTTGGCCAGGAAGAGCAGCACGACCACGATGACGAGGGCGACGGCGATGAGCAGCGAGCGCTCGGCCTCGTGCAGGGTGGAGCGGATCGCCGGCGAGCGGTCGCTGGCGACGTGCAGCTCGACCCCGCCCGGCAGGAAGGCGCGCAGCGCCGGCATCTGCGCGGTGATCGCGTCGACCGTCTCGATGATGTTGGCGTCGGGCTGGCGGCTGACGATGAGCAGCACCGCCGAGTCGGTGTTGAAGTAGCCGCTGTTGAAGCGATCCTCGACGCCGTCGGTGACCTTGGCGACGTCCGACAGCCGGACCGGCGGCGCCATTGCGGTAGGTGACGATGAGCGGCTCGTACTGCTTCGCCTTGGTCAGCTGATCGCTGGCCTGGATCTGCCAGAAGCGCGCCTCGTCCTCGACGCCGCCCTTCGGCCGCAGCAGGTTGGCGCTGCGCGATCGATCGCCGGACATCGTCGAGGGCGATGCCGTACTGCATCAGCGCATAGGGCTGCAGCTCGACCCGGACCGCCGGCAGCGAGCCGCCGCCGACGGTGACGTCGCCGACGCCGGTGACCTGCGCCACCTTCTGCGCCAGCACCGTCGAGGCGAGGTCGTACATCTCGCTCGTCGTCCGCGTCTTCGAGGTCAGCGCCAGGATCATGATCGGCGCCTGCGACGGGTTGATCTTGCGGTAGCTGCGGCATGCCCGGCAGGGCGCTCGGCAGCAGCGATCGGCTGGCGTTGATGGCCGCCTGGACCTCGCGCGCGGCGACGTTGATGTCCTTGCCGAGGTCGAACTGCACGTTGATGCGGGCCGAGCCCTGCGAGCTGTTCGAGGACATCTCGTTGACGCCGGCGATGGTGCCGAGCGCGCGCTCGAGCGGCGTCGCCACGCTCGAGGCCATCGTCTCGGGGCTGGCGCCCGGCAGGTTGGCCGAGACGAAGATGACCGGGAAGTCGATCTGCGGCAGCGGCGACACCGGCAGCAGCGTGAACGCCACCGCGCCGGCCAGGACCACCGACAGATTGAGCAGCGTGGTCGCGACGGGGCGCTTGATGAACGGCGACGACAGGCTCATGACTGAACCCGACGCTGAATCACGTCGGCGTCAACGCCCAACTTCCAACTCCAACGCCCAAGGAACTCCCAATTCCCAATTCCCAGAGCTCCGCCGAATCGCCGTTGCCGTCCCAGGCGAGGTTGGCAATTGAGCATTGGGTCCTTGGTAGTTGGAGATTGGAAATTGGAAGTTGACCCGGTCACATGGACGCCGGGCCTTACGCCGTCGCGTCTTCGGCGACGAGCTTCGGCTGCGGGGCCGTCGACCAGCGGCGGCCCAGGCGATCGAAGAACAGGTAGATGACCGGCGTCGTGAACAGCGTCAGCACCTGGCTGACGAGGAGGCCGCCGACCATGACCAGGCCGAGCGGCTGGCGCAGCTCGGCGCCCGAGCCGCTCGAGAACATCAGCGGCAGGGCGCCGAAGAGCGCCGCCAGCGTCGTCATCAGAATCGGCCGGAAGCGCAGCAGCGCCGCCTGGTAGATCGCATCGACCGGCGCCATGCCCTCGTTGCGCTCGGCGTCGAGGGCGAAGTCGATCATCATGATCGCGTTCTTCTTGACGATGCCGATGAGCAGGATGATGCCGATGACGGCGATCAGGCTCAGGTCGGTGCCGACCAGCATGAGCGCCAGCAGCGCGCCGACGCCGGCCGACGGCAGCGTCGAGAGGATCGTGATCGGGTGGATGTAGCTCTCGTAGAGCACGCCCAGCACGATGTACATCGTGACGATGGCCGCGAGGATCAGGATCAGCGTGCTGTCGAGCGAGGAGCGGAAGGCTTCGGCCGCGCCCTGGAAGCGCGTCTGGATGCTGGCCGGCATCTGCATCTCGTGCTGCGCCGTTTCGATCGCCGCGACCGCTTCGCCGAGCGAGACGCCGGGCGCGAGGTTGAACGACACCGTCGCGGCGGGGAACTGGGCCGAGTGGTTGATCACCAGGCTGCGATTCCCGCTCGATCGATTCTGGCGATGCTCGACAGCGGAATCTGCATGCTGGTCGCGCCGCTGCCCTGGACGCGGCGGTGCCGCCCTGGGCGGTGCCGGAGGCGTTGACGTGGATCTGGCCGAGCGACTCGGGTCCGAGCTGGTAGCGCGGCGCCGCTTCCAGCACGACGCGGTACTGGTTGGCCTGCGTGTAGATGGTCGAGATGAGGCGCTGGCCGAACGCGTCGTAGAGCGCGTCGTCGATGGCCGAGACGCGTCACCCCGAGCCGGCTGGCGGCGTCGCGATCGATGTCGACGAACGCCTGCAGGCCCTTGTTCTGCAGATCGCTGGCGACGTCGCCGATCTGCGGCAGCGTCTTCAGCTTGTCGATCAGCCGGGGCACCCACAGGGCGAGCCGCTCCGCGTCGGGATCCTCGAGGATGAACTGGAACTGCGTGCGGCTGACGCGATCTTCGATGGTCAGGTCCTGGACCGGCTGGAAGTAGACGGTGATGCCCGGCACGCTTGGCGACGTTGGCGCGCAGCCGCTGCGATGACCTCGCTCGCGGTCAGCGTCCGCGACTCGATCGGCTTCAGCGTGACCAGCATGCGGCCGCTGTTGAGCGTGGCGTTGCCGCCGTCGATGCCGATGAACGACGACAGGCCCGTGCACGTCGGGATCCTGGAGGATGGCCCGCGCCGCGGCCTGCTGCCGCTCGGCCATCGCCGAGAACGACACCGACTGCGGCGCCTCGGTGATGACCTGGATGGCGCCGGTGTCCTGGACCGGGAAGAAGCCCTTCGGCACCGCACATGTAGAGCAGGACGGTCAGCACCAGCGTCGCGACGGCGACCAGCAGCGTCACCGGCTGGTGGTTCAGGACCACCCGCAGCAGCGATCCGTAGCCGACGACACGATGCCGTCGAGGATGGCGCCGGTGCTTGCGGTAGAACCAGCCCTGCTCGGTCCTCGTGCTGGTGCTTGAGCAGCCGCGCCGCCATCATCGGCGTCAGGGTCAGCGACACGACCAGCGAGATCAGGATCGAGACGGCCAGCGTGATGGCGAACTCGCGGAACAGCCGGCCGACCACGTCGGCCATGAACAGCAGCGGGATCAGCACCGCGATCAGCGAGACGGTCAGCGAGACCAGGGTGAAGCCGATCTCCTCGGCGCCCTTCAGCGCCGCCTGGAACGGCGTCTCGCCCATCTCGATGTGGCGGGCGATGTTCTCGACCATGACGATGGCGTCGTCGACGACGAAGCCGGTGGCGATGGTCAGCGCCATCAGCGTCAGGTTGTTGATCGAAAACCCGGCCAGGTACATCACGCCGAAGGTGCCGACCAGCGACAGCGGCACCACGATGCTCGGGATGATCGTCGCCGGCACGTTGCGCAGGAACAGGAAGGTGACGAGGACGACCAGGCCGATGGCGAAGAGCAGCTCGTTCTGGACGTCGTCGACCGAGGCGCGGATCGTCTCCGTGCGGTCGCTGAGGACGGCCACCTGGAGGGTGGACGGCAGGCTGGCGGTGAGCTGCGGCAGCAGCCCCTGGATGCGGTCGACGACCTCGATGACGTTGGCGCCGGGCTGGCGCTGGACGTTGATCAGCACCGCCGGCAGCTCGTTGGCCCAGGCCGACAGGCGGCGGTTCTCGGCGCCGTCGACGATGTCGGCGACGTCACGGAGGCGGATCGGCGCGCCATCGCGGTAGGCGACGATCAGATCCTTGTAGGCCTCGGGCGAGCGCAGCTGGTCGTTGGCGTCGAGCATGAAGGAGCGCTGCGGGCCGTCGAAGTTGCCCTTGGGCTGGTTGACGTTGGCCGCCGACGATGACCGCGCGGATGCTCTGCAGGTTGAGGCCGTTCGAGGCCAGCGCCTGCGGGTTGGCCTGGATGCGGACGGCCGGCCGCTGCCCGCCGGCGATGCTGACCAGGCCGACGCCCGGCAGCTGCGACAGCTTCTGGGCGACGCGGGTGTCGATCAGATCGTAGATCTGCGGCAGCGGCACGGTCCCCGACGTCACCGCCAGCGTCAGCACGGGCGTGTCGGCCGGGTTGACCTTGTTGTAGACCGGCGGCTGCGGCAGGTCGTTCGGCAGCAGGCTGTTGGCGGCGTTCATCGCCGCCTGCACTTCCTGTTCGGCGACGCTCGAGCGGCTTGGCGAGCGTCGAAGCGCAGCGTGATGACCGAGGCGCCGCCCGAGCTCGTCGACGACATCTGGGCCAGGCCGGGCAGCTGGCCGAACTGCCGCTCGAGCGGAGCCGTCACCGCGCTGGTCATCACCTCCGGGCTGGCGCCCGGGTAGAACGTGATGATGCGGATGGTCGGGTAGTCGACCTGCGGCAGCGCCGAGACCGGCAGCAGCCGGTACGGCGAGGATGCCCGACAGCAGCAGCGCCGCCATCAGCAGCGCCGTCGCGACCGGCCGGAGGATGAACGGGCGCGAGAGGTTCATGAGCGAGGCGGCCGTCCGCCGCCCTGACCCTGGCCGGCCGGAGCCCGGCCGCCCTCACGAGGCGCACCCTGCCCGGGACCGGCGCCTGGAGCGCGCTGACCGCCGGGTGCGGCCCCGGGAACAGCACCGGGAGCAGCCCCGGGTGCGGCACCCGCACCACCCTGACCGCCGCGTCCCTGGCCCTGGCCGGCGCCGCGGCGGCGGCCGGTCGGCGGACCGGCGGGCGCGCCGCCTTCCGGCACGACCTCGACCTTGGCCCCTTCCGTCAGCTGGTCGACGCCTTCGAGCACGACCTGGGCCTGCGGCGCCAGGCCGCTGGTCACGGCGACGCGCTCGCCCTCGGTCGGCCCGAGCGCGACGCGCTGGATCGACACGGTGGCGCTGTCGCCCGCCGCCGCCGGCGGCTTGACGACGTAGACGAACTCGCCGAAGGCCGCGCGCTGCACCGCCGCGGCCGGAATGGCCGTCACGTTCTCGAGCGTCCGCACCCGCAGCCGGATGTTGACGAACTGGTTCGGGAACAGCGACTCGTTGGCGTTGTCGAAGGTCGCGCGCAGCTTGATCGTCCCGGTCGACGTGTCGATCTGGTTGTCGACCGTCTGCAGCACGCCGGTCGGCGAGCTGGACCGCGTCGGCGCGATCCCACGCCTCGACGGCGAGGCGCCGGTTGCCCTTGAAGGCCTCGAGCACGGGCGGCAGGTCGGTCTCGGGCACCGTGAAGATCACCGAGATCGGCCGCATCTGCGTGATCACGACGATGCCGTTCTGCGTCGCCGCCGCGCACCATGTTACCGGCGTCGACCTGGCGCAGCCCGAGCCGGCCCTCGATCGGCGCGATGACCTTGGCGTAGTCGAGGTTGAGGCGGGCGCTCGCGACCTGCGCCTCGCTCGACTGGATGCGCGCCGTGCAACTGCCGGACCTGCGCTTCCTGGCCGACCACCTGCTGCGCGGTAATCAGCTGTTCCTGCTGCAGCTTCTGGTAGCGCTCGAGATCGGTCTGGGCGTTCCGCAGCCGGGCCTGGTTCTCTTCCAGCGCACCCTGGGCCTGCGCCAGCTGCACCTGGTAGGGCCGCGAATCGATCTCGGCGAGCACCTGGCCCTTGGCGACGCGCTGGCCTTCGGTGAAGTTCACCTTGACCAGCTCGCCGTCGAGCCGCGCCCGGACCGTGACGGTGTTGATGGGCGTGACGGTGCCGAGCGCACGCAGGAAGACGTCGAGGTTCTGCCTGGTCGCGGGGACGACGCGGACCGGCACCACCTGAGCGCGGCCACCACCACCGCCGCCGAAGCCACCGGGGCCGCCGCGGCCGCCGCCGAAGCCGCCGGGACCTCCGCCACCCTGTCGGGCGTTGGCGTTCTCGGCGGGCGCGCCCGTGCCGAAGCGGTAGACCCCGTAGCTACCGAGGCCGAGGAGAAGGAAGCCGATGATCCAGAGCTTCCAGCGGGATTTCGGTGGCGCGTCGGAGGCGGGCGTTTCGACAGTCGTGTTCATGAGGGATGCTGGGCGGACGGACAGAAGGAGCTACGCCGCCGGCCCATCCAATTGTTGCGCGGACCGGGCTACCTGGCCAGCTGTGCAACCCCACATTTTACGATGGCTTAACAAATTAGCGGCGGCCCGACGCGATTGTCGAGCCGCCGCCCTGTGGTCAATCCATTTACGCCCCATCCCGGCCCGCCGCTCTGGCGTGTCAGAGGGTCGGGGCGGCGTCGGTGTCGGCGTTGTCCGGGGCGCTGTTGTCGTCGAGCCAGCCGAGGAGCCGGGAGAGGCTGGCCGTGGCGACACCGATGCTCGTGTCGGCGGCACCGTAGTAGACGTGCAGCGTGTCGCCATCGCTGCCGAGGGTCGTGCCGCACGGGAAGACCACGTTGGCCACGTCGCCCTGCACCTCATAGGGCGCTTCGGGCCCGAAGACCCACGACTCGCCGCGCTTCAGGCAGCGCTCCGGATGCTCGAGATCGAGTAGCGCCAGGCCGACCCGGTAGAGCGCCCCGGCCGCCGTGCGGCGGACGCCGTGATAGAGCATCAGCCATCCGCGCGGCGTCTCGATCAGGGGCGGCGACAGGCCGATCTTGTTGGCGTCCCACCAGCCGCCGCGGCGGGCCTTGAGTACCAGGCGATGTCCGCCCCAGTTGCGCAGGTCTGGTGAATACGAGATCCAGATGTGCGCCCCGGAGTCGGCCATGGGGCGGTGCAACAGCGCGAAGCTGCCGTCGATGCGGCGCGGCAGCAGCGCCGCGTCCTTGTCGTCCGGCTGCATGACCATCCCGCAGCGCTCGAAGGTGCGGAAGTCCTAGGTCAGCGCCAGCGCGACGCCGGGACCGCCCTTGCCGAACGCGGTGTAGGCGATGGCGTATTTCCCCAGTTCCTCGACGTAGGTGATGCGCGGATCCTCGACGCCCCACAGCTCCTCGGGGTGGTTGGCCGGATCGGGCAGGAACGTCGGGGTCTGGTCGATCACCCAGCCGTCGAGGCCGTTGGCCGATCGCGCGGCGCACAGGTGCGAGAGACCGCGGCGATCTTCGACCCGGCAGAGCAGCAGCGTGGTCCCGTCGGCCAGCGTCGTGGCCGCCGGGTTGAAGACGGAGTGGGCCGGATACGGCCAGCGATCGGCGCTCAGGATCGGGTTGCGCGGATCGCGGTGGAACAGGGCGGCGAAGCCCGCGCCCCTATCCACGGGGCCTCCCGACCGGCCGGTCGAGGCCGCGCATGTCGAGGAGCGCGAGCAGGAAGGCGAGCGTCGACTCGGCGCCCTGGTTCTCGTTGGCGCGCTCGGCGTGGAGGCCGTCGCGACACCCCCCCGTCGCCGGGTCGTAGAGCCAGCGATCGAGGTGGTTCTGCCCGAGGAACCAGTCGAAGGCCGATCGCGCGTGCTGCGCCCAGACCGGGTCGCCGGTGACGCGCTCGGCTTCGAGGCAGGCGGCGACCGTCGTCGCCGCCTCGATCGGCTGCTGATCGAAGCGCGCCGCGTCTCCGCCGCGGGCCGCGAACCCGTTCGTCCCGACCGGAGCGAAGCGGCCGTCGGGGCTGCGCTGCCGCTCGACGAGCCAGGCCAGCGCGCGCACGCCCGCCGCGACGAGGTCGGCGCGGCCCATCCGCGCGCCCGAAGCGATCAGGGCATGCGGCAGCTGCGCGTTCGCGTAGGTCAGCTCGGCTTCGAACCACGGCCAGTCCAGCGACTGCGTGCGGAGGTAGACGTCGAGCAGTCGATCCGCGAGGTGGCTGCGCATCTGCTCGACCTGCCGATCGCCCTCGTAGGCGTGCAGGTACTCGTCGATGCCGAGCAGCGTCGTCGCCCACGCGCGCGGGCTGGTGAAGGCGGCGGTCGCGGGCAGGGCGGCGTGGAACAGCTCGTTCGCCAGCTCGGCGCCCGGCCCGGCCGCCCGTCCGATGACGGTCCCGAGGGCCTGGACGGCGTGGCCGTGGCTGTCCTCGGAGCCGAGCAGCTCGGTCCAGGCGCGAGCGTAGGTCATGAAGTTGCGGAACCGGCCCCGGGCAGGGTCGAAGGCGGCGTGGACGAAGGCCAGATAGCGCGTCGAGAGGGCCCGCACCACGTCGCGGTCCTCGGTGCCGGCTTCGGCCATGCGCGCCATCAGCAGCAGCGCGCGCGCGTTGTCGTCGAGACAGTAGCCCTCGCCGTAGCGGGGCACACAGAAGGTGGCGTGCTGCAGCAGCCCGGTGTCGTCGGTCAGCGCGCGCAGGTGCCGGAGATTCGAGCGGCGGCAGGCTGCCGACGCGGCGGGCCAGGGTTGCCGCCTGGAAGGTGACCCGCGCGTCGCTGGCCCGCTCGCGGACGGCGCGCGCGAAGGTCTGGTGATAGACCCGGGCGACGGCCGGCCACTGCATGCTGCGGCCGTGGCTGGCGGCGCGGCCGCTCAGCGCGTCCCGCCGGCGCTCGTCACCCAGCAGCTCGCGAACCGCGCGGCCGATCGCCTCGGCGTCGCGGTACGGCACCAGCACGCCGCGGTCCTCGGCCAGCAGCTCGCGGGCGTAGACGTACGGCGTCGAGATGACGGCGCGGCCCGAGCCGACGGCGTAGGCCAGCGTCCCCGAGGTGCTCTGCTCCGGGTTCAGGTAGGGCGTGACGTAGATGTCGGCGGCGCCGAGGAACTCGTTCAGCTCGTCCTGTTCGACGAAGCGGTCGTGGAACATCACGTGCTCGTCGACGCCGAGCTGTCGCGCCCGCGCCTCGAGCATCAGCCGATAGGCCTCGCCCTGGCCATCCTTGACGTGCGGATGGGTGGCGCCGAGCACGATGTAGACCACCGACGGACAGCTCGCCACGATCGCCGGCAGCGCGTCGATGACGTACTCGATGCCCTTGTCCGGCGAGAGCAGGCCGAACGTCAGCAGGACCATCCGTCCGTCGACGCCGAGGCGGCGCTTGCTCTCCAGCCTGGCCGGGACGGCCGGGATGCCGTGCGGAATGACGTCGATGCGATCCGGCGCGATGCCGTAGACGCCGGCCAGGGTGGTGGCGCCGAGGCGGCTCATCACCACCAGGCGCTGCGACGTCTCGGCGATCTCGTCGATGACGCGGCGCTGCGGCAGGCTCGGCTGGGCGAGGATGGTGTGCAGGGTGGTGACGATCGGCATGCGCAGCTCGCGCAGCAGCGGGAGCAGGAGGCCGCCGGACCGGCCGCCGAAGATCCCGAACTCGTGCTGCACGGACACCAGGTCGACGCCGTTGACGTTGAGATAGTCGGCGGCCCGCCGGTACGACGCGGCGTCGGCTTCGGCGATCTCGAACCGGACCCGGCCGGGGTAGGCGTGCTGCCGGCCCGGATCGTTCATCGCCACCACGAAGCAGTCGATCCCCGGCGACGCGTCGGCGAGGGCCGCGGTCAGATGGCTGGTGAAGGTGGCGATCCCGCACTGGCGGGGCAAGTGGTTGCCGATCACGCCGATGCGGCGGATCAAGGCGTTGGCCGAATCGCCGGCGAGCGGCAGACGCGCGCTGTCGGTCGGGAAGGCGGCGGCGAGCGTGTCGTGCATGAAGCTCCTGTGATGACGGCCGGCGCCTGGCTCAGCGCCGTGAAGACGGGGATGACAGCTTGCGGCCGGGGAGCGGGGGCGTCTGTTCACTTCACGACAGCAGTCTGCGCGGAGCCGTCATTTGGCTCGCTTTCGCATCGCCGACGCGCCATGCTAGAGCCGTACCATGGCGACCAAGCGTCCCCGGCCCGCCGCGTTGACCGTCGTCCCCCCGGCGGTGGACTGGGCTGGCATCGACTCCCGGCGCGTCGAGCACGCGACCGGCGCCGGGATCTTCGCCCAGGGTGACGCCGCGAACAGCGTCATGTACATCGAGCGCGGCAGCGTCCGCCTGTCGGTGGTGTCCCCGGCCGGCAAGGAAGCGGTCGTCGCCGTCCTCGGGCCGCGGACCTTCTTCGGCGAGGGCTGCCTGGCCGGCCAGAACAACCGGATGGCGACGGCGACGGCGATGACGGCGTGCGCCGCTCTGGTGGTCGACAAGGCCGAGATGGCCCGTCAGCTGCACGATCGGCCCGAATTCGCCGATCGATTCCTCGTCCACATGCTGGCCCGCAACATCCGGGTCGAAGAGGATCTCGTCGACCAGCTGTTCAACTCCAGCGAGAAGCGGCTGGCGCGGACGCTGCTGCTGCTGGCGCGCTACGGGGATCCGCAGCCGGCGACGGTCGTGCTGCCGAAGCTGTCGCAGGAACTGCTGGCCGAAATGGTCGGCACGACGCGCTCACGCGTCAACTTCTTCATGAACAAGTTCCGCAAGCTCGGGTTCATCGACTACGACGGGGCGGGGCTGAAGGTGCACGGCTCGCTGCTCAGCATCGTCTTGCACGAATGATGCCCGGCAGGCAAGCGGGTGGCCCTGTGCAATACGGGACAGCGCGCCGCCGCGGAAAGCGGTAAGCTCACATGATGCGAATCGACACCATGAAAGCCGCTCTGGGCAGCGGCTGGCTGGTCGGGCTCGGCGCGATCGTCCTGTCCGGCCTCGCCACCAGCGGCAGCAGCCGCGCGCTCGTCCTCGGATTCGGTCTCGTCCCCGTCGTGATCATGTGGATGTTCTGGGCGCCGCCGATGGTGAGCCTGCTCCGAGAGCATCAACAAGGCCCGCCAGTAGAGCAACAGGACCGCATGAGCCCGCCCAATCTCAAGTCCCCGACCTCGTTCCCCGCCCTGGGCGATCGCGTCCAACACGAGCAGTACGGCGCCGGCACGGTGACGCTGCTCGATGTCTACCACACCGTGATCGATTTCGACGGGCACGGCCTGCGCCGCTTCGTGACCCATCGCGTGGTGGTGGAGCGAACCGACGATCCCGGCCCGACGGCGAGCGAGAAACGGGTCATCGCGACACGCCGGGCCAAAGAGGAGCGCGCGCGCGTCAAGGCCGCCGCGCTGGTCGAGAAGGTCCCGACGCCGTCGCGGCGCCGCCGCAACCAAGCATGACCCCGAGGACGCCGCCGAGCCCGCGCCCGCCGAGGCCGTAGCCGCCGTCGCCACGCCCACCGCCGATACGCCCGGCTGAGACGTTCGCCTGGACCGCCCGGCCAGGATCGCTTGGCCGGGATTGCTTGGCCGGGATCGCTTGGCCGGGATCGCTTGGCCGGGATCGCTTGGCCGGGATCGCCCGGCGCGACGAGCCGGGCGACTCCATCAGGCCGCGGGCCTGAGCCCGGGCACGCCCGTTCAGGGCTGCGTGGCGAGCCTGCCGGCCAGCCCCGGACGCCGTGGCCGCGTCAGCGCCCAGGCGAGGATGGCGGCGAAGGCGAAGATCGACGGCACCACCTCGTAGAGATGCGCCAGGCGGATGGCCGCCGGCATCAGCGGGTTCGGCATCACGAGCGGCGCCGCGCCGCCGAGCACCGCCAGCGTCAGGCCGGCGACCAGGACGCGCTCGCCGCGGCCGCCGTCGCACCACTGCGCGATCAGGAACACGATGGCGCCGAAGGCGAGGCCGCGCCAGACCTGCAGCGCGACGACCGGTCCGAGCGCCGGCATCGGCCGCGTCTGGTAGTAGTCGGCGATGAACGGCCACACCAGCGTCCCGGCCGCGAAGTAGCAGACGATGTAGAGCGGCGGCGCGATCGCCAGCCGCCACGGCCGGGCGCGCACCGCATCGGGCGTGACGGCATGGGCCCGCGGCGCAGTCAGCCAGCCGAGCGCGGCGGCGGCCACCGCGGCCTGGGCCAGGCCGTAGGCGGTCAGGCCGATCGTCTGGGCCCGCGTGATGCCGATGTCGAACAGGAACAGCTCGCTCATCGAGTTGGCCTGGGTGCCGCCCCAGATCACGAACAGCAGCAGGGCTCGTCGAGCCGCCGGCCCCGGCAGCCGCCGCGCGATCACCAGCAGCATGGTCGCGGTCAGCGCGTTCGAGAGCAGCACGGCGACCAGATCGCCTGTCGCCGGGACCTGCCCGGGCGTGGCCGGCGTCAGGAACGCCAGGCTGGCCTGGGTGGCGAAGATGGCGACGATGCCAGCGAGCAGCGCGAGGACCGAGCGGATCATGCAGACCTCCGGCGAATGGCGCGCGCCTGTCGGCGCGCCCGGGTGAGCCACGCCGCGCGGCCGCGCGCGTCGCTGATGCCGGACCCGAGGGCGAGGCGCGCCGCGGGCGGCAGGATCGAGCGGTGCTGGGTCAGGAAGGCGTCGAGCTCGACGACGTGCGCCTCGACTTCGACCTGCAGCCGCCCGAGGAAGGCGGCGATCTCGGCCGGCGGCACCACGCCGTCCATGAAGGCGAGGCGCAGCATCTGCAGCGGCCACAGCCGGGTCACGTCGTCGTGGGTCGGCGCCGTGCGCAGCCAGGCCGCGAAGGCGGCGCGGCCCGCCGCCGACGGCACGAACGTGGCCTTCCGCCGGCCGCCCCGCGCCGCCGCATCGACCACGATCAGGCCGGCCTTCTGCAGCGTCTTCAGGGCCGGGTAGATGGCGCCTGGGCTGTCGCTGAACAGCGCCATCGGCGTCGAGATCACGACCTTGCGCAGGTCGTAGCCGGAGCGCGGTTCCTGGTGCAGCAGGCCGAGCAGCACGTGGCCGAGGGTGGTCGGGGCAACGGGCAGCCTGCGCATCGTCGGCGTCCTGGCGCCACCCGAGGGCCGCGATCCGCCGGCCCTCCACGTGCCCTACGCCCGCCTCGAGACGCTGCCGCTGCCGGCGCCCGCCGAGCCACCGGCGATCGCCCTGCGCGCCGACGGCGTCGAAGGCGCCGAGGCGCTGCGGGTGAAGGCCGAGGCATGGGCGGCCGGGCGCTACGGCGACGGCGTCTCGGTAGCCGCCTTCGGTCCGGCCCGCCTGCGCCAGGTGGCGCAGGGCATCCTGATCTTCAAGCTGCTGATGGGGTCGTTCACGGCGATCGCGCTGCTCGTCGGCGGGATCGGGATCATGAACGTGCTGCTCGCGTCGGTGCTGGAGCGGACGCGCGAGATCGGGGTCCGCCGCGCCATCGGCGCCCGCCGCCGCGACGTGGTGGGGCAGCTGCTCGCCGAGTCGATCGCGATCTCGCTGGCCGGCAGCCTGGTCGGGCTCGCGCTCGGCCTGGGCAGCGCGTTCGCCTTCACCGCGGTGATGCGGGCGCGGACCGAGGCGCTGATCTACGCGGCGGTGACGCCGGGCACGATCGCGGCGCCGACAACGATCTCGCCGTCGGCCGCATCGTCGAGGCGCTGTCACACTCGCCGTTCTGGCCCCGGATGGCGATCTTCGTGGTCGAGGACGACGCCCAGAACGGCGTCGACCACGTGGACGGCCATCGCACCGTCGCGCTCGCCGTCTCGCCCTACGCGCGGCGCCAGCACGTCGACTCGACCTTCTATGCCCACCAGAGCATGGTCAAGACGATCGAACTGATGCTCGGCCTGCCGACGATGTCGCTCTTCGATCTCATCGCCACCGACATGCGGGCCAGCTTCACCGACGTCGCCGATGGCGCGCCCTACACCGCCGTCCAGCCGACTCAGTCGCTGTTCGAGAAGAATCCGAAGCTGTCCGAGGTGAGCGGGGCGGCGCTGGCGGCGGCCCGGGACACGATGAAGATGCGCTTCGACGTGCCGGACGCCGTGCCCACCGCGCGTCTCAACCGCATCCTGTGGGGCCAGATCAAGGGCTGGCGCACGCCCTACCCCGGCGTCCGTCAGGCGGTGTTCGCGCCGCTGGCGCTCGAGGACGAGGACGACGAGGGCGAGGACGAGGACGACGACCGGCGCTGAGGGGCGCGGAGCCGGGATCGATCCGCTAGGGCGCGGCGGACGGATTGAGCCGCGGCGTCAGCTGCGCGATGGCGCGGCGGGCCAGTGGCGCATGCGGGTCCTCGAGCGGCACCGCGTGGAAGTGCTTCAGCGACTCGAGCCCCGCGCCGGCCTGCAGGTAGAGGAGGCCGAGCAGCACGTGCGACTCGGGGTGGGCGCGCTCGACGGCCGCGAGCCGATCCGCGGTGGCCTTGTCGAGCACCCGGAAGCGGGCCGGCGGAGCCGGAGGCGCCGGCACCATGACCCGCGTCCCGCCGCGCGTCGCCGACACCTGCCAGGTGTAGTCGCGGCCGCGCGGCAGCGACTGCAGCAGGACCAGGACCGGCCCGCGTGCCTCGATCGGCGGCCCAATCGGCTGGCCGAGGTCGTCGACGATGGTGACCCAGTAGTCGTCGCCGCCGCCGAGCGGCTCCCAGGCGAACGTCGGCCGATCGGTGGCCACGGCAATCCCCGCCGGCGCGATGATCCGGAAGGCGGGCGCCCTCGAGGCGCCCACCAGCGTCTCGCGGCGGCCGGCCAGCGCGGCGATGTCGGCGGGCAGTGCCAGGTCGCCCCCGTCCAGGGCGGCGCGGACACGCGCCTGCACGTCCGGCGCGAGCGCTGCCAGACCGCGCAGGCCGGCTGGCTCGAGCCGGTACATCGCCTGCCAGTAGCCCGCCGCGAGCGACGCCGCGAACACGGCGGCCCCGGCGAGCGCGTATTTCCACATCACCGAGGGGCTCGATGGCGGGGCCTCGGTCACGCCATCACCGCTTCCTGGCTTGCGCACTGCCTGCCGATGATACGTCCAAGCTCGGCAACCGCAGAATGGGCCGCCATCTTGCAATACCCCGGGCAGGCCGGGGTGCTGACCCCGGACCGGAGGAATCTGACGATGTCGACGACACACAATTGGAACCGCCGCGGCCTGGCTGGGCCGCTCTGCACCATTACCCTCATGGCCGTCATGGGGCTTTCCGCCCTGTGGCTGGCGCGGCCGGTCTCGGCCAGCGACAGCCAGGCCACCGTGACCACCGACGCGCGTGAAGAGATCCAGCAGGCTACGGCCGCGCTTCGCCGCGTAGCGGCCGTCAAGACCATCCCTGCAGTCGTGGTCGACCAGGCCCTCGCGGTCGCCGTGTTCGGCAACCTGGTGAAGGCGGCGTTCATCGTCGGCGGCACCGGCGGCGACGGCGTCTTCATGCACAAGACGGCCGCCGGCGGCTGGGGCGCGCCCGCGTTCGTGAACCTGGCTGGCGCCAGCATCGGCGCCCAGATCGGTGGCTCGAAGACCGACGCGGTCGTGTTCTTCATGGACCAGGCATCGCTCGACGCGCTGAAGACCGGCAAGTTCGAGTTCGGCACGGCGGTGACGGCGATGGCCGGCCCGACCAGCGCGACTGCCGTGTCGAAGTCGACCATGAAGGGCGTCTTCGTCTACGCGCGTCAGGACGGCCTGTTCGCCGGGGCGTCGGCCAACGGCACGACGATTCGCTTCGACGAGGAAGAGAACCGGGCCGTCTATGGCGCGCGCTCGGCCAATCTGGCCACCGGTGACGTCGACACGCCGGCAGGTCTCGAGGGCCTCGGGCAGAGCTTCAAGGCGCTGATCAAGCCGGCCAGCAACTAGCCAGCTACGGGCCGCCAGGCTCCCCAGCCAGACAAGGGAGGGCTCGTGCCGCCACGCGGCACGGGTCCTCCTGGTCGCACCCGACGAGGAACACCGATGGCCGATCCGGTCACGGACGACACCGCCGACGACGCGACCGCAATCCAGGGCGGTCTGACCGAGACCGAGAAGCGGGCCAACCGGCGTCCACTCGCGGCCGCTCAGCGACGAGGATCCCGACATCGCGCCGTCGCTGGTGCCGCTGCGCGCTCAACTGACGGCGATGGTCGGCCGGCCGGTCAACATCCAGGCGTCGCGCGACGTCGTCATCGCCTTCCGCGGTGACCTGCTCGATCAACCCTACCTGACCCTGGTCGAGAAGCCCGACACGCTGACGCTGCTCGATCGCACGGACGCGTCGTGACGCTGCGTCTGCTCACCTACAACATCCGCCACGGCGGCGTCGGCCGCGTCGACGCCCTCGCGGCGGTGATCCGCGCCTGCGCGCCCGACGTCGTGGTGCTGCAGGAGGCGACGCGGCCCGACGTGGTGCGCGCGCTCGCGGACCAGGCCGGGCTCACCGAGCACGGCTCGCACCGCGGCCAGTCGCTCGGCTTCCTGTCGCGCATCCCGATCGCGCGCGCGGTGTGGCGGCGGCCGCTGTTGTCCCGCCACGCCTTCCTCGATCTCGCGCCCGAAGGCCGCGACGTCCATATCGTCGGCGTCCACCTGAGCGCGGTCCACGCGGCCTGGACCGAGCGGCGCCGGCTGATGGAGCTGGCCTCGCTGTTGCGGACCGTCCGCGCCCGGCAGCACGGCTTCCACGTGCTGGCCGGCGACTTCAACACGCTGGCGCCGGGCGAGCGGCTCGACGTCCAGCGCCTGCCGGCGCGCCTGCGTCCGTTCGTCTGGCTGAGCGGCGGATCGATCCGGTGGAAGACCGTCGCCGCCGTGCTGGCGGCCGGCTACGCGGACGCCTGGCGGGCCCTGCACCGGGACGGCGCGAGCGACGACGCGGGCTCGACGTTCCCGACCTGGGACCCGCACCTGCGGCTCGACTACGTGTTCGCGCCCGGGCCCGACGCCGCCCACGTCACACGCTGCGAGGTCGTCACCACCGCCGGTGTCGCGGCGGCGTCCGATCACCTGCCGCTGCTCGCCGAGCTCGCGGTCGCCTGACCGCGTCGCCGGCCGGCACGCGCGCTACTCGCGCCCGGCCTTCTTGCGCAGCACGGCCGAAGCCAATCGTGCTGCCGGGCGGCCCGCCGGACTGAATTGCACGCCGACGGACTCCGTCGTCGCGGCGACTACGCCCGCCAGGCGCGGATGCGGTGTGCTTCGCTGTCGCCGACGTAGAGCAGGCCGTCCGGTCCGGCGCACAGCCCGTGCGGCCGGGCCAGGGCGCAGCGGCGCGGATCCCCATCCGGGCCGTCGCCGCGCGTGCCGGTCCCGAGCACGGTGGTGATCGTGCCCGTCTCGAGATCGATCCGCCGGACCGCGTGGTTCTCGGTGTCGGCGACGAACAGGCCGCGACCGAGGATGGCCAGGCCCTTGGGGCCGCCGAGCGTCGCCAGGCGGGCCGGCCCGCCATCGCCCGTGTGGCCCTGGGCGCCGGTGCCGGCGAGATGGTCGATCGTCCCGCTCCCCGGTGCGATGCGGTGGATGGCGTTGCCTTCCCGCAGCGCAAGGTAAATCGTCCCGTCGGCATCGACGGCCACCGCCCGCGGTCCGTCGAGCGGCGTCCCCGACAGCGGCGCGCCGTCAGGCGTCGGCCGGCGCTCGCCCGTTCCCCCAATCGTCTCGATGAGGCCGGTGGCCGAGATCGACGGCGCGCAGCCGGTGGTTGCCGACGTCGCAGATCAGCAGCCGTCCGTCCGGTCCGATCGCAACGCTGTGCGGCGACCGCAGCCGTGCCGCCGACGCCGGCCCGCCATCGCCCGAGAACCCCGTCTCGCCGGTGCCGGCCAGCGTCGATAGGCGGCCGGTGCCCGCCTCGACTTTGCGGATAACGTGGCTGTCGCGCTCGGCGACGTAGAGGTGGCCGCGCCGGTCGAAGGCGATCTCGTGCGGCATGTTCAGCGCACCGGCCGTGGCCGGGCCGCCGTCGCCGTCGTAGCCGCGCCGGCCGCTGCCGGCGACGTCGCTGGTCCGCCGCGTCGCCAGGTCGAGCCGCCGGATCCGCTGATTGTCGAGGTCGCAGAAGTAGAGCCCGCCGTCGGGACCGAAGGCGACGCCGTAGGGGTTGTTCACTTGCGTGTCGGCATGGCCCGGCACGCCGGTCCCGATCACGACCGACACGAGAGCCGCCGCGCGCGCCCGGATCGGCAGGAAGGGCAGGAGGACGCCGGCCAAGGCGTCGCGGCGGGTCATCGCCTGCCGATCCTGCCTCATCTCGCGGTTGCTCAGGGCGCCTGGTTGTAGGCGGCGCGGATCGGGCCGGCCATCCGCGGCGACTTGCCGTAGGTCGGCTCGAGCTCCGCCTGCAGCGCCGCGAGCGTTTCGTCGACCGTCTTGCCGGCCTTCTTCAGCTCGGCGGCCCGTTTCTGGATGGTCGACACGAAGGCCTTGGTGCGCGTCATGACCGTAGCGTCGCCGGTCGGGCCGTGGCTCGGCACGACCCGTGACGGCTGCAGCGCGGTGAAGCGATCCTGACTGGCGAGCCACTGGTCCAGGCTGGCGCCGGCGCCGACCGACGGCAGCAGCAACATCGACACGTCGCCCGAGAACAGGACTTTGTCGGGCTCGACGAAGATCGCGGTGTCGCCGCGCGTGTGATTGAACCCCATCGCCAGGAACCGCACGGTGACGCCGCCGAGATCGAGGGTGTGCGCCTTCTCGAACACGATGTCGGCCTTGCGGAACTCGGCGCCCTGCAGCAGCTCGGCGTGGAGCGGCGACAGGCCCGAGAAGCGCTTCGCCATGTCGAGGCCTGTGGCCGCGATCTCGTCGACTTGATCCTTCGAGCGGATCATCGAAACGGTAGCGGGGAAGCCGCCGGCGCCGAGATCGTGCTCCGGATGGACGTGCGTCGTCACCAGGTAGAGCTCGGTGTTCTTGCTCACCTTGGCGACCTCGCGCATCACCGCGGCGCCGTTGCGGGCGCCGAGGCCGGTGTCGATGACGAGCGTCGCGCGGGAGCCGACGACGATGCCGACGTTGGGCACCAGCGGCACGCCGTTGTCGGGGATCTCGTCGACATGCGTCGAGATCTTCTCCGTTACGCCCTCGCGGACCAGGGGCGGCGCCGGAGCGGCCCCGGGTGTCGGCGCCGGCTGCTGCGCCGCTGGTGTCGTCATCCCGACGACGGCGGCGAGCGCCGCCACGGCGAGTCCCAATCGTCGTCCATCCATGGTCGCGCTCACTCGTTGGTCGACTTGCCGCTCTCGTCGAGGCGGATGACTTCGCCGAGTTTCAGCTCGCGGATGCCCGCCTCGACCTTCTTGAGGTCGCCGATGATCAGCCAGACGATCTCGTCCGGCCGGATGAACAGCTTGGCCGCGTCCGCCAGCGCCTTCTCGTCGAGGGCGCGGACGTTCTTGGCGTAGTTGGCGTAGTAGTCGTCGGGGTAGCCGAGGCTGACGATGTCGATCGCCGCCCGCTCGAGCGCGTCGAGCGTGTCGAAGCGGCCGGGCAGCCCGAGCGTCTGGTTTCGCATGATGCTCTGGAACTCCTCGCCCGCGAGCGGCCGCTCGCCGGCGACGCCGCGCAGCTCCTTGGCAACCTCCACCATCGCCTCCTTGGTCTTGTCCGACTGCACCGGCGCCACGACGTAGAACGGCCGCGGCCCGCGCGAGGCGGGCATCGCCGCCTGGGTGCCGTAGCTCCAGTGCTTGTCGAGGCGCAGGTTGCGGTTCAGCCGCGACGTCGACATGCCGCCGAAGTTGCGTATGACCGTTTCCATCGCCAGGTCCTGTGGCAGGCCGCCGCGCTCGCTGACGTGGGCGGCGACGATCACCGACTGCGGCGCGTCCGGCTTGTCGAGCAGGTAGACCTTGCCGCCCGCGCTCTTCGCGACCGTGCCGATCGACTTCTTCGGGGCGTCCTTGCGGGCCCAGCCGCCGAAGGCCTTGTTCAGGACCGGCTCGAGCTGGGCCATCGTCACGTCGCCGGTGACGATCAGCGTGCTGCCGTTCGGCGTGAACCAGGTGCGGTGCCAGCGCAGCAGATCGTCGCGCGTGATCGAGTCCACCGTCGATTCCCCGCCGGTGCCGGTGAACGGGTTGGCGTAGGCGTGCGAGGTGCCGTAGAGCAGGCGCGGCAGGAGGCGCAGCGCGACGGTGCGCGGATCCGCCTTCTCCTGGCCGATCTGCGCCATCTGCCGGCGCTTCTCGAGGGCCACGAGATCGGCCGGGTAGACCGGGTTCAGGACCACGTCGGCCATCAGCTGCAGCGACGGCGCCAGGTTGGCCGGCAGGGCCTGCAGGCGGACGAACGACAGATCGAGCGAGCTGCGCGTCGAGACGCGGGCGCCGAGCGCATCGAGCTCGTCGACGATGGTGAAGGCGGTGCGCGTCGTCGTGCCGTCGTCGAGCAGGTTCAGCGCCAGCGCGGCGAGGCCGGCCTTGGCCGGTTCGTCGGCGGCGTAGCCGGCGTCCACCGCCAGCGCGACGTTGACGATCGGCGTGGCGTGCCGTTCCAGCAGGACGACGGACAGCCCGTTCTTCAGGGTCGTCCGCTGGACGGCGGGGAAGGTCACCGCGGGCGCCTCGCCGAGCGGCGGCACGACCGTGCGATCGAGCGTCGACGGGCCCGGTGCCAGTGTCGGGAACGGCCGCACCACCATCGTGTAATGCGGGGCGTCGAGCCAACGGACGGCCGCCAACTTCACCTGCGCCGGCGTCGCGGTGGCGGTCCGCTCCAGCCGATCGAGGTAGGCCTCGGCCTGGCCGCCGAAGGTGAGGCTCTCGGCGAGGACGTCGGCGCGGCCGCCGAAGCCGCCCAGCGTCTCGATGCCGCGGACGAAGTTGGCGAGGGTGCGGCTCTGCGCGCGCTGCAGCTCGGCGGCGGTCGGCCCCTCGGCCAGGAACGCCTTCACCACCGCGTCGATTTCCTTCTCGACCGCGGCCGGATCGACGCCCGGCTTGAGCAGCGCCTGAATGTCGAAGGTGCCGGTGATCTCGCTGTCGTCGACGCTGGCGCTGATCGACGTGACCAAACTCCTGTCGTAGATCAGCCGGCGATCGAGCCGGGCGCTCTTCGACCCGCTGAGGACGCTGCCGGCGAGCGCCAGTAGATCGACGTCGGCGTGGCGCCAGCCGGGCACGTGGTAGGTGCGGTAGACGAGCGCCTGCGGCACGCGATCGGCGGCCTCTTCGCGGAGGTTGCGCTCGAAGCGCGGCACCCACGCCTCGGCCCGGCGCAGCGGCGGACCGGGCGGAATGCCGTTGAAGTACTTCTTGACGAGCTCGAGGGCGCGTTCGGGAGTGATGTCGCCGGCCAGCGACAGCACGCAGTTGTCGGGGCCGTAGTAGGTGCGATACCACTCCTTGACGTCGTCGAGCGACGCCGCGTCGAGGTCGGCCATGCTGCCGATCGTCGACCAGCTGTAGGGATGCGAGGCCGGGTAGATGGTTTCGCCGATCTTCGAGAAGGCCTTGGCCGTAGGGCTGGTTCTCGCCCTGCCGCTTCTCGTTCTGGACCACGCCGCGCTCGCGCTCCAGGCATCTCCTTGGTGATCCGCGAGGCCAGGAAGCCCATCCGATCGGCCTCGAGGTACAGCGTTCGCTCCAGCGCCGACACCGGCACGTTCTCGAAGAAGTTGGTCCGGTCGGTGCTGGTCGTGCCGTTGCGGTTGTTGGCGCCGAGGTCGTCCATCGCCTCACGGAAGCCGCTCGGGTGGTGCTCGCTGCCATTGAAGAAGAAGTGCTCGAACAGGTGCGCGAAGCCGGTCTTGCCGCGCTGCTCGTTGCGCGAGCCGACGTGGTACCAGAGGTTGACCGCGACCACCGGTGCCGAATGATCCTCGTGGACGACGAGGCGCAGCCCGTTGTCGAGCGTGAACACCTTGTGGGCGATGCGATAGCGATCGCGCGAGAAGGGGATCCGCGGCGCCGCAGGGACGGCGGCCGGGGCGGCTGCGCCGGCGGCAGGAACGGCCGGAGCCGGAGCGGCCGTCGGCTGCGGGCGGGGGGGCCTCGATCTGAGCCGACGCCGTCGACGCGGCGACGACGACCAGGAACACCGCGGTGGTGCGGACGCGCATCGTGTCTCCTCTGGGATGCGGCGAGAGACAGCCTCGCCCCGGCCGGGCATGGTAGCACCGCCGCTCCATCACGGCGCGCCGGTTTCAGCCCTGGTATCGTGTCCCTGCCCCAACCTGACGGAAGGCCGCGGCACCGAGCGGCCCTTCGAGCAGGTCGGCGCCGCGTGGCTTCGGGCGCCCGAGATCGTCGAGGCGATGCACGCGCTGCAGTTGCCCGGCGTCCGCTTCGAAGCGATCAGCATGTCGGTCGCGACGTCCGCGGCCGAGTTTCCCGGCGAGACGATCCCGGGCATCCGCGTCGTCGTCACCGATCGGCAGGCCTACCGCCCGGTGCGCACCGCGCTGCTGCTGATCGACACGATCAAGCGGACGCAGCCGGCGCAGTTCGCGTGGGGACCATCGATCGATCGGCTGACCGGCTCGGACAAGGTTCGGCACGCGATCGACGACGGCCGGCTCACGCCGCTCCTCGAGGAATGGGATCGCGATGCCGCCGAGTTCGTGCGGATCCGCGAGCCCTTCCTGCTGTATCGCTGACGACCGTGGGCTTCAACCGGGGCGGCCGCCGCCGCGTCGCCGGCCGCCACCCGCGCCGCCACCGTCCAACCGACCGGTTGCCGCATCAGTCAGATCCAGTCCGATCCCGAATGCCGCGGCGTATCCGGCGCCGGCAGCCGCGGGCGCGAGCATCAGCTTATCGCCACCGTTGCGGAAGATGCCGTCTGTCGCGTTGGTCGTCCGCTGCCCCGGCTTCGCGTAGCGAGGATCGGCCAGGATGCGGTCGTTGAGCGCCTCATCGAAGTAGACCTGCGAGGTGAACTCCCATGGACTTCCGTTGGCCTGCGTGCGGATCTTCAAATGGATGTGGATCGCGCGGCCCTGGTACCAGCCCGGGTGGATGGTCGTGAACTGCGCATTACCCTTCGAATCAGTCGTCTGCACCCCGCGCAGGGATTTCTGGCCGGAGGTGTTGAACCGGGGGTCGGTCACACCGGAGTAGACGCCCTGCGCGTCACACTGCCAGATGTCGACTGTCGCGCCCGGCAGCGGCCGGCACTGCCCGTTCGACACATCGAAGACCGTGAGCGCCAGCACGAGTGGTACGCCGTCTTTGGCCGCACCAGTGGTCGGCTCGACACGAATATCGGATCGCACCAGCTGCTGGTCGACGAAATACGGCCCTTCCGTCTGCTCCGGCTTGACGACGCAGCCAGGCATTTGCGCGACGTTCTGTCGGCCGCCAGCGAGCACGGGCCACGCGGCCGCACCACCGAAGATGGCCGCGGCGCCACCCGCGCCGATCAACTGCACCACTTCCCGCCGGCTCAGGATCCGGCCCACCATCTCGTCGTCGTTCTGCATGGAACCTCCAGAGCAGAACAGTAGCGAGTCACGGGCGCCGGAAGGTGTGAAGATTCGATGGCGACCGAGTCGTTCACAGCGTCTTCATGTCGAGGACGAAGCGGTACTTGACGTCGCCCTTGAGCATCCGCTCGTAGGCCGTGTTGATCTGCTGCATCGGGATCAGCTCGATGTCCGAGACGATGTCCTTCTCGGCGCAGACGTCGAGCATCTCCTGCGTTTCCTTGATGCCGCCGATCCCCGAGCCCGCCAGCGAGCGGCGGCCGAAGAGCAGGTTGAACACCGACGGCGACGGGTGCGGATGCTCGGGTGCCCCGACCAGCACCAGCGTGCCATCGCGCTTGAGCAGCGAGATGAACGGGTCCAGGTCGTGCGACGCCGCGACCGTGTTCACGATCAGATCGAAGCTGCGCGTGTGCTTGGCCATCTCGTCGGCGTTCTTCGAGATGACGACCTCGTCGGCGCCGAGGCGCTTGCCGTCCGCGATCTTCGATGGCGAGGTCGTGAACAGGACCGTGTGCGCGCCGAACGCGTGCGCGAACTTGACGCCCATGTGGCCGAGCCCGCCGAGGCCGACGATGCCGACCTTCTTGCCCGGGCCCGCGCCCCAGTGCTTGAGCGGCGAGTAGAGCGTGATGCCCGCGCACAGCAGCGGCGAGGCCGCGGCCGGGTCCAGCTTCGGCGAGACGCTCAGCACGAAGTGCGCGTTGACGACGATGCCGTCCGAGTAGCCGCCGTAGGTGACGGGCGCGGTCCCGTGGGGATCCGCCGAGTTGTAGGTGAAGACCGTGCCGCCCGTGTCGCAGTACTGCTCGAGGCCGTCCTTGCAGCTGCCGCACGTCCGGCACGAATCGACCATGCAGCCGACCGCCGCCATGTCGCCGGCCTTGACCTTGGTGACGTTGGCGCCGACCTTCGTCACCCGCCCGACGATCTCGTGCCCCGGCACGATCGGGTAGACCGTCGGCCAGCCCTTCCACTCGTTACGCACCATGTGCAGGTCGGAGTGGCAGACCCCGCAGTACAGGATGTCGAGATCGACGTCGTCCGGTCCGGGATCTCGCCGCGGAATGCTGATGCCGGACAGGGGAGAGGTAGCGCTGCTTGCTGCGAATGCACGAGCCGTGGACATGAGGATCCTTTCAGGATGCGGAAAGATGGCGTCACCCCACGATGACAACGTCAGAGCCTGAACGCCATCGCAAATCCGCGCGCCGGAACATGCGTCCGTTGAACTGCGGGCATACTCGAGCCGCATGCGGTCGCGCTACTCGGCAGGCGCCTGCGCGGGTTGCCGCCAGCGCAGGACGGCCAGCACGGCCAGGCCTGCGCCGATGATGAACAGGAGCAGACCGAAGAGCCTCACCATCCCGTCGAAGAGGTCGAACGGCAGGGTCTGGTCGAAACGGGCCGCGCCGCTTTCGATGTCGTGGTTGATCGCGTTGGTGAAGGCGTAGGCCGACTCGCCCATCTGCGACCGACCGGCGTCGCGCTCGCCCTCCGCCGTGTCGAGCACGACCACGAACGTGGCGTTCTCCGGGCGGTTGCGATAGCCAACCCGGCCGACAGTACGGGCCCGCCGGACGCCGGTGACGCGTTCGGTCCCGATCGGCAGCGTGTTCAACAACACCCGCCGTTCGAGCGTGCAGGAGAGCGACGCGCCGCCCTCCCGACGACAGGCGATCTCCACCGTCGCGTACCGCACCTGGAAGAACAGTCCGATCCCGAGCGCGAGCACGGCCGAATAGAGCAGAGAGGTGGCCTGGAGTCTCCCCGTCGAGGGCCCGGTTTCCGGTGCCGGAGAAACATTCGACGCCTCGGGGTCGAAGAGGACCATCCGCCATGATCGTCGAAATCGATACGGGCCGCACCGCGAGGCCGCGGGGGGGCGGTCGCGTAGGATGGGTCATGCGGATCCCGATCTGGCACGCGGCTCTCGCGGTCGCGCTCCTGACGGCGACTGCCGGGGCCGCGTCAGGGCAGGCGCCGGGCGCGAAGCCGTTCACCGAGCGCGTCGATGTCCACCGCGTGCTTCTGGACGTCCGGGTCACCGACGGCGTCGGTGAGCCGATCGAGGAGCTGACGAAGGCCGACTTCGTCGTGCGCATCGACGGCAAGCCGGTCGCCGTGGAATCGGCCGCCTGGGTGGCCGGCGCCTTGCGCAGTGAAGGTTTCCTGATGACGCCGGCAGGAGAGCCGGTGGCCACGCCGATGCCGACGGTCGAGGGACGCCTGGTCGTCTTCCTGATCCAGAAGGACCTGGAGCCGACCCGGATCACCGGCCTGATGCGGCTCCTCATCGAGGCCCGCCCGTTCTTCGCCGCGTTCACGCCGCGCGATCGCGTGGCCGTGCTGTCGTTCGATTCACGGCTGCGGATCTGGAGCGACTTCACCAACGACCTCGAGCGGGTGCGCGCTCTCCTCCAGCACGACATCCTGCTGAGCGAACCCGCCGCGCTAGTCGAGAGCGACGCCCCATCGCTCGTGGCGAACCTTGGTGCACGCGAGGCGAAAGACGCGGCCACGATGGAGGAGGCCCTCGCGCTCGTCGGCCGCGCCCTCGAACGACTGCCCGGCGCGAAGAGCGTCATCGTCTTCGGCCACGGCTTCGGCCGCCTTGGCATGAGCGGCGTCGACCTGGCCGCGGACTACGACGAAGCCCGCCGATCCCTCCGCGCCGCGCGGGCGTCGGTCTTCTGCCTCGACGTGACCCAGGCCGACTACCACTCGCTCGAAGCGGGCCTCCAGCAGGTCGCCGAAGACACCGGCGGCTTCTTCGAGCGCACGCACCTGTTTCCCAAGCTCGCGCTCAATCGACTCGCCGGCGTCCTGGCCGGACACTACGTCCTGATGGTCGAGCGGCCACCGGTGCGGAAAGGCCGGCACCGGGTCGAGGTCGCCGTGCCGGGCCGAAACGCCACCGTGCTGGTCCGCGATTTCGTCGACTGACGCGTCATCCATGGCCGTGCCTGAAGAGCGTCTCCAGATCGTGCTGGCCCGTCATGGACGCCCCGACTTGCCGGCCGAGGCCAGGCGGCCCATCTCCGGCCGCGACATCGGCCGTTGGTATCGCGACTACAACGAGAGCGGCATCCTCGACGGAGCCGCGCCAGCCCAGCTCCGCGATGCCGCGCGGGCCGCGGGCTGCGTCGTGGCCAGCGACCTGCGCCGAGCCATCGAATCGGCCGCGTGTCTGACGTCAAGGGACTGCATCCGAGTCGAGGCCTCGCTACGAGAGGTCGGCTTCCCGGAGTCTCTCGATTCGTCGATGCGGCTATCGCCCAACCTCTGGGTGTTCATCGCCCGCGCCGCGCAGATGCTCGACCGGCGCGACGACGAAGGCGGCCGACCCGCCGTTCGAGCCCGCGCGGCCAGCGTCGCCGCTACGCTCTCGCAGCTGGCCGGCGACCACAGCGTCGTCGCCATCGGCCACGGCTGGTTCAACCGCTTCATCGCCCGCGAACTCCGCCGCCAAGGCTGGCGCGGCCCCCGCTTCCTCCCCAGCGCCTACTGGTCCAGCGTCACCTACGAACGCGCCAGACGCTAGCTTTGCGCAGTCCTGCCGCCCGCCGAGCGGAGCGAAGGCGCCCGCAAGTCCGGACGCCCCAGCCGAGCGAAGCGATGGCGATATCGCGCAGCGAGTGATGGTGAGGGGAATGGGACTCGACCCCGCTCGGCGAGTCGCGGAGCAACTCGCCGGCCTCGAACCCCTACGGTATTGCTGCGGTGCGACTGCGGTGCTGGCTCGACGGCACGAACCCGACGAGCCTGGCAGGACCCCTGAACCCGTGGACTGTTCTTGCAGCCGTTTGCGCCTGACTGTAGGAGGCGCAGTTCCGTGCGCCTACCGAAGAGAAGGGAAGTGGCTATGGCCCACACGACTGGCATGCGCAACGGCAGGAGAGAGCCGTGACGACGGGCACTGATCCGACCGCTGGCGGGTCGGTCATCTCGTTGCCGACGGGGGGCGGCGGAAATAGGTGGCCTGGGCGAGAAGTTCTCGGCCAATCTCTTCACGGGCACGGGTAACTTCTCGGTGCCCATCGGCCTGCCGGCGGGTCGCGGTGGTTTGCAACCCCAAGTCTCGTTGTCGTTCAGCACCGGTGGCGGCAACGGACTGTTCGGGCTGGGGTGGAGTCTGAGTCTGCCCGGCATCAGCCGCAAGACGTCACGTGGCGTGCCCCGCTACCGCGACATCGCCCCGCCGGGCGGCGACCCGGCCGACACGTTCATCTTGTCGGGCGCGAGGATCTCGTGTTCGGTGGCCGGTGCGCCCGCAGGTAGGGCGCGCTATCGCCCGCGTACCAGGAGGGGTTGTTTTCCCGCATCGAGCACGTCCGCGACTCGTCGGGCGACTACTGGGAGGTGCGCGGGCGCGACGGGATGATGACGACGTACGGGACCCGGCGGCCCAACGGTGCCGGCGGAGACTGGCGGGCCCCGGCCATCGTCGAGGACCCGGTGCGGCCGGGGCGGTGTTCGCGTGGAATATCACCGAGACGTCCGACGTGTTCGGCAACGTCATCCGCTACACGTACGTCCGCGACCGGGGCGACGTACCGGGCATCGGTGGGACCAGCCGTTGATCGGGCGCATCGACTATGCCGACTACGGCGACCGTGACGATCCGTCGTTTCTGGTGAGCGTGTCATTCGACCATGAGCCACGACCGGACGCGTTCTCGGATCATCGGGCCGGGTTCGAGATCCACACGTCGCTGCGCTGCCGCGCGATCCGCACCGCGACCCACGCCGCCGACGGTGTCGACAGGGCGGTGCGCGAGTATCGGTTCGCCTACGAGCAGGCGACGTTCAACGAGGTCTCGCTATTGACCAGGATCGACGTGGTCGGTGTCGACGACACCGAGGGAGTGCCGCAGTTCCAGGCATTGCCGCCGTTGACGTTCGGTTACACCGCGTTCGACCCGTCCCGGCGCGGATTCCGGCCGGTCGAGGGTGAGGGGTTGCCGGCGGGCGGGCTGGGCGATCCGGCGATCGCGTCGTCGACCTGCGCGGCCGGGGCCTGGCCGACATCGTCGAGCTCGGGACCTCGCCGCGCTCCCGGTCGAATCGGGGTGACGGCCGGTTCAATCTGCCGCGGTCGATGCCGAAGCCCCACCCCACCGTCTCGGCGAGCCCGGCGTGCAGCTGGTCGACGCCGACGGCGACGGCCGCCCCGACCTGGTGGTCGCCGCCGGCGCCCCGCGCCGGCTACTACCCGATGTCGTTCGCCGGCGGTTGGAGCCAGCGCTCGTTCCAGCCGTACCGGCAGGCCCCCAGCGTCGAGCTGGCCGACCCGAACGTCAAGCTGATCGACCTCGACGGCGACGGCCTCACCGACGTCTTGTGCTGGGTACCCGCCTGGTGTGCTGGTTCAACGATCCCGACCCCCGGCGGCCTGGCAGCGCACCACCGTCGCTGCGGCCCGGTGTCCGGGCTCGATCTGGCCGACCCCGGCGTCCGGCTGGCCGACATGACCGGCGACGGCCTCAGGACATCGTCCAATTCGCACGGCAACGTCGCGTACTGGCCGAACCTGGGCCACGGCCGGTTCGGGTCCCCGGTGAGATGCGACCGCGCCGCGGCTGCCCGACGGGTACGACCCGGGCGGCTGCTGCTCGGCGACGTGGACGGCGACGGTGCGGCCGACCTGGTCTACGTGATCGACGGGCGGGTGCTGCTGTGGGGCAACCAGTCCGGCAACGGCTGGACGACCCGACACCATCGCCGGCACGCCCCGCATGGTAGACACCGACTCGGTCCAGCTCACCGACCTTACCGAGCCGGGGATGGCCGGCCTGCTGTGGAGCCGGCCGCCGACGGTTCGGGCCGGTCGACTGCGGTTCCTCGACCTCGCCGGCGGCACCGAGCCGGACCTGCTCGGGACGATGGACAACCACCTCGGCGCTCACCACCGTGCAGTACCGCCCGTCCACGAGTACTACCTGCCGACGATCAGCGATCCGGCGACCCGCTGGCGGACCACCCTGCCGTTCCCGGTCCACGTCGTCGCCCGGGTCGACGTGTCGACGAGATATCCCAACGGCAAGTCAACCACGAATACCGCTACCACCACGGCTACTGGGACGGCGTCGAGCGCGAGTTCCGCGGCTTCGCCATGGTCGAGCAGTTCGACACCGAGACTTCGGGCATAACGCCGAGCACCCGCTGCTCGAGTCGCACGGACCTCACCGCTCGACCACTCGACCGAAGACGTGGTTCCACCCGGCCCGGTGGCCGCGGCTGAGGCCGGCGACTGGACCGAGACTCGACCTGACCTCAGCGATGAGTACTGGCGCGGCGATCCGCCCTGCTGGTCGCCGGCCGGCCGAGATGACGCTTTCCTGCGCCGGGCTACCAACCCGCGTACACCGCGACGCGTGCGCGCGCTGCGCGGGCAAGGGCTGCGCACCGAGCTGTACGCCCGTCGACGGGACGCCGACCGCCAAGACCGGCCCTAACGTGAGCGGAAGTGCACGCTCTCGGGTCCGCGATCGGAAGATCAGCCGCACCAGCGTGACTCGCGGCCCGTATCTTCTTCCCGTTCGCTCGGGCAGCGCACGACGCAATGGGAGCGCGGCGTCGACCCCATGACGAGCTTCTCCTTCACCGGTGAGCTCCGACGAGTACGGGCGGTCGACCGAGCAGCTGCATCGCCGTGCCGCGCCGGCCGGCGACCCCCGCTATCCAGGCCCGCCGGCGCGGAGCCGTACCTGGCGAAACACTTACGCACACCGAGTATCGCCCGCCGCGATGACGCCGGCCGCTACCTCGTCGACCGGGTCGCCCGGGCCACCAACTACGAGGTCGTCAACGACGGCCAGCCTCGGGGTGCCCGAGCTGCGCGACGCACGATCGGACGTCCGCCCGGCGGGTGCGGCGTTGTCGTTGCGGCTGATCGCGGCACAGCCGCACGTTCTACGACGGCGACGCCTACGTCGGTCTGCCCTCGGCCAGCTCGGCGACCACGGTCTGGCCTGCGTAGCGAGACGCTGGCTTCACCGACGGCTTCCTCGACGACCTGTTCGACGCCGTCCGACCCGCTCACCGTCGGTCCGCCCGCCGTATCTCGACCCGGGCGAGCGCCAGTGTGGACCAGCCGAGTATCCGGCCGAGTTCCGAGCCTCGATGCCCGAGCTGGCCGGCTACCGGCCCTACGCCGAGGGCGACGTGCCGGACTCACCGGGCGGCTATCTACATCGGTCAGGGACGCGACAGCGGTTCGACGTCCACGACCACGGCCCGGGTGCCGCGTGGCCTGCTGGTCGCCGCGCGCGACCCGCTCGGCGCCGAGAGCTCGATCGAGTACGACGAGCACGACCTCCTGCCCACGCTGGCGACTGACCCCGTCGGCCTCGAGGTCGAGCGCCGTCACGATCTGCGCGTTCTGCAGCCCGAGTGGTCACCGACGTCAACGGCAACTCGGCCGAGTGTCACCTTCTCGCCGGCCGGACTCGTGACCGCCAACTACGTCGACGGCAAGGGCGGCGAGGGCGACGACGCCCTGCCGAGCATGCGCATCGAGTACGACCTGCTGGCCTTCGCCGAGCGCGGCGCAGCCGGTGTCGGTGCGCACGATCCGGCCGGCGTGTTCCACGACACCGAGACCGACATCCCGGCCGACCGGCGGGACGACGATGATCGTCGCGGTGCGAGTACTCCGACGGCTTCGGCCGCTCGCTGCAGACCCGGAGCCAGGCCGAGGACATCCTGTTCGGCGACCCCGTGTTCGGCGGCGGCGTCTCCTGCCGCCGACCAGGCTACTGCCCGTCCGGCGCGCGTCGTCGGCCGCGTCGGACCCGACGGCAGCCCGCTCAATGTGGTCGTCAGCGGCTGGCAGGTCTACGACAACAAGGGTCGGGTGGTGGAGAAGTACGAGCCGTTCTTCTCGACCGGGTTCGGCTACGTCGCCCCGGTCGACGCCGCAGCTCGGCCGCCGGGCGACCATGTTCTACGACCCCGAGGCATCCGGTCCGAACGGTGAACCCCGACGGCAGCGAACAGCATCGTTGTCCATGGGATCCGGTCGACCTGGCCAACCCCGACCTGTTCGCGCCGACGCCGTGGGAGGCGTACACCTACGACGCCAACGACAACGCCGGCCGCACCCACGCCCACGCCGCCGACCGGCATACCGCGACACTGGAACACGCCGGCCAGCGTCGAAGTCGACGCCCTCGGCCGCGCCGTCAACGCCGTCGCCCGCAACGGTCCCGACCGCGACCGGGACGGGTTCACGAGCCGGTCCCTACGACATCCAGGGCAACCTGGTCGCCCTCGTCGACCCGCTCGGCCGCGAGGCCTTCGGCTACCGCTACGACTTCGCCGGGCGGCGTTGGCGGATCGACAATCGACGCCGGCCGTCGCGACACCGTCCTCGACGCCCTGGGCACCGCCCTGGAGAGCCGCGACAGCAAGGGCGCGCTGACTCTGGCCGCGTCGACGTGCTGCGCCGGCCAATCCGGGGCTGGGCCCGTGACCACGCCGCCGGCCCGGTCACCCTGCGCCAGCGCCTGGAGTACGGCGACGGCGGCGCCCCCGACCAGCCCGCCGCCGAACGCGAGCTGGCGCGCGCGCACAATCTGCTCGGGCCACGGTCGCCCACTACGACGAGGCCGGGCTCGCCACGGTCACCGACGTCGACTTCAAGGGCAACCCCTCGAAGCCAGCGGCGGGTGCATCGCCGACGCGCCGGTCCTCGCCGTCTACGACGACGCCGCCTCCAACGGCTGGCATGTCGCGCCGTTCCAGGTCGACTGGCAACCCGGCCCCGGCCAGACGTCACCGAGCGGGCCGCCGAGCTGCTGGAGGCCGACCGGCTACACGACCACGACCAGCTACGACGCCCTCGGCCGCCCCATCCGCCAGCTCCTGCCCGTCGACGTCGAGGGCCGCCGCCGCGAGCTCCGCCCCGAGTACAACCGCGCCGGCGGCCTCGAGCGGGTGCGTCGACGACGCCGTTTCTCGTCGAGCGCATCGCCTGCGACGCCAAGGGCCGGCGCGTCCTCGTCGCCTACGGCAACGGCGTGATGACCCGGCACGCCTACGATCCGCATACCTTCGCCTGGCCCGGCTGCGCAGCGAGCGCTACACCAGCCGACGGCGTCACCTACCAGCCGACCGGCGCCGCGCTCCAGGACGTCGGCTACGGCTACGACCTCGCCGGCAACATCCTCACCATCCGGGACCGCACGCCCGGCAGCGGCATCCCCAACAACCCCGATGCCCTGCCGGCCGCGACCCGGCGTTGGCGCGGCTGCTCGGCGCGGCGACGCCCTCGACCGCCAGTTCGGCTACGACCCGCTCTGCCGCCTGCTCACGGCGACCGGCCGGGAGTGCGACCGACCGGCCGCGCGCGCCGTGGGACGACGAGCCGCGCGGCACCGACGTCACACGCGCCGCGGGCCTACACCGAACGCTACGAGTACGACGCCGCTCGGCAGCCTGCCCGGCTCGGACCACGCAGCGCCGGCGGCTTCACCCGCACGTTCGACCTGACACCGGCGCCAACCGCCTGCGGCGCATGCCGATCGGCCACGACAGCGTACGACTACACCTTCGACGCCAACGGCAACCTGCGTCCGAGACCACGTCCGGCATTCGAGTGGGACCACGCCAACCAGCTCACGGCCTTCCGGACCCAGACCGGCGGCGCGGAACCGTCGGTCCACGCCCAGTACCTCTACGACGCCGCCGGGCGGCGGGTCAAGAAGCTCGTGCGCCACCAGGGCGGGCAGATCGAGGTGACCCACTACGTCGAGCGGCCTCTTCGAGCACCACCGCTGGGGACCACGTAGCCGGCCGGCGCGAACAACCACGTCCACGTCGTCGACAACGACCAGCGCATCGCCATCCTGCGCGTCGGGCCGGCCCACCCCGACGACCGCGGGCCCGCCGTCCAGTACCACCTCGCCGATCACCTCGGCAGCAGCACCGTCGTCGTCGACGACAGGCGTGCTGGTGAACCGCGAGGAGTTCACCCCGTACGGCGAGACGAGCTTCGGCAGCTACGCCCGCAAGCGCTACCGCTACACCGGCCAGGAGCGCGACGAGGAGAGCGGCCTCGCATACCACGGTGCCAGGTACCTCCTGGCCTGGACTGCCCGGTGGGCGACCTGCGATCCGATCGGAGCCGCTGGAGGGATTAAACCATAATGTCTACGCCGCCGCCAACCCGATGACCTTCACCGATCCGGCCGGGACCCAGCCAACAGACCAGCAACCGGACACAGAGGGCAACTACTGGGCACCGGCAGAGACGGTCGCGGTCAGTGGCACAGCACCACCGGATCTCCTCGGCAGCGCGGTGTCACGGGGTCTTTCCGAAACCCATCGCCACGCGCGCTCAGATTGCCGCGAACATCACCGGCAACCTCGATAGCTTCTTCCCCGACTGGACGCCGGAAGGTCAGGCCCTCAGAGTCGACCAGGCGACAGATATCGAGAAGCCGCCGACGCAACCATCCAGAAGCGGGCCGGTGGAAATGGACGACCGGGTTGCAGCCGACGCGGTGGCCAGGCTCGAGAAGCAACAACGGGTGATGGCCGCCGCACTTCCGTTCGTCGGGGAAGGCTCTGCTCTATTCAGCCTTTGTCGGTGGAACCGCAGGTCTCTTCGGCCTCGCGCCCGCTAGCGGCACTCCGGCAGGGGAGGCCTTCCTGGGAGGCGGTACCGGCGTCTACATGGGTGCTTCGGGAGCTCTCGGCTTCTACGACGAAATGGAGGAGGCCGCGGCGCTGAGGAGTGGCGAGGGAAACACCCATCCAACTCCACCGGTGGTCGCCGGGACGATCGCGTCACCGATTGCAGGATGCCTCCTGACCGCCACGGGGTGACCCGCGACTTCCTGGTCTACGAGACGTCCCGCTGGCCGGCAGCCGTTCTACCGGTTATCCGGGACAGCAGTGGTATGGCCGGGCGATGGCTTCCATTCGATGAGCTCAATCCCAACAGCCGTGATTACTGGGTGAACAAGGGGCAGGACGCCCAGGGCGAGTTCGCGAGTTCGTCTCATCCCCTGCATCGCTTCGGGACCGCCGAGTTTCGCCAGATCTCCCATCGCCTCACTGCGATGGACGACTTGCCGCGCGGAATCCCCGTCGGCAGCATCCATGCGGTGAACCAGTATCCTCTATTTCTTTCGTTCCCGAACAACCCCAGGAAATGAAATCCGGCCGACGATGAACTCACCGCGGCCTGCCGAATCGGATCAGGGGAACCTTTCGAGGTCGATGAGGTTTCGTGACGCGCTGACCAGACGAGCGTGGTGGGTCGATACCCAAGCCAGAAATCAGAGAGGCAGGAAGCGATCAGCGATGGCCGAATCATTCGGCAATCCGTCACCGGCCGCCGGCGCGATTGTCGGGCGGACAGTGACCCTCGCCGCACGGGCAGACCAGGGTGGGCCGCTTCTACCCCAGGTATGCCATCCACAGTATGTCGGTTCAGTTCGGAGCATCGGGCCCCGTCGTTGCCGCGAACAAAGTGGGGATCCGAGACTGGCAGGCGACGATGGTGTGCTGCCGCCGGGCACGCTCGGCGGGGCGCAGATTCAGTATCTCGGTGACCGTCGAGGGGATGCGGACCGACAACATCGGGGAAGATCCCAGAGAAGACCCGGTCGAGGAAACCGGGCCGTTCACCGAGTCGGAGTCGGTGCGCGTGGTCACGGAGTCGACGTTCCCCGACGTCCGTTTCTAAGCCTCTCTTACGAGCGCGACGTCACCGTGTCGGCGTTGCCGGCACCGGCTGGAGCTGACCGGAACCGCCGCGGATGTCGGCGGGGAGGTCTCATCCGTCGAGGCCAGCGTCGACGCGCTCGCGCCCGTGCCGGCGCGCAACGTGTCGGGCGATTGGTCCAAGTGGGCCGTCGAGTTCGAACTGGAAGCCGGGCACCACACGCTTGGGGCTCGTGCCACGGACCTGCTCGGCAACGTCGGAACGTGGGACGACATCGTCAGCGTCAAGCAACCGATTGTACCGGGCGCCGAGGAGCAGGAATCTTCGGGATCGGGAACTACCTGCGCGAACTGTTGGGCACCGCGTCGCGCTACGTCCGGCTCGCTGGCGCGCCCAGCGGACCGACCGTCGACCAGTTGGCGAACATGCTTCGGCAGCCGCTCGACCGGTTGATCGAGCCGGCCGCGTTCACGCCGGCGACTGCCGGGGTCGCCCAGGCGAGGGTGGCGGTCGAGGTGCTGCGTGGTGTGCTGCGGCAGCGGGTGCCGGTGGCGCTCGACGAGCGGTCCCGGGCTTGGGCCTACGAGATGGTGCTGCGCGAACTCGGCACCTCGTCGGAGGAGGTTCGGGCCGAGTCGGACCGCCGACGCCGCCGCCCGGCACGCGTTGGCCAACCGTCTGGCGATCGGCCTTGAAGGCAACCGCCCGGACCGTCTCGACGCGATCACTGATCGCAGCAGACGAGATTACGGACCGTGAACTCGAGCAGTTCTTCTGGTACCGCTCGACGAACCCGCCCGACCCCTTCGCCACGCCCGAGCCGGCGCTCGTGGCGCTGTGGCAGACCGACGCCCTACGAAGGGCGTGGTTGCAGGCAGACAACGAGCAGCGCGACGGCGTGGACGGACCAGTGCCCGTGATTGACCCCGACGTTGTTGCCGAAGGCCACGTCCGCAGCAACGATACGGAGGACACGGCGCATCGGATTTGGAGTCAACGACGTTCCTGGATTCAAGGATCAGCTCCTCGAGATCGCCGACGTCCTCGGCCAGCCGAGGACGCCGGAAGACTTCGACACCGGCCTTGGCCGATGCCGGCCTGACGATCGATTCCGTCGCCCTGGCCGAGCAGGACGAGGACGGCATCGACATCACGGCCGAGCTCGCCTCGCTCGGGCTCACGCTGGAAGCCTTCCGCTATCTCGTGTGCGGATTCGTGCCCTCATCGAGGCGAGCACGGGGACCGCGACCGAATGGCGCGACGTCGCATCGATTGTCACCCAGGTCCGCAAGCGCCGGATGTTCGCCGCATGGCGATTGGAGGAGCGTCAGCACGGCGTCGTGCTGCAGCCGAGCGCGTTCGTGGCCTCCGCCACCGACGACCGGTGGCCGGCGCGCTGCGCTGGCGCGCCGCTGCGACCACACTGTCGGAGTGGCGGCGAACGCTCATCGCCCGTGAGCGCCAGGCCGAGGCACTGACCGCCAGCCAGCGGACCGCGGCCGTGGCGGTCGAGCGCGAGGTGCTGTCGTCGCTTCGTGACGCGTTGCTCGAGGAGGTGGGTCGCCGGCAGCAGCCACCGGAATCGCCACGGGCGACGGCCTAGCGTCTCTCACGAGAGCTGTCATTGGACTTCCGGACGGCGCCGGGTAGACTATACCGACGCGGGCGGGCCAGGCCGTGGACTCGCTGTAGAGCCTGCTGCTCTCGGCCTGGTCTGGTCGCCTAGCGACCGTCGCGGGCGGCGCCGCGGTGACGATCGCCGACGAGGCGTCGTTCGACCTGGAGTGGGCGTGGCTCGAGACCTTCTCGCGGTGGCGGTCGGCGATCGAGGCGTTCGCCTACCCCGAGAACCGGCTGCTGCCCGGACTGTCCGTGCCTGAGGCCGTGGCTTCGGATTGTCGGCTCGCCCCGACGCGAGCTTTTCTCACGTTGATGTCCGGCTCGGAGAAGGCGCAGGGCCTCGTCGCCCTGTCCCGAGTGGGCCCCATGCCGCTGAACGTCTCGCTCACACGTATCTCGCCGACGTGAAGCGAGAGACCGGCAACGAGGTCGCCCTGCAGGACATCGAGCTCACGCCTCGGCGATCGAACGCCGACCTCATCGCGTATCGCGCTCGTTGCGCGGAGCTGGCATCCGGCCCGGCTGGGCAGCCGTTCGCGCAGGAGCGCCTGATCGCCCAGCACCTCCGCGAGACTCTTCTGGCTCGTGCCGGTGGCCTTGGCGCGCAAACTGCACGGCTGCGGGCATTACGCCGCCGCCCTCGACCGGTATCGGATTGTCGTGGCCTACCACCTCCCGCCAGACCAGCGCTTCATCTATCACGGCTTGGCGCTGGAGCAGACGACCGAATGGACGTTTGCCCGGACGCCGTTGTGGCTGTCATTCGTCGCCGAGCTCAACCCGCACTTCACGGCCCGGAGCCGCAACGGCGCCTACACCCGCTTCACGGTGATGTCGATCGCGGAGTGTTTCCTCGACTTCGCGGACTCCCAGTTCGCCAGCAACACACCGGATTCCAACGCTCGGGCCCGCGCGCTCTATCAGAGTGCCGCCGACCTGCTCGACCTGCCAGAGGTGGTCCCGGAGAGCGGTCCGACGGTGCCGTTCCCGGTCAATCCGGTGTGGCAGGCGCTGCGGGCGCGGGCTACATCGGCCTGGCGTATATTTATGCTGGCTTGAACGTTGCCGGCCAGGTCGAACTGGCGCCCTCGGCCACCGACAACGTGCTGCCCTCGGTGTACCGCTACGGCGTAGTTGTCGACCGGGCCAAGACGCTGGTGTCGATTGCCCAGCAGCTCGAATCGTCTTACCTGTCCGCCCTGGAGCGGCTCGACGCGGCGAACGACGACCTGCTCAACGCCGATCGCGACCTGCGCGTTGCGCAGGGTATGCTCACCGCTCAGACCCTGCGGGTCCACGCCGCGACCAATGGACTAGAGCAGGCCAACCTGCAGCGCGACCGCGCCCAGATTCAGTTGGGAACTTACGATCAGTGGATCAAGGATGGCCTCAACCAGTGGGAGGAGACGGCGAAGCTCTCGATGGGCGCCGCGGCAGCCTTCCAACAGGCTTCTGTGCTGGCATTCGCGCTCGCGGGGACGCAAGAGGCCGGCAAGTCCGCGATCTGCATTCGGCATCTTCGGCAACCCAGGAGCCGCCTTCGGCCAGATGCTCCAGGCACAAGCCGGTGCCGCTTTCGAGTTCCTCTCGGTCGCCCAGATGACGGCCGGGTTCGCAAGATGGAAACAGGAGTGGGAACTGAACCGCAGCCTCGCCCGCAAGGACGTCGACATCGCCAACCGCCAGATCGACGCGGCGCGGATCCAGCAGAACATTGCCGAGTCCGATCGGCAGGTTGCGATCGTGCAGATGGGTCACGCCGCGGCGGTGGCCGAGTTCCTCGCCACCAAGTTCACGAACGCCGACCTGTACGAGTTCATGAGCGGGGTGCTCGCCCGCGCCTACGCCTTCTTCCTCCAGCAGGCCACCGCCGTCGCCCGCCTCGCCGAAGCCCAACTCGCGTTCGAGCGACAGGAACCGCTCGACGGTTACATCGCCGCCGACTACTGGCAGCCGGTCACGGACACCGAGACCCTGCGACCGAGCCCGCCGATTGGCGTGGCATCACCGGCTCGACCCGGCTGCTGCAGGACCTCTACCGTCTGACCAGCAGGCGTTCGACACCGACCGCCGGAAGCTGCATCTCACCCAGACCATCGGCGTCTCACAGATTGCCGCGTTCGAATTGCAGCAGTTCCGCTCCACCGGCCTCCTCACCTTCGCCACGCCCGAGGTGCTGTTCGACCGCGATTTCCCGGGGCACTATCTACGGCTCATCAAACGGGTCACTGTCAAGATGGTCGCCCTCGTTCCACCCCTGCGCGGCCTGCGCGCCACGCTCTCGGCGTCGGGCGTCTCACGCACCGTCGTCGTCCGCAATGGGTTCCAGACCGTCACCCTGCGCCGGGAAGCGGAGTCGATCTCGTTCACGTCACCCGTCAGCGCGAACGGGCGCTTCGAGCTGGAACCAGAAGGCGCGATGCTGGCGCCGTTCGAGGCACGGGCGTCGACTCCATCTGGCAGCTCGCGCTTCCCAAGGCGGCGAACCCGATCGACTACCGGACGATTGCGGAGGTGCTGCTCACGATCGAATACACGGCACTGGATAGCCCAGATTACCGCCAGCAGGTGATCCGGTCGCTCGACTCGACCTTCAGCGGCGAGCGCTCGTTCAGCGTGCGCAACCAGTTCCCGGACTGCCGGGTACGACCTCAACAACCCGGATACCGTCGACCCGAGTCGCCGCATGCGTGCCGTGCTGGACATGTCCCGCGACGAATTCCCGCCGCACATCGCCGACCTCACCCTCGCGCACTTCACCCTGTTCGTCATGCACTCCGACACGTTCACCGACGAGCTCAGCGTGATGCAGATGCGGCACGTGATTGCCGGGCACACCACCGAGGCAGGCGAAGTGCGCACCGTCGGCGGCATCGCCGGCACGCGACGCCCCGGCGCCGCTCCGTGGCAGGTGTTCCTCGACTCCGAAGCCGCCGGCACGTGGGAGCTGCAGTTCGAGGACACCGTCACCGTGCGCGCCGCGTTCACCGACGGTGCGATACAGGACATCGTCCTCGTCCTCACCCTGACCGGCAGCACACCGCCTTGGCCCGCGTGAGCGCAGCGGAGGCTTCGCCGGGTGGTGCCGCCGGCGAGCTGATCGAGCTCTTCTGGCAGGGTATCGACGCGGCCACGGGGTGGAACGTCGTCCGGCCGCGGAGGGTCAGGCGTCGGCGAATCCCGGAGCGAGCATGGCCGTGAGGCGGCGGGATTCCTGATGGTCTGGGCAGTCATCCAGGCTTCGGACTCGGCTCGCAACGTACCGCCCTCGAGCTGGCCGAGGCGCCATCGCGCCACGGCCGCATAGAGCCGCATATCGGCACGGTCGAAGGCGTCGGCGGCGTCGCGAAGATGGTCGCGCCGCCGACGTGCGGCCGTCGAGGCTGGCGCAGCCGGCCTCGATGAGCCGCGCCAGCGGACCCGACCAGGGCATCCGCTCGCGGCGTGATCCTCCGGGCATCACGCCGGGCACTGGCGATGAAGCGCCCGCTGTCGTGTCCGGTCGCGGCCATGGCCAGTCCGGCGCGACCTCGCAGGTAACAGGACTCGACGCGAATCACCTGCACCCAGGTCAACGACGAACGGCGCAGTGTCCCGGCGGAGTCGTCCAGCAGCCGCCAGGCGGCCACGGCGTCGCCGCGATAGAGAGCGGTCTGGACGCGGGCCAGCAGGCGCGCTGTAGTGCTGGCGATGGAAGCCCTCGCTGCGACCAGCATGCGATGCTCGCCATCGCTTCGCGTTCGCCGCCATCGGGGTCGTCTCCGATGAGCCAGACGTAGTTGCAGCGCGTGAGGTCAGCTCGGTGGCCAGATAGAGGTTGCCTCGGCACCGCGCGTCGGCGAGCAGCGCGGGCACGCGGCGCGAGACCTCCCCGAGCTCCCCGAGGTACATCAGGGCCCAGATGACGAGGTTCTGGGCCGTGTTCGTCTCCCACGTCAGGCCGACGCATCGGTCCCTGCAGGACCCTCGAGCGCGTGTTCCGACTGCTGCAGGGCGTTCCGCCACTCGCCGCGGCGTCGTCGCGACGATGCCATCCGCGAGCAGGGAGAGAGCGAGCGCGTGCGGATGTCCGGTCCTCGACCGCCAGGGATTCGACCGCGCGACCAGCCGGGCCGTCAGTCGCCGCCCCGTCGGATATACGCGCCCCGGGCGGCCGACTCGAAGCGCCATGGCCCCTTGCCACGCGCCACGGATCCCCGGCGTCGAGCGCGAGGTGGAGATGGCGGATGCTGAAGTCCGAGGCGCGGATTATGTCGACCAGCGCCAGGCCCGAGGTGGCCGACCAGCACGTGTCGATCCGCAGCAGCGCCTCCGGGTCGATGTCCTCGGCCGGCCGGATCTCGAAGCCCAGGCCGCGCCAGCGAAGGCGGGCCCGGCGCCAGAGCAGCGACCATAGCGCCGCGCGAGAGTGCCGCGGCGCGCGTAGCCCGACGCTCTCCAGCGCCTGTTGCAGCAGACGTAAGCCACGGTCGATGTGTCCGCCGACGAGGAACTGTTCTGCAGCCCGGCGGCGCAGCTCCACCTGACGGGCGTGATGCGCCTCCGCGGCGGCATCCAGGTACGCTTCGGCCGCCTCCCCGGCCGCCCGGCATTGACCAGCGCGCCGGCCAGGCCCTCGCGCCACGCCTGCCGGGATGGCTGGTCGGGCGGCCGCGCGAGCGCGTGACGATAGAGCGACGCGGCGCGATCGAAGGCCAGCCCGCGCACGGCCTTCTCGGCCGCGCACGCCGCCTGCAGCGCCGCATTCTCCTCGTCTCCGGCGCCGCGATAGTGCTCGAAGAGAGCGTCGCAGTCGTCCACGCCGCGCGCCACGAGAGCCTGGGCGATGCCGCGGTGCGTCGAGCGAGCCGCCGCGGGCGCCATACGGGCCGTGAGCGCCTCGCGAATGCGATCGTGGTAGGGCTCGACCCGCGCCAACGATCCGCTGCTGCGAACGAGCCGGAGCGCGCGGAGCGTCACGACCAGCGACTGCCGATCGTGGTCGACGCCGCACGCGTCACAGACCAGCTCGGGTGGCGTGGGGCGACCGCACATGGCCAGCGTCTCGAGGAACCGCCGCGCCGACGGCGGGAGCGAATTCAACCGCCCGTCCAGCATCTCGGCCAGCGACGGCGCGTCGCGGCGCGGCCCGGCCTCGTCGCGGTACCAGGCGAGCTGCTCGAGGACGAACGGGCTACCCGCCGCTTCGCGCGCGAATTGCGTGCGTTGCGTCTCGGCGACGTCGGTTCCCGCGACGAGCGCGCGCAGCAACGCATCGGTGTCAGCGGCCGTCATCGGGCCCACGGGCAGGGTCGACCAGGGACGCCGGTGAGCCCGCTCCAGGAGGCTGCGAAGAAAGGGCTGGGCACCGATCTCCTCGCTGCGGAAGGCCAGGACCGTGAGCATGACGGGCGCATCGGCGGCAGGGAACAGATGCTCCAGCAGCACCGCACTGTCTGCGTCGGCCCACTGGAGATCGTCGATGACGACGAGAAGCGGCTGGCGACGAGCGAGACGACGAAGGAGCTCGCGGAGCGCCGCGAATGCATCAAGACGGAGGTTGAGGGGATCGCGACCACCGATCGGCCGACCGTCGGACGCATCGGCGATCGCCGCGACCCGCCCCAGGACCGGAAAGAGCTGCAGCAGCACCGGGAGGTCTGGCGGGAGCAAGGGGGCGAGCTCGTCGCTCGTGAGGGACCTCAGGTGGCGCGCCAGAGCGTCGACGACCCCGTCGAGCGCCTTGTAGGGGACCGACTCGTTCTCGTAGCAGCGGCCGGCGAGCACGACGACATCGCCGCGCGTCTCAACCTGACCGAAGAACCGCTCGATGAGCGCGCTCTTGCCGATGCCCGACGGGCCGTGCAGGCAGACGACCGACGACACGCCCGCAAGGACGTCGGCAAGGGCCGCCTCCAGGGACTCCAGTTCCTGTGTCCGTCCCACGAAGGTCGGTAGACGCGACACGGGCATCGCGCGATCGGCGGGCCTGGCTACGACGCGCCGCTCCAGGGCGGCCAAGGCGGCGTGGCCGTTCAGCCGTTTGGCCGGGTCGCGACGCAACAGGCCCATGCAGACCTCGCTCAGGCGGGAGGGCGCCGCCGGCTCGAGCCGCTCTGGAGGAGGCGGGTCCGCCGCCTGCTTGCGGAGGAGCACCTCTCGGGGAGAGCCGGAAAACGGGAGACCCCCGGTCAGCGATTCGTACAGCGTGACGCCCACGGCGTACCAGTCGCCGGCCTCGGAGGGCGGGGCGCCCGCAGCTTCCTCCGGCGACATGTAGGCGGGTGTGCCGCCCGCCAGGTAGCCCAAGTCCGCGACGGACGCTGGCAGGCGGTCCGCCACCAGGCCGAAGTCCAGGATGACGACGCGCCCGGTCGGCGTCACGAGGACGTTCGAGGGCTTGATGTCGCGGTGCAGCTTTCCGCGGTCGTGGAGGAACGACAGGCCCGCCACGAGTTGCCGGGATGCGTCGGTCAGACGCTGGCCGCGCTCCTGTGGCCGCCCGGCGTCTCGTACGTGCTCGACGAACCCCATGCCGTCGACGAGCTCCATCGTGAAGAAGGCGCACGTCTCCTCGACGAACAGCTCGTAGAGGCAGACCAGGTTCCGATGCACGACGTCGGCGAGGCTGCGGAACTCGCGCTTGAACTGATAGAGGTCGAACGCCGACGAGCGGCGCAGGCGCTTGAGCGCCACGAGCTCGCCGCGGACGCCGTCGTCGGCCTCGAACACGACGCCCATCCCGCCGGCACCGAGCCGACGTCGGAATCCGGAATCGATCGGTCTCGGGGAACCGGCTCTCGAGAGCGAGAGCGGTCGCGGCCGCGTGCTGCGGAGGGCGCTCGAGAAACGACCTGGCGTCGCGGAACGCGGCGAGGAGGCGCTGCAAATCCGGTCGCAGCTCTTCATCGCCCGCGCAGGCGCGATCCAGGTAGGCGTCCAGCGCCGACGCCTCCTGCTGCACGGCCTCGTCGAAAATGGCGCGCAGCCGCTGATGCCGATCGGGAGACCGGCCCATGACGGCGGATCTTGGCCCAGGCTGCTGTCCCCGTCAACCAGACTGGCTCGGTATACTGTCTCCTGGCCCTTCACGCCATGCCAGCCGATCGATTGAGCCGCATCACCGCGCTGCTCGAGGACCTGAAGCACGGGCGCCAGTCGGCCGCGGACGAGCTGGTGACCCTGGCCTATCCCGAGCTGCGCCGGATGGCGGCCCGCTACATCCGTCAGGAACGGCCGGATCACACGCTGCGAGCGACTGGACTCGTCAACGAGGTCTACATCCGCCTGTTCGGAGCGGCCACGCTGGCCTGGCAGAACCGTGCCCATTTCTTTGCCGCGGTGGCGCGCGAGATGCGGCACGTGCTCGTCGAGCATGCCCGTGCGCGCAACGCCCTCAAGCGTGGAGACGTGCGTCTGCGGATTTCGCTCAGCGATGTGCACGACGCGGCCGATGAGCGTGCCGAAGATCTGGTCGCGTTGGATGAAGCCTTGTCGAAACTCGAAGCGCTCGATGCCCGCGCTGCCCGCGTGGTCGAGCTGCGCTACTTCACGGGGCTCAGCGAGCGCGAGACCGCCGTTGCCATGGGCATCTCGCTCTCGACCCTCAAGCGCGATTGGAACTTCGCCAAGGCCTGGTTGTTCGATCTGCTGACGACCGGCCCCAGCGAGCCGGCTCGAACCGGTTGAGGACCACCACGGGCTGCTAGGTCGCGGCGGCCCTGGTCTTGACCGGGACGCGACGGCGGGCCAGCGTCACGCTGGCCGAGCGGACGGTCGAGGAGGCCGGCGTGGTGCTCGACGCGAGACGCTGAGGTATTGCCGCGTCCGAGGCCATCTCGCCGAACGACATCCCTGGCGACGACTGGGCGGGCAAGCGGCAGCCAGGTCTAAATCGCTGATTTCCGAAGACTTGTAGGTTGGTGCGAATTTACAGCCGCTGCTCAAAACCCCGAGCGATTTCTCACGTTCGTCTTGCTCAGGTGCCCGACGGACGCGGACATCACTCGTGCGCATGTACCTGGAGGCCGACGAGTAATCAGACAGAGTCGACCGGTCGGCGTTGGCTTCGCGCGTGTCGCCGGTAGTCCTGTCGAAGCAGAGACTTGCAGCAGGCGGCGCGACCCGCCCTGCAACCACTGAAATACTAAGAGTTTTGGTGCGAAAGGGGGGACTCGAACCCCCACGGTATTGCTACCGCCAGCCCCTCAAGCTGGTGCGTCTGCCAATTCCGCCACTTTCGCGAGGAGGGCGCACCGGGCTCGCCCCGTGGAGGCGGCAGGCCCGAAGCCGAACCGGCATTCTAGCACCCGACGCCAGCCTCGGCCAAGGCTTGGGACACGCCGCCAGCGGTGAACCGGACGGGCCGCGCCTGCCCGGCTCACGCCTCCCGGAGGATGTCGGCCGGGTCCATCGCCGCCGCCCGCTGGGCCGGGATGAGACAGGCGGCAATCGCGGCTGCCAGCAGCGCGGCCGGCACGCCGACGAGGACGCGCGGATCGGTCGGGCTGACGCCGAACAGCACCGTCGACATCAGCCGGGTCGTCAGCAGCGCCGCCCCCACGCCGACGACGACGCCGACCAGGACCAGCCGGACACCGTGGAACACCACGAGGCGCCGTACCTGGCCGGGGTTGCCGCCGATTGCCAGGCGGATGCCAATCTCGCGCGTGTGCTGCTGGACGAAGTAGGCCATCACGCCGTAGATCCCGACCAGCGACAGGACCAGCGCGGTGCCGGCGAACAGGCCGATCAGGACGCTGAGCGAGCGAGGCGTGGTCAGCGCCTCCGCGACCAGCTCGTCGCCCGTGGCGACATCGGCCAGCGCGAGGCCGGGATCGAGCTCCCGCACCGCCTGGCGGACGGCATTCGCGAGCCCAACCGGATCGCCGGCGGTCCGGACGACCAGAAAGGCCGTCGGCAGATCGACGAACGGGTAGTAGACCGTGCCGTCGGGCTCGCTTGCATCGAGACCGGTCCAACGCACGTCGCCCACCACGCCGACCACCGTCGTCCACGGGCAGGTCGTGCAGCCGCCGCCACGGAACCGGCGCCCGAGGACCTCTTCACCTGGGAAGAATCGCCGGGCCCAGGCGCGATCGACCAGCACGACGTCGTCGGCCAGCGAACGTTCGTCGAGCAGGCGTCCGCGCTCGAGGGCCAGGCCGGTCGCCGGGAAGAAGCTTGGCGACACGCCGACCCAGGTGGAGGTCGGCTGATGCAGCCCGGCCGGCGTCGGTCGATCCTCTAGGTCGAAGTTGTTCTGCTGGCCGGGCTCGCTCGGCGGCCGGCTGTCGGAGAGTGCCACGCGCTCGACGCCCGCCACCGCCGCCAGCCGCTCGACGGTGCGCTGCCAGAACGCCTCGCGATCGGTGTCCCGTGGATACCGTGCCCGCGGCAGCGACACCGACGCCGTCAGCAGGTGTGACGTGTCGATGCCCACCGGCACCTGGCTGAGCCAATCGAGGCTGACAAGCACCAGCACGCCGGCGACGAGGAGCGGCGTGGCCAGGGCGAACTCCGCCGCCACCAGCGCGCGCTGAATCCGTCGAGGCGTCAGCCCGTCAGTCGACGAGCGGCCGCCGGCGCGCAGCGCCTGGTCGACGCGCAGCCGCGCGCCGTACCACGCCGGCACGATGCCGATGACGATGCCGCTGGCCAGCGCGAGCCCGGCCAGCCAGGCGACGGCGGTCATCGAGAACCGCACCTCGTCGATGCGCGGCACGTAGTCGCCGCCGTAGACCGCGATCATTCGCAGGGCGAGCGCGGCGACGCCGAGCCCGACGAGCGCCGCGCCTGCGGTCAGCATCGACGCCTCGACCATCACGTGCTGCAGCAGCCGGCCGGCCGAGGCGCCGAGCGCGCCGCGGATCGCCAGTTCACGGCTGCGGTGCAGGCTGCGGGCGATCAGCAGGTTGACGGCGTTGGCGCAGGCGATCAGCAGCACGCACGCGACGGCGGCCAACACGAAGCCGAGCGTCGCGCCGACGTCGCCGACCACGCGCGCCTTCAAGTCCTGCAGCCCCCACGTGGCCTTCTCGTTCTGGAAGGACGACCGCCAGATCGGAAACAGCCTGGCGTTGGTCGCCCGAAGGGTGTCCGCCGCCGCCGTCGCCGACACGTCGGGGCGCAGACGCCCGACGGCGGTGATGAAGAACGGACCTTTTCGAGTCGGCGTCGGCCAGCGCGCTGGCGAGAAGAGGGCGATGTCGCGCTCGAGCGGCCCCGACGAGCGCTCCAGCACGCCGACCACCGTGGCGCGCGCGCCGTCGATGGTCACCGCCCGCCCCAGCACCGACGCATCGCGGCCGAAGCGCCGATCCCAGTAGCCATGGCTCAGGACGACGATCCGCTCGTCGCGGGCCTCGTCGGAGGCGTTGATGAGCCGACCGATGTGCGCCTGGTGGCCGAGCAGCGGGAAGTACGAGCCGGTCACGCCCCTGGCCTGGACGCGCTCCGCCGCCTCGCCGTCGGCCACCGTCACCTGCAGGCGCTGGTAGGCCGCCACGGCGGTGAACGCCGGGTGGTCCGCCTCGAGCGCGCGATAGTCGACGACCGACAGGGGGAACCGGTCGGGCGCGCTGTCGCTGTAGATCCACTGCAGCCGATCGGCGTCGGCGTAGGGCAGGGGGTTCACGACGACCGCGCGGGTCACGACGACCGCGGCAACGGTCGCGCCGAGGGCGATGCCGACGGTCAGGACAATCGTCGCCGTCAGCGTCGGGACGCGGGCCAGGCTGCGCAGGGTGTGGCGGACGTCGGGCCAGAGATGCGGCATGGTCGTTCCTCGGGTGAGCGCGGTGCGGCCGCGGTCGACGAGCAGGAGCCAGGGATAAATCCGGCGCTGGCGGCGCAGCCAGGCCTCGGCCGCGGCGGCGCCGTCGCGCCGCTGCCGGTACTGGTAGAGTTCGGCGAGATCCGAGTCGATCGCCCGCCGATCGGCGTCGTCGACGAGCAGGCCGAGGAGCCAGCGCATGTCAGGCCTTGTGCCCGCGGAACAGGCGGTCGAAGCCCTGCCAGAGTCGCGCGTGCTCGGCGCGGTGGGCCTCGATCGCCGACAGGCCCGGCGGCGTCAGCGTGAAGTAGCGGCGGGCCCGGCCGCTGTCGGGTTCATCCAGGCGCGACTCGACCAGGCCCTTGCGTTCGAGCCGCTTCAGGGCGATGAAAACCGCCGCCTGGGCGACCGGGCGTCCGGTGCGGCGCTCGAGCGCCAGCACCAGCGGCACGCTGTAGGTCTCGCCCTGCTCGTGCAACATCGCCAGCAGGACGTGCAGTTCGAAATGCTGAAGGGTCTGGTTCGCCATCGGCCGTCGACGAGCAGCCTATCACTAACAGCGCTAGTGATAAAAGATCGCCGCCGCCCGGTGCGCCGTTCGCCGGCAATCCTCTGGAACGCCGCTCGCTCCTGTAGAATCCGTGCGCACACTCTGGGACGATGCGGTCCGCAACATGCGAACCCTGATCATCGACGACGACGAGGGGGCGCGTTCGTTCGCCGCTCGGCGTCGATGCCGTGCTCGGCAAGCCCTACACGCTCGATCAGCTCGCCGGGAGCATCTCGGACGCCGTTGCAGAGCGCGACGCGCGGATGAAGAACCGCCGCCCGGGATAGCGCCCGCGCCAAGCGGAAAGGTCACGCATGCCGCTCGCCTCCCGTCGACTCGCGCCTTGCCTGGGCGCCATCCTCATCCTGCTCGTCGGTCCGACGCCCGGCGCGCAGCAGCGCGCGGCGCCGCCGGCCCAGGTGCAGGACGCCGACTTCGCGGCGCGCGTCAAGGAGTGGACGACGCGCCCCGAGTTCCTCACCCCGCTCGTCGACCATCTGCCGATCGTGCCGGGTGTCCCGATGCCGAAGGACATCCTCGGCCACCACGTCGGCGTGCCCGGCCAGCTGACGACCACCGGCGAGGCGCTGCGCTACTACCGCGCCCTCGCGGCCAGGACGCCGCGCGTGAAGGTGCTGACCATCGGGACGACCGACGAGGGCCGCGAGATCAGCATCGTCGTCGTCGCCGCCGAGGAGACCATCCGCACGCTGGATCGCTACCGCGGCGCCCTCGCCCAGCTCGCCGACCCGCGCCGGCTGACCGACGCCCAGGCGCGCGCGATCATTGCCGACGCCAAGCCGATCTACCACCTGATGGGCGGCCTGCACAGCGCCGAGACCGGGCCGCCCGAGATGCTGATGGAGCTGACCTACCGTCTCGCCGTCGAAGAGACGCCGCTCATCCGGCAGATCCGCGACAACGTCATCGTCACGATCCTGCCGGCGGCGGACCCGGACGGGCGCGATCGCTACGTCGAGTGGTATCGACGCCATCTCGTGCGCATCACCGACGAGCGCGATCGGGTGGCCGGCCCGCCCTACTGGGGACGCTACGTCTTCCACGACAACAACCGCGACATCAACTATTCGCAGACCTCGATGCGGGCGCTGCTCGACTGGTATCTGCAGTGGCACCCGCCGGTGATGCACGACCTGCACGAGTCGGTGCCGTTCCTCTACACGTTCAGCGGCCAGGCGCCGCAGAACCCGTCGCTCGACCCCATCCTCTACGGCGAGCTGCCGATGTTCTCGAACTTCGAGATGGCGCAGCTCACCAAGTACGGCCTGCCGGGCGTCTGGACGCACGGGTTCGTCGACATGTGGTCGCCGGGCTATCTGGCGTTCATGGCCTCCAACCACAACGGCCTGGCGCGGATGTACGAGACCTTCGGCAACGGCGGCGCGACGACGATGAAGCGGACCGTCTCGACCGAGGCCGCCGGTGGCGGCGGGGTCCGCACGACGCGCGAATGGTATCGGCCCAGCCCTCCCTACAAGGAGGTCGAGTGGTCGATCCGCAACAACACCAACTTCATGCAGACCGGCGTGCTGACGGCGCTGCAGTTCACGGCCGCGTTTCCGAAGGTCGTCCTCGAGAACTTCTACCTGAAGAGCCGCAACGCCATCGACGCCGGATCGAAGGACGCGCCGTTCGCGTTCATCGTGCCCGGCGGCCAGGCCGATCCGACGCGCGTCGCCCGTCTCGTCAACCTGCTGCGGATCCAGGGCATCGAAGTCGGCCGCACGACGAGCGCGCTCAGGCTGAGCGATGGGACCTATCCCGCCGGCTCATACGTCGTGAAGCGCGACCAGCCCTACGGCCGGCTCGCCAAGGTGCTGCTGCAGAAGGAGGACTTCCCGGAGGGCACGCTCCGCACTTACGACGACACCGGGTGGGTGATGGGCCTGCTGCTGCACACCGACGTGGCGTCGACAGCGGATCGCGCCGTGCTCGCCACGGTCGTCGAGCCAGTCACTCGCGTCGAACCGGCCGGCGCGCTGACCGGATCGCCAGGCGCAGCGATCGTCATTGCCGATCATGGCGCCAATGCGCTGATCACGCTGCGGCATCGCTTGAAGGCGCTCAGCGTTCGGGCGGCGGAGTCCTCCTTCGCCGTCGGCGCCACGACCTACCCGGCCGGTTCGCTGATCATCGCGAGCGCACAGCCGGGGCACGACGTGGCCGCGCTCGTCTCGCAGGCGATCACGCCGCTCGGCTTGACCGCGGCGCACGTCGCCACGATGCCGGAGGTCGCCACGCATGACGTCGATCTGCCGCGGCTCGCCGTCTACAGCACCTGGGGCAGCACGCAGGAGGTCGGCTGGGTACGGCACGCGCTGGATCAGTTCGAGGTCGGCTACGACCTGATCTACAAGGAGCGCGTCCGCACGGGCGATCTCCGGGCCCAGTACGACGTCATCCTCATCCCCAGCCAGGGCCCGACGGCCAAGCGCCTCGTCTACGACATCGACATGCGCGGCGGGCCGCTGCCGTACACGAAGACGGCCGCATTCCCGTCACATGGCGCCTACGGCGCATCGGACGACATTCGCGGCGGCATGGGCCTCGAAGGCGTCCTCGAGCTGCAGCACTTCCTCGACGCCGGCGGCACGATCGTCACGCTGGGCGCGGCGAGCGCGATGCCGCCCGAATTCGGCCTGTCACGCTCGATGACGGTGTCGCGGCCGACGGCGGCCTTCTATGCGCCGGGGCCGGTCGTGCAGGCGGAGATCGTCAAGCCGCAGCATCCGATCTTCTACGGCTACCCCAAGTCGCTCATCGCCGTCCGCTACGCCAACGGCCCGCTGCTGCAGGTGCCCGAACGGGATCGCGACGAGCAGGTGCTGATGAAGTTCGTCGGCGGCGAGAACGGGGTGTTGAACGGCCTGCTGCGTGGCGCCGCCGAGATTCGCAATCAGCCGGCCATCGTCGAGCAGACGGTGGGACGCGGCCGGCTCGTCCTGTTCGCGACCAACCCCTGCTACCGCTGGCAGAACCACGGTGAGTTCGGCCTGCTCTTCAACGCCGTGCTGCACTGGAACGATCGGCCGGTGCCGGTGCCGGTGCCGGTCACGCCGGCCGCGGCGCCGGCCACGGTCGTGCCGCACGAGCCTCAGTCGGTGCGCAGCGCGCGGATCGGCGAGATCGAGGCGGCCCGGCGGGCCGGCAGGATGGCGGCGACGAACGCCGACGCGCCGAGCGCGAACACGCCGGCGCCGAGCGCCAGCGGATCCCAGAACGACACGCCGTACAACTGAGCCGACAGCAGGTAGCCGGCCCCGACCGCCAATGGCAGGCCCAGCGCGAGCCCGAAGCCGACGCGACGGAAGGCGCTGCCCAGGACCATGCCGACGACGCGGCGGCGGCCGGCGCCGAGGGCCATGCGGACGCCGATCTCCCGCGTCCGCTGCGCCACCGCGTAGGCCGTGACGCCGTAGAGCCCGATGGCGGCGAGGATCAGCGCGACGATCCCGAAGAGGCCGGCCAGGCTGGCCACGGCGCGCTGCTGGTCGAAGGCGCGATCGACCTGCTGCTGCAACGTGCGGACGCTGGTGACCGTCAGGTTGGGATCGGCCGAGGCCAGGGTCCGCATCACCAGCGGCTCGAGCGTCGCCGTCGGCTGGTCGGTCAGCAGCATGATGCTGCGCACGAAGTGCGACGCCGTCTCGACGCGCTTCATCAGCGCGTTCTCGTAGGCGACGGTCTGCGCCAGCGCGAGGTAGAACATCGGGCGCGGCGGCTGATCGAAGTTGAAGCCGGCGAAGCGCGCGTCGCGGACGATGCCGACGATGCGGTAGGTGTTGACGTGCTCGGGCAGGTTGAGGCCGAAGTGCTGGTCGATCGGGTCTTCGTCCTTGGTGAAGAAGCGGCGGACGAAGGACTCGTTGACCACCGCGACGTGTTCCGACGTGGCGCCGTCGCGCGCGTCGAGGTGCCGGCCGCGCGCCAGCTTCACGCCGAGGTCCTGCAGATAGGTCGCGCTGACGCGATCCCACGACGCGCCGGACCGCGTCCCGGGCTTGGGCAGCGGCTTGCCGGAGATCAGCACCCCTTCGCCCCAGTTGTCGGTGAACGGGTTGTACAGGGCCAGCCCGCCGCCGCGGACACCGGGCAGCCGCTTGAGGCGATCCTCGACGTCGCGATAGAGCGCGTCGAGCCTCTCGGGCGGGTAGTTGGCCGGCGGCCGGTTCACCTGGACCAGCACGCGACCGGCCAGCGGGAAGCCGAAGTCCTGGTTCTGCAGGTTGGCGAGGCTGCGCGCCAGCAGCAGCGACCCGACGACGAGCACGACCGAGACCGCGGCCTGCAGCACCACCAGCGCCTTGCGCGTGAACGAGGAGTGATCGCCGCTGCTGCGGCCGGCCCCCCGCAGCGCGTCGATCGGGTTGGTCCGCGTCGCGAACCACGCCGGCGCGGCGCCGAACAGGACGCCGGTCACCAGCGCCAGCGTGAAGGCGAAGCCGAGGACCAGCGGCGACGGCATCGTGTCGATGGGCAGGAAGGTGGTGCCGGCGAAGGCCAGCGCCAGCAGCAGGCGCGCCGTCCCGATGGCGACGGCGAGGCCGAGGATGCCGCCGCCGATGGCCAGCAGCACGCTCTCGACCAGGGCCTGCGTCACGAGGCGCTCGCGAGACGCCCCGAGCGCCAGCCGCACCGCCGTTTGGCCGCGGCGGGCGACGGCGCGGGCCAGCAGCAGGTTGGCGACGTTGCCGCAGGCGATCAGCAGCACCAGCGCGCACACCCCGAACAGGATGCGGAGGCTGCGGCTGTACTGTTCGCGCATGATGCCGACGCCGGCGCCGGCCGGCACGACCGCGATCGACTGCTGCGGCAGATCCTGGATCACGCCCGGCATCCAGTTGGCCGGGTAGCCGGAGTCGTGCTGCAGCCACTGGCGCAGGAGGCCGGTCAGCCGCGGCGCGATGCCGTCGGTCGTCGCTCCCGGCCGCAGCCGGCCGATGACGCGCAGCCAGGCCGACACCGGCTGGCGGAGCAGCGCCGTCTCGCCGGCGATCAGCGGCTCCTGCTGCAGCGGAATCCACACGTCCGGCGGGTCGCCGCGCAGTGTCTCGCCGAAGAAGCCGGGCGCGGTGACCCCGACGACGGTGAATGCGGTGCCCTCGAGAACCAGCGTGCTGCCGATCACCTTGGGGTCGGCGCCGTAGGTGCCTTCCCAGGCGTGGTGGCTCATGACGACCACCGGCGTGGCCGCCGCCGTGTCGTCGGCCGGGGTGATGACGCGGCCGCCGAAGGCGGGGACGCCGAGCGTCGAGAAGTAGTTGCCGCTGACGTATTCGGATCGCAGCGCCCGCGCCGACTGGTCGACGCCCGGCCGCCGCGCGCTGAGCCGGCCCTGGCCGGCCTGGAACGCGGCCAGCTCGTCGAACTCGGGCAGGTTGGCCTTCAGGCGCTCGAACAGCGGGTACGAGAACATCCCCCAGCGATCCTGGGTGCCGCCCTGGACGCAGCAGTTGTCGCCGTCGCCGATGCGGTAGAGCCGGGCCGGGTCGCTGACCGGCAGCGAGCGCAGCATCACGGCGTGGACGAGCGTGAAGATGGCGGTGGTCCCGCCAATCCCGATCGCCAGCGTCAGCACCGCCGTGACGGTGAAGACGCGGGCGGTCCAGAACTGCCGCAAGGCATGACGGATGTCGGCGATGAGGGTGGCCACGGTCTGCTCCCGGTCCTCGGTGTCCGGCCCGTTCCGAGGCCAGCCCGCTCCTGGCGGTAGACGAGGACGGAGGGCGGGCGGTTGCCGCGGGGTGCGCTGGCCGATGTCCGGACCGTGGCGCCGGCGGCGTCCCGCGCTATGCTGGGCCGCCGCTCCCGTCGGAGCGGGCACGAGGAGAAACCTGCATGATCACGAGACGGCAACTGGTGGGTGCGGTGGCCGCGCTGGCCGTGAGCGCCGCGATCGCCGGGACGGCGTTTGCCGCCGACATCACGGGCAAGTGGAAGTCCGAGTTCACGGGTCCCGACGGCAACAGCCGGACCAACATCTTCACCTTCGAGGTGAAGGGCGAGACGGTGACGGGTACGGTGACCAGCTCGATGGCGCCCGAGCCGGCCAAGATCGAGGACGGCACGCTGAAGGGCGATGCGATCGCCTTCAAAGTGACCCGCAACATGGGCGGGGCCGAAATCAAGCTGAGCTACACCGGTACCGTGAAGGGCGACGAGATCCCGCTCAAGGTGTCGGCGGACGCGGGCGGCCAGACCTTCGATTTCGATATCGTCGCGAAGCGCGAGAAGTAGCCGTCAGCCCTACGGTTTGGGCTTGGGCGCTTCGACCGGGGTGCCCGACGCCGGCGTCGCGGCGGCCCCGGACGGAGGCTTCGGAGCGGCGTTGGACGGCGCCACCGGCGTCTGCGTCGGCTGGGCCGCACCGGCGGCGGGCGGGGCACCGGCCGGCGTCGCCGGCGTCGGCGCGACCGGCGTGGCCGGCTGCGTGGCGCGCGGCACGGCCGGGGCGTCGATGCCGCCGAGGAGCGTATTGCTGGTCGTGCCGAGATAGGCCAGCGAGATGGCGCCGATCATGAACAGGCCGCCGAGGACCGCCGTCGCCTTGGACAGGACCGTCGCGCCCTGGCGGGCGCCGAAGGCGGTCTGGCTGCCCCCGCCACCGAACGCGCTCGCCATGTCCCCGCCCTTGCCCTGCTGGAGCAGGACCACGACCAGGAGCAGGAAGCAGACCAGGACGTAGATGGTCGAGACGAAGTAATAGAGCATAACGGCCTAGTATAACGCGCCCGGGCTGCCGCGGCTGATCAGGCCCGCGCCGCCCGGAAGTTGGTGACGATCTTGGCAAAGCCGTGCGGGTCGAGGCTGGCGCCGCCGACCAGGGCGCCGTCGATGTCGGGCTGGGCCGACAGGGCCCCGACGTTGTCCGGCTTGACGCTGCCGCCGTAGAGGATGTGGCACTTCGTCGGCCGCATCCGCCCCGAACCACTGCTTCAGGCGCTCCCGGATGTGGGCGTGCGCCTCGCCGGCCTGCTCGGGCGTGGCGTTGCGGCCGGTGCCGATGGCCCAGACCGGCTCGTAGGCGAGCACCAGGTCGCCGACCTGCTCGGCCGACAGGCCGTCGAGGCCGGCCTTCACCTGACGGTCGAGGACCTCGAGCGTCCGGTCGCCCTCGCGCTCCTCGAGCGTCTCGCCGACGCAGACGATGGGACAGAGCGCGCGCCTGGAGCGCCGCCAGCGTCTTGCGGTTGACGGTCTCGTCGGTCTCGCCGAAGAGCCGGCGCCGCTCGGAGTGGCCGATGATCGCGAACTCGGCGCCCGGCCTCCTTCAGCATCGCCGCGCTGACCTCGCCGGTGAAGGCGCCTTCCTTCTCCCAGTAGACGTCCTGGCCGGCGACGCCGACGATGCTGTTGCGCGAGCGCCTCGGCCACCGCGTGGAGCGCGGTGAACGGCGGCGCGACGACGACCTCGACGTCGTCGAGGTTCTTCGACGAGCGCCGCGGAACTCCTTGGCGTAGGCGACCGCCTCGTGCGACGCGTCTTGAACATCTTCCAGTTGCCGGCGAGAAACGGCGTGCGCGTCATGGGGGTCGGCCTCTACGTCTTGTCGCAGGCCGCGGGCTACGGCTTCTGCGGCAGCGCCGCGACGCCCGGCAGCGTCTGGCCGCCGAGGAACTCGAGCGACGCGCCGCCGCCCGTCGAGATGTGGCTGATGCGGTCGGCGACGCCGGCCTTGCGCGACCGCGGCGATCGAGTCGCCGCCGCCGATGATCGTCGTGCCCTTGACGCTCGGCGACCGCCTCGGCGACCGCGTTGGTGCCCGTCGCGAACGCGTCGATCTCGAACACGCCCATCGGGCCGTTCCAGACGACCGTCTTCGCCGTCGCGATCAGCGCCGCGTAGGCGCTCGGCCGTCTCCGGGCCGATGTCGAGGCCCATGCGATCGCCGATCGCCGGGTCGGTCACGGCGAGCACCTCGGACGGCGCCCCGGCCTCGAGCTTCGGCGGCGACGACGTGGTCGGTCGGCAGCGCGAGCGCGACGCCGGCTGCGCGCGGCGCGCGCCTCGAGGTCGCGCGCCTTGTCGAGCAGGTCGTCCTCGACCAGCGACTTGCCGACCGCGACGCCGCGCGCCTTGAGGAACGTGTAGGCCATCGCGCCGCCGATGCAGAGCGCGTCGACCTTGCCGAGCAGGTTCTCGATGACCTCGAGCTTGTCGGACACCTTGGCGCCGCCGAGGATGGCCACGAACGGCCGCTCCGGGTCGTTCAGCGCCTTGCCCAGATAGGCGACCTCGTCGGCCATCAGCAGGCCGGCCGCGGCCACCGGCACGTGCGCGACGATGCCCTCGGTCGAGGCGTGGGCGCGGTGCGCCGAGCCGAACGCGTCGTTGACGTAGACGTCGATGCCCTCGGCCGAGCTGCTCGGCGAACGCCGGCGTCGTTCTTCTCTTCCTCGGCGTGGAAGCGCAGGTTCTCGAGCAGCACCACGCCGGACGTCGCCGGCGGCGCGCGACCGGCCGGGCCCGACGCAGTCGTCGGCGAAGGCCACCGGCGACCCGAGGAGCTCGGCCAGTCGCGTCGCGACCGGCTTCAGGCTGAGCTCCGGGTTCGGCCCGCCCTTCGGCCGGCCCGAGGTGCGAGGCGAGCCGGATGACGCTCGCGCCCTGCTCGAGCGCGTAGCGGATGGTCGGCAGCGACGCCCGGATCCGCGTGTCGTCCTTGATCGCGCCGTTCTGTGAGCGGGACGTTGAAGTCGACGCGGATGAAGACGCGCTTGCCCTTGCGACGATCGAGCAGTCGCTGTCGATCGCGCACGCTCGGCCAGTGAGCCCGGCCTACCCGAGCTCGCCTACAGACCCTTCGTGGCCATGTAGGTGAGCAGGTCGACGCAGCGGCTCGAGTAGCCCCACTCGTTGTCGTACCAGGAGAGCACCTTGACGAAGTTGCCGTCCATCACCTTGGTGTAGGCCGAGTCGACGATCGACGAGTTGGGGTTCTTGCGGAAGTCGATCGACACGAGCGGCGCGTCCTCGACCGCGAGGATGCCCTTGAGCGGGCCGGCCGCGGCGGCGCGGAACGCGGCGTTGACCTCCTCGGCCGTGGCCGTCTTGTCGAGGAGCGCGGCCAGGTCGACGACCGAGACGTTCGGCGGTCGGCACGCGCATCGCGAAGCCGTCGAGCTTGCCCTTCAGCTCGGGCAGGACCTCGCCGACCGCCTTGGCGGCGCCGGTGGTGGTCGGGATCATCGACAGCGCGGCGGCGCGGGCGCGGCGCAGGTCCTTGTGCGGCAGGTCGAGGAGCTGCTGGTCGTTGGTGTAGGAGTGGATCGTCGTCATCCAGCCCTTGGTGATGCCGAACGCCTCGTGCAGGACCTTGGCGAACCGGCGCCAGGCAGTTGGTCGTGCACGACGCGTTCGAGATGACGACGTGCTTGGCCGGGTCGTAGGCCTCGTGGTTGACGCCCATGACGAAGGTGACGTCCGGGCCGGTGGCCGGCGCGGTGATGATGACGCGCTTGGCGCCCGCCGGCGAGGTGCTTGGCCGCGTCGTCGCGCTTGGTGAAGAGGCCGGTGCCCTCGAACACGACGTCGACGCCGAGGTCCTTCCACGGCAGCTGCGCCGGATCCCGCTGCGCGAGCACCTTGAAGTGGTCGCTGCCGACGCGCGATGCCGCCGTCCCTGGCCTCGATGGCTGGCGTCGAGGTTGCCGAGGATCGAGTCGTACTTGAGCAGGTGCGCCAGCGTCTTGGCGTCGGTCAGGTCGTTGACCGCGACGAAGTCGAAGTCCGCCTTCTTCTCGAGCGCCGCGCGCATGATGTTGCGGCCGATGCGGCCGAACCCGTTGATGCCGACCTTGATGCCCACGGATGCTCCAATCCGGGCCAGGAATCGTAGGCCCGATAAACCAGGGGATTCTATCGAGGCGCGCTCGCGCCCGTCTACATCAGCCCCCGGGTCCGTCCTGCGCCTGTCCGGCGATCGTCGCACGGCTGGCCCGGATCGGGGCATGACGTTTCAGGTTCTGGGCTATTCTGCGGGGGCATGACCTGCTGTACAGTGTCCTGAGCGTCGTGGCGCTGGTGCTGGCTTCGCCCTATCCTCCTTTACCAGGCGGTCCGCCACCGCAAGTACGTCCGGAGCGTCGCGCCAACGGCTCGGCTACCTGCCGCTGTCGTTCAACATCGACGGCGAGGCGTCGATCTGGATCCACGCCGTCTCGGTGGGGGAGACCCTGACCAGCCCGCGCCCTCATCGGCGAGCTGAAGCAGCGCTACCCGCGCTTGAAGCTGTTCCTGTCGACCACCACGCATGACCGGCCACGAGGTGGCCCGGGCCGCTCACCGACGTCGACGGCGTCTTCTACTTCCCGCTCGACTGGGCCTTCACCGTGCGGCGGACGCTCGACATCGTCCGGCCGCGCCTGTTCGTGATGATGGAGACCGAGATCTGGCCGATGCTGCTGCGCGAGTGCCGCGAGCGCGGGGATGGCCACGATGCTCGTCAACGGCCGCATCTCGAACGCGCTCGTTCGCCCGCTACCGGCTGGTCGGCCGCTTCTTCCGCCGCGTGCTCGGCGACGTCGAGCGGTTCTGCATGCAGAGCGAGGAAGCGGCCCGGCGCATCGTCGGCGCTCGGCGCCGACCCGGCCCGGGTCATCGTGACGGGCAGCCTGAAGTTCGACTCGCTCGACTGGCCCGGCGTCGGTCCGCACGGCCAGAGCCGCGACCGCGTGCTGCGCTTCTTCCGGCTCGCCCGGCGCCGGCCCGTGGTCATCGCCGCCAGCACGCTGCGCGGGCGAGGATCAGGCCGCCTGTCGACGCGTTCCATCGCGTGCAGGCGCGCTGGCCGGACGCGCTGCTCGTCATCGCCCCGCGCCATCCCGAGCGCTTCGAAGAGGTGACGCGCCTCGTGGCCGAGGAGGGCTTCCGCGTCGTCCGCCGGACCGAAGCTGTCGGTGGATCGGGACGCCCGATGCCGACGTCGTCGTGCTCGACACCATCGGCGAGCTGGCGCGGCTCTACCAGCTCGCCACGCGCCGTGTTCGTCGGCGGCAGCCTCGTCGACGCCGGCGGCCACAACATCCTCGAGCCGGCGGTGTTCGGCAAGGCCGATCGTCTTCGGCCCGCACATGCACAACTTCGCCGAGATTGCCGACGAGTTCCTGCGCCGGCGGCGCCGCGGTGCAGGTGCACGGCACGCGCGAGCTCGGCGCGCGGCTCGTGGACCTGTTCGGCGATCCGCGTCACGCGCGCGCCGCCTGGGCGCGGCCGCCCGTGCCATCGTCGAAGGCAACCGCGGCGCCAAGGCGCGGACGCTGGACGTCGATTGTGGCGGTGCTGCCGCCCCGACGACGGCGCCCGACGCGGCGTCGTCACTGCCGTTCCGATCGGTGCGCTGACCGATGCCGTGCGCGTGCGACGCCGTCGCCGACGCTCACGCCGGCTGCGCCTGCGGCCTGGTCGTGCTATGCGCGGATGGCGCGGACGCGCCGACACTGCTACGCGCAGCCCGGGCGCGCCCGGCGGCTGGCACGACCGGTCGTGTCGGTCGGCAACGTCGCCGTCGGCGGGCGCGGGAAGACGCCCATCGTCGCCCGGCTCGCCAGCCTCCTCGATCGACGCGGGCGAGCGGCCGGCGATCCTGTCGCGCGGCTACGCTCGCCGCGACGCGGCTCGAGGGCGTCACGGTCGTCAGCGACGGCGACGCGTGTCCTGGCCGATCTGGGCCGCGCCGGCGACGAGCCGCTGATGCTGGCGCGCGGCGTCCCCGGCGCCGGCGTGTTCGTGTGCCCGGATCGCTTCTGGGCGGGCACCCTCGCCGAGCGCCGCTTCGGCGCGCACGGTGCACCTGCTCGACGATGGGTTCCAGCACGTCAGGTGCGCGCGACGTCGATCTCGCTGGTCGTGGCCGCCGGACGACGAGGCCGACCGGCCGCTGCCGTCGCGGCGGCCTCCGCGAGTCGTTCGAGACGATGCGGCATGGCCGACGCGCTCATCGTGTCACCGGCGCGACGCCGGCCGACGCCGCCGCGCTGGCGGCGCGCTGGGGCGTGGCGCATGCGTTCACCGTCGCGCCGCACCCGGCCGTGCCGCGCGCCGTCGAGCCCTGGGGCGGCGCCGCTGCGCCTGCCGCGCGATCGCGCCGATCGTCGCGCTCGCCGGCATCGCCCGAGCCCGAGGCGTTCTTCGCCGACCTCGAGGCGGACGGCTGGACGACTCGCCGACGCGCCTCGCCTTCCGCGATCACCACGCCTTCACGGCGGCGCGACATGGCCGCCATCGCCGGCCGCGTCCGCGACGCCGGTGCCGGGTGCGGTCCTGACCACCGAGAAGGATGCCGTGCGGCTGCTGCCGCTGCGGCCGCTGCCGTTCGCGCGTGGCCTTCGTGCCGCTGACCGTCGGCGATCGAGCCGGAGGACGTGTTCCGACGTGGCTGCTCGCAACGCATGTGACGGCGCGCGGCGACGTCGGACCCGGGACACTGACGCGATGGCCTCGCCGTGGCGCTACGCGCTCGAGTACCGCGCCGTCGCCGCGGTTGCCGCCGCGGTGCGGCGCCCTGCCGCAATGGGCGAGCCTCGGCGCTGCGGCACCGGCATCGGCTTCGATCTTCTACCTGCTCGACGCGCCGCACCGGCGGCTGACGCGTCGCCAACCTGTCGGCCGCGTTTCCGCACAAGTCGCCGACGGGAGCTCCGCGCCATCGCGCGCGGCGTGTTCGTCGCATTTCGGGACGCTGCTGACCGAGTTGCTGCGCTTCAGCGGCCTGCTCGCGTGAGCGATGCTGGCCTCGGTGGAGTTCGAGGGCGACGAGCGCGTCCGCAGGCGCACGCGCGGCGGCAAGGGCGCGCTCTTCATCACCGGCCACTTCGGCTACTGGGAGCTGCACGCGATGGCGCACGCGCTGCGCTTCCCGCCCATCGCCGTGGTCGTGCGGGCGCTCGACAACCCGCGACTGAACGCCTGGCTCGAGCGGCTGCGGACGGCTCACCGGCAACAGCGTCATCCACCGGCGCGGCGGCGCTGCGGCGGATCCTGCGGGCCCTCGGCGACAACCAGGGCGTGGCGATCCTGATCGATCAGCACATCCAGACCACCGAGGCGGTAGTCGTCGACTTCTTCAACCGGCCGGCGGCGACGACCTCGGCGGTGGCGGCGCTGGCGCTGCGCACCGGCGCGCCGATCATCCCGGTGTTCGCGGTGCGCCTGCCGCGACGGGCGCTACCGGATGATCTACGAGCACCCGGTGGTGCCGCCGCCGGCCGATCATCCCGACGCCGTCCGCGAGCTGACGCAGCGCTGCACCGACGTCCTCGAGATGTACGTGCGCCGGTATCCGCACAACTGGTTGTGGATGCACCGGCGCTGGCGCGACCTGCCGCGCGGCGAGCGAGGTCCCGGGCATGTTCCCGGCCGGAGCGAGCGAGGAATGATCCGCGCTCGTGGTCCGGGCGCCGAACTGGCTGGGCGACCTCGTCATGGCGCGTGCCGGCGCTGGCCGCGATCCGCGCCGCGCAGCCCGAGCGCGCACGCTCGCGGTCGCGGCGCCGGCAGGCGTTCGCCGACCTGCTGCGAGGCGATCCCCGGCGTGGACGAGCGTGGTGCCGCTGCGCCGGATCCGGCATCCGCGCGCTGCGCGCCCATGCGTCGCGGCGCTGCGGCCGGCGGCTTCGACCTCGCCATCCTGCTCACCAACTCGTTCGCCAGCGCGCTCGCGGCGGCTCGCGGGCCGGCATCCCGAGCGCTGGGGCTATCGGCGCGACTTGCGCGGCCGCCTGCTGACGCGCGCGGTGCCGGTCCGCTCCCGCCGTCGCACGACTCCGGAGTCGTTTGGCCTGGGGCCGCGGCACCACAGCGCCTACTACTTGCGGCTGGTCGACCGGCCTCGGGATGCCGCCGGTCGAGGCGGCCGGCCCTGACGGTCACCGTGCGCCCGACGGCGGCGGCCGTCGCGCGCGTCGCGGCGCTGCTCGCCGCGTCGGGCGTCGGCGCCGGCACCCGGCTGGTCGGCTTCGCGCCGGGCGCCGCATACGGCTCGGCCAAGCGCTGGCCGCCCGAGCGCGTCGCGGCGGCGATGCCGGCTTGGCCGGGCGTGGCGTCCGGGCCGTGCTGGTCGGGGCCGCCGCCGATCGGGCGATGGCCCGTGCGATACAATCGGCGCTCGATCCGGCGGGGTACTGGCGCAACGGTTGTCGATCTCGGTCGGCCGCACCGACCTGCGCGACGCTGATGGCCGTGCTCGCGCGCTGCGCGGTGGTCGTCGCCAACGATTCCGGGGCGATGCACGTGGCGTCGGCGGTCGGGCGGCCGGTGGTCGCGATCTTCGGGCCGACCGACGAGCGCGCGACGGCGCCGATGGGGCCGCACACGCTCGTGCGCCACGACGTGTGGTGCCGGCCGTGCCTGTTGCGGGCGTGTCCGATCGACCATCGCTGTCTGCGGGCGTCGCGCGGCGGCGATGGCGGCGGCCGCGGGCGTGGTCGGCAGCGCCGGTCGCCGCACGGAAGGACAGCGGATGCTGAAACCCGCAGTCTTCCTCGATCGGGACGGCACGATCATCGACGACCCGACTACTCGATCACTCGATCGCGTCGCGATCTACCCGTGGACCGTCGACGCGCTGCGGCTGCTCAAGCGGGCCGGCTTCGCGCTGGTCGTGGTCACCAACCAGTCCGGCGTCGGCCAGGGCCTGTTCCCGAGACGTTCGTCGCAGGGCACGCGCGGCTCGACGCCGAGCTGGCCCGCGGCGGCGCGTCGAGATCGACGCCTGGTAGTACTGCCCCCATCACAAGGCATCGACCGATCCTCGCTACCGGTTGGCCTGCGACTGCCGCAAGCCCAAGCCGGGCCTGGTCCATCGCGCGGCGGCCGCGCCTCGACCTCGACCTGTCGCGATCCGTCGTCGTCGGCGATCGCTGGAGCGACGTCGGCCTGGCCCGCGCCGTCGGCGCGACGGCCATCCTCGTCGAGACCGGCGTCGGCGCCGCGCGAGGCCGCGCCGCCCGGTCGACGGCCTGCGCGCCGATGCCATCCTTCCCAGCCTCGCCGAGGCGGCGAGCTGGATCATCCGGGAGCGTCGATGAGCCGCGCCGTCGCAGCCACCGTTCCGGCCGCCGGCGAGCACGAGCGCCTGCACGCGGTCATCGATCGCTTCGCCCGCTGCCGGGTCGCGGTGCATCGGCGATTTCGTCGCCGACGAGTTCGTCTACGGCCGCGTCGCGCGGATCTCGCGCGAGGCGCCGGTGCTGATCCTCGAGTACGACAAGACCGACACGGTGCCCGGCGGCGCCGGCAACGCGGCCAACAACGTCGCCGCGCTCGGCGCCAAGACCCGCGCCGTCGGCGCCATCGGCGACGACGCCACCGGCGACCGGCTGCGCGCCGCGCTGCACGCCGGTGTCGACGCCCGCGCGCTGGCCCGCGTCCGCGGCGGCGAGACGCCGACCAAGACGCGCATCCTCGCCGGCGGCATCCATTCCGCCAAGCAGCAGATCGTGCGGATGGATCGCGGCACCAGCCGCCGCGCCACGGTCGAGGAGCGGCGCCGCTTCGAGGACGCGGCGCTGGCGGCGACGGCGTCGATCGACGGCGTGCTCGTCTCCGACTACGGCGGCGGCCTGGTGACGCCGCGGCTGGTGGCGGCCATCAAGCGGGCGGCGCGGACGCGGACCGGCGCCCGCCCGCCGATCCTGGTCGACTCGCGCTACGACCTGGCGCGCTACACCGGGCTGACCGCGTCGACGCCGAACGAGGCCGAGGCCGAGGCGCTGATCGGCGAGCCGATCGGCGACGACGTCGCAGACGCTCGAGCGGGCCGGCCGCCGGCTCCTCGACGAGACGAAGATGGCGGCCGTGCTCATCACCCGCGGCAGCCGCGGCATGGCGCTCTTCGAGCCGGGCCAGGCGACGCGCCACATCCCGATTCACGGCTCGGACGAGATCGCCGACGTCACCGGCGCCGGCGACACGGTGATCGCGACGATGACGCTGGCGCTGGCCGCGGGGGCCACCGCCTTCGAGGCGGCGCAGCTGGCCAACGTCGCCGGCGGGATCGTGGTGATGAAACGCGGCACGGCCACCGTGTCGGCGGCGGAACTGCGCGCGGCGCTGGTCCCCAGGGGACGAGGCGGCCGGCGATGAGCGGCGCCATCGTCGATCGCGACGCGCTCCTCGACTGGGCCCGCGAGGCGCGCGGCCGCGGCGAGACGATTGCCTTCGCCAACGGCTGCTTCGACGTCCTCCACGTCGGCCACGTCCGCTACCTGCAGGCGTCGGCGGCGGAGGCGGATCGGCTGGTCGTCGCGATCAACGACGACGCCTCGGTGCAGCTGCTGAAGGGCGCCAACCGCCCGATCCTGCCGATCGAGGCGACGGGCGGGGCTGGTCGCCGCGCTGCGCGGCGTCGATCGCGTCGTGGTGTTCTCGGGCCGCGACGTCGCTCCGCTCCTGACCGCGCTCCAGCCCGACGTCCACTGCAAGGGCACCGACTACACCGTCGAGACCGTGCCGGAGCGGGCCATCGTTCAGGCCTACGGCGGCCGCACCGCGATCGTCGGCGATCCCAAGGATCACTCGACGAAGGACCTCGTCGCGGCGGTGCGCGAGCAGACGCCGTGAGCGACGCGCCGACCGCGCAACGCGCCTTCCTGATCGTTCGGCTGGGCGCGCTCGGCGACATCGTGCACGCGCTGCCGCTGGCGTCGGCGCTGCGCGCGAGCTGGCCCGAGGCACGCATCGACTGGCTGGTCGACGTGAAGCACCGTGCCATCCTCGATCGCGTGTCCGGCCTCTCGTCGGTCGTGTCCGTCGACACCCGGCAGATCCGCGGAGACTGCGGAGTCGTGCCGGTGGTCCAGCGTCTGCGCGCCGCCCGCTACGACGTCGCGATCGATGCGCAAGGGTTGTTGAAGTCGGCGCTGCTGGCGCATCTTGCCGGGGCCAGGCGGGTCGTCGGCCCGGCCCGCGACGCACCTGCGCGAATCGCTGGCGCGCTGGGCCTACGACGAGACCGCCGACCCCGCCGGTCGACACGTCGTCGATCACACGCTGGCGCTGGCGCGCGCGGCCGGGGCGGCCGTCGGTTCCCCGCGGTTCGCCCTGACCGTGCCCGCATCGGACGTCGTGGCGCGGATACGCGGCGCGCTCGGCTCGCACGGCGGGGCAGCCCTTCGCCGTCATCAACCCGGGCGCGGCGTGGCCCAACAAGCGCTGGCCGGCCGATCGGTTCGGCGCCGTCGCCCGGCACCTGCACGCCGGCCACGGCTGGCCCTCGATCGTCGTCTGGGGACCGGGCGAAGAAGACCTCGCGTCGTCGGTCGTGGCCGCCGCCGGCACGGGCGTCGCCGCCCTGGCGCCGCCGACGTCGCTCGACGATCTGATCGCGGTCGTCGCGGCGGCTGGTCTCCTGGTCTCTGGCGACACCGGTCCCTTGCATCTTGCCGCCGCCGTGGGCACGCCGATCGTCGGGATCTATGGTCCGACCGATCCGGCCCGCAACGGCCCGTGGTCGCCGGCTGACGTCACGCTCTCGCGCAACCAGAGCTGCGCGTGCCACCATCAGCGCCGCTGCACCGCGGCCGTGTGGTGCCTGGGGGAGCTCGGCGCCGACGAGGTCGGCGCGGCCGTGGATCGCCGGCTCGGTGCAGCGGTCGGGTCCGGCACGTCCAATGCCCCGACATGAAGGAGATCGACAGGTGAGCTTCACTCGCCGGCTCGCGCGACTGCGCGTCCCGCTCGGCTTCCTGTTCGCGATCGTGGTGATCTGGCTGGCGACGCCGACGTGGCAGACGCTGGCCTGGGGCCTGCCGATCGCGGCCATCGGCGAGCTGCTCCGCATCTGGGCGGCGGGGCACCTCGAGAAGAGCCGCGAGGTGACGCGGTCGGGCCCCTACCGCTGGCTGCGGCATCCGCTCTACGTCGGCTCGAGCCTGATGGCGGCCGGGCTCGCGGTCGCCGCCGGCAGCGTCGTCGTCGCGATCATCGTCGCGGTCTACATGACCACGACCATCAGCGCGGCGATCCTGACCGAGAACGCGTTCCTGCGGCAGACGTTCGGCGCCGACTACGCGGCCTGGCAGGCGGGCACGATGCCGTCCGTCGAGCGGCGGTTCAGCGTCGAGCGCGCCGTCCGCAACCGCGAGTACCGCGCGCTGGCGGGGTTCCTGCTGATCGCCGCGCTGCTGGCCGCCAAGGCCGCGCCGCTGTTCTGAGGCCGCGGGCCGATCGGGCGCTAGGCCTGCTGCTGCGAGGTCAGCTCGCGGATGCCATCCTGCGTCGTCAGGCAGATCGTGGCGAACAGGTCGAAGTCGAGCTGGAGGCGCTCGTGGATGGTGGCGCTGACGCCGAAGTTGAGTCCTTCGGCGCCGAGGCCGCAGCCGACCATCTTGGCCACGAGGTTGGCCGCCATCACCGTGTCGAGCAGGCGCGAGTCGTGCCTCGTCTCGGCATCGTGGTGGTGGCGGATGGCCAGCGTGACGTCGTCGGGGAACTTCCAGTGCTCGGCGACGACCGCCCCGATGATCGTGTGATCGAAGCCGATCAGGCAGCGCTCGGCCTCGCTCCAGGTCACCTCGTGCTCGTGGGCGTAGGCGGTCACGTCGCCGGCGTCGACCTTCAGGTAACGCGAGATGATCAGCTTGCCGATGTCGTGCAGCAGCGCGGCGGTGTCGGCGGTCGCCGGGATCTTGAGCAGCGGGCGCTCGATGCGGATCGCCCGCGCCGCCAGTTGCGAGGCGGCGCCGTGCAGCCACAGGTCGTTCTCGTCGAGGCCGTAGCTGGGCGCCGGCGTGATCAAGCTGCGCAGGTGCTCCTGGACGACCATGTCGAGCACCGAGACGGTGCCGACCCGCATCACCGCTTCGAGCGCGTTGCGGGCCGGCTGCGCCATGTAGCGCGCCGAATTGGCCCGCCGCAGCAGGCTGGCGACGAGCCCCTGGTCGCTCTCGAGGAGCGCCGCGATGCTGGTCAGCGATTCGTCATCGCCTCGCAGCAGCGCCATCAGCCGGTGGGCGGTCGCCGGCAGCGGGGCGAGAGACGTGATGCCGCGGACGATGTCCGCCGGCAGGGCGCGTTTGATCGAAGAAAGCGTGCTCACAGCTTGGCCACCAGCTCGCGTGCGGAAATGACCTCGACGACCCCGTCCGACGCACGAAGGGCCACCGTCCGGGGAATGGTCCCGCCGGTCGACTCGCCGGCGACGATGACCCCGTTCTGCCAGAGGATCTGGCGCGCCATCAGGATGTTCCGCTTGCCGACGTTGAGGGCGCCGATGCCCTGCAGGCCGGTCACTTCCGCGCCGCCGACCAGGCGTACCACACAGCGCTTCTTGTCGACGCCGCGCGCGTAGGCAGCCTGGAAGAGCAGGGCGATGCCGCTGTCGGCGAACGTCGCCGGCTGCTTGCGCGCCCGGTCCATGTTCAGCTTCGCCTCGGGCAGGAGGAAATGGAGCAGTCCAGCGACGCGGACCGTCGGGTCCCACAGGCACACGGCGATGCAGCTGCCGAGCGCATGCGTGACGATGATGTCGTCCGGCGAGTGCGAGACGGCCAGCTCGCCGATGCCAACCACGAGGCGGGCGCCGCGTCCGGCCGGGGCCGGCAGTCCCCGATCTGTCGTCGTCGCCATCGATCAGCTCGCCCGGCTCGCGCGGTTGAGCCGCATTAGACACTCGAACACGAGATCGGGGATGGCGAGCAGCGTGGCGACGTGCCCGGCGCCGCCGCGCGCGATCGCCTCTTTCGGCATCCCGAAGACGACACAGGATTCCTCGGCTTCGGCGATGGTCTCGGCGCCGGCCTGGCGCAGCGCCACCATCCCGTCGGCGCCGTCGGCGCCCATGCCGGTCAGCAGCATCGCGACGACGGGTAGGCCGCGCAGCCTGGCGACAGAGGCGAACAGGGCGTCGACCGCCGGCCGCTGGTAGTGCAGCGGGGCCTTCTGATCCAGCCGGGTCACCAGCCGCAACCCCTGCCGCTCGACCGTCAGGTGGTAGTCGCCGGGCGCGACGTAGGCGACGCCGCGTTCGAGCGGCTCGTTGCCAGCGGCCTCGACGACGCGCATCGCGCAGACGCCGTTCAGGCGCTCGGCGAAGGCCCGGGTGAAGCCGGCCGGCATGTGCTGGGCGATGACGATCGGCGGCACGTCCGCCGGCATCCGTGTCAGGACCGTCTCGATGGCCTGCGTGCCGCCGGTCGACGCTCCGATGGCGATGAGGCCGCGGAGCCGGGCGGCGCCCCGGCTCGGGGCCGCGCTCGCCGCCGGCGTCGGCGGCACGAGCCGGCCGAGCCGGATCGGCGTGCCGGCACGCAGCGCGCGGATCCGTTCGGCGACCCGATCGGCGACTTCGCCGACGGCGTGCGGGCCGCCCGGCTTGCCGATGACGTCGATGGCGCCGATGCGGAGCGCCTCGACGCTGGCGGCCGAGCCCTGCTGCGTCAGCGAGCTGACCACGATCGCCGGGATCGGATGGTGCTCCATCAGCTTGCGCAGGAAGCTGAGGCCGTCCATCCGCGGCATCTCGATGTCCAGGGTGATGACGTCGGGCTTGAGCTGCAGGATCATGTCCCGCGCGATGTAGGGATCGGCGGCGCCGCCGATCACCTGGATGTCGTCGTGCTTCCGCAGGGCGTCGCCGAGCAGCTTGCGGACCACCGCGGAGTCGTCGACGAGCAGGACGCGGGTACGAGGCGGCATCGACACGTCAGGATCCGGCCACGGGGCTGCCCGCGGCCAGCGCCAGGAGCACGGGCATCCTGTTCAGGACGACACCGAGGGCGGCAGGCTCGGCGGCCGCGGCCGCCACGGCGCCGGCGTCGGCCGCAGTGACGATCGGGGCCGCCAGCGCGAAGCGCCCGGTGCGGTGCGTCTGCGTCAGCCACAGGCCGCACACCATCTTGGCCAGCTCGCCGGCGAAGTCGGTGACCTGGGCGTCGTCGAGGGACTCGGGCGGCACGCCGCAGAAGGCCCCGGCGAGGTCGCCGGCGAGCGCGCGGGGCAGCGCGATCCGCACCACGCCCTCGAACGGCCCGGTGAACCCGATCGCCGCCCACAGCCACGACTCGCCGACCGGCCGGGCCTGCAGCAGGCCGGCGACGCGGGCCGTCTCGCACGTCTCGGCGTAGGCGAAGAAGCTGTCCTCGGCCACCCGGACCGCCGCCGCGCCGAGCGCCGCGAGCGCCTCAGGAGCGCTGGGGTGATCGCGGCGAGCACATCGCGCATGACCTCCGGACGGAACGGTTTCTCGACGTAGAGACTGACCGCCAGATCCTCGGCTTCGAGGCGGCGCGAATCGGATCCGTCGGTCGAGACGATGACCCGCACGATGTCGCGCCATTCGTCGCGGGCCTTCATCGCCCGCAGCAGTTCGGTACCGGTCATGACCGGCATGTTGAGATCGGTGAAGACGAACTGGATGGGATGGGCCTCGAGGATGGCCAGCGCATCGTGCCCGTTGGCCGCCTCGAAGATGGTCCCGATGGGCGGCCCGGCGACCGACGCGACGCGCTTGATCATCGCGCGCATCATGGCGGAGTCGTCCTCGATCAGGATGTTGGGCCCGGCCCCGCCCCGTCCCGTGGTGATCTCCGTTGTCATGATCGTGTCTTCGCGTCCCGCCGCTCAGGCCCGCTGGCGGAACACCGCCGGCACGACCGGCTCGAGGCCGTGCGTGAGGCCGTTGAGGCTCTCGGCGTGCGCGATGAAGAGATAGCCGCCGGGACGCAGGTGCTGCTCGAGCATCGACACCACCCGCTGCTGGGTGGCCTTGTCGAAGTAGATCATGACGTTGCGGCAGAAGACGAAGTCGAACTGCCGCCCGAGCGAACCGATCTCCAGCAGGTTGAGGGCTCGGAACTCGACCCGCTGGCGCAGCGGCGCGCCGACCCGCGCCAGGCCGTTCTGTTCGCCGAGGCCCTTCTCGAAATAGCTGCGCAGCAGCGGCGCCGGCACGTCGGCGACCTTGGCCATCGGGTAGACGCCGGCCCGCGCCGTCGCCAGGGCCTTGGTCGAGATGTCGGAGGCGAGCATCCGCACGTCCTCGTGGCCGGCTTCCGCGAGCCGCATGAGGATCGTGTACGGCTCCTCGCCGGTCGAGCACGCCGCCGACCAGCCCTCGACGACGCCGCCCTGGCAGCGCGCCCGCAGCTCGGGCATCCGCCCGGCGAGGAAGTCGAAGTGCCGCGCCTCGCGGAAGAAGTGGGTGTGATTGGTGGCGATCGAATCGAGCAGCGTCGTCATCGCCGCGCCCGACGGGTCGGCCTGGACGTGAGCGATGTAGGCCGCGAAGCTCGCGAACCCGCCGGCCCGCACCCGCTTCTGCAGCCGCGCCGTGACCAGCTCGCGCTTGCCCTGGTGCAGCGCGATGCCGCTTCGTTCGTAGACCAGCTTGATGATCGTCGACAGATCGCGCTCGGTCAGGTCGAGGGTGGCGTCGGCGGCGAGAGACACCGGCGTTCTCGTCGTCGGCTCACGCGGCCAGGTGCGCCGCGCCCTTGCCGATCAGCCCGGCGAGACCGCCGTCGTCGAGGATCAGGCCGACCCGGCCGTCACCCAGGATGGCGCCGCCGGCCACGCCGCGGACGCCCTCGAAGGTGCTGCCGAGCGACTTGATGACCACTTCCTGCCTGCCGATCAGCTCATCGACGATCAGCGCCGTCGGCCGGCCGTTGTCCTCGAGGACGACGACGGTGGCGTTGGTCACGTCCGGCTGCGCCCCGGCGATGCCGAACAGATCGCCCAGGTGGAGGCTCGGGATCAGCCGATCGCGCACCTGCACCAGGCACGCCTGGCCATAGACGCTGTGAATCTGCTCGGCCTTCGGCCGCAGCGACTCGCGCACGGCACAGGCTGGAATCACGAAGCGCTGGTGGCCGACCGCGACCAGGATGCCGTCGACGATGGCCAGCGTCAGCGGCAGGCGGATGCTGAAGGTGGTGCCCTGGCCGCGCGCCGTCTGGATCTCGATGCGGCCGCGCAGCGCCTCGATGTTGCGGCGGACGACGTCCATGCCGACGCCGCGGCCGGAGATTTCGGTGACCTTCTCCGCGGTGGAGAAGCCGGGCTGGAAGATCATCTGGTGGATGTCGCCCGGGGCCAGCTGCGCCCCCGGCGCGATCAGCCCGTTGCTGACCGCCTTGGCGTAGATGCGATCGGTGTCGAGGCCGGCGCCGTCGTCGGCGATCTCGATGACGATGTTGCCGCCCACGTGCGCGGCGCGCAGGCGGAGGGTCGCCTGGGCCGGCTTGCCGGCGGCGGCACGGCGCTCGGGCGACTCGATGCCGTGGTCGACGCTGTTGCGGACCATGTGCATGAGCGGGTCGTTGATGTCCTCGACCACCTTGCGATCGAGCTCGGTGTCCTCGCCCTGCAGGACCAGCTCGATGTTCTTGCCGGACTGCTTGCTGAGGTCGCGGACCAGGCGGGCCATCTTCTGGAAGACCTGCCGGATCGGCACCATGCGCATCGACATCGCGTTGCGCTGGAGGTCGCTGGTGATGCGCTTCAGCTGGGCCATGCGGCGGCCGAGGCGCTCGTCGACCGACTTGGCGAACGCCGGGTCGGCGGCGAGGATCGACTGGGCGATGACGAGCTCGCCGACCATGTCGATCAGGTTGTCGAGCTTGCTGGTGTCGACCTTGACCGTGCTCTGCGCCTCGCTGCGCGCGCGCGGCGGCGCGGCGGCCGAACAAGCCGTCCGAGCGGGGGCCGTCGGGGCGGGAGGCGGTCCGGCCTCCGATGCGGCCGTCGGCGTCTCGACCGCTTCGGCGTCGACGATGGCGGCGGTGGCGGCGCTGCTGCCGCCGGCAATCATCGCTTCGACCGCGAACATCAGCGCGTCGCGGCGCGTCGTGACCGACGAGGAGCGGCCCGTGGCGACGCGATCCGGCAGCTCCTGCATCATGATCGTCAGCAGGTCGACGGCGCGCAGGACGATGTCGAACTCGTCCGGGCCCATCAGGTGCTTGCCGGCGCGGGCGAGGTCGAGGAGGCTCTCGACGCAGTGCGCGAACTCCTGCACCGAGGTGACGCCGAGCGCGCCGGCGTTGCCTTTGACCGTGTGGAACGGCCGGAAGACGTCGTTCAGCAGCTTGACGTCGGCGGGCGCGCCTTCGAGCTGCAGGACGACGCTCTCGATGGTGCCGAGATGGTCGAGGGCCTCGCCCACGAACATGCTCAGCATTTCGGCATCGGCGGCCAGAATCGCCAGCTCGTCGTCCGGGCTACCAGTCGGTTCCATGTCAGTGTCTCGTCACGCGGCGCATTCACCCGGGCTGGCGGCGGCTCAGAACATCCGGCCGCCGGGCGCGCCTTCCGCGCGGAGCACGGAGTCGAGATCGAGCAGGATCTTGACCGTGTTCTTCACCTTGGCCAGGCCCAGCATGTAGTCCGTCTCGACGCGCTCGCCGAAGTCCGGCGTCTGGTCGATCTCGCCGGCGGTGATGTTGAGCACTTCGGAGACGGCGTCGACGATGACGCCGAGCGTCACCCGATCGCGCTTCATCGAGACGTCGACGACCACGATGCAGGTGCGGTCGGTGTAGTCCTGCGCCGGCAGGCTGAACTTGGCGCGCAGGTCGATCACCGGGATGACCTTGCCGCGCAGGTTGATGACGCCCTTGACGTGCGCCGGCACCTGCGGCACCGGGGTGATGTCCATCACCTTGATGATCTCGCGCACCTTGAGCACGGGCAGGCCGTACTCCTCGTTGCCGAGCGAGAACGTCAGGTATTTGCCGGCCAGCGCGGCGGCGTCGAACCCGCCCGTCGAGCCGCGCTCGTCGACTGCGATCGTCGCGTCCATCCTCATGCTCCTCAGCGTCCTAGAACTTTCCGAACGTGCCCGTGTCGCCGAACGGGATCTGCTCTTCCGCGGTCGCCTTCCTGCCGGCCGCCGGACGCTTCTGCAGCGTGACGACGCGGGCCGGGGCGTCTTCGACCGCGTCGGCCTCGGCGTCCGGCTCGGCGACCGCGACCGGCCGGGGCGCCGTCCCGCCGACCAGCGCCTCGAGCTCGTGCACGACCACCATCGACCCTTCGGCCTGGGCGTTCAGCTCCTCGCTGGCCGCCGCGCTCTCCTCGGCCGTCGCCGCGGTGGTCTGGGTGACCTTCTCCATCTGCGCGATGGCCTGCGACACCTGGTCGATGCCCTGGGTCTGCTGCCGGCTCGCCTCGCGCACGTCCTGGACGATGGCCTTCACCTGGCTGACGCTGGTGGTGATCGTCGAGATGGCGGCGGCGACCTGTTCGACCTTGGCCGAGCCTTCCTGCGACCGCGCGATCGATTCCTCGATCAGGGCGGCGGTGTCCTTGGCCGCCTGAGCCGAACGCTGGGCCAGGTTGCGGACCTCGTCGGCGACGACCGCGAAGCCCATCCCGGCCTCGCCGGCGCGGGCCGCTTCGACCGCGGCGTTCAGGGCCAGGATGTTCGTCTGGAAGGCGATCTCGTCGATCGTCTTGATGATCTTGGCGACCTTGTTGCTCGACTCGCGGATCGCCGACATCGAGGTGACCATCCCGGCGAGGGCGCAATTCGACTCGTCGACCTGCTGCGCCACGCCGGTGACCAGGGCCGCGGCCTGGTTGGCGTTCTCCGACGTCTTGCGCGTCATCGAGGCCATCTCCTCCATCGAGGCGGAGGTCTCTTCAAGCGAGGCGGCCTGCTCGGTGGCGCCCTGCGACAGCGACTGCGACGATGTCGATACCTGGCCGGCGGCCGACACGACCTGCTGCGAGCCTTCCTTGAGCGCCGCCGCGGTCTTGCGCAGGTGGCGGTTGATCTTGTGCACCGACCAGCCGACGAGGGCGGCCACGGTGAGGCCGATGCCGAGCAGCGTCAGGCCGGTCCAGTTGGCGCGGCGATAGGCCTCCGCCGACTCGGCGATGTCCTGGTCGAGCAGCTTCGTCTGGTTGTCGACGACGACCTTGATGTGGGCCTCGTTGGCCTCCATCAGCGGCCTCACTTTGTCGAGCGACAGCTGGTTGGCCTCGAAGTGCTTGTCGTGGCCGACGAGGGCCATCACCTCGTCGTGGGCCTTGAGGAAGTCGGCCGTGCCCTGCCTGAACTTGGCCAGCGCCTGCTCGCCCGATTCGAGCTCGAGCAACGCCTCGAGCAGCGCCAGCTCCTTCTGCTGCGACTCGCGGGAGACGTCGAACTTGGCCTTCCAGGTGTCGTTCAAGACCTTGTCGCCGGAGGCGCGGGCGAGCAGCATCATCTGCTCGGCGATGTACATGCGCAGCGGCTCGGCCTGGGCCCGCTCGGCCAGACGGATGCGGCGCGCGGTCTTCTCACCGGTCTTGACCAGGCGGTCGTTCATCGCGCTGGTGGTCCAGAGCGCGGTCGCGCCGGAGGCGACGAGGAGGGCGATCAGCAGGCCGACGCCGGTGAAGAGCTTCTTGCCAATCGTCCATCGCACTCGCATGCTCGATCTCCATCTGTGCGCTGCTGCCGGCTGCGTCTCGATCGCGCTCGCGGTCAGGACACCCGCCGGAGCGAAGTCCGGGCCGGTCGCGACTGCCGCGTCCGAGCCGGGGAAGTGCGCGGCGCCGTCGCCGCCTGGTTGACACGCCGCGTGGCGGCCGGGCGGGCCACTGTCGGTCCCGTTGCCTGGCCGGTCACCGTCGCGGTCACCGCGCGTGCCCGATCGACGAGCCCGGCGAGCCGCCCTACCACTACCATCGACGTTTTGGCGTGACCGTTTAATGTCGCGCTGGCGGTGGCCGTCTGCTCGGCGGTCGCGGCTGCCGTCTGGGTCACGTTTTCCATCTGGAGGATCGCCTGCGAAACCTGGCCGATGCCCTCCGACTGCTGCCGGCTGGCTTCCCGGACGCCGCTGACGAGTGTCTCGAGACGAGACACGCTGCCGCTGATCGACGTGATCGCCCGGGCCGCCTCCTGGACCTTGGCGGCGCCGTCGCCGGTGCGGGCGAGCGATTCCTCGATCAGCGCTTCGGTGTCCTTGGCCGCCCGCGCCGATCGCTGCGCCAGCGTGCGCACTTCGTCGGCGATGACCGCGAAGCCCATGCCGGCTTCGCCGGCCCGGGCCGCTTCGACCGCGGCGTTGAGAGCGAGCAGGTTCGTCTGGAAGGCGATCTCGTCGATCGTCCTGATGATCCGGCTGACCTTGTCGCTCGACTCGCGCAGGGCGGACATCGAGGCGACCATGCCGGCGAAGGCGGCGCTCGACTCGTCGACTTGGCGGGCGACGTCGGTGACGAGGTCGGCGGCCTGGGCCGCGTGGTCGGCGTTGCGGCCCGTCATCTCGGCCATCTCCTCCATCGCGGCGGAGATCTCCTCGAGCGACGCGGCCTGGTCGGAGGCGCCCATCGACAGCGTGGTCGCGGCCGCGGAAACGTCGGCGGCGCTCGTCACCAGCTGCTGCGTGAAGCGGGTCAGCTGGCGGACGCTCGCCGCCAGCGGTCCGGTGATGCTGCGGCTGATGTAGAAGGCGATGGCCAGCGCGCCGGCCCAGGCCAGGCCGCTGACGACGAGTGCGCGCAGGCGCACCGCCTCGTAGTGACGGACGCGCAGGTCGAGCAGCGCGTCGAGTTCGCCGGCGGCGGCGCGCCACAGGCCGGCGCTCGCCCGCTGCGAGGCCAGGCCGGCGGCGATGGCCGGCGCGAGATCCGAGCGGCCGCGCTTCTTGACGGCGACGTCGAGCGCGTCGACCAGAGCGGTCGTGGTCGTGGTGTAGGTCGCGAGCGCCGGCTCCAGGGCGGGCGCAAGGGTCGCGCTGACGCCATTGAAGTTGGCGTCTTCGTTGAGCGCCGCCTGGGCGTCGGTGACGATGCGATCGCGATCCGCCTGGCGCAGGAAGGCGGCCGTCACCGCGAGCTGGCGGCGCTCGGCGGCGCTCAGGCGGCGGCCGTGCGCCTGCTGCAGCCACACGAGCAGGCCGGCGGTCCGGTCCTGCGTCTGCGGCAGCGCCAGCAGCGTCATGTCCATCGCGTAGTAGCTGTCGAGATCGGAATCGAGAAGCAGGTTGGACGTGTCGGCGGCGTGCGCCGTCATCGTCCGCAGGTCGGTCAGGAGGTGGGCGTGGGCCTCCGTCGCCGCGGCCGGCGCCGGCGCGTGTACGGCCTCGCGCGCCGCGATCCATTCCTGGCGCACCGTGCCGAGCTGCACGTGGCCGCGCTTGCGCCCGGCCAGGCCCTCGGCGGTGAACTGCAGGCTGGGGCCGAGCGCCGCGTCGGTTTCGGCCAGGGACGTGAACGCGGCGTCGACGCGCTGCCGCGCCGCCTGCAGGTCGGCCGGCCCGCTGGCCGGCTTCCGGACGAAGGCGTCGGCCAGCCGCTGGTGATCGGCGATGGCCGAGAACGTCGCCACCAGGTGCCGCTGGTAGGCATTGCCGTCGCGCTCGCGGCGCGCGACGGCGAGGTCCTTCTTCAGGTCGATCAGCGTCAGCATCGCCCCGAGCGGCAGCGTAAATGCCGCGGCGAGCAGCAGGAGCCGGGTCGAGATGGTGAACCGGTGGAGACCGGACGCGCGGGCCAGGGCTGGGCTGGGGACGGTGGCGGGCGAAGACATCGGCGGGAAGACCTTCAGAGGAAGCAATCGGCGGCGGCGGGCGCGCCTTCACTTTTTGGCAGGCGCCCGACGAATTCCGTCAGCCGGAGCGGGCGGTCCGCTGGCCCGGCTGGGTGCCCGGCCGTCAGCGGAGTGCTAGGCTTTCAGCGGGCGGGCGGTTAGCTCAGTGGTAGAGCCCCGGTTTTACACACCGGTTGTCACAGGTTCGATCCCTGTACCGCCCATGCCACTCAGGCCCTTCGGTCGCTCGTGGCTGGGCGGCACAGGCATGCGGGCACGCGGCGACAGCCCTTCGGGCCGTCGCCAGCGGGCGCGAACCCTTGGGCCACGTCGCTGCCTTCGGTCGCTCGTTTGGCTCGGCCGGATGGCTTGGACAGTCTCACCGGCGGCGCTTGAACCGGTGGCGGCATTGCGGTTACACTCGACAGGTTCTGCGGGGTCGTAGTTCAGTTGGTTAGAACGCCGGCCTGTCACGCCGGAGGCCGCGGGTTCGAGTCCCGTCGACCCCGCCACCTCCTCTCCCTCGACGGCTCCCCACTGGGGACGATCGGCTAGCTCGGGCCGACCGCCTCGGACTCCAACACCCCCACCGTTTCGCCCCTGGCGGGCTCGGTGTGTGTCCGGAGCCAGCTCATCCATAATGGGCCGTTCTCGTCTACCTCGGTCGGTCTGCAGACCGATTGCCATCCAGTCGTGTCAAGTTCAGTGAATACAGTCGCTTACATCGACACGTGTGGTGGTCGTGGGACGACGACGGCCGGCAGGGTGCCGCTGGCGGCCAGGCCTGGGCAATGTGTGCGCCAGCGATCAGTTGGTCCGCGATTTGCTCGTTCTGGCACCGACACGTCGTCATCCCCCATTTTCCAGCCCGGCGTCGTGGGGACGAGCACAACCTGATTTGACTTCCGCCGGCGGACCTCCGCCATCTGGACGGGCGAGACCGACGTGGGGCCTCGATGACCCTGCGTCGCTGCAGAACGTCCTCGAGCAGATTCCCGACGTCGTCGCCGTGCTCGATGCCGCGCACGCGATCACCGCGATCTCGTCGGCCGCCGAGCGGACGCTCGGCTATCCCCCGGGCGAATGCGTCGGGCTGTCGGCCCTCGAATTCGTCCATCCCGACGACCGCGCCGACGCCGAGCGCTGGCTCGACGCCCTCAACGCCACGCCCTCCAACACCCGATCCCGGGCGCCGATGGAGTTCCGGGTGCGTCGGCGGGACGGCCGGTGGCGGATGGTCGAGCCGACGGCGACCAGCTTCGTCGACGCCAGCGGCGTCCGCTGCGAGCTGGTGCTGGCGCGGGACGTCACCGACCGCCATCAGCTCGAGCGGCAGCTGCAGCGGGCGCAGAAGTCCGAGGCGATCGGCAACCTCGCCGCCGGCATCGCCCACGACTTCAACAACGTCCTGACGGCCATCGTCGGCTGGAGCGATGCCCTGATCCAGGCCCTGCCGGACTCCTCCGCGCCGGCGCTGGGCTATGCCCGGGAGATCCGCGAGGCGAGCCAGCACGCCGCCGATCTCGCCACGCACCTGATGGCGATCCGTCGCGACGAGCGGCCGCAGGCGGGCCCGCTCAACCTGAACGACGTCGTCATCCGCGCCGCGCCGCTGTTCCGGCGCCTGCTCGGCCAGCGGGTCGAGTGCATGCTGCGGCTGACGCCCGGCGTCGGCCTGATCCGCGCCGACGCCACGCAGATGGAGCAGGTGCTCCTGAACCTGGCCCTGAACGCCCGCGATGCGATGCCGGACGGCGGCGTCCTGACGGTCGAGACCGCGGTCGCGATGCTGGTGGCCAACGACATCGCCGGCTGCGAGCCTGGCGCCTACATCCGCCTCACCGTCCGCGACACGGGCGTCGGCATGGACGCCGACACGCGCGCCCGGGTCTTCGAGCCGTTCTTCACCACCAAGGGGGTGGGGCAGGGCACCGGCCTCGGCCTGTCGATCGTCAACGGGATCGTCCGGCAGTCGTCGGGCGCCGTGACGGCGGAGAGCGCCCCGGGCCAGGGCACGACGTTCCGCGTCTTCCTGCCGCGACTCGAACAGCAGCGCCCGGCCGCGGACGAGCCGGATCGGCCGGATCCGCCCATCGCCGGCCGCACTGTCGGTACGCTGTAGGTTTGCCGCCCCGCTCTCACGCGGGGCGGCGGGCCGCCCTCCGGCGCGTTCGGCTGCTATTCGCCGCGCTGGGCGCGCGGCGGCGCCTCACGTAGGGCGGGGTAGGTGTGCGGCCGCGCTCTGCGCGTATGATCGTCTCGACGTGCCGCTGGCCCTCCGCCTACCCGTTCCCCCGATCGTGTCGCGCACCGCGGTGCGCGCCCGCGACCTCGGTCGCCGCGCCGCCGTCGGCGTCCGGACGGCGGCGCTCGCCCGGCCGTGGCTGACCCGTGCCGCGCTGATCGGCGCGATCCCGATTGCCTGGCTGGCCATCGGGGCCTTCGCCTGGTTCAGCTTCGACGTCACCCACACGTTGCCCGGGCGGAAAGAAGTCCGCAGCATGGGGAACATGGCGCAGGCGACCGTGCTCTACGACGTCGCCGATCGCCCGGTGTTCACGATCTTCAAGGAACAACGCATCGAGGTGCCGCTCACCCAGATGTCGCCGAACCTGGTGAACGCGGTGCTCTCGGTCGAGGACCAGCGCTTCTTCCAGCATCGCGGCGTCGACGTGATCCGGATCATGGGCGCCGTGCTCGTCAACGTGCAGAGCGCTCGCCTGGCCCAAGGCGGCTCGACGATTACCCAGCAGCTGGCCCGCCAGAGCTTCCTGACCCTCGAGCGCAGCTTCACCCGCAAGATCAAGGAAGCGATCCTCGCGGCGCTCATCGAGCGCACCTACTCGAAGCAGGAAATCCTCGAGCTCTACCTGAACAAGGTCTACTTCGGCGACGGCTTCCATGGCGCCGAAGCGGCGGCGCGCGGCTACTTCGCCAAATCGGCGGCGGCGCTGACCGTCGACGAGGCGGCGCTCATCGCCGGCATCATCAAGTCGCCCTCGAACTGGGCGCCGACCGTCAACCTCGACAAGGCAGTGGCCCGCCGCAACATCGTCCTGGCGACGATGCTCGAGAACGAGAAGATCGACCGGGCGACCTTCGACCAGGCCCGCCGCGCCCCGGTCCACCTCGAGAACGGCCTGCAGCGCGACGAGTCGTTCGGCCAGTACTTCAAGGAGCAGGTTCGGCGCGAGCTGGTCGATCGCTTCGGCTGGGGACGGGTGGCGAGCGGCGGGCTGCGCGTCTACACGACGATCGATCCGGCCATGCAGCAGGCGGCCGAACGGGCCCTCGAGGCCGGCCTGACGACCATCGAGAAGCGCTCGCGCTACCAGCACCAGACCCGGGCCCAGTTCCTCGCCGAGGTCGGCGGCGTGGTCAAGGATGGCGTCCGGCCGCCTTACCTGCAGGGCGGCGTCGTGGCCATGGATCCGCGCTCGGGCGAGGTCCGGGTGATGGTCGGCGGCCGCACCTTCACCGAGAGCCGCTTCAACCGCGCGGTCCAGGCGCGGCGCCAGCCCGGCTCGGCGTTCAAGCCGTTCGTCTACGCCGCGGCGCTCGAATCGGGGATGACGCCGGCCAGCCTGCTGACCGGCCTCGACGAGCCGGTGGACACCCCGCAGGGGGGCTGGACGCCCGAGGACGAGCACCTCGAATCGAGCGCGATGACGGTCCGCACCGCGCTGCGGACGTCGAGCAACCGCGCCGCCGTCCGCGCCTTCCAGACCGTCGGGCTCGAGAAGGAGATGACCGCGATCGATCGGCTGCAGTTCGGGGACATCCCGCGCGTGCCGTCGATCGCGCTCGGCTCGGGCGAGGTCACGCTGCAGCAGATGACCGCCGCCTACGCGACCTTCGCCAACGGCGGCCAGCTGCCGAAGCCGTACCTGGTGCGGCGGGTCGAGGATCGCGAGGGCGAGGTCCTCTACGAGGCGACGCCCACGTTCACGCAGGCGTTCACGCCGACGACGTCGTTCCTGATGGCCAGCATGCTGACCGACGTGGTCAACGCCGGCACCGGCTATCGGGCCCGCGCCGACGGGTTCACGCTGCCGGCCGCCGGCAAGACCGGCACCACCAACGACTACGTCGACGCCTGGTTCGTCGGGTTCACGCCGTCGCTGGTCGCTGGCGTCTGGGTCGGGTTCGATCAGCCGCAGACGATCGTCTCGGCGGGCTATGCCGGTGATCTCGGCCGTGCCGGTGTGGGCGGCGTTCATGAAGGACGCCACCAAGGGCGACAAGCCGGTGTGGCTGAAACCGCCAGCCGATGTCATCTCCGTCGACATCTGCCGGATGTCGGGCCGCCGGCCGGGCGCCAACTGCGACGCCGTCGAGGTCGTGTCGAAGACCGGCGAGACCAAGGTCCGCTCGATGATCATGAGCGAGTACTTCGTCAAGGGCACCGAGCCCTACGACGAGTGCCCGATCCATACCGGCTCTGGCCTGCTGTCCCGCCTCGGCGGCTTGTTCGGCGGCGGTGGACCGTCGCAGGCTGTATCGGAAGCGGCGTCGCCGCTGCCCGAGCGCGGCGTCGAGGCGCCGCCCGCCTCGGGGAACGTCGCGCCGGCCACGGCCGACACCCGCAAGGCCGACGACCCGGAAGAGCCGAAGAAGAAGAAGGGCTTCTGGGGCCGCATCTTCGGCTCCCGCAAGAACCCGCCGGCCGCCGACCGGCCGGACCAGGACCGCTGACGCCGTGCCCTTCCGCGACCTCAAGGGCCATCGCGCCCAGCAGACCCTGCTCGCCCGCGCGCTGCTGCGGGAGGCGCTGCCTCAAAGCCTGATCTTCGCCGGCCCGGACGGCGTCGGCAAGCGCCTCGTCGCGCTCGCTGTCGCGCAGCGCCTCAACTGCCTGACCGCCGCGCCCGACCAGGGCGATGCCTGCGGGACCTGCTCGGCGTGCCGGCGCATCGCCTCGGGCACGCACCCCGACGTCATGACCATCGCCGGCGTCTCGACGCCGGGTGAGAAGAAGGCCGACGCGGTGCGCGAGAAGATCGCGACCGCGTCCTATCGGCCGTTCGAGGGCCGGCGGCGCGTCTTCATCTTCGACGAGGCGGACGAACTGCAGCCCGTCGTCCAGAACATCCTCCTCAAGACGCTCGAGGAGCCGACCCGGTCGTCGCAGTTCATCCTCGTGACGGCGCGACCGGACGGCCTGCTGCCGACCGTGCGGTCGCGTTGTCCGCAGCTGCGCTTCGGCCGCCTGCACGTCGACGACGTGACGGCGCTGCTGATGGCGCGGCAGGAGATCTCGGAGATGGCCGCCCGCGAGATCGCCTTCGCCGCCGACGGCAGCGCCGGCCGGGCCTTCGCCGACGCGTCGCCACTCGGCGAGTCGTTGCGGGCGCTGGCCGAGCGCGTCATCGGCGGCGCCGAGGCGTCACCCGCCGAGCGCCTCCGCCTGGGTGCCCTGCTCACCGAGCCGGACCGGAAGGCGAAGCGGGCGCCGGGGACGAGGGCCGCCGGCGAGCGCGACATGCTGCGCGAGCGGCTCGACGCACTCGGCGTCGTCGTCCGCGATCTCGGCATCGAGGCGGCCGGCGGCGACCGGCGCTGGCAGTCGCGGGCACCCGATCCGCGGCTCGCCGATCTGGCAAAGCGCCTCGGACCCGTGCGCCTGGCCCACGCCTATGCCGCGGTCGAGGAAGCGCGCCTGGCGCTCGACGGCAACGTCAGCTTCAAGACCGTCGCCGACTGGGTCGCGCTCGAGCTCTGACGTGGCGCTTCCAGTCGTCGGCATCACGGTCGGGGATCCGGCCGGCATCGGTCCCGAGATCGCCGGCAAGGCGGCGGTCGATCCGCGCGTCACGGCGGTCTGCACGCCGCGGCTCTACGGCCTCTCTGCAGCCGACGCGAAGGCCCGCTTCGCGCCCGGCCAGCTGTCCGCCGCGGCCGGGCAGGCGGCCTACGATGCGCTCGTCGCCGCCGTCGACGACGCCCGCAGCTTCCGCATCGACGCGATCGCCACCGCGCCCGTCAACAAGGAGGCCTTCGCCCTGGCCGGCCTGCCGTGGAAGGGGCACACCGATCTGCTCGGCTACCTGACCGGCGTCGCCCGGCCGGTGATGTTCTTCCACGCCGAGCGGCTGAAGGTGGCGCTCGCGACCGTGCACATCGCGCTCGCCGACGTCGCGCAAGCGCTGACGCCAGACGTCCTGGCCGCGACGATCCGGACCACGGCCGACGCGCTGCCTAGCTTCGGCATTGCGCGGCCTCGCCTCGCGGTCGCCGGCCTGAACCCGCACTGCGGCGAGCACGGGCTGATGGGCCACGAAGACGATCGGGTGGTGGCGCCGGTCATCGCCTCGCTGCGCGCGACTGGCATCGACGTCACCGGGCCGATCCCTGGTGACACGGTCTTCGTCCGCGCCGTCCGCGGCGAGTTCGACGCCGTCGTGGCCTGCTACCATGACCAGGGACTCATTCCGGTGAAGCTGCTCGCCTTCGGATCCGCCGTCAACGTCACCCTCGGCCTGCCGATCATCCGCACCTCGGTCGATCACGGCACCGCCTTCGACATCGCCGGCCAGGGCCGCGCCGATGCCTCGAGCCTGGTCGAGGCCGTGGTCCTGGCCGCCCGTCTGGCGCGCGGGCGGAGGGATTGAGCATGGTTGGCATCCCGGTTCCGCCGAAGCGGCCGCAGCGCGCCAAGCCACCGGTGACCAAGCCCGAGCCGGCCGGCAACGACGCGCTGCTCGCCGACAACCGCAAGGCGCGGTTCGACTACGAGATCCTCGAGACGTTCGAGGCCGGCATGGTGCTGCTCGGCACCGAGGTCAAGGCGATTCGGGAAGGCCGCGTCAACCTGCGCGACAGCTATGCGGTGGTGGAAAAGGGCGAACTCTTCGCGCTCAACATCCACATCAGCCCCTACTCGCATCGCGGCTCCGCCGACCACGAGCCGATGCGCAAACGCAAGCTGCTGCTGCACAAGCAGGAGATTCGCAAGCTGATCGGCCGGACGGTGGAGAAGGGCCTGACGCTGGTGCCGCTGAAGATGTACTTCAAGAACGGCAAAGTGAAAATGGCGGTCGGCCTGGCCCGCGGCAAGAAATCGCACGACAAGCGCGAGACGATGAAGAAGCGCGAGTCGGATCGCGAGACGCGCGCCGCCGTCAAGGAACGCCAGCGCTGAGAGGTCGCATGTCCACCACAACGGTGCAGATTCGCACCGTGCCGGTGGAATTCCGTCGCCGTTTGAAAAGCGCGGGCGGCCATCGAAGGCATGACGATGTCGGACTTCATCCGCCGCGAACTGGCCAAGGTCCTCGAACGGCCGCCGAGGCACGAAGTGCTGGAGCGCCTGCGTTCGCGGCCAGTCCGCCGGTTGAGGACTCGACCGGCCGAGGCGCTCCGCTCAGAGCGCGACGCGCGGTGATCGTGCTCGACGCGTCGGCCGTCCTCGAGCTTCTGCTCGGGACGCCCGTGGGTGTCGAGGTCCGGGGCCACATCGCGGATGCGGCAGGGTCTGGACTCGCCGCCACAACTTCAGCGCCTACGATGCCGTCTACGTTGCGCTCGCCGAGATGCTCGACGCGTCTCTCGTGACCGGCGATCGGCGGCTGGCACGCGCCCCAGGGCTGAAGGGGCGGGCGATTCTCATCTGAGCGCCGCTCCAGTCGGGCCAGGCGGCGGCCCATCCCGTGAGCAGCCCCCTTGTATACTCGCGCGATGCGCTCCGTTGCCGACGACCTGCGCCGACAGACGCTGGCGCACCTGCTGGCCCTCACGCTCGCGGAGCGGGTGGAACTCGCGTTGGCGTTGGGCGACGACGACCTCGATTTGTTCGTGCGCACGAGCGGCCTCGATTGAGACGAGGCCCGCCGCCGGCTCAGGGCGCAGCGCCAGGTCGGCCGGGCGCACAGCGTCGCCGCTACCCTCCAGCGACCATGACGCTGCTGATCCGCGTGTGCCGGCTGCTCGACGACGCCGGTGTGTCGCACGCGCTGATCGGCGCCGCCGCGCTCGCCGCCCGCGGCGTCGCGAGATTGACCTACGACATCGACGTTCTGACGACGGATCTGCGCGTGCTGACCGCCGGACTCTGGGAGCCGGTGCGTGCGGCGGGCGCCGGCGTGAACATCCAGCGAGGAGATCTCGACGACCCGCTCGGTGGAGTCGTCCGCGTCACGGCGGAGGGCGAACGTCCGGTCGATGTCGTGCTCGGCAAGGTGCAGTGGCAGGCTCGCGCGGTCGAACGGGCCGACCGGCCGCCTGACGGCCCTCCGGTGGTCGCCGCACGAGATTCTGGTACTGCTCAAGCTGTATGCGGGCGGCACGCAGGACCTGTGGGACGTGCGGGCGCTGCTGGAATTGCCCGAAGGCCCCGCTCTGGTCGCGCAGGTCGACGAGGATCTGGCGGACCTGCCAGCGGACATGCGAGCCCGCTGGATCGACGTCAGGCGTTAGCGCGCATCGATCCCGGCGGTGCTACTTGGCACCCCGCCCGAGCAGGACGGCGGGGATCGTCTTGAAGGCGATCTTCACGTCGAGCCACAGCGACCAGTTGTCGATGTACTCGAGGTCGAGGCGCATCCATTCGTCGAAGGTCAGCTCGTTGCGGCCGTTGACCTGCCACAGGCAGGTGAGGCCCGGCTTCATCGACAGCCGGCGGCGCTGCCACGGCTCGTACTGACGCACTTCGTCGAGGACCGCCGGCCGCGGCCCGACGATGCTCATGTCGCCGCGGATGATGTTCCACAGCTGCGGCAGCTCGTCGAGGCTGGTGCGGCGCAGGAACCGCCCGAGCGGCGTCACCCTCGGGTCGTTGGTCATCTTGAAGGCCGGCCCGTCCATCTCGTTGTAAGGGGCCAGGTGCTTCTTCAGCGCCTCGGCGTCGACCCGCATGGAGCGGAACTTGAGGAAGGTGAACGGCCGGCCGTGCAGGCCGCAGCGCAACTGCCGGAACAGCACCGAACCGGGCGAGTCGAGCTTGATGGCGATGGCGATGGCGAGGAGCAGCGGGCTCAGCAGGAGCAGCAGGAGGCTGGCCATCACGAGCTCGACGAACCGGCGGACGAACAGCACCAGTTCGTCGTGCGGGGCTGTGCTGAACGTCAGCAGCGGCAGGCCGCCCAGCTCGTCGAACGACAGCCCGGACAGCGAGCGGGGCATGAAGTTGACCACCAGGCGGGTCACGATGCCCTGTTCCTCGAGGGCCAGGAAGACCGACTCGAGGCCCTGCAGGTCGTTGAGGCGACGGCCCGACGGCGCGATCAACACCTCGTCGATGACGTGGTGGTCGCGGACGGTCAACGACGGGATGTCGTCGTAGCTGCCGAGGACGCGGTAGCGCGGACCGTCGGCGTCGGCCAGGTCGGCGGCCGTCCAGGTGCCGTCGCTGACCACGCCGATCAGCTCCAGGCCCCAGTCGGCGTGGGTCTCGACGCTGGCCGCGGCGGCCCGCACTTCGTCGAAGCCGCCGGCGACCAGCACGCGGCGGCGGACGGCGCTGTCGAGGATGGCCGCCCGCACCAGGCCCCGGCCGATCACGACGCCGACGGCGTTCAGCAGCAGGAAGAGGCCGAGGAGCGGCCGGCTGATGAAGCCGAGCCGGAACAGCACCACCGCCACCGCCAGCGACAGCGCGCACACCACCAGGGCGCGGAAGAGCCGCGACATCTCGGTGTGGAGCGTCCGCGCGGCGCGGCGGCCGTAGAGGCCGTTGACGTAGAAGACGAGGGCCCAGACCGGCAGCACGAACCCGATCAGCAGCGGCAGGTAGTCGGACAGGGGATAGATCGGCCCCATCCAGTCGCCGAGGCCCCAGCTGCGGACGGCGTGCGCGCCCAGGAACGCCGCGGCCGTCGCGGCGAGATCGGTGACCACATAGGCCCACGAAACGAGCTTGGCGCGCTCTGAGATCACGATGCGGTCGCGGCGTTCATGGCGTGCGGTCCCAGACCCGACGAGGGCGCGGCCGCCGGATGGCGCCTACGCCCGAGCCGTGAGAATCGCGTCGTATTGATCGGTGACGCGATCCCAGGAGTAGCGTGCCGCGGCGCGGGCCACGGCACGTGTGCGCTGGCTCTCGACGAGCGACGGATCGGCGACGATCCGTTCGAGCAGCGCCGCCAGCGTATCGGGACGATGGGCGTCGAAGAAGAGCCCCGCGTCGCCGAGCACTTCGCGATGCTCGGGTGTGTCGTTCGCGAGCACACAGTTGCCGAAGCCCATCGCCTCGACCAGCGCCGGGTGCGTGCCGCCCACCTCGGTGGCCTGGACGTAGGCCAGCGCGTGGCACTGCAGCTCGCGATACCCGTCACCGTAGACGCCGCCCGTGAACACGACCCGGGGGTCGGCCGTGGCGCGCAGCGTCGCAATGTATTCTCGGGCATAGGGGGCGTCGCCGACAACCACCAGTTTCGGCTCCAGTTTCGTCCGCTTATAGGCCTGGATGACTGCGAGCGCGTTGTTTTCTGGTTCGAGGCGGCTCACGTAGAGGATGTATGGCTGAGCTTCGAGGCCGAAGCGTGCCAGCGTCTCGGTTCCAGCCTCGCGTCCGATGTGACAGCCGTAGGGGATGAACGTCGAGGCCGCCCCGTAGCGGTCCCGGTAGTAGGCCTCGATTACCTCGGCGTCGGTGACGATGGCGTTCGGCAGCTTCGTCGCCAGCCACTCCGAGCCCAGGTACCAGGCCCGTCCCAGCGCATTCCACTTCTTCCGCTTGCGCTCGATGCCGTCGACGTTGAGCACGACCCGGGTCCCGACCAGCCGCGGCCAGGCGCAGAACAGCGCGTTGGCGGCGTTGCAGACGAGGATCGCGTCGTAGCGCTGGCCGATGGCGTGGATCGTCGAGGCGGCGGTGTGGACCACCGTGTCGAGGTACTTGTGGCGGATGGTCGGCGCCTGCTGCAGGCGGACGCCGTGGAACTCGTGCCGGGACGGATCGACGTACTGGGCCCGGCAGTAGACCGTCACCTCGTGTCCGCGAGCGACCAGGCGCGGCGCCAGCTCCTGGGCGAAGGTCTCGAAGCCGCCGTAGTTGGCGGGGATGCCGCGCGTGCCGAGGATCGCCAGGCGGGCCCTCATTGGAACCACCGGTCCAGCGAGCGTCGCCGATCCCGCCGCGCCATGATGGCGCGCCGCTTGGCCAGCGTCCGCGGCAGCAGGCGGACGACGTCGACGAGCCCGGGGATCGAGGCCCACTCGCGGGCCAGCACGTAGCCGATGACCTGGAGATCGCGGGCCACCCCGGGGGCGGCGAAGCGCGCCGCCTGGCCGGCCGTCTGGTTCTTGAGGCGCAGCAGGAACCGGTTGCGGACGCCGTAGCGGTTGATGGCCGCCGGCAGCGCCCCGCGGCGCGCCGGCGTGACGCGGCGGACGTGCGTCGCGGTCGCCGCAGGCACGTAGAGCGCGTCCCAGCCGAGCAGCTGCGCCCGCCACGCCAGGTCGGCGTCCTCACGATAGGCGAAGAAGTCCTCGTCGAACACCTCGCCGGCGATGGCGACGTCGTCGAGCATCGCCCGACGGTAGCAACCGGCGGCGCCCGAGACGCCGAAGACGTCGCCGGCCGCGCTCGTACTGGCCGCGATCGATCTCGTCGGCGCCGCGATCGACGTGGCGCTGCGAGCGGTGCATCACGATCCCGGTCGAATCGATGACGCCGACCGGCTCGGCCCGGCGCAGCTTGCCGGTGGCGCTGCCGGCCCGCGGCGCGGCGTCGAGCGCCCCGACCAGCGCTCCGACGAAGCCGGCGTCGAGCACGACGTCCGGGTTGAGGGTGAGGTAGTAGGCGCCGCGGCTTTCGCGGATCAGCGCGTTGTGGGCGGCGGAGAAGCCGAGGTTGCTCGGAAAGTAGCGGCGCTCGGCGGCCGTCGTCCGCGCTTCGAGGATCGGGCGCGTGCCGTCGGCGGAGGCGTTGTCACCGACCAGCAGCTCGATCGGCTGGTGCTGCTGGGCGCGGATGCCGTCGAGGCAGCGCGCGACGTCCGAGGCGGAGTTCCAGGTGACGAGACCGATCGTGACGAGGGCCAAACCGCCTGATTGTAGTGCGGGTCGACGACTCCGGAGTCGTCTTCCCGGGACGACCTATCGAATGCGGACGCCCGTTTCGTTCGAGCCGCCGCCCCAGAACTCGCCGCCGCCGTTCCAGTAGATGGCGTGCTCGACGGCCATCGGGACGCTGTTCATCGACTCGACCAGAACCCCGAAGCGGGCCCCGTCGGTGAGCTGGCCGGCGGCCATGAATTCAGCCGCCGACCGGGTGACGCGCGAGTTGGCCGGCACGGTGAACGTCGGGCTGACGAACGAGGTGCCGTTCTCGACCAGGAAGCGCAGCCGGACCGAGGCTGCGGTGGCCGTCGGGTTGGCGATCAGGATGTAGGTCTGGAAGCCGCGCGAGCCGCCCAGCTCGCCTTCGGCCAGGCCCCACGCCGTGCCGGTGGCGGTGATACCGGCGCTGGCGTGCGCCTCGCTCCAGTTGTTGCCCGGCCAGTACATCGCGCGCTCGACGATGATCGGCAGCGTTGCCGACACGTCCATCGAGACGTCGGTGTTGGGCGACGACCGTGTTGACGTGATCGTCGTCCGGCTCTGCGCGGCCGAGCGCCTGCGTGCGCGTCACGACCTGGCCGCCCGGCAGCAGGTAGCGGATCGTCGCGGTCGTCGGCCGACGGCATTCGGGTTGGCGAGCAGCAGGAACGTCGTGAAGAAGCTGCCGGTCGCCCCTTCGGCGACGTACCAGCTGGTCCGCGGCGCCGGCACCGCCGCGGCCTCGTGGCCGCCGTTCCAGACGTCCGCGAGTTGGTGAAGTACATCGACGCGCTCGACGGCGATCGGCGCGGTGCTCGTCACGCGGCGTCGAGAACGACTTGCCGTTCAGCGGCGCGGCCCCGCTGGTGTCCTGGACCTCGTTCGTGTAGATGGTCACGCGCGAGTTGGCCGGCACGCTGTAGGCTCTTGGTGACGGTGCCGGTCGGCTCGAGCAGGAACGTCACCGTCGCCGTCGCCGCCGTGCTGCCCGGGTTGGCGAGCAGGATGAACGTGGCGAAGAAGCCGTTGGCGGCGCCCTCGGCGAGGTACCAGGTCGTGCCGGTCGCGCTCGATCGCCTTGCCGGTGTGGCCGCCGTAGTACTGATCGCCCCAGAACATCGTGCGCTCGGCGACGACGCCGCCGGTGTTGGCGGTGACGACCGTGGAGACGTCCGACTGGCCGAGGCCGGCAACGGCGTTGACGTCGACCGTCGTGCGCCCGTACGGGAGCAGCGAGTAGGTCGCGGGTGATCGGCGTGGAGGGCGCCGGCCGCAGGAACGTCAGCGTGACGTCGGCCGGCGTCGAGTCGGGGTTGGCCAGCGCGACGCGCTCGGCGAAGAAGCCGGTCGCGCCTTCCGCCAGCGTCCAGCGTGTTCGACAGGCGCGGATGCGTGCCGGCCTGGTATTCGGCGAGGTTCGAGACGCCGTCGCCGTCGTCGTCCGCGCTCGGGTTCGACACGCCGTACTTCGCTTCCCAGGCGTCGGCGAGGCCGTTGCCGTTGCTGTCGGTGGCCGCCGGAATCGCCGCGCTGACCCGGACCGGACCGGTCGAGTAGCGGCCCTGCGAGCTGCCGGTGCCGTCCGTGACGACGGCATACACGTAGTAGACGCCGGCCGACAGGCCGGCCATGTTCCAGTAGTGCAGGCCGGCCGAAGCGCTCACCCCCGACGCGATCAGCGTCTTGGTGGCCGGGTTGAGATCGGTGTCGTAGTAGAGCGTCACCGTCGCGTCGCCGCCGCCGGTGTTGGTCACGCCGGCGGTGTAGGTGGCGTCGGCGATCTGCCAGCGGATCGGGAAGAAGCCGCTGCCGTTGGGGGCGTCGTCGGCCGCGAGCTTGACGTTCGACAGCCGGAACGCCCGCGACGCCTCGCTCTCGTTGATGTCGATACGGAACGTTCCGACGTTGCCCGTCCACAGCGTGGCGATCGGCAGCTCGAGGGTCGTTGGCGTCGACGAACGACGCCAGGTCCATCTGGTAGCGGGTCGGGCCGCCGTCGATGACGACCATGTCCTGGGTGATCGTGGTCGGCGTGTAGCCGGTGCCGTCCGATCGCGCCCACGCGACCCGCGCGACGCCGCCCCACGTATTGCTGAGGGCCTGGCCGATCATCAGCTCCTTGTGGTCGTAGTCGAGCGTGAAGGACAGCCGGTGATAGGTGTTGGCGTCGAGGACCGGCGGGCCGAAGCCGAAGCCGTCGTCGAGGAACTGGACGAACGGATCGGGGCAGGTGTCGGCGGCGCAGCCGCTGGCGTAGCTGCCGCCGCGGGTCGTGCCGAGGAGGCCGAACTCGTCGAAGGTGGCGGTGTTCAGATGATGCAGCGAGGCGTTGTTGCGCTGCACGTCCTGGACGTTGGTCAGGTCCCAGGCGTCGCCGACCACCGTGGTGGCGAAGTCGCGGCCGCCTTCGACGTCGGGATCGAGCACGGTCATGACCGGCGCCGCGTCGATGGTCAGCGTCACCGAGCGCGAGGCGCTCGACCCCTGGGCGGTGATCGTCCACGTGCCGGGCGGCAGGTAGCCGTAGTCCCAGTCGAGGAAGCTGTTGTCGGCGAAATCGACGGCCTGCGTGATCCCTTCGGGATAGATCTGGATGACGTCGCCCGACTGGGCGTGCGTGCCGCGCAGCACGACCCGGCCGCCGAGGCCGCTCCACTGCAGGCGGCGGATCGAGGCGCTGTTGCCGCGCTCGGTCAGGCGGACCCAGTCGAGGTCGAAGGTCGCATTCTGCACCGTCGCCGACCAGCCGAGGCGGACCTTGAGGCCCTTGACCGAGCCGCCCCAGGCCGGCCCCGCGCTCTGCAGCGGCACGTCGAGGTCGACGCGATAGATCTGGTAGGTGGCGCCGCTTTGCGCCGTCTGCGGCATCATGTTGGCGTGCTGCGAGCCGGGCAGCGTACCGCGGGCCTGCCACAGCGCGAAGCCGCCGCCCGACTGCGACGTGTTGGGGAACCAGAAGGCGGCGATGCGATCCAGCACGTCGGGCGTGCCGACGCTGCGGCGGGCCCGGAACGACAGCCGGCGGTAGCGGCTGGCGTCGATCGGTGTGTTCGCGCCGCTCTTGCCGATGGCGTTGAGGGCGCCGTCGATGCCCTGGTAGAGGAGCTGGACGGACGGGGCCTGGCCGCTCGACACCCCGCGGAAGACGCCGGCGGTCTGCGTCGGCGTGCCCGCCCAGGCGGAGACGCCGCTCTCGTTGTCCGAGTACATGTGCACCCAGTCGGTGCGCTCGGTGAAATCCCACGGATCGCCGAGGACGGTCGTGGCGAAGTCGGCGCCGGGCTGGCTCGTCTGCGACGACGCGCCGCCGATGGTGAGGGACTGCGCCGCGCTCTCACCGGCGAGGGCGAGCGCGAAGCACACGGGGGCCACGTACCGGCCCAGCCGCAAAATTGTCGAACACGTCACCATTTACGACCTGCATCCCCGGGCGCGGTCTTTCGCGCTCGTCTTGGCTGCCGCGGGGGAGCGCGTCGCAGCCGGTCACCGGCAGGTCGGCGATTCGCCGCACGCTGCTGGCCCGTCAATCGGGACGCCCGACACGCCGGATGAGCCGTGTGCGCGGGCTTCGGGCACCCGCCACGGCGCGTGCATGCACGTCCGATAGGCAAGCTGCATACCAGTGCAAGCGCAATTATTTCCGAACCTCGGCCGGTCCGGCGAGGGGCCTGGGTGACACACACGGCAAGTGCGTGCACAGGTCGATGCGGCCTGGGCGCGCCCAGCAGCGGGCCGCCGTCGTGTAACTCTGCCGTGGCGGATGTAAGAACGCTCACCGGGAGCGCCGCATGGCGCGGGCCAGCGCGACGCGATTGCGCACCTGCATCAGGCCGCGCACCACGCTCGTGCGCTTCAGCTCCTCGACGCGGCGCTCGGTCATACCGAGCCGCAGCGCCGTCCGCTTGAGCCACTTCGAGACGCGATAGCCGCCCTGCAGGGTGGCGCGCACTCGAGCCAGGTCGACCGCATGATCGGCGGCGCTGGTCGGCGCTTCGAGGAAACGCGCCAGCGGCGCCACGACCCGGCTCCACTTCATCTCGCGGCCGACGCGCGTGAGCGCGGCGCGGGCCGCGGCGCGCGCCGCGGCGTCGCCGAGCAGCCGATCGATCGCGTCGGCCAGCGCCGTCGCGTCGCCGGGCGGCACGGTCGCGCCGAGGCCTTCGCTGCGGACGAGGCGCGCGAAGACGTCGCCGTCGGTGCAGACGATCGGCAGGCGGGCCCAGACGTAGTCGAGCATGCGCGTGCGGAACGAGAAGTGCGTCTCGAGGTGGTCGCGATGCGTGCTGACGCCGAGGTCGGCCTCGGCGAGATAGCGCGCGCGCTCGGCGTACGGGACCCAGTCGTTGAAGAAGACGTGCCGATCGAGCACGCCGAGCGCCTCGGCCCGCTCGCGGCTGGCGGCTACCGCCCGCATCGGCTTGACCAGCGGGTTGGGGTGCTTCGTCCCCATGAAGAACAGCTTCACCTCGGGGCGGCGCGGGGCGAGCCGAGCGACCGCCTCGATCAGCGTCACCGGATCCTGCCAGTCGAGGAGCGAGCCGCCCCACAGCAGCACGGTATCGGTGGCGGCGATGCCCGGCCGCACGCCCTTCAGCACCGGCGGCAGCGCCGCGGCGGCGCTATCGAAGTCCTCGTCGGGCAGGCCGAACGGCACCACGTCGATCAGCTGGCGCAGCGTCGGAGTCGGCGGCGTAGGTGCGCGGGTTGATCGCGTCCGCGGCTGTGCAGGGCGCCGATCCAGAAGTCGCGCTGCGCCTCGCTGGCGCAGATGAAGAAGTCGCCCTGATCGAGCTGGGCGTTCTGCACGCCGAGGAAGCCGGCCGCCTCGGCGGCGAGCGTCGCGTCGCCCGGCCGCGGTCGGCCGCGCGTCTGCTCGAGGTGCTCGATGGTGAACGGGCAGTAGAGGTCGACGACGATCGGGCACGAGCAGCGCCGCTGAGGAACGGGTACTGCACCAGCGCGAAGCCCTGGACGAAGATCACGTCGGCGTCTTCGGCCAGCCGCCGCAGGCTGGCGGGATTGGCCGGATCGAAGCCGGCAATCGTGACGCGGGCGTCGCGGCGCTCGGGCTGGCCGGGCATCGCCAGCGTGACGCGGGCGACGTCCGTCAGCGCCCGGCCGATCTCGAGGAAGCGCACCGCCGGCCCCGACATGTTGGTGGCGATGGCCTCGTGGCTGACGATGAGCAGGCGCGGCCGCGGCGTGAAGACGCGCGGCAGATCGAGCGCGTCGATGAGCGCCTCCTGGATCGGACGATAGGACGCGAAGCTCGAGATGGCCTCGAAGGCGCGCCCGAAATGCGGCAGCACGTCGCGCTCGCCGACCGGCGCGGCGTCCTGGATGCCGTCGCCGCGCCGCCGCCGTCTCGGACAGGGTGGCGATCACCGCGCCGATGCGCGGCCAGCGATTCGGCCGGCAGGCCGAGGACGACGCGATCGGCCGCGGCCGCCGGCGCCGACGCGGCCTCGGAGCCGCTGGCGTAGAGCGCGTCGAACGTCGCCGTCCCGGTGACGCGGCGCGAGAACGGTGCGAAGCGGGTCAGCGCCGCCGCCCGCTCGTCGAGCCGGGCCTCGTCGAGGAGGCGCCGCGTCGCCAGCAGCAGCACCGGGCCGAGCGTCCGCCGCAGCGTCGCCTCGCCGTAGTTCTTCAGCAGCGTCCACAGCGCGTTGCGCTCCATCAGGAAGCGCTTCTGGCCGGCCGGCTGGGTGCGGCTGGTGGCGCCGTGGCGGTGATAGACGATGGCGGCGTCCTCGACGCGCATGTCGAGGCCGACGAGGCGCAGCCGCCAGCCGAGGTCGACGTCGTCGTAGTAGGCGAAGAACGCGTCGTCGAAGCCGCCGGCGCGATGGTAGGCGTCGCGGGTCACGGCGAAGGCGCCACCGTTCGGGAAGAACGTGTCGGCGGCGCGGGTCCGGTCGAGCGTCACCGGCTCGCCGTAGTAGTCCTGGAAGCCGCGGGCCTCGAAGCTGATCGTCGCCGCGCAGGAAATCGATGGCGCGGCCGTCCCAGCTGAGGACGCGCGCGGCGGCGCACGTCGCCCCGTCGGCGGCCGCGGTCACGAGGCGGCGCACCGCGTCCGGCTCGACCCGCATGTCGTTGTTGAAGAACACGAGCACGTCGCCGGTGGCGACCGCCACGCCGGCGGCGTTGCCGCCGGTGAAGCCCTGGTTCGACGCCAGCGCGACGACCCGGACGCGCGGGTGCTGCGCTGGCGATCCACTCGACCGTGCCGTCGGTGGATCCGTTGTCGACGACGACGATGCTCGAGCCGATCCGGCGGGATAGTCGCTGGCCGCGAGCGACGCCAGGCAGGGCCCGAGGTGGTCCTTGCCGTTCCAGCTGACGATGATGACCGACGCGCGTTGGCAGTTCCTGCGACGCTGCCGCGGGCTCCGCCCCGGGCTGAGCCCCGGGCTCAGCCCCGGGCTCGGCCCCGGGCTCGAGGCTCCGGGCTCGGCCGTGGGCACCCGGATTGGCAGGAGCCGCGGCAGCTCGTGCAAGCGCGCTGTCGAGGGCGAGGAGCGGCACGATGGTGCCGGCGTGGTCGGCGAGGTAGGACGCGCCGTCGGCGCCGGGGCGCAGCAGGCGCGCCAGCGCGCCTTCGGCCGCGCCCCAGCCGCCGCCGAAGCGGAACTGGTCGCCGGTCAGACCCGAGGCGACGGTCGCGGCGCGCAACGCCTCCACGGCGACCCTGGCCAGTTCGACGCCGAGCCGATCGGCGGGCCAGCTCCGGAACGCGGTCAGGATCCGGTTGCGCCGGTGCAGGAACCGGTGGACCGCCGGATCGAGCGGCCAGGCCGAGCGCCGGGCGGCGGTCGGTCCAGTCGGAACGAGGCGGATCGGCAGTTGCGGAAGACGCGCCTGCAGATCCTCGAGCAGCCCGACGCTCCACCACGCCGCGTCGAGGCCGCCGGCGGCCTCGAGGGCGGTCGCGCGGCAGCGCCCACGCCGGCATCGGCCGCGCCTCGACGTCCGGCGAAGCCTCGGCCGCGCGCCAGGCTGGCCACCAGAATCGATCGGGAGCGGCCGGCGCCGGCGACAGCGTCGCGACGTCGGGTGCGGCCTCGATCGCGAACGCGGCGGCGCCGGCTTCGGCGAGGGCCTGTAGCGCCGCGACGTCGAGCGGTGCCCACGGCTCGACCACCAGCACGACGTCGCCCGACGCGTGCCGGATCGCGTCGCCGATGATCGCCGCGGCGCCGCGCGGCGTCTGGCGCGATTCGCGCGCCTCGATCACCTCGGCGCCCGGGCAGGCTGCCGCGACGCGCGCCGCCAGCGCCTCGACGTCGGCCGCCTCCGGCCAGACGGCGCCGGCGAGGATGACGGAGACGCTCACGACCGGCCCACGAGACGGCGCAGCCAGCTCGAGACGCGATAGGCGGACGAGCGCTCGACGTCCCGCAGCAGGCCTTCGAGCCGCGCCACCTCCGAGGTCACCGCCTCGAGGGCGGCGGTGACCCGCGCCCGCTGCGTGTCGACGTCGGCGAACTGTCGATGCCGCCGCTCCGGCTCGAGGCGCGCTTGCAGGCGCTGGTTGGCGGCGTGGGTCTCGAGCAGCGCGAAGATCGAGGCCGCCACCGCCGGATCGAGCGGCGGCCGGGCCATGAACGCGGCGCGCGGCACCGCGCCGTAGGTCGACTCGACGAAGGCCAGCACCGGATCGTCGACGGCTCGCGTCGCGACCACGAAGTGGCGATAGCAGGGCGGCTCCCGATCGACCGCGAACCGCGCCTCGTTGAAGGCGCGGTCGAGCGCGATCTGGACGCGCTTGCTGCCGGCGATCGCCTGCAGCGAGTGCTTGTCGAGCATCATCAGCACCCACGTCCAGGTGCCGCCGTAGCCGAAGACGCGGACGTGCCAGCCGGCCGCCTCGAACGCCGCGGCGGTCTCGTCGAGATCCGGCCAGCCGTGTTCGCGATGCTCCTTCAGCTGCCCCTGCTCGTAGCCGCAGACGTCACGGATGAAGTCGCTGACGATCGCTTCGGCGCGCGCGATGACCGGGCTGCGGAACGGCGCGGCGACGACCGCGGCGCGCCGGCTGACGCGCGTCACCTGATCGAGGACGGTCGGCCGCGCCGGCGGCGGCACGTGCTCGAGCACGTCGACGCAGCAGGCGAGGTCGAACTGCCCGGCGCCGAACGGCAGCGCGTCGCCGCGGGCGCACAGGTAGCCGGGCAGGCGGCTGCGGGCGAGGTCGACGGTGATGGACGGCGCCTCGGGCAGGAACTCGGCGATCGGCCGGCGCGGCCGGAACCAGAAATCGAGATGGTGCCCGCCGATGTCGAGCACGCGCGGCGGTGCGGCGCCGCCCATCGCGCGCGCGATCGCCGCGGTGATGGCGTAGCGCTGGAACTGATCGAACGGCGCGTCGATGGGTTCCTGCGTCGGCGGGGGGGCGGCGCTCACGACACCTCCTGGCCGGCCCCGGCCCGGCGCCACGCCGCCTCGAGCTCGATGACGCCGAGCCGCTCGGCGGTGCCGCCTTCGACGACGACGAACGGCACCAGCCGCTCGCGATGATCGAGGGCGGTGATGAGGTCCTCGTCGTAGACGGCGGCCGAGACGAGGTAGCGGCCGGGCAGCAGCGGCAGGCGATCGATGGCGTACTCGACGACGCCGCTGCCTTCCAGCCGGTCGACCGGGAACCCGCTCGTCCGCGTGTTCGGCCCGGTGACGTGGGTGCCGTCGTCGCGATGGATGGCGACGCCGAACACCGGCCGATCGACGGGCGCGCCGCAGGTGTAGTGCAGCCGGATCGTCAGCGCGTCGCGCGTCCGCAGGACGTCGGTCGGGGCGCCGTCGCGCCAGCAGATCGACGCTCGGTGATCTGCACCGTCCCGGTGCCCCAGCGATGGCTCAGGCCGGGCAGCCCACGGCCCATGTCCAGCTCGTGGTAGCGGCCGATCACGTCGGCGGCCGCGCCGGCGGCGACCAGGCGGCCCTGCTGGAGCAGGGCGACGTGCGAGCAGAGCTGCTCGACCAGGTGCAGGTCGTGCGACACCAGGACGATCGTCCGGCCGCCGCGCTGGAAGTCGCGGATCGTGTGCAGGCACTTGCGCTGGAAGTGCGCGTCGCCGACCGCGAACGCCTCGTCGACCAGCACGATCTCGGGATCGAGGTGCACCGCGACGGCGAAGCCGAGCCGCATGTACATGCCGGACGAGTAGGTCCGCACCGGCATGTCGATGAAGCGCTCCAGCTCGGCGAAGGCGACGATGGCGTCGAAGCGCGGATGAACCTCGTCGCGCGAGACGCCGTGCAGCGAGGCGTTCAGGTAGATGTTCTCGCGGCCGGTCAGCTCGGGGCTGAAGCCGGCGCCCAGCTCCAGGAGCGAGGTGACGCGGCCGGACGTGGTCACCGATCCGCCGTCGGGCTCGAGGACGCCGGCGACGAGCTGCAGCAGGGTGCTCTTGCCGCAGCCGTTCGGGCCGATGACGCCGACGGTGGTGCCCGGCTCGATGCGCAGCGAGACGTCCGCCAGCGCCCACAGCGCCTCGCCGGTGGCTTTCCGGGTGGCGACGCCCAGCACGCGCTCCTTCAGGCTCGCCGCGCGGTGGTGCGACAGCCAGAAGCGCTTGGACACGCGGTCCACGACGACCGCGGCAGCAGCGGACACGCGCCGAGTGTAGAACGGGGCGCCGAGCCCCGCCAAACGCCGCGCCGGCCGCGACGGGCGTGTAGGATCACGTCGTGACCAGGAGCACGGGCATCGCCGCGGGCCTGATCGCCGCCGCCCTCGCGCTCGAGACGTGGCTGCTGGTCGGCCGCCGCTCGGGCGAGCCGGCCTACCAGCCGCCGCCGGCGGTGATCGTGCCGTCGCTCGAGGCGGCCGGAGCCGACGCCATCACCCAGACTTTCGTGCCTGGCGCCGACGGCCTGGCAGCGGTCAGCTTCGTCCCGCTGCTGAGCGGCGGGCGCCCACGAACGCCCATCGAGCTAAGGCTCGACGTCGAGGGCAGCGACGTGCCGATGGCGCGGCAGCGCCTCTCGCCCGACCAGCTCGTCGACGGCGCGCCGTTCTGGTGGGAGATCCCGCGCGTCGAGCGGGCCGCGGCCCGCGTCTTCACGCTGTCCATCGGCGTGCCCGAGGCGCAGCCGGGTGAGGGCCTGCGCGTCGCCATCGGGCCGCCCGAGTACCGCTGGGGCCAGCTGCGGGTCGGCCCGCGCGGGCAGTGGGGCGACCTCGTGTTCGCGACCCGCGCGACCCAGGTCCACGTGCTCGACACCCTGCGGGCGCACCGGCGCCAGGTGCCCTGGCCGTTGCGCACCGACGGCGCGCTGATCGTCGGCCTGCTCCTGCTGAACGCCGCCGCCGCGGTCGTCATCGGCCATCTCGCTCGCGGCTGAGCGAGGCGCCGCGCGGGAGGATCCCGCCTCAGAGCTTCTCGGCGAAGCGCGGCGCCTGTCGAGCGAACACCAGGCTGCCGGCGGCGAGCGCGATCGTGGCGGCCGCGGCGGCCGCGATCCAGTGCTGCGGCGCGCCCCACGTGCCGTCGAGACAGGCGGCGTGGTAGATGGCCGTGAAATGAGCCATCGGGTTCAGCCACAGCAGCGCGGCGAGGCGGCGCGGGATCATGGCCTCGGCGTAGACGATCGGTGTCAGCCAGAACCACAGCTGGACGGCCACCTCGACGAGGTGCCGGGTGTCGCGGGCCTGGACGTAGGCGGCGGCGAGCAGCAGGCCGAGGCCGACGGTGAAGGCGAGCTGCAGCAGGAGCGCCGGGATGACCGCCACCATCGACAGGCTGATCCCGCCGGTCGCGCCGGTCCCGTCGCCGGTCCACAGGGCGGCCAGCGGCACCACGACCGCGAACGTCAGCACGAACTGGACGAACTGAGTGGCGACGGCAGCGACCGGCAGAACCAGGCGAGGAAACGCAACCTTGCGCACCAGCGCGCCGCCGTCGACGATCGACGAGGTGGCAGCCAGCAGCCCGCCGGCGAAAAAGGTCCACGGCAGCAGCCCGCTGAGGAGGTAGAGCGGGAAGCGCGCCACCGGGACGCGGACGATGTAGGCGAAGGCCAGCGTGTAGATCGCAGCCATCAGCAGGGGGTTGGCCAGCGACCACGCGAAGCCGAACGTGGAGCCCTTATACTTGTGCCGCAGGTCGCGCCCGACGAGGTGCCGCACGAGGTCCCGGTAGGCCCAGGCGGCGGCCCACGGCGCGCGAGTCCGCACCAGGTCGTGCATCGGCCGCGGAGTGTAGCATTGCTTGGTCTGGCGCCCGGCCTCTCACGGCCGGCCGCGGGCCGCGGCCGGGCCGCCGCCGCACCGTTCTCGTTCGCCTACACACATGAAGAAAACTCACCTCGTGTTCATCGCGGTCGTCGTCGTGGCGGCCGTCGCCTACTTCTTCTGGCGCAACCGTGGCGGCGCCGACGTCGCCATCGACCTCGCGGCGATCGCCGCGCCGGAACAGACCGGCGACGCGCCCGGCTTCGAGTTCCGCCCCGGCGACAAGAAGGTTGCGATGTTCAAGGTCGGCCCCGAGACCATCGGCGGCCAGACCAAGGCCCAGGCCATCTTCAGCCACGCCAACAGCCGGCTGATCTTCTCGGATCAGCAGATCCCCGACAACGGACGCCTGCGTGCCTGGATCGCGGTCAAGGAAGAGGCCTGGACGCAGGACGCCAGCGACGGCGTGCTGTTCCGGTTCGGCGTCGACGACGGACGTTATGAGGAGCTGCTCAACCAGATGGTCGATCCGCGCCACAACGCCAACGATCGCGGCTGGCTGCCGGTCGACATCGATCTCACCGCCTACGCCGGCCAGAAGGTGAAGCTGATCTTCAACACCGGCGGCAGCCTGCCGGGCAAGGGCGACAACACCGCCTACGACTTTGCGCTGTGGGGCGACCCCGCGGTCGTCACCCGGCCTTAGGAGGTCTTGTCATGAAGGTCCCGCTCCTCGACCTCACGGCGCAGTACGCCCGCATCCGCCCCGACGTGCTCCGCGCGATCGAAGAAGTCTGCGACAGCCAGCGCTTCATCCTCGGGCCGACCGTCGAGAAATTCGAGCGCGAGATGGCCGAGCGCATCGGCTGCGCCCACGCCGTCGGCATGTCGTCGGGCACCGACGCGCTGCTCGCGGCGCTGATGGCCGCCGGCGTCGGCCAGGGCGACGAGGTGATCACGCCGACCTACTCGTTCTTCGCTACCGCCGGCTGCGTCTGGCGGCTCGGCGCGCGGCCGGTCCTGGTCGATGTCGACCCGGCGACGCTCAACGTCACCGCCGAGGCGATCGCGGCGGCGATGACGCCGAAGACCAAGGCGATCATCCCGGTCCATCTCTACGGCCAGATGGCCGACATGCCGCCGATCCTGGCGGTCGCGGCCCGGCAGGGCGCCGTCGTCATCGAGGACGCCTGCCAGGCGATCGACGCCGCCGATCACGGCGTCCGCGCCGGCGCCGCCGGGGCGATGGCCGCGTTCTCGTTCTTCCCGAGCAAGAACCTCGGCGGCTTCGGCGATGGCGGACTGACCACCACCAACGACGACGCGCTGGCCCGCCAGCTGCGGCTGCTGCGCGGCCACGGCGCGGCGACGCGCTACCATCACGACATCGTCGGCGCGAACTTCCGGCTCGACGCCCTGCAGGCCGCCGTCCTGAGCGTCAAGCTGCCGCACCTGACCGAGTGGATGACCGGGCGGCAGGCCAACGCCGCCCGCTATCGCGCCTTGTTCGCCGAGGTCGCGTCGGCGGCGGGCATCGAGCTGTCGGCCGCGGTGGCCGGGCCGACGCCGGACGGCGTCCTGTCGCTGCCGATCGAGCGGCCGGGCGTCAACCACGTCTACAACCAGTTCGTGATCCGGGTCGGCCGCCGCGACGCGGTCAAGGCGCATCTCACCGACGCCGGCGTCGGCTGCGAGGTCTACTACCCGGTGCCGTTCCACCTCCAGGCCTGCTTCGCGTCGCTCGGCTACGGCCGCGGCGCGTTCCCGATCGCCGAGGCGGCGGCCGGCGATTCACTCGCCCTGCCGATCTACACCGAGCTGACCGAAGCGCAGCAGCGCTACGTCGTCGAGGGCGTGCTCGCCGGCATGCGCGCGCCCGCCGTGGCCTGATGCGCCCCCCTGAGTCCGCGCCCGGCCCGCCGCCCGGCGCGTCTGGGACGGTGGTCGACGCGTCCGGCGCGGCGGTCGCGCCGGCGAGGCGCCGCGGGCCCGGGCCGACGGCGCGCATCATGATCGGCCTCGTCCTCGGCGTCCTGATCGGCTGGCTGTGGCCGACCGTCGGCGCCGAGCTCCGCCCGCTCGCCGACGTCTTCCTGCGGATGATCAAGATGATCATCGGGCCGCTGCTGTTCTCGACGCTGGTCGTCGGGATCGCCGGCACCGGCGATCTCAAGGCGATGGGCCGGATCGGCGCCAAGGCGCTCATCTACTTCGAGGTCGCCACCACCTTCGCGCTGGTCCTCGGGCTCGGCCTGGTCAACCTGCTCCGCCCCGGCGCCGGCGTGGTGCAGGAGGCGGCCAGCGTCGCCGAACTGCAGGCGATGGCGGGACGTCAGCAGAGCGCCTGGGACATCGTCCTGCACCTGTTCCCGACCTCGCTGATCGACTCGCTGGCCCGGAACGACGTGCTGCAGGTGGTGGTCTTCGGCACGTTCTTCGGCGTCGCCCTGGCGGCGACGGGCGACAAGGGGCGGCCGGTGGCGACGCTGCTCGACGCGGTCGCCCAGATCATGTTCAAGGTCACCGGCTACGTGATGTGGTTCGCGCCGATGGGCGTGATGGCCGCGGTGGCGGCGACGGTCGGCAGCAAGGGCCTCGGCATCCTCGTCACGCTCGGCAAGCTGGTCGGGGCGATGTATCTCGGCTACGCGCTGTTCCTGGTCCTGGTCGCCGGTGGCGCGCTCCTGATCGCCCGGATCCCCATCCGCGCCTTCATCCGCGCCGTGCGCGAGCCGGCCCTGATCGCGTTCACCACGGCCAGCAGCGAAGCCGCCCTGCCCAAGGCGCTCGAGGCGATGGAGCGCTTCGGCGCCCCGAAGAGCATCGTCGGCTTCGTCCTGCCGACGGGCTACAGCTTCAACCTGGACGGCTCGACCTTCTATCTCTCGATGGCCAGCGTGTTCGTCGCCCAGATGGCCGGCGTCGAGCTGACGTGGGGGCAGCAGCTGACCATGCTGCTGACGCTGATGCTGACCAGCAAAGGCGTCGCCGGCGTGCCGCGCGCGTCGCTGGTCGTGCTGATGGCGACGCTGACGACGTTCGGGCCGGCCTACGGCATCCCGCTCGAGGGGGCGGCAATCCTGCTCGGCATCGATCAGATCCTCGACATGGGACGGACGGCGGTCAACGTGATCGGCAACTGCGTGGCGTCGGTGGTGGTGGCCCGCTGGGAAGGCGTCTTCGACGACGCGCGCATGGAGCGCGCGGCATGAAGGTCGTCGTCGTCGGAGCGGCCGGCCAGCTCGGCCGCGCCACCGTCGATCGCTGGGCCGGCGAGCACAGCGTGACGGCCCTGACCCGCCGCGAGGTCGACCTCGCCGATGCCGCGGCCCTCGAGCGGACGCTCGACGCGCTGGCCCCCGAGCTGATCCTGCAACTGCGCCGCCTACAACGACGTCGATGGCGCCGAGGACGCGCCGGCGGTCGCCTTCACCGTCAACGCGCTCGCGGTGCGCTCGCTGGCGGCGGTGGCGGCGCGCACCGGCGCCACGCTGGTCCACTACAGCACCGACTTCGTCTTCGACGGCGTCGATCGCACGACGCCCTACACCGAGGACGACGCGGCGAAGCCGCAGAGCGTCTACGGCACGTCGAAGCTGGTGGGGGAGTGGCTGGCGGCGACGGCGCCGCGCGCCTACGTGCTGCGGGTCGAGAGCCTGTTCGGCGGCGTCTACGTCCGCAGCAGCGTCGACAAGCTGGTCGCCGGCCTCGAGAAGGGCGAGCCGCTGCGGGTGTTCGCGGATCGCACGCTGACGCCGAGCTACGTCGCGGACGTGGTCGAGGCGACCTGCCGGCTGGTCGAGACCGGCGCGCCGGCCGGCCTCTATCACTGCGTCAACAGCGGCGTCACCAACTGGCTGGAGCTGGCCGAGGAGCTGGCCCGCCTGACCGGCTGCGCCGACACCGCGCGGCTCGAGCCGGTCGTGTTCGCCAGCGTGCCCCTGAAAGCGAAACGCCCGCAGGTACTGCGCGTTGTCCAACGCGAAGCTGCGGGCGGCCGGGGTCGAGATGCCGGAGTGGCGCGATGCCCTCCGGCGCTATCTGGCTTAGTCGGCGGTCGCGCCCCTTAGGCGGCGGTCGCCTTGCGGCGGCGCTGGAGCGCGATCCCAGCCAGGCCCATGCCGACCAGGAGCAGCGTCGCCGGCTCCGGCACCTGCGCGGCGCGGAAGCCGAACATCACGTCGTTGTAGTCGTAGTCGGCCGTGCCCGGCTCCCAGGCCCGCGTCAGGGTGTTCGAGAAGATGTCCTCGACGCCCATGATGGTGTAGTCGCCGCGCTGGAAGGCCGCGAACTGCTGGTTCGTCGCGCCCAGCGCGTTGAACGCCGACTGGGTGTAGAAGACCTCGCCGTTGCCCGAGGTGTTCAGGTAGTAGAAGCCGAAGTTGGTCGGGATGAACACCTGCGCCGTGGAACCCACCGCGGCGTTGGAGCCGAAGATGGTGTTACGGTTCTGCGTGTTGCCGATCTCGTACCAGCCGATCTCGTTGACGTCCCAGTCGTCGGTGAACTCACCGAGCATCGTGAAGTCGTAGAGACCGCCGCCCTCGGCATCGAAGCCGTAGTTCAGGTCGGCCGAGCCGTTGGTGCTGCCCCACGCCTGGTAGCCAGGCCCGCCGTTGGCGAGGTTGAAGGTGTTGCCGGGAAGGCCGGCGCGGTCGGCAACGCTCTCGGCCGCGGCGTTCAGGCCGCACGGGATGCCGTTGGCGAGGGAGCCGGCGCTGCAGGGGTTGAAGCCGGCGCCGTCCTGGATGCCATCGCTGTCCCACGAGTTGCCATCCCAGTAGCGGCCCGAGTTCTCCATCGGGATGGCCGCATTCTGCAGACCCGCCCCGGCCGTGCCGAGGATCGGCGCGGCAGTCACCGGCGACGCGAGCAGGGTCGCCGTCAGGGCCAGGGTGCCAGCGGCGAGGGTCGTCGTGAGTTTCATAGTGGTCGTTCTCCGGGTCCGAATTCGAGTTCGAGTTGAGGGCGCTCGCGGCCTGTCGAAAGTGTCTGTGCGGACCTCATCAATGCACGGGGCGTGCCGCAGCCCGTTCATCGGCGTGGATGGTAGCCCTAGACGGGCGTTTTCGCGCGTGTTTTCGGTTGAAGTCGCGCTATCGTTACCCCAGAAGCCCAGCCGCAAGCGCGCCCGACCGCCACCTGGACCGTACGCATTGAAGGTTTAATATGGGCTGACTTTTGTCGTGCTGGATCGACCTTCGTACACCGCCAGATCACTGCTGTTCGTGCCCGGTTCCGCGCCTGGCGCGAGCTTCGTGGCGGCCGACCGCGACGCCCTGAAGTCGCGGGTATCCGTGGTCGAGGTCATCCCGCGCCCGGGGCTTGGCCACGTCACCTTCGCCGGCCAGCTCGGCCGTGTGCTGGTCCGTGAGCGCCCGACGCGCGCGGTCGTGTGGTTCGCGACCGCGACCTACGGGTCGATCACCCTGGCCGCCTGCCGCCTGGCGGGGGTGCCCTGCCTGGTCGTGGCGGGGGGGATGGACGTCGCGGCCTGCCCGGAGATCGGCTTCGGCGAGGCCCGCGGCGGGTGGCGCCGGCGAGCGTCCCGCTGGGTCCTGGAGCAGGCGGCGCTGGTCTGGGCGTTCTCGGAGTCGTCGCGCCGGGACATCTCCGCCCTGGCCCGGCCCCGCGCCGTCGCCGTCGTGCCGCCCGCGGTCGACACGGCGTGGTTCCGCCCGGCGTCGCCGCCGCCAGCCCGCCAACGGCTCGTGCTGTCCACCTGCGCGGCGATCGGCCCCGTGACCATCGTCCAGAAGGGCCTGGACCGCCTGGTGCGCGCGGCGGGCGCCCTCCCTGACGTCCCGGTCGTGATCACCGGCGCCCTGGACGCCGCCGATCCCGGCGTCCGCGCCTTCGTCGCGTCGGCGCCCGCCAACGTGTCGTTCGCCGGCCACGTCTCGCGCGACGCCCTGCGCGACCTCTACGGCCGCGCCGCGGTCGTCGCCCAGCTGTCGCGCCACGAGGGGTTCGGCGTCGCCGCCGTGGAAGCCGCGGCCATGGGCTGCGCGCTGGTGACGACCGACCTGCCCGTGTTCGAGGAGGTGCTCGGATCGGCTCGCGTCTGCGTGCCGCTCGATGCGCCGGACGCCGCTGTCGCGGCGGCGCTGCGGCGCGCGCTCGATGCCGGCCCGCCGCCGCCGCGCTGGGCCGATCTCGATCGGCGGTATGGTGTGGCCGTGCGCACGGCCGCCTGGGAGGCGTGGCTGACACGCGAGGGGCTCCTGCCACCTCTTCGAGGCGGGGAGGGCCCCCGCTGATGTGCGGCATCGCCCTGATCGTCGACCGGGCCGGCGCCGGCGTGGATCCCGCGCGCCTCGCCGCGATGACCGGCGCGCTCGCCTCACGCGGCCCCGACGACGAAGCGTTCCTGCTCGGCGACGGGCGCACCGGCACCGCCGACTGGTTCGGCGGCGCCGCCACCGATCCGTCGGCGCCGCTTCCGGCGCTGCCGCAGGGCCGGCGATCCGATCGCTGGTCGCTCGGTCTCGGCGTCCGCCGCCTGGCCATCCGCGATGTCCATCCGCGCGCGCGCCAGCCGATGCGCAGCCGCCGCGGCCTGTGGCTGGCGTTCAACGGCGAGCTCTACAACGCCGAGGCGATCCGTGACGAGCTGGGCGCGGCGGGGCACGCGTTCCGGACCGCCGGCGACACCGAGGTCTTCCTCGCGGCGTGGGACGCCTGGGGGCCGGACGCGCTGGCGCGGCTGAGCGGGATGTGGGCGTTCGTCGTCTGGGACGCGCCGCGCCACCGCCTGTGGTGCGGGCGCGATCCGCTCGGCATCAAGCCGCTCTACCTGGCCCGGACGCCGGCCGGCGTGCTCGTCGCGTCGACGCCGGGTGCCATCGTCGCCGGCCTCGGCGCCCGCCCCGCCCCGCATGCGCCGGCCATGGCCGAGTACCTGGCGACGGGCCTGCTCGATCACGCCCCGCCGACGTGCTTCACCGGCATCGACCGCGTCGGCGCCGGCTGCCTGATCGAGATCGACGAGTCCGGCGGCATCGCTGAACGACGCTGGGCGCCGGCCCTGACGGCGATCGCGGCTGGCGGAGATCGACAGGCGCGCTTCCACGACGCGCTCGACCGCGCCATCGCCTCGCACCGCGCCAGCGATCGGCCGATCGGGGCGCTGCTGAGCGGCGGCCTCGACAGCGCGACGATCGCCCTGAGCGCCGCGGCGGCGGACGCGGCGCCCCTGTCGCTGTTCACGGCCGGCTTCGCCGACGCCGCCTGCGACGAGCGCGCCGTCGCCGCGTCGATCGCGGCGCGGACGCCGTTCCCGTGGCACGTCGCGGTGGTCGGCGAGCCGCCGCAGGGCGTGACGCTGGCCGACGACCTGTCGACGTATCTCGCCGGCCTCGACGAGCCGGTCGTGTCGAGCAGCGCCTACGCGCAGTGGTGCGTGATGCGGCGCGTCGCCGCCGCCGGCATCCGCGTCGTCCTCGACGGGCAGGGCGCCGACGAGCTGCTGTGCGGCTATCCCGCCCTGGTCGGGCCGGCCCTCGCCGACGACGTCCTCGGCGGCGGACCGGGCCGGGCCTGGGCGGCGCTCGACGCGCGCGCCGGCAAGGGCGAGGGATCCGCGCCGGCCTGGCGGCGCGCGGCGCGGTCGCGCTCCTGCCGGCGCCGCTCGCGCTCGCCGCCGGCCGGCTCGCGGCGGCGGACACCGCCGCGCTCCATCCCGAGCTGGCGGCCAGCTGGCACGCGGCGGCGCCGTCGATGCCGGCTGGCGCCGGGGCCGCTGGTCCGCGCTCGCGGATCGCCGCCGCCCGGGCGCGTCTCCTCGCGGTGCACCTGCCGGCGCTGCTGCGCTACCTCGATCGCAGCGCGATGGCCTGGTCGGTCGAGGCGCGGGTGCCGTTCCTCGATCGCGACGTCGTGGCCGCCGGCCTGGCCCTCGAGGGCGACGACCTGTGGCGGGACGGCTGGCAGAAGTGGGTGCTGCGCGATCCGCGGCGGACGCGCCTGCCCGACGCGGTCCGGCTGGCGGCGCGTAAGCGGGCCTTCGCCGCGCCCGAGGCGTCGTGGTGGCGGGGTCCGCTGCGGGCCTGGCTGGGCGACGTGCTGGCACCGGCGACGGTTGCCAACCAGGGCCTGCTCGCGCCGGCGGCCGTCGCCCGCGCCCTCGACGTGCTCAATCGCGGCGGCCGCGCCGGCCCGGAGCTGTGGCGCTGGGCCAACGTCACGTGGTGGGTGAGCGCCCGATGAGACGGGTTGGCCTGGTCGCCTACTGGTATCCACCGCGGCAGGCCGCCGGCGCCCTGCGCGCCGCCGCGCTGGCCCGCTACCTGCCGGCGTTCGGCTGGCAGCCGGTGGTGGTGACGGTGCGGCCGGGCTCGTCGCTGCACCTGCCGCCCGGCCCGCCCGAACGGGTCGACTGCGGCGATGTGCCGGCGCCGGCCTTGGCGACGACGGATCGCGCCTGGCACGCGCTCGCCGCGGCCGCGGTCGAGGCCCTGCGCGGCCGCGCCGCGCTCGAGCCGCTCAAGACCGAGAACGTCCTCGCCGGCCGGCGTCCGCATGCCCGCGCCGCGCACTGGATCTACCGGCAGTGGCTGTCGTTCCCCGACGACGCGTGGCCGTGGCTGGTCAATCGCCGGTCGGTGGCGCGGGTGTTCGCCGCGCACCGCGTCGAGGCCATCGTCAGCACCTCGCCGCCGCCGACCGCGCACCTGGTCGCGGCGGCCGCGGCGCGGCGTCTGCACGTGCCGTGGATCGCCGACTACCGGGACCCATGGTCGCAGCGTTCGGCGTGGCGCCGCGCCTGGCCGCTCGCCGGCGTCGAGGCGCGGCTCGAGCGGCACACGCTGGCGCGGGCGTCGGAAGTGGTGACGGTGTCGGCGCCGATCGCGGAGAACCTCGGTCGGCTCCTCGGCCGGCCGGTGTCGGTGGTGCCGAACGGGTTCGATCCCGCCGACCGCGAGGCGCCGGTCGTCGATCCGCTGCCCATCGCCGCCGACCGCTTCTCGCTCGTCCATACCGGCACGCTGACGCATGGCTCGCGCGACCCCGGCCTGCTGTTCGCCGCCCTCGACGCCATCGTCGCCCGCGGCGATCTGCCGATCGCGGCGCTCGAGGTGTGGTTCGTCGGCCGCCACCCCGACGTCGCCAGGCGGGCCGCCGCGCGCTGGCCGGCCCTGGCGCCGGCGCTGCGCTACGCCGGGGCCGTGCCGCGCGCCGCCGCGCTCGACGCGCAGCGGCGGGCCACCGCGCTCGTCTCGCTCGGCTCGCCCGACGCGGCCTACGACGGCGACGTGCCGACCAAGGTCTTCGAGTACCTCGACGCCGGCCGGCCAATCCTGGCCATCGCCTCGCACCGGAGCGCGGTGGCGGCCTTGTTCGCGGCCACGCGCGGCGGCCGCGTCGCGACCACCGCCGCCGAGGTCGAGGCGGCGCTGGTAGACTGGCTCGGCCAGTGGCGGCGCGACGGCCGCGTGCCGGCGCCGAGCGATCGGCGGGCAATCGCCCGCTACGAGCGGCGGCGCCTGACCGGCGAGTTCGCGCGGATCCTCGACCGCGCCGTCGGCGGTGTCCTCCACGAGGCGGTGTAGCAGGAGTCCGCGGTGGATGTTCAGGCGCACGAGACGGCGCGCGTGGATCCCGGCGCCGAGGTCGGCGCGGGCACGCGTATCTGGCACTTCTCGCACGTCATGGCGGGCGCCCGGATCGGGCGCGACTGCATGCTCGCCCAGAACGTTTTCGTCGCCGCCCGGGCCGTGCTCGGCGACGGCGTCAAGGTCCAGAACAACGTCTCGATCTACGACGGCGTGACCCTCGAGGACGGGGTGTTCTGCGGCCCGTCGACGGTGTTCACGAACGTCGTCACCCCGCGCAGCCACGTCTCGCGGCGCGACGCCTACGCCCCGACGCTGGTCCGCCGCGGCGCCACGCTCGGCGCCAACAGCACCGTGCTGTGCGGCCTCGAGATCGGCCGCTACGCTTTCGTCGGGGCCGGCGCCGTCGTGACGCGCGACGTGCCGGCCTATGCACTGGTGGTCGGCAACCCGGCCCGCCACGTCGGCTGGGCCTGCGCCTGCGGGGAGCGGCTCGGTCCGCGCCGGGGCCCCGACGGGGCCCACGTCGAACGGACGCTGGCGTGCGGCGCCTGTGGCGCGGCCTACCGGGCCGACGCCGACGGAACCAGCCTCACGCCACGGTGAGCGCCGCCCGGTTGGCGGTCCGCCGCTGGCGGACTGCTATACTCGCGTTTTGCGCCTCGGCGCCGTCACCCGGCTGAGGGTGGGACGGCCGGACCGGCGGCGTCGGAGACACCACGGATGTCAGTGCACACGGGGTCGCTGGTCGAGCGGCTGAAGGCGCGGTCGACGAAGGCCGGGGTCATCGGGCTCGGATACGTCGGTCTGCCGCTGGCCGTCGAGTTCGCCAAGGCCGGGCTTGACGGTCGTCGGCGTCGACCTCGACGACGCGCAAGGTCGAGCGCGCTCGCCAAGGGCGAGTCGTACATCGGCGACGTCGCCGCCAGCGACGTGGCCGAGATGGTGAAGGCCGGCCGCTTGCGCGCCACCACCGACTTCTCGGTGCTCGTCCGAGGTCGACACCATCAACATCTGCGTGCCGACGCCGCTGCGCAAGACCAAGGACCCGGACCTGTCCTACATCGTCGCCGTCGGTGGAGGAGATCGCCAAGTACCTTCCGGGCCGGTCAGCTCGTCATCCTCGAGTCGACGACCTATCCCGGCACCACCGACGAGGTCGTCCAGCCGATGCTCGAGGCCGAGGGCCTCAAGGCCGGCAGCGACTTCTTCCTGGCCTTCTCCCCCGAGCGCGTCGACCCGGGCAACCCGCAGTTCCACACCGGCAACATCCCGAAGGTGGTCGGCGGCGTCAACCAGGCGTCGAACGACGCCGCGGTCGCGCTCTACGGCCTGGTGGTGAAGGAGGTCGTCACGGTCTCCAACACCCGTGCCGCCGAGATGGTCAAGCTGCTCGAGAACACCTTCCGCGCCGTCAACATCGGCCTCGTCAACGAGCTCGCGCTGATGTGCCGCGACATGGGCATCAACGTCTGGGAAGTGATCGACGCGGCCAAGACCAAGCCGTTCGGCTTCATGCCGTTCTATCCGGGCCCGGGCCTGGGCGGGCACTGCATCCCGATCGATCCGTTCTATCTGAGCTGGAAGGCGCGGCAGTTCGGCTTCGAGAGCCGCTTCATCGAGCTGGCCGGCCACATCAACGGCGGCATGCCGCGCTACGTCGTCGATCGCGTCAGCGAAGCGCTGAACTCCGTCGCCAAGCCGATCAAGGGCTCGCAAGGTCCACCTGTTCGGCATGGCCTACAAGTCCGACGTCACCGACTTCCGCGAGTCGCCGGCCATCGACGTCGCCGACCTGCTCGAGCGGCGCGGCGCCATCGTCACCTACTCCGATCACTACGTGCCGTCGATGCCGGCCGAGCACGGCCACAAGCCGCGCACCGAGGTGCCGTTCGCCAAGGCCCTGGCCGACGGCTTCGACATCGCCGTCATCACCACCAACCACAAGACCTTCGACTACGACGCGCTGGTCGCGAAGTCGCCCCTGATCCTCGACACCCGCAACGCGTTGAAGGGCCGGCGCCGGCGCGCACATCTTCCGCCTGTAAGCAGAACGCTCCGCAATGAAGCAACCGCGCGCTCATCACCGGCATCACCGGCCAGGACGGCTCGTATCTGGCCGAGTGGCTCCTCGAAAAGGGCTACGAGGTCTACGGCGTCGTCCGCCGCGTCGAGCGCGCCCGAACCTGTGGCGCATCGAGCACCTCCTCGACCGGATCGAGCTGCGGCCGGCCGACCTGCTCGACCAGCTGTCGCTGCTCAAGATCCTCGACGAGGTGCGGCCGCGCGAGTTCTACAACCTGGCGGCGATGTCGTTCGTGCCGGCGTCGTGGGATCAGCCGCTGCTGACCGGCGAGTACAACGCCCAGGGCGTGACCCGTGCGCTCGAGGCGGTCCGCCAGGTCGACACCAAGATCCGCTTCTACCAGGCGTCGTCGAGCGAGATGTTCGGCAAGGTCCGGGCGGTGCCGCAGACGCGAGGAGACGCCGTTCTATCCGCGCAGCCCGTACGGCGTGTCGAAGGTCTACGGCCACTACATCACGGTCAACTACCGCGAGAGCTACGACCTGTTCGCCTGCTCGGGCATCCTCTTCAACCACGAGTCGCCGCGGCGCGGCCTCGAGTTCGTGACGCGCAAGGTCACCGACGGCGTGGCGCGGATCAAGCTCGGGCTCGTCGAAGGAGCTGCGCATGGGCAACCTCGACGCCCGGCGCGACTGGGGCTTCGCCGGCGACTACGTCCGCGCGATGTGGCTGATGCTGCAGCAGGACGAGCCGGACGACTACGTCATCGCCACCGGCGAGACGCACTCGGTGCGCGAGCTCGATCGAAGTGGCGTTCGGCCACGCCGGGCTCGACTGGAAGAAGCACGTCACGCTCGATCAGCGCTTCCTGCGCCCGGCCGAAGTCGACCTGCTGATCGGCACGCCGGAAAAGGCCAAGGCCAAGCTCGGCTGGACCCCGACCGTCGACTTCGCCGGCCTGGTGAAGATGATGGTCGACGCCGATCTGACCCGGCTCGAGCACGCGCCGGAGCCGACCCGCGTCGCCCGCTGAGTCCGGCTGAGGCTCAGGGCCCTGACGTGCCCGCCAGCGCCGGGCCGCCGATCGTCGGCAGCTCGCCGGTCGCCCGGAGGGAGTCGGCGGTCATCCGCCAACCGGCGTCGAGATCGAGCGCCGGACGGAACCCGATCACCTCGCCGATGCGCGAGGCGTCCACCGACGATTCCTCGAGGTACTTCTCGACCGACGGGCGCTGCGCGGGGCGCCGGCCGGTGATCCCGGCGGCCGCGGCGAGGCGGGCGAGGCCGGCCCGCGCCTGCCAGCGCGGGCGCCGGCGGCCGACCGCCGCGGCCATCGCGTCGAGGATTTCGTCGACGGTGTGCGCCGGGCCGTCGGCGACGTTGAAGGTGTGGCCGCTGGCGGCCGGGTGCCGGGCCGCCAGTTCGAAGGCCCGCGCCGCGTCCGCATCGGCGACGAGGCTGCGGCGGTGGCGTCCCGGGCCGACCCACACGAAGCGTCCGTGCGCCATCGCCCGCAGCAGGCGCCGGTAGTTGCCGCGGACGCGCGGGCCGTAGACCGCGCTCAGCCGAAGGATGACGACCTCGAGGCCCGACGCCCGCCCGACCGCGCGGGCGACCCGCTCGGCTTCGAGCTTCGATTCGGCGTACCACGAATCCGGCGCCGGCGCGGTGTCCTCCGTGGCCGGCTGTCCGCCCGTCGGCCCGTAGACCGCCGTCGTGCTGGCGAGCACGAGCCGGCGCACCCCGGCGGCGGCCGCCGCCTCGGCGACGTGGCGCGTGCCGTCGACATTGACGGTGCGATACCGTTGCTCGTGTCCGGCCGGGGGCTTTTCGACGTGAAGGAGAGCGGCGAGATGGATGACGACGTCGATGCCGGGCATCGCCGCCGCGAGGGTGTCGGGCTGGGTGAGGTCGCCGCACGCGAGCTCGACGCGCGGCAGCCACGCCGGCCAGGTGTCGGGGTGATCGCGGACACGTTCGAGGCGGCCGAAGACCCGCACGTCGGCCCCCCCATCCAGCAGGGCGCGAACCGTCGCCGGGCCAATCGCGCCAGTAGCGCCCGTCACCAGGGCTCGCACGGCGGTAGTATATCCTTCCGGTTTTGACGCCGCGCGGGCGGCGTATCCCCCCATCCGCCTCCGTCCGTGACGCCCACCCTCGACGTGCTCCTGCTCAGCCGCTACGCCTCTCGCGGCGCGAGCAGCCGGGTCCGCATGTACCAGTACTTCCCGGCCCTCGCCGCGGCGGGCATCAGCGTGACCTCGGCGCCGCTGCTGGCCGACGAGGACGTCGGTCACCGCCAGACCGCCGGCGGGTATCCGTGGCACCGCCTCTGGGCGGCGCTCCGCGGCCGGCTCCGCGCGGTGGCCGGCCGGCACCGCTACGACGTCCTGTGGATCGAGTACCAGCTGATGCCGTTTCTGCCGGCGTTGATCGAGCACCTGCTCATGCGCGGCGGCCCGCCTCGCGTGGTCGAGTACCGACGACGCGGTGTTCCACCGCTACGATCGCCATCGCTCCGCCCTGGTGCGCCGGCTCCTCGGCGGCAAGATCGATCGCCTCATGGCCGGTGCCACCGTCGTCGTCGCCGGCAACGCCTATCTGGCCGACCGCGCCCGCGCGGCCGGCGCCCGCGACGTCGCCATCATCCCGTCCGTGGTCGACATCGATCGCTATCCGGTGGCGCCGCCGGCCGGCAACCGCCCACCGGTGATCGGCTGGATCGGCTCGCCGACGACGGCCGAGGCGCTCGACTCGGTCGCCCCGGCCCTGGCGCGCGTCTGCGCCGGCGGGCGGGCCCGGGTCGTCCTCGTCGGCGTGACGCCGGGGCTGCGATCGTGGCCCTTCCCGTGCGAGGAGCGGCCGTGGGTGGAGGGTCGCGAAGCCGAGGAGATCGCCGGCTTCGACATCGGCATCATGCCGCTCGTCGACGAGCCCTGGTCGCGCGGCAAATGCGGCTTCAAGCTGGTGCAGTACCTCGGCTGCGGGCGCCCGGCGGTCGCCTCGCCGGTCGGCGTCAACCCGGCGATCGTGATTGACGGCGAGACCGGACTGCTCGCCTCGAGCGAGGACGACTGGGTCGCCGCCCTCGATCGCCTCGTCGCCGACGCGCCGCTGCGGGCCCGGCTCGGCGCCGCGGGGCGGGCCCACGTCGAGGCGCACTACGCGCTTCACCGGACGGCGCCACTGGTCGCGGACGTCCTGCGCCGCGCCGCCGGAGGCGCCCCGACATGTGTGGCCTGAGCGGGCTGTGGCAGCCGGGCGGCGGCCGCGAGGAGATCCTCCGCGCGCGCGTCGCGGCGATGGCCGGCACCCTGGTTCACCGCGGCCCCGACGACGGCGGCGACTACGTCGACGCGCCGGCGGGCGTCGCGCTCGGGTTCCGGCGGCTCGCCATCGTCGATGTCTCGCCGGCCGGCCACCAGCCGATGCGGTCGGCCGACGGCCGCTACGCCATCGTCTTCAACGGCGAGATCTACAACTACCGTGACCTGCGTGCGCGCCTCGCCGCCGATGGCGCCGTGTTCCGCGGCGGCTCCGACACCGAGGTGATCCTCGAGCTGATGTCCCGCCGCGGCGTCGCGGACGCGGTGCCCGAGTTGTGGGGCATGTTCGCGCTGGCCGTCTGGGACACGCACGACCGGACCTTGTGGCTGGTGCGCGATCGGCTCGGCAAGAAGCCGCTCTACTACGGGCGGGCCGGCGACGGCACGTGGCTGTTCGGCTCCGAGCTGAAAAGCCTGCGGGCCCATCCGGCGTGCCCGACGGCGATCGATCGGAACGCCGTCGCCGCGCTCCTCCGCTTCGGCTGCATCCCGGCGCCGGCCTCGATCTACGCCGGGATCGCCAAGCTGCCGCCTGGGCACCTGGCGCGGCTGGCGGGCAGCGGCGATCCCGTGGTCGAGCCGGTACCTGGCGGGCCCGCACGGTGGTCGAGGCCGCCGCGTCGCAGCGCCGCGCAATCGGCGACGCCCAGGCGATCGAGGAGGGCGAGGCGCTCCTCCGCGATGCGGTCCAGCGGCGGATGATCGCCGACGTGCCGCTCGGCGCGTTCCTGTCGGGCGGCCTCGACTCGACGGCCGTCGTGGCGCTGATGCAGGCCGCGAGCGGGACCACCGTCCGGACGTTCTCGATCGGATTCTCGGACCCCGAGTACGACGAGTCCGCGGCGGCGGCCGCCGTCGCCGCCCACCTCGGCACCGATCACACGAGCCTGCGCGTGACGCCCGAGGACGCCCTCGCCGTGGTGCCGCGCCTGCCCGTCATCTACGACGAGCCGTTCGCCGACTCGTCGCAGATCCCGACGACGATCGTCTCCGCGCTGGCCCGCCCGCGCGTCACCGTCGCGCTCACCGGCGACGGCGGCGACGAGATGTTCGGCGGTTACACCCGGCATGTGTGGGCGGAGCGGGCCTGGCGTCGGATCGGTCCGTGGCCCCGTGGGCTGCGGCGCGGCGTCGCCGCCGCCGGCGCTCGTGTCGGTCCGGCGACGTGGGACGCGATCGCCGGGGCCGCGCAGCGACTGCTCCCGGCCGGCGCCCGGCAGCGCCAGCCCGGCGACAAGCTGCGCAAGCTGCTGCGCCTGCTCGACGCCGCTGACGTCGACGACGTCTACCGCATCCTGATCGCGCAGTGGGATCGCCCGTTGGCAGGCGCTGCCCGGCGCGACGGTGCCGAGCTCGTGGGGCGAGCGCGAAGCGGCCGGCCTGGCCGTGGCCTCGGTCTCAGAGCGGATGATCTTCCAGGATCTCGTCGGCTACCTGCCCGACGACATCCTGGCCAAGGTGGATCGGGCCAGCATGGCCTCCGGGCTCGAGGCCCGGGCGCCGCTGCTCGACCACCGGCTGGTCGAATTCATGTGGCGGCTGCCGCTGTCGATGCGCATCCGCGACGGCCGCGGCAAGTGGCTGTTGCGCCGCATCGTCGACCGGCACGTCCCGCCGGCGCTGATGGATCGGCCGAAGACCGGCTTCGGGCTGCCGATCGGCGCCTGGCTGCGCGGCCCGCTCCGCGCCTGGGCGGAGCCGCTCCTGGCCCCGGCCGCGCTCGAGGAGGGCGCCGGCTTCGACGCGGCGGTGATCAGCGCGGTCTGGCGGCGGCACCTGGCCGGCCACGCCGAGGAGCTGCGCCTGTGGCCCGTGCTGATGTTCCAGGCCTGGCGTGCGCGCTGGTGCTGACCGGCCGCGCCCGGGTTAGACTGGGCCCGCCGAGGACGCGCCGCTGACTTCCCTTTCCGTCCTCGTCCCGGTCTACAACGAGGAGTACCTGGTCGCCGAATCGCTCGGCCGCCTCGAGGTCCTCGGCGACAGCCCTCTCCTCTCGCGCATCGAGGTGATCGTCGTCGACGATTGCTCGACCGATGGCACGCCCGCGGTCCTCGAGGCGTTCGCAGCCTCGCGCGGCAGCTCGCGCCTGTCCTGGCGATTCCTCCGCCACGAGCGCAACGGCGGCAAGGGCGCCGCCATCCGCACCGCGCTCGCCGAGGCGACCTGCGAGCTGACGCGTGATCCACGACGCCGACCTCGAGTACCACCCGCGCGATCTGCTGCGCCTGGTGCGGGTGTTCGTCGAGGGCGAGGCCGACGCCGTCTTCGGCTCGCGCTTCGCCGGCGCCGAGGCGCGCCGCGCGCTCGCCTACCGCCACGAGCTGGGGAACAAGTTCCTCACCTTCCTGAGCAACCTGGCGACCAACCTGAACCTGACCGACATGGAGACGTGCTACAAGGCCGTCCGCACCGATCTGCTCAAGTCGATCCCGATCGTCTCGAACGACTTCCGGCTCGAGCCCGAGCTGACGATCAAGCTGGCCAAGCGGCGGGCCCGCATCTTCGAGGTGCCGATCGGCTACTCCGGGCCGCACGCTACCAGGAAGGCAAGAAGATCGGCTGGCGGGACGGCCTCAAGGCGCTGACGGCGATCGCGCGCTTCCGCGTCGTCCGACGAGGTCTACGTCAAGGACGCCTACGGCAGCCAGATCCTGGCGCGCCTGAGCCGGGCGCCGAGGTTCAACGCCTGGATGGCCGAGATCGCATCCGTCCCTTCTGCGGCACGCGCGTGCTCGAGATCGGCGCCGGCATCGGCAACCTCACGCTGCAGCTCGTGCCCCGGCGCACGTTCGTCGCCACCGACGTCAACCCGCTCTATCTGACCACGCTGGCGTCGCTGCGTCACCGATCGGCCCTACCTGTCGGTGGCCCGCTGCGACGTCGGCGATCGCGGCGTCGTTCCCGCGCCGCGAGGGCGGCTTCGACACGGTGGTGTGCCTCAACGTGATCGAGCACATCCAGGACGACGTGGCCGCGCTCGCGCAACATCCGCTCGGTGCTGGCCGCCGACGGCCGCGCCATCGTCCTGGTGCCGCAGGGGCCGCGGCAACGCCGGCACGCTCGACGAGGTGCTCGGCCACAACCGGCGCTACACCCGCGAGACGCTGACCGCCGCGGCCCGGGCCGCGGGTCTCGACGTCGAGGCGATGCTGCCCTTCAATCGCTTCGGGACGCTGGCCTGGTGCATCAACGGCCGGCTGCTGAGGCGGCGCGGCTTCGGCCTGTTCCAGATCAAGCTGCTCAACCTGCTGACGCCGATCCTGCGGCTGGTGGACGGCGTCCTGCCGCTCCCGCCGCTCAGCCTGATCGCGGTCCTGACACGCGACGACGGCGGCGGGCGCCTGGGCTGAACGCAGAGGGCCGACCGCCACGGCAGCCGGTCAGGCCGCCGGACGCCGCCGGCTCGACAGCGCGGCGACCGCGAACGGGATCAGCGTCCAGACGACGATGTACCCGCACTTCGAGTTGTTGAACTTGTTGAACAGCGGCAGAAACGCGATCGCCGTCGAGACGTGCGCGGCGACCAGGACCCGGGCGGGCGAGTGCCGGGCGGCGCCGGCCCAGCCGATGGCGAGGCCGCAGGCGACGCCGAGCGCCAGGCTGTAGACGGCCGCTCCGCGAGGGCCGAAGTCGCGCAGGGGGTAGTAGAGGTAGGTGTAGGCGTTCGCGTAGGCGGGTGGACCCGGGCCGGGGCGCGTGATGGTCACGAAGCCGGGGATGTAGGGCGGCGTGGGCGGACCCAGCCCGGAGCGCTCGAGGGCCCGCGCGACCGGGTAGAAGGACAGCGCGCCGCCGGTCGACGGACCGGGATCCAGCAGCAGCCGATCGATGGCCGGATACGCGCAGGTGGCGTAGTAGTAGGCCGACGTCATTCGGCGCCAGAAGGCGCGCGCGACCGGAGTCGCGCGGCTCTCGGGCGCCTCGACCGTCAGCTTCAGTTCGAAGGCTTCGAGCACGTTGCGGCGCCAGGCGTCCACCGCGACGAAGTTCGCCGCCAGGATGGCCGGAACGACCGCGCCGATCAGCAGCAGCCGGCGCCAGCCCAGGGCCCGGCCGCGGGCGAAGACCCACATCAGGAACAGCGTCGCGACCAGCGAGAACACCTGCGTCCGATCCGTGGTCGGCAGCGTGCCGATCGCCGCCACGGCGGCCCCGATCCGCGCCGGCCACGACAGCCGCGTGCCGGTGAGCGCGAGCGCCGCGGCCACCAGCGGCGCGATCAGGCAGAAGAACTGCAGGAACAGGAACGTGCTCGGAATCTCGTAGGTCGTCAGCGCCTGACGCAGACGCTCGCCATCGAGCAGGCCGCGCCAGCCGAGACGGGTGGCGGCGGCCACGACGTACCACGCCACGCCGGCGATGGCGGCGATCGCCATCGGGACGACCCAGCGCTCGGCGCGGAACCGGTTGGTGCTGGTGCCCGTGGCGAGCGTCTCCGGCGATCGCGGTGGCGTCCGCTGCGCCAGCCATTATTGCCCGACGAGCAGGCCGCCGACGAGCGCCGCCAGGTTGGTCAAGAACCACCAGGTGCTGGCCGCAATCGGGTGGTACGGGATCCAGGCGAGTAGGGCGAGCGCGGCGGTGGAAGCCGCCCAAGGTCAACGCGATGAGCGCGAGCGGACCGAGGACGTCGCCGGTGAGCCGCCGGCTCGCGATGGGCGCGGCCACGGCGAGGAGTAGCAGGACGAGGACGATCGGATCGATGCGCGAGCCGCTACGGCCGCGACCGCCGCGTCAGGCGCCCGAGGAGGCCGGTGAGGACCTGCCGTTCGGCGGCCGGGATGGCGCCGAGCGCCAGCGCGAGCGCCGCGGCCGTGCCGGCGATCAGGGCCGGCGCCACGAGCAAGGTGTCGACGGCGCCGTGGCGGCTATTGCGCTCATGTGGGCGGCCCAGGCTACCATGCCGGCTCCGGCCGTCACGCCGGCGAGCGGGGCCAGCCAGCGACCGCCGGGACCGGTCACGTCGAGGCGTCGCCGCAGGTACGCCCACAGCAGCCAGAGGCTGACGGTGATCACGACGGCGAACGTCGTGATGACGCCGTCGAGCGTGAGGCGGGTCGCGGCGAGCGCCACGGCGACCGGCTGCGCGATGGCGGTGACGACGGCCTCCGGCCCCGGCCGCCCGTCGGCGCGGGCGAGGGCCACCATCGGTCCGACGATCGTCTGGCAGGCGAGCGCGACGAGCAGCACCTGGAACAGCCGCGCGGCGTCGGCCGCGGCGTCCACTCCCAGCCAGCGCCATCAGCGGCCGCGCGACGACCAGCCCCGCCAGCGTCGTCGGCACGATCAGGAGCGTCGTGGTACTTCGTCGACATCCACAGCGTCTCGGTGAACGCGCCGCGGCCGTCCCGCCGTTCGCGGCCGGCCGCGAACGGCACCAGCGCGACGAGCAGCGACGCGACCAGCGTGCGCGGCGCGATTGCGGCCCGGCTGGCCAGGTCATAGAGGCCCATCGCGGCCGGCCCGAAGCGTGAGCCGAGGACCAGGCGCAGGGCCAGATTGCCGAGCTGCGCGACCAGCGTCGTCGCCTGCAGCTGGCCGCCGACGCGCGCAGCAGCTCGCCGGAGGGCCGCGCCTTCCGGCCACCACGCCCGCGCCGCCGCACTCCCGGCCGGGAGGTCGCGCGCGACCGCGATGGCGCTGGCACCTGCGGCGGCGGCCAGGCTGGCCGCGTAGGTCGCGAGCAGCAGGTCCAGCCGGCGGACGCCAGCCATCGCCAGGCCGGCCACCGCGCCCGCCGCGATTGCGCCGAGGACCGTCCGCTGCAGCGCCAGCGTCGTCGTGCGCTGCAGGCCCGCCAGGCCGGCGCCGGCCACGGCGGCGGCGTTGCTGCAGAACAGGCAGGCCGGCAGCACGAGCAGGCAGGCGCGCACGGCCTGCGGATCGCCGAGGGCGGCCAGCCAGCGCGCCGGCCAGGCCACCACTGCGATTTGCAGGAGGGCGCTCAGCGCGGCGGCGAGGAGCAGGCCGGAACCGAGCAGCGCCGGCACGTGGCTCCAGCGCTCGTCGGCGGCGGCGCGGGCCACCGCGCGCTCGATCGCCACGGACAGCCCGAGGTCGAACTGCGCGTGGAAGCCGAGGAGGACGAAGAAGAAGGACCAGGTCCCGTAGACGCCGGTGCCCAGGGTGCGCACCAGGACGGTGGTCAGCGCGAAGGCGACGACGATGGCGGCGGCGCGGCCGCCGGCGCCCGCGGCGACGTTGGCGACGAAGCGCCGGGACCACAGGGACGGCGCGGGCACGAGCGGCGTGCTGCTATCGGAATCCGGCCGGCAGGCCTATCCACCAGACGAAGGTCGGCACGAGGTCGCTCAGCGCCTTGTGCATCGCCAGCCGGTCGCCGGCCGCGGCGGCCGCCGACAGCTCGGCGATCCCGTCCGCCAG